>NZ_LMGK01000001.1:0-220 GCF_001427125.1 Pseudomonas sp. Root562
AACCAATACTAATTGCCCGTGAGGCTTGACCATATAACACCCAAGCAATTTGCGAACTCGAGAGAGGCCAGATTGCGGTGTGTGAAGACGAAATGAACCGAAAGTTCGACGCTTGCAAACACCGAAAACTATCGCATACCCAATTTGCCGACGCGTTGAAAGACGAGTCGGCACACCGAATTTCTTGACGACCATAGAGCATTGGAACCACCTGATCCCA
>NZ_LMGK01000001.1:266-16620 GCF_001427125.1 Pseudomonas sp. Root562
TGAAACGATGCATCGCCGATGGTAGTGTGGGGTTTCCCCATGTGAGAGTAGGTCATCGTCAAGATTAAATTCCGAAACCCCAATTGCGAAAGCAGTTGGGGTTTTGTCTTTATAGTAGAAGCATCAAGAATTCGCTGACACGTCCCTGAGAGACGGGCCGGCACACCGAATTTCTTGACGACCATAGAGCATTGGAACCACCTGATCCCATCCCGAACTCAGAAGTGAAACGATGCATCGCCGATGGTAGTGTGGGGTAGCATTGGAACCACCTGATCCCATCCCGAACTCAGAAGTGAAACGATGCATCGCCGATGGTAGTGTGGGGTTTCCCCATGTGAGAGTAGGTCATCGTCAAGATTCAAATCCAAAACCCCTGTCTGCTAACGCAGACAGGGGTTTTGTCGTTTCAGGGCAGCCAAAAGCCGTTGGCGGTCACCGCAAAACAAAAGCCTTATACAAATAACTTCAACACATTGTTCATCGCATCATCGGCAAAGCCCTGGACGAACGCCTGGAACCCCGGCATCGCGCCAGCACCTCCCTGCGCCGGTTCGGCGATGATCGTCCAGGTCGCAACGGATTTGCCTGAATCAATGGGAGTCACCTGCATCGCCGCCCACAGATTGGCCACACCCAGGGTGTTGTAGATCGTGGTCCAGGTCATGCTCATCGTGTGATCGTCGTGGGAGTTGAGTTGCTCGACGACAAGGTTGCCGTCCCTGAAGTGCTTTTTGCGCAGGGAAGCCACTCCCTCACCCGTCATTTCAATGTGCGACAGCGCAGGTATGAATCGGTCGAAGCCGGCAAAGTTGCCGACAACGGCCCAGACCCGTGCGGCCTCGGCAGGGATTTCCACCGAGGATACAACGTGGCAGCCTTGTGGATTTTGGATCAGGGTATCGGGTTGCAGAGTGCTCATGGTTTTGCTCCGTGCGGGTTGGGATGACTCAGATGAAATTGATTTCCTTGAGGTAGTCGCAGCCACGGCGCAGCAGCGCCGTGGTCTTTTCCGGATAACACGCGCCCATCTGCCACACACCGGCCTGGGCGTTGTCGTGACCGATCATCGAGATGTCGCCGATGTCTTCTTCAAAGCCGTTGAGGTAGAAGCCGAGCACGCCGAACAGCGCGTTATCGCTGTCGACCCGAGCCAGTTGCTGCTGCCAGTCTGCAACGCTGACCAATGAAAATTCCTGCCCGGCTTCACGAAACGACGCCACATATCGGTCCCAGCTCAGGGGCTCGGGGTTGTGCAGGTTGAACACCGCTTTTTCCGACTGATAGCGGCTGGCATGGAAGGCGATGAAGCGGGCGAGGAAGTCCACCGGCATCAGATCGAAATTCAGCGCGAACTCCGGCACCTGGCCCAGTTGGATCGAGCCTTTGAGCATCAACATCAAACGGTTCTTGTGTGGCTGGCAGACGCCTGTAAGGCTGTTGAAGCTGATGTTGCCGGGGCGATAGATATTGACTTGCACACCGCGCTCCCGCGCCCGTTGCAGGATCCGCTCGCCGACCCATTTGGACAGGTTGTAGCCGTTCTTGATGTAGATGGGTGGAGTCTGCGCGGCGGGCAGCTCCAGTACCTTGCCATCTGCGGAAACCGCGCTGGAAGCCGAGAGCGTCGAGACGAAGTTGAAGATCTTTTTGCTGTGTCCTTCGCAAAGCCGCAGGCATTCGAAAATCGGCTCGACGTTGTCCCGCGCCAGCGATTGGTAATCGAGTACGTGATTGACGTTGGCGGCGTTGTGCACCAAGGCGCCGAACTCTCGATCCAGGCGCAGGTAGACCTCGTCGGCCAGCCCCAGGCCTGGCTGGGTGATATCTGCCGCGTACACCCGCACCCGACTCAGGTCCAGATGCTCCAGGCGGTTCTCACGCAACGCCTGAGCAAACCGCTCAGCCGCCGTTTGCCCGTTGCCGTCGCGGACCAGGCAAGCGACTTCACTGGCGCCCCACCCCAACAGCGCTTCGACGATGTGCACCCCGACGAAACTGTTGGCGCCGGTGACGATGACTTTGTGTACATCGCCCAGACGGCTGATGGGCAATGGCTGCACATGCAGTTCGCGAGAGGCATCGGCCAAGGCTCGGTCGCTCAATACTTCTTCACGGCCTGAACCCCGCACCAGTGTCGCAAGCTTGGTGATGGTAGGCAGTTCGATGAAGCGGTTGATCGATATGCTGCGACCGAATTCTTCGCGCAAACGCAGGAGCATGCGCGACAACAGGATGGAGTGACCTCCCAGATTGAAGAAGCTTTCATCGGTGGAAATATCGCCGGCCGGCAACTCCAGCAGATCGGCCCAGATCTCCAGCAGCAGCGCTTCATCGGCATTGACCGGCAGGCGTCGCGGGGTGTTTTCGCTGACACTGACCGGCAGCGCCAGCAGCGCTTTGCGATCGACCTTACCGTTGCTGGCGTACGGCATGCCCGCCAGTTCGGTCCACGCCACCGGCTGCATGTACTCCGGCAGATACTGCATGGCGTGAGCCTTCAGCGCATCGCGCGCCATACCGCCATGGTGTTCTTGAGGCTGTGCAAGGAAGGCCAGGATTCGACGATGGCTGTCGATCACCACCGCCACTTGGCGGTACAACTGGCTGTCGCGCAGGCAGCGTTCGATCTCTTCTGGCTCGACTCGGAAACCGCGAATCTTTACCTGATTGTCGCGCCGTCCGCACAGCTCGATCCCTTCGTTCGTCCACTTCGCCATGTCCCCGGTGCGATAGACACGCAAGTGCTGGCCATCAGGCAACGTCAGGGTCAGATAGCGTTCGGCGGTCTGCTGCGGGTTGTTCAGATAACCCAGGCACACACCGGGCCCTGCGATGTACAACTCACCGACGGCATGCTCTGTCACCGGTTGCAAATCATCATCGAGGATCAGCACCTGACTGTTGGCGATCGGATCGCCGAGGGTCCGGTTGTTGTCATCCCTTTGCAACTGCCGCGCAGTAATCAGCACGGTGGCTTCGGTGGGGCCATAGAGGTTGTGGAGATTGCCTTGGCGAGTCAGTTGCTGGATCACCCACGGCTCGCAGACATCACCACCCGTCATCACGTGTTCGAGGTTGTGCAATGACTCCAGCGGCAGAATGCTCAGCAGCGCTGGTGGCAAAAAGGCGTGGCTCAGTTGCCGAAGACGGATCAGCTCCACCAGTTGCAGCGGATCGCGGCGCTGGTCTTCAGCAGGCACGATCAATTCGGCACCCTGCAGCAGCGTCGGGAAAATATCGATCAGCGATGAGTCAAAGCTCACTGAGGAAAATTGCAGAACCCGACTCGCTTCGGTCAGCTGCACATAGTCGGCATACCATGCGGTGAAGTGAGCAAGATTGGCCTGGCTGAGCAACACGCCTTTGGGCTGGCCGGTGGTTCCCGATGTGTAGAGGGCCATGCACGGCGCCTCAAGCACGGGGCGTTGACGCATCAACGGTTGCTCAAGATTGACGTCGCTGGCATCGATCGAAGTGATATCGAATCCCGGCATTTGCGCGGCAAGCGGCTGCCGACCGTCATGCAGGAGTAACACCGCGCCGGCATTTGACAGGATGAACCGCTGACGTTGCAGCGGATGGCTTGGTTCCAGGGGTAAATACACCGCGCCGCTGCCCAGAATCGCCAGGATCCCTGCGTACAACGCGCTGCATTTCGGCAGGCAGATTCCCACCACCAACGGGGCTTCATGCTGGCTGAGCAAGGGCTGCAATCGCTGCTCGATAGCACGGCTCAGGGTGTGCAACTGGCGATAGTCGAGGGTGGTCCCGGCAACGGTCAACGCAGGCCTGTCGGCACTCTGAATGAAACGCTGTTCAAGCCGTTCGATCATCGGTATTTCGGCGAGCTCCAGCAGCCATGCTGCAGCGGTTGCATTACGGCGATGGATGTAAGCGAGGCTGTCGAGATACAGCAGGTTTTCGAACGTTGCGAAGTGAGGGCAAATGGCCGGTTGTGCAAGCAGGAAATACTCAGCGTCGCGGGAGTAGCGACTGACCAGCAGGGCGACGTGATCCACCAGTTCCTTGATTGCGCGCAGACGCAGTGCCTGACCATTGCCCGAGGGTTCATCGGCAATCGGCACGCGACTGAACAAAGTCGCATCAACGGTGAATAACAGATCCAGCGGCGATAATCCTGAAGCTGCCGAAGGGCCGATGCCCAGTTGCAGCGTCAGGCGCGGTGCAGGACTGAAAACAAGCGGGTTCAGGCTGGCATCATCGATCATCAGATCCAGATGCTCCGGCACGGGTGCATCGAATGTCGTTACCCGTGTCAGTGCATGACCGTGTTGTTCGAGTTCCAGCGCCAGGTCGGTCAGGGCCTGGCTGTGGCCGGCAAGCAGAATTTCGAGACGTCTCATGACAGGTTCCTCGTCAAAGCAAATAGTCACTCAAGGCGCTTTGCACGCACGGCGAATCGAGCAGCGAACTGCTGCGGAAAAACCGCACGATGTTGGCGACCAGCGGGTGATGGCGATTGATCGGGAAGGCCAGGCCGGACACCTCATTCTTGAGGGATTGGCGCGCGGCATCGCTGATCTGCAAAGCGTCGATCAGTTGGAAGTCAAAGGCCTTCTGGATGTCGTTGGTCAGGTAGTGGCCGATGAACACCGGGAGGATTCGCGCGATGCACTCTCGGTCGTCTGCGCTTGCGGTGTGCCAGTAGATGCGCACCATCCGCGACCAGAATCCGGAGTGCCGGCCCTCGTCGAGCAAGTGGTCGGCCATCAAGCCCTTGATCGACTGCTTGACGGTATCGTCCTTGGCGAACGCGGCAACGTCGCCGGTCACGGTGTTTTCGGCAATCGCCACGCAGATCAGCTCCACAGCGCTGCGCAGGTGTTCCGGTGCCATAGCGATGGCTGCCGGGATCGCCCGGCTCAACTCGATTTCCTCAGGCAGCCCGATGGGGGTGATACCAGTCATGGCGATGGCCTGCTGCATGAAATCCATGGCGACCAACGCGTGGTAATCCTCATCGACCACCACCGTCATGGCGTCGTAGCGACAGGCGAACGGGAATGCCACGGCGAAGCGATTCTTGGCAATGCTACGGGCGGTCTTGTCGACGATTTCCGTTTCGAAGATCACCACGTCATTGATGAATTTGTAGAGCGTCTGCACCAGGGCGAAGTCGCGCTGCTCCGGGCACTCGCGCACAAACGTCTGGCTGAGAACCAGCGGTTGCCGGCTCAGCGGATAAATCAGCCTGTCGTCGTTCTCCAGCAGGCGACGCGGGCGTGTGCGGATGGTGGCGCGACTCTCCCAGGCATCGGCGAACGACAGATAGTCGGCGGCGTTCATGGGTTCACCTCCGCCAGAGGCTCGTTCATGCTCAGGCGCAAGCCGTCCCACAGAGCGATGCGACTGTCTACGGCGGCGATGGCGCTGGCGTACACGTCTGCTTCGCGTTGCGGGTCGCTGTCGACCAGTCGCGCGAGCAGTCGTTCTGCGGCGGGGCCGTGGTCGTCGGAGTCGACCTCGATGTGGCGTTCCAGGTAGTAGCGAAATGTCGGGGCTTGTTCGATACCGATACCCCAGTCGTCGAGTATGCGCTGGAACATTTGTGGAATCACACTCTCGCGGCCATGCAGAAATGCCGCTGCGACACTGTGGCCAGGCGCATGCAAGGCGGTATGCAGCGTATGGCGCACGAACCGCGCAGCCGCCGGGCTCACCTTGATACTTTGCAACGCTACGTCATAGCTCACGCCTTCCTGCTGCAGCGCCACAAACCGCTCGACGGCGGTCGTACTCGCGCCGACTTCGCGCATGGCATCCAGGTACAACTCGAAATGGCTGTAGTGGCCTTGAGCGGGGCGGTCATCGGACTCTTCGCCCAGTACGATCTCGTTGATCAATCGTGCCGCCTGCGGGTCGCGTGGCGGGAGCCAGGGCAATTGCGTACAGGTCAGCTCCTGTTGCAGTCGTTTGGTCAGCGACATGAAATCCCAAACCGCAAAAACATGGGTTTCCATAAAACGCCGCAATACTGGAAGTGAGTGTATTTCGGAGAATATCGGGTGCGCACTCAGTTGCGATTTTTTTTGTTCAAGATGCTCTTTGGTTGGTTTCATCGGCGAGCCTTTAGTTGTCTGGTATGAAGGAGTGGTCACTCTTTATTGTTGGTAAAAGTTTTCTTGTGGCGAGCGAATGCCTCAATCTGAATGATTTTGTTAAGGTGCTGTAAGGGCTGCTGCTGTGGCTTCTCAGCCGGCGCCATATATCGGCCTGGAAAAACTAGTACACAAATTAAGTGTCGGGCAAGTTATTTTTAAGATATTTTAAAGTTCAACTTTTTCGGGCGCGGCAAGTTTCTATAAGACTTTTTTAATAAGTTTTATTTGGTCGTAGTTGCTCCTTCCGTCTTTTAAAAGTCAGAATTTTAATAAAGAGTGAATGCCTCACTCGAAGCAACTTTCTGGGTTAAATCGTTGAAGTGATATGAGGGGGAAGTTCGCCGGGAATAGCGCCGACTCTCCTGTTCCCGTGGCAAGGCTCCTTCCGTAGGTTCCTGGTGCGGGGGACTGCTGCTTAATTGCGATGCGTCGCCCCGTTCATGGGTTGTCGGCACCCCAGGAGTGAGCGTAATTCAAGACAGCCGCTATCACCGAATTCGGGAATCGGAGAGGGCATAAGGGGATGGGAAATTTGTAAGTGGATCGTTCGGTTTCAAGCGGGCTGGGCGCGGCATGACGGAAAGGGAGCAAGCTCCCTCATCACTGTTTTACTTGGAGAGTTTTCGACTTTGGGCTTCAGGGCTGGCGAGGTAACGGGTGATGACCTCGACGCCACGATTGAGGTGATGAACCAGCAACTTCACCGAACTGTCGACATCCCGCTCTTGGGCAGCATGCAACATGGCCCGGTGGTCTTCCTGGGACAATTTACCCAGGCCCATTGCTTCCAGATTGAAGCGCAGGAAGCGTTCTTCCTCGTTCAAGCCATCTTCCACCAGTTTCAGCAGGCGCTTATTGGGTGCCTTGCTGTACAGCGACATGTGGAACAGGCGATTGAGCCGGCCGATTTCGCTGTAGTCGTGTTCGGTTTCCAGCTCATCGATATAACGGGCGGCCTGTTCGAGGTCAGCAATCTCCAACAGCGGCACCGACATGCGCAGCGCCTCGGACTCCAACAGTATCCGCAGGGCATAGGTTTCCGCAGCGTCGCCTTGAATCAGCGGCGCGACAACCGCGCCTTTATGGGCGACCACGTTGAGCAGCGCCTGTGCTTCGAGCTGACGCAGGGCTTCGCGCACCGGCATACGGCTGACACCGAAGAGGTCGGCCAGATCTTGCTGGCGCAGAGCGATGCCGCAGGGCAGGCGACCATCGAGAATCGCCGAACGCAGGGTTTCCTCGATGACTGAGCGAGCCAAGTGAGCGGGAATCGGCCCGTTGACCTTGATACTGCTGAGCGGATTGGGCTTTTGTGTCACTACTACGCACCCTGATTGGCTATTTGGTTTTTTGGATCCAACTGACACTAGTAACTGCCTGGAGGCTTGTCAAACGCGCAACGCAGCGCTTTCTTTGAGTCTAGCGCGCCCTTGGTGATCTCACCGTGCCATTGTTTTTTAGCGGATTAACCTACACCATCAACCGACTTCCAACTGTCTACCCTGGATGCCGCGCATTGGCAGTACGTTTCCCGATACCCCGGATGTTGTGCTGGCTGTGCGGTGCGATGCTGTTGGCCGGTGTAATGCTGGGCGATGTACTCGGCGATTGGGATTTCTCGTCGATCAGCCGCCGGGCGCAGGCATTGTACGGACCTTTGGACGAAGGTCAGCAGCGTATTGATGACTGGCAATACTTGCTGGCCAGCCAGAACAAGGCCAGCGAACTGGAACAGCTCGACCGGGTCAACCGGTTCTTCAACCAGCGCATACGCTACGTCGAAGATGCCGACCTGTGGCATCAGGCCGATTACTGGGAAACGCCGATCGAAGCCCTGTTCAAAGGCGCCGGCGATTGCGAGGACTACGCTATCGCCAAGTATTTCAGCTTGCGTCATCTGGGCGTTGCCAGTGACAAGCTGCGCATCACCTACGTGAAGGCGCTGCAGTTGAATCGTGCGCACATGGTCTTGACCTATTACGCGAGCCCCCAGGCCATGCCGCTGGTGCTCGACAGCCTGATCGATGATATCCGGCCAGCCAGCCAACGAACGGATCTGTTGCCGGTCTACTCTTTCAATGCAAACGGGTTGTGGTTGCCCGGTGCCAAGGGCAACCAGAGGGTCAGTGACAGCAAGCGTCTGTCTCGTTGGCAGGACGTGCTGAAAAAAATGCAGGCCGAAGGATTTCCGGTCGAGTCGATTAACTAGGAGCCGCCCACAGATGTCATTGTTCAAACAGCTGTTGATCGCAATCTGTCTGTTCCTGGTCATCGCCTTCACCGGTAGCTTCATGGTCAGCCTGGAGAGTTCGCGAACTCAGTACGTCAATCAGCTGCGCTCCCATGCCCAGGACGCCGCGACGGCGCTGGCGCTGTCCCTGACGCCGAACATCGATGATCCGGCAATGACTGAGTTGCTGGTCAGTTCGATTTTCGACAGCGGCTATTACGCGAGCATTCGCGTGGTCGATCTGGCAAACGACAAGACGTTGGTCGAGCGCAGCGGTATCCCGGCCGACACCGACGTCCCGGCCTGGTTCGTCAAATTGATCGGGCTGGAACCTGCCGGTGGCGACGCGATCGTCAGCCGTGGCTGGGAGCAGGCCGCGCGGGTCGAAGTGGTTAGCCACCCCATGTTCGCCCTGGCCAAACTGTGGCAGAGCGCGTTGGGCAGTCTGGCGTGGTTGCTGCTCTGTGGGGTGGTCAGCGCGATACTGGGTGCGCTGTTGTTGCGGCGCCAGTTGAAACCGCTGGATTACATGGTCCGGCAGTCCCACGCCATCGCCCGTCGCGAGTTTCTCAGCTTGCCCGACCTGCCGCGCACCCCTGAATTGCGGCGCGTGGTGCAGGCGATGAATCAGATGGTCGAGAAGCTCAAGGCGCTGTTTCAGGAACAGGCCGAGCGCAGTGAAAAACTGCGGGCGGAGTCTTATCAGGACAATTTGACCGGGCTGGCCAACCGGCGATATTTCGAGATGCAATTGCATGCGCGGGTGAGTAACCCTGAACAGGCCAGCTCTGGTTATTTGCTGTTGTTACGGGTTCAGGATCTGGCGGGTCTCAACCAGCGCCTGGGGGGGCAACGTACAGACGAATTGTTGCGGGCGGTCGGCGAGCAACTTTCCAGAGCGTGCGCCCGATACCCGGAAACCCAGAATTTGGTGACCCGCATTCGTGGTGGCGAATTTGCCGTGCTGGCGCCGGGGCTGGTGCGTGAAGAAGCATTGCAGTTGGCGCAGCACCTCGACAGCGCCATGACCAGCCTGCATGCGACCGGTGCGACGGACGTGGCCAAGGTGGCCGCGATCGGGCTGGCGCCATTTGTTTATGGCGACGCGCCGCCATCCGTGCTCGCATTGGCGGATCAGGCGTTGGCGCAAGCTGAAGGCCTGGGTGATTCGAACTGGGTCTGCCTTGACCAGAGCGCTTTGGCCGGTGTCGGCGACGATCATCATGCCTGGCACGATCTGCTGGATCAGGCGTTGAAGCAGCGGCGCTTCACCTTGTTTTTTCAACCGGTGGTGGCGAGCCAGGACACGCAATTGGTGCTGCACTACAAAGTGCTGTCACGGTTGATCGACGATCAGGGCCAGAGCATTCCGGCAGGGCGCTTTCTGCCGTGGCTGGAGCGGTTCGACTGGACGGCGCGACTGGATCGCCTGATGTTGGAGTTAGTGCTGGAACAGATGGCCGACCACGAATCGACCCTGGCACTGAACCTGTCTTCGGCAACCGTTGAAGATCCACAGGCATTGAATGCGCTGTTCGAGCTGCTGCGCTCGCATTCCAATCTAGGGCCGCGACTGACCCTGGAAATCGGCGAAGAACAACTGCCCGATCAAGCCATGCTTGAAGATCTGACACGGCGCCTGCGCGAGCTCGGGTTCACGTTGAGCCTGCAACGTTTTGGCGGGCGCTTCAGCATGATCGGCAACCTGGCGCGGCTGGGGTTGGCGTACTTGAAAATCGATGGCAGCTACATCCGTGCGATTGATCAGGAGAGCGACAAGCGCTTGTTCATTGAGGCTGTTCAACGGGCGGCCCACAGCATTGATCTGCCGTTGATTGCCGAACGGGTCGAGACCGAGGGCGAACTGGCGGTGATCCGCGAGCTGGGAGTGTATGGGGTTCAGGGGCGGTTGATCGGGGAGCCGAGGCCTTGGGGGTAGGGTTGCCTGTGAGGTTGCCATCGCTAGCAGGCTAGCTCCCACATGGGCTCATGTCGTACACACTCCCTGCGATCAATACCGATCTACTGTGGGAGCTAGCCTGCTAGCGATGGCGTCAGCACAGACAACACAATTGCTGTGGGAATGTTCCTAGAGGGGACACCGGCGTCGGAGATTTCCTTCAAGTTGTAGTGGTGTCGGTGAACTTGTTTGGGCCAGTGCCCAAGCCTAGTCTGAGTTTGTCACTGAATAAGCAGTGACTCGGACGTGCAAATCCGACCAGACTGTTTGACACGCGTATTGCCATTCCTCAGATGAGCATTAGTATGCCCACTGCTTTATGGCGGCTGCGCGCAGGAGATCCTCGGATCTGCTGGGTGTCTAAACAGGCCCGGTTTTGCACACCTGCGCACGGCCGCCACCCATTTCGCGTGCAAACGAAAGGCGAACGGCCCCCACTACTGTTTAGGATGGCCTCTATGTTCAAAGTCACGCCAAATCCGCCAGAAACCCCTGGCGACACTCCCGAAACCAAGCCCCACAAAAACCACCTCTTCACCGTCGCCGACGACATCAACATCGAAGCCCTGTTGGCCAACGCCTCCGAAGATTTACTGTCCATCAGCGCCATTGCCGCCGACCTGGCGGACGATGTGGAAGGCTCACGCCGATCCATTGCGCTGGCGCTGAGCCGCATGGCTGACGGGGTGCATTTGTTGGTGGAGCGGGCGCTGGATCACCTCGAATCGCCGGAGCTGCTTGAGTTTTTGTTCAAGGACAAGCCGGCGGTGAGCTGAAGATCGCCATCGCGGGCAAGTCGAATCGTCGCACCGCCGCTCCCACAGTGGTTGCAGGTGTTAGCAAAATTTGTGCATCACACATAACTCTGTGGGGCTTGCCCGCGATGGCGTCAGTACAGGCAATAAAAAACTCAGATCACCCCATCCTCATCATCATCCACCAAATGACTCAACCCGCCCAACGCCTCCCGCGCCTGGCTGCGGTCCATGAGTTTGGCCTGTGCCGGCGCCGGCAGGTCGGTGACGAGGATCACACCTTTGTTGATCAGCACTTCGATCAAATCGTCGATGACCCGGATCATTTCCAGGTCGCTCTTGCGCAATTGCTTGAGCTGTTTGATCTGCTGGAGCTGGTTGAGGCTTGTGTTCATCAGTTCATTGGCAAACCAGGCCTGGAGGTCAGGATGGTCGGCCGGCAGCGTTTCCGTGGCTTCGGCGTAGTCTTGGGCTTCGACGCGCAGCAGTTGCCCGGCTGTATCGCGTTGCACGTAGAACATGGAACATTCCTCACAGAGAACCGCGTCATGCTGTCAGCAGCATAGGCGAATTCAGCCATATGGTTATTCGCTAACGGTATTTAAATTCATTTTCTTATATCTATAAAGTCAACCACCTGCGTACCTGCCGACCAATCGGCGCGCCGCACGACACGAACCAACACGATATCCGTGAGTTTCTGATCGACGCGCGCGCCCTTGAGCGTGCCGTGCGTGGGAGTGATTTATGTCAGCAGCCGTATCCGCAGCGCCAGCCATCGCGCCACAACACTTTGAAGTTCGCCCGTTCAGCGGCGCAGTGGGCGCCGAAATCATCGGCCTGGATTTGTCCCGCCCGATCAATGATCAGGACTTCGCCCGCATCCATCGCGCCCACCTGGATCATCATGTGGTGGTGTTCCGCGACCAGCGCATCACCCCCGAACAACAGATCGATTTCAGCCGCCGTTTTGGCGTGCTGCAGATCCATGTGCTCAAGCAGTTTTTGTTGGCCAACCACCCCGAAATCCTCATCGTTTCCAACATTGTCGAAAACGGCCAGAACATTGGCCTCGGTGATGCCGGCAAGTTCTGGCATTCCGATCTCTCCTACAAGGAACTGCCGAGCCTGGGCTCGATGCTGCATGCCCAGGAACTGCCATCCGAGGGCGGCGACACGCTGTTCGCCGATATGCACAAAGCCTGGGACAACCTGCCGCTGGCGCTACGCAAAGCGGTGGAAGGTCGCTCGGCGGCGCACTCCTACACGGCGCGCTACAGCGAGACCAAGTTCGAAGGCAACTGGCGCCCGACGCTGACTCCGGAACAGCTGGCTCAAGTCGCCGAAGTGGTGCACCCGGTGGTGCGCACCCACCCGGAAAACGGTCGCAAGGCGTTGTTCGTCAGCGAAGGGTTCACCACCCGCATCGTCGGCCTGCCGCAGGACGAGAGCCGGCAACTGCTGGCCGAATTGTTTGCCCACAGCGTGCTGCCGCAAAACATCTACCGCCATCAATGGCAGGCCCACGACCTGGTGTTCTGGGACAACCGTTCGCTGATTCACCTTGCCGCCGGATGCCCCAGCCATCTGCGCCGCAAGCTGTATCGCACCACCATCCAGGGCGACGCGCCTTTCTGATTTGCCGGAGATCGATCATGTCCAAACGTCTTCCATTCACACCGCTGGCCGCCGCCATCGGCCTGGGTTTCAGCCTGATTGCCGGTAGCCTGGTGGCGCCGAGCGTGGCCCAGGCCGAAGGTGAAATCCGCATCGCCGAACAGTTCGGCATCGTTTATCTGTTGCTCAACGTGGTGCGCGATCAGAACCTGATCGAGAAGTACGGCAAGCAGGAAGGCCTCGACATCAAAGTCGACTGGACCCAGCTCTCGGGCGGTGCAGCGGTCAACGATGCGCTGCTCGCAGGCTCGATTGACATTGCCGGTGCCGGTGTCGGCCCACTGCTGACCATCTGGGATCGCACCCACGGCAAGCAGAACGTCAAAGCCGTGGCCTCCCTGGGTAACTTTCCGTACTACCTGGTGAGCAATAATCCGAAGGTCAAAACCATCGCCGACTTCACCGAGAAGGACCGTATCGCGGTGCCGGCCGTGGGTGTCTCCGTGCAGTCGCGCTTCCTGCAATACGCCGCCGCCAAACAGTGGGGCGACAAGGATTTCAATCGCCTCGACAAATACACCATCGCCGTTCCGCACCCGGATGCCACGGCAGCGCTGGTGGCTGGTGGCACGGAGCTGACCGGACATTTCTCCAACCCGCCGTTCCAGGATCAGGCACTGGCCAATCCGAACGTGCACGTGGTGCTCAACACTTACGATTTACTCGGCCCGAACTCACCAACGGTGCTGTTCGCCACCGAGAAATTCCGCAACGAAAACCCGAAAACCTACAAAGCCTTTATCGATGCCTTGACCGAAGCAGCCACGTTCGCGCAGAACGATAAAGGCGCGGCAGCCGACACCTACATTCGCGTCACCAAGGCGAAAATCGACCGCGCGGCGTTGCTGAAAATCATCGACAACCCGCAGTTCGAATTCAGCGTCACGCCGAAAAACACCTACCCCTTGGCCGAGTTTCTTTACCGCGTCGGCGCGATCAAAAATAAACCGGATTCGTGGAAGGACTACTTCTTCCAGGACGCCAAACCACTGCAAGGGAGCTGATCGACATGAATGCCCCCTTGCAAGGCCACACGGTCAGCAAACCGGCCGCGGCAGCCCAGGCGCTGTTGTCGGTCCATAACGTCAGCCTCGAATACCGCACGCCGCAGCGTGTGGTGCGGGCGACCCATCAAGTCAGTTTCGAGATCGATCCGGCGGACCGTTTTGTCCTGCTCGGGCCGTCCGGTTGCGGCAAGTCGACACTGCTCAAAGCCGCTGCCGGATTCATCCAGCCCGTGGAGGGCGAGATCCGTTTGCAAGGTCAGCGCGTCGACGCACCGGGGCCGGACCGGATCGTGGTGTTCCAGGAATTCGATCAGCTGCCGCCGTGGAAAACCGTCAAGCAAAACGTGATGTTTCCACTGCTGGCTTCGAAAACCCTCAAGCGCAAAGAGGCCGAAGAACGGGCGCTGCACTATCTGGAGAAAGTCGGGCTGGCGGCATTCGCCGACGCTTATCCGCACACCTTGTCGGGCGGCATGAAAGCGCGGGTTGCCATCGCCCGCGCATTGGCGATGCAGCCGAAAATCCTGTTGATGGACGAGCCCTTCGCGGCCCTTGATGCGTTGACCCGACGCAAGATGCAGGAAGAATTGCTGCTGCTCTGGGAGGAAGTGCGCTTCACCTTGCTGTTCGTTACGCACTCCATTGAAGAGGCGCTGGTGGTGGGTAATCGCATCCTGTTGCTGTCACCGCATCCGGGGCGAGTGCGGGCGGAAGTCCACAGCCATCAATACGATTTGCACAGTCTTGGCGGCGTGGCGTTCCAGGAATCGGCGCGGCGCATTCACAGGCTGCTGTTTGATGAAGGCCAGTCGCCGGAAACCGAACGCGAACTGGATTTTGCCGACATCCGCATCGCTTATTGAGCCAGTTTGAGAGGAGGGCCCGATGAGCCATTTATCATCCCCGCGTGAAGAGTTCGAAACGGTTTTACCACCACTGACCAGCGTGCCGCTGGAGCGTGAATTGCCCCTCGGCCAACGTCTATGGCAACAGGGTTGGCTGCGCAAAGGCCTGATCCTGATTTTGCTCGCGGTGTTGTGGGAAGCGGTTGCCCGCTACCAGAACAACGACCTGCTGCTTCCGAGTTTTCTGCAAACCGCCAGTGCGCTGTACGACGGCCTGTTCAGCGGTGAATTGCTCGGCAAGGTATGGATTTCCCTGGTGGTGTTGCTCAAGGGTTACCTGATCGGCATCGTCCTGGCGTTTGCCCTGACCACGCTGGCGGTGTCGACGCAGTTCGGTCGCGACCTGCTGAGTACCCTGACCTCCATGTTCAACCCGCTGCCGGCAATTGCACTGCTGCCGCTGGCGCTGTTGTGGTTCGGGTTGGGGCAGAACAGTTTGATATTCGTGCTGGTCCATTCGGTGCTCTGGGCGCTGGCACTGAACACCTACGCCGGCTTCCTCGGCGTCTCGGAAACCCTGCGCATGGCCGGGCGCAACTATGGCCTCAAAGGGATGCGATTCGTGCTGTTCATCCTGATCCCGGCAGCATTGCCGTCAATCCTCGCCGGCCTGAAAATCGGCTGGGCATTTGCCTGGCGCACGTTGATCGCGGCTGAGTTGGTGTTTGGCGCGACCAGCGGCAAGGGTGGATTGGGCTGGTACATCTTTCAGAACCGCAATGAGCTGTATACCGACAAGGTGTTTGCCGGGTTGGCGGTGGTTATTTTGATCGGGTTGTTGGTGGAGAGTTTGGTGTTTGATTCGTTGGAAAGGGTGACTGTGAAGCGGTGGGGGATGGTGCGGTGAGATAACTATCAACCGCCAGCGGAAGCGCAGGTGAACAGCGTGCCCCCGCACGTTCACAGTATTCGGCACAATTGGACAGCTGCGGCAAGTCGATGTCGTATCACACCTCGGTGCATGTCGTTCAATTGCTCCAAGCCATTCAAAAGGTGGTTTAGTTCGGCGACATGTGGCGCAGGAGCTGGAGTACCGGCAGGTGCTTGGTGAGGCGCGTTCGCTCCGAAATCATAATGTTGTCGCACCGGCTCTCGGCCTCCCTTAAGCCCTAACCCATTGTTACTCCATTTAAAGTCTGGATAACTTGGCGTCACAGTACTTGCTGTTGCCCGAGCAGAGGTTGGCGGACTAACGTTTTTCTTTTGTGCAGGGATGTCGAAACTAGGTGGTCTAGAAGATAAAATATCCATTTTATTAGAGTTCTGTTTTGCGAAATTAAGCATATCGATCCCCGGATTACCTTCTCCTCCAATTGTTACGCCATCGGCGCCATTTTTACCACTGGAAGGAGAAGCGATTTTTCCTGGTGCACGCCTGGAGGCTCCATATCCCGCCATCACAGCAACATCCGATATCAGTGAGTTTATGAATGATCTGTTACCAGGTGCTTTAACAGGTGCCTTAACTGATGTTGCAAGGCTAGGACCTCCGCCGATTGACGGCGCGTTCCCATATGCACCGGTAACGGTTGACCCGCCAAATAAAAATGCATCCAGTTTTCGTATACCTTTAAGTTTTGAATCCCCAGTCTTAAAATGCCCAGTCGGGTCTGAGCTGTTTACGGGATCTCCCACGCAATACATATACGCATTCAACCCACCCCCACCAAACGGGCTCCAACTGTCCGGGCTATG
>NZ_LMGK01000001.1:16689-17790 GCF_001427125.1 Pseudomonas sp. Root562
TTCGCCAATGACCGATTGGCTGCTGTCGGTAGCCAGCAACACTGTGCGTGAACGGCTGCGGTCGTCTTGATCACCAGGTTGGCTCATGCCGGAGTCTCCATGTAATCGGGCTTGCCTCGAGTATTACTCGCTTGAGTGGGGATTGAGAACTATCAGAACTGATAGTGGTGCGAGTTTTTCCGGGCTGTGTAAATGTATTGGTGAAGGAGCTGCCAGTGCCTCATCCATAGAAACGTAATGAGCATACCGACACGGTGTTTGCCGGGTTGGCGGTGGTTATTTTGATCGGGTTGCTGGTGGAGAATCTGGTGTTTGATTCGTTGGAAAGGGTGACGGTGAAGCGGTGGGGGATGCAGCGGTGAGACCTGCACCCCGTTCGGTTTCATTACTTACGTAGAAATTTTAAGCGGGGGTTTAAGTCGTCGAAGTTCGGAGCGTTATTGCTACCACTGTTGCGGCGCGAGGTCGGGGGGGTCGAGTCCCGGGAAGTGGATCGGCTAGAACTTGAAGATTGGGCCGGTGATGGAGTTCTGGGGGCCGGGGGGGGAGTGCTAGGGGGCGGAACCGAAGAGCCTTGACCGGGACCCCCAACCGGGTAAGTCGTAAAAGTCTGATCCTGCTGCCCTCTTGCAAAAGTGTCGGCATTCCAATATTGCATTTTGGATTGTTTGTTGTAGGTTGTTTCCTCGAGATAGGACAGTAAACTTTCTTTTCTCCCTTCGAGCCTGCCTCTATTGATCCTAGAATTCGAACTTGAAAGAGTAGTGGAAGGAGAAGGGATTTTTCCTGGTGTACGCCTGTTGGCTGCCTGTCCCACCGCCCCAATAACTGACGATATTAATGTGTTTATCGATGAATTTTTATCAGGTGCCTTAACTGATGTTACAAGGCTGGGGCCTCCGACGATTGGCGTCTCGACTCTTTTTGGGCCGGTGACGTCTGGACCGCCGGATATAATGTTAAACGTACCTTTCGCAACTGCTATCAACCTATTAAATATGGAATGCCCAGTCGGGTCTGAGCTGTTTACGGGATCTCCCACGCAATACATATACGCATTCAACCCACCCCCACCAAACGGGCTCCAACTGTCCGGGCTAT
>NZ_LMGK01000001.1:17819-630385 GCF_001427125.1 Pseudomonas sp. Root562
TTCGCCAATGACCGATTGGCTGCTGTCGGTAGCCAGCAACACTGTGCGTGAACGGCTGCGGTCGTCTTGATCACCAGGTTGGCTCATGCCGGAGTCTCTACGTAAACGGGGCAGGCCTTCAGTTTTACTCGTATGAATCGGCTTTGAGAACTATCAGAACTGATAGTGGCGTGAGTCGTTTTTTTGGGCTTGCTTGTGTGTAGGTGGGTTAGTTCGGCCGCCATCGCGAGCAAGCTTTGCTCCTACAGGGAACGTCGTCGATCACAGATCTTGCAGTCACCCAAATCTCCTGTAGGAGCAAAGCTTGCTCGCGATGAGGCCGGGTCTGGCCTGCACCACATCCAGTGGTTGTTTGCTAGCATTGCGTCTGAATCAACCAAGACCAGAAACGAGTGCTCGCCATGCAACTGCCCGACATGAACCTTTTGGTCGCCCTCGACGCCTTGCTCGACGAGGGCAGTGTGGTCGGTGCTGCGCGGCGGATGAATCTGAGCCCGGCGGCGATGAGTCGAACATTGACGCGGGTTCGCGAGGCGATCGGTGATCCGATCCTGGTGCGCGCCGGGCGCGGTCTGGTGCCTACGCCCAAGGCGCTGGAGTTGCGCGAACAGGTGCGCGATGTGGTGGAGCAGGCCGCGCAGTTGTTTCACTCGGCTCGCGTGGTGGATCTGGGCAGTTTGCGGCGGCGCTTCAGCATACGGGCCAATGACTTTTTCATTGGCATCTACGGCGGCAAGTTGTTCGACACCATGGAGCGCCAGGCCCCGCATTGCGAATTGCGTTTCGCCCCGGAGGGCGACGGCGATGACGAAGCATTGCGCGAGGGCCGCATCGATCTGAGCGTCAGCAACAATCGGCCGCTGATGCCGGAAGTGAAAGTGCAGAATCTGTTTTCCACCCAGTTTGTCGGCCTGGTGCGCGAGGATCATCCCTTGCTCGATCAGGAAATCACCGCCGAACGTTTTGCCGGTTACTCGCATATCAGCATGTCCCGGCGCGGTATCGCCCGCGGGCCGATCGATGCGGCACTCAACGCCTTGGGGCTGGAGCGGCGGGTGGCGGTGATCGCGCCGAGTTTTCATGCGGCAATGTTCGCCTTGCCCGATTCCGACCTGATTCTGCCGGTGCCCCGGGAGACACTATTGAGCGTGCGGCGTTTGGGGCTGAAGTTGCGTTCGTTCACCCTGCCCATCCCGCTGCCCACCATCGTGCTCAGCCAGGCCTGGCATCCACGCTTCGACAACGATCCCGCCCATCGCTGGCTGCGAGAAACCCTGAAAGCCTGCTGCGACGAGACGTGGCTGGCCGCTCAGCCTTGATGGCCGCAAGGGCCATTAACACCTATGGATGGTGGTTGCGCTGACGCGGCGGTGTTAGTTTTTTCCGTCATTTTCCTGATGAGGCCGTGATCGCTATCGCTTGATTGACGTGGTTCAAATGCTGCGTCCGACGCACTTATAAATTGCCGATAAGTCAGTTTTCGTCAGCGATGAGCGTTCGTAGACTGCCACCTTCTTTTTTCGGAGTTGTACACCGATGACCTCCCTGACGGCCTCGGCGCCTTTGGCTGCGCCCATGACAGCGGCTGCGCCGATGGTGTTTGGCCCACGGCTTATCATTGGCCTGGTGGGCGTGTTGCTGGCTGTGTTGGTCTCCGGCCTGAACGAGATGGTGACCAAAGTCGCCCTGGCGGATATCCGGGGCGCCCTGGCCATCGGCTATGACGAGGGCACCTGGCTGGTCGCCAGTTACGCTGCGACTTCGGTGGCCGCGGCGGCGTTTGCCCCGTGGTGCTCGGTGACGTTTTCGTTGCGGCGCTTCACCCTGTACGCGATCAGTGCATTCACCCTGTTGGGGGTGCTGTGCCCGCTGGCGCCGAACTACGAAAGCCTGTTGGTACTGCGTACTTTGCAAGGCCTGGCCGGCGGAGCACTGCCGCCGATGCTGATGACCGTCGCCCTGCGATTTCTGCCGGCCAACGTCAAGCTCTACGGTTTGGCCGGTTACACCCTGACGGCCACCTTCGGCCCCGGACTGGGCACGCCGCTGGCCGGGCTCTGGACAGAATATGTCGGTTGGCAATGGACCTTCTGGCAAATCGTCGTGCCGTGCCTGATTGCCATGGTCGCGGTGGGCTATGGCATACCTCAGGATCCGCTGCGCCTGGAGCGCTTCAAGCAGTTCAACTGGCGCGGTCTGCTGCTGGGGTTCCCGGCGATTTGCATGCTGGTGATCGGCATTCTGCAGGGCAATCGGCTGGACTGGTTCGAGTCGAGTTTGATCTGCGGTTTGCTGGTGGGCGGGGTGCTGTTGCTGGTGCTGTTTCTGATCAACGAGTGGTCGCAGCCGATTCCGTTTTTCAAGATGCAGATGCTCGGCATCCGCAACCTGTCGTTTGCCCTGATCACCCTGGCCGGGGTGCTGGTGGTGTTGCTGGCGGTGGTGATTATTCCGTCGAGCTATCTGGCACAGGTTCAGGGATACCGCCCGGTGCAAACCGCACCGATCACGCTGATTGCAGCATTGCCCCAGTTGATCGCGCTGCCGTTGGTGGCGGCGCTGTGCAACTTGCGTTGGGTTGACTGCCGTTGGGTGCTGGGGATCGGCCTGGGCATGTTGACGCTGTCCTGCATGGGCGGTTCGCAGCTGACCTCGGCGTGGATTCGCGACGATTTCTATGTGCTGCAACTGCTGCAGATATTCGGCCAACCGATGGCGGTGTTGCCGCTGTTGATGCTCTCGACCGGCAGCATTCAACCCATGGACGGGCCGTTCGCGTCGGCCTGGTTCAACACCGTGAAAGGCCTGGCGGCAGTCATCGCCACCGGGGTGCTGGAAACCTTGACCACCCAGCGTCTGCACTTTCACTCGACGATGCTGGTGGACCGTCTCGGCAATTCGCCTCTGGTCGATAGCGACACTCCGGGCCTTGCCCGTCGCCTGCATGAGCAAGCCGTGGTGCTCGCCGCTTCGGATCTTTACCTGTGCATGGCCGGTGTCGCCGTAGCGCTGATCCTGCTGATTTTCTGGCTGCCGACGCGGATCTATCCGCCGCGCGCACCGACCTGAATGCTCCACTGAAACTGAAGGTTTTTATGACGACTCAATCAAAGCAAAAAGTGGCCGTGAGCGTTGCGGTCGTGATCACGCTGGGCGTTCTGGTTTATCTGCTTTCGCCCAACCTGTTCGGCCAGCGCACGCAGCAGAGCACCAATGACGCTTACGTCTCGGCGGACTACACGCTGGTGGTGCCGCGCGTTGCCGGTTTCATCAAGCAAGTGCTGGTGGAGGACAACCAGCAGGTCAAGGCCGGTCAGTTGCTGGCGCTGATCGATGACCGCGATCTGCGCGCCGCCGCTGAGGCCGCCGCAGCCGAATCGCTGGTGGCGCAGGCGCAACTGCAAAACGCCCGGGCGACTCTGGAGCGTCAAGCCTCGGTGATCGCCCAGGCGCAAGCAAAAGTGATTTCGGCCAAGGCGGAAATGGCGTTTGCCGAACACGAATTGAATCGCTACAACCACCTCGCCGGGGTCGGTGCGGGTACGGTGCAAAATGCACAGCAGGCCCGCACGCGCATCGATCAGGCCAGCGCGCAATTGACCAATGCCACGGCGGTGCTGGCGGCGGAGCGCAAGCAGGTCGACATTCTCGCGGCGCAACGTGACGGGGCTGAAGGTGGCTTGAAACGCGCGCAAGCGAAACTGGAAATCGCCAGTTATGAGCTGTCGTACACACGCATCGTCGCGCCGCAGGATGGCATGGTTGGCGAACGCGCCGTACGGGTCGGCGCCTATGTCACGCCCGGCAGCAAGTTGTTGGCGGTAGTGCCCTTGGCGCAGGCCTACGTGGTGGCCAACTTTCAGGAAACCCAATTGACGAATGTGCAACCGGGGCAAGCTGTGCAGGTGCGGGTCGATACCTTTGGCGGTGCGGCGCTGAACGGTCATGTCGAAAGTATCGCGCCGGCTACTGGCGTGACGTTCGCTTCGGTCAAACCGGACAACGCGACCGGGAACTTCACCAAGGTTGTGCAGCGGATTCCAGTGAAGATTGTGCTGGAACCGGGGCAGCCGATGGCTGAACGGTTGCGCGTGGGGATGTCGGTGGAGGCGCGGATTGATACGGCCAGTGGCAAGGTGAACGAGGTTGTTCAGCGATGAGTTTTTCAGACAAACATCGATCCCTGTGGCGAGGGAGCTTGCTCCCGCTTGAGTGCGCAGCGCTCACGGATTTTTCGGCCGCTTCGCCGCTCAGCGGGTGCAAGCGCCCTCGCCACAAGGCGCTAGCCCAGTCAGCAGTGTGGGTTTTTAGTTTGTTTGCGTTGGGCGCCTGCACCGTCGGCCCGGATTTCCATAAGCCCGAATCGCCTCAAGTGACCGAGTGGGCCAAGCCTGCAAAAGCCGCCGCCAGTCAGGTCGTCAACGAGACCCTGGGTGAGCGTTGGTGGGAAGTCTTCAATGACCCGAAACTCTCGGCCCTGAGCCAGCGCGCCCTCACCGACAACCTCGACCTGAAGCTCGCCAGCAGTCGCTTGCAACAGAGCCGCGCCGTGCGCCAGGTGGTGACGGCCGATCGCTATCCCACAACCGCCGTCGGCGGCGGTTACGCACGTAAACGCAACAGCGGCGAAGGCCTGATGGACCCGTCGGGGAACAACGGCAACGCCGCCTTCAATTTGTGGGACGGCGGTTTCTCCGCGTCCTGGGAACTGGATTTCTGGGGCCGGGTGCGCCGCGAAACCGAAGCCGCCGACGCCACTCTCGAGGTCGCCGAAAACGATCGTCGCGGCGTGTTGTTGTTGGTGCTCGCCGACACCGCACAAAACTATATTCAGTTGCGCGGTGTGCAAAATACCCGCGCCGTCACCGAGCAGAACCTCGATGTCGCTCGCCACAGCTTGAAGCTGTCGCAACTGCGTCTGGCGGACGGTGTCGCGACCGATCTGGATGTTGCCGAAGCCGCCGCGCAAGTCGCCGCTATCGAGTCGCGCCTGCCGGCGCTTGAGCAACGTCAGGCGCAATTGATCAACGCTTTGAGCCTGTTGATGGGCGAGCCGCCACAAGCGTTGGCTGCCGAGTTGTCCAGCGACGCGCCAGTGCCGCAGACGCCTCGTCAGGTCGCCATCGGGCTGCCATCGCAACTGGCCGAACGCCGTCCGGACATCCGCGAAGCCGAAGCCCGTTTGCATGCCGCGACTGCGAGCATCGGCGTGGCCAAGGGTGATTTTTATCCGCGCATCACGCTGTCGGGCAATGTCGGATCACAGGCCATGCAACTGAGCAATTTCGGCTCGTGGGGCTCACGGGCATTCGGCATCGGCCCGCAGTTCAGCTTGCCGTTGTTCGACGGCGGACGCTTGCGCGGCGTGCTGAACCTGCGTGAAGCCCAACAACAGGAAGCCGCCATTGCCTATCAGCAAACCGTACTGCGTGCCTGGCATGAAATCGACGATCAGTTGAGTGCCTATAACGCCAGTCAATTGCGCCGCGACAGCCTGGCCGAAGCGGTGCGGCAAAACCGGGTCGCCCTGCAGACCGCGCAACGGCAATACACCGAAGGAGTGGTGGATTTCGTCAACGTACTCACCGTTCAAAGCGCGTTGCTGGCGACCCAGGAGCAATGGGTCGAGAGTTCTGCTGGCGTGTCGCTGGCGGCGGTTGGCTTGTACAGGGCCTTGGGTGGTGGCTGGCAGTCGCTGTATCCGCTGGCGGCGCAACGCTGAGGACCGCTCAAGGCTTCGACGACAAATCCGCCATGCCCTTGAGCAACTCGATCGGCAACGGAAAGACGATGGTTGAACTCTTGTCGCCGGCAATCGAACTCAGTGTTTGCATATACCGCAGTTGCATCGCACCGGGTTGGCGGCCGAGCATTTCGGCCGCTTGCATGAGTTTTTCCGAGGCTTGCAGTTCGCCTTCGGCGTGAATCACTTTGGCCCGGCGTTCGCGCTCTGCTTCGGCCTGTTTGGCGATGGCGCGGACCATCGATTCATTGAGGTCGACATGCTTGATCTCGACGTTGGCGACCTTTATTCCCCAAGCGTCAGTCTGGGCGTCGAGCACTTGCTGGATGTCGGTGTTGAGCCGTTCGCGTTCGGCCAGCAATTCATCGAGCTCGTGTTTGCCGAGCACGGCGCGCAACGTGGTTTGCGCCAATTGGCTGGTGGCCATGAAAAAGTCCTCGACCTGGATGATCGCTTTTTGCGGATCGAGCACGCGGAAGTACAGCACCGCGTTGACCTTGACCGAAACGTTATCGCGGGTGATCACGTCTTGCGCCGGTACGTCGAGGACCACCGTGCGCAAGTCGACGCGGACCATTTGCTGGATAACCGGAATCAACAGGATCAGGCCGGGGCCTTTGACCTGCCAGAAGCGTCCGAGCTGGAATACGACACCGCGTTCGTATTCACGCAGGATGCGCAAAGTCGCCCCTGCCAATGCGATCAACAGCAGCAGTAGCGCGACAAAACCCAGTTGCAAACCCATGGCTATTCTCCAGCCGCCACCGCGTCAGTCGCGGCCACTTCCAGCGTTAATCCGTTGCGCCCCACCACGCGGACCCGCTGCCCGATGTGCAGCGGTTTGGTGCTCGACACTTGCCAGCGTTCACCCTGCAAATGCACCCAGCCGTGAAAAGCATCGCCAGCCTGCAATGACAACACTGGCGTCACGCTGCCCAGCAAGCCGGCGTCGCCGCTGACGTTTTGTCGTGGTCGGGTTTTAAGGGCACGGATCAGCAGGAATATAAGTAGCAATGCGCTGATCATTCCCAGGCCGATCATCAACGGCACGGGCATTTCGGCGTTGGTCAGGATTACCGCGCCGATCACGAACATCACAATCCCGCCCAGGCCGATCACGCCGTAATTGGGCAGGGCAGCCTCGGCAATCAGAAAGGCGATACCAAAGGTAATGAGCCAGATTCCGACGGGATTGGTTGCCGGCAGGCCGGCATCCGCGGCGAGCGCAGAGCCGCTTAATGCCAACAACAATGCAAAGGCACAACAACGCGTTTTCACGTGACCCTCCGGGAGAGTCGCCAGTGGTTCTGTATTCAGTCTAGTTGACCCGGCATCTGTATGATTTTTGCTCAGATGTCGACTTGTCCGATGGGCGGATTTCCCGTCGAACCGGCCCGGCGGGCCTAGACTTTTACTACGCAGAACAGCGTTAACCAGCGTCCGCCAGGCATTGTTGCGGACATCGAGGTGCATCATGCGTATGGCAAGAACCGTGCAGCGAAGCCTGGAGAAGGCTCAATGCGACTATGACATCGTCAGCCATCCCCACTCGGCCAGCAGCCTGGAAACGGCGCGAGTCGCCGGCATTCCTGCGGAGCGGGTGGCGAAGTCGGTGATCCTGGATGATCACCATGGGCATTATCTGATGGCCGTGCTGCCCGCCAGCCGTCATCTGGACCTGAGCAAGGTCCGCAGCAGTGGTGAGTGGCAGGTATCCCGGGAAAGCAATCTGCCGCATCTGTTCGAAGACTGCGAACGCGGTGCAGTGCCTGCCCTGGGTGAAGCCTATGGGTTGGACGTGGTCATCGATCCATTGCTGACCCGGCAAAAAGACATCTACCTGGAAGCCGGCAACCACACCAACCTGCTACACATGAACATGCCGGACTTCCTGAAAATGCTGCCGCATGCGGAGGTGCGGGAATTGAGCCACTGAATTTGAATTTTGCTGTGCTTGTGCTGCCGTCTTCGCGGGCAAGCCTCGCTCCTGCAAAGCGAGGCTTGCCCGCGAATGCTGCGAGTCACCTACGTCACCCAATGGAGTCAGACATGGAAAACCCAACCCACAGCCTCCCATCCCTGTTCAAGCAACTGGGCCTGGACGACGACGCTGAAAGCATCGACAAATTCATCGCCACCCATTCACCGCTCAAACCCGAACTGCATCTGGCGGACGCGTTTTTCTGGAGTCCGAGCCAGGCGGAGCTTTTGCGCAATGAAATTCTGGATGACGCCGATTGGGCCGAGGTGGTGGATCAGTTGGATGTGATGTTGAGGAAGGGGCGGGGACTGTAGGGGCTCAACTCTTCTCAGGCGGCCACTGTCGGGACGTGTGAACCACCGCGAGTATCCAGATGGAGTCCGCCCAAGACTCATAAACAATGCGGTA
The DNA here is from genome assembly GCF_001427125.1 of Pseudomonas sp. Root562. GTDB lineage: Bacteria > Pseudomonadota > Gammaproteobacteria > Pseudomonadales > Pseudomonadaceae > Aquipseudomonas. The sequence goes on from NZ_LMGK01000001.1 coordinate 25,952, forward strand.
ATTCTGGTGGGGGATCAGTTCGCGCGTGCCTGCAATGACTCCTGCAGGGCCACTTTCCGGGTAATGGGCAAGCCGGGCTATCGCATCACTGAAACGGGTATCCATTTCGCTGGCTACTTTTGGATTGATGGGATGCAAATAATCCCAAATGTCTGCACGGTCCTGTGCTGCTTGTTTCGTCCAGATTATTTTCATTCTTGCAGGGACACCTGCATGCGCCTGGCAGCGAACTCTGCTTCAACCTTATCGTTCGTCAGAACGTCGCCGTTGCGTATCGAAGCACGAGCGATGTCCACTTTGCGTTGCAAGAACGCATCGTACTCGCGCGACTCTCGTTGGGATTGAACAAACTGACGCATCAACTCCCTCACTATTTGCGAGGCTGGACGATGAGCAGCTTCCGCCTCGGCCATAAACTGTTCGCGCAATTCAGACTCAAGTTTCATTGTAAAAACCGCTTGCTTTGACATGGCTGGACTTCTCGGCATTTGTATTGAAAAAGTATATACGTTTTCAGTATCGCAGTTGGCACCAAGGGCGCACGCTCTCCGACTGGCGGGGAATTTGTTTCAAAACTTGACGAAAAATCCCCTCGAATGCGATATTGATAGTTAGCAAGCTAACAGTGTGTGTTTCCCCCCGTGCCAAATTCCCTCGACGCTCTCCAGATGAACATCAGCAGCTCCATGGTGGTGGCCGCCCGGCATTGGCGAAAGATCTGCCAGACCACGCTGGTCAACTATGGAATCTCCGAAGCCTGTGCCGTCCCCTTATTAATGATCGGGCGATTGGGCGAGGGTGTGCGGCAGGTGACGGTGGCTCAGGCGGCGGGGATGGAAAGTCCGTCCCTGGTGCGCTTGCTGGATCAGCTGTGCCATGCCGGTTACGTCTGTCGTACCGCCGATACCCAGGACCGGCGCGCAAATTGCCTGAGCCTCACCGAAACGGGGCGAACCCTGGTGCAAGCCGTCGAAGTCGAATTGGTGCGACTGCGTAACGAAGTGCTCGAGGGCATTGACCCGCGGGACCTTGAAGCCGCTCTGCGTGTATTGAAGGCCTTCGAGGCGGCCGGGCACCCTTCGGAAACGCACCCGTGAGCGGCTTTTTTGCAGGCATGCCTCCAGCGCGCGACTGGTTCTACGGCGTACGCACTTTCGCGGCTTCCATGATCGCGCTGTACATCGCGTTGCTCATGCAGATGCCGCGTCCTTATTGGGCGATGGCCACGGTGTATATCGTTTCCAGCCCGTTTGTCGGCCCTACCAGTTCCAAGGCGCTATACCGTGCAGTCGGCACCTTCCTGGGCGCCGCTGCTGCGGTTCTGTTCGTGCCGATGTTTGTCCAGAGTCCATACGTATTGGTGGTGGTCATCGCGCTATGGACCGGAATTCTGCTGTTCCTGTCCATGCATTTGCGCACCGCCAACAACTACGCCTTGATGCTGGCCGGCTACACCTTGCCGTTGATCGCGCTGCCGGTGGTGAACAATCCATTGGGTGTGTGGGACGTGGCCGAAGCGCGTACCGAAGAAATCTTCCTCGGCATCGCCGTCGCGGCGGTGGTGGGCGCCATGTTCTGGCCCCGGCGTTTGGCCCCGGTGTTCAATGACTCGGTGAGCAAGTGGTTCGCCGACGCTTCGACTTACAGCCTGCGTTTTCTTGGGCGCGATGTGCAGCCGGAGGAAGTCAGTGCATTACGCGCTTCGATGGTGACCACCTTCAACACCCTTGAGTTGATGATCGGCCAGTTGCCCCACGAAGGCGCGCGACCGCAAACCGTGCGCAACACCAAGGAACTGCGCGGGCGGATGATTCACCTGTTGCCGGTGATCGATGACCTCGACGATGCGCTCTACGCGCTGGAGCGGCGCACACCGGAGCTTGTGGAGAAGTTCACGCCGCTGCTGGTCGCCGCCACGCAATGGCTCGAGCACAAGGAGGCGGACCTCGACCGCTGGCAGGCGTTGAAAGACCAGCTCCAAGCCCTGCAACCCGACGCCGCCGCGCTGGAAGATCGCAAGCAACTGCTGTTCTCCAACGCCATCTATCGCCTCGGTGAATGGATCGACTTGTGGCAAGACTGCCGCAGCCTGCAACAGGCCATCCAATGCGAAAGCCAGGACAGCTGGCGTGCGGTCTATCGACACTGGCGCCTGGGACGTCTGACGGCCTTCCTGGATCGGGGGCTGATGCTCTATTCCGCCGCGTCCACTGTGATGGCGATCATTGTCGCTTCGGTGCTGTGGATTCTGCTTGGCTGGACCGATGGCGGCGCGGCGGTGATTCTGGCGGCAGTGGCGTGCAGCTTCTTTGCTTCGATGGACGACCCGGCGCCGCAGATTTACCGGTTTTTCTTCTGGACGGCGATGTCGGTGTTGTTCGCCAGCCTCTATCTGTTTCTGGTACTGCCCAACCTGCATGATTTTCCAATGCTGGTGCTGGCGTTTGCCGTGCCGTTCATCGTCATTGGCACCCTGACAGTCAAGCCGCAGTTCTACCTCGGCATGCTGTTGACGCTGGTCAACACGTCGTCGTTCATCAGCATTCAAGGCGCCTACGACGCGGACTTCCTCAGCTTCGTCAATTCCAACCTCGCCGGGCCTGTGGGGTTGCTGTTCGCGTTCGTCTGGACCCTGATCGCCCGCCCATTCGGTGCAGAACTGGCGGCCAAGCGCCTGACCCGTTTTGCCTGGCACGACATTGTCAGCCTCAGCGAACCGGCCACTTTGGCCGATCACCGCAAACTGGGTGTGCAGGTCCTGGATCGGCTGATGCAGCATTTGCCGCGTCTGGCCATGACCGGTCAGGACACCGGCATCGCGCTGCGGGAGGTCCGTGTGGCGTTGAATATGCTCGACCTGCTCGCTTACACGCCACGGGTTCACGGCGTGCCGCAGGCGTTGTTGCATCAAGTGGTGGCCGAAGTCGGCGAGTATTTCAAGGTTTGCCTCAAGGCCGGTGAACGCCTGCCGGCACCGAGTCCGTTGCTGATGACCCTCGACCGTACCCGACGCGCCCTTGCCGGCGCGGGTGACGATGAAACCCGTCGGCATCTGCTGCACGCCTTGAGTGGCTTGCGCCTGGCGTTGTTGCCCGGTGTCGAATTCGTGGGTTCTGCCGAGCCTGAAGAACCGCTTCCCCATGGCATCGATGGAGCGCCTTTATGATCGGTGATCTGGATATCAGCGGGGTGTTCCTGCCCACGCTGCTGGTGTTGATGGGTATTACATATCTGCTCTACCTGTTGGTGCACGGGGTGCTGACGCGCCTGCACTTTTACCGTCTGGTCTGGCACCGGGCATTGTTCAACGTGGCCCTCTACGCCTTGTTGCTTGGCGCCGTGGATTCACTCAGTCGATACCTGATGACATGAAAAAACCGTTTCTAACCCTTGGTCGCGTGGTGCTGACCCTGTTGATCGTGAGCTTCGCCGTGGTCGTGGTCTGGCGCATGGTGATGTATTACATGTTCGCGCCCTGGACCCGGGACGGGCACATCCGTGCCGACATCGTGCAGATCGCGCCGGACGTTTCCGGGCTGATCCAGCAAGTGGAAGTGCGCGACAACCAGTTGGTCAAGCGTGGCCAGGTGTTGTTCAGCATTGACCAGGACCGCTTCAAACTGGCCCTGCGCCAGGCGAAAGCGGCGGTCGCCGACCGCCAGGAGACCTTGGCCCAGGCCCAGCGCGAGGCCAAACGTAACAAGGGCTTGGGCAATCTGGTGCCGGGCGAGCAACTGGAAGAAAGCCAGTCGCGGGTGGCCCGCGCCCAGGTCGCGTTGATGGAAGCGCAGGTGGCGGTCGACAGTGCGCAGCTCAACCTCGACCGCTCGGTGATCCGCAGTCCTGTCGATGGCTACGTCAACGACCGCGCGCCGCGCACCCAGGAGTTCGTCAGCGCCGGGCGCCCGGTGTTGTCGGTGGTCGACAGTAACTCCTTCCACATCGACGGCTATTTCGAAGAAACCAAGCTCAACGGTATCCACATCGGCCAAAGCGTCGATATCCGTGTGATCGGCGACAATGCGCGCTTGCGCGGACACGTGGAAAGTATCGTCGCCGGCATCGAAGACCGCGACCGCACCAGCGGTAATAACCTGTTGCCCAACGTCAACCCGGCGTTCAGCTGGGTGCGGCTGGCCCAGCGTATTCCGGTGCGGATTGCTTTTGATGACGTGCCGGCGGATTTCCGCATGATCGCCGGACGCACGGCGACGGTATCGATCATCGACGATCACAACCGGGGGCCCGCGCAATGAGCAAGGCTTCGGGTTTGGCGGTTGCCGGATTAGGCCTGTTGCTGTCGGCATGTCAGGTGGTCGGCCCGGATTATAAAGTGCCGGACGCAGCCGCCATCCAGCGCAAGGACTTGCAGGGTGAACTGGCGGTGGAGGGCAAGCCGGTGGTTTCGCAGCCGGTGCCGGCCGATTGGTGGCGTCTGTATCAAGACCCGCGACTCGACCAATTGGTCCAGCAAGCCATGGCCTCCAACAGCGATTTGCGCGTGGCCGCAGCCAACCTGTCCAGGGCGCGGGCTCAGGTCGATGAGGCTGAGGCCGCGGGCGGGTGGAGTGGCGGGGTGAAAATGGGCGCCCAGCGCTTGCAGGAATCCGGGGAAGCGTTCCTGTTGCCGGAAAAAGTGCCGGTGGCCAACATCGGCGATATCGGCATCAGCGCCTCGTACCAGTTTGACCTGTTCGGCACATTGCAACGCGGCATCGAAGCGGCCAAGGCCAATGCCGATGCGACCCAGGCTGCCGCGGATACCGCACGCATTACCTTGGTGGCCGATGTGGTCCGCGCCTACACCCAGGTGTGCGCGGCCAACGAAGAGCGGGAAATTGCCCAGCACTCCCTTGATCTGCAAGCCCAGAGCACCTCGCTGATCCAGCGCTTGCGCGACGCCGGGCGTGGCGACGAAACCCAGGTCACGCGCTCGCAAACCCAATTCAAATCCTTGCGCGCCGATATGCCACGTTATGAGGCGGCGCGTCAGGCAGGGCTGTTCCAGTTGTCGATGCTGTTGGCCAAACCGGTGGACCAACTGCCGTCGGGCACGGCGACCTGTGCAGAATTGCCGAAAATCGCCCAACTGATGCCGGTGGGCGATGGCGCATCGTTGCTCAAGCGGCGTCCCGACATACGGCAGGCCGAGCGTCGACTGGCGGCAGCGACCGCCACCATTGGCGTCGCCACGGGGCAGTTGTACCCGGACATCAGCATTGGCGCGACCATCGGCACCGTGGGTATTCTCGACAACCTCGGCGAGCCGTCGACCAATCGCTGGGGCTTCGGGCCGTCGTTATCCTGGACGGTGCCGACCAACGGCGCCCGAGCGCGCATTCACGAAGCCGAGGCGGCCACCCAGGGCGCGCTCGCGCATTTCGACGGTGTCGTGCTCAACGCGATCCGCGAAGCCCAGACCGGCCTGGCCCAGTATTCGGCATTGCTGCAACGCCGTGATGCCCTGGCGGACGCCGAGCAATCGGCGAAACTGGCGGCCGACCAGACTCACCGGTTCTTCCAGGCCGGCCGCGCCTCCTTTCTGGCCGACTTGCAGGCGACGCGCACCTACATCGACGTCACCGCGCAACTGGCGGCGGCGAATACCCAGGTTGCCGCCAGCCAGATCAATTTGTTCCTGGCGTTGGGCGGTGGCTGGGAAAGCGGACGAACGCAAGCGTCGAACTCCGGCAAACCCTGAGGCCGTTGCTATGCTTTGAAGTGTTGGAAGGGCGCCCCGTGCAAAGCGCCCTTGCCGCATACAAGGCTCGCGCAGGTCATGGGGAAACCAATAATGAAAAACCCTTATGCTCTCGGCTTTTGGTGCGCCGTCGTGGCGTTATTGCTGCTTTCGGCCACCTATTTCTACGGCATCATGCTGGCGCATCAGATCGACAAGGCGCTGGTGTTCCTCGACAGCGCAGTGGCGCTGATCGCCGTGATGTCCGTTGCGGTGGCGGCCTGGGCGTGCGTCCAGACTCAACGGATCAAAAAAAGACAACTCCAGCAAGGCAAGACGTTGCTGCTGATCTGGGACACCAAGGTCGCGTTGCGTCGGGTCGAAACGGTGTTCGATCGTTATTTCTGGGGCAGTTACTGGCAGCCGGGACGTACCTTCCAGGAAGTCATGGGTGAACTGACCGGCACGCCGCTGGAAAAAAGCCTGGAAACCCTGAAGAAGCAATGCCTGGAACTGGACAAACAAGTCGAGGACGACGGCCGGCACTGGCTGAACAACGCCCGGGAACTGGCCGATGTCGCCACCGCCATGGCCCGTGAACGCTATCAGCTGGATTTCTGCGACCCGCGTGCAGAAGTGACGGGCGGGGCGGTGATCAACCGGGATTTTGAAGTGCTGGTGTACACCTGGACCGCGCGACTGAAAACCTTTGATCATCAGCTCGATGAGATTGAAGTGCAGTATTCCTGACTCCGCGTTGGCCGAACCTACGCCATCGCGGGCAAGCCTCGCGCCTACAGGGTTACGCCAAACCTGCAGGAGCGAGGCTTGCCCGCGAAAGCGATCTCATCAACACTAAAACATTCCTGCCTTACAAAAGCGCCCGGACACTCTTTCACCTTTAATCATTGGGCCGCTGCGCATGCCTGATGCTAATCTGCACCTCACTTTCAGCGCAGTCGTGACCGTAACCCGTCATGGGTTCAGGGAAGACGACCACACCTTCAACAACGGACATTGAACGGGTCATACATGAATAAATCAGCAGGCGTGCTTCTGGGAATTGTTGTCGCCATTGGTGCGATCAGCGCTGGCGGTGCCTGGTTTACCGGCACCAAAATCGAAGGGGTGTTGAACACTTCCCTGGCGGATGCCAACAAGCAACTGCAGGCCGCGCTGGTCGGTTACAAGGGCACCGCATCGCTGGAGCTGGTCTCGCTGGAGCGTCATGTATTCAGCAGCACCGCGCACTATCGCCTCAAGGGCGAGGGTGAAATGTTCGGTGAGGCTCCGGTGGAATTGCTGTTTGTCGATCACATCGAACACGGCCCGTTGCCATTTTCGCGCCTGATGTCGCTGAAGTGGCTGCCCGTCATGGCCACCAGTCATTACGAACTGGAAAAGACGCCACTCACCGAAAAATGGTTCGTCGCCGCCAAGGACGCCTCTCCGCTCAAGGGTGTAGTCAACATCGGCTACGACAACTCCACCAACGGCACGCTGGAACTGCTGCCACTGGAAACGGCGCTGGATGACAAGTCCAGCCTGAAGTTTTCCGGCCTGAAGGTGGACGTCGCGGCCAGCGCCCAGGCGCAGAAGGTCAAGGCCGATGGCTACATGGACAGCCTGAAGCTGACCACCGTCTCCGAGGATCAAGCGCCGGTTCAGGTCGAATTGAACGGTCTGACCCTGGCCAGCAACCTGAGCAAAAGCACCTATGGCTACTACACCGGCGACAACACCGTCGAGCTGAGCAACAGCAAAACCACCTATGGCGCCAAGCAATCGGTGCTCGGGTTGAAGAATTTCGAAATGAAGAACCACACCGAGGAGTCTGGCACCAGCGCTTCCGGGCGGGCCGATTACAAGATCGGTGAAGTGTCGCTGAACGGTAAGGCCGTGGGTTCTGCGCACATGGCCTTGAGTCTGAAGAATCTCGACATCCCGTCCACCATGGCATTGATGCAGATTTATCAGACCAAGTTGCAACCCTACGAGCAGGCCGCTGCCGAGGCCGCCGAAGCCGGGCAACCGGTTCCGGAATTGAATCTGACGGAAGCCGAAGAAGCGCAGCTCAAGACCAATCTGGAGCAATTGCTCGCCGCCGGACCGCAAGTGGCCCTGGAGAACCTCTCGTTCAATACCAGTAACGGCCAGAGTAAAGCCAACCTGGTGCTGGACCTGACCAAGCCGCAATCGATCGATCTACCGGCCGATCAGTTGGTCAGACAGCTGATTGCATTGCTGGACTTCAATCTGCAAGTGTCCAAGCCAATGCTCGTTGACGTACTTACCGTACAGTCGCAGATCGACGGCCAGACCGACGCCAAGCTGATCGCCGATCAGGCCACGGCTACCGCCGACATGTTCAGCAGCATGGCCGTGGGCTCGCAGTTGGCGAAACTGGACGGCAACAACATCGTCACTAAATTGCATTACGCCAACAATCAGGTGGACTTCAACGGCCAGAAAATGACCCTGGAAGAGTTCGTCGGGTTCGTGATGAGCAAGTTCGGTGGGGTTGGCGAAGTCCAGTAAAAACCTTTAGTTACACCGCAACGCCCGGCCTCTGCACACAGCAGGCGCCGGGCGTTTTGCTGTCTGGTGATAGTACGGCTGAGCGCGCCCGTCGATCATCGGCTGGCGCGAGCATCCGACCGAATTCAAGGTGCATCACGGATAAGTCGCCATGCGTTATCCACCGGCAGCGGCTGTTTCATCCGTTCGGCGAGCATTGCCATGTTTCGCTCCTCATCGCAGGCAACGGCGGCGATCACCAGGCCGTTTTTGCCGAACAGCCCGATAAAGGGCGGCTTGAACGGATCACCTTTGAACTCGACTTCATCCCAGCTTTGCGCATGGCCAAGGTAGTCGTAGTTCTTGCCGAAGTGCCACGTCCAGAAATACGGCACATCGAGGTAATGCTCATCGCCGCCGAGCATGTTGGCCGCTGCAATCCGTGCCTGCTGCTGGGCCAGGCGCCAGTGTTCGATGCGGCAGGGCTGGCCGTTGAGCGGGAAGGTGGCGATGTCACCGGCGGCCCAGAGCCCGTCGGTCACGCGCATGCCGCCATCGACGCGCAGCGAATGATCCTTTTCCTGGGGCAGGTCGGCAAACGGTGCCGTGGCTGGGCTGACGCCGATCCCCACCAGCACCAGGTCCGCTGGCAGTCGCTGGCCATTGTCCAGGCGTACGGCTTCGACTTTATGTGTTCCTTCTATCTGCGTCGCTTCGCCCTCGGCTCGGTACACCACGCCATTGGCCTGGTGCAGGGCAAGAATCGCTTTGCCGACGGTCTCGCCGAACTGTTTTGCGAATGGCACCGGTTGACGCGCAAGGACGGTAACCTCGAGCCCGAACTGGCGCAGGGCCGAAGCGGACTCCATGGCGATAAAACTGTCGCCGATGATCACTGCATGCTGACCGGGTCTGGCACTTTCCAGAATCTGTTGTGCATGGGCTCTTGAGCGCAAAACGAATACTTGTGGCAGGTCGGCGCCGGGTAGCTCCAATTGTTTCGGTGCGCCGCCGGTTGCCAGCAGGGCGGCGTCATACTGCAGCGACTGGCCGTCGCTCAGTTGCAACGTGTGGTTGGCGCAATCGAGGCTCGTTACTTCGGCATTGATGCGCTCGATGCGTTGCTCGCGGTAGAAGTCGTCATCACGCAACGCAGGGATTTCTTCCGGAGGCGTTTCGCCGGCAATCACGAATTTGCTCAGCACCGTACGGTCGTATCCGGCGCCGGCTTCGCGGTCGATCAACAGCACTCGGCCGCCGAAACCCAATTCCCTCAAGGCCGATGCCGCCGCGGTACCTGCGGCGCCGGCACCGACAATCACGAAAGTACGCGCGTCATCGGCGGGCGGGGTATGCGCATCCTGTAGCGGTTGATCGTCTACCCAGACCTCACCATCACGCACTTCGAGCGGATAACGCTTGAGGCTGTCCAGTGCGGGTGGCTCACACAACCCGCCATCTTCGATGCGAAACTGTGCCTTGTGCCAAGGGCAAGTCAGGCGCCCATTGCACAGTGCACCCTCGGCGAGTGGCGCTCCGGCGTGGGGGCACTCACCCTGATAGGCACGCAATTGATCGCCCACCTTCAGCAACAGGATCTTGCGCTGCTCGATCTGCACTTCCAGACCTTGGTTTTCAGGGACGTCGGTAAAACGGGCAACGCGATGCAGGGTCATGATCGCTCTCCAGACAGGCGTTTCTCTAAAGAGTCTGGTGCCTGTTGCGAGGTTCATCCAATTGGCACTGCCACCGCGTGAACGGTCCGGCTATAGTTTGCACGCCGACGACGGCCCAACACGCACAAGGTGCTCCGGAATGCCCCGATTGACCTCTCTGAAACCTTGGCTCGCGGCCGTAGCCGTGGTTTTTTGCGTGCAACTTCCGGCACACGCCGCCCAGGAGCGTTTCACCCTGAACATCCCGGGTGTATCGGACGACCGCTTGTTCACATCGGCCGCCGCCAGCGATGCGCCGGGCTGTGGCGGGCATAACGTTTCACCGGCATTGGCCTGGAACGCCGGCCCGGCCGGCACCCTCAGCTACGCCATTGTCATGCACGATCCGGATGGCCAAAAAGGGCAGGGCGTCGATCACTGGCTGCATTACGGCATCAAGGCCAGCACGCATCAGATTGCGTCCGGCGTCGGCGCCAAATCCGCGCTTGAAGGCGTGGGCGGCACCAACAGCAAAGGCACCACCGGTTACATCGGCCCATGCCCGCCGGTGGGCGACAGCGCGCACCATTACATCATCCAGCTCTACGCCCTGGACCTGGCCCCGGATGCACTGCCCGCCGGCCTGACCCGCACGCAGTTCCTGGAAAAAATCAAAGGCCATGTGCTGAAAAACAGCAGCGTGGTGCGGCGTTACCATCGCTGAAGATTTTTGCGCCCCGACTCAGGAATTGCAGGAAAACCGATCGGTTAACACGCTCGACAATTTGGCATAAAGGCCCGAAAGCGCGCACTATCGAGCCATAGTCGATGCGTTGGAGGATGCCGTGACAAAAAAAATCGACCGCATCGCCCAAATGCTCAACTGCCCGGAAAAGGGCGAGGAACTGCGGCGAGCAGTGACCGAAAGTCGTAAGGATTTTCTGCTCAATCAGCCGGAAGAAGCCGTTGCTGAAGAAGACGATCTCGAAGAGGAATTCTTTGAGGACGACGAAGATGATGAGTACGACGAGTTTGACTGGACGACAGAGTGAGAAAAAACCGCTTCGGCGGTTTTTTTGTGGCAACAAAAAAGCCCCAGTCCCAAAGGGCCTGAGGCTTTCTGTTTACAGCGTATGGTGCACCAGGCGGGATTCGAACCCACGACCCCTGCCTTCGGAGGGCAGTACTCTATCCAGCTGAGCTACTGGTGCGATGCGGGCGCCATGATACTCATATGCACTGCGGGCGTCCATGCTGCTGAATCGCCTGCGTTTTTCCAAAGCGTAAGCTGCGTTTGCTACGTTGATCAGAAAAATTGAGTAAAAAAGACCTTTTCGTTCTTTTTTTCGAACGCCCTATTGTCCTTTACCCCCTTTGATCCTAGGATTCGTTTGAGATTTCAAACGCTCTTGTCTGGGTGCTGAACCGCACGCGTTCATTCCGTGCGCTATTTTGTGCTTCAGCCCGGTGAATGATTTCCCTGACGGCAGCCTACCGAGGCGCCTTTCTACAATCATAATTTGCTCCGCATACATTGCGGTGCTGTTAAGGAAAGCCGACATGCAGCTTAAAGACACCCAGTTGTTCCGCCAACAAGCCTTCATCGATGGCGCTTGGGTTGATGCGGACAATGGTCAGACGATCAAGGTCAACAACCCGGCAACGGGCGAAATTCTGGGCACCGTGCCGAAGATGGGCGCTGCCGAAACCCGCCGTGCCATCGAAGCTGCTGACAAAGCGCTGCCGGCCTGGCGTGCACTGACTGCCAAAGAACGTGCGAACAAGCTGCGTCGCTGGTTCGAGCTGATCATCGAGAACCAGAATGACCTGGCTCGCCTGATGACCCTGGAACAAGGCAAGCCATTGGCCGAAGCCAAGGGCGAAATCGTTTACGCCGCGTCCTTCATCGAGTGGTTCGCCGAAGAAGCCAAGCGCATCTACGGTGACGTGATTCCGGGCCACCAGCCTGACAAGCGCCTGATCGTGATCAAGCAGCCAATCGGCGTGACCGCTGCCATCACACCGTGGAACTTCCCGGCCGCGATGATCACCCGTAAAGCCGGCCCGGCCCTGGCCGCCGGTTGCACCATGGTGCTCAAGCCTGCCTCGCAAACGCCTTTCTCGGCTTTCGCCCTGGCTGAACTGGCCCAGCGTGCTGGCATTCCAGCTGGCGTGTTCAGCGTGGTGTCCGGCAGCGCTGGCGACATCGGCAGCGAGCTGACCAGCAACCCGATCGTGCGCAAGCTGTCCTTCACCGGTTCGACCGAAATCGGCCGTCAACTGATGTCGGAATGCGCCAAGGACATCAAGAAAGTGTCCCTGGAACTGGGCGGCAACGCGCCGTTCATCGTGTTCGACGACGCGGACCTGGATAAGGCCGTCGAAGGCGCGATCATTTCCAAATACCGCAACAACGGCCAGACCTGCGTTTGCGCCAACCGCCTGTACATCCAGGATTCGGTCTACGATGCGTTCGCCGAGAAGCTGAAAGTGGCAGTCGCCAAGCTGAAGATCGGTAACGGTCTGGAAGACGGCACCACCACCGGTCCGCTGATCGACGAAAAAGCCGTGGCCAAGGTGCAAGAGCACATTGCTGACGCCGTTGCCAAAGGCGCTACTGTGCTGTCCGGTGGCAAGTCGATGGAAGGTAACTTCTTCGAGCCGACTATTCTGACCAACGTGCCGAACAACGCGGCCGTGGCCAAGGAAGAAACCTTCGGCCCACTGGCGCCGCTGTTCCGCTTCAAAGATGAAGCCGATGTGATCGCGATGTCGAACGACACCGAATTCGGCCTGGCCTCGTACTTCTATGCTCGCGACCTGGGTCGTGTGTTCCGTGTGGCAGAAGCTCTGGAATACGGTATGGTCGGCGTCAACACCGGCTTGATCTCCAACGAAGTCGCGCCGTTCGGCGGCATCAAGGCCTCGGGCCTGGGCCGTGAAGGCTCCAAGTACGGCATCGAAGATTACCTGGAAATCAAATACCTCTGCCTGGGCATCTAAGCCCGGTAAAGGATCGCTTCAAGCGCAAAGGGCACGAGAGCGCTGTCCCTTTGCGCCGCTTCAAACCGGAATTTTCTCGGCGACCGGGAACGCTGTGGCAGTCGATCATCGCATGCTGCCGCCGCTGTTCCCCGTCGCTTTATCCTTGAACCACACCGCCCGATGAGCGGTGAATGAGGAATGTATGAGCAAGACTAACGCTTCTTTGATGGCCCGCCGCACTGCTGCTGTTCCACGTGGTGTTGGCCAGATCCACCCGATCTTCGCCGACTCCGCGAAGAACGCGACCGTAACCGACGTTGAAGGTCGTGAGTTCATCGACTTTGCCGGCGGCATCGCTGTGCTGAACACCGGCCACGTGCACCCGAAAGTCATTGCCGCGGTGACCGAGCAGCTGAACAAGCTGACCCACACTTGCTTCCAGGTTCTGGCTTATGAGCCGTACGTAGAAGTGTGCGAAAAAATCAACGCCAAGGTGCCAGGTGATTTCGACAAGAAAACCCTGCTGGTCACCACCGGTTCCGAAGCCGTGGAAAACTCCATCAAGATCGCCCGTGCCGCCACTGGCCGTGCCGGCGTGATCGCGTTCACCGGCGCTTACCACGGTCGTACCATGATGACCCTGGGCCTGACCGGTAAAGTCGTGCCTTACTCGGCCGGCATGGGCCTGATGCCAGGCGGCATCTTCCGCGCGCTGTACCCGAACGAACTGCACGGTGTGAGCATCGACGACTCGATCGCTTCCATCGAACGCATCTTCAAGAACGACGCCGAGCCGAAAGACATCGCCGCGATCATCATCGAGCCGGTTCAGGGCGAAGGTGGTTTCTACGTTGCGCCTAAAGAATTCATGAAGCGTCTGCGTGCCCTGTGCGACCAGCACGGCATCCTGCTGATCGCTGACGAAGTGCAGACGGGCGCTGGCCGTACCGGTACTTTCTTCGCCATGGAACAGATGGGCGTTGCCGCCGACCTGACCACTTTCGCCAAATCCATCGCTGGCGGCTTCCCGCTGGCCGGTGTCTGCGGCAAGGCCGAATACATGGACGCCATCGCACCTGGCGGCCTGGGCGGCACCTACGCCGGTAGCCCGATCGCTTGCGCCGCGGCCCTGGCCGTGATGGAAGTCTTCGAAGAAGAGCACCTGCTGGATCGTTGCAAAGCGGTCGGTGAGCGTCTGGTGACTGGCCTGAAAGCTATCCAGGCCAAGTACCCGGTGATCGGCGAAGTCCGTGCCCTGGGCGCGATGATCGCGGTCGAGCTGTTCGAAAACGGCGACAGCCACAAGCCGAACGCTGCAGCTGTAGCGTCCGTCGTGGCCAAGGCGCGCGACAAGGGTCTGATCCTGCTGTCCTGCGGCACCTACGGCAACGTTCTGCGCGTTCTGGTACCGCTGACTTCGCCGGACGAGCAACTGGACAAAGGTCTGGCGATCATCGAAGAGTGCTTCTCCGAGCTGTGATCTCCTAGTGTGACCTGATCGACAAAAAACCCGCTTCGGCGGGTTTTTTTATGCCAACCGAAATGTAACCCGCGCATTAGCGCTGTATCGAAAGGCCAGCATTCGCTAAGGTTCAGTCATTGCCAGGGAGAGCTGTATGACCGTCGTCAATTTACCCGCCGTTCCGAGAGTACTGATTGCCGAAGCCGACCCTTGGTCCCGGGATCTGCTCAAGGAAGTGTTGTTGAACGTTCGCTGCGACGCGCGACTGGATCTGTGCGCCGATGGCCATCGGGCGTTGGAGCTGTTGGCGCAAAACCCGTATGACCTGGTGATCGTCGACTGGGAATTGCCGGGCGTCGATGGCCTGAATGTGTTGCGCAATGTCCGTCAACGCAAACGCAATCCTCCGTTGCCCTTCATCCTGATGAGCAGCCGCAACGACAGTGCGAGTGTGCGCGAGGCGTTGCCCTTGGCGCCTACCGCGTACCTGACCAAGCCGCTGAACATGGAAAGCCTGACCCAACGGCTGCAGGATCTGCTGCTCAGCGCCGGCCAGGAGGTGTCGTGCGAAATCCCGGCATTGGCGCCAGGCATGACATTGTCAGTGTTCCTGGAGCGTCGTCGTGAACTGGCCGAAGGCGCGCCGTTGATGACCGATGTGCAGTTGGCGGTCAAACGCAGCCTCAACCCCAATGGTCTCGACCTGACGGTGCTGGAAAGTGAAATTCGCACCGATCCCCAGATTACTGCCGTGCTGATCGCTGCCGCCAACAGTGCGGCCCAGCACCATGGTGCCGCCGTACAAACCTTGTCTCAGGCGCTGCATCGACTGGGTACCGGACAAAGCATGAACCTGATTCTGGGGCTGGCGCTCAAACGCAGTGCCCGGCTCAGCGACCCGTATCTGGCGGACTACGCCGAGCGCTATTGGGACCTGTCGCTGCACACGGCGGAATACGCGCGAACCCTGGCGCGCCTGCTCGACCTGGATCAGGCACGTTGTTATTGCGCGGGCATGCTGCATCGCTTGGGTGATTTGGCGTTGCTGCGTTGCTTGCAGGAATGGAAGCAGGCCGGTGGCGAGTTGGACGAGCAAGAGGAGGTCGGAGAAGCGCTGGCCGAATTCGGCGCCGCCTATGGTTCGGCATTACGTACGCGCTGGCGGCTGCCTTTGGAGCTGCGAGAGCTGATTGCCGCGGTCTACCAGCTCGGTGGCGGGGTTTATTCGCGCGAAGCCCTGGTGATGAACATGGCGGCGCAACTGGCGCGGTTGACTGAGCATGAAGGCATCGAAGAGCTGGCCAGGAGCCGAACGGCGAGGTTACTCAAGATCGGGTTGCCGGAGTTGATGCGGATGCGCAAAAAATAGACTCACCCCTAAACACTGTGGGAGCGAGCCTACAGGGGGCTGTGCTGAGCCGGTCAGGCGGTGACGATCCGGTTCTTGCCTTCGCGCTTGGCCTGATACATCGCGGCATCTGCGCGAGCAAACAGGCTGTCGATGTTTTCGTCTTCAGCTGTGAGGCTGGTCAGGCCCTGGCTGACGGTGATGCCAAATGTCTGGCCGTCATGGTTAAAGCTCAAGCGCTGGATCTCCCGTTGCAGACGCTCGGCCACCTGCAGAGCCATCTCCGGTGTGCAGCCGGGGAAAATCGCTGCGAACTCTTCACCACCAATTCGCCCGAACAGATCGCCGCGACGTAGCGCTGCGCGGCCGCTGTCAGCAATCCGTTGCAGCACGTTGTCGCCTTCCTGGTGACCGTAAGTGTCGTTGATCACTTTGAAATCATCGATGTCCAGCATCAGGAACGACAGCGGCATGCCTTGCTGCCTTGCCAGTTCGAATTCCTGATGCGCACCGTCGAAGAAATGTCGGCGATTGCTGCTCTGGGTCAGGGCGTCGGTAGTGGCCAGGCGTTGCAATTCGGTTTCCATCTGCTTTTTTTCGGTGATGTCTTCCGCGATACCCACAATGATCAGCGGCAGGCCGGGGTCCGTCTGACGGTTGATAAAACATTTGTCGCTGAGCCAGCGCACCTTTCCGTCCCCATCGATGATCCGGTATTCGCGGTCTTCGACAGCACCTTTTTCCAGCACCTGTGCCAGGCTGCTCTCGGCGTATTCCAGGTCGTCGGGATAGATGCTGTCGCGCCACTGATTGAAGTCGGACAGCAAAAGGTCGGCGGAGCGGCCGAAAATCCGTTCATAAGCGGGGCTGACATACAGCACCTGGCGGGTTTCCCAGTTGAATGCCCAAAGTACGGCGTTGACGCTGACCAGCAGGGTGCTGAACAGCTGTTCGCGCTCACTCAGGCGCGCCACTTCGCCTTGAGCGTGCATCAGCGCCAACAGGGTTTGTGCGGCTTCTGGCCACTGCGCAGGGGATGAGTCTTGTTGGTTTCTATTGACCATTGGCACAAATCTCAAAGGACGTGCGCCGCTTGAGGTTCGAAAGCGGCCATAACGAAGCCCGCCGGGGCGGCGAAGTGTCTTTGAGATGGGGGATTTGCAGCGAAGTTCCCGCTTTTTTTGGCGAGGGAGCTTGCTCCCGCTGGGCGGTCCTGACAACGCGTTTTATTTGTCAGGTTGGCGGCCGCTTCGCAGCCGAGCGGGAGCAAGCTCCCTCGCCACAGTCAGGAAATAGGGCGCAGGGAGCAAGCTCCCTTGCCACAGTCAGGCGGTAGGGCGCAGGGAGTAGGTTTTCAATTGGTCAGCGAAATCACGCAGGGATTGAATCCCGCTGGCTTCAGCTTCGTGTACCCAGTCCTTGATGGCAGCCAGCATGTCATGACCATTTGAGCTGGTTTTGACCCAGATCTGCTGCAGGGCCAGGCGTTTCTCGTAAATGACCTTCAACGCCTGGCTGTGCTCGAGCATGTTCTGGATGCGTACGTGGTGCTTGTCATCCAGCAGGCTGGTCTCCCGGGAGAGCAGGCGCTTGGCGCGGTGGAACTGGTGACGGACCGAGTGATCGACTTTCTCCAGCTCTTGCTTGACCAGCGGGCCGATCACCAATTTGCGGTACTGGGCCATGATCTGGAAGCGGTTGTTGAGGATCGCCATCGCGGTGTCCATGTCGAGGCTGCCTTTGCCCTCGACGCGGTGTGCAATCGGCGCGACCCGCTGGACCTTGGCCAGACGCAGGAAGCTGAACACTTGAATCCATGCCCAGCCCATGTCGAATTCCCACTTCTTCACCGACAGTTTGGCCGAGTTAGGGTAGGTGTGATGGTTGTTATGCAGTTCTTCGCCGCCAATGAGAATGCCCCAGGGCACCAGATTGGTCGCCGCATCGCGGCATTCGAAGTTGCGGTAACCGACGGCATGTCCCAGGCCATTGACCACGCCGGCGGCCCACACGGGAATCCACATCATCTGGACGGCCCAGATGGTGATGCCGATGGTGCCGAACAGCAGCAGGTCGATGACGCCCATGATCGCCACGCCCAGCAGCGGGAAGCGGGAGTAAAGGTTGCGCTCGATCCAGTCTTCGGGGCAGTTCTTGCCGTAGATGCGCAGGGTCTCGGGGTTTTCCGCTTCGGCGCGATAAAGCTCGGCGCCTTTGCGCAGCACGGTGGACAGGCCTTTGACGACTGGGCTGTGCGGGTCGTCTTCGGTTTCGCATTTGGCGTGATGCTTGCGGTGGATAGCGGTCCACTCACGGGTGTTCTGCGCGGTGGTCAGCCACAGCCAGAAACGGAAAAAATGTTTCAGGCCCGCATTCAGCTCCAGCGAGCGGTGGGCTGAATAACGGTGCAGATAGACCGTGACGGCGACGATTGTCACGTGGGTCATCAGCAGGGTGACTGCCACCAGCGACCAGGGCGACAAGCCGAGAAAACCTTCGTACCACATAGGCTATAGGGCCCTCGATAAATAAAAAAACAGCCGTTGCATTATCACTAAGCCCGCGCAGAAAACCAGTCGCCCTTTCAGATAAGAGTGGCTGGATGTTTCTTTAAATCTATAATCCCGGCAATTTTGTAGGGACATGGACCGTCGTATGTCTGCCAGCTATCGCGATGCCTTGCGCGCAGCGCTGCTTTACCTGTTGCTTTCTGTGGTCTGGCTGCAGGCTAGTGACTATTTATTGAACAGTTTCTTCGATCACTCGCTCGAGCGGTTGCGATGGCAACTGATCAACGGTTACCTCTGGGTGGCGGTGAGCGCCGGGTTGATCTTCATTGCCCGTGCCCGGCTGTTTCGATGTCTTGGGATCGGCGCCAAACTGCGCGAACGCAGTGAGGATCGCGAGCGATTGCGTCAGGCGGCCGCCGTGTTTGATTGCACCCGCGAAGGGGTGTTGGTCACCGATAGCGACGGGCTGATTGTCCATGTGAATCGCGCCTTCATGGAGATCACCGGCTATCAAGGTGAAGAGGTGTTGGGGCAGCGACCCAGTCTGTTCAAATCCGGTCGTCATTCGGCGGATTTCTATCAGGCAATGTTTGCCACCCTGGACAATTTGGGCGAGTGGAGCGGGGAAATCTGGAATCGGCGCAAAAGCGGGGAAATTTACCCGCAATGGCAAACCATCCGCCTCATTTTCGATGATCAGGGGCGACGCAGCCATTTTGTGGCGGTGTTTTCCGATATCAGTGCGGTCAAGAATTCCGAACACGAGCTGATGCACCTGGCGCACCACGACCCGCTGACTGATTTGCCCAATCGCTTGCTGCTCACCGATCGTGCCGAACAAGCCCTGGCCTCGGCGCAGCTTCACAAACGCGGTTGTGCATTGCTGGTGGTGGATCTCGATCACTTCAAGATGATCAACGACAGCCTTGGGCATCCCATTGGGGATCAGTTGCTCAAGGCTGTAGCCGGGCGTCTGAAAGGCATGTTTGACCCGGGCATCACACTGGCGCGACTGGGCGGCGACGAATTTGCCGTGTTGGCCGATTGCTGTCCGCAATTGATCCAGGCAGCTGCGCTGGCGCAACGGATCATCAACGGCCTCAAAGAGCCTTTCGCTATCGAGGGGCGCCAACTGTTTATCAATGCGAGCATAGGCATCAGCCTGTTCCCCAGCGATGCGTTGAGCGCCGAACAACTGTTGCGCAATGCCGATTCGGCGCTGTTCAAGGCCAAAAGCGCGGGTCGCAACGGATATGCGCTCTACACCGAAGAATTGACTGCCCATGCTCAGCAACGGGTCGAAGTCGCATTCCAATTGCGTCAGGCGCTGGAACAGCAGCAATTACGGGTTTATTACCAGCCGGTGCATGACTTGCAAACCAGCTGCTTGATCGGTGTCGAGGCGCTGGTGCGCTGGGAGCATCCACTGCGCGGCCTGGTGTCGCCGGCAGAATTCATCCCTGTCGCCGAGCGCACTGGGTTGATCGCCGAAATCGATGCCTGGGTGATGCAGCAAGCGTGTCAGCAGATGTGTCAGTGGCGGCAGGCCGGTGTTGAAATTTCGTTTGTCGCGGTGAATGTTTCTTCGCGATTGTTCGCTCGTCGTGAGCTTTATGGGCAAGTGGCGCAGGTCCTGCACGAAACCGGGCTGGAACCTGCTTGCCTGGAGCTGGAAGTCACCGAAAGCGCGGTGATGGAGGACCCGGAGGTCGCGCTTGAGCAAATGCATCGACTGCGCGAATTGGGCGTGCGCCTGGCCATCGACGATTTCGGCACCGGTTATTCGTCATTGCTGCGGCTAAAACGCTTGCCGGTGCAGAAACTCAAGATTGATCAGGGTTTCGTCGCCGGTCTGCCTTGGGATGAAGACGACTCGGCCATTGTGCGGGTCATCATCGCCCTGGCGCAGAGCATGGGAATGCAAGTGCAGGCGGAGGGCGTCGAAACGGTCGAGCAGGCGGCGTTCCTGCTTGAGCACGGCGCTGATCAGGGCCAGGGGTACTGGTTTGGTCGGCCGGTGCCGCCAATGGAGCTGGATTGGGCCCGAACCCCCATCATCTGATCGTTCCCCATGCTCCGCGTGGGAACGCATCCCGTGGCGCTCTGCGTCACCCTGAGATCAGGGACGAAGAGCGTCCCCGGCGGCATTCCCACGCGGTGCGTGGGAAGATAAGTCTTTTGGTTATATAAACATTCTCAAATAGTCTTTTTAAGAATATCTGCGCCTCTCTACTATTGGTTTCACGCCGTAAGCAGTGCCGCCACTGCCAGGCAACCACACAGTCGAAGGAGCAGCATCATGAGCGCATCTCTGCGTAGCGTTGACGGTCAGGACGAAGCAACCATTCTGCGTGAAATCCAGAGCGCCCTGCGCGATCTGCGATTCGGCGCCGTGGAAATCACAGTGCACAACGCCCAGGTGGTCCAGATCGAACGCAAGGAAAAATTCCGTTTGCAGCAGCCGGGCAACAAGCCGGGCTGAAGCTTGCGATCCTTGAGCCGGCACCGCGATTCCTAAAATCCATAAGAACTAGCCAATAGAATTCCAGGAGCTTTCACCATGTCGTCGATTCGCCATTTCGCTTTGGCCGCTCTGGCCAGTGCTCTTTTTGCCGGTACTGCGGTTGCCAAGGATTACGAGCTGTTGAACGTGTCGTATGACCCGACCCGTGAGCTCTATCAGGAATACAACGCCGAATTCATCAAGTCCTGGCAGAAGGATCATGCGGGCGATACGGTGAAAATCCAGCAATCCCACGGCGGTTCTGGCAAACAAGGCCGGGCGGTCATTGATGGTCTGCGTGCCGACGTGGTGACGCTGGCGCTGGCCGGTGACATCGACGAAATCGCCAAGCTTGGCAAAACCCTGCCAGCGGATTGGCAAAAGCGGCTGCCGGAAGCGAGCACGCCGTACACGTCGACCATCGTGTTCCTGGTGCGCAAGGGCAACCCTAAAGGCATCAAGGATTGGGGCGACCTGATCAAGAACGACGTGTCGGTGATCACGCCGAACCCGAAGACTTCCGGCGGCGCACGCTGGAACTTCCTTGCGGCGTGGGCCTACGGGCTGAAAGCCAATGGCGGCAACGAAGCCAAGGCTAAAGAGTATGTGCAGACCCTGTTCAAGCACGTACCTGTGCTGGATACCGGTGCTCGCGGTTCGACCATCACCTTCGTCAACAACGGGCAGGGTGACGTGCTTCTGGCCTGGGAAAACGAAGCTTTCCTGGCGCTCAAAGAAGATGGCGGCGCCGACAAGTTCGACATTGTCGTACCTTCTTTGTCGATCCTCGCCGAGCCGCCGGTGGCGCTGGTCGACAAGAACGCCGAGAAAAAGGGCAACACCGAGATCGCCGAGGCGTACCTCAAGCACCTGTACAGCCCGGCCGGTCAGGAAATTGCGGCGAAAAACTTCTATCGTCCACGTGACAAGGACGTGGCCGCCAAGTACGCCCAGCAGTTCCCGAAACTGGAGCTGGTGACCATCGACAAGGATTTTGGCGGCTGGAAAACCGCGCAACCGAAATTCTTCAATGACGGCGGCGTGTTCGACCAGATCTACCAGGCGCAGTAATCTGAACAATCCGGATTCATTGTGGCGAGGGAGCTTGCTCCCGCTTGAGTGCGAAGCGCTCATTAGAAGCAGGGACCGCTGCGCAGTCCAGCGCGAGCAAGCTCCCTCGCCACACAACCAAGGACTTTTATGTCGCGTCGTATCTCCCCCGTCATACCCGGCTTCGGGCTGACGCTGGGGTACACCTTGGTGTACCTCAGTCTGATTGTGCTCATACCACTGGCGGCGATGTTCGTGCACGCCGCTCAACTCACCTGGGATCAGTTCTGGGCAATCATCTCGGCGCCACGGGTGCTGGCGGCGTTGAAGCTGAGCTTCGGCACCGCACTGTATGCCGCGATCATCAACGGCATCATCGGCACGCTGCTGGCGTGGGTGCTGGTGCGCTATACCTTCCCGGGGCGCAAAGTCATCGATGCGATGATCGACCTGCCGTTCGCGTTGCCCACCGCAGTGGCGGGTATCGCGCTGACTGCGCTTTACGCCCCCACCGGGCTGGTCGGTCAGTTCGCCACGGACCTGGGTTTCAAGATCGCTTACACCCCGCTGGGCATCACCCTTGCCCTGACTTTTGTGACGCTTCCATTCGTAGTACGTACCGTACAGCCAGTATTGGCCGATATCCCCCGTGAAGTCGAAGAAGCGGCGGCGTGCCTGGGGGCGAAGCCATGGCAGGTGTTCCGTCATATCCTCGTACCGGCACTGCTGCCGGCCTGGTTGACCGGCTTTGCCCTGGCCTTTGCCCGCGGGGTTGGCGAGTACGGTTCGGTGATTTTCATCGCCGGTAACATGCCGATGAAAACCGAAATCCTGCCGCTGCTGATCATGGTCAAGCTCGACCAGTACGATTACACCGGCGCTACCTCCATTGGTGTACTGATGCTGGTGGTTTCTTTCATTCTGCTGCTGCTGATCAACCTGTTGCAGCGGCGCATCGAAACCCCATAAGGAGGCGCGAACATGTCCCAATCGTCTATCGCGGCCGCCTCTTCGGCCAACGCTGCCCGTCGTGGCAGTGCGACTTCGCGGCGCATCCTGATCGGCCTCGGCTGGCTGATCTTTGCCCTGTTTCTGTTGCTGCCGCTGTTCATCGTGGTGTCCCAGGGTTTGAAGCTCGGTATCGGTGCGTTTTTCACCGCCATCTTCGAGCCGGATGCGTTGTCCGCCCTGAAACTCACGGTGATCGCCGTACTGATTTCGGTGCCGTTGAACCTGGTGTTCGGCGTCAGCGCCGCGTGGTGCGTGAGCAAATACACGTTCCGTGGCAAGAGCATGCTGGTGACGCTGATCGACCTGCCGTTCTCGGTATCGCCGGTGATCGCCGGTCTGGTCTATGTGCTGATGTTCGGCGCCCAGGGCCTGTTCGGCCCGTGGCTGCAGGATCACGACATCCAGATCGTGTTCGCCTTGCCGGGCATTGTGCTGGCGACGATTTTCGTCACCGTGCCGTTCGTGGCCCGTGAGCTGATCCCGCTGATGCAAGAGCAGGGCACGCAGGAAGAAGAAGCCGCGCGTTTGCTCGGGGCCAATGGCTGGCAGATGTTCTGGCACGTCACCGTGCCCAACATCAAATGGGGCCTGATCTATGGCGTGGTGTTGTGTACTGCGCGGGCCATGGGTGAGTTCGGTGCGGTGTCGGTGGTGTCCGGGCACATTCGCGGGGTAACCAACACCTTGCCGCTGCACGTCGAGATCCTCTACAACGAATACAACCACGTGGCCGCGTTCGCCGTGGCGAGCCTGTTGCTGATCCTGGCGCTCTTCATCCTGCTGCTCAAGCAGTGGAGCGAAAACCGTATCAACCGCCTGCGCGCCAGCGCCGCGGAGGAATAATTCATGTCGATCGAAGTGCGTAACGTCAGCAAGAATTTCAATGCGTTCAAAGCGCTGGACAACATCAGCCTGGACATTCAGAGCGGCGAGCTCGTCGCGTTGCTCGGCCCATCGGGCTGTGGCAAGACCACGCTATTGCGGATCATTGCCGGCCTGGAAACCCCGGACAACGGCAGCATCGTGTTCCACGGAGAAGACGTGTCCGGCCATGACGTGCGTGATCGCAACGTCGGTTTCGTGTTCCAGCACTACGCCCTGTTCCGCCACATGACGGTGTTCGATAACGTCGCGTTCGGCCTGCGCATGAAGCCGAAGAACCAGCGCCCGAACGAAAGCCAGATCGCGGCGAAAGTCCACGAACTGCTGAACATGGTGCAACTGGACTGGTTGTCGGATCGCTACCCGGAACAACTCTCCGGTGGTCAGCGTCAGCGGATTGCGCTGGCCCGTGCCTTGGCGGTGGAGCCCAAAGTGCTGCTGCTCGACGAACCCTTCGGTGCCCTCGACGCCAAGGTCCGTAAAGAGCTGCGCCGCTGGCTGGCGCGCCTGCACGAAGACATCAACCTGACGTCCGTTTTCGTGACCCACGACCAGGAAGAAGCGATGGAAGTCGCCGACCGCATCGTGGTGATGAACAAGGGCGTGATCGAACAGATCGGCTCACCGGGCGACGTCTACGAAAACCCGGCCAGCGATTTCGTTTATCACTTCCTGGGTGACTCGAACCGGTTGCATCTGGGCGAGGACAATCACGTGCTGTTCCGCCCGCACGAGGTGTCGTTGTCGCGGCATGAACTGGACGATCACCATGCGGCCGAAGTGCGTGATATTCGTCCGTTGGGCGCGACGACGCGGGTGACTTTGAAGGTTGAAGGGCAGAGCGATCTGATCGAAGCCGAAGTGGTGAAGGATCACGACAGTCTGATCGGCTTGGCCAAGGGCGAGACGTTGTTCTTCAAGCCGAAAGTCTGGCAGAAAGTCGCCAACATTTAATCCCTCCAGCTGATCGTTCCCACGCAGAGCGTGGGAACGATCAGTAGGAGCGAGGCTTTTCCGCGAAGGCGATCTACGCCGCAGCGCCTTTCTGACGCAAACGCACACCACCCGCCCGCGCCTCGATCTGCTCCTTGAGCTCATGCCGCATCCCCAGCAAGAACGCCAGTTCAGCCACCACAAACAACGGCCCGACGATCAATCCCGTCACGTCATCGACAAAGGCCGGCTTGCGCCCCTCGTAGTGATGCCCGACGAACTGGATCGCCCAACCGATCACGAACATCGCCATGCCGCTGCTCAACCAGACCAGGGTGCTTTGCTGCGCCAGTACTTGACCCGCCCAGACGCACAGCCCCAGCAACACGGTCATCAGTATTCCGAGGCGCAGCTCCAGGCGCAGGTAAAACCACGCCGACGCCAACGCCACCAGCATTGCCGGTGATAACCAGCCCCCGGCCCACTGCGGACGCGACAGCAACACGGCCACCGCCACCACGATCAGCGGAATGCCGATAAAGTGAGTGGCGATGTTGCGCGGATCACGGTGGTACGCGGCGTATTGACTGAGATGGTCAACCAGGCTTTTTTTCATTGTTATTCCTCCTGTAGGGTGATCGATCATGCCCCGGGGCCGTTCTTCGCTCTGTCAGCCAGGCGACAATCTCTAGGAGTTTTCATGGATATGCAGGTCTGGCGTCAACGCCTGCTGCGCGGTCAGTGGTTCAGTCATCTGCCTGTTTCCCTACAGGATAGTCTGTTGGCAGCGGCCAGGTTGCGGCGCCTGTCTCCGGGGCAGCGCCTGTTCAAGCGCGGCGATCCGCCCTGTGGGCTGTATGCGGTGCTTGAAGGTGCGATGCGCATCGGTGCGGTGAATGAGCAAGGTAAAGAGGCGTTGTTGAGCGTGGTGGAGGCACCGCACTGGTTCGGTGAAATCGGCCTGTTCGATGGCCAGCCGCGCACCCACGATGCGTTCGGCCTGGGGCATTGCACCCTGGCGCATATCCCGCAATCGGTTTTGCTGGCGTTGCTCGAAGAACAGCCGATGCATTGGCGCCAGTTGGCGTTATTGATGAGCCAGAAACTGCGCCTGACCTTTATCAATCTCGAACAACTGAGCCTGATGCCGGCCCCCACTCGACTGGCCCACCGCTTGTTGATGATTGCCACAGGCTACGGCGAAAACGACCCACCGCGCCGCGTCCTGCAATTGCCGCAGGAACAACTGGCGTCGATGTTGTCGCTGTCGCGCCAGACCACCAATCAGATCCTCAAGGATTTGCAGGGGCAGGGGATTATCGGGTTGAGCTACGGCGAAATTGAAATCCTCGATGCCGTGCGATTGCGGGCATTGGCGATGGTTTGATGCCTCGTGTGGGTAAAAAAGCGGCTGGACTTTAATTCGGAGATGCATTAAATACAATGCAAAGTGTGACAAATTTCAATTTTGCACTGTATACGAGGCAAGGTAGCACTATGGAAAATCTGGGTGAGCTGATCCGAACCTTACGCAAAGAAAGAAAACTCTCCCAACAGGCACTGGCACAGCAGTACGGAATGAGCCGTGCGACTATCTCTGGAATCGAAAACAACACCCTCTCCGAAATTGGCCTGCGCAAGGTCGAGGCAATCCTCAACGGATTTGGTTATGAACTTACCGCCGTACCGCGGCAATCGAAGCGGCCGACACTGGATAGCCTGAAAAAGGTGAACTTCCATGGTTGAGCTGCAGCAAAGGGATCGGCTGGCGATCAGTGTTTCCAGCAATGCCGTCGGAATTCTTGGTCGAGGCCAATCGTCCGCTGACAGCGTTTTTGCCTACGCCGAAAACGCATCAGAGCAAGATGCCGTTTCTTTGATCATGCCGGTACGCCTGGAGAGCTACGCGTGGGAGCCAGGTGTTCCTCCGGTTTTCGAGATGAACTTGCCGGAGGGGACTTTGCGCGATGAGTTGACTCGTCGTTTCAGCAAGGCTGTCCGAGGCTTTGACGACTTTTCGATGCTTGCTATCGTCGGCCCGCACCAACTCGGCAGAGTGAGCATTTCACCGGCGCAGGACGGGCTCGACCAGCCACCTGAAACCAGCTTGGCGGACCTTCTTGTGCATGATGGTGCGCAAGGATTGTTCGACGACCTCTTGCACACGTATGGCCAGTACTCGGGCGTTTCCGGTGTGCAGCCGAAAGTTCTGATTCGTGATAGCGGGTCAACCATCGATCGACTGTCCCATCGGGGGGCGACACATCTGGTTAAAACCTTTCACCCGGAACAATACCCGCAACTCGCTGCAAACGAATATTTCTGCATGCGGGCTGCATTGCACTCGGGGCTTGAGGTGCCGAAGTTTGAACTGAGTGATCAAGGTAGATTCCTGATCGTTGAACGCTTCGACCTGAACGACAAAGGTTATTTGGGTTTCGAGGATTTTTGCGTGCTTAACGCCTGGCCTTCAAAAGCCAAATACGACGGCTCATATGAAGGTATTGCCAGACAGATCAAAGCGTTCGTTTCTCCTTCAATGCTCAATCAGGCGCTTGAGTCGTTTTTCAAAATCGTCGCACTTTCATCGGGTTTGAAGAACGGCGACGCGCACCTGAAAAACTTTGGCGTTCTCTATGAGGATTGCGCAGCCGATGCGCAAATCAGTCTGGCCCCTACCTACGACATCATCACTACGTCGGTCTACATCAAGGCCGACAGCATGGCGTTACTGTTGGGGGGATCGAAGGCGTGGCCAAAGTACAAAATGCTGATGCGCTTTGGTCGGTCTGCCTGCAACTTGACCGAAGGGCGCTGCAACGAGTTACTGCAACAAGTCGGCCATGGTATGGAAGTAGCGATGGACGAGATGGTCCAGCATATCAAGGCAAACGGTTCCTTTGCCCGGATAGGCGCGCAAATGCTGGAGCAGTGGCAAGCAGGCATTGCGCGTAGTCTGGTAAAAAACTAATCAGCGCAACCCATCCCGAAACTGTCCCGGTGTCATCCCGGTCCAGCGTTTGAACGCGCGGCTGAAGCTGCTGGTGTCGGCGAATCCGAGCAGATAACTGATCTCGCTCAGCGAAACCTGCGGGTCGCGCAGGTGCAGCAGGGCGAGGTTCTCGCGGCTTTCGTTGAGCAGCGTATCGAAGCGACAGCCTTCGTCCGCCAGGTGCCTTTGCAGGCTGCGCAGGCTCAGGTGCAGGGCCTTGGCGATGTGTTCGGCACTGGGTTCGCCTTCGGGCAGTTGTTCTTCAATGGCGTCGCGGACCTTGCGCTCCCATGTCAGCGGCTTGAGTTGCGCGAGGGTGCGTTTGAGCACGGTTTCGTTGTGCTCGGCCAGCTCCGGGTTGGCGTCATCCAGGTGGCTGTCGAAGTCGACAAGGGCGAATTCCAGCCGATCTTCCTCGGCGCCGAAGTACACGGGTGAGCGAAAGGCTTTATGCCATGGGTGCGCGTCTGCCGGTTCCGGGCGCCGCAGGTAGGTCGCCAGTGGCGCGTAATCCCGGCCCAGGCGATTGCGACAGGTGCGCACGTAAATCGCCATGAACGCATCGATGGCTTCGAAGGCCGGGGCCGGGTTGCCGCAGGGAATTTTCAGATGGAAGCGGTAGCGATCCTCGTCGCGGATCAGCTCCAGTTCCAGGGCATCGCTGACCACCTGGTGATAACGCACGATGCGCTCGAATACTTCGCGCAGGCTGCCGCTGGCCACCAGCGCATAGCCCAGGGCGTGAAAGGTGGTCGGGCTGACGAAGCGCGATACGCGCAAACCAAGCGCCGGATCGCCGCTGGCCTGTACCGCCAACTCCCACAGACGCGTGGTTCCGGACAACGGATAACGCGCGTTCGGGTCCTCCATCAACTGCGGATCGAGTCCCGCTTGCCGGCACAGGCTGGTGCTGTCGACGCCCAGTGCATCGAGTTGCTTGCGCAAGGCGCGGGTCCAGCTGGCGAGTGAGGTCGGTTCAGTCATGCTGATTGGCGCTTCCGGTCAACAGGTTGGCGTTCACGGCTACCGCTGCAAACGGGCGCAGCAGGCAGGATGCGAACATCAATAACCAGAGGATGGAAGCATGGACCGTACTTCTGCAAGCCCCCAACGACTGAATGCAGCTCAACGATCGGCACATATTCGCGAAGTGGTGCTGGCCAAGGGTGTCGAACTGCGGGAGCGCTACCCGGTTCTCAAGCATCAGGACGCTATCGGTGCGAGCATTCTGGCGTTCGCATTGGCCGGCATGATCGGTTCGGCAGCGCTCTACATCAGCGGACACATGGCCTGGTGGGCGTGCCTGTTGCTTAACGCGTTTTTTGCTTCGCTGACCCATGAGCTGGAACACGATCTGATTCACAGCATGTACTTCCGTAAACAGAAGGTGCCGCACAACCTGATGATGGGGCTGGTGTGGCTGGCCCGCCCGAGCACCATCAACCCATGGATTCGCCGTCACCTGCACCTCAATCACCACAAGTTTTCCGGCTCTGAAACCGACATGGAAGAGCGCGCGATCACCAACGGCGAGCCATGGGGTTTCGCCCGGTTCTTGATGATTGGCGACAACATCATGTCGGCGTTTATCCGCATGTTGCGAGCCAGGACATGGGCACACAAGTTCAGCATCATCAAGCGCACCTTGAAGGTCTATGCACCGCTGGCGCTGGTGCATTGGGGGGCGTGGTATGTGTTTCTCGGTTTTCATGCGGCCAATGGCATTGCGCAACTGATAGGCGCGCCGATTGATTGGTCGGCGACGACGTTGTCGGTCATGCAGGTGATCGACATCGCGGCAGTCGTGATCATCGGCCCGAATGTACTGCGCACGTTTTGCCTGCACTTCATCAGCTCGAACATGCACTACTACGGCGACGTGGAACCGGGCAACGTCATGCAGCAAACCCAAGTGCTGAATGCATGGTGGTTATGGCCGTTGCAGGCATTCTGCTTCAATTTCGGCAGCAGCCACGGGATTCATCATTTTGTGGTGAAGGAGCCGTTCTACATCCGCCAGCTGACAGTGCCGGTTGGTCACAAAGTAATGCGCGAGATGGGGGTGCGGTTCAACGATCTCGGCACCTTCGGCCGGGCGAACCGGTTTGTGCGCAAGGAAACTACAGAACCACAGCAAGTGCGAACCGCTCAGGTGTGAGCACTACACCGGAAACTCAAATCTGTTCGTTCGTCATAAATCTGACCTAAAGGGACGTTAGGTTATGACGCAGGAAGGAGGCCCGGCGATGGATCGCCTTATGTCATCAAGTGCTAACAAAGTAATCAAATATTCCTTTATTGGATAACCGTTTTAGCCAATCATCGGCTTCCGGTGTTGCTGATCAGCACTGACAGAATTTGAGTTTCCGGGGGCCGTCTCCTTGGCAGGGTGCGGCCCCTTTTTTATTCCGCAAGAAACACCAACCCACCAATTGTTTTTATATTCCAATCAGACCTTAATAAATAGCTTCTTATTCCTTAACGAATATAACTCTCCTCCCTATACTCGATCGGGAACAGACACGCAGCAGGAGAGTTCCCCATGCGCAACGAACCGATTCGCTACCTGATTGTGCCGGGCTGGCAAGGATCGCCAGAAGATCATTGGCAAAGCCATTGGCAGAAAAGTTTGCCGAACAGCGCACGGGTCGAACAGGCCGACTGGTTGACACCGCGCCGCGAAGACTGGGTAGCGGCCTTGGCTGAGGCGATCGCGGCCGACAGCACTCCGGTCATTCTGATTGCCCACAGCCTGGGATGCATCACCGTCGCCCATTGGGCTGCGACGGCGCCCGTGCAGTTCTTGCGGCAGGTGCGCGGCGCCTTGCTGGTCGCACCGGCAGACGTCGAGCGTCCGGCCTGTGCGCCGGCCCTGCGTAATTTCGCACCGATTCCGACTGACCTGCTGCCATTTCCCAGCCAGGTCGTCAGTTCCGATAACGACAGTGCCGTCAGTGCATCGCGAGCGTTGGAGCTGGCGCGCAACTGGGGAGCCGAAGCGGGCATCCTCGCAGGTGCCGGTCACATCAACGTCAAGTCCGGACATCAGCG
Organism: Pseudomonas sp. Root562; assembly: GCF_001427125.1. Taxonomy (GTDB): domain Bacteria; phylum Pseudomonadota; class Gammaproteobacteria; order Pseudomonadales; family Pseudomonadaceae; genus Aquipseudomonas. Next base: position 56,531 of record NZ_LMGK01000001.1, read on the forward strand.
TTGGGAGCAGGGATTTGCCTATCTCTATCGCCTGCAGAACCGCATGGAACAACACGCCCTGCGCCGCGCTTGAACACTTTCCTTAGTTAACGCCCCCGTCTCCCGGCGGTTTTGGGCGGGAGTCTGCCATGAGCTTTGAAACCTTCGGTCAGCCGCTGCTGACCTTTCCCGATGCTGAAAAAAGTCCCCTGAGCATTCGCGCCAAGGCGTTGGTGTTCGTCGATCCGCGCTCCCGGCAATTGCGCCAGGAGCTGGAACAACTGGCACCGCGCTCGATTTCGGTGCTGATCCGTGGCGAAACGGGGAGCGGTAAAGAATTGTTGGCGCGGCACATCCATCGCGCCAGCGATCGTGGCGGATTGTTTGTGTCGGTCAATTGCGGCGCGATCAGCCCGACCTACGCCGATGCTGAATTGTTTGGCTATGCCGCAGGCAGCTACAGCGGTTCGGCGAGCAGTCGCGCGGGATGGTTTGGTTCGGCCAACGGCGGCACGCTGTACCTGGACGAAATCGGCGACTTGCCGCTGCCGATCCAGATCAAACTGCTCGCCGCGCTGGAAAACCACGAAGTGACACGCGTTGGTGCCCAGCAGCCGAGCCCGGTAGATGTGCGTCTGGTAGCGGCCACCAGCATCGATCTGGCCCAGGCGGTTGCCGCCGGGAAATTCCATGAGCGGCTCTATCACTACCTCAGCGAGGGGCAACTCGAACTGCCAGCCTTGCGCGAGCGGGTCGGCGACATTCTGTCGTTGGCCGAATACTTCCTGGGTATCTACAGCCAACGCCTCGATCTGCCGGTGCCACTGATCAGCGAAACCGCGCAACACGTGCTGGAGCGACACAGTTGGCCGGGCAACACCCGCGAACTGGAAAATGTCATTCACTTTGCGTTGTTGGTGAGTACCGGCGACGAGATTTTGCCGGAGCATTTGAATTTGCCGGATGAAGGGCTGGCGCAGATTGAACGGCAACTCCAGCAGATACTCGACAAGGGCTCCGCGTCTGAAAAAGCCGCCCTGAAACAAATACTTAAGCAGGCCGGCCTCCTGTAATCCGAGAACGCCGCAGAGTCTCAGGAGCCCTGCGTTATCGTTTGGCGACCCTCGCGAGCAGTCTCGCAACCAAGGGAATGCGCGGGCTAGAGCTGTATGAACAAAATGGAATATGAAGCTGAATAAAGGTTATTGTTCGGGAATAAAAAATCCCGGTATTGTCCGCTTCACGCCAGCGATAGCACTTCACTGGCACACGTACTGATAGCCGTCGCCACAAGCGACTGTGATATTCGATAAGGACACTGCATGAAAAAGGTTCTGTTGTTCACCGCACTGGCGGCTGCCCTGACCGCGGGCCTGGCCCAGGCTGGCGAGAAACTGGTGGTTGCCGCGACCCCGGTGCCACACGCCGAAATCCTTGAGCTGATCAAGCCAACCCTCGCCAAAGAAGGCGTGGACCTGGAGATCAAAGTCTTCACCGACTACGTACAGCCGAACGTGCAAGTTGGCGAAAAGCGCCTGGATGCCAACTACTTCCAGACCAAGCCTTATCTGGACAGCTTCAACGCCGGCAAATACAAGGATGACAAAGCCAAGTACCTGGTCACCGTGCAAGGTGTGCACGTTGAACCGTTCGGTGGCTACTCGAGCAAATACAAAACCCTGGCCGAGCTGCCTGACGGCGCGACCATCGCTATCCCGAACGAAGGCAGCAACAGCGGTCGTGCGTTGATCCTGCTGCAGAAAGCCGGTCTGATCGAACTCAAGGATCCGAAAAACGCCCTGGCGACCCCGAAAGATATCGCCAAGAACCCGCACAACTTCAAGTTCAAGGAACTTGAATCGGCCCTGTTGCCACGTGTTCTGAAGGAAGTTGATCTGGACATGATCAACACCAACTACGCGCTGGAAGCCAAGTTGAACCCGACCAAGGACGCCCTGGTGATCGAAGGTGCTGATTCGCCTTACGTGAACTTCCTGGTGGCCCGTGAGGACAACAAGGACAGCGCCGCTATCCAGAAACTGGCCAAAGCCCTGACCAGCCCGGAAGTGAAAGCATTCATCGAGAAGAAGTACAGCGGCGCGGTACTGCCGGCGTTCTGATTCGCGAGGTAAACCCTTCAAGGTTTCCAACGCCGACGGCTAGCGCTAGCGTCGGCGTTTTTTTGTATTTGAAAATCAAGCAGTGCTGGCCAGCAACGCCCTGCGCAACGCGACCAATAACTTTACGATGTCCTGCGGATTCATGGGTTCAAGCACTTTTGCATCTGCCATGTTCTCTTCCTTGTGAGTGTTCGGCCAGGGAGTCTGGCCAATAACGGTCCGTCCTTGGAGGGGCAAATCGAAAAATAGATCCTTCCTACGGCGTAAAGGAAAATAGCCGTCTTACGCCGCCTCGGCAAACAGGCCAAACACTTTTCCTCGATTACTAGCACTTTTGCCAGTTGTTCCGAATCCTCCGGTCGTTTCAAGCTACGATCATTGAACGGAGGTGCTGACGATGACCACATATTTGTGCCGCTATGGTTACGACGCACTGGATCTGCTGATCGGGCTGGAGCCATTGGGGCAAGAAAAAATGCAGCGATTTTATCGTCACCAACATTTGGTGACGGAATTGCAAGGCTGCACCAGCCAGAGTGTGTTTCAAACAGAATCGCAACTGCTGGCGGAGCAACGTCGCGATCATGATGACGTTGCGAGTCGATTGCTGGCGACTGACCACCAACGATCCATTCAGCAACTCACCCATCCACCTCTACGGCAGGTCTATTCGCCCTACGGCCATCGCCGGGTCGAAAGCGGTCTCGGCAGTCTTCTGGGTTTCAATGGCGAAAGGGGTGACCCGGTCACCGGCCACTATTTGCTGGGCAATGGTCATCGTGCATTCAATCCGGTGCTGATGCGCTTCAACAGCCCGGACAGTCTGAGTCCGTTTGGGCGGGGCGGGCTGAATCCGTATGCGTATTGCCTGGGGGATCCGGTGAATTTCAGTGATCCGACGGGGCATGCGGGCGAGCCAAACTGGCAATCGTGGATGTTCGTCGCAATGTCTGCGCTGGGTCTGGTGTCGGGCGCTGTCGGAATTTACTCGGCAAGGCTCTCTATCAGGAATGCAAAAGTCGCTAGCAGCACGGCCTCTGGAACCGTCTCGAAACACGCCAAGTACGCAGGTATGACGGGGGCTGTGACAGGATTCGTCGGTGCCGGGACGGGGTTCGTGAGGTCCAGTATCGCTGCCGCGGATCCGGATAATTCAGCCCTGGATCCCCTGCTTGCGATCATGGCCGCCTTCAGCGCTTTATCGTTTGCCGCTACAGCAACTGCGGTGTCCTTCAACTTTCGTGCTTACAGGATAAACCGGGCTGAAGCAGTGAAGGTTGCCTACAGAGGAGTAAAATCAGGTCCCTTCAGAAACCCGCAGGTAAGTCCGCCCGCAGCGCCAGGCTCGCCGATTCCTTCAGCTCCGCTTCCTTCGCCCGGGCCGATTGGCTTTGAAAGTTTTCAGGTTCCAACAGTCAGACATCGAACCGATGTCAACTTGAACATGGGTTTCGACAGTCAAGTCGAGAATCCCGGGCGTGCCATGAAAATCCGCCGATCCTTTTAGAACAACTCGACACCTGTCATTCAATCCGGCCAATACCACGCCGGTTCGTCCAGCATCCGCTGCCCGACAATCCCGGTCTGGCCGAGGGTTTTCTCCAGCACGATGCAGTTGCATTCCGGGTCCTGCTGCAATGCAGAGATCAGCCGTCGTGCATGGGACACCACCCACACCTGACACTGCTCGGAGGCGCGGATAATCAACCGCGCCAATGCCGGCAACAGATCCGGATGCAGGCTGGTTTCCGGTTCGTTCAACACCATCAGCGTCGGCGGGCGTGGCGTCAGCAGCGCTGCCACCAGCAGTAGATAGCGCAGTGTGCCGTCGGACAGTTCGGCGGCGGACAGCGGGCGCAACAATCCTTCCTGATAAAACTCGATGGCGAAGCGGCCACCGGCGAGCGGTTCGATGTGCAATCGTGCACCGGGAAATGCATCGCTGATCGCGTCGCGCAATGCCTCGGGGTCGCCGATTTCGATAATGGTCTGCAACGCCGCCGCCAGGTCGCGGCCGTCGTGGTGCAGAACCGGCGTACGGGTGCCTAATTGCGGTTGGCGCACTGGTGCGTCGACGTCACTGCGAAAGTGATCGTAGAAGCGCCAGCGGCGGATGAATTCGCGCAGTTCCAGAACTTCCGGCGAGGTGCGCAAGCTGCCGACCTGATCAAAAAGGCTGTCGAAATTCGGGGTGTGCTGTGCCAGTACATCCCATTGACGATCGGCCCGACTGCGAATCATCGGGCCGTCGCGATCCACTAACAGGCTTGCCGGACGATAGAACGCACCGTTCCAGATGCATTCGCGCTTGATCTGCGGATCGAGGCTGAACCGTGAGGGGAGGGGCGTGTCGTGCCCTGGGAGCATGAAGTGGCCGTTGGATTCAGGAAGGCCGAGGCTGATCGAGTAACCGAAGTCCTCACTGGTAAATCCCAGGCGCAGGCGTTTGGCGCCCTGTCGCACGCCGGCCTCGACCGGCACCTCGCCATTTCGCATGCGCCGGGAGATGGTTTGCGGTCCCGCCCAGAAGGTCGAGCCCAGCCCACCCTCACGGGCCAGTGCATTGACCACGCCACCCTGAGCGGTTTCCGCCAGCAAGCGCAGCGCGCGGTAGAGGTTCGATTTGCCGCTGCCGTTTGGCCCGGTGATCAGGTTCAAACGACCCAGTGGGATCACCAGTTTGTTGATCGAGCGGTAATTGGCCACCGCGAGGGTGTTGAGCATGGAAAATGTCCCTATTGGCCGACCCTGCAGGCGCTGCCGCAGCTACGATCTCTTGCCTTTGAGTTGATCAGGATCAAAAGATCGCAGCCCGCGGCAGCTCGTACAAGAGGAAAAGCTGAATTTGCGTAGGCGAAGGTTAATCCCTGTTCTAAGCTGACAAACGAATCGCGCCCGTTAAACGCAAAGGAGCCTGCATGGCTGGTCCCGGATTGAGATTAGCGCTTGGCCTGAGCCTCCTGGCTTTACTGAGTGCCTGCGACAAAGAGAAACCGCTCGAAAAGGCTCGGCCACGGGTTTTCGTTCAGGAAGTCAAACTCACCGATTACGCTGCCAACATCACCTTGACCGGCGATGTGCAGGCTCGGGTGCAGACCGAGCTGTCTTTTCGCGTGAGTGGAAAGATCATCCAGCGTACGGTCGATGTGGGTGACCGGATCTCGGCCAGGCAGGTCCTTGCCCGGCTCGACCCGAAGGACCTGCAAACCAGTCTCGACTCGGCACAGGCTCAAGTGGTGGCCGAGCAGGCCAAGGTCAAACAGAACGCCGCGTCTTTCGTGCGCCAGCAAAAACTGTTGCCCAAGGGTTATACCAGCCAAAGCGAGTACGACTCTGCGCAGGCGGCATTGCGCAGTAGCCAAAGCTCACTCGCGGCGGCCCAGGCGCAGTTGGCCAATGCCCGTGAGCAATTGAGTTACACCGCGTTGATGTCGGATGCGCCGGGCGTGATCACTGCGCGTCAGGCAGAAGTCGGGCAGGTGGTTCAGGCCACCGTGCCGATCTTCAGCCTGGCCCAGGACGGTGCGCGCGATGCGGTGTTCAACGTCTATGAATCGCTGCTGGCCGAACCACCATCAGACAAGGGCGTTGTGGTCAGCCTGCTCGATAATCCGGCGATCAAAACCACCGGTACAGTCCGCGAAATCACCCCGGCGGTCTCCGAGCAGACTGGCACTGTGCAAGTCAAAGTCACCCTCGACAGCTTGCCGCCCGGCATGCAACTGGGTTCGGTGGTGAGTGCCACAGCCAATACCCGGGGCAAGTCCGCGGTGGAATTGCCGTGGTCGGCGCTGACCAAAAAAATCAGCGAGCCCGCGGTATGGCTGGTAGACGGCGAAGGCAAGGCGCAGTTGCATACCGTCACCGTCGGCCGCTATCTGACCGGTAAAGTCATCATCAGTGAGGGCCTAAAAGGTGGTGAAAAAGTCGTCGTTGCCGGTGGCCAGTTGCTGCATCCCGGCGTGACGGTGGAAATCGCTGAAGACACCTACAAGGAATTGGCCGCGGAGAGTCAACCATGAAGCATCTGTTACTGGTTCTGACCAGTGTGATGCTGGCGGCCTGCTCGGAAAAAGAAGCGCCAGCGGAGCCGGTGCGACCGGTGTTGTCGATCAAGGTCGAGGCACTGGGTGAACAAAACCTTGGCCGATTCGCGGGGAGCATCCAGGCCCGCTATGAGAGCAATGTCGGTTTCCGTGTACCGGGACGCATCGCGAGCCGTAGCGTCGATGTCGGCGCGGAGGTCGACAAGGGGGCGTTGCTTGCCTCGCTGGACCCTACGGATCAGCAGAACCAATTGCGCTCGGCAGAGGGCGACCTGGCGAGCATCCGGGCGAATCTGATCAACGCCCAGGCCACCGCCCGGCGACAGCAGAGCCTGTTCGATCAAGGCGTGGGCTCCCAGGCGCAACTCGACGCTGCACTGACTGACCTGAAGACCACCCAGGCCTCGCTGGACCAGGCTCAGGCAGCGGTCAGCCAGGCCAAGGATCAACTCAACTACGTTGAATTGCGTGCCGATCACAAAGCGGTCGTCACCGCGTGGATGGCCGAAGCCGGACAAGTGGTCACCGCCGGCCAGCAAGTGGTTACCCTGGCGCGACCGGACATCAAGGAGGCGGTGATCGATCTGCCGGACACCCTGGTCGATCAGTTACCCGAAGACGTGGTGTTCCAGGTTGCTTCGCAATTGAGCCCGGAGATCAACACCACGGCTATCGTGCGGGAAATCGAGCCCCAGGCACAAAGTGCAACCCGTACCCGACGCGCGCGCCTGACCCTTTCCGAAACACCCAGCGGATTTCGCCTGGGCACGGCGATCAGCGTGACATTGATTTCGGCGATCAAGCCGCAGATCGAATTGCCTCTTAGCGCATTGCAGGAAGTCGAAGGCAAGTCGCGCATCTGGGTAATCGATGCCCAGGCGCAAACCGTTTCTCCCAGGGATGTCAGCATCATCAGCCGCACGGACAGCACCGTCGTAGTCGCCAGCGGCGTGAAGTCCGGCGAGCGGATTGTCAGTGCGGGAGTCAACAGCCTCAAACCGGGGCAAAAAGTGAAAGTAGATGAGGGCAGCCCACAATGAAAGGGAGTTTCAACTTATCCGAATGGGCGCTCAAACATCAGTCGTTTGTCTGGTATCTGATGTTCGTCGCATTGCTGATGGGCGTGTTTTCATACCTGAACCTGGGGCGCGAGGAAGACCCTTCCTTCACGATCAAGACCATGGTTATCCAGACCCGCTGGCCAGGTGCGACCCAGGAGGAAACTCTCAAGCAGGTCACTGACCGCATCGAGAAAAAACTCGAAGAACTCGACTCGCTCGACTACGTGAAAAGCTATACCCGACCGGGTGAGTCCACGGTCTACGTTTACTTGCGCGACACGACCAAGGCCAAGGACATTCCGGAAATCTGGTACCAGGTGCGCAAGAAGATCGGCGACATCCGTTATTCGTTTCCACAAGGCATTCAGGGACCGTCGTTCAACGATGAATTCGGCGACGTGTTCGGTTCGATCTATGCCTTTACCGCCGACGGTCTGACATTGCGCCAATTGCGCGACTACGTCGAACAGGCCCGTGCCGATATCCGCGGCGTACCGGGCTTGGGCAAGATCGAGATGATTGGCCAGCAGGACGAAGTCCTGTACCTGAACTTCTCGACCCGCAAACTGGCGGCGCTGGGTATCGATGAGCAACAGGTTGTGCAAAGTCTGCAAACACAAAACGCCGTGACCCCGGCCGGGGTGATCGAGGCGGGACCCGAGCGGATTTCCGTACGCACGTCAGGGCAGTTCATTTCCGAGAAGGATCTGGCCAACGTCAATCTGCGACTCAATGATCGCTTTTATCGTCTGGCCGATATAGCCGATATCCGCCGAGGCTACGTCGACCCCTCGACGCCGGAATTCCGCTTCAATGGCCAACAGGCTATCGGTCTGGCCATAGCCATGCAGACCGGGGGCAACATCCAGGAATTCGGCAAGGCGCTGCATCAGCGTATTAATGAGCTCACTGCCAACCTGCCGATGGGTGTCGGTGTGCACAACGTGTCCGATCAGTCTGTTGTGGTAGAAGCCGCTGTTGGCGGCTTCACCAGTGCGTTGTTCGAAGCGGTGGTGATCGTGTTGGTGGTCAGCTTCATCAGCCTCGGCTTGCGTGCTGGCTTGGTGGTGGCTTGCTCGATCCCGCTGGTATTGGCCATGGTGTTCGTGTTCATGGAGTACAGCGGAATCACCATGCAGCGGATTTCCCTCGGTGCGTTGATCATCGCGCTGGGCCTGCTGGTGGATGACGCAATGATCACGGTCGAGATGATGGTCTCGCGTCTGGAGCTGGGCGAGTCCAAGGAACAGGCTGCGACTTTTGCCTACACCTCGACCGCGTTCCCGATGCTCACCGGCACGCTGGTGACCGTCGCCGGTTTCGTCCCCATTGGTTTGAATGGCAGCTCGGCCGGCGAATACACCTTTACCCTGTTCGCGGTAATTGCCGTCGCGATGATGGTTTCGTGGGTGGTCGCGGTGCTGTTTGCGCCGGTCATCGGCGTGCACATCCTCAGTGCCAATGTGAAGCCGCACGCGGCGGAGCCCGGTCGACTGGGGCGGGCATTCAACGGCGGTCTGTTGTGGTGCATGCGCAACCGGTGGTGGGCGATCGGCATCACGGTGCTGCTGTTCGCGCTGTCGGTTGTGGGTATGCAGTTTGTACAGAACCAATTCTTTCCGGCCTCGGATCGCCCGGAAATCCTCGTGGATCTGAACCTGCCACAAAACGCCTCGATCGATGAAACCCGCAAGGCCGTGGACAAGCTCGAGGCGACGCTCAAGGGTGACCCGGATATCGTGCGCTGGAGTAGTTACGTCGGCCAGGGTGCGATTCGTTTTTATCTGCCCCTCGACCAGCAACTGCAGAACCCGTATTACGCGCAACTGGTGATCGTCGCCAAAGACTTCGAGACGCGCGCCGCCCTCAGCGATCGGCTGCGTGAACGTCTGCGCAATGATTTCGTGGGTATCGGCAGTTTCGTCCAGGCGCTGGAGTTAGGCCCGCCTGTGGGGCGGCCGATCCAGTACCGCGTCAGCGGCCCGGACATCGACCAGGTGCGCAAGCACGCCATCGATCTGGCCAGCCAGCTGGACAAGAACCCGCACATCGGCGAAATCATTTTCGACTGGAACGAGCCTGGCAAGGTGCTGCGCATCGATATCGCCCAGGACAAGGCTCGCCAGCTCGGCTTGTCTTCCGAAGACGTGGCGAACCTGATGAACAGCATCGTCACTGGCTCGACGGTGACGCAGGTCGACGACGATATCTACCTGATCAATGTGGTCGGCCGCGCCGTGGATGCTGAACGGGGCTCGCCGGAAACCCTGCAGAACCTGCAAATTCTCACGCCGGGCGGCACCTCGATTCCCCTGCTCGCGTTTGCCTCGGTGCGTTACGAACTGGAGCAACCGCTTGTGTGGCGTCGCGACCGCAAACCGACAATCACCATCAAGACCGCAGTGATCGGTGATATTCAGCCAACCGATCTGGTGAAGCTGCTCAAACCGGACATCGACAAGTACGCCGCCGCATTGCCTGCGGGGTACAAGGTCGCCACGGGCGGTACGGTGGAGGAGAGTGCCAAGGCCCAGGGGCCGATCAACAAAGTCGTGCCGTTGATGATATTCCTGATGGCCACCTTTCTGATGATTCAACTGCACAGCGTGCAGAAGATGTTCCTGGTAGCCAGCGTCGCGCCGCTGGGCTTGATCGGCGTGGTGTTGGCGCTGGTGCCGACCGGAACGCCAATGGGCTTTGTGGCGATACTCGGCATCCTGGCGCTGATCGGCATCATCATCCGCAACTCGGTGATCCTGGTAACCCAGATCGACACGTTCATCGCCGACGGTTCTTCACCATGGGATGCCGTGGTGGAAGCTACCGAACACCGGCGGCGCCCGATTTTGCTCACCGCCGCGGCGGCGAGCCTGGGCATGATCCCGATTGCCCGGGAAGTGTTCTGGGGACCGATGGCCTACGCGATGATCGGCGGGATCATCGTCGCGACCTTGCTGACGCTGCTGTTTTTGCCGGCACTGTATGTGGCCTGGTACAAGATTCGCGAGCCGAAGAAAGACGCCGCGCAGTGATCGTTCCCACGCTCTGCGGCATGACGCAGAGCGTCACTGGCTGCATTCCCACGCAGAGCGTGGGAACGATCAGTCGACGCGCCGCCAGACACTCGCCAGCCAGGGCTGCTGCTCGCGCGGCAGCCCCGCCGGCCGGTAGTAATGCTCCAGCTCGACAAAGCCCGCCTCGGTCAGCAGCTGTTGCCAGGCCGCAAGATCGTGATACGCCCCATACCGTGGCCCGTTCCAGCCTTCCTGATTTTCGCCACGAGGATTGGAACTGAACAACACCCCTCCCGGTTTCAACGTTCCCCACAACTGTTTCAACACCCGCGGCAGTTCCTGTCGCGGAACATGAAACAACACCGCGTTGGCAAAAATCCCGTCGAAACGCTCGGCCGGCAAGTCGAGCTTCAGGAAGTCCTGTTGCCAGACTTCGCAGCCACTGTCGTCACGGGCCATTTGCGCGAACCTTTCCGAACCGTCCAGTCCGACGGCCCGATGGCCCATGCGCGTAAACGTCTGCAAATCACGACCGGGACCGCAGCCAAAATCGAGAATGTCGAACGGCGCCGTGCCTTGAATGTGCCGCAACAGCGCGTCGATATTCTGGCTGACATCGTGATCGCGTGTCCCCTCACGAAAGTTCTCAGCGACCGAGTTGTAATGGCCCAGAGTGGTGGCGGTGATCTGCTTGAGGTCGTCGGGGGTTTGTTTCATGGTCGGCTGCGCAGGTAAAGGAGTTGTGCCGACTATAAGCGCTTTCGCGCTTCAAAAGATCGCAACCTACGGCAGCGCCTACATTGGGTAACCGATATCGCGACTAAACGAACAGGGGTGGCGGCTGCACGCAGGTTAGTCGACCGGCCTCTAGGAATACCGGCGCACCCGAAGGTGCCCTGCGCACAGCCACCATAAAATTCAGGCAATAAAAAACACCTGAAAGAGGTGACGCTGTACGCCTAGAGGAACCGGGCGACTAAACCCGTTCACTGATGAGCAGTGACGAACCGAGACTAGCCAGCGAATTTGCCAGGCGCAAGCGAGCGAAATGATCTAGGAAATGACCTGCAAAGGAAAGGAATCGGGACTTCGGAATTGCCGATTTCTCTGTGGGAAAACTTCCCTTCTGCGTCCAATAATCCCTCATGGCCAGGAAGCTGTTATGCAGGACAAACACGCTTTGTGGCGAGGGAGCTTGCTCCCGCTGGGCTGCGAAGAAGCCCCCCAGACCATTCAAAGAGGTGTATCAGAAACATGCGGGTGTCAGTTTTTGCGATTGCTGCGCAATCGAGCGGGAGCAAGCTCCCTCGCCACAAAAGCGCCTCCATCCCCCAGCCTACTCAGCGCTTGTTGAGCCCCCGCGCCAACCGATCCCCGCCCAACTGAATCACTGCCACCAACGCCACCAGCAACACAATCACCGTCAGCATGATCTGGCTGTCAAAGCGCTGGTAGCCATACCGGTAGGCGATGTCACCCAGGCCGCCCGCACCGATCGCCCCGGCCATGGCCGACGAATTGATCATGGTCACCAGGGTGATGGTGAATCCGCCGACAATCCCCGGTAGCGCTTCCGGCAACAGCACGTGCCAGACGATGTGCTCGCGCCGGCAACCCATGGCTTGCGCCGCTTCGATCAAGCCATGGTCGACTTCACGCAGACTGACCTCGGCAATACGCGCAAAGAACGGTGTCGCGGCGATGGTCAGCGGCACCACAGCCGCCCAGACGCCGTAGGTGGTGCCGACGATCAGGCGGGTGAAGGGGATCAGCGCGACCATCAAAATCAGGAACGGGATCGAACGGAACAAGTTCACGAACGCGCCCAATGCGCGATTAAGCGCCGGGGCTTCGTAGATGCCGCCCTTGGAGCTGGTGACCAGGATCACCGCCAGCGGAATACCCGCCAGCAGGGCGATCAGCGATGACACACCGACCATCAGAAACGTATCTATGAAGCCTTGCAGCAAGCGATCAAACCACATAACCCAATACCTCCACCTGTTGCGCCCAACGGCCGGCGCGTTGCTGCAATTCTTCGGCAGCGTGGGATGATCCGGTCACTGCCAGTAGCAGTTGCCCAAGCGCGTGTCCCTGAATCCGTTCCACGCCACCCTGCAACAGACGCACGCGTCCACCGAGAGCGGCGAACAGCGCGGCCAGGTCCGGTTCAGCCTGGGCCGCTCCGGTAAATTGCAGGCGCAGTACCACAGCGTCTTCGGCGGAGCGTGGTTGAGGCTGCAAACGGCTTTGCAGCTCCGGCGGCAGGGCATGTTGCAACGGCGCGAGCAAGGTCTTGCTGACTTCATGCTGCGGATTGCCGAACACTTCCCACACCGGGCCTTGTTCAACGATCCGGCCATGTTCGAGGACGACGACGCGATCGCAGATCTCGCGGATCACCGCCATTTCATGGGTGATCAAAATGATGGTCAGCCCCAGGCGTTGATTGATCTCGCGCAACAGCCCGAGGATCGACTGCGTGGTCTCCGGGTCCAGTGCCGAAGTGGCCTCGTCACACAGCAGAATCGCCGGGTCGTGCACCAGCGCGCGGGCGATACCGACACGCTGTTTCTGACCGCCGGACAACTGCGCCGGGTAGGCCTTGTGCTTGTTTTGCAGACCCACCAATTCCAGCAGCTCGCGGACCTTTTGCTCGCGTTTTTCCTTGGCGACACCGGCGACTTTCAGGGGCAGTTCGACGTTCTGCCAAACCGTCTTGGCCGACATCAGATTGAAGTGCTGGAAGATCATGCCAATGCGCCGGCGCAGCGCTACGAGGCGGTCCTCATCGAACTCGCCGATGTCGATCTGATCGATCAGCACCCGGCCCGAGCTCGGTTGCTCAAGGCGATTGATGGTGCGGATCAACGACGACTTGCCGGCGCCGCTGCGACCGATAATGCCGAACACTTCACCGTGCTGGATCGCCAGGTCGATGCCGTGCAGCGCGGCCACCGGACCTTGTTTGCCGTCGTAGGTTTTACCCAGGCCGATGAAGCGCACGTGAGCGCTATTGAGCGCTGGGTGCAACTCGGTCTGTTGTGCTTTGTGAGGCGCTGGAGTTTCCAGTCGCCGTTGCGTGGCAGCCGTCATGCTCAACTCTCCCAACCGGCTTGATAGAGCTTGCCATGGGCTTTATCCAGAGCGGCGCGAACGGCTGGCGAATGCTGATAGATGTCGACGAACTTGATCAGGCGCGGGTCGGTTTTGCTCTTCGGCTGGATCACGAATTGAATCACGTATTCCTTGTGATCGAGGCCGTCGAACAGCAGCGCGGAGCCCGCATCGAAGGTCTTCGACAATCGAATGTAGGCCGGGTAACCCTGGACCAGATCGGCGTCGTCGTAGGCACGCACCAGTTGCACGGCTTCAACCTGGAGAATCTTGATTTGCTTCGGGTTGGCGATGATGTCTTCTTCGGTGGCCTTGTAGCCGACACCGGGTTTGAGGGTGATCAGGCCAGCCTTGGCCAGCAACTGTAAACCACGACCGCTGTTGATCGGATCGTTGGCGATGGCGACGCTGGCGCCTTGCGGCAGCTCGTCGAAGCTTTTGTATTTTTTCGAGTAGAGGCCGACGTTGTTGATGATTCCCGGCGCGAACGGCACCAGGTCAAAACCGGAAGCAGCCTTGGCGTTTTCCAGGAACGGAATGTGCTGGAAGTAGTTCACGTCGATGTCGCCGGCAGCCAGGCTGACGTTGGGTGCGATCCAGTCGGTGAACTCCACCAGCTCGACTTTCAGGCCGTGCTTGCCGGCTTCTTCGACCGCCGCTTCCAGAGGAATGGCGAAGGCGGCGGTGGTGCCGATTTTCAGCGGAGCGTCGGCGGCGAAAACCGCAGAGCTGAACAGGCCGAGGGCCAGGGCCAGTGCTTTGACTGGGTGAGAGAAGAGCTTCTTGGTCATGATGTTTTTTCCAGTCAGTGCGATCGTTCCCACGCTCTGCGTGGGAATGCCTCTCGGGACGCTCCGCGTCCCTGCGGTTGTGACGCGGAGCGTCACTGGCTGCATTCCCACGCGGAGCGTGGGAACGATCGGGTTAGTGTCGGTAGTGAGAGCCGGTATGTTGCTCAGGCAAATGCGCCCCTTCGCGAAACAGCTTTTCCCGCAGGCTGCCATCGTCATAAGCGGTCTTGTACGAGCCACGTCGTTGCAACTCGGGAATCACCAGTTCGATGAAGTCCACATAGCTTTCCGGCGTGACGATCCGCGTCAGGTTGAAGCCGTCGAGGCCGGTTTCGGCGATCCACGATTCCAGTTCATCCGCCACTTGCTGCGGCGAGCCGACCACGGTGATGTAGCGCCCGCCGAGAGCGTGTTGCTCCAGCAATTTGCGTCGGGTCCAGTCATTGTTCTGCAGGTTTTTGGTCGCTGACTGGATCGCGTTGCTTTTGACGTACTGGATCGGTTCGTCAATGGCGTACTCGGAAAAATCGATCCCGGTAGAGGCCGAGAAATGCGCCACCCCGGCCTCGGCACTGGCGTAGCTCAGGTATTCGGCGTGCTTGGCCCAGGCCAGTTCTTCGGTTTCGCCGACGATCACATTCAGGCCCATGAACACCTTGATGTCTTCGCGATTGCGCCCGGCGTCGACAGCGCTGGCGCGGACTTTGTCCACTTGCACCATGGTCGACGCCTTGGTCTGGCCGCTGATGAACACGCACTCGGCGTGCCGGCCGGCGAACACCAGGCCACGATCGGAACTGCCGGCCTGGAACAACACCGGCGTGCGTTGTGGCGAGGGTTCGCACAGGTGATATCCCTCGACCTGATAGAACTCGCCCTTGTGCTCGACCTTGTGCACTTTGTCCGGTTGCGCATAGATGCGTTGCCGTGGATCGTTCAGCACCGCAGCGTTTTCCCAGCTGCCTTCCCAGAGTTTGTAGAGCACCTCCAGGTACTCGTCGGCCTGGTCGTAACGGCGGTCGTGCTCGACCTGTTTGCTCAGGCCCATGGCTTTGGCGGCGCTGTCGAGGTAACCGGTGACGATGTTCCAGCCCACCCGGCCACGGCTCAGATGATCCAGCGTCGACATGCGTCGGGCGAACAGATACGGCGGCTCGTAAGTGAGGTTGGCGGTGAGGCCGAAGCCGAGGTTTTTGGTCACGGCAGCCATGGCCGAGACCAGCAGCAGCGGGTCATTGACCGGCAGCTGGATCGACTCCTTGAGTGGAACGTCCACCGAATTCTGGTAGACGTCGTAGACCCCGACGATGTCGGCGATGAACAAGCCGTCGAACAACCCGCGCTCGAGCAACTGCGCCAGTTCGGTCCAGTAGTCGATGGTTTTGTACCGGGTCGAGGTGTCCCGGGGATGCGTCCACAGACCATGGTTGATGTGCCCGATGCAGTTCATGTTGAATGCATTGAGCAGGATCTTTTTCTTGGCCATCAGATGGTCCCCCGCAGTGGCGGGTTTTCATCGTTGAGGTAGTAATTGCCCACCGCGTGATACTTCCAGCGCACCGGGTCGTGCAGGGTATGCACCCGAGCGTTGCGCCAGTGGCGATCCAGACCGTGTTCAATCAGGGTTGCCTGGCTGCCGGCCAATTCGAACAGGGTGCTGCCGGCGGCCAGGGAAACTTCGCTGCTGATGGCCCGAACTTCGGCGACGGCAATCGATGCAGCGGCGACGGTTTCGGCGTTGGTGTCGGCCTGGGCCTTGTCGAGGAACTCACCGGCGCGCTCCAGCAGCGCTTCGGTGGCGTGCAAACGAATGCTCAAGTGGCCGAAGCTCTTGAGGGTCAGTGGATCGTCGGTGGCTTTTTCATGCGTCGCGTCGATCCACGGGCGGGTCTTGGTGCGCACGAAGTGCAGGGCATCTTCGTAGGCGGCGCGGGCGATGCCGGTGTCGATGGCCGCATGGAGAATTTGCGCCAACGGGCCGACCGGTGTCGGGCGCTCGAACGCGCTTTGAAACGGGATGACGTCTTCGGCGGCGACGAAGACATCTTCGAACACCACCGAGCCGCTACCGGTGGTGCGCTGGCCGAAGCCGCTCCAGTCGTCGATGACGGTCAAGCCTTTGCTGTTGCTTGGGACGAAGGCCAATTGCTGCACGCCGTTTTCATCGATCACCGAGGTCGGGATGCGTTGGGCGTATATCGCACCGGTGGCGTAGAACTTGCGACCGTTTATGCGATAGCCCTTGCGCGCTCCCTGCACATCAGGGGTGAGGCGGGTGACGCGGTCGTGAGCGGTTTTGGTGCCGAGCTCGGCGAGCGCATTGCCGAAGCGCTGTCCGGCCAGCACTTCGGCGTACAGGCGTTTTTTCTGCTCTTCGTTGCCGTTTACGCGCAACACTTCAAGGGCATAGAAATGGTTCTGCGGAATTTGCCCGAGCGAGCCGTCAGCCTGCGCAATCAGCGCGATGATCTTGGCCAGGGTGACGTTGGAAACGCCAGCGCCGCCATACTCTTTGGGCACGCTGACGCCCCACAGACCGGAACGGGAAAACACTTCCAGCTCCGGGTGCGGCAGTCGACGCTCGCGGTCACGCAGGGCGCTATCGCGCTTGAAATCGTCGGCCAGGTCGCTGGCGACAATCAGGGCTTGCTCATCGCTGGTCAGGACCGCGACGTGCTGAGAACTTGTCATGTGTTTCTCCAGATGTCTGGTCGTCAGATCCAGGAGTGGCGAGCCGGCAACGTGCCGTTCAGGTGATAGGCACCGACTGCGTGATACTTCCAGCGCACCGGGTCGTGCAGGGTGTGCACGCGGGCGTTGCGCCAGTGGCGGTCGAGGTTGAATTCGGCGAGGGTCGCGCGGCTGCCGGCCAGTTCGAAAAGCTTTTCGCTGGCCAACAGTGAGATCTCGGTGGTCAGCACCTTGGCTTCGGCCACGGCAATCGAAGCGCGGGCGGCTGACTCGGCGGTGAGCGGCGCAGCGTTGACCTGATCAAGCACGTGTCCGGCCTTGCGCAGCAGGGCTTCGGCAGCGTGCAACTCGATTTTCAGTTTGCCGATGTCGGCGATCACATAGAGGTCATCACTGGCCCTGTCGACGTTGGCATCGATCCATGGCCGGGAGCGGGTTTTCACGAACTCGATGGCATCGTCGATGGCACCCCGGGCGATTCCGGCATCAATGGCTGCCTGGATCAATTGCGAGACGGCGCCCTGAGTATTGGGCTTGTCGTTGATCTTCCAGTTGTCCACTACCAGTTCGGCGTCGACCCGTACGTTGTTGAGCAAAACCGTACCGCTGGCGGTGGTGCGCTGGCCGAAACCGGACCAGTCATCGACGATGCGCAATCCCGGTGTGCCGCGACGGACGAAGGCCAGTACCTGCCTGCCATCGTCGTTCAGGGCCTTGACCGCAACCCAGTGCGCGAACAGCGCGCCGGTGGAGTAAAACTTTTGCCCATTGAGGACAAAGCCATCGCCATCGGCGGTGATGCGCGCCTTGAGGTCCAGCGTGTTCTTGCTGCCTCGCTCCGGCCCGGCATTGCCGATGCGCCAGCCCTCGAGCACGCTTTTGAACAGCTGTTTTTTCTGCGCTTCGGTGGCGCTGCCCAACACCAGGTTCAGGATGCCGAACTGGTTCTGTGGAATCTGTCCGAGGGCCGGGTCCGCCGCAGAAATGATCGCGAAAACCTCGGCCAGGGTGACGAACGAAACTTGCGGGCCACCGTACTCCCGCGGGATACCAATGCTGCCCAGCCCGCTGCGGGTGAATTGTTCGATTTCCGACCATGGCAACTTGCGCTGCTGGTCACGTTTGGCCGCGTGCAGGCGTGCTATCTGCGCCAGTTCGTGGGCGGCCTTGATGGCTTGTGCGTCGTTGCGCAGCACTTGCGCGGGCAACAACAGGGGGGCGATATCCAGATCACTCTGGACAATTGCATCTGCCAGACTGGACATCAGTGCCGCTCCTTGGCTGCACGCAATGCCCTGGCGATCTGCACTGGGGTGATTGTGTTCCGGACCATACCTACCTCACATCTCATGGAAACGCCGCTGGGGCGTAGAAAACAAGAATGTCCGGTGGTCCGGTGTATATACCCTAAGCGTTTATAAAAAAGTTATGAACTAACTTTTAGGAATATATATAGAAGGGGTGGTGGGCGCAGGGCAACACTTGCTGCTGTAGCAACAGCGCGCTTGTGCGGCCTCGGGTCGTTGCTTTTTCGCGACTTTCAGCCACGAACCGGCGCAACCAATTTTCAACGAACGTGCCGGCGCCCACCGTGAGTTGTTGCCGACCCGGTCGAGAATGCAATAAGTCACCTCCAGCCGCAGATCCTCGCCCGCCTCGATAATGATCGCTGGCGGCACCCATACCTGGATCGGCTGGCCCACGTCGCTCGCCTTGAGTCGTGGCAAGTCCATGCGCACATCGCCCCAGCGCAGGGTGATTTCGTCGTCCGCCGCCATGTTCAGGTACGGCTCGATGGTCAGCGGCACGCCGCGTTTGATCTGGTTGGGATTCACGCCCTGGCGGCGAATCGTTTCAGGGATGCTCACGGGGGCCAGGCGTTGGTTTTCGTCGCCGCACAGGTTGGAAGGTTCGCCACCCGGACAATCGAGCTTGACTCGAACGCGTCCGACAGCCGATACCGCCGGCCCCCGGCCAATCTGCATGATCCGGTAATGAATGCGCGAGGCGCCATTGGCAATGAAACTCTCGGGTACGCGCAAGTGGACGGAACGGCCTACATCGTCGGGCGTGACCACCCTGGAGGCGACGTAGCAGTTGTCCCAGAACAGTTCGATGAGGTCGCCTTCGTCCATCGCAGGGTAGGGCGGCACATCGATCAGCAGGTGCGAGGCCGATACGATATTGATGTCGCTTTTGTGAGATTGCGCCAGGGTTGGGGCTGCGAGTTCGGGATGGTTCGAAATGTTTTTCATGGAGTCTCCTTGAAGTTGTTGCAGCGAAGTCCGTTTCTGAAAAATAAATGCATCAAGTGCGAGTAAAAAGGCAATTGCTTATTTTGTTTTAAATAACGGGTGGCGCGTCTTGGTGACTAGATAAGAGTGCGGGTGAATCAGTGTCAATAGCGATTGTTAGTTAGGCTTGGAATATGATGTTATTCAGAAAAGTCCTACGCATTAAAGTTAAGAAGCGCTATGGGTGAGTAGAAAATGCTTATAAATACAGGGCGAGTCGGGCTTGGATGCGCGGGGAGGGCGTGCGGCGGGTGATTGGCGGATGCGGGGGAATTGGCAGTGAAAGTCTGTTGCGGGATATATATATGTACTGCGCATGCGCACAAAATATTAACTATGGTTTTTTGATTTTGTTATGCGCAGGCGGGCGGTGGGCGCAACTTCCGTCCGTGGAAGTTGGCAGTGTTGCCAAGGTGTTAGTTGTGTGAGTTATTAAGGAATTTACTGAGGAACTGCTTCGTGCGTTCTTCTTTCGGATTGGCGAATAGTGCCTTGGATTCGCCTTGTTCGACGATCACACCCTTGTCGAAAAACACCACGCGATTGGCCACGTCACGGGCGAAAGCCATTTCGTGGGTCACGATGACCATCGTGCGATTCTCTTCGGCCAGGCCGCGGATCGTCGCCAACACTTCACCGACCAACTCCGGGTCAAGTGCCGAGGTCGGTTCATCGAACAGGATCACTTCCGGTTCCATCGCCAGCGCGCGGGCAATCGCCACGCGTTGTTGCTGGCCGCCCGAGAGGCGGCGCGGATAAGCGTCTTCCTTACCCGCCAGGCCCACCTTGGCCAACAGTTTCTTGCCCAGGGCGACGGCGTCGGCATGCGGGATCTTCTTGACGATGATCGGGCCTTCGATAACGTTTTCCAGGGCTGTGCGATGGGGGAACAGGTTGAAATTCTGAAACACGAAGCCCACGTGCTGGCGCAGGTTGCGCACCAGACTTTGTTGCTGGTTCAACGGGCGGCCGGTATCGATCTCGATATCGCCGACCTTGATCCGGCCACTGGTGGGCTCTTCCAGAAAATTCAGGCAACGCAGGAATGTGGTCTTGCCCGAGCCGCTAGGCCCGATGATCGCCACGACCTCGCCTTCCTTCACTTGCAGGTCGATGCCGTTGAGCACCACTTGACCCTTGAACTGCTTTGTCAGTTTTTCCACGACAATCATTGGGTCAGGACTCCTGGTCGTGCCGATTGACCCGCTCTTCCAACTTGTTCTGCAGGTGCGAGAGCACCGTGGCCAGAATCCAGTAGATCAGCGCGGCGGCAAGATACATGGTGAACACTTCGAAGGTGCGGGCGGTAATCAGTTGTGCCTGGCGGAACAGCTCCGGCACCTGAATGGTGGCCGCCAGCGCGGTGTCCTTGACCAGCGAAATGAAGCTGTTGCCCAGTGGCGGCAATGCGGTGCGCATCGCCTGCGGCAGGATGGCCCGGCGCAGGGTCTGCGCACGGGTCATGCCGATACTGGCAGCAGCTTCCCACTGACCGCGCTCGATGGAGCTGATCGCGGCGCGCAGGATCTCACAGGCGTAGGCGGCCATGTTCAGCGAAAAGCCGATCAGGGCCGCCGGCAGTGGATCGAGTTCCATGCCCAGTTGCGGCAAGCCGTAATAGATCACGAACAGTTGCACCAGCAACGGCGTGCCGCGAAAGAACGATACGTAGACACGGGCGATCCAGCTCACCAGCTTGAAGCGCGACAGACGCATCAGTGCCAGGCCGAAGCCCAGCACCAGACCGAAGAACATCCCGCCCAGGCTCAGGATGACCGTGTAGTACGCGCCCTTGAGCAGGAAGGGCAGGGAATCGAGTGCGAGTTGAAAAGCTTCTTCCATTATTGAGTGACGTCAGCGTTGAAGTATTTTTCCGAAAGCTTTTTCAACGTGCCGTCGGCGCGCAGCTTGTCGATAGCCTTGTTCACTGCAGCCAGCAGCTCAGGCTCGCCTTTGCGCAGGGCGATACCGGCTTCCTGACGGGAGAATGCTTCACCTGCCGCGGTGGTGTCTTTTGCCTTCTTGGCATATTCCAGTGCGGCCAGACGGTCGATCAGGATGGCATCGATGCGGCCCACGCGCAGGTCCTGGAATTTGGTTGGATCATCTTCGTAGGTGCGCACGTCAGCGGTCGGTACGTTGGCTTTTACCCACTCTTCGTAGTTGGTGCCCAGGCCTACGCCGACTTTCTTGCCGCCCAGGTCGGCAGCCGACTTGATGTTCAGCTCGGCGGCCTTTTTCGTCAGTACCAGCGCCTGAATCCCGGAAACGGTGTACGGCTCGGAGAAGTCATACTTCTTCTTGCGTTCTTCGGTAATGGTCACCTGGTTGATCACGGCGTCCAGACGCTTGGATTCCAGGGCTGCCAGAATGCCTTCCCATTTGGTCGGTTGCAGCTTGACCTTCACGCCCAGCTCTTTGGCCAGCGCTTCAGAAAATTCGACTTCGAAGCCCGACAGCTTGCCGCTTTCGTCGACGAAGCTAAACGGTGGATAAGTGCCTTCCAGGCCGACGTTGATTACGCCTTTGTCCTTGATTTGTTGCAGTTGCTCACCGGCAACCGCCTGGCCGATCAGGCCGGCGCTCAGTGCCAGGCCCAGCGAACCTACCAGCAGATTTCGACGTAGTGCGGAAAAATTCATGACAAGCCCCTGTGTTTTCTTATGGAAGACGCTTAAGGAAAGTTGGCAAATTCGGGATTGGAACGACTGCGATATCCTGCCCTAAAGCAGCTTATGCGTCTCGCAGCAAATTCGCCTGCGGCATGACTATATGATGGCGTTATTAGATTAGAAAATAATAAATTCTATTTTTGTTATGCATTAATGGAATAATTGGTCGGCAATGGGTGATCGTTCCCACGCTCCGTGGGAATGCCTCATGGGAGGCTCCGCGTCCAGTGACGCGCAGCGTCACGGGCTGCGTTCACACGCAGAGCGTGGGAACGATCAGCCATCTCTAGTCCTGCAAAAAGCTTGTATAGGCAAACAACGCCGGCGCCCCACCGGTGTGCAGGAAGATGATCGGCCCCTCATCGAAACGCTGACGTCCGATGCCATCCAGCAGTCCGGCCATGGCTTTGCCAGTGTAGACCGGGTCAAGCAGCAGGCCTTCCTGACTGGCCAGCAATTTTACCGCCGCCAACGTCCCGGCATTCGGCTCACCGTAGCGCGGCGCGAAATACTCGTCCCACAATTCGACCTTGAAGTTCGCCGGCAACGACATGCCCAGCAGCTCGGCAGTGCGCTCGGCCAGACCCTGAACCTTCGGGCGTTGATCTTCATCGCTGCGAGAAACCGTCACGCCGATCACTGGCAACTGCGGCAACGCTTCGTTCAACGCCAGCGCCAGACCGCTATGGGTTCCGGCGCTACCGGAAGCCAGGACGACGGCGGCGAAGTCCAGGCCGGTGTCCTTGATCTGCTCGGCCAGTTCCAGGCCTGCGCGCACGTAACCCAACGCGCCCAATGCATTGGAGCCACCGATGGGCACCAGATACGGTTTTTTGCCGTTGTTGCGCAGGCGGGCGGCCAATGCCTGCAATTGCTCATCGGCATTATCGAGATTCTCCACCCGCTCGACTTTGGTATGGAACAGATCAAGCAACAACCGATTGCCGTTGCCGACGTAATTGACGTCATCGGTGCCAAGCGGGTTTTCCAGCAACGCTACGCAGCCAAGGCCCAGCTTGGCGGCAATGGCGGCCGTCTGGCGTACGTGGTTCGATTGCAGCGCGCCCGCGGTGATCAAGGTATCCGCGCCCTGGGCCAAGGCATCGGCGGCGAGGTATTCGAGTTTGCGCAGCTTGTTGCCGCCCATTGCCAGTGGTGTCAGGTCATCGCGTTTGACGTATACATCGCGGCCCAGCCACATCGACAGGCGTTCGAGTTTTTCCAGGGCGGTGGGCTGACTGAGCAGGTCGAGGCGGTTAAAGCGGGCAAGCTGTTGTTTGATCATGGGTCCGTACTGGCGGTGAATGATGTCAGGACTATAGGCACGCCAATTTCCCCGGGCAACCGTCAATCGCTTATAGCCGATGGTGCTTGATACAGCACAATTGGTTCTTAATTTGGCCCAAGGCCCTTGCCGTAAAGTAATCGCCGTTGACGCGGCCAGACTGTCCGGCCGCTCCGTGAGGAGTTTTTACCGTGAGTGAGCGTTCCAGCCATTGGCAATTGCAGACCATCGTCAGCCAACTGCGCACGGCCCGTGATCAGTGGCGTGCACAAAACGGCCGCGTCAGCGGCGAGCAGGGCGGGCGCGAGCTGCCGTCCCGGGCGGCCATGGCGGAGATTCTCGAGGCCCTGTGCGGTGCGCTGTTCCCGATGCGTCTGGGGCCAGTGGATTTGCGCGAAGAGAGTGAAGACTTCTACGTCGGCCACACCCTCGATGTCGCGCTGAATGCGTTGCTGGCGCAGGCACGGCTCGAACTGCGGTATGCGGCGCGCCACAGCGCCCAGGCCGAGGCTGAAGTCGAAGGCAAAACCATTCAGATCATTCAGGATTTCGCCCTGGCACTGCCCGGGCTGCGCAGCCTGCTGGACACCGACGTGTTGGCGGCCTATCACGGTGATCCGGCGGCGCGCAGTGTCGATGAAGTGCTGCTGTGCTACCCGGGGATTCTGGCGGTGATTCACCATCGTCTGGCCCATCATTTATATCGCGCCGGCCTGCCGTTACTGGCGCGGATCAGCGCAGAAATCGCTCATTCGGCAACCGGTATCGACATTCACCCGGGCGCGCAAATCGGCCGTAGTTTCTTCATCGACCACGGGACCGGCGTGGTGATCGGCGAGACCGCGATCATCGGCGAGCGCGTGCGGATTTATCAGGCTGTGACGCTGGGTGCCAAGCGTTTTCCCGCGGATGAAGACGGTCAGTTGCAGAAGGGCCAGGCGCGGCATCCGATCGTCGAGGATGACGTGGTGATTTACGCCGGGGCGACAATCCTCGGGCGGATCACCATCGGCAAGGGCTCGACCATTGGCGGCAACGTCTGGCTGACCCGCAGCGTGCCGGCGGGTAGCAATCTGACTCAAGCGAATTTGCAGTTGGATGATGGAGCGCAAAAGTAAGCGCCACAATGATCGTTCCCACGCTCCGCGTGGGAACGCCTCCAGGGACGCTCCGCGTTCCGGTTCACGCCTCCATCTCAAGCCTGGCACCGCAGTGACGCGGAGCGTCACGGGCTGCATTCCCACGCAGAGCGTAGGAACGATCAAAAACGATCGCCTCCTACCCCCCATTGATCGTTCCTACGCTCCGCGTGGGAATGCCTCCAGGGACGCTCCGCGTTCCGATTCGCGCCTCGATCTCAAGCCTGGCACCGCAATGACGCAGAGCGTCACGGGCTGCATTCCCACGCAGAGCGTGGGAACGATCGCCTTCTACCCCTCATTGAGCTAGCGTAATTACGCGACCGCCCAGCCCTGCGATTAGTCCTTAGCAGCCTATTCATGTTTAACTTGAACGTTCATTCAAGTTAAACCGGTGGTTCGCTGCCCGCTCACAACAGGAGGCTTGCCTTTGCTGAGTCCGATTTCTACAGCCACGATTTCCCCCTTCGAGGTGCACCGTTCATGAGTGCATCGTCCGTTCCTTCAAGCGGCCTGGTCCGCATGAATCCGCCGGTGTTTTACTTTGCGGCGAGCTTCATTCTGTTGTTCGGCGTCGTGGTCATTGCCATGCCCGAACAGGCCGGTGCCTGGTTGCTGGCCGCGCAAAACTGGGCGGCCAATACGGTCGGCTGGTACTACATGTTGGCGATGACCCTGTATCTGGTCTTCGTGGTCGTCACCGCGTTATCGGGCTACGGCAAGATCAAACTCGGTGCCGACCACGACGAGCCCGAATTCAGTTACCTGTCCTGGGCCGGCATGCTGTTCGCCGCCGGGATCAGCATCACGCTGTTCTTCTTCTGCGTGTCCGAACCGTTGACCCATATGCTCCAGCCGCCCCAAGGCGAGGCGGGCACCGCGGATGCGGCGCGCCAGGCCATGCAGATTCTGTTTCTGCATTGGGGCCTGCACGGTTGGGGTGTGTTTGCCTTTGTCGGCATGGCGCTCGCCTATTTCGCCTATCGGCATAACCTGCCCCTGGCGCTGCGTTCGGCGTTGTATCCGCTGATCGGCAAACGCATCAACGGCCCTATCGGTTATGCAGTGGATGGCTTTGGCATCATCGCCACGGTCTTCGGTCTCGGTGCCGATATGGGCTTCGGCGTGCTGCACCTCAATTCCGGCCTGGACTATCTGTTCGGCATCGCCCATACCCAGTGGATTCAGGTCGGGCTGATCACGCTGATGATGGGCGCAGCGATCATCGTCGCCGTGTCTGGCGTCGACAAAGGCGTGCGGGTGATGTCCGACATCAACATGTTGCTGGCTTGCGCGCTGCTGCTGTTCGTGTTGTTCGCAGGGCCCACGCAGCATCTGCTCAATACGCTGATCCAGAACGTCGGTGATTATCTCGGCGCCTTGCCGATGAAGAGTTTTGATCTTTACGCCTATGACAAACCCAGCGACTGGCTGGGCGGCTGGACCGTGTTCTATTGGGCCTGGTGGATCGCATGGTCGCCGTTCGTAGGCCTGTTCATCGCGCGGATTTCCCGTGGCCGGACCATCCGCGAGTTCGTCTTCGGCGTGCTGTTGATTCCGCTGGGTTTCACCCTGGCGTGGATGTCGATCTTCGGCAACAGCGCCATCGACCAGGTGCTCAACCACGGCATGAGCGCGCTGGGCATGTCGGCCATCGACAACCCCTCGATGACCCTCTACCTGCTGCTGGAAACCTACCCGTGGAGCAAAACCGTGATTGCGGTCACGGTGTTCATCAGCTTCGTGTTCTTCGTCACTTCCGCCGACTCGGGCACCGTGGTGTTGTCGACTCTGTCCGCCAAGGGTGGCAACCCGGATGAGGATGGGCCGAAATGGCTGCGGGTGTTCTGGGGAGCAATGACGGCGCTGGTGACCAGTGCGCTGCTGTTCTCCGGCAGCATCGACGCATTGAAGTCAGCGGTGGTCCTGACCTCGCTGCCGTTCTCGCTGATTTTGCTGCTGATGATGTGGGGCCTGCACAAGGCGTTTTATCTGGAATCGCAGAAACAGATCGCGCAACTGCATTCCCTGGCACCGGTGTCCGGCTCGCGGCGCGGTGGCTGGCGTCAGCGCTTGAGTCAGGCGGTGCATTTTCCGTCGCGGGACGAGGTGTATCGCTTCCTCGACACGACGGTACGTCCGGCGATTGAAGAGGTCTCGGCGGTATTCGTCGAGAAGGGCCTCAAGGTGATCACCCATCCAGAGCCGGTCAACGACAGCGTCAGCCTGGAAATCGGTCACGGCGATGAACACCCGTTTATCTACCAGGTGCAAATGCGTGGCTACTTCACGCCGTCGTTTGCCCGGGGTGGCATGGGCTCCAAGGAGCTCAACAATCGTCGCTACTATCGGGCCGAAGTGCACTTGAGCGAGGGCAGTCAGAACTACGATCTGGTGGGCTACACCAAGGAGCAGATCATCAATGACATCCTCGATCAGTACGAACGGCACATGCAGTTCCTGCACCTGGTGCGTTGATCGGTCTCTCAGGTCTCGGTGGTCAGCACCATGAACAACACGAGCGCCGCCACCGGGATACCGAACACGGCGCTTCCCACCACCAGCTCGGTGCTTAACGGCTGGCCGGCATGCACGATGCCGACCGCGCCGTTGATCAACGTCAGCGCCAGCCACAGCACGATAAAGCTGTAGGCCAGGATCTGGCGGCTGAAGCCGATTTTCTCGCCGATGTAGAGCATCAGCGCCAGGAGAATCAGGCCAAAGGTGATGATGATCGTCGTGTGCATGGTGGGTTTCGCCATTTAAATGTGTGTTGCCGTAAAGGCCGTCATCGCGGGCAAGCCTTTACTGATTCAACCCCATACAGCGAGCATAGTTAAACCATCCCGCCTGCGTCAGATCACCTGCGCCAGTCCTGCTTATCTGCCAATTTCAGTGCTGTACCCGCACAACCGACACATGTCGCCACGGGTCCGGGTGTTTGTGGATTGGATGGGGGAGGTGTTTGCGAAAGCGCAGTAGCCGCCGGTCCGAGAGGAAAAGTCGACTTCGTCCAGATCGGCTATTATTTTTCCAAGTGTGTATGGTGTGTATTGTTTCCACTTCGACCTGCTTAAAGTACGCAGCGATTGCTGTGGAAAAAGGCGAAGGAAATGCGAAGTCGGGAAATGATCAGGATGATCGAGGACGATGGTTGGTATCTGGTTCCCGTAAGGGGAAGCCATCATCAGTACAAGCATCCCTGCAAGCCCGGGAGGGTGACGG
Source organism: Pseudomonas sp. Root562 (assembly GCF_001427125.1). GTDB lineage: Bacteria > Pseudomonadota > Gammaproteobacteria > Pseudomonadales > Pseudomonadaceae > Aquipseudomonas. The sequence goes on from NZ_LMGK01000001.1 coordinate 83,965, forward strand.
TCAAACACCCGGATTCGGATCTTCCGAAAGGAACGATCAGCAGCATATTGAAACAGGCGGGACTCAAATAATGCCCGCCACCGGATACGAAAGTCCCTGCAGGGACACATCACATGAAGGGCTCATCGAAATGAATTTCCCGGTTGTTCTGCACAAGGATGCCGACTCGGACTACGGAGTGATCGTCCCTGATGTGCCAGGTTGTTTCTCGGCCGGCAGCACCGTGGCGCAGGCACTTGAAAGCGTGAAAGAGGCGCTGTCCCTGCACTACGAAGGGTTGGTAGCCGATGGCGAGCCATTGCCACAGGTACGCGAGATTGATGCCCACCTTGAAAATCCCGATTACGCAGGTGGTGTGTGGGCGGTAGTTGAGTTTGATATCACGCCTTATTTCGGCAAGTCAGTGCGCTTCAATGCGACGTTGCCGGAACAGTTGCTTGAGCGTATCGATCAGACTGTCAGACGGGATCAACGCTACAGTTCGCGCTCCGGTTTTCTGGCGGCGGCAGCTCTGCGCGAATTGTCGGCATAAGGTTAGGCGAAAGAAATATGAAACGTTTCAGCATTTAGTCGAGTCCGGGGTTTTCTGGTGTTTGTCTGAGGGTATGCTGGGCGACTGGCGAAGCAGTCGAGACCAGATTCAAGACAGACAAGAGAGGATTCGATGACTTACACCGCTGCCGAAAACCGCTACGACTCCATTCCTTACCGCCGCGTTGGTCGCAGCGGTCTGGTGCTGCCGGCGCTGTCGCTGGGCCTGTGGCACAACTTCGGCGACAGCACGCCGATCGACACCCAGCGGGCGCTGCTGCGTACGGCGTTCGACCTGGGCATCAACCATTTCGACCTGGCCAATAACTACGGTCCGCCATACGGCAGCGCCGAGATCAATTTCGGTCGATTGCTGCGGGAAGACTTCAAGCAGTACCGGGATGAGTTGATCATCTCCAGCAAGGCCGGTTGGGACATGTGGCCCGGTCCTTACGGTCAGGGCGGCGGTTCGCGCAAGTACGTGCTGGCCAGCCTCGACCAGAGCCTGCAGCGTCTGGGCCTGGACTACGTCGACATTTTCTATTCGCACCGCTTCGACCCGGATACGCCGCTGGAAGAAACCGCCGGCGCATTGGCCACGGCAGTGCAGCAGGGCAAGGCGTTGTACATCGGCATCTCGTCGTACTCAGGGGTGAAAACCCGTGAGATGGCGGCATTGCTCAAGGAGTGGAAGGTGCCGTTGTTGATCCATCAGCCGGCCTACAACCTGCTCAATCGCTGGGTGGAAAAAGACCTGCTCGACACCACTGACGAACTGGGCACCGGCGTGATTGCGTTTACACCGCTGGCTCAGGGTTTGCTGACCGACAAATACCTCAACGGTGTCCCGAGCGACGCGCGGGTCAACCGTCCGGGCGGCGGTTCGTTGCAGGCTTCGCACCTGTCCGAGGCCAACATTGCCCACGTGCGTGCACTCAATGAAATCGCCAAGCGCCGCGGTCAGAGCCTGGCGCAACTGGCACTGGCCTGGACCCTGCGCGACCCGCGGGTGACGTCGGCACTGATCGGTGCGAGCCGGCCAGAGCAGATCATCGAGAACGTCGGGGCGTTGCGGAACTTGAGCTTCAGTGCAGAGGAGCTGGCGGAGATCGATCGTTTTGCCCAAGAGGGCGGGATCAATCTGTGGGAGAAGCCTTCGACGGCTGAGTGACAGCATGATCGTTCCCACGCTCCGCGTGGGAATGCACTAACGGACGCTCCGCGTTCGGCTTTCGGATGGGACGCGGAGCGTCCCGGGCGGCATTCCCACGCAGAGCGTGGGAACGATCAAATCAGCGAAAAAACGGCACATCCCCCAACACTGTCGCCCGCTGCATCACCCGCCGCGCCGGCCGGTAGTCATCCACCGCGTAATGCTGAGTCACGCGGTTGTCCCAGAAGGCGATGTCGTCTTTCTGCCAGCGCCAGCGAATGGTGAATTCCGGCCGTGTTGCGTGGGCGAACAGGAACTTCAGAATCGCCTCGCTCTCGGTTTCCGACAGTTCGTTGACCTTCGAAGTGAAGCCTTCGTTGACGAACAGCGAGCGGCGCCCGCTCACCGGATGGGTGCGGATTACCGGGTGCGACAGCGGCGGATTCTTGCGCCGCGCTTCTTCCCATTGGGCCAGCGCTTCAGGCGTGTTGCCATAGCGCTCCAACGGAAACGAACGGGTGAAATCGTGGGTGGCGGTCAGCCCTTCGAGCAAGGTTTTGAACGGTGCCGACAACGCTTCATACGCTGCGATTCCACTGGCCCACAAGGTATCGCCACCAAACTCCGGCAACAGCTTGGCGCTGAGCACCGCGCCCATGGCCGGGGTCGGCAGGAAGGTCACGTCGGTGTGCCAGATCGCGTTGTCGCGCACGTCGGTGACGGCGGTATCGAGGATCAGCACTTGCGGTTGCTCCGGCACATTCGGGTAGATCGGGTGAATGTGCAGGTCGCCGAAATTGGCGGCGAAACGCGCCTGCTGTTGTGGGTTGATTGGCTGGTCGCGGAAGAACAGCACTTGATGCTTGAGCAGCGCTTGCTCGATGGCATCACGCTGTTCCAGATTCAGCGGCTGGCTGATGTCGACGCCGCTGATCTGTGCACCGAGGGCGGAGCTGAGGGGGACGATGGTCAGGTGGCTCATGGTGGTTCTCTTCAATCCGGGGCTGTCGGCGTAGTCAGTTCGATCAAAACGTATCAGTGAGCCTGGCCGTGCCACGGCACCAGTTTGCGTTGCAACTTGCGCAAGCCCATTTCCATGGCGAAGGCGATCAGCGCGATCACTAAAATCCCCAGCACCACCACATCGGTGACCAGGAACTGCGCGGCCGACTGCACCATGAAACCCAGGCCGCTGGTGGCGGCAATCAGCTCGGCGGCGACCAGCGTCGACCAACCCACGCCCAAACCGATGCGCACGCCAGTCAGGATGTCCGGTAATGCACTGGGCAAAATCACATGTCGAATCAACTGTGCCCGCGTCGCACCCAGGGACTGCGCAGCGCGCAGCTTGGCCGGGTCCACCGTGCGCACACCGGTGGCGGTGGCAATGGCGATCGGAGCGAAAATCGCCAGGTAGATCAGCAGCACTTTCGACAACTCGCCAATGCCGCACCAGATCACGATCAGCGGCAGATAGGCCAGCGGTGGAATCGGGCGATAGAACTCGATCAGCGGATCGAGAATGCCGCGAGCGATGCGATTGTGGCCGATGGCAATGCCGACCGGGACAGCCGTCAACACCGCGAAGCCCAGGCCCAGACCGATGCGGCTGAGACTCGCGCCCAAGTGCTGCCACAGGGTTGAATCCATGTAGCCGCTGGTCGCCAGCAGCCAGCCTTTTTGCAGCACGGCCGATGGTGACGGCAGGAATAGCGGCTCGATCAAACCGGTCGCCGTCACAGCCCACCAGATGACAATCAGCGCGACCAGCGTCAGCACACTGATCCAGCGCGTACTCAAACTGCGGCGCACAACGATTGCGGTGGTGTTTGTCTTGACCGCCGCTGCGGGAATTTCATAGCTGCTCATGCGTGCTCCTGCCGTGGAACGGCGCTGCGTTGGGAGAACACTTTGGCGAGCACGTGTTCGCGGGTTTCGATAAAGCGCGGGTCGGACTTGATCGAGCGCGCCGACTCACCGGCGGCGTAACGCTGGCCGAAATCGAGGCTCAGGCGTTCGACGATTTGCCCGGGATTGGGCGCCAGCAGAATCAGATCCGTGGCGAGGAACACCGCTTCTTCAATGTCATGGGTGATCAGGAATACTGGTTTGGCAGTGCGCCGCCAGACTTGCAGCAGCAGCTCCTGCATCTGCTCGCGGGTGAACGCGTCGAGAGCGCCGAAAGGTTCGTCCATCAGCAAGACGCGAGGGTCGGCAGCGAGGGCGCGGGCCAGGCCGACGCGCTGTTTCTGGCCGCCGGAGAGTTGCCAGATCCGGCGGTTTTCGAAGCCTGAAAGATCCACCAGCGCGAGCATTTCCCGGGCACGGATTTCGCGTTTGTCCCGAGGGACGCCCGCCAGCTCAAGGCCAAAGCCGACATTGGCCAGCACGTCTTGCCAAGGCAGCAAGGCGTCGTCCTGGAACACCACGCCACGTTCGGCGCTCGGGCCTTTTACCGGCACGCCATCGAGGGTGATGCGCCCGGCGCTGGGTGCGACGAATCCGGCAATCAGGTTCAACAGCGAAGTTTTGCCACTGCCGGACGGGCCGAGGGCGACCAGCAATTGCTGCGGCCCCAGGCTCAAGGAAATATCCGCCAGCACAGGTGCAGGGCTGCCAGGGTACTGTGCACTGATGCGCTCCAGCTGTAGCAAAGCCATCGCGTCGACTCCCGATCAGTTGGTGATGAACTTGGCGCTGACGTACGGCGCGTAGTCCGGCAGCACGGCTTCGACCTTGCCTTGTTCCTTGAGGAACACGGCGGTGTCGGTGATGGCCTTGGTGGTTGGCGCTCCGAGGCTGGTCACCTGATCGGCCGCCAATGGGTAGACGTTGCCTTGCAGCAGCAGCGGAATGTCGCTGGCCTTGGCGCCGGAGAGCTTCACCAGTTTGTCGACGTTGCTCTGATTGGCGAGCCAGGCTTGCGGGTCTTTGCGGTAATCGGCGTAGGCGTCCAGGGTCACCTTGGCGAACGCGGTGACGATTTGCGGGTGCTTCTCGGCGAAGTCCTTGCGCACGATCCAGGCATCGAAAGTCGGCGCACCGAACTTGGCCAGTTCGCCGGAAGTGATCAGCACTTTGCCGTTTTCCTTGGCGACACCCAGGGCCGGGTCCCAAACGTAAGTGGCATCGATGTCACCGCGTTTCCACGCGGCAATGATCGCTGGCGGGGCGAGGTTGAGGACGGTGACTTTCGACGGGTCGATGTTCCAGTGCTTGAGCGCCGCCAACAGGCTGTAGTGGCCGGTGGAAACGAACGGCACGGCGATTTTCTTGCCGATCAGGTCTTGCGGGGTCTTGATTCCGGAGCCGTCGCGGGCCACCAGGGCTTCGGCAGCGCCGATCTGGGTAGCGATGAGGAATGTTTCCACCGGGACTTTACGGGTAATGGCCGCGGTCAACGGGCTGGAACCGAGATAGCCGATTTGCACGTCGCCGGAGGCGATTGCAGCAATGATGTCGGCACCGTTATCGAATTTGCGCCAGCTGATGTCGGCCTTGGTGGCTTTCTCGTAAGCGCCGTCAGCCTGGGCGACTTTCGCCGGGTCAACGGTGGTCTGGTAAGCAACAGTGACGTCGGCCGCCTGGGCAAACAAACTGACTGCTGCCAATGACGCGGCCGCCAGCAGGCGAAGAGGGAAGTGCAGTTTCATCAGGATGCTCCTTGTCAGGCGGACGAAAGTCGGCGTGAAAGGAGACTAAATGATCTAAGAATCCGAAAATAAATAACTTTTTCGAATGAGCTTATGAGCGGAAAAATCTAAGCAGCTACCCTGATCGTTCCCACACTTTGCGTGGGAACGATCATAGTTCTAAGGCGGATGGTAGAGAGAGCCTTTGTGGCGAGGGAGCTTGCTCCCGCTGGAGGACGAAGGACTCCCAATTTCATCCAACGCGTTGTGTCAGGTCAACGCGTTGTCTGGACTGCTGCGCAGCCGAGCGGGAGCAAGCTTCCTCGCCACAGGGATTGCTGTCAGTTACTGATCGCCAGAATGCTCGCCTGATACGACCCGACAAACACATCGAAATCGCCGACTTCGTTCTGCTCCAGCTCAACCTGCTGTGCCAGCGACGCACGAGCCAGTTCTTCGAACTTCGCCTGTTGCTCGGCCGGCAACGGCTCGCTGCGGAAAAACTGCGCATGGGCCTGGCTCTGACGCAGGGAGAACTGAGCGAAGCTTTCCTTGTGTTCAGCCATTGCCGCCAGCACCTGGGCGGACGGCGTCAAGGCTGGGTCCTGGACCTTGGCCAGCTGCGCATCCAGCGCCTTGCTGTGAGCATCGCCGCCGTGGCTCTGGTCCAGCAGCGCCGCCAGTGGCGCGATGCTTTCCAGCAATTGGCCTGCCCACTCTTTGAGGTCGACCGGTTGCCCGTCGCGTTGCAATTGCAGGCCCGGACGGCGCCCTTCCTTGACCACGCTGAGGAAGTTCGAAGTCGCGTTGCTGCAACTGGTATTGGTCAGCAACGGGCTGTCGTTCAGCGCGCAGTACAGCAGGAAGGCGTCGAGGAAACGCGATTCAGTGATATCGATACCCATCGGCAGGAACGGGTTGATGTCCAGGCAACGCACCTCGACGTACTGGATACCACGGGCCATCAGCGCCTGGATCGGCCGCTCGCCGGAGTAGGTCACGCGTTTGGGGCGAATGTTGGAGTAGTACTCGTTTTCGATCTGCAGGATGTTGGTGTTGAGCTGAACCCACTCACCGTCCTTGTGCGTGCCGACTTCGACGTAAGGCGCGTAAGGCGTGGCCACCGCTTTGCGCAGGCTGTCTGTGTAACTGACCAGGTCGTTGTAACACGGCGTCAGGCCGGCCTGGGCGTTGCTCTGGTAGCCCAGGTCACTCATGCGCAGGCTGGTGGCGTACGGCAGGTACAGGGTATCCGGATCGAGCTGTTCCAATTGGTGCGAACGACCGCGCAGGAAACCTGCATCCAGCGCCGGCGAGGCGCCGAACAGGTACATCAGCAGCCAGCTGTAGCGGCGGAAGTTGCGGATCAGTGCGATGTACGCCGACGACTGATAATCGCGGTCGGTGCCGACAAAGCCTTCAGCCTGTTTGAGCAGCGGCCACAGCTTTTCGGGCAGGGAAAAGTTGTAGTGAATCCCGGCGATGCACTGCATGGTCTTGCCGTAACGCAGGGCCAGGCCCTTGCGGTACACGTACTTGAGCTGCCCGATGTTGGAGGTGCCGTAATAGGCGATCGGGATATCTTCCTCGGCCGGCAGCGGGCACGGCATCGAAGGGCTCCACAGATACTCGTTGCCGAGCTTGCTGTAGGCAAAACGGTGAATGCTGTCCAGGCTCGCCAGCGTATCGGCAGGATCGGGCAGGGCCGGGGTGATGAACTCCAGCAGCGACTCGGAATAGTCGGTGGTGATTTGTTCGTTGGTCAGCGCGGAACCCAATTCTTCCGGGTGCGGCGTTTGCGCCAGGCGACCTTCGCCGGTCACGCGCAGGCATTCACGTTCGATGCCGTGAAGGCACTGTTCGAGCAGAGAGAGGTTAGCGCGCTCGCCGAGCAGGGCCAGGCGGCGGTTGAGAAGTTCGCTCAAGTTGGATTCCTTCACGCGTCAGTCGCCCCAATATGGGGGTGGGCAAGACGGTCTACAAGGGTGAAGTTGAAACTGGCGTTTTCGCCTGGTTTTGGAGCCGCTCAGGCCATATGCCGGTCAGTCAATCACTGCGCAATCCCTGTGGGAGCGAGCCTGCTCGCGATGAGGGCGGATCAGTCAACATTTATGTCGTCTGTCCCACCGTCATCGCGAGCAGGCTCGCTCCCACAGGTTTCTAATCGCGAAATTAACTCAAATCGATGACATCTAGCTACAGGACAGCGAACGTGCCTTGCGCTTTTGCGACCAATTTGTCGCCTTGCATCACATCGGCCTCGACCACCAGCGTGCGGCGGCCCGGGTGTATCACCCGCGCCGTGCACATCACCTCGCCGCCTTCGACGGCGCGGATGTAGTTGATCTTGCACTCGATGGTCGCGCTCTGCTGGTCAAAGCCATGGCTGCTGGAACAGGCCAGCCCCATGGCAATGTCCACCAGACTGAACAAAGCCCCACCGTGCAGCTTGCCGGCGCGATTGCGCAGTTCTGGCGCAAGCCCCAGGGCGACTTGCGCCACCCCGGTTTCCAGGCTGTGCAAGCGACAGCCCAGCAACTTGAAAAAAGCGCTTTCGGTATACCCCGCAGGGATCTCCATCAACGCTTCTTCAACTGCTTGGCGTTGGCGAACAGCGACGCCATGGCGTTATTGGCCGGAGCCGCTGCCGTGGTTTCCTTGCGCGGCGTGCTGTTCTGCGATTGACGCGGGGCCGAGCCCGGACGGGCGCCACGAGCACCGTCGATTTTCTCGCCCGGGGTGTCGCTCATGCGCATCGACAGCCCTACGCGTTTACGCGGGATGTCGACTTCCATGACCTTGACCTTCACCACGTCACCGGCTTTCACCGCTTCGCGTGGATCCTTGATGAACTTCTCGGAAAGAGCCGAGATATGCACCAAACCGTCCTGATGCACACCGATGTCGACGAACGCGCCGAAGTTGGTCACGTTGGTCACCACGCCCTCGAGGATCATCCCCAGTTGCAAGTCCTTGAGGTCTTCGACGCCTTCCTGGAACTCGGCGGTCTTGAACTCTGGGCGTGGGTCGCGGCCAGGTTTTTCAAGCTCTTGCAGGATGTCGGTCACGGTTGGCAAACCGAAGGTTTCGTCGGTGTACTTCTTCGGATCGAGGCGCTTGAGGAACGCAGCGTCGCCGATCAGCGAGCGGATGTCGCGGTCGGTTTCAGCGGCAATGCGCTGTACCAGTGGATAGGCTTCCGGGTGCACCGCCGACGAGTCCAGCGGGTTTTCACCGTTCATGACACGCAGGAAACCGGCGGCCTGTTCAAAGGTTTTCTCGCCCAGGCGTGCGACTTTCTTCAAGGCTGCGCGGGTTTTGAACGCGCCGTGCTCGTCACGATGGCTGACGATGTTCTGCGCCAGGGTCGCGTTGAGGCCGGAGATGCGCGCCAGCAGCGCCACGGAAGCAGTGTTCACGTCCACGCCTACGGCGTTCACGCAATCCTCGACCACGGCGTCCAGGCCACGCGCCAGTTTCAGTTGCGACACGTCGTGCTGGTACTGGCCGACACCGATGGATTTCGGATCGATCTTGACCAGCTCCGCCAACGGGTCTTGCAAGCGACGGGCAATCGACACCGCGCCACGGATCGATACATCCAGATCCGGGAATTCCTTGGACGCCAGTTCCGAAGCCGAGTAAACCGATGCACCGGCCTCCGAGACCATGACTTTGGTCATCTTCATCGCCGGGTATTTTTTGATCAGTTCGGCGGCGAGCTTGTCGGTCTCACGGCTGGCAGTGCCGTTGCCGATGGCGATCAGATCCACCGAATGCTTGGCGCACAGGGCGGCGAGAATCGCGATGGTCTGGTCCCACTTGTTATGCGGCACGTGCGGGTAAACCGTGGCGTGATCGAGCAGCTTGCCGGTGGAATCGACGACGGCCACCTTGCAACCGGTACGCAGGCCCGGGTCGAGGCCCAGGGTCGCGCGCGGGCCGGCCGGCGCCGACAGCAGCAGGTCGTGCAGGTTGTGTGCGAACACATTGATCGCTTCGGTTTCCGCGCCGTCGCGCAACTCACCCAGCAAGTCGGTTTCCAGATGCGTGTAGAGCTTGACCTTCCAGGTCCAGCGCACCACTTCGCCCAGCCATTTGTCGGCGGCACGGTTCTGGTTCTGGATGCCGAATTGCTGGCCGATCATGCCTTCGCACGGGTGCATGGTGCCCGGCAGTTCGTCGCCGACTTTCAGTGCGGAGCTGAGGATGCCTTCGTTGCGGCCTCGGAAAATCGCCAGGGCGCGGTGCGACGGCATGCTTTTCAGCGGTTCGTCGTGTTCGAAGTAATCACGGAACTTGGCGCCTTCCTCTTCCTTGCCGGCGATCACGCGGGCACTGAGGGTCGCTTCCTGCTTGAGGTAGTTGCGCAGCTTGTCGAGCAGGCCGGCGTCTTCGGCGAAGCGCTCCATCAGGATGTATTTGGCGCCTTCGAGGGCCGCCTTCACATCGGCCACGCCTTTTTCCGCGTCGATGAAACGTGCGGCTTCGGTTTCCGGGCTCAGGGTCGGGTCGTTGAACAAGCCATCGGCCAATTCGCCGAGGCCGGCTTCCAGGGCGATCTGGCCCTTGGTGCGGCGCTTCTGCTTGTACGGCAGGTACAAGTCTTCGAGGCGGGTCTTGGTGTCGGCGAGTTTGATGTCGCGTTCCAGTTGCGGCGTCAGCTTGCCTTGCTCCTGGATGCTGGCGAGGATGCTGATGCGCCGTTCGTCGAGTTCTCGCAGGTAGCGCAGACGCTCTTCCAGATGACGCAACTGGGTGTCATCGAGGCTGCCGGTCACTTCTTTCCGGTAACGGGCGATGAAGGGAACGGTAGAGCCTTCATCGAGTAGCGCGACGGCCGCTTCGACCTGTTGTGGGCGTACACCGAGTTCCTCGGCGATGCGGCTGTTGATGCTGTCCATAAAACCACCTGACAAATTGTGAAAGCAGGCTCGCAGGCACGCAGTTAGGGCCTCGGCGAGTCTGGTTGAGCGGCCTGGCCTGCGCCGCTACCTGGATCAAAAGGTATCCCGTTGACCCGTGAAATCGAACAATTACTGCCGACGCCCTGAAAAAAACGACGCCTGACTGTAGTACCTGTCTGATGTTGCCTGACACAAAAGGCCGCGCATTATAACCAGCGTTCCGGCATTCGGGGGCATTGCGGGCCGAGGCTTCAATGGCCGGTTTTCTGGCGGTAAAGGAAAAATCTGCTAACAATGCACACGGTGCGTATAACGGCAGCTACGCCATAATGCGCGCCGAGCTAAAAGGAGCATCCAATGAGCAGCACTGCAAACATTGCTGAAGGCGAAAAAATTCTTATTGTTGACGACGACCCGGGCCTCAGCAGCCTGCTGGAACGTTTTTTCGTCGGCAAGGGCTATCGCGCCCGCGCCGTACCGAACACCGAGCAAATGGACCGCCTGCTGGCACGCGAAGTGTTCAACCTGGTCATCCTCGACCTGATGCTGCCCGGTGAAGACGGCCTGACCGCCTGCCGCCGCCTGCGTGGCGCGAACAACCAGATTCCGATCATCATGCTGACCGCCAAGGGCGATGAGCTGAGCCGTATCAAGGGCCTGGAACTGGGTGCCGACGATTACCTGGCCAAGCCGTTCAACCCCGATGAGCTGATGGCCCGTGTCAAAGCCGTCCTGCGTCGTCAGTCGGCTCCGGTGCCGGGCGCTCCTGGCAGCGAAGACGAAAGCGTGACCTTCGGTGACTACGAGCTGTCCCTGGCCACCCGCGAACTCAAGCGCGGTGACGAAGTGCACATGCTCACCACCGGTGAGTTCGCCGTGCTCAAGGCCCTGGTGATGAACGCCCGTCAACCGCTGACCCGCGACAAACTGATGAACCTGGCCCGTGGTCGCGAGTGGGATGCCCTGGAGCGTTCCATCGACGTGCAGATTTCCCGTCTGCGCCGGATGATCGAACCCGATCCATCCAAACCGCGTTATATCCAGACGGTCTGGGGCGTGGGCTACGTGTTCGTTCCGGATGGCGCCGCCACCAAGTGATCGGCGATTTGTAGGAGCGGGTCTTGCGGGCAACGGGTCAGATGACTTTGCTCGCAGACTCGCGATCCGCAATATGCGAGCATCGCTCGCTCCTGCAAGTGTGTAGCGGTTATCCATGAAAACCCCCGTTTGGTTCCCCCAGAGTTTCTTCTCCCGCACCCTTTGGCTGGTGCTCATCGTCGTTCTGTTCTCCAAGGCGCTGACCCTGGTTTATCTGTTGATGAACGAAGACGTGCTGGTGGATCGTCAGTACAGCCACGGCGTTGCCCTGACGCTACGCGCCTATTGGGCGGCCGATGAAAACAATCGTGACAAGATTGCCGAAGCCGCGACCCTGATCAGGGTGGTGGGCGCTGGCGTGCCGGAAGGCGAACAGCATTGGCCCTACAGCGAGATCTATCAGCGGCAGATGCAGGCTGAATTGGGGGCCGACACCGAAGTCCGGTTGCGCATGCATTCGCCTCCGGCGCTGTGGGTTCGCGCGCCAAGCCTGGGGGATGGCTGGCTGAAAGTGCCGCTGTATCCGCACCCATTGCGTGGCCAGAAAATCTGGAACGTACTGGGCTGGTTCCTGGCCATCGGTTTGCTGTCTACCGCTTCGGCGTGGATCTTCGTCAGTCAGCTCAATCAACCTCTGAAGCGCCTGGTCTACGCCGCGCGACAACTCGGCCAGGGTCGCAGTGTGCGCCTGCCGATCAGTGATACACCGAGCGAAATGACCGAGGTTTATCGCGCCTTCAACCAAATGGCCGAAGACGTCGAGCAGGCCGGTCGCGAGCGCGAACTGATGCTGGCCGGAGTTTCACATGACTTGCGCACGCCCTTGACCCGTTTGCGCTTGTCCCTGGAATTGATGGGCGACCGCACGGACCTGACCGATGACATGGTTCGGGATATCGAGGACATGGATGCGATTCTCGATCAGTTCCTGGCGTTCATTCGCGACGGCCGGGATGAGTCGGTGGAAGAGGTGGACCTGAGCGATCTGGTCCGCGAGGTTGCCGCGCCGTATAACCAGAACGAAGAAAAAGTACGCTTGCGCCTGGAGCCGATCCAGCCGTTTCCATTGCGTCGGGTATCGATGAAGCGCTTGCTCAACAACCTTATCGGCAATGCGCTGCACCACGCAGGCAGTGGTGTGGAGGTGGCGGCGTACGTGTCTGGGGATGTGAGCGCACCGTACGTGGTGTTGAGCGTCATGGATCGTGGTGCCGGGATCGATCCGTCCGAGCTGGAGGCGATCTTCAACCCGTTCACCCGCGGTGATCGTGCCAGAGGCGGCAAAGGCACGGGGTTGGGGCTGGCGATCGTCAAGCGCATTGCCTCGATGCACGGCGGCAATGTTGAACTGCGTAACCGTACTGGTGGCGGGCTGGAAGCGCGGGTGCGCTTGCCGTTGGGGTTGATGCTACCGCGGGATGCCGTCTAACCCGATCGTTCCCACGCTCTGCGTGGGAATGCCTCTTCGGACGCTCCGCGTTCGGCTCTGGAGGGGGCGCGGAGCGCCCCGGGCTGCATTCCCACGCAGAGCGTGGGAACGATCACCGATCTTGCGACTGCTACGCAGCCGAGCGGGAGCAAGCTCCCTCGCCACAGTGGTTGTGTCTCAGCCCTTGCCTTTGGTCCGGGTCATGTTCGGGCCGCCATTCTTCTCCAGATGCTCAATGATGATCCCCGCCACGTTCTTGCCAGTGGTGGTCTCGATCCCTTCCAGCCCCGGCGATGAGTTCACTTCCATCACCAGCGGCCCGTGATTGGAGCGCAGGATATCGACCCCCGCCACCGCCAGCCCCATGACCTTTGCCGCACGCAAAGCAGTCATGCGTTCTTCCGGGGTGATCTTGATCAGGCTGGCACTGCCACCGCGGTGCAGGTTGGAGCGAAATTCGCCGGGTTTGGCCTGGCGCTTCATGGCCGCAATCACCTTGTCGCCGACTACAAAGCAGCGAATGTCGGCGCCACCGGCTTCTTTTATGTACTCCTGGACCATGATGTTCTGCTTGAGGCCCATGAACGCCTCGATCACCGATTCGGCCGCGGTGGCGGTTTCGCACAGCACCACACCGATGCCTTGGGTGCCTTCCAGCACCTTGATCACCAGTGGCGCACCGTTGACCATTTCGATCAGATCGGGAATGTCATCCGGTGAGTGGGCAAAACCGGTGACCGGCAGACCAATGCCCCGGCGCGACAGCAATTGCAGCGACCGCAGCTTGTCCCTTGAACGGGCAATAGCCACCGATTCGTTGAGCGGAAAAACCCCCATCATTTCGAACTGGCGCAACACTGCGCAGCCATAAAAAGTAACGGATGCACCGATCCGCGGAATCACCGCGTCGAAGCCCTCCAGCGGCTTGCCGCGGTAGTGGATCTGCGGTTTATGACTGGCAATGTTCATGTAGGCGCGCAGGGTATCGACCACCACCATTTCATGGCCGCGTTCGGTACCGGCTTCGACCAGGCGACGGGTGGAATACAGACGCGGGTTCCGCGACAGCACAGCGATCTTCATGCAACACCTGTGGAGGAGGTAGATACCGGGAACACCGGCTTGTCTTGTACATACTTGATACCCGGATTGACCACCAGTTGGCCGTCGATCAAGGCTTTGGAACCGAGTAACAGGCGATATCGCATGGACTTGCGGCAGGCGAGGGTGAACTCGACCCGCCAGACCCGATCACCGAGGGCCAGGGTGGTGCTGATCACGTATCGCACCTGCGCGTGACCGTTGGAGCTTTTGATGGTTTTTCTTGTCACCAGCGGGGCTTCGCAGCGCCGGTGACGCAACTGCACCACCGTGCCCAGGTGCGCCGTGAAGCGTACCCATTGCCCACCATCACGTTCGAACGTCTCGATGTCGGTGGCATGCAGGCTGGAGGTGCTGGCGCCGGTGTCGATTTTTGCGCGAAGGCCGGCGACTCCCAGATCCGGGAGCGCCACCCACTCGCGCAGACCGACAACGGTCAAATGGTCAAATGTCTTCAAAATGGCTCAACCGGTAGAAACCACGGTGGCCGCAGGCGGCCGAATCCGCGGTATTCACGCAGAATAATGGTTAAAAGGCGACAGATATCTACGGCCCGGATTGCCAGCCCCACAAGGAGGTTATGGAATGTCAGCATTGTAGTCCGGGCCGGAGTAATTCTTGGTACGACAGAACGGTAGTACAGTTCACCAATATTTCAGAACGAGGAAATCCCATGGCACAAAAAAACGAAGAGGACGACAAAGTCCGCCTCGATAAATGGTTGTGGGCTGCACGGTTTTACAAAACTCGCGCCTTGGCCAAGGCAGCGATTGAAAGTGGCAAGGTGCATTGCCGCGGTGAGCGTTGCAAGCCTGGCAAGGAGCCACGTATTGGCGACGAATTCGTGATCCGCACCGGTTTCGAGGAACGCACGGTGGTGGTCAAGGCGCTGTCGATCGTGCGCCGAGGCGCGCCGGAAGCGCAGATGCTGTACGCGGAAACTGACGCCAGTATCGCCAAGCGAGAAAACGCCGCCGCCGAGCGCAAGGCGGGCGCCCTGGGCGTGAGCACCGATGGCAAGCCGAGCAAGAAGCAGCGCCGGGATCTGTTCAAGTTTCGGGGCAGCAGCAACGAATGATTGACCTCGCCGCCGATCGCACCAACCCGGCCAAGACTTGTAATTGCACCTGCGCGTAGCCATATGAGGTAATTCGCCTGCCGTGTATGTGCCGTTCGTCGTAAAGCGCGCGCAGTCGCCGGCCTCTAAGCCATAACCAGACAGCCAGGGGCTGTGGCCAAGGCGTAACCTCGAATTCTGTAATCACTTTTGTCTCCACTTCAGATACCCAGACTTATGACCGACCTACCGGATAACGACTTCACTCAACGCTTCATCTTCGATGACAGCGACACCCGTGGCGAGATGGTTTCGCTGGAGCTCAGCTACGCTGAAGTCCTGGCCAAACACGCCTATCCGGAGCCGGTTGCGCAACTGCTCGGCGAACTGATGGCGGCGGCGGCGTTGCTGGTCGGCACCTTGAAGTTTGACGGCTTGCTGATCCTTCAGGCCCGCTCCGAAGGCCCGATCCCGTTGCTGATGATCGAATGCTCCAGCGAGCGCGACATCCGAGGCCTGGCCCGTTACGAGGCCGAGCGGATTGCGCCCGACGCCACCTTGGCCGATCTGATGCCCGACGGCTCGCTGACACTGACCATCGACCCGACACAAGGCCAGCGCTACCAGGGCGTGGTCGATCTGGACGGTGAAACGCTGTCTGACTGCTTCACCAACTACTTCGTGATGTCCCAACAGATCGGCACGCGCATCAAGCTTTGCGCCGATGGCCGTCGCGCCCGTGGCCTGTTGCTGCAGCAACTGCCTGCCGATCGCCTGAAAGACGAAGAAGAACGCGCCGCCAGCTGGCAGCACCTCACCGCGTTGAGCGGGACGTTGACTGCCGATGAGCTGTTGGGCCTGGACAACGAAACCGTCCTGCATCGTCTCTACCACGAAGAGCAAGTGCGTTTGTTCGACGTGCAAAAACTGCGCTTCCGTTGCAGCTGCTCGCGCGAACGTTCAGCCAACGCACTGGTCAGTCTGGGTATGGAAGACGCGCAGAATCTGGTGGTTGAACACGGTGGAAAGATCGAAATTGACTGTCAGTTCTGCAACCAGCAATACCTGTTCGACGCCGCCGATGTCGCTCAATTGTTCGCCGGCGCGGGTGTCGAGACCCCGTCAGATACCCGTCACTAAAACGGTTCAGCGCAGGTAAATTCACTGCTCGGTGCCGGATTTACGCCGTTACGACAGGAGGGGCCTACTTTTTTTGGGCTTTTCTGGCATAATCCGGGCCACTTTTTTCGCGGTAGTAGTGCACGACTTTCTACTACAAAAACGTTTGGAGCACTCGGCCACTGGCCGACGGGGAACCTCATGACGCAAGCCAATAACGCCGTGTACACCGATCTGAGTGTTGATGATCTGGTTAAAGAAGCCCTCAACCGCGGTGAAGGCGAGCTTGCCGATACCGGCGCACTGGTTGTTCGTACCGGTCACCGTACCGGCCGTTCGCCAGTCGATCGTTTCATCGTTGATGAGCCGAGCACCACGGGCGCCATCGCCTGGGGCCCGATCAACCGCAAGTTCCCGGCCGACAAATTCGACGCCCTGTGGAACCGTGTCGAGGCGTTCAACAACGCGCAAGAGCATTTCGTTTCCCACGTCCACGTAGGCGCCGCTTCCGAGCACTACCTGGCCGTTAAAATGACCACCCAGACTGCCTGGCAGAACCTGTTCGGTCGTTGCCTGTTCATAAACCCGGCCCAGTACAACCCGGCTGGCCGTGAAGAATGGCAAGTGCTCAACGTGGCCAACTTCGAGTGCGTGCCTGAGCGTGACGGCACCAACTCCGACGGTTGCGTGATCATCAACTTCGCACAGAAAAAAGTGCTGATCGCCGGCATGCGTTACGCCGGTGAAATGAAGAAAGCCATGTTCTCGGTGCAGAACTTCCTGCTGCCGGCCGCTGACGTGCTGCCAATGCACTGCGCCGCCAACATCGGCGAAGAAGGCGACGTGACCCTGTTCTTCGGTCTGTCCGGCACTGGTAAAACCACCCTGTCCGCCGACGAAAGCCGTTACCTGATCGGTGACGACGAACACGGTTGGGGCGAGGGCGTAGTGTTCAACATCGAAGGCGGTTGCTATGCCAAGTGCATCGACTTGTCCGAGAAGAACGAGCCGGTTATCTGGAAAGCCATCAAGCACGGCGCGGTCCTGGAAAACGTCGTCATCGACGATGCCAAGCACGCCGACTATGCCGATGTCAGCCTGACCCAGAACAGCCGTGCCGCGTACCCGCTGGAGCACGTTGCCAAGCGTTCCGAGAAGAACCTCGGTGGCGAGCCGAACGCTGTGATCTTCCTGACCTGCGACCTGACCGGCGTGCTGCCGCCAGTGTCGATCCTCAACGAAGAACAAGCGGCCTACCACTTCCTGTCCGGCTACACCGCACTGGTGGGCTCGACTGAAATGGGTTCGGGCAGCGGCATCAAGTCGACCTTCTCGACCTGCTTCGGCGCACCGTTCTTCCCGCGACCAGCCGGCGAATACGCCGAACTGCTGATCAAGCGCATCCGCGGCTTCGGCTCCAAGGTTTACCTGGTCAACACCGGCTGGACCGGCGGTGGCTACGGCGTCGGCAAGCGCTTCAACATCCCGACCACCCGAGCGGTGATCGCAGCGATCCAGAGCGGCGCGCTGATCGGTACCGAAACCGAGCACCTGGACACCATCAACCTCGACGTGCCACTGGCCGTACCGGGCGTTGAGACTGGCCTGCTGAACCCACGCAACACCTGGGCCGACAAAGCCGCCTACGACGAAGCCGCCAAAGCATTGGCCGGCCTGTTCATCGAGAACTTCAAGAAGTTCGAAGTGAGCGATGCAATCAAGGCCGCTGGGCCTAAGTTGTAAGTGTTGGTTTGATGCAATGAAAAAGCCGCCCCTCGGGGCGGTTTTTTTGTGGGTGCTGTTTAACCGTCAGACGCACAACTGCCAATATAGAAATGGTCAATTCAGTAGTGGTGGCATGTTCAGCTGATCCCCAATGCAACGCTCGAAAATAGTTTGGAGGCCACTGTAATCGCAGGTGACCGCATCAATGTTCGCGGGAATCCATGCGCTGTCTTTGATCAGCCACCAATCAACAGCAAACCCTGCATTGATGATGATTTGCTCAAACAGGATCCGTTGAGCCCGACCGTTACCTTCGCGAAAAGGATGAATCACATTTAAATCACCATACGTTTCAGCAACCTTGACGATGAGCTCTGCTTTACTGGCGCCTTCGAACCACGCGGCATTTTCCATGACGCGAAAAATCTTTTCGGCTTCAGGGGCGATTCGGTCTGCTGTGCAGAAAAGTGTATCTCCTTTCTGGATATTCACTGTCCTCAATAGTCCCGCCCATTCGTAGACATCGGAAAACAAGGATTTATGAATATGCTGCAAAAGGCTGAGGTCGTACGGAGGGGGGAGGAGGCGGAATTTGCTGACGGCGATTTCTGAGAGTTCTCGCTCTGCTTTGTGTAGTTGCTCTTCATCATGAATGTTGAGCAGGTTACGCAGCACGTCGCTACCAGGGTAGCAGTAGGGGTCTTGACCGACCCCGTATTTATCCATCATTAACGAGGATTCTGACGATATTTATTGAGTACCGCCTCCCGCGATGGGAGCGGTTTTTCAGCATCGGCACGGGAAGTGTCGAAGCCTTCAAGACGCAAGCTCGCCAAGTAATTTGAACGGCGCACTTTGTCGTAATAATCCTGTTTTTGCTGAAAAGTCAGTTCGCTCATGACATCTGCCTCTTTGTGCAATGCCCAAGTGTAGCTCAAACGATCCGGTCGATAGACCGGTATTTTTGATGCTTCGCGGAGGATGATCGTTCCCACGTAGAGCGTAGGAACGATCTGTTCACTCCACTTTAGCCTGGCGCTTTCCAGTTGAGCATGCGTTGTTGGGCGACTTTCAGCTGGTCGCAGCCGTCCTGGGTTAGCAGGTAGAGCGCGTGGGTGATGTGCGGGATGTCTTCCACGTCACCGTTTGATCGTTCCCACGCTCTGCGTGGGAATGCAGCCCGGGACGCTCTGCGTCCCTTTCGAGAGCTGGAACGCGGAGCGTCCCTTGAGGCATTCCCACGCAGAGCGTGGGAACGATAAGGAGTCCCCGCTTGTAGGATCGGGCCGAACCTCGGCTAGGCCCTTTCCATGGGAATTTTCGCGAAGAGTGTTCTCGCGCTTTCCACCATCCCGCGCCCGCCATCTCAACGAATATGCTGGTACGAAGCCACATCCAGAAGGTCATTGCTCAGCCCGGCTGCCGGCACATAGATCGTGCCTTTCACTGCCGAGAACCTGACCCCATTGCTGCCCAGTGAAACGTAACGCTCGCCCTGGTCCAATTCGGTGAAGTAGGTGTACGAGCACTTCTCCATCGCTTTGTATTTCGCGGCGGCGCTGACCATGGCGTTGTGGTGGTTCTGCAGGTCGGCCGCGCTCAGGTTGAGGGTTTTGTCCAGCGGCACGCCCCAGCGCTTCAGGCACACTTCGGCAAAGTGACGGACGATCAGGCCGGGTTCGGCCAGCACTTTAGGGCCGCTGACCCCGTCTGCTGCGGCGTTGCCAACCAGCGTGCCATGGCGGCCAGGCATCGGGTAGATGTGGGTTCGGGTGCCGGTGGCCGTTTGCGGGATGACACAGCTGAAGCCTTTGGAGCGCTCGTCTCGGGCGTAGAAGCCGACATATTCTTTTACGTTGGCACTCAGTTTTACTTTGCTTTCCTGAAAGTTACCGATGCCCGGTACCGGATCAATCGCAAAAATATTGACCGGGATGTTCTTCAATTCGCTGTCGTTAAACATGGCATTGGCCAGCATGTGGCAACTAATGCCGCCGCGACTCCAGCCTACCAAGTTGACCTTGGTCGGAATAACACCGTCCTTGCGAAACGTTTTGATGATTTGTTCTTGCAACTTCTGCTGGGTCACACTGCGGTCGCCGTAGTTATATTTACGCCACAGCCAGGAACCTTCGACGATCACGTCTTCGATTGGAATGCCGGCTGCCTTCAGGCGGTTGTATTCGGTCTCGGTCAGCTTTTCACGTTGCCAGTCACATTGGCCTTTGATGATGTTGATGGCGTGCTTGACGTTCTCCTCCCAGCCCTTGCCGAACAGGGTGCCGCTCAAGCCATAGTCCTTGGATTGAGTGAACAGCTCATCAGCTTGCAGGTTGCTGGTACCGGGGCCGTCGACCACGATCCATTCGGCAAATTCTCTACCAGCATGATGGGAGGCGAGTGCCGAAACCAGTTCGCCATTCCAGTAAGTTGGGTTTTGGTTGTCGAATTTGGTCGAACCGGTACCGCAAAAGAAAATAGTTAATGTAGTCATTGTGCTGCTCTGTTTTGTTTTAAGAGCCTGCAGACTAGTTTGAGTAAATTGGATTATGAAGTGGTTAGTTGTTACCGGGGTTGTAGTATTTGTTTTTGGCTTTAATGTCTTATTCTTTGTTTTGCAACTTCCAGTAGTTGGCAGCCATCCTGCGTTAATAGATAAAGCGCATTCACGATGTGAGGGATGTCTTTAACGTCGGCCTGTTTGAAGCACAAGCAATAAAGCGTTTCGAGCAAATCGCTGGCTGCCCGCAGGCGTTGATGCGCGGCGTCGAGGATGTCGCCGGTGCTGGCCGTGGTGTCGATGACGAGGACGGGCGATTCGCTGTAACTGGTTTTGAGGGGACGATAGCGGTCGGTCGGAGGATCGGGGAGCGTCATTGAGTTGCGTCCTGTGCGAAAGCGGCAAGTGTTCCCGGCAGGCCGAGTCACTGGTTTCAGCCGCGCCGGTGACTATAGAAGGGCGTGGTGTGGTGCGACAAGACGGCTGAGGTCGACAGGTTTTGTAGGGTTTTTATTGGCTAATAAGGAAATGGACTACGTCTTGGTTGATGGTGCCTCAGACGCTGTAGGTTGTTTCGGCTTCTGTGGTGATTGGGCTGACCTCTTCCCGCAAGCCGTGCAATCCATGCAAGCCATCCGCTGTATCATCCCGTATCGTTTTTTGCCCCGACCTTTTCTCGACTCGCTGCGATCGCCGGCTAGGCTTTGCTCATCGCAGCGGTCAACGGAGTGACAGCTTATGCACAACACCCTGGAACAGGTTTTCGGTTATCCACAGTTTCGACCCGGTCAGGAAAAAACGCTCAACGCCATCATGGCGGGGCGCTCGGCGGCGGCGATTTTTCCCACCGGTTCCGGCAAATCCCTGTGCTATCAATTATCGGCCGTACTGCTGCCGCACCTGACGTTGGTGATTTCGCCGTTGCTGGCGTTGATGCAGGATCAATTAGCGTTTCTGCAACGCCACGGCATTGCGGCGGGCAGTATCGATTCGGCGCAGAGTCGCGATGACGCCAGCGAGGTGATGGCCCGCGCCAGGTCCGGCGAATTGAAGATCCTGATGGTGTCGGTGGAACGCCTGAAGAACGAGCGTTTCCGCAATTTCCTGCAGCAAGTGCCGATTTCGTTGCTGGTGGTGGATGAGGCGCACTGCATCTCGGAGTGGGGCCACAACTTCCGCCCGGATTACCTCAAGCTTCCCGACTACCAGCGGCAATTCAACATCCCGCAAGTGCTGCTGCTGACGGCGACCGCGACGCCCAAGGTCATCGTCGACATGCAGGCGAAATTCGCCATCGCTGCCGAAGATGTGGTGACCACCGGTTTCTATCGCCCGAACCTCAATCTCTGGGTAGAACCGGTGCGCGGTCAGGACAAGCGACGGCGCCTCGTTGAATGGATGAGCGAACGCCCCGGACAGCCGAGTATCGTCTACGTCACCTTGCAAAAAACCGCCGAGCATATTGCCGAACATCTGCAACGCCATGGCATTCAGGCCGAGGCTTATCACGCCGGTTTGCCCCACGAGCAGCGCGATGGCATCCAGAAGCGTTTCATGGGCGGGCAGTCCAATTGCATCGTCGCCACCATCGCTTTCGGCATGGGCATCGACAAGAGCGATATCCGCAACGTCGTGCATTTCGACCTGCCCAAATCCATCGAAAACTACAGCCAGGAAATTGGCCGCGCCGGGCGTGACGGTCAGCCGTCCGATTGTTTGGTGCTGGCCAACCGCGACAGCCTCAACGTGCTGGAAAACTTCGTTTACGGCGATACCCCTGAGCTCGACGGTATCCGCCATGTGCTAGACGAGTTGCAAGCGTGCGCGCCGCAAGGGGAGTGGGAGTTTATGTGGGGTCCCTTGGCGGACAACAGCAATATTCGCCAGCTCCCGCTCAAGACCTTGCTGGTACAACTGGAGCTTCGTGGAGTCATCGCCCCGCGTTACGCCTATTACGCTGAGTACCGTTTCAAATACTTGGAGGAACCCGAAGCGTTGCTGGCTCGTTTCGAAGGCGAGCGCAGGGATTTCGTCGCGGCGATCATCCAGACCTCAAAGCGAGCGCGCAGCTGGGCCACGGTGAATTTCGACGCGCTGTACGAGCAACATCAGGCCGAGCGCAACCGGGTGGTCAAGGCGCTGGATTACTTCCAGGAGAAGGGCTGGGTCGAGCTTGAAAGCAAGTTGATGACCGAGGTCTATACCCTGCTGAAAACAGATTTCGACCCCCAGGCACTCAGCGCTGAACTTCACGCCGGTTTCACTCAGCATGAACACACCGAAATCACGCGGATACACGCGATGCTGGATCTGTTCGCCACCGACCGTTGCCTGGGATTTCGATTGGCTGAGTATTTCGGCGACAGCAATGCCCCGCAACAGTGCGGGCATTGTTCGGTGTGTCAGGGTCAGGTCGCCCGGCTACCGGCACCGCCGGAGCTGCCGGCACTTGTGGATAAACCCTTCGAGGCGCTGTGTGGCGAGTTTATCCACAGGCATGAGCAGCACACGGGCAGCATGCCGTCGGCTGAGCGAGTGACGCGGTTCTTGTGCGGGATCAGTGTGCCGCTGTTTACCAAGCTCAAGGCCCGCACGATTCCGGGGTTTGCGGTGCTGGAGGAGTATCCGTATGCCGAGGTGCGCAACTGGTCCCAGTCACACCTTTAACCTGCAGGGATTGGCGAATGTCTTGGGGCGCATCCATCCGCTGAATGTCGCTCATCACAGGAATAAATTTCAAAAAAGCGTGGTGGCTGACTATGGTGAGGGCTGTCTTTGGATCGCCAACAAGAGAACAAGATATGAGCCAGACACCGTTCGACATTCAGCGCGCAGCCGTGATCGGCGCGGGCACCATGGGCCGTGGCATTGTCATGTGCCTGGCCAACGCCGGCGTAGCGGTGCAGTGGGTCGACAACAATCCGCAGATGCTTGAGCAGGCACTGGTTGCCGTCGCGGACACCTACGCCCACAGCGTGCGGCAGGAGCGAATCAATCAGGCCGAGGCCGATGCCCGCATTGCCCGGGTCACCAGCGCGGCTGATTATGCGGCCATCCGTGACGTCGACCTGGTGATCGAAGCCGTTTACGAAAACCTGGAACTCAAGCAGTCGATTTTCCGTGAGCTCGATAGCCTGCTCAAACCTGAAGCCATTCTAGCGAGCAACACCTCGGCGCTGGACATCGACGCAATCGCTGCTGTCACCGGTCGCCCTCAGCAAGTCCTGGGCCTGCATTTTTTCAGCCCCGCGCACATCATGAAACTGCTCGAAATCGTCCGCGGTGCCCAAACCGCTCCCGCGGTACTTGAGGCAGCGCTGGCGCTGGGCAAGCGCATGGGCAAGGTCAGTGTGGTGGCGGGCAATTGCGACGGCTTCATCGGCAACCGCATGCTCAATACCTATGTGCTTGAAGCGCGCAAAATGCTGCTGGAGGGGGCGTATCCCTATCAGGTGGATGCGGCGCTGCAAGGTTTCGGTTTTGCCATGGGGCCGTTCCGCATGTTCGACGTCGTCGGTGTCGACCTGCAATGGCGCGCCCGGAAACTGTCGGGTGTGGGGCAGGATGCGCCAGAGGTTCAGGTGGATAACCGCCTGTGTGAACTGGGCCGTTTCGGTCAAAAGAGCGGCAACGGGTTTTATCACTATGAGCCGGGCAGCCGTCAGGCCGAACACGATCCGCAGGTCGATGCGCTGGTGCTGGAAGTCAGCGAAGGCTTGGGCTTTCATCGTCGCGAAATAAGCCAGGAAGAAATCCTCGAGCGCTGCCTGCTGGCCCTGGTCAATGAAGGCGCGAAGATTCTTCAGGAAGGCATCGCAGAGTCCGCCCACGATATCGATCTGGTGTACCTCAACGGCTACGGCTTCCCGGCCGACAAGGGTGGGCCAATGGCTTGGGCGGACCAGCAGGGGTTGGCGGATATTCATCAGCGTTTGCTGGCGCTGGAGACCCGCCAGGGGGATCACTGGAGCCCGGCGCGGTTGATAGGCGAACTGGCGGCGGCGGGTAAAGGGTTTGCCGACAGGTGATCGATGGGATGCCTGGGAGGGCGCCTTCGCTGGCAAGCCAGCGCCCACAAGGTTAGTGGTGGTCTGTGGGAGCTGGCTTGCCAGCGATGATCACGACGCGGTTTCACTTTAAAATCGAAGTTCAAGCCCCAGGAAGCAACGCAGATGCCGCAACGCACCGAATACCGACACTTCCAGCCCATCACCACCCGCTGGCATGACAACGATGCCTACGGTCACGTCAATAACGTCACCTACTACAGCTTCTTCGATACGGCGGTGAACACTTACCTGATCGAAGTCGGTGGTCTGGATATCCATGACGGCGAAGTGGTGGGGTTCGTGGTGAGCTCAGCCTGCGATTACTTTGCTTCCATTGCTTTTCCGGAGCGGATCGAGATCGGGTTGCGGGTCGCAAAACTGGGCAACAGCTCGGTCCAGTACGAGTTGGCGGTGTTCAAGCAAGGAGAGGACGAAGCCTGCGCAGCGGGTCGCTTCGTGCATGTGTTTGTCGACCGCGCTTCGAATCAGCCGGTGGCGATTCCGGCCGGTTTGCGCGAGGCACTGGAGCGTCTGGTGGTGTAACGCCGGCAAAAAAAAAATCGCAGCCCTCGGGCTGCGATTTCGTTACCAGCGAGACCTCTTCGGTCAGTCGCGATGGCGGTAGTGTTTGTGGTGCTTGCGATGACCATAGGCATGGCCACGGCCCGGGTGACCGTCACGGTAGTAACGACGATCATCATGGCCACGATAACGGCGATCATCATCGTCATCGTCATCGCTCTTGTTGCCCATGTAGTTACCCAGCGCGCCGCCGGCGCCGCCGCCTGCTGCGGAGCCGATCAGGCTGCCGGTGGTGCCGCCCACACTGCGGCCGACCACGTTACCGCCAGCCGCGCCCAACGCACCACCAATGGCGGCTTCGCCACGGCTGCGTTTGTCTGCGCCAACTGCGCTACCACCCGCGCCACCCAGGGCCGCGCCGATAGTGGAACCTGTATTGCCGCCAATCGATTGGCCGACGACTGAGCCTAGAACCCCGCCCAATGCGCCGCCCACACCTGCTTCGGTGGTGCCGCCGGCAGAGGCAATGCCACTGACCAGGCCAAGGGACAACAAGAGAATCGAGGAGAACTTCATGGAGGAACCTCAAGGGGATGACGACGCGATCCTGAGGCTGTGTCAGAGGTGTGACAATCGAAATCCGACGAGTAACACGACTTCAGCACATTTCTATAAGTTGCTGTTTTTTGGGCGGAACTTAACTGTTTTTCGCCGGTCTTTTACTACTTCGCAAAGGCTGTTTTCGTTAGAAAACGGCCTTTTTTGTGGGCGTTTGGAAATTTTTCGACAGTATTGAAACATGGATTGAACGGTCCGGCGCCATCGCGAGCAGGCTCGCTCCTACAGTGGATTTCCGTCGAACACCAATGATGTGTTCACTGAAGATCGAATGTGGGAGCGAGCCTGCTGGCGATGGGGGCAGATCAGACGTCGCGTTACGCCGACTTGGCCATGATCAACCCGGTCTCACTCGCCGCTTCGAGGCGGATCGCCACAAATTTCGACGTCGGCGTATGACTACCGTCCCCGGTGCTTTCCAGCGGTACCAACGGGTTCACTTCCGGGTAGTACGCCGCCGCCTGCCCGGCCGGGATGTCGAATGCCAGCAGCGTGAAGCCTTTCACCCGGCGTTCAACGCCGTCATCCCAGAGCGAAACGATGTCAGCCTTTTGCCCCGGTTTGAAGCCCAGGCGAATGATGTCGGCTTCGTTGACGAACAACACATCGCGCTGACCCTTCACTCCGCGATAACGATCGTTGAGGCCATAGATCGTGGTGTTGTACTGATCGTGCGATCGCATCGATTGCATGATCAGGTCCGGCAGCTTGCCGGTGGCGCGGGTGCGCTCGTGGACCAGGTCCTTGGGCAACAGGTTCGGTTTGAAATTGGCCCGGCCCGACGCAGTGTTCCACTTGCGCGCACCGGCACTGTTGCCGAGGTAGAAGCCGCCCGGGTTCTTGATCTTTTCGTTGAAGTCTTTGAAGTTGGGGATGGTCTCGGCGATCAGATCACGAATGCGGCGGTAGTCGCCGACCAGCCAGTTCCAGTCCACCGGATGATTGCCCAGGGTTGCGGCGGCGATGCCGGCGAGGATCGCCGGCTCAGAGCGCATCTGGTTCGACAGCGGCTCCAGTTGACCATTGGAGGCATGGACCATGCTGAACGAGTCTTCGACGGTCACCGCTTGCGGGCCTTCGGTTTGCCGGTCGATGTCGGTGCGGCCCAGGCATGGCAGAATCAACGCGTCTTTACCGTGAGCCAAATGGCTGCGGTTGAGTTTGGTGCTGATCTGAACGGTCAGGTCACAATTGCTCAGCGCCTGAAAGGTCCGAGGGCTGTCGGGGGTGGCTTGGGCGAAGTTGCCGCCCAGGGCAATGAACACTTTCGCCCGGCCTTCGGCCATGGCGTGGATGGCCTCGACCACGTTGTGGCCATTTTCACGGGGCACCTTGAACTGGAAGCGCCGTTCCAGCGCATCGAGAAACGCCACCGGCGGACGTTCGTTGATGCCCATGGTCCGGTCGCCCTGCACGTTACTGTGGCCGCGCACCGGGCACAGGCCCGCGCCCGGCCGACCGATGTTGCCGCGCAGCAGCATCAGGTTGGCGATTTCCTGGATGGTCGCCACCGAGTGGCGATGCTGGGTGATGCCCATCGCCCAGCACATGATGACGTTCTTGCCCTTGGCGTACATGCGCGCGGCTTGCTCGATTTCCACCAGCGGCAGGCCGGATTGCGCGACGATCTGCTCCCACGGGGTGTCGTCGATGACAGCCAGGTAGTCCAGCACGTTGACGCTGTGCTCGTTGAGGAAGTCGTGGTCGAACACCGCCGGCGCGCCAGTCTTTTGCGCATCGCGTTCCCATTGCAGCAGAAACTTGGCCATGCCGCGCATGATCGCCATGTCACCGCCCAGTGCCGGGCGGAAGTACGCGGTGTTGGTTGGCTTGTCACTATTGGTGAGCATTTCGATCGGGTGTTGCGGATGCTGGAAACGTTCCAGGCCGCGTTCCTTGAGCGGGTTGATGCACACCACTTGTGCGCCACGCTTCACCGCCTCACGCAGCGGTTCGAGCATCCGCGGGTGGTTGGTGCCAGGGTTCTGTCCCCAGACGAAAATCGCATCGGCGTGTTCGAAGTCATCGAAGGTTACGGTGCCTTTGCCGACACCGACACTTTGCGACAACGCAACACCACTGGCCTCGTGGCACATGTTCGAGCAGTCGGGAAAATTGTTGGTGCCGTAGGCGCGCACAAACAATTGATAAAGAAAAGCCGCCTCGTTGCTGGCCCGCCCCGAGGTGTAGAACTCGGCCTGATCCGGGCTCGACAGGCCCTTCAAGTGTTTGGCGACCAGTGCAAAGGCTTCGTCCCAGCTGATGGGCTGGTAGCGATCGGTTTGTGCGTTGTAACGCAGCGGCTCGGTCAGACGGCCCTGATATTCGAGCCAGTAGTCGCTCTGCTCCAGCAATGAAGTGACGCTGTGTCTGGCGAAGAACTTGCCATCGACCCGGCGTTTGGTCGCTTCCCAGTTCACCGCTTTGGCGCCGTTTTCACAGAACGCCACCATACCGGCTTCATTGGAATCGCCCCAGGCACAACCGGGGCAGTCGAAGCCGCCGTTCTTGTTGGTCTTGAGCATCATGCGCAGGTTTTTCAGCGCGTTGTCGCTGGTCAACCAGGCCTGGGCGACGCTGATCAGTGCGCCCCAACCACCGGCCGGACCTTTGTAGGGTTTGTAGCGAGGAACGGGTGTCTGGTCGGCTTGACGGTGTTGACTCACGCTTGATTCTCCAAAGCAGGGCTGTAGACCCGTGGCGCATTTTTCTGTGGCAAATGGATGAGGTTGAGGTTGTGTCGACGGGCCCACTGCACGGCAAGGCCCGTGGGCGACGACAGGCTGACCAGGGTCTGGATGCCGGCGCGCAAGACTTTCTGAATCAATTCGAGACTGCAACGGCTGGTGACAATCGCCAGCCCGCCTTCAATCGAAATGTTCTGGCGAACCAGTCCGCCGATCAGCTTGTCGAGGGCGTTGTGCCGGCCAATGTCTTCCCGACCGAGCAACAATTCGCCGCGGTCATTCATGAACACTGCGGCATGCACTGCACCGCAATGCTGGCCCAAAGGCTGGAACGCGCCGATGCGCTGGCGCAGGCCGTCGAGCCATTCGGCGGGCGGTAGCGGGGCGCCGGGCAACACTTTGAGATCCGGCAGGGCCTGCTCCACCGCTTCTACGCCGCACAGGCCGCAACCGCTGGTGCCGGCCAGTTGCCGACGCTGCTGCTTGAGGTTCCAGAACGCACGGTTGGCGATGGTCACTTGCGCGTATTGAGCTGACCCTGAACCGCTGAGCTGCAGATCATAAATATCATTGGCGTCCTCGATGATGCCGCTGCCCAGGCTGAAGCCGACAATAAAGTCTTCGAGGTCAGTCGGCGTCACCAGCATCACGGCCTGGCTGATGCCGTTATAGGCAATCGCCAACGCGACTTCTTCGGCCAGCGCTGTGCTGTCCGATTCCGAATATTCAAGATTGCTGTAGCTATAGGTCTGGCTGGCGGCGGGCGCGGGCGTTTCGAGGGCAGGCGCCGCGCAGGCAGGGCGCTTGGCTTTCATGGCATCACCGACGGTTTGGTCAGCTTTAAGACTAGGCGCGGCAAACTGTCGCGTCTAATCGCTATTACTGATGTGCCGATAGATGGCGTCGATCAAGCTTGGGTCAACGATTGTTGATAGATCGCAAAGCAAGCTTCTGCCAAAGCCGAGCGTGGAGCACTGCGACGCATGATCAACCCCAGCCGGCCGAGCGTCTGGGCATTTGCAATCGGTTGCAGGCGCAAGTGCTCGGTCAGGCCTTCGAGGCCACCCTCCAGCGGCATCACCGCACAACACAGGCCGCCATGCACAGCTTGTAACAGTTGATGCACGGCGTCGGTCTGTAACAGGGGCTGCGGGGTGAGGCCGCGGCTGTGGAAGTTGTGATCGATGGACTGGCGAAAGTGCATGCCGCTGGTGAGCATGCCCAGCGGCAATTCGATCAGCGACTCCCAACTCAGCGGCGCCTCGCCAAAGCTGAAGAATCGCTGATCGTAGAGCAGACCCATGCGGGTTTCGCTGAAGGCCAGCGAGTCGAAGTGTTCGCCGTCCAGGCGTTCCAGATAGGAAACTCCCAGATCCAGACGATTGTTCGCCAATTGTTCGAGGATCTGTTCGGAGCTGAGCGCCGACAGTTCAAAGCGCAGGTTCGGGTGTTCGGCGTGCAGGCGTTGCATCAACGGCAGCGGATCGAAGCTCGACAGCGGCACCACTCCCAAACGCAAAGTCCCCACCAGATTGCCGCGACAGGCCGCTGCCTCGGCGTACAAGCCGTCATAGGCGGCCAACACGGTCCGCGCCCAGGCCAGCACGCGTTCGCCCGGCGCGGTGAAGCCCTCGAAGCGTTGCCCGCGATTGACCAGTGGCAGCTCAAGCTCTTCTTCAAGGCTGCGCAGGCGCATGGACAGCGTCGGCTGGGTGATGTGACAACGCGCGGCGGCCTGGCCGAAGTGCCGGGTTTCGTCGAGAGCGATCAGGAATTTCAGCTGCTTGATGTCCATCTTCGCTCCAGGGGTCGGGAAGCTACGGATTCTATCGCAAGCGGGGTCATTGGTCGGGTTGGATTCGCAAGTGACGGCGGTGGTCTAGGCTTTTGCGTCTGGAACAATCAATTCCCAAGGAGAGCACACGATGAGCCTGTTCAGTTTTCTGAAAGAAGCTGGTGAAAAAATCCTCGATGCACTGACGCCCGACAAGGCTGAAGCCAACAGTGAAGCGTTGACCAAACACGTGCAGAGCGCGCTGACAGGGATCGACACTTCAAAGATCCAGGTCAAGGTCGAAGGCGATAAAGTCATTGCCACTGGCGAAGCAAACAGCCAGGAAGAGAAAGAAAAGATCCTCCTGGCGTTGGGCAACGTTGCCGGTGTCAGCGCTGTTGACGACCAGATCACTGTTACTGGACCTGTGGTCGTGGCCGCCAAGTTCGTCGTGGTCGAGAAGGGCGACACCTTGAGCGCCATTTCCCTGCGTGTGTATGGCAATGCCAACCTGTACAACAAAATCTTCGAGGCGAACAAACCGATGCTCAAGGATGTGAACAAGATCTATCCGGGGCAGTCGTTGCGGATTCCCGAGTAAAAACAAAACCCGTGGCAAGGGAGCTTGCTCCCGCTGGCGTGCGAAGCACTCCCAATCCGGCTGATGTGTTCTTTCTGATAGATCATGTCAGCTGAAGTGCGCCTGCTGCGCAGCCGAGCGGGAGCAAGCTCCCTCGCCACA
Source organism: Pseudomonas sp. Root562 (assembly GCF_001427125.1). Lineage (GTDB taxonomy): Bacteria > Pseudomonadota > Gammaproteobacteria > Pseudomonadales > Pseudomonadaceae > Aquipseudomonas. The sequence goes on from NZ_LMGK01000001.1 coordinate 114,609, forward strand.
AGGTCTCAAAGCCCGGCAATCAAATCCCGATAATCCTCAACTGCCGCAAACTCCGCCGTATCCCTCGGCCCTTGTCGGCTGTCCGGTTCTTTTACGGCCAGCAAATGCGCCACGCCAAAGTTTCGCGCACTGCGCAGGATCGACAGGGTGTCATCGATGAACAGACTGCGCGCCGGGTCGAAGTCGATGTCGGCCTGCAACGCCTCCCAGAACTGCGGGTTTTCCTTGGGGAAACCGTAATCGTGTGAGCTGATCAACCGCTCGAAGTAGGGCGCCAGTTCGATTTTTTCCAGTTTCAAGGACAGCGAATCGCGGTGTGCGTTGGTGATCAGCACCACGCGTTTGCCGGCCTGTTTGATCGCCGCCAGGAACGTGTCCGCGTCCGGGCGCAGGGCGATCAGATGAGCGGTTTCCAGTTTCAGGTCGCGCACCGACAGTTTCAGTTCGGCGCTCCAGAAATCCAGGCAGTACCACTGCAACTGACCGGCATGGCGCTCGAACAACGGTTGCAACTCCATCTCGGCCATGGCCCGGCTCACGCCGTGCAGGTCTGCATAACGCTGGGGCAAATGCTCCAGCCAGAAGTGGTTATCGAAATGCAGGTCCAGCAGCGTGCCATCCATATCCAGCAGAACGGTGTCGATGTCGCGCCAGGGCAGCAGGGACATAAAAAACTTCTCCAGCGGTAAAAAGATATCCGAGGTAAACAATCAGGATAGGCCGGGTATAGTAACCCGTTCACGCCAAGGAGCCGCTCATGCGCCAGAAACCCACCATCCTCGCCCGCGAGATTGTCGCCACCAGCCGTTTGTTCTGCGTTGAGGAGCTGAAACTGCGCTTTTCCAATGGCGTTGAGCGCACCTATGAGCGATTGGTTGGTAAGGGCGCAGGGTATGGCGCGGTGATGATCGTGGCGATGCTCGATGCCGATCACGCGGTGCTGGTCGAGGAGTATTGCGGTGGCACGGATGCGTACGAATTATCGCTGCCCAAAGGCCTGATCGAGCCGGGCGAAGACGTACTCGCAGCAGCTGAACGCGAGCTCAAGGAAGAGGCAGGTTTTGGCGCGCGGCAATTGGAGCATCTGACCGAGTTGTCGCTGTCGCCCGGCTACATGAGCCAGAAAATCCAGGTGGTGCTGGCCACCGATCTCTACGAAGAGCGTCTGGAAGGTGACGAACCGGAGCCGATGGGCCTGGGCAAAGTCAACCTGCGCGAGTTGTCGGCGCTGGCGCAAAACCCGCAATTTACCGAAGGCCGTGCCTTGGCGGCGCTGTATCTGGCCCGTGATCTTTTGACTCAGCGTGGAGTGTTTTTGCCATGACGTTCCCTCACCCATTGATGGCCCCCGTGATTGAACTGGCCCTGAAGGCCGGTGAAGCGATCCTGCCGTTTTGGCGAACTGGCACAGCGGTGACGGCCAAATCCGATGACTCGCCTGTCACGGCGGCAGACCTGGCGGCTCATCATCTGATTCTGGCTGGGCTGACGGCGTTGGACCCGAGCATTGCGGTGCTGTCAGAGGAGGATGCCAATATCCCGCAAAGCGTGCGTGCGGGATGGCAGCGTTGGTGGCTGGTCGATCCACTGGACGGCACCAAGGAGTTCATTGCCGGCAGCGAAGAGTTCACCGTGAACATTGCCCTGATTGAAAACGGCCAAGTGGTGTTCGGCGTGGTGTCGATGCCGACCAATGGACGCTTCTATGTCGGCGGTGCCGGGCTCGGCGCGTGGCGGGGTGATAAAGGCGCTACGCCGGTGGCGATCCAGGTGCGCGATGCCTTGGCTCCCGGTCAGCCGTTCACCGTGGTTGCCAGTCGCCGCCATACCAGCCCGGAACAGGAGCGTTTGTTGGCGGGGTTGAGCGCCAGCCTTGGCGAATTGCAATTGGCCAACATCGGCAGCTCGCTGAAGTTTTGTCTGTTGGCTGAAGGCGCAGCGGATTTTTACCCGCGTCTGGCACCGACTTCGCAATGGGATACCGCGGCGGCGCAAGGTGTGCTTGAAGGCGCGGGCGGTGAGGTGCTGGATTTGAGCGGCGCGCGGTTCTGTTATCCGGCGCGGGAATCGCTGTTGAATGAGTTCTTTGTCGCACTTCCGGCGAAAGCCGCCTGGAGAGAGCAAATAACATATTTAACTTGTAATAAACACTGAATTTGGCGGGTCGAGTTTTTTGAATCTGTAACGCCTGTTGTTTTATACACTGTCAGATTTTACAGGTTTCGAGTTGAATCTTTACTGCTAGTATCAAATCCGGATGCAGTCCATTGCCTGAGTAAGCAGTTTTATTATTTGCTTGAGGCTCTGAGTTTCTTCTCGGCTAAATTTACTCAGGAAGGATTTGTTAGCTATGAAAATTGCCAGTGCGATTTTACTCGGCTCTTTGCTGACAGTAATAAACACAGTTTCTGCCGGAACGCTGACTATCAAGGCTCCGCCCCAAGGACTTGATTTGATAACCAGTAGCAACGGCACGATCAAGTACGGAGACAATGATTTGGTTCTGGTTGGCGCTACGGACTCCTATCAAGTAATTTCTCCAGAAACGGCGACAGGCACACCGGCGATCATTGGTTACCTCACTATCAGTCACCACGAGGGTGATGAGTTTTTGTATGGCAACAACATCACCTGTGAAATAAAGGCCCCTTACACCGTTACGGTGAATATCGTTGGTTTTGAAGTAGATGACTGTAAGGATTCAAAAAAGTCCTTCACGCAGTTAAGAAGTGAAGGGGCTAGCGATGTAATCCTTACGTTCAATAAAAATTGATGAGTACATCATGCAACGCGGGAGGCCGGTGAGCCTCCCGAATGCTAATCATGTTTGTTCGCAGGCAAGGAAACCTGAAAATGAATATAAAGAGTCTGTTCATTGTCGCGTCCGTGTTTCTGATGTCGGGACCGACTTATGCAGGAACACTTACAATCAAGGCGCCTCCAGAAGGACTTGAGCTGATCACGCCTTTTGGCAGGTTGAAACACGGTGACCCGGATAGGGTGGAATCTGTTGCCCACGCGAATATTACGCCGGTCGAGGGAAGTGAGAATATTTTGGGCTTCATCAATACATATCACGATACGCGTCCGGACGCGGTTTACGGCAATCGGATCACCTGCGAGCTCAAGGGGGACTATGCCCTTGAGATTGATATCGTCGGTTTCGAGAAAGTGCTTTGCCGGAATAAGTCCATTGCGGCTTTTCAGCGTAGAGAACAGGGAGCTGATGACGTCGTTCTGACGTTCACCAAAACACCCAAATCCGACTAACGCGAATTTACCGGTGCAGTACGTACTGCCCGGTAAACCGCACCGCAACCTCATCGCTCCCCGAATTCACCACCCGCGTATGCAGCGTCAATCGCGCTCGGCTGTATCGCTGGAACGTGGTCAGGAATTTCTTCCAGATCACCGGATCCGGCGCCTGGCAAATGACATTGGCATCCCCCGTCACCGGCAGCGGATAACTGATCTGCCCTTCCTGAATCACGATGTGCCCGTCGGTGATGCCTTCTTCCTTGAGGCGCAAATGCAGCCAGCCCCAACCGGCCAGCACGGCGCCGCAATACAAGCTGCCGCCGAACATGGTGCTCTTGTGGTTGACGTTGGCGTCCAGTGGCAAGTGCAGGCGCAGTTGCTGATCGTGCCAGTCGAGCACCTTGAGGCCCATGTCCCGGGTGAGGGGGATGTCGTGGTGGAGGACGGATTCCAGTTGACGACTTTCGCGGCTCATTCAGGGCCTCTTATTGGCAGTTGATTATTTGACGAGGCTCAATCGAGGTCGTCGGTGTGGCTGGTGGCACCGCTGTCGGCGAAGCTCAGACCGTGTTTGCGCAGTTTGTCGTGCAAGGTCTTGCGCGGAATGCCAAGGGCTTCGGCAACGCTGCGCACCGAGCTGTGCGAGCGCGCCAGTTCCGCGGCAATCAGGGTTTTCTCGAAGTTTTCCACTTGCTCGCTCAAGCCTCCGCTGACCATTTCAACCACGGTCCCTACGGCGCCCTGCGGCTCATTGTTGTCCAGTGCCAGTTCCAGGCCGAGGGCGAAGCGTTCGGCAGCGTTTTGCAGTTCGCGCACATTGCCGGGCCAGGTGTGGCGCAACAGCAGTGCGCGTTGCCCCGGCTGCAGTTCATGGGGCGGCAAGCCATGGCGAGCGCTGGCTTCATCGGCAAAATGCTGGAACAGCACCAGCGCATCTTCACCGCGCTCGCGCAGCGGTGGAATGCGCAGCGGCGCGACGTTCAGGCGGTAATACAGGTCGGCGCGGAAACGGCCCTGATCGGCTGATTGCCGCAGGTCTTCCTTGGTGGCGGCGATGATGCGGATGTCCAGCGGGATCAGTTGATTGCCGCCCAGGCGTTCGACCACCCGCTCTTGCAGCAGACGCAGCAGTTTAACCTGCACATCCAGGCTCATGCTTTCGATTTCATCGAGGAACAGCGTGCCGCCGTTGGCGAATTCGAACTTGCCGATGCGACGCTTTTGCGCGCCGGTGAAAGCGCCCGGTTCATGGCCGAACAGTTCACTTTCGACCACCGATTCGGCCAGCGCCCCGGCATTGATCGCCACGAACGGACCGTTACGCCGGCTCGACAGGTCGTGCAGCGCCCGCGCGACGACTTCCTTGCCGGCACCGGTTTCGCCGAGGATCAGCACGTCAGCCTTGGTCGCCGCCAATGCGCCGATCTGCTCGCGCAGGCGCAGCATCGACGGCGAATGCCCGACCAGGCGAGTGCTCAGCTCATTGCGATCGCTCAGTGCCAGACGCAGGCTGCGGTTATCCAGCACCAACCGGCGCAGGGCCAGGGCGCGGCGCACGCTGTCGAGCAGGGCGTCGCTGGCGAAGGGTTTTTCCAGGAAGTCATAAGCCCCGGCGCGCATGGCTTGCACCGCCAGCGGCACGTCGCCGTGACCGGTAATCAACAGTACCGGCAGCTCCGGGTCCTGGGCGTGCAGTTCGGTCAGCAGTTCGAGACCGTCCATGCCCGGCATGCGAATGTCGCTGACCACCACACCCGGCCAGTCACGTTCCAGTTGCCCGGCCAGGCCCTTGGCTTCGGCCAGCGGCAGGATTTTCAGGCCGGCCAGATCGAGGGTCTGGCTCAGGGCCTGGCGCAGGTGGGGATCGTCGTCGATCAACACGACCTGAATGCGATTGTCGATGGTCATGCACTTCGGTCCTCGGACGGTTGCAGGCTCACACCGGGTGCGCCTGCGCGTAGCTTCAGGGTAATCAACGCGCCGCCCTCCTTGTGGTTGGCGAACGACAGTTCACCACCGAAGGCGCGCATCAGCGTCTCGCAAATGGCCAGGCCCAGGCCAAGCCCCTGAGTACGGGTCTTGGTGGTGTAGAAGGGTTCGCTGGCGCGACCAAGGGCTTCCATGCAAAAGCCGGGGCCGTTGTCGCGAATGTACAGGTGGACGCCATCGGCAGTGGTCTGGGCACTCAGCCAGAGTTTGCGTGGCGGACCTTTTTCCGTGAGGGCGTCGAGTGCGTTGGCCAGCAGGTTGCCGAGCACTTGGCGCAGACGGGTTTCACCGGCTTCGACCCACAATGTCGCGGCAGGCAAGTCGCGGATCAACTCGACTTCCATGCTGCGTCGACGCTTGGCCAGCAAGGCCAGGGCATCGTCCAGCGCCGGTTGCAAGGCCACGCTTTCCGGCGCGTGGCGGTCGCGACGGGCAAAGGCCCGCAAGTGAGCGATAATCGACGCCATGCGCCCGGTCAGTTCGCTGATCAACTTGAGGTTGCCGCGGGCATCTTCGGTGCGTTGATGGTCGAGCAACACTTCGGCGTTTTCCGCGTAGCTGCGGATGGCCGCCAGCGGTTGATTGAGTTCGTGGCTGATACTCGCTGACATGGTGCCCAGCGCCGAGAGTTTGCCGGCCTGCACCAGGTCATCTTGGGCGCGCACCAGGTCCTGCTGAGCCTGCTCGCGTTCCAGCACTTCCTGTTTCAGGCGACGGTTGAGGCCTTCCAGATCGCTGGTTCGCTCGGCCACCCGACCTTCCAGTTCGCGCCGGGCCTTGGCTTCGAACGCGATACGTTCCAGGTAGTGACGGCGACGCTGCATCATCAGGCCGAGCAGCAGCATCAACACCAACAGCGTGGCGCCGCCGATGGCCACGACGGTGCGCACCGGGCGGTCGATCAGGGTGCGAGGGGCGAGGATGCTGACGTTCCAGCCGGTTTCTGCAATCGCTTGGGACTGGGTCAGCCAGGCATTTGGATTGAGTTTCAACGGTCGCGGATCACGGGTTGGATAGGGCTGGATCGCGCTGATTGCCTTGCGCTCTTCTTCGCTCAGCGGTCGGGTCGCGCGAAAACGCCATTCCGGCCGCGAGGTGAGGATGACCACGCCGTTGTGATCGGTCAGCAGCAGTTGTTCCGGGGTTTTGCCCCACAGGCTTTCGGTGTGGTCGAGGTCGACCTTGACCACCAGCACTCCGGTGATTTTCTCGCCATTGCGCACCGCTGCGGCGAAGAAATAGCCGCGTTTGGCCGAGGTGGTGCCCAGCCCGAAGAAACGTCCCAGGCGCCCTGCCATCGCTTCGCTGAAGTACGGGCGGAAGGAGAAATTGCGCCCGACGAAACTGTCGTGCTTGTCCCAATTGGAGGCGGCCAGCGTCTTGCCCGTGGTGTCCATCAGGTACATGACTTCGGCGCCGGTCTGCGTGCTGATGTTTTTCAGCAGACGATTGGCATTGCCCTGGGTGACGCTATCGTCGGGAGCGCCGAGTACGGCGCGCAGGGCCGGCAGATCGCCGAGAATCTGTGGCAATACTTCGTAGCGGTGCAAAGTGCCCAGCAGGTTGGCGACGTACAGGTCGAGGGTCTGGCGATTTTGCCCGGCCAGTTCGCTGCGGTAGTAGCGCTCGGCCAGATGCTCGAGCGGCCACAGCAACGGCGCCAGGCACAATGCCAGCAGCGCCAGGCTGCGCCAGCGGGGTCTGCGGGGGAGGGTCGGAGTCATGAGCATCGAGCGCCTGTGGATATCGACGCATTATGCCTAGGCAAAGACGTCGGCGTCCTTGAAGAGTGTTGCATTCTGATCCCTGGGCGACAGTTGTGGTGCGCAGTCCAGTTGCCAATCGATGGCCAGGTCCGGGTCGTTCCAGCGGATGCTGTGTTCGGCGGCCGGGTTGTAATAGTCAGTGGTTTTGTAGAGGCACTCGGCAACCTCGCTCAACGCCACCAGGCCGTGAGCAAAACCTTCGGGAATCCACAGTTGGCGACGGTTTTCGGCGGACAGGCGCACCGCAATCCACTTGCCGAAGTGGGGCGAGCTGCGGCGGATGTCCACAGCCACGTCGAGCATTTCGCCAATGACCACGCGCACCAATTTGCCCTGAGTGTTTTGCAACTGGTAATGCAGGCCTCGAAGTACGCCTTTCTTCGAGCGGGAATGATTGTCCTGGACGAACGTGGGGGCCAGCCCCGTTGCTTGCTGAAAAGTGCGGGTGTTGAAGCTCTCGAAAAAAAAGCCGCGCTCATCGCCCATGACGGTGGGTTCAAGGATCAGCACACCGGGCAGGTCGGTGGTGACGGCTTTCATGGCTTTCTCCAGAAATGGGCTAATGCCCGACATTCTTGCGCAAGGGGCCGATCGAAGCGAGGGGTGGGGGTTGCGTATCGTCTTCGGCAGTGGCGATATAGGCGCCTAAAAACATTTCAGGGGTCGTTGTATGCCGCTCGCCACGTTGATTCATCGCGCCAGTTTGCCCAGCCCGCAAGTGTCTGCGGAGCAAGCGCTAGAGCTGTTGCAGGAGCATTACGGACTGAGCGGCAGCTTGCAGGCCCTTGGCAGCCAGCAGGACCTCAACTATCGCGTCGATAGCGAGCAGGGCCGGTTTGTTCTGAAAATCTGTCGCGGAGACTACTCGGCACTGGAGTTACAGGCCCAGCATGCCGGGCTCAAACATTTGGCGCAGCACCCCGACGTGCATGTGCCACGAGTGATCGCGGCCAAAAACGGTGCGGATCTACTCTCGCTCAATGTCGCGGGCCAGGCGGTACATGTGCGCCTGCTGGACTACATCGAAGGCCAGTCGCTGACCCACCTCGAATACTTCAACTCCACGGTGGTGGCCGGTTTCGGTCGCTTGTGCGGCGAGATGGACCTGGCGCTGGCGGATTTCGACCATCCGGGGCTGGTGCGCACGCTGCAATGGGATGCGCGCCACGCGCAGGCCCTGATCGCGCATTTGTTGCCGGTCATCCAGGACGACAACCAGCGCCGGCTGATCGCCGAAGCCGCGGAACAGGCAGAACGCCGTCTGCAACCCCTGGAAGACAAGCTGCCTGTGCAAGCCATTCACATGGACATCACCGATGACAACGTGGTGTGGCAGCGTGATGCCCAGCGTCATTGGCAGTTGCAAGGCGTGATCGATTTCGGCGATCTGGTGCGCACCTGGCGCATCACTGACTTGTCGGTGACTTGCGCGGCGCTGTTGCATCACGGCGAAGGCGATCCGTTCTGCATACTGCCGGCGGTGCAGGCCTATCATGCGGTGAATCCGCTGACCCACGAGGAGTTGCTGGCGTTGTGGCCGCTGATCGTCGCCCGTGCCGCGGTATTGGTACTCAGCGGTGAACAGCAGGTCAGCATCGATCCGGGCAACACCTACAGCCGCGATAATTTGAGCCACGAGTGGGAGATTTTCCGCGTGGCGACTTCGGTGCCGCTGGCGCTGATGGAAGCGGCCATCCTGACGGCGGTTGGCCAGAACCTGCCGGACATTGGCAGTGAAGGTTTTGCGCCGTTGCTGCCAAGCCTGGTCGGGCGTGAATTTGCCTTGATTGACCTGGGCGTTCTCAGCCCGCACTTCGAAGCGGGGAACTGGGAACAAGCAGGCACCGATCAGCGATTGCTCGACGAAGCTGCCGCCGTCCACGGTCTGGCGGCCAGTCGGTACGGGCAATACCGGTTGTCCCGCACCCGTCCGGATTGCGCCGCCGAACCGGACACTTGCCCGTTGCACGTCGAGTTGCGGGTGCCTGCGGGCACGACGATCGAGGCACCCTTTGCCGGCGTGGTTCACCAGCCGTTGCCGGATGTGCTGCAACTCGACGGTCCGCAACTGAGCGTGCGGCTCTGGGGTGTCACGCCGTCATTGCATGCAGGTGCGGCATTGGTCAAAGGCCAGGTGTTGGGCTCGGTCAGCGGACCGCTGATCGTGCAGTTGTGCCGAGGGTCTTCGTTCAGTGCGCCGTTGTTTTGCACGCCGTCGCGTGCGGCAGCGTGGCAGGCATTGTGTCCGTCACCGGCAGCATTGCTGGGCCTGGCCTGTGATGCGGAAAAAGAGCTCGACTCGCAAACCCTGCTGGCCCGCCGCGACGCCAGTTTCGCCCGCACACAAAAACACTATTACGTCGACCCGCCGCGTATCGAGCGCGGCTGGCGCAATCACCTGATCGACATGCAGGGCCGTTCCTACCTCGACATGCTCAACAACGTCGCGGTGCTCGGCCACGGTCATCCACGCATGGCCGCGGTCGCCAGCCGTCAGTGGTCGCTGCTCAACACCAACTCGCGGTTCAACTATGCCGCGGTCGCGGAGTTTTCCGAGCGATTGCTGAAGCTGGCGCCGGATTCCATGGACCGCGTGTTCCTGGTGAACAGCGGGAGCGAGGCCAATGATCTGGCGATCCGTCTGGCATGGGCTTACAGCGGCGGTCGCGACATGCTCAGCGTGCTTGAGGCCTATCACGGCTGGACGGTGGGTGCTGACGCGGTGTCGACGTCGATTGCCGACAATCCCAAAGCCTTGAGCAGCCGTCCGGACTGGGTGCATCCGGTGACCGCCCCGAATACCTACCGCGGCGAGTTCCGTGGGCCGGACAGCGCGCCGGACTACGTGCGCAGCGTCGAACACAACCTGGCGAAAATCGCCGAACAGAAGCGCCAACTGGCCGGTTTCATTTGCGAGCCGGTGTATGGCAATGCCGGCGGTATCTCGCTACCGCCGGGTTACTTGAAGCAGGTTTACGCAATGGTTCGCGCCCAGGGCGGCGTGTGCATCGCCGACGAAGTGCAGGTCGGCTATGGACGCATGGGCCATTTCTTCTGGGGGTTCGAAGAGCAGGGCGTGGTGCCGGACATCATCACCATGGCCAAGGGCATGGGCAACGGCCAGCCCTTGGGCGCGGTGATCACTCGCCGGGAAATCGCCGAAGCGCTGGAGGCCGAGGGCTATTTCTTCTCATCGGCGGGCGGCAGTCCGGTCAGTTGCCAAGTTGGCATGGCGGTGCTGGATGTCATGGAGGAAGAAAAACTCTGGGAAAACGCCCAGGTCGTTGGCGGGTACTTCAAGGAACGCCTTGAAGCGCTGATCGATATTCATCCGTTGGTGGGTGCCGTGCATGGGTCCGGGTTTTATCTGGGGGTCGAGTTGATCCGCAATCGCGAGACCCTGGAGCCGGCCACCGAAGAAACCACGGCGCTGTGCGATCGTTTGCGTGAGCTGGGGATTTTCATGCAGCCGACCGGTGATTTCCTCAACGTCCTGAAGATCAAGCCGCCGATGGTGACTTCGCGCCAGAGCGTGGATTTCTTTGTCGACATGCTCTCGAGGGTGTTGTCGGAAGGCCTGTAAACACGGCCCCCTGTAGGAGCGAGCCTGCTCGCGATGAGGTTGTGACAGTCACAGAATTCGTGGCTGAAAAACCGCTATCGCGAGCAGGCTCGCTCCTACAGTTTTTGGGGTTTTAGTTCGATTGTTATCGGGTTTAAGTGGGTATTTTTAGACGCAAGGCATATTTATCGCTTTAAAAGCCGATTTTTATCGGATATAAAGTCGCCATTGCCAAGGCGTGGATCAACCATGCCCGAACGTCACGCACTTGCCCGGAGATGATCCATGAGCCGTATCGTTACCGTCGCCGCCACTCAGATGGCCTGTTCCTGGGACCTTGAAGGCAACATCGAAGTGGCTGAACGGCTGGTCCGTGAAGCCGCCGCCAAAGGTGCACAGATCATCCTGATCCAGGAACTGTTCGAGGCGCCGTACTTCTGCCAGAAGCCCAATCCGGATTACCTGCAACTGGCCACGACTGTGGAAGACAACGTCGCGATCAAGCATTTCCAGAAAGTCGCCAGGGAACTGCAAGTGGTGCTGCCGATCAGCTTCTACGAATTGGCCGGTCGCGCGCGTTTCAACAGCATTGCAATCATCGATGCCGACGGCAGCAACCTCGGGATTTATCGTAAAAGCCACATTCCGGACGGTCCCGGGTATCACGAGAAGTATTACTTCAACCCGGGTGATACCGGCTTCAAGGTGTGGAACACCCGCTACGCGAAAATCGGCGTGGGCATCTGCTGGGATCAGTGGTTCCCTGAAGCTGCGCGCAGCATGGCGTTGCAAGGTGCGGAAATCCTGTTCTACCCGACCGCCATCGGCAGCGAACCGCACGACAAGACTATTTCGTCCCGTGATCACTGGCAGCGTGTGCAACAGGGCCATGCCGGTGCCAACCTGATGCCGCTGATTGCCAGCAACCGCATTGGCAACGAGGAACAGGACGGCTACGACATTACGTTCTACGGCTCTTCATTCATCGCCGACCAATTCGGCGAGAAGGTGCAAGAACTCAACGAGACCGAGGAGGGCGTACTGGTCCACAGTTTCGACCTCGACAAACTCGAACACACTCGCAGCGCCTGGGGTTCCTTCCGCGACCGCCGTCCGAACCTGTATGGTGCTATCAAAACCCTCGACGGATCCCTGGAGTCCTGACTGCCATGACCACTTTGAACAGCACCCCTCGCGCAGACGGCTTCTACATGCCGGCCGAGTGGGCACCGCAAACCCAGACCTGGATGGTCTGGCCCGAGCGCCCGGACAACTGGCGCCTGGGCGGCAAACCGGCGCAAGCCGCGCACGTCGCGGTAGCCAAGGCCATTGCCCGTTTCGAACCCGTGACCGTGGCGGTTTCCGCCGGCCAGTATGAAAACGCCCGCGCCCGCCTGGACGTGCCGAATATCCGCGTTGTCGAGATGTCCAGCGACGACGCCTGGGTCCGCGATACCGGCCCGACATTCGTCATCAACAACAACGGCGAAGTCCGTGGCGTGAACTGGGATTTCAACGCCTGGGGCGGTTTTGACGGTGGCCTGTATTCGCCATGGAATCGCGACTCGCAGGTGGGCGGCAAGATCCTCGAGATCGAGCGCAGCCCGCGCTATCGCACCGAAGGCTTTGTGCTCGAAGGTGGTTCGATCCACGTCGATGGCGAAGGCACGTTGATCACCACCGAAGAATGCCTGCTCAACCGCAATCGCAATCCGCACATGAACCGCGCGGAAATCGAAGCGGTGCTCAGTGCCAACCTGGCTGTGGATAAAATCATCTGGCTGCCGGACGGTCTGTTCAACGATGAAACCGACGGCCATGTGGATAACTTCTGCTGCTACGTGCGTCCTGGCGAAGTGCTGTTGGCCTGGACTGACGACCCGCAGGACCCTAACTACCCGCGCTGCCAGGCGGCGATGAAAGTGCTGCAAAGCAGCACCGACGCCAAGGGGCGCCCATTCACAGTGCACAAAATGCCGATTCCGGGTCCGCTGTACGCGACCGAGGAAGAATGTGCCGGTGTCGATCCGGTGGATGGCACCCAGGAGCGCAATCCGTCAGTACGTCTGGCCGGTTCCTACGTGAATTTTCTGATCGTCAACGGCGGCATCATCGCACCGAGTTTCGACGACCCGCTTGATGGTCCGGCAAAAGAGATTTTGCAGAACCTGTTCCCCCAGCACGAAGTGGTGATGGTGCCTGGCCGCGAACTGTTACTGGGAGGCGGCAATATCCACTGCCTTACCCAACAACAGCCAGCGCCGCACAAAGAGTGAGTGCAGTTGTAACAGCTTGAGTTCATTGCTAAATCGGCTCAGGCAAACGTTTTCGTACTTTGCATCGCCCAAAGCCCGCAGCCACCAAGGACTGCGGGCTTTTTTGTATCCGCTGGTCGACCATCCAGCCACATTGGCATAGCTCTTGTATTGCACATGGGGCAAAACAGGGAGGGGAGAACTCAGTTGTTCTGTCATAAACCTTGGATAAGTTAGCCGCTCACAAACCGGGAGAGAGCGCTGAAATGAACGCCGAAGTGAATGTAGTGAGCGAGCGGGCAATGCATCCCCTGGCGGTAAACAGCGAATCGCTCCAGATTCTGGCGCATTGGTTCAAGTCCAATGGAACGCGTCCGATCAGTGAAACTGATCCGCGCCGGACGATGATCGAGCGCTACCCCGCTGGTTTGTTCAGCGAGGCGGAACTGGATGCGTTGTGGGATGTGATGGAAGGATAAAAAGAAAAACAACGGATTGATCAAAAAAAAAGCGCTGCCAGGATGGCAGCGTTTTTTTTTGCGCGAAGTTTAGCGATCACCATTGCTCTTGTCGTTTTAGAGATTTTAGTTACCGGTTATCACCCTATATCCCGCTGTGGCGCCCACTGAATCGTCGATTGTGGAGCGTCAAGTTTGACTGGGGAAATACAGTGCAATTGAATGTTTCTGCCGCGTAAAGGGCTTTCTTAGATGTTTTTCGCCTAATTCCAGACGATTCATGAAATTGACACATGGTGAAGACCGCAGCTACGATTCTGCCCAACGCCTGTGGCCAACCGCCATGCCTAAAAAAATAAGAAAAAGGCCCGCCGCGAGAATTCGTGTGCGGGCCTTTTTGTTTGCGGAACGAAAAAAGAGCGCGATAGTGCCGTTTCAGCCGTTCGACACAGCGCGTTTCAACCCGTAATAAGGAAAACAAAATGTTGAACAAGCGAATCAGTTTGATCGCTCTGGGGATTTTGAGCGCTACACAGGCCATGGCTAACGACCAGGCCGAATCCAAGGGATTTGTCGAAGACAGCAGCCTCAAGGTGCTGCTGCGCAACGCCTACATGAACCGTGATTACAAGGATGGGCGAGCCGACAAAGCCGAGTGGGGCCAAGCGGCCATCGGTACCTTCTCTTCCGGCTTCACTCAGGGCACTGTCGGTGTGGGCGTGGATGCCTTTGGTCTGTACGCGCTGCGCCTGGACGGTGGCAAGGGCAAAAGCGGCGCTCAGGGCATCGATTTCTTTAAACAAGGTGACAGCGGCAACGCAGCGGACGATCTGTCCAAGGGCGGCGCGGCCGTCAAATTCCGTCTGTCCAGCACCACACTGACCTATGGCGACCAGATGCCGGCCCTGCCGGTATTGAGCTACGACAACGTGCGTCTGCTGCCGGAAAGCTACACCGGTACTTTGATCACCTCCAAGGAGATCAAGGGCCTGGAGCTGAATGCCGGTCGCTTCACCGCTGAATCGAGAAAGAGCGCTGAAGGTCGTGACAGCGGCGGCTTGAAGTCGATCAACGTGTTGGGCGGCAGCTATCAGTTCACCGAACAATTCAAGGCGTCCCTGTACGCATCGGACGTCGAAGACGTGCTGAAGAAGCAGTACGTGAACGCCAACTACGTGTTCCCGCTCGCCAAGGATCAGTCCCTGACCCTGGACTTCAACGGCTACCGTACCAAGCTGGACGATTCCTACGTTCGCGACAACGGTGTCACCGGCGATGACAACAAGATCTGGAGCCTGGCAGCCACCTTCGCCACCGGTCCACACTCGTTCACGCTGGCGCACCAGCGCAGCACCGGAGACAGCAACCTGGGCTATGCCTACGGCGGCTACCAAAAAGAACAGAACCGCATCGGCGACGGTGGTAACACCATCTACCTGGCGAACTCCTACTGGTCCGACTTCAACGCCGAAGACGAACGCAGCTGGCAACTGGGCTACGGTCTGGACTTCACGACCTTCGGTGTTCCAGGCCTGAGCTACAACTTCGCCTACGTGCGCGGTGACAACATCACCACCTCCACCAGCGAAGGCGGCACCGAGCGTGAAATCTTCAACCAGTTCAAATACGTCGTACAAAGCGGCCCGGCCAAAGACCTCAGCGTGAAACTGCGCAGCTCGATCCTGCGCGTGTCGCAGAAGTCGAGCGAGTACAACGTCAGCGGTAACGAAGTGCGTGTGTTTGTGGATTACCCGATCAATATTTTCTGATGATGGGTTGCGGTATCGAGGCCTGATTCAAGGCTGAGTGTCAAAGCAAAGCCCCGACGGGTTCGTAATGCAGTTCACTTAACGACGAACACGATACCCGTGGCGAGGGAGCTTGCTCCCGCTGGGCTGCGCAGCAGTCCCTTTTTGGGCCGCTTCGCGCCCCAGCGGGAGCAAGCTCCCTCGCCACAGAATGCTGATGTTCTCTTAAGTGAACTGCATTGCGACTGGTTCGGGGCTTTTTGCTGGCTTTCAAATTCGATCATCCTCAGATCTACTCATTACACTGCGTTACTAATGATGTTCCCATCCCCATCTTTATCCCCTCCAGCTAACGCCATACATTGAGCTCCAACGCCTCTCCCATCATCCCGACGGGAAGGTCACTGGAGTTTCCCTCATGCCTTTCGTAAGCGTACGCATCACCCGCGATGGCGTTACCACTGAGCAGAAAGCTCAGGTGATTGCCGAGATCACTGAAACACTGGAGCGCGTGCTCAACAAACGCCCTGACCTGACCCACATCGTGATCGAGGAAGTCGATACCGATAACTGGGGCTACGCCGGGATCACCACCACTCAGTACCGCAAGCAGCTGGCGGAAGAGGGGCAGTCATGACGCCGTCGGTCACCATCGATTTCGTCTCCGATGTGGTGTGCCCATGGTGCGCACTGGGGGCGACGGCGCTGGAGCAGGCGATCGAGAACGTAGCGGGTGAGGTGTCGGTCGAGCTGACTTACAAGCCTTTCGAGCTCAACCCGAACATGCCACCCGAAGGCGAAAAAGCCGTCGAGCACTTGATGCGCAAATACGGACGTACCGCTCAGGACGTTGCCAATGGCAAAGCGATGCAGATCGAGCGCGGCAATGCCATCGGCTTCAAGTTCGACCTGGAAAAACGTACGCACTTCTACAACACCTTCGACGCTCACCGCCTGTTGCTCTGGGCGCTGGAAGAAGGACGCCAGGTGGCACTGAAGAAGATCCTGTTGCGTGCCTACTTCAGCGAAGGCGCGAACCCGAGTGACCAGCCGACGCTGGTGCGCCTGGCAGGTGAAGCCGGGTTGGACGAGGAGCGCGCACGCCAGGTGTTGGCATCCGGCGAATTTGCTGCCCAGGTGCGTGAACTGGAGGCGTTTTACCAACAGCACGGCATCAATTCGGTTCCGGCCATGGTGCTGAACGGTCGGCACCTGGTGTCCGGTTCGCAATCGGTCGAGTACTACGAACAGATGTTGAGACAAATGGCCAAGGCATCTGCCGAAGCCTGATTCATCAAATTTCAAACCCCACTTTAGTTAGAGGTATTTATCATGAGCAATTCGAAAAAAGTTGTCGTAATCACTGGCGCATCCCAAGGTCTGGGCGATGGCATGGTCAAGGCTTTCCGTGAACTCGGTTATCAAGTCGTCGCCACCTCGCGTTCGATCAAACCTTCGACCGATCCCGACATTCTCACCGTGGCCGGCGACATCGGCGAACCGCAAACCGCCCAGCGCGTAATCAGTGAAGCAATCGCCCGTTTCGGCCGCGTCGACACCCTGATCAACAACGCGGGCATCTTCGTCGCCAAGCCATTCACCGCGTACACCGCCGAAGACTACGCCAACGTGCTGTCGGTGAACCTCAACGGTTTCTTCTACATCACCCAGCTGGCCATCAACGAGATGGAGAAACAGGGTAGCGGCCACATCGTCAACATCACCACCAGCCTGGTGGACCACGCCATCGACGGTGTGCCATCAGTACTGGCATCGTTGACCAAAGGTGGCTTGAACGCCGCGACCAAATCCCTGGCCATCGAGTACGCAAAACGCGGTATCCGGGTCAACGCGGTCAGCCCTGGCATCATCAAGACCCCAATGCACGGCGAAGAAACCCACGCCGCCCTGGGCGCACTGCACCCGGTCGGGCACATGGGTGAAATCGATGACATTTCCCAAGCCGTCGTGTACCTGGACAACGCCAAGTTCGTCACTGGCGAAATCCTCCACGTCGATGGCGGGCAGAGCGCGGGTCACTAAGACCCGGTTTGGCAAACGCCAGAAACAACAAAGCCCTCGTATTGCTACGAGGGCTTTGTTTTGTATAGTGCCGGCACCAGACGAACGGTATGTTTCGGCGAGACTAGGTTTTTCGGGCGTCTGGAGTTCGCTGGAAAATTCGGCGTACCCCAACTAGTAACTATAAATAAATCAGCTAGTTATGGCGTTCAGTGGAATCGAATTGGGCATTAATGAGATATCAGCTCACTATCGGACTGCATGTAATCATCCAGAGCAGCATAGGGCATCTTAAAACTTCTGAGTTCGAACGTTGCCAACTATTGCCGCCATGGGTAATCGATAGGACTTGGCCACAAACAGACAGACGGGTGTTTAGTAAATCCGGGACGATTCACTGCGCTTGACTCTTTGTCGGGGAGCGAAGCTAAATTCCGCTAGCCAATGAGCGAAGAAACGAGCCAATGTCTTCCCCGTTATATTTGTTGTCGTTATGGGATAGATACTGATTGTTTATGTAATAGCACCCCGCTCTTATGGCAATGAGGCCTCTAGTGTCTTTAGTTTCGATGGGGATAAACGTTTCGGCCTGATAAAAGACTCCCATTACATCCTTGTTCATTTGGAAGTTTGCGCTAACTTCTTTAAGCATAGAATGAAAGGAGAACTCAAGTAAGGCACTAGAAAAATTCTGAACAACGCCTTTAAAATTATTGTCTCTAGGTATTGCGTGCAAGCAATCGGTCTCGGTATGACCTAGGGTCAGATACTCATCAAGAAATAGGCGATAAGTATGCTTTGAAAATTCTCTGAATTTTTCATGATTAAATATGTTTGTTAGGTCTATCGCAATAAGCCCGTTCTTCACCCTTCCCCCAGAGTTTAATTTTTCTAATATCTGTTTGTTCGCCTTTTTGAGGTTTTCTTCGAATGAGTTCCCTGAATGTATTTTTTTGCACTCGATAGCGGTAACTTCATTGAATATTATATCTGTTTTTGTTTCTATATTTATGGACTTATAGGAGCGCAAATTAATAAGTCTTGATGCAAAATCAAACTCAAAGAAAGCGTCCTCCGAATTGTCGCTATAAAATGGCGAATGCTCTGACCCGGCAAGCATTCTTTTAAGGGTGTCCCGATTTAGATTGTCTTTTTTTTCCTCAAGGACGCGCATGATTCTTTTGAATCTATTGATATCTGAATATATCTTACAGATTTCATCATAGTGCAAAACTTCTTTTTTAATTTTCGACTTGATCTTCTGGAGCTTTGTTTTTGAGATGTTCTTTAAGGATAGATCTCTTTGGAGAAAATTCAGAAAGTTATCGTATTCTAGCAGCAGATTTTCGATGTCAATTTGATTTGTACTTTCGTGCTTATTTCTGGTCATTGACAGGCTGTCCAATTTAGTGAGTATTCCTAAAAAAGTTGGGGCAGACCACGATTAATTTAGGAAAAGATCGCGAAAAAAAACGGGGAAAAACCAATATTGATTGATCGTCTGCATATTAATTTAAGCTAGGAATCGTGGTCTGTTTCCCGAATTATCTAAATCGCACCACTTTTTTCGAGATACTTTCTTAACTCTGAAACCCGGATAAAAGAATTTTTGCCCTGAGGGTTTCCAGCTGCGCCTTTAGCTGCGATCCCAACTACGTGATAGCTGGAATTGATTACTGGCCCGCCACTATTTCCAGAGTACAAAGTTTTATCCACTTCACTATGCGACACCCCGAATAGCGGGTATTTGTTAGTGATTCGGCACTTTAGGATTCCAACATCCTTGCTTCCTTCTTTGAAGTTTGGAAAACCTAGAACTGCGACACGGTCACCAATGTTTGGTTCTTTTACTTCTTCAAGCGTAAAAGTTTCAAGGTCAGCTGGAGCATCCTTAATTTTTAGAACTGCAATATCAAGCTCTTTGTTACGGATGATTACCTTGGCCTCATATATGCTCTCATCATCCCCAATTCTTGATACTAAGCACTCGTTGAACTCCTCTCTCGAATCGTCCACTATTGCGCTTAGCACGTGCTCACATGTCACCAGTAAGCCGCCCTTCATAAGAAAGGCGCTGCCCTGGATCATGACCAGCTTGCCATTCCGGTACTCTTCGATATTAGTGATCCAGCACTTGTCTCTAACAAACTTGCCAACCCTAAAATTATCAGAGTCCTCACGAGTTGCTTGTGGGGCATTAGGGACTTTCGATTTGATTGGTAGCATGTTATATCGTTGAGCGAGCCTCCTATAAACTTCAGAATCCTCGCTAACTACTTGCTTTATGTAAAGCAAGCGGCCTTGCAGGTGAGACTCAACAGTCGCGGTGGAATTTGGGTTCTTTTCTCTAAAAACAATATTGGCGGCCTCAACACCATATTTTTCAATAGAGTGAATTAAGGCTGCTGTTTTTCTAATATAAGTTCGAGGCACATTTGGTTTTTGGTTCGTTACCAAGCCGGTAACAATTCGCCGCTCATGCGGCCCCTGAAGCCTGACCTTACTCTGGTTGACCTTAAAACCGTGACGCTCGATAGCCGACCCTAGCTCGTACCCTACTTGACTGAAATAGTGGTTTGCTCTGCCATTCGATTCAGACCAGTCAACCAACTCGGCAGGAACGAAGTCAATAGGGCAGTAGAAGGAAAAAGTTATATCATCAGCATAGCGCGTATAAACTGAGCGATGACGCTTTGCCAGCGAATATAGATCTCGATCTAGGCTCGCACATAACATATTCGAGAGAATGGGAGAGCTCGGCGCGCCTTGGGGCAGAATGCTATTCACTGTGGTGAGGTGGGCTATTACTGTTGCAGTTTCTGGAGATAACGAATAGGGCTTAGCTATCAACATGCCACGTACACGGGCAAATGTGATCGTGCCAAAGAAATTTTCCAGGTCAACGTTAAACACGTATTTCTTTCTACAGTGCGGCCTAGCGTTAGCCACGATTGAAGTCCCTTCAAGAAAGGCCTTCACTGGTTCACGTGGCGTATATAACTTTGAAAGTAAATTCGCGATACGAGCTTGGATGGTTTTTAGTTTGTCCGTAGGTGCTAGAATCCTGCGCTTTGCACCATTTTTCTTGGGGATATCAAACGCTAGGTAGTGGCGCTGCATTTCTCCACGATAGTAAAAATGCTTAATCTTCCCATAATCTGTGCCGAGAAGCGCCGCAAGTTCATCAGGTGAGGTATTTGGGTTTAGGGCCACGAAGTTTAAAAAAAAGCCTCCATTCATATTTCACCCTATTCCTTTGAAGATAACGTCCCGAAGTCGCTAAGGGCCGTTGCTTGTAGCTTTTTTGAATCGGGTCGCATTTGAACAACCCTATTTAATACCTGAATGGAGGCTGGGCAAGATTACGTCAGGCGTTCATAGAGCGCAAGCCATTTGCCATCACTTGGTGCATTGCACATAAGCGCCCTTTCGCTCCCTCGCCGAACCTCTAAGCTCCGCTGAGCCGGTCGCAGCTGTTCGGGTTGGGGCTACCTCTTCAAGTGCCCTTATCTTGCCTCGGTGGGCTAGCCTTGGCGAGGTGGTGACTAAACGAGAGAAAAGGGGACAGATCTATTTTTCTTAGATAAGGGCGTCCGTCTGCGCAGGCTGCTGCTAGCTTTGAACACAGCATCCACCCGCTGATGCTTCGATATCGAGCCAGTACCACCACAAGGAAAACCCGTAATGGATCTACACAACGAGTTCGAGAGCAGTAAATTTTTCCACTGCGCCCGCATCGACCGGCGCGCCGCCGATGCTTTGGTCGGATTGGCCGCTGGGATTACGGCAGACGGTGTTGTGAACATCACAGAAGCGGTTTTTCTAAAGCAATGGTTGGAAAGCAATCTCGCGCATCTGAATGATCCGGTGATCAATCTGTTGTATTCGCGTCTGGCGTGCATGCTTCAGGACAATGCTTTAGATAAGGATGAGTCCCAGGAGCTGCTGAACATCCTGCGTGGTTTTTCTGGATTGGGTATTGAGGGAGCGAAGGTTGACGGTTCTGTTGCCGTTGCTCCTTCGGACCTTCCCTTCAATTCACCGGTGCCTGATTTGGTGTGGAATGGTCGCATGTTTGTATTTACCGGTGTCATGGCCTTTGGGCCACGCAAGGATTGTCAGGCGCTGGTTGAAGAACGAGGTGGTTTGATTGGAGGCAGTGTCAGTAAGAAGGTGCATTACCTGGTAGTGGGTAGCGTGGGTAATGAGCAGTGGCGTCACAGTACTTACGGCACAAAGATCATGAAAGCAGTGGAGTTGCGAGAGGCGGGAGCTTCGATTGCCATTGTGGGTGAGGATCACTGGCAAAGGATGCTGTTTGGTTGAGGTTGCTTCGTTCGTGGTCAGTTTGACGGGCTCATCGCGAGCAGGCTTCACGGGTCCAGTGTGGACAAAAAGTGGAGAGCCAGAATCAACAAAGCCCTCGTATTGCTACGAGGGCTTTGTTTTGTATGGTGCCGGCACCAGGAATCGAACCCGGGACCTACTGATTACAAGTCAGTTGAATTTAGTATTGAAAACAATAAGTTAGGGGAGTCGTTGTTACGTGCGAATGTTGTGTACGTCGCAGTTTTCGGGACCTTCCAAATGCTTCTTACGTTGGGAAGAACTCATCCATCGCCAATTCCGAGGTTTTTCCAAACTGCTACGCTGAGAACTTTATGGAGAATTTGTGATGCCCAACTCAGACCTACTTCCGTCCCTACTTTACAAAATCAATGAGAATCAACTTGCTCTTGAGGCTGCCATCATGGAACTTACGAACTGGATCGAGCAGCGCGGAGCTTCGGATGTTGCTGAGAATGTGCGCGGTGCCCTAAATGCGATCGACCGCAATGAAGAATTCATCAAGATGACACTTGCGGTGATGATGACGCCAGAGTGACTTCTATCGTTCAGAAGCGGGGCGATCGCCATTCCCGGAGAGCGCAGCTTCAAATAAGACTTAAAGCCTCGTTCCAAAAGGCACACAGTCCATTCCGTAGGCAAATCCGAATTACCTTTTCCCCAGCCTCGAACTGATATGGGTCTATGCTGTCTTTTTTGTAAGGCAAACCTGACCGTGAAGGACAAGGCGTGTGAACGTGAACTGGGAAGGAATATTGCCGATAGAAGGCAAGGTGATCGTTGTTGAGGATGATCCGATCCTTCGAACACTGATGATGGACATCCTGTTCGAGATTGGTGCCGAGTCCCTAGCGTTTGAGACTGCAGACGACGCGCTAACGTACATTTTGCAAAACCCTTTCCAATGTCCCCTTGTGATCGTGGATCAGGCGTTACCAGGACAGATCCAAGGGATGGAGTTTATTGAGATGATCCAGAGTATCCGGCCCTGGGTTGGCTCAATTCTCACATCCGGTTATCTCATCGACCCAAGCGACTTACCGCCCAATACGATCTATCTGCACAAGCCTTGGTCCCTGGACGATCTGGTGATTTCGGTGGCTACCGTGCTGCAGCCCGGTAGCCCCATCAATAAAACACACTGATTCGCTGGCGGTTTCCATGAATGAGAAAGGCTTCATTGGCCTCTTGTTTGGATTGAGTGCGCTATGGATTGCGATTGTTTACGGGGTCGTTTACTGGCTTACCTAGGGCAAAACTACGGCCATTGATGCTCATTGGTGTAATTGGTCTCTTACAACCCACCTTCTTCCACATGTGTCGACGCAGCTCTGTCTCCAGAGGGCGAAACAATTGGGATGCTGTGATCGTACACATCCATCATCTTCGCATCCCGATGGCCGCTAGCTTCCTGTTTGTCCGCCCTAGTGCCAACTGTGTCAGTAATGCCACGCCGCTTTAAGTCATGTAAGGCAAAGCGGTCTTCTGGATGAATGTTCCCATCCTTTATCGCCAGTGTGATGAATCTTTGCCAGGCAGTGTCGAGGCTGGTTTTTCGAAGGGGGCCACCGTGACTGGCCACGATGATATAGCGCTTGAACGGTGCGATTGGGATTGGTGTTTTCCGGCGTTCCCAAGTCCTGGCGCGCAAAGCTTTTGCAGCCTCCCATACCGTACGCAGCCTGGGCGTCCACCGAACAATATTGTCTCGACTGCCCTTGCGCCGATTAGTCAGGATTCCTTCTTCCAGCTCGTTGGCATCTGTGAGCGTCACAACCTCGATGCCGCGTAGCCGGCACAAATAAGCCAGCTCCATTACGCGGGCCAAGTACTCCGGACAACCACCAGGCTCGTTCCGAGCCAGACGACCGCGTGCAGTTGCGCGATCGATCAGAACGTCCATCACATTGTGCCTTGGCAGACGACGCTGCTTCCGCTCAATCGGTGCCTCAATACCCAGGGCAGGATTTACTTCCAGGAATCCACGATTACGCCCCCACTGCAGAACTCGGCGCAGGTATCGAAGCGCGTGAGCGGCTTTTGAAGGTGTACCCTCGTCTGCGAGCCGGTCGACAATGCGTTGCACCAGAGCGGCAGTGAATTTCTTCACTGCCAGATCGCCCAGCGGCTTACCCAGCTTGGTGGGGATGTTCAGCAACACGTCGCGGGAGTAGCAGTAGTCGTCGTGAGTCTTCGGCGCGAGTTTTTTGTACCGGTCACTCAGGTGGAACTGCTCGCAGACGAATCGAAGCGTGCCACGGTCGACATTAGATGCCTCGTCCATGATCCGGTGAAGTTCCGCCAGCGAGACATCTGCAGGAGCCACGTTCTTGCGACGTTGCTTTCCCGTCTCGTCGTAATGAAGGGTGTACCAGACTCCGCTGCCGCGATGGTCGAAGTAAATGGCCGCCGGAAGGGCGGCCTGATCGACATGCGCAGGGATGTGGGGATTGTGCTTCCGCTTCCTTGCTTTCCTCATAGAATTTCGGCGTCGTATCGCTCTGCTGATGCGTGGGTAAGACCCGCTGCTTGATTGATGAGGTCCAGTGTTGTCCAAGGTCCGGTGCGCCCGCGAAACATGCGAATGCCCTGCTCTAGAAGCGTTCTTTCGACATCGGAGCGGCGTTGATAGCCGGTGATGCGCTGCAGGTCGGCGAACACCAGGACGTTATCCGATCGGGAGTTCATGTTTGGTCTCTTTCAGATGGAACCACCCCGGGCAGTGTAGTACTGCGGCCGGGGCTGGGGTTATTAGAAGTGCCGCTATCAGTTACTAGATCGGATTGAGAAAGTGTTGGGGCTTTTGCCGTTCTCAAGGATCCACACGACGTTGGATTCGGCGTAGAACTTCCGTGCAATTGCCTTGGCGGCCTCATACGCACTTATTGTGTTGCTGGCCGTGGGCTTGAAACCTTTTATCCGGGCAACATAGGTGCCGGTGGATTGTCGAACACTGATCACCGTTTCAACGGGCATATCGTTTCTCCCGTGCTGCTCGAGCAGCAGTTCTCTCTGCTATAAAGGCAGCCCATTCCACAGATTTGTGTTGTTGGCGAATACGGCTGCATGTCTGGTGTTTACGTGTAGAACGGGCTTTCCCGCAGATGTCGCAAATGTTGGGTAGGTCCAAGCGATGGCTAGCCATCGTTGGGCGAGTTCTAGGGCCGTGTGTAGCTGTGTTCGTGATAGCCTCGGTGGTGCCATCGTTGAGGGTTGGGGCTTGCATGGTTCTCTCCTTTCAGTGGTGGTCGGTGCCGAGGGGTTGCAGCTCCTCGGCACCATTCCTTTTTATCGAGCAAGCCAGATCAGTAGGTCAGGTACTTGCATGGCCATGACGACGATCAGCGCGGCGGTCGCGATCGTGCTGACAAGGTTGCTCAACAATTCCCTGCTACCGTGTTGGGCGCTTTCATTGGTGCGTTGCATGGTTCTCTCCTTTCAGTAGTTGCCGGTTGCAGCCGGCGTTACATGTCGCTGTCTGGCTTTCGCACCAGGTGCAGCTCCAAGCCTTCAAATTCGTTGCTGTCTTCAGTGCTCGATTGCCAATCCAGTACCGCCTGGATCTGCAGTCGCGAACAGTTCAGTACCAAGACTTCGCACTGACCCTTGGCTGCTCTAACCTCCAAAATGTCAACGAGGCCATCGGCGCCGTATGCATCTGCCTGCACGGTGTTCCGATGGTCGCTGCCCATGTGTTTCAACAACTCGGTAACGCGGTCCTGCAAGCATGGCGACGTGTCAGATGGACCTCCGGCGAGTACTTGAATTTGCATTCCTATGTCCTGTTGGTAAGCGGTGGTCAGGCCTGAAAAACCCAGCACTTCACAATGGGTTGCTTGGTGATGGTGGCGTTGGAGTGCTTTGCCTGGTGGGCACGTACCGCGCTGTCGGTTGCCTTGTTCGTGTCGATCAGCTTCCGGGAGCGGGAATCTTTCAGGCGATCGCGCAGTTCGCTGATGTCTGCAACCTTCTGGCGGTGCTCGGCCGCGCATTTGACGAAGTCGTTGAGGTTGATGGCGATGGTGTGGTCTTTCTTGCTGTGATTGACCACTGGGCCGTCAGCGTCCAGACCTTCGAGGTACTCGTAGACTTCCCAGAACTCAGCCACTACCGGGTGATCCGAGCTGATCGAGGCTTGGCGCTCGATGGCCATGCGGATGATTTGGGTACGGGTGTGGCTGATCTGCGGTTCGCTGAGAGGCAATACCAGGCGCAGGCAGTCGAGCAGGGCGAGCAACTGGGCGTGGTTCTTGTTAATACGCTCCACACGGATGTAACCGCGCAGCTTGTTACCGCAATGGGCACATTGGTTGTGCTCATCTTTGAACGGCGTTTCGCAGGCAAAGCAATGGCTGTGAAGGGTGCGAAGTTTGGCTTCATAGCCGGGCACCCGATTGGCGAACAGCTCCATCACCTCCGACTCTTTGCGCACCGCCTGCAGCAGGAAGTTGCTGAGCTTGGCGCCTTCCAGGGAGTTGAGCAGGTCTGCCGCCGCTCGACTTTCAGCCGTGACCGTTGGCCGTACAAAGTGCAACTTCACGATCCTGGTCATGATCGCCTCGGACGCTACGACTGGCGCGTTCTGGCTGATGGCGATCGTGGCGCGGAACGGCGGCTCATAGGTCTCGTTGCCGGCAGTCTTTACACCTTTGGTTGCCAGTGTGCCGCCGCCGTAATAGTCCTTCAGCTCGTCCCATTCGAATGTTTTGGCGTGGGCTTTATCGTCGCCGCTACGGTCCGATTCCAGTAACACGACAGGCATAGCGGAGATCTGACCCATCAAGCGGCTGCGGCCGGCCTTGGTGGATTTGGACGGGTCGAAGCCCTCGTACCCTTCGCGGCCCAGCAGTTTCCACAGCAAGGTGAGCAGGGTGGTTTTGCCGGCACCGGCTTCGCCTGTGGCTTCGAGGAAGGGGAACGATTGATACCGGGCGCGAATCTGCTCGGCGAACAGTGAACCGAACCAGAAGGTCAGCGCCACGGTGCCCTGGGCGCCGAAGCATTGCCATAGCAAGTCCAGCCAGCGAGTGTCGTACTCTTTGGAGTCCTTCTGCAGCGCGATCTTCACGCCTTTTTGCAGGCTCTTGAGCTTCAGCTTGCCCATCTCGAAGAACTCTTCTTCATTGATGGTGATGAGCTGGCCGTCGCGAATGGCGATGTCATTGAACACGTAGCAGCCGTATTCCCGGCTATAGCCAACGTAGTCGATGGTTTGAACGGTTTTGATCCCGAAAAGCTGGTCTTTCATGATTTTGTCCAACTGTTGCCCACTACCGGTGAACACGGCTCCGGCACCCATGCCGAGAAGTCTTTTTTTGAATTCGCTGGCGGCGGCAACCTGGCCACCGGTGAAGGTGTTTTTCACCGAGCCGCCGTCGTGGGGAAAGTCGACGCGAAAGAAATACCAAGACTCGTCGGTGATCTCGTTGCGCTGGAAATACAGGGCCTTGGGGTAGCAGTTGGCGATCTCGACCACGCAGCCGGACATGCGCAGCGCCTTGGCGCGACGTGCTTTGTCGTTCAGTTGTTGGTCTTCATGGTTATCGCTGGCGTCCAATGCCTGCATGGCGCTGTTGAACTTCGAGATGTCCAACTTCCACCAGTACAGGCGCGAGTCGAAACCGAAGTGAAACTCTTCGCGCTCCCGCCACTGGTACATGAGCAAGGCTTTCTCCACGGCGCTCTCGGCAATCAGCAGGGCGCCATGGTGCTTGGCTTCGTCCAGCTCCTTGTCGATTCGCTGGGTACGGGCTTCGACGTCATCCATAAAAGCCCAGCGCTGATGCAGGTCGTTCCAGTCGACCTTGCGCGAATCCGGTTGGGGGATCTGTGCTGCGTCACAGGTGAAGCCAAGATCCCGCGCTTGGCGAACCCAGGTGCGGGTGTATTTGTGCGCACCTGGTTCGTTGTCCAACGCCCAAACCAGCTTTGGCGTTTTGCCGCCGCGTGCGGTGATCAGAGCCTTCAGTGACTCTTCCGGATAAGCGTTGGAAGAAAGCGCGGCGACGGCGGGGATCCCGTTCTGCACCAGGGCAATGGCATCGAAGATGCCCTCGACGATCCACAGTTCATCTACCTGCAACAGGTCGACGCAGGGTGGCACCCACCAGTAGCCTTTGTAGCTTTCGCCAGGCTTGAAGCGCGCTTTCTTCTTGCCGAAGCGGTTCGGCTTGTCGATAAGCCGCTCCCAGTAGCCGCCCTTGTCGAGGGGAAAGCGAACCGTGGCCGAGCCGATGTTCAAATCACGGTCGTAGTAATGCTCCTGGGTGTACCAGCCTTCAATCATCCCAACGTCGAAGCCGCGGGCGAAGGTGAGGTAAGCCTTGGCACTTGCCGCCGGTTGATCGTCTGTGGCCGGGGCGCGCTTGCTCCAGTCGTCGAACAGATCGCTGTACAGCTCCTTGACCGGTTCCATGTAGCGGCATTTCTGCTCGCGGCCGCAGCGGATGAACCATGGCTCGTCATACCGCGAGAACAGCCGGCGCTGGTTGCACTGAGGGCACGTTCCCTTGCGCATGTATTGGGTGCCGGCCATGTGTTGCAGACCAAAGTCAGCCTCAAGCCGCTGCAGCACGTCGGCACGCAGTTGGTGGTCCATGGTCTTCACTGCGCACGCTCCGCAGTGTTTGCACCTAGCTGTTTTTCCAGCTCCTTGCGGGTCCGGCAAATACCGGCCAGGTGTGGGATGTCCTGGAGCACCTTCGGTGCCCGCTGGCCACGCGGTACATTCCGGTAACGATCGGAGTACCAAACGTCGGCCATGGTGGTGTCGTACTGGCTGTTGAGCCACTGCAGGTATTGCTCTGCCTGCTGTTGGTTCAACTCCAGTTGGATGGTGATATTGCTCATTTCGGCCACCAATAAAGTGCAGTTTCCCCTTACCCACGCAAGGCGGGCATGTATCAGGGGCGGTTCAGATTTAGTTCGAGGTGTTGCGGGAGGTCAGCAAGCGCGCTGGTAAGAAGCGGGCCGGGACGGGGTAGCGCTTTTGGGTTTGGGTATCGAGCAGCCAGACCAGGTAACGATAAGCGCTGCTGCCCGGATAGATGCCCAGCCGCGCTACGCGTTTCGATGTCATGCCTTCGAATTCGGTAACGGCAAGCTCCGCGATCCGCTGCACCAGGTGCTCAGGCACTTCGAGCGACTGAGCGAGGTAGCGTTTGCAGTTTTCAAGTAGCTGGTGGTCACCGGACAGGTGCTGTCCATGCTGGCGGTACAGATATGCAACGGCAGCCTGTTGCATGGCGGCGCGATAATCATTGGTGGGGTTGATCGTTAAGGTGATGGCGTTCATGCGAGTGTGGCCTCCATTTCCAGTTGATCCAGCAAGTCGGGTTGATCATTGGCTGACTTCATCGCAGCGCGACGCAGGGCTACATCCGCAATGGGAAGACGAACAGTGGGGTTGGCCATGCCGCTCGGACTCATTTCATGAGTCATTTCGAACTGAGCACGAACGGACCAACCGCAGGCTTCGTTGACGCATTGCAGGTAAGCCACACGTAGGAAAATATGGGTGCCTTCACTGGTGCGGATACGCATGCGGCCCATGCAGTGGGGGCAAACAAGCTTGTAAGTGCTCACTGGTCGCCCTCCTTGCTGTGCAGTGAAATGGTGGCCAGCACCTCGGAATGGCGGGCGCTCAGATACTTGCTGTGGGCAGCAAGGATTGCAGCAGCCTCACCTTTCTCGATGACGCCATCGGCCAAAGCTTTATCAATGATCTGGTCGACCACCCCTCGCTTGGCAGCTGTGCTGACCGAGCGGCTATACAACTCGATGTTGTCCAGGGTTTCAGGGGCAGCGATTGGCACGAACATGCCGCTGTACAGGGAAGCCACGTATTCAGGGAAAAAGCTGGTGCCAGCGTCTCGCTCGAGCATATGAATTTGGTCATCGCTCAATGGCCGGCTGCCCGCGTTCTCATAGACGTGGTTGTCGAATTTCTTGAGTTCATAACCGAGGCGCGCTGCTGCGCATTCACGGCCACCTGGGTAAGCACAGACGACGGCACTTACTACTTGGCGTCTGGTTTCTAGCACTGGGCGTTTCATCTTCTGGTTTCCTCCGTGAGCCAGAGGCCCTAGTTTGTAATCACACCGTCTTTGATCCCGAGGAGCACGGCTGCGCGATGCGCCTCACCTCGAAGGCATTTTTTCTGCCCGTTTAAAACCGCATAGACGGTTGAAGGGTGGAGACCGTTTTGAATAGCAAAATCCTTAACGGACATGCCCTGTAATTCCAGGCGCTTTCTTGCGTCCTGGCAGGCTTGCTCGGGTGCATAGGTGGCGTGCATAGTTCAGATTCGTGTGATTTCGCGTGATGTTGTGATGATATTGGTTCATATAAATGAACCTGTCAATGTTAGAGGTTCAAAAATATGACCATTGGCGAGCGGCTGAAGGAAGAAAGGTCGCGCTTGGGGCTCAGCCAGACTGATTTGGGTGCTGCTGGCGGTGTAGGAAAAACAACTCAGATCAATTACGAAAAGGATGAAAGAAGCCCTGACGCAAGGTACCTAGCTGCGGTTAAACCTTTGGGAGTAGACGTTTACTACGTGCTGGCGGGGGAGCACTTTCCAGTATCACCAGATCAGCTTTCGCCCTACGAACTCGAGGTGCTGTCGTACCTCAAGGAGCTCACGGACTACGACAAAGAGACACTCCGTCGAATGGCCCATGCGATGGCTGCTGTGGCCAAAAGCTGATGCATCGCTGCACGTAGTTGAAACCATATGCTGGTGTCACTGATCGACAGATGACGCAAAAAAGCTCAGCCCTGGCTGGGCTTTTTTGTTTCCGACTGTCAGCCCCATTGGCGAAATGGTTTCAGAAATGTACTGTATGCACATACAGTAATGGAATATGACAAGCGATGGAACCTATCCGCATTCACTGCTACCCGAAGACAACCGAATTTGCGGCAGTTGAGGCCCTTACAAAGTTGGAGCTTGATCTGCTGGTTCGGTACCGGCGGTTGTCTTTGGATGACCAAAAGCGTGTACTTCAGGTTCTTCAGGCCATGGTCACTGTTCAGGTGGAAGATGGAGAGTCAGGCGGGCAGAAGGTAATCGTTTGTTGACCTGTGTTGGGTGTGTCCCAAGGTAGAGTTTTTAACCCTGAAGCCTTTTGTACTCCCGATCTGCTGCTCTTTTCGCAGACGCCTTGTTTTCGTACAGATGTGTCAGTCGCCTCGGGTTGCTTTGATCTCCCTCGGTGAGCTGCTTTTGCTCTCCCGTCTTATCGTCGCGGTACCACGCCACGATTCCTGTGTAATTGTCCGAATTGTCAGCCAGTTCATTCACGCCGTCGTCGTCCGGTAGCTTGGACTCCAGTTCGAGACTGGTGGTGAACGAATCCGGCGAGAAGCTGTGTTTGACGTTTCCGCCCAACCACACCACGTCGGAGATTTCTCGCTTGATGCCCACCAGGGAGTAGGTCAGCTCGGGCGTCAGATCGGGTCGGCCCCTCGCCAGGGTATAGCTGAGTGTCGCGGTACTACGTTGCAGCCTGCTCATTTCCGAGCGAGCGGCCACCAGTGCACTTTTCTGGTCAGTGTAGGTATGGCGCAGGTCTTTCAGGTTTTCCCCGCCGCCGGCAATAGCTTCCTTTTTCTCGGCGCTGTTCACCTCGTAGTAGAAAGCACGCACGCCCGTGTAGCTGTCGCGATCGGCCTGAAGAAAGCGGTGCTGATCGCCATCCTGGCGGGTGAGGGTGATGTGGGGAAGATTCAGCCCGCTGGCGGTGGTGGATTTCCCAATAGGCATGAACAGTAGACGGCCCGCCTTCACGGTAGCGATGGCATCGTTCTCTATCCCGAGACGGCTGAGCAGGTTGGCATCGGACTCATTGGCCTGGTCCAGGTGCGCAAGGTTAAGCGCGCTGAACGCGACGCTCACCACGGCACCGAGACCGTACGCCCCGGCAATGG
Organism: Pseudomonas sp. Root562; assembly: GCF_001427125.1. Classification (GTDB taxonomy): domain Bacteria; phylum Pseudomonadota; class Gammaproteobacteria; order Pseudomonadales; family Pseudomonadaceae; genus Aquipseudomonas. The sequence goes on from NZ_LMGK01000001.1 coordinate 145,944, forward strand.
CCTCAATGACGGCCTTCAATGTTTGGCCATGCCAGCTGCGCTCCCGCTTGACCTTCAGGCCCGCACGCAGATCCACGCTCCGGGCGCGGATGCTGAGTTGATCAGGCGCACCGCTGTGCTCGGTCTCGTCGACGGTATAGGTGCCTTTGTCGATCAGGCCGGTATCGCTCCAACCCAGCCAAACCTGCAGGACGGCGCCCTTGGGCGGAATGGTCAGCCGGCCGTCATGATCAGAGAGGGTAATGTCGAGCTGGTCCGCTTCCATCCCGCGATTATCGGTGAGTTCGATGTTGATCAAGCGCGCCTCGATCGCTGCCGTAATGTCGTTGCCGTCGACCAAGACGCGACATATCGGTCGGGGGTAGGCCGTAGCGTCGCGGTACGCATCTTTTGCCTTGCCCAGGTAAGCGTTGGCCTGGCTGATGGCATGATCGATCACAGCACTCTCCTCAGGATGTTTCCTGCGGTGCTCGCTCCCGCGCCAAGGATGTCCGCACGGCCGTCATCGATGCGCTTGAGTGCAATGGTGAACTCGATCCGGCGAGCGGCGCCGTCTCGAAAAAACAGCGTCCTGGTTTCGTTGATGCTTTCGATAACCCAGGTCCCGAGGATCCGCCCGGTACCCTCAATGAGCGGCCACGACTTCCCGGTATCAGCCATTACCCGCAGGGTATCCAGGCTCAGTGGTGTTCCCAGCAACGCGGGAAGCAGGACACCAGGCAATGTAATCGCATCCTCGCCACGCCCCAGATACTGTCGAGCAGGGTTGGTACCGATACGTGAGGTTGTGCCGTGGCGCCAATCTGTCTGCCGTTGCAGCTCCTGGTAGACCAGCGTTTCCAATGTGAAGACGAACATGCCGAGGGCCATCATCATGGTGGGGTTACTCCTGGTCCAAAAGGGAACTGCGACCGCGCGCCTGCTTGGCACTCTGACGCTTGTCCAGTTCGGCCGCGACAACGCGTGCAATGGCAGCCGGATCCATCCCAGCCGCGGGATGGATGTTGATGACGATCTGATCGCCCGCAGCCTGGGCGACGGGCGCTGAAGCGGTGGCAATCGGTGCTCGATTGTCGACCGCGATGGCGCCGCCGGCACTGCCCATGCCAATGGCCAGAGCACCGGCTTGGGCCAGCCGTTTACCGGCACCGGCGACAGCGGCCAGTGGTCCGCCTTCACCATCGGACAGACCCTGAGCCAGACCCGCCATGGTGAAGCCCCCCAGTTCAGCGAACACGCGGGAGGGGCTGTGGATGCCGAGCTTTTCCTTGAACCAGCCAATGGTGCTTTCGCCTGCTCCGACAACGGCGTCTTTTACGCTGCCGGCCGCAGCGGTGATGCCGTTCACCAACCCGGCCATGATCATGCCGCCGAACTCGGTGAATTTCCCCGGCAGCTCAACGCCGAAGTAGCTCATCACACCGGCGAAGGCGCGGTAGAAAAGTCCAAGCGGGCTGAAGTTGACCAGGATTTCGAGAATGCCGGCGATGCCGCCACTGAAGCCCTGCTTGAGCTCAACCCACAGCGTGCCCAGGTAGGCTTTCACCTTGTCCCAGTTGGCATAGATCAGATACGCGGCGGTTGCGATGGCTGCCACAGCCGCGACGATGGGGTTCGCCATGAACAGCCGGCCAATCCACAGTAGGGCCTGGCCTACGATCGGCAATACCTTTGTGCCCATGTTGACCAACAAACCGAGTAGGGACGGTAGCTTGATGCCGATCAGTGACAGACCGTAGCGAACGGCCAGGAACGGTCCTAGCGCCCCCGCGACAGCCAGCGCAGCAGCACCGAAGCCGGCGGCGACAGCGGCAATGCCGGCAGCAACGGTTAAAATGCCCTTGACCAGGTTGGGGTTCGCCTGAGCCCAGGCATTCACCTTTTCGAGCACATTATTGAAGCTTTCGATTAGGGCAACGAGCGTCGGCCTGAGCGTCTCACCCATTGCGCTGCTGAGGTTGAACATCCGGTTTTGCGACATCTGCCAGCGTGCGGACAATTGTTCGCCTTTGATGTCTCCCTCGCGCTGCATCGAGCCGGCGCCCTTGGTGCTGTTGACCAGGTCGAGCTGGCGACGGTATTCGCCAATGTTGTTGGCCAGCTTCGCGGCATCGTCGCCGTAGTCCTTGCCAAACAGTTGGGTGGTGACGCTCAACTGCTCGTTCTTGGGAAGTTTGTTGATTGCATCAAGCACCTTTTGGATGGTGCCTGTGGCGTCCTTTGCAATCCCATCCTGAACAGCCCGTGCTTCAAGTCCGACGGCTGCCAGCCCTTCCTGGAAGCGCTTGGGTTGGTTGGTTGCAATCGCGAGCTCGCGGATCATGGCGTTGGTGGCGGTACCGGCGGTCTCGGCTGACGCGCCCAGTGTGAGGAAAGTCGAACCCAGTGCCGCTGCATCCTTGAACGACATCCCCACCGAGGCTGTGATACCTGCAGTGCGTTGCATCACGTCGATGATGTCCGCGCCTTTGGACTTGGCGTTGTCGTCCAGGTAGTTGATGGCATCGCCGAGTTGGCTGACGTTTTTGATCGGCAGCTTGTACAGGTCGGCAATTCGCGCGAGGTTTTCGCCGATCTGATCGGCCGGCAGTTCGAAAGCGGTGGCGGCCGTTGCGGCGACACGGGCGAATTCGAGCAAGTCGTCTTTACCCTGGACCCCCATGCGCGCAGCACCCTCTACCAGGGCGGCGATATCGGTCGTGGCCATGGGAATCTGCTCGGCCATTTTCTTGATGGCTGCGCCCATGTCGTAATAGGTCTGGGTGAGCTTGCCGTTGTCGTCCCGGGCACCTTCAACTTGTTTCGCCACGCCGGCCATCGCGTCCTCGAAGCTCGAGTAGCTCTTCACCATGCCGAGGATGGGTAGACCAGCGGCGGCACCGGTAGCGGCGGAACTGGCGCCGGCTACTGCCGCGTTGCCAGCGAGTTCACGCCCTTTGCTGTAGTTCTGTTGCAGCCTGGAAACGCGCTCTTGCTGTTTGCCCAATGCAGCCAGCCGTTCACGCTGGACCTTGATGGCTTGGTTTGCCGCTTCAATGTCTGTTTTCAACCGGCGCTCAGTGCTGCCCAAGTTGCGCGTATCCGCACCGGTGGATTTGACCAAGGGAATCAGGCGCTGCAGTTCGGCGCGTTGCTCGCCGTGCTTGTTCTTCAGCTTTTCTACTGCCGCAGTGGCGTTGATGAACGTCTTCTGGAAGGCCGCAGAGGGGGCGTCCATGGTCTTGAGCTGCTCGCGGTACAGGCGCACTTTGTCCTGGGCCTTGGCCAGCTCCTCAGAGGTTTGACGTACAGCTTCGCGTTGACGGGTGTAGCTGGAAATGTCCGATTGTTGCGCGTTAAGCGCCTTCAACTGGTCGCGTGCTTCCTTCAGCGCACGTGAGGTGGCATTGCTGCCATTGCTGATCCGCTTGAGGGGGGCGGTGACCTTGTCGACCGCCGACAGCAGTACTTCGAGCCGCAGCTTGTCAGTCATCTTTTGCCCCGCTTCTTACCCGGGCGCGTTCGCGCCATTCCATCAGTTCAGTAAGGGACAGCGGATCCATGACCGCTGGCCCCCAGTGGAAAATCACGGCGATGTCCGCCATGGCGTCATCTACGCAACGAGGGACGCATCCGTCTTCGCCGACTTCGGCAGCAAAAAACCGGTGACCGCCGTGGCCATCTGCACCAGGTCGGCGGGGTCCATGCGCCCAAGCTCATGATCGGTCAGTGCCGGACTGGTGATGCGAGGCAGCACTTTGCGCAAAGCGATGACGTCCATCTGCAGCAGGTCCGCCAGGCTTACGCCACGCAGCTCGCCCGACATGGGCTTGCGCAGGGATACGGAGGTGATTTCCTCCTCACCGCGCGTGATGGGCGTGTCCAGGGTGACGATTTCGACGTTCGGGTTTTTTTCTTGTGGAGTCATGGTGATGTCCTGAAAGTGAGGTGGAGATTGGCGAATGGACGGGCCGAGAATTACAGGCCGATGGCTTTGCGGTGTTCAGCCAACATGTCTTCGCCGTTGACGTTGAAAATGAAGTTGAGCAGGTCAATCTCGATTTCTACGTTCCCGGCGATCGTCAGCTTGTAATAGCTGCAGGTGGTGGTGAACTTGTGCTCGGTATCCTCACCGCCTTCGGCATCGCCCATATCGATCTCTTCGTGACGACCACGGACCACGACTTCCACGGCCGTGACTTCACCGGTGTCATCCCGCTGGACGGATCCGGCCCAACGCAACATCACGCCATTTGCCGAGACCGCACCGTACTGACGTAGTGCCGTCAGGTCCCAGCCGCCGAGCGTCCATTCCAGCTGGATACCGTCGTCACTGTGACCCAGATCTACCTTGACCGGACCGTCCATACCACCACCGCGGAACTGTTCGAATTTGCGCCCGAGCTTGGGCAGGGTGACGCTCTTCGACTGACCGACATAACTGACGCCGTCGTTGAAAAGATTCATGTTCTTGAGCTTTTTGGGCAGGGCCATTGGGGCGCTCTCCTACGGCGCGGCCGAGGCCGCGCGGGTGAATGGATGATCAGGCGTTGACGCGGCTGGCGAAGTCGATCAGGTAGCGATCGGTGATGCGCTGGCGCAGGTTCAGGTTCTCCAACGGCGGAACCGGCGTGTAGTCGTAATCCAGATACAGCTTGCCGGCCTTCAGGGTGTCCTTGTCATTGGCTGCCTCGTCGTACCAGCACTCGCCGCCAATCAAATATCCCAGGCGCACCAGCTCGCGGAACTTCGCATTGATGCCTTCAACGATGTCGCGCACCAGGCTTGCGTGCATGGGTTTGTCCACCGCCCAGAACTGACCCTCGGCCAGAGTGTCGGCGAGTACCTGGGCGGTTCGGGTGTAGTTCTCGAAGGCAAACAGTGGATCGTCACTGCAGGTGCGCGAGCCCCAGAAGCGGAAGCCTTCGCGGCGAATCAGGGTGGTCACGTCCGCCGCGTTGAGCAGGCCAGCGTCGGTAGCGGGGTTCTGCAGATCCCAGTAAATGTCCTTGCTCAGTCCCGACACACCGTTGACTGGCACGTTGGACAGGGTTTTGTGCCAGCCGACCTGCTCGTCGAGTTTGGCGCGCAGGCCGAGGGCGCGAGCGATGGCAGAGGCGGGGGCGTCCGCATTCGTCGTGGTGTCCCAGTTGATGAAGTCCGGCCAGATAGTCATCAGCTCCCGTGCACCGAAGTTCTCGCGGTACGCGATCGCCTCGGAGACGGTCTCGCAGTCCCAGGCACTGGCATAGGCAAAACCTCGCAGCTTCTGCGCGATGCCAACCAACTCGGTGGTGACGGCCAGTGAGTCGAGACCAGGAACCCCGAGGATGCGCGGGCGCACACCGAGTTGGACTTCGGCCGCGAGCAGCGCCTTGAGGCCTTTGTACTGACCATTAGCGCTCACACTGCCGACGATGTTGGAGGTGGTTTCTGCTTCGGTAGCGCCTTCTTCCACCCGTACCACAACGGTGACTGGGCTGGCCTGGTCGGCGATGGCGTCCAGACTTTTAGCCAGAGTGCCGAGCTCGCCGGCCTTGCCGCTGGCGGTCAGCACGTCGGTAAGCAGAACGGGCTTGTTCAGTGGGAATGCGACCGGGTCGGCGTCGCTGGCAGTGCAGACCATGCCGACTACTGCCGTAGCAATAGTGCGGATGGGGCGGGTGCCCTCGTTGATTTCGACGACTCGGACGCCGTGATGGTAGTCAGTTGCCATGGGGGGATTCCTGCGCGTTGGTGGCGATGTAGCGCAGGGTGACGCGCGCGTGATGCGGCGACGAGGATTTGTGCTTGTAAGGACGCTCGCCACAACAAGGGGGGCGAACACGTAACGAAAAAGAAAACGCCCCATCAGGGGCGTGGCGTTTATTGTGCTTGGTCGGCGATCCATGTCGGCGCGATTGGCCGGTGCTGGCTGTCGGGGAAGTCGGGCGATTGAGGCCAATCACGCAAAACCTGCATGTACACAAGCAGCTCCATGAACTGATCGACGGAAAGGGTGGGAGGCGCCCCGATTTCCAACTGATCGCGGTGACGATCGCGCAACCACATCACTGCCACCAACTCACCGTCGCGCCATTGCCGCTCAAGGTCAGCAAGCGCCTCACTTTCGGTGGGCAATGCATCGACCAGCACAGGCTGCCCCTCGGCGTTATGACCTCGCACTTTACCGCGCGCAGGGTTGGCAATTACCGATAAGAAAATCTCTTCAGAAATTGGCACCACGTCGGCCGGCATCTGGTCGCCATGAACACTACGCAAATAGGTGCAGCCCGTTTCTTTACTGTAAAAGCGCATCAGACCCCCTTAGTTTCCAATGGCCAGCCAAGCACCACTGGCGGCAATACCGGTTGAACTACTGGCGGTGAATCCAGTTTTGGTTTGAAAATATGCCCCAATGGCGGTCACTTTTTGATACGCCGCCTTCGGGCTGTCGTAGTTCCCAGCACCCACCACAACAGCCAAGCACGCGGACGGGAAGGCGAGCGTAAACGGAACTGGCGTGTCACTTGCGAACAATCCAGAGCCCCATTGAACAATCAAGCCACCCAGCCAACTAGGAAAGGCGATGTAGCCGTTCGCAGCGAGGCTGATTGCGAAGCCCTTACGCAGCTTTTTCGGCGTGGCGATAACAGCGTCATTCGCGCTATCCAGCATCTGCGCATCTGTAGCGACCTTGGCCGTACCCTGATTGATTTCCGTGGCTTGCGCCGCCAAAGCCGCCAGCGCGGCAATATCAATGTTTCCCTGATTGATCGGTGCGTTCCAGGCCTTGATGCACCACATCACCGCCAGGTTGCGCGGGCGAGTAGAGCCGGTGAAGGTGCTTGAAGTTGCCGGCGTGCTCGTGGTGTTAACTACGGCAAATTGATTGGGGTAATCGGCCAACGTTACTGCATCGATCCCAAAACCGGCGAGTGGCGTTACTGCGGCAGTCCCAAGGCCTGCAACAACGCTACCGTCGGCATTACCCGTCGTGTCAGCGATAACCATCGTACCTTTCTGCCAGCTACCTACGGCTCGCCCAGCATCTACCCCGCGTCCATGGTCCCAGCCACGCAGGAACTCGCCGCGCGATTCCGGCAGACGGAAGTTGCCCGCCCCCTCATCGCCCTTGTTGAACGCCATGCCCAGTAACGTCGCCAGATCCGGATAGGCAGCAATACTCTTGACGCTGCCGTCAACTTCCAGAAACCCCGGCGCGAGCTTGTCGACTGGAAACGCCACCATCGTGCCGACCGGCAACGCCGAGGCCTGGGCAATCATCGACTCGATTTGCGGCTTGGTGTAGGTGTCGGTGATCCCCATCCCGGCCAGTGTGCTTGGATTATCCCCCGACACCACTACGCCGCGATTGTTGACCTTCACCCGGGTAAACTCGCCGGCCGTTTTGTTCGCCGGCAGAACTTCCAGAATGGCCGCGTCCACGTAGGCGCGAGAAGCCAGCACCACCGCCGGGTCAATCTTCAGCGTGATGTTGCCGGCGTTGTTGACGATGAAATTCATCCGCACCACTTGCGTGCGGCCCGAGCCTTGCGACAACAGCGGTTTATAGCTCGGCGCACAATTGGCCACCGCCACCAGATCGCCGGCCTCGTCATACAGACCAATTTCACGAATCCAGCGCCCGCCCTCATCGGCCGGGATAATCTGCTCAGCGATGATGATTGCCGGGTTGGCCGGGTCGACCTTGAGTTGGTTCAGCGGTCGTCGCCGCCACTCGTTGATCAAAGCGGTTTGCGCGGGACTGGGGATGGGGTCGGTCAGATTGGCATCACCTACGCCCATGTCGGTGATCTTCCAGGGAATGCCGAGCGCGTCGGCGTTCGCCTGTTTGGCCAATCCCACATTGGTGAGAATGGCGAAAAACTGAGAGTTCGCATCAGTCATGGTAAACGTCCAGGGTGTCTATGGAGTGTTCGCGGCCGATCACGCCGAAGTGTCCGGTGACCTCGATATCGCGCATTACTGGCGGGTACACGTCGATTTCGTCGCCTTCGTAAAGGCAGGCCGCTATGTTCAATTGGCCTTGGGTTTCGAGGCTGATCGCCAGCCCCGTCAGGTGCCTGGTCAACGGCCGAGCGTCATCGATCAACCAGGTGAGTTCCTGGTACATCTCTTCGGTGATACCGGTATCCAGCACGCCGATCTTGATGGCGAAGGTTCCCGGGACGCCTTCCGGAACGGTCTGCCACCATTCGAGTACTTCAATCAGATAGCCCAACGGTTCGACGACACGCCGCAAAGCGCCAATCGTGCCTTTGCGCGAATGAACGTAGTACGAGGTCTTGATGACCTGGCGCTTGATGGCTTCCGACCAATTTGAATCCCAACGGTCGACGGAAAATGCCCAGGCGAGGTAGGGCAGCAGGTCGACAGGGCAGCGGTCGGGATTGACCAGGTCGCGGATCGGAACGGGCACGCGCTCGATGCGGGCCAACGCTTGGGCGGCGAGCTGCTCGAGCTGGCTGGCGTTGGGTGGTAACAGAGTGCTCATAATTGCCCTCCCACAGTCACGGTCACGCCGGTGCAGTACGCCGCCTGGGCGGTCGTGGGTGCCAAGTCCGTCCAGCCATTCAGCACCACCTTGCGAACGCCTTCGACGTGCAAGGCGGCATGAATAGCGGACTCTGAGACTTCCACACCCAAGCGCCTGCGTTGTGAGACGAACGCGGCGAGTTTGGATTCGGAAGCTGCGCGAATCGGCTCAGCCTCGGGACCTGTGGTGGCCAGATACAGCACCGCGTCGACCGTATAGGGCAGAATTTCAGCCGATTGTACGGTGAGGCGATCAGCCACCGGACGCCGATCCTCATCACTCAGATATTCAAAGACGATATCGAGCAAGTCCTGTGGGGCAGTGCCGTCGCCCAACAGCGCCTGCACGGTGACGACTGCCACGGCAGGGGACGGGCTTTCGGCTGAGGCATCGGCCACGCGACCATCGGCGCTACGTGCGTGCAGGATGTAGCTGTTACGCGGGCCGGCGGTGGAAAGTCCTTCCCACGCCATTTGTGCACGTTCGCGCAGGCTTTCGTCCGACTCCATTACCGCCGTGACAGGCGGGACTGCTGTGGGATTAGCCGGAATGACAACAAGCCGGTGGACATTGACGTTGGCGGCCAGTTGCACCAGGTCATTACCTTTCGCCTTGGCCAGCAAGTTGGCCAGGCACGCCTCATTGACCCGTTGACGCCAGACGGTTTCGCGGTAGGCGTTCTCCTGAACGAGTTTGGTCAATGGCTCTGACTCGAGCGCGAGCGTAGCGGCAACTTCAGCCTGCTGCTCGGCGGGCCACAAGCTCACGGTGTAGGCCTTACGCTCGGCAAGGATCTGCTCGTAGTCGATCTGTTCAACCACGTCGGGGTCTGGCAACTGCGCCAGGTTAATTGGCGTGAAAGTCTTCATGCGGTGGCTCCCATCGCCAGCGGTACGCGCAAGTTGAGCGGTTCGTTGGTGTCTACCCGAGTGCCCTCGATGTCGAGAATCGCCTGTCCGGCTTGTTCACCCAGGTTCAGTTGCACGCGGCTCAAATGAATCCGCGGTTCCCAGCGCATCAGGGCCATCGCGGTCGCGGCATAGGCCTGCAGACGTGTGGCGTTATTGGTGGGCCAATCGATGAGGTCGACGAGCAGGCTGCCGTACTCGCGGCGCATGACACGCGTGCCGATCGGGGTGGTGAGGATGTCGGCAATCGACTGGCTCAACTGGTCGTTGCCGGCGATGACGCGGCCGGTGGCCCGGTTCATTCCGATCATGGTGTCGGCTCCAGGGAGATACCTGATCCCGGCATGACGCCTTTGGTGCGGTGGTTTACCAGACTGATGTTCTGCGCACCGGCGGTGACGTCTTCAGTTGCGCTGAGTAGACCCTCGACGGCCACATTTCCGGTGATGCGGACATCTCCGGTGATGTTGACTCCGCCCGGGGCAGTCAGATTGGCGGTGCCACCAGCTGGCAGCGTGGCGGTCAGCGTGTGGTTTTCGGTGTCGTACTCAACGATGGCGCCATCGCGGTACTTCCGACGCCGACGGGAGAGGCTGTTGTCCGGTGCGGGGAATTGATCGCTGAAAATGCCATAGAGAACAAAGCCGGTTGCGGGGTTGCCCGATGGTGAAAGCACCAGGCACTGCTCGCCTGCGCTAGGCGGATCCCACTCGCTGTCGGTGCCGGCCCTCGGGGCAAAGAATGGTAGCCAGCCGGTTTCCAGCCCGCCAGTTTTCACCCGGCAGCGCGGGGCTTCCGGATCGATGTCGGCGATGGTGCCGGCACGGAGCAGGTTTTCGAGGCGTCGGATGAGATCGGTTGGGTTTTCCATGTCGCCGATGGTGACGCTCGCGCGTGCGAGCCGCATTGGTCGGTTCGTGTAGCGGGGCGTGTTACAGGAACCGGTCAACCCGCGAGATGATCGATTACCGCGTTGCGGATGGTTTCGAGCTCCTGTTCGGTGAATCCGAGCAGCTGACGCGCTTCATATCGGACATTGGCTTGTCCGCGTTCCGGACGGTCTTTCAGGCCGTACTGGTGGACGCGGGCCATGCGGGCCACCCTACCCAGGAACTCCACCGAGAACCCGACGCCCGAGCTCTGCACCTTGAGGTAACGGGCGGTGCGCAGCTTTGTGAACATTTTCGACTTGATCCGTCCCTGCTTGCCCCGCAGCGTCTGTTTGGGCTTTCGTGGGGCAAACGCGGTGCCGTCCGGATTGCGCTGGGCGGTGATGCGCTGTCGCTGGGTCCGGCGCAGCTCCTGGGCCAAGGAGCCCATAAACTTGCGCCGCTCATTTGAGTCGAGCCGGTTCAACAGAACGGTGGCCCAGTCCTCGAGCGCCTGCAGGTCCTGGGTCACGGCTGGCCCCATTGGGCAAGAAATTCGCCCTCAGAAGTCGTCACCGTGATGCCGGCAACGGTGAATTGTTCATCGTCGACAATGGGCTCGGCCGGGTGGCTGACCACCAACTTACCGTCATCCTGCCGCTTGACGATAACCCGTTCGGTGAGGGGCAGTTTGATCGACAGGTCGACTTTGCTGTTGTCCAGGACATCCGCCTCGAACGCGATCGCGTCCTTGCTGCGCTCGAGGTTCTCCATCAGTTCGCGCTGATTGACCAGCACCCATGCAAACAGCGGGATGGCGACTGCATCAGGGTGGCCGGCGAAGTCGGTCAGGATCAGGTTGAGGGTGTAGGCATATTCGAACGACAGACCCGGGGCAGCGGTGCTGCGCATCGTGCCGTTGTCGATGAACACCAGCAGGCGGTCGGGGTTGTGCCTGAGTTCGGGTATAGAGTCGAGCAGGTGTTTGCGCAAGGATTCCGGTTTATTCATTGTTTTTCGGCCTGTTTGAGTTGATGGCGATAGATCATGTCGACCTGGGCAGCACAATCAGCCCATGCCGCCTCAGCCCGATCCTGATCGGTGAGTAGTCCGCCGTTATGGGTTGGGCTGGTCGCCGGCAGGCTGCACGGCACCACGGCCGGACAGCCACTGACGATAAGCGTCGGCGCCGGTGAGGGCGGGGCGCTCGCGCAGCCGGCGAGCAGCATCAGGCAAAGGCTGGTCAGCCCATTCACGTAGTTCGGCGTTTTCACGTTTCAAAGCCTCAATGGTGAGTTCGCGTTTTGCCAGGCCTTGGCGCAGCTGATCCTGCTGGGTGCGCAGCGTGGTTTGCGCGCTGCGTTCCTGCTGCAGGGTGGCCTGCAGGGTGTTGGCGGTGGCGAGGTTGCGGTCGGCGTCTTCGCGGGCAGTCTTGGCGACTTTTGTTGCCAGTTCCGTGTTCTTGTCGGCAACCGTGATGCGCAGCTCTTGGGTCCATATCAGCAAGGCCAATGCACCGAGCAGGGCAACGCCGTAGAGGAACTGGCGCAAAATACTCACGCGCGGTACCAGCCCAGTTTGTTCATATCACCCACATCCATTTGCTGCACCGGGCCACGAATGATGATGACTTTGCGGCTTGGCATTTGGACGTAAAGCGCATTGATCAGCAGCTCCATGTCGTGCTGATCGCTGTCCGGAGGCACCACCAGCAGATCGCCGTCCTGGACGTTCAGGCGTTGTATTGCGTCGATATCGATCATGCGGCCTCCGGGATTGGGCAGCCGACAGCGTGTCGTTCATAGGCGCGCTGCAGCTTGGTGTCGTACAGATTGCGTTGGTAATCAGGGCCGTTGTAACCCTTGGCGAACGTTGCCCACTTCTTGGCGCGAAGCGCTTTCAACAGCGCGGGCTCGGCCTCGAGAAAGCGCACGAACGCCTCGAACTGCTCGTTTTCATCCGTGGCCATGCGAGTGGCGAATTCCTGCACGCTGGCATAACCCAGGCGCACAGCATGAAAGCCCATGATCTGGAAGCCGCCCCAACTGGCTGACTCCAGGGCACAGGTCTCGTCGATCAATTTGGCATTGGCCAAACGCTGATGCTCGGCGGTGCCACCGACGTACCCGCCGGCCCGCGGGTTGACCAGGTGGGGTTGGGTGGCCGCGAGCTCGTCGGCATGGGCCTTGAGTGCAACTACGTCGTCATCTGGGTGGCGCGGTTGGGTGAGCTGGCGGTACATGATGTGCCGCTCGTAGAGGATCTTGGGCTTGCCGTTATCGAGGAAGCCCGAGCCCAAACTCTCCACTTCGTTCACGGCAAGAATGGCTGCCAATTCGACGCCCAGTCGCGCTGCAGCGGTCGCCAGCGTGGAATGGCGCAACAGGCAGGCACAATCAGCACCGGCCAAGGCGGCGAGGGTCTTGGGGCCGGCGATACCATCGCTGACCAGTCCGATCTTCGCTTGATAATTGCGCACCGCGACTTCGGTGGCGGCGCCGAAATGGCCGTCCACATATAGGCCGGCGCCGACTTGATTGAGTCGTTGCTGCAGCACGCGAACATCCTGGCTGCGGTCGCCGTGACGAAGGATTGTCATACCTGCTCCACCTTGCGCTTGAAGAATTGGTTGGCCAGGGCGCGGGTGCCCTCGACGCCCAGCAGTCCAATGACGCCGCCGAAGAATGGCGCCGTCGTCGCCGGGATCCCCAGCAGGGACAAACCGTGACTGCAAGCCAGGGCGAGAGCACCACACAACGGCGCTTCCAGCGCAACGCGGCGCAGGGTGCCGCCGCCGTACATGATCCGCAGTGCGGCGATAATGGCGGCGAGGCCACCGGAGTAGATGGCTGGCCAGTTTTGTTCGAGCCAAGCCGCGAGCCAGGCCCATGTATCCGGTTTGTCAGGCATGCGCATGATTCCGCTGTCCGAAGTTGAAGGTAGAAAGCTTGTCAGTGCCCAAGTGGCGGGCGATTTGAATCAGTCCCATAAATTCACCATCTGGCGCTGCTCGGCTTGTGGCGCTGCGTCGGGCAGTTGCACCAGGGTGCCGTGCGGAAGAATCGTCCCGAAATCGGCCAGCCCGGGATTGGCCTCTAGCACCGCTTCAGTGACGCCCGCCGTGCGCCCATATATCCGCCAGCAAATGGCATCGACCGTGTCGCCCTGGTTGGCACGCAGGCTGGTCGCCATCACGCGTGTTCCTTGAGTTCCGGGGTGATCGGATCGGCGTACACAAACTCCCCATCAGGCGAAACCAATGCACCAGGTGAAATACCCGTCTCCGGGATGCGGCAAACCGCCAAACCCAGCGGGTGCATGATTTCCCGGTTGATCCGCTCGAGCAGGCCCAGGCGGCTGATTTCGTTCCAGTCGATGCGTTTGCAATCAATCATCAGAGCAACTCCACGGTGGCGCGTGAGATACCGCTCAGATCGCGCATCGCCCAGCGCGCATCGCGGCGGTACTCATCAACGCTGGGGGTGAGTTCGTCGGCATTGCTGCTGCCTTCGTTGGTGCTGTCGTAACTGCGGTACCGCTCGGCCAGCTCAGCACCAGCGGTGCAATAGACGGCCCGCAAGTAAAGGTGCAGTGGACGCGACAGGTTCTGGATCAACGACCCGGGCACGGCTTCCAGATTGGTGTAGCCGAGTGCGCTTTGTGCCGCCTGATAGTCGCTGAGCTCGCGGTTAACACTGAGAATGGCGTTGACCAGGGCGACCTCGAGGCGCATGGAACTGATACTGGCGTCGAGACGCAGAGCAGCGCGCACGCTTTCTCCATCGAGATCGGGCCACCAACCGTCATTGCTGATCGGATGGGGCTCGCTCGCGCTGGAAGTGGTGCCGTTCGCAATAAAGCCGCTCATGTTCTGGCTCCTGGCCAATCAATGCCTTGAATAGGTCGGCGGTGGTCGGGGCTTCACAGCAAGGAAAGGAGAAAACCCGCTGATTCGTCCCGAGCCGCCGGGGTTGCGTGGGAACGCTCGGTTAGCTGGCAGGGCCAGCGTGTTTTTTCAGGAGGCGATCAACGCGCTCCAGATCCTTTTTGCCGCCGCAGGAGGTGTGCAAGGCAATCGCTCGGGTGAGGTTGCCCCGGGCTTCCTTGAGCGTCTCCATTTGCTCGGCGGTCGGGGTTTCATCCGTAACCTGTGCCGCCAACGCTCGGCCGATGGCCAGATGCAGCTTGGCGCGGGCTTCATCCGGCATGTCCCGCTCCCGCGTCAGCTCCTCGGTGTCGAGCAGTGTTTGCAGGTCGAACTCGCCGCCGGCTTTCTGTGCCTTGAGGGCAGCCTCGGCCACCTCTTCGGCGATCAGGCAGCCGGTACTGCGGGCAAAACGGTCGGGCATGATCAGGTTGTGTTTGAGCACGTAGCCCGCGATCTTCAAGGCATGGGGAAATGCACCGGCATCGATCGCCCAGACCATCAGGGTGGTCATCACTTCATCCTGGGCACCGTTGCCGCCGGCCAGGACACCCTCGATGTAGGGCTCGTAAGTCGGCAGCAGCTCGATCTTGAGCGCGGCCTTGCGCTCATTGCCCTCGATGTTTTTCAGGCGCAGCCGGTCCTGCAGTAGCTGGGCCAGTTGAAGCTCGTAGGCCGTGGCACCGGCCATGCTGGTCAAGGGGGAAGCGGCGGCAGCTTCCAGCTCCGCGAGAACGCGGAGCCGGTGACGCTGAGCGAGTGAGAGCGCCATGGCTTATGCCTCTTCGATGTTCTCGACCACGGCACCCAGACCGAAGTCCTCGATGACATAGGCGTCGTTGGAGGATTGGTAGTCCGCGATGCGATCCCACTCCGGCTCGTCCTTGATGTGACGACGGCGAGCGCTGATCTGCCAGTAGATCGACAGGTTTTTCAGGGTGGTGACCATGATCGCCTTGTCCAGGAAGAACGGGGCATCTTCAATCGGCAGGCCACCGAGGCGGGCTTTGGCGATGATCTGCGATGCCGCCAGTTCGTTCTCGTTGTCCGAAGCGCCTTCGATGTTGGCCAGGAATTTGGCGTGCAGCAGGCTGCGATCGACCAGGACAACCAGGTCCGGGCGTTTCCGGTGCCATGGGTCGAGCAACTGGATGGCGTCATAGACCAGGCCATCAAGTGTCTTGTAATCGCCGCCGGCGCCGATGGTGACCTTGCCCGCGACCGCGCCTTGGCTCATTACCCGTTCCGGCGCATTGGTGCGGTACTTCTGAATCCACCCGACGTTGACATCCTGCAGCAGCGGGTTGGTTGCGCGATTGGTGTCTGCGGCGGCGCTGGTACCGTTGAAGCCGATCATGATGCGGTCGAGCGATTGCCGTTCGACGATGGCGCCCGACAGGCGCGCCTGGAAGTCCTGAAACTTGGCCCAGGCGTCAAGCAGCGCATACGGGATAGCGGTGTCGAAGTCGGTCTTTTTGCAGCTGTAAGTGTCCTTGTTCAAGGCACTTACATCACGTGGAGTACGGGCCTTCTGGTTGGTGTCGGTGCGGCCAGCGATGGAGCTGCCGACACCAAGAACGATGGCTTCGCCGTCCTTTTCGTCCACGCCGATGACGTTGATTTTTTTCAGGAAGTCGCTGGCCTCCTGAATGGCAGTTTCCAGCTTCTGTTGCACCGAAGGGGTGACCGTGAAGGATTCCGCTGCCGAGCTGACGCCGTTGAGCTTGGCGACTTGTTGCAAAAGGCCGGTGTAGGCCTGACGAGTTTCATTACGCATAGGGTTCTCCGAAGAAAGGCTGGGGTCAGAACTGGGTCAGCACCTGGTTTTCGCCACCGGTGACCTGAGGGCGATGCTGTTGGCTGTGATCAGCGGTTTTGCCGAGCTTGGTTTCGAGGTCCGCAAACTTCGTTGCCAGCGCCTCGTGTTTGCCGGTCAGTGCCTGCAGATCGGATTTGGCTTTTTCATTGGCGTCGAGGGTGCTGCCCACGGCGTCAGTGAGCTGGCTGATCAAGGTGCCCAGTTCGGCAAATTGCTCCTGGTCGGCGTCGTCCTTGCCTTTGAGGCGGGCGAACAGACCATTCATTTTTTCCTTGAGGCCTGCAAACACGTGGGGCTGCTCGCTGACCTCTTCGAACTCCAGCGCGACCTCTTCGGCGGCGGTAAACAGGTTGTCCGAGTGGGTTTTCCGACTGGTGAAGGTGCCATGTTTGGCGCTGAACGAGAGTGCTTCGGTGCCCAAGCTGGCCGGCGTGTCGGTAATTGCCAGACCCACCAGGTAGGCCTTGCCGGTGTCGGCGAACTTGGGTTGAACCTCGATCGAGGTGTAAATCTTTTGGCCTGCTTTGTTCAGCGCGAGCAGCGCGTCGTTGGGCTGAAGTTGAGCGAACAGGGCCAGCTTCTTAACGCCTGCGATGTCGACTTCTTCGGCCTTCAGTGCCAGCACGTCGCCATAGGCGCCAAATTCACCACCAGGCATGTAACCCTTGATGTGCTCGCAGTTCATTCGAGCACCGTAGGTGTTGGGGCTGTAGGTGCTGGCCATATCCTCGATCCAGCTGCGTTCAATGTTGCGCCCATCGGTGGTAGCGCCTTCGACGGCGATGCGAGTCCACTTGGAGCGAAATTTCTTTTTCATGGGAGAGGCCTCAATGCGTTGGCTGCGGTAGCAGGTAGCGTTGGGGCCATGGTCGGCAGCGCGCGCACGGCGGGCAATGATGCTGGCCTGTAGCCGGTAGGCCTACAGGTCTCAGGGTTAGGGGCTTCGCGCGCGTGACGGCAGCATCTGCGTCATGAATGAAGCCACCCACCCACCGATGGATCCACGCCGCCAGGCCAAGTTTTTGTACTGGACGGGTTGGCGCGTCACCGATATTGCTGACTTCCTGAGTGAGAAAGAGAAAACCATCCACTCCTGGAAGGCCCGCGACGATTGGGACCGGGCCGACAACGTCGAGCGCATTGGCGGCGCACTCGAAGCCCGCCTGGTGCAACTGATCCTCAAGGAGGGCAAGACCGGGGGCGACTTCAAGGAAATTGACCTGCTGCACCGGCAACTGGAGCGGCAGGCCCGCATTCAGCGATTCCAGGGCGGCGGTACCGAGACCGATCTCAATCCGAAGTTGGCCGCACGTAACGCTGAACCCAAGAAACAACCCAAGCGTAACGACTTCTCCGAGGAAGACTTCGAGAAGTTGGAAGAAGCCTTTCGAGATGGTTGCTTCGAGTACCAGCTTGACTGGTACCGGTCGATGAATCAGCGCACCCGAATGTTGCTCAAGAGCCGGCAGATCGGGGCGACCTACTACTTCGCTCGAGAGGCATTGATCGATGCGCTCAAGACCGGGCGTAACCAGATTTTCCTATCCGCCAGCAAGGCGCAGGCCCACCAGTTCAAGAATTACATGCAGGCGTTTGTCAGCGATGTGCTGGGCCGGCAATTGACGGGTGATCCGATCGTGCTGGCCAACGGCGCCGAGCTGCACTTTCTCGGTACCAACTACCGCACAGCCCAAGGCCGATCGGGCAATTTCTACTTCGATGAATTCTTCTGGACCCACAAATTCGAAGAGCTCAACAAAGTCGCCTCGGGCATGGCGCTGCACAAGCACTGGCGCAAGACCTACTTTTCGACCCCGTCGAGTATGGCCCATGAGGCCTACAAGCTGTGGACCGGTGAGCGTTTCAACAAGGGTAAACCGACAGCCCAACACCTCAAGTTGGATGTGAGTCACGACGCCCTGGGACAGGGCCGGCTGTGCGAGGACCGCATCTGGCGCCAGATCGTCACGATCCTCGATGCCGAGCAACGGGGTTGTGATCTGTTCGACCTGGAAGAGTTGCGCTTCGAGTACAACCCTGAGCAATTCGCAAACTTGCTGATGTGCCAGTTTGTCGATGACGGCGCCTCGATCTTCCCGCTGCAAATGCTCCAGCCCTGCATGGTCGATAGCTGGGTGGAGTGGGGCGAGGATTACAAACCGTTCGCGGCACGTCCCTTCGGTGATCGGCAGGTCTGGGTTGGCTATGACCCAGCCGAAACCGGCGACAGCGCGGGGCTGATCGTAGTAGCCCCGCCGCTGGTACCGGGCGGCAAGTTCCGCGTGCTCGAGCGTCATCAGTTCCGGGGCATGGATTTCGCGGCGCAGGCCGAGGCCATCCGCCAAGTGACCAAGCGCTACTGGGTGACCTACATCGGCGTCGACGTTACCGGTTTGGGCAGCGGCGTGGCCCAGCTGGTGCGCCAGTTCTTCCCAGCCGTCACCACGTTCAGCTATTCACCCGAAGTGAAAACCCGTCTGGTGCTCAAGGCTTACGACGTGATCAAGAACGGGCGACTGGAGTTCGATGCCGGCTGGACTGACATGGCCTCCAGCCTGATGGCCATCCGCAAGACCATCACCGCCTCAGGGCGACAGTTCACTTACACGGCCGGACGAAATGACGAAACCGGCCATGCCGATTTGGCGTGGGCCTTGTTCCACGCCCTGCACAACGAGCCGCTGGAAGGGCAGACCGCTGCCAACACCGGCATCATGGAGATTTGTTGATGACTACCGATCTGGTTGAGGCGCTGCCTGCGCAGAGTCAGGCCCATGCATTCACCTTCGGCGATCCGGTACCGGTGCTCGATGGCCGGGAGATTCTCGATTACCTGGAGTGCTGGTCGAACGGGCGCTGGTACGAACCGCCGCTGTCGCTGGACGGCTTGGCCAAGTCGACCCGGGCCAGCGTGTACCTGCAGTCGGGGCTCAACTTCAAGCGCAATGCCCTAGCTCGGACTTTCATCCCTCACAAGCTGTTGAGCCGCCAGGCTTTCGAACAGGTCGCCTTGGATTTCATCTGGTGTGGCAACAGCTACTTGGAGAAGCGCGACAACATGCTGCGCCAGGCGCTCGGCTTGTTGCCGGCGATGGCCAAGTTCGTCCGCCGCGGCATCGAGGAGGGGAGTTACTTCCAGGTGCGTGGCTGGCGGGATGAACACGAATTTCGCAAAGACAGCATCTGCCACCTGCGGGAGGCGGACATCAACCAGGAAATATATGGATTGCCTGAGTGGCTGTCGGCGCTGCAGAGCGCGCTGCTGAACGAGGCGGCGACCTTGTTCCGGCGCAAGTATTACCAGAACGGCAGTCATGCCGGCTTCATCCTCTACATGACCGATGCCGCGCAGAACGAAGATTTCGTCACGGATCTGCGCAGCGCCATGAAGAGCAGCAAAGGCCCGGGCAACTTCCGCAACCTGTTCATGTACGCACCTGGTGGGAAGAAAGACGGTATCCAGCTGATCCCCATCAGCGAGGTCGCGGCTAAGGATGATTTCGGTTCGATCAAAAATATCAGTCGCGACGATTTGCTCGCGGCGTTGCGCATTTATCCACAACTGATGGGAATCGTGCCGCAGAACTCAGGGGGCTTTGGTTCGATGCGCGAAGCCGCCCAGGTGTGGGGGCTGAATGAGCTGGAGCCGCTGCAGGCGCGCCTGCTGCAAATCAACGAATGGCTCGGGGAAGAGGTCATCCGCTTTAAGCCATATGAGCTTGGAGGGGGGAGTTAAGCCACTATACCCCCTTCCAAGTTTGGAGGGACTCGTCGAATGTGTTGCAGCTGATGGGACGGTAAGATCTCGCCATCCAGCGTTGCACCGATCATCACATCCACGCACGACGGGTTAGCTTGCTCCATAGCATCGAAAGCGATCTGGAGCAATGCTCCGATATCATTAAAATATCCACCACACTAACCCAGCAATCGTTCCGAAAACGGCTGCTACATATAATGCAAAGGGTATGGCCTTACCTTTTTTTGAATGGCAGAACCAAAGTAAAGGCACATTCGCCTTTGGCAATTTCACCGCTGATTTTGGAATTATCCCATCTTCGAATATTGGCCGCCAATATTTTACAATATGATCATGTTGGGGTTCGAAGAAGTCACTGTGTCCGTAGTTGAAGTATCGGTCAGTGGCGGAAGCTGTTCTAAAGCCTTGATTTCCGGATGCACCGTAACCAAACGTTACGCAGTTGGCTATTACGGGCCATAAATCTTTAACGCCTACATCATTGATGATATCAGTGCTGTGAGCAAATGGAGCGTGCTTTGTCCAGTTGTAGTTTCTGGAGATGACAGATCCACAAGTGATTATTTTCTCAAACCTAATGTCAGGATTGTTTTCCAGTATTTTAGAAATGATGTAAGTGCCAAAGCTGTGTGCGATGACTGAAATTTTAGCTAGAGGCTCCTCACGTTTAATCGTATTTATTTCAGCGAGTATTTTTTTTATCGGCCCCGACCTTGAAAATAAGGCAAAGTGAAAGCCGGTCACCAAATCGTAACCTAGTTCCTGCACTCGAAGGTGCGGAACTCCGATCATCTGTTCCTGGACGTCTTGCTGCCATGAGCCATTGGTGTGAATACCATGCACCAAAATAAGTATGCGAGAGTCTTTAGTGTCGACCGCACCATTGAAGTAATGAGAAGCTAGTTCTTGGAAGAGTGTTCGCGATTCTTCGGGTATGTTTTTTTGAACTTCCCGGAATACTTTTCTTCTTTTAGAAACGTCTGTTCCTTCCCACAACACCTTTACTAACTCGATGATGTTAGTTTTTTCCATTTTTGGCCACGCGGTACAGCGTTTCTAGATCACTATCGGTTACTTCCATCGTCACATCGCGAACGGGGTCGTAAACCTCAAGTGGACAATCGAACCAGTTGTCATACTCATGAATTGCAGGTCCCCCTGGCGAGCGCACTACGACCTTACGCTCGAAGAGGCCCGACTCAACAAGGATGGTCGTGACCTTCGCAAAATGGGCGGTACTACCTGCCTGGGAGATGTCATATAAGCGACCAGGTGGCATGATTACCTGCAGCACATTCTCACCTTCCTCGCGCTCGATATCTGCGAAGTGGTTCGCCAATCTTCTTAATGCATCAGCCTCTTGTGGGAAGGCTTTAATTAAGGGAGAGAATTTTTCCGAGAACATATGAATAATCTCTTGGTGTGCAGGCTGCCGTAACTGCAAACTCGTGAACTTCCCCGTTAAGTATTACGTGAATCTCACGGGTGGCGTCATCTGGCATTATAAACCAAATATTACTTCCCGTCACATAACCTTTTTTAGCAAGGAACTCTCTCATCGCGCCTGCAGAACCGTCATTCTGCATGAGATTATTGGACATATTAGCGGCCGATAAGTTCATAGATATGCCCATATCGTTAGTTGCAGTCGTGCTTGTGTAGCGTATTACACCTGCAAAATCATCTTTTTTCTCGTGTAAAGTTGCTTTCGATTTTCCTAGCGATACTGGCTCGAATGAGTCCATTGGTATGAACTTGTTTATCAGTCTAATAAGTTTAGAAACCTGTTCGTGATACTTTGTAGAGTTTTCTCGCGAGGCAACGCGGATTTCTAAAAGACCTTCATTGCTGAGATGTGCGACACTTACTGCTCGTTTTTTTGTAACTTCCCAAACTTTGGTTCGGCGGCCAGTATTCTGATCAAAGTCGTCGTCTACAAGTTTACTGCTTTCACGGCACTCAACAATTTTAATAGTAAGCCCTAATACTATGCCGCTTCCGTTAGGAGCCCTATTAATCCTGATGTCTACTATTTCCGGTTCAACTGGCATGTTGACGTATGTAGGTTGCGCTAACAGGTTGTCCAATCCTTCTGCTATCGCAATCTGAGTTAAGCGATGCTCTAAAAGTATTTTGGTAGCATCTTCAGGTTTGCACTGGAATAGAAAAATATGCTGGCGCCCATGCTCTTCCACATCGCGAAGCAATGCTTCCAGGTCGGATAATGCGAGCTTTTTACTTTCCAGTGCTGGCAGTACTCGGGTGTCATACATGTGTTCCCAGTTGGCAGCACTGTGATGAACGCCCTTATCTCTAAGAAAATCTTTGACTACCTGTTGAGTAGTCGCTTCTTTGAGAAGTTCAAATATAGATTCGGCACGTTCTTTCTCGACCTGGCTTAGCAATTCCTGTCCCCCGATAAATACCGACTTTCGATAGCTTCGCTCAAATCGAAGCCTCGCCAAGAATGGGGTACAGACAGCCTAGGGCCACGGTGGGCGGGCTCCGGGACGCGCTGTCCACATCCTTGTACTGTCATTCTCTACTGCCACACGATTCCACACAATCTTTTGTAGTGGCGCTATGTCATATCCGAATCATCGATTCTGAACCCGCGAAATAATGAGCAGCACGAGGCGCACTGAAAAGGTGCATGCAAAGGCTTCTAATCCCGGCGCGCGCCGTCGTCCCCCCGCCACGCCTGCGGGCTAAATAGGGCGCTTTTTCTGCACGCCCTGCAGGTGCTGTGACGCGGGCCTGGCTGGGCTTGCTCTAGCATTGATAGGAGTGAGAAAGCCTGCGAATCCCTGCGAGGGTAGGCTGTTTTGGAGATGGAGACTGCGGCGCAGTCTGGGGCGATTTTGAGAGGTGGCTCGGGAAAAGGGTTAGTTTTTGGAAAAGGGGGGAGAGGTGGTCTGCAAGCCCCGTATTTACTGGAGTTGAGAGCTAACTTTGAAGGGTAAGTAATGGTTAGGTCTGAGGTTAGTAAGCTGCAAGCCGTTGATTTATAAGGAATCTATTTATTAGTTTTTAACAGTTATAAAGGTTAGGAAATTACCTCTCATAACCCTAAAGCTAACCCTTGGCATCGACCGCAAAGCCGCGAAACACAAGGGTTTCACGGCGATTAGAAAAAACTAACCTTCCTAACCTCTTTCCCGTGGGTCAACACGAAAAGCCGAAAGCACCTAGGGGTGGACGTTGGCAGAGGTCCATCTGCTGCTTATGCGTGCAAACGCACACAGACCCAATACAGTCCACGATTGATTGCAGTCACGTGCATGCATGGTTGGATAAGTGAAATTAGTGGCGCGGTGCAGAGTTTCGAACTGTCACTGTCGGAAGGGGGCGATATGTCCTTTTCGCCTTAAGGCCATGGTGTATCGGAGTGCAAAATAGGCCAGGAAAACGTATGAAGTGAACGGAATGACAAATTTCCAAACGCCTGCGTAAGGCCAGGCATCCACGAACTCGAATGCAGGCCTAGCCGTAGCGATAGCAGCGAACGCGCTTAATGTCCCCGTAACAATTGCTAAACCTCTAGGAACGTTGAACCTTTGGCCTCGTAAACCGGTGGGTAAAAAAATGAAGTAGAGGAAGATGAGCCCAGTTGTAACCATCAGGTTTGCGGCAGTTTTCAGATGGCTAGTCTTCTCACGAGAAGTATCCTCGTAGCCTACCTCGTTGATTCCTGCAATCCGAGCTCGGGGCTCGAACTCCGGTGCTGGGCCTGATGTAATGACCGAAATGGTTATTGAATCTTTTGGATTCGACAGGAAGGGCGATACTGAGGCCCCATGCTCGGCGTTACCGATTTTTACCGGGATATTCTTTGGGGTCGTATTTGATGTTTCGGCGCTGATTAGCTTTGCCCCACCTTTTACGAAAATCTCCAACGGCGTATCGAAATCGGAGCTCAGAACCGGTTTCGAACCGGTATTCACCAGCTCCAGGGTAGAGAGATACGGCGATTCAATGTTTTGGCCATTCAGCGATATTTGAAGATTTTGGATGTTCGAAACGGGCTGTAGGGGCGACGTCGACACTAATCTCAAGGTAAGAGAGTGGGACGCCAAATCAACCTGCCAAATGAACACAGGAATGACGAGTCCGGCGATCGTAAACACGATAGTGGCAAAAAACTTCCAGTCCAAAGCCTTCCACGTCATATCGATTTCCTTCCCGAATGAGCTCAATGCGCTTCGACATCCACCCCCTTAGACGAGGGTTGGTTTGCAAGCCTTATTACGTCGGTTGTTACGTATACGGCAAAAAAAAAGGGCCTGCATCACTGCAAGCCCTTCTTTTATATGGTGCCGGCACCAGGAATCGAACCCGGGACCTACTGATTACAAGTCAGTTGCTCTACCATCTGAGCTATACCGGCGTGTCAGGGCGACGATTATAGCGATTGGGCAGGTTCTGTAAACCCCTGAATTCTGACTATTTTTGCGCAAGCCTCTGTTGCTGATTTCTGACACGCCCGAGTCGTCATCGGGCCTTGAGAAACGCCCTATCTGGCGGAGTTGGTAGACAGCCGCTGGTGCCGTTCAAATTCCCCTGTCCATGCCGGCTGATTCGCATTTCTCGAAGGCGAGTCAGCTTCTGCATATTCTGCCCATGCGGACCCAATTCTGGCAGTTATGTCCTTTTGATTGAATGCTTATGCACAACGGAATTTCAGATGCACGGGATTTGATGAGGATTTGTGGATTCGTTCTCATCTGTTCGCAAATGCCTGTTTTTCGGGTTTTTTATTGGGCTGTACGAAAACTGAACAGATTGGTTTCACCCCTGAAACAGCTGTAAATATTGGATCCACGATAATTTCATCAACAGAGTTATCCACAGGCTGTCGCGTTTTATGGGAGTTCTGCCAGTAACAGTAGATTTCGGGGTGTGAGCGGGCTTTCGCAGAAGGTTCCGAGGCGAACCGAGTATCCCTGTTCAACAAGGAACAGCGCTCGATCCAGAACCAGCCACATTTCCAGGGGGCGTCGGAACAGCCCGCGCAGTAGCTCCAGATTGCGCACGTGCGCCAGTCGTTGCCAGCCAGCGGCTTCACGTGCCGACCAGTCTTGCGGGGCGATTGTGGATAACTCTTTGAGTTCGGCCAAATGATGGCAGTAATCGGCGAAGGATTTGTCCAGCCAGGCGGTGGGCAGGGAGGGGGTTGGCAGATACTCGTCGATGCCCCGCAGTTCCCGTTGCAGCAGATCGAACCCCAGTCGTCGGGCCATGGACAGGTCGCGTTGACGACGAACGCGAGCGCCAGCGGTGACGGTTTCGCTCATGGGCAGCGCGAGATCATCGAGCGACAGTTGCAGGCCGCAGCGTTGGGCGGCAGAGGACATGGGGGCGTAATCAACCAGGCTTGTCCGGTTGTAACAGCAAGGAGCGATTGCGAGCTGCCTGCAGCCAGAGGCACTGGCCAGCCGAATCAAACGCACATGCAGATCACCGCAAGCGTGCAGGGCAACGGGCGTGTGTTCAGAGCCCAACATCGAGGCCGCAGTCACGTCGAGCACATCTTGTTCAACATGCAACGCATGCAATTGATGCCGTTGACTGAGGGCCTGGCCGCTGGCAACCAGCGCGGGGTCATATTCCAGGCAGGTCAGATGTTCGCCTGCTTGCAACAATCGGCGTCCAAGATGCCCTTTGCCCGAGCACCAATCCAGCCAATGCCCGGGAGCATCGGCGAATTGCAAGCGGCTGGCGAAGGCTTCGATTTGTTGCCACTTGCGTCCCGGTACGTCGACATTCAATCGATGACCCGCTGTGGCGAGAGTATGGGCGGGCAGTTCACCCACGGCACTGAGTGCAGCAGACATCGCCGCCAATGATGCAAAGGGTTCCGGCGCGTTCAGAAGGGCTGGTTGGTTGTGAGCGTGTTCCGCATCTTCCAATGACCGCCCGCGTAGCCAGGCTGCCAGTTCCGGGTGGGACGTTTCCCACGGCAGCTGAAGATGTGTGAATGGTCGAGGCTTCCAAAGCGCCTGATGTTCTATCAGAAACGCATCCAGGCGCATGAAACGGGCGAGCAAGGCCTCGCCCGTCAATACTTGTGAATCAACGTCCCTGGCAGGCATCGACGCGCAACCAGCGCTCCAGCAGCTTGAAGCCGCGTACCAGCACATAAGCCATCAACAGGTAGAACATGCCGGCGGCGAAGAAGATCTCCACCGGCAGGTAGGTCCGGGCGATGATGGTTCGCGCCATGCCGGTCAGTTCGAGCAAGGTCACGGTGCTGGCCAGGGCGCTGGCCTTGAGCATCAGAATCACTTCGTTGCTGTAGGCCGGCAGGCCGATACGCGCCGCGCGCGGCAGGATGATGTAGATCAGCGCCTTGGTCTTGGACATGCCCAGCGCTCGCGCGGCTTCAATCTCGCCCGGTGGAATCGCCTGAATGGCGCCGCGCAGGATCTCGGCGATGTAGGCAGCGGTGTGCAGGGTCATGGTCGCGGTGGCGCACCAGAACGGATCGCGCAGGTACGGCCACATCGAGCTGTTTCGGATCACATCGAACTGCGCCAGGCCGTAGTAGACCAGGAACAGTTGAACCAGTAGCGGCGTACCCCGGAAAAAGAAGATGTAACCGTAGGGAAACGCCCGCACCCACCACAAACGTGAAGAGCGGGCGATGCCCAGCGGAATCGCCAGCAGCAGGCCGGCGATCACTGCGATGGCCACCAGTTCCAGGGTCAGGGTAGCGCCTTGAGCCAGTTTCGGCAGCCACTTGATGATCACTTCCCAGTTCATTGGGTGCTCCTCGCGAAGCCGCGAGCGGCGCGTTTTTCCAGGAAGTACATGCCGGTCATGGCCAGAACGGTCAGGCCCAGGTACATGAACGCGGCGACCATATAGAAGGTGAACGGTTGTTTGGAGACGGTCACGCCGATTTGCGCGTGACGCATGATTTCTTCCAGGCCGATCACCGAAACCAGCGCGGTGTCTTTCATCAGGATCATGAACAGGTTGCCCAGGCCGGGCAGGGCGATGCGCCACATCTGCGGCATGATCAACTTGGTGAAAATGCGCCACTTCGACAGGCCCAATGCCACGCCGGCTTCACGATGGCCTTTGGGGATGGCGAGGATCGCGCCGCGAAATACCTCGGTGGCGTAGGCACCGAAGCACAGGCCCAGCGCAATCACGCCGGCGGCGAAGGCGTTGAGTTCAAGGTCGGGGTTGCCGAAGAACTCACCCAGGGCACGCATCAAATTGACCGTGCCGAAGTAGATCAGCAACACCCAGAGCAATTCCGGGATGCCGCGAACCAGGGTCGAGTAAGTGCCGCCAAGCCATTGCAGAGGCTTGTACGGGGAAGTCTTGGCCAAGGCACCGAGCAGACCGAGCACCAGCCCAAGGCACAGGGCCGAGAGTGCCAGTTTCACAGTCATCAGCGCGCCAGCGGCGAGCGCCGGGCCGAATCCGTAGAGGTCGATAATCATGGATTTCTTTTCAAATCGCGGCAGGCAATGCCAAGAACCGGCGCCGTCAGAAGGCGGCGTCGGTCCGGCAGGTCAGTATCAATAGATGCTGAACGGGAAGTACTTGTCGTTGATCTTCTTGTAGGTACCGTCAGCAACGATTTCTTTCAGCGCGACGTTGAGCTTCTCGCGGATCGGGTCGCCTTTACGTACGGCAATACCGATCTTGTCGCTTTCTTCTACCGGGTCACCCTTGAATTCATAGGATTTGCCGGCGTCGCTTTTCAGCCACTCGTAGTTGACGTATTTGTCGGCGAGGATGCCGTCCAGACGACCGGAAGTCAGGTCGAGGTAGGCGTTTTCCTGAGTGTCGTAGAGCTTGATGGTGATGTCGTCACCATAATTGTCTTCGAGGAAGGTGCCGGCGAGGGTTGCGCGTTGTGCGCCGATGATTTTGCCCTTCAGCGCAGCCTTGTCGGTTTTGAAATCGACGTTTTTCGGCGCGATGAATTGCAGTTTGTTGGAGTAGTACGGGTCGGTGAAGTCCACCGCTTGCTTGCGCTCGTCGGTGATCGACATCGAGGAGATCAGGAAGTCGAACTTCTTGGCGTTCAGGGCCGGAATGATGCCGTCCCAGTCGGAGGTGACAACGGTGCACTCGACTTTCATCTTGGCGCACAGGGCGTCGCCGATCTCTTTGTCGAAGCCGACGACATTGCCACTGGCATCTTTATTGTTGAACGGCGGGTAAGCCGCTTCGATGCCCATCTTCAGGGTTTCGGCCATGGCACCGGCGCTGAACGCGAGGGTGACGGCGGCAGCCAGGAAGACCTTTTTGAAGTTCTGCATGTGGGTAGCTCCGTTAGCGGTTGCTGGACATGAATTGTTTGCAGCGCGCCGAAAGCGGGTTTTCAAACACCTGCTGTGGCGATCCTTGCTCTTCTACCAGGCCCTGGTGGAGGAACACCACTTCGCTGGAGACCTGACGGGCGAAGCCCATTTCGTGGGTCACGAGCAGCATGGTGCGGCCTTCTTCGGCCAGTGCGCGGATGACATTAAGTACTTCCTGGACCATTTCCGGGTCAAGCGCGGAGGTCGGCTCGTCGAACAGGATGACCTTGGGCTGCATGGCCAGAGTGCGGGCGATGGCCGCGCGTTGTTGCTGGCCACCGGACAATTGCGCCGGGTAGGCATGGCGCTTGTCGGCGATGCCGACCTTGGCCAGCAGGGCTTCGGCCACTTCGATGGCTTCGGCCTTGCTCTGGCCGAGCACGCGGCGCGGGGCTTCGATGATGTTGTCGAGCACGCTCATGTGCGGCCACAGATTAAAGTTCTGAAACACAAAACCAATCTCGCTGCGCAGACGATTGATCTGCTTGCCGTCGGCGGCCACCAGTTCGCCGTTTTTCGCGGCTTTGAGCTTGAGCTCTTCGCCGGCCACCAGGATCTGGCCCTGGTGCGGGTTTTCCAGCAGGTTGATGCAGCGCAGGAACGTGGACTTGCCGGAGCCGGAGGAGCCGAGGATCGAGATCACATCGCCGTCGCGAGCGGTCAGCGAGATACCTTTGAGCACCTCAAGCGAGCCGTAGCGTTTGTGCAAGTTGCGGATTTCAAGCGCGGGCGTGGCCTCAGCCATGTGCGTTCCTCATTATGTGTTTCGCTCCTGCTGTTGGTGGCCTTCCTGGCGAGGCGGCCAAGCTAGCATAGCGTTTCCAAGGCAGCCAACAGCGCTGGGGGCAGTAAACGGGTGGCATGTGGCAGGTTGTCGCATCGGCACAGCAGACTGTCGCCCCATCAACAACCGAACAGCCGTTTGAACCTGAGTTTCAATTCAAAAACCCAGCGGCTTTCACAAAAAGGGCGCGATGTTGCCAGCTTTGGCAGGGGGTGGGAAGCGCTAACCGGCCAAACGCACTTTTATTGTGCGCTGAGCGTTTTTGAAGTGTGTTTCTGTTGCCTTGATGCGTTCCTGAAAGTGGGTCGCAGGGTAACGTTCTGGCAAATTGCCATTAATCTCAATGACTTGCGAAGACTGTCCGGTCAGGATGAGATCGCCGGATTAGAAGGTTTTGAAATATTTTGGCGCAATTATTGCGTGCAGATTCCGGAACGCCCCGTTTGTTTCTTTTTACAAGAGAGAATCTTCGGGAGCTGCACGCATTCGCTTTTCCTTACAAAGGTAGTTTCAATGAGCAGTACCCAAAGCTCTAACGGCCTCGAACAGGGGCTTAAACCGCGTCACGTGACCATGCTGTCGATCGCCGGGGTTATCGGCGCCGGCCTGTTCGTGGGCTCGGGCCACGCTATCGCTGCTGCAGGCCCTGCCGTGCTGTTGGCCTATGCCGCCGCTGGCATGCTGGTAGTGTTGGTGATGCGCATGCTCGGTGAAATGGCTGTTGCCTCGCCGGACACCGGCTCCTTCTCGACATACGCCGATCGGGCGATCGGTCATTGGGCCGGTTTCACCATCGGCTGGTTGTACTGGTGGTTCTGGGTTCTGGTGATCCCGCTGGAGGCCAACGCCGCTGCAACCATTTTGCATGCCTGGTTCCCGGGTGTGGACATCTGGGCCTTCGCTCTTGTGATCACGATGCTGCTGACCGTGACCAACCTGTTCAGTGTGAAGAACTATGGTGAGTTCGAGTTCTGGTTCGCCCTGATCAAAGTCCTGGCGATCATCGGCTTCATCATTCTCGGCGTAGCGGCAATCTTCGGCTTCTTGCCGAACAGCCAGGTCAGCGGCGTTTCGCACCTGTTCGATACCCAGGGCTTCCTGCCAAACGGCATGGGTGCGGTGTTGGGCGCGATCCTGACCACCATGTTCTCCTTTATGGGCACCGAGATCGTGACCATCGCGGCCGCGGAGTCGAAAAACCCTGGCAAGCAAATCTCCAAGGCCACCAATTCGGTGATCTGGCGGATCGGCTTGTTCTATCTGGTATCGATCTTCATCGTTGTGGCCCTGGTGCCATGGAACGACCCTGTACTGGCAAGCCTGGGCTCCTACCAGACCGTGCTTGAGCGCATGGGCATCCCGAACGCCAAGATGATCGTCGACATCGTGGTACTGGTTGCTGTGACCAGTTGCCTGAACTCGGCGCTCTACACCTCTTCGCGCATGTTGTTTTCCCTGGGCAAGCGCGGCGATGCACCAGCCGTTTCCACCCGCACC
Organism: Pseudomonas sp. Root562; assembly: GCF_001427125.1. Classification (GTDB taxonomy): domain Bacteria; phylum Pseudomonadota; class Gammaproteobacteria; order Pseudomonadales; family Pseudomonadaceae; genus Aquipseudomonas. Next base: position 176,348 of record NZ_LMGK01000001.1, read on the forward strand.
AACAAAAGCGGCACGCCTTACTGGGCGGTGATGTTGTCCACGGGCGCGGCATTCCTGGCCACGTTCGCCAACTACGTGGCCCCGGCTGCGGTGTTCGAATTCCTGCTGGCCAGCTCCGGTGCCATTGCACTGCTGGTGTACCTGGTGATCGCGATCTCGCAACTGCGTATGCGCAAGCAGCGCATGGCTCGCGGTGAAAAAATCGTCTTCAGCATGTGGCTGTTCCCGGGCCTGACCTACGCGGTGATCGTCTTCATCGTTGCGGCTCTGACCATCATGCTTTTCCAGGACGCCCACCGTGTGGAAATCCTCGCAACAGGCCTGCTCAGTGTTCTGGTAGTGGCTTCCGGTTTGCTGGTGGCTCGCCGTCGCAAGCTGCAGAAGGCGGGTGCGGTGGTACTCAGCTGATTCGTAGCGCATGACGCAAAAAAACGGCCGCTGTCAGTGATGACAAGCGGCCGTTTTTTTTATGTCTTCATTAAATTCAACGGGGATGCACCCAGTCCTCTACGCGTAACCCAGGAACCCGTTCAAATTCCCGCAGGTTGTTCGTGACTACGATGAACCCACGTGAGCGCGCGTGGCCGGCGATCATTTGGTCGTATGGGCCGATGGGTGTTCCAGCCTTCGCCAGCTCGGATCGAATCATTCCGGTATGCGCGGCCGCTTCATTGTCGAAAGGCAGGACCTCAAGGCGGGCTGCCAAACCCTCGATGACGGTAAGGTTCTTTTCTGGTGCTGCTGACTTTTCGGCGCCGTAGATCAACTCCATGAGGGTGACAGCACTGATGCATAGCTGCCCGTCATGGCGGTTGAAGGCCTCTCTGACGATTTGCGGTTTGTTCTTGATGGTGAATATGCAGATGTTGGTGTCGAGCATGTATTTGATCATCAGAACGACTCGCGCTCCTGATCGGTGGGTTGGTCGCGATCAGGCATGAAGTCAGCACTCACGCTATCCCCCTCGAACCAGCTATCCCATGTTTCTTCGGCGGGGGTAATGAGGCGGGATCGGCCGATGGCGATTACGTTGACGCGTTTTACGTCGCTTGGCATGGCTACGGCTTTGGGAAGGCGAACGGCCTGGCTGCGATTGCTCATGAAAAGGGTGGTCTGTTCCATTTTTGCCTCCTCCGCCATTGTGGGGTGTACTCCAAAGAGTAGATTTTTTTGTGGATATGTCAACGGGATATACAAAGCGGGTGGTGAGTGAGGTCTCTGATCATTCTGACTGGCCGCTTCACAAAAAACGGCCGCTGTCAGTGGAGACAAGCGGCCGTTTTTTTTGCCGAAACCCGGTAGTTATCCGGCTTTTTCTTCCGATGCTTCCAGCGACCGGCTGTAGATGTCCAAGGCATCGCCGAAGTCGGTGATGAATTGCGGCTCGCTCAGCCAGGCCTGGGCGGTTTCGCGGTCCATGCCGTCGGCCCACATGCGGTAATCGATCAGCATGTCGGCGGCCAGGTGAGTCGCGGCCATGCCTTCGTCTTCGGCGTTTTCCATGTCCAGCAGTTCTGGATGGTCGATGATGATGAAGGCCAGGTTGGTCAGCAAAACCGAGAGCATTTCACTGCGGCTGATGGCTTCCGCATCGCGCATCTTGCTGAACATCGCCAAGGTGTATTCCGGGATCGGCTCGGCGAGGTGGCCGAGATCATCGTCCAGGTTCGCGGGTTTTCTGCCGACCATGCGGATTTGCTTGGCTTTGGCTTTTGCGCGCTTGGCGCGTTTCTGTTGCTTGTTCAGGGAGGCCATGGGAGCTCAGTTCGGTTTCTGTTGGGTTTGCGCGGCGATAGCATCGGAGGCTGCCACGTAGTCGGCCTGGAAGGCCGGCGATTCGATCCACGCCAAGGCGCCGGCTTCGTCGGTTTCGGTGGACCATTGGCGATACTCGATCAGCGCCGCGAGGATGAAGTCCATCGCGCCTTCTTCGCCTTCCTGTTCGTAGACCAGTTCCAGCAACGGGTCTTCGAGGAAAGCTACACACATGGCTTGCTGGCTGACTTTCTCGGCGTCGATCATTTTCTTGAACAGTTCAGTCAGGTCGACCGACTCGAAGTCGATACGGTCATCGTTCGGGTCCAGTTCGACCGGCGCGGCAGCGCGTTGGGTGCGGTTCTGCTTGGCCTTGGCCTTGGCGCGGGAGGCGCGTTTTTGCTGCTTGTTGGCGGAGGCCATGGAGGTTGTTCCGTATGCGTTAAGTAGGATTGCTGCGTGGCACCGTCCGCCCGGGTGTGTCGGGGGGCAGCTCGCCGTTTTGCAGCCACGACAATGCGATGGGCCATAGTGTGGCTTGGTATGCGCTGCGAAAAAAGGCGAAATGTCCAACTTCTGTTTCGCCGATGTCTTGCGGGGCGATGCGCAAGTGGGTGTTTGTGCTGCCGGTGAAGTAACCGAGCAGGCGCTCGATGGCCGGGATCGTGCCGTAGGGATCGTCGCAGATGCTGATGGCGAGGGTTTGCGCGGTCACGCCAGCAAAGGGCAGGCGACCGGCGGTTGCGTGGATGACGCTGCCGCTGAAGCGTTTTTCGTAACGTGCAGTGGAGAAGCTCCAGTCACGGACGACACCGGCAGGCGTGTCTTCCAGCCAGCCAAGGCGCTTGCCGGGAAAGTAACCGAAGATCATCGTCAGCAGTGGCATCAGCACATGCCATTTACCAAACATCCGCCAGCGATGGGCCGGTGCATAGTCGCGCCAGTAGGCGAACTGCGCACCGACCGTCACCAGGCGCCGGATCGCATTTCCGGAGGCCCCCAGTCCTGCTGCACAGCCTCCAAAGCTGTGGCCCACCACATCGATGGGCTGATTCGGAAACTCGCGCTTTGCGCGCCGTAGCATCGCCTCGAAATCCAGTGCACCCCAGTCAGTCCATGAAGCCTGAAACCCTTTTAGTGACGGCGGGCGTGATTCACCTATACCGCGGTAATCATAGGTGATCACATCCAGGCCATTGGCGAACAGGTAGTCGGCGAAGCGCGAGTAGTGCCGGCAGCGTACCGAGGTGGCCGCATTGATGATGACCACCGGGCGAGAGCTATCGGGGGCAGCGTGCCGCCAGGTGAAACCGCCGATGATGAATCCGTCTTCTGCGGGTTGCTCGAAGGGCTCGGCAACGGCGTCAGTTACCAATGGCAGCTCGATTTGAACGGGGGCCAGAGGGGGCATGTCCTGCAAATTCATGGGCGCTGGACCTTTGCGGGGAGATGCCAACGATAGTCTTCAAGCTGCGGATGAACAATCCATGAGAGCCATCACGGTGTCTGATCGAGTCGCTCGTCAAGTCGTGCGCGCTCTCGATCAAGCTCTGCACGCAGTTCTTCCTCGCTCGGCAATATCAACTGGTACTTGCTGGCAAAAAGTTGTTCGTGACCTTCCAGAACCGAATAACGAACCACCGATTCATCTTTCTGCGCACATAAGATAATGCCGACGGTGGGACCATCTTCTGCTCCACGTTTGAGGTCGTCGTACATGCGTACATACATGTCCATCTGGCCGACATCCTGGTGTGTGAGCTCGCCCCGCTTGATATCGAATATGACAAAGCATTTGAGCAGGTAGTTGTAGAACACCAGGTCGATGAAGAAGTCCTTGCTGTCAGTGCTGATGCGTTGCTGGCGGGCGATGAAGGCGAAACCTTTGCCCAGCTCCAACAGGAAACCTTGCAGTTGTTCTATCAGTGCCTGTTCGATTTCGCTTTCCTGAAGCTTGCCGGCATGGGGCAGGCCAAGAAACTCCAGCACCACCGGGTCACGAATGAACTCCCGAGGGCTGGCCTTCATTTGCTGAATATGGGTGGCTGCCTCCAGCAACACGGGGGCGCGATCGCGGCTTGCAAGCAGGCGCTCGTAGTAAAGTGTGTTTATCTGGCGTTCCAATGCTCGACTTGACCAGTTTTGAGTGGCGGACTCGTTCATGTACCACAGTCGGGCGCTTTCGCTGTCGACTCTCAATAGTCGCCGGTAATGAGTCCAGCTCAATTCGGAACGCACTGCGTTCCAAATTGGGAATGTTTGATAAAAATCCCGCATATATCGCAGGTTGCGCTCGTCAAAACCTTTTCCATAATCGGTGGTAAGAGCGTGAGCCAATGTAGCAAGCAAGCGCTTGCCATAACCTGCCCGCCGAGCACCCTCCTGCTCGAATTCGACAATATGCCGACCAATCTGCCAACAGGTTTGCACTTGAATGGTGTCGACGGCCCGCAGCACCTTCTGGCGCGCCTGGCGTATCAGTTCGCCAAGATTGCCGACAAGCGAAGCGAGTTGCGGGTCTTTTGTGTCTTCGGTTCTGAGGTCGTTCATGAGGTCTTCTGCGGCTGATTGATCAGGCAAAAGAGGATGGCAAGAGAGCTTGGGTCGAAGATGCAGGGCACGGCTGAGATATCGGAAGGAATCGCCGGGGCCGCAAGCAGGATCGATCTGACGGAAGAGCAAGCCTGCCGAGCAAATCACGTAGTACGTTTCGTAGTCAGCACAAGTACCAATCGATCTAAAACATCACCAATGCGCGGGAAATCAAAATTCAGGTAACGATTGGGCTTTTCAAAGCCCGGGAGTCGTCATCATGAAAATCCTCCATTCATTCATGTTGCCCCTCGCCGCCATCGGCATGCTGCTGTTTCCTGCAATGGCGCCCGCCGCAAGTCTTGAGCCCGTCGACAGCTCCGGCGTTCAGGTTCAGCGGCAGGAACAAAATGGCATCACCTATCTGTCCGGTGGGATTGGCGAGGATGAGGCAAAGGCTATCCAGCAAACGACTGGCTATAACCTGCACATGACCTTCGCGATCGGGGCGGAGAACAAATACATTCCCGATGTGGATGTGGTCATAGAGAAGGCCCAGGGGCAAACCGTACTGACACTGCACGACGCCGGACCACTGGTGTATGTGCAATTGCCAGCCGGGAAGTACAACGTCATCGCCACACGCAACGGCGAGGTGCGACGTGATGTTGCGGATGTCGGCAGCGGTGCCGCTCGTAACCTGGTCTTCCATTGGAATGGCGAGAGCTAGTGCGCTGTCGAGAACCAAAGCCCTGAATCCTGCGATTCAGGGTTTTGATTCTGGATGATCATAACGAAGCCAATGTCTGGATGACCGCAATGCGCAGCGGATTGGTTTCTACGCTCAGCAACTTGATGGCCAGGGCGCAACAGACCACGATCAGCATGGGTTTGATCAATCGTGGTCCGACCCGAACAGCGGCTCGTGCGCCCAACTGAGCGCCCACGAACGCAGCTAAAGCCATTGCGATGGCGACAGGCCAGATAATCACACCTTTGGTGATGAAGACCGACAGGGAGCCGAGATTGCATGAGGCGTTTGCCAGTTTGGTAAAGCTCATGGCGCGCATCATGCCCAAACCACAAAGCAGTACAAATCCGACAATCAGGAAAGAGCCCACGCCGGGACCGAATATGCCGTCGTAAAAACCCAGAATCGGCGCAACGGTAAATGAAAAAAGCAGAACGCTGATTCGCTTGCGGCGATCTTCATTGGCCAGTTTTGGAGACAGCGCAAAGTAGATGGCGACCAAGATCAGCATGACAGGCACGCAAACTTCCAGATAACGCTTATCGACCGAACTGACCAGCAATGCGCCGCTGGCACCGCCAATAAAACCACAGATAACCAGGAAACGGCCCTCGCGCCACTCGATCAGTCCTTTGCGAGCGAAGGTTGCGGTTGCCGAAATAGTGGCCGAGGCGGCCTGGAACTTGTTCGTGGCGATCGCACTGATGGGATCGACCCCGGCTAAAAACAATGCGGGCAGGGTTATTAGCCCACCGCCCCCCGCTATTGCATCAAAAAAACCGGCGAAAAACGCGACGAGCGCCAACATGCCAATTATGTCCCAGGACATCTCATTCCCTCTCTTACGAAATCTGTGCGTCATCCACTCGCCTGACCATTCAATCGAGTGAGGTTTTAGTGCACCTCAGCCCTGAAGTCGAAGCGGGTCGTCTGTGATGACAATTGGAGAAGAAAACTTCGATAGCCCGAACAAACGGACCAGAACGCGTCTGTTGTCTTTGATCAGATCACGACAATGCAAAGCCCGGACGTTGTTGATGACCATTGCCGACTCTTGCGTCAGCGTGTGCTCGACAGGCGCTGATTCGCCCACCTTTTGACAGAGGGCGACAAAGGCCGATTTGACGAGGTCGGAGGCGTTGTCGTTGACCGAAAAACGATACGAGTTGAAGCGGGCAGTGAATCCGACCTTGTCATCGAACTCCAGAATCGAAACATTGTGACCATCTTCTCCCTTGCCACTGACGAAGGAGTCACTGCGGGTGAATTGGAAATTCCCGGTAGTCAGTGCGAGGCAGTTCTTTACACCGATTTTTTCCAGTACGGGTGGTATCGGAATGACCGAGGTTGGTTCCATGCCAGGGTTCCAGAGCGCTGAGAGGATTAGCGACGAGGGTGAGGGCGAGTGTCCATCTTTCGCATTCACGGCGCACCAGTATGGCGCCTCGGTATGTGGGCCGAGAGCAAGTCCGGAGTGAGAGCTCAATTCCTTGATGTCCAGTTCAGTAGGGATTTTATTCAGGCCACCGCCCTTGAAGTTGGCGACAAGCCGAACCAGTTTTCCTTCATTGTCCATGTCGTAGGCAAAGGCACTGTTATCCACCAGGTTCAACAAGATCTGATTCCGCGCGGCCAGGCAAAGAACGTCGTAATGGTTCTCCAGGGATGCCAGTACGGGTAGTTCGTTGGGAGGACTGACATCGTTGATTTTTTGCAGCCCCTCAAAGATCAACACGCTAATCTGGCCATCAGAGTAGGCGGCGAGTAGTTCGCGTTGGTGTCTCGTGAACGAGGCGTTTAATTCAATTGCGGCCGAATTAGCTTTGGCTCTGACTCCTGGTGCCTGCGGTCCGCCGATTGCGGCCAGGTCTTTGGCGAATTTCTGAAGAAGTAACGACTGGCAAAATTCAAAGCTGAACGTTCTGATCTCCTGTCCGGAAAGTAACTCGGCAGTTTCGACCTCTGGTTGAGTGACGTCAGTCATTGTCTACATCCCTGTTGTGCATCTACTCCCGGCTATTCGGCAGCTCCTCTCGCAATTCTGCTCAATCCGCTGATTAGCGTCTGTCGTCCATTTCCGTTAAAGCAGGCGGAGCATTCCGACGGGTTTGAGAGACTGATTGCGAGGAAGGAGCGATTACAAATACGTGGCAAGCGCGACAGGGGGTTGTTGGTGTCGCGATAGCGTGAGGCGGGAGGCAACATTCTGCGTTTCGATGTCCCCGGACAGGGTTTCATCAAACCGCAGGCATAAAAAAACCCTGAATCTTGCGATTCAGGGTTTTCGGTATTTGGTGCCCAGAGACGGAATCGAACCGCCGACACGGGGATTTTCAATCCCCTGCTCTACCGACTGAGCTATCTGGGCAACGGGGCGCATTAAAAGGGTTTTTCGGATTTACGTCAACGACTTTTTTAAAATTTCTTAAATTAATTCCGTCGCTTACGAAATTCGTGGGTTATTCGGCCGGCGGCACGTAGCCTTCGGCCTTGGCGTATTCCTCGCCGGAAAAGAACTTGTCCATCTCGCCCTGCAGATATTTGCGGTCTTCGGCGTTCATCATGTTCAGGCGTTTTTCGTTGATCAGCAGGGTCTGGTGTTTTTGCCAGTCGGCCCAGGCCTTGGCCGAGACGTGGTCAAAAATGTCCTGGCCTTTGGCGCCCGGGAACGGGGCGCGTTCCAGGCCTGGCAGTTCTTCTTTGTACTTGCGGCATATGATGGTGCGGGTCATGACGACTCTCCTGCGTTCAATACGGCGGCCGCGCGTTCGAGCAAGGTTTTGACCGGGGCAGCAAGGCCCAGGCGCGGCGGGGTGGCGAGGTTATACCAGAGCCAGTCGACCTCGGCCACGTGATGACCGGCCTCCTGGACCTGGACCAGCCAGGGTTCGATGGACAACTGGAAATGGCTGAAGGTGTGCACCAGGCTCGGCAGCGATTGATGTGCGCCCAGTTCCAGCGAGTGCTGCGAAGCCAAGTGTTGCAGGTCATCGAGGTCGTCGAGTTCCGGCAGGCTCCACAAACCGCCCCACAGACCGGTAGAAGGGCGACGGTAAAGCAGGATCGCGCCTTCGCCGTTGGCGAGCATCGGCATCAGCGTGCGTTTCTGCGGGATGGCTTTGCGTGGCTTGGGTATCGGGTAGCGTGTTTCCAGGCCGAGCATGTGCGCTTCGCAACCTTTCTCCAGTGGACACAGCAGGCAGCTGGGTTTGCTGCGGGTGCAGAGCGTTGCGCCAAGGTCCATCATCGCCTGGGTGTAGGCATTGACCCGATCATGTGGCGTAAAGCGCTCAGCGTTCGCCCAGAGCTGTTTTGCGACCTTCGGCTCGCCCGGGTAACCCTCTTGCGCGGTAAAACGCGCCAGTACGCGTTTGACGTTGCCGTCGAGGATCGGCGCACGCAGGCCCATGCTGATGCTGGCGATTGCGCCGGCAGTGGACAGGCCGATGCCCGGCAGATCAGTGAGTTTTTCCACATCCCGGGGAAATTCGCCACCGTACTGCTCGACGACGATCTTCGCGGTCTTCTGCAGATTGCGCGCGCGAGTGTAGTAACCCAGGCCCGTCCACAGGTGCAGCACTTCATCTTCCGGCGCAGCGGCCAGGGCTTCGACTGTCGGCAGCGAAGCCATGAACCGGTCGAAGTAGTTGAGCACGGTGCTGACCTGGGTCTGCTGCAGCATGATTTCCGAGACCCACACCCGATACGGGTTGATGTCCTGCTGCCAGGGCAAGTCATGACGGCCGTGGCGGTCGAACCAGTCCAGCACCGCCATTGCAAACTGCTCGGCTCTCATCGCTTGAACAGCCCCTTGAGCGCATCCTTGAGTTCCGGGCTGACTTTGTCGCCCAGCTTCTCGTCGATTTTTTCGCTGATGCGTTCGCCGGCCAGTTTGCTCGCAACCTGTCCCATGCGTTCGTTGTCCAGTCGGCAAGCCTTGGCACCCAGTTCCAGTGGGCCACGGCAGCGCAGCGGCCACTCGATGCCGACGAATTTCTCACCCACCTGGCAAGCCGGGTCCGGCATGTCGCTCTTGTCGCCTTCGACAATGATGCCTACGCGGTAGTCCATGCCCAGCACCCGCAGATCGATATCACCGTCACCGTTGACGGTCATGCCCGGGATGCGCACTTTCAGGTCCGGGTTGCTGGCCACGCCGTTGCGGAAATTCAGGTTGCCCTTGAGTTCCTGGAACGGTGTGTCCTTGCCCCGTGGCTCGCCACTGAGGGTTTTGCGGTTGAGCGTGGCGATGCCTTTGCACAATTGCTGCTCGAGGTTGGCATTGAGCAACACGCCATTGTTGATGACGAAACTGGCGTTGCCGTTGAGGGTTTCGATCAGCGCTTTCTGGCTGTTGCCGCTGCCGGTCAGGCTGCTGTTGAGCGTGACCAGGCCTTTGACCGGCGGATTCTTGCCCTGGCTTTCGAGGATTTTTTCCGCCGGAACGCGGCTGATCTGCGTCTGCAAATTCAGCACGGGCGCTTGCTGGCGCACATCGAGGGTGCCCTTGGCGTCGAAGTTACCTTCGTACAAATCACCGCGCAGGCTGGTCAGGGTAAGCAAACCGCCTTGGCCGTTGGCCTTGAGTACGGCGTTGTGGATCGGCAGTTTTTCCAGGGTCAACTGGCCAAAAGTCAGATCGGCGTCCACATCCAGCTTGCTCAGTCGTTCCACCGGCAGCAGGCGCTCGCTGCTCCAGGCTTCTTTGGTCGGCGATGGCGGCAGCGGTGTGCTGCCGGCGCCCGCCATGGCATCGGCTTCGGTGCTGGCGACTTCGGCCTGACGCACTTGCTTGGTGCTGTTGGCTTCGGCCGACTTCGGCGCCAGATAGCGGTCGACGTTGAAAGTGTCTGCCTTGAGGGTTGCACGCAACGATTGCTTGGCGAAGTCTTCGACGGCAATGCGGCCGCTGAAGGTGCTGTCATCGACTTTCAGGTTGATGTCGTCCAGGACGAGGCTGGAAGGCGTGCCCGCAAGACGGGTAGCCAGTTCCACCTTGCTCAGGCTGCCTTCGCCCATGGCCGGCAATGTCTGGCCGATGCTGTCGACGAATTTTGCCAGGTCGAACTGGGCGACCGACAGGCCACCGCTGACTTGCGGGGTCTTGTCCAGATCATTGACCTTCAACTCACCCAGCGCACGCAACTGATTGGCGGAAACCCTGATGCCGGTCCACTCGGCGACATTGGCCGCCCGGTCCAGCAACAACTGGCCTTGGGCGGCGAAGGTCATGGTTTTGCCTTGAAGTGGATCGCCCGCCACTTCACCGGACAGTTTCATGTCTTCCAGTTTGTAGCGCTGCAAAGCACGTTCGAAACGCAGTTCGCCATTGAGCTCGGTGCGCACTCGCAGAACCGGCTGGTTAGTGCCGAGGAATGCAGTGAGCTTGACTGGAATGTTGGTGGAGTCATGCACCGGGCCGGTGCTCAGCTGGATACTTTCGGCGCTGAATTGCTTGCCGGTTTTTTCGTCGTTGTACTCAACGCGGGCGTTGTTGACGGTCAGGCTGTCAATGTCCAGGCGAATCGGCTGGGCCGGTTTATCGGCCTGTGCGGTGGTTTGCGGCTCGGGTTCGCTGGTGGTCGCCGGTGCGGTGTCCGGGTTCGCAGGCTTTGGTACCTTGCCGATGTCTTCCCAGTTGCCGTGGCCATCCTTGTCGCGGTTCAGGCGTAGATTGAGACCTTCAACGCGCACGTCGCTCATCTGCACTTCGCGGCGCAGCAGTGGCAGTACGCGGACCGACAGGCCGAGCATCTGCAGGTCGGCAAACGGTTCGGTGGGCTTGGCCAGGGTCGCGACACCGGCGTCGTGCAATTCAAGGCCGAGCCACGGAAAAAGGCTCCAGCCGATATCGCCATTGAGCGTCAGCTCGATGTGGGCCTTGTCGCGGGCAATCTGGCGAATCTCGTCTTTGTAGTCGTTGGGATCGAAGAGGTGGGTCAGGGCAAAGCCCAGCGCCACAATGATCAGCAACAGCCCGAGAAGTACCAGACCCAGGATTTTGCCGAACGCTTTCATGGGCGAGTCCTTGTAGTTAGTCGAATTCGAAATTTAGCCGGGGAGTATAGCGCTCCGAAAGAGACGACCGGTCAGTGATCACTCGGACCGAGTGTCGGGCGGCATGTTCAGTCGGCCGTTTGGCGATCGTCGGCAGGCGATTTCTGCACGCAAGAGATCGGATAACGTACAAAAAACTGATAGCACTTTGGTTTTTCTGTCACGTGCAAATGGTAACCTTCGCCCGTTCGTCGGTCCTTCTGCGACTTGATGCCGCACCAAAATGGAGCTTCATCGTAAAAAAACAGTCATGCGTGCGCATAAAGGCTGGGGATGAAGAGCACCTGGCGAACCATACTAATAATTGGGGGATACACAATGACCACGAGTATCGCGGCGGACGGCTACGCCGACCAGCCCGCGTTCCTGTCCAAGGAACGCATTATCGCCAAGCCCGGTTTCAACCGTTGGCTGGTGCCACCGGCCGCCCTGGCCATCCACCTCTGCATCGGCATGGCCTACGGCTTTTCGGTGTTCTGGTTGCCATTGTCCAAGGCGCTGGGTCTCAGCAAGCCGCTGGCCTGTGCGCCGGACATGAGCTTCATCGCTCAGGTTTTTTCCTCGCAATGCGATTGGCCGATCTCGATGCTCGGCTGGATCTACACCCTGTTCTTCATTTTCCTGGGTTGCTCTGCAGCGATCTGGGGCGGCTGGCTCGAGCATGCCGGACCACGCAAGGCCGGCGTTGTTTCGGCGCTGTGCTGGTGCGGCGGTCTGTTGATTTCGGCGCTGGGCATCTACACGCACCAGATCTGGCTGATGTGGATCGGCTCCGGGGTCATTGGCGGTATCGGCCTGGGCCTGGGCTACATCTCGCCGGTGTCGACCCTGATCAAGTGGTTCCCGGACAAGCGCGGCATGGCGACCGGCATGGCGATCATGGGCTTCGGCGGTGGTGCGATGGTCGGAGCGCCGTTGGCGACTGCTCTGATGAGCCACTTCGGCTCGCCAGAAGGCGTGGGCGTATGGCAGAGCTTCGTGGCGATGGCCGCGATCTACTTCGTGTTCATGATCGGTGGCGCACTGTCCTACCGCGTGCCGCCAACCGGCTGGAAGCCTGAAGGCTGGACGGCGCCTGCGAAAAAAGCGTCGAACGCCATGATCACCAACCGTCATGTACACGTGAACGTGGCATGGAAAACCCCGCAATTCCGTCTGGTGTGGCTGGTGCTGTGCCTGAACGTATCCGCAGGTATCGGCATCCTCGGCATGGCTTCGCCGCTGTTGCAGGAAGTGTTCGGCGGCAAATTGCTGGGCAACGATCTGCCGTTCGGTCAGCTGGATGCAGGTCAATTGGCTTCGATCGCCGCGATCGCCGCCGGTTTCACCGGTTTGCTGAGCCTGTTCAACATCGGTGGCCGCTTCTTCTGGGCATCGTTCTCGGACTACCTGGGCCGTAAAAACACCTACTTCGTGTTCTTTGCCCTTGGCTTTGCGCTGTACGCATTGATTCCGAATCTTGGCCACCTGGGCAACGTCGCGCTGTTCGTGGCCGCGTTCTGCATCATCCTGTCGATGTACGGCGGCGGTTTTGCCACCGTTCCTGCTTATCTCGCGGACCTGTTCGGTACGCAAATGGTCGGTGCTATCCACGGTCGCTTGCTGACCGCGTGGGCAGCAGCGGGTGTGTTGGGTCCGGTGCTGGTGAACTACCTGCGTGAGTATCAGCTGAGCATCGGCGTTGAACGTGCCGCAGCTTACGACATCACCTTGTACATCCTTGCCGGCCTGCTGGTGCTGGGTTTCATCTGCAACCTGCTGGTGCGTCCGGTGGCCGACAAGTACTTCATGACCGACGCTGAACTGGCTGCCGAACAGGCGCTCGGCCACGACAAAGGTGCTGACGCCAGCACGTCGCTGGAGTGGAAAGCGGCGCCGGGCACCAAGCCTCTGGCAATTGCTGCCTGGCTGGCGGTGGGTATTCCGTTGGCGTGGGGTGTGTGGGTGACCCTGCAGAAGACGGCGGTACTGTTCCACTAAGTAAAAACGCAATACCCCTGTAGGAGTGAGCTCTGCTCGCGATACCGGTCTGACAGTCGACAGAAATGTTGAATGTGAGAGCCCTATCGCGAGCAGGCTCACTCCTACAGTTGTTTCTGATCGTTCCCACGCTCTGCGTGGGAATGACTCCCGTGACGCTCCGCGTCACATTCAAAGCGGACGCGGAGCGTCCAATGCTGCACTCCCACGCAGAGCGTGGGAGCGATCAGTAGCCTGTCGGGCTTGTATGGACATGTCTACCCGCGACAGCCGGGGCTTCTGTCCGTCAGCCATATCACGTCGCGTGTTTCTGTTTCGGCCCCGCGTGCCTATAATGGATGCCTTTTTCGCCCAATGATTTTGCGGAGCTGGTGATGGCCGAACGTATGGCGTCTGTCGAGCGCGACACTCTGGAAACCCAGATCAAAGCCTCGATCAACCTCGATGGCACCGGAAAGGCCCGATTCGATATCGGTGTTCCTTTTCTTGAGCACATGCTGGACCAGATCGCCCGTCACGGGCTGATCGACCTGGATATTGTCAGCAAGGGCGACCTGCATATCGATGACCACCACACCGTGGAAGACGTCGGTATCACCCTCGGCCAGGCATTTACCAAAGCCATCGGCGACAAGAAAGGCATCCGTCGCTACGGCCACGCCTATGTGCCGCTCGATGAAGCGCTGTCGCGCGTGGTGATCGACTTCTCCGGCCGTCCCGGCCTGCAGATGCACGTTCCGTATACCCGCGCCACCGTCGGCGGTTTCGACGTGGATCTGTTCCAGGAGTTCTTCCAGGGCTTCGTCAACCACGCCAACGTCACCCTGCACATCGACAATCTGCGTGGGCACAACACCCACCACCAGATCGAAACCGTGTTCAAGGCTTTCGGCCGTGCGCTGCGCATGGCCGTGGAGCTCGATGACCGCATGGCCGGGCAAATGCCATCGACCAAGGGCGTTCTGTAATGCAGACAGTCGCGGTTATCGATTACGGCATGGGCAACCTGCACTCGGTGGCCAAGGCCCTCGAGCACGTGGGGGCCGGCAAGGTGTTGATCACCAGCGATGCCAACGTGATTCGCGAAGCCGACCGGGTGGTTTTCCCCGGCGTCGGTGCGATTCGCGATTGCATGGCGGAGATCCGTCGCCTCGGGTTCGACTCGCTGGTACGTGAGGTCAGCCAGGACCGGCCTTTCCTCGGTATCTGCGTCGGCATGCAAGCCTTGCTCGACACCAGCGAAGAGAACGACGGTGTCGACTGCATCGGGCTGTTTCCGGGCGCAGTGAAGTTCTTTGGCAAAGATCTGCACGAAGACGGCGAACACCTGAAAGTCCCGCACATGGGCTGGAACGAAGTGAAGCAGAAGGTCAGTCACCCGCTGTGGCACGACATTCCGGACATGGCGCGTTTCTACTTCGTGCACAGCTACTACATCGCTGCGGCTAATGCGCGCCAGGTGGTCGGTGGTGGTCATTACGGCGTCGATTTCGCCGCAGCGCTGGCCGATGGCTCGCGTTTCGCCGTGCAGTTCCACCCGGAGAAAAGCCATACCCATGGCCTGCAATTGCTGCAGAACTTCGCTGCGTGGGACGGTCGCTGGTAAATGGCTGTCAAGAAATCCAGGCCGCCGATCCTGACCCTCACTCCCGAACAGGAGAGCGAGGCCAACAGCAAGATCAAGCGATTCATGGAAGACCGCTTTGAACTCGACCTCGGCTCGTTCGAGGCGGCTGAGATTCTTGAGTTGTTTACCCGAGAAATTGCTCCGCACTATTACAACAGGGCGATTTTCGATGTGCAGACGCATCTCAAAGAGAGGTTCGAAAGCATCGAAAGCGACCTGTGGGCGCTCGAGAAAAACTGATTTCCGAGCCAAGCTGAACATTCGAATTTGAAGGTTTGCCAGATGCTGATTATTCCCGCTATCGATCTTAAAGACGGTGCCTGTGTTCGTCTGCGCCAGGGCCGCATGGAAGATTCCACGGTGTTCTCCGATGACCCGGTGAGCATGGCTGCCAAGTGGGTGGAGGGCGGTTGCCGTCGTCTGCATCTGGTCGACCTGAACGGCGCGTTCGAAGGCCAACCGGTCAACGGCGAAGTGGTCACCGCGATCGCCAAGCGCTATCCGAACCTGCCGATCCAGATCGGCGGCGGTATCCGCTCCCTGGAAACCATCGAGCACTACGTCAAGGCTGGCGTGAGCTACGTGATCATCGGCACCAAGGCTGTGAAAGATCCAGCCTTCGTCGCCGAAGCCTGCCGCGCTTTCCCTGGCAAAGTGATTGTCGGTCTGGACGCCAAGGACGGTTTCGTCGCTACCGACGGTTGGGCTGAAATCAGCACCATCCAGGTGATCGACCTGGCAAAGCAGTTCGAAGCCGACGGCGTGTCCGCCATCGTTTATACCGACATCGCCAAAGACGGCATGATGCAGGGCTGCAACGTACCGTTCACCGCCGCGCTGGCTGCTGCCACATCGATTCCGGTCATCGCTTCCGGTGGCATCCACAATCTGGGTGACATCAAGACCCTGCTCGACGCCAAGGCGCCGGGCATCATCGGCGCGATCACCGGCCGGGCGATCTACGAAGGCACCCTCGACGTCGCTGAAGCGCAAGCTTTCTGCGACTCGTACAAAGGCTGAGGACTGACCATGGCGCTGGCCAAACGCATCATCCCTTGCCTGGACGTGGACAACGGCCGGGTGGTCAAGGGTGTGAAATTCGAAAACATCCGCGACGCCGGTGACCCGGTGGAAATCGCCCGTCGCTACGACGAGCAGGGTGCCGACGAGATTACCTTTCTCGACATCACCGCCAGCGTCGACGGCCGCGACACCACGCTGCATACCGTCGAGCGCATGGCCAGCCAGGTGTTCATTCCGCTGACCGTCGGCGGTGGCGTGCGCACCGTGCAGGACATCCGCAACTTGCTCAATGCCGGTGCGGACAAGGTTTCGATCAACACCGCTGCGGTGTTCAACCCTGAATTCGTCGGCGAAGCGGCGCAGCATTTCGGCTCGCAGTGCATTGTCGTTGCCATCGATGCGAAAAAAGTTTCCGCTGCGGGCGAAACCCCGCGCTGGGAAATCTTCACCCACGGCGGTCGCAAGCCGACCGGCCTTGACGCTGTCGAGTGGGCAAAGAAGATGGAAGGCTTGGGAGCCGGTGAAATCCTCCTGACCAGCATGGACCAGGACGGCATGAAAAACGGCTTCGACCTTGGCGTGACCCGCGCCATCAGCGATGCCCTGGGCATTCCGGTGATCGCTTCCGGTGGCGTTGGCAACCTGCAGCATTTGGCCGACGGTATCCTCGAAGGTCACGCCAGTGCAGTCCTGGCGGCGAGTATTTTCCACTTCGGCGAATACACCGTTCAGGAAGCCAAGGCCTACATGGCTCATCGCGGAATCGTGATGCGCTGAACAAACCCATACAGGCCAGTGGACATCATGGCGGGCTCAAGGCACTCTTGGGCACGCCATGGATTTCGGTAGCCAGACATGCTCAAACGTCTTCGTTTTGCCCTCGCCAGTGCTTCCCTGTTGTTCGTCAGTGCGGTACACGCCGCAGACAACCCCAACACCGACATGGTGTTGCTGACGGAAAACTTCCCTCCGTACAACATGGCGAAGAACGGCAAGAATTTCGCCCAAGGCGAGAACATTGATGGCATCGCCACGGACATCGTCCGCGAAATATTCAAGCGTGCCGATATTACCTACAGCCTGACGCTGCGTTTCCCCTGGGAGCGAGTGTACAAACTCGCTCTGGAAAACCCCGGTTACGGTGCATTCGTGATGGCGCGGTTACCCGATCGCGAGAAGCTCTTCAAATGGGTCGGGCCGATTGGCCCGGACGACTGGATCATGCTGGCCAAGGCTGACAGCAAAATCACCCTCCAATCCCTGGACGATGCGCGAAAGTACAAAATCGGTGCGTACAAGGGCGACGCCATTGCCACTACGCTCGCCAAGCAAGGCTTGAAGCCTGTGGTGGTCCTGCGCGATCAGGACAACGCGAAGAAACTGGTCAATGGCCAGATCGATCTATGGGCTACCGGTGATCCGGCTGGGCGCTACCTGGCGCGCCAGGAAGGAGTGATCGGGCTCAAGACTGTGTTGCGGTTCAACAGTGCCGAGTTGTACCTGGCCTTGAACAAGGACGTGCCGGACGAAACCGTCGCCAAACTGCAGGCCGCGCTGGATCAGATGCGCCAGGAAGGCAAAGTTGACGAGATCATGTCGAAGTATCTGTAATTTTCACTGCGAGGCCATTTCAGGCAGGGTGCCCGGCGTCGTGCTCATGTTCACGGCACTGGTAAACACATTGTTCAAAGCCCCCCTAGTCAGCTTCGAATCGGCTGAGGCGACCCCGATGATGCAGAGCGCGTACGCGCCACTTTGTGGGCCGATTTCACTGTTGATATAGGCATTTTCTGTACTGATGGCCGGACTGTAGAAAGTAGGCACCTGACAATCCCGAGCGTTACGGACCATTTTATAGCGATAGAAGGGCGCCTTGAGGGAGAACCGGAAATCCCACTTGGGCAAGACCACCTGCCCATTCGCATTTTGCGTTTTATAGACATGTGATTTTAGTTTCCAGGGTTCCGTGACGGTCAGCTCTACCGGCTCCAACGAACAGTTCGGTGCCGCGAGGGTGAAGACGCCATCAATAAAGCACGCGTACAGGAAGCTGGCGCTGTAGCTGTAGTTGAATCGTGCGGCCTGACAAGACGTAGAGTGCTCACAATCGGATTGCGCCGGATGATTTCGCGATATCGCGACTTTACTGACGATGCCGGTAATTTCATTGGTGAGTCTGTTCAGCATCGGACTGCCAGAGCTTCCAGCGTGTAGATCGCAGCTGTTTTTCATGGCTAATGGGAACACTCCAGGGTGATCGATGAATGTTCCGGCGATTCGTTCAGCGCAGGCACTCAAACGAAGCCCGGCTTCGGTAAAACCACCCGGCGCGCCAACGTTGAGCACATCCTGATTCTCGTAAGTCAGATGTGAGGCGAGCTTGAGCGGGTTGACCCCGGCCTGTATCAGCGACGCCAATGTCGCGTCTATCTCCAGCACGGCAAGATCGGTCCCGACCAGACTGCTCCACAAGGCAATTCGGATCGGGTACTGGCGCTTACGCTGTGGCACGTCATGAAAGTAATGGAAAGTGACGCTGGCGTTCAAAGGCAAATCGGTCCGCGCCGAACCGTATCTAAAAAACACGCAATGACCGCTGGTGAGCAAGTAGGCAGGGCCGGTGGCTCGACCCTGCCTGTTTCGCGTATCCAATAGGACGGCACTGCACGTCTCGCCTGATTGGAGGCTGAGTCGTCCCACACCGCTCCAGATTTCATAAAAATTATCGCTGTTGCGCAGCGCTCTTGACGGCGAGTCATTGACGGCGCCTTCGCCAAGGTCGCGTGCCTGCACTGCAGGATTGGCCAGGACAACCAGGGCGGCGAAACAAAAGAGCTTGAGGTATTTCATATCCATTCCTTGGTGATGAAATTCAGGGTGAGCGCTATCGTGGCACGGGCCAATGCACCGGCAGATGTATATATGTATCGCGAAACGGGAATGGATCTGCAGGTTACTGTGAAGTCGGCAGGCGGTACTGGCCGTCCTTGCCATGCGCCGCCGTGGCGCGATTACCGCGCACGCTGATCATCTGCCGGATATCGATCCACTCGATTCCCTGGGCCTTCAGCTTGGGCAACTCTCGCTCCAGCACTGCCAGTGTCTGCGGATACGGATGTCCGATCATCACTGCCGAGCCCTGTCGGTGTGCGAGGCTGATCGCTGTCTGGAGTTGGGCAAAAATAGCGTCTTCAGTGCGCTCATCATCCAGAAACACATCCCGAGAAACGCTCGCCAGATCGATCTTCTGCGCTTGCTGCGCCGCCACGGTTTGCGCACTGGTGCGGCTGTCGACGAAAAATTTGTGACGACGCTGCAGGTCGGCCATCAACCAGGCCATGGCGGCGGGTTGCGCGGTCATGCGGCTACCCATGTGATTGTTGATGCCGGCGGTGTAGGGAACCCTTTTGAACGCAGCGTTCAGGCGTCTCTCAAGCTCCTCGATGGGTAGATCGGGATGCCAGGCAAATGGTCCTGTGGCCGGGTCCATCGGCATATGCAGAATGACGATCTTGCCGGCGCGATGGGCTTCGCGGGCGAATTCGGTGGCGTGGGGGGTATCGGGCATGATCGCTGCGGTTACCGGGCCGGGCAGGCCCAGCACGCGGCGATCCCGGGGCAGGCTTTGCCCCAGGTCGTCGATGATCAAGCTCAGGTAGGCTTTTTGCGGCGCGGTAACGGCGGGGGTGGCGTGAGCCACGCACGCCAGACTGCACAACAGCGCCAGGGTCAGCCGAAGAAGCATCTCAGCGGCCGGACGTAATGCTCAGCCCTTTGAGCAGGCTCAGGGCCTGGGCCAACTGGTAATCGTCGTCCTGCGGCATCGGCTTGGTTTTGCCGCCGGAGCTGCTTGGCTTGTCGGCGCCGCCGTTACCATTGCCCAGGTGACCTTGCAGATCGGCTTCCTTGAAGTACTCGCTATCCTGCTCGTTGGTAATCTTGGCTCTGCGCACTTCGATGTCCGGGACGATGCCCTGGGCCTGGATCGAGCGGCCATTAGGCGTGTAATACAGCGCCGTGGTGATTTTCAGAGCGCGGTCGTTGTTCAACGGCAGCACGGTTTGCACCGAGCCTTTGCCGAAACTTGGCGTCCCCATGACTACCGCACGCTTCTGGTCCTGCAGGGCGCCGGCGACAATTTCCGAGGCCGAGGCACTGCCGCCATTGATCAGCACAACCATTGGCACGGCTTCACTTTCATCTTTGCCAGTGGCGTTGAAACGCAGCTCGGAGTTGGCGATCCGGCCTTTGGTGTAAACGATCAGGCCTTTGGTGATGAAGTGGTCGACGACTTCAACCGCCGACTGCAGCACGCCGCCCGGATTGTTGCGCAGGTCGAGAATGATGCCTTTGAGCTTCTTGCCGTTGTCCTTGCGCAGCTTGGCCAGCGCTTTGGAGACCTCTTCGCCGGTCTTGACCTGGAACTGGGTGATACGGATGTAGCCGTAGCCCGATTCCAGCAACTGGCTCTTCACGCTCTTCACTTGAATGATGGCGCGGGCCAGGGTCACGTCGAACGGCGTGCCACCGTCGCGAACCAGGGTCAGGGTGATTTTCTGGCCGATCTTGCCGCGCATCTTGTCCACGGCTTCGGTCATGCTCTGGCCACGGGTTGGCTGGCCGTTGATCTTGACGATGAAATCGCCCGCCTGGATGCCCGCCTTGGAGGCCGGCGTGTCGTCGATTGGCGACACCACTTTGATGAATCCGTCTTCGGCGCCGACTTCGATGCCCAGGCCGCCGAACTCGCCGCTGGTGCTTTCCTGCAACTCGGCGAAGTCTTCAGGCCCGAGATAGGCCGAGTGTGGATCAAGGTTGCTGAGCATGCCCTTGATGGCGTTTTCCAGCAGGGTCTTGTCGTCTATCGGGTCGACATAGGCGGCTTTGATCCGATCCATGACCTCGGCAAAGGTGCGCAACTCTTCCAGCGGCAATGGCGCCTTGGTGGTCGCAGCAGTGCCCGCAGGCGCAACCGCCGGGGCCGGTTGAGCGGCGAACGCCAGAGGCGCGCCGATCACCAGGGCGATCGTCAGGGCCAGCGAGGTAAGGCGGGACAAATGCAGCATGTCGAACGAACTCCTGAATTGGATGGCGCGCTTATCCTTGCGCGCGACACCATTGTGCAGGGTCACTCGGGTGACCCTGCTGACGAATCGCGAAATACAAGGCCGGTGTGTCTTGACCGCCGCTGCTACCTACAGTGGAGATGGATTCACCGGCTTTTACCACGTCACCCGCAGACTTGAGCAGTGTCTGGTTGTGACCATAAAGACTCAAAAAACCGTTGCCATGGTCGAGAATGACCAGCAACCCTGCGCCGCGCAACCAGTCGGCGAACACCACGCGACCGCCATGCACCGCATGCACGGTACTGCCGGCGGAAGCGCCGATCATCACGCCGTCCCACTTGGTCCGGGCGTCGTCGCCACGGCTTTCACCGAAGCGTGCCAACAGTCGACCATCGACAGGCCACGGAAGTTTGCCGCGAGTTGAAGCAAACGGACCGCCAAAGGTTTCGCCGGAGCTTGAGACCAACGCGCCAGGCGTTGATTTAACCGGTTTGCGTGGGGCGTCAGTCTCGTCTGCTTGAGCCTGGGCCTCACGTAAGCGCTTTTTTTCGGCTTCCTGCTGGGCAATCAGCGCTTTTTGTCGCGCTTCTTCTGCCTCACGAGCCTGGCGAGCCAGGGTTTCCTCAATGGTTTTAAGGACTTTAGACAGATCTGCCTGATCCTGCTCGCGGGCCGCCAGTTTCTGGTCGCGGGCCTTCACGTCGTCATTGAGCTTGGCCAGGACTTGCTGGCGCTCTCGGCGGACTTTGTCCAGCTCGTCGCGCTGGGTGTCGAGGCTGCTTTTCTGTACCAGCAGTTGCGCTTGCTGCATGTCGATGTCTTTTTCGACATTGGCCAGTTGGCGCAGCGTTTCGTTGAAGCTCTTCAACTGTTCCAGGCGGGCCTGGCTCAGGTAGTCGTAATAGGTGAGGGTGCGGGCGAATTTCTCGGGATTCTGCTGGTTGAGCAGCAGCTTCAAATATTCCTGTCGGCCGTTCTGGTAGGCCGCGCGGGCCTGGATGGCGATCAGTCGCTGTTGTTCAGTGCGCGCGCTCTGGAGTTTTTTTTTCTCCGCATCGAGCCGCTGCAGCTCGGCTTCACTTTTCTTCAGCTCTTTTTGCAGGGCCTCGACCTGCTTCTCGAGCTTGCCCATTTCAGTCTCGGTGCCCTTGAGTTCTTTTTGCACCCCGGATTTTTCTTCCTGCAACTTGCCCAGCAGCTTTTTCAGCTCGGCAATGTCCTGACGCGTGGCGTCCAACTGTTGTTGGGTTTGCGCGCGCTCGTCAGCAAAGGCCGGTTGGAGCAGGCAAGTCAGAGCAAGGGCTATCAGGACGCGAAGCATAGAGGCGGGCGACACCAGGGAAAGGGACGGCCTAGTATGCCCGCCATGGGCAGCAAAAAAAATGCCCAATTGGGACTGTGTGATAACTGGAGAGGGATGTGCGGGAAATTAGTCCTGAAAACCACCAGAAACCACTGTGGGAGCTGGCTTGTCGGGTCGCCGCATCGCAGCGATAGCGGCCTGGCAACAACATGAATGTTTGCTGTCAGATTGCTATCGCTGGCAAGCCAGCTCCCACAGGTATTAATGATGATTAGACGAGAATCGAAGTCCCGGTCATTTCCGCCGGTTTTTCCAGGCCCAGCAGCTTGAGCATGGTCGGTGCCACGTCCGCCAGCACACCACCTTCGCGGACCTTGAGGTCGCGCTTGCCGACATAGATGAACGGCACCGGTTCGGTGGTGTGTGCGGTGTGCGCCTGGCCGGTGGAGGCGTCGGACATTTGCTCGACGTTGCCGTGGTCAGCGGTGATCAGCGCTTCGCCGCCAACCTTTTCCAGCGCCTCGACGATTCGGCCGACGCAAGTGTCCAGGCATTCGACAGCTTTGACCGCCGCTTCGAACACGCCGCTGTGGCCAACCATGTCGCCGTTGGCGTAGTTGACGACGATCACGTCATAGCGCTGGTTTTCGATGGCATCGACAATGCGATCGGTGACTTCGGGTGCGCTCATTTCCGGCTGCAAGTCGTAAGTGGCGACTTTTGGCGACGGAATCAGGATGCGTTCTTCGCCCGGGAACGGTTCTTCGCGGCCGCCGGAGAAGAAGAAGGTCACGTGCGCGTACTTCTCTGTTTCAGCAATGCGCAGCTGGGTCTTGCCGTTTTTCGCCAAATAGTCGCCCAGCACGTTTTCCAGGCTGCCCGCGGCGAAGGCCGATGGCGCAGGAATGCTGGCGGCGTATTGGGTCAGCATGACAAAACCGGCCAGTTTTGGCTGGCGGCTGCGTTCGAATTCCTTGAAATCGTCTTCCACGAACACGCGGGTCAGTTCGCGGGCACGGTCGGCGCGGAAGTTCATGAACACCACCGCATCGCCATCTTCGACTTTTACCGGTTCGCCGATCGAGGTGGCTTTGACGAATTCGTCGCTCTCGCCACGCTCGTACGCAGCTTGCAAGCCTTCCTGGGCGGTGGCGGCGTTGAATTCGCCAGTACCGTCGACAATCAGGTTGTAGGCCTGGGATACGCGGTCCCAACGGTTGTCACGGTCCATCGCGAAATAGCGGCCGATGAGGCTGGCGATACGACCTTTGCCCAGCGCCTGGAAAGTGGCGTCGAGCAGTTCGATCGACGACTGCGCGCTTTTCGGTGGCGTATCACGGCCATCGAGGAACGCGTGCAGGTAGATTTTTTCGGCGCCACGCTTGGCGGCCAGTTCAGCCATGGCCACCAAATGGTCCTGATGGCTGTGAACGCCGCCATCGGACAGCAGACCCATGAAGTGCACGGCTTTGCCGGCGGCGACGGCTTTATCGACGGCAGCGCAGATGGTCGGGTTCTCGAAGAACTCGCCGTCGCGGATCGACTTGGTAACGCGCGTGAAGTCCTGATACACCACGCGGCCGGCGCCGAGGTTCATGTGGCCGACTTCGGAGTTGCCCATCTGGCCATCCGGCAAGCCGACGTCCATGCCGCTGCCCGAGATCAGGCCGTTCGGTACGGTGGCCCACAAGCGGTCCAGCACAGGCTTTTTCGCGGCAAAGATCGCGTTGGATTCAGGGTTGTCGCTGTGACCGAAGCCGTCGAGAATCATCAGGACCAAAGGTTTAGGCGTGGTAGTCATGGAATCCACTCGTGGCTGAGGTAAAAGGGGATGATGGAAAAAGGGAGTCGCAGTTTAAAGCGAAGTTCCTGCCGCGTCACCGCCAGACGGGGTTTGGCCCACCATAGTGGCTGTGTATACTGGCCGACATTTTAACGCCCTGGAACCTCCTTCGATGGTTGCTCACCTGATTGAATTTGCCACTAACCACTACATTCTCGTCGGTATCTTCGTCGTACTGCTGGCCGCGCTGATCGCTTATCAGATGCAGGGCGGCGGCCGTAGCCTGAGCACCGGTGAACTGACCGGCCTGGTCAACAAAGACGCGGGCGTGGTGATCGACATTCGTCCGGCGAAGGATTTTGCCGCCGGTCACATTGTTGGTGCGTTGAACATTCCGCACGACAAACTGACTGCTCGCGTTGGCGAGCTGGAAAAGCACAAGGCCAAGACCATCATTCTGGTCGACGCCATGGGCCAGACTGCGGGCACCCACGCTCGCGAGCTGATGAAAGCCGGTTTCACCGCCGCCAAGCTGTCCGGTGGCGTTTCCAGCTGGAAAGCCGACAATCTGCCGCTGGTGAAGTGATATGAGCAACGTCGTCGTCTACTCCAGCGATTACTGCCCTTATTGCTCCCGAGCCAAGTACCTGCTCGAGAACAAAGGCGTGGCCTTCGAAGAGATCAAGGTCGATGGCAAGCCGCAGGTGCGTGCTGCAATGGCTCAGAAGGCCGGACGTACCTCCGTGCCGCAGATCTGGATCGGCAGCACCCACGTCGGCGGTTGTGACGATTTGTTTGCCCTGGAGCGCGCCGGCAAGCTCGACGCACTGCTCAAGGCCTGAGTTCCATACCTTATAAAAGCCCAAGATCAGAAAGGATCTGAGATGACTGACCAACAGAACACTGCAGCCAGCGAAGAAGAAAACGCACCGCAATTCTCCTTGCAGCGCATCTACGTACGTGACTTGTCCTTCGAAGCCCCGAAAAGCCCGGCGATTTTCCGCCAGCAGTGGGAGCCGAGTGTCGGTCTGGATCTGAACACCCGTCAAAAGGCTCTGGAGAGCGACTTTCACGAAGTCGTACTGACCTTGTCGGTAACCGTGAAGAACGGTGACGAAGTGGCGTTCATCGCCGAAGTGCAACAGGCCGGTATCTTCCTGATCAAGAACCTGGACGACGCTTCGATGAGCCACACCCTGGGTGCGTTCTGCCCGAACATCCTGTTCCCGTACGCTCGCGAAACCCTGGACAGCCTGGTGACCCGCGGTTCGTTCCCGGCGCTGATGCTGGCCCCGGTGAACTTCGACGCGCTGTACGCGCAAGAGCTGCAACGCATGCAGGCAGCGGGCGAGACGCCGACCGTTCAGTAAGCGTTCGATGCACTAACGAAAAAAGCGCCATCAAAGGCGCTTTTTTCTTGGGCGGGAGATGATCGTTCCCACGCTCCGCGTGGGAATGCAGCCCGTGACGCTCGGCGTCACTGGACGCGGAGCGTCCCTTGAGGCGTACCCACGCGGAGCGTGGGTACGATCAGTCTCTGCTTTATTTGAAGTCGTTCTGGCGCCAGGCTTCGTACACCGCCACCGCCACGGTATTCGACAGGTTCAGGCTGCGGCAGCCTTCACGCATCGGCAGACGCAAGCGCTGTTCGGCGGGCAGGGCATCGAGCACGTCGGCGGGGAGGCCACGGCTTTCCGGGCCGAACAGAAAAGCATCACCCGGGACGAAACTGGCATCGTGAAATGGCCGTGAGCCCTTGGTGGTAAAAGCGTACACCCGTGGATGACCGAGGCTTTCCAGGCAGCTGGCAAGGTCCGCGTGGCGCTGCAGGGTGGCATACTCGTGGTAATCGAGGCCAGCCCGGCGCAGGCGCTTGTCGTCCATCTCGAAGCCCAGCGGCTCGATCAAATGCAGGTGGCAGCCACTGTTGGCGCACAGCCTGATAACGTTGCCGGTATTCGGCGGAATTTCTGGTTGGAAAAGGATGACGTGAAACATGCACGGCTCCGAAGGTAAAGATGAGCGGCATTCTACGCCGCAAGCCGACTCGCGTTCGAAACTATTCCCGCGGGTGATGATGTCGCTGGCCATTGTCGGGGTCATGGTGGGGCTGATGATCGGTCGCCTGACCACGCCCGACCCCAGCGTCATGCAGCAAATCGAAGTAAAGGGCGACGCACTGGTGGTGTGGTTCAACAACGAACCCAAGACCCACGGCGAGATCGTCGATGGCAGCGTCGCGTTGTTGTTCGAGGCCGAGGGCAAGGCGCAGCAAGGTCAGCTCAAGCTTAACGACAAGAGCGTGAACTGGCGGGTGCGGTTGAGCGATGGGGGGTTGTTGCTGACGGTGGTGGCGGCCCGTCCCCTGCAGGGTGAGTGGGCCGGTAGCGAGGTCGATGACCGCTGGCGGCTGGAGGTCCATCTCCGGGAGCAATAAAAGAGGGAATCCCCGGCCTGCCTGTACCAAGGTCCCCAAAACGGGAGGGTTCGCGCATGGCGTCGTGAACCCGGTGTAAAGAGGGAATCCCCGGCCTGCCTGTACCAAGGACCCCAAAACGGGATGGGCTCGTCGCTTGTGCGGTGTGAGCCCGGTGTAAAGAGGGGAATCCCCGGCCTGCCTGTACCAAGGTCCCCGAAACTGGGTAGTGGTCTGAACCACTGAATGGACTATTGCAGGGGGCATGCCAGGTTTTCATAAGTTGAAACAAAAAGCCCTGTCGTGATGTGCAAAGCCCCGTAATCCGGGGCTTTTGTATTTTTTCGGCAGGGCTTCGATTGCGAGTGCAGACTGGATTTCAGAGCGGTCACAGTGCGCGATTGCGGTTCACGGTGCATTGCGGCGGTGCATCCGGCCCCTAAAAGCATCGCGGGCAAGCCTCGCTCCTACGGGGCCTGAATGGCAGTAATCCCGTAGGAGCGAGGCTTGCCCGCGAATGGAGCTCAAGAGCGATGAAAATCAAGCGGTGAAACTAGCCCTCATCCCCCTCATCATCATCCCCGCCATCGACCTTCATGCCCAATTCCTTGATTTTGCGCGTCAGGGTGTTGCGCCCCCAACCCAGCAATACGGCGGCATCACGGCGACGGCCAGCGGTGTGTTTGAGGGCTGTTTCGATCATGATGCGCTCGAAGGCCGGAACGGCGCTGTCGAGCAGGCTCGACTGACCGCGTGCCAATGCCTGGTCGGCCCACTGGCGCAGTGCTTGCTCCCAGTTGGTCACTGGCGCCGAATCCTGCGGCAGGCTCAGCAGCTCAGGTGGCAGGTCGCCGATATGCACTTCGCGGCCCGAAGCCATGACCGTGATCCAGCGGCAAGTGTTCTCCAGCTGACGCACGTTGCCCGGCCACGGCAGATTCTTCAGGTATTCCTCGGTTTCGCTCTTGAGCAGCTTTGGTTCCACGGCAAGTTCTTGCGCGGCACGGCTGAGGAAGTGCTTGGCCAGGGTCGGGATGTCTTCGCGGCGGTCCGACAGGCGCGGGATATGGATGCGGATTACATTGAGGCGGTGGAACAAGTCCTCACGGAATTTCCCGGCGTGCACCAGGGTTTCCAGATTCTGGTGAGTGGCGGCGATGATGCGCACATCAACCTTGACCGGCACATGACCGCCAACGCGATAGAACTCGCCATCGGCCAGTACGCGCAGCAAGCGGGTCTGGGTGTCGGCCGGCATGTCGCCGATTTCATCGAGGAACAGCGTGCCGCCATCAGCCTGCTCGAAGCGGCCGCGACGCAGGTTGGCGGCGCCGGTGAACGCGCCTTTCTCATGACCGAACAGTTCCGACTCCATCAGGTCTTTCGGGATCGCCGCCATGTTCAGCGCAATGAACGGCGATGCCGCACGAGGGCTGTGACGATGCAGGGCGTGGGCCACCAGTTCCTTGCCGGTACCCGACTCGCCGTTGATCAACACAGTGATGTTGGAGTGGCTCAAGCGGCCGATGGCGCGAAACACTTCCTGCATCGCCGGTGCTTCGCCGATGATTTCCGGGGTGCGGGTCAGGGTCGGAGCGACTTCCAGGCCTTGTTGCTCCTGGGCGTGCTGGTTGGCGCGCTTGACCAGGGAGACGGCTTCATCGACATCGAACGGCTTGGGCAGGTACTCGAAGGCACCGCCCTGGTAGGACGCGACAGCGCTGTCCAGATCGGAGTGCGCGGTCATGATGATCACTGGCAGCCGCGGGTGCTGTTCGCGAATCCGCGCCAGAAGGTCCAGGCCACTGGCGCCGGGCATGCGGATGTCGGAGATGATCACGTCCGGCTGCTGGCGCGCCAGGCGGCTCATCACGCCATCGGCGCTGTCAAAGCTCTGCGTGGTCATGCCTTCCTGTTGCAAGGCTTTTTCCAGGACCCAACGGATAGAACGGTCGTCATCGACGATCCACACGGTTTCACTACGGCTCATGTCGATGTGGCTCCTTGTTCCAGTGGCAGAAAGATCGAGAACGTGGTGTGGCCGGGGTGGCTGTCACACTCGATCAGGCCCTGGTGCTGGCTGATGATGTTCTGGGTAATGGCCAGGCCCAGCCCGGTACCGTCCGGACGGCCGCTGACCATGGGGAAGAAAATGGTTTCCTGAAGCTCCGCAGGGATGCCCGGGCCGTTGTCGATGATTTCGATCTTGGTCACCAGGCGATGGCGCACGTGACCGATGGTGAACTGACGCATGGCACGGGTACGCAGGCTGATGCGGCCCAGGCGCAGCTCGTTCTGGCTACTGATGGCCTGCATTGCGTTACGCACAATGTTCAGCACGGCCTGGATCATTTGTTCGCGGTCGATCAGCACGTCGGGGATGCTTGGGTCATAGTCGCGCACCAATGTGATGCAGCCTTGGC
Source organism: Pseudomonas sp. Root562 (assembly GCF_001427125.1). Lineage (GTDB taxonomy): Bacteria > Pseudomonadota > Gammaproteobacteria > Pseudomonadales > Pseudomonadaceae > Aquipseudomonas. The sequence continues at coordinate 205,067 of NZ_LMGK01000001.1, forward strand.
TTTCGGCCTCGACCAGATGGCAGACGCGCTCCAGAACTTCGTGGACGTTGCACATGGCCAGCGAGGGCAGCTTGTTGGAACCGAGCATGCGATCGACCAGGTTTCGCAGGCGGTCAGCTTCCTCGATGATCACATTGGTGTAATCGCGCAGGCTTTCTTCCGGCAGTTCGCGGGCCAGCAATTGCGCCGCGCCACGAATGCCGCCCAGCGGATTCTTGATTTCGTGGGCCAGGCCGCGCACCAGCATCTTGCTGGTTTCCTGCTTCGACAGTTGCGCCTCTTCCTTGGTGATGCGCAGCAGGCGATCGCGGGGATGTACCTCGAGCAGTAATAACGTATCGCCATTGCTGAGGATCGGTGTGACCGCGTAATCGACCGTCAGGGTCTGGCCGGTGAGGGCGGTGAGCATCGCTTCGCGCTTGGTGAACGGGTGCGCCTGCTGCACGGCCTGACGCAACGAATTGAGCGCCTCGGTGGATTCGGTGAACAACTCGCTGATGAACTGCCCATGGCTGCGCTGGCCGCTGATGGCCAGCAGCATTTCCGCCGCCGGGTTCATGTACTCAAGGCGCAATTCGGCATCGAGCAGGATGGTCGCGGTGGTGAGGTTGTCGAGTAGCAAACGGTGGAGTGCGTCGCTAATGGTCATCGGGACCTCTTTTAGGGCAAAGCATGCGCAAGAAAAAAGCGCTGACGCGAGGAAAATGCAAAAACCAAACCAAGGCTCCGAAAAGAAGCGTGGATCGCCCGAAATGGGCGTTCGGCGCTCGATTGAGTGGCGCTCTGCCACCTTCGGCGAGTAGTTTCGAACCAAAATGGGTTGGAATTTGGCGAAGGTGCAACCAATCGCACCAATATAGTGCGCAAACCTGAGCCAATTTAGAAGAAGCGTAAAAACGGACTTTTTTCTTCGACTGGCTTCTCGGCAAGCGGGCATTCCGGCCGTTGGCCATAGTCATCGATCGCGCACGGTTTGACCTTGCGCTTTTGCGCCAGGGACATGCGCTGCATGTGGAAAGGCTGATTGGCGGTACGTTCAACGGTTCGGCCGTGTTCGTCGAGGACCTCCACGGACAGCTGGTGGGTGCCGCGGTCGATGTTGGTCAGCGGGAACACCGGGCTGATACCGGGCTCGGCCGTGGGTTGGCCATCGAGCAATAAGCGGTAGCGATGGCCTTTTTGCAGGCCTGGCTCACTGGTGATACTGACGATGATTTCGCCAGCAGTGCTGCGTACAGTGGCATCGGGCTCCGGCACCAGAATGCGCAGCAGGTCGTAGTGGAGCAGGGGTTTTTGCTCTGGTTTCTTTGCGCTGCGCGCTGGTGCGGAGTCTGGGACGGCCATTCGGTTACTGGTTGCCAGCGGGACGCGCTTGGCATTGCCGGGTCTGGGCTGATCGGTAAAGACCCGATTGCCTTGGGCGTCGATGTAAGTAAACACCTGCGCCGAAGCGGGCAAGGCCAACAGCAGGCCGATCAGCAACCAACCCTTCAAGGCTTGTGCACCCGTTGCACGGTAAACGTCACACTGGGACTTTGCTGGACCACGGTTTCCCCGTCTATTACTTGCACCGCCAGGCTGTGCAGGCCGCGGTCGATGTTCACCAGTTGCAGGATCGGCACATTGCCGGGCTGACCGTAGGGTTGGTCATCCAGGACCAGTCTGAACAGGTGCGGGCCTTGCAATCGCGGTTTGATCAACACATTGACGGTGAAGGTGCCGTTGTTCGCGCGCAGGGCTTCGGTGGTGGGCAGGCCGGTCAGCTCCAGTACTTCGTAGGCATTGCGCGATTGTTCGTCCGTATTGGTTGGCGTGGTTGACCCCGGAGCTGTCTGGGGTTCAACGCTGTTGAGTGGCGGCAGCTCGACCGGCTGGGCCGGTACTCCGTCGGGCGGTTGATTGCTGTACGCGGTATTGCCATCCGCATCGGTGTATTTGTAGATCTGGGCCACCACGGGAAAAGCCAAAGGCAGCAGCAAAAGCATAAAAAGTGGCCGCATTCAGCCTCCCTGTGGGCAGCGAGAATTACTCCGACAATGGAATTCCTTGGCTGCCAGCATAGAACACAATGAGTTCTACCGGCTTGTCACCGGTTTTTCCACGATGCGTGGTGTCGACCATTTCAGCCAGCGCCTCGCCCTGTTTGAAGTGCTGGACCAAGCCATTGTCCTTGCCCTCAACCGTCAACTCGCCCGCGAGAATGTAGGCCGCGTTGGGGATTGGATGAGTATGCCAGTCGAGTTCAGTGTTGGCCGGTATCTTGAGTTTGAGCAGTGTCAGTTCAGGGGCGGCTGCGGGGTAGCGAGTGTAGGGGGTGTTGTCCCAGGAGGTGCTGCTTTGCAGGAGGATTTTCCGTTCGATGCCTGCCGGTTGCGATGCCGGGCTGCAGCCCAGCAATGCAGTAGTCAAGGTGGCGAGCAGGGGAGTCAGCAGGTAGGTCTTCATTGTTTTATCCGTTGAGTTCGGGCAAGACGGAGCAGGCTACGAACAACTTGAGCGGATTGATGCCGGACGATGCTGTGAATGTCCGAGGAGAAGGAGATAACCGCTGTCGGAAAATGACCAAAAAAAAGAGGCCTCCCGAAGGAGGCCTCTTTTTAGTCACGCCGCTTGCGCAGGCGCTACCGGATCAGCAGCTGTAGTACAGCTCGTATTCCAGTGGGTGTACGAAGGTGCGGACCTTGATTTCTTCTTCGCTTTTCAGAGCGATGTAAGCGTCGATGAAGTCGTCGGAGAAAACGCCGCCTTTGGTCAGGAACGCACGACCTTTGTCCAGCTCTTCCAGGGCTTCTTTCAGGCTGCCGCAAACTTGTGGGATCTCTTTCGCCTCTTCAGGCGGCAGGTCGTACAGGTTTTTGTCAGCTGCATCGCCAGGGTGGATCTTGTTCTGGATGCCGTCCAGGCCAGCCATCAGCAGTGCTGCGAAAGCCAGGTACGGGTTGGCAGCCGGATCCGGGAAGCGTGCTTCGATACGACGGGCTTTAGGGCTCGACACGTAAGGAATACGGATCGAAGCGGAACGGTTACGGGCCGAGTAGGCCAGCATTACCGGGGCTTCGAAACCTGGTACCAGACGCTTGTAGGAGTTGGTCGCCGGGTTGGTGAAGCCGTTCAGGGCCTTACCGTGCTTGATGATGCCGCCAATGAAGTACAGAGCGGTGTCGGACAGACCGGCATAGCCTTCGCCTGCGAAGGTGTTCTTGCCATCCTTCCAGATGGACATGTGTACGTGCATGCCCGAGCCGTTGTCGCCGTACAGAGGCTTAGGCATGAAGGTAGCGGTACGGCCGTAGGCGTCAGCAACGTTGTGCACAACGTACTTCAGGGTTTGGGTTTCGTCGGCTTTCTTCACCAGGGTGTTGAACTTGACGCCGATTTCGTTCTGGCCGGCAGTTGCCACTTCGTGGTGGTGAACTTCGACGGTCAGGCCCATTTCTTCCAGTGCGTTGCACATGGAGGTACGGATTTCGTGGTCGTGGTCGAACGGTGGAACCGGGAAGTAGCCGCCTTTGACGCCAGGACGGTGGCCCTTGTTACCGCCTTCGATGTCCTGGTCGGACATCCAGGAACCTTGTTCGGAGTAGATCTTGAACATGGAGCCGGAAATGTCGGACTTGAACTTCACTTGGTCGAAGATGAAGAACTCTGGCTCTGGACCGGCGAATACGGTGTCGCCGATACCGGTGGCTTTCAGGTGCTCTTCAGCGCGCTTGGCGATCGCACGTGGGTCGCGATCGTAGCCTTGCATGCTCGAAGGTTCGATGATGTCGCAGACCAGGATCAGGGTCGGCTCTTCGGTGAACGGGTCGAGAACGGCGGTGGAGTCGTCCGGCATCAGGATCATGTCGGAGGCTTCGATGCCTTTCCAGCCGGAGATGGAAGAGCCGTCGAACATCTTGCCGACTTCGAAGAAGTCTTCATCCAGCGCATCGCGAGCCGGCATGGTCACGTGGTGCTGAGTGCCTTTGGTGTCTGTGAAGCGCAGATCAATCCACTTGACGTCATGATCTTTGATGAGTTGAACCGACTTCGACATAGTGTCCTCCGGGTGGCTTAGGGCTGGTAGTGGATGCCCTTAAATGTTTGTGATGCCGGCGCGAATACTCTGCCAAGGCAACCTGCCTCACAAGGGAGCAAATTGCATGCCAGTGCCCCACCATGGGTTTTTTGCCCCAAATTCACGCTTATAAAGGTGCAAGGCGCCTGAAAGAACAAATTATCGCCCTACAATGTGGCGCCTAAAGCTAAAAATGACCTCTTTTGGTGCGGGCAAAACCTTCTGCACATTAACTGGTTAAACCTTGAGCAATTTCCGCTATAATCCGCGCCCCCCTTTTTCGGCAGGCCCTGCGCGCGCTGTTTCCATGAAATTAATCGTAAAAGTCTTCCCCGAGATCACCATCAAGAGCCGCCCGGTACGGATGCGTTTCATCCGCCAATTGGCCAAGAACATCCGTGCCGTGCTCCGCGATCTGGACCCGGCTGTGGTGGTGAACGGCGTGTGGGACAACCTCGAGCTGGAAACCCGCGTCAGCGACCCCAAGGCCCTGAAAGAGATGGGCGAGCGTCTGAGCTGCATGCCGGGCATCGCACACTTCCTGCAAATCGACGAGTACCCGCTGGGGGATTTCGACGACATCGTTGAAAAGTGCAAGCAGCACTACGGCGATGCGCTGGCCGGGAAGATTTTTTCGGTGCGTTGCAAGCGCGCGGGCAAGCACCCGTTCAGCTCGATCGACATCGAGAAATACGTCGGCAGCCAGTTGCGTCGTCAGTGTGGTGCCGCCGGAATCGACCTGAAAAAGCCTGAAATCGAAGTTCGCATCGAAGTTCGCGACCAACGGTTGTTTGTGATCCACAGCCAGCACAACGGCATCGGCGGTTATCCGCTGGGCGCGTTGGAGCAGACGCTGGTACTGATGTCCGGTGGCTTCGACTCCACCGTTGCGGCTTACCAGATCATGCGACGCGGCCTGATGGCCCACTTCTGCTTCTTTAATCTGGGCGGACGTGCCCACGAACTGGGCGTCATGGAAGTCGCGCATTTCATCTGGAAGAAGTACGGCAGCTCCCAACGCGTGTTATTTGTCAGTGTGCCGTTCGAGGAAGTGCTGGGAGAAATTCTCGGCAAAGTCGATAACAGTCATATGGGCGTAGTATTGAAGCGTATGATGTTGCGCGCTTCGTCCCAAATTGCCGATCGACTGCACATTGATGCGCTGGTGACCGGCGAGGCGATCTCCCAGGTATCGAGCCAGACATTGCCGAACCTGAGCGTGATCGACTGCGTGACCGACAAGCTCGTCTTGCGACCGCTCATCGCCAGCCACAAGCAGGACATCATCGATCTGGCCAACGAAATCGGCACCGCCGATTTCGCCCGGCACATGCCGGAATACTGCGGCGTCATCTCGGTCAACCCGAAGACCGCAGCCAAGCGCCATCGCGTCGAGCATGAAGAGAAAGAATTCGATATGGCGGTACTCGAGCGAGCGCTCGAAAACGCCAAACTGGTGCCGATCGATCGCGTGATCGATGAATTGGGCCAGGATTTGCAAATTGAAGAAGTCAGCGAAGCGCTGGCCGGTCAGATCGTCATCGATATCCGTCACCCGGACGCCGCTGAAGACGACCCGCTGGACCTCGCTGGCATCGAGGTACAAACGATGCCGTTTTATGCACTGAACGCTCGTTTCAAGGAACTGGACCCTACTCGCCAGTACCTGCTTTATTGCGACAAAGGCGTGATGAGTCGCCTGCATGCTCACCATTTGCTCAGTGAGGGGCATGCCAATGTGCGCGTTTATCGACCGAGCTAAGTGCCCGGGGCTGTTTGCCTGTGGCTTGCGTCACCGGCCCCCCGACGCCGCCGTCAAGCTGTAACGGCAAGGCCTGACTCTACTGTAAATCGCTGCCAAGACTTGTCAGCGCACCGAATCCTCTGATCGAGATACACAAGTGATCGAAAATCTACGCAACATCGCCATCATTGCTCACGTTGACCATGGTAAGACCACCCTGGTAGACAAACTCTTGCGTCAATCCGGCACTCTGGAGCGCAACGAGCTCAACGACGAGCGCGTGATGGACTCCAACGACCAGGAAAAAGAGCGCGGTATTACCATTCTGGCGAAAAACACCGCCATCAACTGGAACGGCTACCACATCAACATCGTGGACACCCCGGGCCACGCCGACTTCGGCGGCGAAGTTGAACGCGTAATGTCGATGGTTGACTCCGTTCTGCTGCTGGTTGACGCTCAAGACGGCCCTATGCCGCAAACCCGTTTCGTGACCAAGAAGGCTTTCGAAGCCGGCCTGCGTCCGATCGTGTGCATCAACAAGGTTGACCGTCCAGGCGCGCGTCCGGACTGGGTTCTGGACCAGATCTTCGATCTGTTCGACAACCTGGGTGCCACCGAAGAACAGCTGGACTTCAAAGTCGTCTACGCCTCGGCCCTGAACGGTATTGCCGGTCTGGACCACAACGAAATGGCTGAAGACATGACCCCGCTGTACCAGTCGATCGTCGACAACGTACCGGCGCCGGCTGTTGACCGTGACGGTCCGTTCCAGATGCAGATCTCCGCACTGGACTACAACAGCTTCCTGGGTGTTATCGGTGTTGGCCGTATCGCTCGTGGTCGCATCAAGCCGAACTCTCCGGTTGTTGCTATCGGCGCCGACGGCAAGAAGCGTAACGGTCGTATCCTGAAGCTGATGGGTCACCACGGTCTGCACCGTGTAGACGTTGAAGAAGCTGCTGCAGGCGACATCGTGTGCATCAGCGGTATGGACTCGCTGTTCATCTCCGACACCCTGTGCCACCCGGACACCGTTGAAGCGATGAAGCCGTTGACCGTCGACGAGCCAACCGTTTCCATGACCTTCCAGGTAAACGACTCGCCATTCTGCGGTAAAGAAGGCAAGTTCGTGACTTCCCGTAACATCAAGGAACGTCTGGACAAAGAGCTGCTGTACAACGTTGCACTGCGCGTTGAAGAAGGCGACTCGGCTGACAAGTTCAAGGTTTCCGGCCGTGGCGAACTGCACCTCTCGGTACTGATCGAAACCATGCGTCGCGAAGGCTTCGAAATGGCTGTAGGCCGTCCGGAAGTGATCATCCGTCTGGTTGACGGCGTGAAGCACGAACCGTTCGAAAACGTCACCATCGACCTGCCGGAAGAATCCCAGGGCAAGGTGATGGAAGAGATGGGCCTGCGTAAAGGCGACCTGACCAACATGGTGCCGGATGGCAAGGGCCGTGTACGTCTGGAATACAACATCCCTGCTCGTGGTCTGATCGGTTTCCGTAACCAGTTCCTGACCCTGACCAACGGTGCTGGCATCCTGACTTCGATCTTCGACCGTTACGACGTGATGAAGTCCGGCGACATGTCCGGTCGTCAGAACGGCGTTCTGGTTTCGGTTGAAACCGGCAAGGCGCTGACCTACTCCCTGGAAACCCTGCAGGCACGTGGCAAGCTGTTCGTAGAACACGGTCAGGAAATCTACAACGGTCAGATCGTTGGTCTGAACAGCCGTGACAACGACCTGGGCGTTAACCCTACCAAGGGCAAGAAGCTCGACAACATGCGTGCTTCGGGTAAAGACGAAACCATCGCTCTGGTTCCACCTGTTCGCTTCACCCTGGAACAGGCTCTGGAATTCATCCAGGACGACGAGCTGTGTGAAGTGACGCCTAAGTCCATCCGTCTTCGCAAGAAGATCCTGGACGAAAGCGAGCGTACCCGCGCTGCCAAGAAAGCCAAGGCATAAGATTTAGCTCGGCTTGACGAAAACGCCCCCGGTCGAAAGGCCGGGGGCGTTTTTGTTTGTCCGGGATATGTGTGGTGTTTTGCTGGCCCCATCGCTGGCAAGCCAGCTCCCACACGATTTGAGTCGTACATGAAATTTGTGTACGACAACAATCACTGTGGGAGCTGGCTTGCCAGCGATGGCGGCCGATCAGCCGCCAAAAAAATCAGGAACTATCAGAACCGCTCGATCGACCGCGAATTCTGCTCGCGCACCACTTCCTTGGGCTTGTACGCGCAATACCCTGGCCGCGGGCCGATTTTCGGGTGGTTGCGGCAGGTATCCGGGCGCTTTTCATAAATAGTGCACAGACGGCTCTTGCGATCCAGGTACAGGCAATCGTTGTTGCTCATGCGCTGGAGGGTGAAGATTCCCGACTTCTGGTTAAAACGCTCGACCAGACCTTCCTTTTGCAGGCGCTTGGCGATGTTCTTCGGCGGATCACCCATCTCGAACTCATCGACCACGCCGATACGGATCAGATCCTTGATCTTGACCTCGACCGGCAGGGTGCAGCAGCTGGATATGCACGAACCGCACATGGGGGCAGAATATTTTGCCCAGGTATCGAGTCGGTCGATCTCCGCGGCGGCGATCAGGTTGGGCTTCATCATCGGTTGTTACCAGCGTGTGCATCAGGGCGCGCGATCATACCGGGACTGGTGGATTTTTGAACAACCTTTCGCCAGATTTTTTCATCGGCGTGCGGCGAACCGCTAATCCGGCACGGCCCCTGCATTGATTCCGGTACACGACAATGTATTGCCGATCTGTTTCGCACTTGCGGGAAAAACTGCCGAACCAGAGCCTCTACCACCTGTCAGACCGTCTAGGCTCAGACAACTCAACGCTCGCTCGAGGTCCTATCGATGACTCAAGAACCACTTGTTCGCGAAGCAGAGGTGGCCGCATTCCGCGACGCCGTCTTGACCAAACTCACCTATGCGGTGGGCAAAGACCCGGATCACGCCTTCGACCACGACTGGTTCGAAGCCATTGCCCTGGCAGCGCGTGATCACATGGTCGAGCACTGGATGGACCACACGCGTCAGATTTATCGCAAAGGTCAGAAGCGCGTTTACTACCTCTCCCTGGAATTTCTCATCGGTCGCTTGCTCTACGACAGCCTGAGCAACCTTGGCCTGCTCGACGTCGCGCGCGAGGCCCTGACCGAACTCGGCGTCGACCTCGAGCGCATCCGCCTGCTGGAGCCCGATGCCGCGCTGGGCAACGGGGGCCTCGGTCGTCTGGCGGCGTGCTTCATGGAAAGCATGTCGACCCTGGGCATCGCCGGTCATGGCTACGGCATTCGCTATGAACACGGCCTGTTCCGTCAGGCGATTGTCGACGGCTGGCAGCAGGAGCAAACCGAACACTGGCTGGATTTCGGCAACCCTTGGGAGTTCGAGCGCCCGGAGGTGGTATATCCGATCGGTTTTGGTGGCAGCGTCGAGACCGTGACCGATGAAAGTGGCAAGTCCAAGCAAGTCTGGCACCCGGCGGAAACCGTGCGGGCCATTGCCTACGACACACCCGTGGTCGGCTGGCGAGGAGCGAGCGTGAACACCCTGCGACTGTGGCGCGCACGGGCCATGGAAGACTTGCACCTTGAGCGTTTCAACGCCGGGGACCACCTTGGCGCAGTGGCCGAAGTGGCCCGCGCCGAGAGTATCTCCCGCGTGCTGTATCCGGCGGACAGCACCGAAGCCGGCCAGGAACTGCGTCTGCGTCAGGAATACTTCTTTGTCGCGGCATCATTGCAGGACTTGCTGCGTCGCCATCGCAACATGCACACCTCGGTACTGACCCTGGGGGATCATGCGGCGATCCAGCTCAATGACACGCACCCATCGATTGCCGTTGCCGAGCTGATGCGCCAATTGGTCGACGTCTACGACGTGGCCTGGGATGCCGCCTGGCAGGTTACGGTCGACACGCTGTCCTACACCAATCACACGCTGCTGCCCGAAGCGCTGGAAACCTGGCCGGTGGGGTTGATGGAACGCATGCTGCCACGTCACATGCAGATCATTTACCTGATCAATGCCCAGCACATCGATTCGTTGCGCGCCAAAGGCATTCACGATTTCGACGTGCTGCGCGCGGTGTCGCTGATCGAAGAAGACAATGGCCGCCGGGTACGCATGGGCAATCTGGCGTTCCTGGGCTCCCACAGCGTCAATGGCGTGTCCGGTTTGCACACGCAACTGATGCGCAAAACGGTGTTCTCCGAGCTGCACAAGCTCTACCCGGAGCGGATCAACAACAAAACCAACGGCATTACCTTCCGCCGCTGGCTCTATCAGGCCAACTCCGAGCTGACCTCGATGCTGGTCGATGCACTCGGCCCGGATCTGCTGGATAACCCCGAAGCGCGATTGCTCGATCTTGAGCCGTTCGCCGAAAAAACCGCGTTCCGCAAGGCGTTTGCCGAGCAGCGTTTGCACAGCAAAAAAGCCCTGGCGTATCTCATTCACGAACGGCTGGGCGTGGCGGTCAACCCGGCGGCGATGTTCGATGTGCAGGTCAAACGGATCCACGAGTACAAGCGCCAGTTGCTCAACCTGCTGCACACCGTGGCGTTGTACCAGGCGATTCGCGCCGAGCCGGAAATCGATTGGGTACCGCGGGTGAAGATCTTCGCCGGTAAGGCGGCGGCCAGTTATCACCAGGCCAAGCTGATCATCAAGCTGACCAACGACATCGCCCGGGTGGTGAACAACGATCCGACCGTGCGTGGCTTGCTCAAAGTAGTGTTCCTGCCCAATTACAACGTCAGCCTCGCCGAGAGCATCATTCCGGCGGCTGACTTGTCCGAACAGATCTCCACCGCCGGTTTCGAGGCGTCGGGCACCAGCAACATGAAATTCGGTCTCAACGGTGCGCTGACCATCGGCACGCTGGACGGCGCCAACGTGGAGATGTGCGAGCGCATCGGCGCCGAGCATATGTTCATCTTCGGGCTCAGCGCGCAGCAGGTGGAAGCGCGCAAGCAAAACCACGAGTTCAGTGCAGTGCCGGACATCGCTGCGTCTCACCGGCTCAACGATGTGCTGCAAGCGATTCGTAGCGGGGTGTTCTCGCCGGATGATCCGTCGCGGTACAGCGGGCTGATCGATTCGCTGGTGGATTACGACCGTTTCCTGGTCTGCGCCGATTTCGATTCCTACTGGAACGCGCAGATGCGGGTCGAAGCCCATTGGCACGATTCCAAGGAGTGGTGGCGTTCGGCGGTGTTGAACACCTCGCGGATGGGCTGGTTCTCGTCTGACCGGACGATTCGCGAGTACGCCACGGATATCTGGAAAGCGCTGGAGTAAGTCTTCGGTCGGATCGATATACTGACGCGCCGCAAAAGATCGCAGCCTTCGGTAGCACCTGCAAAATCGCGAATTAAAGCGTTTTTGCAGGTGCTGCCGAAGGCTGCGATCTTTTGGCCGTGGCTACGCTAATCTTTCTGGATTGCGCTCAAGGATATCGACCATGCAATGGATGTTGACGCTGATTGGCCTGGTGCTGGGCTGGATACTCGACGAGTCGTTCAGCGATGCACTGCTGGGCGCGCTGCTTGGCTTGGCAATCGGCCAGGCGATTCGAGTTGGCCGTCTGGCTTCGCAGGCCGACTCGCAACGCCTTTTGTTGGAGCAGGCTCAAGTTGCGTTGCATGCCGTCGAGCAACGGCTGGCGGTGTTGGAGGTGTCTGGCGCCAAAGCCCCCGAAGTCACTGCGCCTGTCATCAGCGAAACCGACCCCATCCCCGACTCTGCGGTCGCGCATCCCCCTGTTGAGCTGGTCTGGGAGCTTCCGCCCGAACTCGAACCCCTCAGCACCGCGGCCGCCACCGTAAACCATCCCGCACCATCATTTGATGCCTGGAAACCTGCGCCGGACGTTCGCGATTCGCAACAACCGGCCCCACCTCGCGGCCCCAATTTCATCGAACGCGCTATCAATGGCGCTCGAGCATGGCTGTTCGGTGGCAACACCGTACTGCGAGTGGGCGTGGTGCTGTTGTTTCTCGGTCTGGCGTTCCTGCTGCGCTACGCAACTGAAGGCATGGTGGTGCCGATCGAGCTGCGTTATGCCGGTGTCGCGGCGGCGGCATTGGGGCTGCTTGGCCTTGGATGGTGGCTGCGGCGTCGTAACAACAATTATGCGTTGATGTTGCAAGGCGCCGGGGTTGCGGTGCTGTATCTGACGGTGTTTGCAGCGATGCGATTGCATCCGCTGCTCGACCCTTCGGCGGCGTTCGGGCTGCTGGTGGCGGTCACCGTGTTTTCGGCGATTCTGGCCATCACCCAGGACTCCTTGGGGCTGGCCTGTGCGGCGGCATTGGGCGGTTTTGCCGCGCCGATCCTGGCGTCTACCGGTAGCGGTAGCCACGTCGCGTTGTTCAGCTATTTTGCCTTGCTCAATGCCGGCATCCTGGCCATCGCCTGGTTCAAGGCCTGGCGAACGCTGAACGTGATCGGCTTTGTCGGCACTTTCGGCATTGGTTTCGCCTGGGGTGCGCGCACCTACACGCCGGAACTGTTGTGGAGCACCGAGCCGTTTCTGATTCTGTTCTTCCTGATGTACCTGGCCATCGGTCTGCTGTTCGCCCGCCGCAAGTTACTCGAGCTCGGCGACGCGCCCGAGGGCGGTGGCCGTGAGGCTCTACTGCAGTGGTCGGCACGCAAGGGCGACTATGTCGACGGTACCTTGCTATTCGGTCCGCCGCTGGTGGGCTTCGGCTTGCAGTTCGCCTTGGTGCAACACCTGGAATTCGCCGCCGCGTTCAGTGCCTTGGCGCTGGGCATCATCTACATGGGCCTGGCCCGTCTGCTGTTTGGCGGCCGAACGTTGCTGCTGGCAGAAACCTGTCTTGCCCTGGGTGTGATTTTCACCAGCCTGGCGATTCCACTGGGGCTAGATGCGCGCTGGACAACAGCAGCATGGGCCGTAGAGGGCGCAGGGATTTTCTGGCTGGGTCTGCGTCAGCAACGACCGTTGGCCCGAGCATTCGCCTTACTGCTGCAATTGGGCTCGGCACTGACGTTTCTCAGCGAGCTGGGCGCGGGTGAGAATAGTCTGCTTGAAGGTGCGCCCTTGGGCGCGCTGTTGCTTGGCGTCGCGCTGTTGTTCAGTTTCTACTCATTGCATAAAGCACTGCCCGGGCAGACTTCACCGTGGGAACGCAAAGGCGTACCGCTGTTGGCCTGTCTTGGCCTGTCGTTCATCTATCTGCTGGCGCCGCTGTTTTTCTTCGCCGAAGGCACGACGATCAGTTGGGCGCTGGCCGGGTTGATCACGTTGTTTGTCGGCCTGCGTCTGCCGTCGCGCACGTTTGTGTTCACCGCCATGGCCGTTCAGTGGCTTGGGGGCATGTTGTTCCTGGTCGCCGCGCCCTCGTTCTATGAGGACTTGCGCCCCTTGGCCCACGGCGGGTTCTGGACGCCGCTGCTACTCGGCCTGACAGGGCTGGTCGGTGCCTGGCGCTTGCAAACCGGCAACGCCGTCACGGTGTTTGATGGGCTGACTCTGCAACGTTTGTCTCAGGCGTCGCTGATTTGGGGCGCGGGTTGGTGGTCGCTGGCATGGGTCAGCGAGGTGCTGCGGTTTGCCCCGCTTGAACTGCAAGTGACGTTGCTGCTGGCGGTCGCACTATTGAGCACAACGTTGTGGGCTGTGTTGGCCTTGCGTCTGAATTGGACTTCACTGGGTTTGCTTTGCACGTTGCTGATCCCGGCTGCCGGTGTGGTTTTGCTCGCCGCGTGGCATCCGCGTTTTCACCCGGCGGCCAATTTTGGGTGGCTGGCGTGGACGGCATTGTTCGTTGTGCATTTCATTTCGCTGCGTCGCCTGGCTCCGATGCTGGCAGCGCGGGTGCTCAGTCTCGCCCATGTGCTCGGTTGCTGGCTGATGATCGGCGTACTGGCCCTGGAATTGCGTTACGGACTTTTGCTGCTGTCCGAGCAGTACAACGCCTGGCGCTGGTTGGGTTGGGCGATTCTGCCAAGCCTGTATCTGGTGCTGGTGGCCGCGCCCCGACAGTGGCCGTGGCCGATGTCGGACCATGCGCGCGAATACCGTGTGTATGCCGCCGCGCCCTTGGCCTTGTTGATGCTCGGCTGGTTCTGGTTGGCCAACGCTGTCAGTGACGGCATGGCTGAGCCGCTGCCCTACGTACCGCTGATCAATCCGCTGGAGCTGGGTTTGTTGTTTGCGCTGTTCGGCGTTTACGTCTGGTCACGCAACGCGCTGACGCAACTGCAGTTCAACAAGGACTACGTCGCCCGCGCCACACAGCTGATCGCTGGCGTCTCGTTGTTCGTGTTCTTTACTGCACTGGTGATGCGTGCGGCACACCATTGGGGCGGGGTGCCGTTCCAGCTCGATGCGTTGCTTGAATCCATGCGGGTGCAGGCCGGTCTGTCGATCATTTGGACGATGATCGCCCTGAGCCTGATGATCGGCGGCCATTTGCGGCATCGCCGTGAAGTCTGGCTGATCGGCGCGGCGCTGATCGGCGTGGTTGTGGCGAAACTGTTCTTTGTCGAATTGAGTAACCGTGGCGGGCTGGCGCGGATCGTGTCGTTTATTGGCGTTGGCGTGTTGCTGCTGGTGGTGGGCTACTTTGCCCCGTTGCCGCCCAAGCGTGCCGAGGCTGCGGAGGATGCCGAGAAACCGGCCCCGCAAACTGGAGGAGTGTCGTCTTGAGTCAGAAGCTGAACCTGTGCTGGTTGGGCGTGGTAGCCATGGGGATGGCGCTCTCGGCTGGCGCCCAGGAAAAACTCGCAGACTTCACCACACAAGTGCCGTTGTCCGTCAGCGGTGAGGGGCCGTGGTATCGACTTGAGCTGCCCTTGACCGTGCAACTGAATGCCCGGCAAACCGACCTGAGCGATGTGCGCGTGTTCAATGCCAATGGCGAACCACAGGCCTACGCGCTGGCGCGGGCCACCCCGCAAGCTGAAGACGGCCGCACGCTGACCGACGTCAAATGGTTCCCGCTGTACAACTCGGTAGACGCCACCGAGCATGCGCCGAGCGTGCGCGTGCAATCGACTGCCAACGGCGCGTTGGTCGAAGTGCAGCCCTCCACTCAGTTGGAGGCGGGCGAGGAAGCGTTGCGCGGCTGGCTGCTCGACGCCAGTGCCATCAAGGCGCCGTTGCAGCAGTTGGTTCTTGACTGGACCAGCGAGCGCGATGGCTTCCAGCGTTTTACCATCGAGGCCAGTGACGATTTGCAGCATTGGCAGTCATGGGGAGAAGGGCAGGTCGCGCGGCTGACTTTTGCCGATGAGCGAGTCGAGCAACACGAAGTCGCTCTGCCCGGGCAGTCGGCGCGCTACTTGCGATTGCTGTGGGAGGCACCGCAATTGGCGCCGACCCTGACGTCGGCGCAACTGCAAAGCAGCCGCAGTCTGCCGTTGCCGTTGGTCTGGTCGCAAGCGTTGGCCGGCACCAGCGTGAAGGCCGGCGAGTACACCTGGCAATTGCCGATGAGCGTCAGCGTCGAGCGAGTGCAGGTCGAACTGAGCCAGGCCAACAGTCTGGCGCCGGTCACGTTGTCCGGTCGTCGCGATGGTAGCCTGCCGTGGCAACCTCTGAGCAACGGTCTGCTTTATCGCCTGACCCAGGGCAGTCAGGATGTGGTTCAGGATCAGTTGCAATTGTCGGGGCAGACCGTGCAGCAATTGAAGCTGACCGTGGACGAGCGCGGCGGTGGATTGGGGGCGCAGGTGCCGGTAATAAAGTTCGCCGTGCGGGCGACGCACCTGGTCTTTCTGGCGCGAGGGCCGGGGCCTTATACGCTGGCGCTGGGCAACTCGACGGTGAAGGCGGCAAACCTGCCATTGTCGACCCTGATACCGGACTTCAACGCGGCGAAACTGGCGACATTGGGCAAGGCAGCGGTGGATGCCGGGGTTGTGGTTACGCCTTCGGCTACGCCAGGGCCGGCAGTGGTGGGCACCGACTGGAAGAAATTCGGCCTGTGGGCGGTGCTGTTGCTCAGCGTATTGTTCCTGGCGGCGATGGCGTTCAGCCTGTTGCGCAAACCACCGGTCAAACCCTGAAACCGGTTGCTTGGCACCCGATCGCGAGCAGGCGGGCTCCTGCATGAATATCGAAATTGGCGCCCGACGACGCCTCATATCTGAGCCGTTTCCTACTACGCTAAACCCGGAGCATGAACTCTCTTCAGCCGATCACGTCTGATAGGAGGAAATGCGCCCCGACTCGCGTTAAACTGCGCGGGTTTTTAGCCCCCCCATTCCTCCGGAGCCTTCCATGTCCCGCGTTACCTTGAGTCGCTATTTGATTGAGCAGACCCGTAGCAACAACACTCCTGCCGATCTGCGCTTCCTGATCGAAGTGGTGGCGCGTGCTTGCAAGGAAATCAACCACGCCGTGTCCAAAGGCGCCCTCGGCGGCGTTCTGGGCAGCATGGGCACTGAAAACGTCCAGGGCGAAGTGCAGAAAAAGCTCGACGTGATCTCCAACGAGATCCTGCTCGAGGCCAATGAATGGGGCGGTCACCTGGCCGGCATGGCGTCCGAAGAAATGGACAACGCCTACCAGATCCCGGGCAAATACCCGAAAGGCGCCTACCTGTTGGTATTCGACCCGCTGGACGGCTCTTCGAACATCGACATCAACGCCCCGGTCGGCACGATCTTCTCGGTACTGCGTTGCCCGAACGAATACCTGAGCCAGAACGAACCCCTGAACGAAAAAGCCTTCCTGCAGCCAGGTACCCAGCAAGTGGCCGCCGGTTACGCGATCTACGGTCCCCAGACCATGCTGATCCTGACCCTGGGCGACGGCGTCAAAGGCTTCACCCTGGACCGTGAAATGGGCAGCTTCGTACTGACTCACGAAAACATCACCATTCCGGAAGCCACCCAGGAATTTGCCATCAACGCCTCCAACCAGCGTCACTGGGAAGCACCGGTGCAGCGCTACGTCGGCGAATTGCTGGCAGGCGATGAAGGCCCGCTGAAAAAGAACTACAACATGCGCTGGGTGGCCGCGATGGTTGCCGATGTGCATCGCATCCTGACCCGTGGCGGTCTGTTCATGTACCCGCGTGACAGCCGCGAGCCGTCGAAGCCGGGCAAACTGCGCCTGATGTACGAAGCCAACCCGATGTCGTTCCTCGTGGAACAAGCGGGCGGCGCCTCCACCGACGGTCACCAGCGCATCCTCGACATTCAGCCGGAAGGCCTGCACCAGCGCGTAGCGGTGTTCCTCGGTTCGAAAGAAGAAGTGGCCCGCGTCACGGCTTACCACAAGGAGTAAATCATGACTGCGCCCTGGCAGCCGTTGCTCGAATGGTGGTTCGGAACGTCTGAATCAGCCAAGCAAGTGGCGGCACAGAAGGGCAAGTTGTGGTTCGGCAAGCGTGACAGCCAGGACCTCGAAGCGCGCGAGCGTTTCGGGGACTGGGTCGAGCAGGCATTGACCGGTGGATTGACCGAGTGGACGCAACGTCCCGAAGGTTGGCTGGCCCTGGTGCTGTTGCTCGATCAACTGCCGCGAATGATCTTTCGCGATTCTCCCAAAGCGTTTTCCGGCGATTCCCGGGCACAGCAACTCGTTGCCCAAGGCATTGCGGCGGACTTTGATCGGCAATTGCCGCCGATTCAGCGGGTGTTCATCTATCTGGTGTTCGAGCACAGCGAAAACCTCGCGGTGCAGAACGAAGGTGTCTCGCGGTACATCGAGTTGGTGGCGCAACAGCCGGAAAGTGACCAGGCGCTGTTTGCCGATTACCTGGACTACGCCCAGAAGCATCAGAAAGTGATCGCGCAGTTTGGGCGGTTTCCGCATCGCAATGCGGTGTTGGGAAGGGAGTCTACGCCTGAGGAGTTGGCGTTTCTCTCCAAGCCGGGTTCACGATTCTAGTTTTTCGTTACTGCTGAGGCCGCCATCGCTGGCAAGCCAGCTCCCACAGGGTTTTGCGTCGTACACAAAAATTGTGTCCGCTGCAAAACATTGTGGGAGCTGGCTTGCCAGCGAAAGGGCCGGTGTGGGCACCTTAGATCCTGAAACTCCCCACCAACTGCTTCAACCGTGCCGCCTGCTGCTCAAGATCGGCACACGCGCGCAAGGTCGCCTGCAGGTTCTCTACACCTTCCTGGTTCAGCGTGTTGATCTCGGTGATGTCGACGTTGATCGATTCCACCACAGCCGTTTGCTCTTCGGTCGCCGTGGCGACGGACTGGTTCATGCCGTCGATTTCGCCGATGCGCTGGGTCACGCTCCCCAGCCGCTCACCGGCCTGGTTGGCGATGCCGACGCTGCTTTCGCTCTGGCGCTGACTGTCGGTCATGATGCCCACGGCCGCGCGGGCGCCGACTTGCAGTTCTTCGATCATGGTCTGCACTTGCTGCGCGGAATCCTGGGTGCGATGGGCCAGGTTGCGCACTTCGTCGGCGACCACTGCGAAACCGCGTCCGGCCTCACCGGCCCGCGCTGCTTCGATGGCCGCGTTAAGCGCCAGCAGGTTGGTCTGCTGGGAGATGCTGGTGATCACTTCCAGAATCTGTCCGATGTTCACCGTATTGCTGTTGAGCGTCTCGATGTTGCCGCACGAATCGCTGATCTTCGCCGAGAGCTGCTGCATCGCCGCAATGGTTTTATCCACCACCTGCTGGCCGTCTTCGGCCAGGCTGCGCGCATCGCTCGAATGCTGCGAGGCGAGGGCGGCGTTCTGGGCGATTTCCTGGGCAGCGGCACCAAGCTGATTGATTGCGGCGGCCACGCTGCTGGTGCGCGAGGCTTGTTGGTCGGAGTTGTACATCGACGAATTGGAAGCTGCGACAACGCGCAGGGCGACTTCGTTGACCTGACCGGTGGCCGAGGACACTTCGATGATCGAGGTGTGAATGCGCTCGACGAAGCGGTTGAACGACAGCCCCAGCGCGCCGAATTCGTCGTGGCCATGAATGGTCAGGCGTTTGGTCAAGTCACCTTCGCCTTCGGCGATGTCGTGCATGGCGCGGCCCATGGTCAGCAGCGGTTGCATCAGCAGGCTGATCAGCATGCCCAGCAATGCAATGATGATCACCACCGCAATCACCATGGCAATGATGGCCGAGGTGCGGAATTCGCTAAGCATCGAGAACGCGGTGTCCTGGTCGAGCACCAGTGCCACGTACCAATCGGCCGACGGCACCCCGTTGACGTGAGTAAACGAGATGAACTGGCGCTTGCCATCGATCTCGACCTCTTTCATGCCGGGGCTGACCTTTGGCGCACCGTTGGGGTAAGCCTCGCTCAGGTTCTTGAGTACCAGCTTGCTGTCCGGGTGGATCAGGATCTTGCCGTCAGCGCCGACGATGAAGGCATGTCCGTGACCGCCGAAGTTCAGCGAGTTGATGATCGCACTGACGCTGGACAGGTCGATATCGGCGCCGGCCACGCCGATCATCTGGCCTTGGCGCTGTACCGGCGTTGCAACGGTAATCACCAGTTTGCCGGACGAAGCGGCGATGTACGGTTCGGTGACGATGGTCTGTTGCGCACTGTTGGCAGCCTTGTACCAGCCACGGGCCCGTGGGTCGTAATCAGCTGCGCGGTTGCCTGCCGGAACCGAGAACATCACACCGTCGGCACCACCGAAGTAACTCAGCTGGAAATTACCAGTGTAGGCGGGCAGGTCGATGATGCGTTTCAGGCTGGCCGGGGCATTGCCATCGGCAGTGACTTGCTGGGCCATCGATTGCAGCAACTGCATGCGGCTTTCCAGCCAGGTCTGGATGTTGCTGGTGGTCAGGCTGCCGAGTTCCTGCATCGATGCTTCGGTGCTGCTGCGCAAGGTCTGCCGTTGGCGATAGTCGTTGAACAGGATGAAACAAGCGAATGCGACGGCCACCACGAGGGCGGCAGCCAACAAGATCTTGTGGCTGAACTTCATGTTTCGGGTCATTGGATGAGCTACCGCAGGGAATCTGGTCAACAAAGGAGGGGCAATGGCCACAGGCGTGGCTTTGCGTTGCATTTGTGTCGACTGGGCGGCGCCAAAGATTAGGCGAATGTGCGCAAAACCGACGAAATACTCGATCGCCATGCAAAGTGGCTGATTTGCCGGGTAGAGGCAGACGAGCGGCCCAACAAATAGCCGGTCGCTCAGGGAACCAGATTAGGGTTTTCTCTTCTAAGGTTCAGTTTGGCAGTCATGCCATTCCCCACCGCCTCTGGAGTTCACATGTCGCTGCGATCCATCGCCCTGCTTTCGTTCTGCGTGTTGTTGGCTGCGTGCAGCAAAGTCAATCAGGAAAACTACTCGAAGCTCTCGGCCGGCATGGCCAAGGCCGAAGTTGAAACCCTGTTGGGCAAACCCGCCGATTGCTCCGGCGCACTCGGCATGTCCAGTTGCACATGGGGCGACAAGAACAGCTTTATCAGCGTGCAATTCGCCGGTGACAAAGTGTTGATGTTTTCCGGCCAAGGCCTGAAGTAAACCGGGGCGAAGTGCCCACGGGAGAAAAACAATGAAGCGGTTATTGATGATGCTTTTTGCCGGCCTGGTATTGGCCGGTTGTGCCACTTCTGGCCAGGATCCGTTGGCGCCCAAGACAGCCAACAGCGTCAACCTCAAGCGTTACCAGGGCACCTGGTACGAGTTGGCCCGTCTGCCGATGTATTTCCAGCGCGATTGCGCGCAATCCGAAGCCCATTACACGCTGTTGCCCGATGGCAACGTCGCGGTGCTGAACCGCTGCCTGACGGCGCAGTGGCAATGGGAAGAGGTCAAGGGCACGGCTTATCCACAGGTGCCGGGTAAAACCGACAAGTTGTGGGTCGAGTTCGATACCTGGTTTTCGAGGCTGATTCCGGGTGTGGCGAAGGGCGAATACTGGGTGCTGTATGTCAGCGATGACTACAAGACAGCCATTGTCGGTGACCCAAGCCGTCGCTATTTGTGGCTCCTGTCACGCACACCGACCGTGAACGGTGTGGTGCGTGAAGAACTGCTGAGCAAGGCACGCCAGCAGGGCTACGACACCACGCGACTGATCTGGCGAGCGTCGGATACGCAGATGGCCAAGACCTCGAACTGATCACTGCGCTACTGATCATTCCCACGCAGAGCGTGGGAATGATCAGCGGGGGGGTTAACCCAACAAATCGCGCAGGACTTGGGTGAATGCCCGGTTGCTTTCCTCTTCGCCCGCATGCCGCCCGTCACGCACAACCCACTGGCCATTGACCAGCACATCCCGCACCTGCCGATCGCCACCGGCAAACAACCAGCGATTCAAGATCCCGTCGCCACTGGCCGTTGCCAGATACGGGTCGTTGCCGTCCAGCACCAGCCAATCCGCTCGCTTGCCCACCTCCAGCGCACCAATCGGTTGACCCAGCGCCTGCGCGCCGCCATCGAGCGCCGCATCGAACAGCGTGCGCCCGACCATCGGTTGCTTGGCGCCATACAAGCGGTTGCGCCGCTGGTCGCGAAGACGTTGGCCATATTCCAGCCAACGCAATTCTTCCACCACGCTCAGCGATACATGACTGTCGGAACCGATACCCATGCGGCCGCCCTGGGCGAGGAAGTCCACTGCCGGGAAGATCCCGTCGCCCAGGTTGGCCTCGGTGGTCAGGCACAGACCGGCAATGGCCCGGCTCTTGGCCATCGACGAGACTTCTTCGGGATTGACGTGGGTGGCGTGAACCAGGCACCAGCGCTGATCGACGTCGACATGCTCATAAAGCCATTGCACCGGACGTCGACCGCTCCAGCTCAGGCAATCGTCGACTTCCTTCTGTTGTTCGGCGATGTGGATGTGCACCGGGCAGTGCTGGTCGCTGGCCGCCAGCACTTCGCTGATCTGCTGTGGCGTGACCGCACGTAGCGAGTGGAAGCACAAACCGAGTGTCTGCGCCTTTTGCTGCGCCAGTATGGGCTGCAATCGCGACTGCAGCTTGAGGTAGTTTTCAGTGCTGTTGATGAAACGGCGCTGACCTTCATTGGGTGTCTGACCGCCGAAACCAGCATGGCTGTAGAGCACCGGCAGCAGGGTCAAACCAATTCCCGCCGAACTGGCCGCCTGGCTGATGCGCTGGGCCAGCTCGGCAGGGTCGGCATAAGGCTGGCCACTGGTGTCGTGGTGTACGTAATGAAATTCCGCCACCGATGTGTAGCCGGCCTTGAGCATCTCGATGTACAGCTGACGGGCGATGACCCCGAGTTGCTCCGGGCTGATTTTTCCGACGAGGCGGTACATCAAGTCGCGCCAGGTCCAGAAACTGTCGTTCGGATTACCCGCCACTTCCGCCAGCCCGGCCATGGCCCGCTGGAAGGCGTGAGAGTGCAGATTCGGCATGCCGGGCAGCAGCGGACCGCTCAACCGTTCGGCGCCATCTGCATGGGAATTGGCCTGGATATGGGTCAATACGCCGTCGGCGCTGACCTCAAGACGTACATTGTTGGCCCATCCACTAGGCAGCAGCGCGCGTTCGGCAAAGAAGGCGGACATGGTTCAGCACCCCATCGTGTGTTATTTGTATATACATATACAGACGTTTGCCTGCCCGGTAAACTCCGGCAAGCTAGCGATATTCACTAAACGACCAAGGATTAACCGTGCCGACTCCGCCTCCAGTCTCTCCGTTGGCCGCGAACATGGGCGACAGTCCGGCGCCCTTGTACGCCCGCGTCAAACAAATGATCACCCAGCAAATCGACAGTGGAAACTGGCCGCCGCACTATCGCGTGCCGTCGGAAAGCGAGCTGGTCAGCCAGCTGGGTTTCAGCCGCATGACCATCAATCGCGCCTTGCGCGAGATGACCGCCGACGGTCTGCTGGTGCGTATGCAAGGCGTGGGTACGTTCGTCGCCGAACCTAAAAGCCAGTCCGCGCTGTTTGAAGTGCACAACATCGCCGACGAAATCGCCTCTCGCGGTCATCGCCACACCTGCAAGGTCATCACGCTTGAAGAAGAGGCTGCCGGTTCCGAGCGTGCCCTGGCCCTGGACATGCGTGAAGGGCAGAAGGTGTTCCACTCGCTGATCGTGCATTTCGAAAACGATATTCCGGTGCAAATCGAAGACCGTTTCGTCAACGCACTGGTGGCCCCGGACTACCTCAAGCAGGACTTCACCCTGCAAACGCCTTATGCCTATCTGAATCAGGTCGCGCCGCTGACTGAAGGCGAACACGTGGTCGAGGCGATCCTGGCCGAGCCGTCCGAATGCAAATTGCTGCAGATTGAAAAGGGCGAGCCGTGCCTGCTGATCCGTCGCCGCACCTGGTCCGGCCGTCAGCCGGTGACCGCTGCCCGTTTGATCCACCCCGGTTCCCGTCATCGTCTGGAAGGTCGGTTCCATAAATGAGCAGTCTGAAAGTTTTACGCGCAGTCGATTACCCGCGCATGCCGTGGAAAAACGGCGGCGGCAGCACCGAAGAAATTACCCGTGATGCCGGCACCGGTCTGGACGGGTTTGGCTGGCGCCTGTCGATTGCCGACATTGGCGAGTCAGGCGGGTTTTCCACCTTCGCCGGTTATGAGCGAATCATCACCGTGTTGCAGGGTGACGGCATGACCTTATCGGTTGACGGTCAGCACACGCGGTCGTTGTTACCGCTGGACCCGTTTGCCTTCAGCGGCGAGAGCAAGGTTTCCTGCACATTGCTCGGTGGGCCGATTCGCGATTTCAACCTGATCTACGCACCGCAGCGTTATGGCGCACGGTTGCAGTGGTTGAGTGGTGAGCAGCGGTTTTTCAGCGAGGCGGGCACAGTGATGGTGTTCAGCATCAGCGAAGCACTGGAAGTGAAGGTCGGTAACAGCGCTTCGCAACTGGATCGGCATGATTGCCTGCAACTGGACGGTAACACCGGCCTGCTGGAAATCTCCGTCAACGGCCCATGCTGCGTGATCGAACTGACCACACGCTGATTCCCCGGCCAATGAGCCTCTCTGTGGCGAGGGAGCTTGCTCCCGCTTGGCTGCGTAGCAGTCGTCAATTCAACTAGTCGGGTACATCTGACCGATCTAGATGAATCGTTACTGATCGTTCCCACGCTCTGCGTGGGAACGCATCCCGTGACGCTCCGCGTCACAGTCGCAAGAAGCGGACGCGGAGCGTCCGTGACGGCGTTACCACGCAGAGCGTGGGAACGATCATCTGATTCGAAACTGCGCACCAACTTGTTACCTAACGCCCCAGCGTGGCGCAAAACCACGCTCAAGTAACAAGCCCTCTCTCCTGCCACAAAGCCCTGCGAAAAATTTCATCTTCCTCAGACCCCTTGATCTACAGGCTTTCCAGGCCGATTCAGGATTTTTCTTGAACACACATCCAGCAAGTTGGCCGCTTGATTGCATATGCTTGTATGTACAAGTAAAGACGTATGCGTATGAGTCACGGAGACTCAACCGTCGTCCACTGATTCGCCGGTGTGCACTGATGCTCATCGGCTTGCTCGCCCACTGCCTGGGTTGGTTTTGGATTGATTGCTGAGGAGTTCTGTTCGTGACTAAATTTCGTGACGTTGAAATCCGCGCTGCCCGCGGTAACACGCTGACCGCCAAGAGCTGGCTGACCGAAGCGCCGCTGCGCATGCTGATGAACAACCTCGACCCGGAAGTCGCCGAGAACCCGAAAGAACTGGTGGTTTACGGTGGCATCGGTCGTGCGGCACGTAACTGGGAATGCTACGACAAGATCGTCGAAAGCCTGACCAATCTGAATGACGACGAGACCCTGCTGGTGCAATCCGGCAAGCCGGTCGGCGTGTTCAAGACTCACGCCAATGCCCCGCGCGTACTGATCGCCAACTCCAACCTAGTGCCGCACTGGGCGAGCTGGGAACACTTCAACGAACTCGACGCCAAAGGCCTGGCCATGTATGGCCAGATGACCGCCGGCAGCTGGATCTACATCGGCAGCCAGGGCATCGTTCAGGGCACATACGAAACCTTCGTCGAAGCCGGTCGCCAACACTACAACGATGACCTGAAAGGCAAGTGGGTACTGACCGCTGGCCTGGGTGGCATGGGGGGCGCCCAGCCTCTGGCTGCAACCCTGGCCGGTGCTTGCTCGCTGAACATCGAATGCCAGCAGGTCAGCATCGATTTCCGCCTGAAAAGCCGTTATGTCGACGAGCAAGCCACTGACCTCGACGACGCACTGGCCCGTATCGCCAAGTACACCGCCGAAGGCAAGGCAATCTCCATCGCGCTGCTGGGCAACGCGGCGGAAATCCTGCCGGAACTGGTCAAGCGTGGCGTGCGTCCGGACATGGTCACCGACCAGACCAGCGCCCACGACCCGCTCAACGGCTACCTGCCGGCCGGCTGGACCTGGGATCAATACCGCGAGCGCGCCAAGACCGAGCCTGCCGCTGTAATCAAAGCCGCCAAGCAATCGATGGCCGTACACGTCAAGGCGATGCTGGACTTCCAGAAAATGGGCGTGCCGACCTTCGACTATGGCAACAACATCCGTCAGATGGCTCAGGAAGAAGGCGTGGAAAACGCATTCGACTTCCCGGGCTTCGTACCGGCCTACATCCGTCCGCTGTTCTGCCGCGGCATCGGCCCGTTCCGCTGGGCTGCGCTGTCGGGCAACGCTGAAGACATCTACAAGACCGACGCCAAAGTAAAAGAGCTGATCCCGGACGACGCTCACCTGCACAACTGGCTGGACATGGCCCGCGAGCGCATCAGCTTCCAGGGGCTGCCAGCGCGTATCTGCTGGGTTGGCCTGGGCCTGCGCGCCAAGCTCGGTCTGGCGTTCAACGAAATGGTGCGCAGCGGCGAGCTGTCGGCACCGATCGTGATCGGTCGCGACCACCTGGACTCCGGTTCGGTCGCCAGCCCGAACCGCGAAACCGAATCGATGCAGGACGGCTCCGACGCCGTGTCCGACTGGCCGCTGCTCAACGCCTTGCTCAACACCGCGAGCGGCGCGACCTGGGTTTCGCTGCACCACGGCGGCGGCGTCGGCATGGGCTTCTCCCAGCATTCGGGCATGGTGATTGTCTGCGACGGTACTGATGAAGCGGCCGAGCGTATCGCACGCGTGCTGCACAACGACCCGGCCACTGGCGTCATGCGTCACGCCGATGCCGGCTACCAGATCGCCATCGACTGCGCCAAGGAACAAGGGCTGAACCTGCCGATGATTACCGGCAAGTAACGCTTGCCCGTAGGAGCAAAGCTTGCTCGCGATGAACGATAACGTGGTGCATCAGATACACCGCCATCGCGAGCAAGCTCAGCTCCTACAGGGACCGAATGAATTCCAATAACAATCCACAGAGGTTGAACCATGGCTGTTAACAGCGAACGTGCAGGCAGCAAACCGTTGATCGAGAAACGTTCGATCGACTACATCCCGGAAGCGGAAAGACACGGTCGTCTGTTCAGCCAGTTCACCCTGTGGATGGGGGCCAACCTGCAAATCACCGCGATTGTTACCGGAGCCTTGGCCGTGGTGCTGGGCGGTGACGTGTTCTGGTCGTTGATCGGGCTGTTGATCGGTCAAGTGCTCGGTGGCGGCGTGATGGCGCTGCATGCCGCGCAAGGTCCGAAGCTTGGCTTGCCGCAGATGATCTCGAGCCGGGTACAGTTCGGGGTCTACGGTGCGGCCATCCCGATCGTGCTGGTGTGCCTGATGTACCTGGGGTTCACCGCAACGGGAACCGTGTTATCCGGCCAGGCGCTGGGCCAGTTGTTTGGGGTCAGCGACACCGTCGGTATCCTCCTTTTCGCCAGTGTCATCGTGCTGGTGACGGTGCTCGGTTATCGGGTGATCCATTGGATCGGTCGAGTCGCCAGTGTCATTGGCGTGATTGCCTTTGTTTATCTGTTCAGCCGTCTGGTGAGCCAGGTTGACGTTGGCGCCCTGTTGCAAATCCGCCACTTCAGCTGGAGCAGCTTCTTGCTCGCGGTGTCGCTCGCGGCGTCCTGGCAAATCGCCTTCGGCCCCTACGTGGCTGACTACTCGCGCTACCTGCCGAGCAAGGTTTCCTCGGTGAAAACCTTTTTTGCCGCCGGTGCGGGTTCGGTCATTGGTGCCCAGGTGGCAATGGTTCTCGGGGTGTTTGCCGCGGCTTCGGCCAACGGCCAATTCGCCGGTCACGAAGTGGCCTACATCGTGGGGCTGGGCGGTACCGGTGCCACCGCTGCGCTGCTGTACTTCAGCATCGCGTTCGGGAAGGTCACCATTTCCACACTGAACTCCTACGGCAGCTTCATGTGCATCGCGACCATCATCAGCGGTTTCCGTGGCGAACTGAAGGTCACGCGCCTGCAGCGTCTGGTCTTCGTACTGGCCATCGTCGGTGCCGCGACCCTGATGGCGTTGCTCGGCCAGCACTCGTTCCTCGGTGCGTTCAAGTCCTTCATCCTGTTCCTGCTGGCGTTCTTCACGCCATGGAGCGCGATCAATCTGGTGGACTACTACTGCATCACCCGCGAGCGCTACGACGTGCCGGCGCTGGCCGATCCGAACGGGCGCTACGGCCGTTGGAACGCCCTCGGTATCAGCGTCTATGTTTTCGGTGTGCTGGTGCAGCTGCCGTTCATCGCCACCAAGTTCTACACCGGCCCACTGGTGGCCGCTCTGGGTGATGTGGATATTTCCTGGATCATCGGTCTGGTGCTGCCCGCAGCCGTGTATTACGTGTGTGCGAAAAAGTGGCATGGCAGCGTACCCGATCACCTGATTCTGCCGGTCGAGCAG
Source organism: Pseudomonas sp. Root562 (assembly GCF_001427125.1). GTDB lineage: Bacteria > Pseudomonadota > Gammaproteobacteria > Pseudomonadales > Pseudomonadaceae > Aquipseudomonas. The sequence goes on from NZ_LMGK01000001.1 coordinate 232,572, forward strand.
GACAGCGTTGTACAAACCAAAACAATCGGGGCCGGTCGCGCTGCGGCGCAGGCCTGACTGGACGTGGACAGGGCTGGATGCCTCTTGACTGCCGTAAGCCCATTCATGATTAGGAGCGTCACAACAATGAAATCGAACAAGACCCTGCTGACCGCATTGCTTTCCATGGGCCTGCTGGCCAGCGCTGGCGCCACTCAGGCGGCGGGTTGGTGCGAGTCGGGCAAACCGGTGAAATTCGCCGGCCTGAACTGGGAAAGCGCCATGCTCCTCACTGACGTGATGCAAGTCGTGCTGGAGAAAGGCTACGACTGCAAGACCGACAGCCTGCCGGGCAACTCCATCACCATGGAAAACGCCCTGAGCAGTAACGACATCCAGGTGTTCGCCGAAGAGTGGGTCGGCCGTAGCGAGGTCTGGAACAAGGCCGAGAAGGCCGGCAAGGTCGTCGGTGTCGGCGCGCCGGTGGTCGGTGCGGTCGAAGGCTGGTACGTGCCGCGCTACGTGATCGAAGGCGACGCCAAGCGCAAGCTGGAAGCCAAGGCGCCGGACCTGAAAACCATTGCCGATCTGGGCAAATATTCCGCCGTGTTCAAGGACGCCGAAGAGCCATCCAAGGGCCGTTTCTACAACTGCCCGGCTGGCTGGACCTGTGAGCTCGACAACAGTGAGATGCTGAAAAGCTACGGCCTGGAAAGCAGCTACACCAACTTCCGCCCGGGCACTGGCCCGGCGCTGGATGCCGCCGTGCTGTCGAGCTACAAGCGTGGCGAGCCGATCCTGTTCTACTACTGGTCGCCAACTCCGCTGATGGGCCAGGTCGACGTAGTCAAACTGGAAGAAAAACCAGGCGTGGACAAGACCGTGACCATCAAGGTCGGCCTGTCCAAGACCTTCCACGACGAAGCCCCGGAATTGGTGGCCGTGCTGGAAAAGGTCAACCTGCCGATCGACCTGCTGAACCAGAACCTGGGGCGCATGAGCAAGGAACGCATCGAGTCGCCAAAACTGGCGAAGATCTTCCTGAAGGAACATCCTGAAGTCTGGCACGCATGGGTGAGCGAAGACGCTGCCAAGAAAATCGACGCGGCCTTGTAGGTCGAGTTTCTCCGGCTGTCGGCAACGGCAGTCGGACGCTTGATCGCAACCCCTTGATTGAGAGTCTCTTATGTTTCCCGAAAGCTTTACCTTTTCCATCGCCGACTGGGTCAACGGTTGGGTCGATTCGCTGGTGACCAACTACGGCGACGTGTTCCGCAGCATCTCCGATACGCTGCTGTGGGCCATCGTCAATCTCGAAGGCCTGCTGCGTGCCGCGCCATGGTGGCTGATGCTGGCGATCGTCGCGGGCGTTGCCTGGCATGCGACCCGTAAAGTCGTGACCACTGCCGTCATTGTCGGCCTGCTGTTCCTGGTGGGCGCGGTCGGCCTCTGGGACAAACTGATGCAGACCCTGGCGCTGATGATGGTGGCGACGGTCATATCGGTGCTGATCGGCATTCCGCTGGGCATCCTGTCGGCGCGCAGCAATCGCCTGCGTTCGGTACTGATGCCGCTGCTGGACATCATGCAGACGATGCCGAGCTTCGTGTACTTGATCCCGGTATTGATGCTGTTCGGTCTGGGCAAGGTCCCGGCGATTTTCGCCACGGTGATCTACGCCGCGCCGCCGCTGATCCGCCTGACTGACCTGGGCATTCGCCAGGTCGACGGCGAAGTGATGGAAGCGATCAATGCCTTCGGCGCCAACCGCTGGCAGCAACTGTTCGGCGTGCAACTGCCGCTGGCCCTGCCGAGCATCATGGCGGGTATCAACCAGACAACCATGATGGCCCTGTCGATGGTGGTGATCGCCTCGATGATCGGTGCCCGTGGTTTGGGTGAAGACGTGCTGGTGGGGATTCAGACCCTCAACGTCGGACGTGGCCTTGAAGCCGGTCTGGCGATCGTGATTCTGGCTGTGGTGATCGACCGCATTACACAGGCGTACGGTCGCGCACGGCATGAGGTGAGCAAATGAACAACGCAACCGTGAGCAAGATCGAAGTCAAAAACGTCTTCAAGATTTTCGGCAACCGTTCCAAAGACGCGCTGGCCATGGTCGGCCAGGGCAAGACCAAAGAACAGGTGCTGGCCGAAACCGGCTGCGTGGTCGGGGTCAACGATCTGTCCTTGAGCATCGGCAGCGGCGAGATTTTCGTGATCATGGGCTTGTCGGGCTCCGGCAAGTCGACGCTGGTACGCCACTTCAATCGCCTGATCGACCCGACCAGCGGTGCGATCCTGGTGGACGGTGTGGACATCCTGCAATACGACATGGAAGCCCTGCGCGAATTTCGCCGGCGCAAGATCAGCATGGTGTTCCAGAGCTTCGGCCTGTTGCCGCACAAGAGCGTGCTGGACAACGTTGCCTACGGCCTGAAAGTCCGTGGCGAAAGCAAAGCCCTGTGCAACGAACGCGCGCTGCACTGGATCAACACCGTGGGCCTCAAGGGCTACGAAAACAAATACCCGCACCAGCTCTCGGGTGGCATGCGTCAGCGCGTGGGCCTGGCCCGTGCATTGGCGGCCGACACCGACATCATCCTGATGGACGAAGCCTTCAGTGCTCTCGATCCGCTGATCCGCGCCGAGATGCAGGACCAGTTGCTGGAGCTGCAAAAGACCCTGCACAAGACCATCGTCTTCATCACCCACGACCTCGACGAGGCCGTACGCATCGGCAATCGCATCGCGATCCTCAAGGACGGCCGCCTGATCCAGGTCGGCACGCCGAAAGAGATCCTGCATTCGCCGGCGGATGAATATGTCGACCGGTTCGTGCAGCGGCGGGCTGCGGTGGTCTAAAAACTGGCGGTGTCTGTACCGGCCCCATCGCTGGCAAGCCAGCTCCCACAGTGTTCTGGTGTGTGAACACAATAGGGGCAATATGACCCGTCCCTGTGGGAGCTGGCTTGCCAGCGATGAGGCCGGTGAAGTTGCATCAATATTCAGGTTGTAAGCACGAGGTTGAAGATGTCCCAGGCTGAAAAAATCGTTATCGCCGACGCGCCGTTGCGTTGGCAGGATGTGGTTGCCGTAGCCCGCCATGGCGCACAGCTCGAGCTGTCGGCGCAGGTGTGGGACCGCATCGAAAACGCCCAGGCGATCGTCCAGCGCATCGTCGCCAGCGGCGAGCGCGCCTACGGCGTGAACACCGGCCTGGGCGCCTTGTGCAACGTCTCGCTCAAAGACGAACAACTCAGCCAACTCTCGCGCAACACCTTGCTCAGCCATGCCTGTGGCGTTGGCGCACCGCTGGCCGACGAGCAGACGCGCGCAATCATCTGCGCTGCCATCCGCAATTACAGCCAGGGAAAATCCGGCATTCACCGCCGGGTCGTCGAAGCGCTGCTGGCGCTGCTCAATCGCGGTATCACCCCACAAGTGCCCTCTCAGGGCTCGGTTGGCTACCTGACCCACATGGCGCACATCGGCATTGCGCTGCTGGGCGTCGGCAACGTCAGCTATCGCGGGCAAATCGTGCCGGCGCAGCAGGCGCTGGCGCAAGAAGGCCTGCAACCGGTCCAGCTCGGTGCCAAGGACGGTCTGTGCCTGGTCAACGGCACCCCGTGCATGACCGGCCTCAGCAGCCTGGCAATTGCCGACGCCACGCGTCTGTTGCAGTGGGCCGACGTAATCAGTGCCATGAGCTTCGAAGCCCAGCGTGGCCAGATCGCCGCATTCGATGCCGAGATCATCGCGCTCAAGCCGCACCCGGGTATGCAACAGGTCGGCATCAACCTGCGCGCGCTGCTCGATGGCAGTGAAGTGATCGCCCAGAGCAAAGGCATTCGCACCCAGGATGCCTTGAGCATCCGCTCGATTCCCCAAGTGCATGGCGCCGCTCGCGATCAACTCGAGCATGCGATCAAACAGATTGAAATCGAACTCAACGGCTGCACCGATAACCCGCTGCTGTTGGGTACGCCGGACAACTTCCGCGTCATGTCCCAAGCCAACCCGCACGGCCAGTCCGTGGCGCTGGCGGCGGATCTGCTGGCCATCGCCATGGCGGAAATCGGCTCCATCGCCGAGCGTCGCCTGGATCGTTTGATCAACCCGCACGTCAGTGGTCTGCCGGCGTTTCTGGTGGCCAATCCGGGGGTGAACTCCGGAATGATGATCGTGCAATACGTCGCCGCTTCGCTGTGTGCGGAAAACCGCCAACTGGCGCAACCCGCGGTGCTGGACAACTACGTGACCTCGGGCCTGCAGGAAGATCACCTGAGCCTGGGCACCAACGCCGCGCTGAAACTGCATCGCGCGCTGGAAAACTGCACGCAGATCCTCGCCATCGAGTACCTGTTGGCGGCCCAGGCATTCGAATTCCTCAAGGAACAACGCTTCGGCGCTGGTACCGATGCCGCCTGGCGTCTGCTGCGTGAACGTGTGCCAGCCTACGATCAGGATCGTTGGCTGGCGCCGGACATTGCCGCCGCTGCTGCTGTACTGAAAGAACCGAATTTGTTGCACAAGGCTTTACCGAACCTCAACTGATTTCAACATAAGCCAGCGTGCCAAGGCGCCAGCCCCCCAAAAGGTGGGAAGCGACGGACAACGGACATCTCCGGAGCGTCTGGTTAGTTAATAAAAACTCTCAAAAGGAGAATGAATGTGACTGCGCTTAATTTGATCCCTGGCCAACTGACGCTCGCTCAACTGCGTGATGTCTATCAGCAACCGGTGCAACTGACCCTCGACAACAGCGCATCAAGGCAGATCGAAGCCAGCGTTGCCTGCGTGGAGCAGATCCTCGCCGAAAACCGCACGGCCTACGGCATCAACACCGGTTTCGGCCTGCTGGCTTCGACCCGAATCGCCAGCGAAGACCTGGAAAACCTCCAGCGCTCGCTGGTGTTGTCCCATGCGGCGGGTGTTGGCCAGCCGATCAGCGACGATCTGGTCCGACTGATCATGGTGCTCAAGGTCAACAGCCTCAGCCGTGGTTTCTCCGGCATCCGCCGGGTGGTGATCGACGCGCTGATCGCGCTGATCAATGCCGAGGTTTACCCGCACATTCCATTGAAAGGTTCGGTCGGTGCATCCGGTGACCTGGCGCCATTGGCCCACATGTCGCTGGTGCTGCTGGGCGAAGGCAAGGCGCGCTACAAGGGCGAGTGGATGGAAGCCACCGAAGCGCTGAAAGTCGCCGGCTTGACCCCGCTGACCCTGGCGGCGAAAGAAGGTTTGGCACTGCTCAATGGCACCCAAGTGTCCACTGCGTTTGCCTTGCGTGGCCTGTTCGAGGGTGAAGACCTGTTCGCCGGTGCCCTGGCGCTGGGCGGCCTGACCGTTGAGGCGGTATTGGGCTCGCGCTCGCCGTTCGACGCACGCATCCACGCGGCCCGTGGCCAGAAAGGCCAGATCGACGCCGCCGCCGCGTATCGCGACCTGCTGGGTGAGCGCAGCGAAGTCTCCGATTCCCATGAAAACTGCGAGAAGGTTCAGGATCCGTACTCCCTGCGTTGCCAGCCACAAGTCATGGGCGCCTGCCTGACCCAATTCCGTCAGGCGGCCGAAGTGCTGGCCGTCGAAGCCAACGCTGTGTCGGACAACCCGCTGGTATTCGCTGCTGAAGGCGACGTGATTTCCGGTGGCAACTTCCACGCCGAGCCGGTGGCGATGGCCGCGGACAACATGGCCTTGGCCATTGCGGAAATCGGCTCCCTGAGCGAGCGCCGTATCTCGCTGATGATGGACAAGCACATGTCGCAATTGCCGCCGTTCCTGGTGGCCAACGGTGGTGTGAACTCCGGTTTCATGATCGCCCAGGTGACGGCCGCGGCACTGGCCAGCGAAAACAAGGCGCTGTCCCATCCGCACTCGGTGGACAGCCTGCCGACCTCCGCCAACCAGGAAGACCACGTGTCCATGGCTCCGGCAGCCGGCAAGCGCCTGTGGGAAATGGCCGAGAACACTCGCGGGATTCTCGCGGTTGAATGGCTGGCAGCGGTTCAGGGTCTGGATCTGCGCAATGGTCTGAAGACCTCGCCGAAGCTGGAGCAGGCTCGGGCGATTCTGCGCAAGGAAGTGCCGTTTTATGAGAAGGACCGGTTCTTTGCACCGGATATCAATGCGGCGACCGAGTTGTTGGCTTCGCGTTGCCTGAGCGAACTGGTGTCGGCGAAATTGCTGCCTAGCCTCTAACCCCACCCACCGATCGTTCCCACGCTCTGCGTGGGAATGCAGCCCGTGACGCTCCGCGTCACTGGACGCAGAGCGTCCCTTGAGGCATTCCCACGCGGAGCATGGGAACGATCAAAGACGAGGAACTCGGGATGAAAACCCTCTGGCAACACTGCCACGTCGCAACCATGGCGCAGGGCGTTTACTCGATCATCGAGGACGCCGCCATCGTGACGTCCGGTGCACTCATCGAGTGGATCGGCCCTCGCGCCGAACTGCCGGCGGGCGAATACCCGGCGGTCAACGATTTGAAAGGGGCCTGGGTCACGCCGGGCCTGATTGACTGCCACACGCATACAGTGTTCGGCGGCAACCGCAGCGGTGAATTCGAGCAGCGGCTGCAAGGCGTCAGCTACGCGGAAATCGCCGCAGCCGGGGGTGGAATCGCCAGCACCGTGCGCGCCACTCGTGCTGCCAGCGAAGATGAACTGTTCGCCAGTGCCGCCAAGCGTCTGAAAAGCCTGATGCGTGATGGTGTCACCAGCATTGAAATCAAATCCGGCTACGGCCTGGACCTGGCCAACGAACGCAAGATGTTGCGCGTGGCCCGTCGTCTCGGTGCCGAACTGCCGGTCAGCGTGCGCAGCACCTGCCTGGCGGCGCACGCCTTGCCACCGGAATACAAGGATCGTGCTGACGACTACATCGAGCACATCTGCGCAGAAATGCTCCCGGCCCTGGCCGCCGAAGGGTTGGTGGACGCGGTGGACGCGTTCTGTGAATACCTGGCGTTCTCGCCGGAGCAGGTCGAGCGTGTTTTCATCACTGCCCGGGAATTGGGTTTACCAGTGAAACTCCACGCCGAACAATTGTCGTCGTTGCACGGTTCGAGTCTGGCCGCGCGTTACCACGCATTGTCCGCCGATCACCTGGAATTCATGACCGAAGACGACGCCATCGCCATGGCCGAGGCCGGCACGGTCGCCGTGCTGCTGCCCGGAGCCTTTTACTTTCTGCGCGAAACCCAATTGCCGCCGATGGATGCCCTGCGCAAACACGGGGTAAAAATCGCCATCGCCAGCGACCTCAATCCGGGCACATCGCCGGGACTGTCGCTACGCCTGATGCTGAACATGGCGTGTACCTGTTTCCGCATGACCCCGGAAGAGGCCCTGGCCGGCGCGACCCTTCATGCCGCCACTGCCTTGGGCATGGCCGACACCCACGGCTCACTGGAGGCCGGCAAGGTCGCGGATTTCGTCGCCTGGCAAATCGATCGTCCGGCCGACCTGTGTTACTGGCTGGGCGGCGACCTGGAAAAACGCGTCGTGCGTCACGGCGTCGAAACGAGTCTGTAGGAGAGCAGTTGTGGATAAGGTTCTGAACTTCAAACAAGGCCGCGTACCGCTGCTGATCAGCATGCCCCACGCCGGTGTTCGCCTGACGCCTGCAGTCGAAGCCGGGCTGATACCCGACGCGAAAAGCCTGCCGGACACCGACTGGCACATCCCGCAGCTTTACGATTTCGCCGCCGAGCTGGGTGCCAGCACCCTGGCCGCCGAGTATTCGCGTTTCGTCATCGACCTCAACCGGCCGTCCGACGACAAACCTTTATACGTCGGCGCTACCACCGGCCTGTATCCGGCGACGCTGTTCGATGGCATTCCATTGTTCCGTGAGGGTATGGAACCTTCGAAAGAGGAGCGTGCGACGTATCTGCAGCAGATCTGGACGCCATATCACAGCACCTTGCAAAACGAGCTGGCGCGCCTCAAAGCCGAGTTCGGTTACGCGCTGCTGTTCGATGCACATTCGATCCGCTCGATCATCCCGCACCTGTTCGACGGCAAGTTGCCGGACTTCAACCTCGGCACTTTCAACGGCGCCAGTTGTGACCCGCAGTTGGCCGGTCAGCTGGAAGCCATCTGCGCGCGCCACGGCGACTACAGCCATGTGCTTAACGGTCGCTTCAAGGGCGGTCACATCACCCGACACTACGGTAATCCAGCCGAAAACATCCATGCCGTGCAATTGGAGTTGGGCCAGTGCACGTACATGGAAGAATTCGAGCCGTTCCGCTATCGAGCGGATCTGGCAGAGCCGACGCGGGTGGTGTTGAAGGAACTGCTGCAAGGCTTGCTCGCATGGGGCGAGCAACACTACCGGTGACTGATCGTTCCCACGCTCCGCGTGGGAATCCCTCCCTGGCCGTATTACCACGCAAAGCGTGGGAACGATTGATCGAGACAGTCGCCTCCGTGCAAATCTCGGTCGCCACAGTTCGCTTTTAGCGCTCGTCTGCTGCGTAATGTTTCGACCACGGTGCACAAAGACACCGGCCCGACAATAATCCGCTGCCGCACGAGATCATCCTGATGAAAAGACTGTTTACCCGCTGTCTCTCAATCTTCTGCGGTTCCGCGCTGTTGAGTGCCGGCGCCATGGCGGCGGACGACGCCTCCTGCAAAACCGTGCGCATGGGCGTGGTCAACTGGACGGACGTGATCGCCACCAGCGGCATGGCCGACGTGTTGCTCAATGGTCTTGGTTACGAAAGCAAGCAGACGAGCGCCGTGCAGCAAATCATTTTCGCCGGGATTCGCGACAAGCGCCTGGACATCTTCCTCGGTTACTGGAAACCGGCGATGGATAAAAACATCGCGCCGTTCCTGGCCGCCAATCAAGTCAAGGTCATGGACAAACCAAGCCTGGCCGATGCCCAGGCCACGCTCGCCGTTCCTGACTACGTTGCCGCAGCGGGCCTGAAAACCTTCGCCGACATTGCCAGGTTCAAGGATCAGCTTGGTGGCAAAATCTACGGCATCGAACCGGGCAGCGGCGCCAACACCACGATCAAGACCATGATCGAAACCAATCACTTTGGTCTCAAGGACTTCAAGCTGATCGAATCCGGTGAGGCCGGTATGCTCGCCGCCGTTCAGCGTGCGGTGAATCGCAAGGAGTTCGTGGTCTTCGTCGGCTGGACTCCTCACCCGATGAACATCAACATGAACATCACCTACCTGACCGGCAGCGAAGACGTCTACGGCCCGAACGAAGGCGCCGCGACCGTTTCGACCGTGACCGCTCCCGATTACGCCCAGCGTTGCCCGAACGTCAATCGCCTGCTGGAAAACCTGACCTTCACCGCCGCCCAGGAAAGCCAGTTGATGGTGCCGATCCTGGAGCGCCAGACGCCCCAAGACGTCGCCAGAAAATGGCTGCGCGAGCACCCGGAAGATCTTGAGCGCTGGCTGGCCGGTGTCAACAGTTTCGATGGCAAGGACGGCGTAGCCACGGTTCAGGCCAGCCTGAAAAACTGATGACGACCTATCCTTTATCAGAACAGCTTTCGGCGTTCGTCGACAAAACCCTGAGTTTCAACAGCACCGAAAGCAGCCTGAGCGGATTGCGTCAGGCCTACAGCGAGATGTGTCGGGCATTCACGCCGCCGCGTCCGGCAGGGTTGTACGTGGTCGATTTCGAATTGGCGGGGGTTGCCGTTCGTTCGTATCAGCCGCCGGTTTCACCTTCTGCTGCTGGCATGCCGTGCATCGTCTACCTGCATGGCGGCGGCTGGGTGGTGGGGGACCTGGATTCCCACGACTTCATCTGTGCCGAACTGGCCTCGACGCTTAACGTGTTGGTGATCGCTGTCGATTACCGTCTGGCGCCGGAGCATCCGTTTCCCGCGGCCTTCGACGATTGCCTGAAAGTCTGGCGCGCACTGCGCACCGGGCCGTTTCAACTGGATCGCGCTCGCACGCTGGTGGCTGGCGACAGCGCCGGCGGCAATCTCGCGGCCGCCCTGTGCCTGGCATTGCGCGATGCGGGTGAACCCTTGCCGGCGGCGCAGGTGTTGATCTATCCGGGGCTGGGTGGCGATCAGCAATTGGCGTCTCGCAGTGAATGCGTCGATGCTCCGTTGCTGAGCAGCAGCGATGTCGATTGCTACCACGCGTTGTACCTGGGTGGCACAGCGAAGCCGGGTGCCTGTGCGATGCCGCTACTGGCCGGCAATTTCAGCGGCCTGCCGCCGGCATTGATTGCGGTGGCGCAGTTCGATCCGCTGCGCGATGACGGTATGCTTTACGCCGAGCGACTGAACAGCGCCGGCGTGAGCGCGACGCTGTATTACGGCGAGGGCCTGGTTCATGGTTGTTTACGGGCGCGGGGGCAGGCTGTAGAGGTGGATGCGTTGTACGAAACGCTGCTCCGTTATCTCGCGGACAAACTCTGACCCTGCAAGGGCATGCTCATTGACGTAAATCGGGTTTATGATGCCCAACGGCAGAATAATAGAAGTCCCCCCAGGGATGACCTCGACCCCTTACGGAGCGCGCAATGCAGACTTTGTACCCGCAGATCAAACCCCACGCCCGGCACGATCTGGCCGTCGACGCGACTCACACGCTGTATGTCGACGAGAGCGGTTCGCCGGAAGGTTTGCCGGTAGTGTTCATTCACGGCGGCCCCGGGGCCGGGTGTGATGCCCAGAGCCGCCGCTATTTCGATCCGAACCTGTATCGTATTGTCACTTTCGATCAACGCGGTTGCGGTCGCTCCACACCCCACGCGAGCCTGGAAAACAACACCACCTGGGATCTGGTCGCCGACCTCGAGCGCATCCGCAAACACCTGGGTATCGACAAATGGGTGCTGTTCGGTGGCTCCTGGGGCTCGACCCTGGCGCTGGCCTACGCGCAAACCCATCCAGAGCGGGTGCACGGTCTGATCCTGCGCGGGATCTTTCTCTGCCGTCCGCAGGAAATCGAGTGGTTCTATCAGGCCGGTGCCAGCCGTCTGTTCCCGGACTACTGGCAGGACTACCTGGCGCCGATTCCGCTGGACGAGCGCGACGACCTGCTCAGTGCTTTCCACAAGCGCCTGACCGGCAATGATCAGATTGCCCAGATGCATGCGGCCAAGGCCTGGTCACTCTGGGAAGGCCGGACCGCCACCCTGCGGCCGAACCCGCTGGTGGTCGACCGTTTCTCCGAGCCTCAGCGCGCGCTGTCCATTGCCCGGATCGAATGCCACTACTTCACCAACAACGCGTTCCTTGAACCGGATCAACTGATTCGCGACATGGGCAAGATTGCCCACTTGCCCGGCGTGATCGTCCATGGCCGTTATGACGTGATCTGTCCGTTGGACAACGCCTGGGAGCTGCACCAGGCCTGGCCGAACAGTGAGCTGCAAGTCATCCGCGACGCCGGGCACGCCGCTTCCGAACCGGGCATCACCGACGCTTTGGTGCGTGCCGCTGATCAGATGGCACGACGCCTGCTCGATCTGACCCCTGACGAAGCATGAAGGGCTTGCTGCAACGCGTGCGAGGCGCGCGAGTCGAGGTAGCGGGGGAAGTGGTCGGTGCAATCGATCAGGGTTTGCTGGTGCTGGTCGCCGTCGAGCCCGACGACACGCGAGCCAGCGCCGACAAACTTCTCAATAAGCTGCTTAACTATCGGGTGTTCAGCGACGCCGAGGGCAAGATGAATCTGTCCCTGGCGGACGTGGGCGGCGGGTTGCTGCTGGTCTCGCAGTTCACCCTGGCCGCCGATACGAAGAGCGGGTTGCGCCCGAGTTTCTCGACCGCCGCCCCTCCGGCCCTGGGCGAGGAGCTTTTCGACTATCTATTGGGCAAAGCGAAACAGGTGCATGGCACTGTGGCATCAGGTAGATTCGGCGCGGATATGCAGGTGCACCTGGTCAATGATGGCCCGGTCACCTTCCTGTTACAGACCTGAAAGCGCTTGAAACATCTTTTTAAGCGCATTTCGGCTGAAAACAGGTGTTTTTCCCAATAAATACTTTGTTACCCCTGATGCGTTGTAACGCGGCCTGCTAGATAATCGCGCGCTACGGGGATCAGCGTTCGTTGGTCCATTTTGACTTAGGTAGAGACTTGTCTGGATCCGATTGGGGAATCATTTTGCCCCAGCGGAGTCGGAACAATGCTCGCCAACTTGGCAAGAGTGGTCTGCAGGACCGGTTTTCATGTACCGGATACCGTACAGACCCTTTAACTGGCCGTTGGTTTTTTGATCTGTTTTCGGCGAGGGTTGCTCGTGATTGTTAGTCCCTGTAACGCACCAAAATTGTCTGCCAAACGGTTACGTAGCGCTCTGGTAGCGGGCTCGGCACTGCTCTGCCTGTTCAGCGCCGGTCAGCTTTGGGCATTCAATCTGGATGATGTATCGGTCAAGGCAAAAGAGCTGGCCGGACAGAAGTACGAAGCGCCGCGCAGTAACCTGCCAAACGAATTCCGCGAAATGAAATTCGCGGACTATCAGAAAATTCGGTTCCTGACTGAAAAGGCCGAGTGGGCGGACCAGAAAACCCCGTTCAAGCTGTCGTTCTATCACCAGGGCATGCATTTCGACACGCCGGTGAAAATCAACGAAATCACGGCGAACACCGTCGAAGAGATCAAATACGATCCAACCCGGTTCGATTTCGGCGACCTCAAGTTTGATCCCAAAGCCACTGAGCAACTCGGTTATGCCGGTTTCCGTGTGCTGTACCCGATCAACAAGGCCGACAAGCAAGACGAAATCATGACCATGCTCGGCGCGAGTTATTTCCGCGTTGTCGGCAAGGGTCACGTCTATGGCTTGTCCGCGCGCGGCATGGCGATCGATACCGCGTTGCCATCGGGCGAAGAGTTCCCGCGCTTTCGCGAGTTCTGGATTCAACAGCCCAAGCCGGGCGACAAGCATCTGGTGATCTTCGCGTTGCTCGATTCGCCTCGCGCTACTGGTGCCTATCGCCTGACCCTGCGTCCGGGCAGCGACACCATTGTCGACGTCAAGGCGCAGATGTTCCTGCGTGACAAAGTCACCAAGCTCGGCGTTGCGCCGCTGACCAGCATGTACCTGTTCGGCGCCAATCAGCCATCGAAAGTCCTGAATTATCGTCGTGAACTGCACGACTCCAGCGGTCTGTCGATCCATGCCGGTAACGGCGAGTGGATCTGGCGCCCTCTGAACAACCCTAAACACCTGGCCGTGAGCAACTTCTCCGTAGAGAACCCGCGCGGCTTCGGTCTGCTGCAACGTGGCCGCGACTTCAGCCACTACGAAGACCTCGACGACCGCTACGACAAGCGCCCAAGTGCCTGGATCGAACCGAAAGGCGACTGGGGCAAGGGCTCCGTCGATCTGGTAGAGATTCCGACCGCTGACGAAACCAACGACAATATCGTGGCGTTCTGGAGCCCGGAAAAGATGCCGGAACCCGGCCAGCCGCTCGATGTCGCTTATCGTATGCACTGGACCATGGATGAAGCTTCGATTCACGCGCCGGACAGCGCCTGGGTCAAGCAAACCTTGCGCTCCACCGGTGACGTGAAACAGTCCAACCTGATTCGTCAGCCGGACGGTAGCGTGGCGTACCTGGTGGATTTCGAAGGTCCATCGCTGGCGGCATTGCCGGCCGATGCCGACGTTCGCAGCCAGGTCAGCGTGGGTGACAACGCCGAGGTCGTGGAAAACAGCGTCCGTTACAACCCTGAAACCAAGGGCTGGCGCCTGACCTTGCGCATGAAGATCAAGGACCCGAGCAAGTCCACCGAAATGCGCGCTGCGCTGGTACAGCCTGTTGTGACGGCTGACCTGGCCAAGTCGGCGGTTCCAGCGTCGAACTCGTCCGTTGCCAAGGCCGACAAAGTCGCCGCCAAGCAACAAGAGAAGATGGACAAGGAAGCCAAGCAAGCCGAGGCCAAGCATGCCGAAGCCAAGCCGGTTGCAGATGCCAAGGACAAGGCCAATACAGACGCCAAGCAGCCTGTCGCTGCTGACGCGGCCCCAGCCACACCGGAATCGGCACCGACTGAAGAAGTCCTGACCGAGACCTGGAGCTATCAGTTGCCTGCCGATGAGTAATTCTCTAGTACAGCCAGAAACTCTTTCGGAGTATCTGGCGCATCTGCCGATGACCGACCAGCAGCGCGCGGAGCTCGCGGGCTGCAAGTCCTTCAGCGAGTTGCACGAACGCCTGTCGTCCTCCACGTTCGACGCCCCCACCGAGGCCGCCCAGGCTTCGGTGGGCAAGCGCCTGACCCTGAGCACCGCCGAAGAGTTGCAGGACGCCGAAATGCTGGCGCTCGACGCCAGCGGTCGGGTTTGCCTCAAGGCCACTCCGCCGATTCGCCGGACCAAGGTCGTGCCCGAGCCTTGGCGTACCAACATCCTGGTACGTGGCTGGCGCCGGATGACCGGTCGTACCAACCCGCCGAAGCCGCCGAAGGACGAACGCGTCCTGCCCGCAGCACGCTGGCGTACCGTGGGTTCGATCCGTCGCTACATTCTTCTGGTGTTGATGCTCGGCCAGACCATCGTGGCCGGCTGGTACATGAAAGGCATCATGCCGTACCAGGGCTGGTCGTTCGTTGACCTCGAAGAAGTCCTGCATCAGCCGCTGCTGCAAACCGCTACCCAAGTGCTGCCGTATGCATTGCAGACCAGCATCCTGATTCTGTTCGGGATCCTGTTCTGTTGGGTTTCGGCAGGTTTCTGGACCGCGCTGATGGGCTTCCTCGAGTTGCTCACCGGCCACGACAAGTACCGCATTTCCGGTAAAAGCGCCGGCAACGAGGCGATTCCAAAGGACGCACGCACCGCTCTGGTGATGCCGATCTGCAACGAAGACGTGCCGCGGGTATTCGCCGGTCTGCGCGCAACGTTCGAATCGGTCGCGGCCACGGGTGATCTGGATCGCTTCGACTTCTTCGTGCTCAGCGACAGTAACGACGCCGACATCTGCGTGGCCGAGCAGCAGGCCTGGCTGGACGTCTGCCGGGAAGCCAAGGGCTTCGGCAAGATCTTCTATCGCCGCCGCCGCCGTCGGGTAAAACGCAAGAGCGGTAACCTCGACGACTTCTGCCGTCGCTGGGGCGGTGACTACAAGTACATGGTCGTACTCGACGCCGACTCGGTGATGAGCGGTGAGTGCCTGACCAGTCTGGTGCGTCTGATGGAAGCCACGCCGGACGCCGGGATCATCCAGACCGCGCCGCGTGCGTCGGGCATGGACACGCTGTATGCACGCATGCAGCAGTTCGCGACCCGGGTGTACGGTCCGCTGTTCACCGCCGGTCTGCACTTCTGGCAACTGGGTGAATCGCACTATTGGGGCCACAACGCGATCATTCGCATGAAGCCGTTCATCGAGCACTGCGCCCTGGCGCCGCTGCCCGGTAAAGGCGCGTTCGCGGGTGCGATCCTGTCCCACGACTTCGTTGAAGCCGCGCTGATGCGCCGTGCCGGTTGGGGCGTGTGGATTGCCTACGACTTGCCGGGCAGCTATGAAGAGCTGCCGCCGAACTTGCTGGATGAACTCAAGCGTGACCGTCGCTGGTGCCACGGCAACCTGATGAACTTCCGGCTGTTCCTAGTCAAGGGCATGCACCCGGTGCACCGTGCCGTGTTCCTGACCGGTGTGATGTCTTACCTGTCGGCGCCGCTGTGGTTCTTCTTCCTGGTGTTGTCGACGGCGCTGCTGGCAGTCAACACGTTGATGGAGCCGCAGTACTTCCTTGAACCGCGCCAGCTTTATCCGCTGTGGCCACAATGGCACCCGGACAAGGCGATTGCGCTGTTCTCGACCACCATCGTGCTGCTGTTCCTGCCGAAGCTGTTGAGCATCATCCTGATCTGGGCCAAGGGCGCGAAAGAGTTCGGCGGCAAGTTCAAGGTGACATTGTCGATGCTGCTGGAGATGTTGTTCTCCGTGCTGTTGGCACCGGTGCGGATGATTTTCCACACCCGATTCGTGCTTGCCGCGTTCCTCGGCTGGGCTGCCACCTGGAATTCGCCACAACGTGACGACGACTCCACGCCCTGGAGCGAAGCAGTCAAGCGCCACGGCCCGCAAACCTTGCTGGGCTTCTTCTGGGCCCTGCTGGTGATCTGGCTGAACCCGAGCTTCCTGTGGTGGCTGGTGCCGATCGTCGGTTCGCTGATGCTGTCGATCCCGGTCTCGGTGATTTCCAGCCGTGTCGGCCTGGGCCTGAAATCCCGCGACGAGAGCCTGTTCCTGATCCCTGAGGAATACAATCCGCCGCAGGCATTGCTGGCTACTGACCAGTACACCCACGAAAACCGTTGGCATGCGCTGAACGACGGCTTCGTCCGTTCGGTGGTCGATCCGCAGCAGAACGCCTTGGCGTGCTCGCTGGCGACCTCGCGTCACCGTGAGGCCGAGCCGATTGAATGGCTACGGATCGAGCGCGTGCGGCACGCGATGAAAGTTGGGCCGCAAGGCCTGACCAACAACGAGCGTGTGCAGCTGTTGAGCGATCCGGTAGCTTTGGCCCGCTTGCATGAGCAGGTCTGGAACGAAGGCCATCCGGAGTGGCTGGGCGCGTGGCGCAAGTCGGTCAAGGCCGACCCTCATGCCCCGTTGTTGCCGCTCAAACCGTTGAGCGTACAGCCTCAGATGGCGTAATGAAAAAACCCGCGAAAGCGGGTTTTTTTATGGCCTGATCGTTCCCACGCTCCGCGTGGGAACGCCGCCCAGGACGCTCCGCGTCCTTTCTCGGGCGTGACGCAGAGCGACAGAGGATGCATTCCCACGCAGAGCGTGGGAACGATCAAGTAACGATCAAGTAGATCGGATCACCTCAAACCTTGAACCGTCCCACCAGCATTTGCAGATGCGTTCCCAACCGCGCCAGCTCAACACTGGAGGCCGCGGTCTCTTCACTGGCGGCCGAGGTCTGGTCCGAGACATCCCGCACGTTCAGCACGCTACGGTTGATCTCCTCAGCCACGGCGCTCTGTTGTTCAGCGGCGGCGGCAATCTGTTGGTTCATCGCCTGGATTGCCGAAACCGTGCGGGTGATGCTTTCCAGTGAGCCACCGGCGCGGCGCGTCAGTTCGACGCTGCTGTCGGTCAGGCTTCGGCTGTTGTCCATGATGGTCGCCACTTGCTGGGTGCCGTTTTGCAGGCCGACGATCAGCTCTTCGATTTCTTCGGTGGATTTCTGGGTGCGCTGGGCCAGGCTGCGCACTTCGTCGGCGACCACGGCAAAGCCGCGTCCGGCTTCACCGGCACGGGCGGCTTCGATGGCAGCGTTGAGCGCCAGCAGGTTGGTTTGTTGTGCCACGGACTTGATCACGTCGAGCACACTGCCGATCTTGTCGCTCTCGCGCTTGAGCTCGCCCATGGCTTCGGTGGAGTTTCCCACTTCCTTGGCCAGGCGCTCGATCTGGGCAATGGCTTCGCCCACCACTTTGTCACCTTCGCGGGCCTGCTGGTCGGCGGCGACCGCGGCCTCGGAGGCTTCCTCGGCGTTGCGTGCAACTTCCTGCACCGTGGCGGTCATTTCGTTCATGGCCGTGGCCACCTGGTCGGTCTCGACCTTCTGACTGTTGACCCCGGCGCTGGTCTGTTCGGTAACTGCCGACAACTCTTCGGCGGCGCTGGCAATCTGCGTGACGCCATCACTGATGCCGCCGATCAGCTCGCGCAGGCCCTGGGTCATGCTCTGGATCGCACGTTGCAGCTGCCCCAGTTCGTCCTGGCGCTTGGATTCGAGGTTGTGGGTCAGATCGCCGGAAGCAATGCGTTCGGCCACTTTGAGGGTCTGGTTGAGCGGAATCACGATCTGCCGGGTGATGGCCCAGGCAGCGAACAGACCGAAGACCAGTGCCAGGGCGGTGGCCACCAACAGCATGTTTTTGGCATGCGCTACATCGGTATCGCGTACCAGGGTTTGCGAAACCGTCAGTTTGTTGCTCACCTGGAGCAGGATTTCGCCTTGGGCCGCCATGCGTTTCAGGGCGTCGACGCTGGCGACCTGGGAGTCACGGTATTGACTCACCGCGGCGCGATAAGCCTTGAGCGAGTCGGTGGCTAGTTGCAGGTTGGCGAGGTGTTCTTCAGGCAGTTTGGCGGGCAGGCTTTCGAGGTATTTCAGGGCATTGTCGATCGCATCGAGGGCCGGCTGCTCGGCTTCGCTCTTGCCGCTGTAGGTGTAGCCGCGAACCTGGAAGCGCGCTTGCTGGATCAGTTTGCTCAGCTCGATCACGCTGTTGAATGCCGTCACGCTGTCACCTTGCAGCATGGATTTTTCGACTTCAGCGACTTTGGCAACGGCGTTGTCGGCGGTAGCGCCGAGTTTGCTGCGGGCATCTTCACGGTTGGCACCGGCCTGGGTCAGGGCGGTGAAGCCTTGTTTGTACAGGCTGACAGCGGCCAGTTGCTGGTCGATCATGGCGATGTCGGCGGGTTGTTCGATCATCTGGCGAGCCGCTTGCAGGCCGGTTTCGAGCTTGCCCAGCAGGTCATTGACCGCACCAGGACCTTGTTCGCCGCGGCGCATTTCGTAGTCGAGGCGGGCGATGCGCAGGTCCTTGGTCAGGCCGTTGATCTCGGAAATGAAACCGAGCTTGTCGCCGCGACTCGTCACTTCACCGAGACCGGTCCAGCCGGTAAACGTGATCAGCAATGTCAGCAGCAGCACCAGACCGAAGCCGACGCCCAACTTGCGGTTTACACCTACATTTCCCAGCTTATCGGCCAGCCATTGGTACATGCTGTAACTCCCTCGGACCACACATTGGTTTTATGGGAGGTATATCGGCAGTGGCGTGGGGTTCTGTAGGCGCTGCCCGATAAGCGGACGGCGGAGTGTCAGCCACTTCAATGTTGGCTGGTACACCGCCATCGCTAGCAGGCTCGCGCCTACGGATTTCTCAGAGTCGGTTAGAAGAGTCGTGCGAGCAAGGCCGTCACGGCGGTTTCGACGCGCAGGATGCGCTCGCCCAGTTGCACCGGTTGCAGGCCGGATTTGCCCAGCAGGTCGATTTCGTAGGGAATCCAGCCACCTTCAGGGCCGATGGCCAGGGTTACCGGTTCGCTCAAGGCACGCGGGCAGGGCGGGTAGTTGCCCGGATGCCCCACCAGGCCGAGGGTGCCTTCGGTGATGGCAGGCAGGCGATCCTCGACGAAGGGTTTGAAGCGTTTCTCGATCACAACTTCCGGCAGAACAGTGTCCCGCGCTTGTTCCAGGCCGAGGATCAGTTGCTCGCGAATGGCTTCAGGCTCCAGGAATGGCGTCTGCCAGAAGCTCTTCTCGACGCGGTAGCTGTTCACCAGCACGATCCGTGGCACACCCATGGCTGCAACAGTCTGAAACACCCTGCGCAGCATTTTGGGGCGTGGCAGGGCCAGCACCAGGGTCAACGGCAGCTTGGTCGGCGGTGGTTGATCGAGGGTAACGCGCAATTCGGCTTCGGCGGTATCCAGGCGCAGCACTTCGGCCGAGCCCATCAGCCCGCCGATGCGCCCGACACGCAGGCTGTCGCCGACTTCGCAGCGGTGAACTTCCTGCATGTGGGTCAACCGGCGATCACGCAGGATCACCCGGTCGGCCGCAATGAAATCGGCCTCTTCCAGTAACAGCAGGTTCACGCTTGGGTCGCTGGCGGCTGGTCGTTGTGATCGTCAGCCGGTTGATCGTCCGGATGCTCGCCACGCTTGCTGATCAGGCTGCTGAACAGGATGCCGACTTCGAACAGCATCCACATCGGTACGGCCAGCAGGGTCTGCGAGAAGATATCCGGCGGGGTCAGGATCATGCCGACCACGAAGCAGCCGATGATCACGTACGGACGGATTTTCTTCAGGTATTTGACGTCGACCACGCCAATCCACACCAGCAACACCACAGCCACCGGAATTTCGAACGCCACGCCGAAGGCGAAGAACAGCGTCATGACGAAATCGAGGTAGCTGGTGATGTCGGTCATCATTTCCACACCGGCCGGCGTGGCGGCGGCGAAGAACTTGAAGATCAGCGGGAACACCAGGAAGTAGGCGAACGCCATGCCGGCATAGAACAGAAAGATGCTGGAGACCAGCAAGGGCACGGCGATGCGTTTTTCATGCTTGTACAGGCCGGGTGCGATGAAGCCCCAGATCTGATGCAGGATCACCGGGATCGCCAGGAACAGCGAGACCATCATCGTCAGCTTCAACGGCGTCAGGAATGGCGACGACACATCGGTGGCGATCATCGTCGCGCCGGCCGGCAGATAAGCACGCAGCGGCGTCGAAACGAAGGTGTAGATCTGCTGGGTGAAGGCGAACAGCCCGGCAAAAATGATGAAGATCGCCGCTACACAGCGCAGCAGACGGGTACGCAACTCGGTGAGGTGCGAAACCAGCGGCATGTGCTGGTCGTTTTCTGGGAGATCGCTCATGGGGCTCGCGGCGGCAGTGTTGGGTCATGAGGGGCCGGCGCAACGGGCGCAGCCGCAGGTGTAACGGGTTCAACCGGAGTGGCTGCTACAGGGGGAGCGGACTCGACAGCTGCAACTGCCGGTGCTGTCGCAGGGGCAGGTGCTTGAATCGTCTGCCCTCCCACGTGCTCGACCGGCGCAGGCTCCTGCTGGGTCGGCGTGAAAATTTTCCGCGCCTCCTGTTCAAGCGACAGGATGTGCTCGTTGTGCAGTTGCCGACGAATCTCGTCGGCACCGATTTCACGTTCAACTTCCTGTTTGATCGCGTTGAAGCTGCGCTTCAGTCGCCCGACCCACAGGCCGGCGGTGCGCGCTGCGCCCGGCAAGCGCTCGGGACCCAGCACCAGCAGGGCAACGAGGCCGACGAGCAGCAGTTCAGAGAAGCTGATACCAAACATTAGTCAGTGCTCACACGTCTTTGCGAATCGGCTCTTCGACTTTCTGCGCCTGCACGTCAATGGTGTGCGGCTGATTGACAGAGGCCTGAGGCTGAACCGGCGGAACCGGTTGGGCTGGAGTGGCCGTCGGGTCGGCCGGTTTTTCGTCATCGTTCATGGCCTTGCGAAAGCCCTTGATCGATTCGCCGACATCGGTGCCGAGGTTTTTCAGTTTCTTGGTGCCAAACACCAGTACGACAACAACCAGGATGACGACCCAGTGTTTCCAGTCAAAAATGCCCATGTTGCTGCTCCTCTCTAATAGTTGTTCAGGCGGACGGACGCGAGGCTTTCTCGGCGTGTCCGGACAGACCGAAACGACGGTCCAGTTCATCGAGTACAGCCTGTGGATGCTGCCCCAGTTGGGCGAGCATGACCATGCTGTGGAACCACAGATCGGCGGTTTCGTAGATCACATCGCTGCAGTCACCACTGACGGCGGCGTCCTTGGCGGCAATGATGGTTTCGACCGACTCTTCGCCGACTTTCTCCAGAATCTTGTTCAAGCCCTTGTGGTACAGGCTGGCGACATAGGAACTGTCGGCGGCGGCGCCTTTGCGCTCCTCCAGCACTTGAGCCAGGCGGGTCAGAGTGTCACTCATGTTTGTGTCCTGCAAAAGCGGAATAGATGGCGTGCGGATCTTTCAGAACCGGGTCGACCGTTGTCCAGTCGCCGTTTTTGTAGACGCGGTAGAAGCAGCTCTGGCGGCCGGTATGGCAAGCGATGTCACCGATTTGCTCGACCATCAGGATGATCACGTCGGCGTCGCAGTCCAGGCGCATCTCATGCAGGGTTTGCACATGGCCGGACTCTTCGCCCTTGCGCCACAGCTTGCCACGGGAACGTGACCAGTAAATCGCGCGGTTTTCGGCAGCGGTCAGTTCCAGCGCTTCGCGGTTCATCCAGGCCATCATCAGGACGCGCCCGGTCTTGTGATCCTGGGCAATCGCGGGCACCAGGCCGTCAGCGTCCCACTTGATCTCGTCCAGCCAGTTTTTCATCTTCGACTCCGACAGCGGGTTCAACACTTCATTAGTCGAACCCAAGCGTTGAAACAGTGTGCCAGTCGTTCACGCAACTGGCTATCGGCGAACGACCAGATACAAGCCGACCGCCATCATGATCCCGGCGGGCCAATAGGCCAGTTCATTCAGCGGGCCACCAGCGGCGAGGATCGCGCCACCCGCCAGATGCGCCGTGCCGAGCAGGCGCAAGAACCAGTCATCGCGACGACGGTGCCACGGTGGCGGCGGGTCGTAGGCGTGAGGTTGGGACATGCGTTCGAGCAGATCGCGGGCCATGTTGGCCAGGTGCGGGAGCTGTTCGAACTGGCTCTGCACATTGCCAATCAAGGCTTTGGGGCTGACCCTTTCGCGCATCCAGCGTTCGAGAAATGGCTGCGCGGTGTTCCACAAATCGAGATCCGGGTACAACTGACGTCCCAGGCCTTCGATATTGAGCAGGGTTTTCTGCAGCAGAACGAGTTGCGGCTGCACTTCCATGTTGAAGCGGCGCGCGGTCTGGAACAGGCGCATCAGCACCTGGCCAAATGAAATATCTTTTAACGGTTTTTCGAAAATCGGCTCGCAAACGGTGCGGATCGCCGCTTCGAATTCGTTGAGCTTGGTTTCCGCCGGCACCCAGCCCGAATCGATGTGCAACTGCGCCACGCGCCGGTAATCACGCTTGAAGAAGGCGAACAGGTTGCGTGCCAGGTAATCCTGGTCTTCCGGGGTCAGGCTGCCGACGATGCCGCAGTCGATCGCTATGTATTGCGGGCTCCACGGGCTCACCGTGCTGACGAAAATATTGCCGGGGTGCATATCGGCGTGGAAGAAACTGTCGCGGAACACTTGGGTGAAAAAGATCTCCACACCGCGTTCGGCGAGCATTTTCATGTCGGTGCGCTGGTCGGCCAGGGTCGCCAGATCGGTCACCTGAATGCCGTAGATACGCTCCATCACCAGCACTTTCGGACGGCACCAGTCCCAGTAGACTTGCGGCACATACAGCAGCGGCGAACCTTCGAAATTGCGCTTCAGCTGGCTGGCGTTGGCCGCCTCGCGCAGCAGGTCGAGTTCGTCATAGATGGTTTTTTCGTAGTCGCTGACCACGTCCACCGGGTGCAACAGGCGTGCATCGGCCGAGAGTTTTTCGGCGGCGCGGGCGAGGATGAACAGCCACGCCAGGTCCTGGGCGATCACCGGCTTGAGGCCCGGGCGGATCACCTTGACCACCACTTCTTCGCCGGTTTTCAGCTGCGCGGCATGCACCTGCGCCACCGAGGCCGAGGCCAGTGGTTCGACGTCGAAACGGCTGAACACCTCGCTGATTTTCTTGCCGAGCTGTTCTTCGATCAGCTTGACCGAGACCTGCGAGTCGAATGGCGGCACGCGGTCCTGCAACTTCATCAGTTCATCAGCGATGTCTTCTGGCAGCAAGTCGCGGCGGGTAGACAGGATCTGACCGAACTTGATGAAGATCGGCCCCAGGTCCTGCAGTGCCAGACGCAGTCGCGCGCCGCGGCTCAGGTCCAGGGTCCTGCGCGGGAACCAGCGCCACGGCAAGGCATAACGCAATACCCGCAGGAACCAGGGCAGCGGCAGGGCGAACAGCAGGTCATCGAGGCGGTAGCGAATCACGACGCGCTGGATGCGCAACAAACGGCGGACGGCAAGCAGCTTCATGCGTTATCGCTTGGGTCGAGGGATCGGGAAAGGCGCTCGAAACGCGCCTCGAGACGTTCCAGATCGAGCTTGATCTGGTCCAGTTCACTGAATCGCGCTTCGGCTTCGCGCTGGCCAACGAGGGTGCGCGACTCTTCGGCCAGGTATTCGCCCAGGTTCTGGCCCAGGCTGGTAAATCCTTGCTGATACCAGCGCGCGCGACTGCGCAAATGACCACCGACCAGCTGCGTGGCGACCGGGCCTAGCCAGCGTGAGAGTTCATACTCCCAGTCCAGCTCCAGGTCCTGAAGGATCGCCGCCAGTTCCAGCAGCGCACCGCTGTCATCGTCGAGTTCGACTTCAGGGCCATGCAGAACGGAGGTCTTGTCCTTGCTCATCGCCAGTTTCAACAGGCTGGAAGCCGGTGCGCGCAAGGTGCAGTCGGCGCCGGTTTCCCACTGGGAGGCCAGCATCAGGCCTTCGTCGCTGGGCAGGATGAACAATTGCAGTGCCGGGCTGCGGCAATCGACGGCAATCACTTTGCCGCTCAAATGCGCGAGCCGCGGCAGCGCCGTGCTGTCGAGACGAAGCACCCGGTTCAGACCGAGTTCAACGCTGGCGAGCAGGCCGGCGAGCAGCATCAGGGCTTGATGCCGCGATGCAGGGCAACGATGCCTGCGGTCATGTTGTGATAGGTCACACGGTCGAAACCGGCCTCGACCATCATCGACTTCAGGGTTTCCTGGTTCGGGTGCATGCGGATCGATTCGGCCAGGTAGCGATAGCTTTCCGAGTCATTGGTGATCAGCTTGCCCATCAGTGGCATGAAGGCGAACGAGTAGGCGTCGTAGGCCTTGGACATCAGCGCGTTGGTCGGCTTCGAGAACTCGAGGACCAGCAGACGGCCGCCCGGCTTGAGTACACGCAGCATGGAGCGCAGGGCGTCTTCCTTGTGCGTCACGTTGCGCAGGCCGAAGGCGATGGTCACGCAGTCGAAATGATTGTCCGGGAACGGCAGTTTTTCCGCATCGGCCTGGACGAATTCGACGTTGCCCGCCACACCCAGGTCCAGCAAGCGGTCACGACCGACCTTGAGCATGGACTCGTTGATGTCGGCCAGCACCACCTGGCCGGTCGGGCCGACGAGGTGCGAGAATTTCCGGGTAAGGTCACCGGTGCCGCCGGCGATATCGAGCACGCGGTTACCGGTGCGAACGCCCGACAGTTCGATCGCGAAACGCTTCCACAGACGGTGCATGCCGCCCGACAGGAGGTCGTTCATCAGGTCGTATTTGGCGGCTACCGAGTGAAAAACCTCAGCGACTTTTTCCGCTTTCTGGCTTTCCGGAACGTTTTTGAAGCCGAAGTGAGTGGTGGGTTCGGCATCGCTGCCTTTGCGCTGATCAGTCATATCGCTGTCACCAAAAGAGAATGCGCGACATTCTAATCCCCAAGGGATGCTTTGTCTTGGCAAGGCTGAAGGTAAGATGGGCAACCATCGGGACGTTTTGACGCAGCAGAGGTCAAGATGCTCCGGGAAAGCATTCATAAGCAGGAGTCATTCGATGGCCCGTATTAGTGTTGAACGTGCCCATGGCCTGGGCAAAGAAGCGGCGCGCGAGAAGGCCGACAAGCTGGCGCAGAAACTCTCCGAGCAATATGGCCTGGAGCCGCAGTGGTCCGGAGATACCCTCAACCTCAAGCGTTCGGGTGTGAAGGGCGCGGTGCATGTCACCGAAGATTCGATCAAGGTCGATGTAGAGCTCGGCCTGATGATGTCGGCCATGAGCGGCATGATCAAAGCGGAAATCGAGAAGGCGCTGGATAAAGCGCTGGTCTGATTTTTGTCTGAAATTCGATTCCCTGTAGGAGTGAGCCTGCTCGCGATAGCGGTCTGTCAGTCACTGGCAATTTGACTGAAAGTCCGCTTTCGCGAGCAGGCTCACTCCTACACTTTTTTGCGCTGCACCCGAGCTTTTATGTCAGTTGTTAGGGTGCCGTTTCTAATTTTTCTCCCTACTTTGTGCCAGAGCCCGACAATTTCGCGGGCAGTTCCTCAAACCTTCTGCGCGTGAGGTGGACCATGGCCAAAGCAATTTTGAAGAAAAAAATCGACGCATCGACCAGTACTCTGAGCGACGTCAAATCCTATGCCCGCAAGGTCTGGCTGGCAGGCCTGGGTGCCTACGCCAAGGTTGGGCAAGAGGGCAGCGAATACTTTCAAGAGTTGGTGAAAGCTGGCCAATCTGTTGAAAAGAAAGGCAAAAAAGTAGTTGCCGAGAAACTTGAAGCAGCGAATGCCGAGATCGACGAAGCCAAGAGTGAAGTGAGCACTTTCAAGGGCAAGGTCGAAGTTCAACTCGACAGGGTCGAGAAGGCGTTCGACACGCGTGTCGCAAGTGCCTTGAATCGTATCGGCATTCCGTCTAAACATGACGTTGAGACACTCTCTGCTAAGCTCGATGAGCTGACGGCATTGCTCGAACGTGTCGCGCGTAAATCTTAAGGAGAACGGGATGGCTGTTAAAAAGAACACCGAAAAAGAAGGCAGCTCGTGGATCGGGAAAGTCGAAGACTACTCCCGTAAAATCTGGCTGGCTGGTTTGGGCGTGTACTCGAAGATCGACACTGACGGCAGCAAACTCTTCGATGCATTGGTTAAGGACGGCGAGAAAGCCGAGAAGCTCACCAAGAGCGCCGTGGGCAAAAAAGTCGACGCCGCCAAGGACTCCGCTTCTTCGGCCAAATCGCGCATCAGCGGCGTGAAAGACCGCGCACTGGGCAAGTGGGATGAGCTCGAAGGCGCTTTCGACAAGCGTCTGAACAGCGCCATTTCGCGTCTGGGCGTACCGAGCCGCAATGAAGTAAAAGCATTGCACAGCAAGGTCGATACCCTGACCAAGCAAATCGAAAAACTGACCGGTGCCAAGGTCGCGCCTGTTGCGGCGAAGACTGCAGCGGCAAAACCTGCTGCCAAACCGGCCGCAAAGACCGCGGCTAAACCACTGGCAAAAGCCGCAGCCAAACCTGCCGCCAAGCCAGCGGCAAAAACTGCCGCAGCGAAACCTGCAGCAGCCAAGGCAGCGGCCAAACCGGTCGCCGCTAAAGCGGCTGCCAAGCCAGCAGCCAAACCGGCAGCAAAGCCAGCCGCTAAAACCGCCGCCGCTAAACCTGCAGCCAAACCAGCGGCAAAACCTGCTGCTGCGAAGAAACCAGCGGTGAAGAAGCCGGCAGCTCCTAAAGCCGCTGCCAAGCCAGCTGTGGCAGCGGCCAAGCCGGCAACCCCGACCGCAGCTCCAGTCAGCGCATCGAACTCCGCGACCGCGCCAACGCCTGCTGTCACCCCGACTGTCGCGCCGGCTCCATCGACGCCAACCAGTCAGTCCTGATGATCGTTCCCACGCTCTGCGTGGGAACGCCTCAACGGACGCTCCGCGTCCACTGCGGCAGTGACGCAGAGCGTCACCGGCTGCATTCCCACGCGGAGCATGGGAACGATCACGCCCGATCTGCCAAGGTCGGGCGTTTTTGTTTGTGCACGGTTTTATGCGTTCCCTGCAGGCGCCGAGCTCTGTTCCTGATGATCGTTCCCACGCTCAGCGTGGGAATGCCTCAACGGACGCTCCGCGTCCACTGCGGCAGTGACGCTGAGCGTCACCGGGTGCATTTCCACGCGGAGCATGGGGACTTGGCGTCGAGGATGAAGTTCTGTTTTTGTTTGTGCACGGTTTATGCGTTCCCTGCAGGCGCCGAGCTCTGTTCCTGATGATCGTTCCCACGCTCAGCGTGGGAATGCCTCAACGGACGCTCCGCGTCCACTGCGGCAGTGACGCTGAGCGTCACCGGGTGCATTTCCACGCGGAGCATGGGAACGATCACGCCCGATCTGCCAAGGTCGGGCGTTTTTGTTTGTGCACGGTTTATGCGTTCCCTGCAGGCGCCGAGCTCTGTTCCTGATGATCGTTCCCACGCTCAGCGTGGGAATGCCTCAACGGACGCTCCGCGTCCACTGCGGCANTTTATGCGTTCCCTGCAGGCGCCGAGCTCTGTTCCTGATGATCGTTCCCACGCTCAGCGTGGGAATGCCTCAACGGACGCTCCGCGTCCACTGCGGCAGTGACGCTGAGCGTCACCGGGTGCATTTCCACGCGGAGCATGGGAACGATTACGCCCGATCTGCCAAGGTCGGGCGTTTTTGTTTGTGCACGGTTTTATGCGTTCCCTGCAGACGCCGAGCTTGCTCGATGCCTAAAGAGGCTAGTCGTGTTCTTCCAGATACTGCATCGCCATCTGCTCGGTCGCAGCTTTCATCGATGGCAGCAGGTGAGGCGCCACCAGCATCATGATCTGGTACACCACCAGACGTACTTCCCCCGCTCGATCAAGAATCCGCTGGTAGTCCAGTGAGAACAGCAGCGTCATGGTTATCTGCTCCACCAGTTGCCCCAGTGCCTGGGTATCGCTGACCAGCAGCCCTTGAGCTTGCAAGCGCGCCAGCAATGAAGCCAGCGTGCGTTTGAGCCCGTTTAGCAGGTTGCGAATGCCTTTGGCCAGTTTCGGCAGGCGTCCTGCCAGATTCGACAGGTCCTGGAACAGAAACCGGTAGTGAGCCAGGCGTTCGACGATCAGATGCAGGAACAGCCAGTAATCTTCAGGGGCCAGCTCGACATCCGCCGGTGGGTCGAGCAGCGGCGCCAATTCGGCCTGAAAGCGCTCGAACAGCCCGAGGATCAATGGCTCCTTGCCGTGGAAGTGGTAGTAGAGGTTGCCCGGGCTGATGCCCATTTCGTTGGCAACTTCCATGGTGGAAACGTTCGGTTCGCCCTTCTGATTGAACAACTGCAGGGCACATTCGAGGATGCGGTCGCGGGTTTTCATCCAGTCTTCTTAGTGTTCGGGTCCTGCCACGGCCGACATCGGCCGTGGTTCGTTTGAACGTCAGCGCACGCGCACGTAAGTACCGGGCGCCGCCTCCATCGGTGGATAGTTCTGGTTGCCGAGGGCCATGTGGGTTTCCTTTTGCGCACCCGAGCGTTGCTGTATCCAGGCCAGCCATTGCGTCCACCAACTGCCATCCACACGCTTGGCATCGTAATACCAGGCCCGTGGGTCGCTACTCAATTTGCCGTTCTCGACGTAGTTGGCTTTCGGGTTGCTCGGCGGGTTGAGGATGCTCTGCACATGGCCGCTGTTGGACAGGACGAAGCGGCGTTCGCCACCCAGCAGTAACGTTGAGCGGTACACCGCATCCCACGGCGTGATGTGGTCGTTGATTCCGGCGACGCTGAAGCTGTCGACAGTGACCTTCTGCAAGTCGATCGGCGTGCCACACACTTCGAGACCGCCCGGATGGCTCAGCGGGTTGTGCTTGAAAAAGTCCAGCAGGTCACCATGCAGAGCCGCCGGCAGGCGCGTGTTGTCGTTGTTCCAGTAGAGGATGTCGAAGGCGGGCGGCTCCTTGCCCAGCAGGTAATTGTTGACGAAGTAACTCCAGATCAAATCGTTGGGGCGCATCCAGGCGAAGACCTTGGCCATGTCGCGGCCATCGAGCACGCCTTTTTGATAGGAGCGACGTTTGGCGGCTTCCAGGGTCTGCTCGTCGGCGAACAAGGTCGCCGGGGACTCCAGCTCGCTGTCGAGCAGGCTGACCAGGTAGGTTGCGCTGGAGACACGGCGCAGTTGGCGCTTGGCCTGCAGATGGCCTTGCAGGGCGGCGATGGTCAGTCCGCCGGCACAGGCACCCATCAGGTTGACCTCGCGGGCGCCGGTGATCGCGCGGCAGACGTTCATGGCCTCTTCGACCGCTTCAACGTAAGTCGACAGTCCCCATTCGCGATGGCGTACATCCGGATTGCGCCAACTGATCATGAAGGTCTGCAAGCCATTCTTGAGCGCGAACTGGACGAAACTGTTGTGCGGGCTCAGATCGAAAATGTAGTACTTGTTGATTTGCGGCGGCACCACCAGCAGCGGTTTGGAGTACTGCTTTTCGCTCATCGGCTTGTACTGGATCAGCTCCAGCAATTCGTTGCGAAACACCACGGAGCCCGTCGTGGTGGCGACGGTCTTGCCGACTTCGAATGCCTGTTTGGTGACCTGCCGGGGCAGGCCGTCGTTGTGCAGCAGATCGTCAACCAGATGACTGATGCCGCGCACCAGGCTGTTGCCGCCAGTGTTGAAGATTTCCTTGATCGCCAGGGGATTGAGCAGGCTGTTGGATGGCGATACGGCATCGTTGAGCAGGGCGAAGGCAAAGTGCGCACGAGCACGATCATCAGGGCTCATGGTGCTTTGGTCGATCCAGCTTTTGACCTCTTTCTGCCAGCTCAGGTAGGCCTGCAGGCTGCGACGATAAAACGGATTGAGGCTCCATGCCGGGTCGGCGAATCGACTGTCGTGCGGATTGGTCGGGTGCAGGGTATCGCCCAACAACACTCGCCCTAGTTGCCCGCCCAGTTTCAAGGCATGCCGAGCCGTGTGTACCGGGTTGCGCAAGCCATGGACAGCAACACTGCGCAACGTCGAAATCAGATCCCGGCCGCGCAGACCGGTAATCGCACTCTGTGCGTTGATGAACACGGCGGGAGTGGGCAAAGACTCCCTCGCTGGTTTTTCACGCATCAGTCAACACTCCTTCGTCTTCAGGCCAAAAACAAACACACCGAACCAGAACACCATAGACGCTGTAGCGGGTTGTTGCGCGGCGCGGCATCCTGCCGACCGACAATGCGTCGGTTAACCGCCCAATGGCGCCGGATGCGGGTGCATCACGGCACGCTGCCGTTCTTCCTGGAGGAATTTCATGATGATCGGCGCCACCGCTTCGGCACGCGTGATCAGGAACAGGTGCCCGTCATCGATGATGTGCAACTGGGCATTGGGAATCCGCCAGGCCAGTAGACGCATGTTGACCAGAGGGATCAGCGGATCGTCGTCCCCCGCCAGCACCAGGGTCGGCTGATTGATCTTGTGCAGCCAGTGAATGCTGGTCCAGCCGAGCCCGGCGAACAGCTGCCAGTAGTAACCGAGCTTGCCCGCCGAACGCACTTTCGCCGCATGGCTGGCGGCCAGCGTCGGGTCGCGTCGGAACGCGCCGCCGTAGATCATCGGGGCAATGCGGATCACGTGAGACGGCTGGATGTAGCGTCGCGGGCTGGCCATCATCCACAGCACTTTTGGCTTGCCCGGCACCATCACCGCGCCTGCCGCCGTCGCCGCCAGCACCAGTTTCTTGCAGCGCTCCGGATAGTCATAAGCGAATTGCTGCGCAAGGGCACCGCCCCACGACACACCGATCACGTTGACCTGACCATAGTCGAGATAATCGAGCATCCGCGCCGTCAGCTTGGCCAGGCCGGGAAAGCGATAAGGCCGGTTGGGCGTCGACGAACCACCGACACCGGGAACATCGAAAGCAATCACTTCCAGGTCCGGATCCAGCGCTGCCACAAACGGAAACACCAGCTCAAGGTTGGCGCCGATGCCATTGAAAATCAGCAAGGGCGTCAAATGAGGCTTGCCGGGACGTACCGCCGTGCGGAGGGTCTGACCATCCAGGTCGACGGTACGGAATATGAACGGTTGCGGCATGCTCTGGCCCTGTTTATGAATTCATCCCCGCTTCTGTAGGAGCGAGCAGGCTCGCTCCTACAGAAGCGGGGTGTGTCAGTTACCGCTCATGTACATACGTGCCCGGTGCAGCTTCGCCCGCCGGATACGCCTTGTTGCCGAGTTTCGTCGGGGCCTTTTTCAGTTCGCCGGAACGCTGGGCCTGCCAGGCCTGCCAATGCAGCCACCAGGAATCGGTGTGTTTGGTGGCATTCTCTTGCCATTCATCTGCAGTGCTCGCCATTTCGGTGCTGGTCATATAGCGGGATTTCGGATTGCCCGGCGGGTTCAGGATGCTCTGGATATGCCCGCTGCTGGACAGCACGAATTCAACGTTGCCACCGAACAGTTGCGCCGACTTGTAGCAGGACTTCCACGGGGTGATGTGGTCGTTGGTGCCGGCCAGGCAAAAAATGTCGGCCGTCACTTGCTTGAGGTCAATAGCGGTGCCGCACACTTCCAGTGCATTCGGACGAATCAATGGATTGTTTTTGAACATCTCGATCAGGTCGCCGTGGAACGCTGCGGGCAACCGCGTGGTGTCGTTGTTCCAGAACAGGATGTCGAAGACCGGAGGCTCATTGCCCAGCAAGTAGTTATTGACCCAGTAATTCCAGATCAAGTCGTTGGGACGCATCCAGGCGAAGACTTTCGCCATGTCACGGCCTTCCAGCACGCCGGCCTGGTAGGAGTGGCGCTTGGCGGCTTCGAGCGTCTGTTCGTTGACGAACAGGGCGACGTCGCTGTCCAGGGTCGTATCGAGCACGCTGACCAGCAAGGTAAGGGCGTTGACTTTTTTCTCGCCGATCGCTGCGTAATGACCCAGCAGCGCGGTGCAGGTGATGCCACCGGAGCAGGCGCCGAGCATGTTCACGTCCTTGCTGCCGGTGATTGCGGTGACGACGTCAACCGCTTCCTTGAGCGCATCGATATAGGTCGTCAGGCCCCATTCGCGCTGTTCCTTGGTCGGATTGCGCCAGCTGACGATGAAAGTCTGCACGTTGCTGCGAAGGCAGAATCGCGCCAGGCTCTTGTCCGGGCTCAGGTCGAAAACGTAGAACTTGTTGATTTGCGGCGGCACCACCAGCAGTGGCCGTTCGTAGACCTGCTCGGTGATCGGCCTGTATTGGATCAGCTCCAGCACGTCGTTGCGGAACACCACCGCGCCTTCGGTCACACCCAGGCTCTTGCCGACCTCGAACGCGCCCATGTTGACCTGGCTCGGCATCCCGCCGTTGTGCACCATGTCCTTGGCCAGATGCGAGAGACCGTCGAGCAGGCTCTTGCCGCCGGTTTCGAAGAAGCGTTTGACCGCTGCCGGGTTGGCCGCGCTGTTGGTCGGGGCCATGGCTTCGGTCATGAGGTTGATCACGAAGTGCCCGCGAGCTGCATCGCTGGCCGGGAGGTTGCTTTCGTCAATCCAGTCGTGGAGTTCCTTGCGCCACGCCAGGTAAGTTTGCAGATAACGTTTGTAGAGCGGGTTCTGGCTCCAGGCCGGATCAGTGAAGCGACGGTCATCGCTGTTCGGTTGCAGTTCGGATTTACCGAACAGCACGTTCTTGAGTTCAAGACCGAAATGCGCAACGTGTTTCGCGCTGTGCACCGGTTGCTTGATGGCCTGCCTGAGCACCATTCGAGCAGAAGCCAGTAGATCCTTTCCACGCAGCCCAACGACAGGATTCAGTCCCAAGGTGTTTTCCGAGGCCTGATACTTCAAGTCATCGTTATTCTTGTTACTCATCTACGACGCTCCATTGTCCTGAGACGAGTACCCGGGGCCTCGCTGTGCAGTCACACAGCCAATGCCAGGTACTACTGCTCGGGGTGACCGTTAATACTGCATCGCTGCTTTTTGTTCGCAGAGAACACTGCAGGGAACTTGCCAGCTCCATTGGTTACCCGAGTTTAATTTTTTTCGCAAGCAGGCCAATCACCGGCGCTGAAGCGGAGCATTCAAACAGATGAAATTAGAAAATGCCCTCTAAAGAGCAAGAGGCTCAGGCTAGAGCATCAGCTTGACGACAGATTCGTTGGGGTCGCGGGTTTTTCCGGCGGCTTTGAGCTCTGCGAGATAATCTTCCCAGAGTGCGTCATGACGTCGCCCCAGCTCGTAAAGATATTCCCAAGTGAAAAGGCCGCTGTCGTGGCCGTCGTCGAAGGTCAGTTTCAGTGCGTACTGACCGGCCGGTTCTACCTTGCTCAGTCCTACGTTGATCTTGCCAAATTGCAGGATGGGTTTGCCGTGGCCCTGGACCTCGGCGGAAGGCGAGTGCACGCGCAGGAATTCCGCGGGAAGGGTGTATTCCTCGCCAGACGCATATTTGAGCGTCAGGGTTTTCGAGGCCTTGTGCAGTTTGATGTCGGTGGGGATCATGACCGGGTATCCGTCTGTAGGCGTATGGTCAGCCACCTGTAGGAGCACGGCTTGCCGGCGATGGCGATTTCAAATGCGCCATCGCCAGCAAGCTGTGCTCCTACAAGGGGTCGCATGGCTTACAGGATATAACGGGACAGGTCTTCGTTCTGCGCCAATTCACCGAGGTGGCTGTTGACGTAGTCAGCGTCGATCTGGATGACCTTGCCGTCGTGGCTGCTGGCCAGGTCGCCGGCACTGAACGATACCTCTTCCAGCAGGCGCTCGAGCAGCGTGTGCAGGCGACGGGCACCGATGTTTTCGGTTTTCTCGTTGACCTGCCAGGCGATCTCGGCGATGCGCTTGATGCCGCTCGGCTGGAACTCGATGCCCAGGCCCTCGGTTTTCAGCAGTGCGCAATATTGCTCGGTGAGCGAAGCGTGCGGCTCGCTGAGGATGCGCTCGAAATCTTCCGGCGACAGCGCCTTGAGTTCGACGCGAATCGGCAGGCGACCTTGCAGCTCGGGCACCAGGTCGCTCGGCTTGCTCAGGTGAAAGGCGCCGGAGGCAATGAACAGGATGTGGTCGGTCTTGACCATGCCCAGCTTGGTGTTGACGGTGCAGCCTTCGATCAGCGGCAGCAGGTCGCGTTGCACACCTTCGCGGGACACGTCGACGCCACCGGAATTGCCGCGCTTGGCGACCTTGTCGATTTCGTCGATGAACACGATGCCGTGCTGCTCGACCGCTTCCAGGGCCTTGGCCTTCAATTCCTCATCGTTGACCAGGCGGCTGGCTTCTTCGTCGCGCACCAGTTTCAGCGCTTCTTTGACCTTGAGCTTGCGGGACTTCTTTTTGCCCTTGCCCATGTTGGCGAACAGGCTTTGCAGCTGGTTGGTCATTTCTTCCATGCCCGGCGGCGTGGCGATCTCGATGCCGGCCATTTCGGCGACTTCGATTTCGATCTCCTTGTCATCCAGCTGACCTTCGCGCAGGCGTTTGCGGAACAGTTGGCGGGTGTTGGAATCGGCTGTCGGGGTGTCGTCGTTGCTGAAGCCCATGCGCGCAGGCGGCAGCAGGGCGTCGAGGATGCGCTCTTCGGCGGCGTCTTCGGCGCGGTGGCGAACCTTGACGATTTCCTGCTCGCGCAGGAGCTTGATGGCCGCATCGGCAAGGTCACGAATGATCGACTCGACATCACGGCCAACGTAGCCGACTTCGGTGAACTTGGTCGCTTCGACCTTGATGAACGGAGCATTGGCCAACTTGGCCAGGCGCCGGGCGATCTCGGTTTTACCGACACCGGTCGGGCCGATCATCAGGATGTTCTTCGGCGTTACTTCGACGCGCAGCTCTTCGGGCAGCTGCATCCGGCGCCAGCGATTGCGCAGGGCAATGGCGACGGCGCGCTTGGCATCGTCCTGGCCGATGATATGGCGATTGAGTTCGTGGACGATTTCACGGGGAGTCATGGACATAGTATTTAGCGGACCTCAAGCAAGAATGAGCCGTGGCGCGATGGCCTGCACGGGCTTACTCGGCGCAGTCCTGCTCCTCAATGGTCTGGGTGTGGTTGGTGAATACACAGATGTCGCCGGCGATGCCGAGAGCGGTCTCGACGATTTCCCGGGCCGACAGATCGGTTTTTTTCAGCAGCGCGCTGGCGGCTGCCTGAGCGTAGGCGCCGCCGGAGCCCATGGCGATCAAACCGTCTTCGGGTTCAACCACGTCACCGTTGCCGGTGATGATCAGGGACGCGTCTTTGTTGGCGACGGCGAGCATGGCTTCGAGGCGGCTCAAGGAACGGTCGGTACGCCATTCTTTGGCGAGCTCGACAGCGGCGCGGACCAGATGGCCCTGGTGTTTTTCCAGCTGGCCTTCGAAGCGTTCGAAGAGGGTAAAGGCGTCAGCGGTGGCACCGGCAAAACCGGCGATGACCTGGCCGTGGTACAGGCGACGAACTTTTTTCGCGTTGCCTTTCATCACGGTGTTGCCAAGCGAAACCTGGCCGTCGCCGCCCATGACGACTTTGCCGTGGCGGCGAACTGAAACGATGGTGGTCAAGGGAAGAGTCTCCACGCAGCGGGGCGAAAATGCCTTATGCCCCTTCATATGGGGGTGGTGGAGTGGATTTCAACTGCAGGACGGGAGAGGGGACGAGCGGTGTTTAGCGTGATCGTTCCCACGCTCTGCGTGGGAATGCAGCCCGGGA
Source organism: Pseudomonas sp. Root562 (assembly GCF_001427125.1). Taxonomy (GTDB): domain Bacteria; phylum Pseudomonadota; class Gammaproteobacteria; order Pseudomonadales; family Pseudomonadaceae; genus Aquipseudomonas. The sequence goes on from NZ_LMGK01000001.1 coordinate 268,263, forward strand.
CGCTCTGCGTCCCTCCCGGCGCTGGAACGCGGAGCGTCCCTTGAGGCGTTCCCACGCAGAGCGTGGGAACGATCGAACACGGCGTTAGCGGCTCTGGCGTTGTTGTAACAGCAGGTTGCTGAACCCGGCGCCGGCCAGTTGTTTCTGTGCAGTGGTCAGTTGTTCGCGATTGCTGAACGGTCCGACCAGTACCCGGTACCAGGTTTCGTCTTTCACCGTTCCCGATTCCACCGCCACCGCCTGGCCGAGCAGGATGATCTGCGCCCGAACCTTGTCCGCATCAGTCTCCTTGCGGAACGAACCGGCCTGCAGGAAGAACTTGGTTACCGGCGCGGCCTTGGTGACAGGTGGCGCGGGTGGCGGCGTAATGCCGGCCAGGGCTGCCTGGGCGCGGGCGGTGTCGATCTTCGCCGCTTCGGCCGGGGTCACCGGCGTGGTCGGAATGGCTGGCACTTGTGGCGTCGGCAGGGTTTTCTCCGGCACGGCATCCGGCGGCACGATGACTTCCGATTCCGGCAGCAGGGTGTAGAAGTCGTATTTCGGCTTTACCGGTTGCGTCGGGCTCGGCGGAGTCTTGTTGGCCTCGGCAATCTTGCTGGCTTTCTGCTGTTGCTCGACCTTCTCGCGCTTGACCGTATCGCTGCCTTTGCCCGGCTCCAGTTTCATCAGGAACACGATGAATGCACCGACCGTCAGGCCGATGGCCATCCACAGCCAACCCGGGATCGGTTGCTTCGCTGGAGCTTGGTAACGGCTGGCGCCACGTTTGGGTGCAGGTTTTTTCTTGGCAGCCAACTTACATGCGCTCCAGTGTTTCCAGGCCCAAGAGTTCCAGGCCTTGCTTGAGAGTGCGACCGGTCAGCGCGGCGAGGCGCAGACGGCTCTGCATTTGTGCCGGGGTGTCGGCGGCGAGGATCGGGCAGTTCTCGTAGAAGCTGGAGAACAGGCCGGCGACGTCGTACAGGTAGGTGCAGAGAATGTGCGGCGTGCCTTTTTCAGCCACGTTGTTCAGGATCTCGCCGAACTGCGCGAGTTTCGCTGCCAGCTCGTGTTCGTGGGCCGCTTCGAGCACGATCTGGCCTTCGACTTCGCTGAAGTCCTTGCCGAGTTTGCGGAACACACCGGCCACGCGGGTGTAGGCGTACAGCAAGTACGGCGCGGTGTTGCCTTCGAAGTTGAGCATCAGGTCGAAGTTGAAGCTGTAGTCGCTGGTGCGATGCTTGGACAGGTCGGCGTATTTCACCGCACCGATGCCCACCACCTTGGCGATGTTGCGCAACTCGGCTTCGGCCAGCTCGGGGTTCTTGTCTTTCACCAGGGTGTAGGCGCGTTCCTGGGCTTCGGTCAGCAGGTCGATCAGCTTGACGGTGCCACCGTCTCGGGTCTTGAACGGACGGCCATCGGCGCCGTTCATGGTGCCGAAGCCCATGTGTTCCATCTCCATCGGATGGGTCACGAAGCCGGCCTTGCGCGCCACGGCGAACACTTGCTGGAAGTGCAGGGCCTGACGCTGGTCGACGAAGTACAGCGCGCGATCAGCCTTGAGTGTGCCGCTGCGGTAGCGCACGGCCGCCAGGTCGGTGGTGGCGTAGAGGTAGCCGCCGTCGGCCTTGACGATGATCACCGGCAGCGGGTCGCCATCGGCATTCTTGAACTCGTCAAGGAACACGCATTGCGCGCCGTTGCTCTCGACTAGCATGCCGGCGGCCTTGAGGTCGTTGACCACGTTGATCAGGTCATCGTTGTAGGCACTTTCACCCATGACGTCGGCCATGGTCAGTTTGACGTTGAGCAGCTCGTAGATTTTCTGGCAGTGGGACAGCGAGATGTCCTTGAACTTGGTCCACAGCGCCAGGCAGTCGGCGTCACCAGCCTGCAACTTGACCACCAGGCCGCGGGCGCGGTCGGCGAACTCTGCGGATTCGTCGAAGCGTTGCTTGGCGGCGCGGTAGAAGTTCTCCAGGTCCGACAGCTCGTCGCTGGTGATCGGGTTTTCCTGCAGGTACGCCATCAGCATGCCGAACTGGGTGCCCCAGTCGCCGACGTGGTTCTGACGGATCACGGTGTCGCCCAGGAACTCCAATACGCGAGCCACGCCGTCGCCGATGATGGTCGAGCGCAAGTGGCCGACGTGCATCTCTTTGGCCAGGTTCGGTGCCGACAGGTCGACCACGGTGCGCTGCAGCGGGCCAGCCTTGCGCACGCCGATATTGCCATCGGCCAGGGCCGCGTCGAGGCGTGAGGCCAGGGCATCGGTGTTCTGGAAGAAATTCAGGAAGCCGGGACCGGCGATTTCGGTCTTGCTGACGTTTTCGTCGGCCGGCAGCGCGGCGATGATTTTTTCCGCCAGGTCGCGCGGTTTCATGCCCGCCGGTTTGGCCAGCATCATGGCGATGTTGCTGGCGAAATCGCCGTTTTTCTTGTCGCGCGAGTTTTCCACCTGGATCGCCGGCGACAGGCCTTCAGGCAACACACCTTCGTTGACGAGTTGGGTGATGGCTTGTTGGATCAGCTGGCGAATGGTGTCTTTCATGGTCTTCTCTTTCGACCGCTGGCGCGGCGGGCGCATCATGCGCTGGTGGAAAAACTGGGCATTATCCGTTGCCGGAGCGGGCTTGCCAACCATTGTAGGTTCATTGCGGACTTACGGCAGACGATTAACCTGTGGCGAGGGAGCTTGCTCCCGGTGGGGCGCGGAGCGGCCCTGAATTCAGGCCCCGCGGTCTCACTGAACGGCTCGAGGTGCCATATTTACGACTGCTTTGCAGTCGAGCGGGAGCGAGCTCCCTCGCCACAGTTGTCATCAATACAAATCGACTGGATCAACATCCAAAGACCAGCGCACCGCACGCCCACTCGGCATCTGCTCCAGTACCAGCAACCAACTGGCCAGCAATCGATGCAGCGGCGCCCGGGCGGTCGCCTGCAACAGCAACTGCGCGCGATACCGCCCTGCCCGGCGCTCCATCGGCGCTGGCACCGGGCCCAGCAGCTCGATGCCGGTCAGGTTCTGTTCGATCAGCAGGCGCTCGGCCTCGCTGCACGCCTCATCGAGAAAGCCTTCCGCTTGCCCTGGTTTATGCGCTTCGGCGCGCAGCAACGCCAGGTGCGCAAACGGCGGCAAGCCCGCTGCGCGGCGTTCGCTCAAGGCTTGTTCGGCAAAGGCGAAATAGCCCTGTTCGGTCAGTTGGATCAACAACGGATGGTCAGCAAGATGCGTCTGGATGATCACCTTGCCCGGTTCTTCGGCACGGCCTGCGCGGCCCGCGACCTGAACAATCAATTGCGCCATGCGTTCACTGGCACGGAAGTCGCCGGAGAACAGCCCGCCGTCGGCGTCGAGAATCGACACCAGCGTTACCCGTGGAAAGTGATGACCTTTGGCAAGCATTTGCGTGCCGATCAAAATGCACGGTTGGCCTTTCTGGATGGTCGCGAACAACTGGTTCATCGCGTCCTTTCGTGAGGTACTGTCGCGGTCGACCCGCAGGACCGGATAGTCCGGAAACAGGATCGCCAGACGCTCTTCGGCCCGTTCGGTGCCGGCACCCACCGGGCGCAAGTCGACCTTGTTGCACTTAGGGCATTGGCGGGGTACGCGTTCGACATAGCCGCAATGGTGGCAACGCAGTTCGCCGTAACGCTGGTGCACGGTCATGCGTGCATCGCAGCGCTGGCATTCGGACATCCAGCCGCAGTCATGGCAAAGCAGGGTCGGCGCAAAGCCTCGGCGATTGAGGAACACCAGCACCTGCTGACCGGCAGCCAGGGTCTGGCCGATGGCTTGTTGCATCGGCCCGGAAATGCCGCTGTCCAGCGGACGGCTCTTCACATCCAGGCGCAGGAAGCGCGGTTGCTTGGCACCGCCAGCGCGTTCATTCAGTCGCAGCAAGCCGTAGCGACCGGTATAGGCGTTGTGCAGGCTTTCCAGAGAGGGCGTGGCCGAGCCGAGCACGATCGGGATGTTTTCCTGCCGTGCCCGCACCAATGCCAGGTCGCGGGCATGGTAGCGCAGGCCTTCCTGCTGTTTATAGGAGCCGTCATGCTCCTCGTCGATGATGATCAGCCCCGGGTTTTTCATCGGTGTGAACAGCGCCGAGCGGGTGCCGATAATAATGTCGGCTTCGCCATCTCGGGCGGCGAGCCAGGCCTCAAGGCGTTCGCGGTCGTTGACCGCCGAGTGGATCAGCGCGATGCGCGCATTGAAGCGCTGCTCGAATCGCGCCAGGGTTTGCGGACCGAGATTGATTTCCGGGATCAGCACTAACGCTTGCTTGCCGGCCTCAAGGGTCTCGCGGATCAGCTGCAAGTAGACTTCGGTCTTGCCGCTGCCGGTGACACCGGCCAGCAGAAAAGCGTGATAACTGTCGAACCCGGCGCGGATCGCTTCGTACGCTGCACGCTGTTCCGCGTTGAGCGGCAATTCGGGCTGGGCCAGCCAGTGTTCATGGCGGACACCAGGCGCGTGGCGGCGGATTTCAACTTGCACCAGATCCTTGGCCAGCAGCAAATCCAGGCTGTCTTTGCTCAGCATCAGCTTGCTCAGCAACTGGTGAGCGACGCCATGGGGGTGCTGCGCCAGTGTCGCCAAAGCTTCACGCTGGCGCGGGGCGCGGGCGATACGCGGGTCATCGAGACTCGCACCCGGCGCGGCAGACCAGAAGCGTTCCTGCCGCGCTTCGGCCAGTTCGCCCTGGCGCAGCAATACGGGCAAGGCCCAGCTCAAGGTATCGCCGAGGCTGTGCTGGTAATACTGGGAGGTCCACAGGCACAGCTTGAATAACGCCGGGGGAAGTGGTGGTGTGGCGTCGAGCAAGGCCAGCGCGGGCTTGAGTTTTTCCGCTGGCACTTCGCTGGTGTCAGTGACTTCCACCAGGATCCCGATCATCTCGCGACGGCCAAATGGCACTCGCAGGCGCATGCCGGGGTGCAACTGTTCGCGCCGCACGCCGGCCGGAGCGCGGTAGTCGAACAGGCGGCGCAGCGGCGAAGGCAGGGCGAGGCGCAGAATGGCGTCGGGCACGCGTTTTCTCGATGTAGGGGTGAAGTAGCAGGTCGCGAGCCTAGCAGACGACCGGTTTGAGGGACAGCTTGCGTGATTGGCATTGTCTGGTAGAATCCGCGGCCTAATTACGTGCGGTATTCAACAATAGTGTTGGGTGGCGGCACGCTAGCCTGAGGAAAACACCATGAAAGCTGATATCCATCCAGAATACCCAGCAGTTGCTGTTACCTGCAGCTGCGGCAACAAGTTCGAAACCCGTTCGACCTTCGGCAAAGCCCTGGCGATCGACGTTTGCAACGAATGCCACCCGTTCTACACCGGTAAGCAGAAGACTCTGGACACTGGCGGCCGCGTTCAGCGCTTCGCAGACCGTTTCGGTGCTTTCGGCGCGAAAAAGGCCTAAGGCCGATCAACTTGGGAGGCCGTTGCGGTTTTTCCATGCTGATGAAAAAGGCGTCCCTTGCGGGCGCCTTTTTTCTGTCTGCGATTTGGCTCTCAGCGGCCCAGGCCTTTTGTCCGGCTCCGGCCGGGCTGACATCGGTCGCAGTCCAGCGAGTGGTCGACGGCGACACGCTGCGCCTGAGCGATGGTCGCAATGTGCGCATGATCGGCTTGAATACGCCGGAGTTGGGCAAGAAAGGGCGCTCCGACGAGCCGTTCGCCGTCGCTGCACGAAAACGCCTGGAAGATTTGGTGGCGGCGAGTGATGGGCGAGTCGGCCTGCGGCCCGGCAAAGAAAGCAAAGACCGCTATGGCCGGACGTTGGCCCATGTCTATGGTGCCGACGGCGCCAACCTCGAAGCGCAAATGCTCGCCGAAGGCCTGGGGTTTCTCGTGGCAGTCGCGCCGAATACCGATCTGATCGACTGTCAGCAGGCAGCGGAACGCAGTGCCCGCCAATCCGGACTCGGCGTGTGGCGCCAGTCGCCCGTGTTGCAGGCGGATCAAATCAGCGTTTCCGGATTCGCTCTGCTCAGTGGCCGTGTGAGCAGGGTTCAGCGCAATCGTGGCGGGATTTGGATCGAGTTGCAGGACTCGGTTGTATTGCGCGTTGCACCCAACTTGCTGGCCCGATTCGATGCGGCCTCGCTGGAAAGTCTCAAGGGCAAGCAGATTGAGGCGCGTGGCTGGGTGCTGGACCGTTCCCGTCGTGGCGGTCTCAAGGAGGGTCAGGCGCGCTGGGTGTTGCCGCTGACCGATCCGGCGATGCTGCAAGTGGCACATTGATAAAAAATTGTAGACATTTTTTCTATCGATTGTGAACAGTCTATCCCTTGTGTTCCGTGGCTCTTGGGCCAAAGTCGTATGGCCGGGCGCTTGACAGGGGTGACCGGTCAGTCTTGTGGGGATTTTGCGAGGCGCGTATCCTCGCTGACCAGTCTGTCCAACAGTAAAAGCGGAATGCCAAAATGTCTGATCTGAAAACTGCCGCTCTCGAATATCACGCCCATCCTCGTCCAGGGAAGCTGAGTGTCGAGCTCACCAAGGCCACCGCTACCGCCCGCGACCTGTCGCTGGCCTACAGCCCCGGCGTAGCCGAACCAGTACGCGAAATCGCCCGCGATCCTGAACTGGCCTACAAATACACCGGCAAAGGCAACCTGGTTGCAGTCATTTCCGATGGCACCGCGATTCTCGGCCTGGGTAACCTTGGCCCATTGGCCTCCAAGCCAGTGATGGAAGGTAAAGGCGTGCTGTTCAAGCGCTTCGCCGGCATCGACGTTTTCGACATCGAAGTCGACTCCGAAAGCCCGCAAGCCTTCATCGACACCGTCAAGCGCATCTCCATCACCTTCGGTGGCATCAACCTGGAAGACATCAAGGCACCTGAGTGCTTTGAGATCGAACGCGCTCTGATCGAACAGTGCGACATCCCGGTATTCCACGATGACCAGCACGGCACCGCGATCGTGACCGCAGCCGGTATGATCAACGCCCTGGAAATCGCCGGCAAAACCCTGCCGCAAGCCAAGATCGTCTGCCTGGGCGCCGGTGCTGCCGCCATCTCCTGCATGAAATTGCTGGTGAGCATGGGCGCCAATATCGAAAACATCTACATGATCGACCGTACCGGCGTGATCCACTCCGGCCGTGACGACCTGAACCAGTACAAGGCTGTTTTCGCTCACGCGACCGAAAAGCGCACCCTGGCTGATGCACTGCAAGGTGCTGACGTGTTCGTCGGCCTGTCCGGCCCGAACCTGCTGAGCGCTGAAGGCCTGCTGTCCATGGCGCCTAACCCGATCGTGTTCGCTTGCTCGAACCCTGATCCGGAAATCTCCCCGGAACTGGCCCATGCCACCCGTAACGACGTGATCATGGCCACCGGCCGTTCGGACTACCCGAACCAGGTCAACAACGTACTGGGCTTCCCGTTCATCTTCCGTGGTGCCCTGGACGTTCGCGCCAAGCGCATCAACGAAGAAATGAAAGTGGCAGCAGCCAACGCCCTGCGCGAACTGGCCAAACTGCCGGTACCTCAGGAAGTGTGCGACGCCTACGGCGGCATCAAGCTGGAATTCGGTCGTGAGTACATCATTCCGAAGCCAATGGACAAGCGTCTGATCACCCTGATCTCCGATGCCGTGGCTAAAGCCGCAATCGAGACCGGTGTGGCAACCCTGCCGTATCCGAAGAACTACCCGCTCAAAAGCGTGGATGACGTGTTCAACGGCTAAGTCGTTGTAGCGCTTCAACCGAAAAGCCCCGGCTCGTTTTGAGTCGGGGCTTTTTTGTGTCTGGCGGGTGATCGTTCCCACGCTCCGCGTGGGAATGCCTCTGCGGACGCTCTGCGTTCGGCTCTGGATGGGACGCGGAGCGTCCCTGGCTGCATTCCCACGCGAAGCGTGGGAACGATCAATCCTGCAGGCACAAAAAAGCCCCGCACTTTCACGAAGGCAGGGCTTTCTGTTGGCGCTGAAATCAGAACAAATCGATCGGCGCCGCTTCATCCGCCGGCAGCGGGCTGCCCGGCGTAATGCCGTTACCCAGCTCGTTCATCGACGGTGGCGTGTCCTCGGCCTTGAACAGCTCGAAGTAGGCGCCCGGCGTGCCTGGAGTGGCGGCGCGGCCGCTGATCGGGTCGACTCGCAAGCTGAGGATGCCTTCGGGCTCTGGCTGCGTATGCGGCGGCAGGTCCTTGAGCGCGGCGGCCATGTAGTTCATCCAGATCGGCAGGGCTACGGTGCCGCCAAACTCCTTGCGCCCCAGGCTTTCAGGCTGGTCGAAGCCGGTCCAGACGGTGGTCACGTAATCGGCGTTGTAACCGGAGAACCAGGCGTCCTTGGATTCGTTGGTGGTACCGGTTTTACCCGCGATGTCGCTGCGACCCAAGGCCAGCGCACGACGCCCGGTGCCGAGTTTTATAACGTCCTCGAGCATGCTGTTGAGGATGTAGGTCGTGCGGCCATCAACAATGCGTTCAGCCACCGCCGGTGCTTGGGGTGTCGGTTGTGCGTTCATGGCATCGCTCGGCGTTGCGTTGACCGTGAAAGCTTCGGCAACTGGCGCGGCAATGCCGTCGGTGGCTGCGCCGCCCTTCGGCACGCTGGGCGGATTGGCGACGAAAAGCGTGTCGCCGTTGCGGCTTTCGATTTTGTCGATGATGTAAGGAGTGATCTTGTAGCCACCGTTGGCGAACGTGGCCCAACCGGTGGCGATCTCCATCGGCGTCAGCGTTGCGGTGCCCAGTGCCAGCGACAGGTTGGGAGGCAGGTCCTGCTTGTTGAAGCCGAAGCGGCTGATGTAGTCGATGGTCTTGCCGACGCCCATCGCTTGCAGCAAGCGGATCGATACCAGGTTGCGCGACTTGTACAGCGCCTCACGCAAACGAATCGGGCCAAGGAAGGTGTTGGTATCGTTCTTCGGGCGCCAGACCTTGTCCAGGTACTCATCGACGAAAACGATCGGCGCATCGTTCACCAGGCTGGCGGCGGTGTAGCCATTGTCCAGCGCAGCGCTGTACACGAATGGCTTGAAGCTCGACCCGGGCTGGCGCTTGGCCTGCAGTGCGCGGTTGTAGTTGCTCTGCTCAAAGGCAAAGCCACCCACCAGCGAGCGGATCGCGCCATTTTGTGGATCGAGGGACACCAGCGCACCCTGAGCCTGCGGAACCTGACTGAACTTCAGCGAATTGTCCGGCTGGCGTTGTACACGGATCAAGTCGCCAACCTGGGCGACATCCGACGGCTGCTTCGGATTGGGCCCCATACTGTTGGTGTTCAGGAAAGGGCGAGCCCATTTCATGGTTTCCCAGCTGACGTGTTCCTGTCCGGTGCGGGTCAGCACCTGCAGCCCGGTCTTGTCGACCTGGGTAACGATGGCCGGCTCAAGGCTGCTGATGGTGCGCTGCTTGGTCAGTTCGGTGGCCCAGGCTTCGCGGGTCTTGCCCGGCAGGCGTGATTCAGGGCCTCGGTAGCCATGACGCTGGTCGTAGGTCATCAGGCCTTCGTGGAGGGCGGTGTTGGCCATTTCCTGAAGGTTGCTGGGCACGGTAGTGGTGACGCGGAAACCTTCGGTATAGGCGTCGCTACCATAGCGGCCGACCATTTCGGCGCGGGCCATCTCGGCGATGTAAGGGGCGTTCACTTCCGGTGTCGGCACGTGATAGCTGGCGTTCAGCGGTTCGTTGATCGCCGCGGTGTAATCGGCTTCAGTGATTTTGCCCAGTTTGTACATGCGCCCCAGGATCCAGTCGCGCCGCTCTTTGCTGCGGGCCGGGTTGGCCAACGGGTTGAAACGAGACGGGGCCTTGGGCAGGCCGGCGATCATGGCCATCTGCGCCAGGCTGACGTCGCGAATCGACTTGCCGTAATACACCTGCGCGGCAGCTTCGATACCGTAGGCACGGTTGCCCAGGTAGATCTTGTTGACGTACAGCTCAAGGATTTCGTCCTTGGTCAGCTGGCGTTCAATCTGCAGTGCCAGGAGGATTTCCGTGGTCTTGCGGGAAAAGCTGCGTTCGCTGGTCAGGAAGAAGTTCTTCGCTACCTGCATGGTAATGGTGCTGCCGCCGGACTGGATGTGGCCACTTTTGACCAGTTGGGTCGCCGCGCGCATCAGGCTGCTGGGGTCGACGCCGTAATGGTTGGCGAAGTTGTCGTCTTCAGCACTTAGTAACGCATTTATGAAATTGGGTGGAATGTCGGCGAACTTGATCGGGGTACGGCGCATTTCGCCAAATTCTGCGATCAACTTGTTATCGCTGCTGTAGACCCGCAATGGAATCTGCAACTGAATGCTTCTCAAAGCCTCCACGGACGGCAATCCGGGGCTAAGGTAAAGAAACGCCCCGCTCAGACCCAGAAGCAGTCCGCAGAAAACCGCGACGATGGACCAACCGAAAAATTTCAGCAGACGAATCAAGGCTTTTGGATATCCAGGGCAAAAAATGAATTAGGCATCAGGGTTCAGGCTAAAGGCGAACGACCCGCGCTTGAGAAAGCGGAAAAAAAACGCTGGGCATTATAAGCATTTTTCCGCCGCAGGCGTCATTGACGGCAGCTGTCAAGACGGGCGGAGGGAACGCAATACACATTACAGAGTCCGTAACTCACGGATAGTCATAGGGAATTGCTAGTGCCAGGACTCTTCAACAAAAAAGCCAATACGCTTTTAGGGATCGACATCAGCTCAACTTCGGTGAAGCTCCTGGAGCTGAGCCGCCAGGGCGACCGTTACCGGGTGGAGGCCTACGCGGTCGAGCCACTGCCTGCCAGTGCGGTTATCGAGAAAAACATCGCAGAGCTCGAAGGTGTGGGCCAGGCCCTTTCCCGCGTACTGGTCAAGGCCAGAACCAATGTCAGGAACGTCGCCGTCGCCGTGGCTGGCTCGGCGGTGATCACCAAGACTATCGAAATGGATGCGGGGCTTTCCGATGACGAGATGGAAAGCCAGCTCAAGATCGAGGCCGATCAGTACATTCCTTATCCGCTGGATGAAGTCGCCATCGATTTCGAAGTCCAGGGCGCGTCGACACGTAACCCCGAGCGGGTCAATGTGCTGCTCGCCGCCTGTCGCAAGGAAAACGTCGAGGTTCGTGAAGCGGCATTGACCCTCGCCGGCCTGACTGCACGGGTGGTTGATGTCGAAGCCTACGCGCTGGAACGTTCGTTCGGCTTGCTGGCCAATCAGTTGGCGGCGTCGAAGGAGCGCCTGGTAGCGGTGGTCGATATCGGCGCAACCATGACCACCCTGAGCGTGCTGCACAAAGGGCGGATCATCTATACCCGCGAACAACTGTTTGGCGGGCGACAACTGACCGAGGAAATCCAGCGTCGCTACAACCTGACCGTTGAACAGGCGGGGCGGGCGAAGAAGCAGGGCGGGCTGCCTGACGACTATGAGCGTGAAGTGTTGCAGCCTTTTCGCGAAGCACTGGTTCAGCAGGTATCCCGCTCGTTGCAGTTTTTCTTTGCTTCCGGTCAGTACCACTCCGTTGATCAGATCCTTTTGGCAGGCGGGACCGCTTCGGTTCCGGGGCTGGACCAATTGATCGAGCAGCAATTGGGCACGCCGACGCAGGTAGCCAATCCGTTTTTCGAGATGACCCTGAGCAGCAAGGTCAATGCCGCGGCCCTGACCAGCGATGCCCCGGCCATGATGATTGCCTGCGGGCTGGCCCTCAGGAGTTTCGACTGATGGCACGGATCAATCTTTTACCTTGGCGGGAAGAACTGCGCGAGCAGCGTCGCAAACGCTTTCTGCTGACTCTGGTCGGCGTGCTGGTGGGATCGACAGGCGCTGTGCTGATCGCCAATCAGGCCATCGACGGTGCCATCAGCCGTCAGATTGCGCGCAATGATTACATCGGCAAGCAAATTGTCGTGGTCGACGAGCGGATCAAGCAGATCAGTGAGCTCAAGGCTCGCCGTCAGCAACTGGTCGAGCGCATGCGGATCATCCAGGACTTGCAGGGCAACCGGCCGATCAGCGGGCGGATTTTTGATCAGCTGGCGCGAACCCTGCCGGATGGGGTGTATTTCACTGAAGTCAAAATGTCAGGCAAGACCTTGTCGATCACCGGTGCGGCAGAGTCGAACAATCGTGTATCCGATTTGATGCGCAACCTGGATGCCTCCGATTGGTTTGATGCCCCCAGCCTGACCGAGGTGAAAGCGACCACTGCCGGACAACTGGATCAAGCCAACGTCTTTCAGTTGAGCGTGCGGCAGACCCAGCCGGCTGCGGTGGAGGGCGGGAAATGACTCCGTCTGAATGGTTCGAAGGGCTGCGCAAGATCGATATCAACGAACTGGATACGAGCAATATCGGTTCCTGGCCGCCCGCGATCAAGGTGTTGGTGGGTGTGCTGCTGATGGTTCTGGTGTTGTCGCTGGGTTACAGCATGTCCACCAGCGAGCTTGAGAACCAGCTAGATCTCAAGCGTGAGGAAGAGTCGACCCTCAAAGAGCAGTTCGCCACCAAGGCGCACATGGCGGCAAACCTCGAGCTTTACACGCAACAGATGAAAGAGATGGAAAACTCCTTTGGCGTGCTGCTGCGGCAATTGCCCAGTGATACCGAAGTGCCCGGTCTGCTGGAAGACATCACTCGCACCGGTCTGGGCAGTGGCCTGGAATTCGAAGAAATCAAACTGCTGCCGGAGGTGACCCAGCCGTTCTACATCGAATTGCCGATCCAGATTACCGTCACCGGCGCTTATCACGACCTGGCGACGTTCGTCAGCGGTGTAGCCGGTCTGCCGCGCATCGTCACCCTGCACGATTTCGACCTGGCCCCGGCCAACCCTGACGGCGGGCCGAAACTGCGCATGAGCATCCTGGCCAAGACCTACCGCTACAACGACAAAGGGCTGCAGCAATGAGCCTTGTTCGCGGACTTTGCATGGCGATGTTGCTGGTCGTGCTCGGCGGTTGTAACAGTGGCGAAGACTTCAGCGACCTGGACGCCTACATGAACGAAATGCGTCTGCGAGCACCGGGGAAGATTGAACCAACGCCCACATTTCGGTCTTACCCGACATTCACCTACAACGCTGCCAACCTGCGCAGCCCGTTTTCCCGGCAAGTCAGAATCGACCTGGCCGGTCAGAAACACGGGTCGCGCAACGTCAAGCCGGACCCGAACCGGGTCAAGCAGTACCTCGAGGGATTCAATATCGAGCAGTTTGAAATGGTCGGCACAATTTCCAATGCGGCTGGCTCCTTTGCATTGTTACGCGGGGCTGGCGGAGTGCATCGGCTGAAGGTCGGCGATTACCTGGGGCGCAACGAAGGCCGGATAGTCGCCATCAGCAGCGCCCAGGTCGATGTGGTCGAAATCGTCCCGGATGGCCAGGGTGCCTGGCTGGAAAGGCCGCGGACCATCCCTTTGAAAGAGCACTCATAGTGGGATTCGAAAAATGAACAGGATTTTCTCCACCCTCGGAATGTCGCTATGGATAGCGTTGCTGTCGCCGATGGTACAAGCGGCCAACCTCAAAGCGCTCGATGTCGCTGCACTGCCGGGCGACCGCGTCGAGTTGAAGCTGGCGTTCGATGAGCCACCGCCGGCTCCCCATGGGTACACCACTGAGTCGCCAGCACGGATCGCACTCGACCTGCCAGGTGTGGTCAGCCAACTGGCCAGCAAGACCCGTGACCTGGGAGCGGGTAACGCCCGCAGCGCAACCGTGGTCGAGGCCAAGGATCGTACGCGGCTGATCATCAATTTGACCCAGCTGACGCCGTACGACACCCGAATCGAAGGCAATAATCTGTTTGTAGTGGTTGGGCAGGGTGGCAAAAGCGCGACTCGCAGGCCGGTTGCCACTACCACTGCCGCCCCGACCCCGGCACGCCCGGTTGCGACGGCAAGCAAAGCCATACGCGGAGTGGATTTTCAGCGTGGCACGCAAGGAGAAGGCAATGTAGTGATTGATCTGTCGGACCCTTCCATTGCGCCCGACATACAGGAGCGCGAGGGCAAGATCATTCTCGGATTCGCCAGGACCCGTCTGCCCGAACCGTTGCGAGTACGCCTGGACGTCAAGGATTTCGCCACGCCTGTGCAGTTCGTCAATGCCAATGTCACCGGCGACAGAGCCACCATCACCATCGAGCCCAGCGGCGCCTTCGATTATTCGACTTACCAGACCGACAACAAGCTGACCGTCAGCATCCGCCCGATGACCGTCGACGACCTGCAAAAGCGCAATGCCGACCGCTACGCCTACAGCGGCGAAAAGCTCTCGCTGAATTTCCAGGACATCGATGTGCGCTCGGTGCTGCAACTGATCGCAGATTTTACCAATCTCAATCTGGTGGCCAGCGACACGGTGCAGGGTGGCATCACATTGCGCCTGCAAAACGTGCCTTGGGACCAGGCGCTGGACCTGGTGTTGAAGACCAAGGGGCTGGACAAGCGCAAGATTGGTAACGTCCTGTTGGTGGCGCCGGCCGATGAAATCGCCGCAAGAGAGCGTCAGGAACTGGAGTCGCAGAAACAGATCGCCGATCTGGCACCGCTGCGGCGGGAGCTGCTTCAGGTCAATTACGCCAAGGCAGCCGATATCTCGAAGCTGTTCCAGTCGGTAACCAGTGCCGAAGCGAAGGTCGACGAGCGGGGGTCGATCACTGTCGATGAGCGCACCAATAACATCATTGCCTACCAGACACAGGATCGGCTCGACGAGTTGCGGCGGATTGTGGCGCAACTGGATATCCCGGTACGCCAGGTGATGATCGAGGCGCGAATCGTCGAAGCCAACGTCGATTACGACAAGAGCCTTGGCGTACGCTGGGGTGGTTCGATCCAGAACAAGGGCAACTGGAATACTTCGGGGGTCAGCAATGGTGCCAATTCGTCATCGACCATCGGTACACCGGGTAGCACCAGCACCAACTCGCCGTTCGTCGATTTGGGGGCGGTCAACAATACCTCGGGTATCGGCATTGCCTTCATCACCGACAATGTCCTCCTGGACCTTGAACTGACAGCCATGGAGAAAACCGGTAACGGCGAAATTGTCTCGCAGCCCAAGGTGGTCACGTCCGACAAGGAAACGGCGAAGATCCTCAAGGGCACCGAGATTCCTTACCAGGAAGCCAGTTCCAGCGGCGCCACTTCCGTGTCGTTCAAGGAGGCTTCGCTGTCGCTGGAAGTAACGCCGCAAATCACGCCGGATAACCGGATCATCATGGAAGTGAAGGTCACCAAGGACGAGCCGGACTACCTCAACAAAGTCCAGGATGTGCCGCCGATCAAGAAAAACGAAGTCAACGCCAAGGTCCTGGTCAACGACGGGGAGACCATCGTTATTGGCGGCGTTTTCTCAAATACTCAGAGCAAGGTTGTAGATAAGGTGCCATTTCTTGGCGATGTGCCGTATCTTGGCCGCCTTTTCCGGCGTGACGTGGTTTCGGAGAAAAAATCCGAGCTGTTGGTGTTTCTCACTCCGCGTATCATGAATAACCAGGCGATTGCTGTGAGTCGTTGATTCTGTGCGAAATTTGATTCTTGTAGGACCGATGGGCGCTGGAAAAAGCACCATCGGCCGGTTGCTGGCCAAAGAGCTGCGCTTGCCATTCAAAGATTCCGATAAGGAAATTGAATTACGCACGGGCGCCAATATCCCATGGATCTTCGATAAAGAAGGCGAACCGGGCTTTCGCGATCGCGAGCAGGCAATGATTGCCGAGCTGTGCGATTACGACGGCGTGGTGCTGGCGACCGGCGGTGGCGCAGTCATGCGCGAAGCCAATCGTCGGGCACTGCACGCCGGCGGACGCGTGGTTTATCTGCATGCTTCCGTTGAGCAGCAGGTCGGGCGCACTTCGCGTGACCGCAATCGCCCTTTGCTGCGCACCGCCGATCCGGCCAAGACCCTTCGGGATCTGCTGGCGATCCGCGATCCGCTCTATCGGGAAATCGCCGATCTGGTGGTGGAAACCGATGAGCGGCCACCGCGAATGGTCGTGCTCGATATTCTGGAGCGTCTGCAGCAATTGCCGCCCCGTTAAAGCGCTGCACGAAATGCGCTATCCTCGGCGTCCTGCCATGACCGCAATCGGTTGTGGCGGATGGCTACCGGACGGCGTCAGACCAGCAGGGGCCGTGGACATTCGTTAATTCAAGGCAGGACGCCTGATTCCATCTTCACTGTGGGGACACATGCAGACACTCAAGGTCGATCTAGGCGAGCGCAGCTACCCGATTCATATTGGCGAAGGTTTGTTGGATCAGCCTGAGCTGCTGGCCCCGCATATTCGCGGGCGGCAAGTGGCGATCATTTCCAACGAAACCGTTGCGCCGCTCTATCTCGAACGTCTGACCCGCAGTCTGGCGCAGTTCTCGGTGATTTCCGTGGTGCTGCCCGATGGCGAAGCCTTCAAGACCTGGGAAACCCTGCAACTGATTTTCGACGGTCTGTTGACCGCCCGGCACGATCGCCGCACCACGGTGATTGCCCTTGGCGGCGGCGTTATCGGTGACATGGCCGGTTTTGCCGCGGCCTGCTATCAGCGTGGTGTCGATTTCATACAGGTCCCGACCACGCTGTTGTCGCAAGTAGATTCTTCCGTGGGTGGCAAGACCGGAATCAACCACCCGCTGGGCAAGAACATGGTCGGCGCCTTTTATCAGCCGAACGTCGTGCTGATCGACACGACCTCGCTCAATACCCTGCCGGCCCGCGAACTGTCCGCCGGTCTGGCGGAAGTCATCAAGTACGGTCTGATCTGCGATGAGCCATTCCTGACCTGGCTCGAAGACAATGTCGATCGCCTGCGCAACCTGGATCAGCAAGCCCTGACCTACGCCATCGAGCGCTCTTGCGCGGCCAAGGCAGCGGTGGTCGGTGCCGACGAGAAAGAGACTGGTGTGCGAGCCACGCTCAACCTCGGCCACACCTTCGGTCATGCCATCGAAACCCACATGGGCTATGGTGTCTGGCTGCATGGCGAGGCTGTGGCTGCCGGCACCGTGATGGCGCTAGAGATGTCCTCGCGCCTGGGCTGGATCAGCGAGCAGGAGCGTGATCGCGGCATTCGGCTGTTCCAGCGCGCCGGGTTGCCGGTCATTCCGCCTGAAGAGATGACGCCAGCCAATTTCCTCGAACACATGGCAATTGATAAAAAAGTGATCGACGGTCGTTTGCGCCTGGTGCTGCTGCGCCACATGGGCGAAGCGGTGGTGACCGACGATTATCCGAAAGAGGTTCTACAGGCCACGCTGGGAGCGGATTACCGCGCCCTGGCTCAGCTTAAAGGTTAATAAGAACGCGATGACTAGTTTGCATGCCGACGAGGCTTTCCTCGGCCATTACCAGTTGAGTCATGACCCTTTCGCTCCACGGGTGCCTGGCTTCAAGTTTTTCCCGGCCCAGCGCAAACCCGTGCTGGGGCAGTTGCATCATCTGGCGCGTTATAGCCAGTTGCTGCTGGTGGTCACAGGGCCACAAGGCAGCGGCAAGACCCTGCTGCGTCAGGCCCTGGTTGCCAGCACCAACAAACAATCGGTGCAGAGCGTGGTGGTTTCCGCCCGTGGCGCCGGCGATGCGGCTGGCGTACTGCGGCAGGTGGCCCAGGCACTGGACGTTGCCCAGGCCGAGATCGGCGCAATCCTGGCTCAGGTGGTGCAACTGGCACTCACCGGTCAGGAAGTCTATTTGCTGGTGGATGATGCCGAGCAGCTCGACGAATCCGCGCTCGAAGCGTTGATGGCGCTGGGTGCCGGTGCACCGGAAGGTCGCCCGCATGTGTTCCTGTTTGGCGAGTCGTCGATGATTGCTCAACTGGAGCAGTTGAGCCTCGAGGAAGAGCGCTTCCACGTCATCGAGTTACAGCCGTACAGCGAAGAAGAGACCCGCGAATATCTGGATCAGCGCCTCGAAGGTGCAGGTCGGGGTATAGAACTTTTCACCGCAGATCAGATCTCTGATATTCACGAAAGCTCCGAGGGTTGGCCTGGCAATATCAACCAGGTTGCTCGCGATGCAATGATCGAAGCCATGATTGCCAGCCGCTCAGCGGTGAAGCGTCCAAGTATGGGGTTCAATATGCCGAAGAAACACGTATTGGCGATTTCCGCCGTCGTCGTGGTCGCGGTAGCCGCCGCCTGGTTGATGCCAGGTCGCAGCAAAGCACCGACCACCGGTGCTCCGGCCAACGAGCAGGCGCAATTGCCGCTCGGCCAGGGCGCGCCTCAGGCGAACGGCGGCGCACCAGCCGTCGAATTCGCCGGCAATACGCAGCCGATGCCGCTGCCGTTGGTCGGTAATTCGCAGCCTGTCATGCGTGGTCCTCTGGCCGAAGCAGCGGGCGGTATTACCGAAGGTGACGATGGCGTTCCGCTAGAGGGCTCCAGCGAGACACCGCCGACCGTAACTACCACTGCGCCGCCTGCGGGCGTTCCGGCCGGGCCTGCGCCGACTCCTGCGGCCAAGCCGGTTCCGGCCCCGACGCAGGTCGCTACCGCCAAGCCTGCACCGGTTCCGGCGCCAGCCGCCAAGCCTGCTCCAGCTCCGGCCAAGCCGGCGGTCGCCGCAGCCAAGCCTGCCGAAAAACCAGCCGCTGCCACCAAGGCTGCCGGAGGTACCTGGTACGCCGGTCAGGCGCCGAGTAATTACGTAGTGCAAATCCTCGGCACCAGCTCCGAAACGGCCGCACAAAGCTTCGTCAAGGAGCAGGGCGGTGAATACCGTTATTTCAAGAAGGTCCTCAACGGCAAGCCACTTTATGTGATCACCTACGGCAACTTCGCCAGTCGTGATGCAGCCGTTTCAGCCATCAAGGCCTTGCCAGCGAAGGTTCAGGCTGGTAAACCTTGGCCTCGCACTGTCGCCAGCGTCCAACAGGAACTGGCAACAACTCGCTGAAGATTCGGCGGCCTTACCCAGGCCGCCTCTCCAAGCACCTCAAAATTTCTGCAAGCGCGCGCTGGCCCCACAGGCCGCGTGCCTTGTGGTGTCTGCGTCACAGTAGTCTTTGAGTCGTTGCGGTCAGAATTAAAAAAGTTTTGACTAGCACAGCAGATCGCTTTAAACCTTTCATGAATGCGACATAGATTTGCGACATTTCGTCGTCAAATTTGTGAGCCTCCGTGTCGGTGTGTACAATGACCTCCCTTTTGCCCCCGCAAAGCTGGCGTACGTCCAGCGTGGAAGGTAAGCGGTTGAATTGAAAAGAAATTTGCCTCGATAAGGGGCAGCCTGGTGAGAAAGTGTCTATGAAAGCAGGTCTGTACCAACCCGATGAATTCAAGGATAACTGCGGTTTCGGCCTGATAGCCCATATGCAGGGCGAGCCCAGTCATACCCTTTTGCAAACGGCCATCGAGGCCCTGACCTGCATGACCCACCGCGGTGGGATTAATGCCGACGGCAAGACCGGTGACGGTTGCGGTCTGCTGATTCAAAAGCCTGACGTGTTCCTGCGAGCCATCGCCCAGGAAACGTTTGGCGTCGAACTGCCCAAGCAATATGCCGTGGGCATGGTCTTTTTCAACCAGGACCCGGTCAAGGCCGAAGCCGCTCGCGAGAACATGAACCGCGAGATCCTGGCCGCCGGCCTGCAGCTCGTCGGCTGGCGCAAAGTGCCTATCGACACCAGCGTCCTCGGGCGCCTGGCCCTCGAGCGTCTGCCGCAGATCGAGCAGGTATTCATCGGCGGTGAAGGCCTGAGCGATCAGGACTTGGCCGTCAAGCTGTTCACTTCCCGTCGCAAGTCGTCCGTGGCCAACGCTGCTGACACCGACCATTACGTGTGCAGCTTTTCGCACAAGACCATCATTTATAAAGGCCTGATGATGCCGGCGGATTTGACCGCCTTCTATCCAGACCTGAGCGATGAGCGCCTGCAAACTTCGATTTGCGTGTTCCACCAGCGCTTCTCCACCAACACCCTGCCGAAATGGCCGCTGGCTCAACCGTTCCGCTTCCTGGCGCACAACGGCGAGATCAACACCATCACC
This sequence comes from Pseudomonas sp. Root562, assembly GCF_001427125.1. GTDB lineage: Bacteria > Pseudomonadota > Gammaproteobacteria > Pseudomonadales > Pseudomonadaceae > Aquipseudomonas. Next base: position 288,178 of record NZ_LMGK01000001.1, read on the forward strand.
GGCAACCGCAACTGGGCCGTGGCTCGTCGCACCAAGTTCACCAACGATCTGATGGACCTGGAAGAACTCGGTCCGCTGGTCAACCGCGTGGGTTCCGACTCCTCGAGCATGGACAACATGCTGGAGCTGATGGTCACCGGTGGCATCGATCTGTTCCGTGGCGTGCGGATGATCATTCCGCCAGCGTGGCAGAACGTCGAAACCATGGACCCGGATCTGCGTGCGTTCTATGAATACAACTCGATGCACATGGAACCGTGGGACGGCCCGGCCGGCGTGGTAATGACCGACGGTCGCTACGCGGTGTGCCTGCTCGACCGTAACGGTCTGCGTCCGGCGCGTTGGGTCACCACCAAGAACGGTTTCATTACCCTGGCTTCGGAAATCGGTGTCTGGAACTACCAGCCTGAAGACGTGCTTGCCAAGGGCCGTGTCGGGCCGGGCCAGATCTTTGCCGTTGACACCGAAACCGGGCAGATCCTCGACACCGACGCCATCGACAACCGTCTGAAGTCGCGTCATCCGTACAAGCAATGGCTGCGCAAGAATGCCCTGCGCATCCAGGCGACCATGGAAGACAACGACCACGGATCGGCGTTCTACGACGTCGATCAGCTCAAGCAATACATGAAGATGTACCAGGTCACGTTCGAAGAGCGCGATCAGGTGCTGCGTCCGCTCGGGGAGCAGGGCTACGAAGCCGTGGGCTCGATGGGCGACGATACGCCGATGGCCGTGCTGTCCCAGCGCGTGCGCACGCCGTACGACTATTTCCGCCAGCAGTTCGCGCAGGTCACCAACCCGCCGATCGACCCGCTGCGTGAAGCGATCGTCATGTCGCTGGAGATCTGCCTCGGCGCCGAACGCAACATCTTCCAGGAGTCGCCGGAACACGCCTCGCGCGTGATCCTAAGCTCGCCGGTCATTTCCCCGGCCAAATGGCGCTCGCTGATGAACCTCGATCGCCCAGGCTTCGAGCGCGCGATCATCGACCTTAACTACGATGAGAGCGTCGGCCTCGAAGCGGCGATCCGCAACGTCGCCGATCAGGCTGAAGAAGCCGTGCGCGCCGGTCGTACCCAGGTCGTGCTGAGCGACCGTCACATTGCCCCGGGCAAGTTGCCGATCCACGCGTCCCTGGCCACCGGCGCGGTGCACCACCGCCTGACCGAAAAAGGCCTGCGTTGCGACTCCAACATCCTCGTGGAAACCGCGACCGCTCGCGATCCGCATCACTTCGCCGTATTGATCGGTTTCGGTGCTTCTGCCGTTTATCCGTTCCTGGCCTACGAAGTGCTGGGTGACCTGATCCGTACCGGTGAAGTGCTGGGCGACCTCTATGAGGTGTTCAAGAATTACCGTAAAGGCATCACCAAGGGTTTGCTGAAGATCCTGTCGAAGATGGGCATCTCGACCATCACTTCGTACCGTGGTGCGCAGTTGTTCGAGGCCATCGGCCTGTCCGAGGAAGTCTGCAACCTGAGCTTCCGTGGCGTGCCAAGCCGCATCAAGGGTGCGCGCTTCGTCGACATCGAAGCCGAGCAGAAGGCCCTGGCCGCCGAAGCCTGGAGCCCGCGCAAGCCGATCCAGCAGGGCGGTTTGCTGAAGTTCGTCCACGGTGGCGAATACCACGCGTACAACCCTGACGTGGTCAACACCCTGCAAGCTGCCGTGCAACAGGGCGACTACAGCAAGTTCAAGGAATACACCTCGCTGGTGGATAACCGCCCGGTGTCGATGATCCGCGACCTGCTGAAAGTCAAAACCCTCGACACGCCATTGGATATGAGCGAGATCGAACCGCTGGAATCGGTGCTCAAGCGCTTCGACTCCGCCGGTATCTCCCTGGGTGCCCTGTCGCCTGAGGCCCACGAAGCCCTGGCCGAAGCCATGAACCGCCTCGGTGCGCGCTCCAACTCCGGCGAAGGCGGCGAAGACCCGGCACGCTACGGCACCATCAAGAGCTCGAAAATCAAGCAGGTGGCGACGGGCCGTTTTGGTGTGACCCCGGAATACCTGGTCAACGCCGAAGTGCTGCAGATCAAGGTCGCTCAAGGCGCCAAGCCGGGCGAAGGCGGTCAGTTGCCAGGCGGCAAGGTCAACGGCCTGATCGCCAAGCTGCGTTATGCAGTGCCGGGCGTGACCCTGATTTCGCCACCGCCGCACCACGACATCTACTCCATCGAAGACTTGTCGCAGCTGATTTTCGACCTGAAACAAGTCAACCCGAAGGCGCTGGTTTCGGTGAAGCTGGTAGCGGAAGCGGGCGTTGGCACCATCGCCGCCGGTGTGGCCAAGGCCTACGCGGACCTGATCACCATCTCCGGCTACGACGGCGGCACCGGCGCATCGCCGCTGACCTCGATCAAGTACGCGGGCGCCCCGTGGGAGCTCGGTCTGGCCGAAACCCATCAGACCCTGCGCGGCAACGACCTGCGCGGCAAGGTTCGGGTGCAGACCGACGGTGGCCTGAAAACCGGCCTCGACGTGATCAAGGCAGCGATCCTCGGCGCTGAAAGCTTCGGCTTCGGCACCGCGCCAATGATCGCCCTGGGCTGCAAATACCTGCGCATCTGCCACCTGAACAACTGCGCCACCGGCGTCGCGACCCAGAACGAAAAACTGCGCAAGGACCACTACATCGGTACCGTCGACATGGTGGTGAATTTCTTCACCTACGTCGCCGAAGAAACCCGTGAGTGGCTGGCCAAGCTGGGCGTGCGCTCCCTCGAAGAGCTGATCGGTCGTACCGATCTGCTGGAAGTCCTCGAAGGCCAGACCGCCAAGCAGCATCACCTGGACCTGACCCCGTTGCTGGGCAGCGACCATGTGCCAGTGGACAAGCCGCAGTTCTGTGGCGTAGACCGCAACCCGCCGTTCGACAAAGGCCTGCTGGCCGAGAAAATGGTCGAGATGGCTGCTTCGGCGATCAACGACCTGAGCGGTGCCGAGTTCGACCTGGATATCTGCAACTGCGACCGTTCCATCGGCGCGCGGATCTCCGGCGAAATCGCTCGCAAGCATGGCAACCAGGGCATGGCGAATGCGCCGATCACCTTCCGCTTCAAGGGTACTGCGGGCCAGAGCTTCGGCGTATGGAACGCCGGCGGCCTGAACCTGTACCTGGAAGGCGACGCCAACGATTATGTCGGCAAGGGCATGACCGGCGGCAAGCTGGTCATCGTTCCGCCCAAGGGCAGCGTCTACAAGACTCAGGACAGTGCCATCATCGGCAACACCTGCCTGTACGGCGCCACCGGGGGCAAGCTGTTCGCCGCCGGCACCGCGGGCGAGCGTTTCGCTGTGCGTAACTCCGGTGCCCACACCGTGGTGGAAGGCACTGGCGATCACTGCTGCGAGTACATGACCGGTGGTTTCGTCTGCGTACTGGGCAAGACCGGTTACAACTTCGGCTCTGGCATGACCGGCGGTTTCGCCTACGTGCTCGACCAGGACAACACCTTCGTTGACCGGGTCAACCACGAACTGGTGGAAATCCAGCGGATCAGCGGCGAGGCGATGGAAGCCTACCGCAGCCATTTGCAACGCGTGCTGAACGAGTACGTCGAGGAAACCGACAGCGAGTGGGGGCGTGAGCTCGCCGAGAACCTCGATGATTACTTGCGTCGCTTCTGGCTGGTCAAGCCGAAGGCTGCCAACCTGAAATCGTTGCTTTCCAGCACCCGTGCCAATCCGCAGTGATATGCGCCTGAAGAGTTTGATGAGGTTTTAACAATGGCTGAACGTCTGAATAACGACTTCCAGTTCATCGATGTCGGGCGCAAAGATCCGAAGAAGAAACTGTTGCGTCAACGCAAGAAAGAGTTCGTCGAAATCTACGAACCGTTCAAACCCCAGCAGTCGGCCGATCAGGCCCACCGCTGCCTGGGTTGTGGCAACCCGTATTGCGAATGGAAGTGCCCGGTGCACAACTTCATTCCCAACTGGCTCAAATTGGTGGCCGAGGGCAACATCCTCCAGGCCGCCGAGTTGTCGCACCAGACCAACACCCTGCCGGAAGTCTGCGGCCGGGTGTGCCCGCAAGACCGTCTGTGCGAGGGTGCCTGCACCCTCAACGACGGTTTCGGCGCGGTGACCATCGGTTCGGTCGAGAAATACATCACCGACACCGCGTTCGCCATGGGCTGGCGCCCGGACATGTCCAAGGTCAAGCCGACCGGCAAGCGTGTCGCGATCATCGGCGCAGGCCCTGCTGGCCTGGGCTGTGCGGACGTGCTGGTACGTGGCGGCGTGACCCCGGTGGTGTTCGACAAGAACCCGGAAATCGGCGGTCTGCTGACTTTTGGCATCCCCGAGTTCAAGCTGGAAAAGACCGTGCTGAGCAATCGCCGCGAAGTCTTCACCGGCATGGGCATCGAGTTCCGCCTGAACACCGAAGTGGGCAAGGACGTGACCATCGAGCAACTGCTCGAAGAATACGATGCGGTATTCATGGGCATGGGCACCTACACCTACATGAAGGGCGGCTTTGCCGGGGAAGACCTGCCGGGCGTGTACGACGCGCTGGACTTCCTGATCGCCAACGTCAACCGCAACCTGGGCTTTGAAAAGTCGCCGGAAGATTTCGTCGACATGAAAGGCAAGAAAGTCGTGGTACTTGGCGGTGGCGATACGGCGATGGACTGCAACCGTACCTCGATCCGCCAGGGCGCCAAGTCGGTGACCTGTGCTTATCGTCGTGACGAAGCGAACATGCCAGGCTCGCGCAAAGAGGTGAAGAACGCCAAGGAAGAAGGCGTGAAATTCCTCTACAACCGCCAGCCGATCGCGATTGTCGGCGAAGACAAGGTCGAAGGCGTGAAGGTGGTCGAGACCCGTCTCGGCGAACCGGACGCCCGTGGCCGTCGCAGCCCAGAGCCGATCCCGGGCTCCGAAGAGATCATCCCGGCCGATGCCGTGGTCATCGCCTTCGGTTTCCGTCCGAGCCCGGCGCCTTGGTTCGAGCAGTTCAGCATCCAGACCGACAGCCAGGGCCGCGTCGTGGCGCCGGAACAAGGTCAGTACAAGCACCAGACCAGCAACCCGAAAATCTTCGCCGGTGGCGATATGGTTCGCGGTTCCGACCTGGTGGTAACGGCGATCTTCGAAGGCCGCAATGCGGCTGAAGGGATCCTGGATTACCTGGGCGTCTGACCCCCGGTCGAAACTGCAACGCAATACCTGTGGGAGCTGGCTTGCCAGCGATGCAGAAACCTCGGTTTTCAACGTAGACCGAAGTGATGCCATCGCTCGCGAGCCAGCTCCCACAGTGCTTTGTGGTGTTGCGAGTTACGGGTTTCCCCGCGACAAATTGACCCGATAGACAAAAGGTGCGGCGCTTGCCGTGCCTTTTGCGTCCGGCTCTGAGAAAATGCCCGCACTTTTTTTCCGGATGCCGACATGACTGCCCTGAAGAACGACCGTTTCCTGCGCGCCCTGCTCAAGCAACCTGTTGACGTCACCCCTGTGTGGATGATGCGTCAGGCTGGTCGCTATCTGCCTGAATACCGCGCCAGCCGTGCCAAGGCCGGCGATTTCATGAGCCTGTGCATGAACCCGGCGTTCGCTTGCGAAGTCACGATGCAGCCGCTGGACCGCTATCCACAACTGGACGCGGCCATCCTGTTTTCCGACATCCTGACCATCCCTGATGCCATGGGCCAGGGCCTGTACTTCGAAACCGGCGAAGGTCCGCGCTTCAAGAAAGTCGTCAGCACCCTGGCCGACATCGAAGCCCTGCCGATCCCCGATCCACACAAAGACCTGGGCTACGTGATGGATGCGGTCAGCACCATTCGCCGGGAACTGAACGGGCGCGTTCCGCTGATCGGTTTCTCCGGCAGCCCGTGGACCCTCGCCACCTATATGGTCGAAGGCGGCTCGTCGAAAGACTTCCGCAAGACCAAAGCGATGCTCTACGACAACCCGCAAGCCATGCACCTGCTGCTGGACAAGCTCGCACAGTCGGTCACCAGCTATCTCAACGGCCAGATCATGGCGGGTGCGCAAGCGGTGCAGATTTTCGACACGTGGGGCGGCAACCTGTCGGCAGCGGCGTACCAGGAGTTCTCGCTGGCCTACATGAAGAAAATCGTCAGCGGTTTGATTCGAGAGCACGAAGGGCGCAAGGTGCCAGTGATCCTGTTCACCAAGAACGGCGGTCTGTGGCTGGAAAGCATCGCCGAGGCGGGCGCCGATGCACTGGGCCTGGACTGGACCTGCGATATCGGTAACGCCCGTGCCCGTGTCGGTGACAAGGTCGCGCTGCAAGGCAACATGGACCCGACCGTGCTTTACGCCAAGCCAGAAGCGATTCGCAATGAAGTGGGCCGCATCCTCGCCAGCTACGGTAAGGGCAGTGGCCACGTGTTCAACCTGGGTCACGGCATCACGCCGGAAGTCGACCCGGAACATGCCGGCGCGTTCTTGCGCGCGGTGCATGAGTTGTCGGCGCAGTATCACGAGTAACTGTTTTCGCGGTAATTGACAGCCTGTCCGGCCTGGCGCCCGACAGGCTTTTTCATGCCCACCTTTTGCTGTTTGCTTTTGGGTCACCGCTTGTAAGAACTATGTCGTCTCGTGTCAGAGTATTAGTCGTAGAGACTGTTCCCGCGGCTAGAAGAGACTTTCCCTACATAGAAAACGCCTTCATCCAAGTAAGGTTTCAGACACTTGTTCATCCCAGAGGATGAGCAACATCGCAAACAGTGGCGCCAGCAATGTGCGCCTTAAATTTCGATAAGCAGTCTGGAATTCATTTGATGAAAAATACTTCTTACAAGGGAAGTGCGTTTGCTGCCTGCACTTCTTCAATGATCCTGTTATCGGCAATGTTGGCATCTCAAGGTGCTTTTGCTCATGGTTATCTGGAAACACCGCCGTCGCGTGCACTGGCCTGTCAGAAAGGTGTGAATACCAACTGTGGCGGCGCGCAATACGAGCCACAAAGTGTCGGTGAAACCTTCAAGGGCTTTCCCGCTGGTGTCGGTGGCGCGCCTTTGCAGGGGCCGGTCGATGGCAAGATTGCAAGCGGCGGTCACTCGAGCTTCTCCGCCCTGGACGCCCAATCAGCGACCCGTTGGCAACTGACGGAAATCAAGGACCGCACGATTGATTTCCAGTGGCGCTACACGGCCGCTCACCCAGCCACCAAACACGAATATTTCATTAGCCGAAACGGCTGGAACCCGAACGAAGCGCTCAAGCGTGCCACGTTCGAAAGCACGCCGTTCTGCACCATCGACGGCGGCAATCAGAAACCGTCAAACAGTGACAAACACAACTGCACCATCCCTGCTGACAAATCCGGTCACCACGTCCTTTTGGCAATCTGGACCGTCGGCGACACCGACGCCGCGTTCTACAACGTGGCAGACGTGAACATCCTGGCAGAACCCGAGCTGCCGGGTGGCTGGGCTTCCGTGGGCAGCATTTCGCCTTCGACCGCGTTGCTGGTCGGGGACAAGGTCAAGGCACGTGCGTTCTCCGCCAATGGCGAGAACCCTGAATACAGTGTCGAGATTGCCATCGAGTCGGCCGATGAAGGCTCGCCCGCCAATTGGTCGTTCAAGTTGGCAGAAGCTATCAACAAGGCTCATAAACTGGTTCGCGCAGGCGTTCGCGATGAAAGCGGCAACATCGAACCGGTCAAAGGCAACAACAGCGTATACGCACAGAAAGAAAGCGGCGTGACCCGTTACGAAGTGCAATTGAAGATGGAGGAAGATACCGCGGCTCGTCTCTCGGTAGCCTCGCAACAAGCTGAGTATGTGTTGGACAAAGGCCTGGCCAAGGTCGATTTCAGCATCATGTCCAATCGCAAGATGAACGTCGAAGCGACGTTGTTCGACGCGAGCAACAAGCCGGTTGGCTCCACTTCTGCTCAAGTGGACAGCGGTGCTTCCTGGCTGGCGATTGATGTTCGCAGTAATCCTGGAGCTCATACCCTGACCCTGGTCGGCACAACCCTCGACGGTCGGACCACTCGCCAGGATACCCAGACCACGAAACTGTCCGGTGAAGGTGCAGGCGTCGACTACGACTTCGTGTTCCCGGAAGGCATCAACGGCTACACCGCCGGGACCAAAGTGCTGCAACCCAAGACCAAGGAAGTCTTTGAGTGCAAACCTTTCCCTGAGTCGGGTTATTGCAAGCAATTCAGCCCAAGCGCTAATGGTTTTGAGCCTGGCGTCGGTGCGCATTGGCACATGGCGTGGAACAAACTCTAAATCCTTTCGCATGACTTCAGGTGGCCTGTGAAGGTCGCCTGAAGTTTTTTTGAACATCGAGTTGAAAATGACGGTTTTGGGTTACTCCAGGCAACGTGTGCTGCTGCACTGGATATCGGCCATGGTCATCGTTTGGACCTTGGCATCCGGTTTCTATGCAGCCGGCATTGATGTGCCGGCGCCGATCAAGCACCGGGTGGCTTTTATCAATGTTTCATTGACCACAGTGTTCATTCCGGTTTTCTTCTGGCGTTTGTTTATTTTTGCCTGGCATCTCCGGCACATGAATGTGCTGGCTTCAGCACTCATGGAGCGGCTGGTATTGCTTGCTCACGTGTTGATTTATTTCACCGTAAGTCTGGTTTTGATCACGGGTGTCCTGATGATGGACCGCCCGATCGATGTGTTCGGCTTGTTCCAGATTGCTCAGCCGCTGGACGACGCCGACCTTCTCGCGCTGTTCACCACGGTGCATGTGTGGGCGTGTGGGGTGCTTGCGGCACTGATTGCACTGCACGTGGGCGCGGTGATCGTGCACGAGGCACGCGGGCACCGGATATTGCGACGGATGTCTCTGCGATTGTGCGGCAATCGTTCTAACGAAAGGTTCGAGTGATCCGCCAGTGAAGCATTCATTGAACGTAGCGGGCCGTTTTTGCCTGCTGATGGTGCCCATTGGCTACGCGGTATTTCTGCTGTGGCAAGAGTGGCGTTTTCGTGAACATCTGGCCATGCCTCTGCCGGTTCTTGCGGCAGCGCCGTCGGCACCCTCCCAAGCGCCTTCGGATGCCACTGCCGTGGCAACCGTCATGGGGCTGATGAAAGGCACAACGTTGCTGGCCAGTGCCGAGCCACTGACCTTGCAGGCCAGTTTTGTCGTCAGCAACGGTGCGTCCAGAGCGTTGCTGGTCGATGCTCAAGGCTCGCGCATGTATCAGGTAGGCGAGCGCTTGCCGGGTGGCAGCGTGCTGCGTCGTGTCGAGGCGAATCAAGTGGTGCTGTGGAACAAGGGGCGAGAAGAGCGACTCGCACTGCTACCACCCGCCGAGCGTTTTCTGCGTCAACTCGAGTCGCCGGACGACCTGCACGACTCCGCTGTTCCCGCGCGTTATCTACACCCGTTATCCGGGCCGTCAGAGTGATCACAGTCATGAAGCTTTTCCTTGGCGTACGTCGTTTTCGCCCGCTGCTTTTGCTTGCGTTGTTGTTGAGCCTGGCCTTCCCCTGGGGACTTCAGGCAGCAGAAGAAAAATGGCAGTTGGCGATGAACAACGCCGAGCTGCGGGACATTGTCGAGGAAATTTCCAGCATTCTCGGCACTACCGTGGTGCTCGATCCCAGGGTCTCCGGGCGCGTCACGGTGATGTCCCGTCAGGCCCTCGATCGTGAGGGTGTTCGGCGCCTGTTCTACTCGGTGCTCGATGCCCATAACTTCACGGTCATCGATGAAGGCGACCGGATCCTGATCACGCCCGTGACCGAAGCAAAAACCCGTGCCGGCACCGGTTCGGCAAAAAACACCACGGCGTCGCAATTCGTCACTCAGGTCATCGAATTGAACACCAGCAGCGCCAACGACATTGCAGGCCTGGTCAGGCCCCTGGTCTCGGTCAATGGCTACGTCGGGCCTTCGGTATCCGCCAATGCGTTGGTGATAACCGACACGGCGGCCAATGCGCAACGAATCGCCCACGTGGTGCGACAACTGGATTCCGGGCAGAGCAGCATGCACGCCGTGGTTCAGCTGCGCCACGCTCAGGTCAGCGACGTGGTGTCGGTGATGGAATCGTCACTGGGCAAGCGTAATGCCGATACCTCGATTCAGGTGTTGGCTGACACGCGAACCAACCGTCTGATCCTCATTGGTCCGCCGGCGGTTCGCCAACGCTTGACCGAGCTGGCTCGTGGTCTGGATATCCCGGCGACCGAGACCCCGGACAACGCCAGGGTGATCCGTCTGCGTCACAGTGATGCCAGGCAGCTGGCGGAAATTCTGGAAAGCATGGGCCAGGGCCGAAAAGTCGCTCCGGCCGTTGGCGCAGGCAAGGACATTGCGCCCAGTACGACATTCATGATCAAGGCCGACGAGAGCCAGAATGCGCTGGTACTGATTGCCGAGCCGGCACAGGTCCGGACCATCGAAAGCATCGTGCGTCAGCTGGATCAGCCGCGAGCGCAGGTGCTGATCCATGCTGCCATCGTCGAGATTTCCGGCGACATTGCCGAAGCCGTTGGCGTGCAGTGGGGCTTGAACACTGGTGACGCGAAAGGCTTCATCAACTTTCCCGGAACCGACATTCCTATCGTCGGCGGGTTGAAGTTCGACGAGAAAAAATCGGCGCCGGAAGGCGCGCTGCTGCACCTGGGCAGTGATCGTTTCGGCGCGTTGATTTCAGCGCTGGCCAGCAATACCCATAGCAACCTGTTGTCCACCCCGAGCCTGTTGACCCTGGACAATCAGGAAGCGGAAATCATCGTCGGCCAGAACGTACCGTTCAAAACCGGTTCCTACGCCACTAACAGCAGTGGTGCGGACAATCCGTTCACCACGGTCGAACGCAAGGACGTCGGCATCAGCCTGAAGATCAAACCCTACATCAACGAAGGCTCGACCCTGCGCCTTGAGGTCGAGCAAGAGGTGTCGGATATCGCGCCGTCGGTTTCAGGCATCGACTCTTCAGACTTGATCACCAACAAACGCGCGCTCAAGAGCACCATTCTGGCCGATGACGGTGAAATCATCGTCATTGGCGGCCTGATCCGCGACAGCGTGCGTACGCAAAAAAGCGGAGTGCCGCTACTGCGCGATATTCCATACCTGGGGGCGTTGTTTCGCTGGACCCGGGAAACGCAAACCAAAAGCAATCTGATGGTGTTCTTGCGGCCGACCATTGTGCGCAGTACAGAAGACCTCAGCGATGTCAGCCAGCGACGCTACAACGCACTGCGGGACTTGAGTCAGCCAGGGGCGCGGGAAAACAACTCGTTGCTGCTGCCAGCGGATGCGCGTCAGTTGTTTGAGCCGGTTTCCAATGCGCCGGTGTTCGACCTGCGCCAGTCGGCGCCACCGGCGCCATGAGCCGCTCGATGGAGGGTGCAGAGTCGTTGCCCTTTGGTTTCGCCCGGCGTTTCGGCGTGCTGTTGGTGTGGGAGGAAGGCGAGCCCCGCATTGTGCTGCGCAGCGATACACCGCTGACCGCGTTGGCCGAAGTCCGTCGGCGCTGTGCTCGGGACCTTCCGATGCGGCTGTTGCCTGCGGATGAATTTGCGACTCGGCTGGCGACGGCATACCGCGAAGGCCAGAGCGCTGCCGAGCAAGTCGCTCAAGGGTTGGACGAAGAACTGGACCTGCTGAGTCTGGCGGACCAGGTACCGCAAACCGCCGACCTGCTTGAACAACAGGGTGATGCGCCGGTCATCCGCCTGATCAACGCGTTGCTCAGTGAAGCGGTACGCGAGCATGCCTCGGATGTGCATCTGGAAACCTTCGAGCAGTACCTTTGCGTGCGTATGCGCGTCGACGGGCAGCTGCGGGAAATGCTTCGGCCACGGCGGGAACTGGCGACGCTGCTGGTGTCGCGGATCAAGGTCATGGCGCGGCTGGATATTGCCGAAAAGCGGGTGCCGCAGGATGGCCGAATAGCCCTGCGACTGGCCGGGCATGAAGTGGATGTGCGGGTTTCGACGTTGCCCTCAGCCCACGGTGAGCGGGTAGTCTTGCGCCTGCTCGACAAACAGGCCGGGCGCCTGGAGTTGTCGCGTTTGGGGATGCCGGATGACATCCTCTTGGCGTTGCAGCAATTGCTGAGTAAACCCCACGGGATTTTGCTGGTGACCGGGCCTACCGGTTCGGGCAAAACCACCAGCCTGTACGCTGCGTTGAGCAGCCTGAACGACCAGACTCGCAACATCCTGACGGTCGAGGATCCCATCGAATACCACCTGCCCGGCGTCGGGCAGATGCCGGTCAATCCGAAAGTCGACATGACCTTCGCCCGGGGGTTGCGGGCGATTCTGCGCCAGGACCCGGACGTGGTGATGGTCGGTGAAATCCGCGACCGCGAAACGGCGGAAATTGCCGTGCAGGCTTCGCTGACTGGTCATCTGGTGCTGTCGACGTTGCACACCAACAGCGCGGTCGGTGCCGTGACGCGTCTGGTGGACATGGGGGTGGATGCCTATCTGTTGGCCTCGTCACTGGTGGGGGTGTTGGCCCAACGGTTGCTGCGAACGTTGTGCCCGCATTGCAAGGCGCCGTACGGCGCTGATGCGGCGGCTTGCCAGCGACTGGGGCTGGGCAGGGCGACGACGTTGCAACTGTTCAGGGCCGTGGGCTGTGAACAATGTCAGCACGGTTATCGCGGGCGGATCGGCATCTATGAATTGATCAGCGTGACGCCGGCAATCTCGACGCTGATTCATCAGGGTGCCAGCGAGCAGGCATTGACCGACGAGGCGCGCAAGGGAGCGCGCAGCCTGTTTCAGGATGGCCGACAGCGGGTGATCGACGGCCAGACCAGCCTCGACGAGTTGCTGCGCGTGACTCGGGAGGACTAGGACGTGCCGACATTCGATTACCGCGCAGATGATGCTCAGGGCCGTCGCTGCAAAGGGCGGCTGGAGGCCGATAGCCCTCGCCACGCCCGGCAACTGTTACGTGCGCGCGGGCTGTGGCCCCGCGACGTGAGTGAGATCCGGACTGCTGGCGGCATGAATTCCACACCGGGCGCTGGGCGGCTGAGTGCCGCCGATCTGGCACTGCTGACATTGCAGTTGTCGACATTGGTTCAGGCGGGTTTGCCTCTGGAAGAAGCCCTTGAGGCTGTCGCGAAACAAAGTGCCAGACGTCGGATTGCCGGGCTGCTGTCAGCCGTCAGAAGCCGGGTGATGGAGGGCCATGCACTGGCCGCGGCGCTGGCGCAATTTCCCAAGGCATTCCCTGAATTGTTCCGCGCCACCGTGGCGGCCGGTGAACGTTCGGGCCATTTGGGGCATGTGCTGGAGCAACTGGCGGCGTACACCCAGGCCCGCCAGGCGTCGCGACAAAAAATTCAGATGGCCCTGGTGTACCCGTTGATCCTGATGCTCGCCAGCGTTGTCATCGTCGGCTTTCTGCTGGGTTACGTGGTGCCGGACGTGGTGAAAATCTTCGTCGACAGCGGGCAACCCTTACCCTGGCTGACCCGGGCCTTGATCAGTGTCAGTAACGGGCTGCGCAGCCATGGCCTGTTAGTGTTCGGCGGGCTGGCGATGGTGGGCGGCCTTTGGCGCTGGAGTCTGCGTCAGCCGCTCTGGCGGATGCGTTGGCATCGGTTGGTCTTGAATCTGCCGATCGCCGGTCAATTGCTGCGGGAAATGGAAGCCGCACGGTTCGCCAGCACCCTGGCAATTCTCGGTAAAAGCGCGGTTCCCCTGGTCGACGCACTGGAAATCGCCGCCGCTGTGATCGGCAACCTGAGCATTCGCGCGCGCATGGCCGACGTTGCCCGTGCGGTCCGCGAAGGCGGCACCCTGACCCGTGGCCTGGAAATCGGCGGCGATATCCCGCCGATGATGCTGCACATGATCGCCAGTGGCGAACGGGCCGGCGAACTCGACCGCATGCTCAGCCGCGCCGCCGAACAACAGGAAAGCAGCCTCGCCGCGCGGATCGCGCTGGTGGTGAGTCTATTCGAGCCCGCGATGCTGGTGCTGATGGGCGGCGTGGTGCTGCTGATCGTGCTGGCGATTCTGCTTCCGATACTCAGCCTCAACCAATTGGTGAATTGATCCATGAACGCTTTACGTCGCAGTCCTTTGCAACGCGGTTTTACCCTCATCGAAATCATGGTGGTGGTGGTCATCATCGGCATTCTGGGGGCCATTGTGGTACCGCAGTTCATGAGCCGTCCCGATCAGGCCAAAGTCACCGCCGCCAAAGTCGACATCCAGGCCATCGCCACTGCCCTGGAGATGTATCGCCTCGACAATTTCAACTATCCCTCGACGCAACAGGGGCTTGAAGCCTTGAGCAAACGCCCGTCCGGCCTGCCTGCAGCGCGCAACTGGAACCCCAATGGCTACTTGAAATCTGTGCCGGTGGATCCGTGGAATACACCCTATCAGTACCTCAATCCCGGTGTGCAATCGGTCGACGGCACTTACGATTTGTACTCCCTTGGTGCCGATGGCGTGGTGGGCGGTGAAGGGCATGCGGCCGACATCGGCAACTGGGGCGGTTGATTGATGCCGCGTCGTTGTCGAGGATTTACCTTGCTGGAATTGATGATCGTGATCGTATTGATCGGCGTGCTGGCGGGCATGGTCAGTTTCGCCACCGGCATGAACCCCGCGCAACAGGCTCGACGCGAAGCGGACGCCCTCGCCGGGGTCATTCGGCAATTGCGCGAAAGAGCGGTCATCGACGGGCAGGAATACGGCGTGCGCTTGAGTGCCGAAGGATACCGGGCGATGCGGCTCGAGGTGCGGGGTTGGGAAGCGCTGACCGCTGTTTATCGATGGCCCGATCATCTGCGGTTGCGCCTGAAGCAGGATGGTTATTCCGTCAGCCTGGGCGCTGACGAAGGCCCGCCTCAACTATTGATGCTGAGCAGTGATGAAACCAGCACGTTCACATTGACGTTCGAGGCCAGGGACCGGATCTGGTCGAGCCTTTCCAGCGATGGCATTGGTGAGGTGGTGATTGATGGTTAAGCCCTGTCTGGCCTCACGCATGGACGGCTTCACTCTGCTGGAGATCATGGTGGCGCTGGCGGTTTTTGCGACCCTGGCGACTGCTGTGCTGTCTGCGAGCCAATACGTGGTCAAGCAATCGGCTGTCGTCGAACAACGGCTGTTGGCGGCGTGGGTGGCGGACAATCAACTCAATGAACTGCGTCTGCAATCCGCTCCAGCCAATGGGCAGTCGCAGCACACGGTGCACATGGCCAGTCGCGACTGGCTGCTGCGCCAGCGTGTTGGTGACAGCTCGGAGCCGCGCCTGCTCACAGTCGACATTGAAGTCAGCCTGGCCGATCGTGACCGGCCCCTGCATCAAGTCACTGCCTGGATCGCTGATCGTGATGAATAAGCAGATCGGGTTCACCCTGTTGGAACTGGTGATCGCCATGGCGATCTTCGCCGTGTTGGGGCTGGCCAGCTGGACGCTGTTCGAAGGTGTGGTACGGGTGCAGCAGGGCAGTACTGCCCATGAGCGTGAGTTGCGTAGTTTGCAGCGCGCCATCGCCGTGATTGAGCGTGACGTGCTGCACATCACGCAACAGCCAGTCGTATTGCAACAGACACAATTGCAATGGCAGCGCGGCAATTGGCGCAACCCGCTGGACCTGCCGCGCAGCGAGCGGCAAGCGCTGACTTACCGTCTCGACAATGGCGCGTTGTGGCGAGAGAGCCGGGCAGAAGGCTCGTCGGTGGTGCAGCGGCAAAAGCTGCTCGATGATGTCCGCGACTTGCGTTGGCGTCTGTTCGACGCTCGCACCGGCTGGCGCGGCGACTGGCTTACCGCAGAGGCACCGCTGGCCCTGGAAATGCAGGTATCGACGGGACGATACCAGGCGATCCGTCGAGTGATGTTGTTGCCGGGTGCACTGTTGTGAGGACACGCCAACGCGGTGTGGCGCTGATCAGCGTGTTGCTGGTCATGAGCCTGGCACTGGTGATCATCGGTGGCGTGCTGCGCAGCCATCGACTGTTGCTGCAAAGCACCGGGCAACAACTGCATCAACTGCATTTGCGTCAGCTCGGCATGGCCGGAGAAACCTTGGCGCTGTCATTGTTGATGGCACAGCACAAAGACAGCGACCGTCTACCTGATCAGATCCCGGCTTTCGTCATGGAGGACGCGCAGATCAGCTTTGCCATCGAGGATCTGGCCGGACGCTTCAATCTTAATGCCCTGTTGATTCAGGGGCAGGTTGATCAGGTCACGCTCAAGCGTTGGGCGCGCTTGTTGGCGCTGCTGGAACTGCCCGAGCTGCACCTGGAGCAAGTCGGTGCCTTGCGAGATCTGAGTCAGTTGCGCCTATTGCCCGATATCGACGGTGAACATCTGCGTCGACTGGAACCTTGGGTCGCGTTGTTGCCCGTGGGCGCTTCGCTGAACATCAACACGGCCCCGGCGCTGCTTCTGCGCACACTGGACGGTGTCGAAGCGGCCGCAGCGGATGCATTGCTGCGCCAGCGCTCGACGACGCCCTGGTCGAGCGTTCAGGCCTTCACCCAGGACCCGCTGTTGTCAGGCAAAGGCTTGAGCAGCCACGGCCTGGGCATCGACAGCCGCTGGTATCGAATCACCGTCCACGTCACCCACGGGCAGAGCCGTCTGCGCTTGACCACCGATGTCGAACGCGACCCCAAGACGCGCCAATTGAACATTCTGCAACGGCGGTTACTGCCGTCGAACAGCAACGAGATAGCGCAATGAAAAACTGGCTCTACCTGACCCCGCAAGGCCTGGCTGTACCTTCGGCGCAGTGGCCCTGCTGCAGGTGGTCTGCAACCGGTCAACGACAACCCATGACCCTGAGCGACGCAGCACAGACACTGAAAGGCCAACCCGTAGATCTGTTGCTTCCCATGGAATTGTGCAGTTGGCTGTGCAGTGAACCCTGGCCGTCCCGACGCGCTCCCGATGCACAAACCCTCGCTTTCGCCATTGAAGAGCAATTGAGCGAAGCACTGGAGCATCTGCACCTGAGCATTGGCGTGCGTGACCCACTGGGGCGTTATCCGCTGATGTTGATTGACCGGGAGCAATTTGCCGCTGTACTTGCGCTGCTGAGAGAGGCGGGAATTGACGTGCGCTCGGTGTGTATCGACGCCGACGTATTGCCTCGGGATCAAGCGCTCGGCATCTGGTGGTTTGGCCGTTGGATGCTGGGTGGGGGGCTGCCCGCTCGCCTGACACTGACCGATGACGGATTGGCGTTGATGAGGCCTCATTTGCCCTCGGACATCCAATGGCGCGATGAGCGTCAGGCAAACACCGAGTGTGATCAATGGTTGATGCGGGAACAGGGCCAGGCGATCAATTTGTTGCAGGGCGATTTCGCCCCACGGGGTATCCGCCTGCCTTGGCGCCTCGGCGTAATCGCGATGCTGCTGCTTGCACTGCTGAACTGGGGCGCGAGTGAAACGCGTGTCCGTTTTCTCGACAATCAAAGTCGTCAGCTCTACAGCCGCAGTGAGCAACAGTTCAAGACGTTGTACCCCGAGCAGACCCGCATCGTCGACCTCGCGGCACAACTCAAAAACCTGCAAAGCCAAGGCGCACAGGCGCAAGGCGGGCGGATTGCAGGATTGGTCAGACTGGTCGAGCAAGTGATCGGTGCCAGCGATGTCGAAGTCCGGCGCATCGAATTTCGCGAGGGCGATGGCTGGCGAATCCAGCTGACGGCCAGCAACTTTGCCGAACTGGAGCTGCTGCGCGAGCGGGGTCGGCAGCAAGGTCTGCCGGTTCGGCTCGACAGCGCAAACAAGGAGCACAACAACCGGGTGCAGGCGACTCTGACCGTGGAGCAAGGCGCATGAGATTGAGCGGATTGAGCACAATCGCTGCAAAGTTTCAGCGGCTTTCTTTGCGCGAACGAAGACTGCTATTGGCACTGGGTGTTTTAGTGGTGGGCGTTCCGGCATACCTGCTGATTTGGCAGCCAACCCAACAACGACTCGCAACAGCCGAACGCCGCTATCAACAACAATGGATACTCGCGGCGCAATTGCAGCAGGCACAACCCCTTGGCGTTGCGCAATCAGCCAACCAGCCGCTGTCACGGCGCATCAGCGACAGCGCTACGGCGGCAGGCCTTGAATTGCATCAGATGGACAGCGACAACGATCAATTACGCCTGACCCTCAGCGGCGACGCCATGGCGCTGTTGCCATGGCTGGACCGCCTCGAACGCGACGGCTCCACACTGCAATCGCTGACACTGGAGGCGCGCGATGGATTGCTGGAGGCGCGGGTGGTGCTCAGATAGCAGCGCTTGCGGGCAACGGCGGCAACTTCGCCAGTTTCAGCGCCACGAGCAGTGCAATCACCAGCAGCGAGCCGATGAACAGGCCGATGCCGTTCCAGCCGCCCAGGTGCCAGAACACCCCGCCCGCCGTGCCAGCAATGCTCGATCCAGCGTAGTAGCTGAACAGGTACAGCGACGACGCCTGTCCTTTGGCCCTGGTGGCACGGCGGCCGATCCAACTGCTGGCGACCGAGTGGGCGCCGAAGAAGCCGAAGGTGAAAATCAGCATGCCGATAACCACCAGCGGCAGCGGGGTAAACATCGTCAGGGCCAGGCCGCCGAGCATCAGCACGATGGTGCTCCAAAGCACTTTGCGCCGTCCGAGCTTGTCAGCCAGCGAGCCGATTTTCGCCGAACTGTAGATACCCGACAGGTACACCACCGAGAGCAGGCCGACGAAGGCTTGTTCCATGTGATACGGCTCGGCCAGCAAGCGATAGCCGATGTAGTTGAACAGCGTGACGAACGCGCCCATCAGCACGAACGCTTCGAGAAACAGCAACGGCAGGCCGGCGTCGCGAAAGTGCATGGTGAAACCGTCCAGCAGGCTGCGCGGATGCAATGAGCGGGCGCGGAAATTGCGTGATTCAGGGAGGATTTTCCAGAACACTGCCGCGGCAATCAGCGCCAGGCCACCGATCACCAGCATTGCCGTGTGCCAGCTGACGAAGTCGATCAACACCCCGGTAATCAGCCGACCGCTCATCCCGCCGATGGCGTTGCCGGCGATGTACAGACCCATGGCCAGACCGATGTGTTGTGGGTGAATCTCTTCGCTCAAATAGGTCATCGCGACCGCCGCCAAGCCGCTCAATGACAGCCCGATCAGCGCACGCATGACCAACACGCCGTGCCAGCTCGGCATCATCGCGCTGGCCATGGTGCACAGGGCGGCGGCAAACAGCGCCGCAACCATTACCGGCTTGCGTCCGATACGGTCGGAGACGGGACCGGTGATCAGCAGGCCGATGGCAAGCATGCCCGTAGCGATCGACAGAATCAGGCTGCTCTGCGCCGCGTTGATGGAGTATTCGCTGGACAACAGCGGCATCATCGGCTGCACGCAATAGAGCAGGGCGAAAGTGGCAAAGCCGCCACAGAACAGTGCCAGTACCGTGCGCATGAACGCCGGCGTGCCTTTTTCGATGTAAATCTCCACCCGCGCAGTGACGACATCGTCCTGTGCAGCGGGTGGAACTTCATGGGCGAGTGGGGCGACAGCAGTTTTCACGTTGGACCTCGGAGCAGCGCAGCCGGTCAGGCAATGAAAAAAGCATATAGCTGGCTAATGATTCAATCCAATATATTGTTCGACCTGTTTGATAGCTTTAACGACCTAATGAGGTTTTCATGGAATTGCGTCACCTGCGCTACTTCATCGCCGTTGCCGAAGAACTGCATTTCGGCCGCGCCGCACAGGTGCTGGGCATCTCCCAGCCACCCTTGAGTCAGCAGATTCAGGCGCTGGAGCAGGAAGTCGGTGCACGCTTGTTCGAGCGGACCAATCGTCGGGTCGAGCTCAGCGAAGCCGGTCGATTGTTCCTCGAAGAGGCGCGACTGGTACTGGCGCAGGTCGACAAGGCGGCAGATGTGGCGCGCCGGGCGCAGTTGGGTGAGCTAGGCGAACTGAAAATCGGCTTTACCTCGTCGGCACCGTTCAACTCGACGATTCCCCAAGCGATTTTTTCGTTTCGTCAGCGTTTCCCCGCGGTGCATTTGAACCTGCGGGAAATGAGCAGTACCCAAGTGGCCGATGCCTTGGTGGATGAGTCGATCGAAGTCGGGATCATGCGACCGCTCGGGCTGCCGGATTGCCTGAGCGTCGTCGAGTTGATGCGCGAACCGTTGGTGGCGGTGCTCAGCTCCAAGCATCCGCTGGTCAATGACAGTGAGGAAGGATTGTTCCTGTCTGCGCTGGCCCTCGAACCGTTCGTGTTTTTCCCGCGCAGCTATGGCAGCGGGCTCTATGCACAGTTGCTCAGCCTGGCCCGAGACGCCGGCTTCAGCCCGCACTTTGCCCAGGAAGCAGGCGAAGCAATGACCATCATTGGCCTGGTCGCTGCGGGGCTGGGCGTGTCGGTGCTGCCGGCGTCCTATCAGCGGATGCGGATTGATGGCGTGGTTTATCGGCCATTGCTTGATCCGGCGGCGGTGTCGGCGGTGTGGCTGGTGCAACGCAAGGATCAGAAGTCAGCGATGGCCAAGGCATTCGTGGAGCTGTTGACGCGCAAGGTTGAGCCGTTGAAAACATGACGGCTGCGCCGTCAATCGCGGGCAAGCCTGCTCCCACGGGGTTCGATGTGAGCCTCGCTTCTGCGGACGACACAAGCGGGTTTGCCCGCGAAAGCGTCCGCAAGTACACCGAAAATTCAAAGTCGTTCGGTAGTTTGCCGCGTTACGCCCAGCGCTTGAAAATCAGCGAAGTATTCACCCCGCCAAACGCAAAATTGTTGTTCATCACGTAACGGTTGCTCATCTGCCGGAACTCGCCGCGCAAGTAGTCCAGCTTGCCGCAATGCGGGTCGACGTCGTCGAGGTTGAGGGTATGGGCGTAGAGGTCGCGGTTCATCATTTCGATGCTGAACCAGGACTCCAGCGCACCGCAGGCGCCGAGGGTGTGGCCGAGGAAGCTCTTTTGCGAGCTGATGGGCATGTGTTCGCCAAACAGGCTGCTGGTGGCCAAAGTTTCGGCGATGTCGCCCTGTTCAGTGGCAGTGCCGTGGCCGTTGACGTAACCGATATCCGACGGTTGCAGCCCCGCGTCTTCCAGTGCCAATTCCATCGCCCGGCGCATGGTGACTTGTTCGGGACGGGTGGTGTGCTGGCCGTCGGCGTTGCTGCCGAAACCGACGATTTCGGCATGGATGCGTGCGCCGCGCGCGAGGGCGTGCTCCAGCTCTTCGAGCACCAGCATGCCACCCCCTTCACCGATCACCAGGCCGTCACGGCCGCTGTCATAAGGACGTGGCGACAACTGCGGGGTGTCGTTCTTCAGGCTGGTGGCGTAGAGCGCGTCGAAAACCATGGCTTCGGTCGGGCACAGCTCTTCGGCGCCGCCGGCGAGCATCAGCGGCAAGCGGCCGAACTTGATGGCCTCGTAGGCATAGCCGATGCCCTGGCTGCCGCTGGTGCAGGCGCTTGACGTCGGGATCAGGCGGCCGGTGAGGCCGAAGAAAATGCTGATATTGGCCGCCGTGGTGTGCGGCATCATCCGCACATACGAGTTGGCGTTCAGGCCCTCGGCCACCGAATTGAGCAGCATGTTGCCGAACGCCTTGATCTCGTCGGTGCTGCCGGTGGACGAACCGCAGGCGACGCCCATGCGTCCATCCTTGATCGATTCGTCGTCGAGCAGTCCGGCGTCCGTCAACGCCTGTTCCGCCGCGCCGACTGCCAGCCGGGAAACGCGGCCCATGCTGCGCAGTTGCTTGCGAGTCCAGTGGCTCGGCACCTTGAAGTCGTCGATAGGCCCCGCCAGGCGCGTGTTGAGCTCGGTGAATCGATCCCACTCGTCCATCCGGCGAATGCCGCTGCGGTTGGCGGCGAAGTTGCCGACGATGGTCTGCCAATCGCTGCCGAGTGAGGTGATGCCGGCCATGCCGGTGACGACGACGCGCTTCATCAGCACAGGCCTCCGTTGACGGCCAGAACCTGCCGGGTGATGTACGAGGCTTCCGCGGACATCAGGAAATTCACTGCGCCTGCCACCTCTTCAGGTGTGCCCATGCGTTGTGCGGGAATCATTTTCATCAGTTCTTCCACCGGCACGTTTTCGTCGAGCATGGCCGTGTCGATCAGGCCGGGGGCGACACAGTTAACGGTAATTTTGCGCTTGCCCAGTTCAATCGCCAATGCTTTCGCCGCGCCGATCAGGCCGGCCTTGGAGGCGCTGTAGTTGACCTGGCCCCGGTTGCCGATCAGGCCGGACACCGACGTGATGCAGACAATCCGCCCGGCGGCGCGACGACGGATCATCGGCATCATCACCGGGTGCAACACGTTGTAGAAACCGTCGAGGTTGGTGCGCATCACCACATCCCAATCATCCTCGCTCAGTGCCGGAAAAGCACCATCACGGGTCAGGCCGGCGTTGAGCACCACGCCGTAATAGGCGCCGTGGGTTTCGACGTCGGCCTCAAGCATCGCTTTGCACATGGCGCGGTCGCTGACGTCGAATTGCAGGATGCGTGCCTTGCGTCCCAAGGCTTCGATGTCGGCTTGCACGGCCATGGCCTCGCTCAGTCCACTGCGGCAATGCAGCACGATGTCATGCCCGGCCTGGGCCAGGCGCAAGGCGATGGCGCGGCCGATACCACGGCTGGAACCGGTGACCAGTACGGATTCAGTCATGACTGGACTCCTGCGGGTTCATGAAGATATTGAGCCGCCTGCGGCGGGCGGTACACGTTCAGGCGGGCGGTGGCGTGAATGCCTGGCCCGTCGATGTGGCATTCGAACACGCCCATGCCGTTGTCGTCCTCCAGCGAGCGGATGCCGTGGATGGTCAACTCGCTGCCGGCCGGGAAGTTTTCGACGTTGCACTCGAACTTGCGGCTGCCGAGCAGAAAGCCCAAGGCCACCGTTTCGCCACGCTGGCGCGCATGACAACCGGCGAAGGCGGCGACGCTCTGGGCCATCAGTTCGATGCCAACCCAGGCCGGCAAACTGCCGTCAGGCAGGCTGAACAAGCCATCAGGCTTGACGGTGAGGCGGGTGTGAATCTGCTCGTCATCGAATGCCAGGATCTGATCGATAAAGATCATGTCGCCGGCGTGAGGCAGCAGTTCGGCGAGCGGCCAGTCAATCATGGGGCGTCTCCGATAATCAGGCTGACGTTGTTGCCACCGAAGGCAAAGGAATTGCTCATCAGGAAGCGAGGTCCTGTGGACGCCAGTCGATCGGCCGGGGTCACCCATTTCAGGGGCGGTAACGCCGGGTCCGGTTGGCCATCCCAGATGTGCGGCGGCAGGGCGTGCGCGTGGTTGTCCTTGCTCAGGCTCAACCAGCAGAACGCCGCTTCCAGTGCCCCGGCGGCGCCGAGGGTATGACCGGTCATGGGTTTGGTCGACGAGCAGGGGACACCTTGCGCAAACAGCGCATTCACTGCCTGACTTTCCATGGCGTCGTTGTGCTGGGTAGCGGTGCCGTGCAGGTTCAGGTAGCCGATTTGTTCGGGCTGTAATTGGGCCTGGTTCAAAGCCTTGCGCATCGCTTGTCGGGCTCCACGGCCGGTCGGTTCCGGCGCGGAAATGTGATGGGCATCGGAGCTGGCGCCGCTGCCCAGCAAGGCAATCGCCTGGCTGTCACTGGACTGTTTGCTCATCAGGAACAGCACCGCCGCTTCACCGATGTTGATGCCGTTGCGGTTTACCGAGAACGGATTGCAGCGTTGCCCGGACACCGCCTCCAACGCTGAGAAACCATTAAGGGTCAGCTTGCACAATGTGTCGACGCCACCGCACAGCACCACGTCGCAAACGCCCAGATCGAGCAGTCGCCGGGCGCTCATCAATGCCCGGGCGCTGGAGGTGCAGGCGGTGGAAATCACATAGGCGGGACCGCTCAGTTGCAACCAGTCGGCGAGGAAATTTGCCGGTGCGCCGAGTTCCTGTTGCTCATAGTCATATTCGTTCGGGAACTGCTGCTCGCGCACGTACTGAGCCAGCCCCTGACTGGCCTCATCGATGCCCGAGGTGCTGGTGCCGAGCACCACGCCGATGCGATGACGACCGTAGGTCTGGATCGCTTGATCGATGTCCTGGCGAATTTGCAGGGCGGCTTCGAGCAACAGTTGATTGTTGCGGCTGCGCTGCCGACTCAGCTGTGGCGGAATCGCCGCAAGCTCGCCCTGCACCGCGCCTACGGGCAACGAACGCTCCGGCACCCAGCCAGCTTCACTGCGCATGCCGGAGCAGTCGCCAGCGAACAGGTTGCGGGCGACTTGCGCCTTGCCGCGCCCCAGCGAGCAAATCACCCCGAGGGCGTTCAGGTAGGCCGTCATGGGGTGTCACCGCTCAGGGGCGTGATTTGATAATTCGGGCCTTTTGGCAAATTCAATTCGAAGCTCGAGGGTTGTGAATAATGAACGTCCCAGCGCGCTGGCAGCGAACGTTGCGCGCCGTGTTGCCAGGCGCTGGGGTAGTTGCTCTGTAGCTCGTCTTTTGGGGTCAGCGCGAACAGCAACGCGGCGAACAGTTCTCGGGCTTCCGGGTTGGGCGGCAGCAGGCCATCGGCGCGCCACGAGCCGTCGACCAGTTTCTGGCGTGCCTGGGGAATGCCCAGCAGGTCCATCATCGACCAGCGAATGGCCGGACCTTCACGCTGGATCACCAATACCCAGTCTTGACGCTGTTCGGCCTGCAAGCGCTGGATGTGAAATTGCAAAGGCAACGAAAGGCTCGGGTTTTTTTCGGGCAGCGGCGGCTGGCTGGCACAGGCGCCGAGCAGCAGGACTGCGACCGATAGAAGAAATCGCATGGCGAAGCGGTTGACGAAAAACATCACACAGCACCTTCAAGAGGTTTGCGCGCCACCACATTGACCAGCGTTTCTTCCCGCTGGCCAAAAGGCTTCGGTTGGCGCAAGCCCATACGTTCAAGCAGGCCGAAATCCCTGGCGCGGCTCCACCACAGGTACGGATAGGACACGTTTTTTTCCGTGAATTGAAAACCCTGTCGACGAATCATCGCCAGATACTGCGCGGCACTCTTTTGCACGTGCATCGGGTGGCGGAACAACCAGCGAATCACCCAGGTATCAATGTAAGCCTCGGTGGATTCCGCGAACAGCAGGTAACCACCCGGCTTGAGCACGCGATAGAACTCGGCGAGTGCCTGTTCCTGCTCGACCAGATGATGGAATGTCTGGTGACAGAACAGCAGGTCGACGCTGGCGTCGGGCACGGCCAGGGTCGCGCAATCGCTGCCGAGCAATTCTACCGTCAAACCTTGGCCAGCTGCTTCTGCGCGGCTCTGGTTCAGGCTTTGCGGGTCGGCGTCCACGCCGATCAGACGCTCGGGCATGAAGGCCTGTTGCAGATAGCGAAATGACTTGCCTTGACCGCAACCGGCGTCCAGCAACACCGGACGGCTTGGCAACACGTCGCCGAACAGGCGCTGCAGATCATTGATCGCCACGCGCAGCACATGATGCTGCCAGGTGTGGCTGCGCAGGAACCAAAGCCCGAAACGGGTCTCTTCGACGTAAATGTTGCTCAAGTAGCTCATGTGGCGTCCCTTGAACACAGCTGCGACAACATCCGCAGTCGGCGTTTGGGTTCGGCGACGAACGGGTTGCGCTCATCCCAGGCATAACCGGCGAGGATCGAACTGATCATGCGGCGAATGTCCGGCGCACCGCCAGGGAAATAAATCACGTCCTGGAAAGTCCCGGCATACCAGCCCTCGACGTAGCAGCGGAAGGTATCGACACCGCGCTTGAGCGGTTCGGCGAACTCGCGTTGCCAGTCGACGGTTTCGCCTTGCAACTGACGGTGCAAAACCGCAGCGGCCATGCTCGCTGAACGCATGGCGATGGTCACGCCGGAGGAAAACACCGGATCGAGGAATTCCGCCGCGTTGCCCAGCAAGGCAAAACCCGGCCCGTGCAGGGTTTTGACGTTGGCCGAGTACCCGCCGATGGTACGCGCCGGGGTATCCCAAACGGCGTTGGTCAGTACACCGGCGAGGCTCGGCGTTTCGGCGATGAAGCCGCGCAGGCAATCGTCCAGATTGTCGCTGCGACCCTCGAAATGTTCCGCTGAAGCGACCACGCCGACCGAGCAACGTCCGTTGCTGAACGGGATGGTCCAGAACCAGATATCGCGCTGGGTAGGGTGCGTGGTGACAAGGATCTTGCTGCGGTCGAAATTCGGGTTGTCGATATGGTCTTCGACGTGGGTGAACACGGCCTGGCGCAGCGGGAAATTCGACGGCGCCTCCAGGTCGAGCAGGCGCGGCAGCACACGCCCGTAACCGCTGGCATCAAGCATGAAATCCGCTTCGATCCGATACTCACTGCCATCCTCACGCTTGACGCCGAGCAGTGGCTTGGCTTGATCGATATCGACGCTGACGATGGTTTCGCCGTAGCGGATCTCCACGCCCTGGAGGGCGGCCTGATCGGCCAGCAGCTTGTCGAAGTCGGCGCGCTGGACCTGAAACGTTGTCGGTTTGCCTTGGGTGAACGTATCGCCGAAATCGAAGCTGCTGTAGCGCTCGCCCCAGGCGAACGCAGCACCGGTCTTCAGCTGGAAGCCGGCCGCGTTGACGGCATCGAGCATGCCCGCTTCTTCGACGAAATCCAGGCAATGCGACAGCAGGCTCTCGCCGATGGAAAACCGGGGGAAATGCTGTCGCTCGATGACCAGCACATCATGGCCCTTGCGTTTGAGCAGCGCAGCGGCGATAGCGCCGGAAGGGCCGGCCCCGATGACCACGATCGGGCGACGTTGCAATTCAACGGTTGGCATGAGGGCTCCTTGCCGGGGCGGCAGCGTTCAGGGGAATTCGGTGCATACCGGCGAGTGCCGGCAGCAGTGTCGCGACCAGGCCCATCAGCATCAACGCAAAGTACAGCGCCGGGCTGATCAGCTGTTGTTGCAGCAGCAGGTTGAGAAAGACGATCTCACTCAAGCCGCGAATGTTCAGCAGCACGCTTTCGCGCCAGCGACTGGCGCCCTGGAACGAGGCGCCGGCCCAGCCCAGGCCGATCCAGTTGCCCAGCAGTTTGCTGGCGATCGGCAACAGCAGCAGCGCCACCAGTTGCAGCCAGCCAAGGCTGTCCATCGCGCTGTGCACGTTGATCTGCACGATGCCGAAGGTGAGGATCAACGGGATGGCGATGTAGGTCTGCAGGCGGCTCATCCAGATCGCCGGCAGCGGCAGCACCAGCGGCGCCTTCAGCGCGGCCATGATCAACACATAACCGATGCCGAAAATCAGCGCATTGAGCTTGTAGTGTTCGGCGACCACCAGCAGGGCGAAAAAGCCCAGGCTGTAGAGCCAGGTCTGGCGCAGTCCGAGTAGCCGCAGCAACACGGGCAGGCAGGCACCGGCCAAGGGCAGCAGGAGACTGCCCAGGTGCAGGCTGCCTTGGGCGAGGGCAAACAGGGTCCAGCAGGCGAGGTCGATCAGGATCGCGGTCTGTACCAGTCGACGGGTGGCGGCTGGCGGGTAATCGATGTGTCGCAGGTACAGGTACAACACTGGAATCGCAGTGATGGCAAACAACAAACCAACGGCCAGCGAACTGATCCACGGTTGCGGCGGCAGCAGCCAGACCGCGGTGGCGAGGCCGCAGACGAACGGAATACAGAAACTCGGCAGGGCGATTTTCAGGCTTCGGCGGTCCAGTTGCAGATCGATCACATCGCTGAGGATATAGCCCAACAGCAGTGCAAAACTCAGGCTGTAGAGGTTTTTCAGCCAGATGGGCGACACCAGCGCCGCGCCGCTCAGTTGCCATTGCGGCTCGATCCAGAAGAACATCAACAGCGGCAGGCCAATGGTCGCCAGCAACAACTGGCTGACGATCGGGATCAGGCCTACGTGGCGACCGATGCGAGTCGCCACGGCGAACAACGCCAGGGCCATTAGCCAAAACACAACGATCATCATGTTGTCGGCTCCGCAACAGGTAGCGCATGCACATGGCGCCCGGCCCAGGGGGCAAGCAGGAAACTGAAGATCAGCCCCAGGCTAACCGACAAGCCGAAATTACTCACCGCGGGCGTACTGGACACCGCCAGCAAGCCGAACGACAGCCAAGTAGTCAATGCCGCCAGCAAGGTGCCCAACAGGCTCACGGCGGCGCCACCGACCTGTTCGCGCATGAGGATCGCGTAGTCGACGCTGATCGCCGTCACCAGCAGCAGGCCGAACAGGCTGAACAGCGTCAGCGGCTGCCCCAGCCAACCGAGGCTGGCCAGGCTGCACAGAGCGGCCAGCAGCGGCAGGGACACAATGCGCAGTGCGCCGCCAAAGCCGAACGGCACGACCAACACCAGCACGATCAGCACACAGGAAGCGAGTTTCAGTTCGGCAGCGCTGATTTGAGTGGCAGCGAAAACACGGTTCAGCTCACCCAGTCGATCCACCAGTACCACCCCCGGTAAATCTTCAGCCTGGACTTGCAGCAAGTTCGGGTTGGTGATGCCTTGCAGGCTGACCATGGCCGCTACGCCGTCATCGGTCGGCCCCAGCCACAACAAGCGATAAGGTTCCGCCAGCGGCCCGGCCAGGGCACTGTCGATGTCTTCGACGGGCAGTGCTTGCAGCTGGGTCAACTCCGCTTGCAACGCCGCGACCGGCACGCCGACATCCAGCAGCGGCTGCCAGAACTGCGGCAGTTTGCCCAAGGCTTGGCGAACGTGTTGCTGGTCATTTGACGGGCTGACCAATTGGTCGAGCGACAGATAGCCCTGAAGTTTTTCCAGATTGACCAACTGATCCAGACGTTCGCTCAAGGCACTTGATCGTTCGAGCAATTGCTGTTGGTTGGCGGCCCGCACCAGGAAGAACTGGCTGGTGGGTTGATAGCCGGTGATCCGTGCGATGGTTTGTGCTTCGTCGGTCAATTGCTGCGGTGCACCGACCCATTGGCGAATGTCGTTTTTCGTTTGCAGTTGCAGCAGGCCAGCGACACAGAAAGCGAGCAGCAGCACCAGCAGCACCGGCGTGCTCAGGATCTTGAGCAAGTCTTCGCGACGAGCCAGCAAAAACTCGGAAACCTGCAGCGGCCATTGCGCCGGGCGCAACTCCACACCCTTGAGCAGCGCCGGCAACAGGCATACGGCGGACAGATAAGCTCCCAGCAGACCGGCGGCGGAGAACACCGCAATCTGGGTCAGCGCGGGGAACGGCGTCCAGGCCAGGGCCAGGTAGCCGATGGCGCTGGTGATCAGGCTCAATGTCAGGCCCGGCAAAGTCAGGCGTAGCGCTGGCCAGCTTTGCCAGGGTTTCAGGCTCCAGCTCTTGGACAAATAGTGCAATGGATAATCGACCGCGACGCCGATCAGGCTCGACCCCAGCACCAGTGTCATCACGTGCATATGACCGAACAGTGCCACACACGCCACCGCGCCGAACAGCATGCCCACCAGCACCGGGACAAATGCCAGCAACACACGCCAGCGGCGGAAGGCCAGAAGCAACAACAACAGGATGCCGACGGTGGCACCACCGCCGACCCAGGTCATCTCACGGGACGCCTGTTTCTGACCATTGGCGGCATAGAGCAGGCCGCTGGCGGCCAGCAGTTGCACGTCAGACCTGGCGGCTTCTTCGCGGCTTTGTGCAAGCAGATCGGCTACTTGCAGCGGCAGGCTCATGTCGAAGGCGTTGCCGGTGGTGCGGGCGCGCAGCAGTACCCAGCTCTTGCCGTCGGCATCGGCAATCAACGCGCCGCTGCCGAGGTCCAGTTGCACCGCACCGTGCTGCGGCTGGCTGTTCTGGATGCGTCCGGTCAGGCCCAGCCAGTCGTCCTGGCTTGGCACCAGGCTGAAGCCGGTGAAAGGGTCGAACAGCGCTTGTACGCGTTGCTGGATAAAGGCGTCGGGATGCTCGATCAATTGCTGGCGATCGTCCGCCGAGAGCATCGACAAACGGCCCTGCAACAGTTGCGTGCGCAGCGCCGGCAAATCGGCTTGCAGGTTCCACTGGACCTTCTCGAACAAACCACTGGCCTGCCATTGATCGCCGAGTTTTTGCGCCATGGCGATGGCCTGCTCACGATGTTCATGGCCGACCAGTACCAGCATTTCGCGATTCAGTGGTTCCTGCATGCGTTGTTCGGCGCGCATTTCCAGAGCGTCGGGCGCAGTGCCCGGCACCAGTTCCATCAGGTTGGCCGACAACGGTGCACCGTTGCGCCATTGCCAACCGGCGAGCGCCACCACGGCCAGCAGCAGGATCACGAATAGCCACGGCAGCCTGCGTTCACTGGGCAAAGTCATGTTGCTCCGCGTCGCTCAAGGGTTGGGCACTGGTGCTGTCCTGCATGCGCAACAGGGTGCTGTCGCCCTGGGTTTCAAGCAATTCGATGCTGTGCACCAGTTCACCGCCGGCAATGTTGATCTGGTTGAACACCTGCTTGAGCAGCATCGAACGCGGTAGCAGGGTCAGTTTCCAGTTCTGCGCGTCGCCGCTCAAGGACAGTTCGAAATCCCGTTGCAGGCCGCTGCTGTCGCCTTGCAGCACAGCGAGGAACAAACGGTTCTGCTCGGCGCCGGCGCTTTTGCCAGGCAGCATCTGCCAGCTGTTGCCGTCGCGTCGGGCAATACCTTGGGTGGTGATGCGGTAATCCTGTTGTAACGGGGTTTTCAGTAGCCACAGCAGACCGTATTTTTTCGCCAGGACAAACGTGCCTTTGCTGGTCAGTGGCTGGGGCAGGGCACGCAGGTGCTTTTCCTGGATGAAGTTGCCGTGGATGACGTCGGGCTTGGCCAGTTGATCGCTGAGCTGTTGCAGATCGAATGCCTGAGCCAGCCCCGGAATGCCCAACACCACGCACAACACTGCAGGAGCGAGCCTGCTCGCGAAAAACCCGAGAACGCCGCAGGGTTTGGCCCCAGCGTCATCGTTAACGACCATCGCTGGCAAGCCAGCTCCCACAGGGGACCGGGGGTGGCGGAACATCATGGCAAGGCCCTTTCGACGGCGTCGGTGAAGACTTTGGGGGAAGCCAACAACATCTCGCGGTTGCTCATGTCAACCGCGACTTGCACGGAAACCGCGCGGGTCAGGCGTTCGCCGGTTTGCGCATCGCTGATCAGGTAGTTGATCTTCAGACGGTTTTCCCATTCCACCAGATTGGCTCGCACGTTGAGCTTCTGGCCGAACACCGCACCGCGCACGTAGCGCAATTGCAGGTCGATCACCGGCCACGCGTAACCCGAGTCGGACATCGCGGTGTAGTTGTGGCCGATCTTGTCCAGCAACGCGCAACGGGCGATTTCCAGGTATTTGACGTAATGACCGTGCCAGACGACGTTCATGCTGTCGACGTCAAAGAACGGTACGAGGATTTCCGTATCGGTGTGCAGCACTCCCTTGCTACGCATGCAGCCTCCAGTGTTGTTCGGCGATCCGTTTCAGGCACAGGCGCAGTTCGCCTTCCAGCGCACGATCTTCGATGACCGGCGGGAAGTCTTTGCCCAACGCTTCGTGCATGGCCGCGAGCGCTGGCGGCAACGGTCGCGCGTCCTCGGCCTGACCACGCAGCCAGACGCCTTGGTTGGCGGCGAGCAATGTGGCGGCGGCGACCTGTTCGGTCAATTCCAGTACACGGATCGCATCGCGGGCGGCGATGGTGCCCATGCTCACCTTGTCCTGGTTGTGACACTCGGTGGAACGCGAGAACACACTGGCCGGCATGGTGTTTTTCAATGCTTCGGCGGTCCAGGCACTGGTGCCGATCTGCACGGCCTTGAAACCGTGGTTGAGCATCGCTCGGTCGGCTGTGGCACCGGAGAGATTGCTCGGCAAACCGTGGTTGTAGCGCTCATCTACCAGCAGGGCGAGTTGCCGGTCCAATAGGTCGGCGACGTTGGCGACCAGGTTTTTCAAACTGTCCATGGCGAACGCGATGTGGCCGCCATAGAAGTGCCCGCCATGCAAAACACGTTCGGCTTCGGCATCGATGATCGGGTTGTCGTTGGCGCTGTTGAGCTCGATTTCAATGAATGAACGCAACCAGTTCAGGCTATCGGCCAGCACGCCAAGGACATGGGGCGCGCAACGCAGGGAATAGCGGTCTTGCAGGCGATGCAGTGGCGCGGTCGGCGCATCGATCGCCAGATCCTTGCGCAGCCACGCGGCGACCTGCATCTGCCCCGGATGGGGTTTGGCGGCGAACAGGCGCTCGTCGAAATGCTCGGGATTACCTTGCAGCGCGACCACGTTCAGCGCGGTGATGCGCGTCGCCAGTTGCAGCAGGTAGTCGGCGCGGGCGAAGGCCAGGCAGGCGAGGCCAGTCATCACGGCGGTGCCGTTCATCAGCGCCAGGGCTTCTTTCGGACGCAGCACCAGCGGATTCCAGCCGAGCTCGCGATGCACCTCGGCGGACTGGCGGCGTTCGCCGCGGAACATCACTTCGCGTTCACCAGACAGCGTGGCGGCGACGTAGGACAGCGGCGTCAGATCGCCGCTGGCGCCGACCGAGCCCTCTTCCGGAATCAGCGGCAGAATGTCGTATTCAAGGAAGGCTTGCAGGCGTGCCAGCAGTTCCACCCGCACCCCCGACACGCCGTGGCACAGTGACTGCAACCGCGCCGCCAGCACCGCACGGGTGGCCTGGGCGTCGAGCAATTTGCCCAACCCGCAACCGTGGAAGGTGTACAGATGCTGCGGCAGCGCTTCGACGTGATGCAGCGGCACCGCCACCACACAGGAATCGCCGTAACCGGTGGTCACGCCGTAGATCACGCCTTCTTTGTCCAGCAGAGAGTCGAGGAAACGAGCGCCCTTGGCGATGCGCTCGCGGTAGGCAGCGTCGCTCTGCAATTGCGCCGGCGCCTGGCGGTTGGCCAGGGCCAGCACGTCTTCGATGCGCAAAGGGAGTTCGCCGAAGGTTACCGGCTCAAGCGTTGGCGTCGTCATCGGTCTTCCAGAAAGGGTAAAAGTTGAACCATTGTTGAGGCGCGTCGAGGCAATAGTGACTCAGGCGCTCGGCGTAGCGGGAGGCCCACTGATGAATGACCTGCTCGCGATCCGTACGTTTCCAGATGATCGAGTCCGCAAAAGGCTCAATGGTCAGGCGATAGTCACCGTCGGGTTTCTTCAGGCACAGCAACAGGTTGACCGGGCATTTCAACAAACCGGCCAACAGCCACGGCCCTTGCGGAAACCTGGCCGGATGGCCAAGGAAATCCACTGTCACGCTGCGCCCGCCATGCAGTGGCACGCGGTCGCCGGCAATCGCCAGCCACTCGCCGCGCTCCAGGCGCTCGTGCAGTTGCAGCATGATCACCGGGTCCAGTTCGCTGACCTGGATCAGGCGCAGATTGGTCGCGCCGGCTTCGCCGAGCAAGCGGTTGAATTGCTCGGCGTGTTTGGTGTGCACCAGCACATTCATGGTGACCTTTTCGCCGATTTCCGCCAGTGCGCGGCAGACTTCGAGATTGCCCAGGTGAGCGCCCACCAGCATCTGCCCGCGAGTACCGCGCAACTGGTTGCGCAGTAGCGCCGGGTCGATGATTTCGATCTGCTCGATGCTCAACTTGCCGTTCCACACGTCGAGTTTGTCGAGCATGGAATCGGCGAAGGCCATGAACTGGCCGAACACTCGCCAATGGCTCGGGCGCAATTCATTGCGACCGCTCCACTCGGCCAGGCGTTGCTGATATTGCCAGGCACTGTGGCGGGCGCTGCGGCCGAACAGGAAGAAATACAGGACGATGCCGTACAGCAGCGGGCTCAGCAGGCGACGGCCAAGCACTTTGGCGGCGACCGCGGTAAATTTCATCAGCCAGAAACTGCCGCGCTCTTCGCGGTCGGCCCAGTGTTGCTTTTGCGCGTTCATGCTCGCCACCGCCGCCAGAGAATCACCGGTGAACGCAGCAACATGCCGAAAAACAGCCGGGTGTGCATGCTCGATATCAGTACGTTGTCGTAGAACAGGCGGAAATGCGAAACACCGTCCAGCGGGTAATGCACTTTGGTTTGCAGCCATTGCATCGGTTGGTTGCGCCAGGCCAGGCGTACCAGGATGTCCGAGTCGAAATCCATGCGTTTGCCGATTTTTGCCGACTCGATCAGTGCCAGAACCGGCGGCAGCGGATACACACGGAAGCCGCACATCGAGTCGCGAATCTGCAGCGACAGGGTGTTGATCCAGACCATGATGTGGGTCAGGTAGCGGGCGTACAAGCGGCCTTTGGGCACGCTTTCATCGTACTTCGGGTAGCCGCAAATCACCGCTTGCGGATGCTTGCGCGACAGTTCGATAAAGCGTTGCACGTCTTGCAGGTCATGCTGGCCGTCGGCGTCCACTTGCAAGGCGTGGCTGAAACCCAGGCGCGACGCTTCACGCAGGCCGGTCATGACCGCGCCGCCCTTGCCCTGATTGGCAGCGAGGCGAATCAGGTAGACCATTTCGCGTTGCGCCAGTCGATCAAGCACCCTGGCGCACGCCGGGCTGCTGGCATCATCCACCAGAATGCACGGCAGATGGCGGGCAATCAGCGCATCGACCACGGTGGTGATTGCACTTTCGTGGTTGTACACCGGAATGACTGCGCAGGGGCTATGCATGCTGGTTTGCACCTGCAAGTGCGGGTTCCAGCAAAATCCGCCCGCTGGAGCAGGTCGCTGTTTCATTGCGATAGGCAAAGTACAGTTTGCTGCGGTCCGGGTCGAAACGCAGGTGCAATTGGACTTCATCCCCCGGACGCACCAGTTGCTGGAATTTCAGCACTTCCATGCCGGCGAACTTTTCCGGCAAGTTCATCAATTGCTGGCCGAGGTTCAGCGCCCACTCCACTTGCACCACGCCGGGCAATACCGGCGCCGTGGGGAAGTGACCACTGAAATAGGCAAGATCCGGCGGTACGGCCAGTTGCAGGCTCCACTCGCCTTCGGTTTCGAGCTGTTCCAGAATTTGCGGCGCCTTGGGGCGTGGCGCCAGCAGCAAGGCTTCGACGTCGGCCTGGGGCAGTTTTCCCTGGGTGTTCAGCGGTAGTTGTCGCAGCAAGCGCCAGCGCCGTGGCAGGGCCAGCGCTTCGCAATGCTGGCTCAGGTGTTGGCGCAATTGTTCAGTGAGCGTGCGTCGTCCTTGATTGCGCAAGGCATGAAGGCCCGCTTCTGTCAGGACCAGCAATGCACCCAGTGAAGCGCGATTTTCCTGGACGACGCCAAGGCGCGCTTCGGCCACCCATGCATGGGTCATCAACGCCTGTTCCAGCATCGGCAGCGAAATGCGCTTTTCTTCCAGTTTGACGATTCGGTCCAGCCGCCCCAGCAACTCGAAACGGCCGTCAGCGACAATTCGCGCGGCATCGGCGGTATGTTCGACATGGCCGGCGGGCAAGTAGGGTGAGGCGATGAGCAGTGCGCCGTCAGCGTCCTGGCTCAAGGCGACATCGGCGAAGGGTTGCCAGAGCGTTGGCCCCTGGCGCCAGGCGATGCCGCCGGTTTCCGAGCTGCCAAAAATTTCTGTCGGCCATTGATGGAGGCGTTGGTACAAGATCTTAGCCGCCTCGGCCGGCAACGCGCCGCCGGAAGAAAATACCCGGCGCACTGCGCTCATGGCGGGCCAGTCGAGGTTGTCGCCCATGCGCTTGAGCAGTGCCGGGCTGGCCACCCAGGCGAAAGCCGGATGCTGGCGACTGGCGCGTTGCAGGTCTTCCGGAAACGCCAGTTGCCTGCGCGTGAACGGGCGTCCGGCACACAGTGGCCAGAGCACGCGGAACAGCAGGCCGTAGATGTGTTGGGTGGCAACGCTGCCGATGATGCATGCCGGGCCGAGATCGGCGCCCCACAGCTGTTCCAGGGCTTGAACCTCATTGGCCAATTGCCGCAGGTTTTTTTCGATGCGCTTGGGCTCGCCACTGGATCCGGACGTGCACAGGCTCAGCCGGCATTGATCCAGATCCAGTGCGGCGGCGCTGAGCGGTGCATGTCGGTAAGCGCTCAGCTGCGCATCGTCGGGCTGATCGGTGAGCCACAGGTCCACTTCCTTCGACCAGCGCTGGCGGGTTTGCGCTTGCAAGTCTGCGGGCAGCAATACGCTGACCCCGGCACGCCAGGCACCCAGCAGGGCAATCGCCAGATCGGCGGCGTCTTCAAGGTGCACGGCAATGCGCTGCACACCCTGGGCTTGCAGGCCGGCGGCCAGGCTCAGGGCCTGGGCACACAGATGTGCGTGATCGAGCGGCGGCTCGGCCGTTACGGCTCGCTGCGGCTCGGCCTTGAGCAGCAGCTGCTCAAGTTTTATCCAATTCATGGGTGGCCTCGTACCCGTTGTCGTATCAGCCATTCAATGGCAAACATCAGGCCTATCAATCCGTAGGAAATAAGACCGGTGTACAACATCCACCAGTTCAGTGGCGCCCACAGCGTCAGGGCGGCGGCGCACAAACCGTTGCACAGAAAAAACACGCTCCAGGCGATGGTCACCTGGCGGGTATAGCGAATGGCCTTGGCGGGCAAGTGCGGTTCGCGCAGACGGGCCAGGCGTTCGACCATTGGCGGGCCGTACATCAGACTCGATCCGAACAGCGCCAGCATGAAACCGCTGATCAGCACCGGATACCAACGCAACAACACCGGGCTGTCGAACAGCGCCAGCAGCAGGCAAAAGACGATGGCTGCCGCGGCCATCCACAGGCTGCCGGGCTTTTGTCGGCCGCTCAGTGCGCGGGCCAGCCACAGGCTGCCCAGCAGCAAACCGAATTGCCACGGCGCGAAATGCTCCATGCCGAAATACACCGCAAAGGGGTACAGCAGGCCTGCCAGCAGCAGGCCAAGGCCGATCAGTCGGCTCATGCGGCCGGTTGAACCAGACGGTAGACCGCCTCGACGACGTCGCTGACGGTACGCACCGATTTGAATTCTTCGGCGGCGATTTTCTTGCCGGTCTGACGTTTGATGTGGTCGATCAGGTCAACCGCGTCGATGCTGTCGATTTCCAGATCCTGATACAGGTTGGATTCGAGGCTGACGCGCTCGGGCTCCAGTTCAAACAGCTCGACCAAGGCATCGCGCAGGGTGTTGAAAATGTCGTCACGAGTTTGCATGGTCCGGTCTCAAGCTGCCTGTTTTGCGGTGACGAACGCCGCAAGGCTCGCCACGTTGCTGAAATGATTACGCGTGTCCTTGGCGTCGGCATCGATTTTGATGCCGTATTTTTTCTGGATGGCCAGGCCGAGTTCCAGAGCATCGACAGAGTCCAGGCCCAAGCCTTCGCCGAAGAGCGTCTGGTCATCGCCGATGTCGTCGGCACTGATGTCTTCGAGGCCAAGGGCGTCGATGATAAGCATTTTGATATCACGGTGCAGATCGCTCATCTTCGGCGAGCTCCTTAATAAAGTACGAATGTAGGTAATCATTGAGCTTGCGCGAGGCTTGAGGTGCTGGGCCCAGCGCAGCGAAGGCCTGTGGGTCTATATCGGCCCCGACGCGAAAACTGAAGTGCACACGACGCTTTGGGATCCGATACCAGGGCTCCGCCTTGGTCAACGTGGTCGGATTGACCCTGATCACCACGGGGGTGAGGATTTTCGCACCCCGCACGGCAATTGCCGCTCCTCCCCGATGAAAGGCCGGTGCCTGACCCGGCTGGGTGCGGGTGCCTTCGGGAAAGATGATCAGGGTTTGACCCTCTTTCAATGCATCGGCGGCGGCATCGAGCATGTCCATGCTGCCGTCGTTGCTGATGTATTCGGTACGGCGTAGCGGGCCGCGGGTGAAAGGGTTTTCCCAGAGGCTTTGCTTGACCACGCAGTTGGCGTGGCGCACCAGCCCGATCAGGAATACCACGTCGATCAGCGAGGGATGATTGGCGATGATCATCTGCCCCGGGCGTCCGAGTTTTTCCTCGCCCTGAATGTCATAGGTCAGCACGCCGGCGCGAGCCATGAACCGCACGAAAAACCAGAAGCAACGGCTGACCGTATGCCGCGCGCGCAGGCGATGGGTCCGGGCATCGCCCGGCAAACAGCCGAGCAACGGAAAAACCACCACGCGCAGGCACAGCCCGCCCAGTCCGAACAGGGTAAAGCTTGCAGCAGTTGCCAGCAGGCGCCAGTAGTAGGCGTCGCGGTTTTTCTCGATCATGGATTGCGTTGCCAGGTCCATACACGATTTTTCCAGGCATGTTGGCAGGTGGTTTGCTGGCCCAGCAGCGTTTTCAACAGATTCAGTGCATGGGGCCAGCGAGACTTGGACAACGCATCCGAGGGGCTGTTCAGGGACAGCTGCCAGTCGTTGCCTGGCGTGATCAGCAGGCCGAGGGCGTACGGAAACGGCACGTCATCAATCCACGTCGAATAGGCTTCGGGGGGCTGTTCCTCGGTTACCACCAGCAACACGGCCGGCGCACCCTCATTCAGCAAGGCCGCGGCTTCCAGCATGCCGTGTTCCAGGCCATCGCCGGCTGCGGCAAGGGCGGTCATCTCGCTGGTTTCACCGCGCATGATCGACCACAGGCCAATGATCGCGTTGTGCACAGAAAGACTGAATTGAGTGGGCGACAGCGGCTGTTCAACGGCCAACTCACTGAGAATGTCGAAGGTGCGCGGGGTTTCACCATGACGGGAAACAAAGACCAGCGGCAAGTCCTGACGACCTTCGGCCAGGGGCCAAGCGACACTGAATGCCATCCTCGCCAGCCGACTGAGGCGTCGGCGCTGCATGGCCGGCAGAAACGAGACATCCGGGGCCGCATCGCTGCCCGGGAGTACGACCGGTCGTCGACTCCAGGCTTGCCAATCGTCCACGCTTTCGAGCCCCGGGGCCCACGCGCGCCACTGGGCGATGTTGAAATTGATCACAGACATTCATCCCGCCCCTGCGGGCTTTCTTGACGCGATGAGTGCGCAAATGCACGGCACACCCTACGTGGCGCTTGGCGCCGAGTGGTGCGCATTATCCCGGTGCGACGAACGCGTAGCAAATGCTGGTTACATTTTGCTCAGCAAGATGTACCGCCTGGTTGGCGAAAAATGAACGTTTGGCAATTATTCACATTTTTATCATGCCGTTTGTCGGCCATTGCTGCGTATGGCTCTGATGTTTCCCGTTTTTTGGTGCGAGACGACGACTGACTGTGCAGTCCCCATTCCGGGAGGTAGCTAAGCAACGCCATGCACCACTACACTCGGTCATTCTTTGATACACGGAGGTTTTGACATGCGGCGCGTGGTGTTCAATCAGAAAGGTGGCGTGGGCAAATCCAGCATTGCCTGCAATTTGGCGGCGGTCAGCGCCAACGAGGGTTTTCGCACCCTTTTGGTTGACCTCGATGCCCAGGCCAATTCCACTCAATACCTGACGGGGCTCACCGGCAATGACATTCCCATGGGGATTGCCGATTTTTTCAAGCAAACCCTGTCTTCCGGGCCGTTCTCCAGAAAAAACCAGGTCGATATCTACGAAACGCCGTTCGATAACCTCCATGTCGTCACCGCCACGGCTGAACTGGCGGACTTGCAGCCCAAGCTCGAGGCCAAGCACAAGATCAATAAGCTGAGGAAGTTGCTGGAAGAGCTGAGCGAAGACTATGACCGGATTTACCTCGATACCCCTCCAGCGCTCAATTTTTACGCCGTTTCAGCGCTGATTGCCGCTGATCGCGTGCTGATTCCCTTCGATTGCGACAGTTTTTCTCGCCAGGCGCTATACGGCCTGCTGGCGGAAATCGAAGAGCTGAAGGAGGACCACAACGAAGGTCTGGAAGTTGAAGGCATCGTCGTCAACCAGTTTCAGGCCCGAGCCAGCCTGCCGCAGCAAATTCTCGACGAACTGATCGCTGAGGGGCTGCCGGTGTTGCCGGTGTATCTGGCCTCTTCGGTGCGCATGCGCGAATCCCACCAGGCCAATACGCCGCTGATCCATCTCGATCCAAGACACAAGCTGACGCAGCAATTCGTCGAGCTGCACAACCTGCTGGAAAACGCCTGATATTGGTTCATACACACAACCTTCAGGAGTGAGCCCTGCTCGCGATGAGGTTTGACATCCACATCCTCGCCGACTGACTCGCTCACACAAGGGCTGCGCTGTTTCAGATCCCCTGACTGCGCAGCCAGCTCATCAACTGCGGCAATGGAAACGCCCCGCTCTGGCGTGCGACTTCCCGGCCGTTCTTGAGCAGGATCAGGCTCGGGATCGAGCGAATCCCCAGCTGGGCTGACAATTGCTGATTGGCCTCACTGTCCAGCTTGGCCAGCCGGCACTTGCCCGCCAGTTGCGCTGCCGCTTGTTCAAATACCGGTGCAAACGACTTGCACGGCCCGCACCAGTCCGCCCACACGTCCACCAGCAACGGCAAATCACCCTTGATCTGGCTGGCGTAGTCACCTTGTTTCAGTTCAAACGGCTTGTTCAACAAGACCTCGGCTTTGCAGCGTCCGCATTTGGGATGATCGTTCAGGCGTTCGGCCGGGATGCGGTTGAGGCCATTGCAGTGGGGGCAGGGGATGAGGAGAGGATTGGTCATTTGCGGCTCCAGGATTTGGCAATGACGATGATTTGGAGATGAGTGCGGAATATATCAAGCCAGCCAAACTCTGGAGCTATGCGCGAACCGTCGCAAATGCTCACATTTTCCTGGTCTTCATTTCAGGAACGGTAGCTACGCTGGAGGCTACTCAGGCCACCATTTCCAATAGTGAGGTTCGCTTTGGCTCTAGCTGCGTGCTACTTTTGTTGCACTTATCGAAATGTCGATATCTTTCAATTATCGGAACGGAGTTATCCCATGTCCGTGACTTCAAAAATTCGTCGGCAAGGCGGTGCAGCGGTGATCACGCTTCCGCCTGCATTGCTCAAACTTCTGCATCTGGAAGTAGGGGCGCAGCTGGAGCTGAATGTGATCGATGGTGAATTGATTGCCCGCCCCGTTGTGCAGCCCGCGCGCAAACGCTTTAGCCTTGCAGAGTTGCTTGAGGGCCGCGATGAAATAGCCGCGCTGAATGAGCAGACAGCGTCTGCTCGTGAAGGTGGGCCGCTTGGTCGGGAGCTGGGTTGATGGTTCGTCGCCAACCCCCGAAACGGGGAGATGTTTATTGGATCGACCCGAACCCGGTAGCCGGCCGGGAGATGATGAACCGGCATCGTTTCGTCGTGATAACACCAAGTGAAATCAATTCACTTGGTGTCAGCATGACTGTACCCATTACGAGCGGCGGAAGTTTCAGTCGACACGTTGGTCTGGCCGTCGTCATTTCCGGATACGAAACCAATGGTGTCGCCGTCTGCAATCAGGTACGCAGCTTTGACATCGAACAACGAGTGCGTGATGGCTCAGCCAGGTTTATCGAGCGTCTTGACGATGCGACGATGTCCGACATCATTGCGCGTGTGATCAGTGCCATTGATCCGGCGGATTGATACTTGCTCACGACGAACAACTGATCTCCAGATGCTTGCCCCACTCCGGCGGTCGTTCGGCGTAGCTTTCCATTCCCGGCTGTTCCTCGAACGGCTTGCTCAGCACCGTGTGCAGGCGCCGAACCTCCGAGTAGTCGCCGCTCTCTGCCGCATCGATAGCCTTTTGCGCCAGATAATTGCGCAGGATGTACAGCGGATTCACCGCGTGCATCCGTTGCCGACGCTGCGCTTGATCAAGCGCGCCTTCGCTGGCAACCCGGGCGATGTAGAGCTCGCCCCAGGCATCGAAGCCCTTGA
The DNA here is from genome assembly GCF_001427125.1 of Pseudomonas sp. Root562. Lineage (GTDB taxonomy): Bacteria > Pseudomonadota > Gammaproteobacteria > Pseudomonadales > Pseudomonadaceae > Aquipseudomonas. The sequence continues at coordinate 329,767 of NZ_LMGK01000001.1, forward strand.
GGTCGACGAAGTCATCACGCAAGCGGGCGACGGCCGCCTCCGGTGATTCGTCGCCCAGGCGGCGGAAGAAGAGGCTGTAATCGACGCCGCTGTTTTGCATCAGTTGCAGCAGGTGTTCCAGCAGCTTCTGGTCGTCGTCTTCAGCCGTGGTGAAGCCAAGACGACGGCGCATCAGGTCGAGGTAATGGGCCTGGAACAGTGGCAGGTACAGGCCGAGGGTTTCGCGCAGGGCCTCGACGCTGATGAACGGCGTCAAGGCCTGGGCCAGGGCGCTGAGGTTCCACTGTCCGATCGGCACCTGGTTGCTGAAGGAATAGCGGCCCTGGTCATCGGAGTGGTTGCAGATGAAGTTGGCGTCGAAGTCGTCGAGGAAGGCGAACGGGCCGAAATCGAAGGTAATGCCGAGGATCGACATGTTGTCGGTATTCATCACCCCGTGGCAGAAGCCGTAGGCTTGCCACTTGGCGATCAGCTCGGCGTTGCGTTCGACGATTTCGCGGAACATGGCCAGATACGGTTCCGGTTGTTCCAGGCATTGCGGGAAATGCATGGCCAGCACGTGATCGCCGAGCTCTTTCTGTTTTTCGGGGCGCTTGGTGTAGTAGAAATACTCGAAATGTCCGAAGCGCACATGGCTCGGTGCCAGGCGCAGGACCATGGCGGCGCGTTCCTGTTTTTCGCGCCAGACCGGGGTGTCGGAGCCGATCACGCACAATGCTCGTGTGGTCGGGATGTTCAGCGCGTGCAACGCTTCAGAAGCAAGGAATTCGCGGATCGAGGAGCGCAGCACCGCACGACCATCGCCCATGCGCGAAAACGGTGTCTGGCCGGCACCCTTGAGGTGCAGGTCCCAGTGTTCGCCGGCCTCGTTGTACACCTCACCCAGCAACAGGCCCCGACCGTCGCCCAGTTGCGGGTTGTACGAACCGAACTGATGCCCGGAATAGACCATTGCCCGAGGAACCGCATCGGCCCAGAGCTTATGGCCGCTGAACAGCTCGGCGAACTCCGGGGTTTCGGCCACGGCCGGGTCAAGGTCCAGCAGCGCCATGGCGGCAGGGCTAGCGACTACGAGGCGCGGGTTGTCGATGGGCTCGGGCAGCACGTGGGCGGAAAACGTATCGCCCAAGCGGTCGAAGCGATTATCGAAGGTCAGTTCGTCGAGGGCTTTCAAGGGCCGGCTCCAGCAGAATGTCCGAGCATTCTGCTGGGGAAAGTCCGGTTAGTCGAGTTTGGCGGCGGGCGGCATTTGTGGCGGTTGCTTGCCATCCTTTATCGGCACAATGGTTTTCGCTTCCGGCTCGATCGGCACCATCTTGTATTCCTGTCCGTGCAGGTTCTTCAGGTAAACCTCCATCTGCCGGAACGAGATGTTGATGTGCTGCTTCTTGAACTCGCGATTGATGAAGCGGTTGACCTCGTCGAGCACCGGGTTGCGGTCGCCGAGGTCGCGCACGTGCATGCGCAGTTCGTGGTCGAGAGTGCTTTCACCGAAGTTCAGGAAATACACGTGGGGTTCCGGATCTTTCAGCACGCGTGGGTTATCCCGCGCGGCCTTCAGCAGCAGCTCTTTGACCAGGTCCAGGTCCGAACCGTAATCGACGCCGAGTTTGAGGGTCACCCGTGTGATGGTGTCGGTCAGCGACCAGTTGATCAGTTGCCCGGTAATGAACGTCTTGTTCGGGACAATGATGTCCTTGCGGTCGAAGTCGGTGATGGTCGTGGCGCGGATGCGGATCTTGCTCACCGTGCCCGACAGGTTGCCGATGGTGATGGTGTCGCCGATGCGCACCGGGCGTTCGAACAGGATCATGATCCCGGAAATAAAGTTGGCGAAGATCTCCTGCATGCCGAAACCGAGGCCAACCGACAGCGCGGCCACCAGCCATTGCAATTTGTCCCAGCTCACCCCGAGTGTCGACAGGGTGGAAACGAAACCGACGCCGGCGATCACGTAGGACAGCAACGTCGTCGTGGCGTAAGCACTGCCCTGGGCCAGGTTGAGTTTGGACAGCACGAACACTTCCAGCAGGCCCGGCAAGTTGCGCGCCAGGGCGAAGGTAATGCCGATGATGATCAGTGCGCCGAGCATGTCGCCGATACTGATCGGTACCATGCTCATGTTGGCGCCGGTGCCGCTGGTGTATTCGTAGAGGGTGATGTTGTCCAGGTACGAGAACACCGTGATCAGGTCGGCCCAGACCCAGTACAGCAAGGCCATGAACCCGCCGAGCAAGGCCAGGCGAATCAGGCGCAGGGACTGTTCGTTGACCTTCTCGATGTCCATGGTCGGCTCTTCGATCACCGCTTCGCCATCGCCGGCCTCCTTGGCCGCCTGCCGCTTGGCGAGGGCGCGCTGATAGGCCAGGCGACGGGCCGCTACGCTCAGGCCACGGACGAAGGTGGCTTCGATCACCAGCCAGAACATCAGCAGGTACAAGGTGTTGATCAGGCGGTCGCTGAGTTTGAGCGCGGTGTAGTAGTAGCCGAAGCACACGGCCACGAACAGCGCCACGGGCAGGATGGTGAACATGACGCCCACGGCTTTGCGGAACAGCGAGGCGTTTTCGTGGGTCGGGCTGCTGACCAGCAGGCGGCTGAGCAGCAATGTCATCAAGGCGTAGCAAGTGAGTACGACCGGCATGCCGATCACGTCATCGGCGAGCCCGGCCGGTTGCAGTTCGGCAACGGCTACCACTGCCACCAGGGCCATCACCACCATCCCGAGCCGACGGACCCAGCCCCGGAGGAATTCGACCTGAGGTTTTTCCCAGCGGAAATGCAGTTCAGCCACGCCGCCCGGTGCGAGGATGCGGTAGGCGGTGTAGAACACCAGCCATGCCTGGGCCATTTGCAGCAAGGCCGCGCCCATATTGGCGTTCTGCCCGCGGGCGTCGATTTGCAGGGCCAGGCCGCACAGGGCCAGACCCAGCGAGACCGGCATCGCCAACAGGATATTGATCAGGATCGCCTGCGGGGTGTGCCACTGACTGTCACGCTTGAAGTGGCCGATGTCCTGGTGAACCTTGTTCAGACGGGCATACAGTTGCTTGCGACGCCACAGCAGGGCGCCGATCAACAGCGCCAGCGGCAGGAACAGCAGCGGTCGTTGGGTCAGGCCATCAGTCAACTCGCTCAGGCTCGAGGCCAGGGGCAGGGAGTCTACCTGGCGTTGCAAGCGATCCGGCACGCTGCGCAGCCATTCAAGGTCCAGCGGTTTATTGCTGGGAATCCAGAACATCTGCTCGTCCAGCGTCGCACGCAGGCTTTGCGCGGTACTGAGCAATTGCTTCTGGTTCAACTGCAGGGTGATGGACTCGTTGAGCACCGCGCTCAATTCGCGGTTCAGACGCTCGAGCAGGTCGGCACGCGTGGTCGCCAGCTCCAAGAGGCTTTTGCGCAACTGCGGGGTGACTTGCTCGGGCGGTTGGGCGGCCAGCAGATTGTCGACATAAGTGGCCGGGTTGCTGAGCAATTCCCGTTGTTGGCTGACTTCGAATTGATACAGCCGAATGTCGGCGATCTGGTCGGCGAGGTCGCGATCGACCTTGAGGCGCGGCAGGGCCAGTTTCTGTTTGTAGAGAATCTTCGAGAGCAGCAGGCTGCCCTTGAGCACGCTGATCTGCTCGTCCAGCGCCGCATCGCTTTGGGTCACGCTGTCCAGCTGTTGCTTGGTCTGCAGATTCTGCTGGGTGACTTCGTTGAGACGGTCAGTGCTTTTGAGCAGGTAATCCGAGAGTTTCAGGTTGGCGGTGCTTTCAGTCGCCAACAGGCTGCTGCCGCCTGCCTTCTGTGCTTCGATCGACTGCTGCGTCACCGTCTCCTGGGATTGAGCCAGGCGCTTCTGATTGATCAGGCTTTGCAGGTCCTGGATTTCCCGGTCCAGGCGATCGGATTTTTCCGACAGCAAATCATGCTGGCTGTTGCCCAGGTCTTGCAGCTGGGTATTGCCGGCCAGTTCCTGGCGCCGCAGCGGGATCAAGGCGTTGAGGGCGGCGAGCTCGGCATTGAGCTGGTCGCGCTGCTCGGCACTCAGGGTCTTGCCGGCGTCTTTGCCGGTCTTGAGCATATTGTTGATCTGCTGGATACGCGTCTGGCTGGCGGAAATTTCCGCCTGGGCACGCTCGGGACGGGTCTGTGCAGTAATGATCAGGCTGTTGGCGTCCGCCAGGGCTTTCTGCAGATCGCTTTGCTGGGTCGATCGCTCAGTGAGCATTTGCTCGAGTTGCTGGATCGACTCTTTTGCGAAGCGTTGCGATACGGGCGCGACGACGCTGGCCTTGAGGCGCGTCAGCTCACGCTGGTTTTCGATGGTTTGCTTGGGCGCGGTGGCCAGTTGCTGCTTGAGATCGCTGAGTTTCTGCTCGTAATCACGCTGATTGTTGAGCTGCGTCAGCGTGCCTTGCAGGACGGACTGCAGAGCCTTTTGATCGGCCTCCGGCAATTTGCGGTCGGCAATCTTGTCCAGACTCGTCTGCACAGATTCGCGGGAGGGCGGTTCGGCGGCTTGCAAAGGTCCGACGGAGAGGCTCAGGCCCAACAGGGCCAGGACGAAAAAGGTGCGCAGGCTTGACATAGAGACCGATCAAAATACGAGGCGAAGAGTGGAGTTTAGAGGAACAAGCCCGGACCCGGGCGACTTCCTTCGGGGAATCTGACGCCCACTTTGTCGATCTTGTTCCCGTCCATGACCGCGACAGTCCAGAGGGTGTTGTTCCACTCCACCTGGTCGCCGACCACCGGCGCTCCCCCGACTTTCTGGGCGATGAACTTGCCCAGAGTCATCTGCGGATCGATGTCTTCGACCTTCAACCCGTACAGGGCAGCAACCGCGGCCAGCTGGGCGTCTCCTTCGAGAACGAAGTCGCCGAAAAAGCGCAAATCGAGGCCGCGTTGCGGTGCCTGGCTGAACAGTTTTCCGAGGGCCGCAAGGTTGTGTTCATGGCCGATTACGCACAGTAAATCATCGACTTCCAGCACCGTACTACCCGACGGATGGAGCAGTTGTTGGCCACGAAACAGGGCAGCGATGCGGGTACCTTCGGGCATTTTCAGTTCGCGCAGAGGCGAACCGATGCACCATTTTTCGGCACCGAGGCGATAAACGAACAGTTCCCACTCACTGGTGACATGCACTTCGAGCGCGGACCGGGAAATCGGCGCGGGCTCCGGTGGCACCGTGACCTTTAGCAGCTTGGCGACCCACGGCAGGCTGGTTCCTTGTACCAGCAGCGAGACCAGAACGATGAAGAAGGCCAGGTTGAAGTACAGTTGGGCATTGGGCAGGCCGGCCATCAGCGGGAACACCGCCAGAATGATCGGTACCGCGCCACGCAGGCCCACCCAGGAAATGAACGCCTTTTCGCGGCCATGGAACGCCTTGAACGGCAACAAACCCACCACCACTGACAGCGGCCGCGCAAACAGAATCATCCATAGCGCCAAGGCCAGGGCCGGCAAGGCAATCGGCAGCAAATCGTGGGGCGTGACCAACAGCCCCAGCACCAGGAACATGCCGATCTGTGCCAGCCAGGCCATGCCGTCCAGCATGTGCAGGATGCCGTGGCGGCTGCGTACCGGCCGGTTGCCGATGACCAGACCGCACAGGTACACCGCGAGGAAACCGCTGCCGTGCAAGGCGTTGGTCAGGGCAAACACCACCAGGCCACCGGCGATGACCAGGATCGGGTACAGACCGGTGGCCAGATTGATCCGGTTGACCAGTTGCAACATGAGCCAGCCGCCGCCGAGGCCAATCACACCACCGATACCGAACTCGCGCAGCAGGTGCGCCAGCAGGCTCCAGTGCAGCCCAGTCTGGCCGCTGGCGAGCATGTCGATCAGCGTGACGGTGAGGAACACCGCCATCGGGTCGTTGCTGCCGGATTCGATCTCCAGGCTGGCGGTCACCCGTTCGTTCAGGCCTTTGCCGCCCAGCAACGAAAACACCGCCGCGGCATCGGTGGAGCCGACGATGGCGCCAATGAGCAGGCCCTGGATCAGGTTCAGGTCGAACAGCCAGGCCGCGGCCATGCCGGTCAGCCCGGTGGTGATCAACACCCCGACCGTGGCCAGCGACAACGCCGGCCACAACGCCACGCGGAAACTCGACACCCGCGTGCGCAAACCGCCGTCGAGCAGGATCACCGCCAGTGCGAGGTTGCCGACCAGATAAGCCGTGGGGTAGTTATCGAAAATAATGCCGCCGCCGTCGACGCCGGCCGCCATGCCAACGGCCAGGATGATCACCAGAATCGGGATGCCGAGGCGCGACGAAAGTGAGCTCACCAGAATGCTTGCACCTACCAGCAACGCGCCGATCAAGAACAGGCTGTTGATGGTGGTCGCATTCAAAGGCAGTACTCCAGAAAACTGAAAGGCGGGCACAAACTGACCATGCAGTCTGCGTGCCAGCGATTCTAACCTGTTGAAATGTGATGCTGTCAAAAAGCTTTTCTGGTTTATACCAGATCGTTCCCGGGCTCTGCGTGGGAACGCCTCAATGGACGCTCTGCGTCCACTTCCGGGACTCGGAGCGCCCTGGGCTGCATGCTCACGCGGAGCGTGGGAACGATCATGGAAAGCTTTTGACAGCGGACATGCACACCCGCTTGAGCAGGGAAGATCAGTGTGGCGAGGGAGCTCGCTCCCGCTGGGCGCGTAGCGCCCCCAAAACGACACAGCGGTTCGTCAGATTCAGCGCATGGGTCAATTGCGACTGCTTCGCAGCCGAGCGGGAGCAAGCTCCCTCGCCACAGAGGCGACTTCAGATTAAAGGCTGAACCGCCCAACCATGGTGTTCAGGTCCACCGCCAGGCGCGACAACTCACTGCTCGCTGCGCTGGTCTGGTTGGCGCCGGTGGCCGATTGCACCGACAAATCGCGGATATTCACCAGGTTGCGGTCCACTTCACGGGCCACTTGCGCCTGTTCTTCAGCAGCGCTGGCGATCACCAGGTTGCGTTCGTTGATTTCGACAATGGCGCTGTTGATCGTATCCAGCGACATACCGGCGCCGCGGGCGATGTTCAGGGTCGATTCGGCACGCTCTGTGCTGTTGCGCATTGAATCCACCGCATGTTCGGTGCCGCTCTGGATGCTGCCGATCATGCGCTCGATTTCGCTGGTCGACTGCTGGGTGCGATGAGCCAGTGCCCGCACTTCGTCGGCCACCACCGCAAAACCACGACCGGCTTCACCGGCACGTGCAGCTTCGATGGCCGCGTTCAGGGCCAGCAGGTTGGTCTGGTCGGCCAGGCCACGGATCACGTCCAGTACTTTGCCGATGTCGCGGGACTCGTTCGCCAGGTCGCCGATCAGGGTCGCGGTGCTCTGAACATCGGCGCTCATGCGTTCAATGGCGCTGACGGTTTCCTGCACCAGATCACGGCCGTCGCCGGCAGACGTAGTGGCGTTCTTCGAGGCTTCGGACGTACTTACGGCGTTGCGCGCGACTTCTTCCACTGCACTGGTCATTTCATTGACCGCGGTGGCGGCCTGTTCGATTTCGTTGTTCTGCTGGGTCAGGCCACGGGCACTTTCGTCGGTGACACTGTTGAGCTCTTCCGCGGCGGACGCCAATTGCGTGGCCGAGCCGGAAATCCGCTGCAGGGTGTCGCGCAGTTTGTCCTGCATCTTCGACATCGCCAAGAGCAGGCGGCCGGCCTCATCTTCGCCATCGACGGTGATCGGGCGCGTCAGGTTGCCTTCGGCAATCTGTTCGGCGGCGTTCAGTGCGTTGGCGATGGGTCTGGTGATGCTGTTGGTCAGCAACCAGGCGAACAGCATGGTCAGGGCGGTGGCGATCACAAGCAGGGCGATCACCAGATTGAAGGCCGAATCGTATTGGTCGGCGGCTTGCTGGTTGGTGTCGAGGGTCTGCTGAGTGTTGATCTCCAGCAGTTTGTTCAGCACCGCATTGACCGCTTCGGAGTTACTCAGCAGGTCGGCGTTGAGCAGGTTGCGCAATTCGTCGACCTGATTGTTGCGCGACAGGGTCTTCATCCGATCTTCGATCTGGCGGTATTGCCCAAGCAACTGCACGTATTGATCGTAGGCCGCACGTTCCTCGGGGCTGCTGATCAGTTTTTCGTAGACGTTCTGGGCGGTGCGGATCTGCTGGTTGCGCATTTCCAGCAGCTCCATGGTCTTGTGCTGCACATCTGGTTCACGGTTGACCAGCAAACGGTAGGACAACACGCGCAAACGCAGGGTCAGCTGGGTGAACTCGTCGAGGCTCTTGATGCTGGGCACGCTGCTGACGGTGATGTTCTCGGCGGCGTCGCGGATCTTGCTCATCTGGTTCAGGGCGAACACGCCCAGCAGCATCATCAAACCGCCAATCAGGGCAAAACCGAGGAACGCTCGCGGCGCGATATTCATATTTCGAAGGGACATGGTGTTTACCGAAGAGAGCGCACCAGAGGGTGCCGAGGCTGACGTATGGATGACTTATCGGTCATGCGCCTGAAGTCTTGAGTCCCTGCGCGGTTTTGCCGCACAAACGTCATGGCGACGAAGTGCAGGAACCAGATCGGCCGATCACAGTCTCTACAGTTCGCGAGAAAGGTCGGTCGTCAGGAAAATCAGGGCCTTGGGCCCGTATAACCCTGGCTTCCACAGTGACTTTTCTTTATCGTACGCGCCCTTTGAAAATGCCTGGAATATCAAAATGTTGGAAGCATCCCTAAGCCAATTGGAACAGCTGGTCAGCGACCTGGTGCAACAGAACCAGACCCTGCTCGGCACCAACCAAGCCCTGAGCGCCGAACTGGCCCAGGCCAAGGATGAAAACGAAAGCCTGCAACTGAGCCTGATGGAACAGGAAGAGAAACAAGGCGCCACCGCCGCGCGCATTCAAGCCCTGGTTGAGCGTGTGAGCGCTGGCCCAGTCAGCGCATGAGTTACGGCCCGGGTGTGAAAGTCGTCTCGATCCTGGGTGAGGACTATTCGATCAAGGCCCCGGCCGGGGAAGAGCAGACCCTGCTGGACGCTGCATTAATGTTGAAGGCTGCCCTGGCCGACACCAAAAAGAAGTACCCGACACTGATCGGTGACCGACTGCTGGTACTGGCCGCGATGAATCTGTGCTCGCAACAGATCGAAATGCAGAAGCAACACAAGCTCGAACTCGACCGTTACCAAGAGCAAGTCAACGCCACGGTTGAAGTGATCTCCAAGACGATCAATCAGGCCTGATCGGCTTTGCGCACAACCAAAGAATAAATTGTCGTTTGCGTTGTATACAATCGGCACGGCTGTTGCAGTGTTTCAGCCTCTTATTCTTTGGGGGTGCTCCATGCAGTTTTGGCGACGCAGTATTCAATGGCAGTTGATCTTGAGCATGGGCACCGCCCTGCTCGTCAGTATTCTGATCGTGGTTGGCATTTATACCCTTGTGGTCAATCGCCTCGCCCAGCGTTATCTGGTCGAACAAGCGCTGCCGTCGAGCATCGAAGCGATGCGCAACGACATCGAGCGCATCCTCGTTCAGCCACTCACCGCCGCCAAGGACATCGCCAGCAACAGCATGGTGCGCGACTGGTTGGCCGAGGGTGAAAACAGTGCCCAGGCCGCTACGTTCACCACTTACCTCGAAGGCATCCGCGCCGAACACAAGGCCTTTACCGCACTGATTGTCGGCACCGCGTCCAACCACTACTTCAATGAAAAAGGCCTGGACCGGACCCTCAGCCGCACCAACCCCAAAGACGCGTGGTTCTATGCGTTTCTCGATAGCGACCAGCCGCGCACCCTCAACATCGACAATGACACCGCCAGCGGAGAATTGGCGCTTTTCATCGACCTTAAAGTCGAAAAGGCCGGCAAAGTCGTGGGCGTTGCCGGGCTGGGCCTGAGCATGAAGGAGCTCTCCGAACTGATTCACAACTTCAGTTTCGGAGAGCGTGGCAAGGTCTATCTCGTGCGTTCCGACGGTTTGATCCAGGTTCATCCCCAAGCGCAATTGAGTGGTAAACGTACCCTGGCAGAGCAAATTGGCGCGGCGGCGGCCGGCGCGTCCCTGGGTCAAAAAACTGCCACGAGTAATAGCTTCCAGCGGGACGGTGAAGATTTCCTCGCATTAAGCCTGCCTTTGCGCGATCTCGGCTGGACCCTGGTGGCCGAAGTGCCGCAGTCGCAGATTTACGCTGAAGCCCGTCGCGCCATGTGGATGAGCAGCGGCATCGGCCTGGCAGTGGCGGTGATATGCCTGTTGCTGGTGGTGTTGCTGGCCCGGGGATTGGTCCGACCGATCCGCCAGGTAACAGCAGCGTTGGTGGCCATCGGTAGCGGTGGTGGCGATTTGACCCATCGGCTGGATTCCAGCCGCGCCGATGAGCTGGGCGATCTGGCGCGAGGGTTCAATCGGTTCCTCGACAGCCAGCGCGACATGATCGGCGAAGTGCTCACCACCAGCGAACGCTTGCGTACGGCTGTCGGGCAAGTGGCGCGGGTGGTGGAAAACACCGCCGAACGCTCGGGCCGACAACAGGAAATGACCGACATGGTCGCTACTGCGGTCCATGAGATGGGTCTGACCGTGCAAGAGATCGCGCAGAACGCCGGTAACGCGGCAGTCGCTTCGCAAAACGCCCGGGATGAAGCAATGCAGGCACGGGAAGTGGTCGGCGGATCGATCCGGCACATTGAAAGCATGTCCGACGAAATCGGCGTTGCCGCCACGGCGGTCGGGGAGCTGGCCCACCAGGTGGCGTCCATCGATCAGGTGTTGGCAGTGATCCGCGGGATCTCCGAGCAAACCAATTTGCTGGCGCTCAACGCTGCCATCGAAGCCGCACGTGCAGGCGATATGGGGCGCGGGTTTGCGGTGGTCGCCGATGAAGTGCGCACACTGGCACGGCGTACACAATCGTCCACCGATGAGATTCAACAAATGATCGGCAGTCTCAAGCAGGGCGCGGAAAATGCGGTGTCGTCGATGCATTCCGGGCAAGCGGCGACCGGTACCGGTGTCGAATCCAGTCAACGCACCGGAGCGTCGTTGACCGCGATTACCGGGCAGGTCGAACGCATCAGCGACATGAATCATCAGGTGGCAACGGCGACCGAAGAGCAGTCGGCAGTGACCGAAGAGATCAACCGTAACGTGCAGGGCATTTCCGATCTGGCCCGGGCGACGGCGGGGGAGGTCAGGGCTTGTCGTGAGGATTGTCAGACATTGCAACGTCTGGCGGACGATCTGGCGCGGCAGATGGGTGGGTTCAAGTTGAGTTGATGGTTGGCGGTGCGGGCCTCATCGCGGGCAAGCCCGCTCCCACAGGGTTTTGTGTTGAGCACAAGATTTGTGATCAAGAGAGATACCTGTGGGAGCTGGCTTGCCAGCGATTGGATTTCAGCTACAACCCAAGACTTGCTTCAGAACCACTCATCCTGCATGCCCAGGCAGGCATCATCCCGCGCTTCAAGAATCGCCAGTTCATGGTGACAACCCGGCACCTCCCACGTCAGGAAGTATCGCGCCGCCTGCAACTTGCCTTTATAGAAGCTCACATCCGCCGCATTGCCCTTGGCCAAGCCTTCTTCGGCGCGAATCGCCTGTTCCAGCCAGCGCCAGCCAATCACCGTGTGCCCGAACACCTTCAGGTAGAGCGCCGAATTCGCCAGGCTGCTGTTGACCTTGCCTTGGGCCAGGTCGGTCAGCAGGCCGATGGTCACGGTTTGCAGGCGCGCCACCAGTTTCTCCAGTGGTTCACGCAGCGCAGTCAGCGAATCAAACGCCTGTGCACGCTCGGCGGTGTCGGCGATCAAGCGGATCAGTTGCTTGAGCCCCGCGCCGCCATTCTGCGCCAGTTTACGGCCGAGCAAGTCCAGGGATTGAATGCCGTGGGTGCCTTCGTGAATCGGGTTCAGGCGGTTGTCGCGGTAATACTGCTCCACCGGGTATTCGCGGGTGTAGCCGTGGCCGCCGAGGATCTGGATCGCCAGTTCGTTGGCCTTCAGGCAAAACTCCGACGGCCAGGATTTGACGATGGGGGTCAGCAGATCCAACAGTTCATGGGCCTGCTTGCGCGCCTCTTCCGTCTCGAGAGTCGTGGTGTCATCGAACAGCCGTGCCGCGTACAGGCCAAGGTCGAACGAACCTTCGACGTAGGCTTTTTGCGTCAACAACATGCGCTTCACGTCGGCATGTTGAATGATCGCCACAGGGGCGGTATTGGGGTCTTTGCTATCCGGCACCCGTCCTTGCGGACGTTCGCGGGCGTATTCCAGCGAATACAGATAGCCGGCATAGCCAAGCATCACTGCGCCCATGCCGACACCGATGCGCGCTTCGTTCATCATCTGGAACATATAGCTCAAGCCATGGTGCGGCTTGCCCACCAGATAGCCGACGCACTCACCGTTGTCACCGAAGTTCAGTGCGGTAGAAGTAGTGCCGCGCCAGCCCATCTTGTGGAACAACCCGGCCAGCAGCACGTCATTACGCTTGCCCAGGCTGCCGTCATCGTTGACCAGGAATTTCGGCACGATAAACAGGGAGATCCCCTTCACCCCGGCCGGTGCGTCCGGCAGCTTGGCCAGTACCATGTGCACGATGTTTTCCGACAGCGGATGGTCGCCACCGGAAATGAAGATTTTATTGCCCTTGAGTCGATAGGTGCCGTCAGACGCAGGCTCGGCGCGCGTGCGAATATCCGACAACGATGAGCCTGCATGGGGTTCAGTCAGGGCCATGGTGCCGAAGAAACGGCCGTCGATCATCGGTTGCAGAAAACGGCGTTTCTGCTCTTCGGTGCCGAAGCTTTCGATCAGGTTCGCTGCGCCCATGGTCAGGAATGGATACGAAGTCGACGCTGCGTTCGCTGACTGAAAATGCGCGAAGCACGCCTGGGACAGCAGTGTAGGAAGTTGCATGCCGCCGGCGTCGAAACTGCGCGCGGCATTGAGGAAGCCTGCTTCAAGGAACGCATCCACCGCCGGTTTCACTTCCGGAATCAGAATCGCCTGACCGTCCTCGTAGCGCGGCTCGTTCTCGTCACCCTTTCGGTTGTGCGGGGCGAAGAACTTTTCGGCGATGCTTCTGGCAGTGCCGATGGCGGCATCGAAGGTTTCGCGATTGTGCTCGGCGAAACGCTCACGCTGGGTCAGGCCCTCGGCATCGAGGACTTCGTACAGCTCGAAAGCCAGATTGCGGGAACTGAGCAACGTCTCGGACATGGCGGCCTACCTTTTATTGGGATGGGCCGAGTCTAGGCGTGCGAATTGAGGCTGAACAGGATGATTGATAGCGGTGATGTTGGAGCCGAGCACCGACTTGATCGTTCCCACGCAGAGCGTGGGAATGCAGCCCAGGACGCTCCGCGTCCCCAAACGACGTGACGCAGAGCGTCACAGGAGGCATTCCCACGCAGAGCGTGGGAACGATCACACGATCTTGGTGCAGAGGTTTAACCGATGGTCATCAAGCTGGCATTACCACCTGCCGCCGCGGTGTTGACGCTCAGCGCCCGCTCGATCACCAGACGCTCCAGCGCAATGTTGGACTCGCCTTGCGACAGACCCTGCACGCCAACGATCGCACCGGCACGCTTGGCCACTTGCTGGCAGACCGCGCGCAACTGATCGGAATGACCGTGGTGCAGAACCGCGTCAAACACCACCTCGTCCTTGTTCCAGTCGGACACCACTTTGATGCGTGCCTGAATGTCCTTCGGCAGGCGTGCGAACAATGCCTTGGTCAACTCGGCGTCCGGCCATACTGCCGAACCGCCGACAGCCAATACCGCTGCCAGTTGAGTCAACAGGTCGCCTTCGACTTCCGCCAGGCACAGCACGTGCTCACGCGGCAGAATCGCATAGCTGTTGCGTTCGCCGGTCGGGCCTGCCAGTACGCGGGTGATACCGCTTTGCGATTGCGCGGCGAACTGCACGCACAGGGTGCTCAGGTCAGCGAATTTGTTGCTGTCGGCCCAGGCTTTCAGGGCGGTCAGCGGCTTGCTCATGGCTTCACGCAGTCGTACATCCGGTGCGGCGAGAGCGTCACCGCGAGCGAAGGATTGTTCGATCGCATCGGTAGGACGCGTCGACAGCAGGCGGTACAGGTACAGCGGGCCGCCGGCTTTCGGGCCAGTACCCGACAAACCTTCGCCACCGAACGGTTGTACACCAACCACGGCACCGACGATGTTGCGGTTGACGTAGACGTTACCGGCATTGACGTTATCGATCACCTTGGCGATGGTCTCGTCGATGCGGGTGTGTACACCCAACGTCAGGCCATAGCCGGAAGCGTTGATCTGGCCGATCAGTTGATCGATGTCTTTGCGCTTGTAGCGAACCACGTGCAGCACCGGGCCGAAGATCTCCCGTTGCAGTTCGTCGAAGCTTTCCAGTTCGATCAGTGTCGGCATCACGAAGGTGCCGCGTTTGACTTCTTCGGCGTCGGCGATGGCCACCTGGTACACGCTGCGACCTTTGTCGCGCATGGCCTGGATGTGTTTCTCGATGCCAGCCTTGGCTTCGGCGTCGATCACCGGGCCGATGTCCACGGACAGGCGCTCGGGATTGCCGAGACGGCTTTCAGCCATGGCGCCCTTGAGCATTTCGATGACGCGGTCGGCGGAATCTTCCTGCAGGCACAGGACGCGCAGGGCCGAGCAACGCTGGCCGGCGCTATCGAAGGCCGACGAAACCACGTCGATCACCACTTGTTCGGTGAGGGCCGAAGAGTCGACGATCATTGCGTTCTGGCCGCCGGTTTCGGCGATCAGCGGGATCGGACGGCCCTGGCTGTCCAGGCGACCGGCGATGTTGCGTTGCAACAGACGAGCGACTTCGGTCGAACCGGTGAACATCACGCCTTTGACGCGATCGTCACCCACCAGACCGGCACCGACGGTTTCGCCACGGCCCGGCAGCAGTTGCAGCACGCCTTCCGGGATGCCGGCTTCGAGCAGCAGGCGCACGGCCTGAGCCGCTACCAGCGGAGTCTGTTCGGCAGGCTTGGCCAGTACCGGGTTACCGGCAGCCAGGGCAGCAGCCACCTGACCGCTGAAAATCGCCAGCGGGAAGTTCCACGGACTGATGCATACCACCGGACCCAATGGGCGGTGGGCGTCATTGCTGAAATCGTTGCGCGCCTGCACCGCGTAGTAGCGCAGGAAGTCCACGGCTTCGCGCACTTCGGCGATGGCGTTGGCGAAAGTCTTGCCGGCTTCGCGAGCCAACAGGCCCATCAGCGGCTGGATCTCGGCTTCCATCAAATCGGCGGCACGTTCCAGGATCGCGGCGCGCTCGGCGGGCGGGGTGGCCTGCCAGATCGGTGCGGCGTTGAGGGCGCACTGGATGGCATTGTCGACGTCTTCGACAGTGGCTTCCTGAACATGGCCAACCACGTCACGTAAATCGGACGGGTTCAGCACCGGCGCAGGGGTTTCGGTGCTGGAAGCGCAACCGAGCATCGGCGCGGCTTTCCAGTGGTTGTGCGCGGTGGCGAGCAGGGCGCAGGACAGCGAGGCCAGGCGATGTTCGTTGGCCATGTCGATGCCGGCGGAGTTGGCGCGCTCGGCGCCATACAGGTCACGCGGCAATGGAATGCGCGGGTGCGGCAGGCCGAAACCACCTTCCACGGTCGCCATTTGCTCGATGCTGGCCACCGGATCGGCCACGAGTTCCTGAATGGAGATCGACTGATCGGCGATACGGTTGACGAACGAAGTGTTCGCACCGTTTTCCAGCAGGCGACGAACCAGGTACGCCAACAGGGTTTCGTGGGTGCCGACCGGAGCGTACACGCGGCAAGGACGGTTCAGCTTGCCTTCGGAAACTTTGCCTACAACTTGTTCGTACAGTGGTTCGCCCATGCCGTGCAGGCACTGGAATTCGTACTGGCCCGGGTAATAGTTCTGACCGGCGATGTGATAAATGGCCGATAAGGTGTGGGCGTTGTGCGTGGCGAACTGCGGGTAGATGACTTCTGGCACCGACAGCAGTTTGCGTGCACAAGCGATGTAGGAAACGTCGGTGTACACCTTGCGGGTGTAGACCGGATAGCCTTCCAGGCCTTCGACCTGGGCGCGCTTGATTTCGCTGTCCCAGTACGCGCCTTTCACCAGACGGATCATCAGGCGATGACGGCTGCGGCGAGCCAGGTCGATCACGTAGTCGATCACATAAGGGCAACGCTTCTGGTAAGCCTGGATCACGAAACCGATGCCGTTCCAGCCAGTCAGCTGCGGTTCGAAGCACAGGCGCTCGAGCAGATCCAGCGACAACTCGAGGCGGTCGGCTTCTTCGGCGTCGATGTTCAGGCCGATGTCGTATTGCTTGGCCAGCAGGGTCAGCGACAGCAGGCGCGGGTACAGCTCATCCATCACGCGCTCGTACTGCGCACGGCTGTAGCGCGGGTGCAGTGCGGACAGTTTGATGGAGATGCCCGGGCCTTCATAAATCCCACGGCCGTGGGACGCTTTGCCGATCGAATGGATGGCTTGTTCGTAAGAGGCCAGGTACTTCTGCGCGTCGTGTTCGGTCAACGCCGCTTCGCCGAGCATGTCGTAGGAGTAGCGGAAGCCCTTGGCTTCGAATTTGCTGGCATTAGCCAGGGCTTCGGCGATGGTTTCACCGGTGACGAACTGCTCGCCCATCAGGCGCATGGCCATGTCGACGCCCTTGCGGATCATCGGCTCGCCGCTCTTGCCGATGATGCGGCTCAGGGACGAAGTCAAACCCGCTTCGTTGTGCGTGGACACCAGTTTGCCGGTCAGCAGCAGGCCCCAGGTAGCGGCGTTGACGAACAGCGACGGGCTGTTGCCCAGGTGCGGTTGCCAGTTGCCGGTGCTGATCTTGTCGCGGATCAGCGCGTCGCGAGTGCCTTTGTCCGGGATGCGCAGCAGCGCTTCGGCCAGGCACATCAGCGCCACGCCTTCCTGGGACGACAGGGAAAATTCCTGCAACAGGCCCTGCACGATGCCGGCACGGCCGCCAGCGCTCTTTTGATTGCGCAGTTTTTCCGCAATGGAGGCGGCCAGTTTGTTGGTGGCTTCGGCCATCGGCGCCGGCAGGCGTGCCTGCTCGATCAGCATCGGCACCACTTCCGGCTCCGGGCGACGGTAAGCGGCGGTGATCGATGCGCGCAGTACCGATTGCGGCAGGATGCTTTCGGCGAATTCAAGGAAGCACTGGTGGGCGTGATCCAGAGGCGCATCGACGGCATCGTCGGAATCCTTGGTCGAACCGTTCAGCTCGGTCAGGGTTGCACCACCCTCGAGTTTTTCCAGGTAATTGAAAATTGCCTGCTTGATCAGCCAGTGTGGCGTGCGATCAATCGAGGTCGCGGCAGCCTTCAGGCGTTCGCGGGTCGGGTCGTCAAGTTTGACGCCAAGGGTGGTGGTAGCCATGTTTTTATCCTCATGTTTGCCACGACTGCGTGGCATCAGCTGGCGGCAAGATTAGCCGTGCGACTCCTGAGGTGCAACCGGGTGCAACCATTTTTTTGTCGGATTAATACGCAGCTCGTCAGGAAATAATTTCTGGTACGACCGTGCTGCATTTCCTTGGGGCTTTTTTGATGGATCGCTGGCGATCTTTGCTCCGAAAAGGAGCAAAAACAGCGCATAACAAGATTTTTCCGACTAGGTGCAACTTATTCTCCAGAAATGGGTTGCACCTTATTTGCTTTGTTGAATAGCATTCGCGCCCCAAGGTGCAACCGTCGAAGAGGCCGGTGCACCGGCTGATGGCTTTCCTGGGGAAACATCAGTCATAAATGCGCGGGATCCCGAATCGTCTGTCAAACGTCACCGTTTGCGAGCGGTTCACCAGCCGCCGCTACATAAAAACAAAGCCAGGGCGTCACTTAAATGAGCGTAAGCAATCCAACCCTGATCACGTTCGTGATCTACATCGCAGCAATGGTGCTGATCGGCTTCATGGCCTATCGCTCCACCAATAACCTTTCTGACTATATTCTGGGCGGCCGTAGCCTGGGCAGCGTCGTGACGGCACTGTCCGCCGGTGCTTCCGACATGAGCGGCTGGTTGTTGATGGGCCTGCCGGGCGCCATCTACATGTCCGGTCTGTCCGAAAGCTGGATCGCCATCGGCCTGATCGTCGGTGCTTACTTGAACTGGCTGTTCGTTGCCGGTCGCCTGCGCGTGCAGACCGAGCACAACGGTGATGCCCTGACCCTGCCGGATTACTTCTCCAGCCGTTTTGAAGACAAAAGCGGCTTGCTGCGGATCATCTCCGCCGTCGTGATCCTGGTGTTCTTCACCATCTACTGCGCTTCCGGCATCGTGGCTGGTGCCCGTCTGTTCGAAAGCACCTTCGGCATGTCCTACGAGACTGCGCTGTGGGCCGGCGCTGCGGCGACGATTGCCTACACCTTCGTCGGCGGTTTCCTGGCGGTGAGCTGGACTGACACCGTACAAGCCACCTTGATGATCTTCGCCCTGTTGCTGACGCCGATCATCGTGCTGCTGGCCACCGGTGGCGTGGATACCACGTTCCTGGCCATCGAAGCGCAAGATCCAAGCAACTTCGACATGCTGAAAAACACCACCTTCATCGGCATCATCTCGCTGATGGGTTGGGGTCTGGGCTACTTCGGTCAGCCGCACATCCTGGCGCGTTTCATGGCAGCGGATTCGGTCAAGTCGATCGCCAACGCCCGTCGCATTTCCATGACCTGGATGATCCTCTGCCTGGGCGGCACCGTGGCAGTTGGCTTCTTCGGTATCGCGTACTTCTCGGCGCACCCTGAAGTGGCCGGTCCAGTGACTGAAAACCACGAACGTGTGTTCATCGAACTGGCCAAGATCCTGTTCAACCCATGGATTGCCGGTGTACTGCTGTCGGCCATTCTGGCGGCCGTCATGAGCACCCTGAGCTGCCAGCTGCTGGTGTGCTCGAGCGCCTTGACCGAAGACTTCTACAAAACCTTCCTGCGCAAGTCGGCTTCCCAGGTCGAACTGGTCTGGGTCGGTCGCGCCATGGTGTTGCTGGTTGCCCTGGTTGCCATCGCATTGGCTGCCAACCCGGAAAACCGTGTACTGGGTCTGGTGAGCTACGCGTGGGCCGGTTTCGGTGCCGCTTTCGGTCCGGTCGTGTTGATTTCCGTAATCTGGAAAGACATGACCCGCAACGGCGCACTGGCCGGTATCCTGGTTGGCGCAATCACCGTGATCGTGTGGAAGCACTTCGAGTTGCTGGGCCTGTACGAAATCATCCCTGGTTTCATCTTCGCCAGCCTGGCGATTTACTTCGTCAGCAAAATGGGCGCGCCGACTGCCGGCATGCTGCAGCGTTTCGCTGCTGCCGAAAGTGATTTCCGCCTGAACAAGTAATCGGCACGAGCGAAAGCTCTGCGCCAATGGCTTGAACGAAAACGGCCCGCTTCCTTTGGAAGCGGGCCGTTTTTTTGCCTGCACTTTCAAGGTTTTCTGTAGGCGCTGAGCTTGCTCGCGATGGCGTCAGCACGTTCAACACATATGTTGGCATCCAGACCGCCATCGCGAGCAAGCTCGGTTCCTGCAAGGGGCGCGGTGTTCTCGGGGTTGTCTGTAGTCGAATGAAGCGTTTTTTGAGGGGCAATGCTTCAGGAGCGGTAGGGCAAATCTGATTTTCCTGTTTCTTGATCAGGGAGGCTTGATGCTCATGCAGAATCGCCCGCTGTCATTCTGCCGAGACACATCGGATGTTCGCTTCTGCCAACCAACCGCGCTTCACGTTGACCGTCGACGGTGTCCAGAGTGAACTCAAGGTACTTGAGTTCACCGGTAAGGAGGCCATCAGCCAGCCATACCGTTTTGACGTGGAGCTGGTCAGCGAGCGGCCGGACATCGATCTCGAAAACCTTCTGCATCGTCAGGCGTTTCTGGGTTTCGATGCGCAAGGCGCCGGTGTTCATGGTCAGATTTATCGGGTGGGCCAGGGCAATTCCGGTAAACGTCTGACGCGCTACGAGATCAGCCTTGTACCGCGTCTGGCCTACCTCGATCATCGGATCAACCAGCGAATCTTTCAGCACCAAACTGTGCCGGCGATCATCACGCAAATCTTCAAGGATCATGGCATCCTCGGCGATGCCTTTGCTTTTCAGCTCAGTGGCGCCTATCCCGAGCGCGAGTACTGCGTGCAATACGCGGAAAGCGATCTGGCGTTCATCCAGCGGCTGTGTGCCGAACTGGGTATCCACTACCATTTCCAACACAGTTGCGACGGTCACCTGTTGGTGTTTGGCGATGACCAGACAGTTTTTCCACGCTTGCCTGAACCGATACCTTACCGGCCGGGCAGTGGCATGGCGGTGAATGAAGCTGTCATCAAGCGGTTCAATGTTCGTCTGGAAACCCGACCCACCGTGGTGACGCGCCGCGACTACGACTTCCATCAACCACGCCTGGAACTGCAAAGTCGTTCCGACAGTGAGCAGTTGCCGCTGCTTGAGGATTACCGTTTTCCGGGGCAGTTCAATGATCGGGAAATCGGCGGGCGGCTGGCTCAGCGGGCATTGCAGAGCCATCGCGCGGATTACCGTCAGGCGCAAGGCAAGAGTGATCAAGCTGCGTTGATCAGTGGGCATTTCCTGCAACTCGACGAGCACCCGCAGCAGGAGTGGAACAACCTGTGGCTGCTGACTGAAATCGAACACCATGGCTGTCAGCCACAAGTGCTGGAAGAGTCGGCGGGCAGCACGGACAGTTTTCAAGGTTATCGCAATACCTTCCTGGCAACGCCGTGGGACGTTTTTTTCCGCCCGCGAATGCGCGCCAAGCCTCAGGTGGCCGGGTATCAAGCCGCTGTGGTGAGTGGGCCGAAAGACAGTGAAATTCATTGCGACGAATTCGGCAGGGTCAAGGTCCGGTTGATGTGGGATCGCTTCGGTCAGTTGGAAGAACATTCCAGTTGCTGGCTGCGGGTGGCCAGCGGTTGGGCGCACGACAGCTACGGCAGTGTGTTGATCCCGCGTGTCGGCATGGAAGTCCTGGTGGGGTTCGTAGATGGCGATGCGGACAAGCCGCTGGTGATGGGTTGCCTGCCCAATGCGATGAACCCGGTGCCGCTGGATCTTCCGGCAGACAAGACTCGCAGTATTTTCCGCTCGCGCAGCAGTCCCGGTGGCGGGGGCTACAACGAATTGCGCATCGAGGATCGCAAAGGGGCCGAGGAAATCCACTTGCGCGCCCAGCGAAACTGGAACCAGCAGGTGTTGCATGACATGCACGTGCAGGTCGGGCAAAACGAATACCTGCAGGTCACCGGTGACCGGCACATCCGCGTCGGCAGCCAGACCGTCACGGCGAGCGGGCAGTTTCAGCTCAATGCCGTTAGCCAGGTCGTGATTGATGGCGGCACCAACGCCACGATTCAGGCCGGTGGCCACTGGATCAATATCGGTCCTGCGGGAATTTTCAGCAGTGTGCCGATCGAAGTCGGTGGGGCGCCGATGTCGGCTCCCGGTGTGTCAAGCGTGGCTGTGCAAGGTGTAGCGCTAAGCATGGCGCAGAGGCTGAGTATGCAAAGTGCTTCGCCATTTTGCGAAGAGTGCGAACGCTGCAAGGAAGGTGTGTGTGCCGCCTGATTTTCTATTGCCCCACGACTGGCTCGAACGCCAGCCGCTGCAAGCGTCGCAGCAGTTGTTCGCGATCTTCAGTAACGCCAGTGCCGCCAAACCACTCGAAGCCTGGCGACGATCGATGCCCATCAGCAAGGCGACCCCGATCTGGGCCGATACCGCTTATGCCGAGTGGGAAGCAGTGATGCCCTACGTCGCACATGTCGCGGTGGACAGTGAGTTTGTGCAGTGGGCGGCGACCACAAGGTCTCGCGATTGGGGGTGGCTGGCGGTTTCTTCTGCGAGCCAAGAGGTGCTCGCCGAACACCTGCGCAGTCTCACACAGGTTCTGTTGCCCAATGACAATGCGGTGTTTTTCCGCTTCTGGGATGGGCGTTTTCTGATGCCGATCCTGCACAGTACAGAGGTCAATCCTTATGAGCTCCTGCCGGTCATCGGCCGATGCTGGATTAACGGGCACGCTGTCGAGATAGATGGCAATGCGCAGAAAACATCGAAGGTCTTCCCCTGGTGGAAGGTGCCAGATGCGCTGTTGCAACAACTGGCTGCGGATGACGCTACCACCCGGATCAACAACTTGTTGCAATGGTTGAGTGAAGAGCAGCCGGGTATTTTCGAGGTGTTTTCGGAGCGCGTCTTGCGCAGCAAGGCTGCGCATTTCCTTGCGGAAACTGACGTGGCAGCTGCGTCGAAAGCTGATTGGGTGGAGTATTTGCTGGAGGCGTCGAGCTGACGCCAGTCTTCGATACAGCAGGCCACTCAGCCGTGAACCCTGACTTGCAGGCCGGTAAAAGGTAAACTTGCCGGCCTTCGCAGGAGCAACCATGAATTATCGTCACGCCTTCCATGCCGGCAATCACGCCGATGTGTTCAAACACCTGACCTTGACCCGCCTCATCGCCCTGATGTCGCGCAAGGAACAGCCGTTTGCCTATCTCGATACCCACGCCGGCATCGGTCTGTATGACCTTCAGGGTGATCAGGCCAGCCGTACCGGTGAGTACCTGGAGGGCATTGCGCGTTTGTGGGATCAGCCGGATCTGCCGATCCTGACCGCTGACTACATGCAGGTGCTGCATGAGATGAACCCGGATGGCCAGTTGCGCTATTACCCCGGTTCGCCGGAATTGGCGCGACGTCTGACGCGTAAGCAGGATCGCGTGTTGCTCAACGAAAAGCACCCGCAAGACGGCTTGTTGCTCAAGGACAACATGGCGGGCGATCGTCGCGTGAAGGTGCACTTGGGCGAAGGTTGGCATGTGTCGCGCGCCTTGCTGCCGGTGCCAGAGAAGCGTGCGGTGATGTTGATCGATCCGCCGTTCGAAAAGCTCGATGAAATGCAGCGTTGCGCGGCTTCGTTGAAAGAGGCGATTGGCCGTATGCGGCAAACCGTGGCGGCCATCTGGTATCCGGTGAAGGATCAGCGCGCACTGCGCCGTTTCTATCAGGACCTGGCCGGCACCGGCGCGCCGAAATTGTTGCGCGTGGAGTTGCTGGTGCATCCGCTGGACACGCCCAACAGCCTGAACGGTTCCGGTCTGGCAATCGCCAATCCGCCGTGGGGGCTGGAAGAGGAACTGCGTGAACTGCTGCCATGGTTGTCCCAGAAGCTGGGGCAGACCCAGGGTGGGTGGCAGATGGATTGGTTGATTGCCGAATGAGGCGATGATCGTTCCCACGCTCTGCGTGGGAATGCCTCATGTGACGCTCTGCGTCACGCTTTTGGGCCGCGGAGCGTCCCGGGCTGCATTCCCACGCAGAGCGTGGGAACGATCGGGTACAGAGGTTGTGCTGAATCAGATCGGGCAAGTCACGCCAGTCCCGCCAATCCCGCAATAGCCTT
This sequence comes from Pseudomonas sp. Root562, assembly GCF_001427125.1. GTDB lineage: Bacteria > Pseudomonadota > Gammaproteobacteria > Pseudomonadales > Pseudomonadaceae > Aquipseudomonas. Next base: position 353,148 of record NZ_LMGK01000001.1, read on the forward strand.
CCGGATTCTTCGCCAGATACTGTTGGTGATACGCCTCGGCGTAATAGAACGTCGGGGCTTCGTCGATTTCAGTGGTGATGATGCCTTTGCCGGCCTTGGTCAGTTCGACCTGGAACACTTGCGCGCTTTTTTTCGCCGCTTCCAGTTGTTCCGGTTTGGTGGCGAAGATCACCGAACGGTACTGAGTGCCGATGTCGTTGCCCTGGCGCATGCCCTGAGTCGGGTTGTGCAATTCCCAGAACATCTTCAGCAGCTCTTCATAGCTGACTTTCTCGGGTTCGTACACCACCAGCACCACTTCGGTGTGGCCGGTCAGCCCCGAGCAGACTTCTTCATAGGTCGGGTTCGGCGTGTAGCCGCCGGCATACCCCACGGCTGTGCTGTACACGCCTTCACGCTGCCAGAAACGCCGCTCTGCGCCCCAGAAACAGCCCAGGCCGAAGATGGCGAATTCGACATTGCCGGGGAACGGACCCAGCAACGGGTTTTTGTTGACGAAGTGTTCGTCCGGAACCTTGATCGGGGTTTCGCGGCCAGGCAGAGCTTGTTCTTTGGTAGGGAGCACGTTTTTGTTCACCAGAATTTCCGAGCGCAGAACCATCATCAGTCCCCTCAGTCGTTGGAATATTTAGAAGTGCAGTTTGCCCGAGTGTTGGCCCGCTGTCAGGCGATTGGACCGCGCGGGTAGCGTTTGAGCTTCTCGATCAGCTCGGCGCCGGGGATCGGCTGGTCGAACAGGTAGCCCTGGCCGACGTCACAGCGGTGGCGACGCAGGAAAGCCAGCTGCGCAGCCGTCTCGATACCTTCAGCCACGACCTTGAGCTTGAGGTTGTGCGCCATGGCGATCACCGCGGAAGTGATTTCCATGTCGTCCTGGTTGTCCGGGATTTCGTGGATGAAGCTTCGATCGATCTTGATGATGTCGATCGGGAATTTTTTCAAGTAACTGAGCGACGAGTAACCGGTGCCGAAGTCGTCCATTGCCAGCGTCAGGCCCAGGCGTTTGAGCTGGTCGAGCTGCAAGTGGGTGTCTTCGGTGGCTTCCAGCAGCAGGCCTTCGGTCAATTCCAGCTCCAGCAGGTGCGCCGGCAATGCTTCTTCCTTGAGAATGTTGGCGATGGAGGCCACCAGGTCCGGGTCGGAGAACTGTTTGGGTGACAGGTTGATCGCCACCTGCAAATTACCCAGCCCTGCAGCGGTCAGTGCCTTGCTCATGCGGCAGGCCTGGCGGGCGATCCATTTGCCGATCGGGATGATCAGGCCGGTTTCTTCGGCGACGCTGATGAACTGGTCCGGGCGGATCATGCCCTTTTCCGGATGGTCCCAGCGCAGCAGCGCTTCCATGCCCAGCAGTCGACCGCTGCGCAGGCAAAGCTTGGGCTGGTAGAACACGTCCAGCTCGTTTTGGGTCAGGGCGCGGCGCAGGTTGTTTTCGACGAACAACTTGTAACTGGCCTCGGCGTTCAAGGCTTCGGTGAACACTTGCACCTGATGTTTGCCGTTGGCCTTGGCCTTGTGCAGCGCCAACCCGGCGTTACGCATCAGGGTTTGCGGGTCGCGGCCATGCAGCGGCGCGCAGGCCAGGCCGACCGAGCCGGTCACGCTGATCAATTGGTTGTCGACGAACATTGGCTTGTCGAGGGTCGTCAGCAATTGGCTGGCGATCTGCTGGCCGGTTTCCAGATTGGTATTGTCCAGCAGCACCGCAAATTCGTTACTGGCAAACCGCGCCAGGCTGCCGCTCGGGCTGAGGCTGTTGCGCAGGCGTCGGGCCAGGCTGATGAGCAGTTTGTCGCCCGTCTGGTGGCCCAGGCTGTCGTTGATCCGCTTGAAGTTGTCGATGTCCACCAGCAACAGACTGATGGGTGTATCGCTGTCCCGGGCGAAGCGCTCGTCGAGGTTGCGGATGAATGCCGGACGGTTGCCGAGGTTGGTCAGGTTGTCGGTGTAGGCCAGGCGCTCGATGCGCTGCTGGGCGAGTTTGGTCTGGGTGATGTCTTCGTAAATGCCGATGTAGTGGGTCAACTCGCGGTTGTCGCCGTAAACCTTGGAGATCGACAACTGCCCCCAGTAGGGTTCCAGGTTTTTGCGCCGGCTTTTGAATTCACCTTGCCAACTGTTGCTCTTGGCCAGTGCCGAAGGCGCGTCGAACAGCAGTTCGCTGAGGTTTTCCAGGGCCGGCAGTTCCGACAGGCGATGGCCGTGGACTTCTTCGGTGCTGTACTGGGTGATCGCGGTGAAGCTCGGGTTGACGTATTCGACCACGCCGTCGCAGTTGACCAGCAAAAAGGCGTTGGCGCTTTGTTCCACCGCACGCTGGAACAAGTGCAGGGCACTGGTGGCGGTGCGTCGGTTGTGATTGTTGATGACCTGAGCAAACTGATCCGCCAGTTCGCCGGCGAAGGCGATTTCGTCCGACTGCCAGGCGCGGGTCACACCGGTTTGCTCCAGGCACAGTACGCCGACCACCTGACCGTCGACCCGGATGCTGGCGTCGAGCATCGCATTGACATCCCGCGGGCGCAGGCTCTCGGCCATTTCCCGGGTGCGCGGGTCGCGCATGGCATTGTGGGCGTCGATGGCGCGGCCGGTATGCAAGGCGTCGAGGTAGTCGGGGAATACGCTGACATCGATCGGTTCCGGCAGCAGGTATTCCTGGGTCGTGCGGTGATAGGCCGAAATCGGCACCAGCTGCGAGCCTTCGAGGTGCCACAGGCTGGCGCAGTCGATTTGGTAAATGTCGCAGGCGCTGCGGGTGATCAGTTCGGCAGCTTCCTGCAGGGAGTTGTTGCTGCTGTAGCGCTGGCGGGTCAATAGCAGGATCAAGTCCTGCTGGGCGCGGACCCGATCCAGATGCTGCAGTTGTTCCTGCTGGGCGCGCTGGTTGAGCTCAAGGGCGATCTGCAGGCGTGAGTTCTGGGTTTCCAGGTCGAGGGCCGGCAGCAACGGGTCGTCGTCGAACAAACCGTCGATCACCAACAGGTAGCCACGCAACAGGTGTCGGTTGTGTTGTTTGTAGGCTTCACCCAGTTCCAGCAGATTCAGCGAGCCGGAAGCCGTGTGCAGGGTGTAGCGGATCAGATAATGGGTGCTTTCGCTCAGTTGCTGTTGAACCGCGTCATGCAGCTGATAGCGCGCCTCTGGTTCCATGAGGCTGGCGTATGGCGAGCCGACCAGGGCGCACAGTTCCACAGCCGGCAGGCCGAACTGGCGTTCGCAATTGGGATCAAGAAACAGCAGCGCCCAGCTTGGTTCATTCAGCCGCTCGAAACGCAGCATGCCGAGCCGCGAGGGCACGGGCAACTGCGTCACTACCTCGGCCACCATACGGCTGGCGGCATCGGGTTGGCTTTTCATGGAGGGAACTCGCTTCGAATTTGCTGAACGCGCCGGGGCTCTCGCCCTCTTTACTGTTGCCTGCGGCAAGGTTGCATCATTGCGACACCGACTGACAAGAGAGATGAAGGCCAAGTGCTATAAGAATGTGTCGGCAGGCGCGAAGATTTCTGCAATTAAAGCCAAAAGTAATGTTCTCGGCGCAGAGAATGCAGCCTTCGTCGGCTCCTGCAGGGGGTATTCCATCCCAACGCGAGGGCTGTCGAAGGCTGCGATTTTTTACTTTTAACGCAACGCAATAGCCACCGACTCTAGAAAATGGCCATCCCGATCGTGATAACGCACATGAATCTGATCCGAATCGACGATCAGATGCGCGAAGTTATCCTGGCTGATCACGTCGCTGGTCAATTCGTGTCGATAGTCGCCGGCAGCGGTCCGGGCCAACGGTTGATCGAGAATGAAGGTCGAAGCCTTGGCATAAGGCAGCAGCTTGCTGTTGCACAGCGGTGACGAAACGATGGTGTTGACCTCGAAAGCCGGGTCTTCGCTGTGGGTCAGGCGGCTGGTGAGGGAGCCGTGGACGTCGCCGGAAATGAACACCACATTCTTTATGCCGTGGGTGCGAATCGTTTCGAGCAGCCGTAACCGTTGCTCGGGAAAGGCTTTCCAGGCGTCATCGCCCAAGCGTTTGCGGTCCGGGTAGAACATCACACTGGTGACCACGAATTTGACCCGGGCCGGGCTGTGAATCAGCCAGTCGCACAGCGCCTGTTCCTGTTCGCCATCAAGAATGCGTCGGTCGTTGCCCGTGAGATTGCGCCGGGTTCTGCTGTCGGTGACAAACCATTCGATATCACCATTGGCAAACTGGTACCAATAGCGCCTTGGTGAATGACTTGGTTGATTTTGGGTATTGAATTCCCCGGCCGGGCTGTGACTGGCTTGATACAGTTCATAAGCTGCCATGGCGTTCTTGTATAAATACTCATCATTGCTGTTTTTGTTGGCTGGCCAGTTATCTTCAATTTCATGATCATCAAGAATCATGTAAGTGGGAATGCCAGACATCAGTTTTGCAATATTAGGTTGGGAAAATGCAGAACGATACTTGGCAAGTATCTCGGTGTATTCCCGATCCGGCGCTATGAAGTTCAGATCGTCAACATACACTTGATCGCCCGTCATCAATACAGCATTGATAGGTGGTGACGCGCAGTGTGCAAGTTTGGCGATGGCGGCGAAGATCCGGTCACCCAGGTGCGGAGCGGAAGGCTGCCCTGCCGTCATGCGCAAATAGCGGCAGGAGCCCACAATATAAGCTCGTGGCATGGCTGCCTTGCTGGCTTGCGTACGCAGGTGATAAACCTCCCGCGGCCACTGTAGAGGCAACTCCTGGACGGATTGCGGATTGTGCAACGGGCACATGGGGCTGAACCATCCAGCCTGGTATTCGTATTCAGTATCGGCAGTGAGATCCTGCAGAACGATGACATCTGACATGTCGCGCGACGGGATCAGTTGGGTAAATAAGCCGTTATTCCAGCGCTCTTCCCCCGCCCGTCTATAACGAATGCCGGCAAATACCAAAGCATCTTTTTGCCATTCTCCGCGCAGGAATATTCGTGCGTCATTAGTTGTTGTGTGGCCAATAATAGGGCCGACAGTAGGCTTGAACATAGTCGAGTCCTTTCGATGTTTTTCTGTTAATCAAAGCGGTAAAGTTATTGGCTGCTTGAACAGCCTTATAACCAAGGCTAGTGATTGAATCGCAAAAAATATCGGGCGGAAACGGACTTGAGTTGTGGGCGATGTCAGCCACAAATGTAGGAAGGATTCTTTCAGAGTAAAAAACGGCGGGCAAAAAAAGCCCCGCCAATTGGCGGGGTTGAGGTACGAGCGTGGCGCTCGGAAACGTGGAACGCGACTGGCCCTCCCGTGAGGGAGGGCCGGCCGGTCTTACAGCAGGATGGTGCGGATGTCCGCCAGCAAGTCGCTCAGACGCTTGGTGAAGCGTGCAGCAGCGGCGCCGTTGATCACACGGTGATCGTAGGACAGCGACAGTGGCAGCATCAGTTTCGGCTGGAAGGCTTTGCCGTCCCAGACTGGCTGGATGGTTGCCTTGGAAACACCGAGAATCGCCACTTCCGGCGCGTTGACGATCGGCGTGAAGCCGGTGCCGCCAATGTGGCCGAGGCTGGAAATGGTGAAGCAGGCGCCTTGCATCTCGTCCGAAGAGAGCTTCTTGGTCCGGGCTTTTTCAGCCAGGGAAGCCGCCTCGGCCGCCAGTTGCAGCAGGCTCTTCTGGTCGACGTTCTTGATCACCGGTACCAGCAGGCCATCAGGGGTGTCGACGGCGAAGCCGATGTTCACGTATTTCTTGCGGATGATCGCTTTGCCGCTTGGCGCCAGCGAGCTGTTGAAGTCCGGCAGTTCCTTGAGCAGGTGCGCGCAGGACTTGAGCAGCAGCGGCAGGATGGTCAGCTTGACGCCGGCCTTCTCTGCTACGGCTTTCTGGGCGTTACGGAACGCTTCGAGTTCGGTGATATCGGCCGAGTCGAATTGCGTCACGTGCGGCACGTTCAGCCAGCTGCGGTGCAGGTTGGCAGCGCCGACCTGCATCAGGCGGGTCATCGGCACTTCTTCGATTTCGCCGAAGCGGCTGAAGTCCACGACCGGAATCGGCGGAATGCCCGCGCCACCGGTTGCGCCAGCAGCAGCGGCCGGAGCTTCCTTGGCCTTCTGCATCATGGCCTTGACGTAAACCTGTACGTCTTCCTTCAGGATGCGACCGTGCGGACCGCTGGCGCCGACAGCGCTCAGCTCGACACCGAATTCGCGAGCCAGTTGACGCACGGCAGGGCCGGCGTGAACTTTCGCGCCCGGCTTGGCAGGCGCAGCGGCCGGAGCGGCAGCAGCAGGGGCAGCGGCAGCCGGAGCAGCAGCAGCTGGCGCCGGAGCGCTCGGAGCAGCAGCGGCAGCTGGAGCCGGGGCAGCAGCTGGAGCTGCGCCTTTGACTTTCAACTTGAGAATCAGGTCGCCGGTACCGACTTCGTCATCGAGCTTGATGGAAACGCTTTCCACCACGCCAGCGGCAGGCGATGGGATTTCCATGCTGGCCTTGTCGGATTCCAGGGTGATCAGCGACTGGTCGGCTTCAACGGTGTCGCCGGCCTTGACCAGGACTTCGATGATCTTCGCCTTGCCTGCCGAACCGATGTCCGGAACGTGGATGTCCTGGACGCTGTCGGCTACCGGTGCAGCCGGAGCGGCAGCAGCTGGCGCAGGAGCAGCGGCGGCAGGTGCAGCAGCCTGAGCTGGCGCAGTGGCCGGCGCCGCAGCACCCGCCACTTCCAGGTCCAGAATCAGGTCGCCAGTGCCGACTTCGTCGTTGAGCTTGACGCTGATGGCCTTGACCACGCCAGCTGCAGGCGACGGGATTTCCATGCTGGCCTTGTCCGATTCCAGGGTGATCAGCGACTGATCAGCCTCGACGGTGTCGCCGACCTTGACCTGGATCTCGATGATCTGGGCCTTGCCCGACGAACCGATATCCGGCACGTGCACTTGCTGAACCGAAGCGGCAGCAGGAGCAGCAGGGGCAGCGGCTGGAGCGGCAGCAGGCGCGGCGGCCGGTTTGGCTTCAGCTTTTGCAGCAGGCGCCGCGGCAGCCGCAGGAGCCGCTTGCGCGGCGCCTTCGACTTCCAGCTCCAGCAGCTCGTCGCCTTCTTTCAGGCGATCGCCCAGCTTCACTTTCAGGCTCTTGATGATACCGGCCTTCGGCGCAGGCACTTCCATGCTCGCCTTGTCCGATTCCAGGGTCAGGATGCTCTGGTCGGCTTCGATACGGTCGCCGACCTTCACAAACAGTTCAATTACTTCACCTTCACCGCTGCCGATGTCAGGTACGCGAATGAGTTCGCTCACAGAATCTCTCCTCAGCAGTCCAGTGGGTTGAGTTTTTCCGGGTTGATACCGAACTTGGCAATGGCTTCAGCCACGACTTTAGGTTCGATGTCACCACGGTCAGCCAGTGCTTCCAGGGCTGCCAACACCACGAAATGACGGTCGACTTCGAAGAAATGACGCAGTTTCTTGCGGCTGTCGCTGCGGCCGAAACCATCGGTGCCCAGGACTTTGAATTCCTTGGACGGTACCCACTGACGGATCTGCTCGGCGAACAGTTTCATGTAGTCGGTAGAGGCAATGACCGGACCTTTACGACCGTTCAGGCACTCTTCGACATAGCTCAGCTTAGGCTTCTGGCCCGGGTGCAGACGGTTGGTGCGCTCAACGGCCAGGCCGTCGCGACGCAGTTCGTTGAAGCTGGTAACGCTCCACACGTCGGCGCCGACGTTGAACTGTTCCCGCAGGATCTTCGCTGCTTCACGGACTTCACGCAGGATGGTGCCGGAGCCCATCAGCTGAACGTGGTGCGCCGCTTCGCGGGTGTCTTCCTCGAGCAGGTACATGCCTTTCTTGATGCCTTCTTCGGCACCGGCCGGCATGGCTGGCTGCTGGTACGACTCGTTCATCACGGTGATGTAGTAGAAGACGTCCTGTTGCTCTTCGGTCATCTTCTTCATGCCGTCCTGGATGATCACCGCCAGCTCGTAGCCGTAGGTTGGATCGTAGGTGCGGCAGTTCGGGATGGTCGCGGCCAGCAGGTGGCTGTGACCGTCTTCGTGTTGCAGGCCTTCACCGTTCAGGGTGGTACGGCCGGCGGTGCCGCCGATCAGGAAGCCACGGGTACGGCTGTCGCCAGCGGCCCAGGCCAGGTCGCCGATACGCTGGAAGCCGAACATCGAATAGAAGATGTAGAACGGCAGCATCGGCTGGTTGTGGCTGGAGTACGAAGTACCGGCAGCGATGAAGGAGCTCATGGCGCCCGCTTCGTTGATGCCTTCTTCGAGGATCTGGCCCTTCTTGTCTTCCTTGTAGAACATCACCTGGTCTTTATCGACTGGCTCGTAGAGCTGGCCGACGGAGGAGTAGATGCCCAACTGACGGAACATGCCTTCCATACCGAAGGTACGAGCTTCGTCCGGAATGATCGGGACGATGCGCGGGCCGATTTCCTTGTCCTTGACCAGTTGCGCGAGGATCCGCACGAAAGCCATGGTGGTGGAAATTTCACGGTCGCCGGAACCGTCGAGGATAGCCTTGAGGGTATCCAGGTCCGGAGTCGGCACGCTGAAGCTCTGCGCGCGGCGCTGTGGCACGAAACCGCCCAGTGCAGTGCGGCGCTCGCTCAGGTAGCGGGCTTCGGCGCTGTTCGGCTCTGGCTTGAAGAACGGCAGGTTCTCCAGCTCTTCGTCCTTGACCGGAATGTCGAAGCGGTCGCGGAACAGCTTCAGGCTTTCGACATCGACCTTCTTGGTGTTGTGCGCGGTGTTTTTCGCTTCGCCGGCACCGGTGCCATAACCCTTGATGGTCTTGGCCAGGATGACGGTTGGTTGTTCTTTGTGGTTGACCGCTTCGTGGTACGCCGCGTAGACCTTGTACGGGTCGTGGCCGCCACGGTTGAGTTTCCAGATTTCGTCGTCGGACAGGTCCTCAACCATCGCCTTGAGTTCTGGCGTGTTGAAGAAGTGTTCGCGCACGAACGCGCCGTCTTTGGCTTTGTAGTTCTGGTACTCGCCGTCGATGACTTCGTCCATGCGACGTTGCAGGATACCGTCGACGTCTTTGGCCAGCAGTGGGTCCCAGAAACGGCCCCAGATGACTTTGGTCACGTTCCACTGTGCACCGCGGAACACGCCTTCGAGTTCCTGGATGATCTTGCCGTTGCCGCGAACCGGGCCATCGAGGCGCTGCAGGTTGCAGTTGATGACGAAGATCAGATTGTCGAGCTTCTCGCGGCCAGCCAGCGAGATCGCGCCCAGGGATTCCGGCTCGTCGCACTCGCCGTCACCCAGGAAGCACCAGACTTTCTGCTTGCCGGCAGGAATGAAGCCGCGGGCTTCCAGGTACTTCATGAAGCGTGCCTGGTAGATCGCCTGGATCGGGCCCAGACCCATGGATACGGTCGGGAACTGCCAGAAGTCAGGCATCAGCCAAGGGTGCGGGTAGGACGACAGGCCCTGACCGTCGACTTCCTGGCGGAAGTTGTTCATCTGCTCTTCGGTGATGCGGCCTTCCATGAATGCACGGGCGTAAACGCCTGGCGAGGTGTGGCCCTGGAAGTAGATCAGGTCGCCGCCGTGTTCATCGGTCGGGGCCTGGAAGAAGTAGTTGAAGCCGATGTCATACAGGGTCGCACTGGAAGCGAAGCTGGAGATGTGACCGCCGAGGTCAGAATCTTTCAGGTTCGTACGCATTACCATGGCCATCGCGTTCCAGCGTACCAGCGAGCGAATGCGGCGTTCCATGAACAGGTCGCCAGGCATGCGTGCTTCGTGGGTAACCGGGATGGTGTTGCGGTAAGGCGTGGTGATGGCGTAAGGCAACTGCGAACCGCTGCGGGTCGCGAGTTCACCCATACGGGTCATCAGATAGTGAGCACGGTCTTCGCCTTCTTTGTCGAGAACCGATTCCAGGGCGTCCAGCCATTCCTGGGTTTCGACGGGATCGAGGTCTTGCATGGCTTGCTCCAGGGCGGAAAGGCTACCAGAATCGGTTGCCTGAGTTAGCGACTGGCCTTGTGGGCAGACGTTATGAATTCTTGGATTGCCGATAGGTTGTTCCGGCGGTGTGTAGTTTTACTACAAATCATCCGGCATTTCAGCCTTACTAATGTATATACGAGTAGTAAAACTACAGATGAGCGGCTTGTGGCCCCCGGCTGCGTTGTGAGAATAATCGTTAAGGTTGGTCATTTGCCAACCCGAAAAGGTGAAAGCTTGATGCTGGCTGCCAAAAATAAAGAAATTTCAGCTATTTCTAACTTTTGTTCGACAGTCCTTCAGGTAGTGCGTTATGAAAATTCACTACATGCAGCCCGATACACGCCGATCAAGGATAGACCATGAGCCTGCCTACGCTTGCCGAACTGCCCGCCATTCTGATGCCGCTTGTCACCCGCGCCGAGCAGTCGTTCCGTGCCGCTGTCGATGCCCTGGACGACGATCATGGGCTGTCCGCCTGGACCCCTGAGCGTTGGGCTCAATTTGCCCGAGTGACCGCCGCCAGCGACTTTGTCATTGAACAGAGCGTGCGTGACCCTTTGATGTTGCTGGAGCTGGTGCAGTCCGGCGAACTGGACCGCAGCTTCAGCCCCGGTGAGTTGTGTGCGCAGATTGCCGCTGCGGCAAACGCGGCCGAAACCGATGACCAGCTCGGCCGTGCCTTGCGTCGTCAGCGTACCCGTCACCAGGTGCGGATCATCTGGCGCGACCTGACCCGCCAGGCCGATCTGGTGCAGACCTGTCGCGATCTCTCCGACATGGCCGATGCCAGTATCGACCAGGCCTATCAATGGTTGTACGCACGCCATTGCCAGCAATTCGGCGTGCCCACCGGCCGCCGCAGCGGCGAACCCCAGCAAATGGTGGTGCTGGGCATGGGTAAGCTCGGTGCGGTGGAGTTGAATCTGTCGTCCGACATCGACCTGATTTTCGCCTACCCCGAGGGTGGCGAGACGGTCGGCGTCAAACGCCCGTTGGATAACCAGGAATTTTTCATCCGGCTCGGCCAACGCCTGATCAAGGCGCTGGACCCGATGACCGTCGACGGTTTCGTGTTCCGGGTCGACATGCGTTTGCGTCCTTACGGTTCGTCCGGGGCATTGGTGCTGAGCTTCAATGCGCTGGAGCAGTATTACCAGGATCAGGGTCGCGATTGGGAACGCTACGCGATGATCAAATCGCGTGTGGTGGCGGGCGATCAGGTTGCCGGCGCGCAATTGCAGGAAATGCTGCGGCCGTTCGTTTACCGGCGTTACCTGGACTTTTCCGCCATCGAAGCGCTGCGCACCATGAAGCAATTGATCCAGCAGGAAGTGCGGCGCAAGGGCATGGCCGACAACATCAAGCTGGGTTCCGGCGGCATCCGCGAAGTGGAGTTCATTGCCCAGGCGTTCCAGCTGATCCACGGTGGTCGCGACCTGAGCTTGCAGCAGCGCCCTTTATTAAAAGTACTGAGCACGCTGGAAGGTCAGGGTTATCTGCCGCCTACGGTGATCAGCGAACTGCGCGAAGGCTACGAATTCCTGCGCTACACCGAACACGCCATCCAGGCGATTGCCGACCGTCAGACGCAGATGCTGCCCGATGGCGCCCAGGATCAGGCGCGTATTGCCTTCATGCTGGGGTTTGCCGACTGGGCGGCGTTCCATGAGCAATTGATGCACTGGCGCGGTCGGGTGGCGTGGCACTTCGGCCAGGTCATCGCTGATCCGGACGAGGAAGCCGGCACCGAAAGCGAAGTGGTGGTCGGTGGTGAATGGCTGCCGCTATGGGAGGAGGCGCAGAATGAAGAAGCCGCCTGCCGTCAGCTCGAAGAGGGCGGTTTCACTGATGCTCCCAAAGCGCTGAAAGCCTTGGCTGGCTTGCGCAGCAGCCCGCAATTACGAGCCATGCAGCGTTTGGGGCGCGAACGGCTTGATGCCTTTATTCCGCGTCTGCTTGCACAGGCGGTGGAACATGCCAATCCGGATCTGGTGCTCGAGCGTGTGCTGCCATTGGTAGAAGCCGTGGCGCGTCGTTCGGCGTATCTGGTATTGCTGACCGAAAACCCTGGTGCATTGCGCCGTTTGCTGACCCTGTGTGCCGCGAGCCCGTGGATCGCTGAACAGATCACGCGCTTCCCGCTGTTGCTCGATGAATTGCTCAACGAAGGCCGACTGTTCAAGCCGCCGTTGGCTCCCGAGCTGGCCGCCGAATTGCGCGAGCGCCTGACGCGGATTCCCGAGGACGACCTGGAGCAGCAGATGGAAGCCCTGCGCCATTTCAAACTGGCGCACCGCTTGCGAGTCGCCGCTTCGGAAATCGCCGGTAGCCTGCCGCTGATGAAGGTCAGCGATTACCTGACCTGGCTCGCCGAGGCGATTCTGGAACAGGTCCTGGCCCTGGCCTGGCGGCAAACGGTGGCCAAGTACGGCACGCCGCTGCGCACCGACGGCTCTTTATGCGATCCCGGGTTCATCATTGTCGGTTACGGGAAAGTCGGCGGCCTGGAACTCGGGCATGGTTCGGACCTGGATCTGGTGTTCATCCACGACGGTGATCCGCAGGCCGAAACCGACGGGCCGAAGCCGATCGATGGTGCCCAGTTCTTCACCCGCCTGGGACAGCGGATCATCCACTTGCTCACGGCCCAGACCAACTCGGGCCAGCTGTACGAAGTGGATATGCGCCTGCGTCCGTCCGGTGCGTCGGGGCTGTTGGTCAGTTCTTTGGGGGCGTTTGCCCGTTATCAGGAAAATGAAGCCTGGACCTGGGAGCATCAGGCGTTGGTGCGGGCAAGGGTGTTGGTGGGCAGTCAGGACGTCGGCCAGGCTTTCGAAAAGGTCCGTGCGGCGATACTGGGCAAACCGCGTGACTTGCCGACCCTGCGCCAGGAGGTCAGCGAGATGCGCGCCAAGATGCGCGAGAACCTTGGCAGCAAGAGCACGGCGGCCGGCACCGGGGCAAATGCCTTCGACGCCACGGCGCCCTTCGACCTCAAGCAGGACGCCGGAGGTATCGTCGATATTGAATTTATGGTGCAATACGCGGCCCTGGCGTGGTCGCAAACGCACCCGCCATTGCTGCGCTGGACCGATAACATCCGCATTCTGGAAGAGCTGGAACACGAAGGGCTGATGCCCGTCGAAGATGCCAGTCTGCTGCGTGAAGCCTATAAAGCTTACCGCTCGGCCGCCCACCGGCAGGCCTTGCAGAAGGATCCCGGGGTGATTGCCGGTGACCAGTTCGCGGACGAGCGGCGACAGGTCATGCGGATCTGGCGCGAGCTGGGGCTAAGCTGAGCAGGCGACGAGATTCAAATGTGGGAGCGGGTTTTTGTGGCGAGGGAGCTTGCTCCCGCTCGGCTGCGAAGCAGTCGCCACTCAGCCGGCTCGGTCTGGCAGATGAAATACAGTCGCAGGTTTTGGGTCTGCTTCGCAGCCCAGCGGGAGCGAGCTCCCTCGCCACGACGTTGTATGCTGACTGATATTGATGTGTGAAATTGATCCGACGAGCCCCAGCCGGCTCGTCCAAATGACCTGATGGTTCATCCCGCAGGTGCTGGATTATCGAGGCGGGGAGGCATAAGCCTCCCCGGTTCGTTTTTGGAAGCCACATGAAAATTCTGATCGTTGGGCCCAGTTGGGTCGGTGACATGGTGATGGCGCAGACACTGTTCCAGTGTCTCAAGCAGCGCCACCCGCAGTGCGAAATCGACGTGCTGGCCCCCGAGTGGAGCCGGCCGATTCTTGAGCGCATGCCCGAAGTTCGCCAGGCCTTGAGCTTTCCGCTCGGTCACGGCGCGCTGGAGCTGGCGACCCGTCGGCGCATCGGTAAATCCCTGGCCGGGCAGTACGACCAGGCGATCCTGTTGCCCAACTCGTTGAAGTCGGCGCTGGTGCCATTCTTTGCCGGCATCCCCAAACGCACCGGCTGGCGCGGCGAGTTCCGCTACGGCCTGCTCAACGATGTGCGCACGCTGGACAAGGAACGTTATCCGCTGATGATCGAGCGCTTCATGGCGCTGGCCTTCGAGCCGGGTATCGAGTTGCCCAAACCCTATCCGCGCCCGAGCTTGCAGATCGACCCGGTCACCCGCGAGGCAGCATTGGCCAAATTCGGCCTGACCCTCGATCGCCCGGTGTTGGCGTTGTGCCCAGGCGCGGAGTTCGGCGAATCCAAGCGCTGGCCGTCCGAGCATTACGCCAAGGTCGCCGAGGCGAAGATCCGTGACGGCTGGCAGGTATGGCTGTTCGGTTCGAAAAATGATCACGGGGTGGGTGAAGACATCCGTTCACGTTTGATTCCCGGCTTGCGCGAAGAGTCGGTGAACCTCAGTGGCGGCACTTCGCTGGCCGAAGCAATTGATCTGCTCTCTTGCGCTGATTCCGTGGTGTCCAATGATTCCGGCCTGATGCACGTCGCTGCCGCGCTGAACCGTCCACTGGTAGCGGTCTACGGTTCGACATCGCCGGGTTTCACGCCACCGTTGGCCGAACATGTCGAGATCGTGCGCCTGGGCATCGAATGCAGCCCTTGCTTCGATCGCACCTGCCGTTTCGGCCATTACAACTGCTTGCGCCAGCTGATGCCGCAAGCCGTGAACGAAGCCTTGCAGCGTTTGCAGGGCACAGTGGTCGAGGTCAAATAGCTTGCGGGTACTGCTGATCAAGACGTCATCGCTGGGCGACGTGATTCATGCGTTGCCAGCGCTGACCGATGCTGCGCGGGCGATCCCCGGCATCAAGTTCGACTGGGTGGTGGAAGAAGGCTTCGCCGAAATCCCCACCTGGCATCCGGCGGTGGGCAAGGTGATCCCGGTGGCAATCCGGCGCTGGCGCAAAAACCTCTGGCAAACCATCAAGAGCGGCGAGTGGAAGCGTTTCAAGCAAAGCCTGCGCGCCACGAAATACGATTTGGTCATTGATGCCCAGGGCTTGCTGAAGAGCGCCTGGCTGACTCGCTATGTCAAAGCCCCGGTGGCCGGCCTGGACAAGTCGTCGGCCCGCGAGCCGATGGCCGCGCGTTTCTATGATCGACGCCTGGCGGTTGCCCGTGGCCAGCACGCGGTGGAGCGAGTGCGTCAATTGTTCGCCATCGCCCTGGGCTACGACCTGCCCAAGGGCTTGGGCGACTATGGCCTGAGCGTCGAACGCCTGGTGGAGTTGCCGCGCAAGAATCCCTACGTACTGTTCCTGCATGGCACGACCTGGGACACCAAGCACTGGCCTGAAGCCTATTGGCGCGAGCTGACCGAGCGTGTCGGTTATCTCGGTGTCGGGGTGAAACTGCCTTGGGGCAACGCGGTGGAGAAGGCGCGCGCCGAACGCATCGCTGCCGGTTTCAAGCACGCCGAAGTGCTGCCCAAGCTGAACCTGGCCGGCGTCGGCAAGGTGTTGGCCGGGGCTCAGGCGTGTGTGGCGGTCGACACCGGTCTTGGTCATTTGGCCGCTGCACTGGATGTGCCGACCCTGTCGCTCTTCGGTCCGACCAACCCGGGCCTGACCGGCGCCTACGGCAAATCGCAGATCCACCTGGCCAGCGATTTCCCTTGCGCACCCTGCCTGCAAAAGAAATGCACCTATCAACCGACGGCCGAAGATGCCCGTCAGTTCGACCTTGAGCGCGAGTGGCCGTTGTGCTTCACGCGCCTGAATCCCGAGCGGGTCGCCAGCCGACTGAGCACGTTGCTACTGGCTGAGGAGCTGCGCTGATGCAATTGGCATTTGTCCTGTACAAGTACTTTCCCTTTGGTGGCTTGCAGCGCGATTTCATGCGCATCGCCCTGGAGTGTCAAAAACGCGGGCACCAGATTCGCGTCTACACGCTGATTTGGGAAGGCGACGTGCCGCCGGGTTTTGAAGTGCTGGTGGCGCCAGTCAAGGCATTCTTCAACCATCGTCGCAACGAAAAGCTCAGTGAATGGATGGAAGCGGACCTGGCCAAACGCCCGGTTGATCGTCTGATCGGCTTCAACAAGATGCCGGGGCTGGATGTGTATTACGCCGCTGACGGCTGCTTCGAAGACAAAGCGCAGAACCTGCGTAACTCGCTGTATCGTCGCTGGGGCCGCTATCGCCACTTCGCCGAATATGAGCGCGCGGTGTTTGCCAAAGACGCGAAGACTGAAGTGTTGATGATCTCCGAAGTCCAGCAGCCGCTGTTCATCAAGCATTACGACACGCCGCTGGAGCGTTTTCATCTGCTGCCGCCAGGCATTGCCCAGGATCGCCGCCGCCCAGCCGATGCCGACGAAATTCGCGCCGGCTTCCGGGCCGAATTCAACCTCAAGGACGATGAACTGTTGCTGGTGCAGATTGGCTCCGGGTTCAAGACCAAGGGGGTTGATCGCAGCCTCAAGGCGTTGGCGGCATTGCCCGCTGATCTGAAGAAACGCACACGGCTGTTTGTAATCGGCCAGGACGACCCCAAATTGTTCCAGATGCAGAGTGCGACGTTGGGGCTGGGCGACAACGTGACGTTCCTCAAGGGCCGCAGCGATATTCCGCGTTTCCTGTTGGGGGCCGATCTGTTGATCCATCCGGCCTATAACGAAAACACCGGTACCGTGCTGCTTGAAGCGCTGGTGGCCGGGTTGCCTGTGCTGGTCAGTGCGGTGTGCGGTTACGCCCATTACATTGCCGAGGCCGATGCTGGCCTGGTGCTGGACGAACCCTTCGAGCAAGCACAGCTGACGCAATACCTGACCGGCATGCTCAACGACGCCCAAGCACGGGCGGCCTGGAGCCGCAACGGTTTGGCGTTTGCCGAGACGGCTGATCTCTACAGCATGCCGCAGCACGCGGCCGATGTGATTCTGGCGGAGCACGCTAAATGAAGTTGATGCTGGCTGAACCGTTCAAAAGCCTCTGGGCCGGACGCGATCCGTTCGCCGAAGTCGAGGGTTTGCAGGGCGAGGTGTACCGCGAGCTTGAAGCGCGCCGGACCCTGCGCACTGAAGTGAACGGCAACGGGTTTTTCGTGAAGATCCACCGCGGCATTGGCTGGGGCGAGATCTTCAAGAACCTGCTCACCGCCAAACTGCCGGTACTCGGTGCAGGCCAGGAGTGGAAGGCGATCCAGCGCTTGCAGGAAGTCGGCGTGCCGACCATGACCGCCGTCGCTTATGGTGAGAAAGGCAGCAATCCGGCCGACCAGCATTCGTTCATCGTCACTGAAGAGCTGGCGCCGACGGTCAGTCTCGAAGACTTCAGCCTCAACTGGATCAAGCAGCCGCCCGAGCCGAAGCTCAAGCGCGCGCTGATCGCCGAAGTGGCACGCATGACCGGGATGATGCACCGCGCCGGGGTCAACCACCGCGACTGCTACATCTGCCACTTCCTGCTGCACACCGACAAGCCGGTGACGGCCGATGACTTCAAGCTGTCGGTAATCGACCTGCACCGCGCCCAGACGCGTCCGACGATCACTGCCCGCTGGCGCAACAAGGATCTGGCGGCGCTGTATTTTTCCGCTCTGGATATCGGCCTGACCCGTCGCGACAAGCTGCGGTTCCTCAAGGGTTATTTCCAGCAACCGCTGCGGCAGATTCTCAGCGAAGAAGCCGGGCTGCTCAGTTGGCTCGAGGGCAAGGCCAACAAACTCTACGACCGCAAACAGCGATACGGGGATGCGCTCTGATGGCGGGTTGGACACTGGAGCCTGAATACAGCGATCTGGCAGAGGACTTCGGCAGCCTCGAAGCGGTGTTTGCGCTTCAAGGCGAGCGATTGACCCGTGATCCGCTGTCGGAAGTCATCCGCGTCCAGCGCAAGGGCGTCAACTATTACGTCAAACGCTACGTGGGCGCAGGCAAGGGGTTGCGCCGTTATCTGGGCAAGCCTCGGGTGAAAATGGAGTGGCAGAACCTCAAGCGCTTCGCCAAGTGGGGCATTCCCACCGCCGAGGTGGTGGCCTGGGGGCTGGAGCGTCGCGGCATGGCTTACGATCGCGGGGCGATGATCACCCGCGAACTGCCGCATACCGAAGACCTCTCGGCCCTTGCCGAACGGCACGACCCCAAGCTCGCGGACCGCGCGTGGGTCGATACCATCAGCCGCCAGCTGGCCAGCTACACCCGGACCATGCACGAGCATTGTTTTACCCACAACGACCTGAAATGGCGCAACCTGCTGGTCGACGATCAGCCCCAGCTGTTTCTCATTGACTGTCCCAATGGTGATTTCTGGAGCGGTTTCTGGCTCAAGTACCGCATCACCAAGGACCTGGCGTGCCTGGACAAGGTCGCCAAATATCAGCTGTCGGCCACTCAGCGTCTGCGCTTTTACCTGCAATACCGGCAACGGGAACGGCTCAATGCCGCCGATAAAAAACGCATCCGGCACGTGGTGAGATTTTTCGAGGGACGCGAATGACTGATTTTCTGGCCGCTGAAGACCGTGCGCTGCTCGAACGCCATGGCCTCGGCACGTTCGATGCGCTGTGGTCCCGGCAACTCGAGGCCGTGGACGAACCCAACACCGTTCGCGGTGGCTGGAGCAGCGTGTTTCGACTGGACCTGGAAGGTCATGGCTTCTATCTCAAGCGCCAGAGCAACTATCAGATGCGCACTTTGCACGCGCCGTTCGGCGAGCCGAGTTTTGCCCGTGAATTTCGCAACATCAGCCGTTATGAAAAACTCGGCATTCCGGCGCTGAAAGCGGCGTTTTTCGGCGAGCGCAAAGTTGATGGCGAAGTCCGCGCTGTGCTGCTGACCCGGGCACTGGACGGCTGGGATGATCTGGATTCGCTGCTGCGCCGCTGGTCAGAGCTCGGCGAGGCGCAACACGTGGCCATTCTGCAAGCCTGCGGCCGTCTGGCGCAGCGCCTGCATGGCAGGCGTCAGGTGCACGGCTGCTTCTATCCCAAGCACATTTTCCTGCGCGCCAACGGCGACGGCTATCAGGCGCAGTTGATTGACCTGGAAAAGACTCGGCCACTGCTGTTCGGCCAACGGGACCGGGTCAAGGATCTGGAGCCATTACTGCGTCGAGCACCCGAGTGGAGCGAAGCGCAGTTGCGGGTGCTTCTGGCCGCCTATCTGGATCAGGCTCAGGACAGTTCGCTGATCGACAGCTGGCTGACACGTCTGACTGCCCGGCGCAGCCATAAGGGGAAAGCTTGATGCGTTTGTCCGAACTGAAAAGCGCTGGCCGCAGTCCGACGCTGCCGTTGACTCTTTCCCTGGCCGACGCGGCCGGTCCGGCCGATTTGCAGCTACTGAGCCTGCTGCGAGTGTTGCCGGGGCAGCGTTACGTGGGCGCCGGTGTCTGGCGTGGCCGCCCGGTGCTGGCCAAATTGCTGGTCGGCAGCAAGGCTGCACGGCATTTTCAACGGGAACTGGACGGCGTGCGTTTACTCGCTGCCCAAGGCTTGACCACGCCGCTGCTGTTGGCCGACGGCCTTAAGGAAGGCGAGGGCGGCTGGCTGTTGTTCGAGTTTCTGGAAGGCGCTGAAAGCCTCGGCGATGCGTGGCAGCGAGTTGAAAGCTTGCCCGTGTTGGCCGACGAGCAATCAGCGGTTTTGGCCGAAGCCTTGGGTGCCATTGGCCAAATGCATCGCAAAGGCCTGTGGCAGGAAGATCTGCATCTGGACAATCTGCTGCGCCAGGGCCGTCGGCTCTATCTGATCGACGGCGCCGGAATCTGCAGCGAAACGCCTGGCCAGCCGTTGTCGCGGCAAAAGGTCCTGGAAAATCTCGGGGTGTTCTTTGCCCAGTTGCCACAATCGTTGCAGCCGTTCACCGAAGAGTTGCTGGTCTACTACCTGCTGAGCAATGGCGAACATGCCTTGCCCATGGAAGCGCTACAGAAGCAGATCGACAAAGTCCGCAACTGGCGCCTCAAGGATTTTCTGAACAAAGTCGGCCGTGAATGCACACTGTTCAGCGTGCAGCGCGGGGCGTTCGGCTTGCGGGCGATTCGCCGCGAGGAAGAAGCGGCCATGCTGCCGGTGCTGGAGCGGGCCGATGAGTTGCTTGACCAAGGGCATCTGTACAAGACCGGCGGCGCGGCGAGTGTCGGCAAAGTCCAGGTCAATGGTCGCACGCTGGTGATCAAGCGCTACAACATCAAGGGCTTTGCGCACTGGCTCAAGCGTTTCTGGCGCCCGAGCCGGGCGTGGCACTCCTGGCGCGAAGGCAATCGCCTGGCGTTCTTCGGCATCGCCACGCCCAAGCCGCTGGCGCTATTGGAAAAGCGCTTCCTCGGGTTGCGCGGTCGCGCCTACCTCATCACCGAGCATCTGTCGGGGCCGGACATCATCGAGCGCTTTGCGCCCTATGTGGAAAGTGGTGATGCGCCGGAGTCTGAGCTGGCAGCGCTGGATCACTTGTTCGCCGAGCTGATTCGCGAGCGCATCAGCCATGGCGACTTCAAGGGCCACAACCTGTTCTGGCAGCAGGATCGCTGGGCACTGATCGATCTCGACTCGATGTGCCAGCATGGCTCCCTCGCCAGTTTCGTACCGGCGTATGCACGGGATCGCGCGCGGTTCATGCGCAATTGGCCGGACAGTAGCGCGCTTTATCAAGTCATCGATGGGCGTCTGCCCAAAGACATCGCCAGCGTTTCCTGAATCGGGCCTTCGGTCCTGTCGCGGGCTTGCCCGCGATGGGATCGGACCAGCCAAATAAGATCAGGGACAAGTTCTTGTGAACCGTCCTACGCGATCTTCGGAAGCCATGAACTGTGGCCCGGATCGGCCCGATGCTAGTTTGCCCTGACATTTGCGGAGGGCGGACTTTGACAATAAGAATGGCAGCTGCTTCAGGCGCGATTTCGCTGGCATTGGCGGGATGCGGGACCGCTGCGACGGTGCTTCAGGACGATGCTGACGCCGCGCAAGGGTTGCGAAAGCAAAAAACCTATTGCCAGTCGATACCGCGGGTCTACAGCGGTCTCGCCCATGATTTCTGCGTATTGAATGCGCCACCCGATCCCACGGGCTTCCTCGTGCCATTCATTCTGCTGGACCTGACGTTGTCCGGCGCTCTGGACACCGTTGTCTTGCCCTACACGATTTACCGGCAAAGCGTGGACGGCAATATCCAGATCTATTGGCGACCCGTGCGCGGTTAAACAGCGGCAAGTCGACTTCCGAAAAGGCTTGCCGGTTGCCGCTAGAGGTTTGCCGCAGCTTTTACGCTATAATCCCGCCCTTTAGCTGTCTCTCGCCCCTTGCGAGGGCACATAAATTTTTGAGGCGCATTGCGCCTGCACGCAGACTAAAGAGGCTAGACCCCTGTGGCATTGACGATTCTTGGCCTGTCCGGCGCCCTTAGCCATGATCCTTCCGCAGCCCTGTACATCGACGGCAAGCTGGTCGCGGCGGCTGAAGAAGAGCGCTTCGTGCGCGATAAACATGCAAAGAACCGCATGCCTTATGAATCGGCGAAATTCTGCCTGGAACAGGCCGGTATCAAACCTTCCGACGTTGATGTGGTGGCCATTCCGTTCGCCCCGATCAGCCTGTTCGGCAAGGCTCGCTGGCACTACGCCAAGCGTTACTGGTACGCGCCGGACCGCGCCCTCGATGCAATCCTGATGGGCAACCGTCGCTACAAGCGCTATCGCAACAAGATCGTCTGGTGCCTCGAGCAACTGGGTTTCGATCCGAAAAAAATCAAGATCGAGCCGGTCGAACACCATCTGGCTCACGCCTCCAGTGCCTACCACTGCTCCGGTTTCAAAGAAAAAACCGCGATTCTCGGGATCGACGGCAAGGGTGAGTACGCCACGACGTTCTTCGGTTACGGCGAAAACGGCAAGATCCACAAGATCAAGGAATTCTTCGATCCTGACTCCCTCGGCGGCCTGTACGGCGCAATCACCGAGTTCCTCGGTTTCGAGATGCTCGACGGCGAGTTCAAGGTCATGGGCATGGCGCCGTATGGCGACGCCAGCAAGTACGACTTTTCGCGCCTGGCCTCTTTCGAAAACGGCGAGCTGGTGATCAACACCGATTACGCCAACGTCATCGGCCTGCGTCGCTATAAAGAGAAGGGCAAGGGTTTCTACTTCTCGCCGAAGCTGATCGAGTGGCTGGGTCCGAAGCGCGAAGGCGACATCGCCGACGAGCCATACATCCACTACGCCGCCAGCATGCAAGCGCTGTTCGAGAAGCTGGCGTTGCAGATGATCGACCACTACCTGGGCGACGTACTCAAGGAAACCGGCAAGCTGGCGTTCGCTGGCGGCTGTGCCTTGAACGTCAAGCTGAACCAGAAAATCATCGCCCGCGACGACATCAAAGAGCTGTTCGTCCAGCCTGCGTCCGGCGATGCCGGTACTGCCGTCGGCGCTGCGGCTTATGTGTCCCACGCCCGCGGCGTTCCGGTCGAGAAGATGGAACACGTCTACCTTGGCCCGTCTTACAGCAATGAAGATGTGATCGCCGCCTGCGCCCGCCATGAGAACAAACCTGCGTGGCGCAAGCTCGACAACATGCCGGAGCAGATCGCCAAAATCATGGTCGACGGCAACCCGGTGGCCTGGTTCCAGGGCCGCATGGAGTTTGGTCCGCGTGCACTGGGCGGTCGTTCGATCATTGGTTGCCCGAGCGTGCCGGGCGTGGCCGATCGCATCAACCACCAGATCAAGTTCCGCGAGCGCTGGAGGCCTTTCTGCCCGTCGATGCTCGACACCGTGGCGCCACAGATGATCAAGATCGATCACCCGGCGCCGTTCATGACCTTCACCTTTGAAGTGGCTGAAGAGTGGAAAACCCGCGTGCCGGAAGTGGTCCACGAAGACGGCACTTCCCGTGCCCAGGTGCTCAAGCGCGAATACAACCCGCGCTACTACGACATGATGAAAGCGCTGGAAGTACTCACCGGCAACGGCGTGTCGCTCAACACTTCGCTCAACCGTCGCGGTGAGCCGATGATCTGCTCGCCGACGGACGCCTTGAACATGTTCTTCGGTTCCGATCTACAGTATCTGATCATGGAAGACATCCTGGTGGTCAAAGAGGGCGCGAACGCATATGACACGCTCGGCTGAACGCCATGTGTTGCAGTTCTGCCACGGCTATGACGGGCCGTTTCTGGACTGCGCCCGGCAGTACGCCAGCCTGTTCGCGGGGACCGGTTATCGCGTGACCACGGTGTTTCTCACCGGGGTCGCCGACGCCGAAGTCGCCGCGGGATGCGCCTCTGATGAAGTGTTGTTCATGGAATACAGCTCCAGAGCCATTCGTGGCCTGAAGCTGGGCGCCATTGGCGATCTGCGCAAGATCGCCGCTTCGCGCAATTTCAGTTTCTGCATCGCCCACCGCTTCAAACCCATCTACATCGCCTTGCTGGGCACTTCGTTGCCGGTGATCGGCGTGCACCACGCGTTTGACGATTACAAGCGCGGCACGCGCAAGCTGTTCGCTCATGTTTTCCGCAAGCGCCTGAGCCTGCTCGGGGTTTCCGATGCCGTGCGCGATGACATGCGCCGCTGCCTGCCGAAGTGGCCGGCGACGCGCATCCAGACACTTTATAACCGCATCGATGTGCCGGCGTTGCAGGCCAGCCAGGTTTGCGCGCGTGAGGCACGGGAGATCCTGGGGTTGTCGGCGGATGCCTGGATCGTCGGCAACGTCGGTCGATTGCACCCGGACAAAGATCAGGCCACGTTGCTTGAGGGCTTTGCCGCAGCGCTGCCAGGGCTACCCGCCAACAGTCAGCTGGTGATTCTCGGCAGCGGGCGTCTGGAGCAGGATCTCAAGGCGCAGGCTCGTGAACTGGGGATTGGAGACCGCGTGTTGTTCCTTGGCCAGGTGCCAGAGGCCCGACGGTATTTTCGTGCCTTCGATGTTTTTGCCTTGAGTTCCGATCACGAACCTTTCGGCATGGTGCTGCTAGAGGCCATGGCTGCTGGTGTACCCTTGCTCGCCACCGCATGTGGTGGGGCGAAGGAAGTGGTCGAAGGCGTGGGCATTCTGTTCCCGCTGGGCGATGCCGAACATCTGGCGCAAGGGCTGAAGCACCTTGCCGCGATGGACGATCAACAACGTCTTCAGTGTGCCGAGCTGATGCTGGACCGCTTGCGCGAACGCTTTTCCGACCGCGCGGTGCAGGATGCTTTCTGGCATTTGCCACACGTTATCGAACTGGCACCGAGGGGCTGATGCTCAACAGATTTCAAGGCTGGCGCGAACGTGGCTGGTCGGTAGCCGATGCCTCGATCTATGCCGAGGTCTGGCAACGTTATGGCGGCAGCGTCGCGACTCACCCTATGGTGGTTGAACGGTTGGCGCAGTTGGCTGGTATTCCGGTGCGTTACCTGGCCTGGGAGCATGAGGGCGAGGTGAAAGCGGCGATCCCGACCTGGGGGCGCGATCTTGCCTTGTCCAAGGATGTGCTCAAGCGCAGCGGTAAAAAAGGCTTGTTCGACCTTGGCAACGCCGAGATCATCCTGCCGGCTGCGGCCGATGCCCAAGCGCCTCTGCGCCATCGCGGGCGTTACCTTTCGGCACTGAACGAAAGCCGTTTCACCGGCATCAAGTTGCAGGCCGAACAATTGGCCATGGCCCGCGCTCCCGAAGAACTGTCGAAGAAATTTCGCTACAACCAGCGCCGGGAACTCCGGTTACTGGAAGAGGCGGGCGGTGTGGTACGCCCGGTTTCGGATTTTTCCAGTAGCGAGCTGGCGGCCATTTATTGCGACCTGTTCCAGCGCCGCTGGGGTTTTCCGGCGACCGGCGCCGAGCGCATGGCTGAAGTCATCGAGTTGTTGCGCGAGTTGCTGATCGGCTCGGTGATCTTCCTCAACGATGCAGCGATTGCCATTCAGCTGGTGTACCGCGTCGAGACGCCGCAGTGGATCAGCGTCGAGTACATCAATGGTGGCGTCGACCCTGAAACCCGCGAGTTCAGCCCTGGCAGCGTGTTGAGCTTCCTCAATACCCAAAGCGCCTGGGAGCATGCACGGGCACTGGACAAGCCCTTGCGCTTTTCCTTCGGTCGCGCCGACCGGGAATACAAGGATCGCTGGTGCAACCCTGTTCCGGTCTTCACCGTATGAGCCAAGCCATGAGCCGCAAACAACAACTGCTCAAGCGCCATCGGCGCAACAAACGCATCGGCTTGTTGATCGCGCTGGGAATGTTGATTGTCATGGGCCTGCTGGTGGCCTGGTGGCTGCCGCTGGTGCTCGCAGTCCTGGGCTGGATTGCCCATGAAGCGTGGTTCGCCGACCACCTGTTCTATTCGCCCAACGACGATTACCAGTACAGCTTCCCGCCCTACACGCCGCAACCGAAAGTCCACCTCAATGGCGATCGCCTGCGGTTGGACGATGGCGTCATGTTGGTCGAAGACGCGACGCTGGTGCTGGCGTTGCGGGTCAAAAGCACCTGGCTGGGGCGTTTCCTTGATCCTGTGGTCGAACTGGCTGGTGGTGACAATCCGGATCGGCTGACCTTCGAGCGCGGTGTAAACGGCCTGCGTTATCTCAACCTCAGTGGCCAGGCACAGGTCCTGTCCCAAGGCGAGCTCCGCCTGCGCGGCCGTTTTTGCCGCCTGCTCGGCGAGCCGGTGCTGTGGGCGATCGAACATCCGGATTACCGTCGCCAACGGGTGATGGTCATTGCGCCTCATGCCGATGACGCGGAACTGGCAGCCTATGGCTTGTACAGCCAGGCGGATGAAGCCTGGATCGTCACGCTCACCGCCGGTGAAATCGAAGCCGAACACTACCAGCAGATGGGATTGGACAAAGTCCAGGCTTCGCGGCTCAAAGGCCGTTTGCGAACCTGGGACAGCATTGCAGTGCCGCGTTGGGCTGGCGTGGCCGAAAGCCGGTGCGTGCAATTGGGTTATTTCTGCCTGCAACTGGCGACCATGCAGGCTTCGCCTGCTCAGCCGGCGGGCTCGCGCGAAGCGGATTTGAGTGATACCCGGTTGTTTCGCCAGTTGAACCCGTTCGCCTTGCCGGGCGATGTCGATGGCGCGCCGACCTGGAACAACCTGCTGGCCGACTTGCGAGAGTTGCTGCTGCGCGCGCAACCGCAAGTCATCGTGCTGCCGCATCCGACACTTGATCCGCATCCGGATCATATTTGCGCTCATGCCGCGGTTCTTGAAGCCTTGCAAGGGCTCGACTGGCAGCCGACATTGCTGGGTTACGCCAATCACTTGCATGACAACGATCGCTGGCCCATGGGCAATAGCGGTACCGGCGTGGCGCTGCCACCGGTGTTTGATCCTGCCTCGCTGCTGCATCCCTATTGTCTTTTACTCACGCCGGCGCAGCAGCGCGACAAGGCCATGGCGCTGGCAATGATGCATGACTTGCAGCCGCCAGCCCCGTTCAAGCGCCGGGTGCGCCGGGTATTGCAGCGGTTGCTGGCCGGGCGCCGCGGTTCGCCCTACGGTGAGAACGAATTTTTTCGCAAGGCTGTACGTCGCCATGAGCTGTTCTGGCATTTGTAGGATTGCGTGCGTGAAGCGCCCCAGCTGCGAGCAGGGGTATGTCAGAGGTTGCTCGGTTTGCCTGTTGCGGCAAGGAAGACGATGAAAGTTTTGTTTCTGGTGCAGAAAGATCAGCGGGCTATCCTGGACCGTCTGTACGAGGGCGTGGCCGCCCATTGCGAGTGCGACCTGCGGTGGCTGAGCAGCGATGAGCAGCGCAACCTGCGCCGCTATTTTCGACGCGAAGTCGATGTGGCGCAGTATGACCGGATCGTGTTTTTCCTGCGCTTCAAGCAGGAGATCCGCCAGGTCGGATTTATCCGCACGATCCCCAATCTGGTGATCCTCGAACACGACGCCTATCAGAACTACATTCCTTGCAAGTACACGGGAAAGTTCAGCGCACATTACCGCAAGCTGCCCTGGGCGCGAGTCATCAGCTCAGGTTTCGTCGTCACCGAAAGGTTGCGCAGCGAAGGGTTCGATGCGGTATTCGTGCCCAAAGGCTACGACCAGACCCAGCTTGAAGATCAAGGGCGTGAGCGCGATATCGAACTGGCCTTCGTCGGCAGCACCAACAGTGTCGCCTACAGCGGGCGCAAAGCCTTGCTCGATGAGTTGGCGGGCGTCGAACCCTTGGTGGTCACCCGCACGAAATCCGGCGAGGAATACCGCGACACCCTCAACCGCATCCGCTACTTCGTCAGTGCCGATGTCGGTATGGGCGAATTCATGATCAAGAACTTCGAGGCCATGGCTTGCGGTTGTGTATTGCTGGCGTATGACCAGGGCGAGGCGGAAAGCCAGGCACTGGGTCTGCTGGACATGCAAAACGTGGTGTTCTACCAGAACATCGCACAACTTCAGCAAAAGCTCGCGCTATTACGCAGCGACCCGGAACTGGCTCAGCGCATTGCCCGTAACGGTCGCGAACTGGCGGTCAGCCAGTTCAGTTTTGCACGCATCGGTCAGCGAATCGTCGAGGAGCTCGAGCCGGCATTGCGTGTTCGCGCGCCCTTGAGCCTGCTGGAAAAAGTCCGTCTGAAGTTAGGCATTTGACGATGTGTTACCCGGCCATTGGCATTGCTGGCGACCTCCATTTCTTTAGGGGTCAGGTGCAGTTATCCATGGAAAACGACATCGCATCGGTACACCGAGCGTGCGTTCCTGTTGGCGGTTGCTATGGTGAAGTTGTGGTCGGTTCATCCCCTGAGCGCCGTACGGCTTCTCTAAAGCACTCCCTGTCCCGGCTTTTCACCCTATGAGCATTGTTAACGTCATGTGGGCCAGCGGCGCTCCGTTTGCCTCGACTCACAAGGTGCACCAACAGATATTGTCCCAGGTCCCGGCCTCTGTACCGATCGAAACCTGGCTGCTTCAGGGGCATGCCTCGGAGTGTGGAGTGGCGGTCGGCAAGGTGCGGGAGTGGGGGCTGACCTCTGCGCGACTGAAAGGGCGACACATCTGGCGACTGGCCCGGCCCTGGATGCACTACAAATTGCAGAGTGCGCTCAAATCCAGCGATGCGCGCGTACTGTTGCTTGATGGCCTGGGCGTGGCCCGGGCACTGTTGCCCTGCATCGAGACCATGCCGCACTTGCGTGCGGTAGTGGTTTTCCATGGTTCGACGCGGCTTCACGCAGCGGATCGAGCGCTCTTCCAGCGGTTCCCGGCGTCCCGGCTGTCGGTGGTTGCTGTGTCGCAAACCCTCGCGACGTCATTGAGCCAGGACCTGCAACGGCCAGTCACGACACTGCGCAGCGCTTTTGATCCCACGGCCTGGCGTTCTGCCCTGCTCACCCGGGAACAGGCGCGTTCCCGGTTGGGCTTGCCTGTGGATAACACATCGGTGCTGGGTGCCGTGGGACGGCTGGTTGGGGGAAAAGGTTTTGCCTGTCTGATCGATGCTTTCGCGGCAGCATTGCTTGAACGACCGGATCTGCGCTTGGTGATTGTGGGCGAAGGTGTTGCCCGTGCCGAACTGGAAGCGAAAATCCACGCGGCAGGGTTGCGCGGCAAAGTCTTTTTGCCGGGTCATGTGAGTGACGTGGGGCAGCTCTATCGAGCATTCGACTGGGTGGCGATGCCGTCGCTGAGCGAAGGCCTGGGGCTGATCCTGCAGGAGGCGGTCATGGCCGGGGTACCGGTAATCGCCAGTGAACTGGATGTGTTCCGTGAACAATTGGGCGATGCCGGCTGGTATGCCCCTGTCGAGGATGTGGCTGCCTGGCGCGACGCGATTGCCCGGGCGTTCAGTGCCAACGCTCAAGCGATCGCCGCAGAGCAATATCGTGCACTTGCCCCGGACCAGGCCTGGCGGGATTTCAGCCAGGCTTCCCGGGCATTGCTCTCATGAAGCGAGCAGTGCCTGTTCGAGGGCTTTCATCGGAAAGCTGTCGTTCAGGTTTTCCCGTGCAATATAGCGAGCGAAGTGCTGCAGGTTGCGCTTGACTAGATGACGGGACAGCGGTGCGCGCAGAAAGCGCATGTCCGCCACATCAATCAGGCCCATGCGGTTATCGGGGGTGACCACGATATTGCCCAGGTGCAGTGAGCGGAAATAAATTCCCGATTCATGGAGACTTCTTATCAGGCCCACCAGGTCCGGCAAGGCCTGCGGCCAGGTGAATCCTTCCTTGTTGGCGATCTGGCGCAGGGTCTCGCCTGGCAATGGCTGGTAAAGCACCGCCGTCATGCCTGGCGCTTGCAGTCGGTAGTACTGCAGGACCTGCAAAGTCGGCACACCGAGTTTTTGCAGTTCTACGGCGTTGTCGATGAATCGCTTGGAATAGGGACGAAACAGCGCAGAAGAAAAAATACGCTTGCGGCGGAACAGTTTCAGAATATTCCCATTCTGCAACAGGTAGACTTTCGGCCCAAAGCTGTCGGCTTCCAGTACTCTGGCGCCTTCAATCATTTGATTTAGAGCGGCTTGTGAAAGCCGAGAACATTGCATCGTAGAAAGCCTTGTTGGAAGACGGGCGTTGTGACGGGCAATGATGCCGAAAAGTTTCAGCTTTAACCATGCCGGGCGGGGTGGGTGACGTTTCTCAGGGGTAATTTGATGCAAGAAAAACGCTGGGCGCAAGTATGGATGACGATAGGTCTGCTTTGGTTCCTGTTGGCCATCGCCGTCGCGCCTACCAACAAGATCTATCAACAAGGTTTGGTCGCATCGGTCTGGCTGCCGGCACTGTTTTTTTCATGGTCCGCGCGAGCCCGGCTCCGGGAGTTATTCCATCAGCAACGCTGGGTCTATCTGCCGATGCTCGGGCTTCTGGTGTGGTCTCTGATCAGTCTTGCCTGGACGAACGCTCCGGACCTCGCTCGCGAGGCCAAGCGTTTGCTCTACATCGTGGTGTTCCTGATGTTCTTCCCGATATTTGCCAATGGCCAGCCTGATCGCGTGATCCGCATCATGCAGTGGGGTGGGCTCGGGTTGGCGCTGACGGCGCTCATCGCCATCATCAAGTTCTATGGCGTGGATGGAAACATTTGGAGCGCACGCCTGGAGGGGTTGGGTGAATTGGCTCATCCGATCCTGGGCGGGTATGTCATTGGGCTGGCTGCGGTCTGGCTGGCTTTCTGGCCTCCGGCCAGCGGCAAATTGCAGGTGCTCTGGGTGATTGCTCTGGCCCTGCTTTGTGCATTCGTGATGCTTAGCCAGAGCCGTGGCGCCGGGCTGGCGTTGTTTTTCACGATACTTGCCATGCCGGTTTGGAGCAGTGACCGACGTAGCCGCATCATCGCAGCGGCAGCATTGATCGTGGCGGTCATGGCAATCTGGTTTTTCGAATCGTTCGTCGTGGCGCGCGGAGTGTCTTATCGTCCGCAAATCCTGATAGCCAGTCTGCAGATGATCAGTGAGCACCCATGGCTTGGCCTCGGCCTTGGCGGTGACTACCGAGTGTTTGCTTCAGGTGAGTACTTCAATCATACGCATAACCTGTTTACCCACGTGGCTCTCGAATTGGGGCTGCCAGGGTTGCTGTTGTGGTGTTCGATCTGGCTTGCGGTGCTGTACGAGGCCTGGAAAGCCCGGGAGACGCTTTATGCCAAGGGAATCATTGGCATCTGGGTGTTCTCGACGCTGGCCATGCAATTTGACGCCGCCAGCCTGTCCGGGACCCCGAGGCCCGAATGGTTTATAAGCTGGTTGCCCGTGGGGCTGGCCAGTGTTCTGGTATGGGCACGGGCCAACTCCGGCGCCTGTGATAAAATTTCACGTTCCATTTAACCAGTGAGCCCTACGATGAGTGATGCACCGCCTGAAGCGGGACAGGATTCCAGCCTGAAAATCTACCTTCGGCTGTTGGGGTACGTGAAACCCTATATCGGTCTCTTCCTGCTGAGTATCGTAGGCTTCGTGATCTTTGCCTCCACGCAGCCGATGCTGGCCGGGATTCTCAAATATTTCGTCGATGGCCTGAGCAACCCTGAAGCGGTGCTGTTCCCTACAGTCCCTTACCTGAAGGATTTGCAGCTGCTGATGGCCGTGCCGTTGTTGATCATCCTGATCGCGGCGTGGCAAGGCCTCGGTTCGTTTCTCGGTAACTTCTACCTGGCGAGGGTATCGCTAGGGCTGGTGCATGACCTGCGCGTCGAGCTGTTCAACAAGCTGCTGGTGCTGCCCAACCGCTATTTCGACACCCACAACTCCGGGCATCTGATCTCGCGCATCACGTTCAACGTGACCATGGTGACCGGTGCCGCCACCGATGCGATCAAGGTCGTGATCCGTGAAGGCCTGACCGTGGTTTTCCTGTTTGCCTATTTGCTGTGGATGAACTGGAAGCTGACCCTGGTGATGCTGGCGATCCTGCCGTTGATTGCTTTGATGGTGGGTAGCGCCAGCAAAAAATTCCGCAAGCAGAGCAAGAAGATCCAGGTGGCCATGGGTGATGTGACCCACGTGGCTTCCGAAACCATTCAGGGTTATCGCGTGGTGCGCAGCTTCGGCGGCGAGACTTATGAAGAGCGTCGCTTCGCTGCCGCAAGCCAGGGCAACACCGAGAAGCAGTTGCGCATGACCAAGACCGGCGCGGTCTACACGCCGATGTTGCAACTGGTGATCTACACCGCCATGGCTGTGTTGATGTTCCTGGTGCTGTTCCTGCGCGGTGATGCCACCGCCGGTGATCTGGTGGCCTACATTACCGCCGCTGGCCTGCTGCCCAAGCCGATCCGCCAGTTGTCGGAGGTCAGTTCGACCATCCAGAAGGGCGTCGCCGGTGCCGAAAGCATTTTCGAGCAACTGGACGTCGAGCCCGAGGTCGACAGCGGCACGGTCGAGCGAGACCGCGTCAGCGGGCATCTGGAGGTGCGCAACCTCAGCTTCACCTACCCTGGAACTGACCGTGAAGTGCTGAAAAACATCAACTTCACGGCGGCGCCGGGGCAGATGATTGCACTGGTCGGCCGTTCAGGGAGCGGCAAGTCGACCCTGGCCAGCCTGATTCCGCGTTTCTATCATCACGACATTGGCGAAATCCTGCTCGATGACGTTGAGATCGAAGACTATCGCCTGCGCAACCTGCGCCGGCACGTGGCGCAGGTTACCCAACACGTGACGCTGTTCAACGACACCATTGCCAACAACATCGCTTATGGCGACCTGGCTGGCGCGCCGCGCGAAGACATTGAAAAGGCTGCCACGGATGCCTATGCGATGGACTTCATCTCGCAGATGCCTGAAGGCCTCGATACTCAGGTCGGAGAAAACGGCGTGCTGCTGTCCGGCGGGCAGCGTCAGCGTCTGGCGATTGCGCGGGCACTGTTGAAAAACGCGCCATTGCTGATCCTCGACGAGGCCACTTCGGCCCTCGACACCGAGTCCGAGCGCCACATTCAGGCGGCGCTGGACCAAGTCATGAAAGGGCGCACCACGCTGGTCATCGCTCACCGTCTGTCGACCATCGAAAAAGCCGATTTGATTCTGGTGATGGAGCAGGGCCAGATCGTCGAACGCGGCACCCACGCTCAACTGCTGGCGCAAAACGGCTACTACTCGCGTTTGCATGCGATGGGGCTGGACGCGCCGGCTGAAGACATCGCCTGAAATAATCTTTTGCAGGGCGTTGCCCTGGCTGCGATCTTTTGACTTTGTTTTTAAAGATCAAGAGGTCGCAGCCTCGTTGCTCTCTACAGTCCTGCCCTCGCGAATTTATCCCGATGCAGCCGTCGCACAAGCCTGCGGCAACCCTGTGTTAATATCGCGCCCCTGTTCATTTTGTATGTGGGTTGCTCCATGAAGTTGTCCATGCCGCGATTCGATCAAGCCCCTGTCTTGGTGGTCGGCGATGTCATGCTCGACCGTTACTGGCATGGTGGTACCTCACGGATTTCCCCTGAGGCGCCAGTACCTGTAGTCAAGGTCGAGCACATCGAGGACCGTCCCGGCGGTGCCGCCAACGTTGCGTTGAACATTGCCGCCCTTGGCGCGCCAGCCTCGCTGGTTGGCGTGACCGGCGACGATGAAGCCGCCGACAGTCTGGTCAATAGCCTCAAGGGTGCAGGTGTGCGGGCGTTGTTCCAGCGCATCGCGCATCAACCGACCATCGTCAAGTTGCGGGTCATGAGTCGGCACCAGCAATTGCTGCGTATCGACTTCGAAGAACCGTTCGCCACCGACTCGCTGGCGTTGTCGGTGCAAGTCGACGAATTGCTCGAAGGCATCAAGGTGCTGGTGCTCTCCGACTACGGCAAGGGTGCGTTGAAAAACCATCAAGTCTTGATTCAGGCAGCTCGTGCCCGTGGCATTCCGGTGCTGGCCGACCCCAAGGGCAAGGATTTTTCGATCTATCGCGGTGCGAGTCTGATCACACCGAACCTCAGCGAGTTCGAAACCATCGTTGGCGGTTGCGCCGATGAGCACGAGCTGGTGAGCAAGGGCGCGCAGTTGATGCACGACCTGGACCTTGGCGCCTTGCTGGTGACCCGTGGCGAACACGGCATGACCCTGTTGCGCCCGGATCATCCGGCCCTGCACCTGCCGGCTCGCGCCCGCGAAGTGTTCGACGTGACCGGCGCCGGCGACACGGTGATTTCCACCCTGGCGGCGGCGATTGCTGCCGGCGAGGAACTGCCGCATGCGGTGGGCCTGGCCAACCTGGCCGCGGGCATCGTGGTCGGCAAGCTCGGTACGGCGGCGATCAGTGCGCCGGAACTGCGTCGCGCCATCCAGCGTGAAGAAGGTTCGGAGCGCGGTGTGCTGGGGCTCGAGCAATTACTGCTGGCCGTCGACGACGCCCGTGCGCACAACGAGAAGATCGTGTTCACCAACGGTTGCTTCGACATTCTGCATGCCGGCCACGTGACTTACCTCGAACAGGCGCGCGCCCAAGGCGATCGCCTGATCGTAGCGGTCAACGACGATGCGTCGGTCAGTCGCTTGAAAGGGCCGGGTCGTCCGATCAACAGTGTCGACCGACGCATGGCCGTGCTGGCCGGGTTGGGTGCGGTGGACTGGGTGATCAGCTTCGCCGAAGGCACCCCGGAAAACCTCCTGCGCGAGGTCAAGCCGGACGTGTTGGTCAAGGGTGGGGATTACGGGATTGACCAGGTGGTGGGCGCGGACATCGTGACTGCCTACGGCGGCACCGTGAAAGTGCTGGGGCTGGTGGAAAACAGCTCCACTACCGCCATTGTCGAGAAAATCCGCAAGTCCGAATAACGCGTGATCACTGTGGCGAGGGAGCTTGCTCCCGTTCGACTGCGAAGCGGTCGTAAAACCATTGAATGCGATTTGCCTGGTGCAACTCGATTGCAGGTTTTAGGGTCGCTCCGCGACCCAACGGGAGCAAGCTCCCTCGCCACGGCAGCGTCCTGATCAGCCTATCGTGCAGCCTTGCGCGGTACGATCTTCTTCAGCAGTTGCTTGGCCTTCCCGCGCAGTCGCGCCAGGCCTGAATCCTTCGCCGGTGGCGTCAAGCCTTGCTGGCGGACCCAGTCCTTCCAGCGAATGCGCTCATCCCTCACCAACCAGCCTTCCTGCCGGGCAAAGCTCTCGGCCAGAAACAACCCGCGCGTGCTCGCCGGGTACAGTTGATCCTTCTTCAAGGTATAGAGCTCGGCCAACGGGTGGCCGTCCTGCAAAGGCATCAAGTACAGATCGGGCCGCTTGCGATCCAGTCGAGCCACCAGTTGATCGCCTTCCAGCCGTTCGTCGACGTGGAACAGACTCAGGGATTTGGCTTCCTTGGGCACGTCCAGGCGCAAATCATAGATCAACTGCAACGATGCCGTCGGCAGGTGCACATAGGCCCGGGGCCGCTCAATCAGCTGCAGGTTGGCGCAACGCACCGGCCGCGCCGAGCCGGACAGTGGCGACAGGCGAAACGGCAGGGCTTCGCGGTAATGCAGAGCAGACGAGTAGGGCGCGGGCAACCATGTGTCGTTGAAGCGCCCGCCGAGCCAGCCTTCCGGGGTTTCCAGCAGGCATTCTTCGGCAATCTCCTGGATCGCCGTGTGCAGCGGCAGGTTCAGCTCGTGGGCCGGCACGTAGCCGGAAATCAGCTTGAGCACGACGTCCCCGCGATCCTGGCGACGCTGACGCACCAGTACCCAGTAATCGCGATTCTGCCAATGCAGCGTCAGGCGCACCGAAACGCCGAGGTTGGCCAGTTCCAGGGCAAAGCGCTCGCTGTCGGCGACGGTGACCGGGCGGCGACGTTGCAGGGTCTGGGAGAAGTTCAGCGGCCTGCCGACGCTCTGGTAACTCAGGCCTTCGGGAGTCGCTTCGACGAATAACGGCAGGGTCTTGAAGTTGCTCGGATTCTTTCTAATGAGCGTACGCGGCATGTCGGCTCCTGCTTTAGGCCGCGTGGGGCGGCATCAGTGGCTACGTAGGACCTGGGCAACGGTCGCGACGTTGTGGGCGAGGTGCAGCGGGTTGATCGTTCCGACAATAGCACTGGCCACCCCCGGATGTTCAAACAGCAACTCGAAACTGGCGCGCACCGGGTCCACCCCGGGACTCAGGCAAACGTGACCACTGGCGAGGGCTTTTTTGACCAGAATGGCTTTGCCGTGAGCAGCAGCATAGTCAATCACGGCTTTCTCGTTTTGCTCGTTCAGATTGTAGGTGACCATTGCGCAATCGCCTTGCTCCAGCGCCTTCAAGCCACCCTCGACGGTTTTGCCGGAAAAACCGAAGCCGCGAATCTTGCCCTCGGCCTTGAGCGCGGCGAGGGTTGCATAGACTTCGCAATCGTTGAGGATCGCAAGGTCGTTGCCATCGGAGTGCACCAGCACCAGGTCAATGAAATCTGTTTCCAGGCGTTGCAGGCTGCGTTCAACCGAGAGCCGGGTATGTGCAGCGCTGAAATCGTGGCGCGATTGGCCGTCGGCAAACTCTTCGCCAACCTTGCTGACGATCACCCAGTCCTGACGCTGGCCGCGCAAGAGCGGGCCGAGGCGCTCTTCACTGCGGCCATAGGCCGGGGCGGTGTCGATCAGGTTGATGCCCAGGTCCCGGGTCAACTTGAGCAGCATGCGCGCTTCGTCATCGTCCGGAATCTGGAAGCCGTTGGGGTACTTCACCCCTTGGTCCCGGCCGAGTTTCACGGTGCCCAGGCCCAGCGGAGAAACCATCAGGCCGGTGCTGCCCAGGGGGCGATGCAGGTCGTGCAGGGTAGGTTGGCTCATGGCAGTAGTTGCTCCCAGACCGGAATGCCCATCGGTGGCCTTGGCAGCGGCGGCAGCGCCGCTACCGGACCCGGTTGAATGCCGTCGCGTGCAAGGCTGGCGATCACCCGGTCGGCAAAGTCCGGCGCCAATGCCAGCTTGGTAGGCCAACCCACCAACAATCGACCTTCCTCGGCGAGGAAGGCGTTGTCGGGGCGGGTCAGGCCCGATTGCAACGGCTCGGCACGATCCACGCGCAAGGTTGCCCACTGCACCGTGCTCAGATCAATCCAGGGCAACAACTGGCCGAGTTCTTTCTGTGCGGTGGCGATCTGTTCGGCGGGCTCGCGAGCCACACCTTCGCTTTCGGCGATGTCTCCGCCCATGTACCAGACCCACTGACCATCGGCTGCCGGATGGGTGGTTATGGTAAGGCGCGGTTTGGTGCCACCACCCAGGCAGTGGGCATACAGCGGCTTGAGGCTCGGGCCTTTGGCGATGATCATGTGCAGCGGGCGACGTTGCATGGCGGGTTGGCTCAACCCCAAAGCTTCAAGCAGCGCAGCTGTCCCGCCACCGGCGCTCAAGACGATGCGTTGCGCACGAATTTCACGCTCATCGACTTTCAGGCCGACCAGAACACCAGCCTCCAGCAGCGGTTCGATCTTCTGACCGGCGAGCAGGCCATCACCCGCCAGATCGGCCAGGCGCTGGATCAGGCTCGGCACGTCGATCACCAATTCGGCCAGTCGATAGACCTTGCCCTTGAAACGCTTGTCTTGCAGGGCGGGCGGCAATTGCTCGCCCTTGACCTGATCGACACGGCCGCGCACGGCTTTGCTGGCGAAGAAACTGGTGAGGTTGCCGGCGATCGTGCCGGGGGACCACAGATAATGGGCTTGCGATAACAGGCGCACGCCGGACAGATCCAGCTCGCCGTCACCGGCCAGCGCTTCCCGCCAGCGACGGGGCATGTCGGCAATGGCTTCAGAGGCACCGGTGATTGCGCCATGCAATGCGTACTTGGCGCCGCCGTGAATGATGCCTTGGGATTTCATGCTTTGCCCGCCGCCGAGGCTGGCGCTTTCCACCAGCACGGTCGAAAAACCCTGGCGGCGCAGGCGCGCATTCAGCCAGAGGCCGGCGACACCAGCGCCGACAATCAGAACGTCGGTGGAAATAACGGATGGCATGCGACGACCTCAGTGTTCAAGACGAGGGCGCAGTATACAGACTCGAAGATTGGAGGTTTTGCTGGCGATCAACACGGCGAATCAAAATCCTGTGGGAGCGAGCAGGCTCACTCCCACAGTGCATTAGGTGCGAGCTTAATGCCCGGCAGTCTTGGAGAAGAGCTGGATGACAACAACCCCCAGCACAATCAACGCCATCCCCAGCATCGCCGGCACATCCAGTTTCTGCCCGTAGATAAACAGCGCCGCCACGCTGACCATGACGATGCCCATGCCGGCCCACACCGCGTAGGCAACACCCACCGGCACGCTGCGCACCACCAGCGTCAGCATCCAGAAGGCAATCCCGTAACCGACGATGACCAGCAACAAGGGCAACGGTGTGCTGAAGCCTTTGACCGCTTTCATCGAAACAGTGGCAATCACTTCGGCGCAGATGGCGATGGCCAGATAGTAGTAGGCGGTCATGGTTCAATCCTCGTGTGAAGTGTTGCTCTCTGAGGTCGGCATTTTAGAGATTCCCCAGATGCGGTAAAGTCATTACCTATCTGCTTTGGAGATGGGTTGAGCCATGAACACACAATGGAATCTGGAGCAGCTGCGGCTGTTTGTCAGCGTGGCTGAGCAACGATCGTTTTCCGCCGTGGCGCGGGATCAGCGCAAGGCGCAATCGGCGGTCAGCAGTTCTATTGCATTGCTGGAGGAAGACCTGGGCGTGAGCCTGTTCGAGCGCAGTAGCGGCCGTCAGCCGAAACTCACCGAGGCCGGCACGACATTACTGGAGGAGGCCCGAGAAGTGCTGCGCCAGTGTGAACGCCTCAATGGCCGGGCGTTGGCGATGATGCGCGGGCAAGAGGCCCGTTTGCGTGTGGCGCAGGACGAGGCGATGCCTTACCAGCCGATCATCGAAAGCTTCGAAGCCCTGGCGGAAAAATTTCCCAGTGTCGAAGTGCAGTTGACCAGCGCCGCCCAAGGCGATGTCGCGCGCAAACTGGTGGAGCGGCGGGCCGATCTGGGGTTGTTGTTCTTTCATGATCAGATACCCGAAGCGCTGGAACGGCGGGTATTGGGCAGCGTCGAAATGGTCACCGTATGCGGCAGGGAACATCCGCTGGCGGCCAAGGGCACAGTGGACTGCCAGCAACTGGCGCAACACCGGCAGTTGTTGATGTCGACGGAGTCCAGCATTTATCCGGGCAGCGAGCCAGCCAGCCCGCAAGTCTGGCGTGCCGACAGTTTCTACGTGATGGCCGAATGGCTGGTGCGCGGCCTGGGTTGGGCATGGTTGCCGCGCCACGTGGTGCAGTACCCGACGTATCAGAATCAGATGGTGGAACTGGTCAGCGAATGGACCCCGCCAGCGCTGGTGGTGGAGCTGGTCTGGCGCCGCGACGAACCGCTCGGTCCGGCGGCTCGCTGGCTTGCTGAACGTTTTGCCGTGCACTTGCAGGCGATCGGCGAAAAAAGCCGATAAACTCCGCCGCCATGAATAGAACTCTCTACACCGCGCTGTTTTATCTGGGGCTGCCATTGGTGGCGATTCGGCTTTGGCTGCGCGCACGCAAGGCGCCGGCGTATGCCAAACGCATTGGCGAGCGTTTCTCCTATGGCATGCCCGCGATGAAACCGGGCGGTATCTGGGTGCATGCGGTGTCGGTGGGCGAGAGCATTGCTGCCGCGCCGATGATCCGTGCCTTGCTGCAACGCTATCCACAATTGCCGATCACCGTGACGTGCATGACGCCAACTGGCTCGGAGCGCATCCAGGCGTTGTTTGCCACTGAGCCGCGCGTCCAGCACTGTTATTTGCCCTATGACTTGCCGTGCGCCGCTAAACGCTTTCTTGATCGGGCCCGACCAAAACTGGCGGTGATCATGGAAACCGAGCTGTGGCCCAACCATATTCATCAATGCGCCAAGCGCGGGATTCCGGTGGCACTGGCCAATGCGCGGTTGTCGGAACGATCCGCCAAGGGTTATGGCCGCTTCGGCAAATTGACCGGACCAATGCTCGCCGAGATGAGCCTGTTCGCGGTGCAGACCGAAGCCGAGGCCCAGCGTTTCCGTGATCTGGGGGCGCGGGCAGAAACGGTTGAAGTGACCGGCTCGATCAAGTTTGACCTGACGATCGATCCGCAACTGTTGCAGCGCGCCAGCGAATTGCGTAGCCAATGGCAGGCCCAGGAGCGCCCGGTGTGGATCGCCGCGAGCACCCATGACGGAGAAGATGAAGTGGTGCTGGCGGCCCATCGCCGGTTGCTGGCCGATCATCCTGATGCGTTGCTGATCCTGGTGCCGCGTCATCCGGAGCGATTCGATTCGGTGTACGGCTTGTGCCAGCAACAAGGGTTTGCCACGGTCCGGCGTTCCAGCGGCGAGCCGGTTGGTGCCGGTACTTCGGTGCTGCTCGGCGACACCATGGGTGAATTGCTGTTTCTCTACGCGTTGGCCGACAGCGCTTTTGTCGGCGGCAGTCTGGTGCCCAACGGCGGGCATAACCTGCTGGAGCCGGCCGCGCTGGCAAAACCGGTATTGAGTGGCCCGCACCTGTTCAATTTCCTCGAAATCGCCGCGCAACTGCGCAGTGCCGGGGCCTTGCAGGAAGTGGAAGATGCCGAAGGTTTGGCCCTGGCAGTTCAGCGGCTGTTCGAATTGCCGCGGGATGCACAACGCATGGCCGAAGCAGGCTTGAAAGTGATGCGCAGCAATCAGGGCGCATTGCAGCGGTTGCTGGATGGGCTAGGCCGGTTGATCGCTGGCCACTGACCAATTGTGGCGAGGGAGCAAGCTCCCGCTGGGCTGCGAAGCAGCCCCATACCCCGACACCGCACTGCATACAGACATATCGCATTGCCAGGTTTTACGACTGCTTCGCAGCCGAGCGGGAGCAAGCTCCCTCGCCACAGAAAGCTTTTCACCCAAGTTGCCTTTTTACTGACCCGGCCGGGCCTTCAACTGTTCAGCCGCAGCCTTGGCCAGATCCGGTGGCAGGAAATCCTTGTCCGGGTTGTAGTCGGCCTTGAGCCAGCGCGCCAGGTCCTGCAAATCACCCGGGTTCAATGTCCCGGCCTGTTGCTTGAGGCGCAGGTTGTCGAGGATGTAGTCGTAGCGGGTGTTGTTGTAATCACGCACCGAGGTGTACAGCTGGCGCTGTGCATCCAGCACGTCGACGATGTTTCGCGTCCCCACCTGATAACCGATTTCGGTCGCTTCCACCGCGCTCTGGTTGGAGATGATCGATTGCTTGCGCGCCTGTACCTGTTCGACGTCAGTGTTCACCGCGCGATGCAGGTCGCGGGTGTTTTCGACGATTTGCCGGCGCAGGGATTCGCGCTGCTGCTCGGTCTGGTCCAGTTGAGCGTAAGACTGACGGACCTGGGAATTGATCAGCCCGCCACTGTAGATCGGGATGTTCAATTGCAGGCCAATCGACGATTGCTCGACATCACCCTTGTACGACTGCCCAAAGGCACTCGGGTTACTGAAGCCCAGTGCATCGTTATCGCCTTTCTGGTATCTGGCCACGGCATCAACGGTCGGTGCATGGCCGGCCTTGCGCTGTTTGAGGGTTTGCTCGGCGGCGCTGACGGCATAGTTGCTGGCCAACAGATTGAGGTTCTGTCTGGCGGCTGTGTCGACCCACGCCTTGGCATCGTTCGGTGCCGGCGGCAGGATCGGCAAGTTATGGGAAATGCCCCAGATAGCCTTGTACTGACGGTTGGTCAGGGTGATCAGGGCTTCGAACGCGTCATCCACCTGACGCTGCGCGACGATCCGGTTGGCACGTGCAGTGTCGTAGCTGGCTTGTGAGTTCAAGACGTCGGTCTTGTCCGAAAGGCCGACATCGAAACGTTCGTTGGACTGATCCAGCTGCCGTTTGAACGCGGCTTCTTCGGCCTTGGTCGATGCCAGATTGTCCTGACTGCGCAACACGTTGAAGTAACTGTCGGCGGTTTGCAGGATCAGGTTTTGCTGGGTCGCCGAGAGTTGCAGGGCGGCCTGTTCGTTGACGTCCTTGGCGGCCTGGAACTGGAACCAGCGATCGGCACGAAACAGCGGCTGTGCCAGGGTTGCCTGGTAAGAGTGGGCATTGCGGTTGGCAGTGGCCGACGGCTGATCGATAGACGTGCGGACACTGGTGACATCCGCGCCACCCGACAGATTGGGCAGCAGCCCGGCGCGGGCCTGGGGCACGACTTCTTTCTGGGCGCCATATTGAGCGATGGCGGCAGCGAGGTCGGCGTTGTTGTCCACCGCCTCCTGGTAGACGCTGACCAGATCGTTTTTTGTCGACAAGGGCGCTTCTGCTGCCCAGGCCATTCCATTGGACGCACATGACACGGCAACGGCCAGTGAGAGTTTGCGCAGCATAGGCGATCCCTAGTAGAAATATTACACAAGTAATTTAAGCGCCAAGGCTAAGGCGCTACAGGTGCAGCGTCAATGCGCAGCCTCGGCGTAGCGAGTGTAGTTGTGCATTCAATCGGCAACAATCCTGCCTTCCCCCGTAATTACGCCATTCATCAAGGTGTTTGCAGCGGTGTTGGCGTTCTTTGCCAGTTGTGTCTAGACTGGCCGGGTTCTTGTCGGGGTGCCTTGCTATGAGGCTGAGATCGAATAATTTCGGATCCCGTTGAACCTGATCAGGTTAACGCCTGCGTAGGGAACAAGATTTCTCGTCACCCGGCGAGTCCTCTTGTGCTTCGTCCGGGATGTTGTTCGACAATCGAACAGCCCTCGTGCACCGAGCACAGCACAGCTGGTTTCCCAGCGCCCGTGCGTCCATTCGTTTACAGGTTCGCTCCGACAAAAATCCACTGCCTGGATGATGTCTGGAGAACCCGTGATGACTACAAAAGCAAAAATCGCCACCAACCTGAGTGAATCGGCCAAGGTCGATCAGCAATCGGTTCAGCCGTTTACCCGCTCGCAAAAAATCTATGTCCAGGGCTCTCGTCCGGACATTCTCGTGCCGATGCGTGAAATCAGCCTCGACGTGACGCCGACCGACTTCGGCGGTGAGGTCAACGCACCGGTCGTGGTCTATGACACATCAGGCCCGTACACCGATCCCAACGTCATCATCGACGTGCGCAAAGGCTTGGCCGATGTGCGTTCGCCGTGGATCGAGGCCCGTGGCGACACCGAGCGACTGGCTGGCCTGAGTTCGAATTTCGGCCAGGAACGCCTTGCCGATCCCGAGTTGACCCAGCTGCGTTTCGCTCACGTCAACAATCCACGTCGCGCGAAACCGGGCGCCAACGTCAGCCAGATGCACTACGCGCGCAAAGGCATCATCACCGCCGAGATGGAATACGTCGCCATCCGCGAAAACATGAAGCTGGAAGTGGCCCGCGCCGCCGGCCTGCTGGACCAGCAGCACGCCGGCCACAGCTTCGGCGCCAGCGTGCCGAAAGTCATTACCCCCGAATTCGTCCGTGACGAAATCGCCCGGGGCCGCGCGATCATCCCGGCCAACATCAACCACACCGAACTGGAACCGATGATCATCGGCCGTAACTTCCTGGTGAAGATCAACGGCAACATCGGCAACAGCGCCCTGGGTTCGTCCATCGAAGAAGAAGTGGCGAAATTGACCTGGGGCATTCGCTGGGGTTCGGACACGGTCATGGATCTGTCCACCGGCAAGCACATCCATGAAACCCGTGAGTGGATCATCCGCAACTCGCCAGTGCCGATCGGTACTGTGCCGATCTATCAGGCCCTGGAAAAAGTCGGCGGCGTCGCCGAAGACCTGACCTGGGAGCTGTTCCGCGACACGCTGATCGAGCAAGCCGAGCAGGGCGTCGACTACTTCACCATCCACGCCGGCGTGCTGCTGCGCTACGTGCCGATGACCGCCAAACGCGTGACCGGCATCGTCTCCCGCGGCGGTTCGATCATGGCCAAGTGGTGCCTGGCGCATCACAAAGAGAACTTCCTCTACACTCATTTCGAAGACATCTGCGAAATCATGAAGGCCTACGACGTCAGCTTCTCGCTGGGCGATGGCCTGCGTCCTGGCTCGATTGCCGATGCCAACGACGAAGCGCAGTTCGGCGAGCTGGAAACCCTCGGCGAGCTGACCAAGATCGCCTGGAAGCACGACGTACAATGCATGATCGAAGGCCCGGGCCATGTGCCGATGCAGTTGATCAAAGAGAACATGGACAAGCAGCTCGAATGCTGCGACGAGGCGCCGTTCTACACCCTCGGCCCACTGACCACCGACATCGCGCCGGGCTACGACCACATCACCTCCGGCATCGGTGCGGCAATGATCGGCTGGTTCGGTTGCGCCATGCTTTGCTACGTAACGCCCAAGGAGCACTTGGGTCTGCCGAACAAGGATGACGTGAAGACCGGGATCATCACCTACAAGATCGCCGCCCACGCCGCCGACCTTGCCAAGGGACATCCGGGCGCGCAGATTCGCGACAACGCCTTGAGCAAGGCGCGTTTCGAATTCCGGTGGGAAGACCAGTTCAACCTGGGCCTTGATCCGGACACCGCTCGTTCGTATCACGATGAAACCCTGCCGAAGGATTCGGCCAAGGTCGCGCATTTCTGCTCGATGTGCGGGCCGAAGTTCTGCTCGATGAAAATCACCCAGGAAGTCCGCGAGTACGCGGCCAACCAACGCATCGAAGCGGTCGACGTGGACGTTGCCCAAGGCATGGCCGAACAGGCCGAGCGCTTCAAGCAGGAAGGCAGCCAGCTGTACAAGAAGGTTTGATCTGACCGGGCGCACTCGGGTGCGCCGCTTATCCATGTGGCGAGGGAGCTTGCTCCCGC
Organism: Pseudomonas sp. Root562; assembly: GCF_001427125.1. Taxonomy (GTDB): domain Bacteria; phylum Pseudomonadota; class Gammaproteobacteria; order Pseudomonadales; family Pseudomonadaceae; genus Aquipseudomonas. Next base: position 397,100 of record NZ_LMGK01000001.1, read on the forward strand.
TGGCCTGCGAAGCAGACCCAAAACCAGCCACCGCATTCTGGGTGCCAGATTGCGATGACCGATTTTACGACTGCTGCGCAGCCGAGCGGGAGCAAGCTCCCTCGCCACAAGGGTGGTTTACACAACAATGTCCCTCTGAGATAACACCCTTGAGCATTCAACCCAGCACTTACTCACCTGATATCGCCGTGCCGATCGACAAACGTGTGTTCGGCGGCCGCGATCTGTTTTCTCTGTGGTTCTCCCTCGGCATCGGCCTGATGGTCCTGCAGACCGGCGCATTGCTTGCACCAGGCCTGGGCCTGTCGGGCTCGTTGCTGGCGATTTTCCTCGGCACGCTGGTCGGCGTTCTTCTACTGGCGGCGGTCGGGGTGATCGGTAGCGACACCGGCCTGTCATCGATGACTGCACTCAAACTCAGCCTCGGCGCCAAGGGCGCGAGCCTGCCGGCAGTGCTGAACCTGCTGCAACTGATCGGTTGGGGGGCGTTCGAAATCATCGTCATGCGCGATGCCGCCAGCCTGTTGGGCGCCAAGGCTTTCAGCGACGCCAGCCTGATGTCGAGCCCGGTGCTGTGGACGCTGTTTTTCGGCGCGCTGGCGACCTTGCTCGCTGTCAGCGGTCCGTTGACCTTCGTGCGCAAGATATTGCGCAAGTGGGGCATCTGGTTGCTGTTGGCGGCGTGCATCTGGTTGACCTGGAACCTGTTCGCCAAGGCCGATCTGGCCGCATTGTGGACGCAGGCCGGCGATGGCTCGATGCCGTTCGCGGTGGGCTTCGACATTGCCATCGCCATGCCGCTGTCGTGGTTGCCTTTGATTGCCGACTACTCGCGTTTCGGCAAGCGGGCGAAAAACGTCTTCGGTGGCACCGCCATCGGTTTCTTCATCGGTAATTTCTGGCTGATGAGCCTGGGCGTGGCCTACACCCTGGCGTTCGCGCCGAGCGGTGAAGTCAATGCCCTGTTGCTGGCACTGGCCGGCGCCGGCCTGGGCATTCCGTTGCTGTTGATTCTGTTGGACGAGTCGGAGAACGCCTTCGCCGACATTCACTCGGCAGCGGTGTCCAGCGGGATTCTGTTGCGCCTGAAAGTCGAGCACCTGGCATTGGCCATCGGCGTGATCTGCACGCTGATCGCCTTGCTGGCGCCATTGGCGCAGTACCAGAACTTCCTGCTGTTGATCGGCTCGGTGTTTGCGCCGCTGTTTGGCGTGGTGCTGGTGGATCACTTCATTCTGCGCAAGCGCAGTGGCCAGGTGGCGTCAGCCGCATTGCGCTGGCCGGCGCTGCTCGCCTGGCTGGGCGGGATCAGCACCTATCATTTGCTGGCCAACCTGTATGCCGATATCGGTGCAACCCTGCCGGCACTGGTGGTGGCAGGGCTGCTGCAGCTGGTGCTGGGCCGGGCCTTCAGTTACGGCCGGGAAACAGCTCGGGCTTGAGGATGCCGTTCAGGCGAGGGTAGGGGATCTTCAGTTCGACATGGCCCAGTGCGTACGGCGCGATGCTGCTGGTTTCATATTTGAGGATCACCCCGCCATAGGTCAGCGCCACGTTCTGGGTTTTCTGGAACGGCCAGCTTTTGACGAACTCCGGTTCCTGATCGAGCTTGGTGCTGATCAACCAGCTGTTGTGCGCCACCTGCGCGGCTTTCCAGAACGCCTCTTCCTGCCCTGGCACCAGCATGTCCGCCAGCGTCAGCACTTTATGCTGCTGACGCGAGTAGTTGATGAAGCCGCGGCCCGGCGTGCCATGGGCGCCGCCAGTGTCCAGGTAGCTGGACAATTCGATGATCACCAAGCCGTCATGCTGCTCGCGTACTTTCGCTTGCAGGTAGCTGCTGTTGCGTGGCCCCGCAGTGCGCAAGAATTGCTCGCGATAGGCCGCCAGCGTCGGCGCGACCGGAGCATCGGGCGAGGTGCGGGTCATTGCCAGCAGGCGTTTTTCGATGATGCCATCCAGTGCGGGTTCCGCGGGGAAGTGCAGGGTGTCGATGTTCACCAGCGGGCAATCCTGATCCTTGCAACCCGGCTGAAGCTGTTCGGTGGCGTCGCGGGTGACTTCCAGCGGTGCGCGATAATTGGGCTGGAACAAACTCTGGCAGGCGCCCAGGGTCAGGGCGATAGCGGCCACGGAGGCGATTTTAAAAAGCGACATGTGCGTCCTTCATAAATCAGGGAAAGGCAAAAAGTTACCCGCTTCGACTACCAACGGAGCAGTCAGTTCGCCACTAAGCTAATTAGAGTGGGTTTCGTCCTCACCGTCTATCCCGCTGACGGGAAAGGGGCTGCATCAAACCTCACGGGCGCGTTAGGATGGCGCGAAGTCGAGGTTCCACGGGAAAAGGAATCTCGTATCGGATTGAAGTAATGAGGATTGTCATGACCGATTTTGCCAACGCCATTCCGACCGCCGTAGAGATCGTTCGGCGCGAAAAGTGCTTCGAGGGCTTCTACAAGCTCGAACGCGTGCACTTGCGCCATGAATTGTTCGCCGGTGGCATGAGCCGCGAAATCAACCGTGAACTGTTCGTCCGTCATGATGCAGTGTGCATGCTGCCGTACGATCCGCAGCGTGACGAAGTCGTGCTGATCGAGCAGTTCCGTGTCGGTGCCCTCGGCAAGACCGACAATCCGTGGCTGGTAGAACTGGTTGCCGGTCTGATCGACAAGGACGAACAGCCGGAAGAAGTTGCTCACCGCGAAGCGCAGGAGGAAGCTGGGCTTGAAATCGCAGCGCTCTGGCCGATGACCAAATATTTTCCATCGCCGGGCGGCAGCGACGAATTCGTGCATTTGTACCTGGGGCGTTGCGACACCACCGGCGCCGGTGGCCTGCATGGACTGGAGGAAGAGGCCGAAGATATCCGCGTTTCGGTGTGGGCCTTTGAAGATGCCCTGCAAGCCGTACGCGATGGACGTATTGCCAACGCGCCAAGCATCATTGCCTTGCAATGGCTGGCTTTGAATCGCGTTGAAGTGAGGGGGTTATGGTCGTAAACAAACTGCGCGATCGCTATCGGGTGGACCTCGTGGGGCTGCAAGCGTCCTGTGAGGCGAACTACGCGCGCCTGATGCGACTGTTGCCGGACATGCGCAGCGAGCCTGCGGCGAGGCGCATCGCCGTGACCCATGGCGACCAGATGCTCGGCGTGCTGGCGCTGGAGGTGTTGCAGGTCTGTCCGTACACCACCACCCTGCAAGTGCGTCAGGAGCACAGTCTGCCCTGGCTACCGGTGCCGCAACTGGAAGTACAGGTCTATCACGATGCCTGCATGGCCGAAGTGGTCAGTGCCGAACATGCGCGACGCTTTCGCGGCATCTATCCTTATCCGAATGCCTCGATGCACCAGCCCGACGAAAAAGCCCAGCTGAACATGTTCCTGGGCGAGTGGCTGAGTCATTGCCTGGCATTGGGGCATGAGTACGAAGTGGTACGTTAACTTCCGTCGCAGTTGTGAACTGCGTCAGGTTCACAGGTTTCTTCTTTCGATCGTCCCCCAGCATAATTGCGCCAATCATCCAATCCCGTGATCACGCCCTGGGAGAACACCTTGCCGAGCGTATCCACCTTGAGCACCGCTGAGCCGGCACTGCTGGTGCAAATTTCCGACAGCCATCTGTTCGCCGAGGCGCACGGCACGCTACTGGGCATGAACACCCGCGACAGCCTGCAAAAAGTCCTTGAAATGGTGCGCGCCCAGCAGCCACGGATCGACCTGGTCCTGGCCACCGGTGACCTGTCTCAGGACGGCTCGCTGGAGTCTTACCAGGCGTTTCGCGACCTGACCCGACAGCTCGATGCGCCGGCGCGCTGGATTCCCGGCAATCACGACGAGCCGCAGATCATGGCCGAGGCCGCCGTTCAGAGTGCATTGCTGGAGCCGGTAGTGGATATCGGCAACTGGCGAGTCACGCTGCTCGATTCGGCAGTGCCGGGCTCAGTGCCGGGCTACCTGCAGGACGAACAATTGCAACTGTTGGCCCGCTCGTTGAGCGAGGCACCGCAGCGGCATCATCTGGTGTGCCTGCACCATCATCCGGTTTCGATTGGTTGTGCGTGGATGGAACCGATCGGTTTGCGCAATCCGGACGCCTTTTTTGAAGTGCTCGATCGTTTTCCGCAGGTGCGTGCCGTGCTGTGGGGGCATGTGCATCAGGAGATCGATCAATTGCGTGACAAAGTGCGTCTGATCGCCTCGCCGTCGACCTGCATTCAGTTTGAACCGGGTAGCGAGGACTTCACGGTCGGAGAGCAGGCGCCGGGGTATCGCTGGTTGCGGTTGATGCCCGATGGACAGCTGCAAACCGGGGTGGAACGCGTTACCGGTTTCGATTTCCAGGTCGATTACGGCTCCAACGGCTACTGACACGTTTCCCGCGAACACTGATTTCCATTGTGGGGGCTGGCTTGCCAGCGATTACGGACTGCCTGACAACATCAATGTTGAATGTGACGGCCTCATCGCTGGCAAGCCAGCTCCCACAGGGGCTGTGTTCAATTCGGTAGCGATGGCACCCAACATCCCCCGAGTCCCTGTAAACTCCGCTTCTTTACCCGACGCGCAGGGAGTCCAAATGTCCGGTTCGATCCTTTATATCCACGGTTTCAACAGCGCGCCTGCATCGAAAAAGGCCACGCAGTTGAGCGCAGTGATGGAACGGCTGGGCTTGAGCGACCATTTGCGCGTGCCGGCCTTGCATCACCATCCCCGCGAGGCCATCGGTCAGCTTGAACAGGCGATTGCAGCGCTCGGGCGGCCATTACTGGTCGGCAGCTCACTCGGCGGCTACTATGCGACTCACTTGGCCGAGCGCCATGGCCTGAAAGCCCTGCTGATCAACCCTGCCGTCAGCCCGCACCGGATGTTCGACGGATTTCTGGGGACGCAGAAAAACCTGTATACCGATGAGACCTGGGAACTGACCCACGACCACGTAACGGCGCTGGCCGAGCTGGAAGTGCCGCCACCCCTGGACCCGCTGCGGTATCAGGTATGGTTGCAGACGGGGGATGAAACGCTGGACTATCGCCTGGCCCAGCAGTATTACCGGGCCTGTGCCTTGCGTATCCAGGCCGGCGGCGACCATAGTTTCCAGGGGTTTGCCGCACAGCTTCCAGCCATGCTGAGTTTTGCCGGCATTGGCGCCGATGTGTATCAGGCGATAGATTTCACCGCATTGTGAAACCTCGCCCCTATTTTCAATGAATGACTGACGACGAGACCCCATGGCCACTCCCAGCGCTAGCTCTTATAACGCCGACGCCATCGAAGTCCTCTCGGGCCTCGACCCGGTGCGCAAACGCCCCGGCATGTACACCGACACCAGTCGGCCGAACCACCTTGCCCAGGAAGTCATCGACAACAGTGTCGACGAAGCCCTGGCCGGGCACGCCAAATCGGTGCAAGTCATCCTGCACGCCGATCACTCGCTGGAAGTCAGCGACGACGGCCGTGGCATGCCGGTGGACATTCACCCCGAAGAGGGTGTTTCCGGGGTCGAACTGATCCTCACCAAGCTGCATGCCGGTGGCAAGTTTTCCAACAAGAACTACCAGTTCTCCGGCGGTCTGCACGGGGTGGGTATTTCGGTGGTCAACGCCTTGTCGACCGAAGTCCGGGTGCGTGTAAAGCGTGACGGCAACGAATACCAGATGACGTTCGCCGATGGTTACAAGGCCACCGAGCTGGAAGTGGTCGGCACGGTCGGCAAACGCAACACCGGTACCAGCGTGTTCTTTGCGCCGGACCCGAAATACTTCGACTCACCGAAGTTTTCCATCAGCCGCCTCAAGCATGTGCTCAAGGCCAAGGCCGTGCTGTGCCCGGGTCTGCTGGTCAGTTTTGAAGACAAAGCCACCGGCGAGAAAGTCGAATGGCATTACGAAGACGGCCTGCGTTCCTACCTGGTCGATGCGGTCAGCGAATTCGAGCGCCTGCCGGACGAGCCATTCTGCGGTGCGTTTGCCGGTAACAAGGAAGCGGTGGACTGGGCGCTGCTGTGGCTGCCGGAAGGCGGCGACGCGGTGCAGGAAAGCTACGTCAACCTGATCCCGACCGCCCAGGGCGGTACCCACGTCAACGGTTTGCGCCAGGGGCTGCTCGACGCCATGCGCGAGTTCTGCGAATTCCGCAGCCTGTTGCCGCGCGGCGTAAAGCTGGCCCCGGAAGACGTCTGGGAGCGCATCGCTTTCGTGCTGTCGATGAAAATGCAAGAACCGCAATTCTCCGGCCAGACCAAGGAACGCCTGTCGTCCCGGGAAGCCGCGGCGTTTGTTTCCGGCGTGGTCAAGGATGCGTTCAGCCTGTGGCTCAATGCCAACCCGGAAACCGGTCTGGCGTTGGCCGAACTGGCGATCAACAACGCTGGTCGTCGTCTGAAGGCCAGCAAAAAGGTTGAGCGCAAGCGCATCACCCAAGGTCCGGCGCTGCCGGGCAAACTCGCCGATTGCGCCGGGCAGGACCCGATGCGCTCCGAGCTGTTCCTGGTGGAAGGTGATTCCGCCGGCGGTTCGGCCAAGCAGGCGCGGGACAAAGAGTTCCAGGCGATCCTGCCGTTGCGCGGCAAGATCCTCAACACCTGGGAAGTCGACGGCAGCGAAGTGCTGGCCAGCCAGGAAGTGCATAACATTGCCGTGGCCATCGGCGTCGATCCGGGCGCGGCGGACATGAGCCAGCTGCGCTACGGAAAAATCTGCATCCTTGCCGACGCCGACTCCGACGGTCTGCACATCGCGACATTGCTCTGTGCCCTGTTCGTCCAGCACTTCCGTGCGCTGGTCGATGCCGGTCACGTTTATGTCGCCATGCCGCCGCTGTACCGCATCGACCTGGGCAAAGAGATCTACTACGCCCTCGACGAGGCCGAACGCGACGGCATTCTTGATCGCCTGGTGGCGGAGAAGAAGCGCGGCAAGCCTCAGGTCACCCGATTCAAGGGTCTGGGTGAAATGAACCCGCCGCAGTTGCGCGAAACCACCATGGATCCGAACACCCGGCGCCTGGTGCAACTGACGCTGGATGATTTCGAGGCGACCTCGGAAATCATGGACATGCTGCTGGCGAAAAAACGCGCTGGCGATCGCAAGACCTGGCTGGAATCCAAGGGCAACCTGGCGGAGGTGCTGGGCTGATGCGCCTGGGCTTTGCCCTGGCGTGTGCGTTGCTGCTGACCTCGATGACGGTGTCCGGCGAACCGGCACCGCAACTGCGTCTGTTGTCCGAGCATGCCATCGATGGCATGCGCGGCGGCAACCTGTCCGGGCTGGCTCAGTGCGGCAAGGAACTGTGGACGATCTCCGACCGCGACGACGATCAGATCTACCGCCTCGATACCCAGGCCAGCGTCTGGCGTGCAGAGGCCGTGGGCATCGGCGTGCCGCAGGTGCCTGACAGCGGCTTGCCCTGGGGCCTGCGTTCGCGGGCCTGGGCGGCGTCATTCGTGCGTGGCGGCGGTCTGGACTTCGAAGGCATTACTTGCGACAACGCCGGCAACCGCTATGTCGTCAGTGAAGCCCATGCAGGGGTGTTGCAAATTCCGCCGACCGGGCCGACTTCCTGGTTGAAGATTTCCCCGCTGATGGTGCGTGAAGCTCGGGCCAGAGGCATGCTGTTGCGTTTCAACGCGTTGTTCGAGGGCTTGGCGATCAATCCTGAGGGTGACCAGTTGTGGTTGGCCGCTGAACGCCAGAACCGTGGGTTGCTGCTGGTCAAGCGCAAGCAAACCGTCTGGGATTGCGACGGCGGCTGCGTGCTGCTCAGCGAAGACGGAAAAGAAATGCAGCCTGCACAGTTCCCCCATGCCAGGGCAATGCCCCGGGACTTTGCCGATCTGTCACTGTTCAACGGCAAGCTGTTCACCCTGGAACGCAATGCGTTCGAGATCTGTCGCCGCGACGCATTGACTGCCAAGCTCGAGCGTTGCTGGTCGTTTGCCGACGAGGCATTGCAGGAAAATCGGCGTTATCCCCAGGATTTCGGCCTCACGGAGGCATTGGTAGTCGACGCTGACGGAGCCTGGATCGGTATCGACAACAACACCGGAGCCCGTGCCGATGGTGAATTTCGTCCGATCGTCTGGCGCTTTGCCGCGCCTGACGGTGGCTGGAACGCGCCGTGAGCCAGCAAACACCCGGTAAACGCGCCGGTCGAGTGTTGATGGTGCTGGCCTGGTGTGCGGCGCTGTTTCTGGCCACACGGTTTTTCGGGCAGTGGGAAGAGCGTCAGCAAAACCCGAATGTGATGGTGAGCTCGGAACAGGGCAATGGTTACATCGAGGTGAAACTGGCCAGTAATGCCCAGGGACACTTCGTCGCCAGTGGCCATATCAACGGGCAGCCGGTGGACTTCATGCTCGACACCGGGGCCACTGATGTGGCGGTCCCGGCGGAACTGGCCAAACGCTTGCAGCTGGCAGAAGGTTTCGGTGTGACCCTGAGCACGGCCAATGGCCTGAGCCAGGGCTATCGCACCCGTATAGAACGCCTGCAACTGGGCGACATCGTGCTGCGGGATGTCCGCGCACTGGTGGCGCCCGGCCTGCATGGCGACCAGGTGTTGCTCGGCATGAGCGCACTGAACAAACTTGAATTTACCCAGCGCGGTGGCACCATGCTGCTGCGCCAGACAACGAACCGATGAGGCCCGCATGAGCGACATCCTTGCAGACAGCTTAGATGGCGTAGAACGCCGATCGCTGGCTGACTTCACCGAAAATGCCTACCTCAACTACTCCATGTACGTGATCATGGACCGTGCCTTGCCGCATATCGGCGACGGTCTGAAGCCGGTACAGCGGCGCATCATCTACGCCATGAGCGAGCTGGGGCTGGACGCTGATTCCAAGCACAAGAAATCGGCGCGTACCGTCGGTGACGTGCTCGGCAAGTTCCATCCGCACGGCGATTCGGCCTGCTACGAAGCCATGGTCCTGATGGCCCAGCCGTTCAGCTACCGCTACACGCTGGTGGACGGCCAAGGCAACTGGGGTGCGCCGGATGATCCCAAGTCTTTTGCGGCCATGCGATACACCGAAGCGCGACTGTCGCGCTACTCCGAGGTGCTGCTCAGCGAACTGGGCCAGGGCACCGCGGACTGGGGACCGAACTTTGACGGCACCCTCGACGAACCGCTGGTGTTGCCGGCACGTTTGCCGAACATCCTCCTCAATGGCACCACCGGTATCGCGGTGGGCATGGCCACTGACGTGCCGCCGCATAACCTGCGCGAAGTCGCCAGTGCCTGCGTGCGTTTGCTGGATGAGCCCAAAGCCACGGTCGAACAGCTCTGCGAGCATATCCAGGGCCCGGATTACCCGACCGAAGCGGAAATCATCACGCCCCGTGCCGATCTGCTGAAAATGTATGAAACCGGCAAAGGCTCGGTTCGCATGCGCGCCGTTTATCACATCGAAGACGGCGACATCATCGTCACCGCGCTGCCGCATCAGGTTTCCGGCGCCAAGGTGCTGGAACAGATCGCGGCCATGATGCAGGCCAAACCGTCCAAGGCTCCGCAGATCGCTGACTTGCGCGACGAATCCGACCACGAGAACCCGTGCCGGATCGTGATCATTCCGGGAGCGCGGAAAAACTTCGACCACGATGCGCTGATGCAGCATCTGTTCGCCAGCACCGAGCTGGAGTCGAGTTACCGGGTCAACGTCAACATCATCGGCCTGGATGGCAAGCCGCAGCTGAAAAACCTGCGCGCCTTGCTGGTCGAGTGGCTGGAGTTCCGGGTTCAGACCGTTCGTCGACGCCTGCAATTCCGCCTCGATAAAGTCGAGCGTCGCCTGCACCTGTTGGACGGTTTGCTGATTGCCTACCTCAACCTGGATGAAGTGATCCACATCATCCGCACCGAGGAACATCCGAAAGCCGCGCTGATCGAGCGTTTTGCCCTGAGCGAGATCCAGGCTGACTACATTCTCGACACCCGCTTGCGTCAGTTGGCGCGGTTGGAAGAAATGAAGCTGCGCGCCGAGCAGGATGAACTGCTCAAGGAACAAGCCAAGCTGCAAGCTTTGCTGAGCAGTGAAGCCAAGCTGAAGAAGCTGGTGCGCAGCGAGTTGATCAAGGACGCTGAAACCTATGGCGATGACCGCCGTTCGCCAATCGTCGAGCGTGCTGAAGCCAAGGCCCTGACCGAACACGATCTGCTGCCGAACGAGAAAGTAACAGTCGTTCTGTCGGAGAAAGGCTGGGTACGTTCGGCCAAAGGTCACGAAATCGACGCCACCGGGCTTTCCTACAAGGCTGGCGATGGCTTCAAGGCCCTGGCGGCGGGGCGTTCCAACCAATTTGCGGTGTTTATCGACTCCACCGGTCGCAGCTATTCGGTGGCAGCGCACACGCTGCCATCGGCCCGTGGCCAGGGCGAACCGCTGACCGGTCGTCTGACGCCACCGCCGGGGGCGAGTTTCGAGTGCGTGCTGATGCCCGAAGACGATGCGTTGTACGTGATCGCCTCCGATGCCGGTTACGGTTTCGTGGTCAAGGGTGAAGACCTGCAGGCCAAGAACAAGGCGGGCAAGGCGCTGTTGAGCCTGCCGAACAACGCCAAGGTCATCCTGCCGCGGCCTGTCGCCGATCGTGAACAGAACTGGTTGGCGTCGGTGACCACCGAAGGTCGCCTGCTTATCTTCAAGATCAGCGATCTGCCACAATTAGGTAAGGGCAAAGGCAACAAGATCATCGGGATTTCCGGTGAGCGAGTGGCCAGTCGCGAAGAATATGTCACGGACATCGCCGTTATCCCGGAGGGTGCAACCTTGGTGCTTCAGGCTGGAAAACGTACCTTGTCACTGAAAGCGGACGACCTCGAACACTACAAGGGTGAACGTGGGCGTCGTGGTAATAAACTGCCGCGTGGCTTCCAGCGGGTGGATGCGCTGCTCGTCGAAAACCTCAATTAAGCGTCCTAGAGCGCTCGATCTACGATTTAACGCGTAGATCGACGCTTTCGCGCTGGAGTCGGAACGCATATTCACGGATGATATGGCCTTTCAAGCGCCGGCGTGGCTGAGCGTTCTTCATATTTATTGAGTATTTTCACTGTGATTAGCCTTGTGGCAATCACCTGGATGGGACGATGACTGCTCTGCGCCTTCCTTTTATTCTGATGCTCGCCGGCGTTCTTGGCCTGGCGGGCTGCAGCGTTCACCAGCCGGTGTCGCTGTATCAACTGGACAGCGGTAGTCCGGTTCAGCCTGCGCAAAGCGCGGGCATGGCTGTATTGCTGGGCCCGGTGACCGTTGCCGACTATCTGCAACGCGAAACCCTGTTGCAGCGTCAGCCCGACGGCAGCCTGCAAGCCGCGACCGACGGTCGCTGGGCCGGCAGCCTGTCTTCCGACATCGACCAGTTGTTGCTGCGTCAGGTCGCCGGTCATCTGGACAGCCAGCGCGTGGTATTGGCGCCGGCCACCGTTGGCTTCACGCCGGACGTTCAAGTGTTGTTGACCATCACGCGCCTGGATTCTGGGACCAAGCAGCCGGCCATCCTTGATGCGCAATGGCGCCTCATCGACCGTCGTGGGCAGGTCCGCGACAATCGCATCATTCATTTGCAGGAGCAGCACGCCGGCAGCACGGCGGCGCAGGTTCAGGCTCAGGGTGTGCTGTTGCAGAAACTGGCCGAACAGCTGTCGACCGCGCTCAAGCCTCTGGCCAACCAGCCGCCAATCGCCGAAGCGCCAAAAAAACCGGCGGCCAAGCCTGTGGCACCGGCGGCGGAAGCGGAAAAGCAGCCGAAGATCCCGATGGCCTCGCCGATTCGCACGGACATGGAAGTGTTCCGCTTCTAAGCTTGTGATTGATTCATGACAAGGCCCGCTTTGATGCGGGCCTTGTTGTTTCTGCGGGTTGGAGATGATCGTTCCCATGCTCAGCGTGGGAATGCAGCCCGTGACGCTCTGCGTCACATCAGGGCCAGGCTGGAAGGAGGTGGGGCTGGAACGCGGAGCGTCCCTGGAGGCATTCCCACGCTGAGCATGGGAACGATCAGCCCGCAGACGAGTGATCACCTGCGGGCTTCGTTATACCGGGGCTTAAGGCTTACGCCCGGCGTTCATGCATCCGCGCCAATTGCCGCTCCAGCATCGACGGATAAGGCTCCATCAACCGCTCTACGCAGCAAGCGCCTTCAGGGCTGGCAATCGGGCGGATCCGCGCGCGTTGGCGGATCAGCGCGTCGTCACTGATCTTGCGTTCCACCAGCAGCAGGTTGCGGCTGTGTTGCGACAGAGCCAGGGCGTCCTGGGCGGCATCGGTCAGCAGCAGATCGATCTGGCTCAGACCGAACAAATCGTCGCCCAGGGTCAGGCCCAGCTGCAATTGCAGGGTGATGCCGCTGTCGGCGACTTCGATTTGCAACTGGTGGCCGAGCGCGCGGAGCAACTCGCCGCAGCAAATGGCATTGGTCAGGTAGTCGTCGCCGCTGTCTTCGGTGTGGAACAGCATCAGTGTGCTGCCGTCGTTCAGCGTGTGCAGTTCGCTCTCGTACAACGAAGCGGCCTGATCAAGGCAATCACGATAGCGTTTGAGCAATTCTTCCAGGCGTGCGCGTGGCAAGCGACGCAGTTGCTCCTGGGAGCCCAGCTGCACGGCCAGAACGGCGCTGTGCTGCGGTACATTCGAAGGAGCAGGGCGGGCAAGCGGTTTCACTACGCTGTCTGCGTCATCGAGCAAATCGGCAAACGCATCGTCGTCATCGTCTTCAACGGTGCTGACAACGCGCCGTGGGGCCGCTTTCTTCGCCGCCATCGGCCGGCTTTCGTCGAAGCTCGGATCGCGCAGGTTGCGCACTTCGAAGCCCGGTTCGGCATCGTCATCATCGCTGTCTTCGAGCTCGGGTTCCGGCTCCGGTTCAGGCTCGGCCGGTTCCGGTGCGAAGTTGGCGTGCAGTTGCCGGGCCAGATCACCGATCTCGTCCTGGCGTTCGGTGGCCGGGGTGTATTCGTCGATATTGCGCAGCCAGACGCGCAACTGCAGGAGCGGCGTAGAGATGTGCCGACCCAGGCGCAGGCTCAAGGCCAGGGAAAGTGCCAGCAGGATCGCGCTGAGGATGCCCATGCTTTGCAGGCTGATGGTCATCGGCTGCTGGAACTGATCCATGTCCAGGCTGATGCGCAGTTGCCCGGCCGTCACGTCCTGGAAGGTGATCTTGCTCTGGTACATGCCCTCGGCTTCGCCCAGCAAGCCGTGCTTGGGCCGCTGACCGGCTTCGGCGAGGATGCGGTTGTCGACGCTGTAGATGGCGGCGTGGGCCACCAGCTTGTTCTTGGTCAGGTTGTTGAGCAGCACGTTGAGGCTGAGGATGTCATTGGACACCAGCAGCTCGGTGGCCGAGGTGGCCGTCTGCGTGGTCAGGCTTTCGCCCAGGGCATCCGCCTGCTCATGCATGGCCTGCTTGAACTGCAAACCCATCACACAGGCGTAGATCACCAGGGCCAGAGCGACCAGGATCACGTTATGGCTGGCAATGCGCAATGCAATCGGTACACGGCGGTGACGCAGTGCCCGGAAGATCAGCAGGAAGAAGTTATCGGTTTTAACTGGCGTGGGCCGGTTCACTTGAGCTCGGCTCTTTTGTCCGTGAAGTTGACGCGCAGTATAGCGACAGGCCCTAGACCGTCAAAGCGCTCACGGTGCCCGATGGTCACTGAAAGTGGGTAGAATGCGGTTTTTTTCCACCTGCGGGGGTGCGCCTTGCGCGAAATCGTCCTGATAAACATCACGGGAGTCGACCGTCCGGGTCTGACTGCGGCCATTACCGGCGTTCTGGCCCAGGGTGGTGTGAACATTCTCGACATCGGTCAGGCGGTGATCCACGACACCTTGTCGTTCGGCATCCTGGTTGAAATTCCCGATACCGAGCAAGGTAAATCCGTGCTCAAGGACATCCTGTTCAAGGGCTATGAGCTTGATCAACAGGTGCGTTTCACGCCGGTGTCTGAAGAGGATTACCAGCAGTGGGTCGGCAACCAGGGCAAAAAGCGCCACATCGTCACGTTGTTGACCCGCAAGGTGACTGCCGGACAACTGCAGGCCGTGAGTTCGATCACCGCCAAGTACGGTTTGAACATCGATCACATCGATCGCCTGTCCGGGCGCATGCCGCTGGATACTCCGGCTGATAAAGGCAAGGGTTGCATCGAGTTTTCCGTACGCGGCGAGGCGGCCGATCCGCAGGCGTTGCGTGCCGAATTCCTCAGCGTCGCCCAGGAGCTGAACGTCGACATCGCGTTCCAGGAGGATTCGCTGTTCCGTCGCAACCGTCGTCTGGCGGTGTTCGACATGGACTCGACGCTGATCGAAGCCGAAGTGATCGACGAATTGGCGAAGGCCGCCGGTGTGGGTGACAAGGTTTCGGAAATTACCGAGCGGGCGATGGCCGGCGAACTGGATTTCCGTGCCAGCTTCAAGGAGCGTCTGGCCTTGCTCAAAGGCCTGGATGTCGGCGTACTGGATTCTATCGGCGCTTCGTTGCGCTTGACCGAAGGCGCTGAAACCCTGTTCGCCGAACTCAAGCGCCTGGGTTACAAGACTGCGATTCTGTCGGGCGGTTTCACCTACTTCGCCAAGCAATTGCAGGCCAAGCTCGGTATCGATTACGTGTTCGCCAACGAACTGGAAGTGGTCGACGGCAAGGTGACTGGCGTGGCGATCGAGCCGATTGTCGATGCGCAGCGCAAAGCGGATCTGCTCAAAGAACTGGCACACAAGGAAGGTTTGCGTCTGGAGCAGACCATTGCAGTCGGCGACGGCGCCAATGACTTGCCGATGCTGGCGATTGCCGGGTTGGGCGTGGCGTTCCGTGCCAAGCCGCTGGTCAAGCAATCGGCCAAGCAGGCGATTTCCACCCTGGGGCTGGATGGCGTGCTGTACTTGCTGGGCTTCCGCGATCGCGACGGACAGCTCTGATACGCTGGAAATCAATGTGGGAGCTGGCTTGCCAGCGATGACTGACCAACCATCAACATCACGGTTGACGGTCAGTCCGCAATCGCGGGCAAGCCCGCTCCCACAAGGTACAGCGTGGTCTTTAAGCCTTCGGCAGGCCCATGCCCTGGCCCATCTGTACCGGGGCGCCGGCGACCATGTCTTCCGTCCACTTCACCTGATCCGGCCCGAACAGTACGACAGCGGTCGAACCCAGCTTGAAGCGGCCCAGTTCCGCACCTTTTTCCAGATGAATCGGCGCACGGGCGGCTTCGTCGTAACGGAAGGTTTTCAGTTCGCGCTTCGGCGGTGTGACCAGGCCGGCCCAAACGGTTTCGATCGACGCGACGATCATCGCCCCCACCAATACCACGGCCATCGGCCCGCGCTCGGTGTCGAAAATGCACGCGACTCGCTCGTTGCGGGCGAACAGTTCCGGTACGTTTTCAGCGGTGGACTGGTTCACCGAGAACAGCCGGCCCGGGATGTAGACCATTTCGCGCAGGGTGCCGGCCAGCGGCATGTGCACACGGTGGTAGTCCTTCGGCGACAGATAAATGGTCGCGAAATCACCGCCCATGAACGGCGCAGCATTGGCAGCATCACCCCCCAGCAGTTCCAGCACGCTGAAACTGTGGCCCTTGGCCTGGAACACGCGACCGTGTTCGATCGGGCCGAGTTGGCTGATCGCACCGTCGGCCGGGCTGAGGATCGCGCCCGGTGTTTCGTCCAGCGGACGTGCGCCGTCTTTCAAGGCGCGGGTGAAGAAGTCGTTGAAGTGCTCATAGGCCGTCAGGTCTTCGACCAATGCCTGGGACATGTCCACCTGATAGCGCTTGGCAAACCAGGCGGTAAAGGCATTCTTGAACCAGCGCACCCGGCATTCGGCGACGCAGCCCGCCAGTCGCGAAAGCAAGTGGTGGGGCAGCAGGTACTGGCTGAGGATAAACAAACGTTCTTTCATTGGGTGTCCTTAAAAACCTTAAAGCTCGACAGGCGTGTCAGGGTGATTGCCCCACTCGCCCCATGAACCGGCGTAGCCTTTGACCCGTGGATAACCGAGGGACTTGGCCACCAGATAAGTGAAGCCGGACCGGTGGTGGGTCTGGCAGTGGGTAATGATTTCCTTGTCCGGCGTGATGCCGAGTTTTTCAAGGATCTGCGGCATGTCGGTGCGAATGCGCAGTTGGCGCGCCTGATCCATGCCCGCCGTCCATTCGAAATTGATCGCGCCGGGAATATGACCGGCCTTCGCCGCGAGCACTTTCTCGCCGGAGTATTCCAGCGGTCCGCGGGCATCCCAGATCGCCAGGTCGGCGGCGCCGAGACGGCTTTGCAGGTACTCGCGGGTAGCGGTGGGTTCGTCATGCAAGGTCAGTGAAACCGGACCACCCACGGCTGGCGGGATCTGGATCGACATCGGCAAGCCTTCTGCCAGCCAGGCTGTCAGGCCGCCGTCTATATAGTGGTACTTGCGGTGGCCGATGACATCCAGCAGCCAGATAAAGCGCCCGGCCCAACCGCCGCCTTCGTCGTCGTACACTACGTAGACTGCGTCGGGGTTGTGTCCCAGCTCACCAAACAACGTCTCGAGTGCAGCCTGCGGCGGCATCAGTCCCGGCGCAGGCGCCTGACCGAGTTGCGTGCGCTTGGGGTCGACAAAACGAGCACCGGGAATATGCCCTGCGGTGTAGCGGGCGCTGCTGGTCAGGTCCACCAGGATCAGTTCGCGGGCATCGAGGCGAGGGAGCAAGTCGCTCGGCTCGATCACCAGCGGCAAGCCAGAGAAGTCAGACATGTGAGGTCTCCAGGGCACAAAAAGGGAAGATTGTAACGCAGCCTTACTGGCCGCGGTGGCTAAAGCTGTGCAGGGCTTTCTCGATGCACTGCGCGGTTTTGCCGAAGGCTTGTACGGTTATTTCCGAAAAGGCGCCGCCACCCTGATCCGCCACGACAATCATGATCACGCGGCCGTTATTGACCAGTGAGCGCAGCAACAGATGCTCACCGCTGAATTGTGAGCGCAGGCTGTTGGGCAGCAGGGCGGAAAACTGTGCGTTGTTGGCTGGCGTCAAACGCACCTGCGCCTGTTGCGCGAGCAGCCGTTGCAGCACTGTGCTCTGGCTGACCGCGAAATTCATGCCGGCCACTTCTTTCGGTAAACCGGCGCTCTGGTGCACTCGCAGGTTGGCATGGGCTCGATCAGCCATCAGGATCATTACCCGGCGCATGCCGCACGCGACCAGGGCGTCGCGGGCCGAGGTGGTCAAGTGCATGGCGTTGGTGAAGCGGCTCGGCTCGATCAGCAATTCGGCACATTGACGACGCCACTTTGCCAGGTCTTCGGCGGTCGGCGCCGGGGCTGGCAACAGACCGGCATGCACTCGATTCGTGCCCCATGGCCAGAGCAATGCAACGGCAGGGTGCCAAAGGTCGGGCATGGCGTGATGGCGGGCGCTGTTGGCGGCCTGCTGGTGCAATTGTTGTTGCACCTCGTCCATGGGCATTTGCAGGTAAAGACTGGTCAGGTACTGCCAGCGCTCGCTGTGCGGACTGTCCCAGGCCTGTTGCGCCGACAGCGCCAGCCCGTTGGCCAGCAGCACCGTGTTGGCGGGCTGGTTCAGCCAGCGGCGCAGCGTCGGATCGTCATCCAGGCGATTTTGCTGGCGCAAAGGATGCTCGCTGTCGCGGGCAATGCGCAGGACTTTGACCAGTTCCCGCTGTTCGGTGAGCAACAGTTTATAGCCTTGCTGCACCCAGATCGGCAGGTGCCAGGCCTCCACCAGGGCCAGGCCGATTTCCAGCAGGCGCGCGCCAAACAACTGCTTTTCGACTTTACACGCCGACTCGCCTTTATGGATGACCCGCAGCTCCCATTCTTCGAGCAACTGCGGATGCGTCAATGCCAGGGGCCACAGTGGTGACAGAAACAGCAGGCTGCCCCAATGAATGTCCTGCCACAGGCGTGCGAGGCGGCTGGCGAAAAAACCGTTGGCTTGTTGCGTCGCGTGCTGGCTGATCATTTGTAGCTGACGCAGTGCCTTGGGAATCTCGCCCATGGGCGCGGCAGGCAAGCGTTCCAGCAATTCTTCGGTGCGTTTCAAACCGAGGCGGTTGATCGCCACCTCAAGGTTTTCAGCCGGCTCGGTCATGCTGCCGTGGGTGTGGCGGTTGGCTTCGCGAATCACGCTCAAGGCCAAAGCCGGACTGTCCTGCATCAAATCGGCGATGTCGCGCAGCGAGCTGCGACTGTCGCGGATTGCCCGGCAGACGCGGTCGTGACTGGCCTGCGGAACCGGCAGGCGGACGCCATCCAGAAGCTTGACCCAGCCTTGGAGCGTGGTTGGTTTGGGAGTCGGGACGTTCGTTTCGTTAACCATGTCTGGAGGCGATCATCGTCTGCGTTACCTGCGCCCGGAATGGGTCAAATTGGCTTTTCGCCTGAACTGGCTATAGTCTGGCGCAGTTTTGCCGATAAGTAGAAGAAGAGATTTTTTAACTTCCGAATATGACCTTGAACCCGACTCAGTAAGTGCTCTCCTACCTATGGCTAAAATAATCGGCATCATCGTCGTATTCGCGAGCGTGCTCGGCGGATACGTGCTCTCCCACGGCAAAATTGCCGCCCTGATCCAGCCTTTCGAGGTGATGATCATCGGTGGTGCGGCCCTCGGCGCATTCTTGCAGGCCAACCCCGGCTACATGACCATGCACGTGCTCAAGAAGTCCCTGAGCATGTTCGGTTCGCGTTTCAGCCACGGTTTTTATCTTGAAGTGCTTGGCCTGATTTACGAGATCCTCAACAAGAGCCGTCGTGAAGGCATGATGGCTATTGAAGGCGATATCGAAGATGCGGCCGCGAGCCCGATCTTCGCCAAGTACCCGACGGTCCTGAAAGACGAGCGCATGACCGCGTTCATCTGCGATTACCTGCGCATCATGTCTTCCGGGAACATGGCTCCCCATGAGCTGGAAGGCCTGTTCGACATGGAACTCTACAGCCTCAAGGAAGACCTTGAGCACCCGTCCCATGCGGTGAACGGCATCGCCGACGCCATGCCCGGTTTCGGTATCGTCGCGGCGGTATTGGGGATCGTGGTGACCATGGCGTCCCTGGGGGAGGGCGATCAGAAGTCCATCGGCCTGCACGTGGGTGCGGCGCTGGTCGGTACCTTCTTCGGTATTCTCGCTGCCTACGGTTTCTTCGGCCCGTTGGCCCATTCCCTGGCCCACGATGCCAAGGAAGAGCTGAACGTCTACGAAGCCATCAAGGCTTCCCTGGTGGCTTCGGCTTCCGGCATGCCGCCATCGCTGGCCGTCGAGTTCGGGCGCAAGGTTCTGTACCCGGCGCACCGCCCTAGCTTCGCCGAGCTGGAACAAGCGGTTCGCGGTCGTTAAGCCATGGAAAATAACCAGCCGATAATCATCAAGCGCGTCAAGCGCATCGCCGGCGGGCATCACGGCGGGGCGTGGAAGATCGCTTTCGCCGACTTCGCCACGGCGATGATGGCGTTCTTCCTGGTGCTGTGGCTGCTGTCGACGGCTACGCCGGAACAGAAGATCGCCATCGCCGGTTACTTCAAGGACCCGATCGGCTTTTCCGAAAGCGGCACGCCGTACATCATCGACCTTGGCGGTACGCCGACCCTGGCGCCGGAAAACACCCTCAACCCCGAGGTGAAGTCCCAGCCGCAACCGGACAAGGTGACCGTCGACGCCGAACAGGTCGAAGGCATGGCCGAAATGGTCGAGAAGGAACGTCTCGAGTTGTTGCTGCAAGAACTGCAAAACAAGGTTGAAGAGAACCCGCAGCTGCAGAAATTCAAAGACCAGATCATGTTCGAGATCACCCCGGACGGCTTGCGTATCCAGATCGTCGATGCCGAAAACCGGCCGATGTTCGACTCGGGTTCTGCGCGTCTGAAACCGTATTTCGAAGACATCCTGCTGGCCATGGCCGACACCATCAAAGCGGTGCCGAACAAGATCAGCATCAGCGGCCACACCGATGCCAAACCGTATAGCGGCCAGGGCGATTTCGGTAACTGGGAACTGTCGGCCAACCGTGCCAACGCCGCCCGCCGTGCGCTGGTGGCGGGCAGTTATCCGGACGGGCAGGTGGCGCGGGTGGTGGGTTATGCCTCGTCTGCCTTGTTCGACCGTGAACATCCGTTCAACCCGGTCAACCGTCGCATCGACATTGTGGTGCTGACCAAGAAAGCCCAGCGCGCCATTGAAGGTTCGCAAGGCGCGGAACCTGCTCCTGATGCACCGCAAGGTTCTGCAGCGCCAGGCGCCACCCCGGCTGCACCGGTCGACCCGAATGCGCTGCCGGCAGACAAGGAACCGCTGCCGGCCCACGAGCTGCGCGAGCGTTTGAATCTGTTTGATGATCCGGCGCCGAAGCCGGCTGAGCCAGCGAAGCAGTGATCCCAAAAAAACCGACAGTGATGTCGGTTTTTTTTCGGCGTTTATCAGGCCGCTGCATTCTCCGTGTGGGCACGATTCCTGTGGGAGCTGGCTTGCCAGCGATGTCGGACTGACAGCCGACCTGATCCTTCAGAAACCGCGAATGATCCTGGATTTGAGATCCGTGTGAAATCGATCGGCGTTGGTTTTGTTGACGCTGCGCACCGCCTCGCTGCCGTTAACCGACTCCAGTGACATCGATCGCTTGATGGTCGATTCGTTTCGATAGGCATCAATGAAGAACTCGATGTCTCTGTCGCTGGTCAGTTTCGGCCATTTATCGAGGTACAGCGGCAGTTCCGTTGGGCCGGTCTTGAATGAGCAGATGCGTCGGTTGGTGATGGTCGCCTCGCCGATTTCGAACGGTACCCACCAGGACAGTGCGGTTTTTTCCGACACCACCGCCAGAAGGTGCGTGCATTCACTGATGTTGCGCGTGATCACACCGGTGATGTCGTCGGTGGTCTGGGATTCGGCGTCCAGCACATCGAGATAGGTCTTGATGTTGGCCTGCATCAGGCGGGTGTTGATGTTGACCGCGTAGGCGCGATCCATGTGGCGGTAGCTGATAAACACTGGCATCAGAAATGTCCCTTGATTGCGAGTTCGCGGTAATAGGCACCGAGGGCGGTGAGGCGGCAGCCGGTGGAGTGAATGGCGGCGTAATACATATGTTCGGCATCAACCGGTTCGATCAGGCTGTGACGATTGCACTTTTGCAGTTGAGAGAAGACCTCGCCGTGTTCCGGATTGAACTCGGGTTCGCTGGGCTCGAAGCTGGGGGCGAGGGGGTAGACCGATTCCGCTTCGGCAAACCACTCGGGCAGTTTGCGCAGGATTTCCTTGGCGATCAGCGGTGAAACCTCGCGCAGGGAAATGAACTGCGACACGTTGGTCTTGAACACCGGCCGCTGTTCCCAGGCATCAAGGGCGTTGTCGACAAACGAATAGAGGCTGCCGGGAGTGATCTTGCCGAGGATGTTGGCGGCGCCGCCGTGCAGAGCCTGGAGCAATAGCCCGGTGAATACGCCGTGTTGGGCGCCTTCCATCGCCGGCTCTTCCTTTTTGCACGCAGTAAGAATGGTCATGCCTTCGCCCACTACGCTGCCTTCACTGCGCAAGGCGCGCAGTTCGCCTGCCGAGCCGCTCTGGCAGCAGTCGAGAATGATCACCTTGTTTTTGATCCGGGTGGCTTTGGTTGCCCAATTAAGAACATCGCTGAGGCGAATCCCGTCATTGGCGTTCCTGTAATCCTGCGGGATCAGCATGCCTTCGTCGGTATCGGTGTCGAAAGTGCCGTGACCGGCGAAGTACAGCAGTGCGACGTTGCAGTCCCCGGAAAACAACTCGCGGATCTGATCCTCGAGTTTCTTTCGACTCAGGTAATCCTCGGCACAGGTCAACACGATGTTCTTGAAGTTCGGGTCGCCATTGGCGTCGGTCTTCAGCACAGACGCCATGGCCATGGCGTCGTTGCAACAACCGCTCAGGCGCGAGACATGGGTGTAATCGTTGATGCCAATGAACAGTCCTTTGCGCATGGTTACACCGCCGTGTGTTGGCGAATGGCGCTGACGATACTGTTGGTATTCCAGGCGCATTCGGCATGTGCGGCCTCACGTACCACCTTGGAAATCCGTTCGGCACCGAACGGCTTGACGGCAATGATCACTTTGCCCATGCGCTTGGCGATCTCGATTTCCTTGTTGATCCATTTGCTATACGTGGAATACATGCCGGCCATGATCAGTACCGCCGAGCATGGGCGGATCTTGTTCTCGAGGGCATCTTCGAGTTGTTTGTCGGTTTTCGCGTCGACAATCGGGTTGTCCGTCGGCACTGAAAAATTCTTGTACATGAAACCGGGCTGCGCGTTGAGCAAGCGCACGAGGTTGTCGTGGGCGTGAGGGTAGGTCCACGAATGGCTGATGAACAAATGATAGGTTTGCAATGGCTGTCCCTCGATGTCGCAGGAGTGCGAAGAGGGTTTGAACTTAGGTCATTGGCTGGCCGCCACAAGGTGCCGATCGCGAAAGAGAAATGCCCTACAGGGATGCGTGCAGACGCCTTACAGAAATGTCTGACGTTTAAGTTGGTGGGTGATTTAAACAGTAGAGCCGGCAGCCCGCCGCCCCGTTGGATCAGGGCGGGGCAGGTGCCTGTTTAGTAGCCGTTTTCCGGCAAACTGGCGATGATCGAGCGGTAGCTGTTCATTCGTTGCTGTTGCACGCGGCCGTCTTCGAGAGCCTTGAGCAATGCGCAACCGGGTTCACGGTCGTGCTTGCAGTCGCGGAAGCGACAGGTGCCGAGCAAATCGTTGAACTCGATGAAGCCGGCCTCGACATCGGCACGGCTGACGTGTCCCAGGCCGAACTCGCGGATGCCTGGTGAGTCGATCAACTCGCCGCCGCCAGGGAAGTGGAACAACCGCGCGGTGGTGGTGGTGTGAGTGCCCTGGCCGGACAGCTCGGACAACGGACCGACGCGGGTCTCGACTTCCGGCAACAGGCTGTTGACCAGCGACGACTTGCCGACACCGGACTGGCCGACGAACACGCTGATGCGACCGTCCAGCTGTTTCTGCAACTGTTCCATGCCGTTGCCGTGGTGCGCCGAGACTTCCAGCACCGGGTAACCCAGCGTGCGGTAAACCGCGAGCAGGGCGTTCAGCGCCGGCGCGTTGTTTTCGTCGATCAGGTCGAACTTGTTCAGCAGTAACAGCGGCTTGATGCCCGCATGTTCGGCAGCGACAAGATAACGGTCGATCAGGTTGGCGTGGGGCTCGGGAAGCGGTGCAAAAACGATGACGATCATGTCGACGTTGGCGGCTACCGGCTTGAGCTGGCCACGGCTGTCCGGGCGGCACAGTTCGGTGTTGCGCGGCAGTTGCGCCACGATCACGCCGATGCCCTGGTTGCCAGCGCGCCAGACAACCTGGTCACCGGTCACCAGGGCAGGCAGGTTGGCCCGCAGGTGGCAGCGGAACACTTGGCCGGCCAATGCACCTTCGCAGGCCTCGACCTCGACCTGCACACCGAAGTGCGCGATCACCAGGCCGTGCTGTTCCGGACCCAGGTCGCCACCCTCAAGTGCCTCGACAGCCGAGGACTCGCGTTTGGCGGCGCGGGCAGCGCGCTCGCCCTGAATCTTTTCGATGCGCCAGTTTTGACGACGATTGAGTTGGCGTTTGGCCATGGGTGTTCCGTATAAAGAATGCAGCGATTAGGTAAAACGGCCGCGAGTTTAGCACGCCCGGCCACCGGCCTAGGCTAAACTGCGCAGCATTGCCTAGGAGCCGACACATGCAAAATTCGCAGAACCTGATCTGGATCGACCTGGAAATGACCGGTCTGGATCCGGAAAACGACGTCATCATCGAAATGGCCACCATCGTTACTGACAGTGATCTGAACACCTTGGCCGAAGGCCCGGTGATCGCCATCCACCACAGCGACGAAGTCCTCGCCCGCATGGACGAATGGAATACCCGCACCCACGGCAATTCCGGCCTGACCCAACGCGTGCGCGACAGCCGCATCAGCATGGCCGAAGCCGAAGCCGAGACCATTGCGTTCCTGGAGAAGTGGGTGCCGAAGGGCAAGTCGCCGATCTGTGGCAACAGCATCTGCCAGGACCGTCGCTTCCTTTATACGCACATGAAATCCCTGGAAAGCTATTTCCATTACCGCAACCTTGACGTGTCCACGCTTAAAGAGTTGGCCGCACGCTGGGCGCCGGACGTTCGCGACAGCTTCAAGAAGGGCAGCACCCACCTGGCGCTGGACGACATCCGCGAATCGATCGCCGAGCTGCAGCACTATCGCAAGCATTTCATCAAGTTTTGATCCGTTGGCTGGCGCGGGGCTTTTGTGGCGAGGGAGCTTGCTCCCGCTCGGCTGCTTAGCATTCGTAAGGACTGCAAATGCGCTCTGACCGGAAGAAGGCAAGGGAGCGCTTGGCACTCCAGCGGGAGCAAGCTCCCTCGCCTCATTGCTTTCGTGCGCCCTCTTTTGATGCCTCGGCGAAGTGCGTAGACTGCGCGCCTTTTTGCAAGGACCGCCACCATGTTGCTGATGCTCTACCTGATCGCCATCACCGCCGAAGCCATGACTGGTGCATTGTCCGCGGGGCGTCGTGGCATGGATTGGTTTGGCGTGGTCCTGATCGCCTGCGTCACGGCGCTGGGTGGCGGTTCGGTACGTGACGTGCTGCTCGGCCACTACCCGCTGACCTGGGTCAAGCACCCGGAATACCTGGTGCTGACGTCCATCGCGGCGATGTTCACCGTGTTTGCCGCCCGCTGGATGCGCCACCTGCGCTCGCTGTTTCTGGTGCTCGATGCCGTGGGGCTGGTGGCGTTCACCCTGATCGGCTGCATGACCGCCCTGGAAATGGGCCACGGCATGCTGGTGGCCTCGGTCAGTGGCGTGATCACTGGGGTTTTCGGCGGCATCCTGCGGGACATTTTCTGCAACGACATCCCGCTGATCTTCCGTCGCGAACTGTACGCCAGCGTCTCTTTCGCGGCGGCGTGGTGCTACATGTTCTGTCTTTACCTGAACTTGCCGGGAGAGCAGGCGATTCTGATCACGTTGTTTGGCGGCTTTTTGCTGCGCTTGCTGGCGATACGTTTTCACTGGGAAATGCCCAAGTTCGTTTATAACGACGAACAGTAAGTTTCAGTGAAACGTGAGCACGCTGTGCAAGGGTGAGTGCGGTAACTATGTAGCCTTTTGTGAGTGGGCAGTTCAATAAGCTACGGTTTTACGTCGGCTTATAGGCTACCCGTATGTTTGAAACTTCCGCACAGCAACGCCCTTACAACCCTCACCAACAATTCATTGAAGAAAGAATTCCCGACTGGCTGACTCGCGCTTCGCCAGACAGGCGCCTGGCGTTGAAGCGCACCCCGGTGGCGATTCCTCAATGGTACAAGACCGCCTCGGCGGCTTCTCACGCGGCGCTGGCGCTAGCCATCAAGGCCAGTTGGGTATCGCAAAACAAGGTTGATCGGCTGTTCGAGTCGCTGGCAAATGTCCGTCAGTTTGCTGAACCCCTGCTTCGACAGGCACTGAAAGAACGCTTCGCCATTGAAGTGGATGTCACCCGCACCTACTTGAGGCTCTATCTGCCGA
The DNA here is from genome assembly GCF_001427125.1 of Pseudomonas sp. Root562. Lineage (GTDB taxonomy): Bacteria > Pseudomonadota > Gammaproteobacteria > Pseudomonadales > Pseudomonadaceae > Aquipseudomonas. The sequence goes on from NZ_LMGK01000001.1 coordinate 422,646, forward strand.
CCGGCATTTTAGTGGGCTATCAAGTCAGGACCGTTTCCTTGCTGGATGCAGCGTTGCGCAACTTTGAGGCAAAGGAAGCAGGCATCCGCTACTTTGATTCAGCTTCCTGTTTTATCAGCGAGCCCAGCATGTCCGGGCAATTTGATGTGCTCGCCATTAATCAACGCATGAGTGTCAGCGCTTTTGTTTCGATGTGTCGTGAACTGGACATCGGCGGCCAGTACACCCAGCAACTGGAAACGTTGTTATTGCCCAAGGATGCTCTGGCCAGGGCAGTGCTGGAACTCAATGTAAAGACCAGCCAGAAAGATGCGTTCAGGGCTGCGATACTCCTGGCCCGCATGAAAGGGGATATCGGCCTGCACTCTCACGCGTCCTTGTTGCATCTGCTCGATGGCGGCGCCAGGCCTGCCCTGGGTGCCCGGGTTTTGCAGTGCTACCAATTGCAGGTCATGGAGGCGAAGCTGACCGGGATCATGCTGCTGGCCGGTGATCTGGACCGTGCTACCAGAGTGGAACCGGTGCTCGTGTACATCCCCGACGATCCGCAGCATCCGCTCAAAGAGTACCCGTCGACGGCTGCTTTCAGGGCAGATTTGGCACAGCGGTTGCGTTCTGCGCACTACCAGCGTTTTTTTGCCCGGTTCGTCGCTCATGAACGGCGAGGCTATTTTTTTGCCGCGCTCAATGATCCTTCTACCGTAATGAAGTGGAGTTCGCGCCGGGTACAGGGTGATCCATGGACAGAGTTGTACCAGGACAAGCTCAACAAGATTCTCAATGATGCCCGCGCCATTGCCGTGCCTTGCGCAGACACCGACCGCAACTCTCGCTGGGAAACCTGGGACAGCCTGGAAAAGGTCGCCTCGATCGTATTGCAGGTCGCGGCCCTGGTGGCGGTCCCCTTTGTGCCGTTTCTGGGCGAATTGATGTTGGCGTACACCGCCTACCAACTGTTGGACGAGACCTGTACCGGCATTCTGGATTGGACCGAAGGTCAGGTGGTCGAGGCGGCTGATCACTTGATGGCCATCGCCGAAAATCTCGCGCAACTGGGCGCATTCGCGGTGGGCGGTGCGGTGGCCGGGAAAGTGCTGGCTATCAAGCCTTCGACTTTTGTCGACAGTCTCAAGCCCGTCGTGCTGGAAGATGGACGCACGCGCTTGTGGAACCCTGATCTGACGCCTTATGAGTTCGCTGCCTCGTTGCCTGCCGATTCGGTGCCGGACGAACTGGGTTTGCATCACCACGGCGCAGCGATGTTCCTGCCGCTTGAGGGCAGCCTGTACGAGGTTCGCACCGAGCCGGGCGAAAGTGCCTGGCGCGTCCGTCACCCGCAGCGGGCGAACGCCTACCGGCCACGACTGACTCACAACGGCGCCGGGGCCTGGGCGCATGAAGTCGAGCGTCCGATGGAATGGCAAGGCGCACAGTTGTTTCGTCGTTTGGGTCATTCAGTCGCTGACTTCTCTGACGTCACCGCCCGGCGCATCCTGGACGTCAGCGGCGTCGATGAAGCCGTGCTGCGTGACATGCACGTCCACGTCCGGCGCCCACCGGCCTTGCTTGAAGAAAGCATTCGGCGCTTCGGGCTTGATGAGCAAATCAAAGTATTTCGTGCGCAACTGCAAAGTCCGGATCCGGCGGTGTACACCAAAGCTGATCCACAGATGCAGGCACAACTGCTGCAAGCGCAAGGTGTCCGTGTACCTGAGAGCCTGCGCAACGCCAATGGAATTCAAGGGATCGTTGAGTCACTGGACGAGGCGACGCTGAAAAAACTGCTGGGTGAAAGTACGGCGTTTGGTGATTCATTACCGGCGATCGACGTGCGAAAAGCGCGGTTGCGTTCGAGGATGGCCGATTGGGCCGAGGAGCATCGTGGCGCCTTGTTCCAGGCGCGCGAAGACGCCTTCGAACAGCGCGCTGACGCAGACACGCAGCAACTACGGCGGATCTTCCCCGATCTGCCGAAAACGATCGCTCAAGAGCTGTCGCGTAATGCCAGTGCAACTGATCGCCTGCACATGCGCAATCATCCTGGAATAACTCAACGAATGGCGCACGAAGCGCTTTTCTATTTGCGAGAGGTGCGACTCAGCCGGGCTTGCGAAGGACTTTACCTGGATTCTGTCAGCAGCCTGGACAGCGACCGGCTGGCGCTGCACATGCTCGAAACATTGAACGGGTGGTCCGCCGATGTCCGCATCGAGATGCGTGATAAACGTTTTGATGGGGCGTTGCTGGACAGCATCGGTCGCCCTGAAGCTCCGCTGCGTAAAGTGCTGGTCAGGCAGGGCGGGCGCTACCAGGCACACGATAATGTCGGTGAGCAATTGCATGGGTTCGACACACTGTATGGCGCGGTGATGCACGCGCTTCCCGACACGCAACGTCTTTCGTTGGGGTTGCCCCATGTGGGGCAGTGGGCCGAACTGAAACAAATGCTCAGACGACAACCACTGCTGGATCGTGCTCTGGTGCGCGCGTTGTTCAAGCAGCCAGCGCTGGGGCCTGCCGTCCGATCGCCCATGGGGCTTGCCGTGGGGCGTTCTGGTTACTTGTTGGGTGGCGGGGATCTCGATCCCGCGCAAACGCAATCCATCGAACAACGGCTTCGAGCCCTGTATCCAACGCTTTCTGAAGAGCAGATGGCGGCCTTGCGTAGTGAGCGATTGACCGGGGACCCACTGCTGGCTGTTGCCAGGCTGGAAAACGAACACATTACGCTGGTCAATGAGCTGGAGGTGTGGAGTGCTGATGTGCCGTCCATTCATCCTGGCACCGGAGCGCTACTGACAGATGCTGAAATTGCCATTCAACGTCAGCACAGACAGGGTTTCATGCAGGCATTGCTGGACACGGCGACCCGTTACATCACGACGCTTGAGTTTGAATTGGACTTTCTGGGTGTACTACCCGAATTGTCGGCCGATTTCAGTCATGTTCGAGAGTTGTCGCTGAGCAGTTCCTCCCGAACGGGAGGCCATGCATTTTTCGCCAGCTTCCCGGGAGTTCGGTACCTGACATTGTCTGGCTTGGCCCTTGAGGCTTTTCCCGTCGAGCTTTATCAGATGCGCGAGCTTGTTTCGTTGACGCTCGATGATTGTGATATCCGGCTCACCGAAGCCACTGTCGAAGGTTTGGCGCACATCGAAGGCTTGACGCTTCTGGATCTGGAAAACAACCCACTGGAATGGGCGCCCCATGTTGGCTACATGAAGCAATTGGACAGTCTCTACTTGAAGAATACGGGGTTGACCACGGTCCCTTACGGAATGTTCTCACTTGAGAGCCTGGCTTTCGTCGACCTGACGTTCAATGAAATAACAATGCTGCCTGATGAGTTGTTCGAAGTTTCTGATACGCGCGATGCAAACTACAACTTTCGAAATAATCCTTTGAGTGATTTGAGTAAGCAGCAGGTTGCCGACTATATGGAAAATGCCGGTGCCGACAGAAAATTACTGATTCAAGTGGATGATGAGTTTGGCGCTGAACAGGCTGAAGACACAGAGTCCGAAGCGGAGGACAGCGGAGTGGAGAGCGCTGGAGATGATGATTGAGTCGTTTTCGGTTGGGCAATTATGCGTGAGTGGTATGTCGAGAATTAAATTGTTTTGCGTTATACATATTTTGAATGTTTTTTTGAATGGGATGGGCTTCTGATTCTTGTTATTTGTTCAGTCAGGCAGGTCGCGCAACATTGGAGGCAATGTTCGAGGCTGTGACTGTAATCAATAGTAGAGTGAGTCGCATGAGTTCTGTAGCCGAAGTAACAGGTTTCACACGTTTCAATGTAAGTTTTGATGCGCCGTCATCGACGCAATCAAAGAGTCTGTACGCCAATGGAAATATGCAGGTCCGAATATTGGTTACGCTCAGGGGTAAAGACAAAGACGGAAAGTCGGTGCCCTTGACTCCCTCGATTTACCACACCGTTCGGCTCATCAATTACCGTACGGGCGAGGTGTTGCAGGGAAATTGGCAAGTCAGCGATCGACCTAATCGGTTTTGGTACGCGATGTCGGGTTCAGATGCAGCCCCAGCACCGCTGGAAAGTGTCGAACCTGACATTACGGTGCTTGAGTATTGGGTCTCTTCATCGGTGGTGGATACGGTGCACATAGGTGCGGCGGTTATTTTGAACGACAGAATAATTCGGACCAATAACACAACGGTGGGCGACAAACACGACAGCAGTGTCATGCTGGTCGCTGAGGCGCCTGTCACGTACGCCATTGAAGATTTCAAGTTGGAACGGGTGCGAAGCGAAGGCCGATGGAGCCACGAAATTTTTCATTGCTATCTGGGTTTGTATCCAGGAGGTCGTCAACTCAGGCTGGTGGACTGGTCGGCAGCTGACGATGGTCATCATCACAGGCTGACCAGGAGTGTGTTTGAGGCCTATGGCGGGTTTATTGACAATGACTATCGCTGGTATGTGAGTTGTAAACTGGCGGCGGTGAAAGATAAGGAAGTCTTCCTGGTGCTTCCACCCGAAAAGGGTGAACGAATCGACGAAGTTTACTATGTAAAGGTTAATGACAGAGACGGTGAACTGTCCATCGTTCGTGGCGTGGGCGAGTCTTTTTCTTCCGATACTTACGTGAGAAAGGAGACTTTCAATTTTACCGCTTATGACGTGTATGGGACGGCGCATAAGTTGCGAGTACGGCCGGATTTTGATAAGCGGCCGGCTGACTTCATTTTGGAGCGGGGTTAATTTAATGCAAGCTCAGCAAATGAATTCCTTGTACTCCAATGCATTTAATTTCAACAGTTTTCTCCAGGGGGGCGTTGATCCCAGAACCGGGATTTACACCTTTTCATTATCTTTGGGAGAAATAACCTCTGTAAGCGCAATGGGGCTGTCGTTGGATGTCGTACTTCAGTTTAATCCGTTGAATGTGGTTAATGTCGGTTTTGGAACAGGGTGGTCAATCGCGTTGTCTCGTTATGACACATTGAACAAAATCATGACGTTGTCAACAGGGGAACGCTATAAGGCAACAGAACTCGAGTCGAGCTTGATATTCGCAGAGCAAAAACTTAATACTGTAAAAGTGACCAGGCCCGATGTCGATAACTTTCATTTACTCAATATAAACGGGACACGGGAAACCCTGAAAATTCATGAGGAAAGCGGCAGTGCCATACCCGTGCAGATCATGGCAGCCAACGGCGCAAGTATCTTCCTCCGATATGTCACTTATAACGAACAGCCAGTCCTGAGCGAGGTGAGAGACGAGCAACGTTTATTATTGAAAGTTGCCGCCAGTGACAATCAGGTCGCGCTCACTCAGTACCCGGGTACAGTAGCCGAAACACGCATTACCTTGTTTCTGACAGACGAACGCATTTCAACCATTCGCTTGCCGACAGGCGAAGAATGGACGCTGCAATACGAAATCATTGGTGGTCTCGGTTGTCTCACTCAAGTCGATTCACCGCGGGGTGCGCGGGAGGTCATCGGCTATACCGAGGATGGGCATTTGCTTCCACCTTTGGCGCCTATGCATTCGATGCCCTGCGTCAGCTCGCATAAGGTATACCCGCAGTACGGTCAGCCAGCCATCCTGACTGAGTATGCGTTCTCGGACGCCAACTTTTTGGGTTTTGGGGGCGAGTTCAGTTGGTCCGAGGAGGGTGACAATCTGGATGCCGCCGCCTCCGACTATGTTTATACATCGACTGAAAACCTGATGCTGGACGGTCAGATTCATCATTCGACATTACGGACCTACAACAGATTTCACCTACTGCAGTCCCAGATCACAACGTGCGCTGATGCAGTGACGTCAGATCTGATGGAATACCCTCTGGAGCCCGGAAAGAGCATCGCCGGGCAGCCACCGCAATTCCGCTTGCCGCGCGCGATGACGCGACGTTACAAGAACTCGAAGACTGGTCATTCTCGCGACGAAGTCACCCTTACGGAGTTCGACAGTTTCGGTAATTTGATCAAGCAGGTCGAGCCCAGCGGTGTGACCACTGTTTCCGAGTTTTATCCGGTCACAGGGGCGGATGGGTGCCCAGCCGACACTTCAGGTTTCATTCGTTATGTTAAACAGCGGACAGTTATTCCGGCATCGAGCGATGTTGCGGCCAGCACGACGGTCACGCGTTTTCGCTACGCGCTCCACAAGGGCCTCAATGGTTCGCAATGCTCCATGATCCTGCCTGTTGAGGAAAAGCTTTATGAGCTGGCCGATAAGAGTGAAACGTTGCGTTCAAGCTGCATTCTGACTTATTTCGACACGCCGCAAGACTCGACGCGTCATGGGCTCTTGAGTCACCGCACGCTTGAAATGAACGGCCTCAAGACTTGTTCCGAACATCAGTACAGCATTGCTCAGGATATTTTGACGCTGGGTATCACCACCGTCGGATTTGATGGTGCCAGCACGACTTCATTGCAGACATTTTCCGCGCTGAACGGAATGAAACGCTCCGAACGAAGCGAAGACGATGGCGTTACCCGTTTCAAATACGACAGCATTGGACGGATCCTCAGCACGACCGTATCGGCAGGTACGCCAAATGCAGCGACGAGCCATACGGTTTACCAGGCAGCCAGCCACGAAGCGCCGGCGACGATGCATTCAACCGATCTGGCAGGCGTTTTACAAACGACTGCCTACGACGGACTCGGTCGCATCATCGGGATGCAAGAGCAGGATTGCGATAGCCCTGACAAAGCAGCCATAGCCCATGCGCGCGTTATCTTCGCCGCGCGCCACGACGGTCTCGGACGACTGATAGAGCAAACGCACACCGATTGGTGGGAGGAGGTCGCCCGGCCGATGACAACCACTTTTGAGTACGATGACTGGGGGCAGGTCAAAACCACGATCCATCCTGACGGGCGCAAAGAGCATCGCACTTACGATCCGGTTACACGTACCGAGACATATTGGTTCGAGGGCATGGGCAAATCCATCACCCGCTTCAATGATTTCGGAAAACCGGACACTGTCGAGGCTTTCGACCGCAAAGAGCAAAGCCTGGGCAAGATCGTTCATGGTTATGACGGATGGGGCCGAGCGGTCAGTCAGACGGATGCGGTTGGCAACAGAACGACGTTTGGTTACGACGTGTTCAATAGACTGTGCCGAAGCGAGTTGCCGGACGGACATGTCGTGGAAACCGAGTTCGCAATCCACAGCCCCGAGACGCTGCCCACCCGGATGAAAATGTCTGGTCAAAGCCTTGGGCAGCAAACGTTCGATGGGCTGGGCCGTTTGACTGCAAGCACCATCGGTGGGCGCACGTGCAGTGCCGGCTACGAGGGAGGCTCCGGGCAGCCGACGTGGCAGAAAAGCGCCAGTGGTGAGCGAGTCGAGTTTGATTACGCACGCGATTTCGGTGGGCGATTGCTGCAACGCAAGGCGACCGGTTCAGTCGCCAATTACACCTACAGCCCGTCGCACGGACAGCCTACGAGCTGCATAGAGCAGGGGCGTGAAACCCGTTTCGAGTATTACCCTTCCGGCCGACTCAAGAATGAGATCACTGTCGGCGCCCAACTCCAGACGGCCTCTTATACCTACTCATTCGGCGGGCGACCCCTGACCTATACCGATGTGCTGGGCAATCAACACAAAACCGGCTACGACGAATGGGGGAGAGCCGTATCATTTGAGCAGGGGGCGCTCAAAGCAGACTTGGTCTATGGCGCATTGGGCTTGCTGGAACGCATAGATTCACAGGACAGGCAAACCGGACGCTCCCTGGAGACTCGTTTGACTTACGACGATTTGGGGCGAGAAACATCGCGCACGTTTGTGATCGACGGGATCGCCGCGCAAACCCAGGCATTGAGTTACTCCCTGGATGGAAAGCTGGCGCAGAAGGTGCTCAGCAGCGGTGAAACGGTGTTGCGCGACGAGCACTTCACTTACGATCAGCGCGGCCGGCTCAGTGGCTACACCTGTGACGGATCGCAGCGACCACGCGATCCTTATGGCAAAGAGATCGTCAGTCAGCACTATGTGTTCGATGCGCTGGACAACATTGTCACTGTACGCACCGAGTTTCCCGGTGGCGACAACCTGGCGACGTTTACCTATAGCGCTGTTGATCCGAGCCAACTGATCGAGGTGCGCCATTCCCACACCGATTATCCCGCCCTCGTCACACTGGAATATGACGCCGACGGCCAAATGATCAAGGATGACCTGGCGCGTTCGCTCAGCTACGACCCGCTTGGCCGGTTAACGCGAATCGCCACCGCGACAGGCGCTGTGATCCGCGATTATCACTACGACGCGCGCGATCGCCTGGTTGAGCTGTCTGGACCGGCGGGCACTCTTGCACAGCGCTTCTATCACGAAGGGCGCGTCATCAATGAGATCAATGGCAGCGACTTGCGTACCTGTTGGCGTCAGTCCGGCCTGCTGCTGGGTGAGCGGCGATCGGACGTTGGCGTTCAGCAGGTCGTTACAGACCTGCAACAAAGCGTATTGACCATCGTATCGGATACGCAGCGTAGCGAAATTGCCTACAGTCCCTACGGATTTCGTCCTGCGGAGGGCGGGGTGTTCAGCTTGGCAGGGTTCAATGGTGAGCAACTCGATCCGCTGACCGGCCTGTACCTGTTGGGCAACGGGTATCGAGCCTACAGCCCGACATTGATGCGCTTTCTCAGTCCGGACAACCTGAGCCCGTTTGGTGCCGGAGGACTGAATCCTTACGCCTACTGCCTCGGCGACCCGATCAATCGGGTTGATCCGACCGGACACGTTTCCTGGCAGTCTGGTTTGGGGATTGGTCTTTCGATAGTTAGCATCGCGGCAAGTATCCTGACCTTTGGCGCCACCACACCGCTGGCGATCGCCAGCCTGACATTAGCGTTGGCTTCGGGAATCACGGGCATCGCGAGTGCAGTTGCACACGAAGTAGCGCCGCAATCGGAGTTGGGTGACATCCTTGGCTATGTGAGTCTGGGGCTGGGTGTGGCATCTGCTGTAGCGGGTGCCGGGGCTACGCTTCAGGGGGCCAGCAAGGTCGCTGGAAAGCTCAGGGCACCGTTGAGTGGTGACCCCGCACGGGCCGCACGGGCGATGAAAAACGGGATGAGCGGCAGAGCGAAGGCAGGATCATCCGCCGGGATCGAGAGGGCTGGGTCAACCACCCAGGCCACAGAGGCGGCGGCTGCAAGGTGGACATACACGACGCCGCGCAATCTTCCGGGTTTTGAAAAGTTGGAGGGTTCGTCTCTCGCTCGTTTCTTCCAGTTCAAAAACCTAATCAGGGATAAAGGGTTGTCGCCGGAAGATGCCGCTATGGAAGTCGGCAAACACACCAAGTTCAACGAGATGATCAAGTTCGACGTAAGAAAGGCCGATCCTAAAACGAAAATCAACAATTCAGGGTATACCGAAATCAGACTCAATGCAGGACTGCGACTGTTGTTCACCGCCAACAGGGACACACGAGTTGTGACGCTTCACAAGATCAGCCATACAATAAAGGGTGCTTAAAGCGTCGGATAGGGCAGGAAATTGATGTGCCACAGCACCGGCAGGTTTCTGTTTACGCTAAGCGCTGCGAGAGAGGTGCTGACGCAAAGCCCACTCCACATGCTCCCTGACCATTTCCGACGGATACTCCCGTCGCGCCTTCAACGCTTCCAGTACCGGAATCGTTGAAGGCGCATTCCCCAGCCCCACTGCCAGATTGCGCAGCCAACTTTCGTAACCGGCGCGCCGCAACGGCGAGCCTTCGGTGCTGCTGAGAAACTTGTCCTCGTCCCACATGAACAATTCGGCCAGTTCAGCGTTGTCCAGGTTGTGCCGTGGCTTGAAGTCGCTTTCCCCGGACGGACGGGCGAAGCGGTTCCACGGGCAAACGATCTGGCAGTCGTCGCAACCGAACACCCGGTTGCCGATCAACGGCCGCAGTTCTTCGGCAATCGCACCCTTGAGTTCAATGGTCAGGTAGGAAATACAGCGCCGGGCATCCAGCACATAGGGGCCGACGAAGGCATTGGTCGGGCAGATGTCGAGGCACGCGGTGCAGCGGCCGCAGTGTTCGGTGGCGTGGGGCGAGTCCACCGGCAGCGGCAAGTCGACGAACAGTTCCGCGAGGAAGAAGTAACTGCCGGCCTTGCGATTCAGGACCAGGGTGTTTTTGCCGATCCAGCCGAGGCCGGCTTGCTCCGCGATGGCTTTTTCCAGCACCGGGGCGCTGTCGACAAAGGCGCGGTAGCCGAAGGGGCCGATGACGGCTTGAATCTTTTCTGCCAGTTGTTGCACGCGCTTGCGAATTAATTTGTGGTAATCGCGGCCCAAGGCATAACGCGAGACATAAGCTTTTTCCGGTTGGGCCAGCACTTTTGCCATTTGCGTGTCGCCGGCCAGGTAGTCCATGCGCAGCGACACCACGCGCAAAGTGCCCGGCACCAGTTCTTCCGGGTGCGAACGTTTGCTGCCGTGGGCACCCATGTAGTCCATTTCGCCGTGATAGCCGGCTTCGAGCCAGCGCTGCAGATGCTGCTCATGCTCGGCCAGGTCGAGACCACTGATGCCGACTTGCTGAAAGCCCAGCTCACGACCCCAATCCTTGATGGATTGGGCGAGGGCGGGCAGATCTGTAGTAATAGCGGGCATGAGGCGAGAGAAACCGGAGCTGAGGTGCGTATAATTCTGCCAGACATCGGAGCCCGAAGACGCATGCCGCACACTAAAGATGAAATACCCGACGCGCTGTACAGCGCCGCCCAGGTGCGAGCACTCGATGCGAGCCTGATCGCGGCCGGCACCAGGGGCTTCGAATTGATGCAGCGCGCGGCCCGGGCCACCTGGCGTGCAATGGTCCGCCAATGGCCGGCAGCAAGCGAGTTAAGCGTATTGGCTGGCCATGGCAATAATGCTGGCGACGGCTATCTGGTGGCGGTTCTGGCTCGACGTGCCGGATGGACCGTGCGGGTGCTGGCGGTGGGCGATCCGCAGCGTTTGCAGGGCGATGCGGCATTGGCATATGCCGAGGCTGTATCTGAAAAAGTCTTCATTGAGCACTGGGCAGCCGGGTCCGAGTTGCGCGGCATTGTACTGGATGCGTTGCTGGGCACGGGTTTGACCGGCGAAGTGCGCGAGCCATACCGCAGCGCTATCGGTGCGATCAATGCTGTCGAGCTGCCCGTGGTGGCGGTGGATATTCCATCCGGGTTGTGCGCGGATACCGGTCGCATTCTGGGGGATGCAGTGCGAGCCGACCTGACGGTCACGTTCATTGGTTTGAAACTGGGATTGTTCACGGGCGATGCGGCAGACGTGGTGGGCGAGCTGGTTTTCAATGATCTGCACGCCGACCCGCAGTTGCTTGAGGGGGCACCGATCAGTGCCCGTCGCTTGTCAGCCAACAATCTTCCGCGTCTGGCCTCCCGCGCACCGGCTTCCCATAAAGGCAAGTTCGGCCATGTGCTGCTGATCGGTGGTGATCGCGGTTTCGGCGGCGCGATCCTGCTGAGTGCGCAAAGTGCACTGCGCAGCGGCGCCGGCATGGTTTCGGTGGCGACCCGCAGCGAACATGTACCCGCCGCGCTGGCCAGAATCCCCGAAGCGATGGTTTTGGGCGCCTCATCAGCCAATCAGTTAATGGGTTTGCTTCAAAAAGTTTCCGTGCTGGTTGTCGGCCCGGGACTTGGGCAGGCTGGCTGGGGGCGCAGCTTGTTGTCCGCCGCCGCCAACGCGCCGTTACCGCAAGTCTGGGACGCCGATGCGCTGAACCTGCTGGCCGAGGCGCGTGTGGTGTTGCCCAGGGATTGCGTCATCACCCCGCATCCGGGTGAGGCGGCACGCTTGTTGGGGATCAGCACGGCGCAGGTTCAGGCGGATCGTCCTGCAGCAGCCCACGCGTTGAGCAAAAAATATACAGCCGTGGTTGTGCTCAAAGGCGCCGGCAGTTTGATCGCCAGTCCCGACGGGCGGTTGGCCGTGTGTCATCAGGGGCACCCGGCAATGGCCACCGCCGGTTTGGGCGATGTGTTGGCCGGGCTGGTCGGCGCGTTGCTGGCTCAGGGCATGGCAGCGTTCGACGCAGCCTGCCTGGCGGTCTGGCTGCACGCCAATGCCGGTGCGCAACAGGGTAAATTCGGCCGTGGGCTGGCGGCCAGTGATCTGATACCAGCCATTCGTCAGTTGTTGGAGGAGCAAGCACCGTGTCTGAAGTAACCCTGTACCTGGCTGATGAAGAAGCGATGACCGCGTTTGGCGCGCGTATCGCTCAGACGACTCAAGGGCACGGTCTGATTTTTCTCGAGGGTAATCTCGGCATGGGTAAAACCACGCTGTCGCGGGGCATCATCCGTGGCCTGGGCCATGTCGGGGCGGTGAAAAGTCCGACGTTCACTCTGGTCGAGCCTTACGAGATCGGTGACATTCGCGCCTTCCATTTCGACCTGTATCGACTGGTCGACCCCGAAGAGCTGGAATTCCTTGGTATCCGCGACTACTTCGAAGATGACGCCCTGTGTCTGATCGAATGGCCCGATAAAGGTGCAGGCTTTTTGCCAAAGCCCGACCTGACCATTACCATTAGCCCGCAAGACAGCGGACGTTCGCTGACAATTTTATCCCAGGGTTCGCGTGGCGAAGCCTGGTGTGCCGCTTTGGCATTGGAATCCAAATAGATGATGGGGTTAGGTATGCGCTTTCGCGCGTTGGTTGCTGCCGTAGGGATGTTGTTTTTGGCGGTGACCGTCGACGCTGTGGCCGAATCGAAGGTCAACAGTGTTCGCCTGTGGCGGGCGCCGGACAACACGCGGCTGGTGTTTGACCTGACGGGTCCCGTACAGCACAGCGTCTTCACCCTGTCTGCTCCCGATCGCCTGGTCATCGACATCAATGGCGCCAGCCTTGGCGCGCCGCTGAACGTCAACACTTCGAATACGCCGATCACTGCCATGCGCTCGGCCCAGCGTACGCCGACCGACCTGCGGGTGGTCATCGATCTGAAAAAGGCCGTCACGCCAAAAAGCTTCTCCCTGGCCCCGAATGCCCAGTACGGCAACCGACTGGTGGTCGACCTGTTCGACAACCCGGCCGATGCCGCGCCGCCGCCAGCGCCAACGCCTTCGGTCGCCACGGTGCCTGCCGTGCCGGTCACGCCGACCGAGCCTGCAATCAAATTGCCGCCAGCCCCGGCCGGCAAACGCGACATCATTGTCGTGATCGACGCCGGTCACGGTGGCGAAGACCCGGGGGCTTCCGGCTCTCGCGGTCAGCGTGAAAAAGACGTGGTGTTGCAGATTGCCCGCGAAACCCAACGCCAGGTCAACGGCATAAAAGGCTTCCGCGCCGAACTGACCCGCACTGGCGACTATTTCATCCCCTTGCGCGGGCGTACCGAAATCGCCCGCAAGAAGGGCGCCGATCTGTTCGTTTCGATCCACGCCGACGCCGCACCTTCGGCCGCTGCGTTCGGTGCATCGGTATTCGCTTTGTCTGATCGCGGAGCGACCTCCGAGACCGCACGTTGGCTGGCAGACAGCGAAAACCGTTCCGACCTGATCGGCGGTGCCGGCAACGTCAGCCTTGATGACAAGGACCGCATGCTTGCCGGCGTGCTGCTCGATCTGTCGATGACCGCTTCCCTGACGTCCAGCCTGAACGTCGGGCAGAAAGTCTTGAGCAACATCGGCCGGGTCACGCCATTGCACAAACAACGCGTGGAACAAGCCGGGTTCATGGTGTTGAAGTCGCCGGACATTCCGTCGATCCTGGTGGAAACCGGGTTTATCTCCAACGCCAACGAAGCCTCGAAACTCGCGGCATCGAGCCACCAGCAAGCGCTGGCACGTTCCATCAGCAGCGGCGTGCGCCAGTTCTTCCAGCAAAATCCGCCACCGGGCACTTACATTGCCTGGCTGCGTGACTCGGGCAAGATCGCTCAAGGTCCGCGTGATCACCGGGTAAACCCGGGCGAAACGCTGGCGATGATCGCCGTGCGCTATCAGGTATCGCCTGCTGCTGTGCGCAGTGCGAACAATCTGTCGAACGATGAGCTGAAGGTCGGTCAGCACCTGACCATTCCGGGCAATGACCTGGCGGCCAAAGAATGAACCAGGTCGTGAACAAAAGCGCTCGCATCGAGCTGCTCAGCCCGCGGCTGGCGAACCAGATTGCCGCCGGTGAGGTGGTGGAGCGTCCGGCGTCGGTGATCAAGGAGCTGCTGGAAAACAGCCTCGACTCCGGCGCCAAACGAATCGATGTCGATGTCGAACAGGGCGGCGTCAAGCTGCTACGGGTGCGCGACGACGGCAGCGGGATTTCCGCCGACGACCTGCCGCTGGCGCTGGCGCGTCACGCCACCAGCAAGATTCGCAACCTGGAAGACCTCGAGCAGGTGATGAGCCTGGGCTTTCGTGGTGAGGCACTGGCGTCGATCAGCTCTGTGGCGCGCCTGACCCTGACGTCCCGCACCCGCGATGCCGATCAGGCCTGGCAGGTGGAAACCGAAGGCCGCGACATGGCGCCTCGCGTGCAGCCCGCCGCTCATCCAGTGGGCACCTCAGTGGAAGTGCGCGACCTGTTTTTCAACACCCCGGCGCGGCGCAAGTTTCTCAAAACCGAAAAAACCGAGTTCGATCACCTGCAAGAAGTGATCAGGCGTCTGGCGCTGGCGCGTTTCGACGTGGCGTTCCATTTGCGGCACAACGGTAAAACCATTCTCAGCCTGCATGAGGCCCACGATGACGCGGCCCGTGCACGGCGCGTGGCGGCCATCTGCGGGCCGGGGTTCCTGGAGCAGGCGCTGCCGATCGAAATCGAGCGCAATGGTCTGCACCTGTGGGGCTGGGTCGGTTTGCCGACCTTCAACCGTAGCCAGGCGGATTTGCAGTATTTCTTCGTCAACGGTCGTGCGGTGCGCGACAAACTGGTGGCTCACGCGGTGCGCCAGGCTTATCGCGACGTGCTGTTCAACGGCCGGCATCCGACATTCGTGCTGTTTTTCGAGGTTGACCCGACAGGTGTCGACGTCAACGTGCACCCGACCAAACACGAAGTGCGTTTCCGCGAAGGGCGCATGGTCCACGATTTCCTCTACGGTACTTTGCACCGCGCCTTGGGCGATGTGCGGCCGGACGACCATCTGGCGGCGCCGGTGGCGACGGCCATCGTCCGGCCGACCGGTCTGGATGCCGGAGAATTCGGTCCCCAGGGCGAAATGCGCCTGGCCGCCAATGCACTGCTTGAGCAACCGCAGGCTCAGCCTTCGTTCAATACGCCTGCCGGTTCAGGCGCTGGCGCCGGTTACCAGTATCAATACACGCCACGTCCGCAGTCCGGTGTACCCGTAGCTGAAGCGCAAGCGGCCTATCGCGAGTTTTTCGCTCCGCTGCCCGAGGCCAATGCCGTCGCGCTGCCCGCGGGGCAGGATGATATTCCGCCGTTGGGTTACGCGCTGGCGCAGCTTAAAGGCATCTACATTCTTTCGGAAAATGCCCAGGGCCTGGTTTTGGTGGACATGCATGCCGCTCACGAACGGATCATGTACGAGCGCTTGAAGGTTGCGATGGCCAGCGAAGGCCTGAGCGGCCAACCGCTGCTGGTGCCGGAATCGCTGGCAGTCAGCCAGCGTGAAGCCGATTGTGCTGAAGAGCATGTCGCCTGGTTCCAGCGTCTGGGCTTTGAATTGCAGCGTCTTGGCCCGGAAACCCTGGCCATTCGGCAGATTCCGGCACTGCTCAAGCAGGCGGAAGCCAACCGCCTGGTCGCTGATGTATTGGCTGACCTGATGGAGTACGGCACCAGCGATCGCATTCAGGCGCACATCAACGAACTGCTGGGGACCATGGCTTGTCATGGCGCGGTTCGTGCGAATCGGCGTCTGGCCCTGCCGGAAATGAACGGTCTGCTGCGTGACATGGAAAACACCGAACGCAGCGGTCAATGTAACCATGGCCGACCGACCTGGACCCAACTGGGCCTGGACGATCTGGACAAACTGTTCTTGCGCGGTCGTTGATGAGCCAGCTCCCACCTGCGATTTTCCTGATGGGCCCGACCGCCGCCGGCAAGACCGACCTGGCCATCGAGCTCACCAAGGTCCTGCCTTGCGAACTGATCAGCGTCGATTCGGCGCTGGTCTATCGTGGCATGGACATCGGCACCGCCAAGCCGTCGAAAGAGCTGTTGGCAGAGTTTCCGCACCGTTTGATCGATATTCTCGACCCGGCCGAGAGCTATTCGGCCGCGGATTTTCGCCGTGACGCCCTCGAAGCCATGGCCGATATCACTGCGCGGGGAAAAATTCCGCTGTTGGTAGGCGGCACGATGCTCTACTACAAGGCTTTGCTCGAAGGGCTGGCAGAAATGCCGGCGGCTGATCCCTGCGTGCGCGCGCAAATCGAGGAAGAGGCTGCACGCCTTGGCTGGCAAGCCCTGCACGACCAGTTGGCGGTGATTGATCCGGTCTCCGCGGCGCGGATTCATCCGAACGATCCGCAGCGCCTGAGTCGAGCACTGGAAGTTTATCGCGTGAGCGGTCAAAGCATGACTGCACTACGCTTGCAACAATCTGCGCAAAGTACTGAAGCAGCCGCTTCGGGACGGCAACAATTGCCCTATACTGTCGCGAACTTGGCCATTGCTCCGGCAAATCGTCAGGTACTGCACGAGCGAATTAAACAAAGATTCACTTTAATGTTGGAACAGGGATTCATTGACGAGGTCGTAGCCCTGCGCAAGAGAAGTGACCTGCATGCCGGGTTGCCGTCTATACGTGCAGTAGGCTACCGCCAGGTCTGGGACTACCTGGATGGCAAGCTGACGTCAGCCGAGATGCAGGAGCGTGGAATCATTGCCACGCGCCAGTTGGCGAAACGCCAGTTCACATGGCTGCGCAGTTGGGCTGATTTACACTGGCTGGACAGCCTGGATTGCGACAATCTGCCGCGCGCCTTGAAATACCTGGGGACCATCTCCATATTGAGCTGAGTCCTTGCAATTGCCGTCTATCCTTGGGGGTGTGACGGCCAAAGCCATCTGTTTACCTATTTTTTATATTGAATCCTTAAAGGAGTGCGGCACATGTCAAAAGGGCATTCGCTACAAGACCCTTACTTGAATACTTTACGTAAAGAGAAAGTTGGGGTGTCCATCTACCTGGTCAACGGTATCAAACTGCAAGGCACGATCGAGTCGTTCGACCAGTTCGTCATCCTGCTGAAAAACACCGTCAGCCAAATGGTTTACAAACACGCTATCTCTACAGTGGTGCCGGTTCGTCCAATTCGTCTGCCTAGCGCAACCGAATCCGAAGCAGGTGACGCTGAGCCAGGTAACGCCTGATAGGAGTCTCCTTTGTTCTTTGAGCGCCACGGTGGTGGTGAGCGAGTCATCCTCGTTCACTTGGATGGACAGGACCCTGAGGCGCGCGAAGATCCGCAGGAGTTTCAGGAATTGGCTAATTCGGCCGGCGCCGAGACCGTTGCGTTTTTTAACGTGCCGCGTCATCGGCCAACCGCCAAATTCCTGATTGGCAGCGGCAAGGTCGAGGAATTGCGCGACCTGGTAAAAGCCGAAGAAGCCGATCTGGTGATTTTCAATCACGTCCTCACGCCCAGCCAGGAACGTAACCTCGAACGTGTTTTCGAGTGTCGCGTGATCGACCGCACCGGTCTGATTCTCGATATTTTCGCCCAGCGCGCCCGTACCCATGAAGGCAAGCTCCAGGTCGAACTGGCCCAGCTTGACCACATGAGCACCCGGCTGGTTCGCGGCTGGACCCACCTTGAGCGTCAGGGTGGCGGTATCGGCATGCGTGGGCCGGGTGAAACCCAACTCGAAACCGACCGTCGATTGCTGCGGGTTCGCCTGCGACAGATCAAGGGCCGGCTGGAGAAGGTGCGCAGCCAGCGCGAACAGTCGCGACGTGGTCGCATGCGTGCGGATATCCCTACCGTATCGCTGGTGGGATATACCAACGCCGGTAAATCCACGCTGTTCAATAACGTCACGAAATCCGACGTTTACGCGGCTGACCAATTGTTCGCCACGCTGGACCCGACCCTGCGCCGTCTGGATCTGGACGACCTGGGGCCGATTGTCCTGGCGGACACCGTAGGTTTCATTCGCCACTTGCCCCACAAGCTGGTCGAGGCATTTCGGTCTACCCTCGAAGAGTCGAGCAATTCCGATCTGTTGTTGCACGTGATCGATGCGGCCGAACCGGATCGCATGTTGCAGATCGAGCAGGTGATGGTGGTGCTGGGCGAGATTGGCGCCCAGGACTTGCCGATCCTCGAGGTCTATAACAAACTCGATTTGCTTGAAGGCGTTGAGCCACAAATCCAGCGCGACGAAAACGGCAAGCCCCAGCGGGTCTGGCTGTCGGCGCGTGATGGCACTGGCCTGGAATTGCTTGAGCAAGCCATTGCCGAGTTGCTTGGCAGTGATTTGTTTGTTGGCACCTTGCGCTTGCCGCAACGATTCGCCCGACTGCGTGCGCAGTTTTTTGAACTCGGTGCGGTACAAAAGGAAGAACACGATGACGAAGGCATCAGTTTGCTGGCCGTTCGCTTGCCACGATCCGAGTTGAATCGGCTGGTGAGTCGTGAGGGTTTGCAACCGGTGGAGTTCATCGAGCAACACACTTTGCAATAAAAGCCTGAGAAAGCGGTTGTGCCGTGGTGACAGGCATTCTGTAGCATTGGTCGGCGCGCCGTGGGTGCGTCTTTGCTTTATCAGATGGAGAGCGCTATGGCTTGGAATGAGCCGGGTGGCAACTCGAATAATCAGGATCCTTGGGGTGGCAAGCGTCGCAATAACGGCGACCGCAAGGGACCACCGGATCTCGACGAGGCCTTCCGAAAGCTGCAGGAAAGCCTGAACGGGTTGTTCGGTGGTGGTAAGAAACGGGGTGACGACGGTGGTGGTTCGGGCAAGAGTGGCGGCTTCGGCGGCCTGCTCGGCATCGGCCTGGTCGTTCTGGCGGCCGTATGGCTGTACAGCGCGGTCTATGTCGTCGACGAGCAGGAGCAAGCCGTGGTGCTGCGCTTCGGCAAGTACTACGAAACGGTCGGCCCGGGTCTGAACATCTACTTCCCGCCGATCGACAAGAAGTACATGGAAAACGTAACGCGTGAGCGTGCGTACACCAAGCAGGGCCAGATGCTGACCGAAGACGAGAACATCGTCGAAGTGCCGCTGACCGTGCAGTACAAGATCAGCAACCTGCAGGACTTCGTACTGAGCGTCGATCAGCCGGAAGTCAGCCTGCAGCACGCGACCGACAGCGCACTGCGCCATGTGGTGGGTTCCACCGCGATGGACCAGGTGCTGACCGAAGGTCGTGAATTGATGGCCAGCGAGATCAAGGAGCGTCTGCAACGCTTCATGGATACGTATCGCACCGGCATCACGGTCACCCAGGTCAACGTACAGAGCGCAGCGGCACCGCGTGAAGTCCAGGAAGCCTTCGATGACGTGATCCGCGCCCGTGAAGACGAGCAGCGTTCGCGTAACCAGGCCGAAACCTATGCCAACGGCGTCGTGCCGGAAGCCCGTGGTCAGGCCCAGCGCATTCTCGAAGACGCCAATGGCTACCGTGACGAAACCGTCTCGCGTGCCAAGGGTGAGGCCGATCGCTTCACCAAACTGGTCGCCGAGTATCGCAAGGCACCTGAAGTTACCCGCCAGCGTCTGTATCTGGACACCATGCAGGAAGTCTTCAGCAATACCAGCAAGGTTCTCGTGACCGGCAACAAGAATGGCCAGAGCAACCTGCTTTACCTGCCTCTGGACAAGATGGTCGAAAGTGGTCGCAGCACCAGCACTCCGGTGACCGGCGCCGCTGCCAGCAGCAATGAAGCGAATGCGCGTGCGGCAGCTGATCTGCAGCAACAGCAAGCACGTACCAGGGAGAGTCGCTGATGAGCAATAAATCGCTGATCGCCCTTATTGTCGGCGTCGTCGTGGCGATCGCTGCCTGGAACTGCTTCTACATCGTGGCTCAGACCGAGCGTGCGGTGTTGCTGCAGTTCGGTCGCGTGGTCCAGACCGATGTTCAGCCAGGCCTGCATGTGAAAGTGCCTTACGTTAACCAGGTGCGCAAATTCGACGCACGTCTGATGACGCTCGATGCACCGACACAGCGCTTCCTGACGCTGGAGAAGAAAGCCGTGATGGTCGATGCCTACGCCAAGTGGCGCGTGAAGGACGCCGAGCGTTTCTACACTGCGACTTCCGGCCTCAAGCAGATCGCCGACGAACGTCTGTCCCGTCGTCTCGAATCCGGGCTGCGTGACCAGTTCGGCAAGCGCACCTTGCACGAAGTCGTGTCGGGTGAGCGTGATGCACTGATGGCGGATATCACGGCGTCGTTGAACAAGATGGCTGAAAAAGAGCTGGGCATCGAAGTTGTGGATGTCCGGGTCAAAACCATCGACCTGCCGAAAGAAGTGAACCGCAGTGTGTTCGAGCGTATGAGCACCGAGCGTGAGCGTGAAGCTCGCGAGCACCGCGCCAAGGGTAACGAGCTGGCTGAAGGCATTCGTGCCGATGCCGATCGTCAGCGCCGCGTGTTGTTGGCGGAAGCCTATCGTGAATCTGAAGAGATTCGTGGTGATGGCGATGCCCAGGCCGCTTCGATCTACTCCAAGGCCTACGGTCAGGATCAGGAGTTCTACGCGTTCTACCGTAGCCTGCGTGCCTACCGTGAAAGCTTCGCGAACAAATCCGACGTCATGGTTCTTGACCCAAGCAGCGACTTCTTCCATTACCTGGAAAAAGCCAAGCCTTGATACGACGCTGACCTGAATCATCCTCCGCCGGGCGGCTAAAACCTCTGGCGGGGTGATCCTTTGGGAAAACGTGTGTATGATGCGGCAGCCGGGAAATTCCCGGCTTTTTTGCGTCTGCATGTTTGATTGCTGTTTTATGCAGGTGCCCGAGCGCTATGGCTCGAAAGGTTTTACGAGGAAAGTGGTCGGCGAAGCCCGTTTCAGGCTTTTCGCCACGTCGCTCATGCGCGTGGTTTGCGCTGGGCCGGTCATTTTCTGCTTCACTCAAGGCTCGCCCAAAGGCTGGCTGCCCGGATCATAGGGGATTGGCGTAATGGCAACGGTAGACCGCTGGCTGCTGCCAGATGGCATCGAAGAAGTACTGCCACCGGAAGCTGCGCGTATTGAAGTCGCGCGTCGTCAGGTGTTGGATCTGTTCCAGAGCTGGGGTTACGAGTTTGTCGTGACTCCCCATATCGAGTACCTGGAATCCTTGCTGACCGGCGCGGGCCAGGATCTGGACCTGCGTACCTTCAAGGTGATCGATCCTCAGTCGGGTCGTCAGATGGGTTTCCGGGCCGACATCACGCCACAGGTGGCGCGCATCGATGCGCACACCCTGCGACGCGAAGGTCCGAACCGTCTCTGCTATGCCGGCAGCGTGCTGCATGCGCAGCCGCGCGCCTTGTCGTCCTCGCGCAGCCCGATTCAACTGGGTGCCGAGTTGTACGGCGACGGTAGCCCAAGCAGTGATGTCGAAGTCATCAGCCTGATGTTGGCCATGCTGCAACTGGCGGATGTGCCGGATGTGCACATGGACCTGGGGCATGTCGGTATTTACCGCGGCCTGGCGCGCGCCGCCGGTTTGTCGGGCGAAGTTGAACAGC
This sequence comes from Pseudomonas sp. Root562, assembly GCF_001427125.1. Taxonomy (GTDB): domain Bacteria; phylum Pseudomonadota; class Gammaproteobacteria; order Pseudomonadales; family Pseudomonadaceae; genus Aquipseudomonas. The sequence goes on from NZ_LMGK01000001.1 coordinate 444,261, forward strand.
AGTTGTTCGATGCGCTGCAACGCAAGGCCATCGACGAGGTCATTACCTTGACCGAAGGCTTGCCTGCCGATCTGTCGGGCATGCTGCGGGCGTTGGTCGACCTGTGTGGCGGCCGTGAAGTCCTGGCGGCGGCGCGTGAGCGTCTGGCCAAGGCCCCGGCCCCGGTTCTGGCTGCACTGGATGACTTGCTGGCGATCGCCGAGCGTCTGTCCGCGCGCTTCCCGGAGCTGCCGCTGTATTTCGATCTGGGCGAACTGCGCGGCTACCACTACCACACCGGTGTGGTGTTCGCTGTATTCGTACCGGGTGTTGGTCAATCCATCGCTCAGGGTGGTCGTTACGACGACATCGGCGCCGACTTCGGTCGTGCCCGCCCGGCAACCGGCTTCTCCACCGATTTGAAAACCCTGGTGACCCTGGGGCGTGCTGAGATCGAGCTACCGTCTGGCGGTATCTGGATGCCTGACAGTACGGATGCGGCACTCTGGCAGCAGGTTTGCCAGTTGCGCAGTGAGGGTCAGCGTGTCGTTCAGGCCTTGCCTGGACAACCTTTGGCCGCCGCCCGTGAAGCGGACTGCGACCGGCAATTGATTCAGCAGAACGGGCTTTGGCAAGTATCGCCACTGGCTTCTTGAGTTTTCCTGCCGGCCGCCGCCGGCACCAAGTTTGCGCGAATGAGGACAAGTGTTATGGGTAAGAATGTCGTAGTCCTGGGCACCCAATGGGGTGATGAGGGCAAAGGCAAGATCGTTGATCTGCTGACCGAACATGCTGCCGCCGTAGTGCGCTACCAGGGTGGCCACAACGCTGGCCACACGCTGGTGATCGACGGTGAAAAAACTGTCTTGCACCTGATTCCGTCGGGCGTACTGCGCGAAGGCGTGCAGTGCCTGATCGGTAATGGCGTGGTGGTTGCACCTGACGCCCTGCTGCGGGAAATCAACAAGCTGGAAGAGAAAGGCGTACCGGTGCGTGAGCGCCTGCGCATCAGCCCTTCCTGCCCGCTGATCCTGTCCTTCCACGTTGCGCTGGACCAGGCCCGTGAAAAGGCCCGTGGCGAGCTGAAGATCGGCACTACCGGTCGCGGCATCGGCCCGGCCTACGAAGACAAGGTTGCACGTCGCGGCCTGCGTGTGGGCGACCTGCTCAACATGCCGCGCTTTGAAGACAAGCTGCGTGAACTGGTGGATTACCACAACTTCATGCTGGTGGGTTACTACAAAGAGCCGGCCATCGACTTCGACAAGACCCTGGCCGAATGCAACGAATACGCTGAGCTGCTCAAGCCGCTGATGCTGGATGTGACTGCCGAGCTGCACGACCTGCGTCGCGCTGGCAAAGACATCATGTTCGAAGGCGCCCAAGGCTCCCTGCTGGACATCGACCACGGTACCTACCCGTACGTGACCAGCTCCAACACCACCGCTGGCGGCGTTGCTACCGGTTCGGGTGTTGGCCCGATGTTCCTGGACTACATCCTGGGCATCACCAAGGCTTACACCACGCGTGTAGGTTCGGGTCCATTCCCGACTGAGCTGTTCGACGAAGTCGGCGCGCACCTGGCCAAACAAGGTCACGAGTTCGGTGCAACCACCGGCCGTGCCCGTCGTTGCGGCTGGTTCGACGCTGTCATCCTGCGTCGCGCTATCGATGTGAACAGCATCTCTGGCATCTGCCTGACCAAGCTGGACGTGCTCGACGGTCTGGAAACCATCAACATCTGCGTCGGCTACAAGGATGCGCAAGGTAATGCCGTTGCCCCGACCGATGCTGACAGCTACGTAGGCCTGCAGCCTGTTTACGAAGAAGTGCCGGGCTGGACCGAATCGACTGTGGGTGCCAAAACCCTGGAAGAGCTGCCAGCTAACGCCCGCGCTTACATCAAACGCGTTGAAGAGCTGATCGGCGCGCCGATCGACATTATTTCGACGGGTCCGGACCGCAACGAAACCATCGTTCTGCGCCATCCGTTCGCTTGATAAGTCGTTGATGTAAAACACAAAGGCCCCTTAATAGGGGCCTTTGTCGTTTATGCCTGTTGGACGGCATGACCTTTGCTATTAGCTTTGCTTAAAACGTCACTTCCGGCGTGCCATCAATTTAATGGCGCTTATGCAGAGGGATTTCAAGTGTCGGCCGTTCTCTCACTGTTACAAAGCCGTTTGTTGCGGCCTGTGTTCGTTACCCTTGGTATCGCTCTTTTGGTGCAGGTGCTGGTAGCCGTTGCTCTTACCCGGAGCACGGTAACCGCGCTGGAAGCCGATCTCGGAGTGCGATTGGGTGCAGACAGTCAAAAACTGTCCGCTGAACTGGAGCAGGCCGGGCGTGAAGTCACGTCGAGCCTGGACAGCCTTTCCACCAGTACGCGTCAACGCCTCACCGCTGGTTTGTCCGCGCGATTGAAGGACGAACAGGCGCAGTTGCGTGCGACGCTGGAAAAGGACCTGAAGGACTCCGCCAGCGACATGGCGCAGTTGCTGGCTTCCGTCGCACCTCGTGCGATGTGGGACAACGATGTGCCTACCCTGTCTGAGTTCGCCCGTCGTGCCCAGCGCAATCCCAACGTGTTGTTCGTGGTGTATGACGACGCCACGGGCCAGCACCTGACGCGCTACCTCAACCGCGAGAACCCGATCAACAAGGCGCTGCTGGAAAAGGGCCAGGGCGAGCGTGCGCTGGACAAGGTGCTGGATGCGGCAAAGAACGATCCTTCGGTGTTCTACATCGAAGCCTCGATCAATCCTAACGGCGTTGAAATCGGCAAGGTCCTGATGGGCGTCTCGACCGCCTCGGTGGAAGCCGATCTGGCGGCGCTGGATAAACGCTTCACGGCTTTGATTGCCAGCGGTGATCAGCTGGTAGGCGACAGCCTCAAAGGCGCGGCGGCCGACAGTGCGACGGCCATGCGATCGCGTTTGCAGTCGGCGCAGTCCACGGCCTCGGAAATGAAAGCCAATACCACCAGTACCGTGCAGGAAGCTGCGTCGACCTTGCGCTGGCGCATCGGGGTGAGCCTTGCGGTGGTCGGGTTTGGCGTTTTGCTGTTGCTGGCCGTTGTGTTGGGGCGTCGAGTGGTCAATCGCCTGAAAATGCTGATTGTGGCCATGGATGACCTGGCGGCGGGCGAAGGAGATCTGACCAAGCGTGTGCAGATCAACAGCAAGGACGAAATCGGCGACATGGCCTCGGCGGTCAATCGCTTTGTGGATAAGTTGCAGCCAATCGTGCGCGAAGCGGGTGATGTCGCCCAGCGTACCGGCGTGGAAATCGGTGCCATGACCTTGCGCAACGCCGGAGCCGACGCGGCGGCGGGCATGCAGCGCGATGAAGTTGCGGAAAGTCTGCGGGCCTTGTCGCAAATGGCTGATGAAGCCCAGTCGGAAAGCCACGCCATGCAAGCGGCATTGAAACAGGTTGTGGATATTCGTCAGGCAACCGACGAAAACACTCGGACGTCGGCAAAGGTCGGCAGCCTGATCGAGGAGTTGGCCGGGCAGGTCAATACCGGTGCACAGGTGATCGAACGGCTGGCGCAGCAGAGTGAGCAGATTGAAGTGGTGTTGACGGTGATTCACGGAATTGCCGAGCAAACCAATCTGCTGGCATTGAACGCTGCCATTGAAGCGGCGCGAGCCGGCGAGACCGGGCGCGGTTTTGCGGTGGTGGCTGACGAGGTGCGGGCACTGGCGAGCAAGACGCAAAGCTCCACCGGCGATATCCAGGCACACATCGTGGCGTTGCAGCAGGGCGCGCGCGAAGCGGTGGCGGCAATCGGTCAGGCCGGGCGTCAGGCCAATGAAGGTCTACTGGTATTGCGCGACAGTGCGCGGTTGCAGCAATCGGTGCAGGCCTCGGTGGAACAGGTGCATGCGGCGATCGGTCTGGCAACCCAGGCGGCAGCGCATCAGGCCAAGGGCGCGCAGGCAGTGCGCGGTCGGGTCGAGACGATTCATGCGCAGGCTGAGAAAGCGGCTCAGGCGGTGGTGGAAACCACCGCCAGCGGCAAGGTGCTGGATGGGTTGGCTGCACAATTGAAGGCGAGCCTGGGACAGTTCAGGGCTTAGGGTTTGTGTTGAATGGTCTGGCGTCATCGCGAGCAGGCTCGCTCCCACATTGGAATGCGTTTCCCTGTGGGAGCGAGCCTGCTCGCGATGGCGGTCTTAACGACTCAGATACATCCGGGTCGTCAGCAGATAGACCGGCAACCCCGACACTAATATCAATAACGCCGCATAAGGCGCCGCCGCGGCAAATTCCACATTTGCGGTATGCGCCCAGACTTCCGTTGCCAGTGTATTGAGCCCGGTCGGACTCAACAGCAGCGTCGCCGTCAGTTCCTTCATCGCATCAAGAAACACCAACGCAAACGCCGCACCCAGCGCCGGAAAAATGATCGGCAGTGTCACTCGACAGAACGCACTGAATGACGAAGCTCCAAGCGTGCGCGCCGCCTCTTCCAGCTGCGGTGCCGCCTTGTTCAGGGCGGTGCGGATCGGCGCCTGAGCCAACGGTAGAAACAGCAGCGCATAGGCAATCAACAGCAATGCCGAAGTCTGGTACAGCATCGGCACATAGTGCAGGGCGAAATACACCAGGGTCAGGGCGATGACCAATCCCGGCAGGGCGTGCAGCAGATATGGCAAGCGCTCGGCCCAGATCGCCAGTTGGCCTTTATGGCGTACGACCAGCAGGCCGACCGGCACCGCCAGCACCAGGCAAAACGCAGCGCCACCCAGCGACAGCGCGAGAGATGACAGCAATGCTTCGCCGATGGCTGCCATTGGAAAGGCTGCCGACGATCCGACTGCCAACCAGTAAGCCAACATGCCCAGCGGAATCCCACTGCCGACGATTGCCAGCAGCAGGCAATAAAGCTGGCCTGCCACAGCCCAAGGCCCCAGTCGAACCTGTTCAGCGCGTCGCGCCGCACCCTGGCCGGTGCGCACGTGTCGACCTTTGCCGCGCACGCGCAGCTCCAGCCATAACAGCGCCAGGCAGAGGATCAGCAGTACGGCGGAGAGCATCGCCGCGTTGGCATTGCTGAACTCCAACTCGAACTGTTGATAGATTGCAGTGGTGAAGGTTTGCAGGCCGATAATCGACAGCGCGCCAAATTCCACCAGCATGTGCAATGCGATCAATAAGGCGCCAGCGACCAGTGACGGCCAGAGCAGGGGTAGGGTGATCTTGAAAAATACGCCCCAGCGATTCTGCCCCAGCGTGCGGGCGGACTCCTCCAGCGAGGGATCGAGATTGCGCAGGGTCGCTGCAACGGGAAGGAAAATCAGCGGGTATTTGGAAAGCGTCATCACCAGAATCGCCCCGCCCAGCCCTTCGAAGTGAGCGCTCAGAGACACCCAGGTGAAGCTGCTGACAAAGGCCGGAACGGCGAACGGCAGGCACAGGATCACGCCCCATAGCCGTCGCCCTGGCAGATTGCTGCGTTCCAGCAACCATGCCAGCGACAGACCGATCAGGCCGCAAGCCAGCGTCACGCCGACCATCAGTGCCAGGGTGTTGCGCAGCAGGCCGAATACATACGGCCGCCACAGCAGATGCAGCGCCTCGGCCCAGCCTGCTTGCCAAGCCTTGAGTCCCACATAGGCCAATGGCAGCAGGCTGAGCACAACCAGCAGCAAAACCGGCAGCAACAGCCAGATCGACGGTCGCTTGCGCCGTGGCACATAAACGCTGCGTAGGGCGAGGGCGGATAGTGACGCGCTCATCAGTTCAGGCCAACATCACGTTCCAGATCCAGGGCTTCTTCGGCGTTGCCCAGGTCGGCAGGGGTGACTTTCGGCGCTTGCAGTTCGCTGAACGGCTTGAGGCCGCGATCCGATTCCATGCCTTTATGCAGCGGGTACTCGGCAGTGGTCTGAGTGATCACGCGCTGGCCTTCTTCGCTGGCCATGTAGGCGAGCAATTGTTGGGCTTCTTTTGGATGTTTGCTGGATTTGATGACGGCCGCGCTGGATACGGTGATCAGTCCGCCGACATCGCCGCCGGTGAAGTAATGCAGTTTCGAATCGAGCTGGCCTTTTTCTCGTTGCAAGGCGAACCAGTAATAGTTGTTCACCAGCACGGTGGCCACTTCGCCGTTCTCCACCGCTTTGAGTGCGACCATATTATTGCTGTAGGTCTTGCCGAAGGCGCGCAGACCGGTCAGCCACTCTTCGGCTGCGTCCATGCCGTGCACCTTGATGATCGCTACCGCTTGCTCCTGGAAGGCACCGCTGGTGGGAACGAAGCCGACCTTGCCTTGCCATTTCGGATCGGAGAATTCCATCACCGATGTCGGCAGGTCTTTTTCATCGATCAACTTGGGGTTGAACGCAACGACGCGAACCCGGGCAGTGACGCCGATCCAGGTGCCATTGCCGGCCACGTATTCCTTGGGCAAAACCGCCAAAGTGGCATCGTCAGCCTTGGCCAGCAGGCCTTGCTCGCCGAGTTTGTTCAGTGGCGGCGATTCTTCGGTGTAGATCACGTCTGCGGGAGAGCGGTCCCCTTCTTCGACGATCTGGCTGGCGAGCTGGTTGCTGCTGCCTTTGCGTACATTGACGTGAATCCCGGTCTTGGCCTCGAAGGCTTTGGCAACGGCGTCGCCGACCTCTTTGTGTTGGCCGTTGTAGAGCGTCAGGGAAACTGGTTCGGCGGCTTGGGTGAGGGGGGAGGCGAGAGCCAGGCCGAGGAGGGTAATGCTCAGGCCGCGGCGCAGGGTATTTCGAAACATCATTCGCAGGGTTCCTCACTGTCGCATTGCAATAACTTGCAACAATGATAAACGATATTGTTTCTCATGTGCGTCTTTCGGGTCTGAGGAGTGTTTGCTAGAAGGGCGGGGGCGAGTTTTGTGGCGAGGGAGCTTGCTCCCGCTCGGCTGCGAAGCAGTCGTAAACCCTGAGAGTGCGGTGTAACTGTTGGAATGATGAGGAGCGCTTCGCACTCCAGCGGGAGCAAGCTCCCTCGCCACAGGGAAGTATTGGCTTGGGGTTTTCGAAAGCCAGAAACGCAAAAACCCGCTTTCGCGGGTTTCTGTGAAATTCAAGGTCGAAACCTTGAATTTGAATTGGTGCCCAGAAGAAGACTCGAACTTCCACGACCGTAAGGTCACCAGCACCTGAAGCTGGCGTGTCTACCAATTTCACCATCTGGGCAATCATCTTCAGCGATGCCGCTGTTGATGTGGCGCACTATACGGAGAGCATTTTGATCTGTAAACCCCTGATTTAAATTTAATAAATCAGAAACCCGAAATGCAAAAAACCCGCTTTCGCGGGTTTTGTGTGAGCCTTGAAATTGATCTAATCTCAAGCTCGAAATTGGTGCCCAGAAGAAGACTCGAACTTCCACGACCTTGCGGTCACCAGCACCTGAAGCTGGCGTGTCTACCAATTTCACCATCTGGGCAGTATCGACAACGTTGCCGTCGTCGATGGCGCGCACTATACGGAGCGTCTTTTTAACTGTAAACCCCCGCAATCAAAAAAACCTGGAAAATTTCACCAGCGGTCTTCAAATCAGCTTTACGGTGTCGATACAGGGCTTTAGATGGGTCGTCTTAGCCTGAAATTTCCCGTTTCATTACGCCTATGCCAAACTAACCCGCATATAGACAAGGTGAAAACTCTCTAATGGCCGATTGGCAGTCCCTCGATCCCGAGGCCGCTCGTGAAGCGGAAAAATATGAAAACCCCATTCCTAGCCGCGAACTGATCCTTCAGCATCTTGCTGATCGGGGTTCGCCTGCTAACCGCGAGCAACTGGTCGAAGAGTTTGGTCTGACCACAGAAGACCAGATCGAAGCCCTGCGCCGCCGTCTGCGCGCCATGGAGCGCGATGCTCAACTCATTTACACCCGTCGTGGCACGTATGCACCGGTGGACAAGCTCGACCTGATCCTCGGTCGCATCAGCGGGCACCGTGATGGTTTCGGTTTCCTGGTGCCGGACGACGGCAGTGACGACCTGTTCATGAGCCCGGCGCAAATGCGCCTGGTGTTCGACGGTGACCGAGCCTTGGCTCGTGTTTCCGGCCTGGATCGTCGCGGCCGCCGCGAAGGCATGATCGTCGAAGTGGTGTCCCGCGCTCACGAAACCATCGTTGGTCGCTACTTCGAAGAGGGCGGCATCGGTTTCGTGGTTGCCGACAACCCGAAGATCCAGCAGGAAGTGCTGGTAACGCCGGGGCGTAACGCCAACGCGCAAATCGGTCAGTTCGTCGAAGTGAAGATCACTCACTGGCCGACGCCACGCTTCCAGCCGCAAGGCGACGTGGTCGAAGTCGTGGGCAACTACATGGCGCCGGGCATGGAAATCGATGTCGCCCTGCGTACCTACGACATTCCTCACGTTTGGCCTGATGCTGTGCTTAAAGAAGCCGGCAAGCTCAAGCCGGAAGTCGAAGAGAAGGACAAAGAGAAACGCATCGACCTGCGTCATCTGCCGTTTGTCACCATCGACGGCGAAGATGCCCGCGACTTTGACGACGCGGTCTATTGCGAAGCCCGTCCGGGCAAGCTGCGCCTGTTCTCTGGCGGCTGGAAGTTGTACGTGGCGATTGCCGACGTATCCAGCTACGTGAAACTCGGTTCGGCGCTGGATGCCGAAGCCCAGGTTCGCGGCAACTCGGTGTACTTCCCCGAGCGCGTGATTCCGATGCTGCCCGAGCAGTTGTCCAACGGCTTGTGCTCGCTCAATCCTCAGGTCGATCGCCTGGCCATGGTTTGCGAGATGACCATCTCCAAATCCGGCGAGATGACCGACTACTGCTTCTACGAAGCGGTGATTCACTCCCACGCTCGCCTGACTTACAACAAAGTGAGCGCGATGCTGGAAACGCCGAAGGCGACCGAAGCGCGCAAGCTTCGCGGCGAATACACCGACGTGGTGCCGCACCTCAAGCAGCTGTACTCGCTGTACAAGGTATTGCTGGCGGCCCGTCACGTACGGGGTGCGATCGATTTCGAAACCCAGGAAACCCGGATCATCTTCGGCTCCGAGCGCAAGATCGCCGAAATCCGTCCGACTGTTCGCAATGACGCGCACAAGCTGATCGAGGAATGCATGCTGGCGGCCAACGTGGCTACCGCCGAATTCCTGAAAAAGCACGAAATCCCGGCGCTGTACCGTGTTCACGATGGCCCGCCGCCGGAGCGTCTGGAAAAACTGCGCGCGTTCCTTGGCGAACTTGGTCTGTCCCTGCACAAAGGCAAGGATGGCCCGTCGCCGAAGGATTACCAGGCTTTGCTGGCCGGTATCAAGGATCGTCCGGATTTCCACCTGATCCAGACCGTCATGCTGCGTTCTTTGAGCCAAGCGGTGTACAGCGCCGATAACCAGGGCCACTTCGGCCTGAATTACGAGGCTTACACCCACTTCACCTCGCCGATTCGCCGCTATCCGGACCTGCTCACGCACCGGGCGATTCGCAGCGTGATCCATTCGAAACAGGACACCCCGCACGTTCGCCGTGCCGGTGCGATGACTATTCCGAAGGCGCGCATCTATCCGTACGACGAAGCGGCCCTGGAGCAACTTGGCGAGCAGTGCTCGATGAGCGAGCGTCGTGCCGACGAAGCGACCCGCGATGTGGTGAACTGGCTCAAGTGCGAGTTCATGAAAGATCGCGTGGGCGAGTCGTTCCCGGGCGTGATCACCGCGGTGACCGGTTTTGGTCTGTTCGTCGAGCTGACCGATATCTACGTCGAAGGCCTGGTGCACGTCACCGCGCTGCCGGGTGACTACTACCACTTCGATCCAGTGCATCACCGCCTGGCGGGTGAGCGTACCGGTCGCAGCTTCCGTCTGGGCGACACTGTTGAGGTGCGCGTCATGCGCGTTGACCTCGATGAGCGCAAGATCGACTTCGAGATGGCCGAGAAAACCATCAGCGCACCGATCGGTCGCAAGAAGCGTGGCGCCGAAACCGCAGAGCCGGCGAGTAAAACCGCAGCAGAACCGGCACCGGCCAAAACCGGCCGCCGTCCTGCCAAGGAAAAGGCTGTCGAAGCCTACCGTCCGAGCGATGCCGCGGCGAAAAACGCTGAAGTGCGCAAGAGTCGTGAAATGAAACAGGCGTTGCTGGCCGGTGCGAAAAGCGGCGGTAAAGCGCCGTCTGGGGGAAAGACCGGACGGTCGACGCCTGAAAAGGCCGTCGGCGGCAAGCCAGCCAAACCGAGCAAACATCGTAAAGGCCCGCCAAAAGCGGGTTCGGCTCCAGCCAAAAGCGGCGGGGCGCGTAAACCTAAGGCCAAGCCATGAGTCAGTTGGAAAAAATCTACGGCGTGCATGCGGTAGAAGCGTTGCTGCGTCACCACCCGAAACGCGTCAAGCAGATCTGGTTGGCTGAAGGTCGCGGTGATCCGCGGGTACAGACGTTGATCGAGCTGGCCAACGAAAACCGTGTCCAGGTGGGGCAGGCCGAACGCCGTGAAATGGATGCCTGGGTTGAAGGCGTGCACCAGGGCGTCGTTGCGGAGGTAAGTCCAAGCCAGGTCTGGGGCGAGGCGATGCTCGACGAGTTGCTCGATCGCACCGAAGGCGCACCGCTGTTGCTGGTGCTCGACGGAGTGACCGATCCGCACAACCTGGGCGCCTGCCTGCGTTCTGCCGATGCGGCAGGCGCGCTGGCGGTGATCGTGCCGAAGGACAAGTCGGCGACCCTGACGCCGGTGGTACGAAAAGTCGCTTGTGGTGCTGCAGAAGTGATTCCGCTGGTGGCCGTGACCAACCTGGCGCGCACCCTGGAAAAACTTCAGCAGCGCGGCTTGTGGGTTGTCGGTACGGCGGGGGAGGCCGAGGTCAGTATTTATGACCAGGACCTGACCGGCCCGACCATTCTGATCATGGGCGCTGAAGGCAAAGGCATGCGTCGCCTGACTCGCGAGCATTGCGACTATCTGGTGAATCTGCCGATGGCCGGCAGTGTCAGCAGCCTTAACGTTTCGGTGGCAACCGGCGTCTGCCTGTTCGAAGCGCAGCGCCAGCGTGGTGTCAAGGCCAAGGCTGCCGCCAAGAAGTCCTGATCCTCTACTGTGTGTAGGAGCAAAGCTTGCTCGCGATAGGGGGTGTAGCATTCAGCATCAATGTTGAACGTTACACCGCTATCGCGAGCAAGCTTTGCTCCTACAGTCGTTTGTGGCAAAGCGAAAACAGGTGAGCTGTTCAAATAATCACCAATTACCTTGCGCCTCCTTCGCCCCTTCTCTACAATTGCGCCCCTTGCTGTGATGGCAGGCACCCACGTGTCTAGCGTCCTCAAGTCCATAAGTGTCATTCACTCCTTGTCTGACCGCTTTTGAGCGGCAGGCTACAACCCGTAAGGAGCATTCATGCGTCATTACGAAATCATCTTTTTGGTCCACCCGGATCAAAGCGAGCAAGTCGGCGGCATGGTTGAGCGTTACACCAAGCTGATCGAAGAAGACGGCGGCAAAATCCACCGTCTGGAAGATTGGGGCCGTCGTCAACTGGCCTACGCAATCAACAATGTTCACAAGGCTCACTACGTGATGCTGAACGTTGAGTGCACTGGCAAGGCCCTGGCCGAGCTGGAAGACAACTTCCGCTACAACGATGCAGTGATCCGTAACCTGGTCATCCGTCGCGAAGAAGCCGTTACCGGCCAATCCGAGATGCTCAAGGCTGAAGAAAACCGCAGTGAGCGCCGTGAGCGTCGCGACCGTCCTGAGCACGAAGGCGCTGAAAGCGCTGACAGTGATGACAGCGACAACAGCGATAACGCTGACGAGTAATCCACGGACCTTTTAAGGAGCCTATCAAATGGCACGTTTCTTCCGTCGTCGTAAATTCTGCCGCTTCACCGCTGAAGACGTGAAAGAGATCGATTACAAAGATCTCAACACTCTGAAAGCCTACGTATCCGAGACCGGCAAAATCGTTCCAAGCCGCATCACCGGTACCAAAGCTCGTTATCAGCGTCAGCTGGCCACCGCTATCAAGCGCGCCCGCTTCCTGGCCCTGCTGGCCTACACCGACAGCCACGGCCGCTGAGACCGGGCAGTCGACACGTAGCAAAGGATTGAATGTATGCGCGCCTTAGCTGAGTTCATCATGCGGGGCCGTATGCAGGCCACTCTGGTAGTGGCTGGATGTGCGGCAATGCCGTTGTTGTATTGGTTGGGTGCTGCCGCCGGATGCCTCGTGCTCCTGCGGCGCGGATTGAGGGACGCCCTGGGCGTTCTTGCTCTGGGACTGCTGCCGGCATTGCTCTGGTGGCTTTACTCCGACGACCCAAGGGCACTTCTGGTGCTGCTGGGTTCTGCGAGCCTTGCGTTGGTTTTGCGCGCAAGCGAGTCCTGGAACCGCGTGCTGCTGGTCAGCATAGCGATGGGAGTGGTGTTTTCAGTGGTGTTGGGGACAGCTTTTGCTCCCCAGATCGAGATGCTGGCGCAGGCTTTGATAAAAGTCATGCCGTCGCTACTCGGTGATGTCTACCAGAAGATGTCGGTAGACGAACAAGCGCGTTTCGCGTCCCTGATTGCACCGGTCCTGACCGGCTTGATAGCGGCTTTGTTGCAAATCGTCAGCTTGTTGAGCCTGCTTGTCGGGCGCTATTGGCAGGCGTTGTTGTACAACCCGGGTGGTTTTGGTCGCGAGTTTCGCGCCATCCGCTTCCCGCTGTTGCCGGCGATGTTGCTGCTGGCGTGCATGCTTCTGGGGCCGAATCTCGGTTCGCAGATGGCCATGTTGACGCCGTTGTGCAGCGTACCGCTGGTGTTCGCCGGGCTGGCCCTGATTCATGGGCTGGTGGCGCAAAAGCGACTGGCCAGATTCTGGTTGGTGGGGATGTACGTCACGCTGTTGCTGTTCATGCAGCTGATCTATCCGTTGCTGGTGGTCTTGGCCATCGTCGACAGCCTGATTGATTTTCGCGGTCGTTCGGCACCCAAAGATGCCGATAACGCGAACGGTGAAGGTTAAAAGTTAAGAGGATTTTCACATGCAACTGATCCTTCTGGAAAAAGTCACCAACCTGGGCAACCTGGGTGACAAAGTGAACGTTAAGGCTGGTTACGGTCGTAACTACCTGCTGCCATACGGCAAAGCTACCGCTGCGACCCCGGCCAACCTGGCTGCGTTCGAAGAGCGTCGTGCTGAGCTGGAAAAAGCAGCAGCAGATCGTAAATCGTCGGCTGAAAGCCGCGCTGCCCAACTGGCCGAGCTGGAAGTGACCATCACTGCCACCGCTGGCGACGAAGGCAAGCTGTTCGGTTCGATCGGTACTCACGACATCGCTGATGCACTGACCGCCTCCGGCGTTGAAGTGCAGAAGAGCGAAGTTCGTCTGCCGAACGGCACCATCCGCAACGTAGGCGAATTCGACGTAGCCGTGCACCTGCACGCCGAAGTTGAAGCCACCGTACGCGTTGTCGTGGTAGCAGCTTAAGCAGCACTTGTCGGCTGGCACCCTCGGGTGCTTGCCGGTAACATCGGGCACGATCCTGTTTACAGGTCGTGCCCTTTGTCTTTCTGGTAACTCCTGTTTTTCAATCCCTGCTTTTTTCTGAACAACCAAGTGGCCATGAACGAAATTTCCGCTCCTGAGCAATACGATCTGCAAACCGCCGCGCTGAAGGTGCCGCCACATTCCATCGAAGCCGAACAGGCTGTGCTCGGTGGTCTGATGCTGGACAACAACGCCTGGGAGCGCGTGCTCGATCAAGTCTCCGACGGCGATTTCTACCGACATGACCACCGTCTGATTTTCCGCGCGATCGCCAAGCTGGCCGATCAGAACATGCCGATCGACGTCGTGACCCTGTCCGAACAACTGGACAAGGAAGGTCAGACCTCGCAAGTCGGCGGCCTCGGTTACCTCGGTGAACTGGCAAAAAACACGCCTTCGGTCGCCAACATCAAGGCCTATGCGCAGATCGTTCGCGAGCGGGCGACATTGCGCCAGTTGATCGGTATCAGCACCGAAATTGCCGACAGCGCTTTCAACCCGGAAGGCCGCACTGCCGCGGAAATTCTTGACGAGGCCGAGCGGCAGATTTTCCAGATCGCCGAGGCCCGGCCAAAAACCGGTGGTCCGGTGGGCGTCAACGACCTGTTGACCAAGGCCATCGACCGTATCGACACGCTGTTCAATACCGACAACGCCATCACTGGCCTGTCCACCGGCTACACCGACCTCGATGAGAAGACCAGCGGCCTGCAACCGGCCGACTTGATCATCGTCGCCGGCCGTCCGTCCATGGGTAAAACCACCTTTGCGATGAACCTGGTGGAAAACGCCGTGTTGCGCAGTGAAAAAGCGGTTCTGGTCTACTCGCTGGAGATGCCAGGCGAATCGCTGATCATGCGTATGCTTTCGTCCCTCGGTCGTATCGACCAGACCAAGGTGCGTTCCGGTCAGCTCGAAGACGATGACTGGCCGCGCCTGACCTCGGCGGTCAACCTGCTCAACGACCGCAAGCTGTTCATTGACGATACCGCCGGCATCAGTCCGTCGGAAATGCGTGCCCGGACCCGGCGTCTGGTGCGTGAGCACGGTGAAGTCGGCCTGATCATGATCGACTACCTGCAGCTGATGCAGATTCCGGGTTCCAGCGGCGACAACCGGACCAACGAGATTTCCGAGATCTCCCGATCCCTGAAAGCGCTGGCCAAAGAATTCAACTGCCCGGTGGTGGCGCTGTCGCAGCTCAACCGTTCCCTGGAACAACGGCCGAACAAGCGCCCGGTGAACTCCGACTTGCGTGAATCCGGAGCGATCGAGCAGGACGCCGACGTGATCATGTTCGTGTATCGGGACGAGGTGTATCACCCGGAAACCGAGCACAAAGGCATTGCCGAGATCATCATCGGCAAGCAGCGGAACGGCCCGATCGGCTTTATCCGCCTGGCGTTCATCGGCAAATACACGCGATTCGAGAACCTGGCGCCGGGTAGCTACAACTTCGACGATGACGAATAAGTCGTTATAGAGGTTTTTGTGGCGAGGGAGCTTGCTCCCGCTGGGCTGCGCAGCAGCCCCAATACCTACAATGGTATTGATTCAGGCACACCGCAATTGCTGGTTTTGCGACTGCTGCGCAGTCGAGCGGGAGCAAGCTCCCTCGCCACATAGGTTGTGTGTGCCAAAGCGCTCACCAATTTCCGACCATAGCCGTCGGAATTGGTCAAAATTTGTGCTATATTCCGCGCCCGCGAAATTCAATGAAAGCCAACACCGGTTATCGACATGCAAGCAGCCAAGCCGTTATTTGACTATCCAAAATACTGGGCCGAATGTTTCGGACCGGCGCCATTCCTGCCGATGAGCAGGGAGGAGATGGATCAGCTCGGCTGGGATTCCTGCGACATCATCATCGTCACCGGTGATGCGTATGTCGACCACCCGTCGTTCGGCATGGCAATAATCGGCCGGCTGCTGGAGTCCCAGGGCTTTCGCGTCGGGATCATTGCCCAGCCGAACTGGCAGTCCAAAGACGACTTCATGAAGCTCGGCGAGCCGAACCTGTTCTTCGGTGTCGCGGCCGGCAACATGGACTCGATGATCAACCGCTACACCGCCGACAAGAAAATCCGTTCCGACGACGCCTACACCCCGGGTGGCATGGCGGGCAAGCGTCCGGATCGCGCGAGCCTGGTCTACAGCCAGCGCTGCAAGGAAGCCTACAAGCACGTGCCGATCGTACTCGGCGGCATCGAGGCATCCCTGCGCCGCATCGCGCACTACGATTACTGGCAGGACCGGGTACGTAATTCGATCCTGATCGATGCCAGCGCCGACATCCTGCTTTACGGCAACGCCGAGCGTGCGATTGTCGAGGTGGCCCAGCGCCTGTCCTACGGTCACAAGATCGAAGACATCACCGACGTGCGCGGTACCGCGTTCATTCGTCGCGACACGCCCAAAGACTGGTACGAAGTCGATTCCACGCGCATTGACCGTCCGGGCAAGATCGACAAGATCATCAACCCGTACGTGAACACTCAGGACACCCAGGCCTGCGCCATCGAGCAGGAAAAAGGTCCGGTTGAGGATCCGCAGGAAGCCAAGGTTGTGCAAATCCTGGCCAGCCCGAAGATGACTCGCGACAAGACTGTGATTCGCCTGCCGTCGGTAGAGAAAGTCCGCAACGACGCGGTGCTCTACGCCCACGCCAACCGAGTGCTGCACCTGGAAACCAACCCGGGCAACGCCCGTGCGCTGGTCCAGAAGCACGGTGAAGTCGATGTCTGGTTCAACCCGCCACCGATTCCGATGACCACCGAAGAAATGGACTACGTCTTCGGCATGCCTTACGCGCGCGTTCCGCACCCGGCGTACGGCAAGGAGAAAATCCCGGCCTACGACATGATTCGCTTCTCGGTGAACATCATGCGTGGCTGCTTCGGCGGCTGCACCTTCTGCTCGATCACCGAGCACGAAGGCCGGATTATCCAGAACCGTTCCCATGAGTCGATCATTCGCGAAATCGAAGAGATTCGCGACAAGGTCCCGGGTTTTACCGGCGTGATCTCCGACCTCGGTGGCCCGACCGCGAACATGTACCGCATCGCCTGCAAGAGCCCGGAAATCGAATCCGCGTGCCGCAAGCCCTCGTGCGTGTTCCCCGGCATCTGCCCGAACCTGAACACCGACCACTCGGCGTTGATCCAGTTGTACCGCAGCGCCCGTGAGTTGCCGGGTGTGAAGAAGATCCTGATCGCTTCCGGCTTGCGCTACGACCTCGCGGTCGAGTCGCCGGAGTACGTCAAAGAGCTGGTGACCCACCACGTCGGCGGTTACCTGAAGATCGCCCCGGAACACACCGAGGAAGGTCCGCTCAACCAGATGATGAAACCGGGCATCGGCAGCTATGACAAGTTCAAGCGCATGTTCGAGAAGTACTCCAAGGAAGCGGGCAAAGAGCAGTACCTGATTCCGTATTTCATCGCCGCCCACCCGGGCACCACCGATGAAGACATGATGAACCTGGCCCTGTGGCTCAAGGGCAACGGTTTCCGTGCCGACCAGGTGCAGGCGTTCTACCCGTCGCCGATGGCCACTGCCACCGCGATGTACCACTCGGGCAAGAACCCGCTGCGCAAGGTCACCTACAAGTCTGACGCGGTGACCATCGTCAAGAGCGAAGAGCAGCGTCGTCTGCACAAGGCGTTCTTGCGTTATCACGACCCGAAAGGCTGGCCGATGTTGCGTGAAGCGCTGACTCGCATGGGCCGCGCCGACCTCATCGGGCCGGGCAAGAACCAGTTGATCCCACTGCACCAGCCGTCCACCGACAGCTACCAGAGTGCCCGTCGCAAGAACTCGACGCCGGCCGGCAGCCACAAGGTTGCAGGGGAAAAGACCACCAAGATCCTCACCCAGCACACCGGCCTGCCACCGCGCGCCAGCGATGGCGGCAACCCGTGGGACAAGCGTGAACAAGCCAAGGCTGCGGCGTTTGCCCGCAATCAGCAGGCAGCCAAGGAACGCAAGGATGCGGCCAAAGGCAAAGGACCAAAGCCGACCCGCAAGCCGGTCGTGCCGCGCTAAGCCGCGCTTGAGCTGAACAGAACGCCAACCTTCGGGTTGGCGTGATCGTTCCCACGCTCTGCGTGGGAATGCCTCTAGGGACGCTCCGCGTTCCAGCCGCGCCACTGTAACCATTCCAACCCACCTGTGGCGCGGAGCGTCACGGGCTGCATTCCCACGCCGGAGCGTGGGAACGATCGTGGGTGTGCCACAAATACGTGCAATCGATTCAACGCATTTTCCCGCCTCGCCCGATTTTGGTGCTGTACTGCCTCAGGCAATCGAAGAAAGCGCCAGCGCTGCTGGATGGCATAAGTCTTGCGCGCTTTCCATAACGCTTAGGGCTCGCAGGAGGCACGCCGTGTCGATACATGTCGCATTGCACCACGTCACGCATTACCGCTACGACCGTGCTGTGGAGCTGGGGCCACAGATCGTTCGCCTGCGTCCGGCAGCCCACAGCCGCACGCGGATTCTGTCCTATGCGCTGAAAATTTCGCCCGAGCAGCATTTCATCAACTGGCAGCAAGACCCTCAGGGCAATTACCTGGCGCGGTTGGTGTTCCCGGAGAAAACCGATGAGCTGCGGATCGAAGTCGATCTGCTCGCCGAAATGGCGGTGTTCAATCCCTTCGACTTCTTTCTTGAGCCCTACGCGGAAAAAATCCCGTTCACTTACGCCGCCGATGAGCGCAAAGAACTGGCGCCGTACCTGGAAACCTTGCCCCTTACGCCAAAGTTCAAGGCGTATGTGGAAAGTATCGATCGCACGCCGCTGCCCAGTGTCGATTTCCTCGTCGCGCTCAACCAGCGCCTGAGTGAAGACATCGACTACCTGATCCGCATGGAGCCGGGCGTGCAAACGCCTGAGTTCACCCTCGAACAAAGCTCCGGTTCGTGCCGCGATTCCGCGTGGCTGCTGGTGCAGTTGCTGCGCAACCTCGGGCTGGCAGCACGTTTCGTTTCCGGTTACCTGATCCAGCTGACCGCCGACGTGAAAAGCCTCGACGGCCCCTCGGGTACTGATGTCGACTTCACCGACTTGCACGCCTGGTGCGAGGTGTACTTGCCCGGCGCTGGCTGGATTGGTCTGGATGCCACCTCCGGGCTGTTTGCTGGTGAAGGACACATACCGTTGGCCTGTAGTCCCGATCCGTCCTCTGCGGCGCCGATCACGGGGCTGGTGGAACCGTGCGAGTGCGCGTTCAGCCACGAGATGTCAGTTGAGCGAATTTGGGAGGCGCCCCGCGTCACCAAGCCTTACACCGACGATCAATGGCTGGCGATTCAGGCTTTGGGCCGGCAAATCGACGCCGACCTGCTGGAAGGCGATGTGCGCTTGACCATGGGCGGTGAGCCGACGTTCGTCTCGATTGATGACCCGGATGGCGCCGAATGGAATACCGCGGCCCTGGGGCCGGAAAAACGGCGTCTGTCCGCCGAGCTGTTCCAGCGCATGCGAAAACGCTACGCGCCGCAGGGACTGGTGCATTTCGGCCAGGGTAAGTGGTACCCCGGCGAACAGCTGCCGCGCTGGTCGCTCAATTGCTACTGGCGCCGTGACGGCGCGCCGATCTGGAACAACAGCGCGCTGATTGCCGACGAGCACGAAGACTACGGTGCGACCGGCGAACTGGCCGGGCGTTTTCTGGCGAGCGTTGCAGAGCGCCTGAAGATTCCCACACGCTTTGTGTTTCCAGCCTACGAAGACAATTTCTATTACCTCTGGCGTGAAGGCACGTTGCCGCAAAACGTCAGCGCCGAAGACTCGCGTCTTGAGGAACCCCTGGAGCGTGCACGACTGCGCAAAGTTTTCAGCCAGGGTCTGGACAAAGTCATCGGCCAGGTCCTGCCGCTGGCACGCACCGCCAAGGGCGATCAGTGGCAGAGCGGCCGCTGGTATTTGCGCGACGAGCATTGCCGGTTGGTGCCGGGAGACTCGCCACTGGGCTATCGGTTGCCGCTGGGTTCGCAGCCGTGGGTGAAAGCGGCGGAGTATCCGTTCATTCATCCGCAAGACCCGAATCAGACGTTCCCACCGCTACCCGATATGGCACAGTCGCAGAATCAGGGCGCGGCGGCGCTGATTGAGGATCGTGCCCCGAAAATCGACGAATCCGCGGACTGGCTGACCCGCACCGCGTTCTGCGCCGAGGCGCGGGAAGGCCGGTTGTATCTGTTCATGCCGCCACTGGAACGGGTCGAGGATTATCTGGAACTGGTGGCTGCCATTGAAGCCACTGCTGAAGAGCTGCGTTGTCCGGTGCTGCTGGAAGGTTATGAGCCGCCGAGCGATCCGCGGTTAAGCAACTTTCGCATCACCCCGGATCCGGGCGTGATCGAGGTCAACGTTCAGCCGTCCGCGACCTGGGATGAGTTGGTCGAGCGCACCGAGTTCCTCTATGAAGAAGCGCGCCAGACCCGACTGACCACCGAAAAATTCCTGATTGATGGACGGCACACCGGAACTGGCGGCGGTAACCATTTCGTACTGGGTGGCGCGACACCGGCTGACTCACCGTTTCTGCGTCGTCCGGATTTGCTGCGCAGCCTGATCAGTTACTGGCATAACCATCCCTCGCTGTCCTACCTGTTTTCCGGGTTGTTCATCGGGCCGACGTCCCAGGCGCCGCGCGTCGACGAGGCGCGAAACGATGCCTTGTATGAACTGGAAATTGCCTTTGCGCAGATGCCAAAGGCGGGGGAAGAGTGTGCGCCGTGGTTGGTCGACCGGTTGCTGAGAAACCTGCTGATCGATGTCACTGGCAACACCCACCGCGCCGAGTTCTGCATCGACAAGCTCTACTCGCCGGACGGCGCGACGGGGCGGCTCGGGTTGCTGGAACTGCGCGCCTTTGAAATGCCACCGCATGCGCGTATGAGCCTGGCGCAGCAATTGTTGCTGCGGGCGCTGGTCGCACGGTTCTGGCGTGAGCCTTATGCGCCGCCAAAACTGGCGCGCTGGGGCACGGAGCTGCACGACCGGTTCCTGTTGCCGCACTTTATCGAACAGGATTTCGCCGACGTCATCGTCGACCTCAACGCGGCCGGTTATCCGGTGCGGGCCGAGTGGTTTGCGGCGCATCTGGAATTTCGTTTTCCCAAGGTCGGCGACTACGCCGTCAGCGGCATCGCGCTGGAGCTGCGCCAGGCACTGGAGCCATGGCATGTATTGGGCGAGGAGGGTGCGGTCGGTGGCACGGTGCGTTATGTGGACTCGTCGCTGGAGCGCCTTCAGGTCAAGCTCAGCGGCTTGCCGCCGCA
Organism: Pseudomonas sp. Root562; assembly: GCF_001427125.1. Taxonomy (GTDB): domain Bacteria; phylum Pseudomonadota; class Gammaproteobacteria; order Pseudomonadales; family Pseudomonadaceae; genus Aquipseudomonas. The sequence goes on from NZ_LMGK01000001.1 coordinate 465,018, forward strand.
GCGCTATTTGCTGACGTGCAACGGCATCCCGGTGCCTTTGCAGCCGACCGGGCGTGTTGGGGAATTCGTTGCAGGCGTGCGTTTTCGCGCATGGCAACCGGCCAACTGTTTGCAGCCGACCATCCCGGTGCACGCACCGTTGGTATTCGATCTGCTCGATACGTGGATGGGGCGTTCACTGGGCGGTTGCCAGTATCACGTCGCGCACCCGGGCGGGCGCAATTACGAGACGTTGCCGGTGAATGCCAATGAAGCCGAGAGCCGACGCATGGCGCGTTTCTTCCGGATCGGACACACGCCTGGGAAACTTCCTATTCCGATTCTGGAAATTAACGACGAGCTACCGATGACTCTCGATTTACGACGTTTCTAAACCGTACGCGACGCTCGGATTTTTCGTATATCCGGGCGTCATGAGCCTGCGTTAGTCTGACCGTTCATTGCTGTCTGCCGAGCTTTCCATGCCTGACCTGCTAGACCGCTACCCGCTCACGGCGGGCACCTATCACGAACTGCTCGACGGCAGCGGCGCGGTGCGCCCGCATTGGCGTCGATTGTTCGACCAATTGCAGCGCAGCTCTGCAGCGCAACTGGTGCAGCGTCAGGCCCTGCTGACCCGGCAGATTCAGGAAAACGGTGTCACCTACAACGTCTACGCCGACCCCAAGGGCGCCGATCGGCCGTGGGAACTCGACCTGCTACCCCACGTCATTGCCGCTGACGAGTGGGAGCAATTGTCTGCCGGTATTGCCCAGCGTGCGCGATTGCTCAACGCCGTACTGGCTGATCTGTATGGCCCGCAGCGACTGATCGCCGAAGGACTGCTGCCGGCCGAACTGGTATTCGGCCACAACAACTTCCTGTGGCCCTGCCAGGGTATCCATCCGCCTGACGGGGCTTTTTTGCATCTGTATGCGGTGGATCTGGCGCGTACCCCCGATGGCCGTTGGTGGGTCACGGCGGACCGCACTCAAGCGCCGTCGGGTGCCGGTTATGCACTGGAAAACCGCACGATCGTGTCCCGCGCCTTTCCCGAGTTGTACCGCGATCTGAAAGTGCAGCATCTGGCCGGCTTCTTCCGCACGCTTCAGGAAACCCTGGCACGCCAGGCGCCGAGTGATGATGGCGCGCCATTGGTGGTGTTGCTGACACCGGGGCGTTTCAACGAAAGCTATTTCGAACACCTGTACCTGGCCCGGCAGCTCGGTTATCCGCTGGTGGAGGGCGGCGACCTGACAGTACGCGATGCCACGGTCTATCTGAAAACCCTGAGCGGACTGCGTCGGGTCCATGTGGTGATGCGTCGGCTCGACGATGATTTCTGCGACCCACTGGAATTGCGCACTGATTCGGCTCTCGGCGTGCCTGGCTTGCTGGAAGCCGTGCGCCAGGGGCGTGTGCTGGTGGCCAACGCCCTCGGCAGCGGCGTGCTGGAATCACCGGGATTGTTGGGTTTCCTGCCGAAGATCAATCAGTTCCTGTTTGGCGAAGAACTGATTCTGCCGTCCATCGCTACCTGGTGGTGCGGTGAAGCGCCGGTACTGGCGCAGGCCCTGGAAAAACTGCCGGAACTGCTGATCAAACCGGCGTTTCCTTCGCAGAGCTTTGCCCCGGTATTTGGCCGGGACCTGAGTGAAAGCCAGCGTCAGGAGCTGGCCGAACGCATGCAAGCGCGGCCTTACGCCTATGTCGCGCAAGAACTGGCGCAGTTATCCCAGGCACCGATCTGGCAAGCCGACGGCGGTCAATTGCAACCCCGGGCCATCGGTATGCGTGTGTACGCAGTGGCCAGCCGCGAAGGCTACCGGGTGCTTCCTGGTGGTTTGACCCGCGTGGCCGCAGAAGCTGACGCTGAGGTGGTGTCGATGCAGCGCGGCGGTGCCAGCAAAGACACCTGGGTGCTGGGTGAGCGCCCGCCCAGCGGCGAACAATGGAAGGCCCAGCGCAACATCGGCGTGCACGATCTGGTGCGACGCGATCCCTATCTGCCATCGCGGGTAGTGGAGAACCTGTTCTGGTTCGGTCGTTACTGTGAGCGTTGCGACGACAGCGCTCGCCTGTTGCGGATCATGCTCGCACGTTACGTCGACGGTGATGATCCGCAGGCCCTGCAAGCGGCGGTCGAGCTTGGCGAAAGGCTGATGCTGTTGCCCGAAGAAGGTGAACTGTCGGAGCGCTTGCTGGCGGCGATACTCGGTGACGATTGGCCGTTCAGCCTTCGCTCCAACCTGCAACGCTTGCAATGGGCGGCCTCACAAGTGCGGGGCAAACTTTCACGGGAGAACTGGCAGGCCCTGGTGGAACTGCAGCGCGAGGCCATTGAGCTCGAAACCGATTCGCCGGATTTTGGCGAGTTGCTGGATTTTCTCAATCGTCTGGTGATGTCATTGGCGGCACTGTCCGGTTTTGCCCTTGATGACATGACCCGTGACGAAGGCTGGCGCTTCCTGATGATCGGCCGGCGTATCGAGCGTCTGCAATTTCTCAGTGGCAGCCTGGCGGCATTTCTGCGCGGCGCCGGGGCATTCGATCAAGCAGGTCTGGAGTGGCTGTTGGAGCTGGGCAACAGCAGCATTACCTACCGCTCGCGGTATCTGGCGGTGGCGCAATTGATCCCGGTGCTCGACCTGTTGCTGCTCGACGAACAAAACCCGCACGCGGTGCTGTTCCAGTTGAAGCTGGTGACCCGCACTCTCAAACGGCTGAACGATGACTTTGGCGCACCGCGCGAAGCGGGGCTGCCATTGTTGGTCGATCGATTGGCACGTTTTGATCTGGGCTGCCTGGAGAATTCGCTATTTGGCGAGGGCAGCGTACGCGCGGCTCTCGATGGCCTGGCCGATCTGCTGCAAGAGATCGCCGATGCCAGCGGGCAGGTGTCGGATCGTCTGGCCTTGCGCCATTTCGCTCACGTGGATGACATCAGCCAGCGCACGGTGTCTGTCTGATGAGCGCTCACTATCAGATTTTCCACGACACCCATTATCACTATGACAGCCCGGTGTCCCTGGCGCAGCAGCTGGCCCATTTGTGGCCAAGGTCATGTGCGTGGCAGCGCTGCACGGATCAGCAATTGCAGATCAGTCCGGAGCCAACCTCACGGCGTGATGAGCTGGACGTGTTCGGCAATCCGCTGACCCGGCTGGCGTTCGAGCGGCCTCATGATGAACTGTTGGTCAATGCCAGCCTGACGATCGAAGTGCTGCCCCGGCCCGCGCCGGATTTCAATGTTTCACCTGCATGGGAGGACACCCGCAGTGCGCTGACCTACAGCAGCCAGCCGCTGTCGTCTGACGTGCTCGAGGCCTGCCGTTACCGTTTCGAATCACCTTATGTGCATTTGAAGCGCAACTTCGTCGAGTTTTCCGCGAGTTGCTTCCCGCCAGGGCGGCCGCTGTTGCTCGGCGTTCAGGCCTTGATGGAGAAGATCTTCAGCGAGTTCACTTTCGACTCCGAGGCGACCCAGGTGGCGACGCCGCTGGTGGAAGTGCTGGAGCGTCGGCGCGGGGTCTGTCAGGACTTCGCGCATTTGATGCTTGCGTGCGTACGCTCCCGGGGCCTGGCCGCTCGTTACGTCAGTGGCTACCTGCTGACCCAGCCGCCACCCGGCCAGCCGCGCTTGATCGGTGCGGATGCATCCCATGCCTGGGTGTCGGTATTTTGTCCGTTGCTCGGCTGGGTGGATTTCGATCCGACCAACAATGTGCAACCGGCGCTGGAGCACATCATGCTGGCATGGGGGCGGGACTTTTCTGATGTATCGCCGTTGCGGGGGGTGATTCTGGGCGGTGGCAATCATGACCCGGAAGTTCGGGTCACCGTGATGCCACTTAATTAACGCCAGCCATTGTAGGAGCGAGCCTGTCGAATCGTCGCACCGTCGCGATGGTCGTCAACGATAACGCGGGAAGCCTGACACTCCTCGGCGCTCTCAGGTTCATCGCGAGCAGGCTCGCTCCTACAACCCTGGACACAGATCCGATGGGCCTGATCAGATCGTCCGGCCCTGAGGGTCTCAGGCGTCGGGCGCCTGATCTTTCGGTGCATCAACATCATCTTCTGCTGCCACTTCACCATCAGGGTTCAGTGCAGCTTCTTCAGCTGTTGCTTTCTTGCGCTGAAGCTTTTCCTCTTTCTTCTGCTCCTTGGCCAAGTCACGCTGACGTTTAGCGAAGGAATAATTGGGTTTAGCCATGGGCGATCCTCTGGGGTCGAAGGTGAGGTTGAGCGGCGCGTATTCTGCCCTGTATCGGTGCCGAGTCGTTAGTCGGGTTTTTGCTCGACCCACTTCGGCAGTACGCTCGGCTGCCAGCTATCGAGCGCATCGAGCAGCGTTTGCGGCGATTCGCTCACCTGCAGCATGTCACGGTGTGGCGCTCGAACGAAGCCTTCGCCGACGATGTGATCAAGAAAACCGGTGAGTTTGCTGTAGAAACCGTTCACTTCCAGCAAACCGAGCGGTTTGCCGTGGTAGCCGAGCTGGCCCCAGGTCCAGACTTCGAACAGCTCCTCCAGGGTACCGAGACCGCCGGGCAGGGCGATGAAGGCATCGCTGAGTTCCGCCATTCGCGCCTTGCGTGCATGCATGCCGTCCACTACTTCCAGACGAGTCAGGCCACTATGGCCGATTTCCTTGTCCTTGAGGCTTTGCGGAATGATGCCGATGACTTCGCCACCGGCGGTCAGCGCGGCGTCGGCCACAATACCCATCAAGCCCACGGCGCCGCCGCCATAGACCAGGGTCAACTTGCGCTCGGCCAGGGCTTGGCCCAAGGCAACAGCCGCTTCTCGATAAGCGGGGTCAGTGCCGGTGCTGGCACCACAAAATACACAGACGGATGCTAAAGACATGCCTTACTCCAGGGTCGATCAGGGCCACAGAGTAAAGGCAGGCGCTGCGCGCTCCAAGGGCTAAACTTCCCGTTCGGGCGTTTCATGGGTGCCGCTGGCACCACAGGCGTAGGCGGCGAGCAGGCTGCACAACAGGCTATTGAGGGACATGACAGACGCTCCGTTGATTGAATGACGGTCTGATCATAGGGCCGGGCCAGACGCTTGGCTGGTAGATTCTTTCGATAGGTTTCATAGCCCGAAAGTTGTATACAATTTTTGATTCAAGTCATATGAACTTGCGAAGTTTTCAGGCAGTCTTCTGTTCACTCGCATTTTCGTTAACCCTGCCTTGGAGATTCACCATGTTTGCCAAACTTGTTGCGGTATCCCTGTTGACACTGGCCAGCAGCCAATTGATGGCTGCCGAGTGCAAAGTCACCGTTGACTCCACTGACCAAATGTCCTTCAACACCAAGGCCATTGAGATCGACAAGAGCTGCAAGACCTTCACCGTCGAACTGACCCATTCCGGCAGCTTGCCGAAAAACGTCATGGGCCATAACTGGGTGCTGAGTAAAGAAGCCGACATGCAGCCGATCGCCACCGACGGCTTGAGCGCCGGCATCGACAAGCAGTACCTGAAGGAAGGCGATACCCGGGTTATCGCCCACACCAAGATCATCGGCGCCAAGGAAACCGATTCGGTGACCTTCGACGTGTCGAAGCTTGATGCCAACGAAAAATACGGTTTCTTCTGCTCGTTCCCGGGCCACATCTCGATGATGAAAGGCACTGTGACCCTGAAGTAAGCAGGTTCACCGCGTGATGATCGTTCCCACGCAGAGCATGGGAACGATCAGCGCAAAAAAGCCCGCTGAAGCTCAACACTTCAGCGGGCTTTTTCATTCACTCATCCCTCAAGGCGCAAACGGCATCACACGTTTCATGATCGTTCCCACGCTCCGCGTGGGAATGCCTCCTGTGACGTTCTGCGTCACGCTTTGGGACGCGGAGCGTCCCGGCCTGCATTCCCACGCAGAGCATGGGAACGATCAGCGCAAAAAAGCCCGCTGAAGCTCATCACTTCAGCGGGCTTTTTCATTCAATCACCCTTCAAGGCGCAAACGGCATTACCCGTTTGTGGTGCGTCTTGTTGAAGGTGTCGACGATGATCTTGAACGCTTCTTCGCGCACCGGATTGCCATGCAGGAAGGCATCGATCTCGGCATAGGTCACACCGTGGGAGGCTTCGTCCGGTTTGCCCGGTGACAGGTCTTCGAGGTCGGCTGTCGGGACTTTTTCCACCAGTGATTCCGGGGCGCCGAAGCTGCGGGCAATCGCCCGGACCTGGTTTTTCACCAACCCGCTCAGCGGTGCGAGGTCGCAAGCGCCATCGCCGAACTTGGTGAAGAAGCCCATCACAGCTTCCGCTGCGTGGTCGGTGCCGATCACCAGGCCGTGGGCCGCACCGGCGATGGTGTACTGGGCGACCATGCGCATCCGCGCCTTGGTGTTGCCCAGCACGAAATCCACCGAGACTGCGTGCTTGCCTTCAAAGGCCGCCACTTCATTGGCCAGGGATTTGACCGCCGGGCCGATATTCACGGTGTGGCGCTCGTCCGGCTTGATGAAGTCCACCGACGCCTGGGCGTCGTGTTCATCGAACTGGGTTTCGTATGGCAGGCGCACGGCGATGAACTTGTAGTTGCCGTCACCGGTACGCTGGCGCAGTTCTCGCATGGCACGCTGGGCCAGCAAGCCCGCGGTCAGGGAGTCGACCCCGCCACTGATGCCCAGCACCAGCGTCTTGAGCCCGGAATTGATCAGGCAATCCTGAATGAAGGTGATCCGTCGGGCGACTTCTGCCTCGAGGGCGGCGTCATCGGCGAACGGCGGTTGAACCTTGAGCTGCTCAGCAATCTCACGCTGTACGGCTTGCATGAATTCACTCCTTGCTAGATAGACTGGATAAGGCAGGAACCTGGAAAACGTGTCGCAAATAAGCGACGAAATTCGGGTCTTTACAGTGAGTCTTGCCTGGCTCGTCGGAGATCTTCGCCACCGGCTGGCCGTTGCAGGCGGTCATTTTAAGCACGATGCTCATCGGTTCGACACCCGGAATGTCACAGGTCAGGTTGGTGCCGATGCCGAAGCTCACATTGATCCGACCACGTAGCGCCCGGAATATCTCCAGGGACTTGGGCAGTGTCAGACTGTCGGAGAAGGTCAGCGTCTTGCTCATGGGGTCGATGCCGAGCTTGTGATAGTGGGCGATGGCCTTTTCTGCCCACAGCACCGGGTCGCCCGAATCGTGGCGCAACCCGTCGAACAGTTTGGCGAAGAACAGATCGAAATCGCCGAGGAAGGCATCCATGGTGATGCAGTCGGTCAGCGCGATGCCCAACAGGCCCCGGTATTCGCGGACCCAGCAATCAAGGGCGGCAATCTGGCTGTCGATCAGCCGTGGGCCGAGTTGCTGGTGAGCCATGATCCATTCGTGGGCCATGGTACCCAGCGGTTTCATGTCCAGTTCCCGCGACAGGTGCACGTTGCTGGTGCCGACGAAACGGCCGGGAAAGTCGTGCTTGAGTACATTCACCACTTCTTCCTGCACGCGGTACGAGAAGCGTCGACGCGTGCCGAAATCGGCGACCTGCAGCTCCGACAGTTCGTCGCTGTCGGCGTTGGCCGTCAGCCAGTCGAACTTGCGATACAGCTGCTCGCGTGCCTGTTCGAGAACGATTTCACGGTATCGGTAGCGATTGCGTACTTCGCTGACGATCGCCAGCAAAGGTACTTCGAACAAAATCACATGCAGCCACGGGCCGCGCAGGCGGATGAACAGTTCGCCATTTTCGATGCCGGTGTGGATGTAGCGCAGGTTGAACCGAAACAGCCCGAGAAAGCGCAGGAAGTCTGGCTTCAGGAAGCTGATGCGCTCCAGGAAGCTCAGCTGATCGGCGCTCAGGCTCAATTCCGACAAACGCTCGACCTGGTAGCGAATCTCCGCCAGATACGGGCGTAGGTCCTCGCTGTTACGGCAACGAAACTCCCATTCGACTTCGACGTTCGGGTAGTTGTGCAGCACCGCCTGCATCATCGTCAGTTTGTAGAAGTCGGTGTCGAGCAGGTTCTGCACGATGCGATCGGCAAACACGCTCTCGCTCATAACGGGAATCTCCAGCATTGAATAGAGCTAGTGGCGCATAACGGTGGTGGGGATTGCCAGCAATTTTTTAAACCGCAGCGGATCCCGGCAGTTATGGGCTTTTGTGGCGAGGGGGCTTGCCCCCGTCCGGCTGCGCAGCAGTCGCAATAGCTTCGGCTTCGAAGTTGCAAGTTTTGGGGTTGCTGCGTAACCCAGCGGGGGCAAGCCCCCTCGCCACAGGGAAGTGCAAGACGTTAAAGCTGCGCTGCATCCGGGCTATCAACCTGCTCCAGCATCCACTTCACGAAATCCCGCACCTTGGGCACTTCCGCCGAGTGTTCCGGATACGCCAGGTAATAGGCGTCGGTGCTGGGCATTGCATGCTGCCATGGAATGACCAGCTTGCCGTCTGCCAGTTCCTCTTCCACCAGAAAGCGCGGCAGCAATGCGACGCCACAGCCGACTTGAGCGGCGCGGATGCACATATAAAAGGTTTCGAAGCGCGGGCCGTGGTAGCTGTGTTCGGTGTGGTAGCCCTGACTGTCGAACCAGTCATGCCACGCCTGAGGCCTGGAGGCGTTTTGCAGCAGGACCAGGTCGGTGAGTTGCGTCGGGTCGGTAAACGGTACCTCCGGCAGGCTGCCGGGAGCACACACAGGCACCAACTCTTCGCTGAACAGCTTCAGGCATTCGGTACCGGGGCGTGACCCCTGGCCGAAGTAGAACGCCAGATCGCTGCGACCCTGCAGCAAGTCGTCGGCTTCCTGTTCGTTGCACAGGTCCAGATGGATCGACGGATGACGCAGCCGCCAGCCTTTGAGGCGTGGGACCAGCCAGCGCGCGCCGAAGGTCGACGGTGTCGAGACGCGCAGGACTTCGGTTTCGCCGCCGTAGGAACGCAAGTAATGCGTCGACATCTCGACCTGCGTGAGGATTTTCCGTACTTCCACCAGATACAGATCGCCCGCCGGGGTCATTTGCAGGCGTCGACGCACCCGGCGAAACAACAGGTGCTGCAATAGCTCTTCCAGTTGTGCCACCTGCTTGCTGACGGCGCTCTGGGTCAGGTTCAATTCTTCGGCAGCCCGGGTAAAGCTCAAATGCCGGGTCACGGCTTCGAAACACTGCAGGGCAGCGATCGATGGCAAATAGCGTTTGTTCAGCATGGGCGGTCCTTTTGTTCTTGTTTCTTTATTGCCAGCAATGCACAGCATGAATAAACGGAATGATATCTCTCTTAATGGTCGTTTGTTGAGTAACCTGCGTGGCGCTAAAACTACAGGTCTGATCAGTCGTGTTGCTGCGACTGCACCCGTTCCGTTTTTTGCTTGAGGAGTGACCCATGGTTGCCGCATTGCTTGATCGTCTTGGTGTAAACCCGGCCCTGTACCAGAACGGCAAAGTGCCTGTGCATTCGCCCATCGACGGCAGTCGCATCGCCGCCGTGAACTGGGAAGGCGCCGCTGAAGTCGAGCAGCACATCAGTCGCGCAGATCATGCGTTCGAGCTGTGGCGCAAGGTGCCGGCGCCGCGCCGTGGCGAGCTGGTGCGTCAACTGGGCGACATCCTGCGTGAGTACAAGGCCGATCTCGGCGAGCTGGTGTCGTGGGAAGCGGGCAAGATCACTCAGGAAGGTCTGGGTGAGGTTCAGGAGATGATCGACATCTGCGATTTCGCCGTCGGTCTGTCCCGTCAGTTGTACGGCTTGACCATCGCTTCCGAGCGTCCTGGCCACCACATGCGCGAAACCTGGCATCCGCTGGGCGTGGTTGGCGTGATCAGTGCGTTCAACTTCCCGGTCGCGGTCTGGGCCTGGAACGCCACGCTGGCGCTGGTCTGCGGTAACCCGGTGATCTGGAAACCGTCGGAGAAAACCCCGCTGACCGCCCTGGCCTGCCAGGCGCTGTTCGATCGCGTGCTGAAGAACTTCAGCGACGCACCGCCGCACCTGAGCCAGGTCATCATCGGCGGTCGCGATGCCGGCGAAGCCTTGGTTGATGATCCGCGTGTCGCGCTGGTCAGCGCCACCGGCAGCACCCGCATGGGGCGCGAAGTTGCGCCGAAAATCGCCGCACGCTTCGCCCGCAGTATTCTCGAACTGGGTGGCAACAACGCGATGATCCTGGGCCCAAGCGCCGACCTGGACATGGCCGTTCGTGCGATTCTGTTCAGCGCCGTCGGCACCGCCGGCCAGCGTTGCACCACCTTGCGTCGCCTGATTGCCCATGAGTCAGTCAAAGAAGAAATCGTCACTCGCCTGAAAGCCGCTTACTCCAAAGTGCGCATCGGCCATCCGCTGGAAGGCAACCTGATCGGCCCGCTGATCGACAAGCAAAGCTTCGAGAACATGCAGGACGCGCTGGAGCAGGCCTTGAGCGAAGGCGGCAAGGTGTTCGGCGGCAAGCGTCAACTGCAAGACAAGTTCCCGAATGCCTACTACGTATCGCCAGCCATCGTCGAAATGCCGGAGCAGAGTGATGTGGTCTGCCACGAAACCTTCGCACCAATTCTGTACGTGGTCGGCTACAGCGACTTCAACGAAGCCTTGCGTCTGAACAATGCCGTGCCGCAAGGCCTGTCCTCGTGCATCTTCACCACCGATGTGCGTGAAGCCGAGCAGTTCATGTCGGCGGTAGGCAGTGACTGCGGCATTGCCAACGTCAACATCGGCCCGAGCGGTGCGGAAATCGGCGGCGCGTTCGGTGGCGAGAAAGAAACCGGCGGCGGCCGTGAGTCGGGCTCCGATGCATGGCGCGGCTACATGCGTCGTCAAACCAACACCGTGAACTACTCGCTGGAGTTGCCGTTGGCCCAGGGCATCACGTTCGATTAAATACAACTTTTGAACCCATGAAGATCACTGTGGGAGCGGGCTTGCCCGCGATGGCAATCGGTCAGTCACCTGGATGTTGAAGGTGCTGACGCTATCGCGGGCAAGCCCGCTCCCACAGGTAAATGGTGTGTTAGTTAGGTTTCTGTTGGAGTCTGGCAATGCCGTTACGCGAAGAGTGTCTGTGGGAAAAACTGACGCCGCAAAGGCCCGACAACGCGGCGCTCAAGGGGGAAGTGAAGGTCGATGTCTGCGTCATCGGCGCCGGGTTTACCGGTTTGTCGGCGGCGGTGCATCTGCTGGAACAGGGCAAAACCGTTTGCGTGCTGGAAGCCCATCGCGCCGGGCATGGCGGCTCGGGGCGCAACGTCGGGCTGGTCAATGCGGGCATGTGGATTCCCCCGGACGAGATTGAAGCCGGGTTTGGCACTGAGGTCGGCAGCCAGCTCAACCGCATGCTCGGTGCGGCCCCGTCCCTGGTGTTCAGCCTTGTGGATAAATACAACATCGATTGCCAGTTGCGCCGCGAAGGCACGCTGCACATGGCGCACAACGCCCGCGGCGAAGCCGACTTGCGCAGTCGTGAAGAACAATGGAAACGCCGAGGTGCACCGGTGGAACTGCTCACCGGTCGAGCGTGCGAACAAGCCACCGGCACCAAAAAAATTGCCGCCGCGCTGCTTGATCGGCGTGCCGGCACGCTTAACCCGATGGCCTATACCACGGGGCTGGCCAAGGCGGCCATCAGTCTGGGCGGTCAGTTGTTCGATCATTCACCCGTCAGCCGACTCGAACGTCAGGGGCAGCGCTGGTCGGTGCAGACTGCACAGGGTTCGGTGCTGGCCGAGCAAGTGGTGATCGCCTCCAATGCCTATACCGAAGGCGACTGGACTGAGTTGCGGCGTAACTTTTTCCCCGGTTACTACTATCAGGTGGCTTCGGTGCCGCTGACCGAAGACGCCGCTCGGCAAATCTTGCCCGGTGGCCAGGGTTCCTGGGACACCCGGCAAGTGCTCAGCAGCATTCGTCGTGACAAGGACGGTCGCCTGCTGCTGGGCAGTCTGGGCAATGGCAATCAGAAGCCGACCTGGTTCCTCAAAGCCTGGGCCGACCGGGTGCAGCAGCATTATTTTCCTTACCTCAAACCGGTCGAATGGGAATGCACCTGGACCGGTTGCATCGCTTTTACTCCCGATCATCTGATGCGCCTGTTCGAACCGGCGCCCGGTTTAGTGGCAGTCACCGGTTACAACGGTCGTGGCGTGACTACCGGAACGGTGGTGGGCAAAGCATTTGCCGATTACCTGTGTAACGGAAATCCTCAAGCGCTGCCGATTCCCTTCGCGCCCATGCAGCCATTGGCCGGGGTGGGGTTGCGCAGTTGCCTGTACGAGGCGGGTTTTTCGCTGTATCACGCGGGCCAGTGCCTGCGGATCGTGATCTGAATGTGGATTTTTGCAGGGCAAAGCGGCGCTTTTTCGATCTGCAGCTAGCCTGTAGTGGTGCGGGTTGTAGCAGTCCCGCACCAGCAGTGTGCACTTCGGTGACGCACGTTGTTACAGGCTGGTTGCACGTCGTTTAAAGCCGCGGTTGCAATGATGGCGCAGGCGGGTTGCGCCTCAAATAAAAAATGGTTTTACCTTCCGCGGTTTAGACGGTTGCACGCCCAATGAAAATGGGCTCGAAACAGTCGAAAAAACAATAAGGCAACGACTTTTTTCAGAATAAAAAACCGATGGCACGGCCCTTGCTCTGAGCATTCAGTGAAGTTGTAGTGCCAATTAAAAAAACCAAGGAGCATCACCTCATGTCCCAGACGTTTTACAAGAAAGGCTTTCTGGCCCTCGCAGTGGCAACTGCGCTGGGTGTTTCTGCGTTTGCTCAGGCTGACATCAAGATCGGCGTAGCGGGACCAATGACCGGTGCCAACGCGGCATTTGGCGAACAGTACATGAAGGGTGCACAGGCGGCGGCCGATGCGGTCAACGCGGCGGGCGGGGTTAACGGGGAAAAAATCGTACTGGTCAAGGGCGATGACGCCTGCGAACCGAAACAGGCTGTGACGGTCGCCAAAGACCTGACCAACCAGAAAGTGGCCGGCGTCGTCGGTCACTTCTGCTCCTCGTCGACCATCCCGGCCTCCGAGATCTACGACGAAGCGGGCATCATCGCCATTACTCCAGGCTCCACCAACCCACAGGTTACCGAACGCGGCCTGAGCGCCATGTTCCGTATGTGCGGTCGTGACGACCAGCAGGGCATCGTGGCCGGCGATTACATCGTCGACGTGCTCAAGGGCAAGAAAGTCGTCGTGCTGCACGACAAGGACACCTACGGCCAAGGCCTGGCTGACGCCACCAAGGCTCAACTGGTCAAGCGCGGCGTAACGCCTGTGCTGTACGAAGGCCTGACCCGTGGCGAGAAAGACTTCAGCACCATCGTGACCAAGATCCGTGGCGCTGGCGCTGACGTTGTCTACTTCGGTGGTCTGCACCCGGAAGCCGGCCCTCTGGTTCGTCAACTGCGTGAACAAGGCCTCAAAGACGTCAAGTTCATGTCCGACGACGGCATCGTGACCGACGAACTGGTGACCACCGCTGGCGGTCCGCAATTCGTTGACGGCGTGCTGATGACCTTCGGTGCCGACCCACGCCTGCTGCCAGACAGCAAGACCGTGGTAGACGCCTTCCGCAAGGCCGGTACCGAGCCTGAAGGCTACACCCTGTACGCCTACGCTTCGGTGCAAACCCTGGCTGCAGCCTTCAACGGCGCCAAGTCCAACAATGGCGAAAAAGCCGCTGAGTGGCTGAAGAAGAACCCGGTCAAGACCGTCATGGGCGAGAAGACCTGGGACAGCAAGGGCGACCTGAAAGTCTCCGACTACGTTGTTTACCAGTGGGACAAGGACGGCAAATATCACCAACTGGAAAAACAGAAGTAAGGGCTGATTCGATCACCTGAACCCCACAGATCCCTTGTGGGAGCGGGCTTGCCCGCGATGGGCGGACTTGCAAGAGACATTTTTGTCGAATGTTCAACCGCCATCGCTGGCAAGCCAGCTCCCACAGGGACCGTGGTGGTCTGCCTGATCGTGAATGACATTGCTCCGACGTATATCTGTATTTTCCTTAGAGGAACCGCACAGCCACATGTGCAGGTTCTCATTGCGTGAGATTGCGTTATGGATGGTATTTTCCTGCAGCAACTGGTCAACGGCCTGACCCTCGGGTCGGTCTATGGCCTGATCGCCATCGGCTACACAATGGTCTATGGCATCATCGGCATGATCAACTTCGCCCATGGCGAGGTTTACATGATTTCCGCTTACCTGGCGGCAATCAGTCTGGCTCTGCTGGCTTACTTCGGTATCGAATCCTTTCCGCTGCTGATGCTTGGCACGTTGATCTTCACCATCGTCGTCACGGCGGTGTATGGCTGGGTCATCGAGCGTGTCGCCTACAAACCCCTGCGTAATTCCACCCGACTGGCACCACTGATCAGCGCCATCGGTATTTCGCTGATCCTGCAAAACTACGCCCAGATCGCCCAGGGCGCCAAGCAACAAGGCGTTCCCACGTTGCTCACAGGGGCCTGGCGTGTCGAGGTCGGTAGCGGTTTCGTGCAGTTGACCTACACCAAGGTGTTCATTCTGGTTGCCGCGTTTGTCGGCATGGCTGCGCTGACCTACATCATCAAGTACACCAAGCTCGGCCGCATGTGCCGTGCAACCCAGCAAGACCGCAAGATGGCTTCGATCCTCGGGATCAACACCGACCGGGTGATTTCCTACGTATTCATCATCGGTGCAGCGATGGCGGCCCTGGCCGGCGTGCTGATCACCATGAACTACGGCACTTTCGACTTCTATGCCGGCTTCATCATCGGGATCAAGGCGTTCACCGCTGCGGTGCTCGGCGGGATTGGCTCGCTGCCTGGCGCCATGCTCGGCGGGATCATCCTGGGGATTTCCGAGTCGCTGTTTTCCGGCCTGGTGAACTCGGACTACAAAGACGTATTCAGCTTCTCGCTGCTGGTTCTCGTTCTGGTCTTTCGGCCCCAAGGCCTGCTCGGCCGTCCTCTTGTGTCGAAGGTGTAAGCGATGTCTTCAACCACTAAAAAAACCATTGATATCAAAAAAAGTCTGGTTGACGCGATTCTTGCCGGCCTCATTGCCCTGATCGTGTTCGGGCCGATTGTCGGCGTTGTGCTCGATGGCTACGGCTTCAACATGGAAACCACCCGGGTGGCATGGATCGTCGCCATTGTCATGGCCGGTCGTTTCGCCCTGAGCTTGTTCCTGCAAACCCCCAAGGGCTTGAGAATCCTTGAAGGTTTTGAAACAACCGGCTCCGGCGTCCATGTATTGGCGCCTGACTACAAATCGCGGTTGCGCTGGATCATTCCGCTGGTAATCGTCATCGCCGTGGTATTCCCGTTTTTCTCCAACTCCTACCTGCTGGGCGTGGTCATCCTCGGGCTGATCTACGTGCTGCTGGGCCTGGGGCTGAACATCGTGGTCGGCCTGGCCGGCTTGCTCGACCTCGGTTATGTGGCGTTCTACGCCATCGGCGCCTATGGTCTGGCACTCGGTTATCAATACCTCGGGCTGGGCTTCTGGACGGTGCTGCCGCTGGCGGCGATCACGGCGGGGCTGGCCGGTTGCATCCTCGGTTTCCCGGTGCTGCGTCTGCACGGTGACTATCTGGCAATCGTGACCCTGGGCTTCGGTGAAATCATCCGTCTGGTCCTCAATAACTGGCTGTCGCTGACTGGCGGTCCGAATGGCATGCCGGCACCACTGCCGACTTTCTTCGGCCTGGAATTCGGCAAGCGGGCGAAGGACGGTGGTGTACCGTTCCATGAGTTCTTCGGCATCGCCTATAACCCGGACGTGAAGTACTACTTCATCTACGCGGTGTTGTTCCTCGTGGTACTGGCTGTGCTGTACATCAAGCATCGCCTGGTGAAGATGCCGGTCGGTCGTGCCTGGGAAGCGCTGCGCGAAGACGAGATCGCCTGCCGCTCCATGGGCCTGAACCACGTTTTGGTCAAGCTCTCGGCGTTCACCATCGGTGCATCGACGGCAGGTCTGGCGGGCGTGTTTTTTGCCACTTATCAGGGCTTCGTCAACCCGACCTCGTTCACGTTCTTCGAATCGGCCCTGATCCTCGCCATCGTGGTACTGGGTGGCATGGGCTCGACCATTGGTGTGGTGATTGCTGCCTTCGTGCTGACTGTCGCCCCGGAACTGCTGCGTGGCTTCGCCGAGTACCGCGTGCTGTTGTTCGGCATCCTGATGGTGTTGATGATGATCTGGCGACCGCGTGGCCTGATTCGGATCAGCCGCACCGGTGTGACCCCGCGTAAAGGAGTAGCGCCATGAGCGAAGTCGTACTCAGTGTCGAAAAGCTGATGATGCACTTCGGCGGCATCAAGGCGTTGAACGATGTCAGCCTGCAGGTCAAACGCAATTCGATCTTCGCCCTGATCGGTCCCAATGGCGCCGGCAAGACCACGGTGTTCAACTGCCTGACCGGGTTCTACAAGGCTTCCGGCGGCAAGATCGAACTCAATGTGCGTGGCGAAAGGACCAACGTCATCCAGTTGCTCGGCGAATCGTTCAAACCGACCGATTTCGTCTCGCCTAAAAACTTCATCACCCGGCTGCGCTACAAGATGTTTGGCGGCACCCACCTGGTGAACCGTGCCGGGCTGGCGCGGACTTTCCAGAACATTCGCCTGTTCAAGGAAATGTCGGTGCTGGAAAACCTGCTGGTGGCCCAGCACATGTGGGTCAACCGCAGCATGCTGGCTGGCATTCTCAACACCAAGGGTTACCGCAAAGCTGAAAGCGATGCGCTGGACCACGCGTTCTACTGGCTGGAAGTGGTGGACCTGGTGGACTGCGCCAACCGCCTGGCCGGTGAACTGTCCTACGGCCAGCAACGCCGTCTGGAAATCGCCCGGGCCATGTGTACCCGTCCGCAGATCATCTGCCTCGACGAACCGGCCGCTGGCCTCAACCCTCAGGAAACCGAAGCGCTGAGCGCGATGATCCGGCTGCTGCGCGACGAGCACGATCTGACCGTGGTGCTGATCGAACACGACATGGGCATGGTTATGAGTATTTCCGACCACATCGTGGTGCTGGACCACGGCATCGTGATCGCCGAGGGCGGTCCCGACGACATCCGCAACGATCCGAAAGTGATTGCCGCCTACCTGGGCGCCGACGAAGAGGAAGTGGTATGACCCAACCCATCCTCGAACTCAAGGAACTGGACGTGTTTTACGGGCCGATCCAGGCCCTGAAGAAAGTCTCGCTGCATATCAACGAAGGGGAAACCGTCAGCCTAATCGGCTCCAACGGCGCGGGCAAGTCGACCCTGCTGATGTCGATCTTCGGTCAGCCGCGCGCGGCGGACGGGCAGATCCTCTACCAAGGCGTGAACATTACCCACAAGTCGTCGCACTACATCGCCTCCAACGGCATTGCACAGTCGCCGGAAGGGCGGCGGGTGTTCCCCGACATGACCGTCGAGGAAAACCTGCTGATGGGCACCATTCCGATTGGTGACAAGTACGCCAAGGAGGACATGCAACGCATGTTCAAGTTGTTTCCGCGACTTGAAGAACGGCGAACCCAGCGCGCAATGACCATGTCTGGTGGTGAACAGCAAATGCTCGCCATCGCCCGTGCGCTGATGAGTCGGCCGAAATTGCTGTTGCTCGATGAGCCCAGCCTCGGCCTGGCACCCATTGTGGTGAAGCAGATTTTCGCCACCCTGCGGGAACTGGCGCAAACCGGCATGACCATCTTCCTGGTCGAGCAGAACGCCAACCATGCCCTGCGCTTGTCCGACCGCGCCTATGTGATGGTCAACGGCGAAATCCGCATGACCGGCACTGGCAAGGAGTTGCTGGTCAACGAGGATGTGCGTAACGCCTATCTTGGCGGGCACTGAGTCGGCTTCGTTATGCACAGCCCCGGCGCGCAATCGCCGGGGCTTTTTTATATCTCGCAAACACCACGGCTCCCTGTAGGAGTGAGCCTGCAAGCGATGACGATGTGTGAGTCATATCCATCCAGGGCGTACCGACGCTATCGCGAGCAGGCTCACTCCCACAGGGGCAGCGGGGCATTCTTTTGAAATTGTGGAAAACAAATTCCCCGAGCTCCCAAACCGCGACATAAAGCCGCTGCAAATAGTTGTTTTGTCACGGTTTTGACTTGTCCCCGATTACTGTGGAGCTGGCTGTGAATAACGTGGGAGTAGCTGGCTGAAGCCCTTTGAAACCGTGGCGTGCAGAGGTGTGGTTGTTTTTTGATCAGTGGTTTTTACTTGGCTGAAAGAGCACTTTGTCAACCTTTTTGTTGGCAGTGAAAATCAGCGAATCGGGTGTGCACAAGCCTGTGGATAAGTCTGTGACTAAACTCTGGAAAGACTCGGCTGAAGGCCGTGGTTGCTGGCTTGGCGCCATCGTTGATTTGACCTGTCAGTCATGAAAATGGCCATGGGCTACACAGCAGGTGCTTGAGGGTCAAGCAAAAAAGTTTCAAAACCCCGCGCTAAGCCTTGTGGATAGCGGCTTGCAGCTTTTCCACTTGCCCCCAAAGACTGTGGACCGGCCTGTGGATAACGTGCGGGCACATGGCTGCAAGCCACGGAGGGTAAGGCGTTGCGCGATTAGATCATTTTTTGAACAGGCTCGCGGTGGTTGCCCGTGTGAGCAAGGCCGGGCATGCTGCCCGTTGATTGTCTATTCCCATGGCTGACCGACAGCCGAAGCAAGGAGAACACGATGTCCAACACCCTGTTTATTACCGGCGCGACTTCCGGTTTTGGTGAAGCCTGTGCCCGTCGTTTTGCCGAGGCGGGCTGGAAACTGGTGCTGACCGGTCGTCGTGAAGAACGCCTCAATGCGCTGTGCGCCGAGTTGTCGAAGCAGACTGAAGTGCATGGCCTGGTGCTTGATGTACGGGATCGCCAGGCGATGGAACAAGCCATTGCCAACCTGCCGCCGTCCTTCGCCAAACTGCGCGGGCTGATCAACAACGCCGGCCTGGCGCTGGGCGTCGATCCGGCTCCCAAGTGCGATCTCGACGATTGGGACACGATGGTCGACACCAACGTCAAAGGTTTGATGTACAGCACCCGACTGCTGTTGCCGCGCCTGATCGCCCACGGTCGTGGTGCCGGCATCGTCAACCTGGGTTCCGTCGCCGGCAACTATCCGTATCCGGGCAGCCACGTGTACGGCGCAACCAAGGCCTTCGTTAAACAGTTCTCCCTGAACCTGCGCTGCGATTTGCAGGGCACAGGCGTGCGGGTCAGCAACATCGAGCCGGGCCTGTGCGAGAGCGAGTTTTCTCTGGTGCGTTTTGCCGGTGATCAGGAACGGTATAACGCGACCTACGCCGGTGCCGAGCCGATCCAGCCGCAAGACATTGCCGACACCATTTTCTGGGTCCTCAATGCTCCGGCGCACATCAACATCAACAGCCTGGAACTGATGCCGGTCAGCCAGGCATGGGCCGGTTTTGCGATTGATCGCAGTGGTGGCAAGGCTTAAGAGCGTGTGACGGCCAATCGCGGGCTTGCCCGCGATTGCGACCAAACATCAGCGAAGATAATCGGCAAGCCCGCGATAACAGGTTGCCAGGTGATAAGGCGTGGTCGACGGCATGTCCCGACGGCTGACTTCGCCGTGTTCGTCGCGGCATTCGTGCCAGCCACCGGCATGCAGAAAATGCTGTTGCAGCGCCTGCAATTGGCGCAACACCGTGGCTTCGCTGTGCGGTCGCAGTGTCAATGCCCGCAGGTATTCAGCCTGAGCCCAGATACGCTGGGTTGCATCTCGCGAGCCGCCGTCAGGTCCGAGGTCGAGCATGGCGCGTATCGCGCCGCAGGATTGATCCACGCCCAGTTGCTCGGTAAAGGCAAAGGCGCGTTCCAGTGAGGCATGCAGTTTCGATCCGCGCAGCAGCACTGAAGACTCCAGCAAGAAATACCATTCGAACTGATGCCCCGGCTCGAACCAGTTATCCACAGTTCCCAGCGGTTTCTCCATCAATACGCCGTGTTGCGGGTCGACGAAGCGTTTCTGCATGGCTGTGCATAACTCGATGAGCGCGCGCTGCACGGCAATGTCTTCGCGCACCGACAACGTAGCGAGGAAGGCTTCGGCCAAGTGCATCAACGGGTTTTGCAGGGGGCCGCTGCCGAGCGACGACCAGTCTCTATCGAGGCTGGCTTCGTACAGGCCGTCGCCTGTGGAAAAGCGCCGGGCGATGACTTCCAGCGCGGCGTTGAGTACAGATTCCACCAACGGTTCGCGGACCTTGTCCCAATAATGGGCACAGGCGAACAGGATGAAGGCGTGGGTGTAGAGGTCTTTGCGCTGATCCAGCGGTGCACCCTGCGGATCGATGCTGTAGAACCAGCCGCCGTGCTCGGCGTCGTGAAAGTGTCGTTGCAAGGAACGAAACAGCGCCGCCGCGCGCTCTTCGGCGGCCGGTACCTGGCCGATCAGGCTGGCAAACAGATACAACTGGCGTGCACAGGCCATGGCCCGGTAGCGTTGTGCAGGCAACGGATGATGCGCGGCGTCCAGTGCTTCATACGGCAACGCCATGTCGGCATTCCAGCCGGGACCTTGCCAAAGTGGCACGATCACACCTTCAAAGTGCTGTTGCACCGAGGCGAACAGGGCGGTCAATTCAGGGTGGGAGGCAGAGCGGGGAACATGCGGCATTGGCTGGCGTCGTCACGGCAGGTTTGGTTGCGCGACATGGTAGCAGGCCTGAGAGATGTGGTGTCTTTCCGACCGCCATCGCTGGCAAGCCAGCTTGTATGCTGGGACTTCGATCGTTCCCACGCTCTGCGTGGGAATGCCTCAACGGACGCTCGGCGTTCGGCCTTTTGGGACGCGGAGCGTCCCGGGGTGCATTCCCACGCAGAGCGTGGGAACGATCAACACAGGACCTGTAGGAGCATGGCTTGCCCGCGATGAGGCTGACAAACGCCAGAAATTCAGCCCGCCAACAACCAGACCCCAGTCGCCGCCGAAGCTGCACCCGCCAGTCGCACCAACGGTGCAGCAGCCTGCGGCAATACCCGCACCAGCGCATAACCCGCCGCATGCAAGGCAGCGGTTGCCGCAACGAACCCGGCGGCATACGCCCACGGGCTGGACATGTCCGGCAGTTCCAGGCCATGGGCCACGCCATGGAACAAGGCAAACAATGCCGTGGCAACTATCGCCAGGCTCAACGGTGGACGCACCGCCAGCGCTACTGCCAGGCCCAGCGTCAGGACCGACGCGGCAATCCCGCTTTCCAGTGCCGGCAGGTTCAGCCCTTCAAAACCCAGCAGGCCACCGATCAGCATGGTCGCGACGAAAGTGCAGGGCAGCGCCCAGCGCGCCGCGCCTTTTTGTTGTGCCGCCCAAAGGCCGACCGCGAGCATTGCCAGCAAGTGATCGAGGCCGCCGATCGGGTGACTGATACCGGCGATCAAGCCATTGTCGCCGTGCCCCGGGTGGGCAAAAGCGAGGGCAGGGGTCAGCAACAGGGCCGCGGCGGCCAAAATGCGTTTGAGTGTCATGGAAGCTTCCTTGTGAATAAATCTTGATCAGGCGGCGGTCAGCAAGCCTTGGCGCTCAATGAAGGCAATGATGTCTTCCAGGCCCTGGCCGGTTTTCTGGTTGCTGAAGACAAACGGTTTGCCGTTGCGCATGCGTGTGGTGTCGCTGTCCATCAGGGTCAGCGATGCGCCCACCAGGGGCGCCAGGTCGATCTTGTTGATCACCAGCAGATCGGATTTGCAGATGCCCGGCCCGCCTTTGCGTGGCAGCTTGTCGCCTGCGGAAACGTCGATCACGTAGATGGTCAGGTCCGACAGTTCCGGGCTGAAAGTGGCCGATAGATTGTCGCCACCGGACTCCACGAGAATCAGGTCCAGCCCTGGAAAACGGCGGTTGAGTTGATCCACGGCTTCGAGATTGATCGAGGCGTCTTCGCGAATGGCCGTGTGTGGGCAACCGCCAGTCTCCACGCCAATGATGCGTTCCGGTGCCAGTGCTTCATTGCGCACCAGAAAATCAGCGTCTTCGCGGGTATAGATGTCATTGGTCACGACGGCCAGGTTGTAACGGTCGCGCAGGGCCAGGCACAGGGCCAGGGTCAGGGCGGTTTTGCCGGAACCGACCGGGCCGCCAATGCCTACGCGCAGAGGTTGAGTGTTCATGTAGTTCTCCAAAGTAACAGGCCCTAGGAACGGAACAGACGGCTGTACTGCCGCTCATGGGCCATACAGGCCAGGGACAGGCCAAACGCGGCGCTGCCATAGTGTTCGGGGTTGATCTGGCTGGCGCTCTGCTGGGCTTGTTGCAGCAGCGGCAGCAGTTCGCTGGTCAGGCGCTGGGCGGCTTGCTGGCCCAGCGGCAGGGTTTTCATCAGCACCGCCAATTGATTCTCAAGCCAGCTCCAGAGCCAGGCGGCCAGCGCATCCTGCGGGCTGATCCGCCAGGCGCGGGCGGCCAGCGCCCAGCCCAGGGCCAGGTGCGGCTCGGGGCGTTGCTGCAGAAAGGCGCGGGCCGCTGCATCGAGCTCCGGCAGGCCGGTGAGCAGTTGTTGCAGGGAGTAACCCATCTGCCGGCTTTCCTGATGCAGTTCGCGGGTTTCCCGGCTGGCGCGGTGTTCTTCACAACGTTGCAGCAATTCGCTCCAGTTTTCCTCGGCGGCGGCAACGCAATGGGCGAGCAACAGCGGCGCCTCGAAACGGGCGAGATTGAGCAGCAGTTGATCGCTTATCCAGCGCCGCGCGCTGTCCGGGTCATGGACACGGCCGTTCTCCACTGCCATTTCCAGACCTTGGGAATAGCTGTAGCCGCCGATCGGCAATTGCGGACTGGCCAGGCGCAGCAATGCCCAGGCGGGGTTCACAGGCGTACGCCGAACTGATGGAGCTTGGGCGGGTAATTGAAATCTTCATCGCCGTGGCGCGAATGGTGATGGCCACCGCCGTAGGCACCGTGTTCCGGCTGGAACGGGGCTTCGATGTTTTCGGCATGGGCGCCCAGTTGTTCGAGCATGGCCTTGAGCACGTAATCGTCGAGCAGGCGCAGCCAACCGTCACCGACTTGCAGGGCAACGTGGCGATTGCCCAGGTGATAGGCAGCGCGGGTCAGTTCGAAGGCATTGGCGCAGGTCACGTGCAGCAGTTGTTCGGGGCGGGCACAGACACGAACGATGCGCCCGTCTTCGGCGTGGAGACATTCGCCGTCGTACAGCGGCGATTGCCCGCGCTCCAGAAACAAGCCGACGTCTTCACCCTCGGCACTGAAACAGCGCAGGCGGCTTTTGCTCCGGGCTTCGAACGTCAGGTGCAACTCGGCGGCCCAAATGGGTTGAGGGTCGATTCTGCGATGAATCACCAGCATCGGAAAGCTTCCAGCAATTGACAGTAGCGAGGTCAGAGCAAGGGCCTTGCCAATCAGAGGATGTGTAGGAAATGACTGTCGGAAACGTGGGATTGATTCGGATGTGTCGAATACTATGCATCGTCTTGGGGCGTGGCACGGCAGTGCGGCACCGTTTTGTGGCGAAAACAAAGCCTGTCCGTCTATCGTTCACAAAATAGAACGCTAAGGACAATTTTCACTGTCTACCGCGCAAAACGTCATGGTTTTAATCTTCTCCCATCAACGCGAAACACAACCCACTACTGAAAGCGAAACCTTAGGAGCTACAGCCATGACCAAATTCAAATACAACCGCCTGAACAAAGACGACGCTGCTGTACTGCTGGTCGACCACCAGGCAGGCCTGCTGTCGCTGGTCCGCGACATCGAGCCGGATGCGTTCAAGAACAACGTGCTGGCCCTGGCTGACCTGGCCAAGTTCTTCAACCTGCCAACCATCCTCACCACCAGTTTCGAGCAAGGCCCCAATGGCCCGCTGGTGCCTGAGCTGAAAGCGCTGTTCCCGGATGCTCCGTACATTGCCCGCCCTGGTCAGATCAACGCCTGGGACAACGAAGATTTCGTCAAGGCCGTGAAGGCCACCGGCAAGAAACAGCTGATCATCGCCGGTGTCGTGACCGAAGTCTGCGTAGCGTTCCCGGCCCTGGCTGCGCTGGAAGAAGAGTTCGACGTGTTTGTGGTCACCGACGCCTCCGGTACGTTCAACCAGATGACCCGCGATGCCGCGCATGACCGCATGAGCCAGGCCGGTGCACAACTGATGACCTGGTTCGGCGTGGCCTGCGAGCTGCACCGCGACTGGCGCAACGATATCGAAGGCCTGGCCGCGCTGTGCTCCAACCACATCCCGGACTACCGCAACCTGATGACCAGCTACAACGCCTTCAATAGCGCCAAGTAATCCGCTGCCGCCCGGGACACCGACTATCGTTGTCCCGGGCGGTGTGCTGTCGCGTCGCACATCCATCCAATTCCTGACGAGCATTGCCCGGCATGCTTCGCAGTCGTGCCCACCGCTGCCGCATCCAGATGGAGAACATCATGCCCCAAGACTCCAACGACAAGAGCCGCCGCCAGTTCCTGGCCAACAGCACCATTCTCGGTGCTGCCGGAGCGCTCTGGTCCGCCCTGCCATTTTCCAGCTCGGGTTCCGCCTACGCGTCCAGTCAGGCAGGCTCGATGACCGCCGACCTCATCCTGTTCAACGGCAAACTGCACACGGTGGACCGTGAGAAGCCGATGGCAACGGCGGTCGCCATCAAGGACGGCCGCTTCATTGCCGTCGGTACGGATGGCGAGGCCATGGCCCACAAAAGCTCGGCCACGCAAATCATCGACCTCAAGGGGCGTACGGTCATCCCGGGTCTGAACGACTCCCACCTGCACCTGATTCGCGGCGGCCTCAACTACAATCTGGAGCTGCGTTGGGAAGGCGTGCCCTCGGTGGCCGACGCCCTGCGCCTGCTCAAGGATCAGGCCGCCCGTACACCGACGCCGCAGTGGGTGCGCGTGGTGGGTGGCTGGAACGAATTCCAGTTCGCCGAAAAACGCATGCCGACCCTGGAAGAAATCAATCAGGCTGCGCCCGATACCCCGGTGTTCCTGCTGCACCTTTACGACCGCGCACTGCTCAATCGCGCTGCGCTCAAGGCCGTGGGCTACACTAAGGACACGCCGAACCCGCCCGGTGGCGAGATCCAGCGCAACAAGTTCGGCGAACCGACCGGCCTGCTGATCGCGCGCCCCAACGCGATGATCCTCTACGCCACCCTGGCCAAGGGGCCGAAGCTGCCGTTGGAATACCAGGTCAATTCGACCCGCCAGTTCATGCGCGAACTCAACCGCCTCGGCCTGACCAGCGCCATTGACGCCGGCGGTGGCTACCAGAACTATCCGGACGACTACCAGGTCATCCAGGAACTGGCCGACAGGGGCCAGTTGACCGTACGCATCGCCTACAACCTGTTCACCCAGAAGCCCAAGGAAGAACTCGCCGACTTCAAGAACTGGAGCGCGAAGGTCAAGCCGGGCGACGGCACTGATTTTTTGCGTCACAACGGCGCCGGCGAAATGCTGGTGTTCTCCGCAGCCGACTTCGAAGACTTCCTGGAGCCGCGTCCCGATCTGCCGCAAACCATGGAGCAGGAACTGGAGCCGGTGGTGCGCCATCTGGTTGAGCAGCGCTGGCCGTTCCGCCTGCATGCCACCTACAACGAATCGATTTCGCGCATGCTCGATGTGTTCGAGAAGGTCAACCGCGACATTCCGTTCAATGGCCTGCCGTGGTTTTTCGACCACGCCGAAACCATCAGCTCGCAGAACATCGAGCGGGTGCGCGCGCTGGGCGGTGGTATCGCGATCCAGGACCGCATGGCCTTCCAGGGCGAGTACTTTGTCGATCGCTACGGCGCCAAGGCTGCCGAGAAAACCCCACCGATCCAGCGCATGCTCGCCGAAGGCATCCCGGTAGGCGCCGGCACCGATGCCACCCGAGTGTCGAGCTACAACCCGTGGACGTCGCTGTACTGGCTGGTCAGCGGCAAGACCGTTGGCGGCATGGCGCTTTATCCGGAAGGCCTGAGTCGCGAAACCGCGCTGCAACTGTTCACCCACGGCAGCGCCTGGTTCTCCAGCGAGCAGGGCAAGAAAGGCCAGATCAAGGTCGGTCAGATGGCGGACCTGGCGGCCTTGTCGCTGGATTTTTTCAGTGTCGACGAAGAAGCGATCAAGGGCATCGAGTCGGTGTTGACCATCGTCGACGGCAAGGTGGTGTACGGCGCTGGCGAATTCGACAAGCTGGGACCTGCGCAGGTGCCGGTACTGCCCGAGTGGTCGCCGGTGGCCAAAGTGCCAGGGCACTGGCGCGCGGGTACGCCGTCGCTTGCATTGGCGGCGCATCAGTGTGTAGGGCCTTGCGGGGTGCATGCTCACAGCCATGAACGGGCCCGACACTCGAGTGTGCCGGTCAACGACTACCAGGGTTTTTGGGGAGCGTTGGGTTGTTCCTGCTTTGCGTTCTGATGGTAACGGGGACCGCTAAGGGTCCCCTTTTTTCACGTCGATTGGCTGATAGGCCGGGGGCACGCCGCAGAGGGTTTTACGCCATGTCGCTGACGCTGAATTCCTCGGCCAGATGGTCGATCAGCGAGCGCACCGACGGCAGCAGCCCGCGTCGCGACGGGAAGATCGCATGCACAATGCCGCAACGCGGATGCCAGCCCGGCAACAATTCCACCAGCCGGCCTTCGGCCAGG
Source organism: Pseudomonas sp. Root562 (assembly GCF_001427125.1). Lineage (GTDB taxonomy): Bacteria > Pseudomonadota > Gammaproteobacteria > Pseudomonadales > Pseudomonadaceae > Aquipseudomonas. The sequence continues at coordinate 491,569 of NZ_LMGK01000001.1, forward strand.
TCCTCACGCACTGCCACCCGTGGCAAGTGAGCAATACCCACGCCGGCCACCACAAAGTGACGCAGGGCGAACAGGTCGTCGGTGACCATGCGCGGCGTGTGGGGGATGACAATGCTGTGGCTCATGTCCTCGCCCTGGATCAGCTCCCATTGATATTCACGCTGCACACTGCCCCAATGCACGCTCGGCAATTGGCTGAGCACCTTTGGGTCGAAACCTGGCGGCAGTTGTTCAAGGTACCTCGGGTGGCCGACCAGGCACTGGGTGCTGTTGCCCAGCACTTTCATCACCATGTCGGTGTTTTCCAGTGGCGGAAAGCGCACGCGCAGGGCGACGTCGATGCCTTCATGCAGCAGATCGACGCGACGGTTGGTGCTCTCGATGAACAGTTCCACCTGCGGATACTTGAGCATGAAGCGCGACAGCATCGGCCCGACCCAGAAGTTCAGCAGGGTGGTCGGGCAACTGATGCGCACCAGCCCGCGGGGTTCGCTGCGGTTGCGTTCGATGATCTCGGCGGCACCTTCGGCTTCCACGCGCATGGCCAGGCAGCGCTGGTAATAGGCCTGGCCGACCTCGGTCAGCGAGCAGTGGCGGCTGGTGCGGTGCAACAGGCGTACACCAAGGCGCTCCTCAAGGTCGGCAATGCGCCGGCTGAGCTTGGATTTGGGCATGTCCAGCGCCCGCCCGGCCGGGGCGAAGCCACCGTGCTCGACCACTTGGGTGAAGTAGTAGAGGGAGTTGAGGTCTTCCAATGATCGTTCTCCGATGGGCAGCAGGTTTACTCCGTGCTGCCGAGCCCTTGCCAGTGCTTGAGGCCGATAAAGATGAAGCGCAGCTGCTGGGTGATCTTCGCCTGGGGCGTCAAGTGTTCAGGCAGCGCCTCGGCCGGCGGGTCGATGATGTCGGGCAATGTGGCAAACACGCTTTTGACGATCAGGTCGGCCATGACGCTCAACCCGGCGATGTCCAGGTGTTGCAGCTTGGGCATCAGCGACAGGTCGGCGGCCAGGTCGGAGCTGATGTCTTCGCGCAAGCGGCCGATGGCCTGGCGCACCGGCAACGAGCCGCCATATTGTTCGCGGGCGAGAAACAGGAACTGCGAACGATTGGCTGACACCACATCGAGAAAGATCCGCACCGACGCATCGATGATGCCGCCCATGACGAATTCGTTGTGCCGTACCAGGCGAATGGTTTCGCGGAAAGTCTGGCCAACCTCGCTGACCAGCACCAGGCCCAGTTCGTCCATGTCGGCGAAATGCCGGTAGAAACCGGTGGGCACGATCCCGGCGGTTTTCGCCACTTCACGCAGGCTCAGGCTGCCGAATCCTCGGCCGCCTTCCATCAAATGGCGAGCAGCGTCCATCAGGGCGTTGCGGGTTTGTTGTTTCTGTTCGGCGCGGGGCAGCATCGCAAGGGTGTTTTCTGAAGTAGACAGCGGCGCACTCTAGCAAATCGGCTTCGCTGGCGTCGAACGAGGATAGGGAGATCGAGCGGGGAAGAATTCGGCTGTTACAAACGCAATATCCAGACAGTCAAAAGCCCAATCCGCTGATTGGGCTTTTTTTCAGGGCGGCCATGGGGCTTAGCTCATGGTGCTGTTGCGTTCGATCACACGATCACCACCACCTTCGGCCAGTGTTTGGCCTGGAGTGCGGTCGGAGCCGTCAGCGGCGAGGGTTTGGCCCGGAGTGCGGTCGGAGCCGTCAGCGGCGAGGGTTTGGCCTGGAGTGCGGTCGGAACCATCGGCTGCAAGGGTTTGGCCCGGCGTGCGGTCGGAACCGTCAGCGGCAACCGTTTGACCTTGTGGGGTTTGGTCGTAGCCGTCTTCAGTGATCAGGTTTTTTTCTTTCAGGCGATCGTTACCGCCTTCAGCCAGAGTTTGGCCCGGCGTGCGGTCAGAACCATCGGCAGCGACAGTCTGGCTGAATACCGAGTGGTGATCTTTGGCTTGTGGAGTAGCCTGTTCAGCGGCTGGCAGGGCGAAAGCCGTACTGGCCAGCATGGAGAGGGTAAGACTGAGTAGCAATTGGCGTTTCATGATGAGGTGCTCCGTAGGGGGGCAATAAATTGGGTACGAGGGCAATGCTACTCTCGATAAGTCGATATAAAAGTTCATAAACGCAATGGTAATAATCAACGGAATTGATTGTTCTCTGCAGGCCTTGTAGACCGGGGCTTTGCGGGCGGTGCTTTTGCACCGCGGTGGGTATTTTCGACTCACTCACGCCGCGCAAAAGTGCGGGGCCGGTAACGCTGAGGGCGAGAAGAGAGCGCAAGTGAAGGGGTGGTTGCGGCAAAATCGGTTATTCGATTAAACCTGCCGAGCGTTTTTCAGTCGTAGATTCCATAGCGGGTCGGTTTTGGCCCGGCGTTTCTCATGGGCGTCGCCGTCGGGGCGTTCAGTCGTATCAGGAGCTTTGTGCAATGACGCGCACCCGTAGAATTCTCACCTGGTCCCTGGCCAGTCTCGTTGTATTACTGGCTGTGCTGGTGCTGATCATCGTGTTTTTCGACTGGAACCGGATCAAGCCCCCCCTCAACGCCAAAGTCTCCGAAGAGTTACATCGTCCATTCGCCATCAACGGCAACCTGGCGGTGATCTGGCGTCGCGAGCTCGACGAAGGCGGCTGGCGGGCCTGGGTGCCGTGGCCGCATGTCGTGGCTGAAGACCTGACCCTTGGCAACCCGGACTGGTCGAAAACGCCGCAGATGGCCAGTCTCAAACGGGTTGAGCTGCGCATCTCGCCGTTGGCCTTGCTGGGGCAGCGTGTGGTCATCCCGCGCATCGATCTCACTGAACCCAATGCCAAACTGCAGCGCCTGGCCGACGGGCGTGCCAACTGGGTGTTCAAGTTCGACCCCAAGGACCCGAACGCCGAACCTTCCCCGTGGGTCGTTGATATCGGTGCCATAGGCTTCGACAAGGGCCATGTCACTCTCGACGATCAAAACCTGAAGACGCAGCTCGACTTGTTGATCGACCCGTTGGGCAAGCCGATTCCCTTCAGTGACATCGTCGGTGACAAAGCCGCGAAAAACGCTTCGCAGCGGGGCGCCGCGCCGATGGACTACGCGTTTGGCCTGAAGGCCAAAGGCCAATACCACGGCCAGACACTCGCCGGTCAAGGCAAGATCGGTGGTCTGCTGGCGCTGCAGGATGCGACCAGGCCATTTCCACTTCAGGCACAGGCGAAAATCGGCGATACCAGCGTCGAACTGGCCGGCACCCTGACCGATCCGATGAGCCTGGGCGCTCTGGACTTGCAGCTCAAACTGGCCGGCACCAGCCTGGGTAATCTCTACCCGTTGACCGGCGTTACCTTGCCGGATACGCCGCCGTACGCCACTGACGGCCACTTGATCGCCAAGTTGCATGAGCCTGGCGGGGCGGTGTTCCGTTATGAAGCATTCAACGGCAAGATTGGCGAAAGTGACATCCACGGCGATTTGACTTACGTCGCGGGTCAGCCACGACCAAAGCTCAGCGGCTCGTTGCTGTCTAACCAACTGCTGTTTGCTGACCTGGCCCCACTGATCGGTGCCGACTCCAATGCCAAGCAGAAAGCCCGTGGCGGCGACAGCAAACAGCCGGCGGACAAAGTGCTGCCGGTCGAAGCGTTCAAGACCGACCGCTGGCGCGATATGGATGCCGACGTCGAGTTCACCGGCAAACGCATCGTTCATAGCGAAAAACTGCCCTTCAACGATCTCTACACGCACTTGGTGCTGACCGATGGCGTGCTCAGTCTCGAACCGCTGCGCTTCGGTGTGGCTGGGGGCAACCTGGAGGCGCAGATTCGTCTGAATGGTCACACCGAGCCATTGGAAGGGCGGGCGAAAATCACTGCTCGCGGTTTCAAGCTCAAGCAGTTGTTCCCGACCTTCGAGCCGATGAAAACCAGTTTCGGCGAGCTCAATGGCGATGCCGACATCACCGGTCGCGGCAATTCGGTGGCCGCGTTGTTGGGCAGTGCCAACGGCAACTTGAAAATGCTGATCAACGATGGCGCCATCAGCCGCGAATTGATGGAGTTGGCGGGGTTGAACGTCGGTAACTACGTGGTCGGCAAAATCTTCGGTGACAAGGAAGTGAAGATCAACTGCGCAGCCTCTGACTTCGACATCAAGAATGGTCTGGCGACCACGCGCCTGTTCGTCTTCGATACCGAGAACGCGATCATCTATATCGATGGCACAGCGAACATGGCCACTGAGCAACTGGACTTGACCATCACGCCGGAGTCCAAGGGCTGGCGTTTGATTTCGTTGCGTTCGCCGCTGTACGTGCGTGGCAAGTTCATCAAGCCGGATGCAGGTGTGAAAGCAGTGCCGTTGATGTTGCGCGGGGCCGGGATGGTGGCGTTGGGGGTGATTGCTGCACCCGCAGCGGGGCTGCTGGCGTTGGTGGCACCGAGTGGCGGCGAGCCGAATCAGTGCGCGCCGTTGCTGGAGCAGATGAAATCGGGCAAGGCGCCGGTGACCGTCAAACCGACAAAATAATCGGGTGCCTGCAAGGCCTCGTCGCGAGCAGCTCCCCTGCCGGAGCGAGCCTGCTCGCAATGGCGGATTTGCAGTGACTGCGTCCGGTCTTCATGCCAAGGCATGCCCAGACGCCAGCGCCTCCTCCCTCAACCACGCAAAAAACGCCCGCACCGGTGGATGCCGCTCGCGTCCCGGCACGCATAACGCGCTGTAACCGGCGCCATCCACTTGCACGTCACCGCGATAAGCCAGCAACAATCCGCTGGCCACACTTTCCGACACCAGGATATTGCTCGCCAACACCAGGCCCTGCCCGGCGATGGCCGCTTGCAGGGCGTAATGCTCTTCGTCGTATTCGCGCACGGCGGGTTGGCCGGCCAGCCAGGTTTCGCCGGACTGCGCGCACCAGGCCTCCCAGCCATGGGCATAGAGCTTGGAGTTGTGCCAATGCACGCTGATCAGCGTCGGTGCGCGGGTCGACGCCAGCGCCACCTGTTCTGGCGAGCCGTAGACGCCGAAGGACTCATCGAACAGGCATGAACCATAAAGATGGGGATATGTTTCGAGGCTGTAGCGCACCACCAGATCGACGCTGGCGTCCTGATGCAGGTCGATAACTTCGCAATGGGTGTCCAGGCGTACGTTGATATTCGGGTGCCGGGCATAGAAACGTCCCAGGCGAGGGACCAGCCAAAGGGCGGCGAAAGCAGCGGTGGTGGAGATCGTCAGACTGGTTCCGCTGCGTTGCGGGCGCAGGGTATCGACGCTTTGCGCCACATCGAGAAAAGCACCGTGCAGGCTGCGGAACAGCCGTTCGCCGCATTCAGTCAGGCGCACCCGACGGGGCAGGCGCTCGAACAGCGGCACCCCGAGCCAGGTTTCCAGTGAGCGGATCTGATGGGACACCGCCGTGGGTGTCACTGACAGTTCTTCGGCGGCCGCCTTGAAGCTAAGCAGGCGTGAGGCGGATTCAAAGGCGCGCAAGGCAGTCAGCGGCAACGAAGCAAACATTGATTTCTCCACGGATGAAATGGATTCATCCCGACTGATTTTTGCTCATTTGAATGACTGAGGCAGTCCGCGTCAATCTGCAGCCACTTGTGTTTTCAGTCTAGACCTTGAGGAGATTCAGATGAGTAAAATTCTTGCAGTGCATGCCAGCCCACGGGGTGAACGTTCTCACTCGCGGCGATTGGCCGAGGTGTTTCTTTCGGCGTTGCAGGCGCGCAATCCGCAGGTGCAATTGACTCGCCGGGAAGTGGGTCGGGCGTTGATTCCGCCGGTCAACGAAGCATTCGTGGCTGCGGCGTTTTATCCCGAGCCCGAGGCCCGCCCCTTGTCGATGCAGGCGGATCTGGCGTTCAGCGATGAACTGGTCGGGGAGTTGCTCGGCCACGATGTGCTGGTGATTTCTACACCGATGCACAACTTCAGCGTGCCTAGCGGCCTCAAAGCATGGATCGATCAGATCGTGCGGCTCGGCCTGACCTTCAATCACACGCTGGACAATGGCGTGGCTCAATACGAACCTTTGGTGCGGGGCAAAAAGGCGCTGATCATCAGCAGCCGTGGCGGCTTTGGTTTTGGCCCTGGCGGTGAGCTGGAAGCCATGAACCACGCCGACACGTTACTGCGCACAGTGTTGGGATTCATTGGCATCACCGACGTCACCGTGGTCGCCGCCGAGGGCGAGGAGTCCGAGGCGCGGACCTTCGCGGTGTCCGCCGCCGAGGCCGAACAGCGCTTGCTGGCGCTGGCCAGGGAGTTCTAGATGGCCTGGCTGTTTTTACTGATCGCCGCCGGGTTCGAAGTCACGTTCGCCATGGGCATGAAGTACGCCGAGGGCTTCACCCGGCTCTGGCCATCGCTGATCACCGTGGTGGCGGCGGTGGCCGGGATCTACTTCCTGACCCTGGCCATGCGTGAGTTGCCGGTGAGCATCGCTTACCCGATCTGGACTGCCATTGGTTCGCTGGGCACGGTGTTTCTCGGGTTTGTGTTGCTGGGTGAAAGCCTGACCGCGGTCAAGTTGCTGTCGGTGGGGCTGATCGTGGCGGGAGTGGCGGGACTGAAGTAGGCGGGATGTCATAGACTGGTCGTCGAGTTGTCATGTTCGCTGGCGATGCTTGGCGGGTGTCTTGCATCACGCCTTGCGTCACCTATCGATCACAAGGATGTCCGCCCATGTCGCAAGGTTCTGCCCCGCGTTATCCAATGGTGCTGGTCCCGGGAATGCTCGGGTTTATCCGTCTGGTGCTCTACCCGTACTGGTACGGCATCGTCGAGGCGCTGCGTCGTGGTGGTGCCGTGGTGTTCGCGGTGCAGGTGTCGCCGCTCAATTCCAACGAGGTACGTGGTGAGCAATTGCTGGCGCGGATCGAGGAGATTCTGCGCGAGACCGGGGCCGACAAGGTCAACCTGATCGGCCACAGCCAGGGCTCGCTGACCGCCCGATACGCGGCGGCCAAACGTCCGGACCTGGTCGCCTCGGTCACTTCGGTCGCGGGCCCGAACCATGGTTCGGAGCTGGCCGATTACCTGCACCGGCACTATGCCCATGACAGCCTCAAGGGCCGCTTGCTGAGCTGGTTGTTGCGAGTAATCAATGCCTTGATGTGTCTGCTCGATACCGGTTATCACGGGCCGAAGTTGCCGGTGGACGTTCATGGATCGCACCATTCACTTACCACAGAAGGCGTCGCGCTGTTCAATCAGCGTTATCCACAGGGCCTGCCCGAGACATGGGGCGGGCACGGCCCGGAAGAAGTGAACGGGGTGCGTTACTACTCCTGGTCCGGGACCCTGCAACCGGGCAAGACCGATCGCGGGCGCAACCTGTTCGATGGCACCAACCGCAGTTGCCGGTTGTTCGCCAAAACCTTCGTGCGCGAAGCCGGACATTGCGACGGAATGGTCGGCCGCTACAGCTCGCACCTGGGAACGGTGATTGGCGACGATTTTCCGCTGGATCACTTCGACATCGTCAATCAGTCACTGGGATTGGTCGGCAAGGGCGCCGAGCCGATACGTTTGTTTTTGGAGCATGCGGCGCGGCTGAAAGCGGCCGGGCTTTAGATCGCGTTATCGTTCATCGCGGGCAAGCCACGCTCCCACAGGTTTTGTGTCGGATGTGATTTCTGTGAGCAACCGAAAACCTGTGGGAGCTGGCTTGCCAGCGATGGCGGCAAATCAGGCAACGCTGACCTTGCGGCCTAACACGGTGGTCCAACGCTCGGAAACAATCACCCCACCCAACGTCAATACCCCGCCCACCAAGTGATACAGCGCCAGCTGCTCACGCAGCACCACCGCCGCGATCAGCGCAGTAATCACCGGCAGCAAATTGAAAAACATCACCGTCCGACTCGGCCCCAGGCGCACCACCGCCTGCATCCATGCCAGTGGCGCGACCATCGAAGCCAACAGGCAGGCATACAGCACCAGCGGAATATTGTGCAACGTCGGACCGACTTTCGCTGACGCGAGGAACAGCGGAAACAACACCACTACCGCCACCAGCACCTGCAAGTAAAGCAACACCAGCGGCGGCAATTTCAGCTGCCATTTTTTCAACAGGGTGCTGTAGACCGCGTAGGCCAGCGTTGCCACCAGCATCATCGCGTCGCCCAGGTTCACGCCGTGTTCCAGCAGCAAGCCGAGGCTGCCGGAGGACACCACCACCAACACCCCGGCAAACGACAGCACCGCACCGGCCAGTGCGCCGGCGGTCAGGCGCTGGCCGAGGCTGATGATCGCCATGGCCAGCGACATCAGCGGCATCAAGGACAGGATGATGCCCATGTTGGTGGCTGAGGTCAGGGCCGCGGCGAAGTACGCCAGGCTCTGATAGACCGCCATGCCAAGCACGCCGAGGATGAAAATCTTGCCCAGGTTCGGGCGAATCGCTGGCCAGTGCGCGATCACCGGTTTGAGCATGAAAGGTGTGAACAACAAACCGGCGAGCAGCCAGCGGTAGAATCCGATCTCGGCGGGGAAGATCGCCCCGGCCGACATTTTGGTAATCACGGTGTTGCCGGCCCAGATAAAGATGGCCAACAGGGGATAAGCGTATTGCATCGGGAAAAACCAGAACGTTAATGAAGGGCAATTATCCTCTGTCTGGATACGAGCCTATACTTCAATCCAGACAACCTGCCCCTGAATCCGGACAGCATGACCCGTAAACACATCGACCTGCTGGATTTCAGCGAACTGCCTGCCCCCGTGTATTTCCGCTACGCCGATTTCGATGCGCACCGCTTTGCCTCGGCCCACCGGCATCCGTGGGGCACGCTGGAATACTCGGCACATGGTGTGTTGCACATGGAGATTGGCGGCAGCCGCTTCATGTCGCCGCCGCAGTACGCAGTGTGGGTGCCGCCCGAGACTGAGCACAGCTTTTACAGCCATCAGCCGATCAATTATCGAGCGGTGTGCCTGGCGCCGACGATGTGCGCCGATTTACCGCAACAAGCCTGCACCCTCGCCATCAGCGACATCCTCAAGGCAATCCTCAAGGACTTCGCTGCCCGGGACGTAAAGGTGCCGAGGCAGGAGGCAGACCAACGTCTGGCCCAAGTGCTGGTCGATCAACTGAAGCAGGCGCCGGTGCATGAGTGCTATTTACCCTACGCCCGCAGTGCCGGGTTGCTGAGTATCCTCGAAGCCTTGCAGGCCGAACCCGGGGATAACCGGCCCCTGGCGGATTGGGCCGCGCAGATTCATGTCAGTGAGCGCACCCTGGCGCGGCAGTTCGTGCGTGAGTTGGGCATGAGCTTCGGCGAGTGGCGCCAGCGCGTGCGTTTTCTCGCCGCCATCGAGGCCCTGGACAGCAACCGCAGTGTCCAGGACGTTGCCTTCGACATGGGCTACAGCACCGGTTCGGCGTTTATCGCGATGTTCCAGCGTCAAGCCGGGTGCACGCCGGAGCAGTATCGACGCAGTCATTTGACGAACAGGAAGGTGTAACAGGCGTTGTCTACACTCCAGAGCAAGGCCGTTCCCCTTGGTGCGGCGATAAGGAGAAAACTCCATGCAAATGTTGCGTGCCCCTTTATTGATGATCGGTTTGCTGCTCTGTTCCCAGGGCTTCGCCGCCACTGACCAACAGAACAAGATGACCACCTGCAACGCCGAGGCGACTGCCAAAACCCTCAAGGGCGATGAACGCAAAGCCTTCATGAGCAATTGCCTGAAGGCCACCCCGGCGGCCAACGATGCCGGCAAAGCCTTGACCCCGCAGCAAGAGAAAATGAAAACCTGCAATGCCGATGCCGCCACCAAGGCCTTGAAGGGTGATGAGCGCAAGGCGTTCATGAGCGATTGCCTGAAGAAAAAATAGCCAGAACCCAGACCAAGGTCGCCCCACACAATCCCTAGTGCTGACACCGGATCGCTGGCAGACTGCCAATCCTTTTACGCCGTTCGTTTTGAGGCTGTATGCCAACGTTTTCTCAGCGTCAAGTTTTGCTGGTCATCAGCTGGGTCATTATTTTTGGCGGACTGCTGCTGGTTATCCCGCTGCGATTGCTGCCCAGCCTGCTGGCCGGGTTGCTCGTGTTCGAACTGGTCAACATGCTCACCCCGCAGTTGCAGCGGTTGATCGAAGGGCGCCGTGCGCGCTGGCTGGCAGTGGCGTTGCTGGGGACGTTGATTGTCAGTGTGCTGGCGCTGGTTTTCGCCGGCGCCATCAGCTTCCTGCTGCACGAAGCAGAAAATCCCGGGGCTTCCCTGGACAAATTCATGGGCGTGGTCGACCGCGCACGCGGGCAATTGCCGCCGTTCATCGACGCCTATCTGCCGGCCAGCGCCGCCGAGTTCCGGGTGGCGATTGGCGAATGGATCAGCAAGCACCTCAGCGATTTGCAGCTGGTGGGCAAGGACGCGGCGCACATGTTCGTGACGCTGCTGATTGGCATGGTGCTGGGCGCGATCATCGCCTTGCAGCGCATTCCCGACCTGACCAAGCGCAAGCCGCTGGCCGCCGCACTGTTCGATCGCCTGCACCTGCTGGTCCAGGCCTTTCGCAACATCGTGTTCGCGCAGATCAAGATTTCCCTGCTCAACACTTTCTTCACCGGGATCTTCCTGGCGGTGGTGCTGCCGATGTTCGGCATCAAGCTGCCGTTGACCAAGACCCTGATCGTCCTGACCTTCCTGCTCGGCCTGTTGCCAGTGATCGGCAACCTGATGTCGAACACCCTGATCACCATCGTCGGCCTGTCGCTGTCGATCTGGGTGGCGATGGCAGCGCTGGGCTACCTGATCGTCATCCACAAGCTCGAGTACTTCCTCAACGCGCGCATCGTCGGCGGGCAGATCAGTGCCAAGTCGTGGGAGTTGCTCTTGGCGATGCTGGTGTTCGAGGCCGCGTTCGGCCTGCCGGGTGTGGTGGCGGGGCCGATCTACTACGCGTATCTGAAGAGTGAGTTGAAGCAGGTGGGGATGGTGTAACCCCGCCCGATCATTCCCACGCTCTGCGTGGGAATGCATCCCGTGACGCTCCGCGTCACAGCCTCAACAGCGGACGCAGAGCGTCCATGGCGGCATTCCCACGCAGAGCGTGGGAACGATCATTAACTCGGTTCTGGATCAGCCCATCGGGCCGTAGCGTTTTGCAGCCTCGATCGCCAGACCGCTGCCGATGCTGCCAAAGATGTTGCCTTCCACATGCCGCGCATTCGGCAACATCGCCGAGACGCTGTTGCGCAGTGCCGGGATGCCGCTCGAACCACCGGTAAAGAACACCGTATCCACCTGATCGACCCGCACATCGGCGTCCGCCAGCAACTGGGTGACGCTGTTGCGCACGCGTTCGAGCAGGTTGTCGATGGCCGATTCGAACAGGGCGCGACTCAGCTCCACGCTCAACCCGGCTTCGATGCGGTCCAGCGGCACATGGCGGCTGTCGGCGTGGGTCAACTGAATTTTGGTTTCTTCGACTTCCATTGCCAGCCAGTGCCCGGCGCGCTGCTCGATCAGCTTGAACAGGCGATCGATGCCGCCGGTGTCTTCGATGTCGTAGCGCATGCTGCCCAGGGCCAGGGTCGACTTCTGCGAGTACACCGAGTTAATGGTATGCCAGGTCGCCAGGTTCATATGGTGGCTGGTCGGCATGTAGGCGCCGCTCTTCATGCGGCTGCCGTAGCCGAACAATGGCATCAGGCCTTGCAGGCTCAGTTGTTTGTCGAAGTCGGTCCCGCCGATGTGCACGCCGCCGGTGGCGAGGATGTCATCGTGACGGTTGTCGTGGTTGCGGCGTTCCGGGGACAGGCGCACCAGCGAGAAGTCGGAAGTACCACCGCCGATGTCGACGATCAGCACCAACTCTTCTTTTTCGATGGTCGACTCGTAGTCGAACGCCGCGGCAATCGGTTCGTACTGGAACGAGACTTCCTTGAAACCGATGGCGCGGGCCACGTCCACCAGCGTGTTTTCCGCTTCCTGGTCAGCCATTTCGTCGTCGTCGACGAAGAACACCGGACGACCCAGCACCACTTCTTCGAATTCCCGACCGGCGGTGGCTTCGGCACGCTTCTTCAACTGGCCGATGAACAGCCCGAGCAGGTCCTTGAACGGCATCGCCGTGCCCAGGACACTGGTGTCGTGCTTGATCAGCTTGGAACCCAGCAGGCTCTTGAGCGAGCGCATCAACCGGCCTTCGTAGCCTTCCAGGTACTCGTGCAGCGCCAGCCGGCCGTACACCGGGCGGCGTTCTTCGATGTTGAAGAACACCACCGACGGCAGGGTGATCTTGTCGTCCTCCAGCGCGATCAGCGTTTCCACGCCGGGACGCAGCCAGCCGACAGTGGAGTTGGACGTGCCAAAATCGATACCAACGGCACGGGCTGGAGATGCGTTGTTCATGTCTTTCAAGTTCCGGTTAAAAAACGGCCGCGCAGTGTATGTCAGTGCGGCACAGAATCGAAGGCCGACTATCCGCTAAATCTTGCCTTTCGGCGCCTTGAAAGATGCGTCGGCACCCCCAAACTACCCTGCATCAACCGGACAGCCTGGGGCAACCGCAAGAAGCCCCGCCCGCTGCCGATAAACTTCTGATGCGCTGCCCGGTCACAACCTTGAGATTGGTCAAGCCCTGCGCTGCAAACAGGCGCATGCTGTGGCAGGTAGCGCGATTTCGATAACGGATGGTGATTCGAGCGATGGACTTCAAAGACTATTACAAGATTCTCGGCGTGGAGCCGACGGCAGACGACAAGGCGATCAAGGCCGCCTATCGCAAGCTCGCCCGCAAATACCACCCCGATGTCAGCAAGGAAAAGGACGCCGAGGCCAAGTTCAAGGACGCCTCTGAAGCCTATGAAGCCCTGAAAAGCGCCGACAAGCGTGCCGAATACGACGACCTGCGCCGTTATGGCCAGCATGGCCAGCCGTTCCAGGGACCACCGGGCTGGCAGAGCCGTGGCGGTTTCGGTGGCGGTGGTCAGGACACCGGCGATTTCTCGGATTTCTTCAGTTCGATCTTCGGTAACCGTGGCCCCGGTTTCGGCGCTGGACAGTCGCGTCGCAGCAGCGGACGCAGAGGGCAAGACGTGGAAATGGAACTGGGGATTTTTCTTGAAGAAACCCTCTCGAACGAATCGAAGAAGGTCACTTTCCAGGTACCGCAATACAACGCCGCCGGCCAGCACGTCAGCAATACCCCGAAAAGCCTGAATGTGAAGATTCCCGCCGGCGTGAGCGACGGCGAGCGCATCCGGCTCAAGGGCCAGGGCGCACCGGGTGTCGGTGGTGGTGCCAATGGCGATCTGTACCTGACCATTCGGTTTGCGCCGCATCCGAAATTCGACGTCGAAGGCGAGAACCTGATCATCACGTTGCCCCTGGCACCGTGGGAGTTGGCGCTGGGCACTGAAGTGGCGGTGCCAACGCTGACCGGCAAGATCAACCTCAAGGTCCCGGCCGGCAGCCAGAATGGCCAGCGCATGCGCGCCAAGGGCCACGGCCTGCTGAACAAAGCGGGCGAGCGCGGTTACCTGTTCGTGCAATTGAAGGCCGTCATGCCGAAAAAATCGGACGATGACATCAAGGCCTTGTGGCAGGAACTGGCGAAGAAAGCCGCCTTCGACCCGAGAGAAAATTTCTGATCCCCGAGACGGAGTAGCCCATCATGAGCAACCCCCTGATCGTTCAACTGGACCTGGCAGAATTCTGTGAGGCGACCGATTTGTCGGACGTCTACGTGATCGAAATCGTCGAGCACGGCATCCTCGAACCTCAGGGCACCGTGCCCAGGGACTGGCGTTTCACCGATTACGAACTGACCCTGGCCAAACGCGCCGCCAAGCTGCGGCGCGATCTGGAGCTGGACTGGGAAGGCGTCGCCCTGGCGCTGGACCTGTTGGAAGAGGTCCAGCAACTGCGGGCAGAGAACCGGATGTTGAAGCAGCGGTTGGGGCGGTTGGTGGTTGAATAGGTGTTCGTAGAGGGCCTGTCTTGGCCGATCCCCGCGCCGACCGTCACAAATGCCTGGGCAACACCACCGTAAACAACGTGCCATCGGCCTCATTGGAAGTGACGTCGATCGTGCCCTTATGGGCATCGACCACTTCCTTGACGATAAACAAGCCCAACCCAAGACTGGTGGTGGGCTCGCCGAGCTCTTCGCTGGCGCTGCGTACCAGCGGGTCGAATATCGTCGGGATCGCGTCGGCGGGAATCGGGATTCCGTCATTGTGCACCGTCAGTTGGACGCTGTTTTGCTCCCCCCTGATCGTCACGGTCACCTGGCGTTTGTCCGAGCCATGCTGGAGCGCGTTGCCGATCAGGTTTTGCAGCATTTGATCCAGCCGTCGCGAGTCCCACACGCCCTTGGTGTCTCCGAGAATATTCAGGATCGGATCACATTCCGGTTGCGCGGCACATGCCCGGGCAATGGCTTCCTGTGCCGTTTCGGCCAGGTCCATGGGCGCGGGCTCGATGGGCAGGCTCTTGCCCAGACGGCTGCGCACCAGTTCCAGCAAGTCGTTGACCATCATCACCATGTGCCCGGTGCCGCGTTTGATGTTGCCCGCGCATTTCAACGCATCACCTTCGAGGGCGGCTTTACGCAGCAGCATTTCAGTAGACATGCTCACCGCTTGCAAAGGTGAACGCAGGTCGTGGCCGAGGACGGCGAGGAAAATGTCCCGCGAGCGATTGACCCTTTCGGCATAGGCGGCCGTGGACTCGGCCAGGGCTTCGTCGATGGCTTCATTGAAACGAATCATGTCCTGGAAATAGGTCATGTCGGGGGACTCGAGGCTGTCGACCCACAGACGGATCACACAGGCGCGCAAGTGGCGAAATTCGCTGGTCATCTGCACCAGATCGAAACCCACGGTGTGACGCAGTTCGCCGTGACTGGCGCCGGCCTCATCCAGGCTCGGAGTTTTTTCCGGGCCTTCGCCTTTGGCCTTGGCCGCTTGTTCATCGGGCGTTTGAGGCTTGCTCATGTCCCGAGCGGCGGCCAGCAGGATCGCCCTCGAATGGTCGCGTAGCGCGGCGCTGTCCATAAGATCGGCCGCGGGGGTGATGGTTTCGGCGAACAGTTCCCATTCATCGACGATTCGATCAACGTTCAGCACGATGAACTCGGAAAGACGCATGGCAATTTCCTGAACATGAACAAGGGAGACCGATTCGAATAGTAGCCCCTTTGGCGAGAAATACACGACCGCTCATGCCGAGGCAAAACCCGTCGACATCGCCCCGCCGAAATCGGGCCTGTGAATGACAATCGAGCGATCGAGGGCATTTCCGGGCTAATAAGAGCATGTCGCCGGCGGCGGGCATAGTTGGCAGGCGTGTGGTGTTATTTATATATGTGCAACTCTTTGATGTTCGAAGGGTTATTCAGTTTTATCCAGAGGAGTTCAGCAGGTTTTTAGTCTTTTGTTTTATGTCTGGCGGCTTAAGCTGAAGGCTTCTCGGGTTGTTCTGGATTGTAAGTCAATGGATGAGTTACAGAATATTAATGAAGTTTCAAGTTCGTCGTTGTCACCGGCGCAAAACAACGGTGTTCATTATGAGCGTATTGTTCAGGTGCTTCCGCCCGCCATAAAAACGGCGCCGCCAGCGAGGGTATCGAGGCTTGCCAGCACCACGGTCTCGACACCGGGTTGGTACCTGAAAGCTTCCGCCGTCGATCGGCAATACCTCAAGGAGTTGATCGACAAGCGCTGGCTGTTGCAGCGACTGGTGGAGGCGCCGTTGCAAGACCTGCAACAGGACATCAGAGCGTTTGCCAAACCCTTGCTGTCCCAGTTGATCAGTTCAAATTTCAACAGCCATGACGACGTCAGCCAGTTGACCCTGAAGTTGTATGTGCCGGACAGAATCATCTTCGGTATCGATCGCGGTGCCAGCCATTTACGTGAGTCCACCTTGTTGGACGCGGCGCTGCATAACTTCGAAGAGCCGGAAACCGCCGCTGATTATTTCAGGAGTGGTTCCGGTGTTTACCGCAGCGACTTGCGAGGGGAGCCGTCGCTGATACCGTCGATGTCAGTCAGCAAAATCGCCAGGCTGTGTCGCCGGCTGGACGTCGGCGCCCAGTATCAAAACCATCTGAAATCCCTGCTGCTGCCGGCCGACACGCAGCAAAGGCAGGTGCTGGAGCAGCGCGGTGCGGCCAGTGAGAAAGCGGCGTTTGAACTGGCTTCACTGATTGCCCTGTTGAAAGACGATATCAGTTCGTATGCCTACGGTGTCCTGCGTGATGTTCGCGACAATAAAAGCGCCATCAGTTTCCATCACCGACCGCTGCATCGACATCGGCTGTCCCTGATGGGCTTTTCGCTGCACGGTGTGGTGTTGTTCAGCGCCGAGGGCGACGGCGGCAAAATCCAGGCTGCCGTGGAGGCCCTGGCGCCTGATGAGCGTGCTGCCTGGCTTAACCTGTCAAGCATGTTATCGGTGGTATTGCCAGGCAACGACATCGACAAGTTCAAACTGCTGCAGGCGTTTTTCGCCAACGGCCCTACCGGGGTCAGCGAAGAGATGCTGCGCCAGCGGGACATCTATAAACAAAACCGCTTGAGCGGCCCGGTGATTGCCTATGTACCGGACGACCCAGTGCACCCTTTGAAAGAATACGCTTCGCTGACGGACTTCATGAAAGTGCTGATCAGCCAGCTGCGTGAGCCGGACTATCAGGCATTCTTCAGCCGTTTCGTGGCGCAGAAAGACAAGGGCCGGTTCTTTGCCCGGGTCAGGGAACGGCTGAGCCGGATAACCTGGCAGCAACGCGAACCGCTGGACATGGGGCCATGGTGGCGGGAAACCGCGGTCGAGAATCCGAATGCCGAGCCCGTCACCCACCGGCTGTCCGGTGAGCTGTGGGCACAGCTGTACCGACTAAAACGTGACAAGGCGATCAGCGATGCTCGGGTCATCGCGGTGCCGACCGGCGATGAAGACGCCACCACCCGCTGGAAACGCCTGACCAGCTATCTGGACATTGGCTGGAACCTGTTCAACTTTACCGCGATGCTGGTTCCAGGGCTGGGCGAAGCCATGCTGGCGTTGATGGTGGCGCAGATTGGCGAAGAGCTGCTGGAGGGAATCGAGGACTGGAGCAAGGGCGATCGGGACGAAGCATCGACGCACATCAACTCGGTCTTGATCAACTTTGCGCAACTGGCCTTGATGGCCACCGGGCATGTCTTGCCCAGCGGCGCCCGGGTGGCGGTCACACCCAGCCCGATGATCGACAGCCTCAAACCGGTGGAGCTGCCCGATGGCAAGACCCGCCTCTGGAAACCGGATCTGGCGCCTTATGAGCAGTCGGTGATGCTGCCGGCGGAGGCCAAGCCCAATGATCTGGGGATTTATCAGTACAACGATCAGCAGTGGCTGCGCCTGGAGAAAAAGCATTACCGGGTGCGCCAGGACCCGGTGACGGGCGAGCATCGTCTGCAGCATCCGACCCGGCCAAGCGCCTATCAGCCCAGGGTGGAGCACAATAATGCCGGCGCCTGGAAAGCTGAAACCGAGCACCCCTTGAGGTGGGACGCGACTCAACTGATGTCTCGCCTGGACAACTCACTGGATAATTACTCGGCATCTACCCTGGCCAAGATCCAGCAAGTGAGCGGCGTTGAAGAGGGGCTGTTGCGCCGGTTGCATGTTGAACATGAAACGCCGCCTGCGCTGTTGCGCGATACGTTGACACGTTTCAATACCTATGCGGACGCGCAACGCTATCCCGAGCAAATCCTGTCGGATCAGGTGTCGGAGGAAATGTCCGGTTTTCTGCCGGCGACGCTGGTTGAGCTGCCGCGCTGGCCGGAGTCCCGGGCCCTGGAGGTGTTTGAACGCGATGACCGCACCGGTGCGTCCGTCAAACATGGCAACACCCTGGCCGCTGAGCCACAGACCCTCAAAATCAGCCGCTCGGAGTTGGTGGCCGGGAAACTGCCTGAACGGGTGATTGAGTCGCTGGACACGGCTGAACTTCGCGAGATGCTGGGTGCGAAGGTCGCCAATGACACGTCCTCACGGATCGACGCGCTGCGCAGTCGCCTGGCCATGCAGGCGCGCAAGCAACAAAAGCGTCTGTTCGACGCACTCTACAAGAGCCGCGATGTGTCCGGCAGCGCGCAAGTGCGTTTGCTGGTGGATGATTTTGCGCAGCTGCCCGCCAGCGTCGCGCAAGAATTACTCGAGAGTGCCGAGCCCACGGATCTGCAGCATCTGACCGAGAAACGCCGCCTGCCGCTGCGTTTGCGCCGGCAGGCCCGCCTGGCGCAGGAGCACGTGCGCTTGAACCGGGCCTATGAGGGGCTTTACCTCGATGAACTGGTAAGTGCCGATACCCGCCGGCTCGAACTCGCCACGCTGGCCAGCCTGCCCGGTTGGTCGACGCAAGTGCGGATCGAAATTCGTCACCTGGGATTTTCCGGGGATTTGCTCGCCAGCGTGGGGCCGGCGCAGGCACCGATCCGTAAGGTGCTGGTGCTGGAGGAAGATGGCCTCTACCAGGCGCGTGACGCAAATGATCACCACTTGCACGGTACCGACGACCTCTATGCTTCGGTGCTGCATGCGCTGCCTGACAATGAGCGCAACGCACTGGGTTATGACATTCACGAAAATGCACGGCTCAAGGAAGCGGTGCGGCGTTCGCCACTGAGCCATGAGCAGTTCGAGCCGATTCTGCTGGAGCAGCCGATCCGTAAACCGTTGTACGACCTGCAAGCCATGCGTTTGCCAGGTGGAATGTTGGGGTATTTGCGTGAACTCGTTGGCGGGCGTGCTGAGCAAAGTCCGCAGGCGCGGATACGAAGGCTCTATCCCGCTTTCACGGAGCAAGAGTCCACTGCGTTGCTGGAGCGTTTCAACCGTCAAGGGATACTGGCCGACCTGCAGCTTGAAGCACTTGAACTTGAATTCGAACGGTTGAGCTCAACGCTCAAGCGATGGGTGAACTCGCCGACCCGGGATTTCCGTTTTAGCCCCAGTGGCTTCGACGAACGGAACGCGAGGAGTCAGTTCGCCCGCAAGATCAGGCAATGCTGGCAACGCACGGGGCCAAAACAGTTCGACTCATTCGGCAATGTGATTGGAGAGAAACTGGACTTGAGCAGCTTTCCTCTGAACCTGCATTTCAAAAACATGCCGGCGCTGGAAGGCAATTTCGACCATGTCACTTATCTGAAGATGTTCAACTGCGGCGTGACCGATGCGCAACAATCCTTTCTTCAGCCGTTTCGCAAGTTGCGCGCCCTGGACCTTGGCAACAATCGACTGACGGCTTTGCCGCGACACATCGCCCAGATGCCGCACCTCAATTTCCTCGAGCTCTCGGGCAACCGGATTGTGCTGATGGCCTCCGATGTCGACGTGCTCGGTCGCTGCACGAAGCTGCAAACCCTGGGGCTGGCAGGAAACCCGTTGGGTCTGCTGCCGAACATCAGTCGCATGCCCGACCTGCATACGCTGCTGCTGTACGACACCGGCGCGACCACGTGGCCTGCGGGACTGTTCGACCTTCCACGCCCCCGGCATATCCATCTGGACCTGCAACGCAACGTGCTTACGCACATACCCGAAGTCACCCCGGGTTCGGTCGATGCAGAGTTACTGGCGCGTACGTTGCTCAGCCGCCAGCCGCCCTTCATGTCAGCCGAAAACCTGGAACGGCTCAAGGAGTACATCAGGTCGACAGGGCTGGACCCCGATCGCCCGTACCCTCCCCGGGGCGTGCGTGACACCCTGCAATGGCAGCAAGGCATTACCTTTGACCAATGGGTACAAAATCAAATGCTCTGGGATGCGCTTGAAGATGAGTTCAACTCGCACGGTTTCTTCGACGAGATCAGGCGCCTGACCCAATCGGCAGACTTCACCGCGGGCGGCGCCTATCGAACCGATCTGACGGCCAAGGTGTGGCGAATGATCGAGACCATGGCGAGGGACGCTGAGCTGCGCACAAAATTTTTCAGCGAAGCGTCGATGCGTACCCAATGCGTGGATGGCGCGACCCAGCTGTTCAATGTTCTGGGGGTCGATGTGCTGGTCCAGGAAGCCCTCGAA
This sequence comes from Pseudomonas sp. Root562, assembly GCF_001427125.1. Lineage (GTDB taxonomy): Bacteria > Pseudomonadota > Gammaproteobacteria > Pseudomonadales > Pseudomonadaceae > Aquipseudomonas. The sequence goes on from NZ_LMGK01000001.1 coordinate 511,594, forward strand.
CTGGGCAACGCCAGTTTGATCGAAACGCAGTTGGTCGAATTGGCCCGGGGCAAGAGCCGCCTGGATGAAATCGAGCGAATCGCCCGTCGTCATATCATCGACCGCGAAGCCGCGGGCGAGCGTTTTCGACGCATCGATGAGGAAGGCAATGTGACCGGAACCATCGATGAGGTCGAGGTCCATCTCGCCTTCATGACGGACCTGGCGGAGCGCCTTGACCTGCCCTGGCAGGCGCGCGGTATGCAGTTTCGCCAGATCGCAGGCGTTACCAGTGAAATGATCGAGGACGCCTACCAGCGGGTCCTGGGACTGGAGGAGGGCGATCTGCTGCGTGATTCGATTGCCGAGCAGCCGTTTTGGCGGACCTATGTGCAGCGCTCGAATCGCGCACGGTTCAGGGTCTTTGATCGCAAGACGGAAGCGACGACCGAGTTCAAGGTCGCTCTGGATGATCGTGCCGCCGGTTCGGACCTGACGCTCAAGGAAAGAGAGAAGCTGAAGGAAGACATCAGGGTGCTGGCCGCGGAACTCGGTAAACCTGAAAGCGCCTTCGGGCCGGAGAAAGTCGTGACCGATGAAGTGTTTGCCGCAGAGCTTGACCTGATCAGGGACGAGCGCGAAACCCTCCTCAAACAATTGACTCAGCAAGCCATGGACCGGGCAAAACTGCGCCGGGTTGAACCGCCTGCCTTTACGCTCGAGACCACTGACTGACACGGTTCTGTTCTTCGATGTGAAGGCGCAACCAGCGCATCGATAGATGCCATTAAAACCCTGAGTGATGGCGCACTCAGGGTTTTTTCTTGCCTTGAATGTTCAGAAGAGGAAATAGCGCTGCGCCATCGGCAACACATCCGCCGGCTCACACCACAACAACTCGCCGTCAGCTTTGACCTGATAGGTCTGCGGATCGACGTCGATGTTCGGCAAGTAGTCGTTGTGGATCAGGTCGGTTTTCAGCACGTCGCGACAGCCTTTGACCACGGCGATTTTCTTCTTCAATCCCAGGGCTTCGGGCAATCCGGCGTCATGTGCCGCCTGGCTGATGAAGGTCATGCTGGTGGCATGCAATGAGCCGCCGAAGCTGGCGAACATCGGGCGGTAGTGCACCGGTTGCGGCGTCGGAATCGAAGCGTTGGCGTCGCCCATCAGGCTGGCCGCAATGGCACCGCCTTTTAGAATCAGCGTCGGTTTGACGCCGAAGAATGCTGGGCGCCAAAGCACCAGGTCGGCCCATTTTCCCACTTCCACCGAGCCCACTTCGTGGCTGATGCCATGGGTGATCGCCGGGTTGATGGTGTACTTGGCGATGTAGCGTTTGGCGCGGAAGTTGTCGTTGCCTGTGCCGTCACCCGCCAGCGGCCCGCGCTGTTTTTTCATCTTGTCGGCGGTCTGCCAGGTGCGCGTGATGACTTCGCCGACACGACCCATGGCCTGGCTGTCGGAGCTGATCATCGAGAACGCACCGAGGTCGTGGAGGATGTCTTCGGCAGCAATGGTCTCGCGGCGAATGCGGCTTTCAGCGAAGGCCACGTCTTCGGCAATGCTCGGGTCAAGATGATGGCAGACCATCAGCATGTCGAGGTGTTCGTCGATGGTGTTACGGGTGAACGGTCGGGTCGGGTTGGTCGAACTCGGCAGCACGTTGGCGAAGCCGCAGGCCTTGATGATGTCCGGTGCGTGACCGCCACCGGCACCTTCGGTGTGATAGGTGTGGATGGTGCGGCCCTTGAAAGCGGCGAGGGTGGTTTCGACGAAGCCTGATTCGTTGAGGGTGTCGGTGTGGATCGCCACCTGCACGTCGAACTGATCGGCGACGCTCAGGCAGTTGTCGATGCTTGCCGGGGTGGTGCCCCAGTCTTCATGCAACTTGAGGCCGATGGCGCCGGCCTTGACCTGTTCGATCAACGGCTCCGGCAAGCTGGCGTTGCCTTTGCCGGTGAGGCCGATGTTCATCGGGAACGCATCGGCGGCCTGGAGCATGCGCGCCAGGTGCCATGGCCCGGAGGTGCAGGTGGTGGCGTTGGTGCCGGTGGCCGGACCGGTGCCGCCGCCGATCATGGTGGTGACGCCGCTCATCAGCGCCTCTTCGATCTGCTGCGGGCAGATGAAGTGGATGTGGGTGTCGATGCCGCCGGCGGTGAGGATCATGCCTTCGCCCGCGATGACTTCGGTGCTGGCCCCGATGGCAATGGTCACGTCCGGTTGCACGTCCGGATTGCCGGCCTTGCCGATGCCGGCGATGCGCCCGTCCTTGAGGCCGACGTCAGCTTTGACGATGCCCCAGTGATCGATGATCAGCGCATTGGTGATCAACGTGTCGACCACTTCGGCGGCCAGCAATTGGCTCTGGCCCTGACCATCGCGGATCACCTTGCCGCCGCCGAACTTCACTTCTTCGCCATAGGTGGTGAAGTCTTTTTCCACTTCGATCCACAGTTCGGTGTCGGCCAGGCGCACCTTGTCGCCGACGGTGGGGCCGAACATGTCGGCGTAGGCTTGTCTTGAGATTTTCATGCGCTTGCCTTGTAAATGATGGGTGTCAACCTGCGATCCATTGTGGCGAGGGAGCTTGCTCCCGCTGGGCTGCGCAACAGCCGTGAAACCTGCAATCGGATATCGTCAGGTACACCCCATGTTTCTGATTAGCGAGCGCTTCGCACTCGAGCGGGAGCAAGCTCCCTCGCCACAGGGGAACATTTCAGTCGAGATTGCCCATGACCCTGCCGGCAAACCCGAACACCCGACGATGCCCCGCCAGATCCACCAACTCGACGTCGCGACTCTGCCCCGGTTCAAAGCGCACGGCAGTGCCGGCGGGGATGTTCAGGCGCATGCCGCGGCTGGCGGTGCGGTCGAAGGTCAACGCGTCGTTGGTTTCGAAAAAGTGGTAATGCGAACCGACCTGGATCGGCCGGTCGCCACTGTTGGCCACGGTCAGGCTGATGGTGCGGCGACCGGCGTTGAGTTCGATGTCGCCGGGCTGGATCTGGTATTCACCGGGAATCATCAATGGGCTCCTTGGAGAATCTTGTAGTAGAGGGCGGTGGGCTTGTAACGGCCGCTCGGGTCGCAGGCGTAATCGGGGATTTCCCCGGCGCGGGTGTAGCCCAGGGCTTTGTAGAAATCCTCAGCGGGCGAGCCGGCTTCAGTGTCGAGGTAGAGCATGCCGCGCTTGTGTTGCAAGGCGGCCTGTTCCAATGCGGTCATCAACTGTTGGCCCAGGCCACGACGTCGCGCATGTTCGCGCACCAGCAATTTCTGCACTTCGGCGCGGTTCAGGCCATTGGCTTTGCGGCACAGGCCCAGTTGCACGCTGGCTTGCACCTGTTCGTCCTTGACCACCACCCACAGCAACAAATTGCCTTTGTTGAGATTGTCCTGAACCTCATCGAAATAGGCGTGGGCCTGCGTGGCATCAAGGTCGGCCATGAAGCCGACACTGGCGCCATAGCCGACGGCATCGAGCAGCAGATCAATCAGGCCCTGACGGTAGTGCGCAAAGCTTTCTACATTGACGCGTCGCAGTTGGGCGGGATTCATGTGCGATCACTCCTTGTGGGCGGCAGGTGGCTGTGCGCCAGGATTGAGGGTCAGTTGCATGAAGGTCAGGTCCAGCCAGCGCCCGAATTTGGTACCCACTTGTGGCATTTGCCCGGTGGTGACGAAACCGATGCGCTCATGCAAGCGGATCGAGGCGGTGTTGCCACTTTCGATGGCCGCGACCATGACGTGTTTGCCGCAACCTCGGGCGCGCGCTACCAGCACGTCCATGAGTTGCGGCCCCAGGCCATTGCCGCGTTGATCGCTGCGTACGTAGACCGAGTGCTCGACGGTGTGGCGGAAGCCGTCGAATGGGCGCCAGTCGCCGAAAGAAGCGTAGCCCAGTACGGCGTCGTCCATATCGACGATTACCAGGATCGGATACGCCTGCGCCTGTCGGGCGTGGAACCAGGCCTGACGGTTGTCGAGGTCCACGGCATGTTCGTTCCAGATCGCGGTGGTGTTGAGCACGGCGTCGTTGTAGATGTCGCGGATCGCCGCAAGATCGGCATGCACGGCATCGCGGATGTGGTAAGTCATGGCGGGACCTCAGGCGATCGGTTGGTGGACGGTGACCAGTTTGGTGCCATCGGGGAACGTCGCTTCGACCTGGATCTCCGCAATCATCTCCGGGATACCCTCCATTACTTGTTCGCGGCTGAGCAAGGTGGTGCCCAAGTGCATCAGTTCGGCCACGGTTCGACCATCGCGCGCGCCTTCGAGCAGCGCCGCGGAAATGTAGGCCATGGCTTCCGGGTAATTGAGTTTCACACCGCGCGCCAAACGCCGCTCGGCGACGAGGCCGGCGGTGAAGATCAGCAGCTTGTCTTTTTCACGTGGGGTCAGGTCCATTGGTGCAATCCATCAGGGCAGATTAAAAGGTATTCGGGCATGTAAACACGAACCCTGTGGGAGCTGGCTTGCCAGCGATGGGGACCTCGATGCCGCCAAAAGCATCGCTGGCAAGCCAGCTCCCACAGGGTTCGGTGTTCAGGTGTTCCAGATGCGTGGTGGCATGGCTTCGCGATCCAAAAGCGCTGGGCGCAGCAACTTCCACAATTCAATCAGCCAGCCCCGTGCCAGCAATGCCTCACTGGCCAGGCATCGAGCCACCAGCAACCCGGGCAACTGGGTCAGGTCCCCGCGCACTTCGTTGGGCAGCGAGCGGCATTTCTCCAGCAACTCACTATCTATCTCGCCAGTCACCAACAAGGTGCCAAACACCGGTTGCCCATCCAGCCCGATCGGTGAATCGAGCAGGCCGTCATTGCCGACAATGCGCTGGCGTTCATGCCAGAGCAACTGGCCGTCGCGACGGATCTCCAGTTGCGCCTGAAAGTGCCCGAGGTCGAAACGCTCACCGCTGGCCGGTCGGCCCAGGGCCACCACATCCCAGTAGAACAGACGGGCATCGCCTTCAAGCTCGACAGAGGTGCTGAGTTCGGCCTGCGCTGCACTGAAAATGATCGTTTCCTGGGGCAGCCATTCCAGTGTCGCACCGGCGGCTACTTTCAAGTCCAGCCGCTGATAGGCAGGGCCTGCCGCGCGATACCACTTGGCTGCCCCGGGACTGGTGATTTGCGCCCAGGCGCGGGAACCGACATCGGCCGAAATGTTCAGGCGATCACCGCCGGCAATCCCGCCCGGCGGGTGGACGATGATGTGCTGGCAGACTTCGGGACCTTCGGCATACAGGTGTTTCTGCACCCGCAGCGGGCCTTTGTGCCGGCGCTGGACCGGGCGCGTGGCGTCGTTGAACCGGGCGTAGCCCAGTTCCAGCTCGGCATGCCAACTGGGGGTAAACGAAATGCCGGATGCGGGAAGAGTCATGGTCAATGCTTTTCGGGAGTTCGACAGCAGGGTTGCAAAGGCTGTGCCGCAGGAATTTATCCGCAAGAGCAGGATTGTTAAGGCGCGCCGCGCACCAGTAAGGGGCGCGGCGCAACGAGGGGTGCGACAAATTGGTGCTTGGAATGACTCAGATCGTGACCAGTCCGCGCACGCCTTCCGCTTCCATGTTCTCGCCGCGACCCTGTTGCACGATTTCGCCCCGGGACATCACCAGGTATTGATCGGCCAGTTCGGCGGCGAAATCGTAGAACTGCTCCACCAGCAGAATGGCCATGTCGCCACGGGCAGCGAGTTTCTTGATCACTGCGCCGATCTCCTTGATCACCGAGGGCTGGATGCCTTCGGTGGGCTCATCGAGGATCAGCAGGCGTGGGCGGCTGGCCAGTGCGCGACCAATGGCCAGTTGCTGTTGCTGACCACCGGAAAGGTCGCCACCGCGGCGTTGCTTCATCTGCAGCAGCACCGGGAACAATTCGTAGATGAACGCCGGGACTTCTTTCGCTTCACTGCCTGGAAAGCGTGAAAGACCCATCAGCAGGTTTTCTTCCACGGTCAGGCGGCCGAAGATTTCCCGGCCTTGCGGCACGTAGGCGATGCCGGCGTGCACCCGTTGGTGCGGCTTGAAGGCGGTGATCGGTTTACCTTCCCAATTGACCGCACCTTCCTTGGCCGGCAGCAGCCCCATCAGGCATTTGAGCAACGTGGTCTTGCCCACGCCGTTACGCCCGAGCAGGCAGGTGACTTCACCGACCTTCACCTCAAACGTCAGGCCGCGCAGGATGTGGCTACCGCCATAATATTGGTGCAGCTTGTCGACTTGCAGCATGTCCATGTTCTCCCCGTGATCGTTCCCACGCTCTGCGTGGGAATGCATTTCGTGACGCTCAGCGTCACCATGCGCAGGACTTGAGCCCTGCATTGTCAGCGGGACGCGGAGCGTCCCAGGCGGCATTCCCACGCGGAGCATGGGAACGATCAATTCGCAAAATCAGCGACCGAGGTAGACCTCGATCACCCGCTCGTTGTCCTGCACCTGCGCAAGCGACCCTTCGGCCAACACGCTGCCCTGATGCAACACGGTGACGTGGTCGGCAATCGAGCCGACGAAGCCCATGTCGTGTTCCACCACCATCAGCGAATGCTTGCCGGCGAGGGTCTTGAACAGCTCGGCGGTGAATTCGGTTTCGGCGTCGGTCATGCCCGCGACCGGTTCGTCGAGCAGCAGCAGTTGTGGGTCCTGCATCAGCAACATGCCGATCTCCAGAAACTGCTTTTGCCCGTGTGACAGCAACCCGGCGGGGCGATTGACCGACGCGGTCAGGCGAATGGTATCGAGCACTTCGGCGATGCGATCCTTTTGCTCACCATTGAGCCGCGCCCGCAGGCTGGCCCACACCGACTTGTCGGTTTTCTGCGCCAACTCAAGATTCTCAAAAACGCTCAGGGCCTCGAACACTGTGGGCTTCTGGAACTTGCGGCCGATACCGGCCTGGGCGATCTGCACTTCGCTCATCTGTGTCAGGTCCAGGGTTTCGCCAAACCAGGCCTTGCCGTGGCTGGGCCTGGTCTTGCCGGTGATCACGTCCATCAACGTGGTCTTGCCCGCGCCGTTGGGGCCGATGATGCAGCGCAGTTCGCCGACGCCGATGTACAGGTTCAGATCGTTCAGGGCCTTGAAGCCATCGAAGCTGACGCTGATGTCTTCCAGGGTCAGGATGGTGCCGTGGCGGGTGTTCAGGCCCTTGCCGGCGCGTTGACCAAGGCCGATGGTGTCGCGGCTGGTGCCGGCGTCCTTGTTGGGCTCCACGGGGAAGAACGCGGGTTCGAGCATGAATTGCGCCGTCGCAGTGACTCTCATTGCTCACCTCTCTTTTTCAGCAAACCGATCACGCCTTTGGGCAAATACAAGGTCACGACAATGAACAGCGCACCGAGGAAGAACAGCCAATACTCGGGGAACGCCACGGTGAACCAGCTCTTCATGCCGTTGACCACGCCGGCACCGAGCAACGGACCGATCAAGGTGCCACGACCGCCGAGGGCCACCCACACCGCCGCTTCAATCGAGTTGGTCGGCGACATTTCACTCGGGTTGATGATGCCGACTTGCGGCACATACAACGCGCCGGCCAAACCGCATAGCACAGCGCTCAACACCCACACGAACAACTTGAAACCACGCGGATCGTAGCCACAGAACATCAAGCGATTCTCCGCATCGCGCAGCGCGGTCAGCACTCGGCCGAACTTGCTTTGCGCCAGCCGCCAGCCGATGTACAGGCTCGCCACCAGCAACAGCACCGTGGCGAAAAACAGCACGGCGCGGGTGCCGGGTTCAGTAATGCCGAAGCCGAGAATCGTGCGGAAGTTGGTGAAGCCGTTGTTGCCACCGAAGCCGGTTTCGTTGCGGAAAAACAGCAGCATCCCGGCGAAGGTCAGGGCCTGGGTCATGATCGAGAAATACACGCCCTTGATCCGCGAACGGAAGGCGAAGAAGCCGAATACCAGAGCCAGCAACCCCGGCGCCAGAACGACCAGGCACAGGGTCCAGAGAAAGCTGCTGGTGCCGGTCCAGAACCACGGCAGCTCGGTCCACGACAGGAACGTCATGAACGCCGGCAAGCCATCTCCCGAGGCCTGGCGCATCAGGTACATGCCCATCGCGTAACCGCCAAGGGCGAAGAACAGACCATGGCCCAGGGACAGCAGGCCGGCGTAACCCCAGACCAGGTCCAGCGCCAGGGCAACGATGGCGTAGCAGAGTATCTTGCCCACTAGCGTCAGCGTGTAGGCGGATACATGCAACGTGCTGTCCACCGGTAGCAACGACAGCAGCGGCAATGCCAGCAGCAGGGCGAGGATCACCGCGCCGACAGCGATCGTGACTTTCGGGCCGGCCTTTTGGGTAGCCGTGACAATCAGAGGCTGGTTCATCAGTCGATCACCCGTCCTTTCAGTGCAAAGAGACCTTGCGGACGTTTCTGGATGAACAGAATGATCAGCGCGAGGATGAGGATCTTGCCGAGCACGGCGCCGATCTGCGGTTCGAGAATCTTGTTGGCGATCCCCAGGCCAAACGCGGCGAACACGCTGCCGGCCAATTGCCCGACGCCGCCGAGCACCACCACCAGGAACGAGTCGATGATGTAGCTCTGGCCCAGATCCGGGCCGACGTTGCCGATCTGGCTCAGCGCAACGCCACCCAGACCGGCAATGCCCGAACCGAGGCCGAAGGCGAGCATGTCTACGCGTCCGGTGGGCACGCCGCAACAGGCCGCCATGTTGCGGTTCTGGGTGACGGCGCGCACGTTCAGGCCCAGGCGTGTCTTGTTCAGCAGCAGCCAGGTCAGCACCACCACAAACAGGGCGAACGCGATGATGACGATGCGGTTGTACGGTAGAACCAGATTGGGCAGCACTTGAATGCCGCCCGACAGCCACGCGGGGTTGGCCACTTCAACGTTCTGCGCGCCGAACACCAGACGCACCAGTTGAATCAGCATCAGGCTGATGCCCCAGGTGGCGAGCAGGGTCTCCAGTGGGCGGCCATAGAGGTGGCGAATCACCGTACGCTCCAGCGCCATGCCGATGGCGGCGGTGACAAAAAAGGCCACGGGCAAGGCGATCAGTGGATAGAACTCAATGGCCTGCGGCGCGTAGCGCTGGAACATCAATTGCACGACATAGGTCGAGTAGGCACCGAGCATCAGCATTTCGCCGTGGGCCATGTTGATCACGCCGAGCAGGCCGAAGGTGATCGCCAGGCCCAACGCTGCGAGCAGCAGAATCGAACCCAGCGACATGCCGCTGAAGGCCTGGCCCACAAGCTCGCCGATCAGCAGTTTGCGTTTGACCTGGGCCAGGCTGGTTTCGGCCGCTGTGCGTACAGTGGCATCGGTTTCAACGGCGGGATCGAGCAAGCCTTCGAGCCGGGTGCGGGCCAGCGGGTCACCGGTTTCACCGAGCAGGCGCACAGCGGCGAGCCGCACAGCCGGGTCGGCATCAACCAATTGCAGATTGGCCAGGGCAAGGCTCAGTGCGGCATGGACGCTTTCGTCCTGTTCGCCAGCAAGCTGCTGGTCGAGGAATTTCAACTGCGCCGGTTTGGCGCTTTTCTGTAGTTGCTGTGCAGCGGCCAGACGCAGTCTGGCGTCGGCGGCGAGCAACTGATGGCTGGCCAGGGCGGTGTCGATCAACCCCCGCAAGCGATTGTTCAGGCGCAAGGTTTTCGGTTGGCCGTCGACGGTCAATACACCTTGTTGCAGGGCATTGATCAGCTCGACGCGGACCGGATCGGGCTGCGCGGCCCAGGCTTCGAGCAACTTGGCTTGCTGCACGGGATTGGCGGCGACGAAGTCTTCGGCGTCGCCGGCGTGAGTGGCCATCGGCAGCAACAACGCGAGGGCGAGGAGAAAGCGGTAGAGGGCAGTGGGCATAGAGAGTCGCCTTGCTCGGACTAATGTGAAGGCTGGCTCTTGTGGCGAGGGAGCTTGCTCCCGCTGGGACGCGAACCGGTTCCCAAAAAGGACTGCTGCGCAGTTCAACGGGAGCAAGCTCCCTCGCCACAAAAACCGCTCCCACTGGGGGTTGGTTTTGATCGTTCCCACGCTCCGCGTGGGAATGCAGCCCGGGACGCTCCGCGTCCCTGAAGCGGACGCAGAGCGTCCGTTGAGGCATTCCCACGCAGAGCGTGGGAACGATCAGGTTGAGCGGGATAACTCAGTTGCTCTTCACCGCATACTCCGGCTTCTTGTCGTTGCCCGGAATGAACGGGCTCCACGGCTGGGCGCGAATCGGGCCTTCGGTCTGCCATACGACGTTGAACTGACCGTCGGCCTGGATCTCGCCGATCATCACCGGCTTGTGCAGGTGGTGGTTGGTCTTGTCCATGGTCAGGGTGTAGCCGGACGGCGCGGCGAAGGTCTGGCCGCCGAGGGCTTCACGGACTTTATCGACGTCGGTGGACTTGGCTTTTTCAGCGGCCTGCGCCCACATGTGGATGCCGACGTAAGTGGCCTCCATCGGGTCGTTGGTCACGGCTTTGTCAGCGCCTGGCAGGTTGTGTTTCTTGGCATAGGCTTTCCAGTCGGCAACGAATTTCTTGTTCGCCGGGTTCTCCACCGATTCGAAGTAGTTCCACGCCGCGAGGTTGCCCACCAGCGGTTTGGTGTCGATGCCGCGCAGTTCTTCTTCGCCCACCGAGAACGCCACGACTGGAACGTCGGTGGCTTTGAGCCCCTGGTTGGCCAATTCTTTGTAGAACGGCACGTTGGAGTCACCGTTGACGGTGGAGATGACCGCCGTCTTGCCGCCGGCCGAGAACTTCTTGATGTTGGCGACGATGGTTTGATAGTCGCTGTGACCGAACGGCGTGTAGACCTCTTCGATGTCCTTGTCGGCCACACCTTTGGAGTGCAGGAACGAACGCAGGATTTTGTTGGTGGTGCGCGGGTAGACGTAGTCAGTGCCGAGCAGGAAGTATCGCTTGGCGCTGCCGCCTTCTTCACTCATCAAATATTCAACGGCGGGGATCGCTTGCTGGTTCGGCGCGGCGCCGGTGTAGAACACGTTCGGCGACATCTCTTCGCCTTCGTACTGCACCGGATAGAACAGCAGGCCATTGAGCTCTTCGAACACCGGCAGTACCGATTTGCGTGACACCGAAGTCCAGCAACCGAACACCACGGCGACCTTGTCCTGGGTCAGCAGCTGGCGGCCCTTTTCGGCGAACAGCGGCCAGTTGGACGCAGGGTCCACGACCACCGGCTCCAGCATCTTGCCGTTCACGCCGCCCTTGGCATTGATCTCGTCGATGGTCATCAGCGCCATGTCTTTGAGCGACGTTTCGGAGATCGCCATGGTGCCGGACAACGAATGCAGAATACCGACCTTGATGGTCTCGGCAGCCTGGACGGTCCAGGTCATGCCCATCGCGGCAATGCTTGCCGAAAGTGTGAAAGCCTTGATCAAACTGCGACGCTTCATTGTGCGATCTCCATGAACTTATGAATTTTCTTGGGTGGCAGATGCGGACTACTGAAGGGTCTTTAGCAAGGGCTGTGCCCGGTCGGGCAAAGGTAGGAAAATGTCGGTTTAGAGCGATTGAGCGTTGGCGGGATGCACCATGAGAGAACGCTGTTGGCGCGCTGGTGCAGGTGGCCGCGCCAGATTGGGGCGAGCCGTGCCGATCAAACTGTAGGCGCGAGCCTGCTCGCGATAGCGGTAGATCAGACAACATCTGCGCTGGCTGAAAGATCGCCACCGCGAGCAGGATTCAACAGTGGGTATCAGTTTTGTAAGCGACGAGTGTCAGCTTTTGATGCAGGTTTCAAAACCATGTCCGCCACCTTCGTACTCCGGGCCGTAGTAGTACTTGGTGAATGAAGTTTTCCCGTCAGGCGTGGACGCGATGTTCGCTATCCCGACACCGTAGTCCTTGAGCGACGGGTCGGTATGGGCAAAGTAAATCGCCAGGGAATTCAAGTTGGCGGCGGCAAACCCGTCATACCGCGAGTTGTCGGGCAATGTCAGGGTAAAACCGTAGGCGCCATGTTCGCCGGTACTTTGTTCGGCATTGAGTTTCATGTCGACAACCCCTTCAAACGGGCCGATGTGACTGTCCATTCCGGTACATTGATATCGGCCGCTGTAGTCAACGCCAGTAAAGGGTGGCTTGGCTGCCCATGCAGGCGTTGAAACAAGTGCGATGGCTATGATGAGTTTTTTGAACATGGTTACCTCTTTCCGCTCCTGTAAGAATTATGACGGTTAAGGTGTAGGAATAATCGTCATTAATGTGCGCAAGTTTTTATTATGTAACTTGCTGGAGCGGAGTATGAGCGTGGTCATGGATTTGTTAAGTGCCAACTCAATACGAGACTTTTCCAGATCTCCATGTGGTTTTTAGTTTGTTTTAATTAAACATGATGTTAACGACGTCGCATCAAACCGATGAAAAACAAGCCGCCAATCGCGGCGGTGGCCACGCCGATGGGCAAGTCTTCGGGCGCGATCAGCGTCCGGGCGGCGACGTCGACCCACACCAGAAACACGCTGCCGAGCAGTACGCACACCGGCAGCAATCTACGGTGTTCCGCGCCGACCAGTCGCCGCGCAATATGCGGCACCATCAACCCGACAAAACCAATGGAGCCGCTGATCGACACCAGCACCCCGGTCATCAGCGAAGCGATCACGAACACTCGCAACCGCACGGATCGCGCATTCAATCCCAGCGTCACGGCAGTCTGCTCGCCGGCCATCAACGCATTGAGCGGTCGAGCCATGCCCAGCAGCAGCACCAACCCAATCAACACGCTGGCGGCGGGCACCGCGAGCAATTCCCAGCGCGCCAGCCCGAGACCACCGAGCATCCAGAACATCACCGCCGAACTGGCGCGATGGTCGCCCATGAACAGCAGCAAGTTGGCCACCGCCATCATCACGAACGACACCGCCACTCCGCACAGCAGCAGGCGTTCACTTTCGAGTCGACCGTGGCGGCTGGCGATCATCAGCACCACCAGCATGCTCAACAATGCACCGATGAATGCTGCAATCGGCAAGGTCAGCAAGCCAACGATTTCACCGACATGCAACATCACGATCACCGCGCCCAGGGTTGCGCCGGAGGTGACCCCCAGCAGATGCGGATCGGCCAGCGGATTACGGGTCGCCGCTTGCAGCACCGCGCCGACCAGCGCCAACCCGGCGCCGACCAGCGCACCGAGCAACATGCGCGGTACGCGGATCAGCCAGACGATATGTGCCTGCCCGGCGCTCCACTCCTGCACACCAACGCCGAACAACTTGTGCAGGAGAATCCGCCAGACTACGTCCACCGGCACCCGCGCCGGGCCGAATCCCAGCGATACCACGCACGACACCAGCAGCAGCGCGCCAAGGGCCATCAGCAACAAGGCGTAGCGACGATTGATCATGTGCCGTGCAAACCCTTGGCCAGGGTTTCCACCGCCAGGACGTTGTCGATCCCCGGAGTGGCCTGCACGTAGGGAATGACGATGAAGCGTTGGTGCTTGATCGCGTCCACCGATTGCAGCGCCTTGTTGCTGCGCAGGAATTCAATCTTCTGTTCGGCGGTGACTTCGCCATAGTCGACGATCACGATCACCTGCGGGTTGCGCTCGACCACGTTCTCCCAGTTGACCCGAGTCCAGCTCGCGTCGACATCGGCGAGAATGTTTTGCCCGCCGGCGGCATCGATCAGCGCTTGCGGCATGCCCAGGCGACCGGACGTCATGGCCCGGTCTTCACCGCTGTCATAGAGAAAGACCCTGGGCTTATCGGCGGGCAGACCCTTGCGAATCCTGCTGACTTGCGCCTGCATTTCACTGATCACGGCATCGGCGCGATCCTGCACGTCGAAAATCCTGCCGAGGTTGCGCAGGTCGTTGTACGTGTCTTCGAGGCTGGCCGGTGGACGCTTCATCACGAATGCGCAGGACTCGGTCAGTTCGTAGACATTGATGCCCAACGGTTGCAGGGTTTGCGGCGTGAGGTCACCGCCGACACGCATGCCGTAATCCCAACCGGCGAAGAAGAAATCGACATTGGCGTTGAGCAGGGTTTCCACCGACGGGTACTTGGCCGCCAGCTCCGGCAAGCCGTCGAGGATGCTCTGCATCTGTGGCGTCACCGCTTTCCAGCCACTGACGCCGCTGTACCCGACCATCTGTGGCTTGAGGCCAAGGGCGAGCATCATTTGAGTCATGTTGATGTCGTGGCTGACCGCGTGTTTCGGCGCCTGCTGGAAGGTCACTTGACGATTGCAGCTCTGCACCGTCAACGGGTAATGCGTGGGCTCGGCATACGCCTGGGCGCTGCCCAGCAACACCGCGAGGGAAAGACTGGAACGCAGCAGATTCATGGTTGGGTTATCCAGGTAATACGGGGGTAGCCGTGCAAGGGATGTTCATCGATCAACGCTTCGACGCCGAACACGTTACGCAACAACGCGGCGTTGAGGACTTCTTTCGGTGTGCCGCAAGCGACGATGCGGCCGTGATCGATCACGTACAGCCGATCGCAGAACGCCGCGGCCAGATTCAGGTCATGGATGCTCGCCAGGGTGCCGATCTTCAAGCGCTTGACCAACTGCAACAGCTCCAGCTGATAGCGCGGATCAAGGTGATTGGTCGGCTCGTCGAGGATCAGCAGTTGCGGTTGCTGGGCCAACGCGCGGGCCAGGATCACCCGCTGCTTTTCACCGCCGGACAGGGTGGTAAACGCATGGTCTTCGAAGCCCTTGAGGCCAACTGATTCCAGAGCGTGGAGGGCGAGGTTTCGATCCTCGACAGTGTCGCCATCGAACAGGCCTTTGTGCGGCGTGCGCCCCATGGCGACGACTTCTTCGACGGTCAGCCCGAAGGCATCGGGAAACTCCTGCAGCACCACGGCGATGCGTTGCGCGCACCAGCGCGAGGATTGCTTCCAGACGTTGTGATGGCCGAGCCCGACCTCGCCGCTTTGCGGTTTGCTGAAGCGCCACGCACAACGCAACAGGCTGGTCTTGCCACTGCCGTTAGGGCCGATCAACCCGACAAGCTCGCCGGCGGCCACGTGCAACGAGGCATCACGCAGCTGGAACTGGTGATGACAATGGCCGTGGCCAAGGGGAGTCCAGGAAATATTTGTGAGGTTCAGCGAAGTCATGCAGTGACTCTTTAGGTGAAGCGAACGGTCCCTTCGCTGGCAAGCCAGCTCCCACAGGTGTTATGTCGATCACAAAAATTGCGTAAGACATGGACCCTGTGGGAGCGGGCTTGCCCGCGATGAGGCCAGCAAGTAACCCTGAGTTGCCAGGATGACGCGCGGGCAGTTTACAGGGCCGAGGCTCCCGCGCATCTCGCCTGACTCACGATGAAGATGAGGCGCTTTCAGTTTCCCGGATGAAGCGCGACAGCACCAGGCGATCGAGCAACCAGACCACCACCAGCGAAGCGCCCACCAGCGGAAATGCCACCGCCAATGCGAACATGATGACCATCGCGGTTTTCCACTTCGGCAGATCATGACGCAGCGGCGGCACACCGAGCTTGCCTTGCGGGCGGCGCTTCCACCAGATCACCACCCCGCTGACGGCGCTGAGCAGGATCATCAGGCAGATCAGCAGCACGATGATCTGGTTGACCACACCGAACATCTTGCCTTCGTGCAGCATCACGCCGATTTCCGTGGCGCGAGCGACGGCGCCGTAATGCTCGTAGCGCACATCGGCGAGGACCTTGCCGGTGTACTGGTCGACGTGCAGCGTGGCGTCATTGCGCGGGTCGTCGGCGAACACCGCGATGGTGAAAACACCGGTGGCGGTCGTCGGCAAGGTGATGCTGTAACCCGGTTCGACCTTGCCTTGGGTGGCGATGTTCTGCACGTCTTGCAAGCTGATGCTCGGCGCCGCCGGGCCAGCCTGGGCACCACCGTGGGCCATGTGTTCGGCGTGAGCGCCGGACATCGGCATCGGTGTGTTTTCCATGGCCCAAGGGACAGTCTGGCGCGTGGCACTGTTGAGGCTGCGCGCTTCGACGTCGGATTTCGGTACGTCGTCCCACATCGCCGCCGGAAACACGTTCCACACGGCCGCATATTGTTGGCCCCAGAACCCGGTCCAGGTCATGCCGCTCAGCAGCATCACCAACAACAGGGATGCGCCCCAGAAACCGGTGACGGCGTGCAAGTCGCGCCACAGCACGCGGCCACGACTACTGAGGCGCGGCCACAAGATGCCCGCTGCCTGACCGCGCGGCCACCACAAGAACACCCCGGAAACCACCAGCACCACGCCCCACCCGGCAGCCAGTTCCACCAGCCGGTCACCGACGGTACCGATCATCAGTTCGCCGTGGATCGCCCGGGCAATGGCTTGCAGGTTCTTCCTGGCGTCCTGTTCGCCAAGAATGTCGCCATGGTACGGATCGACGAACACATTCAGCTCGGTGCCGTCTTTGATCACGACAAACTGGGCGCTGCGCTCGGCGTTGACCGGTGGCAGGTATTGCTTGATCGTCGCTTGTGGATACGAGTCCTTTACGCGTTTGAGCAAGTCATCGGCCGGGATCGTGTGATGGCCGGCCGGGACGTTGAGCAGGCTGCTGTACATCAGCGAGTCGAGCTGCGGTTTGAACAGATAAATCGTGCCGGTCAGCGCCAGCATTACCATGAATGGCGCAACGAACAATCCGGCATAGAAATGCCAGCGCCAGGCCAGGTTGTAGAAATTCACTTTGGGCTGTTTCATCACGTGTGCTCCGCTTGGCTGGATCTTTTAGTTGTTTGTTTTGCGGTTGCTGTACAACCGATCGCGGGCAAGCCTTGCTCCTGCTGTAGGAGCGAGGCTTGCCCGCGAAGCTCTCAGAAGCTCATATCCACCTTGGTCCAGAGCGTGCGCCCCGGCTCCTTTATGGCTTGCGGGTCATTGGCCGGGTAGCCGAAACCGGCGTTGCCGGCCAGGTTCAAGTGTTCGGCGTACGCCTTGCCGAACAGGTTGTCGACGCCGCTGCTGACCTTCCAGTTGCTGCTGATCCGATAGGCGCCGTTGAGGGAGAACACGCCGAAGCCCGGCGTCTTGTCGAAGTCCTTGCCAACCACGTTGCCTTTGTTCTGGTCGATACGGTTTTGCGCGGCGACCACTCTCCACAGTGCGCCAGCGCTCCAGTTGTCTTCGCTGTAGGTCAGGCCAAAACGCGCATCCAGCGGCGGCATTTGCGGCAATGCACTGCCATCGCTGCTGTTCTTGCCCCAGGCGTAGGCCAGGGTCGCATCGGCTTTCCAGTGTTCGGTTAAGTTGTAGGCAGCGCCCAGTTCGCCACCCATGATCCGCGCGTCGATGTTCTCGGCTTGCGAGGTCGTGCCCATCATTGTCGGGGTGTAGTTGAACAGGATGTAGTCGTGCACCTGACCGACATAAGCCGAAGCCCAGGCTTCGAGGTCTTCGGTCTTGTATTGCAGGCCGAAGTCGAGCTGGGTGGTCTTTTCCGGTTTGATCGAGTCGAAGGCATTCACCGAACCGGCGGGGCCGGACTTGGGTGAAAACAGCTCCCAGTAATCCGGGAACCGCTGGGTGTGCCCCAGGCCCGCATACAGCGTGGTCGGGCTGTCGGCCAGGTCATGTTCGTAGCGGATGAAACCGCTGGGCAGGGTGCCCGCGCGGGTGTCATCGGCAGTCGGGTTCGGCCGGGTCATCATTCCTGAACCGGTGGTCTGCCGGTAATCCTTGGCCGAAGCGCGGTCCAGGCGTGCACCGCTGATCAATCGGTCACGGTCGGCGGCGTACCAGGTCAATTCGCCGAACACCCCGTAGTTATGGAAGTCGGCATCCTTGGTGTAGGGCAGGTCCTTGTAGGCATCGACACCCATGGCGCTGCGCTGGCGATGTTCGTTGGTCTGCGCGTCGATGCCACTGATCAACTGCACATCGGCCCAGCGCCAGGTGCCCTTGATTCGCGCGCCGAGGGTCCGGCGGTCGACATTGGACGCCATTGGCCCGGCCATCATCCCGGTACCGGACGGCGTGCGCAGGGTGTAGTTGTCCATCACGTGGTCGGCGTAGTTGTAATAGACCTGGGCTTCGAGCTTTTCCAGTACGTCGCTGAGGTTGGATTTCTCGAAGCGCAGGCCCAGGCTTTCGCGCTTGAATTGTGAACCGTCCATGCCGCGACCGGCGTACCGGGCCTCGCCGTCACCCTTGCCTGCGGTCAGCTCCAGCAGGGTATCGGCGTCCGGGGTCCAGCCCAGTGCGACATCGCCGTTCCATTTGTCATAACGCGAGGCGACGGTGTCGTTGTTGCCGTCCTTGTAATCGTCGGCCTGGGCGGTGTTGCCAATCACCCGCACGTAGCCCAGTGGCCCGCCAGCAGCGGCGTCCAGCACTTTATCGAAACGACCATTGGAGCCGGCCAGCACACTGGCGTTAACCCGCGTACCCAGTTCACCGAAACTTTCCGGTTCGCGATCGAAGAGGATGGTGCCGGCCGAAGCCCCCGGTCCCCAAAGTACGGTCTGCGGGCCTTTGATGACCGTAAGCTTGTCGTAGGTTTCCGGTGAGATGTAGGAGGTGGGGGCGTCCATCCGCCCTGGGCAAGCGCCAAGCATCATGCCGCCGTTGGTGAGAATGTTCAGGCGCGAACCGAACATGCCCCGCAGCACCGGATCGCCGTTGGTACCGCCATTGCGCACCTGGGCGAATCCCGGGATGGTTTTCAGATAATCCGAACCATCGCTGGCCGGCACCGGTTGCCGCGGGTCTTTCGGATTGGTGACGATGGTCAGCGGCGAACTCGGGGCAATGGCGGTGATGACCGTCGGGCTCAGTTCTTCAGCATGACCTGGGTGTTCATCGGCCAGCACCGAAGGTGTCAGCAAGGCTCCGCACAGAATGGCGGTGGCGTGCCTGAAACGAATCATGGATTCGTTCGGGGTAAAAGACACTTGGGCAGGGCTCAAGCGTGTGTCAGCAGAAAACCTGGACATTGCAATTTCCATCGAGCAGTCGTAAACGACACGGCGGACAACCAGAGCTGTCTTCTCAACCGTGTGAAATCAGAGGTGGCTGTTTACGCGACGATGGGCGGGGCGCGGGTGCGGGCTCCGGGGAAAAAGGTTTGCCGGGCATGGCCCAGGCGTGGGGAGGGGATGGTGAATGTGTTGACGGGCGGGATGTTGAATGCGACGAAGGATCCGCCGCCGGTCAATGCCGGGCAATTGAACAGCAGGCTGCAATAGCCGCATTTTTCCCAGATCGCATGGTGCCCCGATGCTGGCGGGCAGTGTTCAGCCGGTGGTTGCGTGCCGTGGTCGGCGTGCTCCATCGCCGACATGTCCATGCTCATGTCCATCGACATGTTCATCGACATCGGGGCGCGCTGATCCATCGGCATCGACTGAGAAATCAGTGGACCGATAAAGATCATCAGCATGGCGAACAGGCTGATCCAGCTGCCGCTCCTCAGGCGTGAAGGCTGATGGCGGTGGGCGGATGACCTGGCGCTTGACGTGCGCATGGACGGATTCGGCTCAGCGGGTTACTGAGCGTGCGCGTGCTGGTGCGTGACCTCGGGTGGCTGCTTCTGCACCGCCACTTCAACCGTCACGTCACCGGCCTTCTCGAAATGCAGGGTCAACGGAAAGCGCTTGCCATCGACCAGCAGGCCACGGTCTTTCAAGTTCACCAGCATCACGTGGTAGGCCATCGGTGCAAACGTGACGTTGGCGCCAGCAGGGATATCCACGTTGGGTACCTGTTGCATTTTCATCAGGTCGTTTTGCATCACATGTTCATGCAGTTGCGCTTCGCCAGAAAGTGGCGAGTCGACGCTGAGCAAGCGGTCGGCGGTATTGCCCGCGTTGTGAATGACGAAATACGCGGCAACTGTCGGCGCATTGGGCGGCAGTTCCTGCGACCAGGGATGAGCGATTTCCAGGGCGCCAACTTTGTATTCGTGGGCATTGGCAAAACAGGCAGGCAGCAGCAACGCGGCCAGAACGATGAATTTGTTCAACATGGCAGTTCTCCAGAACGATTCGAAACGCAGGTCAATTGCGAGAAGAAATCACACCAGAGGGGAGGCACGGGGATTGAGGCTTGGCCATTGCTGGCGCGGTGTCGGCGTGTTGAGCGACGACGCTGGCAGGCTTCGATTGGACTCGAACTGCGCGAAATACAGTCGCGGTTCATGGCCGGGCAACGCCACCAAGGGAGCAGAGCCCGAGCAGCACCAGCAGTGCTGCATGTTGGAATGATCGTCGTTTTGCGGGGCTTTTTGTTCGATTTTGCCCAGGGAGATCGCCACCATTTTGGTGCCGCTCGATGTGCAAAAGCTGCCCCACAACAATTGTTCGGCGGGTGACTTCGCCGACTGCGCCATCGCTCCGGACATCGGCATGGCGAGCATGTTGAACAGCACTGCGAAGCAGGCTATCCAGGCAATTGCGAGCCGTTGTCGGGACATGGGACAAAATCCGGTGGGTGAGCGATCAGGCGCGGGCTATTTAGCCTGATCAGGGCCGATAAGTAAAAAAGCGGCGTGCGGTGTGGTGTCGCAGCGTCGACCGTTCTTAGTGTTCATGATAGTCGTGAATTCAAAATGCCAGTACCACTTAAGCTTTGTTCAAATTTTCTAGACCTCAGTGGACACCCACTCAAAAACCAGACAACGCAATCCTGTGGGAGCGTACCTGCTCGCGACGATGACCTATGGTAATCAGAGTCCCTATGTAAATTGCTGCATTCTCAATACTTGTAACACTTCCGTCACCGAACCAAACTCCCGCTCAACCCCCGGCAACACCGGCCGTTTCAACACCAGCACCGGCACCCCACGCTCCCGCGCCACGTCCAGCTTCGGCTCGGTCGCCGTGCTGCCGCTGTTCTTGCTGATCAGCACGTCGATCTGCCGGCGCTCAAACAACTCGCGCTCATCGTCGATCAGGAACGGGCCGCGCGCGCCGATTACCTCGCAGCGCTCGTTGCCGGGATAAACGTCGAGGGCGCGCAGGGTCCAGAATTGCTCCGGGGGAATTTCGTCCAGGTGCTGCAACGGTTCGCGGCCGAGGGTGAACAGCGGGCGGCGAAACGGTTTCAGGGCTTCGATCAAGTCGGCCCAATCGCTGACTTCCCGCCAGTCATCACCGGCCTGTGCTTGCCACGCCGGACGCCGCAGTGCCCAGCAGGGAATACCGCTTGAACGTGCAGCAGTTGCCGCGTTCCGACTGATTTGTGCGGCGTAGGGGTGAGTGGCGTCCAGCAACAGATCGATGCCTTCATCGCGAATGAATTGCGCCAACCCTTCGGCACCGCCGTAGCCGCCGACCCGAACCTGACATTGCAGATCCGTCGGCACGCGGCCGATGCCGGCCAGACTATAGATGTGTTGCGGCCCCAGGGTTCGGGCAATGGCCAGGGCCTCGGTCACGCCACCGAGCAACAGCATTCGTTTCATTGAAAAGCCCCCGCATGCCCGACGATCCCGCCCTGGCGGTCGATGGCGAACACTTCGACCTGAACCTGCGCAGGGACCACGCTACGGGCAAACGCCAGGGCGTGACGGCATACCGCATCACCGAGGGCGATACCGGCGGCGCTGGCCATGGCCAAGGCCTGCTGACTGGTGTTGGCATCACGGATGCCTTGCTGCAACGCTGCATCGGCACCCACTGCAGCGGCCCATTCGGCCAGCTGCGGCAAGTCGATGCTCGAATGACGACTGTGCAAGTCCATGTGCCCTGCGGCCAGTTTGCTGATCTTGCCGAAGCCGCCACAAAGGCTGAGTTTATCCACAGGCACCTTGCGCAAATGCTTGAGCACCGCGCCGACGAAATCGCCCATTTCGATCAGGGCGATTTCCGGCAGGCCATAGACCCGGCGCATGGTGTCTTCGCTGGCGTTGCCGGTGCAGGCGGCGATGTGCAGGTAACCGTTGGTTTTGGCGACATCGATGCCTTGGTGAATCGAGGCGATGTACGCCGCGCAGGAAAACGGCCGGACAATGCCGCTGGTGCCGAGAATCGACAGGCCACCGAGAATACCCAGGCGCGGGTTCATGGTTTTCAATGCCAGTGCTTCACCGTTTTCGACATTCACCGTGACCTCGAAGCCGCCGCTGTAACCGTGTTCTGCGGCGAGTTGGGTCAGGTGATCGCTGATCATTTTGCGCGGCACCGGATTGATCGCCGGTTCACCGACGCCCAGTACCAGCCCGGGACGGGTGACGGTGCCGACACCGTGTCCGGCAAGGAAGCAAATACCTGGCTCAGCGCGCAGTCGCACTTGGGAATAGAGCAAGGCACCGTGGGTGACGTCGGGATCATCACCGGCATCCTTGATCGTGCCGGCTTCGGCGCTATCGTTCGTCAGCCGACAGAACTCCAGGCGCATCTGCACTTGTTTGCCCTTGGGCAAGATGATGTGTACCGCGTCCGCCGCCGCGCCGGTGAGCAACAGGCGAGCCGCCGCGAGACTGGTCGCTGTGGCGCAACTGCCAGTGGTCAGGCCACTGCGCAGGGGGGCAGGTTGTTCGGCGGTTTCGTCACGCATCGAGAGGTTTCGTCGTGTCCAGAAGAGTAATCGGCAAGGCCTGACGCCAGGTATCGAAGTCACCCAGCGGTTGCGCCTGCGCGATGTGGATGCGCGTCAGTTCCCCGCCGTGCTGTTCACGCCATGCCATCAGGGTCATTTCACTTTGCAATGTGACCGCATTGGCAATCAGCCGGCCACCGGGTTTGAGGGCGGCCCAACAGGCGTCCAGCACGCCTTCGCGGGTGACGCCGCCACCGATGAAAATCGCGTCCGGACGTTCCAGGTCTTGAAGTGCTTGCGGTGCATGGCCGCGAATCAGCTGCAGGCCAGGCACACCGAGGGCATCGCGGTTATGTTCGATCAATTGCTGCCGCCCTGCATCGGCCTCGATGGCCAGTGCCCGACAACTCGGGTGGGCACGCATCCATTCGATGCCGATCGAGCCGCTGCCAGCGCCGACATCCCATAGCAGTTCGCCGGGCGTCGGGGCCAGGCGTGCGAGGGTGATCGCCCGGACATCGCGCTTGGTGATCTGGCCGTCGTGCTTGAAGGCCGAGTCTGGCAGGCCGGCCAGCCGTGACAGGCGGGGTGTGGAGGGGGCGGCAAGGCAGTCGATCGCGATCAGGTTCAAGTCGGCGATGACCGGGTCGGCCCAGTCGCTGGCGATGCCGTCGATACGTCGTTCGGCTTCGCCACCCAAATGTTCCAGCACGGTCAGACGGCTCGGGCCGAAGCCTCGTTCACGCAGCAGCGCGGCGACTGCGGTGGGGGTGCGCCCATCGTTGCTCAGCACCAGCAAGCGCACGCCGCTGAACAGCTGTGCGCCGAGTGCGGCGATCGGGCGGGCAACCACTGACAGCGTGACCACTTCCTGCAACGGCCAGCCCATCCTGGCGGCGGCCAGCGAACAGGAAGAGGGCGCCGGTAGCGTCAGCATTTCCTCGCAGGGCACGTGTCGTGCAAGGCTGGCGCCCACGCCGAAGAACATCGGATCGCCACTGGCCAGGACGCATACCGGTTCGCCACGCCGGGTCAATACCGGTTCAAGTGTGAATGGACTTGGCCACAGTTGCCGTTGCCCACGGACGCAGGCTGGCAGCAAATCCAGTTGCCGTTGCCCACCGATGATCCGCGCAGCATTCAGCAGGGCGTGTCGGGCATTTTTGCCAAGCCCCTTGAAGCCATCCTCTGCGATGCCTACCACTGTCAGCCACGGGGTCATGCTGTTCCTCACCTATCAATCGACGCCAAACATCAGGGTGCCGGTCCGTGTCCGGCTGGCGGTCGCACATGATAACGCGGTATGGAAGTCATTCGCCTGTGGTTGTCGGGTGAAATCGTGGTTGGCGTTGACAGCCTTCCAAGTGGCAGAAGAAGTGATTCTATTATCGTTTTTGCAGGTTGAATCTCTTCATTGCGATCTCGTGTATTTTCTTGTCGATTAACGGCCTTTTATGTTCGAGTCGGTACCTGTCAAGTTTAAGGCTGGCCCGGCGCTGTATGATTTTTGCATCTTGATTTTCCCAGTTCCAGAATAAGAAACTGCTTCTCTTGGTGCGGACTACCAGCTCAAGATTGAATACTGCTATTTCCAGAAAGCCTTTCGTATCGTACCGCGCAGGAATAACTTGAAAGCGTTCCCCCATGAGACTTTCTTCATCCAGTGAAACCAGCGCCGGTTTGTCGGGTTTCAGCGCGTCGAGGGTGTCAATCATGGCGTTCCCTTGTCGGGGGTCCTGCATGCCCTGAGCGCTCTGGACCAGAAAATCCGCAACGCTATGCGAAATGACACGGCTGATGCGGGTGAAAATGGCGTCTTCAAAGACAGACCATCCGAGGAATTCCAATGTTTTTACATACTCATGCAGCCATGTCGACGAATCGACGAAGCGGCTGCAGAGCATATCGGCGGACTTTGTGGCTATTTGCGTGCAATCGGTCAAGTCGGTGTAATCTTGAAGTGAGAGAGTCTCCATGCAGGAAGCAAGACTGTGGCCAGTCAACATTCCGATTATTTTGTTTTCATTCATGTGCTTCTCCTGAGTCATAAGTCTTAGGTGTAATTAGTTGTCTTCGCATTTAAACGAAAGTACAGATTGCGCGAGCACGATGAAATAAAAGAAAGAAAAGGAATTGATACTGGCTGTTAGTGTTTTCGCCAAACTCATGTCTGAGCTGCCCAAGTAAGACTTGGCGTCGATCGAGACAATCCGATGCCGGCATCGAGCGCGTTTCGTCGTCTGTCGTTGCGGACTTTTCATCCCGCCAGACAAAGCAGGCATAATGCTGCCCTTTATCCTGTACCGGTCAGCCTGTGAATTCTCGTCAGACACCCATCCCTTTACGCCCTACGGCCTGCCCCGGGTTGTTGCGTATCGTCCAGGCGTTGGACGGCGGTATATGTCGAATCAAACTCAGTGGTGGCGCCATCCGCTCAGAGCAGGCTGTTGCTGTCGCTGATGCAGCCGAGCTCTATGCCGGAGGCATAATCGAGGCAACTAACCGCGCCAACTTGCAGATTCGCGGAATCGACGGCCAACAAACAGCCTTGATCGACCGCCTGCTGGCTGCCGGGTTGGGACCCGGCAGCGCGGCGGCCGACGATGTTCGCAATCTGATGCTGAGTCCCACAGCCGGCATCGATCGGCAAATGCTGTTCGATACTCGCCCGCTGGCCGATCGGATTCTGACCACGGTGCAGCAGAACGAACGTTTTCATGACCTCAGCGCCAAGTTCGCCGTGCAACTCGATGGTGGTGAGGCCTTGGCGATGCTTGAGCATCCCCATGATGTGTGGCTGTCGGCCTTCGAGCGAGACGGTGAGTGTCGGCTGGCATTCGGCTTGGCGGGGTGCCCAACGGACACACCCGCAGGCTCTGTCACGCTCAACGATGGTCACGACCTTGTCGTCGCGGTGCTGGATTTGTTCCTAGAACTGGCACGCCCCGAGCAATCGCGAATGCGTCATTTGTTGGCCGAGCACTCGGCTGATGATTTTCTGTCCCGACTGGCCGAGCGGGTACGCTTTCAAGTCATTTGCGATGGACTCCGCACCACGCGCCCAGGCGCTCTGCACATTGGCATTTGCCCGCAGGCTGAATCCGGTCGGGTCTACATTGGCGCCCAGCCTCCTCTTGGACGGCTTGACCCCGCGATGCTCCGTGGCACCGCCGAACTGGCGCAAGCGTTTGGCGACGCGAGTCTGCGTTTCACCCCTTGGCAGAGCCTGCTGTTGCCCAATGTTCGCGATGAACATGCCGCAGAAGTCGTTCTACGCCTGGAGCAACTGGGCCTGCTGTGTAGCCCCGATCTGGCGTTATCACGATTGATCGCCTGCACCGGATCGGTGGGATGCGGCAAAGGCCTGGCAGACACCAAGGGCGATGCCTTGCAACTGGCCGGGCTGCTGCAGCGATACGGGCACGTACTGCACGTGCATCTGAGCGGTTGCCCGCGCTCCTGTGCCGCCGCGCATATCGCACCGGTCACGCTGCTGGCCGTTTCAATCGGCCGTTACGATCTCTATTTTCGCGATGCCGCGCAGCCCGGTTTCGGCGCGCTGCACGCACGCAACCTTACTATTGAAGCGGTCGCGACGTTGCTCGACGCCCGCGCACGGAGCCCCCTTGATGCTTGATTACATCCGCGACGGTCAGGAGATCTATCGCAACTCCTTCGCGATCATCCGCGCCGAAGCCAACCTGGCGCGAATCCCGGCCGATCTGGAAAAACTCGCGGTTCGGGTGATACACGCCTGTGGCATGGTCGAGGCAATCGACGGTTTGCAGTTTTCCGCAGGCGCGGGCCAGGCCGGGCGCGATGCGCTGGCGGCTGGCGCACCGATCCTGTGTGATGCGCGGATGGTCTCCGAGGGTGTGACCCGTGCACGATTGCCGGCGAACAACCAGGTGATCTGCACCTTGCGCGATGAAAGCGTTCCGGACCTGGCGCGAGAGCTGGGCAACACCCGTTCCGCCGCTGCGCTGGAACTGTGGCGGCCGCATCTGGAGGGCAGTGTCGTGGTCATCGGCAACGCGCCTACCGCGCTGTTTTACCTGCTGGAAATGCTCGACGCCGGTGCACCGAAACCGGCATTGATCCTCGGCTTCCCGGTAGGCTTCGTCGGAGCCGCCGAATCCAAGGCGGCGTTGGCGGCGGACAGCCGTGGCGTGCCTTTCGTCATCATGCAGGGTCGCCTGGGCGGTAGCGCCATGGCCGCCGCCGCCGTCAATGCCCTCGCCACGGAGATCGAATGATGCACAAACCAGGACGTTTGATCGGCCTTGGCGTGGGTCCCGGCGATCCGGAACTGATTACCGTCAAGGCGCTGCGCCTGCTGCGCGAATCGCCGGTGGTGGCATACTTCGTCGCCAAGGGTAAAAAGGGTAATGCGTTCGGCATCATCGAGGCGCATCTGCAAGAGGCACAAAATCTGTTGCCACTGGTTTACCCGGTAACCACTGAGGCGTTGCCGGCGCCGCTGTCCTATGAGCAAGTGATCAGCGACTTTTACGACGCCGCCGCCGCCGAAGTGGCGACGCATCTCGATGCCGGTCGCGACGTGGCAGTCATTTGCGAAGGCGACCCGTTCTTCTACGGTTCCTACATGTACCTGCACGACCGGCTCGCCGAGCGTTATCAGGCCGAAGTCGTGCCGGGTGTGTGTTCGATGCTCGGCGGTGCCTCGGTACTCGGCGCGCCGCTGGTGTATCGCAATCAGAGCCTGTCGGTATTGTCCGGCGTGCTGCCCCATGACGAACTCAAGCGTCGCCTGGCCGACGCCGACGCGGCGGTGATCATGAAGCTGGGGCGCAACTTTCCCAAGGTGCGCCAGGTACTGGAAGAGCTGGGGCTGGCCGAACGTGCGTTGTACGTCGAGCGCGCGACCATGGCCAATCAGAAAATCGTGCCGCTGGATCAGGTGGAGCCCATGTCTTCGCCTTATTTCTCGCTGATCATCGTTCCCGGCGAAAGGTGGCAAGGCTGATGACCCGATCCGTTCCGGCGATTGTCATTCTCGGCAATGGCAGCCTCTCCACCGCGCGCAGGCTACAGCAGGTTTACCCCGGCGCCCTGATCCATGGGCTGGCCGAACGGGTCGATGGCGCGGACCGTGTCTATCACGAGTTCGGTGCGACCCTGCGAGAACTGTATCAACAGGACACGCCGATCATCGCCTTGTGCGCGGCCGGCATCGTCATCCGCACGCTGGCGCCGTTGCTGCTTGAAAAAGGCGCCGAGCCTCCGGTGCTGGCAGTGGCCGAAGACGGTAGCGCGGTGGTGCCGTTGCTCGGTGGCCTGGGCGGCGTAAACGTGATGGCGCGAGAGATTGCGAGCCATCTCGACGTTGCTCCGGCGATCACCACCAGTGGAGAGTTGCGCTTCGGTACTTGCTTGCTCAACCCGCCCAGCGGCTACACCCTGGGCGATCTGGAACTGGGCAAGCGTTTCGTTTCCGATCTGCTCGCCGGCGAGACAGTGCGCATCGAAGGTTCGGCACCGTGGCTGGCGCAAGCGCAATTGCCTGAGGATGCGCAGGCGCGGCTGGCGGTGCATGTCAGTCACGCCGAGCGCTTGCCGGCGGCCAACGAATTATTGATCTATCCGCATAGCGTATTGGTAGCGGTCAGCGCCGACGTTACCGATGTGCCGAACGTGGTGCGTCAGGCGCTGCAGCGAGCCGGCATTGCTGTGCAATCGCTGGCGTGTCTCCTGGCGCCCGACAGCGCAATGGCCAGCCCTGCGTTGCGTGAGGCCGCACTCGAACTGGGGGTGCCGTTACGTTTTGCCCGTGCTGAGGGCGGTGCCTGCGAACTGGCGCGCCAGGCTATTGGGCCGGTTGTGTCCATTACGGGTGAAGATACCGTTGCCGTTGCACTGTCCGAGCAGCCATTGGACCCGATGCAGATCGGCCGCGCGCGCGGGCGTCTGGCGGTGGTTGGTCTGGGGCCGGGCGCCGCCGAACTGATGGTGCCTGCGGTGAAGGCTGAACTGGCCCGCGCCAATGATGTGCTGGGCTACGAAACCTATGTGCGCATGGCCGGACCCTTCCGTGCGGATCAAGTGCTGCACTGCACGGATAACCGCGAAGAGATGCAGCGTGCTCGCCACGCTTTCGAACTGGCGGCCCAGGGGCGCTCGGTGGTGGTGGTGTCGTCCGGCGATCCGGGTGTTTTCGCCATGGCCGCCGCCGTGCTCGAAGCGCTCCACGAGTCCACGGATACTCATTGGCACAATGTCGAGCTCGAAATCTTGCCGGGGGTATCCGCTTCGCTGGCAACCGCCGCCCAGGCTGGCGCGCCTTTGGGGCATGACTTTTGTGTGTTGTCGCTGTCGGACAACCTCAAGCCTTGGTCGATCATCGAAAAACGTCTGGACCTGGCTGCGCAAGCCGATCTTGCGCTGGCTTTCTATAACCCGATTTCTCGTTCACGTCCTTGGCAACTTGGTCGGGCGCTGGAGATTATCCGCCAGCACCGTGAGCCTGGAACTCCCGTCGTACTGGGGCGGGATATTGGCCGTCCGGGTCAGACGTTGCGGGTGATCACGCTGGGTCAATTGGAAGTAGACCAGGTGGACATGCGGACGATGGTACTCATCGGCTCTTCGACAACGCGTGTGTTCCCTCGCCTGGATGGTAATACATGGGTGTACACGCCACGCAGTTATGGCGACAAGCTTACCCCTATTTGATAATTACCATTGTTGCTACTCCATAAGTCCAGGTCGTTATTTAACAGTAACGACCTGGGCGGTGGTGCCTGACTGTTCCCGGTTTCGGGGTGTTGAGGTTATATACACATGTTGTATTTGGTTGTGGTTGGTAGTTATGAATGAATTGCGTTAGTTTTCAGTGCGCTTCCAGATGAAGCGATTATTGATAAATAAAGGAGTGTATTCATGGACGATTTTGAAAGTTCTGTAAGTGTTTCTGACAGTGCTGATTTTGTAAGGGCGTGCATTAATAAGCGCAAAAGTGTATTGACCGTTCAACCGCGCACGATGTCGTTGAGCTCTTCGGTCGTTTCGAGCCCTACCAAAGAGTTGGACGCACTGGTGCTGGGCAACAGCCTGATCGGTTATGGTGACCAAATCTCAATCGAAAACATGGCGATCATTGAAAACCTGATTACCATGTCGAAAATGGAAGCGAATATCGAGGTGCCCGGAAATAAAGACCCCAAGGCTTGGTACCATGCGTTTACGTCCTGCATGGAAGACCTGGGCTGTTTCGTTCCGGATAAAGGTTACTCAAAGTACAGTGCCACATCGTTAAATATCACGATGGATAATGTCATGGTCGATATTATCCAGGCCGCTGTCGATGCCGCAAAGACTGCCATTCCTGGCGCTACGGCGCTCAGTGCATTGACCAACTCTACGTTGGCTGCATTGAAGAAAGAGCCGGAAGCAATCAATCTGTTTAATACACAAGCGAAGAATACTGAAGGCGTACGTTTGTCCACTATTCCCTGTGAACAAATGGCTAACGGAATTATCCTGATCGCAGTGGGGGCAGTCGATCACCAGGGAGGCGGTAATGATGGCGGTCTCCTGTTCGTGGACTGGAAGACTTCTTCTCTGAATATTTTCCATGGCAAGTCATTCATAACGTTCAATCCTGCCCGTTATGCGTACATCAAGTCGGATATCGAAGAATACCTCGGTATTCACCGCAAGGAAATTTTGGCCAAGCGTTTCAGCCGACGCAAGTAAAGGGACAAGGCCAGAGGCTTTTGGTCTCTGGCCACCCTCGAATAAGGAAAGCGTATGGCGTATTCCGTAGTCATAAATTCTTGCAGCCTTTTGTTGTTGTCGACGCTGTTGCCGCCTGAAGTCAGGCAGGACACGCTCGACACTGTGTTGTTCGCTCAACTTGCAGCTGAGGAGGACTTTCCGCACGCCAAGGACCACGCTCAATGGTCCGGCGTGTTCATGGATACTCTGGCCGCTTGTGGATGGAAGTTCCATGATCAGGGCGCAACCTCGGGGATGTTCCCTTCTTCCGGTGTTCGAAGTTTCACTTTATCTGAAGCTGTTCACGCAGCGTTCCAATCAGGTCTGTCGGCTCAACAGGTCACTCTGCCGGCAACCGCCTTGCGCAGGGTCGCGCAGTTGCCTGAACAGTCGCCGGGGGCCCGTGTCTTTCGTGAACGCTCGATAATGGGGTGTGGCAGTCAGTCAGGCGGCATGGACGCAAGCTTCAACGGCATGCATCGTTTGAGAGTACTGGTCGGCATTGCCGAGTCTGATGGCTTCCTGACGTTGGCCACTGTGTTCTTTGAAACGGATCAGCCGATCGAAAGCCAGTTTATCCGGCAGGATTTTGCATTGAGTAGCGTGATGGGAGGGGTGAAGACCGCGTTTTTTCACGCCCGGTTTTCAGTGGACGAGTACAAAGCGTTCAGGGACGACACCGTGCAGTGGTTAGGGCCGCAACGATTGGCACTGTGCATCAATGTCGGCGAGCATGACGTGCCGTTGACTGGTGTCGGATTTGCACCACCGGCCAACGGATGACATTGATAGGCATGGCGGGTCAAGGAACCAGGTAACCCTTCACCCCGGTGAAAATAATCTGCGCCGCCAGCGCGCACACAAACAAACCCATCAATCGGCTGACAATCTGCAAACCCTGGTCACCGAGAATGCGTTCGATGTGATTGGACAGATACAACACCACACCGACGGTAAAACTGGCCAGCGCGATACTGACGATGGCCATGAGCTTGTCGTCCCAATGCGGCTGGCTCACGCCCATTACCAGCAATGCACCAATGGTGCCGGGGCCGACCGTCAGAGGAATGGTCAGCGGGACGATGGTTACGTCCTGCTGCACATTGTCGGTCTGGACCGCCGACTTGCCTTGGGCCATGCCCAGCGCGGAAATGAACAGCACACTGCCGGCGCCGATGCGAAACGCATCCACCGTAATGCCGAAGACACTGAAAATCACCCGGCCAAACAAGTACAGCAACACGCTGGAAACCAGCGTTGCGACTGCCACTTTCCAGGCCAGTCGACGCTGCTCCTTGCGTGAGTAGCCGCGGGTCAGGCTGATGAAGCAGGACAGCACGAAAAACGGGCTGTAGAGCACCAGCATCTTCAGGTAAACACTGAACAACACGTGAAGCATGGTGCGGGCTCACTGGCGAGAGAAGTCGAGGGGGAGTCTATCAGGCGTTGCAATAACTGTCGGCTCAGGGCGTTGGGGTTACGCTGCGGTTTTGCAGGTCACGCTGGGCAACCCAGTGTTCGATCAGTTCGCGCAACTGCGAAAGTTCCACCGGTTTGGCCATGTGGCCGTCCATGCCGGCCTGGCGCGCGCGCTCCTTGTGTTCGGCGAGGATATGCGCCGTCAATGCCACCACCGGCGTGCGAATCCGCTGGTTGCCTACTTCCCAGGCACGCAGTTGCTGGGTGGCCGAGAAACCATCGAGGATCGGCATTTCACAGTCCATCAGTACCAGGTCATAGCGCTGGGCCTTCATCGCCTGTAGCGCTTCTTCGCCATTGCTGGCGGTATCCGGTTGCAGATTGAGCTTGCCCAGCATGCCGCGGATGACCTTGGTTGAAATGCTGTTGTCCTCGGCAACGAGAATGCGGAAATCGCTGGGCACCTTGATCGGCAGGGTAGGGCTGGAGGGCGCATGCGGCATGACGGCGAGCCCTTTGTTGCGCTGGGTCAGCTCGTCGGCCAGGGTGGTCTTGAGGGTGTAGCCGGCCACCGGCTTGGCGAGGATGCGTTTGACCCCGGAGTTGCGTGCAATGATCTTGCTGGGCGCATTGCTGATGCCGGTGAGCATGATCAGCAGGATGTCGTGATTCAGACTCGGGTCTTCCTTGATCTTGGCGGCCAGTTGCATGCCGGTCATGCCAGGCATGTTCTGGTCCAGCAGGACCACGTCGAAGTAGTCACGCAAGTGCGCCTTGGTGCGCAACAGCGCCAGCGCTTCCTTGCCGGATGGTACGGCGCTGACGTTGAGGCCCCATGCGCTGCATTGCTGTACCAGCACTTTGCGGCAGGTGTCGTTGTCGTCCACCACCAGCACCCGCGCACCTTGCAATGGGCCGTCCAGATCGGATGTCGGGTGTTCGAGCCGGTCCGGGTCCAGTGGCAATGTCAGCCACAGCGTACTGCCCTGTTGGCTGCCACTCTTGATGCCGAACTCGCCTTGCATCAAGCGAATCAGCTGACGGGCGATCACCAGCCCCAGATTTCCGCCCAGGCGATTGGCCGAAAGGAAGTGCTTGCTGTGCAGCTCGGCGTGCATCAGCGCATCGCGTTCTTCGGCATCCATCGGTTCGCCGCTGTCCTGCACGGCGATGCGCAGGCGCGGTTTGGCGCTGCGTTCATCGAGGGCAACGACAATCAGGATTTCACCTTCGTCGGTTTTCTTCAGGGCATTTTCAAGCAGGCTCAACAGGGTCTGGCGCAGACGTGTCGGATCGCCGCTGATGACCCGCGGCACTTGTGGCTGGATGAAGCTGATCAGCTCGACGTTCTGCTGTTCGGCCTTGGCGCGGAAGATACTCAGGCAATCTTCGATCAAGGCGTTGAGATCGAACTGCACATCATCGAGTTCGATCTGCCCGGACTCGAGTTTGGAGATGTCGAGAATTTCGTTGATCAGCGTCAGCAATTCGTTGCCGGCGCTATGAATGGTTTGCACGTAATCGCGCTGCTTGACCGACAGCGGCGTGCCAAGCAGCAGTTCGGTCATGCCCAGCACGCCGTTCATCGGCGTGCGGATTTCATGGCTGATCTTTGCCAGGAACTCGGCCTTGGCATTGATTTCGGCATTGCTGGCGGCCAGGTCGCGACTGATGCTGAAGCGGTCTTCGGTGATGCTGCGTTGGCGCTCGCTCAAGGCAATGCTCATCAGCAGGCCGCTGATGCAGATGAAAGCCAGCAGGATGGTGATCAGGCCGTGGGGCTCGACCAGTGTCAGCCCCAGCAATGCCGGCAGGATAATCAGCGTTCCGAGGTTGAAAGCCACCATGGCCGCAACGAACAGCCGCGCCGGGCGATAGCCTTTCTGCCAGTGAAAGGCGCTGACGAACAGCATGGTCAGGCCCGCCAGGGCGACCAGGCCATAGGTAATGATGTTCAGCGGCAATGTATTGACGAACAACAGCAGCAGGCCGCAGGTCGTGATGACCAGGATCTCGCCCAGCAGCAACCGGTTGAGCGGGTGGGGGCCAAGGGGGGCAAAAAAGCGATAGGCGAGCATCAGGCCGCAGGGGGCTGTCAGCAACAACGCGAGGTATGCCCCCGGTGTTTGCACGGCTTGCCAGCTTGGTAACCATGGCCCCGCGAGGTTCAGCAAGAGCACCAGGCTGAGCATCAGCAAGCCCTCGCAGGCGGCCAGCCAGAGACTGCTGCGCGAACGGGTGTAGGCGTAGCGGATGAGGTTGTGCAGGATCAGCATGCCGACACAGCCCAACAGCAGTCCGTAGACCAGCGTCTGGTTCTGATTGGCCGCGGTCATGACCGCCGATTGCAGGGTGATGTAGGGCCGCAGCTGGTTATCGGAGACCAGTCTGAGGTACACATCAAGGGGTTTGTCGCTCTGCGGCAACGGCAGCATGAAGTCGCTGCTGGGCAGTGGCCGGTCGGTCTGGGGTTGTTTGTTGCCGGTACTCGATTGGTCGATCAGGTTGTCGCCATCGAGCACATACAGGTTGAGACGCGACAAGTCGGGCGCGAACACCCGCAGTAGCTGTTCATGCTTGCCGGGGGCGAGGCGGAAGCGGATCCAGAGTGCGCCGTCGGGCTCGGCTGCGGTGAGGCGGTCGAGTTCGATGGGACTGAATTGATTGTTGTAGCGGGTGGAGCGGATGTCGCTCAGTTGCAGATCGCCCTGTTCGTCGAGCAATACCGCCCAGCCACTGCCTTGCGCGGCCTGGGCCGGGAGCATGCAGAGCAGAGTCAGCAGAGTGACGGTGAAACCTATGGCAATCCTGAGCCAGCGCACGGCGAAATCCCTTCGTAGGTTGATGCCAGAATATAACTATGCGCGGCGCCGGAATAGTCAGGCAAGGGCTTGAAGCCCCTGCCCGGCTCAAAGGATAGCTTATTCCTGATTTTCGCCACGCTCGCGGGCAATGGCACGGTAGCCAATGTCCTTGCGATAGAAACAGCCTTCCCAATCAATTTTCGCCGCCAGCTTGTAAGCCTGCTGCTGAGCCGCATCGACACTGGCACCCATGGCCGTAGCGCAAAGCACGCGACCGCCGGCCGTTACCACTTGATTGTCTTTGAGCGCAGTGCCGGCGTGGAAGACTTTGCCTTCCAGCGCGGCGGCTGCATCCAGGCCATTGATGGCCACGCCTTTGGCGTAGTCACCAGGATAGCCGCCCGCCGCCAGCACGATACCTACGCTTGGACGTGGATCCCATTGCGCCTCGACCTTGTCCAGCGCCTGCGCCAGAGCAGCTTCAACCAGCAGCACCAGGCTCGACTGCAAGCGCAGCATGACAGGTTGGGTCTCAGGGTCGCCGAAACGGCAGTTAAATTCGATAACTTTTGGGTTACCAGCCTTGTCGATCATCAAGCCGGCGTACAGGAAGCCAGTGTAGACGTTACCTTCCTCGGCCATGCCGCGAACCGTCGGCCAGATCACCAGATCCATGACGCGCTTGTGCACTTCGGCGGTGACCACCGGGGCAGGGGAGTAGGCACCCATGCCGCCGGTGTTCGGCCCGGTGTCGCCGTCGCCGACGCGTTTGTGGTCCTGGCTGGTGGCCATTGGCAGGACGTTCTTGCCGTCGACCATGACGATGAAGCTGGCTTCTTCGCCATCCAGGAACTCTTCGATCACGACGCGCGAGCCGGCGTCACCGAAGGCATTGCCGGCGAGCATGTCACGCACGGCGTCTTCGGCTTCGGCCAAGGTCATGGCGACGATCACGCCTTTACCGGCGGCAAGGCCATCGGCCTTGATCACGATTGGCGCACCTTTTTCGCGCAAGTAAGCCAGGGCAGGCTCGATCTCGGTGAAGTTCTGGTAGTCGGCGGTCGGGATCTTGTGGCGAGCCAGGAAGTCCTTGGTGAACGCTTTCGAACCTTCCAGCTGAGCGGCGCCAGCGGTCGGACCGAAGCAGTCCAGGCCGCGGGAGCGGAACAGGTCCACGACGCCCGCAACCAGTGGCACTTCCGGACCAACGATGGTCAGGGAAACGTTTTTCTCGGCGAAGTCCGCCAGTTGCTCAAGGGCCAGCACGTCGATGGCGACGTTCTCGCACTTGGCTTCAATGGCCGTACCGGCGTTGCCCGGGGCCACGAAAACCTTTTGCACGCGCGGATCCTGAGCCACTTTCCAGGCCAGGGCGTGTTCACGGCCACCGCTGCCAATGATCAAAACATTCATTTCAAAAACCTCGGATGACGCTAATTCTGTGGGGGCTGATCGTTCCCACGCTCTGCGTGGGAATGCCTCAACGGACGCTCCGCGTCCGAGGGACGCGGAGCGTCCCGGGCTGCGTGCCCACGCAGAGCGTGGGTACGATCAAGCAAACAAATCAGTGACGGAAGTGGCGCATGCCGGTGAACACCATCGCGATGCCGGCTTCGTCGGCAGCAGCAATCACTTCAGCATCACGCATCGAGCCGCCTGGCTGGATCACAGCCGTCACGCCCGCCTTGGCCGCATTGTCCAGACCATCGCGGAACGGGAAGAATGCGTCGGACGCCATCACCGAACCGGCTACCTGCAAGCCTGCATGCTCAGCCTTGATCGCAGCGATGCGAGCCGAGTTCACGCGGCTCATCTGACCGGCGCCGACACCGATGGTCTGACGGTTCTTGGCGTAGACGATGGCGTTGGATTTAACGTACTTGGCGACCTTCCAGGCGAAGATCAGGTCGTGGATTTCCTGTTCGGTCGGAGCGCGTTTGGTCACGACTTTCAGGTCATCGGCGCTGATCATGCCGATGTCACGGCTCTGCACCAGCAGACCACCATTGACGCGCTTGTAATCCCACGCTGCTGCACGATCGGCCGACCACTCGCCGCAGGCCAGCAGACGCACGTTGGCTTTGGCTGCAACGATGGCGCGGGCTTCTTCGCTGACGCTTGGGGCGATGATCACTTCAACGAACTGGCGCTCGACGATCGCCTTGGCGGTCTCTGCATCCAGTTCGCGGTTGAAGGCGATGATGCCGCCAAACGCGGATTCGGTATCGGTGGCATAAGCCAGGTCGTAGGCTTTGCGGATGCCGCCTTCGGCATCAGGGCTGACAGCCACGCCGCACGGGTTGGCGTGCTTGACGATCACGCAGGCTGGCTTGACGAAGCTCTTGACGCATTCCAATGCAGCGTCGGTGTCGGCCACGTTGTTGTACGACAGCTCTTTGCCCTGCAGTTGGGTCGCGGTAGCGATGCCGACTTCGGCAGGCTTGGCTTCCACGTAGAACGCCGCGCTCTGATGCGGGTTCTCGCCGTAGCGCATTTCCTGGGCCTTGATGAACTGGCTGTTGAACGTGCGCGGGAATTCGCTGCGACCTTCTGTGCTGAGCGTCTCGGCAGCCTGGTTCACGGTACCCATGTAGTTGGCGATCATGCCGTCATAGGCAGCGGTGTGTTCGAAGGCCTTGAGCATCAGGTCGAAACGCTGAGCGTAAGTCAGGCCACCGGCCTTGAGGTTTTCGAGGACGCTGGCGTAATCGCTGGCATTGACCACGATGGCCACGTCTTTGTGGTTCTTGGCAGCCGAACGGACCATGGTCGGGCCGCCGATGTCGATGTTCTCGATGGCGGTCGGCAGGTCACAGCCTGGCTTGTTGATGGTGGCTTCGAACGGGTACAGGTTGACCGCCACCAGATCGATCGGCTTGATGCCGTGTTCGTTCATGATGGCATCGTCGATACCGCGACGACCGAGGATCCCGCCGTGGATTTTCGGATGCAGGGTCTTCACCCGACCGTCCATCATTTCGGCAAAACCGGTGTAATCAGCGACTTCCACAGCGGCAACGCCGTTGTCCTGCAGCAGCTTGAACGTCCCGCCGGTGGAGAGGATCTCGACGCCCAGGGCTTCAAGCTCTTTGGCGAATTCAAGGATCCCGGTCTTGTCGGAAACGCTGATCAAGGCGCGGCGGATCGGCAGGCGGGTAGTCTGGTCGGTCATTTCAATTTCCATCAAAAGCAAAGGAGTCAGCAAAAAAGGCGACCGGTTTTACGCGGGCGCCTTTCTGGTTTGATTGAATGCTTACAGCAAATCGTACTGCTTGAGTTTCTTGCGCAGCGTGCCCCGGTTGAGTCCGAGCATTTCGCTGGCCTTGGTCTGGTTGCCCTTGACGTAGTTCATCACGCACTCGAGCAGGGGAGCCTCGACTTCGGAGAGCACCAGGTTGTACACATCCGTGACGGCAGCGCCCTCAAGGTGGGCGAAATAATTGTGCAGCGCTTTCTCGACACTCCCGCGAAGGGTCTGACCTTCTTCGCTCGGGGTATTGAGGTGCTGTTTCAAATTCACGTTGTCGCTCACGGGTGTTGTTCCACTCACTAAAGTCTCGGTCATCATCGTCATGCGGCCACCCCCTCTCCGTCCCCTGTCAGGCTCTTGTAACGTTCGGCGAAGAACCCCTGAACGTTGGCGCATTGTGCTTCCGTATCTTCCAAACGATTGAAGTGGGCGCGAAACTCCCTGGCGCCCGGCAAGGTTGCGAGATACCAGCCCACATGCTTTCGAGCAATGCGCACGCCCATCACGTCTCCATAGAAGGCGTGCAGCGCAGCCAGATGCTCTAGCAGAATGCGTTCCACCTCGATCAGTTCCAGCGCCGGGAGCTTCTCGCCGGTGCGCAGGAAATGGTCGATCTCGCGAAAAATCCATGGCCGCCCCTGGGCGGCCCGGCCAACCAGCAGGCCGTCGGCACCGGTCGCGTCGAGCACGTATCGGGCCTTTTCCGGCGAATCGATATCGCCGTTGGCAAACACCGGCATCGATACCGCCTGCTTGATCGCGGCAATGGTGTCGTACTCGGCTTCACCGGTGTACAGATCGGCACGGGTGCGGCCATGTACCGCCAGCGCCGTAATGCCTGCCTGCTCGGCGATCTTCGCCACCGTCAGGCCATTCTTGTTGTCCCGGTCCCAGCCGGTCCGAATCTTCAGGGTAACCGGCACATCAACCGCAGCCACGACGGCCTGCAGGATCTCGGTGACCAGTGCTTCATCCTTCAACAGTGCGGAGCCGGCGGCCTTGTTGCAGACCTTCTTTGCCGGACAGCCCATGTTGATATCAATAATCTGTGCGCCCAACTCGACGTTGGCCCGCGCTGCATCCGCCAGCATCTGTGCATCGCCACCGGCGATCTGTACCGAGCGTGGCTCGGGATCACCTTCGTGGATCATGCGCATCCGCGACTTGCGGGTGTTCCACAAACTCATGTCGCTGGTGACCATTTCCGAGACGACCAGTCCCGCGCCCAATCGTTTGCACAGCTGACGAAAGGGTTGGTCGGTGACCCCCGCCATCGGGGCGAGAATCAAGCCGTTGTGTAATGTGTATGGACCGATGCGTACCGCCGACATAGGGCTTCCCTGTTGTGGGGCCGGATCATGAGAGTTCGAAAAAGGGTTGGCATGATACCCGCTCTCGATGACTGGATAAAGGTCGAATTGAACAAAATCTGAACAGTTATTCCGTTATCGCCAGCGGTTTGGTTCGCGCAGGGAAAGTCAGAAAGCCGTCGTCAATTGAAGAGCGGTGAACCGTTTCACTCGGGCGAGTGGAAGCTCAGGCTGTAATTCACCGCTTTTGCACCTGGATCGAGAATGTCGAGTGCAATGTGGATCGGGGTTTGCGGAGGCATTTCGGCCATGCCTTCAAGGTCGCCCCCGAGATACTCGCCGGGTTTGAAGCGGCGGCTGGCGATCAGGTGGCCGTTGAGGTCGGCGAAGCGCAGTTCCAGCAGCGGGAAGGGCTGGGAGAAGGGCGCGCGGTTATAGATGATCGCATCAACCACCAGCGCACCACTGAACTCCGGGTGGCTGCGCACTACCAGGTTGCTGCTTTTGATTTTGGCGATGTCGACCTTGGAGGGCACCGTGCAACCGATGTGTGGGCACAGTTGCTGGAACCATGGGCGATATTGGTCCTGGCGTGCCAGTTCGTCGAAGTGATAGGCGACGTACTGGCCCACGAGTGCGCCGGCGCCCAGCAGGATCAGCACCAGCCAGAAGAATCGGCGCCCCCACGGCGAACGGCGTTTTTGCCAGTCCAGTTGCAGCGGGTCATCGGTCAGGTCTTGCAAGACTTCGGCGCGAACGCCCGGTTCGCTGCGTTCGCGACGCTTGCGCAAGGGCTCGATCGAAGGCAGGTCGGCGTCGATTTCTTCAGTTGCCGTTGCCGAAAGGCGTTCGTGATGAAGTGGAGGATCGAGCGGGTCGTGCAGGCGTAAATGTGGCGGCTGGGGTTCGTCGTCCAGTTCCACCGGCTCGAGTTCCAGCGATAGCGAGGGTTCGGTGCGTGCGAGGATGCCTGTCTCTTTCAGGGGTTCTTCTGAAACAGGAGTGTCGAGCGCATCGAGCTCGTCAAGGTTATTGCCCGTTTGCGCACGATCGGCGGCCGATTCGCTGAACAGGCTGTCAGTGGTCCAGGGTTCTTCGTCGATTTCAGTGCTGTCGCGGCGAGCGCTGAGGCTGTCTTCGCGGGGGCGGCCGAATTCGGTGATGGGCTGGATTTCCCGCTGTTCGAGCCGGGCGAGTTCTTCGTCGAGGTCGAGGCTGTCCAGATCCAGTTCGGCCGCGCTCCATTGCTTTTGGCTGATGGCACGCGGTTGTTCGGGTGCCGGGGCTTGCGCGATGGCAGGTGCAATCGGCGCGGCAGGCTCTTTGCCGGCCTGTTCAAGCAATTGCTTGGCCGCGTTGAATACCTGCAGGCATGAGCCACAGCGAACGACCCCGCGCGCCACGCTCAACTGGGCATGGCTGACGCGGAAACTGGTTTGGCAATGCGGGCACTGGGTGACGAAGCTATCGGTCATGCGGCGATCCGGATTATGCAGACGCTCATTCTAGCGCCGACGGCCTGTGATGCGCACCCAGCCATCGCGATTGGCGATCGGATCCAGATCGAAGTCCTTGGCGTAGGCTGCAGCCACTTCATCGCCTTGCTCGGCCAGAATCCCCGACAGCGCCAGACGGCCACCGGGCTTGACCAGGCCGGACAGCTGCGGTGCAAGGGATACCAGCGGGCCAGCGAGAATGTTCGCTACCAGCACATCAGCCTGAACCTGCGGCAGATCTTCCGGCAGATACAGTGGGAACAGCTCATTGGCAATGTGGTTGCGCCCGGCATTGTCGCGGGAAGCTTCCAGCGCCTGCACGTCGATGTCGGTGCCGACCGCTTCCCTGGCGCCCAGCAGCAAGGCGGCAATGGCCAGGATCCCCGAGCCGCAGCCGAAGTCCAGCACGTTGCAATCTTTCAGATCCTGACCGTCGAGCCATTCCAGGCACAGCGCGGTGGTCGGGTGGGTGCCGGTGCCGAACGCCAGGCCCGGGTCCAGCAGCAGGTTGACGGCGTCTGGTTCGGGGGCGGCATGCCAGCTTGGCACGATCCACAGGCGCTGACCGAAACGCATCGGCTGGAAACCGTCCATCCAGCTGCGTTCCCAGTCCTGGTC
This sequence comes from Pseudomonas sp. Root562, assembly GCF_001427125.1. Classification (GTDB taxonomy): domain Bacteria; phylum Pseudomonadota; class Gammaproteobacteria; order Pseudomonadales; family Pseudomonadaceae; genus Aquipseudomonas. The sequence goes on from NZ_LMGK01000001.1 coordinate 552,651, forward strand.
CTCGATCACTTCACTGTGGTGTTCGGGCAGCGGACTGCCCGTCAACAGCTCAAGGTGAGCCAGCACCGGGCCAGGCTCGGTGCCACCTTCGAACAGGGCCAGCAGGTGGGTGTGCGACCACAGTGGGGTGGTGTTGAGTTCCGGCTCGAAGATCGGCTGGTCTTCGGCGTCCATGAAGGTCACCGATACGGCGCCCACTTCAAGGAAAGCGTCTTCGTAGGTTTCGGCTTGTTCTGGGCTGATGGCGAGACGGACTTGCAGCCAAGGCATGGCGGGCACCTTTGAAAAATATAGATTGCAGCCTAGCGGGCTGCGAGAAGCGCGCAAGTTTACGCGAGCGCAACGCAGAAGACGACCGGGTTGCCATCCAATACCGCACGACGCTCTCTGTGGCGAGGGAGCTGGCTCCCGCTGGAGCGCGATGCGGTCCCAAAATGGTAGATAAGGCTTTGTCTGACGCAACTCGGATGAATGGTCTTGCGGCTGCTGCGCAACCGAGCGGGAGCAAGCTCCCTCGCCACAAGGTTTCTGGGGGCATCTGCAGAAACAACAAAGCCGCCCGAAGGCGGCTTTGTCAGGTGCAGGTTCGAAGCTTAGTGCTTCTCGCCGGCCAGCTTGTGTTCGAGGTAGTGAATGTTCACGCCCCCTTTGCAGAAGCCTTCGTCGCGGGTCAGGTCGCGGTGCAGCGGGATGTTGGTCTTGATCCCGTCGACCACGATTTCGTCCAGCGCATTGCGCATGCGCGCCATGGCTTCGTCACGGGTTGCACCGTAAGTGATCAGCTTGCCGATCAACGAATCGTAGTTTGGCGGTACGGCATAACCACTGTACAGGTGCGAGTCGACGCGAACGCCGTTGCCGCCTGGTGCGTGGAAATGCTTGACCGTGCCCGGGCTCGGCATGAAGGTTTTCGGATCTTCGGCGTTGATCCGGCACTCCAGCGCGTGACCGCGGATGACCACGTCATCCTGGGTGAACGACAGCTTGTTGCCGGCGGCGATGCTGAGCATCTCCTTGACGATGTCGATACCGGTGACCATTTCCGAAACCGGGTGCTCTACCTGGACACGAGTGTTCATCTCGATGAAGTAGAAGCGGCCGTTCTCGTACAGGAACTCGAAAGTGCCCGCACCCCGGTAACCGATGTCGATGCACGCCTTGACGCAGCGAGCGAAAACTTCCTGGCGAGCCTTCTCGTCGATGCCCGGTGCCGGCGCTTCTTCGAGAACTTTCTGGTGACGACGTTGCAGCGAGCAATCGCGGTCGCCCAGATGGATGGCGTTGCCCTGGCCGTCGGAAAGCACCTGGACTTCCACGTGACGCGGGTTGGTCAGGAACTTTTCCAGATAGACCATCGGGTTGCCGAACGCCGCGCCTGCTTCGGAGCGGGTCAGTTTGGCCGAGGAAATCAGGTCTTCTTCTTTATGCACAACGCGCATGCCGCGACCACCACCGCCGCCAGCGGCCTTGATGATCACCGGATAACCGACTTCGCGACCAATGCGCAGAGCGGTTTCTTCGTCTTCCGGCAGCGGGCCGTCAGAACCCGGAACGGTCGGTACACCGGCGGCGATCATGGCGTGCTTGGCCGATACCTTGTCGCCCATCAGGCGAATGGTTTCGGCTTTCGGGCCAATGAACGCGAAGCCGGAGTTCTCGACCTGCTCGGCAAAGTCGGCGTTTTCCGCAAGGAAACCGTAGCCTGGGTGAATGGCGGTAGCGCCGGTCACTTCGGCCGCGGCAATGATTGCCGGAATGTGCAGGTAGGAGTGGGCGGCCGATGCCGGGCCGATGCAGACGGACTCGTCTGCCAGACCCAGGTGCATCAGTTCCTTGTCAGCCTTGGAGTAAACGGCGACGGTCTTGATGCCCATCTCTTTGCAGGCGCGCAGGATCCGCAGGGCGATCTCACCGCGGTTGGCGATCAGAACTTTTTCCAACTTCGCAGTCATCAAAGGCTCTCCGCGGTTCAAACGATGGTGAACAGCGGTTGGTCGTACTCAACCGGCTGGCCGTCTTCGACGAGGATGGATTCGATCACACCGCTGGTTTCAGCTTCGATGTGGTTCATCATCTTCATGGCTTCAACGATGCACAGGGTGTCGCCTTTCTTCACGGTCTGGCCGACTTCAACGAAGGACGGCGAGGTTGGCGAAGACTTGCGATAGAACGTACCGACCATTGGCGAACGGGCAACGGTGCCGTTCAACGCTGGTGCGGCAGGCGCTGCAGGTGCGGCGGCAGCGGCAGCCGGAGCGGCGGCAGCGACAGGCGCGGCAGCCGGAGCTGGCATTGGCGCAGGAGCGTAGTACTGCTGAGCCGGGGTCTTGCTGTGACGGCTGATGCGTACGGACTCTTCGCCTTCCTTGATCTCGAGCTCGTCGATGCCGGACTCTTCCAGCAATTCGATCAGTTTCTTAACTTTACGGATATCCATGAATCATCAACTCCCAAGGGTCGGTCAGGGGCGTATAGCTTGTTGTTCAAGCTGCTCTAATGCAGCCTCCAAGGCCAGTCGATAACCGCTGGCGCCAAGGCCGCAGATCACTCCTACCGCTACGTCGGAGAAGTAAGAGTGATGGCGGAAAGGTTCGCGTTTGTGCACGTTGGACAAATGCACTTCGATGAATGGGATGCTCACCGCCAGCAGCGCGTCACGTAATGCGACACTTGTATGCGTAAAAGCTGCCGGGTTGATCAAAATGAAGTCCACACCTTCGCTGCGAGCGGCGTGGATGCGGTCGATCAATTCGTACTCGGCATTGCTTTGCAGGTGCAGCAAATGGTGGCCGGCTTCACGGGCACGGCGTTCCAGGTCCTGGTTGATCTGGGCCAGCGTCGTGGCGCCATAGGTGCCCGGTTCACGGGTGCCGAGCAGGTTCAGGTTGGGTCCGTGCAGAACGAGTAGCGTCGCCATCGGCGGTTCCTTTGTTATCCGTGTGCAATTGTCAGAACTCGGCGACTATGCCGCAAAGCCTTTGTGACTGTCCAGTTCTCTGCAATAGCCAGCACGATGACCGATGTTTGCGCGAAATATATGACTGCTTGCTTAAATCCGGTCATTCGCCCTGGCAACACGTTCGGCGAAGTCCCGCGCATTGATCTCGCCGATCACCCGCACATCGACACGTTCGACGCCGTCCTTGCCGAAAAACATCAAGGCAGGGGGGCCGAACAGTTGGTAGCGATCGAGCAGGGCGCGTTGTTCGGCGTTGCTCTGGGTGATATCGAAGCGGACCAGCCTGTAACCCTTGAGGCGTTCGATGACGATGGAGTCGTTCAGTACCTCCCGTTCGATCACTTTGCAACTGATGCACCAGTCGGCGTACCAGTCGAGCAGCAGCGCAGTGTTGGCTGAGCGGGCTTGGGCGAGCACACGGTCGAGTTCAGCCGGGGTGTCTACGGTTTGCCAGGCACTGGTTTCCTGGGTTGGCGCGTTGCTGGCAATGGTGCGCGACTGGCCGATGGGGTTGAACGGGTCGCTCTGGCCGCTGAATGCGCCGAACCAGCAGGCCAGCGCGTAAAACAGCAGGAACATCCCGAATAGCTGGCCCAGGCGTTTTCGCGGTGGTTTGTAGACGAATTCCAGTGCGCCGAGGAACAAGCCGACACCCGCGGCCAACAGGCCGATCAGCAGCAGCGTAACCTGTCCCGGCAAAACCCGGCTGAGCAAGCCGATCGCCAGTCCCAGCAACAACACGCCAATCGCATTTTTCACGTAGATCAGCCACGGGCCGCTTTTTGGCAGCCACGCCGCGCCGCCGGTGGCCACCAATAACAGTGGCGCGCCCATGCCCAGGCCGAGCATGAACAGTTTCAGTCCACCGCCCAAGGCATCGCCGCTGGCGCTGATGTACAGCAACGCACCGGCCAAGGGTGCCGATACGCAGGGCGAAACCAGCAGGCTGGAAACCACGCCCAGCACTGCCGCGCCCCACAGCGAGCCGCCTTCGGTGCGACCAGCAATGCGGTCGAGCCGGCTGCTGATGGCATGCGGCAACTTCAGCTCGAACACCCCGAACATCGCCAGGGCAAACACTGCGAAAAACGTCGCGAATGGTACCAGCACCCAGGCCGATTGCAGGCGCGCCTGGAGATTGAGTTGCGCACCGAACATCCCCATCAAGGCGCCGAGCAGGGCAAAACACGCCGCCATCGGCAGCACATACGCCAGCGACAGGTTGAAACCGCGCCAGCCGCCGACCTGTCCGCGCAACACCACGCCGGACAGGATCGGCAGCATCGGCAGCACGCAGGGGGTGAACGTCAGGCCCAGACCGGCGAGGAAAAACAGCGCCAGTTCGCGCCAGCTCCAGCTATACGGCACGCTCACGCTGTTGCCGGCGTTGATACTCAGGCGCTCGGTTTCCGGTGGATAACACAGGCCCTTGTCGGCGCAGCCCTGATAAGTCACCACCAAGGTAAAGGCGCGCTGATCGGAGCGCGGCAGTTCTACATCGAGAATGCCGTGGTAGACCTCGACATCGCCAAAGTACTCGTCGTGCTTCTTTTGGCCGTCGGGCAATTGCGCTGCCCCGAGGGTGACATCGCCCGGTTCTGCGCGAAACTGGAAGCGGTGACGGTAGAGGTAATAGCCTTCGGTGGCGACGAAACGCAGTTTGATCGATTGCGACGTGCTTTCTACCAGGCTCAACTGAAAAGCTTCGCGTACCGGCAGGAAGTCGGCGCTGTTGTTGATCGAGCCCAGGGTAGAACTGGGACGGCTCTCCAACAGGCCGGTGGCGGCGGCCGGCAGGGCGAGCACGAATAAAAGCAGGCAGAGCAAACGGCGCATGACAATCTCGCGTATCGGAATTGGGGGGATGATAGCGGACGTCGTGCGGATGTGCAGTGCGGGTAGTGATGGGGTGACTGGTCCGACGTCATCGCTGGCAAGCCAGCTCCCACAAGTTTTGCAGGTATCCACAAGATCTATAAGCACCCTCAACCCTGTGGGAGCTGGCAAGCCAACACCCACGAGTATCAAGGTTGTCCACAAGATCTATAAGCACCCTCAATCCTGTGGGAGCTGGCTTGCCAGCGATGGCGGCTTATCAGACGCGGAAGGCCTGAACGGCGGTATGCAGGCGCCCACCCAGCACCAGCAAATTTTCCCCTTGCTCGCGCCCTTCGCCAATGCGCAGCAAGTTATCCCCGCCCAACTGATGAATCCGCTCGCTGTGGTCGCGAATCTCACTGACGGCGCCGCTCTGCTGGGCGGTGACATCGGCGATGCGCACTGCGGTGTCAGAGATGGTCTGGATCGCCCCGACGATTTTATCCAGCGCGCCATCGGCCGCCTGGGCCTGGTTGGCGGTGGCTTCGGCGTGTTCGACCTGGGCGCGCATGCCTTCGACCGACTGGCGCGCGGCGGTTTGCAGACCGGCGATCAAGGTCTGGATTTCGGCGGTGGCACCAGCAGTGCGTTGCGCCAGTGAGCGAACTTCTTCAGCCACCACGGCAAAGCCGCGACCCATTTCCCCGGCGCGTGCCGCTTCAATGGCCGCATTCAGCGCCAGCAGATTGGTCTGGTCGGCAATCGAGCGAATCACCGTCAGCACCCCGCCGATGGTCGCGGACTCTTCGGCCAGATGTTCGATCATCTGTGCATTGCCCTGCACTTCGTCCACCAGCGCATGCAGGCCTGTCAGGCTCAGGCCAATGACTTGCTGCCCGTGCTCCACCGCCAGGCCCGCATGCCGACTGGCTTCGGCAGCCTGGCTGGCATCGCCGGCGACTTGCTGAATGGTCGCTTCCAGTTCGCCGAGGGAATCGCGGATCAATGCGGTGTCCCCCGCCTGGTGCTCGGCACCGCTGTGCAGGTCGTTGCTCAATTCGGCGAGGGTCCGGCTGCTGCCGGCGACCTGTTCGGCGTTAAGGCGAATGGTCCCCACCAGCGCCACCAGATAGGCGCGCAAGCGATTGAGCGACGCTTCGATGTCATGCAATTCGCGGTTGGTCTTGCCCAGTTGGATGTCCTGGCTGAAATCCCCTTCGGCCCAGGTCGACAGCGCCGGAGCGAGGTTGGTCAGGGTCCGGGCGAGTTTGCGTTGCAGGCTGTCGATCAGCAGCGCGATCAGCAAAATCAAACCGATCATCACGCCTTGCATCAGTCGGACTTCGCCCTGGATTTGCCCGTGCTGGGCGCGGACCACCGGTTCCAGCCCGGCGATGGCGTGTTGCACATCGGCGATTTTAAGATGAGTCGCGGTACTGAGATCGGCGCGTTTCTGGATCTGCTCGCGGGTCCGAGCCAGCTCCGCCGGGTAACGGGTTAGCAGGCTATTGAGTTCACGCTTGTAGCCAACGCCGGCATCCTCGGCTGCAGCTTTCTCGGTGCTCTCCAGGCCCATCATCGAGGCGAAATTATCGGTGTTCGATTCGCTGCTGGCTGCCACGCCCAGCAAGGGCAGGGCGTCCAGCAGAGCGGCCTGGGTGCGGATGTGGGTGACTTCGCGCTCGACATCGGCGGCCAGTTCGCTGCGGCCGCTGCTGACCAGTTTGTCCCGGGCCAGCGACAATTTACCCAAATGCTGCGATGCAGTGAGCAATGGCGTCAGGTACGCCGCGTTGGCGCTGGCGTACTGACTGAGCTGGTCGAGGCTGGCAGCCAATTCCCGCTCGGCTTGCAGCAGCAGGGCCTGCGGATCTCCGGCGAGCTTGCCCGCGGCCAGCAGATCGGTTTTGCTGAAGTCACTCAGGTTGGACAGGCTAGGGCGCAGGCTTTCGGCCAGCGCCGGTGGCAATTCGCCGAGTTCTGTTTGCAGGGCATCAATGGCCTGGGTGGCGTTGCTCAAGCGCAGGGCATCGCCGCTGGCGAGGTAATCCTCGATGTTGCGCGCCACATCGTTCTGAAACTGCTGAGACAAACCCAGGTAACGCTCCATTAATAGGTACGGGCGTTCAAGGGCTTTTTGCGACCACCACAGCGTCGCGCCAAGGGCTACGCACACGGCGACTAAAAGGAGGGTGTTGAGATTGGTCAGCAGCTTCAGGCGCATCACGGACTACCAACGGCAGAAATGGTAAGCGCCTGAAGTTATTGCGTTTCTGTTACAGGGTTATGACCGAAGGGGTCAATTGTGATGAAAAAGTGGCACTTTGCTTTGACGTCCCCGCCGCCTGGACACGGTTGCGCCCGGCACCTTTGGCACGATAGAGCGCCTCATCCGCCTGGCTGGCCATGGACAGGCTGTCGGAGGTTTCACACAACTCCACCACCCCGGCGCTGAACGTGCACCACAAATCCTGGGGTTGAGCCGGATAGTGAATTTCGGCAAAGCGCTGGCGGATTTCATCGAGGACCTTGTAGGCCGCCTCAAGGTCGGTGTCCGGCATGACAATGGCGAACTCTTCACCGCCGTAGCGGCCAATGAAGTCAGTCTTGCGCAAGCGCTGCTTGAGGAACAACGCCAGGCTCTTGATCACCCGGTCGCCCATGGGGTGGCCGTGGCTGTCGTTGACGCGCTTGAAGTGGTCGATGTCGAGCATGGCGAAGCTCAGCGGCTTGTTCTCGCGGCGAGAGCGGAACGAACAGTCTTCGAGCAATTGCAGGATGTGGGTGTGGTTGTACAGGCCGGTGAGGCTGTCGCGGACCATGCGAGCCTTGAGGTTGCGCGCCCGCGCCGCGCGATTGCGCACGGTGGTGATCAAGTGCCGGGGTTTGATCGGCTTGGTCAGGAAGTCGTCGCCGCCTTCACTCATGGCGTCGAGCTGCTTGTCCAGATCGTCTTCGGCGGACAGGTAAATGATCGGCACGCTGACATAACGGTCGTTGTGACGGATCACCTTGGCCAGTTCCGTACCGGTGCAGGCCGGCATGTACATGTCGAGGATGATCAGGTCCGGCTGGAAGTCCGCCAGTTCGGCCATGGCCTGGATCGGCTCGATCAGCGTCCGGGTGACAATCCCGGCGCTGTTGAGCAAGCGCTCGGTGTGCAGGGCCTGGGCACGGGAGTCGTCGATGATCAGCACTTTATAGGGTTCGTACTGGGCAACGCAGGTCAGGACTTCGATTTTCTCCAGCAGGCTCGACGCTTCGAGCGTGCCGGTGAGGAACTCCTGACCACCGGCACGCACGGCGGCGAGTCGGGTCGGGGTATCGGTTTCGTGCAGGCTGAAGAACAACAGCGGCAATTGATGATCGAGGCCTTCCTGGGCTTCGGCGGCCAGCTTCAGGCCGATGCCGGGGCCACTGAAGTCCACGTCCATGACAATTGCTGCCGGCAGACGCTCGACCATCGACGAGCGAAACGCAGCTACGCTGTCCAGGGACTGAGCGCTGAGCCCGAAAAACTCCAGTTGCTTGGCCAGGCGTTCGGCGCGGTCGTGATCCTGCAGCATGACGTAGATCGGCTTGCGCAGGGGCGGCAGGAACGTCTGGTCGAGTTGGTCGCCATGGCGCAGGCCAGTGCGGGACAGGCGCTGCATCAAGCGGTTGAGGTCAGTGATCAGGCCACTGCTCAAGCGTCCGCGATTGGCATCGACGGCTTCCAGTGACTGAGTGATTTGGCGAGCCAGGTGCGTGTGTTCCGGCTGTTCGAAACGCTCGGCGAAGCGCAGCAGGCGCAGATTGGCCTCGCTCAGCTCCGACAGATCGGTGCTTGACCACTCGCTGCGTTGCAGGCGCTGCCATATCTCAAGAATCTGACGTGCCTGATGAATTACCCGCTGGGCAAAGTGGTGCTTGAGGCGCTCGCGGCTGGGATCTTCTGGCTCGGTCATATCCTGACTACTAGTTAGGGGGCACGCTGAGGTCGAGTGGTGGCTCTATGCTAGCACCACTTTGCGATGACATGAGTGCTGTACGTCAATAATCTGCAACGCGGACGCATTCAGTTTCTGACTGATTGGTCGTAAATCGGCTGTTGGTTTTTGCGAAGGGCGCGCCGACCGGGGCTTATACGGCGTTTGTGATGAAATGTCCGGGCGTTTCGAGCTGCCGATCAGACTTGAATGCGAGTTGTTTCCAGGTGGCTGAAGATGAGCCGATACGCTGTTTTTTTGCGGGTATGGGCTAGGGGATTCCCCTATGGGCAGCGTCAGCGAAGCGGTCGTGATGATCGCTGCGGTTACGCGGGACGTTTAATTTTCGTCATCACGCCAACGGCGGGTGCCGGGCAAAGGCACGTTGTTGTATGGTTGTGGTCGAACCGTTGAACTCAAGTGATTGAAAGGATATCGCCATGCTGGACTGGAAAAACCGCGCGGGCAGTGCGCCTGAACGTGCCGCCGAGCCCAAGTCGGCCACCCGCAGTTATCTGGGCGGCCTGCTGTTCAGCCGCGCGCTGGCCACGCTGATCGGTCTCTACCTGCTGGTGGCGATTGCTTTGGGATGGTACTGGAGCCAGGAGCCTGCGCTGTTTCCTGTGCAGCAGACTGCGCAAATGGCGGCCGAAAAAGAAGGCAAGCAAATGGTGGTCGGTTACACCACGGTCGAAACCCTCAAGACCGTTGCCGGTACGTTGCTGACCAAGCAGGGCGGCTATATCTCCAACGACCGCTTTCCGCCAGGCCTGTGGATGGACAACATGCCGAGCTGGGAATATGGCGTGCTGGTACAGGTTCGCGACCTGAGCCGTGCGTTGCGCAAAGATTTCGCCCGCTCGCAGTCGCAGTCCGCCGAAGACGCTGATCTGGCCAAGGCCGAGCCGCGTTTCAACTTCGACAACAAGAGCTGGGTGCTGCCATCCAGTGAGTCCGAGTACCAGGAAGGCATCAATTCCCTGAGCCGTTATCAGGCGCGCCTGTCCGATCCGAACCAGAAGAGCGCGCTGTTCTATGCCCGCGCCGACAACCTGAACAACTGGCTGGGCGACGTCGGTACGCGTCTGGGTTCGCTGTCGCAACGACTGTCGGCCAGTGTTGGTCGGGTCAAGCTCAACACCGCGTTGAAAACCGAGGTCGTGGTACCGGGTGTGGCGCCGCAAGTCGACGAAGAAATCGTCGAAACCCCATGGCTGCAGATCGACAACGTGTTCTACGAAGCGCGGGGCCAGGCTTGGGCCTTGTCGCATTTGCTGCGCGCCATCGAAGTCGATTTCGCCGATGTCCTGGCCAAGAAGAACGCCACGGTCAGCGTGCGCCAGATCATTCGTGAGCTGGAAGCGTCGCAGGAAGCCGTGTGGAGTCCGATGATCCTCAATGGCAGCGGCTTCGGCGTTTTGGCCAACCACTCGCTGGTCATGGCCAACTACATTTCCCGGGCCAACGCGGCAGTGATCGATTTGCGTCAACTGCTCAATCAGGGCTGAGTCATGGCCGACAGTTCCATCGATAACCTGCGGGAGGCTGCCCACCGGGCGGCTTCGGATGCCGAACAGATCGCCTGGGTCGACGAACAGGACAACCTGCTCGGCGCCCTGGTCCGTTCCGATTTGCGTGAGCGAGGGCTGATCGGTCGCGGCACTTACATCATGTTGTTCAACTCCGCGGGTGAGCTTTGCGTGCATCGGCGCACACTCAGCAAGGCAATCTATCCTGGTTTCTGGGACGTGGCGGCGGGCGGCATGGTGCTGGCGACGGAAACCTACGCCGAGTCGGCGGCGCGGGAACTGGAAGAAGAATTGGGCGTGCGTGGTGTGGAACTGACCGCCCATGACCACTTTTTCTTCGAAGACACCGGCAATCGCCTGTGGTGCTCGGCGTTTTCCGCGGTGTGGGATGGCCCGTTGGTCCTGCAACCGGAAGAGGTGCTGGAAGCGCGTTTTATCCCCATCGAACAGGTCATGCAGGAAATCGAGCAAAAGCCTTACTGCCCGGACTCTTTGGCCGCGTTGAAGCGCTATCTGCGGTCACGCGGCGAAGACGTCGCAAAAGAGGCATAAAATTGGCGCCGATTGGCTCTTAGCAATCGGCGTTTTTGCCGTTACACTGCGCGACCTTTTTAAGCTGAACCGGTATTGGTTGTTGCTGTTCTGTTGGAGCGAGCCTGCAGAGGACACGCCAACGACAGAGTCTGCCGGTTCAGTAGCGCTGCCCCTGCCTGAGTGGGGCTTCGCGGTCGATAGCCCTTCCCGAGTGCTGCGACCAGTCTTTGTCCTCCCAAGAGGATTGCCGGTGGCCAAAAAAGCCGCATCCTTCGCCGCCCTTGGTGGCCTGGTATTTTCCACCGACGCAGGTCGTCATTGCCCGGAATGCAGTAAACCGGTGGACGCCTGCATCTGCAAACAGACCGTTATCCCGGCCGGCGACGGCATCGCTCGCGTGCGCCGCGAAAGCAAGGGCCGTGGCGGCAAGACGGTGACCACCATCACCGGCGTGCCGTTGGCTGAAGACGCGCTCAAGGAACTGGCCACGACGTTGAAAAAACGCTGCGGTACCGGCGGGGCGTTGAAAGACGGGATCATTGAAATCCAGGGCGATCATGTCGAGCTACTCTTGGCTGAACTGATCAAGCTCGGTTTCAAAGCGAAGAAGTCCGGCGGCTAGCAGCCTCTGTGAAAACCACTTGCGGCTTGATCCAGCCCTGATTGCCTTCAGGTCTGGCGTCGCCGTCATGGTTTTCACAGAGCCTGTTCTTGACCGGTTTCTAAACTCGTTGCGGTCTGCGGGGTCTACCCCCTCGTTGACGAACCGTCATTTTCATTCTTTAGACTGCGCCGACCTGAATCCAGGCGACGCACTATGACTTCTTTATAGGGGACTTCGATGTCCGTACGACGCACACGCAAAGACGATGGCAGCCAATGGACAGTTGCGGACAGCCGCAGTGTTTACGGGATTCGCCATTGGGGGGCCGGGTATTTCGCGATCAATGACGCCGGTCGCGTCGAAGTTCGTCCGAACGGTCCGAGCAGCTCGCCCATCGACCTGTTCGAGCAAGTCGACCAACTGCGCAAGAGCGGCTTGTCGCTGCCGTTGCTGGTGCGCTTCCCCGATATCCTGCAAGACCGCGTGCGTCAGCTGACCGGCGCGTTCGACGCCAACATCGAGCGCCTGGAATACCAGAGCAAATACACGGCGCTGTACCCGATCAAGGTCAACCAGCAGGAAGCGGTGATCGAGAACATCATCGCCACCCAGAACGTTTCCATCGGCCTGGAAGCCGGTTCCAAGCCTGAGCTGCTGGCGGTGCTGGCGCTGGCGCCGAAGGGCGGCACCATCGTCTGCAACGGCTACAAGGACCGCGAGTTCATTCGCCTGGCGTTGATGGGCCAGAAGCTCGGCCACAACGTCTTCATCGTGATCGAGAAAGAATCCGAAGTCGGTCTGGTGATCGAAGAAGCCAACTCGCTCAAGGTCAAGCCTCAGGTCGGTCTGCGTGTGCGCCTGTCGTCCCTGGCGTCGAGCAAATGGGCCGACACCGGTGGCGAGAAGTCCAAGTTCGGTCTGTCGGCGGCCCAGCTGCTGTCGGTGGTCGAGCGCTTCCGCGCGGCTGGCCTGGACCAGGGCATTCGCCTGCTGCACTTCCACATGGGTTCGCAGATCGCCAACCTGGCGGACTACCAGCACGGTTTCAAGGAAGCAATCCGCTACTACGGCGAACTGCGCAACCTTGGTCTGCCGGTCGATCACATCGACGTCGGCGGTGGCCTGGGCGTGGACTACGACGGTACGCACTCGCGTAACGCCAGTTCGATCAACTACGACATGGACGATTACGCCGGTGTCGTGGTCGGGATGCTCAAGGAGTTCTGCGACGCGCAAAACCTGCCGCATCCGAACATCTTCTCCGAGAGCGGCCGTTCCCTGACCGCGCACCACGCCATGCTGGTGATCCAGGTGACCGACGTCGAGAAACACAACGACGACGTGCCGCAGATCGAGAACAAGGAAGCGCTGCCGGAAACCGTGCAGTGGCTGGTGGACTTGCTGGGGCCGACCGATATCGAGATGGTCACCGAAACCTACTGGCGCGCCACACACTACATGAGCGATGTCGCTGCGCAGTACGCCGATGGCAAGTTGACCCTGGCGGAAAAAGCCCTGGCCGAGCAATGCTACTTTGCCGTTTGCCGTCGCCTGCACAACTCGTTGAAGGCGCGTCAGCGTTCCCACCGTCAGGTGCTCGATGAGCTCAACGACAAGCTGGCCGACAAGTACATCTGCAACTTCTCGGTGTTCCAGAGCCTGCCGGACACCTGGGCCATCGACCAGGTCCTGCCGATCATTCCGCTGCATCGCCTCGACGAAGAGCCGCTGCGTCGCGCAGTGTTGCAGGACCTGACCTGCGACTCGGACGGCAAGATCAACCAGTACGTCGACGAGCAGAGCATCGAAACCAGTCTGCCGGTGCACTCCCTGAACGAAGGCGAGGACTACCTGCTGGGTGTGTTCCTGGTCGGCGCCTATCAGGAAATTCTCGGCGACATGCACAACCTGTTCGGTGACACCGATTCGGTGAACATCTACCAGAACGCCGATGGCAGCGTGTACCACGCCGGTATCGAAACCCACGACACCATCGAAGACATGCTGCGCTACGTGCACTTGTCGCCGGAAGAACTGATGACTCACTACCGCGACAAGTGCGCCAGTGCCCGCATCAGTGCCAGCGAACGTACCCAGTTCCTCGATGCGTTGCGCCTGGGCCTGACCCGTTCTTCTTACCTGTCTTCCTGAGGTAAGCATCACGCTCATCAGGTTGTCTGAAAATTTCCCGTTCGCTACGGAAATTTCAGATGACCTGGTGCGGCGTTTCTCTTTTTTCAAGCGAAGCGGCCTACGTCCTCGGCTATCCAAGTCATTTGGTCTTCTTTTCGCGTAGGTCATTTCCTAAGTTGTACTTCACCTCTCTACTCGGCCATGGCTCTCGGCGAGAATCCCCGGCCGCCCCTCCTGTAGAGAATCGCCGATGTTCGATCCAGTCAACGAACCTGACTTCCGTCTGGACGTAGCAGGTCTGTCCGACGCTTTCGAGGTCCTGGCCTTTACCGGTAGAGAAGCCATCAGCGAGCCGTTCGTGTTCGACGTGCAATTGCTGATCGAAGACCCCGCGCTCGACCTCGCCAGCCTGTTGTACCGTTCGGCTTCCCTGCACTTCGGGCCGCAGGGCAACCGTGTCCATGGTCAATTGCAGGAACTCGTCCAACGCGACCATGGGTCAACGCTCAGACTCTGTCATGTGCGTCTCGGCCCGAGGCTGGCGTGTCTGGCGCAGCGCTTCAGCCGGCGTATTTTCAGCGCGAGGACAGTACCGCAGATTCTCGATCAAGTGCTCAGGGAGCACGGCATTGTCGGACAGCAGCGGCGCTTCGAGCTGCAGGGTGATTACCCGCTTCGCGACTACTGCACGCAATACCGCGAATCGGACCTGCAATTCGTTCAACGATTGTGTGCCCAGCAACGGCTTCATTATCACTTTGAGCACCGGGCGCACGGGCATTGCGTGGTGTTTGCCGATGGGCAAGGGCATTTCTGCAAGGGTCAGGCGGTGGATTTCCGCCCCGAAGGCCACCCACCGGCTGTGCGCCGTTTCGAGGTGCAGCGTTGCGTGGACAGCACCGCGCAGAATGCGCAAGGTCACTCGGACCTGCCGACGCTGCGCAGTGGTCAGCTGATGCCGTTGTCCGGTCATCCGGTCCGCCAGTGGAATCATCTGTGGTTGCTCACTCACGTCGAGCATCAGGGCAGTCAGGATCCGCGGGTGCCTTACAGCAATCATGTGCGGGCGGTGCATTGGCAGGCATCGTTCGAGCCACCCCGTTGTGTGGATAAACCCCTGATGCACAGCCTGCAACGTGCATGGGTGGTGGATGTCGATGAGTCCCGGCCCGACCCTTCCCGACCGGTGGCGGTGCAGTTTGACTGGGTCTATCAAGGCGAGGGGGCAGCGCCGAGCCACTGTTGGTTACCGCTGGCGCCGGAACTGCAAGCCGTCGGCGTCGGGTCGCTGAGCGAGGGCGCGGAGGTGGTGGTGAGTTTTGTCGAAGGCGATCCGGACCAGCCGATGATTACCGGCGTCATTCACCTGCCTGCCCGTGACGACACTGGGCAGCAGGCGCAGGCATCCATCGTCGACGACGCCCTGCCGGAAGGCGTGCAGGACTGGTTGCGTTCAGGCGAGCCCTTGCTGTTGCTCTGTCTGCTGCCCGGCGGCGGTAGTTTCAATCATTGTGCGCAGACGATCTGTACCTGTCGGACGTTGACACAACCTGGCTGGAGCGGCATCGCATGATCGACGTGCACATGCCCGATCCGATCGCTCAATGGTTGCTCTTGGACAGATCGGGCGCACCGCAGGCGAGTTTGACGTTGCAACGCACTCTTGCCGAGGCGTCGCAGTTTTCATTGTTCGAAGGGACGGAATGGCATGCACTGAAAGATCACGGTCCGGTGTTGGTCGACCTGCGGACTTGCCCGGCACTGGCGGACACTTGCCGACACGACGCACACCAATGGCAAGGTTTGTTGCTGACCAGTGAGGCTTGCGCCACACCATTGCTCGCGCACTTGCGGCGCATGCTGACGGTCTCGTTCGGCCTGCATCATCGGGCACTGCTCAGCTACTACAACCCGCAGACCGCCAGTTACTTCTTCGATGCCTGCGATGCCGGGGAGTTGACTCGCTGGTTGGGGCCGATCAGTCAATTGCGCTGGTTCGGCGGAACATGGGCTGACCGGGCGATTGGCAGCCAGGGTTGGCAGCAGTTGCTCAACCCGGGGCTTGCCGTGCGTCCTTTGGCGCCAGAGGAAGACCTCAGCCCCCGGCAACGGGAAAACCTGCAAACCTGTCTGCTGGAGCAGCATGCCTGGCGCTGGAGCCAGGCCACCGGCTGCGAATATTTGCGCTTGTGGTCGCATCTGCAGGAGGGGCTGGCGCTGGGCTTCAGCGAGCGGCCGGTACTCGATGGCTGGTTGTGGTTGCGCTTGCAATACCACGGGGCCGTGCCCCAACTGCCGCTGGAGGGAAACACCCAGCAGGAGCGCCTCGATGACCTGCGTAGCCGCTGGCAGGGCGACGAGCCGCGAGCATGACATTCGAAGTCAAAATCGCCTGGTTGCCGAGCACAAACCCCTCTCAATGAGCGCGGGCGAACCAGCCGTCGTGGCGGCGCAGGCGCCAGGCAATGGCCCCGAGAGTCAGGCTGCGGAGCAACATGAACAGCAGAAAAGTTATCCACAGGCCATGGTTGCCAAACCCTTGCAGCGCCCAAGCGAATGGCACCAGCAAAGCCACGGTCAGCAGCATGCCGTTACGCATTTCACGGGCACGGGTGGCGCCGATGAACAGGCCGTCGAGCAGGTAGCTCCAGACGGCGATCAATGGCAGCGCAGCGAGGTAGGGCAGATACATGAATGCGGTATCGCGCACGCTGGCAATGTCGGTCTGCATTGCGATGAACAGGTGCCCGGCCAACAGGAACAGCACGGCGAAACCCAGGCTCGCCAGCAACGACCAGCCGCAAGCCACCACCAGAGACCGACGCAGGGCATCGCGGTCGCGGGCACCGATGGCATGCCCGCACAGGGCTTCCACCGCGTGAGCCAGGCCATCGAGCGCGTGGGCGGTCAGCAGCAGGCCGTTGAGCAACAGGGCGTTGGCCGCGACAGTGGCGTCGCCCAACCGCGCACCTTGTACGGTGATCAGGAAAAAAACCGATTGCAGGGCCAGGCTACGGATAAAAATGTCGCGGTTCACCGCCAGCAACGGGCGCCAGCTCTGCCACAAGCCCAGGGCCGCCCAGACAATGTGACCGGGGTAGGCGCGCAGGGCCTGGCGGGTCATCAACAGGCCGATCAGCGCGCCGGTCCATTCGGCAATCACCGAGGCCCGGGCCGCACCGACCACGCCCCATTCCAGGCCAATGACAAACCACAGGTTCAGGGCGATATTCACCAGGTTGGTGCTCAGGAGAATCACCAGTGGCGCCCGGGCGTTTTGCGTACCGAGGAACCAGCCGACCAGCGCATAACTGGCCAACGCTGCGGGCAGGCCGAACAACCGCGTATGGAAAAACTCGCGGGTCATCTGATCCAGCTCTGCCGACGGCTGCATGAAGTGCAGTGCCGCCCCGCTCAGCGGTACGCCCGCGACACCCAGGACAATCGCCAGCCCCATTGCGAGCAACAGCCCCTGCAACAAAATCTGCCGCAATGCCGCACCGTCCCCACGTCCGGCAGCCTGCGCGGCAAACCCGGTGGAACCCATGCGCAGAAAACCCATGGCCCAGGCCAGGAAGGTGTACAGGCTGGCGCCGACCGCAACGGCACCGAGCTGATGGGCGTGGGGCAGGTGACCGATGACGGTGCTGTCGACCAGTGCCACCAGCGGTACGGAAATATTCGAGAGAATCATCGGCGCTGCCAGCGCCCAGACCCGGCGATGGGTAGGACGGTCGCGCCAGTCGGCAATCAGCTTGGACATGCAGGCTCCTTGGAGGAGCGGGCATTGTAGCGACACATGTGCATGTGCCGCGATTCAATGTGGGAGGGCGTCAGTGCATGATCCAGCTAAGCAACCACAACCCCAGCATCAACCAGATGATCCCCATGATGATCGACGCATTCATGAACGCGCGGATCGCCGACCACAGCAGCACCAGCCCGAGGATCAAGACAACGATGCTGATGATCGAGGTGTCCATGCCCAGCGCGCGGGACAAGCCGTCGACAAAATTGCTGCTGGCGCGGCTCACCAGTTGGAACAGGCCACTAAGCGCATCAACGATGAAACGGATGACGGAACCAATGGCTTGACCGAGCCATTCGAAAAAACCTTCTACCTGCATGGAATGAGCGTCCTGATGAGTTCGAGCGTTGGGCCATTGATCGCGGTGGCGAGTTCCCCACAAGCATAGAGTGTTGTGCATGACCTGTGGAAGCGAGCCTGCTTGCCGATCTTTGTCACTTGCCTTCACCTGTGATCCCCCCGAAGCTATACGCCTTCAGGAGAGCCCGATGAACCTTGTTGAATTGACCGAACGCCTGCACGCCATCCGTGACCGCAATGACTGGCAGCCATTTCACAGCCCGAAAAACCTGGCCATGGCCGCGAGTGTCGAAATGGCCGAGCTGGTGGAAATTTTCCAGTGGCTGACCGAAGACCAGTCGCGACAGTTGCCCGCTGACAAACTGGCCCATGCCGGCCAGGAAATCGGTGACATCGTGCTTTATCTGCTATTGCTGTGCGGGGAGTTGGGGCTGGACATGAATGACGTGGTGCGCAGCAAACTGGCCGACAGCGAGCGGAGGTTCAGCTGATGAGCGACCGTCATTTCGATCAACTGGCGACCCGTTTCGCGGAAAAAATCTACGGCGGTGCCAAAGGCGCAATCCGTTTGGCGGTGCTGCAGGCCGATCTGGCCGAAACCCTGCCGGACCGGCCATTGCGGGTGCTGGATATCGGCGCCGGTCTGGGCCACATGTCGTTGTGGCTGGCCGAACGCGGGCATCAAGTGACGCTGGCCGAGCCCGCCGAACCGATGCTCGAAGGCGCCCGCCAGCGTTTCGCCGAAGCCGGGCAAACCGCAACGTTCATTCAGGCGCCGTGGCAGGATCTGCTGGGTCAATTGACCGAACCTTACGATCTGGTGCTGTGCCACGCGGTGCTGGAATGGCTGGCCGAGCCCCACGCGATCCTGCCGGTGTTGCATCAATTGACCAAGGCCGATGGCTGGCTTTCCCTGGCGTTCTACAATCGCGATGCGCTGATCTATCGCAACCTGCTCAAGGGCCATTTCCGCAAGATGCGCAAGAACGACATGGCCGGCGAGAAGCAGAGCCTGACCCCGCAACAACCCCTTGATCCACGGGAATTGGCGGCGCAACTTGAAGGTCTGTGGCAGGTCGAAACCCAGAGTGGAGTGCGGGTTTTCCACGATTACATGCCGGTGGAGTTCCAGGCCCGCGCCGAATTGGTGGACTTGCTGGAAATGGAGCTTGCCCACCGTCGCCACCCAAGCTTTGCCGGGCTTGGGCGTTACCTGCACTGGATCTGCCGGCCGGTCTGATCGGAGCGCAAAATGAAAACTCGTTCAGGGTTGCTGCTGTTATGTCTGGGTTTGGCTGCATGTCAGGGCAGCAATCCGTACGTGGCGTCCTCCAAGCCCCTTCCCCCGGCGCCAGCGCAGGCGGCCAATACCTTTGATCGCAGCGCCTACCCGGCACCACCGCGTGACTATGGGCGCTATCGCAGTTGGGCCTGGCTCAACGGACAAATGCCGCCGGGCACTGCATGGGCCGATTCGGCCCAGGTTGCCGAAGCGGTCAGCAGCGCGCTTGATCAACGCGGCTTGCGCCCGTTGCATGACAACCGTCCGGCGGATTTGTTTGTCAGTGCCGACCTGCGCATGGAAACCCGTTTGCGCCAGGTTCGTGACGATTACTACGGCGGTGGCTACTACGGCGGTTATGGCGGTTACAACCGTTACGGCAATGGCTACGGCGCCTACACCGCAGTCCCGATCGTCCGCACCTATCAGGAACAGGTCGTGGTGGTGCAAGTGGATTTATACGATGCACAAAGCGGTCAAGCCGTGTGGAGTTCCAGCGCTGAAACCAGCAATCGCGGCACTCAGAGTGAGCAGGTGGATGCCATACGCAAGGCTGTAGAAAAGGCGCTGTCGGCGTATCCTCCCAGTTAGATAACAAGCCATTCGCAGGTTCATGTCTTCAACCGGAGAATCATCATGTTCCGCCGTTTCGTTTTACTGGCAGTGGCCGCACTGCTCAGTGCCTGCGCGGCCAACCAGGTCAATCATGACTTCGACGCCAGCCGCGACTTTGCCGCCTATCACAGCTGGAGCTGGAAAGAGCCCGTCTTGCAATATCGCCCCGATGATCCACGGATCAAGAGTGACCTGACCGAGCAACGCATCCGCCAGTCAGTGACCGATCAGCTTGATCAGCGCGGGTTGCGCCCTGCTGCCACGGGTGCCAAGGCTGACTTGAATGTACAGACCTATCTGATTGTCGAAGAACGCCAGCAACAGATAACCACCAACTACGGCGGCGGTTATGGCAACCCGTGGAGCGGCTACTGGGGCGCGCCGATGTACAACGAGACCCGGCTCGTCTCATACAAGGTCGCCACGATTCAGATCGACCTGTTCGACGGCAGGGACGGCAAACTGGTGTGGCGCGGCAGCGACGAACAGATACTCAGCCGCACGCCCAATCCAGCCGATCGCAGCAATGCGATCCACGAAACCGTCACCCGGATACTGTCCAACTATCCACCCCGGTAAACACCCCACAAACCCTGTAGGAGCGAGCCTGTTCGCGATAGCGGATTGTCAGTCGACACAGAGGCTGACTGATCCAACGCCATCGCGAGCAGGCTCACGCCTACAGGGTTTTTTGTTGTCTTGGCTGGCGAGTTGCCAGCAGCCTCGTCAACCCTTGTCTACACTGCCTTGACCAATGGAGGTAGCGCTCGGCAACGCGCCGGCAAAGGAGTGCGCCATGTCTCCCCGCATGCAGTTTCGCGGCCCGGCCCGGCAACGTGGGGCAATCGGTTTGATGGCCGCCGCCACCCTGGCGATAGCGCTGGGGTTCACGTTGCTGGTGATCGACACTGGCAGGCTCTACATGGAACAGCGCAAGTTGCAACGGGTGGCGGATACCGCAGCGCTGGAAGCCGTGAGCCGCGATGGCAATTGCAAGTCCGGGCAGAGCGCAACCATCTACGCCAGCCAAAGCGCAACACGCAACGGCTTTACCGTGACCGCGGACAACACGCTGACTGCCAGTTGCGGCACCTTGCAGACCGGCGCGGATAACCTCCGTGCGTTCGTAGTCGACGCCACTAAAACCGCAGCCGTCCAAGTCATCGTCAGCCGACCTGTCAACACCAGCATCGCAGCCGGCATTGGTGCGTTGCTCTCCGGTGGGCCGGTCAGCCTCACGACCCGGCTCAGCGCCACCGCCGTCGCCGCCGAACCCAAGATCACCCTGGCCCAATTGAGTATTCGCAGCACGTTGTTGAGCGTCGACAGCGCAAGAGCAAACCTGTTGAACCCCCTGTTCTCGACGTTGTTGGGAGGCAATGTCAACCTGGCCGTCGGCGGTTGGGACGGGTTGGTCAAGACGGATATCAACCTGCTGAAATTCATGGACCAGCTCGCCATCGAACTGGGCGTGTCCGCCGGGAACTACACCGCGCTACTGAATACCCAGGGTTCCGTGACCCAATTCATCAAAGCCGCCGCCAACGTGGTGAACCTCAACGGCGCTACGGCGCAGGTCAAGACCGCGCTGGCCAATTTGCAAGTGGCGGCCACCGGCGCCTCGCCGATCAAGCTGGGGGATTTGCTGCAATTGCAAACCGGCACGCAAGAAGCGGGGCTCGACGCTACGGTGCAGCTGTTTCAATTGATTCAGGGTTTTGTCCAACTGGCCAACAAGAACAGTGCGGTGATCGCGACGCTGCCCGTGAATGTCTTGGGGTTGGCTGGGGTGTCGACCCGCATCAAAGTGATTCAGCCGCCGCAGTTTTCTGCTGTTGGCGACCCGGCGCTGGCGAAAGTCGCGCCGCTGGGGGTGAACAGGATTTACGTGAGCACGGCGCAGGTTCGCGTATTGGTGTCGGTTGATCTGTCGCTGATCAACTCCGTTTTGCAATTGGTCAACACGCTGTTGACGCCGGTCGTGGGGTTGGTCAATACGCTCCTGGCACCCGGTTGCATTCTTGGCAGCTGCACCCAGACCGACCTGAAGATCCTGCCCAACGGGCTGAACCTCGACCTCGGTATTGAAGCCGGAGTTGGCAGCAGTTATGTCACGGACTATTCCTGCGCCAGCCCTACCAGCAAGAGCCTCACCGCCACCACCAACATCTCCGCTCTGCAAGTTAAAGTGGGTCAGATCGACGATGCCATCTGGCTCTCTTCTTCCTCAGCGCAAAGCCTTTCGCCGCTGCCTCTGGTCGATATCGGCTCGAAATCCTGCACGCTGCTTAACTGCGGCGCACGAACCCCGTTCGGCGGCGGCGGTAGCGAGATCATGATCGATAGTCCAATTGCCGGTAAAACCGAACCCAATTACACCTTTGTTAATCCCCATGAAATCAACGTCTCACCAGACCCGACGCATCCGGTCTCGGTGTCCGGAGTGGTGGGCAGCCTGAAAGGGACGCTCGGCGGGGTCACGCTGATTCAACATGCACCCGCCATTGGCAGTCTGCTGGGAGGCTTGTTGAGTACGTTGCTGTCGACGCTGTCTGACGTGGTGAGCTTGTTGATCACCGCCATCAGCGGCCTGCTCGCGCCGCTGGTCGACCCGATTGTCGACAGCCTGCTGCTGAACCTGGGCATCGACGTCAACAAGGTCGACGTCGGTTTCAACCTGACCTGCGGCGAAAAAGGCAAAGCCTATCTGGTGATTTGATCCGAGGCGCCCCCTTCGCGGGCAAGCCTCGCTCCTACAGGGTAGGTGGCACAATCGGCAGCTCGATACAGAACCGTGCGCCCTCGGTCGAATTCCTGACGCTGAGTTTGCCGCCCATGTTCTCGACAATGCCGTAACTCACCGACAACCCCAGGCCCGTGCCCACGCCCACCGGTTTGGTGGTGAAGAACGGTTCGAAGATTCGCTCGAGCAATCGCGGGTCGATACCGCCACCATTGTCCTCGACCCACAGCCGCACCGATTGCTCGTCTCGCTCGGCGTACACCGCAATCCAGGGTTTGAAATCTGGGTTGCTTTCGCGTTTGCCGAGCAACGCATCCCGCGCGTTGACCATCAGGTTGATCAGCACTTGTTCAAGCTGATCGACATACCCGCGCACCTGCACCTCAAAAGAGGTTTCGCTGATCCGCAGGTCGACGCCTTTGCCGCGCATGCCTTCGGCCAGCAGTGACAGCGTGCCTTCGATGGCCTGGGCCGGGTTGAACGGGTGTTGTTCGATCTCCGAGCGGCGGCCGAACACGCGCATGTGGTCGACCACCCGCGCGGCACGTTGCACCTGCGTGTCGATGCGGTTGAGCTTGTCGGTCAGGTAGTCGACCTGCACATCGCCGTTGCTCAGGCGTTTAAGCACATTGACGATGGCCATGCGCATCACGTTCAACGGCTGGTTGATTTCATGGGCCAGGCCGGTGGCCATTTCACCCAGCGTGGCCATTTTCGCGCTTTGCGTGAGCTGTTGCTGGGAGCGGCGCACTTCGGTGTTGTCGCGGCCAACGGCCTGAACTTCGAGCAATCGGCCCTGCGCGTCGAACACCCCGCGATCCGACCAGACCCACCAGGCGTGCTCGCGGCCGGGCAGTTGCAGATTGATTTCTGCGGTGCTCACCGGGAACTCCGGGCTCAACTGGCCCAAGCGCTGGAGGAACGCTTCCCGCTGTTCAGTTGACATCCAACTGCCCAGATCGACCCCCGGTAATTGCTCAGGCGCGCATTCCAGATAAGTCGCCAGCGGCCGGTTGCCGAAGGTCAAGGTCAGGTCCGGCCGGTAGCGGCAGATCATCGCCGGAGAGTCTTCCACCAGAATCCGGTAGCGCTCTTCGCTTTGCTTGACCTGTTCGGCGGCCAGGGTGACTTCGGTGACGTCCAGCCACAGGCCCACGGCCTCCACCGGCAAGCCGAGGTCATCGCGCAGCAGTTTGGCTTCGTCGAGGATCCAGTGGTAATCACCGCGATAATCACGCAACCGATAGCGCACGCTGACCGACCCTTCGCGCAGCAGCGAGCGGCTACGTTCGAAGTAGCGGTCTCGGTCGTCGGGATGAACCTTGTCCACCAGCGCGGCACCACCACAGTCGTCGAGTCCCCAGCCGAGCAGCGGCAGCAGGCTGTCACTGTAAAACGTCGGTTGCAGCGCGCCTTCGACATACTGCTGCACGTAAATAACGGCAGGGGAACTGGCGATCAGATTGTGCAGCCGGGCATGGGCGGTCGCGGCCTGTTGCTCCTGGTTCTTGATATCGCTGATGTCGAGCATGAACCCCACCACACGGCGGTTTTTGCCCATACCCACAGCCTGGCCTTGCAGGCGATACCAGATCGGCGCGGCCGTCGAACCCGGGCGATGCAAACGCACGCACATCAGCAAGGGGACGCCTTCGTCCTGTAAGGCTTGCAAGCGACTGCGCAATTCTTCGCGGTCGGCGGGATGCACCAGATCAAGCCATTCGTTTGACGGCAAGCGGGCATCTGCAAGGTTCAGAGCGTCGGCGAGCGAAGGGGCCACTTGCACTTGGGCGCTGTCGCTGAACATCTCCCACCAACCCGTGCCGAGCAGCGCTTGCAGCGACTCCAGACGCTCCAGTTGCAGATGGTGGTGGTGCTCGCGCAGGCGTTCCAGCAACGGGCCGGCGAGGGCGGCGGCGAACTGAAGCCAGTCGCGGTCACTGACGTCCGGCGCCCGC
The DNA here is from genome assembly GCF_001427125.1 of Pseudomonas sp. Root562. Classification (GTDB taxonomy): domain Bacteria; phylum Pseudomonadota; class Gammaproteobacteria; order Pseudomonadales; family Pseudomonadaceae; genus Aquipseudomonas. The sequence continues at coordinate 576,902 of NZ_LMGK01000001.1, forward strand.
TGCTGTACCGAATAGCAACCGCACAGCAGCCAGGCGACCACGCCCCGGGCATCGTGATAAGGCACGGCGAAACCCTCGGCATTGGCGAAGATCGCTTGCAGGCGCGGGTGTTCAATGGGGCTAAGCGCCTGCGGTGCGGAGCCGTTCAAACTGTCGAGGCCGGTGCCCAGGCGCTGAGCGTTTTGCCACAATTGTGGCCCGTCGAGCCCCGCATAGTGCTGATGAATCTGCCAGCCCTGTTCTTCTTCATCGAGCAACGCCAGGGCGATGCACGGGATGTGAAAACGCTGGGCCAGGCTTTGCAGTTGATCGGTCAGTACATCGGGTAAACGCGACAGACTGCACAGGCGCAATTGCTCACCGAGCTGCACCGCGAGCAACTGGCATTGCTCGCGCAGACGTGATTGTCGACGGTCGAGGAGCAAGTCACCGATGTCCAGCAGTTGCAGCAACCAGGCGTCGGCCAAGGGTTGAATCCAGCCGCGCAAATGCAGGGGGTGGCCGCTGAGGCTGTAAAAGTCCAGGTCCAGGTTCTGGCCTTGCCAGTCTGCGGGTGCGCCCTCGACCACCAGGCTGCAATGGGGCAAGAGAAAATCGAGCAGGTGCGGCGCTCGCGCGGTGGGCGTCTGTTGGGCCAGCGAATGCCGCAACGGGCCGGTCAAATGCTGCACACGACCTTCGGCATCCAGATGCATCTGCAAGCCGACGCCCATGCCTACTGGCTCCGGGAGAGGTTGCGGCACGGGTGGATGGCGATTAAGCAGACGCCCGAAGAGCTTGTCGCCGGCACTCAAAATTGCAGGCTCGAACTGGCGGTGAGTGTGGCTGGCAAGTTCGGCACCTGGCCGATGCCCGGCAAGGTCAGAAACGGGATGACGGCACTCAATTTGGTGGTCGGGTAGTTGATACTGACCTTCAGCACGCCGGCGGTGTAGGTCGTGGTCGCATCCGTATCGACATTGAAATTCAGAGCAACAGGAATCCACGCCAATTGTCGGCTCAGTTCGTCTTTGACCACGGTCTTGAGCGCGGCTTCATAGCCGGGTGTGTTCGGGTCCAGCGCCACACTTCGGCGCACGGCTTCGGCAGTCGACTGGTTGAACGACTGCATCAGCAACAGCGGCAGGCTGTAAGTGACGATTGCGTAGAACACCGCGAAAAAGATGACGAACACCAGGGCGAATTCAATCGCCGCGGCGCCTTTTTGTTTGTGGGGGAGGCTGGTTTTCATGAGTGCGTCTACCCTGACCATCACGAGGTAATGTCAGCATAGAATCATTCAGCCAAAACGGACGTTTTTTACCGGATGCAGAGTATTGTCCTACTGATCTGGCTGGCACTGTGCGCGGCGCAGGATGCACGGCAACGGCACATCGCCAACAGTTTGACCCTGGGCGCAGGGGCTTTTGCATTGGCGTATCTGCTGTGGAGCGGCAGCACCTGGCTGGGCGCGCCGGCAGAGCAGGGTGGCTGGGCGGCATTGCTCGCGCTGGCTTTCACCTTACCCGGTTACGCCATGCGAAAACTCGGCGGTGGTGATGTAAAACTCATGATCGCCCTTGGGCTGGCGACCGACGGTCGGCATGTTTTAGGCGTGTTTATCGGTGCAGGATTGGCCAGTGTCGTATGGCTGCTGCTGGCGCCAAGAGTCTGGCTTCATTTCGGTCAAGGGCTTAGAGATCGTTTGCTGTACTTGGAGCCTGGAATGTCAAAAAAACAGCCCTTTGCGCCCTTCCTGTTGGTGGGGTTGCTGTTGACGTTTGCCTGGCTCCGCTAGTCATTCGGTTTTGTACAGAGTCGAAAAGTACGACTACTTTCATACAACAAGTAGCTGTACAGCCAGCGGCTGCATGTACAGGAACGGTCAGCCTTTTGACCTTGCAGGGAGTTGCACGTGAACAAGCGTATCTCAGCAGTAAAAGTCCTTGTGGTCGACGACCAGCCATTGATCGTTGAAGAACTCTGCGAATTTCTCGAGAGCAGCGGCTACCGTTGTGTACCTTGTGAGTCCGCTCATCAAGCCATCGAACGTTTCAACGAAGACACTGACATCGGTCTGGTGCTGTGTGATTTGCACATGCCTGGGCTGGACGGGATTCAACTGGTTCAGGAGCTGCAACGCCTGTCCGGCAAGCACCGTGCATTCGAAGCGATCATGCTCACCGGGCGTGCCGACAAGCAGGACGTAATCAAGGCACTGCGAGCCGGCATTGCCGATTACTATCAGAAGCCGATTGACCTGGGTGAGTTGCTCGAAGGCTTGCAGCGCCAGGAAATAGCCTTGCAGGAGCGGCACAAGACGTTGCAACTGGGGCATCTGAACCAGAAGTTGCAGTATTTGTCGGAATCGATCGATGACCTGTACCAGGATCTGGATCGGGTTCGCCGTGCTCCGTTTGTCTCAGGCACTGCGGATTCGGAAGACGGCGCGGTCAGTGAGGCTGACCGGGAGGAGATCCCGGCGATTTTCAATCAGCTGTCGCCTCGGCAGCTGGATGTGGCGCGGTTGGTGGGCAAGGGGCAGACCAATTATCAGATTGCCTGTGAGTTGGGGATTACCGAGAACACGGTGAAGTTGTATGTGTCGCAGGTGTTGCGGTTGACGCATATGCATAATCGCACGCAGTTGGCGTTGGCGTTGTCGCCGAGTAATTCGGGGATGCGGCAGAGGGTTACGGCGCATTGAGTTTTGCTGGCGGTGCGGTTTTTGAACTGTGGGAGTCAGCCCTGCTGGCCGAACGGGATTTTTACATCGAGTACATATCCATTCCTGCGGTAACGGCGACTTATGGTTCCGCTCTTACAGCGGGTCACTTTTGTCAAACGACACAAAAGTAACCAAAAAGTCTCGCCCCTTACGTACGGCCCCTCGCTAAGGCTCGGGGTTCCTTCGCTCCGGCATTCATCCGGGGGCATCGCCTCCGGTCTGCTTCGCGACGACCTCCTCTCGATGTGTGCGGCTGCGCCGCACGGCGCTGCGCGCCCACCCCCGGATGAACGCCTCCACTCAGCCTGCCGATGGGGCGGGTGAATCAAGAGGGCCGAGGCGGCCTACCGGCCGGCCTGTTTGTCTGGTTTGTACGCATTCCAAACTGTAGGAGCTAGCCCTGCTGGCGATGGCGGCCTGCCAACCAACCTATCTCTGCCAGGCGTACTCCGTCCCTGTGGGAGCTGGCTTGCCAGCGATGGCGGTGGAACAGGCAAAGTTGTTTAACCGCCAATAAAAACACCAGAACCTTCCCACACGTTTTTCAGGTTGTCCGTCGGACGTGCGATCTCTAGCCTTTGACCGTCACTGCAAAATCAGTGTCCGGGCGTCGCGGCCTGTTCAGTCTACTTGGTGCATAATCCACCCCCACCAAACCAGAGCACTTCGGTGCTTGTCGTCTGGCGTAATGGTGGCTGTGCGCGGGATACCTTCGGGTATGCCGGGTTTCCAAGTAGCTCGGTCCGCGACCCCGCGTACAGCTGCCACCCTAAATCGCTGTCGCGGCGATCAGTGGCAGATCCATCTCATACTTGGAGCTCCACCATGATCAAACCAACCCCAAATCCCCCCGAAACCGACCCCGCATCTCCCTACGAATCCGCCTACTCGAAAAAACTCCACGAAGCCGCCGACCGGGCGCTGGACTACCATCTCAATCCCTCGAAAGACGCGGCGTTATCACGCCAACCCAGCACGATGTTTGCCATCGTTCCCGACATCAATACCGAGACCCTGTTGGCCCACGCCTGTGAGTCCCTGGCCTCGGCCAGCGTCATGGCCAGTGACCTTGCGGGGTTTCTGGACAGTCCGCATCGCAATGCGCTGCTGGGCATTGCGCAGATCATCATGCTCGGTGAGCTGGCGGTGAATCGGGCGCTGGATAATCTCGATCCGCCTTAGTACACAGCGTTATTGTTCATCGCCAGCCCTGCTGGCGATGGCGGCCTGACAGCCGACCAATCTCTCTCAGCCACCCCAATCCAACTGTAGGAGCTAGCCCTGCTGGCGATGGCGGCCTGCCAACCAACCTATCTCTGCCAGGCGTACTCCGTCCCTGTGGGAGCTGGCTTGCCAGCGATGACGGTAGAACAGGCAAAGTTGTTTAACCGCCAATAAAAACACCAGAACCTTCCCACACGTTTTTCAGGTTGTCCGTCGGACCTGCGATCTCTAGCCTTTGTCTGTCACTGCAAAATCAGTGATCGGGTTTGGTCGCCCGGGTTTAGAATGGCGCACAGTGCCGCGCGAGCGGCATTTTCGTGCTTGCTTAATGGCGAGCTGTGCGTGGGAGGGCTTCGGCCCTGCCGGGTTTCCATTCCCTGGTCGACCAACCTGCGTTCAGTTCGCCACCCTTCTGCTTGGTCGCAGTGATGGCGAACTCCCAATCTTCGAATGGAGCTCCACCATGATCAAACCAACCCCAAATCCCCCCGATACCGACCCCGCGTCCCCCTACGAATCCGCTTACTCGAAAAAAATCCACGAAGCCGCCGACCGTGCGCTGGACTACCATCTCAATCCCTCGAAAGACGCGGCGTTATCACGCGAACCCAGCACGATGTTTGCCGTCGTTCCCGATATCAACACCGAAACCCTGTTGGCCCACGCCTGTGAGTCCCTGGCCTCGGCCAGCATCATGGCTAGTGACCTTGCGGGGTTTCTGGACAGTCCGCATCGCAATGCGCTGCTGGGCATTGCGCAGATCATCATGCTCGGTGAGTTGGCGGTGAATCGGGCGCTGGATAATCTCGATCCGCCGTAGTAGGCCGCGTTATCGTTCATCGTCAGCAGGGGATGCATTCCAACCCATCCTGTGGCGAGGGAGCGTGCTCCCGCGCCACGATTTGTCAGGTGCGGCTATTCCCCCGACCCACTGTCCACCGCACCCCCTGCATCCTGATCAAAAAACGCCGGAATCTCATGCTGGTAGCTCTTGAGCCAGCGTTGCATGGCCAGTTCCCGTTCGGTCGCGGTGGCGGTTTGGGTTTTTTGGGAGGCGGCCATATTGCTGCTTTGCAGCTGCAACCAGCCTTCGGTTTCCTGTTGTTGCGGTGACGCGGGGCCAGGGCCGATAGCGTGGGCATTGAGTGGCAAGGCCAGGAGGCCGAGGCAGCAGAGGGTAGTGGATTTCATCCTGGGATCTCCCTACTGAAGGGGCACGGTGGTGACCGCTGCAACTTGCGCGGCGGCGGTCGCGGCAGGTTTGGCCGGGGTCTTGAGTTTTTCCGCGCGGGCCTGGGCTTCGGTGACTTGCGCCGGGCTCAGGCCGAGGCGGCTGACCAGTTCGGCAGCGCGGCTCCAGTCGTCCTGGTAGATCAGCAGCGTCACCAGATTCTGCGCGGCCAGCAGGTCGCTTTGCTTGAGTTCCATGGCGGTGAGGAATTCGAATCGGGCATCTTCGACACGCAGTTGGTTGAGGTACACCACGCCCAGGTCATTTCGGATTTTTTCGTCGGTGGGCGCCAGTCGCGCGGCCCGTTGCAAGTGGGCCTGCGCCAGGCCGTTGTCACCCCTGGCGGCGGCGAGTTGGCCCAGGCCGTGTTCGGCTTCGGCGGCCATGCAACCGCCGAGCAGGCTGCGGTACAACGGTTCGGCTTCGCTGCGGCCGAGCAATCGGTAGACCTTGGCTTTGCGCAGGCGCACATCGGCGAGGTTGTCCGGCAGGCTTTGCAGGTTGGCCAGGCTGGCGTGCAGTTTGCCTTCCTTGGCCATGTCCTCGGCCAGGTTCAGCGACAGCTGTTGCTCGGAGCTCAGCTTGCTGCAACTGGCGGAGTCGGTCAGGGCGCTCCAGGGTGTTTGACCGGTGCTCGCGCAACCGCTGAGCAACAGCAGACTCAAACCGGCAATCAGTGCTTTCATCAGAATCCCTCTACGAAGCAAAAGCCCGGGCCAGGGCGGTGAGCCCCGGGCCGGCCAGGACGATCAATAACGCCGGGAAGAGGAACAGCATCATCACGACGGACATTTTCGCGGACATCTTGGAGATGTATTCCTGCAGGCGCGTCAGGCGCCGATCATCGAGCAATAACTTGAGCGCCAGCAGGGATTTCATCGCGCCGCCGCCCTGATGTATCAGCTGTTGCAGGATCACGCAGGTGTCAGTGAATTCGTCCACCGCGAGCATGCGCGAGGCCTTGTTCAGCTCCTCGGCCAGTTCCAGGCCGGAGTCGACGCGGGTCAGCACCAGGCGTAATTCATGGGTCAGAATCGGCAGCAATTGTTTGCCTTCGTTGCTCAAGACGCGCAGCGATTGCTCCACGGCCATGCCCGACTCAAACAGAATGCGTAGCAGTGGAATGAAGGTGGAAATTTCGATCGCCAGTTTTTTCCGCCGACGGTGAGCGGCGGCAGCAAGCAGACGTTTTGGCAGCAGATAACCGATGCCGACGGCAAATGCAGGGACAATCCACGGATTGGCGACCTGCGGGAAGAACAGCCCCTGGATCAGTGCACTCAGGGCCAGTGCCAGCACCGGAACCCCCACTTGGCACGCCGCGAAGATCGAGCGTTTGCGGGCGGTGCGCCAGCCGAGGGCGTTGAGCAGCGTTTGGGTTTCGTTATCGAGACTGACCGTTTGCCGGCCCACACGACTGTTGCCCAGCGCATGCAGCCATTGGCCGAAGCGGTTATCCGCCGGGTTTTTACCGTCCAGCCGTTGCACCACTTGGCGGGCACGCCGACGCAGTTCCAGCACGACACTGAGCAGCATCAGCGATGCCAACAGAAACAGCAGCGAGCTCAACAGCAATGACAGGTTCATAGGCTACGCAACATGCGCCACAGCGCCAGACAGCCAAACACCTGAAAGCCCAGCGCGGCCATCAGCATCATTTGCCCCGAGCCATCGCTCCACATGGTCATCAGGTATTTAGGATTGGCGATCAGGAAGTAGCCGGCGACAGTGACCGGCAACGCCGCCAGGACCACCGCCGTGACGCGGGTTTCGCCGGTCATGGCGCTCAGTTGACGCGCCGCCTGTTCACGTTCGCGGATCATTTTGATCAGGTTTTCCAGCAACTCGCTGGCGTTGCCGCCGTAGCGGTGGTTGACCTTCAGGCCGAGGGCGAACAGACGCAGTTCGTCTTTGTCGTAGAGTTCAGCGAAGTCCGATACCGCATCGGGCAGGCTGATGCCCAGTTGTACGTTGCGTTGCACCCGGCCCATGGCATTTTTCAGTGGGTCCTGGGCGGCATCGATCGCACCCAGCACGGCATCGGCCAGGGTGCGTCCGGACTTCAGGCTGCGCACGGTGTGATCGAGCAGCGGCGGCAATTGTTCGATCATGCGCTTTAGCCGACGTTGGTAGCGCCATTCGACAAACACTTTCAGGAGCAAGGGCGGCAGCAATAACGCCAACAGCAAGCCGATCCAGCCGCCCACTACGACGGCGACTAAAACAAGCAGCCCCCACAGGGCGAGCCACTGTTCGATACGTTCAGTCGGGCGCCCGAGACCTGCGCGCAAGAAGGCCCGCTCCAGCGCCGACCATGAGGTTTTGTGCGCCACCCGTTCCGGTTGCCCTTGGCTCAAACGCTCCAGCACGCGCTGTGTGCCGGGTTGACGCAGGCCGCGATAGAGCAAACGCGCCGACAGGCCCAGCAAGGCCAGGCAAACGACGATGAGCAGCAGCGGTTTGAGCATGCCGTGGCCTTCAGTACGCGATAGGGGAGAGCGTCGACTCGCGACGCAATTTGTCGCCAGCCGGGTTGAGCGCCTCGCGCAGGAAACCAAAGCCACTGCGTCGGTCGAGGCGGAACAGGGTATTGGTCACGTAGACGTCTTCGCGGATGCCGATGACCTCCACCACCTCGCTGACGCAACGGCGACCGTCGGGCATGCGGGTCAACTGAATCACCACGTCCAGCGCGGCGCAGATCATCTGGCGCAAGGTCCGTTCGGCGATGCTGCGGCCCGTCAGACCGACCAGTGTTTCCAGGCGCAGCAAAGCATCCTGGGCATTGTTGGCGTGCACGGTACTCATGGAGCCGTCGTGGCCGGTGTTCATCGCCGTCAGTACGTCGACCACTTCGACACCGCGGATCTCGCCGAGGATGATCCGGTCCGGACGCATCCGCAGGGCGTTGCGAATCAGGTCGCTGGCCTTCACCTCGCCATGGCCCTCGGCATTCGGCGGGCGGGTTTCCAGGCGCACCACGTGCGGGTGGCCCAGTTGCAATTCGGCGACGTCTTCGATGGTCACCAGGCGTTCATGGGGGTTGATCAACTGGCTGAGGATGTTCAGCAGCGTGGTCTTGCCGGTGCCGGTGCCGCCACTGATCAAGATATTGCAGCGCTTGCCCACGGCTTCCTGGAGGAATTCGTAGATCGCTTGATCGATGGTTTGCATGGCCATCAGGTCGGTGCTCTTGAGCATGTCCTGGCGGAACTTTCGAATCGACAGGCAAGGGCCGTCCAGCGCAATCGGGGGAATGATCGCGTTGACCCGGCTGCCGTCCGGCAGGCGCGCATCGACCATCGGCGATGACTCATCGAGCCTGCGTCCCAGTGGCGCAAGAATGCGTTGCATGACGCGTTCGACGTGGTGCGCATCGATGAAACGCAAATCGCTTTGGTGCAGCACACCGTCACGCTCGATAAACACCCGATGCGGGCCATTGACCAGAATTTCGGTCACGGCCGAATCACGCAGCAGCACTTCCAGCGGGCCGAAACCGGTGAGCTCGTCGACGATTTCTTCGGCCAGGCGCTCCATCTCGTAGCGGGAAATCGCCAGGTGCAGGCGCGCGATGTATTCGGCCACTTTGTCGATGACGAACTGCGACAACACTTGCCGCGAACCTTCCAGCAGGTTTTTGCCGGACTCTTCGATGGCATCGATGATGTAGCGGTGCAGCACCAGTTTCAGGCCTTCATGATCGGTATTGCCGGCCACCGCGCGCGGGCTGGCGCCGAAGAGTTTTTCCGCGCTCATTGCACACCTCTCAAGCGACTGAACCAGGACTTGGGTTTGGCCAGGCTTTCGGAGCGTTTGGCCAGGCGTTCACCGAGGGTGCGCAGGCTTTGAGTAAGGACTTCTCGTGGGGCCAGTTCGAACAGGGTCACACCCTGGTTCTTTGCGTTCAGGCGCACTTCGGGGCAGTAGGCCAGGGTGGCGATGATTTCCATGCCGAAGCTTTTGCCCAGGGCATCTGAGTCCGGCGCCACGCTGCGCAGATAACGGTCGACCAGCAGTTTGGCGTGATCGAGCTTCACACCTTTTTCGCGCCACAGGTTGAGCACCGCCAGGTTGCGGCGGCAATCAAGCACGTTCTGGTCGGTGTACCACAACAGCTTGTCGCAATGGCTGACGAAGGTGCGCAGGGCTTCACTGTCGGGCTGGCCGGTGAGGTTCACCACGATGTGCTGGAAGTGTTGGCGCAGGGCGCTGAGCAGCATGTACAACTCGGCAGCGCTGGTGTGTTCCAGCGGTTCATCGTTGTTGGCGTAGGCGAGAATGCGCAGGCCGACTTCGCAGCGGGTGAAGGCGCTGTCGATCAGCGTGGCATCGAGGCGGCGGACATGGCGCAAGGCATCGCCAAAATGAAACGAACTCTCCAGACCGAGCAAGGCCAGGCTGTCGCCGCGGGGTAATCCGAGGTCGAGCAGCAGCGTCTGCTGGCCGCTCTTCTGCACTACTTGCGCCATGTGATTGGCAAGCAGCGCACCGTCGGCATTGCTCTGCACGCCATACAGCACGGTCAGGCCGCCCAAATGGTTGCTGGGCGCCACGGCCGGCAGGCGTTTGCTCAGGCGCCGCACCAATCCGGCGACCTCACTGGAACGTGAACCGTAGGCGACAAAGTCCCGCGCACCGGCCCGCATGGCATTGAGTACCAGTTGGTTGTCCATGCCGTCGCCCAGCGCGACGATGGCCAACATCGGTTTGGCTTCCAGCGCGCCTTCGATCAACGCGCACTGTGCGACCACGTGTTCACGGTCAAGGCCCACGAACACCAGGTTGGCGAAGGTCACGTCGACCAGCGCCAGCAGTTCGTCGAGGCTACCGCCCCCGGCACTGACCACCTGGCCCAACGGCGCGAGGGCGCCTTGCAGCCATTCAAGATCGGTGCTGTTGCGCGTGATCGCAAGAAAGGTCTGGCTGAGGTTCTGGCTCATTGCGATAGCCCGCTGCGTTTATCGAAGTCGCCGTTTTCAAGGAAGTACAGGCGATACCAGTTGGGATCGTAGTTGCGCAGTTTTTCACCGGGCAGCGATGGCAGCTGTGCATTCACCGCCAATGGTTGCACCAGGTGCGGGGTGACGATCATCAGCAGTTCCCGCTCTTCGCGATTGATCGCGGAACTGCGGAAGAACGCACCGAGGATCGGGATATCGCCCAGCCCCGGAAACTTGTTCACCTGCGAGGTGTTTTGCGTGCTGATCAAGCCGCTGATGACGAAGCTCTCGCCGTCGGCCAGGGAGATGCTGGTGTCGGTGCGGCGAATGGTGAAGGCCGGCACGGTGGTGCCGCCGATGGTCACGGCATTGTTGTAGTCCAGTTCGCTGACTTCGGGTGCGACCTTGAGGGCGATCTGGTCATTGCCGATCACAGTGGGTGTGAGCGTCAGGCGGATGCCGAATTCCTTGTATTCGATGGAATAGCTGTCGCTGTTGGCGCTGGGAATCGGGATCGGAATCTCACCGCCCGCCAGGAAGCTTGCGCTTTGTCCGCTGAGTGCCACCAGGCTCGGCCGGGCCAGAGTGTAGGCGAAGCCACTGCCCTCCATGGCATTGATGATCGCGAGGAAGTTACCGCCACCGGCGACGATGTTGTACATGTCATTGGCCAGCGGAATGCTCGGCACGGCAATGCGCGGGTCAAGGTTGCGCAGCGGGAATACCCGTGGTGTCACCGCGGTGTTCGGCACCGTGCCGGGGGAGCCGAACAGGAAGTTCGAGCTTTTGCCGTAGATCGACGTGCTGGCTTCCTTGAGTTTGGTGCGGCTGACTTCGACGAAGCGAATGTCGGTCTGTACCTGCGATGGCAGCAAGGGATCAGCGGAGGGTAGCTGTCGTGCAGTGGTCATGGCCGTCGTCGCGCGACCCTGGACGAACACCATGCTTTGGCGGGGTGCACTGGCGCAGGCCGTCCAGACCATCAGGCTGGTCGTGCCGGAGGCGACGCCGGTGATCAGGAACGCCTGATTGCCGTTGACCCGCACATCGGCGATTTTCGGGTCACCCACGGCGATCCGGGTAATCGCTACGGGCGATTGCAACTCCTGTTGCTGCCCTTCGCCCACTTCCAGCGCGGCCGGCAATGGGCCGAGCGTGGCGCAACTGCCGGTTGCAGCGTTTGCTGACGCCAGCGGTAAGCTGCCCAGCAAGGTGGCCCAGATCAAGCCGTTGAACAACGGCGTAAAACGTCTGCGCATTAAAAGGCGTCCTTGCACGATTCAGGGGGTCTGTTGAGTGATTTCATTACCGCGGATCACTTCCACAGCGGACTTGCGTGGTGTGGTTGCGCCACTGTTGGTGATCGGTTTGGGAGGAGCTGTCATGGCCAGTTGATTGAACTGCACCAGTTCGCGATTGGCGTTGGCGATGTTGGCCGGGGATTCGCTCTGGCCGGCCCAGTAACGGGCCAGGCGTTTTTCATCGGCGCTGCGCACCGCCAGGCGCAATACCCCGGCCTGTGCTGCGAGCATCAAGCGGCTGAGCAGTTGTTCGGGCACGGCGAGCAGCACGGTGCGGGCGCCAGCGCGTTGTTGTTCCTGCCTGAGTTTGTCGTCGTTACTGCGAGCCGGGCTGGCGGGCTGGCCGTTGTTGGTCAAGCCCATTTGCTCGCCCACGCCCAGTACACGCAAGGCCGGTACCACCAGTTGCGCCGACGGTTGCAGGTTGATGGCGTCGCCGCGCAAAAACAGCAGCACATCGACATAATCGCCCGGCGTCAGTTGACCCCCGGCGTTGATCACTTCATCCACGGCGACGGCCAGAGCGCGTTCATCGGGACGAATCATCCGCGCCAAGTTACTGCCAGCTTCGAAACTTTCATCGCTCAGCCAACTGCCGGCGCGAAGGGCGCGCCAAGGCGTGCGGCCAATGGCCTGGTCAAGTTGGGTGAGGCTGCCCGCGGGGACGGTACGAAGTTTTTCCAGGGCGACATCGTCGGCGGTGATTTGTACAAACGGCGCGATGTCCCGTTGCAGTACCACGACGGGTTGGCGAGTGGTGTCTTCTTCAACAGGCGCGGTCGGTTGTACGGTGGAGGTGGTCGTATCGGTCCCGGTTTGCACAACGGGCGCGGCGACGGGTTGGCGGGTCAGTGTGAAGCCCAGGTAACCGGCAATGACCGCACCCACCAGAGACAATCCGGCAAGACCCAGGATGAAACGGCTGTTCATGACGGCTCTCCCTTTCCTGCTGCTTAAAGCCTCGCTTTCCAACGAGAAAACTTCGCAATCAGGCAGCTATGAACATAAAACGATTTCGCTATTTGACCGTAGCGCAGCTAGAGCAAAACGCCATTACCCAGAGCGAAATATCTGGGCAAAGTTAAAGAATTCGATGAAATGCAGGGTTTTTTGACGTCAACGAAACGACTAATACTTTCGTATTAATGCGTTGTTACAGTTGTTGGAAGGGGGAATGCCGACAATGCTGATGCTGGCATAGGGGAATCATGTTGCGCTTGTGCAACACCCGGGTGCTTCAGGAGACATGTCATGCCTTTTTCCAAGCTGGTTCAGAAGGTCAAATCGGAGTTCGTTTTCTACAAGGGGCTGGTCAAGGATACCGAGGGTGCTTCGGGTATTGAGTATGCGATTATCGCTGCCATGGTGGCGGTGGTTCTGGCCGGGTTCAGCACAGACGTCAAGACCGCCATCTCCACTACCTTTACGTCGATCAAAGCTGCCTTGTGACAGTCAGTCGTGCGCCTGATTTAAGTGATCCAAACGTCAGCGTTCAGTCCATTGCAGGGTTGCCTTATGAATGCTTCAGTAGCGTCACGACAGCAACTTCTTCTGGTCGATGACGAAGAGGACGCAGTGCTTGAATTGGCGGAATTGCTGGAGGGTGAGGGCTTCGTTTGTTTCACGGCGACATCGGTCAAGCTGGCGCTGCAAACGCTGACGCAACATCCGGATATTGCGCTGGTCATCACTGATCTGCGCATGCCGGAGGAGAGTGGCATGTCGTTGATCAAGCGGTTGCGCGAGCATACGTCGCGTCAGCATTTGCCGGTGATTGTGATGTCGGGGCATGCGGACATGGACGATGTCAGTGACATGTTGCGCTTGCAGGTGCTGGATTTGTTTCGCAAGCCGATTTATCACGTGCGGTTGTTGGAGACGTTGAATAATCTTTTTCCTTTGCCGCAGGTTTATTTGGTCAAGGGGTGATTGCGGTCTTGGCCTTGGCGGCCTCTGGGCCGACCAGGCTCTTGGTTGGTTGCGTACATATCCATTCCTGCGGTAACGGCGGCTTATGGTTCCGCTTTTACAGCGGGTCACTTTTGTCAAACGACACAAAAGTAACCAAAAAGTCTCGCCCCGTACGTACGGCCCCTCGCTGAGGCTCGGGGTTCCTTCGCTCCGGCATTCATCCGGGGGCATCGCCTCCGGTCTGCTTCGCGACGACCTCCTCTCGATGTGTGCGGCTACGCCGCACGGCGCTGCGCGCCCACCCCCNTTCGCTCCGGCATTCATCCGGGGGCATCGCCTCCGGTCTGCTTCGCGACGACCTCCTCTCGATGTGTGCGGCTACGCCGCACGGCGCTGCGCGCCCACCCCCGGATAAACGCCTCCACTCAGCCTGCCGAGGGGGCGGGTGGATCAAGATCAAAAGCTGCAGGCGAGCTAACGCTCGGCCTGTTGAGTGGTGAGAAGCAACGGCGGTTGGGTGGTGTTCTGCTTCTGCTTCTGCTTCTGCTTCTGCTTCTGCTTCTGCTTCTGCTTCTGCTTCTGCTATTGCTTTTGCTCTTCTGTGGGAGCTGGCTTGCCAGCGATGACGGCCTCACAGCCGACCAACCTCTATCAGATGTCCCCAATCCATTTGTAGGAGTGAGCCTGCTCGCGATGGCGGATTCTCATTCATCGATGACGGCCTCACAGCCGACCAACCTCTATCAGATGTCCCCAATCCATTTGTAGGAGTGAGCCTGCTCGCGATGGCGGATTCTCATTCATCAGGTGAGTTGACTGATCCACCGCTATCGCGAGCAGGCTCACTYCTACAGGGGATCTTCAGTGGTCGAAAATCCCGATCACACCGGGATCCATAGTGGAAACTGGCTTGCCAGCGATGGCGGCCTGACAGCCAACCATTCTCTACCAGATGCCCCCAATCCAACTGTAGGAGTGAGCCTGCTCGCGATGGCGGATTCTCATTCAACAGGTGAGTTGACTGATCCACCGCTATCGCGAGCAGGCTCACTCCTACAGGGGATCTTCTGTGGTCGAAAATCCCGATCACACCGGGATCCACTGTGGCTTGCCAGCGATGACGGCCTCACAGCCGACCAACCTCTATCAGATGTCCCCAATCCATTTGTAGGAGTGAGCCTGCTCGCGATGGCGGATTCTCATTCATCAGGTGAGTTGACTGATCCACCGCTATCGCGAGCAGGCTCACTCCTACAGTCTGTGGTCGAAAATCCCGATCACACCGGGATCCACTGTGGCTTGCCAGCGATGACGGCCTCACAGCCGACCAACCTCTATCAGATGTCCCCAATCCAATTGTAGGAGCCAGCCCTGCTGGCGATGCCGGCCTGACAGCCAACCAATCCCTACCAGATGCACTCCAACCCTGTGGGAGCTGGCTTGCCAGCGATGGCGGCCTGACAGCCGACCATTCTCCAAAAGATGCCCCCATCCCTCACCCACCCTACAACTGATAACTGAAACTGATGCTGTACCGCGGCTTGCGGTTGAAGGTATCCAGTGCCTCATCGGACATGGGTTTGGCCGCCTCGAGTGCAATGTTGTAGTACCTGGCATCGCCAAATCGCAAACCCACGGCTGCCGATGACATGTCGCTGCCTTTGACCGGCAGTTGGTTGAACCAGGTCTTGGCCCGGTCCAGGACCACATAAGGTTGCAGGACCCTGACCCAGTTTCCGTCGCGGTTGAAGCTGTAGTTCACTTCGTAAGCCGCGCCCCAGCCCTTGTCGCCGGATGCCTGGTCGTCAGGGTAGCCGCGGCCGAAGTTTTGTCCGCCGAACACAGCGCGTTCGCTGTCGGGCAGGGTGTCGTCGCTCCAGTACCACGCGGCCGACAGCACGCCTTGCCAGTGGTCGAAGAATTTATCGCTTTGCACCCCTGACAGGCGCAGACGGAAGAAGTCCAGGTCGAGGGCGCTGTTGTTGGTTTCTGCGCCCATGCTGTCGAGGCCCTGGTACAGCCCGCCGCTGATGATGCGCAGTTGTTGCGCATCGGCCTTGCGCCAGTCGCTTTCGAACGCCAGGGCGCGGACGTCGGTGCGTTCTTCAACGCTGAGCGGGAAACCCACCACTTTGTAGCGGGTCTTGTCGTTGACGGCATATAACCGCGCGCCGGCACTGAGCAGTTCGTTGGGCGAGGCAATGACCGGATGGCTGAAGCCAATGGAATACCGGTCGTTTTCCCGGTGGGGTTCGAGCTCAAGGCCGTTATCGAGTCTGATATTCGTACCAAGGTCGGCGCGGTAGCGGGAGGCGGACAGTGCCAGTTGCGTGCCTTCGGCATTGAGGAACTGGTTGTAGTCCAGACGATAGTAATGTTCATCGTCAGCCCCCGGTGGAAACAGGCCGCTGAGGCTCAGTTGTTCTCCCATGGCGGTCTGGGAGTTGCTGCTCACGCCGAGCAAGGCCTGGGTGCCGTTGCGGTTGTCGTCGGTGGTGCTCAGGCTGCTGGTGAAGGGCTTGCGGCTGGCCTGGGCGATAAGGTCGGTCGCGCCATCGGTGGTGCCCGGCGGCGGGACTTGCGCTTGCAGGGTCACGCCGGGTATTCGGCTCATCAACGTGGTGTAACGTTCGAACGTTTTGCGGGTCAGCGGCCGTTCGGTCTGGAGTTTGGCCACCAGTTTGTCGAGCAGGCCTTTGACCCGTCCGATGTCGCCCTGCAGTTGGTAATTCCTGATGTAGCCTTCCACCAGCACCACCCGCGCCACACCGTTATCGAACGACTGCCGTGGCAGAAACGCGTAGGACAGCAAGTAGCCATCCTGTTGATAGCGGCGGGTGATGTTGCGGGTCGCTTCGATCAGGTCGGCCAGGCTGGTTTCGTGGCCCAGCAGCGGTTGGTAAATGGCGGCCAGTTCCGTCAGCGGGTAAATGGTCCCGCCTTCGATCTGCACGGTTTTGAGATTGACCTTGGTACCCATCATCAACGGTTGCGCTTGTGTGGCGCCGGGCTCCGGCACTTGAAGGGGGGCGGCTGTTGGACGATAGGCGTCGGCGGGCAGGTTGGGTACCGGCAGGTTGCGGATCGTGTCGTTGCTGTTGAGGAAGCTGGGGAGGGTGTCGGCGAAAGCGGTGCAACTGAGGGGCAGTAACAGCAGGCAAGGCAAAATGCGCATAGGACACTCCCTGTTCAAACCGCTGTGTCGCGTGGGTCTTCGTGACCCAAAGAAAAAGACGGAAGACTGATCAGAATCTTCCGCCTCCAACCAAGCGTAGGCGCTGTAGGTAAGGCCGTCGAATCGGCCAGGTGCAATTCAGCGTTGGTTTCCTCCCAGTGCGCCGGTCAGCCCACCCAACACGCCGCCCAGGCCACCGGAGGTGCCGGTGCCGGTGCCGCTGTTGACCAGCCCGCCGACCGCCGCAACGGTGCCGCCCACGGTGGTGACGGTGGTGCCGACTGCGGCGACAACCGGGTTGGCGTTGCTGCCGGTAATCGCGCCGCCGAGGTTGGCAACGGCGCCGCCGACCTGGCCGGTGAGGCTGGCGACCGGGGAGCCAATGCCGGTCGCGCTGCCGATGTTTTGGGTCAGGCCGGTCACGCCAGTGGTGACGGGATTGATCGCGGCCCCGATGCTTGTGGCGACGGTGCCCAGCGCCGCGGTCGGTCCGGTATTGGCGATACCGCTACCGCCCAGAGCACTTCCCACCGAGGCGATCAGATTACCGCCTGCCGCACCGTTCACGCCGACCGCGCTGACCACACCATTGGTGTTGCCGATGTTCAGCCCGCTACCGACGTTGACCACAGCGCCGCCGACGGTTTCCAACAGGCCGTTGCCACCCAGGCCGCCGCCAGATCCGCTGCCGTTGGCCAGCAGGCCTCCGACCTTGCCGACCGCTGTGCCGGTGTTGCTCAGGGTGCCACCGACGGTGTTGGTCAGTGCGTTGCCGTTGCCGGCATCGGTGACTTTTCCACCTATGCCATCAACCGTGTCGCCGACTTTCTGCACGATGCCCTTGAGCGGATCGCCCAGGCCGGTGGCGTCGCCGACCTTGTCGGTGGTGCTCTCGACCATGGCGATCACCGGCACCAGTTTGTTGCCGACTTCCTGGGTCACTGAGCCCAGCGGACCGCTGGTGGTCGCGGTGCTCAACGTGTCGCCAAGCATGGTGACTCGCTCGCCGACCCCATCGAGCACCGGCGCAACGCGGGTCACTACGCCACCCACCACCGGCACGCTGTTGGTGGCGGTCGCGAGTTTGCCGCTGACATCGGAAACGCCGTCACCGACATCCTGCACGACGCCGCCGACTGCCGAGGCGGTGACACCGAGGCCATTCGGATCGGTGCCGAGTTTGCCCAAGCCATCGGCCACGCCGTCACCCAATGTGCTGACCACGTTGCCGGTGGTGTTGACCACGCTTTGTACCACGCCACCGACCACCGGAACCGAGCCCAGCGAATCGCCGATCTGCCCTACGCCATCGCCGACGCCACCGACAGTGGTGCCGACGTCCTGAAGCAGGGTGGTGGTCACCAGCGGCGTTACCGTTGGATTGGTCGGGTTGGTGGGGTCGGTTGGATTGGTCGGACTGGTCGGGTCAGTGGTGCCGCCACCGCCACCGCCTGTGCCAGCGGTGCCGTCTGAACCACCGGCTGCACCACCAGCACCCGCAGAGGTCTGGCCATCGGGTGAGGAACTGTCGGAGCTGCTGTCATGACCGCCACCGCCGCTGCTGCAACCGGCCAGACCTAGCGAGAGAATGAGCGCCAATGCAATTGCGGATTTGCACAAAACTTGAGTTTTCATGATTGAAAGTCCTTGCACCTGTAACAACGTCGTTGTCTTCGATGGCTGACCGGTTCTGTCGCCGGCCATGCCTCCGTCCGTTGTCCACATATCAATCGCAAGGCTTCTGCAACGCCATTCTCCACTTGGTATTAAACCGTTTTATACACGCGCGCGCGTGCTGCCTAAGGGCTAATACCTTGGGGTTAGCCGCGGGTGAAAATGCCTTTTAAATCAAGAAGGCTGTGGCTGGAGAGGGAGAAGGCGAGGAGGGAGAAAACTTAAGTGATATATACACAATTGACCATGTTAGGGAGCCGAAAAGATCGCAGCCCCGCAGGCTGCGATCTGTTGATCTGTCAGGCAACCGGTCGCCAATGCCCGACCATGTGTTCAAGATCCCCAGCCCCGATCAATTGCAGATCACCACTGGACCCCGCCGCGCTGGAAAGCAATGCGACTTCGCTGGGCAGGCGAACCGGCTTTTTGAATTGCACCGCGATCTCGATGTTTGCCGCCGGCAGATGTTCGGCCAACGCGGCCAGTGTGCGAGCCTTGTTCCAAAGCCCATGGGCGATGGCCGATGGAAAGCCGAACAGTTTGGCGCTGGCCGAGCTCAGGTGAATCGGATTGTAGTCCCCGGACACCTTGGCGTATTGCCGGCCAATATCCGCTGGCGCCTTCCACTGGGCCACTTGCGTGAGCGTCATTGTCGACGCCAACACTTCCTCCACGGGCTCGCCTTCGAGTTTGACCCCTCGGCACAGCATCTGGCTTTGCGCCTCCCACAGCGGCCCGAGTTGATCATCCAGGGTGGTCACCAGATCGAACGTCGCGCCTTTGGCATGGGGTTGCAAGTTTTCCACATGCACGCTGACACGCGCCCGATTGAGTCCACCCATGGGGCGCAGCACGCGAATGCGATTGCTCAGATGAATCAGCCCCAGCAACGGAAACGGAAAGTCCTTGGCAGTCAGCAATTGCATCTGCAAGGCGAAGGCGAGGATATGTGGGTAAGTGGGTGGCAGCAGGCTGTTGTCGGCAAAACCGCAGACCTTGCGATAGGCCGCCAGACGCTTTGCATCGACATCGACCCAGCAGCGCAGGCCAGTGGTCGGCAAGCTGGTCCCCGTGATTTTTCGTCGCGTCGCCGCCTGTGCGTACAGTCCCGGCAGGCTGGGTTCGCGATTGAGTGTGTGCCAGTCGATGCTCATGCCTAAGCCCCCAAAACACTTTGCCCGCACACACGCAAGGCTTGCCCGGTGAAGGCCCCGGTGCCCGGTTGAGCCAGCCAGGCCACCGCTTCGGCAACGTCTTGCGGCAAGCCGCCCTGGCCCAACGAACTCATGCGCCGCCCGGCTTCGCGAAGGCCAAACGGGATGTGCGCGGTCATTTGGGTTTCGATAAAACCCGGCGCCACGGCGTTGATGCTGATACCCCGCGCTTGCAATAGCGGTGCCCAGGCTTGCGCCAGACCGATCAGCCCAGCCTTGCTCGCCGCGTAGTTGGTTTGCCCGCGGTTACCGGCGATGCCGCTGATCGACGCCAACAGAATCACCCGGCCGTTGTCGCGCAGGGTGCCGTTATCGAGCAAGGCTTTGGTCAACACTTGTGGCGCGTTGAGGTTGACTGCAAGCACCGCGTCCCAGAATTCCGGGGTCATGTTGGCCAACGTTTTGTCGCGGGTGATGCCGGCGTTGTGCACCACGATATCGACCCCGTCGGGCAGTTGTTCGACCAGGTGCGCGGCGGCGTCTTCGGCACAGATATCCAGGGTGATGCTACGTCCACCCAAGCGGGCGGCGAGGGCCTCCAGATCATTTTTGGCCGGTGGCACGTCCAGCAGAATGACGTCGGCACCGTCCCGGGCCAGGGTCTCGGCAATGGATGCGCCGATGCCTCGCGCGGCACCGGTGACCAGCGCCTTGCGTCCGGCCAGCGGTCGCGTCCAGTCCGTCACCGGCGTATCGCAGGGATTCAGGCGAATTACTTGGCCGGAAACGAACGCGCTTTTTGGCGAAAGGAAAAACCGCAGCGGGCCTTCCAGTTGATCTTCGGCACCTTCGCCGACATGGATCAGTTGCAAGGTGCCGCCGCTGCGCAGTTCCTTGGCCAGCGAGCGGCTGAAACCTTCGAGCGCACGTTGGGCGCTGGCGGCGAACGGGTCGGTCAAGGTCTGCGGGTCACGCCCGAGAATCACCAGGTGCGCACTGTGATCGAGATTTTTCATCAATGGCTGGAAGAACTCGCGCAGCTGCTTGAGCTGATCGGTGTGCAGCAGATTGCTGGCGTCGTACACCACGGCTTTGAGTTTCGGGCCGTGCCCGGGAATCCACGCCGTCGCCATCGAGGGTTCCGTGCCGTAGCTGTAGATCGCGTCGGTCAGGCGATTGGCAAAGGCGCTGACGTTCTCCGCCAATGGCCCGCCGCCAATCAGCAGAGCACCCTCCACCGGACGCAGCCGACCGGCTTGCCAGCGCTCCAGCCGAGTCGGTGAAGGCAGGCCCAAGGCGCCGACCAGACGATGGCCGATGGATGAATTGGCAAAGTCGATATAGCGGTCAGACATGGAACGCGCTCCGAAAGCTGGGGTTCAAAGTGTGGACCACGAATGGCAATCAGTCGTTCGATCCACGAGATAAGGCCTACGCTTGAACCAGGCGGGATATAAATGACAACCGAATCCCTGTAGGAGCGAAGCTTGCTCGCGAAGGTGTATCAGTTGACATAAATGTAGCTGATACACCTTCGCGAGCAAGCTTCGCTCCTACAGAGGACGGTTTCCACATCGGATATTTCATCAGGGGATTTTCATGACTCAACTGCGTCGCGTCGCAATCATCGGCGGTAACCGGATTCCCTTCGCCAGGTCCAACGGGCCATACGCCACCGCCAGCAACCAGGTGATGCTCACCGCCGCGCTCGAAGGCTTGATCGAACGCTACAACCTGCACGGTCAGCGCATCGGCGAGGTGGTCGCCGGCGCGGTACTCAAGTTGTCGCGAGACATGAACCTGACCCGCGAATGCGTACTCGGCTCGCGCTTGTCGCCTGCAACCCCGGCCTATGACATTCAGCAGGCGTGCGGTACCGGACTGGAAGCTGCGTTGCTGGTGGCCAACAAGATTGCCCTGGGGCAGATCGAGTGCGGCATTGCCGGTGGCGTTGATACCACCTCCGATGCGCCGATCAGCGTCAGCGAAGGGCTGCGCAAAATCCTCCTGCAGGCCAACCGTGCCAAGAGCACGGGCGACAAACTGAAAACCTTTCTGCAATTGCGACCGCAGCATCTGATCCCCGAATTCCCGCGCAACGGCGAGCCGCGCACCGGTTTGTCCATGGGGCAACATTGCGAGTTGATGGCGCAAACCTGGAACATCCCCCGCGCAGAACAGGATCAACTGGCTCTGGAAAGTCATCAGAAGTTGGCGGCGTCCTATGCCGAAGGTTGGCACAACGATCTGATGACGCCGTTCCTCGGTCTGACCCGTGACAATAATTTGCGGGCTGATTCGACACTGGAAAAACTTGCCGCGCTTAAACCGGCCTACGAAAAAAGCGCCAAGGGCACGCTGACCGCAGGTAACTCCACACCGCTGACCGATGGTGCGTCGCTGGTGTTGCTGGGCAGTGAACAATGGGCCAATGAGCGTGGCTTGCCGATTCTGGCGTACCTGCGTGACGGCGAGGCCGCGGCGGTGGACTTCGTCAACGGTGCCGAAGGCTTGTTGATGGCGCCGGTTTACGCGGTTCCGCGTTTGCTGGCGCGCAACGGCCTGAGCTTGCAGGACTTCGACTACTACGAGATTCACGAAGCCTTCGCCGCACAGGTGCTGTGCACATTGAAGGCCTGGGAAGATCCGCAATACTGCAAAACCCGCCTCGGCCTCGATGCTGCGCTGGGTTCGATCGATCGCAGCCGACTCAACGTCAAAGGCAGTTCACTGGCGGCGGGGCATCCGTTCGCCGCCACGGGAGGGCGAATTGTTGCGAACCTGGCGAAGCTGCTCGACGCGGCGGGGAAGGGAAGAGGGCTGATTTCAATTTGCGCGGCAGGCGGCCAAGGCGTGACAGCAATCATCGAGCGCTAAGGTCCCCGTAGGAGCAAAGCTTGCTCGCGATAGCGGTGAATCAGTCAGCAACAATTTGCCTGGCATTCCGCTATCGCGAGCAAGCTTTGCTCCTACAAAGAATTGTGGTGTTGATTCGATGGGGGACATGGCCTAACGTCCGCCCATCAGCCGCCTCGCAACACAAGGCCAGTCAATGCCGACCAACGGACAAATTTCCCTCGAACGAAGCATCCCGCCGATCACCGTGCTGCCGCGTCCGTTGTATGCCCGGGTCGAGAGCCTCAATGCGGGTTCATGGACCCCTTCCCATCGCCACGACTGGGTGCAGTTTTCCTATGCCATCAGTGGCGTTCTCGGGGTGCACACCGCTGAAGGCAGTTTCTTTGCGCCACCGCAGTGGGGCATCTGGATTCCAGCGGACCTTGATCACCAAGTGGTGACGTCGATGCGCGCCGAGATGCGCAGCCTCTATGTGCGACGTGAAGATTGCCAGTGGGCGGACGGGCGTTGCCGGGTGCTGGAAGTGACACCGTTGGCGCGGGAGTTGATCAAGAGTTTTTGTTTGCTGCCTGTGGAGTACCCGCAGGGCGACAGCCAGGAGGCGCGGTTGGTGAGTGTGTTGCTCGATCAATTGGCCGGGTTGCCGGAAGTCGGTTTTTCCCTGCCATTGCCTCGCCACGAACGGTTGCTGGGTTTATGCAACGAGCTGATTGAAAACCCCGACCGCAACGTGACGTTGCAGGCATGGGCAGAGCGCCTGGGCACATCGGAAAAAACCCTGATGCGCCTGTTCCAGCGTGAAACCGGGTTGAGCTTCCGTGGCTGGCGGCAACGTGCGCGCTTGCTGTCATCATTGAGTTTGCTGGAAGAGGGTGACAGCGTGACCAATGTCGCGCTGGCTTGTGGATATGACTCGACGTCGGCGTTTATTGCGGCGTTCAAAAGTCTGTTCGGGTTTACCCCGGGAGAGTTGTTTCGGCAGTAAGGGCCCCATCGCTGGCAAGCCAGCTCCCACAGAGAATGATGTGAGCCGCATGATTTCGGCTCGACGCATAACCTGTGGGAGCTGGCTTGCCAGCGATTGACCGCGCAGCGGTCCGCCGGTCAGGTGCGGAAACGGCGCACCAACCCGTCCAGCTCATTGGACAACCCGGCCAGGCTCTGCGAATCCAGGCGCGCCGAGTTCGCCAGTTCGGCCACCAGTTGCGCATCGCCATGGATCTGGCTGATGTGCCGGTTGATGTCTTCGGCCACCTGGTGCTGTTGTTCCGCCGCGGTGGCGATCTGTGTGTTCATGTCGCGGATCACGTCCACCGACTCGCGGATCTGCCCGAAGCTGCTGCGCGCTTCGCCGATGCGTGATACCGACTGCTGCGACACTTCCAGGCTGGCGTGCATCTGTTGCGTCACCTGGCTGGTGCGCTTGGCCAGGTTGCCTAGCAGCCCGTCGATCTCCGCGGTGGAGTCGGCCGTGCGTTTGGCCAGTGCCCGCACTTCGTCCGCCACCACCGCAAAGCCACGCCCCTGCTCACCGGCCCGCGCCGCTTCGATGGCCGCGTTCAACGCAAGCAGGTTGGTCTGTTCGGCGATCGAGCGAATGGTGCCGAGGATCGACTGAATGTCATTGCTGTCGCGCTCAAGCTGTTGCATCGATTGTGCGGACTGTTCGATTTCCTGGCTCAGGCGATCGACGCTGCTCACTGCCGCGTCGATCTGCTGCTGGCCTTCGCGGGCCTGACGCTGGCCACTGTCGGCGGATTCGGCGGCCTGGCTGCAGGAGCGTGCCACTTCGTTGGCGGTGGCGACCATTTCGTGGAACGCCGTGGACACCATGTCCACCGCTTCACGCTGGCGCCCGGCGGCTTCAGCCATATCGCTGGAAACCTGGGTCGAGCTTTTGGACGTGGCGAGAATCTTCGTCGCGGCACCGCCGATGCTCTGGATCAGGTTGCGAATCGCGGTGAGGAACTGGTTGAACCAGCTGGCCAGTTGCGCGGTTTCGTCGCTGCCACGGATCTGCAGGTTTTTTGTCAGGTCGCCTTCACCTTGGGCGATACCTTCCAGGCCATCGGCCACGCTGCGGATCGGACGCACGATGACGCTGGCGAAACTGGCGCCGACCACGGCGAAGATCACCGCCAGCACCGCTGCAATGATCGCGATCAACCAGGTCAGCTGGGTCGCGGTGCTCATTACGTCGCTTTGCTTGATCAGGCCGATGAAGGTCCAGCCCAGTTGCTCCGACGGCCAGACGTTGGCCATGTAGCGCTCGCCATCGAGTTCGACTTCGACCAGGCCTTTGCCAGCCTTGGCCAGCTGCGCATAACCTTCGCCGAGGCTGCTCAGGGCCTTGAAATTGTGCTCTGGTTGCTTTGGGTCAACCAGCACGGTGCCGGAGTTTTCCAGCAGCATCAGGTAGCCGGTTTCGCCGAGCTTGATCTGCTTCACCAGTTCGGTGAGCTGTTTGAGCGACACGTCGATGCTGACCACGCCGCCATTGCTGCCCAGCTTGTTATCGATGGTGCGTACGGTGCTGACGTAGGACGTGTCGTTTTCGGCCCAGTAATAGGCCTCGGTACGGAACGGCTTGCCCGGTTTTGCCTGGGCCGCCTTGTACCACGGACGCTGGCGCGGGTCGTAGTTGGCCAGCTTGGCATCGTCCGGCCACGACACGTAGCCACCGGCGGCGGTGCCGAGAATCGCGTAGGCATAGGATGGGTGAGCATTGCCCAGGTCCTGCAGGAAGCCGAAGATCTTTTTGTCCATCTCGCCTTGGGGGATGGTCTCGGCGTTGGCGGCCATGTAGGTCTTGAGGCTGTCGTCGGAATTCTTGATCAACGGTTGCTTGGCCAGGTACTCGACGTTCTGGCTGATACCGTCGAAAAACAGTTGCATGGCATTGCTGACCTGACGGATTTCTCGGCCGCTGCTGTCGACGAATCCGTCCTTGGCATCACTGCGCAAGTTCAGCACAACGAGGGTGGCGACCAGCACCACGGGCAAGCAGGCGATGATTGCAAACGCCCAGGTCAACTTCTGTTTGATGTTCATCCGCGCTCCAGATTTTCTTGTAGGCCCACGCAGTGCAGATGACTCGCGGATTTTTGGCAGCCGACAACGTTCTTGGTCTACTCGAATCCTTGAGTGCGATGCGCTATTTGTTGGGGAAGCGTTTGTCGGACAATTCACTTTGTCACTTAGGACTTCGGCTGTTGTCGGAGGAAATTGAGGGGCGCCAGGAAAAATCCTGCGAAGCGCGGGAAGGCGGATGTCAGCTTCTGTCACAAATGCCCTCGCAGGCCCTGAAGAACAAGCGACACAGCCTCGGCTATGATCATTGGCGCCCGGCGATGGACGTCAGGTTTTTGTGAGGAATCCGGCACATTGTGTGCTTTGTGTTGCTCCTGGCAGTGTTCATAGGTCGGCCCCCCCTCCCACCGGTGAGTGGATTGCCGTATAACGAATGACTTTCGCGTGTTTGGTAATAAAGGACCCACAATAAAAGCTGATGAAGACTCCAAAACGCATTGAACCCCTGATCGAGGACGGTCTGGTCGACGAGGTGCTGCGCCCACTCATGAGTGGTAAAGAAGCAGCTGTTTATGTAGTGCGCTGCGGCAACCAGCTACGTTGCGCGAAGGTCTACAAGGAGGCGAATAAACGCAGTTTCCGCCAGGCAGCCGAGTACCAGGAAGGCCGCAAGGTGCGCAACAGCCGTCAGGCCCGGGCCATGGCCAAGGGCTCCAAGTTTGGCCGCAAGGAAACCGAAGACGCCTGGCAGAACGCCGAAGTGGCGGCGCTGTTCCGTCTGGCCAGTGCCGGCGTGCGGGTGCCCAAGCCGTATGACTTCCTCGAAGGCGTGCTGCTCATGGAGCTGGTGGCCGACGAATATGGCGACGCCGCGCCGCGATTGAACGACGTGGTGCTGGAGCCTGATCAGGCCCGCGAGTATCACGCCTTTCTGATTTCGCAGATCGTGCTGATGTTGTGTACCGGTTTGGTGCACGGTGACCTGTCCGAGTTCAACGTTCTGCTGACGCCGACCGGTCCGGTGATCATCGACTTGCCGCAAGCGGTGGATGCCGCGGGCAACAACCACGCGTTCAGCATGCTGGAACGGGATGTGGGCAATATGGCGTCGTACTTCGGGCGGTTCGCACCGGAGTTGAAAAAGACCCGTTATGCCAAGGAAATGTGGGCCTTGTACGAGGCCGGCACCCTGCACCCGGCCAGCGTCCTGACCGGCGAGTTCGACGAGCCGGAAGAGCTGGCCGACGTTGGCGGCATCATGCGTGAGATCGAGGCGGCGCGCCTGGATGAAGAGCGCAAGCAAGCGGCCCGTGCCGCTGACGATGCGCCAGCCAGCAAAACCGAAGAGCCGCCTCCGCCATGGATGCAGTGATCGGCTAAACAAAAACCCGGCTTCGGCCGGGTTTTTTATGCACAACACACATCCTCCTGTAGAAGCTGCGATCAGGCACAGCACCCCGACTCAAGGTTCTTCAGAATCGGACAATCAGGTCGGTGATCGCCCTGACAGTGCTCAACCAGGTCCTGCAAGGTATCGCGCAATTGCCCCAACTCGCGGATCTTCTGGTTCAGTTCATCGATATGCTGGCGGGCCAGCGCCTTCACATCGGCACTGGCACGTTGGCGATCGTGCCACAGGGCCAGCAGCTTGCCGACTTCTTCCAGGGAAAACCCCAGGTCCCGCGAGCGCTTGATGAAGGCGAGGGTGTGCAAGTCGTCATCACCGTACATCCGATAACCGCTGTCGGTACGGTGGGCTGCCTTGAGCAATCCAATGGATTCGTAATACCGGATCATTTTTGCGCTCAGGCCACTGTGCCGGGCCGCTTGACCGATGTTCATCGATTGTTCTCCAATTCCGCGGGTTTCCAGGTTTTCAACAGTAACGCATTGCTCACCACGCTGACGCTCGACAACGCCATCGCTGCGCCGGCCAGTACCGGGTTGAGGAAACCGAACGCTGCCAGCGGAATACCAATCAGGTTATAGACGAACGCCCAGAACAGGTTTTGGCGGATTTTCGCGTAGGTCTTGCGACTGATCTCCAGCGCCGCGGGCACCAAGCGCGGATCGCCGCGCATCAAGGTGATGCCGGCGGCGTGCATGGCCACGTCGGTGCCGCCGCCCATGGCGATGCCGATGTCGGCCGCGGCCAGGGCCGGGGCGTCGTTGATGCCGTCGCCGACCATCGCCACCACGCCGGTCTGTTTCAGCGCAGCCACCGTCGCGGCTTTGTCCGCTGGCAACACTTCGGCGTGCACGTCTCTGATGCCCAGTGCCTGCGCAACCACGTTGGCACTGCCGCGATTGTCGCCGGTCAGCAAATGGCTGCTGATGTGCCGTGCGCTCAATTGCTGTACCGCTTGCAGAGCACCGGGCTTGAGCGTGTCGCCAAAGGCAAACAGGCCCAGCACCCGTGGTTCGGGTTTTTGTTCGATCAGCCAGGACAAGGTACGGCCTTCGGTTTCCCACGCTGCGGCGGATTCAGCCAGGGCACCGGCGTTCAGGCCGCTTTCTTCAAGCAGACGCCGGTTGCCCAGCGCCAGTCGTCGACCTTCAAGGGTGCCGGCAATGCCGCGTCCGGTCAGCGATTGGCTGTCGGTGACGTCGTCCACCTGCAACCTGCGTTCAGTACAGGCGTCCAGTACGGCTTTGGCCAAAGGGTGTTCACTGCCCCGTTGCAGCGCGCCGGCCCATTGCAGCAGGGCGGCTTCGTCACCGTCCACCGCACTCAAGTGCGCGATGCGTGGGGCTCCGGAGGTCAGGGTGCCGGTCTTGTCGAACACCACCGCACTGACTTCATGGGCACGTTCCAGCGCTTCGGCGTCCTTGATCAGAATTCCGTAACGCGCCGCCACCCCGGTGCCGGCCATGATCGCCGTGGGTGTGGCCAGGCCCAACGCACAAGGACAGGCGATCACCAGCACCGCAACGGCGTTGATCAGCGCCGTTTCCAGTGGTGCGCCATACAGCCACCAGCCAATCAGCGTCGCCAGGGCCAGCAACAGCACCACGGGCACGAAGATCTGGCTGACTTTATCCACCAGTTTCTGGATCGGTGCCTTCGCTGCCTGAGCGTCTTCCACCAGGCGAATGATGCGTGCCAACACGGTTTCCGCGCCGAGCGCCCGAGTGCGGACCAGTAATCGACCTTCACCGTTGATCGCACCGCCGGTCACTTTATCGCCGGGTTGTTTCGGTACCGGCAGGCTTTCACCGCTGATCAACGCTTCATCGGCATGGCTTTGGCCTTCGATCACTTCGCCGTCCACCGGAAAGCGTTCGCCGGGTTTGACCAGCACCAGATCATTCAAGCGCAGGGCACTGATGGCGACATCTTGTTCACGACCATCGATCACCTGAATCGCCCGCTCCGGGCGTAACGCTTCGAGTGCGCGGATGGCGCTGGCAGTCTGGCGCTTGGCGCGGCTTTCCAGGTACTTGCCCAGCAACACCAAGGCAATCACCACCGCCGACGCTTCGAAATACAGATGCGGCATGCGTCCGGCAGCGATGGCCCACTCGTAGATACTCAAGCCATAACCGGCGCTGGTGCCCAGTGCGACCAGCAAATCCATGTTGCCGGCACCGGCGCGCACAGCTTTCCACGCCGCCACATAAAACCGCGCGCCGAAGATGAATTGCACCGGGGTGGCCAGGGCAAATTGCGCCCACGCCGGGAGCATCCAATGCACACCGAACGGTTGCAGGAGCATCGGCAAGACAAGCGGCAAGGCGAGGGTGATGGCCGCGATCAAGGCCCAGCGTTCGTGTTGCAGGCGGGACTGTTGATTGTCGGTTTGCGGGTGTTCGGCTTCCCGGACGCTGGCGCCATAGCCGGCCTTGGTCACGGCGCCGATCAAGATTTGCGGATCGATCTGCCCGAGCAGTTCAAGATGAGCGCGCTCGTTCGCCAGGTTGACGCTGACGCTTTTCACCCCGGGCACTTTGGTCAGCGCACGCTCGACGCGGCCGACGCAGGACGCGCAGGTCATGCCGTCGATGTTTAATTCAAGGGGCTGCTGTGGCACGCTGTAGCCAGCCTTTGCCACGGCATCCATCAAGGCTGGCAGGCTATCGGCTGGCGCCTGAACCCGCGCCTGTTCGGTGGCGAGGTTGACGCTCACGGCGCTGGCCCCGATGACCTTGCTCAAGGCGCGCTCGACACGGCCGGCGCAACTGGCGCAGGTCATGCCGGCAATCGGCAGATCGAACGTGGTGGAATCGGACATCGGTCGCACTCCCTGTAGTAGATGTCTACAGGATCAACCTTGCCATGCTGGCAAGGTCAAGCGCAAAGTTTTGCCTATGCAGGAGCGAGGCTTGCCCGCGAAGGGCGCGCCACATTCAATAATCGATATCGAATGAAATGACCCCTTCGCGGGAAAGCCTCGCGCCTACAGGGTGGTGGTCTTCAGTAACCGAGCCCTGCGCGCTTCAGGTACATCCCTTCCTGCGTCATCGCAATCCGGTACTTGAGCACATCGCCCGCCCGGAGCTGAATGTCCTGCGAGCCCGGCGCCAACATGCCCGGATTGCAGCCAGGCACCTGACCCGGCAGCAGTTTGAGGCGCAGGGACACATTGCCCGGCGGCAGATTGAATGAGGTGCTTTGTTCCTGGAACAGCCGCGCCGCCAATTGGTCCTGGATGTACACGCCGATTTCGCAGCTGGTCGCGACTTCCAGGCGCTCGCGGGAAATGATCAGCACGCCATAGTCCTCCCCGGCGGCACTGGCCGACGGCACGGCGGCGAAAAGGCTGAGGAAGCCAAACAGGCTGAAAACTGACCAGCGCATGGCTGAATCTCCTGAGATCGAGTCATTGATGCTCGCAGCTTGGCCGAGCGCGACGATGATTGCCAGCCCGGCAGATCACTTCAGAACTTGACCTTGCCATGGTGGCAAGCTCGAGACTGTACTCAACCTCATTCAAGAGCCACATCCAGGGAGTTTTCCATGCAAGTGTTCAATGTTGAAGGTATGTCCTGCGGTCATTGCGTCAGGGCCATCACCGAGGCCGTTCAGGCTAAAGATCCTGCGGCCAGCGTACGGGTCGATCTGGCGGCGAAAGAGGTCGGCGTCGAGAGTGCCCTGACAGCGCAACAGGTGATCGAGGCGATCAGCGAAGAGGGCTATGGCGCCAAACTCGCCTGATCTTTTTAATAGTTAGCGAGCTATCGTAATGTTCAAGGCGTCCATGCGCGGCTAGACTGTCGGGCTGCCGACTAATGCCCCTGGGTGCCTGATGAACTTCCGTACCATTCTGATTCTTGGCGCGTTAAGCGCTTTCGGTCCACTGGCGATCGATTTCTACCTGCCGGCTTTCCCGGCCATGGCGCTCGCGTTCGGTACGGATGAAAAACACGTTCAGCTGACATTGGCCGCCTACTTCCTCGGCCTGTCCATCGGCCAACTGGCTTACGGGCCGGTGGCGGATCGTTTCGGGCGGCGCATTCCTTTGCTCACCGGCGTGGGGCTGTTCACCGCCGCTTCGCTGGCGTGCGCCTATGCGCCGAACCTGGAATGGCTGATCGGTGCACGTTTTGTCCAGGCATTGGGCGGATGCGCGGGAATGGTGATTTCCCGGGCGATCGTAAGCGACAAATGCGACGCGGTGGGTTCGGCGAAAGTGTTTTCACAGCTGATGCTGGTGATGGGGCTAGCGCCGATTCTGGCGCCGATGCTTGGCGGCCTGTTGGTCAATACGACGGGCTGGCAGTCGATCTTTCTTGCGCTGACCGGTTTCAGTGCTCTGGCAGGGTTGGCTGTGGCACTCGGCTTGCCCGAGAGCATGCCGGCCCATTTGCCACGCCAACCGCTATCGGGGGCGTTGCGCCAATATGCTCGGCTCTTGAAAGAACCGGTGTACCTCGGCCACGCGTTGACCGGTGGTATCGCCATCGCCGGGATGTTTTCCTACATTGCCGGTTCACCGTTCGTCTTCATCAAACTTTATGGCGTTCCGGCCGAACATTTCGGCTGGTTCTTCGGTGCCAATGCCGCGGGTTTCATTCTGGTGGCGCAGGTCAATGCGCGTTTGCTGGCCAAGCGCGGGCCGGCATTCCTGCTTGCGCGTGCCGTGTGGGTCTACCTGGGTGCCGGCCTGACTCTGCTTGGCGTCAGTGCATTGCACACGACACAGCTGTGGCCGTTACTGATCCCGCTCTTTGTCTGTATTGCCAGCCTCGGCTGCATTCTGCCAAACGCATCGGCGTGCGCCATGAACGGCCAGGGCGCTCGCGCCGGCAGCGCTTCGGCGATGCTCGGATGCCTGCAGTTCAGCGTGGCCGCCGGTGCTGCCGCGCTGGTGGGAGTTCTGCACGACGGCAGCGCCATGCCGATGGCCATGGTCATCAGCCTGTGTGCAATTCTGGTGGTGAGCGTGGCGATGTTCACCCGGCGTTTGCAAAATGCCCGGGCAATGGCGCAAGCCCCGGTTTAAGGGTCAGCCGGCAGCACGCTGTGGTTGGAGTACGGGGATTGAGTGAGGCGCTTGAATGCGTGATTCCAGGGTGCGCATGAAATTGCGGGCTTCGGACTCGCTGCGGAACGTTACGACATGTTGATCCAGGCGGACTTGCCACTGGGATTTTGCCAATTCTTTTAACAGGATCTTCATTACCGAATTCCTCTTGTAAAAGATGTCTCGTAGAAGGTGGCCTCGCAGGAGATTCGATTGTAGACCTGAATGCGATCGCTATCGTGACAGGGCATAACTGTCGGACTGACGGTTTGTAACAAAACACATCGCAGGCTCTGGGGCGGCCTGCGATGTTTTTTACCGGTGGTTAAAACCCTTCCAGCACAATCTTGCCCTTGGATTTGCCGCTTTCCAGCAAGGCATGTGCACGGCGCAGATTCGCTGCACTGATGGTGCCGAAATGTTCGCCTACCGTGGTTTTCAATGTGCCAGCATCGATCAACTGCGCCACGCGGTTGAGCAGATGGTGCTGCTCGATCATGTCCGCAGTTTCAAACAGTGAGCGGGTGTACATGAATTCCCAGTGCAGCGACAGGCTCTTGCGCTTGAGCTTGGTTACGTCGAGGGTTTTCGGATCGTCGATCAGCGCCAGTTTGCCTTGCGGTGCCAACGCCTCGACCAATTGATCCAGGTGATGATCGGTCTGGGTCAGACTGGCAACGTGAGTGACCTGGTTGATGCCTGCGCGCTTGAGTGCTTCGCTCAGTGGCTGGCTGTGATCGATCACGTGATGGGCGCCCAGTTCTTTCACCCAGCTTTGCGTCTGTGGACGTGAGGCGGTGCCGATGACGCTCAGCCCGGTAAGCTGCCTGGCCAGTTGCGTGAGAATCGAGCCCACTCCACCGGCCGCGCCGACGATCAGCAGGCTTTGGTTTTCGTCTGTATTACCTTCGGGCACTTGCAGGCGTTCGAAGAGCAACTCCCAGGCGGTAATCGCGGTTAACGGCAGGGCGGCGGCTTCGGCGAAACCCAGGGTTTTCGGCATATGGCCGACGATCCGCTCATCCACCACGTGCAGTTCGCTATTGCCACCGGAGCGGGCGATGGAGCCAGCGTAGAACACCTTGTCGCCGGCCTTGAACAACGTCACTTCGCTGCCGACCGCTTTGACCACACCGGCCACGTCCCAGCCCAGCACTTTGGCTGCGCCGCCTTCAGGCTGGACGTTCTGGCGGACCTTGGTATCCACCGGATTGACCGAAATCGCTTTGACCTCCACCAACAGATCACGCGGCCCGGCGACCGGCTCAGGCAGTTCGATGTCCTGCAGGGATTTTTCGTCGCTGATTGGCAGGGACGCGTAATAGGCAATGGCTTTCATGTGTGGCTCCGCAACATTAAGAGAACAAGCGATCAGGCGATCGAGCGCAGGCGCGTGAGTTCGAAGTGTTCGAGAAAATCAGGGGCCTTGGCGCGAAAGTTCTGGATGTGCGCACTGTCGTCATGGGCTTGCAGGGCTTCGTCGCTGCTCCACTTCTCGATCATGTAGAAGGCCAGGGGATTGGCCAGGTCCTGATGCAGGTCATATTGCCCGCAACCGGCTTCGGCTCGGGTCGGTTCCACCAGCGCCCGCAGGTGTTGCTCGAGGGCATCCTGTTGGCCGGGCTTGGCGATGAGGGTGGCGATAGCGGTAAAGGGCTGGGACATCTGCGACTCCGGAGCGGGTGATTTCGATGGGCAGATGATTGGCTATTTCTCCTGAAGATAAAAGCCGTTAAAAGAGCAGTCTCTTTCAGTATTTTTTTGATAATTGGGTGTTGGGATGCTGCGTTTCGATGACTTGCAGTTGTTTGTTCGGGCTGCGGACCTGGGCAGTTTGTCGGCAGCTGCACGGGGTATGGACATGTCGGCAGCGGTGGCCAGCGCAGCGTTGAAACGCATCGAACAGCAACTCGGTGCCCGCTTGCTCGCCCGTTCGACCCGCAGCCTGCGTTTGACCGCTGAGGGTGAGGGCTTTCTTGAATACGCCCGGGCAGCCTTGAGCAACCTCGATGAAGGCCGGCGTTTGCTGGCCAGTGGTCAGGATCAGGTCAGCGGCGTGTTGCAGCTGTCGGCGCCGTCAGACTTCGGTCGCAACCTGCTGTTGCCGTGGCTGGACGAGTTTCAGCGCGAGCACCCGAAACTCACCGTGCGTTTGCTGTTGGGCGATCGCATCGCCGATCTGTTCCGGCAACCGGTGGACATAGCCTTGCGTTACGGCGAGCCAGAAGACTCCAGCCTGGTGGCGCTGCCTATCGCCCCGCAAAACCGCCGCGTGTTATGTGCGGCGCCGGGTTATCTGGCCCGGCATGGCGAACCGCGGCAACTGGAGCAGTTGGCGCAACACAATTGCCTGCTGTTCATGCTTGGCAGCCGCGTTCACGATCATTGGAGCTTTCACGATGGCAAGCGGGAGATCGGTTTGACCGTCAGCGGCGACCGTTTCAGCGACGACGCCGATGTCGTGCGGTTGTGGGCGGTGGCGGGGGCGGGCATCGCCTACAAGTCTTGGCTGGATGTCGCCGGGGATGTGCTTGCCGGTCGTTTGAAAATACTGATGCCTGAGCTGGTTTGTGAGCGCGCACCGCTGAATCTGTTGTGCGCCCATCGCGCACAATTGAGTAAGCCAGTGAACCTGTTGCGGGAAATGCTTGCCAGTCGATGCGCTAAATTGAGCAGTCATTTTCCGGGGTTGGCGGGTATCGATGATTAGTCGCAGTTAAAAAGCGAAATTTCCCTCAGGAACTATCACCACCAACGGTTTGCGGAGGGCAGGAACCGGCCGTCAACCCGCCTATACTAGCGCTCGCCCGAAGTACCCACCGTCGATCGCGATGGCGAAGCCCCGCTGGCGTCGGCCTGGTCACGCGTCCCAATGCCTGCCCTCTGTAACAGATACCCGGTGATGGCTTGGGTGAGCAAAGACTTTGCCCGGGCTATGGCGGTTTCTGCGTCTTGGCCGACGACACATTACTGGTCAAGATGTCTCTGAGCAGTAGACGAAACGATTCAACAGGGAGTGAATACATGGAACATGCACCTTGCATCAGCCAGATAGCCACCTTGCTGGCTGACCCAAAGCGCAGCGCAATGATGTGGGCCTTGATGGATGGCTCGGCGCGTCAAACCGAAGAGCTGGCCTTGTTGGCCGGCCTTTCTCCTTCTTCGGCCAGTGCACACCTGGGGCGTTTATCCGCCGGGGGACTATTGAAAGTCGAGACCCGAGGGCGCAAGCGGTTTTTCCGTCTGTCAGCCCCTGAAGTCGGTGCCGCGATCGAAGCACTGGCCAGCGCAACACTGGCCAGCGCGCCGCAGGACATTCCGGACATTTTCAAACGCTCCGCTCCCCTGGCCAAGCCGCAGGCTCTGCGCTCATCGATGTTGCGCGCGCGACTGTGCGGCGACCATCTGGGCGGAACCCTGGCGGCTGATCTTTATCAGCGTTTGCTGGATGCGGGGTGGATCGAGCAGTTTGATCATCGAGTGACGATCACCCTCAAGGGCTCCAACGAGTTGGCGACACGCGGTGTATATATTCAGGCGCTTGCCCATCGTCAGGGCAAGGCGGCATGTGCTTGCCCGGACTGGAGCGAGAGACGTCCACACATGGGCGGGTCATTGGGCGCTGCGTTGTTGCAGTTGTTCATGCAGTCGGGCTGGTTGAACCTGCCCAATGATTCGCGTGCCTTGCAGGTCACCGCCGCCGGGCAACGTGAAATCCAACGCTTCGTCGAGCAAACCGAGCTGGAAATGGCTTTTTAACGGCCTGAGATCAAACCTGTGGAAGCTGGGTAGCCAGCTCCCACAGAGGCTGTTTTATCCGTCAGGGTTTTACCAATCGCGCATCCAGGCTGTTCTGCGCCAGGCGCTTGGCCTGGTCTTGAGTCATGCCCAAATGCGTGTGCAGCGCATCGAAGTTCTCGGTGACATAACCGCCAAAGTACGCCGGGTCATCGGAGTTCACGGTCACTTTCACGCCGCGTTCGAGCATGTCGAGAATGTTGTGCTGCGACATGTGATCGAACACGCAGAGCTTGGTATTGGACAGCGGGCACACGGTCAGCGGAATCTGCTCGTCGATGATCCGCTGCATCAGGCGCTCGTCTTCGATGGCGCGCACGCCATGGTCGATACGCTGGATTTTCAACAGGTCGAGAGCTTCCCAAATGTACTCGGGCGGGCCTTCTTCACCAGCGTGGGCGACGGTCAGGAAGCCTTCGTCACGGGCTCGGTCGAACACGCGCTGGAACTTGCTCGGCGGGTGGCCCATCTCGGAACTGTCCAGGCCCACGGCGACGAACGCATCGCGGAACGGCAGCGCCTGGTCGAGGGTTTTCTGCGCTTGTTCTTCGCTCAGATGGCGCAGGAAACTCAGGATCAAACCACTGGTGATACCCAGTTGCTGCTCGCCATCCTTGAGTGCGGCGGCGATGCCGTTGAGCACCACTTCAAACGGGATGCCCCGGTCGGTGTGGGTCTGCGGGTCGAAGAACGGTTCGGTGTGAATCACATTCTGTTCTTTGCAGCGCAGCAGGTAAGCCCAGGTCAGGTCGTAGAAATCCTGCGACGTGCGCAACACATCGGCACCCCGGTAATACAGGTCGAGGAATTCTTGCAGGTTGTTGAAGGCATAGGCCTTGCGCAAGGTTTCGACATCGCTCCACGGCAGGGCGATCTTGTTGCGGTCAGCCAGGGCGAACAGCAATTCGGGCTCGAGCGAACCCTCCAGGTGCAAGTGCAGTTCTGCCTTGGGCAGTGCGTTCAGCCAGTCGTACATAATTCTTTTCTCATCAGGTGCAGATGGCGGACATTCTACAGGTGCTGGCGCGAACAATTGGCAAAACCTGACCAGCCGGTTCACTACACGGCTTCTTGCTCCCGTCGATAAGCATAGGTATCGGCGAAGCGCGAGAGCAGAAATTGCGCGCACGTGGTGGCCGGGTATTTCGCCGGATGCAATTCGTCCTGACACCCCGGCAGGCATTCGATGCGGGTGTCCGGGTGCGGTTCGGCGAAGAATGGCATCGAGTAGCGGTCCACGCCGAGGGGGCTGATCACCCGGTGCGGCGTCGACAGGTAACGGTCGTTGCTCCAGCGCGCCATCATGTCGCCGAGGTTGACCACGAACGTGCCTTCGATCGGTGGCGCATCAATCCACTCACCTTTGACATTGCGCACTTGCAAGCCGCCGGCAGCATCCTGGTAGAGCAGGGTGATACAACCGTAGTCGGTATGGGCCCCGGCGCCTTGTTGTTCTTCGGAGCTGGCGGTATGGCGCGGTGGGTAGTGAATCATGCGCAACACGCTGACCGGTTCGCTGAAGCGCGTATCGAAAAAATCCCGTTCAATGCCCAGTGCCAAAGTCATTGCCCGCAAGAGGGTCTGCGCCAAGGCCTGCATGTCGACGTAATGCTGTTCCATCAGCGTTGCCCAACCGGGCAATGACGGGTGACGGTTGGGGCCGCGCAAGGGTTTTTCCGCCAGCACGTCTGGATGGTCGGCGGGCAGATGCAGGCCCATGTCGAAAGTCTCTTTCAGATCGCTGGGTTTGCCCGGGTCGAGTTGTTCGGTGGCGATGGCGCCGTAACCACGATGGTGGCGGGTCTGGGTAATGTCGATCTTGAGCTTTTCGGCGGTGGGCTGGGCGAAGAAACGTTTGGCACTGTCGAGCAGCGCGTCGATGCGTTCGGCGCTGATCGGGTGACCCTTGATGTAGAAAAAGCCCCACTCGCGGCAGGCGTGGTCGATTTCAGTGGCGACGGATTGCCAGGCGGTTTGGTCGTCACTATACAGCGGGGCGATGTCGATGATCGGAAGACTGTTCATGCACAATCCTTGAAAACGTTAAGATGTGATCGTTCCCACGCTCCGCGTGGGAATGCCTCAACGGACACTCTGCGTTCGGCCTTTTGGGACGCGGAGCGTCCCGGGCTGCATTTCCACGCAGAGCGTGGGAATGATCAGATGTTCCGTCATCGCCTGCAGGCTGGCTCCCACAGGGTTTGTGTGGGGGGCAAATTTACTTCGGCATCTCGGCCTTCATGCCTTCCACGTAATAATTCATCGACGCGAGCTGCGCATTGGTCGCGCTCACACCGGCAGGAATTTTCTCGGCCCCGGCCTGATCCTTGATCGGGCCGGTGAACGGATGCATTGCACCGCTCTTGATGTCGGCGATGATCTGCTCGGCTTCTGATTTCACTGCGGCCGGTACCAGGTCGCTGATGGGCAGCTCAACCGTTCCTTCCTTCAAACCGCCCCAATAGTCCTGGGACTTCCATGTGTGGTCGATCACGCTTTGGGTTGCCTGAATGTAGTGCGGTGCCCAGTCGTTGACGATGGAAGTCAGCACGGCTTTCGGCCCGAAGTGCGCCATGTCCGAAGCGTAGCCCACGGCATATACACCGCGGCGTTCGGCCGCCTGGATCGGTGCCGGGCTGTCGGTGTGCTGGAAGACCACGTCCACGCCCTGGTCGATCAGCGCGTTGGCGGCGTCCGCTTCTTTACCCGGATCGAACCACGAGTTGACCCACACCACTTTGATCTCGGTGCCGGGGTTGTATTTGTTCAAGGCCAGCTGAATGGCGTTGATGTCGCGGATCACTTCCGGGATCGGGAACGAAGCGACGTAGCCGATTTTCTTGCTCTTGGTCATTTTCGCTGCGAGGAATCCACCGACGTAGCGCCCCTCATAGGTGCGTGCCAGGTAAGTGCCCAGATTCTTGTCCTGTTTGTAGCCGGTGGCGTGTTCGAAGATCTCGTTGGGAAACTGCTTGGCGACTTTCAATGTCGGGTTCATGTAGCCGAAGGACGTGGTGAAGATCAGGTCGTATTTATCCTTGGCCATGTTGCGGATCACCCGCTCGGCGTCAGCGCCTTCAGCGACGTTTTCCACATAGTTAGTGGTGATCCGGTCGCCGAACTTTTCCGCCAGTGCCTTGCGCCCCTGTTCATGCTGATACGTCCAGCCGTGGTCACCGATCGGACCGATATAGACGAAGCCGACTTTCAGCGGATCGGCAGCACTGACGGTCAGGCTGGCGCCAAGACCGATGGCCGCGACAACGGCGCCAAGCAGCTTCTGCAACGGACGTTTGTGCATGAATCCAACTCCATTTTGTTTTGAGGTTGGCAGGGGCAATGCAAATTGCTGACCAATAAGACAACAAAGTCGTGAAACCGCGTTACGCCCATCGCGAGCAAGGTGTGCTGCTACAGGATCGGGTTGCTTTTGCAGGAGCAAGGCTTGCCCGCGATGAGGCCGTCCGGGTCGATAAAAGTGCAGGGTCTGGCCCGGCTGCCATTCACTGGTGCGCTAAGGTTTAACGAAACGTTAGCGCCGCACCGCAGTCAGTGGCTTATCGCACCCCACGGCAAAAGGCCCGCCATGCTCACGATTTTCAAGCAAGAAAGCTTTCTGCTACTGGCCTTGATCGCCGCCATCGTTGCGTTCCCGCTGGAACACTGGCTGCTGCACAGCGGCCAGATGGTCGCGCTGATCGGCGGGCTGGTACTGATTGCCTTCATCGTCGCCGCGTCCATGCGCGTTGCCCATCAGGCCGAATTGCTCGCGGAAAAAGTCGGCGATCCCTACGGCACCATGATCCTGACCTTGGCCGCCGTGCTGGTGGAAGTGGTGATCCTGGCGATCATGATGAGTAACGAAGCCTCGGCGACCCTGGTGCGCGACACGATTTACTCGGCGGTGATGCTCGACATCAACGGCATCCTCGGCCTGGCGGCGTTGATGGGTGGGCTCAAGCACGGCGAACAGTCGTACAACGATGATTCTGCGCGCAGCTACAGCGTGATGATCCTCACCGCCATGGGCGTTTCCATGGTGGTGCCGGAGTTCATTCCCGAAGCCAACTGGAAGCTTTATTCGGCGTTCACCATTGGTGCGATGGTGGTGCTTTACACATTGTTCCTGCGCATGCAGGTCGGGCCGCACAGTTATTTTTTCAGTTACAGCTACCCGGACAAGCGCCGCAAGAAAACGCCCATGGACGAGGAACCGACGCCGGTCAACCTGACGCTGTCGATCGGCCTGCTGGTGTTGGGTGTTGTAGTGATTGGCGCGTTGGCCGAGGTGATGTCCAAGACCCTCGACCTGGGCCTGGAAGGAACGGGCGCGCCGCCGGTGGTCACGGCAATTCTGGTGGCGGCGATCTCGGCGGCGCCTGAAATTCTGACCGCATTACGCGCGGCATTGGCCAACCGTATGCAGTCGGTGGTGAACATTGCCATGGGGGCGTCGTTGTCGACGGTGATCCTGACGGTGCCGGTGATGGAGGCCATGGCGCTCTACACCGGCCAACCCTTCCAGATGGCCATGACCCCGGTGCAGACCGTGATGATCTTCCTCACGCTGATCGTCAGCGCGATCAACCTCAACGATGGTGAAACCAATGCCATCGAAGGCATGACTCACTTTGTGCTGTTCGCGACATTCATCATGTTGTCGTTGCTGGGCCTTTGAACCGCCAGAGAAACCTGTGGGAGCGGGCTCGCCCGCGATGAGGCCGTCACATTCAACATCTCTGTTGGCTGACAGTCTGCTATCGCTGGCAAGCCAGCTCCCACAAGGATCGTGGCGATCAGGTGCCGGCAATCAACTGCCGAGCCGCCTGGCTGTGATCGGCGATCAGACCTTTGAGATCCAGCCCTTCGACCTGTCCATCGATCACTCGCCACTTGCCGCCGACCATCACCCGATCCGCACGGTCCGCGCCGCACAGCAGCAACGCTGACACCGGGTCATGGCTGCCGGAGAACCGCAGCTCATCA
The DNA here is from genome assembly GCF_001427125.1 of Pseudomonas sp. Root562. Classification (GTDB taxonomy): domain Bacteria; phylum Pseudomonadota; class Gammaproteobacteria; order Pseudomonadales; family Pseudomonadaceae; genus Aquipseudomonas. Next base: position 617,359 of record NZ_LMGK01000001.1, read on the forward strand.
AGCTTGAACAGCGCCAGGTCGGCTTGCTTGCCCACCGCGAGTTCGCCGATATCGGTACGCCCCAGCAGACTGGCCGAACCTTTGGTTGCCCAACCCAGCACACGTTCCGGCGTGATCTTTTCAGCGCCGTAGCGCAGGCGTTGGATGTACAGCGCCTGACGCGCTTCGAGCATCATGTTCGAGGCGTCGTTGGACGCCGAACCGTCCACGCCCAAACCGAGCAGCGCGCCGGCGTCAGTCAGTTCGATGCTCGGGCAAATGCCGGAAGCCAGGCGCATGTTCGAACTCGGGCAATGGCAAATACCGGTGCGGGCGGCGCCGAGGCGGGCGATTTCGTCCGGGTTGAAATGAATGCCGTGTGCCAGCCACGTGCGCGGGCCGAGCCAGCCGACGCTGTCCAGATAATCAACGGTGCGCAGGCCGAAACGTTGCAGGCAGAAGTCTTCTTCGTCGAGGGTTTCGGCCAGGTGCGTGTGCAGGCGAACGTCGAGTTTGTTCGCCAGTTCGGCGCTGGCGGACATGATTTCCGGGGTCACTGAAAACGGTGAGCACGGCGCCAGGGCGATCTGGATTTGCGCGCCGTCGCCACGTTCGTGGTACTCGGCGATCAGGCGTTGGCTGTCATCGAGGATCACCTGGCCTTCCTGAACAGTCTGCTGCGGCGGCAGCCCGCCGTCCTTTTCGCCGAGGCTCATGGAACCGCGCGTCAGCATCGCCCGCATGCCCAGTTCGCGAACGCTTTCGACCTGTACGTCGATCGCGTTTTCCAGGCCTTCGGGGAACAGATAATGGTGATCGGCCGCGGTGGTGCAGCCGGACAACAGCAACTCAGCCAGCGCGACTTTGGTGGCGAGGGCGAGCTTTTCCGGGGTCAGCCGAGCCCATACCGGGTACAGGGTTTTCAGCCACGGGAACAACGGCTGATTGACCACCGGTGCCCAGGCGCGGGTAAGGGTTTGATAGAAGTGGTGATGGGTGTTGATCAGGCCCGGCAGAATCACATGTTCGCGGGCATCGAACACGGCATTGCATGGCGCCGATGGTTGTTGACCGAGGCCGAGCACTTCGACGATCACACCGTCTTGCAGCACAAGGCCGCCACGGGCATCGAGATCGTTGGAGGTGAAAATGGCGAGGGGATTTTTTAACCAGGTACGGGTCGCAGGCATGTTGGCCGGCTCCTCTGAAAGTTGGGTTCAGGGTTGCCAGCTCAGTGTTGCCCTGTCTGCTGATCCAGGGTCGCCGGGGAGGCGAGATGCGAAGTTTCGATCAAATCGCCGCCATGGGCAAGCCCGGTCCGACCGAACAACCCATGCCCCTGTGTGAGCGAGCAAGCTCGCTCACACAGGGGCGGCGGATTACCAGGGAATGGTTTCACCCCGATAATTGACGAAGTGATGCCCGCCCTTGCCGACGTACGCGTTCACCTGATCGACCAGACCACGGGTGCTGGTCTCGACATCGATGTCCGCACCTTCACCGCCCATGTCGGTTTTCACCCAGCCCGGATGCATCGACAGCACCGTGAGTCTGGTTTCGCCCAATTGCGTGACGAAGCTGTTGGTCATGGAGTTCAGCGCGGCCTTGCTCGCCTTGTACAACGCCAGCTCCGGCGCGTCGGGCATGGTCACGCTGCCCAGCACCGAGCTCATGAACGCCAGGACGCCGGTGTCCGGGCGGATCTGCCCGACAAAACGCTGGGCCAGGTTGATCGGTGCCACGGCGTTGGTGAAAAACAACTGACCGACGTCGGCCAGCGTTGCACCACCATTCGGCGTCTGGACGTCCGGGCCCTTGACCCCGGCATTGACGAACAGCAGGTCGAACACCTCGCCCTTGAGCTGTTGGCTCAAGGCGAGCACCGCTTGCTGATCGTCCATGTCGAGTTTCTCGATCCGTACTTCGCCCAGCGCCTTCAGCGCATCGGCATTCTGCGGGTTGCGCACGGTAGCGGTGACTCGCCAGCCATCGGCCAGAAGGGTCTTTACCAGGCCAAGACCCAAGCCGCGGGAGGCGCCGATGATGAGTGCGGTTTTTGCCGTAGACATGAGTGGCTTCCTTGTAGATTCAGAATCGTGGATTCAATGGACACTGTTGCCCGAGCCGTTGTTGCAACTCTTCGCGCAGGGCGCCGAGTTCGGCCATGCGGGTTTCGATCAGTTTGAGTTTGTCTTGCAGCAATTGCGTGACGGCGCTGTCGGGATCAGGCGACTGCGAGATGGCCGCGACGCTGTCACCGATCTCGCCGAGGGTAAAGCCCAGCCGTTGAGCGGTCTTGATGTACTGCACCAGTTGCACCATGTCGGGCGGATAGTCGCGATAGCCATTGGCACTGCGTTGCGCCGCGATCAATCCGCGCTGCTCATAGAAGCGCAATGTGTCACGGCTGACGGCGCTGGCCTGGGCTAATTCACCGATGCGCATTTTCTCGACTCATGGAGGGCTTGACCCTGGAGCATACTCCAGGCTTTAGCCTTGTTGCTCCCTGAATTGATGGAGCAATGTCGATGTGGACTTCAACGCAATACCGTCGCTTGGTGCAAGGCAGTGCCTGGTATGACCTGATCGTCACGGCGGCGTTTGTCACGCCCTGGAGTTTCGCCCTGTTGCATGGGCTTCTGACGGGGGTGAGCCAGGCCCTGAATTTGCCCGGTGAGCTGCCACTGTTCGAACCGGTACACCTGTTGATGGCGAATTTGTTGGGCTCGATTGTCTGCGTGTGGTCGGTGTTGCGGATTCGTGATCCGCAGCAGGTTTATGGACGCTATGACGCAGTGGCGCGGTTTTTGTTCGCCGCGTGGCTGGCATATGCCCTGGCCCACGGCGCCAGTTTGTTGGTAGTGGGTTTCCTGGTCCTCGAACTGGCGTGGGGCATTGCTCAAGTGTTGCCTGTCAGGGCCTCATCGCGGGCAAGTCGAATCGTCGCACCGCCGCTCCCACCAGGCGCTCGGGTTTAAGCGAGGTCTGTGTCACACCACGAAAACCTGTGGGAGCTGGCTTGCCAGCGATGAGGCCGGTGCAGTCGTCATCAATGTCCGGCCTGCCACGGCTGCCCCAGCGATACCGGCGCATACAACCGCGTACGCAATGCATCGCGCGACAGCAACACCAGCACCACAATAGTCGCGACATACGGCAGCATCGCCAACAGACTCGACGCAATCGCCAGCCCCAAGCCCTGTGCCACCAGGTGCAGGATGCTGGCGAGGCCGAACAGATACGCACCGAGCAGCAGGCGCCACACCCGCCAACTGGCAAACACCACCAGCGCCAGCGCTATCCAGCCGCGTCCGGCGCTCATGTTCTCCGCCCACATTGGGGTATAGGCGAGGGACAAATAAGCCCCGGCCAACCCGGCCATGGCACCCCCGAACAACACCGCCAGCGTGCGTACGCGCAACACCGGCAACCCCATGGCGCTCGCTGCATCGGGGTTTTCTCCGACGGCCTGAATGATCAGCCCGGTGCGGCTTTTCAGTACCACCCAGGCCACCAGCGCGAATAACGCGAATGACAGATACACCAGCAGATCCTGGGCAAACAGCATCCGCCCGATCAGCGGAATGTCGCTCAAGTACGGGATCGCCAGCGGCTCGAATCCTGTCAACGGTTTGCCCACCCACGCCGCGCCGACAAAGGTTGAAAGCCCCACGCCGAAAATCGTCAGGGCCAATCCGGTCGCGACTTGATTGGCGTTGAACATCAGTGCCACCAGTGCAAACAGGGACGCCAACAACATCCCGGCCAGCATCGCCAGCAACACACCCAGCCACAGGTTGCCGCTGTTGAAGGCGACGATGAACCCGATCACCGCACCGAACAGCATCATGCCTTCCTGGCCCAGGTTGAGTACGCCGCTTTTTTCGCAAACCAGTTCGCCCAGCGCCACCAGCAACAACGGCGTACCGCAGCGCACCATGGCGTAGAAAATATTGCTCAGCAGATCGATATCCATCAAAGCGCTCCTGCGTGTACGGCGGTGGCGGGTGCGCGGCGTGCCCAGCGCAGGTTCAATCGCGGTCGATAAAGAATCAGCACATCACAGGCCAGCAGGAAAAACAGCATCATTCCCTGGAACAGCTGAGTGATGGCCTGTGGCAAATTCATGCTCATTTGCGCGCCCTCGCCACCGATGTACAGCAGCGCCATCAACAGGCTGGAAAGCAGAATTCCGACGGGGTTGAGCCGCCCAAGAAACGCCACGGTGATCGCCGCGTAGCCGTACCCCGGAGACACCTGCGGTACCAACTGGCCAATGGGACCAGTGACTTCGCAAACCCCCGCCAGTCCCGCCAGGCCACCGCTGATCAGCAGCGCCAGCCAGATCAGGCGTTTCTCGCGAAAGCCGACGAACCCGGCCGCGCGCTTGTCCAGCCCGAGCACTTTGATCTGGAAACCGACAAAACTTTTCTGCAACAACACCCACACCGTTACCAAGGCGAGCAGGGCGAAATACACCCCGGCGTGCAACCGGCCATCCTCCGTCAGCAGCGGCAACCGGCTGGCGTCACCGAACATCGCCGATTGCGGAAAGTTGAAGCCTTCGGGGTCTTTCAGCGGACCGTGGACGCAATACAACAACAGGTTCAGGGCAATGTAGTTGAGCATGATGCTGGTGAGGATTTCATTGGCGTTGAAGCGGGTTCGCAACCACGCGGTCAGGCCGGCCCATGCCGCGCCGGCCAGAACTCCGGCCAGCAGGATCAGAACCAGTGCCCAGCGGCTTTGCATATCAATGATGTTTACCGCCAGCGCACTGCCAGCCAATGCGCCGAGCAACAGTTGACCTTCGGCACCGATGTTCCAGATTCGCGCCCGGTACGCGACCGCCAGGCCCAGTGCGCACAGCAGAATGGGCAAGGCCTTGACCAGCAACTCACAGACGCCATACAAGTCACTGACCGGCGCGATCAGCAGGGTATGCAAGGTCAGCCAGGGGGCATGTCCCAATGCCAGGAACAGCAATGAGCCACAGCCCAGCGTGAGGACCGCCGCCAGCAATGGCGAACACCACAACATCACCTGTGATTGCTGGCCACGGGGTTCAAGAGAAAGCAGCATGTGACTCTCCGTTAAAGTGTGGCGGACACCGAGGATTGAGGGGTATCGAACTGGCCGGCCATCCAGCCACCGACATCGGTCAGGCGGGTATCGACGGTGGCTTTGAGTGGCGACATTCGTCCGCTGCACAAGGCGCCAAGGCGGTCGCTGATCTGGAACAGTTCGTCGAGATCTTCAGATACCACCAGGATCGCCGCACCTGCATCGCGCAAGGCAATCAGCGCGCGATGGATCGTCGCGGCGGCCCCGACGTCAACGCCCCAGGTCGGGTGCGCGGCGACCAATAGCCTGGGCTGCTGGAGGATTTCCCGGCCGAGAATGAATTTCTGCAAGTTGCCACCGGACAGGCTGCGGGCCGGTGCTTGCGCGCCCGGAGTCTTGACCCCGAAACGTTCGATGATGGTGTTGGCCAACGCCTGGACTTTGCCGCGCTGGATCAGGCCGTGGCTCACCAGTCCTTGCTGGAAAGCAGTGAGCAGTGCGTTGTCCGCCAGATTCAATTCCGGTACGGCGCCATGCCCCAGCCGCTCGGCAGGGACAAATGCCAGCCCGCGCTGGCGGCGTGCGTCGGGGCGCAAATGCGCGACCGGTTCGTGGCCGAAACTGATCTTGGCGCTGTCGACTCGGGGCAATCGTTCTTCACCGCTGAGCAGGGCCAGCAACTCGTCCTGGCCATTGCCGGCAACCCCGGCGATGCCGACGATTTCACCGCTGCGCACTTCAAGGTTGATGCCGTTGAGCGAACAGCCGAATGGATCCGGGTTGTGCCAGGACAAACCCTGCACATTCAGCCAGACATCCCTTCCCGTCGCTTTTGCATAGTCAGTGATCAACGCCGCCGCTTCGCCGACCATCAATTGCGCCAGTTGCTGATCCGAACACTCGGCCGGCACACAGTGCCCGGCTACCCGACCAGCCCGCAGCACAGTCGCGCTATGGCACAACGCGCGGACTTCAGCGAGTTTGTGGCTGATGAACAAAATGCTGCAGCCCTCTGCAGCGAGCCTGCGCAAGGTGACGAACAGCTCATCGGCCTCTTGCGGGGTCAGCACCGACGTCGGCTCATCAAGAATCAGCAGGCGGATGTCCTGCATCAGGCAACGAACGATCTCCACCCGTTGCCGTTCGCCGATCGACAGGCTGTGGACAAGTCGCTCCGGCTCCAGGGCCATGCCATAGCGCTGCGACACTTCACGAATCTTCGGTTCCAGCTGTCTTGGCGTTCCAGCCGCCGCACCCATGGCCAAGGCGATGTTTTGCGCCACGCTAAGCGTTTCGAACAGCGAGAAATGCTGGAACACCATGCCGATTCCCAGGCCACGAGCCTGGGCGGGATTGCGCATGCTCACCCGCTGCCCTTGCCATATCACCTCGCCTGAATCGGCATGGGTGACGCCGTAGATGATCTTCATCAGGGTACTTTTACCCGCGCCGTTCTCCCCCAGCAGGGCGTGTATTTCACCGGGTGCAATGCTCAGATCGATGGCATCGTTGGCCAGGCAACCGGGGTAGCGCTTGCTGATTCTGCGCAATTGCAGGCGAGGTGGTGCATCGACAATGGGCGCGGCGTGGGTCATGACAGGCTCGGTTCGATTGAAGTTATGCCTGTGGATAAAGCAATTTTCTGGCCAGTAGGTCAGGAAATCATCCGAGCCGTTTGAACCGGAGCGTTGAGTGAGGCACTTCGCTGGGTGGGATGTAAACCGCGGCACCATCTGAGGGCAAAGCCGTTGATCTGGCTCCGGTTTTGCGCGTGCGTTTTTGGTCAAAAAATGAGCAGTGCGCTGTAAGCCATGCCGGATATGGGGCCGCGTCAGCCATGAACGGGTTATCCACAGATTGCTCCACAGTATTTGTGCGCAAGCTTAAAACTTGGGCATAAGCGCTGTGTGGCTTTCTTCTAAAGGTGATAAACCGATCTAACTAATTGTTTTTACTTTGGTTTTAACGTTTTGACAGTGAATTGGATGAAAAATGAGCAAAGCCCGCAAAGCCGCATGACAGAAGGGTTACAGCAGTATGTGCTCAGGTTATCCACAGTCGGGTGCACAGTAGATGTGGGCAAATATGGAATAGGGGATAAAACCCTGTGCCCCAAAAGATCGCAGGGGAAAACTGCGATCCTTTGACCCAGTCAGCGCTGCAAGAGAATGCGCCCACGGCTCAAATCGGCGAGTTGAGTTTGCAAGGTGGCGATCTGCTCGGCCCCTACAGCCAATTGCAGTTCTACGCCATTGGCCGTGAAGTCCTCTTGCACCACCAGCCCGCCGTTTTCCACGACGCGCAACTTCACCAGCACGAGTTCGCCAAATGCACAGGCGCACCGCAGCGGCACGCGGCTGATCAGTTCTACCTTCGGCGCCGCTTGCAGACATTTGTTGGCGCCACCGCCATAAGCCCGGGCCAATCCGCCGGTGCCCAGTTGAATGCCGCCGTACCAACGAATCACCAGCACCGCGACCTGATCGCAATCCTGCGCTTCGATCGCCGCCAGGATGGGGCGTCCCGCAGTGCCGCCGGGCTCTCCATCATCGGTGCTGCGGTATTGATCGCCGAGCTTCCACGCCCAGCAATTGTGCGTGGCATTCAGGTCGCTGTGCTGTTCGATGAACGCCTGGGCTTCGGCAGGGCTGCTGATCGGCGCGGCGTAGGTGATGAAGCGGCTTTTGCGAATCTCTTCGCGGTATTCGCAAAAGTCGCTGAGGGTAAAAGGCATAGTCGTCTTAGAGAGTTGGCGTCAGGCCGCAGCCTTTGAGAATGATGCGAATCAGGTTGTTGCCGGCGTCTTCCATGTCCTGCCTGGTCAATTTGGTACGACCGCTGACTCGGCAGATCTGCGTGGCGAAGTCAGCGTAATGCTGAGTGCTGCCCCACAACAGGAATATCAGATGCACCGGGTCGACCGGATCCATTTTGCCAGCGTCGATCCACGCTTGAAACACGGCGGCACGGCCCTGGAACCAGGTGCGATAGTCCTGGTTGAAATACTCGGTCAGGCATTCGCCGCCGCTGATGACTTCCATGGCGAAGATTCGCGAGGCTTGCGGCTGGCGCCGGGAAAACTCCATCTTGGCGCGGATGTAACGCGTCAGCGCTTCGGCCGGATCATCGTCGGCGGTCAGGGTATTGAAGGTGCTGTCCCACAACTCGATGATGTTGCTCAGCACCGCCACATACAAACCCAGCTTATTGGTGAAGTAGTAATGCAGATTGGCTTTGGGCAAGCCTGCATTCAAGGCGATGGTGTTCATGCTGGTGCCTTTGAACCCGTGACGGGCGAACTCGTCTTCGGCGGCTTTGATGATGGTCTCTTCGTTTTTCTGACGAATGCGGCTGGCGGGTTTTCCGCCGTGGGCTGGGACTTCAAAGGTCATGGGCACTTCCGATCAGGTGGGTGGGTGCGGGCATTGCGTTGATAGCGCACCCACAGGCTCCAGACAAGTCCTTATGCGGCGCAACGATCATTAACGCGTCGCCGCCAGACTCTCCAGAAAACTCTCCAGCACCAAATGTGGGCGACGACCCTTGCGCGTGACCGAGGCGAGACTCAAATCGTAGAAGCGCGTTTTTGATTTCAGCGCGCGCAATCGACCCTGTTGCACCCAGAGACTCGCGTAATGGTCGGGCAGGTAGCCGATATAACGGCCGGTCAGAATCAGGAACGCCATACCTTCGCGGTCCGACGCGCTGGCGGTGCAATTGAGTGCCTGGTAATGGGCCTGGATCTCCGCCGGCAGGCGGAAAGTCGGGGCGATGGCGTCCTGACTGTTGAGGCGCGCATCGTCCAGTTGCTTGTCGTCGACATAAAACAGCGGGTGGCCGACCGCGCAATACAGCAGCGAGCGCTCGCTATACAGCGGTTGATATTCCAGCCCCGACAGGGCACTGGCCTGCGGCACCACGCCGACATGCAGGCGACCGTCGAGCACACCTTGCTCCACTTCATTGGGCGCGATCATGCGAATCTGGATTTGAACGTCCGGGCCACGTTCCTTTAATTGCGCGAGGGCGTGGGTGATGCGCATGTGGGGCAGGGTGACCAGGTTGTCAGTCAGACCAATGGTCAACTCGCCGCGTAAATGCTGATGCAGACCATTGACCTCGGTGCGGAAACTTTCCAGTGCGCTCAGCAACTGCAGCGCTGATTGATAAACCTCCCGGCCTTCTTCGGTCAGGGAAAAACCGGCACGCCCGCGTTGGCAAAGACGCAAACCCAAGCGCTGCTCCAGGTCGCTCATCTGCTGGCTGATGGCCGAGCGACCGATGCCGAGCACTGTTTCCGCCGCAGAGAAGCCGCCGCATTCGACGACGCTGCGAAAGATCCGCAACAAGCGAATATCAAAGTCGCTGACTTGCGCCAGTGGATCGGGACGGCGGCTGGACATAGTTTAGTGGTGACCTGACTAAAGGTTAGAAAAGTTGGATTTCACCGACTTTATCCCCGTGGCAATTTAGCTGCAAGAACGGTTTTTATATCCCTATGTCGCTTATCGCCTTGCGAGGTTTCGCTCATGAACTTGCCTGAAAACGCTCCGACATCCCTGGCCAGCCAGCTCAAACTGGATGCTCACTGGATGCCGTACACGGCCAACCGCAACTTCCAGCGCGACCCGCGCCTGATTGTCGGTGCAGAAGGCAGCTGGCTGATCGACGACAAGGGCCGCAAGGTTTATGACTCGCTGTCCGGTCTGTGGACGTGCGGCGCCGGGCACACCCGCAAGGAAATCCAAGAGGCGGTGGCCAAGCAACTGGGCACCCTCGATTACTCGCCAGGCTTCCAGTACGGCCATCCGCTGTCCTTCCAATTGGCAGAGAAAATCACCGACCTGACACCGGGCAACCTGAACCACGTGTTCTTCACAGACTCGGGTTCGGAGTGTGCTGACACGGCTGTGAAGATGGTCCGCGCTTACTGGCGCCTGAAAGGCCAATCGACCAAAACCAAGATGATCGGTCGTGCCCGCGGTTACCACGGTGTGAACATTGCCGGCACCAGTCTTGGCGGTGTGAACGGTAACCGTAAGTTGTTCGGTCAGGCGATGATGGACGTCGATCACCTGCCGCACACGCTGTTGGCCAGCAACGCTTACTCCCGTGGCATGCCGGAGCAGGGCGGTATCGCACTGGCTGACGAACTGTTGAAGCTGATCGAACTGCACGACGCTTCGAACATCGCCGCCGTATTCGTCGAACCAATGGCCGGCTCCGCCGGTGTCCTGGTTCCGCCTCAGGGTTATCTCAAGCGTCTGCGCGAAATCTGCGATCAGCACAACATCCTGCTGGTCTTCGACGAAGTGATCACCGGTTTCGGGCGTACCGGCACCATGTTCGGCGCCACCACTTTCGGCGTCACCCCGGACTTGATGTGCATCGCCAAGCAAGTCACCAACGGTGCTATCCCGATGGGCGCGGTGATCGCCAGCTCCGAGATCTACCAGACCTTCATGAACCAGGCGACGCCTGAGTACGTGGTGGAATTCCCGCACGGCTACACCTATTCCGCGCACCCGGTGGCATGCGCCGCGGGCCTGGCAGCGCTCGACCTGCTGCAAAAGGAAAACCTGGTACAGAGCGTGGCTGAAGTCGCACCGCATTTCGAAAATGCACTGCATGGTCTGAAAGGTACCAAGAACATCATCGACATCCGTAACTTCGGCCTCGCCGGAGCGATCCAGATCGCCCCCCGTGATGGCGACGCCATCGTTCGTCCGTTCGAAGCCGGCATGGCACTGTGGAAAGCCGGGTTCTACGTGCGCTTCGGTGGCGACACCCTGCAGTTCGGCCCAACCTTCAACAGCAAACCACAAGACCTTGATCGCCTGTTCGATGCGGTCGGCGAAGTGCTGAGCAAGATCGACTGATTTCTCCTTCTATATAGCTATAAACAACGGGCGTTCGGAAACGGGCGCCTGTGGACAACTTTTCAGGAGCTTCCATGAGCGTTATTCCGCATTTGATCAATGGCGAACTGGTGACCGAGAACGGTCGCGCGGTCGATGTGTTCAACCCATCTACCGGACAGGCTATTCACAAGCTGCCGCTGGCGACCCGCGAAACCATCCAGAGCGCCATCGACGCCGCCAAGGCTGCATTTCCGGCCTGGCGCAACACGCCTGCGGCCAAGCGGGCCCAGGTAATGTTCCGCTTCAAGCAACTGTTGGAACAGAACGAAGGCCGGATTTCGCAGTTGATCAGCGAAGAGCACGGCAAGACCCTGGAAGACGCTGCCGGTGAGCTGAAGCGCGGCATCGAGAACGTCGAGTTCGCTTGCGCAGCGCCGGAAATTCTCAAAGGCGAATACAGCCGCAACGTTGGCCCGAACATCGATGCATGGTCGGACTTCCAGCCGCTGGGCGTGGTTGCGGGTATCACCCCGTTCAACTTCCCGGCCATGGTGCCGCTGTGGATGTACCCACTGGCGATCGTCTGCGGCAACTGCTTCATCCTCAAGCCTTCCGAGCGTGACCCGAGCTCGACACTGCTGATCGCACAATTGCTGCTGGAAGCCGGACTGCCGAAGGGCGTGCTGAGCGTGGTACACGGCGACAAGACAGCGGTGGACGCGCTGATCGAAGCGCCAGAAGTCAAAGCGTTGAGCTTCGTCGGTTCGACGCCGATTGCCGAATACATCTATGCCGAAGGCACCAAGCGCGGCAAACGCGTGCAAGCCCTGGGCGGCGCGAAGAACCATGCAGTGCTGATGCCGGATGCGGATCTGGACAACGCAGTAAGTGCATTGATGGGCGCAGCTTACGGTTCTTGCGGTGAGCGCTGCATGGCGATCTCGGTGGCCGTGTGCGTGGGTGATCAGGTTGCCGATGCTTTGGTGGCCAAACTCACTCCCCAGATCAAGGCATTGAAAATCGGTGCGGGCACTTCCTGCGGCCTGGACATGGGGCCTTTGGTTACCGGTCAGGCGCGCGACAAGGTCAGCGGTTATGTCGAAGATGGCGTAGCGGCTGGCGCTACGCTGGTCGTGGACGGTCGTGGTCTGACCGTGGCCGGTCATGAAGAAGGGTTCTTCCTGGGTGGCTGCCTGTTCGACAACGTCACACCAGAGATGCGCATCTATAAAGAAGAGATCTTCGGGCCGGTGCTGTGCATCGTTCGGGTCAACAGCCTGGAAGAAGCGATGCAGTTGATCAACGATCATGAATACGGCAATGGCACTTGCATCTTCACCCGTGACGGCGAAGCGGCGCGGTTGTTCTGCGACGAGATCGAAGTGGGCATGGTCGGTGTGAACGTTCCATTGCCGGTGCCAGTGGCTTACCACAGCTTCGGCGGCTGGAAGCGTTCGCTGTTCGGCGACCTGCATGCCTACGGCCCGGATGGCGTACGTTTCTACACTCGCCGCAAGGCAATCACTCAGCGTTGGCCTCAGCGTGCGAGCCATGAAGCATCGCAGTTCGCGTTCCCTAGTTTGTAAGTAGAAGGGCAAACAAAGAGGCCGACCCATTGGGTCGGCCTCTTTGTTTTCGGGCTTTTTTGACCTATATGACAGATTTGTGAAAATAGCGGTTGACGGCAGATCTCAGGTGTCTATAATTCGCCCCACTTCCGGCGCAGTCGAAACGGAAAACTCCTTGGTAAACAAAGAGTTACGCGGTTTTCGGCAGCAAGTTGCTTCAGATCATCGAAGTCAGAAGGAAGTTGAAAAAGAGGTGTTGACAGCAGCGTGTAACGCTGTAGAATTCGCCTCCCGCTGACGAGAGATCGACAGCGCAAGTGGTTGAAGTTGGTCATCGAAGCCAGAAGGAAGTTGAAAAAGAGGTGTTGACAGCAGCGTGTAACGCTGTAGAATTCGCCTCCCGCTGACGAGAGATCGACAGCGCAAGTGGTTGAAGTTGTTAAGGAAATCCTTGARAACTTCTGAAAATAACCACTTGACAGCAAATGAGGCTGCTGTAGAATGCGCGCCTCGGTTGAGCAAAGCGCTTAACCAACCGCTCTTTAACAACTGAAT
>NZ_LMGK01000001.1:632897-635518 GCF_001427125.1 Pseudomonas sp. Root562
TTATCAATGAAATCGAGTAGGACGGAGCACGAGAAACTTTGTCTGAATATGGGGGGACCATCCTCCAAGGCTAAATACTACTGACTGACCGATAGTGAACTAGTACCGTGAGGGAAAGGCGAAAAGAACCCCGGAGAGGGGAGTGAAATAGATCCTGAAACCGTATGCGTACAAGCAGTGGGAGCCCACTTTGTTGGGTGACTGCGTACCTTTTGTATAATGGGTCAGCGACTTATTTTCAGTGGCGAGCTTAACCGAATAGGGGAGGCGTAGCGAAAGCGAGTCTTAATAGGGCGTCTAGTCGCTGGGAATAGACCCGAAACCGGGCGATCTATCCATGGGCAGGTTGAAGGTTAGGTAACACTGACTGGAGGACCGAACCGACTACCGTTGAAAAGTTAGCGGATGACCTGTGGATCGGAGTGAAAGGCTAATCAAGCTCGGAGATAGCTGGTTCTCCTCGAAAGCTATTTAGGTAGCGCCTCATGTATCACTGTAGGGGGTAGAGCACTGTTTCGGCTAGGGGGTCATCCCGACTTACCAAACCGATGCAAACTCCGAATACCTACAAGTGCCGAGCATGGGAGACACACGGCGGGTGCTAACGTCCGTCGTGAAAAGGGAAACAACCCAGACCGTCAGCTAAGGTCCCAAAGTTATGGTTAAGTGGGAAACGATGTGGGAAGGCTTAGACAGCTAGGAGGTTGGCTTAGAAGCAGCCACCCTTTAAAGAAAGCGTAATAGCTCACTAGTCGAGTCGGCCTGCGCGGAAGATGTAACGGGGCTCAAACCATACACCGAAGCTACGGGTATCACTTMGGTGATGCGGTAGAGGAGCGTTCTGTAAGCCTGTGAAGGTGAGTTGAGAAGCTTGCTGGAGGTATCAGAAGTGCGAATGCTGACATGAGTAACGACAATGGGTGTGAAAAACACCCACGCCGAAAGACCAAGGTTTCCTGCGCAACGTTAATCGACGCAGGGTTAGTCGGTCCCTAAGGCGAGGCTGAAAAGCGTAGTCGATGGAAAACAGGTTAATATTCCTGTACTTCTGGTTATTGCGATGGAGGGACGGAGAAGGCTAGGCCAGCTTGGCGTTGGTTGTCCAAGTTTAAGGTGGTAGGCTGRRATCTTAGGTAAATCCGGGATYYTAAGGCCGAGAGCTGATGACGAGTGTTCTTTTAGAACACGAAGTGGTTGATGCCATGCTTCCAAGAAAAGCTTCTAAGCTTCAGGTAACCAGGAACCGTACCCCAAACCGACACAGGTGGTTGGGTAGAGAATACCAAGGCGCTTGAGAGAACTCGGGTGAAGGAACTAGGCAAAATGGCACCGTAACTTCGGGAGAAGGTGCGCCGGTGAGGGTGAAGGACTTGCTCCGTAAGCCCACGCCGGTCGAAGATACCAGGCCGCTGCGACTGTTTATTAAAAACACAGCACTCTGCAAACACGAAAGTGGACGTATAGGGTGTGACGCCTGCCCGGTGCCGGAAGGTTAATTGATGGGGTTAGCTAACGCGAAGCTCTTGATCGAAGCCCCGGTAAACGGCGGCCGTAACTATAACGGTCCTAAGGTAGCGAAATTCCTTGTCGGGTAAGTTCCGACCTGCACGAATGGCGTAACGATGGCGGCGCTGTCTCCACCCGAGACTCAGTGAAATTGAAATCGCTGTGAAGATGCAGTGTATCCGCGGCTAGACGGAAAGACCCCGTGAACCTTTACTATAGCTTTGCACTGGACTTTGAATTTGCTTGTGTAGGATAGGTGGGAGGCTTTGAAGCGTGGACGCCAGTTCGCGTGGAGCCATCCTTGAAATACCACCCTGGCAACTTTGAGGTTCTAACTCAGGTCCGTTATCCGGATCGAGGACAGTGTATGGTGGGTAGTTTGACTGGGGCGGTCTCCTCCTAAAGAGTAACGGAGGAGTACGAAGGTGCGCTCAGACCGGTCGGAAATCGGTCGTAGAGTATAAAGGCAAAAGCGCGCTTGACTGCGAGACAGACACGTCGAGCAGGTACGAAAGTAGGTCTTAGTGATCCGGTGGTTCTGTATGGAAGGGCCATCGCTCAACGGATAAAAGGTACTCCGGGGATAACAGGCTGATACCGCCCAAGAGTTCATATCGACGGCGGTGTTTGGCACCTCGATGTCGGCTCATCACATCCTGGGGCTGAAGCCGGTCCCAAGGGTATGGCTGTTCGCCATTTAAAGTGGTACGCGAGCTGGGTTTAGAACGTCGTGAGACAGTTCGGTCCCTATCTGCCGTGGACGTTTGAGATTTGAGAGGGGCTGCTCCTAGTACGAGAGGACCGGAGTGGACGAACCTCTGGTGTTCCGGTTGTCACGCCAGTGGCATTGCCGGGTAGCTATGTTCGGAATAGATAACCGCTGAAAGCATCTAAGCGGGAAACTAGCCTCAAGATGAGATCTCACTGGGACCTTGAGTCCCCTGAAGGGCCGTCGAAGACTACGACGTTGATAGGTTGGGTGTGTAAGCGCTGTGAGGCGTTGAGCTAACCAATACTAATTGCCCGTG
This sequence comes from Pseudomonas sp. Root562, assembly GCF_001427125.1. Taxonomy (GTDB): domain Bacteria; phylum Pseudomonadota; class Gammaproteobacteria; order Pseudomonadales; family Pseudomonadaceae; genus Aquipseudomonas. Next base: position 635,432 of record NZ_LMGK01000001.1, read on the forward strand.
AGGCTTGACCATATAACACCCAAGCAATTTGCGAACTCGAGAGAGGCCAGATTGCGGTGTGTGAAGACGAAATGAACCGAAAGTTCG
>NZ_LMGK01000002.1 GCF_001427125.1 Pseudomonas sp. Root562
CTCAACCGAGGCGCGCATTCTACAGCAGCCTCATTTGCTGTCAAGTGGTTATTTTCAGAAGTTTTCAAGGATTTCCTTAACAACTTCAACCACTTGCGCTTTCGATCTCTCGTCAGCGGGAGGCGAATTCTACAGCGTTACACGCTGCTGTCAACACCTCTTTTTCAACTTCCTTCTGGCTTCGATGATCTGAAGCAACTTGCTGCCGAAAACTGCGTAACTCATTGTTTACCAAGGAGTTTTCCGTTTCGACTGCGCCGGAAGTGGGGCGAATTATAGACACCTGAGAAAAACTGCGTAACTCATTGTTTACCAAGGAGTTTTCCGTTTCGACTGCGCCGGAAGTGGGGCGAATTATAGACACCTGAGATCTGCCGTCAAGCGTTGATTTGAGTTTTCTGTCATTCAAGGGCCGAACCCAAGAAAAACCGCCCGCTTCTATATAGAAGAGGTCACGCGCACAGAAGAGACAAGGCAAAACAGACGCCGGCGATTGCCAGGCCAAGGAAGAGAAAGAGGAGATATGGTGTCCCAGGGCAGGTTCGAACTGCCAACCTTCCCCTTAGGAGGGGGATGCTCTATCCAATTGAGCTACTGAGACACTGCTGCCAGCGAAGATACGCAAAGCGATGGACGGCCAGCATGTTAACGACCAAGCCAGACTTTGTCATGTCGTCCTTTTGCTTTTTAAGTGTAGGCATACGCCCTCTAAATAGCAGGAAGCCTTAATTACAGCCCCAACCTCAGACCTCCATAAGCATCGCCATGCCGGCAAAGCAGAGCGGAGCTAGCCATTGCCGTAAAAAGCAGACACCCCTGCCCACCATTAATCAAGCTGCCACCCATCCTAAAAATGCCTAAGAACCGCCCTACCTCTAGTAAATCGGCCATTTGCCACTATCCTTGTTAAGGTAAGGACCAGTGACTGAATTCGCTCGTCATGCCGTCAGGTCATTGCACACCTGCTGATGAGCAGAGGACGCGATCAGCAAAGCGGTGCTGGCAACTTCCAACCAGTCCGCATTTCTGACAATTGGTGCTGGCAGAACGCCTTTATCCAGTTCAATATTTGTCACAGAATTGACGCCAATGATCTGGCTGCTTTGAGGCATGATGCGAGCCTCATCAATTCAGGTTGAACATTTGGCTGCAACGCTTGTCCTAACTGACATCCTGCGGCCAATCCCGAGAACCGCTCCCCTGAACTAACCGGTTAAATATATGCGCCCATTGAAACAGGCAATTTATTCCAGCCGTACGGCTGACAAGTTCGTCGTACGTCTGCCAGACGGAATGCGTGAACGCATTGCCGAAGTGGCTCGCAATCATCATCGCAGTATGAACTCTGAAATCATCGCGCGTCTCGAACAGAGCCTGATTCAGGAAGGCGCGCTGGGCGAAGAATTGAGCATGCGCCTGGACAGCCCAGAGCTTTCTTTGCACGAGCGCGAACTGTTGCAGCGCTTCCGCCAGCTTTCCCACCGCCAGCAAAACGCACTCGTTTCGCTGATTGCTCATGACGCCGAGATGGCTGCAGACGCCTCCTGAGTAATCCTGAATATCCAAGCCAGCTTAGCCGCTGGCTTTTTTTTGCCCGGAATTACAGGCATAAAAAACCCGCCAATTGGCGGGTTTCGAGAGAGAAAAACTAAAGCAGGAATATGGTCGCCAACCCGAGGAAAATGAAGAAGCCGCCACTATCGGTCATGGCGGTGATCATTACGCTGGCACCCATCGCCGGATCGCGCCCAAGTCGCACCAGAGTCATCGGAATCAAAACCCCCATCAGCGCTGCAAGGAGCAGGTTCAGCGTCATGGCGGCCGTCATCACCACCCCCAAGGACCAGCTCCCATAGAGCAGATAAGCAACGACACCAATTACCCCACCCCAGATCACGCCATTGATCAGCGCAACAGCCAATTCCTTGCGCATCAGCCGCGAAGTATTGCCGGTACTCACCTGGTCCAACGCCATCGCGCGAACAATCATGGTGATGGTCTGGTTTCCTGAGTTACCACCGATACCCGCCACAATCGGCATCAACGCCGCCAGCGCTACCAGCTTCTCGATAGACCCCTCGAACAGACCGATCACTCGAGACGCAACGAAAGCGGTAATCAGATTCACTGCCAGCCAGGCCCAGCGGTTGCGCAGAGACTTCCAGACTGACGCAAATATGTCCTCTTCTTCGCGCAGACCTGCCATGTTGAGAACTTCGCTTTCGCTCTCTTCACGAATCAGGTCGACCATTTCATCAATGGTCAGTCGGCCAATGAGCTTGCCGTTCTTGTCAACGACAGGCGCTGAAATCAAGTCGTAGCGCTCGAATGCCTGGGCAGCATCATAAGCATCTTCATCCGGATGAAAGCTCACCGGATCGCTGGCCATGACTTCAGAAACCTGCTTGTCCGGATCATTGACCAGCAAGCGCTTGATAGGCAAAACGCCTTTGAGGACGCCGTCGTAATCAACAACAAACAGTTTGTCGGTGTGGCCTGGCAATTCTTTGAGGCGGCGCAGATAACGCAGTACCACTTCGAGGCTGACATCCTCACGGATCGTCACCATCTCGAAGTCCATCAGCGCACCAACCTGCTCCTCATCATAGGAAAGGGCGGACCGTACACGTTCACGCTGCTGGTTATCCAGGGTCTCCATCAGCTCATGGACGACATCTCGCGGCAGCTCGGAAGCCAGGTCAGCAAGTTCGTCAGCATCCATGTCCTTGGCCGCAGCCAGGAGCTCGTGATCGTCCATATCGGCGATCAGGGTTTCTCGGACCGAATCGGATACTTCGAGGAGAATGTCGCCGTCGCGATCTGCCTTGACCAGCTGCCATAGCGTCAGGCGATCGTCCAGCGGCAGAGCTTCAAGGATATAGGCGACGTCGGCGGAGTGCAGATCATCGAGCTTGCGTTGCAACTCGACGAGATTTTGCCGGTGAACCAGGTTCTCGACCCGGTCGTGATGCGGGCCTTCCTGGCGGTGGGTCAGATCTTCAACCACTCGCTGACGCTGCAATAGCTCAACGACTTGAGCGAGGCGGTCCTGCAAGCTTTCTTGTGTTTTCTTTACTTCAACTTCAGACATAGGCGAACTCCACTCCCAGCAGCGGGGCGCGCCGGAAGGATCAATCAGTCAATTCATGATTGGAAAAACGGGGTATTGAGTAACTACTGGGTAAGTCCATGGAAGTAATCCAAAAGCCCCGGCGGGGCTGACGGGCGCAATCATACACCGCTTGGCGGATTGAAATGTTAAAAAATCGCGGCTGAAACAAGCGCTTGCAAGACAAACTTGAGCACTGTCCTGACCCTTCAATTTACGACGACGCATCCTGAAAAGAAAACACACCACTCGGCCAAAAGGTGACGGCTACGCTTAAAAGAAATCGTCATGGAGGACGCTTGATGCCAGCCTACGCGCGCCGTTTCTTAATGCTCACCCTGCTCTGCCCCGCACCCTGGATCCCCGCCGCAACCATTCATAGATGCGAAGCAAACGACGGCCGCATCACCTACACCACCCTAAGCTGCGCAGCCAGCGAACGCCGCTCCATACAGGAAGTCCGTACGCACATACCAACCGACGAGCCAATCGCCCTGCTGCCAGGGCCAGAGACTCGCCGCGTCTCTCGAACCAATAGCAAAAGGGGCGAACCAACGATTGTTGGAAAGAGCGAAGACGGATGCGGAAATCTGATCAGTGCCAGAGAGCGACGCGAGGCGATCATCAATCAGCGGGTTGTCGCCGGCATGAGCCAGCAGGATGTCGAGAGCGCACTCGGCAAGCCAGACAAGATCAGTATTCGCAATTCGAGCACAAGCTATCGCTACGAAACCAAGCGAGGCCGGAGTGCACATATCGAGTTCGATGAAAGAGGATGCACGAAGGGAAAAGCCAAATCCCAGACGGCAAAAAGCCCGCATTAAATGCGGGCTTTCTGTTGTATGGTGCACTCGACAGGATTCGAACCTGTGACCGCTCGGTTCGTAGCCGAGTACTCTATCCAGCTGAGCTACGAGTGCATTTGTGTTTTTATACCAGATCACAACTGGTTGAAGCCAAGTTATTCACATCACTGCAAACAACCCTTAAATGGTGCACTCGACAGGATTCGAACCTGTGACCGCTCGGTTCGTAGCCGAGTACTCTATCCAGCTGAGCTACGAGTGCATTTGTTGCCGCGCATTATAGGCCGTTCAATCTGTTTGTAAAGCGCTTTTTTCTAGTAATTTCAACAACTTACCGAAGAAGCCAGATTACAACGTACTACGCAAATAATGGCGGAGAACGGGGGATTCGAACCCCCGACACCCTTTTGAGGTGTACTCCCTTAGCAGGGGAGCGCCTTCGGCCACTCGGCCAGCTCTCCGCAACACGGGGCGTATATTAACCAGCTTCTTCCCCGTTTGCAAACATAAAAAACGATAAAAATTAATGGCTTGGTTCTTCGTCCTTCTCTTTCTTGATGCGCAGGTAGATTTCCTCACGGTGGACGGCTACCTCTTTCGGGGCGTTGACCCCAATACGCACTTGATTTCCTTTGACGCCGAGCACGGTCACGGTGATTTCGCCATCACCAATAATCAGGCTTTCTGCGCAACGACGAGTCAGAATCAACATACCTTTCTCCTCACGCCTTACATTTCAGGGACAACAGTCTGCAAAAAAAAGGCACTCGACCTACAACCCAAAACGGTCGTGGCCTACATGCCTGAGTATTGACTAGCGCGAGCAAAAGAACAGCCTCGGGGTCACGCCATTCAAAAAACAAAAGGCGCGGTCAGACCGCGCCTTTTGGCAAACGCATCACTCGCCCTGGCGGGCCGGTGCGTCCAGTTCGAAAGCCGTGTGCAGAGCGCGCACAGCCAGTTCCAGGTATTTCTCTTCGATCACTACGGAGACTTTGATTTCCGAAGTCGAGATCATCTGGATGTTGATGCTTTCCTTGGCCAGAGCTTCGAACATGCGACTGGCGACGCCCGCATGAGAGCGCATGCCAACGCCGACAATCGACACCTTGGCGATCTTGGTGTCGCCGATGACTTCACGGGCACCGATCTCGGCAGCGGTCTTTTCCAGTACGGTTTGCGCCGCCTGGTAGTCGTTGCGGTGTACGGTGAAGGTGAAGTCGGTGGTGTTATCGTGCGCTACGTTCTGCACGATCATGTCGACTTCGATGTTCGCGGCGCTGATCGGACCGAGAATCTTGAATGCTACGCCCGGGGTGTCTGGCACGCCACGGATGGTCAGCTTGGCTTCATCGCGGTTGAAAGCGATGCCGGAAATGATCGGCTGTTCCATGGTTTCCTCTTCATCAATAGTAATGAGGGTGCCCGGACCCTCCTTGAAGCTGTGCAGTACGCGCAGCGGAACGTTGTACTTGCCAGCGAATTCCACCGCCCGGATCTGCAGCACCTTGGAGCCGAGGCTGGCCATTTCCAGCATCTCTTCAAAGGTGATCTTGTCCAGGCGCTGAGCCACGGAGACCACGCGCGGATCGGTGGTGTAGACGCCGTCGACGTCGGTGTAGATCTGGCATTCGTCAGCCTTCAAGGCTGCTGCCAGTGCCACGCCGGTGGTATCGGAACCGCCACGACCGAGGGTGGTAATGTTGCCGTGCTCATCGACGCCCTGGAAACCGGCGACAACCACCACACGACCGGCTTTCAGATCACCGCGGATCTTCTGGTCATCAATCTGCAAGATACGCGCTTTGTTGTGCGCGCTATCCGTGAGAATCCGCACCTGGTTGCCGGTATAGGACACCGCAGGCACACCGCGCTTGATCAATGCCATGGCCAACAGGGCAATCGTCACCTGCTCACCGGTGGAAACGATCACATCCAGCTCGCGCGGAACCGGTTGATCGCCGCCACTGATTTGCTTGGCCAGATCGATCAGACGGTTGGTTTCGCCGCTCATTGCAGACAGCACAACCACCAGGTCATCGCCGGCATCGCGGAATTTTTTAACCTTGTCGGCGACCTGCTCGATTCTCTCGACAGTACCGACCGAGGTGCCTCCAAATTTCTGTACGATCAAAGCCATTTCAAAGCCGCCTCTGCCCATGAAGGGCGCCCAAATAATCACTCAAACAGCGTTCCGGCCCGCCACTAGACTGCGAGCCGGAGGCGCTGCCTTATAGACCCTGCTCTACAAACGGAACGGTCAGAGCCAGTGCCGCATCCAGAGCGCCGGCGTCGGTACCGCCGCCTTGCGCCATATCTGGACGACCACCACCCTTCCCGCCCACTGCCGCAGCGGCTTGCTTCATCAAATCACCGGCTTTGAGTTGGCCAGTCAGGTCTTTGGTTACGCCTGCAACCAGAACGACCTTTTCCTCATGGACACTGCCGAGCAGGATCACTGCGCGGCCGAGTTTGTTTTTCAGCTGATCGACCAGCGCCAGCAGCGCTTTGCCGTCCTGACCGTCCAAACGCACGGACAGCACCTTCACGCCTTTGACATCCAGAGCCGAAGCCGACAGATCGTCGCCTGCCGCGCTGGCTGCCTTGGCCTGCAACTGCTCGAGTTGCTTTTCCAGCTGACGGTTGCGCTCCAGCACAGCCGACAGCTTGTCGATCAGGTTGTCGCGGCTGCCCTTGACCAGGTTGGCCGCTTCCTTGAGTTGTTCTTCTGCCGCGTTCAAGTAGGCCAGCGCCGCAGCACCGGTGACTGCCTCGATACGACGTACACCAGACGCAACACCGCCCTCGCTGATGATTTTCAGCAGGCCGATGTCGCCGGTACGGTTGGCGTGGATACCGCCGCACAGCTCGACGGAGAAATCACCCATGCTCAGCACGCGAACGTTGTCGCCGTACTTCTCGCCGAACAACGCCATGGCGCCTTTCTGCTTGGCGGTTTCGATGTCGGTTTCTTCGGTTTCAACGGCGGAGTTCTTGCGAATCTCGGCGTTGACGATTTCTTCCAGCGCTTTCAGCTGTTCAGGCTTGATCGCTTCGAAGTGGCTGAAGTCGAAGCGCAGGCGCTGACTGTCGACCAACGAACCTTTCTGCTGAACGTGATCGCCCAGCACTTGACGCAGCGCGGCGTGCAGCAAGTGAGTGGCCGAGTGGTTCAGCGAAGTCGCGTGACGCACTTCGGCGTCGACATGAGTCTCCACCGGAGCGCCCACGATCAGGCTGCCCGAATCCAGCACGCCGTGGTGCAGGAACGCACCACCGGTCTTGGTGGTGTCGCGCACGTCGAAACGTGCAGCACCGGCTTGCAGGAAGCCGCAATCGCCAATCTGACCACCGGACTCCGCATAGAACGGCGTCTGATCGAGGACGATCACGCCCTCCTGGCCTTCGCTCAGTACGTCAACCGATTGCCCGTCTTTATAGATAGCAACGATTTTGGCGGAACCACTGTGAGCGGTATAACCGGTGAACTCGGTATCGACATCAACCTTGACCAGGCTGTTGTAGTCCATGCCGAAGGAACTGGCGGAACGCGCACGCACGCGCTGGGCTTCCATTTCACGCTCGAAACCTGCCTCGTCGAGGGTCAGGTTGCGCTCACGGGCGATGTCGCCGGTCAGGTCCATCGGGAAACCGTAGGTGTCGTAGAGTTTGAACACCACATCGCCCGGCACCACGTCGCCTTTGAGTTCAGCCAGATCCTGTTCAAGGATTTTCAGGCCCTGTTCCAGGGTCTTGGCGAATTGCTCTTCTTCGGCTTTCAGCACGCGCTCGATGTGCGCCTGCTGGGATTTCAGTTCCGGGAACGCTTGGCCCATCTCGGCGACCAGGGCCGCAACGATCTGGTAGAAGAAGCTGCCCTTGGCGCCCAGTTTGTTGCCGTGACGGCAAGCGCGACGGATGATCCGGCGAAGTACATAGCCGCGACCTTCGTTTGACGGCAATACGCCATCAGCGATCAGGAAACCGCAGGAACGGATGTGGTCAGCCACCACTTTCAACGAAGCCTGGGCGTCGTTGGTGCAGCCGATGGCCTTGGCCGAAGCGCTCAGCAGGCTCTGGAACAGGTCGATTTCATAGTTCGAGTGAACGTGCTGCAGTACGGCACTGATCCGCTCCAGGCCCATGCCGGTGTCCACCGACGGTGCTGGCAGCGGGTGCAACACGCCATCGGCGGTGCGGTTGAACTGCATGAACACGTTGTTCCAGATTTCAATGTAGCGGTCGCCGTCTTCTTCCGGCGAGCCCGGTGGGCCGCCCCAGATGTCGGCACCGTGATCGTAGAAAATCTCGGTGCAAGGTCCGCACGGGCCGGTATCGCCCATGGTCCAGAAGTTGTCGGAAGCGTACGGCGCGCCCTTGTTGTCGCCGATGCGCACCATGCGCTCGGCCGGAACGCCGATTTCCTTGGTCCAGATGTCGTACGCCTCGTCATCGCTGGCGTAGACGGTGACCCAAAGCTTTTCCTTGGGCAGGTTCAGCCATTTGTCGGATGTCAGGAAGTTCCAGGCGTAAGTGATGGCGTCACGCTTGAAGTAGTCACCGAAGCTGAAGTTGCCCAGCATTTCGAAGAACGTGTGGTGACGGGCGGTATAACCGACGTTTTCCAGGTCGTTGTGCTTGCCGCCGGCGCGCACGCATTTCTGGCTGGATACCGCGCGGGTGTACGCGCGCTTTTCCTGGCCCAGGAAGCAGTCCTTGAACTGGTTCATCCCCGCGTTAGTGAACAGCAGGGTTGGGTCGTTGCCCGGAATCAAAGAGCTGGAGGCTACACGGGTGTGGCCTTGCTCTTCGAAGAAGCGAAGGAAGGCTTCACGGATTTCTGCGCTTTTCATTAGGTTCTTCCACGGAGGCTGCGGCCAAAGGCCTGTTCGAAACGTCAACAGACGAAGCGACGGCAAAGGGCCGCATTATATCGGCCCTGCGCGCGGGGTACAGCGTGTTTATACGATAGAAACAGTCAATTGGAGCGCTAACGCTATCACTTACGGGAAAAGTCGACGAATGTCGCGACGACCTGCTCGATTTGCGCCTGGCTGATATCCATGTGCGTGACCATGCGCAGACGTGCGGCGGCACTGAGCTTGATACCTCGCTCAGCAGCAAAAGACTTGATCGTCTCGGCCTTGTCGCCCATCGATACGTAAACCATGTTGGTCTGAACCGGCTCGACTTCATAACCTACCGCGCGCAGGCCTTCGGCCAGCCATTGCGCATTGGCGTGATCGTCAGCCAAGCGCTGAACATTGTGATCCAGGGCATACAGGCCTGCTGCCGCCAGAATCCCGGCCTGACGCATCCCGCCACCGACCATCTTGCGCAGGCGCCGGGCCTTGCCGATCAACTCGACCGAGCCGCACAACACCGAACCGACCGGCGCCCCCAAGCCTTTGGACAGGCAGACGGAGACGGAGTCGAAATGCTGAGCGATTTCCCGGGCGTCGACGCCGAGTTTGACCGCTGCGTTGTACAACCGCGCTCCGTCCAGATGCAGTTGCAGCCCATGCTCTCGGGTAAAACGGCGAGCCCGGGCCAGATATTCCAGAGGCAGCACCTTGCCCTGCATGGTGTTTTCCAGCGCCAGCAAGCGAGTACGGGCGAAGTGGAAATCATCGGGTTTGATGGCGGCGGCGACCTGATCCAGATCCAGCGAGCCATCGGCCTGCACTTCCAGCGGTTGCGGCTGGATCGAACCGAGCACGGCTGCACCGCCTCCTTCGTACTTATAGGTATGGGCCTGCTGGCCGACGATGTATTCGTCGCCGCGCTCGCAATGGGCCATCAGGCCCAACAGATTGCTCATGGTGCCGGTCGGCACAAACAGGGCTGCGGCAAAACCGAGGCGCTGGGCCAGTTCGGCTTCAAGACGGTTGACGGTCGGATCTTCACCATAAACGTCATCCCCCGTGGCGGCAGTGGCCATCGCGTCGAGCATGCCGGCGGTGGGTTGGGTGACTGTGTCGCTGCGAAGATCAATAACGCTCATGAATCTGGCCTCGGTAAGCAGGGGAAATCCCTTTCAGAAAGAATTACTGCGGTCATGCCAATGAATATTCAACCCTGGCGCAAGGATATTGCCCACTAATACAGCGAAATACTCGATAACAATCATCCAAAAGCACCGATGCGCACGCAGGAAATATGTGTTAAAAACGCTGCGCCGCCAAACTTTACGGCGGCAAAAACGTTCTCAGGGCGGGGTGCAACTCCCCACCGGCGGTAATTGCGCGCAATGCGCATAGCCCGCGAGCGCTTGATGGCAGCACGGCTTCGGCGGTGCCTGACAGCAAGGTCAGCAGACCCGGTGTGATCCCGGGGCCGACGGTCATAGTCCGGATGAAGAGAGAACGGGATTGGCGCCAAAGGGCTGCCCGCAGACACTCACGTCGGCGCGCATACCCTTAAATCCCATTCGATTCATATGCCCTGTTTTTTACACAAACAGGAGTCAGAACATGCAACCCACCGCAATCGATAGCAAGAGCAAACACCATCAGGGCGAGCGCGTAGCGTTCATCCAGGCCTGCTGGCACAAGGATATTGTTGATCAGAGCCGTAAAGGCTTCGTCGCCGAAATGATTGCCCAGGGTTATCAGGAATCCGATATCGACTTCTTCGAAGTCGGCGGTGCGTTTGAAATGCCCCTGCACGCCAAATTGCTGGCCAAGACCGGTCGTTATGCAGGCATCGTTGCCGCAGCCCTGGTCGTCGATGGCGGGATCTATCGCCACGAGTTCGTTGCCCAGTCGGTGGTCAGCGGCCTGATGCAGGTTCAACTGGAAACCGAAGTGCCAGTATTCTCGGTGTCTTTGACCCCGCATCACTTCCATGCCGGTGAAGAACTGCATCACAAGTTCTTCTTCGAGCATTTTGTGCACAAAGGCCAGGAAGCGGCGAAGACGTGTGCCGACACGTTGAGCAAGATCCGTGCGTTGCGTCGTACTGAGCCGCGTGCGGTAGCTGTTTAAAGGCTAAATTGATCGTTCCTGCGCTCTGCGTGGGAATGCAGCCCGTGACGCTCCGCGTCACATGCAATGGCGGACGCAGAGCGTCCATTGAGGCATTCCCACGCGGGAGCGTGGGAACGATCATTTTGCGAACGTCAGGCGAGGTTTTCGTCGCTGGTCGGCACGATCAGGATGCCCGCACGCAAGCCATTCTTCACCTTGGGGTTCGGGAAGATGATCCGGGCGCCCTCTTCTTCGATGATCCAGCGGGTGTTGGCGATGTCTTCGGCCAACAGGTAACCCACTTCCAGTTCCGAAAAATTCTCGATATCCGCTGGCAGGTTAAGCCGGAAGCTGTCGCTGTGCTTGATGATTTCCCGTGCCACGCTGAACAGCTGCAAACCGTCCAGCACCTGCCCCGCCAAATCAGGCTCGGTGCCTTCGATGATCTGTTTGAGACGGGTTTCCAGCCGGGAGACGTTCACCCCGTCGTTCTGCCCGAACGGCCGAGCCTTGCCCAGTTCAAGGGTGAAGGACTCGGCACCGAGTTTGTCGTAGGTATAGGAGCTGAAGACGATGGACGGCTTGTTCTGCAACAGCACAGCTTCCATGCCGGCGGCACGCAGCCGGGCCAGTTCCTGGCGCGAATGCTGGCGATCTTCCTTCCACGGATACAAGGCGAACTGCTCGATTTTCGAACCGCGAATCGCAGTGTGCAGGTCGTAGTGCAGACGCTGGCGATCCGGCAGGCTGAAGAAACTTGCCGCCAGCCGTTCGAGCTCACAGGCGCGCAGCGCTTCGGAGCCGCTGCTTTGTTCGTGACGACCGTTGAACAGTCGATTGACGTCCTGCTCGACGAAACGCTCGCCCTTGCGAATCGCTTCCGGGTTGCCGAACAGGAACAGAATTCTTGCACGCGGCTTGAGGTCGCCGCGGGCAATGTCGTGCAACAGGCGATCGAGCAACTCGATCGGCGCTGTTTCGTTGCCATGGATCCCCGCCGATAGCAGCAGGTCCAGGCCGTTGTCGCGAGCTTCAGGGGGCCGGACTTCCAGCGCCCCTTCGCTCAGCCAGCGCATGCGCACGCCTTCGACAGTCAGTTGAGTCTTCTCCGCCGGTTCGCGGCCGGCGAGGGTCAGTTCAAGCAGTTTGCCGAGGGCGAGCATAGAGCTGTTTCCTTAGTGGTCGTGATTGCAATCCGGGCCGTGAACATGATCCTCGTCGTCGCCAGGTTCAGCCGGTTCCATTTCCAGTTGCAGACTTACCAGATTAGTCGCCAATGGGCGCAGCAGCAGGTTGGCGTATTCGGCGTCACCTTCTTCAACGTCCACGCCGATCAGCAATTGGCCGCGGCCGTCTTGCTGGATCCACAGCTCTTTGCCTTGCCACAGGACCGCAACGCGGGTGCAGGAAGTTTCCAGTTGCGTGCCGTCGGTGTCTTCAAGGATCAGCTGCAGGGTATCGCTCATGTGTTTACGCTCTCGTTTGAGATGAAGCGGCGCGCTGTCATGCGCGGCAGCGCGCCGTCGATCAATTGATCTGGAATGGATAAACCGCGCCCAGTTTAAGGATTTGCGTCAGTTCATCCAGTGCCGTCCGGCACTCAAGCAGCAATTGCGGGTCCGCCAGATCGTTTTCGGTCATGCGGTCGCGGTAGTGCTTCTCGACCCATTCGGTCAGAGTGCCGTACAACGGTGCCGTCATGATAACGCCTGGATTGACCGCCGCCAGTTCGGTTTCGTTGAGCGCGACACGCAACCTCAGGCAAGCAGGGCCGCCACCGTTCTGCATGCTTTGCTTGAGATCGAAGACTTTTACTTCGCGGATCAGGCCGCCGGAGCTGGTCAAACCCTGCAAGTACTGCCAGACGCGCTCATTGCCACGGCATTCTTCCGGCACGATCAACAGCATCGAGCCGTCAGGTCGCGACAGCAGTTGGCTATTGAACAGGTAGGACCGAACGGCGTCTTCCACGCTTACCGCGGAACGCGGAACACACACGGACTGAAATTTCCCACCGACTTTGGCGAGTTTGCTCTGCAATTCGGCGAGCATCTTGTCCGTCTCGAGGAAAGCGTCCTCGTGATAGAACAGCACTTCGCCGTTGCCTACGGCGATCACGTCGTTGTGGAACACGCCCTGGTCGATCACCGATGGATTCTGCTGGGCATACACCACGCCGTCATCGCTCAAGCCATGCAAGCGGGCCACGGCCTGGGACGCTTCGAGCGTCTGGCGTGCCGGGTATTTCTGCGGTGCCGGGTAGCGGGTATCGAACGCACTGCGGCCGAACACGAAGAACTCGACGCCGGCTTCGCCATACTCGCGGCAGAAACGCGTGTGGTTGGCCGCGCCTTCGTCACCGAACTGCGCCACGGCCGGCAACGCGGCGTGATGAGCGAAGTGGTTCTGGTCGGCGAACATCGCACCCAGCACGCGGCTGGTGGTCGGGTGTTCGATGCTGCGGTGATATTTGCAGTTGAGGTTGGCGGCGGTGAAATGCACACGACCGTCAGCCGTGTCGGCGCTCGGGCTGACGGTGGCGGCGTTGGCTACCCACATGCTCGACGCCGAGCAACTGGCGACCAGCAATGGCATGGCTTCCTTCGCAGCACGCTCAATGACCTGGGCGTCGGTTCCGGCAAAACCCAGGCGACGCAATGCCGCCACGTCCGGGCGCTCTTGTGGCGCCAGCACGCCCTGCTGGAAACCCATTTCCATCAGCGCTTTCATCTTCGCCAGGCCTTGCAGCGCGGCTTCCTTGGGATTGGAAGACTGCTGGCTGTTGCTCTGGGACGCGACGTTGCCGTAGGACAGGCCGCCGTAGTTATGGGTCGGCCCCACTAGACCGTCAAAATTGACTTCATAGGATTTCATCAGCGAGGCTCCACGAGAATCTGTTGTTATGGCTTCAGTACATTCTTTGAGACCGAGGTGTGGCCATCGCTGGCAAGCCAGCTCCCACAGTGACTGCGTCGTACACAAGATGTGTGAACGCCACCGAACTTGTGGGAGCGGGCTTGCCCGCGATTGGGCGTTACACCATCTTCACGCCAGGCGTGAGAGCGGCAGGCAACACCAGGCTCGGGGTTTCCAGCGAGGCCACCGGGTACGCGCAGTAATCCGCCGCGTAATAGGCGCTGGCGCGGTGGTTGCCCGAGGCGCCGACGCCGCCGAATGGCGCGCTGCTCGCGGCGCCGGTCAGTTGCTTGTTCCAGTTGACGATACCGGCGCGGCTTTCCAGCCAGAACTGCTGGTAACGCGCTTCGGAGTCCGACAACAGGCCGGCGGCCAGACCGTAGGCGGTGTCGTTGGCTTCAGCGATCGCCGCTTCAAAATCAGCGTAGCGGATCACTTGCAGCAACGGGCCAAACAGCTCTTCGTCAGGACGATCGGCCACAGCGCTCACATCGAGGATGCCGGGGGTCAACAACGCCGACTGCGCCTGTGGCTGAGTCATTTCCAACAGTGCCACGGCGCCATTGGCCAGCAGATGTTCTTGTGCATCCATCAACGCTTTCGCGGCAGCGAGGGAAACCACCGAGCCCATGAATGGCGCCGGTTGCTGATCGAATGCGCCGACTTCAATCGTCGAACTGACGGCCACCAGGCGCGCCAGCAACGAGTCGCCCCACGCGCCTTGCGGCACCAGCAAGCGACGGGCACAAGTGCAGCGCTGGCCGGCGGAAATGAACGCCGATTGAATGATGGTGTACACCGCAGCATCGAGGTCGGCGACCTGATCAACCACCAGCGGGTTGTTGCCGCCCATTTCCAGCGCAAGAATCTTGTCCGGACGACCGGCGAATTGCTGATGCAGGTGATTGCCGGTGCGGCTGGAACCGGTGAAGAACAGCCCGTCGATGCCCGGGTTCGCCGCCAGGGCGATACCGGTTTCGCGTGCGCCTTGCAGCAGGTTCAACACGCCGGCCGGCAAACCGGCCTCGATCCAGCATTTGACCGTCAGTTCGGCGACTTTCGGAGTCAGTTCACTTGGCTTGAACAGCACTGTGTTACCGGCCAGCAGCGCCGGCACGATGTGACCATTGGGCAAGTGCCCAGGGAAGTTGTAAGGACCGAACACCGCCACCACGCCGTGTGGCTTGTGACGCAGTACAGCGGTGGCATCGCCCAGCGGGCCGCTCTTTTCGCCAGTGCGCTCGCGATAGCTCTGCACCGAGATCGCGATCTTGTTGACCATGCTGGTGACTTCGGTCGCGGCTTCCCACAGCGGTTTGCCGGTTTCTTCACCGATGGTGCGCGCGAGTTCGTCGGCGTTGTTTTTCAACGCAGCGGCGAAGGCTTCCAGCACCGAGATACGTTCCTGCAACGTGCGACGCGCCCAATCCGGGAACGCCTGACGTGCGGCTTGCACGGCCGATTCCACTTGATCAACGGTGGCGCTGCTGCCCGACCACAGCACTTGCTGGGTCACCGGGTTGAGCGACTCAAAGGTTTCCCCCTGGCCTGCCAGCCATTCACCTGCGATGTATAGCGACTTCATTATTTCGACTCCCGGGCAGCGGACAACGCCACGGCGCGCACTTGATCGCCGGCGTTGAGTTGAAGACGTTTGGCGGTCTGCGGATCGACCACCAGCGTACCGGCGGCCAGACGTGCCGGCGCGGCCGTGATCCGACAGTCTTCGCGTTTGCGGTTGTGAATGATGAACGGCGTGGCGTCGTCACCCGGCGTGCCGATGGCCAGCACCAGCGCCTGGCTGTCGCGCACGGCGCGGATCTTTCCGGTTTCGCATTCGATGGCCGGGCCGGCGTCGAAGATGTCGACGTAGCCCTGGTAGCTGAAACCTTCGCTCTTGAGCATCGACAATGCAGGCTCGGTGTCGGGGTGAACCTGACCGATCACGTTGCGCGCATCCGGCGACAGGAAGCAGGTGTACAGCGGGAATTTCGGCATCAGTTCGGCGATGAACGCTTTGTTGCCAACGCCGGTCAGGTAGTCCGCCTGGCTGAACTCCATCTTGAAGAAGTGTCGACCCAGGCTTTCCCAGAACGGCGAACGCCCGGCTTCATCGGAAACGCCACGCATCTCGGCGATGATCTTGTTGCCGAACAGTTGCGGGAATTCGGCGATGAACAGCATCCGCGCCTTGGACAGCATGCGACCGTTGAGGCCACTGCGGTAATCGGCGTGCAGGAACAGCGAGCACAGCTCGGAGTTACCCGTCAGGTCGTTGGCCAGGAACAACGTCGGGATCTCACGATAGATGTTCAGCTCTTGCGAGGCGCTCACCGTCAGACCGACGCGGAAGTTGTACCACGGCTCGCGCAGACCGACGGCACCGGCGATGGCGGAAATACCCACCACGCGGCCGTCGTCGTCTTCGAGCACGAACAGGTAGTCCGCATCGCCCCGCCCTGCTTCGCCGCGGAACGTCTTTTCGGCCCAGCCGACACGATGGGCCAGACGTTCTTCGTTGGCCGGCAAAGTGGTCAGGCCGGTGCCAGTGCTGCGGGCCAGGTCGATCAGAGCGGGTAAATCGCTGCTGCGTACGGGACGAACGATCATGCTATCTCCTCAAACGGGCCGCTTGCGCCACCCGTGAAACTTCGCTGCTTTTCTTGCAAGCATTCAGGCCAGGCAGGCGTTAAACCGCCACCAGGCGCACGCTCGCACCTTCGCCGACGCCCAGGGCTTCGGCCGCTTCCAGATCCAGGGTCACGGGTTTGCCCGGCGCGTAGTCGAGCTCGAGCATCACGGCGCGGTAATCCTGCAACTGGGCATTGGCCACCAGGTACTGACGACCGACACCTTTGACCGGCTCGCCGATTTTCACCGGCACGACGCGGCTCTGGGCGATCGAACGGATCCCCGAGACGCGGGCATGCAGGGTCGGGCCGCCGTCGAAAATGTCGATGTAGTGATCGGTCTCGAAGCCTTCGCGCATCAGGATGTCGAAGGTGATCTGCGCCCGTGGGTGCACCTGGCCCATCGCTTCTTGCGCGGAGTCCGGCAGCAGCGGCACATAGATCGGGTAATGCGGCATCAGTTCGGCGAGGAACGTACGGCTCTTCAAGCCGCACAAGCGCTCGGCCTCAGCGTAGTTGAGGTCGAAGAAGTTGCGACCGATGGCGTCCCAGAATGGCGAGTCGCCGTTTTCATCGCTGTAACCGACGATTTCGGTTACCACTGAATCGGCAAAACGCTCCGGGTGACTGGCGACAAACAGCAAGCGGCCACGGGAATTGAGCTCGGCCCAAGGCGAACCCACCAGTTCACGCTGCACGTAGAAACTGGTCAGCAAGCTGTTGCCGGTCAGGTCGTGGCACTGCGAGAGCACATGGATCTTGTTGTGGATCTTCAGCTCGCGAGAGGCGTGTACGAACGTTTCGTTGCGGAAGCTGTAGAACGGCTCGGAATAACCGGCCGAAGCCACGATGGCCGAGCAGCCGACCAGTTTTGCGGTGGCACTGTCTTCGAGAACGAAGAAATAGCTTTCTTCACCGTTGAAGCTCACTTCGGCAGCGAACGAGGCTTCGCTCGCGGCGATCTTGTCGCTCAGGCGTTCAACGTCATCCGGCAAGGAAGTGACACCAATCGGGCTGTCCGCAGCCAGACGCTGTACCTCGCCCAGATCAGCCATTTGCGCGGGGCGCATCACCAGCATGGTGTCACTCCTTTTTATTAAAACTCTTGAGGGAAATAAACCGGGCCCTTGTAGGAGCAAAGCTTGCTCGCGATGGTGTGTCAGCCACATGGGTGTTCACTGACACGCCATCGCGAGCAAGCTTTGCTCCTACAGAAGAGCGGGTCCGGCATCAGAATCGGGGTCGACGCCTGAATCGTCAGGCGTCGAAGGGTCTATCAGGCTTGCGTCAGTTTTGCAGCGGCACGTTCGAAGCGGTCCAGGCCGGCATCGATATCGGCGTCTTCGACCACCAGGCTCGGGGCGAAACGCACCACGTCCGGGCCGGCTTGCAGGACCATCAGGCCTTCTTGTTCAGCGGCGTTGAAAATGTCCTTGGCCTTGCCTTTCCAGGCATCGCTCAGCACGCAACCGATCAACAGGCCCATGCCGCGGACCTTGGTGAACAGGCCGTACTTTTCGCCGATCTGTTCAAGGCGTGCCTTGAACTTGTCGTGCTTGGCCTTGACGCCGGCCAGCACTTGCGGGGTGTTGATCACGTCGATCACCGCTTCCGCGACAGCGCAAGCCAGCGGGTTACCGCCGTAAGTGGTGCCGTGGGTGCCGACAACCAAGTGTTTGGCCAGGTCTTCGGTGGTCAGCATGGCCGCGATCGGGAACCCGCCGCCCAGGCTCTTGGCGCTGGTGAGGATGTCCGGAATCACGCCGTAATGCTGGTAGGCGAACAGGTGGCCAGTACGGCCCATGCCGGTTTGCACTTCGTCAAAGATCAGCAGTGCGTTATGCGCGGTGCAGAGGTCGCGGGCACCTTGCAGGTATTCGAGTTCGGCCGGGATCACACCGCTTTCGCCCTGGATCGGCTCCAGCACCACAGCGCAAGTCTTGTCGGAAATGGCGGCTTTCAGCGCGGCCAAATCGTTGTACGGCACATGGGTGATACCGGTGATTTTCGGACCGAAACCGTCGGAGTACTTCGACTGGCCACCGACGTTAACGGTGAACAGGGTACGGCCGTGGAAGCTGTTGAGCGCGGCGATGATTTCGTACTTCTCGCTGCCGAAACGGTCGAAACCGACACGACGGGCCAGCTTGAAGGCGGCCTCGTTGGCTTCGGCGCCGGAGTTGCAGAAGAAAGCACGCTCGGCAAATGTGGCGTTGACCAACTTATGGGCCAGGCGCAGGGCCGGCTCATTGGTGAACACGTTGGACACGTGCCACAGCTTGTTCGCCTGCTCGGTCAAGGCACCGACCAGCGCCGGGTGCGCATGGCCCAATACGTTCACGGCAATCCCGCCGGCGAAGTCGATCAGCTCGCGACCGGACTGGTCCCAAACGCGGGAACCGGCACCACGCACAGGAATGAATGCGGCAGGCGCATAGTTGGGAACCATTACCTGATCGAAATCGGCGCGTTGTACCGCAGCGTGCTCAACGGACATCGGAGTCTCCTGAAGAGAAAACACTCGCCTGAAACTGGCGAGCTTGGTGAGGATTGTAAGGACAGTTTTCAGCCCGGCCTTGCCGCCAAGCGACAACTTCTTATAGCGCAAACCCCGGATTTTCCCGGGTTTACGGCAATGCGACATATAGGGTCGCAAAGGCGCAGTTTAAACTGCTGGCGCCGATTTGCGGCAGGCTTGGCGAGAGATGAATGCCTGCGCAATAAATATGTACCGCACCGGAAACGATGCAGCCTGTTTCCCTTGACGCTCTTTGAGCGCTAATGGACCTGCAAGATGCAATTACCCGACGAGCAAACGCGGACAGCCTCTGCTGACGCAACGTATATCGCCCACACCGACACTCACTACCCGCCTCTCACCCATACGATTCCCCACTGGCTCGGGAACGCATCATCGGCCAGACGCCTGGCGCTGAAGAGCGCACGCCCGATACTGACGAGTGGTTTGCGCGCGGCGCCGGCTGCGCAACACGCTGAACTCGGACGGCTGAATGCCGCGCACTGGACCGCACAAAACAGAGTCGACCGCACACTGGAAAACCTGCAGGACGCCTACGCTTTTGCTGAACCACTGCTCAAAAACGCTCTGAAAGCGCGATTCGGCCTGGACGTGGACGTCAAAGGCACGTTCTTGCGGCTGTACATTCCCGCGACCATTCCCTGGTTTCCGATCAAGTCAGGCGCCGCTCGCACCTGGACCGTGTCGCTGTTGAATGCGGCACTGCATAACTTTGAAAAACAGGAAACCCACAAGGATGCCTACGAGCCCGACTCGACGTTCATCACTGAGCCGTCCTCGACCGGGCAGTTCGATACCTTGCCCGCGCTCAAGCAGACGATCACGGTGCAGGCCTTTACCCGGTTATGTCGTGAACTGGACATCGGCGGCCAATACCGCACCTACCTGGAGGATAATCTCGGGATTTCCAACCCGCTGGCGGCGACTGTGCTGCGCTCCAGGGTCGAGGCCAGCCAGAAAGCCGCATTGAAGGCCGCGCTGCATCTGGCTCGCATGAACGGCGACATTCAGGACGACTTCTTTCAACTGATCCAGGCGCTGGCTGAAGGCAAGCAAGGTATCAAACTTGGAAACGAGCCCCTGCTGTGCCACGACTTGACGATCATGTCCGCCAGGCTGACCGGCATCGTCGTGTTTGCACCTAACCTTGAACGCGCACGCAATGTCGCACGGGTCGTGGCCTACATCCCCGATGACCCGGAGCACCCGATCAAGGAGTACACCTCGACGGCCGAGCTGATGCAAACCCTCACTCGCCAACTGCGCACCCCGGATTACCAACAATTTTTCAGTCGTTTTGTCGCTCACGAAGACCGCGGGCATTTCTTTGGCAACCTGGCCGATCGCCTGAGCCATGTCACCTGGCATCAACGCCACTACGGTGAAGCGCTGCCATCATGGCGTGAAACGCCGACAGAGCGGCCCAATCTGCAATTTTCTGTCACGCCGATCCATCGCGGCCCATGGCCCCATCTCTACCGCGCGCAGTTGAACAAAATTCTCAACGACGCCCGGGTCATCGCGGTGTCTACCGCAATGGCGGACCAAAAGGCTCGCTGGGCACTCTGGGACTCCTTTACCGGCGTGCTGTCCGCCATTGTGCAGCTCGCCGCTTTCGTCGCCCTGCCTTTTGTGCCGTTTGTGGGCGAATTGATGCTGGCTTACATGGCTTATCAATTGGTCAACGATGCCTTTGAAGGGATTATCGACTGGGCGCAAGGGCAGACCACCGAAGCCTTCGAGCACCTGATGACAGTGGTTGAGACATTGATCCAGTTGGGGGCCTTCGCCGCAGGTGGGGTCGTTGCCGCAGGCGAGTTTCGCAAGGCACTGCCCGCAGAGGTCATCGCCTTCATTGACCGGTTCAAACCGGTGCAGGCAGCCAATGGAAAGACCCTTTACTGGAAACCCGACCTGAGCCCTTATGAACAGGCCGCGCCGCTGCCCCGGCAATCGGTTCCCGACACGTCAGGCCTGCATCAACACAACGGCAAAACCATCGCCCGCATCGAGGGCAAACGCTTCGCCGTCAGACAGGAGCCAACCGGCGACTACCGTATCGAGCATCCCAGCCGCCCCGATGCCTACAGCCCCGCGCTCAAGCACAACGGCAGCGGCGCCTGGCAGACAGAACTCGACCGACCACTGGAGTGGGACAAAAACACCCTATTGCAGCGCTTGGGTCACCTGAGCGAAAAGCTGTCTCCCGCCGAACGCGAACGCGCACTCAAGGCCAGCGGTTTACATGAGAACACCCTGCGCAGAATGCATGTCGAGCACGAACCCATTCCGTCCTTACTGGCCGATACCCTCAAGCGCCTCAACCTCGATAAAGACCTGCAAACGTTTATCGACCGCCTCAACAGCGGGCGTCACGAACAGTATTCAAAGGCTGATTCCCAAACCCAACTGCAATTGCTCACCGAGCATTTCCTGTGGCCCGACAGCATAGGCATCAGCCTGCTTGATGCCCGGGGCAACATCGTCTGGGAAACCACAACGGCGGCACACTCAGGCATTGAGGTCCAGGAGGGTCGCTTGATCGAGGGTGACGTGCTCAAAAGCGTGCTTGCCCAGCTGAATGAAAGCGAGCAAAAAACCCTTCTGGAAGAACATCGAAATGCGCCCTCTCTCTCGCTTGACGCACGCGCCACTTCATTGAGACAGAAACTCGCCCAGACCGCCGCCCGACAACGAGCATCACTGTTCGACAGTCGATACCGCGCTCTTGAACGCCCCCAGAATGCCTTGATTCAAAAACTGATCGACACCACCACGGGGCTGCCGCTGAGCGTGGCGAGCGAATTGATCGATAGCGCCACGAGCCCCGAACTGCAACTGCTGCAAACCGGCGAAGTGCCCAAACGCCTCAAGGACCTTGCCCGCTGGGCGATGCAAGAAGTACGGCTGACGCGAGCCTACGAAGGACTTGATCTGCCATCGCTTGATAATCCTGACACCGATCTGCTGCGCCTCCATTCACTTGAGCGCCTGCCAGGCTGGACATCCGAAATCCGTATAGACATTCAGGACTACGCCTATAACGGCCGCACCCGCACCCGCATTGGCAAACAGGACGCCGCCATCCGCAAAGTGCTGGTACGGCGCGAAGATGGTCGATACGAAGCCTACGACGACGAGGGCTTGAGCCTGAGCGGCGCAACAGAACTGAGTCGGGCCATTCTTCATGCCCTGCCCGACGCGGAGCGCAACGCACTGAAGATCAACATCCATCAAGGCGAAAAACTTGAACACGCGCTGCGCGAACATTCGCTGGAGCGCGGCGAATTACGCAACATTCTGGAGGACAATCCAATATTCAAACCGGCCTATGACCCGGCGACCATGCGCCTGCTTGGAGGCGCCGACGGCTACGATCAACTCCCGTCGGGCCAGCCGGATCTGGTACGCAGGGTTCGCCAACTCTGGCCGGCACTCAACCCGCAAGAAGTGCTGGAAGTCATCGATTACCTGCACACCCGCCCCGCCGGTGCTCATGCGGAACTCGCCCACCTGCAAGGTGAGTACGGGCAACTGAACAATGATTTGCAGGACTGGGTCAATCAGGCGCCCCACCTCGACCCTCAAACCGGTAACAGGTTGAGCGCCGCGCAGCTGGCGGAAAACCGGGAGAACCGTGCCGCGTTCAGGTATGAGCTTCAGAGAGGCTGGCGACGGCAGATCACTGCCAGCATTACCGACGACCCTGCCGACGTCGAATATCTGTTGAGTTTCGTCAAGCCGATCGTGGGAGAACTGCCGACCATCAGCGCAGATTTCAGCCGCATTTCAACGCTATCGATGACCAACAGCGTCGCGCCGCAAGGCATCATGGGTTTCCTCCAACACTTCACCGGGCTTGCCCGCCTCGAACTCAGAAACGTTGCCCTGGGCGAACTCCCGCCAGCGCTGTCCAGCATGCCCAGGCTCAATCAACTACTGCTGAGCGACTGCGGCATCGTACTGACGCCGGATACACAAGCGACACTTTCTTCCCTCAGCAACCTGGTGACACTGGATCTCTACGGCAACCCTCTGGGTCTTGCCCCCCGATTGCAGGGGATGTCTGAACTCAACTACATCGATCTTTCCAATACAGGCATCAGCAACGTTCCGGAAGGTCTGCTGGGGCATCAGTCACTGCGTACTGCAATCCTCAATGACAACCAGATAACCGATCTTGACCCGGCCTTTTTCAATCTCCCCTCGCGCATCAGCAAGGGCATGGACTTTGGCAATAATCCACTCACATTGGCGATTCGCGAACAGATCAAGAGCTATTTCCAACGGACCCTCCAGGACTTCGGTGTCATGGCCGCCCCGGCTGATATCGATCGACTCCAAGCTTTATACCCACTTCTGGACAGGGAGGAAGCCAGCGATTTCATCTACCTGCAACCCGGCAACCTGGAGGCCGGCCGCACTGAACTGACGCGCCTGGAAACCGAGTACACCACGTTGCGCAACGATCTGGCCGCATGGACCTCAGACCTGCCCGCCGTGCATCCGCAAACAGGTCAGCCTTTTACCAACGCACAGCTGACAGAAGAACACTTGGCCCGCGACGCGTTCAAGGAAACCGTAGAGCAGTGCTGGCGTCGTGAATCCGATATGGAAGGCGTGAATGCGGCAGGTGAACCGCACTATGAGCTGTACACCGACGAGGTCATCAATGGCGACCTGCCCCAACTGAGCGCGCAATTCAAACACGTCTCACGCCTGCAAATGGACGGCGAAAACAAAGCGACATCGCGTCCCGAGGGCTTTTTACGCTGCTTCCCCAATTTGCAGAACCTGACCATCAGCGACTTTGCCCTGAGCACGGTTCCCAGCCCTGTATTCAATATGAGCGAGCTGAAGACACTGGTGCTGACCGATTGCCTGATCACGCTGACCTCGCAAACGCAGGCGGCACTGGCGGGAATGGAGAACATCGAACATCTGGTTCTGGGCGGCAACCCACTGGGCCTACCTGCCGACATCAGTCAAATGCCGAGACTGAAGACCCTGATGCTGTATGACACAGGTATCAGCGAAATTCCGCCGGGCCTGCTGACTCGTACAACGTTGCAAGTGGCGAACCTTACTGACAACGCGATCAGTGAGATCCCTAGCGACATTCTCGAACTGCCTGTGGGGGTCGCCAGGAAAATCAAGCTCGGCGGGAACCCCTTCTCCGAAGAAAGCCTGCAACGATTCATCGCTTACTATCGACGAACCGGCGAGTCTTTTGGCATTGATGGAGTCGTCGACCGCGCCGAAATAGAGACGTCCTCTTCTGGCGAGAGTGAGGTCGAGGAGTGAACAGCGCGATCGCGCCCGGACAAATCGCCCAGGCATCGATGTGAACGTGTCACCCGCGCTCTGAAGGCACCGATGACAATTCGAACGGGCTGCTGCTGCGCCGCTGGTTGCGATCTTCCCGCGGCGTGGCGCCGAAGAAGTTGCGGTAGGCGCTGGAGAAATGCGGGCCGGAGGAGAAGCCGCACGACAGGCCGATCTGGATGATCGACTTGCTGGTTTGCATCAACATTTGCCGGGCCTTGTTCAGGCGCAGCTCCAGGTAGTACTGGCTCGGCACGCGATTGAGGTATTGCTTGAAAATCCGCTCCAACTGCCGACGGGACACGCACACGTGCTGGGCGATTTCGTCGGTGGTCAGCGGCTCTTCGATGTTGGCTTCCATCAGCAACACCGCCTGGGTGAGCTTCGGATGGCTGGAGCCGAGGCGGTTTTGCAACGGAATGCGCTGGCGTTCTCCACCCTCGCGAATGCGTTCGACCACCAGTTCTTCCGACACCGCACCGGCCAGTTCAGCACCGTGGTCACGGGCCAGCACCGCCAGCAGCAGATCAAGCACCGACATGCCGCCACACGCGGTCAGGCGATCGCGATCCCAGTCAAACAAATGACTGGTGGCGATGACCTTCGGGAAACGCTCGGCAAAATCGTCTTGCCAGCGCCAGTGCACGGCGGCGCGGTAACCATCGAGCAAACCCAGTTGCGCCAACGGATAAACACCGGCCGAGAGACCGCCAATCACGCAACCGGCACGCACCAGTTGCTTGAGCGCGCTGCTGAGCGCCGGCGCCAGGGTAGTCGGCGGCTCGTCAGCGAGCAGGAACAATTTCTGAAAGTTTTCGAGCTTGCCGGTCCAGGCTTCGCCGGGCAATTGCCATTGGCCTTCGGCCGGCGGTTCGGCTTGCAGGAACGACAACTCGTAGACGACGTCCGGATGCACACGCTGAGCAACACGCAAGGCCTCCTCAGCCAGCGCAAGCGTCAGGGCTTTAGTGCTGGGCCAAATCAGGAAACCAATTCGATGGGCAGTCATGGTGGGCGATCCGAAACGAAGAACAGTGATGAAGGCATGGGCCAATGCTAGCCCGTAAATGAACGCAAATCTCGAAACCGACACAGATCAAACTGTGGGAGCTGGCTTGCCAGCGATGACGGTGTGTCTGTGCCAGAGATGCAAACTGACTCACCGCTATCGCTGGCAAGCCAGCTTCCACTGAGTCGAGGCCAGCCTTGGATCGCGAAGCATGCACTATCGCGGTGCACAACGGCAGTCCCGATTACTTCAGGCTGCCCGACAGGAACTGCTGCAGACGTTCGGATTGCGGGTTCACCAGCACTTCGCGCGGGTTGCCACTTTCTTCAACCACACCTTTGTGCAGGAACACCAACTGGTTCGACACTTCACGGGCAAAGCCCATTTCGTGGGTCACCACGACCATGGTCCGGCCTTCCTGGGCCAGGGCCTGCATGACCTTCAACACATCGCCCACCAGTTCCGGGTCGAGCGCCGAAGTCGGCTCGTCGAACAGCATCACTTCCGGTTCCATCGCCAGCGCACGGGCAATCGCCACGCGCTGTTGCTCACCGCCGGACATGTGGCCCGGGTAAGCGTCTTTACGATGGGCCACGCCGACCTTGTTCAGGTAATGCTCGGCTTTTTCCCGGGCCTCGGCTTTCGACACGCCGAGTACATGCACCGGCGCTTCCATGATGTTTTCCAGTGCGGTCATGTGCGACCACAGGTTGAAATGCTGGAACACCATCGACAGGCGCGAACGCATGCGTTGCAGCTGTTTCGGGTCGGCGGCTTTCAACGCGCCGTCCTTGTTCGCCACCAGCTTCAACTCTTCGTTGTTAAGCAGGATCTTGCCCGCGTGCGGCTGCTCCAGCAGGTTGATGCAACGCAGGAAGGTACTTTTGCCGGAGCCACTGGAGCCGATGATGCTGATCACATCGCCAGCCGCCGCCTTCAGGGACACGCCCTTGAGCACTTCGTGACTGCCATAGCGTTTATGCAGGTCTTGGACTTCAAGTTTGTACATGCGGTCGGTTCTCACAAAAACAGTCAGTCGTTGAGCAAGCGTCCGTGACGCAGCGCTTCGCGCCCCGCCACCTTGGCCAGCCAGAAACCGGGTTGGGCATAACGCAGCCGCTCAATGGCAAACAGCACCCCGGACGTACCAGCACACACCGTGCTGACCCGATCCGCCAGCGGATCGATCACTTCAAAAATTTCATCACCCGCCTCAACCCATTCGCCGGGCTGACGCAGAAAACTCACCACACCGGGGTGCGGAGCGAACAACAATTCGGTGCCTTCGAACGGCAGGCCTTCGCATGCGTCCTGCGCAGGTTTCGGCCAGTCGCCGCTGATCAGCCCTTGCTCGGCGAGGAACGCCAGAATGCCTTCGGCGTACGCCTCGGTTTCGACGCGACCGGTATCCGCCTGACCACCCAGTTCAAGGGTAGTCGCCAGGCACGCCAGAGGAATCTGCGCATCCGGGAACAACCGCGACAGTCGCAGCCACGGCAGCGAACAGGCTTCGTCGAAGGAGCTGCCACCGGAATCTTCAGCCAGGAGCCCCACCCGCACGTTCAAATGCGCAGCCAGCGAACGCCACTGCGGCCAATGCTGCGGCAAGGCGTACATGTGCAACGCCGCGTCGGTATCGCAATGCAGGTCCAGCACCACATCCGCGGTGCACGCATGACTGAGCAAGATGCGCTGCATGCCCTGCAACTGGCTGCTGGCCGGTGGCAGCGCGGCCAGATGATCAGCCATCGCCTGGCGGATCAAACGGATGTTGGCGTGCGGATCATCACCGAGATGGCCATCGAGTTGTGCGGCGACAGGCGCGCTCAACTCGACGAAATCGCGATTGAAGTTCTTGCCGCTGCCCGCTTCGAAACGTCCTTGATGATTGCCTTGCAGCAACTGACCGAGGCCCAGTGGATTGGCCACCGGCACCAGTTCGATCACGCCGTTCAACAGGCCCTGGGCTTCGAGTTCGGCCAGGCGCTGTTTCAGCGCCCAGGCGGTGCGCATCCCCGGCAGTTCATCGGCGTGGAGGCTGGCCTGGATATAGGCCTTGCGCTCGCCATTACCGAAACGGAACACCGAAATCTGGCGCTCGCTGCCCAAATGGCTCCACGGCAGTGAATGGTCGATGCGTTCCATATCAGTGCTTCCGCGGGGCCAGGTAGCCCAGCCAGCGGCGCTCGGCCAGTTTGAACAGTTTCACCAGGATGAAGGTCAGGCACAGGTAGAACACGCCGGCCGTGATGTACGCCTCGAACGGCAGGTAGAACTGGGCGTTGACCGTGCGCGCGGCACCGGTGATGTCGATCAGGGTCACGATGGAGGCCAGACTGGTGGTCTGCAGCATCATGATCACTTCGTTGCTGTACTGCGGCAGCGCCCGGCGCAAGGCCGACGGCAGCAGGATGCGCTTGTACATCTTGAACCGCGACATGCCCATGGCCTTGGCCGCTTCGATCTCGCCGTTCGGCGTGGCGCGCAAGCTGCCGGCGATGATTTCCGCGGTGTAGGCGCTGGTGTTGATGGCGAACGCCAGACACGCACAGAACGTTGCGCTCGATAGCCATGGCCAGAGGAAGCTTTCGCGTACCGCTTCGAACTGCGCCAGACCGTAGTAGATCAGGAACAGCTGCACCAGCATCGGCGTGCCGCGAATCACGTAGGTGTAGAGCCAGGCTGTCATGTTGACGACCGGGTTCTTCGAGACGCGCATCAGGCCCAGCGGCAACGCACACAGCAGGCCGAAGAACAGCGACAGCGCGAGCAGTTTGAGGGTGGTCACCAGGCCACCGAAGTACAGCGGCAAGGCCTCCCAAATGACGTTGTAGTCGAAGATCATAGCTCAGCCGCCCTTACGCCTACCGAGTAGCGCTTCTCGAGGTGACGCAATGCCAGCAACGAAACACTGGTGATCACCAGGTACATCGCCGCCACTGCGAGGAAGAAGGTGAAAGGTTCGCGGGTGGCGTCTGCCGCCTGCTTGGCCTTGAACATCATGTCTTGCAGACCCACCACGGAAATCAGTGCGGTGGCCTTGGTCAGTACCAGCCAGTTGTTGGTGAAGCCTGGAATCGCCAGGCGAATCATCTGTGGCACCAACACCCGGAAGAACACCTGAAAACTGCTCATGCCATAAGCCATGCCCGCTTCAGCCTGCCCCTTGGGGATCGCCATGAACGCACCGCGGAACGTTTCCGACAGGTACGCGCCGAAGATGAAACCCAGGGTGCCGATACCGGCGGCCAACGGGTTCAGGTCGATGTAGTCGTCGTATCCGAGCATTGGCGCGACGCGGTTGAGCAAATCCTGACCGCCGTAGAAAATCAGCAGGATCAACACCAGGTCGGGAATGCCGCGAATCACGGTGGAGTACAGATCGCCCAGCCAGGCCAGCCAGCGAACCGGCGACAGACGCAGTGCCACGCCGATCAGGCCCAGGACAATGGCCAGGGCCATGGATGACAAGGCGAGCTGAAGCGTCAGCCAAGCGCCATCGAGGATGACAGCCCCGTAGCCTTTCAACATGATTCAGGTCCTCGAAAGTTGGGATGAAAAAATGGCGCAAACCTCAGAGATCCTGTTGCTTGCGCCATTTCGGACTTGTCGCCGGGACGTATTACTTGCCGTAGATATCGAAGGCGAAGTATTTGTCCTGGATTTGCTTGTACTTGCCGTTCTCGCGAATGGCAGTGATCGCGGTGTTGATCTTGTCTTTCAGTGCGTCACCCTTGCGAACCGCGATACCTACGCCGTCGCCGAAGTATTTGACGTCGGTGAACGCCGGACCGACGAACGCGAAGCCTTTACCGGCGTCGGTTTTCAGGAAACCGTCATCCAGCAGCGTAGCGTCTGCCACGGTGCCGTCGAGGCGGCCGGCGGCTACGTCGAGGTAAATTTCGTTCTGCGAACCGTAAGGCTTGATCTCGGCACCCAGCGGGGCCAGGACTTCGCGGGCGAAACGCTCGTGGATCGAACCACGTTGCACGCCGATGTTCTTGCCCTTGAGCTCGCTCAGGTTGTCGCTGACCTGAGTGCCGGCCTTCATTACCAGGCGAGCCGGGGTGTTGTAGTACTTGTTGGTGAAGTCCACGGATTTCTTGCGGTCTTCAGTGATCGACATCGACGACAGGATCGCGTCGATCTTGCGCACCTTGAGTGCCGGGATCAGACCGTCGAACTCTTGCTCGACCCACACGCACTTGACCTTCATCTCTTCGCAGAGGGCGTTGCCGATGTCGTAGTCAAAACCAACGATGCTGCCATCCGGTGCTTTCGAAGCGAACGGAGGGTAAGCCGCTTCAATACCGATTTTCACAGGCTTTTCATCGGCGAAGGTTGGCAGGGACAGCACGCTGGCAAATGCCAGGGCGCCAAGCAGCACGAGTTTCTTCATGTTGGGACTCCATCGGTAAAGGGCTAAAACGGCAGAGTGAGCGACAGCCCAATATGCGAATGAGTGGAACCGCAAAACAGTGCTGCGTCCTGAGAAGCCGATGTTGAAAAATCAACACCAGCAACGACGAGCGAGTGATCGGCATTCTAACGACAGGCCCGAAGCCGATATTTCTTCAATGCGACAACTAATTACAGAAGCACCGAGAAAGCCGCTTGGGCACGTTGACAGCCCTGCAAATTCATGCAGATGCAAAAGACAGTGAACCGATCCATGCTGCAAATTGCGGGCCTATTATTGGCAAAGCCTTCTAATCCGGCAAGTGTAGCGTTGGGTCTTATTTTTTATGACCGATTCAGAGGTGTTGAAACGAGGCTTTGCGTTTCCCAAAGCCTCGTTATTGGACGCACGGTTACACATTCAGTTACTTGAACGGTGACGGGTAACATAGGGAAACACCCTACAGACGAAACCGATAATTATTGGCTCCTCCGTCGATCGTTCCCACGCTCCGCGCAGGAATGCATCCCGTGACGCTCTGCGTCACAAGGTCAACGGCGGACGCGGAGCGTCCATGGCGGCATTCCCACGCAGAGCGTAGGAACGATCGATACGAAAAAGCCCCGCCAGGCAATGCCGGGCGGGGCTTCGGTGACTCAGGAACGGCGGGTTAAGCGACGTTCATCGTCTTGTGCGTATCAATCAAATGCTGCACCACACCCGGATCCGCCAGGGTCGAGATATCCCCCAGACCATCGTACTCAGCGGTCGCAATCTTGCGCAGAATCCGCCGCATGATCTTGCCCGAACGGGTTTTCGGCAGGCCTGGCGCCCACTGGATGACATCCGGCGAAGCGATCGGACCGATCTCCTTGCGCACCCAGTTTTTCAGCTCCAGACGCAGTTGCTCGCTCGGCTCTTCGCCGTTTTTCAAGGTGACATAGACATAGATGCCCTGCCCCTTGATGTCGTGCGGCACACCGACCACAGCGGCTTCGGCGACTTTCGGGTGGGCGACCATCGCGCTTTCGATCTCGGCGGTACCCATGCGGTGGCCGGAAACGTTGAGCACGTCGTCGACGCGACCGGTGATCCAGTAGTAACCATCGGCGTCGCGACGTGCGCCGTCACCGGTGAAGTACATGCCACGGAAAGTCTTGAAGTAGGTGTCGACGAAGCGGTCGTGATCACCATACAGCGTGCGCGCCTGGCCTGGCCACGAATCGAGAATCACCAGGTTGCCCTCGGCCTCGCCTTCGATGATGTTGCCCAGGTTATCCACCAAAGCCGGCACCACACCGAAGAACGGACGCGCCGCCGAACCCGGCTTGAGTGCGTGAGCGCCCGGCAGCGGGCTCATCATGTTGCCGCCGGTTTCGGTCTGCCACCAGGTATCGACGATCGGGCAACGGGACTTGCCGACATTCTTGTAGTACCAGTCCCAGGCTTCCGGGTTGATCGGCTCGCCCACCGAACCGAGCAAGCGCAGGCTGCTGCCATCGGCGCCTTCCACGGCGGCGGTGCCCGACGCCATCATCGCGCGGATCGCGGTCGGTGCGGTGTAGAGAATGTTGACCTTGTGCTTGTCGACGATCTTCGCCACCCGGGTGATGTCCGGATAGTTCGGCACGCCTTCGAACAGCAGCGTGGTCGCGCCATTGGCCAGCGGGCCGTAGACGATGTAACTGTGGCCGGTGACCCAGCCGACGTCGGCGGTGCACCAGTAGATTTCGCCCGGGCGATAGTCGAACACGCGCTCGTGGGTCATGGCCGCGTACAACAAGTAGCCGCCGGTGGTGTGCTGCACGCCCTTTGGCTTGCCGGTGGAACCCGAGGTGTAGAGGATGAACAGCGCTTCTTCAGCGCCCATCTCTTTCGGCGCGCAAACGGTGCCGGCCACTTTCATCAGGTCTTCGTACCAGATGTCGCGATGCTGGTTCCACTTGATGTCGCCACCGGTGCGCTGGCACACGATGACTTTCTGGATGCTGCTGGTTTCCGGGTTGGTCAGGGCGTCGTCGACGTTGGCCTTGAGCGGGATTTTCTTGCCGGCACGAATGCCTTCGTCGGCGGTGATCACCACTTTCGAGCGGCAGTCGATGATGCGACCGGCCAGGGCTTCAGGCGAGAAACCACCGAACACTACCGAGTGAATCGCACCGATCCGGGTGCAGGCCAGCATGGCGACCACGGCTTCAGGGATCATCGGCATATAGATCGTCACCACGTCGCCGCGATGGACATCCTGGCCGCGCAGGGCGTTGGCGAATTTGCACACTTGCTCGTGCAGTTCGCGGTAGGTGATGTTGCGGCTTTCGGAAGGATCATCGCCCTCCCAAATGATCGCCACTTGATCGCCGCGCTCGGCCAGATGACGGTCGAGGCAGTTGTAGGAAACGTTCAGGGTACCGTCGGCGAACCACTTGATGTCGACATGGTGATCGTCGAAGGAAGTCTGCTTCACCGTGGTGAAAGGCTTGATCCAGTCGAGGCGCTTGGCTTGCTCGCGCCAGAAGCCGTCCGGGTTGACGACCGACTGCTGGTACATGGCCTTGTAGGTCGCCTCGTCGGTCAACGTATTGGCCAGAACCTCGGGACGAACGGGATACAGGGAAGCCGCACTCATCTTTCTTACCTCGGTGGAATAGTTGTTTTTGTATGGCACCGTTGTAGCCCGGGCCGGGCCTATAGAACCATTCGACGATGGTAGTAACAAGCCCACACATTTTGTCGTGAATAGCGACTCAGCCTGCCAAGCCAGAGGTAATTCGTCCTACTCCAAACGAGCTAGGTTCCCCATAACCTGTGGGAGCTGGCTTGCCAGCGATGACGCTATGCCTGACACACCGCGTCGCCAATTTCGCCAACAAGCCGGCTCCTGCATAGCCGTACACAAAGGTTTCGAAGGATTGTTACAAAAACCACCAAAAGTGTTTATCAAAACCACGCCTATATGAATTCCACCCTGCTCCCTAAAATCCACCTCGCCAACCCGGCAACCTGAGTTAACCACGTTACAGCCCCCACGAAGGCAGTTAACCCAAACCCAAGTTGTAAAGATTCACACGCAATCCCAAAAAGATTGCGTGCCCCCTCTCGCCTCAAGAAAGGTAAAACTTAAATGAAAGCTTTATTGGTTCTGGCCCTCAGCAGTCTGTGCGCAACCGCCATGGCAGACGAGGTTCAGACTGATGTCGCGCAGCAACAACCGGCTATCGAGGAATACACTTACTCGATGCACCTGGACATCGCCAAAGTTGTTTCCATGAGCGAAGTCCCCAATGTGTGTGAAGTTGTCCCGATGAAAATGGAATATGACGACTCCAAAGGCCAACGGCATATCTTGCGTTACAGCGTCATGGGCAATGGCTGCTCCAGCGGCTGAGTAACTGCACCGAATCGGATCATTTCAGCGATTGCTGAAGGTCGATTCCAGCCCGGCTTCGGTCGGGCTCAGTTGTGTTTGGAACTCTCGAAAAGCATCCAGAAACACAAGATGTAGTGAAAAAAGCCTTTTTTTGATTACTTTTTGAGCAAACTCAAATTTGCCAAAAAAAATTTTGCCATCGCCAATCTCAGCCAAAGCCCTGTAAACCCTCGCTCCGACCGAAAAACCCTGCTTCTCGACCGCTCCATGCGCGGATTCGCCCCACCACGCCCGTGAAAATTTCCCTATAATGCCGCCTTAAACGGGCCTGCAATATCCCCTTACAGGGATCAATAGCCAGTCTGAAGCCCCGCAACAGCATTCGATGCTGATTGCGCCCATCAGAGGCTCTCGGAACCCCGTACAAAATTCTGTTTTATTGCCTGCCTTGGCGAGTGCAAAAAACGATTCCTTTAGATCCAACGCGGCCAGTACGGCCGTGTGAAATACCGACTCATCCATTTCACACGGGCAATCTGGCCCTCACGCAGGAGACGACACGTCATGCTGAGCTGGGACGAATTCGACAAAGAAGACACGGAAGTAGCAGTCAAGAGCGCTAACGCTGGCCACGCCACCGAAGCCAACATGGACCGTCTCGACAGCGCCGGCGGTGCCGCCGCGCTGGAAGCCCGCGCCGTGACCGCCAGTGACTCCGCCGCCGTGGCCCGCGCCAAGGCTGCCCTGGATTCCCTCGACGTCGCCGAAGGCCTCGCCGAACTCGAAGGCGCCTCCGCCCGTGTCGCCGTTGACGAAAAGCGCATGATCAACTGCCGCGCCGACCTCAACCAACTCGTACCCTTCAAGTACGATTGGGCCTGGCAGAAGTACCTCGACGGCTGCGCAAACCACTGGATGCCGCAAGAAGTCAACATGACCGCCGACATCGCCCTCTGGAAAAACCCGGAAGGCCTGACCGACGACGAACGCCGTATCGTGATGCGCAACCTCGGCTTCTTCTCCACCGCCGACTCCCTGGTTGCCAACAACCTGGTCCTGGCCGTGTACCGCCTGATCACCAACCCGGAATGCCGCCAGTACATCCTGCGCCAGGCCTTCGAAGAGGCGATCCACACCCACGCCTACCAGTACTGCATCGAATCGCTGGCCATGGATGAAGGTGAAATCTTCAACATGTACCACGAGATCCCATCGGTCGCGAAAAAAGCCACCTGGGGCCTGAAGTACACCCGTTCGATCTCCGATCCGAAGTTCGAAACCGGCACCGTCGAAACCGACAAAGAACTGCTGCGCAACCTGATCGCCTACTACTGCGTACTGGAAGGCATCTTCTTCTACTGCGGCTTCACCCAGATCCTCTCCATGGGCCGCCGCAACAAAATGACCGGCGTCGCCGAGCAGTTCCAATACATCCTGCGCGACGAATCCATGCACCTGAACTTCGGCATCGACGTGATCAACCAGATCAAAATCGAAAACCCGCACCTGTGGGATGCCGAAATGAAGGAAGAAGCCTCGCAAATGATCCTGCAAGGCACCCAACTGGAAATCGAATACGCCCGCGACACCATGCCTCGCGGCGTACTGGGCATGAACGCGGCGATGATGGAGGACTACCTCAAGTTCATCGCCAACCGTCGCCTGTCGCAGATCGGTTTGAAGGAAGAGTACCCAGGGACGACTAACCCGTTCCCTTGGATGAGCGAGATCATGGACTTGAAGAAAGAGAAGAATTTCTTTGAGACGCGGGTTATTGAGTATCAGACAGGTGGGGCGTTGAGCTGGGATTGATTCCTGAGCTAGCCGCGATTTGACGAGTTGAATCGGCAAATCAAAAAATCAAAAAGCCCCGATCTGATCGGGGCTTTTTGTTGGGTAGGAAAACGCCTACTCGCAATCTCAGTAGCAGCTAAACCTCCTACAGCAAATCCAGCCCCTTCCTTATTGATAGACGATCAAAGCACTTCTAAGCTCCATTGCAGGTGCCTAAGAAACGCCCAACGTAGAAGCTACTTGCTCACACTGAACGCATGCTGGTATCAGCCTTATATGCGGACCCTTGTGAGAGAAAGAGCCTGTTGGGATTTCTTAAGTCCTCTACGTCGGGTTCCGGCCCCCCTTCACCTACCTACGTAGAGGTAATGGCTATGCCTGCAGGAACTCAACACCGATCCGTAATACCTGATACCTACACTCCGACAGTTTTCACCCGCCATAACCTTTTCCTTCACGCTCTACTCCTTGAAAACCAGCCATGGTTCTGTGCCCGCGATATCGGTCGATTGATGGGTGTCCATTTGAGTGATCGTATGGTCAACAAGCTGGACAAGGATCAGCGACGCGTTCTATGTATTGAGTATTTCCGGCAACCAGAAAAACAGCTGATGCTCAGCGAGTCCGGCGTGTATGCGTTGTTGGTTTATCACTATGTACCCGCGAATCGTCTTCTTCGTGAGTGGCTGACACACCAAGTGGTGCCAGCCTTACGTGATGCCGATAAACCTGAAAATGCGGATCGACCAATTTTGAGCTTGCTAGATTGGCCGGAAATGTCTTTAAGCTTGCTGCATTGGCAGGATGAGGGTTGGATTCGACTCCGTGACATGCCGTATTTGTTAAATAATCACTCACAGCATCGACTGGCGGCCAAGCCTTGGTGGCGGAAGGTAGCCAATGTGTTTTATACGTCGAAGCATCTTATGGATTAAGCGAAGTATTCGACGCTTAAGCCGTCAGCCCCGCGCTATGTTTGTAGGAGTTACATAGAAAGGCCGTGATGGCCATCTGTATCGACCGAGGGTCTTAACCCTCGGCGATTTTATGAGTAAAGACAAGGGGGCGCAGGCAATGCAGGCCGAACAGCTTTAGCATGGAGTTCAATCAAGGCTCAATTGCTACCAACCGCTGTTTCAGCCTCTCATTCAACAACGCTCCATGTATTCCAGAATGAATTTCCCGATGACAACTTGGACAGATGGCCCCAACGTAACGTGGGTGGTCTAGCCCACCATCTGATACCCGGTTTACGTGATGCGGCTCTAAGTAGGGGGTGCCATCTCGTTTGAGAAAAGGAGCCGGTTTCGCGCAGCTCTCACATTCCCCATTGGCGCGCAGCATCACATAGTGTGAAACCTGTCGGCTGCGCTGATAGATTTTGCGCGGCGCGGACATACCTAAATCATCTCGACTAGGTTTACATGCAGCCAACGCAGCCAAACGCGCAGCAGTCAAGGATTCGGAGGGGCTAGCCTCATCCTCATCCAGTTCTTCAGTTTCAATAATTTCTGCAGGAATTCCCACTGGGACTAACCGGAAAACAATCGCAATTCGATCCTGGCCAGTAACATCTGGCTGCGTCCGGTTAAACATATCAGCGCAAGAAAATTCGCCCATGTATTCGTGACCGTTACCTTTGCCGCGAGCCTTGAACAGGTGCAGCGCTCGACCATTATTGGCATGTTCAGCAATGGCTCGATTACCTCGAGTCAACGTCATCGGCCCGCGTTGTCCTTGACCGGTATAAATGAAAGCGCCGTCTTCCCAATGGTCGGAATACCCGTATTGCTCACCGCTTTCACCTGTGAACACAAAAATTGCAGGGTAGGTGGTGGAGGATGTAATGCCATCTTGAAGGCTTCCACCAAACAGACCATTAATTTCGGTTTTTCGGTCGTATACGGCCCCCGGCGTGAATTGCAATACAGGTTCGCTCGCACTACGGGGTAACTCAACAATAGTGAAGCCCCGCTTTTTTAGGTAACTGTTGGTCGGATGCCCACCGGAGAACTCTCCCACGGCAATGCCAGTAGCCAAAGAGACGATTTTCTTTGCCGGATACAGGTTACCGCCCTCGTGGACGGCGTAACGGTGAGCGAGATTATTCTCCCAGCCCTGCCACTCACGCTTACTCCTAAATTTACGATCAAACTCCTGCAACGCTTTGTCTATTCGTTCCTTCGAAACCGCTTTGATCATGACCACGGGAGCTGCCCTTTTTCGACAATAGCTGTAGGAAATTTCCTATCCTGAGCCAAAGTGCAAAAGGGTTTCAATACGTTACACGGCGAAAAGCCACTATTTCTAAGCGGTATCTTTAATCCGAGTGAATTTGACTCAAACCCAGCGCCTGTTTTGGTTCGCCATGCTTGGAGC
This sequence comes from Pseudomonas sp. Root562, assembly GCF_001427125.1. Taxonomy (GTDB): domain Bacteria; phylum Pseudomonadota; class Gammaproteobacteria; order Pseudomonadales; family Pseudomonadaceae; genus Aquipseudomonas. The sequence goes on from NZ_LMGK01000002.1 coordinate 37,242, forward strand.
GCGAGAGAAATAAAGCATGATGTTAAAGCCGAATGATGTCCTTGTTTTTCCGGCAGGTTGCCGCCGTGAGGGATGATCAGCGATCACAAAGGATGGATAGCTCGACATTCAATGTGCTTGATTGGCCGAATATGTCGCTCTGTATGCTGCATTGGCAGGATGAGCCATGGAGTCGGTTGCGGGATATGCCGTGTGTGCTGGCGGATGATCCGTTTAATCGCCAGGAGTCCTGGTGGCGTAAGGCGTCTCGCGTATTGCGGGGGTTCTGATCTCCCTGCTGCGTCAAAATCCGCTGCTTGAGTTCCGGTAGCCGATTTTGTTTGCGTGGCGTATCAACTGACGTCATCGCTAGCAAGCTAGCTCCCACAGGATCTGCGGCAGGGTTGGGACGGGGTATCTACAACAAAGGCCTCACCGGCTACCCTCAAATCCATCAATGATCTTCCCAGAGGTCTTCTCAAAATTCGCGGATACCCGAATGCTCCCTTTCAATCGCCCCGGTTTCCGCACCCAGGGTTCGGCGACATGAGGCAGCAGATTCAGATACGGTTTACCGTCCTTGAAGATCAGAACCTCTTCCCCATGCCATACGCGCTCAGCAAGTTCACAGAGCCGGGCTTTGGCTTCGCGCATGGTTACTTGAATACGTTCAGTCATATGGCATCTCCACAGAGTCAGCGAAGCTAGCTAAAGCGCTGGACTTTCGATAGGCCGCAGAACTTCTGTACCAACACTGTCCATAAAACAGCGACAACTCCTAAGGTCATTGGAGACCAGTCCTACAGCCATGACCTACCAGGTTCGCTAACGTCGCGCAGCCCTGCCCTAGGGCCACCGATGCACGAACGCACAAGGACAGTCAGTGGCTGGCAACAAGGACATTCCCCAGGTTAAAAACCCGCCATCGGGTGACGGGCATCACGTCACCTATCGCTTGATGACGCCCAGCGAACTGGCCGAGCGCGAGGCCCGGCATTCGGCTTACGAGGCGATGCTCGCCCGACAGCAAGCATTCGAAGATCGGCTCGGGGTGGTTCCGATAAAAAATGAAGTGCCCCGCGTCGGATGCGTGTTCGCCAAATCCTGCAAGTTGCCGGACGCGGTCATCAACTACTCCAATCCTTCAGGAATGGTGCCGACTGACAGCCTTGAAGACTATGGCGACATCGTCTTGCTGGGTGCCAGGGAGGTTGATGACGACGGTCTGCTTGATTTGCAGACCATCAGCGGCTCGACGGTTGCGCTGGGCATTGGTCAACTGGCACTTCGTGCCCCCGCGCTCATGGCCTCGGTCATAGGCGCCGGGGTGGCGCTTGGCACGGCGACAGCGGCGGCGTTGACCGGCGTAGTCGCGCTGTTCTGGGCACCCACTCTCGGCGACAGCGCTCTCTACAGCGAAGACCAACTGCGCGCTCTCGAACAGGCCCGCACGCGGGTTCGCCTGAACATCGAGCAGCAAGATGACGGCAGCCTCAAGGGTTACGGCTTTTACACCGGCAAGAACCGCGATTGGGAAATGGTCGATGTCGTGCAGGTGGCTTTGCGCGGTAGCCAGTACGTTGCCGATCTTGGGGAAGGTATCGAACTGATCTGGACGCCCGCCGAAGACGGCTCGGACATTCTCGGCATCCCCAAGCTGGAAGCCGCCCCGCAAGCGCCGCACATTTGGGTTTATCCGCCGACGAAACAGGCTGACGGCATCATCGTCAATCCGATTTATCCGCCTGAGTACAAGGATTTTATTCTTGTGTTTCCGGTGGGGGCTTTGGTGAAGCCCGTTTATGTTGTGGTGAGTGTTTCAGGTAGAAAACTACCCAATTCTGACCACGACTACCATTCGGCGCCAGAAACAGAAGAAATTACTGGTTTTCCGGGTTTGAAACAGGTGAAAGGCAAAACCCCCAAACAAGGCGGTGGAGGCATCCGGGAGCGTTGGATTGATGCAAAAGGTAGAAAAGTATATGAATGGGATTCACAGCATGGAGAACTAGAGGCATACCGCGCAAGTGATGGCAGCCATTTAGGTTCTTTTGATCATTTAACGGGTGAACAGATAGATCCCCCCAAGAAAAACCGCAACATTAGTAAGTACTTGTGAGGCTAGAATGGGGCTAAAAGTCCGATTGAATTGGTATGACAAAAAAACCGAAGCATTAGAGGGAAAGGAATACTCGGCCGATCTTGGTGACGATGGCTCGATCATTGATGCGTTGGGTCTCATGGAGGAGCCTGAGATTTACGACGGTGGGTTCGATGTGAAAAATGACTGGATACCCAAAATCCAACCCTTGTTTGATCACAAAATTGAGCCAAACACATTCGACTACCAAGTATCTTTTCGATACAGGAATACTTGGTAAAAACATTTCTGCTTCTCTTACTGGATTCTCCCAAAATCCTGAATACAGACGATTTGCTAATTCGAATTGGAGGGTTCTATGGGACTGGCAATAAGACTTGAATGGTACGACAAGGAAACTGAGTTAGGCGAAGGAGAAGAGCTATCGCAAGATTTTGGTGATGACGGTTATGTGATCGAGGCGCTTGATATACCAATCGACAACAACATAAACAACGGTGGGTTTGACGTTGGTCCGCATTGGGTCAATACGCTTCAACCCCATTTCCTCCATGTCATTCGTTTGTCTGACTATGACTACCAAGTGGCATTTATCTATCGGGACAAATGGTAATCAAGCTCGTAAAGGACGAATTCATAAATGAGATTACGTAAGTAAAGCTGTGGAAAAACACGACAAACTCGGAATCCATCCAGGCGAATTCAACCACCTCACAGGCGAACAAACGAAACCTGCAAAACCAGGACGAACCACGCCAAAATAGGCCAAGAGGTGTTTATGTATTTGTGTATCACTGGCTTCTTGCCGGACGATTTAGAAGATAACTCGTTGAAGTATGAGCTTGATGTTAACGCCGCCTTCAATGACCAAATCGTGGAACTATTAGGTCATAAAAACCTTGGCGCAATGGCAAGTGGAGAATGGCCATTGACCAAAGAGCAGGTTCAGCAGATCGGCGCGTTGACCGGTGAAACCATTCCGCCTGATCTGAATATTTTTATAGGAGTTGAAGCCTAGAGTCTGTATTCCGACCAACGTTGCAGAGCCGGCTTGTGCGGGCGACGTCCAATGAGGGATGCAAACGATAGTGCGTGAACCAGAGGCTCAGTGGCGTACTGGGTTGTATTCGAGAGCAGGAACTCGTTATTTCTGACATACCGCGTTCGGTGGGTTTGGGGCTGCTGCGCAACCCAGCGGGAGCAAGCTCCCTCGCCACAGGGTTGGTGCCTGACTTGATAGCTGTGCTGGCCTAGCGAATCGCGAGGAGGTTGCTCGCTTCAACAGGATCTCCAGGCGGTATTACAGACTCCCTTCGAATCCATCAATCATGGCCTGAGGGGTATCGGCAAAATCGGCAGATATCCGGACTTTCCCCTTCAACCGACCAGGCTTGCGTGCGGGAAACGTGCCGACATGAGGCACCAGATCCAGGTAGGGTCTGCCGTCCATGTTGATCACAACCGTATCGCCTTGCCATGCGAGCTCAGCAAGTTGAGAACGCTGTGATTTGGCTTCCTCAATGTCTACTTATACCCACTCACTCATAAGGCACCGCCGTTGAATTAGCCAAGCTAACGGAAGTCTGAAATTATCGATAGGCCGGTTGTTGAGCTATGTGTTGATACGACAACCACGATTCAACAGATGCACCATCCCTCACGACCCGCTATTAATACCCTTCCCCCACGAACCCGAGCCCTGCATGAAATTCGACCTCGCCTACTGCCTAAGCCTCGACGAGAAGCTGTCGATCTATGACGTCCGCGATCTGAATTTCGACGAAACCATGGCCTTCGACTCCGCCAGGGAACATTTCCAGTGCCCCAACGATGCCTGTCGTTTAGCGTTCGATGTGGCAAACGAGTTGGGCACGTTCAACGCCAAGAACGTGAACTACGTGCGAACGCCGCACTTCAAGAATTTGCCGAGCACGCGGCATGTCGAGGGGTGTCCTTATGTGAGTCTGAAGACGCCGGCGTTGGGTGTGGAAGAAGCGGAAACGGATGACAGTCGAGAGGAAAATTTCCCGTCCGAATTGTTACTGACCCGGCGTGAGTATGTGCGTAAGCCGTCCAGTGCTGCGGTGTCCCCCGGTACTCAGCGTGATGAGCCTTCAACGTCTTCGGCCGTCGCTGGCGTCGAGCAGCCGAGCCGCGATTCGGCCCCGGACAAGACCAGCGTTTTCGCCCACCCGGTGGAATGTTTCGTATCGAACTTCGACGACAAGGATTTGCTCAAGCGCATGCCGCTGAAGATTGGCGAACATACCGCGCCCTACGCTTCGTTCTTCAAGAAAATCGAATACCTGCAAGACAACAAAGGGCTGATTTACTGGGGCAAGGTCAAGCAGATCAAGGACTACACCCAGAGCTTTCGCATCGATTTCGAGAAGAAGGTCTGGTTCGAGAAGAAGCCTTACTCGGTCAATGTTTACCTGAGCAAGAAGCTCATCGACACCTACCGCAAGCGCAAGGCGTTCCTGGAGGAGATCAAGCACGCCATCGAAAGTGGGCAGGCGTTGTATTGCTTCTTTTATGGCGTGACGCCGGAGTTGAAGCAGGTACCGAGCAAGAAAAACCCCGAGCAGACGTTCGGGGTGTTCAGCGCCAGCATCGAAAATCTGGATCACTTTCTAGTGCGGGAGGCGCCGGGGTTGACCGGACAGTAATTCAATACTGAGCGTCATGCGCCTGTTGCCGCTCAAATTCCCAGATTTCCCGTTTCACTTCCATGCGCCGTTCAAGTGCGGCTTGAACGCTGGGCTCATCAAGGCCAGCGTACCGGCGCAACCAGTGAGCCATCATTTCCTCATCCGGGTAGTAAAAGTCCTTGTGCCCTTTGCTCCCTCGAGGCGTGTCGTTCATATCGCCATCGAAGCGTCCGGCAGAAAACTCGTCGGTGGGCAAAGTCCCCCATTCGGCGGCGCAATCCTCGAAAACCCAGGCGATCTCATTGATATGCTTTTGCGCACCTCGATGGCCGCGTTTGTAAAACGCGTAATCGCGGCAACTCTCCTCGAAACCCTCCATCATCTGCTCGGCGTCAACCCAGCGAAGCATGTCATGTTGCCCGGCATGACGGATCAGGCCCTCTATCCAACGGTCGACGAAACGCCTAAGGAACCCGTCGACATCCGCCTTTTTCGCGTCGGCGAAAATCATGCAATAACGGGTCTGCACATGGATGACGTACAGCACGTGCTTGCGTTGCACGGTGGTCGCATGGACCAGCCACTGTTCGGCAAGCTCATCGCTCCCATCGTCTTCAATAACGGGCGACGGAGGTTTAGCCAGCGGGGTAATTTTTTTACCCTTGTGCACGCGGCTGAAGAAATTGCTGGCTGCTTCGGCGCAGTTGAAGATCAGCGCCGATGAGCAACCTGTGGTTTGTTCGCCACGCTGATGCTTGCCACCTGTCAGGTGGAAGCGTGTGAACTGAAAATTCGATTTGATTCGGGCTCAAAACAACTGTACAAAAACACAGTACATTTTGGATCAACACTCTCGAGCCCGGAGAATACCCATGGCCTCTCAAGCGATGAAAATCACCCTGGAACGTATCGCCCTTTTCCAATTCACCCCGATCCACTGCGCCCAGGCCCGAGCAATGCTGGGCTGGAGCGTGGAAGAGTTGTCGCGGGAAGCGTCGGTTTCTGTCGAGGCCATACAGCGCTTCGAAGCGCAACAGGACGTGCTGGATGTCACTCGGTTGGCCTTGGCTTACCGGTTTGAATCGGAAGGTTTGGTGTTCTTCCCCGGTTTTGCACCAGGGCGTGGGATGAATCTGAGAGGGTCTACGCCGAATCCGGTTGGGCGAGCGGATTTTGCAATGGTGGAGTGAGTAAAGGCAACGATTGACGTTTATTCCCATATAGGTATATTTTCGCATGAGTACAAGGAAGCCACTCCTGTGGGTTACAGCAGCAAAAAGGACCTCAAGCAGTTACCCGCAGATGTACAGGATGTTTTTGGTCACGCTCTCGATTTAGCGCAAAACGGCAAGAGGCATCCAGACGCCAAGCATCTCAAGAGCTTTGGAGGTGCCGGGGTCCTTGAGTTGATTGAGGACTTCGATACGAACACTTACCGCGCCGTTTATACCGTTCGCTTCAGGAGCGCTATCTACGTTCTGCACTGTTTTCAGAAAAAGTCGGTTTCAGGCATTAAAACTGCGCAGTGCGATATCGACTTGATCAGAAAAAGGCTACAAGCAGCGCAGGATCACGCGAAAGGATTGGAAAATGATTGAAATCGAAGAGAGCAGCGGCAACGTTTACGAAGACCTTGGTATACCCCACTCCAATGAAATGCGAGTCAAGTCGCAGTTGGCGGCAAAAATTGGGGAAATCATCAAGGCTCGCCATTTGACCCAGATTCAGGCTTCAGAAATTCTGGGGCTTTCACAACCCAAGCTTTCTGAAATGCTGCGAGGGAAGTTTCGCGGGATCAGCGAAGCCAAGATGATGGAGTGTCTGTTGTTGCTCGGCCGCGATGTACAAATCGTCGTCAAGTCGGCCCCCCGATCGCGAAGAGAGGGCCGGCTTGAGGTGGTCTTTGCCGAGTGAATGTCTACGGTTTGAAAGCAGGGGTCTGCCGCGCGTGTGCGGCTTGTTCATAGCCGTAAGCCAGTGCCAGAAGCTTGGCTTCACTCCATGGAGCGCCGTAGAAGAACACCGAGGTCGGTACGCCGTCTGCGTCCACTCCCGACGGCATCATGATGCCGGGGTAGCCTGCGAGTGGTATGACATTCAAACCGGGGGAGCCGACATCCAGCACCAAGGCGTCGAGTTGATGGGTGTTCAGCAAGTCGTCGATGACAGAAGCGTTTTCATGGCGGATTTTTTGCCATAGCGCATTGTAAGTGCGCTCATCGAAATCGATGCTGTTGGCCGCGCTCAGGACGCTTTGCCCGTAAGCCGGATCACCTGGCGTGGCCTCGTTAAAGCGCACGATTGCGTCCAGCGTGGGAGCAGACATTGCGGTTCGCGTTGCCAGATACCTCGGCAAGTCACGCTTGATACCCATCCATAGCGCCTCATCTACCTGCTCCGATAACGGATCGGTAAGTTCCACGGGAACCAGGATGGCGCCGGCAGCCTGCATCACTTCCAGAGCCCTGGAAAATTGCGGATCGCTTTCAAGCCCCTCGGCGCTGGTGCCGAACTTCAATGGAAAGCCGATACGGCGTCCCGCCAGTGCATCAGTGCGCAGTAAAGCGGTGTAATCCGTTGCATCAATGACAGATGGCTTGTTGATCGGGTCATTTGGATCGCTGCCACGCATGGCGTTCAACAACAATGCAGCATCACGAACTGTGCGAGCCATCGGCCCCGGCGTATCGAGTTTGTAGGTCACGGGAACCATGCCACTGCGACTGAGCAAGCCCACCGTGGGTTTGATACCGACCACGCCATTGAGTGATGCAGGACAGATGATCGAACCGATCGTCTCCGTTCCAACCGTCAGCGGTGCGAAACCCGCCGCGAGCGCTGCGCCCGAACCGGCGCTGGAGCCGCATGGCGTTACGCTTAACACGTGGGGATTTCTGGTTTGCCCACCTCGCCCGCTCCAGCCATCGGGAACGGCCGGATCGCGGAAGTTAGCCCATTCGCTAAGGTTGGTCTTTGCGAGAATGACCGCTCCGGCATCCCTCAGACGCTGCACGATAAAGGCGTCCTGCGCTGCAGGTTGCCCAACCAGAGCCAATGAACCGGCGCTGGTCTGCATTGAATCGGAGGTATCGATGTTGTCTTTGAGCAGCACAGGAATGCCATGCAATGGACCGCGAACATGCCCACCTTGGCGTTCCTTATCGAGGACTTGTGCAATGTCCAGTGCGTCGGGGTTCAGTTCGATGATCGCGTTGATTGCCGGCCCCTGTTTGTCCAGCCTTTCGATCCGTTGCAATAAGTGCCTGACCAGCATCACGGAGCTCAGTTGACCACGCTCCATCCTCTGGTTGAGCTCATCGACACCTAAATATTCCAGCCTGGTTTCGGATATCAGGTTATGCGCATAGGCTGCGCTGGCTGCCATCGATAACACGACAATGCTGGCTAGCCGCGTCATGCGGCCATTAAAAGATACATCCATGTACAAATCCTCTGACTGATTGCGGGTCAATGACCTCACCCGCGAATCAGCCTAAAGAATCAGTCAGATTTATCCGTCGTCTTAAATCACCAGGGCTCGTACGAAAGTTCGTCGCGAGCCGTAGCCGCTCATCCTACGCTCTGTTGTTCCTCAAACATCCGCTGTTCCACCTCCTGCCACCAGGCCCCGCCCCGTTGCGGATGCCTCAGGGAGAAGGCCTCACCCATTTGCGGCGTGGTAATCGAAATACTGCGCTCCCAGGCCAACTCCAGGATGCGGTCGAAGGGTTCGTACCAGGCGTGGGTCGACAGGTCGAAGGTGCCGTTGTGGATGGGCAGCAGCCAGCGGCCCTTGAGGTCAATGTGGGCCTGCAGGGTTTGTTCGGGTTGCATGTGCACGTGTGGCCAATCGACGTTGTAGGCGCCGGTTTCCATCAACGTCAGGTCGAACGGGCCGTACTGTTCGCCGATGCGTTTGAAACCATCGAAATAGCCGCTGTCACCACTGAAGAAGATGCGCGTGTCGCCGTCGATCATCACCCACGAAGCCCAAAGGGTGCTGTTGCCGTCGAACAGGCCGCGGCCGGAAAAGTGCTGCGAGGGGGTGGCGATGAACTGGATGCCGTCGATTTCCGTGCCTTGCCACCAGTCCCGTTGGCGGACTTTGCTGGCGTCGATACCCCATCTGATCAGCGTGTCGCCCACGCCCAGCGGAGTGAGGAAATAGTTGGCTTTGTCCGCCAGTTTGAGCACGGCCTGATAATCCAGATGGTCGTAGTGATCGTGGGACAGGATCACGGCTTCAATCGGCGGTAGCTCTTCCAGGCTGATGGGTGGCTGGTGAAAGCGCTTGGGGCCAGCCCATTGCACAGGCGAGGCACGTTCGGCGAAAACCGGGTCGGTGATCCAGAACTTGTCCCGCAGTTTGAGCAACAACGTGGAGTGGCCGAGGCGATAGACGCTGTGGTTCGGCGCGGCAATCAGTGCCGCTTGCGTCAGCGCTTGCACGGGGACGGGTGCCGTCGGGCGGGTGTCGCGCGGTTTGTGGAACATCGCGTTCCACAAGATGCGCAGGGTTTTGCCGATGCTTAAACGCTGTATCGGCGTGTGGTTCTGGAATTGCCCTTGAGCCTGTCGAGAGGCATCAAGGGTGGACGCGTTATTCGCCGGGGAAACTGAATTGGCCATAACTGAATGACTCCAGAAAAACCGCGCGTTGGCGATTTTCCGCTTGGGACGATAAATGGCCAAGGCACGCACGCATTAGCCGAACACTCTAGTGTTTACCGGGCAGGATTAACAAAACATTACACTGCACAGTGTAGTTTCAAGGTTGCATCAATCCCGCCCACAAGTAAACTACCGAGTGTAATTTTCCTTTTCTCTCTGCCGAAGCGGATTTATGACAGTTGCACAGCGCCTGACCGACCGAAAACGCGAAGCCATCATTCAAGCCGCGATTGCTGAGTTCCGTGCCAACGGTTTCGACATCACCAGCATGGACAAGATTGCCGCCACCGCTGGCGTGTCGAAGCGCACGGTGTACAACCACTTCCCGAGCAAGGAAGAGTTGTTCGCCGAAATTCTTAATCAATTGTGGACTCGGGTGACGGCGGAGCAGGAAATGTCCTACCACCCACAACAGCCATTACGCGAGCAGATGCGCGTGATGCTGATGGCCAAGTTGCAGATGCTGGGTGATGAAAACTTTCTCGATTTGGCGCGGGTGGCCATCGCTGCCACCATCCATTCCCCCGAGCGCGCACAGAACATGGTCGCTCGAATGGGTGAGCGGGAAGAAAGCCTGACCGTGTGGATTCGCGCTGCGCAGGCCGATGGCCGATTGAAACAAGTCGACCCGGCATTTGCCGCGCAGCAGATTCAGGGAATGCTCAAATCCTTCGCGTTCTGGCCGCAAGTTTCCATGGGTCTGCCAAGTCTTTCGCCCGAAATGCAGACCACCGTCGCAGAGTCGGCGCTGGACATGTTTCTGGCCTGCTACGAGTTGCCATGAATACCGAGTCGAAGCGGGTTATGGGTTCAGCTCTGAAGCCCAGTCAACGTGGAAACCTCAACCACGAACCAAACTCCGCAGCGCCGAAATCTCCGGCACCTCTCGCCGTTTCATGTAAACCCGCAGCGGTTCGGTGATGTTGATCCGCTCGTCGATGTTCTGATCGAGCAGCAATTGAATCAGCTCGCGTTTGAGGATCATGGTGCCCTCGAAGCCGGGCGCCCAGACGAATTCGCTGGCGGGAATGATGCCGTCATCCGCCACGTCCCTGCCGAAAGAGTCTTCGCTGAAGCGCACGAGATAATGGCCGGTCTTGCGGTTGAGGCCTACGAAGCCTTTGAGTTGGTCAGCGGCCTGGCAGATGAGTTGGGACGTGATGCGCATGGTAAACCTCACAGTGTTTATTGTCGGTTTACACACAGGGCGAGCAATGGCTGTTTCCCTCTGCAGGGGAAATTGCCGCCAAGCGTACTGCAAACGAGCGCACAAAAACGCTGACGAAAATCAGCTTTCAATACGTTTGTGTCGGTCTTGCGATAGCGTTGATGACGCTCAGTTGCTAAAAGGGACTTCTTTGAAACCATCGCGAAAGGATCTCGAGCATGCCTGCAACCTTCACCAAAAGCGCCCTGCTGCTGAGTCTTTGGCTCGGCCTGGGGCAGGTCCAAGCCGCCAGCGAGCCCGGTCCCACAGCATTGGCCACGCGCCTGGGCATCCCGCACCCGGCGGTGATCGCCCACCGTGGCGCCTCGTTCGACGCACCGGAGTCCACGGTTGCCGCCTACAAGCTGGCCCGTGACCTGGGCGCCGATTACCTGGAACTGGACCTGCAACGCAGCAAGGACGGTGTGCTGTTCGCCCTGCACGACAACAACCTGCAACGCACCACCGATGTCGCCAGCAAATTCCCCGAGCGCAGAGACAGCCCCGCCAATGCGTTTACCATGGCCGAACTGAAAACCCTGGATGCCGGCAGTTGGTTCAACACCGCGTACCCCGATCGCGCGCGTCCATCCTATGCAGGCCTGAAAATTCTGACGCTCGATGAGATCATCGACATCGCCCAGGGCAACCCGCTGCACAAGCCAGGCCTGTACATCGAAACCAAGGAGCCCAAGCAGTTTCCCGGCATCGAACGCGATCTCAAGGACAAACTCCATGACCGCGGCTGGCTGAGCCCGGCCGGATCGAAACTGGCGAAGAGCGAGCTGGCGGTCGGTCAGGGTAAAGGCAAGGTGATCCTGCAAACGTTCGAGAAGAGCAGCCTGGAACTGCTGCAAAAGGAAATGCCCCAAGTACCGAAAATCCTTCTGCTGTGGGTGGGCGAAGGCAGCATCGAACCGAAATCCAAAGTGCCGTTTGCCGAATCCGGCGAGAAAGACAAAGCCGCTTACTACGCCAGCCAGGCACCCAAGGACAAAGCCGAATTCCAGCGCTGGGTCGACTACGCCAAAGCCCAGGGCGCGATCGGCACCGGTCCTTCCGCGACACTGACCAAGGGTGGCGATCAGAGTTACTCCGACCTGGTGCAACCGTGGATGAACCAGTACACCCACGATCAGGGACTGTTGGTGCACGTCTATACCGTCGACGATGCGGTGGATTTTCAGAAGGTCATGGATGCCGGTGTCGACGGCATTTTTACCAACCGCGCCAGCGAGTTGTTGAAGTTCTATAAACGCCCGGCCGCCGCGAGTGTCGATCAGCTGTTGAAGAATATTGGGTATTAAACCTGTGCGTGGCTTGCCCGAGATAGCCGTGTCGTCATTCAACGTTGATGTTGAAACTGACGGCCCCATCGCGGGCAAGCCACCCTCCCACAGTGATTGAAGCAAGACATCAAAGGGAATTTTAAGGGTGGATTAAGTTACCAAAGTTAACCTGATCCCACTTAAACAGCTCACACAAGGAATGAACTCATGAAGACGCTGACTGCTCTGTTCACCGCTGCCGCCCTGATGCTCACCGCCGGTTTGGCCCAGGCTGATGTTCCAGTCGACCAGATTCCTCAGTTGGTCAAGGATGGCAAGATCAAGCCACTGGAAGAGTTGAACCAGATCGTTCTGAAACTGCATCCGGGTGCGACAATTACCGACAGTGACCTGGATAACCACTTCAACGGTTACGAGTACGAAGTCGAGTTGCGCGACGCGAAAAACGTTGAATGGGACGTGGATCTGAACGCCGCCACCGGCGAAGTCCTGAAGAACAAAAAAGACGACTGATGCACACCGCGAAGAGCCGCACGATTTGACGATCGTGCGGCTTTTTTGCGTCTGAATTTTACGTGATTGCCGGACGCTGGGCGTTCCGCAAACGGCGGGATTACTAAGCGCCACTTCTGTAGATGGGCGTCGCGCTGGTGATCGCCCCTCTACAGGTTACGCGTTACACGTAGAGCGGATAACCAACCGCTCGCGGACCACGTCGTACACCCAGTGATAAAGGTAGGTGTACGGCAGGAAAAACAGCAGTACGCCGATATCCAGCAGGAACGCCTGCCACAGACTGACGTTCAGCCACCACGCGATCAAGGGCACGCCAAGGGCAACCAGTCCGCCTTCGAACAGCAGCGCGTGCACCACACGGACCCAGGCGTTGTGCGCGATGGCAAAACGCTTGAGCAACCGGTCGAACAGGCCGTTGAAGATCACGTTCCAGGCCAGCGCCAGTGCCGCGATCAGCAAGGTGACCGCCCCCATTTCCAGCATCGGCTTTTCCATGACCCAGGCCAGCAAGGGCGTACAGATCAGAATGGCCAGCAGTTCGAAACCGATCGCCTGGAAGATACGTTCAGTGATGGATTTGTTGGCGCTCATGGCCAGGACTCCTTGGGTAACGATGGTTGCCATGATCTGCTAACAAACCGATACTTCATAATCAATAACCATCGATCAAGGCGATAGTTCATGGCCTCTCATGAAGTGCTGCTGGCGTTTGTCGAAGCCGCCACCCAAGGTTCGTTTTCCGCTGCCGCGCGAAAGCTGGGCCGGAGTCAGTCGACCATTAGCGCGGCTGTCGCCAGCCTCGAAATCGACCTGAACCTGACGTTGTTCGACCGCAGCAGCCGCAAACCTGGCCTGACGCCCGCCGGACGAGTAGTACTGCAACGGGCGGAAGACATACTGGCCGCCACCAGTCGCCTGGAAATGACTGCCAGCCAGCTCTCGCAAGGGGTTGAGGCGAAACTGACGGTTGCCCTTTCCGACACGTACCAGTCCGACCGCTTCGAAGCTTCGCTCAGCGCCTTCGAACAGCGTTACCCGGACCTGGAGCTCGAATGCCTGATCGCCGAATGCGATGACTTGGTGGCGTTGGTGCAAAGCGGTCGGGCGCAGCTCGCCTTTGCTGAAATGCAGGACAGCTATCCGCCGGACCTGGTCAGTTCGACAGTGGACGAACGCACGGAGATTGCGCTGTTCGTGTCGCCGATGCATCCGTTGGCCGCGCTGGATCACATTGACCAGGACGTGTTGCAGCAACACCGCGAGTTGCGCCTGGCGACCATCGTCAATCCTTATGAAAGCCGGGCGAAGGGCCGCATGTGGTCAGCGCCGAGTTATTTGATGCTGTTGGAAATGGCTCAGGGTGGTTTTGGCTGGGCGCCGTTGCCGCGTTGGCTGGTGGCGCGCTTCGGCCCGGGCACCTTGCAGGAACTGCACGTGCGCGGCTGGCCGAAAACGGTGTCGGTGGATGCACTGTGGTCGCGACTGCATCCACCGGGGCCGGCGGGGAGTTGGTTGTTAGGGAAGATGTTGGAGTGAAGGTCCTTCGGCCCTATCGCGGGCAAGCCCGCTCCCACAGGGATTTGTGTCGATACCAAAAGTTGTGTGCACCTCAAACCACTGTGGGAGCGGGCTTGCCCGCGATGAGGCCGGCGAAGTCACATCACTCCAACGCCTTGAGCCGCCCCTCGATAAACCGCCGCTCCGGCGCCTGCTGCGTCAACTCAAGTGCCCGCTCATAGGCGGCCCGCGCCTGTTCCACCCGGCCCAGCTGCCGGCAAAACTCCGCCCGCGCCGAATGTGCCAAGTGGTAATCGAGCAGATCACCGCGCGCCAGAATCGCCTCGACCAGAATCAACCCCGCCAACGGTCCATCCCGTTTGGAAATCGCCGCCGCCCGATTCAACTCGATCACCGGCGAAGGCACCGCCCGCAGCAACACGTCATAGAGTCCGACGATCTGCTCCCAATCGGTTTCATCCACCGAGGGGGCCTCGGCATGAACTGCGGCAATCGCCGCTTGCAGGCAATAGGGACCAAATCGGCGACTGCTCAACGCCCGCTCCACCAGCTCGCAGCCTTCGGCAATCATTGCGCCGTTCCACAACGTTCGGTCCTGCTCATCCAGCAAAATCAGTTCGCCGCTCGCAGAGGTTCTGGCCACCCGCCGCGACTCGTGCAACAACATCATGGCCAGCAAACCCATGACTTCCGGTTCGGGCAGCAATTCCATCAGCAACCGGCCGAGGCGAATCGCCTCGCGGGTAAGGTCTTCGCGGGTCACCTGTGCGCCGATAGACACCGAATAACCCTCGTTGAACACCAGATAAATCACCCGCAGCACGCTGTCGAGGCGTTCGGGTAATTCCGCCAGAGAGGGCACCTGATAGGGAATTTTTGCGTCACGGATCTTTGCCTTGGCGCGCACGATGCGTTGGGCGATGGTGGCCGGCGCCGAGAGAAAGGCTCGGGCAATTTCTTCGGTGGTCAGGTCGCAGACTTCCCGCAGGGTCAACGGCACCTGGGCATCCGCCGCCAATGCCGGGTGACAACAGGTGAAGATCAGGCGCAAGCGATCATCTTCCACGTCTTCGTCACTCCAGTCCGCCTGCTCCAGCGCCTCCAGTTGCGCTAGCAACAATGGCCGCGACGCATTGAACCGGGCACGCCGACGCAACACGTCGATGGCCTTGAAGCGCCCGGTAGACACCAGCCACGTACGTGGGTTGTCCGGCACGCCGTCCTGTTGCCAGCGTTCGACCGCGACGAAGAACGCCTCGTGCAAAGCTTCTTCGGCGAGGTCGAAATCGCCGAGCAAGCGAATCAACGTTGCCAGGATGCGCCGCGAGTCTTCACGATAAACCTGTTCGACCCGCGCCTTGACCGCTTGCGCCACCATCAGTCAAGGATTCAACTGGCGCACGGGGCGCACTTCAACGCTGCCGACCCGCGCCGCCGGGATATTCCCGGCGACCTGGATGGCTTCGTTGAGGTCCTTGGCATCGATCAGGTAGAAACCGGCCAACTGCTCTTTGGTTTCGGCGAACGGGCCGTCGGTGATCGACATTTTGCCGTTGCGCATGCGCACGGTGGTGGCGGTCTGCACGGATTCCAGCGCCTCGGCGGCGACCATCCGGCCACTGCCCTGGATCGACTCGGCATAAGCCATGCACTCGGAATCGTGCGGGCTCTCCGGCAGCGAATGCAGCAGGTGCTCATCGCTGTAGACCAGGCATAAATACTTCATCGCGTTCTCCTTCATCGAACGGATCAACTATGGCCGCAGATCGGCACCTTGGCGTTGTTTGCGATAAAAAAATCTCAGGGCTTGAGGTCGAACAGCGGTGCACCGGTTTGCATGTCGAACGGTGCCGACCAGTGTTCATGGACGATCTGCCACAACCCCGCTTCTTGCCGGTAGCACTGCGAGACGCGCATCCAGCAGGCCTGGGTTTCGCCCTTGTCGTTGGTGCCGCCGCAATGGGCCAGCCAGTGGGCGAAGGCGATTTCCTGGGACGGTTCGATGGTAACTTCGTGGAACTCGAAGATGTGCGGGCCGGGGCACATTTGCATGCACTCCTGCCAATGGGCGCGATAGGCGGACTTGCCCTTGAATTGCAAAGCCTTGACCGCGTCGAAGGAGACGATGTCATCGGCATACAGCGCCATGACTTTATCCACGTCCTTGGCCATGACGGCCTGGCGATAGCTTTCGATGAGGTTCTGGATCTGGGTTTGCGAGTTCATGGTGGTTCTCCGTGGTTTTTGTTGGAAGACACCCATAGTCGTCTGGCGATCCGTTGAATCGACAGGTGAAATAAAAATAATCCAATCCACCGGAATCGCTAGAATCCGGGTTTCTAATCATGTTGGAAAAAGGACCGTCCCGTGACAACCCGACTCGTGCCATACGAAAGCCTGAATGCGCTGCAGCGCCAACAGATCGAGGCCATTGAAGTACATCCCGAGCAGATAAAGTTCTGCGGCGACATCCACGGTGCATTGCACACCTTGTTGTCCAAGCCCGGCCCGGGGGTCAAAGGATTTGCCCTGCTGGCTGAAGACATTCCGGTGGCCTTCCTGCTGCTCAAGCGCCCCCCGGTATTGCCGGAATGGGCCAATGAACACAGCGCCACCCTGCATGCCCTGCAAGTCGACCAACATTCGCAAGGCAAAGGCTACGGCAAGGCCTGCCTGCAAGCCTTGCCCGAGGCTGCGCGCCAGGCTTGGCCGGAGATCAAAGGGTTGGAGTTATCGGTGGATGCGGACAACGACACCGCCATTGCGCTGTATGCCCGGTATGGTTTTGTCGACAGTGGCGAGGCGTACAAGGGGCGGATCGGGTTTGAGCGGCGTATGGGGTTGGTTTTCTAACCGGGGATCAATACAAAACCAATGTAGGAGCGAGCCGGCTCGCTCCTACAGGGGGTTGCGTCGGGTTTAGAGATTGAGAGCCATCTCGTGCCATGCCATGCCACCGTGGTCGGACGCCGATGGCTTGATGTAGGCAAAGCCGAACCCGGCATACAGCGGGATATGCCGCTCTTTGCACATCAGGTTGATACTGGCCTTGTTCAGCACGCGCATGCGCTCAATGAACTCGCCCATCAAGCGCTTCGCCAGGCCCTGCCCCTGATAATCCGGATGCACCACCACCGACATGATCACCACGTGCGGTCCGGCCGGGTCGTGGCCAATCAGCTCCTTGAACGCCTCGTCGGACATTTCCACCTGAAATGCCGCACCGGAGTTGATGAAACCGGCTACCACGCCATCCACTTCAGCAACGATGAAACCCTCAGGCCAGGTGGCGATGCGGGTGGCGATTTTTTCCCGGGTGGCGGCTTCGTCGCCTTCGTAGGCAACGGTTTCGATGGCGTAGCAGCGGTCCAGGTCAGCGGGCGTGACATTGCGGATGACGGTGTTCATGGCAGCTCGGAATCAGCGAGGGAAAGGCCGGGATCATAAATCAGCGGCTGCGCGACATCGAGAGACGAATCTACCGATCTACTCTCCGATGCCTCGATTACGCCTTGATCGGTAGCCAGATTTCCAGCTTGCCGGTGTTGAGCTTCGGGTTGAAATCTTCGCTGTAGCGCTCGAACTCCGGAGCGGCCAATTGCTCGTGTCCGGACTGCGGCAACCACGTACCGTGGATGTACTGGAAGGTTTGCGGCAGGTCTTCCAGCGCACCCTTGTGCTCGAACACTACGTATTGCTGGGGCTGGACCTCTACCCAGCGGTACGTTTCCGGCAAATCGTCGAGCTTGCTGATCTCGACGCCGGCGATGTAATCGAATCCGCCCTGGCCATCGAAATTGCAGCAGACACCGTAGGTCACTTCGCCTTTTTGCCCTGGAACATTGCCAATATGGGGGATAAATTTTTCCCAGAGATCGGGAATGCCCTTCACGGTTTGCTGGGTAAATTTTCCGCCAAGCCCTGCAATCAGCAGAAAGTGCCCGTGCTCAATGCGGGGGTCGGACACCTCAACACGTGTTTGTTCATCCATGACTCGACTCCTGGCGCTTAAAAGTGGGTTTGGCAGGGAGTATAGAAGCCAATCCCGCATCGCCAAGTTACAAGGCGTGCAACTGCTCGACGGCGCCAGAGCCCACAAACTCGTTGTAGCCAGACAGGATCACGTAGACCGCGAAGTAGCAGAAGATCGCCGCCGATGCCATGTAGGAGTAACGCAGCAATTTGTCGCCGAGCAACTTGCCACCGTGGCTCGCCGCGAAGCACACGCCTGCGCACCACAGCAGCCCGGCGCAGAGGAAGCCGCCGAGGAACAGCACCGAACTCAACCCACCCCCGCCTCCGGAACGGGCGATCAGCGTGCCGCCCACGGCCGCGAACCAGAGAATGGCGCTGGGCGACGACATGGCGAGAAAAATCCCGCGAAAGAATTCCTTGCGATGGGAGTTGTGGCCGACTTCAGCAGTCTGCGCCAACAGCGCCTCATGGTGGATCGCCGAGTAAATCATCTTCGCCGCGAAGTACACCAGCAGCGCCGAACCGCCGATCCACAACACCCAACGGACGGTTTCGTATTGCAGCAAAACGGTCATGCCGGCCAGCGCCAGCACCGCGTAGACCAAGTCGCCGACACAAGTCCCCAGTCCCAGTGCAAAGCCTTGAAAATAGCCGCGTTGCATCGCCAGGGTGATCATCGCGATGTTGGCCACGCCGATGTCCAGGCACAGCGAAAGGCTCAGCAAAAAGCCACTGGTGAATTCCATCGTTCCATTTCCTTCGGAAAAATTTGTTTACAAGGAGGCTGGACAGTCTGCCACAGCTGCCCGTACATTCCGCCACAGGTCACCACAGACCTGCGTCGCTCGGACGGTTCCGGGCGCTTACGTTATCCGAGGCAACAATGGCCGAACAAGGTTCGCCGCGCCGCTTTGCGCGCATAGATCGACTCCCCCCTTACGTTTTCAACATCACCGCCGAGCTGAAGATGGCCGCCCGTCGTCGTGGCGAAGACATCATCGACTTGAGCATGGGCAACCCCGACGGCGCCACGCCACCGCACATCGTCGACAAACTCGTCACCGTCGCCCAGCGCGAAGACACCCACGGTTACTCGACGTCCAAAGGTATTCCGCGCCTGCGCCGGGCGATTTCCAACTGGTACAAGAATCGCTACGAGGTCGACATCGACCCGGAAAGCGAAGCCATTGTCACCATCGGTTCCAAGGAAGGCCTGGCGCACTTGATGCTCGCTACCCTCGACCAGGGCGACACCGTGCTGGTGCCGAACCCGAGCTATCCGATTCACATCTACGGTGCCGTGATTGCCGGCGCCCAGGTGCGTTCGGTGCCGCTGGTGCCCGGTGTGGACTTCTTCGCGGAACTGGAACGCGCCATTCGCGGCTCGATCCCGAAACCGAAGATGATGATTCTCGGCTTCCCGTCCAACCCCACCGCGCAGTGCGTGGAGCTGGATTTCTTTGAGCGGGTGATCGCCCTCGCCAAGCAGTACGACGTGCTGGTGGTGCATGACCTGGCCTACGCCGACATCGTCTACGACGGCTGGAAAGCACCGTCGATCATGCAAGTGCCGGGCGCCAAGGACATTGCGGTGGAGTTTTTCACCCTGTCCAAGAGCTACAACATGGCGGGGTGGCGCATCGGGTTCATGGTTGGCAACCCGGAGCTGGTCAACGCCTTGGCGCGGATCAAGAGCTACCACGACTACGGCACCTTCACGCCGCTGCAAGTGGCGGCGATTGCCGCTCTGGAAGGCGATCAGCAGTGCGTGCGCGACATCGCCGAGCAGTATCGGCAGCGCCGCAATGTGTTGGTCAAAGGCCTGCACGAGCTGGGCTGGATGGTGGAAAACCCGAAAGCGTCGATGTACGTCTGGGCCAAGATTCCCGAGGCTTATGCACATCTGGGCTCCCTGGAGTTCGCCAAGAAACTGCTGGCCGAGGCCAAGGTCTGCGTCTCGCCGGGTGTGGGTTTCGGCGAGTATGGCGATGATCACGTACGCTTTGCGCTGATCGAAAACCAGGACCGGATTCGCCAGGCGGTGCGCGGGATTCGCGGCATGTTCAGGGCGGATGGCTTGGCCCCGAAAACCAACGCCTGACACAAAACCTGTGGCAACAACATTCCTGTGGCGAGGGAGCTTGCTCCCGCTGGGCTGCGAAGCAGCCCCCAAACCGGTCACCGCGGTTCTTCTGGCATAACGCGTTGGCCGATTTTACGACGGCTACGCCGCCGGACGGGAGCAAGCTCCCTCGCCACAAATGCATCGTCTGACAGAAATTTCTTTCACCCACAAAAAAACCGCAGCGATGCGGTTTTTTTGTGCCTGATCGTTCCCACGCTCTGTGTGGGAATGCATCCCGTGACGCTCCGCGTCACAGTGGACGCAGAGCTTCCATGGCAACATTCCCTAGCGGAGCGTGGAAACGATCAGTGCAGTGTGTTTAGACGAACAGCGACAACAACAGAATAAAGCCCAGGCCCACCACCGACAGGATGGTTTCCATCGCGGTCCAGGTCTTGAAGGTTTCGGCCACGGTCATGTTGAAGTACTGCTTGACCAGCCAGAAACCGGCGTCGTTCACGTGGGACAGGATCAACGAACCGGCACCGGTGGCCAGCACCAACAACTCGCGGTTCACGCCCGGGATCATTCCTACCACCGGTACCACGATGCCCGCGCCCGTGATGGTCGCCACTGTCGCCGAACCGGTTGCGATACGGATCACCGCTGCCACCAGCCAGGCCAGCAGGATCGGCGAGATCTGTGCGTTCACCGCCATGTGGCCGATCACGTCGCCCACACCACTGGTCACCAGCATCTGCTTGAAGCCACCACCGGCACCGATGATCAGGATGATCGCGGCGGTCGGTGCGAGGCTCGCATCCAGCCATTTCATCATTTGGCTGGAACCGATGCCCTGCTTGTAGCCAAAGGTATACAGCGACAGCAGCAACGCCAGCAGCAATGCCGAAATCGGGTGACCGATCAGGTCCATGAAGGCGCGGAAGATGTTGCCATCCGGCAGCACGACGTCGGCGAAGGTCTTGAGCAGCATCAGGAACACCGGCAGCAGCACGGTCACCAATGTGATGCTGAAGCTCGGCAATTCAGTTGTGTCTGTTTCGCGGGCCAGTTGATCCACCAGTTCCTGGTTCGGATGACCGGGAATGTGCTTGGCAATGAACGTACCGAAGATCGGGCCGGCAATGATCGCCGTTGGCAGCGCCACGATCAGACCATAAAGAATGGTTTTACCGATGTCGGCACCGAACACGCCGATAGCCAGCAGCGGGCCCGGGTGCGGCGGCACCAGGCCGTGGACCGCCGAGAGGCCGGCCAGCAGCGGGATACCAATCTTGATGATCGAAACGCCGGTGCGACGGGCAACGATGAACACCAACGGAATCAGCAACACGAAGCCGATTTCGAAGAACAGCGGGATGCCCACCAGGAACGCGGCGAACATCATTGCCCACTGCACTTTGTCCTTGCCGAACGCGCGGATCAGGGTCTGGGCAATCTGGTCTGCCCCGCCCGACTCGGCCATCATTTTGCCGAGCATGGTGCCCAGCGCCAGGATGATACCGACGAAACCGAGCACACCACCGAAGCCGTCCTGGAACGCCTTGATGATGGTGCCGATCGGCATGCCGGAGGTCAGCCCGAGGAAGGCGGCGGCAATGATCAGGGCAAGAAAGGGGTGCAACTTGAACTTGGTGATCAGGACGATAAGCCCGATCACCGTGACCACTGCATCGAGCAGCAGGAACGTCTCGTGGGACATGCCAAACATTAGGGGTGTCTCCTGGTTGTTGTTGTTATTAAAGCGGGTAATTCAAAAGCCATAAGGACAGCGCTATCTCTGCAAGCAAAAAATTAACCGGCGCGCTTCAAGCCATGTTCAAGCCACCAGTGGTGTGCCTGGACAGCCAGTTCATCGACGCTGTGATTCGACGCATCGAGGGCCAGGGTCAATGGCTCGCCGACGGGGGATTCGAGGGTGGCGAACTGGCTGTCGATCAAGGTCGACGGCATGAAATGGCCCGGCCGGTGGGAAACGCGGTCGGCGGCGACTTCGGGGGTCAGTTCAAGGAACACGAAGCCCAGGCCCGGCAAGGCGCTGCGCAAGCGTTCGCGATAGATGTGCTTGAGCGCCGAACAGGTCAACACCGGGCGCTGGCCCTTGGCGTCAATGCGGCGCAATTCATCGCACAGGCTGTCGAGCCAGCCGGCACGGTCTTGATCGTCCAGGGGGATACCCGCGCTCATCTTTTCGATATTGGCGGCTGGGTGGAAAGAGTCGCCTTCAATGGCAGTGGCGCCGCTCAGTTGGCACAGAGCTTCGCTGACGCACGTCTTGCCGCAACCGGCAACGCCCATGATGACCAGGGCGGTGATGGGATGATTCATGTAACACCTCAGCGCGCAGACAGCGCTACCTTTGCAAGCTATGACACTCGAACAAAAGCAGAAGTTGCCGACGCCTTTCTTGTCATTTTATGGGTTGCAGCATGTTCGTTCCCAATGCCAAAAAGCGAGGATCAGGCGAACCCCCGCTCACGCATTTGCAGCTGCATCGAGACAGCGCTACCTTAGTGCCTTGAATTTTGTTTGGCAAGCCGTCGATGAATCCAACTAAAAACGATAAAAATACCCGCACCACTGGCCGCCCTACCCTGAATGAAGTTGCCCGCCTGGCCGGTGTCAGCCCGATCACTGCTTCGCGTGCCCTGCGCGGCGTCAGCACCGTGGCTACCGAACTGGTGGAAAAAGTCCAGAAAGCGGCACTTGAGCTCAACTATGTAGTCAACCCTGCCGCCCGTGCCCTGGCGTCGGCGCAGAGCCATTCGGTGGTGGTGCTGGTGCCGTCATTGTCCAACCTGCTGTTCATCGACACCCTGGAAGCCATTCATCAGGTTTTGCGCCCCAAGGGCTTCGAAGTGCTGATCGGCAACTTCCACTATTCCCGCGACGAAGAAGAAAACCTGCTGCGCAATTACATGGCCTATCAGCCACGCGGTTTATTGTTGACCGGGTTCGACCGCACCGAAAGCTCGCGACGGATGATCGAAGCCAGCAACATTCCCTGCGTGTACATGATGGAGCTGGACAGCGCCGCCGGGCTTAACTGCGTCGGCTTTTCGCAACTGGCCGCCGGTGAAACGGCCGCCGAGCACTTGCTGTCCCGCGGTCGCAAGCGCCTGGCGTACATCGGCGCGCAACTGGATCAACGCACCTTGCTGCGCGGCGAGGGTTTCCGTCGCGCCCTGCAAAAGGCCGGTTTGTACGATCCCGCCCTGGAAGTGCTGACCCCGCGTCCGTCTTCCGTAGGCCTGGGTGGCGAATTGTTCTTGCAGATGATCGCCAGCCACCCGGATGTCGATGCGATCTTCTTCGGCAACGACGACCTGGCCCAGGGCGCGCTGCTCGAAGCGATGAGACACGGGATCAAGATCCCCGAACAAGTGGCGATCCTCGGCTTCAACGACCTGCCCGCATCCGCGCACATGGTCCCGCGCCTGAGCAGCATCAGCACCCCACGAGAAGCCATCGGCCGCCGCGCGGCAGAGCAGATGCTGACGCTGATGGCCGGCAACACCGTGGCCAGGCCGGTGCAGGATATGGGCTTTGAGCTGAAGGTGCGTGAGAGTACATAAGCACGACTCAACCGCAGTGAAGTGAGATTTTGTGGCGAGGGAGCTTGCTCAGTTCGGCGGCGAAGCCGTTGCAATGTAGATAGAACGCATCCGCTGATATTGGGAGCGCTTCGCACTCCAGCGCGAGCAAGCTCCCTCGCCACAGATTCGGCGATCAATCCTGCGGATCGAGGTTATCCAGCACGCGATTCACCGCCAGTTCCGCCAGCATGATGATCTGTGCGATCGCCAGCGCCGTGTTGCGCTGGCTGCCTTCCAGAAACGTAGCAAAGTCATTGGTCATCACACTCGCCGAGGCCAGTGATTCGCAGGCGTGCGCCAACAGCGTTTCGTTATTGATGTCTGGAGCGATGAAGAACATCGGGCTGGGACAGCGCGGAGGGTTGGGAGTGGGTTTGAACATGGCAATACTCCTAGAGTAGTGGAGCTGCCACGATTCGCTGCTAGACGAAAACAGGGTGGCAGCTGTACGCGGGCTAGCAGACCAGGACTCTAGAACCCGGTAGACCCGAAGGTCTTCCCGCGCACGGCCGCCATAACGTGAACTGGCGGGCAGATCACGATGGGTGGACGTCATGCGTCTAAAGTATCCAGGCTGCTAGACCCGATCGCTGAATTTGCAGCGATACGGAACAATAGAGTCCGGATACCAAGCACACAAGTCGGCGGATTCTGGCGTAGCTGTAGGCAAATATGCAAGAAAACCAACTTCGCAGAAACGATCTGAAATCCATTGCCTACAGACTTTTCCCACGCGCTTGATGTCGACCGCTGCCAGGCTCACTATGATTTCCCGACGCCTTGATTCGCTGACGGAGTAGCAATATGGATCACACACTGAAAATTCTCGGTAAAGCCTCGTCGATCAACGTCCGCAAGGTGCTGTGGACCTGCGAGGAACTGGGGCTGTCCTTTGAGCGCGAGGATTGGGGCAGCGGTTTTGCCTCGACCCACAGCCCCGAGTTCCTCAGGTTCAACCCGAACGCCCAGGTTCCGGTGATCATCGATGAAGCCGGGGTGTTGTGGGAGTCCAATACCATTTGCCGCTACCTGGCCGGCAAGCACCAACACCACCATGAATTACTGCCCGGCGAACCGGCCGCCCGCGCCCGGGTGGAGCAGTGGATGGACTGGCAGGCCACTGATCTCAATTCATCCTGGAGCTACGCGTTCATGGCGCTGGTGCGCAAGGACCCGGAATACAAGGACGCCCATCGCATCGAAGTCGGCGTGCGTGGCTGGAACCAGAAAATAGCCATCCTCGAACATCAACTCGTGACCACCAAAGCCTATGTCGCTGGCGCGCGGTTTACCCTGGCCGATATTGTCATCGGCCTGTCGATCAACCGTTGGCTGATGACGCCGATGGAACGCCCCGATTACCCGGCCATCGATGAGTATTTCAAACGTCTGGCGCAACGCCCCGGCTTCCTCAAGCATTGCTGCAACGGCTTGCCTTGAGCACGCGATCTGGGCGGTAGGGCTCTGCCGCCCAGCGGCAAGGCCTTACCGCAAACACGTTTACCCGCTGCAAGAAAAATACATAACGCACTGAATTATTTAGCTTTAAATGTTCAGGCACAGACTTTGCTCAGCGCACCTCACCACAAACACCTACAAGGTCTCTCCTTATGTTGGTCAGTGCAAAGTCAAACCTGGTCACACCACTCCCCAAACGTCCTGGTGAAGATCCAACCGCTGAAGCCGCCGCCGGTCTGCAAAGCGTCATGACTCAAGCCCTGCAAAACAACGTGCAGGCACAAACCGCGCAAACCGACACGCAGGTTCAGGAATCAGCGACCCAGATCGCGACGCAACAGGTCAGCGAGGCCGCCAAAGTGAGCGACAACGTCGATGAAGCGTTCGCCAAGACCCGGGTGAATCTGCAAGCGGTCTACGCGCCACTGCCGGATGACATCAAGGACCGTTTCAAGGGCGGTTCGGCTACGGATGAGTTCAAGGACTACATGAGCAAAACGCCGGAGCAGCGCCTGCGTGATGCGATCCTTCAGGAGATGGGGCTGACTCAAGAGGAGGTAGACGCCATGCCCCCGGAGAAACAGCAAGCGATCGGTGAAGAGATCGCCCAGCGCATGGAAGACAAGAGGAAGATGGCGCAGGCCGAGGAAGCCAACGAACGTAACCACGACAGGCCGGGCGCCGAGGCCGTGGACAAACTCATCGCTGCGCTTTAAGGCATTGCACGAGATAAAGAAGGGTCCCTCTACCGGGACTCTTCTTTATTTGTTGCTCTTAATTCAACTGCAAGGTCGAGTTGAATTGACTGATCGCATCCACCACGTGTCGCGACCCTTGCTGAATTTCCAGGATCACCTCCCCCGCCTCGTTCGCCAATTCCACACCGAGCCCCGTTCGACTCAAGCTCGACTGCATGCTCGACACGGCACTCAATGACAAATCGTGGTTCTTGCGCACCACGTCGACAATCTCCAGCGTCGCCTGACTGGTGCGGGCGGCAAGGCTGCGCACTTCATCGGCCACGACCGCAAAACCCCGCCCATGCTCACCGGCGCGGGCGGCTTCGATGGCGGCATTGAGCGCCAGCAAATTAGTCTGATCGGCAATGCCACGGATGGTCTGCACGATAGTGCCGATGATGTCCGACTGTTTGCTCACCGCGTCGATACTCAGCGCGGCCTGATTCAGATCCCGGGAAATGTCCTGGATGATCTGCACCGTTTGCTGCACCACCTCGGAACCTTTGCGTGCGCAGGCGTCGTTTTGCACGGAAGTGCTATGGGCCGATTCAGCAGCGGTTTGCAGCGTGGTCATCTGGTGGGTGATGTCGCTGGCGAACTTCACCACCTTGTACAACCGCCCTTTGGTGTCGAACAACGGGTTGTAGGACGCTTCGAGATAAATCGTCTGACCCTGCTTGTTCTTGCGCTCGAATCGGTGCGAGTGATATTCGCCGCGATTCAGCGAAGCCCAGAACGCCTTGTAACTTGCCGATTCGGCTTCGGCCCGGTGACAGAACAGACTGTGATGCTGCCCGATCACTTCGTTGAGCGAGTACTGCATGGTTTTCAGGAAGTTTTCATTGGCGGTGATCACTCGCCCGTCGGGGGTGAACTCGATCACCGCCATGGAGCGACTGATAGCTGCCAGCATGCTCTCGTTTTCGTGTTCCTTGTTGACTCTGGCCGTAATGTCGGTGGCGACCTTGATCACGCTTTTGACTTGCCGATCGGGGCCAAACACCGGCATGTAACTGGCTTCGAGCCAGATTTCGTTGCCGTTCTTGTTCAGACGCAAAAAGGTGCCGCTGACCGGTTCGCCACGGGCCAGATCACGCCACAACTTGGCGTACTCCTCGCTACGGTAAAACGCCTCTTCGCAAAACACCCGATGGTGCTTGCCGCGAACTTCTTCTGCGCTGTAACCCATGACGCCGCAAAAGTTTTCATTGGCGTCGAGGACGATACCCTCCGGGGTGAATTCAATCATCGCCATCGAACGACTGACGGCCGCCAACTTGGCATTGGCCTCGGTCAGTGCGCAACTGAAACGCTCGATCTCCAGCAGGTCAGCCTTGTGATGTAGGTTGAACATGGTCTTATCACCCTATTGCTTGCGCGGTCTTTTGAATTATTGAAAGTTGCTGGTCTTTCAAATCCACCACTACGTTCCACAGAACAGGCACACGCGCCCCTCCAAAAGAGGAAGGACCAGTCAGGTGATTAATGATGTTCAATCGGAGGGTCCTGGCGCGACACTCTCATCAAGACATCCTTCTCTTGATAACCCGCAGGCGGGTCAACCCTAACGTGCTCATAACGAAATTCCCTTTCCACAACAGCTCCATTGAATGCATCGGTGCCTTGGATTGCGCACTCTGGGAGTCACCGCGTCGTTGCGGTCGACATGGTTAGTTACACGAGAGCATAGACAGACGAGTGAGGCTTGCAAGGCCACTAGTCGGCCAGCATTGGGTACAAAATCGGTTCAGCGTCAGGCGAAGACCTAGGAGGGAGCGATGACAGGCAAGGCTTGATCAGCGGGGGCGAATGGGCGTGAGTCTTGGGATTGATTGCGAGCAGCCTCGCTCCTGAAGGAGATCTGCGGTGATCAACATTTTTGTGAACACCGGGAAACACTGTAGGAGCGAGCCTGCTCGCGATGGCTATCTACCGTCACC
The DNA here is from genome assembly GCF_001427125.1 of Pseudomonas sp. Root562. Classification (GTDB taxonomy): domain Bacteria; phylum Pseudomonadota; class Gammaproteobacteria; order Pseudomonadales; family Pseudomonadaceae; genus Aquipseudomonas. The sequence goes on from NZ_LMGK01000002.1 coordinate 64,969, forward strand.
CCGAAACTACAAACTGGCACTCACTTTCGTAGCCACCTCACCCGGCACCCAACCCTTCCAAACCTGCGGCTGTTCACGCAAAAACGCTTCGGCGACTTCACGGGGTTTCTGGCGTTTTTCACTCATCTGCCCCAGCGTCTGGTTGAGCAGATCAATCGGCAAGTCGACTTTTTCGAAAAACGCCACCAGGTCGGGATACTGCGCCTTGAACGGTGCCGATACGCCAATGGCCAGGCTGGCCGGCATCGAGCGCGTACCTATGGGGTTTGGGTTACTGGCGTCGGCCAGGGTTTTCCAGGCTTCGGCGTCGAACGGCGGCTCGTCGAGTTTCACCAGTTTGAAGCGACCTAACAGCGGCGTTGGCGACCAGTAATAGAACAACACCGGTTTGCCTCGACGAATCGACGACGCCACTTCGGCATCCAGCGCCGCGCCGGAACCGGTGCGGAAATTGACGAAACTTTCGCTCAGGCCGTACGCCTTGAGTTTCTGGCTGTTGACGATCTCCGAGGTCCAGCCCGTAGGGCTGTTGAGGAAGCGGCCACGCCTTGGGTCTTCCGGATCGCGGAACACATCTTTGTACTGGGCCAGGTCGGCCACCGACTTCAGCTCCGGCGCCAGGGGTTTGATACCGCGTTCCGGGTCGCCCTTGATCACATACTCCGGCACCCACCAGCCTTCGGTGGCGCCCTTGACGGTGTCGCCCAGGCCGAACACTTTACCTTCCGCGGCAGCCTTGACCCACGCGGGGCTGCGTCCGGCCCATTCTTCGCCGATCACCTGGATGTCATTCTTCGCCAACGCGGCTTCAAGGCTGACGGTGCTGCCCGGCAGCGTGTCTGTCGGGTAGCCATAACCTTTCTCGACGATCAACCGCAGGATCTCGGTGATCAGGCTGCCGCTTTCCCAGGTGATGTCGCCAAAATGGATAGGTGCCGGTTTTTCCGTCGCAGGGGCCTGGGTGGCAAACAGGCTCAGGGCCAGCAGCGAACTGCCGAGCAGGGTTTTGATCGATCTCATGCGGACCTCTTGTTTGGCAGGGGGCGGTTCAGGGATTGATTGGCGCTGTGGCGGATGCACAGAGCCTCGGAGCGAGTCATGTAGACGCTGACCGAACGCAGGGAAATGCCCAGCTCGGCAGCGATTTGCGGGTAGGTCAGACCGTCGACCCGCGACAACAGAAAGGTCGCCCGAACGTTGTCGGGCAGACGCGACAGTGTGCGGTCAATGCTTTGCAGGGCCTGGGTCGATTGCGCCAGCTCTTCAGGTGAAGGCGATAACGGCGGATCCAGCTGCAATAAATGATCGGTGTGCCGGCGCTCAAGGTCGCGCCGTCGCCAGAGTTGATAAACCAGGCGTCGCGCAATGGTGGTTAGCAAGGCACGCGGCTCGCGGATGGCAAGCGGCTTCGGGGCTTCGAGCAATTGCACAAAGGCTTCGGCGGCGATGTCTTCGCAACCGCAACCCACGTGCTGGCGCAACCGTGCACAAAGCCAAGGATAATGCGTGCGGAACAGTCTGCTTATTACGTAATGATGGGAACGGTCGATGCCGGACATAGAGGCTCCAAGGTCTAGGGGGTCACTGGATGTCCGGTCATCCGGTGAGGTGATCCTAGCAATGGGCCTTATTCATTAACAATACTAAAAATGAATTTTTATATTACCGAAAAGAATATTAACGCAGTTGCCCGTATCCCAATGTCTCAGCTTCGCGTTGATAGTCGAGTATCACTTGATAGTCACCTTCACTGGCCGGCAACACTTCTCGCAAGCCAAGGACTTCAGCTACCTGCGGCAACTCGCCGAGGGCCTGATTCATCACGTGTCGAATCTTTTCCGCTTGCCCGGCGCAAAGGCTTGCTGCGGTGATGTAGGGCAAGGTCGGGCTGAAAGCGCTGCGAGCTACGACCCGCAAGCCAGCCACTTGCGCCTCGGCGTGACGGGCGAGAAAAGCGAAGGTCACACTGTCGATGGCCGCCAGATCAGCACGGTTCTGCTGTAACCAGCGCAAGCTTTCGCGATGACTGCCGCTGGTACCGACCGAGGCAAAAAACTGCCCGTCCCGATGCAGCGGCGCCAGACGATGACGCAACAGGTTCATGCCGCTGTTGGAGTCGTCGCCATTGATTACGCCACGGCTGCCTAGAAATTCCGGCAAGGTTCGTCGTCGATCGTCGGCGCGGCTCAACAACAGGCTGCAATGGTGGCCGCCGCTACTGTCCGGCAGCTCGTAACGCGGACGTCCCAGCACCCTGACCTTGCCACGCAAAGCCGTCATCAGCGGATAGCCGCAGGTTTGTGTCAACAGCAGTTGCGGGGATAGCCACAGGTCCATCAAGGACAGACTTTCGGCGCTGCGGCGAGTGACGCCCAGGTGTTCGACGATACGTGCCAGCCACTGTTCGTTGGCTTGTTGAACAGGCTCAGGAGCAACGTACATCAGTAATTCAGCAATCTGTTGAGTCATCAAAATCCTCCATACAACGAAGATCCCAAGCGAGCCTGCTCGCGATGGCTATGTCACATTCAACACATCTGTTGATTGGCCCAACGCTATCGCGAGCAGGCTCGCTCCTACAGGGTACAGAAGTGGCCTTACGTCAGTGAAACGGATGCAGCGGACTGTCGATCGCCCTCACCCCATGCTCACGCCAAAAATGGCCATAGCCCTGCACCAGAAACCCGCCGCTGCGCGCCAGCCATTGCTCGCGACGCATGCGGTAGACGCGGGGCAAGTCATACCAGGGCAGTCCCGGCAAATCGTGGTGCACCAAATGCAGGTTGAGGTTGAGGAACAGCCAGCGCCACGGCCAGGCCGCTTCATTGAGTACGGTGCGTTGCTCCGGTGCCGCATGCGGGCGGTGTTCATAGTAGGAGCGAATCATCGCAATCGACAGCGCCGGCACGCTGACCAGCAACAAGTAATGCCAGATCGGCAGCACGCTGAAGTGGGCGATAAACAGCAACATCAACAAGGTCACCGCGCCATGGCTGAGCCACATCGCCCAGGCTTGGCGATCGCCCTTTTTCAAGCGTTTCAGTTCATCCCGGGCCAGACCCAGCAGGGCAACTGGCGCTCCGAGCAGAAAGCGGCCGAGCATGGTTTTATTCAGCCAGTGCAGGCTTTTTTTCAACCAGGAGCTGCCTTGCCACTGCTCGGCACTCAGGTAGCGGCTTTCCGGATCGCGACCGGGAATGGTCAGGTTTTCGTCGCGGTGATGCAGCAAATGGCTGTCGCGATACAAGGTGTAGGGATACCAGACGGCGAACGGCGCATAGCCAAGGATTTTATTCAACAGCGGCCAGCGCGTCGGATGACCGTGCAGTAGTTCGTGCTGCACCGACAGCCACAACACCACCACGGGAATCAGCAACCCGGTACTCAACCACAAGCCCAGGGAGTGACTGGCCATCACGAGGGCGAACCACGCGCTGTAGACGCCAATCAACAGCAACCAGGTCGGCCACTCGGTGCGGGCGGTCAGGCGTTGGCGTAGCGTTTCGATTTCTTTTCGGTGGGCAGTATCGAAGTAATGAGGCATGGCGTTGCTCGGATCGGGGACCAATCCTCTTCTGTGCAACGACGCCTGGATTTCCTGCAGATTATTTTCAAACTGATCGCTCCCGCATTGCGCGGGAGCGAACGATCAGCGCAGGCTCAATGCCCGAACACATTGACCTTTTTGGCTTTTTTGTCGGCGCGTTTTTCAATAGCGGTTTTCGCCGGCTTTTTCTTGTCCGCTTTCTTTGAATCCATACCTTTGGACATGATGCGTACTCCACTCACAGGGGATGTGAGATCAGGTATACACCTATCTTTGCAGGTGCGTTCTTTTATAATCGCCCGCTTCGCGTACCGACAGTCCGAGACCATGCCCGACACCCGTTTCAGCCGACTCGATGAGCCGCTTTGGCCATTGATGAACAAGTTCTACCGCGCCCATCAATCGTCGATGAAAGCGGTTCGCGAGGCGCAATTGTGGGTGGCCCGGCGCGACGAAATCGTCGGGGCGTTGTGTTTGCGTCCGGTATCCGGCGGGCATTGGTTGACCGGCTTGTTCGTTGATCCGGCGTGTCGCGGGCAAGGCATCGCCGCAGGGTTGATCAGCGCGGCGGTAAAGGAGTGCGAACTGCCGGTATGGCTGTTCTGTCATCCCGACCTGCGTGGTTTTTATGAGCGCTGCGGTTTTACCTTTGACCCGCCAATGCCCTACGCGATGGTCGAGCGACTGAGCCGCTATGCGCGCAGCAAACCGATGATTGCCATGGGCCTGGCACCGGCGATCAGGGCTCGTTGCGCGTAAACGGTGGATCAATCGTCGGCGTTGGGATCGAGGTCCGGAAACATCACTTCGGTGAAGCCGAACTTGCTGAAATCGCTGATGCGCGACGGGTAGAGCCGGCCGATCAGGTGATCGCACTCATGCTGCACCACCCGCGCGTGGAACCCGGATGCAATGCGCACGATCGGCTCTCCCTTGGGGTCGAAACCTTCATAGCGGATCTGCTGGTAGCGATCCACCGCGCCACGCAAGCCGGGCACTGACAGGCAACCTTCGAAGCCCTCTTCCATCAGCGGGCTCAATGGCGTGATCAACGGGTTGATCAGTATCGTTTGCGGCACCGCCTCGGCGTCCGGGTAACGTTCGCTGTGCTCGAAACCGAAGATCACCAGTTGCAGGTCAACACCAATTTGCGGTGCAGCCAGGCCGACGCCACCCACGCTCTCCATGGTCTGGAACATGTCATCGATCAGTTGCCACAATTCGGGGCTGTCGAACATTTCGGCGGGCACCGGCGGAGCAATGCGCAGCAGGCGCTCATCACCCATTTTCAGGATTTCACGAATCATGGTCAGGTTTCGTCAATGGTCGGTTTGGGTTGTGAATGATCGCGGCCAAGTCCCGATACGTGCTGTTTTTCATGGACAGGGCCCTTCTCGCCGGCAACTTTCTCGCCAGGGTCCTTGCCCTCGCGGGACATGTGCTCGATCACCGCATTCATCTCCGCGCCGAGCAACAACACCGCCGCGGAAATGTAGAAGTACAGCAACAGCACGATGATCGCACCGATACTGCCATACATGGCGTTGTAGTTGGCGAACTCCTTGACGTACAAACCGAAGCCCAGCGACGCAATGATCCACACCACCACGGCCAGCACCGAGCCGGGGGTGATGAAGCGAAATTCCTGTTTGACGTCAGGCATGACGTAATAGATCAGCGCCACCGCGACCATCAACAGGATCACGATCACCGGCCAACGCGCGATGGTCCACAGGGTGACGATGAAGTACTCGAGGCCCACTTGCGAGGCGATCCAGCTCATCACTTGCGGCCCGAGTACCATCAGCGCGGCGGCGATCAGCAGCATGCCGGCGATGCCGACGGTGTAGATGATCGACAGGGGAAAACGCTTCCACGCCGGGCGACCTTCAACGACATCGTACGCCGCGTTCATCGCACTCATCATCAGCCGCACACCGGCCGAGGCGGTCCACAGCGCAATCACGATACCCACCGACAGCAATCCGCCCTTGGACTGCTGAAGCTGGTCGATGACCGGGTTCACCTGTTCCAGGGCCTGGGGCGGCAGCACCAGCTCCGATTGCAGGCGCAGCCAGGAAAAGAAATCCGGCAGGTGCAGGAAACCGATCAGGGCAATCAGGAACAGAATGAAGGGGAACAGCGAAAACAGCATTTGATAGGCCAGCGCCGAGGCATAGGTCGACATCTCGTCGTCGACGAACTCCGTGACCGTGCGCACCATCACACGGTGGATGGGCAGACCTTTCATGTCCGGGAAAATCATTAGCGTCTCCATTCGCCGCAATCAGGATGGGATGTAGTCATGGCGACTCAGGGGCCGTTTTCTTAGATCAAAGTAGCCTACCTGGCGACTTTGAAACAATTTCCTCAATCAAGTTCAGGCTGACACAAAAACGGCCATCTGTGGATGGCCGTTCGAGGCTTGTTCAAAGGCCGGATCAAGCCTTGTCGACACCTTTTTTCACGGCATCCTTGGCCTTGCCGACGGCTTGTTGAGCTTCGCCTTTCTTTTCTTGCACCACGCCTTCGGCGCGCATCTTGTCATTACCGGTGGCCTTGCCGACGCCTTGCTTGACGTTGCCGGCGGCTTCGTTGGCCATGCCTTTCACTTTATCGCTTGTGCTGCCCATGATGAATCTCCTGCGTGCGTTTCATTGGGAGGAAAGTGGTTACACAAGGTTGACCGAGGGCATTCGCGCGGAGTTTCATTTATTTTCCGCGCGACATTTCATCGTTCCATGCAGGTTGGGCTTTATGTTTGCCCGGCAACCCCCGAGAATGCGCAACGTATCGGCGCGTGGCGCTGAAGATCCAATACCGCAGGAATGTTATGAAACTCGATAAAAAGCAGGCCATTGCCCGCAGAAACCAGGAACTTGGTGGTGCTGTGCTTGGCGTCAACAACTGCCACTTCACCGAACTGAACCGCAACCGCAACATCTGGTGGTTCGATATTCCGGTGGCACGCCTGGCCGTGGGTCAGTACGAGTGGATTCACCTGCTGATGCACACCCCGGACACCGACGAACTGCTGCATTTGAAAGTGCCGACGGTGTTTTTGCGCGAGAAGCTCGAAGGCCTGGTGGTTCGCAATCAGGGCAAGCGCAAAGCGGCCCTGAGCCTGGAACTGAGTGCCGACAAGGACTCGTATCTGCAGGACATGCGTCCGGCAGGTACCAACGTCAACTTCGCACCGTTCCGCCAATAACTCCTGCCGCTTGCGGAGTAAAAGACTCCCGCGACAGAAAAGTTTTGCAAAGAAGAATCCAGCACCAACAAAAAGCCCCGCATTTGCAGTAATGCTGTTCAGTCAAGGAACATTGCCCTGTGGCGAGGGAGCTTGCTCCCGCTGGGGCGCGAAGCGGCCTTGAAAAGGCACTGCTGCGCAGCGCAGCGGGAGCAAGCTCCCTCGCCACAGGATGCTAACGTTCTCTTCAGTGAACAGCATCACCGCATTTGCGGGGCTTTTTGGTTTACGCGGCGTTCTTCGCCTTGAGCTTTTTCAGCTCCTCATCGCGCAGTTCCCGGCGCAGGATCTTGCCAACGTTGGTGGTCGGCAACGCGTCGCGGAACTCCACCGAACGCGGAACCTTGTAGCCAGTGACGTTGGCGCGCATGTGCTCCATCACCTGTTCCTTGGTCAGGGTCACGCCCGGTTTGGCGACGATGAAAATCTTGATCGCCTCACCCGACTTCTCGTCCGGCACGCCGATGGCCGCGCATTGCAGCACGCCCGGCAAAGTTGCCAGCACGTCTTCCAGTTCGTTCGGGTACACATTGAAACCGGACACCAAAATCATGTCTTTCTTGCGATCGACAATGCGCATGTAGCCGTCGGGCTGGATCAGTGCGATGTCACCGGTCTTCAACCAGCCTTCGCTGTCGAGGATTTCGTCGGTGGCTTCCTGGCGCTGCCAGTAGCCTTTCATGACCTGTGGGCCTTTTACGCACAGTTCGCCGATTTCGCCCATTGGCTGCTCGACACCGGCATCGTCGACGATTTTGCACAGGGTCGACGGTACCGGAATGCCGATGGTGCCGATCTGGATATTCTGGATCGGGTTGACCGTGGCCACCGGGCTGGTTTCGGTCATGCCGTAGCCTTCGCAGATGGCGCAACCGGTGACCGCTTTCCAGCGCTCGGCTGCCGCCAGTTGCAGCGCCATGCCGCCGGACAGGGTGACTTTCAGCGCGGAGAAGTCCAGCTTGCGGAAACCTTCGTTATTGCACAGGGCCACGAACAGAGTGTTGAGGCCAACAAAGCCGCTGAACTTCCACTTCGACAGTTCCTTGACCATCGCCGGCAAGTCGCGCGGGTTGCTGATCAGGATGTTGTGGTTGCCGATCAGCATCATCGCCATGCAATGAAAGGTGAAGGCATAAATGTGGTACAGCGGCAGCGGTGTGATCAGGATTTCGCAACCTTCGTTGAGGTTGGACCCCATCAGCGCCTTGCACTGCAGCATGTTCGCCACCAGGTTGCGGTGGGTGAGCATCGCGCCCTTGGCCACGCCGGTGGTGCCACCGGTGTATTGCAGCACTGCCACATCGCTGTTGGCCGGGTTCGCTTCCGCCACTGGCTGGCCCTGGCCCTTGCTCAGCACGTCGTTGAACTTGACGGCTTTTGGCAAGTGATAGGCCGGCACCATCTTCTTCACGTACTTGATGACGCTGTTGATCAGCAGGCGCTTGAGCGGCGGCAGCAGGTCGGCGACTTCGGTGACGATGACGTGCTTGACGCCAGTCTTGGGCACCACGATTTGCGCCAGGTGCGCCATGTTGGCCAGGCAGACCAGGGCCTTGGCACCGGAGTCGTTGAACTGGTGTTCCATTTCCCGTGCGGTGTACAACGGGTTGGTGTTGACCACGATCAGCCCGGCGCGGATGGCACCGAAGACGGCCACGGGGTACTGCAGGACGTTGGGCAGTTGCACGGCGATTCGATCGCCCGGCTGCAAATCGGTATGCTGTTGCAGATACGCGGCAAAGGCACCGGACAATTCGTACAGTTCACCGTAGGTGATTGTCTTGCCCAGGTTGCTGAATGCCGGCTTGTTGGCGAAGCGTTGGCAGGATTGCTTCAACACTGCCTGAATATTCGGATACTCGTCTGGATTGATGTCGGCAGCAATCCCAGCTGGGTACTTATCCTTCCAAAAGTCTTCGATCATGGAAGCCCACTCCTCAGCAACGCGAATTCAGCACCGCATTTGATGCGATTATTATTGGTGTTTGGTCATTGGTGAATCTGGCTGACAGAAGGCCGAGAAGTCACAAAGCGCGCCGAGAGTAGCAGCTTTGCCAAGGGTCGACTAGAGCCAAAAGCGGCCTCTACGGTCACAAATGTGACTCAAGAATGACAAACGGTCATTTTAGAGCAAAAAACCTATAACATCCTGAAAGCCACGGAATTCGGGGCTCTGGCGTACGCCGAAAAGCATCGCGGGCAAGCCCGCTCCCACAGGGTTCGCGTCGTACACAACGTGCGTGCACAACAGTGAATCTGTGGGAGCGTGGCTTGCCCGCGATCCGCGTGAAGCGCGGCCATTCAACAATCAGGCGATATCGCGCAACTCGCGCCGCAGAATCTTGCCCACCGGTGTCATCGGCAACGACTCACGCAGCACGATGTGCTTGGGCACTTTGTAAGCGGTGAAGTTTTCCTTGCAGTACGCCTTCAGCTCTTCAAGGCTGACCCCTGCCTCACGCGCCACCACAAACAGCTTGACCGCCTCACCGGAACGTTCGTCCGGTACCCCGATGACCGCACAGTTGGCAACTTTCGGGTGGGCCATGACCACGTCTTCGATCTCGTTCGGGTACACGTTGAAACCCGAGACAATGATCATGTCTTTCTTGCGATCGACAATGCGCACAAAGCCGTCCGGGTCGATCACAGCAATGTCGCCGGACTTGAACCAGCCCTCGGCGTCCAGCACCTCGGCGGTGGCCTCGGGTTTCTGCCAGTAGCCCTTCATGATCTGCGGGCCCTTGATGCACAGTTCGCCGCGCTCGCCCAAGGGCTGTTCGACCCCTTCATCATTGATCACTTTCAACGTGGTGCCCGGCACTGGCAGCCCGACCGTGCCGATGCGCGATTGGTCGCCGTACGGGTTGGTGCAGGCCACTGGCGAGGTTTCGGTCAAGCCGTAGCCCTCGGTGATGCGGCAACCGGTGAGCTGTTCCCAGCGTTCGGCAGTAGCCTTGACCAGCGCGGTGCCACCGGAGTTGGTGAGCTTGAGGCTGGAGAAATCCAGGGTCTTGAAATCCGCGTGATCCATCAGCGCAACGAACAGCGTGTTGAGCCCGAGCAACGCCGAGAAGCGCCAGTTTTTCAGTTCCTTGATGAAGCCGCCAATGTCCCGCGGATTGGTGATCAGCACGTTATGGTTGCCGGACACCATCATGCACATGCAATTGGCCGTAAATGCATAGATGTGGTACAGCGGCAGCGGCGCGATCATCACTTCCTGCCCTTCGCGCAACAGCGGCTGACCGTCGTTGCCGAACTGCTCCAGACAGGCCCGCACTTGTTGCATGTTCGCCACCAGGTTGCCGTGGGTCAGCATGGCGCCCTTGGCCAGCCCGGTGGTACCACCGGTGTATTGCAGCACGGCGATATCGTCGAGGCCGACTTTCAGCGGCTTGATGCCCAGGCCGCGGCCCATGCGTAACGCAGTCTTGAAGGAAATGGCCTGGGGCAAGGCATAGGCCGGGACCATTTTCTTCACCTTGCTCACAACCGTGTTGACCAGCCAGCCTTTGGCGGCGGGCATGAAGTCGCCCATTTTGGCTTCGATCAGGTACTGGATGTCGGTGTCGGGCAGGACTTCCTGGACCTTTTGCCCGAACATGTTGAGGTACACCAGTGCCCGGGCGCCGGAGTCCTTGAACTGGTGACGCATCTCCCGCGCGGTGTACAGCGGGTTGGTGTTGACCACGATCAACCCGGCACGCAACGCGCCGAACACGGCTACCGGATAATGCAGGACGTTAGGCATCTGCACCGCGATGCGATCCCCCGGCACCAGGTCGGTATGGGCTTGCAGGTAACCGGCGAACGCTGCGCTGTAGCGTTCCAGTTCGGCGTAGGTCAGGGTGATGCCCATGTTGCTGAACGCCGGGCGATCAGCGAATTTCTTGCAGGAACGTTCAAACACCTCGATGACCGACTTGTAGGCACCCGCGTCGATGTCCAGGGGTACGCCGGCCGGGCGCTTGTCATTCCAGAAATCAGGTTGCATTGTTCTTGTCCTCTTTACCTGAGCCTATCCGGGCCGCTTTTCTGTCATTTCTCTGTGATCCCTCAAAAAGCAGAAAGTGAAAAGCGGAGCTTCACGGACACTAGCAGTTATGGCCAATCAGGCAAATATGCGTCAACGCGTCATTGACCGTGTGAATCTTCCTGCCGTGGCGTGAGCTGATGCCGGCAGGATTTTGCGCTATACAATGCAACCACCCCGCGCCCATGCATGGAAAGGAATCGCCATGATCCACGACACGTTCTGGCTGACCACCAGTGACCGCAGCCGCCTCTTCGTCAATCAGTGGCTGCCCACGGGCAAGCTAAAGGCGGTGATCCTGCTGGCCCACGGCATGGCCGAACACAGTGGCCGCTATGCGCGCCTTGCCGAAAAATGCTGCGATCAGGGCTACGGCCTCTATGCACCGGACTTGCGCGGACATGGCAAAACTGCCGAAAACGGGACGCTCGGCCACTTCGCGGACAACGATGGCTGGGCCAAAGTGGTGGGTGACCTGGCCTGCCTGAATCAGCACATCGGCCAGCAGCATCCCGGTGTGCCGATCGTACTGCTCGGCCACAGCATGGGCAGTTACATCGCTCAAGGTTACCTGTTGCACCACAGCGCCAGCCTGCAGGGGGCCATTCTCAGCGGTTCGAACTTCCAGCCCGTGACGCTTTACCGAGCGGCGCGGCAGATTGCCCGCCTCGAACGCCTGCGCCAAGGCCCCAAGGGCCGCAGCGCGCTGATCGAATGGTTGTCGTTTGGCTCGTTCAATAACAAATTCAAACCGGTGCGCACCCGGTTCGACTGGCTCAGTCGCGATCCTTCAGAGGTCGACTTGTACGCCAATGACCCGCTATGCGGCTTCAGGTGTACCAATCAAATGTGGATCGATTTGCTCGGCGGGTTGCAGCAAATCAGCAAAGCGTCCAATCTCGCGCAGATCGATCCAGGCCTGCCAATGCTGGTGATTGGCGGTGAATGTGATCCGGTGAGCGAAGGCAAGCGTCTGAACGATCTGGCCGACGCCTTGCGCGAAGCCGGCAGCCAGAGCCTGCAACTGACGATTTATCCGCAGGCGCGGCACGAACTGTTCAACGAAACCAACCGCGATGACGTGATTGCCGACGTGCTGGGCTGGATCAACCAGACCCTGAGCAACCCCAGGCCACATCGAGCCGAATAGTTTTTTGTGAATTCTTTTATTCGTCACAGGAATTGAGACACATGACCCAGGTTACCAACACCCCTTACGAAGCCCTTGAAGTCGGCCAGACCGCCAGCTTCAGCAAGACGGTCGAAGAGCGCGACATTCAATTGTTCGCCGCGATGTCGGGCGACCACAACCCGGTGCACCTGGATGCCGAATACGCTGCCAGCACCATGTTCAAGGAGCGCATTGCCCATGGCATGTTCAGCGGTGCACTGATCAGCGCTGCGGTGGCTTGCGAACTGCCTGGGCCGGGCACCATCTACATCGGCCAGCAAATGAGTTTCCAGAAGCCGGTGAAGATCGGCGACACCCTGACGGTGCGCCTGGAAATCCTCGAAAAACTGCCGAAGTTCCGCGTGCGCATCGCCACCCGCGTATTCAACCAGCGCGATGAACTGGTGGTCGACGGCGAGGCGGAAATCCTCGCGCCGCGCAAACAGCAGAGCGTGACGCTGACCGAGTTGCCACCGATCAGCATCGGCTGACCTGTGGCGAGGGAGCTTGCTCCCGCTGGGGCGCGAAGCGCCCCCAACTCAGACACCTCAGTTCACCTGAACGAATGCGTTGGCAGGATTTGCGACGGCTGCGCAGCCGAGCGGGAGCAAGCGCCCTGGCCACAGGACAGCAGCACGAACACGAACTAGCGCTCACCCTCCTGCACCTGCACGCTCGCAGTCATTCCCGCACTCAAGTTGATCCCTTCGGGCACTTTGTCCAGCTTGATCCGCACCGGAATCCGTTGCGCCAGTCGCACCCAATTGAATGTCGGTTCCACCTCTGCCAGTAACTGGCCGTCCGGTGTGGTATTGCGATCGGTTATCCCGCGGCTGATGCTTTCAACGTGCCCCTGCAACGCTTCCCCGGCGCTCATCAACCAGACTTTCACCGGGTCGCCGACCTTGATCCGTGGCAGCTTGGTTTCTTCGAAATAAGCCTGCACGTAAAAGGTTGAATCATCGATCAACGCCATCACCGGTTGCCCGGCATTCACATAATTGCCTTGAGCCAGACGCAGGTTGGTGATGTGACCATTGCGCGGCGCATGGATCTGGCTGCGCGCCAGGTTGATCTCTGCGACCTTGGCCTCGGCCTGTGCTTCACGCAGTTCACCACGGGCGATACCGGCATTGATTTGTGCGTTTTCCCGCAGTTCGGCGCTGATCGCTTGCGGCCCGAGGCTGGCGCGGCGGCTGGCTTCGCGTTCACGCAGGTTCAGTTGTTGCTGGCGGGTTTGCACCACCGCCTGGGCTTTTTCCAGGGCGGCTTCGAAACGGTCGCGGTCGATACTCAACAACAGGTCCCCCGCCTTCACCTGCTGGTTATCGTAGGCCTTGAGCTCACGCACCCAGCCCGACACATCCGGCGCGATCACCACCACGTCGGCGCGAATACGTGCATCGCGGGTCCAGGGCGTGAGCATGTAGTACTGCCACAAATGCACGCCGGCAAATATCGCCACCGCCACCAGGCACAGGGTCAACGCGACACGTACGGGGGTACGCATATTCAGCTCCTTATAAAGGTCCGAGGACGACGGTGATCACGGTCAATACACAGACGTACAAGGCACAATCAAACAATGCTTCGTGCCAGACCCAACGACCAATCGGGGTCAGCCGCAACAACAGGCGCAAGGCGCCGGTCACCAGCAGCGCCAGCAGCACATAAATCAGAAACGGACTGAGCAACACCCCGCCCACCGCCCACTCACGCAAGCCCATGGTTTGCCTCCTGTTGGCGGCACCAGGCGCGCCAGCTGTTCTGCAATTGCAGCACCGCGCCCCGGGCCAGTTTCACTGCATCACTCGAGGGCAAGGCGTAAAGGTTTTGCACGAAAGCCTCGCTGGCTTCGGCCAGCGCTTCGCCGCGATCTGCCGCCGGACCTTTTTTCAGGACGCTTTCCAGTTGCTCGAGGTATTGCTGTTGCGCTGCAGAAACCGGAACCTGCGCAACCGCCAGGCTCAGGCGCAGGTGCAGCAATTCATCGCCGATATCCAACCCGAGCAGCCCGTCATCCCAGCGGCTTCGCGCCGGCTCGGGCAACTCCGGATAATGCCGCGCCAATTGCAGCAAGCGGTCGGCCATGCGCCCGCCGAACCAGCTCTCGGCGCCGGCCAGATTGCGCCGGGTCAGGCGCACCAGATCGTCAAGGGTAGCCGCGAGCAATCGACGGCCATGCCACGCCGGGTTACGCAGGATCAACAGATGGAATGCGAGCACCGCCGCACCGACGCCGATGACCATGGCCTGGGCGCTGTTGAAGAACGTCGCGACGTCGAACTTCATCTGGTTGAGCGGAGCCACCAGCACAATGAAATGCAGGCAGAATGACGTGGCCGTAGCGCCGATCTGCGGCTTGGCCATGCCCAGCGCCCCGAAAAACAACGGCACGCCCATACCCATGCACAACATGGCAAAACTGCTCCATTGCGGCAGCAGAATTTGCCCGACGATGAACGCCGCCGGAATGGCCAGGAATATCCCGCGCATGAAGCTCATGCCGATTTGCGCACCATTTTCCCGGCTGGCGAACAGGCTGCACACCACGCACGTCAACAACATCGCCCCCGCTGCCGCGGGCCAAGCGGTCGCCAGCCAGAAACTCGCAACCACCAGAAACGCCAAGGCACTGCGGGCGCCAAACACCAGGGCCAACGACAGATCGCGGTGAGGTGTCAGCGTCTTGGGCGGCGCGACCGGATCACCGCCCTCCTCAACGGCGCTCAACGCCGCCGTCGCCGCCATGGCCGTATCCATCAGCAAGGTGAAACGCACCAGGCAGTAACTCTGTGCCGAACTGATCTGCGGGTCGTGGGACGCGTCGAGCAAACGCGGGCGCAGGGCATGCAACGTCGCAGGATCGGCGACTTTCAGCGCCTCCAGCACTTCGTTCATCCACGGTGACAACTGCGCCGACTCTTGCGGTTCCAACTGTTTCCACTGCCGGCGCACTGAACGGGCGATGCGCAGCAGCATCAACAATTTCTGGCTCAAACCACTGATGGCGCGTGCCCGTTGCCGACCGAGAGGCCCTTCGAACCAGGCGTGTTCGCGTTGCGCGTCCATGGCAACGATTCGACCGAGAATTTCCAGCAAGCCTTTGCGTGCCTGTCCATCCCCGGCCAGTGTCGCCCGCGCGGCATTCATGCCACTTTGCCAGGCTCCTCGGGCCTGGTCCGACAGCTGTCGCTCGACCCGCAATGGCCAGAGCAAAGCACTGCTGGCGGTGGCGCAGATAATGCCCAGGCTGATTTCGGTGCAGCGTGCCACGGCTTGGTCAAATACGGTCAACGGATGATTGATGGCCGGCAGCGCGATGATCGCCACGGTGTACCCGGCCAGTACAAATGAATAGGACCAGGCACTGCGCAGTAATGTCGAACTGGCCGTACACAGTCCAAGCCACAATGCCAACGCCAGCAAAAACAGCCACGGTGTCTGGGCGAACAAGCCCATGAACACCACCGACATGATGGTTCCGACCAACGTCCCCAACAGCCGCGCCAAGCCTTTTTGCATCACCATGCCGGACAGTGGCTGCGCGACGATGAACGCAGTCATCAATGCCCAGGCCGGTTGCTCCAGGCCCCAGCGCAATGCCAGCCACAGCGCCACGCCTCCGCCGATCAAGGTCTTGATCGCGAACTGCAAGGCTCGGCGGTCAGGCGCAAACAACGCCTGCAAAGTAATGGGCACGTAAAGCACTCTTGAAAAGTCGTTTTAACGATAGTCGGCTTCAGGCCGGTCACTTGAAAAACAAATTATTAGCTAGCTATCTATACCCCGTCCAGCGCTAATTCCCGGGCACAAAAAAACGCCAGACTAACTGGCGTTTTTGACAGCAAACGAACGCTTACGAACGTGCGCGCGCCTGGTTACGCAGGGCTTTTACCTGATCGTGGTTACGTTGCACGCCGTGGTACTGACGCTCAACGAGATCACGAATGCCCACCAGGTTGTGCTTGTTGATTTTCTCCATGGCATCGCGATACGCCTTCAGCGCATGGTCCTCACCACGTTCGGCTTCATTGAGCACCGCTTCTTCATCCTTGCCGGTGAACATCGACTTTACATCGACCCAGCGACGATGCAGATCGCCACTGACGCTGGTGGACGTTTCCGGATCGCCGCCCATTGAACGCACCGCAGCCTGCAGCTCAGCGGCGGCGGTGCCACAGTCGGCAGCACGTTGCACAAACAAGGTTTTGAGTTCAGGGTGTTTGATGTCTTCGGCGCAAGTCTTGAACCCTTCCTGACCGTCTTTGCAGGTTTCAATCAGGTCATTGAGTACAGAAATCGCTTCTTTATTCATGTCGGTCATTTTTCAATTCCTTGCGGTTGATGAAAGATGACTTACTCATTGCAGGGCGCATGCCAGCTCAACAGACATAAATTTCCCTATATTTTTCAATTAGTTACCATTACGGCGAAAATCTGTATCCGTTTTTTTTGCATGATCTGTCAATTGGCCTGCATGCAGAATGCCTGTATTTTCCAGACTGAATGAATGAAGACGACTGCGTGATGAACCCTGAAAAGCTCGAACTGCTGATTACCCGGGAAATGCCCTTCGGCAAATACAAGGGACGGATCATTGCCGACCTGCCCGGCCCATACCTGAACTGGTTTGCCCGGGAAGGTTTTCCCCACGGCGAATTGGGTGGCTTGCTGGCCCTGATGCAAGAGATTGATCACAACGGCTTGTCGGAGTTGCTGGAACCCTTGCGCGCCAAGCATGGCAAACCGGCACCACGCCACTGATCCACGCCCCCCGCCCCTGATTGAGTAAGCCCATGCCCGACAATACCCGCCGTGCCCGTGATGAAGCCTTTTGGCGGACCTTTGCCGATCGCTACGATCGGCAACCGGGACCGATCAATCTGGAAAACGGCTACTTCGGACGCATGTCGCGCACCGTGGTCGAGGAGTATCAGCGCAACATCGAGCTGATCAACCGCAGCAACTCGGTGTATGCGCGCCAGCGCTTCGAGCAGGGCGACAGTGTGAAGATCCGCGCGCAGTTGGCCGGGCTGATCGGTGTACCTGCCGAAAGTGTCGCCCTGACCTGCAACGCGACGGATGGTTTGCAATCGTTGATCCGCAACTACAATCGCCTTCAACCGGGCGATCAAGTGCTGATCTGCGACCTGGAGTACGACACGGTCAAGGGCGCGATGCGCTGGCTGGCGCGTCATCGGGGTGTCGAGGTGATCGAGATCGACCATGGGCACCCTGCCAGTTTCGACAGTTTACTGGCCACCTATCGCGAGACCTTTGCACGTTACCCACGACTCAAGCTGATGGCCTTGACCCACGTCACTCACCGCACAGGCCTGGTGATGCCGGTGCAGGCGATTGCCGCCGCCGCCAGGGAGCATGGCATCGATGTGATCCTCGACGGCGCCCATGCACTGGGGCAACTGGAATTCGATCTCGAAGAGCTGGGCATCGCCTTCGCCGCCTACAACCTGCACAAATGGATCGGTGCACCGCTGACCCTGGGCTTTCTCTACATCGCCCCCGAGCGCCTGGCTGACATCGACCCGGACATGGAGGAGATGCATTTTCCGATCACCGACATTCGCGCTCGCACGTCTTACAGTACGCCGAACATCCCCGCGCTGCTGACCCTGCCGCTGGTGCTCGAAGAGCATTGGGCCATGGGTGGTGCCGCGGCCAAGGGGGCACGGCTCAACTACCTGCGCAACCTGTGGGTGCGCGCGGTACGTGGGCACCCGGGTATCGAAGTCATGACCCCGGATGATCCACGGTTGTACTGTGGCATCACCTCGATGCGCTTTACCGCCCATGCCGACCAACAGGCGATGGCCGAAAAACTGCTCAGCGACTACAACCTGTTTACCGTAGTGCGCAACGGCGCTGCCAGCGGTCCATGCATTCGCATTACGCCAGGGCTGACCAGCACTGCGGCGGACATGAACCGACTGGCTTCGGCGTTGGCGGAACTGGCCTGACGTCACACGGTGTATTTATCGAAGTCTTCCGGCTTGATCTGGGTCGACACTGCAAAGGTGTCGATGCCGATGGTCATGTGCCCGAAAAATCCGTCGTCCCTGGAGTCTCGAGAGAGGGTATGTACATTCAGGGTCGAGGCCTCGCCGCCCATGGTTGTGTAAAAGTGATCTTGCTCATTGCCCAGCGGTCGCACAGCCCGTCCGCTGTACTGCCGACTGCCAAGCACTGAACGCGAAGCCACTTCGGGAAAGTACAGCTGCCCCACCCAGGCGACGTGTCGTTCTTCCAGATAGTTGTTGCCCGAGGTGATTCGCACGGCCACATGAATGTGCAGGGTACGGCCGGCATAGAAACCCGGGTAGATGGTAGTGAAGCGCACGTTCCCCGCTTTATCAGTGAACTGAGCACCACGCAGGTACGTATCGTCGTCGGTTCTCGGGATTGCGCCGATGTCGCCGACATCGACTTCCAGGTCCGGATTGATCTTGCTCCAGCCTGAATAGGCGCCCCGCGCATTGCAGTGCCAGATATCCACCAGCGCATCGGTGACCGGTTGGCCAGTCATGGCATCGATGATTTGCAGGCGCAATACCAATGGGATGCCGTCGGCGCCTTCGCTGATATTGCGTCGAATCAGTTTGGGATTGCGAAAATAAGGGCCGGCGATTTGTTCCGGGGACAGCAGGCAAACGGGTGTATCGGTAATGTTGGCGTCCATGACGTTCTCTCTTCCATAAGATCAACGCAGGCTAGCACTGGCCGCTTTTCCGGATGCGGTAACTATGTATCGCAGGATGTCTTGACGCCGGTTTTCATCAGGCAAAAAAAACGGTGCACCGACCAAGCGCACCGTAAAGCCGTAGAACACACAACGAAGTGTCGGGTGAAGCGATCAGTCCAGCAGCGCCAGTGCCTCGGCGGTGCATTCCTGAATGCGGGCCCAGTCGCCGTTCTTGATCCACTCAGGATCAAGCATCCAGCTACCGCCCACGCACATGACGTTCTTCAACGCCATGTAGCTCTTGATATTGGCCGGGCCCACGCCGCCGGTCGGGCAGAATTTCACTTCGCCGAACGGACCGCCCAAGGCCTTGATGGCGGCAACGCCACCGCTGACTTCCGCCGGGAACAACTTGAAGCGGCGATAACCCAGACCATAGCCTTCCATGATGCCCGAGGCATTGCTGATGCCTGGCAGCAACGGGATCGGACTGGCAACGCTGGCTTCCAGCAGGTCACGGGTGATGCCTGGCGTAACGATGAACTGCGAGCCCGCCGCTTCTGCCGCGGCCAGCATGTGGCGATCGAGCACGGTGCCGGCACCGGTCATCAACTCCGGACGCTGTTCGCGCAGGATCTGGATGGCCTTGAGGCCGAACTGCGAACGCAGAGTCACTTCCAGCGCGGTCAGGCCACCCGCCGCGAGGGCATCGGCCAGCGGCAGCACGTCCTGCTCGCGGGCGATGGTAATCACCGGCAGGATCCGCGCCTTGGCGCAGAGGCTGTCGATCAGGGCAACTTTATCCGCCATGGAAACGGTCGGGGATGGGATTGTCATAGCGGCTGTTCCTTGGCTCATGGGCACCAGTAAATCTCTAACGTAGGTTGCAGAAACGCGCGAATCGGCATTGCGGCGACATCGTCACCGGCCAGTGCGGTACTCAGGGTGGTCAACTTGGACTGACCGGAAATCGATAGAACCTTGTGCTTGGCCGAAGCCAGCAGCGCACGGCTCATGGTCAGGCGCTGATGCGGCACGGTCGGTGCGAGCATTGGATAGCAACGACGGCTACCGTCCGCCTGCAAGGCCTCGGCAAGCTTCGGACTGTTGGGGAACAGCGAGGCGGTGTGACCGTCATCGCCCATGCCCAGTACCAGCACGTCGATCACCGGCAACTCGGAGAGCAAACGGTCAGCCTGCTCTGCCGCCTGTTCCAGGTTGGCGCTGGCGCTATACAGGCTCAGAAACTGAGCCTTGGCCGCCGGGCCTTGCAACAGGTATTTCTTGATCAGGCCGGCATTGCTGTCGGCATGCTCGACCGGCACCCAACGCTCGTCAGCCAGGCTGATCACGACGTTGGACCAGTCCAGTTTCTGCTTGGCCAGGTGCTGGAAAAACGCCACCGGACTGCGGCCACCGGACACCACCAGGGTCGCAGTGCCCTGGGTGTCGATCGCGTCGCTCAGTTGTTTCGCCACGCTCAGCGCCAGGCCTTCGGCCAACAGCGTCGGGCTCTTGAACTCATGGGCGCTTACACCCTGAGGCAGTTTCAAATCAGATATCGCCATACCACGACCTCCCATCCCGCGTAATCAGTGCAATGGAGCTCATCGGCCCCCAGGACCCTGCCGCATACGGCTTGGGCGCATCACCGGATTTTTTCCACCCGGCGATCAACTGGTCACACCACTTCCACGCGGCTTCGATTTCATCTTTACGGACAAACAGGTTCTGATTGCCGCGCATCACTTCCAGCAACAACCGCTCGTAGGCATCGGGAATCCGTGCGCTGCTCCAGGTGTCGGAAAAATTCAGCTGCAACGGACCGCTGCGCAGCTGCATGCCTTTGTCCAGGCCTTGATCCTTGGTCATCACCCGCAAGGAAATGCCTTCGTCCGGTTGCAGGCGGATAATCAACTTGTTGCTGATTTGCAGACGCTGCTCGGGTGCGAAGATGTAGTGCGACGGTTCCTTGAAGTGGATGACGATCTGCGACAGTTTTTGCGGCATGCGTTTGCCGGTGCGCAGATAGAACGGCACGCCGGCCCAACGCCAGTTACGAATGTCGGCACGCAGGGCAACGAAGGTTTCGGTGTCGCTCTGGGTGTTGGAATTAGGTTCTTCCAGATAACCCGGCACCGCTTTGCCTTCGCTATAGCCGGCGATGTATTGGCCGCGCACCACCTGGGTGGTCAGGCCTTCCGGGCTGATGGGCGCCAGCGCCTTGAGCACTTTGACTTTCTCGTCGCGGATGCTGTCGGCGGACAGGTCGGCCGGTGGGTCCATGGCGATCAGGCAGAGCAATTGCAGCAGGTGATTCTGGATCATGTCCCGCAGCTGGCCGGCCTTATCGAAGTAGCCCCAGCGGCCTTCGATCCCGACCTTCTCGGCCACGGTGATTTCCACATGGGAAATGTAATTCTGGTTCCACTGGGTTTCGAACAGGCTATTGGCGAAACGCAGGGCGATCAGATTCTGGACAGTCTCTTTGCCCAGGTAATGGTCGATGCGGTAGGTGCGGTTTTCCGGGAAGAACTGCGCCACGGCATCGTTGACCTTGCGCGAGGATTCCAGGTCCGAACCGATGGGTTTTTCCAGCACCACGCGGGTGTTTTCCGCCAGGCCGACCTTCGCCAGGTTCTCGCAGATCGCGCCGTACACCGCTGCCGGCGTAGCAAAATAGGCGATGACCCGCTGGGCACTGCCTGCCGCTTCGGCCAGGGCCACATAGTCTTCGGGTCTGAGGAAATCGACGTGCAGATAGCTCAGGCGTGCGAGAAAACGTTCGACGACGGCTTCGTCCAGATCTTTGGCACCCACGTAGCGGCGCAGCTCGGAGGCGATGAACGCCAAATGCTCCTGCTCGCTGCCGGGCTCACGGGCCAGCGCGATGATCCGCGTGTCCTCGTGCAAGAGGCCTGCACCGTCGAGTTGATAAAGCGCAGGAAACAGCTTGCGCAAGGCCAGATCGCCAAGGGCGCCAAACAAGGCAAAGGTGCACGGTTCAACCGTAATCGAGAGCATGATGTTTGTTCTTTTATCAAGTTAAGCTACAAATACCTTTTTTCAAGGCATCACTCAAGGGAAAATGTAGTAATAACCACAACATTTTCGCAAAATACAGATTCCGAGTGGTGGTCGGTCGGAGCCATCAGTAGGATAGGCCACCGTTATGGGCCACACCAAAGGCCCTTTTTGCATTAGCCGCGCGCTTATCGGCGCTGGTGAATCAAGGAAACTCATATGGACCGCGTGCGAAATTTACTGGAACAGATCCAGAATCGCCTTGAAGAGCTGAACAAGGCCGAGCGCAAAGTCGCCGAGGTGATCCTGCTCAACCCGCAGCAGGCCACCCGTTTCAGCATCGCCGCCCTCGCCCAGGCCGCTTCGGTCAGCGAGCCGACGGTCAACCGTTTCTGCCGTTCGTTCGGCGTCAGCGGTTACCCCGAGCTCAAGCTGCAATTGGCGCAAAGCCTGGCCAGCGGCGCGGCGTATGTCAGCCGTGCGGTAGAGGCCGATGACAACCCGGAAGCCTACACGCAGAAAATCTTCGGCAGCGCCATCGCGTCCCTGGACAGCGCTTGCCAGGCACTGGACCCGAACCTGATCAGCCGCGCCGTCGACCTGTTGATCCAGGCGCGGCAGATCCACTTTTTCGGTCTCGGCGCCTCGGCCCCGGTGGCACTGGACGCGCAGCACAAGTTCTTCCGTTTCAACCTGGCCGTGACTGCCCACGCCGACGTGCTGATGCAACGCATGATTGCCTCGGTGGCGCACACCGGCGAGTTGTTCGTGATCATTTCCTACACCGGCCGCACCCGCGAACTGGTGGAAGTGGCGCGCATTGCCCGGGAGAACGGCGCTTCGGTGCTCGGTTTGACCGCGGAAAACTCACCATTGGCCAAAGCCAGTACCTTGAGCCTGAACATTCCATTGCCGGAAGACACCGACATCTACATGCCGATGACGTCGCGGATCATTCAACTGACCGTGCTCGACGTGCTCGCAACTGGCATGACCCTGCGACGCGGAGTGGATTTCCAGCCGCATTTGCGCAAGATCAAAGAGAGTTTGAATGCCAGCCGGTATCCGGTGGGTGACGAATTCAACTGATCCGAAATCTGCGCTGACCGGTCAGGCCTCATCGCTGGCAAGCCAGCTCCCACAGTGTCCGCGCCGAACCTGAAATGCTGATTGTTCCCACGCTCCGCGTGGGAACACAGCCCGTGACGCTCCGCGTCACTGGACGCGGAGCGTCCCTTGAGGCATTCCCACGCAGAGCGTGGGAACGATCCCCATTAAGCCGCCACCCGCGCCTGCAAACTCAAATGCGCCCGCTCCCCCGGTTTCAGGCACAGGCTGTCGGTGCCGCCGCTGGCCGCTTCCACGCAAACGAATTCAGATATCTCGTTCCAGCTCACCCCAAGCAACGGTCGTGATCCCGGATGCCACACCACCGTGTCAGCCGTATCGCCGGTATCGATGCACAACGCCCGATCCCAGGCGTGATCGTTAAGCTGCAACTCCCCGTCATGCTGAAACACCCGCTGGCATCCGCCATCGACCCGCAACTCGCCTTCCTGCTGGCAAATCTGTCGGTTCAACTGGTCGTAACCTTGCGCGCCTTCGAGCCCAGACAGCGCTACCTCACCGACATCGCCAATACGCCAGTAAGCGTGCAAAGCCTGGCTCAACTGGCATGGCATGTCGTCCTGATGCTCGGTACTCAAACGCAACTCCATGCGTTCCCCCAGGTGTGCATGCAGGTCCACTTGCCAGTCGCAGAGTTCAAGTTGCCAGTGCAAACGCACGCCATCCTCGTCACTGCTGCTATCGATCAGCTTCCAGTCGAGCAACCGCGCCCAACCATGGGACGGCCAGGCATTTTCGCTCGGATGACGGCCATACCATGGCCAGCACACCGGCACGCCACCACGGATCGCGCCCACCTGCGGCCACTTCGCCGCACACCACAGCCAGGGTTTCTGCCCCTTGGGTTGAAAGTGCAACAACTGCGCGCCCTGGCGACTGAACACCGCCTGACACAGCGGGTGATCAATGACCAACACGTCGCGCTTCTGATAGCGCTCCCAGGCAAACACCGGTCGTTCGCGCAAGGATTTGAAGAAGCGTTGTAGCGGATGCTCATGCATGTGCCACGGTCCTGAAAATCATCTGTCAGCGGGGTGCGCGGCCCTCCAAAAAAAAGCGGACAGCCTTGGCCGTCCGCAAAATGCGCACAGAGAGGAGCTTATCGCAGTCGCGTTAGAACACCGACTGAATTTTCAGACCGGCCACCAGCGCGTTGTCGACTTCATCCACACCGCCCGGGTGGGTGATGTATTGCAAGTTAGGACGCACGGTCAGCCAGTTGGTGACGTGGAAACCGTAGTTAAGCTCGTAGTTGTACTCGGTCTCACGCAGTGGCGAGAACAGTGGATCGTTGTAGTCGCTGACGCCATTGGCGGCGTTGGTCAGCTCGGCGTTTTTCTTCACGTCATCGTTGACATGGATGCGGGCGAAACCGATACCGAGGTCATCTTTCGGACGTGCATCGAACGGGCCTTTATACACGAACATCAGCGACTGGTAGTTGTCGACGATGTTGGTGTCCTTGTCGTGGAACGTCGCGTTGGCGGCGATGTTCAGACCGCGAGTGGCGTCACCGTTGTGGCTGGTGAGTTGCTGTTGCGCCACGAACCAGTAGCCGTGCTTGCTGCTGTGGCTGCGATAGGCATTGCCGCTGGTGGCCGCATCATTGCCGTTGTCATCCTCACGAACGTCATCGGCGCTGGCGGTGCTTTTGTAGTAACCGACACGGTATTCGCCCGGCAGGTTGCCAGGGTTGGGCAGCCACACCAGTTCAACCGGCAGGACGGTGCCTTTGGTACCACTGCCGCTGAGCTTGAAGCCGTTGCCGTGCTCCAGTTGCGACGGGTTCTGGTTGTACGCGCCGATCTGCGCATACCACTCAGGCGAGATGTTGTACTTCACGCGGATCGCCGCCTGGCTGACCGGCCAGTTGTACCAGATGTTGGTGGCCCAGTTACCCACTTGGGAACCGCAGAATGCCAGGTTCTGGAATTCGCACGGGAAGGTGTTGAAATCTTCACCCTCACCGAAGTAACCGGCCTTGACGTCGAGTTTGTTGTCGAAGAACTGATGCTTGATCCACAGTTGGGTCAGACGCACCATGTGGCCTCGGCCGTAGACTTCCTGGGACGAACTCAGGGTGCCGGCCCGCGGGTCGCCGACGCGGTCGTTGGAAATGTTTTCGCCGTTACGGTTGGTCAGCTGGATCTTGGCCTGGGTGTTATCCCAACCGAACAGCTTTTCCAGGTCCAGCGCCGCGCCCAGACCAAACTGGTCACTGTAGCGCGCGGTCTTGTCGTCGTTGAAACCGCCATGCAGGTTGCCACCGACTTCACCGACGTAGTCCATCTTGATGTCGATGCCCTGCTCGATCAGCTTGGTACGCTCGCCACCCCAATCACCGGTCATCCATTCCGAATCGGCGCTGAACGCGTCAGCCGCGTGCACGCTACCGGCCAGCATCATTGCCGCAACGGCTGACAACTGGCAGATAAGCTGAGCACTGTTGTTCTTCTTCATCCCTACTTCCTCGTTTTATTGTTATTAACTTTTCTTTTTCCAACGCGGTTACATCAGTTGCGGCGGATGACAGGCCATCCGCCACGGATTCCCCCTGTGGAGATGGGCTTTTGTGTGGGAGCTGGCTTGCCAGCGATGGCATCACCTCGGTTCGACGTCAAAACCAGTCGCCTGCATCGCTGGCAAGCCAGCTCCCACAAAAATCCATTCCCACCTATGATCTTCAGCGGCCTTTGAACTGGGCGACGTTGGCAGCGTGCGCCTCGGTTTTCGGCACACCGGCAACCCCCAAGCGCTCGCCGGTCTTGGCATCGAACAGCAGCACTTTCGCCGGATCGAATTGCAGGGTCAGGGTCTCGCCGACTTGCGGCGCCACGTCCGGGGCCAAGCGGCAGCAGACCTTGGTGTCGTTGAGATTGACGAAAACGAGAGTGTCCGGGCCGGTTGGCTCGGTAACCTGGACCTCGGCGCGAATGGTCGGCAAACCATTGGCTTCACCGTTGGCCAGTACGATCTGCTCCGGGCGCATGCCGAGAATCACTTCGCGATCCTCGAGACCGGCGTCCTGGATGCCCAGCGGCAATTCGCAACGGGCCTGGCCACTGTCGAGCAGCGCCACCAGACGACCGTCCTTGCGCTGCAACCGCAGCGGGATGAAGTTCATCGGCGGCGAACCGATGAAGCTCGCCACAAACAGGTTGGCCGGGTCGTTGTAGATCTCTTTCGGTGTACCGAACTGCTGGATGATCCCGTCCTTCATCACCGCCACCTTGTCGCCCAGCGTCATCGCTTCGATCTGGTCGTGGGTCACGTAGACCGTGGTGGTTTTCAGGCGCTGGTGCATCAGTTTCATTTCGGTGCGCATCTCGACCCGCAACTTGGCGTCGAGGTTCGACAGCGGTTCGTCGAACAGATAAATCTTCGGTCGGCGCGCCAGGGCACGGCCCATCGCCACGCGCTGTTGCTGACCGCCGGAGAGCTGGCCCGGCTTGCGATTGAGCAGGTGCTCGATCTGCAACAGCTTGGCCACGCGGGCGACTTCTTCGTCGATCGCCGACTGGCTCATCTTGCGGATTTTCAGGCCGAACTCGATGTTCTCGCGCACGCTCATGGTCGGGTACAGCGCATAGGACTGGAACACCATGGCGATGTCGCGATCCTTGGGGCTCATGCCGCTGACGTCCTGGTCGCCGATCATGATCGCGCCGCCGGTGATGGTTTCCAGGCCGGCGATGCAGTTCATCAGGGTCGACTTGCCGCAGCCCGACGGGCCGACAAGGATCAGGAACTCACCGTCCTTGATCGACAGTTCGATGTTCTTCAGGGTGTCCGGCAAGCCGGCGCCGTAGGTCTTGTTTACATTGCGAAGTTCGAGCGTAGCCATGATTACCCCTTGACTGCGCCGGCCGTGAGCCCGCGCACGAAATACTTGCCTGCGACCACATAGACCAGCAGGGTCGGCAGCCCGGCGATCATCGCCGCTGCCATATCAACGTTGTATTCCTTGGCGCCGGTGCTGGTGTTGACCAGGTTGTTCAGCGCCACCGTGATCGGTTGCGAATCACCGCTGGAGAACACCACGCCGAACAGGAAGTCGTTCCAGATCTGGGTGAATTGCCAGATCAGGCAGACCATGATGATTGGCGTCGACATCGGCAGAATGATCCGGCGAAAGATGGTGAAGAAACCCGCACCGTCGAGGCGCGCAGCCTTCACCAGCGCATCCGGAATGCTGATGTAGTAGTTACGGAAGAACAGCGTGGTGAACGCCAGGCCGTAGACCACGTGCACGAACACCAGGCCCGTGGTGGTACTTGCCAGGCCCATCTTGCCGAGGGTGAACGAGGCCGGCAGCAGGACGGTCTGGAACGGCAGGAAGCAACCGAACAGCAGCAGGCCGAAGAACAGCTGCGAACCACGGAAACGCCACATCGACAGCACGTAACCGTTCAAGGCACCGATGGCCGTGGAGATCAGCACCGCCGGAACGGTGATCTTGATCGAGTTCCAGAAGTAACCATCAACCGTGGCCCAGGCCTTGACCCAGCCGATGCCGCTGACCACGGTCGGCCAGCTCAGCAGATTGCCGGTGCTGATGTCTTCCGGGGTCTTGAAGCTGGTCAACAGCATGACCACCAGCGGTATCAGGTAAAGCAGCACAGCCAGGATGAGCACCGCGTAGATCGCGATGCGACTCAGGCTGATGGCAGGTTTGGCAGCGAGACTAGTCATGACGCTTGGTCCTCAGCTCGGAGTACAGGTAAGGCACGATGATTGCGAGAATCGCACCGAGCATCAGAATCGCACTGGCCGAGCCCATGCCCATCTGGCCGCGACTGAAGGTGAACGAATACATGAACATCGCTGGCAGGTCCGAGGAGTAACCCGGGCCGCCGGCCGTCATCGCCGCCACCAGGTCGAAACTCTTGATCGCAATGTGCGCCAGAATCATCACGGCACTGAAGAACACCGGACGCAGGCTTGGCAGCACCACTTTCCAATAGATGCGCGGCATGCTCGCGCCATCGATCTGCGCGGCACGGATGATCGATTGATCAACGCCCCGCAGGCCGGCGAGGAACATCGCCATGATGAAACCCGAGGCTTGCCAGACAGCGGCAATCACCAGGCAATAGACCACGCGATCCGGGTCGATCAGCCAGTCCAGGCGGAAGCCTTCCCAGCCCCAGTCACGCAACAATTTGTCCAGGCCCATGCCGGGGTTGAGCAGCCACTTCCATGCGGTACCGGTGACGATCATCGAGAGCGCCATCGGGTACAGGTAAATGGTGCGGATGAAACCTTCGCGCCGGATGCGCTGGTCGAGGAACACCGCCAGCAGCACGCCGATCACCAGGGTGATGCCGATGAACATGCCGCCGAACAGCGCCAGGTTCTTGCTCGCCACCCACCAGCGGTCGTTGTCGAACAGCCGCGCGTATTGCGCCAGCCCTGCCCACTTGTAATTGGGCAGGAACGTCGAGGTCGTGAACGACAGAATGAACGTCCACAGGATGTAGCCATAGAAGCCCACCAGAACGATGAACATGCTCGGCGCCAGCACCAGTTTTGGAAGCCAGCGCTGCAATGCATCGAACGGCGAGGCCTTGCTGAACACAGCAACAGAACTCATGGGAAGATCCAGTACGAGGAATAAAAACTTCAGACGATCCCGGTAGGAGCGGCTTCTGTGGGAGCTGGCTTGCCAGCGATCGCATCACTCGGGTGCAACTGTTGAACCGAGGTGCCTGCATCGCTGGCAAGCCAGCTCCCACAAAAAATGGCTGCTACAGGGGGGCAGGTAAGGACGACCTTATTTGGCCGACTGAACCGCCGCGCCCAGTTTCTTGGCCGCATCGGCCGGGTCGGCTTTCGGGTCGTTGATGAAGTTGGTCACGACATCGAAGAACGCACCCTGTACCGCCAGCGTGGTCGCCATGTTGTGCGCCATGCTCGGCTGCAAGCCGCCGGACTTGGCGTCAGCCAGGAAGTCCTTGGCTGCCGTCTGGGCGCACGAGTCGAAACCGTACTTGCCCATGTCGGCCAGCATGTCGTTGCGCACCGGGATCGAACCTTTGTTGATGCTGAAGACTTTCTGGAAGTTTTCGCCCAGCACGACTTTGGCGATGTCCTGCTGACCGGCAGCGGTGCCTTTGTCTTTCTGCTTGAACACCGCCAGCGAGTCGATGTTGTAAGTGAACGCCTTGTCGGTGCCCGGGAACGCTACGCACTCGTAGTCCTTGCCGGCGACTTTCCCGGCGGCGGTCCATTCGCTCTTGGCCCAGTCACCCATGATCTGCATGCCGGCCTTGCCGTTGATGACCTTGGCCGCTTCCAGGTTCCAGTCCTGGCCTTTGCCGTCGGCGTCCATGTAGGTCGCGACTTTCTTCAGCTCGGTCAGCGCCTTGACCATTTCCGGACCGGTCAGCGCCTTGTTGTCCAGATCGACCAGGGCTTTCTTGTAGCCATCAACGCCCATGACCGACAGCACGACAGCTTCGAACACGGTGCTGTCCTGCCATGGCTGACCGCCGTGGGCCAGCGGGATGAAGCCGGCAGCCTTGAGCTTGTCGCCAGCGGCGTAGAATTCTTCGAGGGTGGTCGGGTTCTTGGTGATACCGGCTTTCTTGAAGACTTCCGGGTTGATCCACAGCCAGTTCACCCGGTGAATGTTCACCGGCACGGCCACGTAATCACCCTCGTACTTCACGGTATCGGAGACTTTCTTGTCGAGCAGGCTGTCCCACTTCTCTGCTTTGGCAACGTCTTCGAGCACGTCGGTGTCGAGCAGACCGGTCGACGCCCACTCCTGGATGTCCGGCCCCTTGATCTGCGCAACGCCTGGCGGGTTGCCGGCAACGGCGCGGCTTTTCAGCACGGTCATGGCCGTCGCACCGCCACCGCCGGCCACGGCGCCGTCTTTCCAGGTGAAACCGTCTTTTTCGACTTGGGCCTTGAGCACATCAACGGCGGCTTTTTCACCACCGGACGTCCACCAGTGCACGACTTCGACCGAACCTTTGGAGTCGGCAGCGGAAACACTGAGCGGCAGCATTGCGAGCGGGAACAGGGAGGCGACAGAAATGACAGTAGCGAGGCGAGAAATCGCATTCATCTGAGATGTACCTTTCTTGTTGTTATGCATGCAAGTCTGGTGCTTGCGCTGCACAGGAGTTTAAACAGGACGCCTCCCCTCGCAGGTAACGAAGGGACGCGCGAATGTCACCGCATGGTTACACAGAACCGCCCTGGGACATTTGCGCCAGAGCCGTTGCCATACTGGGCGACAACGGTAGTCGAGGGATCAGCACGGCTTGCCAGGCGTGATACAGATCCGGTTTGCCCGGCCAGATATCAGCACTAGGGCGATTCAGCGGATCGAGTTCGTGATGCCAGCTGCCGTCGCATCGGTCGATGAAAAAACTGTCACAGAATTCCCAGAACAGTCGGTACCAGCGCTCGAATTGTTCATCACCGGTACGCTGCAACAAGGCGCTGGCGGCGGCACTGGCTTCGCAATGAGTCCAGTGCAGGCGATGGCGGACCACTGCTTTGTTGTCCCAGTCGAGGGTGTAGACAACGCCCGCTGCGCCGTCGACATCCCAGCCGTGCAGGCAATTTTGCTCGAAGAGTTTTTGCGCGTCGGTGGCCAGCCATCCGGGTGTCAGCATGCCGGCCTGCACTCGCGCCGCTTCGAGATGCAGGAGCAACCGCGCCCATTCGAATCCATGGCCCGGCGTGGTGCCGTAAGGACGGAAACCATCGGCCGGGTTGTCGTGGTTGTATTCGCGCAGAGGCTGCCAGTCGCGGTCGAAATGCTCGATCACCAGGTAGTCGTTGGCAGCGGCATGGCCGTGGATCACTCGCTCGACGATACGCTGCGCACGGCACAGCCAGCGGTTGTCGTCAGTGACATCGGCCAGGGCGAGAAAGGCTTCGGTGGCGTGCATGTTGCTGTTCGCGCCGCGATACGACTCCTCTTCGCTCCAGTCGCGATTGAAGGACTCGCGCATGGCACCCTCCTCCTCGCTCCAGAAGTAGGTGTCGATAATGTCGATGGCGTCATCGAGCAACGCTTGTGCGCCGGGACGCTGGGCGACTAACGCGGAACTGGCGGCCAGCGCGACAAAGGCATGCAGATAGGCATTCTTGCCGGTGTTGCCGTCGCGGTGTTCGGCCACCGCAAACCAGCCACCGTGCACGGCATCGCGCAACGGTCCGCGCAGAGCTTCGACGCCATGATCGACCAGCGCTGCAAACCCCGGCAGGCCTTGAATGTGGGCCATGGCGAAGCTGTGGGTCATGCGTGCGGTGATCATGGTTTGCGCTTGCGCATTGGCCGCAAGGTGACCTTTTTCATCGAGGTTACCGAAGCCTTCGGGAAGCTTCGAAGCTTTGGCGAACGCCAACAGGCGCAACCCTTCGGTGGCGAGCCATTGCTGATGGGCAGGTGCGTTCAGCCAACTGCTGAAGGCAGGTTGGAAGCTGTGCATGGAGGACCTTTTTTGTTGTTATGACTGAGGGCCAGCATAAACAACGGGCAGTGGCGGGCTTGTAACGAAGGGGCCGGGTTTTGTCACCAGTCTGTGACATTTTCTTTGCATTCATCGCGAGCAAGCTGTGCTCCTACAGTGCGTGGTGCCTGTAGGAACAAAGCTTGCTCGCGATGAACGATAACGCGGTCGTCAGTCTAGACTTCGAGGCAATTGAAGGGTTACGCGCAACCCGCCCTCACGCAAATTCTGCAGGCTGACTTCACCACCATGGCTATGGGCAATGTTGCGGGCGATTCCCAGCCCCAGGCCATACCCCTGCTGCTGCCCGGCCAAACGAAAGTGCGGCTCGAACACCTGCTCCAGCCGCTGCTCCGGGACCCCCGGCCCTTCATCATCGACGTGCAAAACAAACGCACTGTCGTCGTCATCGATGTGCAGATGCGCGTTCTGCCCGTACTTGAGGGCATTGTCGATCAGGTTGCCGATGCAGCGCTTGAGCGCCAATGGCTTGCCCGGATACGCCGCCAGCGCTCGTCCCTGCTGGGTCACGCGGCCATTGCCGTTGGGTGCCAGATACGGTTCCACCAGACAATCGAGCACATGATTGAGATCCACCGGCTCGATGTTCTCGTGGATGTCGGTGTCTTTCACGCATTGCAGCGCGCCTTTGACCAGCAGCTCCAGCTCATCCAGATCACGGCCGAACTTGGCTTGCAGCTTTTCGTCTTCGAGCAGTTCGACGCGCAGACGCAAGCGGGTGATCGGTGTGCGCAAATCGTGGGAAATCGCGCTGAACAACTGGCTGCGTTCAGTCAGGTAACGGCTGATGCGCTCGCGCATGGTGTTGAAGGCGCGACCGACTTCGACCACTTCACTGCCGCCACCCTCGGCCACCGGCTCGACGTCGGCGCCCAGCGACAAATCCCGCGCGGCCCGCGCCAGGCGCTTGAGCGGACGGCTCTGCCAGTGCACCAACAGACCGATGAACAACAGCAGGAAACCGCTGGTGAGTACGATGAACCACACCTGCTGCGCCGGCAGGCCTTGTTCTTCGAGGCTGGTGTAGGGCTCGGGCAGCAGCGAGGCGATGTACAACCATTCGCCGGGTGCCATCTGGATTTGCGTGACCAGCACGGGCGGATTAACCGGCTCCAGGGTCAGCGCGTAATGCGCCCAGGAGCGTGGCAGCTCGTCGAGCTTCAGGCCGGCGTTGAAAATCCGCAGATCCTCGGGGCTGACGAAGGTCACCGAAATATCGGTGTCATGGCCAAGGGACTGGCGCAACACTTCGTCCACCGCGTTGATCACCGCTTCCTTGCGCGGGGTGATTGGCAGCACGTCCATGCCCAGGGGTTTGTCATTGAGCGTCACCACGAATCGCGTACCGCCCATGCTACGCAACTGGTCGAGCACCAACGGCCGAAACGCCACGGGCAACGAACGGAAGTAACTGACGCTGGCGGTCATCGAATGGGCAAGGCTGCGGGCGCTGGTGACCAGGCCTTCAAGCTGGGTAGCACGCAATTGCGAGACCCAGATCACGCTCGATAACGTCTGGGCGAACAGCACCGCCAGCAGGGTCAGCAGCAACATGCGCCCCAACAGCGAGCGCGGCACCGGCACGCGCCCTGCGAGTTTGCGCAGGGATTCAGTGACCATTGCTGGCAATCACATTGGCTGCCAGTTGATAACCGCTGCCACGCACAGTGCGAATCAGCCGGGGCGGTTTCTCGGTGTCGCGCAGACGCTGGCGCAATCGGCTCACCGCCATGTCGACAATGCGGTCGAGCGGCATCAGTTCACGACCGCGGGTGGCGTTGCCGATGGTGTCGCGGTCGAGGATTTCCTGGGGGTGATCGAGGAACAGTTTCAGCAAGGCGAAATCGGCGCCGGACAGAATCACTTCTTCACCGTCGATGTGAAACAGCCGGTGGCTGACCATGTCCAGCCGCCAGTCATCGAAGGCCAGCACTTCCCCACCGCTGCGCTCCTGGCCGAACTGCGCACGACGCAGCAACGCCTTGATGCGCGCCTGCAATTCGCGAGGGCTGAAGGGTTTGCCGAGGTAATCGTCCGCGCCCAGCTCCAGGCCGATGACCCGGTCAGCCTCGTCGGAGCTGGCGGTGAGCATGATGATCGGCACCTGAGCCCGCCGCGGGTGCTGACGAATCCAGCGACACAAACTGAAACCGTCTTCGTCCGGCAACATCACATCGAGGATCACCAGATCACTGGGTTCGTCATTCAAGGCCTGGCGAAAACCGGCGCCATCGGGCGTGGTACGTACCTGAAACCCGGCGCGGGTCAGGTAGGTGTCCAGCAACTCGCGTATCTCTTGATCGTCATCGACCAACAAAATCGACTTGTTGACTGAGCTCACTTCGAAGGCATCCTTGTTGTTGGAATTGGGGCGGATTATGCCTGATGAACGGATCGTTCCCACGCTCTGCGTGGGAA
Source organism: Pseudomonas sp. Root562 (assembly GCF_001427125.1). GTDB lineage: Bacteria > Pseudomonadota > Gammaproteobacteria > Pseudomonadales > Pseudomonadaceae > Aquipseudomonas. Next base: position 98,741 of record NZ_LMGK01000002.1, read on the forward strand.
TGCCTCAAGGGACGCTCCGCGTCCAGTGACGCGGAGCGTCACGGGCTGCATTCCCACGCGGAGCGTGGGAACGATCACTGGTGTGCCTGTTCGAGGGCCACACCGGCGCCTACTAGCCCGGAATACGGAGCCGTCACCAGCCACACCGGAATCCCCTTGAAGTAATCGCTCATGCACCCCTTGTCGGCGAAGCATCTTGCGAAACCGCTTTCGAGGAAGAAATCGGCAAAGCGTGGAATCACCCCGCCCACGATGTACACGCCACCGCGCGCACCGGTAGTAAGTACGTTGTTGCCGGCCACCCGACCGAGCCAGCAGCAGAACTGCTCAAGCACTTCCACCGCAATCGGGTCTCCCGCCAGACCGGCAGCGGTGATCGCTTCCGGTGTCTCAAGCACCGGCTCATGCCCGTCCACCGCACAGATTGCCCGATAAACCCGTGGCAAGCCGCCGCCGCTCAATGCCGTTTCAGCGCTGACATGCCCGATTTCATTGAAGATGTGCTGCCACAGTTGAGTCTCGCGAGGGCTGCTCAGCGGCAAGTCGACGTGGCCACCCTCCCCCGGCAGTGCGGCAAATCGGCCTTCGCCGAGATCGAGCAAAGTGCCGACGCCCAACCCCGTGCCGGGACCGATCACCACCGCCGGCCGCAACGGCTCCGGCGTGCCTTCGCAGACCACGCGGAATTCGCCGGGCTGCAAACGGGTCATGCCCAGCGCCATGGCCGAAAAATCGTTGACCAGCAACAGCTGATCCACCTGCAAGGTCTGGCAGAAGACCTTGCGGCTCAAACGCCAGTGGTTGTTGGTGAACTTGAATTCATCGCCGCTCACCGGGCCGGCCACCGACAGGCACACCGAACCGATAGCCCCCGGTGCCAGGCCGAGCCCGCTCAGGTAAAGGCTGATTGCCTGTTCCGGATTGGCGAAATCTGCTGTCGCCAGCACCTGGACCGATTCCAGCTGCTGGTTTTTCCACAACGCGAAACGTGCGTTGGTCCCACCGATGTCACCGACCAAAGCCAGTTTCAATTAAGCGTCTCCAGGGCAGAAGTAAAGGCGCTGGCGCCCTGCTCCGCCGAGCTGAAGGCCATGCGCATGAAACCAAACAGTTCGCGACCGGTGCCGATGTTGTTACCCAACAGGCCTTTGGCCGGCGTGCGCGCTGCGAATTCTTCGGCGTCCACCTTAAGCTCCAGGGTGCCTTTGACGCCATCGACGCGGATGATATCGCCCTCTTGCACCCGCGCCAAAGCGCCGCCGACATAAGCTTCGGGGCTGACGTGAATCGCTGCCGGGATTTTCCCCGACGCGCCGGACATGCGCCCGTCGGTCACCAGCGCAACCTTGAAGCCGCGATCCTGCAGCACACCGAGGAACGGCGTCATCTTGTGCAGTTCCGGCATGCCGTTGGAGCGCGGCCCCTGGAAGCGCATCACCGCGACAAAATCCTTCTCCAGCAATCCGGCCTTGAACGCATCCGCCAGGTCCTGCTGATCCTGGAACACCATTGCCGGCGCTTCCACAATCTGGTTTTCCAGCGCCACGGCGGACACCTTCATCACGCCGCGACCGAGGTTGCCTTCCATCACGCGCAAACCGCCTTCTGGCGAGAATGCCCGAGCGACCGGCCGCAGAATGCTTTCATCAAGGCTCTCGGTCACGCCTTCGCGCCATACCAGTTCACCGTTGTCGAGGAACGGCTCCTTGGTGTAGCGGCTCAGGCCATGGCCGAGCACGGTGTTGACGTTTTCATGGAGCAGCCCGGCTTCCAGCAGTTCGCGGATCAGGAACGACATGCCACCCGCGGCCTGGAAGTGGTTGATGTCGGCCTTGCCGTTCGGGTAGACGTGGCTCAGGGTCGGCACCACCTCGGAGAGGTCGGCCATGTCCTGCCAGGTCAACTGAATGCCCGCCGCCATGGCAATGGCCGGCATGTGCAGGGTGTGGTTGGTCGAGCCACCGGTGGCATGCAGCGCCACGATGGAGTTGACCAGCGAACGCTCGTCGACGATTTCACCGATCGGCAAGTAGTCGCCGTTCTGTTTGGTAATGCGCGTCACCTGATGCGCCGCTTCGCGGGTCAGGGCGTCGCGCAGTGGCGTGTTCGGGTTGACGAAGGAAGCGCCCGGCAAGTGCAGCCCCATGACTTCCATCAGCAATTGGTTGGTGTTGGCGGTGCCATAGAAGGTGCAGGTGCCGGGGCTGTGGTAGGAATTCATTTCCGACTCCAGCAGCTCCTCGCGGCTGGCCTTGCCTTCGGCGTAGCGCTGGCGCACGTCGGCTTTCTGCTTGTTGGAAATTCCGGAAACCATCGGCCCGCCCGGCACGAAGATCATCGGCAGATGACCAAAGCGCAACGCGCCCATCATCAGGCCCGGGACGATCTTGTCGCAGATGCCGAGCATCAGCGCGCCGTCGAACATGTTGTGGGATAACGCCACGGCGGTGGACAGCGCGATCACTTCACGGCTCGGCAGGCTCAGCTCCATGCCCGGCTCGCCCTGGGTCACGCCATCGCACATGGCCGGTGTACCACCGGCGAACTGGCCGACGGAGCCGATTTCGCGCAGGGCTTTCTTGATCAGTTCAGGGAAGACTTCGTACGGCTGGTGCGCCGAGAGCATGTCGTTATATGACGAAACAATTGCAATGTTCGCGGAATTCATCATCCGCAAGCTCTTCTTGTCGTCGCTGCCGCAACCGGCCACGCCGTGGGCGAAGTTGGCGCATTGCAGCTTGCCGCGCATCGGGCCGTCGCTGGCCGCACCGCGAATCAATGCAAGGTAAGCCTCACGCGTGGCGCGACTGCGGGCGATAAGCCGTTCGGTGACCTCAAGGACGCGGGGATGCATGTGTAGAACTCCAGGCTAACGGATGTGGCGACCTGATTGTCTATGCTGATCAAACGCCGGTGTCGATGGGATGACAGACGGTTTTCTTGATCGGTTGGACCAGTTGATTCAGGTCACTCGTTGTAGATTGAACAAAATATTGCCATCAAAAAGGCTTGTTTTCTATTTTTTTGCGAATAATCTTGTAATTCCAACAACAAAACGACGGTGGCGCTGTTAATGACTCTTCGAATTGCAATCAATGGTTTTGGCCGGATTGGCCGTAACGTCCTGCGCGCACTCTATACCCAGGGCTACCGTCAGGATCTGCAGATCGTTGCCATCAACGATCTCGGAGACAGCGCTATCAATGCGCACCTGCTCAAATACGACACCGTTCACGGCACATTCGACGCGGATGTCCAGCACGATCAGGAAAGCCTGACCGTCAATGGCGACCGTATTGCCGTCAGCGCCATTCGCAACCCGGCCGACCTGCCCTGGGCCGCGGAAAAAATTGATGTGGTGTTCGAATGCACCGGCCTGTTCACCGACCGCGCCAAGGCTGCCGCGCATATTACGGCCGGCGCACGCAAAGTGATCATCTCGGCGCCAGCCAAAGGCGCCGACGCCACCGTGGTCTACGGGGTCAACCACGACATTCTGCGCCAATCGCACCAGATCATTTCCAATGCCTCGTGCACCACCAACTGCCTGGCCCCGGTGGCCCAGGTGCTGCACCGCGAGCTGGGCATCGAAAGCGGTTTGATGACCACCATCCACGCCTACACCAACGACCAGAACTTGACCGACGTTTACCACAGTGACCCGTACCGCGCGCGTTCGGCCACCCAGAACATGATTCCGAGCAAGACCGGCGCCGCCGAAGCGGTCGGCCTGGTGCTGCCGGAACTGGCGGGCAAACTGACCGGCATGGCGGTGCGTGTACCAGTGATCAACGTATCGCTGGTAGACCTGACCGTACAGCTGAAAAAAGAAGCCAGCGCGGAAGAAGTCAACGCCCTGCTCAAGCACGCCAGCCAGCATTCGAAGATTCTCGGTTACAACACCTTGCCGCTGGTTTCCAGCGACTTCAACCACAACCCGCTGTCATCGATTTTCGACGCCAACCACACCAAGTCCAGCGGCAAGCTGCTCAAGGTACTGGCCTGGTACGACAACGAATGGGGCTTCTCCAACCGCATGCTCGATAACTGCCTGGCGCTGTGCAACGCCGAATAACCTTCGCCTGTTGCGCCTTATCCGATCCTGCAGGAGCCAGGCTTGTCGGCGAAGAACGATAACGCGGTACCAATGAATAACCGCGGTGCCGGGTTCGCGGGCAAGCCTCGCTCATACAGGCAGGCGATGGCGTCCTCAGCCCCCTCGCAAATCGCCCTGTGGAAAACCCCATGATCGGTATCAGCTTCACGCAAAAAACCATGGCGGCGCGCAAGCGTATCGCCCTGGTGGCCCATGACCACTGCAAGGTATTTCTGCTCGATTGGGCCGCACGACAGAAAGACCGTCTCGCCCAGCATGAACTGGTCGCCACCGGCACCACGGGATTGTTGTTGCAACAACGCCTCGATCTGCCAGTGGAAAGCATGATCAGCGGCCCACTGGGTGGCGACCAGCAGCTTGGCGCGCGAATCGCCGAGCAACGGGTCGACATGCTGGTGTTCTTCTGGGACCCATTCGAACCGCAACCGCACGACCCGGACATCAAGGCGTTGCTGCGGGTCGCGGCGGTCTGGAACATTCCGGTAGCGTGCAATGAATGCAGCGCCGATTATTTGCTCAGCAGCCCGATGATGGATCAACAACACTCGCATCGGATTCCGGATTACGCGACCTATTTGCAGGGCCGCGCGTAATCATCAACAAAATCAAGACTTGACCATGCGCGTGGATGATAAGCATTATCATTCACTCAAAATGGATCAGGTCTTCCCGTGAGTCAATCGCGCTTCAACGACGTTTTCATTACCCAGCGAGTCTCCCTGCTGCGCACGCTGGAGCGAATGGTCAACAATCACAGCACCGCCGAAGACCTGTTGCAGGAGACCTACCTGCGAGTGACCCGCGCTCTCAGTGAGAGGGCCATCGATCATCTTGAACCATTTGTCTTCCAGACTGCCCGCAATCTGGCACTGGACCATTTGCGTGCGCGACGCATCCATTCTCGGACCATGGTCGAGGACGTGCCCGTGGACGTGGTGCAAAGTGTTGCCGCCCCCGCCAGCAGCGCCGAAGACGCCGCCCATGCCGAACAATTGCTCGAGCGTCTGAACGTACGCCTCAGTCAACTCAGCCCTCGTCAGCAACAGATTTTCATCCTCAGCCGCCTGCACGGTCACAGTTATCTGGAGATTGCTGAAAAACTCGGCGTTTCGCTCAGCACCGTGCAGAAGGAACTGAAACTGATCATGACGATCTGTATCGGCGTCGCCGAACGGTCAAACGGCCACTGAGCCGGCTGCGGCTCGACGGGTCTGGTCATCAGGGCTACCCTTGCCGCTCTTTTCAGTTTCACTACAAAAACAGCCGTGCGTAGACACTGCCGAGGAAACACCGTGACGGACACCCACCGCTCCCCTTCGCCCTCACCGGCGCAGGCTACTGCAGACGCGATGGACCAGGCCCTAGACTGGCTGATCGTGCTGGACAGCCCGAGCGAAGAGCAAACGCGCCAGTTCCATGCATGGCTTGCGGCGGACCCGGCGCATGCCAACGCGTTCGCCAAGGCCCAGGCGATCTGGAACGGCCCGCACGTCACGCAATGCGCGCAGAACCTGGCTGCCCGCCCCGCCAAAGTCACCGTGCTGGCTCGCCTGCGCCCGCACTGGAAACCCTTGGCCACGGCGGCCGTGCTGATCCTCGGTCTGTTCAGCTTCAGCAATCTGCCCATGCGCCTGCAGGCCGATCACCTGACCGTGGTTGGCGAGCGCCAGCGCCTGCAACTGGAGGACGGCTCGAAAGTCCTGCTCAACACCAACTCGGCGTTTTCCAGCACCATCAACGACCAGCAACGCCAGGCACGTCTGTATCAAGGCGAGGCATTTTTCGAGGTTCAGCCCCATCGTGATCGGCCGCTGGAAATCAACGCGGGCCTGGTTACCGCCAGCGTGCGCGATACGGCATTTGCCGTGCGCTACCTTGACGGCGTGACCCAGGTTCGCGTGCAGCGCGGTGATGTCGACTTGCGCGCCACCCATGACGACGCACGGGTTCGCCTGACCGCCGGAGAGAGCATCCGCATCGGCCCCAACGGCTTCGACCGCCCGGCCAAGCTGGATGCAGCCACCGACCTGGCCTGGGTCCAGGGACGCCTGGTGTTTGAAAACTGCCCGCTGAACCAGGTGCTCGCTGAGCTGCGTCGTTACTATCCGGGCTGGATCATCAACAACAACGAGCAGTTGGCCGCGGTTGCCGTGACGGGAAATTATCGTCTCGATCAGCCGCTGGACGTGGTTCGCTCGCTGGCCCACATCACTTCCGCGCAACTGAAGGAATACCCGGCGCTGGTGATCTTGAACTGAATGAGAATTATTTTTACTCGATAGCCGTTCCCCGTACGTCTCGTTATAGCCAATGCAATTGATTCGCATCTAAACCTGCCAATCAGCACCTATAAAGATTCGTGCGACACGGAGCGCTATCGATGTCCTCTCGCCTTACCCGCCAATCCCCTTCACCTTCCCGTGTGCTGTCGCTGCTGACCGCCGCCATCCTGATGGCCGGCAGCGCCCCGCTGATGGCGGCTACTGCTACCGAACAGCAGACCCGCAAAATGGGCGACTACGCATTCACCATCGCGCCGCAATCGCTGGTCTCGGCACTCAATGCCTTTACCGCCGTGACAGGCTGGCAGGTAGGCTTGCCGGCCGAGCTCGCGCAAGGGGTCGCTTCGCCGGGTGTGCGCGGCTCGTTGCCTGCGGACAAAGCCCTGGATCGCCTGTTGGTGGGGACCAACCTGAGTTATCGCAAACTGGGTGACAACAACATCGTGCTGGAGCGTAGCACCACCGGCAGCGCGCTCAATCTGCAACAGACGACCATCAGCGCCACCCGCCAGGAGCAGTCGGTGGACAGCGTACCCAGCACGGTCACTGTCCACACGCGCGAAGAACTGGACCGCAACAACGTCAATACCATCAAGGATCTGGTGCGCTACGAGCCGGGCGTTTCGGTAGGCGGTGCCGGCACCCGCGGCGGGATCAGCGGCTTCAACATCCGCGGCATCGACGGTAACCGGGTTCTGACCCAGATTGACGGGGTCGAAGTCCCCAACGGTTTCTTCAACGGCCCCTATGCCAAGACGCAGCGCAACTACGGCGACCCGGAAATCGTCAAACGCGTCGAGATCCTCCGCGGCCCCGCTTCGGTGCTCTACGGCAGCAACGCCATCGGCGGCGCGGTCAGCTACTTCACCCTCGATCCGGACGACATCATCAAGCCCGGCCAGGATGTTGGCGCACGCTTGAAGACCGGCTACAGCTCCGCTGACGAGAGCTGGCTGAAATCCGCCACCGTGGCCGGTCGTGCCGATCAATTCGACGGCCTGCTGCATTACAGCCAGCGCGACGGTCACGAAACCGAATCCTATGGCAACAACAACGGTACCGGTCTGAGCCGCACGGCGGCCAACCCGGAGGACGTACGCACCAGCAACGTCCTGGCCAAGGTCGGCTGGAATTACCAGGACGACGCACGCCTGGGCCTGACCTACGAGAAGTACAAGGACGATCGCGATAGCGACCAGAAAAGTGCCTATGGCGGCCCGTTCTTCGAGGGCGCCCCCACCATCCCGGCGAGCATTTTGCCTGGTGGCATGTACCAGTGGCGCACCGGTAACGACACGATCACCCGCGAGCGTTTTGGCCTGGAACACAGCTTCGCCCTGGACAGCCTGCTGACGGACAATATCAAGTGGAGCCTGAACCATCAGATTGCCAAGACTGACCAGAGCACCGACGAGTTCTATTTCCCGATCACTCGCCAGGTACTGCGAACCCGCGACACTCTCTACGAAGAAAAGCAGTGGGTGTTCGATTTGCAGCTGGATAAATCTTTCAGCATTGCCGACACCGAGCACTTGCTGACTTACGGCACCACCCTCAAGCAACAGAAAGTCACCGGCTCGCGCAGCGGCAACGGCACCTGCCTGGCGGTCGGTCGCGGCTGCACTGCCATTGGCGCCAGCAGCCCAGCGGACGTGCTGAAAAAATCCTCGGATTTCCCAGACCCGACCATCAACACCTACAGCGTGTTCGCCCAGGATCAGATCAGCTGGAACAAGTGGACCTTCCTGCCGGGCTTGCGCTACGACTACACCGAACTCAAGCCGGACATCACCGACGAATTCCTCAACACCGTTTCGGCTGACGGTCGCGGCACCGTCAGCGACGAAAACAAGACCTGGCACAAAGTCTCGCCCAAGTTCGGCCTGACCTACGCCCTGACCGATAACTACACCTGGTACGGCCAGTACGCCGAAGGCTTCCGCACCCCGACCGCCAAGGCGTTGTACGGGCGTTTCGATAACACCGCGGCGGGTTACAGCGTGGAACCCAACCCGGACCTGGAACCGGAAAAAAGCCAAAGCTACGAGACGGGCCTGCGGGGCAACTTCGAGCAGGGCTCATTCGAAATGGCGGTGTTCTACAACAAGTACCGCGACTTCATCAACGAAGACGCTGTCACTCCGGGTTATGACCAACCGACCTTCCAGAGCGCCAACATCAAGCACGCCACCATCAAGGGCGCGGAAATCAAGGGTCGCCTGAACCTCGATACCTTGGGTGCGCCACAAGGTCTCTATACCCAGGGCTCGGTGGCCTACGCCTACGGTCGCAACAACGACAATGGCGAGCCGATCAACAGCGTCAACCCGCTGACCGGCGTGTTTGGTCTGGGTTACGACCAGGACAACTACGGCAGCTTGCTCAGCTGGACCCTGGTGAAAAAGAAGGACCGCGTCGACGACAGCAACTTCAAGTCGCCGGACGGCGTCAGCAGCCAGTTCAAGACGCCGGGCTTCGGCATCCTCGACCTGACCGGGTTCTACAAGGTGACCAACGACGTCACCCTCAGCGGCGGCATCTACAACCTGACTGACAAGAAGTACTGGCTGTGGGACGACGTGCGCGGCTACGACAGCGTCGGCGAAGCCTCGGTGACCCAACCGGCCAACCTTGATCGCCTGACCCAGCCGGGCCGCAATTTCGCCATCAACCTGATCTGGGATATCTGACCGGCCTCACCTCTCTGCGCGGCTTCACAGGGCTGCGCAGTGAGGTTTTTTTACTGCCTGGCCCGAGCTGATTCGTCTCGTTAACAAGCGTTTCTTTTTCTTCCAAAGGATTTGTCATGACCACTCAGGACACCGTTCAATCCCCGAGCCTGCGTTCCCAACGCCTGAACCAGATCACCCACGAGCCCCACACCAGACTCGATGCCCTGGTCAAAGCCCACGCGCCTTTTGAATCCCGGGCCAGCTTCGCCCGCTTCGTGGTGGCGCAGTACCTGTTCCAGTCGGAACTGGTGTCGCTGTACAACGATGCTCAACTGAACGCCATCGTCCCGGACCTCTGCGCTCGCTGCCGCGCCGAAGCGGCCAAGGCCGACCTGGCGGACCTGGACACCGACGTTCCGGCACCGGTCGCCGGTGCGGTGAACAACCCAGGCAAGCCCCAAGCGCTGGGCTGGCTGTTCGTTTCCGAAGGCTCGAAGCTGGGTGCGGCGTTCCTGATCAAGCGTGCCGTGGGCCTGGGTTTGAGCGAAACCTTTGGTGCGCGGCACTTGGGCGAGCCGGCCGGTGGTCGTGCGCAAGGCTGGAAGAGCTTCGTCAAAACCCTCGATGGACTGTCGCTCAGCGCAGAGGAAGAAGCCGAACTGGATAAAGGCGCCATCGATGCGTTCAATCGGTTCACGGTGTTGCTGGAACAGGCTTACGCCACCACCCCGGAAATCGCCTGACTGTATAAAAATCCTGTGGGAGCGGGCTTGCCCGCGATGGCGGCTTCACATCCAATAGAGATGCTGAATTGGAAATTGCTATCGCGGGCGAGCCCGCTCCCACAGGGACCGAGCAACTTCCCCAGATCCTGATCTAGCCTCGATACCTGCCGTGAGCCCATGCCCGCCTCCTCAAAACTAACCCGCGTTCTCTTCGGCCTGCTGGCCTACGTCAGCCTGGGTATCGGCCTGATCGCCATCGTCATTCCCGGCCTGCCGACCACCGAATTCATCCTGCTGGCCGCCTGGGCCGCCACTAAAAGTTCGCCACGCCTGAGTGCCTGGCTGGAAAGTCATCGATTGTTCGGTCCCATCCTCAGCAATTGGCGCAACGGCAGAATCATCGCGCGCAGGGCCAAAGTCAGCGCCACGGTCAGCATGCTGCTATGTGCCGGTCTCATGCTGGTAATGCTCGACCATGGCTGGCCGATTTATCTGGCGATCGTCGGGATGGGGCTGGGCAATCTGTGGATCTGGTCGCGGCCTGAATCGCCGACGCGACGCACCTGAATGCACCGCGATTTTTCCTGTTTTTGAGCCTGCTTTCGGCACATTTTCCCGCGCAAACGTTCAACCATGACCGTTCGTCGGCATGCTGCTCATGCAATCTCGGCTTCGCGCCGATGTGGATGGAATGGCGCTAAATGGATTTGGCGGATCGAGCCGCTCCGGCTCACAGCCAACTCTTCATCCATTCGCGAGCTCGCCCCATGTTCGACTCACTGTCCATCCGCCTGAAAATTGTCCTGCTCTCCGGCCTCTGCCTGCTCGGCGTCGTCGCGTTGATCGTGGGCATGAACTTCTACCAGACCAATCAGAACGATGAACTGGTCAGCGACTCCAGCAGCAGAATGCTCACCGCCAGCGTGCAGGACTTGCTGCAGGCCAAGGCCGCCGAGCAAGCGGTTCGGGTGCAGAAGACGTTCGGTGAAACCCTGACGGTAGTGACCGCGTTGGCGGATCAGATCAACGACATGCGCAACCTCGCCGCCAAGCGCTCGCTCGAGCCCGGCGCCCTGCGCGAAGAGTTGAACCAGAGCTTGAAGACCGCATTCGAGCGCAACAGCAAGGTGCTGGGGATCTGGCTGGCGTTCGAACCCAACGGCCTCGACGGCAAGGACAGCGAGTTCGCCAATGATGCCGCCCGTCAGTCCAACGAGGCGGGTCGCTTCGCTACGTACTGGAGCCGCGCCGGGGGTGAAGCGCTCAATACCATCATGGTCGAAGAGGACATGACCAAGACCACGCTTAACCTCAGCGGCACGCCCTACAACATCTGGTACACCTGCCCGCGGGACAGCAAGCGCACCTGCCTGCTCGACCCGTACGCCGATATGGTCGGTGGCAAGGAAGTGTTGATGACCACCATTTCCGTTCCGCTGCTGGTTGAGGGCAAAGCCATCGGCGTGGTCGGTATCGACATCGCGCTCGACGCCCTGCAAGCTGCGGCGGTCGATTCCCAGCGTGAACTGTTCAACAGCGCCGGGCACATGCTGATTGTCTCCGGCACGGGCGTCATGGCGGCCTACAGCGTCGACGCCAGCAAAGTCGGCAAAAGCATCGGCGATACCCTGGGCGCTGATGGCAAGGATGTCTTGCAACTGCTCGGCGCCGGCACCGCGAAAATTCTCCAGCAGGGTGACCTGATCCGCGCGGTGTACCCGGTCAGCCCGATTGCCGATTCCAAAGCCTGGGGCGTGGTCATCGACCTGCCCAGGCAAACGCTGCTGGCGGATTCGGTGAAGCTGCAATCGGTGCTCGACGACGCCCAGCAAACTGGCACGATCAAAGCCATTGTGGTGGCGATCATTGCCGGCCTGATCGGCTTGCTGCTGATGTGGCTCACCGCTTCGGGCGTGACCCGGCCGATCAACAGCGTGGCCGACATGCTCAAGGCGATCGCCAGTGGCGACGGCGACCTGACCCAGCGTCTGCACTACAGCAAGAAGGATGAATTGGGCGAGCTGGTCAGTTGGTTCAACCGGTTCCTCGACAAGCTGCAACCGACCATCGCGCAGATCAAGCAAAGCATCACCGACGCTCGCGGCACCGCTGACCAGTCTTCGGAAATCGCCCGTCAAACCAGCGAAGGCATGCAGGTGCAGTTCCGCGAAATCGACCAGGTCGCCACCGCTTCCAATGAGATGAGCGCCACCGCCCACGACGTCGCCAACAGTGCGTCGAATGCGGCAAGCGCCGCCAAAGGCGCCGATCAATCGGCCCGCGATGGCATGCAGATCATCGAGCGCAGCACCCGCGACATCAATCAATTGGCTGATGAAGTCAGCAAGGCCGTGACCGAGGTCGAGGCACTGGCGGTCAACAGCGAGCAGATCGGTTCGGTGCTGGAGGTAATCCGCAGCATCGCCGAGCAAACCAACCTGCTGGCGCTCAACGCGGCGATCGAAGCCGCGCGTGCAGGCGAGAGTGGTCGTGGTTTTGCGGTGGTGGCCGACGAAGTGCGCAACCTGGCCAAACGCACCCAGGACTCGGTGGAAGAAATTCGCCTGGTGATCGAGCGTATCCAGAGCGGCACACGCGGCGTGGTTGCCACCATGCATTCAAGCCAGACCCAGGCCCACAGCAACGCCGGACAAATCCAGCAAGCGGTGCAGGCCTTGAGCAAAATCAGCGACGCAGTCACCGTGATCAGCGACATGAACCTGCAAATCGCCAGCGCCGCGGAACAGCAAAGCGCCGTAGCCGAAGAGGTCAACCGCAACGTCTCCGCGATCCGCACCGTCACCGAAACCCTGACCGGCCAAGCTACCGAATCGGCGCATATCAGCAGCCAACTCAACAGCCTGACGACCCAGCAAATGAAGTTGATGGATCAGTTCCGCGTTTAAAAACGCACCCGGCAGGAGCAAAGCTTGCTCGCGATAGCGCAGGGTCAGACACTGCATAGCTGACTGTCACGCCGCCATCGCGAGCAAGCTCAGCTCCTGCATGGGGTTTTCATCTATCTATGCTCGGCCTCTCGTTGGGCAAGCCCTTCGATGCGAGCGGGCTCACTCCCGCAGGTTGATGCATTCCATGCAGGAGTGCTCACAACCTCAACACCCCGCTGTACAGCCCATAGGCTGCCAACCCGGCACCGCAGATGACACAGGTGAATATGCCCTTCTCGACCGGTGTGAACAGCGGTTTACCCTGTTCACGCCTGGCCTTGGCGAACAGGATCACGCCCGGCGCATACAGCAAGGCCGAGAGCAGCAAATACTTCAAACCACCGGCGTACAACAACCACACCGCGTAACTCAGGGCGACGCCACCGATCAACAGATCCTTGGTCCGTTCTGCCGAAGCGTGCTCATAGGTTTCACCGCGCCCGCTCAACAACACCGCATAGGCCGCCGACCACAGATACGGCACCAGAATCATCGACGAGGCCAGGTAAATCAGGCTGGTGTAGGTGCCGGCGGAAAACAGCGTGATCAGCAGGAACAGCTGAATCATCACGTTGGTCAGCCATAGCGCATTGACCGGCACATGATTGGCGTTTTCCTTGGTCAGGAACGCCGGCATGGTCTTGTCTTTCGCCGTGGCGAACAGGATCTCGGCACACAGCAGCGCCCACGAGAGCAACGCGCCCAGCAGTGAAATCGCCAGACCCACGCTGATCAGCAACGCGCCCCACGGGCCGACGATATGCTCCAGCACCGACGCCAGCGACGGGTTCTGCAAGGTGGCCAACTCCGGTTGGCTCATGATGCCCAGCGACAACACGTTGACCAGCACCAGTAACGCCAACACACCGAGAAAACCAATGACCGTGGCCCGCCCCACATCCGAACGTTTCTCCGCCCGCGCCGAATAGACACTGGCGCCTTCAATACCGATGAACACAAAGACAGTGACCAGCATCATGTTGCGCACCTGGTCCATCACGCTCCCGAAACTCGGATTGCTGCGCCCCCAGATGTCACGGGTAAACACATCGGCCTTGAACGCCACCGCAGCAATCACGATGAACAGGATCAACGGCACGATTTTGGCCACCGTGGTCAGCAGGTTGATGAACGCCGCCTCTTTGATTCCGCGCATCACCACAAAATGCACCGTCCACAACAGCACCGAGGCACAGGCAATGGCAATCGGCGTATTGCCCTCGCCGAAAACCGGAAAGAAAAACCCCAGCGTGCTGAAGAGCAAAACGAAGTAGCCGACGTTGCCCAGCCAGGCGCTGATCCAGTAACCCCATGCCGAGGAAAACCCCATGTAATCGCCAAAGCCGGCCTTGGCGTAGGCGTACACCCCCGAGTCCAGCTCCGGTTTGCGATTGGCCAGGGTCTGGAACACAAACGCCAGGGTCAGCATGCCGACGGCGGTGATTGCCCAACCAATCAATATCGCACCGGCATCGGCTTTGGCGGCCATGTTCTGCGGCAGGGAAAATATTCCACCGCCAATCATCGAGCCCACGACCAGAGCGATCAGCGCGCTCAGGCGAAGCTTTTGCTGGGTTTGCGACATTGTTGCGCCTCCAATGGCTCGGAAAATACCGGGTTATCTTCTTATTATCTAATTGGGTAGAGCGTAATAACCTTTATTCGTTAACGCCAATTTACGACTCTTACTGAGCGCTTATAGATTTACCCTTTTTTATAGCGATTCGCTTTAACCGTGCCCCTCAATAAAACTATTTGCTACTGAAATTACCTCCGCAAAGTTTGCGTCCGCCTAAAAACGAACTAGCGTCATAAAGCAGCAACACGATCCGTTAAATACTTAAAACACGACGCCTCTAGGACAGGCTTTTCAGAATGCTGACTTGTGCCTGCGAATAATTGGTGAGCTTTTATCCACAATGTGACCATGCACTGATCCATGTCAGCTGATTGAGTTGTAAACAGAACCAAGCTGTTAACCCTCTTCATCTGCAATGGAGTCATGCAATGTCTGAAACCCCTGGAAAACTTCGACTGGGAGCACTGGTTGCCCTGGTAGTTGGTTCAATGATAGGTGGAGGGATTTTTTCTTTGCCACAGAACATGGCCGCCAGTGCTGACGTCGGCGCCATTCTGATTGGCTGGGCCATCACCGCCGTGGGTATGCTGACGCTCGCTTTTGTGTTCCAGACCCTGGCCAACCGCAAGCCTGACCTCGACGGTGGTGTCTACGCCTACGCCAAGGCCGGCTTCGGCGACTACATGGGCTTTTCTTCCGCCTGGGGCTACTGGATCAGCGCCTGGCTGGGCAACGTCGGCTATTTCGTCCTGCTGTTCAGCACCCTGGGTTACTTCTTCCCGGTCTTCGGTGAGGGCAACACGGTGGCTGCAGTGATTGGCGCCTCTGTCCTGCTCTGGGCCGTCCATCTGCTGGTGCTGCGCGGGATCAAGGAAGCCGCCTTCATCAACCTGGTCACCACCGTAGCCAAGATTGTGCCGCTGGTGCTGTTCATCCTGATTGCCGTGTTCGCGTTCAAACTGGACATCTTCACCGCCGACATCTGGGGCCTGAAAAACCCTGACCTGGGCAGCGTGATGGATCAGGTACGCAACATGATGCTGGTCACCGTCTGGGTGTTCATCGGCATTGAAGGTGCGAGCATTTTCTCGGCGCGTGCGGAAAAACGCAGTGATGTGGGTAAGGCCACGGTGATCGGCTTTATTTCCGTGCTGCTCATTCTGGTGCTGGTGAACGTGCTGTCGCTGGGCATCCTGACTCAACCGGAACTGGCCAAGCTGCAGAACCCGTCGATGGCCGCCGTGCTCGAGCATGTGGTGGGTAAATGGGGGGCAGTACTGATCAGTGTCGGCCTGATCATTTCCCTGCTTGGTGCGCTGTTGTCATGGGTGCTGCTGTGTGCGGAGATCATGTTCGCCGCCGCGAAGGACCACACCATGCCGGCCTTCCTGCGCAAGGAAAACGCCAACCAAGTGCCGGTCAATGCGCTGTGGCTGACCAACGCCATGGTCCAGGTATTCCTGATCATCACGCTGTTCTCGGCCAGCACTTACCTGTCGCTGATCTACCTCGCCACCTCGATGATTCTGGTGCCATACCTGTGGTCGGCCGCCTATGCCCTGCTGTTGGCGGTACGCGGCGAAACCTATGAAGGCGCGGCGGGTGAACGGCAGAAGGATCTGATCATCGGCGCCATCGCGTTGATTTACGCGGTCTGGCTGCTCTATGCCGGCGGTATCAAGTACCTGCTGCTCTCGGCCCTGCTCTACGCACCCGGCGCCATCCTGTTCGCCAAGGCCAAGCTGGAACTCGACAAACCGGTGTTCACCAACGTCGAGAAACTGATTTTCGCCGCGGTGGTCGTGGGCGCGCTGGTAGCGGCCTACGGTCTCTATGACGGCTTTCTGACCCTGTAATTTGTAGCTGGAGGATCACTGAAATGACCACGGAAAAAGTTAAGTACGGCGTCCATTCCGAAGCCGGCAAATTGCGCAAAGTCATGGTTTGCTCCCCCGGGCTTGCCCACCAGCGTTTGACCCCGAACAACTGCGACGAACTGCTGTTCGACGACGTACTGTGGGTGGCTCAGGCCAAGCGCGACCATTTCGATTTCGTCACCAAGATGCGTGAGCGCAATGTCGATGTGCTGGAAATGCACAACTTGTTGACCGACATCGTCGCCATCCCCGAAGCCCTGGACTGGATTCTGCAACGCAAGATCACCGCCGATTCGGTGGGCCTGGGCTTGATCAATGAAACGAGTTCATGGCTGCGCAGCCTGGAGCCGCGCAAGATCGCCGAGTTCCTGATTGGCGGGGTCTCTGCCGATGACCTGCCGGACAGTTTCGGCGGCAAGACCATCCAGATGTTCCGTGAATTCCTCGGCCACTCCAGCTTCATCCTGCCGCCGCTGCCCAACACCCAGTTCACCCGCGACACCACCTGCTGGATCTACGGTGGCGTCACCCTCAACCCTATGTACTGGCCGGCGCGTCGCCAGGAAACCCTGTTGACCACCGCCATCTACAAATTCCATCCGCAGTTCACCAACGCCGAATTCGAAATCTGGTATGGCGACCCGGACAAGGACCACGGCAGTTCCACCCTCGAAGGCGGCGACGTGATGCCGATCGGCAACGGCGTGGTGTTGATCGGCATGGGCGAACGCTCATCCCGCCAGGCCATCGGCCAACTGGCGGTCAACCTGTTCAAGAACAAAGCCGTCGAGAAGGTCATCGTCGCCGGCCTGCCGAAATCCCGCGCGGCGATGCACCTGGACACCGTGTTCAGTTTCTGCGACCGCGATGTGGTGACGATCTTCCCGGAAGTGGTGAACCAGATTGTTGCCTTCACCCTTCGCCCCGACGAAAGCAAACCGGGCGGCATCGACATCCGTCGCGAAGAAACCAACTTCCTCGACACCGTGGCCAAGGCCCTCAACCTCAAGGCCCTGCGCGTCGTCGAAACCGGCGGCAACAGCTTCGCCGCCGAACGCGAGCAATGGGATGACGGCAACAACGTGGTGGCCGTGGAACCGGGGGTGGTCATCGGCTACGACCGCAATACCTACACCAATACTCTGCTGCGCAAGGCCGGGGTGGAAGTGATCACCATCAGCGCCGGCGAACTCGGACGCGGTCGCGGCGGCGGCCACTGCATGACCTGCCCGATCATCCGCGATCCGATCGACTACTAACCTATTAACTTCGGCCCGCACTTACCGAGTGTGGGCCGAAGGGATAACCGACACCTTAGGAGATCCAAAATGGCGTTCAATATTCATAACCGCAATCTGCTGAGCCTGGAACACCACACCCCTCGCGAATTGCGTTACCTGCTCGACCTGTCCCGCGACCTCAAGCGCGCCAAATACACCGGCACCGAACAGCAGCACCTCAAGGGCAACAACATCGCGCTGATCTTCGAAAAAACCTCGACCCGCACCCGCTGTGCGTTCGAAGTCGCGGCCTATGACCAAGGTGCCAACGTCACCTACATCGATCCCAACTCTTCGCAGATCGGCCACAAGGAAAGCATGAAGGACACGGCCCGCGTACTGGGGCGCATGTACGACGCGATCGAATACCGTGGTTTCAAACAGGAGATCGTCGAAGAACTGGCCAAGTTTGCCGGGGTCCCGGTGTTCAACGGTTTGACCGATGAATATCACCCGACGCAAATGATTGCCGACGTGCTGACCATGCGTGAACACGCCGACAAACCGATCCACGACATCAGCTACGCCTACCTCGGCGACGCCCGCAACAACATGGGCAACTCGCTGCTGCTGATCGGCGCCAAGCTCGGCATGGACGTGCGCATCTGCGCGCCGAAAGCCTTGTGGCCGGCGGACGATCTGGTGGCCCGCTGCAAACAGTACGGTGAAGAAAGCGGTGCCCGCATCACCCTCACCGAAGACCCGAAAGCCGCCGTCAAAGGTGTGGATTTCATTCATACCGATGTCTGGGTGTCGATGGGCGAACCCGTGGAGGCCTGGGCCGAGCGCATTCAGCAACTGCTGCCTTATCAGGTCAACGCCGAACTGATGAAAGCCACCGGCAACCCGCGCACCAAGTTCATGCACTGCCTGCCGGCCTTCCACAACAGCGACACCAAGGTCGGCAAACAGATCGCCGAGCAGTACCCACACCTGAAGAACGGTATCGAAGTGACCGATGACGTCTTCGAGTCGCCGGCCTGCATTGCCTTCGAGCAAGCGGAAAACCGCATGCACACCATCAAGGCGATTCTGGTGTCGACGCTGGCTGATCTGTAAGGACTGCCCCCAAACGATCGTTCCCACGCTCTGCGTGGGAATGCCGCCACGGACGCTCCGCGTCCGATGTGACGCGGAGCGTCACCAGATGCATTCCCACGGGGACCGTGGGAACGATCCAGGATCACCGACTCTAAAAGGACAACCACCATGCGTATCGTCGTTGCACTGGGCGGTAACGCCCTGCTCCGTCGGGGTGAACCGATGACCGCTGACAACCAGCGCGCCAACATCCGGATCGCCACCGAGCAGATCGCCAAGATCCACGCCGGCAACCAACTGGTCATCGCCCACGGCAATGGCCCGCAGGTCGGGCTGTTGTCATTGCAAGCCGCGGCCTACACCTCGGTTTCTCCCTATCCGCTGGACGTGCTCGGCGCTGAAACCGAAGGCATGATCGGCTACATCATCGAACAGGAACTGGGCAACCTGCTGGACTTCGAAGTGCCGTTCGCGACCCTGCTGACGCAGGTCGAAGTCGATGCCAATGACCCGGCCTTCCAGAACCCCACCAAACCCATCGGCCCGGTGTACACCAAGGCCGAGGCAGAAAAACTGGCTGCCGAAAAAGGCTGGGCAATCGCCCCGGACGGCGACAAATATCGCCGGGTAGTCGCCAGCCCCAGACCGAAACGCATCTTTGAAATACGCCCGATCAAGTGGCTGCTGGAAAAAAGCAGCATCGTGATTTGCGCCGGCGGTGGCGGCATTCCGACCATGTACACCGCCCCCGGCAAGCTCGAAGGTGTCGAGGCGGTCATCGACAAGGACCTGTGCTCGGCGCTGCTGGCCGAACAGCTTGAAGCCGACTTGCTGGTGATCGCCACCGACGTCAACGCGGCGTTTGTCGACTTCGGTAAACCCACCCAGAAATCCATCGCTCAGGCTCACCCGGACGAAATGGAAAAACTCGGCTTCGCCGCGGGCTCCATGGGACCAAAGGTGCAGGCAGCCTGCGAGTTCGCACGCCATACTGGAAAAGTCGCGGTGATCGGCTCACTCGCCGACATCGAATCGATCGTCCAGGGCAAGGCTGGCACCCGCATCAGCACCGCGACACCTGGCATTACCTACCTGTAAGGAGAGACGTGAATGGCACAATTCGAGCCGGGACACTTGCACATCGAACGTCATGCGCTGACCCCGGATGATGTCAGCTACAACGTGCACCTCGATTATGAAGTCAGCAAGAATGCCAAAGGGGAAAAAGGCATCCAGTTCACCTTGCATGGCAGCATTCAGGGCAAGGACGTGTCGGAGCCGTTCTTCCTGCCGAAAGAGGAAGCCTACAACTTCGCCAGCAACGTGACGAAAATCGCCGAAAAGTACGGAATTCCCAAGACCCACAGCCAGATCGGCTCTGTCCACAAGCATTACGATCTGATGTTTGAAGACATCCGGCAGCAGTTGAATATGAAATCCGGCGACCCGGTCAACCTCGAACACTTCGAGTAACTCAGGTACCTCTGCTGATCGTTCCCACGCTCCGGCGTGGGAATGCATCCCTTGAAGCTCCGCGTCAGTGTGGACGCGGAGCGTCCATGGCAGCGCTACCACGCAGAGCGTGGGAACGATCATCATCCCGCTCTGGATTTCACCTTACCTCTGCTCCAAGGCATACTTGCCACCCTCCGTAATCCAGAACCCGAAAGCGTCCCATGCGTATCCACGTCAGCTTCATCGACCGCGTCGGCATTACCCAGGAAGTCCTGGCCCTGCTCGGTGGGCGCAATCTCAATCTGGATGCGGTGGAAATGGTCCCGCCCAACGTCTATATCGACGCGCCGACCCTGAGCCCGCAAGTGCTCGAAGAGTTACGGGATGCGCTGTTCAGCGTGCGCGGCGTGCAAGCGGTCACCGTGGTCGACATCCTGCCCGGCCAGCGCCGACACCTGCAGCTCGATGCGTTGCTGGCGGCCATGACTGACCCGGTGCTGGCATTGGACAGCGCCGGCAAAGTGCTGCTGGCCAACCCGGCATTGATCGCCCTGTACGGTCGCGAACCGGCCGGTGAAAGCATTGCCGAGCTGTTTTCCGATCCGGCGTTGCTCGACGCCCTGCTCGAACACGGTTTTCGTCTGCCGCTGCGCGAAATCACGGTCAACGGCCAGACTTTATTGCTGGATGCCACGCCCATCACCGATGCTGGCGCGTTGCTGACCCTCTATCAACCCAATCGCATTGGCGAACGGCTGTCGGCGCTGCACCACGACCACGCCGAGGGTTTCGATGCGCTGCTGGGTGAATCGCCGGTCATTCGCACGCTCAAAGTCCGCGCACAACGGGTGGCGGCCCTCGATGCGCCGCTGTTGATCCAGGGCGAAACCGGCACCGGCAAGGAGCTGGTGGCCCGCGCCTGTCACGCCATCAGTGCGCGGCACAGCTCGCCGTTTCTGGCGTTGAACTGTGCGGCCTTGCCGGAAAACCTCGCCGAAAGCGAGCTGTTCGGCTATGCACCCGGCGCCTTCACCGGCGCGCAACGGGGCGGCAAGCCGGGGCTGATGGAGCTGGCCAACCAGGGCACGGTATTTCTCGACGAAATCGGCGAGATGTCGCCGTACTTGCAGGCCAAATTGCTGCGTTTTCTCAACGACGGCAGCTTCCGGCGGGTGGGCGGTGATCGAGAGGTCAAGGTCAACGTACGGATCCTCAGTGCGACCCACCGCGACCTGGAAAAAATGGTCAGCGAAGGCCTGTTTCGCGAAGACCTGTTCTATCGGCTCAACGTGCTCAATGTCGAAGTGCCGCCGCTGCGCGAACGTGGCCAGGACATCCTGTTGTTGGCCCGCTATTTCATGCAGCAGGCGTGCGCCCAAATCCAGCGTCCGGTCTGTCGCCTGGCGCCGGGCACTTATCCGGCTTTGCTCGGCAACCGCTGGCCGGGCAATGTGCGGCAACTGCAAAACGTAATCTTCCGCGCCGCCGCCATCTGCGAAAGCAGCCTGGTGGACATCGGCGACCTCGACATCGCCGGCACCTCGGTGGCACGCCAGAGCGATCAGGACGTCGACAGCCTGGAACAGGCCATGGACGCGTTCGAGAAAAACCTGCTGGAAAAACTCTACGTCAGCTACCCCTCGACCCGCCAACTGGCCAGCCGCCTGCAAACCTCGCATACCGCCATCGCTCATCGGTTGCGCAAGTACGGCATCCCCAATAAGCCGTAGAGCGTTTGATTGATCGTTTGATGATCGTTCCCACGCTCCGCGTGGGAATGCAGCCCGGGACGCTCTGCGTCCCACAGCGTGACGCAGAGCGTCACAAGTGGCATTCCCACGCAGAGCTTGGGAACGATCTATTCAAAAGCGACCTCCATCTGTACTGAAAGCGCTACAGCGGAACGATATCACTACACCCCACCCCGATCACGGCTGCGCAAGGCTCTGATCCACCTCAGCTTTTATCCTTGATAATTGCCGTATCGATTTCGCTACAGCGCCCCCTCACCCTGGAACTCCGAATCCCGCTAAATCATTGATCCAAATAAGAAAAACAACATTGGCCGTATTCTTGCTAAGTAGACGCTCATAACCAGGGCATCGCCCAAGCATTCAATCGCGTCCACCAGACGAGTCTGGCCCCTTAGGAGTTTCCATGAGCGAGTTGCGTTTTACTGAAGATCACGAATGGCTGCGCACCGAAGCTGACGGCAGCGTCACAGTCGGTATCACCGCTTTCGCCCAGAACGCCCTGGGCGACGTGGTTTTCGTACAACTGCCTGAGCTGCAGTCCTACGACAAAGGCGCCGAAGCCGCCACCGTGGAATCGGTAAAAGCCGCCAGCGGTGTGTACATGCCGCTGGACGGCGAAGTGCTGGAAGTCAACCCGGCGCTGGACAGCAGCCCGGAGCTGGTCAACGAAGATCCGCTGGGCGAAGGCTGGTTCTTCCGTTTCAAGCCAAGCGACGCCAACGCTGTCGGCCAACTGCTGGATCAGGACGCCTACGACCGCCTGATCAAAGCCCAAGCCGAAGCCTGAGGAGCACTGACATGACGCAAATCAATTTGACGACCGCCAACGAATTCATCGCCCGTCACATCGGCCCGCGCGCCGGTGACGAGCAAGCCATGCTCAACAGCCTGGGCTTCGATTCCCTGGAAGCCCTGAGCGCCAGCGTGATTCCCGACAGCATCAAGGGCACCAGCGTACTCGGCCTGGAAGACGGTCTGAGCGAAGCCGATGCCTTGGCGTTGATCAAGTCCATCGCCGGCAAGAACCAGCTGTTCAAGACTTTCATTGGCCAGGGTTACTACGGCACCCACACGCCGTCGCCGATCCTGCGCAACCTCCTGGAAAATCCAGCCTGGTACACCGCTTACACCCCGTACCAGCCAGAAATCTCCCAAGGCCGTCTCGAAGCGCTGCTGAACTTCCAGACCCTGATCAGCGACCTCACCGGCCTGCCGATCGCCAACGCTTCGCTGCTCGACGAAGCCACTGCCGCTGCCGAAGCCATGACCTTCTGCAAACGCTTGAGCAAGAACAAAGGCAGCCACCAATTCTTCGCCTCCGCGCATTGCCACCCGCAGACTCTTGACGTGCTGCGCACCCGTGCCGAGCCGTTGGGCATCGACGTGGTGGTTGGCGACGAGCGTGAACTGACCGACGTGACGCCGTTCTTCGGTGCCCTGCTGCAGTATCCGGCAAGCAACGGTGACGTGTTCGACTACCGCGAACTGACCGAGCGCTTCCACGCCGCCAACGCTCTGGTGGCCGTGGCCGCCGACCTGCTGGCCCTGACCGTGCTGACCCCGCCGGGCGAATTCGGCGCCGACGTGGCCATCGGCAGCGCGCAACGCTTTGGCGTACCGCTGGGCTTCGGTGGCCCGCACGCGGCGTACTTCTCCACCAAAGACGCATTCAAGCGTGACATGCCGGGCCGTCTGGTCGGTGTTTCCGTGGACCGTTTCGGCAAGCCGGCCCTGCGCCTGGCCATGCAAACCCGCGAACAACACATCCGCCGCGAGAAGGCCACGTCCAACATCTGCACCGCGCAAGTGCTACTGGCCAACATCGCCAGCATGTACGCTGTTTACCACGGCCCTAAAGGCCTGACCCAAATCGCCAATCGCGTCCATCACCTGACCGCGATCCTGGCCAAGGGCTTGACCGCTCTGGGGCTGAACGTCGAACAGGAAAACTTCTTCGACACCCTGACGATCAATACCGGCGCCGACACCGCCAGACTGCACGATCAGGCGCGCGCCCAGCAGATCAACCTGCGCGTCGTCGACGCTGAACGTCTGGGCCTGTCCCTTGACGAAACCAGCACCCAGGCCGACGTTGAAACCCTCTGGAGCCTGCTGTCCAACGGCAAGACCCTGCCGGACTTCGCCGCCCTCGCCGCCTCGGTGCAGAGCACCATCCCGGCCACGCTGGTACGTCAGTCGCCAATCCTCAGCCATCCGGTGTTCAACCGCTATCACTCGGAAACCGAGCTGATGCGCTACCTGCGCAAGCTGGCCGACAAAGACCTGGCCCTGGATCGCACCATGATCCCGCTGGGTTCGTGCACCATGAAGCTCAATGCTGCCAGTGAAATGATCCCGGTGACCTGGGCTGAATTCGGCGCCCTGCACCCGTTTGCCCCGGCCGAGCAAAGCGCCGGTTATCAGCAACTGACCGACGAACTCGAAGCGATGCTCTGCGCCGCCACCGGTTACGACTCGATCTCGCTGCAACCGAACGCCGGTTCCCAAGGTGAATACGCGGGTCTGTTGGCGATTCGCGCCTACCACCAGAGCCGTGGCGAAGACCGTCGCGACATCTGCCTGATCCCGTCGTCGGCCCACGGCACCAACCCGGCCACCGCACAAATGGCCGGCATGCGCGTTGTCGTCACCGCCTGCGACGCCCGTGGCAACGTCGACATCGAAGACCTGCGCGCCAAGGCCATCGAGCACCGCGAACACCTCGCCGCGCTGATGATCACCTACCCGTCGACCCACGGCGTGTTCGAAGAAGGCATCCGCGAAATCTGCGGCATCATTCATGACAACGGCGGCCAGGTGTACATCGACGGCGCCAACATGAACGCGATGGTTGGCCTCTGCGCGCCAGGCAAGTTCGGCGGCGATGTCTCGCACCTGAACCTGCACAAAACCTTCTGCATCCCGCACGGCGGTGGCGGCCCGGGCGTCGGCCCGATCGGCGTGAAATCGCACCTGACTCCGTTCCTGCCGGGCCACGCCCAGATGGCACGCAAGGAAGGCGCGGTCTGCGCGGCACCGTTCGGTAGCGCAAGCATTCTGCCGATTACCTGGATGTACATTCGCATGATGGGTGGCGCAGGCTTGAAGCGTGCTTCGCAGCTGGCGATCCTCAACGCCAACTACATTTCCCGTCGCCTGGAAGAGCACTACCCAGTGCTGTACACCGGCAGCAACGGCCTGGTGGCGCACGAGTGCATCCTTGATCTGCGTCCGCTGAAAGACAGCAGCGGCATCAGCGTTGATGACGTAGCCAAACGCTTGATCGACTTCGGCTTCCACGCCCCGACCATGTCGTTCCCGGTGGCCGGCACGCTGATGATCGAGCCGACCGAAAGTGAATCCAAGGAAGAACTGGACCGCTTCTGCGACGCCATGATCCGCATCCGTGAAGAAATCCGCGCGGTGGAAAACGGCACCCTGGACAAGGACGACAACCCACTGAAAAACGCCCCGCACACGGCGGCGGAGCTGGTCGGTGAGTGGTCGCACCCGTACAGCCGCGAACAAGCGGTGTACCCGGTTGCCTCGCTGATCGAAGGCAAATACTGGCCACCGGTCGGTCGTGTCGACAACGTGTTCGGCGATCGCAACCTGGTCTGCGCCTGCCCGTCGATCGAAAGCTACGCTTAATCAGATGAGGGGGCGGGTTTGCTCGCCCCCGCGTTTAAGAACACCACAAAACCCTGTGGGAGCTGGCTTGCCAGCGATAGCGGTGGGTCAGTCGACATTTTTGCTGCCTGATCCATCGCCATCGCTGGCAAGCCAGCTCCCACAAGGAATGCATCACGCCTGAATTCCGCCAACTCCTATAAGAAGAAACCGGAGAACAACCATGTCTTTAAGCGTGTTCGACCTGTTCAAGATTGGCATCGGCCCCTCCAGCTCCCACACCGTCGGTCCGATGCGCGCAGCCGCGCGTTTCGTCGAAGGCTTGCGCCGCGAAAAACTGTTGGCCGCGACCACCTGCGTCAAAGTTGAGCTGTACGGTTCACTCGGCGCCACCGGTAAAGGCCACGGCAGCGACAAAGCCGTGCTGCTGGGGCTGGAAGGCGAACACCCGGACACCGTCGACACCGAAACCGTGGCCGCACGCCTGCAAGCCATTCGTGGCAGCGGACAGCTGAACCTGCTCGGCGAACACAGCATTGCATTCAATGAAAAAGAACACCTGGCGATGATTCGCAAACCGTTGGCTTACCATCCCAACGGCATGATTTTCCGTGCATTCGACGCAGCCGGGCTGCAAATCCGCAGCCGCGAGTACTACTCGGTCGGCGGCGGTTTTGTCGTCGACGAAGACGCCGCCGGCGCCGACCGCATCGTCGAAGACGCCACACCCCTGACATTTCCCTTCAAAACCGCCAAGGAACTGCTCGGTCACTGCGCCACTTACGGCTTGTCCATCAGCCAGGTGATGCTGACCAACGAAAGCGCCTGGCGCCCGGAAGCGGAGACCCGTGCCGGCCTCCTGAAAATCTGGCAGGTCATGCAGGACTGCGTCGCCGCCGGCTGCCGCAACGAAGGCATCCTGCCCGGAGGCTTGAAGGTCAAGCGCCGGGCCGCCGCGCTGCATCGGCAGCTGTGCAAAAACCCGGAATCGTCCCTGCGTGACCCGCTCTCGGTGCTGGACTGGGTCAACCTGTACGCCCTGGCGGTCAACGAAGAAAACGCCAACGGCGGACGCGTC
Source organism: Pseudomonas sp. Root562 (assembly GCF_001427125.1). GTDB lineage: Bacteria > Pseudomonadota > Gammaproteobacteria > Pseudomonadales > Pseudomonadaceae > Aquipseudomonas. The sequence continues at coordinate 125,179 of NZ_LMGK01000002.1, forward strand.
GTCACTGCGCCCACCAATGGTGCAGCCGGGATCATTCCTGCCGTCCTCCATTACTACATGCGCTTCATCCCGACCGCGAATGACGACGGCGTCGTGCGTTTTCTGCTGACCGCGGCGGCCATCGGCATCTTGTACAAGGAAAACGCCTCGATCTCCGGCGCCGAAGTCGGCTGTCAGGGCGAAGTGGGCGTCGCCTGCTCAATGGCGGCCGGTGCCCTGTGCGAGGTCCTGGGCGGCACCGTGCAGCAAGTCGAAAACGCCGCGGAAATCGGCATGGAACATAACCTCGGCCTGACTTGCGACCCGATTGGCGGGTTGGTGCAAGTGCCTTGTATCGAACGCAATGCCATGGGTTCGGTCAAGGCCATCAATGCCGTGCGCATGGCCATGCGTGGTGACGGTCAACATTTCGTTTCCCTCGACAAGGTCATTCGCACCATGCGCCAGACCGGCGCCGACATGAAAAGCAAATACAAGGAAACCGCCCGTGGCGGTTTGGCGGTCAACATTATCGAGTGCTGATGCGCGCTCATCTGCACTCTTCTTCAGGAGCTGAATATGTCCACCGAACAACTGTTGAAAACCCCGTTGCATGCTCTGCACATCGAACTCGGCGCGCGCATGGTGCCGTTCGCCGGCTATGACATGCCTGTGCAATATCCGTTGGGCGTGATGAAAGAACACCAGCACACCCGCGATCAGGCCGGTCTGTTCGATGTGTCGCACATGGGCCAGATTCGCCTGACCGGCGCCAATGCCGCCAAGGCCCTGGAAACCCTGGTTCCGGTGGATATCATCGACTTGCCCGTGGGCATGCAGCGTTATGCAATGTTCACCAACGAAAGCGGCGGCATCCTCGACGACCTGATGGTCGCCAACCTGGGTAACGACGAACTGTTCCTGGTGGTCAACGCTGCCTGCAAGGATCAAGACCTGGCGCATCTGCGCAAGCACATTGGCGAGCAGTGCACCATCGAGCCACTGTTCGAGGAGCGCGCCCTGCTCGCCCTCCAAGGACCGGCGGCCGTGACGGTACTGGCACGTCTGGCACCGGAAGTGGCGAAGATGACCTTCATGCAGTTCGCCCGGGTAAAACTGCTGGGTGTGGACTGTTTTGTCAGCCGCTCGGGTTACACCGGTGAAGACGGTTTCGAAATTTCCGTGCCGGCCGCCAACGCCGAAGCCCTGACCCGCGCACTGCTGGCGGAACCGGAAGTTGAAGCCATTGGCCTCGGCGCGCGTGACTCCCTGCGCCTGGAAGCTGGCTTGTGCCTGTACGGCCATGACATGAACACCGACACCACCCCCATCGAAGCCAGCCTGTTGTGGGCCATTTCCAAGCCGCGTCGGGCCGACGGAGCGCGTGCCGGTGGTTTCCCGGGGGCTGAAACCGTATTCGCCCAGCAACAGGGCGGAGTCAGCCGCAAACGTGTCGGCCTGCTACCGCAGGAACGGACGCCAGTGCGCGAAGGGGCGGAGATCGTCAACGAAGCCGGCGAGATCATCGGCAGCGTCTGCAGCGGTGGTTTCGGGCCAACCTTGGGTGCGCCATTGGCCATGGGTTACATCGACAGCGCGTACGTCGCGATCGATACACCCGTCTGGGCGATTGTTCGTGGGAAAAAGGTGGCTTTGCTTGTAAGCAAAATGCCATTTGTTCCACAACGCTACTACCGCGGCTGATTGACTGTTCCTATAAGTAACGCAGTTGCGTTTAAAACGCACTAATGTGTAACGCAACTGCCATAAAATAGTGCATCGTTTGGCTTTAAGCTTCGATTATGAACTTTGCTTATAACGATCGAAAACAATTGAACAGCTCTGTCGCATAAGCCAGCACTAGTTGGCATATCAGGCCGTCAACGTGAGCAAATCCGGGCCTTTCACAGGGCTTGTTTTTTCTCCCGTAGTTGGCGTAGAGTTTGTTCACTGTGTTTGCATGGGTCGCTTGGAATCGTGACCTGGGCAGTAGCCTACAAGTTAGCTACATCCCGTTCGACGTCTTCTTACTCTCCTGCAACCAGCCCCAGTACTCTTTCATGAGAAGGAGACTGTCATTAATTTTTGCGTCAAAGGAAATAAGAAATGTCCCAACGTCAGAGCGGTACCGTCAAGTGGTTTAACGACGAGAAAGGTTTTGGTTTTATCACTCCTGAAAGCGGTCCGGATCTGTTCGTGCATTTCCGCGCCATCCAGGGCAACGGCTTCAAGAGCCTGAAAGAAGGCCAGAAAGTGACTTTCGTCGCCGTGCAGGGCCAGAAAGGCATGCAGGCTGATGAAGTACAAGCAGAAGCCTAATCTTCTGTAACGAAAAAGCCCCCGATGCTGACATCGGGGGCTTTTTTGTGCGCGTAAATCCGTAAAATGGCTTCTTTTTACACCGAGAGCCCGCCATGTCGAAACACCTGCTGAAGCCCCAGGGCGAATTTCCTGCCGCGGGCCTGGGTCGTCGCCTGGCAGCGATGTTCTATGACTTCCTGCTGTGTACGGCCCTGCTGATCGTCACCAGCGGCATCTACAAGATGATTCAGATGGCGATCATCGGTGAAGAGAAAATGCGCACCCTGACCGAATCCGGCGCACTGGATGGCGACCCGCTGCTCTCGACCGTATTGTTTTTTGTACTGTTCGGCTTCTTCGCCAAGTTCTGGACTTACTCCGGCCAGACCCTGGGGATGCAGGTCTGGAGTATCCGCGTACAGAATGCCGATGGATCATCCATCAGCCTGTGGCAGGCGCTATTGCGCTTTGTGGTGTCGATCGCATCGCTGCTGTGCGTGGGCCTCGGGTTCATCTGGTCGCTGTTCGACAAGCAGCAACGCAGCTGGCATGACATCTACTCCGACACCCAGCTTGTGCGCATTCCGAAGAAGACCAAATAATTTTCCGACACAGAAACCACTGTGGGGAGCGAGCTTGCTCGTTCCCCACAGTTTTTTAGTTGGCGGGAGTATCTTAAGCGTTACCGGCCAGTTTCATCCGCGCCGCCTGAGTGAAATCGAGCATCCGCTTCAACGGGCGAATCGCTTGAGGAATCAGGGCCGGGTCGACGAAGATCTCATTCGTCCCTTCCTTCAGGCTCTTGAGCGTGCGCTCAAGGGTGTTCATGGCCATCCACGGGCAGTGTGCGCAACTGCGGCATGCGGCGCCGTTACCCGCTGTAGGCGCCTCGATGAACACCTTGTCCGGGCACAACTGCTGCATCTTGTAAAAAATGCCGCGATCGGTCGCGACGATCAGCGTTTTGTTCGGCAGGGTCTGTGCCGCCGCAATCAACTGACTGGTCGAACCCACAGCATCCGCCAACTCGATGACCGAGGTTGGAGACTCAGGGTGCACCAGGATCGCCGCATCCGGATACAGCGCCTTCATGTCTTCGAGCTGCTTGGACTTGAATTCCTCGTGAACGATGCACGCACCGTCCCACAGCAACATGTCAGCACCGGTTTGACGTTGAATGTAGGTGCCCAGGTGCTTGTCCGGCCCCCAGATGATGGTTTCACCGTTGTCCATCAGGCTTTCAACGATCTCCAGTGCGCAACTGGAGGTCACGACCCAGTCCGCCCGGGCTTTGACCGCCGCCGAGGTGTTGGCATAAACCACAACCGTGCGCTCTGGATGCTGGTCGCAGAAGGCGGAAAACTCATCGACCGGGCAACCCAGATCCAGCGAACAGGTCGCCTCCAGTGTCGGCATCAGGATGCGCTTTTCGGGATTGAGGATCTTGGCCGTCTCGCCCATGAATTTCACACCGGCGACCACTACGGTCTTGGCCGGGTGAGCATTGCCGAAGCGGGCCATCTCCAGCGAGTCGGAGACACAGCCACCGGTTTCTTCGGCCAGGGCCTGAATGACCGGATCGCAATAGAAGTGAGCCACCAACACTGCGTCCTGAGCTTTGAGCTCGGCAGCGATGGCGGCACGGTAATGGGCCTCCTCTTGCGCGGTCAGCGGCTTGGGCTGCTTGGCGTCGAGGTGGGCTTGAACCAGAAGGCGTTCGGAAATCTGCGTCATGTTCGCAAGACCTGCAGGCGCATTCGCGCGAAAGTCGAGTATACACCCGGCTCCGGACCCTTCAGGGTACCGCCGGGAAATTGAGTATTCATCAGGCACGGACAGCGTTGAAGCTGCGCAAGGCTACAGAATATCCGGTGGATGCAAAAGATGATTCTGACTTGCGTCAGTTCGGTGCAGCCCAAGGCTTGGGCAAACACAAATCGCGGGCAAAAAAAAATCTGGAAATCCTCACTTTCGTGGGCCTTCCAGACTTTTAAAACAGCTTGAAAATGGTGGGTCGTGTGGGATTCGAACCTACGACCAATTGGTTAAAAGCCAACTGCTCTACCAACTGAGCTAACGACCCGCTGTGTGGTGGCGCGTATAATACTGATTTTTAAGGACTATTCAACACCTATTTTAAAAAAAATCAAAAATAAGGTGTTGGATCGCTGATTCCGGCCGCCGCAAAGCCTTCCGCACGCAGTCGGCAGCTGTCGCACTTGCCGCATGCACGGCCTTCATCATCAGCCTGATAGCAGGAAACGGTCAGGCCGTAGTTGACGCCAAGCTGGGTGCCAGCCTGGACAATCTGCGCTTTGCTGAGGTTTTGCAACGGCGCCTGAATGCGAAAGCCATCGCCCTCTACACCCGCCTTGGTCGCCAGATTGGCCATGCGCTCGAATGACTCGATGAACTCGGGACGGCAGTCCGGGTAGCCGGAGTAATCCACTGCGTTGACACCGATGAAGATGTCGCGTGCGCCGAGCACTTCAGCCCAGCCCAACGCCAGTGACAGGAAAACCGTGTTGCGCGCTGGCACGTAAGTCACCGGAATGCCTTCGCCCAACTCCTCTGGAATATCGATGCTGGTGTCGGTCAGCGCCGAGCCGCCCATGCCATTGAAATTGAGACCGATGACCTTGTGCTCGATCACCCCCAAATCCCGGGCGACACGTTCGGCTGCGTACAGTTCGGCGTGAGACCGCTGACCGTAGTCGAAGCTCATGGTGTAGCAGCGATAACCTTCGGCACGCGCCATGGCCACGACGGTTGCCGAGTCCAGGCCACCGGAAAGCAGGATAACCGCACGTTTTTCCGTAGTGTTCAGTTGTTCAGTCATCTCAGCGCCCCGGCTCGTCATTCCAAAGATACTTATGCAGCTGCAATTGCAAGCGTACCGGCAGATTATCCGCCACCACCCAGTCTGCAAGATCCCGAGCATTCAGATCATGGTGACTTGGCGAAAACAGGACCTCACCAGCGCGCTGGTCAAGACCATACTGGATCAGCTTGGATACGGACCAGTCATAGTCTTCGCGGGAACAGATGACAAATTTCACCTGGTCGTTCGGCGTCAGCAGCTCGATGTTTTCATAGCGATTGCGATGCGCTTCCTTCGAACCCGGAGTTTTCAGGTCGACAACGCGACTGACCCGGGAATCTACCGCCGAGATGTCGATAGAGCCACTGGTTTCCAGTGACACTTCGTAACCGGCGTCGCACAAACGCTTGAGCAACGGGATGGCGTTGGGTTGCGCCAGGGGCTCGCCGCCCGTGACACAGACATAACGCGGACGGTAACCGGCAACCTGCTCGAGGATATCGTCGAGCGTGCGGATGGTTCCGCCAGTGAAGGCATAGGCGCTGTCGCAGTATTGGCAACGCAGAGGGCAACCGGTCAGGCGCACAAAAACTGTGGGCAGGCCAGCCGTCCGCGTTTCACCCTGCAACGAGTAAAAAACTTCGGTAATTCTCAATGTGTCTTGCATAGTCGCCACGGGCGTAACAGCTAAACAGGCTGTCCGCCTCCGTCAGGCACTTCAAGGAACCCCGGCAATGCGCAGATCCCAAAAAGCGTGTTTCATAAAAAGGGCGTGAATTCTAACGAAAAAACCCGCGGCAAGCGCGGGTTTCTTCGAAAGGGCTCAAACAGCCTTACATTTTCTGCAGATCGCGTTGGGCCAACTGAGCAGCGGAAGTGCCCGGATATTGGGACACCACCTGCTGCAGAATGCCTTTTACCCGGTCGGTGTGACCCAGGCGGCGCTCTACATCAGCAAGCTTGTACAGCGAATCAGGCACTTTGGCGTGTTTCGGGTAAAGCTGCGAAACCTTGGCAAACGCCTGGCCTGCACCTTGCAGATCACCCTTGGCCAGGTTCACTTCACCCAACCAGTACTGGGCATTACCCGAGTATTGGCTATTCGGGTATTTGCGCAGGAATGCGGCGAAGGCCTGGCTGGCCTTGTCGAAATCCTTGGCTTTGATCAGGTCGAAGGCGGCATCGTAATAGAGCTTTTCCTTCGCCGGATCCGCCGGTTCACCGCCTGCCGCAGGTGCTTGAGCGGCGGCCGCCCCTGCACTCGCGCCAGCGGCTGCAGCAGGGGCATTCAGATCGCCACCGCCGGAAGAATTCTCAGGAGTCGCGGCTGGTGCAACGCCGGTTCCTATGCGCCGATCAAGATCCTGATATCGCTCCAGGTTTTCCTGCTTCATGCGCGCTACATCATTTTGCAGAACTTCAATTGCACCTTGCTGGCGCTCGATCTGTTGCTGCATTGATTGCAGTTGGTTGAACAGCTCGCCCTGTGCCGAGACAGGGGCCGAAACCCCTCCCCCGGCATAGGCGCCGTTCGTACCGTAACCTGCAGGCGGATAACTGCTCCCGCTATTGTTATAGCCGGAGTCATTATCGACCACAGGAACCGCAGCCCACGCCGAAAGCGACGCGAGACTGAGAGCCAGAACAGTTACAGCACGACGGCACGTTCGCATGACGAATTACTTACGCAGTTCGACGCGACGGTTTTGAGCCCAGGACTGCTCGTCGTTGCCGGTAGCAACTGGACGCTCTTCGCCGTAGGAAACCAGTTCCAGCTGAGCTGGGGAAACGCCTTGCAGTACCAGGTAGCGTTGAACGGCTTTCGCACGACGCTCGCCCAGTGCCATGTTGTACTCACGAGTACCACGTTCGTCGGTGTTGCCTTCCAGTACAACGCGAGCGCCGTTTGCTTTCAGGTCTTTGGCGTGAACGTCCAGAGCGCGCATGGCTTCTGGCTTCAGGTCCGAGCTGTCGTATTCGAAGTAGAAAGTGGTGATAGCGCGCAGAGCAGCTTCTTCGCTCAGGGAGCCGTCGACTGCGCCAGTGTTTGCGCCGTAACCAGCGTTTGGATCTACAGCGCCTTCACCGGCATTGTCGCCGCCTTTGGACGAGCAACCTACAGCTACAGCCATGGCCAGAGCCAGCGCAGCAAATTTACCAAACTTCAGCATTTCCATCGTGAAACTCCTAATGAACCCCAGTGTGTTAAGTAAAACGTATAGCGCCGCGTCAGTTCAGGTAAGGGGACCAGGAAGGTTCTCTGACTTCGCCTTGTGCGGTAGGAAGCGGGAGCCTTACGCGTCCATTGATGGACACGAGCATCAAGACTCCCCGGCCCTGCTGGCGGGTGGCGTAGATTACCATGGTGCCGTTGGGCGCAACAGTAGGCGACTCGTCCAGAGTGCTATCAGTGAGGATTTTTACACTACCGCGCTGCAAATCCTGAGCCGCCACTTTGAAATTGGTGAAACCATCCTGGCGGTGAATCATGACCAGGGTCTTTTCATCAGCCGACAGTTTTGGGTTGGCGTTGTAGTTACCCACGAACGTCACACGCTCCGCACCGCCGCCACCCACGCTGGTTTTGTAGATCTGCGGTTTGCCGCCACGGTCGGAAGTGAAGTAGATGGTCGAGCCATCCTTGCCCCAGAACGGTTCGGTGTTGATGCCCGGGCCGTTGGTGACACGGGTGATCTGACGCGAACCGAGGTTCATCACGTAGATGTCCGGGTTGCCGTCCTTGGACAGGACGAACGCCAGGCGATTGCCATCCGGCGACCAGGCAGGGGCACCGTTCAGGCCTTCGAAGTTGGTGATCTGCTCACGGCGACCGGTGTCGATGTTCTGCATGAACACTCGAGGACGCTTCTGCTCGAACGAGACGTAAGCGATGCGCTTGCCATCCGGTGCGAAACGCGGCGACAGGATCGGCTCGCGCGATTGCAGCAGGGTCACGGCACGGGCACCGTCATAGTCCGAACGTTGCAGCGTGTAGCGCGTGTTCTTCTCGGAGAAACGCTCGGCCGTCACGTACAACAGGCGGGTCGAAAAGGCACCTTTGATACCGGTGAGCTTTTCGAACGACTGATCGGCGATGTAGTGCGACATGTCGCGCAATTGGTCGACGCCGCCAGACACGCTGCCCGTCAGCACTTGCTGCTCGGTGGCAACGTTGAACAGTGCGTATTGCACCTGCAGGCGACCGCCCGCCGGAACAATGCTGCCGACCATGACGTACTGGGCGCCAAGCGCCTTGAAGTCACGGAAGATGATTTCGCTGGCCTGGCTTGGCTGGCTGATCATGTTCTGCTTTGGAATCGGCGAGTAGTAACCCGAGTTACGCAGGTCGTTACCGATGATTTCCGCCATGTCGTCCGGCAGCACGCTGCCGCCCTGGTTACCGAACGGCACAACGGCGATCGGGGTAGCCCGATCACTGCCGCTGGTGACCAGAATGTTTTTTTCATCTGCCATCGCCAATCCTGCCATGCAGCAGATAGCGACGAGCATTCCTCGAAGAAGGTTTCTCACAAGGCTAGATCCTCAGGTGTGAATGTCATCTTGAATGAACGATACGGAGCGAAATCACTCGGCTTCATTCCCTGCATTTCTGTCAAACGTCCAATATTCTTCACCGCTGCCACAGCCGATGCGTCGAACGGACCGTCGCCACTGGACTTGGCCACGCTGACCGAAGTCACCGTACCGTCCGGCAACATGCCGATTTGCAACACGACCGTCATGCCTTTGCGGGCCGAAGGTGGACGAGCCCAGCCTTCCGCTGCACGAGCGCGAATCAGGTCATCGAAACTGCCGGCGACTTCGTCACCCTGCTCATCGGCCAAGGCCTGCTGACGCTGCGGCGTGTCGGAAAGCAAATCTGCCAGGGCCTGAGCCTTTTTGTCTTCGGCGGATTTACGTGCCGCTTCCTGCGCTTTCTTCTTCGCAGCATCGGCAGCAGCTTTCTTCTTCGCTTCATCGGCGACTTTCTTCTTCGCCTCTTCAGCTTCAGCTTTCTTCTTGGCGTCTTCCGCGGCTTTCTTCTTCGCGTCTTCGACGATCTTTTTCTTCGCTTCTTCAGCGGCCGCTTTCTTGGCCTCTTCTTCAGCAGCCTTCTTGGCTTCTTCTTCCGCTTTCTTCTTGGCTATATCAGCCAATTGTTTCTCTTCTGCCTTCTTGGCTTCGGCGGTCTTCTTCGCTTCATCGGCTTTCTTGGCTTCATCAGCCTTTTTCGCCTCTTCCGCTTTCTTCGACTCGTCGGCCTTCTTGGCTTCCTCGGCCTTTTGAGCCGCTTCTTCTTTCTTTTGTTCCGCAGCCTTCACCGCTTCCTGCTCGACCTTTTTCTGCTCCATCTGCTCGACTTCGGTCTGGCGCGCGGCGGATTTCTTCGCCTCACCCGCAATCTTCTGATTGGTCTGGGTGGTCGCCTGACTTTTCGATTTCAGCTGGTACAGGGTCGCCTGGACAATCGGCTTGGCCGGCGGCAACTCCGGGGTAAAGGCGAAACTGACAAACAGCATGCCGAACACCAGCACGTGCAAGCCAATCGCCCAGACACTAGGCCAGAAGTAGCTTTCCGAGGCGGACGGCTCTCGCTGTTGCTGCATCAGGGCGCCTCGGTAATCAAGCCAACATTACCGACGCCGGCCTTCTGCAACCCGCCCATGGCGCCCATGACAGAGCCGTAGTCGACACTCTTGTCGCCGCGAATGAAGACCTGGGTACGCTTGCCGCCTTCGTTGCCGACGCGAATGATCTTGGTCACCGCATCGGTCATCTGCGGCAGGGTCATCGCCCTGTCCTGCTGCTTCTCGGTGTCGACTTCGCTGCCAAGGTTCCAGTAATAGGTCTTGTCAGACTTGATGGAAATGGTCAGGACCTGTGTGTTGTTGTCCTGCGGCAAGGCTTCGCTGGAAACCTTGGGCAGATCAACTTTCACGCCCTGATTGAGCATCGGCGCGGTCACCATGAAGATGACCAGCAGCACCAGCATCACGTCGATGTAAGGCACTACGTTCATCTCGGCGACCGGCTTGCGCTTGTTTCGTGCTCGAGCGATTAAAGCCATTGGAAATTACCTGCTTATTCTTCGCTGGTGTGCACTTTGCGGTGCAGGATCGCCTGGAATTCATCGGCGAAGGTGTAGTAGCGGCTGATCAGCGTTTCGCTGCGAGCGGCAAAACGGTTGTAGGCGATAACGGCAGGAATCGCGGCGAACAGACCAATCGCGGTAGCGATCAGTGCTTCGGCGATACCGGGTGCAACAGTTGCCAGCGTTGCTTGCTGGGCAGTCGCCAGGCCGCGGAAGGAGTTCATGATGCCCCACACAGTACCGAACAGACCGATGTACGGACTCACGGAACCGACGGTGGCCAGGAACGGCAGGCTTTGCTCGAGCTTTTCTTCTTCGCGGGAGATCGCGACGCGCATGGCACGGGCTACGCCTTCCATGACCGCTTCAGGGTCAACGCCTGGCTGCTGGCGCAGACGGGAGAATTCCTTGAAACCGGCGCGGAAGATCTGCTCGACACCCGAATCAGGGTCCGGGTTGCTGCCGGCCTGGCGGTAGAGTTTGGACAGGTCGATACCCGACCAGAAGCGCTCCTCGAAGCTCTCCAGGGCACGTCGACCGGCGCGCAGCAGGTTGCTGCGCTGAAAGATCATGATCCATGAGGTCACCGATGCGGCTACCAGGGTCAGCATTACCAGTTGCACCACGATACTGGCATTGCTGACCAGGCTCCACATGGAGGAATGGTCGACGACGTTAGCTTCCACGCTTTATCTCCTGCTTTGAGTGAGTACCCGCGCCGCTCACGTCGGCAAAGGCCGCTCGTAGAGCTTCGGGAATGGCCCGGGGTTTTAAACTGTCAGTGCGCACACAGGCCACCAGAAACTGCCCTTCACAGAGCAGCGCATCATCCGTTGCCCGCCTGACCTGCTGTTTGAAGCGCAGGCTGGCACGGTTCAATTCGATTACTTCAGCGCTTACCAGCAGCTCGTCGTCCAGTCGCGCCGGCGCGTGGTAGCGCGCTTCGCTGGAATGCACGACGAACAACAGGTCCTCCCCTGCCAGCTGCGATTGGGCAAAGCCCAGTTCTCGTAGCCGCTCGGTTCGAGCCCGTTCCATAAACTTGAGGTAATTGACGTAATACACGATGCCGCCCGCATCGGTGTCTTCGTAATAAACGCGACAACGATGTGCGAAAGGCTCAAGCCCGTTTTGCGCGCGCATACTCTAGTGCTTACTCCTCAGGTTGCCAATCGGCCAGGCAACTGTTTTTCATTGTTCTGCGGCTTTCTCGCGAAAGTACGGTCCTAGGACAGCACAATGCCCGAAAATTCAGCACGCAAAAGTTAATTAATCGTCCACGGCATCAAGGAATTCGTCTACCACGGGCATCTCACCCAATCGTGACGGAATGTTTAAGCCGAAGTGCAGGTAGGCATGCCGCGTCACCACCCGCCCCCGCGGCGTGCGCATGATATAGCCCTGCTGGATCAGGTAAGGTTCCAGCACGTCTTCGATGGTGTGGCGCTCTTCACTGATCGCCGCCGCGAGGCTATCGACCCCGACCGGCCCGCCATCGAATTTCTCGATCATGGTCAGCAACAGACGCCGGTCCTGGTGATCGAAGCCGCGCTCGTCGACATCCAGCAGATTCAGGGCCAGATCGGCAATCGGTTTAGTGATATGGCCCTTGGCACGGACTTCGGCGAAGTCGCGTACACGACGCAGCAGACGGTTGGCGATTCGCGGGGTGCCGCGGGCGCGGCGGGCGATTTCGAAGGCGCCCTCCGGGTCGAGCGGCAAGCCGAGGATACTGGCCGAGCGGCTGACAATCGTCGACAGATCGGCGTTGTTGTAGAACTCCAGGCGCTGGACGATGCCGAAACGGTCGCGCAACGGATTGGTCAGCATCCCCGCCCGTGTCGTTGCGCCAACCAGGGTGAACGGCGGCAGATCGAGCTTGATCGAACGCGCAGCCGGGCCTTCGCCGATCATGATGTCGAGCTGGAAATCTTCCATCGCCGGATACAGCACTTCTTCGACAATCGGTGACAAGCGATGGATTTCGTCGATGAACAGTACGTCGTGCGGTTCAAGGTTGGTCAGCAGCGCGGCCAGATCACCCGGACGCTCAAGGACCGGCCCCGAGGTGCTTTTGATCGACACCCCCATTTCCTGGGCGATGATGTTGGCCAGCGTGGTTTTACCCAGCCCCGGAGGACCGAAGATCAGGGTGTGATCAAGGGATTCGTTACGGCCACGGGCAGCCTGGATGAACAACTCCATTTGCTCGCGAACGGTCGGCTGGCCGATGTATTCGGCCAGGCTGACAGGACGAATCGCCCGGTCCTGGACTTCCTCGCGGTCACGAGGTCCACCCGTGGCGGCGATCAGACGATCAGCTTCAATCACTTAGATCATTCCCTTCAGGGCACGACGAATCATGTCTTCACTGCTCAAGCCTTTCTCCTTGATCGCGGAAATCGCCTTGCTGGCTTCCTGCGGCTTGTAGCCCAGGGAGATCAGCGCGCTGACCGCGTCGTTTTCGGCGGTATTGACCGGTGCAGGGCCGTCCGGCTGGTTCGGCACCAGGGCAAACATCGCCGGCACGGTTTCCCAGGCCTTGAAGCGATCCTTGAGTTCGACCAACAGGCGTTCTGCGGTTTTCTTGCCCACGCCCGGCACCTTGGTCAACGCCGATGTGTCCTGGGACTGCACGCAACGCACCAGTTCATCGACCTCCAGACTCGACATCAAGGCCAGGGCCAGTTTCGGCCCTACACCGTTGAGACGAATCAATTCGCGGAAAAAGTCTCGCTCGCGCTTGCCGACGAAGCCATAGAGTAACTGCGCGTCTTCGCGTACGACCAAATGGGTGTGCAAGGTCAGCGGTTCACCGACCGACGGCAAACGATACAGCGTGGTCATGGGCACTTCCAGCTCATAGCCCAGACCATTTACATCCAGAATCAGGTGCGGTGGCTGTTTTTCAGCCAGAGTGCCGCGCAAGCGTCCAATCACGTTACAGATCCTTGAGCGTTGGCCAGCACGAGGCCAGCGACTGACAGAGCAAGGGGTTCGGCCGACAACACAGGCGCGAAACCCTCATTCCGGGAAAAATGATTGCTGATGCTATCAGAGACGCAGGCGCCCGCCACGACTGCGTGCCGCCCCCAAGCCGTGGGGCAAGAGACTGGAGCGGGTGTGAGCATGGCAAATGGCGATGGCCAGGGCGTCCGAGGCATCGATTTGTGGCTTGCTGGTCAGTTTCAGCATATGCATGACCATCATCTGGACCTGCTCTTTATTGGCAGCGCCAGTGCCGACTACAGCCTGCTTGACCTGGGTCGCGGTGTACTCGGCGATTTCCAGGCTTTCTTCCGCACCCGCCACGATAGCGGCGCCACGGGCCTGCCCCAGTTTCAGGGCTGAGTCGGCATTGCGGGCCATGAACACCTTTTCGATGCCCATGGTCACCGGCTTGTACATCTGGATAATCTCCCGCACACCGCGGTAGACAATTTGCAGACGCTCATGCAGCTCGCCCGCGCCGGTACGGATACAGCCAGAGGCCACATACTCGCAGCCGCGCCCGGTATCACGAACAACGCCATAACCGGTGATGCGCGAACCGGGGTCGATACCAAGAATTAAAGTCATAACGCCTGCGGGTTGGGTAAGTGCACTGCATTCAATACAGCGAATAACAGATGTGGGAGCTGGCTTGCCAGCGATGGCGCAGGCTCATCCAACAAAGATGTTGCCTGACTCACTGTCATCGCTGGCAAGCCAGCTCCCACATTGGATCCTGGCTACCTTCAACCGAGCTGAGCGGCTACCGACTCCGGGATCTCGGCATTGGAGTAGACGTTCTGCACGTCATCCAGGTCTTCGAGCATGTCGATCAGCTTGAGGACTTTTTCGGCACCTTCCAGATCGAGTTCGGCGCTGGTGGTCGGCAACATGACGATTTCAGCGTCATCCCCTTTGAAACCCGCCGCTTCCAGCGCGTTTCGCACGGAATAGAACCCGGCGAACGAGGTGAACACATCGATCGACCCGTCTTCGTTGGTCACCACGTCATCGGCGTCGGCTTCCATGGCAGCCTCCATCAACGCGTCTTCGTCGACACCGGCGGCGAAGGAAATCTGCCCCTTGCGCTCGAACAGATAGGCCACCGAACCGTCAGTCCCCAGGTTACCGCCGCACTTGCTGAACGCGTGGCGGACAGCGGCTGCAGTGCGATTACGGTTGTCGGTCATGCACTCGACCATCACCGCCACGCCACCCGGGCCGTAACCTTCATAGGTCAACTCGACCACGTCGTCGGTATCGGCAGCGCCAGTACCGCGGGCGATGGCGCGATCGATGATGTCACGGCTCATGTTGGCACCCAGCGCCTTGTCCAGGGCCAGGCGCAGACGCGGGTTGGAACCGGGATCACCACCACCCTGACGGGCAGCAACGGTCAGTTCACGAATCCACTTGGTGAAGATCTTGCCCCTCTTGGCATCCTGACGTTCTTTGCGGTGCTTGATGTTCGCCCACTTGGAATGACCTGCCATAACTCGCTCCGAATTCTCTTTGAAACATTGCCCGCCACGCTGAGTCGCGCCGGCCGGCAAACAAAAATCTTGAACAGCTCTGTCTATAAAGAAAGGGCGCATCCGAAGATGCGCCCTCCAGCCTTACTCGGCCTTTGGTGTTTCGCGCAGGCGAATGTGCAGTTCACGCAATGCCTTGGCATCTACCTGACCCGGAGCCTGAGTCATGACGTCTGCCGCGCTCTGGGTTTTCGGGAAGGCGATCACTTCACGGATCGACTGGGCGCCGGTCATCAGCATCACCAGACGATCCAGACCGAAGGCCAGGCCACCGTGCGGCGGCGCGCCGTACTTGAGGGCGTCGAGCAGGAAGCCGAACTTCTCTTCCTGTTCCGCTTCATTGATGCCCAGCAGGCGGAATACCGATTGCTGCATTTCCTTGCGGTGGATACGGATCGAACCGCCACCCAGCTCGGTACCGTTCAACACCATGTCGTAGGCTCGGGACAGCGCGCCAGCCGGGTTGGCTTCCAGCTCTGCCGGGGTGCACTTCGGTGCGGTGAACGGGTGGTGCA
The DNA here is from genome assembly GCF_001427125.1 of Pseudomonas sp. Root562. Taxonomy (GTDB): domain Bacteria; phylum Pseudomonadota; class Gammaproteobacteria; order Pseudomonadales; family Pseudomonadaceae; genus Aquipseudomonas. The sequence continues at coordinate 140,410 of NZ_LMGK01000002.1, forward strand.
AAGCGGTGAAGCTGCCGTCGTCGTTCTCTTCGAACATCGGGAAGTCGACGACCCACATCGGCGCCCACTCGCAGGTCAGCAGGTTCAGATCGTTACCGACCTTGATCCGCAGCGCGCCCAGGGCTTCGCTGACGATCTTGGCCTTGTCGGCACCGAAGAACACGATGTCGCCGTCAACTGCACCGACGCGATCGAGAATCACGTTCAGGGATGCTTCAGGGATGTTCTTGACGATTGGCGACTGCAAGCCTTCGACGCCTTTGGCGCGTTCGTTGACCTTGATGTACGCCAGGCCCTTGGCACCGTAGATGCCGACGAACTTGGTGTAGTCGTCGATCTTGCTGCGCGGCATGCTCGCCCCGCCCGGTACGCGCAGTGCGGCAACGCGGCATTTCGGATCGTTGGCCGGACCGCTGAATACCTTGAAATCAACTTCCTTGAGTTGATCGGCAACGTCAACCAGTTCCAGCGGGTTACGCAGGTCTGGCTTGTCGGAACCGTAGCGGCGCATGGCTTCTTCAAAGGTCATGTGCGGGAAATCACCGAATTCCAGATCCAGCACTTCCTTGAACAGGTTGCGGATCATGGCTTCGGTCAGGCCCATGATGTCTTTTTCATCGAGGAAACTGGTTTCGATGTCGATCTGGGTGAATTCTGGCTGACGGTCGGCACGCAGGTCTTCGTCGCGGAAGCACTTGGCGATCTGGTAGTAACGGTCGAAGCCGGCCACCATCAGCAGCTGTTTGAACAGCTGTGGCGATTGCGGCAAGGCGAAGAACGAACCGGCGTGAGTACGGCTTGGCACCAGGTAGTCACGGGCACCTTCCGGGGTAGCGCGGGTCAGGATCGGCGTCTCGACGTCGAGGAAGCCGTTTTCGTCAAGGAAGCGACGGATGCTGGTGGTCATGCGCGAACGCAGACGCAGCTTCTCGGCCATTTCCGGGCGACGCAGGTCGAGGAAGCGGTAGCGCAGACGGGTTTCTTCGCCGACGTCGGAGAACTCGTTCAACGGGAACGGCGGGGTTTCCGATTCGTTCAGCACTTCCAGTTCATAGCCCAGGACTTCGATCATGCCTGACGCCATGTTGGCATTGGTGGCACCGGCCGGACGCAGGCGGACCTTACCGGTGATCTTCACGACGAATTCGCTGCGCACGCGATCAGCGGCGGCGAAGCTCTCAGCGCGGTCCGGATCGAACACCACCTGGGCCAGACCGTCACGATCACGGATATCGAGGAAAATCACCCCACCGTGGTCACGGCGACGATGAACCCATCCGCAAAGGGTAATTTCCTGGCCTTCCAGGCTTTCGTTCAGTTGGCCGCAATAATGGCTGCGCATCATGGTAGTGGTTTCGCTTCTCGTAATTCGAAATTCGGTTGCAGGCCTCGCATACATAGGGTGCGAGGGCTCGCGCGTGTCGTTCAAGCCAGGCTCTGAACCTAGTCAGCTTTGTCGCCGCCGGCCAGATTTTTCTTGGAACCGGTCTTGAAATCAGTCTCGTACCAGCCGGTGCCGCTGAGGCGGAAACCCGGCATGGACAGCATCTTTTTCAGCTCTGGCGCCTGGCAGGCAGGGCAGTCGACCAGCGGTGCATCGCTGATCTTTTGAATGGCTTCCAACTGATGACCACAGGAAGCACATTGGTAATCGTACATCGGCATGGGGGTTGTCTCGGCGATCAGATTGCTACCGCACACGCTGGGTTTTGCGGCAAAGAGCGGGATTATATCCATTAAATGAAGCCTGTGCAGCCGTAAGACTGCACAGATCGACACGCAATCCTTTCAGCGCCACCGGTCAAGCCATGCCCCTGCAATTCCCGCCCTTGAGACTGTGCACGACACAGACCACCCGCACCAACCCGCTGAAGTTCTTCACCCCGCCATGACGCAAGTGCACCTCGCGATCAAGGTGGGACAACAGTGCACTGACCGAACAGCAGTTGGCTTTGGCCATCTGGGCCAAGATATCCCAGTAAACCTGCTCCAGCCGCATACACGTTGCAAAACCATTCAAACGCACCGATCGGGACAACGGCTGAACCAGCCCCATATCGAATTCACTGACAAACGGATCAATCCTTGAGTCTTTAACCGGACCGCTCCACCCTTCGTTTCGCCTCTCTCCATAAACCATAACGCTGACACTCCTTTGCCATATCTGGTTTCCATAAGCGCAATCTGTGTGCTTATAAAACCGCGAGGACAACGTTATATCCAGATGACTTTTTGCCCATCCGCGTAGGAGAAGCCAACAGTTGAGGGGAGATCATGGAGCGCGTCCTACTCCGGAGCTTTTCCTACAATTGGTAGCGAAGACTCATTCAAGCATCACGCACTTTCGAGGGAGACAAACGCGCGAACAGCACTCACCCCGTGCCGTTCGCGCGCCCGGATGTTACTGGTCCAGCAGTGCGCGCAACATCCACGCGGTTTTCTCGTGAACCTGCATACGCTGGGTCAGAAGATCGGCTGTCGGCTCGTCGCTGACCTTGTCCAGCAACGGGAAGATGCCGCGAGCGGTGCGTGTTACAGCTTCCTGGCCTTCGACCAACTGCCTGATCATGTCTTCGGCAGCAGGCACGCCCTCCTCCTCTTTGATGGAAGACAGCCGCGCATAAACGGCGTAGGCACCGGGTGCCGGAAATCCGAGTGCACGGATCCGCTCGGCAATCGAATCGACCGCCAGGGCCAATTCGTTGTATTGCTCTTCGAACATCAGGTGCAGGGTCCGGAACATCGGCCCGGTGACGTTCCAGTGGAAGTTATGTGTTTTCAAATAAAGTACGTAGGTGTCCGACAACAGGCGCGAGAGCCCCTCGACGATGGACTTGCGATCCTCTTCACTGATACCGATATCGATTGCCATGTTTTTCCCCTAAAGGTGATGAACTTCATCCAACAGGTGCAGGACCACTCTAGCAAGCCTGTCGTCGCATCGCAGCCCTGGATTGCCCGGGGTCCCGCGACAAATCGTCCCCGACACACCGCTGGACGCCCTGATTTGAGTAGCCTGCGGCTTTGCTGTTAAATAGACATCGTGTCGTGGGTGCCTATTTTTCCGGGTGCCGCGCATAGGCTGATATCGGGTACGTGTCCAACGCCTCCTATTGTTCTGAAGCGAACCGTGCCTCGTCAGCTCTTCCTTGTGAGCCGTCTTAACGTGAGTCAATCAAAATGTTGAAAATCGTCCACCTGCTAATAGGTGCAGCGGCCTTGCTGCTGTCCTTCATCCCTAGCCTGCGATCCGAAGCCGTACCTTACCTGCAACAACCCGATGCTCTGTACCTGGCCTTTTTCGGCCTGCTTAACCTCACCCTCGCACCTGTCATCCCCTACTGGAACAAAGGCCCGCGTCATCAACTGCAAAACCTGGTCAGCGCCCTGCTGGTACTGGCTGTCGTTCTGCAAACCCTGACGCTGATCGCGCCGATGCCTGTGATCGCCGGTCAACCTGCCGTTCTGTTCAGCCTGGTCGCCGCTCTGGTTGCGGTTTTTCTGCACCTGGCCATCAGCTTCTACAAATCGTCACCGGCTGCCGCTTCGCCAAGCTACGACATGAGCAACCGCGATACCGGAACCGTCAAGTGGTTCAACACCTCCAAAGGCTTCGGCTTTATCTCCCGCGACTCCGGTGACGATATTTTCGTGCACTTCCGGGCCATTCGCGGTGAAGGCCATCGCGTCCTGGTCGAAGGCCAGCGCGTGGAGTTCTCTGTCATGAATCGTGACAAGGGCCTGCAAGCCGAAGATGTGATCGCCGCTCTGCCTCGCCGCTGATACAAGGCGTAAAAAAACCGCGAACAGCCTGGCTGCTCGCGGTTTTTTATTGTCTGCCACTCAGTAATGCGGCGGCGGCGCCTCTTCCTCGAAAGACTCGAACTGACCGGCCATTTCTTCCTGGCGCTTGAGCAATGCGGCCATCTGCAACTGCAGGCGCTCGACTGCGCGCTGCTGCGCTGCCAGCACGTCGTTCAACGACTGGATGGTGTCATCCTGAAACGCCAATTGACTCTCCAGATCGGTAACGCGATTTTCCAGGCTCATGATTCAACCCTCCACGAAGGTGAAATCGTCGGTCAGCACCAGACGCAGTCGCTCACGAATAGCCTCGACCTGCTCTGCATTGTAAGGCCTGGCCGGGTGTTTACCCCAGATCGGCGCGGGCCAGGCGGCGTCATCCCGCTTGCGCACGATCACATGCATATGCAACTGACTGACGACATTGCCCAACGCCGCGACGTTGAGTTTATCGGCGTCGAATGAATCCTTGAGCAACTCGGCCAGCGCGGTCGTTTCCTGCCACAACTGCTGCTGATCGGCGACATCCAACTGAAATATCTCGCTGATATCGTCACGGCGAGGCACCAGGATGAACCAGGGATAGTTCGAATCGTTGGACAGCAGCAGCCGGCAAAGCGGGAAATCACCGATCGGTAGCGTGTCCTGTTGAAGTATTGGATCTAAAGCGAACACAGCGCGCACTCCCGTCAGGTCATCAATTTCAGCTTAGCGCCCATCCCGAGAGATGTTGCACCAAGCGACTGGACGGCAGCATACCTGCGAACGTCGCCGGCTTCACGACGAACCCTGATGCAAACTCTCGAGGTCCTGATATGGACGCTCCTACGCTCCGAGATGAAACACTTGCTGGCGAAACGCACCAGTACCGGACCGGCAGCCCCGCAAAATGCGCTGAAATGACCGAAAAGCCTCATCAGCTGCTGGGTGACGGGCCGCGATGCTGTATGGATTCAGTACAGCAAATAAAAATTTTTGCACCAAAACCGCACAGTGTGTCTACGCTGACTACTTCGCATATCCGCCAATTACTCAACGGCGGGGTGAACCGGTAACATTTTTGGTTGTCACGCGGCGGTAACAGTATGGTCAACACCATGCGATGGATGGCGTCAAGCCTCACCTACAGCAGGATGAGACCCCCGGATTCATGAGGTTTTACGGCATCGGCCAGCAATGCAGAAAAAAATATCCATGGAATTCTGATTTGTGCACGCTTGTTGCATTCACACCCACATCGTCTATAAGGCTCAGCTGGAAGCGGGAACCTTGAGACTAAATAAAACAGCGGCAGGGTAGCCCGATGGAGATTCAAACGTTTCACCAGGGACTCTTTTTACCGATGCTCAACCCCAACAAAACAGCGTTAAAGTTGTGTCTCCGGTTGCATCGGGGCTGTAAATTTGCGACATCTAGCAAGCTGTTAGCGACAGGGTCGTAAAGAAGCTGAAAGGTTAGATGCGCAAGTATCGCCAACATTGTCGGCGTGATATAAGTTTGCGCCGACACAAAAAGAAAGAGCCGCCCAGATAATAAAACAGGTGGAGCGGCAGTACTCTTCTAAAAACCAAAGGAGCAAATCACGATGCGCGTGATGAAGTGGAGCATGATCGCACTGGCTGTTGCAGCTGGTACCTCGCAGTTCGCAGTGGCGTCCTCGCAGGACGAGTCCAAAGGTTTTCTGGAAGACCAAAGCCTTAAACTCAAAACCCGTCTTGAGTACATGAACCGCGACTTCCGCAATGGTGCCGGTAACATTCGCGAAGAAGATGGTGGTTTCAAAAGTGGCTACCGCCAGGATACCGGTATCAGCCAGCTGCTGAGCTACGAATCGGGCTACACCCAAGGCACTATCGGCGTCGGCCTCGATGCGATGATAATGGGTACTGCCAAACTCGACGGCGGCTCGGGTCGTGCCGGTAACGGCCTGTTCGCTACCGACAGCGACGGCAACCCAGAAAAAAGCCAGGGCAAAAGCGGCGCAGCCGTTAAGTTCCGCCTCTCCGACACCACACTGAAATACGGCCGTCAATTCGTTGCCAGCCCAGTCTTCGCTACCGACGACAGCCGTTTGCTGCCAGAAGTCGCAGAAGGCACCTTGCTCACCAGCAAAGAAATCAAAGGCCTGGAACTCAGCGCCGGTCGTTTCACTGCTCTGAGCTCGCAAACCGGGATGGGCAAAGACACCATCAACGGCAAGCACACCCCAGGCCTGACCAGTGCCAACATCGCTGGCGCGACCTACCAGTTCACCGATAACTTCGTTGCCGGCATCGCTGCTTCCGACGTTGATGACTACTTCAAGAAGCAATACATCAACGCCAACTACACCTTCCCGATCAATGACGATCAGTCGCTGAACTTCGACTTCAACGCCTATCGCACCAAAGATCAGGGCCAGGCGCTGTACGGCGAGCTGGACAACAAACTGTGGAGCCTTGCAGCAGCTTACGCCCTGGGCGCGCACAAATTCACCCTGGCATTCCAGCGCTCCTCCGGTGATACCAACTACCTGTATGGCGTAGACGGTAACAGCACGATCTTCGTATCCAACTCCATCCAGATCTCCGACTTCATCGGCGTCGAAGAAAAATCCTGGCAGGGTCGCTACGACCTGAACATGACCGAATACGGCGTTCCAGGCTTGAGCTTCATGGCCCGTTACGTATACGGTGACAACATCGAAACATCCGAGGGCACCGAAGGTAAGGAACACGAGTTCAACTTCGAGACCAAATACGTTTTGCAAGAAGGTCCAGCCAAAGACCTGTCCTTCCGCCTGCGTAGCGCAATCTACCGTGCAAACGGCGCGTACAACACCGATTACACCGCAGACAACAACGACGTACGTCTGATCGTTGAGTACCCGCTGAGCATCCTGTAATCAGGGTGTAAAACCGGAAGTACTGTAGATCAAAAAACGCTCACCTTTTCAGGTGGGCGTTTTTTTATGCCTGCCATACACTGATCACGCCAGCAAACAACTTCCGCGCATAACATTAGTACTTTTTTCAATGAACCGATCAAAAGTCACAAAAAAGCCCGAGAGACTATCAATCCCTCGGGCTCATGTAACAACTAATGAAACCAGGCTTACTGTACTGCTGCTTCCTGAACCACACGAACAACCCGCTGTGGAAACGGAATGTCGATACCGGCCTTTTTCAAACGATCACGGGATTGTTCGTTGAACATGAACATCACATCCCAGTAATCCGCAGTTTTAACCCATACACGCAGGGAAACAGTGATCGCACTGTCACCCAGTGTCGAAATAACGGCCTCAGGCTTCGGATCAGTCAATACGCGCGGGTCTTTTGCCAGATCCAGTAACACTTCACGGGCTTTCTGCAGGTCCGCCTCGTAATCAACCCCCACATCAAACACCACTTTGCGGGTTGGCTGGCGGTTGGTATTGGTGATGATGCCGTTCGACAGGTTACCGTTTGGCACGATGATGGTTTTGTTATCACCCGTGCGCAGCACCGTGTGGAAAATCTGGATGCTATCAACCGTACCGGCCACACCTTGTGCTTCGATCCAGTCGCCAATACGGAATGGACGGAACAACAGAATCAACACGCCACCCGCGAAGTTCGCCAGGCTACCCTGCAAGGCCAGACCGATGGCCAGGCCCGCCGCACCGATGGCAGCCACGAACGAGGTGGTTTCCACACCGATCATCGACGCCACGCTAACGATCAGCAGAATTTTCAGAATGATGTTGGCCAGGCTGCTGATGAAGCCTTGCAGCGCCAGGTCGGCATTGCGCAATGCAATCAGGCCGCCGAGCTTCTGCGTCACCTTGTTGATCAGCCACCAACCGATGGCCAGCGTGATCACCGCCAACAGCACGCGGCTGCCGTATTCCATGATCATCGGGATCCAGGCTTGGGATGCCTTGACCAGGTTATCCACTTCAGCATTCAAATCCATGTACGTTCTCCTGACATGCGGCTATCCGGCACGCGAAAAAATAGCGGCAGAAAGACCGACCCGGTGTGGATCAATCGTTTCTGCCGTTGCTTGGGCCTCGGACGCCGAAAACGCCGAGAGGTTCCCGCGTGCGGATCAGTCGCGGAAGTTGTTGAACTGCAGCGGCATGCCGAATTCCTTGGCGCGCAGTACGGCGATGGCTTCCTGCAGATCGTCACGTTTCTTGCCGGTGATGCGCACTTGCTCGCCCTGAATGGCGGCCTGCACTTTCAATTTGGCGTCTTTGACGTGAGCGACGATTTTCTTCGCCAGCTCTTTGTCGATGCCTTCCTTGAGGACGGCTTCCTGCTTCATCAACTTACCCGAAGCAAATGCATCCTTGACCTCAAGGCACTGCACGTCGATTTTGCGCTTGACCAGCGCCAGCTTGAGGATCTCAATCATCGCTTCGAGCTGGAAATCGGCTTCAGCGGTCAGATTGACGGTCAGGTCCTTTTCCTTGAACTCGAAGCTGCCCTTGCCTTTCAGGTCGTAGCGACGATCGAGTTCCTTGACGGCGTTCTCGACCGCGTTGGTGACTTCGTGTTTGTCCAGTTCGGATACCACGTCGAACGACGGCATGTAATCTCTCCATTAAATAGGGGGCGCTCGATCAAGAAGGAGCACACCTGGCTTGCGGTAAAAATCCGCGCTGATTATAACGGGTCTTTCCGATCATTCACTGCGAGCCGTCCATGCGCGCGTCAAACAGAGCAAAAAGCTGATGTCCACTACCTGGCATGTACTCGGCGCCGGCAGTCTCGGTACTTTATGGGCCACTCGCCTGGCACGGGCCGGGTTGCCGGTGCGGCTGATCCTGCGCGACGCCCGGCGTCTGCAAGCCTATGAAGTGGCGGGTGGACTGACGCTGGTCGAGCATGGCGCAGCGCAGCACTACCCGGTACCTGCCGAAACACCCGATAGTAAAGAGCCGATCGATCGATTGCTGGTGGCCTGCAAGGCCTACGACGCCGAGCACGCCGTAGCGCAACTGGCGCCACGCCTGGCTCCCGGCGCCGAACTGATTCTGTTGCAGAACGGCCTCGGCAGCCAGGACGCCGTAGCCGCACAAGTGCCGCAGGCTCGCTGCATTTATGCCTCCAGCACCGAAGGCGCTTTTCGCGATGGCGACTGGCGCGTGGTGTTCGCCGGACACGGGTTTACCTGGCTGGGGGATGCCGGTCATCCCGCCGCACCAACCTGGCTTGAAGAATTGAACAGCGCCGGTATTCCCCATGAATGGAGTACCGAGATACTCACCAGGTTGTGGCGAAAACTGGCACTCAATTGCGCCATCAATCCACTGACTGTGCTGCACGATTGCCGCAATGGTGGTTTGCAGGAGCACCATTGTGAAGTCGCCACCCTCTGCGGTGAACTCACCGAACTGCTTGAGCGCTGCGGTCAACCGGCAGCAGCGGAAAACCTGCAACAGGAAGTCGAACGGGTGATTCATGCCACGGCGGCCAATTACTCGTCGATGTACCAGGATGTCAACCACCGGCGTCGGACCGAAATCAGCTACCTGCTGGGCCACGCCTGCAAAATCGCGGCTCGACATCAATTGAATCTGCCACACCTCAATCAACTGCAACAGCGCCTGATTACCCGACTGCACAGCCTTGGATTGCCCAGCGACTGAGCAGCGGCTACGCTGGCCACTTGTTCCTTTGCAGCGATAAACCTGATGCCATTGCGCCAGCGCCTCGAAAACCTGCCGGTCGGCCAGAAACTCCTGGCCGCCCTGTTGGTGCTGTTGACCACTGTTTTGCTGGTCGCCAACCTGACCTTTATCAGCGCCGCGTATTACATATCCCAGGAAAGCATGGCGCCCCAGGCGTTGCAGACCATCGGCCGCCTGGTGTCCAATCCGAGCCTGATTTCCGACGCACTGACTTCGCCGCAAAGCGCTCAACGCCTGCTCGACGAACTCAACAGCTACTCACCCTTGCGCGCCGCTGCACTATATGACGGCAAGGGTGAACGCCTGGCACAGTTGCAGCATGGCGATCACCTGAGTCTGCCAAAAAAATACGGGCATATCGAATCCTGGCAGGCCACCGAATTTCGCAGCAATCAAGTCATCACCCTGCCCCGCCCAGGTGCCGCGCCGGGCCACTTGCTGTTGGTGGCCAGCAGCGAACTGCCGATGGCGTTTTATACCGGGACCCTGACTGCCAGCCTCGGGATCCTGATTTTCAGTGTCCTGCTTTGGCTGGTCATCGCGAGGCAGATCAAACGCCTGATCACCCGGCCAATCCATCAACTCGAAGAGCTTTCCCGCCAGGTGACCCGGGAAGAGAACTACGCCCTGCGTGCCTCACGGGGCAACCACGATGAAATCGGCAGCCTCGCCGAAGCGTTCAATACCATGCTGTCACGCATTGAAGCGCGGGAGCAGCAGCTCAAACGCGCACGGGACGATTCCCAGGCGGCTTATGACCAGGCTCAGGGCCTGGCCGAAGAAACCCGCCACACCAACCGCAAACTGGAGCTCGAAGTCCAGGTGCGCAGCAAGATCGAGAAGAAACTCACCGGCTTCCAGAACTACCTCAACAGCATCATCGACTCCATGCCATCGGCGCTGATCGCGCTCGACGAACAGCTTTACGTGACGCAGTGGAATCAGGAAGCCAGTGCCCTGTCCGGCACTCGCCTGGATGAAGCCTTGAACCAGCCGATCTTCCTCGCCTTCGAGCCGCTCAAGCCGTTTTTGCCGCAACTCAAGCAAACGGTCGAGCAACATACCGTAGCCAAAATCGAACGCGTGACCTGGATCAAGGACGACGAGCCCCGCCATTACGCCCTGACCTTCTACCCGCTGATGGGCGGTGCCGGGCGTGGCGTGGTGATCCGCATCGACGACATCACCCAACGCCTGTCCCTGGAAGAAATGATGGTGCAGTCGGAAAAGATGCTCTCCGTCGGTGGCCTCGCCGCTGGCATGGCCCATGAGATCAATAATCCGCTTGGTGCGATCCTGCACAACGTGCAGAACATTCGCCGCCGCCTGTCCCCCGAACTGCCAAAAAACCTGGAGCAGGCCGAACACATAGGCGTTGAGCTGTCGACGGTCAATCAATACCTGCAAGCCCGGGAAGTGCCGCAGCTACTCGACGGCATTCAACAGGCCGGCGCCCGCGCGGCGAAAATTGTCACCCACATGCTCAGTTTCAGCCGCCGCAGTACCCGGCAAATGGCCCCATGCGATCTGCCGGCACTGATCGATCAGGCGGTGGAAATCGCCGGTAACGACTTCGACCTGGCCATCGGTTTCGACTTCAAGGGCCAGGCCATCATCCGCCAGTTCGACCCCGCGCTCGGCCCGGTACCCGGCACCGCCAACGAACTGGAGCAAGTGTTGCTCAACCTGTTGAAAAACGCCGCCCAGGCCATTCACCAGCGTGAAGACGATAGCGAGCCGGGGCGGATCATTCTCCGCACCCGGCTCAATCCGCCCTGGGCGGAGATTCAGGTCGAGGACAATGGCATCGGCATGAGCGAAAGCGTGCGCAAACGGACCTTCGAACCGTTTTTCACCACCAAGGAAATCGGCCAGGGCACCGGTCTCGGGTTGTCGGTTTCGTACTTCATCATCACCAATAACCATAAAGGGCAGATGGAAGTGCAATCGACCCTCGGCCAAGGCACCTGCTTCACCTTGCGCTTGCCACTGGCGGGCACCCCGCTCGTCTCCCAGGAATTCAACCAGCTTACGAGGTAACCATGGGCTTTCGCTTGTCGAAGATTTACACCCGCACTGGCGACAAAGGCGAAACCGGCCTGGGCGATGGCCGCCGCGTACCCAAGGATCATCCACGGATCGAGGCCATTGGCGAGGTCGACACGTTGAACAGTCAGGTCGGCGTATTGCTGGCCGGGCTTGCAGCGGAATGTGAAGAGTATCCGCGGCTGAGCGAAGTGATCGAGGTGTTGGCGCCCTGCCAGCATCGGCTGTTCGACCTTGGCGGCGAGTTGGCGATGCCGGCGTACCAGGCATTGAACCTGGCGGAAATCGAACGCCTTGAAGCGGCGATCGATGTATGGAATGAAGAATTGGGACCGCTGGAGAACTTCATTCTGCCGGGTGGTTCGGCGTTAATTGCCCAAGCCCACGTCTGCCGCAGCCTGGCACGCAGTGCCGAGCGGCGTTGTCAGCAGTTGAATGCGATTGAGCCGTTGGCCGGGGTTGGCCTGGCGTACATCAATCGGTTGTCGGATTTGCTGTTTGTGGTGGCCAGGTTGATTGCCAAGAGGCAAGGCGTTGCGGAGATTCTTTGGCAGGCGGCGGCGAAACCCGGGGTTTAGTCGGCGCCTCCCATGACGCCTTCGCGGGCAAGCCTCGCTCCTACAGGATTTCGCGTGAACCTGTAGCAGCGAGGCTTGCCCGCGAAGGGTCCACCAACTACACCGAAGAATCAGGCCAGAAAGCCCGAATCCCAGCAACACCCTGCGCACCCGCCGCCCAGGCTTGCTGAACCTGCGCAGGCCCGACACCACCGAGCAAAAACACCGGTTTGCTGAAGCCTTCGATCAAGGTCGAAGCCTGCTCCCAACCCAGCGGCTCAGCCCCCGGATGCGTCAGCGTCGGCTGCACCGGCGACAAGGTCACGAAGTCCACGCCCATTGCTTCGGCCAACGCCAGTTCTTCGGCGTTATGGCAGGACGCGGCCAGCCAGCGCGAAGCCGGCAATGGCCGGCCGGCAGCCGCATACTTGCGCAGCTGCGCCGAAGTGATGTGCCAACCGGCGGCAGGAAAATCGCCCAGCCACTCGAACGGCCCCTTGATCATCAACTGCGCCTTGCCGGCACACAGCCCTACCGCATCAACGGCCAGGTCGCGATACTTCGGATCGTAACCGTTCGGTGCGCGCAACTGGATCAGCTTGATGCCGCCGGCAATGGCTTTCTGAATTCCGCGCAGCAAGGCCGGGGTTTCCAGATCTTCCGGGGTGATCAGGTACTGCTCGGGCAACCGGGCAGCCGCGACTATCGGCCGGTTGGCTTCGGGAAACTCGTAACTCGACAACTCACGAGCACTGACCCAGGCCAATGGCTGACCCTCAGCACCGTGTGGCTCACCGCTGAACGCCGAAACCTCCCAGACGTCGAGCAATACCTGCTTGTCCGGATAATCGTGGCGAACCTTGATCAACGGGCGCGCTGCACTGACGACAATGCCCAGTTCCTCATGAAGTTCGCGGGCCAGCGCGGTTTCCACCGATTCGTCGGCCTCGACCTTGCCACCGGGAAACTCCCACAATCCGCCCTGGTGCTGGGTATCGGCACGGCGGGCAATCAGGATCTTGCCGCTGTTATCACGGATAACGGCAGCGGCTACATGAACTCGTTTCACCGCTCGATTTCCTCCAGTCCGGCCTTCTGCCAGGCCTTGAATGCTGGCCATTGGTAGAGGGTTTCAACATAGGCTTCGTCCACCGCGGACAGTTTCACCCGATAGGTGCGCAGTCGTACGGCGATCGGCGCAAAGAACGCATCGGCCAAGGTAATGCGACCAAACAGGTAAGGACCGGTTTCGGTCGCGGCAGCACGGCACTCGGCCCACAACGCCGCCATGCGCTCGATATCCGCCTGCACGTCCGCCGGGAGCGGCGACAGCGGCGCGTCATGACTGAGGTCGAACGGCATGTTGCCACGCATGGCGAAGAAGCCGCTGTGCATTTGCGCACACGCCGCACGCGCCTGGGCACGGGCCGCGGTGTCTGTTGGCCACAGCTTGGCTTCAGGGAATTGTTCGGCCAGGTATTCAGCAATCGCCAGGGAGTCGGCGATGGTGCCGTGCTCGGTTTTCAGCAGCGGGACTTTGCCGGTCGGCGAATGCTTGAGCACACGCTCGCGGGTGTCGGGCTGGTTCAGTTTGATCAGTTCTTCGGTGTAGGAGGCGCCGGTCAGATCAAGCGCCAGGGCGCCGCGCAGGGACCAGGAGGAAAGCAGTTTGTCGCCGATGATCAGGTGAAGGCTCATGTTCGGGACCTTTGATGAAGGGGACAGGCCAAATCTCTAGCATCTGGTCGCCCCTAATCACGGGCTTGCCCGCGATTAGGGGCGACCCGCTCTTAAGTACGATACTCGGCGTTGATCTTCACGTACTCGTGGGACAGGTCGGTGGTCCAGATGGTTTCGCTGCAATCGCCGCGGCCCAATTCGATACGGATGGTGATTTCTTCCTGCTGCATCACTGCCGCGCCCTGGGCTTCAGTGTAGGTCGCGGCGCGCGCGCCACGGCTGGCGATGCACACTTCACCGAGGAATACGTCGATCTTGCTCACGTCCAGATTCGGTACACCGGCGCGGCCGACGGCAGCCAGAATTCGGCCCCAGTTCGGATCGGAAGCGAACAGCGCGGTCTTGATCAGCGGCGAGTGGGCCACGGTGTAACCGACGTCCAGGCACTCCTGATGATTACCGCCGCCGTTGACTTCAACGGTGACGAACTTGGTCGCACCTTCGCCGTCACGCACGATGGCCTGCGCCACGTCCATGCACACTTCGAACACCGCTTGCTTTAACTTGGCGAACAGCTCGCCTTCGGCACGGGTGATCTCCGGCAGCGCAGCCTGACCGGTGGCAATCAGCATGCAGCAATCGTTGGTCGAGGTGTCGCCGTCGATGGTAATGCGGTTGAACGACTTGTTGGCGCCGTCCAGCATCAGGTTTTGCAGCACGTCGCGGGAGACTTTGGCGTCGGTGGCGATGTAGCCGAGCATGGTCGCCATGTTTGGTCGAATCATGCCCGCACCTTTGCTGATGCCGGTCACGGTGATGGTCACGCCGTCGTGCTGGAACTGACGGCTGGCGCCTTTTGGCAACGTGTCGGTGGTCATGATGCCGGTGGCGGCGGCTTCCCAATTGTTGACCGACAGATCGTCGAGGGCCGCTTGCAGTGCACCTTCGATTTTCTCGACCGGCAAGGGCTCGCCAATCACACCGGTGGAGTAAGGCAGCACCTGGCTGGCATCGACGCCGGTCAGCTCGGCCAGTTTGGCGCAAGTGCGCTCGGCGGCGGCCAGGCCTGGCTCGCCGGTACCGGCGTTGGCATTGCCGGTGTTGGTCAGCAGGTAACGCACCGGGCCTTGCACGCGTTGTTTGGCGAGGATCACCGGGGCGGCGCAAAAAGCGTTCAGGGTGAACACGCCTGCCACCGTCGAGCCTTCGGCACAGCGCATGACGACGACATCCTTGCGCCCCGGGCGCTTGATACCGGCCGAGGCGATACCGAGTTCAAAACCGGCAACCGGGTGCAACGTTGGCAAAGGACCAAGACCAACAGCCATGAATGCGCTCCTTTATAAATGATGTCAGCACCGTTTCAGGAAAAACGGTGGTTCGAAATGGTAAAACGCCGCGACGGCAGAAGCCGGTCGCGGCGCGGGTATTTCAGCGATTGAAACGGGTTTTACTGGATCTGCCCGTGGCAATGCTTGAACTTCTTGCCCGAACCGCAGTAGCACAGCTCGTTGCGGCCCAGCTTCTGCTCGTTGCGAACCGGTGCGGTGGCGAGAGCCACATCGACCTCTTCACCCAGTTGCTCCGGTTGCTCCAGACCTGGGGCTTCTTCATGCAGGAACTGCATGCGGGCGGCCAGTGCCTCGGCTTCCTGACGCAGGCGCTGCTCTTCTTCGATCGGATCTTCGCGGCGAACCTGAACGTGCGACAGCACGCGGATCGAGTCGCGCTTGATCGAATCCAGCAGCTCGGAGAACAGCGTGAACGACTCGCGCTTGTACTCCTGCTTCGGGTTCTTCTGGGCATAGCCACGCAGGTGGATACCATGACGCAGGTGGTCCATGGTCGACAGGTGGTCTTTCCACAGGTCGTCCAGCACGCGCAGAACGATTTGTTTCTCGAAGCTGCGCAGCGCTTCGGCGCCCGCCTGGTCTTCTTTCTCGTTGTAGGCGGCGATCAGTTCCTGCATGAGTTTTTCGCGCAGGGTTTCTTCGTACAGGTGATCGTCTTCGTCGAGCCACTGCTGGATCGGCAGTGCCACACCGAAATCGCTCTGCAACGTAGCTTCCAGCCCCGCCACGTCCCACTGCTCTGGCAGCGATTGCGGAGGAATGTGGGCGCTGACGGTGGCGTTGAGGACGTCCTGACGGAAGTCGGCAATGGTTTCACCGATGTTGTTGGCAGCCAGCAACGTGTTACGCATGTGATAGATCACTTTACGCTGTTCGTTGTTGACGTCGTCGAACTCAAGCAGTTGCTTGCGAATGTCGAAGTTACGACCTTCAACCTTGCGCTGAGCCTTTTCGATGGCGTTGGTCACCATGCGGTGCTCAATCGCTTCGCCAGGCTGCATGCCCAGGGCTTTCATGAAGTTCTTCACCCGGTCAGAGGCAAAGATGCGCATCAGGCTGTCTTCCAGCGACAGATAGAAACGGCTGGAACCGGCGTCGCCCTGACGACCGGCACGACCACGCAGCTGGTTGTCGATACGGCGCGATTCGTGACGTTCGGAGGCGATCACCTGCAAGCCACCCGACTCGAGCACTTGCTGGTGACGCTTCTGCCAGTCGGCCTTGATCTGGGCAATCTGCTCAGGCGTCGGGTTTTCCAGCGAGGCCACTTCCACTTCCCAGTTGCCGCCCAACAGGATGTCGGTACCACGACCGGCCATGTTGGTGGCGATGGTCAATGCGCCTGGACGACCGGCCTGGGCAATGATCTCGGCTTCTTTTTCGTGGAACTTGGCGTTGAGGACCTTGTGTTCGATGCCTTCCTTCACGAGCAGGCTGGACATGTGCTCGGACGTTTCGATGGTTGCGGTGCCGACCAGTACCGGACGACCGGCGGCCATGCTTTCCTTGATGTCGGCAACGATCGCGGCGTATTTCTCGTCGGCGGTCAGGAACACCAGGTCGTTGTAGTCTTTACGGGCCAGCGGCTTGTTTGGCGGGATGACCATGACCTGCAGGCCATAGATCTGGTGGAACTCGAACGCTTCGGTGTCGGCCGTACCGGTCATCCCGGACAGTTTGTTGTACAGACGGAAGTAGTTCTGGAACGTGGTCGACGCCAGTGTCTGGCTTTCGGCCTGGATGTTCAGGTTTTCCTTGGCTTCGATGGCCTGGTGCAGGCCTTCGGACAAACGACGGCCCGGCATGGTGCGGCCGGTGTGTTCGTCGACCAGAACCACCTGACCGTCCTGCACGATGTACTCGATGTTGCGGTGGAATAGTTTGTGCGCACGCAGACCGGCGTAAACGTGAGTCAGCAGGCTCAGGTTGTGCGCCGAGTACAGGCTCTCGCCTTCAGCCAGCAGGCCGATGCGGGTCAGCGTTTCTTCGACGAATTGGTGACCGGCTTCGTTGAGCTCGACCTGGCGGGTCTTCTCATCGACGGTGTAGTGGCCGGGCTTGGTGACTTCGCCTTCGACTTCTTCAACGTGCAATTCCAGCTGCGGGATCAGTTTGTTGATCTCGATGTACAGCTTGGAGCTGTCCTCGGCCTGACCGGAGATGATCAGCGGGGTACGGGCTTCGTCGATGAGAATGGAGTCGACTTCGTCGATCACGGCAAAATTGAGTTCGCGCTGGAATTTTTCTTCCATGCTGAACGCCATGTTGTCGCGCAGGTAATCGAAACCGAATTCGTTGTTGGTACCGTAGGTGATGTCGGCAGCGTAGGCGGCGCGCTTCTCTTCCGGCGGCTGGAACGGCGTGACAACGCCGACCGTCAGGCCGAGGAATTCATACAGCGGGCGCATCCAGTTGGCGTCTCGACGGGCCAGGTAGTCGTTCACCGTCACAACGTGCACGCCCTTGCCGGACAATGCATTGAGGTAAACGCCCAGTGTTGCCACCAGGGTCTTGCCTTCACCGGTACGCATTTCGGCGATCTTGCCTTCATGCAAGGTCATGCCGCCGATCAGCTGGACGTCGAAGTGACGCATGCCCATGACACGCTTACCGGCTTCGCGGGCGACCGCAAAGGCTTCTGGCAGCAATTTATCGAGGGTTTCCCCTTTGGCGATGCGGGCCTTGAACTCGTCTGTCTTGGCACGCAATTGATCGTCCGAAAGGGCCACCATTTGCTCTTCGAAGGCATTGACGAGTTGCACCGTCTTGAGCATGCGTTTGACTTCACGCTCGTTCTTGCTTCCAAAAAGTTTCTTTAACAAAGGCGCAAACATATCGGCAGGATCTTCCACACTAAAGGGATGGAGGGCGGCCCCGTGAGTCGCCCGTGCAGCCCTCATGGCCGCATGCGAACGAGCATTCTACCCGGAAACGGTGGTGAGGAAAGTGGCGATGTTCCACGATGCTGGCACTGCGCTTTGACGGGGCTCACTTAAAATAAGGGCGTTTTGCTCAACTTCAACCCATTCAGGGAAGAAGTTAGTCGTTGATTTAATGAGTAAAGCATCCACAAAAGCAATGGGCGAGTGCATTCGGCGCTTTCTGCTACCATGGCGGCTCTGTTACTTCAGGTGTCTGATCATGGCATTTCGCCCTCTTACGGCCAGAGCACCCGCCGTTCTCCTTCGCGAAGCCAAGCCGCTCAAAGCCATTCTCGGCCACGCTCAACGCCTGGGTCATCTGCAACGCCTGCTGGAAAGCCAACTGCAACCCGCCGCTCGCGAGCATTGCCACGTGGCGTCCTGGCGTGAAGGCAGCTTGCTGCTGATCGTCACTGATGGGCATTGGGCCACTCGCCTGCGCTACCAGCAAAAACGCCTGCAGCGGCAATTGCAGATGTTCGATGAATTCGCCAGCCTCACGCGAATTCTGTTCAAGGTTCAGCCACCTACCGTTCAACAAGGTGCGGCCGGTCATACCATGGATTTGTCCAATGATGCGGCGGCGACCATTCAGGCGACGGCCGATGGCATCAGTGATCCAAACCTTCGGGCCGCGCTGGAGCGGTTGGCGGCGCACGCCAGGCCCAAAACCTGATAATGAACCCATGTAGGAGCGAGCCTGCTCGCGATAGCGATGTAACATTCAACGCATAAGTTGACTGATACGCCGCCATCGCGAGCAGGCTCACTCCTACAGGTTTCAGCGGCGTTTGTTGCCGCCCAATAAAGAGCCCATCAAACCGCGCACCAATTGTCGGCCGATCTGATTCGCCGCCTGTTGCATCGCTGACTTCAGCGCCTTCCCCGCCGCCGTGCCGAGGAACTCCCCGGCCTGTTCGGTGAAGCTTGGCTCTTGCTTGGCGGATTTGTCCGGTGCAGCCTCGGGTTCAGGCGCCAGTCCTTTGCGGCCCATCAGCACTTCATAAGCCGACTCACGATCAATCGGCTTGTCGTACCGGCCCTTGCACGGCGAACCGGCGATCAGCAGCGTACGCTCCGTCTCGCTCAGCGGCCCGATCCGCGACTGTGGCGGTGCCACCAAAACCCGTTGGACCATTTCCGGCGTGCCCTTTTCCTGCAAAGTGCCGACCAACGCCTCTCCAATCCCCAACTCAGTCAGCACCGACAGCGCATCGAATGCCGGGTTAGGCCGGAAACCGTCGGCCACCGCCCGCAGGGATTTCTGCTCCTTGGCGGTAAACGCACGCAAGCCGTGCTGGACGCGCAAGCCGAGTTGCGCCAGCACATCGTCCGGCAGGTCGCCCGGCGATTGGGTGACGAAATACACGCCCACTCCTTTCGAACGTATCAGCCGCACCACTTGTTCCAGGCGATCCTGCAACGCCTTGGGGGTCCCGGCAAACAACAGATGCGCCTCGTCGAAAAACAACGCCAACAGCGGTTTGTCCGAATCACCGCGTTCCGGCAATTGCTCGAACAATTCGGCCAGCAACCACAACAGAAACGTCGCGTAGACCTTCGGCGCTTCGTGCACCAGCCGACTGGCATCGAGCAAATGAATGCGACCACGACCGTCGACTGTCGGTTGCAGAATGTCTTCGAGTTGCAGCGCCGGCTCACCGAACAGCGCCTCCGCCCCCTGTTGTTCGAGCGTTGCCAGACGCCGCAGCAGGGCTTGGATGGAACCGGTGGTCATCAGCGCCGCATCATCGCCGAGCAGCTGTGGATGATCCTTGAGGTGATTGAGCAATGCCTTCAGGTCTTTGAGGTCCAGCAGCAACAAGCCTTCGCGGTCGGCGACCTTGAACGCGGCATACAGCGCCGATTGCTGACTGTCCGTCAGCTCCAACAGGCTACCCAACAATAACGGGCCCATTTCGCTCAAGGTTGTGCGCAGTGGATGACCGGACTGCCCGTGAATGTCCCACAAGGTCACCGGATAAGCCTGAGGCTTGTGGTTCAGCCAGGGCATTCCGGCGATTCGCTCGGCAATCTTGCCCTGGGGATTACCGGCTGCACCCAGACCGCAGAGATCGCCCTTGATATCGGCGGCAAATACCGCGACTCCGGCATCACTGAAGGCTTCGGCCATACGTTGCAAGGTGACGGTCTTGCCCGTCCCGGTAGCCCCCGCAATCAAACCGTGACGGTTGGCCAGGCGCATGGCCTGGGCGATCGGCTGCCCGGAAAGATCGGCGCCGATAATGAGTTGCAATGAGTCATGCATTTGGTCACCCATGGTTAATCTTTGATCCTTCACGGCCGATAGAAATAGCAACAAAGCAGACAGACACAATCTGGTAGGACATTTCCCTTAAGGAGCGATGGAAATATCACTTGCTTTCAACCCTGCCCCTTTTGCGTTCCTTTATAAAAGCACGCGCTGGGCAATAAGACCTTAGCGGACCCCAAGCCATGAATAAAAATCTACGCTTCAGCCATAAAATCCTGCTTGCCGCCGCCCTCATCGTCATTGCCACTTTCGCCTCATTCACCCTGTACAACGACTATTTACAGCGTAATGCCATCCGCGAAGACCTGGACAACTATCTCAACGAGATGGGGGATGTCACCGCCAACAACATCCAGACATGGTTGGCCGGCCGGATTCTGCTGATCGAAAACCTTTCGCAAAACATCGCCATCAACCCGGAACAAGCCAACGTAGCCGCCCTGCTTGAACAGAAAGCGCTGACCTCGACGTTCATGGCGTCCTACCTGGGCGATGCCACCGGGCATTTCACCATCCGACCCGACGCGAAGATGCCCGATGGCTTCGATCCACGGGTCCGCCCTTGGTACAAGGGGGCGGAAAACAGCAGCACGCCGACCCTGACCGAGCCCTATATCGATGCGGCGACCGGTCAAACCATCATTTCCATGGCCATGGCCTCGAAAAAATCCGGGCAAAGCATCGGCGTGATCGGCGGTGACCTGAGCCTGCAAACGCTGATCGATACCCTCAGCGCCCGCGACTTCGACGGCATGGGCTACGCCTTTCTGGTCAGCGCCGACGGCAAAATCCTGGTTCACCCGGACAAAGCGCTGGTGATGAAGTCCCTGA
This sequence comes from Pseudomonas sp. Root562, assembly GCF_001427125.1. GTDB lineage: Bacteria > Pseudomonadota > Gammaproteobacteria > Pseudomonadales > Pseudomonadaceae > Aquipseudomonas. The sequence continues at coordinate 161,535 of NZ_LMGK01000002.1, forward strand.
GCGAGGCGTATCCGAAAGACACGCCGCGAATCGGCAACGGTTTCAGTGAAGTCGATGTCGACGGCAAGACCCGCATCGTCAGCTTCACGCCGATCAAAGGCTTACCCTCGGTCAACTGGTACATCGGCTTGTCCATCGACAAGGAAAAAGCCTTCTCGATGCTCAGCGAATTCCGCGCTTCAGCGGTGGTGGCGACCGTCATCGCGGTGGCAATCATCATCGCCCTGCTGGGCATGCTGATCCGCATCCTGATTCAGCCGCTGCACGTCATGACCCGCGCCATGGCCGACATTGCCGACGGCGAAGGCGACCTGACCAAGCGCCTGACCATCGTCAACAACGATGAGTTCGGCACGCTCGGCACGGCATTCAACCGTTTCGTCGAGCGTATCCACGGTTCGATCCGCGAGGTGTCTTCCGCCACCGGCCAGGTCAACGAAGTCGCGTTGCGTGTGGTGGCGGCCTCGAACTCGTCGATGTTCAACTCCGACCAGCAGGCATCGCGCACCAGCAGTGTCGCCGCCGCGATCAACCAGCTCGGCGCCGCCGCCCAGGAGATCGCCCGCAATGCTGCGCAAGCATCGAATCAGGCCAGTGACGCCCGCAGCCTCGCCGAAGACGGCCAGCAGGTTGTGGACCGCAGCATTGCCGCGATGAATCAGTTGTCGAGCATGCTCAGCGCGTCGAGCACCAACATCGAGTCGCTGAACAGCAAAACCGTGAACATCGGGCAGATTCTCGAAGTGATCACCAGCATTTCCCAACAGACCAACTTGCTGGCGCTCAATGCCGCCATCGAAGCGGCGCGGGCCGGTGAAGCCGGGCGCGGGTTTGCCGTCGTGGCCGATGAAGTGCGCAATCTGGCGCACCGCACCCAGGAATCGGCGCAACAAGTGCAAACCATGATCGAGGAGCTGCAAGTCGGTGCCCGCGAGTCCGTCAGCACCATGAGCGACAGCCAGCGTCACAGCCAGGACAGCGTCGAAATCGCCAATCTGGCGGGTGAGCGCTTGAGCAGCGTGACCCAGCGTATCGGCGAAATCGACGGCATGAACCAGTCGGTGGCGACCGCCACCGAGGAACAGACGGCAGTGGTTGAGTCGATCAACGTCGACATCACCGAAATCAATACGCTGAACCAGGAAGGTGTGGAAAACCTGCAGTCGACGTTGCGCGCGTGTTCGGATCTGGAACAGCAGGCGGCGCGGTTGAAGCAGTTGGTAGGCAGTTTCCGGATCTAATCGCTCTCACCGGCCTCATCGCTGGCAAGCCAGCTCCCACAGAGTTCTGCAGCGGACGCAATTTTTGTGTACGACGCAAAACCTTGTGGGAGCTGGCTCGCCAGCGAAGGCGGTCTGTAACACATCGCATAACCCTGGCTGACAGCCCACCCCTCCAAACCTCAACCGAACATCTATTCTTCATTAAGGTCCACCCAAGGAGAGCAACGGACCGGAGGAGTGTTCATCGTGCATATCGCTGACATCACCATGTTTTACGCCCCTGCCAGCGGTGGCGTGCGCACTTATCTGGATGCAAAACATCATCGACTGTGTACAAGGCCCGGCACTCGCCACAGTTTGCTGGTCCCTGGCGCAGTTTTCAGTGAACAGGACGGTATCTATACCGTTCCGGCTCCTGCCCTGCCTTTCGGCAAGGGTTATCGATTCCCGCTGCGCCTGGCCCCCTGGCGCAATGTCCTGCACGACCTGCAGCCCGAACTGATCGAGGTCGGCGATCCTTATCTCACTGCCTGGGCAGCCCTGGACGCACGCAGGCAACTGGATGTGCCAGTGATCGGTTTCTATCACTCGGACCTGCCATTGCTGGTCAGCAACCGCATGGGCAACTGGGTGACTACCAATGTCGAAGCCTACGTCAGCAAGCTTTACGGCAACTTCGACCGGGTTCTCGCGCCCAGTCAGGTGATGGCGGACAAGCTCACGGGTCTTGGGGTTCGAAACGTTTTTGTCCAACCCTTGGGCGTCGATTTGCAGACTTTCCATCCCGAAAAGCGCGATCCGGGCCTGCGGGCCGAATTGGGACTGGACGACAACACCCACCTGCTGATTTTTGCCGGTCGCGGTTCCAAGGAAAAAAACCTGCCGGTGCTGCTCCAGTGCATGAAACGCCTGGGCAGGCGTTACCACTTGCTGCTGGTCGGTTCGTCGATGCCGAGCACGGTGCCAGGCAATGTCACCGTCATTGATGAATTCTGTCCCGCCGCGCAGGTCGCGCGCCTGATGGCCAGTGCTGACGCGTTGCTGCATGCAGGCGATCAGGAAACCTTCGGCCTGGTCATTCTCGAAGCCATGGCCAGCGGCATTCCGGTGGTGGCGGTGGCGGCAGGGGCTTTTCAGGAAATTGTCACTGATCAATGCGGCCTGTTATGTGCACCGAACGATCCGCAGGCGATGGCCAACGCCGTGCGCGAACTGTTCGCCCAAAACAGTGCGGCCCTCGGCCGACAGGCGCGACTTCATGCCGAGCGACATTACGCCTGGGACACGGTGGTCAACAGTTTGCTGGGGCACTATCACGCCGTACTCGGCAGTCAATGGCCACGCGCGGCCAATGGTTGAGCCCATGAATACGCCCAGCCTGTTACTGGTCTTGCACGATGTGGCGCCACAAACCTGGGCCGACTACCAACCCTTTGTCGAAGCCGTGGACGCACTGGGCAACGTACCCATCACCTGGCTGGTGGTGCCGAACTACCACAGACACAACGATCTGCACGCCCATCCGGACTTTCGCCAGCGGCTTGCCGAACGACTCGAACGCGGCGATGAATTGGTGCTGCACGGCTATTTTCATTGCGATGACGGATCGCCGCTGAACTCTGCGCGAGACTGGTTCATGCGCCGGGTCTATACCCACGAAGGCGAGTTCTACAGCTTGTCCCGGGAGGCCGCCCTCGCCCGTTTGCATGAAGGCATTGCGATGTTTGATCGATACCATTGGCCGCTGCACGGTTTTGTCGCGCCGGCCTGGCTGATGAGTGAAGGCACGCGGCAAGCCTTGCGACAACTGCCTTTGAGTTATACCAGCGACCCTCAACACCTTTATCGACTACCGGATTTCACCACGGTCGACGCGCCCGGGTTGGTCTGGAGCGCACGCAGTGCCTGGCGTCGCGGTTTGTCCAAGCTCGTCAGCGATCAGCGCGAACAACGCTGGCGCCAGGCACCGGTGATTCGCCTGGGCCTGCACCCGGTCGACATGCGCCATGAATTCTCGCGCACCTACTGGCTGCAAACCCTCAAGCGCCTGCTGGCAGACGGACGATCGCCCATGACCAAGGCAAACTGGCTGGCCCTGCAAAGCCAGAACAGGGAGCGCGCCGCATGAGTCGCGGGATCCTGCTGGTGATCGGCCTGCTCGCTGCGGTGCTGATCCCGTGGCTTTTGGGTGGAAGCGAAACCTGGTCACGATTGAGTGCTTTTCCGCTGAGCGGATTATTGGTCATGTTCGGCATGATCCTGCTGTGCTGGGTGGTAAACACCCTGCGATTGCGCCTTTTATTGGGCGATCAGCGCCATAAGGTCAGCCCCGTCAAAAGCCTTGGCGTGGTCATGGCTGCCGAATTCGCTTATTGCGCCACGCCTGGCGGCAGCGGCGGCCCGCTCACTATCATGGCGCTGCTGGGACGCAACGGTGTGCGTCCGGCCAGAAGCAGTGCCGTGTTCGCCATGGACCAGTTGAGCGATTTGTTGTTTTTCCTCTGCGCACTCAGCGGGATTCTGATTTATGCGCTGTTTCAACACCTGAGCCAGCGCATGGAATGGCTGTTGATCGTCAGTGCCGTGTCGATGTTCGGCGGATTGATCAGTTGTGTGCTTGTGGCGCGGTATCACCGCTTGCTGATTCGCCTGAGCGGCCGGTTGCTGGCCCGCCTCAACGTGCAGCCCACCACCCGGATGCGCTGGGCGCGAAAGCTCCTGAGTTTTCTGGCGGCGTTTACTGACACACTGAAGCTGCCTTTTCAGACATTGATCACTGTGTTTGCCCTGACCTGCCTGCACTGGATTTTACGCTACAGCGTGCTGTATCTGGCGCTGCGCGGGCTCGGTGCAGACTTGCAATGGGCCTGGAGCTTTTTGATCCAGATGCTTTCGCTCAGTGCAGGTCAATTCAGCCTGTTGCCGGGCGGAGCCGGCGCGGCGGAACTGACGTCGGCGGCGCTGCTGGCGCCCATGGTGGGGAAATCCACCGCAGCGGCGGCGATTCTGATCTGGCGGGCAGTGACCTATTACTTCTATCTGCTGGTCGGTGGGCCGGTGTTCTTGCTGATGCTGGGGCGGCCGCTGCTCAAGAAGTTGATGAAACTCAAGCAGGCTTAGGCGGGTTGTCGGGCTCTTGCTGCAACTGCTCCCACAACTCGGCAGCGCCTGGAAACTCCGTTCCATCCTCCGGGCTCAGGTCGTCCGGGTCGTAACGGCTCAAACAACCTTCGCCCAGGGTGGCGGGCGCCTTGGAAGTGGCTTTGTCCAATGGATCGGCCATGGTCATGTCCTCATGCAGAAACGGCGAAGGGCCTGAAGCGATTGAACGCCCAGGCCCTTCGAATTTCAACCGGGTCGTGCGGTAAATCAGAACACGACGGTTTTATTGCCGTGCACCAACACCCGGTCTTCCAGGTGATAACGCAGACCGCGGGCCAGTACCATCTTCTCGACGTCACGGCCGAAACGCACCATGTCTTCAATGCTGTCGCTGTGGCTGACACGCACCACGTCCTGCTCGATGATCGGGCCGGCGTCCAGCTCTTCCGTCACGTAGTGGCAGGTCGCGCCGATCAGTTTCACGCCGCGCATCGAAGCCTGGTGATACGGCTTGGCACCGACGAACGACGGCAGGAAGCTGTGGTGAATGTTGATGACCTTGTGCGCATATTCACTGCACAACTCGGGCGGCAGGATTTGCATGTAACGGGCAAGGACCACCACTTCGGCATCGTGATGTTTCACCAGACGCGAAACCTCGGCGAAAGCCGGCTCCTTGTCCTGCGGGTTGACCGGCACGTGGTAGTAAGGAATGCCGTGCCACTCAACCATGCTGCGCAAGTCATCGTGGTTGGAAATCACACAAGCGATTTCGCAGTCCAGTTCATCGCTGTGCCAGCGATGGAGCAGGTCGGCGAGGCAGTGGGATTCGCGGCTGGCCATCAGTACCACGCGTTTCTTTTGCGCGGTATCGGTGATACGCCAGTCCATCGAGAATTCTTCGGCAATCGGCGCAAACGCTTCGCGCAAAGCTTCGATACCGAAAGGCAGCGAGTCGGCACGAATCTCGTGACGCATGAAGAACCAGCCACTGAGATTGTCCGAGTGGTGGCTCGCTTCAGTGATCCAGCCGTTATGTGACGCCAGAAAGTTACTGACTTTAGCAACGATGCCGACGCGGTCGGGGCAGGAAATCACCAGCCGAAAAGTGCGCATGGGGGGGAAACTCCAGAACTTCGCAAAGGCGGCCATTCTAGCGATTGCGCAGCAAAACTGCAGTATTGATGACGTGCCGTGCTGTCAGATGGCAACCGACGCTGGGCCTGCCCGTGCACCTCGTTCGTCAAACGACAGTGCAGTAAGCCTTCCACAAGCACTCCTTTGTAAATATCTGTAGCCGAGCTTCAAACTATTTAACTGCATCGAAAATGTGCAGCGAATTGCGGACAATTTAATTAAATAAACCTGCTTTAATGTTTACTTGATGAAACACCCTGACTATTATTGCGGCACTGTCCCCCTGCCATCCTGCGCCACACATAAGGTAGTAATCATGTCCTTGATCAACGAATATCGCGCCACCGAAGAAGCTATCAAAGAGCTGCAAGCCCGTTTGAAGAATCTGTCCCAAGACGACAAACTGCAAACCGAGCTGGAATTTGAAGGCAAACTGCGCACCCTGATGGGCGAATACTCCAAGTCCCTGCGTGACATCATTGCTTTGCTGGACCCGGAATCCAAAACCAAGGCTCCACGTGGCGGCGTTGTGAAAACTACCGGCACCAAGCGTGCTCGCAAAGTTAAACAATACAAAAACCCGCACAACGGCGAAGTCATCGAAACCAAAGGTGGCAACCACAAGACTCTGAAAGAGTGGAAAGCCAAGTGGGGCGGTGACGTGGTTGAAGGCTGGGCTACCCTGCTGGGCTAAGCCGCCAGCCCCGTCTGCGACAAAAAATAACGCCAGCCAATCGCTGGCGTTTTTTTATGCCTGGAGTTCAGGCTCCGGGTGTTTTCGATTTCAAAGATTCAAACGTGAGCGTAACCCGAGAACATGTTGCTGCCATTCGCCGAGTACCTGTTGCTGAAACGCTGTCGCAGTAACAGCCATTTGGGCTGCGGCCTCGGAGAAACTTTCCAGGGTATTGGGGGCGCCCCACTCAGGGTCCGACAAGCGCTTCTGACAAAATAGTCTCCAGCGCTCTTGCTCTTCAAGATTCAGCGTTTGCGGAAAGTTGCGTGCGCGATATCGAAACAATAATTCAGGCAAACGTTCATCATCGAAAGGCCATTGAGCTTGTGCTAATTGAGCCGGGTCGGCAGAACGTACTTGTTCACATAGACGCCGATCACGGTCACCGATAAAACCATCGTATAACTGTTGTTCAGGGTCCAGGCTGACAGAAAAATCCTCACGGGCATAAATTGCCGCAACTTTATCCAGCCAGACTTGCTGCGCGTCACTTAGTCGCACCGTACGCTGCTGATACAGCGGCATATCCAGGCCAAGACGTTGCTGATCTTCAGGACGAAGTACCGACAACGGCGCCACTACCGGGCATTTATTGATGTGAATGAGCTTGAGCGGAACCGGCAACTCGCCCTCGGCCAGATCATCGCGGCGGGTATAGAGGCGCTGACGCAACGTGTCGGAATCCAGATCGAGCAAACCCTGGGGATCAAGATGCAGGTCGCAGACTATCAGCGCATTCTTGTTGCGTGGATGCCAGGCCAGCGGTAACACCACCCCCACAAAGTTGCGTGCCGCTGAAAAGCGCCCGGAAATGTGTACCATCGGTTGCAACAGGCGAATCTGGTCCAGCACCTTTTGTTTGCTGCGTAACTTGAACAGCCATTCATAGAGCTTCGGCTGTTTTTCCCGGATCAACCGCGCCAAAGCGATCGTCGCGCGTACATCCGACAGCGCTTCGTGGGCATTGCCGTGATCGATGCCGTTGGCGGCGGTCAGACGCTCAAGCTTGAGCGTCACCCGCCCCTCATCGTCTGTTGGCCAGACAATACCGTCGGGACGCAAGGCATATGCTGCGCGCACCACATCGATCAAATCCCAGCGACTGTTGCCGCCCTGCCACTCCCGTGCGTACGGGTCGAAAAAATTGCGGTACAGGCTGTAGCGGGTCATTTCGTCGTCGAAGCGCAAGGTGTTGTACCCGGCTCCACACGTGCCCGGCGCAGCCAACTGGGCGTGCACGCGGGTCATGAAGTCGGCTTCGCTCAACCCCAGCATGGCCAGGTTTCCAGGCGTAATGCCGGTGATCGCGCAGGCTGCCGGGTGCGGCAGGATGTCGTCGCTGGGCTGGCAATAGAGATTGACCGGCTCGTCTATTTCATTGAGATCGAAGTCAGTACGCAGCCCCGCCATTTGAAGGGGGCGGTCGCAACGGGGGTTGATGCCCGTCGTTTCATAGTCGTACCAGAAGATAGAGGTCACAGGCGTTTCCCGAACTGAAGATCGACGAAGTCTAGGCGTTCACGTCCCGCCCCGGCCAGTAATCTTGTGATTCAAACACTCCTGGTTACTCAAACCGCAATACATAGTTATGTCGTTTTCCCCAGTGAGGCTGCTAGCATCGGGGAACGAGACAATCCCGATCAGGCCACATCATCAGGTTGCCCATGCTCGAGACCACAGCACTGCCAAGGAAAGCGACGCTGTCCCCGCCACTGGATACGCGGTATCAAGTTGAAACGCCTGAAGGCATCGACTTGCCTCTGCGACCCGCCGGGCTGATGGTGCGTGCGCTGGCGTTCGCCATCGACCTGGCACTGCGCGGCGTGATCCTCGGCGTGCTGTTCATTGTCCTGGCGATGCTCGGAAAACTCGGCGCCGGCCTGGGCTCGCTGCTGATCTTTGGCGTGAGCTGGTGGTACATGGTGCTGTTCGAGGTCCTTAACCAGGGCCGCTCACCGGGCAAGCAATGGATGGGAGTGCGCGTGGTGCAGGACGATGGCACACCGATTGGCTGGTCCGCGTCGCTGTTGCGCAACTTGCTGCGGTTTGTCGATTTGTTGCCTTTCGGCTACTTCCTCGGGGCAATCAGTTGCCTGCAGCATCCCGGCTTCAAACGCCTCGGCGATGTGGCGGCCGGCACGTTGGTGATCTACCGTGAACAGCCGCTCACCCGTCCCCAGCTACCGCCAGCCCAACCGCGCCGCCCGGCAATAACCCTGAGCCTGAGCGAACAACGCGCCATCCTCGGATTCGCCGAACGCCAGGCCGAACTGTCCCCTGCGAGGGTCAATGAGCTCGCCGCGATCCTGGCGCAACCGTTGCAGGTTCCAGCGCCACAAGCCGTGGCTGAACTCAACGGCATCGCTCGCGGTTTGTTGGGCCCGGCATGAAGCAAAGCCTTTTCGAACATCGGCACATGGCCGAATGGGAGCAGTTTTCCCTCACGCTGCAACGTCTGGAACAGGACAGGAAGGCCGACGGAGTCGGCGATTTCCCGGCTGACTATCGTCGTCTCTGCCAACATCTGGCACTGGCTCGGGAGCGCGGCTACAGCAGTTTCCTGATCGATTCGTTGCAACAACAGGTCCTGCGCGGACACCAACAACTGTATCGCCATCGCAGCCACCTGGGGGCCAATGTACTGGCATTCATCCTCGCCGGATTCCCCCGCCTGGTCCGTGAGCAATGGCGCTTCGTGCTTGCCGCCAGCCTGCTGTTTTTCGGCAGCCTGATCGGCATTGCGCTGCTGGTGTACCTGTTCCCGGACCTGATCTACAACCTGATCCCGGCCGAGCAGGTCAGCGAAATGCAAAACATGTACGACCCCGAAGCCGGTCATCTCGGGCGCTCGGCGGAACGCGCGGCCAGTGAAGACTGGGTGATGTTCGGCTACTACATCATGCATAACATCGGCATCGCCTTTCAGACCTTCGCCAGTGGTTTGCTGTTTGGCCTGGGCAGCGCGTTCTTCCTGCTCTTCAACGGCTTGATGATCGGCGCGGTGGCCGGACATCTGACGCACATCGGCTACGGGCAAACGTTCTGGTCCTTCGTGATTGGCCACGGCGCCTTCGAATTGACCGCCATCGCCCTCGCCGGGGCGGCCGGCCTGCAACTGGGCTGGGCATTGATTGCGCCGGGGCGCCTGCCCCGCTCGGAAGCCTTGCGCCTGGCGGCACGCAAGAGCGTGTTGCTGATTTGCGGGGTGATGCTGTTCCTGCTGATTGCGGCGTTCATCGAGGCCTATTGGTCGTCGATGACGGCAGCAACGCCCATGACCAAATACCTGGTGGGCGCGCTGCTCTGGCTGTCGGTCACGGTTTATCTGCTGTTTGCCGGACGGGTCCGCCATGCGACTGAGTGACGCCAGTGTGGTGATCCGCCCGCGCCCGACCTGGGAAGCCATGGACCTGGGCGTGCTGTTGAGCCAGCGCCATCGACGTCTGCTGATGATCAGTTGGGCGATCATCACCTTGCCGGTTTTTGCCCTGCTGAGCGGCTTGCTGTGGGAGTCGCCATCCCTTGCCGTGTTCATTTTCTGGTGGCTGAAGCCGGCTTTCGAACGCCTGCCGCTGTACATCCTGTCCAAAGCCATATTTGGCGAAACACCCACCCTCAAACAAGCCCTATGCCAATGGCCACGGCTGCTCAAGCCGCAATTGCTGGCCAGCCTGACCTGGCGACGCTTTGGTATGAGCCGCAGCTTTGTGTTACCGGTGGTGCAACTCGAAGGCCTGAGCGCCGAAGCGAGACAGCAGCGCATTCATGTGCTGTTGCAGCGCGATGCCGGTGCGGCACGGTGGCTGACGCTGATTGGCGTGCATTTGGAAACTGCACTGTGGATCGGCCTGATGGTGCTGTTCTATCTGCTGTTGCCGCAACAGGTCGCACTCGACTGGAGCTGGCAATCGCTGATCGCCGCCGCCACCCAGGACTGGCGCTGGCTGGAGCATCTGACCAATGCCTTCTACGCCCTGGTGCTGGTGGTGTGGGAACCGATCTATGTAGCTTGCGGCTTCAGCCTCTACCTCAACCGCCGTACTGTATTGGAAGCCTGGGATATCGAACTGGTGTTCCGCCGTATGCGCCAGCGCTTGAACGGCGCTGCCATCGCGGTTTTGCTGGCAGTGATCCTGTTGCTCCCGACTGGACACGATGCCTGGGCCGACGCTGCGGTGGCAACGCCTGACAGTCCGCGCTTGCTGGAACAACCGCTGACCAGTCAGGCGTCCCGCGACAGCATCAAGGCGATCCTTGAGCAGCCGCCGTTCAAGAACAAGGAAACGGTGATCCGTTATCGCTTTGGCGACGACATCGACAGTGCCGAAACACCGGCTGACAACAACACGCCAGCCTGGTTGAAGGCACTGTTCGGGTTGTTTGACAGTCAGCGTTTCGGCGCACTGGCCACGCTGATCGAAGCCTTGCTGTGGGGCATCGTGGCCGCCGCCATTGGCTTGTTGATCTGGCATTACCGCGACCTGTTGCAGGCGTTTGTCAGTCGCCGTCCGAGCCTTGGCAAAAAAACCACGCGACCGACACCGCAACAGGCGTTCGGCCTGGATCTTGGCCGTGACACCTTGCCCGCCGACGTCGCCACCAGTGCCGAAAACCTCTGGCAGAGCCATCCCCGAGAAGCGCTGGGATTGCTCTACCGCGCCCTCCTCAGCCACCTGCTGCACGATTACGACATCGCGCTGAAAGCTGCCGACACCGAAGGCCAGGTGCTGGAACGCATCGAACAACTGCAACAACCGGCGTTGTTGGCCTTCAGCAAAAAACTGACCGGGCATTGGCAGAACATGGCTTACGGGCATCGCTTGCCCGCCGCGCATTTGCAGCATGAATTGTGTGATGGCTGGCGAGCATTGTTCGGCCCTGGAGCCGCGCATTGAACCGGCGCGGGTGGCTGATCACGTTCGGCATAGTCGTCGCGGTGCTGCTGGTCGCGCTGAGCGTGTATCTGTATTTCAAGGCCACGCCCTATCCGGCAGAAATCGATCATGGTCCATCGCCCGAGGCACAGGCCAATCCTTATCTGGCCGCCGAGCACTTTCTGCGCAAACAAGGCCTGGTCGTCGGCCATGCCAATAGCCTCGACGTTCTGCCGAGCCTGGAGCCGCATCAACACAGCCTGCTGTTACTGGGCGATCGCTACAACATGACGCCACGGCAGATTGATCAATTGATGAACTGGACCCGTGCCGGAGGGCGCCTGTTGTTCGTCGCCCAGTCGCTGTGGGATGAAAAGGTCGGGCAAAGCAATGATTTGTTGCTCGACCGGGTACAACTGCATCAGTCCCTGAGCAAGGACCTCAAGGACCCGCCGCCGGCCGATGGCGAAAAAGATCCTTATCCGCAACTGACCAAGCTCTACCTGGAAAACGAAGACGCCCCGGCGTATGCCGGCTTCGACACGGCCTTCCATCTCGAAGACCCGAAGAATCTCGCCCAGGCCTGGGCCAACAGCGGCAAGGCCACACACATGATGCAACTCAACCACGGGCTCGGCTCGATCATTGTGGTGACCGACGCCGACTTGTGGAAAACCCCGGCGATCGATCAGTACGACAACGCCTGGTTGTTGTGGTACCTGACCGCGGATACCGATGTGACCCTGTTGTTCAACACCGATCACGACAGTTTATGGACGTTGTTGCTGCGTTATTTCCCCCAAGCGCTGGTTGCCTTGCTTGCGCTGATTGCCCTGGGGCTCTGGCATGTCGGTGTGCGCCACGGGCCATTGCAGGAGCCGACACCGAAAGCACGCCGACAATTGCTCGAGCACCTGCGCGCCAGTGCCGATTTCATGTTGCGACGCAACGGCCAGCAGAGCCTGCTGCAAACGTTGCAACAAGACATTCTGCGCCGGGTCCGACGACGCCATCCCGGCTATGACCAACTCGGCGTTGCCGAACAATGGCTGCTGCTCTCACGCCTGACCGGCCAGCCCACACGTGCTATCAGCCAGGCCATGAGCCCACGGAAGAAGCAGCGACTTTCCAGTGCAGAATTCAGCCGCCAGGTCGCCCATCTGCAAACCTTGAGGAACGCGTTATGAGTGAACCGATCGAGCCCGACGCACCCAGCCATGCCGCTCAACAACGACAGCGCGCCAGCCAGTTGGCTCAGGCGATACGCGTCGAACTGCAAAAAGCCGTGATCGGCCAGGACAGCGTTATTGACGATGTGCTCACGGCGCTGATTGCCGGGGGGCACGTGTTGCTCGAAGGCGTGCCGGGGCTGGGCAAGACCTTGCTGGTGCGGGCGCTGGCACGCTGTTTCGGTGGGGAATTTGCACGCATTCAGTTCACCCCGGACTTGATGCCCAGCGACGTCACCGGGCATGCGGTGTACGACCTTCAGACCGAGCAGTTCAAACTGCGCAAAGGGCCGCTGTTCACCAACCTGCTGCTGGCCGACGAGATCAATCGTGCCCCGGCGAAAACCCAGGCCGCACTGCTTGAGGCCATGCAGGAGCGGCAAGTCACGCTTGAAGGCCGCGCCCTGCCGATCGCGCAACCGTTCATGGTGCTTGCCACGCAAAACCCCATCGAACAGGAAGGCACTTACCCGTTACCGGAAGCCGAGCTGGATCGCTTCATGCTCAAGGTGCGCATGGACTACCCCGACGCCGAACAGGAGTTGAACATGGTGCGTCAGGTCAGCCGTTCGACCCGCGCCGACATGCTCGATGTGCAACCGCTGCGCACGGTGCTGCAAGCCAAGGACGTGCTGGCGCTGCAACGCATCGCCAGCGACTTGCCACTGGACGACCAGGTGCTCGACTACGCCGTCCGCGTGGCCCGCACCAGCCGCAGCTGGCCGGGCCTGACCCTTGGCGCCGGGCCTCGGGCTTCCATCGCCCTGGTGCGCTGCGCCAGGGCGCGGGCCTTGTTGCGCGGCGGCGAATTCGTGATTCCGGATGACATAAAAGGTTGTGCCCTGGCGGTGCTGCGCCATCGCGTGCGCATCGCCCCGGAGCTGGATATCGAGGGTCTGGAGGTCGATCAGGTGTTGCGACAATTACTCGACCAAGTTCCGGCGCCGCGCCTGTGAAACCAAGTCGCCTGCTGTTGCTATGGCTGGGTGTGCTGCTGGCCATCGGCATCGTGCTGGGCGCGTTGCAGGCGCTGGATGTTGCGTTGCCGGCATCTGTGTCGCGAATCAACTGGGGCCTGCTGCTGGCGCTACTGGCCCTGGCGTTGCTCGATGCCATTCGCCTCAAGCGACTGCCCTCCCCACGGATCACACGACAGATGCCCGGCAGCCTGGCACTCGGTCGCTGGAGCGAAGTGCGACTGACGGTCGAACACGACTTCGCCCAACCGCTGGACATACGCCTGTTCGACCACGTGCCGCCAGGCCTGTGCTTCGAAAACCTGCCACTGGCGGTGGCGCTGCAACCCGGCCTGCAAAGTGTTATGGCTTATCGTCTGCGTCCGGTCAGCCGCGGCCACTTCAGTTTCGAACGCTGCGAAGTCAACCTGCCTGGCCCCCTGGGCCTGTGGTCAGACAAACGCCTGCTGAAGCTGACCGATCACACCCGTGTCTATCCCGACTTCGCCCGCCTCTACGGCGGTCAACTGTTGGCGGTGGATAACTGGCTGAGCCAACTCGGCGTGCGCCAGCGACAACGCCGGGGGCTGGGTCTGGAGTTTCATCAGTTGCGCGAATTTCGCGAGGGCGACAGCCTGCGCCAGATCGACTGGAAAGCCACCGCCCGGCAGCGCACCCCGATTGCCCGGGAATACCAGGACGAGCGCGACCAACAAATCATCTTCATGCTCGACTGCGGCCGCCGCATGCGCAGTCAGGATGATGAGTTGTCGCACTTCGATCACGCGCTCAACGCCTGCCTGCTGCTCAGTTATGTCGCATTGCGCCAGGGTGATGCGGTCGGTCTCAGTACGTTCGCCAGCGACACACCGCGCTACCTCGCACCGGTCAAAGGCACCGGGCAACTCAACACATTGCTCAACAGCGTGTATGACCTGAACAGCAGCCAACGCAGTGCCGACTATCAAGCCGCCGCCACGCAATTGCTGGCGCGGCAAAAACGCCGCGCGCTGGTGGTGCTGCTGACCAATCTGCGCGATGAGGACGATGAAGAGCTGCTAACGGCCGTCAAACGCCTGGGCCAACAGCATCGCGTGCTGATCGCCAGTTTGCGCGAAGACCTGCTCGATAACCTGCGCGAAACACCGGTGCAGACCTTGCCCGAAGCCCTGGCTTATTGCGGCACGGTGAACTATTTGAATGCACGGGCTGAACTTCACGAACGGTTGAGCGCTCATGGCGTGCCAGTGCTGGATACACGGCCGGGGCAATTGGGGACGCAATTGGTGACGCAATATTTGAGCTGGAAGCGTGGCGGCAGCACTTAGGCGCAAAAGACCGCCGTCAGCGATCTTTTGCTTTATCAGGCCGAGGCCGGCAGTGGCAGAAAACTGAAATACTGCCTTAACGCCTCCACCAGTTGCCCATATTCAGGCGGTGCCCGCTGCAGACTGAACCCGGCGTCATAGTGGTGAGGCGTCGCGTCTTCGTGGCACCACAAGCAACACGCCCGCAAGTCAATGACCTGCTGGATGCCGCCGCTGGCGGGGATTTTAAGGCGCAGTTCAAAGTCAGCACCGATCATCATCGGCAACTGACTGATGAGCATCAGTCCATCTTCGGAGACATTGCCCAGAAAACCGATGGGCTTGTCCGTAATGCTGTTGAACACTTTCAGGAAATACGGCAGTTGATGCCGCTCGATCCGGCGGTCAGTAAACATGCTGAATTCGCTACGCAAGGCCCTTAAGCAGAGCCGCACTAATGCTTCGGAACGGACCTGCCGGTGGAACTGAAGTGGCAAGACGGCCCGCTCTCCCCGATCCTGGTGCGACAGTCAATAAACCGCTATCGCTTACTCCTGCCAATCACAGGTGTCACGATGGTTTAGAGAGAACGCTCTAAACCGGTCTATTCGACTATAGCTCACCACCGCCGGTCGGCCAGCTATTGAATGACAACCTGCATCAGAACTGCGTCGGGCGTATTGCCGCGGCACTGCGGGTCGGGTAATGGCCCAGGCTCTGCAAGGTTTCCAGGCGGGCGCGGGCGCGATAGGCGTATTCGCTTTGCGGATACGAGGCGATGATGAATTGGTAAGTCTGGGCCGCATCGATAAACATCTTTTGCCGTTCCAGGCACTGGCCGCGCATCATCGACACTTCCGGCCATACATAAGGCCGCGCCCGGCTGGCGCGCTCGACTTTGGACAATTCGAGCATGACTTGCTCGCAATTGCCCCGCTCATAGGCACTGTAGGCAAGATTCAAATGATGGTTCATCGAGAAACGGGTGCAGCCCGTGACACTGAGGACACTGATGGCAAGGGCGGCAATGAGCACGAATCGCATGGGGGGATCTCCTGTCTTGAACGCTGTATCGACCCGTGAGCGGAAATCTTCAGGCTGCCAGGCGCAAAGTTGTCCGGTTCAATAAAGAAAGCGATAAGTAGTGCAAACGAACAATGACTACAACTTCGCAGCATAGTAGCCTCACCCAGCGCTTGAACTCAGGAGTCTTTGCATGTCCGTCCGTCGTACCAAAATCGTCGCTACCCTTGGCCCGGCCAGTAACTCGCCGGAAGTTCTCGAACAGCTGATTCTGGCTGGCCTGGACGTCGCCCGTCTGAACTTCTCCCACGGCACCCCCGACGAGCATAAGGCTCGCGCCAAGCTGGTGCGTGACCTGGCAGCCAAGCACGGTCGCTTCGTCGCCCTGCTGGGTGACCTGCAAGGCCCGAAAATCCGTATCGCCAAATTCGCCAACAAGAAGATCGAGCTGAAGATCGGTGATCAATTCACCTTCTCCACCAGCCATCCTCTTACCGAAGGCAACCAGCAAGTGGTCGGCATCGACTACCCGGACCTGGTCAAGGACTGTGGCGTGGGCGACGAGCTGCTGCTCGATGACGGTCGCGTGGTGATGCGCGTCGATACCGCCACGGCCACCGAACTGAACTGCACCGTGACCATCGGCGGCCCGCTGTCCGATCACAAAGGCATCAACCGTCGCGGTGGCGGCCTGACTGCCCCGGCCCTGACGGAAAAAGACAAGGCTGACATCAAGCTCGCTGCGGAAATGCAAGTCGACTACCTCGCGGTGTCCTTCCCGCGTGACGCCGCCGACATGGAATACGCCCGTCAACTGCGCGACGAAGCTGGCGGCACCGCCTGGCTGGTGGCGAAGATCGAACGCGCCGAAGCCGTGGCCGACGACGAAACCCTCGATGGCCTGATCAAGGCATCCGACGCCGTGATGGTGGCCCGTGGTGACCTGGGTGTGGAAATCGGCGACGCCGAGCTGGTGGGCATTCAGAAGAAAATCATTCTGCACGCACGCCGCCACAACAAGGCCGTGATCGTCGCGACCCAGATGATGGAGTCGATGATCCAGAACCCGATGCCGACCCGCGCCGAAGTGTCCGACGTAGCCAACGCCGTGCTGGACTACACCGACGCCGTAATGTTGTCGGCTGAAAGTGCTGCCGGCCTGTATCCGCTCGAAGCGGTACAAGCGATGGCACGCATCTGTGTCGGCGCTGAAAAGCATCCGACCAGCAAAACCTCCAGCCACCGCATCGGCAAGGAATTCACCCGCTGCGACGAAAGCATTGCGCTGGCGACCATGTACACCGCCAACCACTTCCCGGGCGTGAAGGCGATCATCGCATTGACCGAAAGTGGTTATACCCCGCTGATCATGTCGCGCATCCGTTCCTCGGTGCCGATCTACGCGTTCACCCCGCACCGCGAAGCCCAGGCCCGCGCGGCGATGTTCCGTGGCGTGTACACCATCCCGTTCGATCCGGCTTCGCTGGCACCGAACGAAGTCAGCCAGAAGGCGATCGACGAGCTGGTCAAACGCGGCGTCGTGGAAAAAGGCGACTGGGTCATCCTGACCAAGGGCGACAGCTACCACACCACCGGTGGCACCAACGGCATGAAGATCCTGCACGTTGGCGACCCGATGGTCTGAGTGACCGAGCGCTGAAAAACAAAAGCCCCGCCATGAGAATGGCGGGGCTTTTTGTTTGCTGATCCAAAGGTTGAGTTGTCAGGGCTGGCGATGGAGCAGGTACTGTCAGCGAAGGTTTAGTGCCGCTTGATAAATCCGGTCAACGTCTGCGGCTCAACCACGTGGCAGGAACACATCGGCCAGCAGTTGATTGCGCGGCAATCCCGCCAGGTACAAGCGCCGGGCAAAGGCGTCGACGCTGTCCGGCGCTCCGCAGAGCAGGGCCAGGGTTTGCCGCGAAACAAGCCGCAGTTGCGCCAGCGCCGCGGGTAATCCGGCCGGGGTCCAGAGCTCGATGCTCAGGTTCGGGCGGCTGGCCGCCATGGCCTGCAGAGGCTTGGCCAGATAATGCTCGTCGGCGTCATGGGCCAGATGAATGACGCGGATTTCGCCTTGGTGATCCTGACGCAGAGCTTCGCGCAGCACACCAAACAACGGTCCCAAGCCAGTGCCGGCGGCCATCAGCCACAGCGGTCGCGTGTGCCAATCGGGGTCATAATGCAGCGCCCCGCCGCGCAATTCGCCGAGGCGCAGCGGATCGCCGATTTTCAACTGACGTGCTGCATCGCTGAACTCACCCGGCAGGCGACAATCGAGGTGAAATTCGAGAAACCGGTCATCCTCGGGCAGGCTGGCGAGGGAGTATGGCCGCGCCACATTACCCGCCCACAACACCAGGTGCTGCCCGGCGCTATAACGCAATGGCCGCTGCGGGATCAGGCGCAAGCGCAGTACGTTGGGGCTCAACCAGTCGAGCGCCGCGACCTCGGCCGGGCGCCCATCCTGCTGCGGGTCGAAGGTGTGCACCTGCAAGTCCTCGACCACCTGGCACTGGCACGCCAGACGCCAACCTTGCTGGCGTTGCTGCGCGCTCAAGGCATCGGGGCGGCTATCGCTCGGCAAGCCTTGCACGCACTGCACCAGGCACGCATGGCAACTGCCGGCGCGACAGCTATAGGGCACCGCCACGCCGTTCTGATTCAGTGCATCAAGCAGATTACTGCCCGCCGCCACCGACCACTGGCGATCACCGACACGTAATTCAGGCATCGACGTTTTCCCACGCCGCCGCGCAACGGTTACGACCGTCACGCTTGGCGCGATAGAGCGCCTGATCGGCTCGCTGCAAGGCGTCGTCGAGGTCATCGCCCAGTTCCAGCAACGTCATGCCCGCCGACAGACTGAGGCTGCCGACATTCAGGCCGAGCAACTCGACATCGGTAAATGCAACCCGCAGTCGCTCACAGCAGGCGGTCAGACTGTCGGCATCGCAATCGGGCAACAACACCACAAACTCTTCGCCACCGTAGCGGGCCAGAACGTCGCCATCACGCAGGCATGCAGTGGCCACGCCGGCAAAGGCTTGCAGCACTTGATCGCCCGCGGCATGACCGTGCAGATCGTTGATCCGCTTGAAGTGATCGAGGTCGATCAGCGCCAGGCCATGCCTGACGCCGGCGTCCATGGCGTTGAGTTCACGGGAGGCCAGGCGCAGGAAGTGCCGGCGATTGAACAGGCCGGTCAGTTCGTCGGTGGCGACCAGGTCTTCGAGCTGGCGCATCATCCCGCGCAGCGTGTCCTGATGCGCCTGCAACGCAAAGCGCCGCTGCCGCATACGGTGTCGCGAAGCCTGGACGTAACCGGCATACAGCACCAGCCAGATCAACACGATCAACAGCACGCACACCTGCAACGCCGTCAGCGCCGGGTCGGCCAGCTGAAAGTGATAGCCCTCCCACAGCGTAATGGCGCTGAAACTGAAGAACACCAGCATCGCGCAGCGTAAAAACGCGCGACGGGACAGATGAAACAGCCCGAACAGCAGGATCAGCACATAAAAGACCAGGAACGCCCCGCGCGCGTCGTCCAGATGGGCGATCGACCAGGTTTGCCAGCCCAGCCCCATCAGCACTTGAGCTTCCGTGAGGCTGGGGTCGGCGAAGCGCAGGTTGCAGCCGCTATAGAACAGGGCGAACAACGTGCCCTGGCTGATCACCACCAGTGCGCTGCCGATGGCCACGCTGGCCAGGGATTGCTGATAGTGACCGGTAAAAAACGCCAGCCACAGCAACAGCAAAGCCAGGGCATAGGTGCCGGCTGCCAGGGCAAAACGTTTGAGCAACAGTCGCTGGATGGCGTTATGGGTCAATCGTTGACTCACCGAATGAAGGCTGACAGAGCGTCCTACTCTACAGACCGGGTGTCACTTTAGTGGGGCGGCCGATAAATGACCATTCAATTTTCGGTCGGATAAATGGCGTCAAATCCATGGCTGAAAAATCACCTGGATTCACGCGGCTGCCTATGCGACCAACGTTTGACTACCGGCGCGTGTGCCCTTGGACGAGGCGCGTTATACTGCCGCGCCTTTTTAGCGTCGCGCCAGCATGCCCGGCGTGCCTTGAAAGGTGCTTGCAACCGACCGATGCACCCAAGCTGCAAGCACCTTATTGAATGTTCCCGTCTTTTAGAGGAGCGCGACTCATGACCGTGATCAAGCAAGACGACCTGATTCAGAGCGTTGCCGACGCCCTGCAGTTCATTTCCTATTACCACCCCGTGGATTTCATCCAGGCGATGCACGAAGCCTACCTGCGCGAAGAATCGCCAGCGGCCCGTGATTCGATGGCGCAGATCCTGATCAACTCGCGCATGTGCGCCACCGGCCACCGTCCGATCTGCCAGGACACCGGCATCGTTACCGTGTTTGTCCGCGTGGGCATGGACGTGCGCTGGGATGGCGCGACCATGGGCCTGGACGACATGATCAACGAAGGCGTGCGTCGTGCCTACAACCTGCCGGAAAACGTCCTGCGTGCCTCGATCCTCGCCGACCCGGCGGGCGCTCGTAAAAACACCAAGGACAACACCCCGGCCGTGATCCACTACTCCATCGTTCCGGGTAACACCGTGGAAGTGGACGTGGCGGCCAAGGGCGGCGGTTCCGAAAACAAGTCGAAGATGGCCATGCTCAACCCGTCCGACTCGATCGTCGACTGGGTGCTCAAGACCGTTCCGACCATGGGCGCCGGCTGGTGCCCACCAGGCATGCTCGGCATCGGCATCGGCGGCACCGCCGAGAAAGCCGCCGTCATGGCCAAGGAAGTGTTGATGGAGTCCATCGACATTCACGAACTCAAGGCCCGTGGTCCACAGAACCGCATCGAAGAAATGCGCCTGGAGCTGTTCGAGAAGGTCAACCAGTTGGGCATCGGTGCCCAGGGCCTTGGTGGCCTGACCACCGTGCTCGACGTGAAGATCATGGATTACCCGACCCACGCCGCGTCCTTGCCGGTGTGCATGATCCCGAACTGCGCCGCTACCCGTCACGCGCACTTCGTGCTCGACGGTTCCGGCCCGGCCTCGCTGGAAGCGCCACCGCTGGATGCCTACCCGGAAATCGTCTGGGAAGCAGGCCCGTCGGCCCGTCGCGTCAATCTCGACACCCTGACCCCGGAAGAAGTGCAGAGCTGGAAGCCGGGCGAAACCGTCCTGCTCAACGGCAAGATGCTCACCGGCCGCGATGCTGCGCACAAGCGCATGGTCGAGATGCTGAACAAAGGTGAAACCCTGCCGGTCGATCTGAAAGGTCGCTTCATCTATTACGTCGGCCCGGTTGATCCGGTGCGCGAAGAAGTGGTTGGCCCGGCTGGCCCGACCACCGCAACGCGGATGGACAAGTTCACCCGTCAGATCCTCGAGCAAACCGGCCTGCTGGGCATGATCGGCAAATCCGAGCGCGGCCCGACCGCCATCGACGCGATCAAGGACCACAAAGCCGTTTACCTGATGGCAGTCGGCGGCGCGGCTTACCTGGTGGCGCAAGCGATCAAGAAATCCCGCGTAGTGGCTTTCGCCGAACTGGGCATGGAAGCGATCTACGAGTTCGACGTAAAAGACATGCCTGTGACCGTTGCGGTCGACAGCAAGGGCGAGTCGGTACACATCACCGGTCCTGCCATCTGGCAGCAAAAGATCAGTGAAAGCCTGGCGGTGGAAGTGCAGTAAGCGCTTAGACTGCCCCGCAGGAAAAGGCGACCGGAGCTGTGCTCCTGTCGCCTTTTTTATTGCCACACTCCCCTGCAGGAACGAGCCTGCTCGCGATGGACGCAAAGGCACCGCGCTCATTCAGGCAGCCCGCGTCATCGTTGACGTCCATCGCGAGCAGGCTCGCTTCTACAGGGGATCGCGTGGCCATGTTATGGTGCGCCCCCTCCGTTCCCCCGTGTGTAATGCAGCATGTTCGAGTTTTCTCGCCCCTTGCGCCTGACGGTCTATACCGTCGTCATCATCGCCGGCGCCGCCCTCGTTGCCACGTTGGCCATGCGCCATACCGTGCGCCAATCTATGATCGAAGACGCGGCACGGGCCAATCAGCAATTGGCGCTGTATGCCACATCGTTGCATACGCTGATCGAACGTTACCGCGCCCTGCCCTCGGTGCTGGCGCTGGACCCTCAATTGCGCGACGCCCTCAAAGGCCCGGTGAGCCCCGAGCAGCAGGATGTGCTGAACCGTAAACTCGAAAAAATCAA
The DNA here is from genome assembly GCF_001427125.1 of Pseudomonas sp. Root562. GTDB lineage: Bacteria > Pseudomonadota > Gammaproteobacteria > Pseudomonadales > Pseudomonadaceae > Aquipseudomonas. The sequence goes on from NZ_LMGK01000002.1 coordinate 183,341, forward strand.
CGGTGCGGCCGACTCTTCGACCCTGGAATTGCTCGACCGTACGGGGCTGGCCGTGGCGGCAAGCAACTGGCGTTTGCCCAGCAGTTATGTCGGCCACAACTATGGTTTTCGGCCCTATTTCAGCCAGACCCGCACCCAAGGCACCGGGCGTTTTTATGCCGTGGGCGTGACCAGTGGCATTCCCGGTTACTTCCTGTCGAGCGCCGTCACTAACGACGACGGCCAGTTTCTCGGCGCCATGGTGGTGAAACTGGAGTTTCCGGAACTGGAACGCGAATGGCGCCAGGGCAGCGACACGTTGCTGGTCAGCGACGCCCGCGGGGTCATCTTCATTGCCAATCAACCGGGATGGCGCTATCGCCATTTACAGCCACTCACTGCCAGCGATCACGCCGAGCTCAAGGCGACCCGCCAATACGACAAGCAACCGCTGATGCCGCTGGACTACCAAGTGCTGCGCCACTTCGACGACAACAGTGCGCTGACACGGGTCAATGGCCCGGACGGCCGTGCCGATTACCTGTGGGAATCGCTGCCGCTCGCCGCCGAAGGCTGGACGTTGCACTTGCTGCGCCGTCCGCAGGTGGCCTTCGAGGACAGCCGCAACGCCGCGCTTGCCGCTGCCGGGTTGTGGCTGACGGTGGTGTTTCTGCTGCTGTTTCTCCACCAGCGCTGGCGCCTGGCGAAGATACGCCAACGCAGCCGCGAAGAACTTGAACAACTGGTGGAGGAGCGCACCCGCGATTTGCGCACCGCCCAGGAAGGCCTGGTGCAATCAGCCAAGCTCGCCGCCCTCGGTCAGATGTCGGCGGCACTGGCCCATGAAATCAATCAGCCACTGACGGCCCAGCGCATGCAACTGGCTACTTTGCGTCTGCTGCTCGATCATGGCCGCGTCGATGAAGCGTACCAGGCGCTCAAACCGCTGGACGACATGCTGACCCGCATGGCCGCCCTCACCGGGCACTTGAAAACCTTCGCCCGCAAAAGCCCCAGCGGCTTGCGCGAACGCCTGGACCTGGCGGCGGTGGTCGACCAGTCATTGCAATTGCTCGACACTCGCTTGCGCGACGAGCAAGTCAGCACCGTGCTGCATATGACGCGTCCGGCATGGGTGCGCGGGGATGCGATTCGCCTGGAGCAGGTGTTGATCAATCTGCTGCGCAACGCCCTCGATGCAATGCAGGATAAACCCTGCAAACGCCTGGAAATCCGTCTCCAGGCTGATGAACAATTGTGGCGACTGAGCGTCATCGACAATGGCAGCGGCATCGCAGAAGAAAATCTGCCCAAGGTGTTCGATCCGTTTTTCACCACCAAACCCGTGGGCGATGGGCTGGGCATCGGCCTGGCCGTTTCGTTCGCCATCGTTCACGAAGCGGGCGGGCGATTGACCGCGGATAATCACGGTAATGGCGCAGTGTTCACCCTGACCTTGCCGATCGACCTGGAGGCCCAAGGCTGATGCTCAATTCTGTGATGGTGGTCGACGACGAAAGCAGCATTCGCAGCGCCGTCGAGCAATGGCTGAGCCTGTCCGGTTTTGACGTGCAATTGTTCAGCCGCGCCGAAGAGTGCCTGGCGCAGCTGCCCAGGCATTTTGCCGGGGTGATTCTCAGTGACGTGCGCATGCCCGGAATGAGCGGCCTGGAACTGCTGGCCGAAGTGCAACGCCGCGACGCTGACCTGCCGGTGATACTGCTGACCGGTCACGGCGATGTACCGATGGCCGTCGACGCCATGCGCGATGGCGCCTATGACTTTCTCGAGAAACCTTTCAGCCCGGAAACCTTGCTCGGCAGCCTGCGCCGGGCGCTGGACAAGCGTCGCCTGGTACTGGAAAACCGCGCCCTGCATGAGCAGGCGGACAACCGCGCCAAGCTCGATGCCACACTGCTCGGTGTGTCCCGTGGCTTGCAGACTTTGCGTCGACAGGTACTGGATCTGGCGTCGTTGCCGGTCAATGTGTTGATCCGCGGTGAAACCGGTAGCGGCAAGGAATTGGTTGCCCGCTGCCTGCACGACTTCGGCCCACGGGCCGACAAACCCTTTGTCGCGCTCAACTGCGCGGCAATCCCTGAGCAGCTGTTCGAAGCCGAACTGTTCGGCCACGAAAGCGGTGCGTTCACCGGGGCACAAGGCAAGCGTATCGGTAAGCTCGAATACGCCGACGGCGGCACGCTGTTCCTCGATGAAATCGAAAGCATGCCGCTGGCGCAGCAGGTGAAACTGCTGCGGGTGTTGCAGGAACAAAAGCTGGAGCGATTGGGCTCGAACCAGAGTATCCGGGTAGACCTGCGCATCATCGCCGCGACCAAACCGGACCTGCTTGATGAAGCGCGGGCCGGTCGTTTTCGCGAAGATCTGGCCTATCGGTTGAACGTCGCTCAATTGCGTCTGCCGCCCTTGCGCGAACGCCGTGAAGACATACCGTTGCTGTTCGAATCCTTCGCGCAGAACGCTGCCGAACGCCTGGGACGCAAATTTCCACCGTTGAGCGGCGCGCAGCTGAGCCATCTGCTGAGTCATGACTGGCCGGGCAACGTGCGCGAACTGGCCAACGTCGCCGAGCGCCAGGTCCTGGGCCTTGATGAGCCGGAGCTGTTGGCCGTCGAACCCGGGCAGTCACTGGCAGCGCAACAGGAGGCTTTTGAAGCGCAGTGCCTGCGCGCGGCGCTGATGCGGCACAAAGGCGATGTGAAATCGGTGCTTGAAGAACTGCAACTGCCGCGCCGGACCTTCAATGAAAAGATGCAGCGGCACGGGTTGACCCGAGAGATGTTCCTGTAGCGTCTGGACAGACCTCATTTTTGATCGTTCCCACGCTCCGCGTGGGAATGCCTCAACGGACGCTCCGCGTTCGGCTTTTGGGACGCGGAGCGTCCCGGGCTGCATTCCCACGCGGAGCGTAGGAACGATCTGTTTCGGCGGAAATCCGCTTCTCGCCCTGCACGCCATAAGCGGATTTCCGCTCATAAAACCTGCCTACCCCTTCTAAACCGGCCCTCTCGCCGTTGGCACAGCTCCTGCTATAGCCCCGGCAGCCTGCGTTTACGCGCGCCTCATAAAATAATTAAACGAAGGATCCTTCAATGGATAACTCCAGTTCCCTGCCCCGTGGGTCGGCTGCCGTGTCGACAAAACAACGCACCACCTCCAGCCGTATCAAATCGATCTTCAGTGGCTCCGTCGGCAACATGGTCGAATGGTATGACTGGTACGTCTACGCCGCTTTCTCCCTGTACTTCGCCAAGACCTTCTTCCCCAAAGGCGACACCACTGCACAATTGCTGAACACCGCGGCGATCTTCGCCGTGGGCTTCCTGATGCGCCCGATCGGCGGCTGGCTGATGGGCCTGTACGCCGACAAGGTCGGACGCAAAAAGGCCCTGATGGCCTCCGTCTACCTGATGTGCTTCGGCTCGCTGCTGATCGCCCTGAGCCCTGGCTATGAAACCATCGGTATCGGTGCGCCGATCCTGCTGGTATTCGCCCGGTTGCTGCAGGGCCTGTCGGTGGGTGGCGAATACGGCACCTCCGCCACTTACCTCAGCGAGATGGCAACCAAGGAGCGTCGTGGCTTCTTCTCCAGCTTCCAGTACGTGACCCTGATTTCCGGTCAGCTCATAGCACTGGGCGTGTTGATCGTGCTGCAGAACCTGCTGACCACCGAAGAGTTGTACGCCTGGGGCTGGCGCATTCCGTTCGCCATCGGCGCGCTGTGCGCAGTGGTCGCGCTCTACCTGCGTCGCGGCATGGAAGAAACCGAATCGTTCACCAAGAAAGAAAAGGCCAAGGAAAGCGCCATGCGCACCTTGATGCGCCATCCGAAGGAACTGATGACCGTGGTCGGCCTGACCATGGGCGGTACGCTGGCGTTCTACACCTACACCACCTACATGCAGAAGTACCTGGTGAACACCGTCGGCATGAGCATCTCCGACTCCACCACCATTTCCGCCGCCACGTTGTTCCTGTTCATGTGCCTGCAACCGGTCATCGGTGGGCTGTCGGATAAAATCGGTCGTCGGCCGATCCTGATTGCCTTCGGCATTCTGGGAACGCTGTTCACCGTGCCGATCCTCACTACCCTGCACACCATCACCACCTGGTGGGGCGCGTTCTTCCTGATCATGGCGGCACTGATCATTGTCAGCGGCTACACCTCGATCAACGCCGTGGTAAAGGCCGAACTGTTCCCTACCGAAATCCGCGCCCTGGGCGTGGGCCTGCCGTACGCACTGACCGTATCGATCTTCGGCGGTACCGCTGAATACATCGCACTGTGGTTCAAGAGCATCGGCATGGAAACCGGTTACTACTGGTATGTCACCGCGTGCATCGCCGTGTCGTTGCTGGTGTACATCACCATGAAAGACACCCGCAAGCATTCGCGGATCGTCACGGACTAAGTCCAGGCGCGCTTCAGCAAAAAGGGCAGACCTTCGGGTCTGCCCTTTTTTTTGAAAAACACACTGCCGACATTCGCGGCCATTGATTAAACAATTTGTTAACGACACACCACGGCAGATTAATCACGAGTTAATGCTTGCTGACCATCCTCAAACGGCCTGATCGATCAAGTGCGATACGCCCATTCAGTCCCTGAAAGCGGAACCGTCTGACGGCTTTAATATCTACTTAATCGATTGTTTTTAGCATTATTTTGCGCTTTTTAATCAGTTTAACTGGCGTAGCATGAAACCCATGCCCAAGACACACCACGCCAAAGAATCTGGAGAATGAAGATGAAAACCAAACTGTTCCTCGCCATCGCCCTGTCCGTACTGGCCGCCAACACCTTCGCCGCCGACGGTTTCGACCGCACCGGTTCCGCCGTTGCAGCAGATGGCTACGATCGCACCGGCTCCGCTACTGTCGCCGCTGACGGCTATGACCGTACTGGCTCCGCCACCGTTGCTGAAGACGGCTACGACCGCACCGGCGGCGCCACTGTCGCTGAAGATGGTTATGACCGCACCGGCGGTGCGTCCGTCAGCTAAATCCCAATCCACGGCACCATAGCCCGGCTTCGGCCGGGCCTGGTCTTTTCCAGAGCATTGAAAATTTGTGCACTGATCACAAAATCTGTAGGAGCGAGCCTGCTCGCGATGACTGACTGTCAGTCGATTGAGATGTTGAATGACGGACCGCATCGCGAGCAGGCTCGCTCCTACAGGATTTTTTTCTGACTGGAAATTAGCGGTTTGCCCTTGCACTATGACGCTCTTGCGAATCAAGTCCTCAGGAACAAAAGCCTATGCCCGACGACATCCACTACTACGAACCCGGCAACGGCCACGGCCTGCCCCACGATCCATTCAACGCGATCGTAGGCCCGCGCCCCATCGGCTGGATTTCTTCCCAGGATGCCGAAGGCCGCTTGAACCTGGCGCCGTACAGCTTTTTCAACGCTTTCAACTACATTCCGCCGATCATCGGGTTCTCCAGCGTCGGGCGCAAAGACAGCCTGAACAACATTGAACAGACCGGCGAGTTCGCCTGGAACCTGGCTACTCGGCCATTGGCCGAACAGATGAACCAGAGTTGCGCCATGGTCGAGCCGCAAGTCGATGAATTCGAATTGTCCGGGCTGACCCCCGTGGCGTCGAAAATCATTCAGGTGCCGCGAGTTGCCGAAAGCCCGGTGTCTTTCGAATGCAAGGTCACGCAGATCATTCAGTTGCAACGAGCGGACGGCGATGTGGTGCCGAGTTGGCTGATCCTCGGCGAAGTGGTCGCCGTGCATATCGCCAAATGGCTGCTGAAGGATGGGGTATACGACACCGCCGCGGCAGAACCGATTCTGCGCGGCGGCGGGCCAGCGGATTACTTCCAGCTGGGACCTGAGGCATTGTTCAAAATGTACCGCCCGGGAGCGGTGAAGTAATTACCAGATCAGTTCGCCGTCTTCGCCAACGCCCTTGAGATGGGTCAGTTGCAGGGCGGCGGCTTCGTCCGCTTCCTTGGCGGTCTTGAAGGTCTGCTCTTCCAGCAGTTTGTTGAAACGAGGCGCACCGGAGCCGCCAATGGCTTTGGTCGCGATTGCCGCGTAATACCCGCCTTCACGGGGGATTACGGCCGATACTGCTTCGAAGGTTTCAAAGGCTTTGCGTGCCATGTCGCGCATCCTGGCTGGTTGAGAATGCAGCCATTAAACCCTCAACCGGCCAGTTTGTGTACCGCTACCCCGGACTGACGCAAGGCCTGCGCCTGCGAGACATCCTTGAAGGTATGGAAATCCAGGCTGTTGACCACCAGTTCATGCACCAGCTCGGCAAAAATCTCCATGGCCGGGGTGTTGAAATACGCGGTCATCGCCTGTTGATTGCTCCAGAAGCCGGACACCAGCCACAGATCCGGATCGCATTGTGAGTGTTGCAAGGTAAAGCTCAGGCAGCCTGGCGCTGCACGGGACGGCTCGATCAACGCGCTCAGGCGCAAACCGAGTTCTTGTGAACGCCCGGCGCGCGCTCGAACGAAAGCCATATGACTGACAGGGATCTGCTTGGACATGGTTCAACCCTCCCGGGGAGTCGAGTGGCAGCCGGGGGACGGGCTGCGACAGGATCAAAGGTTAAGGGCCACTGCGGGTTTTCCGTTAGTCGATTTCTGCCGCCGCGTTGCACAATCCTGCGAAAGTACGCGGGCTGCCTGCAACATTGTGTAAAACACTGTCACGGCTCTGCCTTCTGAGTTTCAAGCAACTTTGGGGCTCTACGCTCTCGCTTGCGGGGTCGAAAAAACATCCTCATGCAGAATCAGGCAAGCATTCGACAGAATGTGTCTACCACCGCGGCTTGCACAAACATATGCTTTGCCCCTTCACCTTGCCGAGGATGCCTTGCATGTCGTCACTCGATCACTTTGAAGCTGCGCTGGACATCGAGATGGAGAAACAGCGTGCGGAACTGGCGGCGATCATTCGTCGCAACACCGCGGAAGATGGCAGTTATGCCACCGCTGTGGGCTCGCTGTTCATGTCACGCCATAGTCAAAACCACGAATTCGCCCCGGTGCTCGCGCAACCCGCGCTGTGCATCATGGCCCAGGGCCGCAAGGAAGTACGGCTGGCCGATGAGTTCTTCAATTACGACCCGCTCAATTACCTGGTGGTCTCGGTCTCGATGCCGCTCAGTGGTCGAGTGGTGAATGTTTCGGCCGAGGAGCCGATCCTGGCTGTGCGGCTGGACATCGACCCCGCAGAAATCTCCGCGCTGATTGCCGACGCCGGCCCGATCGGTGTGCCAACCCGCCCGACCGGACGCGGCTTGTACGTCGAACGGCTGGACAGCGCGATGCTCGACGCCGTGCTACGCCTGGCACGCTTGCTCGACACGCCGAAAGACATCGCCATGCTCGCGCCCCTGATTCGTCGGGAAATTCTCTATCGGCTGTTGCGCAGCAAGCAGGGGCACAGGTTGTACGAAATCGCCATTGCCAATAGCCAGAGCCATCGCATCAGCCAGGCGATCAAATGGCTCAATGGCAACTTCGAACAGCCACTGCGCATCGATGATCTGGCCAAAGAGGTGAACTTGAGCGTGTCGACGCTGCACCACCGCTTCAAGGCGATGACGGCGATGAGTCCGCTGCAGTATCAGAAACAGCTGCGCCTGCAGGAAGCGCGGCGTTTGATGCTGGCGGAAGGCTTGGAGGCTTCGGCGGCCGGGTATCGCGTGGGGTATGAAAGCCCCTCGCAGTTCAGCCGGGAGTACAGTCGGTTGTTCGGGGCTCCACCCTTGAGGGATTTGGCGCGGTTGCGTTTGAGCGTCTGATCCAGATTTTTTGTTGTTACAGCTGACGCCATCGCTGGCAAGCCAGCTCCCACACTGATTGTGGGTGGTCACACGTTAGTGTGAACACCGCCGAGCCCTGTGGGAGCTGGCTTGCCAGCGATGAGGCCATTTGAGGCAATACAAACCCTGGATCAGGCGCCGAGTACCCGACAAGCCTCGGCAGGAAGGGTCACCGACACCGGATGCCCGACGCTCAAACCGAATCCCTGACACGGCGTGCTCAGCGCAGTGAACGTCACCCCGGAACACTCCACCGTCGTCTCGATGGTCGCGCCGATATCGCGCACAAACGTCACCTTGCCCAGCAAGCGGTTGCCCGCCGTGGCCTGAGGGGCCGACAGTTGCAGGTCTTCCGGGCGGATCAGCATCTTCACTTTCTCGCCAACCACGATGCTGCTGCAGATTGGCACCTTCAGCGCGTCCCCGCCCGGCAAACTGACCTGGCCGTTGCCCAGTACCGTGGCCGGGAAAATATTGCCGGAGCCGATGAAATCCGCAACGAATTCGTTGGCCGGATGACGGTAAATCTCGATTGGCGTACCCACCTGCTGCACCTTGTGCTCACCCAGCACCACGACGATATCGGCCATGGTCATGGCCTCGCGCTGGTCGTGGGTGACCATGATGGTGGTGATGTTCAGACGCTGTTGCAGCTGACGGATTTCCACCTGCATCGACTCACGCAACTTGGCATCGAGCGCCGACAGCGGCTCGTCAAGCAAAAGGATTTTCGGGTGCGAAGCAATCGCCCGGGCAATCGCCACGCGCTGGCGTTGGCCGCCCGAGAGTTTGGCGACCGGACGATTGATCATCGGTTGCAGCTGGATCAACTCCAGCAACTCCACCACCCGCGCCTGCTGGTCAGCCTTGCTGACCCCACGCAGTTTCAGCGGGTAGGCGATGTTTTCCCCTACCGTCATGTGCGGGAACAATGCCAGGGACTGAAACACCATGCCGAAATTACGCAGGTGCGCCGGGGTATGGCCAATGTCTTCACCGTCGAGGCGTATCTCGCCGCCGCTCAGGGTTTCCAGCCCGGCAATCATGCGCAGCAACGTGGTTTTGCCACAGCCCGAAGGACCGAGGAAACACACCAGTTTGCCCTCGGGCAAATGCAGGTTTACATCTTTTACCGCGCAGGCCGAGCCGTAATGTTTCTCGACGTTTTCCAAAATCAGACCAGACATAAGAATCACCTCAAGAAATCAGAACGAAACGCCACCTTCACCGACCAGTTTTTCGAGTGCCCAAATCAGGACAAAGTCGATCAACACGATCAGCACGGCAAACGAAAAAACGGTGGGGTCGAGCGAAGACACAGTGCGGCTGTACATCCAGATCGGCACGGTCATCACATCGATGGTGTAGAGGAAATAGGTCACGGTGAATTCGTTGAACGAGACGATGAACGCCAGCAGCATGCCCGCCAGGATCCCCGACTTCATCAACGGCACCACCACATCGACAATCGCCCGCAGCGGTGAGGCGCCGAGCATCTGTGCGGCCTCCTCGACTTCACTGCCGATGGAAAGCATGGCCGCCGTGCAGTTCTTCACCACGAACGGCAACGCCAGGATGACGTGGGCAATCACCAATCGCGAGGTGGTCATGTGGAACGGCAGGCTGTCGAACACCAGCAACAATGCCAGCCCCAACACCACCATCGGGAATACCAGTGGCAACGACATCAGTTGCAGTGCCACGGCCTTGCCGCGGAACTCGCAACGGGTCAATGCGTACGCTGCCGGCACCGCGATGATCGTGGCGAAGACCATGGTCAGGCACGACACCATGAGGCTGGTGGTCATGGCCTGGCCAAGGCTCAACACGTCGCTGGAATCCGGCGAGACGAAGGTGTGCCAGGCGGCCTTGTACCATTGCAGGCTGTAGCTGCTCGGCGGGAAATCAAGGTTCGATGCGCCACTGAAGGACATGACGATCATGGTCAGGATCGGCAGCACCGCCAGCAGCAGAATGAAGCCGGAAAGGATGCCGGCGAACTTGCCGGTCTCGCCGGGCAACAGCCCATAACGCTTCTTGGTCAGGGTACTCATTGCGAAGCCTCCAGCATGCGTCGACGACGGCCGGTTATGTATTCGGACAAGGTCATGATCGCCAGTGTCGTGACGATCAGCACCACACCGGCAGCGGATGCGGCGGGCCAGTTCATCAGCGGGGCGATCTGGTCATGCACCATCACCGCCAGCATCGGCACTCGACGGCCACCGAGCAGCAGCGGCACCACGAAACTGCTGGCGTTGTAGGCGAACACCAACGTTGCACCGGTAATGATCCCCGGCAGGCTCATTGGCAATACCACTTGGCGGAACACCTGGAAGCGACTGGCGCCGAGGGTCGCGGCGGCTTCTTCGTAGCTGCGGGCGACACCGCGCATGGCGCTGGCGATCGGCAACACGGCCAATGGAAACGCGGTTTGCACCAGGCCCATCAACACGCCGTTCTGGTTGTACAGCAGCATGATGGGACGCTTGATCAGGCCCAGCCCCATCAGTGCCTGGTTGAGCATGCCGCCCGGGCCGAGAATCACCAGCCAGCCGTAGCTTTGCAGCAACAGGTTGACCAACAACGGCAACAGCACCGCCGCCAGGAAGATCCGACGCACGAACGGTGAGGTCAGTCGCGACATGGTGTAGGCCACCGGGATCGCCAGGATCACGGCGATCACCGCGCTGATCAACGCCAGGCGCAGGGTCAGCATCAGGGATTTGAGGTAGTAGGGTTCCAGCAATTGGGCGTAACTGGCCAGGCTGAACCCGGACCATTCCGCGCCTTTGGTGCCCACGCTCATGCGCAGTACCAACAGGCTCGCGGCAATCAGCACGCCGAGAAACAGCATCGACGGTGTCAGGAAAAACCAGGCACGCGCGGTCGGCGAAACACCGCGATTGGCGCGCGTGGGCACGGCACTCACCGGGTGGGTTAGAGGTTGGTGTTCCATAGCAAAGGGTCTCGTCAATGGAAAGCAGCAAGACTGAGATCGAGCAAGAACCTGTGGCGAGGGAGCTTGCTCCCGCTGGGTCGCTTAGCGACCCCAATCACCCACCGCGTTGGTTCTGATAGAACGCGGAGCCTGGTTATGCGGCTGCTGCGCAGCCGAGCGGGAGCAAGCTCCCTCGCCACAAAAAATCCTTGAACCTCAGAAATCAGGAAGAAAAGATTTCCGTGTAACGACGAATCCATTGGTCATGCACAGTCGCCAGGAAAGCGTTGTCGTGCATGATCGCCTTCTCGGCAATCTGCTCCGGCGTGAGGATGTACGGGCTCTTGCGCGCTTCGGCGGAGATGATCGCCTTGGCGTTGACCGGACCGTTGTAGATGTCCTCAGCCATCTTGCCCTGCACCAGCGGGTCCAGAGAATGGTTGATGAAGGCATACGCCATGTCGGTGTCGCCCGGACGATTCTTCGGCATCACCGACAGCATCAGGTCGGTGTAGAAACCTTCCTTCATGCCGAACGTGGCGCCCAGGCCGTAGTTCGGATCGCGGATCTGTTTCGGGAAGAACGCCGGCGCGTACAGGCCACCCATGTCCAGGGAACCGGTGCGGAACAGTTCGGCGATCTGGTTCGGGTTTTCACCCAGGGTTACCACGCGATCTTTCAGTTCGGCGAGTTTCTTGAAGCCAGGCTCGATGTTGTGCTCGTCACCGCCGGCCAGTTTGGCAGCGATGATGATCAGGTCCATGGCCTCGGTCCAGTTCGGTGGCGGCAGGAAGATGTTCGGTGCCGCGTCGGCGTCCCACAGGGAGGCGTAGCTGGTCGGCGCTTCTTTCTGGGTGCGCGTGCTGTAGACCAGACTGTTGCACCAGAGCAGGTAACCGATGCCGTGACCATTGGCGCCGGTGCGGTATTTTTCCGGCACATCGACGATGTTGGGGATGCGGTTGAGGTCGGGCTTTTCCAACAGGTTGGCGGCGGCCAGACCTTCGGCGCCGACGCCGGCCAGGGTGATGATGTCGTACTGCGGGCGATCACCGCCGGCCTTGAGTTTGGCGACCATTTCCGAGGTACTGCCGGTGCGGTCGGCGATGACCTTGCAGCCGTACTTGTCTTCGAATGTCGCAGCGATATTGCGCAATGCAGCCAGGCCGGTGTCATCCGACCAGGTCAGTAGGCGCAGGGTCTTGCCGGTGAAGCGGGTATCGCTGGCATTGGCCTTGACGAACGGCAAGCTCATGGCGGCCGCTGCAACCGAGGCTACGCCCACGGTCTTGATGAATTGACGTCTGTTCAGATCATGCTCGCCCATTACGGACTCCCTTTGTTTTTGTAGGTATAAGGCAGGTCGAAACTGTTGCATCCGCGCGACTGGATCAGCGTTTACCCCTCGTATTTTCGGGGGCTTTACCGGGCCAGCGAGTTCATCCTGAAGTCGTGTAAAACAGCTGACTATCGATAAAAACTCATCGAAGCCATGACGCCGACGCATGCCTCCTTGCGAGGCATGCGCTCACCTTTTTCGTGCCTTCAGACGGCGCGAATCACGTGTTTGATTTCCTGGAAAGCCTGCAAGCCCCATGGCCCCAATTCGCGGCCGATGCTGCTCTGCTTGTAGCCGCCCCAAGCGGTCTGCGGGAAGATCACCTGAGGCGCGTTGATCCACACCAGCCCCGCCTGCAAAGCGTTGGCGACACGGTCAGCGGTTTCAGCGTTACGCGTGACCACACTGGCCACCAGGCCGAACTGGCTGTCATTGGCCAGGGCAATCGCTTCGGCTTCGGAGGTGAAACGGCGCACGCAGATCACCGGGCCGAAAATCTCTTCGCACCACAGCGCACTGTCCAGGGGCACATCGGTGAAAACCGTCGGCTGCAAAAAATATCCGCGCGGCAGATCCGCCGGACGATTACCGCCGCACACCAGCCTCGCACCGGCACTCAAACCGCGATCGATATGACCAAGCACGCGTTGGTATTGCGCCTGATTGACCAGCGCGCCCATCTCCACGTTCGGGTCGAACGGGTCCGCCACGCGAATCGCTTCGGCACGAGCCTTGATCCGCGTCAGGAACGCTTCAGCCAGTTCCTCGGCGACCAGTACACGGCTGGTGGCGGAGCACATCTGTCCGGCGTTGAAGAAACCGCCGCCGCACGCCACTTCCACCGCCAGGTCGAGATCGGCATCGGCCAGTACCAGCAATGAAGATTTGCCGCCCAGTTCCAGGCTCACGCCCTTCACGGTTTCTGCGGCGCGCTGCATGACCTGCACGCCTACCGCGTTGCTGCCAGTGAAGGAGATTTTGGCGATGCGCGGGTCTGCCGAGAGGGGGCCGCCCACGGCCAGGCCGGTACCGCAAACCAGGTTGAACACACCGGCAGGCACGCCGGCTTCAGCGATGATCGCGGCCAGTTCAAGCTCCGGCAGCGGCGTCACTTCCGAAGGCTTGAGCACCACGCAGCAACCCGCGGCCAACGCCGGGGCCAGCTTCCATGCGGTGGTGACCATCGGGAAATTCCACGGCACGATCAGGCCGACCACACCGCAGGGTTCACGGCGCAGGCGCGCGCTGAAATCATCGGTCGGCAATTCGACGGCGCTGTCCTGTTTGGCATCCAGGCCTTCGGCGAGACCGGCGTAATACTCGAAGGTGGCGATCACGTCATCGACGTCGATGGCCGCCTCGAACAGCGGTTTACCGTTGTTGCTCGACTGCAAATGCATCAGTTGTTCGCGCCCGGCTTGCACGCCCGCGGCGATTTTGCGCAGGATCGCGCCGCGCTCGACGCCAGTGGTTTTCGACCAGTCGATGAAGGCCTTGGTCGCCGCGCTGACGGCTTGCTCGACGGCACTTGCGTCGCCACCATTGACGGTGGTCAGCAGCGCTTCGGTTGCCGGGTTGATCACGCGCAGGTGTTCGTTGCCCGCCGACCATTGGCCGTCGATGTACAGGCCATCGAGTGTGGTTGGGAAGTTCATTTCGACACCGCCTGCATCCACTGGGTCTGATCGATTTCAATCAGGGTCGGGCCTTGGCGATCGGTGGCGGCACGCAGCGCACTACGTAATGGCTCGACACCGCTGACGGCCTCGGCAGCGCAACCCAGGGCCTTGGCCACGCCGATGAAGTCCGGGGTATAGATGTCGACACCCACCGGTTCGATGGCACGGTTGACCATGTATTTCTTGATCTCTTCGTAGCCCTGGTTATTCCACAGCAGCACGATCACTGGTGTGCGCGCTTCCACGGCGCTGGCCAGTTCCGGCAGGGTGAACTGCAGGCCACCGTCGCCGATCAGGCACACAACCGGCGGGCGGGCGCCGCTTTCAACGCTGCCACCGAGCCAGGCGCCAATCGCCGCCGGCAAGGCGTAACCGAGGGTGCCGTAGCCGGTGGACGAGTTGAACCAGCGACGCGGGCGTTCCGGGTTGAAGGTCAGGTTGCCGGTGTACACCGGCTGAGTGGAATCGCCAACGAACACGGCGTTGGGCAACTCCTGCAAAACGGTTTCGAGGAAACGCGTCTGGGCCAGGGTTGGTGCATCCCAGCTCGCGGCCAGCTCTTCACGCAAACGGGCGGCGCGAACCTGGCCCCAATCGTTACGGCGCTCGGCCAGGGATTTGTGCGACAGCGCGCTCAACAACGCTTGCGCGGCGTTGCGCGAGTCGGACACCAGCGCAACGTGCGGCGGGTAATTGCGCACGGTCTGGTCCGGGTCGATATCGATACGCAGCAGCTTGCCGGGAATCTCGAAACCGCCAGCGAAGGTCACGTCATAGTCGGTTTCCGCCAGTTCGGTGCCGATGGCCAGCACCACGTCGGCCTCGGCGACCAGCGCGCGCGTGGCGACCAGGCTATGGGTCGAGCCGATCAGCAATGGGTGCGCGGACTCAAGCATGCCTTTGGCGTTGATGGTCAGTGCCACCGGAGCGTCGAGCAACTCGGCCAGTTCAGTCAGCTCGGCAGCGGCATCGATGGCCCCGCCACCGGCGAGGATCAGTGGATGTTTGGCGCCGGCCAGCAACTCAGTCATGCGCGAAACGGCCGAAGGCGCAGCGCCGGCGCGGTCGATAGTGACCGGCAGGCTGCTGAGCAAGTCGTCGGCGTCTTCCACCAGGACGTCCAGCGGAATTTCAATGTGCACCGGGCGCGGACGGCCGGCCTGGAACAGCGAAAAAGCGCGGGCCAGTACGCCCGGCAACTCGGCCGCCGACATCAGGGTGTGGGAGAACGCCGCTACACCGGCACACAATGCACCCTGGTTCGGCAGTTCGTGCAGCTTGCCGCGACCGCCGCCCAGTTGGCTGCGCGATTGCACGCTGGAGATCACCAGCATCGGAATCGAGTCGGCGTAAGCCTGGCCCATGGCGGTGGTAATGTTGGTCATGCCTGGGCCGGTGATGATGAAGCACACACCCGGTTTGCCGCTGGTGCGGGCGTAGCCGTCGGCCATGAAACCGGCGCCCTGCTCATGACGTGGTGTGACGTGGTTGATGCTCGAACGGGCCAGCCCGCGATACAGCTCCACGGTGTGAACGCCCGGAATGCCGAACACCTGCTCGACACCATAATTCTCGAGTAACTTGACCAACACTTCGCCGCACGTCGCCATGTGAATTGCCCTTCTTGTTCGATTTGAGACGCCGGGCCTGCGCTGTGTTTATGATGGATTCGCAGGTCCAGGGATGGCCTCATTGGAACGGGCGACACATAGCCGCAACAATGGATAAAAAATCATACTAGCCATGTCCTCACGTCATACCTTGGATCTCAATGAAACGACTGCCTCCCCTGCCGGCGCTGCATACTTTTCTGATTACCGCGCAGTGCTGCAACTTCACCCGGACTGCCGAACAGCTGCACATCACCCAAGGAGCGGTAAGCCGACAGATCGCCGGGCTGGAAGATTTTCTCGGTTATGAATTGTTTATCCGCCAGGCGCGAGGCCTGAGCCTGACAGCCGAAGGAAGGGAGTGGCTGCCACGGGTGCAGCAGATTTTCGGATTGATCGACGAGGCCGTTGAGCAGATCGGCGAGAAGCGTGAAACCCTGCAACTCAAGGCGCCGACGTGCGTCATGCGCTGGTTGTTGCCGCGCCTGTTGCAATGGCAAAAGGAACGCCCGGATGTCCCCGTGGAGCTGACCACCACGATCAAGCACGGTGTGGACTTTCACCGCGAGCAATTCGATGCGGCGGTCATGTACGGCACACCACCAGACACTGCTCTGATGTCGCAGAAACTGTTCGACGAGCAACTGACACCGGTCTGTTCCAAGCCCATGCTCGAAGGGCCGATACCGCTGCAGACTCCGGCCGATTTGCAACAGCATCTGCTGCTACACCCCACACGCGATGAGCGGGACTGGAAGGCCTGGTTGAAAGCAGCGGATGTGAAACTGAGCAATGTCGGCAAGGGCCAGCACTTCGAGACCCTTGATCTGGCGATGTCGATGGCATCCCAGGGAACGGGGGTGGCGATTGGCGATTGGTCGTTGATCGGCGACGACCTGGATGCCGGACGACTGGTCATGCCATTCGAATTGAAGGTGACGACGGGACTGGCGTATTACCTGGTATTCCCGGAAAAACCAGAACCTTCACCGAAGTTGCGGGAATTGATGGGCTGGTTGGTGGAGCAGGCGCAGTCGCGATAAAACCCGAAATCCATCACTGCCCCTGTAGGAGCGAGCCGGCTCCCACAGGGTTCAGGGATTCTCACAAGGTCACAGGGGTTCATCAGTGTTCTGAATATCGGATCAAATGCACAGCCTGTCTGGCTGGCAACTCATCCGCGCTGACCTATGCTCAAGGTAATACCGCAGGGTATTCGTTCAGAGGTCAACGCCATGAACATCAAAACAAGAAGGTACCTGGCCATTTTCATCACCTGCGCGGTCACGCTCGGGTTGTATGGCGCAGCAGCCTGGCGCGTGGAGCAGTTGCGCAATCTGCCCCGTGAGTACGCCAGCTGCAATTTCGAGCGTTGCATTCCCCACAACGCGACCCTCAACGCCCTTCGATAGCCAAGGCGTCAGGCCTCGTTGTCCTGATCGGCCTTCAAGCGGTCGCGGAAGGCCTTTGGCGAGATTCCCACCCGACGCCGGAACAGGCGCGTGAAGTTGGTCGGATCTGAAAATCCCAACACGTCGGACATTTCATAGATGGTCATGCTGGTGTAGGTCAGCAAGCGCTTGGCCTCCAGCAATTGCCGCTCATGCATGATCTGCAATGCCGGCTGCCCGGCCAGCTCACGGCACGTGCCGTTGAGATGGGAAACGGAAATCCCCAGGCGATGGGCCAGGTCCTCGACCTTGACGTGCTGGCGATAGGTCTCTTCCACCAGTTGGATGTAACCGTTGAGGTACTCGCGGGCACGCTGCGGCCGTTGGCTGGCTGAATGACGCTGGATCACCTGGCGGCTGACCCACACCATGATCACACTGACCAGCGAATGCATCAGCATTTCCCGCGCCGGTTGATGGCTGGTGTACTCATTCTGCAACGCACTGAACAGACTGTTGAGGTACTCACCGTCCTGCCCCGCAGGATAGCTTTCCGCTTGGGCCAAGGCGTTCACCGAATGCCCCAGTTGCTGCTGCAAATGGGCGATCAACGGCGCGGCAAGCGTGACCACAAAGCCTTCGACATCCTCGGAAAAACGGAAGCCGTGCACCGACAGTGGTGGCAGGATCTGGATAGCCGGTTCGCTCAGTTGAGTACGTTTACCTTCGATTTCAAGCTCTGCCTGACCTTTGAATACGAAGAGCAACTGGCATAAATCGGCATGGCGATGCGGTTTGATTTCCCATTGATGTTCGCGGCTGCGTTTGGAAATAGTCTCACAGTGCAGCAAGTCGGGGGTCGGCCAATCCAGGCTTTCACCGTAGAGCTTGAACACTGGAATCGAAGGCAGGTCAGGCTTGTTCATCACTTCAATCCAGGCCTCGGAATAGATGACGGGCGATAATCGCACCGATTGGCAAAATGAACAGGTATCAGCTCAGTTTTCACCTTCAATTGACAGACCCGCGAGAGAAAAATGCAAGCACTCGATCCATAAAATCATTCAGCGGCTCTGGCCGCGTGAAGCTTGCGAGTCATAAAAACAATGAAAACGCTGAAAACCCAAGTTGCCATTATTGGTGCTGGCCCTTCCGGTCTGCTACTCGGCCAGTTGCTGCACAACGCCGGAATCGACACCCTTATCCTCGAACGTCAGACCCCGGACTATGTCCTCGGTCGCATCCGTGCCGGAGTCCTCGAACAAGGCATGGTAGAGCTGTTGCGCCAGGCCGGTGTGAGCAAGCGCATGGACGCCGAGGGGTTGGTCCATGGCGGCTTCGAACTGGCCCTCGATGGGCGTCAGGTGCACATTGACCTGCAGGCCCTCACCGGTGGTAAAACCGTAATGATCTACGGCCAGACCGAGGTTACACGTGACCTGATGGCCGCTCGTCAGGTCGCGGGGGCGCAGACAATTTATGAAGCGAGCAATGTCGTTCCCCACGGCATGAAAACCGATGAGCCCTTCATCACTTTTGAAAAGAATGGCGAAACCTATCGCCTCGATTGCGCGTATATCGCCGGCTGCGATGGCTTCCATGGTGTCGCCCGTCAATCGATTCCCAGCGATAGCCTGAAAGTCTTCGAGCGGGTCTATCCGTTCGGTTGGCTGGGAATACTGGCCGACACCCCGCCAGTACACGAAGAACTGGTCTACGCCCGCCACGAACGTGGTTTTGCCCTGTGCAGCATGCGTTCGGCCACGCGCACTCGTTATTACCTGCAAGTCCCGGCAGATGAACAGGTCGAGAACTGGTCCGATCAACGCTTCTGGGACGAACTCAAAACCCGTCTGCCGCAGACCTTGGCGCAGAAGCTGGTGACCGGTCCGTCCATCGAAAAAAGCATCGCGCCGCTGCGCAGCTTCGTGGTCGAACCCATGCAGTACGGCCGGATGTTTTTGGTCGGCGATGCCGCGCACATCGTCCCCCCCACCGGTGCCAAAGGTTTGAATCTGGCGGCCAGTGACGTCAGTACGTTGTTCAATATCCTGCTCAAGGTTTATCGCGAAGATCGCCTCGACTTGCTCGAGAAATACTCGCAAATCTGCCTGCGTCGGGTGTGGAAAGCCGAGCGGTTTTCCTGGTGGATGACCTCGATGCTGCACCGTTTCGACGATCACGATGCATTCAGCCAGCGCATCGCCGAGTCGGAGCTGGATTACTTCGTCGATTCCGAGGCCGGGCGAAAAACCATTGCAGAAAACTATGTCGGGCTTCCCTACGAGGCTATCGAATAGGCTGCTATCGATTTAAACTGGCGAGCACTCACCCGCTCGCCATGCCTCTGCGGGTCAATCACTGCCCGCAGGTTTTCCCGTGACCCATCTCAACCAGCCTGAAATGCCCAAACCGGCGATCCGCAGTGTGCTGATCGCCCTGATGCTGGCAATTTTTCTGGGGGCGCTGGACCAGACCATCGTTGCGGTATCGATGCCGGCCATTTCCGCGCAATTCAAGGATGTCAGCCTGCTGGCGTGGGTGATTTCCGGCTATATGGTGGCGATGACCGTGGCGGTGCCGATCTACGGCAAACTCGGGGATCTGTACGGGCGGCGCAAGTTGATGCTGTTCGGCATGGGCCTGTTCACCCTGGCATCATTGTTTTGCGGCATGGCCCAGAGCATGGAGCAACTGGTGTTGGCGCGGATTTTCCAGGGCATCGGCGCCGGCGGAATGATCTCGGTGAGCCAGGCGATCATCGGCGACATCGTGCCACCGCGCGAACGCGGTCGCTATCAGGGTTACTTCAGCAGCATGTATGCGGTGGCCAGCGTCGCCGGCCCCGTGCTCGGCGGCTACATGACGGAGTATTTGTCCTGGCGCTGGGTGTTCCTGATCAACCTGCCATTGGGCCTCGGTGCGTGGCTGGTGGCCAATCGCACACTGCTCGGCCTGCCGATTCCGCAACGCAAACCCATCATCGATTACCTCGGTACTGTGCTGATGATCATTGGCCTGACGGCGTTATTACTGGGGATCACCCAGGTCGGCCAGGGCCATTCATGGCGTAGCGCCGAGGTGTTGGGGTTACTGGCTTGCTCAGTGCTGGTGCTGGGGTTGTTTGTGATGCATGAACGACGGGCACGGGAGCCGCTATTGCCCATGCATTTGTTCGCCAACCGCAATGCGGTTCTGTGTTGGTGCACGATTTTCTTCACCAGTTTCCAGGCGATCTCGTTGATCGTGCTGATGCCGCTGCGTTTCCAGAGCGTCACCGGTGCCGGCGCAGACAGCGCCGCGCTGCACCTGCTGCCGCTGGCGATGGGCTTGCCGATTGGTGCCTATTTCGCCGGTCGCAGGACCTCAATCACGGGCCGCTATAAACCCATGATCCTCGCTGGCGCCGTGCTGATGCCGATTTCGATTCTGGGCATGGCCTTCAGTCCGCCTCAAGCGTTCGTGCTGAGCAGCCTGTGCATGCTGTTCAGCGGGATCGCCTCGGGCATGCAGTTTCCGACTTCGCTGGTGGGCACCCAAAACTCGGTGGAACAACGGGACATCGGCGTAGCGACCAGCACCACCAACCTGTTTCGCTCGCTTGGGGGCGCGGTGGGCGTGGCCATGATGTCGGCACTGCTGCTGGCGCTGCTGCAGGATTCAAGCTTCGCGCACCTGGCCGGGTCGGCGCTGATTGCCGAAGGGCATTCCGGCAACGTACTGCTGGACGGTCTGAACGCGGCGCCGGGGGATGCGCAGGACGCATTGCGTGCCGAACTGCTGTTGACCTTCCGCCACTTGCTGATGGTCAGCGCTGCCGTGTCGCTGCTGGGGTTGGCAGCGGCAATCGCCATGCCGAACAAGTTGTTGCGGGGCAGGGAAGACAAGGTTCGTTAAATGCCTGTAGGAGCGAGCCTGCTCGCGAAAAAAGCCAAGAACGCCGCAGGGCATCCGGGTTCGCGCGATATCGTTCACCACCTTCACGAGCAAGCTCGCTCCTACATACACATCATGGGCTGTAATACCCGACAGCCACCAGAAAATGTCCGACCTTCTTCAGGTAGGCGTGCTTGTCCTCGATCTTGCCAGTCACCGGGTTTTTCCAGCGATATTCGTATTCGCCATAATCCTGCTTGGCCATGAGCGCCAGGATCGGTTCTCCCACGGGTTTGCCTTCAGGGTCCTTGATTTTGCTGAAATCGGTGTTGATCAAGCGCAGGTTGGTGCCGTGGGCGACATAACGCTGGGTATCCAGATCGACGACGAACACATACAGGTCATCCTGCAGGTATCCGCCCTTGAGGGAATTGATCGCCGTCAGTGTGCCCTTCTCGTCCTTGGCCAGGTCGGTTGCCGCTTTGTTCAGCAAGGCCATGGCCTGTTCCGCTGACGCCCGTGGCAGGTAGTAACCCACCGCGAGAATCCGCTGGCCGACTCGCTGGTAATACACGTGTTTGCGCTCGACCTTGCCGTCGGCCCAGTTCTGCCAACGATATTCCGCCTGTTGAATACCATTGCCTTCCGGCACCTTGAGGGCTTCCTTGAAGGCTGTCTGCAACTCCGGCCCAAGCGTTTCCGAGACATCGCGGCCAATCAGGGCCGAAGACGGACCGCCGCTGGCGAGCATCACGCCTTTGGTGTCCAGGACGAACACATAACGGTCTTTATCGACGAACTCACCTTGACGGCTGAACGCCGCAAAGGCCTTGTCACCGTTCTCGTGGTAATAGGCCAAGGCTTTTTCCAGCAAGGCGATGGCGGCCTTGCTGTCGTCCTTTTCTGTTCCGGCCGCTTGCGCCTGAGCCAGGCCCAGCACAAACATGAAGCACAGCACGGCGAACCTTTGCACAAACCCCATTGCGCATCCCTCGTTCCTGTTGATGTTTCAAGAGCGTAGACGGCTATCGGGCATGTATGGATATTCAGCGGACCGCAGTGTGTAAGGAAATCATTCCCGGTCTGCCCGGGAACGGTTCATGGCTTATTGTCGGGCGCGCAATTGCTGTTGCAGGTTCTGGATCTGCGCTTGCAGTGTGTTGATGTTGCGGGTGACCTGGGTGCGGAAAGCATCGAATTCCGCTGTATTGGTCGAGCCTTGCGCCGGGCGGTTGTCCTGCTGACTCTTGAGCACGATGATGTCCTGTTCCAGGCTCTCGATGGCGGCGTTCGGGTTGCCTTGCTTTTTCAATGCAGTGATATCGGCGCCGATACTTTTCAGCTGGGCTTCGAATTGCCCCGTGTCAGCCGTGGCGCTCTTCAGCGCGGCCACGTCGCCGATCAAGACTTTGACCTGGGCTTGCAATTGCGTGTTGACGGTCTGGTGCTCAGCGCTTTGGGTGGTGATCTGCGCCAGACGCTTGTCCAGATCGCTGGTTTGCGCGGTCATCTGCGCCAGACGCTTGTCCAGGTCCGAGGTTTGACCGACCACGCCTTGTTGCTGCTTGCTCTGATCCTGCAACTTGCTCTCCAGCTGCTTGATTTGCAGCTTCAAGGCTTCGCTGTCGGAGGTGACGTTGGTCTGACTGGCGACCACTTTGCCGGAAATGTCCTGCAGGCGCCCTGCCGCTTCCTCACTGATGCGCGCGAAACTTTCCTGGGTGGCCACCAGTTGCTGCTCCATCAGCGAAATCTGCTGGAAGCTCCACCAGGCCAGGCCCGCGAAGGCAAAGAACAAGGCGCCCACCAGTGCCCACAACGGGCCGGTACTTGCTGCCTTGACCTTGACCACGGGCGGTGTGCGCGAATGTACCGAGGTGCGGGGGGTGGCTGGAAAATCATCGTCATCGAGGACGCCTGCACGCAGGCTCGGTACATCATCGAAGTCGTCGTTGGCATCGTTACGCATGGACATTGAGTCAACCTTTGTGAAACGCAATGGCGTGGATGCGGCGAGTATAACCCCCACTGCCGCACCGATTGACCCTCAACACCGTAGCGGGTTCAGTGTGTGCGGATGTCCTGGGCTTTCCACCAGCCGCAGAATTCATCAAGGGCAGTCCACAGGCTGACCTTCGGGTCGTAATCCAGATAATGCCGGGCGCGACTGATGTCCAGGGTGAAATTTTTCTTCATCACTTGCATGCCCAGCCGCGACAAGGTCGGCTCGGGGCGGCCTGGCCATAACTTGCATACGCCTTCGTTCAGCGCCGCAACGCTGTAGGCCAAACCGTAGGAACGGTAGCGCGTAACCTGTGGGACTTCCATTTTGCGCATGACGTAATTGACCACATCCCACAGGGGCACCGGCGCGCCGTTGCTGATGTTGTAGACCTTGCCCAGGGCCGAGCCCCCGGCCAGCAAACTGCTGAGCAACGCTTCGTTGAGGTTTTGCACACTGGTGAAGTCAGCCACGTTCAGACCGTTGCCAATAATCGCCAGACGTCCCTTGCGCTGCATTTTCAACAGGCGCGGAAAGATGCTCATGTCACCGGCACCGGTGACGAAACGCGGGCGCAGCGCCACGGTTTCGAGGCCGAATTCCTGGGCGCCGAACACCTTTTGCTCAGCCAGGTATTTGGTGGCGGCATACGGATGTTTGAAGCGTTTGGGCACTTGTTCTTCGGTCAAACCCAAATGATCGCGACCATCGAAGTAGATCGATGGCGACGACAAGTGCACCAGGCGTCTTACCCGTTGTTTAAGGCAGGCCTCGACCACATTTTCGGTAACCTGGACATTGCCTTGGTGAAAGTCCTGATAACGTCCCCACACACCGACGGCGCCGGCGCAATGCACCACGGCTTCAACGTCGGCGCACAGCTCCCGGGTCAATTGCGGATCGCCGAGATCACCCTGGATGAACTCGGCGCCACGGTGCACCAGATGCTCCACACCCTCGGCCCGGCGACCGTTGACCCGCACGTCCAGGCCCTGCTCCAGGGCGAAACGCGCAAAGCGCCCGCCAATGAAGCCGCTTGCGCCGGTGACCAGAATCTTCATGTATTGCTCCGAATATTTCGTTTTGCGTATTGCGTGAAGTCTTGACGTTGAACGTCAGTCCAACGGCACCAACCATTGCCTGGATGCCAGCACCAACTGATCGGTCAGCAATCCCAGCAACTGACCACCATTACGCCAATGATGCCAGTACAACGGCACATCGATCGGCTTATCTGGCAAAAGCTCCCGTAAAACACCGCGCTCCAGTTGTTCGCGGACCTGCAGTTCCGGCACCAGCCCCCAGCCGAGTCCGGCTTCGGTCAGACGGATAAAGCCTTCAGATGACGGGCATAAATGGTGTTCGAAGCCGCCATCGACGCCGAGGGATGCCAGATATCGATGCTGCAGAAAGTCGTCAGGGCCGAAAACCAGGGCCGGGGTCCGCGCCAACTGGTCGGCGCGTACACCTTGCGGGAAATGTCGGGCAATGAACGCCGGGCTGGCCAGGGCGCGATAACGCATCGCCCCGAGCAAAACACTGCGCGCACCGGCCACCGGTCGCTCACTGGCACACAGACACCCCGCCACTTCGCCGGCACGCATCCGTTTGAGGCCGACGGTCTGGTCTTCAACGATCAGGTCCAGCAACACATGTTGTTGCGCGCAGAAATCCCCTACCGCCTGCGCCCACCAGGTGGCCAGACTGTCGGCATTCAAGGCAATGCGCAAACGCTCCGGCAAACCTTCTTCATCCAATGCCGGTACCAGGCTTTGCAGATCCCGTTCAAGCAGACGTACCTGCTGCACATGGTTGAGCAAGCGCCGCCCGATCTCGGTCGGGGATGGCGGCGTAGCCCGAACCAGTACCGGTTGACCTACTCGTGCTTCGAGCAATTTGATGCGCTGGGAAATGGCCGATTGCGACAACCCCAACACTTGCGCAGCCCGTTCAAAACCGGCCTGCTCGACCACCGCCGCCAAAGCGGACAGCAATTTGTAGTCGAACATCAGTTCTCCTAATGAGCGATCAGCAATATTGGTTTTTCTTATACAGCGTCGTGCCCGAGAATGACCAGCAAGAACTGATGAACAGGAAATACCGACATGGCTGGCGAAACTTCATTGGCAACGTTACTGCGCAGCATGAGTCCGCAATTAAACGCCGGCGAATACGTGTTCTGCACCCTGCCCGACGGGCAGTTGCCGACGGGGTTGGACATCATTGGCAGCTTCCGTGAACAGGAAGGCCTGACAGTCATTGTCGAACGTAGCCACGCCGAGCAGACCGGTTTGCGCTTCGACTACGTCGCGGCCTGGATCACCCTGAACGTGCACTCGGCCCTGGAAGCCGTCGGCCTGACAGCCGCATTCGCCACAGCGTTGGGCAAGGCCGGGATCAGCTGCAACGTAATCGCCGGTTACTACCACGACCACTTGTTCGTCGGCCAGGCCGACGCTGAACGCGCGCTGGAAGTGCTGCGCAATCTGGCTGCCAACGGGGAGTAAGCAATCATGTGGCAAAGCTATATGAACGGTCTGTTGGTAGCGTTCGGCCTGATCATGGCGATCGGCACGCAGAATGCGTTTGTGCTGGCGCAAAGTTTGCGCAGGGAACATCACCTTCCGGTCGCGGCCCTGTGCGTGGCCTGCGACGCGCTACTGGTGGCGGCCGGGGTGTTCGGACTGGCGACAGTTCTGGCACAAAATCCGACATTGCTGGCGATTGCCCGTTGGGGCGGCGCGGTGTTTTTGCTGTGGTATGGCAGTCAGGCACTGCGCCGTGCCTTTTCGAAGCAGAGCCTGCAACAGGGTGAAAACCAGACTGTTCGCTCACTGCGCGCGGTGATGCTCAGCGCTCTGGCGGTGACGTTGCTCAACCCGCATGTGTATCTGGACACCGTTTTACTGATCGGCTCCCTCGGTGCACAACAAACCGAGCCTGGTGCTTATGTGGTGGGGGCCGCGAGTGCGTCGCTGCTGTGGTTTTTCACCTTGGCACTGGGCGCCGCCTGGCTCGCTCCATGGCTGGCCAGACCGAGCACCTGGCGAATCCTCGATCTGTTGGTGGCCGTGATGATGTTTGCAGTAGCGCTGCAATTGATCATGGCCGGCTGATTTATTCCAAACAGCTCTGGAACCTCTATTCCACACAGTTGTTGCGTGGTTATGCCGCACCCCCGGTGCTATGATCCCGACCCTGCGCCGCAAAGAGTGTAAAACTCCCCGGCGCTTGTCTGGCCGCCCGTGATCGGCCTTGCGCTCACCGCACCTGACCTGATTAGGAGATCCACCATGGCTTTCGAATTGCCGCCACTGCCTTACGCACACGATGCACTGCAGCCGCACATTTCCAAGGAAACTCTGGAATATCACCACGACAAGCACCACAACACCTACGTCGTGAACCTGAACAACCTGGTGCCAGGCACCGAGTTCGAAGGCAAGACCCTGGAAGAAATCGTCAAGACTTCTTCGGGCGGCATCTTCAACAACGCCGCTCAGGTCTGGAACCACACTTTCTACTGGAACTGCCTGGCGCCAAACGCTGGCGGTCAACCAACCGGCGCACTGGCTGACGCAATCAACGCGGCTTTCGGTTCGTTCGACAAGTTCAAGGAAGAGTTCAGCAAGACGTCCATCGGCACCTTCGGTTCCGGCTGGGGCTGGCTGGTGAAAAAGGCTGACGGTTCCCTGGCCCTGGCCAGCACCATCGGCGCCGGCAACCCGCTGACCAGCGGCGACACACCGCTGCTGACCTGCGACGTCTGGGAACACGCTTACTACATCGACTACCGCAACCTGCGTCCGAAGTACGTTGAAGCGTTCTGGAACCTGGTCAACTGGAAATTCGTGGCTGAGCAGTTCGAAGGCAAAACCTTCACCGCTTAAGCTCGATGCCAGACAAAAAAACCCGGCTTTTTAGCCGGGTTTTTTTATGGGGTACATCTGCTGGAGATTGGTTGGCTGGCAGGGCGCCATCGCTGGCAAGCCAGCTCCCACAGGTTGCGTGGCGTATGCAGGCTCGCTCCTACAGGGATCGGAGTTTTCCCACGAAGAAACCCGCTATCACCCCCTTGCCCCAAAGCCACACCGGTCTAACATCAATGAAAGGAAAAAATCCCCACTTTCCCTCAAGTTGAAGGACCCAACTACCGACACAGTACCCATCGGATCAATAATCCAGGCACAGCAAATCGGCCAAGCTGCAGGCAAAATCCCTCACGGATGATTGTCCCTTTGACTGCCATCACGAGATTGCCAATACTCATGGCAACTTGATGCTACCCGCACGGAACAAGGAATAACCCTTTGAAGCTGGAACTCAAGAACAGCTTGTCGGTGAAGTTGCTCCGGGTCGTGCTCCTGTCGGCATTGATCGTCGGTGTGGTCTTGAGCTGCGCGCAGATTGTTTTCGATGCCTATAAGACCCGCCAGGCCGTTGCCGGGGATGCCCAACGCATTCTCGACATGTTCCGCGACCCTTCGACCCAGGCCGTCTATAGCCTGGACCGGGAAATGGGCATGCAGGTGATCGAAGGCCTGTTTCAGGACGATGCCGTTCGCCAGGCTTCCATCGGTCATCCCAACGAAGCCATGCTCGCGCAAAAATCACGCGAATTGCAGCATTCCAACAGCCGCTGGCTGACCGACGTGATCCTCGGCAAGGAACGCACCTTCACCACTCAATTGGTCGGTCGTGGTCCTTACAGTGAGTATTACGGCGACCTGAGCATCACCCTCGACACGGCCACCTATGGCCAGGGTTTTATCGTCAGTTCGGTGATCATTTTCATTTCCGGTGTACTGCGTGCCCTGGCGATGGGGCTGGTGCTGTACCTGGTTTATCACTGGCTGCTGACCAAGCCTTTGTCGCGGATCATCGAGCATTTGACCGAAATCAATCCCGATCGCCCCAGCGAACACAAGATTCCGCAGCTCAAGGGCCATGAAAAAAACGAGCTAGGCATCTGGATCAACACCGCCAACCAGTTGCTGGAGTCCATCGAGCGCAACACCCATCTGCGCCACGAAGCGGAAAACAGCCTGCTGCGCATGGCCCAGTATGACTTCCTCACCGGCCTGCCGAACCGTCAGCAGCTGCAAACGCAACTGGACAAGATCCTCGTCGACGCTGGCAAGCTTCAACGCCGGGTCGCGGTGCTGTGTGTCGGGCTGGACGATTTCAAAGGTATCAACGAACAATTCAGCTACCAGACCGGCGACCAGTTACTGCTGGCCCTGGCCGATCGCCTGCGCGCGCACAGTGGACGCCTCGGCGCCCTCGCCCGTCTCGGGGGCGACCAGTTCGCCCTGGTGCAGGCCGATATCGAACAACCCTACGAAGCCGCCGAGCTGGCCCAAAGCATTCTCGATGACCTGGAAGCGGCGTTTGCCCTCGATCATCAGGAAATTCGCCTGCGCGCCACCATCGGCATCACGCTATTCCCCGAGGACGGCGACAGCACCGAGAAGCTGCTGCAAAAAGCCGAGCAGACCATGACCCTGGCCAAGACCCGCTCGCGCAATCGTTACCAGTTTTATATCGCCAGCGTTGACACCGAGATGCGCCGCCGTCGCGAGTTGGAAAAAGACCTGCGCGATGCTTTGGCCCGCGAACAGTTCTACCTGGTCTATCAGCCGCAAATCAGCTATCGGGATCATCGCGTGGTGGGCGTCGAAGCGCTGATTCGCTGGCAGCACCCGGAACATGGACTGGTGCCGCCGGACCTGTTCATCCCGCTGGCCGAGCAGAACGGCACCATCATCGCCATCGGCGAATGGGTTCTGGACCAGGCTTGCAAGCAGCTTCGCGACTGGCACGATCAGGGCTTCAGCGACCTGCGCATGGCCGTGAACCTGTCCACCGTGCAGTTGCACCACGCCGAGCTGCCAAGGGTGGTGAACAATCTGCTGCAGATGTACCGCCTGCCGCCGCGCAGCCTGGAACTGGAAGTCACCGAAACCGGCCTGATGGAAGACATCAGCACCGCCGCTCAGCACCTGCTCAGCCTGCGGCGCTCCGGGGCACTGATTGCGATTGACGACTTCGGCACGGGCTACTCGTCACTGAGCTATCTGAAAAGCCTGCCGCTGGACAAAATCAAGATCGACAAGAGTTTCGTCCAGGACCTGCTCGATGACGACGATGACGCGACGATCGTTCGCGCGATCATCCAGCTGGGCAAGAGCCTGGGCATGCAAGTCATCGCCGAAGGCGTGGAAACGGCCGAGCAGGAGGCCTACATCATTTCCGAAGGTTGTCACGAAGGTCAGGGCTATCACTACAGCAAACCCCTGCCGGCACGGGAATTGGGTGCGTACCTGAAGCAGGCTCAGCGCAGTAACGCCGCAATCCTCTGAACCTGTGGCGAGGGAGCTTGCTCTCGCTGGCGGCCGGCATTCAGTCATGTGAATAAGAAATATTTCCAAGCACAACCCTTTACACATAATGCGAAAGATTTGCATTATGTCGCAGTTTTGCGCTCTCACAGCGCCTTATCACCTCCCTCTCGAAGCAGGATGTTCGCCATGATTCGTATGCCTCTGGCTACCGCCAGTCTGTTGGCCATCGCAATTTCCCTCGCCGGTTGCGGTGAAGGCAAGGACAAAGAAAAAGCTGTCGCACCTGCGCCGGCTGCCAGCACTGCTGCTACCCCGGCTGCTCCAGCCGCTGCGCCTGCCGCTGCCGGTAAAGTCGACGAAGCGGCCGCCAAAGCCGTTGTCGCGCACTACGCCGACATCGTTTTCGCCGTTTACAGCGATGCCGAATCCACCGCGAAAACCCTGCAAACCGCCATCGACGCGTTCCTCGCCAAGCCGAACGCCGACACCCTGAAAGCCGCCAAGGCCGCCTGGATCGCAGCTCGCGTTCCTTACCTGCAGAGCGAAGTGTTCCGTTTCGGCAACACCATCATCGACGACTGGGAAGGTCAGGTGAATGCCTGGCCACTGGACGAAGGCCTGATCGACTACGTCGACAAATCCTACGAGCACGCACTGGGTAACCCGGGCGCCACTGCCAACATCATCGCCAACACCCAGGTTCAGGTCGGCGAAGACAAGATCGACGTCAAAGACATCACCCCGGAAAAACTGGCCAGCCTGAACGAGCTGGGCGGTTCCGAGGCCAACGTCGCCACCGGTTACCACGCCATCGAATTCCTGCTCTGGGGCCAGGACCTGAACGGCACCGGCCCTGGTGCCGGCAACCGTCCGGCTTCCGACTATCTGGAAGGCAAAGGCGCAACCGGCGGTCACAACGAGCGCCGCCGCGCGTACCTGAAGGCAGTGACCCAGCTGCTGGTCAGCGACCTCGAAGAAATGGTCGGCAACTGGAAGCCGAACGTGGCCGACAACTACCGCGCCACCCTGGAAGCCGAACCGGCTGAAACCGGCCTGCGCAAAATGCTGTTCGGCATGGGCAGCCTGTCCCTCGGCGAACTGGCGGGCGAGCGCATGAAGGTGTCCCTGGAAGCCAACTCTCCGGAAGACGAACACGACTGCTTCAGCGACAACACCCACAATTCGCAGTTCTACGATGCCAAGGGCATTCGGAACGTGTACCTGGGCGAATACACCCGCGTCGATGGCACCAAAATGACCGGCGCCAGCCTGTCGTCGCTGGTGGCCAAGGCAGACCCGGCTGCCGACACCGCGTTGAAAGCCGACCTGGCCGCTACCGAAGCCAAGATGCAGGTCATCGTTGACCACGCCAACAAGGGTGAGCACTACGACCAGTTGATCGCTGCCGGCAACGCCGCGGGCAACCAGATCGTTCGCGACGCCATCGCTTCGCTGGTCAAGCAGACCGGTTCGATCGAAGCGGCTGCTGGCAAGCTGGGTATCAGCGACCTGAACCCGGACAACGCTGATCACGAATTCTGATCAACGCTGGCTGAATAAAAAGGCGACCTTCGGGTCGCCTTTTTCATACCTGTTTTTTGAGTGCCGATCATTCCCACGCTCTGCGTGGGAAAGCAGCCCGGGACGCTCCGCGTCCCATCCAGAGCCGAACGCGGAGCGTCCGTAGAGGCATTCCCACGCAGAGCGTGGGAACGATCAGTGCGCTACATCAACCAAACGATAATTCCTCTTATTCAAACTCTTATCCCCTGTTAGACTTTGCGCCCTTGTTTTGCTCGTCTTGCAGGATGTCTGATGCCCTCGCTGCCTCTTCGCTTGTCCGCACTGTTTCTGGCCCTGGGCCTGAGTGCCTGCGATGACGCCCCGCGGTTTACCGAGGCCGAACCCGGTGAAGCCCGCTCCGGCGGTAGTGCCACCGTACGCAAGACTGATCAAAACGCATTTTCCCTGCCCTCGGCCAACCTGCCACCTTCACGGCGTGTGGATTTCAGCGTCGGCAACAGCTTCTTCCGCAACCCTTGGGTGATTGCGCCGTCGACCACGACAGCCCGTGATGGTCTAGGCCCGCTGTTCAACACTAACGCTTGCCAGGGCTGCCACATCAAGGACGGTCGCGGTCACCCGCCCGAACCTGACGCTTCGAATGCCGTATCGATGCTGGTGCGCCTGTCGATTCCCGACACCCCGGCTTATGCCAAAGTCATCGAGCAACTGGGTGTCGTGCCGGAGCCGGTCTACGGCGGGCAGTTCCAGGACATGGCCGTGCCCGGTGTCGCCCCCGAGGGCAAGGTGCGGGTCGACTACACACCGGTAAAGGTGCAATTCAAAGACGGCACCGAAGTCGAATTGCGCAAGCCGAGCCTCAACATCACCCAGTTGAATTACGGCCCAATGCACCCCGACACACGTTTCTCGGCACGGGTCGCGCCGCCAATGATCGGCCTGGGCCTGCTTGAAGCAATCCCCGAGGAGGCAATCCTGGCCAACGCCGAGGCTCAAGCCAAAGCCGGGGACGGTATCGCCGGACGGCCGAACCGGGTCTGGGATGACGCGCAACAGAAAACCGTACTCGGGCGATTTGGCTGGAAAGCCGGGCAGCCCAATCTGAATCAGCAGAATGTCCACGCGTTTTCCGGTGACATGGGCCTCACGACCAGCCTCAGACCCTTTGATGACTGCACCGACGCGCAAACCGCCTGCAAACAGGCGCCGAATGGCAACGGCGTAGATGGCGAGCCGGAAGTCAGCGACAACATCCTGCGCTTGGTGCTGTTCTACACTCGCAACCTCGCCGTTCCGGCCCGCCGTGATGTCAACGCTGCTGAAGTGCTGGCCGGCAAGAATTTGTTCTATCAGGCGGGATGCCAGTCCTGCCATACGCCGAAATACACCACCGCCGCCAACGCCGCCGAACCTGAACTGGCCAATCAAGTGATTCGCCCTTACAGCGATCTGCTGCTGCATGACATGGGCGACGGCCTGGCCGACAACCGCAGCGAATTCCAGGCCAGTGGCCGCGACTGGCGCACGCCGCCGTTGTGGGGCATTGGATTGACGCAAGCGGTCAGCGGCCATACCCAGTATTTGCATGACGGCCGCGCTCGCAATCTGCTCGAAGCCGTGCTCTGGCATGGCGGCGAAGCAACCGCGGCGCAGCAACAGGTTTTGTCTTTCAATGCCGAGCAGCGCGCCGCGTTGCTGGCGTTTTTGAATTCACTTTAATACGCATTCCATCTGCGGGAGCCCGACATGTTTCGTCCCAAATTGTTGTTCACCAGCCTGGCCGCACTAGCGTTGGGCGCCTGTTCGCCTCAGGACCCGCAAGCGGTCACGTCGGCAGCCATCGCCAAATCGGTGATCCTGCCGACCTACACCCGCTGGGTAGAAGCCGACCGCCAACTGGCTGTCAGCGCGCTGGCCTACTGCGAAGGCAAGGAAACACTGGAAACTGCCCGCGCCGACTTCCTGCACGCACAAAAAGCCTGGGCCGAGCTGCAACCGCTGTTGATCGGGCCGCTGGCTGAAGGCAATCGTGCATGGCAAGTGCAGTTCTGGCCGGACAAGAAAAACCTGGTCGGCCGCCAGGTCGAGCAACTGATCACGGCACAGCCGCAAATCGATGCAGCGGCACTGACCAAGTCCAGCGTCGTGGTGCAAGGCCTGTCGGCCTACGAATACATTCTGTTCGACAGCAAGCCAGATGTGGCCAACGCCGAGCAGAAGACCAAGTATTGCCCGCTGTTGATCGCCATTGGCGAGCGTCAGAAACAATTGGCCGAAGAGATTCTGAAAAGCTGGAACAACACTGACGGCATGCTCGCGCAAATGAGCAAGTTCCCGAACCAGCGTTACGCCGATTCCCATGAAGCGATTGCCGATCTGTTGCGCGTACAGGTCACTGCGCTCGACAGCCTGAAGAAAAAACTCGGCACGCCAATGGGGCGCCAGACCAAGGGTGTTCCGCAACCGTTCCAGGCCGATGCATGGCGCAGCCAATCTTCCCTGGCCGGCCTTGAGGCAAGCCTGGCCGCTGCCAAAACAGTCTGGGAAGGCGTCGACAACAAGGGCTTGCGCAGCCTGTTGCCAAGCGTTCAGAAACCATTGGCCGACAAGATCGACGCCGCCTATGCCGCTTCGTTGAAACTGTTCGCCAGCAACCAGCGCTCGCTGACCGAAATGCTCAACGACGACGCCGGTCGCCAGCAACTCAACGATATCTACGACAGCCTCAACGTCGTCCATCGCCTGCACGAAGGCGAACTGGCCAAGGCGCTGGGCATCCAACTGGGCTTCAACGCCAACGACGGTGACTGATGAGGGCAAGTGCCATGCTGCGACGCCAGGCTCTGACGTTAGGAAGTTTGTTGCTGGGTGCGGTGACACTGGGCGGCTGGAAGCTGTTCAAGCACAAAGACGCCAGCCCGCTGCTCCTCTCGGCGCGGGACGATACCGATGGCAAGCACTACGCCGTCGGGTATCGGCTGGACGGCACCCGGGTGTTTGCCACCCAGGTCGGCCAGCGTTGCCACGACATCATCAACCACCCGACGTTGTCGATTGCGCTGTTCGTCGCCCGTCGCCCGGGCACCGAGAGCTACCTGATCGACCTGCGCGACGGGACTTTGCTGCAAACGCTGACATCACAACCGAATCGGCACTTCTACGGTCACGCGGTGATTCACCACAGCGGTGACTGGCTGTATGCCACCGAAAACGACACCACTGATCCGGGTCGCGGCTTGCTGGGTGTGTATAAGTTCGAAGGCGAGCGACTGGTGCACAGCGGCGAGATCTCCACCCATGGCATCGGCCCGCATCAAGTGTCGTGGATGCCCGATGGCGAAACCCTGGTGGTGGCCAACGGCGGGATTCGCACCGAAGCGGAAAGCCGGGTCGAGATGAATCTCGACGCCATGGAACCAAGCCTGGTGTTGATGCAACGCGACGGCACGCTGTTGAGCAAGGAAACCCTCGGCCAGCAGATGAACAGCGTGCGCCACCTGGGCATCGCCAGCGACGGCACCATCGTTGCCGGTCAGCAGTTCATGGGCGCGGCTCATGAATCGTCGGAGCTGCTGGCAATCAAGCGCCCCGGCCAACCGTTCGTGGCGTTCCCGGTGCCGGAGCACCAGTTACAGGCCATGGGGCATTACACCGCCAGTGTCGCGGTGCACAGCGACCTGCGATTGGTGGCCTTGACTGCGCCACGGGGCAACCGCTTTTTCATCTGGGACCTGGACAGCGGCGAAGTGCGCCTGGATGCACCGCTTGCCGATTGCGCTGGCGTTGGCGCGGTCGCCGACGGGTTTGTCGTGACCTCTGGCCAGGGCCGCTGCCGTTACTACGATTGCCGCCAGACAGAGCTGGTTGCAAAACCGTTGGAGCTGCCGGCAGGGCTCTGGGACAACCATCTGCATCTGATGGCGTAATTACGTCAAAAGATCGTCCGATAGCTGGGGCCGCTCCCGGACGATCTTTTCACGACATCACCTCTCCAATACCTCACAACCTGTAAAAACTGGCAGTTGGATTACCCTTCCCAGTCGCGGTAATGTGCCTCACTGTCTCACCTGATTTTCTCCAAGGAACTGGAATATGCTGCGTCGCCGCATGCTGATCATGTTGGGTGTTGTTCTGCTGATCGTGCTGGTCCTGGCCGGATATAAAGCCTTCTCCATCTACACGATGATTCAAGGTTTCTCCGCGCCAAAACCACCGATCAGCGTTGCCGTGGCCAAGGCAACCGAACGGCCATGGCAGGCACGCCTGCCCACCATCGGCACGCTCAAGGCACTGCAAGGCGTGGACCTGAGCCTGGAGACCGATGGCACTGTTGTGGACCTGCAGTTCGAATCAGGGCAGAAGGTCAAGGCCGGCCAATTGCTCCTGCGGCTCGACAGCGCCGTGGAAAGCGCTCTGCTTGAAACTGCCCAGGCCGACCTTGGGCTGGCTCAGGTCGATTACGGTCGCGGTAGCCAACTGGTAGGCAGCCAGGCCATTTCCAAAGGTGAATTCGACCGCCTCTCGGCGGTACTGAAAAAGAGCAAGGCCACGGTCAACCAACTCAGGGCTGCACTCGGCAAAAAAAGCATCCTCGCCCCCTTCAGCGGCACCATCGGCATTCGTCAGGTGGACGTCGGCGACTACGTGGCCACAGGCACCATGATCGCCACCCTGCAGGACCTCAGCAGTCTGTATGTCGATTTCTTCGTTCCTGAACAGTCGGTACCGAAGATCGCCGTCGGTCAACCGGTGCAGCTCATTGTCGCGGCGTTCCCCACAGAAGAATTCCCCGGCACCATCAGTGCAATCAACCCCAAAGTCGAGAACAGCACGCGCAACGTGCAGGTCCGGGCCACCCTGGCCAACCCCGATGGCAAGCTGCTGCCGGGGATGTTCGCCAGCCTGCAGGTCATATTGCCCGACCCGCAGCCACGCATCGTCGTACCGGAAAGCGCGATCACCTACACGCTCTATGGCAACTCGGTCTATGTCGCCACCCAGAAAAAAGCCGAAGACGGCAGCGTGGAGAAGGACGACAAGGGGCAACCGATCCTGATTGCCGAGCGGCGCTTTGTCGAAACCGGCGAACGGCGCGATGCAATGGTGATCATCACCAAAGGCGTGCAGAACGGTGAAACGATTGTCACGGCTGGCCAGATCAAACTCGACAATGGCGCGCGCATCGCCATCAGCGATGACAAGACCCTGGCCGAAAAGAACAGTCAGCCTCGCGCTGACTGATCAAGGAACCCCCAATGGCTTTTACTGATCCGTTCATCCGCCGCCCGGTGCTCGCCACCGTGGTCAGCCTGCTGATCGTGCTGCTGGGCTTCCAGGCCTGGAGCAAGTTGCCGCTACGCCAATACCCGCAAATGGAAAACGCCCTGATCACGGTGACCACGGCGTACCCCGGGGCCAACGCCGAAACCATCCAGGGCTATATCACCCAGCCGATGCAGCAAAGCCTGGCCAGCGCCGAGGGTATCGACTACATGACCTCGGTCAGTCGCCAGAACTTTTCGGTGATCTCGATCTACGCGCGCATCGGTGCCAACAGCGACCGACTGTTCACCGAACTGCTGGCCAAGGCCAACGAGGTGAAGAACCAATTGCCCCAGGACGCTGAAGACCCGGTCCTGAGCAAGGAAGCCGCCGATGCCTCGGCGCTGATGTACATCAGCTTTTTCAGCAAGGAGTTGAGCAACCCGCAGATCACCGACTACCTGTCACGGGTGATCCAGCCGAAACTGGCAACCCTGCCCGGCATGGCCGAAGCCGAGATTCTCGGCAACCAGGTGTTCGCCATGCGCCTGTGGCTTGACCCGGTGAAACTCGCCGGTTTCGGTCTGACGGCCAGCGACGTGACCAACGCCGTGCGCCAGTACAACTTCCTGTCCGCCGCTGGCGAGGTGAAGGGCGAGTACGTGGTCACCAGCATCAACGCCAGCACCGAGCTCAAATCCGCCGAAGCCTTTTCTGCGATTGCGCTCAAGGTCGATGGCGACAGTCGCGTACTGCTGCGCGATGTCGCCCGGGTCGAGATGGGCGCCGAAAACTACGACACCATCAGTTCCTTTGGCGGTACGCCCTCGGTGTATATCGGCATCAAGGCCACGCCCGGCGCCAACCCGCTGGATGTGATCAAGGAAGTGCGCAAGATCATGCCGGATCTTGAAGCCCAGCTGCCGCCAAACCTCAAGGGTGAAATTGCCTACGATGCCACGCTGTTCATTCAGGCCTCTATCGATGAAGTGGTGAAAACCCTGTTCGAAGCGGTCCTGATCGTGATCGTCGTGGTGTTCCTGTTTCTCGGTGCACTGCGCTCGGTGGTGATCCCGGTGGTCACCATTCCGTTGTCGATGATCGGCGTGATGTTCTTCATGCAGATGATGGGTTACTCGATCAACCTGCTGACGCTGTTGGCGATGGTGCTGGCCATCGGCCTGGTGGTGGACGATGCCATCGTCGTGGTGGAGAACATCCACCGCCATATCGAAGAAGGCAAGACACCGCGGGACGCTGCTATAGAGGGTGCCCGGGAAATCGCCATGCCGGTGGTTTCAATGACCATCACTCTCGCGGCGGTGTATGCGCCGATCGGCTTCCTGACGGGGCTGACCGGCGCATTGTTCAAGGAGTTTGCCCTGACCCTGGCCGGCGCCGTAGTGATCTCCGGCATCGTCGCCCTGACCCTGTCACCGATGATGTGCGCCTTTCTATTGCGTCACGATGAAAACCCCAGCGGCCTGGCCCATCGCCTCGACCTGATTTTCGAAAGCCTCAAGCGCCGCTATCAGAGCATGCTCCATGGAACGCTCAATACCCGGCCCGTGGTGCTGGTGTTCGCGGTCATTGTTTTGTGCCTGATTCCGGTGTTGCTCAAGTTCACCAAATCGGAACTGGCACCGGACGAGGACCAAGGCATCATTTTCATGATCGCCAACGCCCCGCAACCGACCAACCTCGATTACCTGAACACCTACACCGACGAATTCATTTCGATCTTCAAGGCGTTCCCCGAGTATTACTCTTCCTTCCAGATCAATGGATTCAACGGAGTGCAATCGGGTATCGGCGGGTTTCTGCTCAAACCGTGGAACGAGCGCAGCCGCACGCAGATGCAGATACTGCCCGAGGTTCAGGCCAAGCTCGAAAGCATTCCCGGCTTGCAGATTTTCGGCTTCAACCTGCCCTCGCTGCCAGGCACTGGCGAAGGGCTGCCTTTCCAGTTCGTCATCAACACCGCCAACGACTACGAGCTGCTGTTGCAGGTGGTCGACCGGGTGAAAAAGCGCGCCATGGAGTCCGGCAAGTTCGCATTCGTCGATGTCGACCTGGCCTTCGACAAGCCGGAAGTCGTGGTGGACATCGATCGTGCCAAGGCTGCCCAGATGGGTGTGTCGATGCAGGATCTGGGTGGAACACTGGCGACTTTGCTTGGTGAAGCGGAGATCAACCGTTTCACCATCGAGGGGCGCAGCTACAAAGTCATCGCTCAGGTCGAGCGACCGTTTCGGGACAATCCCGACTGGCTGAACAACTATTACGTGAAAAACACCCAGGGCGAGCTGCTGGCCCTGTCGACCCTGATCACCGTGACCGACCGTGCGCGACCGCGGCAGTTGAACCAGTTCCAGCAACTCAACTCGGCGATCCTGTCCGGTGTGCCGCTGGTCAGCATGGGCGAGGCTATCGACGTTGTGCGGCAAATCGCCCGCGAAGAGGCGCCGGTGGGCTTTGCCATCGACTATGCCGGTGCCTCGCGGCAATACGTACAGGAAGGCAGCGCGTTATGGGTGACCTTTGCCCTGGCACTGGCAATCATTTTCCTGGTGCTGGCTGCACAGTTCGAAAGCTTCCGTGACCCACTGGTGATTCTGGTGACAGTGCCACTGTCGATCTGCGGTGCCTTGATCCCGTTGTTCCTTGGCTGGTCGAGCATGAACATCTACACCCAGGTCGGATTGGTGACGCTGATCGGGTTGATCAGCAAGCACGGGATCCTGATCGTCGAATTCGCCAACCAATTGCGCAAGGACAAGGGCCTGTCGCCACGCGAGGCCGTGGAGGAAGCAGCGGCCATTCGCCTGCGCCCGGTATTGATGACCACTGCCGCCATGGTATTTGGCATGGTGCCCTTGATCATCGCCACCGGCGCGGGGGCGGTGAGCCGTTTCGACATCGGAACGGTGATCGCCACAGGCATGTCGATCGGGACGCTGTTTACCTTGTTCGTGTTGCCATGCGTATACACGCTGCTGGCCAAGCCCGATAAACCCATGTAGGAGCCGGCTTGCTGGCGATGAACGATAACGCGGTCTGCCTGACTGATCGCTGCGTCTGCATCGCCAGCAAGCCGGCTCCTACAGGGCAAAAATAAAAGGCCTCGCATTTGCGAGGCCTTTTATTTTGGGCTTCAAACTTTTCAACTTTGCGGCCTCAATCCTTGAGAAAGTCCGAACATGAACAGCAACAAATCATGGTCGGGCTGTGTAGCCACGGAGGTCTTGGCGACTCGTGGCAAAGGGCAATGATCGCCATTCGCTGAGCTGAGAACTTGAGTGCGTGGCTGCTCCCAGGCAGCCACCGCGAGCGAAGCGACTGCCAAGGCTCCTATCAAAAACAAACCTCGCGCAACTTCGAGTTTCATTGCTATAAACCCTTGATAGCGCTGCCAAACGCCGTCTCATAAAAGTAGACCAGTTTCTTCCAGTCAGTTGAGCTGAACGACGAGTGGCGGCGCAGTTGCTTCATGTCGTGGGCAGCCGCCTGATGTGAAGTCAGACGCTGGCGGCACTTCTCCAGATCAATCAAAGCCACCTCGACCCTGGACGCCTCGCCTTCGCCGGTCACCCGCACGAATACGTGTTTGATATAGAGGCAGCTATGCTGCCAACGCCCTTTGTGCATGCGGGCCAGGTTTTCTGCCAAGGCCTGCAACACGCGATCATGTACGGCTTCACCGTGACGCTCGCGGCCGCCGTCGGCGTACCAATGTTCAATTTCCTGGAAACCATCCAGTGACTTTGTTACCAGTAAGGCGCGCCATTTGTGCACGGGGTCGCGTTGTGCGCCGCAGAACACAATTTGCGGAACAAGGACCCCGAGCGAGCCAACGCCGATGAGTGCATCGCGCTCACGCAGCACTGTCGGCCGGCCAAACGGGTGCAGCAAGCTGCGATAGATATGCCCGGTCTGGCGTTTGAAGTAGAGCAGTTGATCATCACTGCCCTTGACGCGCTGCACACCACTTTCTCCACCGCGGCGAACATTGGGCTCTTCTACCCATTCACCGCGCTGATTCCAGAAATAGTCGAAACGGTCCTGGGAGCCATCATCCGATCCTGCTGCTACCTGCACTGCCATCCTGTTACCTCTTGCGTAATACGTAAACTCGCCACATGGCATAGAGCGGTAAAAAGTCCAGACGTTCCTGAATTCGGAAACCCGCTTGTTCAAATTCCTGTTCGACCGTAGCAGCAGGTAACACAAATCGGTTTTGGTAACCTTGCTGATTGCGGGTCCGTTCCAGGCGCTTGCGTTTCCAGGCCTTGAAATTGCCATCTACCCACAGTGAAAGAATGACGCTATCACGGGTGACGCGCTCGAATTCGCGCAAAATTGCCAGTCGATGCTCGGCCTCACCGATGTGATGGAGCAATCGCATGCAGAAAATGCTGTCGACGGCGTTATCAGGCAAGGCAATGTCGAATGCAGAAGTGTGCAAGGGTTGTACCCGTTTCACCACATCGGCCGGTTGCGCTTGAGTAGCTATCTTCAACATCGACTCCGAATTGTCGGCGCCGATGATCACGCGGTTGGGTTTCTCCGCCAGCAATGGCCAGAAACGTCCAGCGCCGCAGGGCAGGTCGAGGACCAGACCAGGCTCACCGACCGCAGTCAGCGCCTTGCGAGCCAATTGCTCATCCCGCCAATGGGATAATTTACGACTCAGTCCATCCTGATGTTTTTGCAAATACTGTTGTGCGTGCTGGTCGTCGTATTTTTCGGAAAAATCCAGTTTGATCGGGCCGGCCATATCGAGCTCTCCTGTACTTCTGATGGCACCCACATTAGGTAGCACCGTGTCAGCGTCAGGTCATGCCTTTGTGAAAAAAATGTCATGTAAAACCCCTAATCGTTTCGAGGTTTTACAAAACACGGGCCGCTCTCCATTGCTTGTCGCCGACGGTCAGCTTGCTGGAGTGGGGTGCAACTGCACCTGAAAACGACAGCCATTGGGCTCCATGTTGGTCAGGCTGACGCTCCAGCCCTGGTTTTCACAGATCCGCTGCACCAGTGACAGCCCCAAGCCCAGGCCCTCACCGCGCTTTTCACTGCCGCGCACGAACGGTTCGAACATCGCTTCACGCTTCTCTTCGGGAATGCCCACGCCACTGTCCTCGACGACAAAACCGCTGGTCGTCAGGGTCAATCGGATAAACCCATGTTCAGTGTAGTGCAGCGCGTTACGCAGCAAGTTACCCATCACCGCATTCAGCAGCGTGGCGTTGTATCGAATGCTCTGTGGCTGACCCGGTTCAAAAATCAGCGTCAAGCCTTTGGCCTCAATGGGCGCGCGCCACTGCCCGATCAAGCCGTCGGCGACGCCAGTGAGCGTCTGCTGCGGGGACATGCTCGTGTCTTCGCGCTGGGCCCGGGCCAGCATCAGGAAGGTTTGTACCAGTTCACGCATTTCTTCACAGGCGCGGGAGATGCGCTCGACCTGCGCGCGACCGCGCTGATCGATGCCAGGGTTCTCGAGCAACAACTCGCAGGAACTGGCCAGAACCATCAATGGCGTACGCAACTCGTGGCTGACATCGCTGGTGAACAGTCGCTCCCGCGTCAGTGCCTGACGCAGACGCCCCAGGGTCGCATCGAATGCCACAGCCAGCTCCCCCACTTCATCGGCCGCGTAGTCCGGTGCCAGCGGCGGCGCCAGACCGAGCAACTGATCGCGGTGCCGGACCTGTCGGGCCAGCCGGACAACAGGTGCCATCACCTTGCGCGCCAGAACCCAGCCAAGGAAAACCGCCAGCGCCAGGCTGAGCACAAAGCCAACGAGAACAACGGCGAACAGCACCCGTTCACGCTCTTCGAAATCGCTTTGGTCCTGCAGCAGCACATAACGCCGCCCGTCGACGATTTCGACCATCGCGTGGTACGACAGGTGTTCGCGAAACACCTCGTGAAAACCGGAGTCCAGATGTCGCAAATCCTTGGGCAAATCGAAATCGCCCGGCCCCCCGCTGAAATAGAACAACTGATCCGGCTCGGGCCGATGGCTCCAGTCCGAGACACTGTCCATGAGCAGAAGGCGCTGCAAATCGCCACCCAATCCGGCAGAAATCAACTTCTCTTCCACCAGATGCACGGTGGCGACAATGCCCATTGCGAAGGCACCCGCGACCAACGCACTCATCAGTGCGAAGGCAATGATGATGCGCTGGGCAAGGCTCTGCTTAAACTCCATCGCGGCCCTCGGCCAGGCGATAACCGACACCGTGCACGGTATGCAGCAACGGTTTGGCGAACGGTTTGTCGATCACCTGACGCAACTGATGGACATGGCTGCGCAGGCTGTCACTGTCCGGGCAGTCATCGCCCCATAACGCTTCTTCAAGAATTTCCCGGCGCAGCACATGCGGACTTTTCTGCATCAATACTGCGAGCAACTTGAGGCCCACCGGGTTGAGCTTGAGCAACCGCCCTTCGCGGGTAACTTCCAGCGTGTCCAGATCGTAGCTCAAGTCGCCGACTTGCAAGGTACGACGGCCACCGCCCTGGGTACGCCGCATGACCGCTTCGATCCGTGCCGCCAGTTCCGAAAGTGCGAAAGGTTTGATCAGGTAATCGTCGGCGCCAGACTTGAAGCCTTGCAGCCGGTCGTCGAGTTGGTCGCGTGCGGTCAACATGATGACTGGGGTGTCGCGCCGGGCATCTTCGCGCAGGCGCTTGCACAAGGTGTAGCCGTCGATGCCAGGCAGCATGATGTCGAGCACGATCAAGTCGTAATGCTCGGTGGCGGCCAGGTGCAGGCCCGACAGACCGTCCTGTGCACAATCGACGGTATAGCCTTTGAGCCCCAGGTAATCGGCCAGATTGGCGAGGATATCGCGATTGTCTTCAACCAATAAAATTCGCATGGGCACCTTCTCCGTACACAGTTACGGCCGTCTTGGCCCGCGCAGCTTAAGGCCAAGTGTGGCTCACGGCTAGGACTGCGTGCAGTCTCGACCTCACAAAACGGCCGATTCGGGGCTCAACGTTTTTTTCACTATCGATTCACGGGCTGACGACAGAAACGGGCTCAAACTCCGCGCGGCTGCGCACTCAAGAACATTTCACTGACCCGGGAATTTTCATGGTTTCGATTTCTGCACGCCCCGCTTCTCGCCCGCTCAATCTCTGGGTATACCTGGGCATTCCCGCTGTTGCGGCGATGACTCTGGTGCTCCTCGAACTGACAACCCTGGACATGGCCCTGGCCAACCTGTTTTACGACCCGGTTGCCGGGGCGTTCATCGGGCGCCACAGTTACTTCCTCGAGACCGTACTGCATGACCGCGCCAAGCAAGTGGTCATTGCGTTTTCGGTACTGGCCATACTCGGTTTCATTGGTTCGTTTTTCATGGACAGACTCAAACCGTACAAACGGGAACTGGGTTGTCTGGTGTTGTCTCTGGGCTTGGCGACCTCGTTTGTCACGCCGATGAAAGCAGTGACGGCGGTGCAATGCCCGTGGAGCCTGGAACAGTTCGGCGGCCATGAAACCTACAGTGAACTACTCAGCCCTCGGCCGCAGACCGACAAGCCAGGGCGCTGCTGGCCGGGTGGCCATGCGGCCACCGGGTTCACGCTGTTCGCGCTGTTTTTCGTGTTGCGTGATCGTCGCCCGCGACTGGCCCGGGCGGCGTTCGTCTTTGCCTTCGCCCTGGGTTCGGTGTTTTCCATCGGGCGGATGATGCAGGGGGCGCACTTCTTTTCGCACAACGTGTGGACAGCAGTGTTTTGCTGGCTGATTTGCCTGGGGTCGTATTACTGGATTCTGTATCGACCGGCGTTGAAGGCTGAGGGGCCGGTCAACGCGGAGCTAGTCAGCACCTGAATTGACGCCTGCGCGGGCAAGCCTCGCTCCTTGTATGTTGACCCTGAGTCCAAAGAGAGAGGTTACGCTCAAGGACTCATACAACAGCAAGTGCGTTTCTGGGGGGAGG
>NZ_LMGK01000003.1:0-25199 GCF_001427125.1 Pseudomonas sp. Root562
TGTCGATCAGCAACTTTTGCAGTTTGAACTCGCGGGTGTAGACCTTTCTTTCGTTCATGGAACCTCCAAGTTGGCGAAATCATATCGCCCTTAAGAGGTGACCGGAATTATTAGGCCAGTTCAGCTTGCCCGCGATGAAGCCATCACACTCAACATCTATGTTGACTGTAACTCCGCTATCGCGGGCAAGCCCGCTCCCACAGGGATCTCATCGTCTTCGGATTGTGGTCATAACAGACTGCGCTGGGCTAAGGTGTCTGCAAT
The DNA here is from genome assembly GCF_001427125.1 of Pseudomonas sp. Root562. GTDB lineage: Bacteria > Pseudomonadota > Gammaproteobacteria > Pseudomonadales > Pseudomonadaceae > Aquipseudomonas. The sequence goes on from NZ_LMGK01000003.1 coordinate 265, forward strand.
GCCTTGACTCATTGAGCCTCCATGCCCTTCCTCACCCACACGCACCCACGCCTGTCCGCCGCCGCCACCTTTGGTGTCGCGGCCGGGGTCCTTGTTCCGGCCGATTCAATCATCAGCAAAATCCTCATTGGCTGGAACGTCGGGGTCTGGACTTACCTGATTCTGATGTTCTGGCTTGCCGCGCGCTCCAAGGCGGCTGACGTCAAGCGCATTGCCGACATCGAAGACGAAAATGCCGGGCTGGTGCTGTTCGTGGTGTGCATTGCGGCGATTGCCAGCCTGGCGACCATTGCCGTCGAACTGGCCGGCAGCAGGGACCTGGAAACCACTCGCAAACTTCTGCATTACGGCTTCACCGCACTGACAGTGGTCGGTTCATGGCTATTGATCGGGGTGATTTTCAGCGTGCATTACGCGCGGCTGTTTTACACCTGGGAAGGCAAGGAGCCAGCACTGCGCTTTGCCGAAGGGCTGACAACGCCCAACTACTGGGACTTTCTGTACTTCTCGTTCACCATCGGCGTGGCGGTGCAGACATCGGATGTTGGCGTGGCGACCCGGGATCTGCGCAAGATCGTACTGGCGCAGTCGTTGATCGGTTTTCTGTTCAATACATCGATTCTCGGGTTCTCTATCAATATTGCGGCAGGGCTATTCAATTGATGCCTGCACAAACGTTCTAGTCATGGTCTCCCTCAAAGACGTTAAATGAGCTGTGATTTCCGCCCCTCAGGTGCCGCATGACTTCTCACAACTGGCTCGATCTGGCCCAGGACGCCGACACCGGCATCGAGACCCTGCGCGCGCATTTCGAGGGGCATGCCTATGATCCGCACTGGCATGACAGTTATCTGGTGGGCGTTACCGAACAAGGGGTGCAGCAGTTCAATTGTCGGCGTGCCAGGCATCAGAGCACGCCGGGCAAGGTGTTTTTGCTGGAACCAGGCGATATTCACGACGGCGATGCGCCGACCGCCGACGGTTTTACCTATCGCATGTTGTACCTCGACCCGCAGTGGTTGCAGCGCGAACTCGGTGCCGTGTTCAACGATGCCCCGGACAACAGCGAGTTGAGTTTCGCCACCACCCTGGCCAATGATTCGCGCCTGGCCCACGCCACCAGCCTTGCCTTTGAGACACTGCATGGTGGTGAACTGAAGATCGTCCGCCAGACCGCTCTCGATGGCTTGCTCGAACGCCTGACCTGCCACCTGCATTGGCGCACTCGCTATGGCGAAGATCCGCGCTTGCCCCTGGTTGCGCAAAAGGCTCGGGAATACCTGCACGCCAACGCACAAACGGACATCGGCCTCGACCAACTGGCCGCCGCCACCGGGGTCGACCGCTTTCGCCTGACCCGCGCCTTCAAGGCTGCCTACGGCATCGCGCCCCACGCATATCTGGTGCAATTGCGCCTGGCCACAGCGCGTCGAATGCTCGCCCGAGGCGCACAACCGGCCACGGTGGCAATGACGTTGGGTTTTGCCGACCAGAGTCACCTGGGCCGCTGGTTCGTGCGCGCCTACGGTCTGACGCCGGCGCTGTACCGCAAGCGCTGCTCAAATCTTCCAGACAGATAAACGCCTGGTTGGTGAAGATCACGTTCACTGATCTTCACCGGAGCTAGCCTGCGATGCTGTCCTCTTTTCCGACGTTTCTGCCGTTTTTGCTGTTTGCCTTCGTGGCTTCGATCACCCCGGGCCCGACCAACATTCTGGTGCTGAGCAACAGCGCCCGATTCGGCTTGTCCGCCGCTGTTCCGATCATTCTTGGCGCCTGTGCCAGCGCCGCGCTGCTGGTGTTGCTGGTGGGCACGGGCGCCGGGACTACGCTGAGCCAATGGCCGCTGTTGCAAACGCTCATGCAATGGGCCGGCGTGGCGTGGCTGAGTTATCTGGCCTGGCAAATCTTCCGCGCCCCTGCCGTGTCAATTGCCTGCGAGAATGCCGAAAAGCGCCTGGGCCTGCTGGGCGCGGCGAGCCTGCAATGGATCAACCCGAAAACCTGGATGATGGCCCTGGCGGTGGTCAGTGTGTTTGCCGGCACCGGTGAAAACCGCTTGGCGCATGTGCTGACGCTGTCGCTGGCGTTTTTTTTGATATCGCTGCCGTGTCTCGGCGCTTGGGCATTGCTCGGCGCCGGCGCTGCGCGCTGGTTGCGCGCCCCTCGCACCCTGCAACGTTTCAACCGCTGCATGGGCCTGTTGTTGCTGGGTTCAGCTTGGTTGAGCCTGCTGAGCTGAGCGCCATCGGTCGGCTTTTGTCGGACTGTGATTCATCGAACACTTGACGACAGATTGATTTTTGGTGTCTTCTGAAACCGGTTTCAGCGCTATGCGCTCAGCCTTATAAATCCAATAAGAAGGTTTCAGACCGTGAACGATTTCTCCGCCGCCCAGCGCAGCCGCGTGACCATGCTCGACGTGGCCGAACACGCCAAGGTCTCCAAGGCCAGCGTTTCGCGGTTCATCGGCGAAGACCGCGCCCTGCTTTCCGACGCCATTGCCCGGCGCATCGAACAGTCGATTGCCGAACTGGGCTATCGGCCGAACCAGATGGCCCGCGGCCTCAAACGTGGGCGCACCCGTCTTATCGGCATGCTGGTGGCCGATATTCGCAACCCTTATTCAATCGCCGTGATGCATGGGGTAGAAACCGCCTGCCGAAAGCACGGCTACAGCCTGGTGGTGTGCAACACCGACCGCGACGACGAGCAGGAACGCCAGCACCTGGCCCTGCTGCGCTCGTACAACATCGAAGGTCTGATCGTGAACACCCTCGGCCATCACCGCGACGAACTGCATGAACTGCACCGGGAAATGCCCATGGTGCTGGTGGATCGCAAAGTCGAAAACCTGGACAGCGACATCGTCGGCCTGGATAACTCGGCGGCCGTCGAAATGGCCCTCACACACCTTGAAGAACGCGGCTACCGCGATGTGTTGATGGTGACTGAACCGTTTGACGGCACCAGTTCGCGGATTGAGCGGGTCAGCAGTTTCAAGGCGCAAATCGCCCTGCGCCCGGCCCTTCAAGGCAGCATTATCGAAACCGGCAGCGAACTGACCGAACAGCTCAAAACCTTCCTCGGCACAACCGGCCCCGGCCCGAAAGCGCTGTTTTGCGCGAACGGTATTGCGGCGTTGGCCAGTACCCATGCGCTGCGCGAGTTGCAGTGTGATCTGTTTAACGACGTCGGCCTGATTGCGCTGGATGATCTGGATTGGTACCCGTTGGTGGGTAGCGGGATTACGGCCCTCGCGCAGCCGACCACCGAGATTGGCGCCAGCGCGTTTGAGTGTTTGCACAAGCGCTTGCGTGGGGATGACGGGGCGGTGCGGACCCTGGATTTTTCGGCGCGGTTGATTGTGCGGGGGTCGACCCTTGGGAATTTGGGTTGACTGTGATGGCCTCATCGCTGGCAAGCCAGCTCCCACAGGATTTGTGCTGGATATCAAATTTGTGTTCGACACATGTCCCCTGTGGGAGCTGGCTTGCCAGCGATGAGGCCCTGAAGGTCACCCACTATTTTTTTGAACAAAAATGAAACCGGTTTCAGAGGTAGAAAAACAATGAACAAACCCGCCGTATCCATCAGCCTTTCCAGCTACGGCGCCGATCTGGTGCGCCAGCGCGGCCAAGGCAGTTTCATCGCCGTACTGGCCGCCGCCGGGGCCACGCGCATCGAATGGCGTGAAGAGCTGCTGACCTTTGAGAACCCCGCACACCTGGCCGACGCGACTCGGGCCGAGGGCCTGGAAAGCGTCTATTCCTCGCCCATGGAATTGTGGCTGGCCGGCCAATCCAAGCCCAATCCGCAACTGATCACCGCGTTGCAACGCGCCCAGGCGTTTGGCGCCAAATGGCTGAAAGTGTCGCTGGGTTATTTCACCGACAACAGCGATTTGCACAGCCTTGCCCGGACACTCGGCGAACACCCGGTGCAATTGCTGGTGGAAAACGACCAGACCTTGCACGGTGGCTGCATCGAACCGTTCCAGCGTTTCTTCAATGAAGTCGAGCAACACAAACTGCCGATCAAAATGACCTTCGATATCGGCAACTGGCAGTGGCAGGACCAGTCCGCCGCCAACGCGGCCCGGTTGCTCGGCCGTCACGTCGGTTATGTGCATTGCAAAGCCGTCATGCGCCGCACCGACGGCAAACTGGTCGCCATCCCGCCCGCCGCCAGCGACCTGCAACAGTGGGAACAGTTGCTGCGGCACATGGCCCACGGCGTCATGCGCGCTGTCGAATACCCGCTGCAAGGCGAGGACCTGGTGCAACTGACCTCCGAACACGTCAGCGCCCTCGCCCACCTCGGCCAATCGTCGCTGGAGAACGCCCATGTCTGAGATCGATATCCTCTCGTTCGGCGAAACCATGGCGATGTTCGTCGCCGAGCAAACCGGCGACCTGGCCAGCGTCAGCGCTTTCCATAAACGCATTGCCGGGGCGGACAGCAATGTCGCCATCGGCCTGTCGCGCCTGGGTTTCAACGTGGCATGGCTGAGCCGGGTCGGCGCCGATTCACTGGGCCGCTTCGTGATCGACACGCTGGAGAAAGAAGGCCTGGATTGCCGTCACGTCGACATCGACCCCGCGCACCCCACCGGTTTCCAGCTCAAGTCGCGCACCGACGATGGCAGTGATCCTGTGGTCGAGTACTTTCGCCGTGGCTCGGCGGCCAGTCACCTGTCGCCGCATTCGATCGTTCCCGACTTGCTCAAGGCACGGCATCTGCACGCCACCGGCATTCCTCCGGCGCTGTCGGAAACGGCGCGGCAGATGTCGTTGGAGCTGATGACCCGCATGCGCGAAGCCGGGCGCAGCGTGTCGTTCGACCCCAATCTGCGCCCGAGCCTGTGGGCCAGCGAGCAGCAGATGATCACCGAGATCAACCGCCTCGCCGCCCTCGCCCATTGGGTGCTGCCGGGACTGAGCGAAGGTCGCCTGCTCACAGGTTTCGAAGACCCGGCCGACATCGCCGCCTTCTACCTTGATCAGGGGGTCGAAGCCGTCGCGATCAAACTGGGGCCGCATGGCGCCTATTACCGCACGCATCTTGATCAAGGCTTCGTTGCCGGTATGCCGGTGCAAACCGTGGTCGACACGGTCGGTGCCGGCGACGGATTCGCCGTCGGCATGATCAGCGCGCTCCTGGAAAACCACAGCTTTGCCGACGCCGTGCTACGGGCCAACTGGATTGGCAGCCGCGCGGTGCAGAGTCGGGGGGATATGGAAGGGTTACCCACCAGAGCCGAGATGGATATTGCTCGTTCCCACGCTCCTGCGTGGGAACGCAGCCTCTGACGCTCTGCGTCACGGGGACGCGGAGCGTCCCTTGAGGCATTCCCACGCCGAGCGTGGGAACGATCACCGTTACCTGCTGCGACAAAAACAACAAGCTCAGGAGCACCACCCATGAAAACCGCAACGCTCGCCACCCGCCGCTGGTGGTACATCATGCCCATCGTGTTCATCACCTACAGCCTGGCGTATCTGGACCGCGCCAACTACGGTTTCGCCGCCGCCTCCGGGATGGCCGCCGACTTGATGATCACGCCGGGCCTGTCGTCGATGCTCGGCGCGCTGTTCTTCCTTGGCTACTTCTTCTTCCAGGTGCCGGGGGCGATCTACGCGCAGAAACACAGCGTGAAGAAACTGATTTTCGTCAGCCTGATCCTCTGGGGCAGCCTTGCGACGTTGACCGGCATTGTCTCCAACGCTTACTGGCTGATCGTCATCCGCTTCATGCTCGGCGTGGTCGAAGCCGCGGTGATGCCGGCGATGCTGATCTACCTGTGCCACTGGTTCACCCGCGCCGAACGCTCGCGGGCCAATACCTTCCTGATCCTCGGCAACCCGGTGACCATGCTGTGGATGTCAGTGGTCTCCGGTTATCTGGTGCAGCATTACAGCTGGCGCTGGATGTTCATCATCGAAGGCTTGCCGGCGGTACTCTGGGCCTTCATCTGGTGGCGTCTGGCCGATGATCGTCCGTCCCAGGCCAAGTGGCTCAATGATCAGGAAAAGCACGATCTGGAAAGCGCACTGGCGGCCGAACAAGTCGGCATCAAGGCCGTGAAAAACTATGCCGAAGCGTTTCGCTCGCCGAAAGTGATCCTCCTGGCGCTGCAGTTTTTCTGCTGGAGCATCGGTGTCTACGGGTTCGTCTTGTGGCTGCCGTCGATCCTCAAGGCCGGTGCGCAAATGGACATGGTCGAGGCCGGCTGGCTGTCAGCGTTGCCCTATCTGGCGGCGGTGATCGGCATGCTGCTGGTGTCCTGGGGGTCGGACAAACTGCAAAAACGCAAACGCTTCGTCTGGCCACCGCTGCTGATCGCCTCGATTGCTTTCTACGGTTCCTACGCGCTGGGTGCCGAACATTTCTGGTGGTCGTACACCCTGCTGGTGATTGCCGGGGCCTGCATGTACGCGCCGTACGGTCCTTTCTTCGCGATCATCCCGGAAATCCTCCCGGCCAACGTCGCCGGCGGCGCCATGGCGTTGATCAACAGCATGGGCGCGCTGGGTTCGTTTGGCGGATCTTATCTGGTCGGTTACCTGAACAGCGCCACCGGTTCGCCCGGCGCCTCGTACTTGCTGATGAGCGGCGCGCTGATGTTCTCGGTGGTGCTGACCATTTTGCTCAAACCCGGTGCCAGCGACCGGGAGCGGCCCGCAGTAACGCGCCCCCTCAGCGCTCAATCCTGAATTCAATTGAGAACATGAAGATGAAAAAGCAGGTCGTTCTGTACAAGAAACTCTCGCCCCAGCTGATGGCTCGCCTGCAGGCGCACACCGACGTGACGCTGATCGAAAGCCTGGACGCCGAAGGCCTGGCCAATCTGCGCGACGCCCTGCCCCGTGCCCACGGTTTGCTCGGCGCCAGCCTGAAACTGGATGCCGAGCTGCTGGATCTGGCCCCCAATCTGCAAGCCATCGCCAGCGTCTCGGTGGGCGTCGACAACTACGACATCGACTACCTGACCGAGCGGCGCATCCTGCTCAGCAATACGCCGGACGTGCTTACCGAAACCACCGCCGACACCGGTTTCGCGCTGATCCTGGCCACCGCCCGGCGCGTGGTGGAGCTGGCCAACATGGTTCGTTCAGGGCAATGGAAACGCAACATCGGCCCGGCGCATTTCGGCAGCGACGTGCACGGTAAAACCCTCGGCATCATCGGCATGGGCCGCATCGGCGAAGCCCTGGCCCAGCGCGGACACTTCGGCTTCGGCATGCCGGTGATCTACCACAGCCACTCGCCCAAACCAGCGGCCGAACAACGCTTCAATGCGCAATACCGAAGCCTGAGCGAACTGTTGCAGCAAGCGGATTTCATCTGCCTGACGCTGCCATTGACCGCTGAAACCGAAGGGATGATTGGCGCAGAACAGTTCGCGCTGATGCGCCCGGAAAGCATCTTCATCAACATTTCACGGGGCAAGGTTGTCGATGAGGCAGCGTTGATCGATGCGTTGCGTACGGGGCAGATTCGCGCGGCGGGGCTGGATGTGTTCGAGCGTGAACCACTTGATCAGGACTCGCCGTTGCTGCAATTGAGCAATGTGGTAGCTACCCCGCACATCGGCTCGGCCACCCATGAGACTCGGGAGGCAATGGCGACCTGTGCAGTGGACAATTTGCTGGCGGCGCTGGTAGGTGAGCGGCCGGGGAATTTGGTGAACGGCGGCGCGTGGAAGGATTGAGGGATTCCCTGTTCTTCAGGTCGCCATTGCGAGCAACTCGCTCCTACAGTTTCAGTGGAATTCACAGATCTCGAGTTCACCACCGATTACTGTAGGAGTAAGCGAGCGCGCGATTGCGCCGACAGACACTCGACGTAGTGCTGAACAAACAGCCCGGCCTGATGTACATCGACCATTTCGGAGAACTGGCATCCACCATGCGATCCGATACCATTTGCCTAAGGAAACTACGTCGTTTAACCGGAATGTTCTCAGCCACTATTAAGACTCTTCAATCGAGCCAACCCCTGTTTTATATGACCCGCATTATCACCAATCGCCTCAAGCGCCCCTCGAATATTTCCACCAACCTCATCGGAACCACGCTGTTCGACCCAGAGTGTCAGCTCCATCAATGCTGCCTCCAAAGCCAATTGGTTGTGGTAAATTCTTTCAAGGACCTCTGGTAATAAATATTTTTCCGTCATGTTTTCGACTCCTTCGAAAAAATCAAAATTAGCAGCAGAACGGCTAGTGAAATAACCTCCTAGGTGTTGAAATTAAATTGCTAGTGGTCAACAGAACCTATTCGGTATTTCGATGTTTTTTGAATTGAAATTTTGAATGAATCGCCTTCCATAGAAGGCAAAAAATAGAATCTTTTCATTTCGGCTCCGTTTCGTTCACAACAAATAAACATCGGTCAACTGCATTCAGTGTCTGCATAAGATAAGCATTGTGATCGCCAACCTGAACGGAACTAGCCGATTAAAGAGAGAGACTTTTGTCCACCTACGTATGATCACCAGCTATAGCGCAACCCTACATTGGCTCCCCACGGTTGGTCGATTTTGTTGCCATTGCTGTAATCGAAATCGGCATGGATCGACACCTTGTCGCTCAGCGACACGGCCACGCCGGCGCCCAACTCTCCTCGGGAGCCCGACAGATCGTTGTTGAAGGTGTTGTTGTTGACCTTTACTTCGTTGTTGTTGGCGAACTCGTGTACATAGGCAGCACGGATGTAGGGCTGCACTGTCTTGTCATCCCACTGGAAGTTACGCCCGGCGGTTGCCCCGGCCTTGGCCAGCAACGAATGGGTGCGATCGCCTTCAGCGGACAGGCCGTTATCCAGGTCGTAATCCTTGCCCTGAATAATCACGCCCGACAGTTGCGTGAAGGGTTCAACGAAATAATCGTCAGCCAGTTTGATGTGTCGACCGAACTCCAGGGAGGCACCGACGCCATGGCTGTCGTAATTGCCCTTGGTCTTTTTGCCATCACTCAGGTGCACATCGGACTCGTTCTGGAACCGGTTGAACTTGAGCACGCCGTCGAAGTAGTAGCCGCTCGGCTCATCGAGCCAGGTGGTGTAGGCGCCCAGGTAGTAACTGTCGATGGTGCCGCTGGTGCCACGGCTCAAGTCCAGGTCGGACTTGCTGTAACCGCCCAACACACCCACCAGCCATTGCCCGTCACCGAGCGGTAACGGCGCATCGGCACCGAACGACAGGCCCTGCTGAACTTGCCGGTAAGCGACGCCCGAACTGGCATCCACGTCGAATTTATTGCCATAGGCGCGAATCCAGCCACCGGCTTTGCCGTGATCCATGCGCACTTCGCCCATGCGGCTGCGCAAAGTGCTGAGCTCTCCATACCAGGCGGTCGGCGCCGCGTTGAACAGCGCGATCACCGATTGGGTGCCCGGGCTGATGCTGCGCGTGAGGGTATCGAGGTACCAGTCGGTGCTGCTCAGCTTCACCAGGTCATAGGAGAACGCCCCCAGGTCCACCGCTCCACCGGCCAGCGTGAACGTGGCATCACCGCCACCGATGTGCACCACCGGAGTCGAGCCGGCGGCCAAGGGTTCCGAGCCACTGGCATCAATCGATATGCTGTGGTTGCCGGTGGCATTGCCGCTCACGGTCAGCGTGTCGACCTGCCCAGTGTTGAAGTCAGTGTGCATGGCGAACGTACCGCCGCTGCCCGACAGCGTTTGCACATTCAAGTTGAAGTATTCGCCGGGATTGCCGAACTGGATGGTGCCGCCATTCATGTCCAGGTTTTGCACAGAACCGTCGCCGAGCATCACCCAGCGTGCGTTGCTGTTGACGCCCAGGTTCTGCACGTTCTGCAAACGACCGGTCAGGGTCGCGGAATCTTCCAGCACGACGTTGGCCGTGCTGCCGCTTTCGGCGACGATATCGCCAACCAGCGTACTGTTGCCCACTCGCAGATTGGCTTCAGCGCCCCTGACAACATTCATCAAGATGCCGTTGCCCGCCGATAACGTAGAACCGTTGAGCACCGCGATGTTGGCCTTCGACGTGCCCGCAGTGCCGCGACCCACGAGGATCGCCGAACCATTGAGTCCGACAACGTCGGTATCGTTTAACACCAGCGTACTGTTGGCATCGATTCCCAGATCAACGTCGATGTTGATGCCGTTGACGTTGCCGGTGATGGTGCTGCCATTGGCCTGGACGGTACCACTGAACACACGCAAACCATTGGCGAGGGTGCCGGTACCGGAAAGCGCCGAATGATTAAGCGTCAGGCTGCTCAACGCGTTCACGGTAGCCCCCGCGCTCTCGCCGGTAATGTGGCTGTCACTGACAATTGCAGTGGAACCTTGCGTCCCCGCCGAGTCGCGACTGATCGCCAGACCTGTCCGACTATTTTCGATCGTGCTTCCAGTGATGGTCGCCGTACCGGCGTTCAAATGCACGCCATTGTTACCGGCTCCGTCAACCCGGGTGCCATTGAGGTTCAGCGTGGATTGGTTGACGGAGATATCAAAGGTCTGGCCGCCGTTGCTGTTCAAGGTCGATCCACCGTTCAACACGTAATTGTCGGGAGCGGTGGTGCCATCGATGTCCAACACCTCACCCGGGATTAAAACCCTTGCATACCCGATATCACTGATCAGCAACAATGGGGTGACAGATAACAGTTTTAAAACGCGGGACAGCGGATGCAGCTTGAACAATTTGACCGTCGACATATACGCACCATTGGCGAACAAAAGTTGGAAAGCCGCGCATGCTAGAAAACAGCCCCTCATTCGTATGTAGGACTTATCCGACAGATTTCAGAGCGGATCTCCGTGTTCATAACCTGCCGCCATGGCTTTGCATGGGGCTTGGGCCGAAACGCAGACCGAATACCGGGCACTACCAAACGCTTCCCGCCGTTCTGCGCTTGGGAGCAGTAAACCGTGTTTTATGAATGTGCGTAACTGTCAAAGTTGACAGGTAGCGCCACTTTTTTTGCACTGGGAAGCGCTGTAATTTCAGGCCCGCAAGCCTTCGAGCAAGTCCGTGGCACATAGAGCAATCCGTCGGCAGGCGTCCGCCAGTTTTGCCCGGTCCACCACCAGGCCGATGCGGATATGCCCCGCCGCACTCGGCCCGAACGCCTCCCCGGCCAGCACCGACACGCCATAGCCTTCCAGCAACCGCTCGGCAAAGTGCTGGGCCGACAAACCGGTGGCGCGTACGTCGACCATCACGAACATACCGCCGTCGGGGCGAACCGCGCGCAGGCCCGGGCAGTGGTCGAGGCTGGCGCACACCAGGTCGCGCCGCAGGCGATATTCTTCGCGCATCGACGCCACTTGCGGCAGGTTTTCATCCAGCGCCAGTTGCGCGGCGTTCTGAATGAAATCCGGAATGCCGAACAACATGCACAGCGACAGATTCACCAAATGTTCACACAGGGGTTTTGGCCCGATTACCCAGCCCACGCGCCAACCGCTCATGGCGTGGGATTTTGACAGGCTGTTGATGGTCGCCGTGCGCTCGGCCATGCCCGGCAAACTCGCCGGGCTGATGTGTTCGCCTTCGTACAGCAAGTCGCTGTAGACCTCGTCGCTGATCAGCCACAGGTCATGACGAATGCACAACGCGGCCAAGGTCTGCCAGGTCGACAGCGGCAAACTGGCGCCGGAGGGATTGTTCGGGCTGTTGAGCAAGATGGCGCGGGTCTTCGGCGTGATGCGTGCGGCGACATCCAGCGGGTCGACACGAAAACCGTTTTGCGAGCGCACCGGCACCGGTACCACTTTCGCGCCACAGGCACCGAACACGCCTTCGTAGGTGACGTACATCGGTTCGGCGACGAGCACTTCGTCGCCGGGGTCGAGCAGGCATTGCACCACCGAATACACCGCGCACTGCGCGCCGGGGAACACGATCACATGGTCGGCATCCACCGTTTGACCGCTGCGCTGGTGATGGCGCCGGGCAATGCTGGTACGCAAACCGTGGCTGCCGCGCACTGCCGGGTAGTGGGTGTCGCCGGCCAGCAAGCTGTCGATGGCCGCGTTTACGATGGGTTGTGGGGTGTCGAAATCCGGATCGCCAATCGACAGCAGCAGGACATCGACACCCTGCTCGCGCAACTCAAGCGCTCGATCGTGAATCTGCCAGGCCGCCGCACCGTCACCGGCGATTCGTTGGGTCAAGGTTGAGTAGCGCATGCGGTTCTCCTGTCGCGCGGTTTTCCTTGCCTCAACCCTATCTCAAATCCGTGAACGCGCCACCCTGCGAGCCTTTGTTTAAAGGTGTTTAAGGATACTTCCTGAAAGCCACAAGACCTTGCGCCTTTGCCTACGGGTACGCCAGAATCCGCCGGCTTGTGCGTTCTGGGGGCCATCGGTAACTTGATTCGTGTCACTGATTGTCAGTGATCGGGTTTAGCAGCCCGGCCATAAACTCCGGTTGTGCAAGCATCTGTCACACAGGTATTTCGTTGCCTGTACTTGATGGTAGCTGTACGCAGGGCGCCCTCGGGCGCGCCGGATTTCTGAGTTTGCCGGTCTGCTAACCTGCGTGCAGCTGCCACCCTCTTCGTTTAGCAGCAAGGAGGGTTGGCGACCATTAGGAAACTCTGACATGAAGAAGCCTTCGCCAAACCCGCCGGATACCGATCCGACGTCCCCGTACGAATCCGATTCAAACAAACTCAACGAAGCCGCCGAACGCGCCCTCAACTTCCACTTCCCCTCGACCGCCGACATCAAAGCCACGCCGCGCACGGTCAGCACATTGTTCACCGTCGACCCCGAAGTCACGACCGAAACCCTGATGGTGTATCTGGTGGAAACGCTGGCCTCGGTCGATGTGATGGTCCATCAACTGGTCGATCATCTGGAGGGTGGTGATCGCAACGCCCTGCTGGGCATTTCCAACAGCGTGATGCTGGCGGAAATCACGGCGAACCGGGTGCTGGATCAGATTGATCCACCGCAGTAGTCACCGTAAAAGAGCTTTTGTGGCGAGGGAGCTTGCTCCCGCTCGGTTGCGTAGCAGCCGTCGCTTTTTGGACGGCTGCGCAGTCCAGCGGGAGCAAGCTCCCTCGCCACAGGTTCTGTCAGCGCTGGCGGGCAACCATTTGCCAGACCCGTGCAATGTCTGTCGCCCGCTCTTGCAGCAAACGCGGCGCCTGGGTGCAGGCTTGCTCCAGCGTCATCGGCCCACTCGTCAAGGCGAACGCGGCATCGATGCCATGTTCATAGAGGGCCTGATAGCCCTCGCCCAGCGTACCGGCAATCACAATCACCGGCACGCCATGCTGTCGAGCGATGCGCGCTACACCAAACGGCGTCTTGCCGCGCAGGGTTTGTGCGTCGAAACGGCCTTCGCCGGTGATCACCAGATCGGCATTTTCAACCGCTTCAGCCAGGCCCACCAGTTCGGCGACCACCTCGACCCCGGCCTTGAACTGCGCTCCGAGGAACGCCTTGGCGGCAAACCCCAAACCGCCCGCCGCACCACTGCCCGGCTCGTCGCGCACGTCCTTTTCCAACACCTTGGCGCAGTGATCGGCAAAGTGCCCCAATGCCTGATCCAGTTGCTCGACCTGCTCGGGCGACGCACCTTTTTGTGGACCGAAAATCGCCGAGGCACCGTGTGCGCCGCACAGTGGGTTGTTGACGTCGGCGGCGATGTCGAAACGCACGTTGGCCAATCGCCGGTCGACTTCGCTCAGGTCAATGCGGGCCAACTGCCCGAGCGCCAAACCGCCCGGTGCGAGCGACTTGCCCTGAGCGTCCAGCAGTTTCACACCCAACGCTTGCATGGCACCGGCGCCAGCGTCATTGGTCGCACTGCCGCCAATGGCCAGGATCACCCGTTGCGCCCCGGCATCCAGCGCTGCGCGAATCAACTCGCCGGTACCGAAGGTGCTGCTGATGCAGGCATCACGCTGAGCCAGCGGCACCAACTGCAAACCGCTGGCCTCGGCCATCTCGATGATTGCGCTGTGGCTCTCGGGCAACCAGCCCCATGCGGCGTTAACCGGCGCGCCCAATGGCCCGCGAACCTGAGTACGGCGCAGCTCGCCGTTGCAGGCCGCCAGCACCGACTCGACCGTCCCCTCACCGCCGTCGGCCATCGGGCATTTGATCAACTGCGCATTTGGCCAAACGTCAGCCAAACCGAGGGCAATGGCGTCGGCCACGCCTTGGGCGCTGAGGCTGTCTTTGAACGAATCAGGGGCGATCACGATTTTCATGGGAATTCTCCAGTTCCATTGCCCCCATGCTGCCAGCCGCCCGGCGCAATGACGCCGGGCCGCTGCACAAGCGGCTGTATGGATTATTGTTCATTTCCACAAATAGCGGCGGTTACACAGGAACCCTGTAGGAGCCAGCCTGCTGGCGATTAACGTCCAGACACCGCGGTCATTCAGACGGGGCGCGTTATCGTTGACGTCCATCGCGAGCAGGCTCGCTCCTACAGGGGGAATGTGTTGTTTATGAGTTTGCGTCAGTCTGCGGTAGCAACTGCACGCCCAGGTACAACGCCAGCATGCCGTCCAGCTTCAACGGATCAACCCCGCTGAGCTCGGCAATTCTTTCCATCCGATAACGCAAGCTGTTGCGGTGAATGCCCAAGGCTTCGGCGCAGGCCTGGCTTTGGCCGTCGTGTTCGCACCAACTGCGTAATGTCGCGAGCAACTGGCCGTTGCTGTCCTTGGCAATGACCTTGCGCAAGGGGTTGAGCAGCTCGTCCAGCGCATCGTCGTTGCGATGCCGCCAAAGCATCACTGGCAATCGATAGCGGTTGAGCGTGAGCAAGCGGCAAGCGGGCAACACGCCGCGCCCGTAAGCCAGCAAGTCGCCGACACGACGATAGCAGCGGCGCAATCCCGTCAGACCGTCGGCCTGCCCGCCCACCGCGACGCGCAGAATGTTCCAGCCCAGGCCATCGAGCTTTTCCAGCAGCCGATCGTTTTCGATGGACTGGCTGGCCGGTCGGCACCACAGCAACGATGACGTCGAGGAACTGACGCACCAGCTATCGGGATACCGGCTGGTCAGCCAGGCACTGAGCGCCTCGGCGGTTTGCCCCGCCCCGTGTTCCATGCCCAATTCGAACAAATACGGCACCCGCGTCATCTGCGGTTTGAGCCCCAGTTGTTGTGCCTCATCGATCAATCGCGGCGAGTCTCCGGCCTCGCTGAGCAACAAGGCCAACAGGTCATCACATCGCTGGCGCCGCCATTGCTGCTCGGCCTGCTGGTTGCGCTGGCCCACCAGCATCTCGGCGGTCATGCGTACCAGTTCAGCGTAGGTGCGCAACTGCTCGGGTTCGCCAGTGATGCCCAGCACGCCGATCAAGCGCTGGTCGAGCATCAGCGGCAGATTGATGCCCGGCTGCACACCTTTGAGGTGGATCGCGGTTTGCGCGTCGATCTCCACCACGCGGCCGTTGGCCAACACCAGTTGCGCGCCTTCGTGGCGGGTGTTGACCCGCTCCGGTTCGCCGCTGCCGAGAATCAGCCCCTGACTGTCCATGACGTTGACGTTGTACGGCAGGATGGCCATCGCGCGGTCGACGATGTCCTGAGCCAGGTCGTGATCGAGTTCGAACATAACGGTGATCCTTGAAAGCGTGAGCGCCTGGCGGTTGTTCACCCGCACAGGCCTTGGTTGCAAACCCTGTGCTCAGGCACAAAGACAGCAGCCCCGAGGGTGGTCGAGACTCTGCGGGCGATCAACGTTACCCTTTGCATCGCAAAAAATCATAATAAAGAGAGAGCCGCCATGTCACAGAGCGCCGCCGCAACCCAGGCCATCGTTGACGAAAAAAACGCCGTCTACAAACGCATTACCCTGCGTTTGATCCCCTTCATTTTCATCTGCTACCTGTTCAACTACCTCGACCGGGTGAACGTGGGCTTCGCCAAGTTGCAGATGCTCGACGCACTCAAATTCAGTGAAACCGTGTACGGCCTCGGCGCCGGGATCTTCTTTATCGGCTACGTGCTGTGCGGCGTGCCGAGCAACCTGGCATTAACCAAATTCGGCCCACGGCGCTGGATCGCGTTGATGATGATCACCTGGGGCACGCTGTCGACCTGCCTGCTCTTCGTCACCACGCCGACCGAGTTCTACACCTTGCGCCTGTTCACCGGTGCCGCCGAAGCCGGATTCTTCCCGGGCGTGGTGCTGTATCTCTCGCAGTGGTTCCCGACGTTCCGCCGTGGCCGCATCATGGCGCTGTTCATGTCGGCAATCCCGGTGTCGGGCCTGCTCGGCAGTCCTTTTTCCGGCTGGATTCTCAACCACTTCGCCGCAGGCCAGGGCGGCTTGGCCGGCTGGCAGTGGATGTTTTTGCTGCAAGGCATTCCGACTGTAGTCCTTGGTGCGCTGGCGTATTTCCTGCTCAGCGACAGTTATGCCAATGCCAAATGGCTGACCCCGTTCGAGCGTTCGGTGCTTGAAGCCGACCACGCCGAAGACCTGGCCAACAAACCGAAAACCACGACGGATTCGCTGCTGGCCGTATTCAAGAACCCGGCGATCTGGGCATTCGGCCTGATCTATTTCTGCATCCAGAGCGGCGTCTACGCGATCAACTTCTGGCTGCCGTCGATCATCAAGAACCTCGGTTTCAGCGATAACCTGGTGATTGGTTGGTTGAGCGCGATTCCGTATCTGCTGGCCGCCGTGTTCATGTTGATGGTCGGTCGCTCGGCAGACCTGCGCAAAGAACGTCGCTGGCATCTGGTGGTGCCGATGCTGATGGGCGCGCTCGGTCTGCTGATCGCCGTGAACTTCGCCGCCAACCCGGCCATCGCCATTCTCGGCCTGACCATCGCCACCATGGGCGCCCTCACCGGCCTGCCGATGTTCTGGCCGGTGCCCACTGCCCTGCTCAGTGCCGGCGCTGCCGCCGGTGGCTTGGCATTGATCAATTCCATGGGGCAAATGGCCGGATTCCTCAGCCCGTACCTGGTGGGTTGGGTCAAGGACAGCACCGGTTCCACCGATGCGGCGCTGTACCTGCTGGCGGGTGTGATTGTCTGCGGTAGCCTGCTGGCGTTGCGTATGACCCGCACCTTGCGCGCCTGATCACCACAGCTCCACTGCAGGAGCGAGCCTGCTCGCGATTGCGCTCTAACA
Source organism: Pseudomonas sp. Root562 (assembly GCF_001427125.1). Classification (GTDB taxonomy): domain Bacteria; phylum Pseudomonadota; class Gammaproteobacteria; order Pseudomonadales; family Pseudomonadaceae; genus Aquipseudomonas. The sequence continues at coordinate 17,370 of NZ_LMGK01000003.1, forward strand.
TTCAACATCTCTGTTGACTGGCACTGCGCTATCGCGAGCAGGCTCGCTCCTACAATTAGCTTGCGCGTGTCTGAGATTTGCGTTTGCTACCGGCCACAGTTCTGGTATTTGATTGAGCCTTTCCCTCCGGCAAAAGGATTTCCTCATGAGCTACCGCACACTGGGTCATTCGGGCCTGCAAGTGTCCACCCTGACCCTGGGCACCATGATGTTCGGCGAACAGACCAGCACCGAGGATTCCCTGCGAATCATCGACAAGGCCTGGGACCAGGGCATCAATTTCATCGACACCGCCGACGTCTACACCAATGGCCGCTCCGAAGAAATCGTCGGTGAAGCCATTGCGGGTAACCGTCATGAATGGGTGTTGGCCACCAAGGTCGGATTCGGCCCGGTAGACGGCCTGCCGAACCGCAGCGGTTTGAGCCGCAAGCATATTTTCAACGGTATCGACGCCAGCCTGACGCGCCTGGGTACTGACTATCTCGACATTTATTACCTGCACCGCGAAGACCACAACACCCCGCTGGAGGTGACCGTGTCGGCCATCGGCGACCTGATTCGCCAAGGCAAGATTCGCTATTGGGGCCTGTCCAATTATCGCGGCTGGCGCATTGCCGAGGTGATTCGCATCGCCGACAAACTGGGAATCGACCGGCCGGTGATCAGCCAGCCGCTGTACAACATCGTCAACCGCCAGGCTGAAACCGAACAAATCACCGCCGCGCAAAACTACGGTCTCGGCGTCGTGCCTTACAGCCCCTTGGCGCGCGGCGTGCTCAGTGGAAAATACGCGCCGGATGCGCAACCGGACGCCAACAGCCGCGCCGGGCGCCAGGACAAACGCATCCTGGAAACCGAATGGCGTGTCGAGTCCCTGCGCATCGCCCAGCAGATCCACCGGTACACCGAGGAACGCGGCGTCGGCATCGTCGAGTTCGCCATCGCCTGGGTACTGAACAACAGCGCCGTCACCTCCGCCATTGTCGGCCCGCGCACCGAAGCACAATGGGACGCCTACACTAAGGCGCAAGCGGTGAAGATCACGGCCGACGATGAGGCGTTTATCGATTCGCTGGTAACGCCAGGGCATGCCTCGACGCCGGGGTTCAATGATGTCAGCCATTTTGTGTCGGGCCGTAAACCGCGTACTGCCTGACAACATATGTACCCTGTGGGAGCTGGCTTGCCAGCGATAACGGTCTATCAGCCAACCTCGGCTTTGAATGTGCAACCGCCATCGCTGGCAAGCCAGCTCCCACAGGTCAAGTATTGATTGGTTGGTCAATATTCGCCTCAAAAACCACGTATTCTCTGCGCCCGTTTCAATCACTCAAAATCACGCGAGGACAGTTTGTCTAAAGGTATCGCTCTATCGGTTTCAGCCTCGGTGCTGTTTGCCGTCATGTATTACTACACATCGCTGCTCACGCCCTTGAGCGGCGTGGAAATCTTCGGCTGGCGCATGCTGCTGACCGTGCCGTGCATGACTGTGTTCATGCTGGTGTCAGGGGAATGGCGGCGTGTGCTCGACCTGTTGCGTCGCCTCGGTGCGCAACCGAAATTGATCGCCGGCTTGCTGCTGTCGTCGGCACTGCTGGGCGTGCAACTCTGGTTGTTCATGTGGGCGCCGCTCAACGGCTACAGCCTCGATGTGTCGCTGGGCTATTTCCTGTTGCCGCTGGCCATGGTGTTGACCGGGCGCATCGCTTACGGCGAACGCCTGTCGTACCTGCAAAAAGTCGCGGTGTTTTTCGCCAGCCTTGGCGTGATCAATGAGCTGTATCAGGTCGGTGGTTTTTCCTGGGCCACGCTGCTGGTGGTCGTCGGCTACCCGCTGTACTTCGTGCTACGCAAATGGCTGAAGGCCGACAACCTGGGCGGACTCTGGCTGGACATGACCTTGATGCTGCCGATCGCTTGGTGGTTTGTGCACGGTGGCGAGCAAGGCTTCGGTGTGTTCGATCAGCACCCGGCGCTGACCTGGCTGATTCCGCTGCTGGGTCTGATCAGTGCTTCGGCGCTGGTGGTTTATATCATCGCCAGTCGCTTGCTGCCGTTCAGCCTGTTCGGTTTGTTGAGCTACGTCGAACCGGTGCTGTTGCTGGGTGTGGCGTTGTTGCTGGGGGAAAGCATCAAGCCGACGGAATGGCTGACGTATATCCCGATCTGGCTGGCGGTACTGGTGTTGGTGTTTGAAGGCTTCAAGCATCTGGTCCGGCAGCGCAGACCTTAAAACCACCAAAAAACAAATGTGGGAGTGAGCCTACTCGCGATGGCGGTGTGTCAGTCAACATTGATGTTGAATGTACAACCGAAATCGCGAGCAGGCTCACTCCCACAGTTTTATCGGCGCAATGGTTTAGTCAGTGGAAAGCACACCACGACGAACCTGGTCGCGTTCGATGGATTCGAACAACGCCTTGAAGTTGCCTTCGCCGAAACCGTCATCGCCCTTGCGCTGGATGAACTCGAAGAACACCGGCCCCATCAGGGTTTCCGAGAAGATCTGCAACAGCAGGCGCTTGTCACCCGACTCGGACGAGCCGTCCAGCAGAATGCCCCGCGCTTGCAGTTCGCCCACCGGCTCGCCGTGGTTCGGCAGACGGCCTTCGAGCATTTCGTAGTAAGTATCCGGCGGCGCGGTCATGAAGCGCATGCCGATGCTTTTCAGGTGATCCCAGGTCTTGATCAGGTCATCGGACAGGAACGCAACGTGCTGGATGCCCTCGCCGTTGAACTGCATCAGGAACTCTTCGATCTGCCCGGCACCCTTGGACGATTCTTCGTTCAACGGGATGCGGATCATGCCGTCCGGCGCGGTCATGGCCTTGGACGTCAGGCCGGTGTATTCGCCCTTGATGTCGAAGTAACGGATCTCGCGGAAATTGAACAGCTTCTCGTAGAAATTCGCCCAGTAGGCCATACGACCGCGATACACGTTGTGGGTCAGGTGGTCGATGATCTTCAGGCCGGCACCCACTGGATGACGGTCGACACCTTCGAGGAACACGAAGTCGATGTCGTAGATCGAGCTGCCTTCACCGAAACGGTCGATCAAGTACAGCGGCGCGCCGCCGATGCCTTTGATCGCCGGCAGGTTCAGCTCCATCGGACCGGTTTCAATGTGGATCGGCTGGGCGCCGAGTTCCAGGGCACGCTTGTAGGCTTTTTGCGAATCCTTGACGCGGAACGCCATGCCGCACACCGACGGGCCGTGTTCGGCCGCGAAGTACGAAGCAACGCTGTTGGGTTCATTGTTGAGGATCAGGTTGATCGCGCCCTGGCGATACAGGTGCACGTCTTTGGAACGGTGGGTCGCAACCTTGGTGAAGCCCATGATCTCGAAGATCGGCTCCAGGGTGTTCGGGGTCGGCGATGCGAGCTCGATGAATTCAAAGCCCATCAGGCCCATCGGGTTTTCGTATAAATCTGCCATGGTCGGCGCCTCATCATGCTTTTAGAAATTAACCACTGTTAGTTGCTAGCAATGCTGAGACCGGTGGGTGGCGCGCAGGAGATACCCCGCACGCTGCGGGCGAGGAAATCACCGTAGATCAATTGAAACCCAAATATCTTCATTGTCGACCCAAGGGTGGTGCGGGCGAGGCTTCTGCTGCCAGAAGACGATTATTCTTGTATGCGTAACCTGATTCTACACAGCGTAACTGAGTTTGTCCGCCCTCTGTATAAAATCCGCCTTTTCCACCGGCGTGCAAGCGGTTTGTTGCACCAACAAGGTTGACTTGGCGTTGCTGGACCGACGCAGGCAGCGCTGGCTCAAACTGGCCGAACGACTTTATTGCCGCCGAACGGCATAATGGCGCCATGCGAACTATCATGGCTCGTACCTGAACTCTTTTTGGGAGGCGATTCGCCCTGCCAGCATTTGAGAGCTCCATTTCATCGCTACAGGTTTCGCGAATGCCATTAAAAGTCAGACGCCGCAAACGCAGCCTCAAGGTTGCAGTCACCTTGTTCAGTGGATTACTTCCGGTAGTGCTCGGCCTGGTCATCCTTTATATGCAGGCCGAACGTGCACTTGTGCAAAGTGCGCAGGAAACCGCCGAAGAGGCCATTCGACAATTTGAACTGATGCTCGACAACACCGCTCAAGCGGCACGCGAGTTGTTGCCCTTGGCCGGGCAACGTTGCGCAGACGTCAAACTCGCCCTGCGCGAACAAGTAACCCGCCGGCCCTTCGTACGCTCGACCAACCTGACGTGGGATAACACTATTTATTGCAGCTCCCTGTTTGGCGACTATCACGAAATAATTTCAACGGGCGATTTTGCCGGCGGCCAATTGATACTGATGAAGGGTAACCCGGTCACACCCGATACCGCCCTGCTGATCTATCGCCTTGAGGACGGAAAACGCGGTGCGCTGTCGACGCTGGATGGTTACCATCTGAGTAACGTGCTGCGCCTGATTGGTCGTCAGACGTTGCTGGTGCTGCAAGTAGGAAACAACTGGCTAAGTGCCGATGGCCAGTTTCACTATGGCCCCCTGCCCGACTTCCCGGTCGCCCAAAGCACACTTAAATCCTCACGCTATGATTTCAGCGTCGCGGCAGGTTTTCCGGAAGGTGAAACCTGGCGTTACATGACCAGTGAATACCCGCCGTTGTTCAGCCTGCTGATTTTTTTCGGGGTCATTTCCGGTGCGATCGGCCACATACTGCAAAAGCGCTCGAGGTCACCCACCCACGAAATGCAACGGGCGCTGGAAGCCGCGGAGTTCGTGCCTTATTTTCAGGCGGTCGTGCATGGCGACAGCAAGAAACTCTCGGGCATCGAAGTACTGATGCGCTGGAATCATCCACAAGAAGGGCTGGTGCGCCCGGATCTGTTCATTCCTTTCGCCGAACATTCGGGACTGATCGTGCCAATGACTCGCTCTTTGATGCGGCAAACCGCGACGTTGCTCGGCCCGCTATCCAGCACCTTCACCGAACCCTTTCATATCGGAATCAACATCACGGCCAGCCATTGCCAGAATCTTGACCTGATAGAGGATTGCCGAGAGTTCCTAAAAGCCTTCGCACCCGGGTCCATTCACCTGGTGCTGGAGTTGACGGAGCGCGAACTGATCGAACCCACCGCCCTCGCCCACCAACTGTTCGAACAGTTGCACGAACTTGGCGTAATGATCGCCATTGATGACTTTGGCACCGGACATTCCAGCCTGGGTTACCTGCGCGAATTCAATGTCGACTTTCTGAAAATCGACCAAAGCTTTGTCGCAATGATCGGCATTGACACCCCTTCCAGCCATATTCTCGACGCCATCATTCAACTTGCGGGCAAGCTCGATCTTGCAATGGTTGCAGAAGGTGTAGAAACCCAAGAGCAAAGTGATTACCTGACCGCTCATAACGTTAACTTTCAGCAAGGCTATCTGTTCGGCCGGCCGCTGCCTGGCGCGGAATTCATTAGTGCATTAAGTGGTCATTAACCCTTGGCCTTATGCGATGAGACGGTCAACGGGTACACAATTTGATTCAAAAGACTACTCTTGTTACATGAAGAAAAAGACATGATTTACTCTTGGCCAATTAACTACTACAATTTTTCATGCCTGCGGTAATTTCGCAGGTGCGCCATTTATCACCGAGTCGCTTCAAGGCTCTTGGCTTATAGCTTTGTTTGCGGTTGGTATCAGCCAAACACACTATTGGAGTAAAGATATTGTCCAGACTCGCTGAATTCCGTGCAGCCGAAAAGGCCCTTCAAGAACAGCTCAAGCAGCTTGAGTCCCTGAAGAACGATGCCGGGCTCAAGAAGGAAATCGAATTCGAAGAAAAGCTCCAGGGGCTGATGAAAACCTACGGCAAGAGCCTGCGCGACATCATCGCCATCCTCGATCCGAACCCGGGCAAGTCCGGCCTGCAACAGGCTGCCGCACCTAAAACCCGCCGCGCTCGCGTGGTCAAGGTTTATCAGAACCCGCACACCGGCGAGCTGATTGAAACCAAGGGCGGCAACCATCGCGGCCTGAAAGCCTGGAAGGAACAATACGGCGCTTCCACCGTTGACTCCTGGCTGCGCGGCTAAATTTGCGCCGTAAAAAAAGCCCTGCCAATGCAGGGCTTTTTCATGAATACCATCTAAATGCAACGAAGTGCGTCGATCAACTCGCTACTTGCCGACTAACTTTAGGCTTAATCCCATTGGGCATCTAAAGTACTTCATCCTTGCGCAAAGCCTGCAGCCACTAAAGTCTTTGGCTAAAGTTTCAAGCCGTTGCGCACCGCTTCTATTTCATCCTGACTTGTTTTGTAAGCCTCGGCCTGCCCCGCGTAGGAAAGAACATAGGCCTTATCGCCGTCAACGGCAGCTACCAAAGTTTGAGAAAGCACATGACGACCGTTTTGCGTGATGGTGCAGGTAGATTCCAATGCCGATAAACGGCTCAACGTTGTCGGATGTATGCGATTGCAAACACTTTGATAGCCGCTTTGAAAGAAGTCTTTTTGCACCGACTTGCGCATCTCCAGCAACACGCCCTCCAGGTTTACTTGGTGCCCGCTTTCCACCCGTGTCATGGTCAACTCCATCACCATGACTGGCGTCCCGCCGTGATCGCTTTTCACTGCGCGCTGGCGAGAAACGCCTGGCGCAGCCGTCCCTTGCTCGATCGCTTCGACCTGCCAACCGGCGGGCCAGGGCATGACCGGCGCTTCAGCATCCGCACTGGCAACCCCACACCACATGCCAATCAAAATGAGTACCGATGTGCCGATTCGAATCATTGCCATGAACACTCGCAGGATGAGCAGTGAAGTCTGAGCCTCGACCGACTGTCAGGCAATAGCCGACGCTTTGGGTTTGGTGATGTCGCATCCCTTGCGTATCATTGTCGCCAATCGTCAGCCCCACTTATTTCCGGAGGGCCCATGAGCCTGCAAGAACTGAACACCTTCCCCGGCGTTACCGCACAACCCGACACCGCCACGCAAAAATTCGTGTTCAACCACACCATGTTGCGGGTCAAGGACATCACCAAGTCCCTGGACTTCTACACCCGCATCCTGGGTTTCACGCTGGTAGAAAAACGCGATTTCCCGGAAGCCGAATTCAGCCTGTACTTCCTCGCGCTGGTCGATAAGGCGCAGATTCCTGCCGACGCCGCTGCACGCACCGAGTGGATGAAGTCGATCCCTGGCATCCTCGAACTGACTCACAACCACGGCACCGAAAACGACCCGGACTTTGCCTATCACAACGGCAACACTGATCCGCGCGGGTTCGGCCACATCTGTATCTCGGTACCGGATATCGTCGCCGCGTGCGAGCGTTTCGAAGCACTGGGCTGCGATTTCCAGAAACGTTTGACCGATGGCCGCATGAAGAGCCTGGCGTTCATCAAGGACCCGGATTCGTACTGGGTCGAGATCATCCAGCCGGCGCCGCTGTAAAAAAGTTTGCTGCCAGTGATCGTTCCCACGCTCTGCGTGGTAACGCCTCCTGTGACGCTCTGCGTCGCGCTTTTGGGGACGCGGAGCGTCCTGGGCTGCATTCCCACGCAGAGCGTGGGAACGATCATGTAAGCGTTCGACCGATGGCCGCATGAAGAGCCTGGCGTTCATCACTTACTGGGTCGAGATCATTCAGCCGRCRCCGCTGTAAAAAAGTTTGCTGCCACTGATCGTTCCCACGCTCTGCGTGGTAACCCCTCCTGTGACGCTCTGCGTCACGCTTTTGGGGACGCGGAGCGTCCTGGGCTGCATTCCCACGCAGAGCGTGGGAACGATCATGTAAGCGTTCGACCGATGGCCGCATGAAGAGCCTGGCGTTCATCACTTACTGGGTCGAGATCATTCAGCCG
>NZ_LMGK01000003.1:25238-216467 GCF_001427125.1 Pseudomonas sp. Root562
GCACCGCTGTAAAAAAGTTTGCTGCCACTGATCGTTCCCACGCTCTGCGTGGTAACGCCTCCTGTGACGCTCTGCGTCACGCTTTTGGGGACGCGGAGCGTCCTGGGCTGMATTCCCACGCAGAGCGTGGGAACGATCAGTAAGCGTTTGACTGGCCGCAGGGGTTCATCAAGGACCCGGATGCCTACTGGGTCGAAATCATTCAGCCGACGCCGCTGTAAAAAAGTTTGCTGCCACTGATCGTTCCCACGCTCTGCGTGGTAACGCCTCCTGTGACGCTCTGCGTCACGCTTTTGGGGACGCGGAGCGTCCTGGGCATTCCCACGCAGAGCGTGGGAACGATCATGTAAGCGTTCGACCGATGGCCGCATGAAGAGCCTGGCGTTCATCACTTACTGGGTCGAGATCATTCAGCCGGCRCCGCTGTAAAAAAGTTTGCTGCCACTGATCGTTCCCACGCTCTGCGTGGTAACGCCTCCTGTGACGCTCTGCGTCACGCTTTTTGGGACGTGGAACGTCCTGGGCTGCATTCCCACGCAGAGCGTGGGAACGATCATGTAAAGAAAAACAAAAACCCCATGATCACTCATGGGGTTTTGTATTTTCAGCGTCCCGGTTTACGCCGGGGCTGAAGTTCGGATCAGGTGATCAAATGCGCTCAGGGAAGCCTTGGCGCCCTCGCCCACCGCAATCACGATCTGCTTGTAAGGCACGGTCGTTACGTCACCGGCGGCAAACACGCCAGGGATTGACGTTTCACCACGGGCATCGACGATGATCTCGCCGCGCGGCGACAACTCGATGGTGCCCTTGAGCCAATCGGTGTTCGGCAACAGGCCGATCTGCACGAAGATCCCTTCCAGCTCAACAGTACGCAGTTCGTCACTCTGACGATCCTTGTAACGCAAGCCGTTGACCTTCTGTCCATCGCCAGTCACTTCAGTGGTTTGCGCACTGGTAATCACGGTGACGTTGGGCAGGCTGTGCAACTTGCGCTGCAATACCGCATCGGCGCGCAGTTGTACGTCGAACTCCAGCAGCGTGACGTGGGAGACGATACCGGCCAGGTCAATGGCCGCTTCGACGCCGGAGTTACCGCCGCCAATCACTGCAACGCGCTTGCCTTTGAACAGCGGACCGTCGCAATGCGGGCAGTACGCCACGCCCTTGTTGCGGTACTGCTGCTCGCCGGGGACGTTCATTTCACGCCACCGCGCACCCGTCGCCAGGATCACGGTCTTGGCTTTGAGTTTCGCGCCGCTGGCGAAGTGGACCTCGTGCAGCTCACCCTCTTTGCCAGGCACCAGTTTGTCGGCACGCTGCAGGTTCATGATGTCCACATCGTACTGTTTAACGTGTTCTTCCAGCGCTACGGCCAGTTTCGGCCCTTCGGTTTCCTGCACCGAGATGAAGTTCTCGATGGCCATGGTGTCCAGCACCTGTCCACCGAAACGCTCAGCCGCCACACCGGTACGAATGCCTTTACGCGCGGCATAAATCGCTGCCGAGGCACCGGCCGGGCCACCGCCCACCACCAGCACGTCAAACGCGTCTTTGGCGCTGATCTTTTCAGCCTGACGCTCGATGCCGCTGGTGTCGATCTTGGCGAGGATTTCCTCCAGGCCCATGCGGCCCTGGCCGAAGTTCACGCCATTGAGGTAGATGCTCGGCACCGCCATGATCTGACGCTCATCGACTTCAGCCTGGAACAGCGCACCGTCGATTGCGACGTGGCGGATGTTCGGGTTGAGTACGGCCATCAGATTCAATGCCTGGACTACGTCGGGGCAGTTCTGGCAGGACAGCGAGAAGTAAGTCTCGAAGTTGAACTCACCTTTGAGCGAACGGATCTGTTCAATGACTTCAGCGCTGGCCTTCGATGGATGACCGCCAACCTGCAGCAGAGCCAACACCAGCGACGTGAATTCGTGACCCATGGGGATGCCGGCGAAGCGCAGGCTGATGTCGGCACCCGGGCGATTGATCGAGAACGATGGCTTGCGTGCATCGTCACCGTTGTCGAGCAAAGTAATCTGGCTGGAAAGACTGGCAACGTCCTTCAGCAATTCAAGCATTTCCTGGGATTTCGCACCGTCGTCGAGGGATGCAACGATCTCGATCGGCTGGGTGACCCGTTCCAGGTACGATTTCAACTGGGCTTTAAGATTGGTGTCCAACATACGGGCGATTTCCTTGAATTTGGTGCATAAAAAAACGCCCGAGCGAATCTCGCCCGGGCGTTTTTAGTGGGCGGTGCAGCTTGCTTAGAAGGTGCGGAAGTCCGCCCTGATGAAGCGCGTCACTGACTTAGATCTTGCCGACCAGGTCCAGGGACGGAGCCAGAGTGGCCTCGCCTTCTTTCCACTTGGCTGGGCAAACCTGGCCTGGGTGAGCAGCGACGTACTGAGCAGCCTTGATCTTGCGCAGCAGCTCGGAGGCGTCACGGCCTACACCGCCGTCGTTCAGTTCAACGATTTTGATCTGGCCTTCAGGGTTGATCACGAAGGTGCCACGGTCAGCCAGACCAGCTTCTTCGATCAGCACGTCGAAGTTGCGGGAGATCGCGTGGGTCGGGTCGCCGATCATGGTGTACTGGATTTTGCCAATGGCTGGCGAAGTGTTGTGCCAGGCAGCGTGGGCAAAATGGGTGTCGGTGGAAACGCTGTAGATTTCGACGCCCAGCTTCTGGAAGGCATCGTAGTTGTCAGCCAGGTCTTCCAGCTCGGTTGGGCAAACGAAGGTGAAGTCTGCTGGGTAGAAGAAAACTACAGACCACTTGCCTTTCAGGTCAGCGTCCGAGACTTTTACGAAGTCGCCGTTTTTGAATGCGTCAGCTTTGAATGGTTTAACTTGGCTGTTGATGATAGGCATCGTTGACTCTCCGTCAGGGGTTAAGAAGTTGATGGGGAGAACTTTACCCACTCGACGGACGGTTGGCTCATTGGCAAACCTGATGCTGCTGATTGGCTTTGGCTATTAGCCAACAGTATTAATAGAAGAAAACGGTATCTGGGGAATTGCAGTGAGGGCGCGCTTGCGCTTGGCTCAGGGAACCAGCGCTTTTTCAGGCAGGCGCGCCATGCCGAGAAACGGGCTGGCTTCGATATAGCGCATGGCCGATTTCATGTCCTTCCAGCCGACGTAACTCATCAACGATTTCAGATCCCAGCCGGCCTGATGCGCCCAGGACGCAAAGCCGCGGCGTAACGAGTGACTGGTGTAGAGTTCGGCGGCAATCCCCGCGCGCTCCAGCGCTTGACGCAGCAAGGGTATGACGCTGTTGGCGTGTAGCCCCTCCTCACTCAAATGCCCCCAGCGATCAATGCCACGGAAAACCGGCCCGCGCACCAGCGCAGCTTCGGTGATCCAGTCGATGTAGGCCTGCACCGGACACAGGCGTTGCAGCGCCGGTGTCTGGTAAGTCTTACCGAGGTTTTCCCGATCACTCTTGCTGCGCGGCAGGTAGAGCGTAATGCCCGAGTTGGCGTTGACCTGTACATGTTCAATCTGTACGCGGCACAACTCGTCGCTGCGAAACCCGCGCCAGAAGCCCAGCAGAATCAGCGCGCTGTCGCGCTTTGCCCGCAGCAAACCGGGGCGATCGCCCTGTGCCCTGGCGGTTGCCGCCTCCTGCTCGAGCCAACCAATCACTTGCTCCAGATGCTGAAGCTGCAAGGGCTGCGCCTGTTTCTCTTGCGCAGGGTGCAACGCACGAATCCCTTTGAACACCTTGCGCACCACGGGCGCCTTGGTCGGATCGGCAAAACCTTGGCTGTTGTGCCATTGCGCCAGCGCCGACAAACGCAACTTGAGCGTATTGATCGACAACACGCCTGCATGGGCAACCAGGTAGCGCGCAACGCTGTCGCTGGTGGCCGGCAGAAACCCGCCCCAACTGACTTCGAAGTGCTCGATTGCCGCGCGATAACTGCGACGGGTGTTGTCGCGGGTGGCGGCTTGCAGGTAGCGGTCCAGTTCAGTCATGGCGCAGATCTCGAAAACGTACCGTTTCAGCGGGAAAATTCACGGCTTTTGCTGTATCACATGGGGTAATACCAGTATATCCCATGTCAATAACGCTTTGTATTTAACTTCTATGATTGAATGGTACAATGTGTATTCAGGTAGTACGTACCACATTACGAAATTGTAGGAGTAGTCATGGCCCGTGGCGGTGTAAATAAGGCGGTCGTGCAAGCGGCCCGTTTGGCCATTCTTGCCCGCGGTGAGAACCCGAGCATCGATGCAGTGCGGATCGAAATGGGCAATACCGGCTCCAAAACCACCATTCATCGCTATCTCAAGGAACTGGACGACGGCGCTCAGCGCGTAGAAGCCGAACCTGCCGAACCGATCGACGATGAACTGCTGGCCTTGGTTTCGCGACTGGCGCAACGCCTGAAAGAACAGGCGCAAGAGCCGATTGATCAGGCCCGCGAACAGTTCGAGCAGCAGCGCAAAGCGCTTGAAGCCCAGCTGACAGAAGCGCAGGAAACCAACAACGAACTCCACGAGCAGTATGAAATCCAGAGCCTGGCGCTGACTCAAGAACACGAATCCCTGCAAGAAACCCTGGCTACGCTGCAGGCCGAACAGACCCGCAACGCCGGATTGAACCAGGCGCTGGCGGATTTCGAATTACGCTTGCAAGACAAAGACGAGCAAATCCGCTCGCTGGAAGAAAAGCACCTGCATGCCCGCGATGCTCTTGAGCACTACCGCAATGCCGTCAAGGAGCAGCGCGAACAGGAACTCAGCCGTCATGAAAGTCAGGTGCAACAGTTGCAGATGGAGTTGCGCCAAGCGCAGCAAAATGCGCTGGTGCGCCAGGACGAAATCACGCAGTTGCACCGTGACAACGAACGATTGCTCACGGAGAACCGCGGAACGTTGCGTGAGCTGAGCCTGTTGCAGGATCAACTCAAGCAAAGCAATAACCGTCAGGACCAGCTACTGGAACAGGCCACCCGTGTCGACGCCGAACGCACCCTCCTCCAGGAACGCCTGCGCGTTGCCCTGTTGGAAAGTCAGGCGCAAAAACAGAACATCGATGAGCAATCGCACATCAACAAAGCACTGGAAATTGAACTGACGAAAACCCAGGCAGCGCTGGAAGAAAGCGTACGTCTGGCCGCTGCAGCAGCAGCAGCGGCGGCAGACGCAGCCAAAGACGATTAACCGGCGACCGGCGTACGCATGGTGACGAACTCTTCGGCGGCCGTCGGGTGCACGCCGATGGTTTCGTCGAAGTGGCGCTTGGTAGCGCCTGCCTTCAAGGCAATCGCCAGGCCCTGAACGATTTCACCGGCGTCCGGCCCGACCATGTGGCAACCCAGCACCTTGTCGGACTTGCCGTCCACCACCAGCTTCATCAGCGTGCGCTCCTGGCATTCGGTCAAAGTCAGCTTCATTGGGCGGAAGCGGCTTTCGTAGATCACGACGTCATGCCCGGCGTCGCGCGCCTCTTCTTCGGTCAAGCCGACGGTGCCAATGTTCGGCAAGCTGAACACCGCGGTCGGGATCATCTTGTAATCCACTGGGCGATATTGCTCAGGTTTGAACAAACGGCGCGCCACCGCCATGCCTTCGGCCAACGCCACAGGTGTCAGTTGCACCCGACCGATCACATCACCCAGCGCCAGGATCGACGGTTCGGAGGTCTGATACTGCTCATCCACCTCGACAAAGCCTTTCTTGTCGAGCTTGACCGCGGTGTTCTCCAATCCGAGATTGTCCAGCATCGGCCGGCGACCCGTGGCGTAAAACACGCAATCGGCTTCCAGCTGACGACCGTCCTTGAGCGTGACTTTCAGGCTGCCATCAGCCTGCTTGTCGATGCGTTCGATGTCGGCGTTGAACTGCAGGTCCATGCCGCGCTTGGTCAGCTCTTCCTGCAAATGCTTGCGCACGGAACCGTCAAAGCCACGCAGGAACAGTTCACCGCGATACAGCAGCGTGGTTTGCGCACCGAGGCCATGGAAAATCCCGGCAAATTCGACCGCAATGTAACCACCGCCTACCACCAGCACACGCTTGGGCAGTTCTTTGAGGAAAAACGCCTGGTTGGAACTGATCGCGTGTTCATGCCCCGGAATGTCCGGGATCTGCGGCCAGCCGCCAGTGGCGATCAGGATATTCTTCGCGGTGAAACGCTCGCCATTAACCTCGATCTGATGCGGATCGACGATCTTCGCGTGGCCTTCATGCAGCGTCACACCACTGTTGACCAGCAGGTTGCGGTAGATACCATTGAGGCGATTGATCTCGCGATCCTTGTTGGCGATCAGCGTCGACCAATCGAACTGCGCTTCATCCAGCGTCCAGCCAAAACCCGACGCCTGCTCAAAATCTTCGGCAAAGTGCGCGCCGTAAACCAGCAGCTTTTTCGGCACGCAACCGACGTTCACACAAGTGCCGCCCAGGTAACGGCTCTCGGCCACGCCCACCTTCGCCCCAAAACCCGCCGCAAACCGCGCAGCCCGCACACCGCCGGAACCGGCGCCAATCACATAAAGATCAAAATCGTAGGCCATTGTCTATCTCCTCGGCAGGTGATCAGCATACCTGCGAGCCGCCATTGAGCAAGCTTTGCACTAAAACGCTGGCGGCACGCGATGTATGACGCAGCCTCCGTTTTCGATCAATGGCCCTCTGCAGATTGCATTTTGGCTGCCCGCAAACAGCGCCAGGCCATCAAAATCGCCATGAGAGCCAAGCCGGACGTCACCCACGAAACCAAACCGATTCCACCTTCGAATGCCCTTCCCGCCTGTGCCATCAACTCATTCGCTTGGTCACCTGACAGGCCTGCTGCCACATTATGGGCACCAGACAGCGTCTCCGTAGCCAGAACCATCTGCAATTCGGTTAGAAACACCGGTAGCTGCAACGCACCGCGATAGTAGGCAGTGACGACACCGCCGAGTACAGTGGTGCCCAAAACTACGCCGACTTCATAGGCTGTTTCGCTAATGGCCGACGCTGCGCCCGCCTTTGCTGGAGGTGCTGCTGACAGAATCACATCATTGGATACCGTGGCGATCGCGCCTACACCGATATTCAACAAGGCAAAAGCCACCACCAGAACGCTCAGACTACTGCCCATGCTGGCGACCAGCAAAAACGCCGCTCCAGCAAACGCCATCAAAATCGGTATCAACACATGCACTTGTAATCGCTGTGCGACAGGCACAACCGCCATCCCCACTACAATCGCCATAATCTGACCTGGAACCAACGCGAGGCTAGCGTTCAAGGGCGACATCTGAAGAACGATCTGCAGGAACTGAGTGGTAAAGAAAACGAAGCCGACGAGAAACGCGAGGCTCATCAAATTGATTGCGACAGAGCCGCTAAAGGTGCCACTGCGGAACAGACTCAGATCCATCAGCGGCACTGGTAGTCGTAACTGTCGACGCACAAATAACCAGCCCGCGACTGCGCCACCTGCAAATGCTGTCAGCGCCATCCAGTCGATACCATCACTGGCGCTGTGTTTAATGCCATAAACAATGGCACCAAGGGCTACCATTGATTGCAGGATGCTTATCGGATCCAAGGGTCCTGAAGCATCTCGCTCCGATTCGGGCAACAACAATGGTCCCAATACCAGCAATGGCACCAACACGGGCACCGCCAACAGGAAAATCGACCCCCAACTGAAAAACTCCAGCAATACCCCGCCTACCAAGGGTCCCAGTGCCGAACCGACGGTCAACGTCGTTGCCCAGATAGCAACCGCCAGCCTGCGCTCTTCTCGATCTTCAAATACCGAACGTATCAATGCCAACGTTGAGGGCATCAGCATTGCTCCGAAAATGCCCATGCAAGCTCGCCCGGCAATCAGTTGCGGAGCGGTACCGGAATACGCGGTTAGCACCGACACAATGGCAAAACCCAAAGACCCGGCCAGCAACAACTTACGATGACCGATTCGATCTCCCAGACTACCCATCGACACCAACAATCCCGCCAGGACCAGCGAATAAGCATCGATCATCCACAACTGCTGGCTAGCGCTCGGACGCAGGGCCTCGGCAATTTTTGGTAGCGCGAATCCGAGCACCGTATTATCAACGGTCACTAGCAACACAGGCAGCATCAGCACGCTCAGGCTTAACCAGCGTATTGATTTTGTTTTGCCATGAGTTGAGTCATTAGTTAACGCCATTAGCTAAACTCCTTGTCCCCACTGAAGTTCACGGGCATGCATCTATGCAGCCGTGAACCAAACCATGAGCACTCCTTTGCCAGCGTTTGGTCGAGTTCATTAATGGCAACGCATGGTCAATCAGGCAACAGGAAAAGTATTTCCAAAAAGAAATAAGCTCCTGAATTTCGATCAAAAAAAACCCCGAACAAGTCGGGGTCTTTTTTCAAACCAAGCAACCAAGGCGCTATCAGTAAGCCTTACCCGTCTTGTAGAAGTTCTCGAAGCAGAAGTTGGTCGCGTCGATGTAGCCTTCGGCGCCGCCGCAGTCGAAGCGCTTGCCTTTGAACTTGTAGGCCATTACGCAGCCGTTCTGGGCTTGCTTCATCAGGGCGTCGGTGATCTGGATTTCGCCGCCTTTGCCTGGCTCGGTCTGTTCGATCAGGTCGAAGATGTCCGGGGTCAGGATGTAGCGACCGATGATGGCCAGGTTCGACGGTGCGTCTTCAGGCTTTGGTTTTTCGACCATGCTGTGCACACGGTAGATGTCGTCGCGGATCATCTCGCCGGCGATGACGCCGTACTTGTTGGTCTCTTGCGGATCGACTTCCTGGATGGCCACGATCGAGCAGCGGAACTGCTTGTACAGCTTGACCATCTGGGTCAGTACGCCGTCGCCTTCAAGGTTGACGCACAAGTCGTCCGCCAGCACGACCGCGAAAGGTTCGTCGCCGATCAGTGGACGACCGGTCAGGATCGCGTGACCCAGGCCTTTCATTTCGGTCTGACGGGTGTAGGAGAACGAGCAGTTGTCGAGCAGCTTGCGGATGCCGACCAGGTATTTCTCCTTGTCGGTGCCCTTGATCTGGTTTTCCAGCTCGTAGCTGATGTCGAAATGGTCTTCAAGAGCGCGCTTGCCACGACCGGTGACGATGGAGATTTCGGTCAAACCGGCATCCAGTGCTTCTTCGACGCCGTACTGGATCAGTGGCTTGTTTACCACCGGCAGCATTTCTTTGGGCATGGCTTTAGTCGCTGGCAGGAAGCGAGTACCGTAACCGGCTGCTGGGAACAAGCATTTCTTGATCATATAAGTCCTTGAAAGGGCTGTGTGTACGAGTTTCGGCGCAGTCTAATCAGGCGGCGTGCACCTTACAATGCCCCGCGCTGGCTAACCGATGTCAACATAGAGAAATATTCGAGCGGATAGTTCCGCACGGATCCGCGCAGATCGCTGCGTCGCCTCTTATTGATAGCAGAGACCGGCAGACTTGCACGGTTATCAATTGTCAACAAACGCACCACCCTACACCCATTGGCACCCGTCAGGTGCGTTTGGCGCTATCATGGCGCGATTGAACCAGCCAACGAGGCAGATAGATGTCGGCAGCAAAAAGCGTCAACGGATTCTTGATCAACAAGGCGAAAGACGGCCAATGGTGGGTCGCCAGCGTCAACGGCGAGAATATTGCCGGGCCTTTCCCAACCGAAGCCCTGGCAATCGAAGTGGCATCGGTGCTGGAACTTGAACACCCGGAACCCAAGCGCCGCGGCAAGGACAAGAATTGATCGAGGCCTGACACGCCCGCAGCCCTGCCATTGCGCAGGGCTTTTTTGTGCTTTTTGTAGAAGAAGTGGCCTTTGGCTATAACCTTTTGCAACTGGCGCTGTCACAGCATTTGCCTACCCCTCCTGACGACGACTACGACATGACTAAATTTTTGCCGCTGATTGCGGTATTGGCCCTCGGTGGCTGTGCAACATCCGAAACCACCTACCTGAATAACGGTGAGCAAGGCTTGGCGATTGATTGCTCAGGAGAAGCGAACTCCTGGGCGACCTGTTACGAAAAGGCCGATGCATCCTGTGCCGGCACCGGTTACCGCATCGTTGGCACTGACGGCAGCCCGGCGCCAGCGGAGAGCGATAAAACCCTGGGCGTCGATGTCGGTAACTACAAGAACCGTAATGTCGTGGTGGTCTGCAAATAAGGCAGCTTGCCCGCCTTATATATGGATTTCGGCGAATTTGATCCCGAGGCCACGCACGGTCTCGATCAGATCATCGAGACTGCTGAAGGACTCGACTTCGTCGTTGTCATCCACCAGGAAAAAACTGCGCCCGGCGCTTTTCTTGAAAAACACGATCCATTCCCCCGGATCGGCCGGATTCTGAATCACATGGGTGGCACAGATATGCCCCTCTGCGTGCCGCTCCCGTACCCGCTCTCGCTTCATGCCCGACTCCATAAATGACAAATGCCGCCAAAGCGTCGCTTTGGCGGCATCGATGTGTAGGGTCGACAGTTTATCAGCCAGAAATGCAGGCTGTGGCGGCATTGCGCACATCCCAAGGGCGTAACGGCACATTGGAAATACGTTCATGCAGCTTGATACTGCTGCCACCGGAGCGTTCTTCGATATCGAAAACGGCCGCCGGACCTGATGAAAGCTTCTGCGGAACGATTACCCGCACCCCATCTTTCTGCGATTCGACTTGCAAGGCGCCGCGACTGTCGGCGAGCTTTTCGCCCAGGCATTGCGCGTATTCATGAGGTTTCTTGCCTGAAATCACACTCATGGTGGGCAACGTTTCGTTGATGTCCGAGACGCTTGCACAACCACTCATTGCCAAGACCAATGGCAGGACCCACGCACCCCACTTCATACGAAATCTCCGATAAAGACCCTCCGACAGCACCGATACGGTTTTTCTCCAAGGCCGGGTGCATTTATCACTCATCGAATGTGAAATAACTGTTTTTAATTGCCAAAGCGCAGCCCGGCGGCCGGATTTTCAGGTGTCAGGGCTGATAAACTGCGCGCATTGCCTTGTATCGTTTTGATTTTGTAGTAAAAGCCCTTCTGGAGGCGCCCATGAAATTCATTCACCAACGCGAGCACCTCAACGAAGACGACATCGTCGTCATTCAATGCTCGCAGATGTGCAACATCCGTTTGATGAACGACGCCAACTTCCGCAGCTTCAAGAATGGCGGCCGTCACACTTACCACGGCGGCGCGTTCGATACGTTCCCGGCCCGCATCACCGCGCCGAGCACCGGTTTCTGGAACATCACCATCGACACCGTCAACCGCCGGGCGATCAGCGTGACCCGTAAACCGACCCTGACCCATTCGATCAAGATCATCCGCCGCTCCAGCACGAAATTGAGCTGAGTGGCGCTTCACTACGCACATAGACAGGTATGACCGTGGCTCAAACGACCAAATACGTCATCAAGTACAAGCTCAACGGCGAACGTCGTTTCGAGTTTGCCCAACTGGAAAATGGTAGCGAGGCAGAAGCCAAGGCGGCGCTGGATGCTATTCATGGCCAAACCGAAGACGTCATCAGCGAAATCAGTGTCAGCAAAGCGTTGTAACATCATCTTTCACGATGCGTTATGAATGCCATGAAACCACCCCTTCTTGATTTGTTCGCTGACGCGGAGCCTCAACAGGCGCCCCGCTGCGAACAGATCGGCGAACAGTCCTGCGTGCTGCGAGGTTTTGCCTTGCCCTGGCTGGATCGGTTGCTGCCCGCACTGGAATCGGTGCTGGCGGCAGCGCCGTTCCGGCAGATGGTCACGCCTGGCGGCTTTACCATGTCAGTTGCCCTGAGCAGTTGCGGCACGCTTGGCTGGACCACTG
Source organism: Pseudomonas sp. Root562 (assembly GCF_001427125.1). Classification (GTDB taxonomy): domain Bacteria; phylum Pseudomonadota; class Gammaproteobacteria; order Pseudomonadales; family Pseudomonadaceae; genus Aquipseudomonas. Next base: position 37,041 of record NZ_LMGK01000003.1, read on the forward strand.
ACCGCAGCGGTTACCGCTATAGCCGAATCGATCCGCAGACCGGGCACCCCTGGCCCGCCATGCCTGAGGTGTTTTTTCAGTTGGCGCAGGCAGCGGCGCGAGAAGCAGGGTTTGCCGAATTCGTCCCGGATGCCTGCCTGATTAATCGCTATATTCCTGGGTCGAAGATGTCTTTGCATCAGGACAAAAACGAAAACTCCTACGCTGCGCCCATCGTTTCGGTTTCCCTGGGCTTGCCCGCCATGTTCCTGTTTGGCGGTTTTGAACGCAGCGACAAGAGCCGAAGGGTGCCGCTGCTGCACGGTGACATCGTGGTGTGGGGCGGTGTCGATCGCTTGCGTTATCACGGCGTTCTGCCCATCAAGCCAGGACATCATCCGCGCCTGGGTGAACAACGGATCAACTTCACCTTTCGTACCGCGGGCTGAAGCCTTGGAATTTGACCGCAAGCAGCGGAGTGTGACGACACGGTCGCGTGGTTAACCTGCAGGAAACGGGTCAACGGACATCTAGCCATGACAAGCCAATCGAAAAAAATCTCCACCGAAAACGATCCTCGCTGGGCCGCCGTCGTAGCGCGTGACCCGCAGGCCGACGGGCAGTTTGTCTACGCGGTGAAAACCACCGGCATCTACTGCAATCCCAGCAGCCTGGCACGCCTGCCAAAACCGCAGAATGTGGAATTCTTCGATACCCCCGAGCTCGCTCAAGCAGCGGGTTACCGACCAAGCAAACGCGCTGCCAAGGATCAAAGCGACATCGCCGCGCAGCACGCCGCCACCGTGGCCGCTGCGTGCCGACAGATTGAAAACGCCGAGACGCTGCCAGCCCTCGGCGAACTGGCAGACGTCGCCGGCCTGAGCAGCTTTCACTTCCACCGGGTCTTCAAGGCCGTCACCGGCCTGACCCCAAAAGGCTACGCCGCTGCCCATCGCTCCCGCCGCGTGCGCGAGCGCCTGGCGGATGGCAATTCTGTGACCGAGGCGTTGTACGACGCGGGCTTCAATTCCAACAGTCGTTTCTACGAGGCAGCCGATCAGCTTCTGGGCATGAAACCCGCCGAGTACCGCGCAGCGGGCCACAACAACGACATTCGCTTTGCCGTCGGTCAGTGTTCACTTGGGGCGATTCTGGTGGCGCAAAGCGAGCGCGGGGTTTGCGCGATTCTGCTGGGCGATGATCCGCATCAGCTGGTGTGCGATCTGCAGGACAAGTTTCGCCGGGCCAATCTGATTGGCGCCGACCAGGACTTCGAGCGCCTGATTGCCCAGGTTGTCGGCTTCATCGAGAAGCCGGCGCTTGGCCTCGACTTGCCGCTGGACGTGCGCGGCACAGCATTTCAGGAGCGCGTCTGGCAGGCCTTGCGGGACATTCCAGTCGGCAGCACCGCCAGCTACGCCGAGATTGCCCAGTGCATCGGCGCGCCAAAAGCGGTTCGCGCGGTAGCGCAAGCCTGTGGCGCTAACAGCCTGGCAGTGGCGATCCCTTGCCATCGCGTGGTGCGCAGCGATGGCAATCTTTCGGGATATCGTTGGGGCGTGGAGCGCAAACGGCAGTTGTTGGAGCGCGAATCGCAGTAGATCTGTGCAGGCGCTGCCGCAGGTTGCGACAGCTTTTCCAGGCGAACGCCTCAGCGATTCACATCCACGACAACCCGACCGCGCAACTGTCCGGCCAATAAACGCGGCGCCGCGTCTATTGCTTCGCTCAATGCGATCTCGTGGCTGATCAGTGGCAACAGATTGAAGTCCAGATCCTGGGCCAGACGGCGCCAGGCTTCCACACGCTTGGCCTTGGGTTGCGTCACGCTGTTGATACCCGCCAGGGTCACGCCGCGCAAAATGAATGGCGCAACCGATGCCGGGAAATCCATGCCTTGCGCCAGCCCGCATGCGGCCACCGTGCCATTGGCCTTGGTGCTGGCGCAGGCATTGGCAAGGGTGTGGCTGCCTACCGAGTCGATCACGCCCGCCCAACGCTCCTTCGCCAGAGGCTTGCCCGGCTCCGACAATGTCGCGCGGTCAATGATTTCACTGGCGCCCAATTGTTTTAGATACTCGTGCTCGGACGTGCGCCCAGTGGACGCGACCACTCGATAACCCAAGCGGCTCAGTAGCGCGATGGCAAAGCTGCCGACGCCGCCATTGGCACCCGTGACCAGGATTTCACCTTGCTCGGGCGTTACGCCGTTGTGCTCAAGCGCCAGGATGCACAGCATCGCCGTGTAACCCGCCGTGCCGATGGCCATTGCCTGAGCAGCAGTGAATGCCGCTGGCAGCGGTATCAACCAATCACCATTCAAGCGGGCTTTCTGGGCCAGACCGCCCCAATGCCCTTCACCGACACCCCAGCCATTGAGCAGGACTTTGTCGCCGGCCTTGTAGTCCGGATGCCCACTGACTTCGACGGTTCCCGCCAGATCGATCCCGGGCACCATGGGGAATTTTCGCACCACCGGGCTGCTGCCAGTGATCGCAAGGCCGTCCTTGAAGTTCAACGTGCTGTACGCCACGCGCACCGTTACATCGCCCTCGGGCAGTTGATCGTCATTGATCTGTTGCAGTGTGGCCCGGTAACCGCTTTCGTCTTTGTCGATCAAAATACCTTGGAACATGACTGCCTCCTGGTGAGATCACCCCATTGTGGTGTGATTTAGATACCACATCGCAAAAAATCCCCGTACTCGACTTTAAGCCAAATAGCCAAACAGGGGGTTGGCCATGACCTGCGGCGCTCCCGTCAGCAAACATCGCTGGCCTTGACTCAAGCATTGCTGCTACAAATCTTTTCTGCTGCCCTGCCCGGGCTGAACGTCGGAGGACATCAAAATGAGTCAATGGCCAGACACCCGCATTCTTGACTTGCTCGGGATCGAACTGCCGATCATTCAGGCGCCCATGGCCGGTGCCACCCACTCTTCGATGGTCATCGCCGCGAGCAACGCCGGCGGCCTCGGTTCAATGCCAGCGGCCATGCTGACTGTCGATCAGTTGCGCGATGAATTGAAGACCATCCGGCTACAGTGCCAGCGTCCGATCAACGTCAACTTTTTCTGCCATCAACCGCCACCCGTCGACGAGCAACGCGCGCAAGACTGGAAAAACCTGTTGCAACCCTATTACCGCGAGCTGGGTGTCGATTTCGATGCGCCGACACCCGTATCCAATCGCGCGCCGTTCGATGCCGCTGCCTGTGAAGTGATCGAAGCGTTCCGCCCTGAAGTGGTGAGTTTTCACTTTGGCCTGCCGGAAAAATCCCTGCTCGATCGCGTAAAAGCTACCGGAGCCAAAGTGCTGTCGTCGGCCACCACCGTCGAAGAAGCGATCTGGCTGGAACAGCATGGCTGTGACGCGATCATTGCCATGGGCTACGAAGCCGGCGGACACCGCGGGATGTTTCTCAGCGATGACCTCAGCAGCCAGGTGGGCACTTTTGCCCTGGTGCCGCAGGTTGTCGATGCCGTGAAGGTCCCGGTGATCGCCGCGGGTGGCATTGCCGATGCGCGAGGTGTTGCGGCGGCTTTCATGCTGGGAGCTTCAGCGGTGCAAGTGGGCACGGCGTATCTGTTTACACCGGAAGCCAAGGTCAGCGCCTCCCATCACAAGGCCTTGCGCACCGCCAAGGAAAGCCAAACGGCCCTGACCAACATTTTTACCGGACGTGCGGCGCGAGGGATATTCAACCGGGTCATGCACGAACTTGGGCCGATGAATGCCAACGCTCCGGCCTTTCCACTGGCTGGCGGTGCACTGATGCCGTTGCGCGCCAAAGGCGAAGCCGACTTCAGCAATCTCTGGGCCGGGCAGGCGTTTACCTTGGGCATGGAATTGACCAGCGCAGAACTGACCCGGCGCTTGGCCGAAGAAGGCTTGGCAAAACTGCTGCATCGATAGCCTGACCAGGGTTCTTATCCACGGCGTTCCGTTTGCAGGCGTTTCGCTATATATTCGCGTATATAGCGATTCACCCTCGAATCATTCGCCTGTAACGGAGCCGCTTCATGACCATTGGTACCTCACGGTTAGCCCCTGCTTGCCTGGCCACTTTGCTCGCCGCATTCACTGCTGGCATTGCCCAAGCGAATGAAGTCCAGGTCGCGGTGGCTGCTAACTTCAGCGCACCTATTCAGGCGATTGCAGCGGACTTCGAGAAAGACACCGGCCACACACTGGTGACCTCGTTCGGTGCAACAGGCCAGTTCTATACGCAGATCAAAAACGGCGCACCGTTCGAAGTGTTCCTTTCAGCGGACGACACCACCCCGGAAAAACTCGAGAAAGAAGGTGACACGGTCAAGGGCTCGCGCTTCACCTACGCCATCGGTACCCTGGCACTTTGGTCGGTCAAAGACGGTTATGTCGATGCCAAGGGTGATGTGCTGAAAAACAACGCGTATCAGCACCTGTCCATCGCCAACCCCAAAGCTGCGCCTTATGGCCTCGCCGCCACGCAGGTTTTGGCCAAACAGGGCCTGACCGACAAGGTCAAGGACAAGATCGTCGAAGGCCAGAACATCACCCAGGCCTTCCAGTTCGTATCCACCGGCAACGCCGAACTGGGCTTCGTTGCCTTGTCGCAGATCTACAAAGACGGCAAAGTCACCCACGGTTCGGCGTGGATCGTTCCGGCTGAACTGCACGACCCGATCAAACAGGACGCGGTCATCCTCAACAAAGGTAAAGACAACCCGGCCGCCAAGGCACTGGTTGACTACCTCAAGGGGCCGAAAGCCGCGGCTGTCATCAAGTCCTACGGTTACCAACGCTAAATGACCCTGACGAGTGCCGATTTTTCCGCCATCTGGCTGACCCTGAAACTGGCGTCCCTGACGACCGTCATCCTGTTGATCATCGGCACACCGTTGGCGTTATGGCTGTCGCGAACCCAATCCTGGTTGCGCGGCCCGGTCGGGGCGATCGTCGCCCTGCCCCTGGTGCTGCCGCCCACGGTGATTGGTTTTTACCTGCTGCTCGCGCTCGGCCCCCACGGGTTTGTTGGCCAGCTCACCCAGTCGCTGGGGCTTGGCACCCTGACGTTCAGTTTCGCCGGGCTGGTGATCGGCTCGGTGCTGTATTCGATGCCGTTTGTAGTTCAGCCCTTGCAGAACGCGTTCTCCGCCATCGGCACTCGACCGTTGGAGGTGGCTGCGACTTTGCGCGCCAATCCCTGGGACACCTTCTTCAGCGTAACGCTGCCGCTGGCCCGCCCCGGCTTCATCACCGCCGCGGTCCTCGGCTTTGCCCATACCGTGGGTGAGTTTGGCGTGGTGCTGATGATCGGCGGCAACATTCCCGACAAGACCCGCGTGGTTTCGGTGCAGATCTATGACCACGTCGAAGCCATGGAATACGCCCAGGCCCATTGGCTCTCCGGAGCAATGCTGGTGTTCTCTTTTGCGGTCTTGCTGGTGCTGTACTCCAGCCGTAAAACCAAAGCGGGATGGAGCTGACGGATGATTCACACGCGCCTGAAGTTGAATTACTCGGGATTTGCCCTTGATCTCGATTTGCAGCTGCCCGGCCGCGGCGTTACGGCGCTTTATGGCCATTCCGGTTCGGGCAAGACCACGTGCCTGCGCTGCATCGCAGGGCTGGAGCGGGCTGATCAGGGGTTTGTCCAGGTCAACGATGAAGTCTGGCAGGACAGCGCAAACAACCTCTTCGTCGCGCCACACAAGCGCGCCCTGGGCTACGTGTTTCAGGAAGCCAGTCTGTTCCCTCATCTGTCCGTGTTGGCCAACCTGGAATTCGGCCTTAAACGCATCCCCAAACAACAGCGCCGGGTCGACATGGCTCATGCCACTGAACTGTTGGGCATCGGTCACCTTCTGGATCGTCATCCGCAACATTTGTCGGGCGGTGAACGGCAACGTGTGGGCATTGCCCGCGCCCTGCTCACCAGCCCCAGACTGTTGCTGATGGACGAACCGCTGGCGGCGCTCGATGCCAAGCGCAAAAGCGAAATCCTGCCTTATCTGCAACGGCTGCACGATGAGTTGGACATTCCAGTGCTGTATGTCAGTCACTCCCAGGATGAAGTGGCGCAACTGGCCGACCACATCGTATTGCTCAGCGAAGGCCAGGCATTGGCCAGCGGCCCTATCGGCCAGATGCTCGCGCGACTGGACTTGCCGCTGGCAATGGGTAATGACGCAGGTGTGATGATTGAAGGCCGTGTCAGCCGCTATGACGCCGATTACCAATTGCTGACCCTGCAATTGCCCGACTCGGCGCTGACGATCCGCGTAGCGCATACGCCCATGACCCCGGGTCAGGCATTGCGCTGCAAAGTGCAGGCGCGGGATGTCAGCCTCAGCCTGCACGGTGTCGAGCAAAGCAGCATCCTCAACCGCCTGCCGGTCACCGTCGTCAATGAAATGAATGCCGACAACGCCGCCCATGTACTGATTCGGCTGGACGCTGCGGGGACGCCATTGCTGGCGCGGATCACCCGGTACTCCCGTGATCAGATGAACATCCATCCGGGCCAGCAACTCTGGGCACAGATCAAGGCTGTGGCCGTGCTGGCATAACTTCTCGGCACGACTGCATCGGCGTGGGGTCAATGGCTGTAACGGCCCATGTTCACCTGCCAAGGACAATCGCCATGCCCGATGCGCTGCCTGCCGACCTGCATTACGTCGATGACACTCAACCCGGGATCACCCGCAAGAAGCTGCGCGGTAAATTCTGCTACTTCGATCCGGCCGGTCAACGCATCAGCGACCCGGAGGAAATCCGGCGCATCAATGCCCTCGCCGTACCACCGGCCTACACCGACGTATGGATTTGCACCGACCCGCGCGGCCATTTGCAGGCCACCGGGCGCGACGCCCGTGGTCGCAAGCAATATCGCTATCACCCGCGCTGGCGCGAGGTGCGCGACACCGACAAATACTCGCGTTTGAGAGATTTCGGCCAGGCATTGCCAAAACTGCGCAAGCAACTGGAAGCCTTACTGGCCGCTCCCGGCTTCAGCCGCGACAAAGTCATGGCCACCGTCATCACGTTGCTCGATGCCACGCTGATCCGTGTCGGCAATACACAATACGCACGGGACAACCGTTCTTACGGTTTGACCACCTTGCGCAGCCGGCATGTGGAGGTCAACGGCAGTGCGATCCAGTTCCAGTTCCGCGGCAAGAGTGGCGTGGAACATCAAATCACCGTGAAAGACCGTCGCCTGGCGCGGATCATCAAGCGGTGCCAGGAAATCCCCGGGCAAAACCTTTTTCAATACCTCGATGAAAATGGCGAGCGACACAGCATCACCTCCGCCGACGTCAACGCTTACCTGCAAACCCTGACCGGCGCCGACTTCACCGCCAAGGATTACCGCACCTGGGCCGGAAGCGTGCTGGCACTGGCGGTATTGCGCAAGTTGCAGTGGCAACCCGAATCCGAGGCCAAACGGCACATGGTGGAGATGGTAAAAAACGTCGCCAAACAGTTGGGCAACACCCCGGCAGTCTGTCGCAAGTGCTACATCCATCCCGGTGTGCTCGACGGTTTCTTACTGGGCGCATTGGCCCAGTTGCCCAGGCCGAGAACGCGCAAAGGCCTGCGCGCCGAGGAAGTCGGGCTGGCGATGCTGTTGGAGAAACTCGCTACTGAACCGACGAATTGACCTGCCTGTTTTTTGCACGATTACAAATGACTTCTATAGTTGATCTGTACATGAATCAGCTGCGGTGAAGCCATGGAAGACATATTCGTCGTCAAGCGATGCAACAAGATCATCATTCACGGCCGTCGGGCCGGAGAAACCGCTCACCCGCCACCTGATTCCGCTGTCTGGTACCGCATCGCCGATAGCCGCACCAACGGTTTCATCGGTGACGGCTACGATCTTGAAGAGGATGCGCGGCGTGTTTGCCGACAGCTGAACGCTCGATCAAAAATCACGGCCCAGCAAGGTTGATGAGCTTCGCCGGGCCTGTTACGGGTCTATACTGAAGAGAGCTGAAGGACCAGCGCCCATCGGTAGAAAGCTCGCTCCCCGCGGGCTTTTTACTGCCCTGCCAGGTGTCTTCAACGGAGGTGTTTCCCATGTCCGAAAAAGAGTCCATCACCACCCTGCTCACTCTGCTCGATTCCCGCCAGGTTCGCTTGGCCGCAGCTTGCAAGGAAATCGCCGATTGGGTCGACCATCAAGGCGGACATCCGACTGCCCTCAGAATTCGTGATCGCCTGAACGACATCGAAAAGGACACGCCGCTGATCCGCAATACGCTGTCTTCGCTCAAGCCTGTCGATCGGCCACTGCCACGGTTCAGATGATTTGATCCGGACATCCGATGCGCAACACAGCCTGATGCAGGACACATGATCGGCGACAACCTCGTCACCGGGCATGTGCCTGCCTGACTCTTTCGTGCAACGCCCACCCGGCCACTCGCCGGGATTTTTTTGCCCAAGCGAAGCGGCGAACGTCAATGTTTACACGCGGTCCAACGATCACACGTCGCGAAGGAGACGTTTGATGGTTACCCACTTCAAAATCAGCGGGCACTTGGCCTGCGGTCACAAGGGCAGCAACCTCACCTCGACCCGAGAACTCAACCGGGTCAAATGCAGAAGTTGCCGCAACACCGAAGCGTACAAGGAAGCACGCAAATCCGAGCGCAACGCAGCCCGTCGCGCTGCACGCAAGGCCAAAACCGTACACACGGTGAACGACTGGCGCCAGGCATGGACAGAACGACTCACCGCCATGGCTGGCCTGCAACGGTTACCCCGTGGATTTACGGGTCAACCTTTCGTTTAGCTCATCCGTTTGGCGGTTGAATCGATTGGATCAGCCGCCAAACACCTCCAATCAACACCGATTGAACGCGCCAGCCGATTGCATTTCAAATCCTGTAGACCCCTGCATCAAGCGGGCTATCGGAGAGGAAATTCGCATGAACAGTCGACTTCTGCTGCTGATCGTCAGTCTGTGCCCTGCCCTGGCAATGGCCCAAGGCTGTGACGTCATCACCCGCTCACAGAGCCCTTCCGTTCCGGTCATCGAATCCCACACCTGTTACGAATACGAAAACATGCCGGTCGACGCCATCGATTGGTCGTGCAGCAACGAAAGCAAGGAAATGCTCAGCAGCACCAAGAAAAAAGTCGCTCAGTGCGGCGATCAGTACAAAGCCACATGCGTGGGCACACTGACCCCGGAATCGATGGCCAATCCGCAGTCGACCAGCAAAGACAAGAACAGCAAAGCACTGAACATCCCCGCCAACGCGCAGATCTCGACGTATTACTACAACGCCGAAAACCTGGCGCAAGCAAAGATCGATTGCGAGACGGGCGGTGGCAGCTGGAAAGCCAAATAGCTGAACAGGCCGAGCGGGTTCCGGACCAGCGAAACCTCAGTCCGACGTACAGCATTGGCGGCATCAGGCAGACTCGGCTAGCGTCTCTTTCGTATCGAACTGCAACGCCTTCAGCAGAGCAAGCCCTATCATGGAGGAAACGATGTCATCCATTCGTAGTGCCGAACAAACCTATCGCCAGTGGTCCAACCCGATCCTGCTTGAGCTCAAGGAGCGAGAACATCAACTGGCCCCCACAGACCGCCAGGCGTTGCAAAATATTTTGCTGGAAAGACGGCTGATCAACAGCGGTAATCCTTGCGGGGCAGATCGACGCAAGCCGGGATCGTTGGCAAATGACAAATATTGCTGAGTAAACCAAATCCATTGAGCTGATCAGGTTTTGCAGAGCAAAAAATAAGGGCTTGCATGAGAAATCTCATGCAAGCCCTTGATATTCATGGTGCCCGAAGCCGGAATCGAACCGGCACGCCCTTACGAGCGGGGGATTTTAAGTCCCATGCGTCTACCAGTTTCGCCATTCGGGCGGTAGCGCGGTGAATCAGAGGGTGGAAATATATACATCCCTTCCCGGTGAAGCAAGGACGCATTAGTGTTTTTCCAGACAAAATCGTACCGCCACTGAAAATAAAAAAGCTCCGTAAATCATGGATCTACGAAGCTTCTCTATGGCACTCACGGAAGTCGCCGTTGATAGAGCGCCTCAGAACCGAGAATCGTCGATAAAACCCTGCATATCGGGCTACCGCGCCCTTGGGACGCCAGTCGCGAATGACCGAGAAAGGCAATCTTCGACCAGGCTCATCTATTATCAGAGTTGGGCTATTGTGGTTTCGCAATGCACCTCCAAGCGCATTATCCTTGTCCTGATATGAAATCCGTTCGGCCTGGTGTCGGCATTTGTGCTGCAGCATTTAAGGTTTGTTAATGAAGACGTCTACGAAGCCCTCACCCAATGTTCCACAGCGCGGAGAGCTGACACCCAGCTCCCTGGACTTTCCCGTGGTTGGTATCGGCGCGTCTGCCGGCGGCTTGCAGGCGATCAAGTCATTTTTCGAACACATGCCCCATAACAATGGCATGGCCTTCGTCGTCATCCTTCATTTGTCGCCTGACCATCGAAGCATCGCCGACCGGATCATTCAGGAGGTCACCAAAATGCCGGTGCGGCAGGTGACTGAAACCGTCGCGATCGAAAAAAACACGGTTTACGTCATTTCCCCTGCCCACAGCCTGGCCATGAACGATGGCTACATTTGCGTGACGCCGTCCGATCGCAAGCCCGGGCTGCACACCGCTATCGATCTGTTTTTTCGGGACTTGGCCGACGTGCACAAGGAGCGCGCCTTTTGCCTGGTGCTTTCGGGCACCGGTTCTGACGGTGCGGTGGGCCTTTCGAGGATCAAGGAGCAAGGCGGTGTGACATTGGTCCAGGCTCCGGAAGATGCCGAGTTCGACGGCATGCCCCGCGCCGCCATCGACACGCAAATGGTCGATTTGGTGCTGCCCGTCGTAGAGATGCCACAAAAGCTCATGGAGCTATGGAGCAACTCGCAGGCCATCACCCTGCCCACCAGCAACGACCCCGATTTCAGGATTATCGCTCCTCCTACCGAACGGGATGCCGTTGTCGCCGAGCAAATGCTGCAGGACATATTGCTGCAATTGCGTGCCGGAACCGGCCACGATTTCAAGCACTACAAACGTGCAACAGTACTGCGTCGAATTGAGCGCCGCCTGCAAGTCACAGCACAGCCAGACCTGGCCTCGTACTACGAATACCTGCAAGCACACCCGGAAGAAACCAAAGCCTTGCTGGGCGACATGCTGATCGGCGTGACCAATTTTTTCCGCGACCGCGAGGCATTTGAAGCACTGGAACGCGACGTCGTGCCCAACCTGCTGAAATCGCTGCAAGACGAACTGCCTCATCGAGAAGAAATTCGTGTCTGGTCGGCCGGTTGTTCCACCGGCGAAGAAGCCTACAGCCTGGCGATTCTACTGGCAGAGCAAATGACACTGGAGGCCAGCGCTGCCAAGCTGCAGGTTTTCGCCACCGACATCGATGATCGGGCCATCGCTTTCGGTCGCAATGGCGTCTATCCCGAAGCGATCATCACCGATGTTCCCCCTGCGCGCATGCGCCAGTATTTCACCCATGAAAATCAACACTATCGTGTCCGCAAGGAAATCCGCGAAAAGGTGCTGTTCGCCAAGCACAGCCTGTTGCTCGACCCGCCGTTTTCGCAAATTGACTTGATCGTATGCAGGAACCTGCTGATTTATCTCGATCGCGAGGTGCAGCGAGACATCATGCAGATGTTTCATTTTGCCCTTCGACCAGGCGGCTATCTGTTTCTGGGCACATCGGAATCTGCTGACGGCTGTCTGGACCTGTTCACCCCCGTGGACAAGCGCAATCGCATTTTCCGCGCCAAGAGTGTCTCGACCAATACGCGTCGCACGCCGACCATGCCCCGTGGTGGCTACGCGCGGACCACCGTTGCCACCAGTCCGGTAGAAACGGTGGTCAAGCGCAAGGTTTCTTTCGCTGACATCCACCTCAGAGCGCTGGAAAAAGCCGCCCCACCGAGCATCATTGTCGATACCAACGCCAATATCCTGCACCTGAGTGAAGGCGCCGGGCGTTTTCTGCGCTATGTGGCCGGGGAAATATCGCGCAACCTCCTGACGCTGGCCCACCCCGACCTGCGCCTGGAAATTCGCACCACATTGTTTCAGGCCCAACAAACCGGCGTGGCGGTCACTTCGCGCAAAATCCGGATGGAACGCGAACAGCGCAAGTTCCTGGTCGACCTGACTGCGCATCCCTACAAGGATGATGCAACCGAAAACGAGTATGTGTTGGTGATCTTCGAAGAGCGCGAGGTCAACCCGCATGAGCCGGCCGATGTCGCCGCCGATCCGATGAAAAACCAGGTATTGACCAACCTTGAGCACGAACTGCAGCGCACCAAGCTGCATTTGCAGGAGACGATCGAACAGTCCGAAGTGTCCAGCGAGGAACTCAAGGCCTCCAACGAAGAAATGCAGGCCATCAACGAAGAACTGCGTTCGGCCACCGAAGAGCTGGAGACCAGCAAGGAAGAGCTGCAGTCGATCAACGAAGAGTTGCTGACGGTCAACTACGAACTCAAGACCAAAGTTGAAGAAACCGACAAGATCAACGACTACCTCACCAACCTGATTGCTTCGACTGACATTGCCACGGTGTTTGTCGACCGCAACATGCGTATCCGCTGGTTTACACCGCGGGCCACGGACATATTCAGCATGTTGCCCGTCGATACCGGGCGCTCGCTGATGGACATCACCCACCGGCTGGACTATCCGGAGATGGCCGAAGATGCAGCGACGGTATTCGACTCGCTAAACATGATCGAGCGGGAGATCAGCAGCAACGACCAGCGCTGGTACATCGCGCGCCTGCTGCCCTACCGTTCCAGTGAAGATCATATCGACGGTACGGTACTGACCTTCATCGACATCACCAAGCGTCGTGCCGCCGAAGACGAACTGCGCCTCGGTGAAGAGCGCATGCGTCTTGTGGCTGAAAGCACCCACGATTTCGCGATCATCCTGCTGGATATCAACGGGATGATCACCGACTGGAACACCGGTGCCGAGCTGATTTTCGGCTACAAGAAAAGCGAGGTGCTTGGTGCTTTTTACGACCTTATCTTCACTCCCGAGGACCGGGCCGAGGCAATCCCCGAATCGGAACTGCGTGCAGCGCGCGAGCACGGGCGCGGCGAAGATGAGCGCTGGCACCTGCGCAAGGATGGCAGCCGCTTCTATTGCAGTGGTGAAGTGACGTTACTCATGGGTGACAGTCTGCAAGGGTATGTGAAAATCGCCCGCGACCTGACCGGCCACAAACGCATCCACGACGAGCAAAGTCAGCAATTGGCTGAGACCCAAACGAACAGCCATCTCAAGGATGAGTTTTTCGCGGTGATGTCCCACGAACTCAAGCATCCGCTGAACCTCATCCAGCTCAACGCCGAACTGCTGCGTCGACTGCCAATGACCAAAACCGCCGGCCCGGCCATGAAAGCGGTCAACACGATCTGCGACGCCGTCTCCAGCCAGGCGCGCATCATCGATGACCTGCTGGACGTCGCCCGGGTGCGCACTGGCAAACTCAAGCTTAAAAGGCAGGCGGTGGACCTGGGAAGAATGCTGCAGGATGTGCACACCGTGGTGATCAACGACCAGCATCCGTGCACCGTTACCCTGAAAGTGCCGCAGCCACCGGAACCACCGCTGGTGATTGATGCCGACCCTACTCGCCTGGAACAGATCATCTGGAACCTGGTGAACAATGCGCTGAAATTCACGCCCAGGGATGGTTGCGTCGAGCTGATTGCCCAGCGCGTCGAAAACATGGCACAACTGGACGTGATCGACAGCGGCGTTGGTCTTGAGCAGGGCAACCTGCATAAGGTTTTCGACCTGTTCAGCCAAGCGCAGAGCCAACATAACGCCCATCATCGCGAAGGCCTCGGCATCGGTCTTTCGCTGGTGCGACAACTGGTTGAGGCCCACGGCGGCTCGGTGAGCGTGCACTCCGAAGGCATGGGACGCGGCTGCACCTTCACCGTCCGCCTGCCACTTTGCCAGCCTCACCAGCACACTGACGACCAGCCCAGGGTGTCGAATGAGTCAGGGCGCCTGCTTGGCCAAAAGATCATGCTGGTAGAAGACTCCCAGGACGTGATGGAAGTCCTGCAAATGTTGCTGGAGATGGAAGATGCGCATGTGGAGGCCTTCAGCGACCCGTTATTGGCGCTTCAGGCGGCGAAGGATGGCAATTATGACGTGATTATTTCGGACATTGGCATGCCGGTCATGAATGGCCACGAATTCATCCAGGCCATTCGCCAGATCGCTCATCTGAAACACACACCAGCCATTGCCCTGACGGGTTATGGCACCGCCAATGACCAGAAAAAAGCCAGGCAATCGGGCTTCAATTATCACGTCAGCAAACCGGTTTCACATGATGACTTCATCGACATCATTGGCGAAGCGTGCACGGCGCGGCCTTATTGAGTGACCCGCGGATTGGAAAGAACCTGCAGCAGTCGACATCACCGACTGCTGCAGGTCGGCAATAACCGGCTTTCTCGCGGACAATAAAAAACCCCGTAGATCATCGATCTACGGGGTTGATTATTAGTGGAGGCCGAGGTCGGAATCGAACCGGCGTAGGCGGATTTGCAATCCGCTGCATAACCATTTTGCTACTCGGCCTCAAAACATTTGCTGTCAGTAGCGCGACATCAAATGCGTACAAACTTGGAGCGGGAAACGAGACTCGAACTCGCGACCCCGACCTTGGCAAGGTCGTGCTCTACCAACTGAGCTATTCCCGCGTCTTGGTGTGGCGCATTCTATAGAATCCAGAAGCCCCGTCAACCCCTTGATTCAAAAAAGTTTTATTTCTTTTCAACGTCGGTCTTCAGATGCGGCCAGGCAGCCCGCAGGTACTGGACCATGGACCACAATGTCAGGCCGGCAGAGACCATCAGCAAGGCATAACCCAACAGAACCCAGAAGCTGAAGTCCGACGGATTGGCCAGCAGAATCACCAGCGCCAGCATTTGCGCGGCAGTTTTCCATTTGCCCAGGTTCGACACGGCTACGTGAGCACGAGCGCCGAGTTCGGCCATCCATTCCCGCAGGGCCGAGACAACGATCTCACGACCAATAATGACCGCAGCCGGCAGCGTGAGCCACAGGTTGCCGTGTTCCTGCACCAGCAGCACCAGCGCAACGGCCACCATCAGCTTGTCCGCAACGGGATCCAGAAAGGCCCCGAATGGCGTGCTTTGCTCCAGCCGGCGAGCGAGATACCCGTCCAGCCAGTCTGTGGCGGCAGCAAATGCGAAGACCGAGGCAGACGCCAGGTAACTCCAGTGGTAAGGCAGATAAAACAGCAAAATGAAGATCGGTATGAGCAGGACGCGTAGAACGGTAATCAGATTAGGGATATTCATCGGCACAACTGGCTACGAGGTGAGGGGGCATTCTACTCGCTGTGCAGATTTGCATAAATCAACTCTGCAAGCTTTTTACTGATCCCGGGAGCTTTGGCGATCTCTTCGATGCTGGCACGAGACAGCTCCTGCAATCCACCAAAATGTTTCAATAAATCGCGACGGCGTGTCGGCCCTACTCCGGCGACCCCTTCAAGCGTAGACGTTCGGCGGGTTTTGCCACGTCGGGCGCGGTGCCCGGTAATGGCGAAACGGTGGGCTTCGTCACGTATCTGCTGGATCAAATGCAATGCAGGAGAGTCACCGCGCAAGGTGAATTCGTGGGCGGCATCGTTGAGGTACAGCGTTTCGAAACCCGCCTTGCGCGTTGCGCCTTTGGCGACACCCAGCAGGATCAGGTCAGGCACCGCCAGTTCGTTGAGCACGTCACGCGCCATGGACAACTGCCCTTTGCCGCCATCGACCAGCAGAATGTCCGGCAGCTTGCCCTCCCCGTCCTTCAGTTTGCTGAAGCGCCGCGTGAGTGCCTGATGCATCGCCGCGTAGTCATCGCCTGCGGTGACGCCTTCGATATTGTAGCGACGGTAGTCGGCCTTGATCGGCCCTTCAGGACCGAATACCACACACGATGCCACCGTCGCTTCGCCGCTGGAATGGCTGATGTCATAGCACTCCAGGCGCTGCGGCGGCTCGTCCAGTTTCAGCACGTCGGCCAGCGCATCGAAGCGCGCCGTAATGTGCTGACGATTGGCCAGACGTGCGCCCAGGGCCTGTTCGGCATTCGTCACCGCCAATTGCTGCCAGCGCGCTCGCGTGCCACGCACCCGGTGACTGATGGTCAGCTCGCGACCACGAAGCTCTTCGATGGCTGCAATCAGTGTCGGGAAGTCGTCATGAACCACGTTGACGATCAATTCGCTCGGCAAGTCGCGCTCAGGACTGCTGATGAAGTACTGGCCAAGAAACGCCGCCATGACCTCAGACACGTCTTCTTCAATACCGACTTGCGGGAAGAAGTTCTTGCTCCCCAGTACCCGCCCGCCACGCACACTGATCAAGTGGACGCAGGCGCCCCCCGGATTGACGAACGCCGCGATCACATCGACGTCACCGCTTCCGCCTTCCATGCTCTGCTGATCCTGAACCCGTCGCAGCAGCGCGATCTGGTCGCGCAACTCGGCGGCGCGCTCGAACTCGAGATTGATCGCCGCTTCTTCCATGCCGGCGGACAACTCATCGGCCAGCGCATTGCTGCGGCCTTCGAGAAACATCACCGAGTGCCGCACATCTTCGGCGTACACCTCAGGTTCCACCAACCCGACACAGGGTGCCTTGCAGCGCTTGATCTGATACTGCAAACAAGGACGGGTGCGATTCTTGTAGTAGCTGTCTTCGCACTGGCGAACGAAAAACGCCTTTTGCAGCAGGCTGAGGCTTTCGCGAATGGCCCCTGCGCTGGGATACGGGCCGAAATACTTGCCCTTGGCTTTTTTCGCGCCCCGATGAATGCTCAGCCGCGGGAACTGGCCGTCCGAGAGAAAAACGTAAGGGTACGATTTGTCGTCGCGCAGCAGGATATTGTACGGCGGGCGCCATTCCTTGATCAGCGTCTGCTCAAGCAACAGGGCTTCGGTTTCGTTGGCGGTGATGGTCGTTTCGACCTGGGCGATTCGCGCTACCAAGGCTGCGGTCTTGGGCGCGAGTCCGGTTTTGCGAAAGTAGCTCGACAGGCGATTTTTAAGATTCTTGGCCTTGCCGACGTAGAGCAGGCGTGCATCGCTGTCGAACATGCGATACACACCCGGACGCCCACTCACGGTTGACAGGAAGGCGCCTGGATCAAAGGAATCGGTCATTTTTACTCAGAGACTGGCATCGACCATGCCGTGACGTACCGCCAACAGCGTCAACTCGACATCACTGCTGATCGAAAGCTTTTCGAAGATGCGGTAACGATAGGTATTAACGGTTTTAGGCGACAGGCACAACTTGTCGGAAATGATTTGTACTTTCTGGCACCCGACGATCATCAAGGCGATCTGGATTTCCCGCTCGGACAAGGCATCGAACGGTGAATCGTTGGTCGGCTGGAACGACTTGATCGCCAGTTGCTGGGCGATTTGCGGACTGATGTAACGTTGACCGGCGAAGACCAGGCGGATGGCCTGAACCATTTCCGGCAAACCGGCGCCCTTGGTCAGATAGCCTGCCGCACCTGCTTGTAAAAGCCGTGTCGGGAACGGGTCTTCCTCGCACACCGTGACTGCAACGACTTTGATGTCCGGATGGCTGCGCAACAGTTTGCGAGTGGCTTCGAGGCCGCCGATGCCAGGCATTTTGACATCCATCAACACCACATCGGGCTTGAGCTCGCGCGCCTTGAGCAGGGATTCTTCACCTGATTCAGCCTGGCCGACCACTTGCAGGCCATCGATGTCAGCCAGCATTCGTGTAATGCCTGTACGCACGAGATCATGGTCATCGACTACTAGCACCCTAATCAAGCAGACACCTCGCGATATGGTCTTATTGGGTTGCCGACACCTTAGCAAAAAGCATGTGGCAGACCTAGCGGAAAGCAGCATATAAAAAGTTTCAATACATCTTGAAAGGCTTGTGGCATACGCGTTTCAGCGATGCGGGCGCGGAACGTTTCGCTGCATCCTCAGGAAACAGTCATCCGCACCCACCACTTGTAGTCCTTTTCTTTCATACAATGCCCGTGCCGGGTTGTTTTCAAACACGGTCAAGCGCAATGCCGGACGTCGTTCCACGCACGCCAGAGCAAAAACCTGGTCGATCACCCAGGATCCCGCCCCCTGCCCCCGAAATGCTTCGCCAATGTGCAATTCGCGGATGTACAAAGCCCTGGCGTCTCGACTCAAGCTGACATACCCGAGCCGAACGTTGTCACTCACGATCAAACGGTTGTCACGCCCCGCCCAAGCCACATCGAATGCTTCGTCTTGCCACAACAGATTGTGCTGAATGTAATAGCGCAACAGGTTGCTGCAGGTCAGGTTGCGCGCATATTCGAGGTCACGTTCGTTGGCTGTTTGCCATTCAAGCTTCATTGAACCTCCGTGACTGCTTTGGCGGCCGGTTCACTTCTTCAATGTGGCAGCGAGTTGTTTCGATCATGACGTCTGGTTCATCCTGGCGAAGCGGTTTTATGGCTCAAACGCGAAGTGTGTCACAACCTCAGGGCTGCTCAACCGATAGAAAGCGCCAGTGATGAGCAATAGCATTTTCTGATTGAATCCTCGCACCAGCCTCTAGTAAGCTCGGTGCATCCATTGGAGTCAGCCCATGTCAAACGCCCTTTCACAGCTTTCCTCCGCCAGCGCCCTGCGCTCGGTCGCGGCTACCCGGGTGAACGACGTTTGCGCTCCGATCAACTTTTATTTTGGGTATTGGTTTAGCCACTGGCGCGCCTGATACCCACACGGCGCCCACTTCAAACGGGTCGCCACCAGAGAATTCTCAACCCCCGGTCGGCCTCCCGACCGGGGGTTTTGTTTTTTCAGCCCCACTAATTTTTGCGACATACCAGACACTCAGAGGATCCAGAACATGAACTACGCCACTTATTACCGTTACGACAGTTTTACCGCCTGGCGATTTACCACCCTCCGCTCGGGACAGCCTGCCGCCTCCGATCGGTCACCCACAGGTGGCAAGCACACACACGTAGCCAAACCGGCCAATTGTCGAACACCCCAGTAGGGCCGAGTGCGCGGGAATGAACCCGCCGCCCGCCCAGGAAGCCTGAACATGAATTCGTCCGTCTCTGCTCTGCCACTGTCCACCCTGAGTCCGGCCAATGAGGCATTGACCCTGCGTCTGCCCAGCTCATTGCAGCTCAAACAGCAGTTGCCGCTTACCAATGCCCTGACCCAACAAGTCGCTGCCCACCGCCAGGCGGTTCGCGCGATTCTCAATGGCGAAGACTCTCGCCTGCTGGTCATTGTTGGCCCCTGCTCGATTCACGACCCACAATCGGCGCTCGAATACGCTGGCAACCTGGCCCGCCTGGCGGCCGACGTCAGCGATGAAATGCTGCTGGTGATGCGCGCCTACGTTGAAAAACCCCGCACCACAGTCGGCTGGAAAGGCCTCGCGTACGATCCGTACCTCGATGGCAGCGACGACATGGCCGCCGGCCTGACCTTGTCCCGCGAACTGATGCGCGAAATGCTCCAACTGGGTTTACCGGTGGCCACTGAGCTGCTGCAACCGATGGCAGCCGGTTACTTCGATGACCTGCTCAGCTGGGTCGCCATCGGCGCCCGCACCACTGAGTCGCAAATCCATCGGGAGATGGCCAGCGGTTTGAGCATGCCGGTCGGTTTCAAGAACGGCACTGACGGTGGTGTAGCCGTGGCCAGTGATGCCATGCGCTCGGCCGCCCATCCGCACCGGCATTTCGGCGTCGACAGCCAGGGACATCCCGCGATCATCCAGACCCCGGGCAACGCCGATACGCATCTGGTTTTGCGCGGAGGCCATCATGGACCGAACTACGACCGCACCAGTGTGGCCAAGGTGCACAACGACTTGACCAGGTTGAAAATCCCCGCACGGATCATGGTCGATTGCAGCCACGCCAACAGCAGCAAAGACCTGCTGCGCCAGCCCGCGGTGTTCAACGACGTACTGGAACAACGCCTGCAAGGTGACCGCTCGCTGATCGGCATGATGATCGAAAGCCATTTGTTCGAGGGTTGCCAGCCACTGAGTGCGTCGTTGAAATATGGCGTGTCGATCACCGACGGCTGTTTGGGGTGGAACGGGACGGAAGAACTGCTGCGACAGGCAGCACGACGCCTGCGCGCGCAGCGCACCAAACCGTAACCGGCCCGTCGTTCACCAACCAGTCTTCACGTCCGACTGGTTGGTGACCAGCACCTCTAGGCGCGCACCTGTACCGTCATCACGGCTGACTGCTGACTGACATCGTCAAGTCGCTCAACTGAGTAGGCAATCCGGATCGTCGTGTCCCGATGCTCCCGCCAGAATCTGTACGGCACGATGAACACCAGTGGCTCGCCGACCATTTCCCTGGTTATCTCGCGGTCATCGCGATGATTGAAATAGTCGCCATCGCACTTCAGGTACACCAACTCGCCTTCTTCAACCCGAGCGTCATTGATCACGACGGTAATGCCATCGATCGCAGCCTGCAGGTCCAGCCTGCCCTCATCAGCCTCAAGCACCAACGGTGGCAAAAGAGGCTGGCGCGACAGCGGCCCGATCAGCAATTGAACCGATTCAGAGTATCGAGGGGCGTGACCTGTTTGCTGGATGCAATAGCTGAGCGTCACGTTGCTTCCCAGATTGGGAGCGATACAGTCCGGATGGATCCAGAAGGACAGCTCACTGCCCACGGCAAATGACTCGACCTTCAGCGTATCGTTGAAACTCGCTTGCGCAGAAATACCAGCCCAGGCCAACAGGATTCGATCGCCTTCGGCCATCCGGGCATAGGGCCTGATCGTGACGAGAATGCCTTCGGGCACGCGATCAGGGTCGATCGTCCCGCCAACGGCATCGACCGCAATCGGTGGCAGCAGATCCGGATTGACGTCGCCCACGTCCAGCTGCAAACGCGATGAGTTCACGGGCACCGCGCGCCCGGCACGTTGCAACGTATGGAAAACTTCCAGGCTTCCCCCGTCGAGTGCCGCGATGTGCACCGGCGGCACGACGAATACCACGTCGTAGCCAACCTGTTCTTCGCTGACAAACCGAGTCATCTGATGCTTGTATACAAGCCCTTCGACGTCCAGGCCCTCCCAGTTCAAAAGCAATTTGTCGCCACAGGCCATGCCCGGATACGGCTTGATCCTGACGACGGCACGTTTTTGAAAGGGGTCGAGTACCGCGTTTTCCACCGGCTCAAGCAACGGTGGCGGTAATAAATGCAAGGAAATGCTTGCTTCGTGAGAGGTCATTTGAGGGTTCCGATCCGTGGAATCAGCGTCACCTTGGGGTCAAGGCAACCAACGGAGCCTATTGAACCCGATGCCAGCCATTTGCGATGCCGGAGATCGTCTTTGCAGGAGAGGAAAAAGGACACGCGTGAAGTAGGTCGTTGATCATCGAAGCTCGGGACTTGCTGAAAAGATGTCTGGATATTCCGATCAAGGCTTCGCACACGTCCGAGCTTTCGTACGCTTTCTATTCCGTTTTCATCAACTTACAGCGGTTTTTTCATACATCGCGCGCCCATCCGAGTGTTTTAGAGTGAGGCTCATGGCACCTCCTTAACTCCCTGTAAAAGGTAAATGCGATGCAACGGAATGCGAACACCCATTATCCAATTCTGCTGGTCCATGGACTTTTCGGCTTTGACCGGATCGGTCCGTTCGAGCTCTTTCACGATGTGAAACAGACACTCAGAAGCGAAGGCGCCAGAGTTTTCGTGCCGTATTTATCGGCCACCCACTGCAATGAGGCACGGGGCGAGCAACTGCTGGCACAGATTCAACGGGTGCTGGAAGGCACAGGCGCGGGCAAAGTCAATCTGATCGGTCACAGTCAGGGCGCACTCGCTGCTCGCTACGCTGCGGCGGTTGCACCACAGTCGGTTGCTTCGGTGACATCCGTCAGTGGGCCGAACCATGGGTCGGAACTGGCCGACTTTCTGCGCAAGGCGCTTGAACCGGGATGTTTGCCGGAACAGGTCGCTGAAACGGTCGCCACTTTGTTCGCAGGCTTCCTGTCCTTGCTCAGCGGCCACCATCGCCTTCCGCAGAACGCCATCGCCGCGCTCAATGCCCTGACCACAACTGGCGTAGGGGCATTCAACGACAAATACCCTCAAGGGTTGCCAAAAACCTGGGGTGGCAAGGGTCGGGAATTGGTCAATGGCGTGCGTTATTACTCCTGGAGCGGCGTCCTGCCGGACAATGCCCTGGATGAAGGAATGAACGCCCTTGATCCGTTCCACGGTTTCCTGCGGGCGTTTTCGCGATACTTCATCACTGAAGCCGAGCAAAACGATGGCATGGTTGGCCGCTACAGTTCGCATCTGGGGACGATTATCCGATCCGATTACCCGCTGGATCATCTGGCGGTCATCCGCCCATCAGCCGGTTTCCTCACGAAAAGCATCGACCCGATCGATCTATACGTACAACACGCTGCACGCCTGAAAAAAGCCGGACTATAAAAAGCACCCGCCGTCGAGGCCGTATGGAACGGAACTTTGAGAAGAAATCGTCCACTGAATCCGGTAGGCTCACCACTTTACAGAATATTGAAAGGAGTATTTCCCCATGGCTAAAGCCACTGCCCGCCACATCCTCGTTGCCAGCGAAGCCAAGTGCAACGAACTCAAAGCGCAAATCGAGGCTGGCGCAGATTTCGCCGAAGTCGCCAAGGCCAACTCCACCTGCCCTTCCAGCCGCCAGGGTGGTGACCTGGGTTCGTTCGGTCCTGGCCAGATGGTCAAGGAGTTCGACACCGTGGTATTCAGCGCGCCGATCAATGTCGTGCAAGGCCCGGTGAAGACCCAGTTCGGTTATCACCTGCTGGAAGTGACCAGCCGTCAGGACTGATCGACGCCTGATGCCTCTTACGCAACGGCCCGCCTTTTTGGTGGGCCGTTGTGCTTCAACTGCGTAATACGGCTGGCGAGGGACGCGCCGCTAGCGTACAAATTGTGGTTATCGACCACCCGGCTCTAAGGCTGACAATGCGACTGGCTTTCCCAACTTTGTTATTCACTGCCATGGCCCTGCTGATCGGCCCGGCTGGTGTGAACGCCGCACCGCAACATGCGTTGACCGTCTACGGCGAACCGGCCAAGTACCCTGCCGGGTTCAGCCACTTTGCCTACACCAATCCGCAAGCCCCCAAAGGCGGGACGATGCGCCGTTCGGCCATCGAGATCGGGCATTTCGACCATGTCTTGCCCTACATCGACAAGGGCATTGGCGTCTCGCAGATCGACGGCCTGCTTTACTCGCCGTTGGCTCAGCGCTCGCTGGACGAGCCTTATACGGTGTACGGCCTGGTGGCGCAGAAGATGGAGCGTTCCGATGACGGATTGTCCCTGCGCTTCTACCTCAACCCCAAGGCGCGTTTCGCCGACGGCAAGCCGATCACCGCGCAAGATGTGCGCTACACCTTCGACTTGCTGATGACCCAGGGCAGCCTGCGTTATCGCACGCAATTCGCCGACGTCAAAGGCGTCGAGGTGGAGTCGCCACTGACCGTGCGCTTCGACTTCAAGAACAACGAAAACCGCACGCTTCCTCTGGACATCGCCACCCTGCCGGTGTTTCCCGAGCATTGGTGGAAAACCCGCGATTTCGCCGGTGGCGGCGGTTATGAGCCGCCACTGGGCAGCGGTCCCTATAAAGTGGGCAAGGTCGATTCCGGGCGCAGCATTACTTTCGAGCGCAACGCCGACTGGTGGGGCAAGGATCTGCCGGTCAGCCGCGGCCTGTACAATTTCGATCGTTTCAGCATCGAATACTTCGGCGACACCGACGTTGCCCGTCAGGTCTTGCGCGGCGGTGCCTACGACTACAACCGCGAGTTTTCCGCCACCGGCTATTCCATCGGTTACGAGAGCCCGGCCCTGAGCGATGGACGACTGCAAAAGGCTCACCTGGCCACCGAAGCGCCGCAACCGTCCCAGGGCTTTGTGTTCAATCTGCAAAAACCGATGTTCCAGGACCGCCGCGTACGCCAGGCGCTGGTCATGCTGTGGGATTTCGAATGGAGCAACCGGCAGATGATGCGCAACATGTACATCCGCCAGCAGAGCTTCTTCTCCAACACCGATCTCGCGGCCCGGCAACTGCCGGATGCTGGCGAACTGGCGATTCTCGAGCCGTTGCGCGGGCAGATCCCGGACGAAGTGTTCACCAAGGTATTCGAGGCACCGAAGACCGATGGCAGCGGCATCATTCGCGACAAACAGTTGCAAGCCCTGGACCTGCTCGAACAGGCCGGATGGACACCCAAAGGCGATCAGCTGGTCAACGCCGACGGCGAGCCGCTGAGCTTCACGTTCCTGGTCAGCCAGAACGGTATGGATCGCTTGCTGCTGCCCTACAAGCGTACCCTCAAGCAAATCGGTATCGACCTGAATATCCGGCGCATCGATTCGTCGCAGTACGTCAACCGTCTGATGAGTCGCGACTACGACATGATTGTCACCGGTTACCCGGTGACAACTTCCCCGGGCGGCGAGCTGTTCAACTACTTCGGTTCAGCCGCGGCCACTGATTCTGGCTCCAACAACTACATGGTGCTGAAAAACCCGGCAGTGGATACGCTCATTACCGGGCTGGTTCGGGCGAACACCCAGGCCGACATGTTGCGTTATGCCCATGCGCTGGACCGGGTGCTGCAATGGAACTACTACTGGATTCCCAACTATTACCCGCCAGGAACATCCACCGTGTGGTGGAACCGCTTCGGCATACCGAATGTGCAGGCCAGCAATGACGAAGCCATCGAAAGCTGGTGGGAAATGAGCACCACGCCGCTGACCAACCAGGAAATGACCGCCGAGCGCATCCGCCGCGGCAAACCCGGAGGACCGCATTGATGTGGGGCTACATTCTGCGGCGGTTGCTGCTGATCATTCCGACGCTGGTGATCATTCTTCTGGTCAACTTCGTTATCGTCCAGGCCGCACCGGGCGGGCCGGTGGAACAGGCTATCGCGCACTTGCAGGGCATCGGCGGCGCCAGTGTCGGCGGCAGTTCCAGCGAGGCCATGAGCACCTCCCGAGCCAGCCGTGGCCTCGATCCGCAACTGATCAAGGACATCGAAAAACAGTACGGCTTCGACAAGCCTGCGCACGAACGCCTGTGGCTGATGCTGACCAGTTACGCGAGGCTGGATTTCGGCAAGAGCTTTTTCCGCGGTGCCACGGTCACCGACCTGATCCTGCAGAAAATGCCGGTGACCATTTCCCTCGGCCTCTGGGCAACCTTGATCACTTATCTGGTATCGATCCCGCTGGGCATCCGCAAGGCCGTGCACCACGGCAGTCATTTCGATATCTGGAGCAGTACCGCAATCATCATCGGCTACGCGATGCCGGCGTTTCTCTTCGCCATGTTCCTGATCGTGGTTTTTGCCGGCGGCACGTCACTGAACTGGTTCCCGGTGCGCGGGCTGGTGTCGGACAACTTCGAGTCGCTGTCGGCCCTGGGCAAAATTGCCGACTATTTCTGGCACCTGGTTTTGCCGGTGACGTCGCTGGTGATCGGCGGTTTCGCGACCCTGACCATCCTGACCAAAAACTCGTTCCTCAATGAAATCACCCGCCAGTACGTGGTCACCGCCCGCGCCAAAGGCTTGAGCGAACGCCGCGTGCTCTACGGCCACGTCTTTCGCAACGCCATGTTGCTGGTGGTGTCAGGGATTCCCCAGGCGTTCATCAGCGTGTTTTTTGCCGGCTCACTGCTGATCGAAGTGATCTTCTCTCTGGACGGCCTGGGCCGCATGAGCTACGAAGCGGCCGTTTCACGAGACTATCCGGTGGTGTTCGGCTCGCTGTTCATCTTCACCCTGTTCGGTCTATTGATAAAACTGGTGGGTGACCTGTGCTACACCCTGGTCGATCCGCGCATCGACTTCGCCGCGAGGAACGCCTGATGTTCAAGCTTTCACCTTTAGGCCGACGTCGTTTCGAGCGTTTCAAGAAAAACCGCCGTGGCTGGTGGTCGCTGTGGTTGTTTGTCGGGTTGTTTTTGTTGACCCTGGGTGGCGAGCTGATCGCCAATGACAAACCGCTGGTAGTCAGTCACCAGGGCTCGTTGTATTTCCCTGTCTTCAAGCGCTACACCGAGCAGGAGTTCGGCGGTCAACTGCCGTTCCAGGCCGATTACCGTAGCGACTACGTGCAGCAACTGATCAAGAAAGACGGCGGATGGCTGCTGTTCCCGCCGGTTCCCTTCAGTGATGACACGCCTAACTATGACCTGAACAAACCCGCACCGAGCCCGCCTTCGCAGGTCAACTGGCTGGGCACCGACGATCAGGCCCGGGACGTCCTGGCCCGGGTTATTTTTGGCGCTCGGGTGTCGATTCTGTTTGCCTTGATGCTGACCGTTGTCAGTGCACTGATCGGCATCGCCGCGGGCGCCTTGCAAGGCTATTACGGTGGTTGGGTGGATTTGCTCGGGCAGCGGTTGCTGGAAGTCTGGTCCGGACTGCCGGTGCTGTACTTGCTGATTATTCTGTCGGGGTTCGTCGAACCGAATTTCTGGTGGCTGCTGGGGATCATGGCGCTGTTTTCCTGGCTGGCGCTGGTGGACGTGGTGCGCGCCGAGTTCCTGCGCGGGCGCAATCTGGAATACGTCAAGGCTGCCCGGGCACTGGGCCTGAGCGATCGCAAGGTGATCGTGCGGCACATCCTGCCCAACGCCATGAACGCGACCTTGAGCTATCTGCCGTTCATTCTTACCGGCGCAATTTCGACCCTCACGGCGCTGGACTTCCTTGGCTTCGGCATGCCGGCGGGCAGCGCATCCCTGGGCGAATTGATCGGTCAGGGCAAGCAGAACCTGCAAGCGCCATGGCTCGGACTGACCGCGTTTTTTACCCTGGCGCTGATTCTTTCTTTACTCGTGTTCATTGGCGAAGCGTTGCGCGACGCCTTTGATCCGCGTTCTTGAGCGGACTGTTGATATGACCAACCTGATCGAAATCCGAGACCTCAGCGTGGCTTTCAGCGGCCAGACCGTCGTGCGCAATCTGTGCCTGGATATCCTCCCGGGCGAATGCCTGGCGCTGGTGGGTGAATCAGGATCGGGCAAGTCAGTGACCGCCCACTCGATTCTGCAATTGCTGCCCGAATGCGGAACCGAGACGACCGGCAGCATCCGTTATCGAGGCCAGGAGCTGGTGGGCGCGGACGCAAAGAAACTGCGCGAATTGCGCGGCAACCGCATTGCGATGATTTTCCAGGAGCCGATGACTTCGCTCAATCCGCTGCACAGTATCGAAAAACAGATCGGCGAAACCCTGCTCGTGCATAAAGGCATGGCCGGCAAAGCGGCGCAGGCGCGGATTCTTGAGTTGCTGCATCTGGTGGGCATTCAGAAACCCAAGGAACGCCTCAAGGCCTACCCGCATCAATTGTCCGGTGGCCAGCGGCAACGGGTGATGATCGCCATGGCCCTGGCCTGCGAGCCGGAACTGTTGATCGCCGACGAACCCACCACGGCCCTCGACGTTACCGTGCAGCGCAAGATTCTGCTGCTGCTCAAATCATTGCAGCGACGGCTCGGTATGTCGCTGCTGCTGATCAGCCATGACCTCAATCTGGTGCGCAGCATCGCCCAACGCGTCTGCGTGATGAAGGCCGGCGAGATTGTCGAGCAAGCGTCCTGCGAGACTATTTTTACCGAGCCGAAACATCCCTACAGCTGCATGCTGCTCAATGCCGAACCCGACGGTGAAGCGCTGCCAAGGGACGAGCGCGAGAATGTGTTGGAAGTCGACGACCTGCGCGTGCAGTTTGCCGTGGGTGGCGGACTGCTGCGGCGCAAGACTTACTTCAAGGCGGTAGACGGCATCAGCCTGAGCATCCAGCGAGGCAAAACCCTGGGCATCGTCGGCGAATCCGGATCCGGCAAGTCAACGCTGGGCCAGGCAATCCTGCGCCTGCTCGACTCCGAAGGCAGCATCCGTTTCCAGGGCGAGGCACTCGATGGTTTGTCACAGAAGCAACTACGGCCGTGGCGCAAGAAAATGCAGGTGGTGTTCCAGGACCCGTTCGGCAGCCTCAGCCCGCGGATGTCTGTTGAACAGATCATTTGCGAGGGCCTGGAGGTTCATAGCCAACTGAGTCCCGAGCAATGCAATGCCGAAGTGATTCGGGCATTGCAGGAAGTCGGCCTCGACCCGCAAAGCCGTCATCGCTACCCCCACGAATTTTCCGGCGGCCAACGACAGCGCATTGCAATCGCTCGGGCACTGGTGCTGAAACCGGCGCTGATCCTGCTGGACGAACCGACCTCGGCGCTGGATCGCACCGTGCAAAAACAGGTGGTCGCCCTGCTCCGCCAACTGCAGGAAAAACATGGCTTGACCTATCTGTTTATCAGCCATGACCTGGCAGTGGTCCGCGCCCTGGCGCACGACATGATCGTGGTCAAGGATGGCAAGGTCGTGGAACGTGGCGCCAGCCATGACGTATTCGATGCCCCACAGCATCCGTACACCAAGGAGCTGTTGGCGGCGGCGCACGTTGGGCAGGCATAATCGATTCACAATCGTTAAACCGTGTCACGGCCATCGCGGGCAAGCCTTGCTCCTACAGGGGGGCATCTGTAGGAGCAAGGCTTGCCCGCGATTAGGCCGGATCGGGCAATGAAAAATCAGGATCAGCACCCATGAACACCACCGAAAGCCTCAAGGACTACCAGCGCGTGCGCCTGCTGGCGATCCGTTCACTGTTCGAAATTATCGAGCAATCGAGTGAAGGCACGGTGATCGTCGACCGCGACGCCAACATTGTCTGGATGAACGAGCGTTATGCCCGGCGTTTCGGTCTGCAATCGGCCGAGAACGCCATCGGCAAAGCCTGCGAAAGCGTGATACCCGGCAGCCTGTTGCGTGAAGTGGTGCGCACCGGCCGACCGATCCTGCTCGACATGCAGGACACGCCCAAGGAACCCTTGGTGGTCATGCGCCTGCCGATTCATGACGACGCTGGCGAGGTCATCGGTGCAATCGGTTTCGCCCTGTTCGATGAACTGCGCAGCCTGTCGCCGATGCTCAAGCGCTACATGAGCATGCAGGAAGAGCTTGCTTCCACGCGCTCGCTGTTGCGCGCGCGGCAGACCAAATACAACTTCGCCCACTTCATTGGCACCAGCGCCGCCAGCCTTGAAGTCAAACGCCGCGCCCGGCGCAGTGCCAGCACCGAGTCGCCGGTGTTACTGCTTGGCGAAACCGGCACCGGCAAGGAGTTGCTGGCGCAGGCTATCCACAACGCTTCGCCGCGGGCACACAAGGCGTTTGTCAGTATCAACAGCGCAGCGATCCCGGAATCGTTGCTGGAAGCTGAATTCTTCGGCACGGCACCGGGTGCCTTCACCGGCGCTGATCGCAAGGGCCGCGCAGGCAAACTGCAAATCGCCCAGGGCGGTACGCTGTTTCTCGATGAAATCGGTGACATGCCGCTGCCGTTGCAAAGCAAGCTGCTGCGGGTGTTGCAGGAAAAGGAATTCGAACCGGTGGGTTCCAATGAAGTGATCCAGAGCGATGTTCGGGTGATCGCTGCGACCTCGACCGACCTGGAAGCCGCGATCAAGCGCGGTGATTTCCGCGCGGATTTGTATTACCGCCTCAATGTCCTGCCAATCCAGGTGCCACCGCTTCGCGACCGCCTCGACGACCTGCCCGCGCTCAGCGAGGCCATCCTTGAAGAGCTGCGCAGCCAGCACGAACTCAACAGTGAAGCGCTGCAGCTGCTGGGTCAACACGCCTGGCCGGGGAACATTCGCGAGTTGCGCAACGTCCTGGAACGGGCCGCCTTGCTCAGTGATGACCTGCGGCTTTCGGCCACGGACATCCGCGCGGCCATCGGAACGTTTACCCCCGTTGAACGCCCGGCACCAGCGACTCTGGAACCGCTGGAGCATGAGACGTTCAGTGCGGCACGGGAGCGCTTCGATCGCCAACTGATCGAAACCACGCTGGCGCGATGCGGCGGCAAGGTGATTGAAGCCGCGGCGCATTTGGGGCTTGGGCGGTCGACGTTGTACAAGAAAATGGTGGCGTTGGGGATTGCTGAGTCTCAATAGAGAGACAGACATCTCTATTGGTAGATCCGGCCTCATCGCGGGCAAGCCTCGCTCCTACGGATTCGTGAAACTCTGATCATTCCCAAATCTCTGTAGGAGCGACGCTTGCCCGCAAAAACGCCCTCCTGGTCGAAATAATCTCAAAATAGAGACACCTCCTGTAAATCTATCGCACCAACGATAAATATTTCCTTATATTTCAGCTAGTTAACCACCTGGCACGAAACTCGCTATAGCCCCTTCCTACAAGATTTCACCACACAAAAATAACAATCCCAGGAGACACACCATGAGTGTGATCATTGCCTTGGCAGCCCTCGCGCTGCTGATGGTGGCTGCTTACCGTGGCTACAGCGTTATCCTTTTTGCCCCGATTGCCGCCCTCGGCGCCGTCCTGCTGACTGACCCTTCCGCCGTCGCACCTGCCTTCACCGGCGTGTTCATGGAGAAAATGGTCGGTTTCATCAAACTCTACTTCCCGGTGTTCCTGCTCGGTGCGGTGTTCGGCAAGCTCATCGAGCTGTCCGGTTTCTCGCGTTCCATTGTCGCCGCGGCCATTCGCCTGCTGGGTACCCGCCAGGCGATGCTGGTGATCGTGCTGGTTTGTGCCGTGCTCACTTACGGTGGTGTTTCGCTGTTTGTGGTGGTATTCGCGGTGTATCCGTTTGCCGCTGAAATGTTCCGTCAGAGCAACATCCCCAAACGCCTGATCCCGGCGACCATCGCCCTCGGCGCGTTTTCGTTCACCATGGACGCCCTGCCCGGCACCCCGCAGATCCAGAACATCATCCCCAGTACGTTCTTCAACACCACCGCCTGGGCTGCGCCATGGTTGGGTGTGATCGGTACGATTTTCGTGTTCTGCGCCGGCATGCTGTTTCTCCAGCGCCAGCGCAACAAGGCCCAGCGTGCCGGTGAAGGTTATGGCACCGACCTGCGCAACGAGCCGGAAACCGCTGCCGACATCAAGCTGCCCAACCCGTGGATCGCCCTGTCGCCGCTGCTAGCCGTGGGCATCATGAACCTGCTGTTCACCCAGTGGATTCCACAGTGGTACGGCAAGACCCACAGCCTGGCGCTGCCGGGCATGGCGACACCGGTCACCACTGAAATCGCCAAACTCACCGCAATCTGGGCGGTGCAGGCTGCGCTGCTGGTCGGCATCCTCATGGTGTTGGCGTTCGGCTACAAAGCCATCAGCAGCAAACTTGCCGAAGGCAGCAAAAGTGCGGTCGGCGGTGCATTGCTGGCGGCGATGAACACGGCTTCGGAATACGGCTTTGGTGCGGTGATCGCCTCCCTGCCGGGTTTCCTGGTGCTGGCCGACTGGCTCAAGAGCATCCCCAATCCGCTGGTTAACGAAGCGATCACCGTCACCTTGCTGGCGGGTATCACTGGCTCCGCCTCGGGCGGCATGAGCATCGCGCTCGCGGCAATGTCCGAGCAGTTTATCGCGGCGGCCCACGCCGCCAATATTCCGCTGGAAGTGATGCACCGTGTAGCTTCGATGGCCAGTGGCGGCATGGACACCCTGCCGCACAACGGCGCGGTGATTACCTTGCTCGCGGTCACCGGCCTGACCCACCGCGAAGCTTACAAAGATATTTTCTGTATTACGCTGATCAAGACCCTGGCGGTTTTCGTGGTGATCGGTACTTTCTACGCCACTGGCATTGTGTGAGGTATTCATGACGACTCTTTCCGGCAAGACCGCACTGGTTACCGGCTCCACCAGCGGCATTGGCCTGGGGATTGCCCTGAGCCTGGCCAAGGCCGGCGCCAACCTGATCCTCAATGGCTTCGGCGATGCGTCCAGGGTGATTGCTGAAGTCGAACAGTTCGGCGGCAAGGTCGGCCATCACCCGGCCGACGTCAGCGACCCGCAACAGATCGCCGACATGATTGCCTACGCCGAGCGTGAGTTCGGCGGCGTCGACATTCTGGTCAACAATGCCGGCATCCAGCACGTCGCGCCGGTGGACGAGTTCCCGGTGGAGCGCTGGGATTCGATCATCGCGATCAACCTGTCGTCGGTGTTTCACAGCACCCGCCTGAGCCTGCCGGGCATGCGCGCCAAAGGTTGGGGCCGGGTGATCAATATTGCTTCGGTGCATGGACTGGTGGGTTCAACCGGCAAAGCCGCTTACGTTGCCGCCAAGCATGGGGTGATCGGCTTGACCAAAGTGGTCGCCCTGGAAACCGCCACCAGCAACGTTACCTGCAATGCCATTTGCCCGGGTTGGGTACTGACCCCGCTGGTGCAAAAACAGATCGACGATCGCGCCGCGACCGGAATCGATCCGCAGCAGGCGCAGCATGATCTGTTGGCCGAGAAGCAACCCTCGCTGGAATTCGTGACCCCGCCGCAGTTGGGCGAGTTGGTGCTGTTCTTGTGCAGTGAAGCCGGGGCTCAGGTGCGGGGTGCGGCGTGGAATATTGATGGTGGGTGGTTGGCGCAGTGATTGGCCGCTAAACCCTTATAGATGATCGTTCCCACGCTCTGCGTGGGAACGATCTGACAACAAGAAGAGGCAAACCATGTCCGACATCCTCTGGCAACCCAGCGCCGAACGCATCGGCAAGACCCGCATGGACGCCTTTCGGCGCTTCGTCAATCAGCGGCATCATCTGCACATCGACGACTACCCTGCCCTGCATCAGTGGTCCATCGATCAGCGTGAAGCGTTCTGGCAAGCCATCTTCGATTTCTTCGACATTCGATTCCACGATCAACCGGACACAGTACTGGTCGAGGGCACGCAAATGCCCAGCGCCGAGTGGTTTCCCGGCGCTACCCTGAACTTTGCCGAACATTTGCTGCGCCGTCGCGACGATGCCGTGGCCGTGGTGGCCGTGGCGGAGAACGGCCAGCGCGAACAACTGACCTGGGCCGAGCTGGCGGAACATGTCGCCGGTTTTCAAAGTGGTTTGATCGCCGCCGGTGTCGGCCTGGGCGACCGGGTGACGGCGTGCATGCCCAATACCTGGCAGACATTGGTGGCCATGCTCGCCACCACCAGCCTCGGCGCGATCTGGTCCTGTTCTTCGCCGGACTTCGGCACGCAAGGCGTGATCGATCGTTTCGGCCAGATCGAACCCAAAGTGCTGGTCACCTGTGCCGGCTATCGCTATGCCGGGAAAGAAATCGACCAGAGCGCCAAGGTCAACGAGATCCTCGAACGACTGCCATCCTTGCAGCAACTGATCATCGTGCCTTATGCGCGGCCTGAAGCGCGCATCGAAGACTTTCACACATCGGCCAACGTCACGCTGTGGGACGACTTCTACTTCCCCGGTGGTGAACCGGATTTCACGCCGGTGCCCTTCGCCCATCCGCTGTACATCCTTTATTCCAGCGGCACCACCGGCGTTCCCAAATGCATCATTCACAGCACCGGCGGCGTGCTGCTGCAACACGTCAAGGAACACGGCCTGCATTGCGATCTCGGCCCCGGCGAACGCCTGTTCTACTACACCACGTGCGGCTGGATGATGTGGAACTGGCTGGTCTCGGCCCTCGCAGTCGGCAGCGCCGTGGTGCTGTACGACGGCTCGCCCTTCCAGCCAGATGCCGAGCGTTTGATCGACCTGATCGACGACGAGCGCATCAGCGTCTTCGGTACCAGCCCCAAGTACCTCGCGACCCTGGAAAGCAGCGGCGTCAAACCCAGGCACAGCCATGAACTTGGCAGCCTGAAAACCTTGCTCTGCACCGGCTCGGCACTCTCGCCGCAGAGTTACGATTTCGTCTATCGCGATTTCAAGCCTGACGTGTGCCTGGCCTCGATGTCCGGCGGTACGGACATCGTCTCGTGCTTCGTCAACGGCAACCCGTTGAGCCCGGTCAGACGCGGCGAAAACATGGGCAAGAGCCTGGGCATGGCCGTTGAAGTGTGGAACGACAACGGCCAACCGGTGATCGGCGAAAAAGGCGAACTGGTCTGCACCCGACACTTCCCGGCAATGCCCATCGGCCTCTGGCACGACCCCGACGGCGCAAAGCTCAGGGCGTCGTATTTCAGTCAGTTTCCCGGAGTCTGGGCGCAAGGTGATTACGCAGAACAACTGCCCCATGGCGGCATGATGATCCACGGTCGCTCAGACGCGGTGCTCAATCCCGGTGGCGTGCGCATTGGCACGGCGGAAATCTATCGTCAGGTCGAGAAAGTCCCGCAGGTCATCGACAGCGTCGCTATCGGCCAGCAATGGCAAGACGACGTGCGGGTGGTGCTGTTCGTGCGATTGGCTGATGGCGTTGAGCTGGACGAAGCATTGCAGCAACAGATCCGCCAGGTCATTCGTGCCAACACCACGCCGCGGCATGTTCCGGCGAAAATTGTTGCAGTGAGCGATATACCACGCACCATCAGCGGCAAGGTGGTTGAACTGGCGGTAAGGAATGTAGTGCACGGGCAGGCGGTGAAAAACACAGATGCGCTGGCCAATCCCGAAGCGCTGGAACAGTTTCGGGATCGGCCGGAACTCGACACGTGAACGATCGTGCGGGGGCGTGTTAATCCATGTGCGAACCCGGCGGCCGCGTTCCACCGGCAGGTTTAGATGCAAGTGAGCTGTTCAGAGTGATCAGAACCGGCTGGTCAATCACGCGCCCGGCGTTTGCTTCGACTGCGCCGCGCAGGATGGACATATTGCGTTCATAAGCATTTCTGTCCGTGTACAACTGGCTCAGCAGCGAGGTAGTCACCGCCAGCGAGTCAGCATTTTCAAAGGTTTTGGCACTGGCGTGACAGGCATCGCCCTCATCCGTAACCGGCAGACGTCCCGACGCCAGGTTCAGCAGCGCGGCTACATCCAGCAACTGCCCTCTTTCGCCGTTGCGTCCGGCATCGCGGGCATAGCTGACATCGTCAGTCTGTGAAGCACCGTGGAACAACTCATGAATCAAGTCGTCTGCCACGACATCATGGTTGAAGCCCAAACTGATGAAGTGTTTGTTCAGTTGGGGTGTATAGATTTCGATGAATTGCGTGTTCGATGGGTCTTGTGCGCCTTTCCATTGTTCGTACGCCTCCTTGTTCAATGCAGCGATGTTGTGAGTGGTCTTGAGCGGATCGAGAAACATGTTACTGATGGAAAGACCTGCAAAGTCAGCCCTGACCAATCTCAGATAGCTCAACAACCGTTCGAATGCATCGCTCGAGTTGCTTCCCATCAGCACCTTGATGATTGCGTCGCGCTCCCTCGTCAGGTCGAGACTGTTCAAGACGTTGATCGCGTTTTCGATTTTTGTACGCGCCAGCGGCAAGCTTTGCTCAATGAACTGTCGGGTATAGCTGACGGGCAATGTCTTGTTGAATCGAGGCAACTGGATAGGTGACTCAAACATGAAGTTGTTCAGTCTGGGTCCCCAGGGTTTGCCCAATCGATCAAGGGCATACCATTGATGAGCGTTACGCGCTGCCACCACCGTTAATGTGTCACCGGTTGCGCCAAGAGGTCGCCAGGTACCCTGCCCGGTGGTATCGGCGCGATTGGCTGCGCGAATCAAGTCATAGGTTTTGTGTCGGCCATTGAGTTTTTGTAACTGTGATTGCGCCAGCCCGAGCATCTCTTGAGCCTGCCTGTTAAAGCGTAGCGCTCCCTTGTGGACGAGTTTCCCGGCTCCGAACAATGCCGTAGGCACACCATCCAGCGGGTTGATGAGGGAAACGGAGGTCACGAAGGCTAGCTTGGTCAACTGGGCGGCTTTGGACGACAAGGAGACGGCCTTCGACGAAATGCTCAGCGCTTTGGCAGCCGCCCCCGCAAAGGCACCTCCCAAGGCAATGGCGTCCATGGCACAACCATAGATCCCGTCGACCACCCTATTGTGATCCCCAGAAGATAAATCCTCGATGCACTTTTTAAAGGGAACCACCAGATTCACGATGTAATCGGCAGTCTCATTGCCCATTTTGCGCTGGCTTTCAAGCGCAGTCGGCACGGTGGCCATTGCTTCAACTTCGGAAAACTTGCGGAACGGATGATGACTCACGACGAACTCGGCAATCCTTGCAAACTGCGGGTTGCCAAAATTCATATAAATACTCTGCGTGCGCGCTACCACAGACCTTGGTGCCGGGAGCTCACCCAACTTTTCGATAATCGCCAAGTCGCTGCGCGCATGCTGCTCAACTGCAACCCCCTC
Source organism: Pseudomonas sp. Root562 (assembly GCF_001427125.1). Classification (GTDB taxonomy): domain Bacteria; phylum Pseudomonadota; class Gammaproteobacteria; order Pseudomonadales; family Pseudomonadaceae; genus Aquipseudomonas. The sequence goes on from NZ_LMGK01000003.1 coordinate 73,326, forward strand.
CGTGTATTCCTTCAGAGTGACAGGCAACGCTTCCAAAGGCGTGGGTGCCACCTGCGCATTCAAATCGCCGATGAAATCGATCCTGGAGCGACCCGAACATTTTCCCTTCGAGGTGATCAGGTTTCCAAGGACATCGTTTTTCCGTAGCTCTCCTCTGAATGTAAACAACTCATAGCACGCAACCGAGTTTTCGTGGATGGCGTACATCACAACACCAAAGCGGCCCGTGACAGCATCTTTGCCTTGTTGGGTTTCGTAATCTGTCTCATACGTAAGCGGTCCGCCGATATAGCGGGAGGATATCTCTACCGCTGCACCGCGAAGGGTAAAGAACGTAATCTTGCCTTTCAGAAAGATTTCCAGGTCAAAGGGGAGCATGTGTGAAAGGGCCAATTTCACGTTTGTGACCACCGCACTATTCAAATTGCCGAGATAGCCGCGCAATTGCCGATGAAATTCGACATTGTTGGGTGCCAGGTACGACAACAGAGGGAAACGTTTGTAAATGCTGAGTACGGAGGGATCGTGGAAGGTTGGCCTTGTGTAATGGGTCATACCGGCCAGCAAGTCAGTTGTCGTGGTGTCATCGGGAAAAACCGCGCGAAGATCCCACTCACCGCTCGCCAGGTCTCCTGACATATGCAAATCGACCATCGACATGGCGGTGGGCGAGGCATATAGGCCAGGGCGTTGATAGATAACTTTCCTGTCGAGGAAATCACAACCGGGTGCCACGTCTTCCAAGGCTTTGCGAGCAATGTCTTCTCTACTGGGCAACGGATTGGACAGTACCCGGGCCAGATGGGTGAAGTGCTCTGTGTAAGCCTCGAAAGCGGCAATCGCCCGCTCCGTCGTTTCCTTCGCCGCTTGAGTGAGCTCAGTTGGCTCGATAACACCATTCAACAACGCCCAGTCAACGATTGGATCGATCATTGCCAGATCCCGCAGACGGGAGAGGGGCGAACTGACAGGCTCGAGTTCGACGTAGGCCATGATTTGCCCGTAGCTCAGCACAAGCGCCGCCCCTTTCGTGACCGCCTCCACCAGCGCAACGCCACGGCAAAAGACCACCCAGGCAACCGAGCCCATCGTCAACGACGATGGAACACCCTTGACCAGAAATTCCGGCGCAATTTCCGCCAGTAGCAGGTGCGATGCCATTGGCGCCAGGACAGGATTCACCCAGCCTTTGGTGTGCAGGAAGGTTTCCAGTTCCTTGCGCACGTTCAACGAAGATCGTTCGACGTTGGTTGGAGAATACAAATCGAACCCGCCGATACTCTTTCTGCCTTGAGCTTTGCCGAAGTCTGGATACAGCTCCAGCAAAATAGCCGTTATCAATAGTTGCCCAAGATCCTGTGCAGAGACGTCTTGCCCAGATGTTGCACCGAACCAGTCCAGTTCCTTCAGGAGGTTTCTGGCGCAGGTTTGGGCCGCCGGATGCCTGACCAACTGAACGATACATTCAGCGGCGTTATCGTGCGTTGCAAGAGTGCCACTTGTTTCGCGATACAGTTTGTCCAGCAGCTTTTTGTCGGGAGCTATAAGCTTTGCAGTGGCTTGACGAATAGCTGCATGTTGCTCAGCCGACAATACGATTAATGACGGATCATCGGCAGCAAGTTGCCGCCAATAGTTACCAAGTTCATCAACTTCAGGATCAAATTCGAACAACGCGATCAGATTCCTGGTTTCGCTCGCATTCCTGGGAACCGCCAACCCATGAAACTCCAGCCATTGATCAACAAAAGTGTAATCCTCTGTATATACGTACCCGCCCGCCTGGCTTGCAATATCCCCTATGACAAGAAGTTTCTGATAGTTGTGGGATGCCTGGATGAGTTCCAGGTCAACGGCTTCCCACGTTGTAGTGCTTTTTCTGTATATTTCCAACACGCCGGTGGCGTTAATACGTGTTAAGGCCATACTCTCGAGACGGAGGCGGCGGAGTTCATCCATCACGGACGTATGATTAGCCAGATTATTCCATGCCACTCGCCCTGGCATATGGACCTCATAGAGAGAAGACCCCGTCACCAACGGAAACTCATACCCTTGCCAGTCATACGGCCCTTCGTCCTCTTGTTCATCGAAGACAGTTTTTAACTGCTGCAATACCAATTGACGCTCTGCCGCATCGGCCTTTAACCATTCGCACTGCACATCTGAAACCGACCCCGACAACTGATAGGCTTTATATTTCAAACTGTCACACATAAAACAACCTCATAGATTTAATCACTGATTAGTTAAACGAGCATCAATCCTTACCCACCCGGGATTAATTAAACAGTAAAAATCTACGAAACAATATTTCAGAACTTCAAATAACGAACCTGCCTGCCAATAAAATCAATCCTCCAAATTCCACTCACTACTCGGCCCACTTACTATTGAAACACCCTCCCTATAACGTTTTAGGCGCAACTTTAGATTATTAAACGAGTCCGCATTCTTTAATGCTTCGCTCTCGCTGATAACACCTTCGACCACCAGTTCATACAGTGCGCCATCGAAGGTCTGCATGCCCAACTCTTTGGATTTTTCCATAATGTTTTTAAGTTCATCCAGTTCATTGCGCCGGATCAAATCGCCAATGGTCGGCGTCCCGAGCATCACTTCCACCGCCGCCCGTCGCTGACCATCCCGAGTGCGCACCAACCGTTGCGACACGAATGCCTTGAGGTTGTTGCCCAGGTCGTGGAGCAGCTGCGTACGCCGTTCCTCGGGGAAAAAGTTGATGATGCGGTCCAGCGCCTGATGGGCGTTGTGAGCATGCAGCGTGGAGATCACCAGATGCCCGGTATCAGCAAATGCCAGTGCGTGCTCCATGGTTTCGCGGTCGCGAATCTCGCCGATCAGCACCACGTCTGGCGCCTGACGCAGGGTATTTTTTAACGCGGCGTGAAAACTGCGGGTATCGACGCCGACCTCGCGCTGGTTGATGATTGATTTCTTGTGCCGGTGGATGTATTCGATCGGGTCTTCGATAGTGACGATATGCCCACTGGCATGACGGTTGCGATAATCGATCAGGGCCGCCAGCGAGGTAGACTTGCCGGAACCGGTGGCGCCGACGAACAACATCAAACCTTGCTTGAGCATCACCGTCTCGAGCAGTACCGGCGGCAACTTGAGGTCTTCGTAACGTGGTATGTCGAGTTTGACGTTGCGCACCACCATCGACACGTCGTTACGCTGCTTGAAGATATTGACCCGGAAGCGACCAATCCCCGCCAGGGAGATCGCCAGGTTCATCTCCAGTTGACGATCGAACTCCAGCCGCTGTTCGGCGTCCATGATGGACGCGGCAATTGCCGCAATGTCTCCCGGCTTGAAGGGATGGTCGTCAAGCGCTGTAAGAATTCCGTCGAAGCGCGCGCTGGGTGGCGCGCCCGTGGACAGGTAAAGGTCGGAGCCATCCTGGCTGGCCAGGCGTTTCAACAGCGCATCGATTTCCATGGCAAAAAGCACCCGCGAAGCATTCAATTGGAAAATGACCCGATTGCGGTCATTCAGCGTCTGGTAACAATAGTAGACGCCGCCATACCGACTTATGTGCAGGACAACTTGATGAACGCATCACCGACCGGCAGCGATGCCCAGGCCTTGATTGCCCGACTGGACTGGGCGAACAGTCCGCTCGGCGCCGCCAGTACCTGGCCGCAAAGCCTGCGAACCGCCGTGGATATCGTGATTCACTCGCCAATGCCGATGTTGCTGCTCTGGGGCCCGCAGCTGACGCAGATCTACAACGACGGCTTCGCCCTGCTCGCGGGCAGCAAGCATCCGCACGCTTTCGGACAGCCTACACACCAGATCTGGCCAGAACTCCAGGACTTCACCGACCCGATTTACAGCGCCGTCCTACAAGGCCAGGTGCGAACCTACAGCGAGCAGCGTTTCACCTTGCAGCGCAACGGCAAGGATTCCGACTTCTGGCTTGATCTGACTTATAGCCCGATCCGCGACGAGAATGCCCAGGTCGCCGGAATTCTGGTCACCGCCATCGAAACCAATGAACGACGGCGCATCGCCCTGGAACTTGAACAGCGCTCGGCCGCCAGCCTCAAGGCACAGCAAGACACCGAGGAGCGCCTGCAACTGGCGCTCTCTGCCACCGACGCGGTGGGCACCTGGGATTGGGATATCGGCGAGGACCGCTTCATCGCCGATGCGCATTTCGCCCAACTGCACGGTATCGATCCGGCCATGGCCGGCCAACTGCCGATCAGCGATTACCTGCACGGCGTCCACCCCGAAGACCGCGCCATGATCGCCCGCAGCATCAAGCACTGCATCACCCACGGCACCGAATACGCCGAGGAATATCGCCTGCTGCAGCCAGATGGCCAAGTGCGCTGGGTGTTTGCCCGCGGGCGTTGCTACAAGGACCATCACGGCCGGCCGATCCGTTTCCTCGGCGCGGCCCTGGACCTGACCGAACGCAAGAATACCGAGCAGGCCCTGCGTCAGAGCCAGACCGAGTTGCAGTTGATCATCAACGCCATGCCGATTCTGATCAGCTATGTCGACCGTGAGGAACGCTTTCGCCTGAACAACGCCGCGTATCTGGACTGGTACGGCCTGACACCACAGGAGCTCTATGGCCGCACGGTTCGGGAAGTCCTGGGCGATGAGGCCTACGCCCTGCGCGCCGAGCACATCGCCCAGGCATTGAGCGGCAAACCATGCTGCTTCAGCCTCAATACGCCGCACCGTGACGGCAGTATCCGCCATGCCTTGATGAATTACTTGCCACGTCACGGTGCCGATGGCTCGGTAAACGGTTTCTACATCTTCGTGATCGACGAAACCGAGCGCAAGCAGACCGAAGAAGCCCTGCGTAACCTCAACGAAACCCTCGAAGAGCGCGTTGCCGCCCGCACCCGGCAACTGGCCGAAAGCAATCAGCGTCTGCAAAACGAGATGGTCGAGCGCGAACGCGCGGAAGACGCCTTGCGCCATGCGCAGAAGATGGAAGCGGTGGGCCAGCTGACGGGGGGTATCGCCCATGACTTCAACAACATGCTCACCGGGATCATCGGCAGCCTTGACCTGATGCAGCGCTACATCGCCGAAGGGCGCACGGAAGAAATCGGCCGCTTCACCGAGGCGGCGGTGTCCTCGGCCAACCGCGCCGCCGCTCTTACCCATCGCCTGCTGGCGTTTTCCAGGCGCCAGTCGCTGGATCGCAAACCGCTGAACGCCAACGATCTGATCCATTCCCTGGAAGACCTGCTGCGGCGAACCAAGGGCGATCACATCGAACTCAAGTTGCAACTGGCCGAAGATGCCTGGCCGGTCAGCACTGACGTCAGCCAACTGGAAAACGCCCTGCTCAACCTGGTCATAAACGCTCGGGATGCCATGCCCGATGGCGGTGAGCTGCGTATCGAAACCGCCAACGTCTACCTCGACAGCAGCGACATCAATACGCTGGAACCGGTCAAGGCCGGCGATTACCTGATGATCGCCGTCACGGACAACGGTACCGGCATGACCCCCAAAGTCCTGGCCAAGGCGTTCGATCCGTTCTTCACCACCAAACCCATCGGTCAGGGCACCGGGCTTGGGTTATCGATGATTTATGGCTTTGCGCAACAGTCGGGCGGCCACGTCAGCCTGTTCAGCCTGCCGGGCCAGGGCACCAGTGTGCGCTTGTATCTGCCGCGTCTGCGTGTCATGGAACCCGAAGATGTGCTGTCGCCGGTGATCAGCGAAGCGCCACCGGCCATTGCCGGGGAAACCGTGGTGTTGGTCGAGGATGACCCAGCGGTGCGCATGTTGGTGCGAGACCTGCTCAAGGAACTGGGGTATCACGCACACGAAGCCGAAGATGCGAAATCCGCCCTGCCCTTGCTGGAGTCCGACATGCGGGTCGACCTGCTGGTGACGGATGTCGGCCTGCCGGGCATGAACGGTCGGCAATTGGCGGAAATCGCCCGCCAGTATCGTCCGGCGCTGAAAGTGCTGTTCATGACCGGGTATGCGCAGATGGCGGCCGAACGTCAGGGCTTTCTCGAAGAAGGCATGGACATGGTGGCCAAACCGTTCTCCATTGATCTGTTGGCCAACAAGATTCGCACGATGATCGGCCAACCCCGCTGACTTAAGGCATAATCGCGCGCCCCGCCGTCAACACCGTTACAAGGTATCTACCCCATGAAAGCTCAAGCCCGCCACATTCTGGTGAAAACCTCGGAAGAAGCCGAGCAGCTCAAGCAACGCATCGCCAAGGGCGAGGCCTTTGATGTGTTGGCCAAGAAATATTCCACCTGCCCGTCCGGCAAACGTGGCGGCGACCTGGGTGAAGTGCGGCCGGGGCAGATGGTTGGGGCGATTGATGCGGTGATCTTCAAGAAACCGTTGCGGGTGGTGCATGGGCCGATCAAGAGCAAGTTCGGGTATCACCTGGTGCAGGTGTTTTACCGGGATTGAGAGGCTGGCTTTCTGGCCGCATCGCTGGCAAGCCAGCTCCCAGTGATTTGTGGGTGGCCAGAGATGTCAGCCACACCAAAAAACCTGTGGGAGCTGGCTTGCCAGCGATCCGATGGCGCAGCCATCGGCCATGCCACTGTTATCCTGGAATCAGCGCCCCAGGCACCTGAATCACCTGGCTCGCCAACCGATGCCCCGCCTCGGCAGCCTCCACCGGGCTCCCGCCCCTGAGCCGCGAGGCCAGATACGCCGCACTGAACGAATCCCCTGCCGCCGTGGTATCCACCACCCGCTCGACCTTCTGCGCCGGCACTTCAAATGACTCACCAACACAGCGAATCAGGCACGCTTCGGCACCTCGCTTGAGCACCACTTCCGGCGTGCCGATCTGCTCGTACGCGGCGAACACCGCCTCGCAATCGGCAAAATGGAACAGCGCCTGTTCGTCATCGACGGTCAGCAACGCCAGATCGACATACGGCAAAACGCTGCGGTAGGCCGCCCGCGCATCCTCCAGCGAAGCCCACAGCCGTGGCCGATAGTTGTTGTCGAAGACGATTCGCGCATCACGCTGACGGGCTTCGATCAAGGTTTCCAACAGTTTTCCCCGACCTTGTACGCCAAGGACCGCGAGCGTGATGCCGCTAAAATAAAGCACATCGTAATCCGGCAACGCCGCCAGGATCGGCGCGGCGGCCGGGGTGGTGAAGCAATCGCGCACCGCGGCTTCATTGCGCCAATAAAGGAAACGACGCTCGCCGGCGGCATCGGTCTGAATGCAGTACAAACCCGGCAAACGCCCGGGTAAACGCTGAACCATGTCCAGGCCGATGTTTTCTTCGGCCCAGCTCTGGCACATGGCATCGCTGAAACTGTCGTCGCCCAGCGCGGTGACATAGTCGACGCTACCAGCATTGCCGAGCTCACGGGCCAGGTAGACCGCGGTGTTCAAGGTATCGCCGCCGAAGCTTTGTTGCAGGCTGCCGTCGGCGCGCTGTTGCAGCTCGATCATGCATTCGCCGATCAGGGCGATGCGCGGGGTGTTGGGGCCGAGGGTGTTGATGGTGTTCATTAGGGTGGAGGCTCTCTCAAACGATCGTACCCACGCTCTGCGTGGGAATGCATCCCGTGACGCTCTGCGTCACATTCGCAAGCAGGACGCGGAGCGTCCCTGGCGGCATTCCCACGCAGAGCGTGGGAACGAGCAGGTGTGGTTAGAAACAGGTTTCCATGGTCTCGATAACGCTCAACTGCTCATCCACCAGACACCCCATGCGCCACTTGTCGAACGTCAGGCACGGGTGCGAAGTGCCGAACGAAATAATGTCACCCACGCGTAGTTCTACCCCCGGCGCCACGGTCATGAACGCGTGCTGGTCCATCACCGCCGTCACCTTGCAGGCACCGACATCGTCGCCCTTGGCTGGCACCACGCCAGCCTTGTAACGCAGCAGCGGCACCGGCAAACCGGCGTCGTAGGCCACATCGCGCTTACCCAGGGCAATCACCGCGAAGCCCGGCTCCGGCAAGGACTGCACGTGCGCCCAGACTTCCAGCGCCGGGCGCAGGCCTTCGTGCAAATCACTGCGACGGTCGAGGACGCAGCATTGCGCTTCTTTGTAGATGCCATGGTCGTGGGCGACATAACTGCCCGGGCGCAAGACGCTGAGGAAACGCCCTGCGGCGTTCTGCGCCTCGAACTCTTCGGCAATCAAGTCATACCAGGCCGAGCCGGACGCGGTGATGATCGGCTTGGCGATGGCAAACGCGCCGCTGTCCTGCAACTGCACTGCCAGGCGAACCAGCGAGCCTGCAAACGCTCGAATCCCGCTGACCGCGTGATCACCGTGGATCACGCCTTCGTAACCTTCGATCCCGGTCAAGGCCAGTGCCGGTTGCGCAGCGATGGCCTTGGCCAGATCCAGCACTTGCTGCTCGCTGCGGCAACCACAACGTCCACCGACCACACCGTACTCGATCATCACGTTCAACCGAACGCCGCGCGAGGCGAAATAGGCGCCGAGGTCAGCGACGTTGTCCGGGTGGTCGACCATGCAATAGAAGTCGAACGCAGGGTCAGCCAGCAGATCGGCGATCAGCGCCATGTTCGGCGTACCGACCAGTTGGTTGGCCATCAGCACCCGATGCACGCCATGGGCGTAGGCCGCGCGGGTTTGCGTGGCGCTGGCCAGGGTGATGCCCCAGGCGCCGGCGTCCAGTTGCCGACGAAACAGCGCCGGGGTCATGCTGGTTTTGCCGTGGGGCGCCAGTTCAGCGCCGCTGTTGCTGACAAAGTCCTGCATCCAGCGGATGTTGTGTTCCAGCGCTTCACGGTGCAGCACCAGCGCCGGCAGGCTGACGTCGCGCACCAGGTTGGCGCCAATGTGGGCAAAGCCCTTTTCCACGGCGGCAGTATTCTTGGCAGAAGACATGGTCGAACTCCTCACATTCGCGGCCGCAGGCAGCCGCTTTATTCGTTGATGCGACGGGCCAGGCTGTTGGCGCTGTCGATCAGCACCCGGCGGTAGTCGTTGTAATTGTTCTTGGCATCGGCTCGCGGGGCGACGATGCACAGGGTCGCGATGGCTACGCCGTTCGGGTCTTTGACCGGGGCGGCGAAGCAATGGGTAAACGTGTCGGCGACGCTATCGAAAGAGAAAAAACCCTCGCGCCCGGCCTGACGAATTTCCGCCAGGAATTGCTCCAGCGGCAAGCGGTCGCCGTCGGGCAGGATGAAGTCGTCGTGGTCGATCAGCTCGACGATTTGCTGGTCACTGAGGTGCGCCAGCAACAGGCGCCCGGACGCGGTCCAGGGAATCGGCGCGTTCTCGCCGATATCCGAGGAAATACGAAAATGCCGCTCGCCCTCTTTCATCAACGCCACGGTGTATTTGCGTCCGTTGAGCAGGCACATCTGCGCGGTTTCATGGGTCTGGCTGACGATCTCCTGCAAGGCGAGATCGGCCTCGCGGGTCAGATCGAAATGACGCAAATGCGCCTGCCCGAGGAAGTACAGCTGACGACCGAGGTAGACGTGGCCGTCCTTGCCCACCGGCTCCAGAATCCTGCGTTCGAGCAATGAAGCCACCAGTTCGTAGACCGTGGATTTTGGGCTGCCGATGCCATTGGCGATATCGTTCGGGCGCAGGGGCTGGCCGACTTCCTTGAGGAAATCGAGGATATCGAACGCCCGGTCCAGACCGCGTGCCCGGCGCTTGATGGTGTCTTCAGTCATGTCAGTGCTTCCCCTTCAAAATGCCGGGAGTTTACCGAGTGTGCAGTGTTGACTGTGAGGCCGCCATCGCTGGCAAGCCAGCTCCCACAGGGATTTAGGGTGTGCCGACAATCTGTGGCAATACACAACACCTGTGGGAGCTGGCTTGCCAGCGATGCAGTCACCGCCGGTTCAGGCCTTTTTCTTGTAGGCAATGCAGTCGATCTCGACCTTGCAGTCGACCATCATGTTCGCCTGCACGCAGGCACGGGCCGGGGCGTGTTCCGGTTTGAAGTACTCGGAAAAGACCTTGTTGAAACTGCTGAAATCCCGCGGATCCTCCAGCCACACGCCGGCACGCACCACATCTTCCAGGCCATAACCGGCCTCTTGCAGAATCGCGATCAGGTTCTTCATGGTCTGGTGGGTCTGTTCGACAATGCCGCCCACAATGATCTCGCCATCCACCGCCGGCACCTGCCCGGAAACGTGCAGCCAGCCATCGGCTTCAACGGCGCGGGCGAAAGGACGGGGCGCGCCGCCAGCGGCGGTGCTGCCGGTGCCGTAACGAGTAATGCTCATGAGTGTTTCTCCTGATTGATAGTTGAAAGATCAAAAACGCGTATTTTTGAGAAATTCCGCCAGACGCGGCGATTGCGGGCGTTCGAACAGTTCCTTGGGTGGCCCCTGCTCTTCGATCCGCCCCTGATTCATGAATACGATTTTGTCCGAGACCTCGAAGGCAAAGCGCATTTCGTGGGTCACCAGCAGCATGGTCATGCCGTCTTCCGCCAGGCCCTTGATCACGTTGAGCACTTCGCCCACCAACTCAGGGTCGAGGGCCGAAGTGACCTCGTCGAACAGCATCAGGCTCGGGTTCATCGCAATCGCCCGGGCAATCGCCACGCGTTGTTGCTGGCCGCCGGACAACTGCCCGGGAAAGTGGTCGCGGCGTTCCAGCAGGCCGACCCGCTCCAGCCATTTCTCCGCCAGGGCCACGGCCTGGTCCTTGTGCAGCTTTTTGACCTTGAGCAACCCGAGGGTAACGTTCTGCAACGCAGTCAGATGCGGGAACAGATTGAATTGTTGGAACGCCATGCCGGTCATCGCGCGATGGCGGGCGATGACTTTTTCCGGGTGACGAATGCGCTTGCCATTGACTTCGTCATAACCAATGGACTCGCCGTCGAGCAGGATCTGCCCGCCCTGGAATTCTTCAAGCATGTTCACGCAGCGCAGCAAGGTGGTCTTGCCCGAACCGCTGGAACCGATCAGCGTCACCACGTTGCCGCGCTGCATGCTCAGGTCAACGCCCTTGAGCACTTCGAGCTGGTCATAACGCTTGTGCAAGCCGCGAATGTCCAGCAGCGGCTGGCCGTTTTGACTATTGGATTGAGTTTGAGTCATGGCAAGGCCACCCGCTTTTCAATGTGCCGGCCGAGTAATTCGATGCCGTAGTTGATGACGAAGAACAGAAAACCGGCGAACAGATAGAACTCCAGGGTCATGAAGGTTCGGGCAATGACCTGCTGGGTGCTGAGCAGCAACTCGGCCACGCCGATCACCGACAATAGCGTCGAGGCCTTGACGATCTCGGTGGACGAGTTGACCCAGGTCGGCAGGATTTGCCGCAACGCCTGAGGTAACAGTACGTAGCCCAGGGTCTGGTTGAATGTCAGGCCTATGGCCTTGCTCGCTTCCATCTGCCCACGGGGCAGTGCCTGCAAGGCACCGCGCACGATCTCGGCGACGTGGGAGCCGCAAAACAGCGTCAAGCCCAATGCACCGGCCTGAAACGCACTGATCTGCCAGCCCAATGCCGGGGCCATGTAAAAGCAGGCGAGCACCAACACGAACACGGGCGTGCCGCGAATCACGTCCACATAAAAACGAAACGGCGCGCGCATCCAGAACTTGCCGTAGGTCAGCACCAGTCCGGCAAACATACCGACCACCGTGCCCAGCAAAATCGCCAGTGCCGACACCTGCACACTGGTCAAGAAGCCTTGCCAGAGCGGCTCGCGCGCGATCCACAACTCATGCAACCAACTGGGGGATTCGTACATGGAGCCTCCTATCGGCGGATTGCCAGACGCTGCTCGAGATAACGCAGCAGCATGGCAATGAGGTAACAGGCCGCGACATACAGCGCCGTAGTCACCAGCCAGGTTTCGATCACCCGGTAGCTTTCGACATTGATCTTGCGCGCGTAATAGGTCAGCTCCGGCACGGCAATCGCCGCCGCCAGCGAGGTGTCCTTGAACAGCGAAATGAAGTTGTTCGATAACGCTGGCAGTACGTTGCGCAGCATCACCGGCACGGTGACATAGGCCTTGACCTGCCATTCCCCCAGGCCGATCGCCAGACCCGCTTCGCGTTGGCCCTTGGGAATGCTCAACAAACCACCGCGGAACACTTCGGTCAGGTACGCCCCGGCATACAACGACAAGGTAATGATGAACGAGGGAATCTTGTCCAGACGAATCCCCAGGCTCGGCAATGCAAAGTAGATCAACAGAATCAACACCAGAATCGGCGTGTTACGGATCACCGTCACATACACCGAAGCCAGCACCCGCAACGGGCGGTGCTTCGACAACAAAGCAAACGCCATCAGCAGGCCGATCACGCAGCCGATGGCGATCGACACCAGCGCCAGCTCCAGGCCCAGGACGAGCCCCGCCAGCAAGGTGTCGAAATCGCGCCACACGGCGGCAAAGTTCAACTGATAGTTCATGGTCAGCAGTACCTGAACGGGGCGATTCAGAACCGCCCCGCTCTCACGGGATCATTGAAATTCGACGGGGAAACCAATCTTTGGCGAAGGCAGATCCACACCGAACCATTGCTTGAATGACGCGGCGTAAGTCGGGAACTCGACGCCGGTCATGGCCTCATGCAAGGTGGTGTTGACGAAGTTCAGCCAGTCCTGATCGCCGCGCTTGACCGCACAGGCATAGGTCTGCGGGCTCCAGGCGTAAGCCGGGCTGCGGTAGCGACCGGCGTTCTGCACCATCAGGTATTTCACCGAAGACTGGTCGGTGGCCGCCGCGTCGGCGCGACCGGAGTTCACGGCCTGGTACATCAGGTCAACGCTGTCGTATTGGTCGACCTTGGCATTGGGCAATGCCTGATGCACCAGCTCTTCGGCGTAGACATTCTGCAGCACCGCCACGGTCAAGCCGTCGCCAGCGGCCTTCATGTCTTCGATTTCCTTGTACTTGCTGTTGGCCGGCAACAGCAGGCCAACGCCTTCACGGTAGTAAGGCAGAGTAAACGCCACTTGCTGCGCACGACTGGCGGTCACGGTGATGAACTGGCAGCTCATGTCGACCTTGTCGGTCAGCAGGTTGGGAATCCGCGCATCGGATGACTGCACAACAAACTCGACCTTGCTCGGGTCGTTGAACAGCCCTTTGGCCACCATGCGCGCGATGTCGATATCAAAACCCTGCAATTTGCCATCTGCACCCTGGAAGTGCCACGGCGCATTAGTGCTGCCGGTGCCCACGATCAACTTGCCGCGGGCCAGGACACTATCGAGCTTGCCGTCTGCCGCCTGGGCCACGCCCATGGCAGCAGCAGAAGCCGCGAACAGAAAAACACACGCTTTGAACAACGAAGGTCGGCGATGCATGGCAAGCACTCCAGAATGATGTTTATTCCGCTATACCGGAACGTGGTATGTAACAACGGAATAGACAGCAGAAAGTGTGCCACAGGATGTGCAGGGAATGTAGGGAGATTGAAAAGTGTTTTGAATCAGGGGGATGCGTACATGCGAAAGAAAGGGTTACCAAAACGAATCAAATAGAAACCGCTACCATCGGCTACAGCCGTCGGGAATCTGATTCACAACAGGGCCCAAGAGAATCAATCAGGTGCATTTTTGTATCGTGGTGATTGATAAGAGTGAGTCGTCTGGCGGTCTGCAATCGCGGGCAAGCCCGCTTCCACAAGCTCAGCGTATAACTTGTAGGAGCGTGGCTTGCCCGCGATGAGGGCATTGGCATCAATACAACATCTACGCGCCAATGCGCGCCAGCCGAACCCGCGTCACCCGCCGCTCTTCCACCGACAACACGGTCAAGCACCAGCCTTCCCATTCGTGGCTGTCGCCGATCATCGGCAGGCGATCCAGCAAGCTGACCACCAGACCGGCGAGGGTCTGGTAGTCGTCGGTAGGCTCGGCAGCAAACCCGGTGTGCTGTCGAACTCGCGCCAGGTTCAAAGCGCCGCTGACCACAAACCCGCCCTTTTCCTCGACCACGTCCGGCCCTTCGATTTCGCTGGCATCGGGTAATTCACCGGCGATCGATTCGAGGATGTCGGTCATGGTCAGCACACCGACGAAGTCGCCGAACTCGTTGACCACGAATGCGATGTGCGTCGACGCCTTGCGCATCTGCTCCAGGGCGTTGAGGATCGAGTAACTCTCCAGCAGGTTGATGGTCTGACGCGCAAGATGCGCAAGATCCGGTTGGTTACCTGCCAGGAACTCTTTCAACAACTCCTTCTTGTGTACGAAACCCAGCGGTTCATCCACCGCACCGTCGCGGATCAGCGGCAGGCGCGAGTAAGACGAATGCATCAGTCGCGTGCGAATCGCCTCGGCGTTGTCGGCCAGGTCGATATGATCGACGTCGGCGCGCACGGTCATCAACGTGCGGATCGGCCGCTCGGCCAGTTGCAGCACGCCGCTGATCATCACCCGCTCGCGGCGATCGAACAGCGCTTCGCTGGGCGCCTCGCCGTTGTCGAGCATGTCGGCAATTTCCTCGCCGACTTCTTCCACCGCCAGTTTGCGCCCGCCCAGCAGGCGCATCACCGCGTGGGCGGTGCGCTCACGCATCGGTCGCAGGCCCATCATCGATCGTTTGCGGCGAGCCCGGGCGATCTGGTTGAACACTTCGATCAGGATCGAGAAACCGATGGCTGCATACAGATAGCCCTTCGGAATATGGAAGCCCAGGCCTTCGGCAGTCAGCGCAAAGCCGATCATCATCAAAAAGCCCAGGCACAGCATGATCACCGTCGGATGCGCGTTGACGAACCGGGTCAGCGGTTTGCTGGCGACGATCATCAAACCGATGGAAATGATCACGGCGATCATCATCACCGCCAACTCATCAACCATGCCCACTGCGGTAATCACCGCATCGAGGGAGAACACCGCATCCAGCACCACGATTTGCGCGACGATTGGCCAAAACAGCGCATAGGCGGCGTTGGAGGAACGCTCACCGACGTGTCCTTCGAGCCGTTCGTGCAATTCCATGGTGGCCTTGAACAACAGGAACACACCACCGAACAGCATGATCAGGTCGCGCCCGGAGAAGCTCTTGTCGAATACCTCGAACAGCGGTTGGGTCAGGGTCACCAGCCAGGAAATACTCGCCAGCAAGCCAAGACGCATCAGCAACGCCAGGGACAAACCGATGATCCGCGCACGATCGCGCTGGTGCGGCGGTAGTTTGTCCGCGAGGATCGCGATAAACACCAGGTTGTCGATGCCCAGTACCAGTTCCAGCACAATCAGCGTCAACAGGCCCAGCCATGCGGTGGGGTCAGCTAACCATTCCATAAAAACGTCTCGATCTCTTCAGTGGATTCAGAATGCCGGGCACGGCAAGGCACGGCACAGACGCCGAGGAACTGCAATGTCATGGGAAAACGCAAGCCAAAAGACCGGGTGCTTCGCGTGCATCAAGACCGCGCGATGGCGCGTGGGGAAAGGATAACTGGGAGGCTCCGTGAGGGTGTTCATGCAAGTCCTGAAAGGAAAAAGAACTTGGATCGTACAAGCAATAGCGACTGTTCCTACAGCCGGAAATCATTTCAAGATCTGTAGCGGCTATGAATCTTCGGTATTTCGAACAACGCGATGCTTGCGCACTCAAGCATTTTTTACGCGATCGATGTACTTGATCACCGCCGGCGACCTCTCGAACCGCCGATGAACCAAGGCCAACCAGGAAATCACCTGGCAATCCGCAATCTGCCGATACACCACGTTCGGCAAACTGACATGGCCGACCACGGACTCCGGCACCACCGCCACGCCCTGCCCCAGCGAAACCAGGGCAATCACCGCGACCAACCCACCCGGCTGCGCCCCCAGCCTGGGTACAAACCCACCCTGCGCGGCGACTTGCAAGGTGCCGACCACTTGCTCGGGAAGAATGAAGTTTTCGTTCTGCAGATGCACTGAATTGATCATCGGCAAACGGTTGAGCCATGAATCGACCGGTAGCGCCAACACAAAGCCTTCCTCGTTGAGCCGCACACTTTCGATACCGTCGGGCAACGTCAACGGGCAGCGGATGTAGCCGAGGTCGAAACGTCCCTCGAGGATCATGTTCGGCAGGCTGGCCATCGGGCTCTCCCGCACATTGAGGCTGACGTCCGGGAATTGGCAAGCAAACCCCTGCACTTGTTTTTGCAGCACTCCTGAGTACACCGCCGACGCCACATAACCGAGTTCGATGTGTCCGACTTCACCGCGACCGGCACGTTGTGCATTACGTTGGGCAGACTCGAATTGCCGGACCGTGGCTTCAGCCTCGATTACCAGCGCCGCGCCGGCTTCGGTCAGGCTGACGTCCCGCGACTGACGAAAAAACAAGCGCGCGCCCAACTCCGCTTCCATGTCTTGAATCTGCCGGGTCAGGGTCGGCGGCGCGATGCCTAATTGCTCGGCGGCGCGGGTGAAATTGCGATGGCGAGCGACGGCGAGGAAATAGCGGAAGTGGCGGATGTCCATGGGGGGCATTAGCTCAAAGGTAATGAAGTGATGAGGCGCGCCTAACAACTACACTGTCAGCCAGGGATAAGCTGCTCGAACCGTCACAGTAGAGAACCCTTGCCATGCCCGTCAAACCCACGCCAAGTGCACGTCAGACCTTACTGACCGCATCCGCCGTGTGCTCGCTGATCGTGCTCGACACCAACATTGTCGCCGTTACCTTGCCCAGCATTGCGCGTGACCTGGGGGCCAATTTCGCCGACATCGAGTGGGTGGTCAGCGCCTACATGTTGGCGTTCGCCGCGTTGCTGTTGCCGGCCGGTAGCCTGGCCGACCGTTTTGGTCGCCAGAAGACCCTGATGTGGGGCCTGGGAATTTTCATCGTTGCTTCACTGGGCTGCGGTGCGGCTCCGAACGCCCTGTTTCTCGACATCGCACGCGCGATCAAAGGCGTCGGCGCCGCACTGCTGTTGACCTCGGCGCTCGCAGCCATCGGCCACACCTTTCATGATGAAGCCGAACGGGCCAAGGCCTGGACATTCTGGGGTGGCTGCATGGGCGTTGCGATGACCGCCGCGCCGACCCTCGGCGGACTGATCACCGAATTCGTGGGCTGGCGCTGGATTTTCTACCTCAACCTGCCAGTGGGCTTGTTCCTGATGTACAGGGTCTGGCGCGCGGTGCCGGAATCACGCGATGCGCAAGCAGCGCGCCTTGATCCCTGGGGCAGCCTCGCCTTCAGCGCCAGCCTGCTGTGCCTGATCTGGGGCCTGATCGAAGCCAATCGGATCGGTTGGAGCAACCCGGTCACTTATGCGCGCCTGATCGGTGGAGCAGCGTTGTTGGGACTGTTCGTGGTGATCGAACGTCTGCAACAGCGCCCGATGATCGACCTGCAGTTGTTCCGTCATCCGCGTTTCATCGGTGCGCTGCTCGGCATGTTCGCGTACGCCGCGTGTGCTCAGGTCATGATGACCATGCTGCCGTTCTACTTGCAGAACGGGCTGGGGTTCACCGCGATTTCGGCGGGCTTGGGCATGTTGCCGTTCGC
This sequence comes from Pseudomonas sp. Root562, assembly GCF_001427125.1. Taxonomy (GTDB): domain Bacteria; phylum Pseudomonadota; class Gammaproteobacteria; order Pseudomonadales; family Pseudomonadaceae; genus Aquipseudomonas. The sequence goes on from NZ_LMGK01000003.1 coordinate 90,777, forward strand.
CGTCACCCTGCTGATTTTCCCGCGCATCGGTGCTCGGCTGACGGGGCGGATCACGCCGGCAAACATGATGGCCATCGGGCTCACCCTGGTAGGCTGCGGCAACTTGCTCAGTGCCTGGGCGGTCAACAGTGGCGGTTATCTGCCGTTCGCCCTGGCGATTGCCGTCACCGGTGCCGGCGCAGGTCTGCTCAACGGCGATACGCAGAAAAACATCATGGCCTGCGTCCCGCGGCAACGCACCGGCATGGCCTCGGGCATGAGCACGACCATGCGCTTCAGTGCGGTGATGCTGGCCATCGGCGTGTATGGCGCGCTGCTCGCTGGCCACACTGAACAACAGCTGCACTTCGGTTTGTCGAGTCTGGCGCCGGAGTTGCTCGAACAGTCAAAGGATGTCGCCTCGCGGGTGGTCGCCGGTGATATGAACGCGGCGATGAGTCTGTTGCCCGAAATCGCGCGGCCGCTGGTCGAAGCCTTGGCCCGGCAGGCATTCGTCGCGGGGTTCAGTCTGTTGTTGTGGGTGGCAGGACTCGCGGCTTTGCTCGGTGCGCTGGTGGTGGGGACGTTGATGCGCAAGCCGATTCCAACCCCTCAGACTGCTTTAGTGCCTGAATGACCCGAGCACCCGCTCGGCATTCGCGTCACAAGCCATGCCTTCCGGCCGGGCCTGAATGTTTTCGATCAAACCCTGCAACTGCGCCTTGCTTTGCGCCAGGTGCCGTTGCATGGCTTCGATCTGTTCGATTTTGCGATGCAGGCCGACCATCAACTCATCATGCTTGAACGCCCCCGTCACCGTGTCCGGTAACAGTTGCTTGAGTTCTTCGAGGCTGAACCCGGCCTGCTGGGCGCACTGGATGATTTGCAGGGTTTGCAGGACCTGTTGCGGGTATTGTCGATAGCCGTTCGCCGAGCGCTGAACCTGTTGAATCAAACCTTGAGCCTCATAAAAGCGAATGCGCGAGGCGCTCAATCCGCTCAGCAGTGCCAATTCACCGATTTTCATTGCGACCTCATTTGCCTGCTTGACATTAAAGTTAACTTTAAGCTTAGCCTCTACTCTTCACTGATGAGGAGTCAAGCATGTCGCCCTTTCAAGCGTTGAATCTGCCCAACGGCCAGACCATCGGCAACCGCATCGCCAAAGCCGCGATGGAAGAAAACCTCGCCGACATCGATCAGGCACCCGATGGTGGGCTGTTTCGCTTGTACCAGGCCTGGGCAGATGGCGGAGCCGGGCTGCTATTGACCGGCAACGTGATGATTGACCGGCGCGCCATGACTGGCCCAGGCGGTGTAGTACTCGAAGATGAGCGGCATCTGCAACGCTTCCGTCAGTGGGCCGACATTGGGCGCAGCGGTGGTGCGCAGTTCTGGGTGCAATTGAATCACCCCGGCCGCCAGACCATGGCCAACCTTGGCCAGCAAGCGTTGGCGCCTTCGGCGGTAGCACTGGATCTGGGACAGTTTTCGAAGATGTTCGCCGAACCGAAACCCATGAGCGAAGCCGACATCGACGAGGTGATCCAGCGCTTTGCCGCCAGTGCCGCGCTGGCTGAAAAGGCCGGTTTTACCGGCGTGCAGATACATGCCGCTCATGGCTACCTGATCAGCCAGTTCCTTTCACCACTGACCAATCGCCGAACCGATCGCTGGGGCGGCTCATTGGAAAACCGTGCCCGCTTGCTGCTTGCAGTGGTCGATGCCGTGCGCCAAGCGGTATCACCGCAGTTTTGCGTAGCGGTGAAGCTCAACTCGGCAGATTTCCAGCGCGGCGGCTTCGATGCCGACGACGCCCGGCAGGTTATCCAGTGGCTGAACGAGCTGCAGATCGATTTGCTCGAACTCTCGGGCGGCAGCTACGAAGCACCGGCCATGCAAGGCGAGGCCCGTGACGGGCGGACGTTGGCGCGCGAGGCTTATTTTCTGGAAATGGCCGGTGAGTTGGCCGCAGTGGCATGCATGCCGGTAATGGTCACCGGCGGAATTCGACGCCTGACAGTTGTCGAACAAGTGCTCGCCAGCGGCATCGCCATGGCTGGAATAGGCACGGCCCTCGCCGTTGAGCCCGGCTTGGTCAAGCATTGGCGAGAAGGTCTGAACAGTCACCCGCAACTGCCGCCAGTTCGCTGGAAACGCAAACCGCTGGCAGCATTGGCAAACATGGCGGTCGTGAAATTCCAGCTGCATCGATTGAGTCGTGGGCGTAAGACCCGACCTGGAGTGTCGGCGCTGTGGGCGTTGATTGTCGACCAGTTGTACCTGGGCAAGCGTACCCGGCAGTATCGGCGGGCGATGGCGAAGTAATTCGATTGAGGCTGGCGGGTACACCGCTATCGCGAGCAGGCTCGCCGTGATCGGCGCGCAGCACAGGAAAAATCACCCCGGCAACAACTCATCGATATGCCGATACTCCGACTGCAACTGCTCCGCCATCACCTTGCAGCGACCCAGCCTGATCGGCCCACGCTCGATATCGATCAGCAGCCCGGGACAATTGAATGGCTGCAATGTCGCCCCGTCCTTGATCCGCCCATCCGTGATCACCAGCAAGCGTTGCTGCTCGGCCGGAAAGCGCTTTCGCCGGGCCGCAAGCCACTGCCCCGCTTCGCTCAAGGCCGCCAGCAACGGCGTGCCGCCACCGGCGCCCAGTCCATCAAGCCAGTGACGCAAACCGCTGGACGCTTTCAACCCTTGAACCTGCCACTTCGGCGCAGCGCCACTGGCAGACAGCAAGGCCAGCCGGGCGCGTTGGCGATAGGCGTCATCGAACAACTGCGCGAGCAAACCCTTGGCATCGCTCAAGGCATGGTGCCGACGGGTCGAAGCCGACGCATCGACAATCACCAGCCACAATTGATTAGCCGAACGTGTGCGCACGTGGAACAACAGATCCGCACGCACACGTGGCCGACCAATGAGCAAGGTCCCCGGCCAGTTGATCGAACCGCTGCAGGCAGCGTGACGCTTGCCCTGTCGGCCATGGTCCAGTCGTCCGGCGCGGGGCCTGGCATTCGCCCCCGCGTCGGATCGGGGGCGAATGCCTAGGGCTTTTTTGGCCAGCTCGGCACTTCCCGGCGGGCGCCGACAGGCGATGCCTGAGGAGCCATTTCACCCCACTGCCCCTGGCCTTCACCCGGATTGGTCGTTTGCGGCGAAGACGACTGTGGCGCTTGCGCCGGTTGTGGCGCCGATGCGGCAAGCTCACGGCGACGATGGCGCAAGGCGAACTCGGCGACCGCGTCGATATCTTCGACGCTGATGGCACGAGCGCCACGCCAGGCTGCGTGGGCACGAGCCGCGCGCAGCCAGACCAGATCGGCGCGCATGCCGTCGACTCCGGCGGCGAAGCAGCGTTCAGTGATCTGCGCCAGCGCGTCGTCGTCCAGCGGGATGCTCGTCAACGCAACGCGTGCCTGCTGGCAACGCTCGCGCAGGCTCGCTTGTTGGCTCTCCCACGCGGCGCAAAAGCGCTGGGGATCGCTGTCGAAATCCAGGCGCCGACGGATGATCTGGCCGCGCTCTGCCGGTGCGGTGTGGCCGCTGAGGGCGACATTCAAGCCAAAGCGGTCCAGCAGCTGCGGCCGCAATTCGCCCTCTTCCGGGTTCATGGTGCCGATCAACACGAATTTCGCCGAATGCCGATGGGAGATGCCATCCCGCTCGATCAGATTGGTACCGCTGGCGGCGACGTCGAGTAGCAGATCGACCAGATGATCCGGCAGCAGGTTGACCTCATCGACGTAGAGCACGCCGCCATCAGCCTTGGCCAGCACACCCGGTGAAAATTGCGCCCGGCCTTCACTCAGCGCGGCATCCAGATCGAGGGTACCGACCAACCGCTCCTCAGTCGCGCCCAACGGCAAGGTAACGAACTGACCGCTGGCGAGCAGGTCCGCGAGGCCTCGGGCCAATGTCGACTTGGCCATGCCACGCGGACCTTCGATCAGCACACCGCCGATCTTCGGGTCAATGGCGGTCAGGTACAGCGCGAGCTTCAAATCGTCGGCGCCGACCACGGCGGACAGGGGGAAATGCGGAGTGTCGGTCATGTCGGGTTTCTCATCATGGTCGGTCATTACTCTGTGGCGAGGGAGCTTGCTCCCGCTGGGCTGCGCAACGGCCCCAAAAATCAGATACACCACGGTTTCGGGTTTTTTGTGATCGTTCCCACGCTCTGCGTGGGAATGCCTCAACGGACGCTCCGCGTTCGGCTCTGGGTGGGACGCGGAGCGTCCCGGGCTGCATTCCCACGCGGAGCGTGGGAACGATCAGCTATACGCCACGGTTTCGGGTTTTACGACTGCTTCGCAGCCGAGCGGGAGCAAGCTCCCTCGCCACAGGTGTCCACTGTTCTCTAGTCAACTGTCTTCTTCTATGTCCAGCAGCAGGTTTTCCAGCGCCTCGCGATACTCGCCCGGCGCTTTCCACATGCCTCGCTGTTGCGCTTCGAGCATGCGTTCGGTCATGTCGCGCAACGCGTGGGGATTGTGCTCGCGGACAAAATCCCGGGTGTCCGGATCGAGCAAATAGGCATCTGCCAGCAAGGCGTACTGATGATCGTCGATCAGCTGTGTGGTGGCGTCGAAGGCGAACAGGTTGTCGACAGTCGCAGCCATTTCGAAGGCGCCTTTATAGCCATGTCGCTTTACCCCGTCGAGCCACTTGGGATTGGCTGCCCGCGAGCGGATGACCCGGTTCAGCTCTTCCTTGAGCGTGCGGATTTTCGGCAAGTCCGGCTGGCTATGATCGCCGTGGTAACTCGCCGCCGCGGTTCCGCTGAGGCTTTCCACCGCCGCGAGCATACCGCCCTGGAACTGATAGTAGTCATTGGAATCGAGCAGATCGTGCTCACGGTTATCCTGATTTTGCACAACGGCCTGCACTTGACTCAGGCGTCGACTGAAGGGTTCTCGGGCCAGGGTGCCCTCGTCAGATCCGCCATAGGCGTAACCGCCCCAATTCAGATAGACCTCGGCCAGATCCTCACGGCTTTGCCACAGCCGACCGTCGATAGCGCCCTGCACTCCTGCGCCATACGCGCCGGGTTTGGCACCGAAAATTCGCCAACCGGCCTGGCGTCGGGCCGATTCCTCATCAACCCCCGATTGCAGCAACGCTGCCCGCTCGGCACGGACCTTGGCCGCCAACGGATTGAGATCGTCAGGTTCATCCAGCGCAGCCACCGCTTGTACAGCGGCGTCGAACAAGCGGATCAGATTGGCGAAGGCGTCGCGGAAGAACCCGGAAACGCGCAAGGTCACGTCCACTCGCGGCCGATCGAGCAAGCTCAGCGGCAGGATCTCAAAATCGTCGACGCGCTGACTGCCGGTAGCCCATACCGGGCGCACGCCCATCAACGCCATGGCCTGTGCGATATCGTCGCCACCGGTGCGCATGGTCGCGGTGCCCCACACTGACAGGCCGAGCTGACGCAGATGATCGCCATGATCTTGCAGGTGGCGTTCAAGAATCAGGTTGGCCGATTGAAAACCGATGCGCCAGGCGGTTGTGGTCGGCAGGTTGCGCACGTCCACCGAATAAAAATTGCGCCCGGTGGGCAGCACGTCCAGCCGTCCGCGACTCGGCGCGCCGCTGGGGCCGGCTGGCACGAAGCGGCCGCCCAAGGCATCGAGCAGGCCGCGCATTTCTGCCGGGCCGCAGGCGTCCAGGCGTGGTGCGACCACTTCGCGCAGATTGTCGAGGATGGCCTGGACCTCGGACCAACCCGGCCCCTGCAGGAGCGAGCCTGCTGGCGAGGGTGTGTCAGCTGCGTTGGCGTCGACTGACACGCCATCGCCAGCCGGCTCGCGCCTACACGGATCGGTCAACGCCTGCGAGATCAGTTGTGCGGCGAACAACTCAAGGCGTTCGCGGGTATCGCCAGCGGTGCGCCAAGCTTCTTGGGTGAGGTTGTGCAGTTCAATTGGTCGCGGCCCAGTCCATGGTTCGGCCAACACGCAATCCAGCGGATCGAAACCCAGCGAGAATGCCTTGGCCAAAGCGCGCAGCAAGCTCGATTGCGCACCACGCCCGTCACCCCGGGGGATTCGCAGCAATGCCAGCAACGTATCGATACGCAAGCGCCCGACCGGCGACTCGCCGAAAACATGCAAGCCGTCGCGGATCTGCGATTCCTTCAAGTCACACAGGTAAGTGTCCAGGCGCGGCAACCAGATCGCCGCATCGACATCGCTGTCGAGTTGTTCGTCCAGTTGCAGTTCGCGGTCGATGTGGGTGTCGCGCACCAGTTGCAGGATGTCGCGCTGCAACTCGCGGGCGCGACGCGGATCGAGCAATTGCGCTTCGTAGTATTCGTCGGCGAGCAACTCGAGATTGCGCAGCGGGCCGTAGGTTTCGGCACGGGTCAGCGGTGGCATCAAGTGATCGATGATCACTGCCTGGGTCCGTCGCTTGGCCTGGGCGCCCTCGCCCGGATCGTTGACGATGAATGGATAGATGTTGGGCAGCGGCCCGAGCAATGCATCCGGCCAACAGTGTTCCGACAGGCCTACCCCTTTGCCCGGCAGCCATTCGAGGTTGCCGTGCTTGCCGACGTGGATCAGCGCGTGGGCGCCATAGGTGTTGCGCAGCCAGAAGTAAAACGCCAGATAGCCGTGGGGCGGCACCAGGTCCGGGTCGTGATACACCGCGCTCGGGTCCACCTGATAGCCGCGCGCCGGTTGAATGCCGACGAAGGTCAGGCCGAAACGCAGCCCGGCGATCATCATTCGGCCGTTGCGGCACATCGGATCGTTTTCCGGCGCCCCCCAGCGAGCCAGCACCGCGGCGCGATTAGCTGCGGGCAGTGCGTTGAACATTTTCAGGTAATCATCCATTGCCAGACTTTGCTGGCAGGGACGCTGGTCGAGAGTGGCCAGGTCATTACTGACACCGCCAAGCAATTGCTCGATCAGCGCGGTGCCGCTGGCCGGCAATTCGACGTGTAGCGGATAGCCTTCTTTATGCAGCGCACGCAGAATGTTCAGGGCAGCGGCCGGCGTGTCGAGGCCCACACCGTTGCCGATGCGGCCGTCGCGGGTCGGGTAATTGGCGAGGATCAGCGCCACGCGCTTTTCAGCATTGGGCAGGTGTGCCAGGTCGGTCCAGCGCCGTGCGAGCTCGGCGACGAAGTCCATGCGTTCGGGTTGCGGGCGGTAGCAGACAACATCCGATTGGCTGCGCTCACTGCGCCACGCCAGATCCTTGAAGCTGATCGGTCGGCTGATAATCCGCCCATCCAGCTCTGGCAGGGCAATGTGCATCGCCAGATCACGCGGGCCGAGGCCTTGTTCGCTGGCGCGCCAGCCCGGCTCGTTGTCCTGGGCACAAATCGCCTGGATCACCGGGATATTGCGGCGAAATGGTCGCAGGTGCGGCGCTTCAGGGCTGGACTGGGCGAAACCGGTGGTGTTGAGAATCACCGCCGCTTCAGCCTCGTCCAGCAGGTCCTCGACCACCGTCAGGCAGCCGGGCTCTTTCAAACTGGCCAGCGCGATGGGCAACGGATTCAACCCGGCAGCCTGCAAACGCTGGCAAAAAACATCGATGAAACCGGTGTTCGCCGCTTGCAAATGCGAGCGGTAAAACAGCACGGCCGCCACCGGTTGACCCGCCTGCCATTCAGCCTGCCAGTCATTCAATTGAACGGTGTTTTTTTGCGGATGGTAAATCGCCGTGCGCGGCAACGCTTGCGGTTCGGCCCAGGCGTAATCCCGCGCCAACCAACGATTGGCCAGGCAACGGAAAAAATCCAGGGCATTGCCCATGCCGCCCTGACGAAGAAACTGCCAGAGCCGATCACGATCCTCGGCACCGACGGTGCTCAGGTCACTGAGTTCCGGGTCCGGGCGATCGTCACCCGGCACCAGAATCAACTGCACTCCACGCTGCGACAATTGCACCAGCCGCTCGACGCCGTAACGCCAATAGGCAATGCCGCCGTGCAGCGAGATCAGAATGACCTTGGCGTGGCGCAAGACTTCATCGACATACAGATCAACCGAGGCATGATTCTGCACCTGCATCGGGTTCGCCAGGCGCACGCTCGGATAATCGTCGGGCAACTGCTGCGCCGCTTCGGCAAGCAACGCGAGGCTGGAATCGCCGCTGCACAGGATCACCAGCTCGGCGGGGGTTTGTCCAAGGTCGGCAATGTTGTCATCCGACACGAAACCGCCGGGCTGGGTCCTGAGCAGGTGCATGGCTTACACGCTGAGCGCGGCGCGCAATTGCGCTTCGAGCAGGCTGGCGTCCAGTGCCTGGCCGATCAGCACCAGACGAGTGACGCGTGGTTCCTCAAGGCTCCATTGACGATCGAAGTGCTTGTCAAAACGTGTGCCCACGCCCTGAATCAACAGGCGCATCGGTTTGTTCGGGATTGCAGCGAAGCCTTTGACACGCAGGATGCCGTGCTGGACCACCAGTTGGGTCAGCGCGTCCATCAGCAGGCTTTCGTCGGCTTGCGGCAGCTCGATGGAGATGGAATCGAAAGCATCGTGATCGTGATCGTCTTCGCCTTCATGGTGGTGATCATGATGGCTATGACGGCTGTCGATGTGCTCTTCAGAGCCGGCACCCAGGCCGATCAACACGTCCAGCGGCAAGCGCCCGCTGCTGGCTTCGATGACTTTTACCGCAGGCGGCAGTTCTTCGGCGACTTCCAGGCGCACGCGCGCCAGGTCTTCAGGGCTGATCAGGTCGGCCTTGTTGAGGATCACCAGGTCAGCGCTGGACAGTTGATCGGCGAACAGTTCGTGCAGTGGCGATTCGTGGTCCAGGTTTGGGTCGAGTTTACGCTGGGCGTCGACCTGATCCGGGAATGCGGCGAAGGTGCCGGCCGCCACGGCCGGGCTGTCGACCACGGTGATCACCGCATCAACGGTGCAGGCACTGCGGATTTCCGGCCACTGGAAGGCTTGTACCAAAGGTTTTGGCAGGGCCAGGCCCGAGGTTTCGATAAGAATGTGATCGAGATCACCGCGCCGGGCGACCAGTTCGCGCATCACCGGGAAGAACTCTTCCTGAACGGTGCAGCACAGGCAGCCGTTGGCCAGCTCATAGACACGGCCACTGGCTTCTTCTTCAGTGCAACCGATTGAACACTGCTTGAGGATCTCGCCATCGATGCCCAGCTCACCGAATTCGTTGACGATCACTGCGATGCGGCGACCCTGAGCGTTGTCGAGCATGTGTCGCAGCAAGGTGGTTTTACCCGAGCCGAGGAAGCCGGTAACGATGGTGACGGGGAGTTTGGCCAGTGTTTTCATCGGATGCCCTTTGGCAAGGTGGCGGGCATACGGGACGAGAACCGGCAACGCCTGTGCGCGCCGGAAGCGTTCGCCACCGGATCACCCCGCCCGGTTGTAGTGAGAATCTGTATCGAGGCAGGTCTCCTGGCTGACGGTGTCCCAGTCGCTTGACTGGCGTTGGCTGCGCCTTCCCGCGGGCTCAGGACTTGAGCGTGCAGTGGCGTGGCAGCGAACATCACCGTTCACAGTTGCGGGGGCAGCCGCGGCATTGACCGCGTTCCCTTCTTAGCTTCGACAAACGCCGAAGAACCTCGAAAGCGCAAGGCTACGCATGGTATTGGGGCGGGTCAATGATCAAGCCAAATCGATCGTTCCCGCGCTTTGCGTCGATCGTTCCCACGCTCTGCGTGGGAATGCCTCAACGGACGCTCCGCGTTCGGCTGTGAAAGGGACGCAGAGCGTCCCGGGCTGCATTCCCACGCAGAGCGTGGGAACGATCTAACGAATGATCAACGCAGAGCGTGGGAACGATCAAACGAATGATCAACGCAGCGCGTGGGAACGATCAACTCAAACGAGAACCCTTGCCAATTGACGCCCAACCTCCGCCCATGCTCTCCTATGCATCTTGTTACGGGTGCCCTTCACAGGGTGAAACGGGAAACCGGTGAATCATGTGCTTTACTCCAAGCCATGTCAGTCCGGTGCTGCCCCCGCAACGGTAAGCGAGCGAAGCGTCAGATCCACTGTGCCGATGAGGCATGGGAAGGTGATGCTTGCAGGAACAGGCTCAGGCCTGCGCCCCTCGTGAGCCCGGAGACCGGCCCGCAACACAAGGTGAATACACCATCACTGAATGACAAACCCGCGGTGGGCGGGCGCTGTTCGAAGCTCTGCGCGCCCGTTCGTGCGGGCTTTCTGCATGCGCTTCTGATTCCCCGCTGACAGACCAGAGGGAAACGCCATGTCGATCACCAGCAGCACCGCTCATAGCAACACTGCCAGCGCCACCAATACCCTGACTCAACGTCTGACCGCCGCTGTCTGCGCGTCGATTCTCGGCGCATGCCTGGTGTACTTCGCCGGTTTCTCGCACATCGAAGCCGTGCACAACGCCGCGCACGATACCCGTCACAGCGCCGCGTTCCCGTGCCATTGAGACCTTCAGACATGATCAAGCGTATTGCGCAAACCGCAGGTTTCAGCGGGCTGCTCGCCGCCCTGCTGCTCACTCTGCTGCAAAGCTTCTGGGTCTCACCGCTGATCCTGCAGGCCGAGACCTACGAGAAATCCGAACCCGCCGCTGTTGAAGCCCACGAACACACCCACTCCGAAGGCGCCGTTGCCGCGCACACCCACGATGGCGAAGCCTGGGAACCGCAAGACGGTTGGCAGCGTGTGCTTTCGACCACTGGCGGCAATCTGGTGGTAGCCGTCGGCTTCGCCCTGATGCTCGCCGGGCTCTACACCTTGCGCGCACCGACCAAAACCTCCCAGGGCCTGTTCTGGGGCCTGGCGGGCTACGCAACCTTCGTGCTGGCGCCAACCCTGGGCCTGCCGCCTGAATTGCCGGGCACCGCTGCCGCCGATCTGGCGCAACGGCAGTTCTGGTGGATTGGCACCGCGGCCTCCACCGCGGTGGGTATCGCCCTGATCGTGTTCAGCCGTCACTGGCTGATGAAAGTCCTCGGCGCGGCGATCCTTGCGGTTCCCCACGTGATCGGCGCGCCGCAACCGGAAGTGCATTCGATGCTGGCACCCGAAGCACTGGAGACCCGTTTCAAAATCGCTTCGCAGCTGACCAACGTGGCGTTCTGGCTGGCCCTGGGCCTGATCAGCGCCTGGTTGTTCCGCCGCAAAAACGATGGCCAATACCGCGCATGACTGAAGTCAGCACAGTGCCGACCCTGGTGGTCGGCCTGGGCTGCCAACGCGGCTGCCCGGTGAGCACGTTGCGCGCACTGCTCGATCAGGCGCTGCAAGCACACCGGATCGAGCTTCATGACATCAAGGCCCTGGCCAGCATCGACTTGAAGCGCGACGAACCGGCTCTGATCGAATTGGCCACGCAACTGGCGTTGCCGTTGATGTTTTTCAGTAGCGAACAACTGGCTGGTTATCAGCCACACCTCAGTCACCATTCACAGATCGCCTTCGAGCGCACGGGTTGCTACGGCGTGGCGGAAAGTGCCGCCCTGGCCTTGGCCGAACAACTGGGCCATGCACCGGCAAAACTGCTGATCCGGCGACAAAAATATGCCCAGGCCACTCTGGCATTGGCCTGCGCTGCGTAAAATCCCCGATAATCCGCGCAATCGATCATGAGCAATCTTCATTTGAAGCCTTGCCCAGCCCCTTTTTTCCACAGGAACCGACGATGACCGTCTATTTCATTGGCGCAGGTCCCGGCGACCCGGAACTGATTACCGTCAAAGGCCAGCGCCTGATTCGCAGCTGTCCGGTGATCATTTATGCCGGCTCATTGGTACCCGCCGCTGTTCTTGAAGGCCATCACGCCGAGACGCTGGTCAACAGCGCCGAACTGCATCTGGAACAGATCATCGAGCTGATCAAGCGCGCCCACGCCAACAACCAGGATGTGGCGCGGGTGCACTCGGGCGATCCGAGTCTGTATGGTGCCATCGGCGAGCAGATTCGCCACTTGCGCGAACTCGGCATTCCTTTCGAGATCATCCCCGGCGTCACTGCGACCGCCGCCTGTGCCGCGCTGCTTGGGGCGGAACTGACGTTGCCGGACGTGTCACAGAGCGTGATCCTGACCCGCTATGCCGACAAAACCGCGATGCCGACGGGCGAAGAGTTCTCCAGCCTGGCGCAGCACGGGGCGACCATGGCGATTCATTTGGGGGTTAATCACCTGACGAAGATTGTCGAAGAGCTTGTGCCGCATTACGGCGCAGATTGCCCGATTGCGGTGGTTCATCGAGCGACCTGGCCGGATCAGGATTGGGTGCTCGGAACGCTTGAGGACATTGCCGACAAGGTTGCCGCCAAAGGGTTTCGTCGTACGGCGTTGATTCTGGTGGGGCGCGTGCTGGGCAGTGACCAGTTCAGCGAATCGTCGCTGTATCGCGCCGGGCATGCGCATTTGTACAGGCCCTGAAACACCTGTGGCGAGGGAGCTTGCTCCCGCTGGACCGCTAAGCGGTCCCTCCATCAGCCATTGCACTCATCACGGGAAATGCATCGGCTGACAGGCGACTGCTTCGCAGTCGAGCGGGAGCAAGCTCCCTCGCCACAGTGTTTTTCATGTCGCAGCGAACACCTTAGTAGTAGGCGTTTTCTTTCTGCGTGTGGTCGGTCACGTCACGGACGCCCTTGAGCTCCGGGATGCGCTCGAGCAAGGTGCGCTCGATACCTTCCTTCAGGGTCACGTCTGCCTGGCCGCAGCCTTGGCAACCGCCGCCAAACTGCAGAACGGCGATGCCGTCCTCGACCACATCGATCAGGCTGACCTGGCCGCCGTGGCTCGCCAGCCCCGGGTTGATCTCGGTTTGCAGGTAGTAATTGATACGCTCGTTGATCGGGCTGTCGGCATTGACCATCGGTACTTTGGCGTTTGGCGCCTTGATGGTCAGCTGGCCACCCATGCGGTCGGTGGCGTAGTCGACAACCGCGTCGTCCAGGAACGCTTCGCTGAACGAATCGATATAAGCGGTGAAGCTCTTGAGCCCCAGCGCCGTGTCTTCGGGTTTTTCTTCGCCAGGTTTGCAGTAGGCAATGCAGGTTTCTGCATACTGGGTGCCAGGCTGGGTGATGAAGACGCGGATGCCGATACCCGGGGTGTTCTGCTTGGACAGCAGATCAGCCAGGTAATCGTGGGCGGCGTCGGTAATGGTAATAGCGGTCATGGAAACTCCTCGCAGGCTTGGGCGCAGTTTACGCCAATCATCGCCGCGGACAAAGTCCTAGTATTTTTGTCGGGAAAGATTCCGACGCTACTCCTCTGTAGGAGCAAAGCTTGCTCGCGATAGCGTCAGGCCAGCCAGCGTTGAGTCTGAATGTGCCGACGTCATCGCGAGCAAGCTTTGCTCCTACAGAATGGGTGTTTCAGAGGTTTTCGTAGCGGTTCATGTCGAGTACGCCCTCTTCCAACGGTTCGGTCTCGTGGATGTAGCGGCTCAAATCATGGAAGTACTGCCAGAATTGCGGGTGACTGCGGCGGATTCCCCAACGCTCGACGATTTTCTCGAAACGATCGGCGTCCTTGGCGTTCTCCATGGCTTCGACGAACGCAGGCACCTGCCCGGCGGGAATGTTGAACATGAAGTTCGGATAGCTGCTGAGTACTCCAGGAAAAATAGTCAACGTGTCCAGGCCTGGCTGATAGCGCAACGACTCGCCGAGCATGAACGCCACATTACTATGGGCTCGATTGCGCAACATGCTGTAGACCACGCGTTGGCCGCTGGCCGTTTCGATACGCAGCATGGTCGCTTCCGGCAGTTGATCGATAACCTTGAGCCCCGCGGCGGGTCGTGCCGTGAGCGTGCTCAGGGCTTGTTCGGCGTTTTGCAAGTCAGGGTCGATGTTCGGCCGGGAACAATAGGCTCCGTTACAGCGGTTGATCGGATCAGGGTTGGCATTGAGGTCGCCATAGCGTGCCAGCAACTGCAGGGCAAAGTCGCGCTTGGGGTCTTTTTCGTCGAGTTTCAGCGCGGTGGGCGTATCGTCGTCGATGGCTTCATAGTTCAACCACATCTTGAATTTGCCGCCGCTCTGATACCAGTCGCTGAGGTAATCGTCCCGCGAATCCGCAGGCATCAGGCGCAGGAAGTTCTGCTCGGCACCATTGCGAATCAGATCGAAATACAGGCGTGTCTGAGCCTGATGGGAAACGTTGCCGAACACGTCAAAATTCACCGCCAGCTGATAGTAAGTACGTTCCAGCAGCGGGAAATCGAACAACCACATGGTTTGCGGCACATCGCCAATCAGGCCTTTGGTCACGGCAGCACTGTCGAAATGACGGAAAATGCTCAGCAGCGCATTGTCGTTACCCGCCCACAGGGTCGACCAGCTCGGTGCCGGCATTTCGGCGTAGTTGTCCCGGCGCAAGGCCTCGTATTCGTTGCGTTTGTCGCGGTAGTCACGCCACAGACTCAAGACACTGCCGACATCGTCGTTCTGCCCCGGCATCGCCAGCAGCGGCGTGGCCTGGCCGCGATAGTTCGGGTCTGTAATGTAAAGGTCATGTTCCGGTGCCTGGAACAGCGCCCAGAAGTTGTCCCGGATCACGTCGGTAGCGATCTGCCCCCGACAAACCGGGCCGCGAATGAAGGTGCGCACGAAATACTCGGCGTTATCGAGCATGAACTGGTAACGCGCCTGGGCCGGGATTGCCTCGAAGGTGGCAAACGGGTTGGCCCGGCTCTGCGGTCCATAGCCGGGCAGCGCATTGGCCTGCCAGTTGCCGCTGTAGAACAGGCTTTTGACCCGCGCCATTTTCGCGGCACTCAAGGGGTAAGTGATGTGGGTCTTGTGGACGATCACACCCTGTACCGGCCACAGCCGGTAATAAAACTGGTTACCTGGGTCATCGTTCGGGCGACGGGTATTGATCAAATCGATGGGCTGGCCAGTCGGTGTGCGCGAGCGCACCCACTGAAAGAAATGACCCGCTTCACCGTCCTTGAAATAGAGGTGCGCGAGAAACCAGTGCTCATACAACCAGCGCCCCACCAGGCTTTGCCGGGCGCCCGCCGAGTTGAGCAGGTTCTCCCACTGCACCACCTGCAACGCTTCTTTGGCGCTCGGCACCAGGCCCTGTTCATCGATCGGCGCACCGGAAGCCAGCCAACGTTGCAGCGTCTGGTACTGCTGATCGGTCAGGCCGGTGACTGCCAACGGCATGCCTTCCTTTGGATGGGCGCTGGCGTACCCATCAAATTCGCCGGGCATCGCGCACATGTTGTCCCGGTTCAAGCCCAGGACGATCTCTGCAGGCAATTTGGCGTTGGGCTGCAGTGGCGTTCGATGACCCAACTCCAGCATCCGCGCCATCAAGGCAGCCTGATTGCTCTGGGCATCGAGCACCGAGTAAAAACCCAGTTCCTGCCAGGCCTGTTTGCCGCTCGCGTCATAAAACAAACGGGTTGGAGTTACCGCCTGGCCACGATCACCGTCATACACCGGGACTTTGGTCGCGCCGCGTGCCGCACCTTCGCCGCTGCCGAGGTTGAGCTGGCAGGCCGCGTCATTACAGGCGTGGCAGGCCACACACTTTTCAGTGAAGATCGGTTGAATGTCACGGGTGTAGGAAATGGAAGAGGAACTGCCAGCAGTAACCGCCGGGTCTTGCGCCGTTGCGCCCCAGCTTAAAAACAGCAAAACACTGCTGATGACGACGCGATACGACATGTCCCTGGTCCCGATCCTTTAAAAAACGCCGCGATTCTACCGGTCCGGCGCCCTCTCCAACATGAACGATATTCATGCAAAACCCGAACATGCTCTAAAAGCGCACAGGTTTGCTATTATCCGGCCCTTCGTCATGGTCTTTCCGAGTAGTCCCAATGTCCGATCGCAGTGTTCGCCTTCAAGCTCTCAAGCACGCCCTCAAAGAGCGCATTCTGATTCTCGATGGCGGTATGGGCACGATGATCCAGAGCTATAAGCTCGAGGAGCAGGATTACCGTGGCAAACGCTTCGCCGACTGGCCGAGCGATGTCAAAGGCAACAACGACTTGTTGGTGCTGACTCGTCCCGACGTGATTGGCGGCATCGAGAAGGCTTATCTTGACGCCGGCGCCGACATTCTGGAAACCAACACCTTCAACGCCACCCGGATTTCCATGGCCGATTACGGCATGGAAGAACTGGCCTACGAATTGAACGTAGAAGGCGCACGCCTGGCCCGCAAGGTCGCCGATGCGAAAACCCTCGAGAACCCGGACAAGCCGCGCTTCGTCGCTGGCGTGCTCGGCCCGACCAGCCGCACCTGCTCGCTGTCACCGGACGTTAACAATCCCGGCTACCGCAACGTGACGTTCGATGAGCTGGTGGAGAACTACACCGAAGCCACCAAAGGCCTGATCGAGGGCGGCGCCGACCTGATCCTGATCGAAACCATCTTCGACACCCTCAACGCCAAAGCGGCGATTTTCGCCGTGCAAGGTGTGTTCGAAGAGCTGGGCATCGAGTTGCCGATCATGATTTCCGGCACCATCACCGACGCCTCCGGCCGTACCCTGTCCGGCCAGACCACCGAGGCGTTCTGGAACTCCGTGGCCCACGCCAAACCGATTTCGGTCGGCCTTAACTGCGCCTTGGGCGCCAGCGAACTGCGCCCGTACCTGGAAGAACTGTCGAACAAAGCCAACACCCACGTTTCCGCGCACCCGAACGCCGGTTTGCCAAACGAATTCGGCGAGTACGATGAACTGCCGGCGCAAACTGCCAAGGTCATCGAAGAATTCGCCCAAAGCGGCTTCCTGAATATTGTCGGTGGTTGCTGCGGCACCACGCCGGGCCACATCGAAGCCATCGCCAAAGCCGTGGCCGGTTATGCCCCGCGCGAAATTCCGGACATTCCCAAGGCCTGCCGCCTGTCGGGCCTGGAACCGTTCACCATCGATCGCAACTCGCTGTTCGTCAACGTCGGCGAGCGCACCAACATCACCGGTTCCGCCAAGTTCGCCCGCCTGATCCGTGAAGACAACTACACCGAAGCCCTGGAAGTCGCCCTGCAGCAAGTCGAGGCCGGCGCCCAGGTGATCGACATCAACATGGACGAAGGGATGCTCGATTCGAAGAAGGCCATGGTGACCTTCCTCAATCTGATTGCCGGCGAGCCGGACATCTCCCGCGTACCGATCATGATCGACTCCTCGAAGTGGGAAGTGATCGAAGCCGGCCTCAAGTGCATTCAGGGCAAGGGCATCGTCAACTCGATCAGCATGAAAGAAGGCGTCGAGCAATTCATTCATCACGCCAAACTGTGCAAGCGCTACGGCGCCGCCGTGGTGGTGATGGCCTTCGACGAAGCTGGCCAGGCCGACACCGAAGCCCGCAAGAAAGAAATCTGCAAACGCTCCTACGACATCCTGGTCAACGAAGTCGGCTTCCCGCCGGAAGACATCATCTTCGACCCGAACATCTTCGCCGTGGCCACCGGCATCGAAGAACACAACAACTACGCTGTGGACTTCATCAATGCCTGCGCCTACATCCGCGACGAACTGCCGTATGCGCTGACCTCGGGCGGCGTGTCCAACGTGTCGTTCTCGTTCCGGGGCAACAACCCGGTGCGCGAGGCGATCCACTCGGTGTTCCTGCTGTACGCAATCCGCGCCGGCCTGACCATGGGCATCGTCAACGCCGGTCAACTGGAGATCTACGACCAGATCCCGGTGGAACTGCGCGACGCCGTCGAAGACGTGATCCTCAACCGCACCCCGGATGGCACCGACGCCCTCCTCGCCATTGCCGACAAGTACAAGGGCGATGGCAGCGTCAAGGAAGCCGAGACCGAAGAGTGGCGCAACTGGGACGTCAACAAGCGCCTGGAACATGCACTGGTCAAAGGCATCACCACGCACATCGTTGAAGATACCGAAGAGTCGCGCCAGTCGTTCGCCCGCCCGATCGAAGTGATCGAAGGTCCGCTGATGTCGGGCATGAACATCGTCGGCGACTTGTTCGGGGCCGGCAAAATGTTCCTGCCGCAGGTGGTGAAATCCGCTCGGGTGATGAAGCAGGCCGTGGCCCACTTGATCCCGTTCATCGAACTGGAGAAAGGCGACAAGCCGGAAGCCAAGGGCAAGATCCTCATGGCCACGGTCAAGGGCGACGTGCACGACATCGGCAAGAACATCGTCGGCGTGGTGCTGGGTTGCAACGGCTACGACATCGTCGACCTCGGCGTGATGGTGCCGGCGGAGAAAATCCTCCAGGTGGCCAAGGAAGAAAAGTGCGACATCATCGGTCTGTCCGGGCTGATCACGCCGTCACTGGATGAAATGGTCCACGTCGCTCGAGAGATGCAGCGCCAGGACTTCCATCTGCCGTTGATGATCGGTGGCGCTACCACCTCCAAAGCGCACACCGCGGTGAAGATCGAGCCCAAGTACAGCAACGATGCGGTGATCTACGTCACCGACGCCTCCCGTGCGGTGGGCGTGGCGACCCAGTTGCTGTCCAAGGAACTCAAGGCCGGTTTCGTCGAGAAAACCCGCCAGGATTACATCGAAGTCCGCGAACGCACGGCCAACCGCAGCGCCCGCACCGAACGCCTGAGTTATGCCGCAGCAATCGCGAAAAAGCCACAGTTCGACTGGAGCACCTACACGCCGGTCAAACCGACGTTCACCGGCACCAAAGTGCTGGATAACATCGATTTGAAAGTGCTGGCCGAGTACATCGACTGGACGCCGTTTTTCATTTCCTGGGACCTGGCCGGCAAGTTCCCGCGCATCCTGCAGGACGAAGTGGTCGGTGAAGCCGCCACCGCGCTGTACGCCGATGCCCAGGAAATGCTCGCCAAACTGATCGACGAAAAGCTGATCAGCGCCCGTGCGGTGTTCGGCTTCTGGCCGGCCAACCAGGTGCGTGACGATGACATCGAACTCTACGGCGATGACGGCAAGCCGTTGGCCAAACTGCATCACCTGCGCCAGCAGATCATCAAGACTGACGGCAAGCCAAACTTCTCCCTGGCTGACTTCGTTGCACCCAAGGACAGTGAATTAACCGACTATGTGGGTGGCTTCATCACCACCGCCGGTATCGGCGCCGAAGAAGTGGCCAAGGCTTATCAGGACGCTGGCGACGACTACAACTCGATCATGGTCAAGGCCCTGGCCGACCGTCTGGCCGAGGCCTGCGCCGAATGGCTGCACCAGCAGGTGCGTAAAGAACACTGGGGTTATGCCAAGGACGAAACCCTCGACAACGAGGCGCTGATCAAAGAGCAATACACCGGCATCCGCCCTGCCCCGGGTTACCCGGCGTGCCCGGATCACACCGAGAAAGCCACGCTGTTCGCCCTGCTCGACCCCGAGGCTGCCGAAATGCGCGCTGGGCGCAGCGGAGTGTTCCTCACCGAGCACTATGCGATGTTCCCGGCCGCCGCGGTCAGCGGATGGTATTTCGCTCACCCGCAGGCGCAGTACTTTGCCGTGGGCAAGATCGACAAGGATCAGGTCCAGAGCTATACGTCGCGTAAAGGCCAGGAGCTGAGCGTGACCGAGCGGTGGTTGGCGCCTAACCTGGGTTACGACAACTGAGGCTGATCCCGGGAGTCGACTCGTGCGACTCCCGGGGTTGTTTCAACGCTGCGGGTTTACGTTACAACCCCACCAGCGTCCGCTCTATTTCAGACAGTTCGCGCAACAGCTTTCCTTGCTCGAAGACAAGGTCTGCCTCGATCGCCTGCATGGCGATCTTGTACTGCTCCTGCGCGCCTTCGCCGTAATTCGGAAACTGCTCATCCACATCGTGCTCTCTGCCTGCGAAACCCTCACGCAACTGGGCAAACCGTTCAGGGTATTTTTCTTTCAAATAATCGCTCCAATATTGGCGGCCGACCAACTCATCAATCAATGCCGGTGATTGTTCTGCCGCGATCACTTCAGCATGGGCCGCCTCCAGCATGGCAGACGAAACGTTGCCGCTGTAGCGCATGCCTCTGGGTTGTCCCGGCAGTTCAAGTCGCTCGGCAAGGCCGATACGATAAGCCAGACGCACTTCAGCCGGATCAGTCGAGCGGCGCTGTGCCCGGCGCTGGGCAATATCGCGGTTGGCGATCTCCTCGACCTTGCCAAGTCGAAACAGATTCCTGCCGAGCCGGAACAAGACTTGGCCATGCTGCCCCGGTGCAATTGACTTCGAGGTTTCGAACTCGAAAACCTTGACCTCTATATTGCTGAACAACAGGATTTGGCCATCGACGCAGGTTGCGCCGGCTCTCGCCAATTCGAAAATCGTATCCCTCAGACCTGCGTCGCTATCGGCCACCCTCAATACGGTGTGGACCCGCCGCACAAGATCAGCACGTCCTGTCATGAAGTCTGTCGTACCTTCCAGCCGGGTCAGCAGATTGAAAAAGAACTGATTGTTTTGCGCTTGCTCAAAATCATTCCAGATCCGTATCAACTCCTCGGCATCTGCAGCTGACGAATCGATCCAACGTTCACGAGCCTCGGCACCCGTCACCTCATCCATATCCACTTCAACGTCACTCACGATCGAGTCATCGCTATCGCTGTCGTCAACACTGCTGCTTTCGCTACTGCTGTCAAACCGCTCCAGTGCCTCGTCAATCTCTGTTGAACGCCATCCCACTATCTGCTCGCCTTCCTGCACTTGATTATGCAACATCAGCAAGCTTGTACCATCGAGGGTCTCGTTGCCGGCCAGATTGGTGCCCGCACGCAATACCCTGTGCGCGTCGGCCATCAGGGCTGGCGGAATGAACTCGATCATGTTGTCGCGCAAATCCAGGGTGCTGAGTGAAGGGAGCTCAAGTGCACCCTGCGGCCAGATGACCAGACGATTGCCACTCAGATCGAGGGTTTGCAAACTTCCAAGGCCGCTGACATCCAGTGACTCGAGCCAGTTTTCTGAGAGGCTCAACGACTCCAGGTTGCTCAACCCGGCAAGCTGACGCTCAAGCTCAGCTGCATTGGAGAAACGGTTATTGGCCGCCGAAAGTCGCTTGAGGCGGCGCAAAGAGGTCACTGACGCTGGCAAGGCATCCATCGCGTTGGCATCCAGCGCCACGGTATGAAGGTGAGTAAACGCGCCAAGAAATTCGCTTAGCCCGTCTTCACTCAGATACACATTATTGAGGTTCAACTCACCGACATGAGCGAAGTCGGCAGTTAGCGTCGGGAGATGGCCCAATGGGATATCGGACAAATCAAGGGTAATGCCTGCCGATGTACCACGCAGGTTCTGCCTCCAGCACGCCATTATCCGGTCAGCTGCCTGGCGGCGTTCGGTGGCGGCGATCCACACAGGAGGTGACGATTCAACGCGGTGCTGTGGCGGGGTATCGATCCATGTGTTCAGGGACTTCGTCAATGCCTGGTGTTGGCTGTCCCACTTGGCCAATTGCTCGTACAGAGGGCCAGCCCCGCCATGGCGCGTGGCGAGCACATCGATGATCCGTATCGCCTCGGCCGCCGGCAAATCCGGATCAAGCCTTTGCAGGCGGGCTTGCGGGGTCAAGCGTGTCAGGTCATTGCCAGGTACAACGGGCAGCGGCAACAACAACTCCGGATTCTGCGCGACCAGCACCGGAAAATACTCGGGTTCGCCCTCTGTAAAGCCTGTCTGCAAGCTGGCCCTGGAAATGCCCATAGGGTTTTCCGACGAACTGCTTGCCAGCAAATCGCTGCGGGCCTTTGCCGTCAATCGGCAACCCTGCAAATCGATTTTTGAAAGGTGTTGAGCGGTCAGAGCCGTCTCGGGAATCGTCGTGATAGCGCTGTTGTTCAGCTCGATCCTGTCGAGGCTGGACAAGCCCCACAAACCCGATGGCCAGTCTTTGATGGCGGTATGCCCCACACGCAAAGTCTGTAAGCGGGACATGGCACTCACGTCCAGCGAATCGACCCGGTTATAGCGCAAGTCCAGGCTTTCCAGGGCAGATAACCGGTTCAGGCGCTGCTGCATGCTCGGGGTGATGGTCAGGTGATTGCGGCTCAGATTCAGCTCACTGAGTTTTGTCAGGTTGCCCAGTGTCGTCGGCAGACTCTGCAGCTGATTGCTACTCAGGTCCAACCGGCGAATGTCGGTGAAGCCGCGCAAAAATCCACTGACATCTTCGGATGAGGCCATGACCCCCGACATTTGCAAGGTTTGCACATGAGCAAAATCTGTTGCCGACAACGTCGGCAGTTCAGGCAGGTCGCCCAGCGCCCAGCCTGACAAATCCAGATTCGATGAAATGATTTGTCCGGGCATGAGGGGCCATGAACGCACCGTCGAAGGGCCGAGCTCCGGTTGCGAAACCGGTACCTCCTGCGCGCCGCCATAACGTTTACGCAGGCCATCACGCCAGCACTCGCGGATTCGCCGGGCAATGACCTCCCGCTCCCGAAGGTTGACTTGCCGGCCATTGGCTTTTGTCGTTTGCTGCTGCCACCGCTCCAGTTGCAGGCGCAGCGCCTGTCCATCCTCGCGCAGCCCATTGATCCGTGCCAGCAATGCCCGCCCTGCCAACCCTTCTGCCTTCATTCGCCCAAGGGCAGCCTTTGAAAGCTCTTCGCTGGTTTCCAAGGCATCATTCAGCGTGCCTCGGCAATATCGATCGAGCATGTGCCCGCTATCCTGCAAATGCGCAGGATGCTCGTGCACATACTCGTACGCCCTCACGAAGTCCTCGGTACTCAGCCTGGCCCAATTGAGTTTCATGCCGGGCCACAGTGCTTCGTGACCGGCAAGCCATTGAGCGGGGAGTGTCTTGACGCTTGAGTGAGTGAGGTCCAGCGCTCTGAGCTGAGGCAATTGCTGGGCGCCCTTGGGCCAAACCTCTGTCGTTCCGTACACACTCAACGAATGCAGGCGAGTCAGACCACTCACATCCAGTTCGCCCGCCATGCCGATCACGTCCAATTGTTGCAGTTGCGGCATGGCGTCTATCGCCGCTTGGACAGTTGCGCTGTACTCCTGCCCCAGCGGCCCGGCGATTCGCAAGTCATGTATGCCTGGCAATGCCTTCAGCTTCGCGGCCAACTGAACTCTGTCGACGCCATCCCGGACGCCCAACTTCAACGACCGGGCGTTGGGGAACTGACGTAAAAAGGCTTGCGGTGTCTGACTCAACATTGCACCCGCACTCATATGCAGTCGACTGACGTGAGGAAAGTTGCCAGTCAGTTCCGGCAAGCTGTCTGCAACACCGATATCCAGGTAAACACTGGCAGCGCCATCATAAATTCCCCGCTGCTGCCAGACGCCTTTGATGTTGCGCGCGACCTGATGACGGAGAGTATGCGGACCGCCGCTTTCAACCCACTGGTCCAGTTGCGCCGACAGCGTCTCGTACTCCTGGGCGCGCAAGTTCAGTAAATGGGCAATTTGCGTTTCGGTCATACCATCAAGCGCAAGCTGAATGACCATCGATTCCGCCATCTCATCGGAGACGTTCGGATAGACATCCCGCAACCTGGAGACCAACGACGGATTGACCATTGCGCCGGCACCTCGCCCGCTCATCGGGTAGCCGACCCTGCCGTCCGCCAGGCGTCGCGGCGCACGGAATCGTGAAGTGCTGGCGCCAGGTGCGAGGGTTTGCATCATCTGCTCACGGTGGCCCATGGCATAGGTGGTCACTGCCTCCTGCAACCTGGCACCCTGCGCGACATTGGGCATGCCCAACCGGGCGCGGGCATCGTCTGGTAACGCATGCATGAGCGAAGAAAAAAAGTTGTCGCCTGCTTTCGGTACGCTATTCAACGAATTCTGGTGCTGGTCAAAGGCCTGGTACTGGTTGGCTTGATGGTGCTGAGAGCCGTCCCTCACCAGGTATTTGACCTGCTCGGCGGTTTCGCTACCGATGCTGTCGAGCAATTTTCCGTCGCAATGGCCCAGACGCACTTCCAGACGCAGGTTGTTCGGCCAGCCGGGGAGTCGTTCCAGGCTGTGCAGAGCCAAACGCTGGCTGTCCAATGACGCCATGCTTTCCAGATGCAGTCCGGCCAAGGCTTTGTTCAGCCGAGTCACCCGGGCGCGCGCCCTCCCCTTGAGTAACAAGCTTGTGGGGAGCCGGCCGGTTTGATTGATGTGCAGCCGCTCCTTGGCTGTGGCATTGGCCAGGACTTCTTGCGCCGCGTCCGTCGACAGGCTCGGGAAAGTGCTGCGCAGCGCCTGAGTTTCACGGTTCGTCGACTTGGCGCTCTGGCTGAGTTTGTCGAACAACGCGGTTTTGTTGCCTGCAAGGTGATCGCCCAGCTGTTGTCGAAATACAGCTTCGCGCTCTGCCTCGACTCGCGCACCTTCACTCCCCAGCAAGCGAACGATTTCGCCCTCATCCAATGCTGCAAGTACGCGTTCAGGGAGTTTCCCGGCAGACACATCCTCGCGGGAAATCCTGATGCCCGGCTTCGCCGGTAGTGACGCCTTACCATAGCGGGACGAAGCTCCCGTCAGGCCTGGATTGTCGAACACGTCGATTACACGTCCATGGGGCCAACGGGGCATTGTGATCACTTGCAGCAAAACGTCGTTGTAACGGCTGTCCGGCACCGGCTGATCGAGACGAATCTGTTCAATCAGTTCATTGAGCTGCCGGTCAGTCTGAAACTGCCGCAACGTATCGGACAACGCAGAGGGCAAGCTCAGGTGATCCATATGGATCTTGCGCAACGCGTCGTCGTCAACGCCGCTGATATCGGCAATTTTCTCCAGCGTCGCTGCATCGATACCTTCGGTGACCGGGCCCAGACGTCGCAGTAATGTCGCTCGATCCCACTCCAGCGGTCGCTCGAAACGATGGCGCCACGCGCCCCCTGCGTAGTGTTCAAGCACCGGGGAGTAAGCATCCGAGACTCTCGGGTTTTTTAGTCGCCATTTGTTCAGCACGGGATCGAAGGTCTTCTCGTAGACGTTACCGTCAAGCCTGATATAGGTTTTGCCATCCACTTGATATTGCCCACGCTCGTTGGGCTTGAGGCCCACCGGCAAGACCCTGTCGCTCAAGTAAGGTCTCAAGCCAGGCCGCCACAACTGTTCGCTGCCAAACGGCAATTTGACTTTGACCAAGCCATCGGCGATGGGCGTCGACAGCACTTTCGGCACTTTACCGGCTACCGTACCTACCGCCGCCATGAAGGCAACGTTCACAGCCACCGACTTCAAGTAACTCCAGGCCTGATCCGTGTCGCCAATGCTCCACGCTTCAACGCCGTGATAAACATCCATGGTCAGTTGCACGGCCATCACGGCCATCATGACCTCGCCCAGGCCAGGGACGAAAAATGCTGCTGCGTTGAGTACGCTCAGCCCCCATTCGGCATACCGGGCGAGTCGTTCATACCAGGCCTCATGATCAACTTTGGCGGTCGGCACCGCCAATTGCTCGGCAGTCTCTTTCAGGCGCTTCTGATGCCGCCTGTACAGCTCGCCGAACAGTTCGGTATCAAAGAATTCTTCACTGATATCCAGAACCGGCTCGTCCCGATACACGTGTTCGTAGATGCCGTCGAGGTGCCCCAGCGCGGTTTGTTTGCGGTAAGGAAAATCCGGGTTCCATTTGAGCGTTTGCAGGGCGGTCTTGATCTTGCCGAGGAACTTCCCCGCATCACCGTGGGGAATCAGTCTGAGAAATGAGCGCTGATAATTGACATCGCGCAGCCTGTAGCACAGGTCATTTTCAAAGGACTTGAGCGAGGCATATTCCATGACCGGCGCCAACGGATCACCGGGAATACAGACGATGATCCGCGAGTCCTGATAACCCAGCACGTCAAACAGATTGACTCCCGGATTGCTCCAACCGAAATCGATCTTTTTACCTTTGCGCCGACGTGCACCGATGACAAACAGCTCACTGACAGGCGACCCCAACACATGCAACTGACTGCAAGTGACGCGCTCGCCGTCCAGTGTTGGCGAGGGCTCGCCATTGAGCACGGCCAGCAAAGTACGGTAGGCCGAAGGCGTGATCAGCGACTTGAGGTGAGCGATATCGGCGTGCACTCGCAGACTGGCCTTCCATGCATCGATGGTCTGGGTGCGCACGGTGGCCGCCCGGTGCCCCGCGTCAAACATCGCCGTCAGGTGTTCCTGATACTGTTTGCCGATATCCAGCTCCCGGCATAACGATGCAAAATCGGCAGGTTTTAGCGCTAGCGGCTTGATCCTGTAGCGCGTTGAAGGCCCCGTTTCCGGATAGTCCCAACCGTAAGGTCCTCCTTGAGTTTCCAGATGGGCTGCGCGCAGTCCCCGCTCAGCAATGACGTCACCGGCATTGAATACCTGGTCTTCTTCAAAATTGCGCAGTGCCAGCTGCAGAAGTGACTGGTGCGTGATCAGAGAGTCTGCGAAAGGCTCGTAGAGCCATGTCTGCGTCACATTGACTTTGAGCCCGAACTTTTTTTGCAACGCCGCCTCAAGCAACGGTTGTGCGAATTCGGTGACGCCCTTGAGCCCGGTGAGGGTTTTTGCCAGGGTTTCGTTGCACGTTCGACTGCGTTTCTGCTGGTCTCGCACAGTGAGTCGTTGGTCACTGGCGGCCTTCTGAAACCATTGCGGCATGGCATCTTCGGCCAGCCCTCCGGGTGTTCTTGCCCGATCCAGAGCCCGGATGTTTGCCGGGGTCAAATGTCGTATGCGTTCGTGCAGCTTTTTTTTGATGAAATGGTTATGAAGGCCCTTTTCCTGGGCTTTTGGAATTCCACTCATGTGGCACTACCTGATGCTGTTGTATGAAGCATCAGTCAATCAGCGGGCCTGTCGTCCAGGGCGGTACATATTTATACCGGGGTAGCTCCCGGCCGATCTTCTTTGGCGCGGGTTGTCTATGCTTGTTTTACTCAAACGGGAGACAAGGGTTTATGGACGATCCAGCCGATAACAAGCCGCCCACTTTCTGGCAGATGTTGCACAGCGTCATGGCGGCAGCGTTCGGGGTGCAGAGCGGCAAGAACCGGGCGCGGGACTTCACCCATGGCAAGCCGAGTCATTTCGTGATCCTGGGGATTTTGTTCACCACGGTGTTTGCCCTGACGCTGTTCGGCATCGTCAAACTGGTGCTGCTGCTGGCAGGGATCTGAAACGGGTCAGTGCATCAGGGTTTGCAGGCTGAACGGATAGCGGTATGACGCGGGTCGTCCCTTGGCCGAAAGCTTGTGGAAATCCACCCCGTAGTCCTGCGTGCGACTCATTGCCAACAGTCGTTTGGCTTGCGAACGGTTGATCAGTTGCAACAGTGGAATCTGTCGGTCGCGACCGCCGTACTGGCTGATGTCGATCCCTTCGTCATAATCATGCAGTTCAACCAACGCCCAGCCGCCCAGGCTGAAATGCCCGCCAAGCAATACGCTCAAGCGATTGTCGAGCAGAGCCTGCAATGCCTCGGGTGAATTGTTGATGGCGCCGAACAACGCGTCCTTGCCCGGGACTCCCCCTGATTCGACATACGCCTGCATGACGCCAAACGCCATTTCGTCGTTGGCCGCCCACACCAGTGAAGTCTGCGGATAGCGCTTGAACAACAGCTTGGCTTGCTCGTAGGCGCGCTGACGGGTCCAGCCGCCATACACCAGCTGGCGCAAACGCACTTGCGGGTGTTCCGCCAGCGCCCGACGCATGCCTTTTTCCCGCAACTGCGCCGAGGGCGTCACTTTCAGTCCGGAAAAAGCCAGCAGATCAATCATTTCGCCCGGCGCTACCGGGGGATGCGAGCGGATCAGTTCCTTGAGCATCAGGTAACCGCCCTCCTCGTCATTGGGCACCAGGCTGCCGATCCAGTCGGGATACTTGTTCGGTCGGGCGCCGAGCAGTTTTATCTGATCCACCGTCAGGGCATTGTTGACCATGAATAACTTCACCCCGCTGCCTTGAGCCAGGCGCAGTACTTCGGGGGCGACCGATTGCTCGTTGACGAACACCAGATAGTCGGGGCGATCGCTGCCCTGCAGGGCTTCGCGTGCCTGCTTGATAATGTTTTCAGGAACCCGGTCGGAATACTGGATGCGCAGGTCCATGCCCAGATCAGCGGCGGCCGCCTGCATGAATTGCGAATAGCTGACCCAAAAGGCTTCCCTGGTGGTCCCCGGGTTGAGGAACAGCACTGACGCCGCTTGAGCACACGGTCCCGCGACCATGCCCAGCGCCAGCAATGCACCCCTTAGAAACTTCAACATGTGTCGTCCGAGCCCCCGGAAATTCGCCACGCATTATAGCCAGCGAACGTCCGCAAAACGGCGTTTATTGCGGTTTTTGTCCGACAATCGTCGGAACGAGGCTCGGTCGGGTCGGTTATTGATGACTTACCCAGAATACGGCGGTGCCGACCACAAGAATGATCAGGAACAGAATCGCCCAGGCATCGACTGTGCTGTCGCTTTTCCTTGCTTTGGTTGGGTTGCTCATTGCATCGCCTCTTGTCGGTTTTATCGGTGATTGCATAAGGACTCGACCACAGTTAAGACGATGATTGCCCGCACGACAAATGTGGGTTATCTAACAACCCTTCTCGTTAGGCGATTTGGTTCTTTATATATACTCAAACATCACTTTTGCGCATAACTGCAAACTGGTATCTTGCCCCGGCTCCATTAGGAGTGCGCGGCCGTGCGCGCAGAATTGCAGAGGCTCTTGGACTGCGGCAAGCAAAAAACGCAGCTGCATCCGAGCGACCCAAGCCTGAGAACAGGACTTATATGTACGTATACGACGAATACGATCAGCGGATCATCGAGGACCGCGTCAAGCAGTTCCGTGATCAGACCCGACGCTATCTGGCAGGTGAGCTGAGCGAAGAAGAATTCCGCCCCCTGCGCCTGCAAAATGGCCTTTACATCCAGCGTTTCGCACCGATGTTGCGAGTCGCGGTGCCTTACGGCCAGCTGACTTCGCGACAAATGCGAATGATGGCCAAGATCGCCCGGGACTACGACAAGGGCTACGCCCATATCAGTACCCGGCAGAACGTGCAGTTCAACTGGCCGGCCGTGGAAGATATCCCGGACATCCTCGCTGAACTGGCCACCGTGCAGATGCACGCGATCCAGACCAGCGGCAACTGCCTGCGCAACGTCACCACCGACCAGTTCGCCGGTGTCGCCGCCGACGAACTCATCGACCCGCGCCCATGGTGCGAGATCGTCCGCCAGTGGACCACGTTCCACCCGGAATTCGCCTACCTGCCACGCAAATTCAAGATCGCCGTGAACGGTTCGACCTCCGACCGTGCCGCCATCGAAGTCCACGACATCGGCCTTGAGCCGGTGCACAACGCCGCTGGCGAACTGGGCTTCCGTGTGCTGGTCGGCGGTGGTTTGGGGCGTACCCCTGTGGTGGGCGCATTCATCAATGAATTCCTGCCGTGGCAAGACCTGTTGAGCTATCTCGACGCCATCCTGCGTGTCTACAACCGCTATGGCCGTCGCGACAACAAGTACAAGGCGCGGATCAAGATCCTGGTGAAAGCGCTGACGCCTGAAGTTTTCGCGCAGAAAGTCGATGCGGAAATGGAGCACCTGCGCGGTGGCCAGACCACGCTGACCGAAGCCGAGGTACATCGCGTCGCCAAACATTTCGTCGATCCAGACTACAAGTCCCTCGACAACCAGAACGCTGCCCTGGCCGAACTCGACCAGCAACACCCGGGCTTCGCCCGCTGGCGCGCGCGCAACACCCTGGCCCACAAGAAGCCGGGTTATGTTGCCGTGACCCTGTCGTTGAAGCCGACCGGCGTAGCACCGGGCGACATCACTGACAAGCAGCTGGACGCCGTGGCCGACCTGGCCGAGCGCTATAGCTTCGGTCA
Organism: Pseudomonas sp. Root562; assembly: GCF_001427125.1. Taxonomy (GTDB): domain Bacteria; phylum Pseudomonadota; class Gammaproteobacteria; order Pseudomonadales; family Pseudomonadaceae; genus Aquipseudomonas. The sequence continues at coordinate 120,489 of NZ_LMGK01000003.1, forward strand.
ACTGCGCACCTCCCACGAACAGAACATCATTCTGGCCGACGTTGAACAGGACAAATTGTTCACGCTGTGGGGCGAGTTGCGCGAGAAAGGTTTCGCCACGCCGAACATCGGCCTGCTGACTGACATCATCTGCTGCCCGGGCGGCGATTTCTGCTCCCTGGCCAACGCCAAGTCGATCCCGATCGCCGAATCGATCCAGCGCCGTTTCGACGACCTGGACTACCTGTTCGATATCGGCGAACTGGACCTGAACATCTCCGGTTGCATGAACGCCTGCGGTCACCACCACGTCGGCCACATCGGCATTCTCGGGGTGGACAAGAAAGGCGAAGAGTTCTATCAGGTTTCCCTCGGCGGCAGCGCCAGTCGCGACGCCAGCCTGGGCAAGATCCTTGGCCCGTCCTTCGCTCAGGAAGACATGCCTGACGTGATCGAGAAGCTGATCGACGTGTACATCGAACAACGTACCGAAGACGAGCGCTTCATCGACACCTATCAGCGTATTGGCATCGACCTCTTCAAGGAACGCGTCTATGCAGCGAATCATTAAGAACAACGCCGTCGTCGACGAAACCTGGCACCTGCTGCCCAAGGATTTCAACATCGACGAGATCACCAACTGCGACGACTACATCGTCCCGCTGCAATTGTGGCGCGAACACAGCCGTATGCTCCTGGCCCGCGACGGCGGCCTGGGTATCTGGCTGGATGCCGATGAAGAAGCCGAGGAAATCGGAGAGGATGTCGAGAGTTTCCAGGTCATCGCCTTGAACTTCCCGGCCTTCACCGATGGCCGCAACTACTCCAACGCCCGTCTGCTGCGTGACCGCTACGGTTTCAAAGGCGAATTGCGGGCGATTGGCGACGTGCTGCGCGATCAATTGTTCTACATGCACCGCTGCGGATTCGATGCATTCGCGATCCGTGCCGATAAAGACCCGTACGAAGCCCTGGAAGGTCTCAAGGACTTCTCGGTGACCTATCAGGCCGCCACCGACGAACCGCTGCCGCTGTTCCGTCGCCGTTGACAGCTGTAGCCCTGCTCCCCATCGGCAGCAGGGCTATTGGCTACCCGCCCTTGAAATCCTTATTGCTGGATGGGAATCGGTTGCCCCAACGCCGCCCAGTCCCGGTATAACTGCGCACGGCTTTCCAATGCCGTGAACACCGCGACAGGGTTATCCAGAGCGCCCGCCGGAATCGGCGTATTGCGGGTCAAGCGCTCCAGCAGTTCATCCGATGCATCCGCATCGACCAGCAGTCGCCAGACCCGTGTTTGAAGATCCAGGTAATTGACCCGGAAATCCGCGGTGAGGGTCAGGGTATTCATCGTTCCTAAAAATCGCCCACCTCCCGGCCTGAGCGCCAGGCGCTGCCAGACCTCAAGCCGAGCGTTTCGCTGCGTTCCTTCAATCCCGTTCAACCAGGCCAGCGGATCCGAATACGCGGGGCCAGGCGCACCCAGCCACAAGTTGATGCCTGTTTGCTCCCGATGCGTGACCAACCGCCGCAAGGTGTCCTCATCATCCAGCGGGTTATTCCACAGCAGCACCCGATCCCTGGCGATGGCTTGATTCAGCACGGCCAGCGGCACTCGGCGAATGCCGTTGTTGCGCAGATCCAGGGTCGTCAGGTAGGGCTGATCCATGACCCCGATGGGGCACGTGGTAATGCGGGTGTTGTTCAAATTGAGCGAACGTAGCTTGTCCATTCCCAGTATCACCGGTGGAACGCGCAACGGGTTTTCGCTCAAGTCCAGCGATTGCAGATTGGTCAGCGAGCTCAACTGCGCTGCCGTGGTTTCCTCAAAGGTCAGTTGGGTGGCACGCAGATTCAAGGTTGTCAGATGCTGCAACTGGGCAACGGCCGGTGGCAACACAGATTCCAGTTCACCATCGAGGTTGAATAACCGCAGGTCAGTGTCTTGCAGATTGAGTGTCCGCAGGTTCGCAAAACACTCCAGAAAGCCATTGAGCGTCTCTCCTTCCGTCAACTGCAACTGCTGCAGATTCAGCCCGATGACATCATTGAAACGCACGTTGAGCGCCGGCAGCCGATGGTAGTCTTCGTGGCTCATGTCCATCACGAAACCATCGACATGATTGCCTGAATAGTGGCTATGTTCCTGCGGTGCGCGTTTTTTCCAGATGGCGATCAACTCTTCGGCCAACTCGTCACGAGTCGCCGTTTCCTGGCGCATGGTGTCCTGGACCATCTGTGCATTGCGCAAAGCAAGTTGCGCGTGGGTCAATCCTTCTGTTCCAGGATCGCCCATGTTCAGGAACGGGATATCCATTTCGTCGATATCCACTCCCACCTGATCGATCCAGGTATCGATGTCCATATGCAGTTGATGCATTTGCTGGCGCAACGTGTCGATGTGGCGTTGCGCACCACTGCCCAGAGGTAGCAGAACGTCATCGGCCTCACTGTCGGTGAATTCAGGATAGATCTCCCTGAGCTGCAACCTCATGATTTCGTGGGTCAATTGCGCGGCGTGGGGCGTATCCGGAAAACCTCCGCCTTTCAAGCCCTGTGCTTCGAAGGGCAAACCGGAGTCCATCCTGCCCAACCCCAGCATGAGCTCTGAACGGGGCAACGGTTGGTCACCGATCTTGAGTTTAAGTTGTTTGCCCGGGTCACTGGATATCAGCCCTAAGGCCGAGCGCTCATCCTCTGACAACAGCTCTGCAACCGCTGAGTAGACATCGGTGGTTGAAGCCGCTTGCGTGGACGGCAGATATCCCGCCTCCACCCTGATCAGGATCCGGCAATCCGGCGCTTCGAGCGGTCCGCTGCGATCCAGCAGGCGTCCGCCGATGGAGGCGTCGCGCACTTCGATGCGCAAACCTTTGGGCCAACCTGGCAGACGGCTCATTGAATGCAGGGCCAGGGTATCCGACGCAGGATTGGCGATTGACTGCAGATAAAGACCTTCATAGGCCCGGTTCAGGCGCACATGCTGCTGGTATTGACGAGCCTTGCCATCGAGTTGTCTGAACAGCCACCGGGCCTGGGAAGCGTCCGGTGCCGCCGTCAAATCAACCCCATAGCGATCGAGCATTTGTTCCACAGCCGTTCTCGGCAATTCGGGATATTGGCGCTGGAACAGCTTCACCCATTCGTATTCGGACTGCTGCAGCGCCTGATACCGCTGATAGAAAAGGTCACCTGGCGCGGTGGATGAACGAGTTTGTGCCATGACTTCCTGATCGATGCTGAAGCGCTCAATGGTGTCCGCCAGCAACGGGGTCGGCGGCCGGCCAGACTGCATCAGGCGCAGCATGTCATTGTCGACCGCACTGACCTTGCCGATCTGTGCCAGCACCTCGTCACTGAATGTGCCCGCAGGCGCGCCGACGCCCCGCAGCAGATCCACCCGTGAGGGCATTGGCCCAGGTGGCGGTGCAGGCAATGCGGTGGGTTCGGGATGGGGTCCGGCTGCGGGTTCGCGCGGTAAGTCTTGCGACGGAATCAGCTTGCCAGCCTGAGCCTCTTCGCCAATGGCCGACGTGGCATCGGCAACCAGAGGCAGCGCGTTGAGCAACCCGAAGACCGTGCGGGTCACCCCCTCGGAACGCTGTTCGGCCGTTTCAGCACTTACTGCCTGATCCAGGCCATAGGCCGCATCGAGCAGCCCGGCCAGGGCCAGAAAACCCTCACCGCCCGGGACGAACAATGCCAGCGGACCGAATCGGTTGACCCATTGCACAATGGGTTCGATGACCGCGTTCAAATTATCGCGGTTGACCTGGGCGTCATCACGAATAGTATCGACGCTGGCCTGAGCGGCCTGCTTCATGCTCGATACCAGTTGCGCGAAAGGGTCGGTTCTCGGGGAAGCCAGGTCGAAGGCAATGTAATCATCGGGGTTCCAATAGCCATCGTCATTGAAGAAGCCGGCCTCCTTCGTCAACCGATGCTCCCTGGGGTATTGCGCCATGCCCTCCAGCGCGGTTAGTACACCGGCGTGAAAGGTGCCGTCGCTGCGATCCTCCTTGGCGAAGTGCGCAGCCAGCGCCTGCCTCGTTTCGGCGTCCTGCGCCTGGTCAACGACCCACCGGCGCAGCTGGGAGGTATCGGTAAACTCGTGCAAGGGTGAAGAGTTGCCCGGGACAAACATCAAAACTCTGCCGCTGGACCGCTCGCGGTAACACCAGATATCCGTTGCGGTGTATCGGTAAAGCCTGAGACGGTTTGCCTGCACATTCGAAGGCATTCGCGTCACGGCTTGCAGCTGCTCGATCGTCAATGTCCCCCAGGTCTGGCCGACAGGCAAACCCGCCGCCTGCATCGCCAGCTCCAGGCCCTCTGGAGACAGGCTGTTTTCTTGCCGTTGCAGCCAGGAGGACATGACAAACGCGGCTTTGGTGGATGTTCTCAGGGCAAAAGGTTCGGCAGCCGCAATCACCTCGTCAGTGGGCCACGCTTTGTCGACATAGTCCCTGTACAAATCCTTGAAAGACAGCTGCCAGACCCATTTCTTGAAATCTGCGGGCCGCACATTGATTTGGGTCTGCGGCCCGAAGGTTTGCGGCACTATCTGCCGATAAATACCTTCATAGGTTTTGTGATTACCGCTACCGTCATCGGCGAATTCATCGACATGCTCAACGACGCGAACGGCCGGCCCGATATCCGGCGGCGTATACAGACCGAAAGCCGTTTCACCGAAATGCCCGTCGCCGACGGTCTGGTAATTGCTGAGCAGCACCTGAACCAGGCTTTGCGAATTCGCGACCTGTCCCTGGTAAATGCCGTCCTGTGCAGGATGGCCGCGGTAATCGTAATCGAGGGTGACAAGCAGGGCATCCTGCGGATCGATAGCCCATTTTTGCTTGATCAGATACTCGGCAAACTGGGTCGGGGTTTGTGGCAGCGTAGTGTCGACAGCGACCTTCAGCGCCTCGTACAGGGGTTGGAGAGGATACTCGTTCATTGCGCAGTCCGTTGCAGTGGAAGGATTTCACTCTAACCAATGTGAACGTTTTGCAATGTGGGAAGAAGCAGATAGCACTTGTAGGAGCGGGCTCGCCTTGTCCACCGTCACCCATAAATAAGTCTTGATGATGTTGATCATCAAGACCTTACTTGAACTTCGCTTCTAAAGAAGGGTTAAAACGCGACTTGCTGCAGTCCTCTTTTCTGAATGGCATATGCCAATGCAGCGACATCTTCAAATAACGTACCGTTCAAACTTCCCCAGTTTGCACCTACGATGAAAACCTTGAAGTCCGGCTTCGACGGACTGGGCTGATGGCGCCTGATAAGGGTGAACAGGATTTCACCATTGGATCGATGGACAACCTTGTGATCCTTTTTGGGCCGTAGATCGATAAGAAACATGGACTCTTCGGGCAATAGCTTTACAAAAAGAGCTAAGTCATCCGGATTACCATTGTATTGAGTGCTTATTTCCATTGTGCAACTTCCTTGCTGCTGATTAGGGAAAGTCGATTCTAATCAATGCACCTGACAAGTAAACGCCATTAATAAGCACAAAATATTTATTGGACTAGAGATTCTAATACTTAATTAACGCACTCAACTTTCCGCCCAAAATAAAACCGCAGCTAATGCTGCGGTTTTATTGAGTGCCGGTGTAGCTCATGCATTACCAGAATCGATTTTGTGTCAGGCGTCCCCACACGTTCATCAGCACACGCTCAACCGAACTGCTGGCTGCCATGCCAATGCGTTCCTGCAGGCTTTTGCGTTCGGCATAGTGCAGGTGATAGAGCTCGGACTGCTTGGCACGCTCGGCCAGGTATTCGTCGCTGGTCTTGAGTTCGTCCACCAGTTGCTTGTCGAGCGCCGCGACACCCAGCCAGATTTCGCCAGTGGCGACTTCGTCAATGGCCAGTTGCGGGCGGTAGCGTGATACGAAGTTCTTGAACAATTGGTGTGTAATGTCCAGGTCTTCCTGGAACTTCTCCCGGCCCTTCTCGGTGTTTTCGCCGAACACCGTCAAGGTGCGCTTGTATTCACCGGCCGTCAGCACTTCGAAGTCGATGTCGTGTTTTTTCAGCAGGCGATTGACGTTGGGCAATTGTGCCACCACGCCGATCGAACCGAGAATCGCGAACGGTGCGCTGATGATCTTCTCGCCTATGCACGCCATCATGTAGCCGCCGCTGGCTGCCACTTTGTCGATGCACACGGTCAATGGCACGCCGGCTTCACGGATACGCGCCAGCTGCGAAGATGCCAGTCCGTAGCTATGGACCATACCGCCACCGCTTTCCAGACGCAGCACCACTTCGTCTTTCGGGGTGGCGAGGGTCAGCAGTGCGGTGATTTCATGGCGCAGGCTTTCCGTGGCCGACGCCTTGATGTCACCGTCGAAATCCAGCACGAACACCCGTGGTTTGGCCTCGGGCTTTTTCTTCTGTTTTTTCTCGGTCTTGGCTTCGACCTTGCGCAAGGCCTTGAGCTGATCCTTGTCGAGCAAGGTTTGCTCCAGGCGTTCACGCAGCCCTTTGTAGAAATCATTGAGCTTGCTGACCTGTAACTGCCCGGCCGATTTACGTCGACCTTTGCTGCGCAAGGCCGCAAAACTGGCCAGGACCACCAGAATGGCGATCACCAGGGTCACAGTCTTGGCCAGAAAAATGGCGTACTCGGAAAAAAACTCCACAGGGACTCCTCAAACGATGCGCGACATCTACGCGCGCGGGATGCCTCCAGCATACCCATGCGCCAGCCTTGCGACCAGCCGTGAAACCTCTGGCAACACGGCTGGAACGAGCATTTCAAACAAGCGTATGTTTTTTCATTGACAGCTCACCGCCATCCTCATAACCTCGCCAAACCTTCAACGTACCGGGATGACGCGGACGTGGGCAGCATCTATTTGATTCGACATGGCCAGGCCTCCTTTGGTGCAGACGACTATGACGTCCTGTCGCCGACCGGTATCCGTCAGGCAGAAATCCTCGGCCAACACCTGGCCGAACTCGGTATCAGCTTCGATCGCTGCATTGCAGGCGACCTGCGTCGCCAGCAGCACACGGCCAACAGCGCCCTGGAGCAATTTGCCGCCGTAGGGCTGCCGGTTCCCATTCTCGAAACCGATTGCGCTTTCAACGAGTTCGATGCCGACGCAGTGATTCGCGCGCTGTTGCCCGCCATGCTGCCGGACGAACCCGAAGCCCTGAACATTTTGCGCAACGCGGCGCAAAACCGCGGCGAATTTCAGCGCATCTTCGCCCTGATCATCGAGCGCTGGCTGGCGGGCACCTACGACACGGCGGGGCTGGAAAGCTGGCTGGGTTTTGTCGAGCGTGTACAGGCCGGCCTGCACCGGATCCTCGAACAGGCCGACAACACACAGAAAATCGCCGTGTTCACCTCCGGCGGCACCATCACTGCCCTGCTCCATCTCATTACGCAAATGCCTGCCAAACAGGCTTTTGAATTGAACTGGCAAATCGTCAACACCTCGCTCAACCATTTGAAGTTTCGTGGTCGCGAGGTGGCTCTGGCTTCCTTCAACAGTCATGCGCACCTGCAACTGCTGAAGGCCCCGGAACTCATCACGTTTCGCTGAGTCCGGACTATTGTGACCCTGGCTGTAATCACCCAGCTCTAATTACCCTGCTCTATCTATCAGAAAAAAGGATCAAACCATGACCTCCGTAGCAGATGCAGTACAAGCAATGAAAGCCAAGTTCAACCCAGCCGCTGCTGCCGGTCTGGACCTGGTCTTCGGTTTCCGCATCGACGACACCAAGAACTTTTCGCTGATCGTCAAGGACCAGACCTGCGAACTGCAGGAAGGCGAGAACCCGGACGCCCAGGTCACTCTGGTGATGGACGGCGAAACCCTGGAAGGCATCGTCAGCGGTGAAACCGACGGCATGCAAGCGTTCATGGGCGGCAAACTGCGCGCTGAAGGCGACATGATGCTGGCGATGAAACTGTCCGAGCTGTTCCCAAGCTAAGCAAGTCGCTCCCGGCTTTTCGGGAGCACGCCTGGCTACAAACGAATCCCGCCCTGGTGGCGGGATTTGTCGTTTTCGGTGCCTGTAGCCTGCGCACAATTACGCTCTTACAATGCCTGCACTCTTCGCACCGGCCGCCCCATGGACATCGACCTAGCCCGCACCTTCCTGGAAATCGTCCGCCACGGCAGCCTTGCCGCAGCCGCCGAAAAACTTCACGTCACCCAGACCGCAATCACCGCCCGAGTGCAGAAACTCGAAAGCCAATTGGGCAGCACCCTGTTCGTGCGCAATCGCGCCGGCGCCCGGTTGACGCCCAATGGCGAAGCCTTCGTGGTGTACGCCAACCAGTTGGTGGAAACCTGGGCAGCGGCGCGGCGCGATCTACCATTGCCCGAGGGTTACCACGATGTGTTGCATATCGGCGGAGAGGTCAGCCTGTGCAACCCGCTGATGCTCAGTTGGGCCGCTGAACTGCGGGAAAAAATTCCTGGCCACGCCCTGCGCATGGAGATTCGTGACGGCGAAAACCTGCTGCGGCAGCTGGAACTCGGTGTGCTGGATGCGGCGCTGGTCTACCAACCCGAGTACTGGCCGCGTCTGCAAGTCGAGCAGATTCTCGAAGAAAAACTCATCCTCGTCCGCCATCCTGCGCGTCCTGACCCTTACGTGTATATCGATTGGGGCCCGGACTTCCGGCGCCAGCACGATGCGGCGTTACCGGAGAAAGCCAAGGCTGCGCTGAGCTTCAATCTTGGCCCGCTGGCCTTGCAATACATTCTGGAAAACGGCGGCAGTGGCTATTTCCGTACCCGCGTCGTGCAGAGCTATCTGGAAAGCGGCGTGCTGGAGTCCGTCGCGAAAGCCCCGGAATTCAGTTATCCCACCTACCTGGTCTACTCCCGCGATCGCGACTCGGAAACCCTGCAACAGGCTTTCGATCTACTGCGCGAAGTGATCAAGTCCGATGACGACTGGTCGCAACGCTGGAACCCGCTGACGTGAGTCCGGTTTGCACCGGATCATGGCCGTTGTGTCCTCAAGGTTCGGCGGGACAACCTGTCGAAATCGTCTAATCTGCTGGAGATAATAAAAACGACAGGTGATTGCAGTGAGGCAGACCACCGAAGCATTCCGCAGCCGCTACCGCGCCGACATCCACCCCCGCTACAACCCTTGGTTACATGGCATTTTTGTATTGTTGTTCGGCATGCTGGCCATCGCCATGTTCTGGACTAGCGTGCACCAGGTGCGCCCGCTGCAATGGCTGGCGGTGCCGTTGACCCTGCTGGCGTTCAGCTTTGGTGTGTACATCGTGCATAGGCACCTGGGGCATCACAAAAAAGCCTTCGCACGGATGTTCTATGCCCGCCATGCCGGCGACCATCACAGCTTCTTCGCCCCCGGGCATATGACTTACGACAACGCCCGCGACTGGCGGGTGATCCTGTTTCCCGCATGGCTGATCGTGTTACACACACTGGTGATCACCCTGCCCCTCTGGTGGCTGCTCAAGCAATTTGACGCCAACGTCGCCGGCCTGGTGGGCGGGTGCATGGTCCTCGGTTATCTCACCTATGAAGTGTTTCATGCCTGCGAACATTTGCCGCCGCACAATCCGCTGACACGCCTGCCGTGGATTCGTCAGATGCGTCGCCTGCATGAACTGCACCATCGCCGCGAGATGATGCAGGAGCGCAATTTCAACATTGTATTTCCGTTGATGGATTACCTGTTCGGCACCCTTTACTGGGAACCGGAGCAGGCCACCCCGTACCTGACGAGAACAGCCATGACCCGCATGCAGCACCAGATCGAGATTGCCGGCAACCCCATCGAGGTTCTCGCCTACGCCAGCACCGTGAGCCTCTGGCCGCAGTGGCATCCATCATCGTTGAAGATCAATGGCCAGAAAGGTTCGTTGCATGCCGGCGCCCGGTTCGAAGAAGACATCCGTGCCGGTGGCCGCGACGGGCATTTGCGTTGGGTGGTCGACGAGTATCTGCCGGGACGGCGTTGGATTGCCCGGGCTGATGGCGACCATGGACTATCGCTGGTGGTGACTTACGAATGCGAGGCCCAAGGCGACAGCACACGATTTGTCCGCACGCTGGAGTATCAATTCAGTGGTCTGGCGATGCGCATTGCCAATCGGTTGCTGCTCAAGCGGCGAATAGATCACGAGTCGGCGGCGTCGATGCTGGCTTTGCGCGAGATGGCACAAAAGCACTTGGCACAATCAGGAGTCGGCGCGTGAGTCGATCGATCAGGTTCCACCATTGGGTGTTGCTGCTGATCGTTGCCATTGGCGGGTTCCTGCTGCTGATGCCGACCAAGGTGCAACCGGTGGCCTGGACGCCGTCACCTGCTCCGCCCCTCACCACAGGTGTCTACGCCGACAATCAGCGCCTCAAAGGCATCGAGCGCGTGGGCGCAGTGGACATCGACGGCCCGGAAGCACTGCTGCTGGAAAATGATGCACTGATCAGCGGTTTGCATGACGGCCGCGTCATCCGCACCAGCCTGGATGGCAAGATCACCAAAATGCTCGCCGATACCGGTGGCCGACCATTGGGGCTGGCCCGCCATCCAAATGGCTTGCTGGTCATCGCTGATGCGGTCAAAGGCTTGCTGTCGCTCGATGCGCAAGGTCGACTGGTGGCGTTGACCACCGAGGCCAACGGTGTGCCCTTTGGTTTCACTGACGACGTGGTCATCGACAAACCGGGGCACTTTGCTTATTTCAGCGATGCTTCCAGCCGCTTTGGCTATGGCAAGGATGGCGAGGCAATCATCGAGCATGGTGGCGACGGTCGATTGCTGCGTTATGACTTTCAGACCGGTAAAACTTCGGTCCTGTTGGACAAACTGGAGTTCGCCAACGGCGTGACGTTGGGTCCCGAAGATGCCTACGTTCTGGTCAATGAAACGGGCGCCTATCGCATCAGCCGCTATTGGTTGACCGGACCGAACGCCGGTACCCACGAGATATTCATCGACAATCTGCCGGGCTTGCCGGACAACCTGTCATTCAATGGCCGCGACCGCTTCTGGGTGGCGCTGTATGCACCGCGCAACGCTCTGCTCGATGCCACCGCACCTCACCCGTATTTGCGCAAGATGATCGTGCGAGCCATGACTATACTGCCCAAACCCGTGGAAAAACGTGGTTTTGTGCTCGGTCTGGATCTGCAAGGCAAGGTCATCGCCAACCTGCAGGACGGCAGCAGCGGCAACTACTCCCCGATTACCACGGTGCGCGAGTATGGAGACTGGTTGTATTTCGGTTCGCTGAAGGCCAGGAACATGGCGCGTTTGCCCTTGAGCAGCGCACTGCAATAACGCCGGAACAATGCGGGAGCGAGCAACCTCGCTCCTGCAACTCTTAAATCGTGATCAGGTCCGCGACTGCAGCTGTCTGACGATTTTGTCCTTGACCTCCAGGCGCTTGGCCTTGAGCTTCGTCACTGCATCATCGCTGGATTTGGCTTGCTCGGCCTTCACCACCTCGGCGTCTGCCAGGGAATACTTGTTGATCAGTGAATCCAGTAACGGATCCTTGGTGCGTTTCTGCTGGATTTCTTCCTTTGTGCAACTCAGATCCTGAAAAAGGTCGTGTGGCACCGGCATGGAACACCTCCGTTTGTTAATCGGCAGCGAACGCGACTGATTGCGCTCGCCAACTATCAGAATGGCCTTGCTTGGACGGTTCTGTCGACCACCTGTCAGACCAGCGGCGTCCGTTCGTCGTCCTGTCGCAAATGCGATAAAACCTTTGCCGGTAAATCCGCCTCCACAGCTTAACGATCACTGCGGATCGCCCATCAAACCTGCCCTTGAAACCTGACCTTGAAACCAAGCGGAGAAAACCAATGGACGGATTCAAAATGCGCCACCTCGCCCTGGTCGTAGCCCTGAGCACCAGCATGGGCGCAGCATTCGCTGCCACTTCCAATGATTTCGTCGACAAAGCCGCAGCGGGTGGTATTGCCGAAATCGAAACCAGCCGGCTGGCGCTGGAAAAAAGCCAATCGGCGGACGTCAAGGCATTCGCCAACATGATGATCACCGATCATGGCAAGGCCAATGACGAACTGGCGGCCATCGCGAAGAAAAACGACATTGAAGTGCCAGACGAAACCACCTTGGTAAAGCAGGCCAAGGAAAAAATCCTCGACATGCGCGATGAATCGTTCGATGCGGCCTACGCAAACAATCAGGTCAAAGCCCACGAAGAAACCATCGAACTATTCAAGAAAGAAGCAAATACGGTAACGGATGACAAAACCAAAGGCGCCGTCGAACTTAAAGGCTTCGCCCAGAAAATGTTGCCGGGACTGCAAAAACACCTGGACATGGCGAAGAAACTGCAAGCTGCGCATGCCAAGTAAATGATCGCAGCGCAAAAAAGAAAGCCGCACGTTAGATGCGGCTTTCTTTATTTGCGGATTTCAGCCGCCATCGGTGTCGATATCGGCATCGGTGTCATCGCTGGGTTTTGGGCGGTCCGGGTTGGGTTTGAAGCCCGGGCTGAACTCATTGTCGTTATCGGTATGGCGGTTTTTCTGGTCAACCGCGTCATCGCCGCTTTGCGGCTGCGGGGTGTTTTCCACGGGTTCGCCAAGGTTGTCGCTTTGCGGTCGATCCTTTTGCGGCGTTATCGATTGCTCTTTCATGGTTACGTCCTCGTCACTGCATCCGCGCGGCCTGACTCAATAGCCGAGCCTTGAAGTTTCGAAGTCGGCTGAGCTTCAGGGTTCCTTCGGAGCACTGATTCTCTGTGAAAAACTACCGAAACGGCCTTCGCCGACTAAAGTCCATGTGCCGAAATGAAAAAAAGCCCTGGAAAACCAACAACTATTTCATCCGGCAAAGGTCATTCAACTGCGCCGGTCATTTTTTGGGGAGTCGGCGCTTAAACTCAAGGAGTCAAGTCTCATGGCGGCACTGCAATCCACCACGCTCGATGCAATGAAAAAGAACTCGGCACAATTGCTTGCCCAATGGACAAACGACCTCGAAACCAGTGGTGCCACACGCAATCTCAAAGTCCAGGACTTGCAGCAGCAAGCGTCGCAATTCCTCGAGCTGATCATCTCGGGCCTGCAGAGCGGCAACACCCAGAATATCGCCGCCCCGGGCTGGGACGACATTCGCCAGTTTCTCGAAAAACTCTCCCATAGCCGTGCCCTGCTGGGCCACGACTCTCAGCAGACCGCCAGTTTTATCTTCGCCTTGAAAGGGCCGTTGTTTGCCCTGCTGCAAAACCACTATCAGGACAGTCCGGCGCTATTGGCCGAACAGCTTCTGGAAGTCTCCGAACTGCTCGACGCCCTGGGCCTGCACACTATCCGCACCTTCCAGAAATCCCGCGAGGCGGTGATCAAGCGTCAGCAGGAAGAACTGCTGGAACTGTCGACGCCGGTGGTCAAGCTCTGGGATGGCGTATTGGCGCTGCCGATGATCGGCACCCTGGATTCGCAACGCACTCAGGTGGTCATGGAATCGCTGTTGCAGCGAATCGTCGACACTGGTTCGGAAATTGCCATTATCGACATCACGGGTGTGCCCACCGTCGATACGCTGGTGGCGCAACACCTGCTCAAAACTGTCACGGCGATTCGCCTGATGGGCGCCGATTGCATCATCAGTGGTGTGCGTCCGCAGATTGCCCAGACCATCGTGCACCTGGGCCTGGACCTGCAAGGCGTGGTGACCAAAGCCAATCTGGCCGATGCCCTGAAACTGGCACTGACCCGGTTGGGAATGACCATCAGCAAGGCGGTGTGAGCTTATGGAGCGAATCCCGATATTACAGATGGGCGACTTCTTGCTGGTGACCATTCAGGTCGACATGCACGACCAGTTGGCGCTGACGCTTCAGGACGACTTGTCCGAGCGGATCAGCCGCACTTCCGCCCGGGGCGTACTGATCGACATCTCCGCCCTGGACATGGTCGATTCCTTTATCGGCCGGATGATCGGGACGATTTCCGGTCTCTCGAAAATCATGGATGCCCAGACCGTGCTGGTCGGCATGCAACCGGCGGTGGCGATCACCCTGGTGGAACTGGGCCTGACCTTGCCCGGCGTCAGCACCGCGCTGAATGTCGAACGCGGGATGAAACTGCTTCAGGAACGAGTACGTGAACAATGATCGTACGCAGCAGCGGCACTCATCCGATTCACATCGAGCAGGACGTGGTCCTGGCTCGGCAACTGACACGCAAGCTGGCCCAGGAATGCGGCATGCGCCTTATCGACCTGACCAAACTGGTGACCGCTGTCAGCGAACTGGCGCGTAACACCATGGTGTACGGCGGAGGCGGCGACATGGACTGGCAGATCCTCGACGACCAGGCCCGTTGCGGCCTGCGCCTGGTTTTTCGCGATGAAGGCCCCGGCATTCCCGACATCAAGCTGGCAATGACCGATGGCTGGACCTCCGGCAGTGGTCTTGGACTGGGCCTGACCGGCGCCAAGCGGCTGGTCAACGAGTTCGAACTCGACACCGCGCCTGGTCAGGGCACTCGCGTGACGATCACGCGATGGACTTGAATATTGGCGGATCGATGACCCAGGTGCTGGTGATCGAAGACAGCAGTCAGATCGGGCACGCACGGCGCACCGCCCAACAACTCGCCGAAAAACATGACTTCGACAGTACCGATGCAGGTCGTGTAGCACTGGTGGCGACCGAGCTTGCCAGCAACATTCTCAAACATGCCACCCATGGCGAACTGCACCTGCGGGTATTACCCCGCGGGAAGAGTACCGGCATTGAAATGATCGCAATAGACCGCGCCAGAGGCTTTGACCTGCAAGCGTGCCTGGCCGATGGTTTCTCCACCGGCGGCACTCAGGGCATCGGGCTGGGCGCCGTTTCGCGTCAGACAGAAGTCTTCGACGTGTATGCAGACTCACGCGGCACCGTGCTGCTGACGCGCTTGTATCCACGCCAGGACAAGACGGCTGATCGCCGCGTCGGCATCAGCCAGCACTCGTTGCACAACGATCCGGCCTGCGGCGATGTCTGGCACCTGGCCTTCGACGGGCCACGCATCAGCGCGCTGGTGATCGATGGTCTGGGCCATGGCGAAGAAGCCGAACGAGCCGCCCGCGCCGGCGAAAAAACCTTCGCACTGGCGCCATTTGCTTCGCCGGTACTGGCGCTGCAAGAGATGCATCTGGCCATGGTCGGTACTCGCGGCGGTGCAATGGCCATTGCGCAGTTCGATGCTGGCAACGATGCGTTGAAATTCGTCGGCATCGGCAATATCGGCGCCTGTCTGATTGCAGCGGACAAGTCTCGCGGACTGGCCTCTCATCCCGGCATCGTCGGCGGCCAGTATCGAAAGGCACAAGCCTTTGACTATGCTCAGGTCAACGGACAGTTGCTGATCATGTACAGCGACGGCCTGCAGTCGCGCTGGAACCTGCAGGATTACCCCGGCCTGGTGCATCGCCATCCCGCCGTGATTGCCGCGATTTTGCACCGCGACTTCTGCCGTGGACGGGACGACGTCACGGTATTGGTCATTGCTCTGGAGGCCGCTCATGCCTGACGCACCTGCGACTCAGATTGACGAACAAGCAGCACTGATCGCCCAGTTGCAGGGGGAAGCCGATGCCCTGCGCGCCGAACTCGATGAAACCAACCAGGGTGTGTTGGCGCTGTACGCGGAACTCGACACCCAGGCCGAACAATTACGCCAGGCCTCGGACTTGAAAAGTCGCTTTCTGTCGTACATGAGCCATGAGTTTCGCACCCCATTGGGCTCGATCCTGAGCATCGCCAGTCTGTTGACCGATGAGCTTGATGGCCCGTTGAGCGCCGAGCAACACAAGCAAGTGGCATTCGTCAGCAATTCTGCGCGCGAGCTGAGCGATATGGTCGACGACCTGCTGGATCTGGCGAAGATAGAAGCCGGGCGCATCACCATATCGCCGGCCTGGTTCGATATGTTCGACCTGTTCGCCGCCCTGCGCGGCATGTTTCGACCGATTGTCGACGCGACCGCCGTGGACCTGATATTCGAAGAACCGGTGGGACTGCCGCGCCTGTACACCGATGACAAGAAACTCGCGCAGATCCTGCGCAATTTTATCGCCAATTCGCTGAAATTCACCACCCATGGTGAAGTCCGGGTCTCGGCACGCCTTGAAAACAGCTCCCACGTGCGTTTTGCCGTCAGCGACACCGGAATAGGTATCGCTCCGGAGCTACATGGCGCATTGTTCGAAGACTTCTCCCAGGTCGATTCACCGCTGCAAAAGCGCCTGCGCGGAACCGGGCTCGGGCTGTCCCTGTGCAAACGCTTCGCCGGTTTGCTGGGCGGCGAAGTCGGCGTCCAGAGTACGCCAGGCACGGGCTCGACCTTTTACGTGATCATCCCGCTGGCGATCGCCACGGAGTCCACCGATGAAACGTGACCTTCGCTTATTGATTGTCGACGACAATGTCGCCACCCGCTACGCCCTGCGTCGACGCCTTGAGCGTCATGGCTATGAAGTGCTCGAAGCCGGCACCGGCAACGAAGGCCTGGAGTTGATCGACAGCGTCAACTTCGATGCATTGATTCTCGACGTCAATCTGCCGGACATGAGCGGGTTCGACATCGTGCGCAAACTGCGCTCCGACCCCGCGACCGCCTTGCTTCCGGTGATCCACGTATCAGCCGCTTCGATCCAGACCGGGGACATCATCACCGGCCTCGACGCGGGCGCCGATGCCTACCTGATCCATCCAGTAGACCCGGACGTGCTGCTGGCGACGCTGCGCACCTTGTTGCGGGTGCGCGAAACCGAGAATGCGCTACGCGAAAGCGAGGCGCGTTTTCGCGAGATCTTCGTCAACGTGTCGGCGCCTATCGCGGTGCTGGATGCCGGGCTGAAGATCCATGAGTGCAACCATGCCTTTGCCCAACTGACCGTGGACAACCTCGCGTCCGATACACTTCACGAGTGTTTCGCCGACGATCAGGCCTCGATCATCAACGAACTGCGTCTGCGGCTGTCATACGGCGAACGCTGGAAAGGCACCCTGAACATGCGCGTGCAGGGCCAGATCCGTGAAACCGAGTGGCAGATTTCGCCGTATCGCACACCGCAACTGAGCCTGGTGTTTGTCGAGGATGTCACCGAGCACCGCCACCGCGAACGCTCACATCTGGCACGGCTGGACGACGCCACCACCCAGTTGGCCAAGGAAGTGGCGGAACGCGTGCGCACCGAGGCGCAGTTGTTGCAGGTGCAAAAAATGGATGCGCTGGGCAAATTGACCGGCGGTATTGCCCACGACTTCAACAACTTGCTCACCGGCATCATCACCAGTCTGGAACTGATCCAGAAGCGTGTGGCCGATTCACGCACCGACAAGGTCCAGTTCTACACCGAAGCGGCGTTGAACTCGGCGATGAGTGCAGCTTCCCTGACCCATCGCCTGCTGGCATTTGCCCGGCAGCAACCGCTCGATACAAGGCCAGTGGACATCAACGAGCACATCCGCTCCCTTGAGGAACTGCTGGTGCGCACCATCGGCGAACGCATTGCCCTGAAGCTTGAGCTGACGAGCAAAGCGGCGATTGCCCTGGTCGACCCGATCCAGCTGGAAAGTGCCGTCCTCAATCTGGTGATCAACGCGCGCGACGCTCTGCCACAGGGTGGCAACATTTGGGTCAATACGTATGCCGCGTATTCCCACGGAGATCCCAACCTCGCCGATGGCGCTTATGTCGCCTTGTCCGTGCGTGACGACGGCACCGGTATTGACCACAGCGTGATCGACAAGGTGTTCGATCCGTTCTTCACCACCAAACCGCTGGGCCAGGGGACCGGGCTCGGATTGTCGACCATCTACGGTTTCGCCAGGCAATCCGGTGGCGATGCACACATTCGCAGCGTGGCCCGGCGCGGCACCGAAGTGACCATCATGCTGCCGGCCAGCTCCGACCCTACCTCCAATGAAATCCTGCCCACTACCGTCGACCCGCAAGGGGCGGGCGAACACATATTGATCGTCGAAGACACTCCGTCGGTGCGCATGTTCGTCGCCGAGGTTTTGGTGGACGCCGGTTATCGCTGCACGCAGGTCGCCGAGATCGAGGAAGCCCTGGAGCGCTTGCAGAATGATCAATCCATTGACTTGTTGCTCACCGACGTCGGCCTGCCACGCATGACCGGTCGGGAGTTGGCCGATGTTGCCCGTGGATGGCGCAGTACCTTGCCGATCCTGTTCATGACCGGCTACGCCGAAACCGCAATCAACCGCCAGGTGTTCCTCGGTGACGGCATGGACATGCTGATCAAGCCGTTCCAGATCAAGGAACTGCTGGACAAGGTGCGGCGTACGATCGACGGCACCTGATGACCTTCAAACCCTGTAGGCGATGGGCGTCAACGGTAACGTGCCCTGTCTGAATGATCGTGGTGTCGGGAGATTTTTCGCCGGCAGGCGGGCTGCCACAGGGATTGATCACAAGGCACGACCCAAAAACGGCGCTGTCCGGCTCTTTTTGTTCTTCGCGACTTTCTGCGGCGTCCCTGCCACGACAATCTTGCCGCCCTGATCTCCGGCTCCCGGTCCGATATCGATCACCCAGTCACTCTGCGCGACCACACGCATTTCATGTTCGACAACGATCACCGTATGCCCGGCCGTCACCAGGTTGTTCAACTGTTCCAGCAGGCGATCGACGTCCCGCGGGTGCAGGCCGGTGGTCGGTTCATCGAGCACGTACAGCGTCGCCCCGCGTTGATTGCGCTGCAACTCGGTGGCCAGTTTGATCCGCTGCGCTTCGCCGCCTGACAGTTCGGTGGCCGGTTGGCCGAGACGCAGATAACCGAGGCCGATGTCGCGCAGCACTTCCAGTGAGCGTCGAATTGCAGCTTGCTCGGCGAATACCTCCACGGCTTCGTCCACGGTCAATTGCAGCACCTGGGCAATATTGCGCCCCTGCCAACTGATCGCCAGCGTCTGCGGGTTGTAGCGCGCACCGTGGCACGTCGGGCAAGGCGCATAGACGCTGGGCATGAACAGCAACTCAACGCTGACAAAACCTTCGCCTTCACAGGTTGGGCAACGGCCCTTGGCGACGTTGAACGAAAACTGCCCGGCGTCGTAACCCGCCGCCTGAGCCTCAGGTGTGGCGGCGAAGAGCTTGCGCACGTTGTCGAACAGCCCGGTGTAGGTCGCAAGGTTGGAGCGTGGTGTGCGCCCAATGGGTTTCTGATCGACTTGCACCAGTCGCTTGATCGAATCCAGGCCTGCGCTGACCTGCCCGCCACTGACTTGCGGCGCGTCGTCTTCCAGGCTCAGTTCTTGCGGATCATGGTCGACCGTCGGGCGTCCCAGGTGCGCGCCGACCAGTTCCAGCAGCGCCTGGCTGACCAGACTGGATTTGCCAGACCCTGAGACACCGGTGACCGCGGTGAAGCAACCCAATGGAAACTCAACACTGAGGTCGTTGAGGTTATTGCGCGTGATGCCCTCCAGGCGCAGCCAGTCGCTGGGCTTGCGGCTGGCTTGCGATTGGCGGGTTTTGTCGGCGAACAGATACGCACGGGTTTGCGAGTCAGCAACATCGGCCAAGCCGGCCGGCGCGCCGCTGTACAGCACGCGACCGCCAAGCTCACCCGCGGCCGGGCCAACATCGATCAACCAGTCGGCGCGACGCATGGTTTCCAGATCGTGCTCGACCACAAATAACGTATTACCCGCCGCTTTCAAGCGTTGCAGCGCCTCGAACAGCGCCTCGCCATCCGCTGGATGCAGGCCCGCAGAGGGCTCATCCAGCACGTAGATCACACCGAACAGTTGTGAGCCCAGTTGCGTCGCCAGGCGCAAACGCTGCAATTCACCCGAAGACAGCGTCGGCGTACTGCGCTCCAGCGCCAGATAACCCAGGCCCAGGTCGGTCAGGGTGCTGACCCGTTCCAGCAGATCCTGGGCGATCCTTTGTGCAGCCAGGCGTTTCTCCACCGACAGGTTTGGCGTGTGGCGCACATTCGGGGCGTTGGCATGGCCGCTGGCCCCGTGGGCCATGCGTTGTTCCCGGGCCTGGCGGGTCTGGTCGTGAGTCAGCACTTCCCCTGCCTCCTCGCCTTCTTCCAGGTAGTGTTGGGCCGCCACCGGCTTGAGCACTTCAGCGACTTGCAACAAGGGCATCTGCGACAGTTCGCCGATGTCGTAGCCGGCGAAGGTCACCGACAACGCCTCGCGCTTGAGGCGTTTGCCGTCACACAAAGGGCAAGGGCTGCCGAGCATGAATTGCGAAACACGCTTCTTCATCAGCGCACTTTGCGAGTGGGTAAACGTGTGCAGGATGTAGCGCCGCGCGCCGGTGAAGGTGCCCTGGTAACTCGGCTCCATTTTGCGCTTGAGGGCGACCCGGGTTTCTTCCGGCGTAAGCCCGGCATACACCGGCACCGTAGGCGTTTCTTCAGTGAAGAGAATCCAGTCGCGCTGTTTTTTCGGCAGCTTGCGCCAGGGAATATCGACGTCATAGCCCATGGTCACCAGAATGTCCCGCAGGTTCTGGCCCTGCCATGCCAACGGCCAGGACGCCACGGCACGCTGGCGGATGGTCAGGTTCGGGTCCGGCACCATCAGCGCTTCGGTGACTTCATAGACCCGGCCCAGCCCATGGCACTCAGGGCAGGCGCCTTGCGGTGTATTCGGGGAAAAGTCTTCGGCATACAGCATCGGTTGCCCCGCCGGGTAGCTGCCGGCACGGGAATACAACATGCGGATCAGGCTCGACAGTGTCGTTACGCTGCCCACAGAAGAACGTGTACTCGGCGTGCCCCGTTGCTGCTGCAAGGCGACGGCGGGCGGCAAGCCTTCGATAGAGTCCACGTCGGGCACGCCGACCTGATCGATCAACCGCCGCGCATAAGGCGCCACCGATTCGAAATAGCGCCGTTGCGCTTCCGCATACAGTGTCGAAAACGCCAGAGATGACTTGCCCGATCCGGACACGCCGGTGAACACGACCAAGGCATCGCGCGGGATATCGACGTCGACGTTCTTGAGATTGTGTTCCCGGGCGCCGCGCACCCTGACCATGCCGGAGGTTGGGTTGGAGGTGCGCGTTGAAGTCATCGGGTAGCCTTGAAAAGTAAGGTCGCGAAAAAATGGAGTGTCAGCCGTTGAGGACCATGCGAATCATCCGGGTCAACGCATCCGGGCTGTAGGGTTTGCTCAGCAGATGGGTATCGGGGCTGAGCTGGTGATTACGCGAGATGATGTCACGGGTATGCCCCGAGGTGAACAGCACGGCCACCGGAGGATTTTGCACCTTGGCCCAGGCGGCCAGGTCCGAGCTCTTGATCAGGCCAGGCATGACCACATCAGTGAAAATCAGGTCAACCGATACCCCTTCCAACAGCATTTGCATGGCGACATCGGCGTTCGCGGCGGTCAGCACCTCATAGCCCTCCTCTCGCAGCAACTCCACCGACGAAGCACGCACCGCGTCGTTGTCCTCCACCACCAGCACCCGCTCGTGTCCGCCACGCTGCTGCACGTCCGGCGTGCTGCTTTCGCCGTCCATCGGACGCAGGCTGCGCGGAAAATAAAGGGCCACCCGCGTGCCCTGGCCGACGACGCTGGACATCTCGATGTGGCCGCCACTCTGCTTGACGAAACCGAACACCATGCTCAGCCCCAACCCCGTTCCCTGTCCATCGGGCTTGGTGGTGAAAAACGGTTCAAATGCCTGGGCGAGCACCTGCGGCGCCATGCCGCCCCCGGTGTCGGCCACGCTGACTTGTACATAGTCACCGGGCACGATGCCTTTGCCGGTACAGAACTCATGGTCCAGGCGAATGTTGTCGGCGCTCAACTCGATCGTCCCCTCGCCTTTCATTGCGTCGCGGGCATTGATCACCAGGTTGAGAATGGCGTTTTCCAACTGATTGCGGTCGACAAAAACCCGCCAGGGCTCAGCGGGCGCGGTCATATGCACCAGGATGGTTTCGCCCAACGCACGCTGCAACAATTCGCCGAGGCCGTCAAAAATCTGCTGCGGCGTACAAATCGCCGGGGAAAGCGGTTGACGACGGGCGAAGGCCAACAGCTGCGAAGACAATTTTGCACCGCGCTCGACAGCGGCAAGCGAGGAATTGACCCGACGTTGCACGTTGACGTTGTCCGGTTCGTGGCGCGCCAGTAAATGCAGGTTGCCGGCGATCACCTGCAACAGGTTATTGAAGTCGTGGGCCACGCCACCGGTGAGACCGCCAATGGCTTCGAGCTTCTGCGACTGGCGCAACTGCTCCTCCGCCACCAGCCGCGCTTCGACTTCATAGGCCACGCGCTGCTCCAGATCCCGGGTGAACTTGAGCAAGGATTCTTCGGCGATCTTGCGTTCGTGAATGTCGATCAGCACACCGGGAAAACGCAAGGGCTGATCCTGTTCATCGAACTCGCAACAACCGCTGGCCAACACCCACAGGAAACTGCCGTCAGGACGCAACACCCGGTATTCGGCGTTGAAAGGCGAGCCGGTCTGCATCGATTGTTTGACTTGTTCCTGAACCCAGGCGAGATCGTCGGGATGGATGCGCGCTTCGGCAATTTCCTGCGGCAGGTTGTCCAGGCTCTGCCCGGCAGGATAGGAAAAGGTGCGGGCAAAGCGATCATCGCCACTCAACACGTTGGACTTGATGTCCCAGACAAATGAGCCGAGCAAGGCTCCGGCATTGAGTGCCAGACGTACCCGTTCGTTGTCGGCGCGATAGGCATTTTCCGCGGCTTGGCGCAGACGCTCGGAAATCACCAACTCGGTGGTTTCCACCACCATGGCCATGACCCCGCCGGGGTAACCGTCATCGTTGGCGACCGGGCTGTAATAGAGATCCAGCCAGACGTCTTCCGGCACACCGTCGCGCAGCAATACCAGTTCCTTGTTGCGATAGGACAAGGTGCCGCCCGCCAGGCAGGTATCGACCACGTGCCGATTGAATTCGGCAACTTCCGGCCAGCCCAGCTCAACCGGTGACCCCAACAGATACGGATGACGCCCGCCGGCAAACTGCGAATAGGCGTCGTTGTAGATCATGTAGCCTGGCCGGCCCCAGAGCATCACCATCGGCAACGGCGAAGCAAGCATCAACTGCACCGTGCCGCTCAGGCTTTTGGACCAGTTTTCGATCGCGCCCAACTCGGTCCCGCTCCAGTCGAACGTACGAATGCGCTCGGCCATTTCGCCGTTCCAGCCAGAACACCCATGGCTATCTTCTAGAAATTGCATAGGCTGACTCTACGCCCCGGTTACTGCACCCGATTGTTTCGAGCATCGTGCGCGCCATTCGTTTCATAGAGGTATAGCTGATTCTCACGGGCCAACCTCCGGCCCGCAAACGCCTCAATCCCTGTAGGAGCCAGCCTGCTGGCGAAAAATCTCAAGACACTGCGATCAATCAGTCAGGGAACGTTATCGTTGACGTCCATCGCGAGCAGGCTCGCTCCTGCATCGATCTGCGTTGAATTCAAACCTCTATTAAATGCTTGAGCGGGTTGTAGCTGCTCTTCAAGGTCGCGGCCACGTCGAGGATCGCTTTCTCGATGCCATTCAAATGCATGCAGGTCAGTTCGATAGCGGCGCTCTGGTTGCCGGCTTCGATGTATTCGATCAGTCGCAGATGTTCATCGTCGCGGCAGGCTTCATGACTGTCGTCGTCCAGCGCTGCGGCGTACAGAGAAGCGCGGGATATCAGCTTCTGGAACCAATCGAGCAGCACCGGGTTGTTCAGGCTGCGAGCCAGTTTGATGTGGAACTCGCCGAGCAGATGAATCAGCCGTTCGTGATCGCCGCTCTGGTGCGCTTCATCTTCCAGCAACAAGTGATCGCGCAGGTCCTGTGTCACCGCTGTATCGCGCCGCCGACACAGTTCACTGACGATGCCGATTTCGATCAAGCGCCGGGTCTCGAACAGCGAACGGATCTCTTCGTCACTGGGCAGCGACACCGATGCACCTTTATTGGGTTCGGTGGTGACCAATCCGTCAGCCTCCAATTGCTTGAGCGCGGCTCGGACTGACGTACGGCTGACATTAAAAAGCTCGGCCAAGGAAGCCTCGCCGAGTTTCATTCCCGGACGCAACGAACGCTTGCTGATCGCTTCGTAAACCCCTTGGTAGACGCGGTCGACCGTGGTTTCCAGTTTCTTTTCAGTCATTCATCAACTCCTGGCGCCCTGTGCAAACAGCCCTGGCGAAATAATCAGCCATTGAAAAAGGGGCTTGCACCGGCAGGTTAATCCGGGTATTTCTAAATTGCATCCAGATTTTGCATACAATAATTAGAGGAATGCACCATTATGGGTCATCCAGTTGCAATTGAAGTGCGAAACGTTTCCAAGCGCTATTCCGACGATCCCGGGCTGGCTCCAGCCCTGGACAACGTCTCGGTCGATATCGCCGACAACGAATTCTTTACCCTGCTTGGCCCTTCTGGCTGCGGCAAAACCACCTTGCTGCGCACCATTGCCGGTTTCGAGCACGTCAGCGACGGCGAGATCCGCCTGGCCGGCGAACCGGTGAATGACCTGCCGCCGTTCAAGCGTCGGGTCAACACGGTATTCCAGAGCTACGCGCTGTTTCCACACATGAGTGTTGCGCAGAATATCGCCTTCGGCCTGGAGATGCAGGGCCTTGATCGCAAACTGATCCCGCAACGCGTCGATGAGATGCTGGCGCTGGTGCAAATGCAGCACCTGGCCAAACGCAAACCGGCCGAACTGTCCGGCGGCCAGCAGCAACGGGTGGCTCTGGCTCGCGCTCTGGCGCCAAAACCCAAAGTGCTGTTGCTGGATGAACCGCTGTCGGCGCTGGATCTAAAGCTGCGCAAGGAAATGCAGGTCGAACTCAAGCGCGTGCAAAAAGAAGCCGGGATCACCTTCATTTTCGTCACCCACGATCAGGAAGAAGCACTGACCCTGTCCGATCGCATTGCGGTGATGTCGGCCGGGAAGATCTTGCAGATCGGCACACCGAATGACATCTACGAGCGTCCGCAGCACCAGTTCGTCGCGCAATTCATCGGTGACATCAACTTCCTTCCCGGCCACCTCAAGCGTGGCCAGCAAAATGAAAAACTCTTCGTGCCCAACGGCATGCCGGTTGAGATCCCCTGCCCGGCCCAAGGCTTCGACGGCTCCAGGGTGCAACTGGCGTTTCGCCCCGAGCGCTCGCAACTGGTCGATCCGGCGCAACCGCATCACCTGCGCGGCGTGATCGAGGCCGTGTTGTATGTCGGCACGGCAACCCTCTATCAGTGCCGCCTGAACAATGACATCAAAGTCATGCTGCGCGAGAACAACGAAGGCCTGAACCATGGCCGAGTGGTCGGCGATCGCGTCGCGGTCAACCTGCCGCCCCACGCCTGCCTGTTGATGGAGGCCTGAGATGAGCGTCAGCAGTACTTCTCCCGCCCTCAACCGTGCGCTATTGCTCAGCCCGGTGGTCCTGACCCTGCTGGCGCTGATCGCCATCCCGCTGGGCATCATGGGTTACATCAGCCTGTTGCCGCGCAACGTCTACGGTGGCGTTGACTGGCAGGCCGACTGGCAATTGCAAAGTTACGTGCAGCTGTTTTTCCAGGAGGGTTTCGATGGCGAACTGGAGCTGAACTGGGTCTATGCCCAGGCGCTGATCCGTTCGGTGTTCCAGGCCGGTGGCACCACCATCCTGTGTTTCCTGTTCGGCTTTCCGGTGGCGTTGTGGATGTCGAGCCTGACCCCGCGCCGACGCAACCTGATGGTGTTGCTGATCACCATCCCGTTCTGGACCAACCTGCTGATCCGCAACTACGCCTGGCTGATCATCCTGCGCGAACACGGCTGGGTCGCCCAAGGCCTCAACGCGCTGTTGCCCCAGGCCGGTGGCATCACCCTGCTCTACAACGACTTCGCGGTCAGCGTCGGGCTGGTCTACAGCTTCCTGCCGTTCATGATTCTGCCGATCTACTCGACTCTGGAAAAACTCGACTGGCGCCTGGTGGAAGCCGCTTACGACCTTGGCGCCAATCGCTGGCACGCGTTGCGGCGGATCATCCTGCCACTGTCGATGCCGGGCGTGATAGCCGGCTCCCTGCTGGTGTTCGTGCCGAGCCTGGGCGCATTTATCACCCCGGCGATTCTCGGCGGTGGCAAGACCTTGATGATCGGCAACCTGATCCAGCAGCAATTCGGCACCGCGCGCAATTGGCCGCTGGGCAGTTCGCTGTCGTTCCTGTTGCTGGGAATTCTGCTGCTGTCGCTGGTGCTGTACGCCTTGTATAGCCGCAGCGCCGCCAAAACCCTTCGTCGGGGAGCTACCGCATGATTGCCTTGCACCTGAAAAAACTGCCACTGACCCGCGAAGTCAGCCTGTTGATCCTGGCCTACCTGTACCTGCCGATTTTCGTGTTGATCGCCTACAGCTTCAACGCCAATCGCTCGGCCACGGTCTGGACCGAATTTTCCTTCGCCTGGTACGGGCGCATCCTGGCCAACCCGTCGATCCAGACGGCGGCGCTGAACTCGATCATCGTCGCCAGCATCGCCACGGTCTGCGCCACCGCGATTGCACTGCTCGCGGCACTGGCGACTTACCGGCCGTTCTACGGACAGAAAATGGTCGAGGGTGGGATCAACCTGCCGTTGATCCTGCCGGAGATCGTCACCGCGGTCGCCACGCTGCTGCTGTTCATGGCCCTGGGGATCAAGCTCGGTTTGCTGACGGTGATCGTCGCGCACATCGGCTTCTGCATTCCCTTTGCCTATTTGCCGATCCGCGCACGCCTGAATGACCTGGACAAGAGTTTGCTGGAAGCGGCCAACGACCTCTACGCCAACCCGTGGCAGGTGTTTCGCCGAGTGACGCTGCCGCTGTTATGGCCGGCGGTGTTGTCCGGAGCGGTGCTGGCGTTCGTAGTCAGCCTCGACGATTTCATCATGACGTTCTTCGTCGCAGGACCGGGTTCGACGACGCTGCCGGTGTACATCTTCTCGGCAATCAAGTCCGGGGTAACGCCGGAGATCAATGCGATCTCGACCCTGATGCTGGTGATTTCCATCGTGCTGGTGGTTCTGGCTTTCTGGCTGGGACAGCGCGGCAAACAACAATGAGCCTGGAGCCTTCTGATATGAGCAAGAAAGTCAAAAGCATGCGTTTCGCCGTTGCCGGTCTGGCCCTGAGTTGCCTCACGTCGTTCAGCGTCCAGGCCGCCGAGCCCAAAGAGCTGTTCTTCTACAACTGGACCGATTACTACCCGGTCGAGCTGCTGGCCAAGTTCGAAAAGGAAACCGGCATCAAAGTCACCATGGACGGCTACGACAGCAACGAAACCCTGCTGGCGAAATTGCAGGCCGGTGGCGCGGCCTATGACGTGATCGTGCCGTCGCAATCGATCATGCGCACCCTGATCAACCAGGACTTGCTGCTGGAAATCGACGCCTCGACCCTGCCCAACTTCCAGTACGTCAAACCGGCGTTCCGTGATCCGAGCTTCGACCCTGGCCGCAAGTTCTCCGCGCCTTACCTGTGGGGCACCACCGGGTTTTCCTATGACAGCGCCCGGGTGCCTGGCGGCAAACTCGACGACTCGTGGAAAGAGTTCTTCGAACCGCGCAAGGAACTGCAAGGCCAACTCGCCGCCCTCGACACCTCCAGCAGCGTGATCAACGCCGCCAGCCACTACCTGAACGTCGACGAGTGCAGCGAAAACCCGCAGGACGCCAAACGCATCCTCGAACTGCTGCAAAAGCAGAAACCCTTCCTGAAAATGTACAGCTCGGACAACACCGTCGACCGCATGGCCTCCGGTGAAGTGATCATGATGCAAAACTGGAACGGCTCCACCGCCCGGGCCACCTTGCAGAAGAGCACGATCAAGTACGTCTATCCGAAGGAAGGCCTGGCGATGTTCCAGGACAACTTCGCCGTGCCGAAAAGCGCACCGCATCCCGGCAACGCGAAAATCTTCATCGACTGGATGATGAAGCCGGAAAACGCCGCCGCCGTGTCCAACGCCATCGCCTACGCCAACGGCATTCAGAGCGACAAGTTGATCGACGCCAAATGGCGGGTCATGGACGCCATCAACATGCCCGACGAATTCGCCTCGCGCCTGCGTCCCGAGAAGGAATGCAGCAACAAGGCGCGGGAACTGCAGGACCGGATCTGGGCCAAGCTCAAGGGCTGATCGCCCGGTTTGAAACCGAGTCGCGGCCATCGCTGGGAAACCAGCTCCCACAGGGTTTGAAGGTGTTCACACGTTTTGTGATCAATGCAAATCACTGTGGGAGCTGGTTTGCCAGCGATGAGGCCCGCGCAAACACCAAAAATTTTGAGGTACGCAATGACCCAACCTCGCTGGCTGCGCAACGTGCGGCCCTACGGTTCGACCGCCTTGGACCTGCTGATCGAAAACGGTCGGTTCAGCCAACGCCGCCCGGCCTCCTCCAGCGAACTGCTGGCGACCGACATCGATGGCCAGAACCAACTCCTGACCCCGGCACTGGTGGAAAGCCATGTGCACCTGGACAAAACCCTTTGGGGCCAACCCTGGCGTCCAAACAGCGCCGGTCCGACACTCAAGGACTACATCGCCAACGAACGGCGCATTCTGCGCGAGGTCACGACACCCATCGCGCAACGGGCCGGCGCGCTGCTGGAAAACTGCATCGCCCGTGGCTCGCTGACGATGCGCTGCCACGTCGACATCGACCCGGAGTTCGGTTTGCGTCACGTCGAGGCCATGCAGCAATTGCGCGAAAAATACCGTGACCTGATCGACCTGCAACTGGTGGTATTCCCGCAAACCGGGCTGATCAGCCGCCCCGGTACGGCCGAACTGATGCGCGAAGCCATGGCCCTCGGCGTGGAAAACGTCGGCGGGCTCGACCCGTGTGGCATTGACAATGATCCCGTCGCGCAACTGGATTTCGTGTTCAAGCTGGCCAGCGATTTTGACCGCGGCGTGGACATTCACCTGCACGACAAGGGCGAATTGGGCCTGTGGCAGATTGCACTGATCGCTGACTACACCGAGCGTTTCAACCGCCAGGGTCGAGTGATGATCAGCCACGCCTATTGCCTCGGCATGCTGCCGTGGAGTCAGGTCAAACCATTGGCCGAACGCTTGGCTGCCTTGCACATTTCACTGATGAGTTCGGCGCCTGCCGACTGCGCCGTGCCGCCGTTCCTTGCCTTGCGCGAAACCGGGGTGAATGTGTGCCTGGGGTCTGACGGCATCCGTGATGCCTGGTCGCCCATGGGTAATGGCGACATGCTCGAGCGCGCCATGTTGCTGGCGTTCCGTTTCGATTTGAACAAGGACGAAGAGTTGGCAGCGGCGTTTGAGGCCGCGACGTTGAATGGCGCCCAGGCTTTGGGTCGCGAAGCGAATCGCCTGGAGATCGGCCAGCCCGCGGACTTCCTGCTGATGCCGGTACAAACACTGGGTGAGGCGGTGGTTTCCCGGCCGCTGCGTCAGGTCTATCGCGCAGGTCGGTTGATCGCATCGGCTGGTCGCTTGCTGGAAAGCCGACTGTGAAACGCATCGGTTTGCGAGCCGGTTGCGTGGTCGGCTTCGACGGTGTGCAGCATGTGCTGTGGCGCGACGGCGAAGTGGTCTTCAACGGGTCACGCATTCCGGTGGATCAATGGATCGACTACGGCAACGCACTGATCGGCCCCGGCTTCATTGATCTGGACGCCCTTGGTGATCTCGATTCCACGGTGTTGACGCTGGACAACGGCGAAGAACGCGACATGGGTCGCATGTGGTCCGCGGAATATCTGGCGCGCGGCCCGCGGGAGAGTTACAGCCTTGAAGAAGAAGTGTCCAAGTATCGCTACGCCTTTACGCAACTGATCCGCAACGGCATCACCACCGCCATGCCGATCACCTCGATGTACTACCGCGAATGGGCGGAAACCTACGACGAGTTCGCGGCCGTGGCCGGTGTGGCGGCCGAGTTGGGCCTGCGCACTTACCTCGGTCCTTGCTACATGAGCGGGATGAGTTACTGGCAGGCCGACGGCACCCTGGCGCATCACTGGGATGAACCCCGGGGCATGGCCGGACTCGATGCGGCCGAGCGCTTTTTCGCGGACTTCGACGGCGCGAACGGCGGCCTGATTCGCGGTGCGCTACTGCCTGATCGCATCCAGACCTGCACGCCCACCCTGTTGCAACGCACCGCCGCGCTGAGTCGGGAGCTGAACGCGCCGATGCGCTTGCATTGCTGTCAGGGCCTCGGCGAAGTGGCCATGGTTGAGCAACTGCGCGGCACGTCGCCACTGGGCTGGTTGCAGCAACTGGACTTGCTGACCCCACGCAGCCTGTTGCCCCACGGCATCTATACCCGCGGCGATGCAGACCTGCAGCGAGTGGTGGACGGCGGCGCCAGCCTGGTGCATTGCCCGGTGGTGTTTGCCCGGGATGGCGAGGCGCTGAATTCGTTCGGCCGCTATCGGGCCAAAGGCATCAACTTCGCGTTGGGCACCGATACCTGGCCGGCGGACTTGCTGGACAACATGCGTCAAGGCTTGAACATTGCGCGCCTGATGGAGGGCGGCAATCAACTGACCCGCGCGCTGGACCTGTACAACGCGGCGACCCTGGGCGGCGCCAAGGCACTGGGCCGCGACGATATCGGTCGCCTCGCGCCGGGCTGCAAGGCCGACATCACGGTGTTCAATCTGCGCGGAATGCACCTGGGGCCGTTATTCGATCCGCTGAAAAACCTGGTTCTGGCCGGGCGCGGTGACGACTGCATTGCCAGTTACATCGATGGCCGCTGCGTGATGCACGAAGGTCAGGTCCAAGGCGTCGACTACCCCGCCCTGCAACGCCAGGCCCAACGACAATTCGAACAACTGATGCGCAGCCACAGCGATCGCGCCTTCGGCCAACCGGACTGGAAAGGTCTGTTCCAACCGGCCATCCCGTACGCCGACGACTACAGCGCACAGGCGCCACTGTGCGCCATTGACCCTCTCCTCTAGAGACTTCTGACTATGCAAAGCTTTGACTTCAGCCAACTGAGCCCACGGGACAAATACAAGATTCTGATCGGCAGTGTGGTGCCGCGCCCTATTGCGCTGGTCACCACGGTCGATGGCGAAGGCCGAGTCAATGCCGCGCCGTTCAGCTTTTTCAATGCGCTTTCCGCCGACCCGCCGATCCTCGCCCTGGGCGTGGAAAACTATGGCGATCAAAGCCCCAAGGACACCACGCGCAACATCCAGCTCAACCAGGAGTTCACCGTGAACATCGTCAGCGATGCGCTGGTGGAGGCCATGAACGTTTGTGCCGTGCCTTTCGCTCCCGGCTTCGACGAACTGACCGCGGCCGGCCTCACCGCCATCCCCGGCACCACGGTCAAATGCCCGCGGATCGGTGAAGCCCCGGTAGCACTGGAATGTCGACGGATGATGGCGCTGTCCATCGGCCAATCCCGGGAAATCATCTTTGGTGAAGTGCTGATGGCCCATGTGCGGGACGAGCTGATCGACCCGAAAACCCTGTACATCGATCAACTGGGGCTCGATGCGATTGGCCGCATGGGCGGCCATGGTTATGCCCGTACGCGGGATTACTTCGACTTGCCGACACGGTCGTTGCAGGCCTGGACCGATGCACCGGGGGGTGGTGAGCGGTTTTGGCCGCTGGCTAAATAAAAATCTTCAAAACCCGCTGTGGCGAGGGAGCTTGCTCCCGCCCGGCTGCGCAGCGGTCGTTGAATCATTGCGCGCGATGATTCTGGGTCCGCTTCGCGGCACAGCGGGAGCAAGCTCCCTCGCCACAAAAGTCAGTTCACCATGGGTTAGTGGAAATCCCGGCTGCGCACGCTGATGCCGTCCAGCAAGGAGCTCAGGTCACTCAAGCGCCCGGCAATCAGGTGTCGTACTTCGCCTTCGCGC
Organism: Pseudomonas sp. Root562; assembly: GCF_001427125.1. Classification (GTDB taxonomy): domain Bacteria; phylum Pseudomonadota; class Gammaproteobacteria; order Pseudomonadales; family Pseudomonadaceae; genus Aquipseudomonas. The sequence continues at coordinate 152,349 of NZ_LMGK01000003.1, forward strand.
TCCCAGCGGCCATCGACCTTGAGCAACTGCGAGCCGACCAACACCTTTCGCTGGCGGTCGGCCAGGTCGCGCCAGACCACCACATTGACGTTGCCAAACTCGTCTTCCAGGGTGACGAAGGTCACACCGCTGGCGGTGCCCGGGCGTTGTCGGCCGGTCACCAGCCCGGCGACGCTGACCGGGCGACCGTGGTCGACCTCCAGCAGCTCCTTCGAACTGCGGCAGCGCCGGGCTTTCAACTCAGCGCGCAGCAACGCCAGCGGATGCGGACCGAGGGTGGTGCCGAGGCTGTTGTAATCGGCCCGCAGGTCTTCGCCGACCGTGGGTTTGGGCAGCACGATGGCGCCCTCCTCCTGGCTCGGCAGCCCGGCAAACAAACCGAGCTGCCTTTGCACACCCGCGACCTCCCAGCGCGCCCGATGGCGATCACCGGCCAGCCCGCGCAATGCTCCGGCATCGGCCAGTTGCTCGCGGGCGCGGGCATCGAGTCGTGCCCGTTCGCCGAGGTCGGCAATGTCGGCAAACGCGCCTGTACAACGGGCCGCTTCAATACGCCGGGCATCGTCCTCGCGAAAGCCCTTGATCATCCGCAGGCCCATGCGAATCGCCGGTTGTGCGCCGGTGACCGGTTCCAGGCTGCAATCCCAGTCGCTGGCCCGCACGTCCACCGGACGAATCTGCAAGTGATGGCGACGCGCGTCCTGCAGAATCTGGTCCGGGCTGTAGAAACCCATGGGCCAACTGTTGATCAGCGCACAGGCGAATGCCGCCGGTTCGTGGCATTTCAGCCAGCAACTGGCATAGGTCAACAACGCAAAACTGGCGGCATGGGACTCGGGAAAACCGTAACTGCCGAAGCCTTTGATCTGCTCGAAAATCTGCGCGGCGAATTCAGCGCTGTAGCCGTTCTTTTTCATACCGGCCGCCAGCCGTTCCTTGTGCGGTTCAAGCCCGCCATGACGTTTCCAGGCAGCCATGGAACGGCGCAACTGGTCGGCCTCGCCGGGACTGTAGTCGGCGGCGACAATGGCGATCTGCATCACTTGTTCCTGGAACAGCGGTACGCCAAGGGTGCGCTTGAGCACGACTTCCAGTTCCGGCGACGGATAAACCTCCGGTTCTTCCTTGTTTCGCCGTCGCAGGTACGGGTGCACCATGCCGCCCTGGATCGGCCCGGGCCGCACGATTGCCACCTCGATCACCAAATCGTAAAACGTCTTCGGCCGCAGCCTCGGCAGCATCGACATCTGCGCCCTGGACTCGATCTGAAACACGCCGACCGTATCGGCGCGACCGATCATTTCGTAGGTGGCCGCGTCTTCGGGCGGAATCGTCGCCAGGCTCAAGTCGAGGTTTCGGTGTCGACGCACCAGATCGAAACAGCGACGAATCGCGCTGAGCATGCCCAGCGCGAGAATGTCGACCTTGAGCAACCCCACCGCGTCGAGGTCGTCCTTGTCCCACTGGATGATGGTGCGCTCGGCCATGGCCGCATTTTCCACCGGGACCAGACTGTCCAGCGGCTGCTCGGAAATCACGAAGCCGCCGGGATGCTGGGACAGATGCCGGGGGAAGCCGATCAGTTGTCCCGTCAGGCTCAGCACCCGCCGCAGTATCGGGCTCTCGGGATCGAAACCGCTCTCGAGCAAGCGTTCCACGGGTGGGGTTTGATCGCTCCAGTGACCGCAGCAGTCGGCCAGGGCGTTGATCTGGTCCGCTGGCAAACCCAGCGCCTTGGCGACGTCGCGCACCGCGCCCGCCGCGTGGTAGGTGCTGACCACCGCCGTCAGCGCAGCACGGGCCCGGCCATAACGCTGGAACACGTACTGCAAGACTTCCTCGCGCCGCTCATGCTCGAAGTCGACATCGATGTCCGGGGGCTCGTTGCGCTCCTTGGAAATAAAGCGTTCGAACAACAACGTGGTGCGATCCGGATCGATTTCGGTGATGCCCAAGGCAAAACACACCGCCGAGTTAGCGGCAGAGCCGCGCCCTTGGCAAAGAATCTGCTGTTCACGGGCGAAGCGCACGATGTCGTGGACGGTCAGGAAATAACTTTCGTAGCCCAGCTCGGCAATCAGCTCCAATTCTTTGTCGATCTGCTTCAGCACTTCGATTTTCGGGCCTTTTGGCCAACGCCACGCAACGCCCTTTTCTGTGAGGTCACGTAGCCACGACGCGGCCGAATGCCCTGCCGGCACCAGCTCCCGAGGATATTGATAACGCAACTGGCCGAGGTCGAACGAGCAGCGCCGGGCTATGGCCAGCGTTTCGTCGAGCAAGGCTGGCGGATACAGACTGGACAGAACCTCGAGGCTGCGCAGATGCCGTTCACCATTGGGATGCAGGCGCAACCCGGCATCGGCCACCGGCAGGTGATGGCGGATCGCGGTCATGGTGTCCTGCAAGGCCCGGCGCCCGCGTGCATGCATGTGCACATCGCCACAGGCCACCGCTGGAATCCGCAGTTCCCGGGCCAGGGCCAGCAGGTCGTTGAGACGGCGGACATCGTCCTGGCACCGATGCAACTGCACCGCCAGCCACAGCCGTTCTGCAAAGACCTGTTGCAGCCAGCGGCCCTGCTCCACGTCATTCACCGTGTCAGGCACCCACAGCACCAACAGCCCGGGCAATGGTTCGCTGAAATCCTCGCGCAATATCCGGTACTGGCCTTTCTGCGTACGGCGTCGGGCGCGGGTGATCAAACGGCACAGCGTCTGATAGCCCTCAAGGTTCTCCACCAGCAACACCAGTTTCGGGCCGTTTTCGATGCGGATTTCGCTGCCGATAATCAACGGCAACTCAACGGATTTCGCCGCTTGCCAAGCGCGAACGATCCCGGCCAGCGTGCATTCGTCGGTGATCGCCAAGGCTTGATAGCCCTGCTTTTTCGCCCGTTGAAACAGTTCAAGGGCACTCGAGGCACCGCGCTGGAAACTGAAGTTCGACAGGCAGTGCAGTTCGGCATACCCGGCACTCATGCGAACCAGCCTTGCAGCCACAACGGGCCATTCTCGCCCACCACACGGTAGGCCCAGCCCTGCTGACCGGCGCGGGTTTCGATCAGGTAGTAATCGCGGCGCACATCATCACCGTCCCACCAGCCGGACTCGATACGTTCCGGCCCCATGAGGATACGGGTCGAGCCTTCGTGCACCGTCAGCGGTTCGGTCAGCAGCCAGCCCGGACGCTGCACGATCGGGAATCCTGCGCAGGGCTGGCTGTCGGCACGGGCCTGCCACGCACACTCGGGGCGGTGATCGGCCTGAAAGCGCAAACCATGCACCGCCTCATCCCCCAACCGCGCACGCAGGCGTTCGCGCAGTTGCTCCCAGGGCAAGGATTGCTGCGGACGGTCGTCGAACAGTTCTTGAAACTGGGGCACGAAGGCCGGCAAGTCTTCGGCGCACAGGCGAAAACCGCGCACCGGGGCCTCGACCTGAACCTGCTCCAGCCGGCCCCGGGCCAATTCGAAAAGCATCGCCGGGTCGCGCTCCGCGCTGAGCAGGCCGACCTTGATCACCGTGTCCGGCAATCCGGCGTGTTCCAGGTGCAGGTCGAAACGCTGCACGCCGCTGTCGCGACCACAGAGAAACGCCGACAGGTCACCGGTCAATCGACGCAGCGGAAACAGCAAGGCCTGATGGGATTGCACATCGAAGTTGAGTTCGATGCGCACGTCGAAGCGATCCGGTGGCAAGTAGAACGCCAGGGCCAGCCGCCGCAATCCGAACAAAGTGTCGAGATGCCTGAGCACCTGGGCTTCGAAACGCCGGGCCAGGCTGTGCCGGGGCAAGGCCTGCACCTGACTCAGGGTGCGCAGCCCCATGCGCGACAACGCCGTGGCGACGCTGGCCTCAAGGCCGATGCGGTCGATGGGCATTTGTCCGAGGTGATACTGCAAGGCTTGATCATTGGCCACCACCAGACCGTCATAGGCATTGGCCAGCATTCGTGCCGCCACCGGGTTGGGCGCAGCGACAATGCGGTGACGAAAGCCCAGTTCGCCAAGCTCGTTGCGCAGGCGCGCCTCGAATTGCGGCCAGTCGCCGAACAGGCCCAGGCTGGATTCGATTTCAAACACCAGGGCCCGCGGATAATGGACGCTGACCTGGGAGCTGAACCGATAGGCCCAGGCCGCCAGAAACTGCTGCCAGTGCTCGATGTCGGCGACGTCGTATTCGGCCGTGGCAAAGCCCTTGCTCAGGGCCTGGGCGGCGCTCATGGACTGGCCGGGGCGCAGGCCGAGGGCGCGTGCCGGGCCGTTGACCGCTTGCAGCATCCGGCGCTGAGCCGGACCGGTCAGCAGCGCCAGCGGTTCATCGGGATCGGTGCGCTGACGCAGTACTGCGTCCAGCGCCAATTGCGGGAAAAGGATACACACCCAGCGCATGGCAACCTCAATGCCCTACGGCGAAGGCAATCGGTGCCGACCGGGCCAGCCCGCCCCGACACTTGAGCACGCGCAATTGCGCCGGTCTGGCATCGATGGCGATGCGCAGCGCCGCCGGCGAAGGGTTGACCGCTTCATTGAGCGAACGGTAGGCGAATGCCAGGGTCTGGCCGGTTTCCGCCGCCACCTGCAAGCGACGCAAGGCGCGATCATCCGCCTTGTGCGGCCAGCACAGCACCGCACCGCAACTGCCCGAACGCAGGCATTGTTCCGCGGCCCACAGCGCATCGCGTTCACTGGCCTGGATGATCGACAACTGGCGCAGATCGACCCCGGCGCTCTGCCAGGCTTGCGGATATGGCACGTATGGCGGTGCCACCAGCACGATGCGCTCGCCTGCCGCCGACAATCGCGCCAGCGCCGGCCACACCAGTTGCAACTCACCGACGCCCTGCCCGGCCAGCAGGATTTCGGTCAGCGCCGCCTCAGGCCAGCCACCGGTGGGCAGCGCCGCATCCAGCGCGGCATGCCCGGTGGGTTGTGGGCTGACGGCTGGCGGCGCAGGCCGGCCCTTCCACACCTGGCCGCCATTGAACAGCGTATCCAACGCAACGACGGCGCCCATCAGCCTTGCCTCACCAGGCCGCAGAACACGCCTTCGATGGCGAGGTCCCGGTCGGCTTCGACGATGATCGGCTGATAGGCCGGATTGCGCGGCAGCAACCGGACCGTGTCGCCGACCCGTTCGAAGCGCTTGATGGTGACTTCGCCGTCGAGGCGCGCCACGACGATCTGGCCGTTGACCGCCTCGGGGCTGCGGTGCACGCCCACCAGGTCGCCGTCGAGAATGCCGTCCTCGATCATCGAGTCGCCGCGCACCCGCAGCATGTAGTCCGGCACCCGGGAAAAGATCGCAGGATCGAGCAGCAAGCGGCTATGGATTTCGGCATCGGCCCCGATCGGCGCACCCGCCGCCACGCGACCGAGGACCGGGATATCCAGCAACTCGGGGCGCGGTGGCTGCCCGAGCAGGCGAATGCCCCGGGCCTGATTCGGGTTGACCTCGATAAACCCGGCTTCGGTGAGCGCCAGCACATGCTTGCGCGCCACGCTGCGGGAGGCGAAGCCGAACGCCTCGCTGATTTCAGCGAGGCTCGGGGACTGACCGTGCTCGGCGATGCGCTCGCGGATAAAGGTCAGGATGGCGGTACGGCGGGGAGTCAGAGTCGTCATGGAGTACATTTGTACTCTTTTGCCATTTTCCTGACAAGCACCGCCAGTCAGCTCAACCCACGGGACGCCAGAAACCCTGCGATGTAATCGATGAACGCCAGCACTTTGGCCGTCGCCCGCCGATGGCTCGGGTACACCGCCAGTATGTGCGGGCCGAAGCTGTCCGGGTCGATGTCGTAGTCGGCCATCAGCCGCACCAGTCGCCCTTCGGCGATGTACGGCGCGGCACTCCACAAGGGTGTGTGCAGCAAACCGCGCCCCGCCAGGGCATTGGCCAGCAGCAAGTCGTAATTGTCGCTGCGCAGGCGCGGTGCCAACGGTTGTGGCAAGCTCAGGCGCTGGCCATCGCGCTCGGCCCACCAGAATTCACGGCTGAGCAACGGATGGCGATACAGCAACCATTCGTGGTCATCAAGGGTCTGCGGGGTGACCGCCAGCCCCTTGCGTGCCAGATATTCCGGGCTGGCGCACAGCGCCAGGCGATTGCTGCCGACCACCCGCGCAATCAACCCCGGCAAGTCGTCATGCCCTTCGCGCAACGCCAGGTCGTAGCCGCTCTCCAGCAGGTTGACGAACTCGTCGCACAGGTCCACTTGCAGGTTGATTTGCGGGTATTGCTCAAGAAAACCACCGCACACCTGATCGAGAAAAGCCTGCCCATAGGCCAGCGGTGCAGTGATTTTCAGGCTGCCGCGCAAACCATGCTGCAACTGCTCGATTTCCTCGCCGGCCTCGTCCAGTCGCTGCAACACCTGACGCGCAGTCTCCAGGTAGAGCCGCCCGGACTCCGTGAGCAAAATCCGTCGGGTGCTGCGCTCGAACAACCGTGCACCCAGCTCCGCTTCCAGGTGATTGACGGCTTTGGTCAGGGCTGACGGGGTCTTGCCCAGTTGCTCGGCGGCGCGGCTGAAACTGCCCAGTTGCGCCGTGACCACAAACATTTTCAGTGCACCGAGCTTGTCCATATTTTTTCCAATCAGGCAAAAACGTTTTTCGTGAGTGAGGCGTTCTGCCGAGCGCAGCAAGCCACTAATCTGGCCATCAGACGCAATAACAAGGAAACATTCAATGAAAAGATTCATCCCGAATCTATTGATGGCCGCCATGAGTTTTGCCTCGTTGGAAGCCATGGCAGCGACTGACCTGGTGTTATTCAATGGCAAGATTTTCACCGCCGACCGCAATCAGCCCAAGGTCCAGGCGCTGGCGGTCGAGGACGGCAAAGTGCTGCAAGTGGGCAGCGATGCGCAGATCAAGGCGCTGATCGAGTCTGGAACACAGGTCATCGACCTGGACGGGAAAACACTGATGCCCGGCCTGATCGACACCCATTCCCATGCCATCTTCGGTGGCCTGGAAATGGTCTCGGCCAACATGGAAGACGAGGTCGTGGACCTTGACGAACTGGAGAAACGCCTGCGCGCCTGGCGTGACGACGGAAAAGCGCGGCACGGCGATGTGCTGAGCGTGGCCGGCATGAGTTCGGCGTACTGGGCGCAGTCGGAAACGCTGGGCAAGAAGTTCAACAGTGGCGAATGGGCCGACGTGCCGGTGGTGTTTACCGGCAGCGACCACCATACGGCCTGGGCCAATGATGTAATGCTCAAGCGCGCCGGTGTCGATGCCGCGCTGATCAAGTCATTGCCGGTAGCTGAAGACGGCACCATCGGCAAACTCAAGGACGGCAGGCCCAACGGGTTTCTGGTAGATGCCGGCTGGGATCGGGTGGCCTCGAAAATGCCGGCACCGAGCGCCGCCGACATGCTCAAGGCCGCGCAAACCGCCGTGAGCTACAACAACAGCCTGGGCATTACCGCGTGGATGGACCCTGCCGCCAACGCCGCGCCCGGCGAGCCGATCTTCGCCCTCAAGCCGACGGAAAAAACCGTCGGTGTGCTGCCGGTGTACAAGGCACTGGCGCAAAGTGGCGCCATGACCGCCCACATTGCCGCGCTGCTGGTGGCCAATTCGAAAAGCGTGCCGGCCGATCTGGATACGCTGGACAAGGTCCGCCAGCAATTTCAGGGCATCCCCAACCTGACCTTGCCCGGGGTCAAGATCTTCGCCGACGGTGTGATCGAGTACCCGGCGCAGAGCGCGGCGATGATCGATCCCTACAGCAACTCGCACAAACAGGGCGAGCTGCTGATCGATCCAAAGCATTTCGGCGAGCTGGTCAGTGCCATCGACCAGCGCGGCTGGCTGGTGCACATCCACGCCATCGGTGACCGTGCCGTGCGTGAATCACTGAACGGGATCGCCCAAGCGCGCAAGGACCGCCAAAGCGGCGTGACGCACTCGGTCACTCACCTGCAAATGGTCAACCCGAAGGAGTTCGCCCGGTTCAAGCCGCTCGACGTCATTGCCTCAATGCAACTGCTCTGGGCCGCCGCCGACGACTACACCACCGACATGATCAAGCCTTACGTCAGCGCCCTGGCATTTCGTTACCAATACCCGGCGCACTCGCTGCTCAAACAGGGCGCAATCATTTCCGGCGCCAGCGACTGGCCGGTGTCGTCGCCGAACCCGTTCAACGCCATGGCTCAGGCGATGACCCGGGTCGGCCCGCTGGGCGTGCTCAACGCCGATGAACGTATCGACCGCGAAACCATGTTCTACGCCTATACCCTCAACGCTGCGCGCACCATCGGCCTGGACAAGAACATCGGTTCGTTGAGCGCCGGCAAACAGGCCGACTTCATCGTCCTTGACCGCGACGTGTTCAGCGTCGATGACAAAGCCCTGCACGACACCCAAGTGCTGCAAACCTGGTTCGCCGGCCGTCAGGTCTACGCAGCGACCCTCTGATAAAAACCCGCAACCACTTCGCTGCCCGCCCCCGGTGTGTTCCAACCCGGGGGCCTGGCGCAGCCTTGCCCGACATCTGCCCATAACAATCACAATAGCGGAATGCATCTTATGAAAGCCTTGACCCTGTTCGCCCTCGGTTCCTTGAGCCTGCTGCCCTTGAGCAGCCAGGCCATCCCCTTGAATGACGACTTCGCCCTGCTGCTGGACGTGACCCTGGCCAGCGACTACCGCACCCGCGGTATCTCGCAAACCCAGAATGACCCGGCCATTCAGGGTGCCATCACCCTGGCCCACAGCAGTGGCCTGTACCTCGGCGCATGGAGTTCAAACGTCGATTTCGGCGGTGGCCTGAAAACCCGGCAGGAAGTCGACTATTACGCCGGCTGGCTGTGGCAAGCCACTGAAGAAGTGAGCCTGGACGTCGGCTACCTGAAGTACACCTATCCCAGAGAAAGCCAGTTCAACCAGAGTGAGGCCTACGGCATTCTCAGCGTCTACGGGGTCAAGCTCGGAGCCTATTACTCCGCCGATGCGCCGGGAATCGACAGCGAGCAGAACTCGCTCTACAGCTATGTCGGCTACGAAACCGAGTTGCCCTACGATGTGGGTCTGAAACTGCGTTACGGCAACATGGACTTCAAGGACCCGCATCTCTACTCACGTTCGGGCGAAGCCGAAGATTCGTACCGTGAGTGGGAGGTCAAGCTGGCCCACGAACTGGCCGGCGTGATGCTGGGCCTGAGCTACATCGACACCGACCTGTCGAAAAGTCAGTGCGCCAGCAACTGGGGGTTCGATGACGTTTGCAGCGCCACTGTCGTGGCGAGCGTCAGCAAGTCGTTCTGACGCGCGACTCGCCTGAGAGCAAGGAGGCTCCGGGGTGTGATGGGGGCTGATCGGATGAGGGTTGCTTACACATCAGGATCACTGATTATCCGGCAACACGCTAACCTATAAGACCGTGTCGCGCTTGTGGCTCCCAAGGCGCACCATTAGATTAGCCAATGATGTCTGGCCTCCAAAATAAGTAGAAGGGATAAGCATGGCGCTTACTGACCAGTCCACCCGTATCCGTACCGGCGAAGAACTCGATGCCAGCCTGATCGATCCATACCTCAAGGCCCACATTCCGGGTCTGAGCGGCTTGCCGCAGATCAGCCAGTTCCCGGGCGGTGCGTCGAACCTTACCTATTTGCTGGAATACCCCGAACAGGAGTTTGTCCTGCGTCGGCCCCCGTTCGGCCACAAGGCCAAATCCGCCCATGACATGGGCCGCGAATTTCGCATCCTCAATCAATTGCGCGAGGGTTTTCCGTACTGCCCCAAAGCCTACGTGCATTGCACCGACGAATCGGTGATCGGTGCCGAGTTCTACGTGATGGAACGGGTCAACGGCATCATCCTGCGCTCGGAACTGCCAGCGGAACTGGGGCTCGATTCAGCGAAAACCGAAGCCCTGTGCAAGAGTTTCATCGACAAGTTCGTCGAACTGCACCAGGTCGACTACAACGCTTACGGCCTGGGTGACCTCGGCAAGCCCGAAGGTTACGTGGCACGGCAGATCAAAGGCTGGAGCGACCGCTACGAAAAAGCCCTGACCCCCGATGCCCCACAGTGGGACGTGGTCAAGGCCTGGCTCAACGACAAGATGCCCGCCGACCACCCGACGTCCAGCATCGTTCACAACGACTACCGTTTCGACAACGTCATCCTCGACCCGAACAATCCGATGCAGATCATCGGCGTGCTCGACTGGGAACTGACCACCCTCGGCGATCCCTTGATGGACCTGGGCAATACCCTCGCCTACTGGATCGAGGCCGACGACCCGGCGCCGGTGCAGATGATGCGCCGCCAGCCGAGCCACGCCCCGGGGATGCTGACCCGCCGCGAGTTCGTCGACTACTACGCCCAGCGATCCGGCATCCAGATCGACAATTTCGATTTCTACTACACCTACGGCCTGTTCCGCCTGGCCGGCATCGTGCAGCAGATCTACTACCGCTTCTACCATGGCCAGACCCAGGACAAGCGCTTCGCGCAGTTCATTCACATGAACAAACTGCTGGAGCAGATGAGCTTGCAGGTCATCCAGAAATCCAGCCTCTGATACCAACACGACCCGCAGGAGCCAGGCTTGCCGGCGAATCAGACACTGCGGTGTAGCGGTCATACCGCGTCATCGCTCTTCGCCAGCAAACCGCACCTACACCTATCAGGCCTATAACAAGGAAAAACCATGTCCAAGACTCAGTTGTTCGACCTCGACGGCAAGATCGCATTCGTCTCCGGCGCCAGCCGTGGCATCGGTGAGGCCATCGCCAAACTGCTGGCCCAGCAAGGTGCCCACGTGATCGTCTCGAGCCGCAAGCTCGAGGGTTGCCAGCACGTGGCCGACTCGATCATTGCCGCCGGTGGAAAAGCCACCGCCATCGCCTGCCACATCGGCGAAATGGAACAGATCAGCCAGGTGTTCGCCGGGATCAAGGAACAGTTTGGTCGCCTGGACATTCTGGTCAACAACGCCGCCACCAACCCGCAATTCTGCAACGTACTGGATACCGACCTCGGCGCCTTCCAGAAAACCGTCGACGTGAATATCCGCGGCTATTTCTTCATGTCGGTCGAAGCCGGCAAGCTGATGCGCGAAAACGGTGGCGGCAGCATCATCAACGTGGCCTCGATCAACGGCGTTTCGCCGGGGATCTTCCAGGGCATTTATTCGGTGACCAAAGCGGCGGTCATCAACATGACCAAGGTTTTCGCCAAGGAATGTGCGCAGTTCGGCATCCGCTGCAACGCGCTGCTGCCAGGTCTGACCGATACCAAGTTCGCTTCGGCACTGGTCAAGAACGAGGCGATCCTGAACACCGCGTTGCAGCAGATCCCTTTGAAACGCGTGGCGGACCCGAGCGAAATGGCCGGCGCGGTGCTGTACCTGGCCAGCGACGCCTCCAGCTACACCACAGGTGTTTCGCTGAACGTGGACGGCGGTTTCCTGTCCTGATCCCTGATCCACACAAATCCCTGTAGGCGCAAAGCTTGCTCCTGCAGGGTTTGTGTATTTCTGCTTACTGGGTGATGCAGCGGGTGGTCGTGGTGACTCGGGTCACCTCGCCGTTTTCGTCACGCACATCGCCCAGGACGTCGGTTTTATCCAGGGTCTGGCAAGTACGTTCAGGCGGTGGGGGTGGAGTGACAGGTGGGGGTGGTGGCGGACTGGCACAACCACCGAGGATCGCTGCGCAAAATGCCAACGACAAAGGTGTACAAACGCGTTTCCCAAGATTTTTCATAGGTTGACCCGCGATAAGTGATCGACACCTTTTTGTGACAACAAAACCCGCGCGCAAAATCCACGGACCTGTCACAAAAAAAAGTACTCGCGTATCACTTATAGCCCAATCATGAGCAAGGCCATGAAAACCTGGCAGTTCTTACATCACCGAATCGGAGCGATGCAAGGTGTTGCTCTGCAATTCATAACGCAATTCTTCAATCAGGGCTGCCGCGGCTTCGGCGGTTTGCAACGTGGCCATGTTCAAGCCACTGACCACCAGGTCCACCTGCCCGGAAAGAGGATGGTAGAGCTTGACCGTCAATGAATGGTCGCCGCTGATGCTGCACTCACAGGCCAGCGGTGAAAAACTCTGTTCGATCAGGGTCCGCAACTGGGCCAGCGTAATCATTGCGGTGGGCCCTGGCGGCATATTCCGTGGTATTGCAGGTTCATGAGGCCGTTCCTTTAGCGGTTTCGTGGGGACAGACAAGCGATCAGCAGACGCCTGCCCTGCACTACCAGCCTAAAAGCCGCTACACCGAGCCAACACATTAATTTGCACCCGGTGCATTAGTGCATTTGCACCTTAACGTTGCCCCTTGTTTCGCCCCGCGCCTGCAAACAATCCACGCTCGCGTGCCCAGACAATCGCTTCACTGCGGCTGTGAACATCCAGTTTGGAGTACACCGTCGCCACGTGATTACGTACGGTATTGGGTGCCAGTTTCAAGCGTGCGGCGATTTCCTTGTCGGCCAGGCCTTCGCAGATCAGGCCCAATACATCACGCTCGCGCGCGGTCAGATCGGTGAAGGAAACGTCGGGCAATCGTGGTGAGTTGACGCTCTTCACGTTGGCCAGCTTTTCAATCAGCGTGCGGCTGAACCACGAAGCGTCTTTCATCACTTCTTCGATAGCCGACACCAGTTCCAGCTCGGTGCGTTTGCGCTCGGTGATGTCCATCAGCACCAGCAGGTAGCACGGGCTGTCCTGAATGTTCACGGTGTCGGCTGACACTGCGCAATCAATCAGGCCGCTGTCTTTGCTGCGCACGCGAACATCGACGCGATCCAGCCTGCCGGTTTTCTCCAGTGCCGCGAACAGCCGCGCACGGGCGCTCTTGTCATCGAAGAAATCAATGTGCGCAATACTCTCACCCAGGACCTCCTCGCTGGGGTAACCGAGGGTGTCGAGAAACGCTTCGTTGACATCGAGCACTACCTGATCCCCCGCACCGCACAGCAGAATCGGCACCGGGGACAAGCGAAAGGCTTTGGCGAAACGCTCCTCGCTCTGGCGCAAGGCGACTTCAGCCTTGTGCCGCGGCTCCATGTCGACGAACGAAAACAACATGCAAGGCTCATCGTTGAGTTCCAGGGGTTGGCCGGCAACGATCACCTGCTTGCCAGTACCGTCAGCCATGCGCAATTCCGCCTGCATCTGCGGGATGGTGGTCCCTTCGAGCAAACGCTGCTTGGCCAATTCCTTGTTTTCGGCCTGTTCGAGTACGTCCAACTCGTAGGTGGACGTGCCGATCACCTGGTCGCGGGCAAAATCGGTCATTTCAAGGAAGCCGGGGTTGACCTTGATGTAGCGCAAATCACTGAGGCGACAGATCACAGCGGGCGCGGGGTTGGCGGCGAAGGTTTTTTCGAAACGCTGCTCGGCGCTGGCCCAGTCGGTGACGTCGTCCATGATCAACACCAGGGATTCCGGCTCGTTTCGGCTATCGGCCAAAACGATGCTGCGTACTTTGTGGACCCACGAGCGCTCGTCTTTGTCCGCCGTGGAGCTGACTTCCACCAGCACATCGCTGAACGTCTCGCCCCGCGCAACGCGGTTGATCGGGTAGCTGTCGACCGGCACCTCATGATTGTTGCGATAGCGCAGGGAGAATCGCTTGGCGTAGGCCTTGGCGTTGTTTCCCAGATCGCTGACCTGTTCGACGCCGTGCATGGCCAGCGCGGCGTCATTGGCCCAGAGAATAGTCTGGTCGGGGTCGAGCAGGATGACCCCGTCAGACAGGCCGGCGATGATCTGCTGCAACTGGCGGCGATTGGTTTCGGTGGCGAGGACGTCCTGGCTCATTGTGGCTCCACACGTGTAATGACCCTGTGAAGACTACGACCGCAGGTGTATCTGATCGTGCGAAGAACCTGTGGGAGCCAGCCTGCTGGCGATGGACTTCAACGATAACGCGCCCTGTCTGAATGATCGCAGTGTCCGGACGTTCTTCGCCAGCAGGCTGGCTCCCACAGGGGTTGAGGCACATCCGGAAGAGATTAGCCCCACAAAGGTTTGGGTTAAACCGTTCGATCTTGCAGCACCAACTCGCGCAACGTATCGAGAAACAGCTTGAGCACCGGCGAATCATCATCTGCGCGGTAAGTGGCGTACAGCGGGACTTCCGGCAATGCCGGGGTCAGGCGTCGGAACACCAGGCCCGCCGGCGCCAGTTGCTCAATGGACGCCGGCAGCAACGCCACGCCGAACCCGGCACGCACCAGGCTGAGCAAGGTTTGCACCTCGATCACCTGCTGGCGGATCTGCGGGGTAAACCCGGACTGGAGACAGCACTGGAACAGAAAATCGGCGAACCGCGACTGCTTCAGTTCCAGGGCCACGAATGGCTCCAGGGCCAGATCCGCAGGCGCCAGGGTTTCCCGCGTCGCCAGTGGATGATCGATTGGCATGACAACCCGGATCGGCTCGTAGATCAGCAGTTCGTTGCGCAACTGCGGATCGTCATAGCCGACCCGGAACACACAGGCATCGATGCGCTTCTCCTTCAACGCCTTGACCTGCGCCGCCGGGGTCATTTCGTGCAATCGCCAGTTGACCTGCGGATAACGCTCACGAAACAGATGCAAGGCCCGCGGCAGCACACCGACCATCACCGAGCTGATCATGCCGATTTCCAGCTCGCCCAACTGGCCGCGGCCGGTCTGGCGGGTCAGGTCCAGTGCGCGGTTGAGCTGTTCGAACACCAGCGGTGCCTGTTCCTTGAGCATCTGCCCGGCGGCGGTCAGTTCAACGCGGTGATGGCTGCGCTCGAACAACGGCGTGCCCAACTCCTCTTCCAGCAAGCGAATCTGTTGGCTCAGTGGTGGCTGGCAGATGTGCAGCCGAGTGGCGGCGCGACCGAAGTGCAACTCTTCGGCCAGCGCCATGAAATACCGCAGCAAGCGCAGGTCCATGCCGTTTACCCCAGGTTCAGCGGTGTCGAGCGTTGACGCACCCCGGTCAGACTGAACAAGGCATTGGCGATGGCCGGGGCCACCGCCGGGCTGCCCAGCTCACCGACACCACCGGGTTTGCCCGGTTCGCCGTCGACGATCAGGATGTCCACCGCGGGCATGTCCGACATGCGCGTCACCCGATAATCATGGAAATTACTCTGCACCACCCTGCCCCGTTTGATGTCCAGTCGATCGAACAGTGCATGGCCGAGGCCCCACATCAAGCCGCCATAAATCTGCTCTTCGACACCACCGGGCGACACCGCCAAGCCGCAATCGACCACGCACGTGAGCTTGTCGACGTTGATTGCGCCGTCCTTTTTCGACAGGCGCGCGACCACCGCGATGAAACTGGTGTAGCCCTGATGGGTAGCGATCCCGAGCGCCGTCCCCTCCGGCAGTGGCTGGCCCCAACCGGCACGTTCGGCAGCGCTTTTCAGCACGGCGACATGCCGTGGCCGCTCGTGCATATGGGCCAGGCGAAAGGCCAAGGGGTCTTGCCCGGCGCCATCGGCCAGTTCATCCATGAAGCTTTCCACGGCAAACACATTGGGGATGAAACTCACCGAGCGATACCAACCGCTGGGCACATTGCTTTCATGTTTGACCCAGATCAGGTCCAGATTGGCCGGACGATAGGCGAAATCCCAGGCCGTGATGGCTTCGGTGGTGCTGTAATCCATTTTGTCCGGACGCTCGAAATAACCCGGCTCCCATTGTTCCGGCGAGGCCGGCGACACCGCGTTGAGCTGCAACGCGGTCAGGCGCCCCTGTTTATCGAGTGCGCCCTTGACGCGGTGCAGCGTCGCCGGATGCATGAACAACGAGCGCATTTCATCTTCGCGGCTGTTCATCAGCTTCACCGGTACTTTGGCCTGCTGCGCCAGATAAGCCACCTCAAACAACCAATACTTGGCTTCTCGCGCACCAAAACTGCCGCCGGACACCATTTCGTTGATGATCACCTTGTCCTTGGCGATTCTGCACACCTTTTGCGCTGCCTCCAGCGCCGATGACGGCACCTGCACCCCGCCCCAATAAGTGATGGCATTGTCCTTGACCTGCGCTGTGATGCAGATCGGCTCCAGCGGGTTCTGCACTTTGTACGGCATGCGGTAATCGGCTTCGAGCAGCTTCAACGCGACCGGCCATTGCGCGCCTACATCGCCCGCCGCCATGGCGGAGACCCGTTGCGCGCCTTTGTCATCCAGCGCTGCGGACTGGGCCTTGACCAGTTCGTCGCTGTCGAAACCGGCCAATGGCGATTCGCTCCATTGCACCTTGAGCAATGCCCGGCCCTGATGCGCCGCCCAGTAGTTGTCGGCCAGCACCGCGACGCCTTCCACGTTGCCACCGAGCACGTCAGGCCGCCCCGGGACGGCAATCACTTGGCGCACACCGGGCACTTGCAAGGTCGCGGCGGCATCCACCGACAACACCTTTGCACCGATCACCGGCGTGCGTTGGATGACTGCGACCAACATGTCCGGCAGCTCTACATCGATGCTGTACTTGAAGCGCCCGCAAACCTTGGCCTGGGCGTCGCGCTTATGCCGAAGCTTGCCGATGTAGCGAAACTGCGCCGGATCCTTGAGCGTGACCTGGGCCGGTGCCGGCAGTTCGGCGGCAACGTCCACCAGTTCAGCGTAAGCGAGACTGCGCTGGCTCGCGCCATGCACCACGCGCCCTTCAACGGTGCTGCAACTGTCGGGGCTGACTTTCCATTGCCTCGCTGCCGCCGTGATCAGCAACGCCCGGGCCGTGGCGCCAGCCATGCGCAAGCGGTCGTACTCCAGCGACACACTGGTACTGCCGCCCGTGGAGAAGACTTTCCAGACCGGATGAATGTAGGTGTCGAAAAACGGATCTTCGGGCGAGATCACCTGCACAGTCATCGGGTTGACATCCAGTTCCTCGGCCACGCAAGCCGCCAGAGCCGTGTGCGTTCCGGTGCCGGAATCGTGCTTGTGCACCACCAGTTTCACCGTGCCGTCGGGCAGGATGCGCACCCAGGCATTGGGTTCGAACGTTCCCGTCGGCGTCGGGGCTTTGGGGTCAGTCGCGCCCAGGCTCGATGGCAGATAAAACGCGATGGCCAGACCGCCGGTAGCGGTCGCGGCTTGCTTGAGAAACACGCGCCGCGCGAGATTCACTTGGGAGATCGTCATCACGCCTCCTTCGACGCGGACGCCGCGCGCTTGATCGCTTTGTTGATGCGTCCGTAAGTGCCGCAGCGGCACAGATTGCCGGACATGGCATTGCGAATCGAATCGTCGGTGACCGCAGCGCCAGTGTTGAGCAGCGCGGCGGCGGACATGATCTGCCCGGATTGACAGTAGCCGCATTGCGGGACATCTTCGGCAACCCACGCCAGTTGCAGCGGATGCTCTTGTGTCGCTGACAGACCTTCGATGGTGGTGATGCTGTGGCCCGCCACGGCGGCGACCGGCAACTGACAGGATCGCACCGCGACACCGTCCAGGTGCACGGTGCAGGCACCGCACAGGCCCATGCCGCAACCGAACTTGGTGCCGGTGAGTTTCAAGTGGTCACGCAACACCCATAACAAGGGCATGGAGGGCGATGTCTCTACCAGCTCGTGTCGTTCGCCGTTTACCGTGAATTCGATCATTGTCAGGCTCCAAGAGAGCGGCCCGTCTTTGTGCAGGCCTGGTGATCGATTATTGGAAGCCTTGTGAAAACCGGGCCAGCGACGATTTCTGCCATCCTGTGTAAGTAGGACTAACAGCATGTACAAGCGATACCCGTCGGTGCAGTCCATGAGCGCATTCATCCAGGCGGCGCGCAGCGGCAGTTTCTCCAGCGCGGCGCGCAAACTCGACCTGACTCACAGCGCCATCAGCCAGCAGATTCGCGCCCTTGAGGACTTCATCGGCCAGCCGCTGTTCGTGCGCGAAGGTGGCGGCAGTAACCTGACCGATGCCGGGCAATTGTTCGCCAGTGTGTTGTCCGACGGATTGGCGCAGATCGACCGGGCGCTGTCTTCGGTGAAAAACCGCAGCGTGACCCAACGGCTGACCCTGGATGTCGACAGTGAACTGGCCCAGAGCTGGCTCAATCCGCGCTTGCCGCAATTGCTGGGTCTGTTGCCCGATCATGAGGTGGTGCTGTTGTCGATGCCACGCTCGGACCGCAGCGCGTTCGAGCGCGTCGACCTCGCCTTGCGTTACGGTTATGGCGATTGGGAAGACTGCGAGATGACGCAGATCTGCGGTGATCGGGTGATGGCGGTGGCTTCGCCCGAGCTACTGGAGCGCTATGGTTTGCAGTTGCCGTTGAGTCCGGCGCAGATCCTTGAATTGCCTTTGCTGGGTTACACGCGGCGCTCCTGGATACCATGGCTGGATGCGGCGGGCATGCCTCCCGTGGAGCCTCCTGCGCGGGTGGTCTTTGATAACGCGGCGAACCTGATTGCCGCTGCCGAAGCCGGGGTCGGTGCCGGGCTGGTGCGAGGTCTGCTGGCCGCGGATGCGTTGCGCAGCGGGCGGCTGGTGGCGCTGAACGACGCGCAGATTGCGGCGCATTACAACCTGTATGCGGTCTGGCCGCGTGGGCAGGCCGAGCGGGTGGCGCCGGTGGTTGAGGCGGTCAGGCAGCTGGCCTTGCTTACACAACACTGACGCCATCGCTGGCAAGCCAGCTCCCACAGTGACCGAGCTGGCAATCCAATCTCTGTCACACCACAAAACCTGTGGGAGCTGGCAAATCCAATCTCTGTCACACCACAAAATCTGTGGCAGCTGGCAAATCCAATCTCTGTCACACCACAAAATCTGTGGCAGCTGGCAAATCCAATCTCTGTCACACCTCAAAACCTGTGGCAGCTGGCAAATCCAATCTCTGTCACACCTCAAAACCTGTGGCAGCTGGCAATCCAATCTCTGTCACACCACAAAAGCTGTGGGAGCTGGCAAATCCAATCTCTGTCACACCACAAAATCTGTGGGAGCTGGCAATCCAATCTCTGTCACACCTCAAAACTGTGGGAGCTGGCAATCCAATCTCTGTCACACCAAAAAACCTGTGGCAGCTGGCAAATCCAATCTCTGTCACACCAAAAAACCTGTGGCAGCTGGCAAATCCAATCTCTGTCACACCACAAAACCTGTGGGAGCTGGCTTGCCAGCGATGAGGCCCGCCGGGTCGATACAAAGCCATATCGAACGCATATCAAACCCCCGCCCAATTAATATTGTACGAACCCGACACCCCCTTCCAATACTTCCCCCCAAGCAGCCAGCGTCCCGAGCCGGATGCGACCAGGCGAGGGAATGCGTGAGTCTTTGCGCATAGAAATGGCCGATTGCCCGGGACGTGGCTGCTGTGAACCGCAAGGTTCCCTTCCCCGCTATCAGGAGATCGACTTCAATGATCATCGATATCAGCTGCTATCCCACCGATCTGGTGGACCTCGCCTGGAGGCATGACGGTGACCCGTTCACCGGCGAGCGTCTGCTGGAGATGATGGATGGCCCGTACATGGTCAACGGCAAGCCTCGCCGCATCGACAAAGCCTTCATCCAGCCACCGCAGGGCAACACCATCTACACCTGGACCGACGGCGACCTCAGCGGCCGCGAGTCCATCGACGCGTACATGGCCTACACACTGAAAATGGTCCAGACCTACCCGGACCGCTTCATCGGCTGCTTCGTCTACAACCCGCGCTGCGGCGTGGAAAACGGCGTCGAGGCGATCGAACGCTACGTCAAGGAACACGGTTTCAAGATGGTCCAGATGCAGGCCAACATGCATGCCTACCGCCCGGACCGTGCGCTGGACTGGGTGCGCCCGGCCTTCGAGAAATGCGCCGAGCTGGGCATCCCGGTCAAGCTGCACACCGGCGACGGGCCTTACAGCATCCCCTCGGAATGGGTGCCGATGATCAAGGAGTTCCCCAACGTCGATTTCATCATGGCGCACTTTGGCGTGCAGACCGGTGGCGTCTACGTGTTCGAACCGATGCAATGGGCGATGGAGCTGCCCAATGTCTACTGCGAATCGGGCTGGTGCCTGCAATCACGGATCGTCGAATTCGCCAAGGTCCTGCCGACCCACAAGATTCTGTTCGGCACCGACACCCCGCCGAACGAACCGGGCATGTGGCTGCGCCTGCTCGAAGTGTTGTGCCACGAGCCGCCGCAGGGCCTGAACCTCGACGAGGACACCCTGGAAGAATACCTGGGCAACAACACTGCCCGGATGATCGGCCTCGAACCGACCCCGCCGCCACGCTCGGTCAGCGAAGCACAGGCGCAACTCAAGCGTCCCGTCACCACGCAACTGGCCAGGAGCTGAACCGATGATTATCGATACCCATCTGCACCCCACCAACCTGGTCGACGAGGCCTGGCGCCACACCGGCGAACCGTTCACCGGCGAGCGCATGCTCAAGCTGATGGACGGCCCTTACATGATCAATGGCAAACCGCGCCGTATCGACATGGGCTTCATCCAGCCGCCACCGGGCAACACCGGTTATCGCGACGGTAACCGTCGGGGCCGCGAGGGCGTGCGCGATTACATGTCGTACGTCGCTGAGTTGTGCGTGAAGTACCCGGACCGCTTCATCGGCAACTTCAACTTCAACCCGCGCTGGGGACCGGAAAACGGCGCGGCGGAGCTGGAATTCCATATCAAGGAATACGGCTTCAAGATGCTCAAGCTGCACGCCAACATGCACGGCTATCGCCCGGACCGGGCGCTGGACTGGCTGCGTCCGGCCATGAAAGTCTGCGCCAAGTACAACATCGTGGTGCTGATCCACACCGGTGACGGGCCGTACACCATTCCGACGATGTTCTACCCGATCATCCGTGAGTTCCCGATGGTCAACTTCATCATCGGCCACTTCGGCATCCAGACCGGCGGCAACTACTCGTTCGAGGCGTTCTGGATGGCCATGGACACGCCAAACGTCTACTGCGAATCCGGCTGGTGTTTCCAGTCGCGGATCGTCGAGTTCGCCAAGGACCTGCCACGCAACAAGATCGTGTTCGGCACCGATTCGCCGCCGAACGAACCGGGCATGTGGCTGCGCGAACTGGAAGTGTTGTGCTCACCCGCACCGCAAGGCCTGGGCATCGACGAGGACCACCTTGAGGATTACCTGGGCAACAACATCGCCCGGCTGTGCGGCATCGAACCGACGCCGCCGCCCAAGGACCTGATCGAGGCGGACATTCGTCTGACCACGACGTACCTCTAACCCGCAAAACCTGTAGGAGCGAGCCTGCTCGCGATGGAGGTCAACGATGACGCCGTGCTGTCTGGAATCCCGCGTTGTCTTTAAAACCATCGCGAGCAAGGCTCGCGCCTACATGGAGGTGAAACCATGACCCTCTCGACGCTCGGCGATACCCAGGATTTTCACGACTTTCTAGATGCCTATCGCCGGCAGTACCCGGACGATGTGCTGACCGTCCAACATTGCCTTTCTGCCGATCAGGACGTCACCGCCCTGGTCGATGCCTTGACCTCACAAGGTCGCGATCCCCTGCTGATTTGCGAAAAAGTCGGCAACTTCGGCGCCCCCGTGGTCACCAACCTGTTCGCTTCCCGCAGCCGAATCGCCCGGATGTTCGGCGTTGCCCCGGCGCAACTGCACGAAACTTTCCAGCAACGCGCCAATAACCCCATCGCCCCGCGCTACGTGGAAAGCGGCCCAGTGTTGGATGAAATCTTCGAAGGCGAAGCCGTGGACCTGGCATTGCTGCCGATGCTCAAGCATTTCGCCAGTGACCGCGGGCCATACATCACCAACGCGATCATCATCGCCGAAGACCCGCTCACCGGCATCGCCAACATGAGCTATCACCGCTCGATGCGCCATGCCCGGCAGACCCTGGCCACCAGCCTGCATTCGCGCGGCCACTTGTGGCGCATGCTGCAAACCGCCCGCGAGCGTGGCGAAGAATTGCGCGTGGCCATGGTGGTCGGTGCGCACCCATTGTTCATGCTCGCCGCTGCCGCACGCTTGCCCTTCGGCAGCGATGAGCGCGCAGTGGCCGGGGGCTTGTTCGGTGCGCCGCTGGAGCTGGTGAAAACCCCGCGCTATGGCATCGGCGTGCCGGCGTACGCGGAATTCGTCCTGGAAGGCGCCATTGACCCGGCGGCCTATGCCGAAGAAGGTCCGTTCGGTGAATTCAGCGGCTATTCCTCGGATCGCTCGACCAACAATGTGCTGCGGGTCGACACCCTGATGCGGCGCAAGGACGCCTGGTTGGTGGATGTGGTCGGTGGTCGTTATGCCGAGCACCTGACCCTAGCGCGACTGCCAAGGGAAGCGGAGATGAGTGAAAAGCTCAAGGCCCGGTTCCCCGCCGTGACGGCCGTGCATTACCCGAATTCCGGCACGCATTTTCACTGCTACGTGGCGCTGGACCAGAGCCGTGACGGCGAGGCACGGCAGATCATGCTGGCGTTACTCGGCTGGGACCCGTATCTGAAAACCGTGATCGCGGTGGACAGCGATATCGACATCAGCGACGACAGCCAGGTGCTGTGGGCGCTGGCCACCCACTTCCAGCCGCACCAGGACCTGTTCGTCATCGACGGTTTGCCCGGCAGCCCGCTGGACCCTTCCTCCTCGGTCAACGGCACCACCTCGCGCATGGGCCTGGACGCTACGCGCGGTTCAGGATTCGACGGGATCAAGGCGCAGCTCGACCAGGATGTGCTGGAGCGCGCGCGCAATCTGCTCAGGAGCTTTGCGTCATGAATCGCCAGCGCATGGTGGTGGGCATCAGCGGTGCATCGGGTTTCATCTATGGCGTGCGCCTGCTGCAATTGCTCGCCGAACTGGACATCGAAAGCCACTTGATCATCAGCCGCGCGGCGCTGCTGACCATGGCCCACGAAACCGACTACAAACTGGCCGACGTCATTGCGCTGGCCAGCCACTACCACCGCGCTGACGATGTGGCCGCCGGGATCGCCAGCGGTTCGTTCCGCTGCCTGGGCATGGTCGTTGCGCCGTGTTCCATGCGCACCCTGGCGGAAATCGCCACCGGCACTTCATCGGGCCTGATCGGTCGCGCGGCCGACGTCACACTCAAGGAGCGCCGCACGCTGGTGTTGATGGCCCGGGAGACTCCGCTGACCCTCGCCCATCTGCGCAACATGACCGCCGTGACCGAAATGGGCGGCATCATCGCCCCGCCCGTCCCGGCCTTCTACGCCCGCCCGCAAGGCCTTGCGCAAATGGTCGATCACAGCCTCGGCCGGGTCCTCGATCTGTTTGGGCTCGATGCGGGCACTGCGATGCGCTGGGGCGAACACACAAAACCCTGTGGGAGCGAGCTTGCTCGCGATAGCGGTAGATCAGTTGCCATCTCTGCTGAATGAAATACCGCAATCGCTGGCAAGCCAGCTCCCACAGTGGATCGCATTCCGACAAATAACACAGGCAAGGAGCATCACATGAACACGCCCTTCAACGCCCCGACCCCGAACACCAAAATCCCGGTGACCATCCTCACCGGGTTCCTCGGCGCCGGCAAAACCACCCTGCTCAACTACATCCTTAAAGAGAACCATGGCCGAAAAATCGCCGTGATCGAAAACGAATTCGGCGAAGTCGGCATCGACGGTGATTTGGTGCTCAGCTCCGAAACCGAAGAAATCTACGAGATGGTCAACGGCTGCGTGTGCTGCACCGCCGAAGTCCGCGAGGATTTGGTGCGCATCGTCCGCGAACTGGTGGCGCGCCCGGTGCGGCTCGATCACATCCTGATCGAAACCAGTGGCCTGGCTGACCCGTATCCGGTGGCCCAGAGCTTTTTCATCAATGACCCGATTGCCGATGAAGTCGAGCTCGATGCCATCGTCACCATGGTCGACGCCAAGCACATCGCCCAGCACCTGGAAGACCTGCAACTCGATGGCGTGGACAATCAGGCGGTGGACCAGATTGTCTGCGCCGACCGTATTGTCATCAACAAGGTCGACCTGGTCAGCGCCGCCGAAGTGGCGTCCCTGAGCGACAAGATCCGCGGCCTCAACGCCACGGCGGATCTGGTGACTTGCAGCTACGCCGAAATCGACTTGACCAGGATCCTCGGCATCGGCGCCTTCGAGTCCACGCAAAAACTCATGGAGATCGGCGCCGAGCATGATCATCACGCCGATGAGCACCATCACGATCATGACGATCTGGATCATGACCACGACCCAAGCGTGTCGTCGGTAGGCATTGCCGTGGACGCTGCGGTCAACCTCGGCGACTTTCACCGCTGGATCACGCAGTTGCGCACCGAGCAGGCCGACAACCTGTACCGCATGAAGGGTGTGCTGGCGGTCGCCGATCAGGATCAGCGTTATGTGCTGCAGGGCGTGCACAGCCTCGTCGAGTTCCGCGCATCAACCCTGTGGGGCAGCGAACCGCGCTCCAGCAAGATCGTGTTCATCGGCCGCGACCTGGACCGCGCAGCCTTGAACCAGGGCTTTGCCGCCTGCCTGGCAGGCTGAACAAAGGCATCGGAGCCGGTGGATGGCGGTTCCGGGGCACACGAATGACTGATGCCAGTCCGAAAAAACGCCGCAAAACCTGTGGGCGCTGGCTTGCCAGCGATAAGGGCGGACACTCACTTTCTTTTCGACTATCAGACCGCTATCGCTGGCAAGCCAGCTCCCACAGTGATCGATGGCGTTCCCGCAATTGGCATCAGAACGAATACCCCTCTCTACAGCATAAAAACAGCAAGAGGTGTTTCCCCATGTCGTCAGCCACTACCCCAGCAAAACCCGTCACCCTCCATCCCGTCGACCAGGTGTTATCGGTACGACAAATGCTCACCCTCGGCCTGCAACACATGGCCGTCTCGTACATCGGCGCCATCGCCGTGCCGTTGATTGTCGCCAGCGCCTTGAAGATGTCACAGGCCGACACCGTGGTGTTGATCAGCACCACGCTGTTCTGTTCCGGCATCGCCACCCTCCTGCAAACCGTCGGTTTCTGGAAATTCGGCGTGCGCCTGCCGATCCTCCAGGGCGTGGCCTTCAGCAGCGTCGGCCCCGTCATCGCCATCGGCAGCAACCCGGAGGTCGGTTTCGCCGGGGTTTGCGGGGCGGTGATCGGCGCGGGGATTTTCACCATGCTCGCCGCGCCGTTCGTGGGACGCTTGCGGCGGTTCTTTCCGCCGGTAGTCACCGGGTGCATTGTCACGGTGATCGGCTTGCAGCTGTTTCCGATTGCCTATGAGTGGGTCGGCGGCGGGCGTCATGCCGCTGATTTCGGCGCACCGGCCTACCTTGCGGTGGCAGCGGTGGTGTTGCTCACCATCCTGCTGGTCAACCGCTATGGCAGCCCGATGCTGCGCAACATGGCGGTGCTGGTGGGCATGCTGGTGGGTGCGGGGCTCGCCTATGGGCTGGGCATGGGCAGCTTTCACAGCGTGCAGGAATCCCCCTGGCTGACCGTGCCCTACCCGTTCTATTTCGGCCTGCCGACCTTCAGCCTGATCCCCATTGCCACCATGGTGGTGGTGATGATCGTGCAGATGGTCGAGTCCATGGGCCTGTTCGTGGCCATCGGCGACATCGTCGACAAACCGGTGGAAGACAAACAGGTGATCAACGGCCTGCGCGCCAACGGCCTGGCCAGCACCATCGCCGGGATGTTCGCTGCGTTTCCGTTCATTGCCTTCATGGAAAACGTCGGTCTGGTGATCCTCACCGGCGTGCGCAGTCGTTGGGTGGTGGCCGTCAGCGGCTTGTTGATGTGCTCGGTGGCCCTGGTGCCCAAGGCCGGCGCGATCATTGCGTCGATGCCGACCGCGGCGCTTGGCGGAGCCGGGATTGCCATGTTCGGTGTGGTCGCGGCGGCAGGCATACAGACCCTGGCCAAGGTCGACTACGAGCGCAATCGCTACAACGTGCTGATCGTCGGTTTCACCATCGCCGCCGCCCTGGTGCCGGTGCTGGCCCCGGCCTTGTTCAAGCAACTTCCCGAGTGGTCGCAGCCGTTCCTGCACAGCAGCGTGGTGATCGCCTGCCTGGTGTCGGTGTTGCTCAACGCCGCTCTCAACGGTGTCAGCGTGCCTGATGCCGCCACCAGCAAATCCGCTTCCCACAGCCTCTGACTGGAGCCACTCATGACTCAACTGCAAAACATCCTGATCAAAAACCCGCAGGCGGTGATGACCGGCCTGCGCGGCCCGCGTGCCCGGGCCGGTGCCGTGGACATTCGAATCGTCAACGGGCGCATCGCCGAAATGGCTGCCAACCTCGAAGCGCAACCCGGTGAACGGGTCATCGATGCGCGTCACTCGGTGGTCTATCCGGGCTGGATCAACACCCACCATCACCTGTTCCAGAACCTGCTCAAAGCCGTGCCGGAAGGTTTGAATCAAGACCTGCAAGGCTGGCTGGCCAGCGTGCCCTACCCACGCCTCAACCGATTCACGCCACAACTGGCGCGCATCGCCGCACGACTGGGAATGGCCGAGTTGCTGCTCTCGGGGGTAACGACCTGCGCCGATCACCACTACCTCTATCACGCCCACGGCACCACCGAGACCGGCGACCTGTTGTTTGACCTGGCCGATGAATTCGGTCTGCGTTTTGTGCTGTGCCGGGGCGGTGCGCTGGAGTCCGCCAGCGCCCATCCCGGATTCTCGAAAACCGCGCTGCAACCGGAAACCCTGGAGCAGATGGTCGGCGATATCGAACGCCTGAAGTCGCGGTATCACCAGGACACTCCGGATGCGATGCGCCGGGTGGTGGTGGCACCGACGACTCCGACTTTTTCTCTGCCGCCCACCCTGCTGCGGGAACTGGCGCACACGGCCCGTGGCCTCGGTTTGCGCTTGCACACGCACCTGTCCGAGACGCAGAACTACGTGAATTTCTGCCGCGACAAGTACAACTGCCTGCCGGTGGAGTTCGTCGCCGAGCACGAATGGCTCGGCCCGGACGTCTGGTTCGCCCATGCGGTGCACCTGCAACCCGCTGAAATCCGCATGCTCGCGCAAACCGGCACCGGCGTTTCCCACTGCCCGGTGAGCAATGCGCGTTTGGGCAGCGGCGTTGCGCCAATCCCGCAGATGTTCGAGGCGGGCGTACCGATCTCACTTGGCGTCGATGGCGTGGCCTCCAACGAGTCAGGGAGCATGGTCGGTGAAGCCAACACCGCGTGGTTGATTCACCGGGCGGAACAAGGCGCATCAGCCACCACGGCCGAAGATGTCATTCACTGGGGTACGGCAGGTGGTGCGCAGGTGCTCGGGCTGGGCGCGGTCGGCACGCTTGAAGTGGGCCAAGCGGCGGACCTGGTGGTTTATGGCCTGGACCATCCGCGGTTCTTCGGCTTCCACGACATTGCCGTGGCGCCCGTGGTGGCGGGTGAACCGATCGCGGTGCGCTACAGCCTGGTAGGCGGTCGCGTGGTGGTCGATGACGGCGTGATTCCGGGGCTGGATGTACAGCGGATGCGCGCCGAGGCGTGGGATGGGGTGAGGCAGTTGATGAACGTCGACGAATAACCCCCCGCCGCACCTGTCCCCCTGTAGGAGCGAGCCGGATCCGGGCGGCTCGCTCCTACAGGGTTTACCGCTCAGCCTTCGCCACCGCTGCCGAAGCCGCCAGCATCGCCCGCAACAGCACCGCACAGCCGGCGGCCAGGTCATCGGGTGCGGCGTTTTCGATTTCGTTGTGGCTGATGCCGCCTTCGCAAGGCACGAAGATCATGCCGGCCGGGCCGAGTTCGGCAAGGAAGATCGCGTCGTGGCCTGCGCCACTGACGATGTCCATGTGCGACAGGCCCAGGCCTTGAGCGGCACCGCGCACGGCTTCGACGCAACCTTTGTCGAAATACAACGGCGGGAAGTCGGCGGTGGGTGTCAGTTCATACGTCAGGCCATGTTCTTCACAGGTGGTCTCGATGACTTCGCGGACTTCGGCGATCATCGAGTCCAGGCGTGCCGGTTCCAGGTGGCGGAAATCCAGAGTCATGCGCACTTCACCGGGAATGACATTGCGCGAACCGGGATAGGCTTGCAGGCAGCCAACGGTGCCGCAGGCGTGAGGTTGATGGCCGAGTGCGGCACGATTGACCGCACCGACAATCACCGCGGCGCCGACCAGGGCGTCCTTGCGCAGGTGCATCGGCGTCGGCCCGGCGTGGGCTTCGACACCGCGCAGTTTCAGGTCAAACCATTTTTGCCCGAGGGCGCCCATCACTACGCCGATGGTTTTGCGTTCGTCTTCGAGGATCGGGCCTTGCTCGATGTGTGCTTCGAAGTAAGCCCCGACCTTGTGCCCGCTGACCTTGCGCTCCCCCGCATAACCAATGGCATTGAGCGCCTCACCCACCGTCACGCCCTCGGCGTCGACCTTGGCCAGGGTTTCTTCGAGGGTGAATTTTTCCGCGAACACCCCGGAGCCCATCATGCATGGCGCGAAGCGCGAGCCCTCTTCGTTGGTCCAGACCACCACCTCCAGCGGCGCCTCGGTCTCTATCTGCAAATCGTTCAGTGTGCGCAGTACTTCAACGCCGGCCAGTACGCCGAAACAGCCGTCGAACTTGCCGCCGGTGGGTTGGGTATCGATGTGACTGCCGGTCATCACCGGTGGCAGGTTCGGGTTACGTCCTGCACGGCGGGCGAAAATGTTGCCGACGGCGTCGATGCTGACAGTGCAGCCTGCCTCCTCGCACCATCTGACAAAGATGTCCCGGGCCTGTCGGTCCAGATCGGTCAGGGCCAGGCGACAAACGCCGCCCTTGACCGTGGCGCCGAGTTTGGCCAACTCCATGAGCGACTGCCATAGACGATCGCGATCGATGTGCTGATGGGTGGACTGCAGAACGTCAACGGCCGCGTTCATGGGGATCTCCTCAGGCTGTTCTTATCAATTTGTTCAGTTCAATTCTGCGCTGTGCTTTAGGCCGCCATCGCTGGCAAGTCGAATCGTCGCACCGCAGCTCCCACAGGGTTTTGTGAACACCCGAGAAACTTGTGGGAGCTGGCTTGCCAGCGATGAGGCCCTCCTTCACACCGCAGTCTTCGCAACAGACGGGCTGGGGCGCATCACACTCAACCCGTAATAAATCAACCCGCCCAGCGCCGAGCCGGTAAACCAGCCATAACTGTAGAACCAGCTGAACGCGTCGCTGCCCAGCGACAACAACGTCAGCACTACGGGCACACCAAACGCGATGAAGCCGCTCCAGTTCCATGCCGGATAGACGTCATCGCGGTACAGCCCGGCGAGATCCAGTTGCTGTTTCTTGATCAGGAAATAGTCCACCACCATGATCCCTGCGATCGGCCCAAGCAGGCTGGAATACCCGAGCAACCAATTGGAGTAGACGGTTTCCAGACTGATGTCCGAGACGATCAGCCCGAGCTTTTTCAGCAGTTCATGGGCCATCAATGCCAGACCGACAAACCCGGTCAGCAGCACGGCGTTGGTGCGGTTGATCACCTTGGGCGCGATATTCTGGAAGTCATTGGTCGGCGACACGATGTTGGCGGCGGTATTGGTTGACAGTGTGGCGATGATGATCAGCGCCATCGCCAGCGCCACCCACATCGGGCTCTGGATGTGGCCGATCAGGGTCACTGGATCGGACACGGTCACCCCCACCAGTTTCACCGAAGCCGCGGTCATCACCACGCCCAGGGACGCGAACAGAAACATGGTCAGCGGCAGACCGATGATCTGCCCGACGATCTGATCCTTCTGGCTTTTTGCGTAGCGACTGAAGTCCGGAATGTTCAGCGACAAGGTGGCCCAGAAGCCGACCATCGCCGTCAGCCCGGCCGCGAAGTAACTCGCCACGCCAGCGCCTTCGGGACGCTTGGCCGGGATCGCCAGCAATTCGGTCATCGAGACATTGGGCATCGCCCACACCAACAGACCCACTCCCACCGCTACCAACAACGGTGCAGAAAGGGTTTCCAGCCATTTGATCGACTCGGCGCCGCGAATCACCACCCACAGGTTCAGCGCCCAGAACACCATGAAACCAATCACTTCACCGGTGCCGCCCAGGGATTTCCAGCCCTCGAACACCGAACCGAGGAACAGATGAATCGCCAGGCCGCCAAACATCGTTTGAATGCCGAACCAGCCACACGCCACCAGCGCCCGGATCAGGCACGGAATGTTGGAACCGAGGATGCCAAAGGACGACCGCAGCAACACCGGAAACGGGATGCCGTACTTGGTGCCGGGGAAGGCATTCAACGTCAGTGGAATCAGGACAATGATGTTGGCAAACAGAATCGCCAACAGCGCTTCGCCGACGCTCAGGCCGAAGTACGCGGTCAACACGCCGCCCAGGGTATAGGTCGGCACGCAAATCGCCATGCCGACCCACAGTGCGGTGATGTGCCATTTGTTCCAGGTTCGTTCACGCACCTTGGTCGGCGCGATATCGTGGTTATAACGGGGACTGTCGAGGACATCGCTGCCGGCTTCGAGCTCGAACAAGCCGTCCCGCTCGGTCACTTGCGATCTGATCTGTTGCATGGCCGCTCCACTGTTCTTTTGATTATTGTTGCTCATCAGGGACTGGCGGAATCAATAAACGTGCCGAGTGCCCCGCTTGCGCATCGGGCAGTTCCATAACTCTTTGCAACCAACTGATGTTTATCGGTTTTATTGACTGAATGAAGTATGTGCCGTGCCACTCAGGCCGAATGCCAGGCAAGTTGTCCGAACAGTCAGGACTCAATCTGGTGCGTGAATTTTTTTTCAAAGTCGCGCATACACCATAGACCAATCTCAAACAGCTGATTTCACATAAGAAATCTTGACCATATTTAGATCCTGTCAAGTGCGTCAAAATGGTGAGCGGCCTCACCATTTTGGTGAATTTCAAGTTAAACCTATATTTTTCATATAGTTATGAAAGGAATAAGCTTATAAAAAATATTCTTGCCGATTCCATAAACTGCAGCTAGCGTTTAATCCTGACAGCGCTGACAGGAATAGCCCTTTCAGCACTCGTTTCATATAAAACACTTAGAACCGGTATCAGCCGGTCATTGCCTGCGAGGAACTCGGAATGTCTCTGTTGATCCGTGGCGCTACCGTTATTACCCATGATGAAAGTTATCGCGCCGACGTATTTTGCGCAGACGGCGTAATCAAGGCCATCGGCGAAAACCTGGATATTCCTGCAGGTGCAGAAATGCTCGATGGCAGCGGCCAGTATCTGATGCCCGGCGGCATCGACCCGCACACGCACATGCAACTGCCCTTCATGGGCACCGTGGCCAGCGAAGACTTCTTCAGTGGCACGGCAGCGGGACTGGCCGGCGGTACCACGTCGATCATCGACTTTGTGATTCCCAATCCGCAGCAGTCCTTGATGGAGGCGTTCCATCAGTGGCGTGGCTGGGCCGAGAAGTCAGCCTCCGACTACGGCTTTCATGTGGCCATTACCTGGTGGAGCGAGCAGGTCCGTGAAGAGATGGCTGAGTTGGTGATCCACCATGGAGTCAATAGCTTCAAGCATTTCATGGCTTACAAGAACGCGATCATGGCCGCCGATGACACCCTGGTGGCGAGTTTCGAGCGCTGCCTGGAATTGGGTGCAGTGCCCACCGTGCATGCCGAAAACGGTGAGTTGGTCTATCACCTGCAACGCAAACTGATGGCCCAGGGTATGACCGGGCCGGAAGCGCATCCGCTGTCGCGCCCTTCGCAAGTTGAAGGCGAAGCCGCGAGCCGGGCGATCCGCATTGCCGAAACCCTCGGCACGCCGCTGTATCTGGTGCATGTCTCGACCAAGGAAGCCCTCGATGAAATCACCTACGCCCGGGCCAAGGGCCAACCGGTCTACGGCGAAGTGCTGGCCGGGCACTTGTTGCTGGACGACAGCGTCTATCAGCACCCGGACTGGCAGACCGCCGCTGGCTACGTGATGAGTCCGCCGTTCCGCCCTCGGGGTCATCAAGAGGCGCTCTGGCATGGCTTGCAAGCGGGCAACCTGCACACGACCGCCACCGACCACTGTTGTTTCTGCGCCGAGCAAAAAGCCGCGGGCAAGGATGATTTCAGCAAAATTCCCAACGGCACGGCCGGTATCGAAGACCGCATGGCGGTGCTGTGGGATGAAGGTGTGAATACCGGGCGCTTTTCGATGCAGCAATTCGTCGCGCTGACGTCCACCAACACCGCAAAGATCTTCAACCTCTATCCGCGCAAAGGCGC
Source organism: Pseudomonas sp. Root562 (assembly GCF_001427125.1). GTDB lineage: Bacteria > Pseudomonadota > Gammaproteobacteria > Pseudomonadales > Pseudomonadaceae > Aquipseudomonas. The sequence goes on from NZ_LMGK01000003.1 coordinate 184,490, forward strand.
GATCCGGGTCGGCGCCGATGCCGATTTGGTGCTGTGGGACCCGCAGGGCACGCGGACCATTTCCGCCAAGACCCATCACCAGCAGGTCGACTTCAACATCTTCGAAGGCAAGACCGTGCGCGGCGTGCCGAGCCATACCATCAGCCAGGGACGCGTGGTCTGGGCCGATGGCGACCTGCGCGCAGAACGGGGTGCCGGGCGCTATATCGAACGGCCGGCGTATCCGGCGGTGTTTGATTTGCTGAGCAAGCGGGCGGAGTTGAATCAGCCCACGCCCGTGAAACGCTGACCCGATTCCCTGTGGCGAGGGAGCTTGCTCCCGCTGGACTGCGCAGCAGGCCGGATTTGGGGCGGCTTCGCCACCCAGCGGGAGAAGCTCCCTCGCCACAGGGTGAAACAAAGAACAGTGCCCGTTCAGAGGCAGCACCTCAATTCACCGTGAGGCCAAAAACCGTGATCAAGACCCTCGACCATCTCCCGCACCCCGCCGAGAGCGCCGCCGCCCTCGCCGGCCATTTCACCGATCTGGCGCCCCCGCTCAATGATCGCCAGGCGCATCTGGAGGCCTCGCGCTGCCTGTATTGCTACGACGCGCCGTGCGTGAACGCCTGCCCGAGCGAGATCGATATCCCTTCGTTCATCCGCAATATCCAGCAGGAAAACGTGCAAGGTGCGGCGCAGAAAATCCTCTCGGCCAACATTCTCGGCGGCAGCTGCGCCCGGGTTTGCCCGACGGAAATCCTTTGCCAGCAAGCCTGCGTGCGCAACAACGCCCAAGAGTGTGCGCCAGTGCTGATTGGCCTGTTGCAGCGCTATGCCGTGGACAACGCGCACTTCAGTGAGCACCCGTTCCCCCGCGCCGCCGCAACCGGCAAACGCATCGCCGTGGTCGGCGCCGGTCCGGCCGGGCTGTCCTGTGCGCACCGCAGTGCCATGCACGGGCATGACGTGGTCATTTTCGAGGCCCGGGACAAGGCTGGCGGACTTAACGAATACGGGATCGCCAAGTACAAACTGGTGGACGACTACGCGCAAAAGGAACTGGATTTTCTGCTGCAAATCGGCGGCATCGAAATCCGTCACGGACAAAAACTCGGTGACAACCTGAGCCTGAGCGAGCTGCATCAACAATTCGACGCGGTGTTTCTCGGCCTCGGTCTGGCAGCGAGCAAGCAACTGGGGCTGACCCACGAAGACGCACCGGGGCTTCTGGCCGCGACCGATTACATCCGCGAACTGCGCCAGGCCGATGACCTCACCCAGCTACCGCTTGCCGAGCATTGCATCGTCCTCGGCGCAGGCAACACCGCCATCGACATGGCCGTGCAAATGGCCCGCCTCGGTGCTCACGATGTCAACCTGGTGTACCGCCGTGGCGTCGAGGACATGGGCGCCACCCACCACGAGCAAGACATCGCCAAGGCCAATCAAGTGCGCTTGTTGACCTGGGCCCAACCGCAAGAAGTGCTGCTCGATGACGCTGGCCGGGTGCGCGGCATGCGTTTCGCCCGCACCCATCTGGTCGAAGGACGCCTGCAAACCACCGGCGAAACGTTCGAACTGGCCGCCGACGCCATCTTCAAAGCCATCGGCCAGGCCTTTGACAGCAGCGCCCTCGCCGACCCATTGGCCCGTGAACTCAAGCGTCAGGGCGAGCGCATCGAAGTCGATGAAAACCTTCGAACCAGCATTCCCGGGGTGTATGCCGGTGGCGATTGCACCAGCCTCGACCAGGACCTGACCGTACAAGCGGTGCAACACGGCAAGCGTGCCGCCGAGGCGATCAACACTCAACTGATGCTCAACGTGGAGGCTGCGTAAATGGCCGATCTGTCGATTGTCTTCGCTGGCATCAAGTCGCCCAATCCGTTCTGGCTGGCCTCCGCGCCGCCGACCGACAAGGCTTACAACGTGGTCCGCGCCTTCGAGGCGGGCTGGGGCGGTGTGGTCTGGAAAACCCTGGGTGAAGACCCGGCGGCGGTGAACGTATCGTCACGCTATTCGGCGCATTTCGGGCCGAACCGTGAAGTGCTGGGTTTCAACAACATAGAACTGATCACCGACCGCTCGCTGGAGATCAACCTGCGGGAAATCACCCAGGTGAAAAAAGATTGGCCGGACCGCGCATTGATCGTGTCGTTGATGGTGCCTTGCGTCGAAGAGTCCTGGAAACACATTCTGCCGCTGGTGGAGGCCACGGGCGCCGACGGTATCGAGTTGAACTTCGGTTGCCCCCACGGCATGCCGGAACGCGGCATGGGTGCGGCGGTCGGCCAGGTGCCGGAATACGTCGAACAGGTCACTCGTTGGTGCAAGACGTATTGCTCGCTGCCGGTGATCGTCAAGCTCACGCCGAACATCACCGACATCCGCGTCGCCGCCCGCGCGGCTCACCGTGGCGGTGCGGATGCGGTGTCGCTGATCAACACCATCAACTCCATCACCAGCGTCAACCTGGAACGCATGGTCGCCAACCCCATGGTCGGCAGCCAAAGCACCCACGGCGGTTATTGCGGGTCGGCGGTCAAGCCGATTGCCCTGAACATGGTCGCTGAAATTGCCCGCGACCCGCAGACCCATGGCCTGCCGATCAGTGGCATCGGCGGCATCGGCAACTGGCGCGATGCCGCGGAATTCATCGCGTTGGGCTGTGGTTCGGTGCAGGTCTGCACCGCGGCGATGCTCCACGGTTTCCGGATTGTCGAGGAGATGAAGGACGGGCTGTCGCGCTGGATGGACAGCCAGGGCTACACCAGCATCGCGCAGTTTTCCGGACGCGCGGTGGCCAACACCACGGACTGGAAATACCTGGACATCAACTATCAAGTGATTGCCAAAATCGACCAAGAGGCCTGTATCGGATGCGGTCGTTGCCACATCGCCTGCGAAGACACCTCGCACCAGGCCGTGGCCAGCCTGAAAAATCCCGACGGGACCCATCGTTATGAAGTGATCGATGAAGAATGTGTGGGTTGCAATCTATGCCAGATCACCTGCCCGGTGCAGGATTGTATCGAGATGGTTCCGGTGGACACCGGCAAGCCGTTTCTGGACTGGAACCATGATCCGCGCAATCCGTATCATGTTGCGGGACGGCACTGAATGGCAGTGACGAATGGCGGGGGAAGACAGTCGCTCCCACAGGGATCGCTGGTGTACACAGCAATTGAGTACGCCATAAACCACTGTGGTAGCGGGCTTGCCCGCGATGAGGCCAGCGCTACAACACCAACTTCCAGACTCCTTACCTATCAGTTCTGCTAGTAGACGCCACTCGACATATCTTCGATGCTAACACACAGTCAATTCACCAGCGTGGATCTCGATATGTCGGACTCATCATTGAACATTCTTTGCCGCTATCAATACGACCCACTCGACCGCCTCACGGGCGTCGGGCTACTGGCGGGTAACAGCACACAGCGTTTTTATCAATTGAACCACCTGACTACCGAGCTGGGACAGCAGACGCAACGAACAATCCTGCGCCATGAAGCTCAACTGTTGGCGCAGCAACAAAGTGAAGCAGGGGTTACCGAAAAAACGCTTTTGGTGACCGATCAGGCGCACTCGTTGCTGCAATCCCTTTCGCCAGTTAATTCTCGGAAATTTTCCTATACCGCCTACGGCCATCACCCGAATGTTAGCGGCTTAAGTCGTTTATTCGGGTTTAATGGTGAATATCCTGACGACATTACGGGCCATTATCCATTAGGCCATGGCAATCGATTTTATAATCCTGTGTTGATGCGATTCAATAGCCCGGATGAGCTGAGTCCTTTTGATGACGGGGGAATTAACTCTTATGCTTATTGCGAAAATGATCCGATAAATTTTTTTGATCCTACTGGAAATGCTAAATTCCGCATGCATATTACCGTACTCAACCGTTCTCGCGCATCGGTGATCATTAGGCCTGAACGTCCTTCAGTAATCACTAAACATAGTTCTATAATCAAAGCCCAATCACAAACATCCAGCGCAGTCAGTTCGCCTATTTCAACAAATAGCAACCCAATACAGAACTCACTAACTGATCAGTCCCCCACCAGTTTGCAGCAGCCCGGACTTGGTCGAACGCCCGTCCATCGCGTCCCAATACTAGAGCTTCCAGCGACTACTCGCGGACCAAGATTAAGTGCTAACCCTAGCAGAAGTACTAGACACATCGAAAAACTCAAAGACATTGGACAAGACTATGACGCCCTCAAGAAGAACAACCCAGACTTCATTGCCACCGGCACTCCAACGCAGAGCAAGGAACTTTCAGAAATAAAAAAAAATCTTGACCAAAGTACTACAGCACGCGCACGAGCCAATTACAAAAACGCATTACAAAGGAAAAGCAATATAATTAAACGAGACAACATGCAGGAATTAATTAATTCCACCAAACAGGTCAGAAGCTGACCCCTTGGCTGCAGGAGCCGCTGGATTCCGACCTACGGCTCCAACCCGATCCCCCGCAGAATCACGCCGGTCACCGTCTGTATCGCCCGCTCGAACTGCATGTCCGACAGCGGCTGATGATCATTGAGAATGTTCACCTGGTGGTCGAAGTCGGCGTAGTGCTGGGTCGAGGCCCAGATCATGTACAGCAGGCTTGAAGGCTCCACCGGCAGGATGCGTTTGTCGTCCACCCACTGGCGGATCTTCGCTTCTTTCATCTTGGCCCAGTCATACAGGCTCGCATCCAGCGCCACACCGAGTGTCGGCGCACCGTGGATGATTTCGTTGGCCCAGACTTTCGAGCCATACGGACGGCTGCGCGAATGGTTCATTTTTGCCCGGATGTAGCTGCTGAGCACTACGCGCGGGTCGTCGAACATCTCGAAGCACAGCGCGTCCTGCTTCCAGACTTCCAGCAGGTCGAACAACACCGCGCTGTACAACTCGGTCTTGGTGCTGAAGTAGTAATGCAGGTTGGAGCGCGGAAGGTCTACTTCGGCGGCGATATCGGCCATGGCGGTGCTGCCGAAACCTTTCTCGGCGAAGACTTTTTCGGCCCCCAGCAGGATTTTCTCGACGTTACTGCGACGAATCTCGATCTTGTGATTGCCCATAAGGGCTCCCTGACAACAGCGTTAAACAAGACTATCACCCGCTCTGGCTTGGGGCGACAGGGCAAAACGAGAATCAACCTCCTATCAGCTGCGCGAGTCATCGTATAACTTCCGATTGACAACTCTGAAACGTCCCGTAAATAATCGCCGCCAATGTTGTACGACGACGTATGACAAACAATAAAAACAAAAAAGAAAGGGAACGTCACAGTGAGCAAACACGCGCGCAATTCGTCCATCCGCAGTTCACGCCCCACCTTCGCCCGTCGCCACACCCTCAGCCTGATCGGTTGCAGCAGCCTGGCCCTCGCCCTGCCCATGACCAGCCAGGCCGAAGGCTTTACCGATGACGCCAAAGCCACGCTGAACCTGCGCAATGCCTACTTCAATCGTAACTACACCAACCCTGCCTATCCTCAGGGCAAGGCCGAAGAGTGGACGCAGAACTTCATCCTCGACGCCAAGTCCGGTTTTACCCAAGGCCCGATCGGCTTCGGTGTGGACGTGCTGGGGATGTACTCGCAAAAGCTCGACGGCGGCAAAGGCACCGGTGGTACGCAACTGCTGCCGATACACAGTGACGGCCGCCCCGCCGATAACTTCGGGCGCCTGGGTGTAGCGCTCAAAGGCAAAGTGTCGAAAACCGAGTTGAAAGTCGGCGAGTGGATGCCGGTGCTGCCGATCCTGCGCTCCGACGACGGTCGTTCGCTGCCGCAAACCTTCCAGGGCGGCCAGGTGACTTCCACCGAAATCAGCGGCCTGACCCTTTACGGTGGCCAGTTCCGCCAGAACAGTCCGCGCAACGATGCGAGCATGGAAGACATGTTCATGAACGGCAGATCGGCGGCCTTCAGTTCCGACCGCTTCAACTTCGGCGGTGGTGAATATGCGTTCAACGAAAAGCGCACCCAGGTCGGCGTGTGGTACGCCGAACTCAGCGACCTTTACCAACAGCAGTATTTCAACCTGAGCCACAGTCAACCCATCGGTGCCTGGACCCTGGGTGCCAACCTTGGCTACTTCATCGGCAAGGAAGACGGCAGCGCGCTGGCGGGTGATCTCGACAACAAGACTGCATTCGCCCTGCTCTCGGCCAAGTACGGTGGCCATACCTTTTATGTCGGCTTGCAGAAACTCAGCGGTGACGATGCGTGGATGCGCGTCAACGGCACCAGCGGCGGCACCCTGGCCAACGACAGCTACAACTCCAGCTACGACAACGCCAAGGAAAAATCCTGGCAGGTACGTCACGACTACAACTTCGTCGCCTTGGGCGTTCCGGGCCTGACCCTGATGAACCGCTACATCAGCGGCGACAACGTGCACACCGGCACCGTCACTGACGGCAAGGAATGGGGTCGCGAATCGGAACTGGCCTACACAGTGCAGAGCGGGCCGTTGAAGAACCTCAACGTCAAATGGCGCAACGCGAGCATCCGCAAGAGTTTCAGCACCAACGAATTCGATGAGAACCGCTTGTTCATCAGCTATCCGATTTCGTTGTTGTAAGGGAGATTGATTGCAGGCGCAGAAGCACTGTGGCGAGGGACTGTGGCGAGGGAGCTTGCTCGCGCTGGGTCGCGCAGCGGCCCCCTGCAAACTTCCAATAGTCCCGCTGTGTCTGCGTTCAAGACTGCTCTGCGGCCGAGCGGGAGCAAGCTCCCTCGCCACAGATCAATGGATGCCGATTTAACCCTCCGTCAATTTCCACCAAAGTCGCGTTGACAAGATACAGAAAGCCTAACGATACTCCTGCGTAGTCGTACGACAACCTACAACGAACCAATAACAATAACCGCTTGTTCAGGGATTCCCATGACGACCACTGCAACCGCCCAAACGCCCTTCAATCGCCTGCTGCTGACCGGCGCCGCCGGTGGCCTGGGCAAAGTCTTGCGCGAAAGCCTGCGCCCGTATGCCAACGTCATTCGCCTGTCGGATATCGCCGAGATCGCCCCGGCCATCGATGACCGCGAAGAAGTGGTGCCCTGCGACCTCGCCGACAAGCAAGCCGTGCATCAACTGGTCGAAGGCGTGGACGCCATCCTGCACTTCGGTGGCGTGTCCACCGAGCACTCGTTCGAGCAGATCCTCGGCGCCAACATCTGCGGCGTGTTCCACATCTACGAAGCGGCACGCCGGCATGGCGTCAAACGCGTGATCTTTGCCAGCTCCAACCACGTTATCGGGTTCTACAAGCAAGACGAAGTCATCGATGCCCACTCGCCTCGTCGCCCGGACAGCTACTACGGCTTGTCCAAGTCCTACGGCGAAGACATGGCCACGTTTTACTTCGATCGCTATGGCATCGAGACCGTCAGCGTGCGCATCGGCTCGTCGTTCCCGGAGCCGCATAACCGCCGGATGATGAGCACCTGGCTGAGCTTCGACGATCTGACCCAATTGCTCGAACGCGCGCTGTACACCCCCAACGTCGGTCACACCGTGGTGTACGGCATGTCCGCTAACAAGGACATCTGGTGGGACAACCGCTACGCCGCCCACCTGGGCTACGTCCCACAGGACAGCTCCGAAGTGTTCCGCGAAAAAATCGAAGCCCAACCGATGCCGGCCGCTGATGATCCGGCGCGGGTCTATCAGGGCGGTGCTTTTTGCGCAGCCGGCCCGTTCGGTGACTGAAGCCAGAACGCTTACCACTTGATCCCACAACAAAAACCCAAGGGAATGAGTTGCCATGCAAGCCGAATTGATTGTCGATGCCCGTAACGCCGTCGGTGAAAGCCCGGTGTGGGTCCCCGAGGAAAATGCCCTGTACTGGGTCGATATTCCTGCCGGTGGCCTGCAACGCTGGAGCGCCGATACCGGGCACGTCCATGCCTGGAAAACCCCGGAAATGCTTGCCTGCATCGCCCGTCATCGCGACGGTGGCTGGGTCGCCGGCATGGAGAGCGGCTTCTTCCATTTGCACACGCACAACGACGGCAGTCTCGACAGCGAGTTACTGGCTGTCGTCGATCACGCCCGCCCCGACATGCGCCTCAACGATGGCCGCTGCGACCGCCAGGGACGTTTCTGGGCCGGCAGCATGGTGCTGAACATGGGCGCCAATGCGGCCAACGGTGCGCTCTATCGCTACAGCGCCGGGCAGCGTGGGCCGCTCGAGGCACAACTGAACGGCTTCATCGTGCCCAATGGCCTGGGTTTCAGCCCGGACGGCAAGACCCTGTACCTGTCGGATTCGCACCCCAACGTGCAATTGATCTGGGCCTTCGACTACGACACCGTCAGTGGCACACCGTCCAACCGCCGAGTGTTCGTCGATATGAACCACTTCGACGGACGCCCCGACGGCGCGGCGGTGGATGCCGACGGCTGCTACTGGATTTGCGCCAACGACGCCGGCTTGATCCATCGTTTTACCCCTGACGGCCGTCTTGACCGCTCACTCAGCGTACCGGTGAAAAAACCCACCATGTGCGCCTTCGGTGGCAGTCGTCTGGACACCTTGTTCGTGACCTCGATTCGCCCGGGTGACGACCATGACGACCAGTCCCTGGCCGGCGGCGTGTTTGCTCTCGACGCTGGTGTCAGAGGCTTGCCCGAACCCCCATTCAACCCCTCGCCAACCGGATTCATAAGCTGACGCTTCTGCTGCACCGCTGTGCCTTGAATAAAAAAAACAACAAAACCGGAGACACCCCCATGAACTTCAAACGCACCTTGCTCGCCGCTGCACTCCCACTCGCCTTCACCCTCAGCAGCGCCGTCCACGCACTGGAAATCAAATTCGCCGACATTCATCCCGCCGGTTATCCGACCGTCGTGGCTGAAGAGCAACTGGGTAAAACCCTGGTGGCCGACAGCGACGGCAAACTGACTTTCAAGATGTTCGCCGGCGGCGTGCTCGGCTCGGAAAAAGAAGTGGTCGAACAAGCCCAGGTCGGCGCCATCCAGATGGCCCGGGTCAGCCTCGGCATCGTCGGGCCGGTGGTGCCGGATGTGAACGTGTTCAACATGCCGTTCGTGTTCCGCGACCAGGCGCACATGCGCAAGGTCATCGACGGTGAAGTCGGCGACGAGATCCTCGACAAAATCACCAACTCCGAATTCAACCTGGTGGCCCTGGCCTGGATGGATGGCGGCACCCGCAACATCTACACCAAGAAACCGGTACGCAGCCTGGAAGACCTCAAGGGCATGAAGATCCGCGTTCAAGGCAACCCGATGTTCATCGAAACCATCAACGCCATGGGCGGCAACGGTATTGCGATGGACACTGGCGAAATCTTCAGCGCCTTGCAGACCGGGGTGATCGACGGCGCGGAAAACAACCCGCCGACGCTGCTCGAACACAACCACTACCAGAACGCCAAGTTCTACAGCCTGACCGGCCACTTGATCCTGCCTGAGCCGATCGTGATGTCGAAAATCACCTGGAACAAACTCACGCCGGAACAACAGGCCCTGGTGAAGAAAACCGCCAAAGCCGCGCAGGCCCAGGAACGCACCCTGTGGGATGCAAAATCCGCCAGCAGCGAAGAAAAGCTCAAGGCTGCCGGGGTCGAGTTCATCACCGTCGACAAAAAACCTTTCTACGAAGCAACCGCCTCGGTTCGCGAAAAATACGGCGCGCCTTACGCTGACCTGATCAAGCGCATCGAAGCCGTTCAGTAACCCTCCCTGCATTCAAGAAAGGCCCGGCGCCACAGACGCAGCTGTAGGTCTGTGCGCGCCCGGTTACGGTGGAACCCGATGAAGAATCTGCTGCTACGTTTCAATGACAAGCTCTACATGACCTGTATCTGGGTCGCCGGGCTCTCCGTTCTGGCCATTGCGCTGATCATCCCTTGGGGTGTATTTGCCCGATATGTGCTTGGCACCGGCTCCAGCTGGCCTGAGCCTACGGCGATTCTGCTGATGATGGTGTTCACTTTCATCGGCGCCGCCGCCAGCTACCGCTCCGGTTCGCACATGGCGGTGGCGATGCTCACTGACCGTATGCAACCGAATACGCGCAAGGCTGTGGGGGTGTTTTCTCAACTGTTGATGGCCACCATCAGCCTGTTCATGGCGATCTGGGGCACCAAGCTGTGTCTGTCGACCTGGAACCAGTTCATGAGTGCCCTGCCGACGCTGCGTGTGGGCATCACCTACATGCCGATTCCGGTGGGCGGCGTGTTGACGCTGATCTTTGTCCTGGAAAAACTCTTGCTCGGCGACCAGAGCAACCGTCGGGTCGTGCGTTTCGACCTCGTTGAAGAAAACGAAGGGGCTGCCTGAATGGACGCTTTTATTCTGCTGGGCAGTTTCATCGCGCTAATCCTGATCGGCATGCCTGTAGCCTATGCGCTGGGGCTCTCTGCGCTGATCGGCGCATTCTGGATCGACATTCCGTTCCAGGCACTGATGATTCAAGTGGCCGGGGGCGTGAACAAATTCTCCCTGCTGGCGATTCCGTTTTTTGTACTGGCCGGCGCGATCATGGCCGAGGGCGGCATGTCCCGCCGCCTGGTGGCGTTCGCCGGTGTGCTGGTGGGTTTCGTGCGCGGCGGCTTGTCGCTGGTCAACATCATGGCCTCGACCTTCTTCGGGGCGATCTCCGGTTCTTCGGTGGCGGACACCGCTTCGGTCGGTTCGGTACTGATTCCAGAGATGGAGCGTCGCGGCTATCCCCGTGAATTCGCCACGGCGGTCACCGTCAGCGGTTCGGTACAAGCCCTGCTGACCCCGCCTAGCCACAACTCGGTGCTCTACTCGCTGGCGGCTGGCGGCACGGTGTCGATTGCCTCGTTGTTCATGGCCGGTGTGGTGCCGGGCCTGCTGATGAGCGCGTGCCTGATGGTGCTGTGCCTGATCTTCGCCAAGAAGCGCGACTACCCCAAGGGCGAAGTCATTCCGATGCGCGAAGCGCTGAAGATCTGCGGCGAAGCGCTGTGGGGCCTGATGGCGATGGTGATCATCCTTGGCGGCATTCTCTCGGGGATTTTCACCGCGACCGAGTCGGCGGCCATCGCCGTGCTGTGGTCATTCTTCGTGACCATGTTCATCTACCGTGACTACAAGTGGAGCGAACTGCCGAAACTGATGCATCGCACGGTGCGCACGATTTCGATCGTGATGATCCTGATTGGCTTTGCCGCCAGCTTCGGCTACATCATGACGCTGATGCAGATCCCGGCGAAAATCACCACGATGTTCCTGACCCTGTCGGACAACCGTTACGTGATCCTGATGTGCATCAACGTCATGTTGCTGTTGCTGGGCACCGTGATGGACATGGCGCCGCTGATCCTGATCCTGACGCCGATCCTGATGCCAGTGATCCTGGGCATTGGCGTGGACCCGGTACAGTTCGGCATGATCATGCTGGTGAACCTGGGGATCGGATTGATAACACCGCCGGTGGGTGCGGTACTCTTTGTGGGGTCGGCCGTGGGTAAAGTCAGTATCGAATCGACCGTCAAGGCACTGCTGCCGTTCTACGGCGTGCTGTTCCTGGTGCTGATGGCCGTGACGTACATTCCTGCGCTGTCGCTGTGGTTGCCGCATCTGGTGTTGTAATCCTTGTCCTGCAGGAGCACGGCTTGCCGGCGATAGTGATCTCACGCATGCCATCGCCGGCAAGCCGTGCTTCTACAGAGGATTTCATTGTTGTCCCGTCCAACATTTCTACAGCTGGTTACCATGTCGCCAACCCTGCTCGAACTCGAAGACCCGTTCACCCGCCTCACCCTCGCCCCTGAACTGGGCGGCAGCATTGTCAATTGGACCGTGCGCAGCACGGGTCAACCGTTGTTGCGCCACGCCGACGCTCACGCCCTCAATACCGGCTTGCCCGGCAAACTGGGCTGTTTTCCTCTGGTGCCCTGGTCGAACCGGATTGCCGAAGGCGGTTTCGACTGCCCCGATGGCTGGCTCGCCCTGACACCCAACAGCCTCACCGATCCGCTGCCGATTCATGGCAGTGCCTGGCAGCAACCGTGGCAGGTGGTTTCGTCAACCGCCAATGAAGTGGTCCTGCAACTCGACAGCGCCTGCCCTTTTGCCTACTGCGCCCGTCAGCGCTTCCATCTGGACGATGGCAAGCTGAGCATTGAACTGAGCGTGACGCATCAGGCCGAACAAGCCGTCTGGCATGGTCTTGGGCTGCATCCGTATCTGCCGCGCACCGCCAACACCCGGTTGCTGGCGCCGGCTCGCCAGGTGTGGTTCTGCGATTCGACGAAATTGCCGACCCACTTGGGCTCAGTACCCGCACAATGGGACTTCCAGCAACTTAACGCGTTGCCCGAAACCCTGGTCGACAATGGCTTCTGCGAATGGGATGGTCGCTGCCTGATCCAGCAACCGGACCTCGGTTATGAGCTGGAATGCCAAGCCACCGACAGCAGTTATTACCTGCTGTACTGCCCCGTCGGCCTGGACTTTTTCTGTATCGAACCGGTCAGCCATCCCGTCAACGCGCATCATCTGCCCGGTAGGCCGGGGTTACGCTTGCTGGAGCAAGGTCAAACCGCGCAATTGGCTTTCAGCCTGCAATATCGAGCGCTCCAGTAGCACTAGCCCAGTAGCTGACTCAATACCGCCCGCAACTTGCCGGGCTTCACCGGTTTGTTCAGCAACGGTGCGTTGAGTCGCTGCAATGCCCGCCGACAATGGTCGGTGCGGTCTGCCGTGATGATGACCGCCGCAATGTTGTGCTGGAAATGCTCGCGCAAATGCCGCACCACGTCACAGCCGACCACCCCGTGATCAAGGTGATAGTCCGCCAGAATCAATTCCGGCGCCCGCCCCTGCAACGCCGCCAGCGCCGACGCTTCATCGGTGGCGATCACCACATCACAGCCCCACTGCCCGAGCAATGCGCTCATGCTTTGGAGAATACTCACTTCATTGTCCAGCACCAGCAGACGGCGTCCCGGCAACGGGTTGCCAGTGCCAGGCAGCGGCACTGCCTGACTCACCGGTAACGGAACTTCATCGGACAGCGGCACCTCGATGCTGAACATCGAACCGCGGCCCGGCACCGAATGCACATCGACTTTGTAGCCAAGGATCTTGGCGATACGCTCAACGATCGCCAGCCCCAGGCCCACGCCCTTGCGGTCGGCAGCACGGCCGACGTCCAGCTGATTGAACTCGAGGAAAATCGAATCGAGCCGATCGGCAGCGATGCCACGTCCGGTATCCCAAACCTCCACGCGCAACCTTTCGCCGCGGCGCCGAGCGCCCAGCAAAATGCTGCCTTCATCGGTGTAGCGGCAGGCGTTGCTGAGGAAGTTTCGCAGGATCCGCGTCATCAGGCGCAAATCGGTGCTGATGGCGCAATCAACGTGGTGCACTCGCAGGTTCAAGCCTGCCGCCTGCGCGACCGACTGGAACTCCGACACCAGCGGCCCGAACAGTTCATCGAGGCGATACGCGGCGACGTCTGGTTTGACCGCCGCCTGATCGAGCCGGGAAATGTCGAGCAGATCGGTCAGCAGGTCCTCGGCCCCTTCCAGGGCCTGGTGAGTGCGCTCCACCAGCACCTGCTCGGCTTCCGGCAATGTGCGCTCGCGCAAGGTCGAAATCAGCAACCGCGCAGCATTCAGCGGTTGCAACAGGTCGTGGCTGGCGGCGGCGAGGTACTTGTCCTTGCTGTGATTGGCGGCCTCGGCGGCATCGCGGGCGTCGCGCAAGGCCTTGGCGATCTGCTTGCGCTGGGTGATTTGCTGCTGAAGGTTTCGGTTGGCTTCGAGCAACTCATCGGTTCGCGCAGTGACCCGTCGTTCCAATTCGTCATTGAGTTGCTGTAAATGTTGCTGGGCCAACTTGCGCTCGGTGATGTCAGCGACAAAGCCCTCCACCAGCCCCTCCTGCCCAGGCTTGAGCAGCAAGTTCATCAAGACATCGAGATGACTGCCATCCTTGCGCCGCAACCGGGTTTCATAGCCGTGCAGACTGCTTTGGTGCCGGAGAATTTCGCCGATGTTCTCCAGCTCCTGCGCGCCGTCAACGAACAGGGTACTGGCCAGATCGCTCAGGGAAAACAGCACTTCCTGTGGGTTCTGGTAGCCGAGCATGCGCGCCAAGGCCGGGTTGGCGGCGCGCATGCCATCTTGCAGGCTGGCCTGGAAGATCCCGTGGACGGCGTTTTCGAACAGCCATTTGTAGCGATTACGCTCCGCCTCCAGCTCGTCCAGACGCGCGGCGAGTTCCGGGTAATGGCTCTTGCGCGCTGAATGGCTGCCCAGCCCGAGCAATCCGGCCAGCGCCCGTTGCTGCTCGTCAGAGGGCTTCGCCATAGACAACCTCGACATCACGCTGGCTGGACTCGCGAGGGTTGGTCAGGATGCAGGGATCGTCCATCGCATGCTGTGACAGGAACGGAATGTCCGAAGTCCTGACCCCATGCAAACCGAGGGTTTCGTGAAAACCGATGGCATGTTTGAGGGCGATCAGGTGTTCGACCAGACGCCCACAGATCTGCCGGTGATTCAAGCCGCGGCAATCGATGCCCAGGGTTTCGGCGATCACCTTGAAACGGTCCGGCGCCGAGTTGTAATTGAACGCCACTACATGCTCGACCAGCACCGCGTTGCACAGGCCATGGGGCAGATCGAGAAAGCCGCCGAGGCTGTGGGACATCGCATGCACCGCACCGAGGATGGCGTTGGAGAACGCCAGCCCGGCCTGCATGCTGCCCAGCATGATTTTCTCGCGCAATGCGATGTCGCCCGGGTTGGCGATCATCTGCACCAGGTTGCCATTGATCAGGCGCATGGCCTCCAGCGCATGCGGATCGGTCAGCGGCCCATGGCCGGTGGACACGAAGGCTTCGATGGCATGCACCAACGCGTCGATACCAGTACAGGCCGACAGGAACGGGTCCATGCTCAGGGTGGTTTCCGGGTCGATCAGCGAAACGTCTGGCACCACGGCTTTGCTGACGATGGAAAACTTCATGCGCTCCTGCTGGTTGGAAATGATCACGAATTGCGAGACGTCCGCCGACGTGCCGGCGGTGGTCGGAATCAGGATCAGCGGCGGGCTGGGCACGCGAATGGTGTCGACGCCCTCGAACTCGAGAATGCTGCGGCCATGGGCAACCACAATGCCGATGCCTTTACCGCAGTCCATCGGGCTGCCACCTCCGACGGCAACGATCACGTCGCAGTGGTTTTCCCGGTACATTTCGGCGCCGAGCATGACTTCTTCGACCCGTGGGTTGGGTGAGACGTCACTGTAAAGGCAGTATTCGATGCCCAGCGCTTGCAGGCTGGCTTCGACATCGGCAACCCAGCCGGCGGCAATTACACCGGGATCACTGACCACCAGCACCTTGCGCGCACCAAAGGTCTTGGCGTAGTTACCGACGCTATGCCGACTGCCGGCACCGAAGATGATTTCAGGCGAAACGAATTTACGCAGCTGGTTGAGACTCTGGCTCATTTGAAAGCCTGTTTTTATTGTTTTGGAAAGTACAAACCACACTAAACCATCCAGCTGCGAATGCAATCAGACCAATGGGTAGCCCATCCGGACTCACCGCCGCACCCCTGTAGGGTCATGCTGTTCACCTAAAAGAACGTTCGCACCCTTGTGGCGAGGGAGCTTGCTCCCGCTGGGGCGCGAAGCGGCCCTAAAAGGGACTGCTGCGCAGTCCAGTGGGACGGTGCGGCGATCCGACAAGCTCCCTCGCCGCGGGTGTTTGTCCTTATGTGAACAGCATGACGCTCGCCAGGCTAGCCGCGGTAGATCAGCTGTGAAGCTTTCGCATTGCGCAACGTCAGGTGCTCGATCCCCACCCCCGACGTTTCGGCTTCTTCGCGGGCCTTGAGAATCACCCCGTGATGCGGCGACTTGCTGCACACCGGGTCGGCATTGCTCGCATCGCCGGTCAGCATGAAGGCTTGGCAACGGCAGCCGCCCAGGTCCTTGTGTTTTTCATCGCAGGAGCGGCACGGCTCTTTCATCCAGTCATCGCCGCGAAAACGATTGAAACCGAAGGAGTCGTTCCAGATGTGCGCGATGCTGTGTTCGCGCACGTTGGGAAACGCTACCGGCAATTGTCGGGCGCTGTGACAGGGCAAGGCCGTGCCATCCGGGGTGATGTCGAGAAACAGGTTGGCCCAGCCGTTCATGCAGGTTTTGGGACGTTCTTCGTAATAGTCCGGGGTGACGAAAATCAGCTTGCACGGGTGGCCCTGGGCTTCAAGGCGTTCACGGTATTGGTTAGTGATGCGCTCGGCGCGCTGCAATTGCTCGCGGGTGGGCAGCAGGCCGACGCGGTTGAGTTCCGCCCAGCCGTAGAACTGGCAGGTGGCCAATTCGACAAAGTCCGCCTCCAGCTCCAGGCACAGCTCGATGATCTGCGCGATCCGGTCGATGTTGTGCCGATGGGTGACGAAGTTCAGCACCATCGGATAGCCCTGGGCTTTCACCGCACGGGCCATGGCGAGCTTCTGGGCAAAGGCCTTGTGCGAGCCGGCGAGCATGTTGTTCACCGTTTCGTCGGCCGCCTGGAAGCTGATCTGGATGTGATCCAGCCCGGCGATCTTGAAGTCGCGAATTTTCTGCTCGGTCAGGCCGATACCGGAGGTGATCAGGTTGGTGTAGTAGCCCATGTCCCGGGCGGCCTTGATCAGTTCAGCGAGGTCCTGGCGCACCAAGGGTTCACCGCCGGAAAAGCCCAATTGCGCGGCGCCCATGTCCCGCGCTTCGCGGAACACACGAATCCATTCTTGCGTGCTCAGCTCCTCGCCGTGCCGGGCAAAATCCAGTGGGTTGGAGCAATAAGGACATTGCAGCGGGCAGCGATAGGTCAGTTCGGCGAGCAGCCACAAGGGCGGTCCGGGAAGCGCCTCATTCGATCCAGAACTGCGCATGGGCCACCTCCAGAAACGCCAGCACGTCTTCGTCGATTCCGGGTACGCCGGGGAAGTTCGCACTCAGTTGTTCGATGATCGCCGCCACGCTACGTTGACCATCCACCAGGTTGAGAATCTGCCCGGCACTGGCGTTGAGCTTGATCATGCCTTCGGGATAAAGCAGCACGTGGCAGTCCTGTCGGGGCTCCCATTGCAGGCGAAAACCCCGACGCAGGGCGGGTGACTGCTGACGGTTGATCAGGTTCACAACGCGATCCCCCGGTGCCAGACCTTATCGTCGGTGACCGTATGATACGGCGGGCGTTCGAGCTCGTAGGCCATGCTCATGGCATCGAGCATGCTCCACAGCACGTCGAGCTTGAATTGCAGGATCTGCAGCATCCGCTGCTGCCCCTCGGCGGTCACGTAGTGCGTCAGCGTGATGCGCAACCCGTGTTCGACATCGCGTCTGGCCTGGCTCAAGCGCGTGCGGAAATAGTCATAGCCGGCGGTGTCGATCCACGGGTAATGGGTCGGCCAGGCGTCGAGCCGCGATTGATGGATCTGTGGCGCGAACAACTCGGTCAATGAACTGCTGGCCGCTTCCTGCCAACAGGCGCGACGGGCGAAATTGACGTAGGCGTCCACCGCAAAACGCACGCCAGGCAGCACCAATTCCTGGGACAGGATTTGCTCGCGATCCAAACCTACCGCTTCGCCAAGACGCAACCAGGCTTCGATACCGCCCTCGCTGCCGGGAACGCCATCGTGGTCGAGAATCCGTTGCAGCCATTCCCGACGCACGTCGCGGTCCGGACAATTGGCGAGAATCGCGGCGTCTTTGAGCGGGATGTTGACCTGATAATAGAAACGATTGGCGACCCAACCCTGGATCTGCTCGCGGCTGGCGCGGCCGGCGTACATGGCTTGATGGAATGGATGGTGGATGTGGTAGTAGGCGCCCTTGGCACGCAGGGCGGCTTCGAACTCGCTGGGGGACATGGGTGTGTCGGTCATTGCGGGTCTCCGGGAATCTTCGGTGTCTGTTCCGGCCTCTTCGCGGGCAAGCCCGCTGCCACAGGTTTTGTGGACACTGCCGAACCCTGTGGGAGCGGGCTTGCCCGCGAAGGCGTCCTTCGCTACAGCTCAATACTCATGCCGTCATAAGCCACTTCAATCCCCCGCCGCTCCAGCAAAGCCCGCTCGGCCGAGTCTTCATCAAGGATCGGGTTGGTGTTGTTGATGTGGATCAGCACCTTGCGCTGGCGGTTCAAACCCTCCAGCAACTCCAGCATCCCGCCGGGGCCGCTTTGTGGGAGGTGCCCCATGTCGCTGCCCAGGCTCTGGCCAACTTCGCAGATAAGCATCTCGTCGTCGCGCCACAGGGTGCCGTCCAGCAGCAGACAATCGGCACGTTGCATCCAGCCCAGGACTTCATCGTCAATCTGGCCAAGGCCCGGCGCATAGAACAACGAGGCGCCGCTGCGCACATCTTCGATGAACAGGCCAATGGTATCGCCCGGTTGCGGGTTGCCACGATTGGGCGAGTACGGCGGCGCATTGCTCACCAGCGGTATCGCGTGAAATCGCAAATGCCCGCAGGCCGGAATATGGAACGGCTGGCGATCGAGGCTCAGCGGTTGCCAGTGCAAACCGCCGTTCCAGTGCTCAAGCATGGTGAACAACGGGAAACCGCTGCTCAGGTCCCGATGCACGCGCTCGGTGCACCACACGTCATGCGGGCAGCCTTCGCGCAGGCTGAGCAAACCGGTGCAATGGTCGATCTGGCTGTCCAGCAGGACGATGCCGGCGATGGCGCTGTCACGCAGGTGCCGTGCCGGTTGCATCGGGGCAAAACTCTCGAGTTGCGTGCGGATGTCCGGTGACGCATTGCACAGTACCCACTCCACACCGTCGTCACTCAAGGCAATCGACGACTGCGTACGACGCTGCGCCCGCAAGCTGCCATCGCGCACACCGGCGCACTGGCGGCAGTTGCAGTTCCACTGCGGGAAACCTCCGCCAGCGGCGGAACCAAGAACGCGGATATGCATGGCGGATGCTCCGGAAGGCAGGCCCGGCCAACACAGCGGCTGGCCGGGTGGTCAATCAACGGTTGGCGAAATACATCGTCACTTCGAAGCCAATGCGCAGATCGGTAAACGCGGGTTTAGTCCACATGGGTCATTCCTCTTCTTGTGCCGGGTGATTCCGGTAGAGCCATTAATGCATGGGGCGTTGAGTGCCCGAATGCTACTTTCGAAGGAGTTGGCGGGGTGATTTGGTAGGGGGTGCGCGGGGTGTCAGAGACGGCCAAATCGCGGGCAAGCCTTGCTCCTACAGGTAGTGTCCGATCCTGTAGGAGCAAGGCTTGCCCGCGATGGCCGTTACACGGTTTCGTGTGGGATCAGAAGAAACCCAGCGGATTGATGTCGTAGCTCACCAGCAGGTTTTTGGTCTGCTGATAGTGATCGAGCATCATCTTGTGGTTCTCGCGACCGACGCCGGACTTCTTGTAGCCACCGAACGCGGCGTGCGCCGGGTACAGGTGGTAGCAGTTGGTCCACACCCGACCGGCCTTGATCGCCCGCCCCATGCGATAGGCGCGGTTGATGTCGCGGGTCCACAGGCCGGCGCCGAGGCCGAACTCACTGTCGTTGGCAATCGCCAGGGCCTCGGCTTCATCCTTGAAGGTCGTCACGCCCACCACCGGGCCGAAGATTTCTTCCTGGAACACGCGCATCTTGTTGTGGCCCTTGAGCAGGGTCGGCTGGATGTAGTAACCGCTGGACAGGTCGCCCTCCAGACGCTCGGCCGCACCGCCGGTGAGCAATTCAGCGCCCTCCTCCTGGGCAATGGTCAGGTACGAGAGAATCTTGTCGTATTGCTGCTCGGACGCCTGGGCGCCGACCATGGTCTCGGTGTCCAGCGGGTTGCCGCGCTTGATCTTGACGATCTTCTTCATCACTTCGGCCATGAACGGCTCGTAGATCGATTCCTGCACCAGTGCCCGGGACGGGCAGGTGCAAACCTCGCCCTGGTTGAAGAATGCCAACACCAGGCCTTCGGCAGCTTTTTCGATGAACGCCGGCTCGGCGTTCATGATGTCTTCGAAGAAGATGTTCGGTGACTTGCCGCCCAGTTCGACGGTGGACGGGATGATGTTCTCGGCGGCGCAATGCATGATGTGCGCGCCCACCGGGGTCGAGCCGGTGAAGGCGATCTTGGCGATGCGCTTGCTGGTAGCCAGCGCTTCGCCCGCTTCGCGCCCGAAACCCTGGACGATGTTCAGCACGCCCGCGGGCAGCAGGTCAGCGATCAGCTCAGCGAAGACCATGATCGACAGCGGCGTCTGTTCGGCAGGCTTGAGCACGATGCAGTTGCCGGCGGCCAGTGCCGGGGCAAGTTTCCAGGCGGCCATCAGCAGCGGAAAGTTCCACGGAATGATCTGCCCGACCACGCCCAGCGGTTCGTGGAAGTGATAGGCCGTGGTCAGTTCGTTGATTTCCGCCGCCCCGCCTTCCTGGGCGCGAATGCAGCCGGCGAAGTAGCGGAAGTGGTCGGCCGCCAGCGGCACGTCGGCGTTCAAAGTTTCGCGCACGGCCTTGCCGTTGTCCCAGGTTTCGGTGACGGCCAGGACCTCGAGGTTCTGTTCGATGCGGTCGGCGATTTTCAGCAATACCAGGGAACGGTCCTGGGCCGAGGTCTTGCCCCAGGCATCAGCAGCAGCATGGGCGGCGTCGAGGGCTTTTTCGATGTCGGCGGCGCTGGAACGCGGGAACTCGGCGATCACTTCACCGTTGACCGGCGAGGTGTTGGTGAAGTATTCGCCATTGATCGGCGCGACGAACTCGCCGCCGATGAAATTGCCGTAGCGCGGTTTGAAGGTAATGACGGCGCCTGGGGTTCCGGGTTGTGCGTAGATCATGGTGGGCCTCTGTCTGGGTCGATGCCTGTCGTACTGACAGACGATGAGCCGATACTAGAGAGCCCCGAGTGCCAGACGAATGCATCGTTGGCAGGAGGGACTCTCGTTATTTGGTAGTAGGTGATCGTTCCCACGCTCCGCGTGGGAATGCCTCAACGGACGCTCCGCGTTCGGCTTTTGGGACGCAGAGCGTCCCGGGCTGCTTTCCCACGCAGAGCGTGGGAACGATCAATTGCAGCGATCAGTGCTTGGCGACCAGGTCTTTGGGCAACTTGAACGTCCAGAGCATGCCGCCCTGGTTGAAGTCCTTCACGCGCTTGGCCACTTCGCCGCCCCACAATGGCACCGCGCCGCCCCAGCCGGACAGCACCGAGACGTATTGTTCGCCGTCCATTTCCCAGGTCACGGGCGAGCCGAGTACGCCGGAACCGGTCTGGAATTCCCAGACCTTTTCGCCGGTCTTGGCGTTGAACGCCTGCAGGAAACCTTCAGGCGTGCCGGTGAACACCAGGTTGCCCTTGGTGGTCAGCACGCCGCCCCACAGCGGCGCGTAGTTCTTGTGACGCCAGACTTCCTTGCCGGTTTTCGGGTCGATGGCGCGCAGCACGCCGATGTAGTCCTCGTTCAATGGCTTGATGGTGAAACCCGCGCCGAGGAACGCCGCGCCTTTTTTGTAGGCGATGCCTTCGTTCCAGATGTCCATACCCCATTCGTTGGACGGCACATAGAACAGTCCGGTGTCTCTGTTATAAGCCATCGGCATCCAGTTTTTCGCACCGAGGAACGCCGGCGCAACGAACACCGAGCTGCCCTTGGCTTCGGAACCCGGGGCGCCGGGACGGCTGGCTTCGTTGTAGATCGGCCGGCCGTCCTTATCCAGGCCGGTGGCCCAGGTGATCTTGTCCACGAACGGGAAGCCACGGATGAATTTGCCGTTGGTGCGGTCGAGCACGTAGAAGAAACCGTTTCGGTCGGCCGTGGCCGCTGCCTTGATCTCCTTGCCGCCTTCGCTGTAGTTGAACGACACCAGCTCGTTCACGCCGTCGTAGTCCCAACCGTCGTGGGGTGTGCTCTGGAAGTGCCACTTGATGGTGCCGTCGTCCGGGTTGAGCGCCAGGCGCGACGAAGAGTAGAGGTTGTCGCCAGGGCGCAGGTGCGAGTTCCACGGCGCCGGGTTACCGGTGCCGAACAGCAGCAAGTTGGTTTCCGGGTCGTAATAACCGCCGAGCCAGGGGGCGGCACCGCCGGTTTTCCAGAGGTCGCCAGGCCAGGTCTTGCCCGCCTCGCCGCCAGAGATGCCGTTCTCCACCGCTTTGCCGTCCTTGTAGACGTAGCCCATGTGGCCTTCGACCGTTGGCCGCGACCACAACAACTGACCGTTTTTCGGATCGTAGGCTTCGATCTTGCCCACAACGCCGAACTCGCCGCCGGCCACGCCGGTAATCAGCTTGCCATTGATCACCAGCGGCGCGGCACTGATCGAATACCCTTCCTTGTGGTCGGCGACTTTCTTGCTCCAGACCACCTTGCCGGTGTCCTTGTTCAACGCCACGAGTTTGGCATCGAGGGTGCCGAAAATCACCAGATCGCCGTACAGCGCAACGCCACGGTTGATCACGTCACAGCAAGGGCGGATGTCATCGGGCAGGCGTGCATCGTATTGCCAGAGTTTTTTGCCGGTGCGTGCATCCACGGCGAACACCCGCGAGTAGGAGCCGGTCAGGTACATCACGCCGTCCTTGACCATCGGCTGCGCTTGCTGGCCACGCTGTTTTTCTCCGCCGAAGGAGAACGCCCAGGCCGGCCGCAGCTCCTTGACGTTGTCGACGTTGAGAATATCCAGCGGGCTGTAGCGCTGCCCCTGAACGCCCAGGCCGTTGGTCACGACCTGCTCCGGGTTCTTTGGGTCCTGGAGAATGTCCTGGTCGGAAACCCCGGCCAAGGCCTGGCCGGACAACAGCATGGCACTGAGCAGCAGGCTCAAGACGAAGGGCTGGCGACGTGCGGGTTGGGTCATGACGGCTTCCTCTGCGGATTTTTGTTATGCCCGGGAAATTTTCCCGGTCTGGTGCAGATTCTTGGACGCCGCCGCCCTGGCCACAATTGGCCGCAATGTGGAGATTTCTAGTTCCTTGGTACAGGTTCGGAGGAGATGAGTGCTGACTGATCGTTCCCACGCTCTGCGTGGGAATGCAGCCCGGGACGCTCCGCGCCCCTTTTCGAAAGCTGGAACGCGGAGCGTCCCTTGAGGCATTCCCACGCGGGAGCGTGGGAACGATCATTGCCTGTTATTCGCGGCGGAATCGACACGGGGCATTTGTGCGCGCTCGTAGCGCGGGTACAGATGGCTGACGCTGCGGATCAGTTCATAACGGCTCAGGTTGATCCCGGCGAAGCGTTCAGGGATGGGGCTGCGGATCATCTCCGCCATGTCGTGGCCATTGGCGGCACCGTCGCGCATGAGCTGATCGAGCCAGTTCAGGTAATCGCGCATTTGCTCGAAGGGTTGTCGATCGCTCGCCACCGGTCCATGGCCCGGCACGACGTGTGTCCAGGGCAAACCCTGGAGGGCGGCGATGTCCGCCAGCCATACCGACAGCCCGGGACTGTTGGGCGTGGTCAATGCCCGCTGATAAAACACCAGGTCCCCGGCAAACAGCACACCGGTTCGCTGGTCGAGAATAGCCAGATCCGCGCCCGTATGCCCACCCAGGCTCAGCAAGCGCAGATCATGATTCCCAAAACTTTTCACACCAGGGGTCAGCGTCAGCGTCGGCAATACCACTTCGGTACCGCGCATCCAGTCGCCGACCATCCGGTACATGTTCTCGGCCATGGCATCGCCTTGCCGATGCAACAGCTCGGTGGTGCCGGCCAAAGCGCCGATCGGCACGTCACTGAAGGCCTGATTGCCCAGCACATGGTCCGGGTGGTGATGGGTCAGCAAGACCTCGATCACCGGTTTATCAGTGGTGCTGGCAATCGCCTTGCGCATCGCTTCGCCGTAGCGCTTCGACGGGCCGGTGTCGATAACCACCACGCCGCGCTCGGTGACGATGAACGCGGTATTGACGATGTTGCCGCCGTTGGTCTTGGCGAAATTGTCGGTACTGCCCTCCAGCAGCCAGGTGTCCTCGGCGATCTGCCGGGGCTTGAGCACGTATTCCAGGTCGGCCATGACCGGCAGGCTGACGCTTAACACCATCATCAGGATCCAGCGCATGCCACGCTCCTTGGGGTCAGGGGATCGACGCATCGAACTCATTGCCGCTGTTGTCCCGCAGCAACAGCCGCGTTTGCCCTGCCCCCTCGATATCGAACGCCAGGCTGGGATTTTCACTGACGGCAGGAAACAGCTCCAGCCGGGCCAGCACTTGCTCGTTGTGGTCGCGCAACTCGGCATGGTTGATGAAAAATTCCGGAATGCCGCTGACCATGCCGTTGTCCATCGGGTGGGCTATCTGCATACGCAAGCGGCTGAACCCGTCCCGGGGATAGCGCCCGCCGAGCACTTCGCCGATGTGCTCCTCCCAGCCCGGTTGAGTGCGCACCACACTTGGCGCGGTGCAGCCGCCACCCGCCGCGTCGATCAGGGCTGAACCGACATGCCACACGCCGTCGCGGGTCAACACCGCTGCGCGCAAGGGCGTTGCCTGCTCAATGCGAATGCGCAATGACAGCCAGGGTAAAACCGAACCCAGCGGCTGGAAGTCGACGATTTTCGGCAGCGGGTTCAACTCTGCCCAGGCGAGGATTCTCACCACATCGCCCTTGAACGCCCGAGCGTCGATTTCCAGCGGCACCTGCCGGGCGTCTTCGGCAAACGGCGGTGCGAGCAACTTGACCCGTTCATCAAAAACGAACGGCGCATTGCCGAGCAATTGCTGGTGATAGAACGCCCACATCACTGAAGGCACCGGGTCCTTACCGGGATCGATAGCGTGCGCGTGCGGGGCCAGGCTCAGCCAGCAGGCCAACAGACAACTCCCTCGCCATTTCATCGCCTGCTCCTATTGATACATCTCGGGCACGTCGTACCGCAGGCCGTAATGACCGTAGAGGGTCTTCAGCGTGCCGTCACGGATCAGGCCTTCCAGGGCCTCTTCCACGGCATAAGCCAATTGCCGGTTGCTTTCATGCACCGCCATGCCGATTTCCCACAGCTGTTTGCCCATGTTCGGGTAGGCGTTCTCGGCCAGTGCTACTTGTGGGTCGGCTGCTTCATGCACCTGCCAGTCGATTTCGCCGCGCATGGCCATCACCGCGTCGACCTCACCGGCCTTCATCGCGGCAAATGCCTGGGGCACACCCGGATAGTGATGGGTCTTGCCGGCGAGCATGCCGTTGAATACCGAGGTCAGGTAGAACGACGGCACGCTGTCGACTTCAACGCCGATCGGGTGCTGCTCGAACACCGCGACGCTGGCCACCTTGTCCAGCCGTCGGCGGTCATAGGCCACCTGCCATTGTTCGGTCTGGTACGGACCGAACATCACCACTTGGCCGTTGACCAGCTCACCGAGCTCGTTGCGCTTCTGCGCGTAGTCATGGTCGTAGGGCACGCGCATCATCAGGTCGGCCAGTTGCTGGTTGTGCAAGGCACTGGCACGCCAGATGTAATCGCGCAGGTCGTCGTCGAGCTTTTCCCCGGCCGGCGCCCAGATCAGCGTCAGGCGCACGCCGAGCGCCTTGGCCAACGCTTCGGCGAGCTCGACATCGACGCCGCGAGGCTGCCCGTTACGCTCAAAGCTGTAGGGGGCAAAGTCCTTGTAGACCGCCACCTTCAACTCACCGGCGGCGATCATTTCGTCGTAGTTGCGTACCTGCGCGTGCACCGCCTGCAAACACAGCGACAGCGCGCAGACCAACACCGCCAGCAGACGCATGGGTCACTCCTCGACGCGCACGGTATCCAGATAAGTGCGTACGGCCCACAGGGCTTCCTGACTCAGGTAATCCGCCATTTTCGGCATGTACACTCGACCGTCACGTACCGCGCCATGGCGCACACGCTCGACGAACCATTCATCGCCCGCCTCGCCGACATCCAGCATGCGCAAGTCCGGGGCGATGCCACCGGACTTGGCTTCCAGGCCGTGACAGGCCGCGCAGTTCTGGTTGTAGGCAGACGCACCGATCTCCACCGCCTTGTCGTGTTCCGGCGCGGCGCGATACGGGTTCACCGCGGCCCAGCCATCAGCATCGAGTTGCACCCCCGCATCCTTGATCGGGGTCAGGCCCTGGGTGGCGACGGCCTGCGGCACCACATTACCGTGGGCCCAGGTGGAGCCCGCGCCGATAAGACCGGCCAACAGTCCGGTGATGAGCAAGGCGTTGCGTTTTGTTGTCATTGTTATGCCCTCTGGATTGCACGCAGAACCTCTTGGCTGAGGCTATGGCAGCCATCTTAGAAACGGCGCCGCACTCACCCCATGCTGCTTTGGTGGTCGCCGCCTACTTCCTTGGTAGTAAGGCGCTGGATGGACGCCACCAGTACTTTCTGCATATTTTCACGGCACCACAGGCTTCCTATGCTGGCGCTAACGGTCATGGAGAACCTTATGCGCCAGCTTGCCCCTTACGCCCTGATCTACCTGCTGGCGATTGTTTGCGCCGCCGGCCTGGCCACCCGAAGCCAGGCCGCCGATGCGCCCCTGCAGGTGCGAATCGGCTACCTGGGTTACCGCCCCGATCCGGGTCCGTTGCTGTCGAACGTTATCCCCGAACCCACCGATGCCGGGCTGCGCGGCGCCGAACTGGCGATCATCGACAGCAACAGCACCGGGCGCTTTCTCAACCACGGCTACAGCCTGGTCAGCGCCAGCGTCGACAGCCCCGAAGCTTTGCTCGATGCGGCCAAGACGCAACATGAACAAGGCCTGCGCCTGTTCGTGGTCAATGCCCCCGCGGCCAGCCTGCGCCAGTTGAGTGCGGCACTGCCCGACAGTCTGCTGTTCAACGCCGGCAGTGCCGATGACAGTCTGCGCACCACCGATTGCCTGCCCAACGTGCTGCACACCTTGCCGAGCCGGGCGATGCTCGCCGATGCACTGGTGCAGTTTCTGGTGCTGCGTAAATGGCAACGGGCGCTGCTGATTGTCGGCCCGACGCCGGACGATCAAGCCTATGCCGCCGCCCTGCGCCGCGCAGCCAAGCGCTTCGGCCTGCAATGGGTGGCGGAAAAACCCTGGAGCTTCGATAACGACCAGCGCCGCAGCGCCCAGGCCGATATGCCGCTGTTCACCCAGACTGCCGAATACGACGTAGTACTGGTGGCTGATGAGCGTGGCGACTTCGGCGAATACGTGCCCTACCAGACCTGGTACCCGCGCCCGGTCGCCGGCACCCAGGGCCTGACCCCGGTGGGCTGGCACAAGACCGTGGAAACCTACGGCGCCGCCCAATTGCAAAAACGCTTCGAAGCCCTGAGCGGGCGCTGGATGAATGACCGCGATTTTGCCGCCTGGATGGCCGTGCGCAGTATCGCCAGCGCCGTGAGCAAGTTGCGCCAGACCGAGCCGATGGCGATCCGTACGCTGCAAATCAGCGACCAATTGCCCCTCGACGGTTTCAAGGGTCGCAAGCTCAGTTACCGGCCCTGGAACGGCCAGTTGCGCCAGCCGATTCCTATTGTCCAGCCCCGGGCGCTGGTCAGCACTTCTCCCCAGGACGGCTTTCTGCACCCGTTCAATGAAATGGACAGCCTGGGCTACGACAAGCCTGAGGTTACTTGCCGCTTTCCGTGATCCGATAACCACAACAACAAGGAATCTGCCATGCGCCGCACCCTGCTTTCATGCGCCCTGCTCTTCGCCGCCGGCCATGCCGCTGCCAGTACGGCCTGGGTCTCCAACGAAAAGGACAACAACCTGAGCCTGATCGACATGCAGACCCTGCAAGTCACCGAGACCCTGCCGGTCGGCCAGCGCCCTCGCGGCCTGCTGCTGTCCCATGACAATAAGCTGTTGTACATCTGCGCCAGTGACTCGGACCGCGTTCAGGTGATGGATGTGGCGACGCGCAAGATCATCAAGGAATTGCCCTCGGGCAAGGATCCCGAACAATTTGCCCTGCACCCCAACAACCGCTGGCTGTATGTCTCCAACGAAGACGATGCACTGGTCACCGTGATCGACACCGAGACCTCCAAGGTGCTCGGCCAGATCAACGTCGGTGTCGAACCCGAAGGCATGGCCGTCAGCCCTGACGGCAAATGGGCAGTGAACACCAGCGAAACCACCAACATGCTGCACTGGATCGACACCAGCACCCAGACGCTGGCCGACAGCACCCTGGTGGATCAACGACCGCGTTTCGTTGAGTTTTCCCCGGACGGCGCTCAGTTGTGGGCTTCGGCGGAAATCGGCGGCACCGTGACCATTCTGGATGTGGCCAGCCGCAACGTGCTCAAGACCCTGAACTTCCAGATCAAGGGTGTGCACCCGGACAAGGTCCAGCCGGTCGGCGTCAAACTCAGCGCCGACGGCAAGTACGGCTTCGTCGCACTCGGCCCGGCCAATCATGTGGCGGTGATCGATGCCAAGACTTTCGAGATCCTCGATTACCTGCTGGTGGGTCGGCGAGTCTGGCAGATGGCGTTCACACCGGATCAGAAACAGTTACTGGCCACCAATGGCGTCAGCGGCGATGTCTCGGTGATCGATGTCGACAGTCTCAAGGTCAGCAAATCGGTGAAGGTCGGGCGCTATCCCTGGGGCGTGGTGGTGACGCCATGAACGCCCTTGAAGTCATTGACCTGAGCTTTGCCTATGGCGCCCGGGAGGCCTTGCGCAAAGTGAGTTTCAGCCTGGGGCCCGGGCGTTTCGCCGCGCTGCTGGGGCCCAATGGCGCCGGCAAGTCGACCCTGATTGCCCTGCTGACCCGGCTCTATGATCTGCAGCACGGCGAGATCCTCGTCGGTGGCTGTTCATTGCGCAGCGCGGCACGCCCGGCACTCAGGCAGTTGGGCGTGGTGTTCCAGCAAAGTACCCTCGACCTGGACCTCAGCGTCGAGCAGAACCTGCGTTATCACGCGGCATTGCATGGCCTGTCCCGGCGTCAGACCGACCTTCGCGTCGACGCCGAGCTGGCCCGTCAGTCCCTCACCGAACGCCGCCGTGAACGCGTACGCGAACTCAACGGTGGTCATCGTCGGCGGGTGGAAATTGCCCGCGCCCTGCTCCACCAGCCGCGTCTGTTGTTGCTGGACGAAGCCAGTGTCGGGCTCGACCCGGCAAGTCGCCTGGCGCTCAACCAGCACCTGCGCAGTCTGTGTCGCGAAGAGCGCATCAGTGTGCTCTGGACCACCCACCTGCTCGACGAAGTGCAACCCAGCGATGACTTGTTGATCCTGCATCAAGGCCGGCTGGTGGCCAGTGGGCAGGCCAATGCCCTGAGCCTGGAGCACGGCGGCGACCTCGGCTCGGCCTTCACTCGCCTTACGACATCTGGGGTGGCCCAATGAACGCTTACTGGCAATGTTTCAGCGGTATCGTGCTGCGCGAGTGGCTGCGCTTTGTGCTGCAACGCACGCGGTTTCTCAGCGCCCTGGTGCGGCCGTTGCTGTGGTTGCTGGTGTTCGCAGCCGGTTTTCGCGCAGCGCTGGGGATCGCGATCATCGAGCCCTACGACACTTACATTCCGTACGAGGTCTACATCATTCCCGGCCTGGCCTGCATGATCCTGCTGTTCAACGGCATGCAGGGGTCTCTGTCGATGGTCTACGACCGCGAGATGGGCAGCATGCGCGTGCTGCTGACCAGCCCTTTGCCGCGTACCTTCCTGCTGTGCAGCAAGCTGCTGGCCACGTCACTGATTTCGCTGCTGCAGGTGTATGCGTTCCTGGCGATTGCCTGGGCCTATGGCGTGCGGCCACCGGCCATGGGCCTGTTGCTGGCGTTACCGGCGCTGCTGCTGGTGGCGTTGATGCTCAGCGCACTGGGCCTGTTGCTGTCGAACGCGATCCGCCAGTTGGAGAACTTTGCCGGGGTGATGAATTTCGTGATTTTCCCGATGTTTTTCCTGTCGTCGGCGCTGTACCCGCTGTGGAAAATGCGCGAGGCCAGCGAATGGCTGTATTGGCTGTGTGCGGTGAATCCGTTCAGCCATGCCGTGGAGCTGGTACGGTTCGCCCTGTATGAACGGTTCAATCCACTGGCGCTGGCGGTGTGCATGGGTCTGACGCTGCTGTTTGCGTTGTTCGCCGTAATGACCTTCAACCCACAGCATGCAGCCTTGCGCAAGGCCGGGTGACAGCACATCGCTCCCACAATTGAGCTTCAACAGGGGAAATTACTACTTTAGTACTGGTTTCCCTGTCTATCGTCGCATTCCCAACGTCCCCCGACTGGCATGTAATGAGGCCATAACTATAAGGACTCAATCCCATGCCGCGTGTCCGACGCTGTCTGCTGCGCCCTTGCCTCGCCGCCCTGTCGCTGAACCTCGTACTGGGCGTCGCGCAGGCTGATACCCGACTGTTCTCTGCCGACGGCTATCGCATCGACCTGTATCGAAGCCCGACGCCGACCCAGTTACCAGGCGCCACCATCGTCGACACCCCTGCCCTGCAATTGTTGCTTGAACAACAGCCGCGCCCGCTGCTGATCGACGTCTACCGGCGGCAATGGCTGCAAGGCCGGTTCATCGATGACACGCCCCACGAAAACCTGCCCGGCAGCCATTGGCTGGCCAATACCGGCGACGGTGAACTGACGCCGCAATGGCAGGATTATTTCGCCGCCCACCTGAAAAAGCTGACCGCCGGCGACCCGACGCAACCGCTGGTCTTCTATTGCCGCTCTGACTGCTGGTTGAGCTGGAACGCGGTCAAGCGTGCGGGCGCCATGGGCTATAAGACGTTGTATTGGTATCGCGATGGCCTGGACGCCTGGCAAGCGGCCAGTCTGCCAGTGTCGCCTGCCCGCCCGGAGCCCTTTCCCTGAGCTTTACGCCTGCGTGTTATTGCCACACCATAATCAAAATAATGAGGTGAAAGGCCATGTACAAAATCCTGATTGCCGACGATCACCCGCTGTTTCGCGAAGCCATTCACAACGTCATCAGCGACGGTTTTGCCGGCAGCGAAGTGATGGAAACCGCTGACCTGGACAGCGCCTTGGCCCTGACCCAGGAACATGACGACCTGGACCTGATTCTGCTCGATTTGAACATGCCCGGCATGCATGGGCTCAATGGCCTGATCAACCTGCGTAACGAAGCACCGACCATTCCAGTGGTGATCGTTTCCGCCGAGCAGGACAAGCAGATTGTCCTGCAAGCCATCACTTATGGGGCGGTGGGTTTCATCACCAAGTCGTCACCGCGTGCCCAGATGACCGACGCCATCCAGCAAATTCTCAATGGCAATGTCTACTTGCCTCCAGACATCATCCGCACTGCCAAAAGCAGCACCCACCGGCGGATGAACGACACCCCGGCGTTCCCGCCCGAACTGCTGCAAGCCCTGACCCGCAAGCAACTGCAAGTGCTGGAACGGATGACCAAGGGCGAGTCGAACAAGCAGATCGCCTACACCCTGGAAATTGCCGAAACCACGGTCAAGGCCCATGTCTCGGCAATCCTGCGCAAGCTCAACGTGCACAATCGAGTGCAGGCGATCCTGAGTGCCGGGGATATTGATTTCGGCTCTTACCTGCGGCGTTGAAACAGAAGATCGCGTCGCTTCCATCGCTGGCAAGCCAGCTCCCACAGGGTTTTGTGAACAGCACACATCCACTGTGGGAGCTGGCTTGCCGGCGATGAGGCCCTCACAAACACCGACAGGCTCATGGCCTTGCGAGCAAGTGACTCCCACAGGGTTTTGTGAACAGCACACATCCACTGTGGGAGCTGGCTTGCCGGCGATGAGGCCCTCACAAACACCGACAGGCTCATGGCCTTGCGAGCAAGTGACTCCCACAGGGTTTTGTGAACAGCACACATCCACTGTGGGAGCTGGCTTGCCAGCGATGAGGCCCTCACAAACACCGACAGGCTCATGGCCTTGCGAGCAAGTGACTCCAACAGGGTTTTGTGAACAGCACACATCCATTGTGGGAGCTGGCTTGCCGGCGATGAGGCCCTCACAAACACCGACAGGCTCATGGCCTTGCGAGCAAGTGACTCCCACAGGGTTTTGTGAACAGCACACATCCACTGTGGGAGCTGGCTTG
>NZ_LMGK01000004.1 GCF_001427125.1 Pseudomonas sp. Root562
GATCAAATGGCGACGCTCATAACGCAGCAGCAAGCCACGTCCGGCGCCGTTATCCAGACGCTGGATGCGCTGGGAAATGTCGCGCTGCACGGTCAGACGTTTGCCATAGGCATCGCTGATCGCACTCAGGCGCCCGCCGACAAAGTGATAAAAGCGCGCCGCCTCACCGGCCAGGGCGACGATCAGCTCTTCGGGCGCATCACCGAGGTAAATCGCCGCCCGCGACAGGCTGTTGTGAATTGCCGGGCGGGCCGCGCTGGGCAAGGGAAACAGCGTGCGGCGATTCTCCGCATCAATCCACACCACCGTGTCGCCGTCGATCTCCAGGCGCTGGCCCAGCGAATGGCTCCAGCCAAAGCCCAGGCCGCTGTCGATCTCCACCGCGCTGGTGCGATACAAACGGGTGAATTCGAACGGCAGCAGGCCGTCCAGCACGCCGTCGGTCAGGGTCAGCAGTTCTTCGCCGGTGACCAGCGACAACGGGCAGCCATGGGTGGCGGTGCGGTCGGCGGCGTCGGCGCTGTCGCCGTTGGGGTTTTTCGCCTGTTGCGAGGCGTCGTCGTGGTGCTCGTGTTTTTTCAGCGAGGTGTTGTTGCGAGCATTCCAGCGCAGTTGCATCCGGCCTTTTTTCAGGCCCGCCGCAACGCCCCGTGCGGCCACATTTTTGTAGCGGTCAATGTAACCGCTGAAGGTGTTGACGATGGCGAACAACGCATTGACGAGACGCGTCAGCGCACTGATCATCTGCGCGCCCCGCCCCGCCAAACGCGTCGCCAGATAGGCCACACCGCCCCCGGCCGTGGCAAAGGTCAGGACGATGGCGATCAGGATGTCGATCAGCAACTCCACCACGACCTTCGACAGCGCTTCGGCGGTGCTGCCAGCGATCACGCTGGGCGGCAGCATTTCCAGCCAGAGACTGGCCGTGCGCAACAGCAGACACAGGGCCGCTTCGTCACTGGCCAGCAGCTGGATTCTTGCCATGGCTTGCGGCGTTTTCTGCGCCATTTCCTTCAACGCAATTGCACTGCTGCCCAGTCGCGCAACAAACGCCTCGGGATCCTTGAGGATGTCCGAAAGCAGATTGATCCCGTCCCACACGCCCTCGATCGCCGCCCAACTCCCGGCCAGCAAGCCGTTGCCCACGGCGGTTGAAGAGGACTGCGACCATTGCGGCTTGAACCCCTCCCACTCATTGCGCAGCCACTTGTCCAGGTCCAGGGACAGGCCGTCGTAGGAGGAGAACAGCGCTTCAACCTGCGCCTCTGTGACCTCGCCTTGCACGCGCACGCGATAGAATTTGTCCGGCTCTCCCTCGAACTCACCTTTGCCGTCTGCGTCGAGGGTCACCGGCTTCGTCTCGCCACCCTCCACCGCAATCACATCAACCTTGATGTTCCCCAGCGGAACGTCGTACACCGACTCGAACTTGCTCTCGATGTGCAGGATTCCACCCTTCGGACACTGCGCCACGGTCGAGATGAAGTCGTCGTCTGCACTACTGACCACGGTGCTGGTATTACCCAGCTTGATCACCCGCTCCATGCCCATCAGCGAAGGCATGTCCGTAGCGCGGCTGACCTGATCGGCGGTCTGGCTGAACCATCGCTTGAGCTGTTGGCGGTACAGCGTGAGGGTGTCCGGGAAACTGTCGAGCTCTCGCTCAATACGGGTGACGTGATCCATCAGCCCACCGGAACATCTGGGGCCACGTAAAAAACCGGGTCGAACATAAGCAATCCTTCGCGCAGGAAATTTGGCGCAATGGACTTTGCGGGGGTTCAGCGGGGAAAGAAGTCAGGCAAGGATGAGGTTGCTGTAGGGCGTTTCGCTAAAAGCAAAAACGCGGCGCAGGGGTCGATCCCAGCGCCGCGCTCAGCAAACAGGTCAGTCTTTAATGCGTGCTATCAGGGGAATCCAGCGCCTGCAGTTTGATCTGCGCCAGCGGATGTCCGGCCTTCGCGGCGATGGTCCAGAACCGCGCCGCTTCAGCCGGATCCGGCGCCTTGCTCGGGCTTCCGGAAAGGTAGATCACGCCGACCTGATAGGCTGCTTTGCCATCCCCGCCCAATGCCGCCAGACGCAGAAGGCGTATGCCTTCCTCGCGAGCCCCCAGTCCGACGCCGCGGAAGGTCAGGATGTGACCATAGAAGCTCTGGGCACCGACATCGCCCAGGTTCGCCATGCGGGCAAACTGGCCCTCAAGCCATTTCCAGCCGCGCGGTTGACGCACAAACCATGACCAGTGAAACAGCCTGCGCGCGAGCCAGTACCCAGCCCGCGCCTTGAGTCGAAAAAACATTCAGGCTTCCGCCGATTCCGGGTATTCGTATTCGAAAACACGCACCACTTCCGAAGCATGCCACGACGCTGCTGCGACGCCATCGGAGGGCCCGGAAAAGCGCCCCAGTCGCTCGACGCATTCAAAAAAACCGGTACGTGGCAGGCGGCTGGCACCCTGGCTGATCACCAGCGAACTGCGCAGCGGCTGCTCGGCTTTGGCGTCCAGTGCGGCCAGATGTTCCAGTGCCGCGGTCAAGGTTTGCATGGCCGGTGTCGGCAACTGCAAACGCTCCAGCAATGCTCGATAAGTCAGTAGATGACGCTGCCGGCGCGCCTGATCCAGCTCACCCAGCAATCCATCCCAGTGTTGACGACTGATGCGTACGCTCACGATTCATCCCTCCACCCCGGCACCGTCAACTCCCAGGCCAGGCTGCGACGTATCGCGGCGTCGGGCAGACGCTCGCCACTTTCGATCATGGCCAGATAGGATGGGCTGATGCCTACCGTGCGGGCCAACGCTTCAATGGCGATGCCCTTTCCTTCGCGCAAACTGCGTAGTTGATCAAGACCTGGAAGGGTCGGGTCTTGGCTTGTCGCGGCCAGCGGCGCCGGGGCCGGGCTCGACGGTGCTTCTTTGATGCCTGCTGCTTTCAGTAGAGCCTGATATTGAGCCCATGGCAAAACCGCATATTCGGGCTCGCCTTCGCGTGTAATTATCTGAATATCCATGACTACCCCGTAGGACAACAACACTTAGCGAGTCGGCACTTTTCCCTAGAAGTGTAATCCTAACAGCGGCTAAGGTCGCGGGGGGTATCTATCTGAGGATAAGTCGGGGTCGACTTATCTTTTTTTCGGTCCCTGAAGGTGAAGTTGTTCCGGCGTATCGGGCAAGCGCTCAACCACGGCTAGCTTCTCCGGCAATTGCCGTTTACGCCAGGCGCGAAACGCGTTGAGCTCATCGTCGAGGACTTTCATGAGCCAGGCGAGTACGGCGATGTCATCGATCATGCCAAACAGAGGCAGGAAATCCGGGATCGCATCCACCGGGCTGAGGAAGTACATCAAACCTGCCACCACGGAGATCAACGCCTTGGGGCTGATGGACCGGTACTCGCCGCGCCAGTACGCCAGGCAAAGCGCCTGCAACAGACGCAAATCATCTTTAAGTTTGCCCAGCCGGTTACCTTGGCTGGCACTTTTGCTGGCCACGGCGAACAACAAGGTCGGCAATCGCCCACGTGCGATCAGGCGCCCGGCCAGTGGCAAGAAACGAGCGAAACTCCAGGGTGCTTTCATCATTCCTCCCACTAGAATGTTATCCACACAAATTGTGGATAACCTTGTGAACAGACCTGCTTTTCACGGCTGAAAGCCCCGCAACACAAGGGCCGAACTTAGATCGGGCGTTTTTTACACATCAAAAAAAACCCAAGATTTCATTGACTTGACAGCCCTGCGCGGTTAGCAGCGGTCCTACATTGGCTATGACTCCAGCCTACAGCATCTGTTCGCTTTGTTTATCCGCGCCAAATGCCGGATGCAACAACGCCCCGCATAAGCGAGGCGTTGTTTGTGACCCAGGCGTCGATTTACTTGGCAGCGTCTTCTTTTGCCGGATCTTTGATGCCCAGCAGTTCCAGGTCGAATACCAGCACCGAGTTGGCTGGAATGGCCGGACTTGGGCTTTGAGCGCCGTAAGCCAGTTCGCTAGGAATGTACAACTTGTACTTCTCGCCAACGTGCATCAGTTGCAGGCCTTCGACCCAACCCGGGATCACACCGCTGACCGGCAGATCAATCGGGCTGCCACGCTCGACGGAGCTGTCGAACACGGTGCCATTGGTCAGCTTGCCGGTGTAGTGAACGGTCACTACATCAGTCGGCTTGGGCTGAGCGCCATCGGCTTTCTTTTCCACTTCGTACTGCAAGCCCGAAGCGGTGGTCACTACGCCAGCTTTCTTGGCGTTCTCTTCGAGGAATTTCTTGCCGGCGGCTGCCGACTCTTCGCTCATTTTGGCCATGCGCTCTTCGGCACGCTTTTGCAGTGCGGCGAACGCTTCAACCAACTCTTCGTCTTTGAGTTTCTGTTCTTTTTTGCCGACGGCATCTTCGATGCCCTGGGCTACGGCTTTGGAGTCCAGGTCATCCATGCCTTCCTGAGCCAGGCTTTTGCCCATGTTCAGGCCAATGCCGTAGGAAGCTTTTTGCGCCGGGGTTTTCAGCTCTACGCTGGTCTGCGAGTCGCAACCCGCGAGTACCAGGCCAACCAGGGCAACCGCCGCTGCCAACCGATGCTGTTTCATGCTATTTCCTTGTTCATGCGCCGAAAGGGCAATCGAGTAAAGCCGCGAGCTTATCAGGCCGCCACGACCAATGGCTACCGGCATGAGAGCAAGAGTTTTACGATAAGTTCAGGTGTTTAAACGCTTTTGCAGTTGAGCATGATGAAACTTCTGTCAGATTGATCTGAAGGAGGCAGTTCTGCCCTGATGACATATGGCGTAATGGCCTCTTGCCGCTAATTGGCCACTCAGGCATAACGGGCAAAAAATCGACAAGGATGTTCATCTTGCGCCTCCTCCTCCGCTTGCTGATTGTGGTCGTTTTTCTGTTGGTGGCTGGGCTGGCCGTGGTTCTGTATTACATCGCCAACCCCAAATTGCCCTTCCATTCGCCAGTGCAGCAAGTGCATTACCTGGATCAGTGGAGTGCCGAGGAACGGCAAACCTATTACTTCACGCCTCAGGGCACACAGGTCAAAGGTCTGCGCTACGAGTGGTTCCAAGCCCTCGAACTGCCGTTCTCGCAACAGCGTTTCGCCTCACCGCAATACCTCGCTCGCTTTGGATTTCTGATTGATCCCCAGCAAAAAGCCACGCCGAACAATCCCGGCAACTTGCCGGTAGGCTTCACCCGGCACCGAAACCCCGGAAGTTCGGAGCAATATCTGGACATAACTTGCGCCGCTTGCCACACCGGTGAACTGCGGTTAAACGGCCAGGCGGTGCGCATCGATGGTGGCTCGGCGCAACATGTTTTGCCTTCCAGCGTTCCTACGTTGCGCGGCGGGAGTTTCGGACAGGCATTGGTCGCCAGCCTGACATCTACCTACTACAACCCTTGGAAGTTCGAGCGTTTCGCCCGCCAAGTACTGGGCGAAAACTACGATGCTGCTCATGCGCAACTGCGCAGGGACTTCAAAAACTCGCTGAACACGTTCCTCAAGGTCGCCTGGAACGATACCCATCGCGGTCTCTACCCCACCGAGGAAGGTCCTGGCCGCACCGATGCTTTTGGCCGAATTGCCAATGCAACCTTCGGAGACGCCATTTCCCCGACCAACTATCGCGTCGCCAACGCCCCGGTGGATTATCCACAGCTATGGGACATGTGGACGTTCGACTGGGTGCAATGGAACGGGTCGGCGCAACAGCCGATGGCACGCAATATCGGTGAGGCGCTGGGCGTCGGCGCAACCTTGAGTTTCTTCGACGCCAACGGCCAACCCCTGCAAGGCGACGAGCGCTACGCCTCCAGCGTCCGCGTGCGCGACCTGCATGCGATCGAAGAAACCCTGCAGCGCCTGAAACCACCCACCTGGCCGCAAGCCCTGTTCGGCATTGTCGATAAACCGCTCGCAGCCAGGGGCCGCACACTGTTTGCCGAAAATTGCGCCGGCTGCCATGTCCCGCACAAGACTCAGGAAGGTGAGCGCTGGGTGCAACGTTTGCACATGCTGCCAGTGGACTTCATCGGTACGGATCCGAGCGCGGCGAACAATATCGCCAACCACCGATTTGATTTGACCGCCCTGCAATGGAACCTGGCAGAGTTGGAGCAGATGGACGTGAAGTTGCACCCCACGCCCAAGGAACCGCTGGACTTGAGTCAGCTATCGGTAGCCAGGGGCCTGGCTTATGTCACCGCGTTCGTCGAAAAGCGCGCTTATCGTGAAGCCGATGTCACTGCCCAAGAGAAGCCTCGGCTCGATGGCTTCGGCCTGCCTATCGGCGTTCGCGAAAAGGTCGCTTACAAGGCTCGCCCACTGGCAGGGGTTTGGGCCACTGCCCCGTTTTTGCACAACGGCTCGGTTCCCACCCTTTATCAATTGTTGTCGCCTCAAGATGAGCGATCCACCACGTTCTACAAAGGCACCTTCGAATACGATCCGCGGCATTTGGGTTATCGCACAGAAGCGTTCACCAATGGCTTCCTGTTCGATACCCGCATCACCGGCAACCATAACAGCGGTCATGAATTCCGCGCCGGCAAGCGCGGCAGAGGTGTCATTGGCCGACTGCTGTTACCCGAAGAGCGCTGGGCGCTGCTGGAGTACCTGAAAGTGTTGGGCGGCCCGCTGGAGGCGCAACTGCCATGATCATGACCACCTTCAAGAAGGATCTGCAATTGCTTGCCAGGCTGTGGTTGCGCCTGGGCCGATTGCTCGGCAAGTGCTTGCTGATCGCGCTCGGCATCGGCCTGCTGACCTGGGCTCTGACTACTGCGTGGTTCGTCTGGCAGCACCGTGGACCGGTTTCTGCACTGGAACAGATTCCGGACGACGAATCAGCCATGACCCAGGACGTGATCCAGACCGCTGTGCGCATCGTCGACCAGCACCGTGAGAGCATCCGTTATCTGCGCGACGCCCACGCCAAGGCACATGGCTGTGTCAAAGCCCAAGTGCAGGTGTTGCCGCAACTGGCGCAGGAACTGCGTCAGGGTGTATTCAGTGAGCCGGGCAAGGTCTGGCAGGCCACCCTGCGTTTTTCCAACGGCAATGCCTATCCGCAGTTCGACAGCATGCGCGATGCCCGAGGCATGGCGATCAAATTGCTCGATGTTGCGGGTACGCCGCTGCTTGCTGACCGGCAGGGGCAGCATGAACAGGACTTTGTGATGTTCAGCCATCCGAATTTCTTTGTCAGCGATGTTGCCGAGTATCGGCAGAATGTCGCGGCTCAAGCCAATGGGCAAAAAATCATGGCGTTTTTTCCGGGATGGGATCCGCGAACCTGGCAGGTCCGCCACCTGTTCATTGCGCTGGCAACGCTGTCCCCGCCGCCAGAAAGCCCGACGCAAAGCACTTACTTCTCTGTATCGCCGTACAAGTTCGGCGAGGCGAATGCGAAGTTTCGGGTGATGCCGGATCCGGATAATTGCCCGGTATACGTTTTACCCAGGCAAAACCGCGATCTGCCGAACTTTCTGCGCAATGCTCTTAACCAGCAATTGTCCACCGACCGGGTGCCGGCCTGCTTTGCCTTGCAGATCCAGCGCCAGGATGCGAACAAGTACATGCCGATCGAGGACACCAGCATCGAATGGCGTGAACAGGATTCCCCGTTCGAAACGGTGGCACGGATCACTTTGCCGCCTCAGGATTTCGATACGCCTGCGCAGAATCTGCAATGCGACAACCTTTCGTTCAATCCGTGGTTCGGGCTTGAGGCGCACCGCCCCATCGGCGGAATCAATCGGCTGCGCAAAGCTGTTTATGAGGCGGTCAGTGACTATCGACACAGTCGCAATGCCGAGGCTTCATTGCGCTGACTCGCCCCCAATGATCACAATCGCCGTTGGAGCCTGGACCCTGCCCTTTGCCCAGACATCGCCAGGATAAAGGACGCTCAGGGTTCCGGCAGCCGCCAGCCGATCGACAAACGCCTGCACACGCATCTCACCGCTAAGAATCTTCTGTTCAAAATCTTGATAGTCAGCGTTTTGGGGATCCAACTGCGCCATCAGGTTTTGCAGCTTTTCGGGTTCCGGTTTGGAGAATCGCAAAACAGCCCCACTCGGCGTACACAGAAATATCCGATGATGCGGTGCGTCGATAAAACGGCTTAACCCGATGCGCAGATCATTGGCAGAGAAAAAGTTTTTATAAAGCTGCACTTCCTGCGCGGGCAGCCTGTCATCAGCGATAGCGTTCATGGTGTGATAGAAGCCATGAATCCGAAACTGTGACGGCAGCAGCACGTTTGCCTGAGGCCCCTTGGGAAAGATAGTGTGCCGGTCAAAACTGGCGTAATCGCTCGCCACCGGTGCGGTGACGACAAAAACGTCCTGAGTTTTATGCTTGAGAATGATGCCGACGTGCTGCTGCAGGTGCGATAACTTGAGCATGTGTTCATGAAGATAATGAGCCACAGCACTGACATCCTTTAGAACCGGACCACAGACAGGCATCAACTCGATTGGCGGATTATGTTGCAGTATGTCGTTTCTCCAACTGGCTTTGAGCCTGCCCCTGCGCCTCCAGAGACTACCGGCTACCACAGTGGTTACCTCACCCGCCGCAACCGCCAGCAAAATCAGAACACTGCTCGGGATTGCACCTCTTTCATACAAACTCTCGAAGTTTTGCGGTCTCCCGTCAGGTTTTAGCTGAAGCCTTGGCGACAACTCCTTCTCGAAGTCGGAAAGGCTTGAGGTGTAGGCAATAAGCCCGCCATCACTGGCCGACAGATAACACCTGGAATATTGACGTCGCGAAGACATGACCGCGTGCAAATCAGCAACCGAATGGAAAAGGTTGCGCTGGTTCCACTCTACGGCGCTTTCGTCGAAACCTTTTGCTTTGTCGACGCGGGAGACCAGGCTCGCTTCAAGGGAATAGCCGCTGGGCACTTCCATCTCACCGACAAGATTCACGGCTACGGTTAACGGGAAATCGCGGGGGAGTTCTGTGTCAGCAAGTTCATCGGCGCTCTTCACTTCCAGGGCACAATAAAAGCGCCCTTCCGTGTTTTTGAGGATGAAGCCGGTGAATTCGGTATTTCGCCGACCTTTCAACGACTCATGCATGAAGGCCGCTGCGTCATCACAGGTCAGAAAAGCCGGATTCGATCCTGCTGCCGGAGCGGCAGCCGATGACGAAACAATAGTTTCAGGAGGGAGGGTATTCATGTTTTCAGTCTCTCGGTAGATATCGAACACTTCCCATGACTGTCATGGAAACGTTGCCCATCATCCGAAAGCTGCGTGCCTTGCAGGCACTACATAGTTATATACACAGAATTGCCAAACGCCAGACAGCAAAAAGCCCGCATAAAGCGGGCTTCTTGTGTGGTGACCTGGCGTTCAGTGTTCCAGGTTACCGAATATGGCGCAGCGGACGGGACTCGAACCCGCGACCCCCGGCGTGACAGGCCGGTATTCTAACCTGCGCGTAGCGTTGAAAGTGGTGGGTGATGACGGGATCGAACCGCCGACATTCTGCTTGTAAGGCAGACGCTCTCCCAGCTGAGCTAATCACCCTTTACCTTCGTTGCGGGGCACATTATGCCACAGGTTTTTATAAAGTGTTGATTTAATTGAAGTTTTTTTCAAAAAAATCTAAAAACCGGTGAAACGATGCAACCTGCAGGAACTCCATTCATAAAAAAACCCGCCTTGGCGGGTTTTTCCGTGGTGACCTGGCGTTCAGTGTTCCAGGTTACCGAATATGGCGCAGCGGACGGGACTCGAACCCGCGACCCCCGGCGTGACAGGCCGGTATTCTAACCCTACCGCTGCGCGTAACACTGAAAACGAATGGTGGGTGATGACGGGATCGAACCGCCGACATTCTGCTTGTAAGGCAGACGCTCTCCCAGCTGAGCTAATCACCCTTCGCTTCGGTGTGGCGCGCATTCTACGGAGCGACCCTACCTCTGGCAAGCACTTTTTTAATTAATTTTCTGATGCCTTCCAAAGGCTTAGAGAAGGGTTGGCCTATGGCACACGGAGGACAATAATGCCCGCCTTTGTATAAAGGAGAGACTCACCCCATGTGGTTCAAAAACCTGCTTATCTATCGCCTGACCCAAGATCTGCCTGTTGATGCCGAGGCGTTGGAAACTGCACTGGCCACCAAACTGGCGCGCCCATGTGCAAGCCAGGAGTTGACCACCTACGGTTTCGTCGCCCCGTTCGGCAAGGGCGAGGATGCGCCGCTGGTACATGTCAGCGGAGATTTCCTGCTGATCAGCGCGCGCAAGGAAGAACGTATTCTGCCTGGCAGCGTCGTGCGGGACGCGGTAAAGGAAAAGGTCGAAGAGATCGAAGCCGAGCAAATGCGCAAGGTCTATAAGAAAGAACGCGACCAGATCAAGGATGAAATCATCCAGGCCTTCTTGCCTCGTGCCTTTATTCGCCGCTCCTCGACCTTCGCTGCCATCGCGCCGAAACAAGGCTTGATCCTCGTCAATTCGGCCAGCCCGAAACGGGCCGAAGACCTGCTGTCGACCCTGCGCGAAGTGATCGGCACCCTGCCAGTGCGCCCGTTGACGGTGAAGATGTCGCCGACCGCGACCATGACCGAATGGGTCACCACGCAGAAAGCCGCCGACGATTTCTTTGTGCTGGACGAGTGCGAGCTACGCGATACCCACGAAGACGGCGGCATTGTGCGCTGCAAGCGTCAGGACCTGACCAGCGAAGAAATCCAGCTGCACCTGAGCACCGGCAAAGTGGTCACTCAGCTGTCGCTGGCCTGGCAGGACAAGCTGTCCTTCGTGCTCGACGACAAGATGGTGGTCAAGCGCCTGAAATTTGAAGACTTGCTGCAAGACCAGGCAGAACAGGACGGCGGCGACGAAGCCCTCGGCCAATTGGATGCCAGCTTCACCCTGATGATGCTGACCTTCGGCGATTTCCTGCCGGCGCTGGTTGAAGCGTTGGGCGGCGAAGAGACTCCGCAGGGGATCTGACTTCTTTCCCAGATAATCGGCACTCAAAAAGATCGCAGCCTTCGGCGGCGCCTACGGAAAACTTTTTCCTGAGGCGAGGCTGGTGCAGGCTGCGATCTTTTTTTGCAAGCAGCGTATGCTTAGCTCCCTAACGCTTTTCTCATAATAAGGATCAGGCCATGCGCGCACTGGCTGCATTGAGTCGTTTTGTCGGCAACACTTTCGCTTACTGGGTACTGATTTTCGCTGTCGTGGCATTCCTGCAACCGGCATGGTTCATTGGCCTCAAAGGTGCCATCGTGCCCTTGCTGGGTTTGGTGATGTTCGGCATGGGCCTGACCCTCAAACTCGAAGACTTTGCTGAGGTCGCACGCCATCCATGGCGCGTGGCTCTCGGCGTGGTTGCGCATTTCGTGATCATGCCCGGTGTGGCGTGGTTGCTCTGCCAGGCATTCCATCTGCCGCCGGAAATCGCCGTCGGCGTTATCCTGGTCGGCTGCTGCCCTAGCGGCACCTCTTCAAACGTCATGACCTGGCTGGCCCGTGGCGATCTCGCACTGTCGGTGGCCATCGCTGCGGTTACCACCCTCCTCGCCCCACTGCTGACGCCGGCGCTGATCTGGTTGCTGGCTTCGGCCTGGCTGCCGGTTTCGTTCATGGAGTTGTTCTGGTCGATTCTGCAAGTGGTGCTGCTGCCGATCGTATTAGGCGTGGTTGCCCAGCGCTTGCTCGGGGACAAGGTTCGTCACGCCGTGGACGTGTTGCCGCTGGTCTCGGTGGTGAGCATCGTGATTATCGTCACTGCCGTCGTCGCCGCCAGCCAGGCGAAAATCGCCGAATCCGGCCTGCTGATCATGGCGGTGGTCATGCTGCACAATAGCTTCGGTTACCTGCTGGGTTACTTCACCGGACGCGTATTCAAGCTGCCATTGGCCCAGCGTAAATCCCTGGCACTGGAAGTCGGCATGCAAAATTCCGGGTTGGGTGCCGCGCTGGCCAGTGCACACTTCTCGCCGCTGGCGGCAGTGCCGAGTGCGTTGTTCAGTGTGTGGCACAACATTTCCGGCGCGCTGCTTTCGACGTATTTCCGCCGCATGAGCGAGAAGCAAGACCGGAAAGTCGCGGGTCAGCAAGCCACCGACTGATCCGGCAACTTGATCCCCGGATTAATGCTGGGCACTATATTGCGCACCGGGAGGACGACCTCGCGGCTCGATCGAGTCATCAATCTGGGGACGACCCCGTCAATCGATGAGGTCTTACATGTCCTGGATCATTCTGTTTTTCGCCGGCCTGTTTGAAGTCGGCTGGGCTGTGGGCCTGAAGTACACGGACGGTTTCAGCCGACCACTCCCCACTGCCCTCACCCTCGCGGCCATGGCGATCAGCCTTGGTTTGCTGGGCCTTGCCATGAAGGAATTGCCGCTGGGTACGGCCTATGCAGTCTGGACTGGCGTAGGCGCCGTCGGTACGGTGATTGCGGGGATCATCCTGTTCGGTGAGTCGATGGCGTTGTTCAGGCTGGCCAGTGTGGCGTTGATTATTGCCGGGTTGGTTGGGCTCAAGGTCAGCGCTTAGGCCACTACCGCCATCGCGGGCAAGCCCGCTCTCACAGGATTTACGTTGTGCCACCTATTTGGAGCACACCATCAATCCCTGTGGGAGTGGGCTTGCCCGCGATGGGGCCAGTACAGTCACCAACTACCTGACGGTCCCGCGCAAGTCCCCAACCAAAGCCTGTAGTTTGGCCGGCTCGGCCACCTCAACCGCCACCGCCGGCCCCGCCACCAGTGTCACTCGCGACCACAGCCGACGAAACAATCCCTTGCCCGGATCGCGGCTGAAGAAACTTCCCCA
Organism: Pseudomonas sp. Root562; assembly: GCF_001427125.1. Classification (GTDB taxonomy): domain Bacteria; phylum Pseudomonadota; class Gammaproteobacteria; order Pseudomonadales; family Pseudomonadaceae; genus Aquipseudomonas. Next base: position 12,822 of record NZ_LMGK01000004.1, read on the forward strand.
CAACCCCTGCAAAGCCAACGGAATCACTGGCACTGGCGTCTCCTCGAGAATCCGCGTCAGTCCACCCTTGAACTCATTGATCTCGCCGTCCGCCGTCAGCTTGCCTTCGGGGAAGATGCACACCAACTCACCTTCCTTCAGATACCGGGCAATGCGCGTGAAGGCCTGTTCGTAGATCTGGATATCTTCCTGACGTCCGGCAATCGGAATCGTCCCCGCCGTACGGAAGATAAAGTTCAACACCGGCAGGTTGTAGATTTTGTAGTACATGACAAAGCGAATCGGCCGACGCACTGCACCGCCGATCAACAAGGCATCGACGAACGACACGTGGTTGCACACCAACAGCGCAGCACCTTCATCGGGAATCCGTTCGAGATTGCGGTGCTCCACCCGGTACATGGAATGGCTGAGCAGCCAGATCATGAAGCGCATGGTGAATTCGGGAACAATCTTGAAGATGTAGGCATTGACGCCGATGTTGAGCAGCGAAACCACCAGGAACAATTGCGGAATCGACAGCTTGGCCAGGCTCAGCAGGATGATCGAAACGATCGCCGATACCACCATGAACAACGCGTTGAGAATGTTGTTGGCGGCAATCACCCGCGCACGTTCGTTCTCGGCGGTGCGTGACTGAATCAGCGCGTACAGGGGCACGATGTAGAAACCACCGAAGACGCCGAGGCCGAGGATGTCGAGCAACACCAGCCAGGTGTGGCCAAAGCCGAGAATGTCGATCCAGCCATGGCCCGCAACGCTGTCGGGAATCCCCCCGGAATGCCACCACAGCAGCAAGCCGAACACGGTCAGGCCAAACGAACCGAACGGCACCAGGCCGATTTCGACTTTACGCCCGGAGAGCTTTTCGCAGAGCATCGAACCAACGGCGATACCGACCGAGAACACCGTCAATATCAGCGTTACAACGGTCTCGTCACCGTGCATCCACTCCTTGGCATAGGCGGGGATTTGCGTCAGGTAAATCGCCCCGACGAACCAGAACCACGAGTTGCCGACAATCGAACGCGACACCGCCGGGGTTTGCCCCAGGCCCAGTTTCAACGTGGCCCAGGACTGGCTGAAGATGTTCCAGTTCAGGCGCATTTCCGGGGTCGCCGCTGCAGCCCGCGGGATACCGCGGCTGGCCAGGTAACCGAGCACGGCAATGCCGATGATCGCCGTCGAAACGACCGGGGCGTAATGACTGGAAGACATCATGATCCCGGCGCCGATGGTCCCGGCAAGGATCGCCAGGAACGTGCCCATTTCCACCAGGCCGTTGCCACCGACCAGTTCATCTTCGCGAAGGGCTTGCGGCAGGATCGAATACTTCACCGGCCCGAACAGCGCCGAGTGCGTACCCATGGCGAACAGCGCCACGAGCATCAGCCACAGGTGATCGAACATGAAACCGATCGCGCCTACCGCCATGATGGCGATTTCCCCGAGCTTGATCAGACGGATCAACGCGTCCTTGGCGAATTTTTCCCCGAACTGCCCGGCCAGCGCCGAGAACAGGAAAAACGGCAGGATGAACAACAGCGCACACAGATTGACCCAAATCGAACGATCACCGTCGATAGTGAGTTTGTACAGGATGGCGAGGATCAGCGACTGCTTGAAGATGTTGTCGTTGAACGCCCCCAGGGACTGGGTCACGAAGAACGGCAGGAATCGACGTGTGCGCAGCAAGGTGAACTGTGAGGGGTGACTCATCTTCCATGTTTCCCTGAGGTTGGGTAAAAGTGGCCGGGTTTTCTGATTGGATTGTCGAACCTCGATCCAGGCCACACATTACCTAAACTTCGCAGGTTATTTCTTTAATCCTGCAATGCATGGCGAGACGAACAGCTCCCCTCTCCAGGCGCCCTGTACAGTGCGCGTGCCTACGATCAGCCACATCACCGCCAACAACGCCACCAGAGCACAACCAGACACACTGAAAAACATCAGGTGCAGGGTGCTGGCCAACTTCAGCGTTGCCAAAGAGTAGACCCCCAACGGAAAGGTGAAGCCCCACCAGCCGAGATTGAAAGGAATGCCGGCACGCAGATAACGCAGGGTGATCAGGATCGCTATCAGCATCCACCACAAGCCGAAGCCCCACAACGTGATGCCTGCGACCAGGCCCAGGCCGGCGGCAATCTCGCCGCTACCCGCCATACCGTTGGTGGCGAAAATCGCTGGCGCATCCGCGCCCAGCAGCAACATGCCCAGCGCGCCGGTGCCGATCGGCCCCAATGCCAGCCAACTGGAAGCGGCCATGTTCTCGTGGGGCAATTTGTGCAGGGCCATGCGCAGCAGAAGAATCGTCAGAATGCTGAACGCCACCGGCAAGGAAAACGCCCAGAGCACGTAACTGGTCACCAGCACCACCAGTTGCGAATGAGCGTCGGCCAGGTGCGGCGCCAGCAAACCACCGCTGACGGCGGCCACTTCCGCCGCCACCACCGGCAGCAACCAGACAGCGGTCATTTGGTCGATGCGGTGTTCCTGGCGGGTGAACATCATGTAGGGAATCAGCACCCCACACGCCAGCGACATCGCGACATCCAGCCACCACAACACCTCGGCCAGTGCGATCACGCCTTCGCCCCAACGCGGCAAACCGAACAGCAGAAAGCCGTTGATGATGGTCGCCAGCCCCATGGGAATCGTGCCGAAAAACATCGAAACCGTGGAATGTCCGAAAATCCGGCGAGCCTCGTCGAAAAACAGAACCCAGCGCGCGGCATAAAGGCCCGTGAACAATACAAACAACAGAATATTGAACAGCCAAAGACCTTCGGCGATTGCGTGCAGCGCGGGATTGGCGCCCGGCAATTGTGCCAGCGCCAAAGCCAATACACCGGTGCCCATGGTGGCGGCAAACCAGTTGGGGGTGAACTGGCGAATGACTTCCATTGGATGTTGCAGATGACGAAACGGCTTGATACCGGGTTTGGCGATGTGGGTGCAGGCCATGATGAACTCCTGTCCTCTGGTGAGGTGGAGTTCATCATAGAGCCAGATGGAATATCGATATAACGGGTAATATCTCTAACTGTTATCTATTTTGCAGATGTAGACCTCCTACAGGAGATTACGCACGACCTGAAGCATTGCTGATGCTGGCGTTACGTTGGCGCATCAATGCAAACAAAGCGCTCAGCGACAGGACGATCAATGCAACACCATAGCCATCAGTGGTTCTGACCAGACCAAAACCGTGCGTAAGGTTGCCGGCCAGCAACGATGGCAGGCAGAACGCCAGATAGCTGAGCACGTAGTACGCCGACATCAACCCCGCCCGCTCATGGGGCAAGGCCAGCGGCACCAGACTGCGCACGGCCCCCAGAAACCCGGAACCAAAGCCACACCCGGCGATGAGCGTGCCCACGAAAAACAACGTCAGGCTGGAACCGTGTACACCCAGCAGAATCAACACGATACCCATCGGCAGCAGGCTGGCTCCCAATTGCAGCGACCTGGCGGCCGGGCGATTGCGCAAGGCGTAGATCATCAGCGCGCCCGTCAGTGTCAGAGCGGCGACGGTCGCGCCGCCGATCAAGTTTGATGTCGAGCCGGTGGCCGTGCGTACCAGCGAGGGTGCCAGTGAGGCGTAGAAACCACCGAGCGCCCAGGTCGCAGTGTTGAGCGGCAACACCCGCCACATTGTCGGACGCGCCTGGACGGGCACATGCAGCGTGGGTCGTAATGAAGCCCAGGCGCCGGGCTGTCGCGAAACGCTTTCCGGCAAGCGCCAGACGTACACCGCCTGCATCGCAAACAAGACCAGCAGCAGCCAATAGGTCAAGTGCAGTGGTGCCGGCGCAAACTGCGCCAGCAAACCGCAGCCCAACCCGCCCATGGCCATGCCGATCAAGGGTGCCACGCTGTTGATCAGCGGCCCATGCTGGCGGTCCGTATCGAGTAGCGTCGCGCTCAACACCGCGGTCGCCATACCGGTGGCAAAGCCTTGCAGGACGCGGGCACTGATCAGCCAGGTAACACTGTCGGCATGAATAAACATGAGCATCGCCAGGATGTTCAGTAGCACCGCGGTGAAGATCACCGGTTTGCGGCCCAGGTAATCCGAGAGCGAACCGACCGTCAGCAGCGCCGCCAGCAAACTGAGGGCATACACACCGAAAATCAGGGTCAGCACCGCAGCCGAGAACTGCATTTGCTCCTGATACAAGTAGTACAACGGTGTCGGCGCGGTGGATGCCGCCAGAAAACTGAGCAAGGTGATTGCCAGGAACCACAGGCTGGACTGGTTCGAACGAGTACTGGACATGCGCACACTCCGCAAAAGCTAATTTTTTGCTTTTGCGGAGTGTGCTACCGGATAGCGCTTAAAGCAAATTCTTTGTGTTAAGGTCCGATGCATGGCTTTTTAGAAACGGCGCTGCCTTGAAAAGACTCCGCCGCGAAACAGGAAACACATCATGAGCACGCCCGCTTTACGTCCCGGTGGCCGCAGCGCCCGGGTACAGGAATCGATTCATAACGCCGTGCGCGAGCTTCTTGAAGAACAGGACCGCGCCACCCTCACCGTGCCGCAGATTGCTGCTCGCGCAGGGGTCACGCCATCGACCATCTATCGGCGGTGGGGAGAATTGTCGGTGCTGCTCGCGGACGTCGCCCTTGCGCGCATGCAACCGGAAACCGAGTCGGCCAACACCGGCAGCCTGGCGGGTGATGTGCGCGCCTGGGCGGAACAGTACCTGGACGAGATGAGCTCAGCCCCCGGCCGCAACATGCTGCGCGACGTGCAGTCGAGCCTCAAGCCGAGCTACTGCGCAACGATCATTGGCGGGCAATTGCAGGTCATTCTGGATCGCTACCCGAATGAACCACAGCCCGGTGTCGACCGGCTGATCAACATGATCGCGGCGCCCATCGTGTTCCGCATCCTGTTTTCCGAAGCGCCGCTGGAGGTAGAGGAGTTGCATCGATTGATCGAGATTGCACTGACTCAGTGACGACCCTATCGAGAGCAGCCCCCTGCGACAGCCCGCCACGCCACGACCTTGGTCGACACTGACTAACCCCTGCCATCGTGCGAGACTGTCTGTCCGGGCGGGAGGCCCGGGTGTCTTTGGTTGCCGGGAGTTCCCATGTCGCTGTCCAGCGGGCTGATCGCCGCCGTCGCCCTGGCCTATATGGCCATCATGTTCGCCATCGCCTTTTACGGTGACCGTCGCAGCGCGCCGTTGCCGCCGCGGGTGCGTGCCTGGGTGTACAGCCTGTCACTGGCCGTCTACTGCACCAGCTGGACGTTCTTCGGTGCCGTTGGCCAGGCCGCCGAACAGCTGTGGTCGTTCCTGCCGATCTACCTTGGACCGATCCTGCTGTTGATCGGGGCGCCGTGGGTCCTGCAAAAAATGGTGATGATCAGCAAGCAGGAGAACATCACTTCGATTGCCGACTTCATTGCCGCACGCTATGGCAAATCCCAGTCGCTGGCGGTGGTGGTGGCGCTGATCTGCCTGGTTGGCGTGCTGCCCTACATTGCCTTGCAGCTCAAGGGCATCGTGCTCGGCGTGAATCTGCTGATCGGTGCGGGCGCCGACGCCATGGGCGTTCGCGCACAGGACACCGCGCTGGTGGTGTCGCTGGTGCTGGCGCTGTTCACCATTGTTTTCGGTACGCGCAACCTCGATGCCACTGAACACCACCGTGGCATGGTGCTGGCGATTGCGTTCGAGTCACTGGTTAAGCTGTTCGCCTTTCTGGCGGTCGGCGCGTTCGTGACCTTCGGTTTGTACGACGGTTTCGATGACCTGTTCAATCAAGCCATGCTCGCCCCACGCCTGGAGCAATACTGGAAAGAAACCATCAACTGGCCGTCGATGGTGGTGCAAACCGGCGTGGCGATGATGGCGATCATCTGCCTGCCGCGACAATTCCATGTGACCGTCGTCGAAAACATCGACCCGCAAGACCTGCGTCTGGCGAAGTGGGTGTTTCCGGCCTATCTCGCTTTGGCAGCATTGTTTGTCGTACCCATCGCCCTGGCCGGCCAGATGATGTTGCCGAGCTCGGTGTTGCCGGACTCTTTCGTCATCAGTCTGCCGCTGGCCCAGGCTCATCCTGCCCTCGCGTTGCTGGCGTTCATCGGCGGTGCGTCGGCGGCCACCGGCATGGTGATCGTGGCCAGCGTCGCACTGTCGACCATGGTTTCCAACGACATGCTTTTGCCATGGCTGCTGCGCCGCAACAACGCCGAGCGTCCATTCGAAGTGTTCCGCCAGTGGATGCTCTCGGTGCGCCGCGTGAGTATCGTGGTCATTCTGCTGCTGGCCTACGTGAGCTATCGGCTGCTGGGCTCGACCGCCAGCCTGGCAACCATCGGCCAGATCGCTTTCGCCGCGGTCACGCAACTGGCACCGGCGATGCTCGGCGCGCTGTACTGGAAACAGGCCAACCGCCGTGGTGTGTTTGCCGGTCTCGCCGCCGGCACCTTCCTGTGGTTTTACACGCTGATCCTGCCGATCGCCGCCCATAGCCTCGGCATGTCCCTGAACAGTTTCCCGGGCCTGGCCTGGCTACACGGCAATCCGCTGAACCTGCCGATCACCCCGCTGACTCAAGGCGTGGTGCTGTCTCTGGCGGGTAACTTCACCCTGTTTGCCTGGGTCTCGGTGCTGTCGCGCACCCGCGTGTCGGAACACTGGCAGGCTGGCCGTTTCATCGGCCAGGAAATCAGCGCCCGCCCCAGCGCGCGCTCAATGCTTGCGGTACAGATCGACGACTTGCTGCAATTGGCCGCCCGCTTTGTCGGCGAAGAACGCGCCCGCCAGAGCTTCATCCGCTTTGCCTATCGCCAGGGCAAAGGCTTCAACCCGAACCAGAACGCCGACGGTGAATGGATCGCCCATACCGAACGCCTGCTCGCCGGCGTACTGGGCGCCTCGTCGACGCGGGCGGTGGTAAAGGCAGCCATCGAAGGTCGGGAGATGCAACTGGAGGACGTCGTGCGGATCGCCGACGAAGCCTCGGAAGTCCTGCAATTCAACCGTGCGCTGCTGCAAGGCGCCATCGAGAACATTACCCAAGGCATCAGCGTGGTCGACCAGTCACTGAAACTGGTGGCCTGGAACCGGCGCTATCTGGAGCTGTTCAACTACCCGGACGGCTTGATCAGCGTGGGTCGCCCCATCGCCGACATCATCCGCTACAACGCCGAACGGGGACTGTGCGGCCCCGGCGAAGCCGAAGTACACGTCGCCCGGCGCCTGCACTGGATGCGCCAGGGGCGTGCGCATACGTCGGAGCGATTGTTCCCCAACGGGCGGGTGATCGAACTGATCGGCAACCCGATGCCGGGTGGTGGTTTTGTCATGAGTTTCACCGACATCACCCCATTCCGCGAGGCCGAGCAGGCGCTGACCGAAGCCAACGAGAGCCTGGAACAGCGGGTAGCTGAGCGTACCCGTGAGCTCTCACAACTCAACGTCGCGCTGACCGAAGCCAAGGGCACCGCCGAGGCGGCCAACCAATCGAAGACCAGGTTCCTGGCAGCGGTCAGCCATGATTTGATGCAGCCACTGAACGCTGCGCGGCTGTTTTCCGCGGCCTTGACTCATCAGCACGACGGTTTGCCCGGTGAGGCGCAAAAACTGATCCAGCACCTGGATAGCTCGCTGCGTTCTGCCGAAGACTTGATCAGCGATCTGCTGGACATTTCCCGCCTGGAAAACGGCAAGATCAATCCTGATCCCAAGCCATTTGCCCTCAGTGAATTGTTCGACACCCTTGGCGCCGAATTCAAGGCGTTGGCTCGTGAGCAAGGCCTGCAATTCCGTGTCCGGGGCAGCAAGCTGCGCATCGACAGCGACATCAAACTGCTGCGCCGAATCCTGCAGAATTTCCTCACCAACGCCTTCCGCTACGCCAAAGGCCCCGTGTTGCTTGGGGTTCGGCGACGCAAAGGCGAGCTATGCCTGGAAGTCTGGGACCGCGGACCGGGTATTCCGGCAGACAAGCAGCAGGTGATTTTCGAAGAATTCAAACGTCTCGACAGCCATCAGACACGGGCGGAAAAAGGCCTGGGGTTGGGCCTGGCGATTGCCGATGGTCTGTGCCGCGTGCTGGGTCACACCTTGCTTGTACGCTCTTGGCCAGGACGCGGCAGCGTATTCAGCGTCCGAGTACCGCTGGCCCGAGCGCAAACGGCGCTGCCCGCCAAGGCTGTCGAACTCAATGGCAAGTTGCTCAATGGCGGCCAGGTGCTGTGCATCGACAATGAGGACAGCATTCTGATCGGCATGAACAGCTTGCTGACGCGCTGGGGTTGCCAGGTCTGGACCGCACGCAACCGCGAAGAGTGCATGACCCTGCTCGCTGAGGGGATGCGACCACAATTGGCGTTGGTCGATTACCACCTGGATGACGGCGAGACCGGAACCGAATTGATGGCGTGGTTGCGAACTCGACTCGGTGAGCCTGTGCCGGGCGTGGTGATCAGCGCCGACGGGCGGCCAGAGACCATCGCTCAGGTACATGCGGCCGGACTGGATTACCTGACCAAGCCGGTCAAACCCGCGGCGTTGCGAGCGTTGTTGAGCCGGCATTTGCCGTTGTAGCGTCAGCGAAAACCCTTATTCCGGCAACTCGACCAAGCCATCGACATCGGTCATCGCCCGCTCCAGCAAATCTGCGGGCAAACTCTTGCTTGCCCTGGCCCCGAGCAACTTCAGTTGCTCGCTGCGACTGACCAGATTGCCGCGCCCTTCGGTCAACTTGTTACGCGCCGAGCTGTAGGCCTTGTCCAGTTGCTGCAGGCGATTGCCCACCTCGTCCAGGTCCTGGATAAACAACACAAACTTGTCGTACAGCCACCCGGCTCGTTCGGCGATTTCCCGGGCGTTCTGGCTTTGTCGTTCCTGCTTCCACAGGCTGTCGATAACCCGCAGTGTCGCGAGCAACGTGGTTGGGCTGACGATCACGATGTTGCGGTCGAACGCCTCCTGAAAAAGCGTCGGCTCGGCCTGCAATGCCGCGGAAAACGCTGCTTCGATCGGCACGAACAGCAACACGAAATCCAGGCTGTGCAAACCGTCGAGCCGCTTGTAATCCTTGCCGGCCAGGCCTTTGACGTGATTACGCAGAGACAGCACGTGCTGCTTGATGGCGATCTGGCTGATGCCTTCGTCCTCGGCCGCCACGTATTGCTGATAAGCCGTGAGGCTGACTTTGGAGTCGACCACCACCTGCTTGTCGCCGGGCAAATAGATGATCACGTCGGGCTGGAAACGCTCGCCGTCCGGCCCCTTGAGATTGACCTGAGTCTGGTACTCACGGCCTTTTTCCAGGCCGGCATGTTCGAGTACCCGCTCCAGGATCAACTCGCCCCAGTTGCCCTGGGTCTTCTGCCCTTTCAAGGCACGGGTCAGGTTGGTGGCTTCGTCGCTCAGGCGCAGATTCAGCTGTTGCAGGCGCTCCAGTTCCTTGGCCAGGGAGAAGCGCTCGCGCGCCTCGGCCTGATAACTTTCCTCGACACGTTTTTCGAACGATTGAATGCGTTCTTTCAGTGGGTCAAGCAATTGTCCCAGACGCTGCTGGCTGGTTTCGGCAAAACGCTGTTCACGCTCATCGAAGATTTTCCCCGCCAACTCGGCGAACTGAGCGCGCAACTCGTCTCGGGAGCCCTGCAGGTCATTGAGGCGTTGTTGATGGCTTTCCTGTTGTTCGCGCAGTTCAGCCTTGAGCGAGGCGGCCTGGGCATCCAGGCGCCGCAACTCGGCTTCCTTGCCGGCGCGCTCGATGTTCCAGGCATGGGCAGCATCCCGGGCGTCATCGCGTTCGATCTGCAACAACTCGACTTCACGGCGCACAGCGGCCAAATCTGCCTGCCTGGCGGCGTTGGCCTGCCCCAGATCAGCGATTTCATCGCGACAGGTTTCAAGTTGTGAACTCAAGCCATCCTGCACCAGTTGGGCCATGGCCAGACGCTCTTCCAGTAACGCGACGTCCGCTTGCGAGTTGCTCGCCCGGCGCTGAAGCTGCCAGGCCAATACCAGCAAAGGCAACGCAGCGCCTGCCAGACCGAGCAAGGCGCTGGTCAAGTCCATAGCCATAGCCATTCCTGCCTTCGAATTAAAGTTTGAAGGTTAACCAAGGCGTCAGGTCTTGGACAGCTCAGTCTTCGATCAGCCCCAGTTCCTGTTGTGCACGCTGATCACCCGCCCGTGCGGCCTGCCGCAACAGGTCCTGGCCGATCCGGCGGTCCCGGGCATTCCCGCATTCGCGGCACATCAGTTGGCCCAGGCGGCTTTGCGCGGCCACCACGCCCTCACGGGCAGGTTGTTTGAGCAAACGCCCGGCGATGTGTTTGACATTCGGGTTTTCGCCCAGTCGCGGACTGTCCAGCAACCACTCTGCAACCCGCATCGAAAAACGCTTGGGAGGGGCAACAGTGGATGTTTTGGAGGAAGAGGAATCGGATGGTGTACGAAACTTCATAAAGCACTGTGGGCAGATCGGAAGGCGCGCCACTCTACTCTTTTTTTCTTACAGGTAAAGCTGAAAAAATCCCGGCACGCCCGTCCTAGAGCAAGCGCTCGGGACAATCCACAGAAGCTGTGGATAACTCAGTGGACAACCGCCCTTGAAGAGCCGCAAAGCCCTGTGGAATGGGGCCTGCAGTCAAACTGACGATTTTTTCACCAGTAAAAAAAAGCGATGTTTTTCATTGACTTAAATTTTGGTTACAGGCACCCACTCCTCTCTGGAGCGGGATGACAGTGGCGTTACAGTCTGTGCAACTAATGTGTACAAGTAGCTCGCCGATGGTTATATCGAGGCGTTTTTTCGGCGCGATTTGGCATCGGTCCTGGGGATAAATCGCGGCAAACCCGCATTCCAGGCCGTTTGTCATCCGTCGGATGGTCATGACCATCGGTCGGAATCCGGATCATCCAAGCTCGCTATCAGGGCTCATGTCGGTTTTTTTACGGCTGTTCCAGGCCCCCCTGGATATTCCTGTGGCTATCACACTTCCCTTTGCCGATTCAATCCGTTATTATCCCCGGCGTTAGTACCAAGCTGAAAGTCAATTCTGGTCGAACAAATCCCCCCGGACTGCCTTCCCGATGGAAGCCCAACCGATAAAAGCGGGATCGACCACCTCGATGGTTTCCAGGTAAATCTTGCGTCAACACAGCCTTTGAATCGAAAGCAAAGGGTGTTGCCAGGCTCGCTTACTCTGACCGAACCAACCTGCAAATTGATCAGGATCCTCACCCCGGGCCCAGAACCTTAGCCCTTGATGTGTTGCCTGCCCTCCTAAGTACCTACCTGCCAGCCCAAGCGCGCCAATTTATCAGCGCTTCAAACTGGCTGCTTTGTTCCAGTCAGGTTCTTCGCTCGACCAACGGTGGTCGTCGTCACTGGAACGTTTTAATTTTGCACGGCTCTTATCCGTGTCGCTTGTAGGAACACCATGACTATGTCTACTCAAATCCATGCACAGGATGCCATCCGCACCCTAACCAACGCTTTTGCACCAATGAACTGCCTGATCATGGCCGCTCGCAAAGGCTGCTTCAGTTTTACCCTGGTCAACGAACACGGCATCGCCCGACACAGCGAACGCCTGTACCCCGATCAATACTCCAGCGCTGAACCGCTGCAGGCCGTGATCGAACGTACTCGTCAGGCACTGGTTGCCTGAGACGCCAGCAAGGCTGAAATACCAAAAGCCCCGCTCTCAAAAGCGGGGCTTTTTGTTGCCTGAAATTTCAGTTTGCCCGCACAGCGGTTAAGCACCAACCGATATAACGGTTATAACTGGAAGCTGGAAATATTTTAAAAACAGTCCTTTACGCAGCGAATATGACACTACACTTCAACTCAAGCGGCTTGATCCGCTTTCGGCGAGCCTGATTCGATCCATTGCTGCCAAGGCCCTGTTCAGGTATCGCCGTCCAATTCATGGTTTCGAGGGTTTTATGGGTATCGCTGCCAGCGAACTGTGCCGTTATGTGATTCGTCCGACGCTGATCTACCTTGGACGCCATAGCGCAACTGCCGAATCCCTGCTGCTGGGCATTGCCGCCAGTCAGTCAGCCCTTGGTTCCGCCCTTCACGACCGCCGTGGCCACGGCCTCTACCGTATCGCCGAACCTCGCCATCAGGCACTTTGGGACCACTACCTGGCGCTCGATCCCGAACGCGCAAGCCTGGTCCGTGGCCTCGCCAGCCAACATGCCTTTCTCAGTGGCCCGCACGTCGAATTGACCGTCAACCTGCGTTACGCCACCGCCATCGCCTGGCTGATGGTCGAAGAACAGAACACCCCGCTCCCCGAAGCAGACGACCTGCTGGGAATGGCCCGAATCTGGCGCCAGACCTTCCAGCCCCAAGGTCGCCTGAGAGACTTCACCTTCGCTTGGCAAACCTGTGTATCACCACTGAATCAGGTTGCCTGCTGACACACTCTGGATCCAAAGATCGCACAATACGCTGCGAATCTGGTCGGATTGTCCTACAAAACCGCTCTAAATCAAGCCATACAGCCTATAGCGCTGGGACGAAAATGTTGGTAATTTTCGCCCCGGTGATCACCAGGAGTTCTAATAATGAAAAAAGTAATGCTCAAAACCACCATTAGTCTCGCCGTTGCCATGGCATCCACCCAGATCTTCGCAAGTGGCTTTGCCCTCAACGAACAAAGCATCAGCGGGATGGGTACTGGTTTTGCCGGGCGATCTTCCGTTGCCGACGACGCATCCACACTTGTGGGCAACCCTGCGGGCATGTCCCGCCTCAAGCGTGAACAAGTAACCGGTGGTGTTGCATTCATCGACGCACACACCGACATCAGCGATGCCAGCTCCCGTCCGAATGGCGGCACCAACAAAGGTGACATGGTCCCTTTCATGGGCGTGCCGATGGGCTATTACGTCAAGCCCCTCGATGACCAATGGGCAGTCGGTTTCGGTGTCTATGCACCGTTCGGCCTGGTAACCGATTATGAAAACGGCTTTGCCGGCCGCTACTTCGGCAGCAAGAGCGAAGTCAAAATCATCACCCTGCAGCCAACCGTCAGCTACGCCTTCAACGACAAGGTGTCGATCGGTTTCGGCCCGACCATCAACCGTATCGACGGCAAGCTGGAATCCAACCTGTCGCTGGACCCGCGCGCACCGGATGGTGAAGTCAAGATCAAGGGTGACGACACGGCTCTGGGCTACAACATCGGTATCCTGGTGCAAGCCACCGACAGCACTCGCGTCGGCCTGACCTACCACTCGAAAGTGAAGTACAAGCTCGACGGTGACACCAAGGTCAACTACGGCCTGCTCGGCGCCCTGGGCCAGAATCCGAACCAGAAGTTCGATGCTTCCCTGGACCTGACCACGCCCGAGTCGGTTGACTTCTCGGTTACCCACCAGCTCGACGACCAGTGGACTCTCTATGCAGGCAGCACCTGGACTCGCTGGAGCCGCCTGAAAGAAATCACCGTGGAAAACGAAGGCGTTCCTGCTGCCCTGGCCGCACGTGGTCTTGGCACCATCACCGAAGAACAGAACTGGCACGACACCTGGGCTCACGCCATCGGTGCTTCGTATCAGCTGAACAAGCAGTGGGTACTGCGCACCGGTTTCTCGGTTGACCAGGCACCAACCAACAACGAAAACCGCTCCCCACGCATCCCGACGGGCGATCGCAAGATTTTCAGCCTGGGCGCCGGCTGGAGCCCGACCGACGACCTGACCATCGACGTGGCGTACTCCTACCTGTGGGAAGAATCGGTCAACGTCAACAACAGCAATGGCCGTCAGGCCTACAGCGCCAAGTATGAAAACTCGGCGAACGGTTTCGGTGTCGGTGCGACCTACCGTTTCTGATAATTCGCGGCGAGCCTGACCCCTCGCCCGCGCAATCAAAAAAAGCCCCGCGCTCTGGTACAGAGGCGGGGCTTTTTTGTGGCTGTCGATCAGGGAGCGGAGGCCAGGGGTGGCGAGGCCAGAGCCTTTTCCACTGCGGCGATGAAGTCGGGATCGTCAGGCTTGGTCAAGCTGGAGAAGCTGGCGACCACCTTGCCTTGACGGTCGACCACGTATTTGTAGAAATTCCATTTCGGCGGATTTTCGGACTGTTTGCCGAGTACCTTGAACAAGTTCGTGGCATCGTCGCCCCGGACTTTCTGTGGCTCGGTCATGGTGAACGTCACGCCGTAGTTGACGTAGCAGACCTTGGCAGTCTCGGCACCGTCCTTGGACTCCTGTTTGAAGTCATTGGACGGCACACCGATCACTTCCAAGCCTTGTTCCTTATAGCGCTGATTGAGCGCCTCAAGACTTTTGAACTGCGGGGCGAAACCACAGAAGCTCGCTGTATTGACCACCACCAGCGGCTTGCCGGCGAAGCGCTGGCACAGGTCGATGGACTCATTGGAACGCAGCTTGGGCAACGAGCCCTGTAGCAGCGCCGGGCACTCTGCCGCTTGAGCCAATCCGGTAAACGCTACCAGTAACGCGGGAACTGCCAACCAGCGCATCAGCATATCGGTGCTTCCTTGAGTGATTCGGGTGACATCGAAGTTACTCGTCCTACCCTCCCGCTAGCAAGCGTCCTAACACGCCCCCATGCCCAATTGCATCAACGCCAGGCCGCCCTGATGCCAACCCCACCAGGCCACAGCGAGCAACCCGGCGCAGACGGCAAGAATGGTGATACGTGGCCAGAGACTGTTCATGTCGTGCTCATTTGCGTTTGCAGGCGCGCAACCGGTCGCTCACGCACCGGCCAGTTCAGCGCGGCGGCCATCAGGCTCAGAAGAATCGCGACCTGCCAGATCAAGTCATAGCTCCCGGTCCGGTCGTACACCACCCCGCCCAACCAGCCGCCAAGGAACGAACCCAGTTGATGAAAGAGAAAAACGATGCCTCCGAGCATGGACAGGTTTCGTACGCCGAACAAGGTTGCGACGGTGCCGTTGGTCAGTGGCACCGTCGACAACCACAGGAAGCCCATGGCCATGCCGAACAGGTACGCCGTCGTCGTGGTCACCGGCGCCCACAGGAACAGCGCGATCACCACGGCCCGCAACAGGTACAAACCGGTAAGCAAACGCGGCTTGGACATGCGCCCGCCGAGCCAGCCGGCGGTGTAGGTGCCGAAGATATTGAATAAGCCAATCAACGCCAGAACAGTCGTACCGACGGTGGCAGGCAGATGCTGATCGACCAGATACGCTGGCAAGTGCACGCCGATAAAGACCACTTGAAAACCACAGACAAAGAAACCGAATGCCAGCAGCCAGAACCCGGAGTGAGAACAGGCCTCACGCAGTGCTTCCGAGAGGGTTTGCTCATGGCCAAGCACTGGCAATGGCTTGTCCTTGAGCATGCTCACCAGCGGCACGATCAGCGCCACCAACAGCCCCAAGGCCAGCAGCGCCGCTGACCAACCGAGCCAGCCAATCAATCCGAGCGTGCCGGGCAGCATGGCGAACTGACCGAACGAACCGGCGGCGCTGGCAATGCCCATACCCATGCTGCGTTTTTCCGGCGGCACTGCGCGCCCGACCACCCCGAGAATCACTGAAAATGAGGTACCCGACAGACCAATCCCGATCAGCAGACCGGCGCTCAGGGACAAGGTCGCCGGCGAATCCGACAGGCCCATGAACACCAGGCCCAGGGCGTACAGCACACCGCCGATGAGCACGACTTTCGCCGCGCCGAAGCGATCGGCCAACGCGCCAGTAAAGGGCTGTGCGAGTCCCCAGATCAGGTTTTGCAGGGCGATGGCGAAGGCAAACACCTCGCGTCCCCAGCCGAATTCGGCACTCATCGGCGCCAGGAACAGCCCGAAGCCATGCCGCACCCCCAGAGACAACGCAAGAATCAGCGCACTCCCCAACAGAACCCAACCACATGTACGCCACATCGATGTCATTATTGTTCTCCGGTCGCGGGTATATACCCGCTTAAGATCGAACAAACTGGCATCAAGCCAGTTCATCCAGCAACTTCAGTAATGTTTCGCGCTTTTCAGCGCCCAGGCGATCGATCAAGCGCTGTTGCGCTGCCTCCCACGCCGGCAGGGCTGCTTTTAAACGCTCTGCTCCGGCTTCGGTCAGCCTGACGATGCGATTGCGCATGTCCTCGCCCTCGACCAGCATCACCAACCCTTCGCCCTCCAGCACACGCAGATTGCGCCCCAGCGTGCTGCGGTCCAGCCCCATCGCTTCGGCGAGGGTGGAAATGCTCGGTTGATCCAGCCGTTGCAAATTACACAGTAAAGAATACTGCGCGACATTGATCCCGAAGCCGTCGAGTGCGCCGTCGTAATGCCTGCTGACGCCACGGGCGGCGCGACGCAGGTTGATACATAAACATTGGGATTCGAGCATGGTGCGTGTATATACCCGCGGTTGTGTTAAATCAAGTCGCATGATGGGTGACGTTCAGAAAAACGCCAAGCCCACCAGCACTGCAACTTCCAGCAGCTCCAGCAGCGCCCCGGCGGTATCGCCCGTGGTTCCACCCAATCGCCGTAGCATCATCTGCCGCAGCCAGACAAACATTGCCGCCGCCAGGGCCAGCGCCAGAACACCGCCAAACCCCGCAATCAGCACACAGACCACGGCGCTTGTGACCATTATCTGCTTGCCCGCCGAGCGCGGAAGATGATCGGCGAGCGCCTGGCCCAAACCGCCTGCGCGCACATAAGGGGTGGTCAGGAACAACCCCAGCAACGCAGTTCGGCCGATCAGGGGCACGATGATCAGGGCCAGCGCATGGGACTGCTCGATCAGCGCCAGCAACGCGCAGAATTTCAGCAGCAACACCAACACCAGCGCCACCACCGCGATCGGACCGCTGCGCGGATCTTTCATGATCGTCAACGTCCGTTCGCGATCACCAAAACCGCCCAGCCAGGCATCGGCACTGTCGGCCAGGCCATCCAGGTGCAACGCTCCGCTGAGCAGGACCCAAGCCGTCAACAACAGGGCCGCATGCAGCAGCAAAGGCGCTCCCAGCATCAGCCAGTTGAACGTCCACAGAATGATGCCGAACAACAACCCCACCAGCGGATAGAACAACAGCGAGCGTCCCAGCTGCTCAGGCGTCGGCATTCCCGGCAGACGGATCGGCAGACTGCTGAGGAATTGCAGGGCGATCCAGAATGGCAACATGCTCAGATCACTTCCCTTAACACGCCATCGGCATCGACCGACAGCGAGAACAACGCACCATGACCGACCTCGACACCCAGCAATTGCTCGCGCGGCAATCCCCGTGCCTGGGCCAGCAGCAGACGCATGACGCCGCCATGGCTGATCAGCAACACCCGTTCACCGGCGTAGGCGGCCTGCAACCTCGCCACGGCGGCAAGCACCCTGGCAGAAAAATCCGCAACCGGCTCACCGTCCGGAGGGGTAAACGCATAGGGATCAGCCCAAAATAGCCCCAGGGCCTGCGCATCGGTTTTCATCAATTCGGCGGCGCTCTGCCCTTCCCAAGCGCCGAAATGCAGTTCCTGCAGATCTTTTTCCAGCGTGACCGGCAAAGCCAATCGCTCACCGAGCTCATGGGCGAACCGCGCACACCGCTGCAATGGCGAGCTGACCAGGCGATCCCACGGTCCCTGACTGAGCACCGCCGCGCGCATTTGCGCCCATCCCGTCTCGGTCAGCGCATCGTCGAGGCTGCCGCGCAGGCCGCCGCTGAGTTCGGTTTCACCGTGACGCAACAGATCCAGGTGCAAAGTCATGCCGGACGATCCGCCACGGCAGCCTCGGCGAAGGTCGCCATCTGCCCGTGCAGATCACACGCCAGGCGCAGCAACGGCACCGCCAACGCGGCACCACTGCCCTCGCCCAGTCGCAGTCCGAGATCGAGCAACGGTTCGGCATTCAGCGTTTCCAAAACATGCCGATGACCCGGCTCGGCGCCACGATGAGCGAACAAAAGCCACGGACGGCATTGCGGGTTCAAACGCACCGCGACCAATGCCGCAACGCTACAAATGAACCCGTCCACCAGCACCGCGATACCCGCCTGGGCGCAGGCCAGATAAGCCCCGACCAACGCTGCAACTTCAAAACCGCCGAGGTTGAACAGGGTGAGCAAGGCATCGCCACGTTGAGCGGCGTGCAACGTCAACGCCCGCTCGATCACTTGAGCCTTATGGCTGACACCTTGTGCATTCAACCCGGTGCCCGGCCCGGTCAGGTGCATCACCGGACAATCGAGCAAGGCACAGGCCAAGGCGCTGGCGGCGGTGGTATTGCCGATGCCCATCTCGCCACCGATAAACAGTTGCGCGCCCGTCGCGATGGCACGCAACACGCTGTCGCGACCGGCCTGCAATGCAAGTTCGCCTTGCGCCTGAGTCATCGCCGACCCTTGTACGAAATTCGCCGTGCCAGGGCCGATGTTCAGATGACGTACGTTCGGCAGATTCAACGACGGCGTTACGGTGCCGAGATCGACCACTTCCAGGGATGCACCCAACTGTCGCGCCAACACGCTGATCGCCGCACCACCGTTGACGAAGTTGTGCAGCATTTGCCCGGTGACTGCCTGGGGGTACGCCGACACACCCTCGGCGACCACGCCATGATCACCGGCGAAAATCGCAATCCACACTTGATCCAGGCCGGGTTTCACCTGCCCTTGCAGGCCGGCCAGCTGAACAGCCAGCGACTCGAGCTGACCGAGGGAACCGGCCGGTTTGGTCAGTTGCTGTTGCCGCGCTTGCGCCAGTTCGAGCACTTGGGTGTCGAGCGGTTTGCACGGGGCCAGCCACCAGGATGAGGTCATAACGCAGTTCCTTTCAGAGTCAGGGGCAAGCCGGCAACGGTCAGGACGACTCGCTGACAGCGTTCGGCCAGAGCTTGATGCAGCCAACCGGCTTCATCGACAAAGCGGCGAGTCAATTCGCCCAGCGGCACGACACCCATTCCGGTCTCGTTGCTGACAAAAATGATTTCACCCGGCAGCGACACCAGGCACTCCAGCAAGGCATCACGTTCGGCGCAAACGCGCTCAGCGTCGTCGAGCATCAGCAGGTTGGTCAGCCACAGCGTCAGGCAATCCACCAACAGGCAATGATCGGCGCGCGCGTTTTCCCGCAGGACGCGGGCCAGTTGCAGCGGTTCTTCAATGAGGTTCCACTCGGCTGGGCGACGGGCGCGGTGATGGGCGACCCGCTCATTCATTTCACCATCAAGCGGCTGGCTGGTAGCGATGTAGGTCACCGGCAATTGGCTGTCAGCCGCCAGTTTTTCGGCCAGGCGACTTTTGCCGGAGCGGGCGCCGCCGAGGATCAGTTGCAGCATGGTTACTTCCTATAAATATTGGTGAATCGACTGACGTCATCGCGGGCAAGCCTTGCTCCTACAGTTTTGTGTCAACCACACAATTGCGGCTCGCCGCGAAATTGTCGGAGCAAGGCTTGCCCGCGATGAGGCCAGCACAATCACCTCAGATCCCACAGAGATCGCGCAGCAGCGCGGTATCCAAATGCTTCTCCACCAAATCCGCCAGCCGCTCGATATCGCGCTCGCGCAAACCGTGGTAATCGACGTCCTGCACGTTCTGCAAACCCGCCCAGCGCAGCAGCGCACTGCAAGCGGCCGGTGATTCGAA
This sequence comes from Pseudomonas sp. Root562, assembly GCF_001427125.1. Taxonomy (GTDB): domain Bacteria; phylum Pseudomonadota; class Gammaproteobacteria; order Pseudomonadales; family Pseudomonadaceae; genus Aquipseudomonas. The sequence goes on from NZ_LMGK01000004.1 coordinate 32,423, forward strand.
CAGGCCATGCAGATAAGTACCGAGAATTTGCCCGTCGACGCTCCGGGCACCGTCGCAACGACCGTCGTCGAGTTGCACCGCCGCATTTTCCAGCGCCGGCCCGGTGGTCACGCCCGCATGAATTTCATAGCCGACGACTTCAGCATTCTCCAACGCCAGGCGCCCACGCACATTGCGCAGTTGTTTGTCCTGTTCCAATTGCGTTTCAAATGCCAGCAAGCCCAGACCGGCGCTGGAACCGGGTGCACCCTCCAGGCCCAACGGGTCATGCACTTGCTCGCCAAGCATCTGCAGGCCACCGCAAATTCCCAACACTTTTCCGCCATAGCGTAAGTGCCGAGAGATCGCCGTTTCCCAGCCGTTAGCACGCAGATAGGCGAGGTCACTGCGCACACTTTTCGAGCCGGGCAGAATGATCAGGTCGGCCGGCGCAATCGCCTGACCGGGGCCGATGAATTGCAGGTCGACTTGCGGATGCAGGCGCAGTGGATCGAAATCGGTGTGGTTACTGATACGCGGCAACACTGGCACTACCACTCTCAGGACTTGCTCGGCCTTGTCGGTCTGGCGCTGATCGATGCCGTCTTCGGCTTCGAGGTGCAGGTCCATCACATAAGGCAGCACACCGATCACTGGTTTGCCGGTGCGCTGTTCCAGCCAGTCGAGACCGGGTTGTAGCAGGGCAATGTCACCGCGAAAACGATTGATGATGAAGCCTTTGACCCGTGCCTGTTCGCTCGCCGACAACAGCTCCAGCGTGCCCACCAGATGCGCGAAAACCCCGCCGCGATTGATATCGGCGATCAGCAGCACCGGGCAATCCACTGCTTCGGCGAACCCCATGTTGGCGATGTCGCCGGCACGCAGGTTGATTTCGGCCGGCGAGCCCGCGCCTTCGACCATCACCACTGGATACGCCGCGCTCAATCGTGCGTGCGAGGCCAGCACCGCTTGCATCGCGATAGCTTTGTAGTCGTGATAGGCCACGGCATTCATCGTCGTGACTGCGCGGCCATGGATGATCACCTGCGCGCCGGTATCGCTGTTGGGCTTGAGCAGTACCGGGTTCATGTCGGTGTGAGGTTCGAGGAACGCCGCCTGAGCCTGCACGGCTTGCGCGCGGCCGATCTCGCCACCGTCGGCCGTCACTGCGCTGTTGAGGGCCATGTTCTGCGGCTTGAACGGCACCACACTCACCCCCTGACGTTTGACCCAGCGGCACAGCGCCGTCACCAGGGTGCTTTTGCCGGCATCGGAGGTGGTGCCCTGCACCATCAGCGTGGTCATGGGTGTTCCTTGGATAAAGCAGTGAATGCGGCGTCGAGACGCGCCCAATCGGCTTCATCTCCCGGCAAGCCAAAACGCAGGCTGCTGTTGTGGGTGAACAAGCGCAGCAGAATGCCGCGACGGGCCATGAACTCGTGGAGCTCTTCGGCGCGATCGGTGATCAGCCACTGAAACAGCGCGCAACCACCCTGCGGTTTGAAACCGTGACGCTCGAGCAACGACGCCAACCGCTCGCTGGCCTCTTCGGCCCGTATCCGTTGCTGCGTTTGTCCTTCGGTATCACGCAGGCACGATTGGCCCAACACACGGGTCGGACCGCTGACGGCCCACGGCCCTACCTGTTCAGCGAGTAACTTGAGCAACTTGCGCTCGGCCAGCACAAACCCGAGACGCACGCCGGCCAGGCCAAAAAACTTGCCGAACGAGCGCAGTACGATCAGGCCGACCTGATGGGCAAACGGTGCCAGGCTCAAGTGCGGCGTGTTGTCGATGAACGCTTCGTCCACCACCAACCAGCCTCCGCGTTGCGCTAGGCGCGTGTGCCAGTCCAGCAATCGGGCGGGCGTCAGGCTCAGCCCGGTAGGATTGTTCGGGTTGACCACCACCAGCACGTCGAGGCTGTCGAGGAAGAAATCGACTTCCTGTTCCAGCACTTCTCGCACGATGTAGCCGTTGCGACGCCAGGCTTCGGCATGTTCGGCGTAACACGGCGACAGTACGCCAACCTTGCCGACCCGCCGCAAACGCGGCAGCAGCTGGATAGCCATTTGCGAACCGGCCACTGGCAATGCCTGCAAGGTGCCGTAGTAATCGCAGGCGGCCTGCTCCAGGCCATCGTCGGCCTCTGGCAACCGCGCCCAGGCGCGCAGCGGGATATCGGGGACTGGAAACGGCCAGGGCGCGAGACCGCTGGACAAATCGAGCCAATCGGCTTCCTCGATGCCGTATTCGAGCGCCGCCTTGCGCAACCGTCCACCGTGTTCAAGCATAAAATTCAGCCCCCACGCAGAGAATCAGCAGCCATAACCATACGCCGCGCTGGACCAATTGCCAGCCACGGTCGATGGAGTCCGCGTCCGCCGGCGCACCTTCGCCCAGTTGCGGACGCTCATGCAGTTCGCCGTGATAAATCGCCGGCCCGCCCAATTCGACGCCCAGCGCGCCGGCCCCCGCCGCCATCACCGGACCCGCATTCGGGCTGTCCCAGGTTGGTCCCTGGGTACGCCAGCATTTCCAGGCCAGTCGGGTTTTGCCGAGCAGCGCGTAGGTCATCGCCACCAGACGCGCAGGAATGTAATTGAGGATGTCATCGATCTTTGCCGCGGCCCATCCGAAACGCTCGAAGCGTTCGTTGCGATAACCCCACATCGCATCCAGCGTATTGCTCAAACGGTAGAGCACTACGCCCGGCGCACCGGCCACGGCGAACCAGAACAAGGCGGCGAACACCGCGTCGCTGCCGTTCTCCAGTACCGATTCGGTGGCGGCACGGGCGACTTCGGTTTTGTCCAGCTCACTGGTTTTGCGGCTCACCAGATAACTCACGCGTTTGCGTGCTTCTTCAAGATCATCGCTGCGCAGGGCTTTTGCTACAGGTTCGACGTGCTCACCGAGGCTGCGCATGCCGAGGGCGCAATACAGCGCGAGAATCTCGACGATCCAGCCGACATAAGGCGCCCAGGAAAAGGCCGTGGCCAACAATGTCAGCGGCAACACGGCGATCACCCACGCCGTCACGCCATGGCTGCGCCAGCCACGGCCACCGCCATTGAAACGTTGCTCGATGCGCTCGGCAAAACGGCCGAACGCCACCAGCGGATGCCAGCGTTTGGGTTCGCCCAGCAGCGCATCCAGCGCCACTGCGGCGACACTCAATAACGCCACACTCATTGACTCACTCCCCAATAATTTTCGTACAACATTTCGCTTAGCGGACGTTCCTGCGCCCAGCCTTCGAGCACCAGCATCGGCGCCGGATAGAACGCCCTGACCGGCCCCAGGCACAGGATCGCCAACGGCTTGGCACCGGCGGGCAAGCCCAGCAGGTCGGCGAGCGCCTGCGGTTCGAACAATGAAACCCAGCCCATGCCCAATCCTTCGGCACGGGACGCCAGCCACAGGTTCTGGATCGCGCAGGACAACGACGCCAGGTCCATTTCCGGCAAGGTGCGGCGACCGAAGATGTGCCGCTCGCGGCCATCCATCAGTGCGGCCACCAGCACTTCGGCACACTCGTTGATGCCTTCGACCTTGAGCTGCATGAACTCGTCGGTGCGCTCACCGAGAGCCTCGGCGGTACGCACACGTTCGTCTTCCACCAGTCGCTGGATCTTGCCGCGCAAATCTCGATCGCTGATGCGGATGAAACGCCAGGGCTGCATCAGGCCGACACTGGGCGCCTGATGCGCGGCTTCGAGCAGACGCCGAAGCAATTCGGGTTCGACAGTACCGCCGCTGAAGTGGCGCATGTCGCGGCGTTCGGCGATGGCGCGATAAACCGCTTCGCGTTCGACGTCGGAAAAGGCGTTGTCGGTCATGGCCTCTTCGCTGGCAAGCCAGCTCCCACAGGGAATTGCATTTTTCCAGGTATCACACCGCTCACTGTGGGGGCTGATTTGTCGGGTCGCCGCATCGCAGCGATAGCGGTTTCAAGGTCAGGCGCAAACAATGCGGCGACTGCCGATGGGTTGGACGGAAAATAAAAATGCACATACGACGCTGTCATCCGCCCCTCGCGGAAAACCGCCTCCGCCCCGCGCCCGCCGTTAGGGCTCAGGCCACGGGCAATCGGCGTCAAATCGGTGGTCGTCAGCGAGTGGTGATACGTATGTCCACGCAGCGAACCCTCCGGCAACTCGACCGCTTGCAAGGCCAGCGCGGCGAGGCGCTTTTGCATCACCGCGTCACCGCTGAGCAAACCGACCAGCTCGGCGCGCGTGCCTTCGACGTCGGTCAACGAATCGAGCAGATAAAGCATGCCGCCACATTCGGCCAGCAGGGGCTTGCCCGCGGCATGGTGCGCGCGGATGGCGTTCAGCATCGAAGTATTTTGCGCCAATGCCACATGGTGCAATTCCGGATAACCACCGGGCAGATACAGGCTGTCGGCCTGCGGCAAATCGGCATCGCGAATCGGCGAGAAAAACCGCAACTCGGCACCCATCGCCCGCAACAGATCGAGGCTGGCACCATAGGTAAAGGCAAAGGCTTCGTCCCGGGCCACGGCAATCCGCACACCGGCCAACAACGGTTCGGCCGCGATCAGGTCGGGCGCCGCGAATTCCACGGCCGGCGGCAACGCCACTTCGCAACTGCTGGCCAGGGCATCGGCGGCAGCATCCAGACGCACATCGAGATCATTCAACTCGCTGGCCTGTACCAGCCCCAGGTGCCGACTCGGCAATTCGATCCCGGTTTCCCGGGACAAGGCGCCGTACCAGCGCAAGCCTTCGGTCAGGCTGCCTTCGAGCAATTGCGCGTGACGCAGGGTGCCGACACGATTGGCCAGAACCCCGGCAAACGGCAAGTCCGCCTGATAGCGCGCCAGCCCGAGGGCCAGCGCACCAAAGGTCTGGGCCATGGCGGTGCCGTCGATCACAGCGAGCACCGGCACACCGAAGTGCCGTGCCAGATCGGCACTCGACGGCGTGCCGTCGAACAACCCCATCACGCCTTCGATCAGGATCAGATCGGCGTCAGCCGCGGCTTCCCACAACAGCCGACGACTTTCCTGCTCGCCGACCATCCACATGTCCAGTTGATAAACCGGCGCACCGCTGGCGCGCTCGAGAATCATCGGGTCGAGAAAGTCCGGGCCGCATTTGAACACCCGCACCTTACGCCCCTGATTGCGATGCAAACGGGCCAGCGCCGCGGTGACCGTGGTCTTGCCCTGACCGGAGGCCGGCGCGGCAATCAGTACCGCCGGGCATTGACGAGCGCTATTCATACAGGGCGGCTCACAGCTCAACGCCTTTTTGCGCTTTGATGCCGGCCTGGAAGGCGTGTTTGATCATGCCCATTTCGGTGACGGTGTCGGCCAGCTCGATCATCTCAGGCTTGGCGCCGCGACCGGTCACCACCACGTGCTGCATCGCCGGGCGCGCCTGCAAATCACTGAGCACCTGGTCCAGATCGAGATACCCGTGCTTGAGGGCGATGTTCAGTTCGTCCAGCACCACCAGGCCGATGGACGGATCACGCAGCAGTTCCTGCGAAACAGCCCAGGCCGCTTCGGCCGCGGCGATATCACGCTGGCGATCCTGGGTTTCCCAGGTGAAGCCCTCGCCCATCACATGAAATCGCACCTGCTCGGGAAAACGTCGGAAGAACAATTCTTCGCCGGTGCTGTTACGCCCTTTGATGAACTGCACCACGCCACACTGCATGCCATGGCCCATGGATCGCGCAAGCATGCCGAACGCCGAGCTGCTCTTGCCTTTGCCGTTACCGGTCAGCACCAGCAACAGCCCGCATTCATTCGGGGAATTGGCGATACGTTCGTCGATCACAGCTTTTTTGCGCAGCATGCGCGCCAGATGACGTTCGTCACGATCAGGGGTATCAGTCATGGGGGAGCTCTCCGTTGAGGCATGAATAACGGCGGGCAGGCACAAGAATAGACGGCAAGAAGCCTGGCATCGCCCACCGTGATGCCGCTTGGATGAATCAGGCCGGTCTCCGGACTCATGAGCGGCTTGCGCCTGACTGCGCGCCTTCCCATGTCAGTCGACACAGTGGCTAAAGGCGCAGTCTTTCACTCATTTACCGTTGCGGGGGCAGCGTCGGGATTGCGGCTCATCACCCTTGATGCGCTCGCTCACCGACTTCCCTGTTTCACTCTGTCGACCCGAGCCACAGAGCACCTGAAACAAGCCGCGAAGGTTAGAGGGTTGGGGGTGGAGCGTCAATTGAAGACAGGGCGCACAAGTGAATAACTACCAGCGATCAATAATCTGATGGCGATCTTGTGCCACACTCTCAGCAGTGATATCAAAGAGCCATAACACCACACAATAATAAGGGTGAGCACCATGCAAGGCTTGATCATCAGCAATCCGAAGCTGGAATTCCTGCGACCGGTGCTGGAGCGCTGGTTTGACTGCATCGATCGCTACAACGCTGTACGCGGCGACAATGAAACGCCCTATTGGCTGGACGAAAAAGCCAACCTAGGCCTGCTCTCCTCCGCGGCCTGGATGGCCGAGATGATTACCCTCCAGCAATCGCCCACCCGCAAACAGATAGAAGAAGGCGAGCGCAACGGCCGGGCCGACCTGTTCATCGCCACCACCGAAACCCGCGCCTGGCTCCAGGCCACTCAGCGCTGGCCACGGGTCAACAATCTGAACCTCGCCCAGGCGCTGCAAGACATCACCAGCGAGGCCAAACGCATCAGCTACGCCAGCGACCTGAAGCTTGGCTGCCTGTTCGTGGCGCCGCATAAAACCCAGCATGGCGCCACACCCGAAGAGCTCCAGGACATGGTCGACGACCTGCAAAAGGAACACACCTGCGCGGTGGCCTGGTATTTCCCATACGCCTATCGCAAGTTGCACAACGAAGCGGGCCAGTATCATCCCGGCATCGCGGTGCTGTTCAAGGAGGCTCGCGGCTGAAGCGTTGAACCATCCGGCATCCCGGCTTCTCTATGATTAAATCAAGGCATGCATAGGGAAGATCAGCAATGCGCAAACCTCAATACGTTCTCGTTATCGCGCTCGCCGGAGGGCTCGTCGCTTGTGGTGAAACCTCCAGACTGCAAGTCTCCGACGGCACCGGCCCGTCACCCAAGTTGCCCGAACCCAACAAAACACTGTTCCCGACGATGAACATCGCCCCGGCCATTGGCTGGCCGGAGGGCGTAAAACCCGTAGCGGCCAGCGGCACTCAAGTCGCCGCATTCGCCGATAATCTCGACCATCCACGCTGGCTGTATGTATTGCCCAATGGTGACGTACTGGTCGCTGAAACCAATGCCCCGCCCAAGCCCGATGACAACAAAGGCGTGAAGGGCTGGATCACCAAGAAAGTCATGGCCCGCGCCGGGGCGGGTGTACCAAGTGCGAATCGCATCACACTGCTCAGAGACAAGGACCACGATGGCGTCGCCGAAACCCGCACGGTCTTCCTGGAAAACCTCAATTCGCCCTTCGGCATGACGCTGGTGGGTAACGACCTTTACGTGGCCGACACTGATCGCCTGCTGCGCTTCCATTATGAAAACGGCGACACGACGATCAAGTCGCAGCCGATCAAAGTGGTCGACCTGCCCGGCGGCACGCTGAATCACCACTGGACCAAAAATGTCATTGCCAGCCGGGACGGCAGCAAGTTGTACGTGACGGTCGGTTCCAACAGTAATGTCGGCGAAAACGGCATGGATCAGGAGCAAGGACGCGCGGCCATCTGGGAAGTGGACCGCGCCACCGGCAATCACCGGATCTTTGCTTCTGGCCTGCGCAATCCCAATGGCATGGCTTGGGAGCCGCAAAGCGGGGCGCTGTGGACGGCAGTCAACGAGCGAGATGAAATCGGTAGCGATCTGGTGCCCGATTACATCACTTCCGTGAAGGACGGCGGCTTTTATGGCTGGCCGTTCAGCTATTACGGCCAGCACGTAGACGTACGCGTCGAACCGCAAAACCCCGATCTGGTCGCCAAGGCCATTGCGCCGGATTACGCCGTCGGCCCGCACACCGCCTCGCTCGGCCTGACGTTCGCCGAAGGCAACACGTTGCCGGCGCAATTCAAGGAAGGTGCCTTTATCGGTCAGCACGGCTCCTGGAACCGCAAGCCGCACAGCGGTTACAAAGTGATTTTTGTGCCATTCAACGCTGGCAAGCCAACGGGACAACCGATTGATGTGCTCACCGGTTTCCTCAACGAAGATGAGAAAGCCATGGGCCGGCCAGTGGGTGTGGTGATCGATCAGCAAGGAGGCCTGCTGGTGGCCGATGATGTGGGGAACAAGGTTTGGCGGGTGTCTGCGACCCAGTAAACGTCCCCAAGCCTGTGATCTCTAGCGTTTACGGCAGAGCGTGAGCCCATCCCCCAGCGGCAACAATGACAGATCAACCCTCGCGTCATCCTTCAACGCTCGATTGAGCGTTTGAATGGCGCGGGTGTCTGCGCTTTCGGGGTTGTCCTCAAGTACCCGGCCGCTCCACAGGGTATTGTCGAATACCGCCAGCCCGCCAGTACGCAGCAAGCGCAATGCGTGCTCCAGATAGGCTGGGTAGTTCGCCTTGTCGGCATCGATGAAAATCAAATCGAATTCGCCAGGCTGATCGAGTTTGCCGAGCGTCTCCAGCGCAGGCGCCAGACGCAGATCGATGCGCTTGGCCAGCCCGGCTTCCTGCCAATAGCGACGCGCGATGGCGTTGTAATCCCCAGGAATGTCACAACAGATCAGTGCCCCGTCTTCAGGCAAGGCTGCAGCCATGCACAGGGCGCTGTATCCGGTGAAGGTGCCGATTTCCAGCACTCGTCGTGCTCCAGTGAGTTTCACCAGTAACGCGAGGAACTGTCCCTGCTCGGGCGCTACCTGCCAGCGCGCCATCGGCAATGCCTGGGTTTCGTCACGCAAACGCTTGAGCAGCGGCATCTCGCGCAGGGACACATCGAGCAGATATTGATACAGCGCATCGTCGAGATTAAGCGTGCGAGCAGTCATATCGACAACCTCAAGCCATCAGGGATTGCGCGCCAGATGTTCTGGCTGCAGAACGCGCTTGGCACTCAGGTAGGCTTTCTGCCAATACGCTTTGGACAGGCTATCGAGCTTGACCGTGCCACCCGTGGCGGGCGCATGGACGAAACGGCCTTCGCCCACGTAAATCCCGGCATGGCTGACCTGGGAACCGCCATTGGTGGCAAAGAAGATCAGGTCACCGGTCTGCAAACCTTCCTTGCCGACATTGGCCGCCTGCATGGAGATCATCTCGCGCGTGGTGCGCGGCAAGGAAATTCCGGTGACATCACGGTACACATAGCCGATCAAGCCACTGCAATCAAAGCCCGAATCCGGCGTGTTGCCGCCCCAGCGATAGGGCGTGCCTACCAGGCCCAACGCGCGAAACAGCACGTCTTGCGCTTCTGGCGAAAAAGCCTGGGAGGGACCGAATACGATTGGAGCACGAACCACCGGCGCTGGTGGCGGTGTGCGGCTGGCGCAAGCGCTGAGCAGTGCCGCGATAAAGATGATTGCGAGGCGGGCCGACATCGTCATAAGCAAAGCATCCTGATCTGGCTGCGGCTTTTTTCTGCCGGGACGCAGAAAAGAAAACCGCCTGCGCAGTACGCAGGCGGTTTGCCATCATTGATTGATCAGAATTCTAGCGCTTATCAGGCAAACTTCAAGTAAGACTTTAAGTTCGCCTTACAAAAAGTCCGTTTACTTGCGTGCGGTGACGATCGGAGCGGCACCGGGGGCCATGGCAAGTGCACGCTTGGCTTCGATGAAGGTCTTGCTCCAGTAGCTGTCGCCCAGGCTATCGATCCGCACACCACCGCTGCGGCGGCTGCTGGAGTGGATGAACTGGTTGTCCCCCAGATAGATCCCGGCATGGCTGACACGACCACGGCGGCCATTGGTTGCGAAGAACAGCAGATCGCCCGGTTCGAGCTTGCTGCGCGAAACCAGTGGCGCGTCAACGTTGATCATTTCACGAGTCGAGCGCGGCAAGTTCATGCCGGCCTCTTCACGGAACAGGTAACCGATGAAACCGCTGCAATCGAAACCGGCTTCAGAGGTACCACCAAAACGGTAACGGGTACCGATCAGCGACATGCCGCGTTCGAGAATGCTGTCTGCCAGAACCGGCAGCTGGTAGGACTTGCCATCGGCGAAGTTGGCCAGTTCTTTTTCGGTGGCGACTTCTTCTTGATAAAGAGCTTCCTGATAACGAGCGGAAGCTTGGGCAGTAACAGAGTTTTGAACCTGCTGTTGTTGCTGCTGGGACACCGGAGTATGGGCAGCGCAACCGAACAACAGGGTAACGAGTGCGAGGGGCACGAGGGGTGCAAAGCGATTTAGCATGGGCACGACCGTGGCTGATAGTTGTAAAGAAGCCGAGACTATGCCCGCTATCAACCTCATTTGCAAATTCAATCGAACTTTTTGTGACTTATCGGTTTCTCGTTAACATCTAAGCGCTTAAGCCTATTTTGAATGTTGACGCAGCCTGCAGCCATGCGGGAAAGCGGATTTTCTGGCGCCTGAAATATGCCAGAAAGCGCTTTAAGCCTTTAATTTAGCGGGTTCAACTACCAACCCAGCGTCTCTTTAAGGAAGGGAATTGTCAGCTTGCGCTGGGCTTGAAGCGAGGCCTGATCGAGCTGCTCAAGCAGGTCGAAAAGTGCACTCATGCTGCGGGTACCTCGGGTCAGAATAAAATGCCCGACCTCGTCGGTCAGGTGCAGGCCGCGACGGGATGCTCGCAGTTGCAGGGCTCGCAATTTGTCTTCGTCGGAGAGCGGGCGCATTTGAAAGATCAGCGCCAGGGTCAGGCGGGATTTGAGGTCCGCCAGCTTCACCGGCAACTCGCGGGGGGACGTCGATGCCGCAATCAGCAAGCGTCGACCGCTGTCACGCAGGCGATTGAACAGATGGAACAGTGCTTCTTCCCAATCCGCCTTGCCGGCTACTGCATGCAAGTCATCCAGGCAGACCAGCTCATACTGTTCAAGGTTGTCGAGAATTTCGATGCCGCGGTCCATCAACTCGGCCAGCGGCAGATAAACCGCCGGTTCACCCATCTGCTCGAATCGCAGGCATGCGGCCTGCAACAGATGCGTGCGCCCCACCCCATGCTTGCCCCAGAGATAGATCAGGCTCTCGGTCCAGCCAGCATCGGCTTCGCACAGCCGCTCGACATAGCCGAGTGCAGCGGCATTGGCGCCTGGGTAGTAGTTGATAAAGGTGGCGTCGTCACGCAGACGCACACCTAGGGGCAGCTGAATCGGTTTCATGCTGACTGAACAGTTCCAAAGGAACCGTTAGTGGCCTCTGTGTAAAGTTTGCGAAGTTTATACCCGTGAAGCCGACCGCACAATGCGACAGACCACAAGCAAAATCAAAGGTTTGCGTTAGCGCTCTGGTTTTATGACAGTTTCTTTGGCGCTGCGGGCAACAATCCAATGGAAGGTGCAGGGCAACCCGGGAGCGACCCGGGCTGCCCGCGCCTTCCTTTATAGCTCAGGCTCGTCAACGCCACTGTAAATTTCTGAATCTTTATATAAATCATGTACATGGCGCACCAGCACCATGATCACCGCTGCCACCGGCAGCGCCAGCAGAACGCCGGTAAACCCGAACAACTCACCACCGGCCAGAATCGCGAAGATCACTGCTACCGGGTGCAAGCCGATTCGATCCCCCACCAGCAACGGCGTCAGGACCATGCCTTCCAGCGCCTGACCGACCATGAACACCGCGACGATGCCGATCATGGGATACAGATCGCCACCGAACTGGAACAGCCCGGCGATCAGCGCCGCGCCAATCCCGATCACAAACCCCATGTACGGCACAATCGCGGCCAGTCCGGCAATCAAACCGATCAGCAACCCCAACTCCAGACCAACCAGCATCAGGCCCGCGGCGTAGATTGCGCCCAGCGCCACCATCACCAGCAGCTGCCCACGCACGAACGCGCCCAGCACTTCATGGCATTCGCCGGCCAGGGACACTGCGCGCTCTTCGCGATCACGCGGCAGCAGGCTGCGGATCTTGGCCATCATCAGATCCCAATCGCGCAGCAAGTAGAAACTCACCACCGGGATCAATACCAGGTTCGCCAGCCAGCCAATCAGGGCCAGCCCCGAGGCCGTCGCCTGACTCAACACCACCCCGACAATATCGGTGGTCTGCCCCATGTGCTCACTGATGGCCGCCTTGAGCTTGTCAAACTTCCAGAAACCCTCCGACAAGCCAAACTTTGACTGCGCCCATGGCAACGCAGTGTGCTGCAACCAATCGAGCATCTGTGGCGCCAACTCATATAAGCGCAAGAGCTGCTTGGCGAGCATAGGCACCAACACCAGCATCAGCGCGGTGACAATCAGGGTGAACAACGCGAATACCGTGATCACGCCCCAGGTCCGCGACAGTCCGGCCCTTTCCAGCCGATCCACCACTGGATCGAACAGATACGCCAACAACAACGCCACCAGAAACGGCGTGAGAATAGGGTGCAACAGCCAGATAAACGCGCAGAGCAGGACTACTGCACCCAACCAGAACCAACGCCGCGTATCGGCCATGAACCACTCCATTGCTTCTATATAAAGAAAGAAAATCTACCAGCGATAACGTAATTGCGGGGTCGGGGCCGGGGCTGGCGCTACGGCAGGAGCGGAACCGCCCGCCGCAGGCTGAGCCGGCGTCACGGGAACGGCAGCTACCGGTGCATCCGTCACCTCCTGTAACTTCGCCAGGGACAATTGCGCACGCAATTGATCGGTACTGCCGTTGACCCGATACAGGATCCGGTCACCGTCGACACTTTGCGGGCGCCCGGCAAAAGGCTCCAGCAAACGCCCAAGCACTGCATAGCGCTCAAGGTTCATGCCTTGCACTTCCAGCAACTGCTGCGACGACGCTCCCGGCTTGGCAACAAACCGCGGCGCCAGGCGCTCATTGACCGCCAACATCACCGCATCCGCCAAGGCCGCCTGATCAGCCCCCTGAACATTGCCCGCCTCCTTTTGATCGCCCAGCCACAAACGCCACTTGGCTTGCCACTGCCCCCCCTCTTCCCGGGCATGCACCGCGAGCAACGCATCGGCATTGTAACGTTCCGACGCCCCACGTAGCGGTGCCGGATCAGCGCTTTCCAGATTCGGCGCCGTGGCGACGATCTGCTCGTTCAGATCGGCAAGCGGTAACCGCAGCGGCAAACCGCGATGTTGCGCCGCCCTGCGTAAAGGTGCGGCGCTGGCCTGCCCGTCGCCTACCAGGCTCGAGCCCTCTGCGGAATCGTTCAACCACCAACTGAGTATCGAGGGTCGATTGGCGCCCCACATTGCCAGCCCGGCGCGCCGCAGCGCCTGCTCGGTAGATGCCGGATCGAAATCGACTTTCAGCACTTCCGGTGGCCCGGCGTCGAAGCCGAACTGACTGATGATTTGCTGCGGATCCTTGCGAATCGCCGCCAGACCCGGACTTTGCACTGCCTTGGGATCGCCGGTCAGGCGCAACACCAGCGTATCCAGCGCGCGTTGGGTCGCCTGATCACGCTCCTCCGGCGCCTGGCCACTGACCGGCTCGCGCACTTGATAAAGGCCTTTGACGGTTTCGGCATGACTGACCAGACTGAACAATGACAAACAGCCTACAAACAAGAATTTACAAAAACGCATGGAAGATTCCTGACGACAAGAGCGGCTGGAACAGACCGCATGAAGACATCGAGCAAGGCTGTGACCATCGCCCGGCGCAAAACATTCACACGCTCTGGGTAAGTTTTCGCACTGTCATAACGATAGACGGTTAATGACGATACCTTGCACAGGTCAGCAGGATGCCATCAACCCGGAATAATTAAGGTTTTTTTAGGCGGATATGCCCCCTGCCGTCGGCCTGAGGATGGCCGCTGCCCTTCAAGCCTGATAAAATCGCGCGCCTTCGCAGACCGGCAACAGCCGGGCACTTTCGAAATTCGCGTGAGGCAATCGCCTTCGTCGATTTCGGCGGCCCCGCTGGACTCGGTCGTTACCCCTGAATCCCCCCTAAAGGCCTGGATCATGAGCAAGCAACCCTCCCTGAGCTACAAGGACGCCGGTGTAGACATCGACGCCGGTGAAGCATTGGTCGAACGCATCAAGAGCGTCGCCAAGCGCACTGCGCGCCCGGAAGTCATGGGCGGCCTGGGCGGTTTCGGCGCCCTCTGCGAAATCCCGGCCGGCTACAAGCAGCCTGTGCTGGTTTCCGGTACTGACGGCGTCGGCACCAAGCTGCGCCTGGCATTGAACCTGAACAAACACGACAGCATCGGCATCGACCTCGTTGCCATGTGCGTCAACGACCTGGTGGTTTGCGGCGCCGAGCCGCTGTTCTTCCTCGACTACTACGCCACCGGCAAACTGAACGTCGACACCGCCGCTCAGGTCGTGACCGGCATCGGCGCTGGCTGCGAACTGTCGGGTTGCTCGCTGGTCGGCGGCGAAACCGCTGAAATGCCAGGCATGTACGAAGGCGAAGACTACGACCTGGCCGGTTTCTGCGTCGGCGTCGTGGAAAAGTCCGAAATCATCGACGGTTCCAAGGTCGCTGCCGGCGATGCCCTGCTCGCCCTGCCGTCCTCTGGCCCGCACTCCAACGGTTACTCACTGATCCGCAAGATCATCGAAGTCTCCGGTGCCGACATCGAAAACACCCAGCTCGACGGCAAACCGCTGACCGATCTGTTGATGGCCCCGACCCGCATCTACGTGAAGCCGCTGCTCAAGCTGATCAAGGAAACCGGCGCTGTCAAAGCCATGGCCCACATCACCGGTGGCGGCCTGCTGGACAACATCCCGCGTGTGCTGCCAAAAGGCGCCCAAGCAGTCGTTGACGTAGCGAGCTGGACCCGCCCGGCGGTGTTCGACTGGCTGCAAGAGAAAGGCAACGTCGACGAGAACGAAATGCACCGCGTGCTGAACTGCGGCGTGGGCATGGTCATCTGCGTGGCTCAAGAGCACGTGGAAACCGCCCTGAACGTTCTGCGTGAAGCCGGTGAGCAGCCTTGGGTCATCGGTCAGATCTCCACCGCTGCCGAAGGCGCGGCTCAGGTTGAACTGAAGAACCTTAAGGCGCACTGATGTCCGCCACCTGTGATGTCGTGGTGCTGCTCTCCGGCACCGGCAGTAACTTGCAGGCTTTGATCGACAGCACGCGGACCGGCGACAGCCCGGTCCGCATCGCTGCGGTGATTTCCAACCGAGCCGACGCCTACGGCCTGCAACGCGCCCGTGATGCGGGTATCGCCACCCGCTCACTGGATCACAAGGCTTTCGAAGGTCGCGAGGCCTTCGACGCCGCGCTGATCGAACTGATCGACGCCTTCAATCCCAAACTCGTGGTACTGGCCGGCTTCATGCGCATCCTCAGCGCTGGCTTTGTCCGTCATTACCAGGGTCGCCTGCTCAATATCCATCCCTCGCTGCTACCCAAATACAAAGGGTTACACACTCATCAGCGCGCGCTGGAGGCCGGTGACACCGAGCACGGCTGCTCCGTGCACTTTGTCACCGAGGAACTCGATGGCGGACCACTGGTCGTACAGGCAGTAATACCGGTAGAGTTGCACGACTCGCCGCAAAGTCTGGCGCAGCGAGTCCACGCTCAGGAACACCTGATCTACCCGATGGCCGTACGCTGGTTTGCCGAAGGCCGGTTATCACTCGGTGAGCAAGGTGCTTTACTGGATGGACAGTTACTCGCCGCCAGCGGCCACTTGATTCGAACCTAGGAGATTTTATGCGTCGCGCCCTGCTCTTCGCTTGCGCTCTGCTCGCCCTGCCATTCGCGCAGGCCGCAGACCTTCAACCCTTCTCCGCCAGCTACACCGCCGACTGGAAGCAGTTGCCCATGAGCGGCACCGCCGAACGCAGCCTGACCAAGGAAGCCAACGGCGTCTGGAAACTCAGCTTCAAGGCGTCAATGATGATCGCCAGCCTGTCCGAAGAAAGCACCCTGACGGTCGACAAGGACACCTTGCTGCCCCAGTCCTACCACTTCGAACGTGGTGGCCTGGGCAAAGCCAAAAAGGCTGACCTGGATTTCGACTGGGCCGCCAAAAAGGTCACCGGCACCGATCGTGGTGACGCAGTCAATATCCCGCTGAACCGCGGCATCTTCGACAAATCCACCTATCAACTGGCACTGCAACATGACGTGGCTGCCGGCAAAAAAAGCATGAGCTATCAGGTTGTCGATGATGGCGAAGTCGATACCTATGACTTCCGCGTGCTGGGCTCGGAAAAAGTCGACACCAAGGCCGGCCAAATCGAGGCGATCAAGGTCGAGCGCGTGCGCGACCCGACCCAAAGCAAGCGCATCACCGTGCTGTGGTTCGCAAAGGATTGGGACTACCTGCTGGTCCGTCTGCAACAGGTCGAAACCGACGGCAAGGAGTACAACATCATGCTCCTGGACGGCACCGTCAACGGCAAGGCTGTCAAGGGCAGCTGATCCGCAACGATACGAAGGAGCCCCGCAATCGCGGGGCTTTTTCATGCCCGGACAAAAAACCGGAACGTGTCACCGCAGGCATGCTCTATACCTTCAAGGTCTTTTTTGATCGAATGACTATTCCTGTCGCTAGCGAGGTTTTCCATGACTGTCACCGTCAACACCGTTTCCGCTGAAGGTCTTCGCCATACCGTACAGATCGATGACCACCAATTGTTTGCCGATGCCCCGGTTTCCGCGGGCGGCGAAGGCTCCGCACCGGAACCACACGATTACTTCGACGCGGCATTGGGCGCATGCAAGGCCCTGACCCTGAAGATGTACGCGAAGAAAAAGGACATACCGCTGACTGGCGTCGGTGTCGAGGTCAAGCGCGATAACAGCGAAGAACAGAAAGGCAAATACGCGCTACACGTGAAGCTGACGCTCAAGGGCGTGCTGACCGATGCACAGCGTGACGAACTGCATCGCGTGGCTGACCGCTGCCCGATCCACAAGCTGATGACCACGTCCGAAGTCAGCATCGAAACCCACCTCTCGGAAGGTGCATTCAGCCAATAGCGGCAAGGGCTGCGCAAGCGGGTTATGCTCGACGGCATTACCCGCTCAGTCTGGAACGCACCATGAACACTCCGCTCGTGATCCGCCCTCGCGCTGAAGATGTCGAAGGCCAGCCGATTCTTCGCCCGTTGCCGTCAGCCAAATGCCGCAGCGTCGGACCTTTCGTTTTTTTCGACCACATGCTCGAAACCGAGTATCCGGCAGGCAAAGGCATGAACATCCGACAGCATCCGCATATCGGCCTGTCGACCCTTACCTACTTGTTCGAGGGGCAGCTTCAGCACAAGGACAGCCTCGGTTCGGATCAAGTGGTCAACGCCGGCGATGTCAGCTGGATGACGGCCGGCAGCGCCATCGCTCACGTTGAACGCACGCCTGAGCCGCTGTGGGATCGGAGTTTCAAGCTGCACGGCTTGCAAATCTGGCTGGCCTCGCCCAAGGATCATGAACAAGGTCCAGGGCATTACAGCCATCACCCGGCAGCGACACTCCCGGTCAGCGATAACCTGGGGGTAAAGATCCGCATGATCGCCGGGTCAGGCTTCTGCCTTGAGTCACCGGTACCTGTTCTTTCTCCTACGCTCTACGCGGAATTGAACCTGCAAACGGCGACGACTTTGCTGATTCCAACCGAGCATGAAGAACGAGCGCTGTATGTGTTGAGCGGCGATGTGCACCTGGATGGCGAGCCGGTAGAACCGCATTCGCTAGTGGTCTTGCCGGCCGGGGAAGAGATGACACTGTTCGCCGAGAGCGATTGTCATGCAGTGCTGTTCGGTGGTGCGCCGCTGGATGGACCGCGACGGATCAACTGGAATTTCGTGGCGAGCGATCCGGCGGCCATCGACGAAGCGCGCCGGCGCTGGGCGGCCGGAGATTGGCCGACAGTGCCGGGGGAAGTTGAGCGAATCGAACTGCCAAAAGGACGAAGCGAACCCACTCCGCTGTGATGATCGTTCCCACGCTCTGCGTGGGAATGCAGCCCGGGACGCTCCGCGTCCCATCCAGAGCCGAACGCGGAGCGTCCGTTGAGGCATTCCTTTGCTGCGCGTGGGAACGATCGAATTACTGTCAGCCCTTGAACACTTCATCCAGCAGGTTGTGCATCGCGGTGAACGCCCTGGCGGCGACCTTGGCGTCGTACATCATCATGCCCGGCACATTCGCATGCGGATCGGTGAACGAATGGAATGCGCCGCCGTAGCTCAGCAGCTGCCAATCCACACCCGCCGCATTCATTTCATCTTCGAACGCCGGCAGTTGCTCTTTCGGTACCAATGGATCGGACGCGCCGTGCAGCACCAATACCGAGCCCTTGATGTTTTTCGCATCGTTGACGTCCGGGGTATCGAGCGTACCGTGGAACGACACCGCCGCCTTCACAGGCGCCCCCGTACGGGCGAACTCCAGCGCGCAGCAACCACCGAAGCAGAAACCGAACGTGGCCAGCTTCGAGGTATCGACAGCGGCCTCACCCTGGCTTTGCAACTGCTCGAACGCCACTTGCATGCGCTTGCGCAGCAAGGGTCGGTCATTCTTCAGCGGCATCATTGCCGCAGCTGCCTCATCATTGTTCTGCGGACGCACCGATTGGCCGTAGAGGTCCGCGATCAGCACCACATAACCCTTGGCCGCAACCGACTTGGCGATCTCCTCGGCGCCGGCACCAACACCCATCCAGTTCGGCGCCATCAACAAACCCGGACGCGGGCCTTGGTGGCCGGCATCAAAGGCCAGACGGCTTTCGTAGGCCTGGCCGTCAATCTGATAGGCAACGGAACGTACAGTGATTTGGCTCATTTCTGACTCCTGACTTGTAAACACCAGAATGAAAAAACCCGCCGAAGCGGGTTTTTCTACAACCTGATTAAGCCGACAGCTCAACCAATAGCTTGTTCAGTCGACGTACGTAGGCCGCCGGATCTTTCAAGCTGTCGCCGGCCGCCAGGGCCGCCTGATCGAAGAGGATGTGCGACAGGTCGCCGAAGCGCTCGTCGCTCTGCTCATTGTCGAGCTTCTCGATCAGCGGGTGAGCCGGGTTGAATTCGAAGATCGGCTTCGAATCCGGAACCTTCTGCCCGCTGGCTTCGAGGATCTGGCGCATTTGCAGACCGAGGTCCTGCTCGCCAATGGCCAGGATCGCCGGGGAATCGGTCAGACGATGGGAAACCCGAACTTCGGCTACGGACTCGCCCAGCGCCGTCTTCAGACGCTCAACCAGACCTTCTTTGGACTTGGCGACTTCTTCAGCGGCCTTCTTGTCCTCTTCCGAGTCCAGGTTGCCGAGGTCCAGGTCACCGCGTGCCACGTCGACAAAGCTCTTGCCGTCGAAATCGTTGAGGTAGCTCATCAGCCACTCGTCGATGCGGTCGGTCAGCAGCAGCACTTCGATGCCCTTCTTGCGGAAGACTTCAAGGTGCGGGCTGTTTTTGACTTGTGCGTAGGTTTCGCCAGTCAGGTAGTAAATCTTGTCCTGACCTTCCTTGGCACGCGCCAGGTAATCGGCCAGGCCAACAACCTGCTCGCCATCGTCGCCATGGGTCGATGCGAAACGCAACAGGCCGGCGATCTTTTCCTTGTTGGCGAAATCTTCTGCCGGGCCTTCTTTCATGACCTGGCCGAAGTTCTTCCAGAAGCCCTTGTATTGTTCAGGCTCGTTTTTCGCCAGTTTTTCCAGCATGTCGAGCACGCGCTTGGTCAGCGCCGACTTCATGGAGTCGATGATCGGGTCTTTCTGCAGGATTTCCCGCGACACGTTCAACGACAGGTCGTTGGAGTCGACCACACCTTTGATGAAGCGCAGGTACAGCGGCAGGAACGATTCGGCCTGGTCCATGACGAACACACGCTGTACGTACAACTTCAGGCCTTTCGGCGCTTCACGCTGGTACAGGTCGAACGGAGCACGGGCTGGCACGTACAGCAACGAACTGTATTCCAGCTTGCCTTCGACTTTGTTGTGGCTCCAGCTCAGCGGGTTTTCGAAGTCGTGAGCGATGTGCTTGTAGAACTCCTGGTATTCCTCGTCCTTGATTTCGGTACGCGGACGAGTCCAGAGCGCGCTGGCGCGGTTGACGGTTTCCCATTCAACGGCTGGCTTCTCTTCACCTTCAGCGGCCGCCACTTCTTTGGGCAGCTCGATTGGCAAGGCGATGTGGTCGGAGTACTTCTTGATGATGTTACGCAGACGCCAGCCATCGGCGAATTCGTCTTCGCCCGATTTCAGGTGCAGAACGATGCGGGTGCCGCGCTCGGCTTTGTCGATGGTTGCAACTTCGAAATCGCCTTCGCCCTTGGATGACCAGTGCACGCCTTCGCTGGCGGCGGTGCCGGCACGACGGCTGTACACGTCGACTTTGTCAGCGACGATGAATGCGGAGTAGAAACCGACACCGAATTGACCGATCAGGTGCGAATCTTTCTTCTGGTCGCCGGTAAGGTGCTTCATGAAGTCGGCAGTGCCGGATTTGGCGATGGTGCCCAGATGGGTGATCGCATCTTCGCGGCTCATGCCGATACCGTTGTCTTCGAGGGTGACGGTTTTAGCGTCCTTGTCGAAGCTCACACGGATTTTCAGTTCGGCGCCGCCTTCCAGCAGGTCTGGCTTGGACAGCGCTTCGAAACGTAATTTGTCTACAGCGTCAGAGGCGTTCGAGATCAGTTCGCGAAGGAAGATTTCCTTGTTGGAATACAGCGAATGGATCATGAGGTGCAGCAGTTGCTTCACCTCGGTCTGGAAGCCCAGGGTTTCCTTTTGAGTTTCCACACTCATGGTCATCAAACTCCAATCAGATGGCATTGGCCGCGACCTTGAGCGGTCGGCGGCGGGTTGTCATCAGAGTTGGGGGCTCAGTTCAGGATTTCAAGGGCTCCTCGAGTTTGAAATGCGCCCGGGCTGTGGCGATGGGCTCGCCTTCGGTGGTTTGCCAGGCGGTAATCGCCACATTGGCCACCCGCCGCCCCTGACGGCAGACCTGGCACCTGGCCCAGGTATCACGGAATTGCCCGGCGCGCAGGTAATCGAGGGAAAAATCGATAATCTTCGGCACCCCCGGCGATCCGGTGGCAATCAGTAGATGCAGCGCCGCGGACAGTTCCATGAAACCGGCGATCACGCCGCCATGGATCGCAGGCAATAAAGGGTTACCAATGTTGTCCTTGTTGGCCGGCAGGCGGAACAGCAAGTCATCGCCCACCCGCGAACATTCGACACCGATCAGCCCGGCATAGGGAATCAATTGCAGCAGCGAGCTGTACTCGCCCTTCTCATGGGCCGCCTGCAGTCGTTCTTGAAAATCGCTCATTTCCTGACTCCGGCGATGGCGCCACCAAAACCCTTGGTGCCCTTGATGTTCTTGCCCATGCGCATGAACGTGCCCACGACATGGGCAATTGGTTGTTCAGGATCGTCCTGATAGGCAAAGCCGCGGGCGAAAATCACGTCGGTGGTGACCCGGTAACACTGGGCGAAGCCGTAGACATCTTTATGCGGCTCGGCGGCATGCATGTAATCGATGCGCAGATCGAGGGTCGGACAGACTTCAAACTCGGGCAGCACACAGAGTGTGGACATACCGCATGCGGTGTCCATCAGCGATGTCAGTGCGCCGCCGTGAATGACGCCTGTCTGTGGGTTTCCAACGATTTGCGGACTGTAAGGCAGTACCACCGTAAGCCCCTCGGTACTCGCGCTGTGAACCCGCAAACCGAGTACCTGACAATGTCGAAGCGCCGACAGAAATCGCGTCGCACGCTCAAAAACGGGGTTTTCGGCCATTTGATAAATACTCTTGTTTAACATTCGGACAGTGCAGTAACAGTCCGGGTAAAAGTTCCGTTTTAGAACAAACTTATATATCTGAACAAAGTGAGGAACTTAACCCTGACGGCTGGGCTCTTAAGGCCAGATAGATATTTTCCATAAGGAGAAACACCCCATGCGTAAGACTTTAGCTATTGCCTTGATGTTGACCGCTTCCCTCGGTCTCGCTGCCTGCGATAAAAAATCCGAGGACAAAGCTCAAGATGCAGCCAAACATGCTGAGCAAGCTCAGCAAGACATGAACAAAGCTCAGGATAAAGTGAACGACGCGGCGAAAGAAAACGCCGAAGCCGCCAAAGATCAGGCTGAATCGAACGCAGAAGCTGCTAAAGAAGCAGCGCCTAAAAACTAAACCGGTTTTTAGCGTCGAAAAAGAAAACCCGCCAAGTGCGGGTTTTCTTTTGCCTGATTTTTTTGCAATGTCAGCGCTAAAGCAAAATCGTGCGAAAAGTCGGACTAATCATCAACAACAACGAGCAGATTAATCCCACTAGCCAAACCAGACTGCGCTGCCACGCCAAATCCTTCCAGTAACACACCAAATAGAGAACTCGCGAGATCACGAAGATGATCGCCAACAAGTCGATGAGCCAGCCCGCTGTCTGCGTGGTATGCGCCATCAGCACGCCAACCGCGAACAATATGAACGCCTCAAAACTGTTCTGATGTGCCGCTACCGCACGAGCCCCCAACCCCGTGAGTTGCGCTTGCTGTTGGCGCGGCAAGTGGTTGTCGTAGCCGCCCTGCTCTTTCATGGCCGTGGTCACGGGCATCCGCGCCACATAAATCAGTACGGCACTGATAAACACACACCAGAATGGAATACTCATCAAGCAGCCTCTTTATTCACCTCGGGCATTGGTGCCTCTGTAGGGGTATAGACCATCACGTCGAGAACGTCGGAGTGGAACTCGCGGCGATACAACACGAACACCACACCAGCACTCATCAGCATGAACAACCACGGGCTGACGAACCAGGCGAGCATGGTCATGCCGAAGTAGTAGGAGCGCAGACCGAAGTTGAACTGGTTGGCGGCCATTGAGATGACGCGCGCCGCGCGAGCGGCAAAGGCCTTGCGCTCCTGTTCGGACACATGGCGCTCACCGACCATGGGGGCCGAGCCGACCAGAATGGCTGCGAAGTTGTACTGACGCATGCACCAGCTAAAGGTAAAGAATGCATAGACAAACACCAGCGCCAGACACAGCAACTTGATCTCCGACATGCCCTGGGAGGCCTGTTGCACCATCGGGATATCCGCCAACAGCGAGACCGCTCGCTCCGATGCGCCGAGCACGGTGAGAATACCCGCCAGGATAATCAACGTGCTGGAGGCGAAGAACGACGCGTTGCGCTCCAGATTGCCGATCACGCTGGCGTCGGCGATGCGGTTGTCGCGCAGCAGCATGCGGCGCATCCAGTCTTCGCGATAGAGGTGCAGAACGCTGGCCAGGCACGCCGTGTCACGGCCCTTCCAGGTGGCATAACGTGTGTAACCGCCCCAGCAGATGACAAACCAGATGGCGGCAAGAATGTGGATCAGGTTGGCGTGAATGAACGACATGCAATTCCCTGTGAGACGGTGGCGACGGTGAAACCTGTAAGAGCGAGGCTTGCCCGCGAAAGCGATAGACCATTCAACCGATACATCGACTGACATACCGCATTCGCAGGCAAGCCTCGCTCCTGCACAGGTAGTGCTTCGACGTTAGCTCAGGGAAAAAGACACTGCCTCAAACCCATAAAAAATGCCCCGTATCGATTGATACGGGGCATTTCTGTTTCTGCCTGTCAGCCCGCTTGTGACGGGTCGGCAATGCTTACGCCAGCGCTTCCTCGCGCTTGCCCAACAGACGGTCGCAAACCACGGCGACCACCAGGGTCATCACCGACGGCACCAGCCAGGCCAGTCCCTGCTCGCTCAGTGGCAGATGCGCCATTTGACTCGGCATCCAGTCTGCCAGACCAGCACCCTTGAGGGCGTCAATCATGCCGAAGATGAACGACACCAGCATGACCGGGCCGAGGATACGACCCTGCTCATGCCAGAAATCCTTGCAGAAGCTCAACGCCACCAGAACGATGCACGGCGGGTAGATCGCGGTGAGCACCGGGATCGAGAACGCAATCAGCTTGGTCAGGCCCAGGTTGGACACCAGCAGCGAGAAGGCGGCAAGAATGATCACCAGCGTCTTGTAGGACAGCGGCACCACACGACTGAAGTACTCGGCGCAGGCACAGGTCAGACCGACCGCCGTCACCAGGCACGCCAGGGAGATCAACACTGCAAGGAAGCCACTGCCCAACGAACCGAACGTGTGCTGCACGTAGGCGTGCAATACCGCCGCGCCATTGGTCGCGCCGGCGGCTACTTCGTGGCTACCCGAACCGAGGCGGAACAGGCTGACGTAAACCAGTGCCAGACCTACACCGGCAATCAGCCCGGCGATGATCGCGTAACGAGTGATCAGCGCTGGCGATTCGACACCGCGGGAGCGGATCGCATTGACGATGACGATACCGAATACCAGGGCACCCAAGGTATCCATGGTCAGGTAACCATTGATGAAGCCTTGGGAGAACGGTGCTGCAACGTATTCAGGGGTTGCGTGCCCGATGTCACCGGCTGGCAAGGCGAACGCGGCAATGCCCAGCACGGCTAGGGCGATGATTTTCAGCGGCGCAAGGAAGCGCCCAACAGTGTCGAGCAAACGCCCCGGATACAGCGAGATGAAGAACACCAGCAGAAAGTACACCGAGCTGTAGAGGAACAGCGCCAACGGACTCTCACCGGTCAATGGCGCCAGGCCCACTTCGAAAGAAACGGTGGCCGTACGCGGCGTCGCGAACAACGGACCGACCGCGAGGTAGCAAGCCGCTGCCAGCAGACCACCGGCGACTTTACCGATCGGGCTGCTCAGCGCGTCCATCGCGCCGCCCACCTTGGCCAGCGCCACAACCGTGATCACCGGCAGGCCGACCGCCGTGACCAGAAAGCCCAGCGCCGCCATCCAGACATGAGGTCCGGACTGCAAGCCGACGATAGGCGGGAAGATGATGTTGCCAGCCCCGACGAACAGGGCAAACGTCATAAAACCAAGTGCCAGGATGTCCTGGCCTTTCAACACTTTCATTAAGGAAATACCACACTACTGAATCGGAATTTAGAGATGGATTTCCCTATGGGTGAGGGAAATGCTGTCAGTCCGTATAAGACCGACCCTTTTAGCGCGTTGCTGCCTTGTGGGCCGCGGACGCAAAAATGGCGCGTAGCCTAACGAATTTGGCTGAAAAACGCACTGATAGAGGGCGAACATTCCGATACGCGACACTTCAATGTCGCGTTTACATATCTAAATTTCACAACCGATCTCTGTGGCGAGGGAGATTGCTCCCGCTCGGCTGCAAAGCAGACGCAAGAGGCAGGCAATAAGGTGGGTCTGGAACAATGATATTTGCAGGTTTAGGGGCCGCTTCGCGGCCCAGCGGGAGCAAGCTCCCTCGCCACAAAAGGCCTGCGAATATCTTTAATCCCGGAAACGACAAAGGCCACCCGAAGGTGGCCTTTGTTTGGTAAAGCGTCAGCTAAGCGCGAGGCTTACTTGACAGCCCAACCAGTCAGCTCGGCCAGAGCCTTGCCGATGTCTGCCAGCGAACGCACGGTTTTAACGCCTGCGTCTTGCAGCGCAGCGAATTTCTCGTCTGCAGTGCCTTTGCCGCCAGAGATGATTGCGCCAGCATGGCCCATGCGCTTGCCCGGAGGAGCAGTCACACCAGCGATGTAGGAAACAACCGGCTTGGTCACGTGTGCCTTGATGTAGGCAGCCGCTTCTTCTTCAGCCGAACCGCCGATCTCACCGATCATCACGATCGCTTCGGTCTTCGGGTCTTCCTGGAACAGCTTCAGGATGTCGATGAAGTTCGAACCCGGGATCGGGTCACCACCGATGCCGACGCAAGTCGACTGACCGAAACCGGCGTCAGTAGTCTGCTTCACAGCTTCGTAGGTCAGGGTGCCGGAACGCGAAACGATACCGACCTTGCCTGGCAAGTGAATGTGACCTGGCATGATGCCGATCTTGCATTCGCCTGGGGTGATCACGCCTGGGCAGTTAGGGCCGATCAGGACTACGCCCAGCTCGTCGCACTTAACTTTAGCGTCCAGCATGTCCAGGGTAGGAATGCCTTCGGTGATGCACACGATCAGCTTGATGCCGCCGAAGGCAGCTTCCAGGATCGAGTCTTTGCAGAAAGGAGCCGGAACGTAGATCACGCTGGCGGTGGCGCCAGTGGCAGCTACAGCGTCTTTCACGGTGTTGAACACTGGCAGACCCAGGTGCTCGGTGCCGCCTTTGCCTGGAGTTACACCACCAACCATCTTGGTGCCGTACTCGATGGCTTGCTGGGTGTGGAAACTACCTTGCGAACCGGTAATACCCTGGCAGATAACTTTGGTGTCTTTATTGATCAGGACGCTCATTATTTGCCCTCCGCAGCTTTGACAACTTGTTGAGCAGCGTCGGTCAGGCTGGTAGCAGCGATGATGTTCAAACCGCTTTCTGCCAGTACTTTAGCGCCCAGCTCAGCGTTGTTGCCTTCAAGGCGAACAACAACCGGGATTTTCACGCCGACTTCTTTCACTGCACCGATGATGCCTTCGGCAATCATGTCGCAACGAACGATGCCGCCGAAGATGTTGACCAGTACTGCAGCGACGTTAGTGTCGGACAGGATGATCTTGAACGCTTCGGTAACGCGTTCTTTGGTAGCACCGCCGCCCACGTCGAGGAAGTTGGCTGGCTTGCCGCCATGCAGGTTGACGATGTCCATGGTACCCATGGCCAGGCCAGCACCGTTGACCATGCAACCGATGTTGCCTTCCAGCGCTACGTAGTTCAGTTCGAACTTGGCAGCGTGCGCTTCGCGCGGATCGTCTTGCGACGGATCGTGGAAAGTCTTCAGCTTAGGCTGACGGTACATGGCGTTGGCGTCGATGTTGATCTTGGCGTCCAGGCAGTGCAGATCGCCGTCAGCCTTGATCACCAGCGGGTTCACTTCCAGCAGGGCCAGGTCGTGATCCTTGAACAGCTTGGCCAGACCTACGAAGATCTTGGCGAACTGAGCAACTTGCTTACCTTCCAGACCCAGCTGGAATGCCAGCTCGCGACCCTGGAATGGCTGAGCGCCAACCAGTGGATCGATAGTGGCTTTCAGAATTTTTTCTGGAGTGTCGTGAGCGATTTTCTCGATGTCCACGCCACCTTCGGTGGAAGCCATGAACACGATACGACGGCTCGAACGGTCAACGACAGCGCCCAGGTACAGCTCTTTAGCGATATCAGTGCACGATTCAACCAGGATCTTGGTGACTGGCTGACCATTGGCGTCAGTCTGGTAAGTCACCAGACGCTTGCCCAGCCACTGCTGTGCGAAGGCTTTGGCGTCTTCTTTGCTGCGAACCAGCTTGACGCCGCCCGCTTTACCGCGACCACCGGCGTGGACCTGGGCTTTGACAACCCACTCGCTGCCGCCGATTTTGTCGCAAGCTTCTGCTGCTGCTTCCGGGGTGTCTACCGCGTAACCGGTGGAAACTGGCAGGCCGTACTCAGCGAACAGCTGCTTACCCTGATACTCGTGAAGATTCATGCTTATTACCGTCTTCGTTAGGTACTGCGCATTCGGTGCTGCACTCATTCAAGTGCCGCACCACCTGTGACTGCTGCTTGCATAGCCTTCCGGATACCCGGTGCAGCTATGCAAGACTGCGTCCAGCGGATATTCCGCGGTGAGTCTTGCATGCAAGGCTCACGACGGGCCAAACCGCCGTGGTTTCTTATTATCTCTTAACGCTTCTTGCGGTTGGCGATGTGGATGGCGCCGCCATTCACTGCCAGAGCAGCTTCGTGCAAGGCTTCAGACAGGGTCGGATGGGAGAAAACCATCATGCCCAGGTCTTCAGCGCTGGTGCCGAACTCCATACCGATCGCGCCCTGCTGAACCAGTTCGGCAGCGCTAGGGCCAATCACGTGGACGCCCAGTACGCGGTCTGTCTTGGCATCGGCGATGACCTTGACGAAACCACCGGTATCGTTGGCAGCCATGGCACGGCCGGAGGCTGCGAACGGGAAGGTGCCGACGTTAACTTCAACGCCTTCAGCTTTCAAGGCCTGCTCGGTTTTACCGACCCACGCGATTTCCGGGTGAGTATAAATAACCGAAGGGATCAAATCATAGTTCATCTGGGCCTTGTGGCCCTTGATGCGCTCGACAACCATGATGCCTTCTTCGGACGCCTTGTGCGCCAGCATCATGCCGCGAACCACGTCACCAATGGCGTAGACGCCCGGTACAGTGGTAGCGCAAAGATCATCAACGTGCACGAAACCGCGCTCGTCCAGGGTCACGCCGCAGTCGGCAGCCAGCAGATCAGTGGTCACCGGACGGCGACCAACGGCTACGATCAGCTTGTCGAAAGTGATGTTCTGTTCGCCGTTGGCATCGGTGTAGTTCACAACGACTTCGTCGCCGTTGACTTTCGAACCGGTCACGCGAGCGCCCAGCTTGATGTCCAGGCCCTGTTTGGTCAGGGTTTTCAGCGCTTCCTTGGAAACGGCGGTGTCGGCTGCCATCAGGAAGGTGTCCAGGGCTTCCAGGACAGTCACTTCTGCACCCAGACGCGACCAGACCGAACCCAGTTCCAGACCGATAACGCCGGCGCCGATCACGCCCAGACGCTTAGGTACGGATTGGAATTCCAGGGCGCCGGTGGAGTCGACGATCACATTCTGGTCAACCGGAGCTGGCGGAATGTCGATCGGGCGCGAACCTGGAGCCAGGATCACGTTCTCGGCTTCGATGATTTCTACCGAGCCATCAGGCTTGGTGACTTCGACTTTCTTGCCGGCCAGCAGCTTGCCGTGACCTTCAATGGAAGTCACACCGTTGGCTTTGAACAGGGTCGCAACGCCAGAGGTCAGGCCTTTGACGATGGTGGCCTTGCGGCCGACCATTGCTGGCACGTCCATGGTCACGCCAGCGTGATTGATACCGTGGATCGCGAAGCCTTCTTTGGCTTCCTTGTACTTCCACGAGCTATCCAGCAGGGCCTTGGATGGAATGCAGCCGACGTTCAGGCAGGTACCGCCCAGCGCGAGTTTGCCTTCCTTGTCGGTGTACTTCTCGATGCAGGCAGTGCTGAGGCCGAGTTGGGCGGCCTTGATGGCAGCCACATAGCCGCCAGGGCCAGCGCCGATCACTACTACGTCAAATTTCTGCGACATTCAAAAAATCCTCTTTAGCGAAAAGCTTCAAGCCGCAAGCTGCAAGCCAAGCTGCGGGTTTTCCGACAGCTCGAGCTTGCAGCTCATGGCTGCTTCTATCAGATATCCAGCAACAGACGAGCCGGATCTTCCAGCAGGTTCTTGATGGTCACCAGGAAGGTCACAGCTTCTTTGCCATCGATCAGACGGTGATCGTAGGACAGAGCCAGGTACATCATCGGGCGGATAACGACCTGGCCGTTGATGGCCATTGGGCGCTGGATGATGTTGTGCATGCCCAGGATAGCGGCTTGTGGCGGGTTGACGATCGGAGTCGACATCATCGAACCGAAAGTACCACCGTTGGTGATGGTGAAAGTACCACCGGTCATTTCGTCCATCGACAGTTTGCCGTCGCGGGCTTTCTTGCCGAAGGTGGCGATGCCGCCTTCGATTTCAGCCAGGCTCATCAGTTCGGCGTTGCGCAGAACCGGTACAACCAGGCCGCGATCGCTGGAAACTGCAACGCCGACGTCAGCGTAGCCGTGGTAAACGATGTCGCCGCCATCGATCGAAGCGTTGACAGCCGGGAAGCGTTTCAGCGCTTCGGTGGCCGCTTTCACGAAGAACGACATGAAGCCCAAACGCACGCCGTTATGGCTCTTCTCAAAGAGATCCTTGTACTTCGAACGCAACGCCATGACTTCAGTCATGTCGACTTCGTTGAAAGTGGTCAGCATCGCCATGTTCGACTGAGCTTCAACCAGACGCTTGGCCACGGTGGCACGAACGCGGGTCATCGGCACGCGCTTCTCGATGCGGTCGCCAGCGGCGAACACAGGAGCGGCAGCCGAAGGAGCAGCAGCCTTGGCAGGCGCGGCAGCCGGAGCGGCTTTCTTGGCAGCAACAGCTGCAACCACGTCTTCCTTGGTCACACGACCGCCTTTGCCAGTACCGGCAACGGAAGCGATGTTGATGCCGTTTTCTTCAGCCAGCTTGCGAGCAGCAGGAGCAGCGACTGGATCGTCTTCGCCTTCGGCAGCTGGAGCAGCGGCTTGTGCGGCGGCCGGAGCAGCAGCGGCAGCCGGGGCAGCAGCAGCGCCGCCCGCCTCGATGGAGCCCAGGACTTCGTCGGACAGAACGGTGTCGCCTTCGTTCTTGACGATAGCGCCCAGTACGCCGTCAGCAGTGGCCAACACTTCCAGCACAACCTTGTCGGTTTCGATGTCGACGATCAGGTCGTCACGCTTTACAGCGTCGCCCGGTTGTTTGTGCCAGGTGGCAACGGTGCCATCGGCAACCGATTCCGGGAAAGTGGGGGCTTTGATTTCGATAGCCATTATCTGTGGGTCCTTAAATTCGGTTTCAGGTGCGCGAAGGCGTTAAACAGTAAAGGCCGCTTGCAGCAATTGTTCCTGCTGCTCGGCGTGCATCGATGCGTAACCGCATGCCGGTGCAGCAGAAGCCTCACGGCCCGCGTACTCAAGTACGAGAGACTTGTTGAGATTGCTGATGCTGCGACGCATGTGGTGTTGGCTGCAGTACCACGCACCCTGGTTCATCGGCTCTTCCTGACACCAAACGGCATGCTTGGCGTTGGTGTAAGGAGCCAGGACTTCTTTCAAGTCATCCTCAGGGAATGGGTACAGCTGCTCGATACGCACGATGGCGATATCGTCACGGCCTTCGGCACGGCGTTTTTCCAGCAGGTCGTAGTAGACCTTGCCGCTACACAGAACAACGCGCTCGACCTTTTTCGGGTCCAGGGCATCGATTTCCGGGATAACGGTCTGGAACGAACCTTCGGCCAGATCTTCCAGGGTCGAGATGGCCAGTTTGTGGCGCAGCAGCGACTTCGGAGTCAGGACTACCAGCGGCTTGCGCAGCGGGCGGATCACCTGACGGCGCAGCAAGTGGTAGATCTGAGCCGGCGTCGTCGGCATGCACACCTGAATGTTGTGCTCGGCGCACAACTGCAGGTAACGCTCCAGACGAGCCGAGGAGTGCTCCGGCCCCTGACCTTCATAACCGTGTGGCAGCAGCATGGTCAGGCCGCACAGACGGCCCCACTTGTGCTCGCCACTGGTGATGAACTGGTCGATCACGACCTGGGCGCCGTTGGCGAAGTCGCCGAACTGGGCTTCCCAGATAACCAGCGCGTTCGGCGTGGTGGTCGAATAACCGTATTCGAACGCCAGCACCGCTTCTTCGGACAGGAACGAGTCGTACAGGTCGAAGCGTGGCTGACCGTCGTACAGGTTCTGCAGCGGGATGTAGGTGCCCGCGTCTTTTTGGTTGTGCAGCACGGCATGACGGTGCGAGAACGTACCGCGGCCGATGTCCTGGCCGGTCATGCGGATCGGGTGACCTTCGAACGCCAGGGTCGCGTACGCCATGGTTTCGGCGTAACCCCAGTTGATCGGCAGGCCGCCGGCTTGCATCTTCTGACGGTCTTCGTAGATCTTCGCGACCTGGCGCTGAACCACGAAGCCTTCCGGAATTTCCAGCAGCTTGGCGGACAGTTCCTGCAGGGTCTTCAGATCGAAACGAGTGTCGTGACGCGCGGTCCAGGCGTGGCCCAGATACGGACGCCAGTCCACGAACAACTCTTTGTTCGGCTCTTTGACCAGGCTTTTCACTACGTGCAGACCGTTGTCCAGCGCGTTGCGGTATTCGTCGACTTTCGCCTGAACACGCTCTGCGTCAAGTACACCGGCCTGGGTCAGACGATCGGCATACAGCTCACGGGTGGTGCGCTGCTTGGTGATCTGCTGATACATCAGAGGCTGGGTACCGCTTGGCTCGTCGGCCTCGTTGTGGCCGCGACGACGGTAGCAGACCAGATCGATCACCACGTCACGCTTGAACTGCATGCGGTAGTCGATGGCCAACTGGGTCACGAACAGGACGGCTTCCGGATCATCACCATTCACATGGAGGATCGGCGCCTGGATCATTTTCGCGACGTCGGTGGCGTACTCGGTGGAACGCGAGTCCAGCGGGTTGCTGATGGTGAAACCGACCTGGTTGTTGATCACGATGTGCACGGTGCCGCCGGTCTTGAAACCGCGGGTCTGCGACATCTGGAAGGTTTCCATCACCACGCCCTGACCTGCGAAAGCAGCGTCGCCGTGGATGGAGATCGGCAGGACTTTTTCACCGGTAGGGTCGTTGCGACGATCCTGACGGGCACGAACCGAACCTTCGACCACTGGCGATACGATTTCCAGGTGGGACGGGTTGAAGGCCATGGCCAGGTGCACTTCACCGCCGGTGGTCATCACGTTGGACGAGAAGCCCTGGTGGTATTTAACGTCACCGGAACCGAGCTCGACCTTCTTCTTGCCTTCGAACTCGTCGAACAACTCGCGCGGGTTCTTGCCGAAGGTGTTGACCAGCACGTTCAGACGGCCACGGTGGGCCATGCCAATGACGATTTCCTTGGTGCCGTACGAGCCGGAACGCTGGATCAACTCGTCGAGCATCGGAATCAGGCTCTCGCCGCCTTCCAGACCGAAACGCTTGGTACCCGGGTATTTGGTGCCCAGGTATTTCTCCAGGCCTTCACCGGCGGTCACGCGCTCAAGCAAATGGCTCTTGATGTCGGCGGAGTACGTCGGACGGCCGCGCACGCTTTCCAGACGCTGCTGGAACCACTGGCGCTGCTCGGAATCGGTGATGTGCGTGAATTCAGCGCCGATGGTGCGGCAATATGTCTGCTGCAACGCTTCGTGAATTTCGCGTAGGCTCGCTTCCTCTTTGCCGATGAACAGGTCGCCGGCACGGAAGGTCGTATCAAGATCGGCATTGGTCAAGCCGTAATGATTGATCGACAGGTCTGCAGGTGCAGGACGCTGCCACAGCCCCAGCGGGTCAAGCTGGGCTGCCTGGTGGCCACGCATACGGTAGGCCTGGATCAATCGCAGCACTTCAACTTGCTTCTTCTCGTGCTCACTGCTCACGCTGCCGGCGGAAACCGGTTGGGCGCGGCGCTGGTTCTTTGCCAGCAAGACGAAATGATCGCGAATTGTGGAGTGCGAAACATCGGTGGCAGAGTTGCCGTCAGCTGGCAACTTCTGGAAGTAGGTGCGCCACTCTTCTGGCACAGCGTTAGGGTCGTGCAGGTAGAGCTCGTAGAGCTCTTCCACATAGGCAGCGTTACTACCGGATAGGTAGGCGCTGTTCCACATGCGCTGCATCACGCTTTCTTGCATGCTTGGTCACCCTCGGTTAGGGGAACACCACCGGTGTCGACACCGAGCAAACTTGCAGAAGTCCGAATGCAGCGACCAAAACAAGCCACTAGGATCACACTGATAGTCCGGGTACCAGCCCGGATGCCCCTGCTTGTCTCATTTCTTCAAAATAAGAGCCGCAGCCTTATAAGCTGCTGCTCAGGTTAAAACTACGGCGCCGGTTGAAGCCTGCGCCGCAGCATCTACGGGTACAGCGGTACTACATTTGCAGCAGCTGAATCACACGCCGCTTTGCAGCAACATGTTACGGATGTGACCGATGGCCTTAGTCGGGTTCAGGCCTTTCGGACATACGTTGACGCAGTTCATGATCCCGCGGCAGCGGAATACGCTGAACGGGTCATCCAGCGAAGCCAGTCGCTCGGTAGTCTTGGTATCGCGGCTGTCTGCCAGGAAGCGGTACGCTTGCAGCAGGGCAGCCGGGCCCAGGAACTTGTCCGGGTTCCACCAGAAGGATGGGCAAGAGGTCGAGCAGCAAGCGCACAGGATGCACTCGTACAGACCGTCGAGCTTTTCACGCTCTTCAGGGGACTGCAGACGCTCGATGGCCGGAGCCGGCGTGTCGTTCTGCAGGAATGGCTTAACCTTCTCGTATTGCTTGTAGAAGATGCTCATATCGACGACCAGGTCACGGATAACCGGCAAACCTGGCAGAGGACGAACGATCAACTTGTTACCTTTTACAACAGCAGACAGTGGCGTGACGCAGGCCAGGCCGTTCTTGCCGTTGATGTTCATGCCGTCGGAACCACATACGCCTTCACGGCAAGAGCGACGATAGGAGAAACCTTCGTCCTGCTCTTTGATCAGGGCCAGTACGTCCAGCACCATCAGGTCTTTACCACCGGTATCGACCTGGAATTCCTGCATGAACGGCGCGGCGTCCTGATCAGGGTTGTAACGATAAACGCTGACTTGCAACATGGCGGCCACCCTTAATAAGTCCGAATCTTAGGTTCAAAAGTCGGAACAGTCTTCGGCGAGAAGTTCACAGCACGCTTGGTCACGCGCTTGTCACCCGGGAAGTACAGGGTGTGGCACAGCCAGTTTTCGTCGTCACGATCTTCGAAGTCTTCACGGGCGTGAGCGCCGCGGGACTCTTTACGAACTTCGGCAGCGATGGCCGTAGCTTCAGCCACTTCCAGCAGGTTTTGCAGTTCCAGAGCTTCGATACGCGCGGTGTTGAACGCTTGCGACTTATCGTTGATCTTGACGTTGGCGATGCGCTTGCGCAGATCGGCCAGCTGGGCAATACCCTTCTGCATGTATTCGCCGGTACGGAATACACCGAAGTAGTTCTGCATGCAGTTTTGCAGCTCGCGACGCAGGGTCGCCACGTCTTCGCCCTCGGTACGCTCGTTCAGAGCGGACAGGCGCGCCAGGGCAGCTTCGATGTTGGCGTCGGTGGCGTCGTCGTATTCGATACCGTCGGTCAGCGCCTTTTCCAGGTGCAGGCCGGCGGCGCGACCGAATACCACCAGGTCGAGCAGCGAGTTGCCGCCCAGACGGTTGGCACCGTGAACCGATACGCAAGCCACTTCGCCCACGGCGAACAAGCCAGGGATGATGGCGTCGGCGCCGTCAGCGTCCTGAGTGATCGCCTGGCCATGAATGTTGGTGGCAACGCCGCCCATCATATAGTGGCAGGTTGGAACAACCGGAACCGGAGCAACCACCGGGTCAACGTGTGCGAAAGTCTTCGACAGTTCGCAGATGCCTGGCAGACGGCTGTGCAGCACTTCCTCGCCCAGGTGGTCGAGTTTGAGCATTACGTGGTCGCCATTCGGACCGCAACCATTGCCGGCGATGATTTCTTTAACCATCGAACGGGCAACTACGTCACGACCGGCAAGGTCTTTGGCGTTCGGAGCGTAACGCTCCATGAAACGCTCGCCGTGCTTGTTGATCAGGTAACCACCTTCACCACGGCAACCTTCTGTAACCAGTACACCGGCGCCGGCGATGCCGGTCGGGTGGAACTGCCACATTTCAATGTCTTGTACCGGCACGCCGGCACGCAGCGCCATGCCAACGCCGTCACCGGTGTTGATCAGGGCATTGGTGGTCGAAGCGTAGATACGACCTGCACCGCCGGTGGCCAGAACAGTGGCCTTGGCACGGATGTAGGTGGTTTCGCCGGTTTCGATGCAGATGGCGATAACACCGACGAACTCGCCTTGAGCGTTCTTCACCAGGTCAACAGCGTAGTACTCGTTCAGGAACGTGGTACCGGCTTTCAGGTTACCCTGATAAAGGGTGTGCAGCAGCGCGTGACCGGTACGGTCGGAAGCGGCGCAGGTACGGGCAGCCTGCCCGCCTTTACCGTAATCCTTCGACTGACCGCCGAATGGACGCTGGTAGATACGGCCTTGCTCGGTACGCGAGAACGGCAGACCCATGTGGTCCAGCTCGAAAACGGCAGCCGGGCCTTCCTGACACATGTATTCGATAGCGTCCTGGTCACCGATGTAGTCGGAACCCTTGACGGTATCGTACATGTGCCAGCGCCAGTCATCGTTCGGGTCGGCCGACGCGATGGCGCAGGTGATGCCGCCCTGGGCGGATACAGTGTGCGAACGGGTCGGGAACACCTTGGTGATCACGGCAGTCTTGTGACCACCTTGTGCCAGTTGCAGCGCTGCGCGCATGCCGGCACCGCCACCACCAATAATGATGGCGTCGAAAGAAATCGTTGGAATGTTAGCCATGAATCAGATACCCCAGAGAATCTGCACACCCCAGACGAAGTAAGCGAACATCGCAACGCCGCATACTGCCTGGAAAAGGAAACGTACTGCAGTCGCGGACTTGCCCAGCGCCATTGGCGTCAGGTAGTCGGTCGCGATGGTCCACATGCCGACCCAGGCGTGAGCGCCCAGGGCCACGAGGGCCAGCAGACTGAAGATACGCATCCCGTTGTGGGCGAACAGGCCGTGCCATTGGTCGTAGCCAATGCCCGGGTTCGCAGCGAGGTATCCGATCAGGAAAATGAAATAAGCCGCGAGAACGACCGCAGACACACGTTGCGCCATCCAGTCATAAAGGCCGGAACGCGAAAGGTTCGTAACGCTGGTTACCATATCCAAACTCCTGCCAGAACGATCAACACCACGGAAACGGCGATGATAATTTTCGAGCCCAGGCGGCCGCCTTCCAGCGTCTCACCGATGCCCATATCCATGATCAAGTGGCGCACACCGGCTACCAGGTGATACAGAAGAGCGGACAGGAGGCCCCATGCTACGAACTTGGCCAGCGGGCTGGTCAAGCATGCCTTCACGTCGGCAAAACCTTCCTCGGAACCCAAGGACTTGCCCAATGCATAAAGCATGAAGCCAAGGCCCAGGAAGAGGATGATGCCGGAAACACGGTGAAGAAACGACGTAACGCCGGTGATGGGGAGTTTGATGGTCCTTAGGTCTAGGTTTACAGGTCGTTGGCTTTTCACGGCTTTTTTTTCACACTGAAG
Organism: Pseudomonas sp. Root562; assembly: GCF_001427125.1. Lineage (GTDB taxonomy): Bacteria > Pseudomonadota > Gammaproteobacteria > Pseudomonadales > Pseudomonadaceae > Aquipseudomonas. Next base: position 69,258 of record NZ_LMGK01000004.1, read on the forward strand.
AGCCCCTAACAATCAGGGCAAAGTTGTTGGGGAGTGCACTGGTCAGGTAACCACCACCCAGGGATGCGACCCCCAATAAAGCAGGCCCAAAAGCCCTTGGCGGTCGGTGGCCGAGTATAGACAGTTAGGCTACTAATGACAACGCAAAGACCTAACCCAAACAGCGGATTGCGCAACGGGCATAAAAGGCGTAAATGGCAGGCAATTTCGAGAAAAAAGTACGGTTAAAGCCTTCTGGAGCAAGACTTTAGGCAAATTGACATTCGAATTTATCTCACTATAGTGGTGCGGGCCCTGCGTGGGGGGTCTGTCTGATGATTTCAAGCATAAATAGGAGGCCACATGGCTGACAAAAAAGCGCAGTTGATCATCGAGGGCGCAGCCCCCGTCGAGCTGCCCATTTTAACCGGCACCGTTGGTCCCGATGTTATCGATGTTCGGGGCCTGACGGCCACGGGCCGCTTCACCTTTGACCCAGGTTTCATGTCGACCGCCTCTTGCGAGTCGAAGATTACCTATATCGACGGCGACAACGGCATCCTGCTGCACCGCGGCTACCCGATCGAACAGCTGGCTGAAAAGTCGGACTACCTGGAAACCTGCTATCTGCTGCTCAACGGCGAACTGCCGACTGCAGAACAGAAGGCCCAGTTCGTCAGCACCGTGAAGAACCACACCATGGTTCACGAGCAGCTGAAGACCTTCTTCAACGGCTTCCGTCGCGACGCCCACCCGATGGCCGTCATGTGCGGCGTAGTCGGCGCGCTCTCGGCGTTCTACCACGACTCCCTGGACATCAATAACCCGCAGCATCGCGAAATCTCCGCGATCCGCCTGGTTGCCAAGATGCCGACCCTGGCAGCGATGGTTTACAAGTACTCCATGGGCCAACCCATGATGTACCCGCGCAACGACCTGACGTACGCGGAAAACTTCCTGCACATGATGTTCAACACCCCGTGCGAGATCAAACCGATCAGCCCGGTACTCGCCAAGGCCATGGACCGGATCTTCATCCTCCACGCCGACCACGAGCAGAACGCCTCGACGTCCACCGTGCGCCTGGCAGGTTCTTCGGGTGCCAACCCGTTCGCCTGTATCGCCGCCGGTATCGCTGCACTGTGGGGCCCTGCCCACGGCGGTGCCAACGAAGCCGTTCTGACCATGCTCGATGAGATTGGCGACGTCTCGAACATCGACAAATACATCGCCAAGGCCAAGGACAAGAACGATCCGTTCAAACTGATGGGCTTCGGTCACCGCGTTTACAAAAACCGTGACCCACGCGCCACCGTGATGAAAAAGACCTGCGACGAAGTGTTGAAAGAACTGGGCATCCAGAACGATCCGCAACTCGAACTGGCCATGCGCCTGGAAGAGATCGCCCTGACCGACCCGTACTTCATCGAACGCTCGCTGTACCCGAACGTCGACTTCTACTCGGGGATCATCCTCAAGGCGATCGGCATTCCAACCAGCATGTTCACCGTGATCTTCGCCCTGGCGCGGACCGTTGGCTGGATCTCCCACTGGAAGGAAATGCTCTCCAGCCCGTACAAGATCGGCCGTCCACGCCAGTTGTACACCGGCTACGAGTCGCGTGACATCACCAAGCTGGAAGACCGCAAGTAAGATCTGTCTTGCTGTAGCGAGTTGAGCTGTACCGGAAACGGCCTCTATTTATATAGGGGCCGTTTTTGTTAGTGAGCCTCATCGCTCAAACATCGAGGCGAACTGGTGCCCGACCCGATTGCAGACGTACACATTTCTCCCGCTAAACCGCAGTCCCTGTGGGAGCTTGTTTGCCAGCGATGGCGTCCTGACAACCAACCACCATGCCCCCGCAGGAGCGAGCCTGCTCGCGATTGACGTAAACGCTAACGCGGGTTGCCTGAATGCCTCCGTGTTGCCTGGACGTTTTTCGCGAGCAGGCTCGCTCCTACAGTAAATCGTGCAAATCCCGCAGATTCGGTTCGATAACCGCCCAATAAAAAATGCCCCGGTCTCTCGACCGGGGCATCCTTCATTACTGCGTTACTTATATAAAAGCATCAAGCCTTAGTGTGAAACCGCCCCGCTCGCCCCCAGACCAGTCTGCGAGCGAACGAATTGCGGGAAGAACAGCGCCCGCTCGTTGTCAGCCGCCGCCGACTTGTCGGTGATCGAGAAGAACCAGATGCCGACGAAGGCAATGATCATCGAGAACAGCGCTGGGTACTCATACGGGAAGATCGCCTTCTCGTGATGCAGGATCTGCACCCAGATGGTCGGGCCAAGCACCATCAGGCCAACAGCACTGACCAGACCCAGCCAGCCACCGATCATCGCACCGCGAGTCGTCAGCTTTTTCCAGTACATGGAAAGCAGCAGGACCGGGAAGTTGCAGCTCGCTGCGATGGAGAACGCCAGACCAACCATGAACGCGATGTTCTGGCTTTCGAACAGGATACCCAGAGCAATCGCCAGCACTGCCAGAGCGATGGTGGTGATTTTCGAGACGCGGATTTCATCCTTCTCGTTGGCCTTGCCTTTCTTGATCACGCTGGCATACAGGTCGTGGGACACCGCCGAAGCACCGGCCAGGGTCAGACCGGCAACCACTGCCAGAATGGTCGCGAACGCTACCGCCGAGATGAAGCCCAGGAAGATACTGCCGCCCACCGCGTTGGCCAGGTGCACCGCCGCCATGTTGTTACCGCCCAACAGTGCGCCAGCCGCATCTTTGAAGGCCGGGTTGGTGCTGACCAGCAGGATCGCGCCGAAGCCGATGATGAAAGTCAGGATATAGAAGTAGCCAATGAAGCCAGTCGCGTACAGCACGCTCTTGCGAGCTTCTTTTGCGTCACTCACGGTGAAGAAGCGCATCAGAATGTGTGGCAGGCCAGCGGTACCGAACATCAGCGCCAGACCCAGCGAGAAGGCCGAAATCGGGTCCTTGACCAGACCGCCCGGGCTCATGATCGCTTCGCCCTTGGCGTGAACCTTGATCGCTTCGGAGAACAATGTGTTGAAGTCAAAGCCTACGTGCTTCATCACCATCAGCGCCATGAACGAGGCACCGGACAGCAACAGCACAGCCTTGATGATCTGCACCCAGGTGGTCGCCAGCATGCCGCCGAACAGCACGTACATGCACATCAGCACACCGACCAGAATCACCGCGACGTGATAGTCCAGACCGAACAACAGCTGGATCAGCTTGCCGGCACCGACCATTTGCGCGATCAGGTAAAACGCTACCACCACCAACGATCCGCAAGCGGACAGCGAGCGGATCTGGGTTTGGCCCAGGCGATAGGACGCCACGTCGGCAAAGGTGTATTTACCCAGGTTACGCAGGCGCTCGGCAATCAGGAACAGAATGATTGGCCAGCCCACCAGGAAGCCGATCGAGTAGATCAGGCCATCGTAGCCGGAAGTGAACACCAGCGCGGAAATACCCAGGAAGGATGCCGCCGACATGTAGTCGCCAGCAATCGCCAGACCGTTCTGAAAACCGGTGATCTTGCCACCCGCCGCATAGTAGTCGGAGGCCGAGTTGTTTTTCTTGGATGCCCAGTAGGTGATGCACAGGGTGGCACCGACGAAGGCGACGAACATCACGATCGCCGACACGTTGAGCGGTTGTTTCTGAACGGCGCCGGTCAGGGCGTCAGCCGCCCAGGCGCCAGGTGCGAACGCTGCGATGCTCAAAAGAGCCATTAGACGCCGGATCATTGCTGAGCCTCCTTGAGAATCGCATTGTTCAGGTCGTCGAACTCGCCGTTGGCGCGTCGTACGTAAATACCCGTCAGGATGAAGGCCGAAATGATCAGACCGACACCGATCGGTATGCCCCAGGTAATCGATGACTCAGGGCTGATTTTTGCCCCCAGCACATGCGGCCCGTAAGCAATCAACAGGATGAATCCGGAGTAAAGCCCTAGCATGATCGCCGATAGAATCCAGGCGAATCGTTCCCTCTTGCTAACCAGCTCCTTGAATCGCGGGCTGTTTTGAATCGAGAGGTAAATGCTGTCGTTCATTGTTTTTATCCTCGCAGCACAGATTAAGTTGGAACGGTATCCACTCTATGCGGCTGCGGGGCAGGTTCCAGACGACCTTAGTCTTAGTACCACATGACAGAATTGCCAAACTTCGGTGCGGGGCAACCCCCGCAAGAGCCAGGCTTGCCGGCGATGGCGATTTTGCAGGTGCCTTCGCCGGCAAGCCTGGCTCCTACAGAAAAGCAAAAGCCGCTTGGCAGTTACGCCAAGCGGCTTTGAGAGGAGCTCAATAGAAACTTCAGCTCACATCATTTGATCCAGTCAGCAACACGCTCCGGGTGTTTGGCTACCCAGTCCTTCGCTGCCGCGTCCGGCTTGGCGCCTTCCTGGATCGCCAGCATGACTTCGCCGATCTCGTCTTTCGAAGCCCACTGGAAGTTCTTCAGGAACTTGGCCACTTCCGGTGCTTTTGTTGCCAGCTCCTTGCTGCCGATGCTGTTCACGGTTTCAGCCGCGCCATACACGCCTTTCGGGTCTTCGAGGAAACGCAATTTCCACTTGGCGAACATCCAGTGCGGTACCCAACCGGTCACGGCAATGGATTCGTTCTTCTTTTCGGCACGGGTCAGTTCGGCAATCATGCCAGCGCCGGAACTGGCCTTGAGCTGGTAACCGGTCAGGTCGTAGTCCTTGATGGCCTGCTCGGTTTTAAGCATCACGCCTGAACCGGCATCGATGCCGACGATGCGTTTTTTGAAGCTGTCGTCGGTCTTCAGGTCTTCCAGCGACTTGGCCTTGACGTATTCCGGCACGATCAAGCCGATTTTTGCGTCCTTGAAGTTCGGACCGTAGTCGACCACCTGATCCTTGTTCTTGGCCCAGTAATCGCCGTGGGTCACCGGCAACCAGGCCGAGAGCATGGCGTCGAGTTTGCCGGTGGCTACACCCTGCCACATGATCCCGGTCGCGACGGCTTGCAGCTTCACGTCATATCCGAGTTTCTGCTTGATGACTTCAGCAGCTACGTGAGTCGTCGCGACGCTGTCGGACCAGCCGTCAACGTAACCGATGCTCAGGGTCTTGCTCTCGGCATTGGCGAATGTGGAACCCATCACAAGTACCAGTGCGGCACCTGCACCTAAAAGTCGTCGCATCTTCATCGTTACTTCCCCGAAAGTGCTGCGCTCGACGGGTGCCGAGTCGCGTCAACGTATTGTTCTGGTGCACAGCGCCCCCATCACGCTTCACCGCAAACCCGTTCAATCATCAGCGCGTTTATCAACGAGGGTACTGACGCCTCCGATAATCAACCTGACGCTATAAGCGACCTGCTCTGCCAGCGACCTCAAGGCATCGAGAAACGACATCAGAACGCCATTAATCCTGAGGGCGACAAACGCCCCGGACAATCCGCCCGAACTTTGCATGTCAAAATCATGCGAGCCACCAAGCACAGTACAAATGCAGGTAACATGCGCCGCTTTGCTCCCAGACGGCCTGATCATGCCCGCGACATCTCGCTCTCCTTTTTTTGCTTATCTGTTCGCCTGCCTGCTGGGGCTTTTTGCCCTTTGTGGTTTCTGGTACGGCATTGGTAAACCGGTGACCCTGCCGGATGTCGCCAGCGCCACGCACAAACTGCAATGCGCCTCCTACACCCCGTTTGACAAAGACCAATCGCCGTTCGACGTACCGTTCAACCTGCGCCCGGAGCGCATGGACGCCGACCTCGCGCTGCTGTCCAAAAGCTTCGAATGCATCCGCACCTACTCCATGACCGGGCTCGAAGCCCTGCCCGACCTCGCACGTAAACACGGCTTGAAGCTGATGATCGGCGCCTGGGTCAACAGCAACACGGTGGATACCGAAAAAGAAGTCGACCTGCTGATTGCGTCGGCCAACGCCAACGCCGACGTGGTGACCGCTGTGATCGTCGGCAACGAAACCCTGCTGCGCAAAGAAGTCACCGGGGCACAACTGGCCCGGCTGATCACCAAGGTCAAAAGCCAGGTCAAGCAACCCGTCACCTATGCCGACGTCTGGGAGTTTTGGCTCAAGCATCCGGAAATCGCGCCGGCCGTGGATTTCCTGACCATCCACTTGTTGCCGTACTGGGAAGACGATCCTTCGAACATCGATGCCGCACTGCAACACGTCGCCGAAGTGCGTCAGGTGTTCGGCAACAAGTTCGCACCCAAGGACGTGATGATTGGCGAAACCGGCTGGCCCAGCGAAGGCCGTCAGCGCGAAACCGCTCTGCCGAGCCGAGTCAACGAAGCGAAATTCATTCGCGGTTTTGTCACCATGGCCGAGCAGCACGGCTGGCACTACAACCTGATCGAAGCCTTCGACCAGCCATGGAAACGCGCCAGTGAAGGCGCCGTGGGTGGCTACTGGGGGCTGTTCGATGCCGATCGGCAGGACAAAGGCGTGCTGGCCGGTCCGGTGTCGAACGTACCGTACTGGTCGCAGTGGCTGGTTGTGGGCGGCCTGATCTTTGTCGGGACGCTTGTGCTGGGCGGCCGCGTCCGCAGCACCCGCGCAGCGCTGGTCCTGCCGTTGTTTGCGGCATTGGCTGCGTGCTCCATCGGCGTGTGGGGCGACCTCGCCCGCGTGACTACCCGTTTCACCAGCGAGTGGTTGTGGGTGGCATTGCTGACTGCGCTGAACCTGTTAGTGCTGGTGCACGCCGCCCTGACGCTGAGCCCTCGTACAGGATGGCGAGCACAGGCGTTCAACGCACTTGAGCGTCGCTCAGGCTGGCTGGTTGCGGTGATCGGCTTTGCAGCGGCGGTGAGCATGCTGGAGCTGGTATTTGACCCGCGCTACCGCAGCTTCCCGAGCGTCGCGTTCATCGTGCCGGCACTGGTGTATCTGTGCCGTCCGGTGAGCGTGCCGCGCCGGGAAATCGCGTTGCTGACCTTCATCATCGGAGCGGGCATTGCGCCGCAGTTGTTCCGGGAAGGTCTGCAGAATCAGCAGGCTTGGGGCTGGGCGTTGGTGAGTGGGTTGATGGTGGCGGCGTTGTGGCGCTGCTTGCGCGTTCGCAAGGTTTAACCCTAATCAAATTTACGGCCCTCATCGCGGGCAAGCCCGCTCCCACAAGGATCGTTGTCGTTCACAATTGCGTGTTCGCCGATGAACCTGTGGGAGCGGGCTTGCCCGCGATGGCTGACAGTCAAGCGCTACGGGTTTCTCTGACCAACCGCAACCCCGCAATCACCACCGCAAACACCGCCAGCGTCGTGTTGTACAAGGCCAAAGCCGGAAAACCCAATGCCAGCGCCAATACCGCCAGCCACCACCCTGCCCGTCCCGGCACGACAAAGCCGATGATGGCAGCGGCCAGTGCGCCATAGCCCAGAATCTTGAAGTGAATCATCAGGCCCAGGTTCGAGCGAACCTGACATTCCCAGCGGCTCGCCTCATCCACGCAGAGGCCGACCCACTGTGCATCTTCCATAAAGCCATAACGCGCGCCATAACTGGCGGCCAGCCATAGAGGCAGCACAATGAGCAGCAGGATCACGGGCAGACGGCGGGACATGAAACACTCCAATCAACGAAAACGGCGGTCAGCTTAATCTCCCGACGGTCTTTCGCAAGCGCTAACAACAGTTAACTGGCCTTTCAATCGCTGCAAAGTGTATCGTCGAGCTACTATTACTCCGAATTAAGCCTGTTTGGTGCCGATGCGTGGCACTTTGGCGCAAATCCAGTGGTCATAGCCTGCGAACTTCATTCGGCACCTTCCTCTAAGGGATCTAGTCATGCTCCGTTCCTTGCGCTTCGCCGCCCTGTTTGGCGGCCTTATCTTGAGTGCGTCCGCACTGGCGGTCGACATCGACGCCGCCAGTTATGGCTATCCCCTGACTAACCCGTTCGAGGCAACCATTGCCACGACGCCACCGGATTTGCGTCCCGAACTGCCGCTTGACGACGACATCAATCAGTCGGATCGCAGCATCACCTTGCGCCCTGAGCGTGCGTTCGAACTGCCGGACAATTTTTGGGCAGTGAAGAAACTCACCTATCGCATCGCCACCCAGGATAAAGCGGCACCGCTGATTTTCCTGATCGCCGGCACGGGCGCGCGCTACGACAGCAGCCTCAACGAATACCTGAAAAAGCTCTACTACAAAGCCGGTTACCACGTGGTGCAATTGTCGTCGCCCACCAGTTTCGACTTCATGAGTGCCGCGTCCCGCTTCGCGACCCCGGGCATCACCAAGGAAGATGCCGAAGACATGTACCGGGTGATGCAATCCGTGCGGGCGCAGAACCCTAACGTACCGGTGACCGATTTCTACCTGACCGGTTACAGCCTCGGCGCACTGGATGCAGCCTTCGTCGCGCACCTGGACGAAACCCGCCGCAGCTTTAATTTCAAAAAGGTGCTGCTGCTCAACCCGCCGGTCAATCTCTACACCTCGATCACCAATCTCGACAAACTGGTTCAGACCGAGGTCAAGGGCATCAACAACACCACTACCTTCTATGAGCTGGTACTGAACAAGTTGACCCGCTACTTCCAACAAAAGGGCTACATCGACCTCAACGATGCCCTGCTCTACGACTTCCAGCAGTCCAAGCAGCACCTCACCAACGAACAGATGGCCATGCTGATCGGTACCTCGTTCCGCTTCTCGGCGGCCGATATCGCCTTTACCTCGGACCTGATCAACCGCCGCGGCCTGATCACTCCCCCGAAAACACCGATTACAGAAGGCACCAGTCTCACCCCGTACCTCAAGCGTGCATTGCAGTGTGATTTCGACTGCTACATCACTGAACAGGTGATCCCGATGTGGCGTGCGCGCACCGACGGTGGCAGCCTGCTGCAACTGATCGACCAGGTGAGCTTGTACGCACTGAAGGATTACCTGCGCGACAGCCCGAAAATTGCCGTCATGCACAACGCTGACGACGTGATCCTCGGCCCGGGTGACCTCGGGTTCCTGCGCCAGACGTTCGGCGATCGCTTGACCGTTTACCCGCTGGGCGGCCATTGCGGCAACCTTAACTACCGCGTCAACAGCGACGCCATGCTGGAGTTCTTCCGTGGCTAAATATCTCCTGCTTATCGCTGCGTTACTCTGTGCAGGCGTTGCCAATGCCGACAACAGCAAAGCCAATGCTCCAGTCGTTGTCGACAGTGACGGTTTCAAGGAGCCGTTGAGCAAACTCAAATTCAACCCGGGGCTGGATCAGCGTGAGTTCGAACGTTCGACGCTCAGCGCACTGAACGTCTATGACCCGCTGGAAGAATGGAACCGTCGCGTTTACCACTTCAACTACCGGTTCGACCAATGGGTGTTCCTGCCGGTGGTCGATGGCTATCGCTACATCACGCCGAGCTTTTTGCGTACCGGCGTCAGCAACTTCTTCAATAACCTGGGCGACGTGCCAAACCTGTTGAACAGCCTGTTGCAGTTCAAGGGCCAGCGCTCCATGGAGATCACCGGTCGGCTGCTGCTCAACACCACCATTGGTATTGCCGGCCTGTGGGACCCGGCCACCGCCATGGGCCTGCCACGCCAGAGCGAGGACTTCGGCCAGACGCTGGGCTTCTATGGTGTTCCGGGCGGCGCCTACTTCGTACTGCCGATACTTGGCCCGTCGAACCTGCGTGACACTGGCGGCTTGTTGGTCGATTACAGCGCCGAGAACGCAATCAACTTCCTCAACGTTGCCGAAGTCAGCTCCAACCATCCGGAAGTCTGGGTCCTGCGTGGCGTCGACAAGCGCTATCAGACCAGCTTCCGCTATGGCCAGCTGAACTCGCCGTTCGAGTACGAGAAGGTGCGTTACGTGTACACCGAGTCGCGCAAACTGCAGATAGCCGAGTAATTCGGCGGCAACAAAAAAGGCCATTCGATTCCAGTCGAATGGCCTTTTTCATTTTGCGCGGCATACATCGCCAAGATCGCAGCCTGTAGGAGCTATCGCAGGCTGCGTTATTTTCAGCCTCTCGCAACTTTCCAGATTTTGCTGATAGCCATCACCCCAAGCAACACCACCGCCCCAGCCACAATTCCCGCGACCGCATTGAGCAACGTTGGCACGATAAACCCGGCACCGCCCGCCGCTGCGCTGACACTTTCGATCCAGTGATGCACCACCGGCACGCCGTGGGTCAGGATGCCGCCACCCACCAGGAACATCGCCGCCGTGCCGATCACCGACAGGCTTTTCATCATGTACGGCGCCGCGCGTAGAATCCCGCCGCCGATGTTTTTGGCCACTTGGCCGGGTTTCTGTGTCAGCCACAGGCCTAGATCATCGAGCTTGACGATGCCGGCCACCAGCCCGTATACGCCGACAGTCATGACAATAGCGATGCCCGAGAGCACGACGATTTGCTGGGTCAGCGCCGAGTCAGCGACAACGCCAAGGGTAATGGCAATGATTTCTGCGGAAAGGATGAAATCGGTACGAATGGCGCCTTTGATCTTGTCCTTCTCGAACGCCACCAGGTCCACCGCCGGGTCCGCTACCGCCTCGACCAGTTCGGCATGTTCAGCCTGATCTTCGGCTTTGCTGTGCAAGAACTTGTGCGCAAGTTTCTCGAAGCCCTCGAAACACAGATAAGCGCCACCGACCATCAACAATGGCGTGACCAGCCATGGGATGAACGCGCTGATGGCAATGGCCGACGGCACCAGAATCAGCTTGTTGATGAACGAGCCCTTGGCTACCGCCCACACCACCGGAATTTCCCGTTCGGCACGCACACCGCTGACCTGCTGGGCATTGAGCGCCAGATCATCACCCAGCACGCCGGCCGTCTTCTTGGCGGCCATTTTGGTCATCAGGGCCACGTCATCCAGCACCGCAGCAATGTCGTCGATCAGCAACAGCAAACTGCTTCCTGCCATGAATCGGTTTCCTTCTTCAGTAAATGCGGTGCAGCATAGCGTGGCCGAGCGCCGCATGGTGCATTCTTGAGCGCCGCCGAACGCCGGTGCTACCATGCGCAACCGCCAGAACAGGCAAGGAACCCCCTGGTTTATGAGCACCATCCGCGAGCGCAACAAACAACTGATCCTGCGTGCCGCCAGTGAAGAATTTGCCGACAAGGGCTTCGCAGCGACCAAAACCAGCGATATCGCAGCCAAGGCGGGATTGCCCAAGCCCAACGTCTACTACTACTTCAAATCCAAGGAAAACCTCTACCGCGAGGTCCTGGAAAGTATCATCGAACCGATCCTTCAAGCCTCGACGCCATTCAACCCCGACGGCGTGCCCAGCGAAGTGCTGAGCGGCTACATTCGCTCGAAAATCCGCATCTCCCGCGACCTGCCTTTCGCCTCCAAGGTGTTTGCCAGCGAAATCATGCACGGCGCACCGCACCTGAGCACCGACCTGGTGGAACAGCTCAACAGCCAGGCCAAGCACAACATCGAGTGCATCCAGAGCTGGATCGACCGCGGCCAGATCGCCCCGATCGACCCCAACCACCTGATGTTCAGTATCTGGGCTGCGACCCAGACCTACGCCGACTTCGACTGGCAAATCACCGCCATCACCGGCAAGGCCAAGCTCGACGAAGAGGATTACGAAGCGGCTGCGCAGACGATTATTCGGTTGGTGTTGAAGGGGTGTGAGCCGGATTGATAGTCCGTGGTGGCCCATCGCTGGCAAGCCAGCTCCCACAGGTTTTTGTGTTGCACCCAATCTTGTGAACGACACACTTCGCTGTGGGAGCTGGCTTGCCAGCGATGAAGGCGACTCGATATTGACTCAAACCCAGACGGCGTCCCACAGCGGGTAATCACCAATTCTCTCGACCAGACCAGCCCGCAAGGGGTTGGCCACTACATAGCGCGCCATCTTCACCAAATCATCTTCCCGCCTTAACGCACGGTCGTGAAAGCCCTGCTGCCAAAGCGGCCCGTTCCTGTTACTGAAAAAATTCACCTCTCGAGTAACAAGCGACTTTGTCTCGCGCATTAGTCTGCGCAGTGAGGAGTTTTCCAGTTCGACCAGCCAATGAAAATGGTCTGGCATGACCACCCAGGCCAGTGATTTTGCCAATCCCAGATTCTGTGCCCGACGAAATTGATGAACCACCAATCTGCCCAAAGCGAAGTCAGTAAAAATCGGCTCTCGATCCAGCGTGTTGGTCGTCAGCAAATAGATTCGACTGGGCTCGGCATAGCGGCCTGTTCGCAGACGGTTTGATGCGGGGAAATCAGGCATTCCGTTGCCTCTCTCATGATGAACTCATGAAAAGGCTAGACCGGGAAACTCTGAGCGGTAACACACACTTTTAGCTGGATGTGTCTGGCAGACTGCAATCGCTGGCAAGCCTGCTCCCACAGGTCTGATGGTGTCCGCAAAATATGTGAACACCCCAGTCCTTGTGGGAGCTGGCTTGCCAGCGATGACGCTGGTTCAGTCGCCAAAGATCAAGCCACAACCCCCGCATCCGCCCTCAACCCCAACGCCTCGATCGCAGTGATCGCACACTGCTCATCCACATCCGACAGATCCCCGCTGATCCCCACCGCCCCAAGCACGTTCCCGTCCTGATTCCGAATCAGCACACCTCCGGGTGCCGGCACCACACTGCCCTGGCCCAGGCTGTTCAACGCGGCGATGAAGGCTGGGCGCTGTTGCGCGTCCAGTGCCAACAGGCGGGAGCCCTTGCCCAGGGCGATGGCGCCCCAGGCTTTGCCGATGGCGACCTGCGGGCGCAGCAGGCTGGCGCCGTCTTCGCGTTGCAGGGTGATCAGGTGTCCGCCAGCGTCCAGCACGGCGATGGTCAAGGGCGCTGCGCAGATTGCACGCCCTGCGGTGATGGCCTCGTTGACCAGGTTGACTGCGACTTTCAAGGTTAAAGCGCTCATGGTGCCGTCCTCATTTTGTTTTTCGGAAAGCCGTGGGACTGCGCCGTTGTGCCGCAGTCCGATGCCACAAATAGAACACAATGAACTATTTTTTTGTATACAATAATTATCGAAAAGCGCCACATGCGACGAAAAGCCACAGTAGAACAGGCTTCCGACGAATGAAACGAGCGCTTGAGAAAATGGATTGACCTGCGCCGTCCGCCGTGAATACACTCTGCGCAAAGCCACTTGTATACAATTACAAAACGTAAAGAGGCACAAAACCATGAGCAAAATGAGAGCAATCGAAGCCGCCGTTCTGGTGATGCGCCGTGAAGGGGTTGATACCGCTTTTGGCATCCCGGGTGCTGCCATCAACCCGCTGTACTCCGCCCTGCAAAAGGTCGGCGGCATCGATCACGTACTCGCTCGCCACGTTGAAGGCGCCTCGCACATGGCCGAGGGTTACACCCGCACCAAGGCCGGCAACATCGGCGTGTGCATCGGTACTTCCGGCCCTGCCGGCACCGACATGGTCACCGGGCTCTACAGCGCCTCGGCCGACTCGATTCCAATCCTCTGCATCACCGGGCAAGCACCCCGCGCCCGTATGCACAAGGAAGACTTCCAGGCTGTCGACATCACCAGCATCGTCAAGCCAGTGACCAAATGGGCAACCACCGTTCTCGAACCGGGCCAGGTGCCCTACGCGTTCCAGAAAGCCTTTTATGAAATGCGCTCCGGCCGCCCTGGTCCTGTGCTGATCGACCTGCCGTTCGACGTGCAGATGGCTGAAATCGAATTCGACATCGACGCTTACCAGCCACTGCCGCTGGCCAAGCCGACCGCCAGTCGCGTCCAGGTCGAGAAGGCTCTGGCCTTGCTGGATCAGGCCGAACGCCCATTGCTGGTAGCCGGTGGCGGGATCATCAATGCCGACGCCAGTGACCTGCTGGTGGAATTCGCCGAGTTGACCGGTATCCCGGTCATCCCGACCCTGATGGGCTGGGGTACGATCCCGGACGATCACCCACTGATGGTCGGCATGGTCGGCCTCCAAACCTCGCACCGTTACGGAAACGCAACGATGCTGAAATCCGACGTAGTCCTGGGCATTGGTAACCGCTGGGCCAACCGTCATACCGGTTCGGTCGATGTCTATACCGAAGGCCGCAAGTTCATTCACGTCGACATCGAAGGCACGCAGATCGGCCGCGTGTTCACCCCGGACCTGGGCATCGTTTCCGACGCTGCCGCCGCGCTGACCGTGTTCATCGAAGTCGCTCGCGAATGGCAAGCCGCCGGCAAACTGAAGAACCGCAGTGCCTGGCTGCAGGATTGCCAGCAGCGCAAGGCCAGCCTGCAACGCAAGACTCACTTCGACAACGTGCCGGTCAAGCCGCAGCGCGTTTACGAAGAGATGAACCAGGTGTTCGGCAAAGACACTTGCTACGTCAGCACCATCGGTCTGTCGCAGATTGCCGGCGCGCAGTTCCTGCACGTCTACAAACCGCGTCACTGGATCAACTGCGGTCAGGCCGGCCCGCTCGGCTGGACCATTCCGGCAGCGCTGGGTGTGGTCAAGGCTGATCCGAACCGTAAAGTCGTGGCCCTGTCGGGGGACTATGACTTCCAGTTCATGATCGAAGAATTGGCAGTGGGCGCGCAGTTCAAGCTGCCGTACATTCATGTTGTGGTAAACAACTCGTACCTGGGTCTGATTCGTCAGGCACAGCGCGGTTTCGACATGGATTACTGCGTGCAGCTGTCCTTCGATAACCTCAACGCGCCGGAACTCAACGGTTACGGTGTCGACCACGTCGCGGTTGCCGAAGGCCTCGGTTGCAAGGCACTGCGTGTGTTCGAACCGGCTCAGATCCAGCCTGCCCTGCGCAAGGCTCAGGAACTGATCGAAGAGTTCAAGGTGCCCGTCATCGTTGAGATTATTCTGGAACGCGTGACCAACATTTCCATGGGCACCGAGATCAACGCCGTCAACGAATTCGAAGACCTGGCGCTGGTCGGCAACGATGCGCCAACAGCGATTTCGTTGCTTGATTAACTGCTGACCGCTCTGAATGATCGTTCCCACGCTCTGCGTGGGAATGCAGCCCGGGACGCTCTGCGTCCCAAAGCGGACGCAGAGCGTCCATTGAGGCATTCCCACGCAGAGCGTGGGACCGCGTTTCGCAGCCAACCTGTCCATGCTGTTCACCGAACAGGATTTCCTTGCCCGTTTCGACGCCGCCGCCAAGGCCGGTTTCAGTGGTGTCGAATACCTGTTCCCGTACGACTTCAGCTCGGCCGAAATCAAGGCCAGGCTCGACGCCAACGGTCTGACCCAAGTGCTGTTCAATCTGCCGGCCGGTGACTGGGCCAAGGGCGAACGCGGTATCGCGTGCCTGCCGGACCGGGTTGAAGAATTCCGCGCCGGAGTCGACCTGGCCATCGCTTACGCGCAAGTGCTGGGCAACTCCCAGGTCAACTGCCTGGCCGGCATTCGTCCGCAAGGCGTGGACGATGCCACTGTCGAGAAGACCTTCGTCGCCAACCTCAAGTACGCCGCCGACAAGCTGCAAGCGGCGGGCATCAAACTGGTGATGGAAGCGATCAACACCCGCGACATCCCGGGCTTCTACCTGAACAACACCGCGCAAGCCCTGTCGATTCGCGAGCAGGTCGGCAGCGCCAACCTGTTCCTGCAATACGACATCTACCACATGCAAATCATGGAAGGCGACCTGGCCCGCACCCTGCAATCGCATCTGGGCGAGATCAACCATGTACAGCTCGCGGACAACCCGGGGCGCAACGAACCAGGCACCGGTGAGATCAACTACCGCTTCCTGTTCGAACACCTGGACCGCATCGGTTACCAGGGTTGGGTCGGCTGCGAATACAAGCCGCTGACCACCACTGAAGCCGGCCTCGGCTGGTTGAAAACCCATAACGCGATCTGAGTTTAAACCGGGCCTCTGTGGCGAGGGAGCTTGCTCCCGCTGGGGTGCGAAGCGCCCCCAACAGCCATTCACTATGGTGATTCGGGCAGAACCGGTTCTCAGGATCTACGACTGCTTCGCAGCCGAGCGGGAGCAAGCTCCCTCGCCACAAAGTGTGTTCGGCACATTATTTGGCTACACAAAAACAAGAGGATTTTTTCATGGCTAAAATCGGATTTATCGGCACCGGCATCATGGGCCACCCAATGGCGGCGAACCTGCAGAAAGCCGGTCACAGCCTGTTCCTGTCGGCACACCACGACGCCGCGCCTGCCGATCTGGTTGCTGCTGGCGCCGTTGCCCTGGCGAACCCGAAAGAAGTCGCCCAGGAAGCTGAATTCATCATCGTCATGGTGCCGGATACCCCGCAGGTCGATGACGTGCTGTTCCGCGCCGACGGCATTGCCGCGGGTATCGGCAAAGGCAAAGTCGTGATCGACATGAGCTCGATCTCGCCGACCGCCACCAAGGTTTTCGCGGCCAAGATCAACGAGAAAGGCGCGCAATACCTCGACGCCCCGGTGTCCGGCGGTGAAGTTGGCGCCAAGGCTGCGACCCTGAGCATCATGGTCGGCGGCGATGCCGATGCCTTCGAACGCGCCTTGCCGCTGTTCCAGGCAATGGGCAAGAACATCACCCTGGTTGGTGGTAACGGCGACGGTCAGACCGCGAAAGTGGCAAACCAGATCATCGTTGCGCTGAACATCCAGGCAGTGGCCGAAGCCCTGCTGTTCGCGGCGAAGAACGGTGCCGACCCAGCCAAGGTGCGTGAAGCACTGATGGGCGGTTTCGCTTCGTCGAAGATCCTCGAAGTGCACGGCGAGCGCATGATCAAGGGCACCTTTGATCCAGGCTTCCGCATCAGCCTGCACCAGAAGGACCTGAACCTGGCCCTGCAAGGTGCCAAGGAACTGAACATCAACCTGCCGAACACCGCCAACGCCCAGCAAGTGTTCAGCACCTGCGCGGCCATCGGTGGCAGTAACTGGGACCACTCGGCGCTGATCAAGGGCCTGGAACACATGGCGAATTTCTCGATTCGCGATAAGAACTAATCCTGCCCCGCCGCTCGTTCCCACGCTCTGCGTGGGAATGCAGCCCGGGACGCTCTGCGTCCCAAAGCGGACGCAGAGCGTCCATTGAGGCATTCCCACGCAGAGCGTGGGAAGCATTAACCAAGAACAATAAGATTGGGAGCCCGCCATGTCGGTCGATCCGCAACAACTGCTGCGCGAGCTGTTTGCCACAGCCATCGACGCGGCGCATCCGCAGCAAGTCCTCGAAGCTCATTTGCCTGCCGACCGCAGTGGTCGAGTGATCGTCATCGGTGCCGGTAAAGCCGCAGCCGCCATGGCCCAGGTGGTCGAGCGCTGCTGGCAGGGTGAAGTCTCCGGTCTGGTGGTGACCCGTTACGGTCACGGCGCCCCCTGCGAAAAAATCGAAGTGGTCGAAGCCGCACACCCCGTGCCTGACGCGGCCGGTCAAGCCGTGGCCAAGCGCGTATTCGAACTGGTCAGCAACCTGACGGAAACCGACCGGGTGATCTTCCTGCTCTCCGGTGGCGGCTCAGCCCTTCTGGCACTGCCGGCCGAGGGCATCACCCTGGCCGACAAGCAATCGATCAACAAAGCCCTGCTCAAGTCTGGCGCGACCATTGGCGAGATGAACTGCGTGCGCAAGCACCTCTCGGCGATCAAAGGTGGACGGCTGGGCAAAGCCTGCTGGCCGGCCACTGTTTATACCTACGCGATTTCCGATGTGCCGGGCGACCTCGCCACGGTCATCGCCTCCGGCCCTACCGTGGCCGACCCGAGTACATCCGCCGAAGCCCTGGCGATCCTCAAGCGCTACCACATCGAAGTACCGGCCTCGGTGCGCACCTGGCTGCAAAGTCCGGAGTCGGAAACGGTCAAGCCTGGCGATCCGAGCCTGGCCCGCAGTCATTTCCAGTTGATCGCCCGCCCGCAGCAGTCACTGGAAGCGGCGGCCGTGAAATGCCGTCAGGCCGGCTTCAGCCCGCTGATCCTCGGCGACCTGGAAGGTGAATCCCGAGACGTGGCGAAGGTCCACGCCGGCATCGCCCGGCAAATCGTATTGCACGGCCAACCGCTGGCGGCGCCCTGCGTGATTCTTTCCGGCGGCGAAACCACCGTCACCGTGCGCGGCAACGGCCGTGGCGGACGCAACGCCGAGTTCCTGCTCAGCCTGACCGACAGCCTCAAGGGGCTGCCCGGCGTCTATGCGCTGGCCGGCGATACCGATGGCATCGATGGGTCCGAAGACAACGCCGGCGCCATCATGACCCCCGACAGCTACGCCCGCGCCGCCGCCCTTGGCTTGAGCGCCAGCGACGAGTTGGACAACAACAATGGCTATGGCTACTTCGAGGCGCTCGACGCATTGATCGTCACCGAGCCGACCCGTACCAATGTCAACGACTTCCGCGCCATCCTGATCCTCGAGAGCCCAACATCATGACGCCTGATAAAAAGGTCAAAATCCTCGCCACCCTCGGCCCGGCCATCGACGGTATCGACGACATCCGCGAGTTGGTGCTGGCGGGGGTCAACATCTTCCGCCTGAACTTCAGCCACGGCGATCACGCCGACCATGCCCAGCGCTACCAGTGGATCCGCGAGGTCGAGCGCCAGTTGAATTACCCGCTGGGGATCCTGATGGACCTGCAAGGCCCGAAACTGCGGGTTGGCAAGTTTGCCGAGGGCAAGGTGCAACTGGTGCGCGGCCAGGCCCTGCGCCTGGACCTGGATACCACGCCGGGCGATGAGCGCCGGGTCAATCTGCCACATCCGGAGATCATTGCGGCGCTGGAGCCGGGCATGGACCTGCTGCTGGACGACGGCAAGCTGCGCCTGCGGGTGGTCACCAAGTACGCCGACGCCATCGACACCACGGTGCTCAATGGCGGCGAACTGTCGGATCGCAAAGGGGTGAACGTGCCGCAAGCAGTGCTCGACCTGAGTCCGCTGACCGCCAAGGATCGTCGCGATCTGAGTTTCGGTCTGGAACTGGGTGTGGACTGGGTGGCGCTGTCGTTCGTACAGCGCCCGGACGACATCCGCGAAGCCCGCACACTGATCGGCGATAAAGCGTTCCTGATGGCCAAGATCGAGAAACCTTCGGCGGTTGAACAACTGCGGGAAATCGCCGAGTTGAGCGACGCGATCATGGTCGCGCGCGGCGACCTGGGCGTGGAAGTCCCGGCGGAAAGCGTGCCCCAGATCCAGAAAAACATCATCAGCACCTGCCGCGAACTCGGTAAACCGGTGGTGGTGGCCACGCAAATGCTGGAGTCGATGCGCTTCTCACCGGCCCCGACCCGCGCCGAGGTTACCGACGTGGCCAACGCCGTGGCCGAAGGTGCGGACGCGGTGATGCTGTCGGCGGAAACGGCGTCTGGCGAATACCCGCTCGAAGCCGTGCAGATGATGAGCAAGATCATCCGCCAAGTGGAAAACGGCCCTGACTATCAGGCACAACTCGACGTCAGCCGCCCGAAAGCCGAGGCCACGGTTTCCGATGCCATCAGTTGCGCGATCCGCCGGATCAGCAACGTATTGCCGGTGGCGGTATTGGTGAATTACAGCGAGTCGGGCACTTCAAGTTTGCGCGCTGCGCGTGAACGGCCGACCGTGCCGATCCTCAACCTGACACCGAACCTGCAAACCGCTCGTCGCCTGACCGTGGCCTGGGGTGTGCACTCGGTAGTCAACGATCGCCTGCGTCAGGTCGATGAAGTCTGCTCAACAGCCCTGGAGATCGCCCAGGCCCAAGGAATGGCGCAGCGCGGCGACACGTTGTTGATCACTGCGGGTGTGCCGTTTGGGCAGCCGGGGTCGACTAACTCCTTGCGCATCGAAACATTGATTTAAAGATCAACGCCTGTGGCGCGGGAGCTCGCTCCCGCTCGGCGGCGCAGCAGTCGTCGCTTTGATGACGGGTTCCACAGAGAAACCGCATTGAGCGAGTTTGGGCTGCTTCGCAGCCCAGCGGGAGCGAGCTCCCTCGCCACAAAGTTCGTGCAAGACCTTGGTTTTTCCCACTGCCCTAGACTTCATCATGCCTGCCAATCACTTCAATACCCACTGCCCCGACTGGGCCGAAGCCTTGCTCAACGGCTTCAGCCAGATTTTCCTCCAGCGCAATCCGCTGTGCGGTTTGCTGATTCTTTCAGCCATCCTGTTCACCGCCCCAGCCCTGCTTGGCGGAGCAATGCTTGGCGGCGTCGCCGGTTTGCTCACCGCGCAACGCCGCAACTATGCCAAGGCTGATCGCCAGGCCGGGTTGTTCAGCTACAACGGCGTGCTGCTCGGTCTGCTGCTGAGCCTGTATTTCCCTTGGTCGGCGCTGATGCCGCCGCTGATTCTGGCCGCTGGAGGCCTGAGCGCAATGATCACGCAACAGTGGATCAAGCGCGTGCGACTCAGCCAGTACCTGCCCGCCTACACCACGCCCTTCGTCGTGCTGGGCTGGCTGCTGCTGTGTTTCGCGACACCGTCGACAACAGCGTACTTGATCGAAGTCAGCCCGCTGAACATGCTGGCCGCACCGCTCAAAGGCATTGGCCAGGTGATGTTCCTCGGTCATCCGCTGGCCGGTGCGATGATTGCAGCCGGATTGCTGATCGCTGATCGCCGTGCGTTCTGTTGGGCATTGCTGGCCTCTGTCGCGGGCATGGGCTGGAGCATGTTGAATCATGATTTCTACAATGCGTTGCTCGGCCTCGGTGGATACAACGCCGTACTCGCCGCCCTCGCCCTCAGCTCGCAACGCCAGCACCCGTGGCTGCCGCTGGTCGGCATCGGACTGGCGCTGCTGCTGACACCGATGTTTGCCGCCGCCGGCATGCCGACCTTGACCGCGCCATTCATCCTTGCCTGCTGGCTGGTTGGCAGTGTTGCGCAAATATTTGCCAAGGCCACTGTCCCCCATACGCCTTGCACTCTGGAGGAGAATCAACCTAGGCTGCGCTGATCATCGAGTCAGGCGTTTTCCATGAACAGCAGCAAAAATTGGCGTGAAGACCTTTACGTCATGATTTTCCAGAGCGATACCAAGGCCGGCCGGCGTTTCGACGGCATTCTGCTGTTGATCATCCTCGCCAGCCTGGTGGTCGTGATGCTCGACAGCATCGACAGCATTCACAAAAACTACGCCGATGTACTTGCCTATATCGAGTGGGGTTTTACGGTCATTTTCCTCGGCGAATACATCCTGCGCCTGTACTGCTCACCCAAGCCTTTGCGCTATGCCTTCAGTTTTTACGGGCTGGTGGATCTGCTGGCGATCGTGCCCGGGATCCTCGCGCTGTATTACGCCGATGCGCAGTACCTGCTGATCATCCGGATCATTCGGATGCTGCGGATCTTCCGCGTGCTCAAGCTCAGTCCTTACCTCAAGCAAGCCAACTACTTGATGTCGGCGTTGCGTGGCAGCAAGCAGAAGATCGTGGTGTTTCTGGTCAGTGTCTGCACACTGGTGACGGTGTTCGGCACGCTGATGTACGTGATCGAAGGTCCGGAACATGGCTTTACCAGCATTCCCAAAGGCATCTATTGGGCGATCGTGACCCTGACCACCGTGGGGTTCGGTGACATCGTGCCGAAAACCCCGCTGGGCCAGGTGGTTTCGTCGCTGGTGATGATCACCGGTTACTCGATCATTGCCGTGCCCACCGGGATTTTCACCGCCGAATTGGCCAACGCCATGCGCGGCGAACAGCTGCAACATGATTGCCCGGTGTGCCGGAAAAACAGCCACGAACACGGTGCCGCCTTCTGCTCCCGTTGTGGTAACGCGCTGTTCAAAAAAATGGAATAAGCAAAGTGCTTTTTAATCTTTAAAGGCCTATGCGAGCCCGGCTATAGTCGCTGGCAAATTGCCTCTCATTTTTAATAGAACAAGGAATTCGCAGTGAAAAAACTCTTTGGCGCTTCATTCCTGGCGGCTGGTCTGGCCCTGTCTAGCGTGGCTCAGGCTGCACCGACCCTGCTCAACGTTTCCTACGACGTGATGCGCGATTTCTACAAGGACTACAACACTGCGTTCCAGAAGCACTGGCAAGCCGAGCACAACGAAAACATCACTCTGCAAATGTCGTTCGGCGGTTCCAGCAAACAGGCGCGCTCAGTCATCGATGGTTTGCCGGCTGACGTGATCACCATGAACATGGCCACCGACATCAACGCCCTGGCGGACAACGGCAAACTGGTGCCGGACAACTGGGTCACCCGCCTGCCGAACAACAGTGCACCGTTCACTTCAGCCACGGTGTTCATCGTGCGCAAGGGCAACCCGAAAGCCCTGAAAGACTGGCCGGACTTGCTCAAGGATGGCGTGCAAGTCATCGTGCCGAACCCGAAAACTTCCGGTAACGGTCGCTACACCTACCTGTCGGCGTGGGGCTATGTGCTGAAAAACGGCGGCGACGAAAACAAGGCCAAAGACTTCGTCGGCAAGCTGTTCAAGCAAGCGCCTGTACTGGACACCGGTGGCCGCGCCGCTACGACGACGTTCATGACCAACCAGATCGGCGACGTGCTGGTGACCTTTGAAAACGAAGCGGAAATGATCGCCCGCGAATTCGGCCGCGACCAGTTCGAAGTGATCTACCCAAGCGTCTCCGCTGAAGCCGAGCCACCGGTGTCCGTGGTCGACAAAACCGTCGACAAGAAAGGCACCCGCGCCGCTGCCGAGGAATACCTGAAATACCTGTGGTCGCCGCAAGGCCAGGAAATCGCTGCGGCCAACTACCTGCGTCCGCGCGACCCGGCCGTGCTGGCCAAATACACCGACCGCTTCCCGAAAGTCGACTTCCTGTCGGTGGAAAAGACCTTCGGTGACTGGCGCACCGTGCAGAAAACCCACTTCAATGATGGCGGTGTTTTCGACCAGATTTATGCTCCGTAAACCCTGAGTTCGGGCCCCAAAAAAAGGCGACCCGGGCAGGTCGCCTTTTTGCCTTTGATAGAACGCAAGCCCGTCTCTCATTCCGCAATGGAATGACTACTATCACTGCAATCCCTCTTCCGCCGTTTCGGCCAGGCCCTTACCCTGCGCGCATCCCCTCTGTACTAAGAGACACATTATGAAACCCGCGACCCAGGTGCCTCATGGCACCGCGACAATGACCCGAGGCATGGTGCTGCTGTTCGCCTTCTGTTGCGGCGCCATTGTCGCCAACATCTACTATGCCCAACCGATCATCGGCCTGATTGCTCCAGACATCGGCCTGACCAACACCATGGCCAGCCTGATCGTTTCGCTGACCCAGATCGGCTATGCGTTGGGCCTGTTTTTCCTGGTGCCCTTGGGCGATCTCCTGGAAAATCGCCGGCTGATGATCATCACCACACTGGTGGCGATTGCCAGCCTGCTGGGCGCGGCGTTCACCGATCAGCCGAACGTGTTTTTGCTGATTTCGCTGCTGGTGGGATTCAGTTCGGTGTCGGTGCAGATCCTGATTCCACTGGCCGCGCATCTGGCGCCGGAAGAGTCTCGCGGGCGCGTGGTCGGCGGGATCATGGGTGGTTTGCTGCTGGGGATTTTGCTGGCCCGACCGGTTTCCAGTGTCGTCGCCGACCATTTCGGCTGGCGAGCGATGTTCGTGATCGCGGCGATCTTGATGGCCGCGATCAGCATTGTCCTGGCGGTGACCATTCCCAAGCGCCAGCCTGATCACAGCGCCTCCTACGGCCAACTGCTGGGTTCGTTGTGGACGCTGTTGCGTCGGCAGCCGGTGTTGCGTCAACGAGCGTTTTATCAGGGTTGCATGTTCGCCACGTTCAGCCTGTTCTGGACTGCCGTGCCGCTGGAACTGGCGCGCAACCATGGACTGTCGCAAAGCCAGATCGCGATCTTCGCCCTGGTTGGAGCCATCGGCGCCATCGCCGCGCCCATCGCTGGTCGTCTCGCCGACGCCGGGCATACTCGCATTGCTTCGCTGTTGGCGTTGCTGTTCGCCAGCCTGAGCTTTTTGCCCGGGTTCATCCACCCGATCTACAGCGTCATCGGCCTCGCCGTGACCGGGGTGCTGCTGGATTTCTGCGTACAGATGAACATGGTCCTCGGCCAGCGCGCGGTCTACGCCCTCGATGCAAAAAGCCGCAGTCGCCTGAATGCGTTGTACATGACCAGCATCTTCATCGGCGGCGCATTCGGCTCTTCGGTGGCCAGCCCGGTGTACGAACACGGAGGCTGGTTGTGGATTGTGATTGTCGGCAGTGCGTTTGCGTTGTTGGCGCTGGTGCGGTTTCTGTGTGTTTCGCAGAAGGCTGCGTTGGCGACGGCTTAGTTTCAGAACATCCAGAGCAGGCTCACGCCCACAAGTCATGGGTGAACACTGAGGGAGCGAGCCTGCTCTCGATTGCCGTGCAGTTGAAAATACTTATTGCCGAACCAGCTTCTCCAGCGCCGCATCCGCCAGAAATGACGAGCGGCTTTTGACATTGTGCTCACGCACATAGCGGTCGATACGCTGGATCACATAGCCGGGCAAGGTGACATTGACCTTCTCGGTTTTGCCCATGTAAGGCGAGATGTCCAGTTCCAGCATGCCCCAGCCCATGTCGGCGAATTCCGGATTGGCACGATGCATCGCCGCTGAAGTCGGCATCGGAATCGTTTCTCCGTCTGCGGCTATTTCCTGCAGCATGATGTGGGCAATTTCAACAGCAGCGTTGTAAGCATCTTCAAAGGTATCCCCGGCCGTGACCGCACCGGGAATGTCGGGGATCTGAATACCGATGGCAGTGTTCTCGTCGCCCCATTCGATACAGATTGGATATTGCATTATGGATCTCCTGCGTAACTGGCTGGCGGGCAGTACAGCCCGGCTCGCCTCCTGATGCTCTTGACCGTTCCCAGGGGTAAAGCCTTTTTCGGATGGGGAACGGGAATCGTGTATGGGTTGAAACGGTGAGTGAAGATGTGATGACTGCCAGTGACCCGATCCAGTGTCCAACCCGCCTCCATCATTTCCTTGATCAATAGCCTGCTCTGCACCACCCGCCTCCTTGCTTCGGCCCAATCAAAAGTAACCCTAGAGTTATCTTTACTCAAGCACAAAAACGCCAGACGCGACGCTCGGCTGTTTTACAAAGTGTGTTATCCGACGCTTCTTCCTTTCCGGCAGAAAGCGGCGTGGCCGGTTACGCCAAAGCCTGCCCCGATTACACTCAATGACCAGGGCCTGACCGATAGGTGACCATCGCCAGCAGGTTCGCTTGTGCATTGAATCTCTAAAAGGACTACAAATGGATCGCCTGGGCGCAATGGAAACCTTTGTCTATGTGGTGGAAACCGGGTCGTTTTCCGCAGCGGCCAGACGCCTGAATATCGGTCAGCCCGCCGTGTCAAAAATCATCGCGCAACTCGAATCGCGGCTGGCGGTGCGACTGTTGTTGCGTTCCACCCGGGGCCTGGCGCCCACCGAGGCCGGGCTGGCATTCTTCGAGCGGGCCAAACGCGCCCTCGAAGAAGCCGATGAGGCAGAGGCCGCCGCCCGCGGTGCGGCCCGCGGGCTGACTGGCAATCTGCGTGTCTGCACTGCGGTGACGTTCGGCCGAATACATATCGTGCCGTACCTTGGGCCATTTCTTGAGCAGAACCCGGAACTGAACATTGACCTGATGCTCGATGATCGCAACGTCAATCTGGTGGAAGAAGGCGTTGATGTCGCTCTGCGAATGGGCACCTTGAGCGACTCGGGGCTCACCGCGTGCAAGATCGCCGAATGTCGGCGCGTCGTGCTGGGTACACCGGCGTACTTCGAAAAACACCCTGAACCCACTTGTCCATCAGACCTGTGCAATCATCAGGCAATCGTCTACACCCTGGGCGGCAGCGCCAACTGGCTGTTCAAAAAGGCTGGAGAGGAGCAATCGGTGATCATCAATGGCCGCCTGCGCATCAGCGCCGCAGAAGGATTGCGTGCGGCCGTACTGTCCCATCAAGGGCTGACCATGGCGTCGCAGTGGATGTTCGCGCCGGAGCTGGCCAGCGGCGCGGTCCGTGAAGTCATGCACGAATGGAGCTTGCCCAATCAGGACCTGTGGGCCGTGTTCCCCACCGGCAGAATGGCCAGCGCCAAGGCGCGGGCGTTTGTGGAATATGTGCAGGGATTGTTGATGACACAGGCCAGTGCCCATCGATGACGGGGCGAAGCTTTTACCGAAATTCAACCGAGGTAGACCCGGCCGCCAGCATCATGCCCATGCGGATTGCTCATCAATGCATTCAAGCAAGCGCGTCACTGTATTTTCCAAGGCTCCGGAATTGTCGAGTATCCGCAAGGTCGGGTCGTTGTCGGCAAGGACACGCTTGTTGAAACGGGCATTGCGCGCCAGTCGCGCATCGATTTCCGCCACGGATTCGCGCCCTCGGGCCAACAAACGTACACGCAACACGGTTTGGTCCACGGTCAGCAGCACCACGTGCATGTTCGGATAACGCGCGCGAGCGTTCTGCAAGTGCCCGCGCGAGCCGTTGACCAGCACGTCATTGCCAGCGGCCAGCCAATCGTCGATTTCCCGCGGGATGCCATACGAGAGGCCATTGGCATGCCAGCTCAAGGCAAACGCACCCTGTGCTTCCATCTCGGCGAACTGCTGCGTGCTGACGCCCAGCGCCGCTTCACCCAGCGCTTCGGCCGAACGTGTGATCACGCGTCGAACGATGCGGCAGCCACGTTCGGCCAGCCGCGCGCGCGCAGCATCCAACAGGCTGTCCTTGCCCGAACCGGAAGGTCCGATGAGATAGATCAACCTGCCTGACATCAACATACCCTCGGCATTGGTCGTTTATTGGTAAGGCCACTGGCAAACGGTCCTGACCGTGCATTGTTCGACGATGGCGCAACGGTTTCAACGGCCAAAAAAAGGCGACCTTGACGGTCGCCTTTTGCATCATTGCCCGAACTGCCGGCCCAAACCACCCGGCACCCCATGAATATCCGTTTCCTCCCAAGGCCCCTTCGGACTGATCGAACGGCTCCAGCCATTATCCCAGCGGTAATAGGTTCGCTGGCGATAAAAAGTATTGGGCTGATCATCCAGCACATAAACCCCAAGCTTGGGATCCCAGTGACTGTTGCCCCCGGGCGGCGGCGCGAAACTGGCGGAAGTGCGAGGCAACGGTTTGGCTGGCTTGGCCGGCGTCGTCGGTTTGCTCGGCACGGTAGTCGGTGCAGGCTTGGTACTTGGCTGCGACGGCGGAATCCGTGACGGCGCCGGCTGCTCCATCGGAGGCCGTTGAACCGCACAAGCGCTCAGCCCTAAAACAACGCTGAGCAGGGTAATTCGAGCGATGGCGGTCATGTTTGCATTCCTGTTATTTGTCCGGGCTGTCGATGGTCAGTTTTTGCGGCGCTGTCGTGCTGCTGGACAGTGGCTGGCTGCGACCGATCCACTCGCCAGCCGTTGGTTGGCCGGCGCGGGAGATGCGCGCAACCAGTTGGACTTCAGGGAAGTTCGACAGTTTCAACTGCGGCATCATTGCGTCGGCATCGCCCAGTTCGACGGTTGCCGGCAGGTCGGCCACGGTCAGGCGCTTGGCCGCCAATGGCGCGGGTGGGCCGGAGGTGGCGCGGGCGAAGATGAACACGCTGTCACCCGGCTGCACCTTGGCCTTGAGCTCCGGAGCCAGATCGACACTGACCTTGAGCAATGCCGATGCCTTGGCCGCTGGCGCCTTGGCCACCTGACCACCGCTGGCGACCAGTTTCTCGGTGGCGCGGGTAATTCCGCCTTGCAGCGCGATCCGCGATTTATCGTCCGCAGGCAATTGCTCA
The DNA here is from genome assembly GCF_001427125.1 of Pseudomonas sp. Root562. Taxonomy (GTDB): domain Bacteria; phylum Pseudomonadota; class Gammaproteobacteria; order Pseudomonadales; family Pseudomonadaceae; genus Aquipseudomonas. The sequence goes on from NZ_LMGK01000004.1 coordinate 96,883, forward strand.
AGCAGGCGATTCCAGTAATCGACCGCTTGCTGGTAACGCTCGCCTTCGAATGCCGCGATGCCCAACAAACCGAGGCTGGTGACTTCTTTCGGGTCGGCTTTCAACGCTTCGTCAGTCAACGCCTGGATCTTGTCCGACCACTGCTTGCCATCCGCGAAGTACAAGGCCTGCGCCCACTGCCCCAACAATTCGGGCTGACGTCCGGCCAGGTTCACAGTGCGCTCGAAAATTTTCGCTGCATCGGCCGGACGATCCTGAGTCATATACGTACGGCCAAGGAAATACAGCGCCTCAGCAGAGTCTGGCTGTGCCGCGACTGCACGCTCCAGACGCTGGGTCATTTCTTCCATCGACTTCGGTGCCTGGGAGAATTCCCGGGTCAACTCGACTTTGTCGCTGGCACCGAAATGCAGGTACAAAGCCAAGCCCAGCACGGGGACCAGGATCGCCGCCAACAGCGGTGCCGGTTTGCCCAGACGCGAGACACGCGGCGCGGCAACGCCCTCGGTGTCGGCGAGTAATTCACGGGCTGCTTCGGCGCGGCCGGCAGCCATTTGCGCGGCGTCGAGTACGCCCTCTTCCTGCTGAGTCTGCAACTCAGCCACGCGCTCCTGATACAACGCAACGTTCAGGGCGGTACGATCCTCTTCAAGCTGGGCGCGACGACTGCGCAGAATGGGGATCAGCAGAAAACTCAGGGCCACCAGTAGGAGCAGACCTGCAGCGAGCCAGAAATCAATCATTCTTGGTTTTTATCCAACAGTTGATCGAGGCGCTTGCGCTCCTCGGCAGAAAGCGAGTCCGGGGTATCGGCGCGTTGCACACGACGACGGCGGACAATCACCGCGATGATCACCAAACCACCCAGCAGCAGGCCGGCAGGGCCGAACCAGAGCAAGGCGGTCTTGGCGTTGAGGGCGGGTTTGTAACGGACGAAATCACCGTAGCGATCGACCATGAAGTCGATGATCTGCTGGTTGTCCTTGCCCTCGCCAAGCATGCGGAAAATTTCTTTGCGCAAGTCAGCGGCGATCGGTGCGTTGGAATCGGCAATGTCCTGGTTCTGGCACTTGGGGCAACGCAGCTCCTTGGTCAGTTCGCGAAAACGCTCGCGGTCGCCTTCCTTGGCGAACTCGTAGGTGTCGATGGCGGCATGGGCCACACCGGCCATGCTCAGGCCCAGGACAACGGCGGCGATCCAACGCTTCATGGCTTGGCCTCGTCGACCAGCGCCTGATACTTGGCCGCCAGTTTTTCACGCCAGACTTGCTCGTCGATCACGCCGACGAACTTGTCGCGGATGATGCCCTTGGCGTCGATGAAGAAGGTTTCCGGAGCGCCGTAAACACCGAGGTTCAGGCCCAGGGTGCCGGCATCGTCGCGGATGTCCAGTTGATACGGGTTGTGGAATTCCGCCAGCCACTTCAAGGCATCGGCGTTGACGTCCTTGTAGTTGATGCCATAGATCACCACGCCCTTCTCGGCCAGTTTGTTCAACACCGGGTGCTCGACCCGGCAGGAAATGCACCAGGTGCCCCAGACGTTGACCAGCGCCGGCTTGCCCAGAATGTCGGCGCGGGTCAGGGTTTTATCGCCCTGCACCGCTGGCAGGGAAAACTCCGGGAACGGCTTGCCGATCATGGCCGAAGGCAGCTCGGCCGGGTCCAGGTACAGACCGCGATAGAGGAACACCGCCACCAGCAGAAAAATCGCCAGCGGCAACAACATTAACCAACGCTTCATGCAGTGGCTCCCGACATGCCCAGTGCTTCACGCACGCGGCTTTTGACCTTGACGCGATAACGCCGATCCAGCGCCGCCAGCAACCCGCCCAGGCCCGTGAGCAAGCCACCGAACCAGATCCAGCGCACGAACGGTTTGACGTGCACGCGCACCGCCCAGGCGCCATCGCCCAGCGGCTCGCCCAGTGCGACGTAAAGGTCACGGGTGAAACCGGCGTCGATCCCGGCTTCGGTCATTACCGAGTTCTGCACGGTGTAGAGGCGTTTTTCCGGATGCAGCACGCTGATTTCCTTGCCATCGCGGATCACCCGTACGGTGCCCTTGTCGGACGTGAAGTTCGGACCTTCAAAGTGCTTGGCGCCTTCGAACACGAACTGGTAACCGCCCAGGTCCATCGATTCACCCGGCGCCAGGCGCAGGTCGCGTTCGGCACTGTTCTGGCTCGACAACACCACACCCAGCGCACACACGGCAATCCCCAGGTGCGCCACCTGCATGCCCCAATAGCTGCGGGTCAGGGTTGGCAGGCCTTTGATCAGGCCTTTGTGGCGCGTCTTGTCGAAGATGTCACGCACGCCGGCCAGCAACACCCAGGCGGCGAGCATGAAGGTCGCCAGCACTGCCCAGTTGAAATCACCGTAGGCAACGCCGGCCACCACCGCCAGCGCGGCACTGCCGAGCAGCACCGGGGTCAGCATGCTGACCAGCCATTTCACCGGGGTGTCTTTCCAGCGCACGATCACGCCGACCGCCATCACCAGCATCAGCAACGCCATCAATGGAATGAACAGCGCGTTGAAGTACGGCGGGCCGACCGACAGCTTGGCGCCGGTCATGGCATCGAGAATCAACGGGTACAGCGTGCCGAGCAGGATCATCGACGCCGCCACCACCAGCACCAGGTTGTTACCCAGCAGCAAGGTTTCCCGGGACCACAGGTTGAAACCGACCTGACTCTTGACCACCGGTGCGCGCAAGGCGAACAGGGTCAGCGAACCGCCGACCACAAACAGCAGGAAGATCAGGATGAACACGCCGCGTTCCGGGTCGGAGGCGAAGGCGTGAACCGAGGTCAACACACCGGAACGCACGAGGAAAGTGCCCAACAGGCTCAACGAAAACGCAGCAATCGCCAGCAGCACGGTCCAGCTCTTGAACACGCCGCGTTTCTCGGTGACCGCCAGCGAGTGAATCAGCGCCGTGCCCACCAGCCAGGGCATGAACGAGGCGTTTTCCACCGGATCCCAGAACCACCAGCCGCCCCAGCCGAGTTCGTAGTAAGCCCACCACGAACCGAGGGTGATACCGATGCCAAGGAAAGCCCAGGCGACAATGGTCCACGGACGCGACCAACGCGCCCACGCCGCGTCGAGTCGCCCGCCCATCAACGCGGCGATGGCGAAAGCGAAGGCCACGGAGAAACCGACATAGCCCATGTACAGCATCGGCGGGTGCACGATCAGGCCGATGTCTTGCAGCAACGGGTTAAGGTCGGCGCCATCGCCGGGCACTTGCGGCAGGATGCGCTTGAACGGGTTCGACGTGAGAATCAGGAACAGCAGGAAACCGGTGCTGATCATGCCCATCACCGCCAGGACGCGGGCCAGCATGACTTGCGGCAGCTGCCGGGAGAACACTGAGACGGCGAAGGTCCAGCCGCCGAGGATCAAGGCCCACAACAGCAATGAACCTTCGTGGGCGCCCCACACCGCGCTGAACTTGTAGTACCACGGCAACGCACTGTTGGAGTTATTGGCCACATAGGCCACGGAGAAGTCATCGACCATGAAGGCGTAGGTCAGGCAACCGAAGGCGAACAGCAAGAACGCGAACTGCCCCCACGCGGCTGGCTGGGCCAGGCTCATCCAGAAACGGTCACCGCGCCAGGCACCGATCAACGGCAACACGGCTTGAACCAGAGCGAAACACAGGGCCAGGATCATGGCCAAATGGCCAAGCTCGGGAATGAAGATGCCGGATGTCATGGATCAACCCTCCTTCGCGGGCGTTGGAGCCGATTGACCGCTGTCTTTCAACGCCTTGGTCACTTCCGGCGGCATGTACTTTTCATCGTGCTTGGCCAGCACTTCATCGGCCACCACTACGCCATCGGCATTGAGTTTGCCCAGGGCAACGATGCCCTGCCCTTCGCGGAACAGGTCCGGGAGGATGCCGCGATAAGCGATGGTCACGGATTTGTTGAAGTCGGTGACGACGAACTTCACGTCCAGCGAATCGCCGGAGCGCTGCAAGGAACCGGCCTCGACCATGCCGCCCGCGCGGATGCGCGTGTCTTGGGGGGCTTCGCCGTTGGCGATCTGGGTCGGTGTGTAAAACAGATTGATGTTCTGCTGCAGGGCACTCAGGGCCAGGCCGACGGCAGCGCCGACGCCGACCAGAATCGCCAGAATGATGATCAGACGCTTTTTACGCAGGGGATTCACTTGCCGTTCTCCCGGCGCAGACGACGCGCCTCTTGTTGCAGATACCGCTTGCGGGCCAGGATCGGCGCCGCCACGTTGAGGGCCAGCACTGCCAGGCAAATGCCATAGGCCGACCAGACATACAGGCCGTGATGGCCCATGGCGAGGAAATCGCCGAATGACGCAAAACTCATCGAGCGACCTCCAGGCTGCTTTGCACTTCGGCTTTCACCCAACTGGCCCGTGCTTCGCGCTTGAGCACTTCAAGGCGCATGCGCAGTAGCAATACCGCGCCGAAGAAGCAGTAGAAACCCAGCGCCGTCAGCAGCAATGGCAGCCACATCTCGGCGGGCATCGCCGGTTTTTCGGTGAGGGTGAAAGTCGCGCCCTGGTGCAGGGTGTTCCACCACTCCACCGAGTATTTGATGATCGGGATATTGATCACGCCGACAATCGCCAGCACCGCGCAGGCTTTGGCCGCACTGTCACGATTGCTGATGGCGTTGCCCAGCGCAATGAGACCGAAGTACAGGAAAAGCAGGATAAGCATCGACGTAAGTCGTGCATCCCAGACCCACCATGAGCCCCAGGTCGGTTTGCCCCAGATCGCCCCGGTGACCAGCGCCACGGCAGTCATCCAGGCACCGATGGGCGCTGCGCATTGCAGGGCGACGTCGGCCAGTTTCATCTTCCACACCAGCCCGACGACGCCGCACACCGCCAGCATCACGTAGATGGACTGCGCCAGCATGGCGGCCGGAACGTGGATATAGATGATGCGGAAGCTGTTGCCCTGCTGGTAGTCCGGCGGGGCGAACGCCAGGCCCCAGACCACTCCAACGCCGATCAGCAGCAACGCCGCGACACTCAGCCATGGCAGCATTTTGCCACTGATGCCGTAAAACCATTTGGGCGAGCCGAGCTTGTGAAACCACGTCCAGTTCATAGTGTTTCCGTCACGGTTGCTCTTTACTGTGAAGAGCCAGGGCCTGTCTTTCTTCAAAAGAAGTGATCAAAAAATGACCAGGCCTCGTTATTATTCGCCGACGCTGATCTTCAGGCCAGCAGCTATTGCAAAAGGTGTCAGGGTTATCGCCAGGGCGGTCAGGCTACCCAGCCACAGCAGATAACCGGTCGCCGGCATGCCTTGCAAGGCGGCCTGCAAGGCGCCACTGCCAAGGATCAACACCGGGATGTACAACGGCAAAATCAGCAACGCCAGCAACAGGCCGCCGCGCTTCAAACCCACCGTCAGCGCTGCGCCCACCGCTCCGAGCAGGCTCAGCACCGGTGTACCGAGCAACAACGAAAGCAGCAACACCGGCAGACAGGCGGCAGGCAAACCGAGCATCAACGCCAGCAAGGGTGCGAGCAAAACCAGTGCCAGGCCGGAAAACGCCCAGTGTGCCAGCACCTTGGCCAAAACCAGAAGAGCCAGGGGGTGCGGCGAAAGGACCCACTGTTCGAGCGATCCGTCTTCGAAATCACTGCGGAAAAGCCCGTCCAGCGAGAGCAGGACCGATAAAAGCGCGGCCACCCAGACCAACCCCGGAGACAAGGTTTGCAACAATTGAGACTCGGGACCGACCGCCAACGGGAACAGCGAAACGACAATCGCAAAAAACACCAGCGGATTGGCCAGCTCCGCAGGACGGCGGAACAATAATCGGGCCTCACGGGCCACCAACAGGCCGAATACACTCATACGGCCCATTTCCCCAGATCGATATCGCGGTAACCGGCCGGCATGCGGCTCAGCGTATGGTGAGTGGTCAACACCACCATCCCACCGCGTTCGCAGTGCACGGCCAGGTGTTCTTCGAGTTGCGCCACGCCTTGTTTATCGAGAGCCGTGAACGGTTCGTCGAGAATCCACAGCGGCGGACTCTCCAGATACAAACGCGCCAAGGCAACGCGGCGTTGCTGGCCCGCGGACAATGTGTGACAAGGCACATCTTCGAAACCGCGCAGCCCGACTGCGGCCAAAGCGTCCCGGATCGCTTCATGGGAAGCCGGTTGATGCAGGGCACAGAGCCAACTCAGGTTCTCTTCCGGCGTCAGCAAGTCCTTGATCCCGGCGGCATGGCCGATCCACAACAGATTGCGCGCCAGCTCGGTGCGTTGCTCGTTCAACGGCTGGCCGTTGAGCAGAACCTCACCGGCCGTCGGCTGCATCAGGCCTGATAACAGACGCAACAGACTCGTCTTGCCGCTGCCGTTGGGGCCGCTGATCTGTACCATTTCGCCACTGGCCAGTCGCAAATCGAGATTTTCGAAGAGCAGCCGAAGGTCTCGCTCACAGGCAAGGGCAACGGTTTGCAGGACAGGACTGGTCAAGGGTTCACGGGCCTTATACGGTTCAAGTCGGCTCTGGCGCGGCCGTTAAAGAGATGCAGGATAAATGTAATGGCGGCCCGAACTAACGAGCTGGATCAAATAATTGCAATGTTTCCGGCACTCTGTATACAACTGCGCGGCATTATACATGCCAGCTCCTACTCTAAAGAGTGCATTTTCCCAAGGTTGTGACCGCGTATGACAGGCGAAATGAACATCCTCCCGCTACCGCAGATCACCCCGACATCTGCGCGCCCACAGGTAGTAAGCGGCGAGTTGCTCAAGCTGCTGACGCCCATCGAAGGTCTGATCACGGCGGGCCAGACCGCCAAGGCTGAAGTGCTGTCGCTCAAGCAGGCGGACCAGACGTTCCAGCTATTGCTCAAGGTCACCCTCGAAAGCGGCCGCCAGACCACGGTCCAGGCCACCAGTAATCAACCGCTGGCCCAGGGCACCAGCGTGGCTGTCACCCAGCCGTCGGCGGGCAATCTGGCGATCACCGTTCAACAAGCCATTGCTTCCAGCGTCGCCACGCTCACCCGCATCGACACCGCGCAACTGCCAGTCGGTACGCTGTTGCAGGGCAAAGTGTTGACCTCCCAGGTGTTGCCTCAAGTGCCCGGCCAACCGACGGTGTTTCGCTCGATGGTCAGCCTGCTCAATACCGCATTGAGCGGCAGCACCCTGAGTGTCGACAGCCCGCAACCCTTGCGCATCGGCACCTTGCTCAGCGCGCAGGTGCAGGACACGCATACGCTGAAATTCGTACCGCTGAGCAGCCGTCAGGAACAGTTGGCGGTAACCCAGCAACTGGTCAGCCAGACCAGCCGTCAGGGTTCTCTGGATGGCTTGCTCAAGCTCCTGCAAAACCTGCCGCCTTCGAACCAGAACTCCAGTGACGTGCGTGCTGCGGTAGACAAGCTGCTGGCCGGCCTGCCGGACGTTCATCAGCTGAGTACACCAAAAGGCCTTGCGCTGGCGCTCGCCGGCAGCGGTGCGTTCCTCGAATCGAAACTGCTGACCGGCCAGAACCCGGCACTGGCACCCGACATGAAAGGCGACCTGCTCAAGCTGATCGCGCAACTGACGCCGGGGCTGCCGGCCAGCACCAATCTCGGTGCAATCATCGCCGCCAACACCCTGGCCCAGGCGATGCCGAGTTTCGTGCGCAACGCGTTGGGCATGCTCGGACAGGTCAGTGCCAAGCCGTCGCCCACCAGTTTTCCACTGCCCGAACGGATGTTGCAGAGCGCGGACGGCGAAGACGACCTCGAACACCTGCTGCGCCTCGCCGCCGCCGCGGTTTCACGCCTGCAAAGTCATCAATTGTCGAGCCTGGAGCAGACCGGAGTGACCAACGACGGACGTTTGATGAGCACCTGGCAGCTGGAAGTGCCGATGCGCAATCTGCAGGACATCGTGCCCTTACAGATCAAGTTCCAGCGCGAAGACGCACCGGATAGCGATCAATCCCAGGAACGCCGCGACGAGCGCGAGCCGAAACAACAACTTTGGCGGGTCGATCTGGCCTTCGACATGGAGCCGCTGGGGCCGATTCAGGTCCAGGCGCAGTTGATCAAGGGCAGCCTGTCCAGTCAGCTGTGGGCCGAACGGCCGTACACCGCCAGCCTCATCGAAAGCAATCTGGCGACATTGCGCGCGCGCATGCTCGATTGCGGCCTGAACGTCGGCGATCTCGATTGCCACCACGGCAAACCGCCCCAAGGCCCACAAACCCGCCTCGAACAACGCTGGGTCGACGAGAACGCATGAACAATCCCAACGCCCCACGCCAGGCCATCGCCCTCAAATACGACGGCAGCCACGCCCCTACCCTCACAGCCAAGGGTGACGAAGAACTGGCGGAAGAAATCCTGCGGATCGCCCGCGACTATGAAGTGCCGATCTACGAAAACGCCGAACTGGTGAGACTGCTGGCGCGGATGGAGCTCGGCGACAGTATTCCGGAAGCGCTGTATCGCACGATTGCCGAGATCATCGCCTTTGCCTGGAATCTCAAAGGCAAGTTTCCGGCGGGGCAGGATCCGGATGCGGTCATGGTCGAGAAGGACATTACCGAACGCGGGGAGGACTACTAAGAATTCAAGGACGCCATCGCCAGCAGGCTGGCTCCCACAGTGATCCGTGGCGGCAGCGGATTTTGTGAACGACACCGAACGACTGTAGGAGCGAGCCTGCTCGCGATGGACTCAAGTGCGCCGCGTTTATTCAGAATGCCCATTCGCGGGCAGCCAGTGCCGGGCCATGATCAATTAAAGCTCCCGGTGGGTTTGGGCAGTGGCAGGCCGGTGGCAGGATCAAGGCCTTTCTCTGTGCTCAGTTTCTCGATCAGCTCTGCGGAGGGAATGACGGGCACCGCCGAGTCACGCTCTCTTTTCCATTGGAAGGTGCCATCCCACTCGGGAAGGGTTGCAGGGGGGAGTGGGACGATGTCATCCAGGTCGGGGATTTTTGCTCCGAGGTGTTCGTGGCGACTCAAAAAAAACATAATTTTACCGTATCGATCGACGCGTTCGTCATCTTGTTCTAATGCCATATAGTAAAGTTCATCAGATGGCGGTGGTCCTTTAAAAGCATTTTCAAGACTATGTGCGCTAGTGACGTTGCCATTTCGGATAGCTGTTTGATGTGCGCGCAGGGCCTCTTGGTATAGCTCCGAGCCGTTCGAGTAAACTGCGTAGTATCTTGCCGCTAGGGCACTATCTTGTTCCATAGCACACTTGTACATTTTCAACATAACATCTGCCATATTGGGCACATAAGATAAAAGTCTACCTATGTAGTATTGGGCGTGCGGATTCCCCAAATCGGCTGCCTGCCGAAAATACGCTCTAGACGCGGCAACATCCTGTTTAACGCCATAACCCAACTCAAGGTAATGCGCCATGTCGTAGTACGCCCCGGGGATGCCTTTGGCGACATAATATTCAGCCAGATCGATAACTTCCTTACTTGCGCCAGGAGAACTTGCTTACCCAGTTGACAGGAGGTATTGCAAATTTGTCGCAGCTTTGTAATGGTCGTGTGCAGCTGCGAGACGATAATAGCGGGCGATCTCAGTGTAATCCTTTTGCCCTTTACGTTTTTCCAGGTAAATACCATACCGATAGAGAATGTCCGCGTCCTGATCCAATACCGGTAACGAATCGCTTTCGTGAACGCACTTGAATTCCAGACTACTGTAAGCGAAGTCCGCCGACGCAGATTCAGGCATTGGCTCGTCTTTTTCTGAGCAGGCCGTGATCAGCAAGTAGCTGACAAACGCCAGTAACAGCCTACCCACCCCAAGCCGATTACTTATCAAGTTTCGCCGCATGTCATCACGTTTCATTGAGTACCTTCGCTATCATCCATTCACTTCCCAAACTGCCCACTTACAAATCCACACGGTAATGCTCAGGTGGCCTCGCTGAGTTTTGGCAGTGGCAGGCCGGTGGCAGGGTCGAGGCCTTTCTCTGCGCTGAGTTTCTCGATCAGCTCTGCGGAAGGAATGACGGGCACCGCCGAGTCACGCTCTCGTTTCCATTGGAAGGTGCCATCCCACTCGGGAAGGGTCGCAGGTGGGAGTGGGACGATGTCATCCAGGTCGGGAACTTTTGCGCCGAGGTGTTCGTGGCGTGTCAGGAAGTCGCTGATTTTATTGTATCGATCGACGCGTTCGTCATCTCGATGTAATGCCAAATAGCTTAGTTCATTAGACACAGGTGGTCCTTTGAATGCATTAGCGAGGCTATACGCACTCAGATCGTCGCCATTTCGGGTTGCCGCATGATAACCGTGCAGAGCTTCTTGATACTTTCCGATTACTTTCGTATAACTTGAATAACTTCTTCCTGCTAATCGATGCCCTTGTTCCATCGCACACTTGTACATTGCCATCATGATATCAGCCGTATTGGGAACGTAAGAGAGAAGCCGGCCTATGTAATACTGAGCGTCTGGACTTCCCAAGTCGGCAGCCCTCCGAAAGTAAGCTCTGGAAGCAGCAACATCTTGTTTGACGCCATAACCTAACTCCAGGTAATGCGCCATGTCGTAATAGGACCCAGGAATGCCTTTGGCCACATAGTACTCAGCTAGATCAATGGTCTCTTTGCTTGAGTCGGGAGAATGGGTCTGTCCGGTTGACAGCAGATATTGCAGATTAGTCGCGGCTTTGTAATGATCATGTGCAGCCGCGATACGATAATAGCGGGCGATGTCGTTGTAATCCTTCTGTCCTTTACGTTTTTCCAAGTAAAGGCCATACCGATAGAGGACGTCCGCGTCCTTGTTCAATTCCGGCAAGGAATCGCGTTCATACACACACTTAAACCCCAATTTACCGTAGGCAAAGTCTATTTGCGAAGGTTCGAGCATCCTTTCTTCCTTTTTCGAACACGCCAACATAAAAAAACAAAAAAATAAAACAATAATTACTTTCTTCATCGCTCAGTCCCAATTCTTTCTTTCAGGACTCTCTTGCAAAAATTCAACTAACGACGCAACTGGAGATTTTAAATCCATTGCCATTTTTCTTTGCAGTCCCTCCACTCTTCGGGCGTTATTTTCTACAAGAATCTCATTCCACCTTTTGAACATCCCATCCATATCAGATCCAAACGCTTCACCCCCCGTATGCACCCCAAACAAATGCTCCCGCAACGGCTTCGTAACCGCAGGATCCTCAATACAAATATTCAACTCACTGTCTACCTGCATACTGCGGGTATTGATGTTCGCTGAGCCGAGGGTGGTGAAAACATCGTCGACAATCATCAACTTGCTGTGCACATACACATCCATCCACTGTCCGGGCGGTGAGTCTGGCGCTACCAACGTACAGATATGCACTTTCAACCCGGGAATTTCGGACGGTGAAATAATTTCCCGATCAAGGCCTGGAAGTCTTTTTTCAAGCGTTTCAACCTTGGCCCGTGCCTGCGCCAGGTTGGTTTTCAGCGTTTCGAAATAGCGCGCCGCCGACGCCTCAGGGTCAGTGCCGTATATTCTTTCAAAAACCCCTTTGTTCACCGTGGCCAAACGTTCTGCTTGTTTGGCTTGCTCAATGTCGGCCAACAATTGGTCACGACGTTCGGCTCTGGCCACCCCCGGCATCAGTTCCGGACGCCCCAATTGCTTCAACATGCGGAACGTATTGACCGAGCCGTCACCCATGGCCTCCTGGGTGGAGTTGGTGACGACGAAGAGATAGAGCGGCCCATATGTTTCGAGATCGCGCCCGCCGTCGATGAGGGCTTGCGCAACGCTTTTGATTTTTTCCGCCAGGGGTGGCCAGCGAAAGTATTGGTTCTCGATGTAGATGAATCGGGTCGTGTTGTTGACGGCTTTCAAATACAGCTTCTCGATGTCTCGCTTGTTGTCCTGGCTTTGCGTCCTGAGGATCTGGGCCATGACGGCGGTGCCATGCCCTGGTCGTACGTGAAGTTGCGGGGCGATGTGTTGACGAGAAGCCAGCAGGTCGATGCGGGTTTCTTTTTTCCAGGCCACACAAAAATTGTGATTCAGGTGCTCAAGCACCGGGCCGGTCACCCGGCTGGAAATATCCTGCCTGGGCGTTTCGCCATTGCGTCCGAACTGTGGGTGCAGTCGCTCGTAGCCGTGCTGGTCGTTGTCCCAGTAGGCATCCAGCGTGTTATGCCCCATGACAAAACCCACCGCGACCTGCGGTTTTTCATAATCCACCAGGACCATTTTCTGGTGATGGGTCGGTTCGGCAAACATCGCCACCGAACTCATGACTTTGTTGCGTGTACTGCGATCCTCATCCATCGATTTCATGGCCAGCCGCCAGGCAATCTCTGCCCGGTCAAGCAAGCCGAAGTCGCGGGTAACGAACTCGATGTTCTTGATGCTCAACGAGGGCTCATTGCCCCACATCAGCATGCGGAAGAAGCGTTGTCCCAGCTCGATCGGACCGGTTTCAGCGCCGGTGTAGGCAAGCCGGATCTGCCGATACCACAACTTGTCATACTCGACTTGCGCGTCGTTTCGGTTTTGCCTGAACTTGCCGAACCAATTGGAAACGTTGTCACCCGGGGTCGAATTCTCCGAAGTCTGGGCCACGCGCAACGTGTCGTACCAGCACAGGATCCGGACTTGAACACCTTCGTTGGCTTTCTTGATCAGCAGATCTCCAATGCACAGCGAACTGGTGTCGCCCCGCTTGAAATACATCGAAGGCTGAAAGCCCCAGCAGATGATTTCCACGCTGCTTTTGGCCGCCAGGATGGCGTCATACACCGCACCGAACGCACGCTCGCCGTTGACCAGAGGTTCGAATGTCGCGGGCACCGGATGGTATTCGGTGTTCTGCACGAACCACGGCAGGTTGAGCTGACATGACATGGTTTTGCTGGTGGCTACCGGGACAGTGATCGTGGGGGTGGTCATCTTCAAGCCTCCGGCTTCGGCGAGTTAAGTTGGGTGTAAGCCTGGCGGAACTGACTGGCGTCATCCGGGGGCGTGATCTCGGGATGTGGCTGGCTCGAATGGCGTTGAAAACCCTGATTCGCCCGTTCGGCGTTGTCCGGATCATCCGTGTAGTCGCCGGCCACCGGCACGTTGTACTTGACCCCGTTAGCCAGCTCGATGCGGTAACGGCTGGTGGTGGCATGATGATCAACGGCGATTTGGCCACTGGCATCCATGACGCCGTTTCCAGCCGGCGCGCCATCGGCGAACACCTTGTAAGGCATGCCTGCCCAGGGCTGATAACCTGCGACACTGCTTTGCCCCACCATCAATGTGAGCGTTTGCCTGAGCGAGGCTGTGGGCCACGCCGGGTTATCGCGATTGAGTTGCGCCGGGCCACTGAACGTTTTCTTTACACCCTTTACATCAACGGTGCCGGGCGCATGGATTTCGATATTGCCGTCTTTGATACGGATGTAGGCGCCGCCGCTGGTGAGCAGGATTTCCTCCTGCGCGGCGATCTCGACGGTGCGTGCGGTCGACGTAATGCGCACGCTGTCCCTGGCGGTGAGTTCGATGCAATCGCTCTGCGCCTGGATTTCGATCTTGCCTTTGGCCGCAAACAATTTGGCGCCCGCCGCCCGGGCAAACAGGCTGATCCCTTCAGCGACGCTGGCCAGCAATGACTTGCCGCTGGCGAGGTTGATGTCCTCACCCGTTGAGAGAGTCAACTGCTTGCCGCTGTGCAGGTGGGTATTTTGCGGCGTCGCAGTGGCGATGTCGGCCGGGGCCGAAGCGATCAGCAACGGTTTGTAGTAACCGGGGGTCTGGCCCCGGCCGCCACTGCTGATCGCTGCATCGGTATCACCCGCGTTGCGCGTTTGCCGCTTGGCGCTGGAAACGCTGTTGTCATTGCTGCCATAGTTAAGCTGAGTGTCGGCGGTCAGTTGCTCAAGGCTGTCGACGCCCCCCTGCATCGGCAGGGCATTGTGCTGCTGAGCGGCCTCGGACAATGCCCTTACGCGCTCCTGAGCATTCGTCAGTTGCAGCCGGGCTTCTCGAACATCGACCTGGCCGCCTTGAGCGTTGTTGCGCGGCCATGTGCTCAGATACAGCCCTTGCTGCGCGCGCAAGGCACCATAGGCATCCGTACGTAACTCAAAACCGGTGCCGCGCAAGCCGCCGCGCTGATTGCCCTGTTGATCTATCAGGTAGCCGAGGTTCAGCTGGCTGTGTCCATGACTGCTGTGGATCTGGGTACGAACCTGGCCCGTGGAGTCGTCCATCACCCACTGGTTGTAGCCGCGCCCCTGGATTTCCCGGCTTTTATAACCACTCATCAAACCGCTTGAGTGCCAGGCGGGCTTATGCCCGCCGTAGACTTGCCCCATCACCAGTGGCCGGTCGATGTCGTTGTCGAGGAAGGTGATCACAACTTCCTCACCAGAGCGGGGCACATTCACACTCCCCCACTCCTGGCCGCTGCTGGCCTGCATCATGCGCAGCCAACATGAGCCCAGTTCGCCATCCTTTACCAGGCGGTCCCAATGAAAGCGCACGCAGATCCGATTAAGGCTGTCGGTAAAGACTTCGCGGCCGCTCGGGGCCACTACGACTGCGGTCTGCGGGCCGGGACTGGCCGGTTTGGCATGAGCGAACGGGCTGCGATAAGCGATGTTCAGTCGCTGAGTCTCAAAGCGGTTCAGGTAGAAGCCTTCGCTTTTCACTGCGTACATCGACTGGCGCTGCTCGGATTCGAAAAGCGCATTCAGGCTGCCGGGCGGGCTGATTCGCTGCATGCCGACTGGCAGGTTGCTCTGGGCGAAGAACTCCACCGCGATGATCAGGAATTGGCGCTCCTTGATCGTCTTGAATTCATACAACGGATGTTGGGCCAGTTCGAATCCATGACCGGGTTGCATCTGGCGCACGCCGCCTTGTCCCTGTATGCGTCTGGCAGCCGATTCGTCCTGTTCAATCTGCACACGGCTGAGCCAATCGCCACGGTCGGGATTCTGCCAGGCATATTGCCCCCGGTATTGATAACGTTCGAGATCCGGTGGCGCCGATGCAGCAGGCAGCGCCACGGTTCGCGTGACCTGTGATCGGGCATGACAGAAATAGTCATTGCTGCTTGCTTGCACTGCACCATTGAGCAATCGGGCACCGGGGCTCCATTGAGTGATGCTGTCTTGCAGGTCGGCCGCCTGTTGCGTGTGGAACCGCAGGGTCGCCGGGGTGAGGGTCGGCAGGAACATGAGACTGTCAGTGAAAACGATGCAGTGACTGTCCACCTCATGTTGCACATACCAGAACAAACCTTCTTGCTCACACCAACGCTGCACGAAATGGGCATCGGTCTCGTTGAACTGGGTGACGTAGGACAGCAGTGGATATTCCCGTGACAGTTCGAAGCGGTACGCTCCCCTCGCCTGGCTATAGTGCTGGAACACTTGGGCAAGGATGTCGGGAAGGCTCATTTCCTGCCAGATCCGGCAATCCACACGGTATTCCAGCAGGCTGAACCAGGGAGCGAAGACCAGTTGCCAGTCGTCCAGCCCGCCGTCGCTTCCCAGGTAACGCACGCTTTCCACCCAGCCATGCCTGGGGCTGTAGCTACCGTCGTCCAGCTTGATGCCCAGTTGCACCGCCTGACCAATGAGTAGCTCCGGGTCGAATGCTGCAGCCTGATTGATCACGTCGACCGTGTAACGCGGCACTCGACCCAACCGCTCCTGACCATGGGCTCGCAGCGCGAACAGCTCTTGCCCTTGGGGTGTTGTCAGTTGCAACAAGCGCTCGGCCTGGCTCAGCGGATGGCCGAACGAGGACATCGCGGTGTCAGTGATTGAATTCACCGTTCAAACTCCCTTTGTCATGAGTCCTTGATGCTTCAGCCGATCAGCCAGCCTTGGGTCTGGTTGGCCGAGGTAAGGTCCAATATCCAAACGGCGCAGCCAGGTTCAGCGCGGGCGGTCAGCCAGGCGAGGCCGATTTGTACCCATTGCTCGGTCACTGGCCCGAATCGAGCGCCAAGGGGGCTGAGGCAGATCTGTCGGTCAAGATCCAACCCGGGCAAAAAGTCCCGGGCATACTCGTTGAGCTGGATGAGCCGCTGGCGATCGAGCGCGCCACCTGAGATCAGCACGCTTACTCGCGCAAGATTAATGGCCGTAACCTCACACAGCGCTGTCATCAACCTTTCGAAAATTTGCGTATCGGGGCGATCCCGTGAAGTGCGAGCAAGGTGATCCAGTTCGATCGGCGCAAACAGCTTCAGGGGGCTGTGGGACCTCGGATCTGTCTGCGCCGATTGGCGGCGCAGCAGCACCGCACTAACCGCTTCGCCAGCCATCTCCTCAGGCGGACACAATGTTATCTGTTCCTCGCAGGCCCACGTGTCCAGGCTAAGGCACATCAGGTATTGCGCTCCCGCACTGTGAGCCAGAACCTCGGGCAACCACTGCGCCGCAGATTGTGTCTGCAGGTCAAAACCACGATGCGGCAATAGCTCAGTCGGCCAAAGGCTCAGGGCTCGATCAAGCCAGTCCATGGCGCGGACTGCACCCGGAACGAACAACACAACCTGGGTGTTGCGCCAGTCGATTGAATGCCGAAATGCCGGCGCCCATGTGTTCAGAGCTGCCTTGAGGATTTCGCTGGAGCGACCGAGCGCCTCGGCTTCCGGCCATCCTGTGGCCGGGGTGGCTAAACGGCGGACAGGCCGACTAAGTCCCCGCGTATCAAGCAGGCGTGGGTCTTGAATGACGTCGGCATGCAGCCCCGCCAGCTCACTCGCTGGCAACGGCGCGTCATATGAGCCACAAGGAAGCCAGACCCAGGCCCGGATAATGTCGACGCTGGCGGAGGCGAATTTGCCCTCGGGAAATACCATGCCTGCCAGACGTTGCTGCTCCTGCGCGGCCAAACGCCGCTCGGAGATTCGATCGTAGATACTCGTACGGATTGCCATCCCTAATCCTTAGAGAACGCCGGTGTCCTTTTGTGTAGCAACCAACCGCGCACCACAGGAAACCAGATCACCGTCGCGGGCCACCGCTCTGTCATCGACCAGCAGCGTTTCGTCACCACTGACGATGGAACACTCCCCGTGAGGGCAGGACACCCGATCGCCCAGTCTCGCAACCGCGAGACCATTGATAAAAGTCGAGGGTGATCCTTCAAGCACCCTCCCTCCGCTAGAAGTCGGGTCGTCGATAACGATGATTGGTCGCACAGGAATCGTCCGTGTTTGCACTGTGCTGCACGGTACTGACGGCAAACAATTGTCACAAGTCGGCGCATTCCGTAAAACTTGTAGCCTGGGGTCGTAGGACGGCGTGGTCCTTGTCCTAGGACCGCCCAGCAACGAGATTACAAAGTGCCGATCTGCAAAAACGCCGAGCTGGTGAGGTTGCTGGCGCGAATGGAATTGGGCGACAGCATTCCGGATGAGTTGTATCGCAAGATTGCCGAGATCATCGCCTTTGCGTGGAATTTGAAAGACAAGTTTCCGGCGGGGCAGGATCCGGGTGCGGTCATGGTCGAGAAGGACATCACCGAACGCGGGGATGATTACTGAGGATTCAAGGACGCCATCGCGGGCAAGCCCGCTCCCACAATGATTGATGGTGCACACAAAGTTTGTGACCACCACTCAAACCCTGTGGGAGCGGGCTTGCCCGCGATGGCGATTTCAGGCCCTAACGACCTGATCAGTTCCTATGCAACTTGCTCATCAACTCCGCCTCAGCCTGGGTCAAGCCGCAGGACTGGGTCAGTTCGTCGACGCTCGCGCCCATCCCGACCAGTCGCGCCGCCTGGGCGAACGACAGGCTGGTGGGGTCGCGCTGTTCCAGCTGAACGAGTTTGTCCGGCAATGGCGCGACGATCGCACGTAGCTCATGCAGGTCTTCACCCATGCGCACGTTGCCATTCTGATAGTCGTCAACGCGCTTGCCCAGGTCCTTGATGCGCTGATCCCGCTGCGCATCACTCTGGGCCTGTTGTGCGGCGATCTGCTTCTGAGCGCGAATGTACGCCAGGAACATCGCCAGCGTGCCTGCCCAGAACAGGAACAGGACAATGACCGCAACCTCAAGAATCAATCAGATACTCTCCAGTTCCGACCATTCTTCTTCGCTCATCATCTTGTCCAGTTCGACCAGGATCAGCAGCTCGTTGTTCTTGTTGCACACGCCTTGAATGAACTTGGCGGATTCTTCGTTACCGACGTTCGGCGCGGTTTCGATTTCCGACTGACGCAGGTAAACCACTTCGGCCACGCTGTCGACCATGATCCCGACAACCTGTTTGTCGGCTTCGATGATGACGATACGGGTGTTGTCGCTGATCTCGGCATTCATCAGGCCGAAGCGCTGGCGGGTGTCGATCACGGTGACCACATTACCGCGCAGGTTGATGATGCCCAGCACGTAGCTCGGCGCACCCGGGACCGGGGCGATTTCGGTGTAGCGCAGGACTTCCTGAACGCGCATCACGTTGATGCCGTAGGTCTCGTTATCCAGCTTGAAGGTGACCCATTGCAGGATCGGATCTTCGGAACCTTTTGCCGCCGTTGCCTTGTCATTCATACCCTGACCCCTCAAGAAACCGCCCTGGCGGTGTTGTTCTGTTATGTAGTTTTATGCGGCGGTTTACTGCCGCCCATATGCTTTGCGCCGCCGCTGGCGATCAACTCGGCCAGCGCGGAAACGTCGAGCAACGCACACATGTGTTCAATCACCGTGCCGGCCAGCCATGGCCGCTGGCCACGGTGACTGCGCCACTTGATTTCGTTCGGGTCCAGGCGCAACGAACGACTGACTTGATGCACCGCCAGCCCCCATTCGTAACCCTGAACCGAAATGACGTATTGCAGGCCCTGCTTGAAATCGTCGCGATAACGGTCGGGCATGACCCAGCGAGCGGTATCCAACACTTTCAGATTGCCGGCCTGGCTCGGCAGGATCCCGAGGAACCACTCCGGCTGCCCGAACAACGGCGTCAGTTCATGACCGGCCAGGGAATAAATCGAACCCAGGCACACCAGCGGCACCGCCAGGGTCAAGCCGGCGACATCGAACAACAGGCATTCGAACGGCTCGGCAGCCCAGGAAGGACGATCGTCGGTTTCCAGCGGTGGCGGCGTGTTGGCGGGCGGCAGATGAACTTCGACCACCGGCGCCACCAGCGTTGGCTGCACCTCGGCAACCTTCGGTTCCGGCACTTGCTGTACTTCGGCGACGGGCGCCGCCAGTGTTTGCAGCAATGGCGCGATGGTCGATACCGACGGCAGCATCGACGTGGGTGCTTCGATCACAGCAATTGCCGGACGTGCAGGCACTTCCATCGGCACGGCCGCTTTGGCGACCGGCTCGGCAGTAAAACCAGCCTGCCGGGCGTCACGAGCCTGCTCTTCAAGCACCGCGGCCTGGAACTCATCGAGTGCCGCTTCGTCTTCGACCACCTCAGGCAGCGGGTCAAGCGGAGCCAACAGTTCCTCGGTCACCTCTTGCAGAAGGTTGTCCAGATACGACTGCAGCGCCAATTGCGGACGCGACGTGAGTTTCAATGGCCGGTCAAGACTCATCTCACGCCACCTGCGGAACAAGTTGTGCCGCCAGCAGATGCTTGAGCAAGGCGCGGTAAGCCAGGACGCCGCGACTCTTGCCGTCGAATTGCGAAGGCGTCAGCCCCGCCCGGCTGGCATCGCGCAGGCGGGTGTCCACCGGGATGTAGCCTTGCCAGATTTCCTCTGGAAATTTATCGCGCAGGACCCGCAGCGTGCCCAGGGAGGCCTGGGTGCGGCGGTCGAACAGTGTCGGCACGATGGTGAACGGCAACGCCTGTTTACGGGATCGGTTGATCATCGCCAACGTGTTGACCATGCGCTCCAGGCCCTTGACCGCCAGGTGCTCGGTCTGCACCGGGATCACCAGCTGCTGGCTCGCCGCCAAGGCATTGACCATCAGCACACCGAGCAGCGGCGGGCTGTCGATCACTGCGTAATCGAAGTCTTGCCACAACTGCGCCAGGCTCTTGGCGATCACCAACCCCAGGCCACTCTGCCCCGGCGACTGACGCTCGAGGGTCGCCAGCGCGGTGCTCGAAGGCAGCAGGGAAATGCGCGGGTCGCTGGTCGACAGCAGCAGCTGCCCCGGCAAGCCCTGGGGCACGTTGCCCTTGTGCAGGAACAGGTCGTAGTTGCTATGTTCCAGGCTGTCGGGGTCGTAACCGAAATAGCTGGTCATCGAGCCGTGGGGGTCGAGATCGACCACAACCACGCGCTTGCCCGCCTCGGCCAGCAAACCGGCTAAAGCGATGGATGAAGTGGTTTTACCGACACCACCCTTTTGATTGGCGACTGCCCAGACTCTCATTCGGATTGTTCCTCCCGGCCCAATGAATCGACCGAGAAATAGCTCAACGTGTTAATGCGGGTGACGGAGAATTGACGGCGCTCTCTCGTACCGGCGACTTGACCGGGGTCGGTGCAGTTTGTGTGCCAGCACGCTTCAACGCGGCATCCGGTTGCGCATTGGCAGTTCCAGTGCCAGTCAGGCTGCGGCGCACATCGAGGTTGCGCGACACCACCAACACCACCCGCCGATTACGTGCCCGGCCTTCTGCCGTGGCGTTGTTGGCGACCGGCTGGAATTCGCCATAGCCCACCGATGCCAGTCGACCGGGATTCACACCCTGCATCGCCAGCATGCGCACAATGCTGGCCGAGCGGGCCGACGACAGTTCCCAGTTGGTCGGGTACTGCGCGGTACGAATCGGCTGATCGTCGGTGAAGCCTTCGACATGAATCGGGTTGTCGAAGGGTTTCAGGATCGCCGCGACCTTATCGATGATGTTGAAGGCAATGTCACTGGGCATGGCGTCGCCACTGCCGAACAACAGGCTGGAGTTCAGTTCGATTTCGACCCACAACTCGTTGCCACGCACGGTCATCTGGTTGGACTGGATCAGATCACCGAACGCCGCACTGATGTCGTCGGCGATGCTCTTCAGCGGATCGCTGCTACCGGCGACGCCGGCGTCGACTTGCTCGCTGTCTTTGACCAACGGCTTGGCCGGGGTCACGGTCTTTGGTCGCTCCTCACCGATCGGAATCGGCTTGAGCGCGCGGTCGCTGTCGGTGAAAACACCGATCAGCGCCTCGGAGATGATCTTGTACTTGCCTTCGTTGATCGACGAGATCGAATACATCACCACGAAAAAAGCGAACAGCAGCGTGATGAAATCCGCGTAGGACACGAGCCAGCGCTCGTGGTTAACGTGTTCTTCCTGATGCCGACGACGAGCCATTAGGTTAGTCCCTTAATCCATGAAGCCTTGCAGCTTCAACTCAATGGAGCGTGGGTTTTCACCTTCGGCGATCGACAGAATCCCTTCCAACAACATTTCGCGATAACGCGATTGGCGCAACGCGATGGATTTGAGTTTGGCGGCAATCGGCAACAGCACCAGGTTGGCGCTGGCTACGCCATAAATGGTGGCCACGAACGCTACGGCGATGCCGCTGCCCAATTGCGACGGGTCAGCAAGGTTGCCCATCACATGGATCAGGCCCATTACTGCACCGATGATGCCGATGGTCGGCGCATAACCGCCCATGCTTTCGAAGACTTTGGCCGCTTCGATGTCGCGGCTTTCCTGAGTGTAGAAATCCACTTCCAGAATGCTGCGGATCGCTTCCGGTTCGGCGCCATCCACCAGCAATTGCAGGCCTTTGCGCGAGTAGTTGTCGGGTTCGGCGTCGGCCACCCCTTCCAGACCGAGCAAGCCTTCCTTGCGTGCGGTCAGGCTCCAGTTGACGACACGATCTACGCCGCCTGCCAGGTCGACACGCGGCGGAAACAGAATCCACGCGAGAATCTGCATCGCACGCTTGAAGGCGCTCATTGGCGATTGCAGCAATGCCGCACCAATGGTCCCGCCGAGTACGATCAAGGCTGCGGGCCCGTTGGCCAGCGCACCGAGATGGCCGCCTTCGAGGTAGTTGCCGCCGATGATGGCGACGAACGCCATGATGATGCCGATAAGGCTGAGAACATCCATCAGATACACGCCTCGACGATGTGCCGGCCAATGTCGTCCAGGCTGTACACCGCGTCAGCGAGTTCGGCTTTGACGATGGCCATCGGCATGCCGTAGATCACGCAGCTGGCTTCATCCTGCGCCCAGATCGAACTGCCGCCCTGTTTGAGCAGGCGCGCGCCCTCGCGACCATCGGCGCCCATGCCGGTCAACACCACCGCCAGAACTTTGTCACCGTAGGACTTGGCCGCCGAACCGAAGGTGATATCGACGCACGGTTTGTAATTCAACCGCTCGTCGCCCGGGAGGATTTTCACCGCCCCACGGCCGTCGATCATCATTTGCTTGCCGCCCGGTGCGAGCAGGGCCAGGCCAGGACGCAGGATATCGCCGTCCTCGGCTTCCTTGACGCTGATGCGGCAGAGTTTGTCCAGACGCTCGGCGAACGCCTTGGTGAACGCAGCGGGCATGTGCTGGATCAGCACGATCGGCGCCGGGAAGTTGGCCGGCAATTGGGTCAGCACCCGCTGCAAGGCAACCGGGCCGCCGGTAGACGTACCGATGGCCACCAGTTTGTAGGCTTTGCGTTTTGGCGCCGGTGATGACTGCGTGGGCGCATGGGTACGCACCGGAATCGGAGCCGGTGCCGGACGCACAGCTGCGCTGCTGCCGTAACTGCTTGTGGAAGGCGTAGACGTCGGAGCAGGTGCGGCCACCGGAGCCGGTGCACTGTAGGCGCTGACACGACGGTTGCTGCGCGAAATGCTCAGAATCTTTTCGCACAGCAGTTGCTTGACCTTCTCGGGGTTGCGCGAGATGTCTTCGAAATTCTTCGGCAGGAAATCCACCGCGCCGGCGTCCAGCGCATCGAGGGTAACCCGGGCGCCTTCGTGGGTCAGCGAGGAAAACATCAAGACCGGGGTCGGGCAGCGCTGCATGATGTGCCGCACCGCCGTGATGCCGTCCATCATTGGCATCTCGTAGTCCATGGTGATCACGTCCGGCTTGAGAGCCAGCGCCTGATCGATCGCCTCTTTTCCGTTGGTCGCGGTACCGACGACCTGGATATTCGAATCCGCTGAAAGAATTTCCGAGACGCGGCGGCGGAAAAACCCCGAATCATCCACCACCAGGACTTTGACTGCCATAAACACTCCGTTAGGCGGAGAGAGGCTCAGTCGCCCCGCTCCACCAGAATCAAATACGCCGTGCGGCGTAACGCTTGAGCATGCTCGGGACATCGAGGATCAGCGCAATGCGACCGTCACCGGTGATGGTGGCGCCCGACATGCCCGGAGTTCCCTGGAGCATTTTGCCCAATGGCTTGATGACCACTTCTTCCTGGCCCACCAGTTGATCGACGACGAAGCCGATCCGCTGGGTGCCCACCGAAAGGATCACCACATGGCCTTCGCGCTGCTCTTCGTGAGCGGCGGAGCTGACCAGCCAGCGCTTGAGGTAGAACAACGGCAGCGCCTTGTCCCGCACGATCACCACTTCCTGGCCGTCCACCACGTTGGTGGTCGACAGGTCGAGGTGGAAGATCTCGTTGACGTTCACCAGCGGAAAGGCGAACGCCTGGTTGCCGAGCATGACCATCAGCGTCGGCATGATCGCCAGGGTCAACGGCACCTTGATGACGATCTTCGAACCCTGGCCCTTGGCCGAGAAAATATTGATCGAACCGTTGAGCTGGGAAATCTTGGTTTTCACCACGTCCATGCCCACGCCACGACCCGACACGTCGGAGATCTCGGTCTTGGTCGAGAAACCCGGGGCGAAAATCAGGTTGTAGCACTCGGTATCGCTCAGTCGATCGGCCGCGTCCTTGTCCATCACACCGCGTTTTACCGCGATCGAACGCAACACGTTCGGGTCCATGCCCTTGCCGTCATCGGAGATCGACAACAGGATGTGATCGCCTTCCTGTTCCGCGGCGAGAATGACCTTGCCGCCACGGGCCTTGCCCGAGGCTTCGCGTTCTTCCGGCGACTCGATGCCGTGGTCGACCGCGTTGCGCACCAAGTGGACCAACGGATCGGCCAAGGCCTCGACGAGGTTCTTGTCGAGGTCGGTCTCTTCGCCGACCAGCTCCAGGTTGATCTCTTTCTTGAGCTGGCGCGCCAGGTCGCGAACCAGGCGCGGGAAGCGCCCGAAGACTTTCTTGATCGGTTGCATCCGGGTCTTCATGACCGCGGTTTGCAGATCGGCCGTGACCACGTCGAGGTTGGACACGGCTTTGGACATGGCTTCGTCGGCGCTGTTGGCACCCAGGCGGACCAGGCGGTTACGCACCAGCACCAGCTCGCCAACCATGTTCATGATTTCGTCGAGACGCGCGGTGTCGACCCGCACGGTGGTCTCGGCTTCGCTGGCAGGCTTTTCCGCGGGCGGCGCGGCCGCGGCACGGGCCGGAGCCGGTGCAGCGGCGGCAGGTGCCGGCTTCGCGGCTTCGGCCTTCGGTTCAGGAGCCTTGGCCACCGGCTTCGGTGCCGCAGCCTTGGCGACAGGCGCCGCAACCGAGGCGCTCGCGTCGGTTGCCGTGCCAGCCGTGGCGCCCACTTCAGTGAACTTGCCCTTGCCGTGCAATTCGTCGAGCAGCGATTCGAATTCGTGATCGGTAATCAAGTCACTGCCGGCCGCCGCAGCGGTTGGCGCAGCAGGCGTCGGCACCGAAGCGATGGCCGATTCCAGCGCATCCACGGCAAAGTTGCCCTTGCCGTGCAGTTGGTCGAGCAGTGCTTCGAATTCGTCGTCGGTGATGTCAGAACTGTCGCCCGCGGCTTTCGGAGCCTGCGGCGCGGCAGGGGCCGCCGGTGCCACCGCATCAACGGCAAACTGGCCTTTACCGTGCAACTGGTCGAGCAACGACTCGAACTCGGCGTCGGTGATTTCGTCGCTGGCCGCGGTATCGGCGGCGGGCGCTGGAGCAGCCGCCGGCGCCTCGGCCTGGGCCTTGACGGCGTTCAGCGAGTCCAGCAGTTGTTCGAATTCATTGTCGGTGATGTCGCCTGACTCGCTTTGAGCGGCAGGTTCTTCAACCACTTCGGCGACGGGTGCTGGCGCTGCCTCGTCAGCCGATTGCGGCTCGGCCAGACGGGCCAGTGCCGCGAGTAATTCTGGCGTGGCAGCCGTGATCGGGCCACGCTCGCGGACTTCGCTGAACATGCTGTTCACCGCGTCCAGTGCTTCGAGAACCACGTCCATCAATTCCGAGTCAACGCGACGTTCGCCCTTGCGCAGGATGTCGAACACGTTCTCGGCGATGTGGCAGCACTCCACCAGCTCGTTGAGCTGGAGGAAGCCGGCGCCCCCTTTTACAGTGTGAAAACCGCGAAAAATTGCATTGAGCAGATCCGCATCATCCGGTCGGCTTTCCAGCTCGACCAGCTGTTCGGACAGTTGCTCTAGAATCTCGCCGGCCTCAACCAGGAAATCCTGAAGGATCTCTTCATCGGCGCCGAAGCTCATTAATGGTGTGCTCCTACAGGTCTAAAAACCCAAAAAACCTGAAATTCCTGAAACTCTAGAATCCAAGGCTGGATAACAAATCGTCCACATCGTCCTGACCGGACACAACGTCTTCTCTTTTATCGGCATGAATCTGCGGACCTTCACCCTGAGAGAGATGTTTTTGTGGATCTTTTTCTGCAAGCATTGCTTCACGGTCATGCTCGATGCCCGCAAAACGGTCAACCTGACTGGCCATGAGCACGAGCTTGAGCAGGTTGCTCTCGACTTCGGTGACCAGTTGGGTCACACGCTTGATGACTTGACCTGTGAGGTCCTGATAATCCTGGGCCAGCAGAATATCGTTGAGGTTGCCCGACACGGCACGATTGTCTGTGCTGCTGCGCGTCAGGAACCCGTCGACTCGCCGGGCCAGTTCGCGGAACTCTTCAGCCCCGACTTCGCGACGCATGAACCGCCCCCAATCCGTGCTCAAGGCCTGGGCTTCGTCAGCCAGGCTGTTGACCAGCGGCGTGGCGTTTTCCACCAGGTCCATGGTGCGGTTGGCTGCGGCCTCGGTCAGCTTGACCACATAACCCAGACGCTCGGTGGCGTCGGTGATCTGTGACACCTCTTCGGCTTGCGGCATGTGCGGGTCAATCTGAAAATTGACGATCGCGCTATGCAGCTCCCGCGTGAGCTTGCCCACTTCCTGATACAGGCCGCGGTCACGGGTCTGGTTGAGCTCATGGATCAATTGCACAGCATCGCCAAACCTGCCCTTTTCAAGGCTCGCGACCAGTTCGACGGCGTGTTTTTTCAGGGTCGATTCAAAATCGCCCAGCGAAGATTCGTTATGCCCCATAGCTCCCCCGTGGCGCAGTTCAACCGATGCGTTCGAAAATCTTCTCGATTTTTTCTTTCAACGCCTGGGCCGTGAAGGGTTTGACCACATAGCCGTTTACACCGGCCTGGGCCGCTTCGATGATCTGCTCGCGCTTGGCTTCAGCGGTCACCATCAACACCGGCAGGTGCTTGAGCTTTTCATCGGCACGCACGTGGCGCAGCAGATCGATACCGGTCATGCCAGGCATGTTCCAGTCGGTCACCAGAAAGTCGATGCTCCCGCTGTTGAGGACCGGAATGGCGGTAGTGCCATCGTCGGCCTCGACCGTGTTGGTGAACCCAAGGTCACGCAACAGGTTTTTTATGATCCGCCGCATCGTTGAGAAGTCATCAACGATGAGGATTTTCATGTTCTTGTCCAATTCGACCTCCAAGCAGACTAAAACGCGCCCAGCACCTGGACGCGCCATTTCAATCAATCTGGCAAAGCACTCGATGACTGTCTGGAGTACAACGAAGCGAGACCGGCGCGGTTCATCACCCCACCAGCCACGTCGCAGTGCCCCCACACTGCCTTCAGCGCGCTCGCCACTCTCCCAAACGCCCCCTTAAACGGGCCGCGCACTGGCTATGTAACTGGCTGACCCGAGATTCGCTGACCCCCAGGACCTCACCGATTTCCTTGAGATTCAACTCTTCGTCGTAGTACAGCGCCAACACCAGTCGCTCGCGCTCCGGCAAATTGGCAATCGCGTCCGCCAGCGCTGCCTGGAAGCGTTCATCCTCCAGATCGCGTGACGGCTCGAGATGAGCACTCGCGCCATCCTCGTGCAGCCCTTCGTGTTCGCCGTCCTGCAACAGATCGTCGAAACTGAATAACCGGCTGCCCAAGGTGTCGTTCAAAATCCCGTAATAATCGTCGAGACTCAATTGGAGTTCGGCCGCAACTTCGTGATCTTTAGCGTCACGGCCGGTTTTCGCTTCAATCGAGCGGATGGCGTCGCTGACCATGCGGGTATTGCGGTGGACCGAGCGTGGCGCCCAGTCACCCTTGCGCACTTCATCGAGCATGGCGCCGCGGATGCGGATGCCCGCGTACGTCTCGAAACTCGCGCCTTTGCTGGCGTCGTATTTGGTCGAGACTTCCAGCAGGCCGATCATCCCGGCCTGAATCAAGTCTTCGACCTGGACACTGGCCGGCAGACGCGCCAGCAAGTGATAGGCAATGCGTTTGACCAGCGGCGCGTAACGCTCGATCAGCTCGTACTGCGCATCGCGTGCCGATTTCTTGTAGAGGTTGTAGCCGCTGGCTGTCATAGCACGGGTCCTGCCGTTTGTTGCACGAGGCGTTCGACGAAGAACTCCAGATGCCCACGCGGGTTGGCGGGCAACGGCCAGGTGTCGACCTTCTGCGCGATTGCCTTGAACGCCAGCGAGCACTTGGAGCGCGGGAATGCTTCGTAGACGGCACGCTGTTTTTGCACGGCCTTGCGCACGCTTTCGTCATAAGGCACGGCGCCGACGTATTGCAGGGCGACGTCGAGGAAACGATCCGTGACCTTGGTCAACTTGGCGAACAGATTGCGCCCTTCCTGCGGGCTCTGGGCCATGTTGGCCAGCACGCGGAAACGGTTCATGCCGTAGTCACGGTTGAGCAGTTTGATCAGGGCGTAGGCGTCGGTAATGGAGGTCGGCTCGTCGCAGACCACCAGCAACACTTCCTGGGCGGCACGGACAAAACTGACTACCGAGTCACCAATCCCCGCAGCGGTGTCGATCACCAGTACGTCGAGGTTGTCGCCGATATCGCTGAAGGCCTGGATCAGGCCGGCGTGCTGTGCCGGGCTCAAGTGAACCATGCTCTGGGTGCCGGACGCGGCGGGAACGATGCGGATGCCGCCAGGGCCCTGCAACAGGACATCGCGCAGCTCGCAGCGACCTTCGATCACGTCGGCCAGGGTCCGTTTGGGTGTCAGCCCCAGCAGAACGTCGACGTTCGCCAGCCCCAGGTCGGCGTCCAGCAACATGACGCGCCGGCCAAGTTCAGCCAAAGCCAGGGACAAGTTCACTGACACGTTAGTTTTCCCGACGCCACCTTTGCCGCCGGTCACCGCGATCACCTGTACGGGATGCATGCTGCCCATGTTATTTCTTTACCTTGTCTTGCATAGACGGAGGCCACATTACTGGCTGCGCGTTCACAATCGGAACAATGCATGGCAGACCATCGATGTAGGTACAAAAACTATTCATTGTTACCTCAGCCTACCTGCTTGGTGGGGCTGTGGTAGATATCAGCGAACATGTCAGCCATGGCTTCTTCGCTGGGTTCTTCCTGCATTTGCACGCTCACGGCACGGCTGACCAGTTGATGACGGCGCGGCAGATGCAAATCATCCGGAATCCGCGGGCCATCAGTCAGGTAGGCTACCGGCAACTCATGGCTGATGGCCAGGCTCAACACCTCGCCCAGACTGGCCGTTTCATCCAGTTTAGTCAGGATGCAGCCAGCGAGCCCGCAACGCTTGTAACTGTGATAAGCGGCGGTTAGAACCTGTTTCTGGCTGGTGGTTGCCAGAACCAGATAATTTTTCGATTTGATGCCACGACCGGCCAGGCTTTCGAGCTGCATGCGCAATGCAGGATCGCTGGCTTGAAGGCCGGCGGTATCGATCAGCACCACACGCTTGCGCAGCAAAGGTTCCAGCGCCTGCACCAGCGATTGCCCCGGATCGACGTGGGTCACCGACACATTGAGAATCCGGCCGAGGGTCTTGAGCTGTTCCTGGGCACCGATACGGTAGCTGTCCATGCTCACCAGCGCGATGTTCTGCGCGCCGTACTTGAGCACATAACGGGCAGCCAGCTTGGCCAGGGTGGTGGTCTTGCCCATGCCGGCAGGGCCGACCATGGCAATCACACCGCCCTCTTCCAGCGGCTCGATTTCCGGCGTGGCAATCATCCGCGCCAGATGCGCCAGCAACATGCGCCAGGCTTGGCGGGGTTCTTGAATATCGGTGATCAGTGCCAGCAAGTCGCGGGACAACGGCCCGGACAAACCGATACGTTGCAGACGGCGCCAGAGGTTGGCCTGGCCCGGGCTGCTGCCTTGCAGCTGATTCCATGCCAGGGAGCCCAGCTGCACTTCCATCAGTTCGCGCAGGCTGTTGAGCTCAAAACGCATCGAGTCAAATACCCGGGAGTCCACCGCGGGCGCCGCAGCAGGCGCTGGCGCAGGACGCCGAGGCTCGGAG
This sequence comes from Pseudomonas sp. Root562, assembly GCF_001427125.1. GTDB lineage: Bacteria > Pseudomonadota > Gammaproteobacteria > Pseudomonadales > Pseudomonadaceae > Aquipseudomonas. Next base: position 126,419 of record NZ_LMGK01000004.1, read on the forward strand.
TAAGTCGGCTCGATCAGCGGCTCGGCAGCGGTGAGCGGCAACCCGGCGAACAGCTGGCGATTGGTGGCATTGTCGCTTTCGCCGTCGCTGCGCAGGCTCAGCTCGGCCTGGGCGGTGACGATGCGCGACTGTGTCTTGCGCAGCTCGTCTTCGAGTTCCATGTTCGGCACGCGTGGCGCCAGTGCCGACAGTTTGTAATCCAGGGCAGCCGTGAGCTCGACACCACCGGCGATGCGGCGGTTGCCAATGATGGCCGCTTCAGCGCCCAGCTCATCACGAACCAGTTTCATGGCCTGACGCATATCGGCGGCGAAAAAACGCTTAACTTGCATAAACCACTACCTCAGCCGTTGGGCCCTACTGTCGCAACGATGGTCACTTGCTTGTTGTCAGGGATTTCCTGATAAGCCAACACGTGCAAACCCGGGACTGCCAGCCGGCCAAATCGCGAGAGCATCGCGCGAACCGGACCGGCCACCAGCAGAATCACCGGTTGACCTTGCATCTCCTGGCGCTGCGCCGCATCGATCAGCGAGCGTTGCAGCTTTTCAGCCATGCTTGGCTCCAGCAGAACGCCCTCTTCCGAGCCTTGTCCTGCCTTCTGCAGACTATTGAGCAATATTTGTTCCAACCTTGGCTCCAGCGTGATCACTGGCAGCTCGGAGTCAGTGCCTACAATGCTTTGCACGATTGCGCGGCTAACGCCGACACGCACCGCAGCCACCAGGGCGGCGGTATCTTGACTCTTGGAAGCATTGTTGGCGATGGCTTCGGCAATGCTTCGAATGTCACGCACCGGCACCTGCTCTGCCAGCAGCGCTTGCAGAACCTTGAGCAGTTGCGACAGCGACAACACACCCGGCACCAATTCTTCGGCCAGTTTCGGCGAGTTTTTCGCCAGCAACTGCATCAGTTGCTGCACTTCCTCGTGCCCGATCAGCTCACTGGAATGCTTGTACAGAATCTGGTTCAAGTGAGTGGCCACTACTGTACTGGCATCGACCACTGTATAGCCAAGGGATTGTGCCTGGGCACGCTGACTGATTTCGATCCAGACCGCTTCCAGACCGAAAGCCGGATCTTTGGCGGTAATGCCGTTGAGCGTGCCGTATACCTGCCCCGGGTTGATCGCCAGTTCGCGATCCGGGTAAATCTCGGCCTCGGCCAGGATCACCCCCATCAAGGTCAGGCGGTAGGCACTTGGTGCCAGGTCGAGGTTGTCGCGGATGTGCACGGTCGGCATCAGGAAGCCCAGGTCCTGGGACAGCTTCTTGCGCACGCCCTTGATCCGCGCCAGCAATTGACCACCCTGATTGCGGTCCACCAATGGAATCAGGCGGTAGCCGACTTCCAGGCCGATCATGTCGATCGGCGTCACGTCATCCCAGCCAAGCTCCTTGGTCTCTTGGGCGCGGGCCGGCGATGGCAGCAATTCCTGCTGTCGCTTGACCTCCTGCAACGCCTGGACCTTGACCTGGTTCTGCTTGCGCCAGAACAGGTAGGCACCACCCGCCGCCAGGGCAGCCATGGTCAGGAAGGAAAAGTGCGGCATGCCGGGCACCAGCCCCATCACCGCCATCAAGCCTGCCGATACGGCCAGCGCCTTGGGCGATGCGAACATCTGACGATTGATCTGTTTACCCATGTCTTCCGAACCGGAAGCACGGGTCACCATGATCGCGGCAGCGGTGGACAACAACAGTGATGGCAATTGCGCCACCAAACCGTCACCGATGGTCAGCAGTGCGTAAACCTTGCCGGCATCGGCGAAGGTCATGTTGTGCTGGAAGATACCGACCGCCATGCCACCGATCAGGTTGATGAACAGAATCAGCAAACCGGCAATGGCGTCACCGCGCACGAATTTGCTGGCACCGTCCATGGAGCCATAGAACTCGGCTTCCTGTGCCACTTCCGAACGGCGGGCCTTGGCCTGGTTCTGATCGATCAGGCCGGCGTTGAGGTCGGCGTCGATGGCCATCTGTTTACCGGGCATGGCATCGAGGGTGAATCGCGCACTCACCTCGGAAATCCGCCCGGCACCCTTGGTTACCACGACGAAGTTGATGATCATCAAGATCGCGAAAACCACGATACCGACCACGTAGTTACCGCCGATCACCACCTCACCGAAGGCCTGGATCACCTTACCGGCGGCAGCGTGGCCGTCCTGACCGTGGAGCATCACCACCCGCGTCGACGCCACGTTCAACGCCAGCCGCAACAGCGTCGCCACCAGCAGAATGGTCGGGAACACGGCAAAATCCAACGGCCGCAGGGCGTAGACGCAAACCAGCAGCACGACGATGGACAAGGCAATGTTGAAGGTGAAGAACACGTCCAGCAGAAACGGCGGAATCGGCAACATCATCATTGCCAACATGACCAGCAGCAACAGCGGCACGCCCAGATTGCCTCGACTGAGGTCTGCCATGTTCGTGCGGGCACTGTTGATTAACTGAGAGCGATCCACCGGTATTCCCCGTTCCTTTGAAGCAAACTTTTGACGCCTGAAGCAGGCTCGGGGCGGCTATTGCAAGAAGCCTTCCAACTTTAGCGGGGGGTTGAAATACAGGGTTTTACCGGGGGGGATTTGTATCGCATGAACGGGCGCTTTCGCGGGCAAGCCTCGCTCCTACGGGTGGATCGATATTTTGTAGGAGCGAGGCTTGCCCGCGAAGAGGCCGGAACTGCCGGCACACATCAGGAATCGCGGCGCAAATCCGGTGGAATCGGCAAATCATCCTTGAGCGGATCCGGGCGCTTGCCCTTGCCTGCGCGGTACTGGCGGATCTGATAGACGTAGGCCAGAACCTGGGCGACGGCGAGGTAGAGGCCGCCAGGAATTTCCTGCTCCAGTTCGGTGGAGTAATAAATCGATCGCGCCAGCGCCGGCGATTCCAGCAACAGAATCTCGTTGGCCGCCGCGATCTCTCTAATTTTCAGGGCCAGGAAGTCGCTGCCCTTGGCGATCAGCATCGGCGCGCCGCTCTTGTCCGGGTCGTACTTGAGGGCGACGGCGTAGTGGGTCGGGTTGGTGATGACCACATCGGCGTCAGGGATCGCCGCCATCATTCGCCGCTGAGACATTTCGCGCTGGAGCTGGCGAATGCGCTGTTTCACCTCGGGCCGACCTTCCTGGTCCTTGTGCTCGTCGCGCACTTCCTGCTTGGTCATTTTCAGCTTCTTGATGCTTTCCCAGAGCTGGATCGGCACGTCCACGGCGGCGATGATGATCAAGCCGCACGCCATCCACAACGTACTCCAGCCGACCACTTGCAAGCTGTGGATGATCGCCCGGTCCAACGGTTCATGAGCGATGCGCAACAAGTCGTCGATGTCCGCCGACAACACCACCAGCGCCACGAACAGCACGATGAAAAACTTCGCCAGGGCTTTGAGCAATTCGGCAATGGCCTTGGCCGAGAACATGCGCTTGAGGCCCGCGCCAGGGTTCATGCGGCTGAACTTGGGCGCCATGGTGCCCGCGGAAAACAGCCAGCCGCCCAGGGAAATCGGGCCGATCAAAGCAGCCAGCAGCAAAGTGATCATCACTGGCTGAATCGCCAGCAAGGCGATCTGCCCCGAGTGCAGCAGGTAGGTGCCCATCGAGCGCTGATCCAGCACCACCTCCCGCGACAGGGAAAAGTTCAGGCGCATCAGATCCATCATTTCCTCGGCCAACGCACCACCGAATATCAGCAATGCGCCCGCACCGGCAAGCATGATCGCCAGGGTGTTAAGTTCCTTGGAACGGGCAATCTCGCCCTTCTCCCGGGCGTCCTTTTTCTTTTTCTCCGTGGGGTCTTCTGTTTTGTCCTGACCGCTTTCGCTCTCAGCCATGACTCAGCGCGCCTGTGCCAGTTCGCGTAAAAACTGCAGGGCCTCGGTGGCCAGCGGTTGATACTGATTGATGATGTCCGCCAACCCGACCCAGACGATAAACAGCCCGAGCACCAGGGTCAGCGGGAAGCCGATGGAGAAAATGTTCAGTTGCGGTGCCGCTCGGGTCATCACGCCGAAGGCAATGTTGACCACCAGCAGCGCAGTGATCGCCGGCAGCACCAGCAACAGCGCCGCACCCAGCACCCAGCCGAGCTTGCCAGCCAGCTCCCAGTAATGATTGACCGTCAGGCCACTGCCCACCGGCAACGTGGTGAAGCTCTCGGTGAGGACTTCGAACACCACCAGATGGCCATTCATCGACAGGAAAATAAGGGTCACCAGCATGGTGAAGAACTGCCCGATGACGGCGACTGAGACACCGTTGGTGGGGTCGACCATCGAAGCGAAACCCATGCCCATTTGAATGGAGACGATTTGCCCGGCAATCACAAACGCCTGGAAAAACAACTGCAGCGAAAATCCCAGTACCGCGCCTATGAGGATCTGTTCGGCAATCAGCAGCAACCCGCTCAAGTCCAGCGCATTGACCGGTGGCATCGGCGGCAGGTTGGGGGCAATGACCACGGTGATGGCGAGGGCGAAATACAGGCGGATGCGTTTGGGAACCAGAGACGTACCGAATACCGGCATGACCATCAGCAAGGCGCCGACACGAAACAACGGCAACATGAACGTCGCCACCCAGGTGCTGATCTGGGTGTCCGTCAGTTGCAGTAGCGACGACATGGCTTAGCCAATGACCTGCGGAATGCTGCCGTACAACTGCAGGATGTACTCCATGAACGTCTGCACCAGCCATGGGCCGGCGACGATCAGCGTCACCAGCATCACCAGCAGGCGCGGCAGGAAGCTCAAGGTTTGTTCGTTGATCTGGGTAGCCGCCTGGAACATTGCCACGACAAGGCCCACCAGCAGACTCGGGATCACCAGCACCGCGACCATCAACGTGGTCAGCCACAACGCCTCACGGAAGATGTCGACCGCAACTTCGGGCGTCATGGCGAAACACCGCCGAAGCTGCTGGCCAAGGTGCCGATGATCAGCGCCCAGCCATCGACCAGAACGAACAGCATGATCTTGAACGGCAAGGAAATGATCAGCGGCGACAGCATCATCATACCCATGGCCATCAACACACTGGCCACGACGAGGTCGATGATCAGGAACGGGATGAAAATCATGAAGCCGATCTGGAACGCGGTTTTAAGCTCCGACGTCACGAAGGCCGGTACCAGAATGGTCAGCGGCGCCTGATCCGGCGAGGCTATGTCCGTGCGCTTGGACAAACGCATGAACAGCTCCAGGTCACTGGTTCGGGTCTGGGCCAACATGAAGTCCTTGATCGGCACCTGGGCCTTGGCCACCGCATCCTGAGCGCTCATCTTTTCCGCGAGATACGGCTGCAAGGCGTCCTGGTTCACCCGGTCGAACACCGGTGCCATGATGAACAGCGTCAGGAACAGCGCCATGCCAGTGAGAATCTGGTTCGACGGTGTCTGCTGCAAGCCAAGGGCCTGGCGCAGGATCGAGAAGACGATGATGATCCGGGTGAAACTGGTCATCAGCATGACGAACGCCGGGATGAAACTCAGCGCAGTCATGATCAGCAGGATCTGCAGGCTGACCGAGTACTCCTGAGCGCCTTCGGCGTTGGTGCCCAAGGTGATCGCCGGGATCGACAGCGGATCGGCGGCGAACGCCAAAGGTGCGGCCAGCATCAGGGCCAGCGTCAAGACGATGCGCAGCGCACCCATTACTTCTTATCCTTCTGATCTTTGCCCAGGATATCCAGCAGGCGCTGGGCAAATTCCGGCGTCGTTTTCTCAGTCGTGCTCGGCACCTGCACCGGTTCCTTGAGCACGTGCAATGCGGTAATGCTGCCGGGGCTCAGGCCGAGCAGAATCTGCTCGTTGCCGACCTGCACCAGCATCAGCCGGTCACGTGGGCCAAGGGCGCGGGAACCGATCAGCTCGATCACCTGGCCCTTGCCGGCAGGCCCCGCTTGCTGAACCCGACGCAACAGCCAGGCGAGGAAGAAGATCAACCCCAGCACCAGCAGCAGGCCGAACACCAGTTGCGTCAATTGCCCGGCCACACCGCTGCTCGCTACAGGCGCCGCTGCAGCGGTGGCGGTCGCAACAGGCTCTGCCGCCAGCACGCTCAACGGCAACGCCAGAAGAACCCCGAGAAGCCTTTTCACTCAGCGCAGCTTCTTGATGCGTTCGCTTGGGCTGATCACGTCGGTCAGGCGGATGCCGAACTTCTCGTTGACCACGACCACTTCGCCATGAGCGATCAGCGTGCCGTTGACCAGTACGTCAAGCGGCTCACCGGCCAGGCGATCGAGCTCGATCACCGAACCCTGGTTAAGTTGCAGCAGGTTGCGAATGTTGATGTCGGTGCTGCCCACTTCCATGGAAATCGACACCGGGATATCAAGGATCACGTCCAGGTTCGGCCCTTCCAGGCTCACCGGATCGTTGTTTCTCGGCACACTGCCGAACTCTTCCATGGGCAGGCGATTGTTGGAGGATCCGGATGCATCGGCCGCCAGCAGCGCGTCGATATCCGCCTGCCCGGCATCACCGGTTTCTTCCAGGGCCGCAGCCCATTCATCAGCCAGTGCCTGGTCGTCCTGAGTATTCATATCATCAGCCATCATTTGTCCTCGGCGGGCCACCTTTGAGGGGAGGCCGTCAGTTAAAAGCGAATGTGTCAGGCGTCGATCAACGACGCTCGATCGGCTCGATCACTTGCAACGCAAGGTTGCCTTTGTGCGAGCCCATCTTGACCTTGAAGGCCGGCACGCCGTTGGCGCGCATGATCATGTCTTCCGGCATCTCCACCGGAATGATGTCCCCCGGCTGCATGTGCAGGATGTCGCGCAGCTTCAACTGGCGGCGAGCAACCGTGGCGCCGATCGGTACGTCGACATCCAGCACGTCCTGACGCAGGGCATTGACCCAGCGTTCGTCCTGATCGTCGAGATCCGACTGGAAGCCGGCGTCGAGCATTTCGCGCACCGGCTCGATCATCGAATACGGCATGGTCACGTGCAGGTCGCCGCCACCGCCATCGAGTTCGATGTGGAAGGTCGACACGACAATCGCTTCGCTCGGGCCGACGATGTTGGCCATGGCCGGGTTCACTTCCGAGTTGATGTACTCGAAGTTGACTTCCATGATCGCCTGCCAGGCTTCCTTCAAATCGATGAAGGCCTGCTCCAGCACCATGCGCACCACGCGCAGTTCGGTCGGGGTGAATTCACGCCCTTCGATCTTGGCGTGACGACCGTCGCCGCCAAAGAAGTTGTCCACCAGCTTGAACACCAGTTTGGCGTCGAGGATGAACAGCGCGGTGCCGCGCAACGGCTTGATCTTGACCAGGTTGAGACTGGTCGGCACGTACAGCGAGTGCACGTATTCGCCGAACTTCATCACCTGCACGCCACCGACCGCCACGTCTGCCGAACGGCGCAGCATGTTGAACATGCTGATGCGCGTGTAGCGGGCGAATCGTTCGTTGATCATTTCCAGGGTCGGCATGCGTCCACGGACGATGCGATCCTGGCTGGTCAGGTCGTAGCTTTTGACGGTGCCGGGTTCGGCGGCGTTATCGGTCTGTACCAGACCATCGTCCACGCCATGCAACAGCGCGTCGATCTCATCCTGGGACAGCAGGTCCTGCACGGCCATGTCGTGTTCCTACTGCAGTACGAAATTAGTGAAAAGCAACTGTTCGACAACCACTTTGCCGAGCTCTTTCTGCGCCACTTCCTGGACGCTGGCCGTGGCTTTCTGGCGCAGCATTTCCTGACCGACCGGCGACGCGAGCGTGGCGAAATCCTGCCCGGAAAACAGCATGACCAGGTTGTTGCGGATCACCGGCATGTGCACTTTGAGCGCTTCCAGATCGGCCTGGTTGCGGCCAAGCATGGTGATGCTCACCTGCATGTAGCGCTGACGGCCGTTCTGGTTGTAATTGGCCACAAACGCTGGCGCCATCGGCTCGAATATCGCCGGCTGCTTGCCCAGCGGCGCGGTTTCGACCACGGCGGCAGGCTTGCTCTGGGCGCTGTGCATGAAGTACCAGGTCGCCCCCACGGACAAACCGACCGCCAGCAGCAGGGCCAGCACGATCACAATAATCAGCTTGAGTTTGCCTTTGGTTGCGGGGTCTTTTACTGCTGCGTCGCTCTTCGCCATGCCAATAATCCGTCACTATTCGGGTTTTCACAGTCGCACGGCAAGGCAAGAGCAAGTGTTATGCCAGAAGTGTCGGGAGAGGGATGGGTGGGGATGTGCGCGTTTTGAAGAACACTGCGCCCCCTGTGGGAGCGGGCTTGCCCGCGAAGAGGCCGGAACATTCAACATTGATGCTGACGGTGCCGACGCCTTCGCGGGCAAGCCCGCTCCCACAGGGTCATAGGTCTGCCGGGATCAGGCGTAATAGTCGACTGCGCTGGAGCCGATAACACTGGTCACCGGAGCAGCGACTTCAGCAACGGCTGGCGCCACGTCGTCATCCATCGAATCAAGACGACCACCAGTGGTATTGGTCCTGCCACTCTGCGCCTGCTGATTCTGCCCCTGATCCTGGGAGCCTCGGTTCTGGTCGGAGACGTTGACGTCAACCTGGCCCATGCCCTGCTGGGCAAACATGTCACGCAGGCGATGCATCTGCCCGTCGAGCGCTTCGCGAACACTCGGGTGCGCGCTCAAGAAGGTAACCTGGGTCTGCTGATCCGGAACCATGTTGACCCGAATGTCGAGACGCCCCAATTCTGCCGGTTGCAACTGAATGTCCGCTGCCTTGAGATTGGCGCTGGACAGGTACATGACCCGGTTCACCACCTCTTCGGTCCAGCCGTTCTGATGCATGGCAATCGGTTGATTGACCGGCAAGGCGTTGGCGGTTTTCGGCGTGGCAGCCTGGGTCAACGCCGCCAGACGGTTGGCGAAATCGTCGACTCGGGTATCGCTGCTGGCCGATTTCAAGTCCTTGAGACCGTCATCGATCAAGCCACTGAAGGCCTTATCGCCACCTTGGCTGGTGCTGTCCTTGTCGGCCTGCACCTCGAGCATACCGGCCATCCCGGCAGCAAAATTTTGCGCAGCGGTCTGTTCGCCATCGGCCTGGGCCTGGGCGGTAGTCGAAGCCGCTTTCGGCTGCGCCTGACTCGACGCGGAAACGTGGCCGCTTTGCTCCATCGCCATGCGCAAGGCCGGCAATGCATCGAGAGGATCAGCCTCGGGATCGAATTCGGCATCCGTGACAACAGCCGCCGACGCGGCTGTCACAGGAGCAGCAACTGGCGCGCCAAGCGCAGCCTCAACCGGCAATTGAGCGGTATCCACGACCGGCGTCGTCACCGGTGCAGGCGCGACCACGGCGGGTTGAACCACCAGCAGCAAGGCAGGATCAAGCGTCGGATCAACAGGTGCGGTTTCGGCGACCGGCGTTTGCGCGGTATCGGTAGCATCGTCGCTGGCAGCCTGGCCTTCGGTCTGCGCCGGATTATCGGCGGGCAAGGTTTTGCCGCTATCGGCAACCTCCGGTTGCGCGGCGGCAGGTTTGTCGTCAACGACGTCTTTCTTGCCAGCGCTGTCCACAGCCTTTTCACGCACCGGTTTGACCGGGCTATCAGCTGTTGCGGCAGGTTTGTTCTGGGCTTGCTTGGCATACACCTGAGCGAAGCTTGCAGCCTTGTCCCCGGGCTCAGCGGTCAATGCCGTGGAATTGGCGGACGCCGCTTGAGCCTTGGCCGGCGCGACGGCCTGAAGAAGATTATTGGGTGTAACGGGCATTTAACGGTCTCCGCTGCACTGGGATCGTAGGTACAGTTGGAAGAGTTAACTGCAAGGGTCGCGCCAGTTTCGCCAGCAGACGACGAAAGGCGCCAAACGACTCAGCTCGCCGCCGGGGAACGCTGTCGTTCAAATTCATAGAGAGGACGAACGATGGCGAACTCGCCATCGATGTCGGTGATCAATTGGCCAATTTCGGCAGTCGGGAACGCACTGGCCATCCGCTCAAGCTGACCACACAACTCGGCGAGCCGCACCGCGCCCATGTTGCTGCTGCTGCCTTTGAAGCTGTGGGCAGCCTCGATCACTTGCGTGGCCGTATCTGCCTGTCGCAACAATTGCAGGCGTACTTCGCAGTCAGCGAGGAAGGTATCGACCAACGTCGAAAACCCATCCTCCATGACTTCCCGCAACGCGCTCAGCGCGTCCGGGTCAAGATGTGTGTCAGCCACTTGCTCACTCCTTGATCAAGAATGCGTGGATTATGCCAGAGCCTCCCAGAAAAACTCCACGCGGGCACTTCGACCATCGTCGGACCAACTGGCGTTACGCCCCAACTGACGGATCAGACTCACACCACGTCCCGACAGACGGACAGGATCAACCGGGCGATCCAGCACCCGCGCGACGTCAAACCCTTTGCCGCTGTCCTCGACGCGGATCACCAGACAACCACCTTCACCCTGCGGCGTGACCTGCAGATGCACCCGTACGTAGCCGTCCTGCAGCTCGTCCAGGCGTGTGTTGCGCTGTTGATAATAACGGGTGAACCCCGAAACATCGCGCTTGAGGCTTGAGTCCAGACCCAGGACACCATGCTCGAGCGCATTGGAATACAACTCGGCCAACACACTGTAGAGCGCCCCGCTCTGCGTCCGTAGACCATGGACCTCAAGCAGTAATTGCAGGAGGAACGGCAGTGGATTGAAGCGCTTGAGGGTTGCGGCGCGAAATTCGAAACTCACTGACCAGTCCAGCGGGCACGACTGACCGCTGTCGGAATACACCGGGGTCGGCGCAATCAGCGGCGAAGTCTCAAGCAAGCTGATTTCAACCATACTGACATCGTCGCGGGTCTCACCGCCAAAGTCGCGCAGCGCCTGGCCGATTTCCTCGAACAGCGCATCCGGTTCACGATTGTCCGAAAAAACCCGTTGCAGGCGCTCCACCCCGAACAACTGATCGTTGGCATCGCAGGTATCGATCACCCCGTCGGACAAGAGGAAAACCCGGTCACCCTCCGCCATCGGAAACACTTGCGTGCTGTCATCGAATGTCTGCGCGCTCAGCACGCCCAACGGCAAGTGCCGAGCCGACAACGGCGTGCGTTCACCCGTGGCGATGCTGTGCAGATAACCGTCGGGCATGCCGCCGTTCCATACTTCCACCGAACGGCTCTGAAAACTCAGACACAGCATCGTTGCGCAACAGAACATGTCCACCGGCAAGATGCGTTTGAGCTTGGCGTTCATCTCGCGCAGGGTTTCCGACAAGCCGTAACCCTTGGCCGTCATCCCGTAGAAAACTTCCGCCAGCGGCATGGCCCCTACCGCGGCGGGCAAACCATGGCCGGTGAAGTCACCGAGCAGCACATGCATGTCGCCCGCCGGTGTGTACGCAGCCAACAACAAGTCACCATTGAACAGTGCGTAAGGCGATTGCAGGTAGCGGATATTGGCAGCGTTCAAGCAACCGGAATGGGCCACCTTGTCGAACACGGCCTTGGCCACCCGCTGCTCGTTGAGCAGATAATCGTGGTGCCGGGCAATCTGGTCACGCTGTTGCAACACGGTCGCTTGCAGCCGCCGCAAGCGATCCATCGCCTTGATTTTGGCGGCGAGGATCACCTGGTTGTAGGGTTTTGCCAAAAAATCGTCGCCCCCGGCCTCCAGGCAGCGGGCGAGCGCTTCACTTTCGGAAAGCGAGGTCAGGAAGATGATCGGCACCAGAGTTTCCCCGGCCAGTGCCTTGATCTGCTGTGCTGCCTCGAAGCCGTCCATCACCGGCATCATTGCGTCCATCAACACCAGTTGCGGACGATTCTGGCGAAACGCCTCGACCGCTTCGGCACCGTTGGCTGCCGTCAGTACTTCGTGGCCCTGACGGCGGACAATACTCGATAGCAGCATGCGATCGGCCGCGCTGTCTTCGGCGATGAGGATCGTCAATGACTCGAGTGCAGCGTGCACGGCCGTCAACTGATGTCGAACAGTTTGTCGAAGTTGGAGATGGCGAGGATTTTCCTCACATCCGAACTGCTGTTGACCACGCGGATATCGGAGTTTTCACCGCCAGCGTGATCACGCAACAGCAGCAACATGCCCAGCGCAGAGCTGTCGAGATAGGTCGCTTCTTTCAGGTCGACTACAACCGCTCCAAGATCTTTGTGTTCGTAGGACTCACGAAACTCTTGATGCTTGGCGAAATCGAACCGTCCCTTGACCGATATCGTCAGCTTCTGGCCGTCGGGGGATACTTCTGTAACAACTGACATGTCATGGCTTCCTTGTCATTGGTGAACCTGCTTGTACAAGGTTTAGCATTTGGTAGAGGTTGGGGCAAGGCAAGGCGTTGTGACGGCCGTCGGATCGCTATCGCGGGCAAGCCATGCTCCTACAGGTTTCATGAAGCTCACAAGATCGCAACAATCCCGTAGGAGCATGGCTTGCCCGCGATGAACGATAACGCGGTCAGCCTGATTCAATACTGATCCTGCCGTGGCAAGCGCTGCGATAATTCATCCAGCAGTTTCTGTTCGCGCTTGTCCTCAATGGCCCGCGCTTCATCGGCATACCGCTGCACCAGTTTGCGCAAACCTTCGACACGGGCAAACGCCTGTTGCCAGGTGTCCCGTGCCTTGTTCAGGTTGTTCTGGTGCCAGGCCAGGCTTTGCCGCTGCTGATCGATGGCCGTGCCCAATTGCGCCAGAAACCCCTGATACCCGAGCAGCCATTGACCCGATACGCCACTGCTGCCGCGCACGATCCACTGTTCCTGATAGTCGAGACGAAAGGCTTCAAGGTCGGCGAGTTTACTTTCGGCCAGCCGCACTTGCCCTTGAAAGTGCCCCAAGCGCTGGACCGCGGTTTTTTCGGCCTTCTCGGCCATTTCCACCACGGGGGCCAGGCGCCCTGCCCGAGTCTGGGCCATGGCCGGTTAGCCGCCCGCCGCGGGCGCGAAGATCGAGGCGAGATACGCTTCGCTTTCGCCCAGGCTGATGCTGTCGTTGAGACCCTGGCGCAAGTACTTGACCAGTTGCGGTTGCAGGGAGATCGCCAGGTCGGTCTCGCGGTCACCACCGGCGACGTATGCGCCGACGCTGATCAAGTCGCGACTTTGCTGATAACGCGACCACAATTGCTTGAAATACTGCGCACGGGTCATGTGTTCCGGTGACACCACCGCTGGCATCACCCGGCTGATGGACGCCTCGATATCGATAGCCGGGTAATGCCCCTCCTCGGCCAAGCGCCGGGACAGCACGATGTGCCCGTCGAGCACGCCCCTCGCCGAGTCGGCAATCGGGTCCTGCTGGTCATCGCCTTCGGACAGCACGGTGTAGAACGCTGTGATCGAACCGCCGCCCTTCTCGGCATTACCCGCTCGTTCCACCAGTTTCGGCAACTTGGCGAACACTGAAGGCGGATAACCCTTGGTCGCAGGTGGCTCGCCGATGGCCAGGGCGATTTCCCGCTGGGCCTGGGCGAAACGGGTCAGCGAATCCATCAGCAACAGGACGTTCTTGCCCTTGTCACGAAAATATTCGGCGATTCGTGTGCAGTACATGGCGGCGCGCAGACGCATCAGCGGTGCATCGTCCGCCGGGGACGCCACCACCACCGAACGCTTGAGCCCTTCTTCACCGAGGATGTGCTCGATGAACTCTTTAACTTCACGACCCCGCTCGCCGATCAGCCCGACGACGATGATGTCGGCCTCGGTGAAGCGGGTCATCATGCCCAACAGCACGGATTTACCGACGCCGGTACCGGCGAACAGACCGAGGCGCTGGCCGCGACCGACCGTCAGCATGCCGTTGATGCAACGAATGCCTACATCCAGCGGCTCGCTGATCGGTTCGCGTTTGAGCGGGTTGATAGTCGGGCCGTCCATCGGCACCCAGTCTTCGGCCTTCATCCCGCCCTTGCCATCCAGTGCACGACCGGCGCCATCGAGTACACGGCCAAGCATGCTCATGCCCATCGGCAAGCGACCCGTGTCGGACAAAGGAACGACGCGGGCACCGGGTGCAATACCGGCGACGCTGCCGACCGGCATCAGGAAGACCTTGCTGCCGGAAAAGCCCATGACTTCGGCTTCGACCTGCACCGGATGGTAGCTGTCGTCATTGATGACCATGCAACGACTGCCCATCGCCGCGCGCAAGCCTTCGGCCTCAAGGGTGAGGCCGACCATACGCAGCAAGCGGCCTTCAAGAATCGGTGCGCCAGCCAGTTCCGTGGCCTCTGCATAGCTGCTCAGGCGCTTGGCGAAACTGGTCCGTTCAAGGCGCATCGGGGAGATCCGCATCGGCTGCGACTGCGGGTTTGCTTTCGACCGGCAATTCCAGACTCACGTCCGGCGCAGCTGGGTGCAGTGCCTGCTCGTGGAGCTGATCGAACAATTTGTCCATGACCTGTTTGACGCGGGTTTCCACCGTGGCGTCAATACGACTGTGCTCGGTCTCGACCCGACAGCCGCCCGGCAACAGCGACTCGTCTTCGACAATGCGCCAGGTTTCTTCATGGCGTTCGCGCAGGGCTTTGACCTGTTCGAAATCCTGCGGATTGATGTACAGCCGCACGTTGCCCACGCCCAGCGGCAACAACTTGAGCGCCTCGCGCATGACGTGTTCGATCTGCGTCGAGTCAATGGCCAGTTCGCGCTGAATCACTTGTTTGGTGATGTGCTGCACGAGATCGACCAAGGACTTTTCAATCTGGGTGTCCTGTTCGGCGATCGGCTCGAACAGATGCGCCATCAGTTGCTCCAGCCCGGCGATCTTTGGCGCCAATGCCTGTTCGGCTTCCTGGCGGACCTTGAGGGTGGTGCTATGGAAACCTTCTTTTTCACCCACCGCGAAGCCTTCGTTATAGGCTTCCTGGCGAATGCTTTCGAGCTCTTCGAGGGTCAGTGGCTGGACTTCCTCCAGTGGCACTTCTTCCATTTCCGGCGGCTCGGGTTCCGGCTCCGGTTCAGGCTCGGGGGCTGGCGGGTCGAAGCTGGGCAGCGCCCAGGTATCGAAACCACTGACATCCCCGGCCCGGATCAGGTCAGTGGGCAAATCATCATGCTTGGCCATGGGCTTAAATCATTTCCTCGCCGCCCTTGCCACCGAGAACGATTTCTCCGGCTTCGGCCATTCGGCGGGCGATGGTGAGGATTTCTTTCTGCGCGGTTTCCACATCGCTGACGCGCACCGGGCCTTTGGCTTCGAGGTCGTCGCGCAACAGTTCGGCGGCACGCTTGGACATGTTCTTGAAGATTTTCTCTTTGACGCCTTCGTCCGAGCCCTTGAGCGCCAGCACCAGCACATCGGAAGACACTTCGCGCAGCAATGCCTGGATACCGCGGTCGTCGACATCGGCCAAATTGTTGAACACGAACATGAGGTCTTCGATCTGACCGGACAGGTCTTCGTCGACTTCGCGGATCGAGTCCATGAGCTGGCCTTCGATCGAACTGTCGAGGAAGTTCATGATGTCCGCCGCACGCTTGATGCCGCCCAGGGTAGTACGCGAAGCGTTGGAGTTGCCGGAGAACTGCTTCTCGAGAATCTGGTTGAGTTCTTTCAGGGCCGCTGGCTGCACGGTGTTCAGCGAGGAAACCCGCAGAATGATGTCCAGACGCACCTTGTGGTCGAAGTTGCCGAGCACTTCACCGGCCTGGTCCGGGTCGAGATACGCCACCACGATCGCCTGGATCTGCGGGTGCTCGTAACGAATAACGTCGGCGACGGCGCGGGGTTCCATCCACTTCAGGCTGTCGAGGCCACTGGTGTTGCCACCCAACAGAATGCGGTCGATCAGGCCGTTGGCCTTGTCTTCGCCCAAGGCCTGGGTGAGCATTTTGCGCACGTAGTCGTCGGAGCCGACGCCCAGGCTGGTCTGGTCGCCGACGATGTCGACGAACTCGCTCATCACCTGCTCGACCTGCTCACGGTGAACGTTCCCCATCTGCGCCATGGCCACGCCCACACGCTGGACCTCTTTAGGCCCCATGTGGCGCAACACCTGGGCGGCATCGGTAGAGCCAAGGGACAGCAGCAGAATCGCGGCTTTGTCGACCTTGGTCAGCTTGGCGGCAACGGCTCGGTTATCACTCATCTGCGTTAATCCACTCTTTCACGACCTGGGCCACACGACCCGGGTCTTCTGCCACCAGACTCTTGATTGCGTTCAACTGTGCGTCATAGCCTTCGCTCGGGCTAGGCAGCAAGATGCTTTGCGGGCCGCCAAGGCTGACACGGTCGTTGGCCAGTTCGCCGTCCAGACCACCCATGCCACCCAACTCGACATCGCTGCCGATACCGGCCAGCTGCTTGCCCTTGCCACCACCGGTGATGTTGTTGAGCACCGGGCGCAGTACGCCGAACACCAGCACCAGAATGAACAGGACACCCAGCACTTGCTTGACGATGTCCCAGAACCAAGGCTGGGAATAGAACGGAATGTCGGCGATCACTTCGCCGCGATCGGCAGAGAACGGCATGTTGATCACACTGACGCTGTCACCACGGCTGGCATCGAAACCGACCGCGTCCTGGACCAAACGGGTGAAGCGCGCCAATTCGTCGGCGGTCCACGGTGCGCGGGTGGTTTCACCGTTGGCCGGGTTGACCTTGACCTGGTCATCCACCACCACCGACACCGACAGGCGATTCAGACGCCCCTGTTGCTGCTTGGTATGGCTGATGGAACGGTCGAGTTCGAAGTTCTTGGTGGATTGTTGACGCTTGTCAGCCGGGTATGGCGCCAGCATCGGCTGGCCGGTGGCCGGGTCCATGATTTGCTGGCCGTTGGCATCGATCAGCGGCTGGCCTGGCTGGACCATCCCGGCAGCAGGCGCGGCGCCAGCGGTGGTTTGCGGGGCGGAGGCCGGCGCGGGTGGCTGGTTGCTCAATGCACCGGGGACACCTTGCGGACCATTGCTGGCGGTACGTTGTTCGTTGACCGACTGCTCGCTGCGCAACGCCGGTTGATCGGGGTTGAACTGCTCGGAAGTCGACTCGACGGCACTAAAGTCCACATCGGCGGAGACTTCGGCTTTATAGCGATCGTTGCCCAGCACCGGTTGCAGTATGTTGTGCACACGCTGGGTGAGCATGCTTTCCATGCGGCGGCTGTAATCGAATTGCTTGCCGGCCATGGTCAGTTCGGAGTTTTCCGCCTGATCGGAGAGCAGGTTGCCCTTTTGGTCAACAACAGTGATCTGCGACTTGCTCAGCTCGGGAACGCTGGTCGCCACCAGATTGACGATGGCCACCACCTGGCCCGGCTCCAACGAGCGGCCAGAATACAGTTCAACCAGTACCGACGCACTCGGCTTGCGTTCATCGCGCACAAACACCGAGCTTTTCGGAATCGCCAGGTGCACGCGAGCACCCTTGACGTTGTTCAGGCTGGAAATGGTCCGGGCCAGTTCACCTTCGAGGCCACGACGATAACGGGTCGCTTCCATGAACTGGCTGGTGCCCAGGCCCTGCTCTTTATCGAGAATTTCAAAACCGATGTTGCCATCGCTGGGAGTGACACCAGCGCCGGCGAGCTTGAGCCGCGCGCGGGACAGGTCTTCAGCCTTGACCAGCAAGGCGCCGGAATTCGGTTCGACGGTGTAGGCAATGTCGGCGGCGGCCAGGGTGTCCATGACTTGCTTGGCGTCCATACCGGCCAGGCTGCCGTACAACGGACGGTAGTCCGGCTGCTGGGACCACAACACCACGGCAAAACCAATCGCCACGCTCGCAGCCAGGCCGACCAACAGGCCCACCTGACGCAGCATGGTCATCTCGGAGAGGTTTTCCAGGAAGGACAACCCGAACAGCGGCGGTTTGCCGTCTACTGGAGTGGCCTTGGCCGGAACATTATCGGCGACTGCTTCTGCCATGACTCAATCTCGTCCTTAAACCGGCATCTGCATGATGTCTTGGTAAGCCTGAACCAGCTTGTTACGTACTTGGGTCAATGCCTGGAAAGACACGCTGGCCTTCTGCGAGGAAATCATCACGTCCGTCAGATCGACGCCGCTCTTGCCGATCTCGAAGGCGCTGGCCAACTGAGAGGAAGCCTGTTGGGTGTCGTTCACTTTATTGACGGCCTGACCGAGCATGTCGGAAAAGCTGCTGCCATTCAGTTCAGGGACGGCGGCAGTCGATTTAGGCGCAGACATGGCATCCATTTGCATGGCGCGCATATCCAGCATCAACCGATTGAATTCAATACCTTGGCTCATGATTTCTCTCTTTGGCGGCCCGCAATTTTTTGACACTCACTCGGCGGGTAATGAGGTGTTAGCAACAAGGGTGCCAGCTTTCCAGCCAGCCCCTCTGCAAGAGCGGGTCAGGTGGCGAACAGATACGCCTCGACGTCCATTCCGGCATCCCGCATCTGCGCCAGCTTGTAGCGCAAGGTGCGCGGGCTGATGCCCAGACGCTCGGCAGCTTCCTTGCGGCGGCCGCGCTCGGTGCGCAAGGTGTCGATGATCATCTGGAACTCGCGACGTCGCAGGTCATCGCCCAACGCCCCGGCAGACTCGGCGTCAACTTCCACCGTGCGCAGCGGGGTCGACAGCGGCACCAATGCCGGCAACGGCGCGCAAGCCACCGGCCCTGCCAGACAGAAATCCTGAGGCTGAATCATGCCGCCCTGTTGAAGGATCAATGCGCGCTGAATCGCGTTATCCAGTTCGCGCACATTGCCCGGCCACGGGTAGGCGATCAGGCACGCCTGCGCCTCGGGCGACAACCTCGCCGCGGCATGCTTCATTTTGTTGACGTGCTTGGCCAGCAGCCGCTCGGCCAGCGGCAGAATATCGGCGGTACGCTCCCGCAGCGGCCGCCATGCCAGCGGGAACACCGACAGGCGATAATAGAGGTCCTCACGGAAGCGCCCCGCCGCCACTTCCCCGGCCAGATCCCGGTTGGTGGTGGCGACCACGCGAATATCCAGCGTGATCGGCTTGCGCGCACCGACCCGCTCGACTTCGCGCTCTTGCAGCACACGCAACAACTTGGCTTGCAGCCCCAAGGGCATTTCGGAGATTTCGTCGAGCAGGATGGTCCCGCCGTCGGCCTGCTCGAACTTGCCGGCCTGGGCCGCGATGGCGCCAGTGAACGAGCCCTTCTCGTGACCAAACAGCGTGGCTTCGAGCATGTTGTCGGGAATCGCCGCGCAGTTGATCGCAATGAATGGCTGACTGGCGCGGTGCGAGTGCTGGTGAATGTAGCGCGCCAACACCTCCTTGCCGGTGCCGGACTCACCCGAGATCAACACTGTGGAATCGCTGCGTGCTACACGTGCGGCCAATTCCAGGAGTTGCGCACTGGCCGGCTCGAAAGCCACCGGCCCTTCGTTGTCGCTGGCGCCAAGATTGCCCAACGCATGGCGCGATACCAGATCGAGCAATGCCTTGGCTTCGAATGGCTTGACCAGATAATCAGCCGCACCCTGGCGCATTGCATCGACCGCCCGCTCCACGGCACCGTGCGCCGTCATCAGCAACACCGGCAGTTGCGGTTGTCGCGCGCGCAGCAGGCCAAGCAGTTGATGCCCGTCCATACCCGGCATGTTGACGTCGCTGACGACCAGGTTGAACGCCTCGGTTTCGACCGCCGCCAGGGCTTCTTCCGCCGAACCGACGGCTTTGTAATCATGCCCGGCGAGCAAGAGCGTATCGGCCAACGCTTCACGCAGCGCGCGGTCATCTTCGACCAGCAGAACCTTGATACCCATGACCTTCACTCCGCTCCCTGAGCGCTGCTTTTATCGCTGACAAAAAGCGGCAGGACTACCTGCGCACACGTGCCGCGACCGATTCGCGAACGCAGCTGCAATTCTCCCTGATGAGCACGGGCAACCGCCTTGACCACGGTCAGGCCGAGACCGGTACCGGTGGCTTTGGTCGTGAAAAATGGCTCACCCAGACGCGCCAGCACGGTGCCTTCGATGCCACTGCCGCTGTCGCTGACACACACACGCAAATGGTTGTCCCGGGCATACAGATGCACCTTCAAGCGCACGTCACCGGCGCTGGCTTGAATGGCGTTTTCGATAAGGTTGAGAAGCGCACCGACCAGGGTGTCGCGATTGCACAACAGGTCGCCGGCATGACTGTCGCACTGCCAGCGGATCGGCAGATCCTGCACGTGGGGCAGCGCCGCCGCTTGTAACGATTGCATCAATTGCTTCGGCGTGACGCGGTCGGTCAACGGCAATTCGCCGCGCGCGAACACCAGCATGTCGCGCACCTGATGCTCCAACTCGTGCAAACGCTCCTTGAGCCGCCCGGCAAATCGCTGCTGAGTCTCGACGGGCAACGCTTGCTCGGTCAAATGACTGGCGTAGAGCAATGCAGCGGACAAAGGCGTACGAATCTGATGGGCCAGCGAGGCAACCATGCGCCCCAGGGAGGACAGCCGCTCGTGTCGAGCCAGTTGATCTTGCAGATGACGGGTTTCAGTCAGGTCGTTGAGCAACACCAATTGACCGGGCTCAGCGTCCAGCGAACGCGTGGCAATCGACAGGCGTCGACCATCCTTCAAAGAGACTTCGTGACCATCGTCTTTACGCGGCGCAAAGCAGCGCGCAATGACATGACGCCACAACTCACCCTCGAGCGGCAGGCCGAGCAGCTCGCAGGCCGTCGGGTTGGCCTCACGCACCACACCCTGAGCGTCGATGACGATGACACCACCGGGCAACAGATCGAGAAGGTTTTGCAGACGGTTGGCCAGGCGTTCTTTTTCCGCCAGCTCCTGCATGCGCTGGGCACTGACGACCGCCAGTTCGCCCTTGAGCTCGGTGACCCGCGCTTCAAGCATGCTGTAGGAGTCGGTCAATTGACTCGACATCTGGTTGAACAGTGCGAAAGCCTGCTCGAGGCCAAGCCGGCTGGCCTGTTCTACGGACGATGATTGCCCCAGGGCATCAGGGCCATGAGACATCTGGGCGGCTTGGGGCATCGTGCTCTCTCGCTGTGCTGACCGTCAGTGAAACGGAACGTTGCGAGGGATGTAGCAATACCCGTGCCTAAAAAAAACCGCCTATAAATGAATGACTTGAAAAACAGGCGTCAATCATCCGCCTGTTCATCTCCGTCACGACGGCTCATGCCGTACTTGCGCATCTTCTCCACGAGCGTGGTGCGTCGGATACGCAGGCGTTCGGCAGCACGCGCCACAATGCCGTTGGCATCGTCGAGCGCCTGTTGAATCAAGCCCTGCTCCAGGCCACCCAGGTAGTCCTTAAGGTCCAGGCCTTCCGGCGGCAGCATGGCACCGGCGGTGAAGTCCGGGGTATGGCCGTTGATCGCCACGCGCTCTTCGAGATCACTGCGCAGGGTGTCGACCATCTGCTCGTCTTCGTCGTCGACGTAGCGGAATTTCTTCGGCAACTCGACCACGCCGATTACCCCGTACGGGTGCATGATCGCCATGCGCTCCACCAGGTTCGCCAACTCACGGACGTTGCCCGGCCAGCCATGACGGCACAGGGACATGATGGCGGCGGAGTTGAAGCGAATCGAACCACGCTTCTCGTGCTCCATGCGCGAGATCAGCTCGTTCATCAACAGCGGAATATCTTCGACGCGCTCGCGCAAGGGCGCCATCTCGATCGGGAACACATTCAGGCGATAGTACAAATCTTCGCGGAAAGTGCCGATCTCGATCATGCTTTCGAGATTCTTGTGGGTCGCCGCAATGATGCGCACGTCGACGCTCTGGGTCTTGTTGCTGCCCACGCGCTCGAAGGTGCGCTCCTGCAACACGCGCAGCAATTTGACCTGCATCGGCAGCGGCATGTCGCCGATTTCATCGAGGAACAGGGTACCGCCGTTGGCCAGTTCAAAACGCCCGGCGCGGCTGGTGATCGCGCCGGTGAAGGCGCCCTTCTCGTGGCCGAACAATTCGCTCTCGAGCAGCTCGGCAGGAATAGCCCCGCAGTTGACTGGCACGAACGGCGCTTCGCGGCGCTTGGAATGGTAATGCAGGTTGCGCGCGACCACTTCCTTGCCGGTACCGGACTCACCGAGGATCAGCACGCTGGCATCGGTGTCGGCGACTTGCTGCATCATCTGGCGGACGTGCTGAATCGCCCGGCTGGTGCCGACAAGACTACGGAAAAGATTGGGTTCGCGATGACGACCGCGCTCCCGGGCCTGGTCGTACATCTCGCGATAGACCTGGGCACGGTGCAACGAATCGAGCAATTTGCTGTAGCTCGGTGGCATTTCGAGAGTCGAAAGCACCCGGCGACGCTGGTCTTCAGGCAAGTCAATGGAAGAATTATCGCCCATTAACAAAACCGGAAGGAACTCATCCCAGGTCGAGAGTGTCTTTAGCAAGCCCAAAAGTGCACCAGGAGCATTGACCGTCCCGATGAGGACACAGATTACTTCTCGACTAGACGACAAAGAGCCGACAGCCTGCTGCCAGTCATGGCTTCCGCAGGGTAAATTTTCTTCACCGAGAAAATTTAAAATCACCGCCAGGTCGCGGCGGCGGACGCTATCGTCATCAATCAGCAGAATTTTGGTTTCACGCCACATGCAATAGCAACTTCCCTAGTCAACTCAATGCCCAAAATGCTGGGGCAAGCTAAACGCTTGCAGGCCTGATATGCCTGAAGACGACTGAAATCTGGAACAGCCACTAGTTAAGTCAAAAATCCGTGCACAGTCAAATTTATGGCGCACTTTGTTTGGATTAACTGGCGTCAATTAACCAAACAGATGGTAAACCTTTGATGCCTTTTGTGCTTGGGTGATCTGCGACATCTCGTCGACTATCGCCTGACGCTCACCCATCGTCGCCGTCAGCAAGTCTTTATACACGGCCAACAACCCCTCAAGATTGCTTCGCACAGCTTCTTCGTCGATGGGTGCCTCACTGAGCACTTCGTCCACGCACTCGCGGCAGGCCGAATCCAGCTCGCCTATGGCATCCCAGTTTCGCGCCGCCAGGGCATCGATCAGGGCTTCACGGGTTTCTTCTATGCGCCGCAGTGCTTGACTCATGACGTGATCCTCAGACCCTTGGGCCTATTGATTGGCAATGGCATCCCAACCGCTTTTCAGGGTTTCGAGCAAGCCTGAGACTTCGTCGATGATCGCCGCATTGTTATCGCGATTGGCTTCCATCAGGCGCGTCATCATGTAGGCGTACAAATTGTCGAGCTGTTGGAGCGACGCTGGATCGTCGGTTTTTTCCGGATTCAAGCCATCGCGCAGGCCGATGATGATGTCCACGGCCTTGCCCATCATCAACCCCTTGAGTGCGATGTCGCCACGCTCCATAGCGCCCTTGGCCTGGGCCATGCGATCCAGCCCGCCTTCCATCAGCAGTTGCACCAGACGATGGGGATTGGCTTCAGAGATCTGAGCATGGGAATTGACCTTCTGGTATTGGCGAAGGGCTCTCATGGGGTTCATGTTTCTACCTCGTGACAGACAACAGCTTGAAATTGGGAAGGCTCTGATCTTTATGTCGACTGAGCGACAGATAACTTTAACGCAGACCGTCCACCCATGAAAAAACCCAGGCGCTGTCATTACAGACTGCCTGGGTTTTTTAATGCTTGATGCCGATCAATCGTCCTTCGGATTGTTCAGCGCATTGAGCGTGGTCATGATGCTGTCGCTCTGCGCCCGCAGTTTGGCCACCAGGGAGTCCATTGCGGTGTACTTGGCGGTCAGACTCAACTGCAGGCTGGCCATGCGTGCATCAAGGGAGTCCTGCTGCTTTTTCAGATCGTTAAGGCTGTCGGTCAGGCTTGCCGAGCGCGCGGCGAAGACGCCGGTCTTGCTCAGGGCAAAGCTGTCAGTGGCTTTTTTCATGCGCGCCAGCAAACCGGTATCACCGCTGAAAATGCCATTGATGTCAGCGGCATTGGTCTGCGCTGCGGCGTCGAACAACTTGTCGTCGATCGACAGTAACCCGGTCTTCTGGTCGGTCTTGACGCCGAACTGAGCAAGCGACTTCATCTGACCGGTTCCACCCATCGCGTTCAGCTCGGTGCGCACCGCAGAAATCATCGAGCGCAGTGAAGCATCGCCAGTCAATGCACCGGACGTCACAGTACCGTCGGCACCGGTGGTGACCTGAGTCTCCGCGTTAGCAGCCTTGATCAGGGCATTGTAGGTATCGACGAAGCCTTTGACCGACGACTTCAGCGTTGCGTTGTTAGCCGCAACGGTGATCGTGGCCGGCGTCGCCGCACCGCCACCGGAAGGCGCTGGAGAAACACCCGTCAGTTTGAGAGTGATGCCGCTCACGGCATCAACAATTGTATTGCTCTTGGAGTCCATCGCAACGCCGTCGAGAACGTACTGAGCATTCTGAGGCGTAGCAAGGACCGAGGTGCCAACATCGAGACCAGAACTGCCACTGAGGATCAGGTCGGAACCAATACCGGTGGTGGTAGAGGTCAACACCATGCGAGAACCGTTGGCATCGGTCAGAATGTTGGCACTCAAACCCTGGTTCGCATATTGGGAGTTGATCGAATCACGCACTTGTTGCAGTGTCGCACCACCAGGAACACTGACATCGAAGGTCTTTGAACCCTGCTTGATGGTCAACGTGGTCGGTGTAGTCCCGGCGTTTACGATTGAAGACGCTCCGCCTGCGAAAACCTTGGACGAGATTTTCGACGCAGTCGCCAGCTTGGTGACCAGCAACGAGAAGCTGCCCGCTGCCGCGCCGTTGCCGGTCGTTACAGTGGCAACTTTGTCATCGGACGATGTACCGCTCAGCCCGCTGAAGCTGGCGCTGGTTCTCATGGTTTCCAACGCGCCACGGAAGGCATCCAGCGCCGCCTGGATTTTGCCGATAGACGACAGCGAGGTGGTTGCCTTCAGCGTTTGATTGTTGATTTGTGTCTGTTTCGGAGCCCTTTCGGAATCCACCAAAGACTTCACAATCGCTTGGGTATCGATGTTCGAACCAATACCGCTGACCGATGTACCCGCCATCATCTATCTCCTAGTTCAGTGGCTGCTGCTTTCTTGACGAAGTGCGCCTTGAGTTGCAGACAGCAACAAAATTCATGCCAGTTCAGACTTTGTCGTCAAACAACAAACTACTGGCGTCCGACAGGCTCTGTGCCAGTTTTAGTGCTGCTTCCGAAGGGATCTGGCGAATCACCAACCCCGTTTCGGTTGCGATGACTTTGACCACGACACGGCCAGTAGAGTCATCAATGGAAAAATCCAGATTGCGCTGGGCAGCCTGGACGAACTCCTGAATATCGGTGACAGCTTTTTCCAGCTCGTCACGCTTGGGCTCGACACCCGCTGTTGCTGCAACTTCCGTCTTGGGCTGATCTTTTTTATCAGTAACAGCTGGCGTTGCGCTTTGTGGGGCAACGGCGGGATAAGACAGGTTCAACTTGACGCTCATGTCCATGCTAAATCTCCTCGCTGCTCAAAAGACAAAAGGGCACGTAAACGCGCCCTTCCGTCACTCACCAAACTCTGGAATTAACCCAGCAGCTTCAGCACAGCCGATGGCAGCTGGTTAGCCTGGGACAGGATCGCGGTGGAAGCCTGTTGCAGGGTTTGTTGCTTGGTCAGCTGAGCAGTTTCGGCTGCGAAGTCAACGTCCTGGATCACGCCACGAGCAGCAGTGGAGTTGTCCGAGATGCTGCGCAGGTTCGACACGGTGCTGTCGAAACGGTTTTGTACGGCACCGAGGTCAGCACGCTGGGAGTCGATGTTGGCAATGGCCTGGGTGATCACGTCAACAGCGTTTTGCGCGTTGGCGGCAGTGGTCACGTCAGTGTTGCTGACAACGGTTTTGGCAGAGCTGGCCGAAGTGGCAGCAGCACCACCGAACAAGCCGCCAACACCAGCACCGGACATCGAGTAGCTGTTGGTGGAGTTCAGCGAGATGGAACCGGTAGCGATGATCGGACCTGCACCTACAACGAGCGGAGTCGAGGCGCTGAGTACACCGGCACCGTTTTTCGATGCAACACCGATGAGGGCGGCGTTAGCGTTACCGTTGGTGAAGCTCAGGTTCTCACCGGTGTCGGATTTAACCGACAGGGCTTGAGTCGAGGAATCGTAGTTGACGCTGATGCCCAGTTTAGCGGCGTTGGACTTTAACTGATCGGCCAGATCGGAGGTGCTGGTCAGACCGGTGAAGCTAACGGTTGCACCACCGACGGTCAGGTCGAAGGCAGCTGGAAGGGCAGCAGTAGCAGTTACAGAGAACGCAACTTCAGTACTGGCAGTAGCGGTCAGACCACCTACGGCGCCGTTCAGCTTGGCAGCAATTTGCTTGGCCGAATCACCAACAGCTACAGCGATAGTGGAACTGGTTTGGCCGCCACCGGTAACAACGATGTTGCCGCCAGTCAGACCGCCAGTAGCGCTAGGTGCGTTAGTTACACTTTTCAGTTGCTGCGAACCAACGTTGTTAGCAGCTACGTTGCCCAGAGTCATGTTGATGGTCTGGTTGGCGTTGGCGCCGACTTGGAAAGCGGTAGTACCGAAAGAACCGTCCAGCAGGTTACGACCACCGAAAGTAGTGGTGGTAGCGATACGGGTCAGCTCGGAAGTCAGAGCAGCGTATTCAGCGTTGTTCGACTTACGGTCTTCAGCGCTTGGCGAGCCGTTCGCCGAAGCCAGAGCCAGGGTACGCATTTTCTGCAGGATGTTGGTGGATTCCTGCATCGCGCCTTCAGCAGTTTGCGCGATGGAGATACCGTCACCGGCGTTCTTGATAGCAGTCTGCAGGCCGTTGATCTGGCTGGTCAGACGGTTGGAAATTTGCAGGCCAGCAGCGTCATCTTTAGCGCTGTTGATTCGCAGGCCGGAGGACAGGCGCTGCATGGAGGTCTGCAGGTTACCGGAAGCTTTGTTCAGGTTGTTCTGAACGGTCAAGGAAGCAAGGTTGGTGTTTACGGTTAAAGCCATGACGAAATCCTCGTTGGATGGATACTGCGGCTTCCGGCCCTGGCATCCGCCGGGTGTGGCCTAGAGAACCTACGTAATAGTTATCGTCGTGAGGTGGCTTTGCTTGAGGGGTTTTTTCTAATTTTTTAGTGGCAGCGTGCCAGCCCTTTATTTTCAAGGCTTTACAGACAAAAAATCGGCGCCAGAAAAACGCAAAACGCCCGGTAACCTGAGTTGCCGGGCGTTTTTTTTGCCTGCGTTCGGATTAATCAGCCGCGATAAAGAATCGCCGAGCCCCACGAAAGGCCTACGCCAAAGCCGCTGATCGCCACGCGCGTCCATTTCGAATCGAACACGTGGTTCTGCAACAGCAACGGAATACTCGATGAAACCGTGTTACCGGTTTCGAGCATGTCCTTGACGAACTTCTCCGGCTCACCTTCTTCAAAGCGACGCGCCACGGCATCGACGATGGCCGCGCTGCCCTGGTGAATGCAGAAGGCATCGATGTCGCCGGCTTGGAGGTTCGACTCGTCCAGCAGCTCATGCAAATGCGCCGGGACTTTCAACAGTGCAAAGTTGAATACCTGACGGCCATTCATGAAGAACACACCATCGGTAACCTTCAAGTGCGGTGCACCGGAACCGTCGGTGCCGAACTTCGACTTGCCCAACTGCCAGACAGCGTTTTCGCCCATCCAGGTTGCGGTGGCGGCATCGCCGAACAGCATGGTGGTGTTACGGTCTTCCGGGTCGACAATCTTCGAATACGGGTCGGCGGTAATGAGCAGGCCGTTTTTCAGCCCCGCCGCTTCCATGAAGCCTTTGATCGCATAAATGCCGTAGACGTAACCGGAACAGCCCAGGGAAATATCGAAAGCGGCGACATGGGTCGGCAGGCCCAACTTGTCCTGAACGATCGCAGCGGTGTGCGGCAGCCCTTCTTCATCACCGTTCTGGGTGACGACGATCAGACAGTCGATGGCTTCACGCTTGAGTTCGGGACTGGCGGCGAACAGCGCATTGGCAGCTTCGACACACAGGTCGGAGGTTTCCTGATCGGCATCCATGCGCGGCAAAAACGCCGAACCGATCTTGCCAAGGATGAAGGTTTCATCCTTGTCGAACTTTGCACCCTGGGCGTAGTTATCAACCCCGGCTACCGGCACGTAACTCGCAATATTTTTTATGCCAATCATTATGGCTTCCCAATAATAAACAGCTGAACATCGCCGCTCGCTGAATCGAGGGCGTCTACAGTCAGGGCCTGGCATCGTCGGCGCTCAAGCAAACACCTTGAACATCCGCCACCTTTCACCGCCCGCAGACAGGATACAGTGAAGATGCGCGTTTTGACTGACGGGTCACTCAGAGATCGCTGCTTTATTTGATTTTATGGCCCTGGTTCCGCCCTTTGCGCCTCGCTTCCTACAAAAAAAGAGCAAAAAAAAGCCAGCCCCCGGTGACAGGGACTGGCCGCGAGCGGTCAGGACCGACTCAAAGCTTGTTGAACAGACTCAGCTGGGAAACCTTGGCGAACGCCAGTTGCGCAGCCTGCAGCATGGTTTGCTGCAAGGTCAGGCGCGTCAGGACTTCAGCCGGGTCGGCGTTCTTGATCGAGTTGCCGGTCGATTCGTTGATCAGACCAGTGCTGGTGTTCTGCTCTGCCTGCATGTCCATCACATTGCCCCGTGCACCGATCGCACCCCGCGCCAGGTCGACCTGGTTCTTGGAGTTGTTCAGGTTGGCAATGGCCGAAGCGATGGTGTCCTCCAGAAAACGCTGGGCAACAGGGTTGCCTTGAGTCGGCGCATCGAGCGCCGAACGCAGCTGGCTGATGGTATCGAGGACATTCTGGGTCTGGTGGGTGTTGACCGCGATGTCGAACTGATCACCGGCAGCTGGCGTCGCCGGTGTGCCACCGAGCGTGAAGCTGACACCCGCTGCTGTCGCCACGCCAGCCACCACTGTTCCGGTGGTTACCGGCGTGCTGGTGTTGGTCAATGGGCGCGCGTACAGCTCAAAGGTCCCAGGGCCGGTGAACTTAAGCACCGCCCCGCCTTCGGGAAAGAAACTCTTGTAATCGGCAGCGTTGGTCACCGCAGTCTGGGTGATGATGGCTGTCGACGGATTGTTTGGAGCGCGGTTGGCGACGAAGCTGTCCGGCTTTGCCGCCAACTGGAAACTGTGCCCGGCGATCACCGCATCAGCGCTGGCGGAGTCGGCGGGCGTATCACCCGGCTGGAAGGTGATATCGAGCTTGAAGGTGACACCACGGAAGTTGACGTCGGAACCGCCCTTGGCATTCGGGTCAAACTTGCCACCCCCCGTCGCTTCGGCGGTGACGTCATTGCCCAACGCATCGGTAATCACGAATTGGGTACTGCTGGTGAATGACATGGTGTAAGGCTGGCCGTTGCGGAAATTCGCATCGAACGCCGGACCGGAACTCACCAGCCCCGGGGACAGGTCCACGCGACCGTCATTAACAGCAGGTGCGGTCATGGTGGTGCTGCTGCGCGCAGCGTTGATCGCCTGCTGGAAAACTTCCCATCCGGTATCGTTCAGGCCCAGCGACATGGAATCGCCGATCTTCAATTCCAACTGAGTCTGATCACCCTGGTAGCTGTAGGTGCCATCGCTGTTGCGCACGAAAGGCTGAGTGTTGTTGCTGGCGCCAGAGAAGATGTACTTGCCGTTGGCGTCCTTGCTGTTCATCAGGCTCAGCAATTGCTCTTCGGACTGTTTCAGTTCGGCGGCAATGGATTTGCGGTCATCGTCGTTCAACGAACCACCGCCGGCACGAATCGCCAACTCACTGACTTTCTGCAACACGTTGTTGATGCTGTCCAGCACGCTCTCTTCCTGCGCCTGAGCGGTGTTCAACGCGCTGATATTGGTGGTGTACTGACCCAGCATGGCTTTTTGTTGCTCGAGCTGCAGCAGGCGAGCCGCACCGACAGGATCATCCGCCGCCGTTTCAAGCTTGACGCCGCTGCTGGCCTGCTCGGCAGTCTTCATCACGTTGTTGAGGTTGCGCGAATAGTTGGCAGCCGTCGTGGCGTAATACTGTGCTGTAGAAATACGCATGTTCTACGGCTCCTTAAAGGGCATTGATCAGGGTGCTGAAAATTTCCTGCGCAGTCTTGATGATCTGCGAAGAGGCCGTGTAGTACTGCTGGTATTTGGTCAGGTTGCCCGCCTCTTCATCGAGGTCGACGCCCGACAACGAGTCACGGGCATTGCGCGCACCGGTCATGATGGTGTCGGTAGCCGTGGCATCCAGTTGACCTTGCTTGGTCAGGGAGCCAACAGTCGTCACCAGGCCACCATAGGCCTCAGTAAAACTCACGCCCGGGCTGGTGGCGCTGGCGCCGACGGTAGCCTTGGTTTGCAGGGCAAGCAGCGACTGGGCATTGCGGTTGTCGGTGCTGTCGGCAGCCGTCATGGAAATATTGAAACTGTCACCCGAGGCGGGACTGCCGCTGACCGTCATCGCAACGTTGAAGGTCTTGGGGTTGCCGCCGGCATCGGTGTACGGCACGGCGATGTTCAGGTCGTTATTCTGACCCGGGACGATGCTGCCGGTGCCGATGCTGTTGCCCTTGGAGTCGAACACTTCATAGGCGGTGGCACTGGTCATCAACATCCGGACCGGCATCGATGCCTTGACCGACGTCTGCACTTCCAAACGCTGCACCGGATCGTAAATATCCAGCTGGGTTTTCAGGCTCGGCTGGCTGACAGCGCCAGTGCCGTCATTGCCGGAGGCCTTGGTCGAGGTCAGCGGCGCGGAGGTGGCCAGGGTCTTTGTGTCGGTCATGACGGTGGTCATGTCCGCCGCTGAGCCGCGGGTCGGGGTGATCTTGAAACTGTCGCCAGCGGCGAGGGTGCCGGCGTTGATGCTCAGGCTGAAGCCGTCGATGACTGGTTGTGCAGCGGGCGGCGTGGCGAAGGCGAAGTTGCCCATGTCGGTGTTGTCCGACAGGCGACGCACGTTGTAACCGGTGGCGGTGATGGTCACCTGATAGTCACTGGCCTGCACCTTGCTGGTGTCATTGATGGTGACGTTCAGGTTGCCGGAAGCCGGGTTGTTGTTGCCGTGGGCAATGCTGCGCTGGCTGATCGCTGCGGCACTGTTGATGTTGTTGAACAGATTCGCGCCGAAGTTGCCGTTCTGGTCCAGACCTTGGCCCAACTGCTTGTTAACCTGATCAGCCACGACCATGGCGATGCGCCCCAGGCCATTGACCGCTGGCGTCAACACCTCATTGCGATAACGCACCAGCCCGCCCATCTCACCGCCGCTCATCACCGACGTGATATCCACCGACGAGCCGTTGCGATCCATGATGATCGCGGAGCGAGTTGGATCGGCAGGATCCGGCGCCACGCGTAATTTGTTGACGGTATCGCCGACCACCAGTGGCTGGCCGCTGCCCAGATAGATATCGAGGCGGCCTTCGGTTTCAGTCACCTGAGTACCGACCAGCTCGTTAAGTTGGCGAATGGTTTCGTTACGCTGGTCCAGCAGTTCGTTGGGCGTGCCACCGGAACCGCTGACTTCGGCGATTTTCTTGTTATAGGCCGCAACATTCGACGCCAGCTTATTGACCTGATCGGCCATCGAACCCAACTGGTCGTTGATGTAAGTATTTTGCTGCGACAGCTGCTGCGAGATGGCATTGAAGCGGCTGCTCAAACCCTGGGCATTGGTCAGCAATGCCTGGCGAGCAGCGTTGTCATTGGAGTTGCCGGCCAACGTCTGCAAGGAAGCGAAGAACGATTGCAGGGTCTTGGTCACACCGGTACCGCTGTCGGACAGCAGCTTGTCGACCTGGGTAGCCTGTCCCAGATAAGCCTGCGCATCGCTGTTGAGCGAAGTGGTGGTTTGCAACTGGGCATCGAGATAGCTGTTGTACACCCGACGCACATCGGCCAGCGTGGTCCCGGTGCCAATGAACACATTGCCATACTGAATAGAATTTTTGCTGTTCTGCACAGTTTGTTGGCGCGAGTACCCGACGGTATCGACGTTGGAAATGTTATTACCGGTAGTCACCAGCGAGGCGTGGCTAGCGGACAAACCCGACATTCCGATGTTGAGCAAACTCATGGTTCAGACCTTATGACCTTATGCCTATAAAGGCGTGGTGGAAACGCCCGCCGCAGCGTAGTTCTGGTAACTCGTCATCTGCTTGGCTATCTGCGAAATCTTGCTTGCGTAGTCCGGGTCGGTTGCATAACCGGCCTTTTGCAACTCGCGTACAAACTGTTCTGGGTTATCGGCCGACTTCACGACATCTTGATAGCGATTATTCGTCTGCAACAACGTCACAAGATCATGGAAACTGTCCTTGTAAGAGGCATAGGAACGGAACTCGGCCGTCTCCTTGACCATCTCGCCATTTCTGAATTCGCTGGTGATCGCGCGCGCTGAATCGCCCTTCCAATTGCTGCTGGCCTTGATGCCGAACAGGTTGTGGCTGCTGCTGCCGTCCTGTGCGCGCATGACCGATTTACCCCAACCGGTTTCCAGGGCAGCCTGCGCCACCAGGTAACGCGGATCGACACCAATGCGTTCGGCGGCTTCCTTGGCCATCGGCAGCATGGTGTTGACGAATTGGTCGGCGGAACTGAAGGCTTTCTTCGCCGGCGCCAGTGGAATCTGGGCGATGGCGCGACCATGGATCTGCAAGCCTGCGCCCGATGCTGCCTGCGCATTGGCCAACCAGTCGCCGTTATACAGAGGCCCGGCACCGGTGAGGGTGGTGCGCTCCGGCAATGGCGTTTTGTTGACCGTCGCTGTCGCCGTAGTCGTTGCCGAAGGCACCAGGCCGGCGAGCAAGCGGTCAGCCAGTTTCGGCGGCAATGCCAGGCGCCGCTGATTGATCAGCGCCATGTCATTGCTGTGCGCGCCCTCGCCTGTCGGTGCGCTGACCGAACGCGAAGCCCACAAAGGACGCTGACCATTGACCCGCGACAACGGCCCGTTGATCGCCACCGTGCCCGCCGCGATCGGCGTTTGCGCGGCAGCTTTCGCCGCCTCCTGCTTGGCGGCGGACAACGTCGCCGCCTCACCCGGAGCCAGCGGTTTGTTTTTCGACATCTGCCGCATCAGCACGTCCGCCAGCCCGATGCCACCGCCCTCGCGGGACATGGAGACGGCCAGTTGCTGGTCGTACATTTCCTGATACTGCTTGGCCTCGGCGGTGTTGAGCGGGTTGTCCTTGCCCAGCGCTTCGGTGGCCGAGCGCATGGACTTGAGCATCTCGCCGAGGAACAGCGATTCGAACTCCTGCGCAACCTTGCGCATGTTGGCGTCGCTGTTCTTGTCGCCGACCTTGAGCTGGTTCAGGCGGTTCAGGTCGGAGAATGCACCCGAATCGCTGCTGCTGACCCGCCCACTCTTGAACATGTCCATAGATTGCCGTCCTTAAATCACGATCAGGTCGGCTTGCAACGCGCCGGCCTGCTTCAGTGCTTCGAGGATGGCCATCAGGTCGCCCGGTGCCGCGCCGACCTGGTTCACCGCACGGACGATTTCGTCGAGGGTGGTGCCCGGGCCGAATTTGAACATCGGCTTGGCTTCCTGCTCGGCGTTGACCCGCGAGCGCGGCACGACGGCGGTCTGGCCATTGGACAGCGGGCCGGGCTGGCTGACGATCGGGTCTTCGGTGATGGTTACCGTCAGGCTGCCGTGGGTGACGGCGGCCGGAGAAACCTTGACGTTCTGACCGATCACGATGGTGCCGGTACGGGAGTTGATGATGACTTTCGCCACCGCCTGGCCCGGATCGATTTCGAGGTTTTCGAGGATCGACAGATAGTCGACCCGCTGGCTTGGATCGAGCGGCGCAGTCACGCGAATCGATCCGCCGTCGATGGCCTGGGCCACGCCAGGGCCGAGCATGTCATTGATCTTGTCGACGATGCGCTTGGCCGTGGTGAAGTCGGAACGATTGAGGTTCAGGGTCAAGCTATTGCCCTGGTTGAAACCGCTCGGCACCGCTCGTTCAACCGAAGCACCGCCAGGGATGCGACCGGCCGAGGGAACGTTGACAGTGATCTTCGAACCGTCGCGACCTTCGGCATCGAAACCGCCCACCACCAGGTTGCCCTGGGCCACCGCGTAGACGTTGCCATCGATACCCTTGAGCGGCGTCAGCAGCAATGTACCGCCGCGCAGGCTCTTGGAGTTACCGATGGACGATACGGTAATGTCGACCTGCTGCCCCGGTTTGGCGAACGGAGGCAAATCGGCGCTGATCGACACTGCCGCGACGTTTTTCAATTGCACGTTGCCCGAGCCAGGCGGCACCTTGATGCCGAACTGCGACAGCATGTTGTTGAAGGTCTGCAGGGTGAACGGGGTTTGCGTCGTCTGGTCGCCGGTACCGTTAAGCCCGACCACCAGGCCGTAACCGATCAATTGGTTGGAACGCACGCCGGAAATACTGGCGATGTCCTTCAGCCGCTCGGCTTGAGCGTTGAAGGCCGCGGATAGCATCAGTGCGGCAACGATGAGACTTCTGAAATTCAACGTAGCCACCTAGAAAGGGAACAGCGGGCTGAGGAAGAAACGGTCGAACCAGCCTGGCTGACTCGCATCGGCAAACGAACCGGTGCCCGAATAAGTGATGCGCGCATCGGCGACACGGGTCGACGATACGGTGTTATCGGTGGAGATATCGTCGGCACGAACCAATCCGGCAATCCGTACCAGCTCATCGCCGGTGTTCAGCGTCATCCACTTCTCGCCGCGCACGGCAATGATGCCGTTGGGCAGCACGTCGGCCACGGTCACGGTGATCGAACCGGTCAGGGTGTTGCCCTGCGCCGCCTTGCTGTCACCCTTGGTCGCGCGGTCGCCTTCATAGCTGGCGTCCAGGCTCAAGTCGCCACTGCCGAACGGGTTGTTGGTGTTGGGGGTGGAACCGAACAGCGAGCTCAGGCCGATGCTGGCCTTGCTGTTCTTGCCGATTTGCGAGTTGGCGTTTTTACTGGCCTGGGTCTTCTCGTTCAGGGTGATGGTGATGATGTCACCAACCCGGAACGCCTTGCGGTCGCTATAGAGGTTCTGCTCGAAACCGGCCTGGTAGATCGAACCGTTGTTCGCGGCAGCCGGCAGCGGCGTGCGCGGCAGCACCGGAGCGTAGTAAGGATCATTGGGCTTGGGTGTCGGACCGACACAGCCGGCGAGCACGGTGATCCCACTCAATGCCAGAACAGAAACGAAGCGATTCATGACCCTTACCTCACGGTGTTGCAGGCGGCCGCATGACCGCCTCATAGACTTGATTACAGATTCTGCGTTACGAACGAGAGCATCTGATCGGCGGTGGAGATCACCTTGGAGTTCATCTCGTAGGCACGCTGAGTGGTGATCATGTTGACCATCTCTTCAACGGTGCTGACGTTGGACGTTTCCAGGGTGTTCTGCAGCGTGGTACCGAAACCTGCCAGGCCCGGGGTACCGACTTGCGGTGCACCACTGGCGGCGGTTTCCAGGAACAGGTTGTTACCCACCGCTTGCAGGCCGGCCGGGTTGATGAAGTCGGCGGTTTGCAGGTTGCCGATCACCTGGGAAGCCGGGTTGCCGGCCACGGTGATGGACACGGTGCCGTCCTTGCCGACGGTGAAGGTCTGGGCATCGTTCGGGATGACAATCGCCGGTTCCAGGGCGAAGCCACTGGCGTTGACGATCTGGCCGTTGGAGTCCAGGTGGAAAGTACCGTCGCGGGTGTAGGACGTGGTGCCGTCCGGTTGCAGGATCTGGAAGAAACCGCGGCCGTCGATGGCCATGTCCAGTGGCTGCTCGGTGGTTTGCAGGCTGCCGGCGTTGAAGTTTTTCTGGGTGCCGACAATGCGCACACCGGTACCCAGTTGCAGGCCAGACGGCAGTTCGCTGTCCTGGGTCGACTGGGCGCCTGGTTGACGCTTGATCTGGTAGAGCAAGTCCTGGAACTCGGCGCGGTCACGTTTGAAGCCCGTGGTCGACACGTTCGCCAGGTTGTTGGAAATGGTGGTCAGGTTGGTGTCCTGGGCGGACAGACCGGTTTTGGCAACCCATAGAGCCGGAAGCATTCGATTCTCCTCGTGCGCCTGTTTTACGGCGCGACGTTCTGGTAATTAGCTGATCTGCAAGACCCGAGCCATGGCCTGGTCGTCTTCTTTGGCGGTGTTCATCATCTTGATGTGCAGTTCGAACTGCTTCGACAAGGCCAGCACCGAGGTCATCTCGTCCACGGCGTTGACGTTGCTCGACTCAAGGAAACCGGACACCAGCTTGACGTTGGCATCGGCTTGCGCCGGCTGACCGTCCCTGGTGTGGATCGAACCGTCCAGGCCCTTGGTCATGTTCTTGATGTCCGGATTGACCAGCTTGATGCGATCGACTTCGGCCATCACGCGAGGACCTTCACCCATCGCACGAATACTGATGGTGCCGTCTTCGCCCACTTCGATCTGTTGTTCGGGCGGCACGGCAATCGGTCCGCCGTTGCCGATCACCGGCATGCCGTTGCCGGCGCGCAATACGCCAAGTGCATCGACCACCAGGCTACCGGTGCGCACGTAGCTTTCGCCGCCATCGGGATTCTGCACCGCCAGCCAGCCGTTGCCCTGCACGGCGACATCGAGGTCGCGGCCGGTTTCTACCAGCGAGCCGGGAGAAAAGTCGGTGGCCGGTCGTTCGGACATGGCAAACGCACGCGCCGGAAAGCTGTCGCCGAACACCGGCATCGAACGCGCCTGCTCCAGGTCTTTCTGGAAGCCGTTGGTGGAGATGTTCGCGAGGTTGTTGGCATGAGCCTTCTGCGCCAGTGCATTCTGGCTGGCGCCGGTCATTGCCACATAAAGGTACTTGTCCACAATCTTTCCTCTGCCTGCCGGACGTTTGCCGCCCACTGCTGTACTGACGTGGCATAAGCAATTTGCAGACCAACTTGTTTTTGGCGGCGCGAGGCCCGGTAAACAAAGGACTTGAGGGGATTCGGAGGGAGATGGGGGATTTGTACAGAGACGAAAAACCGGCGGTGTCATGCCGCTTCACGGCAACCTTCAGCTTCCGCCACCTGCTCGTTCCCACGCTCTGCGTGGGAACGCCTCAATGGACGCTCTGCGTCTGCTCTTGGGACGCGGAGCGTCCCGGGCTGCATTCCCACGCAGAGCGTGGGAACGATCAATCAATGACAGTACTGCGGCCGCTTCGCGCCCGAACGGGAGCAAGCTCCCTCGCCACAGGTGCCTGACTTAGGGTCTGATTTATGGGCCTGATTTAGAGGCCTGGCTCATGGGGCTGACTCA
Source organism: Pseudomonas sp. Root562 (assembly GCF_001427125.1). Classification (GTDB taxonomy): domain Bacteria; phylum Pseudomonadota; class Gammaproteobacteria; order Pseudomonadales; family Pseudomonadaceae; genus Aquipseudomonas. The sequence goes on from NZ_LMGK01000004.1 coordinate 163,555, forward strand.
GGTGCCAGGCTCCTTGCCCACCTCATAATCGCGTAACTTGTTGGCGATGGTGGTGTGCGAAACCCCCAGCCGCTTGCCCAATTGCCGACTGCTCGGATGTTCGGAGTACAACCGCTCCAGCACCGCTTTCTCGAAGCGTCCGACAATTTCGTCCAGCCCGCCTTCGAGCGAAAAATCGCCAAGCGGCTGACGCACGCCGTAGTCCGGCAACCGAATGTGCTCGGCTTTGACCGTACCGCCGTCGCACAGGGAAACCGCCTGGAACAATACGTTTTCAAGTTGCCGGACGTTGCCCGGCCAGTGGTAATGACTGAGCCTGTCCATGGCCGCTGGCGCCAGCTTCGGCAGCGGGCAACCGATCTGCCGACTCGCCTGATCGAGGAAGTGCTCCACCAGCGGCGTCAGACCGTCGAGGCATTCGCGCAGGGGCGGAATGTGCAGCGACAGCACGTTCAGGCGGTGATAGAGGTCCTGGCGAAACTCGCCCCGCGCGCACAGTTCGGAGAGATCGACCTGGGTGGCGCAGATCACCCGTACATCCAGATAAACCTCTTCATCACTGCCTACGCGACGGAAGCAGCCATCCTGCAGAAAGCGCAGCAATTTCACCTGCAGGCGCGGGCTCATTTCCCCGACGCCATCGAGAAACAGCGTACCGCCCGCCGTCAGTTCCAACAGCCCGAGCTTGCCCTCGGCACGCGCACCTTCGAAGGCACCTGGGCCGTAGCCGAACAATTCCGTCTCGGCCATGGACTCCGGCAGACCGGCGCAATTGAGCGCCATCAACGGCGATTGCCCGCGCGGGCTAGCCAAATGACAAGCGCGCGCCAACAGCTCCTTGCCGGTTCCGGTTTCGCCTTCGATCAATAGCGGCGCATCAAGGGGAGCCATGCGCCGCGCTTCGCGCACCACCGCGGCCATGACTTTCGAGCTTTGAAAGATGCTGTCGAAACCACGCAGCTCCTGCTTGCGCACGTTATAGATGCGTTCGCCCACCCGGTCGGCGCGGTGCAGCGTCAATACGGCACCGGCCATGGCTTCGCTGTCGTCATGCTCTGATTGCAGCGGCGCGATGTCGGCCAGGAACACGTCGCCCTTGACCTTGACCCGCAGCCCATTGATTCGCGACTTGTTGGCGCGCACCAGTTCCGGCAGATCGAAGTCCTCGGCATATCGAGACAGCGGAATCCCCGGCACTTCATCGACTCGAACACCAAGCAACTGCGCCGCCGCACGATTGGCCGCGACGATGGAGCCGCCCATGTCGATCGACAGCACTGGAAACTCCAGCGCACCAAGCAGCGCATTGAGCTCCATGTGCCGACGTTCGCTAGGCATCAGGCCTACACGCTTGACGCCAAACACCCCGCCAATCGCTTCGAATTTCGGACGCAAAGCCTGGAACTGAATGTTGATCAGGTTCGGACAGTGCAAGTAGATCGCGTTGCCATGCTCACCACCCACTTCACCGCGAGCGACGTTGATGCCGTACTCCACCAGCAGGTTGAGAATGTCACGCAGGATGCCGATGCGGTTCTGGCAGTGGACTTTGATACGCATATAAAGGCCCGAACAGTGGTGAATGAGGCCCACGGCAAGAATATTTCTGCTGGAGCGCTCAGTTAGTCGTCAAGATTATGTGACAGGTGGAGCGCTTTTCCCACCCACCAATCTCAACACCTGCGCGACAACCTATAAAACGTAACGAAAACTTTACGATATTTGGAGGATTTTCCTACGTACAACGGGGATCACCTGCTGCCATCGCGCAATTCATGGGTTATTTCTGGGTCCATAGCAGCACATAACAAGAATGAAATCCCTTAGCAGGAGAGCAGCATGAAGCAGACGCAATACGTGGCTCGCGAGCCCGATGCGCAAGGTTTTATCGACTACCCCGCCGAAGAACATGCGGTGTGGAACACGCTGATCACTCGCCAACTGAAAGTGATCGAAGGGCGTGCGTGCCAGGAGTACCTGGACGGTATCGAAAAACTCGGTCTGCCCCACGACCGCATTCCGCAATTGGGCGAGATCAACAAGGTCCTCGGTGAAACCACCGGTTGGCAGGTCGCCCGTGTACCGGCGCTGATCCCCTTCCAGACCTTTTTCGAATTGCTCGCCAGCAAGCAGTTTCCGGTGGCCACCTTTATTCGTACCCGCGAAGAGCTGGATTACCTGCAAGAGCCGGATATTTTCCACGAGATCTTCGGCCACTGTCCGTTGCTGACCAACCCTTGGTTCGCCGAATTCACCCACACCTACGGCAAGCTTGGTCTGCAAGCGACCAAGGAAGAGCGCGTGTATCTGGCGCGCCTGTACTGGATGACCATCGAGTTCGGCCTGGTCGACACTCCACAAGGCCAGCGCATCTACGGCGGCGGCATTCTGTCCTCGCCTAAAGAAACCGTTTATTGCCTGTCGGACGAACCCGAACACCAGGCGTTCGATCCGCTGGAATGCATGCGCACGCCGTACCGCATCGACATTTTGCAGCCACTGTATTTCGCGCTGCCGAACCTCAAGCGCCTGTTCGACCTTGCCCACGAAGACATCATGGGCATGGTCAAGCAAGCCATGCAGATGGGGTTGCACGCACCGAAATTTCCGCCCAAACCAAAAGCCGCGTGATCCGTCGCTTTTAGAATCAAGTGAGCCTGTCAGAAACCGACGCTTTGCATTAGCGTGGGCGCTACTGACGGCCGATTTTCAACATTCGATTTCAGGAACACATCATGACCGCACTTACCCAAGCCCATTGCGAAGCCTGCCGCGCCGATGCTCCACAGGTCAGCGACGAAGAACTGCCGATCCTGATCAAGCAGATCCCGGATTGGAACATCGAAGTCCGCGACGGCATCATGCAGCTGGAAAAGATTTTCCTGTTCAAGAACTTCAAACACGCCCTGGCGTTCACCAACGCTGTCGGTGAAATCTCCGAGGCCGAAGGTCACCACCCGGGCCTGCTGACCGAATGGGGCAAAGTCACCGTGACCTGGTGGAGCCACTCGATCAAAGGCTTGCACCGCAATGACTTCATCATGGCCGCGCGCACTGACATCGTTGCCAAGGACGCCGAGGGCCGCAAGTAATGCACTTCGACGCCATCGGCCGCGTGCCCGGCGACCCGATCCTGGGCCTGATGGAGGCTTATGCGCAGGACCCCAACCCGCGCAAGTTCGACCTTGGCGTGGGCGTCTATAAGGACGCCCAGGGCCTGACGCCGATTCCGCAATCGGTGAAGCTGGCCGAGGCGCGTCTGGTGGAACGTCAGACCACCAAGACCTACATTGGTGGTCACGGCGAACCTGCATTTGGCAAAGCGATCAATGAATTGGTGCTTGGCGCCGATTCCAAGCTGATCGAGTCACAGCGCGCTGGCGCCACCCAAACGCCCGGCGGCACCGGAGCGTTGCGCCTGAGCGCTGACTTCATCGCCCAATGCCTGCCGGGGCGCGGGGTATGGCTGAGCAACCCGACCTGGCCGATCCACGAAACGATTTTCGCGGCAGCCAAGGTCAAGGTCAGTCATTACCCGTACGTGGGCAGTGACAACCGACTTGACGTCGACGGGATGCTCGCAGCGCTTAACGAGGCCCCAAAGGGCGACGTGGTGTTGCTGCATGCCTGCTGCCACAACCCGACCGGGTTCGATCTGTCCCACGAGGATTGGCGCCGGGTGCTTGAAGTTGTTCGCAGACGCGATCTGCTGCCGCTGATCGACTTCGCTTATCAGGGTTTTGGCGATGGTCTGGAACAGGATGCCTGGTCCACCCGCCTGTTCGCCGCCGAGCTGCCGGAGGTGCTGATCACCAGCTCTTGCTCGAAGAACTTCGGGCTGTACCGCGACCGTACCGGTGCGCTGATTGTCTGCGCGAAAACCGCCGACAAACTCACCGATATCCGCAGTCAATTGGCCAACATCGCCCGCAACCTGTGGTCGACACCGCCGGACCACGGTGCTGCCGTGGTCGCAACCATCCTCGGCGATCCGGAGCTCAAACGCCTGTGGGCCGACGAAGTGGAAGCGATGCGCCTGCGTATCGCCCAGCTGCGCAGCGGTCTGGTGGAAGCACTCGAGCCCCACGGTTTGCGCGAGCGATTTGCGCACATTGGCGTGCAGCGCGGGATGTTCTCCTATACCGGCCTGTCGCCGGAGCAAGTGAAGAACCTGCGCGATCACCACAGCGTGTACATGGTCAGCTCAGGCCGGGCCAACGTGGCGGGGATTGATGCCACGCGTCTGGATTTGCTGGCCGAGGCGATTGCCAGCGTCTGCAAGTAAAATCGCAAATACTGCGAGTCCCTCTGTGGGAGCGAGCCTGCTCGCGATAGCGGTCAATCAGTCAACAACACCGTTGAATGACACACCGCATCGCGAGCAGGCTCGCTCCCACAGTTGTATGTGCGCGAATCTACCGATTTGTATAGACAACTCCATCCGTCGAAACAAATGGATATAAAAGTCCGATTGTCATTTTTAGTGCTGTATCCTGCCCAGGCTTTTTTAAAAGCGCGGATCTACCAGATCTATCAACAGACTTAGCGAGGAGCGCAACCATGCACGAGATTCCTAATCTCCCCTTCCCAAGCCTGCACGTACCTGAGCAGACGACCACGCAACAAGCCGGTGCCCAACAGCCCGAGCCAAAAGAAGCACCTGACAGCCGCCAGGCCGACAGAGAAGACTGAAACACCCGCCGTACAGACCGTGTGGAAAGCGCTAACATGCGCTTTCCACACTGCCTGAACGAGCCTTGAACCATGACCGATGAATTTAGCGAAGCCCAGGCCAGCGTCCTGATCGGCACCGCCGAGAAAATGATCGAGATCTGGAATCGCCTCTCCCCCGAGAAACAAGCCGCTTTGCTTGCCCGCTTCGGCACCGAAGAAAATGCCTTGGCTGCACTGGTCACCACGCAACTGGTTGCCCCTGCCAAGCCCGAGTGACACCGCCCGGCAAATAGTTTTACTTTTTCGCAACCCACGACAGCCAGCCCCGCTATCATAAGCAGCCTATCTATCCTGCTTTACCGTGGACCTTTACCCATGCCTGAACACCAGCGCCCCTTGGCGGTCACGCTGCAAGTTGTATCCATCGTCCTTTTTACCTTCATCGGCTACCTGAACATCGGCATCCCCTTGGCCGTATTGCCCGGTTATGTCCATAGCGACCTGGGCTTCGGCGCAGTGATTGCGGGCCTGGTAATCAGCGTGCAATACCTGGCCACCCTGCTCAGCCGCCCGTATGCCGGGAAAATCATCGACAACAAAGGCAGCAAACTGGCGGTCATGTATGGCCTCGCCGGTTGTGGCTTGAGCGGTGTGTTCATGCTGATTTCAGCCTGGACGCAAAGCTTGCCGATGCTCAGCCTGATCAGCCTGTTGATCGGCCGCCTGGTCCTGGGCAGCGCGGAAAGTCTGGTGGGCTCGGGTTCAATTGGCTGGGGCATCGGCCGGGTCGGCGCGGCGAACACCGCCAAGGTCATTTCGTGGAACGGTATTGCCAGCTATGGCGCGCTGGCGGTCGGCGCGCCGCTGGGCGTATTGCTGGTCAGCAAAATGGGCTTGTGGAGCATGGGCGTCAGCATCGTGCTGCTGGCTGCGCTTGGCCTGCTGCTGGCCTGGCCGAAAACCGCCGCGCCCATTGTTGTCGGTGAGCGCTTGCCATTCATGCATGTGCTCGGCCGAGTATTGCCGCACGGCTGCGGCCTGGCCTTGGGCTCCATCGGTTTCGGCACCATCGCCACGTTCATTACGTTGTATTACGCCACGCAGCACTGGGACAACGCGGTGTTATGCCTGAGCCTGTTCGGTGCCAGCTTCATTGGCGCGCGCCTTTTGTTCGGCAACCTGATCAACCGCCTCGGCGGCTTTCGCGTGGCGATTGCCTGTTTGTCGGTAGAAACCCTGGGCCTGTTGTTGCTGTGGCTGGCACCCGACGCGTACTGGGCGCTGGCAGGCGCGGCTTTGACGGGTTTCGGTTTCTCGCTGGTGTTTCCGGCGCTCGGTGTGGAAGCGGTCAATCTGGTGCCCGCCTCCAGCCGTGGCGCGGCAGTGGGGGCTTATTCACTGTTCATCGATTTGTCGCTGGGGATCACCGGACCGCTGGCCGGTGCCATTGCGGCCGGTTTCGGTTTTGCGTCAATCTTTTTGTTCGCCGCGCTGGCGGCACTCAGTGGCCTGGCGCTCAGCGTCTACTTGTATCGTCAGGCTCCGAAGCTGCGTGAAACCCGGGATGCGCGCTAGAAATCGACCTTGCCACGCCCGGCCTTGATGTTGCCGCGCTTGCTCTTGGATTCGAGCCGACGGGTTTTCGAGCCAAGGGTCGGTTTGGTCGGGCGGCGTTTCTTTTCGACCTTGGTGGCGCTCTGGATCAGCTCGACCAAACGCTCCAGGGCATCGGCGCGGTTCTGTTCTTGCGTGCGATATTGCTGGGCCTTGATGATCAGCACGCCGTCACTGGTGATCCGACTGTCGCGCAACGCCAGCAGCCGCTCCTTGTAGAACTCAGGCAAGGAAGACGCCGGAATGTCGAAGCGCAGGTGCACCGCGCTCGACACCTTGTTGACGTTCTGCCCACCCGCGCCCTGGGCACGAATGGCGGTCAACTCGATCTCGGCATCCGGCAGATGCACATTGTTGGAAATCACCAGCATGGAAAAACGTCCGTAGTCAGAGCGTGCAGGATACCGCGAATGATGCGCTGATAAACCTGTGGGAGCGGGCTTGCCCGCGAATAGGCCGGCACATTCAATATTGATAGCGCCTGACACTCCGCCATCGCGGGCAAGCCCGCTCCCACAGGGTTTTGTGTGAAGCCTGAAAACAAAAAACCCGGCACTTGGCCGGGTTTGTTGTTTTTGCGCGGAGTTACTCCACCGCTGCCTGCATGGCACGTTGGGCACTGCGCTTGTTCTTGATGCCGTAGCAAACCCACATGAACACGACCCACACCGGAATCGCGTACACCGAGATCTGGATCCCCGGGATCATCAGCATCACGCCAAGGATGAACACCACGAACGCCAGGCAGACGTAGTTCCCGTACGGGTACCACAAGGCCTTGAACAACGGCGTCTGTCTGGTTTTGTTCATGTGCTGGCGGAACTTGAAGTGCGAGAAGCTGATCATCGCCCAGTTGATCACCAGGGTCGCTACTACCAGCGACATCAGCAGTTCCAGTGCGTTCTGTGGAATCAGGTAGTTCAGCAGGACCGCAATCAACGTCACCGCAGCCGACGCCAGGATCGAACGAACCGGCACGCCACGCTTGTCGATCTTCGCCAGAGCTTTCGGCGCATCGCCCTGTTCGGCCATGCCCAACAGCATGCGGCTGTTGCAGTAGGTGCCGCTGTTGTACACCGACAACGCCGCCGTCAGGACCACGAAGTTGAGGATGTGCGCGGCGGTGTTGCTGCCCAGCATCGAGAACACTTGCACGAACGGGCTGCCGCTGTAGGAATCACCGGAAGCGTTCAGGGTAGTCAGCAGGCTGTCCCATGGAGTCAGCGACAGCAGGATCACCAGTGCGCCGATGTAGAAAATCAGGATCCGGTAGATCACCTGGTTGATCGCTTTCGGGATCACGGTTTTCGGTTTGTCGGCTTCGGCGGCGGTAAAACCGAGCATTTCCAGGCCGCCGAAAGAGAACATGATGATTGCCATGGCCATCACCAGACCGCTGACACCGTTCGGGAAGAAGCCACCGTGGGACCACAGATTGCTCACCGCAGCCTGTGGGCCGCCGTTACCGCTGACCAGCAGATAGCTGCCCAGGCCGATCATGCCGACAATCGCCACGACCTTGATGATCGCGAACCAGAACTCGGCCTCGCCAAACACTTTGACGTTGGCCAGGTTGATCAAATTGATCAGCACGAAGAACGCTGCCGCGGTGGCCCAGGTCGGGATGTCCGGCGCCCAGTAGTGAATGTATTTGCCGACGGCCGTCAGCTCGGACATGCCCACCAGGATGTACAGGATCCAGCAGTTCCAGCCCGAGAGGAAACCGGCAAAACCGCCCCAGTATTTGTGTGCGAAGTGGCTGAAGGAACCGGCCACCGGCTCTTCGACGATCATTTCGCCCAGTTGGCGCATGATCATGAAGGCAATGAAGCCGCAAATGGCGTAGCCGAGAATCATCGACGGCCCGGCGGATTTCAGCACCCCGGCCGAACCGAGGAACAAACCGGTACCGATCGCGCCACCGAGGGCAATCAGTTGAATGTGGCGATTTTTCAGGCCGCGTTTCAGCTCGCCTGAATGCGAGTTTTGTCCACTCATGAAAAGGGTCTCACGCAAGGTTTGATGATGTTCAGAAGACGTTGCTGCTCAGCAAAGGCGTTAAGCGGCACCGATCAAACCCCAGCGCAGGCACCAGGAGTTCAGCGTATTTACAACGGTCATGCGTCACCTGTTTGTTTTTATCTGTGACGAAATCGAACCCGACACGCTCGTGACGCGGCGGAGTGAACAAGGCGGATAGCCTTGAGGTTTGCGCAGATGCGCAGGAGGTCACAGGTAAAACGCGCGCATTGTACACCGCTAACCCCCTGCTGCCAGACCCGCTGGACAAGCGTGTCTATGGCCGGGATTGCCCGTGTCCGTCCCGATCGAATCGGACGGCTGCAAATAAAGGATCAGACCCTTGCGGATCAGCGACAGGGACGAATAACCAAACGCCCCTTGCGGAGAAATGAAAACGGATTGCGGCGTTCATTGCGCCTCCTTTTTGTTATGCACCTGCACGACAGGCATGGCGCGCATCTGACCCTGCATGGCGTATTGAAACAAGCGGGCTAGAGCGGTGAAAGATGGATGCGAGGCAATGGCGCGTAAGAATTTTCTTACGAAACCAAGGGGAAGGCGATTTCATGGGGTTTACCCGTTGATTTCGTCATGAAATCTTTACAGGCTGTAATTTTGGCTTTCCACCTTGGGCAACTCTGTGCTGCATATGGCGCCATCGCGGGCAAGCCCACAGGGATCTGTGTTTTATTCACTGTTTTGTGCCCGGCATAGAACGCTGTGGGAGTGGGCTTGCCCGCGATGAGGCCTTTAAAAACAGCACAGACATAAAGCCGGACGAAAAAAAACGCCAACCCGAAGGTTGGCGTTTTCACATGCAGCTTGTCGCCTGAAGCTTACCGCTGCTTCACTCCGGCTTGCGACGACCGAAGCCCGGGCGCTGACCCGAACCCGCTGGTGCACCACGGCGCTTGCCCGATGGCGTATCACCGTCGACCAGCTTGATCCCCGGACGCTTCGGCGCAGGCTTGGCCGGGCGCTTGGTGTCGGCCGGGCGATCCGCTACCGGCGTACCACGACCTTCGCCACGCTCGGTACGGCCATTGGCCGGGCGCGGCGTACGCGGGCCGCGCTCACCGTCCTGACGGGCAGCAGGCTTGCGACCTGGGCGCTCGCCTTCGATCTGCGGCTCACGGCTTGCACGTGGTGCGGCAGGTGCAGCGGCCGCGCCAGTGGCTGGACGCAAAGTCCGCACGCGCTCGGTCTTGGCCATCGGCCGCGACGATTTACGCTGCATCCGGTCAAGCTTGTCTTTGCTCTTGGCGTTCATCTGCGGCATTGCGACCGGCGTCAGGCCAACCTCGGCACTCAAAATGTCGACTTCGTACTGGCTCATTTCGCGCCAGCGACCCATCGGCAGGTCGGAGTTGAGGAACACCGGGCCGAAACGCACGCGCTTCAGACGGCTGACCACCAGGCCCTGGGATTCCCACAGACGACGAACTTCACGGTTACGACCTTCCATTACCACGCAGTGATACCAGTGGTTGAAACCTTCACCACCGGGTGCCTGCTTGATATCGGTGAACTTGGCCGGGCCGTCCTCAAGGACAACGCCAGCCTTCAGGCGCTCGATCATCTCGTCGTCGACTTCGCCACGCACACGTACCGCGTATTCACGGTCCATTTCGTAGGAAGGGTGCATCAGGCGGTTGGCCAGCTCACCGTCGGTGGTAAACATCAGCAGACCGGTGGTGTTGATGTCCAGACGACCGATGTTGATCCAGCGACCCTCTTTAGGGCGCGGCATCTTGTCGAACACGGTTGGGCGGCCTTCCGGGTCGACACGGGTGCAGATCTCGCCATCGGGCTTGTTGTACATGATCACGCGGCGGACCGACTCGGCAGCCTCTTCGCGCTTGATCACCTTGCCATCGATGGTGATGGCGTCGTGCATGTCGACACGCTGGCCAAGGGTGGCGTCTTTGCCGTTGACCTTGATGCGGCCGTGGCTGATCCAGGCTTCCACGTCACGGCGCGAGCCGACGCCGATACGGGCGAGGACTTTCTGCAGTTTTTCGCCTGCTGGGCCGATTTCCTGGTCGTCTTTCTGGTCTTTGATACTCATCTGGGCACCTCCCGGTGTGTTCTGAAAACTGGGTACTCGGGCGAAGGGATCGCCGAAGGGTCGCGAATCATACGCGCATGCGGGCGTTTGCGCATCAGAGACTAGCCGATCGATGGTGACTTACTTAATTTTCCGCCGACCGGTGACCTCGATGGTTGCAAACCTTCTGTAGGAGCCGGCTTGCTGGCGATGGCATCACCACGGTGCATCGGAGGAATAGCGGTGATGCGATCGCCAGCAAGCCGGCTCCTACAGGGTTGTGTCAGTCTTCGAATTGGCGGCGTTCGGCTTCGATGGCTTCGGCCAGGGCCAGGGCTTCGGCTTCTTCGTCGCTCAGTTCAGGCTCGGGTTTCGGCTGTTCCAGTGCGGCAACGGCAGCCAGGAGTTTTTCCCGGGCCTCGGCCACGCCGAGGATGTCGTCTTCCTGCTCGGGTTCAATTTCCGGCTCAGGTTCGATCTGCAAAACTTCAGTTTCGGGCTCGATGTCCGGCTGCTCCGAATCCAACTCAGGCGCCACGCCATCTCGCAACAAATCGTCGAAATCGGTCTTGATCCCCTCTTCCATGCTGTCCAGTTCCAGCAACAGCGTGTGGAAACTGGTTTCCTCCTTCGGCTCTTCCGGCTCGGCGCTGGCGTCTGCCAATTCCTGCAACGCCACCGGAACAGGCGCGTCGTCGAAATCGAGCACAGGGTCGGGCTCCAGTTCGCGCAACTCCGCCAGCGGCGGCAGATCGTCGAGGTTTTTCAGGTTGAAGTGATCGAGAAACGCCTTGGTGGTGGCGAACATCGCCGGTTTGCCCGGCACATCGCGGTAACCGACAATACGAATCCACTCGCGCTCCATCAGCGTCTTGACGATCTGGCTGTTGACCGCCACGCCCCGCACATCTTCAATTTCGCCCCGGGTGATCGGCTGTCGATAGGCGATCAGGGCAATGGTTTCGAGCATGGCCCGCGAATAGCGCTGCGGTCGTTCCTCCCACAAGCGACCGACCCACGGCGAAAACTTCTCGCGGATTTGCAGACGATAGCCGGAAGCGACTTCTTTCAACTCGTACGCCCGGCCATCGCAAGACTTGCCGAGAAGGGTCAGGGCTTTCTTGAAAACCGCCGGCTCCGGCCGTTCGCCCTCTTCGAAAAGTTCGAACAGACGGTCCAGGGATTGCGGCTTTCCCGAGGCCAACAGAAAGGCTTCAAGCAATGGCGCCAGCTCGCGGGGTTCACTCAGGTTCATGATTAAACTCGTTATTCGGCTCGGGCTCGGACATGGATCGCGGCGAACGGCTCATTCTGCACCAACTCGACCAAGGATTCCTTGACCAGTTCGAGGACGGCCATGAACGTCACGACAACCCCCAGGCGCCCTTCTTCAGCGGTGAACAGCTCGACGAACGGCACGAAACCGCCGCCTTTGAGCCGTTCCAGTACATCGCTCATGCGTTCGCGGGTCGACAGTGCCTCGCGGCTGACCTGATGGCTTTCGAACATGTCGCCGCGGCGTAACACTTCCGCCATCGACATCAACAACTCTGACAAGCGCACATCCGGCAACAACTTGCGCGCCCGTGCCTCCGGGGCGTCGAGCTTGGGCACCAGCACATCGCGACCCACACGACTCAGGCCGTCGATGCCTTCGGCCGCAGCCTTGAAACGCTCGTACTCCTGCAAGCGGCGGATCAGTTCGGCACGCGGATCCTCTTCCTCTTCCTCGACGGTTTCGGCCCGCGGCAGCAGCATTCGCGACTTGATCTCGGCCAGCATCGCGGCCATCACCAGATATTCGGCGGCCAGTTCCAGGCGCACCGACTGCATCAGTTCGACATAACCCATGTACTGGCGGGTGATTTCCGCCACCGGGATGTCGAGGATGTTGATGTTCTGTTTGCGGATCAGGTACAGCAACAGGTCGAGCGGGCCTTCGAAGGCTTCGAGAAAGACTTCCAGCGCATCCGGCGGGATGTACAGATCCAGCGGCATTTCCATGACCGCCTGGCCATAGACCATGGCGAAGGGCAGCTCTTGCTGGGCTCCGGCCTGACTGTCGACGGGTTCTACTGCAGACATCTACGCCTCGGCCATGAACGGCGTTGGATCGCCGCAACCGACGCGGATCACTTCCGGTTCGCCATCGGCGAGGTTGATCACCGTGGAGGCCTTGATTCCGCCGAAACCGCCGTCGATGATCAGGTCGACCTGATGCTCGAGCAATTGGCGCATTTCATAAGGATCGAACATCGGATCGGTTTCACCGGGCATGATCAGGCTCACGCTCATCAGCGGCTCGCCGAGTTGGTCCAGCAACGCCAAGGCGATCGGATGGCTCGGCACCCGCAGGCCGATGGTGCGTTTTTTCGGGTGCAGCAACAGCCGCGGGACTTCACGGGTGGCGTTGAGAATGAAGGTGTACGGCCCCGGCAGATGAGCCTTGAGAATGCGGAAAGTGCCGGTATCGATCTTGGCGAACAGGCCCAGTTGCGACAGGTCGCTGCAGATCAATGCGAAGTTGTGCTTGTCGTCCAGGCCACGCAAACGGCGCACACGCTCCACGGCGACCTTGTCGCCGATCTGGCAACCGATGGCGTAGGAGGAGTCCGTGGGATAAATCACCACCCCGCCGCTACGGATGATCTCGACAGCCTGTTTGATCAGGCGCGCTTGCGGGTTTTCCGGATGAATCTGGAAAAATTGACTCACATTCTCTACCTGTTCAGACGGCGGCAATAACTGGGTCATGTTTGAATCGGCACCACAGGGGTGGCAGATCCTCCGGGAGCGGGCGGTACTCACCGATTTCCGACCACCCGCCCGGGCCATGGAAATCACTGCCGGCGCTGACCAGCAGACCGAACTCGCGAGCCAGGATGGCCAGACTGCCCACTTGCTCGGCGGGCTGATAGCCATTGACCACTTCGATCGCGTGGCCGCCTGCTTGAATATAGTCGGCAATCAGGCGACGACGCTTGCTGCGAGTGAACTCGTAATGCCAAGGATGGGCCAGACTGACCCAGGCCTTGGCCGCGCGCAGGGTTTCGACGGTGTCTTCAAGGGTCGGCCAGTGTTGCTTGACGTCGCCCAGCTTGCCGGCACCCAGCCATTTGCGGAACGCTTCGGCGCGATCCTTTACAAAACCTTCGCGGACCATCCAGTCGGCAAAATGCGGCCGGGCCGGAGCGTTGCCACTGTCGCCCAGCTCCTGCTGGATCTGCCGGGCGCCTTCCAGCGCCCCCGGCATGCCTTTCAACGCCAGTTTGCGACTTATTTCTTCGGACCGTAGCCAGCGGCCATCGTGCAATTTGGCAATCGCCTCGACCAATGGCGCGGCATGGACATCGAAACCGTAGCCCAGCACATGAATGGTCGCCCCGCCCCAGGTGCAGGACAATTCGATGCCATTGACCAGTTGCATTCCCAGCGCATCCGCCGCTTCGCGGGCCTCGGCGATGCCTTCAAGGGTATCGTGATCGGTCAAGGCCAGGACTCGCACGCCTTTCTCGAATGCACGCGCAACCAGTACCGCAGGCGCCAGGGCGCCATCGGAGGCCGTGCTATGGCAGTGCAAATCAACATTCACAGGGCTTTGTAACCTCAAATCAGCTGGCGCTATCGCGCGCCCATATGTTTGTTATTATGCCGCCACATCCTGCTTCTGGCTGCCACTGTGAAACAATTCATCGATTTCATCCCGCTCCTGCTGTTTTTCATCGTCTTCAAAATCGATCCACGGGTCGTCGACATCGCCGGCCATGAGGTAACTGTAGGCGGTATTTACAGCGCTACCGCGATGCTGATCATCAGTTCGCTGGTGGTCTACGGCGCGCTGTTCATCAAACAGCGCAAGCTGGAGAAGAGCCAGTGGCTGACCCTCGTCGCCTGTCTGGTCTTCGGCAGCCTGACCCTGGCCTTCCACAGCGAAACCTTCCTCAAATGGAAGGCGCCGGTGGTCAACTGGCTGTTCGCCCTGGGCTTCATCGGCAGCCACTTCATCGGTGACCGCCTGCTGATCAAACGCATCATGGGCCACGCGCTGACGTTGCCGGAGCCTGTCTGGACGCGCCTGAACATCGCCTGGATCGTGTTTTTCCTGTTTTGCGGTGCCGCCAACCTGTTCGTCGCGTTCACCTTCCAGAGCTACTGGGTCGACTTCAAGGTCTTCGGCAGCCTGGGCATGACCTTGCTGTTCCTGATTGGCCAGGGCATCTACCTGTCCCGTCATCTGCACGACGCCGATACCCCATCGCCAAAAACCGAGGACTGACATGCTTTACGCAATCATTGCCACAGACGTCGCCAACTCCCTGGAAGCCCGCCTGGCCGCACGGCCTGCGCACCTTGAGCGTCTGCAAGTGCTCAAGGGTGAAGGTCGCATCGTTCTGGCCGGTCCACATCCGGCTGTCGACAGCAATGATCCGGGCGCAGCGGGTTTCACCGGCAGCCTGATCGTCGCCGAATTCGATTCGCTGAGCGCCGCACAAGCCTGGGCCGATGCCGATCCGTACATCGCCGCAGGCGTCTACGCCAGCGTTCTGGTCAAACCGTTCAAGCAAGTCCTGCCGTAACGCCTCCCTCACGCGGTGAACCTTATCGGTTCATCGCGTTCTCAAGCGCTCATTATTCCCGTTTGCCGGCCGACAACTTCCCAATACTCGTATTGGAATCAGGAGTCGCGATGCGCAAAGGTCCGTTGTGTCTGTTGTTGGTCACGTTGTCGATCATGGCCCCCGCCCACGGTGAGGAAAGCTCCGAGGGTGGCAATTCGACGCCTTTGTCCCTCAGCGCCGGCAGCCAGATCAACGAGTTGCAGCAACGCTTGAAAGAAAGCGAACGGCAACGGGAAGAGCTGAGCAAACAATTGCAGAATGCCGATGGCGAACGCGAAAGCGCCCAGCTGACCCGGTTGCGCCAGGAGAACCAGCGCCTGAAGCTGCAACTCAAGGAGGCCCAGGCCGGCAGTGCGTTGCCGCGTTTGCTGACCGATCAGCAACAGTGGTTCGTCATTGGCGCCGGGGTAGCGCTATTGGCCCTGCTCTGCGGTATCTTCGCCAGTGGTGCACGGCGAAAACGTCGACAATGGCTAAATTGAGTGAGTCATGAGCGAACTGTTATTAATTGATGATGATCAGGAGCTGTGTGAGCTTCTGAGCAGTTGGCTGAGTCAGGAAGGCTTTCAGGTTCGCGCCTGCCACGATGGCCAGAGCGCCCGTCGTGCGCTGGCTGAAACCTCTCCGGCGGCCGTGGTTCTGGATGTGATGCTGCCGGACGGCAGCGGCCTGGAGCTGCTCAAGCAGTTACGCAGCGATCACCCGGATCTGCCGGTGCTGATGCTCTCGGCCCGCGGCGAACCCCTGGATCGCATCCTGGGTCTGGAACTGGGTGCCGATGATTACCTGGCCAAACCGTGCGACCCGCGTGAGCTGACCGCCCGGCTGCGCGCCGTGTTGCGTCGCAGCCATCCGGCCGCGGTGTCCAGCCAATTGGAACTGGGCGACTTGTGTTTCAGCCCGGTACGCGGTGTGGTCAGCATCGATGAAAAGGAACTGACCCTGACGGTTTCCGAAAGCCGTCTGCTCGAAGCCCTGCTCAAGCAGCCCGGCGAGCCACTGGACAAACAGGAACTGGCGCAAATCGCCCTCGGCCGCAAGCTGACCCTGTATGACCGCAGCCTGGACATGCACGTCAGCAACCTGCGCAAGAAAATCGGCCCGCACCCCGATGGGCGTCCGCGCATCGTGGCCCTGCGTAGCCGCGGCTATTACTACAGTCTCTGAACCCAACCCGATTGACTGTGGGAGCTGGCTTGCCTGCTATGGGCCTTGAGCCATGCGTCGAAAACAATGACGCCATCGCTGGCAACCGGTTCCCACAGGGTTTTGTTTTGTCAGGAAGGTAGAAAACCATCTTTACCCAAGCCTTACACTCCGCTGACTGCCGCTGACCTTGATCTGCGTAATCTGTACTCATCCGGAACGTACCGGGAATGAGACAAGGAGATTCACCATGCGCAAGACCCTAATCGCCCTGATGTTCGCTGCCGCCCTGCCCACCGTCGCCATGGCCATGCCTGAAGGTCACGGCACGATGGATGGGCCGATGGATAGCCCGCGCCACGGCGGCCAGATGCACGGGATGCACGGTAAAGGCCCCTACAGCCAACTGGACCTGAGCCGCGAACAGCGTGAGCAGATCCGCAAGATCATGGGCGAGCAGATGCATGAGCGTAAGCAACTGGTCGACAAATACCTGGAGAAACTGTCGCCAGCCGACCAGAAAGCCATGAAGGACGAAATGGCCGCCAACCACAAAAAAGCCGAGACCGATGTCCGCGCCTTGCTGAAACCGGATCAGCAGAAGAAATTCGACGAAATCCAGAAAAAGCAAGCTGAGCGTCGCGCCGAATGGGCTGAATTCAAGGCCTGGAAAGCGCAACAACCGCAAAAAGCGCAATAATGCGTTAACCCGGACCCAACGGCTGAACACCGTTGGGTCTGATGTTATTGATTTCCATGTAGGAGTGAACCTGCTCGCGATAACGGAGTGTCAGTTGATACAACTATTGACTCACACACCGTTATCGCGAGCAGGCTCACTCCTACAATGATTCGTGTCTGGTTGAGGGCTTTCTGTGCGTTCATTGTTCTGGCGGATCCTGGCCAGCTTCTGGCTGGCCATTGCTCTGGTTGCAGGGCTTTCCATTCTGCTCGGGCACATGCTCAACCAGGACGCCTGGATCCTCAGCCGCCACCCGGGTCTCAACACCCTGGCGCAAGAGTGGACGCAAATATACGAATCTCAAGGTGAGGACGCAGCACAAGACCTCCTGCAGGAACGCAAGCGCCATTATCACATCGACGTTCAGGTGCTCAACGAAAGTGGCGACCCTGTGGTTCGCGGCACCTTCCCGCGCCGCGCGGCAGCCTTCGAAGCACGGCAGAACAACGATGACCGCCGCCTGCCCTGGCGTCGTCTGACCGACGAATACACCAGCGAAAAAACCGGCGATACCTACCTGCTGATCTACCGCATTCCCCATCCGGAACTCGATGCCTGGCACCGCGAAAGCCTGCTCTGGCCATTGAGTGCGCTAGGGATCGCGCTGGTGGTGCTGACCCTGTTCAGCCTGTTCGTGACCCTCTCCATCACCCGCCCGCTCAGCCGTTTGCGCGGTGCCGTACATGATCTGGGGCAAACCACCTATCAGCAGAACAGCCTGGTCAAACTGGCCAATCGCCGCGATGAGTTCGGGGTGCTGGCCAACGACTTCAACCGCATGGGCGCACGCCTGCAAAGCCTGATCAGCAGTCAGCGGCAATTGCTGCGTGACGTGTCCCACGAATTGCGCTCCCCCCTCGCCCGCCTGCGCATAGCGCTGGCATTGGCCGAACGGGCCACGCCTGAAGAACGGGAAAAGCTCTGGCCGCGCCTGACCCGTGAGTGCGACCGGCTCGAAGCACTGATCAGCGAGATTCTGGTATTGGCGCGAGTCGATGCCGATAACGCCAGCGCCGAAGAGGTGGATCTCAATGCGCTGCTCAATGCCTTGCAAAAAGATGCTCAACTGGGCTCACCTGACCAACTCGTGCATCTGGAAGCCGAACCACAATTGAATCTCACCGGCTGGCCGACCATGATCGAGCGCGCCGTGGACAACCTGTTGCGCAACGCCCAGCGTTTCAATCCCCCAGGGGGGCTGCCGATTGAAATGCAGGCGCTACGTCATGGCGAGAAAATTGTCGTGACCGTGCGCGATCATGGGCCGGGGGTAAACACCGAACACTTGAATCAGCTCGGTGAGCCGTTCTATCGGGCACCCGGGCAGACAGCGCCCGGGCATGGCCTGGGTCTGGCCATCGCCCGGCGTGCGGCGGAGCGGCATGGCGGGAGCCTGGTGCTGGCCAATCATCCTGAGGGGGGATTCATTGCCAGCCTGGAATTTCCGCTGGTGCCAGGGGCCGTCGCCTAAGTGATGATCGTTCCTACGCTCTGCGTGGGAATGCCTCAAGTCACGCTCCGCGTTCCAATGGGACGCAGAGCGTCCCGGGCTGTATTCCCACGCAGAGCGTGGGAACGATCTTTACCCGGCTGGCCAGGCGCTGACGAATTCGGCCAGATCGACCTTGATGATCGTTCCCACGCTCTGCGTGGGAATGCCTCAAGTCACGCTCCGCGTTCCAATGGGACGCAGAGCGTCCCGGGCTGCATTGCCACGCAGAGCATGGGAACGATCTTTAACCGGCTGGCCAGGCGCTGACGAATTCGGCCAGATCGACCTTGATGATCGTTCCYACGCTCTGCGTGGGAATGCCTCAAGTCACGCTCCGCGTTCCAATGGCCAGATCGACCTTGATGATCGTTCCYACGCTCTGCGTGGGAATGCCTCAAGTCACGCTCCGCGTTCCAATGGGACGCAGAGCGTCCCGGGCTGYATTCCCACGCAGAGCGTGGGAACGATCTTTACCCGGCTGGCCAAGCGCTAACGAACCAGGCCAAATCCACCTTGATAATCGTTCCTACGCTCTGCGTGGGAATGCCTCAACGGACGCTCCGCGTTCCAATGGGACGCAGAGCGTCCCGGGCTGTATTCCCACGCAGAGCGTGGGAACGATCTTTACCCGGCTGGCCAGGCGCTGACGAATTCGGCCAGATCGACCTGGGAATGCCTCAAGTCACGCTCCGCGTTCCAATGGGACGCAGAGCGTCCCGGGCTGTATTCCCACGCAGAGCGTGGGAACGATCTTTACCCGGCTGGCCAGGCGCTAACGAATTCGGCCAGATCGACCTTCTCCGCCACCCGCGGTTCTTTCTGCGGCGTGCCCAGGTACAGGAAGGCGATCACCTCTTCGCCTTCCGTCAACCCCAAACCTTTGGCCACATGAGGCGAGTAGGCCAGGTCACCGGTACGCCACACCGCGCCGATGCCTTGCGCATAGGCCGCCAGCAAGATCCCGTGGGCGGCGCACCCTGCTGCCAGCAATTGCTCAGACTTCGGATACTTGACGTGATCCTGCACGCGGGCGATCACCACAACCACCAAAGGTGCACGCAACGGGCCGTTACGAGCCTTGTCGATGGCGGCTTGGGTCACTTCGCCGTCCTGCAGCCTGGCGGCTTCAGCCAGCAACTCGCCCATTTGCTCGCGCGCCGCGCCTTCTACCGTCAGAAACCGCCAAGGCTGCAAGTGGCCGTGATCCGGGGCGCGCATGGCCGCGGCGAACAGCACTTCGCGCTGCTCGGCAGTCGGTGCCGGATCTAGCAATCGTGGAACGGAAACACGGTTGAGCAAAGCGTCGAGAGCCTGCATCGGCCACCTCCAGAAAAAATTGTGCGGCTATTCTAGCGGTAACTACTCTGGCGGTGCGGTTTACATGCCCTGTCCCGCAGGTAGAATGGCGCCCTTCCCTATTTCAGCCCGAGCGGACTTCATGGCGTTGCCGACCTTACGTCTCATTGGTTTCATCATCGGCATCTTCCTGATCACCCTGGCCATCGCCATGGTCGTGCCTATGGCCACGCTGGTGATCTTCGAGCGCACAGGCGACCTGCCGTCGTTTCTCTGGGCCAGCATGATCACCTTCGTCGGGGGGCTCGCCCTGGTCATCCCCGGCCGCCCGGAACATGTACATCTGCGGCCACGGGACATGTACCTGCTGACCGTCAGCAGCTGGCTGGTGGTATGTATCTTCGCCGCGCTGCCGTTTTTACTGACCCAGCACATCAGCTACACCGATTCGTTCTTTGAAAGCATGTCCGGCATCACCGCCACCGGCGCAACGGTGCTCACGGGTCTGGACAACATGTCCCCCGGCATCCTGATGTGGCGTTCATTGCTGCACTGGATCGGCGGCATCGGGTTCATCGGCATGGCGGTCGCGATTCTGCCGTTGTTGCGTATCGGTGGCATGCGGCTGTTCCAGACCGAGTCGTCGGACCGCTCCGAAAAAGTCATGCCCCGTTCGCACATGGTGGCACGGCTGATCGTTGCCGCTTATGTCGGCATCACCATACTCGGCAGCCTGGCATTCTGGTGGGCCGGAATGAGCCCGTTCGATGCGATCAACCACGCGATGTCAGCGATTTCCACCGGTGGTTTCTCGACCTCCGACCAGTCTTTGGCCAAGTGGCCGGAGCCAGCAGTGCATTGGGTGGCGATCGTCATCATGATTCTTGGTGCCCTGCCGTTCACCCTGTATGTAGCGACCTTGCGCGGTAACCGCAAAGCACTGATCAAGGATGAGCAGGTTCGAGGCTTGCTCGGCATGTTGCTGGTGACCTGGCTGGTGCTCGGCACCTGGTACTGGTGGACCACCCAGTTGCATTGGCTGGAGGCATTACGGCATGTGGCGCTGAACGTCACATCGGTGGTGACCACCACCGGTTTCGCATTAGGGGATTACAGCCTGTGGGGCAATTTCTCGCTGATGCTGTTCTTCTATCTGGGGTTCGTCGGCGGCTGCTCCGGCTCGACCGCGGGTGGGATCAAGATCTTCCGCTTCCAGGTGGCCTACATCCTGCTCAAGGCCAACCTTAATCAGCTGATCCACCCGCGTGCGGTGATCAAGCAGAAGTACAACGGTCACCGGCTCGACGAAGAGATCGTGCGTTCGATCCTGACCTTTTCGTTCTTCTTCGCCATTACCATCTGCGTGATCGCGCTGCTGTTGTCGCTGCTCGGCGTCGACTGGATGACCGCCCTCACCGGCGCGGCCGCCACGGTGTCCGGCGTTGGTCCGGGACTGGGCGAGACCATTGGCCCGGCGGGCAACTTCGCCACCCTGCCGGACGCCGCCAAGTGGATTCTCTCGTTCGGCATGCTCCTTGGCCGGCTGGAGATCATTACGGTGTTTGTGTTGTGTATTCCGGCGTTCTGGCGCCATTGACCACGGGTGGCGCGTTCAGCAGCCGCGTCCGGTACTCGCCGGGCGTGGTGTCGAACCAGCGGCGGAAAGCGCGGAAGAAGTTGCTCGGGTCGGCGAACCCCAGCAAGTAAGCGATCTCCAGCAAGGTCATGGTGGGTTGCGCCAGGTATTGCTCCGCCAGTTCGCGCCGGGTGTCGTCGAGCAACGTCTGGAAACTCGTGCCCTCTTCCTGCAAGCGTCGCTGCAAGGTGCGTTGCGACAGATGCAGCGTCTGTGCCACGGCATCACGCTTGGGCTCACCCTGGGGCAGCAAACGGCACAGCACCTGCCGTGCCTTGTGAGTGACACGACTCTCGGAAAACCGCGCCAGGTATTCACCGGCAAACCGGTCATGCAGCAGCGCCATGGCTTCGTTGGCCGTCGGTAGGGGCGCTTCCATGTCTGCACGTTCGAAAATCAGCGCATCGTATTGTGCGTTGAACACCAATGGTGCATGGAAGACTTGTTTGTAGGGTTCAACATCGACGGGGAGATCGCCCTGCAGCAACACCTTGCGCGGTTGCAACGTGCGCCCGGTCAGCCAGCCGCACAGTGCCAGGGCACACGCCAGCGAGGCTTCGGCACTCTGGCGGGTCGGCGGCAGATGATCGCCGTGCACTGTCAAAATCAGCGCATATCCCTCCTCCAGCAGCCGGAAACTCAAGTCAGCGCTTTCGGCGATGATCCGCTGGTAACGCACCAGTCGCCGGAAACCATCGGCCAGGGTCTGGCTGGACATCAAGGCGTAACCGGTCACATGGAACTGCGCCGGTCGCACCACTTTGCCCATGTTCAGGCCAATCGCCGGGTTGCCGGACAGCTCAACCGCGCGTTGCCAGAGTCGTGTCATGGAGTCTTGCGGGAAGCGTGCATCCGGATCATCCAGAGCCGCATAGTCGAGCCCCAGCTGTTTGAACAATACCCGGCAATCCAGGCCGTCCATTTCCAGTGCTTTGACAATCCCCATCGCCCAGCTTGCAGAAGTCGTTCTTTCGCTCATGTCCGTGTCTTACATGATGAGCCGCATGCTACGGCCAATTTCCGAAGGATACTAAAGTGGCGCCCATTGTCACTGGCTGATGCCAATGATCACTCTAGACTCAAATAAGCTACCCGCAGAACAACTTGCAGCCAGAACAATAACCACAGAGATTGCAGTCGTGGAAAACATCAAGCGTTTCAACAGCTTTGCTGAGTTCTATCCGTATTACCTCAGCGAGCACAGCAACAGTACCTGTCGACGATTGCACTTTATCGGTACGACACTGGTCATTTTCATTCTGGCGCTGACCATCGGCCGAGGCGCCTGGATGTTGTTGTGGGCCTTGCCGCTGGCGGGATACTCCTTTGCATGGGTTGGGCATTTCTTCTTCGAGAAGAATCGTCCTGCAACCTTTCAGCACCCCTTCTACAGCCTGCTCGGTGATTTCGTCATGTATCGCGACATGATTCTGGGACGCGTACCGTTCTAGGTCACCCGAGGATTGCCAATGAACGTCAACGCTCGCTTCACCCACATGAAAGACGGTACGCAGGAAGACTGGGCGATCATCGCCGCGGACTTCAGCGCCTACGCCCGCCAATTGCCGTCCCGTATCGCGGCGCACCTGAAGTTGCTCGAAGGTGATTTTGGCGGTTTTCCGGTAGATCGCCTGACCCACTCCCTGCAAACCGCTACCCGCGCCTGGCGTGATGGCCGCGATGAAGAATATGTGGTCTGCGCCCTGCTCCACGACATCGGTGACACCCTGGGTTCCTACAACCACCCGGATATAGCGGCGGCGATCCTCAAGCCATTTGTCAGCGCCGAGAATCTGTGGATGGTGGAGAAGCACGGGATTTTCCAGGGCTATTACTTCTTCCATCACCTGGGCATGGACCGGCATTTGCGTGAGCAATACAAAGAGCATCCGCAATATCAGGCGACCATCGAGTTTTGTGCCAAGTACGATGCGGCGGCGTTCGATCCGGCTTACGACACTTTGCCGTTGAGCTTTTTCGAGCCGATGATGGAGCGGCTGTTTGCGCAGCCGAAGAACTCGATCTACAAGGCGGCGATGCAAGAGCATTCGCCAGCCTGATCGATCCAGCGGGGCAGCTTTGCGGCCCATCGCGGGCAAGCCCGCTCCCACAGGGTTCTGTATCGACCACAAACTCTGTATTCAACATCAATCACTGCGAGCTTGCTGGCGATGGCAACCTCATGCCAGCTCCGCCACCTTCGCAGCCTTCAACTGCGCCTCCCGCGCCTGGGCATCGGCCAGGCGATACAACTCGATCGTGCCGTCCCAATGCTCGATCAACGCCGTGCACGATTCCACCCAATCGCCGCAATTGAGGTAATCCACCTCGCCGACCTTGCGGATCTCGGCATGGTGAATGTGCCCGCACACCACGCCATGCAGCTCACGCTTGACGCATTCATGGGCGATGGCTTCCTCGAAGTCGCTGATGAAGCTGACGGCGGTTTTCACTTTGTGCTTGAGATACGCCGACAGTGACCAATAGCCGTAGCCATAACGCGCGCGCCAGTGGTTGAGCCAGCGGTTGAGGGTCAGTGTGAGTTCGTAGGCCGAGTCGCCGAGAAACGCCAGCCAGCGATGGTAGCGGGTAATCACGTCGAACTGGTCGCCGTGGATCACCAGCAGATGCCGGCCATCCGCCGTCACATGCACCGCTTCGTCCACTAATTGAATGTTGCCCAGGATCAACTTCGAGTAGCGACGCAGGAATTCATCGTGGTTGCCGGTGACGTAGATCACCTCAGTGCCGCGCTTGCTCATGGTCAGCAGGCGCCGAATCACGTTGGTGTGCGCCTGGGGCCAATACATGCCGCCACGCAGTTTCCAGCCGTCGATGATGTCGCCCACCAGGTAAATCCTGTCCGCGTGATAGCCCTTGAGAAACTGCGACAAGTGCTCGGCCTGGCAATCGCGCGTGCCCAGATGCACGTCGGAAATCCACAAGGTCCGCACACGTTGCTTACGGCTGGGTTTGGCGAGCTCGGCGCTGGTCATGGGCAACCCTCAGGACAAGTTTTGGCAAGCTTGCGCCGTTCGGGTTAATGGTCCATGACAACCGCAAGTCAGTCTTGTGACAGCGCGCCAGAGCCACGCCGGTGTAGACTGACGCCCAGTACCGGGAGACCCGCGATGAGACCGATCCTCACCCTGCGCCAATACACCGAAGACCTGATCGTCCACAGCCACGAACACGCGCAACTGGTGTTCGGGTTGTCGGGCGCACTGGATTTCGAAGTCGACGGGCGCGGTAGCCAGGTGGTCCAGCAAAGCTTCGTGGTCATCCCGTCCGGGTTTCATCACGCCTGCGGTAGTCCCAATGGCAGCCGTTGCCTGGTACTGGACGTGCCCGACGATCAGTGGATTGGCCAGTCCCTGGGCGAGCATGCCGACGCCAGTCGTCGCTTGCTCGACAACGCCGGCCGCTTATCGCTGGATGCCGGGCAAAGCCAATTGGTCAGTTGGTTGGCCAACAGTCAGGTGAATGATCCGCTGATCGCGCAACAAGGCGCGGTGTTGCTGTTGGCCAGTCTCAACAACGCCAGGCCGGACACTGTCGGCGGTCGACGCCTGCCGTACGCTGCGCTGAATGCCCACATTGACCAGTACGCCGCCTACCCGCTGCAAGTCGCCGACCTGGCGCGCGTGGCCGGCCTGTCCAGCGCCCGCTTGCATGCGCGGTTCGTCGCCGAATGCGGTCAGACACCGATGGACTACATTCGCAGCCGACGCCTGCACAAGGCCGTCGCGTTGCTGCGCAGCTCGGCCCTGCCCATCGGTGAGATTGCCAGTCGCGTCGGCTACAGCTCCCAGAGTGCCTTTGCTGCTGCGGTGTTACGCGAGTTCGGCTCCTCGCCAGGCAAGCTGCGGCGCGAGGCTGGCGACAAATAACGCGAGTCTGGCGACAGACACCGCAGCAGCGGACGCGGTTAAATGACCCGGTCCCTACGTTTACCAAGGATTGTCATGACTCCCCGTACCGCCCTTGGCGCCCTGCACATTGGCGCTCTGATGTTCGGCCTGACCGGCGTGTTCGGCAAACTCGCCGCCGCGTCACCGGCCGTCATCGTCTTCGGCCGCGCTGCGTTCGCGGTATTGGCGCTGGCATTCTTCGCCCGATTTGCCAGCAATACCCGTTGGCAACGACTCGAGGCCATGGACTTGCGCCGACTGTTGCTCAGCGGCCTGTTACTGACCGGGCACTGGGTGAGTTTCTTCATTTCGGTGAAAGTCGCTGGCGTGGCCATCGCGACCCTGGGCTTTGCCAGTTTCCCGGCCTTCACCGTGATCCTCGAAGGGCTGATTTTCCGCGAGCGGATCCGCACCAATGAAATTGTGCTGGTGGCGTTGGTCAGCGTCGGGCTGGTGCTGGTCACGCCTGAATTCGATCTGGCCAGCGGTGCCACCACGGGCCTGTTGTGGTCGGTGCTTTCCGGATTACTGTTCTCCCTCTTGTCGCTGACCAATCGCGCCAGCTCGGCACGCATCCCGCCGGTGCAGGCAGCGTTGTGTCAGAACGTGGTGGTCGGCTTGTGCCTGCTGCCAGTGGCAGCACCGCATTTAAGCGAAGTGCGCGCCATCGATTGGTTGTGGATCGGCCTGCTCGGGGTGTTCTGCACCGGTGTCGCCCACAGCCTGTTTGTCGCCAGCCTGGCGGTGATCAAGGCGCGGACCGCTGCGGTGGTCTTTGCCCTGGAGCCGGTTTACGGCATCACCATGGCCTGGCTGTTGTTCAATGAAAACCCGACCCTGCGCATGCTGCTCGGCGGTGCGCTGATCATTGTCGCCATCGTGGTGTCCAGCAGGCTCTCCGGCGGTTCAAGCAGCAAAGCCGTCGCGGCAGAAGCCGCGTCTCACTGAGTGCGGTCGTTATGCCCCAGGTCGCGGCCCGGATCAATCCGGTCGCGGACCCGCTGCTTGAGAACCTTGGCCTCGGGGAAACCACCGTCAGTCTTGCGCTCCCAGATCTGTACATCGTCGCAAAAGACATGAAACACCCCGCCCGTTCCAGGCACCAGGGACACTTTGCCCAGGTCATCGCCAAAAGTACTGAGCAGTTCCTGTGCCAGCCAGGCTGCTCGCAACAACCACTGGCATTGAGTGCAGTAGGTGATGATGATTTCGGGTTTGCTAACGGTCATGACAGGCAGATCTCTCAACCAGAGGGCGTCGTCATCATAAGCACCTTCACTGCTTGCTGAAAGATCAACGAATACCGGCCAATAGAGTGCGGGCCGTCCGTTTCAGCGGCTCCTCGGCGTCTCTGAGTAATTCGTTGAGCAATGCGATGGCACTGTCCAGATCGCCGTCATCGATACAGGTCTGGGCCTGCTCCAGTTTTCCGGCATTGCTGGGTTCGACCGGTTCGAGGTTGATCGGCTCAAGCTCCAGCGAAGGGCTTGGCTCGCGGAACTCGTCGAGAAAGCTGTCGTCAAGGGACCGGGAGGCGGATTCGATTTCCCATTCGATTTCGGGTTCCGGCAAATCCAGTTCGCTTGCCGAAAGCGCGTCCGGCGTATCCGTGTCCACGAGCTCGAGCAAGTCCCAATTCGTATCTATCACCAGGTCATCCGCTTTCAACTGAGACTCATCACCGGGCGCCGTCGCCAAGGGCGTAACAACAGCCGTCATTACCGGAACCGCTGCAATGGGGTTCAATTTCGGATGGCGAGCACGGATATCCATGAGTTTCTGTTCGTCGAACCCGGCGTTTCGCAGTTTGGCGTCCAGCGCATCGTAGGCAGACGCATCGCCCTGTTTGCCGAGCACTTCCAGCAATTGCACGGCAAGATCTGTACGCTCCGGCTCCTTGTCCATGGCTTCTCGCAACAACCCGACAGCCTCGGTAAATCGACCATAGGCCAGATAAACCGCAACCTCTTCGAATACATCGCTGACAGGCAGTTCATCACTGTTTGCTGAGACCGGTGCAACCGCAGATGTCGTGATCAGCGGTTCTTCGAGCCGACCCGGTACCGCCTGCTGCGGTGGTGAAGTAGCGGGTTGGGCAGACATCGACTGCTGTCTTCGTCGCACAAACCAACCCAACAACAGTAACCCTGCCAGCGTGAGCAAACCGCCAATCAACAGCCAATTGGTTGTCGGTTGTTCAGCGACGATCGGCGCTGGCGCTACCACAGCGGGCGTCACTGGCTCCGCAGTTACGCTTTGAGCCTCCGCCAATCGGGTCTGAAGCTCGATTACCTGTTTCTTCTCGCCGGCAATCTGCTCCACCTGTGCTTGCAGCTTTGCATTGAGTTCTTCGATGGTGGCTTGCAACTGCTGGACTTGCAGTACGCTGGCGGCCAGTTGCTCGGCAAGTGGGTCGGTGACCGGGACGGTGGCCGGTTTGGGCTTCGGCTCCTGGCGTGCGGGTACGGCCGGGGTAGCGGGCTGGACACTCGGAAACGCGGAAGAGCCGCGATCGGTCTGCGGTTCATCATCGACCGGGACGATTCCCGGCGCGCCCGGAGGATCGATCAGCACGGTGTACTCGCGCAGCAAACGACCATTGGGCTGATTGAGCTGCACAAGAAAATTCAGGAAGGGTTCATTGACCGGTTTGCTGGAGGTCACCCGGATTACATTGCGCTTGCCGCGCAGGATCGGCGTGAACTTCAAATCGTTGAGGAAGAACACCCGATCGACGCCAGCGCGGCTGTACTCGTCGGCCGTTGCCAGGCTGACGGACAGATCGTCCTCTTCCAGCCCCGCAGCATCAACCAAGGCGATATCGGCGCGTAACGGCTGATTCAGTGCCGAATGCAAGGTGATATCGCCCAGGCCCAGCGCCGGCGCCAATGCCGACCAAGTGACAGCAGCACCGCCCAGCAACCACCTGGCGCAATACCGTACAACGACTCGCCGACTCTCAAGCATGAGCATCCCTTAACTGACTAAAACCAATCTGCACGCGTTCGCACATCCGGTACGAACACGATATTGCACAGTAGTTCTTATAGTCGGCTCAACGCGCTATCTCAAAAACCTGGCGAATGGTTATGCCTCAAGACTTTTCAAGGTTGGCCAGGATGTGCCCGTGAACCCGCATGCAAACCCCTAAATCCGCCTCATCGACGCCTTCGAACAGCTCATGACGCAGTTGAGTGGCAATGGTTTCGATTTGATCGATCAGAGGACGCGCCGGGGCGCAAAGGACGATTTTTTTCGCCCGACGGTCTTCCAGCACCGATTGACGCTGAACCAGCCCTTGGCTCTCCAGGCTATCGAGCAAGCGTGCCAGGGTAGGTCCTTCTACGCCCACACTCTGTGCCAGTTCACGCTGGGTCGGAGCCTGTTCGAAGCGAGCCAGGTGCAAAAGCACCAGCCAGCGCGCCTGAGACAAGCCCAGACCGGCCAGACGGCGGTCCAGTTCGGCACGCCAGCCGCGAGACATCTGGGCCAGTTGCATGCCAAAGCGGTGTTGATCGGTTAACGACATAAAACACTCATGATTAGACTGAAATAGAGAAAAACTAATTATTAGTCAGCTAAGCATGAGCCTTGGCTGGAGGCAAGGCTTGTTCTGTACTGAATCGTTACATCAGTAAACCAATGTCTCAAATCTCAAATTCCGACTGCAACGCGGCACGAACGCAATACAACACTCCTTCGGGTACTCGGCCTGCGAACAATTCAGAAATCTGCGACACGGGTGGCAACTCACCTTCACCGTCGAGGAAAGCGTCCTGAACTTCGCCCATCAAGTCTTCGGGAAGATCCAGCGCCTGTTCCAGCGACAACTGCTGTTTGCCAATCGCCTCGGCGAGCATGGTGTAGACGTTCTTTTCCGAGCACTGCAGTTGCCCCGCGATCTGCACGGGGGTCATGCCCGCGCGGGCCAACGTGATCAGCTCATGGCGTACATCGGCCACCACCTTCGGCGCCTCGGCCTGGCCGCCGAGCACTTCGAGGAAGGCCTCGCCATATCGCTCCAGCTTGCGCGCACCGACGCCGCTGACCGTGGCCATCTGCGCCAGCGAGGTTGGCTGGCTGCGCAGCATTTCCAGCAAGGTCGAGTCGGGGAAGATAACGTACGGCGGCACGCCATGTTCCTCGGCGAGTTTACGCCGCAGGGCACGCAAGGCTTCCCACTGCTCGCGCTCTTCGCCGCGCACCAATTGGCTCGCCTGGCTCTTGCTGCTTTTGACGGTGGTCTGCGCCTTCAGGTCGCGGCGCAGTTCCAGGGTCACTTCACCTTTGAGCAACGGCCGGCAGGTGTCGCTCAGGCGCAGTCCGCCGTAGCCTTCGTGGTCGACATCGGCCAGACCTCGAGCCACCAACTGACGGAACAGCGAGCGCCACTCGCCTTCGGCCCGCGCCTTGCCGACACCGAACACCGACAGGTGCTGGTGGCCGAAGCTGCGAACCTTTTCGTTGTCCTTGCCGAGCAGGACATCCACCAGATGCCCGACGCCATACCGCTGGCCGGTTCGGTAGATCGCCGAGAGTGCCTGACGCGCCGGCTCGGTGGCATCCCAGGTCTGCACGCCGTCGACGCAGTTGTCGCAATGGCCGCATGGCTCGGGCATGTCTTCATCGAAGTAGGCCAACAAGGTCTGGCGGCGGCACCGGGTTTCTTCGCACAGCGACAGCATGGCATCGAGCTTGTGCTGCTCCAGACGCTTGTGGCGTTCGTCGCCCTCGGAGTTCTGCAACATCTGCTTGAGCATCACTACGTCTTGCAGGCCGTAGGCCATCCAGGCATCGGCCGGCAAGCCGTCACGGCCGCCGCGGCCGGTTTCCTGATAGTAGGCTTCAAGGGATTTCGGCAAGTCCAGGTGCGCGACGAACCGCACGTTCGGCTTGTCGATACCCATGCCGAACGCCACGGTGGCGACCATGATCAGGCCTTCCTCGTTGAGAAAGCGTTTTTGGTGGTAGGCACGCAGATCGTTGGGCAGGCCGGCGTGGTAAGGCAGCGCAGGAAAACCCTGTTCGCTGAGGAACGCGGCCACTTCTTCGACTTTTTTCCGTGACAGGCAGTAAACGATGCCTGCATCGCTGCGTCGCTCGGCGAGGAACGCCAGCAACTGCTTGCGCGGCTGTTCCTTGGGCACGATGCGATAAAAAATGTTCGGGCGGTCGAAACTCGACAGAAAGCGTTCGGCATTTTGCAAGTGCAGGCGGGTGACGATTTCTTCCCGGGTGCGCTTGTCGGCGGTGGCAGTCAGGGCGATGCGCGGCACGTCGGGGAACATTTCCGCCAACTGCCCCAGTTGCAGGTATTCCGGACGGAAATCATGCCCCCATTGCGACACGCAATGCGCTTCGTCAATGGCGAACAGGGCGATGTTCAGCCCCTGCAGGAAGTTCAGCATGCGCGGTTGAACCAGCCGCTCCGGGGCGAGGTAAAGCATTTTCACTTCACCGCGCTTGATCCGTGCCGCCAGGTCGCGCTGTTGTTCGGCGCTGAGGGTGGAGTTGAGCGCTGCGGCGGCCACACCGAGCTCTTCGAGGGTCGCCACTTGATCGTCCATCAACGCAATCAGCGGCGACACCACCACCGCCAGGCCTTCGCGCAGCAGCGCCGGAACCTGAAAGCACAAGGATTTACCGCCACCGGTAGGCATCAGCACCAGGGCATCACCGCCACTGGCTACGCGCTCAATGATTGCACCCTGACGGCCACGGAAACTGTCGTAACCGAAGATGTCCTTGAGGACGCGTTGAGCCTGATCGAGCATAGAAACTCCAAAAATCACCGAAACATCCCTGCAAGGCTGGTTCAGAACCCGCGACGCTGCACAGACAAATCGTAAGTGTGCGTTGCATGACGCTTCACATTTCAGCCGTGAAGCCAGCAGGGCATTACAAAACGCGCGAGTATACCCGAGCACCGTCCGGCAAAGGGCACCGCTGGGGAAGGTGGTGCAAATATGCTGCGCGGCTGGCTCAAGCGCGCAAGAAGGCCTAGAATTCCCGCATCGAACATTCCCCAAGGTAGTCCTTTAATGTCCTTCGCTGAGCAACTAACCCGCCTGCAAGTCTTCCTCGACGCCGATGAACTGCATGACGAGGCGCTGGACTACGTGGCCGCCCACGGCTACCTCACCGCGCTGTCGATCTGTTCCGAAGTCGTTCCCGATCGTGAATGGATCGATGCACTTTTTGCCGAAGAGCCGCATTACAGCAGCGAAGCTCAACGCGAAGAGATCGAAGCCACCCTGATCGGCCTCAAGGCCCACATCGCTCGCCAATTGGCCTCCGACGAAGAATTCGAGTTGCCGTGCGACCTGGACCTGGGCGAAGACCCTGACGATTCCGAACTGCGCGGCTGGTGCATCGGTTTCATGGAAGGCGTGTTCCTTCGCGAAGAAGCCTGGTTTGAAACCGCCGAAGACGAAGTCAGCGAAATGCTGCTGCCGATCATGGTCGGTTCGGGCCTGTTCGACGAGCAACCGGAGTTCTCCGACATTGCCGCCGATGCCAACCTGATGGACGACATGATCGTGCAAATCCCGGAGGCCCTGACTGCGCTGTACCTGCTGTGCAACGCACCAGACGAAAAACCGGCGATCCTCAAGCCACGTCACCACTAAGGTTCTGCCTATGGACAACCCCATAGGCAACCGCTCCCTGATGTTGCGCTACGTGCTGCTGGCTATCGGCTGGCTGAGCGTAGCGTTGGGGGTGATCGGGATTTTCCTGCCGGTGTTGCCCACCACCCCTTTCCTGCTGCTGGCGGCAGCCTGTTTCGCCCGCAGCTCGCCGCGCTTCTATCAATGGCTGGTCGATCATCCGCGGCTTGGACCGTGGATTCGTGATTACCTCGAAGGCAATGGCATTCCGCTCAAGGGTAAGGTCTACGCCATTGGGTTGATGTGGGTGAGCATTCTGTTTTCCTGCTATCTGGTGCCGATGCCTTGGGCGCGGGGGTTCATGCTGACCAGTGCGGTGCTGGTGACGATTTATATTGTTCGGCAGAAGACTTTGCGCAAGTTTTGAGTTTTTGGGGTGGTGTGGTGGTGGTGTACATATCCATTGCTGCGGTAACGACCACCAATGGTTCCGCTTTTACAGCGGGTCACTTGGTGCCTCGCCTAGGCTCGGCATGCCCTCGCTCCGGTCCTGCTCCGTGGGCCCGCCGCCATCGGCCATCCATGGCCGGGGGCGGCTAACCCGGCATCCCTGCCGGGTTGCCCACTGCGCAGAACCTCCACTCGGCCTCTCGAGGGGGCAAGAAAATCAAAAGCCAAATCAAGAGCGAGGCGGCCTACCGGCCGGCCAGACGGGTTGGGAGCGTGCCTTTCCTGTGGGAGCCAGCCTGCTGGCGATGGTCGTTAACGATAAAGTGCACTGTCTGGATGAACGCGGCGTCTGGGCATTTTTCGCCAGCAAGGCTGGCTCCCACCAGGGGCTGAGGTACATCCAGAGAAGATCGGTTGGCTGGCGGGCCGCCATCGCTGGCAAGCCAGCTCCCACAGGGATCGAGTACATCTATTAGAAATTGGTCGGCTGGCAAGCCGCCCTCGCCAGCAGGCTGGCTCCCCAACGAAACCATCCCCCGACGACCAACCCCACCTTTCAATAAACACCACCTAGACTTCATCAATCTGCATCCGAGCAGCCCGACATGCCCCGCGGTCCGCGTAGTCCAGGATGGCCAACGCCCCGACTTCGGTTCGGCGGATGGCTGTTGCTGGGTGCTTTGCTGCTGGCCGGGCTGAGCAGCGTCCAGGCTGACTGGGATTTTGCACAGGTCCTGCAGAATGCCGAAAAACGCTACGGCGCCCTCGGCCCGGCCCGTGGGCGAATCGAGGCCTGGAGTCAAATGCTGCAGGGCGAACGCGACGCACCAGAGCGCGAGCAGTTGAACGCGGTCAATCGCTTTTTCAATCAACAACTGAATTTTCAGGACGACACACGCATCTGGCGGCAGACCGATTACTGGGCCACTCCCGTCGAAGCCCTGATCAAGGGCGCCGCCGATTGCGAAGACTACGCGCTGGCGAAGTATTTCAGCCTGCGCCAGCTCGGTATTCCCAGCGAAAAACTGCGCATCACTTACGTCAAGGCTTTGACCCAGAACCAGGCACACATGGTGCTGACGTTCTACAGCAGCCCCGCCGCGGACCCACTTGTGCTGGACAACTTGATCGGCGACATACGCCCCGCCTCGCAACGCAAAGACCTGCTTCCGGTATATGCATTCAATGCCGAGGGCCTTTATCTGCCGGGCAAAAACGGCGGCCAACGCAGCAGCGATTCGAAAAAACTGTCGCGCTGGCAAGACGTTCTGCAAAAGATGCAAGCCGAAGGGTTCACCGTGGGCGAAGGCTAGCCGCCACAGCAAGGAGCGTTTCATGAAACTGCGCAATCAACTGTTCCTCGCTATCTGCCTGTTCTTGCTGGTGGCGTTCAGCGGCAGTTTTTTTGTCGGCCTGGAAAGCTCCCGCGAACAGACCCTCGGCCAATTGCGCGCCCACGCCCAGGATGCCGCCACAGCCTTGGGGTTGTCACTGACCGCTCAAGTCGATGACCCGGCGATGATGGAGTTGATGGTCAGTTCGATTTTCGACAGTGGCTATTTCAGCAGCATCCGCATCGTCAGCATCGATAACCAGCAAGTGTTGATAGAGCGCAGCGCTGAGGCGCAGGTCAAGGGTGTGCCTGGCTGGTTCGTCAGCCTGGTCAATCTGCGTCATGAAGGCGGCGATGCGCTGATCATGCGCGGCTGGCAGCAAGTGGCGCGGGTCGAAGTGCTGAGCAACCCGCAGTTCGCCCTGGCCAAACTCTGGGACAGCGCCCTGGGCAGCCTGATCTGGTTGCTGGTGTGCGGACTGCTCAGTGCCGTACTCGGTGGCTGGCTGTTGCGCCGGCAACTTCGTCCCCTCGACAACATGGTCCGGCAGGCCGAAGCCATCAGTAAACGCGAGTTCTTGAGCCTGCCGAAGCTGCCACGCACGCCGGAACTCAAACGCGTGGTGCTGGCGATGAACCAGATGGTCGAGAAGCTCAAGGCGTTATTCGGCGAAGAGGCCGCGCGCAGTGAAAAGCTGCGCCGCGAGTCTTATCAGGACAGCCAGACCGGGCTGGCCAATCGGCGTTTGCTGGACGAGCAATTGGCTGACCATTTGTTAGTCTGCGAACAAAGCTGTGAGGGGCATTTGTTGATGTTGCGGCTCAACGATCTCAATGGCCTCAACCAACGCCTGGGTGGTCAGCGCACCGATGCCTTGATCGGCGCGGTCGGAGAACTGCTCAAACGCCTGACCCGCCTGCCGCAGCGACGCACCTGGCTGGCTGCACGCAATCGCGGCGGCGAGTTCAGCCTGCTGTCGCCGGGCCTGGGAACCGAGGATGCCACGCGCCTGGCCGCCGAGATCAGTGCCACCCTGGAAAACCTGCGCCTGACCGGTGCCAGCGATTGCATGCCTGTCGCCCATTTGGGCATCGTAGCTTACCGCCCCGGCGAAGCCGCCACCGATGTGCTGTTACGTCTCGATCAGGCGCTGACTGAGGCACGCCAACATCCCGAGCGACCCTGGGCGCTTGCCAATCGCAGCGAAATCACCCTGAAACAATCCCCTCCCGACTGGCGCAACTGGATCGATGACGCCCTGAACCAGGGTAAATTGCAGCTGTACTTTCAACCGGTGGTGCAATGCGCGGACACCAGTGAGGTGCTGCATCACAAAGTCCTCGCCCGCCTGCTCGACCCGCACGGCCAGGCGATCGCTGCCGGACAGTTTTTGCCATGGATCGAGCGTTTCGGCTGGTCGGCAAGGTTCGACCTGGCGATGCTCGAAGCGACCTTCGACTACCTTGCCATCAATCGCTGGCCGCTCGCGTTGAGTTTGTCCGGCGCCACTTTGCGCGATCAGACTCAACTGGATCTGATCTTCGACATGCTCGAATCCCTCCCGGAACTGGCTCCGCTGCTGACCCTGGAAATCGACGAACGCCAACTACCGCCTCCCGATGAACTTCAACGACTGAGTCATAGCCTGCTCGATACGGGCTACCGCATTGGCCTGCAACATTTCGGTGGCAGCTTCAGCCAGATTGGCAACTTGACCCAACTGGGCCTGGCCTACCTGAAAATCGACGGCGCCTATATCCGACACATTGATGAGCAGCGCGATAAACGGCTGTTTATCGAAGCGATCTACCGGGCGACCAACAGCATTGACCTGCCATTGATTGCGGAGATGGTCGAGACCCAGGGAGAGCTGGATGCGATCAGGGAGTTGGGGGTGTTCGGGGTGATGGGCAGGCTGATCGGGCCGCCGGAACCGATGTGAGTGTTACCCGTAGACCGAGCAATCGTTCATCGCGGGCAAGCCACGCTCCCACAAGGATTCGCGTTGCACACGTGTTTTGAACACTGAATAACCTTGGGGGCTCGCCCGCGAATGCGATGGTTCATTCAACCATGATGTCGACTGATCAACCGCAATCGCGAGCAGACTTACTCCCACATTTCAGGTCACACCGTATCCACCTTCAACGAATGATCATTGAGCATCCCGTTGATGATCGTCGCCGTATCCGCCCCCGCTATCACCCCACCCGCCCCCGGCGTAACACCGTAATGGCTGGCCAGGTTGACGCCCGCCAGGTCGATGGTCTGGTTCGGCGCCGCGCCGGCCATGCCGCTGACGTCGATGCTGGTGACCAGTGACGCGCCGCTGCCGCTGACAGTGAAGTGCAGGTAGTCATCGAGCGACGCGGCGCTGCCATTCTCCCCTTGCAGCAGCTGCGACAGGTCGAGTTTGTCGGTGCCCGGCGTAAAGTCGGTGATCACATCGTGGCCACTGTTGCCTTTGAGCCATTGGAAGGTGTCGGCGCCGCTGCCGCCGGTCAGCGTATTGTTGCCCAGTCCGCCGATCAGGAAGTCATCGCCACCCTCGCCCTTGAGCACGTCATTGCCCAGGCCGCCGGTAATGATGTTGCTGTTGTTGTCGCCGGTAAGGTTGTCGTTGAAATCGGAGCCGACGAGGTTTTCGATGGCGGTCAGGGTGTCGGTGCCGGCGCCCAAGGTGTTTTGCGGCCCACTCTGGCCCAGGTTGACCGTAACGCCAGTGGTGGCATGGGCGTAGCTCGCGGTGTCGTTACCGATGCCGCCATCGAGCAGGTCGTTGCCCGTGCCACTGAACAACAAGTCATTGCCCGCATCGCCATGCAGCGTGTTGTTGCCGGTGCCTGCGGTGAGGATGTCATTGCCGTCACCGGCATTGATGATGTTGTCGCCGTTGCCTGCCACCAGGGTGTCGTTGCCCGTGGTCCCGGTGAGGGTATGACCGTCCTGATAGCTGATGGTCAGGTTGGCGCTGTCGCTGCCACCATGGTTATCGCTGGCAGTGTAGGTGCCGTGATAGTCCGGGGCAGTGTCGTGGGCACCGGAATAATCGAGCTTCATGGTCAGCTGATAGCTTTCCGAGTTGCCTGCACCGCTGCCGCCACCGGTGTTGGTGATGTTGGTCACATGGATCTGATAGACGCCGTCCGACGTCGCCGTGATAGTCTGGCCATCGCCGAGGGCAATCCAGGCACCGCCGTTGATCGAGTACTCCATAGTGATATGGCCGGCAGCCAGATTGTGGTCAAGGTTGAGGGTCTCGCCCTGCTTGAGGTTGACGGTGATGCGATCTTCATCGTTAACGTTGGCCGCAGTGACCGGCCCCAGATAACCACTGATCACCAACAGGGCCGTCATCGAGGCGGTATTGGCTGCGAACGCGCCGCGCACGTTGCTCAGGCTCTGGTTGCTCGGCTTGACGCCGCTGCCGGAGAAATCGATGGCGCCGCTGCCGGTGAAGTCGGCACCTTTGGCGACCCAGCCCGTATTGAACGTGGTTGGCGAGGCCTTGAGCGGGTCGCCATCGGCGTCGGTGTCGTTGGCCAGCAGTAATTCACCCGGCACCGTCACGCTGCCTGAAAGCACATTGGTGATGATGTGATCATCGGTGGCCACCGGTGCTGCATTCGGAATGACTTTGACCACCAGTGTCGAGCTGGCGAGATCGCCGTCGTTGTCGCTGAGGGTGAAGCCGATGTTTTCAGTAAGCACCACCGATGTGGTTTTCTGCGATACGTAGTTGTACTCACCAGTATCGAGATTCACCACCAGCGTGCCCTTGTTGTTGGTGGCGATACTCAGGGTGTTGTTGGTCGTATTGAACGTACCGTGATTGGCGCCGCCGCTGAAATTCAGCGAGCCCTGGTTGCTGTTGCCTTTCGGATCGTAGGTGTACGTGGTGCCATCGACGGTGATGGTTTTTATGAAGCCGCCATCTGCACCAAACGCCCCACCCTCGCCCAGCAGTGAACCGGTGACCGGTGCGCCCATCACCGTGCCCGAAAGCACCGAGTTGAGTTGGCCAAGGTCGGTGACGATCACGGCGTTGTTATTGGTGCCCGTGCCAGTGCCGTCATATGCCAGCGGATCGAGGGCATCATTGTCGACGTTTGCGCCCAGGCCGATCGCGTAGTTCTTGATTTGATTCTCGGTAAGAAATGCCTTCCAGAGCGCCTCGTCCTGCGTCTCGATCGAACCTTCATTGGGTTTGCCGTCAGAGAAGAAGTAGCCGACATTCTGTGCGCCCGTCAGCTTGCCGTTGGTCTCAAATGCAGTTTGTGCCACGGCCACCGCCGCGTCGTAGTTGGTGCCGCCGCCCGCCGTCAGACCAGCGACGATTGCCTTGGCGGTCGCCACGTCAACCCACACCGACGACTTGTCGATGGCATTGCTGCTGAACGTGACAATCTGCACTTTGACGTCGCCGAGGTCGTCGTATTTGTCGAGCAAGGCACTGATCGCCTGCTTGGCCAGATCCAGCCTCGACAGCCCCGTTACGCCGGAGGGGTCGACCATGCTGCCGGAGACATCGATCACCAGCAGCAGGTTGGAGTCAATCTCGACTGCTGCCACCGAACGCTCCGAAGCCACAGCCTTGGGCACGTCGTCGACGATGTTGACCACGATAGTGCTGGTGGTGGTGTTGCCCAGCGCATCGGTGGCCTTGTAGGTAAAGGTGTCGCTCAGGGAGTTGGGGCCATCGTTGGCGCCCGGTGTTGTTTTCGGTGCCGAGGTCAAGGTGTAGGTATACGTGCCGTTGGGGTTGAGCAGGATTTGCCCAAAGTTGCCGTTGGCGCTGCCGACCAGGGTGTAGCTGATCGCGCCAGTCGCGCCGCTGACCGAGCCGACCAGCGTGCCGGACGCGGTTTCACCGGCGTTGGCTGGATCGCTGCCGGTAACGGTGCCGCCCGCCAGGTCCTGGCCGTCCTTGTTCAGGTCGAGGGCTTTTTCGTAGACGGTGACGTCAGCGTCGCTGACCGCTTGCAGGCAGCTGTTGTAGACGTCGATGGTGATGGTGGTGGTGCTTTCATCGCCGTCGGCATCGCGCACGGTGTAGGTGAAGGTGTCGGTGGCGCCTGCCTCGGCGACCGAGTTCGGGTTGCTGTGATAAACCGCGTTGCCACTGGCGTCGAGGGTCAGGTAGCCGTAAGTGCCGTTGATCTGGCTGTTCAGGCCACCGATGGCCGAGGTCGAGGTATCCGAACCGGCGCGCACGCCGATCACTGCACCGAGGCCATCGGCGCCGCCGATGTCATTGACCAGTACGTTGCCGCTGACGGTGCCGCCTTCTACCACCGAATCCATGTCCGCTCTGGCAGTGGGCACGTCGTCGACGATGTTGACCACGATGGTGCTGGTGACCACGTTGCCCAGGGAATCGGTGGCCTGATAGGTGAAGGTTTCGTGGGTGACGTTCGGGCCATCGTTGGCGCTTGGCGTGGTGCTCGGTGGCGAGGTCAGGGTGTAGGTGTAGGTGCCGTTCGGATTGAGCATTATTTGCCCATGAGCCCCGGTCGCACTGCCGACCAGTGCGTAGGTGATCGCACCGACGGCGCCGCTGACCGAACCGACCAAGGTGCCGGACGCGGTTTCACCGGTGTGGCCCGGTTCGCTGCCGGTGACGCTGCCGGCCGCCAGGTCCTGGCCGTCCTTGTTCAGGTCGAGGGCTTTTTCGTAGACNGGACGCGGTTTCACCGGTGTGGCCCGGTTCGCTGCCGGTGACGCTGCCGGCCGCCAGGTCCTGGCCGTCCTTGTTCAGGTCGAGGGCTTTTTCGTAGACCGTCACGTCGGTGTCGGTGACGGCTTGGATATTGCTGTTGCAGACATCGATGGTGATGGTCGTGGTGCTTTGATCGCCATCGGCATCGCGCACGGTGTAAGTGAAGGTGTCGGCAGCGCCTGGTGCGGCGACCGAGTTCGGGTTGCTGTGATAAACCGCGTTGCCACTGGCGTCGAGGGTCAGGTAGCCGTAGGTGCCGTTGATCTGGCTGTTCAGGCCACCGATAGCCGAAGTGGAGGTATCCGAACCGGCGCGCACGCCGATCACCGCACCGAGGCCATCGGCGCCGCCGATGTCATTGACCAGTACGTTGCCGCTGACGGTGCCGCCCTCCACCACCGAATCCACGTCCGCTTTGGCAGTGGGCACGTCGTCGACGATGTTGACCACGATGGTGCTGGTGACCACATTGCCCAGGGAATCGGTGGCCTGATAGGTGAAGGTTTCGTGGGTGACGTTCGGCCCATCGTTGGCGCTCGGCGTGGTGCTCGGTGGCGAAGTCAGGGTGTAGGTGTAGGTGCCGTTGGGATTTAGCACGATTTGACCATAGGCCCCGGTGGCGCTGCCGACCAGTGCGTAGGTGATCGCACCGACGGCGCCGCTGACCGAGCCGACCAAGGTGCCGGACGCGGTTTCACCGGTGTGGCCCGGTTCGCTGCCGGTGACGCTGCCGGCCGCCAGGTCCTGGCCGTCCTTGTTCAGGTCGAGGGGACGCGGTTTCACCGGTGTGGCCCGGTTCGCTGCCGGTGACGCTGCCGGCCGCCAGGTCCTGGCCGTCCTTGTTCAGGTCGAGGGCTTTTTCGTAGACGGTGGCGTCGGCGTCGCTCACCGCTTGCAGGCAGCTGTTGTAGACGTCGATGGTGATGGTCGTGGTGCTTTCATCGCCGTCGGCATCGCGCACGGTGTAGGTGAACACATCCACCGCACCGGGGCCGCTCACGGCGTTCGGGTTGCTGTGATAAACCGCGTTGCCGCTGGCGTCGAGGGTCAGGTAGCCGTAGGTGCCGTTGATCTGGCTGTTCAGGCCACCGATAGCCGAGGTCGAGGTATCCGAACCGGCGCGCACGCCGACCACTGCACCGCTGGCGGCCGGGCCGTCGGCGCCGCCAATGTCATTGCTCAGCACATTGCCACTGACGGTGCCGCCCTCCTGCACGGAGTCCGCGTCGGGTTTGGCGCTCGGCAAGTCATCGACGATGTTGACGTTGATCTGCCCCGATGCGGTGCTGCCGTCGGTGTCGGTTGCGATGACGTTGAGGTTCTCGGTGATGCTGTTGGCGCCGTTGGCAGTCGGGTGGGTTTCGTTATCGGCCAGGGTGTAGCTGTAGCTGACCACGCCGGTGGTTGGGTTGTAGCCGGTGATGGTCAGGGTGCTGCCCAACGGAGTGGTGATCGTTTGTGGGAAACCGGCGGCCACGCCACCGCTGACTACGGTAATGCCGCCCACGGTCAGGGTTTGCAGGCCATCGAGAGCGGTGACGGTGAAGGTGCCGCTCTGGGTCAACGCCGATGCGTTGGGGCTGGTGCCATCGCCGAGGTTTTTCTCGTAGACGGTCAGTTCGCCGCCCTCGACGTCGAGGCCGTTGATCGTCACCCCGTCGTCGTTGTTGTGGATGTTCAGCACCAGGTTGCTTCAGGGACGCGGAGCGTCCCGGGCGTCGGCATCGGTGAGGACGTAGGTGAACGTTTCGGTACCGTTGCCACCGCCATGCAGCGCTTTGAAATCCGCATCGCTGGTGTTCAGGGTGTAGGTGTACGTGCCGTTGGCATTCAGCACCAGAGTGCCGTAGGTCCCGACGAACGTACCGGGGGTGATCGGGCCGCTGTTTTCACCGACCGGCACGCGATCCGCGCCTTGTATATCGTTGGTCAGCACGTTGCCATTGAGGGTCAGCTGGGTTTCCGACGCCACGCCGTTATCGTCGTCGATGGCTTTGGGCACATCGTCGGTGATGTTGACGTTCAATTCACCGTTGGCGGTGGTGTTGTTGTCATCGACTACCACCACGGCGAACGGCTCGGAAAGGCTGTTGGTGCCGTTGGCATTCGGGTGCGTTTCGTTATCGGCCAGGGTGTAGCTGTAGCTCACCACGCCGGTAACCGGGTCGAACCCGGTGATGGTCAGCGTACTGCCCAACGGGGTGACGATCGATTGCGGAAAACCGGCTGCCACACCGCCAGTGACGACGGCGATGCCCCCGACGGTCAGGGTTTGCACACCGTCGAGGGCGGTAATGGTGAAGGTGCCGCTCTGGGTCAACGCCGATGCGTTGGGGCTGGTGCCGTCGCCGAGGTTTTTCTCGTAGACGGTCAGTTCGCCGCCCTCGACGTCGAGGCCGTTGATCGTCACCCCGTCGTCGTTGTTGTGGATGTTCAGCACCAGGGTCGCCGAGGTTTTTCTCGTAGACGGTCAGTTCGCCGCCCTCGACGTCGAGGCCGTTGATCGTCACCCCGTCGTCGTTGTTGTGGATGTTCAGCACCAGGTTGGCGGTGCTGCTGTCGCCGTCGGCATCGGTGAGGACGTAGGTGAACGTTTCGGTACCGTTGCCACCGCCATGCAGCGCTTTGAAATCCGCATCGCTGGTGTTCAGGGTGTAGGTGTANTGCTGTTGGTCGCCCTGCTGAAGATGTTCAGCACCAGGTTGGCGGTGCTGCTGTCGCCGTCGGCATCGGTGAGGACGTAGGTGAACGTTTCGGTACCGTTGCCACCGCCATGCAGCGCTTTGAAATCCGCATCGCTGGTGTTCAGGGTGTAGGTGTAAGTGCCATTGGCATTCAGCACCAGGGTGCCGTAGGTCCCGACGAACGTACCGGGGGTGATCGGGCCACTGTTTTCACCGACCGGCACGCGATCCGCGCCTTGTATATCGTTGGTCAGCACATTGCCGTTGAGGGTCAGCTGGGTTTCCGACGCCACGCCGTTATCGTCGTCGATGGCTTTGGGCACATCGTCGGTGATGTTGACGTCCAGCGACCCGGTAGCGGTGTCGCCATTGCTGTCACCGGCGACCACAGTGAAGTGTTCGCTGAGGGTGGTGCCGTCGCCGCTCGTGTGGGTTTCGCTGCCATTGAGGGTGTAGCTGTAGCTCACAACGCCAGTGGCCGGGTTGTATCCGGTGATGGTCAGGGTACTACCCAACGCTGTGGTGATCGACTGCGGGAAACCGCTGGCTACACCGCCACTGATCACGTTGATCCCGCCGATGCTCAGGCTGCTCAAGCCGTCGGGGGCGTTGATGGTGAACGTACCGTTCTGCGTCAGGGCACTTGGGCTGCTGGCCGAGCCGTTGGAAAGGTTGGCTTCCTTGACGGTCAGCTCACCGCCTTCTACCGACAGACCGTCGAGGCTGACCGGGTTGTCCGCCACCGGTGGTACCAGCGGGATGACAACCGGAGGAATCCCTGGGGCAACCGGCGTCAGACTGCCATCGTCGGTATCCGTATCGCCTTCGCGGCGACCTTCCGGAAACTCGGGAATGCCATTGAATCCGGCAGTGGGAAAACCGATGATCGGATCGACTCTCCCACCGACCTCCTCCAGCATCACGAAACTGTGCCCGCCTCCCGCCTCACCACCCGGCGCGCCAGTCGATGGTCCCGCCGCGGTGGCTTCCGCGGTTTGCGTCGGGTCGTCACCCGCGGCAATGGCTTTTTGCAGTTGTTCGACATCGCTCAGTTGCGCCTGGCTCGGCGTCACTGCTTCGGCGGTGTCGACGCGGGGGATGTGATTAGTCAATAACTGCGGCGTCAGTTGCAGGCTGCTTCCCCGTCCAAGGGTCAGTTCCTGGCCATTTTGCAAATGCACCGCTACCGCGCCCTCGGCTCCGGTCGACAGTTGATCACCGGCGAACAAGCGGTCGCCCTCGATCAGGACGCGACGCGTGCCGTCGCTTGTCACCGCGAACACCTGCCCGACGACCTTACTGACGATACCGATGAGCGTAGCCATGTGCATTTCCTCCGCTGCCAACCGCTGTCGGCACTTTTTTATTGCGCGGAGCAATGCTTGATGGACGGTTTACCGAGTGCCTGGCGGATCGTCTACCGGCCAGCGGGTTTACCTGAGTAAGCCGCTGCCCTGGCGACGATCTCGCCGGCGTTGCTCACGGTCACGTTTGGTTGCGCAACAAACCCCTTTGCAATCAAAGGCATCGGGAATACATCGCAAATACGCTGCCCTGCGAGCAATGCGTAACGGAGCTGAATCAACCGAGTGACAAAAAACCGTCACACAATTCCGCTACGCCTCCCTCCCCTCCAGCACTTCTCCGCCCTATGTCGATAAGTGGATCGGAACTTTTCACTTGCCCCGATGAGCGCCCTAAAGCTCATAAATCAAGGGCTTTGGTAATGAACAATGTGCTGGATTTTGCGGAGCGCATAAGTTTTTTTCGGCATAGGGCTTATGAGAAAAACTTCTTAGGTTCTCTCCAGAATGTTCTTAGCTCTTCTGTAAAACCCGTGAAACGGTTTACCTATAAATTTCGTCAAATAATTGGCGACTGATTAAGCACCATCAGGACTTCAGGGAGAAGCACCATGCGCCTTTTAACCCCCCTCTGCAGCGCAGTTCTATTGGCCATGGCCTGCACTTCTCAAGCTCACGCCATGTCGCTGACCGAAGCCATCCAGAGCACCATTGCCACTCACCCGGAATTGGCGTCACGAGTGGATAGCCGTCTGTCGGCTGACGAAGACGTGAAAGTCGCGAAGGGGGGCTTTTATCCGTCGGTGGACTTGAATGCCGCATACGGGCGCGGGTACAGCGATAACACCAACACCCGGGCGCTCGGCAAACACCACACGGAAATCCTCAATTACACCCAGTCGGAACTGCGGTTGCGGCAAATGCTTTTCGACGGGTTCAACACTGCCAACGAAGTCGAACGCACCAAAGGCGTAGTCAACTCCCGCGCCTATTACGCCCAGGGCACCGCCCAGGATCTGGCTTTGCGCACCACCGAGGTCTACCTCGAAGTACTCAAGCGCCGTGAGCTGGTGACGCTGGCCAAGAACAACCTGCAGGCACACTTGCGCGTCAACGATCAGATCGGCCTGCGCACCGAGCGCGGAGTCGGCAGCAACGCCGACGCCGACCAGTCCAGTGCCCGTCGGGCATTGGCGGAGAACAACCTCGACACCGCCGAAGTCGACCTGGCCGACGCCGAATCGAACTTCGCCGCCGTCGTTGGGC
Source organism: Pseudomonas sp. Root562 (assembly GCF_001427125.1). Classification (GTDB taxonomy): domain Bacteria; phylum Pseudomonadota; class Gammaproteobacteria; order Pseudomonadales; family Pseudomonadaceae; genus Aquipseudomonas. The sequence continues at coordinate 208,119 of NZ_LMGK01000004.1, forward strand.
GCCTGCCCGATGAACTGGAAGCACCGCCCTCGATTCGCGGCGAAGTGCCTGCATCCCTGACGGAAGCCCAGCAGAGCATGGTAGAAAACAACCCGTACCTGAAATCAGCCCAGGCCGACGTGCAATCGGCCGAGAGCCAGTACGAAGTCGCCAAGTCGCCGTTCTACCCGCGCTTCGACGCTGAAGCGGCGGTGGGCGCCAACAACAACATCGCCGGTGAAGAAGGCCATGACAACGAATGGCGGGTGGGCGTGGTGATGAACTACAACCTGTTCCGCGGCGGCAGCGACAAGGCGCGCCTGCAATCGGACGCGCACAAGATCAATCAGGCGATGGACATCCGCAACAACGCCCTGCGCCAGCTCAACGAGAACATTCATCTGGCCTGGAACGCCATGGTCAACGCCAAGAAGCAAACCCCGACCGCCCGTGAGTATGCCGATACCAGCAAACGCGTGCGCATGGCCTACCAGGACCAGTTCGGCCTCGGCCAGCGCACCCTGCTCGATCTGCTGGACAGTGAAAACGAGCTCTACAACGCCAACCGCCGCTACACCGAAGTGCGCTACACCGAGGAATATTCGATGTACCGGATACTGGCGAACATGGGCCAGTTGTTGAGCAAACAGCGGGTCGTGCTGCCAGCCGATGCCATCGCCCAGACCGAAGTGAAAAGCGAAGCCCGTTTGCCTGATCTCAAATAAACACCCCTGCAGGAGCTGCCTCAGGCTGCGATCTTTTGATTTGAACTGTTCAAGATCGCAGCCTGCGGTAACGCTTGCAGGGGGACGTGCAGAAACCGTTACCCATTGATGTAGCGCAACCGGAGCGATCACATTGACCAGCATGGAACCTGGCAACACAGGCGTTGATCCGCGCCTGAGCTTCGATGACCCGCTTCTGGACGGTCTGCTGATCCTCTGCAAACTCCATGGCGCGACGGTCAGTCGCGCCAGCCTGAGTGCCGGGCTGCCAATGGCACACCAACGCCTGAGCCTGGACCTGCTGCCTCGCGCAGCGGCCCGGGCCGGATTGCAGGCACGCCTGCTACGTCGCGAGCTCAAAGACATTTCTCCACTCAACCTTCCCGTGATGCTCCTGCTCAGCCATGGACGCACCGCTGTCCTGCGCCGTTACGGCGAAGACGGTCGGGTGCTGATCCTGCCCAGTGAAGCCGACGGTGGCGAACAGTGGATCAGCCCGCAAGAGCTGGCCGAACACTACAGCGGCCAGGCCCTGTTCGCACGGCCACGGCATGAACTCGAAGACCTGCGCTCGCCCCTCGTTCCCCGCGTACAGGCGTGGTTCAGAGACACGCTTAAACTGTCGAAATGGCTGTACAGCGATGCAATCCTCGCCAGCTTCCTGATCAACCTGTTGGGTTTGATGGTGCCGCTGTTCGTGATGCAGACCTACGATCGCGTAGTGCCGAACCAGGCCACCTCGACCTTGTGGGTCCTGTCCATCGGCCTGCTGATCGGCACCGGTTTCGAGCTGGTGCTGCGGGTGGTACGCGCGCACTTGCTGGACACCGCCGGCAAGAAGACCGATGTGATTCTTTCGGCGACCCTGTTCGAACGCATCACCGGCATGGCGATGAAAGCGCGGCCTGCGACCATTGGCGGATTCGCCCAAAGCATTCATGACTTCCAGGGTTTGCGGGAATTTCTCACGGCGGTGACCCTGACCAGCCTGATCGACCTGCCCTTTGCGTTGCTGATGCTGGTGGTGATCGGCCTGCTCGGCGGCTGGCTGGTGGTGATTCCGGTGTTGGCGTTTCCGATCACGATCATCTTCGCCATGATCATTCAGGCTCGCCTGCGCGACACCGTGCAAAAAAGCTTGAGCCTCGGCGCCGAACGCCAGGCGCTGCTGATCGAAACCCTCGGCGGCCTGGAAACCCTCAAGGCCTGCAGCGCCGAAAGCGAGCGCCAGCACAAATGGGAAAGCACCCACGGCGCCCTCACTCGCCTGGACAGTCATGCGCGCAACCTCTCGGCGCTGGCCACCAACGGCACGTTGTTCATCCAGCAGTTTTCCGGCATGGCGACCATCGTTGCCGGGGTTTACAGCATCATCGCCGGTAACCTCAGCGTTGGCGCACTGGTGGCGACGTACATGCTCGGCAGTCGCGTGCTGGCGCCGCTGGGACAGATCGCCGGGCTGATCACCCGCTACCAGCAAGCACAGTTGACCATGAAGAGTACCGACGCCCTGATGTCGCTGCCCCAGGAGCGCGATGCCCGGCAGCGGCCGCTTGAACGCACGCAACTGCGAGGTGCACTGGATGTGGTCGGTGTGACCTTCCACTACAACGGCCAGGCCGCCCCGGCGCTGGCCAACATCAGCTTCAGCGTCAAACCCGGTGAACGCATCGGCATCATTGGCCGCAGTGGCTCGGGCAAAAGCACGCTGGGGCGCCTGGTGATGGGATTCTACGAGCCGGAAGAAGGCCAGCTCCTGCTCGATGGCCTGGACTTGCGGCAACTGGACGTCGCCGACCTGCGCCATCAGATCGGCTATGTCGCCCATGACTTGCCGTTGCTGGCCGGCAGCCTGCGCGACAACCTGACACTCGGCGCACGCTACATCAGCGACGCTCGCATGCTTGAAGTCGCCGAGCTCACCGGCGTCACCGACCTGGCCCGGCAACACCCGCAAGGCTTCGACCGGCCCGTCGGCGAGCGCGGGCAATTGCTCTCCGGTGGTCAACGCCAGGCTGTGTTGCTGGCCCGGGCGCTTCTGCTCGACCCGCCGATCATGTTGCTCGATGAGCCGACCAGCGCCATGGACAACAGCAGCGAGGATGTACTGCGGCAAAAACTCCACGGCTGGGTGCAGGGCAAAACCGTGCTGCTGGTCACCCACCGCACCTCGATGCTCAGCCTGGTGGATCGGCTGGTGGTGCTCGACAACGGGCGAATCGTTGCCGACGGACCGAAAGAAGCGGTCATCGATGCATTGCGCAAGGGCCGCGTCGGCTCGGCGGCTGTCTAGATGCGAATACACAACCTGTGGCGAGGGAGCTTGCTCCCGCTGGGTTGCGAAGCAGCCCCCTCGTTGTGTCACCTGGATCGCGCCATCCGTTTTTGCGACGGCTTCGCCGCCGGACGGGAGCAAGCTCCCTCGCCACAGGGTTGTGTTCGGCACTATTTCTCTTAACTGACGGGTATCGCCCATGTCTGCTCAAACGCCAGATTCAGCGCCCCGAGGCTACTTCAACAGCTTCGGCAAAAGCGCCGAAGTCGAGTTCATGCCGGAAACCGCCGGCGCTTCGTTGCAGGACTCGCCGCGCTGGTCGCGGGTGACCGTGTGGCTGGCCGCCGCGTTGCTGATCAGTGCGCTGGTCTGGGCCAAGTTCGCCGTGTTGCAGGAAGTAACCATGGGCGAAGGCAAGGCGATTCCGTCAAGCAAAGTCCAGGTCATCCAGAACCTCGAGGGCGGCATCGTCAGTGAAATCTTCGTGCGTGAAGGGCAAATGGTCAGCAAGGGCGATACCTTGTTGCGCCTCGACGACACGCGCTACCTGTCGAACAAGGGCGAAAGCGAGGCCGATCGCTATGCCCTGACCGCGCAAGTCGAGCGGCTGTCGGCGGAAGCGGAAGGCCGGCCTTTCAAGCTGTCGGAGGAAGTGATTGCCAAGGCGCCGCAAGTGGCCGAGGACGAACGCTCGTTGTACGAACAACGACAACGCCGACTGGCCAGCGAGCAACGCACCCTGACCGAACAACTTCGGCAAAAAACCCAGGAGCTGGCAGAGTTCCGCTCGAAAGCCGGGCAATACAGTTCAAGCCTGGCGCTGGTCAATCAAGAGATGAACATGTCCGAGCCACTGGTGAAAACCGGTGCCGTATCGCCGGTGGAGATTCTGCGGCTCAAGCGCAGCGCCGTGGAAATCCGTGGCTCGCTGAACGCCACGACGCTGGCGATACCTCGTGCTGAGTCCGCGATCGCCGAGATCCGCAGCAAGATCGACGAGTCGGAACAATCCTTCCGTTCGGATGCGGCCAAGGAGCTCAACGAGAAACGCACCGACCTGTCGAAAATCACCGCATCGAGCATCGCCATCGACGACCGCGTGACCCGCACCACAGTGACCTCGCCGGTCAAAGGCATCATCAAGGTTTTGAAGGTCAACACCATCGGCGGCGTGGTCCAGCCAGGCAGCGACATGGTGGAAATCGTGCCACTGGAAGACAACCTGTTGATCGAAGCCAAGGTCCGGCCTCAAGACGTTGCGTTCCTGCATCCTGGCCAGAAAGCCATGGTCAAGTTCACCGCTTACGACTACACGATCTACGGTGGCCTGAGCGCGAAACTGGAGTTGATCGGCGCCGACACCATCACCGATGACAAGGGCAACAGCTTCTATCTGATCCAGGTGCGTACCGATAAAAACCATCTGGGCGGGGACGCCAAGCCGTTGCTGATCATTCCGGGGATGGTGGCGACTGTGGACATCATTACCGGGGAAAAGACAGTGCTGGATTATCTGCTTAAGCCGGTGCTCAAGGCCCGCACCGAGGCGATGCGGGAAAGATAGTCCTGAATCCTTCTTGTGGCGAGGGAGCTTGCTCCCGCTGGGCTGCGAAGCAGCCCCAAGTGGTGTGTCCGGGCTATCGAATTCGCTGGTTTGGGGCGCGCTTCGCACTCCAGCGGGAGCTAGCTCCCTCGCCACAACGGGTCATCCGCCATGATTGCGCTGGTAAACCTCCTCCCCCATCGCCGCAATCTGCCCCTCGATCAACGCCTCGAACGGTTTCAGCAAAGGCGCAAACGAGGCCGGTGCCTCCAGGGTTTCCAGCGCCTGCACAATCGCTTCCACCGTCGACAACGCTCCCGGCCCCGGCGCCTTGCGCAGTCGATAGCGCGACACGCCACCCTCGGCCAGCGTCACTCTGGGCAACGCGGCCAGCAACGGATTGAGATGCAGCATTTTGCGCGCCTTACGCCAGGTACCATCCGGGACCACCAGCAGCAACGGCTCGTCAGACGCGGCATACGTCTGCAGCGGCTGTGCATCCTCACCGGGAAACAACAACCGCGCCCGATACCCTGGCTGATGCAACAGCGCCGGTAAATCCGCAAACACCTCACCGACGATCAACTCGGCATTCTGCAACCCGAGTGCCGCCAGACGTGCGGTGTTCAACGCATGATTCACTTCACTCGGATGCTGTAACAACAGCACCCGGGTGCGGCTGTCGAGACTCGGGATCAGCGGACACAAGCAATGACTTTGCGGGCGCAGACAACGCGGACATTGAATTCTGGACATGCTCTTCAGGCCTGATTGAGTTGTGCTTTGAGCAGATCGCGGAAGGTCTGGATCAACGGCTCGCGGCTGCGTCCCCGGCGCATGATCATCGAGAACGGAGCCTGATAACCGAAGGTCGCCGGCAGCAGCACACGCAAATCACCCTTGTCGGCCCAGGCCTGGGCGTAGTGCTCCGGCAGGTAACCGATGTAGGCGCCGGACAACACCAGAATCAGCTGCGCCTCCATACTTTCCACCGTCGCGGCGCTGTGCTTGAAACCGTGGCGGGCCAGTTCCGCCTGGCTCCAGTAGCCACGACCGACCATGCGCTGCTGGGTAATGACCTGCTCGGGAATGCGCCGCTCGTTGAACAGCGGATGCCGCGAACTGCAATACAGCCAGTGCTGTTCGCGGTACAACGGCATGTACACCAGACCGCTCATGCGCGTGGAGAATGCGCCGATGGCCAGGTCAAGACGGTTGTCCTGCACGCCGAGCTGCAACTCATAAGGGCTCATGACCGAAAGGTGCAAGTGCACCGCCGGGTGTTCCTGACTGTAGGCGCCAATGGCTTCAGCGAACGGCAAGGCCTTGTCGCTGACCGTGGAGTCGATCACCCCCAGGTTGAGCGTACCTCGCAATTCGCCCTTGAGCGCGGCGGCGTATTGCTCGAAACCTTCCAGCTCGCCCAGCAGGCGCAGGGTTTCCTGATGGAACAACTCACCCTTGCTGGTCAGGCTGAACCCGCCACGGCCGCGATGGCAAAGCACCAGGCCCAGCGCCGATTCGAGCTGGCTCATGTAAGTGCTGATAGCCGATGTCGATAGATTGAGCTCCTGCTGGGCGTTGGCGAACCCCTGATGACGCACGACGCTGACGAAGATGCGCAAAAGTTTCAGGTCGGGTAAAGCGTTGGCCATGGGCACTCCTGCTCTTGTGGCGAGGGAGCTTGCTCCCGCTCGGCTGCGCAGCAGTCGTAAACCTGCTCATGTGGTTTGTCTGCCGGACTTGGGTGAATGGTTTGGGGGTGCTTCGCCCCCCAGCGGGAGCAAGCTCCCTCGCCACGGGGTTCTGTAGACCGCCTCAAGTCTATCTCCCTCCCCGCCATTAGTTTAGAAAAATCTGAACTAAGTATTTGCCCGTAGCGATTCTTCCCGACCACTACATTTCGCAGAATCGGCCCACAACGGTGCCCGTACCTTCCGTGAACGGCGCAACCCAATAAATAAAACAACGACGATGAGGCCCTACCCGTGGACAAGATTCTTCACCAACCACTGGGCGGCAACGAAATGCCGCGCTTCGGCGGCATCGCCACCATGCTCCGACTCCCCCATGTACCGACTGCTGCCGGCCTGGACGCGGCCTTCGTTGGCGTGCCGCTGGACATCGGTACTTCGCTGCGCCCCGGTACCCGCTTCGGACCACGTGACATCCGCGCCGAATCGGTGATGATCCGCCCGTACAACATGGCCACCGGTGCTGCACCGTTCGATTCGCTGTCGGTTGCCGATATCGGCGACGTGGCGATCAACACCTTCAACCTGCTGGATGCCGTGCGGATCATCGAAGAGTCCTACGACAACATCCTTGAACACGACGTGATCCCGCTGACCCTCGGCGGCGACCACACCATCACCCTGCCGATCCTGCGTGCCATCCATAAAAAGCACGGCAAAGTCGGCCTGGTGCACATCGACGCCCACGCCGATGTCAACGATCACATGTTCGGCGAGAAAATCGCCCACGGCACCACCTTCCGCCGCGCCGTCGAAGAAGGCCTGATTGACCCGGACCGCGTTGTACAAATCGGTCTGCGCGCCCAGGGCTACACCGCTGACGACTTCAACTGGAGCCGTAACCAGGGCTTCCGTGTGGTCCAGGCCGAAGAGTGCTGGCACAAATCCCTGGCGCCATTGATGGCCGAAGTCCGCGAGAAAGTCGGCGGTGGTCCGGTGTACCTGAGCTTCGACATCGACGGCATCGACCCGGCTTGGGCACCCGGCACCGGTACCCCGGAAATCGGCGGTCTGACGACCATTCAGGCGATCGAGATCGTTCGCGGCTGCCAAGGCCTCGACCTGATCGGTTGCGATCTGGTAGAAGTCTCGCCCGCTTACGACACCACCGGCAACACCTCGCTGCTGGCCGCCAACCTGCTGTACGAAATGCTCTGCGTACTGCCTGGCGTGGTCCATCGCTGAGGATCGGTCATGAACGAACGTGATCAGGTTTTGAACGCGGCGGCCGATCTGGTCGCCGCCTTCGCCCGTAACGATCGAGAAGCCTACTTCGGTGCGTTCAGCGCCGATGCCAGCTTTGTTTTCTACACCCTCGGCCAGCCGCTGCTGTCGCGCGATGCCTACCAGGCGTTGTGGGACAGCTGGCGTGCCGAGGATGGCTTCGAGGTGCTGTCGTGCACGTCGAGCAACGCCTTCGTCAGCCTACAGGGTGACGTGGCGATTTTCATTCATGACGTTGCCACCGAGCTGCGCATGCAAGGGGAGCAACACTTCAGCCAGGAGCGCGAGACGATTGTTTTCAAGAAACAAGCGTCTGGCCAAGAACAACAAGGCCTATGGCTGGCCTGTCACGAACATTTGTCCGCAATGCCGGAAGGGCTGCCACCCCCTTAGCCAAACAGGTGACGCTCACACACGATGAGCGCGCCTTTATGATCGGAGCAGATCATGAATAACAACAACAAAGAAAAAAGCCTTAGCATCGAAACAAACGGGGTCGAACAGATTCCGGACAATGAGCGCACCGCCCGGCCCAGCGACCTGTTTCGCTTGATCTTCGGCGGCGCCAACACCTTTGCCACCGCCGTGCTCGGCAGTTTCCCGGTTCTGTTCGGCCTGTCTTTCCAGGCGGGCGTCTGGGCGATTGTGCTGGGCGTCGTGCTCGGTGCGCTGATCCTGGCGCCGATGGGCCTGTTCGGTCCGATCAACGGCACCAACAACGCGGTGTCTTCCGGTGCACACTTCGGCGTGCACGGGCGGATCGTCGGCTCCTTCCTGTCCCTGTTGACCGCTATCGCGTTCTTCTCGCTCTCTGTCTGGAGTTCGGGGGACGCATTGGTGGGCGGCGCGAAACGCCTGGTCGACCTGCCGGAAACCGACTTGACCCTGGGCCTGGCCTACGGTCTGTTCGCGCTGCTGGTGCTGACGGTGTGCATCTACGGTTTCCGTTTCATGTTGTGGGTCAACCGCATCGCGGTGTGGGCGGCGAGCCTGTTGTTCCTGCTGGGCATCTTCGCGTTCGCCCCGGCGTTCGACAGTCAGTACGCAGGTACCGTGGCCATGGGTCAGGCTGGTTTCTGGGCAGCGTTCATCGGCGCAGCACTGGTTGCCATGAGCAATCCGATTTCCTTCGGTGCGTTCCTCGGCGACTGGTCGCGCTACATCCCGCGTGAAACGCCGAAAGGCCGGATCATGCTCGCGGTGATCGCCGCGCAACTGGCGACGCTGATTCCGTTTCTGTTCGGCCTCGCCACCGCGACGATCGTGGCGATCAAGGCACCGGACTACATTGCGGCCAACAATTATGTCGGCGGGCTGTTGGCGGTTTCGCCCACCTGGTTCTTCCTGCCGGTGTGTTTGATTGCGGTGATCGGCGGCATGTCCACCGGCACCACGTCGCTTTATGGCACCGGGCTGGACATGTCCAGCGTGTTCCCACGGGTGTTGTCGCGGGTCAAGGCCACGCTGCTGATCGGTGTGATGTCGATTGCCTTCATCTTCATCGGTCGCTTCGCGGCGAACCTGGTGCAGAGCGTGTCGACTTTCGCCGTACTGATCATCACCTGCACCACGCCATGGATGGTGATCATGATCATCGGCCTGGTGACGCGTCGCGGTTTCTACTGCCCGGATGACCTGCAAGTGTTCACCCGTGGCGAGAAAGGTGGCCGCTACTGGTTCACCCACGGCTGGAACTGGCGTGGCATGGGCGCCTGGATCCCGAGCGCGGCCGTCGGCCTGTGCTTCGTCAACCTGCCGGGGCAGTTTGTCGGTCCGCTGGGCAACCTGGCCGATGGCATCGACATCAGCCTGCCGGTGACACTGGGCCTGGCCTCGGTGGTGTACCTGATGTTGCTCAAGATGTTCCCGGAAGCGCACGCGGTGTTCGGCCCGAACGATTCACGCAGCAAGAGCACGGACCCGCTCGTTAAACCGGCGATGCGGCAAGTCGCCTGAAAAAACGCACGAACCTGTGGACAACGCATGACCTGTAGGAGCGAGGCTTGCCCGCGAAGAACGATGACGCGGTCAGGCTGACTCACCGCGGCACCCCATTCGCGGGCAAGCCACGCTCCTACAGCAATACATTCCCAGGAATTGATTTTCAGCCTCACATAAAAAAGACAATCGGAGACACGCCATCATGGCTTTGGATTTATTCGTCGTACTCATCTACGCCGCCGCGATGCTGATACTCGGCTACTACGGCATGCGCAAGGCCAAGACCAACGAAGATTTTTTGGTTGCCGGTCGCAATCTCGGCCCTAGCCTGTACATGGGCACCATGGCGGCCACCGTCCTGGGCGGCGCGTCCACCGTGGGCACCGTGCGTCTGGGCTACGTGCATGGCATCTCCGGTTTCTGGCTGTGCGCAGCCCTGGGTTGCGGGATCGTGGCGTTGAACCTGTTCCTCGCCAAGCCGTTGCTGAAACTGAAGATCTACACCGTTACCCAGGTGCTGGAAAAACGCTACAACCCGATGGCCCGCTCGGCGAGCGCGGTGATCATGCTGGCCTATGCACTGATGATCGGCGTGACCTCGATCCTGGCGATCGGCACCGTGCTGCAAGTGCTGTTCGGGTTGCCGTTCTGGATTTCGGTAGTGCTCGGTGGTGGTGTGGTAGTGGTCTACTCGGCCATCGGCGGCATGTGGTCGCTGACCCTGACCGACATCGTCCAGTTCGTGATCAAGACCGTTGGCCTGATGTTCATCCTGTTGCCGATCTGCCTGTACCGCGTCGGTGGTTGGGATGAGTTGGTGTTGAAACTGCCGGCGGCGAGCTTCAGCTTCACCACCATTGGTTGGGACACCATCATCACCTACTTCATGATCTACTTCTTCGGCATCCTGATCGGTCAGGACATCTGGCAGCGGGTGTTCACCGTCAAGACCGCCAAAGTCGCTCAGGTTGCCGGCACCGCTGCCGGTATCTACTGCATCCTCTACGGCCTGGCCTGCGCCTTGATCGGAATGGCTGCACACGTACTGATTCCGGATCTGGACAACGTCAACAACGCCTTCGCCGCCATCGTGAAACTGTCCCTGCCGGACGGTATCCGCGGTCTGGTAATCGCTGCAGCACTCGCGGCCATGATGTCCACCGCCAGCGCCGGCCTGCTCGCCGCTGCCACCACCCTGACCGAAGACCTGCTGCCGAAACTGCGTGGCGGTAAGCAATCGAGCCTGGGCCTGAACCGCCTGGTCACCATGCTCACCGGTATCGTGGTACTCGGGATCGCCCTGGTGGTGAACGACGTGATCAGCGCCCTGACCCTGGCCTACAACTTGTTGGTAGGCGGCATGCTGATCCCATTGATCGGTGCGATTTTCTGGAAACGCGCTACCACCGCCGGCGCCATCGCCAGCATGGGCCTGGGCTTCGTCACTGCGCTGGTGTTCATGGTCAAGGACGGTCTGGATGCCAACACCCCGATCTACTACAGCCTGGCTGTTGGCCTGGTGAGCTTCGTCGTGGTCAGCCTGCTGTCCCGTCGTCCGGTGACACTGGCCAGCGCCGCCTAAGCTGAACACAACGAATTGATGTTTTCTTCGACGGGTGTGGCGTCGGTTGCCTCACCCGTTTTTTTTCACCTGGAGAAAATGTCGTATGAAGAGCCACGTGATTGACGAGTGGTAACGCCAGCATGGCGCAAGCCTGCTGTACTCAATACCAGGAACCCATCCAGCAGGGACGACAATCGATTTGGCGTGTCCCCATGAACAAAGCAGCCGTGCGTGCCGCCGTGCATCAATTCATCAGCCGCTTGCTGGAAGGCCGGGATGATTTCGACGACAACGCCAGTCTGTCGCAGTTGGGATTGGATAAAGCGGATATCGAAGATTTGATCTTCCATCTGGAAGATGAATTCGGTTTGACGGCTTTTACCGCCGAAGAAGACACGATGCTCAAGACCGCCAGAACGGCAAATGACCTGAGTCGGTTTTTAATTGAGATCGGGCGGCATTGACAGCCTGATCACCGCCCTATGCCTTGTACGCGCACCTGTAGCAGCGAAACTGCTCGCAAAAAACTCCAAGCGCCACGTACTTTCAGGCAGCCGACAGCATTGTCAACGTCCACTTCGAGCGTGCTCGCTCCTGCAGGACTACCGGCGGCGCTGCTGGCGTCGACGCTGTTCGTCGTCCGTACGGATGGGCACAGGTTGCAGAGGCGGTTCGATCAGACCGAGTGCGACACCCAGGTCGTGCAGCCAATTTTGGATTTTCTCTTTCATGATGCCCCCTTCAGGGTAGTGCCGAGCGGCCAAAATTCTGTAGCCCCTTCGCACTGATAATAGTCCGAAGTCCTGAGCAATGCTCGCCCAAAGTGGCAATGATCTGTTACTGAATGGATCACAATCGAGCGCCATTAAATCATGCAATCGCCCGGGCCTGGCTTTGCGCCGACGGATAGACCGCTTGCTGTTCCTCGATCCACGCATTCAGGTTGGCCCCCACCATGCCCTTGCGCCACATCAGCCACGTGGTTGCGCTGGCAAAAGGCTCGGGGAGCGGGTGCACCGCTACGCTTTCACGCCCCGGCAGGCTGGCCAGCATCGACTCCGACATCAATGCCACGCCGGAGCCGGCAATCACGCACGCGAGCATCCCCGGGTAGGACTCGATTTCCATCGCCCGGCCCATGGCCGCGTGATCGTGAGAGAACCAGGACTCCAGGCGCATCCGATAAGAGCACCCTTGGCGAAAGGTGAATACCGAACGCCCTTCCACGTCACGCGCGCTACGCACCGGCGGGTGGTCGGCTTCGCTGATCAGCACCAGTCGTTCCTCACACAACAGCACGCCGTCGATCACTGCCAACTCTGGCGGCCCATCCACAAGTGCCGCATCGAGGCGGCCGGTGAGCAAACCTTCCAGCAGCTCACCGCTGGGTCCGGACTGCACTTGCAGGTTCACCGCCGGGTAGCGCCGGTGATAGCGGGCCAGCAACGCCGGCAGATGAATCGCAGCAGTGCTGTACATGGTGCCGAGAACGAAGTCGCCGGCCGGTTGACCGCCCTGCACCGCTGCATGGGCTTCGTCGTGCAAGGCGAACAACCTGGCGGTGTAGTCCAGCAGGACTTTTCCCGCAGGCGACAACTGCAGCCGCTGACGCTCGCGTACGAACAATTCAACGCCGAGTTGTTCTTCGAGTTGCTTGAGCCGTGTCGACAGGTTGGATGGCACCCGGTGCAGGCGTTCGGCGGCACGGGTGATGGAGGCTTCCTCCGCCACCGCCTGGAAGATCCGCAACTGACTGAATTCCACACCTTTCTCCAAAAATGAACAAGTCAGCCACTATTGTTCATCCATGAAGAAAGTCAATCAATCCCGGCCTGACGGTTGCCTGTCTTCTCGCTCAGCTTTGACCCAGCGCCCTGCGCAATCGGCGGCGAACCCACTGCTCAGCGCTGACGAAGGTGATGCCCAACAACACCAGGACCGCGCCAATCACGAAGTTCAGGCTCAGCTCTTCGCCCAAGAGCAACACGCCGAACGTGACACCGAACAGCGGCGTCATGAACGAAAACACCGCCAGGTTTGCCGCCAGATAACGGCGCAGCAGCCAGAACCAGATCAGATAGCTGAAGAACGACACCACCACACCTTGGAACAGCACGCTGGTGACCGCCACGGTGGTCAGGCTGACATGGGTGATTTGACCGCTGAGCAGCGCGATCAACAGCAGGCCGACAAACCCGACTACCAATTGATAGAACAACGTCAGTGTCACGGGCGCCTCAGACAGCCGCGAAGCCCTCACCACTACTGTCGTCGCGCCCCAGGCCGCACCCGCCAGTACGCCCAGCGCGTCACCGAGCAGCATGCGGCGATCGAGGTTATCCCACGAAACCCCACCGGCAAACGCGATGCCGATCCCGATGAATGCCAGAATAATCCCCAGCCATTGCACCGGCCGTAAACGCTCACTGGGCAATAACCAATGCACGCCCAACGCCGTGAAGATCGGCGCGGTATAAAGAAACACCGACATGTGCGCTGCAGTGGTCAGTTGCAGGCCTTCCGAAATGAAGAAAAACTCCAGGCCAAACAAGGCACCGGCCAACAGCCCGCCGCGCCACGTGGAGCCGACCTGGTCCCAACCGCCCTTCCAGCAGATCAACAATCCTACGAGCAATGCAGACATGCCCGACCGCCCTACCGCCTGCATGACCGGCGCGATGTCGGGTGCCGCCCACTTGATCATCACCTGCTGAACACCCCAGACCAGGCACAACCCCAGCATCACCTGCAGGGCAAATCCATCGGCGCTGCGCCGGGTGGCGCTCACCTTGAAACCTCGACATCACAAAACATGGCGGTGGCTCGACAGTTAAAGCAAAGCCCCGGCCTGCTTGTTGGCCAAGCGGTGCCGGGGCGGATTTCAGGCTGTAGGGTGACCTCGCAGGCAACACCCTGAAGTGTTGACTACAAGCAGCAATCAGCTCAGTTCAATACGATCGGCATGAATGACGATCTGGCCGTTCTTGTACAACGCACCAATGGCCTTCTTGAAGTTGCCTTTACTGACACCGAACATGCTGCTGATAACGGTTGGGTCGCTTTTGTCGCTGACTGGCAAAGTGCCGTTGTTCTCACGCAACTTGGCGAGGATCTTCGAGTTCAGGCTGCTCGCCGCTTCCTGGCCAACCGGTTGCAGGCTCAGACTGATCTTGCCATCGGCACGAACTTCCTTGATGAAGCCCTTCTCTTCTTTGCCGGCGCGCATGAACTTGAAGATTTCGTTCTTGTGGATCAGGCCCCAGTGCTTGTTGTTGATGATTGCCTTGAAGCCCATGTCCGTGGCTTCGGCAACCAGCAGATCAACTTCCTGGCCGGGCGTGTAGTTGGCCGGAGTTTTGTCCAGGTAGCGGTCCAGACGCGCCGTCGCGGTGATGCGGCGAGTGTGTTTGTCGAGATAGACGTGCACCACGGCGTATTCACCCGCTGACATCTGACGCTTTTCTTCCGAGTACGGCAGCAACAGATCCTTGGGCAAGCCCCAATCCAGGAACACCCCAATGCTGTTGACTTCAACAACTTTCAAACTGGCGAATTCACCGACTTGAACTTTCGGCTTTTCAGTTGTTGCGATGAGTTTGTCATCGCTGTCCAAATATACAAATACGTTTAGCCAGTCTTCATCTTCGCTTGGAACATCTTTTGGAATATAACGATTCGGCAAAAGAATTTCGCCGTCCGCACCACCGTCCAGATATAAACCGAAGTTAGTGTGTTTAACCACTTGCAAACTGTTGTAACGCCCGACTAAAGCCATGTCCAATACCCTCATTACGTGGCGGCATTCTACCCGGTTTTGCGGGCCGCGTTCGGTGGGCGGTCCGGTGGTGGGAGAAAAACCTCTGAAGGCCGCAATTTTTCTGGGTTCGGCCACGACCACTGGCCGCTCGTCTGATCGATCTGTCCACTTTCATGGCGCCCCAAGCAGCGCATAAAACGCCTTTTTCGAGAGCTGTTTTTATTTAAAACAGCGACTTAGGAAAAAACTCCAACAATTAACCGCCGTTTATTTTTCCTGTACATCGAATGCTTCAGGGGATATTTGCCAAGCAAATTGCAGGCATTTCCTGTACGATGCCTGGCCAAGTTAATTTTCTACAGGTTAATGGCCGCCATGCGCGTAAAAGCATCCAACAGCAAAGCAAAGCCAGCTCCAGCCGTCGAAACCAGCGAATCGATCAATAACCAGATCGCTGCATTCCTCAAATCCGGCGGTGAAATCCAGCAAATTGCCAAAGGCGTAAGCGGCCAGACGTTCGGCCCGTCCAAGCAGATCACGCTGGGCAAAAAGTAAAAACCACGCCTTACCTGGTCCCTGGGCGCTTTGAGCTTCGAAGCGTCTGGACTGGAACTCTGCAATAGCCTCCCCCCAACATCACCAATCTCGTAAAAATCGACGAACGGCCCTCGATGCCTGTCATTCGCCGGTATCCTTGCACGCGTCTAGATCAAGCGTTTCAGCAGGCCAAACCGCCTGCACTCGCTGTTCATGGAGTGACGCATGCAAAAACTCTCCTGCCTTTGCTTACTACTCGGCGGTCTACTGGCGTGCTCCGTTGCCCAAGGTCAGGTTTTTCAGCGCGAGCTGGGCGATTTCGACCTGAAACTCGGTACCAACCCAGCTCGCAGCATGGCCCAGGGTCTGGTCAAACCTTCCGCCGTCGGTTCATTCCATGGTGGCCTGGACCTGACCCATGACAGCGGTTTCTACTTCGGCCAATGGTCACCCAGCATGGGAATCAGTCCCGGGAAAAATCTCGAAATCGATTCCTACGCAGGCTTTAAACAGCCCTTCGACCAAACGCTCGGTTACGAAGTGGGCATCATTCATTACAGCTATCCCGAAGTGGAAACCCTCGACAGTCAGGAACTGTTCGCAGGCTTGACCTTGCTGGGCAGCCGTTTCGGCGTTGCGTTGAGCAACGACCCGGACAAACAGAACAGCACCCTGTTCGCCAATCTCAGCGGCAATGAGCCCTTCGGCATCGGGATCAGTATGAAATACACCACCCACCAGTTGAATACTCCGGTGGCTGTGGACGGTGGTTACGTAGGCAGTTTCACTGATTGGTCGGTGAAGTTGTCCCGCCCCTTCATGGGAATCGACCTTGACCTGATCTACAGTGATTCCAGCCTCAGCGGCAGCACTTGTTCAGCCTATTCCGGGCACAACAACCAGTGTGACGGACTTGTCACACTCAAGGCCGAACGCAGCTTCTATTGATCGGCTGAACTGCCGGCCTCCTCTTGCGTTCACATGAGAATCAGATTCCGAAGCCAGGCCTTCGCAAGGATTCGCCCATGTCTCGCTGGTTAAAATACATCGCCTGTGCACTCATCTGCAGCCTGACCCTGGGCGCGTGCAGTCGCATGGGCCTGGCCTATCGCAACCTCGATGTGATCATTCCCTGGACGCTCAGCGATTACCTGGACATGAACGGCGAGCAGAAAGGCTGGTTTAACGAGCGCCTCAAGGAACATTTGAGTTGGCACTGCTCCACGCAAATGCCCGGCTACCTTGACTGGCTGGACCGCTTGCAAAACATGGTCGCCAGCAATCAGGTCACCGATGCCGCACTGCAGGACCGCGCCACCGAAGCCAAGCAGGCGATCGCCGAAACCGCGCGGGAAATCACTCCGTCAGCGGTCCAGTTGCTGCGGGGGCTGGATGACAAACAGGTGGCAGAGATGAACGAGGCGTTCGCCAAAGACCAGCGCAAACGTCAGGAGAAATACCTAAACCCCTCCCTTGATCAGCAGATCAAGGATCGCGGCGAACGCATGGAAAAGCGCCTGAATGACTGGCTCGGACCACTCAGTCAGGCCCAGCGGCAACGAGTAGCGGCGTGGTCGAATGCCTTGGGCGACCAGAATACGGAGTGGATTGCCAACCGTGCTCACTGGCAAAAGCAATTCAGCGCAGCGGTAGCCCAACGTCAGAGCCCAGAATTCCCACAGCGAATCGAGACGCTTCTGGTCGACCGAGAACGCCTGTGGACACCGGCTTATCGGCAGGCCTTTGCCAAAACCGAAGCGCAAGCGCGTTCGCTGTTTGTCGACCTGATGGCAGAAAGCACGCCGGAACAACGTCAACGGCTGCTGACAAAGATTGAAGGCGTGAAGAAAGACTTCAGTGATCTGAAGTGCCTGAAAGCTGCAAAACAAAACTGACAAAGCACTTATTTACTGTAGGAGCGAGCCTGCTCGCGATAGCGGTGGGTCGGTCGACGCGAATATCGACTTCTCCACCGCTATCGCGAGCAAGCGTACTCCAACACGCTATCGCAGAAGATCAGGCAATCTGCGCCTTGGACGCCACCTCATCGAACGTCAGCTCATCCAGCGCATCTTCCTGTTCATCGAGCACTTGCCGAGGATGCTCATTGCCCGGAATGCTGCTGTCGATCAGGCTCAATAAACTCGAGCCCCGGGGCGTCAGAATGTAGTTGGCACCGGTGCCGCCCTGTTCCTCAGGCCGAGGTTCGATGTAGCCCCGCTCCAGCAGGAGCTTTTCATATTCGCCCGCCACCGCTTTCAGATGGTCAAGGTTCTCTGTCTGTTC
Source organism: Pseudomonas sp. Root562 (assembly GCF_001427125.1). Classification (GTDB taxonomy): domain Bacteria; phylum Pseudomonadota; class Gammaproteobacteria; order Pseudomonadales; family Pseudomonadaceae; genus Aquipseudomonas. Next base: position 225,704 of record NZ_LMGK01000004.1, read on the forward strand.
ACCCTCCGACGCCTTTTCTGCTGCGTATTGCTCGGCATAGGGCCGTGGGGTAAAGCTGGCTTCGCCGCGCTGCACCTCGTGCAGCAAGCGCTCGATCAAATCCCAGTTATAAGTCGTCATCCTGCAACCTCCGGTGCCCGTGAGTGGGGGCTTCATAGTGTGTGACCGGCAGGCCGGGCGGCCGTTCACCCTGGATTTTTCAGCCCGACCGACCGGCGGCATGTCGAATTCCAGGCATGCCAAACGACTAGGCTGTGTAAGTCACTCCCAGCCCCACGCAGGAGAAAAAACAATGAACGTTCAGAACCATCCCGTCGTGTCGCGGGAAGAATGGCTCGCCGCCCGCAAGCAACACCTGGCCCACGAAAAAGCCTTCACCAAGGAACGGGATAAACTCAGCGCCGAACGCCGCGCCTTGCCTTGGGTGAAAATCGACAAGGACTACCACTTTCAAGGTCCGAACGGCGAATTGAAGCTCGCCGACCTGTTTGGCGGCCGCAGTCAGTTGATCATTTACCATTTCATGTTCGCCGAGGGCTGGGACGAAGGTTGCCCCGGTTGTTCGTTTCTTTCCGACCACATCGATGGCGCCAATCAGCACCTGGCCCACCATGACGTTGCAGTGGTGGCGGTTTCCCACGCACCTTTCGCCGAATTCCAGGCATTCAAGCGACGCATGGGGTGGAAGTTTGACTGGGTCTCGTCAGAGGGCTGCGACTTCAACTACGACTTTGGCGTCTCGGCCAGAGCTGAAGATGTCGCCGCCGGCAAGGCCACCTACAACTACGAAAAAACTGACGGCTCCGAGGAAGAACTTCCGGGCCTCAGCGTGTTTTATCGCAACGAGGATGGCGAAATTTTTCACACCTACTCAACCTATGCCCGAGGCCTGGACATGCTGGTGGGTGCCTACAACTACCTGGATTTGACGCCCAAGGGGCGAAATGAAGAGGAGATCATGGAGTGGGTGAAGCATCACGATAAATATGACGATAATGCGCCGGCAACTTGCTGCCATGGGTGAATCTGAACTTTTTCCATGCTTGAGGCCTCAACCGGTTAACCCGCCTTAACCGGAACTGAGGCCTGACACATGAAAAACCTGCTCAAGCTCACCCTCGCCGCCACCCTCGCTTGCGCACTGCCTGCCTGGGCCTGTACGCCCGAAGAGGCCACAGCCAAACGCGAACAACTGGCCAAGGAAGTCACCAGGCTCACCGAACAGAACCCGGCCAAGGCCAAGGAAATCAACGATGAGCTGCAAAAAATGGACCTGGGAACGGCTGCGAAAGACCTGCCGGACAAGTGCCAGTTGATCGATCAGCGTTTGAAAGAGCTGGGAACGGCAGAGAAGAAGGCCGACAGCTGAAAACAGACATAAAAAAACCCGGGCTTTGCCCTTGATGCTGTTCACGTAAGAGAACGTCAGCAACCTGTGGCGAGGGAGCTAACTCCCTCGCCACAAGTACAATGTTCGTCCTTAGGTGAAGAGAATCAGGACTTTGTCCGGGTATTTCCAGAACGCTACGGCGCTTTATTCAGCCGCCGGTGCTTCCGGCTTGCGACGTTTCAGCGGGGCCATACCGTCCTTGCTCACCAGCGAATCGCTTTTCGGGCGATTGACGCTCTTGCGTTTGGTCGGGGTCTTGGCGGCGGTTTTCTTCTTGTCGCCCTTGGCGTCGGTCTTTTTCTTCTTCACGCCGACGGCCTTGCCCGAAGCCTTGACCTTTTTCGGTCCGCCGTAGGTGCCTTTGACTTCCTTGATGGTGCGGCGCTCGAAGCTCTGCTTGAGGTAGCGCTCGATGCTCGACATCAGGTTCCAGTCGCCGTGGCAGATCAGCGAGATGGCCAGGCCATCGTTGCCAGCGCGGCCGGTACGACCGATGCGGTGTACATATTCGTCGCCGCTGCGCGGCATATCGAAGTTGATCACCAGATCCAGGCCGTCCACGTCGAGACCGCGAGCGGCGACGTCGGTCGCCACGAGGATTTTCACCCCACCCTGCTTCAGCCGGTCGATCGCCAGTTTGCGATCTTTCTGGTCTTTCTCGCCGTGCAGCACGAACGCTTTGTATTCCTGAGCCACCAGACGACCATAGATACGGTCGGCCATCGCCCGGGTATTGGTGAACACGATGGCCTTCTGGTAGGTCTCGTTGGCGAGCAACCAGTTGACGATCTGTTCTTTGTGCTGGTTGTGGTCAGCGGTGATGATTTGCTGACGGGTGGTTTCGTTCAGCTGGCTGACCGCGTTGAGCTGCAGGTGCTCAGGATTGTTCAGGACCTTGGCGATCATCTCGCGCAGACCGGAGCCACCCGTGGTAGCGGAGAACAGCATGGTCTGCTGACGGTTGGTGCACTCATCGACCAGACGCTGCACGTCATCGGCGAAGCCCATATCGAGCATGCGATCGGCTTCGTCGAGCACCAGCACTTCAACTTCTTTCAAGTCGAGGTTACCGGCGTTCAATTGCTCGATCATCCGCCCGGGCGTACCGATCAGTATGTCCGGCACCTTGCGCAACATGGCGGCCTGGACCTTGAAGTCTTCACCGCCGGTGATCAGGCCGGATTTGATGAAAGTGAACTGCGAGAAGCGTTCAACTTCTTTCAGGGTCTGCTGGGCCAGTTCACGGGTTGGCAGCAGGATCAGGGTCTTGATGCTGACGCGGATCTTGGCCGGCCCGATCAGGCGGTTGAGGATCGGCAAAACGAACGCAGCGGTCTTGCCGCTACCGGTTTGCGCTGTCACCCGCAGGTCACGCCCTTGGAGCGCCAGCGGAATGGCCGCTGCTTGCACAGGCGTTGGCTCGACAAATTTCAGCTCGGCCACGGCTTTGAGCAGGCGTTCGTGCAGGGCGAATTGGGAAAACACGGGTGCTACCTCGAAGAAATACAAAAAATCAGCTGCATAGGGTAACGGTTTCGAGCGCCGAGGCCGAGTTTCTTTATGCAAACGACAGTAAACAGTGGCTTTTTTGTTGCCTGATTTGTCTCCGAAGGTAATACAAAGCGTCTTAAATGCTCTAATCGCCCGTCGCGTCTCACAGAAGAATCGTTTTTACCCATGGATATCAAACAGCTCTGGCTCAACGCCCAAGACCTTTGGGGTGCACTCGATCAACATCCCGTCGTGCATGCCGGCCTGGCACTGGCAATGCTGCTGGTCATAGCGCTGCTGCTCGGACGAGTGGCGCGCTACCTGATCCTGCATGCCAGCCGAATGCTTGGCCGCCAGCCTGCGTTGCACTGGATCAACGACTTTCGTCACAACAAGGTGTTTCAACGCCTGGCGCAGATGACGCCGTCGTTGGTAGTCCAGTTCGGCCTGCACCTGGTGCCGGAACTGAGTAAAACCGCGATGATTTTCCTCGGCAATGTGGCGCTGGCATTCACCGTGCTGTTCCTGATCCTGGCGATCAGCGCGCTGCTCAATGCCTTGCTGGACATCTACGCCCGCACCGAACACGCCCGCACCCGCTCGATCAAGGGTTATGTGCAACTGACGAAAATGGTCTTGTACGTATTTGGCGCGATCATCATCGTCGCTACGCTGATCGATCGCTCACCGCTGTTGCTGCTGTCAGGCTTGGGTGCCATGTCGGCGGTGATCCTGTTGGTCTACAAGGACACGCTGCTGTCATTCGTCGCCAGTGTGCAGCTCACCAGCAATGACATGCTGCGGGTGGGTGACTGGATCGAGATGCCACAGGTCGGCGCCGATGGCGATGTGGTGGACATTACGCTGCATACGGTCAAGGTGCAGAACTTCGACAAGACCATCGTCTCGATCCCGACCTGGCGCCTGATGTCCGAATCGTTCAAGAACTGGCGCGGCATGCAGGCTTCTGGCGGCCGCCGGATCAAGCGCAGTCTGTTCATCGACGCCAGCGGTGTGCGTTTTTTGCGTGATGAAGAAGAGCAGAAACTGGCGCAGGTGCATCTGCTGACCGACTACATGTCCCGCAAGCAGGCCGAACTCAAAGCGTGGAATGAAGCCCAAGGCAACCTCGCCGCCATGTCGGCCAACCGCCGACGCATGACCAACATCGGCACGTTCCGCGCCTATGCACTGGCCTATCTGAAAAGCCACGCGCAGATCCAGCCGAACATGACCTGCATGGTCCGGCAGATGCAGACCACGGCACAGGGCATTCCGCTGGAAATCTATTGCTTTACCCGAACCACGGCGTGGGCCGATTACGAGCGGATCCAGGGGGATATCTTCGACTACTTGCTGGCGGTGCTGCCGGAGTTTGGCTTGAGCCTTTATCAGCAGCCCAGTGGCGGCGACTTGCGGGCCGGGTTGTTGCCGGCCCTGCTGGGTTCAAGCCACATTCCCGAGCCGGAAAAAAACCGTATGTAAGGGGTTCAACAGGTCAAGTGGCTAGGTTTTGAAGAGTCGCCGCACATCCACGGGGTCGGCATTTCCGCTCGGGTCAATAGCGAGGAAATACTTCAGCTGCCACTGCTGCGTCTTGATAGCTTGCCGGGCGACGGGCCGGGACCACGGCGGATACACGCGAATCGCTCGCTTACCGCCTTCGCCGGCAATCGACATGACACCTTTGGCAGCCAATATCTCCCGGTCAAACACAAACTGGCCGTCATGGGTTTCATCGCCAACGCTCACCACCACAAAGGCGATACCATCGTCGCGATCGAGTGGTGCAATCTCGCTGGTCGGCGTTGGCCGTTTCCACAACGTGACGAACTGGCCAATCTTGGTCGGCGTGGTTTTCGCCACCCGGAAGACGATCGCCTGGCCATCGAGGCCGAAACGGAAGGCGCCATACTCGGCACTTTCCTCCTCGCGCCGCGCTTCATCCGTCAACGCCAAACCTGCGCGCTTGTAGATCTGCTCAATGGCGGCGATCAAGCCCTTCATGTCCGACTCCGCAACGGCAACACTTCTCGCCTGACGCCCAACCGGCTGATCCAGACCGCCATCAAAATCACAGAGCCACCGAGCAACAACCGCCCCAGCTGCTCATGCTGATTCCAGATCAGCAGATTGATCAGCAACCCCACCGGCACATGCAGGTTGTTCATCACTGCCAGCGTCCCGCCATTGACCAGGCAAGCGCCCTTGTTCCACCAGTACAGCCCCAATGCGGTCGAGACCAGGCCGAGGAACAACAACACAGCCCATTGCAACGGTGCTTCGGGTAGGAAATTCTGTTTGCCGAACAGCAGGAACGCCGGCAACGCCACGGCCAGTGCCCCGAGGTAGAAGTAGCCGAAGCGCCGATAATGCGGCAGATCACTCGGGTGTCGTGCGACCAGATGCTTATAGAGCACCTGCCCGGCGGCATAGGTGAAGTTGGCCAGCTGCAGCAGCAGGAACCCCATGAAGAAGTCGGGATTGATCCGGTCGAAGCGAATCACCGCGGCGCCCGCGACCGCCACCAGGGCCGCGATCAAGGCCCACGGATTGAAGCGACGGTTCAGGGCATCTTCGATCAGGGTCACGTGCAAGGGCGTGAGGATGGTGAACAGCAACACTTCCGGCACCGTCAGCACGCGAAAGCTCAGATACAGGCAGACGTAGGTCACACCAAACTGCAACGCGCCGATCAGCAGCATGCCGCGCATGAACGCCGGTTCCACCGAACGCCAGCGCGTCAACGGAATGAACACCAGCCCCGCCAGCAGCACGCGCACGAGCACCGCGAAGTAACTGTCGACATGACCGGCCAGGTACTCACCGATCAAACTGAAGGAAAACGCCTGGATCAGCGTGACAAAAAGTAGATAGCCCATGCTCGCCTCGTTTCGAATGGCGGCGACGATAGCGGGTTTTGCCAATGATCGCGACCAGTCAAACAATACAAAAACCTGTGGAAGCGGGCTTTTATGCCACCCCATCAAATCGCAGGCAAAAAAAAGCCCGATCTCGCTAAAGCGTTCAATCGGGCTACGGCACTCAGGAGCAATAAGTGCAAAGGGAGGTTCGATGCGCGTACAGGCTTGAAGGGTTGCGCCAGGTCACTAGACCATCGAGCGATTATCTGGCGATTAACAGGTCAGGCCACTTGCGATAGCTTGGCATTGGCCTGGTTCAGGCCTTTCTCCTGGAAGTCGCCACCCAGGTTCATGCCTTCGGCATGGATGAATGTCACATCGTGGATACCGATGAAGCCCATGACCTGACGCAGGTACGGTTCCTGGTGATCCGCCGTGCTGCCGGCATAGATACCGCCGCGCGCCGTCAGCACATAAGCGCGCTTGCCGCTGAGCAGACCTTGAGGCCCGGTTTCTGTGTATTTGAAGGTGACGCCGGCGCGCAGCACATGGTCCAGCCAGGCTTTGAGGGTGCTGGGAATTGCAAAGTTGTACATCGGCGCGGCCATCACCAGTACGTCTGCGGCCAGCAATTCGTCTGTCAGCTGGTTAGACCGCTCCAGCGAAACCTGTTCGATGTCGCTGCGTTGTTCAGCGGGCTTCATCCAGCCACCCAGCAGGTTGATGTCCAGATGCGGTACCGGGTTGACGGCAAGGTCACGAACCGTGATCTGATCCTGCGGATGAGCGGCTTGCCATTGTTTGATGAACGTCTGGGTCAGTTGACGGGAAACCGAGTCTTGCTGACGGGCACTGCTTTCGATGATCAGAACGCGGGACATGGGATGTAGGCTCCATCTGAGAATGCTGTAAGTCGATGGAGTGAAGGTTAAACAGAGTCATATCGATGAAAAAGCGCAAATAATTGCTATAACCCATCAATAAATTCGTTTATAAGCGGAGCATGCCCGTCAGGTTTGCTCCGTTCGGTGTCATTTCGGGGTGCAGCTCAGCTCGATGCGCAGTTTGATGATGTTGCGGCTGAACTTGGCGGTGACGTTTTTGTGTTTGCCAGCCGGTACATCGATCTTTCGGGTGCGTGGAGCTTCCGGGCCGTTGCTGAAAACCGCCTTGCAGCTGGCATCGACATCGCCATAGTTGGCCACCCGAATGGAGCCGATATCGCTATCGGTGTCGAAGGTTTCGTAATCGATCTTCAGGCCATTGAGGTCTTTTTTCACATCGATCGGGTAAGCAGACGCAGTCAGCGGCAACAGGCTCAGCAGTACGCAACCTGATACCAGACAACACATTTTTTTCATTGAGCAGTCTCCAATAAGAACTGCCCAGCTTAGGACAAGAGGAGCACATCATGAAAGCGCCCCGCGTGACCCTTGATCAATGGCGAACACTTCAAGCCGTGGTCGACCACGGTGGTTTCGCCCAGGCCGCCGAAGCGCTGCATCGCTCGCAATCCTCCGTCAGCTACACCGTAGCGCGGATGCAGGATCAGCTTGGCGTGCCATTGCTGCGCATCGACGGGCGCAAAGCAGTGCTGACCGAAGCCGGCGGCGTGCTGTTGCGACGGTCCCGGCAACTGGTGAAACAGGCCAGTCAGCTCGAAGACCTGGCTCACCATATGGAGCAAGGCTGGGAAGCCGAAGTGCGCCTGGTGGTCGACGCCGCCTATCCGAGCGCTCGCCTCGTCCGCGCGTTGACCGCCTTCATGCCGCAAAGCCGAGGTTGCCGGGTGCGATTGCGCGAAGAGGTGCTATCAGGTGTGGAGGAAGTCCTGCTCGAAGGCGTCGCCGACCTGGCGATCACCGGGTTCAGCATTCCGGGCTACCTGGGTGCGGAATTAAGCGACGTCGAATTCGTCGCGGTCGCCCACCCGGAACATTCCCTGCATCGCCTTAACCGCGAACTGAGCTTCCAGGATCTGGAAAGCCACATGCAAGTGGTCATCCGGGACTCCGGTCGCCAGCAACCACGGGACGTCGGCTGGCTCGGCGCCGAACAGCGCTGGACGGTCGGCAGCCTGGCCACCGCCGCGACATTCGTCGGCAGCGGCCTGGGGTTCGCCTGGTTGCCCAGGCACATGATCGAACGAGAACTCAAGGAAGGCACGCTCAAGCTGCTACCTTTGGATCAGGGCGGCAGCCGTAACCCGAGCTTCTATCTGTATTCGAACAAAGACAAACCCCTCGGGCCAGCCACACAGATTCTCGTCGAATTGCTGCGCACCTTCGACACTGCACCACTGGACGCACCGTTCGCCGCCCCCGAACAAGCCTGACACGGAGTGTATGCATGGCCTATTTCGAACATGAAGGATGCAACCTGCACTATGAGGAATATGGTCACGGCACGCCGTTGCTGCTGGTCCACGGGCTGGGTTCCAGCACGCTGGACTGGGAAAAACAGATACCCGCGCTGGCTGCACGCTATCGGGTGATCGTCCCGGATGTACGCGGCCACGGTCGCTCCGACAAACCCCGCGAGCGTTACAGCATTGCCGGCTTCAGCGCCGACCTGATCGCGCTGATGGAGCATCTGAAGCTGGGTCCGACACATTATGTCGGACTTTCCATGGGGGGCATGATCGGCTTTCAACTCGGGGTCGATCAGCCACAACTGCTTAAAAGCCTGTGCATCGTCAACAGCGCGCCGGAGGTCAAATTACGCAGCCGTGACGACTATTGGCAATGGTTCAAACGCTGGAGCCTGATGCGCGTGCTCAGTCTGCGCACCATCGGCAAGGCCTTGGGCGGCAAGCTGTTCCCCAAACCCGAGCAGGCAGATTTACGACAAAAGATGGCTGAGCGCTGGGCAAAAAACGACAAACATGCTTATCTCGCCAGCTTCGATGCCATTGTCGGTTGGGGTGTTCAGGAACGCTTGTCGAAGGTGTCCTGTCCAACCCTCATCATCAGCGCCGACCGTGACTACACTCCGGTCGCGTTGAAGGAAAACTACGTAAAACTGTTGCCTGATGCGCGGCTGGCAGTGATCGCCGATTCGCGTCATGCCACTCCGATGGATCAACCCGAACGCTTCAACCAGACACTGCTCGAATTTCTCACCGCAGTCGACACCACCAATCAGGATCTCTGACCCATGCTGAAAAAAATCGTCCTCGCCGCTGGTTCCGTTCTGTTTGCCGCCAACCTTATGGCCGCAACGCCTGCCAAGGCGCCGCATGTTCTGCTGGAAACCACCAACGGCCAGATCGAAATCGAACTGGACCCGGTCAAGGCTCCGATCAGTACCAAGAACTTTCTTGAGTACGTTGACAGCGGCTTCTACAACAACACGATTTTCCACCGTGTGATTCCGGGCTTCATGGTCCAGGGCGGCGGTTTCACCCAGCAAATGCAACAAAAAGAAACCAAGGCGCCGATCAAGAACGAGCACAACAACGGCCTGGTCAACGTGCGTGGCACCTTGTCCATGGCCCGTACCTCGGTGCCGGACTCTGCCACCAGCCAGTTCTTCATCAACGTCAAGGACAACGACTTCCTCGACCAGGGCGACGGCTACGCGGTGTTCGGCAAAGTCGTCAAAGGCATGGATGTGGTCGACATCATCGTCAACTCGCCTACCACCGTTCGCAGCGGCATGAAAGACGTACCGGCAGATCCGGTGTTCATCAAGTCGGCCAAGCGCATCGACTGAAACCAAGCTGGACAAGGATGTCCGAGCGGTTGCCGGCTCTGTCGGCAACGCTCAATCCGTTCAAAGGAGAGCCCGTTAACGGGTAAACACCGATGCTTTATCGCCGTTTTGAAAAACTGATCGACATCTTCCGCGACGCCCCTTCGGCCGCTCCGCCGGATCGCGTCCTGCCCTTCTATACCTATTACCTCAAACAGGTCTGGCCAAGTTTCGTCGCCCTGTTGATCGTCGGCCTGTTCGGCGCGCTGATCGAAGTCGCGCTGTTCAGCTATCTGAGCCGCATCATCGACCTGGCCCAAGGCACACCCAACGCTGACTTTTTCAAGGTACACGGCCTTGAACTGGCCTGGATGGTGGTGGTGGCGCTCGTCCTGCGGCCGATTTTCGTCGGCCTGCATGATCTGCTGGTGCACCAGACCTTGAGCCCGAGCATGACCAGCCTGATTCGCTGGCAAAACCACAGCTATGTGCTCAAGCAGAGCCTGAATTTTTTCCAGAATGACTTCGCCGGCCGTATCGCCCAGCGCATCATGCAAACCGGCAACTCCTTGCGCGATTCAGCGGTACAAGCGGTGGACGCCCTGTGGCATGTGCTGATCTACGCGATCAGCTCGCTGGTGCTGTTTGCCGAAGCCGACTGGTGCCTGATGATCCCGCTGCTGACGTGGATCGTGGCGTTCATCAGTGCACTGTATTACTTCGTACCGCGAGTCAAGGAACGCTCGGTGGTGTCCTCCGATGCGCGCTCCAAACTGATGGGGCGGATCGTCGACGGCTACACCAACATCACCACCCTGAAGCTGTTTGCCCATACCAACTTCGAACAGCAATACGCTCGCGAAGCGATCAAGGAACAAACCGAAAAGGCCCAACTGGCCGGCCGCGTCGTCACCAGTATGGACGTGGTGATCACCAGCATGAACGGCCTGTTGATCGTCGGCACCACCGGCCTGGCCCTGTGGCTTTGGACGCAGTCGCTGATCAGCGTGGGCGCCATCGCCCTGGCCACCGGGCTGGTGATCCGCATCGTCAACATGTCCGGCTGGATCATGTGGGTGGTCACCGGCATCTTCGAAAACATCGGCATGGTTCAGGACGGCCTGCAGAGCATCTCGCAACCGGTCAGCGTCACCGACCGAGACCAGGCCAAACCCCTGGCCGTGGCCCGTGGCGAAGTGCGTTTCGAAGACGTGGATTTCCACTACGGCAAACAGAGCGGGATCATCGGCGGGCTCAACCTGACGATCAAACCCGGCGAGAAGATCGGCCTGATCGGTCCGTCCGGTGCCGGCAAATCAACGCTGGTCAACCTGCTGCTGCGTCTCTATGACGTGGAAGGCGGGAAGATTCTCATCGATGGCCAGAACATCGCCGATGTCAGTCAGGAAAGCCTGCGTGAACGCATCGGCATGATCACCCAGGACACGTCGTTACTGCACCGTTCGATCCGCGACAATCTGCTTTACGGAAAACCCGACGCCACCGATAGCGAACTCTGGGAAGCTGTGCACAAGGCACGGGCCGATGGTTTTATCCCAATGCTTTCGGACGCTGAAGGCCGTGTCGGTTTCGATGCCCACGTCGGTGAACGCGGTGTGAAACTCTCCGGTGGCCAGCGTCAGCGCATCGCCATCGCTCGCGTGCTGCTCAAGGACGCGCCGATTCTGATCATGGACGAAGCCACATCGGCACTGGACTCGGAAGTCGAAGCGGCAATCCAGGAAAGCCTCGAGACCCTGATGCAGGGCAAAACCGTCATTGCCATCGCGCACCGGCTCTCGACCATTGCCCGCATGGACCGCCTGGTGGTGCTGGAAAACGGCAAGATTGCCGAAACCGGCAGCCATGCCGAATTGCTGGCATTGGGTGGGTTGTATGCGCGGCTGTGGCAGCATCAGACGGGTGGGTTTGTCGGGATCGATTAACTTCAGATCACCATGACCCCTGTGGGAGCGACGGTGCGACGATTCGACTTGCCCGCGATGACGGATTCACATTCAACATTGATGTTGACTGATATTCCGCTATCGCTGGCAAGCCAGCTCCCACAAAGACTCCTTGCCAATTACGCCTGCCGGTAAGGCAAGGCTGTCCGCGCTTCTTCGGCATACGCCAACACCCCCAGCCGCTCCTGTTGCAGAAAGTCTTTAACCGCCGCTTTCAGGCCTGGATGGCGCAGGTAATGCCAGGAATGGGTAATCACCGGTTCGAACCCGCGAATCAATTTGTGCTCGCCTTGAGCACCCGCATCGAAGCGTTGAAAGCCGTTGGCGATTGCGTAGTCCATGCCCTGATAGAAACAGGTCTCGAAATGCAGGCGATCGAACTCTGCCAGGCATCCCCAATAACGGCCGTAAAAACTGTCGCCCCCCACCAGGCTGAAAGCCATGGCTACCGGCCGTGAACCTTGTTTGGCAAAAACGACGCGGATCGATTGCGGCATGCGTTCGGCCAACAGGCTGAAAAACGCTCGCGTCAGGTAGGGCCGTTGCCGACGCACTGCGTAGGTGTTGGCGTAGCAGGCGTAGACAAAATCCCACTGCACCTGACTCAACTCACGACCTTCGAGCCACTCGAAATCGAAACCCTGCCCCGCCACCTGTTCCCGCTCTTTACGCATCTGTTTGCGCTTGCGTGAACTCAGTACATCGAGAAAATCCTGGAAGTCCCGGTAGCCGCGGTTTTGCCAGTGATACTGGCAGCCGACACGTTGCAGCCAGCCCGGCTGCTCGGCCAGCGCGGCGTCAGTGAACGGGTCTGTGAAATTGATGTGGGCGCTCAAGAGTTGTTCGATCTCCAGATAACCCGGCAGGCTTTTCAGCAATTCGGAACCGTCCTCCACTGTGGCCGCCAACAAACGCGGCCCGCTGACTGGACTGAAAGGCACTGCGGTCAAAAGCTTGGGGTAGTAATCGATGCCCGCGCGTTCGCAGGCATCGGCCCAGGCGTGATCGAACACGTACTCGCCGTAGGAATGCCATTTGCGGTAACTGGGCAATGCGGCGATCAGTCGATCACCTTCGGTGTGCAACAAATGCTCGGGTTGCCAACCGGAGTGAGGTCCGACGCTGCCGCTGTCCTCCAATGCGCTCAGGAACGCGTGAGACAAAAATGGTTGTGTCTCGGGTACCAACGCATCCCATGTTTGCGCAGTGATTTCAGACAGACTTTGCAGGCGCTGCAACGGCATTACACATCTCTCTCATCGATGGCATGAAGCTTTGCGAGTATCGCCCATCGCCATCCGTTGCACACGATCAATTCGACGACAGCGCTCTAAATCAAGAGTTCGCGACGACTCGGCATCGTCATCGACATGCCATCACATTGCCACTTCCTTGTAATAAACCATCGCGATACTGGCGCCTGTTTTTAGAGCGTCGGGTTCTAACCCGGCCACTGTTTTCCGTCCATCAATGGTCGGTTGTGCCCTGGATGGCTCAGCCATCCACTCTCATCTTCGGAGATTGATATGCGTCTTGCTTCCACGAAAACTGCGGCAGCCCTGTGTGGCGGTCTGTTGCTGGCCATGAGTGTTCCGGCCAGCGCCGCAGTCGACGCCAAACTGCTCGACATGCTCAAGGCAAACGGTTCGATTACCAACGCGCAGTACAGTGAACTGCAAGCCGAGCTGGCCCGGGATCAGAAAGAACAGCAAATCGCCCGCCAGGCTCAACAGGAGACTAACGAGCAGATCGCAGCGACCGCGAAGAAAACCAACGAACTGAGCACCTTCGACCAGAAACTGGCGTGGGCTGCCAAGACCCAGTTCAAGGGCGATGTGCGTTTCCGCCAGGAAAACGTGCACAACGATGGCGTGTCGAACAACAAAGACCAGGATCGTCAGCGCATTCGTGCCCGCCTGGGTGCCTATACCGAAATCAACCCGCAAGTCGACACCGGTATCCGAATCGCCACCGGCAACAACGACGATGCGCGTTCTACCAACCAGAGCCTGGACAACTACTTCGACAAGAAGCAGATCTGGCTGGATCAGGGTTACGTCGACTACCACCCCGACGCGATCAAGAACCTGCACCTGGTGGGCGGCAAGATGCCACAACAATGGGTCAGCATGGGCGACGTGATTTGGGATAGCGACATCAGCCCGGAAGGCCTGTCGGTGTCGTACAAGTACCCGCTGAGCGGCAGTACCGAGCTGTTCGGTAGCGCCGGTCACTACACCCTCAAGGACAACGTCGACGGCGACGGCGTGCAGTTCAAACACGACCTGCGCCTGTACGCGGGCCAGTTGGGTGCACGCTTCGGCATCACTGACAACCTTAAGCTGACCCTGGGTGGCAGCGTCTACGGCTACGACAACGACGACGACATCATCCCCGGCGGCACCTCGATCCCGGCCGCATTGGCCATCAACGGCAACAGCCCGAACGAACAATTCAAGCTGTTCGAAGGTTTCGGTCAGCTCGACATCGGCGGCCTGCCAATGCCGCTCTCGCTGTACGGCCAGTACGTCAACAACGACGATGCCAGCAACGATCAGGATACCGCCTGGCTGGCCGGTTTGAAGACCAAGGTCTACGGTTTCGCCATCGACTACAACTACCGCGACGTGCAGCGTAACGCTGTGGTTGGCGCGTTCACTGACTCCGACTTCGCCAACGGCTTCACCGGTTCGCGCGGCAGCAAGTTGAAAGTGAGCTACGAGCTGGACAAGAACTTCAACCTCGGCGCGACGTACTTCATGGCCAACTCTGACTACACCAACGCCACGCTCAAAGACTCCGACATCAACACCCTGCAACTGGATGCTGAAGCGAAGTTCTGATTCACCCCGCTACACGCCTCGGGCAGGGAAGCCCGAGTCGCGCTTTACAGCCTGGCGTTGGCCCGACGGTCCCCATCATCCGTGCGCCGGACCAACGCGAGTCTGTTTTACCGACCTTGCAGCCTGCCTTGTGCAATCAACGACGATCTCCCACCCGCGAATGGCTTTTGCTCCAGTCGTTCAACAAGCTGTACGCCACTGCCAGCAACGTCGGACCGATGAACAGCCCGATGAAGCCAAACGCAATCAACCCGCCAAACACGCCCAGCAACACAATCACCAGCGGCAGGTTTCCGCCGCGGCTGATCAGGTACGGTTTGAGCACGTTGTCCACGCCACTGATGATGAAGGTGCCCCAGATGCCGAGGAATATTGCCATCCCGTAGTCACCTCTCCATACCAGCCAGGCGGTGGCTGGAATCCACACCAGCGGTGGCCCCATGGGAATCAGGCTAAGCATGAACGTTACGATGCCGAGCACCAAAGCCCCCGGCACACCGGCAATCAGGAAGCCGACCAGCGCCAGGACGGCCTGGGCCGCTGCCGTACCGATCACGCCGTTCACTACCCGCTGCACCGTGCCCGCCACCAATTCGATGTAGTACCCGGCCCGTTTACCGATCAGGCGCTCCAGCAAGCCATGGACAAACGCCGCCAGCCGCGGACCGTCGCGATAGAAAAAGAACACGAAAACAATGCTCAAAGTCAGTTCGAGAATGCCGCCACCAATCTGCGCACTGCGCGCCAGCAGCCAGTTACCGACCTGACCGAAGTAGGGTTTGAGCGACACCATCATGGCCGCGCCCTGCTGATCGACACTGTTCCAGATTCCCAGCAGTCGCTCACCCACCAGCGGAATGCTGCCCAGCCAGTCCGGCGCTTGCGGCAGACCATCGACCTGCACATCCTTGATGAACGCCGTGGCGTCGCGCACATGGTCCGCCAGGTTGAAGCCCAGCCAGACCAGAGGCGCTGCCACCAGCACCATCCAGCCCACGGTCAACAGCGCCGCCGCCAGGGATTCGCGACCATTTAGCCAACGGGTCAGTAAGCGCATCAGTGGCCAACTGGCAAACGCCAGCACCGCCCCCCAGAACAACGCTGACCAGAACGGTGCCATCACCCAGAAGCTCGCGCCAAACAGCACCAGGAGCAGGATCTGCACCAACAGCCGATCATTATTGATCATCTAAAGTCTCAAAAAATCAGTTCGAAAGAGTTGGCGAACGCGTTACGCGCGTTCGCCGGGTTAAAGCCTAGCGCAATAGCTGGATGTGCAGGCCAGAGCCTTCGACGCTGCCGGTTTCCAGCCGTGCCGCACGCACGCCCTGAGCGATCAGCGCCTGCCGCCAGGCTTCGGCAGCAGGCCCGGAAACACTGACCCGCAACGTCGTGTCCAGGTTCAGACCACGGGAGATCAAACGCAGCCAGGTGTCATCCGGTGCATCCGTGAGTTTGGGAAAGTCGAGTTCGCCGGTGCTTTTGAGTTCACGCAGCAAGGTCGCCGAGGTCGGCAGCAAATCGCCCAGCGGCGCAGCGGCATCGAACTGCTCGACGTGCAGGTAGGCTTTGCGATTGCCGCGGGTGATGCTGTAGAGCGCCACCAGTGTGTTGTCTTTCGGAGCAGCCAGGCGCAACAGCAGGTACGCCTGCTCATTGTCGGCGCCATAGAGCTTGGCGTTGCCGAAGACTTCGTTGGCCCACAGGCTGCTTTCACCGCAATCACGGGCCTGGCACCAGAACAGCAACTGGGCGTCCTGTTTCTGCAAGGCTTCGCGGGCGGCCGTGAATGCTTCGGTGGATGAATGCTCCGGTGGCAGCTCGTAGGTCACTGACGTGGCATTGCCACGGGCGCTGACCTGGCCATCGAAGCGCAGCTGGCCGCTGATCTTGCGGATCGAACCCAGTGGGTAAATTCGCTCGATGTCGACCGGAACGCGATAGTCGACGATCTGCGCATCGGCCATGCGCGGCACGATCGGCAAATCCTGACTGCCAGGCACATCAGCGGCCAACAACACGGGACTGAAACTGCACAGTGCCAACAGACTGAGGGAACGCATCGATAGACTCATCGGATCAGCATGGCCTGGGCACCCTTGATGACACTCGCTTCATCGGCGCGCTGTGGCACCAGCAAGCCACGTTGCACCGCAGGACGCGCCTCCATGGTTGCCATCCAGCGTTGCAACGCCGTCAAACCTTCCACCGAGACACCGGACCACTCGTAGCCACGTACCCAGGGGAACGTCGCGATATCGGCGATGCTGTAGTCGCCGGCAAGGAACTCGACGGCTTGCAGGCGCGTGTCGAGGACTTCGTAGAGGCGACGGGTTTCGTGCTGATAGCGATCGATTGCACCCTGCAGCTTTTCCGGGAAATAACGGAAAAACACGTTGGCCTGGCCCTGCATCGGGCCGATGCCGCCCATCTGGAACATCAGCCACTGCAATACCACCGAACGCCCCTTGGGGTCGGCTGGCAAAAGCTTGCCGGTCATTTCAGCGAGGTAAATCAGGATGGCACCGGATTCAAACACGGCAAAATCGCCGTTGGCGCGATCGACGATCGCCGGAATACGCCCATTGGGGTTGATCTTGAGGAAGTCCGCGGACTTCTGTTCCTTTTTGTCGAAACTCAGGGCATGCACCTTATAGGGCAGGCCGAGTTCCTCGAGCACGATAGAGACCTTGTGGCCATTCGGGGTCGCAGCGGTGTACAGATCTATCATGGTTGTCTCCCATTTCAACCCGCCCAGCCTCGACAGTTGCCTGGTGCAAGTCAAGGAATGGCGAAGAACCGATTGAAACAGTCTGCGACAAGGTCGGCACCGGACTCGTCGTTCAAGTGCAAATGGTGGCCACCAGGCAGCTGTTCACGGCTAAAGGGTAGACGCTCCAGCAATTCTGGATGTTTGGCGAGCATGCCGTCGGCGGCCACCACCAGTTTTGCCGGACAACTCACCCGCTTGACGAATGCCATTGCCTGTTCGGTCGTAAGACGCAGCGGCGATGGCAGCGTGAGGCGGTTATCGGTGCGCCAGGTGTAACCGCCCGGCACCGGCATCAAGCCACGTTGCGCCAGCAGTTCGGCGGCTTCGCGACTGACCGCCACCAACCCTTTCATTCGAGCCTCGACGGCTCGATCGAGGGTGTCGTAGACCGGTTTGCGTTTTTCTTGCAAATCCAGCTGCGCTTGCAGGGCCATGCCCATGCGTTCGGCCGCATTTTCGCCCTTGTCGGTAGGCGGAATGACGCCATCGATCAAGGCCAGATGAGTGACGCGCTCCGGCAAAGACCCGGCGATGATCAAGGACGCGATCGCCCCCATCGAGTGGCCCAACAGGGCAAAGCGCTTGAGGCCCATTTGTTCGGCGACTTGCAGCACATCGTGGGCATAGTCCCACATGGCGTACCCCGCGCCCGGCGGGCGATGCCCGGAATGGCCGTGCCCTGCCATGTCCAGTGCAATGATGCGCAGACCTTTAAGCTTCGGCGCCAGTCGGGCGAAGCTGTTGGCGTTGTCGAGCCAGCCGTGCAAGGCAATCACCGGCAATCCGTCTTCCGGGCCGAACAGATGCGCCGCCAGCTCGATGTGCGGCAGGCTCAGGCGGACTTCTTCAACGACGTGACTCATGCGCAATCCTGTGGGCGGCGTCCTTCCCATTTGCTGAACAGGTTTTTCAGCAACAGGGCGGTGTCTTGCGGACGTTCGAGGGGAAACATGTGGCCACCAGGCATGGTCAGGGACTCTCCCAAAGGCATGCGCCCGACCGAACTGGCGTGGTGGCGCATCACCACCCGGCTGCTGCGCCCGCGCACCACCGCCAGAGGCACTTTCAATTGTCGCGTGCGGCCGGGGCTGGTGTGGGGTACGCCACGGTAGATACTGATTTCCGTGGCCGGATCGAAGCGCAGGCGCAGTTTGTCACCCACTTTGTGCAAACCGTGTTGCAGGTAGGCGTCGAAACATTCCGGATCGAAACTGCGAAACAGGGTTTTGCCTGCGAAATAGCGGCGGGCACTGTCGAGATCGGCGAATTCTTCCCGCCGCCCCAAGGTACGACCCGCCGGGGTCAGGCGATCGATGAACCCCAAACGCTTGGCCGCGCGGATCACCCATTGATCGGTACGGGTCAGCACAGGGGAATCGAGCATCACCACGCCGCGATAGAGATGGGGACAGCGCAACGCCGCGTGCTGGTGCAGTACGCCACCAAAGGAATGGCCGACACCCCAAACCGGTTCCGGCTGCTGCTCCAGGTGATGAATCAACTCATCCACCAGGTTGTACCAGTTGTCGTCCGCCGGAAACCGCGGGTCATGGGCGTGCTGCTCCAGATGCGTCACCTGATACTCGGGCGCCAGCGCCGCGAACAGTTTGCCGTAGGTACCCGAAGGAAACCCGTTGGCGTGGGCGAAAAATATCTGTTGCGACATACCGGCAAATCCATGAGCGAAAACAGGTGTTGATTGTCCGTAAGACCACGTACTACAGCAATGACCGTAACTGACAGGAATGATGACAGTCCGGTCAAAGCTATGGACTGCTCTCAACGTGCCGGCGGATTCTCGCCCAACGGCACCACCGCCATGGTCAAGCGCGACACGCAACTGGCCTTGCCCTCATCACTGGTCAGGCGGATGTCCCAGACATGGGTCGTGCGCCCGATGTGAATCGGCTTGGCCACCGCCGTCACTCGCCCGCTTCGCAGGCCGCGCAAATGGTTGGCGTTGATTTCCAGGCCCACGCAGTAAAACTTGCTGGCGTCGATGCACAGGTAACTGGCCATGGAGCCGACGGTTTCAGCCAGCACCA
The DNA here is from genome assembly GCF_001427125.1 of Pseudomonas sp. Root562. GTDB lineage: Bacteria > Pseudomonadota > Gammaproteobacteria > Pseudomonadales > Pseudomonadaceae > Aquipseudomonas. Next base: position 244,770 of record NZ_LMGK01000004.1, read on the forward strand.
CCGAAGCGCCGCCGTGCAGCAAGCCATAAGGCTGGTGGGTGCGGTGGTCGATGACCATGCTCGCGGTCAGCGACTCTTCATCAAAGGCTTCGAAGCGGATGTCCAACACTTCGCCAATAGTGTTCTTCTGGATTGCATTCAACTGTTCGATGTTGGGGGTGGTGCGCCACAAACTCATCGCTGGATTCCTTGTTGGTTTTGTTCGTGACTCAATCCTGCCACAGCACCGCTTCGCTGCGCTCGCTCCATTCTTCGAATTGCCCACCGTAAGCCGCTTCGATGACGTTGCGCTTGATCTTCAAGGTCGGCGTGAGGAAGCCGTTTTCCACGGCCCAGCTGTCCTTGACCACCACCAGACGCCGCAGACGTTCGTGCTTGTCGAGTGCGGCATTGACCTCCTCGAGCAGTTTTTCCAGGCTTGAATGCAACCCCGCGCGCGCCTCCTGTTGCCCGACGGCCGAGAGTACGCATAGCCCCAACGGCGCACTCAAGCCATCGCCGACCACGCAAACCTGTTCGATGCGCGAATGCACCGCCAGGCGATTTTCAATCGGTGCCGGTGCCACGTATTTACCCTTGCTGGTCTTGAAGATTTCCTTCAAACGCCCAGTCAGGCGCAAGTTGCCTTCGGCGTCCTCTTCGCCTTTGTCGCCGGTCCGCAGGAAACCCTCCTCGGTGATGGTTTCAGCGGTTTTCTGCGGTTCCTTGAAATAGCCGAGCATGGTCGCGCCGCTGCGCACCAGCACCTCGCCCGATTCCTCGATGCGCACTTCCACCTCGGGGCATGGCTTGCCGATCCAGCCGGGTTTGTTCTGGCCCGGCAGGCATATGTGCGAGTAACCACAGCTTTCGGTCATGCCGTAAACCTCCAGCACGTCCAGGCCCAATTTGCGGTACCACAGCAACAAGGTCAGTGGCACCGGCGCGGCACCGGACAAGGCCACGCGCAACGCATCAAGCCCCAACCCGGCGAGCACCTTGTGCCCTACCCGCTTGCCGATAAACGGCAAGCCGAGCAAAAAATCGAGGCGTTTTGCCGGGATCTTGCTGTACACGCCCATCTGGAATTTGGTCCAGATCCGCGGTACGCCAAACAGCGCCGTCGGTCGCGCACGTTTCAGGTCGGTGAGAAAAGTATCGAGGCTCTCGGCAAAAAAAACGGTTTGCCCGGTATAGATCGAGGCCAGTTCGACGAACATCCGTTCCGCCACATGGCACAACGGCAAATAGGACAACAGTCGGTCCGACTCGTTGAGGCCGAATAACGACGTGCCACGTGTGGTCGCAAACCCAAGGTTACCGAAACTGTGCATCACGCCCTTCGGCATGCCGGTGGTGCCGGAGGTGTAGATGATCGTCGCGAGTTGATCGGCGGCAGGCTTGGGATCGTCCTGGATCGGTGAGCTGCGTTGCAGATCGGCCCAGCTGAAATCGAAGGTGCCAGGCGGATGCAGCGGCAGGCTGATCGTCACCAAGTCCGGGCTCACCCCTCGGGACATACCGGGCCAGTCGTCGAGTTTGCCAATAAAGGCCAGGACCGCTTCAGAATGCTCCAGCACCTGGGCCACGGATTCGGCCGTCAGGTTCGGGTACAGCGGCACCGAGACATGGCCAGCCATCCAGATCGCCAGGTCGGCAATGATCCAGTGGGCGCAGTTTTTCGAGATCAGGGCGACATGGCTGCCTTGTGGCAACTCCCGCGCTCGCAACCAATGTGCTGCACAGCGGGCCTGATGGCCGACGTCGGCCCAGGTCAGGGTCTCGACTTGCCCACCGCCAACGGGCTGCACCAAAAAGCGCTGGCGTGGATGACGGGCTTCACGCTCGTAGAAAACGTCCAGCGGCAAACGAAAAGCAGCAGACATGCGACTCGCTCCTGTTTTTTTGTTCTGGAGCAAGCGTAGTCAACCAAGCAAGTGCTTGGTTAGCTATTTTGTACGATTTTTTTCAAGCCCTCTCTGCCTGTAGAAGCGAGGCTTGCCCGCGAAGGGAGCCTCTGAATTGCCAAAAGCTTCGCGGGCAAGCCTCGCTCCTGCATAAGAAAAATCAAAGACGGCTATGGGTGCTTGACGCTGTTGAGCCTCATCGAGCCGACCAGCAGTTCACTGCCTTCGAGTTCCGCCAGCCCGGCAGTGCTGATCCGCTCCGGGGGGTGTCCGGCACCGTGTTGCAAATAGCTCAGCAAATTGCCCACCAACGGGTTGTGACTGACCAGCAGTACGTCACTCACCGCAACCATCTGCTCGGCCACTTTGTCCGGATCAGTGTCCGGTGTCAGCCAATCGACAGTGCGAATTTCCGGTTCGAAACCCAACGCTTCGCGCACCAACTGCGCTGTTTGCTGTGCGCGCAGGTAGGGGCTGGCGTAGATCGCGGTCAGCGGCTGGCCGATCAGCAGTGCCGCACTGCGCAATACTTCTTCACGACCGTGGTCCGTCAGTTCCCGCTCCGAATCGTGGGGGCGGGAGCCGTGTGGTACGGCTTCACCATGACGCAATACCCAGAGTTTCATAGCTTGGGTTCCTCATCTCGGGCCGGATGCGGCGCTGGCGCCACGACGTGCGGCGCTTCACCTTCCGGCGTACGCGGCGTCGGCCAATCGGCGAACGGCCAAGGCTTCTGGTCGCTGTGAAAACTGCCGAACCGACCGATCTGAGCCAGGAACTGGCTCAGACTGTCGCCGAAGTTCATCAAACTGGCGCTCGGGGCGCCGTAAATCAAACGATAGATCAACTGCACCAGCACCACGGCACCCAGGATGAATTGCGCCACTTGCCAGACCAGCACAAAAACCACCATCCACAACACCCGCAGCAGGATGGATTCGTACTTGGCTTCTACTTTCTGATCGTTCATGTCTCACTCCGTTCCGGTTAAGGGGTGGGCTCAGTTGAAACCGCTGGTGGAAATAAAGTCGACATCGGTTTTCGGTTCACCACGCATCAACAGCGCGATCACCTGTTCCAGCGTGCGCCCTTCGAACAAAATCGCATGCAGCCCGGCGACCAGCGGCATATAAACGCCCACCTCCTGGGACTTGGCCTTGAGCACCTTGAGGGTGTTCACGCCTTCGGCCACTTCACCCAGGCGATTGACCGCCTCTTCCAGGCTCAAGCCCTGACCGAGGGCAAAACCGACCTGATAGTTGCGGCTTTTCGGCGAGGAGCAGGTCACGATCAAATCGCCCACGCCCGCCAGGCCGAGGAAAGTCATCGGGTTGGCGCCCTGATTGACCGCAAAGCGGGTCATTTCCGCCAACGCCCGGGTGATCAGCATGCTCTTGGTGTTTTCGCCCATCTCCAGTGCCACGGCCATGCCGGCAATGATTGCGTAGACGTTTTTCAACGCGCCGCCCAGTTCCACGCCGAATCGATCCGCACTGGCGTACACACGGAAGGTGCGGCCATGCAGCACGGCCTGAACCCGCTCGCAGAGTTCCTCGTCTTCACTGGCAACCACCGTGGCGGTCAGCGCATGTTCGGCGATTTCGCGGGCCAGGTTCGGCCCGGATAACACGCCGATGCGTGCTTGCGGGGCAATCTCTTCGAGAATCTGGCTCATCAATTTGAACGTATGAGCCTCGATGCCTTTGGTCAGGCTCACCAGCATCTTGCGGCGCAGACGCTCGGCGTGCGGCGCCAGCACCGAGCGCAACGCGCCGGATGGCAGCGCAACGAAACTCAGATCGCAGGCTTCAAGGGTGGCTTGCAGATCGGTGACCGGCGTCACGCCGGGCAGAATCTTGATGCCCTTGAGATAACGCGGGTTCTCACGATTGACCCGAATGGCTTCGGCCTGTTCAGGGTCACGCATCCACTGCAGGACCTGGTGACCGTTTTCGGCCAGCAGGTTTGCCACGGCGGTACCAAAACTTCCGCCTCCCAGGACCGCAATCGGGCGCTGTTCAGTCATATGTAATCCGTTAATCCATACCAGTGGCGATGTCGGCATTATACGGAGCGCCCCAGTGTCGGCCAGCCCCTGTGTCAATTACCGGCGCAAGTTGAAAGTTGCAGGATAAAACCCCAGGAAAATGCTGACATCGTGACTGGAAAAGTCATCGGCCTCGGTTAACATGCGCGCCATCAATTGCTGACAAGGATGTGTTGTGTCACTGGGTTCTCCTTCACCTCGCTCGCCGTTGGTGCTGGCGCTGGTCTTCAGCTCGCCATTGCTGGCAGACGACTTGTTCCTCGATAGCGAACCGTTGCCGCAGGTGCTGACGGCCACGCGCCTTAAACAGTCGCCAGCGGCCGTTCCGGGAAGCATGACCGTGATCGACAGTGCGCTGATCAATGCCACGGGTGCCCGGGACATCAGTGAAGTGCTGCGATTGGTGCCCGGAATGATGGTTGGCAACATCAGCGGCAACCAGGCGACGGTGAATTATCACGGCACCAGCGCCAGCGAAGCGCGGCGCATGCAGGTATTGATCGACGGTCGCTCGGTGTACCGCGCCGGCCTGGCTACGGTGGACTGGAGCGACATTCCGGTGGCCATGGAGGATATCGAGCGCATCGAAGTTTTCCGCGGCCCGAACACCGTCAGCTATGGCGCCAATGCGCTGATGGCGGTGGTCAATATCATCACACGCAACCCGGCCGACAGCCATGGCACGCGGATGAAAGTCACTCGTGGCCAACGCGGCATCAACGATTTTTACGCCAGCCAGGGCGTGGGTTGGAATGACGGAGATCTACGCCTGTCGTTGTCCGGCCAGCAGGACGACGGCTTCGACACCGACCGCAACGGCGCCGATTATCGAGACAGCCGCCGTTTGAATCGCTTCAATCTGGCTGTCAGCCAAGCGCTCGACGAACGCCAAAGCATCGATTGGCAATTGAACGCCAAAGAAGGCAGTAATCAGCGGCCGTATACCTACCGTCCAGTGTTTTCGGGGATTACCCGTGCCGGCGACAATTCTGACGTCACCGCCAAGGATTACGCCGGCTCGTTGCGTTGGAACCTCGATATCAATCCCGACCACAGTCTGTATGTCCAGGGCTCAGCCCAGCATTGGGATCGCCAGCAAACCTGGCGCGCGTGTGATGCCGAGATCTCGTTCAGTCCGCAACTGACCGAACTCTGGCAGCTCAACCCAAACTACACCGAACGCCTGGCACGCAATATCGAACGTTTTACCGGCCCCGGCGCCCCTCCCGGCGAGGCCACCGAGCAAGCATTGGCCAACCAGGCGCTCGATCAATGGCGAAATGGTGCCCGGCAGACCGTTTGCGGCGACATCGATCAAAGCACCCGGGAGACCCGCTACGATCTTGAACTGCAGGACACCCTGAGTCTGTCCGATAGTCTGCGACTGGTCAGTGGCTTGAACTATCGTTACGACCGGGCAGATTCCGAGACTTACTTCAATGGCACCCTTGATGACACCACGTGGCGGGCATTCGGCCAACTCGAGTGGCGCGCCAGCGAACACTGGCTGCTGCAAGGCGGCGCGATGTTCGAAGATACGCAGTTGATCGGCAACTCACTGACGCCGCGGGTGGCGGTCAATTACCTGATCAACCCGCGCCATGGCTTGCGGGCGGTGTACTCCGAAGCCATCCGTTCGCCGGACATGTTCGAAAACAGCGTCAACTGGAGTTACCGCGTCACCAACCTGCAACCGACGGCCTATGGCCAGTCCAGCGCCCGTTACTTCGTCAAGACCCGCGGCCCCGGCAATCTCGACCAGGAACATATGCGCTCTCGCGAACTGGGTTATAACGGATACTTCGCCGGACAGAGGCTCGCTCTTGACGTAAAGCTGTTCCATGACGAAATCACCGGCATGATCAGCGAACCGCTGCGCAACAATCAGTTCATCGCCAGTAACGCCAACACCGCACGATTTTCCGGAGCGGAAACCCAGCTCGACTGGCGTGTCGACGACGCTGACCGTTTGCGCTTTACCTACGCCTACGTCGATGTCGACGCGAGCAATCCCCAGGACGCACAACAGACGGCTCGCAATAGCGGTTCCGCCGGCTGGATGCGCGACTGGGGCAAAGGCTGGAACAGCGCGCTTTTCTACTACGGTGACGACGCCTTGAACGGCTACCGCTTCGAACGGATCGACACGCGCATCGCCAAACGTATCCGTCTGGGCAAAGCCAGCCTGGAATTGGCTGGCGTGCTCCAGCACCGCCTCGATCATCAACCGACCACCTTCATTGACAATAATTATGACGAGCGCCAAGTGATGTACTTCAGCGCGGAGCTGGCACTTTAAGATGGCTTATTGTCCGCCCCGCCAGACGCCAGGCCTGGGCCATCTGCTGGCCATGCTGTGCCTGGTGGTCAGTGGCTGGCTCGGCAGCCTTTCGGCCAACGCCGCGGACATTCTGTTGACCGGGGCAGAAGACAGCTCCGGGGTGCAATCCTTCGTTCAGGCCCTGCGCGAGTTGCGACCTGCCGATAACGTGCGTTTCCAGCCGTTGGCCACTTTGCCGGCACCGGGCAAACTGCCGGTGGACATCCGTTTGATCCTGCTCGATTTGCCGAGCCTCGACTGGCGCCTGCAGGACAGCCAAGGCCCGCCGACCCTGGTGTTGCGTATCAGCCGTCTGCAAGCCCGGCAACACTTGGGTGACGCGGTGCCTGCACAGCTGAGTCTGCTCTGGAGCGATCCACCTGCGGACCGCCAGATGCGCCTGATTCAAATCCTGTTGCCCCAAGTGAAACGCATTGGCGTGCTGTATGACAGTCACAGCGAGTTCCTCTTGAAAGAACTGCGCCAGGCCGCCCGGCCACTGGGGCTTGAGGTGGTCAGCGAGCGCTGGGACAACACCCAGGACAGTCGCCCCCTGCAAACGCTGCTCAACAAAAGCGACGTATTGCTCGGCCTCGATGACCCTGATCTGTACAACTCGAAAACCGCGAAAAACCTGTTGCTCAGCAGCTATGCCCGACAATTGGCGCTGATCGGCCCCAACGCCGGATTCGTCAAGGCTGGAAGCCTGGCCAGCAGTTACAGCGATCAAAACGATTGGCTGGCGATGCTTGATCAATTGCTCGACCAGCCACCCGCCACTTGGCCGCGCACGTATTACCCGCACCGTTTCAAAGTCTCAAGTAACCCGCAGGTGGCTCGTTCACTAGGTATTGAGCAGATCAATGAATCTTCTGTTGCAACCCTGCTGGCCGAAGGAGAACGCCGCCCATGACCTTCCGTCGCCGTTGGGACATCAATACCCGCACCCAGATCATCAGCCTCGGCCCTGCCCTGTTGTTGACCTTGCTGTTGATCAGTTTCTTCACGTTCGTGCGGATCCAGGACCTGCGTCAGGAGCTCAACCACACCGGCCAACTCATCGCCAACCAGCTCGCTCCGGCCACGGAATACGGGGTGATTTCCGGCAACAACGAAGTGCTGGAAAGTCTGCTCAAAGCCACACTCGCCACGCCCAACGTGCGTTTTCTGGAGGTCCAGGACAGCGCCAACCGGATCCTGGTGTACGTCGAGCAGCCGTCGGCTAGCCACAATCGACCGCATCAGGTCGAAGTATTCCAGGCGCCCGTGCGATTGCAACGGGTGCCGCTGCACAACGATTTTTTCCAGAACAGCAAGGTCGCCACCACCGCTCCTGTCGAGGACTATCTGGGTCGGGTGATCGTCGGCCTGTCCAATGATGCGTTCAGTCAGCGCCAGCAGGAAATCCTGCTCAAGGCCGCCATTCTGGCACTGTTCGCCCTGCTGTTTACTTTCCTGCTGGCCCGACGCCTGGCCGCAAGCCTGTCGCAACCGATCCGTGATATCGGCAACGCAGTCAAGGCGATTCAGGAAGGCGACTACAAGACTCCGCTGCCGATCGTCGACGACACTGAACTGGGCGCGTTGTCGCAACACATCAACAATCTCGCCAGCGGTCTCGAACAGGCCAGCCGCGAACAGCAGCAAGCCATGGAGCAATTGATCCAGACCCGCGAAGAAGCGGAAAAGGCCAACAACGCCAAGTCCGACTTCCTGGCCATGATGAGCCACGAATTGCGTACGCCGATGAATGGTGTGCTGGGCATGCTGCAATTGCTGGAAACCACCGAGATGACCGAGGAACAGGTCGAGTACGCGGCACTGGCCTCGGAGTCCACCGAACATTTGCTCAAGGTCATCAACGACATTCTCGATTTCTCGCGTATCGAACGCTCGGAACTGGAGCTGGAGCATATCCCGTTCAACCTGGCCGACCTGATCAGCGCCTGCGCCCAATCCTTCCAGCACAGCGCTGCGCAACGCGGGCTCGAGCTGCAGTTGCAGATTCCTCAGGACATGCGCGCATTGCAGGTACGAGGCGATCCGACGCGGATCCGGCAGATTCTGGTGAACCTGGTCGGCAACGCGTTGAAGTTTACCGAGCAGGGCCGCGTAACCATCGAACCGCAGTGGCAATCACTGGATCATGAATTGCTGTGGTTTACCTGCAGCGTGCGCGATAGCGGAATCGGCATTCCGGCCGACAGTCTGGAATTGATGTTCAACGCATTCCAACAGGCCGACAGCTCAATTTCCAGACGCTACGGCGGGACCGGCCTGGGTCTGCCGATTGCCCGCACGCTTGCGGAGCGCATGGGCGGGACTTTGCGTGCCCAGAGCGAAGAAGGTCGTGGTTCGGTGTTCACCCTCGAGATCCCGCTGGCACTCTGTCAACAATCATTACCGGCGCTGACCTCACGCATGCCTGCGGGCGATGGCGACGGTGAGGGCCGCAATGTCCTGCTGGTAGAAGACAACCCGGTCAATCAAACCGTCATCGAAGCAATGTTGCGCAGTCTGGGCTTTACTGTCAGCGTCGCTGCCGATGGCGCGCAGGCGGTGCGCAGTGCCGAAAGTCTGATTTTCGAAGCGATCCTGATGGACTGTCGCCTGCCGATCATCGACGGTTATGAAGCCACCCGACAGATTCGCCAGTTACCCGGCTGCACCGACTTGCCGATAATCGCCTTGACGGCTAATGCCTTGCAGGGCGACCGCGAAGCCTGCTTGTCAGCGGGGATGAACGATTACCTGGCCAAGCCATTCAAACGTAATGATCTACAGCAAATTCTGCAGCGCTGGGTGCGGTAGTACAGGCCTTTCGACCATCTGTGACTGGCGTCAAAGGCGAAAGTGCGGCAGTCTTAGACACCCGAACAGGCCCATAAAGGGGCTTGAATAAAAATTTCAGTGCACAAGTGTACATTCATGTCCTTGGTGCTGTGACTTTCACCACAACGCAATAGTCTATGAGTAGGCTGCCGGTTCGAGGCATGAATGCTTCGGACGGTCGGGAAGATTTGCCCCACCTGCCGCATGGGACTATTGAGGAGCTCGCATGACCAAACAAAACGCCTTTACCCGGGAAGATCTGCTGCGCTGCAGTCGCGGTGAGCTGTTCGGCCCAGGTAACGCGCAACTGCCCGCCCCGAACATGCTGATGGTTGATCGCATCACGCTGATCAGCGAAGAGGGTGGCAAGTACGGCAAAGGTGAATTGGTCGCCGAGCTGGATATCAATCCGGACCTGTGGTTCTTCGCTTGCCACTTCGAAGGTGATCCGGTGATGCCGGGCTGCCTGGGCCTCGATGCCATGTGGCAACTGGTCGGCTTCTTCCTCGGCTGGCAAGGCCTGCCGGGCCGCGGTCGTGCGCTGGGTTCGGGCGAAGTGAAATTCTTCGGCCAGGTCCTGCCGACCGCCAAGAAAGTCACCTATAACATCCATATCAAACGCGTCCTCAAGGGCAAGCTGAACCTGGCCATCGCCGACGGTTCGGTCACTGTCGACGGTCGCGAAATCTACACCGCCGAAGGCCTCCGGGTCGGCGTGTTCACCTCCACTGACAACTTCTAAGGGTTATTCGCATGCGCCGCGTCGTTATCACTGGTCTGGGCATTGTTTCGTGCCTGGGCAATGACAAAGAGACCGTCTCCGCTAACCTGCGTGCAAGCCGCCCTGGCATCCGGTTCAACCCGGAATATGCTGAAATGGGTCTGCGTAGCCAGGTTTCCGGCTCCATTGACCTCAATCTCGAAGAACTGATCGATCGCAAGATCTATCGTTTCGTCGGCCACGCGGCAGCTTATGCCTACCTGGCCATGAAAGACGCCATTACTGACTCCGGCCTGACCGAAGAGCAAGTGTCCAACCCGCGTACCGGCCTGATCGCCGGTTCCGGTGGTGCCTCCACGCTGAACCAGATGGAAGCGCTGGACATCCTGCGCGAGAAAGGCGTCAAGCGCGTCGGCCCGTACCGCGTAACGCGGACCATGAGCAGCACCGTTTCCGCTTGCCTGGCCACTCCGTTCAAGATCAAGGGCCTGAACTATTCCATCGCTTCTGCCTGCGCCACCAGTGCGCACTGCATCGGCACCGCCATGGAACAGATCCAGATGGGCAAGCAGGACATCGTTTTCGCCGGCGGCGGTGAAGAAGAGCACTGGAGCCAATCGTTCCTGTTCGACGCCATGGGCGCCCTGTCCAGCAAGCGCAACGACACCCCTGAAAAAGCCTCCCGCGCCTACGACGCCGACCGTGACGGTTTCGTCATCGCCGGCGGTGGCGGCATGGTCGTGGTCGAAGAGCTGGAACACGCTCTGGCTCGCGGCGCGAAGATCTACGCGGAAATCGTTGGCTACGGCGCGACTTCCGACGGCTATGACATGGTCGCCCCAAGCGGCGAAGGTGCGATTCGCTGCATGCAGCAGGCACTGTCCACCGTCGACACCCCGATCGACTACCTGAACACCCACGGCACCTCGACTCCGGTCGGCGACGTCGCGGAAATGAAAGGTGTGCGTGAAGTGTTCGGTGACAAGGCTCCGGCCATCAGCTCCACCAAGAGCCTGTCGGGCCACTCCCTGGGCGCCGCCGGCGTTCACGAAGCGATCTACTGCATGCTGATGATGGAAGGCAATTTCATTGCTGGCTCCGCCAACATCGACGAGCTGGACCCTGAAGTGGCCGACCTGCCGGTGCTGACCAAGACCCGCGAGAACGCCACCATCAACACTGTGATGAGCAACAGTTTCGGTTTCGGTGGCACCAACGCCACGCTGGTACTGAAGCGCTGGGAAGGCAAGTAATTCCTCGCTGAGCCACACATGAAAACGCCCCGACTGGTTCGGGGCGTTTTTTTTTGCCTTTTGAATTAACCAGGCTGACATATTACCTGTGGGAGCTGGCTTGCCAGCGATGACGTCGGCACAGCAAACATCAGCATCGGCTGACACATCCCTATCGCTGGCAAGCCAGCTCCCACAGGATGAAATGTGTCGATGGAAGATGAAGCTTTTGTCATGCAACCAAACGCCCTGCGACTGAATGTCGCGGTTTCCGTGGGCTGCAGGACTGTTTCCAATTCTGCAACAAACCCTTTCCAAAGCCAGTCGTTTACTTAGCAAGCTACCAAATCATATAACAGAGTCCTGCACATGCCTTGCTGCAGATAACAGAGATTGGAGCTAGCAGATGACTGTAAAAGTAACTGAACGCGACGATTCAAAAATGTCCCATGAAGGCGTAGCCGCCGGTATCCGGATCTGGGATGTACATCAACAGGAATTGCTGGTGGGGATGTTCCATAGCGAGACCGACGCCCAGAATTACAAGGCCGAGTTGGAAATGCTGGAACATGAACGCGAACTCATGACTGGCTGAACACGAAACGTGCCCTCGCTGCAGCTCGCCCTTCCTACACAGTGAGCTGCAGCGCAATCTGACACGTTACGTAATGCGCAAAGAAGCCAGATGAACATCGCAATCGATCACCACTGAAGGGACAACCCCGACGATCTTTCCCGCGTCATGTCTGACCACCTCGCATTCCCCATCGTCGAAACCGTCGTTCCTGACGGAGTACTGTATCGATGGCAGATGTCGTTTGCTGTAGTCCAAGCCCATGCCACAAGCAATCAGAAAATCGATCTTCGAATTTTTCAGTTCAATCTCCTCGTCTCGCTCGCCCTCTTTAAGCAGCGAATAATCAAGGCACAGATTGACGCCGAACGGACAGCCGGGAACAAGATTGTTCAAAAATCTTCCTTCATAACTGTCGAAGTAACTGTGTTCGGCTTGCACACTGCTGAGCGCCTTGACCTTTACAACAAAGTCACCGAAAAGATTAAAGTACCAATACCCCGCCGATGTCCCGACATGCCGGCCAAAATCGATACCTGACACATAACGTTTTGGCCACATCGAAATAAGCGGTTTATCCACCTCATACTCTTTGTTGGAGATGACCAGCAGATAATTGATGGCCTCGTAATGATTGGAGTCGCTCTGCTCAATTTTTATAAGGCTTGCGCAACTTCCTCCCAGCAAAACGATTTTCCCATAATGCTTAACCGGGAGATCCTCCATCAACGTCATGACAGCAGCCGATAGCTTTTCAAGGTAAGCGGAGTTCAGTTCGTGAAGTTCCTCCTCACTCTGCACGACGTGCCAGGGTATGTTCCAGAAGAACTCGGGCAGGGTAAAGAACAGACAGGCGGCACCCGCATGCCGCTCGCGAGCGGCCTTGGCTGCGACCTTTATTTTCCAGCGCACATGATCAACCCGCGCATCGAGTTCGCTCGTCAGGTAATCATTGATGGATAGGTAGGACGGTCTTTGTTTGGAAAATTGTGATTTAAAAGTAGGTTGGCGCAACGAAGCAATATTGATCAACATCAAACATATCCTTATGTCATAAAATTCATTCCATTGGGTTTTCTCCGCTGTGCAACTTCACTTGCAAGTAAAGTATTTTTGGCAAAAGAAAACCCGAAAGATCGTATCGATACGATGTTTCGGGCTCAATATAAAAATCAAGTGAATTGCCAGCAAACATGTAAGTTCGCTAACAAGACAGATGGATTACCACATCAGATCATCAGGAATCTGGTAAGCCGCGTACGGATCGTCCTCGGCTGCGACTTCTTCCGTCTTCACGTTCAGCTGCACAATGCGCTGAGGGTCACGCTCCTGGATCTTCAGCGCCGCTTCACGGGGAATGACTTCATAACCACCGGCATGATGCACGATGGCCAGCGAACCATTGCTGAGCTTGTTGCGCATCAGCGTATTGACCGACAGACGCTTGACCTTCTTGTCATCAACGAAGTTGTAGTAATCCTCAGTCGTCAGCTTCGGCAGGCGCGTGGCCTCGATCAATTGCTTGATCTGCGCGACACGGGCCTTGGCTTCGGCTTTTTCCTTCTGCTGGCGATTGAGCTCCTGATCGCGCTTGACCTTCTCGGCCATGGCTTCCTGGGCTGCACGCTGCTGGGAATCATCCAGTTCGACCTGGCCTTTGTGGGCCAGACGCTGTTGCTTCTGTTTGTCTTTGCTGACCTGCTTGGCCTGCTTCTGGTTGACCAGCCCTGCTTTGAGCAACTGGTCGCGAAGGGAAATGCTCATGGTGCTTATTACTCACTTAGGCAACTGCTCAACCGCAGCTGGGCAAATTCTTTTCCTGACGTTTGGCTTCGCCCCACAAGGCGTCCAACTCTTCGAGGGTGCAATCTTCCATGGGTCGGTGGGTGTCGCGCAATGCCTGTTCGATAAAACGGAAACGTCGCTCGAACTTGCCATTGGCGCCACGTAGTGCGGTTTCCGGGTCAATCTTCAGATGACGCGCAAGATTGACCACGGAAAACAACAGGTCGCCGATCTCGCCAGCCACCGCCTCGGGATCGTTTTGCGACATGGCTTCGAGGACTTCGTCGAGTTCTTCGCGGACCTTGTCGAGTACCGGCAGAGCATCGGGCCAGTCGAAACCCACCTGCGCTGCGCGTTTCTGCAATTTTGCCGAGCGTGACAACGCCGGCAATGCAGCGGGCACGTCATCGAGCAACGACAGCTGCAGCGGTGCCGCAGATTTCTCCGCGCGCTCTTCGGCCTTGATCTCTTCCCAGCGTTGCTTGACTTGCTCTTCGGTCAACCGAGGCACATCCAGCGGCGCATAGAGATCACCTGTAGGGAACACGTGGGGATGCCGGCGGATCAGTTTGCGGGTGATGCTGTCGACCACACCGTCGAACTCGAAGCGCCCTTCCTCCCGGGCCAGTTGGCTGTAATAAACCACCTGGAACAGCAAGTCGCCGAGTTCGCCCTGTAAATGATCGAAGTCACCACGCTCGATGGCGTCGGCGACTTCGTAGGCTTCCTCAAGGGTATGCGCAACGATGGTGGCGTAGGTTTGCTTGATGTCCCACGGGCAACCGTACTGCGGGTCGCGCAGGCGGTTCATCAGATGAAGCAAGTCTTCAAGTGAATACATCGGGTCAGTCTCAACAAGACCTGTGGGAGCTGACCTGCCGGCGATGCGGACAACTCGATCTCTGAGGAAAATCGAGGTGATGCCATCGCTGGCAAGCCAGCTCCCACAGTTGATCGGCGTCGTTCTTCACGGCGTACGGTTACGCCGGGTTTCGATGATGTTCGGCAATTGGGAAATCCGCCCCAGCAACCGCCCCAATGCATCCAGCCCCGGAATCTCGATGGTCAGGGACATCAGCGCCGTGTTGTCCTCCTTGTTCGAACGGGTGTTGACCGCCAGCACGTTGATCCGCTCATTGAGCAATACCTGCGAAACGTCACGCAGCAAACCGGAACGGTCGTAGGCCCGAATGACAATATCGACGGGATACGTGAGTACCGGCACCGGCCCCCAGCTGACCTGGATGATCCGCTCTGGCTCGCGTCCGCCCAATTGCAACACCGATGCGCAGTCCTGGCGGTGAATGCTGACGCCACGGCCCTGGGTGATGTAACCGACGATTGCGTCCCCTGGCAGCGGCTGGCAGCAGCCGGCCATCTGGGTCATCAGGTTGCCGACGCCCTGGATCTGAATGTCGCCGCGCTTGCCCGGCTTGTAACCGGTCGCCTTGCGCGGGATGAGTTCCAACTGTTCGTTGCCGCGTTCCGGCTCGACCAATTGCTGCGCCAGGTTGACCAACTGCGCCAGGCGCAAATCACCGGCACCAAGCGCGGCAAACAGGTCTTCGGCGGTTTTCATGTTGGCCTTCTCGGCCAGCTTGTCGAAGTCCACCGCCGGCAGACCGAGGCGATTGAGCTCGCGCTCAAGCAGGGTTTTACCGGCCGCGACGTTCTGGTCGCGGGCCTGCAGCTTGAACCAGTGAACGATCTTCGCCCGCGCCCGCGAGGTGGTGACGTAACCCAGGTTCGGGTTGAGCCAGTCACGACTCGGGGTGCCATGCTTGCTGGTGATGATCTCGACCTGCTCACCCGTTTGCAGGCTGTAGTTGAGCGGCACGATGCGCCCGTTGATCTTGGCGCCACGGCAGTTGTGACCGATTTCGGTGTGCACGCGGTAGGCAAAGTCCAGTGGCGTCGCGCCCTTCGGCAGGTCGATGGCGTGACCGTCCGGGGTGAAGATATAGACCCGGTCAGGCTCGATATCGACCCGCAACTGTTCCGCCAGGCCACCGATGTCACCGAGTTCCTCGTGCCATTCGAGCACCTGCCGCAACCAGGAAATTTTCTCTTCGTAGTGATTGGAACCGGATTTGACGTCGGTGCCCTTGTACTTCCAGTGTGCGCAAACCCCCAGCTCGGCTTCTTCGTGCATGGCGTGGGTGCGGATCTGCACTTCCAGCACCTTGCCCTCCGGACCGATCACAGCAGTGTGCAGCGAGCGGTAGCCGTTTTCCTTGGGGTTGGCGATGTAGTCGTCAAACTCTTTGGGAATGTGCCGCCACAGGGTGTGGACGATGCCGAGCGCGGTGTAGCAATCGCGCATTTCCGGCACCAGCACACGCACGGCGCGAACGTCGTAGATCTGGCTGAACTCCAGACCTTTGCGCTGCATTTTGCGCCAGATCGAGTAGATGTGTTTGGCCCGGCCGCTGATGTCTGCATCGACGCCGGTGGCCTGCAATTCGTTTTTCAGCTGGCTCATCACCTCGCTGATGAAACGCTCGCGATCGAGTCGCCGTTCATGCAGCAATTTGGCGATCTGTTTGTACTGATCGGGCTCAAGGTAGCGGAAGGACAAGTCCTCCAACTCCCATTTGATATGACCGATCCCCAGACGATGGGCGAGCGGCGCGTAGATGTCGAAGACTTCACGGGCCACGCGGTTGCGCTTTTCGTCGTCGGCGGTTTTCACCGCACGAATCGCGCAGGTGCGCTCGGCCAGCTTGATCAAGGCGACACGCACGTCGTCGACCATCGCCACCAGCATCTTGCGCAGGTTTTCGACCTGGCCCTGAGTGCCCATCACCATGGATTTACGCGGGCTCAGACTGTCGCTGATAGCCGCCATGCGCTGCACGCCGTCGATGAGTTTGGCGACCACCGGGCCAAAGCGCTGGCTGACCGCCGGCAACGGGATCTGACCTTCGCGCACGCCTCGGTACAGGACCGCAGCGACCAGCGAATCCTGATCGAGTTTGAGGTCGGCGAGAATTTCGGCGATTTCAAGGCCGGTACGGAAACTCGAGTTGCCTTCCGACCATAAATTCTTGGCCGCATTGGCCTGCTGCTCAGACTCGCGAGCGAACTCGCAAGCCTCTTTCAAGGCTTCGCGATCCAGCGCCAGATCGACACTGACCGCATGATCGAGCCAAGCCTCGAGATTGATACTGCCGTCGGTGTTGATCGGCTGGTGTGCTCTCACCTGTACCATCTTGCTTACCTTCCCTACGACGCAGATTCAATGCGTCAAATCGCTGACCTTCGTTGCCCGTGCGCCCACGTCGGGCTGATGCGCGGTTGCACGGGCGGGCCAGTCGGACCAGACGAGCATCCTAGCTCGCTTCAAATAACGCCATGGCCTCGACATGTGCCGTCTGAGGAAACATATCGAGAATCCCGGCACGTTTTAACCGGTAGCCCTGCTTGATCAATTCGACCGTGTCGCGCGCCAGAGTTGCCGGATTGCACGACACATATACCAACCGTTCGGCACCCAGCGTCCTGAGCTTGCGCACAACCTCGAAAGCACCGTCACGCGGTGGGTCCAAGAGTACCGCACAAAAGCCTTCCCGCGCCCATTCGGCATCGGTCAACGGCTGGGATAAATCGGCCTGAAAAAACTTCGCGTTATGCAGATTATTGCTAGCCGCGTTTGCCGCCGCCCGATCAACCATCGTCTGCACGCCCTCCACCGCCACCACTTCGCGAGTGGCCTTGGCCAGCGGCAAGGCAAAATTGCCGAGACCGCAGAACAGATCGAGAACCCGCTCATCCGTCGCAGGTTTCAGCCAGTCCAGCGCCTGGGCAACCATCGCTTCGTTGACGCCGGCGTTGACCTGAATGAAATCCCCTGGACGATAAGCCAACTCCAGATCCCACTGCTCAAGACGATAGCCCAGCGACTGACCGGCCTCGACCGGTTGCGGCTCGCCGTCGCCATGCAGCCACAACTGGGCTTCATGGAGCGCACAGAAATCCTTGAGAATGGTCAGGTCGCCTTCGGACAATGGCGCCATGTGTCGCAGCAAAACCGCCAGTGATGAGCCGCTGAACAACTCCACATGCCCGAGTGCCTGAGGTTTGCTCAAGCGGCGCAACATCGGCGGCAAGCCGGTCATGATCGGCTGCAAGGGTTGTACCAGCACCGGACATTCATTGATGCCGACAATGTCCTGGCTGCCGGCGGCGCGGAAACCGACTTCGAGCATCTTGGCCTTCATGTCCCATCGCACGGCTACGCGGGCGCGGCGACGGTAGCCGAACTCTGGACCGCTCAACGGGACAGCCCACTCTTCGGGCTCGACGCCGGCGACCTTGGACAACTGCTCGGCGAGCATGCGCTGTTTCAGGGCGAGCTGTTCATCATGTGGCAGATGCTGCACGCTGCAACCGCCGCAACGGCCGGCATGGGCGCACGGTGCCGGGCGGCGCAGTTCGCTGGCCTTGAACACCCGTTCGGCGCGCGCCTCGACCACTTTGCCGTGGGCGCCAAGTACACGCGCTTCGATCTCTTCACCGGCCAATGCGCCGATGACGAACCAGGTACGCCCTTCGAAAAACGCGATACCGCGACCGTCATTGGCCAGGCGCTCGATGGTCAGGCGCTGTTTTTTGCCGGTCGGGACTTGCGGGGCCTTGCTGCCGCCGGTGGGCTGGAAGCGCAGGCCTCTTTCATGTTTGGCCATCAGTTGGGCGCGTCGAAAATGCCGGTCGACAGGTAACGGTCGCCACGGTCGCAGATGATCGCGACGATCACCGCGTTTTCAACTTCTTTGGACAGACGCAGCATCGCTGCCACTGCGCCGCCCGAGGACACGCCGCAGAAGATGCCTTCTTCACGGGCCAGTCGACGGGTCACGTCTTCGGCTTCGCTTTGCGCCATGTCGACGATCCGGTCCACGCGATCGGCCTGATAGATCTTCGGCAGGTATTCCTGGGGCCAGCGACGGATACCCGGAATCGCCGAGCCTTCCATCGGTTGCAGGCCGATGATCTGCACGGCGTCGCTCTGTTCTTTCAGGTACCGCGAAACCCCCATGATGGTGCCGGTGGTGCCCATGGAGCTGACGAAATGGGTGATGGTGCCCTGGGTCTGACGCCAGATTTCCGGGCCAGTGGTGGTGTAATGCGCCTCAGGGTTGTCGCCATTGGCGAACTGATCCAGCACTTTGCCACGGCCTTCGGCCTCCATGCGCTGGGCGAGGTCGCGGGCACCTTCCATGCCTTCTTCCTGGCTGACCAGAATCAACTCGGCGCCATAAGCGGTCATGGCAGCCTTGCGTTCAGCGCTGGAGTTGTCCGGCATGATCAGGATCATCTTGTAACCCTTGATCGCGGCGGCCATGGCCAACGCAATACCGGTGTTACCCGAAGTCGCTTCGATCAGCGTATCGCCGGCATGGATCTGCCCACGCAATTCGGCGCGGGTGATCATCGACAGCGCCGGACGGTCCTTGACCGAACCCGCCGGGTTATTCCCTTCAAGCTTGAGCAAAAGGGTGTTGCTGGTGGCGCCAGGCAGGCGCTGCAAACGAACCAGCGGAGTGTTGCCGACGCAATCGGCGATGGTTGGGTACTGCAAGGTCATGGCGTATTCGCAATCCAGACTGCGGGGGCGCCTATCATACCGGCAAACGTTCGAAGGCCATATCACGCAAAGTGTGGTGCTTATGGCTAACAGGAATAAGCCCTGGCTCAGTCCTCATCCGCTTGCCCGACATTCAATGCGTAGAACTCGTGCAGCTTGGCTTGCAACAGCAGTTTGTCCGGCAGTTGTACCTGATACTCAGCGATAAGCGCAGGCGACAGGCTGCGGTTGAGCGCATATTCAACCACCTCGTCTTCCTTGCTGGCACAAAGCAGGACTCCAATGGCAGGGTTCTCATGAGGCTTTCGTTCGTCGCGGTCCAGTGCTTCCAGGTAGAAGTTCAGCTTGCCCAGATACTCCGGCTCAAAACGACCGACCTTGAGTTCAATGGCTACCAGGCAGTTAAGTCCCCGGTGGAAGAACAAGAGGTCCAGGGCGAAATCCCGCCCGCCAACTTGCAGCGGGTATTGGGAGCCGACAAAACAGAAATCACGGCCCAGTTCGATCAGGAACTCCTTGAGACGCGCCAGCAGCCCCTGATGCAAATCGGTCTCGGCATGGGCGCCGGGCAGGTCGAGAAATTCGAGCATGTAGGCGTCACGGAAAATCTCCAGCGCCGAGGGGTGGGTTTGTTTCAGTGCTGTTGAGATTTTTGCCGGCTGAGTAACACTGCGCTCAAATAATGCTGCCTTGAACTGGCGCTCCAGTTCCCGCTTCGACCACTTCTCCTGAATCGCCATGCGCAGGTAGAACTCGCGTTCTTCAGGGCGTTTGCTTTGGCCAAAGATCATCACGTTATGCGACCAGGATAATTGTCGCACCAGTGGCGCGACTTTCTCTTCAGCGTGGTAAATCTCATAGAATTGGCGCATGCGAAACAGATTGGACCGGGTAAACCCGCGCAACCCCGGTTGCGTCCTTGCCAGATGCTCAGCCAATTGACCGACCACGGAATCGCCCCACTCGGCCCGTTCCAGCTTGCGACTGATATGAGCACCGACCTGCCAGTACAACTCGATCAGTTGCGTATTGACCGCTCGAATGGCCTGCTGTCTGGCACCGTGGATCAGCGCGAGCACTTCGCTGAAACGATCATCTGATGTGCCGCTGGTTACGTCCGGTGCAGTCATGTTCTGTTCCTTGAGGTTGATTGAAGGCCAGAGCTTAATCGGTCAAGGAAGTATGAAAATGCCGCTGATACCCTTTCGGAAATGTCGTTCAACAATGCCGGAACGCTCCGGCGTGAGCAGATGTTGAGGGCTTGGCTGACCTTGCAGCTCGCACTTACTGGGTTTGAAGGGACGCCAGTGCAGGCGCAGTCTTGCTGGCGCAAGCGCTATCACTGACTTGGCTTTCATCCGCGATCAGCCGCATGTTCATCCGCAACCCGCTACCCGTATTCTCGGCCCACAGCTGCCCGCCCTGTCGCTGCACCGCATTCCTCGCGATGCTAAGGCCCAGACCAAACCCGCCGTCCCCGGGCCGCGAGCCATCGAGGCGGGTGAAAGGCAGGAAGATCCGTTCCAGATCTGCTTGCGCCACGCCGCCACCCTGGTCCTCCAGCCACAGATGCCAGTACTCGCCGTCACGCCGGCCACCAAGGAGGACGATGCCGCCCTTGGGTGAATGACGAATAGCATTGCGCAACATGTTTTCCAGCGCTTGGGCCAACGTATCGAGATGGCCGCGAACCCAGCAGGAAGCGTCCACCGAACACAGCAACTGCCCGTTCGGCCAGCAGCTTTCATAGCAGGCGTTTTCGGTGAGCATTTCCCACAATGCCTGGACCTGGATCGCTTCATCAGGCAATCGGGTGCGTTCGGTGTCGAGCCAGGCCAGTTGCAGCGTGTCTTCCACCAATCGCTGCATGCCGTCGACTTCACGACCAATACGTTCGCGTAACGACTCCAGGCCCTGCTCGCTTTCACTGGCTACCCGCAGGCGACTCAGTGGTGTGCGCAATTCGTGGGACAGGTCGCGCAGCAATTGCTGTTGCAACGCAACCGTGCTTTGCAGACGTTCGGACATATGATCGAACGCTCTGCCCAGTTCACCCAGCTCATCGGTACGATTGGTCGTGCGGCTCGACAGCCGCACACTCAATTGGTCGGCCCGCCAGGCATTGGCCTGAGCACGCAAGTGATTGAGTGGTACCACCAACAGGCGATACAGCCCGACGCATAACAGCAATGTGAACAAGCCCGGAATCACACCGTTGGTGATCACCCGCCAGAACACCCGATATTGTCCCGGCAGAAAGCGTTCGGGCAACTCGATTACCAGGCTCCCGGTGGACGGGTCGCCAGGGAACGGTACCCGCATCCACGGCCGGCCTTTTTTGTGGATCGGCCAATCCAATCCGCGCAGGAAGGTCAGGCGCTCGATTTCCTTGTCCGAAAGTGACTGGTTGCTCAAAGACTGCAAATCACCGCCGATGACACCGACCCAGCCTTTTTCCCGCTGATGCATCGCCTGCAACCAGTCATCGATGCCGGCGTTCTGGCGCAACTGCCAGGCTTGTTCGGCTTCGGCGGCGTAGTGCGTCAGGGTTCTGCGGGCATCATCGGAGAGGAACTGATTGCGCTGTTCCATATAACGACCCCAGGACCAGCTCAACCAGATCATCAGCAAACAGAATGCGACCAGCAAACAGGCAAGCTTCCAGAATAGCGAGTGCCGGCCCGGCACATTACATTTCATCACTGGCGCTCAGAATGTAGCCCTTGCCCCAGACCGTCCGCACTTCGCGTTCGGTATAGCCGATGGCCTTGAGCTTGCGGCGGATCTGGCTGATGTGCATGTCCAGACTGCGGTCATGGGCAGAGTAACCGCGTTGCAGGACATGTTGATAAAGGAAGGCTTTGCTCAACACTTCATCGTCATTGCGATTCAGGGTTTCCAGCAAGCGGTATTCGCTGCGGGTCAGGCCGGCGGCTCGCTCGCCGTAAAAAACCTCGGACTGTTCATCGTCGAAATGCAAGCTGTCCCGCGGCGGCGCAATCGCTGCCGGCGTCGGCCGACGGTCGAGGGCGACGCGGCGCAGGATCGCTTCGATGCGTACCCGCAACTCGACCATGCTGAACGGCTTGGTCAGGTAATCATCAGCCCCCAGGCTAAAGCCACTGATGCGATCCGCTTCGGCCCCCAGCGCCGACATCAGCAACACCGGGGTGGAGTGACTCTGGCGCAATTGCGTCAGCACTGACAACCCGTCCAGTCCGGGCAACAGAATGTCCATCAACACCACGTCGAAGGCTTGCTCGCGGGCAGCGGCGAGGCCTTCCTGGCCGTTCTGGCACCAGGTCACCTGAAAGCCGCTGCGGCCCAGATGCTCATGGACATAAGCACCGAGCACGAGATCGTCTTCGATGGAAAGGATGCGCGGATGACCAGAGGCGATGGGAGTCATGAGTATCTGCAAATAATTCTCAGTTGATAATTATTGAAGATTGCTTCGCCTGAGGCAACCCGACACTTTGCGCAACCGTTGAAAAGGCCCGAACTGGCCGACGAACGACGACATCAATTTTACGAAGATTGCCCGCCAGCAAATCGCTACACTGCGCAGGTGGTGCATGCCACACGCGAGTGCAGGACTATCGATAGCTGGATGCAGGAGAGATGCGTGCTCAAGAAACTGGGAATCAAAGGCCGCGTGCTGTTGCTGACTCTATTGCCGACCAGCCTCATGGCGCTGGTCCTGGGTGGTTATTTCACCTGGATGCAGCAATCGGACTTGCAAACCCAACTCATGCAACGTGGCGAAATGATCGCCGAGCAACTGGCGCCGCTGGTAGCGCCGGCCATGGGCCATAAAAACAACGAGCTGCTCGAACGCATCGCTACGCAATCCCTCGAGCAGCCGGACGTGCGTGCCGTAACTTTCCTCGCACCTGACCGCACGTTACTGGCCCATGCGGGACCGACCATGCTCAACCAGGCGCCGCTGGGCGATGGTTCGCAAATGTTGCGGCGCAGTGGCAGCGATGCGACGCGTTATCTGCTGCCGGTGTTCGGCAAGCATCGTAATCTGGCAGGCGATGTGATACCCGATGAGGCCGATCGCCTGTTGGGCTGGGTCGAGCTCGAACTGTCGCACAATGGCATGTTGCTGCGCGGTTACCGCAGCCTGTTCGCCAGCCTGATGATGATCGCCGCCGGCCTGGGTGGCGCGGCGTTGCTTGCCTTGCGCATGGGCCGCACCATCAACCGGCCGCTGACCCAGATCAAGCAGGCCGTAGCCCAACTCAAGGACGGTCATCTGGAAACCCGGCTGCCACCCCTTGGCAGTCATGAACTGGACGAACTGGCATCGGGCATCAACCGCATGGCTGGCACCCTGCAAAATGCCCAGGAAGAATTGCAGCACAGCATCGACCAGGCCACCGAAGATGTTCGCCAGAACCTCGAAACCATCGAGATCCAGAACATCGAACTCGACCTGGCGCGCAAGGAGGCACTGGAGGCGAGCCGGATCAAATCCGAATTCCTGGCCAACATGAGCCACGAAATCCGCACGCCGCTCAACGGTATTCTCGGTTTTACCCATTTGCTGCAGAAAAGCGAGTTGACCCCGCGCCAGCTCGATTATCTGGGCACCATCGAAAAGTCCGCCGACAGCCTGTTGGGGATCATCAACGAGATCCTCGACTTTTCGAAAATCGAGGCCGGCAAACTGGTGCTCGACCATATTCCGTTCAACTTGCGCGATCTGCTGCAGGACACCCTGACCATCCTTGCCCCCGCTGCCCACGCCAAACAACTTGAGCTGGTGAGCCTGGTGTATCGCGACACGCCTTTGTCGCTGGTCGGCGACCCGCTGCGGCTCAAGCAGATCCTCACCAACCTGGTCAGCAACGCCATCAAGTTCACCCGCGAAGGCACCATCGTCGCCCGGGCCATGCTCGAAGAAGAACACGATGACAGTGTGCAACTGCGCATCAGTATTCAGGACACTGGCATCGGCCTGTCGAGCCAGGACGTACGCGCGCTGTTCCAGGCTTTCAGTCAGGCCGATAACTCACTGTCCCGGCAACCGGGCGGCACGGGGCTGGGGCTGGTGATTTCCAAGCGACTGATCGAACAAATGGGCGGCGAGATCGGTGTAGACAGTACACCGGGCGAAGGTTCGGAGTTCTGGATCAGCCTGAGCCTGCCCAAAACCCGCGACGATGCCGAAGACCTGCCCGGCCCGCCGCTGTCGGGTCGTCGTGTGGCGGTGCTGGAAAACCATGACCTGGCCCGTCAGGCGCTGCAGCATCAACTGGAAGATTGCGGTCTCGCGGTCACGCCGTTCAACACGCTGGAAAGCTTGACCAATGGCGTGACTGGCGTCCATCAGACCGATCAGGCCATCGACCTGGCGGTGCTGGGCGTCACCAGCAATGACATGCCGCCCGAGCGCCTTAATCAATACATCTGGGACCTCGAACACCTTGGTTGCAAAGTGCTGGTGCTCTGCCCGACCACGGAGCAGACGCTGTTCCACCTCTCGGTGCCCAACCCTCACAGCCAGCTCCAGGCCAAACCGGCCTGCACCCGCAAGTTACGACGCGCACTGTCCGACCTGGTCAACCCGCGCCAGATTCGCAGCGAACCCGGCGAACCGGTTTCCAGTCGCGCGCCTAAAGTGCTGTGCGTTGACGACAACCCGGCCAATCTGCTGCTGGTGCAGACGTTGCTCGAAGACATGGGCGCCAAGGTGCTCGCCGTGGAAAGCGGCTACGCAGCCGTCAAAGCGGTGCAAAACGAGACCTTCGACCTGGTGCTGATGGACGTGCAGATGCCGGGAATGGACGGACGGCAAAGTACCGAGGCGATCCGCCAGTGGGAGAGCGAGCGGCATTGCACACCGCTGCCGATCGTGGCGCTCACCGCCCATGCCATGGCCAATGAAAAACGCGCCTTGTTGCAAAGCGGCATGGACGACTACCTGACCAAACCGATCAGTGAGCGGCAACTGGCGCAGGTGGTGCTGAAATGGAGTGGCCTGGCGCTGCGCAACCATAGCCCGGAGCGCGCCAGCGACAGCCACAACGGTGCCTTTGAGTTGCAAGTGCTCGATCACGAAGAAGGCTTGCGTCTGGCCGCGGGCAAGGCCGATCTGGCGGCAGACATGCTGGCGATGTTGCTGGCGTCGCTGGAAGCCGACCGTGAAGCGATCCGCCAGGCCCAGGAAAGCCGCGATCACAACGCGCTGATCGAACGTGTCCATCGCCTGCACGGCGCAACCCGTTACTGCGGCGTGCCGCAACTGCGCGCCGCCTGCCAACGCAGCGAAACCCTGCTCAAGCAACAGGACCCGAAAGCCTACAGCGCCCTCGAAGAACTCGACCGGGCAATCAATCGCCTGGCCGCCCAGGCGCGCATCAATGCCTGACCTGGCGCAAAGACGCTGGTAGCGGGAAGGACTAATGTAGGAGCTGCCGCAGGCGACGATCTTTTGATCTTGAAAACGCTGAGTCTTCAGGGAGAACACATGCGCACGATTTTATTCAGCAGCCAGAACTACGACCGCGAGAGTTTTCTCGCCGCGGATCTGCCGCCCGGTATCGAGCTGCACTTTCAGGCGGCGCGGCTGAGCGTTGATACAGTGGCGCTGGCCGAACATCACGAGGTCGTCTGTGCCTTCATCAATGATGATCTCAGTGCACAGGTGCTCGAACGCCTCGCGGCGGGCGGCACACGCCTGATTGCCCTGCGTTCGGCCGGTTACAACCATGTCGACCTTGCAGCGGCGAAACGCCTCGGGCTGGCGGTGGTGCGCGTCCCGGCCTACTCGCCCCATGCGGTGGCCGAGCATGCAGTGGCGCTGATCCTGGCGCTCAACCGTCGTTTGCACCGAGCCTACAACCGTACCCGCGAAGGCGACTTCAGCCTGCACGGGCTGACCGGTTTCGACCTGGTGGGCAAGACCGTCGGCGTGGTCGGTACCGGGCAGATCGGCGCTACATTCGCAAAAATCATGAACGGTTTCGGCTGCCGGTTGCTGGCTTACGACCCGTACCCCAATCCCCAGGTCGAAGCACTCGGTGCCCGATACCTGGGCTTGCCGCAACTGCTGGCCGAATCGCAGATCATCAGCCTGCACTGCCCGCTCAATGAACAGAGCAAGCATCTGATCAACCGCGAGTCTTTGGCGCACATGCAACCGGGGGCGATGTTGATCAATACCGGTCGCGGTGGCCTGGTGGACACCCCGGCGCTGATCGACGCCCTCAAGAGCGGGCAATTGGGTTATCTGGGGCTGGATGTGTATGAAGAGGAAGCGCAGCTGTTCTTCGAGGATCGTTCCGACCTGCCGTTGCAGGACGATGTTCTGGCGCGATTGCTGACGTTCCCTAACGTCATCATTACCGCGCATCAGGCGTTCCTGACCCGCGAAGCCCTTGGCGCGATTGCCGCGACCACCCTCGACAACATTGCGACCTGGAACGCCGGCACTGCGCAAAACCTGGTCACAGGTGACTGAACCTGATCGAAGGTCATGTGCCCGCACCATGCAACGCGAATGCCCGTGCTAGCATATCGCGCATATTTGGAGGACCCATGGTCGAACACGATTTCCGCTACAGCCTGATGAACCCGCAACACACCCTCACCGAATGCCGCGCCCTGGTGCCGGGGCGCTATCAAGTCACCGGCAACGGCGGCTCGATTCGCAATAACGACGTGTTGGTAGTGACCCTCAAGGGCGCCAAGGACTTGTCCATGCGCCTGACCGTCGAAACGGTTCGCCACTTGATCAATCCACCCGGGCAATGGGTTGCGGTAGCCAGTGGCCCGGTGTTCGGCGAACTGGCGATCCACACCTGGCAGGTGAACTGCGACAGCTGTGCAAAAGAGCTGAGCTTCGAGTTCGCGGTCGACGCCAAGTTGGGCAACAAGGCCGAAAAGCCAGCCGCCACTGCGCGGATTGCCGAGCTGGGCTGGACCACCGTTGGCGAAAAGCACCTGTGCCCGAAGTGCCAGGAGCCTGCGTGATGAAACACCTCGCCCTGGCCGCGCTGGTCGGTGCAAGCCTGATGGGCTGTGCTGCCGATCCGGTGCAATTGCAACAAAACCGCAGCTACATTCTGGAGTGGATCGGCGAACGTCCGTTGATGGACTACAGCCACCTGACCATCACGCTCGGCGAAGATGGTCGCGCCTACGGCAATGGTGGCTGCAACCACTGGTTCGCGCCATACACCCTGGAAGGCAACAAGCTGAGCTTCGGCAAAATCGGCAGCACCCGCAAACTCTGCGCGCCGGCGCTGATGGAGCAGGAAAAACGCTTCCTTCAGGCGCTGGAAAACGTGCAACGCTGGGACGTATCGTCAATCGATCAGATGCGTTTCTGGCCGGCCGAAGGCAAGCCGCTGCGCTGGTGGCTTGAGGAAGGTTGATGCCCCCTCCTCCCTTGATCATTCCCGCGCTCTGCGTGGGAATGATCAAGTGACGCTCCGCGTCACAGGCGGCGTTCCCACGCAGAGCGGGGGAACGATCATCATCCCTCGATTCAATTCTGCGCCTGCAACGCCTCCAGCTTCGCCATCACCCCCGCCGCTGTCTGCTCTCCCATCAATTGCTCACGCACCTTGCCTTTGTTATCGATGATATAGGTCACCGGTAATGCCTCACTGCGTGGCAGTTCGAACACTTCTGAAGGGTCCTGGGCCAGCACGGTAAATTTGATTCCAAGCTTCTCACTGGCGCTTTTCAACTCTTCGCCCTGCACATTATCGAAGTTGACCCCGAACACACCGATCTTCTTGCTCTGGAGCTGATCGGCCAAGGCGTTCAGCTCCGGGATCTCGGTACGGCACGGCCCGCACCATTCAGCCCAGTAATTGAGCACCAGCCATTTGCCATCCAGACGCTCGGCGGCGACTTTCTGTCCATTCTGGTCAATCCCGTAGTCGTTTCCGCAGCCCCCCAACAGCAACGCCCCAATGATCGTCAATGCTGCTGCCAGTCGCCTTGTCATGTCGTGTTCCTTGTCAAAAATTGAATGCGCCTGCGACCCATCGCCTCCCAAGGTTCTGGATTACGCGCTGCACAGTTAGAATAGCCGCCACCTTACGCAAGATGCGACCCGCTCATGACCGATCTGACGCTTTATCACAACCCGCGCTGCTCGAAATCCCGCGGTGCGCTCGAACTGCTCGAAGCCCGTGGCCTGACGCCGACCGTGGTGCGCTATCTGGAAACCCCGCTCGACGCCGCGCAAATCCAGGGTCTGCTGGGCAAACTCGGCATTAGTGCCCGGCAACTGCTGCGCACCGGCGAGGACGAATACAAGACCCTCGGCCTCGCGGACGGCAGCCTGAGCGAAGCGCAATTGATCGCAGCCATCGCCGCCCACCCGAAACTGATGGAACGTCCGATTCTCGAAGTCGGCGATAAAGCCGTCATCGGTCGTCCACCGGAGCAGATTCTGGAACTGTTGCCATGAGTGCGCCGTACATTCTGGTGCTGTACTACAGCCGCAGCGGTTCGACCAATGAAATGGCCCGGCAAATTGCCCGCGGTGTCGAGCAGGCTGGCCTAGAAGCGCGGTTGCGCACAGTGCCGGCGATTTCCACGGAATGCGAAGCCGTGGCGCCGGACATTCCCGACGAAGGCGCGCTCTATGCCAGCCTCGACGACCTTAAAAACTGCGCTGGCCTGGCACTGGGCAGTCCGACTCGTTTCGGCAACATGGCGGCGCCGCTCAAGTACTTCCTCGACGGCACCAGCAACCTGTGGCTGACCGGCGCGCTGGTGGGCAAACCGGCCGGCGTGTTCACGTCCACGGCGAGCCTGCACGGTGGCCAGGAAACCACCCTGCTGTCGATGATGCTGCCATTGCTGCACCATGGCATGTTGATCACCGGCCTGCCCTACAGCGAATCGGCGTTGCTGGAAACCCAGGGTGGCGGCACGCCGTACGGCGCCAGTCATCACGCCGGAGCCGATGGCAAAAGCGGTCTGGACGCTCATGAAGTGGCGCTGTGCCGTGCACTGGGCATGCGCCTGGCCAAGACTGCGCAGAAACTGGAGGGTTGAAGGTGGCCAAGAAGCCGAAGGTCCTGCCCGCCATCGAATGGCTCGAACCGCGCGTCAAGGCGATGCGCGTCATCAGTCTGCTGTGCTTTTTTGGTCTGGTGGGATTGCTCTGCGTTTACTACTTGATGGTTGCCGATCTGCACGGTGCACGGCCATGGGTGATTCTGCTGATCGAGCTGGTGCCGTTGCTGTTGCTCGCGCCGGGGATGATTGTCGGCAACGCCCGCGGGCATTCATGGATGTGCTTTGTGGTGAACCTGTATTTCATCAAAGGCGCGTTGGCCGCGTATGACCCGAACCGGCAGATGTTCGGCGTGCTGGAGATGGCCGCGAGCCTGGCGGTGTTCTGTTCAGCGCTGTTGTATGTGCGGTGGCGGTATCAGTTGAACCGCAAGTTGGCTGGCGAAGGCGAGATATCCGTCGCCTGATCGGGCCTCATCGCTGGCAAGCCAGCTCCCACAGGTATTGGGCTTGAACACAAATTCTGTGAGCAACTCCCACAGGTATTGGGTTTGAACACAAATTCTGTGAGCAACTCCCACAGGTATTGGGTTTGAACACAAATTCTGTGGGCAACTCCCACAGGTATTGGGTTTGAACACAAATTCTGTGAGCAACTCCCACAGGTATTGGGTTTGAACACAAATTCTGTGAGCAACTCCCACAGGTATTGGGTTTGAACACAAAATGTGTGGACAACTCCAATCACTGTGGGAGCTGGCTTGCCAGCGATAGGCCGGGGTCGCGCTCGACCGACTCGGTCTCAATGATTGACGGTGTAGGCCAGCATCATCGAAATCTGACTCATCGGCCGTCCGCCGCTTTCTTCATGCCATTGGTTGAACACATCCTGCACCAGCGCCAGGTCGCGCAGGCTGGTTGGCACCTTGTCGATGATGTTCTGTGCGTTCAACGCCGCGACCACATCGTAACTCGGCACAAAGGTATCCTTGCCGACCATGCGCAGGAAACGCGGCGCAGACAGGCCGCCCAATTGATGGCCGCGCTTTTTCAGCATCGTCCACAAGCCGACGATATCAGTCACCGGCCAATCGGCGATCATCGCACCGAAGCTGCCCTTCTCAATGGCCACGTCCAGCACGAACTGCGCATTGCGCGGCACACTCTTCAATTTGCCCAGGTGGCGGATAATCCGCGCGTCCTGCATCAGGCGTTCCAGATGCTCGGCGCTCATCAGCACGACTTTTTCCGGGTCGAACTTGAAGAACACTTCTTCGAAGGCCGGCCACTTGGCGTCCACCAGGCTGTGCTTGAGCCCGGCACGGAATACGCGCAATGCCATGGTCGAGAGGTAGCGGTCATCGCTGATCTTGCGCAATTGCGCCGGGGTCTTGGGAACGGGCAGATGGGCTTGCAGTTCAGCCGCCGAACCAAAACGGTTCAGGCAGAATTCATTCAGCCACTTGTAGTCGCGCATGCCCTCTCCTGAGGATTAGATGAATAAACCCATGTGGGAGCCAGCCTGCTGGCGATGAGGGAGTGTCAGCCGACAATGATTTGCCTGACCCACCGCTATCGCCAGCAGGCTGGCTCCCACATCAAGGTGATTAAAGGTTAACCACGTTGACGAAGCGCGAAGCCGCCGTTTCGTCGATCTTGAGGCTGGTGAAGTCGAACAGGTTGCGGTCCGCCAGTTGCGACGGGATCACGTTCTGCAAGCTGCGGAAAATGCTCTCGGTACGGCCTGGGGTCTTGCGCTCCCAGTCCTGGAGCATTTCCTTGACCACCTGACGTTGCAGGTTTTCCTGGGAACCGCAGAGGTTGCACGGGATGATCGGGAACTGCTTGAAGTCCGAATAAGCCTGGATGTCCTTTTCGTTGCAGTAGGCCAACGGGCGGATCACCACGTTGCGTCCGTCATCGGCGCGCAACTTGGGTGGCATGGCCTTGAGCGAACCGTTGAAGAACATGTTGAGGAAGAACGTCTCGACGATGTCGTCGCGGTGATGACCCAAGGCCATTTTGGTCGCGCCGATCTCGTCAGCGAACGTGTACAGCGTGCCGCGACGCAGGCGCGAGCACAGCGAGCAAGTGGTTTTCCCTTCGGGAATCAGTTCCTTGACCACCGAGTAAGTGTCTTTTTCGACGATGTGATACTCGATTCCCAGCTCTTTGAGGTAAGCCGGCAGCACGTGCTCAGGGAAACCCGGTTGTTTCTGGTCCATGTTCACGGCCACGATCTCGAACTTGATCGGCGCGACCTTCTGCAAGTGCATCAGCACATCGAGCATGGTGTAGCTGTCCTTGCCGCCGGACAGGCAGACCATGACCTTGTCGCCGTCTTCAATCATGTTGAAATCGGCAACAGCCTCACCGGCCTGGCGGCGAAGGCGCTTTTGCAGTTTGTTCTGGTTGACCGTAAGAGTGCCCATGACGCGAAATCCGTGAGGTGTGACGAAAGGCGGGCATTTTACGCAAAAACCTATCCCGGGCGAAGCGTCCTGACGGATCGCCTGCCGTTCTACAGATGCAACTGCGATTAAGCGCAGGCTTTACAGCGCAATTTGCTCTAAGCCCCCTCTCCTTGTGCGGTTAACTCCTTCCTATACTGCGACATAAGGTCGCATTCGTATTCCAGACCTTTTACTTACTTGGCCGTATTGGCCCGTAGGCGCTCCACTGGGGGGCGACGGTATAAAAGAGGAGTGACTGGCATGATCCATCACGTAGTGGGGCTCTTCACCCACCCTGACCAAGAATGGAAAGAAATCCGTGGCGACCAGGAGGAAAGCATCAGCCACATGTACCTGACCCACACCCTGATTCTGGCGGCCATCCCTGCTGTGTCGGCGTTTATCGGCACCACGCAGGTCGGCTGGGTGATCGGTAACCGGCCGCCAGTGATGTTGACGATGGAAAGTGCGCTCTGGATGACGATCATGTCGTACCTGGCGATGCTCGGTGGCGTCGCGGTCATGGGCGCGTTCATTCACTGGATGGCCCGCACCTATGACGCCAATCCCAGCCTGGCACGCTGCGTAGCCTTCGCGACCTACACCGCGACGCCGCTGTTCATCGGCGGCTTGGCGGCGCTGTACCCGCATATGTGGCTGGGGATGATCGTCGGCACTGCGGCGATCTGCTACACGGTCTATCTGTTGTATGTCGGGCTACCGACGTTCATGAACATTCCAACTGACGAGGGCTTTCTGTTTTCCAGTTCGGTGCTCGCCGTAGGCCTGGTCGTGCTGGTGGCTATCATGGCGTTCACTGTCATTGTCTGGGGACTTGGCGTGGGGCCGGTCTATACGAATTAGCAACACACTCTCCAAAAATCAGATCTGCCGACACAGGCCGCCGCAAGGCGGCCTTTTGATGCCTCCTGCCAGAAGAAACGCAACGACCATTCGGCGCTCAAACGATTCGCAAGGCCCGAGGGTTGCGGCATACTCAACGTCTCTGGAGATCCATCAAGCATGCCCGAGCAACTCAATACCCGCGTCGAAGACTGTTTCCAACAAGCCGAATCCTTTTTCAAACGACCTTTCAAACGCCCCGTGGTGAGCCTCAAGCTGCGCGGGCAAAAAGCCGGTGTCGCGCATTTGCACGAGAACCTGCTGCGTTTCAACCTGCAGTTGTACCGGGAAAACACCGAGGACTTCCTCAAGCAGACAGTGGCCCACGAAGTTGCCCACCTGATCGCTCATCAACTGTTCGGCGACCGCATTCAGCCCCATGGCGAAGAGTGGCAATTGATCATGCGCGGCGTATACGAACTGCCGCCAAATCGCTGCCACACCTACGACGTCAAGCGCCGCAGCGTCACCCGCTACATCTACAAGTGCCCGTGCGCCGACAGCGATTTCCCGTTCTCGGCGCAGCGCCATGGCCTGGTGCGCCAGGGGCGGCGGTATTTGTGTCGGCGGTGTCGCAACACCTTGGTGTTCAGTGGGGAAATGCGGGTCGAATAGGCGGATCTTTCTGCTGGCTGTACCGTCCTCATCGCCAGCAGGGCTGGCTCCTACAGGGGATTTACGGTGCGACGCACATCCAGTGTGGGAGCCAGCCCTGCTGGCGATGAGGCCGGCACAGGCACTAGAGAATCACCTTGGCCCGCCGCAGCTCTTCAATCCGCTCAACACTAAATCCCAACTCCCCCAACACCTGATCCGTATGCTCGCCCAACGCCGCGCCAATGTGCCGGGGCGCCGGCAATCCTTCTGAAAACTTCAACGGACACGCCATCTGCGCCTGGCTCGAACCATCGCCCCTCGGCACTTGCGTGACCAAATCCCGTGCCTGCAACTGCGGATGACGCAGCGCTTCCCCGACGCTCAAAACCGGCTCCACGCACGCATCCAGTTCCGCAAACAATGCACACAACTCGGCGAAGTCATGTTTCTCGAACTCCACTGTCAGCGCGTCCTTGAGTTTCCTCTGCTGCGACGGTTGCGGGGACAGGCCGAGGTTCGCCAGCTCCTCCAGCCCAAGCGCTACACATAACTGCTTCATGAACGCCGGTTCGAGGCTGCCCACCGACAACCAGCGGCCATCCCGCGAACGGTAATAGTCGTAAAAGCTACCGCCATTGAGCATCTGGTCTTCCCGGCCCGGCTCGACACCGCAGGCCAGGTACCCGGCGCCCGCCATGGCATTAAGGCTGAAGGCGCAGTCGGTCATGCTCACATCCAGGTGTTGCCCCTGCCCGGTTTGCTGGCGGGCGATCACTGCGGCGAGCAATCCGATTACCCCGTGCAACGAACCGCCGGCGACATCCGCCACTTGCGGCCCCAAGGGCAGCGGCCCGCTGTCGGCACGGCCGGTGTAGCTGGCCAGCCCGGCCAGCGCCAGGTAATTGATGTCATGGCCGGCACGTTCCCGGTAAGGGCCGGTCTGGCCGTAACCGGTGATCGACACATAAATGAGTTTGGGATTGATGGCCTTCAGGGCTTCATAGCCCAGCCCCAAACGTTCCATGACACCGGGGCGAAACTGCTCCAGCACAATGTCGTAGTCCTCAAGAAGCTGCTTGATGACCTCCAGCGCCTCAGGCTGCTTGAGGTCCAGCGCCAGGCTGCGTTTATTGCGATTGAGATAGGCGTGGCTGGCTGACACGCCCTGGTCATGGGGTGGCAGCACGCGCAGCAGGTCCATGCGGCTCGGCGATTCGATGCGCAGCACGTGCGCGCCCATATCCGCCAGTAACAACGAGGCGAACGGCCCCGGCAGCAATGTCGAGAAATCCAGAACCTTGAGTGATGCCAGTGGACCGAGCATGGATGTTCTCCCTGAATGATGCTCCCAGACTAGGCAGCCGGACGCTCAGGGGCAATAACCTTATGTGCCAGTGACGCTGACCGTTGCGCTCAGGTCGCAGGCAGAAAAAAACCCGCCGAAGCGGGTTTTTCATTGCAGCAGGTTTATTTGGCGTTAGCCGGGGCGACCTCGTCGGCGTGGCCCAGAACGTCGTCTTTAGGCTCGTCGGCAATGCCGCGACCGCCAGAAGCCAGCTCGGATTGCAGTACGTCGGTGTCCAGTTCCTTGACCCACTTGGCCACCACGATGGTCGCCACGGCGTTACCAATCAGGTTGGTCAGGGCACGGGCTTCGGACATGAAGCGGTCGATGCCGAGGATCAGCGCCAGGCCGGCAACCGGCAAGTGGCCGACAGCGGACAGCGTGGCTGCCAGTACGATGAAGCCCGAACCGGTCACACCGGCGGCACCTTTGGAGGACAGCAGCAATACCACCAGCAGGGTGATCTGGTGCGTGAGGTCCATGGGGGTGTCAGTGGCCTGGGCAATGAACACGGCCGCCATGGTCAGGTAGATCGCCGTACCGTCGAGGTTGAACGAGTAACCGGTCGGGATCACCAGGCCTACCACGGATTTCTGCGCGCCCAGACGCTCCATCTTGATCAGCATGCGTGGCAGTACCGATTCCGAAGAGGAAGTACCCAGTACGATCAGCAGTTCTTCACGGATGTAGCGGATCATTTTCAGAACGCTGAAACCGTGCATGCGAGCAATACCACCCAGCACGATCAGGATGAACAGCAGGCAAGTGATGTAGAAGCACGCCATCAACTGGCCCAGTTGCACCAGCGAGCCGACACCATAGGCACCGATGGTGAACGCCATGGCACCGAAGGCACCGATTGGCGCGAGCTTCATGATCATGTTGATGATGTTGAACATGACGTGGGCGAAGCGATCGATGAAGTCCAGGATCGGCCGGCCGTAGGCGCCCAGGCGATGCAGGGCGAAACCGAAGATCACCGAGAACATCAAGACTTGCAGGATGTCGCCCGTGGCGAATGCGCCGACGATGGTGGACGGGATCACGTTGAGGAGGAAGCCAACGACGCTTTGATCAGCACCGGCCGCAATATACGTAGCGACCTTGGAAGCATCCAGAGTGCTGACGTCGATGTGCATGCCGTTGCCGGGCTGCACGATATTGACGACCACCAGGCCGACCAGCAAAGCGATGGTCGAAACGATTTCGAAGTACAGCAGCGCGTAACCACCGGTCTTGCCGACCGATTTCATGTCCTGCATGCCAGCGATACCACTGACGACGGTGCAGAAGATGATCGGGGCGATGATCATCTTGATCAGTTTGATGAACCCGTCACCCAGCGGCTTTACGGCCACACCGAGCTGTGGATAGTAGTGACCGAGCAAAATACCGATGACAATTGCAACGATCACCTGGAAATACAGGGATTTATACAGTGGCTGACGAGTCGTCATTGCAAAGTTCCTCAAGAGTACGCGCTGCCAACATCCATCGATGGCCGGCGACACCTCAATTGCGAACCCTCCTGCACTGGAGGGATTTGTTTTTTCGAGCTGCGCGACGGCAGGCATCTGTCGCTTGTATCGCAAAGCCCGTGCCACCTGCGGTAAAACATCCACAAGCCTTTTGATATCAGGGGTTGCAGGTCGCGCCGTATCGTTGAACCGTTGAGCGCACTGGCGGATTTCCGCCCTCCAAACAGATCACGTCCTGCAATTTGGCGGATATCCGCCTTGTCCATCGTTTGGCACCGCAGCTACCATCCGCCGCTCAATGGACGGATTTAGCCGCTATGCGCGAACGCACCATCGCCAGTCACTTCGCCCGCGCCGTCCTCGGTGGCGCGCAACGCCGTGGCCTGGACTATTCGAGCCTGTTGCAACAGTTGGGGATCAGCCCCGAATTGCTCGACGAGCCGCGGGCGCGCATTGCACCGGAGCAGTTCACCCGACTGATTCAGGGACTGTGGCTGGCACTGGACGACGAGTACCTGGGCTTTGGACGCGGCCCCAGCAAGCCGGGCAGCTTCGCCATGATGTGCCATGCGGTGATCCACTGCCGTAATCTGGAGAAGGCGCTGAACCGCGGTTTATTATTTTATAGTCTATTCCCCGACGCCCCGCGCCTGACCCTGACGCGCGAAGACGAGATGATCCGCCTGAGCCTGGACGATTCGCAGCTCTGGGACCCGGACCATTTTCTCAGCGAGAGCCTGCTGGTGATCTGGCATCGTTTCGGCAGTTGGCTGATCGGCCAGCGTATTCGCCTGGAACAGGCCGCATTCAGTTACCCGCGACCGGAACACGGCGCCGAGTACGACTTGTTGTTCTCTTGTCCTTTGACGTTTTCCGCGCCCCAGAGCAGCCTGTTGTTCCATAGCCGCTACCTGAACATGCCGCTGCTGCAGGACGAACGCACCCTCAAGCATTTCCTCGAACACTCGCCGGCCGATCTGCTGTCACGCCCGGACGACGGCAACAGCCTGAGCAGCCAGTTGCGCCGCTTGCTCAGCCGCGACAGTGCCCGCTGGCCGGACCTCGACGCCGTTGCCGCGCACCTGCACATCAGTGCGCAAACGCTGCGTCGACACCTGCGTGAGGAAGGCACCAGTTTTCAGGAGTTGAAAGATCAGTTGCGCCGGGATATCGCGATTTATCACTTGAGCCGCGCGGACCTGTCATTGCAACAGATTGCGGAGCAACTGGGGTTTTCCGAGCCTTCGGCGTTTCACCGGGCGTTCAAGAAGTGGACTGGGGTGACGCCGGGGGCTTATCGGGCGCAGGAAAACTGAGTTTCAGACTCGACTTTTTCGGTGTGCTCAGCAGCCTCTTCGCGGGCAAACCCGGTCCCACAGTGATCTGTGGCGTTCACAAAACCTGTGGGCTTGCCCGCGATGGGGCCCGAAAGTGCAGTATCAATCTCCCGGTCAAACCAACGGAAAATGTATCCGGAACGCCGCGCCGCCCAAGGGTGAATCGCCCAGGGTCAATCGGGCGCTGTAGCTCTCGATGATGTCCTTGACCACCGCCAGGCCAATACCCTGGCCCGGGTGCTGCCGATCCAGCCGTTCGCCACGCTCGAGAATCCGCGCGCGCTGATCCATAGGCACGCCAGGGCCGTCGTCCTCGACGCACAATTCGATGCCACCGAGGTTTTCCCGCAGGCTGATGCGCACCTCGCCCAGGCACAGGCGGTAGGCGTTCTCCAGCAAGTTACCGAGCATTTCCAGCAAGGCACCCTGCTCGATCGGCACGAAACACTCGTCCGGCAGATCGAAGGTGACCCGCACGCGTTTGTCGCGGTAAACCTTGTCCAGCGTGTCGCACAGGCTTTGCAGCACAGGTCGCAGGCGCACCTGATGCCGCACCAGACCGCTTTTGCGCAGGCTGGCGCGCTGCAATTGATAGCTGATCTGCTGGCTCATGCGTTCGATCTGGGTTTGCAGCACCCATGCCTGATCGCGATCTTCCGGGCGTTGCGCCATGTCTTCGCTGACGCCTTGCAACACCGCCAGCGGCGTTTTCAGGCTGTGTGCCAGATCATCCAGGGAATCACGGTAACGGCTGCGCTGTTCGCGCTCGCTGTGCAGCAAGCGATTGAGCGAACCGGTCAGACGCAACAGTTCCCGGGGATGCTCTTCGCTCAGACTTTCGCGGGTGCCGCCTTCGATCTGGTCCAGCTCCTGACTCAACCGGCGCAAGGCTTTCAGCCCCCAGGTCAGGCCGAACCAGAGCAAGGCCAGCAATACCAGCAACGCTGCCCCGAAGCCTAGATAGAGATTTTCCCGCAGACCTGCGAGGGTGACTTCGTATTCGCGAACCGGCTGCAGGGCAACGATACTGAACGCCGCACTCTTGCCCCCCAGCAGTTTGACCTCGACGTCATAGACGAAAAACTCCTCGCCGTTGGCCTCGCTGATTCTCGCGAATTCGTTGCCGCGCCCGTCGTAGCGCGGTTTGTAGTTAATGTGTTCTTCCTGCGTGGCCTTCGACCGCCAGACCAGCCGTCCTTCGCGGTCATAGATGTAACCGAGCAAACGGCTGTCAGTGAGGTTGAAACGCTCGTCGGGCAATTGCGCCGGCATCTGCAAACGGTTGCTCTCGACTCGGGCGGCAGAGATCAGCGTCGTGACATCAGACGCCAGGCGCTGTTCGATGGAGTCCTGCAAGGCGAGACTGAACGCGCCTTGCATCGCCGGCAGCAACGCCAGCATGAACAACACCGCCAGCAATGTTGCGGCGAGCATCAAGCGAACGCGAAGAGAACGAATCAAGTGCAGCGCTCACTGAACAGGTAGCCGAGGCCACGCACGGTATCGATCGGCTTGAAGCCCGCCGGCCCTTCGAGCTTGCGGCGCAGTCGGCCGACCAGCACCTCGATCACATTCGGATCTCGCTCATCGTCATCCGGGTAAAGCTGCTCCATCAACCGGTCCTTGGCCACCACTTGCTGATGATGGCGCATCAGGTATTCGAG
Organism: Pseudomonas sp. Root562; assembly: GCF_001427125.1. Lineage (GTDB taxonomy): Bacteria > Pseudomonadota > Gammaproteobacteria > Pseudomonadales > Pseudomonadaceae > Aquipseudomonas. The sequence goes on from NZ_LMGK01000004.1 coordinate 283,521, forward strand.
GATGCGGTACTCGTAAGCGGTCAACGCCAGCGGTTGCTCATCGAGGGACGCCTGCTTGCGATTGAGATCAAGCTTCAAAGGGCCGGCGACGATGGTCGATTGGGTAAAACCGCTGGAGCGGCGCAACAAGGCATTGAGCCTTGCGTCGAGCTCTTCGAACTGGAACGGCTTGACCACATAGTCATCGGCTCCGGCGGCAAGGCCCTCGACCTTGTCCTGCCAGTTGCCCCGGGCGGTGAGAATCAGGATCGGGAACGCCTTGCCGCCGGAACGCAACTGACGAATCAGATCGAGCCCGCCCATGCCCGGCAGACCAAGGTCGATCACCGCCAGATCGAAATTGAACTGCCCGGCTTGATACAAGGCTTCTTCGGCATTGGCCACGCTTTCGACGACATGGCCGCTTTCCGTCAGGCGGGTTTGCAGGTGATGGCGCAACAGCGCCTCATCTTCGACGACCAGCAGTTTCATAACGCTCTCCAGGGCAAATCAACCTCTCCTGAGGGAGATAACCGAGCCTCGATGACTTGTTTCATGACTGTGTGCTGATGTCCGTCGCAAGGGACAGAACAGAGCGGCCCACGAGGTCTTCCTGGCGCAGTTTAATGCCATTGTGCGAGACCGACACGTTGGTGTAACCGGCGTGATAACCGGACTGGCCATTTTGCTGCGCCAGGCTCGCGCCCCAATCACTGTCGTTACTCACCACGGCATTGACGGTCGAGCGGCTCAAGACCCGGGACTTTTTGTCCTTGTCGCCGGTCTGTGCAAAAACACGACTGGCCAAATGATCGTCAGCCGCGTGGGCGGCGGCACTGGCGCCCAGCACAGTGAAAGCCAGGAGCAGTTTCTTGAAGCCAGTCATAGGGAGTTTCCTCATGCGCTGTTCGCTTTTTGGGTAGGGCAAGGTTACCGACCTCGCCCTGAACTCCCCCTGAACGCAATCTGAACCTAAGCTGAATCATCTCACCCCAAGCGGTTCGATGAATTTGAACAGGAGATTCAACCATGCGCATGTTCCTCGCTGTCCTTTTGCTGACCTTGAGCGGTCTCGGCCAGGCCGCCATCAAGACCCAGGAAATCCCCTATCAAAGTGCCGACGGCACAAAATTGATCGGCTATTACGCCTACGACGATGCGATCAAGGGACCGCGTCCGGGTGTCGTGGTGGTGCATGAATGGTGGGGGCTCAACGACTACACCAAGCGCCGCGCCCGAGACCTCGCCGGGCTCGGCTATAGCGCCCTGGCCATCGACATGTATGGTGATGGCAAGAACACCGAGCATCCCAAGGACGCCATGGCGTTCATGCAAGCGGCCATGAAGGACAGCGCCGCGTCCAGCGCGCGGTTCCAGGCCGGGCTCGACTTGCTCAAGAAACAGGCGCAAACCGATCCGGACAAAATCGCTGCCATTGGCTACTGCTTCGGCGGCGCCGTGGTGCTCAACGCCGCGCGCCAGGGTGTGCCATTGGCCGGCGTGGTGAGTTTCCATGGCGCGCTGGCGACCAACACCCCTGCCGCACCGGGCAGCGTCAAAGCGAAGATCCTCGTCGAGCATGGTGCGCAGGACAGCATGATCACCCCGGATAACGTTGCCGCGTTCAAAGCCGAAATGGACAAGGCCGGCGCCGACTACACCTTCGTCAGCCTCGACGGCGCCAAGCATGGCTTCAGCAATCCGGATGCCGACCGCTTGGGCCATGGCGATCACGGCGGGCCTGACATCGGCTACAACAAAGCGGCGGATGAAAAGTCCTGGGCGGACATGCAGGCGTTTTTCAAGAAGATCTTTGGCTGACACGCTAAACCCTGTGGCGAGGGAGCTTGCTCCCGCTGGGCTGCGAAGCGGCCCCAGATGGGGCTAACGCGTATACCCTGTTTGCGACTGCTACGCAGCCGAGCGGGAGCAAGCTCCCTCGCCACAAAAGCCCTTTTGCACTACCCAGCCGCAGCCCAACCCGGCAAAATGCCCGTCATGAATGCCCTCCCCGCCCTTCCCGCCTGCTGCACCCCGCTCGATGCGCATTGGCCGTTGCCATTTGTGTTGTCCGACTCGATTCTGTTGAGTACCCACTTCGATCCTGCGCAACTGCTGGGCGATGACTTCCAGCGCAGCGCCATCGAGGCGCCACCCAGTATCCAGCGGTCCGTCGCCAAGCGGCAGGCAGAGTTTCTTGCCGGACGGCTTTGCGCCCGCGCCGCCTTGCAAAAACTCGAAGGCCTGAACTTCAGTCCGGCCATCGGCGAAGACCGGGCACCTGTATGGCCTGCGCACATCACCGGTTCGATCACCCACAGCACCGGGCGGGCAGCGGCCATCGTGGCGAAAAAAAGCCATTGGCGCGGTTTGGGCATGGACCTGGAAAACCTGCTCAATGCCGAACGCGCCGAACGCCTGGCCGGAGAAATCCTCACCGCGCCCGAGCTGCAGCGCATGGCCGCCCGCTCTCGTGATCAATTGGCATTGCTGGTGACCCTGACGTTCTCGGTGAAGGAAAGTTTGTTCAAGGCGCTCTACCCCATTGTCCAGCAGCGCTTCTATTTCGAGCATGCCGAAATGTTGGAGTGGACCGAACGCGGTGAAGTGCGGTTACGGTTGCTGACCGACCTGTCCAATGAATGGCGCAACGGCACCGAGCTGGAGGCGCAGTTCGGGGTGCAGGATGGGCAGTTGTTGAGCCTGGTCAGTATCAAGGCTTGAGTTATCCGGCGCTTGCCCGGGCCTCATCGCCAGCAGGCTGGCTCCCACAGTTGGTCACAGGTGTTGCCAAATTTTCGGCCCACTGCAAATCCAATGTGGGAGCCAGCCTGCTGGCGATGAGTCCTGTGCAGGCAATGCAAACTCTCACCGCTTTTCTTGATTCCTCGGCCAACTCAGACTGAAACACGCCCCGCCCAGATTCTTGCTTTTGCTGATCAACGCCCGCCCCTCATGCCAATGAATGATCCGCCGCACGATCGACAAGCCCAAGCCATGCCCACCCGAGGCGCGGGTACGGCTGTCGTCGAGGCGCAGGAATGGCGTGAAGATTTTCTCCCAGGCGATTTCCGGAACACCCGGCCCATCATCTTCAACATCTACCCGGCAGCGTTGCTGGCCCACCTGATAACTGATGGTCACCCGTGATTGGGCATGGCGCATGGCGTTGCTCACCAGATTCTGGATCGCCCGGTGCAGGTAGCGTGGCTCGGCCTCGACCCAGGCGTCGTCACAATCGGCAGCCGACAGGCACAAGCCTCGCTGCACCGTGACATCGGCGCGCAACGGCGCCAGCTCCTCGATCACCTGATTGACCAGTGCATCGAGGTCGATACGCTGAAAGTTCAGCGCCGGTGACCCCTGCTCCAGTCGTGCATAGGTGAGCATTTCATCCACCAGGCGATCGAGGTCCTCGATGTCGTGGTCCATGCCTTCGCAGTATTTTTCCAGGGCTTGCGGCGTAGTGGCCGAGCCGATCATCTCCAGGCCAAAGCGCAGGCGCGCCACCGGCGTACGCAATTCATGGGACACCGCGCGCACCAGTTCTCGCTGGATCGCCAGCAGCTGCTGCAAGTGTTCGGCCATGCCGTTGAATGCCGACGCCAAGCGCCCGACCGAGTCCGCGCCGCGCGCCGGCACGCGGGTTTCCAGGCTGCCCTTGGCGATACGCGTGGCCGCAGCTTCCAACCCGCGCAAGCGCCGCTCCAGTTGCCGCACCAGCAGATAGACGATCAAACCGATCAGGGTCAGGCCCAACGCTGCAATCAGCACCAGCCACTCCGGCGGATAAGGATTCATCTGGTACAGCGGGCCGATTTCCAACACCCACGGCGTGCCGACCATGCCGGCAAACACCCGGATCGAATCGCCGCCCTTGCCCAGCGCCATGACCGTGTCGCCCTCGGACACGCGACGACTCTGATCTTCGTCCATGTCAGCGTCTTCGACGGTGACCAGACGCAAGTCAAAACCAAACCCCTTGTCCTGCTTCAATTGCGCCAGCCGCACCGGTTGCTCGCCCACCGGATAACGCACCAGCTCATCGACCAACAGGTAAATCGTCGCCCTTGCCAGTTGCTCGCTGATCTGCTGCACCTCCCCGGTGAGAACCAGCTGTTCCTTTTCGCTGACCAGGCGATAAACCTTCGCCGCATGCGGCCCGGTCTGCTCCACCAGCGCCTGGCCATGCAGCACACGGGTACGTTGACGCAGGTCGAGGTCGGTTTCGTTGAAGGTTTTCAGCGCCAGCGGAATGCCCAGCAATCGCTCCCACACCAGCAACGCCCGGTGGCGCTCGGTCTGGTTCATCGGTTGCAGGTTGTCGGCCATCAGCGAAAACGTGCCATGGGCCAGACGCTCGCGGTACTGCTCGCTGCGCACCTGGTTGAGCATGTGCAACGCCAGCACGCCAAGCACCGCCACCAAAATCAGCGCGGCGCACATGCCGCCATAAATACGCAGGAAGATCGAGTTCACAGGGTTGGGTCTACGCAGGCCTCGGGAACGAACAGGTAACCTTTGCTACGCACAGTCTTGATCAGCCGTGGATGATCCGGGTCGTCGCCGATTTTCGGACGGATGCGCGAGATGCGCACGTCGATGGAACGGTCCTGGCCGTCATAGCCGATCCCGCGTAGCGCGGTGAAGATTTCTTCCCGGGACAGAATGCGCCCGGCGTTGGCCACCAACAGCCAGAGCAAGTCGAATTCGGCACTGGTCAATTCGATACCGTTGTCGTTCAACCAGGCTTCGCGCAAGGCGTTGTCCACCACCAGCGGACCAAACTGCAGGCGCCGTTGTTTTTCCGGTGCCGGTTCCGGGGCTTCACTGCGCCGCAGCAACGCCTGGATACGCGCCAGCAGCAAGCGCGGGCGCACCGGTTTGCAGACGTAATCGTCGGCGCCCAGGTCGAGGCCGAGGATCTGGTCGGTGTCATCGCTGCGTGCGGTGAGCATCAGGATCGGGCCGTCGTAGCGGTCGCGGACCTTGCGGCAGATACTCAGGCCATCTTCCCCGGGGAGCATCAGGTCGAGGATCACCAGGTCCGGCTGTTCCTTGATGATGCGCGCTGCCGCCAGGGCGCCATTGCCCTCGATCGTCACCCGCAGGCCATTGGCTTCCAGGTAATCGCGGGTCAGTTCGGCCAGACGCTGGTCGTCCTCCACAATCAGTACCTGCCAGGCTTCTTGCTCCACGGATGACCTCTGCTTGCCAATGACGCTAATAAGGAAGGATCCGCCCGTCTTTTTGTAATGATTCGGGGGGATAAATTGCATATACGCTGGCCGATTGTATAAACGTCACCTGCGCAGAACACAAGCCGGTAAATGCGTTCGGACATGGCGGTTTTTTGTGATAGGGTTCGCGCCCTTAAAAATCCGGCCGGCCGTTTTCGATCGTTGAAAAATGCTGAAAAAAGGTCCGGTCCAGCAGCATCGCGGCCTACACGCCGGTTCGCTCTTTCACACACAATTTACGCACAGGTTTATCCACAGGTAGTACGTTGCAATCGCCCCCCAAAACGCATTATCTTGTAGCCCAGCGCCAAAAAAACCCTAGATGTAGGGTTTAGCGCAAAAAACCAAACACAAACCGGACACCAATTTCAAGCGCTTTTCTTGCCACTGTCCGGTTGAACCAAACGTATTTTCGAAAGACCAAACCGCGCGTGCGGATGGCTACTGTATTTCGGCCCGATGGGGTGAAAACGGTACGGGTGTTGCAGTCCTGAACTGTCACCTCAAAGGACCCCGGTCTTGCGCCCAAGGCGTGAGACCAAAGACTTCGGCATGGAAGCGGCGCCCAATAGCCCCCTTCCTGATCTGTCCCGAAGTTGGTATGCCCGGCACTCGCCGGTTGTAGTGCTTCAGGACGGAACGGTGGGCACTGTGATGGTGCCCAAACAAACATAGAGAATGTGGAGACAACCCCCCATGCAAACCGACACAACTCGCGAGAACCCGCAGGGCACCTTGCCGCAGGCTACAGATTCGAATCAGGATCTGTCCGCCACCGCGCCTGGCCAACTGCGCGTGATCAAGCGTAACGGCACTGTCGTTCCTTATACCGATGACAAGATCACCGTCGCCATCACCAAAGCGTTTCTCGCAGTTGAAGGCGGCACCGCTGCTGCTTCGTCGCGAATCCACGACACCGTGGCCCGCCTGACCGAACAGGTCACCGCCACCTTCAAGCGTCGCATGCCATCGGGCGGCACCATCCACATCGAAGAAATCCAGGACCAGGTTGAACTGGCCCTGATGCGCGCCGGCGAGCAGAAAGTCGCGCGCGACTACGTGATCTACCGTGACGCGCGCTCCAAGGAACGCGCTGCGCATGCCCCGGTCGAAGAAGCCGTCAACGCTCACCCGTCGATCCGCATCACCCGCGCCGACGGTACTTTCGCACCGCTGGACATGGGCCGCCTGAACACCATCGTCACCGAAGCGTGCGAAGGCCTGGAAGAAGTCGACGGCGACCTGATCCAGCGCGAAACCCTGAAAAACCTGTACGACGGCGTAGCTCTGACCGACGTCAACACCGCACTGGTGATGACCGCCCGTACCCTGGTCGAGCGTGAGCCGAACTACTCCTTCGTGACCGCCCGCCTGCTGATGGACACCCTGCGTGCCGAAGGCCTGGGCTTCCTCGGTGTTGCCGACAGCGCCACCCACCACGAGATGGCCGACCTGTACGCCAAGGCCCTGCCGGCCTACATCGCCAAGGGTATCGAATTCGAATTGCTGAACCCGGTCCTGGCCTCCTTCGACCTGGAAAAACTCGGCAAGGCCATCAACCACGAGCGCGACCAGCAGTTCACCTACCTGGGCCTGCAAACCCTGTACGACCGTTACTTCATCCACAAGGATGGCGTGCGTTTCGAACTGCCGCAGATCTTCTTCATGCGCGTGGCCATGGGCCTGGCGATCGAAGAGAAGCACAAAGAAGACCGTGCGATCGAGTTCTACAACCTGCTGTCGTCCTTCGACTACATGTCGTCGACGCCGACCCTGTTCAACGCCGGCACCCTGCGTCCACAGCTGTCGAGCTGCTACCTGACCACCGTGCCGGATGACCTGTCGGGCATCTACCACGCGATCCACGACAACGCCATGCTGTCGAAATTCGCTGGCGGCCTGGGCAACGACTGGACGCCGGTTCGCGCGCTGGGTTCGTACATCAAGGGCACCAACGGCAAATCCCAAGGCGTCGTGCCGTTCCTCAAAGTGGTGAACGACACCGCCGTCGCCGTTAACCAGGGTGGCAAGCGCAAAGGCGCTGTCTGTGCCTACCTGGAAACCTGGCACATGGACATCGAAGAGTTCATCGAGCTGCGCAAGAACACCGGTGATGACCGTCGTCGTACCCACGACATGAACACCGCCAACTGGATCCCTGACCTGTTCATGAAGCGTGTCTTCGATGACGGCAAGTGGACCCTGTTCTCGCCATCCGAAGTACCGGACCTGCACGACCTGACCGGCAAGGCTTTCGAAGAGCGTTACGAGTACTACGAAGCCCTGACCGAGTACCCGGGCAAGGTCAAGCTGTTCAAGACCATCCAGGCCAAAGACCTGTGGCGCAAAATGCTGTCCATGCTGTTTGAAACCGGCCACCCATGGCTGACCTTCAAAGACCCGTGCAACCTGCGCAGCCCGCAGCAGCACGTCGGCGTGGTCCACAGCTCGAACCTGTGCACCGAGATCACCTTGAACACCAACAAGGACGAGATCGCCGTTTGCAACCTGGGCTCGATCAACCTGCCGAACCACATCGTGGGCGGCAAGCTCGACACCGCCAAGCTGCAACGTACCGTCAACACCGCCGTGCGCATGCTCGACAACGTGATCGACATCAACTACTACTCGGTGCCGCAAGCGAAGAACTCCAACTTCAAGCACCGTCCGGTCGGCCTGGGCATCATGGGCTTCCAGGATGCGCTGTACCTGCAGCACATCCCTTACGGCTCCGATGCTGCGGTGCAGTTCGCCGACACGTCCATGGAAGCTGTCAGCTACTTCGCGATCCAGGCGTCCTGCGACCTGGCCGACGAGCGTGGCGCCTACGAGACGTTCCAGGGTTCGCTGTGGTCCAAGGGCATCCTGCCGCTGGATTCGCAACAGATCCTGATCGAAGCCCGTGGCCAGAAGTACATCGATGTCGACCTGAAGGAAACCCTGGACTGGGCACCGGTACGTGCCCGCGTGCAGAAAGGTATCCGTAACTCCAACATCATGGCCATCGCGCCGACCGCGACCATCGCCAACATCACTGGCGTATCGCAGTCGATCGAACCGACCTACCAGAACCTCTATGTGAAATCGAACCTGTCGGGCGAATTCACCGTGATCAACCCGTACCTGGTTCGCGACCTCAAGGCTCGCGGTCTGTGGGACTCGGTCATGATCAACGACCTGAAGTACTACGACGGTTCGGTTCAGCAGATCGAGCGCATCCCGCAAGAACTCAAAGAGCTCTACGCGACCGCGTTCGAAGTGGACACCAAGTGGATCGTCGACGCGGCCAGCCGTCGTCAGAAGTGGATCGACCAGGCTCAGTCGCTGAACCTGTACATCGCCGGCGCTTCGGGCAAGAAGCTGGACGTGACCTACCGCATGGCTTGGTACCGTGGCCTGAAAACCACTTACTACCTCCGTGCCCTGGCCGCGACCAGCACCGAGAAGTCGACCATCAACACCGGCAAGCTGAACGCTGTTTCCAGCGGCGGCAACCACGGTGACGACTCGGTCCTGGCAGCGCCTGCCGGTCCTGCTCCAGTACCGAAGGCTTGCGCCATCGACGAGCCGGATTGCGAAGCTTGCCAATAAGCTGAGCCGGTAGGCGTCGAAAGACGCTTATCCGAACCCCCGACAGGCCTCTGGCTTGCCGGGGGTTTTCTTTTGCCCCTCTGCAGGAGCAAAGCTTGCTCGCGATGGCCACTTCACGATTCGTCTGGATTACCGTGTAATCGTTCATCGCGAGCAAGCTTCGCTCCTACAGGTCTGCGACACCCACAAAAAAGCCCCTCTTGCGAGGGGCTCTTCGTACAGCGTTACAACTCAACCAACATCAAGTCATCTGAATGATGGTCTGCATGATAGTGCTCTGGGTCGAGATGGTCTTGGCGTTCGCCTGGTAGTTACTCTGCGCCTTGATCAGTTCGACCAGTTCGTTGGTCACGTTGACGTTCGACTCTTCCAGGGAGTTGGAATGAATTTCCCCCAGGCTGCCGGTCTGCGGCGCGTCGTAGCCTGGCTGACCCGAGGCGAAAGTTTCCTTCCAGCTGGTACCGCCCACTGGCTGCAGGCCTTGCTCATTGGTGAAGCTGGCCAAAGCCAGTTGACCGATCGGCTTGGTCTGGTAGTTGCTGAAGTTGGCCAGCATGACACCGCTGCCGTCGATGGTCAGGTTGGTGATCTGGCCAGTGGCGTAACCATTTTGCGCAGGAATGGAGCGAGCGCTGTCGGCATTGAATTGCGTGGTATTGGTCATGGTGACCGTCACACCCGCCGGGTCAGAGGCTGCGCCGTTGGCTGCCCAAACGCCATTGGTGACTTTGCCCGGAACCCACCCGGTGATTTTCAGATCAGGGCTGACGACGGGAGGTGTGCCCGGCGTGGTGACCGAAACCAGCTTGCCACTCGTGTCAAACGCCATGGTCGAAGGGACCGGACGCGAAGCGGCGTTCATTGGATCGCTGCCATTGGGGTTACGACCATCGATCAAGGTATAGACGTCCCAGGTGTTGGGTCCCGTCTTGACCATGTATTGGTCCATCTGGTGCGTGTTGCCCTGCGTATCGAAAATCTGGGTGCTGAATTGCTTGTTGAAAGCGGTTCCCGGCTTGCTCGGGTCAAACGGATTGGCCACCGTGTCGATCACATCGGACTTGGAGTCCAGGTTGATCGTCGACGAAACGGTGGTGGTAGTTTTCGGCGCCAGGTTCGATGTGTCGATGCGCAGGTCAGTCAGCACGCCATTGATGATCTTGCCGTTGGCGTCCACGCCATAACCTTGCAGGCGAGCAGTGCCGTCGGTGTTGGTGACGTAGCCTTCCTTGTCGACCTTGAACGTACCGGCACGGGTGTAGGACAGCGAGCCGTTGTCGTTGAGCACAAAGAAGCCCGAGCCGTTGATGCCCATGTCCAGCACGTTGCCGGTGTTGTTGATGTCACCCTGGGTGAACTGCTGGGAGACGTTGGCCAGGCGCACACCGCTGCCGGTGGTCTTGGTGCCTGTACCCAGCCGGGTGGCGGAGTACACATCTTCGAATTCCGCACGGGACGATTTGAAGCCGACGGTGGCAACGTTGGCGATGTTGTTGCCGGTCACGTCCAGTTGTTTGTTGGCGGCATAGAGACCGCTAAGGCCGATGTTAAAAGACATGTTCCACTCCTTTGTGCCGGGTTAGTCGGCTCTATATACCAATGGTTTGCACTTTGGACAGGGCGACACTGCCCAGCCCGGCCAGATTGAGCATCAACTCACCGCCGGTCTGGCTGATGGTCACGCTGTTGACGGTCGCCGGCAGGTTGGTGATCAGCGCAACGCTCTGATCATCGATGGTGGTTGTCGCACCGAAGGTGTAGGTACCCGCTGGCGCCACGTTGCCGGCATCATCCTTGCCATCCCAGGTGAAGCTGGCATTGCCCGCGTTCTGGTCAGCCAAGGTAATGGTGCGAATGACTTTGCCGTCCTTGTCGGTAACCTTCACCTCGGCTTGCGCCACCGACTGCGGCAGGACGACCGAACCGGTCATGCCTTTGGTGGTGTCGACCACCGCCTTGTCGCCCGGCGCGATGACCGAACGGCCGACCAGGGAGGACGCCTGCAATGCCTGGGACGAACCGAAAGTGCCGGCAATGCCGCTCACGGTATCGTTGAGTGTGGTGATGCCTTCCAGGCTGCTGAACTGCGCCAGTTGTGCAACGAACTCGCCATTGCCCTGCGGCTCCAGCGGGTTCTGGTTTTTCAGCTGAGTCACCAGCAGTTGCAGGAACGCATCCTTGCCCAGGGCCTTTTTACCGGTGGCACTATTGGCCGCCGACGCCAGGGCATCAGTGTCCTTGTTGGTCTTGATCGAGGAGTTGGCCAGGATGTCGTTGAGTGACAAACCACCGGTGGAATCGGAAACACTCATCTGAGTCGCCCCTTATCACTGACCGAGGGTCAGGACTTTCTGCATCATGGTTTTGGCGGTGTTCATCATTTCAGCGTTGGTCTGGAACGAACGGCTAGCGGAAATCATGTCGGCCATTTCTTCCACCACGTTGACGTTCGGGTAATAGACGTAACCCTTGGCGTCGGCGGCCGGATGATTCGGCTCGTAGCGCGCCTCGAGGTTGCTCTGGTCCTCGACCACACCCAGCACCTGAACGCCTTGACCGGCGGCGTCCTGATTCTGGAACAGCGAATCGCTGCCGCCGCTCTGGCCGCCCTGGAACATGGTGGCGAACACCGGATGACGCGCACGGTAGGTCTGGTCGATGCTCGATGAAACCGTTTCGGCGTTGGCGATGTTCGAAGCGACGGTGTTCAAGCGAGTGGTCTGGGCACTCATGCCGCTACCGGCAATGTTGAAAACACTGGATAGAGACATGGCTTATTCTCCGCGCAGGGCTGACACCAGCCCTTTGAATTTGCTGTTGAGCAGGGTGAAGCTGGCCTGGAAGTTCACGGAGTTTTCCGCGTAGTTCGACTGTTCCAGTTGGGCGTCCACGGTGTTCTGGTCGATCGAAGGTTGCATCGGCGTGCGGTACATCAGCGACTCGTCGCCATTGCCCAGGCCTTCGGCTTCGATGTGTCGGCTGTTGGTCATGTTCAAGGCGAATGTGCCGTTCTTGGCTTTATCGTTCTGAGCCTCGAGCACTTTCGAGAATTCCAGATCCCGCGCCTTGTAGTTCGGGGTGTCGGCGTTGGCGATGTTGTTGGCCAGGACTTCGGCACGCTGCGCGCGGAAGCCCAAAGCCTTTTCATGAATGCCGAGCGCTTTATCGAAGCTGATGCTCATGTCGGGAAACCTTCGGGTGACCTGATTTTTCGTAGGATGGACATAGCAAGCGTCATGCCAATTAAAAAAAGCCCGTAAACCGGGGCTTTGCGCGCAGTGGCAAAGCGGCAATGCCAGAAAAGCGGCAACCGGTTTCCGCTGAATGCCGCTTTTCTGCCGCTTTCCCCACCGCTCGCTCCTGTTACTGAGATGACCTTGAGAAGAGACAGGCATAAAAAAAACGGGTAGCCCTGCGGACTCCCGTTTTTTTTTACTGACGCCAGGGAAATCATTTCGCCTGGTAAATGATCCCCGGGCTGCACTGGACCATCTGGTAATGATCCGGCAATCCGTTCAGCGCCTCGGAAGCACCGAGGAACAGATAGCCGCCCGGCTTCAACGTACTGTGAATGCGCAACAGGATGTCCTTCTTCACTTCAGCAGAGAAGTAGATCAACACGTTGCGGCAAAACACGATGTCGAACTTGCCCAGGCTTGCGTAGCTGTCCAGCAGGTTGAACGAGCGAAATTCAACCCGGCTCTTGATCGGCGCCTTGATCACCCAGCGTCCCGGCCCTTTCGGGTCGAAGTATCGCTGCAGCCGCTCAGGTGAGAGACCGCGACCAATGGCCAGGCTGTCGTACTCGCCGGTCTTGCAGTTGTTGAGCATGGTGCCGGACAGATCGGTAGCAACAATCTGCACGCCCATCCTCAATTGGCCCATATTGACCCGCTCGAACTCGTCGATGGACATCGACAGCGAATACGGTTCCTGCCCCGACGAACAGGCTGCCGACCAGATCCGCAGACGCTGGCCCGGACTGGCCTTGATCGCCTCGGGCAGCACCTTGTTCTTCAACACCTCAAACGGATAGGTGTCACGAAACCACAGGGTTTCGTTGGTGGTCATGGCGTCCACAACCTGTTCGCGCAAACCGCTGCGCGGCTGGGTCTGCATGCGCTGAACAAGCTCACCCAACGACTTGATGCCCTGCTGCTCCATCAGTTTGTTGAGACGGCTCGAGACCAGGTACTGCTTGTTTTCACCGAGCAAAATGCCACAGGCTTTTTCCAGGAATACCCGGAACTGTTCGAAATCCAAATTACCCGTAGACAATGCTGCCGCCTCTTAAATCGTGTTGACTGCCGGGGGCCGAACGCCCCTAGCTAATGTCTGCTGCTTTGATCCGGTCAACTACCCGGGATGCCAGGTCATCAGGACGGAACTTGGCCAGAAAGTCATCGGCACCGACTTTCTTGACCATCGCCTGATTGAACACACCCGACAACGAAGTATGCAGGATGATATGAAGCTTTTGCATGCGAGGGTCGTTGCGTATCTCGGCCGTCAGCGTGTACCCGTCCATCTCCGGCATCTCGATGTCGGAAATCATCATCAGGAACTCTTCTTCCGGCTTCTTCCCCTCGTCGGCCAGCTTGCGCAGGTAATCAAGCGCTTGCCGACCGTCGTTCAACGCCACCACTTCCACGCCCACCGTCTGCAGGCAACGCGTCACCTGCTTGCGTGCCACCGACGAGTCATCGACCGTCAGCACGCGCAATGAAAGCGCCTTGTGCTGGGTCTCCACATCCACCACGCCGACCGAAATCGCTTCCGGTGTCGGTGCCACTTCCGCCAGCACTTTTTCGACGTCGATGATTTCCACCAACTGATTGTCGACCCGCGTCACGGCTGTCAGGTAGTGATCGCGCCCCGTCCCCTTGGGTGGCGGATGAATCTCCTCCCAGTTCATGTTGACGATGCGTTCCACCGATCGCACCAGGAAGCCCTGGGTCTTGGTGTTGTACTCCGTGATGATCACGAAGGGATTGTTCTTGTCCTTCAAAGCACCGGAGCCGGTCGCCATTGCCAGATCGAGGATCGGAATGGTCGCCCCCCGAATATTTGCCACACCGCACACGACAGGACTGGATTTAGGCATCAGCGTCAGTTGGGGGCATTGCAGCACCTCCCGAACCTTGAACACGTTGATCCCGTACAGCTGCTGGCCGTCGAGACGGAACAACAACAGCTCAAGGCGATTCTGCCCCACCAGTTGCGTGCGCTGGTTCACCGAATCCATTACACCAGCCATGCCCAGACTCCTACACCAACGCTAAGTGTTGTTGCGACGCACATTCATCTCTAAACGGCACGGCGCTTGCTTTTTATCTTTCCATGAACACAGAACCGACATTTTTCCGACGCCTGACCACACCGCTCCGCCAATGGCTCGGTGTGTTGGCGGCTGCTTGCCTGTGCCACGCTGGCAGCCCTGCCCTTGCTGACGCAGTTACCTTGCCTGACATGCTTATCGGCGTCACTCAGGGCTTTCTTGAGTTCACCGTAGAGGACTATCTGGCAACCAGTCAAACCGAAGGTCGCTACGAGATCCAGGTCAACCAACTCGACCCACGCCTGCGCATGCCGATGTGTGACAAGGAATTGACAGCCACGCTGGAGAGTCCGGCCAAGCCGTTGGGTCGGGTAACGGTAAAGGTTCGCTGCGAAGGTTCATCCCCGTGGACAGTCTTCGTACCCGCTCAAGTCCGCCTGTTTCGCGACGTTGTGACGACCACTCGGCCCCTGCGCCGCGCCGGTATTGTCGAACCCGCTGACATCACGCTGCGAGAGCGCGATGTCAGCCTGCTCACCCAGGGCTATTTGACCTCCGTGGATCAGGCCATCGGGCAGAGACTGACCCGACCAATGGTCAATGACCAGGTCATCAGCCTCGTGCACATCGAACAGGCGGAAGTCATTCGCAAAGGCGATCAGGTGGTGATTACCGCTCGCAGTGGTACGCTCAGCGTGCGAATGCCCGGTGAAGCACTGGCCAACGGTGGCTTGAGCGAACAAATCAGGGTGAAGAACCTCAATTCCAATCGAGTGATCAAGGCGCAAGTCATCGCGCCGGGGCAGGTCGAGGTGTCCATGTAGGCGGTCTGCCTGTGGCGCTAAGCGGGGCCGTTCCCTAAACTGTGTCCTGTGCGGGGCAAGCGCTGGCGCGCGCAAGCTCATTTTTCAAATGAGCCTAAAGTTTTTCGGGGTATGGCCGAAAACATGGCAAGCGTCCAAATTCCCAGAGGTTTTTTATCATGGTCATCGATTTCAGCCGTTTGAACAGCTCCTCGTCACTCACGGGCAGTACACGTACCAGCGTTGCCAAGGAAACTGCCGATGCCGGCAAATCCGCGCCGCTGAATACCCCGGCCGAACAGGCCAGCACCGTCACGAGCGGGGAATCGGTACATCTCAGCAATGAGGCTCAACAGTTGCAAAAGGTCACTGATACGCTGCGCGATCAGCCCGCTGTCGACAAAGCCCGGGTGGCCGAGTTGAAAGCAGCGATTGCCGATGGCAGCTACAAAGTCGACAGCAACCGTGTAGCCAGCAAACTGCTCAACTTCGAAGCCCAGCGCTAGGCCACGGGCCGGCGCGAGGCTTTTGGACGCTTAAAACCCAAGGCCAGCCATGCACGACACTAATTTACTGCAACTGATCACCGACGATTTTGCTCCAGCGCAACAATTGCTGGAGTTACTGCGCACTGAATCCCTTGCCTTGCATGGTCGCGACATGGTCCTGCTTGAAGGCATCCTGGCGCAGAAGCAGGCATTGATCATTCTGCTGGAACAGCATGGCCGCAAGCGCAGCGAAATTCTCGCCAGTCTCAATTTGCCAACCAACCGTAGCGGCCTTGAGCAGTTGGCCAGCCAGTCCAGCGTTGGCGAAGCATTGCTTTCTCAAAGCGATGTCCTCACCGATCTTCTGTCCCAATGCCAGGCCGCCAATGCCAACAACGGTCAGTCGATCGTCGTCCAGCAGGTTGCCACGGCCACCCAGCTGAAAATCCTTACCGGCGGCGAACCTCCAGCGCTCTACGATGCCAGCGGAACATTTTCCAAGCTTGTGAAACCGCGTCCGCTCAGTCAGGCTTGACCTGTCGATGAGCGCGCTCTATCAAGACGCGAAACATGCTGGCAAAATGCTGGCTAGCCGTAGTCAAAATTTGTCTGGAGATTGATTAACCGTGTCCAATGCCTTAAATGCGGAAGATGCTCCGCAGCCACCCAAGGTGCTCAGCACGCCCCTGGAAATCTCCGGCAACCTGCGCCAACTGCAAGAAAGTCATGACCCGCTGATCATCACGTTCCATGAGCGCAGCCAGCGCTTCCAGAGCTATCTGGTGGACATCGACCGTGAAAGCAACATGATTGCCCTGGACGAAATGATTCCCCGTGACGGCGAACGCTTTCTGCTGGCTGGCGAACCCTTCAAGGTTGAAGGCTTTCACGACGGCGTGCGCATCGCCTGGGAAAGCAATGGCCCGCTGACCATCGACGAATCCGGTGGCGGTCGTTGCTACCGCGGCACTCTGCCTGATGAAGTGGTCTACCACCAGCGTCGCAATGCCTTTCGCGCGGCATTGAAGCTGGCACAACTGGTCAACGTCGACCTGGACGGTGAAAAACTCAAGGCGGCCATCAACGGCAAGCTGCTGGACATTTCCGCCACCGGCTGCAAGCTGCGCTTTGACGGAGACATCACAGAGAGCCTGCAACTGGGCCAGGTCTATGACCGCTTCTCGGCTGCCCTGCCCTTCGGCAAGATGACTGCGCCGGTCGAACTGCGCTACCTGCACTTCGAAGAAAGAATCTCCACGACCTTCGCCGGCGTACGCTTCCATAACATGAGCGGGCTGGTGCAACGGCAAGTCGAGCGCTTTGTCTATCAGCTGCAACGCGAAGCACGGCGCTTCGACAAAGACGATTTCTGACAGGACACACCCATAAAAAAACGGGCAGCCCCTTGCGGTGACTGCCCGTTTTTTTTGGCTGAATGTTAAGGCCTGGCTTCAGTGAAACTCTGTTCCCTGCCCTCATCCGGATCTTCTGGCGGGGCATCGGCCGGTGTCACCGATTCGGTCGTCGGCTCGGACGGAATCGGATTCTGCATTTGATCCTGCACGACTTGCTCATCAACACGCGGATCGAGGCAGGCCACCAGCGGTGAACTTGTCATGTTGTCCGGCATTGCCACGTGATGCAGCGGCGCGTCTTCCACTTGATGCAAATTGGTGACCGCTTTCGGACGAATACGCCACACTAGCACCAGCGCAAAGAAACTGAAAAATGCATAAAGCATTTGGCTGCCGAACAGCTTCATCAGCACGCCTGCAACCAGGGGTCCGATACTCGCGCCAACACCGTAGGTCACGAGCAACATCGCCGTCAGGGACACCCGGCGATCACCTTCGACGTGGTCATTGGAGAATGCCACTGCCAATGGGTACAAGCAGAACTGCACCAGCGAACAGACAAAACCAGCGACAAACAGAATCTCCAGCGGCACCTGCGGCAAAATCGCCAGTGGCAGAGCAGCCAGTGCCAGACAAAACGCGAAACTGCGGATCAACAGCGCCCGGTCATAGCGATCGGACAGCCAGCCCAGTGGCCACTGCACCAATAACCCGGCAAAAATGCAGCTACCCATGAACAGACCCACTTGCTCAGTGGACAACCCTTGCTGCGAGGCGTACAGCGGCGCCAGACCGTAGAACGAACCTACGATCAAGCCCGCCCCCAGGACCGTACTCAAAGACTGCGGCACGCGCTTGATAAAGAACCGCGGCTCCATCGGTGCCGGATGCAAAGGCGCAGGGTGAATGCGTCGCGTCAAAGCCACCGGCACCAGACACAAGGTAAAGCACAACGCTACCAGCATCAGCAGCTCAAGCCCGAGCCCCGGGTGCATGACCAGAATCAGCTGGCCGAGCACCAACCCAAGGTAAGAGGCGATCATGTAGCCGCTGAACACCAGCCCGCGCTGCTTGGCTTCGGCCTGCTCGTTGAGCCAGCTTTCAATGACCATGTACTGACACATCATGCCCAGGCCGACGATCACCCGCAGGAACAGCCATGCGGGCAGCCAGTTGACCAGACCATGGCCCAGCACCGCCGCACCGACGATCCCGGCACAGGCTGAATAGGCTCGAATATGTCCGACCCGGGCAATCAGCCGATGGCCGATCTTGCCGCCCAGCACCAGGCCGAAATAGTTGGCAGCCATCAGCGCACCGACCCAAAGGCTGTCGACATGATCGGCAGCCAGGCGCAATGCCAGGTAAGTACTCAACAGGCCTGAGCCGATCAACATCATCAGCGAGGCGAAATACAGCGCTCGAAAGGATTTCCAGATTTGGCGCATCGGCGTTCCGAGCGGCTCCTTGCAGTGAGTAACGGACTATCAAACGATAGCCCGGTGTCGACATTTCGTCAGGCCTGGGCGGCTAGGACACGTCGTTCCCAGGGAGTGATTTCATCGTAGAAGCTGGTCAGCTCCATGGTCTTCGAAGCGATGTAGCCTTCGATGAACTCCTTGCCGAACAGTTCCTTCGCCAAGTGACTACGCTTCAGACGTTCGAGAGCTGCATGCAAGGTACACGGCAATGAAAGATTATCCGGTACTTCGAATTCACCCTGGATCGGCTCGCTCGGTTCGAGTTTGTGTTCAATGCCATGCAAGCCCGCTGCAAGGCTGGCGGCAATCGCCAGATAAGGGTTGGCGTCAGCTCCGGGCAAGCGGTTTTCAACCCGACGAGCAGCAGGTGAACTGGCCGGAATGCGCAAACCCGCTGCCCGGTTGTCATGGGACCAGCAAGCATTGTTCGGCGATGCAAACGGATGGCACAAGCGCTGGTACGAGTTGACGTTCGGTGCAAACAACGCTGTGAAATCCGCCATGCCCGCTTGTTGCCCGGCAATGAATTGCCGGAAGATCGCCGTCGGTTGCCCCGCATCATCACTGAACACGTTCCGCCCGGTGTCGATTTCGACAATGCTCTGGTGAATATGCATCGAACTGCCGGGGGTATGCGCCAGAGGTTTGGCCATGCAGACCACCGTCAGATGGTGCTTGAGCGCAACTTCCTTGAGCAGATGCTTGAACAGGAAAGTCTGGTCCGCCAACAACAGCGGATCACCGTGCAGCAGGTTGATCTCGAACTGGCTGACACCCATCTCATGCATGAACGTATCGCGCGGCAACCCCAGCGCCGCCATGCACTCATACACCTCGTTGAAAAACGGCCGCAAGCCGCTGTTGGAACTCACACTGAATGCCGAATGACCGTCTTCGCGACGACCATCCAGGCCCACCGGCGGTTGGAACGGCTGCCCAGGGTCGGGGTTGGGGGCGAAGACAAAGAATTCGAGTTCGGTCGCCACCACCGGCGCCAGGCCAAGCTCGGAGTAACGCGCGATAACAGCCTTGAGTTGACCGCGAGTCGACAGGTTGGAGCTTTCCCCGGTCAGCTCATCCGCATCACAGATGGCCAACGCACGCGGCTGCTTGCTCCAGGGTAAACGGTGGATCTGCCTCGCATCTGGAACGAGCGCAAGGTCACCGTCATCGCTGCCATAAAATCGTGCTGGCGGATATCCGCCCATGATGCATTGCAACAGTACGCCCCGCGCCAACTGCAGTCGCCGCCCCTCGAGGAAACCGTCCGCGGTCATCACTTTGCCCCGCGGTACGCCATTCAGATCCGGCGTAACACATTCAATCTCGTCAATGCCCGTCAATCGCTGCGCGAGTGAGGCCAGGCCATCGGTTGTCATGACGCAATCCTTGTTATTGTACGAGCCGCGAACGGCGACCCGTACAAAATAGGCTTCACGTGTTCGGAATATCAAGCAACGCCCAACAAAAAGCTTTGCGGCAGAAAAAATCAGGGCAAATAAATACTGAACACACCGCCACCCAATGGGCCGCCGTTGCCGATTTCGGTACGCCCGCCGACACCATTGCGCTGATGCAAAGCCGCAATCCGGCCGGCGAAATACAATCCAAGGCCCGTACTGCCACTGCTCTGATTGATGCCCTGTACGTAATCCGCCTGACGTTCAATCATCTCTTCAGGATAACCGTCACCATCGTCGTTGACCGTCAGTACCAATTGCCCCGCCTCGTCGCTGACACTGACCAGAACCGCATGACGCGCATAACGAATGGCATTGTTGATCGCATTGGCCAGTACTGAAGCGATCAATTCACGGTCGAAGAAACCCAATGGGCTCAGGGGATCGACTTCAAACGTCGCGGCGATACCACGACTGACGAACACATCATGATGACACGCCAGCTGCGCTTCGATGAAGTCATCCAGTTCGTGGTAGGCCGGTTGCAAGGGCATCTGGTTGACGCCCAGCTTGTACAAGCCCAGCAGCTGCACGAGCATACCGTTGAGGTGAGCGAACTCGAACTCGATCACCCCTTGTTCCGGTGTATGCCGCGTCGGCTCTGGCAATCCCGCCAGCCATTGACTGTGGGCCTGCATCAACATGGCCAACGAGTTTTTCATGTCGTGCACGGTGGACGCGATCACGGTAGAGAAATCGAGGGATTGCGAGTTGTCGTTCATTCGCCAAACGCCTTGCTTTTGAGCTTCTGATATCGCGGATAACGAGCGTCGGAGTCGGGCATCAATCCAACCATCTTCAGGCAAGTGCGACATTCTTCGAGTTCGGCCGACGCCACAGCGGTATCAGTGCCATGCAGCAGCGCCTGTGCCAGGTTCAGCGCGATACTGATGTTCTTCGGCTGCAGCGCCAGGGCCTTACGAAACACCTCACGGGCTTCCACCAGATTGCCAGTCTTGTACACGCGTACGCCCTGACGATTAAGGTCGGCAGCCGCGTTACCGGAATTGAGAATTGTCGGGTCATCGGTCAGCTTGGCGATGCCCTTCATGACCGTTGGGTCGTCACCGTAGATCTCTGCGCAGTTTTTCAACATCGACGCCCCTGCGCTGGCTTGACCGAGCATTTGCAACTGCTTGGCAACCAGCAACGCCGCCTCGGCACTCATGAATTGCTCCATGCCATCAAGGCGCATCATCGCCTGCTCCGTGAGCTTTTCCGCGGTTTCGGCATCATTGAGTAACAGGCTGGTCGCCTTCATCAGCCGTGCACGGATTTGCAGGCCTGGGTCGGACGGGTTCTCCTTGGCCACGGCACTTAGCGTTGTGTTGATTTCCAGTCGGGTACGAGTATCCAGACCTTTTTCGCTACCTTTGCTGATCAAGGCATGGGCCAGCCCGAGGTTACTTTCCGCATCCTTGAAGCGGGACTGCGCACCCTGAGCAACAGCCTGGCGATAGGCTTTGGAGGCCGTATCAAAATCTTCGTTGGTCATGGCCAGCTTGCCTAACTGCGCTTGGCGGCGGACGGCCAAAGGCGAGAGGCGGATGGCTTCTTCTAGTACTTTCTGGGCAGCCCTGGTGTCGCCTTCGGCGACCAATA
Source organism: Pseudomonas sp. Root562 (assembly GCF_001427125.1). Taxonomy (GTDB): domain Bacteria; phylum Pseudomonadota; class Gammaproteobacteria; order Pseudomonadales; family Pseudomonadaceae; genus Aquipseudomonas. The sequence goes on from NZ_LMGK01000004.1 coordinate 304,798, forward strand.
CATCGGCCATGCCATCATAAAGTGCCGGCATCATCGGAAACACTTTCAATGCTTTCTCGTAGACACCTTTGGCCTGTGCTACCTGACCACGCTTGAACAGCAACTTGCCAAGCCCGGCGAACGCCCAAGGCAAAGGTCGGTCCGCGATGATGCTGTCGTAGAGCCGCTCCAGCGCCTCATTCTGATTGAGGTCACGCAGCGCATCGGCGCGGTAACGCAGACATAACGGCGAATAGCGAATGTCCTGCTTGCACAGGGCGATGCAAGCGTTAAGCACTTCAACCGGTTTACCACGGTCGAGCGCCTGAAGAATGGGCTTGAGTAACGTCTTGCGCTGCTCAAGGCGCTCCAGGCGTTGGGCCAGGCCGGAACGGTTGAAGGGCTTGGTCAGGTAAGCATCGGGTTCGTGTTCCAACGCGCTGAGTACCATGGCCTGACTGGTCTCGGCGGTGACCATGACGAACACGCTTTCATGGCTGATCAGCTTCTCGATCATCAGGTCTTCGAGCACTTGCTGACCATTCTTCTTGCCATCGCCCAGATGAAAATCCTGCAAGATGAAATCGTAGGATTTCTGCGAACACATTTTCAGCGCCTGTTCGCCAGTGTCCGCTGTGTCCACATCCTTGACACCCAACTCCCGCAACATGGACCTGACGGAACTGCGGAAATCCGAGAAATCATCGACGATCAGAAAACTCTTTTGGTGATACGACAGCATCGAAGATTTCCAGGCAGATTAAGAAGAAAAGCCGAAAGACAAACACACAAAGAAGATCAACTGCACGACCCTCATGGCGCGCAGATGATAGCCAGTAGCCACAACCTATCAAGCGTTTTCTCTTGAACTGCAAATACAATGAAAGAGTGAGAAGTGAAGATCGCTTGACCTTAAGGTTATCGGCCAGTGATAGCGTTCCCTTGAAGGCTCATTAACGATGCGGCACAAAAAAGGGATGCTCCATCGGAGACATCCCTTTTTTGGTCCTACGGTGTTTTTCTCCAGACAAAACAAAACCCCAACTGCTTTCGCAATTGGGGTTTCGGAATTTAATCTTGACGATGACCTACTCTCACATGGGGAAACCCCACACTACCATCGG
>NZ_LMGK01000005.1 GCF_001427125.1 Pseudomonas sp. Root562
GTTTGGCTTCATAGCCGGGCACCCGATTTATAAAGCCCCGTCGCATCCCGCTCCTTCCCCGAATAACGCACGGTTTTATAACTGACCTGCACCGCCGCGCCATTTGCCCACGCGGTGCCGCCGAACGGGTAGTAGCGTTCCTGGCTGATGATCTGGGCGGCCTGATCCAGCTCCACCGTGGATGAACCCAAATGATCGCTCAGGCTGTAGCGTTGCTGGTCGTTGGCGATGTCCGCCGGGCGACCCGCTTCCCAGTGCAACACCCGTACACTGCTGCGCCCTGCCTGCACGCTGATCACCTGCAACTTTTCACCGGTGCCGCTGTGGTTGCGCAATTCCAGACTCGGTAGATAACGGACCTCTGCGGTCAAGGTTTGGGTGTTGGACTGCGTCGAACGGACTTTACGTACGCGCATGCCATCGGCGCCGTAGAGGTAMGACTCAAGATCATCGAGGCCGGCATCGCGTTCGACCGGTCGAACCTCGCWCAACTGGTTGCGCAGGTCCCAGCTCAAGGCTTGCCCCGGTTGCAGGTTGAGCAGGTTGCCATTGGCGTCGAAGCCGTTGCGAAAGTCTTCCTCGCYCGGTTCCACGCCGTTGTGCACCGGCAAACAGCGGTTGCTGTGCGCCGCCGCGACCAGGCGATGGCCGGGATTTTGCGGGCCGACATGCTTGAGCTCCAGCAGGTTGTTGCCGGCGTCGTAGCGGAAGGTCTGGCGGTAATTGCCCACCGCCGCGGGGTCAGCGCTGGCGGAGGAAGACGGGCCTTGGATGGCGCTGCCCGCCTCCCACCCGCAGGCTTCGGTCAACTGGTAGAGGCTGTCGTAAACGTAGCGATTGACCGGTTCGATCCGCTGGTTGGCGAAATAACGAATCGGCAGCGCGGCATCNCCGCAGGCTTCGGTCAACTGGTAGAGGCTGTCGTAAACGTAGCGATTGACCGGTTCGATCCGCTGGTTGGCGAAATAACGAATCGGCAGCGCGGCATCTTCGATGCTCAGCACGTTGCCCACCGGGTCGTAGGCGTAACGCAGGTGTTGCAGGGTGTCGGTGCCACGTTTGGCCTGAAGCTGGATCAGGCGGCCATCTTCAGCAGCGTATTGCAGCGTGGTGATGACGCCGTTGCCGGCGGTTTCCCGTTCGGTCTGGCCGTGGGCGTTGTAGGTGATGGCGCTGACCAGGGTTTTCGGCGCGAGGGCGCCGTTGAGTTGCAGGCGAACCTCGCGCAACTGACCGGCGACGGTCTGGCTGAACAACTGGCGGTGGCCTTTGGCGTCGGTTTGCTCAAGCGCCTCGCCCAACGCATTGGCCTGTGAACGGGTGGTGGCGCCCTCCCCCGGTTCCAGCAGCAACTCACGATCCGCTGGCGACTCCGGCCAATCCGGCAGCGTCAGGTTATTCAGAAAATGCCGCGTCTGCTCCAACGCCGTGCCGTGCAGTCCGAACTCGGTAAATCGCTGCGAGCCCGCCGGGTCGTCGTGACGGNAGCGTCAGGTTATTCAGAAAATGCCGCGTCTGCTCCAACGCCGTGCCGTGCAGTCCGAACTCGGTAAATCGCTGCGAGCCCGCCGGGTCGTCGTGACGGATCAGTTGGCCGCACTGGTTGCGCTCAGCAAATTCATCGCCATTGTCGGCGTAGGTCAGGCGCTCGACGGTTCTGCCGACCGCTCCCCGGGCTTGCTCATCAATTGCAGTCGGTCGTTGTTGTTCGTCGAACTTGTGCTGCCAATGGCTGCCGCGCCCGTCCCACCGCTCCAGCACTTGCCCTGCCTCACCCGGTAACCCGAGATGCCACCCGGCATCGACACTGTCCGTCAGCAGCACCGCTCCCGAAAGGCTGTAAACGGTGGTCAGGTTCGGCGTTGCCGTGGGTGCCTGAAAGCGTGGGTCGCGCTGTGCCACCAATCGCCCGGCGACGTCATGTTGCCCAGCGGTTACCCTGGTCTCGGGGACAAGTTCGCTGACGTCCCGCCGACAATACCCGACCTGACGCACCGCCAGGCCACGACCGTCGATGACCGCCAGCTGCGGGGTATGCACATCAACACTTGAACTCATTTACCTGTCCATGGTGATCGCCGTTGTTCGGTTGGAGGTGGATCGAACAGATCGTTCTCATCGAAGGCGATGGTGTACCAGGTACGGTAATGCTGTTGGCGGCGTAACGGCTTTGCCTGCGGCGGATCGCCTTGAAGCATTTTTTTCGCCAGCACGGTTTCGGTCGGTCGGCCTGCCGCGTCGTAGAACTGCCGATCGTGGAAGGCGTGCTGACGCATCGACCGGTCATTGATGTAACGCGGCTGGTCGGCGAAGTACGGCCGATAGCTCCGCACTTTTTCGCCCTTGTTGTTGTACTCGACCGGTTCACTGACCCGCCAGCGGCGCGGTACCTCGGCCTCTTTCGGCTTACCGTCGAGGTTGAGGATCAACTCGCCGTTTTCGTCGACCAGCCACGATTTACCCGGCTCGACCTCCTGTTTGGTTTGCAACGTCCGGCCGAAACCGTCCAGGCAAACGATGCTCACCCGGACTTGCATCTCGGCATCGTCGGGGTAGCGGTCGGCCAACAACCCCACGCTATACACCGGTTCTCGATGGGCGGCGTCGATCTGCGCTTTGAGAATCTGCTCGTTCGCATCAGGGTTTTCCAGACCTTCAAGGTGCTGCCGTGCCCGGTTGCAGAGGTGCCCGCTGGGCAGCACAAAACCTTCAGCCTTGGCCCACGCCATCCAGTCGGAGGATAGCGCTGCAGTCCGGGAGACGCGGCCCATCCAGCTGAAGGTGTCCCAGAAACTGGCGCTGGCAAATCTGCCAATGGCGGTTTTCGGATCGGCGATGGCAATCGCGGGGTCGCGGTCTGGCGGCGCTTCGTAAGTTTTCAAAGAATCGAAGCCCACGGGTTCGCCGAATTCCGTGCCGCGAAAACTGGTCACCAGCGGTTCACCGAATGCGCTGTAACGGGCTTCCTGGATATTGCGATTGGCGTCCTCGATTTCCGCTGGCAGAAATGACCGGTAGTCAAAGTTGTGGGCTAAGGTGGTACAACCATCCGGCAGCGTGACGGATTTGACCAGGCACCAGTAGTCGTCGTAGGCGACTTGGGTAGGGCCGTGGCTTCGGGTTTCCTGATACTTCACGACGTTATAAAAGCCGTCCAGTTCAAGGTAGACCGGGAAGCCTCGGTGTACCGACCACAAGTAGTCTTTCGCGTCGTCCGAATCCAGCTTCCCGCGCGTTTTTTCCTCGGGCAGAAACCGATTCATGATGTGGTAACCGACCTCGGGCGACTCGAGTTTTTGCTTGAGGTTGAAGTCCTCATAACCCGGCAATTCCTTGAGCCTGTCGTAAGCGCTCAGGGCGACCTCGTCCAGTTCCGCTGTTTCCACATAAGCAGGCAAGGCTTCGAAAGTCGCCTTGCCCGGGGCCAGCACCTGATCCCCGTCGGAGTCCATGTAATGCTGCAAGGACAAACCGGTGAGCACTGCTGTTTTCGCCCACTCACCATCGTCCTTGCTCCATTCGAGGACGTTTTCATGGTTGATGGTTGCAGGGCTCAGTGCTGATTTCTCCAGCACCAGCGCATTGCTGCGCTGCTGGTAAGGCAAGCCCAGGCGCCAGGCCTCAGGGTTCGGCCCGACTTCACCCTGATGGTGGATATGTTTTGCCCTGGTCTGCGTCAGGTACCAACATTGTTGGGCCGGGTCATGGGCATCTTTCCACCAGGTGTTCTGATATTCGTCACTGAACGGCGGCGTGTCGTCGACCGTTGTGCGTCGAGCGTAGTTCACAGCAAACGCATGAATGACGAAGCCATACTGATCCCATTCCAGGTTGAGCGTGTGCTGGCACAACGGATCATCCTTGAGCTGCGGCTCATACTGATAACCGATCGATTCCAGATCCAGAGGCTGAAGCACTGCGTAGGGTTGATGTTCACCTTTGGAGCGCAACACCCGCACCAAATGGCGATTTTCCTGTACGACATAGGGCACGGCCGTCAGCGGGTCGTCGTCCGCCGCATAGACTTCCGTACGCAACACCCGGCCACTCAGGCAGCGGGCGATGTCGCGGGCGGTTTCCTCGTCGGGTGCCAGGAGTGGTTGAGCCGCGTGATCGTTGAAGTGGTAGTTCTGCAGCACGGTGGGTTTGAGGGGAATGGCCAACGCATCGAGCGCGTAGTAACCGTCCCGCGGCAAGTCGATGGACTTGCCGGTATGAAACCAGGTCTTGCTCAGGATCGGTGCGGTAAAACCTTCAGTCGCGCGTTCCGCGGCAGTGGCTTCGGTGTCGGTCTGCAGCAGCAAGCGAAAGCCACGGAACTCTCGCTCGAAGCGGTCGTAGTAGCCACCCCGGTAGGCGAATCCCTGGGTCAGTCGATTGCCGGTGATCTCATCGACTTGGGTTTGCCGGCTCACCAGATGCATCGCGAACGGCAGTTGGGATAAGGGGTTTTCTACCCCGGCGCCGATCTGCTCCTGCTTCTCGTCCAGCCACTCCTGGGCTGAACTGCGGTAGGTCACGCGACTGCTGGCGCCCATGTTGTTGCAGGTGGCGTTGACCAGATAAGGTTTGGCCTTGACGAAGTCGTAGCGCCAATGCCGTGGCTCCATGTACGGCACCGTCAGGATCACACTGGAGCAACCCAGCCCTTGCAGGTCGGCGGTGCTGACCTGGCAGAGCCGGTCGTGGCACACGCCTTCGGGCCAGGGCAGGTCGACGGAGGTCTGCGCAAAACCGTTACCGGCCTGGTTCATGAACACCCGCAGACGATCAGGCTCCAGATAGATCAGGTCAGCTGCCCCCGAGCCGTCGAGGTCGGCCAGCAGCACCTGCGAGGCATTGAATTGCGCGTAATCGAAGGGCAAGGCACACAACACAAAGCCCTTGCCGAAACGCCCCTGCCCCAGGTTAGCCCAACACTTGACCTCGTTGTGACGGATACGCACCAGATGCGCCTGCCCACTGCCGAGCACATCGGCGAAGGCCACCACCTCGGTCGGCGTATTGCTCAGCAGCGGCAACTCATCGTCGTCCTGCGTTTGCTCGCCCGTTTTATCCGGATGGGGCACATCGATGCCGTCAGCAAACCCCGCCTCGCGACGATTGGCATACAGCCGCACGCTGCGGGTGCCGATCAGTGCGACATCGCTCAGGCCGTTACCGACCAGATCGGCCATTTGCGCCATGGGGTGGAAAAACTCGCTGGGGAAGGCATCGAAGGTGACGAAGTCTGTCCAGTTTCGATCCGGGTCGAGGGTGAAAAATCCGCTCATGCCCGGTTGGGTAATCACCCAGTCCAGCTTGCCATCGCCGGTCAGGTCGATGAGAGACTGGCGAACCGATTTGCCGCTGTCGGCCACCGGGATGTGCTCCAGCAACTTCCAGTCGCTGTAGCCGACATCGTCACCACCGGTTTCGGCGCGCAACGGTTCACGGTAATACCAGGCCTTGTCAAAACGACACAGCACGCCCGGCATGCCTTCTCCGTACAGGTCCACCAATTGATAGCGCTGACCGTCGTTGAGCCCGGGCATGTCCGGGAACCGGGTCCAGCCTTGAGGCGGCTTATCAAGTTCGCAGGCGTTGTAGCTGAACTCCATCGGCGGCCGGCTTTCGACCTGCCCCAGGCTGTCATAAGCCTGGAGGTGAGCGGCCGTCAGGTGGTTGTAACCCAACGGATTGGGCCGGTGCTCCAGCAGCAGGCGCTGGACCAGCACCGGTGTGTCACCCAGTTCTGCGGGGAACTCATGAAACATCAACACCTGCCGGCACAGACGCCGGGTGCCGAGTTCAAAACCATAGGCGTAGTTCCAGAACGGGTCGCTGCGTTCGGGCCACGTCAAGGGTTCAGCAAAGGTGGGCGCGGCCTCAAGCGTTGTGCTGCGCTCGCCATAATCAAACACCAGGTGAAAGTGCCATTGCTGGTTTTTCCAGCTGTCGGCAACCCAGGCATACAGGTGCGGATGGGCACTTGCATTGCCGTAGCACACGCGCTTGAGGTAGCGCTGCGCACGGTAGTCACGAAGTTGCGGCGGCGCGGGAGCATCCGTTTCGGCCTTGTACTCGTAGACAATGTGTTCGCCTCGAGTGTTGAGGCTTTCGTCGATCATCCAGACGCCGACGTGCGTCCGGTTAACGGGATCAGCCCGGCGTGATTGTTCGGTTTTTCCATACACATGCAGAGTGCCATCCGCGCCATGGATCAGCCAGAACCCGGCTGCATCCGCGGTGGTAGACCAGTGCTCAATCAGCGCGAACTCACCCTCGACCCGCGGACAGTGACGCACCACCCGGTGCTCGCCGCCCAGTGACACGCCATTGTAAGTGGTTGCGGTTCTGAAGATCAGCGAGCCATCGGTTTCACTGCGTTCGGGCATCCACACGTCACCGCCCGGCCCCATCACCTGATCGTTGCCATCATAGATCGGCACGCCTTTGGTGGTGCGCAAGGTGATGGCATTGACCGTCATCCGCCAGCCAATCCCGAACGGGCTGTTGCCGACATCGCTGCTGTAACCCAGCCCCAGCGCCGGGGCGAAGCCGCGCCCGGGGGAAATCGGCAAAGGTAACTCCAGTGACGCCGCACCGCTGGTACCCACCGCGCCCCAACCCTTGCCGATGCTTTGGATGGCGCCGCCGCCTTTGGGGAGAGAGGGGGGGGTGATTTGAACAGGAGATTGCTGCTGTTCGTTCATAGCAAGCCCCCCTCCCGTCTGGCCGTATAACTCACATGCACGATGATGTCGTTGAGACGGTCGAGCATGGCACTTTGGGCATCATGGTTGGGGAAGGTCAGGGTCCAGCTTGAAATCGCTCCTGTGTATTCGAACGGCAGGTAGCGCTCATCCTGGAAGTTGAGCTGGAACTGGCCGTTGTCATCGACACCATGAGAGAGGGCGATCTGCTGGCTCGCCCTCAGGTTTTCTTTCAGAGTGCCCTTGGTGGCGGCCATTTCAACCTTGCTGCTGTCCTGTTGCAAAACCGCGCAGATATCTTCATAGGGCCCGACCGTGACGGGCAGGGTCACGCTGATGGTCTTGATCCGTCGTAGATAATGATTCTGGCTCTCGTAATCGTCGTCGAACATTTTTTGCGTCAGTTCGAATTTGCAGCTTCCGTTCTTCAGATCGGTCTTGATATCTGCCCAGGTTTTGTTGATTTTGGAAGTTGAATCTTTGTCCCTCAGCCCTTTCAGTGACACGGTTTTCCTGATTTCCAGATCCCGTTTATTGTTCTTCAGGTACTCGGCATACATCTGCTGAAGGCTCATTTTCAGCTCTTCCCCGGCACCCAAACCGCGGTAGGTGGAGTTCCATGCTCCGGGCCGGATAAAGGTCTTGGTGAAATCGCCCATTTCGTATTGCCAGCAGGCCTCAGCCATCTGACACAGCGATTGTGCGGTGTTGTAGGCGGTGTAGTAGAAGCTGGCGAACTTGCTGTTGAGCCAGTCATAGGTCTGGGACTTGCTGAAGCGGTTGCTGCTCAGCAAAAAGTCATGGGTGGCCTTGGCCTGATTCAACGCAGTCTGCGCCTGGCGCAGTTGCAGTTGGGTGGCGATGTGTTGCGCCTCGAAAACCTCGAGTTGTGCCTTGATTTGTTCGGCTTCAAGTTTTGACTGATCGCGGGCCTGGGTCCATTCCTGGTTGCGACGGCGGTATTGTTCAGTACGCTCCAGTCCTTGACTCACAGCGCTTGCCAACGCGCTGCCACCGAAAGCCATAGTTGCGGCGCTGTTACTTGCACCTTCTGCTCGCTGCCCTCCTGCTATGAAACCAGCGGCGCCGCCCATAGCACCCACGACTAAAAAAGCACCAATTATGTTTGGTGCCGTTTTTAGTGTTTCACCAGCAGCCCACTGTGATTGGGCGACGCTGTCTAGGACACGGGATGTAAGAGCCAAGCCTAACGCTGCTACTTCTGTCGGGCTGGTGCCCTCCTTAAGCAATGCCTCGTAATAACTCACTCGTCCCTTCACGATCGCCTGACTAGCCAGCAACGCTTTGCGATTGGCTTCGTCGATCTTCCCCGCCTGGACCTGAATATCCACCGCCACTTTCGCCAGATTCCAGGCCTGCTGCTGTTGCAGTTCCAGGTATTGCGCCTGTTCTTTGCGTTCGATCAATGACAACAGGGTCGAACCGAACTGGATCACGTTGTCCACCGCATTCTGCGCAAGGGCGAACATGAAGCTGAAGCGGTAATGCGGAATTTGTGGGCTCAACAGGCGGCTGAGGGCCGCACCGGACAAGCCCTGGCCCCACGCAGCGAGCAACGCGCGCGGATCCAGTGGCGCGGCAAACAGCGGCAGGTTCAGGGCATTGCCCGCCATGTCGAGGTTATGCCGCAGGTTGTACAGCCGGCTCTCGGCCCGCTCCCAGCGCTGGATCAGCTCGGGGTTGAAGGGGCGGCGCAAATAGGGATTATCCGTGCTCGACAGGGACGAATCATTGTCGAAAGGCCGCAGGCACAGCAACGGTGCGATCTCCGAGCCCGGAGCTTTACCGATACGCAAGGGTGGATGTTCCTGAAGGTCCCGCTGATGGGCGATCAACTGTTGTTCGAACCCACGCAGCTCCTCATTGCGGGTGTCGCTCAGTGTCTCCAGACTTATCGGCGCCCAGTCATCGACCTGCCGGACGTCCGGGCGTCTGCCCAGTAAATCCAGGATGTGAACATAACGCAGCTTGGCCTCCGCCAGACCATCGGGTGTCAATTCCCCATAGGCCTGATCGGCCTGGTTGCTCTCGATATCGATGTAGAGCCCATACAACGCCTTGCGAAAGTGCACAGGGAAACTGAGGCCAATCTGGTGCGGGTCGTCCGGGTACAAAATCGCCTGGCTGGGGTCCACCGGGCCGGGCCAAACCGGCTCCATCAACGGCACTGCCTGCCAATAGCCGGGATGCCCCGGGTCAACACTTTGCCGCGCAGGATCGAAGATAAAGGACAGCCAGTGCCGGGCTTGGTCGTATTGCTGTTCTTCGTTCAAGCGGTAAGCCACCAGCCATGGCAGGTACAAGAACAGCTCAAGGAAATACAGGTAATACGCGCCCGAGAAGTCCATCGGCTCCGCGCCAATTCCGTTGGGGATGGGCGGTTCTGTCCGCTGTGTCTGGGTTTCCCAACTGAGCAATGGCTCGATGCCGGACTCGGCGAGTTCGATCAAGTGCCGGGCGAAGGTGGTGTTCATGCGGATGGGAGCCCGAGATGCCGTTCTAGGTTTTTGTCCGTCACTGAACTCGATACTTGAACCCATGAAATCGATGAATTGGGCCTTGCCCAGAGACGGGCTGTCGCCCAAGGACGGCTTAACCAGGCTGTTGATGCTCGGTGCTACCTTTGGATCTGTATTGAGCGCCTGACCCCAGCCAATGGTCAGCATCTTGAGAGCTCCGCCAGTAACATTTCTGCGAACTGCTGCAAAGGAGGGCGTAAAACTAGTTTGCTCCTCACGGATCAACACGCCATAAATAAGCGGAATGACTACTTCATCGGGCCAAGTTACCTGCCAGCCTTCAGGTCGGTGTGTGGTCTGATCAATCGAGAACTCATAATACGCAGTATCATCCGTAGATAAACTCTTGCTGTTGTAGGCGGGATACAGCGACTGCATCTCCTCGAATTTCAAGGGAGCGGTGAGAGATGCGACATCCGTGGGATGTCCGACGAAAAACTGGTAGCCGACAGGTTTGACCGATGAGAAGAATATAGGTGCAGCAAGGGGTAAATTCGCCGAACGGCTGCACCAGAAGTCTGTAAGAGAGAGGCTTTCTGGGTTCTCCAGTAGCAAACGGAGCATTATCGAGCTGGCGTTTTTTCCTACGAGCGAGGCGGAACCTCCTTTTTTAGTGGCGGGGACCGAGAAATTAGTGGGGTTGTTGCTGCCATAATCAACAACAAGAGATCTTATGAGGTCCGGTTTTCCGTTGAAACAAAACGCAGCATCTTGCTGATCCATAAAGTCAGTATCAATGGGCTCTATGCATGACCCCTCAAGTAGTGGGACCCAACCCCAAGGCCAAGGCCAGGCTGCAGTAAATGATGAGCTGAACACTAACGTTACTTTTATAATTGGCGCGTTTTGCTTATCGGTTACAGTAAACGTAAGGCTAGTGTTGTCCGGAAAGCCTCTATTCAGCTTTACTGTCAGCTGGATCTTGGAGTTGCTTCTGTCATAAACCAGCTCAACATCTTTGCTGCTCGTCTTGATCCAGGACTGACGATCGCCGAAATCCCAAGTGTCTTTTTCGTTGTCAGGTAGAAATGGCGTCATAGCACCGAATACTTTAGTGCCGGTTGGTAGCCAGTATTGAAAACGGCCAGCATTTTTGTTGGCATTGGCGAAGATATAACCGATAAACAAAACATGCGCCTTGCTCGGTTCGTTATCCCTTGGTTCGAGATCCACTGTGGCTGGTTTGACATTGGGAACAACGCCGAGTGATGGGAACAACGACGTCACATGGAAGTTCTTGTCGATTCGCACGGTTCTTAGAAAATCGTACTTGTCATTATCACCTGAAGTATCCGGTTCATCGCTGGAATCGGGCTGGTAGTTTGAATACAACATCAACACCATCGACTCAGGTGAAGTCGAGTGGTCATACACGGCGATGGTCTGGGTTTCGCTTTCGATTTGCTCCCGCGTCTTTGCAACCAGGGCAGGTGTTTGGCAATAGCTTTCGATGTAAACCCGTGGCGTACTCCAGGAGTCATCGTATTTCTTGTAACTGGCGTACAAACGGAACCGCGGATGAACCTTGACGGACAGGTCCGCTTTGTTTTCGGGCGTGGGCGCGATCGCGTCCGAATCCTGATACTCCACCTCGGCCCAGGTCACGAACAGGCGGTTGTTGAACCAGCACGGGCGGATCGTGTGCTCCAGCGCCTTCTCCGAAATCGGCACATTGGCTCGTTTCCAGTCTGACCAGGCATTGGGCAGAGGTTTGTCGAACTTGTCGGGTGTATCGCCGGCCCTTTTTGCAGGCCTTCTCACCGGACGCTGAGACATGTCCAGTGAGCGCCAGTAATAGGCGTTTTCGGCCGGGGATTTGCCAATGAAGTAATACGTGCTGTTGGCGAAATCTTCTCCGTCAATGTAGCCATTGCAAACTTTCAGGTTGGCAATTTCTTCGAAGCGTCCGAGGTAGGCCAGCACCGCTGTCTGCACGGTATCGGGCTGGATTTGCGCCTGATTGATATCGTTTTCCAGTTGCTTGAAACTGTCTGTCTTGGTCAGGCGCAGGGTCGGGTCCAGGTAAATGTCCGGGAAGTGATGCAACTGCTGGATGGCCGCCCAGATCGGGTATCGATTCAGGCCGTCGCGCCAGGTCTTGGTCTGCTGGGGCGTGAGGCTGTCGTCGCTGTAACCGGGCTCCATGTTCAGCATCATGCTGTTGACCAGTTGCTGCAGGCTGGCAATGGCACAAGCAACCGGGCTGGTGGGCACATTCTGGCTGACCAGTACATCCAGTAACCAGTACTCATAAAGGTCGTCGCCAGTCTTGATCTGGTCGACCAGCTTCTGCTCAATCAGGTACGGATCGCTGGGCACGGCTTCGTGCAAGTACAGCGCGAGCATCGCGTCACGCAGGGCTTCATTGAGTGGGGCATCGAAGGCAGTCGTCATGATCGCTCCTTAAACACTCGCAGGTGAGGAGTCGGCGGCAGGGCTGGCGGCCATGACGGCGTCACCCACGGATTTCCAGGCATTCAGATTGCTCTGGTCGTTCAGACTGGTGGCTTGCAGCAGCGCTTTAGCGCTGAGGCCGCTGGCTTGGCAGGTCGCCTGGCAACGACGTACCCAGTCCACCTGCGCCATCGAAACGGCGCGTTTTTCGGAAAGAATGCCGGTCAGGGCCGCGATCTCTGTTTCCGGCCATTCCAGCAGCCGGGCCAACGCGCCGTTGGCGGTTTCGCTGGCGATCTGGCGCAACGCCTTGTTTTTCAGTTTGGACGTGGGCGGGTTGGCGATGCTGAAGTAGCTCAATACGGCATCTTCCGACTGGCGCTGGCTATGGAACCAATGACTGAAGCGTTCAAACAGATAGAGGTCGCTGAGCGTGGGCTCGCTGTTGGTTAGGGGGAATTGACCTAACCAGCTCGGGTTAACCAGGAACAGGCGTAACGCGCTGTTGCTCAAACGCAGACTCAGGGCGATCTCGGCATGTCGGGATACCAACTGGAAGCGCTCGATCAACGTCGGGCTAACCTCATCCGCCCCTTTCTCGAAAGTCGCTGCGAGGATGCTGTAGACCGAGGAATTGGCCCAGTGGATGACCGCAACACAGAGCTCTGGTGGCAGCTTGGCGCGTTCCTGGAACAACCCTTCGAGCAACTGGTTTTGCCGATCATGCGCGCCGAGCAAAAGCTCGATGAGTTTTTCCTTGCAGGTTTGTTTCACCAACTCTGTTAATCCGGCGGTTGCTCTGAGCAACGTGTCGAGTTCAGGCCCCAACCAGGTAAGCGGCTCGTCGAGCAGTGTCAGTTCATTATCGAGCCCAGGTAAAAGTCCGTCGAGATCGAGCAGACCGTTGTTTTCCAGCAATGCATACCACTGAGTTTCAATCCCGGTAGGAGGCAACCCCAGTGCTGCAACCTCGGCTTCGGTCACCACGCTGCGACCCGTATCCTCTTGCAACTTGGCCAGACGCTTGAGCAGGTCATCGGATAAAGGCTCGGGCTCAAGCTCAAGGGGTTGCTGATGGTCGTCAGGTTCATCGGCGGCTGATGAGTGCACTGCTTGTGGCACATTAGGCCCTAACCGTCGTTGCAGATCCGCGACGGTCTGTTGGCTCTCCTTGAGCCACTCGACAGCCCAGTCCAGTTGCATCAGCACATCGAGGATGTCCGGGGTGTGCGGGTTTTGCGGGGTTTCGGGGGGTGTTCGCGAGCTCAGGCGACCGCTGGCCAGTGCTGTTTTGTATTTTTTACCACCCAGCAAACCCGCCAGCATCAGCAACTGCGCAACCGAGTAACCGAAGAGTCTGGCGATCCGGGCCTGGCGATAGAGCGAGGAGACGGTGGGAAGGTCACGCTTGAGAACCTTCACGTGCTCTAGTGTCAGTTCGGCAATCAGCAGCAAGGAGTCGTCGGTGAGATCCAGGTGCAGGCCGAAACACAGTTGCGCCAAGGTTTTCTGGACGGCAGGATCGGTAGAAGCCATGGTGATTGGCTGTTGATCGAGAACCAGCGGCGTATCGAACAACTGCACCCGGTTGAACACCCGATCGAACAACGGCACCTCACTTGTACCACTGGCATAGGGCGTGAGGTCGTGCATCAGCGCGGCGAACTCCTCGGGATCAATGCCGTAACGCTGGTTCAGGTACTGATAGACCCCCAGTGCGCGCAGGGTGTTTTCGTTGAGTTCCATGCCCAGGTTGTCTGCGCCCTCGGCCCGGATCGCGCTGATGATCAGGTTGTCCAGTTTCGCAAAGGGAATGTTGCTCCAGCGTTGCAGACGGATCATCCGATGCAGGCGATCAAAACGATCGAGCGAAGTTTTGGTCAGGCGCCAGTATTTTGCGTCACCCTGCTCGACCTGCTCCAAGCCCATGGCGTTGTCGAACTGATCGCGGATGATTGACTGGGGAGTGGGTGGCGATACGGCGTCATACAGATCAGCGCCGGTGCCGGTACCATTGACGTAGCAGGCACCGTAGTGATTGGCGTGGGGGAACGGCAGTTCTTTCGGATTGCCCGCAGTGACTGTTACACCATCGCGTTGCAGGTTGGTGCTTGGGCAGTTGGGCGATAACCTTACCGCGTACCGCTGGCGGGACAACAGCATTTCGACCTGTTCGGCGTTCAGTCCTGTGCGATGCATGAATTCGCTCAAGTCAGCCAGGTGCCATATTGTCGAATCATCGGTCACGACAACACCATACGAACGTCTGAAGAAGTCTTGTTCCACGGTCGTCAGGGTGTATCGCTCGTCCAGTGTGAGGGTGAAGCGTTGCCGAGACAGATTCACCGGTGCTGCAACGGTGCCGGTGGCGGTAATCATGTTGAACTTGGCGGTGTAGCCGGGCTCGGCAGGTGCAGGAGGTGCCGGATTGGCTCTGATGTGAGAGGTGGTAGTCAGCGCTGATGCTGCGTGTAACTTATTAAGCAACCACTTACTGTCGAGGCTAGGCGTCATGGAGTTCAATTCCAGACTCACTGCCTCCAGACTCACTTCAGCTATTTTTTTCTCCGTCGTACTGAAGGTAACGGGGACAACGTTTTTCCCTGTTGCGGTGGCTGTGGGCGTATGTGCTTCGGGGGCAACAGTACCGATGCCCTCTTGTTCCAATGGCAGCAAAAAACAGTTCCCCATTGGCGTATGAGGGCTGAGATGGGTACTGCCTGCGCTCTTCCAGCCATTCGTCAAATCACTTCTGGTCAAATAAAAATTGCTGAACACCGAGGGTTCAATCAGCAAGGCCTGCTGCTGTGGGCTCAATCCCGACATCAGCCGCTGCGCTTGCAATACCGAATGTTGCACACAGCCATAGTTGTTGGTGGCTTTCTGTTCGATGGGCAGTGACAGGCTGGCGCGGTAATTCAACTCCCCCAGTCTCGGCTTTTTCCCGGATAACCCCAGTTGGCATTGATGGTGATAGAAGTGGTAGGGCAATTCGAAGGGGTAGCGACGCTCGCTCAGTATCTGGTAAGTGGGTTTGTTTTTATCTGCCCCATTGCTATCCAGATAAGTTCGCAGATTGCTGCCCAGCACCTCATTGACAATTTCCAGCATGGGCCTTGGGGTAAAGGTGCTTTCCTGGGTAATCAGCAGGTCCTTCAGGTCGGGACGGCGTTGATCCAGCAAAATGCGCTTGGGATCTTCGCTGGTTGCTTCCAGCTGCTGGATAAACACCCGAAGTGCGCTGAGGTAGGCCACCGGTGAATCGATGGCGGCAATGGCGCCGACCTTGCAGAACTCGTCCCAGTTTTCCTTGAACAGATTGGGAAAGGTGGGCCCCAAAGGAACAAGCGAGCGCACCCCGCTGCGCTGGGCCAGTTGCTGGAAGGTGCCGGATGACGTCTTGTACTCCCGGTACAAGCGCGCAATCAGGGCTGCGTAACCCATGGCATTGTCATACGCCAGATCGGCATCGGCATCGCTGTGCCTGGAAAGCTGCCGGGCGAACGCCGACTTGGGCAGACGAACAATATCGAACACTGAGGTGAAGCCCATTTTCTGCATGGCCGTTTCGAAATCGACCCGCCCTTTTTTCGGCAAATCGCCGGTCACAGCGAGCGCATTCATCAGTGAGTTATTGTCGACGGCCATATCCGTATTTCTCCTGCCAAAAGGGATGGGCATTGATGAGCTGCCCGGCAGGAACAAGCTAGCGATAAACAGGTGAGGTGTAACCTGTCATACCTGACAGGTTGGTTGATTTTCTTTAGAATTAATAATTTAACTTTCCGATGTTGTTATTGCGATTTCAAATCGAATCAATTCTATAAAGTTATGTGAAATCGGCTGAAATCAGGCTACGACGTAAAGCAATAATTCAAAGCTGGTCGGGACATTCTGGGTCAACCACTGGTCAGAACTGTCATTTATGACAGCTGCACCGGTGCCGATAAAAGTCTACAAGGCGCTCTATGAATATCCAGTGTTACGTCATCGAACATCTTATGGAGCGCAAACAGCATGATTGACGACAACGACGACGAATCTGCAAAGTCCCTTTGGCCAGGCCCAATTCTCTCTTTTCCAGACCCGGATCCCATTCCCGGTTTTTATGTTCATGCGCGTGTACCAAATGGATACGAAGGTGCTAGCGAATGGCGGCTCCAATTCTGGGGTAGTGCGGAACCTCACTACTGGCATGGTCGTGGCGATCGCGTTTTATGGCTAATTCCTACATCAGCTATTCCCCCCGGGCAATTTCGATACAAATGTGACTATAAAAATTCCGGCATTTGGAGCAATTGGACGGAAGCGCCATGGTTCAATATGCCTACAAATAAGCCTGAAATCTCCCGCGTAACTATTTCTACCGATAGGAAACCCACCGTTAGCGGAACCTATGGGCATAGTTCCGCTTATCTTGAAATCTTCTTTTCCGGGGGCATCGGTGGAGCCCAATTAACCAAGACTCTTACATCAGATGGCAGCTGGTCAGTTTCCGCCACCACGGCGTGGCCCATCGGCAGACACACCATAACGGCGAAACAAACCTTTAAGGGGCAGCCCTCAGGCTGGGCAGTTGACCACCCCTTTGAAATCAAACCACCTCAACTGGGTATCAACCAGCCCGCCTCACCAGCGGAGCAAAACCTGGCCATCGGCGGCAACGGCCTTTATGCGGGTGCCACCGCGACAATGCTGGATTCCAGCAATAATCGAGTGCCGGGGACGTTTACGCCGAATGGGGAGAGATGGACCTTCACCCCCAACCCGCTCTGGGCGCCGGGAGAAAGAACGATAAAAGCCGTGCAGACCTTTAATGGCGTGGAGTCCACGCCAAGCGTTGCGCGCACATTCAAAATTCGCCCCCCCCAGTTGCCTGCGATCAGAGTCTCTCATCTCGACGGGGGTATCGTACGCTTGTCGGGTACAGCCTTTAACGCTCAGGGAACGCTGGTTCACATTCACTACAAGGGAAATAATCCGGGCCCCTTTCCAGATGTACCGGTTTCAAACGGCAACTGGTCAAAGGACATCAGTGGCCTTGCGCCTGACAGATACTCCTTTGATGTTCAGCAGAGTGTGCCCGACGCCAGTGGTGGCCGAATCAAATGCACGGCCTGGACCAACGTATCGGTGATAGTGAAACCACCCAAACCCTCTATCACTCCACCACCTGTCCCGGCCGCGGCGAAACAAGTGCTGACCGTTACCAATGTGTATTCCGGCACTGTAGCGCTGGCGATGTTCACTGAGGCGGACACCCGGGTAGCCGGCGACTTTATCGGCAGCGGGACTACCCGCACCTTCACCCCGACGGCCGACTGGGCGCTGGGCACAAAGGTCAAGGTCGTGCAGACCGTGTCCGGTGTGGCGTCCGACCCCAGCCAGTTGTGTACGATTGCAGTGAAGCCACCCAAGCCGGTGATCACTCCACCACCCATCCCGGCCGCAGCGAAACAAGTGCTGACCATTACCCAAGTGTATTCCGGCACTGTCACGCTGGTGATGTTCACTGAGGCGGACACCCGGGTAGCCGGCGACTTTATCGGCAGCGGGACTACCCGCACCTTCACCCCGACGGCCGACTGGCCACTGGGCACAAAGGTCAAGGTCGTGCAGACCGTGTCCGGCGTGTCGTCCGCCCCCAGCGAGCTGTGTACGATTGCAGTGAAACCACCCAAGCCGGCCATCACGCCACCACCCACCCCGGCCGAAGTGAAACAAGTTTTGACTATCACCAATGTATCTTCCGGCACTGTAGCGCTGGAGATGTTCAATGAGAGAGGCTTTTCCGTAATCGGTACCTTTAGCCCAACAGGGACGATCCGCACCTTCACACCAGACTTTAACTGGGCGTCGGGCACCAGCGTAAAAGTCGTGCAGACCTTCGCCGGTGCGGCGTCCGACCCTAGCGAGCTGTGTACGATTGCAGTGAAGCCAAGCCCACCAGTGATTATCTCCCCCCCCATCCCGGCCGCAGCAAGACAAATGCTGACCATTACCCGATTGTCTTCCGGCTACCTCGAGCCGGCGATCTTTACTGAGGCGGGCGAACCGGTAGTCGGTCACTTTTTCGGCGAGCAAGGGCCTACTATCGCCTTCGCACCTTCGGAGGACTGGGCATTGGGCACCAGAGTAAAGGCCGTGCAGACCGTGGCCGGTGTGTCGTCCGACCCCAGCGATGTTCGCTCGATTGCAGTGAAGCCACCCAAGCCAGCGATTAGCCCCCTTCCCATCCCGGCCGCAGCGAAACAAGTGCTGACCATTACCAATGTATTTTCCGGCGCCGTCACGCTGGCGATGTTCAATGAGGTGGGCGACACGGTAGTCGGCAACTTTGTCCGAGTGGGGACTGCCTACACCTTCACACCGACGGAGGACTGGGCACTGGGCACCAAGGTAAAAGTCGTGCAGACCGTGGCCGGTGCATCGTCCGACCCCAGCGAGCTGTGTGCAATTCCAATAAAGCCACCCAAGCCGGTGATCATTCCACCCCCCATCCCAGCCTCATCGAGGCAAGTGCTGACCATTACCAATGTGTTTTCCGGCGATGTCGAGCTGGCGATGTTTACAGAGGATGGCCCCTTCGTAGGGGGCAAATTCTCCCGCCGCGGGGATGACTACATCTTCGAAAAACTCTATTGGAGCTGGGAGGTGGGTAACAAGGTCAGAGTCGTGCAGACCGTGGCCGGTGCAGCGTCCGATCCCAGCGAGTGGTGTACCGTTGCGGTCAAGCCACCCCAGCCGAAGATCCAACAACCATACCCCCCAGTCGCAGCGCAAAAAGAGTTGGTCATTCACGCTGACTTGAAAATCCCAACCACGCTGGCGATGTACACTGAGACAGGTGTCCCGGTAGTCGGTATCTTCAGGTTCCAGGAGTATCTCTACATCTTCACACCGACGTTTGACTGGTCGCCGGGCACCAACAGCGTCTATGTCGTGCAGACCGTGGCCACTGTGGAGTCCGACCCCAGCGAGATATGCACCTTCACCGTCGCGGACGATAAGCCTCGAGCCCCGCAATTCGAACTGCCGCCTGCTGGGTTGCAAACCCCGACGCGTCCAATCATCAAAGTGACCGGCAGCCTGCCGCGTGCACTGATCACCGTGCGGCTTGAGGAATCAGAGACGCTGCACTCGGACACTGCGGATGCCGAGGGCATATTGGAGTTCAAGCTCGAGACCCCCCTGGTTCCTGGCTCGAACGCCCTTCAGGTAAAACAGAAGGGAGACGGCCCGGAGTCCGACTGGAGTGAGCCTCACCGGTTCACGGTAAAACAACCGCCTGGAACACCCGTGATTGATAGGCCGACGTGTGATAGTCAAACCTTACGCAAGCCGAAGATCAGCGGCACAGGTGTAAGCGGAGGAAAGATACACCTGCGTCATCTGGATAACCCCGATGTTCCGTTTGCCACTGTCAATGGTGTGAGGAACTGGAGCTGGAATGCCAACGAGGAATGGGACATTGGTACCTATACCATTCAAGCGCAGCAAACCGCCGACGATGACGGTTCTGAATGGACGCAACCGCGTACGTTTTCGGTGGTGGAGTCCCTGTACGGGTTCGGCGACGTCGGCCCGGTGCTCGCCCAGCCGGTGGTGAGCAACCGGGAGAGCGTGCTTTTGCGGGTTCAGGTAGTGTCTGGCGAAACCGGTGAAAGCGTTGAGGGAGTGAAGGTCGAATGGCGCGTCGCGGACACACAAGCCGTCAGGGCCACCACCGTGACCGACCCGGATGGCTGGGCGCGCTACCTCTATACACCAGACACTGCGGGTGAACATATAGTCGTAGCAGATTTATCCAACGAGAATCAGGGCGTCGAGATGACGGAACGATTCGAGGTCACGGCACTGCCCGACAATGTCTGGGCGCCAGCCTTCGAGCTTTATCTGGAGGGAGAGAAGGTCGACCTGGCCAAGGGGGATCTGGCCCTGCTACAGGGTAAAACCCATGAGCTGGCGCTGAAGGTCACAAACGGCAGTCCGTTGATCGGTTCCAGCGTCGCGCTCGAAGACCTGTGGGAATCCGAGGCGCTTGCCCTGAAGTTTGAGCCGCCGTTAGGCACACCGCAGCCGCTGGAGGAAGGACAGACCATACATTGGTCTATCATCTGCGACCCAGGCAAAAGCGGTTATTTCGGCCTGATATTGACCAGCCAGAAACTGCCGGACTGGCAGTTGCCAGGACGAGTGATTGCCCGGGATTTCAATGAAGAGGTGGATCTCAACTTCGATACCTTTGTCAAAATATTTGGTGGCACCCCGGCGTACCCCTGCATCGGTGCAACGCATACAGTGACGATACAGCCAAAAGCTCGCAGCCTGTTGCTTGGCAAGGACGTGATTCTGGAAGTGACGGAAGAAGCCACAGGTCTTGGGGTGGTTGTGAGCCCTGAACCGAATATCCCTCAAAGGCTGGGGATCGACGGCGTGAGCTGGACGTTCAATTGCGTCGCCAGCACGCAAAGCGGGAGCTTTTCAGTGCGGCTGAGGGTGCCGGAATGGGATCTCAGTTCTTCGGAATTGGAGATGTCTCTGGGGCATAACAAGGTGAAAATCATTGAGCGTGATGGCCCGCGTGAAATTGGTGGGGCTGGTGGGCGTTGGAGGACTGGAGTTTGTGCCGCCTCTGAATTCACGGCGAAGGTGGTTGCGGTGCCGGTGACGGTGCACATTACCGGCAAGGAACCAGGGGTAGGAACTACCGATATTAGAGGTTGGATTTATGTCTATCACGGGGCTGATGAGTCAGTCAGCTTCACGTTCCACAACCGATATGACGGAAGCATTGCCTCATAGCCGGTGCTGTTCTTGACGCAAATAATGCCCTTTCTCGTCTGAGAAAGGGCGTTATTGCTAACCCTCCGGGATGCTTTCATTGCAGATAGCGTGTCACAAACCGCCCATCGCCAACCCCATCTACCCTCAGGTAGGATGCCTCTCTCCCCCGCCCGAGCTTTCGCGTCATGTTCATCGGCATCCTGCTGGTCATTACCTGGCTGATCCTGTTGCTGCGCTATCCGGCCAAAGCCTTGCCGGTGTCCATGGCCGCCGCCGCAGGGCTGGGCATCGTTGCCACTTGGGTCATCTGGATGGACCACCGTGAACTCAAGCAATTGCAACGCCTGGAGCTGCGCATCAGCTATGCGCCGCAGCACTGCCCCGCTGACCGGCCGTTGCAATTGACCCTGAACAACGGCAATGACGTACCGCTGACCGAGCTGCGTTGGCGGGTGGCGGCTTATGCGCCGGGGGACACGGTCAACCTGGCCGACAATCAATACAGCGCGCCACGTTATCGTGGCCCCGGCGAATTGCAGGCCGGCGGCAACTGGGAAGACTGCTTGCCACTGCCGCCGCTGCGCCCCGGCTACCGTCCGGAAACCCTGGAGTTTCGCGCCGAGCGATTGCAGGGTAGTTTCTCCGATTGATCTCTTTTCCATTCTGCACAAGGACCGCGCCATGCCCGTTGCGTTGATTACCGGTTGTTCCAGCGGCATCGGCCGCGCCCTCGCCGATGCCTTCAAGGCGGCCGGCTACGAAGTCTGGGCCAGTGCGCGCAAGGCTGAAGATGTCGCCCTGCTCAGCGCTGCCGGATTTGTCGCCGTGCAACTGGACGTCAACGACGGTGCGGCGCTTGAGCAGTTGAGCGAGCGCATCAACCAGCAACGCGGTGGCCTCGACGTGCTGATCAACAACGCCGGTTATGGCGCCATGGGGCCGTTGCTCGACGGCGGCGTACCGGCCATGCAACGCCAGTTCGAGACCAATGTGTTCGCCATCGTCGGTGTCACTCGGGCGATGTTTCCCGTGCTGCGCCGGACCCAAGGCATTGTGGTGAATATCGGCAGTGTGTCCGGTGTCCTGGTCACGCCGTTCGCCGGTGCCTACTGCGCGTCCAAAGCCGCCGTGCATGCCTTGAGCGATGCACTGCGCATGGAGCTGGCACCATTCGGTGTGCGGGTCATGGAGGTTCAGCCTGGCGCCATCGCCTCCAGTTTCGCCAAAAATGCCGGCCACGAAGCCGAGCAACTGATCAGCGAACAATCGCCATGGTTCCCGCTGCGCGAAGGCATTCGCGCACGGGCCAGGGCATCCCAGGACAAACCGACACCGGCCAGTGAATTTGCCGCCGGGCTGCTCAAGGCTGTGCAGCAGGACAAGCCGCCACGATTGATTCGCCTGGGCAATGGCAGCCGGGCGTTGCCAATGCTGGCAGCCTTGTTGCCCAAGGGCTTGCTGGAATCGGGATTGATGAAGCGGTTCGGGTTGCGGGGGCAGCTCTAGTTCCGCGAGATCGTTCTTTGCGGGCAAGCCTCGCTCCTGCAGGATATTGAATTGGCATTAATCCTGTAGGAGCGAGGCTTGCCCGCGATGGCGTCAGCACCGTCACCACCGACTTCAGGAATCCATCATGAGCGACTACACCGAATACTTCGACGAAGTGATCCAGGCCCACGTAGCCATCGAACAATGGCTGGCCGAAGAGCGCGACGCTGCCGAACTGGAACAACTGCTGGCGCGTTTCTCACCGCAATTTTCCATGGTCTCGCCGCTGGGGCGGGTGCTGGATTTCGACGCGCTCAATGAGCTGTTCATGCTGGCGGGCGGCAAGAAGCTCGGGTTCCGCATCGAGCTTAGCGAACTGTCTGGCGTGGCGCTGCACGACGGCGGCGCAACGGTCAGCTACCGCGAACGACAGACCGATGCCACCGGTCTGCATTCCGATCGCCGCTCCACCGTGGTGTTCGAGAAGATGAAAGGCAAGATCTTCTGGCGGCATTTGCAGGAGACTTTTTGCCAAGGCTGACGCAATCGCTTTTTTTGTGGCGAGGGAGCTTGCTCCCGTTGGACTGCTCGGCAGTGCCATCCTGGGGCCGCTACGCAGCCCAGCGGGAGCAAGCTCCCTCGCCACAAGAGCGTTTCTGTCCTGGTTTTATCCGCCTGCCGCAGGATTCACCACCACGGTGCAGGTAATCCCCGCCGCCAACAGCACACCCTCCGGCACTTCATCGATGTGTATCCGCACCGGCACCCGTTGCGCCAGACGCACCCAGTTGAACGTCGGGTTCACGTCCGCGATCAGTTCGCGGCTCTCTGGATTATCGCGATCGTAGATACCGCGCGAGATGCTTTCCACGTGGCCCTTGAGCACTTCGCCGCTCATCAGCTGCATGTCGGCTTGGTCGCCAACGCGCACATGGGGCAATTTGGTTTCTTCGAAAAAGCCATAGACCCAGAACGAGTTCATGTCGACTACCGCCATCTTCGCTTCACCGATGCGTGCGTAGTCGCCGCGATGCACATTGAGGTTGGTCACGTAACCGTCCACTGCTGCGCGGACCTCGGTGCGTTTGAGGTTGAGTTCAGCCGCTTCCAGTTGCGCTTGTGCATGCTGATAATCGGCCAGCGCCGAGTCGGCGAGGTTGCTGGCGTCGTCGCGGTTTTCCCGGGAGATCACCAGGTTGTCCATATCCGCGCGACGATGGGCGTTGACCTTGCGCATTTCCCAGGTGGCCTTGCGCGAAGCCACCAGCGACTGCGCCTGTTTGACCGCAAGCCGATAATGTTCGGGATCGATTTGCATCAGCAGGTCGCCCTTTTTCACCAACTGATTGTCGCGGACCGGCACGTTCACCACTTCGCCGGTGACATCGGCGGCGACATTGATGATATCGGCGCGCACCCGGCCATCGCGAGTCCATGGGGTTTGCATGTAATGCACCCACAGGGTCCGGCCGATCCATATCGCAAGGGCCAGCACCAGCAAGGTTGCGAGCAGGCTGAAAAGCTTTTTCATCAGGGCCTTCTTCAGAGATAGAGAGTCAGTGGTAGACCGTCAGCGCCAGCGCGCCGAACAGACAGGTAAACAGGCTCAGGCGCAGCAGCGCCGGGTGCCAGAAAAAGCGGTACAGGTCGAACCCGGAGAGGAACCTGTCCAGCGCCCAGGCCACCACTGCGGCAATCAGGAACATCAGGGTCATGGTCGGCATGTACACGCCGTGGAAGGCGATTTCACGAGGCATGTTCAAGTCCTTCAGGCTTGGCATTGGCGTGGGCGGCAAGGGGCGATTGCGGGTCGAGCAGCGATGTGCGGATGAAGTGCAGGTAGCTCTTCACCCGACGCAACGCCGAGGTGTCGAAGTGCGGAGCAAAAGGTTCGTCAGTGGACTGCACTCGGCTGATCGCGTGGTCGACAGCGATCAGAGCACGTTCGAGGTTGCTGCTGCCCGGTTGCAAAAACAACCGCACCAGCGCGCGCCCCATCACGCGGATCGCCTGGCGCCAGGGCCGGGATTCGGCATACGCCGGGTGCACCGGCAGGATCGCCTGTTCCTTGCGCAATTCGATGATCGCGTGACCGACTTCCAGTACCACAAACATCCAGCGCAGCAGGTTGCGCTGCACCTGTGGCTGGCCCGCCGCGAAGCCGTAGGCCTGGTGCACCAGGTCGCGGGTGCGACTTTCGAAACTCGACGCCAGCCCCTTGAGCTTGCCGCTGATGGCGTACACCACCTGGCCACGCAGATCCTGCTCCAGTCGGCGCCACAGCCAGCGACTGTTGGGCGGCAGAATGATCGCCCCCGCCGCCGCGCACACCAGCATGCCGAGCACCATGGCGATGTAGTCGTTGATGAAGGTGTAGGGGTTGTAGACGGTGAGGTTGTCCGGCACCGAACCGGTACTGAAAAAGATCAACAAGCCCAGGCCGACGCCGGCATATTGCGGTCGCGACGCCAGGAATGATCCGAGCACGATGACCGGGGCGAGCATCACGCACAGCAAGGCAAAACCATCGATCCACGGGAAGATGAAAAACATCTCGACGAAGCCGATCAACGCGCCGAGCAGCGTGCCGCACGCCATCTGAAACGCCATGCGCTTGGGGTTCGGCGTGGCGGCGGACAGGCCCACAGTAGCGGCGGCGATCAGGGTCATGGTCGCCCCGCTCGCCCACGCCGTTGCCACCCAATAGCTGCCCAACACCACCAGGATAAACGCCGCGCGAATGCCCGAGGCCGCCGACACCAGCCAATTGGTCTGCGGGGTGAACGGCTCGTCCCAGCGCTCCCGTTCATGACTGTGATCGGCCAGGGATGCGTGAGTCTGTGCATAACTGTGCAGGTCGTCGACGAAGCGATACAGCAGTTCATACGCGGTGTGGAAGTCCAGCAGTTCGTCGTCGCTCGGCCCGCTCTCCTGAAAAATCGCCCGCAGGCTGCGCACCCGCGCCGGCAACCCTGCCTGATAAACGTTCAGCGCCGTGACCAGGCGTGCCGCGTCGGCGCTGGTCAGCGCTCGGCCACTGAAGCCGTCGAGTAATTCGGCAAGGTCTTGCAAGCCCGGTTTGATCGCCGCCACCGCGTGGTCCGTGTCGTGGCTGCGCAGGCGTTCTAGCAACTGGTGCAAGGCATTGAAACGCGTAGTGATGCCCATGAATTCACTGTTCAGGCGGCTGAGTCGGCCATTGCGTCGACGCATGTGCGGGTCTTCGAATACCGTGACGCTGCGCAGCCCTTCCAGGCCGACAGCCTCGGCAATGAAGCGCACATTGCCGGCTTCGAACGCCTCGCGTTGACTGCGACCGCGCAAACCATCGGTGACGAACAGGGCAAACACGCCGAAGCGCTGATACAAGGCGTTGCGCATGGCGGCGCTGGCGGTTTGCGGGAGGATCGCGGCACTGATCAGGGTCGAGCAGAGAATCCCCAGGGAAATTTCCAGCACCCGCCACACCGCCGCCATGAATGCACCTTCCGGGTGAGCCAATGCAGGCAGCCCGACCATCGCCGCGGTGTAGCCGGCCAGCACAAAACCATAGGCGCGAAAGTTGCGGCAGCGCGCCGCACCGGCGGTGCAGATGCCAACCCAGATCGCCAGTGCGCCGAGAAACAGTTCGGTGTTTTGCGCAAATAACGCAATCAGCGCCACCATCACCGCCGACCCCGTCAGGGTGCCGAGGAAGCGGTAGAAACTCTTGGCGAACACCTGGCCGCTCTGCGGCTGCATGACGATGAACACGGTGATCATCGCCGTGCGCGGTTGTGGCAATTCCAGGCGCATGGCCAGCCACAGCGTGAGGAACGCCGCGATCAGCACCTTGAAAATGTAGACCCAGGTCACGCCGTCGCTGCGTGCCCAATCAAAGAAACCCCGGCGCCATTCCAGGGAGTACAGCCAGCGCAGAGGGGCGGGCAAGGGAGTCATGGAGTCTTGTTCACTCAGGAAAGTCTGGAAACGATTGAAACCCTGTGGCGAGCGCGCTTGCTCGCGCCGGGCAGCGAAGCGGCCCCAGAACTCTGGTAGCCCAAAGATCTTGTGAGTGCTTCGCACTCAAGCGCGAGCAAGCTCCCTCGCCACAACAGTGGCCTTGCCTGACGAGTCACTTCAGAAGGCTCGGGGTTTTCGGTGGCTGGGTCTGCTGGGCATTCGGCACATCGTCGCCCGCACCAAGCCCACCGCCCAATGCCGTCACCAGCTCGGCATGGGCGCTCAAACGCGCCGCCTGAACCTGCTGCTGCACCTGTTGCTGCTTAAACAACAAGGTCTGTGCGTTGAGCACATTGAGGTAATCGGTAAGCCCGCGCTGATAGGCAATCATCGCGATGTCGTAGGTCTTCTGCGCAGTGGCTACCGACTCGGCAGCGAAAGTTTGCTGCTTGTCCATCGACTCGCGACGGATCAACTGATCAGAGATGTTTTTCAGCGCGTTGACCAGGGTTTGGTTGTAATGCGCCGCCGCGATGTCGTACCCGGCCGAGGCTTCACCCAACTGCGCGCGCAAACGCCCGCCATCGAAGATCGGCAAGGAGATCGCCGGGCCAACGCTGTAGTTGAGCTTCTTGCCGGTCAAAAACTCCAGCGCCCCGCCGCCGGTGGCCATGTAGCCGAGGCTGCCGACCAGATCGACGTTCGGATAAAAACCGGCATGAGCGACATCGATGCCGCGGGCTTGCGCCGCCACCTGCCAACGACTGGCGACCACGTCCGGCCGTTGACCGAGCAACTGCGCCGGCAGCGCCGACGGCAGCTTCAGCGCCGCGCCCAACGACAGCGTTGGCCGCTGAAGCTGCGCGCCCTCCCCCGGACCTTTACCGGCGAGCGCGGCCAATTGATTGCGACTCAGGGCGATTTCTTCGTCCAGCGCATCGATCTGCCGATGGGTTTCCGGCAACGGCGTCTCGGCCTGGCTCACTTCGAAATGGGTGCCGATGCCGCCGCTCAAACGCTTCTGCGCCAGGTCGAGAATTTGCTGTTGCTGCTTCAGCGTCGCTTCGACGATGTCCCGTTGCGCGTAGTGCAACGACAGCTCGATGTAGACGCGCACGATATTGTTCTGCAATTCGAGTTGGGCCTGGCGCGCTTCGGCGACCGTCATATGGGTCAAGTCCACGGCGCGCTCGGTGGCATTGCTTTCACGGCCCCAGAGGTCGAGGGCATAGCTGAAACCCAGCGCGGCGTTGTTATCCCAAGTGGTGCTGTTGGCCAGGTCACCGGGACCGTAGAACGGATCGGTGGGCCAGTTGTGGCGTTTGAGCGTGGACTCGCCGTTGATCTGCAACGACTCTGCTGCTTCGGCGATGCCGGCCATCGATTTGGCTTGACGCACCCGTGCGGCGGCCATGGCCAGGGTCGGACTGCCTTGCATGGCGGTTTCGATCCACCGGTTCAGTTGCGGATCGCCATACGCCTGCCACCATTGTGCGGTGGGCCAATGCGCATCCTGTGCGGCGCTCTGGATGGCTTCGTCGGTGACCAGTGAATCGGCCTCCAGCGCCTTGCCCTGCGGGCCAATACCTCCGGTTCCGATGCAGCCGCTGATTGCCAGGGTTAAAGCGAAAACACTGAGCGGCTGAAGCGCTCTGCTGATGCGACGCGGCACTGCTGCGATTTCCTGAGGTGGGGAGTTTTGCGGGATGCGCAATTCTATGGGGCCACCGGAAGGGCGATAAGCTGGGAATCCTGTGAATCTTTGTTACCGTTAACGAGATAATCCGGAAGTCATCTTTAGTCGCCTGTAAAAAAACAGAAACTTCGTGTCACAATTTGCTATTCGCCAAGAGAGCACCCCATGGACACATTGCAAAACATGCGCGCCTTCAGTTACGTGGCCGAGGCCGGCAGTTTCACCGCCGCCGCGGTGCAACTGGACACCACCACGGCCAACGTCTCGCGCGCGGTCTCCAACCTGGAAGCCCACCTGCAAACCCGTCTGCTCAACCGAACGACCCGTCGCATCGCCCTGACCGAAGCCGGCAAGCGTTATTTGCTGCGCTGCGAGCAGATTCTGGCCTACGTCGAAGAAGCCGAAGCCGAAGCGAGCGACGCCCACGCACGCCCGGCCGGGCAGCTGAAAGTGCACACCATGACCGGCATCGGCCAGCACTTCGTGATCGATGCCATCGCCCGCTATCGCAAGACCCATCCGGACGTCACCTTCGACCTGACCATGGCCAACCGCGTACCGGACCTGCTCGACGAGGGCTACGACGTCTCCATCGTGCTCGCCAGCGAATTGCCGGATTCGGGCTTCGTCTCCCAGCGCCTGGGCATCACCTACAGCATCGTTTGCGCCTCGCCGGCCTACGTCAAAGCCAACGGCTGCGCACAAAAACCCAGCGACCTGCTCAACCATGCCTGCCTGCGCCTGGTGAGCCCGGTCATCCCCCTCGAGAAATGGGCCTTCGACGGCCCGGATGGCCAGGAAATGGTCACCATCAACAGCTCTCCGTTCCTGGTCAACTCCGCCGACGCCATGAAAACCGCGATCACCAGCGGCATGGGCGTCGGCGTCTTGCCGCTGTACGCGGCCATCGACGGCTTGCGCGACGGCACGCTGGTGCGTGTGATGCCCAAATACCGATCCCAGGAACTGAACCTGTACGCCATCTACCCTTCGCGGCAATACCTGGATGCGAAGATCAAGACGTGGGTGGAGTACCTGCGGGGGTCGCTGCCGGAGTTGTTGGCGGCGCATCAGGCGGAGTTGGCGGCGTATGAACTGAGCGGGAGCCTGGGTGGGGTTCGGGTAGCGAATTGAGGTTGGCGGGTGCCGAGTGGAACTTGATTGAGTGCATATCCATGCTCCGGGGGGCGGGCTACCGGCCGGCCTATTTGCTTGGGCATATGATGATCCCCTGTAGGAGCCAGCCTGCTGGCGATGGTCGTCAACGATAATGTGTCCTGTCTGAATGAACGCAGTGTCTGGGCGTTTTTCGCGAGCAGGCTCGCTCCTACAATGGGATGGGGGCATATGGTGGAAATTGGTCGGCTGCCAGGCCGTCATCGCTGGCAAGCCAGCTCCCACAGGGGGTGGAGTACATCTGGCAGGGATTGGTTGGCTGTGAGACCGTCATCGCGAGCAGGTTGGCTCCTACAATTGGATTGAGGTACATCTGGCAGAGGTTGGTCGGCTGGCAGACCGTTATCGCCAGCAGGGCTAGCTCCTACAATCGGATTGGGGAGCATTAGGAATGGTCGGCTGTCAGGCCGCCATCGCTGCGATGCGGCGACCCGACAAGCCAGCTCTCACAAAGAGCAAGAGCAGAACACCATACAACCGCCGTTGCTTCTCACCACTCAACAGGCCGAGCGTTAGCTCGCCTGCAGCTTTTGATCTTGATCCACCCGCCCCATCGGCAGGCTGAGTGGAGGCGTTTATCCGGGGGAGGCGCGTAGCGCCGTGCGGCGTAGCCGCACACATCGAGAGGAGGTCGTCGCGAAGCAGACCGGAGGCGATGCCCCCGGATGAATGCCGGAGCGAAGGTACCCCGAGCCCCAGCGAGGGGCCGTACGTCAGGGGCGAGCGTTTTTTTGGTTACTTTTTTTAGGCGCTTGTAAAAAAAGTGACTCGCCGTCAGGGCGAAACCCTAAGCCGCCGTTACCGAAGAAACGGATATGTACACGATCAACCCACAACCTGGTCGGCTATAAAGCCGCCAAGGAAAGGCCAAACTGACAGCGCCGTCAGTTAGCAGTCACCTTCCCGACCCCCAAACAGGTTTATAAAGGGACATACCCTTCGCCCAAAAACCAGCCCCGGCGCCCCACTCGCATGCGAATCCAGCAAAAACCCGCCCTGCTCGTCGCCCTCCTGATTCTCCTGGCAGCGCTGGGCGTGTGGTTCGCCACCAAACCCGCCAAGGCAAAACTGGCCACCCCCATCGCCATCCCCGTGCGGGTGGTCAACGTCACCGAAAAAGACGTCCCGCGCTTCGTCAGCGGCATCGGCTCGGTGCTGTCACTGCACAGCGTCGTGGTCCGTCCGCAAATCGACGGCATCCTCACCAAAATCATGGTCAAGGAAGGCCAATTGGTGAAAAAAGGTGACCTGCTGGCCACCATCGACGACCGCTCGATCCGCGCCAGCCTTGACCAGGCCAGAGCACAATTGGGCGAAAGCCAGGCGCAACTGCAAGTGGCGCAGGTGAACCTCAAGCGCTACAAACTGCTGAGTGTCGACGACGGCGTTTCCAAGCAGACCTACGACCAGCAACAAGCGCTGGTCAACCAGCTCAAGGCCACCGCTCAAGGCAACCAGGCCTCCATCGACGCCGCTCTGGTGCAACTGTCTTACACGCAGATTCGCTCTCCGGTGACCGGTCGCGTCGGCATTCGTACTGTGGATGAAGGCAACTTCCTGCGCATGACCGACACCCAGGGCCTGTTCACCGTAACCCAGATCGACCCGATCGCCGTGGAGTTCTCACTGCCGCAACAGATGCTGCCAACCCTGCAGGGCCTGATCAACGACCCACAGCGCGCTCAAGTAAAGGCTTATATCGGTGCCGATACCGACGGCGAAACCGGCAATCTGCTGGGCGAAGGCCATTTGACCTTGATCGACAACCAGATCAACGCCAACACCGGCACCATCCGCGCCAAGGCCGAATTCAACAACTCGGGACAGAAGCTCTGGCCCGGCCTGCTGGTGACGGTAAAAATTCAGACCGCACTGGATAAAGATGCGCTGGTCGTACCGCCCAACGTCGTACAGCGTGGCCTCGATCAACATTTCGTCTACCGCCTCAAGGGCGACAAGGTCGAAACCGTCCCGGTGCAAATGGTCTACCAGGACAGCGGCCAGAACATCATCAAAGGCGTACAGCCCGGGGATAAGCTGGTCAGCGACGGTCAATCGCGCCTCAAGCCCGGCTCGACGGTGCAGGTGCTGACCGATCCGCCGCAAGTAGTGCAATCGGAGTCGGCGCCATGAAGGGCCATGGTTCGGTTTCAGCCTGGTGCATCGATCATCCGGTGGCGACCATTCTGCTGACCTTTGCCCTGGTGCTGCTGGGCGCGATTGCCTTCCCGCGTTTGCCCATCGCGCCGTTGCCGGAAGCGGAATTTCCGACCATCCAGGTGGCCGCGCAATTGCCAGGTGCCAGCCCGGAAACCATGGCGTCGTCGGTGGCCACGCCTCTGGAAGTGCAATTCAGCGCCATTCCCGGCGTGACCCAGATGACCTCGAGCAGTGCTCTGGGCTCGACCAACCTGACCCTGCAATTCACCCTCGACAAGAGCATCGACACCGCCGCCCAGGAAGTCCAGGCCGCGATCAACACCGCTGCCGGCAAACTGCCCAAGGACATGCCGAACCTGCCGACCTGGCGCAAGGTCAACCCGGCCGACAGCCCGGTGCTGATCCTCAGCGTCAACTCGTCACTGATGCCCG
The DNA here is from genome assembly GCF_001427125.1 of Pseudomonas sp. Root562. Taxonomy (GTDB): domain Bacteria; phylum Pseudomonadota; class Gammaproteobacteria; order Pseudomonadales; family Pseudomonadaceae; genus Aquipseudomonas. The sequence continues at coordinate 31,311 of NZ_LMGK01000005.1, forward strand.
GCCCGGAGCTCAGCGACCTGACTGAAACCCTGTTGTCCCGTCAGCTCAGCCAGGTCGATGGTGTCGGACAGGTCGCCATCACCGGTCAGCAGCGTCCGGCAATTCGCGTCCAGGTCTCCGCCGATAAACTGGCGGCCATCGGCCTCACCCTGGCCGACATCCGTCTGGCCATCCAGCAAACCAGCCTCAATCTGGCTAAAGGCGCGCTATACGGCGAGTCAAGCATCTCGACGCTTTCGACCAATGATCAACTGTTCCATCCCGACGAATACAGCCAACTGATCGTTTCCTACAAGGATGGCGCACCGGTTCATCTCAAGGATGTCGCCAAAGTCGTCAACGGTTCGGAAGATGCCTACGTTCAAGCCTGGGCGGGGTCGCAGCCGGGGGTCAACCTGGTGATTTTCCGCCAGCCAGGCGCCAACATCGTCGAGACCGTGGATCGCATTCAGGCGGCACTGCCGGCGCTGGAAGCCATGTTGCCGGCTTCGGTGCAGGTCAAGGTGCTGATCGACCGCACCCAGACCATCCGCGCGTCCTTGCATGAAGTGGAAATCACCTTGCTGATCGCCGTCCTGCTTGTAGTGGCGGTGATGGCGCTGTTCCTGCGCCAGTTGTCAGCTACGTTGATCGTGTCGGCGGTGCTTGGTGTGTCGCTGATCGCCAGTTTTGCCCTGATGTACGTCATGGGCTTCAGCCTGAACAACCTGACGCTGGTGGCGATCGTGGTGGCCGTGGGGTTTGTGGTCGACGATGCGATCGTGGTGGTGGAAAACATTCACCGTCACCTGGAGGCCGGCGACGGTATGCGCGAGGCGGCAATTAAGGGTGCAGGGGAAATCGGCTTCACCGTGGTCTCGATCAGTTTCTCGCTGGTGGCAGCATTCATTCCGCTGCTATTCATGGGGGGCGTGGTCGGGCGGCTGTTCAAGGAATTTGCGTTGACCGCCACCTCCACCATCCTGATCTCGGTGGTGGTGTCCCTGACGTTGGCGCCGACCCTGGCCGCGCTGTTCATGCGCGCACCTGTGCATCACGCCCACGATAAACCGGGCTTCGGCGAGCGTCTGCTGGCGTGGTACGAAAAAGGTCTGCGCCGCGCCCTCGCCCACCAGAAAACCATGATCGGTGTGTTTGCGTTGTCGCTGGGGCTGGCCGTCGCTGGTTACATCTTCATTCCCAAGGGCTTTTTCCCGATTCAGGACACCGGTTTCGTCCTCGGCACCACTGAAGCCGCCGCCGATATTTCCTACGGCGACATGGTGAAAAAACACCTGGCAATGGCCGAAATCGTCGCTGCCGACCCGGCAGTCGAAACCTTCTCGCACTCGGTCGGGGTGTCAGGCAGTAACCAGACCATCGCCAACGGACGGTTCTGGATCACCCTGAAAAAACGCGGTGACCGCGATGTCTCGGCCAGCCAGTTCATTGACCGGATTCGCCCGCAACTGATGAAAGTGCCGGGCATCGTCCTGTACCTGCGCGCCGGCCAGGACATCAACCTCAGTTCCGGCCCGAGCCGTGCCCAATACCAATATGTGCTCAAGAGCAACGACGGCGCGACCCTGAGCACCTGGACCCAGCGCCTGACGGAAAAACTGCGCGCCAACCCGGCCTTCCGCGACATTTCCAACGACCTGCAGTTGGGCGGCAGCATCACCCACATCAACATCGACCGTAGCGCCGCGGCCCGTTTCGGCCTGACCGCCAGTGACGTCGACGAAGCGCTTTATGACGCGTTTGGCCAACGCCAGATCAATGAATTCCAGACTCAGGTCAACCAATACAACGTGATCCTGGAACTGGACACCCAGCAACGCGGCAAAGCCGAAAGCCTCAACTATTTCTACCTGCGCTCGCCCCTGAGCGGGGAAATGGTGCCGTTGTCGGCCCTGGCCAGGTTCGAAGCGCCGACCATAGGCCCGCTGTCCATCGCCCACGACGGCATGTTCCCCGCCGCCAACCTGTCGTTCAACCTGGCCCCCGGCGTGGCGTTGGGCGATGCGGTGATCATGCTCAACCAGGCCAAGGCCGACATCGGCATGCCAACCGCCATCAGCGGTAACTTCCAGGGCGCGGCCCAGGCGTTCCAGAGTTCGCTGGCCAGCCAGCCGTGGCTGATTCTCGCGGCGCTGTTGGCGGTGTACATCATTCTCGGTGTGCTCTACGAGAGCTTCGTGCATCCGCTGACGATCATTTCGACCTTGCCTTCGGCGGGCCTCGGCGCAGTGATCATGCTGTGGATCTGCGGTCAGGATTTTTCGATCATGGCCTTGATCGGCTTGGTGCTGTTGATCGGTATCGTCAAGAAAAACGGCATCCTGATGATCGACTTCGCCCTCGAAGCGCAGCGCAATGGCGGCCTGTCGCCGGAAGAGGCGATCTTCAAGGCCTGTATCACGCGCTTCCGGCCGATCATCATGACCACCCTCGCCGCGCTGCTTGGCGCCCTGCCGCTGATGCTCGGCTACGGCACCGGCGCCGAATTGCGCCAGCCGTTGGGTATCGCTGTAGTCGGCGGCTTGCTGGTGAGCCAGGCGCTGACGCTGTTCACCACCCCGGTCATATACTTATGGCTGGAGCGGTTGTTTCACAAACACACTCCTTCACCAGCGCCTCCGCCCGTACCGGCGCTGGCGACCACAGACTGAGGCGGGGTCATGCGCGTCCTGATTGTCGAAGACGAAGAAAAAACCGCGGACTATCTGCACCGCGGCCTGACGGAACAGGGTTACACCGTAGACCTGGCCCGCGATGGCGTGGAAGGCCTGCACATGGCGCTGGAAAGCGACTACGCGGTGATCGTCCTCGATGTGATGCTGCCGGGCCTCGACGGCTTTGGCGTCCTGCGCGCCTTGCGTGCGCGCAAGCAGACCCCTGTGATCATGCTCACCGCCCGCGAGCGGGTAGAAGATCGCATCAAAGGCCTGCGCGACGGGGCCGACGATTACCTCGGTAAACCGTTTTCCTTCCTTGAACTGGTAGCACGCCTGCAAGCGCTGACCCGGCGCAGCGGTGGTCATGAACCGGTGCAAGTGAGCATTGCCGACCTGTGGATAGATCTGATCAGCCGCAAGGCTACGCGCGGCGGCGCACGGCTGGACCTGACCGCCAAGGAGTTCTCGCTGCTCAGCGTATTGGCCCGGCGCCAGGGTGAAATCCTCTCCAAGACCGCCATCGCCGAGATGGTCTGGGACATCAATTTCGATAGCGACGCCAACGTCGTCGAAGTCGCGATCAAACGTCTGCGGGCCAAGCTCGACGGCCCTTTTGAAGAAAAACTGCTGCACACGATTCGTGGCATGGGTTATGTGCTGGAGAGCCGTGGTGTCCAGTAACTCGATCGCCCTGCGCCTGAGCGGGATGTTCACACTGGTGGCGCTTCTGGTGTTTCTGCTGATCGGCTGGGCACTCTACCAACAGGTCGACAAAGGCCTGGGGTTGTTGCCCGAGGCCGAACTGGACGCGCGTTACAGCGTGCTCGAATCAACGGTCGGCCGCTACGGCACGCCCGAGCACTGGGTGAAGATCAACAACAAACTCAAGCTGCTGGGCGAAGAAGACAAACGCATCAGTTTCTGGATCGTCAGCGGCGATCCGCGCTACGAATACGGCAATCCGACACCGCAGATCCGCGAGTTCTCCCAAGGGCCGCTGGGCATGCGCGACATGACCCTGCCCGGTCAGCCTTACCCGCTCAAAGTGCTGGTCAGCCAGTTCCCGGCCAAGGACCAGCGCCCGCCACTGCGCTTCATGATCGCCATCGACACCGAGACATTTCACCACACCCAGCATCAGCTGCTGATTGCCTTGATTGCCCTGGCGATCGTTGGCGTGCTGATGGCCTCGGCACTGGGCTATTGGGTGGCACGTATCGGCCTCAAGCCGTTGATCAAACTGTCCCATGAAGCCCAGCGCCTGGCCCCGCCGCTGCGTTCGGGACGCTTGAGGTTATCGCCCTTGCCGCCGGAACTGGATCAGTTCGTCAATGCTTTCAACGCCACCCTTGAGCGGGTCGAACAGGCTTACTCGCGCCTGGAGTCGTTCAATGCCGATGTCGCCCATGAACTGCGATCACCGCTGACCAATCTGATTGGCCAGACCCAGGTGGCACTGACCCGCGGACGCTCGGCGGAACATTATTTCGAAGTGCTGCAATCGAACCTCGAAGAACTCGAACGCTTGCGCTCGATCATCAATGACATGCTGTTCCTCGCCAGTGCAGACCAGGGCAGCAAAGCGACCAAACTGACCTCGACTTCGCTGGCCGATGAAGTGGCCACGACCCTGGAGTATCTGGATTTCATTCTCGAGGACGCCCGGGTTGAAGTGCAGGTCAGCGGCGATGCCCTGGTGCGCATCGAGATCGCCCATTTGCGTCGGGCGTTGATCAACCTGCTGAGCAACGCAGTCCAGCACACCGAGCCCGGGCAGGTGATTGAAGTGCGGATCGAAGCCGGGGAGCATCAGGTCAGCATCGGTGTCGCCAATCCCGGTTCGCCGATTGCCAGCGAACATCTGCCGCGCTTGTTCGAGCGTTTCTACCGCGTTGACGCTTCGCGTAGCAACAGCGGCAACAATCACGGGTTGGGTCTGGCGATCGTCAAGGCGATTGCACTGATGCATGGCGGTGATGTGTTTGTGCGCAGTGATCACGGCATGAACACGTTCGGCATTCACCTCCCCGTCTGAAACACTACCGTGGCGAGCGAGCTCGCTCGCGCTGGGCTGCGAACCGGCCCTGAAACCTGTGCACGCGTCCTTTCAGTCAGCATTGTGCTCCCTGGATTCACGACTGCACCACGGCCGAGCGGGAGCAAGCTCCCTCGCCACAGAAAAACGCTTGGCATTACAACTATTGCCGTAACCGCAACAGTCCTTTCATGAATCCGGCCTTTTTCCCAACGCCGGACATCCTTATCTTTGCCCGCACCAAACAGCACTTGCCAAGCAAGAAGGTTTTAAAGATGTCCAACAGTATGGGTATTGCCAGCGCTTTCGTTTTGTCCTCTTTGTTCCTGTCTCCGTTCGCCATGGCTGAAGAGTCGCAAGCCTTCGTCGCGCAAAACAGCGCACGCGCCGCCGTGTACGCGCAGCACCAGAGCGAGATGACGGCCAAAGCACAGGACGCCACCCAGGCCCCGCAAGCAGCGAGCACTCAAGGCCGGGTCGAGAAAGACAGCTGATTGCTGCGCATCGCTCCCATTTCCCTCGACACTTTTCATCGGCTCTTCCCTTTGAAAAGTTGTCTTCAAAGCCGCTGCCATCAGCGGCTTTTTTTCGCCTTTTCCACGCCACTTCACACTATCGATCAGGCATAAAAAAAGGCCACCCGAAGGTAGCCTTTAAAAAACTAGAGAGGTTTTTTACTTACACGGCCGCAACAGGACGCATGTAAGAGATCGGTGCAGTGCTGGCGTCTTCGAAAGTCACGACTTCCCAAGCATCTGTCTGCTCAATCAACTTGCGCAGCAGCTGGTTGTTCAATGCATGTCCGGACTTGAAGCCCTTGAACTCACCAATCAGGCTATTGCCCAGCAGGTAGAGGTCACCAATTGCATCGAGGATCTTGTGCTTCACGAATTCGTCTTCATAGCGAAGGCCGTCTTCGTTCAGTACACCATCCGCGTCGACCACAATAGCGTTTTCAACGCTACCGCCGAGTGCGAGGTTGTGCTTGCGCAGGTACTCGATGTCACTCATGAAACCAAAGGTACGGGCGCGGCTGACTTCTTTTACGAACGAAGTACTGGAAAAATCCACGCTTGCACTTTGTGTGCGGTCACGGAAAACTGGGTGATCGAAATCGATCTCGAAGCTCACCTTGAAACCTTCGAAAGGGACGAAAGTGGCGCGCTTGTCGCCGTCTTCCACTGTCACTTCACGCAGGATGCGGATGAACTTCTTGGCGGCTTCCTGTTCTTCCAGGCCAGCCGACTGAATCAGAAATACGAAGGGTCCAGCGCTACCATCCATGATCGGGACTTCGGACGCGGAGAGCTCGACGTAGGCGTTATCGATGCCCAGGCCAGCCATGGCCGAGAGCAAGTGCTCCACCGTATCCACTTTGGTGTCACCGTTGACCAGAGTGGTCGACATCGTGGTTTCACCAACGTTTTCCGCGCGCGCCGGGATCTGCACCGCAGGGTCCAGGTCGGCACGAACAAACACGATGCCGGTGTCGACAGGCGCAGGCTTGAGGGTCAGGTAGACCTTCTCCCCGGAGTGCAGACCTACACCTGTGGCACGGATAATATTTTTCAGTGTGCGTTGTTTAATCATGGCTTGGGCCGCTTCAGCGCAAATTGCGAACTGGTATCAACAAAGGCTGGCGATGATAGCAGACCATGCCTTTGCTGAACACCAATCACCTTCATAGCCCTGATACATTTCATCAATCGGCCTGACGACGCAGGAATGCTGGAATGTCCAGGTAGTCCAGATCATCTTGCGGATTCATCTTCGCGGCAGCCGCAGCACCGGCCTGAGCCTGGTTGCGCATGACGGTCGGACGGTCCAGGTCACGGTAGTTCACCGCTGGAGCTTCCTGACGAACAGGGGCTTGTTGTTGTGGCTGCGACGCCATCGACGTGTGAACGGTATTGTCGATGACCTTCACAGGCTTCTCGATTTTAGCGCCCAGGCCGGTCGCCACGACAGTCACGTGCAGCTCGTCGCGCATGTCCGGATCGATAACGGTACCGACCTTGACCATCGCATGCTCGGAAGCGAAGGCTTCGATGATGCTACCCACGTCGGAGTACTCACCCAGGGACAGGTCAGGACCGGCGGTGATGTTCACCAGGATGCCGCGTGCGCCTTGCAGGTTCACGTCTTCGAGCAACGGGTTGCGGATGGCCGCTTCAGTGGCTTCACGTGCACGGTTCGGACCGCTGGCGCAGCCAGTGCCCATCATCGCCATGCCCATTTCACTCATCACGGTACGCACGTCGGCGAAGTCGACGTTGATCATGCCGGGACGCTTGATGATGTCGGAGATACCGCGAACGGCACCGGCCAGTACATCGTCAGCCTTGGCGAAAGCCGACAGCAGGCTGGCGTCTTTACCGAGGATGGTCAGCAGCTTCTCGTTGGGAATGGTGATCAGCGAGTCGACGCTTTCCGACAGCAGGCGGATGCCCTCGTCGGCCAGCTGCATGCGCTTGCGACCTTCGAACGGGAACGGACGGGTCACCACCGCAACGGTGAGGATCCCCATTTCCTTGGCCACTTCGGCAATGATCGGCGCAGCACCGGTACCGGTACCACCGCCCATGCCAGTGGTGATGAACACCATGTTGGTACCCTGCAGGACTTCGGCAATGCGCTCACGGTCTTCGAGAGCGGCCTGACGACCTACTTCAGGGTTGGCACCGGCACCCAGACCTTTGGTCACGCCGGTACCCAGTTGCAGGATGGTCCGCGCGCTGATGCTTTTCAGCGCCTGGGCATCAGTGTTGGCGCAGATGAACTCGACGCCTTCAATGTTGCTCTTGACCATGTGATTCACAGCGTTGCCGCCGCCACCGCCAACACCGATAACCTTGATTACCGGACTTGCGGGGATGTTGTCTACGAGTTCGAACATTTTCCCTCTCCTTTACGTTCTCTAGTTTTTTTCGCCTACTGCGTATATCTACAACGGTGCTGCGGTAAATCCTTAGAAATTTCCCTGTACCCAGCTCTTGATGCGATCGAGCAAGGCGCCTTTCGGCTCTTCGTTGCTGTAGCTGTCGCGACTGCCGATGCCCGAGAACGAAATGCCGTCGGATTGCTTCTGCAGGCCGTACATCAACAGGCCAACGCCGGTGGAATAAATCGGGTTGCGAACTACGTCATCCAGGCCCCTCACACCGTGAGGCACGCCCAGGCGTACCGGCATATGGAAGATTTCCTCGGCCAATTCGGTGGCGCCTTCCATCTTCGACGTACCACCGGTCAGCACGATGCCGGCCGGGATCAGGTCTTCGTAGCCGCTGCGGCGCAGCTCGGCCTGGATCAGCGTGAACAGTTCGTCGTAGCGCGGCTCGACCACTTCGGCCAGGGCCTGGCGAGACAGTTCGCGCGGCGGACGGTCGCCAACACTCGGCACCTTGATGGTTTCACCGGCACCGGCCAGCTTGGCCAGGGCACAGGCGTAGCGAATCTTGATTTCTTCGGCGTACTGGGTCGGGGTGCGCAACGCCATGGCGATGTCATTGGTCACCTGATCGCCCGCGATTGGAATCACTGCGGTGTGGCGGATCGCGCCCTCAGTGAAGATCGCGATGTCAGTGGTGCCGCCGCCGATATCCACCAGGCACACGCCCAGTTCTTTTTCGTCGTCGGTCAGCACCGAATAGGCCGACGCCAGTTGCTCGAGAATGATGTCGTCGATTTCCAGGCCGCAGCGGCGCACGCATTTTTCAATGTTCTGTGCGGCGTTGACGGCGCAGGTGACCACGTGAACCTTGGCTTCCAGACGTACCCCGGACATGCCCAGTGGCTCGCGCACGCCTTCCTGGTTATCGATCACGTAATCCTGCGGCAGGGTGTGCAGCACCCGCTGGTCAGCCGGGATCGCCACAGCCTGGGCGGCGTCGAGCACGCGTTCAAGGTCGGCAGAGCTGACTTCGCGATCACGAATCGCCACGATGCCGTGGGAGTTCAGGCTGCGGATGTGATTGCCGGCCACGCCGACAAATGCCGAGTGGATGCGGCAACCCGCCATCAGCTGGGCTTCTTCAATCGCGCGCTGGATCGATTGCACGGTGGATTCGATGTTCACCACCACGCCTTTCTTCAGGCCACGGGACGGATGCGTACCGATCCCGACGATTTCCAGCGTGCCGTCGTCCGAAACCTCGCCTACCAGCGCCACCACCTTGGAGGTGCCGATATCGAGACCGACGATCATTTTGCCGCTTTGCACGTTTGCCATGGGTCCTGCCTCTTCTTAATTCTTCGCGACAGCGGGTTGGGCTGCCGTCGGCGCTACGGGTTCCCGCCAGCCAACAGCGAGGCCGTTGGCGTAGCGCAGATCGATACGCGCAATGTTCGTAATCTGTTCTTTAAGCGTCTTGTCGTAGATGGCAATGAAGCGGCGCATCTTTTCCACCTGGTTGCCGCGCCCCAGCAGCAGTTCGATTCCGGGGCCCGCACTGCCTGGGCCGGTGGTCAGGAACCAGCTGCCTCGTTCACGCAACTCCAGGCGTGCAATCGAGAAGCCCAGCGGCCGGAGCATCTGGCTCAGGACCTGGTATTGCTGCATCACCTGCTGTTGAGCCCGTTGTGGACCGAACAGCTGCGGCAAGTGTTCGTAGTTCGCCAGCTCACGCGGGGTAAAGGCCTGACCCTGGTTATTCAACAGCGACTCGTCACCCCATCGGGCAACCGGCAGTTGCTCTTCCAGGCGGATCACCACTTGATCCGGCCACACCCTGCGCACTTCGGCGTGGGCAATCCATGGCATCTGCTCCAGCTCGGTGCGCATGCTCGCCAGGTCGATGGTGAAGAAACTCGACGCCACGAATGGAGCGATCCGTTGCTGCACCGCTTGCTGGCTGATGTAGCTCAAGTCGCCCTGCACGTTGATTTTGGTGATCGGCCGGTCAGCGTACGGCAGCAAACGCTGCGCGCCTTCGTATGTACCGAACCCCAACGCCACCAGCAGCACCGGCCAGAACAGACTCTTGAGAAAACCGAAATTGGCTTTCGGCAGGCGCGCAGACATCGGCTCTTTGGCCACCATTCGGCTGGCACCCCGCGGCACCGGCTTGCGGCCGGGTACGGGTGGCTGATGTCTGACTTGAGCGCCATGCATGGTCTTAACCTCTTGCCTCGATACTTGCGGCCAGGATCGCCAGAACCAATTGCTGGAAATCCAGACCGGCAGCACGGGCCGCCATCGGAACCAGACTGTGATCGGTCATGCCCGGTGCGGTGTTCACTTCCAGAAACCAGAACTGCCCGTCGGCGTCCTGCATCACGTCCGCCCTGCCCCAACCGGCGATACCCAGCGCGTCACAGGCTTTCGCCGTGAGGTCCATGAGTTCCTTTTCCTTGGCGCTATCCAGCCCGCACGGAATGCGGTACTGGGTATCGTTGGCGATGTACTTGGCGTCGTAGTCGTAGAAACTGTGCGTCGTGCCCAGGGCGATGGGAGGCAACACCTGGTCACGCAGGGTGGCGATGGTGAACTCCGGACCTTGAATCCATTGCTCGACCAACACTTGCGAATCGTAGGTACTGGCCGCTTTCCAGGCGTCGATCAATTCGGACGCGGAAGTCACTTTGGCCATCCCGATACTTGAACCTTCATGCGCCGGTTTGACGATCAAAGGAAAGCCCAGTTCCGTCGCTGCCGAAATACAATCGGCCTCGCTGCGCAGCACGGCGTGACGTGGCGTCGGAATCCCGAGGCTGTGCCAGACCTGCTTGGTGCGCAGTTTGTCCATGGCCAGTGCCGAAGCGAGAATGCCGCTGCCGGTGTAAGGAATGCCCAGGCATTCGAGCAGGCCCTGCATGCTGCCGTCTTCACCACCGCGACCGTGGAGGATGATGAAGGCGCGGTCGATCTTTTCACTCTGCAGACGCTGCAACAGGTCGTCGCCCACATCGAGGCCGAACGCATCCACGCCCGCACTTTGCAGCGCGTCGAGAACGGCGTTGCCCGATTTCAGGGACACCTCGCGCTCGGCACTCTTGCCACCGAACAACACGGCGACGCGGCCGAAGTCCTTCGGCGCGACAGTGGAAACGAGGTTGGCGTACGCAGCAATCATTTCAACTTTCCCTCTACCGATGCCGCCACGGCACCCGTGAACAACGAACTCTTCAACAAACTCGGGGCAAGACCGCCCACATCACCCGCGCCCTGGCACAGCAGGATGTCGCCGGCACGCAGCAGCGGCTTGACGATCGGCGCCAGGTCGGCACCGCGCTCGATGTAGATCGGATCGAGCTGGCCGCGCTGGCGGATGCTGTTGCACAGCTTGCGGCTGTCAGCACCCGGGATCGGCTCTTCGCCGGCCGGATAGACTTCCATCAACAGCAGCACATTGGCGTCGGCCAGGACATTGACGAAATCGTCGTACAGGTCGCGGGTGCGGCTGTAACGGTGCGGCTGGTAGACCATCACCAGTCGGCGCTCCGGCCAGCCACCGCGCACGGCCTTGATCACCGCCGCCACTTCGGTCGGGTGGTGACCGTAGTCGTCGACCAGCATCACGCTGCCGTCGTCCACCGGCAGTTCGCCGTAGACCTGGAAGCGCCGGCCGACACCCTGGAACCCGGACAGGCCCTGAACGATGGCTTCATCGCTGACGCCCTCGTCGGTGGCGATGCAGATGGTCGCCAGTGCGTTCAATACGTTGTGGTTGCCCGGCATGTTCACCGAGACATCGAGCGGCTCGCGATCTGGACGCAGCACGGTGAAAAAGGTTTGCATGCCTTGCTGGCGCACATTGATCGCGCGCACGTCGCAGTCGTCGCCGAAACCGTAAGTCACGGTCGGACGCTTCACTTGCGGCAGGATTTCACGCACCACCGGATCATCCAGACACACCACGGCCAGACCGTAGAACGGCAGGTTGTGCAGGAACTCGACGAAAGTTTTCTTCAGCTTGTTGAAGTCACCGTCGTAGGTCGCCATGTGATCGGCGTCGATGTTGGTGACCACGGCGACCAGCGGTTGCAGGTGCAGGAAACTCGCATCGCTTTCATCGGCTTCGGCGATCAGGTAGCGGCTGGTGCCAAGCTGGGCATTGGTGCCTGCGGCGTTCAGACGACCACCGATGACGAACGTCGGGTCCAGGCCACCGGCGGCGAACACCGAAGCGATCAGGCTGGTGGTGGTGGTTTTGCCGTGGGTACCGGCGACGGCGATGCCGTGGCGATAGCGCATCAGCTCAGCCAGCATTTCTGCACGCGGTACCACCGGGATGCGGCGTTCCAGTGCAGTGGCGACTTCCGGGTTGGACGTGTTCACGGCACTCGACACCACCAGCACGTCGGCAGCGGCAGCGTTTTCGGCACGGTGGCCGATGAAAATCTGTGCGCCGAACGTTTCCAGGCGCTCGGTGACCGGCGAAGCCTTCAGGTCGGAACCGGACACTTCATAGCCCAGGTTCAACAACACTTCGGCAATCCCGCACATGCCCACACCGCCGATACCGACGAAGTGGATACGGCGGATGCGGCGCATTTCCGGTTGCGGCATGGCTTTCTGATTCTCAACCATGGGCCACCTCCAGGCAGGTGTCGACGACGTTACGGGTAGCATCGGGTTTGGCCAGGCGGCGTGCCGCAGTAGCCATTTCTTCGAGTCGTTGCGGTTGCATCAGGACCTCTGTCAGGCGAGCGGCAAGATCCGCTGCGCCAGTCGTTCTTTGCGGCATCAGGAAAGCAGCGCCTTCACGGGCCAAATAATCGGCGTTGCGGGTCTGGTGATCGTCGATGGCATGGGGCAAAGGCACCAGCATCGAGGGCAGACCGGCGGCAGCCAGTTCACTGATGGTCAGCGCGCCTGCGCGACATACCACCAGGTCGGCCCAGCCATAGGCTTGGGCCATGTCTTTGATGAAAGGCTGCACTTGCGCCTCGACGCCAGCCGCGCGATAGCGCTCTGCAGTCACTTCATCGTGGTTTCTGCCAGCCTGATGGAACACGTCCGGACGCAGGTCGACAGCGACTTGCGCCAGGGCTTCAGGCAGCAACTTGTTCAACGGCTCTGCGCCCAGGCTTCCGCCGAGGATCAGCAAACGCGCCTTGCGCCCAGCCAGGGCTGGACGCGATGTTTCGAGGAACAGCTCGGTGCGCACCGGATTACCGGTGGTCCGTCGGCTGCTCGACAGGGTAAAGGTGTCGGGGAATGCTTCACACACCCGGGCGGCGAACGGCACCAGCAACCGATTGGCGGTGCCGGCCACGGCGTTCTGTTCGTGAACGATCACCGGCACACCGGCCAGTTTCGCCGCAATGCCCCCAGGACCGGTCACATAACCACCAAAACCGACCACGCAGGCCGGCCGCAGCCGGCGAATGATCGCCCGCGCCTGCCAGACCGACTTGAGCAACATCAACGGTGCCTTGAGCAGGGACAACTTGCCCTTGCCGCGCAAGCCACTGGCGTTGATCCGATGCAATTCGATGCCGGCCGCAGGAACCAGATCGTTTTCAATACCCCGTGGCGTACCGAGCCAGTGCACGGTATAGCCGCGAGCCTGGAATTCGCGGGCACAGGCCAGCGCCGGGAACACGTGGCCTCCGGTGCCGCCCGCCATGATCAATACGTTAGCGCCCATGGGTCGGCTCCTCGGCGAAGTCGCTCTCATGGAACTCCATCTCTTCACTGCCCAAATGGGTTCGACTCTCCCACTCAATGCGCAGGAGCAAACCGAGACAGGCACAGCAGATCACCAACGAGCTACCGCCATAACTGAGGAACGGCAATGTCAGGCCCTTGGTCGGCAGCAGGCCGACGTTCACGCCGATGTTGATCAGGAACTGGCCGATCCACAGGAACGACAACCCGTAGGCAACATACGCGGCGAAGAACTGCTTGGCCTTCTCGGCCCACAAGCCGATGTACATGCCGCGAATACATACGAAAACGAACAGCGCGACGGTGCACAGGGAACCGACAGCCCCCAGTTCTTCGGCGAGCACCGAGAACACGAAGTCAGTGTGGGCTTCCGGCAGGTAAAACTGTTTCTGCACGCTGTTGCCCAGGCCAACGCCCAGCCACTCACCACGACCGAACGCGATCAAGGCCTGGGACAGCTGATAACCGGCACCGAACTGGTCGGCCCATGGATCGGCGAAGTTGGTCAGGCGCGCCATGCGATAAGGCTGCATTTGAATCAACAGCACCACGGCCCCGACGGCCAACACCACCATCAACGAGAAACGGAACAACCCGACGCCGCCAAGGAACAGCATCGCCGCCGCAGCGCCCATCATCACCACGGTGGCACCGAAGTCCGGCTCCATCAGCAACAGGCCCGCCATGGGCAGCAGCACGATGAACGGCTTGAAGAAGCCCATCCAGCTTTCCCGCACTTCTTTCTGGCGACGTACCAGATAACCGGCGAGGTAGATCACCACGAACACCTTGGCTATCTCGGAAGGCTGGACGTTGAAGAAACTGAAACCGATCCAGCGCATCGAACCGTTCACTTCCCGGCCGATGCCCGGGATGATCACCATCACCAGCAAGCCAAACGCACCGATCAGCATCAGCCAGCCCAGGCGTTGCCATGTAGCGATCGGGATCATCATGGTGACGATGCAGGCACCCAGCCCCAGCACCACATAGATAAGGTGGCGGATCATGTAATACAGGGCACTGCCCGACTGAACCGCCGCCACCTCGGTGGACGCCGATGCGATCATGATCAGGCCCAGACCAATCAACGCCAGGCAACCGACAAGCATCGGGAAGTCTAGGTCGATGCCGCGCCCGGTGATCAATGGCGAAGGGTACGGCTTGATGATGTTCATCAGGCTCATGCCAGTTCCTCCACGGCTTGGACGAACTGGTGACCACGGTCTTCGTAGTTCTTGAACATGTCGAAACTGGCGCAAGCCGGCGACAGCAGCACCACGTCGCCCGGTTGGGCAGCGGCACGGCATTGCGCCACGGCTTCGACCAGTGAGCCCGCCCGAATCAGCGGCACGGCATCGCCGATCGCTTCGCCGATCTTGTCGGAGTCGCGGCCCATGAGGATCACGGCGCGGCAGTTGGCCGCCACCGGATCGCGCAGATCCTTGAACTCGGCACCCTTGCCGTCGCCACCGGCGATCAGCACGATCTTGCCGTCGATGTCCGCACCCAGGCCTTCGATGGCCGCCAATGCAGCGCCAACGTTGGTGGCTTTGGAATCGTTGTAGTAACCCACGCCGTCCAGGTCGCGTACCCACTGGCAACGATGCTCAAGCCCGGCGAAGGTGCGCAGGGCCGACAGCATGGCATCGAGCGGCAGGCCGACCGCATGGCCGAGCGCCAGGGCTGCCAACGCATTGGACTGGTTGTGGGCGCCCCGAATTTTCAGCTCGCGCACCGGCATCAGGTTCTGGAATTCGAAGGCCAGGTACTTCTCGCCGTCTTCTTCGCGGATACCGAACGCCTTGAAATCGGGTTTGCTCAAACCGAAGGTCCAGCACGGCTGACCCTCGCCCATCAGCGGACGGCTCAGTGCATCCTGACGGTTGACCACGAACTGCCGGGCGCCACGGAAGATCCGGTGCTTGGCCAGGTGATAGGCCGGCAGACCGCTGTAGCGATCCATATGGTCTTCGCTGATGTTGAGTACGGTCGCCACTTCGGCGTTGAGCTGATCGGTGGTTTCCAGCTGGAAACTCGACAGTTCCATCACGTACAACTCGATGTCGTCGCTGAGCAAGTCCAGCGCCGGCGTTCCGAGGTTGCCGCCGACGGCGACACGCTTGCCGGCCGCAGCCGCCATCTCGCCGACCAAGGTGGTGACAGTGCTCTTGGCGTTGGAACCGCTGATGGCCACGATCGGCGCCTTCGCGTTACGCGCGAACAGCTCGATATCGCCGGACAACTTCACGCCACGGGCGGCGGCAGCCTGCAGGGCCGGGGTCGCCAGGGCCAGGCCGGGGCTCACGTAGAGCTCGTCGGCACGGCACAGGAATTCGACATCCAGCTCGCCACAACGCACTTCCACGTGCGGATAGTCACGCTTGAGCGTGGCCAGTTCCGGTGGATTTTCCCGCGTATCGGCCACGGCAAACGCCACGCCCCGGTTCGCCAGGAAGCGAACCAGGGACATGCCGCTCTTGCCGAGGCCGACAACGATGCGGAAGTGGTCAGAAGCGATCAGAGACACGAGTTTCTACCTCAGCTTCAGAGTGGCAAGGCCGACCAACACGAGAATCACGGTGATGATCCAGAAACGGACGATCACGCGCGGCTCGGGCCAGCCCTTGAGTTCAAAGTGGTGGTGAATCGGTGCCATGCGGAACACGCGGCGACCGGTCAGTTTGAAGGAGGCAACCTGAATGACCACTGACAGGGTTTCCATCACGAACACACCGCCCATGATGAACAGGACGATTTCCTGACGGACGATCACTGCAATGGTGCCCAGGGCCGCGCCCAGCGCCAGTGCGCCGACGTCACCCATGAAGACTTGCGCCGGGTAAGTGTTGAACCAGAGGAAACCCAGGCCGGCACCGATCAGCGCGCCGCAGAACACGATCAACTCACCGGCACCCGGTACATAAGGAATCAGCAGGTATTCGGCAAATTTCACGTTACCCGACAGGTAGCAGAAAATGCCCAGGCCACCGCCAACCATCACGGTCGGCATGATCGCCAGGCCGTCGAGGCCATCAGTCAGGTTGACCGCGTTGCTCGAACCGACGATCACGAAATAGGTCAGGACGACGAAACCTGCGCCCAATGGAATGCTGTAGTCCTTGAGCATCGGCAGGATCAACGTGGTTTCTACCGGAGTGGCCGCGGTCATATAAAGGAAGATCGCCGCGCCCAGGCCGAACACCGATTGCCAGAAATACTTCCAGCGGCTCGGCAAGCCACGGGAGTTCTTCTCGATCACTTTGCGGTAGTCATCGACCCAGCCGATGGCACCGAACAACAGGGTTACCAGCAACACGACCCAGACATAGCGGTTGGTCAGGTCAGCCCACAGCAGGGTGCTGACGCCGATGGAAGACAGAATCAACGCGCCGCCCATGGTCGGGGTGCCCGACTTGGACAGGTGCGATTGCGGACCGTCGTTACGAACGGACTGGCCGATCTGACGGTTCTGCAAAGTGCGGATCATCCACGGGCCATAGCACAGCGACAAAACCAGCGCGGTCAGTACACCGAGAATCCCGCGCAGGGTCAGGTACTGGAAGACCGCGAAGCCTTTGTAGAACTGTTGCAGATACTCCGCTAGCAGCAGCAGCATTAATGTTTCTCCAGACTGGTCCCGCACAAAGCGGCGACGATGTTTTCCATCGCTGCGCTGCGCGAGCCCTTGATCAAAATGGTGGTGTTTGTATCTTGCTCGGCGCCCAGGGCCTTGATCAGTTCAGCCTGAGTGCTGAAGTGAAAAGCCTGTGGACCGAAGGCGTTAACGGCGTGAACCATCATTGGCCCGACGGCGTACAGCGCAGAAACCTTGCCACGGGCGTACTCGCCCACGTCGCGGTGCCCCTGCTCCGCCCAATCGCCCAACTCGCCGATATCCCCGAGCACCAGAACGGTGCGGCCGGAAAAGCCGGCGAGTATATCAACGGCGGCGCACATCGAGGTGGGGTTCGCGTTGTAAGTGTCATCGATGACGCGCATGCCATTGCTGGCCAATTGCGCGACGGTACGGCCCTTGACCGGTTGCACCGCGCCAAGACCGGTGGCGATGCCGAACAGCGACACACCCAGGGCATGGGCAGCGGCGGCGGCAGCCATCGCGTTGGCAACGTTATGCGTGCCGAGCAGGTTCAGTTGCACGCGCTCCACACCTTCAGGGCTGTGCAAATTGAACGCCGGGCAACCACGGGCATCGGTGGTCAGGTCACTGGCAAAGAAATCGGCACTGGTGTTGCTCAAGGCGAATGTCAGTACCTTGCGTTCGCCGGCGCGCTTCTTCCAGATACCAAATGCCTTGTCGTCGAGGTTGAGCACGGCGATGCCATCGGCCGCCAGGCCTTCGATGATCTCGCCCTTGGCTTCGACGATTTTTTCCGGCCCGCCGAACTCGCCAACGTGGGCGGTCCCGGCGTTGTTGAGAATGGCTACGTGGGGTTTGGTCATGCCCACGGTGTAGGCGATTTCACCCAGACGCGAAGCGCCGAGTTCGATCACGGCAGCGGTGTGTTCCGGCGCCAGCTCGAGCAGGGTCAGCGGAACGCCGAGGTCGTTGTTCAGGTTGCCGCGGGTTGCCAGTACCGGACCGCGGGTCCGCAGGATGCTCGCGAGCATTTCCTTGACCGTGGTCTTGCCGCTGGAGCCGGTGACGGCTGCGACTTGCTTCGTGAAGGCCTGGCGATTCAGGGCACCCAACTGGCCGAGGGCCTGGCGGGTATCGCTGACCAGCAGTTGCGGCAGCGCGCTGTCGGCGACTTCGCGCTCGACCAATGCCGCCACGGCGCCTTTGGCCGCGACGTCATTCAGATAATCATGGCCATCGAAGCGTGGTCCGGCCAAGGCAATGAACAATTGGCCAGGCTTGATCGCACGGCTGTCGATACTGACGCCATCGAAACTGGCATCGGCAGAAATCAGGCGAGCATTCAGTGCGCTCGTCAGCTCGCTCAGTTTCAAGGCCTTAAGCATGGGCCACCTCCCACGCGGTCAAGGCATGATCGGCCTCAACCAGATCGGAGAAGGCATGGCGCTCTCCGTTGATTTCCTGATAGTCCTCGTGACCTTTACCCGCGAGCACGATCACGTCGTCCGCTGAAGCGTCGGCGATCAATTGGGCAATCGCCTGGCCACGGCCAGCAACGAAGGTGATTTTATCCACAGCGGTGAAACCGGCGCGGATGTCATCGAAAATCACCGCTGGATCTTCGGTACGCGGATTGTCGTCGGTCACCAGCACGCCATCGGCCAGGCGTTCGACCACTTCAGCCATCAACGGACGCTTGCCGCGATCGCGGTCGCCGCCACAGCCGAACAGGCACAGCAAACGGCCTTTGACGTGCGGGCGCAGGGCGGTCAGGACTTTTTCCAGGGCATCCGGGGTATGGGCGTAATCGACCACCACCAACGGCTGATTGCCACCGCCAAGGCGCTGCATGCGCCCGGCCGGGCCTTCGAGTTTCGGCAACACCTTGAGAATCTCGTCCAGCGCGTAATCCAGGCCGAGCAAGGCACCGACCGCCGCCAAGACGTTGCTCAGGTTGAATCGACCGAGCAAAGTGCTGCGCAAAAGGTGTTCGCCTTGCGGCGTGACCAGCGTGGCACGCACGCCTTCGTCATCGAACTGCGCTTCACGGCAATACAGGTAAGCGCTGCTGTCGAGCAGGCTGTAGGTGATCAGCCGCGACTCACGTTTTTCGGCGGCCAGTTGCCGGCCGAAATCGTCATCGAGGTTGACCACCCGACACTTGAGATCATTCCAGGCAAACAGCTTGGCCTTGGCGTCGCCATACGCCTGCATGGTGCCGTGATAGTCCAGGTGATCGCGGGACAGGTTGGTCATCACCGCCACATCAAAAGCCAACGCAGTGACACGCCCCTGGTCCAGGCCATGGGACGAGACTTCCATGGCGACGGCTTTGGCACCGGCCTTTTTCAGGTCGCCCAGGGTCGCTTGCACAGCAATCGGATTCGGCGTGGTGTGCAGGCCGCTTTCCAGCGCGCCGTAGAAACCGCAACCCAGGGTGCCGACGATGCCGCAGTGCTGGCCCAGCAGATCCAGCGCCTGGGCAATCAGTTGGGTCACGCTGGTCTTGCCATTGGTGCCGGTCACGCCGACCAGATTCAGATGATGGCTCGGCTCGCCATAAAAGCGCCCGGCAATGTCCGACAGTTGCGCTGCCAGGCCTTTGACCGGAATCAACGGCACTTCAGTGATCGGCAGCACGGTGGCGCCTTCGACTTCGTACGCCACAGCTGCGGCGCCGCGTGCCAGAGCATCGGCAATGTGCGCACGACCATCGAATTTGCCGCCCGGCACGGCGAGGAACAAATCGCCCGCGCGGACATTGCGGCTGTCGAGCGCCAATTCACGGATCAACAGATCGTGGCCGGCGTGGGGGAAAATCTTGTTCAGACTTAATGACATCAGCCGCGCCCTCCATTGGCTTTCAGTGGAACGACCGGCGTAGCGTTCGCTTGTTGAGTAGGTGGCAGGTTGTCCGGGGTGACGTTCATCAGGCGCAGGGTGCCGGACATCACGCGGCTGAACACCGGCGCCGATACCAGACCACCGAAGTAGCCGGCCTTGGTCGGTTCGTCGATGACGACCACGATGGCGTAACGTGGATCGCTCATCGGGCCGAAACCGGCGAACAGCGAGCGATACGAGTTTTCGGCGTAACCCTTGGCCCCCACCGAAGTCTTGCGCGCAGTACCCGACTTGCCGCCCACGTGATACGCCGGCACTTGCGCACGGAAGACACCGCGCGGAGCTTCGATCACTTGTTGCAGCATGGTTTGCATGGTTTTCGCGACTGTTTCGGGCAGCACTTGAGTGGTCTGCGGCGCTTTGTCGGTTTTGATCAGCGTCAGTGGTGCGAGGCGACCGTTGTTGGCCAACGCCGAGAAGGCGTGAACCAGCTGGATCGCGGTCACGGAAACACCGTAGCCGTAGGACAGCGTCGCGGTCTCGGCCTTGCGCCATTCACGGTAATTCGGCAGGTTGCCGACGCGCTCGCCCGGGAAACCCAGGCCGGTGTCCTGACCGAGGCCGACTTTCTGTGCGAGACGGAAAATCGTCTCGCCACCGATATCGAACGCGATCTTGCTCATGCCCACGTTACTGGAGTTGATCAGGATGCCTGTCAGGTCGAGCACCGGACCTTCGGTCTTGGACACGTCCTTGATGGTGTATTTACCGATCTGCAAGGTCCCCGGGTACACCTCGACGGTATCGCTCGGTTTCCAGCGCCCGGTTTCGATCGCGGCGCTCATCGAGATCGCTTTCATCGTCGAACCGGGTTCGAACACGTCGATCATCGCGCGGTTTCGCATCATCGCCGGTTGCAGGTTGCGCCGGTTGTTCGGGTTGTAGGTCGGTTGGTTGACCATCGCGAGAATCTCGCCGGTCTTCACGTCCATGATCACCAGGCTGCCGGCCTTGGCGCCGTTCTCGATGATTGCATTACGCAATTCGCGGTTGGCCAGGTATTGCAGGCGCAGGTCAATGGACAACGCCAAGGGCTTTCCGGCCTTGGCGTTTTTGGTGACCTGGACATCCTTGATCAACCGGCCGCGCCGGTCCTTGATAACCTGCCGTTTGCCCGGCACCCCGGCCAGCCATTCGTCATAGGCCAGCTCGACACCTTCGCGACCGTGATCGTCGATGTCGGTGAAGCCGACCATATGCGCGGTCACTTCACCGGCCGGATAAAAACGGCGGAATTCTTCGATACCGTAGACACCCGGCACTTTCAGATCGAGCACAGACTGGCCTTGCTCAGGCGTCAGCCCGCGCACCAGGTAAATGAATTCTTTATTGGCCTGGGCTTCAAGGCGCTCAGCCAGGGCTTTCGGATCTTGCCCGAGCGCCGCGGCGAGTGCTGGCCACTTCTCCTTGGCCAGCTGCATTTCCTTGGCGTTGGCCCACAGGGTGGTCACCGGCGTACTCACGGCCAACGGCTCGCCGTTACGGTCGGTGATCAAGCCACGGTGTGCCGGAATCGGAATATGACGAACGCTGCGCGCGTCGCCCTGACCTTTCAGGAAGTCACGGTCAACCACTTGCAGATCGATAATCCGCCAGGCGATCGCCGCCACCATGACACCGAGCAAGCCCAGCACCAGACGGAAACGCCACGGGAAGAGCGCACCTTCAAGTTTCATCATGGCGCCACCATCTGCACTTCGGCGGCGCCCGGAATGCGCATTTTCAGTTGTTCGGTGGCGAGCACTTCGATACGGCTATGGGCGGTCCAGGTGCTCTGCTCCAGAATCAACCGACCCCATTCCGCCTGCGCCTTGTCGCGCACGCTCAACTCGCCGTAAAGCGAGTTCAGCAATTGGCGGCTCCAGTGCGCGCTGTAAGACACGCCGATGGCCGACACCAGCACGCCGACAAACAGCAGCAGCATGAAAAAGCTTCCGCCGGGCAGTGGCTTGGCGAAAAGCTTGCTCACCGAAGCTTCTCCGCCACGCGCATGACGGCGCTACGGGAACGTGGGTTGGCTTTGAGTTCGGCGTCGGAGGCCGTCTGCGCTTTGCCATGGACTTTGATTTTCGGTTCGAATGCCACGTGGCGAACCGGCAGGTTGCGCGGCAGGTTGTCGGCTTCGCCTTTCACCAGCTTGCGCATGAACAATTTGACGATGCGGTCTTCCAGCGAGTGGAAGCTGATCACAACCAGACGACCACCGATTTCCAGGCATTCCAGAGCGGCTTCGAGGCCGGCTTCCAGATCACCCAGTTCGTTGTTGACGTGAATACGCAGCCCCTGGAACGCTCGGGTAGCAGGGTTTTTGCCTTTTTCCCAGGCAGGGTTGGCGACTTTCAACACCTCGGCAAGATCGGCAGTACGCTCGAACGGCTTGATGTCGCGGCGTTCTGCCACTGCACGAGCCATGCGTCCGGAAAAACGCTCTTCGCCGTATTCCTTGAATACCCGGGCAATTTCTTCCACGGGCGCGGTGTTGACGAACTCCGCAGCACTGATCCCGCGGGACGGGTCCATGCGCATGTCCAGTGGGCCATCGTTGAGGAAACTGAAGCCGCGTTCAGGGTCGTCGAGCTGCGGCGAGGACACACCGAGGTCAAGCAGAATGCCGCTGACCTTGCCCTTCATGCCGCGCTCGGCAACTTCAGAACCCAGCTCGGCAAAGCTGCGCTGCACAACGACAAAGCGGCCGTCTTCGGCCGCTAGCGTCTGCCCGGTGGCAATCGCTTGAGGATCCTTGTCAAATCCGAGCAAACGACCATCGGGACCGAGCCGGCTGAGGATCAATCGGCTGTGCCCGCCGCGCCCGAACGTGCCATCCAGATAGCAGCCATCAGGACGTACGGCGAGAGCCTCGACGGCTTCGTCAAGCAGTACGGTGATGTGGTTAAAGCCGCTATCAATAGTCACAGGATCAGATCACGCAGTTCATCAGGCATCGCGCCCGGTTGTTGAATAGCAGCCAGGTCAGCGGCAGAAACCGCATTCCAGGCATCCTCGTCCCACAATTGGAACTTGTTCAATTGGCCTACCAACATCGCGCGCTTATCCAACTTGGCATATTCACGAAGACGCGGCGGAACCAGAAAACGACCACTGCCATCGAGCTCGAGGTCGACGGCATTACCAATCAGTAAACGTTGCAGGCGGCGGTTCTCTTCGCGAAGCGAAGGCAGTGCGCGCAGTTTGGTTTCAATAATTTCCCACTCATCGAGGGGGTAAACACACAAACACGGATCAACGGCATCAATGGTGACGATCAACTGGCCGGAACTACGCGAATCGAGCTCGTCACGGTACCGGCTCGGCATAGCGAGACGGCCCTTTGCATCGAGACTGATTGCGTTGGCTCCGCGAAACACGTCAGCGTTTCTCCAAATATTAGCGTTTTGCGTTCAAAAAACCCACTTCATGCCACTTTCCGCCACTTGCGCACACTATAGGAATGCGCCTACCGCACCGTCAAGGCGCGCAGTAAAGGAAAAGCCTTACAGAACTGAGATTTAGGAGCATAAAAGGAGGGGTAACGGGAATCTGGCGGATGAAAATGACCAATAACTTGAACCAGCACGGAAGGCTGCGCCCGGAAGTTAAAGTAATTTATTAAGAGTAAGATTTTTTTGGTATTACAACCGGGGTTCTGCAGATGATTGTGTAAGAGGGGAAATTGCTATCACCGACACTCTGCTCAATGATTTAAGCAGAGGGGAGAAAAAGGTGGAGAGTCGATCTGTAAGCCGGGTTCTGTCTTGAACAGTCATTCGTCTACGATGGCCATCACTGGACATCTTTAGCAACCTACCCGGTCCCAGCGCGGGCCACGCCTTGGGACCCTATTTGGTCTTGCTCCAAGTGGGGTTTACCTAGCCACGAACTGTTGCCAGACGTGCGGTGCGCTCTTACCGCACCTTTTCACCCTTACCGGCGCCGAAGCGCTTAGGCGGTTATTTTCTGTGGCACTTTCCGTAGGCTCACGCCTCCCAGGCATTACCTGGCACTTCGCCCTATGGAGCCCGGACTTTCCTCCCCCCCCTAATTTTCATAGAGGGCAGCGACTGTCCGATCGACTCTCCGCCGCGAAGGTTAACGGCAGAGCGTGCGAAGAACAAGCGCTAAAAGCCTTCAACCACGCCTGCGCGTCGGGTTTTTACTCGCCCTTCTGTTTATCCAGAGCGACTTGATAGAGAACATTCTTACGCTCCCCGGTAATTTGCGCCGCCAATGCCGCCGCGCGCTTGAGCGGCATTTCTTCGAGTAACAGATTCAGCACGCGCATTGCCTCGCTGCTGACTGCATCTTCAGACTCGGGCACTGTCCAGCCAGCGACCAGCACCACGCATTCGCCGCGCTGTTGATTGCTGTCCGACTCGACGAACTGCCGCAACTCGCCCAGTGGCAAACCCTTCAGCGTTTCAAAGGTTTTCGTCAGTTCGCGAGCAAGCAGCGCTGGACGTTCTGGCCCGAACACCAACTCCATGTCCTGCAGGCATTCCAGAATACGGTGCGGCGCCTCGTAGAAAATCAGCGTGCGCGGCTCTTCCTTTACCAGCTCAAGACGCGCACGTCGCCCAACGGCTTTGGCCGGCAGAAAACCTTCGAAGATGAAACGGTCCGACGGCAGACCCGCCGCCGACAAAGCCGCCACCAACGCACAGGCACCCGGCACGGGCACCACATTGATCCCGGCAGCGCGAGCCTGGCGCACCAGATGATAACCAGGATCAGAAATCAGCGGCGTACCGGCATCGGAGATCAGCGCCACATCGTCACCCGCGAGCAGACGGGTAATAAAGCGACTGCCTTCATCGCGCTCATTGTGCTCATGGCACGCGGCGAGCGGCGTTGGAATGCCGAAGTGCTGCATCAAACGCTGGGAGTGACGAGTGTCCTCGGCGGCGATCAAGGCAACATCACGCAGGATCTTCAGCGCGCGCGCACTGATGTCGTCCAGGTTGCCGATGGGCGTCGCCACCACATAAAGCGAGCCAGCAGCGGAATTCAAAGCACCTGGAGCAGTCAAAGCGCACACCTCATGATCGATAAAGCGGGCATTGTAACCCGTAGCGGCGCTTGCGATACGCGTGAGCAATGCTCGCTTTTGCCGCGTTTTGTGCCGCACAGCAACAATTGCGCAAGCTAAATTGATCGATTCACGCCACTAACATCGCGCCCCGGCCAGTGCTTGGGTACAATTCCACGCTAATTTGATCGAGTATCAGGAACACTACATGATCGCTTGCCTGCGGCTGTTCACTGCCCTCTGCCTCGCTGCCTTGCTGGCGGCTTGCGCCAGCTCGCCCTCCTCCAGCCTTGGCGAACTTCCACGGACCCCGGATGCCAGTATCGAGCAACTGCTCGAGAAGGCCGCCCAGAGCAGATCGCCGGAGGATGCAGCATTGCTGCGCTTGAGCGCAGCTGACCTGGCCTACCGCCAGGGTAATGCCGCCCAGTCCGCACAAATCCTGCAACAAGTACCCGTCGAGCAACTCAAGCCCGGCCAGCAGGTATTCGCCAGCACACTGGCCGCCGAATTGGCGATGACCCGCAACCAGCCGAAAGCCGCGTTGACCGCCTTGAGCCATCCGAGCCTGCAACGCCTGGGCGAATTGCCCGAAGAACAGCAGGTCCGCACCGGCACCGTTCGCGCCCGCGCGCTTGAAGCCGACGGCCAGACCCTGGCTGCCGCACGGGAGCGGATCTTCATCGCGCCGATGCTCAAAGATGAAGCGGCCAGCAAAAACCATGAAGCGATCTGGGTATTGATCGCCTCGCTGCCGACCGATCAATTGCAGCCCAACACCACCGATGACCTCGGCGGCTGGATGGGCCTGGCACTGGCGGTGAAAACTGCCGGCACCCTGGAACAGCAGCAGGCTGCCATCGACAACTGGCGTGAACAGAATCCGAAACACCCGGCCGCCGCCCAGTTGCCACTGCCACTGACCAAACTCAAGGAACTGGCCAGCCAGCCCCTGAGCAAAATAGCGTTGTTGCTGCCACAAGACGGCCCACTGGCCTCGGTGGGCAAGGCGCTGCGCGAAGGCTTCATGGCCGCTCACTATCAGGCCCAACAAGCCGGGCAGAAGCCGCCAGCCATCGAGTTCTATGACAGCTCGAAACTGTCCTCCCTCGACGAGTTTTATCGCAAGGCCCAGGCAGACGGCGTGCAACTGGTCGTCGGTCCGCTTGAGAAGCCACTGGTCAAACAGCTGAGCACTCGCCCGCAACTGCCAATCACCACCCTGGCACTGAACTACAGCGAAGGCGAACAAGGTCCGCCGCAGCTGTTCCAGTTCGGGCTTGCCGCTGAAGACGAAGCCCGCGAAGTCTCCCGCCGCGCTCGCGCCGACGGCCTGCATCGCGCTGCCATCATGGTGCCGAAAGGCGAATGGGGCGATCGCGTGTTGCGTGCGTTCAGCCAGGACTGGCAAGCCAACGGCGGCAGCATCGTTGCCACCGAACGCGTCGACCAGCCAGTGCAACTGGCCCAGCAGATTGCCGACATGTTCCAGCTGCGTCAGAGCGAAGGTCGCGCCAAGAGCCTGCAAAGCACCGTAGGTTCGCAGGTCGCCGCCCAGCCTTCCCGTCGCCAGGATATCGAGTTCATCTTCCTCGCTGCCACGCCGCAACAGGCCCAGCAGATCAAGCCGACCCTGAACTTCCAGTACGCCGGCGACGTTCCGGTCTACGCCACGTCGCACGTGTTCAGTGCCAGCGGTGATGCAAACCAGTACAACGACATGAACGGCATCCGCTTCTGCGAAACCCCATGGTTGCTGGACGTTAATGATCCGCTGCGCCAACAAGTCACGGCACAATGGCCGCAAGCCGCCGGTAGCCTGGGCCGCCTGTACGCAATGGGCGTCGACGCCTATCGCCTGGCGCCACGCCTGGGTCAACTCAAGGCGCTGCCGGATAGCCGCATCGAAGGCCAGTCGGGCAGCCTCGGCATGACCCAGAACCAGCGTGTCGTGCGGCAGTTGCCGTGGGCAGAGTTCGTCAACGGCCAGGTTCAACGCCTGCCGAACACCCAACGCTGATGCCTGAGAGGTCACGCCGGCAAAGCGGTCAGGATGCCGAGCGCCATGCGCTCGAGCATCTTCAACAACAAGGTCTGCGCCTGCTGGCGCAGAACTGGTTGTGCAAACGCGGCGAGCTTGATCTGGTCATGCTTGATGGCGATACAGTAGTATTCGTTGAAGTTCGCTACAGAAAAAACACTCAATGGGGTGGCGCGCTCGATAGCATTGATGAGCGCAAACGGCAGAAACTGATTTTTGCCGCGCAGTATTTTCTTCAGCGCGAGTCGCGCTGGGCCAATTCCCCTTGCCGTTTCGACGTGATTGCCATCGACAGCAATCTCGATCAGTTGAACTGGTTGCAGAATGCCTTCGACAGCTGATTGCCTGCACCACGAAGCGGATACAACCCAACATTTTTGCTCTTTGTTTTGCGGGCTGCACTTTCACGTGCCGGACAGCCGCGCTCATTAAGGTCACACAGATGGACATGCAATCCAGAATTCGCCAGCTTTTTCAGGCCAGTATCGACACCAAGCAACAGGCGATGGACGTACTTGCACCGCACATCGAGCAAGCCAGCCAGGTCATGGTCAACGCACTGCTCAACGAAGGCAAAATGCTCTCCTGCGGCAACGGCGGTTCCGCCGGTGATGCCCAGCACTTCTCGTCGGAGCTGCTCAATCGCTTCGAACGCGAACGCCCGAGCCTGCCGGCCATCGCGCTGACCACCGACAGCTCGACGATCACCTCGATCGCCAACGACTATAGCTACAACGAAATCTTCTCCAAGCAGATCCGCGCGCTGGGTCAACCCGGCGACGTATTGCTGGCGATTTCCACCAGCGGCAACTCGGCAAACATAATTCAAGCGATCCAGGCCGCACATGATCGCGAAATGATTGTCGTAGCATTGACCGGTCGCGATGGCGGCGGCATGGCGTCGTTGCTGTTGCCCGAGGACGTGGAGATTCGCGTACCCGCCAACGTCACTGCACGCATTCAAGAAGTCCACCTGCTGGCGATCCATTGCCTTTGCGACTTGATCGACAGCCAACTGTTCGGGAGTGAAGAATGACCCCTAATCGCCTCGGCCTACTGGCCCTGACCCTGTGCCTCGGCATCAGCGGCTGCACCTCGGTGGTTAATGCCAGCCGTGAAGCACCGATTGAAGACGACCGCGGCACCCGCACCTTCGGCAGCAAGATCGATGATTCGCTGATCGACACCAAGGTCGGCGTGAACATCGCCAAGGCTGACCCGGCGCTGGATAACGACTCGCACATCGTTGTGACCAGTTTCAACGGCGTGGTGCTGCTCGCCGGCCAAACCCCGCGAGCCGACCTCAAGGCCAAGGCCGAACAGGCCGCCGCTGCCGTTCAGCGCGTGAAGACCGTTCACAACGAACTGCAAATTCTCCCACCCTCCGGCTTCCTGGCCCGCCAGAACGACACCTGGCTGACCTCCAAGATCAAGACACAAATGCTCACCGACCCGAACATCCCCGGTTCGCGCATCAAGGTCGTCACCGAGAACGGTATCGTTTACCTGCTGGGCTTGCTGACCAAACAGGAAGCCGCCCAGGCAACCAATCTGGTTCAGGGTGTTTCCGGCGTTCAGAAGATTGTGAAGTTGTTCGAGTACATTGACTGATCCTCTCAGCGATGGCGATTTTGACAACGCCATCGCCCCGTAGGAGCCAGCAAGCTGTGCTCCTACAAGTAACAAAAAAGGCGATCCTTCCGGATCGCCTTTTTTGTTATTTCACTACCTTCAAGCTCGGCCGACCGCTGGGTCGCGGCGGCTCGCTGTCCGGTGGCGGAATATCATCATCCGGCTCGATCTCTTCATCCTCGCCCATAGGCGACTCGAGATCGAAGACCATGCCCTGACCATTCTCCCGGGCGTAGATGCCCAGGATCGATGCGATAGGCACGTACAACGTATGCGGCACCCCACCGAAGCGGCCTTCGAAGCTGACTGCTTCGTTGTCCATGTGCAGATGTCGCACGGCTTGTGGCGATACGTTCAGGACAATCTGCCCGTCACTGGCAAAACCTTGCGGCACTTGCACCGAGGGATACTCGGAATTCACCAGCATGTGCGGGGTGCAATCGTTATCAACAATCCACTCGTAGAGCGCGCGGACCAGATAAGGTCGACTGGAGTTCATAGCGGCTCCTTAAGCCTTAGCGCATATCGCGTTCGACGCCAGACAGACTCGCCTGGAAAGCCTCACGCGCAAACTGGCGCTCCATGTAATCAAGCAGCGGCTTGGCTGGCCGCGGCAGTTCTATACCCAGAATCGGCAATCGCCAGAGTATTGGTAATAGGCAGCAATCCACCAGACTTTGTTCCTCACTGAGGAAAAACGGCTTGTCGGCGAATAGCGGCGAAACGCCGGTCAGGCTCTCGCGCAGCTCTTTACGTGCCACGACACGGGCCGCTTCCTTGGTCCGCGAATCCAGAATCAGATCCACCAACCCACACCAGTCCCGCTGGATGCGATGCATCAGCAGGCGGCTGTTGGCGCGCGCCACCGGATAAACCGGCAGGAGCGGCGGATGCGGGTAACGCTCATCCAGATATTCCATTACCACCGTTGACTCCCACAACGCCAGATCACGATCGACCAGGGTGGGCAAGCTGCCATAAGGGTTCACTTCGATCAGTTTAGGCGGCTGACGGCCAGCTTCAACGTAAATGATCTCGGCGCTGACACCCTTCTCTGCCAGTACGATTCGCACTCGGTGGGAATAGTGGTCGGCGGGGTCGGAGTAACAGGCCAACCGATTGGTCACGCCCATGGCGATCCTCCTCGCTTGTAGAAATTATCGGAAGCGGAAAAACGAGCGCGCCCAGAGGGCGCCTCCCGTAACGCCTGGATCACCAGACTCGTTACATTTTCAGAGGCGCCCTTGGGCGCGCGCGATTAACAGCAATAGCTTGAAGCTTTATCAGTGCACATCTTTCCAGTATTCGCGCTTGAGCAAATAGGCGAATACGAAGAAGAACGCGAGGTACAGCAATACATACGTACCGATGCGCTGATGTTGCAGCTTAACCGGGTTAGCCGAGTAAGCCAGGAAGGTTACCAGATTCTTGACCTTCTCATCGAACTGCTCTTCGGTCAAAGCACCGCTTTTCGGCACGATGGTCAGCTGATCGCACGCTTCATGGGTCAGCGCAGTACCGGTCAGCGGATCAAATTGCTTCTTGCCGTCTTCGACGATCTGAACCTGTTTGCAACCGACGACCTGACGACCTTGCAGACCCACCAGAACGTTAGGCATACCGACGTTCGGGAAGACCTTGTTGTTCACACCCCAAGGACGCGACGGATCTTCATAGAACGACTTCAGGTAACCATAGAGCCAGTCGGTGCCGCGAACCCGGGCAACCAGGGTCAGGTCGGGCGGAGCCGCACCAAACCAGGCCTTGGCGTCAGCCGGCTGCATGCCGATGTTCATGTGATCGCCGATCTTGGCGCCGGTGAACACCAGATTCTCCAGCATCAGTTCGTGAGGAATGCCCAAGTCATCGGCAACACGCTCGTAACGCTGGAACTTGGCGCTGTGGCAGCCCATGCAATAGTTGGCGAAAGTGCGTGCGCCGTCCTGCATGGCTGCCTTGTCGGAAACGTCGATGTCGACTTTTTCCAGCTCCGGCCCAGCTTGTCCAGCAGCGAATGCGAACACCGGCAGCGCCGCAAGCATCAATACAGCAAATAGTTTTTTCATCAGCCAGTCACCCTTTCCGGAACCGGTTTGGTCTTCTCGAGCCTGGTGTAGAACGGCATCAGAATGAAGTAGGCGAAGTACAGGAAGGTGCAGACCTGCGACAGCAACGTACGACCTGGCGTCGGAGCCAGCACGCCCAGCACACCCAGGATCACGAACGAGATGCAGAACACGAAAAGCCAGATCTTGCTCAGCCAGCCCTTGTAGCGCATGGACTTGACCGGACTACGGTCGAGCCACGGCAGGACGAACAGCACAGCGATGGCCGCACCCATGGCGATTACACCCAGGAGCTTGTCCGGAACCGCACGCAAGATCGCGTAGAAAGGCGTGAAGTACCAGACCGGCGCAATATGCTCAGGCGTCTTGAACGGGTTGGCCTGTTCGAAGTTCGGCTTCTCGAGGAAATAACCACCCATTTCCGGGAAGAAGAACACGATCGAGCAGAAGATGAACAGGAACACCACCACGCCGACGATATCTTTCACGGTGTAGTACGGGTGGAAGGCGATGCCGTCCAGCGGTACACCGTTTTCGTCTTTGTGCTTCTTGATGTCCACGCCGTCCGGGTTGTTCGAACCCACTTCGTGCAACGCCAGGACGTGCAGCACCACCAAACCCAGAATCACGATCGGCAGGGCGACCACGTGCAAGGCGAAGAAGCGGTTCAGGGTAATGCCGGAAATCAGGTAGTCACCGCGGATCCACTGAGTCAGGTCGTCGCCGATGAGCGGGATCGCACCGAACAGCGAGATGATCACCTGGGCGCCCCAATAGGACATCTGACCCCATGGCAGCAGGTAGCCCATGAAGGCTTCAGCCATCAGCGCCAGGTAGATCAGCATGCCGAAGACCCACACCAGCTCGCGCGGCTTCTGGTAAGAACCGTAGAGCAAGCCACGGAACATATGCAGATAGACCACGATGAAGAACGCCGAAGCGCCAGTGGAGTGCAGCAAACGCAAAATCGAGCCGTACTCGACGTCGCGCATGATGTATTCGACAGAAGCAAATGCCTCTTCTGCCGACGGGGTGTAGCTCATGGTCAGCCAGACACCGGTGACGATCTGGTTGACCAGAACCAGCAGAGCCAGGGAGCCAAAGAAATAGAAGAAGTTGAAGTTCTTCGGGGCGTAGTACTTGCTGAGATGGTCTTCCCACATCTTGGTCGCGGGAAAGCGCGCATCAACCCAATCCATGAACTTGCTCATCACGCTTTCTCCGTATCGATGCCAATGACAATGATGTCATCGGTCTCATAGGAATGCGGGGGAACTGGCAGGTTCAAAGGCGCAGGTTGTGCCTTGTAGACGCGGCCAGCCAGGTCGTAGTGGGAGCCGTGGCAAGGGCAGAAATAGCCACCGACCCAGTCCTTGCCCAGGTCAGCAGGTGCCACTTCGGGACGGAATGTCGGCGAGCAACCCAGGTGGGTGCAGATACCGATCAACAACAGAACTTCAGGTTTGATCGACCGCGTTTCCGGGTCGACATAGGTCGGTTGTGTCGAGTTCTTGGAGGTCGGGTCAGACAACTGGCCCTCGATCTTCTTCAGATTCCCCAGGATTTCCTGTGTACGGCGGACGATGAATACCGGCTGACCGCGCCACTCAGCAATCATCTGCTGGCCTGGCTCGATTTTGCTGACATTCACTTTCACCGGTGCACCTGCGGCTTTCGCCTTGGCACTGGGAAACCATGACCCCACGAACGGGACCGCAGCCCCCACCGCTCCTGCAGCACCCACCACGGATGTGGCTGCTACCAAGAAGCGACGCCGGCCTGCATTCACGCCGTCATTGCTCATTCAGTCCTCTCCCATCAGCTTTGTGGCCTGTTAAATCAGGCATCTACTAAGTAAATCTGTGCACTTATAAAAATTTTGCCGAATGGTAATGAAAAGCCCCAATTCTGACAAGGTAATTACCCCGAGGCACCACTGCCAAGCCTTGTAGTATAGGGGGTCTGCGGATGTGGCAAGTTGTCACAGCGCAATTCTTTGATAAATCTCACGCATAAAAAAACGCCCGGTTCCGTGAGGAATCCGGGCGTTCTTTTTTGAACGTGGAAACGAATTAACGCTTCGAGTACTGCGGACGCTTACGCGCTTTACGCAGACCAACTTTCTTACGTTCAACTTCACGTGCATCGCGGGTTACGAAGCCGGCTTTACGCAGAGCGCTGCGCAGAGTTTCGTCGTAATCCATCAGAGCGCGAGTGATGCCGTGGCGGATTGCGCCAGCCTGACCACTTACACCACCACCGATCACGGTGACGTAGATGTCGAACTTCTCGACAGTCTCAGTCAATTCCAGCGGCTGACGAACTACCATGCGGGCAGTTTCGCGGCCGAAGAAATTATCCAGCGAACGATTGTTGATGGAGATGTTACCAGTACCCGGACGCAGGAAAACGCGTGCGGTTGCGGTCTTGCGACGGCCAGTGCCGTAATTTTGAGTCGCCGACATAATGAACTATTCCGTTAAATCTTCAGTTCTTGGGGCTGCTGAGCAGTATGAGGGTGTGCAGCGCCCGCATAGACTTTCAGCTTACGGTACATGTCGCGACCCAGCGGGTTCTTAGGCAGCATGCCTTTGACCGCGGTCTCGATCACGCGCTCAGGGGCCTTGGCGATCAGCTTTTCAAAGTTGATCGACTTGATGCCGCCCGGGAAACCGGAGTGGGAGTAGTACATTTTGTCAGTGGTTTTAGCACCGGTAACACGGATCTGCTCAGCGTTGATTACGACGATGTAGTCGCCGGTGTCAACGTGAGGAGTGTACTCAGGCTTGTGCTTGCCACGCAGACGGCTCGCGATTTCGGTGGCCAGACGACCCAGGGTCTGACCAGCAGCGTCGACGACAAACCAGTCGCGCTTTACTGTTTCCGGTTTAGCAGTAAAAGTTTTCATTCTTTATAGCCTCAGGGGCCGCCCTGTAAATTAGACGGCGGATCTTACTGAATAGTGCGTACTTTGACAAGTCAAAGGCAGCCGGATACAGACGCTTTCGGGGGCTCGGGTCGGCGCGTCCGTTCAACGGCAAGATTCTTCGGCGGCGGCGCATCACTTCCACTGCAGAAAGAGGTGCGCAATTATGCAGATTGCGAAAAATAATTCAACCTGCTTTTATGATTGTTTTGCCCAAGGAGCACCCGATGGACTATCGCCAGCTAGGCCGGACCAATCTGAATGTGAGTGCCCTCTGCCTCGGAACCATGACCTGGGGCGAGCAAAACAGCGAGGCAGACGCCTTCGCCCAGATCGAACGAGCCAAGGGCGCGGGGATCAACTTCATCGACACCGCCGAAATGTATCCGGTGCCGCCCAAGGCCGAAACCTACGCCACCACCGAACGTTACATCGGCAACTACTTCAAAAGCCGCGGTGATCGTGCCGACTGGATCCTCGCCAGCAAGATCGCCGGTCCCGGCAACACCATCGACTACATCCGCGACAAGAACCTTCGGCACAACCGGCAACACATCACCGAAGCCGTGGAGGCCAGCCTCAAGCGCTTGCAGACCGATTACATCGACCTGTACCAGCTGCATTGGCCGGAGCGCAGCACCAACTTCTTCGGCCAGTTGGGCTACAAACACCAGATCGAAGCCAACCTGACGCCGCTGGAGGACACCCTCGAAGCGCTGGACGAACAGGTCAAGGCCGGCAAGATCCGCCATATCGGCCTGTCCAACGAAACGCCATGGGGCACCATGCGTTTCCTCGCCCTGGCCGAAGCCCGTGGCTGGCCGCGAGCGGTGTCGATCCAGAACCCGTACAACCTGCTCAATCGCAGCTTCGAAATTGGCCTGGCAGAAATTGCCATCCGCGAACAATGCGGCCTGCTCGCCTATTCGCCGCTGGCGTTCGGCTTCCTGTCGGGCAAATACGAAGGTGGCGCGCGTCCGCCGAAAGGTCGCCTGAGCCTCTACAGCCGCTTCAGCCGCTACTTCAACCCGCAATCGGAAGCAGCCTGCAGCCGTTACGTGGCCCTGGCCCGCGAGCACGGTCTGGACCCGGCGCAAATGGCCCTGGCGTTCGTGACGCAGCAGCCATTCGTGACCAGCAACATCATCGGCGCGACCACACTGGAACAACTGGAGAGCAACATTGCCAGTTTTGATCTGAGATTGTCGGAGGAAGTGCTGGAAGGGATTGAAGCGATACACAAGGATCATCCGAATCCTGCGCCTTGATCGAATGATCGCTCCCCACGCTCTGCGTGGGAATGCAGCCCGGGACGCTCCGCATCCCTTTTTGAAGCTGGAACGCGGAGCGTCCCTTTAGGCGTTCCCACGCAGGCGTGGGAACGATCAACACGGCATTACAGTGACCGCGCAATAATCTCCTTCATGATCTCGTTCGTCCCGGCATAGATCCGCTGCACGCGCGCATCCGCCCATGCCCGCGCGATCGGGTACTCCCACATGAATCCGTAGCCGCCATGCAGCTGCACGCACTCGTCGAGTACTTTGCATTGCAGGTCAGTGCCCCAGTACTTGGCCATCGCCGCCGTCGGCACGTCGAGTTTGCCTTGCAGGTGCAGTTCCAGGCAGCGGTCGACGAAGACGCGGCCGATCTGGATTTCGGTTGCCATCTCCGCCAGTTTGAAACGGGTATTCTGGAAATCCGCAATCGATTTGCCGAACGCCTTGCGATCGCGGGTGTAATCCAGGGTCCATTGCAGGGCCGCTTCGGCTGATGCCAAGCCGCCAATGGCCACGGTGAGGCGCTCCTGCGGCAATTCCTGCATCAAGTACGCGAAGCCCATCCCGGCCTGCCCCAGCAGGTTTTCCTTCGGTACGCGAACATCCTGGAAGAACAGCTCCGATGTGTCCTGTGCCTTCATGCCAACCTTTTCCAGACGCTTGCCCTTTTCGAATCCCGGTGTATTGGCTTCGACCAGAAACAGGCTTGTACCTTTCGCCCCGGCCTTCGGATCGGTCTTGGCCACGACTATCACCAGGTCGGCGAGAAAACCGTTAGTGATAAATGTCTTGGAGCCGTTGATCACGTACTCGTCGCCATCGAGCACCGCAGTGGTCTTGACCCCTTGCAGGTCAGAACCCGCCCCAGGCTCCGTCATGGCAATCGCCGTGACCATTTCCCCAGAGACCAGTTTCGGCAGGTATTTGTGTTTCAGCGCTTCACTGCCGTAATGCAGGATGTACGGCGCAACGATGTCCGAATGCAGGGAGAACCCGATTCCGGTCAGCCCCAGTCGCCCCACCTCTTCGATGACTACCGCGCTGTAGAGAAAATCCGCCCCCAGCCCGCCGTATTCTTCCGGCAGATGCGAGCACAGCATCCCCGCCTCCCCTGCCTTGTTCCAGAGCTTGCGATCGATAAAGCCCTGTTTTTCCCATTGACCATGGAACGGCACAGCCTCTTTTTCCAGAAAGGTGCGCACGCTGTCGCGGAAAAGCTCGTGCTCGGAACTGAACAGGGTTCTGGGGATCATGCGGCACCTTTTGGTTATTTTTGGAAGGAGATGACCTTCAGAGACTATGCCTGGCATCCGATACAGGACACTGGACACATCCGACAAAAAATAAGACGATCCAGCCGTCTGGTGACCACTTCCCCCTATAAAAATAAAGTTGAATTATGTCTAACCAAGCCTCCACGCCATTGCGGCGCGTCAGCATCCTGGCGATTGACCGGGTTTTCGCTTCCACCCTCATGCAAGCCAAGGATTTCTTCCATCTCGCCAGCCTTCGCTACGGCAAACAATTGGGCCAAGGCCTGACACCGGCGTTCGAGACTCGCCTGGTCAGTCCCGACGGCAAACCGGTCAATACCTTCAGCGATGTGTTGATACCGGTGGATGGCGGACTGGAAAATGCCGACATCATCGTGCTTCCAGCGTTCTGGGACGATTTCGACAGCCTTTGCAAACGTTACCCGCAAGTCCTGCCCTGGTTGCGCCAGCAACATGCACGCGGCGCGGTCCTGTGCGGCGAGGCGACCGGTGTCTTCTGGCTGGCCGAAGCCGGGCTGCTCAATGGCAAGGAAGCGACCACCTACTGGCGCTTCTTCAATGCCTTTGCCGAACGCTTTCCGCGGGTGCAGCTCAATCAGGACAAACACCTGACCGACGCCGACAACCTGTTCTGCGCCGGCGGCACCACCTCGGCCTGCGACCTTTACATCTACCTGATCGAGCGCTTCTGCGGCGCCAACGTGTCCCAGGCCGTGGCGCGGGACATTCTCTATGAAGTGCAACGCAGCTATTCCCCGGGACGCATCGGGTTCGGCGGGCAAAAACTGCATCAGGACGTGATCATCCTGCAGATCCAGCATTGGCTCGAAGATCACTTCGCCGATAAATTCCGCTTCGAAGACGTGGCGCGCGAGCACGGCATGAGCATCCGCAACTTCATGCGCCGCTTCCAGACGGCCACCGGCGACAAGCCGTTGCATTACCTGCAACGCCTGCGCATCGAAACCGCCAAGGGCCTGCTGTCCGGTAGCCGCAAGAGCATCAAGACCATCAGCTACGAAGTCGGCTATGACGATGCGAGCTTCTTTGCGCGGCTGTTCCGCCAGCACACGGAACTCTCGCCGAACCAGTATCGGCAGCAATTTCAACAAGCGGCATAATCAGTCAAACAAGTACCGCCCTGAAGTCACAGGGCGGTACTTGCTTTAGCTTTAAACGGTACTTGGCTGCATCGTTTAAATTCAACAGACAAACGAATTACTTGCCCTACACAAAAAGCGGAATA
Source organism: Pseudomonas sp. Root562 (assembly GCF_001427125.1). GTDB lineage: Bacteria > Pseudomonadota > Gammaproteobacteria > Pseudomonadales > Pseudomonadaceae > Aquipseudomonas. The sequence goes on from NZ_LMGK01000005.1 coordinate 68,607, forward strand.
CAGAGTAGCGAGCAATCCCTTTGTATGCTTGCGTGTCGACGACTGTAAAACCCAACATATTCTTCCCCACCGGACAGTGCGCTCAGGGAAGAACCAGATGACAACAGAAACGAGTTCCCAGCCGACTTCAAACGATGCAACGACCAATACGCCAAGTTCATTGCTGACCCGTAAAAAATGGGCGGCCCGCTTTCCCAATCCGCCGGACCTTTGTTTTGACTATCGAGCGTTGGTTGAACAGGAACATGGCATAGCCCGAGCCACTGATCCTGATCACAAAATATGCGTCATTGGTGCCGGCGTTACCGGACTCACCGCCGCCAGAGAACTGTATCGCTGTGGATTTATCGACATAACACTGATCGAGCAATCGAAACGCATCGGTGGCAGGCATTTGACTGTCCATGGCAACCACCCGCTAGAGGAAAACCATACCCCTTTTGAGATGGGCGCAATGCGCATGCCGTTCTTCAACAGGGAAAACGAGCTGCCGAAAGCAGGTCGGTCACTGATGGCTTACTACGCCGATGAATTTGACCTGGCCATTTCGGACTTTCCCAATCCGGGCAGTCGATGGGTGAATTCGACAGGCATTTATCTGCAAGAAGGCAGCCTGGGCGGGCGCCCGTTACCGCACATGCTGATCTGGACCAATAAGGATGGTTTGACGCCACCACCCGACGAGGCGCTGCAAACCGTGTGCGCCAAGTGGAAAACCTTTGTCGACAGGATGACCCGGCAGATAATGCAGGTGTACGCCACACCCCAATGGGAATCTGTCTGGGCGGCCATCGTTGAGCGGTATGAGGGTGTCTCGTTTCGCGACCTGGTAGGCATGCCGCCTCTGGAAAACTGGAATACGGAACAACCAGGGGATTTTGGCGGGGTGGGAATGACGCCCCACGAATCTACTCTTTTCTATTCGATAGGTATCGGCGATGGAAGCTGGGGGGCTTTTTATGACGTGTGTGCGCTCTATCCACTGCGAACCGCGATTTTCGGCTTCAGCAGCCGATTGCAACTTGTGCATGGTCGAGTCGATGCATGCGGGGTGCCGCTGACGGCCCCTTATTTGCACTGCGAGGCTGTTATCGACACCCAGGGCCTGCGCTTCGACAGCCCACGCTACATCGGGCTTGTGGCACTCGATGAATGCCTGATGTTTTTGCCAACCGACAGCACAGACACATCGTTCTACGAGCATTGCCTTGAAAGCGCTGGCGGTTTTTTCAGTGATTCATCGGTCAGCAAACTGGAGAAACTGGACAATCAAAAAATCCGCGTCCATTACACCTGGCAATTCAGTCAACCACTTCTATCCCGGCAACAGTTCGATGATTTTGATTCAGTGATCATGACCCTGCCCTCATGGCTGATCGAAACTTGTATCAGGCTGGAAAACTTCAATCAGCAAATGTTGCCGTACGAGACGATCAATGCCTACAAAACTGCGCACTGGGAAACCAGTTGCAAAGTGTATGCCCCCTTAAGCAAATCGTTTCTTTCGGGGCCAAGTAAAATCCCCCAGGCCATTGTGACCGACAGTTTCATTCATGACGTATACAGTTATCGCTACAACGACAACTATCAATACGATTGCATATTGCTGAGTTACACCTGGGAGGACGACGCAACCAAACTGGCGCTGTTTACCGACCGTGAACTGGTATCAAAATGCGTGGAGGAACTTGATCGAATATTGATGAACTCTGCCAACATCCAGGAAAAGATCTCTCCGTACATTCTCACCGAGCAAGCCATGGTTCAACGCTGGATGACCGACAGGAATGCCCTGGGCTGTGCAAAGTTATACCGGCCTGGCACTTACTACGACGCAGTCAGCCTGATGAAGTACAACCGGGACTATTCACACCTATCCGGCCTGTATCTTTCCGGCGAATCGTTTTCAGTTGATGCCGGCTGGACAGAACCTTGCCTGCGCGGTGCCGTGGATGCGGTGATTCATATCTGCAACAAGACTCAGGCCGTGTTTAACGGCGATTTCTGCCTGAGCGACTATCCACATTATCGCACTCGGGGCTGAAGCCCGGAGCCATCCGCCAGAACCAACGCACCTCAACCGTTGGTTCTGCCTCGCCTTGACCGCTCTATATCAACACTCTTAGACCTGACAACGCGTTGCCAGCGCCCTGCCCTTCGCGATCTTCGGACATGGACTACAGGCATGCCGGAAGCCGCTGACTACCGCCTCCCTGCCGTTTGAACTCTCATAAACACGCCGTTAAACAAGGCGTGAATAACAATAAAAAGAGGTCATTCGTAATGAGCGAGCCAACAAGTCCTGTTCGTGTAGCAGTCGTGCAATTCGATCCACAAGTCGGCCTGGAGCATCGTGACAGCAACTTCAGCCGTAGCCTGGAGCTGGCGCAGGAAGCGGTCGATGGCGGAGCGAACCTGATCGTCCTGCCCGAGCTTTGCAGTACCGGGTATTTCTTCAGCAATCGACAGGATGCCTTCGACCATTCGGAGGCCGTTCCCGACGGACCCAGCGTCCAGCTGTGGATGGCGTTCGCCCGCAAACACAAGGTGTATCTCGTCGCCGGCCTGGCTGAACGCGACGGTATGCGACTGTTCAACACCGGCGTTCTGCTCGGGCCTGACGGCTTTATCGGCAAGTACCGCAAAGCTCATTTGTGGAACCTCGAGAAGCTCTGGTTCAGCCCTGGCGATCTTGGTTTTCCGGTGTTTGAAACGCCCATCGGCCGTATCGGCCTGTTGATCTGCTGGGACATCTGGTTTCCGGAGGTACCACGAATCCTCAGTCAGCAAGGCGCAGACATTATTTGCAGCCTGAACAACTGGGTGTGGACGCCACCGCCGCTGTTCGATGATGCCGGCAAGTGCATGGCGTCGTACCTGACGATGACAGCGGCCCATGTCAACAATGTGTTTATTGCAGCGGCAAGCCGAATCGGTGAGGAGCGCGGCGCTCGCTATCTCGGTTGCTCGCTGATTGCCGGGACCAACGGCTGGCCGATTGGCACAGTGGCATCGGCAGACCAGCAGGAAATCCTGTTTGCCGATATCGACCTGACCAGCTCCCGCAGCGCACCGATCTGGAACAGCCTGAACGACCTGCATCGCGACCGTCGAGCCGATCTCTACGATCAAATGCTCGGTTACAGCCAACACCCATGTCTCCCACGCTGATACAGGAGACAGACAATGGATATCACCCCGCAAAAAAACCGGCTTGCACACAGATCGCCGGTTGATACCGCGATCATTCTGTTGCTGATTGGCACAGCGTTACTGATTACCTGGCTTTCTTTCACCAACCGCACATTCTGGTCGGCCCACTGGCCAAGCTACAGCGACATGGTGTCTGCCCTTCCCGAGCCAAGCGCCTGGTTACGCTGGGTACTGGGGGACATCAGCGAAGTCGCCTTTTATAAACATGAGTTCGCCTCCATCGGCTTGTTGGCGGGTGCCTATCTCGCTTACTGGGCGAACCGGACGGGGAAAACCTGGCAAGGCTTTGCCATTTGCTATGGCACAGGTCTGTGGCCGTGGCTGGTGACCAGTTCGCTGCTTGGACTGCTGTTGAGTAACCTGCTGTGGGGCTGGACGGTGACCGCCTCGAGTTGGCAACCGACCTTTGCCGCGTTTGTTTCGCTGCCCGCGGCGATGGTGCTGATGTTTGGCGGTGGCTGGAAGGTCACGATCAATGGCGCAATCATGGGTGCGGTACTCGTCACCCCAATGTGCCTGCTGATCGTCAATCACCTGTGCAACCCGTTGGGCTTGCCAGCGGTAGTCGGCAATGTGTTGGGCATGGCGGTCGCCAGTGTGTTTGCCTTTCTGCTCTGTCGTTACCTGCCAAGCCTGGTGAACACTGCACCGCCTGATCTTGCCGAGAAACCCGCCGACGCAAGCCCCGCTAGCACCAGGACACCGGACTACGGTGTCATCTGGACCTTGCGCAGAGTCCTCGCCGACTTTTCCGAAGCGCCATTCTTTGGCAATGAACTGGCCAGCCTCGGATTGATCCTGGGTGCATTGCTGGCCTACACCCTGAATCCCTTGAGCCCGGTCTACGGCTCAGGCTTGTTGCCACAACTGCTGTGCGCCCAGGCGTTGACCTCGGCCATGGGCATCATGATCTGGCGTCGGCAATGGATGTTGCGTGGCTGGTATCCCACCTACATTCCGCTGGTGTCCGTTGTGCCAGCGGCGCTGTTGACCCATGGCGGCAGCTGGCAGGTCATCGCTTCAAGTGCGTTCCTGGGAGCATTGATCGCCCCTCCCCTGGCCTGTGCGATTGCCAAACGGTTGCCGACCGACATGCACGCCTACATCGCCAATGTCCTGTCCATGGCGATCAGCACGTTGCTGATCCTCCCTCTGGTGGGGTGGCTGATCACCCACTGACCGACTGCTCTCGGGCTGTATCGCCGCCTCAAAAGCCGATACAGCCCCGCTTACCACCATCATGTGAGGTATCAAATGGACCTGCCCAAACTGGCCATCGCTGCGCTCGGCGGCACGGTGAGCATGCAAGCCAGCCATTCCGGCGAAGGTGTTATACCGACCGTCAGCGGCGAATCCCTGCTGGCTTCAGTGCCCGAATTGGCGACACTGGCGCGGATCACCGTTGAAACGCTCGGCCTGTTGCCCAGCGCTTCATTGGATTTCGAGGTATTGCTCAGCGTGATGTCCTGGGCGAAATATCAAGTTGAGCAAGGCGCCCATGGCGTGGTTATTACCCAAGGCACCGACACGCTGGAAGAAACTTCAGCGTTTCTTGATTTTCTATGGGATTGTGATCAACCGCTGGTCCTGACCGGCGCCATGCGCTCGGCAAAACAGGCAGGCGCCGATGGCCCGGCCAATCTGCTGGATGCCTGCCGCGTTGCCCTGGCTGCCAGCAGTCGACAACGGGGAGTTCAGGTGGTGATGAACGGGCAGATCCATCAGGCCCACTGTGTTCGCAAAACCGAGTCGCTCGCCCTGCAGGCATTCTCTTCCCCGGTATTCGGAATCGCCGGCCTGGTTGTGGAAAACGCGGTTCGCTATTTCCATCATCCGTCCGAGCGCAAGTGTTTACCCTGGCCGCAACACACCACGCAAAAGGTGGCCCTGCTGGAGGCGTCGCTTGGCGCCGATACCCTGCTATTGGAAAACATCCTGCACCTGGGCTACGACGGGCTGGTGATCGCCGGTTTCGGCGCCGGGCACGTCTCGCAGAAATGGGCTGAGGTGATCGAACACATTGCCGAAAAAATACCGGTGATCATTGCGACCCGCACCGGTTCCGGCTCCACCGCGCAATCCACCTACGGTTTTATTGGCAGTGAAATGGACCTGGTTCGCAAGGGCGCATCCATGGCCGGGTTTCTCTGTCCGCGTAAAGCCAGAGTCCTGCTTTGGTTGCTACTTGGTTGTCAGCGACAGCATGAGTTATCGCGCTATCTCAACCGCAGCGCATAACCCACAAAAAAGGCCTGCAATCGCAGGCCTTTCTAGTTTTCCGACATCCTACGGCTTGTGTGCCCGGGACAGGAATTCGTGGGATTGCATTTCCAGCAGGCGACTGAGCGTGCGCTGGAACTCGAAGTTCAAACGACCGCCGGTGTACAGATCCTTGAGTTCAACTTCAGCAGAAATGATCAGCTTCACGTTGCGGTCGTAGAACTCGTCGACCATGTTGATGAAGCGTCGGGCGATGTCGTCGGTGGTGACGCTCATCTGCTCGACGCCGCTGAGCAGCACGGCGTGGAAGATCTTGCCCAGTTCGATGTAGTCGTTCTGGCTGCGCGGGCCGTCGCACAGTTCGCGGAACTCGAACCACGCCACGTCATCGCAGGTGCGCAAGGCACGGATCTCGCGGTTTTCGATCATCAGAACGTCGTTCTCGATCGCCGCAGTGCATTCCGGCGTCAACGCGCGGAAGCTTTTGCGCAGGCTTTCGTGGGACGCTTCGTCGAGCGGAAAGTGGAACAGCTCAGCTTGCTCGAGGTGACGCAGACGATAATCGACGCCGCTGTCGACGTTGACGATTTCGGTGTTCTGCTTGATCAGCGCGATGGCCGGCAGGAAACGCGCGCGTTGCAGGCCGTCCTTGTACAGTCCGTCCGGCACGATGTTCGAGGTTGCGACCAGGGTTACACCGTTCTTGAACAGTTCTTCCATCAGGGTGCCGAGGATCATGGCGTCGGTAATATCGGAAACGAAGAACTCATCGAAGCAGATGACCCGGGCTTCGGTGGCGAAGCGCTTGGCGATGATGGTCAGCGGGTTTTTCTCGCCGCCCAGGGTCTTCATCTCTTCGTGCACGCGCTTCATGAAGCGGTGGAAGTGGGTGCGGGACTTTTCCTTGAACGGCAGCGCTTCGAAGAAGGTGTCGACCAGGTAAGTCTTGCCGCGACCTACACCGCCCCAGAAGTACAGGCCCTTGACTGGGGTCTGATCTTTTTTGCCAAACAGTTTGCCCAGCAGGCCCGGTTTGTTTTGCTCGGCCGCGACCAGATCGTCGTACAGGCGCTGCAAATGACGCACGGCAGTTTCCTGGGCGGCGTCGTGGAAGAATTCCGGGCGTTTCAGATCAGCTTGATATCGTTCTAGGGGCGTCATAATTCGTTAGCAAGGCAACAAAAACGGGCCGTCACTGTAGCGATGGCCCGCAGGAATGGCAATCGGCCCTTGGTCGGACCGCGCCGCTGTTTATTCCTGAACCGGGGTCAGGGCAATCCGCAATGCTTCGATGGCTGCGTCGCGGGCAGAGCTGTCGGCGAAGGCCGGGCTGTCGCCAACGCACTGGCCTTCCAGCCAGACGCTGAAGCCCAGGTCTTGATTGCGCACATCCAGCGCCTGGCCCGATTGCAGCTGCTTGGTCACTTGCCCTGCGATTTTACCGTCGGCAAAGTTGCGCGAGAGCAACAGTTGTTCGCCATCGGCCGCCAGCAGCCGGAAGCGGAAACTGCCGTCGTCTTCGCGGAAGCTGACAAAACGCGCCGCTTTCGCGGCCTTTTTCTTGGTGGTCGCCGCCACTTGGGTCTGGGCAACGAAGGAGCGCAGGCCCACCGCTTCACGCAACTCGTTGAGGAACGGGGTCGCCACCGCTCGGGCTTTTTGTGCGCCGTGCTGCAGGATGTCTTCCAGATCCGCCGGACGTTCGATCAATTGGTGATAACGCTCGCGCGACTCGCCCAACTCGCTGTCCAGCAACTGGAAAAGACGGTTTTTCGCTTCGCCCCAGCCCAGGCCCTGCAACAGTTCGCTGCGGAACTCGTCGGCTTGCGCTGGCGTGGCGAATGCCTGGAACAGGGTGAACAGGTGCGAGTTGTCCGGATCTTTCGCTTCGCCCGGCGCTCGGGAGTCGGTGACGATCCGCGAAATCGCGTCTTTCATTTCCTTGGCGCTGCTGAACAACGGAATGGTGTTGTCGTAGCTTTTCGACATTTTGCGGCCGTCGAGACCCGGCAGTGTGGCGACGCTTTCTTCGATCAGCGCCTCAGGCATGGTGAAGAACTCCTTGCCTTTGCCGAACAGGTGGTTGAAGCGCTGGCCGATGTCCCGGGCCATTTCCACGTGTTGGATCTGATCGCGACCGACCGGGACCTTATGCGCGTTGAACATCAAAATGTCGGCGGCCATCAGTACCGGATAGCTGTACAGGCCCATGGTGATACCGGCATCCGGGTCTTCGCCGGTCTCGACGTTCTTGTCCACCGAAGCCTTGTAGGCGTGAGCGCGATTGAGCAGGCCCTTGGCGGCGACGCAGGTCAGCAGCCAGGTCAGCTCGGGGATTTCCGGAATGTCGGACTGGCGATAGAAGGTCACGCGGTCCACGTCCAGGCCACCGGCCAGCCAGGTCGCGGCGATTTCCAGACGCGAGCGCTGGATGCGCAGCGGGTCATCGCACTTGATCAGGGCGTGGTAGTCCGCCAAAAAGTAGAACGAGTCGGCATTGCTGTCACGGCTGGCAAGGATCGCCGGGCGGATGGCACCGGCGTAGTTGCCCAGGTGCGGCGTGCCGGTGGTGGTGATGCCGGTGAGGATACGGGTACGAGTCGTCATGGGTAATCGCTTGTCAGACTGCAATCAATTCGAGAGACGCGGCAGGATCAGATCCTTGAGATCGGTCAGCTTGCCATGAAAAAAGTGTCCGCATTCTGCCACTTTCAGCAGCTCATGGGGACGTTCGAGCTTGTCGGACCACTCGTAAACGACTTGAGGATCGATCACTTCGTCGGTTTCCGGCTGGATCAGGGTCAGCTCGCCGTGCCGTGGCAGTTGATCCTGGGCGCCCAGGCGCATGACGGCCGGCGCGACCATGAACAGGTGTTTGATCTGTTCGCCCTGCGCTTCCAGGCGTCCGCCGAGACTTGCGGCAACAAATCCGCCGAAGGAGAACCCGAACAGGGTCAGCGGCAGATCCGGGTGTTTGTTGCGCAACCATTGAGCCACTGCCTGGGCATCGTCGACTTCACCGGTGCCCATGTCGTGGCTGCCTTCGCTGGCGCCGACGCCACGGTAATTGAAGCGCAGGGTGATCAAACCGGCATCGCGTGCGGTGCGTTGCAGGGTCGAGACCACTTTGTTGAGCATGGTGCCGCCCTGCACCGGGTTTGGATGGCAGATCAGCGCCAGGCCGCGCGGCTGTTCGTTGTCCAGGTAAAGAGACTCGAGCTGGCCGACCGGGCCATCAATCACTACAGGGGTTTCACGCATCAGCAAGGAAAGAACTCCGTGACCTCGAAACGGGTCGACTCGTCTAGCAAATTGTCTGCAACTGTCTATTGCGAGCGAATCGCGGTATACAGCGCAGGTTCGAGCCGTTAACGTAAAGCAAAGCCGTTTATAGAGGAAGGACTCGTGGAACACTCGCTCTTAGTTTGGTTGTTGCCGACTCTTGCCCTGGTTGTGGGTGTCGCCATTGGTTTCCTGATCGCTCGCCTGGCGCCGAATGCCGCGCCCAGCAGCACACAACGTCAGCTGGACGATATTCAGGAACGTTTCGACAGTTATCAGAACGAGGTGGTGACCCACTTCAACAGCACTGCGACACTGGTCAAGAAACTGACTCAGAGCTATCAGGAAGTGCAGGATCATCTCGCCGAGGGTGCCAACCGTCTGGCCCTGGATGAACAAACCCGCCAACGCTTGCTGGCCTCGCTGCACGCCGACGCGGCGCAGACTCCGCGCGAGCGCCTGACGCCGCCGCGCAATCAGGAACCGCCACGCGACTACGCACCCAAAGCCCCGAACGCCCCGGGCATGCTCGATGAGCATTACGGCCTGAAGAAGTAATCAGGTTTCACGCGACAAAAAGCCCCCGGACAAGTGGTTGTCCGAGGGCTTTTTTATTTCTGATCCAGCATCTCGGCTGGATGTCCCGCCCTCATCGCGGACTTGCCCGCGAGGAGGCCAGTACAGACCACACAACAGGGTCAGATAATCAGCCCAACACCTCCCCCGCCACCTGATCGATCGCATCCTTGGTGATACCCACGATCAAGTCCGCCTCGGCCTCGGTCAGGACCAACGGCGGTGCAAAGCCGAGGATGTCACCATGGGGCATCGCCCGGGCAATCATCCCGCGCTCCAGGCAAGCCGCCGAGACTTTCGGACCGACCTTCAAGGCGGCGTCGAATGGCGTGCGCTGTTCACGATCCGCCATGAACTCGACCGCCGCGAGCATGCCGTCACCGCGCACTTCGCCCACCAGCGGATGGCCTTCGAGGGTTTCGCGCAGCCGCCGATTGAGATAACCGCCCACCTTATCGGCGTTGGCCGTAAGGTTTTCCCGCTCTAGGATATCGAGGTTGGCCAGCGCCGCGGCCGCACAAATGGGGTGCCCGGAATAGGTCCAGCCATGGCCCATGGCGCCTTGGGATTCGGAGGCTTTTTCGATCACGTCCCAAACCTTTTCGCCGACGATCACCGCCGACAATGGCGCATAAGCGCTGGTCAGGCCCTTGGCGGTAGTGATCAGGTCCGGGCGCATGCCGTAACGCTGGCTACCCATTTTCGACCCCAGCCGACCGAAGGCGCAGACCACTTCGTCGGCGATCAACAGCACATCGTATTTGTTCAGCACTGCCTGGATCGCTGCCCAATACCCGGCGGGTGGAACAATGATCCCGCCGGTCCCCATCAGCGGCTCGCCAATGAAGGCCGCCACGGTGTCCGGACCTTCGGCGAGGATCATTTTTTCCAGCTCGTCGGCGCAATAGCGCACGAAGGCCGTTTCATCCATGCCGGTCGGCGCCTTGCGATACCAGTGCGGGCACACGGTGTGCTTGATGCCTTCGGCCGGCAGATCGAAATGCTGATGAAAACTCGGCAGACCGGTCAGGCTGCCGGTCATGATGCCCGAACCGTGGTAGCCGCGATCGCGGGAGATGATTTTCTTCTTCTGCGGGCGACCCAGCACGTTGTTGTAGTAACGCACCAGTTTGATCTGGGTTTCGTTGGCGTCAGACCCGGAAAGGCCGTAATAGACCTTCTTCATGCCTTCAGGCGCCCAGTCGATGATACGGCTCGAAAGCTCGATGATCGCTTCGGTCGAATGCCCCATGTAGGTGTGGTAATAGGCCAGTTCCCTGGCTTGCTTGTAGATCGCCTCGGCAACTTCGGTGCGCCCGTAACCGATGTTCACGCAGTACAGGCCGGCGAAGGCGTCGATCAGCTCGCGGCCTTCGTGGTCGCGGATGCGGATACCCGACGCGCCTTTGATGATGCGCCCCTTGAGCGCGCCGCTGGCATGATCATGGGCGTGAGTCGAAGGGTGCATGAAGTGCGCACGGTCTTGCTCGAACAGCGAGTCAAATTCTTGGTTCATGGTGAATCTCCTCAGAACTGGCCTTGATGGTGCAGGCAGAAGTATTTGGTTTCGACAAAGGCTTCGAAGCCCTCGGTGCCGCCTTCCCGGCCCAGCCCCGAGGCTTTCATGCCACCGAACGGGATCGGATGGCCGGTAAACTTGACGCCATTGACCGCGACCATGGCGTGGTCGAGGCGGCGGATCAGCAGGTAAATCAGGTCCAGACGATTGGAACAAATGTAGGCGGCCAGACCGTATTCGGTGTCGTTGGCCATCTCGACCGCCTGATCGAGGGTGTCGAACGGCATCACCCCGGCAATCGGCGCGAAGTTTTCTTCGCGGTAGATGCGCATCTGTGGCGTGACATCGGCCAGCACCGTTGGCTGATAGAACAAACCGCCCAGTGCATGGGCCTCACCGCCCACCAGTCGTTGCGCGCCGTGTTGCAAGGCATCGGCGACCCGTTCGGTGGTGACATCGAAAGCGGCCTGATGCATCAATGGGCCGACATCGACCTGCTGCTCACGGTCGCCGAGCATCGCCGGGCCAACCCGCAACTCACGTACCGCCGCGGTAAACCCCTTGAGAAATTGCGCATAAACAGAGCGATCGACCATGATGCGGTTGGCCGCGCAGCAATCCTGGCCGGAGGTCTGGAATTTGGCGGCCACCGCGACTTTCACCGCCAGCTCAAGGTCGGCGTCGGCGCAGACAATGAACGGCGCGTTGCCGCCCAACTCCAGTGCCACCTTTTTTACGTCCTGGGCTGCGGCTTGCAGCACCAACTTACCGACGCGGGTCGAGCCGGTGAAACTCACCGAACGCACGCGACTGTCCTGCACCAGGGTCTGCATGGCCATCTGCGGTTCGCCCAACACCACATTGAATACGCCGGCAGGGAAACCTGCTTCCTCGGCCAGTTGCGCCAGGGCAAACGCCGAGTACGGTGTTTCATGGGCCGGTTTGATGACCACGGTGCAACCGGCGGCCAGCGCGGCAGCGGCTTTGCGAGTGATCATTGCCGAAGGGAAATTCCATGGCGTCAGCAATGCACAGACGCCGACCGGCTCCTTGACCGTGCCCAGGTGCGCCCCTGGAATGTGGCTGGGAATGTTTTGCCCATACAGGCGCCGCGCCTCTTCGGCAAACCAGGGAATGAAACTGGCGGCATAAGCGATTTCGCCACGGGACTCGGCCAGGGACTTGCCTTGCTCCAGACTGAGAATCCGCGCCAGGTCTTCCTGATGCTCAAGAATCAATGCCGCCCAGCGCCGCAGAATCGCCCCGCGCGCCTCCAGGCTTTGTTCGCGCCAGTCGGCGAACGCACGGTGCGCAGCATCGACGGCGGCGACGATTTGGGACTGGTCGAGCATCGGTACATGGCCGATCAGTTTTTGATCCGCCGGGTTGTGCACCGCGATACTGTGACCGCTGTCGCTGTGCACCCAATGGCCATCGACGTAGCAAAGGGCCTTGAACAACAGTGGATGTTTGTAAGTCATGGCGTTCACTCCAAATCCGTGTGCGTGGAACCATGCTAGGGCAGCCAAGCCTTGGGAATTTGGCGTTTGAACGGGGTTTGGCAGGTGGTTTTTTCTGATTGAGCGGGGCTGAACAGCGTTTTTTGCGGTGTGAACACGACACCTGAATCCACACAAATCGACTGTAGGAGCGAGCCTGCTCGCGATAGCGGTGTGTCAGTTGACATCACGGTTTCTGACTGGCCGCCATCACGAGCAGGCTCGGCTCCCACAGGTTTATTGAGTGTTCAGGATTCTTGCGACAATTCGGCCGGCAAGGCGCCGCCGGTCTTGATGGTTTTGGTGACGATGTAGGTGAAGTAGCGTTCGATTCCCAGATCATCGAGCAGCAACTGGTCGATGAAACGTTGGTAATGGTCAATGTCCGGTGCCTGGATCATTGCCATGTAATCGACACCGCCACCGGTGGCGTAACAGAACGCGACTTCGGGCGCTTCGCTCATGCGTTGCTCGAAACGCCGCATGTCCTGCGCGGTGTGCCGGGCCAGGGTGATTTCCACCAGCACCTGCTGACTTTTGAACACCGCGCCCCAGTCGATGTGTGCCCGGTAGCCCTTGATCAGGCCGAGGGCTTCGAGTTTGCGCACCCGCTCCCAGGCCGGAGTCACCGAGAGATTGATCGCCTCGGCCAGGCTCGACTTGGTGATACGCCCGTCGTCAGCGAGGATTCGCAGGATTTTCAGGTCATAGCGATCGAGCTTGTGCATGGGCATATCCCTCAGGTTAATAAAAAACCTGTGGGAGCTGGCTTGCCAGCGATGGCGGTAGCACATCCAGCATTGACGTGACTGACATACCGCTATCGCTGGCAAACCAGCTCCCACAGGGATGGTTGTCAGGTCACGATATCGGCGATCACTGCGATGGTATCGCCGCACCCCACCAGCCCCGGAAAGTGCCGCGCCGCCAGCAGACCGTTGCGCGCCGCGCGATATTCCACCGGGGCCACGCCGCTGCGGGTGGCGTCGTAGACGCGGGCGATCACTTCGCCCTTGCTTACGTGATCGCCCAGGTCACGGCACATTTCCAGCAGGCCGTCGTGCTCGCTGGCGATGAAGCAATCGCCATCGGGCATGTCGAGCATGATCGATGTCGAAGCCTGCACTTGGCCCTCAACAATCCCCGCATGCACCAGCAGATTGCGTACGCCGCGCTCGGCGATCGCCACACTGCGCGCCGTAGACGAACCGCCGCCGCCCAGCTCCGTGGTGACGAAAATCTTGCCCTGGGACTCGGCAGCGGTGTCGTACATCGCCCCGGCATCGAGTTCGAGCATGCGCATGCTGTACGGCGCATTGAACGCACGCATGCCGGCCTCGCATTGCGCCTGCTGCCGTTTGTCCGGCAACACATGACAGGCGGCGAACGGCAGGAAATCCAGGGTGCGACCGCCGGAGTGAATGTCCAGCACGATGTCGGCCAGGGGCAGCAACGTGCGGGTGAAATAGTCGGCGATCTTCTCGGTCACCGTACCGTCCGGCTTGCCGGGAAAACTGCGATTGAGGTTGCCCTTGTCGATCGGCGACGTACGCCGCCCGGCGTGGAACGCCGGGGTGTTCATGAACGGGACGATGATCACCCGTCCGCTGACGTCGGCGGCCGTCAGGCTTTGCGCCAGTTTGCTCAAAGCCACCGGGCCTTCGTACTCATCACCGTGGTTACCGCCGGTAAGCAGCGCGGTCGGTCCCTGGCCGCGCTGGATCACCGTAAGCGGAATCATCACCGCGCCCCAGGCAGAATCGTCCCGGGAATAGGGCAGCTTGAGAAAACCGTGCTGCACGCCTTCGCGGCTGAAATCCACCGTGGCACTGATCGGGTTGTCAGGCAGTTCACTCATGGCTCAATCCTTCACGAACAATTGGCGAGGCACATTGCACAGCGTCTCGACGCCGGTTTCGGTGATCAGAATGCTCTCGGTGATTTCCAGCCCCCAGTCATCCATCCACAGGCCCGGCATGAAGTGGAAGGTCATGCCCGGTTGCAACACGCTGGTGTCGCCGGGACGCAGGCTCATGGTGCGCTCGCCCCAATCCGGTGGATAGCTGATACCGATCGGGTAGCCGCAACGGCTGTCCTTGTGGATGCCGAACTTCTCCAGCACCTTGAAAAACGCCACGGCAATGTCGCCGGTGGTATTGCCCGGTTTGGCCGCTTCCAGCCCTGCCGCGATGCCTTCGACCACGGCTTTCTCGCCGTCGAGGAAATGTTGCGGCGGTTTGCCCAGATAGATCGTGCGCGACAACGGGCAGTGATAACGCTTGTAGCAGCCGGCGATTTCAAAAAAGGTGCCGGCGCCCTTTTCGAACGGTGAATCGTCCCAGGTCAGGTGCGGCGCACTGGCATCGGCGCCGGTCGGCAACAACGGCACGATGGCCGGATAATCGCCGCCATGACCGTCAGCCCCGAGGATGCCGCTGCTGTAGATTTCGGCCACCAGTTCGTTTTTGCGCATGCCCGGTTCGATGCGCTCCAGGATCCGCCCGTGCATTTTCTCGACAATGCGCGCGGCGATGCGCATGTAGGCGATTTCCTGCGGCGACTTGACCGCCCGCTGCCAGTTCACCAGCCCGACCGCGTCGATCAATCTGGCCTTCGGCAGATTTTTCTGCAGCGACAGATAAGCGGCAGCGCTGAAGTAATAGTTGTCCATTTCCACGCCGATGGTCAGTGCATCCCAACCTCGAGCGCTGATCACTTCGCGCGACAGGTAGTCCATGGGATGACGTTCCCGCGACTGCACGTAAATGTCCGGGTAGCCAACGATGTTCTCTTGCTGCATGAAGACGGTGCGCTTGGCGCCGTTGGCGTCCTGGCCGCGACCGAACCACAGCGGTTCGCCATCGAGCGCCAGCAGCACGCATTGATGAACGTAAAACGACCAACCGTCATAGCCGGTCAGCCAGGCCATGTTCGACGGATCGGTGACCAACAACAACTCGATGCCCTGCGCCTGCATGGCCACTCGCACCTTGGCCAGACGCTGGGCGTATTCCTCCCGTTGAAACGGGAGATTGACGACTATCTGAGACATGCACATGCCCTCTGATAAATGACGCACGGATGAAAAAAGCGCTTTAACTACCGAACTGAAAACCTTTGCCGGCCGCACGCGCACGTTCGAAGGCCAGGTTGGCCATGGCCGTGTCCTGGGCGCCGGTGCCCGTGAGGTCGCACAGGGTGATTTGCGTTGAATCGGTACGACCGGGCCGTTGGCCGGCCAACACCTGCCCCAGTTCTGCGAAGTTCGATTCGTCGCTGACCACACCCGCCGCAAGGGCGTGATGCAGCTCGCCGAGGATGCGCGTCTGGCTCAATCGATCCGCCACGTAGCGGTCGACCTGTGCCAGCGCACGGGGAGAAATTTCGTTCTTGTGTTCGGCATCCGAGCCCATGGCCGTGATGTGCAGGCCGGGATGCAAATGGCGCAAATCGATCAACGGCTCACGGCTTGGTGTGCAGGTGATCGCGATGTCGACCCCGGCCATGGCCTCGTCGATGCTGGCGCACGGCTTGACCGCCAGACCGCTGTCCCGGGCCAGTTCGACGCTGAAGGCTTGGGCCTTGGCGGCGTCCCGCGCCCAGACCCGCACGCTGTCGATCGGCCGCACCAGACGCAGCGCTTGCAACTGCAACGCGGCCTGCTCTCCGGCACCGATCAGCGCCACGCTACGGCTGTCTTGCCGCGACAGCGCCCGCGCCGCCACGGCTCCGGCCGCCGCTGTGCGCACGGCGGTCAGGTAACCGTTATCGAGCAGCAAGGCATCCAGCAAACCGGTGCGCGCAGACAACAACATCATCATGCCGTTGAGGCTGGGCAAGCCCAGTTTCGGGTTGTCGAAAAAACCCGGGCTGACCTTGATCGCAAAGCGTTCAAGCCCCGGCAGGTAAGCGGTTTTCACATCCACTTCGCCGTTTTGTTCGGGAATGTCCAGGCGCAGGATCGGCGGCATCGCCACGGCAGCGGTGGCCAGCAGTACGAAGGCCTGCTCAATGGCTTCGATACTTGGCAGGTCCAGCGACACGCAGGCGCGCAGGTCCGCTTCGTTCAGCAAGGTGATTTCACTCATCAACGCGGCACTCCATCGAGTCGTTATTGTTGGAATTCATGCATCGGCGCCGGCGAGCACACGCAGGTGTTGCTCGACATCGACGTTGCGTCCGCTGATTACCAGCACGATTGGCCCGAGCGGCTCGATCAAGCCCTCGAGCAACGCGGCAATCCCCACCGCCGCCGCGCCCTCCACCACCAGACGTTCTTCGCGATAGGCATGGCGGATGGCATTGGCGATGGCGGCTTCGCTGAGCAGATGCAAGTGATCGCAGGTGTCGCGGGTCATGGCGAAGGTGTAACGGTTGTCCAGGCCGATGCCGCCGCCGAGCGAGTCAGCCAGGGTCGGCAACTCTTCGACTTCCAGCGGATGCCCGGCCGCGAGGCTGGCGTGCATGGCCGCACCGCGTTGCATGCTGACACCGTGAGTGACGATCTGCGGGTTGGCCCTTTTCAGCGCCAGCGCGACGCCGGCGAACAGGCCGCCACCGGACAATGGAACCAGTACTTGGGCGACGTCAGGCTGCTGTTCGAGGATCTCCAGGCCCAGCGTGCCCTGCCCGGCAATGATCGCCGGGTGATCGAACGGTGGCAGCAGTGTTGCGCCATGTTCGTGGGCAATCCGCTCGGCTTCACGCTGGGCATCATCCTGGGACTGACCGACGATACGCACATCAGCGCCGAGATCGCGGATGGCCTGGACTTTGTTTCCCGGCACCAGGTGCGACAGGCAAATCGTCGCCTTCACGTTTTGCCGCGATGCGGCGTAAGCGAGTGCCCGCCCATGATTGCCGGTGGACGCGGCGACCACGCCACGCGTCTTTTGCTCGGCAGTGAGTTGTGCCACGGCATTGCTCGCGCCGCGCAACTTGAAGCTGCCAGTGATTTGCAGGGATTCGAGCTTGAGGTACACCGGCACGCCCGACTGTCGCGACAGGCTGGGGGAATGTTCCATCGGCGTGCGCCGTACCAGCGCTTCGATCCGCTGGCGGGCGAGGTAGATATCGTTGAGCTGTAACGCTGACATGACCGCATCCCGATGAGGTATTGGGCGCAGTCTAAGAGGGCTGGATTGTCGCGCTGAATGTACTAGGGCAATTTAGTCGACAAATTTTTCGAAGTCTTTTGCCGCTCAAAAATCGTGGATTTGCGGGTACTGACCAAAGATTTCGCGCATGCCCATCAGCGCATCGCGCATTTCCTCGTCACTGCATTCAGCGCCTACGCATACCCGTACCGCCCGTGGCCGGGGCGTACCGCGCACGGTAAATGGGTCGGGCGACGTGACTGCAATATGCTTGTGGCGCAACGCACGCACCAGGCTGTCGAGTTCCCAATGCGGCGGGATGCCGATCCAGGCGTTCAAGGCATAGGGATGTTGGCCGAGCAGGTACTCGCCGAGGTATTCGCTGACCATCGCCTGCCGCCCGCTCAACAGCTTGCGCTGCACGCCCACCAGCGTCTCGGCGCGGCCATCGCGAATCCAGCGCGTGGCGATTTCCGAAACCATGGGCGTCGCCATCCAGCTGTTGACCCGCAAAATGCTTTCGGTGCGCAGCGCCAGACGCTTGGGCATCACCAGATAACCAATGCGCAAACCGGTGAGCACCGATTTGGTCATGCTGGTGCAATAGAACGATAGCTCCGGCAGGTAATGGCTGATCGGCGGCGCACGGCGCTCGTCCAGAAGCGGACCGTAGACATCATCTTCGATGATGTGCACACCAAAACGCCGGGCAATCTCGGCAATTTCACGCCGCCGGTTGTCAGGCATCAGACTGGTGGTCGGGTTGTTCAGGTTCGGCGTACAGACCAGCGCGGTGATCCGCTCATTGCTGCACATGTCCTCGAAATGTTCCGGGTCAATGCCGTAGCGATCCATTTCCAGGCCCTTGAGGGTAAACCCCAGCACCTGGGAATTGCCGATCACGCCGTGGTCAGTGACACCTTCGCAAAGCACCACATCATCAGGCCCGGCGAGCGAAGCCAGGGCGAGGAAAATTCCGTGGGCCGCGCCGTTGGTGATCAGGATGTCATCGCGCTCGACGCGCAGGCCTTGGCGGGCGATCCAGTGCATCGCCGCTTCCCGGTGCGACTCGAACCCGGCAATCGGACGGAATGCGTGAATCCACGGCTGATCGTCTTCGGTACTGAGTTCGCGGCAGGTTTCGCGCCAGAACTGGTCATGTTCACGGGTGTGCATGATCCGCGTAATGGAAAAATCCACCAGCGCGCGTTCGGGACTGTCGAGAATATAGGTGGCGACCCGGTCGCTCATGCGCCGCGAGACGAAGCTGCCACGCCCCACTTCGCAACGCACCAGGCCCTGGCGTTCCAACTCCTTATAGGCGTTGGTGACCGTTTGCACGCTGATGCCCACCGCATCGGCAACCTGTCGTTGCGGCGGCAGGCGCTGATCGTTGACCAGCACGCCCTGCTCGATGTCGTCGGCAATCGCCTGCACCAGGATCTTGTATTTCGATTCGCCGCTGCGGGCGATTTGCAGTGCTGCCTTCCACTTGTCCATCGGCGCCGAACCCACGTGTTTGCCAGTGCCGACAGCATCCCGCGAGAAACCATGCAAAGCAATTGTCCTAGTGCAATGCAATGTGGCTCAGGGCTTTTGTATGCTCGGTCCAAGGTCGATGCACAGGCGGCCGAACCCGCCGCCAACAACAACCAATCGATCTGTACCGGAACTGTGGCCCAAAGCTTCGGCTCAACAGGAAAACGGCTCTCGTACGCTTTGCTCTTGTCACACTGCCTCCTACCACAGAGCCGTCTTCGACGGGTCCACAAGAAACAGGAGATTTTATCGATGAGCAATTCCATTCCCCGCAGTTCCCATGTCTTGCGTCACCTGTTCGTGGCTTGTGCGATGTTCGGTCTGGCCGCCAGCGCCCATGCCGCCACGACGCTGGAAACCATCACGAAAAACAGCAGCATTCGCATCGGCTACGCCAACGAAACGCCATTCGCCTTCACCGAAACCGATGGCCGGGTCACCGGTGAATCGCCGGAGATCGCCAAAGTCATCTTCGCCAAAATGGGCATCAAGCAAGTCGATGGCGTGCTGACCGAATGGGGCTCGCTGATTCCGGGCCTGCGCGCCGGGCGCTTCGACGTGATTGCCGCCGGCATGTACATCACGCCCGAACGCTGCAAGCAAGTCATCTTCACCGATCCGCAGTACCAGTTGCCCGATGCCCTCCTGACCGCCAAAGGCAACCCGAAAAACCTCCACAGCTATGAAGACATCGCCAAGAACCCGGATGTGAAACTGGCGATCATGGCCGGCACGGTCAATCTGAAATACGCACGGGACTCCGGGGTGAAGGACGCACAAATTCTCCAGGTGCCCGACACCACCGCCCAGCTGCAAGCCGTGCGCGCCGGTCGCGCCGATGCCGCCGTAGGCACCCAATTGACCATGAAAGGCTTGGCCGCCAAAGGCGGTGAGAAGGTCGAAGCGGTTACCGAGTTCAAGGATGACCCGTCGCATACCGGTTACGGCGCCCTCGCCTTCCGTCCGGAAGACAAGGACCTGCGGGATGCGGTCAATGCCGAACTGAAAAAGTGGCTGGGCTCTGAAGAGCACCTCAAGACGGTCGCCCCGTTCGGCTTCGACAAATCCAACGTGACCAGCAAAACGGCTGCCGAGCTCTGCGCTCAATAGTCGAGACAGGCATGGCGCTGTGGCGCGATGCCTATCCCTGCTGACTCCGGATGTTGAACCACGCAGGTGTGAACAATGGGTGAATTACTTCCGCTATTGATACAAGGCGCCTGGGTCACGCTCCAGGTAACCTTCTTCGGCTCGATCCTGGCAATTGTCGCGGCCATTCTGGCGGCGCTGGGGCGCATGTCGCCGTGGCGGCCGTTGAGCTGGTTCTCGGTCGCCTACATCGAAGTGTTTCGCGGTACGTCGTTGCTGGTGCAATTGTTCTGGCTGTTTTTCGTGTTGCCGCTGCCACCGTTCAATCTGGAACTGAGCCCCTACAGCGTGGCCATCGTCGGCCTGGGCCTGCACATCGGCGCCTATGGCGCCGAGGTGATGCGCGGTGCGATCAGCTCCGTGGCGAAAGGTCAGTACGAAGCGGCGACCGCGCTGAACTTCAGCGCTTACAAACGCTTTCGCCGAATCATTCTGCCTCAGGCTTTGCTCGCCGCGATTCCACCAGGCACCAACCTGCTGATCGAATTGCTGAAGAACACTTCGCTGGTGTCGCTGATCACCTTGTCCGACCTGAGTTTCCGCGCTCGACAATTGGATCAGGCTACCTTCCAGACCCTGGAAATCTTCAGCCTGGCGCTGGTGATGTATTTCATCCTGGCACAAGCGATCAACCTCGGCATGCGCAGCATCGAGCGGCGTCTGGCGCGTGGCCGGATGCGTGGAGGTTTGTCATGACCCTGTTCGACTGGACATACGCCTGGCAGATCCTTCCCGATTTGCTGCGCGCTTCGCTCAACACCGTGGGCATTACCCTGGTCGGTTTCCTGATCGCCATTGTGCTGGGGCTGTTCCTCGCCATCGGCCGGCGCAGCCGCTTGTACTGGTTGTCGTGGCCGATCGCCGGGGTCATCGAGTTCATCCGCAGCACGCCGCTGCTGATCCAGGTGTATTTCCTTTACTACGTACTGCCCAACTACGGCGTCAGCCTGTCGGCCATGCAAGTGGGGATCATCGGCATCGGCGTGCATTACGCCTGCTACATCGCCGAGGTTTATCGCGGCGGGCTCGATGCGGTGCCTCGTGCGCAATGGGAAGCGGTGACCGCGCTGAACATCGCGCCGTACAGCGCCTACCGCAACATCATCCTGCCCCAGGCCCTGCGGCCGATCCTGCCGCCGCTGGGCAATTACCTGGTGGCAATGCTCAAGGACACGCCCGTGCTGTCGGCCATCACCGTGGTGGAAATCATGCAGCAGGCCAAGAACATCGGTTCCGAAAACTTCCGCTACCTGGAACCGATCACCATGGTCGGTCTGTTCTTCCTCGCCCTGAGCATCGCCTTGGCTTATCTGGTACGGCGCCTCGAACTGCGCCTGGAGCTACGTTAATGACTTCTCCACTTTCGACTTCAAACGACCTTTCCCGGCGCGGCAATCTGACGCCGCTGCATCCGCAAGAGGCCACGGCCATGCATCAAACGAAAGCGGTCAAGCCGATAGTCAGCTTTCAGGATGTCACCAAAAGCTACGGCAGTTTCACCGTGCTCGATCATTTGAACCTGGACGTCACGCCCGGGGAAAAAGTCGCAATCATCGGCCCCAGCGGCTCAGGGAAATCCACGCTGTTGCGGGTCCTGATGACCCTCGAAGGCATCGATGACGGAGTGATCCGCGTTGAAGACGATCTGCTGACGCACATGCCCAATCGCAATGGCGTGCTGGTGCCGGCCAACGACCGACACATCCGCCGTGTACGCGGCAAGATCGGCATGGTGTTCCAGAGTTTCAACCTGTTCCCGCACATGACCGCATTGCAAAATGTCATCGAAGCGCCGGTGCAGGTTCTGGGCATGAAACCCGCCGAAGCACGGGAACGCGCGGCGGATCTGCTGGAGTTGGTGGGTCTGGGCAGCAAGCTGGGGCATTACCCTTCGCAGCTGTCCGGTGGGCAGCAGCAACGGGTAGCGATCGCCCGCGCCTTGGCCATGCGCCCCAAAGTCATGCTGTTTGACGAAGTGACCTCGGCGCTCGATCCGGAACTGTGCGGCGAAGTGCTCAATGTGATCCGCAAGCTCGGCGCCGAACATAATCTGACCATGTTGATGGTCACACACCAGATGGGCTTTGCCCGGGAGTTTGCCGATCGTGTGTGCTTCTTCTACAAGGGCCAGATCCACGAACAGGGCACCCCGGCGCAGATCTTCGAACATCCACAGCAGGAGCGTACCTGTGCGTTTCTCAGTGCGGTAAAAGAAGCCAACTGAAACGCCGCACATAAAAAAATGGGAGCGAGCCTGCTCGCGTTGGGGCAGTCAGATTCAACATTGATGTTGACTGACCGACCGCCATCGCGAGCAGGTTCGCTCCCACAGGTTTTATGTCGCGGGTGTTACGGGTACTGCTGAACGGTGCCCGGCTGTTGCTGAGCACCATACTGCTGACCCGGAATCGCCTTGAGGTTGACCTCGACACGACGGTTCTGCGCGCGGCCATTGACGTCAGCGTTGCTGGCAACCGGGTTATCCGGGCCGGCACCACGGGCGCTCAGGTTGGCACCGCTGACACCTTGCGAAGTCAGGTAGGTCGCCACACTCTGCGCACGACGCTGGGACAGGTCCATGTTGTGCTGGCGGCTGCCGGTGCTGTCGGTGTAACCGACGATTTCGATCTGGTTCTGGTTGAACTCTTTCAGCGAGCCGGCCAGGTTGTTCAACGGCTGGTAGAAACTCGAAGCGATGTTCGCCGAATCGGTGGCGAAAGTGATATTGCCTGGCATGATCAGTTTGATCTGATCGCCCTGACGCTGCACTTCGACACCGGTGTTGGCCATGCTGGCCCGCAGTTTTTTCTCTTGCTGGTCGGCGTAGTAACCGTAACCGGCGGCGGAAGCACCCACCACGGCGGCGCCAATCAACGCGCCCTTGCCACGGTTGTTGTGGTCAATGGCGGCACCGGCCAACGCGCCGGCCAGTGCACCGAGGCCACCGTACTTCGCGGTTTTGCTCATGCCGGTGGAGCCGCTATCGGCCTGTCCCTGGTTGTCGTAAGGGTTGGGCGATGCGCAACCGGACAACAGCGCCACGGCAGTAGCGACAATAATCAAACGACGGGTGGTGAACATGAAGAGCTCCTACTTTTTGCATTCTGTGGTGCATCAGACCAAGGCATCGGCCTTTGCGGGCGTTGGATCATTTCGATGCCTGAAAATTCCACCTGTTACAAATCAGGCTCGAACGAACGGGTTCTCACGCATTTCATCGCCAAGTCGGGTATCGGGACCATGCCCGGCCACCACGACGGCTTCTTCATCGAGGGTGTACAAACGCTGTTTGATCGAGCGCACGATAGTCGCCTGATCGCCACCCCATAAATCCGTACGCCCCACTCCACGCTTGAACAAGGTGTCGCCGGCAATCAGCAGCTTGGCATCGGCAAACCAGAAACTCATCGAACCCGGCGTGTGACCCGGCGTATGCAGCGCTACGCCACACCCACACGCCAATTCTTCATCGTCAGCCAGCCAGCGATCCGGCGATGGCACCGGCGTGTAGGGCACCCCGAACATCTGGCATTGCATCTCCAGATTGTCCCAGAGGAATTGGTCTTCCTTGTGCAAGTGCAAGGTGGCGCCGGTTTTTTCCTTCAACTGACCGGAGGCCAGGAAATGATCAAGGTGTGCGTGGGTGTGAATGATACTGACCACCTTCAGGCCCAACGCGTCCAGACGGGCGAGGATCAGCTCATGATTGCCACCCGGATCGACAACGATGGCCTTTTTCGTCACTGGATCGCCGATGATCGTGCAGTTGCACTGCAAAGGGCCGACGGGGAAGGTTTCGCGGATGAGGCCGGGGTGTTGGGACATCGGGGTCTGCTCGGTAAACGGGGACGGGTAATGTTCGCACACATCAGTATCCCGCCAGTGTCTGCGATGTGTAATGTGAAATATTCCTTACCCCAGAACCCCCAGTTCCTTGGCCCGGGCAACGGCCTGTGTACGGCGCTCGACCCCCAGTTTGCTGTTGATATGGCTGGCGTGGGTCTTGACTGTGTGCAGGGAAATAAACAACTGGTCACTGATTTCCTGATTCGAACAGCCTTGGGCAATCAGTCTAAGCACAGCCAATTCGCGGGTGCTCAGTTGTTCAGCGGCAGGAGCCGGGTCCAGCACCTGACGCGCGGGCGGAGCAGGCAGTTTCTCCGTCAGGCTCTGTATGACTTCAGTCGTCGCGCATAGCTGCAATTGGCCACGCAACCACTCCGGATACCCTGCCATCAAACCTTCGAACGATTGCAGTATGCCCCCGCCAGCGGCGTCCAATGCCTGGATCAGCGCCTTGCGGGCCTCGGGCTCGCGGCCGATGGTGAGCAACAGCGACACTTTTTGCGTCAGCGCCATCGCGCTGAGCATCTGCCGCCCGGTTTGCTGACCCTGCTCGAGCAAGACATTCAAACGCCCCTCGGCCAGCATCGGCTGACCCTGTATAACCTCAAGCAGGGCTTGTTGCAGTTCGATATGCAACGGCAATTGCGGATGGAATTCCGGTGGCGCTGCAGCATGCTCGCCATTGTAGGTTTGCCCCAGTCGCGCCAGCCAGGCTTCGGCAAGATCTGTGCGCCCCTGCGCCAGCCAGAGTTCGCATTTGACCAAGGTGATCATCGCCAGATAGTAGATCGGCGGCACGTCCCAGATGTGCATCAGGCGTTCGGCTTCAGCCAGTTCGGCAAAGGCCTTGGCAAACTCGCCGCTGCTGCCTTCGAGCCGGGCGATGACACAATGGCCGATCAACACGCTGATGTCGCGACAGGCGCGAGCCTCGTTCAAGCCCACCTGCAAACGCGCTCTCGCCGCGTGTGGTTGCAAACGCAGAGCCAGCAGAAACCCTTCGTACAAGGTCAGCCGGGCGCGGATGGCATAGAGACGTTGCGGTGACAAACCTTGCAAACGCTGCAGCCCTTGGCGAACTTCGGCAAGGGCGCGCAGGACTTCCCCGCGCGCCTGCAATACACGGGCACGGTCATAATGGGCCAGCGCTTCGAACAGTGGGTTGCCGACCCGTTGTGCCAACTCCAGAGAAGCGCGATTCAACCCGCGCGCACGCCACAGGTCGCCGTCGGCAATGGCCAGGTTGGACAATGTCGAAAGACACATCAGCCGCTGGCCGTAACGCTTGCAGGGAAGGCTTTCGAGTGCCTCGGTGCAATAGAGCAGCGTGAGCTCACGGTTGCCACGCCCGCGAGCGATGATCCCGCTCAGGGCCAGCCATTGCGCCAGCATCGACTTCTGCGCGGTAGCCGACGGGGCAGGCAGGAAACGGCTCAGATGACTGGCCAACTCCTCGGCAGCATCCAGTTGGCAGGCCAGTCCCAACGCCCAGCTGTAGAGCACGATCAGACGCGGCGTGCTGATCAGCAGGCTGTCGGGCAAGTCCATTTTCCAGCGCAGCAGCATGCCGACATTCTGTTCGGCGAGCAGCTGTTCCTCCGAAAGGTTTTGCACCAGGTTTGCCGCAACGTCCAGATGCCCGGCACGCAACGCCTGCTCCACCGCTTCATCCAGAAGCCCCTGGGCATTGAACCAGCGACAGGCACGCAAATGCAGCGTGCCGGCCGGCACCATCGTCTGCGCGGTGGGCCGGGTACGCAACAGATCCGAGAACAGGTGGTGATAACGGTACCAGTGGCCATGCTCGTCCAACGGCACCAGGAATACCTGGTGCGCCGCCAGAAAGCGCAGGATCTCGGCGCTGTCATGGGCGTCGCGAACGGCGTCGCACAACTCACTGCAAAAGCGTTCCTGAGGGGCGGTGTCGTAGAGAAAAGCCTGGACCTCGGCGGGCAGGCAATCGATGACTTCCTCAAGCAGATAATCGCGGATCAGACCTTCCCCGCCATTAAGCGCCTGGGGTAAAGCACCGTCGGTACCGGCCTCGGAGGCTGCCAGCAGCCAGAATCGCAAGCCGGCTACCCAGCCTTCACTGCGCTGGATGAGGTTTTCCATCGCCTCGCCACGCAGTGAACTGCTATGCCGGTCGAGCAGACTCAGGGCCTCATCGTGGGTCAACCGCAGGTCCTGTTCGTGCAACTCAAGCAGTTGCCGTGACAGGCGAAGCCGCGCCAGATGCCAATCCGGGCGCTGGCGACTGGTGACCATCACCAGCAAACCATCGGGAAGATGATTGAGGAAAAACTGCAGGCAGCGATCCAGAACCGGCCCCTGGGCCAGATGATAATCATCCAGCACCAGCAGCAATGGCGTGGCGGTGGACAAGTGCACGGCCAGTTCGTCGAGCAAGCCGTCCAGCCATTCTTCGAAGGCGAACGGTTGATGACGCTGGCGCATTTTCAGCAAACCGAGGGATTGCCTGCCCAGCTGCGGGAAATAGTCTTGAAGGCCTTCGAGCAGTCGCTCGAGGAATCGCCCCGGATCGCTGTCTCGCGGGCTCAGGCCCAACCACAGACTTTGCCAATGCGCCGGCAATGCCTGACAAAACTCTATCGCCAATGAACTCTTGCCGAACCCCGCCGGTGCACTGACCAACAGCAACCGGCCACCGAGCCCCGCACTCAGACGCTCGCACAGTCGAGGTCGCAGCACATGGCCGTCGGGCAATGGCGGTCGGAAAAAACGCCCGTCCAGCGCAGCGACAGCGACGCTTGCGGGAGCGGGTGGTGGGGACAGATCAGTCATGGCCGGCTCTTGTTTGAATTGCGGGTGGCGGCGTTGCAGATGTCCGCAGACTAGCTGTAAACGAAGAGGGAATGAAGGTTATTGCTACAAATGGCTACAAAAAGTCTACACACAAGAAAACGCCCCGAACCAGTCGGGGCGTTTGCAGAGGATGCGGCCTCGTTTCAGCGCTCGTTAGCGAACACCATCCTGACGCAATGCCGCCGGGGTGAAGTCGCTGGTGGTGGCAGTAAAGCCGAAGTCATACGCCGACTTCTCTTCGTTCTTCATGCCCAGCGCCAGGTAACGGCCAGATTGCAGGTCGTACAAGGCTTCCAGGGCGTACCACGGCACTTGCTTGTCGTAGTAGTTCTCGGCATGAGCCTCGGCGACGCGCCACAGTTGGCCGCGACCGTCGTAGTGATCGATCACCGCCGCTTGCCAGGTGTCTTCGTCGATGTAGAAGTCACGCTTGGCGTAGATGTGGCGCTGACCTTCCTTCAGCGTTGCAACGATATGCCACACACGACGCAGTTCGTACCGCGCAAGGTCCTGGTTGATGTGGCCGGCCTTGATGATGTCGGCGTACTTCAGTTTCGGATCGTCGAGCTTGTAGGCGTTGGAGGCGATGTACATCTCTTTCTTGCCTTCAAGCTTCCAGTCGTAGCGGTCCGGTGCACCGTTGTACATGTCCAGGTTGTCGGAGGTACGCAGGCCGTCGGCAGCAGTACCCGGGCCGTCATAGGACACTTGTGGCGCACGACGCACACGACGCTGGCCGGCGTTGTAGACCCACGCCGAACGCGGTTCTTTCACCTGGTCGAGGGTTTCGTGCACCAGCAGCACACCACCGGCCAGACGTGCCGGGGCAGTCACTTTCTGCTTGAAGTAGAACAGGATGTTGCCCGGGTTGGCCGGATCGTAGTCCTTCATCTTGTCACGGAACACGAACTGGTCCTGGAAGTACACCAGGCTGAACGAGCCGTTTGGCTGTGGCGTGGCCTGGGTGACCAGACGGGTCACGCTACCACCGCGATAACGGGTGATGTGGTTCCAGATCACTTCAACGCCGCTCTTCGGAATCGGGAACGGAATCGCCGTTTCGAAGTTTTCCAGGCCGTTGCCGCCGGAAACGAGCTTGGTGTTGGTGGCGTTCTTCTTGATGGCGGCGAACACTTCATCCGGCACGGTGGCACCGCGATGGGTCGGGTAGACCGGCATCTTGAAGGTTTCCGGGTAGCGCTTGAACATCGCGTACTGACCCGGCGCGAGCTTTGCCTTGTACTGGTCGACGTTCTGCGCGGTGATGGTGAACAGTGGCTTTTCACCTGGGTACGGATCGGACAGGAAGCCTTTGCTGTCGACACTGCCAGCATTCTTTGGCAGCGGCTTCCAGGCAGAAATCGAACCGTCGGCATTACCTGCCATTTCGGCGCCCATCGGGGTCAGGCTCTTGCCCAGCTTGTCCGCTTCGGCGGCCGGGACCGCCGCCATGACGCCGGTTGCCAACAGCGAAAGCCCCAGGACACCGATGTGAAACAGACTCTTGGTTATTTTCATTTTTGTGTTCGTCCTGAAAATACAGTGCTTAGAAGTTCACGCCGAAGCTGAGCGCAACGAAGTCGCGATCATCCACAGTGGTGTACTTGCCGTCGAAGAAGTTGGTGTACGCCAGGCTTGCGGTGTAGGTGTTCTGGTACTCGGCATCGACGCCCAGGCTGACCGCTTTGCGACCTTCCTCGAAGTTGCCGCCAGGACCAGGCGAGTAGCCGTCAACGTCGTGGGACCAGGCCACGTTAGGCTTGAGGTTCACACCAGCGAACACGTCGTTGTATTCCCAGATGGCACGACCGCGATAACCCCAGGAGGTGGCCGTGGTGAAGCCATCGTCGTTGCAGTTACGGGCGACGTTGTTGGTCGGGGTACCCGGGCCCGCACCGTTGATGGTGCTGGTGTTGAGGGCCACACAGGTGTTGGCACCGCCAGTGGCAGGCAGCTCGCCAGGACCGTAGACCGGATCACGGCCATAACGAACGTCGGAAGTGCTTTCCAGGCCGCCAACGTGGGTGACGCCCACTTCGCCCACCAGGGTCAGACGGCTGGCGCCCATGACCTGATCAAAGAAGTGCGTCAGGGTGGTCTGGAACTGGGTCACTTCCTTGCGGCGATAGCCGTGCAAGTCCTGGCCCGGTACACCGGTCAGCAGCGAAGCATTGGTCAGCGCGCCGCCCAACGGACGCACACCGGCGAACAGGATGTCGGTGGAGTTGAGCTGCACCGGTGCGTTCGGACGGTAGCTGACCTCACCGCTCCACGCCGTACCGGTAGGCAGGGTGGTGGAGAAGCTCAGGCCATAGAGGCGGATGTCTTCCGGATACTCGACGAAATAGCTCGAGTTACCCGCGACGATCAGTGGCGCCAGTGCACGGAAGGCTGCCGGCAGGGCCGCTGCGCCGGCATAGACCGATGCTGGGGCACCGGTGGCGCTGAAGATCGGCGCACGGCTGTGGTAGTTCATGAAATAGGCACCGAACTCGGTGTCCAGCGGCTCGAACATGTATTTGAGCGACGCGCCCCACTGGCCGCTGTCACGTGCATCGCGATCCGCACCACGGCGAACCAGCACACCTTCGTTGTCTACGTTGACGCCCAGACGGGTCAGCGTAGGCAGAGCCGCGGCCGGAATGGTCGAACGTTTGTTCAGCACGCGCAGGTTATTGTCGCAACCGTCGGCAATGATGTCCGGTTGGGAGAAGAAGGTGCCGCAGTTGTCGACGACAGTCTGGTCCCACTCGAGCTGGTAGAAGGCTTCCGCCGACAGGTTGTCGGTGAGGCTCTGGGACACATAGAACATGTTGACCGGGATCAGGCCTTCCTTGACCTCGGCGCCTGGTCGACGGAACGCGGACACGTCGATCGGGTTGATCGAGTTGATGCCGCTGCCGATGAAAGTACTTTCACCCCAGCTCACTACCTGCTTGCCCAGACGAACCGAGCCCGGCTGATCGGCAACCGAGTAGTTGTGGTAGACGAATGCATCGAGGATCTGACCGCCAGACGACTTGGCGCCTTCTTTGCGGTTGCTGTCGCTGATGTCCTTGAACGGACGGCTTTCGTCCTTGAGTTCAAAGTCGTACCAGTATTTGCCACGGACGAAAACGCCAGTGTCGCCGTACTTCAACTCAAGGTCATGGATACCCTTGAAGATCTTCGAGAAGGTCTCGCCGCTCTTGAAGTTCAGGTGCCCGTCATCGGAGGTCTGGGACAGGCCACGGCCGCCGTTGTTGACGCCGATGAGGTTCTTGTTGGCGCTTTCGGTAGACCAGCTCGCGCCGATCGACAGGGAAGAGTCGAACTGACCTTCGATTTCACCAACGTTGAAACTGACGCCGAATGCAGGCCCGGCGAGCGTAGAGGCAAGGCTGACGGCCAGAGGCAGTTTAGCCCGGCGCCAGAACTGGTTTACTGATGTCATCGACGCTACTCCATGTGCATTTTATTGTTATGGCAGTGAGCACTTTTAAAAACGCTTGGATAACAGGGAGCCACGGCATCCCAAAGTCACTCCA
Organism: Pseudomonas sp. Root562; assembly: GCF_001427125.1. GTDB lineage: Bacteria > Pseudomonadota > Gammaproteobacteria > Pseudomonadales > Pseudomonadaceae > Aquipseudomonas. The sequence continues at coordinate 98,899 of NZ_LMGK01000005.1, forward strand.
AAGTTGCATCGCCCCGGTTTGTGCGTTTGCCCCGTTCTTAAAAATCCTTGAGCGGACTATAGCCAGCAGGTAGTAGTGCTTGATCCCTCTAAAGTGTGATTTGCAGCTGCCAGCCACTCTGGAACAGTCCTTTGCCAAGCCGACACCTGTCGGCACGGCAAGAATGGCTGAAATTTCGGATTTGACAAGCCAAGCGCTTGCTTGGTGGGGCTGGCGTGCCTTTTCGGGCACGCCGCAAGAGACTTAAAGCGTCGAAAGGAAGGTGCTGTTGGTGGCCTGCCATTCGGTAATGTCGACGCGAATTTTCTTCTTGTCGAGTTTGCCGACACTGGTCTTGGGAATTTCAGTAACAAGGGCGATCTGACTCGGGATCGCCCACTTGCTCAAGTGCCCCAGTTCGACAAATGGCTTGAGGTGTTCCTTGAGTTCCCGCGCCCCGATCACATGGCCTTCGCGTACCACCAGCAAGGCAAACGGACGCTCGCCCCATTGCGGGTCGGCGATCCCCACCACTGCTACTTCGCGTACCGCTGCATGTCGGCTGATCAGGTCTTCCAGATCAAGCGAGGAGATCCACTCGCCGCCGGTCTTGATCACGTCTTTGATCCGGTCGCGGATATCGATCACGCCCATGCTGTCGAGCGTTGCCACGTCACCGGTATGCAACCAGCCCCCGGCCCACAGCTCGGCGCCCTTCTGCGGCTCGTTGAAATAGCCTTCGGTGAGCCACGGCGCGCGCAGCACCAGCTCCCCTTGAGTTTCGCCGTCGGCCGGCAGGAAGTTGCCTTCGGCATCGACAATCGCCGCTTCGACCAATGGCCCGGGCACACCGGCCTTGATCCGGTAGGTGGTGCGTTCATCCTCGGAGCCGGCCATCAATTCGTCGTTGAGGTGCGCACAGGACACCAGCGGTCCGGTTTCCGACATGCCATAGGCGGCAGTCAACTGGATGCCCTTGGCCTTCGCGGCTTCGTACAGCGTACGGTTCAGCGCGCTGCCGCCAATGACGATTTTCCAGCCGGCGAAGTCGGTGTTTTGTGCCGCCTTGGCATTGAGGACCATTTGCAGGATGGTGGGCACACAATGCGAGAAGGAGACCTTTTCCTTGCGCCACAGCTCCACCAGGAACTCCGGGTCATAGCGGCCCGGATAGACCTGTTTGAGCCCAAGCATGGTCGCCACGTAAGGCAGCCCCCACGCGTGGACGTGAAACATCGGGGTGATCGGCATGTACACGTCGTTGGTGCCCAGCAGGCGCACGCTGTCGATGGCGCCCATGATCGTCGACACGCCCATGGTGTGCAGCACCAGTTGTCGATGGCTGAAGTACACGCCCTTGGGATTGCCGGTGGTGCCGGTGGTGTAGAACGTGGTCGCCACCGAGTTCTCGTCGAAGTCCTGGAAGTCGTACTGCGGGCTCGCGGCGGCCAGCAATTGCTCGTACTCACCCACAAGATTGGGCAGGTCCGCGGTTTTTTCCGGCAGATCGGTCAGCAGCAAGGTTTTCTCGACCGTGGTCAGATGACCGGCAATCGCGTTGTACAACCCCACGAACTCGCTGTTGACCAGGACAAAGCGGTCCACGGCATGGTTCATGGTATAGAGGATCTGTTCCGGCGACAGACGCACGTTGATGGTGTGGATCACTGCACCGATCATCGGAATGGCGAACATGCATTCCAGATACCGATGGCTGTCCCAATCCATGACCGCCACGGTGTCCCCGGGCTTGACCCCGGCGGCCGTCAATACGTTGGCCAGCCGCGCGACCCGTTCGATCAGGGTCGGATAGCTGTAGCGCAACTGGTCGCGGTAAACGATCTCGCGGGTTTTCTCATAACGCGCGCCGGACATGAGCAGCCGTTTGATCAGCAGCGGATACTGGTAAGCGCCTTCGGCTGGGGGGATAACGCGTGTCTGCAACATAAGAATCCCTTTTCTGACTGCACGGTCGTGGCTGTTAAGTACGCACTGTAGTGCGCCTGAACGCCAGCCAAATCAGCCAAAGGAATGATTTGCAGGGCCGCGCAAATGCTAGCGTTGCGCCAGCATTTGCCGGTGTTTGAAGACCGTTACAATCAGTGCATCTCGGTAAATGCCAGCTTCACGCCGATGGCGATCAGTACCGCGCCCATGGTTCGGTCGAACCAGTGCCCCATGCGGGCGAACCCGGCACGCACACGTTGCTGGCTGAACAACATGGCCACTAGGCAGAACCAGATCGCCGTCGCCACTGCCAGGTACACCCCGTAACCGGCCTGTACCGCCAGCGGCGTGTGCGGGTTGATCACGACGGTGAACAACGACAGGAAAAACAGCGTGGCTTTCGGATTCAGGCCGTTGGTCACGAAGCCCGAGGTGAAGGCGCCGCGAGCGGTGCGCTCGCCCGCTTCCTTGTGCAAATCGTCAGTCACCGCTTTGGCAGGTTTTGCCCGCAATGCCTTGAAGCCGATGTACAAAAGGTAAGCGGCGGCGGCCCATTTCAGGGCGTTGAACAGCATGATCGATTGGGAAACGATCAAGCCGATACCCAGCAGGGAATACCCCACATGCAGGAAAATTGCCGTACCGACACCCAGCGCTGTCCAGGTGCCCGCGCGACGACCGTGAGTGACGCTTTCACGCACCACCACGGCAAAGTCCGGGCCAGGGCTGGCCACAGCCAGCAAGTGGATCAAGGCAACGGTCAAGAACTCGGTCCAGTACATGAGGGCTCCTTCAGGCCAAGCGTAACTATTTATTTCATCTGGTAGGCTCGGCAGATTACGCCTTCAGTTCATTGCACAAAAGGTACAGTTGATGACGAACACTCGCCGCGCCGTTTTCCTCGACCACCCATCCCTCGATCTGGGCGACCTTGATCTCAAGCCGCTACGGGACTGCTTCAGTGAGTTACAGCTGTACTCGCAGACTTTGCCGGATCAAGTGATCGACCACCTCAAGGGCGCTACCGTGGCGATCAGTAACAAAATCCTGATTGATGCCGCGGCCATGGCCGCCAGCCCCGAGCTGAAGCTGATCCTGATCACCGCCACCGGCACCAACAACGTCGATCTTGCGGCCGCCCGTGCCCACGGCATTACCGTGTGCAATTGTCAGGGTTACGGCACACCGTCCGTGGCGCAACACACGATCATGCTGCTGCTCAATTTGGCGACGCGTCTGGCCGACTATCAGAAAGCCGTGGGCGAAGGTCGCTGGCAGCAGGCCCGGCAGTTCTGCCTGCTGGACTACCCGATCGTCGAACTGGAAGGCAAAACCCTCGGCTTGCTCGGCCATGGCGAATTGGGCGGTGCCGTCGCTCGGCTGGCCGAAGCGTTCGGCATGCGTGTGTTGCTGGGCCAGATTCCGGGGCGCCCTGCCCGCCCGGATCGTTTGCCGCTGGACGAGCTGCTGCCGCAAGTCGACGCGTTGACCCTGCACTGCCCGCTCAACGAGCACACCCGCCATTTCATTGGAGCCCGTGAATTGGCCTCGATGAAGCCCGGCGCTTTTGTGGTCAACACCGCTCGCGGTGGCCTGATCGACGAACAGGCCCTGGCCGACGCGTTGCGCAAGGGTCACCTCGGCGGTGCCGCTACCGATGTGCTGAGTGTCGAACCGCCCGTCAACGGCAATCCGCTGCTGGCCAATGACATCCCGCGCCTGATTGTCACACCGCACAACGCCTGGGGCAGTCGCGAGGCACGCCAGCGCATCGTCGGCCAAGTCACTGAAAACGCCCTCGCCTACTTCAGCGGTAAGGCGCTGCGGGTCGTCAGTTGATAGACTGCGACACTTTTTTTCACAGGAGCAGTTATGGATCCGCGCAGTGAAGTACTGCTTCGTCAGGCTGAATTATTCCAGGGGCCCGTCTTGTTGGCCGGTCTTCCCGCCGACGATTTGCTGGGCCGCCTGCCCGACGCTCGCGGTTGGTGCTGGCATGCGGGTGATCAAGCCGCGCTGGACGCGCGTTTCGCCGAGCGCAGCGATTTTGGCGTACACGTGCCGGAACACCCGTTTGACGCCGCCGTGGTGTTTTTGCCCAAGTCCAAGGATTTGACCGACTACATCCTCAACGCCTTGGCCTCGCGGCTGGCGGGGCGCGAGCTGTACCTGGTGGGCGAGAAAAAAAGCGGCATCGAGGGCGCCGCCAAACAACTCAATCCGTTCGGCAAGCCACGCAAACTCGACAGCGCGCGACACTGCCAGCTGTGGCTGGTGACTGTGGCCAATGCGCCTGCAGCCAAACCGTTGGAAAGCCTCGCCCAGACCTACGAACTGCCATTGGCTGAAGGCCCTCTCAAAGTCATCAGCCTGCCGGGCGTGTTCAGCCATGGTCGATTGGATCGCGGCAGCGCACTGTTGCTGGAACATCTGGACAAACTGCCCAGTGGTCACCTGTTGGACTTCGGTTGCGGTGCAGGTGTTTTAGGCGCCGCGGTAAAACGGCGCTATCCGCACAATCAGGTGACAATGCTCGACGTCGACGCGTTTGCCGCCGCCAGCAGTCGCCTGACGTTAGCCGCCAACGGTCTGGAAGCCGAAGTGATTACCGGCGACGGCATCGACGCTGCACCGATGGGTTTGAGTGCGATCCTGAGCAACCCGCCCTTCCATGTCGGCGTGCACACCGATTACTTCGCGACCGAGAATTTGCTGCGAAAAGCAGCCAAACATCTGAAAAATGGTGGCGAACTTCGCTTGGTAGCCAATAGCTTCCTGAAGTATCAACCATTGATCGAAGAGCACCTTGGCGTGTGCGCCATCAAGGCCGAAGGTCAGGGTTTCAGGATCTACCGAGCCAAACGCGGGTAGAAATTTGTACTTGCCGAATGGATTTTGCCTAGGCAGAATCCGCTCCGTCCTAGGGGAGTAGTCTCCCACGAGCGCCATGCTCGTCCGGCATACGTCAACATACTTGGTCCTCAGACCATGGCGTATGCGACCCAAGCGTCCGCATCAGACGGATCGCAGGGTTTGACAAGACCTATGACACGCACACCTTACCCGGGGCGGGAAGGCTGTACGTGTCATAGCCGTGTCGACCCGCCCCTTAGGAAAACCCCTGATGCTGGATTCATTGCTCGTTCCCACCGCAATCGTTGCCTTGGCCGAAATCGGCGACAAAACGCAACTGCTCGCGCTCATTCTCGCTGCCCGTTTCCGCAAGCCTTGGCCGATCATCGCCGGCATCGTTGCCGCGACCCTTGCCAACCACGCGGCAGCCGGCGCGGTTGGCGCATGGGTGGGCAGTTTCTTCTCGGATACGTTGCTGCACTGGATCCTCGCAATCAGCTTCGCCGCCACCGCTTTGTGGACCCTGGTGCCAGACAAGATGGATGACGACGAAGCCAGCACCGCCCGCAAGTTCGGGCCGTTCCTGACGACGTTGATCGCGTTCTTTCTCGCGGAAATCGGTGACAAGACCCAGATCGCGACCGTGATGCTGGCTGCGCAATATCCGGAATTGTGGCTGGTGATCATTGGCACCACCCTGGGCATGTTGATTGCCAACGTGCCGGTGGTCTTGGCGGGTAACTTCGCTGCAGACAAACTGCCGTTGACCCTGATTCGCCGCTTGGCGGCGTCGGCGTTCTTCATTCTGGCGATTGTTGCGGTATACAAGGCGATGCAGGCTAGCGGATGGGTTTGACGCGGTAGGCAATCATTGTGGCGAGGGAGCTGGCTCCCGCTGGGCTGCCTGGCAGCCCCAAACCAGATGATCGCGTGTTGTCAGACTCGACGCGTCATCCGGATTTACGACTGCTGCGCAGCCGGGCGGGAGCCAGCTCCCTCGCCACAAGTGCCCTCGCGCGCAGGTCAGGACTTCTTGGCTTGTTCGTAAAGTGGCATGACTTTCGGAATCGCCGCCTTCAACGCTGCAGTCCGGGTGCTAGAGGACGGGTGCGTGCTGAGGAACTCCGGCGGAGCACCTTCGCTGGCCTTGCTCATCTTGTTCCACAGGGTAATGGCGGCATTCGGGTTGTAACCCGCGCGAGCAGCCAGTTCCAGGCCGATCAGATCGGCCTCGTTCTCATTGCCGCGACTGTTGGGCAAGGTCATGCCGTAGTTGGCCACGGTGTCGGCCAGCGCCAGGGTGTCCTGCCCCAACCCGAACAACGCACCAGCGCCCTGCTTCGCCATTTCCATGCCGTAGGCCTTGGACATCGCTTCACGACCGTGCTCACGCAAGGCATGGGCAATTTCATGGCCCATCACCGCGGCGATTTCATCGTCGGTCAATTGCAGACTGTCGATCAGTCCGGTGTAAAAAAAGATCTTGCCGCCCGGTCCGCAGTTGGCGTTGAGCTCGTCACTCTTGATCAGGTTGACTTCCCACTTCCACTGGGCCGCATCCGGGCGGAAGTTCGGCGTTTGGGCAATCAGCCGATCGGCGATCACCTGTACGCGCTTGGCATCGCTGCTGGTTTTGTCCAGCACGCCTTTACTGGACGCTTCGCCGACGGTCTTCTGATAAGACTGGGCATACATTTGGTCGACCTCTTGCGAGGACAACATGCTGAACATGTACTGCTTGCGCTCAACACCTACCGCGCCACCGCTGGTGGTGTTGACAGACTGGCAACCGGCGAGCAACAGACCTGCGCTCAGCGCACACGAAACCAATGTCTTGTTCATCAAAAAACTCCCTGAAAACATGACCGTATCCTAGGCGCGGAAATGTATCGACGCCAGATACAACGGCATATATGACGCGCATTTCAGACAAAGCTCTCGTCACTGCAGTAAAAAATTCACGAAACCGGGTAAGCCACCGTCCGTAAAGCGCGGGCAATGATTCATTTGCGACATCGAGCACCCCAAAACAGTCATTTCAGTGACGCCCGCTCATGCCCCTCCAACCCCCTGCCGATACACCTCCGCGGATGTCCTTTTGCGTGCGGAGCAACCATGAAATTCAAGTCGATCCAGTTTTCCGTGGCGGCCCTGGCCGGCGCCATCGTTCTGAGTGTGGTGGCGGCCCTGGTCGTTTACGCGCTGTTCTCCGGTGCCCGGACGCAAGACATGGTCCAGGAACGGACCCAGGCGCAATTCGAGCAAGTCATCGAACAGCGCCTGACCTCACTGGCGCAAACCCAGGTCAGTCAGATCCAGCGCGAGCTGGAAGCCCCCCTGTTGATTGCCGGCGGCCTGGTGCGGGTCAACGCGCTGATCGGCACGCCCGGCGCCGATGGCCAACCTGCCCTGAGCCTCAGCCGCGAGCAATTGATCGGCCTGATCAAGGAAAACGTAGCCAAGAACCCGAAGATCCTCGGCACCTACATCGGCTGGGAAAAAGACGCGCTGGATCACAACGATGCGGCGTACGTCGGCACCCAGGTCGCTGGCATCGACACCAGCAACGGGCGCTTCCTGCCCTGGTGGTTCCGCAATGAAGACGGCAGCCTTGGGCTGGACAAACTGGTGGACGTCGATGACCAGAAAACTCTGTCCACCGGGGTGCGCGCCAGCGAGTACTACCTGTGCTCGAAAGAAACCAAAAAATCCTGTGTGATCGACCCGGCGCCTTACAAGGTCGGCGACAAAATTGTCATGCTCGCCTCCTTTATTGAGCCGATCATGCTCAACGGCGCCTTCCAGGGCATCGTCGGTGCCGATCTGTCAGTGAACTTCATTCAGGAAATGCTCCTCGGCGCCAACCAGAAACTCTACAGCGGCGCTGGCGAAATGGCCCTGATCGGCGGCAATGGACGAATCGTTGCCTACACCAAGGATCCGAGCAAATTCGGCGAAAAAGTTAGCGACATTCTCGACAGCAAGCAGATTGCCAACATGGCCAATCTCAAGCGTGGCGAAGTCACCTATACCGTCGACAAGGCCCAGGGCCGGATCGAGTTGTATCTGCCCTTCGGCATCGGCCAGACCGACGCCCGCTGGACCCTGATGCTGCAACTCCCACTGAATGCGGTCATGGCCGATCTGCAGAAACTCCAGGCGGACCTCGACTCCCAGCGCAAGTCGGACACGTTCGGCATGGCCATGGTCGGCCTGTTGATTGCCGGTATCGGTTTGCTGGTGATCTGGCTGGTGGGCCACGGCATTGCCCGTCCGTTGAAGCAAATGGTCGCGATGCTCGACGATATCGCCCAGGGCGAAGGCGACCTGACCCGCCGCCTGAGCAGCGACCGCGCCGATGAATTGGGCTCGATCGCCAAAGGCTTCAACACCTTCCTGAGCAAGTTGCAGGCGATGATCACTCAGGTGGTGACGTCGGTGCAGAGCGTCAGCGACTCTTCGGAACACACCGCCGACATCGCCATCCGCACCAACACCGGCGTGCACAAGCAGATGGCCGAGATCGATCAGGTCGCCACGGCGGTGCACGAAATGACCGCCACCGCTCAGGACGTAGCCCGTAACGCGACGCAAGCGGCTCAAGCCGCCAGCCATGCAGATCAGGCTGCCAGCCAGGGGATGCAAATCGTCCGTGATACCTCGAATTCCATTGGTGCTCTGGCCCTGGAAATAGGACGCGCGGTCGGTGTGGTGCAAACCCTGGCCAAGGACAGTGAAAACATCAACGCGATCCTCACCGCCATCCGCGGCATCGCCGAGCAGACCAACCTGCTGGCCCTGAACGCCGCCATCGAAGCCGCCCGGGCCGGTGAACAGGGTCGCGGCTTCGCCGTTGTGGCCGATGAGGTGCGCAACCTGGCGCAGAAAACCCAGAAGGCCACCGAAGAAATTCAGACCATGATTCAACAGTTGCAACAGGGCACACGGGATGTGGTGCGGGTCATGGAAGACAGCCAGAACCGCACGGACGAAAGCGTCCAACACGCGGCGAAGGCGGCCCAAGCGCTGGAAACCATCACGCAAGCCGTGTCGGTGATCAACGACATGAACACCCAGATCGCCAGCGCCGCCGAAGAACAAAGCGCGGTGGCCGATGACATCAACCGCAACGTGATCAATATCGGGCAAGTGGCCAATGAAGTGGCCAGCGGTGCGGATGAATCGAGCGCGGCGAGTGCGGATTTGACCAAACTGGCCGAACAGCAGCGGCGGCTGATCAATCAGTTCAAGGTCTGATCCAAAGGCCCCATCGCGGGCAAGCCAGGCTCCCACAGGTTTTGCGTGCGCCGCAAAACACTGTGGAAGGATCTGATCCACAGGTTTCGTGAACACCGCAAAACCCTGTGGGAGCCTGGCTTGCCAGCGATTGGGTCAGCACAGACAACCCATCAACCCGGGGTCAAACACTCCGGCCCGTTGAGCTTCGGATCATTGACCATATTGGCCAACACGCGCTCGCGCAACGCGGCGGGCTCGCTTGCCAGCAGGGCTTGCAAGGTGTGCAGCGGCGTCTCGGGATCGAGCCATGCCGCCTGCCCCGCCTCATCCAGAATCAGCGGCCGACGCTGGCTCGCCGCCGGCTGCGTGATGACCGCTGTACTCAACCAGACTTGCTCCTGCACCGGATACGCTTCCCAGATCGCCGCGAAAAACAATGACGAACCCTCTCCCGGCGTCAACCAGTATGGGCGCTTGCGCGTGGTGCCGCGCCACTCGTAGAAACCGTTGGCAGGCAGCAGGCAGCGCCGCAGTCGCAATGCTTCGCGAAACATGGGTTGCTCGGCCACGGTTTCGGCGCGGGCATGGGCCGGGGTTCGGGACAGATCGGTCAGCCACGGCGGCGTCAGGCCCCAGCGCGCGCGCGCCAGTTCCCGCTGGCCGTGCGCACCGGCACGCAGCATCAACACCGAATCATTGGGGGAAATGTTCCACTGCGCCTGCTGATCGGCGGGAAAACCTGGCAGGGTCGCGAAGTCGCGGTTCCAGCGAAACAGGGCATAACGTCCACACATGGGGCAGCACGACTCTTGATCAAACGAACGCCAGCCTAACAGACCAGCGTGCCGGGGAAGCTTTCCGGTTCATCGCCGGACAGCGGCAGCGCGGCATTGTACGCGCTGATCAGCTCGCGGGCGTATTCGGCCTGATCGTTATCCACCGCCAACCCCAGCAGGCCGAAGATCGGCAATTCACCGGTGGCCCCGACCAGATCGCGGCCCACCAGATGCGCCTCGATGCCCTCGCTGGCGAGCATGCCTTGCAGCAGCTCGCCTTCCATCAGGTTTTCCGGTTCGTAGATGCGCTGCATATGCGCCCCTCATTCGTTTTCGCTGAAGACTTCCAGAAACCAATCCTCACCATGAACCTGCAATACAAACGTGATTGGCCGACAGCACACCTGACAGTCCTCAATGTAGGTCTGATCGCCGCCGGAGAGGTCCACCGTCGTCTCGACTTCTTCACCACAATACGGACATTCATACAGCGCGTTTTCCAGCATCGCGGTCTCCCGGGTGACTTGTGCGTATAATCGCCGGTCTATTTGCAGGGCTATTTTTGTCTGACTACTTTTTCAGACCGTACCCCGCCGGTTTTCGATCAGAACCTTTACTTACCCTAGCCGTTTCTAACAAGAGAGCATGATGGGCGAATTCGATGCCATCCGACCTTACGACGACAGCGAAGTCCCGGCAGTACTGGACCGGCTGCTCGGCGACAAGGCGTTTCTAGATATCCTCACCCACTTCCGTTTCCCGCGTTTTGCCGGTGCTTTAGGCTGGGCACTCAAACCCCTTATAGCTCATCGGCTGCGCCGTGAGTTCGCTGGCGTCAATTCGGTCGCCACTTTGCAGGACAAAGTCGAGGTTTACGTCGACCACACCATTGAACGCGCCACCGATGGGGTCACCTATTCCGGCGTCGAGCAGTTCAAGTCCGGCAGCGCCTATCTGTTCATTGCCAATCACCGCGACATCGTGATGGACCCGGCCTTCGTCAACTACGCCGTGTACCACGCCGGCCTGCCGACCCCGCGTATCGCAATTGGTGACAACCTGCTGCAAAAGCCCTTTGTCAGTGACCTGATGCGTCTGAACAAGAGCTTCATCGTGCACCGTTCGATTACGGGTCGCCGCGAGAAGATGGCGGCGTATCAACTGTTGTCAGCGTATATCAATCATTCGATCCGTAACGATTGCGCCTCGATCTGGATCGCCCAGGCCGAAGGCCGGGCCAAGGACGGCGATGACCGTACCGAGTCGGCGATCCTCAAGATGTTCCACATGAGCCGCAAGGACGAACCGTTCGGCGAAGTGATCCGTTCGCTGAACCTCACGCCTGTGTCGATCAGCTACGAATATGACCCTTGCGACCAGGCCAAGGCCCGCGAGCTCTACATCCGCGCCACCACCGGCACTTACACCAAGGCGCCGGGCGAAGATGACGTGAGCATCGCCAAGGGCATCACCGGCTACAAGGGCCGGGTGCACGTGAACTTTGCCGCGCCGATCACCGAGCTGTTCGAAGACACCAAGCAATTGGCCGTCGAAATGGACAAGCAAATTCTGGGCGGGTACCGCTTGTTCCCGGTGCACTACCTGGCTTATGCACAATGGACAGACGCCGACCCGCAATTGCAGGTACCGAGCGCTGCCGAGATGTTCGCGGCGGACGAATTGGCCAAGGCCCAGGAGCAATGGCAGCAACGCCTGGACGCTTGCCCTGAAGAGCATCGTCCGTACCTGGTGCTGCAATATGCGACACCGGTGCGCAATCAGTACCGGGTCAAGGCTGGACTGCCGTTGTAAGCGGTTTCGGCTGGATACGATAACGGCGCCTTCGGGCGCCGTTTTTGTTGAATCTAGACTTGCGTGCTGATCCACGACACCAGCAATGCCAGCCCCATGCAGGCGAAGCCGAAGCTGTAGAAAAACCGGTTCATGCGCAGGGTGGCCCAGTCCAGCGTCGGTTCTTCGCTGGGGCGACTCTCGCGTTGCGCTTGCAGATTGGCCATCGCGCGTTGTTCACGACGACGGGTGGCATGCAGCAACCAGCCGCCCGGAAAGGCGAAGAACAAGGCCAGCAGATTGATCAACTTGGCGGGATGGGCGGTAAACAGCGTCATCAAATGCAGCGACATCACAAACCTCAAGCAAAACCGGTGTGGCGAGCGCCAGACCGACGACCGCGGCGCGGATTCTACCGAAAGCCTCTGTACCTGCACTCCCCTTTACGACAAATAACGAAACAAATGACCAATGGCTGTCCTGCGTCACAGCTTCGTCATCTGCATCGGCGAACATGCGCGCCTCGAAACCGACACGGACTACGTCATGCTTCACGCCGAAAACCAGGATCGCCTCTATCTCATCGCCCACAACGACGAACAACAAACCCTCGTCGGCAGCCTCGCCTTCAATGTTCAGGACCGCCATTGGCTGGTGTATTGCGCACTCGGCGGCCACCAACATGCTGATTTGCCGGAAGCGGATTTGCTGACCGGAGTCAGTGTGCTGGACTTCTACTCGCAAGCCGCGTGATACCCCGCCCCCTGTGGGAGCGAGGCTTGCCCGCGATCGCGCACTGTCAGTCGACAACAATGTTGAATGTCATGCCGCCATCGCGAGCAAGCTCAGCTCCTACAGGGAAGGGTGTACATCAGACATGAAAAAGCCCGGGACCATTGCTGGCACCGGGCTTTCCTACATCTTGCGAACGCTTATTCGCCGAGTACCTGACCCACGGTCGGGTCCTTGAACAGACGGGTCAACGCATCGCTCAACACATCGCTGACCAGCTTGGTGTTGGTTTCCTGGTTCGGCGCCATGCCGAAACGCTGGTCCAGAGACGCACCGTAGCGACCGCTGTAGCGACGGTTGGCGTTCTGCACATCGGAGCGGAAAGTCGCGCCAATAGTGGCCTCGGTCACGTACATGCCCTCTTTAGGCGACTGATACTTCAGTTCAGCCAGGGTCACGGTGATTTGCGGCGCGTTCGGCGCGTTGGTGCTCGGGGTGAACCCCAGCAGCCGCACGGCCGCTTCGGCCTGGGCTTGCAGTTTCGGCAGGATCTGCGCGCCCTGCACGGTAATCGCGCTGGTTTCCGGATACAGACCGCCGCGGGTGCCCAGGGTCGGCGACGGACGACCGTCGACTACACGCACCACCACCGGCTGTCCGTGGCCGACCGGCGCCAGTTGGGCCGTCAACTTGGGTTCCGGGTTCAGTTGTTGCGGGCTGTGGGCGCAGCCGACCAGCGTCAAGCTGGTCACAGTGATCAAACCGAACAACAGGCGTTGCAACATGCTCTTCTCTCCAGAATCAGGCACAAACAGGCCGGCAGTATAGCGGTGGGCCACTGCGGCTAACTAGGGTCATGCAACGATTACTGAAATCTCTGACAAACCCGAGAGATCACGGTTCCTGTCACAGATTTTTCACCCAGCCTTCACTTGCACGTCACGAGTGGCTGCGAACGTAATGCTCAATCACCCAAGAGGTCTCTCGCCATGCGTTTTCTCGTTTCGCTGTTCGAAGCACGTCCGCATCACCGCAGCTTTGCGCTGCTCGACCGCAACGGCCATTGCCAGGCATTCAAACAATGCAGCCTGCAGCCCATGGGCGATGGCTGGGTCGAAATCGAAGAAATCCGCCTCAACTGGCTGCACAAGCCCTTGCCTGCCAGCGCCCGCGTGATTGCACGCCAGCCCCGCTCGCGGGCACAGCAACTGTTGACCACCTGACCGAACGCCTAATAAAAGTCATTAAACACGACCAATTCCCTACGTTTCTTCGCTACAATCTCCCCCCGATTATAAGGACGTCTCCTGATCGGGCCTCGCAGCATCGTCAATGCTTCGGTTTTGGCACCCCGCACCGCCCACAGAGAGCCGCCCACACAGATCGAGTGAAGCTGGCGCGCTTGCTGTTCATCAAGCAAAACCTCCACTTTTCGCGAATCTGCAGAGCTGTCATGACGCTCGGTCACTGAGCTGTTTGCCCGTTTTGCCTGCCATGAACTCCCTGGCGGCAAAGCATTCGGGCACGGTGCCAGGCAGAGGCAGCCCTTTTTTGAGGTTCACGTCTTCAAAAGAGCGTGAAAAAAACGGGTTTTCACAACTTCACAAGAGTGTGGCGAGCAAATGAATAGTTTTGCGTCTGAACATGCACCATTAGCGTCTAGAACAGCCCAACGACACAGGACCGAGTACGCCTCGAACACCGGAGCCTGAAGCCTGTCCGCTACGGATTTGGTTGCACAAACGGATGTCTCGACCATAAGTCGAATTGCCAGCCGCCCGTTGAAATGAGTTCATAGGACTCTGATTAGACCCGGCCGGTAGCGTCCGTCGAAGTTGCAAAAAATTGCGAAGATTCGGACATGGCGATCCTGCCATGAGTTCGAGGGGCATTACTGACTCGCCCCGGAACGCCTGGCAGCCATGCCGTCAATTTGGTGCTGCAGATTTTGGAGACGCGTTAAATGGCGCATAACGAAGCAGTCGACGTAGTACTGGTTGGGGCCGGCATCATGAGTGCCACCCTGGCAGTACTGCTCAAAGAGCTCGACCCCGCGATCAAGCTGGAAGTCGTCGAGCTGATGGATTCCGGTGCCGCGGAGAGTTCCAACCCGTGGAACAACGCCGGTACCGGTCATGCCGGCCTGTGCGAGTTGAACTACACGCCACAGGCTGCCGATGGCTCCGTCGACATCAAGAAAGCCGTGCACATCAACACCCAGTTCGAGGTGTCGAAGCAGTTCTGGTCGTACCTGACCAAAAAAGGCACGTTCGGCTCGTGCAAATCGTTTATCAGCCCGGTGCCACACCTGAGTTTCGTCCAGGGCGACAGCGGCGTGTCCTTCCTCAAGGAACGCTTCAAGGTGCTGAGCAAGCACCACGCCTTCGCCGACATGGAATACACCGAAGACAAGGCGACAATGGCAGAGTGGATGCCATTGATGATGCCTGGGCGCGACCCCGGCGAAACCCTTGCCGCCACCCGCGTGATCAATGGCACCGACGTCAACTTCGGCGCATTGACCAACCAGTTGCTCAAGCACCTGACCAGCGCACCCGATGCCCAGGTCAAATACTGCAAGCGCGTGACCGGCCTCAAGCGCAACAACGGTGGCTGGACCGTCAGCATCAAGGACGTCAACAGCGGCAACACCCGTGAAGTCGACGCCAAATTCGTCTTCCTCGGCGCTGGCGGCGCGGCACTGCCCCTGCTGCAAGCCTCGGGTATCGAAGAGAGCAAAGGCTTCGGCGGCTTCCCGATCAGCGGCCAGTGGCTGCGTTGCGATAACCCGGAAGTGGTCAAGCACCACCAGGCCAAGGTCTACAGCCAGGCTGCCGTGGGTTCGCCACCGATGTCGGTGCCGCACCTGGACACCCGCGTCGTCGACGGCAAGAAGTCCCTGCTGTTCGGACCTTATGCCGGTTTTACCACCAAGTTCCTCAAGCACGGCTCCTTCATGGACCTGCCGATGTCGGTTCGCGCCGGCAACATCGGCCCGATGCTGGCCGTGGCGAAAAACAACATGGACCTGACCAAGTACCTGGTCAGCGAAGTGATGCAGTCCATGGAACAGCGCCTGGAGTCCCTGCGTCGCTTCTACCCTGAAGCGAAAGCCGAAGACTGGCGCCTGGAAGTGGCCGGCCAACGGGTGCAGATCATCAAGAAAGACCCGAAAAAAGGCGGCATCCTGCAGTTCGGTACCGAACTGGTCGCGGCCAAGGACGGCTCCCTCGCCGCCCTGCTCGGCGCTTCGCCAGGTGCTTCGGTAACGGTTTCGATCATGCTGGAACTGATCGAAAAATGCTTCCCGAACCAGGCCAAAGGCGAATGGGCTGCCAAACTGGCGGAAATTTTCCCGGCCCGTGAAAAAGTCCTGGAAGCCGACGCTGCGCTGTATCGCAAGATCAACACGCAGAACAACGTTGCCCTGGAACTGGTTGAAGCCAGCAGCGAGACCGAAAGCTACGCTTGATTCGGCCCCATGAAAAACGCCCCGTCCTCTTTGAGAACGGGGCGTTTTTTTATGGGCGGTCAAACCTTCTTTGTGGCGAGGGAGCTTGCTCCCTCGCTACAGGGAAAAATTGATCAGCCGCGAGCCTTGTCGATCAGTTCAATGTACTCGGCCGCATTACGCTGATCCTTGATCAAGGCAATGAAGTCATTGCCGTGCTCGTCTTTGCCGTTGACGTCAAAACCGGCCTCGACGAAGAACGTCAGGAAGCGCTCGAAGTCATCAATGCGCAGGCCACGGTAGGCCTTGACCAGTTTGTGCAGGGACGGAGAAGTCGCGTCAACCGGTTCGAAATCGAGGAACAATTTGATCTGCTCATCGCCGATCTCGTCACCAATCACTTGTTTCTTATCTTTACGCATTGCCGACTCCAGCTCGCAGACATTTCACAGGGCAGGCAGTTTACCCCTGCGCGGGCGCCGGGCTCAACGCGGACGAACGGCGCCAGTGTGCAGATCGGCCCAAATGTGGCCATTGGCATAGCTCAAGAACTGGCAATACACCGTGTCATTGCGCAACAGATCGATCACCACCCGGTACTGCGCCAGCGGGTAATAGAGGGTCAGGGTCTTGGTTTTGTCGTCGTAGACCGGTTTCTTCAGGCTTTTGCTTTCGCCGTCGAAATTGACCAGCACCTGACTGATGGTTGCTCCCTTGTTCAAGGATTTGCCCTTGAGGCGAACCAACAGCGGCGAGGTTACCGGGATCGGCTGCTGATTGGACTGGCGCTGACTGCCGACCACCACCGAATATTCGGTGACTTGCAACAACTGCTGCTGCTCGGGCTCTGCGTCACGCAGAGTCAGGTCATCCGGAGGCAGGAACTGCCCGTGCATCGGTGCCGGGGCAGCGGCCAGGGGCAGACTGAGGGTCAGCAACAGAGCGGCGCAGCTGCGAAACAAAAGGCTCATGACAAGGCTCCGGAGGGCGGGGCCGAGCACTCTATCATGGCTTTAAAAGCAAAGATCGCAGCCTTCGGCAGCGACTACAGGGTGTACATCAGGCCCTTATGGGAGCTGCCGAAGGCTGCGATGTTTTGATCTGGCTTGGATCAATCGAACTGCGCACGCATCCAGGCGTGATATTCGGCAACACCAGGCTCGCCTTCGCGCGGCGCCCATACGGCAAGTTCACCTTCACCGACCGGGCGGTAAGGCCCTGCCTTGCATTCGAACATCAGGCTATCGTCTTCAAGCACCACCAGGCCGTGGAATACGCCTGTCGGCAGATCCACGCCAACACAGTCGCCACCGGCCTGAAGCACGGTCTTGCTGAGCACCGTACCGTTCTCGTCAAAGATCAACACACCCAGGCGTCCTTTGAGGACAAGCAGGGTTTCAGCCTTGTTGTCACCCAGATGCCGGTGAGGCGGAATGTACGTGGATGGCTGCAGCGCCACCGCCATGCGATGGCAAGCGTCTTCCATCTGATGGAAGTTGTAATGCTGGCGTCCACGAGGATTGGCCGCGGCTTTCCCGGCCAGTTCCGCGAACAACGTCTGATCGAGAAAGCGAGGCGTATCCATGTCTTACATTCCTTTAACGGCAAAAATCCCGTTGGCGTTGCGCCAGTAGCCCTTGTAGTCCATGCCGTAGCCGAAGATGTAACGGTCGATGCACGGCAGACCGACGAAATCGGCTTTCAGGTCCGGGCGAGCCTTGCGGTCGTGATCCTTGTCGATCAGCACGGCGGTGTGCACTTTGCGGGCACCGGCGTGTTTGCAGAAGTCGATGATCGCACCCAGGGTGTGACCTTCGTCGAGAATGTCGTCGATGATCAAAACGTCACGGTCGATGAACGACACTTCCGGCTTGGCCTTCCAGAACAGCTCGCCGCCGCTGGTTTCGTTGCGATAACGGGTGGCGTGCAGGTAGGACGCCTCCAGCGGGAATTGTAGATGGGTCAGCAGTTTGCCGGCAAAAATCAGCCCGCCGTTCATCACGCAGAACACCACCGGGTTGCTGTCCGCCAGTTCTTCATTGATGTGTGCACCCACGCGGGCGATGGCCGCCTCGACTTCAGCTTCGGTGTACAGGCAGTCAGCCTCTCGCATGATTTGACGGATATGCTCGAGATCAGCGGACATGGCGCTCTCCAGGGGATTGAGGGGGGTGGCGGTTCAGGAAAAGCGGGCAAAGGTACGCATCAAGCGAGGCCAGATCAAGCGTTTGTGGACTAACGTACTCTATGTCTATAGGACAACACCCTCGGATAGATTAATCTAGGCCGGTTTTTTTGCCCGCCGCCGGAGCCTTTCCCATGCCCATCCTCGAGATCCGCCACCCGCTGATCCGTCATAAACTTGGCCTGATGCGCCGCGCAGACATCAGCACCAAGAATTTCCGTGAGCTCGCTCAGGAAGTCGGTGCCCTGCTGACCTATGAAGCCACCAAAGACCTGCCGCTCGAAACCTACGATATCGAAGGTTGGTGCGGCACGGTGTCGGTCGAGAAAATCGCCGGCAAGAAAATTACTGTAGTACCGATTCTGCGTGCCGGTATCGGCATGCTCGAAGGTGTGTTGAGCCTGATCCCGGGCGCCAAAGTCAGCGCCGTGGGTGTGGCCCGCAATGAGGAAACCCTCGAAGCCCACACCTACCTGGAAAAACTGGTACCGGAAATCGACGAACGCCTGGCCATGATCATCGACCCGATGCTCGCCACCGGCGGCTCGATGGTCGCGACCATCGACTTGCTGAAAAAGGCCGGTTGCAGGGACATCCGCGCCATGGTGCTGGTTGCCGCGCCCGAAGGCATTGCGGTGGTCGAGAAAGCTCACCCGGACGTGACCATCTACACCGCGTCCATTGATCAAAAACTCAACGAACACGGTTACATCATCCCGGGCCTGGGCGATGCTGGCGACAAGATCTTCGGCACCAAGCAGAAGGACGCGTGAGCATGCAGCAAGAGTTCAACGATCCGCTCTGGCGCACGGTGCTGTCCGGCGCACAGATGCTGTTCGTGGCCTTCGGCGCCCTGGTGTTGATGCCGCTGATTACCGGCCTTGACCCGAACGTGGCGCTGTTTACCGCCGGCCTGGGAACCATCCTGTTTCAGGTGGTCACCGGACGTCAGGTGCCGGTGTTCCTGGCGTCGAGTTTTGCTTTCATCACCCCGATCATTCTCGCCAAGGGTCAATTCGGCCTCGCGGCGACCATGGGCGGTGTGATGGCGGCTGGCTTCGTCTACACCTTCCTCGGCCTGGCCGTGAAGATCAAAGGCACCGGTTTCATCGACCGCCTGTTGCCACCGGTGGTGATCGGCCCGGTCATCATCTCCATCGGCCTGGCCATGGCGCCGATTGCCGCCAACATGGCGATGGGCAAGGCGGGAGACGGCAGCGAGCTGATTCACTATCAGACCGCAATGCTGATCTCGATGCCGGCGCTGCTGACCACCCTGATCGTCGCCGTGTTCGGCAAAGGCATTTTCCGCCTGGTGCCGATCATTTCCGGCGTGCTGGTGGGTTTTGCCATGTCATTCTATTTCGGTGTGGTCGACACGGCGAAGATTGCCGCGGCGCCATGGTTCGCCATCCCGGCCTTCACCGCGCCGGAATTCAACTGGCAGGCGATCCTGTTCATCGTTCCGGTGGCCCTGGCCCCGGCTATCGAACACATCGGCGGTGTGATTGCCGTGGGTAGCGTGACCGGCCGCGATTACCTGAAGAAACCCGGTCTGCACCGCACGCTGCTCGGTGACGGCATTGCCACCACCGCGGCCGGCCTGTTCGGCGGCCCACCCAACACCACCTACGCCGAAGTCACCGGCGCGGTGATGCTGACCAAGAACTACAACCCGAAAATCATGACCTGGGCGGCGATATTCGCCATCAGCCTGGCATTCATCGGCAAATTCGGCGCACTGCTGCAAAGCATTCCGGTGCCGGTGATGGGCGGCATTCTGTGCCTGTTGTTCGGTTCGATTGCAGCGGTAGGCATGAACACGCTGATACGCCACAAGATCGATCTGGGCGAGGCGCGCAATCTGGTGATTGTGTCGGTGACCCTGGTGTTCGGGATCGGCGGTGTGCTGGTGGGTACCGGCACCGGCCCGGATGATTTCGGCCTCAAAGGCATTGCGCTGTGCGCGGTGGTGGCGATTGCGCTGAACCTGATCCTGCCGGGCAATGACAGCTGGAAGCACAAGAAGGCGAATGAGCCGCTGGTGTAACAGGCGATCCCTGTGGCGAGGGAGCTTGCTCCCGCTTGACCGGTCTGGCGTACCAGTGCGCAGCAGCCACAAAATCTTCATTTATTGCAAGATTTTGGGGCCGCTTCGCGACCCAGCGGGAGCAAGCTCCCTCGCCACAGGTTGGGTTCCTAGAGAGCCAAAGGCGCTCTTTCGCATAACTTGGTCAATGCCTGTGCCCAACGCGGGTCATCATTGAGACACGGCACCAACACCAATTCCTCGCCCCCCGCTTCGCGGAACTGCTCTTTACCGCGATCACCAATCTCCTCCAGCGTCTCGATGCAATCGGCAACGAACGCCGGGCACATGACCAATAGTTTCTTCACACCCGACTTGGCCAACTCATCAAGACGCGC
The DNA here is from genome assembly GCF_001427125.1 of Pseudomonas sp. Root562. Lineage (GTDB taxonomy): Bacteria > Pseudomonadota > Gammaproteobacteria > Pseudomonadales > Pseudomonadaceae > Aquipseudomonas. The sequence goes on from NZ_LMGK01000005.1 coordinate 119,279, forward strand.
TTCGGTGTAGGGCTCAATCCATTTGGCACGCCCCAGACGCGACTGGAACGACACCGACCATTTGCCGTCCGCAAGCCCCATGCGCTTGGCAAACTCCGCTGCGCTACGCAGGCATTGGGCGCGGTAACAGGTCGCCAGGGTCGCTGGCGAAGCGTTCTTGCAGCAGTCTTCATTCTTGAAGCAATGCTGGCCGGTCGGATCAAGCTTGGTCAGATGCCTCTCAGGCAAGCCGTGAAAGCTCAGCAACAGGTGGTCGTAATCCTGTTGCAGGTACGGTCCGGCCGTGGCCACCAGAGCATCAAGGTATTCCGGTTGATCGTAGAACGGCTGGAGTATCGACAGTTGCACATTGAGATTTTTCTCGCGCAATACACGCCGGACCTCTTCGATCACTGTTGTGGTGGTGCTGTCGGCAAATTGTGGATAGAGCGGCGCCACGGTTATCCGCTTATGCCCTTGGGCGATCAGTCGTGTAAGCGCCGACTCGATGGACGGTAGGCCATATCGCATGGCCAACTCAACCGGGCCGTGATGCCAGTGCGCAGTCATCGCCTGCTGCAAGCGACGACTGAGCACCACCAGCGGCGAGCCTTCGTCCCACCAGATCGAAGCATACGCGTGGGCCGACTGCTCGGGACGCTTGATCAGGATCAGTGACACCAGCAGACGCCGCACCGGCCAAGGCAGGTCGATCACGTAGGGGTCCATCAGAAACTGATTGAGGTAACGGCGCACGTCCGCCACCGAAGTGGAGGCCGGTGAGCCCAGGTTGACCAGAAGCAACGCGTGATCGGTCATGCAACGTCCTATTTCAGAGGCGGCTGGAAAGATCGTCCAGGGCCGCGCGCAAATCAGTGAACTGGAAGGTAAATCCTGCTTCGAGCAAACGCGCCGGCGTGGCCCGTTGACCACCCAGCAACAACAATGACATCTCGCCCAGGCCAACCTTCAACGCCAGCGCCGGCATCGGCATGAACGCCGGGCGATGCAACACGCTGCCCAGGGTTTTGGCAAACTCGCGATTACGCACCGGCTTCGGTGCGCAGGCATTATATGGACCGCTGGCTTCATTGCGATGCAGAAGAAAATCAATCAGGGCGATTTGATCGTTGATATGAATCCACGGCATCCACTGCCGACCGTTGCCGATCGGCCCGCCCAGCCCGAATTTGAACGGCAGCAGCAGGCGCGACAAAAAGCCGCCATCGGCAGACAACACCAGACCGGTGCGAATGAGGATCACCCGAATCCCCAAGGCCTCCGCACGCTGCGCGGTTTCTTCCCAGGCGATGCACAACTGGCTGGCGAAGTCGTCGATCACCGGCGGTGATTCTTCGGTCAACTCCCGCTCGCCGCCATCACCGTACCAACCCACGGCAGAGCCGGAGATCAGTACCCGGGGTTTCTGCTCGCGCTTTTCCAGCCAGGCCAGCAGGGTTTCGGTCAAGGTAATCCGGCTGCTCCATAACAGCGCTTTGCGTTTGGACGTCCATGGTCGATCGGCAATCGGCGCACCCGCCAGGTTGATAATGGCGTCAATCGGTTCTTGACCGAGGTCTTCCAACAGTGCGACACCACGCACTGCAGCGCCGCAAATTTTCGCAACTTTATCGGGCGTACGACTCAAGACCGTCAGGCGATGCCCCTGACTCAACCAGTGTCGACAAAGCTGACGTCCTATCAAACCAGTACCGCCGGTCAGCAATATGTGCATGACTTCTTCCTCGCGTGGCGTTTTACCTTGATCACTAGTCTATTTTTATAAGCAAGGGAACTTTGATATCGGGCAGGCTCTGTGTTTAACAATAGGCCAAGCTGTCAGAACGATAACGCTAAAAGTTATACCAAAAAACAATATTGTACAGGTTTCAACCCCGGCGTAGTCTGTACAGAAAGGTAAACGAGGCCCTTATGACTGTACCTATCGCAATCATCGGCACCGGCATCGCCGGACTCTCAGCCGCACAAGCCCTGACAGATGCAGGGCATGTCGTGCAACTTTTCGATAAAAGCCGCGGCAGTGGCGGACGCATGTCGAGCAAGCGCAGCGATGCGGGCGCTCTGGACATGGGTGCGCAATACTTTACTGCCCGCGACCGCCGCTTCGTCACTGAAGTGCAACGCTGGCAAGCCAACGGCTGGGTGGCCGAGTGGACGCCGCAGCTGTACACCTACCATGGCGGCCAGCTCAATCTGTCGCCGGATGAGCAGACCCGCTGGGTCGGCACGCCGCGCATGAGCGCCATCACGAGGGCGCTGCTCGGCGACCTCGAAGTGCATTTCGCCTGCCGGATCACCGAGGTCTATCGCGGCGAACAACACTGGCACCTGCAGGATGCCGAGGGTTTTACCCACGGCCCCTTCAGTCACGTAGTGATCGCTACGCCGGCACCGCAAGCGACGGCACTGCTGGCCTCTGCACCGAAGCTCGCGGGGGCTGCCGCCGGGGTCAAAATGGACCCCACCTGGGCCGTCGCCCTGGCTTTCGAAACGCCGCTGGAAACGCCGATGGAAGGCTGTTTCGTGCAAGACAGCCCGCTCGACTGGCTGGCCCGCAACCGCAGCAAGCCAGGGCGCGACAACACGCTCGACACGTGGGTGCTGCACGCCACCAGCACCTGGAGCCGCCAGCACATCGACTTGCCAAAGGAAGCAGTGATCGAACAATTGCACGGTGCGTTCGCCGAACTGCTACATGATTCGATGCCCGCGCCGAGCTTCAGCCTGGCCCACCGCTGGCTCTACGCTCGTCCAGCCAGCAGCCACGAATGGGGCACGCTGGCGGATGCCGATCTGGGTTTGTATGCCTGTGGCGACTGGTGCCTGTCCGGACGTGTCGAAGGTGCCTGGCTCAGCGGCCAGGAAGCTGCCCGTCGTCTGCATGAGCACTTGCAGTGAACCGCATCAATCCGAGCAAATTGCTGCTGTCGAAATGGACAGCAGCCCACCCGCAGAACCGCGAAAAACACTTTCTGGTCACCGAGCTGTTTCGTGACGACGAGGGAACGGTCCGGGAAATCGAACTGCAGGCCGTATTGACCCGACGCAGTGAACGCTGTGCATGGCAAACCTTGCAGGACAGCAGCACTTGGCGGTTGGGCTGGTCGTAAGAACCTCTGCAACAAGCGAGCATCGAGAAAAACTTATACAAAAAATTTGACTTGCACACCTTTGAATCTATGATGAACCCAAGTTGTACAGAATTTTTCATCTGTATAGGTTTTGATTCCGAGGTATTCCGATGCCCCTGCCCCCCAACAAACCGAAAATCGCCATCAGTGCCTGCCTGATGGGCGCCGAGGTGCGCTACAACGGCGGGCACAAGGAGTCGCGGCTGTGCAGCCGCACCCTCACCGATTACTTCGATTTCGTATCGGTGTGCCCGGAAGTTGCCATCGGCCTGGGCATTCCACGCGAGCCCATTCGGTTGGTGGGTGATCCGCTCCAGCCGCAGGCCGTTGGCACGGTCGATCGTGAGATCAACGTCACCCGGCCGCTGGCCGAGTACGGACGGAAAATGGCGGCGGAACTCGGCGACATTTGCGGCTACATTTTCATGCAAAAATCCCCGTCTTGCGGCCTGGAACGCGTAAAGGTCTATCACGCCAACGGTGCGCCGGTGGACGGCGGCGGCCAGGGGATTTATGCCCGGGCTTTTTGCGCGCAGCACCCGGACTTGCCAGTGGAAGAAGACGGGCGGCTCAACGACCCGGTATTGCGAGAGAATTTCCTTACCCGCGTATTTGCCTACAGCGCCTGGCAGCATTTACTCAAAGAAGGCCTGAGTCGCCGTGGCCTGACGGACTTTCATTCGCGCTACAAGTACCTGCTGATGGCTCACAACCCGGTGCAGTACAAAGCCTTGGGCAATCTGCTGGGCAACATGGGCAAGACCGATCCAGAAACACTCGGCCCGCAATATTTCAGCGAATTGATGGCTGCACTGAAAAAGTGTGCAACCCGCCGCACCCACACCAACGTGCTGCAACACCTCAGTGGCTACCTGAAAAAAACCCTCAGCGCCGACGACAAACAGGAAGTGCAACACGTGATCGGCCAATACCGCCACGGCATCGTGCCTCTGGTGGTGCCGCTGACATTGCTCAAGCATCACTTTCGGCAACACCCCGACCCGTACATCGCGCAGCAGGTCTACCTGCAACCGCACCCGGAAAATCTCAGCCTGCGAAACGCAATCTGATGAAAGACCTAGCTGACAGCAGCGCCAGCGAGGACTTGGGCGACGACTTCAAAAAGGCCCTGGATGAAGGCTGGTTGCCGATCCGCGAGGTAGCCCGGCAGACCGGCGTCAACGCCGTGACGCTACGCGCCTGGGAACGGCGCTACGGCCTGATCGTTCCGCAACGTACGCCCAAGGGGCATCGTCTGTTTTCCAGCGAACACATACAGCGCATCCACACGATCCTCACCTGGCTCAACCGTGGTGTTGCCGTCAGCCAGGTCAAACAACTGCTCGATACCCCACAGACTTTCAGCCAACCGGTGGAGAACGACTGGCAAAGGCTGCGTCATAGCTTGCTGGTGGCGGTCACGAAACTGACCGAACGCCCTCTGGACGACACCGTCAATCAGGCCATGGCGCTCTATCCACCGCGAACACTGTGTGAGCAATTGTTGTTGCCGCTGCTGGCGGAGCTGGAGCAACGCTGGCAAGGCCAGTTCGGCGCACAGATGGAACGGGTATTTTTTTATTCCTGGCTGCGCAGCAAATTCGGGGCGCGCATCTACCACAACAATCGTCAGTTGCACGCACCGCCATTGCTGTTGATCAACCACTCGGACCTGCCACTGGAACCTCACCTGTGGCTCACCGCCTGGCTGATCAGCAGCGCCGATTGCCCGGTGGAAGTGTTCGACTGGCCGCTGCCTGTTGGCGAACTGGCCGTCGCAGCGGATTATCTGCAAGCTCGCGGCGTACTGCTTTTTTCCAGCAAAGCCATAAACATTTCGCAATTGCCGAAACTTTTGAACAACGTCAGCTGCCCAAAATTGATCGTTGGACCAACGGTGTGCATTCACCACGCCGAGTTGTCCGCTAAAGCTTCAGAAATTGCCGATTTACACCTGGCCGAAGATCCATTGTTGGCACATCAGGTGCTGGTTCAGCGTGGGCTCATTTAGTAGCGTTTTTATAAGGTTTGGTACGGACATCACATGCAATTGATCTGGCTGCGCAGCGACTTGCGCTCACATGACAACACCGCCCTCTCGGCTGCCGCTGCGGTTGGCCCGTGCGTGGCGGTGTACCTGCTCAGCCCGGAGCAATGGCTGGAACACGACGATGCGCCGTGCAAAGTGGATTTCTGGTTACGCAATCTCGATCAGCTGAGCCAGGTGCTGAGCCAATTGAACATTCCGCTGCTGATTCGCGAGGCTGCGCGCTGGGATGACGCACCGAAGGTACTGCTCGATGTTTGCCGGCAACTGCGCATCGAAGCTGTACATGTAAACGAGGAATACGGCATTCACGAAACCCGCCGGGACGCTGCCGTTGCGAAAACACTGGCAGGCCAAGGCATCGAATTCCACAGTTACCTTGATCAATTGCTGTTCAAGCCGGGCAGTATCCTGACCAGAACCGGCACGTACTTTCAGGTTTTCAGTCAATTCCGCAAGGTCTGCTACGAACGCCTGCACCATGCGCTGCCGCGATTGGTCAGTACACCAATGGCCCAGGCGCCGCTTGGGATTCTCAGCGATCCGGTCCCCACCCGTGTCGAAGGATTCGAGACACCTGCCGCCAGCCTTCAAGCGCTGTGGCCCGCCGGAGAAACCGAAGCCCGCCAGCGGCTCGATACTTTCGCCGACATACAGATCGACTATTACCAGAGCGAGCGCGATTTCCCGGCCAAGCCCGGCACCAGCCAACTTTCGGCGTACCTCGCCGCCGGGGTGATTTCACCACGTCAATGCCTGCATGCCGCACTGCAAAGCAATCAGGGCGAGTTCGAAAGTGGCAAAGTCGGAGCAGTCACTTGGATCAATGAACTGCTATGGCGCGAGTTCTATAAGCACATTTTGGTGGGCTACCCGAGGGTTTCCCGTCATCGTGCCTTCCGCCCGGAAACCGAAGCCCTGGCCTGGCGCCACGCCCCCGAAGAGCTCGCAGCCTGGCAGGAGGGCCGTACTGGACTGCCGATCATTGATGCCGCCATGCGCCAGCTGCTGGAAACCGGTTGGATGCACAACCGTCTGCGCATGATCGTGGCGATGTTCCTGACCAAGAATCTGCTGATCGACTGGCGCGAGGGCGAGCGTTTTTTCATGCGCCACCTGATCGACGGCGACCTCGCCGCCAACAATGGCGGCTGGCAGTGGAGCTCGTCCACCGGCACTGATTCAGCGCCTTACTTTCGGATCTTCAATCCGTTGAGCCAGTCGGAAAAGTTCGACGCAGAAGGTGTATTCATCAAGCACTGGCTGCCGGAACTGTCGGGGCTGAACAAAAAAGAGCTGCACAACCCCGCTCACCTCGGTGGGTTGTTCGGCGTGGCCAACTATCCATCGCCGATTGTCGATCTGAGCGCATCGCGCGCGCGCGCCCTGGCTGCATTCAAAAACCTGCCGACACGGCAAAATGCCGGAGGCTTGCATGATTAGCTTCCTGCAACAGCACGACAACATCTTTTGCCACCAACATCACTTCGATGCCGGTGCTGCTCTCCAAAAACACAACCCCCTGTCGGGCCAGTTGATTACCAGGCTGAAAAGGAGAAAGGGATGATTCTGACACCGCCACGTCGATACTGGTTGACCGGTGCCAGCAACGGCATTGGTGCCGCGATGGCCGAAGAAATCCTCAAGACCGGTGCCCACGTGGCCGTCAGCTCACGCTCGCTGACGCAGCTCAAAGACATGTCCCAACGTTATCCGGGACAAGTTCTGGTGGTGGCAGGCAATCTGACCAACAGTCAGACCGTACGTGAAATCGGCGAACAGATCGCCGAGCAATGGGGTTCTCTGGATACGGTGATCCTCAATGCGGGCACCTGTGAATACGTGGATGCCAAGCAATTCGACACCTCGATCGTCGAGCATGTGGTGCGCACCAATCTGCTCGCCAGCAGCTATTGCATCGAAGCCGCCTTGCCGCTGCTGCGCAAAGGCATCGCCCCGCACCTGGTGGGGGTAGCCAGTTCGGTGACCTACCTGCCGCTGCCGCAGGCAGAAGCCCATGGCGCCTCGAAGGCCGGCTTGCGTTACTTGTTCGAATCCTCGCGTATCAACCTTGCCCCGCAAGGGATTGAAGTCACCGTGGTCAGTCCTGGTTTGGCCAATACACCGCTGACGGCGAAAAACGACTTTCCCATGCCCCAGAGCTGGCCTGCGGACAAAGCCGCACGGCACATCGTCAGCAAACTCAGGGATCGGCCGCTGGAGATAACGTTTCCAGGAATGTTCATGGCCGCCCTATGGCCAATGTCGAAAATGCCGGATCAGGTAAAACTGGAGATCGGTAAAAGAATGGTGCGCCGCAACCCGCCAATCAAGGACCAGCCCTGACACCGCGCCCGTCTGCACTTTCACACAGCACCGCGCCACTGCCTTACACTGCGTGCCATGAAAACCATCCCTCATACGCAAATCGCCATTCCCGCGGTGACCTGCTCGACTTGTGCCGCCTGCTGCTGCCAGCTCGAAGTCATGTTGATCACCGATACAGGCGTACCCGAACGCTATATCGATACCGATGACTGGGGTGGCGAGGTCATGTTGCGTCTGGATGACGGCTGGTGTGCCGCGCTGGATCGCAACACGATGATGTGCACCATCTACGAGAAACGCCCGTTGATCTGTCGTGAGTTCGAGATGGGTGCGCCGGAATGCATTGAGGAGCGCCAGGGGATTTCGACGGCGTATCGCTGATTACCCATGCAGCAGCGAGCCTGCTCGCTCCTGCATGGGATCTTGTATCAGCCTTACAAAGGCATCGTGTAATGCAACGCGTAGCTCTCTACCCCGTTATTGGGACTGCTGATCCCGGCATTGGAATAGTGAGTGGCCCGAACGCCGACTTCATGCCCGCCGGCAAAGCGCAGGCCAACGCCGAAACGGTCCTCGAACTGAAACGAGCTACCCAGATCGTTGTTTTCGATTTCAGTGTCGGAGAAAAGCGCCACGCCAACCCCAAGCTCGACGTAGGGTTTGACGTCCTGGCCGGCGAATTCGTAAACCAACACGGGCGAGAACGACAGACTGTTGTTACTCGAAGTCTTGTCACCTTCCCAATAGGTGTAAGCGCCGCTCCAGTAACCGGTCAGGCGACCGACGTCGGTTTGCCACCAGCTCTGGTCCCAATCGAACTGCATGCCCAGTCGATAAGTCATGGTTGACTCGCCGGTCTGGCCGACCGCAAATTCCACACCTGCGGCCTGTGCAGTGAAACTGTGCCCCATCAATGCAGCCGCAATCGCGGCCAAACAAAATAGACGCTTCATTAGAAACTTCCTTTTCCGAACGATTACGTTTGGTATTTTTGTTGCTCGACATTCACAGCTATAGAAGTCGGCGATTTATCAGAAGTTCACCCCGATTTTTTCAACGCCCCCCTAAGACTTGCCTACGCTTCAAAGCTTCGCACAACCCCAGCTTTATTCCACAAAACCGGCAATATATTTGCGAAATGGTCTGGATCGGCACTGCTCCAGAACTGTGCAGGACGCGCAGGTCCTTCAGCCAGCAATTGGCGATCAGCCAAAAGCCGCTGAAGTTGTCGGGCGACCGCCGCGCCGGTATCGATCAGGCTGATGTCGTCGGGGATCATCTGTCTGAGCAACGGTTTGAGAAAAGGGTAATGCGTGCACCCCAGGATGATGGTGTCAGCGCCTGCGCCAAGCAGCGGCCCGACGTAACCCTCGAGCATTTCACGCAAAGCCGTACTGTGCAGATCGCCGTTCTCGATCAGCTCCACCAACCCGGGGCAAGGCTGGGTGATCACCCGAACATCAGTGGCGAAACGGTCGAGCAGCGCGGCGAACTTGGCGCTCTGCAAGGTGCCGGTGGTGGCGAGTACTCCGACCACGCCACTGCGGGTGGCGGCGGCGGCCGGCTTGACGGCAGGTTCCATGCCGACGATGGGCCACTGCGGATAATCGCGACGCAAGTCAGCAACCCCTGCAACCGTCGCCGTATTGCAGGCCAGTACCAGGGCCTTGGCGCCCTGGTGCTCAAAGAACTCGGCCATGACGCTGCAGCGCTGGCGGATAAATTCCGGCGTCTTTTCGCCGTAAGGGATATTCCCGCAATCGGCGACGTACAAGAGTGATTCGTTGGGCAGCAAACGCTGGATTTCGGCCAGCACCGAAAGTCCACCGACGCCGGAGTCGAACACGCCGATCGGCGCTTCACGCATGCTTTGGCCCACAGACGCTGCAACCCGGATCGCGCTTGACCCGCAATTCACGGAAGCGCGAGCCCAAGGCATCGATCAACAACAGGCGCCCCACCAGTGGCTCGCCGAAAACGGCCAGCAACTTCAGCGCTTCGAGCGCCTGCAAGCTGCCCACCAAACCCACCAGCGGCCCCACCACTCCGGCCTCGCTGCAGGTCAATTCGGCTTCGCTGCCGTGCCCGTACAAACAGTGGTAGCACGGGCTTTCCGGGCGGCGTGGGTCGAACACCGACAATTGCCCCTCCAGACGAATCGCCGCGCCGCTGACCAGTGGCTTACCGGCAGCCACACACGCGGCATTCACCGCTTCACGGGTGGAAAAGTTGTCGCAACAGTCGAGCACCAGATCCACGCCGCCCACCGCCGCGGCCAGGGAGTCTTCATCCAATGCCGTGCGATGGGCAACCAGTTGAATCTCGGGGTTGATGGCCGTCAGGCGCTTGATCGCTGAATCGACCTTGCTCATGCCGACGCTGTCGGTGTCATGGATGATCTGGCGCTGCAGGTTGGTCAGGTCGACGGTGTCGAAGTCCGCCAGATGCATTTCACCCACCCCCGCCGCCGCCAGATACAGCGCCACCGGAGCACCCAGACCGCCGAGGCCGACGATCAGCACGCGACTGTCCTTCAAGCGCAATTGACCGTCGATGTCGATGTGCTGCAACAGGATCTGTCGGCTGTAGCGCAGCAATTCCTGATCATTCAGCATGGCAGGCGTCCCAGGCTGATGCGTTGATGCCCCCCCAGATCGGTGCGGCTATGGACCTGTTCAAAACCACGGGTCAAGAGCAAATCGCGCACCGCCTCGGCCTGATCGTAACCGTGTTCGAGCATCAGCCAGCCACCCGCTTCCAGATGATCCGGTGCCTGGGCGACGATCAAGCGCAAATCATCGAGCCCGTCGACACCCGCGACCAGGGCGCTGGCCGGTTCGAAGCGCACGTCGCCTTCCACCAGATGCGGATCGGCGGCGGCGATGTAAGGCGGATTACTGATGATCAACTCGAAACGTTGCCCTTGCAGCGCACTGAACCAGTGGCTGCACAGAACCGTGGCATTGTGCAGGTGCAGACGCTGGCGATTGCGCTCGGCCAGGGCAACGGCTTCCAGCACGCGGTCTACGGCCGTGACCTTCCAAGCAGGACGTTCGCTGGCCAGGGCCAGAGCGATTGCGCCACTGCCGGTGCCGAGGTCCAGTACTTTTGCCGGCGTGGCGGGCAGCAATTCAAGTGCGGCTTCGACCAGAAGTTCGGTATCCGGGCGCGGAATCAAAGTGTGTGGTGCCACTTCCAGATCAAGCTTCCAGAAACCTTGCTGGCCAAGAATGTAGGCCACCGGCTCACCGCCACGACGGCGTTGCAAAAACTCGGCGAAGGTCAGCGCCGCTTCGCTCGGCACGATACGTTCCGGCCAGGTGTGCAAAAAACTGCGGGACTTGCCCAACGCCGCCGCCAGCAACAGTTCGGCGTCCAGGCGCGCCGTGGGCGAGTCGGGCAAATCGGCGGCGCGCAACAAACTGGCAATGATCGTCATTTACTCACCTATCGCCGCGAGTTGATCAGCCTGGTATTCGGCCAGCAACGGCTCGATCACCGCATCGACGCCACCGGCGAGGATTTCATCGAGCGAATACAGCGTCAGGTTGACCCGATGGTCGGTGACCCGACCCTGGGCAAAGTTGTAGGTGCGAATGCGTTCGGAGCGGTCACCGGAACCGACCAGCAACTTGCGCTCGCTGGCAATGGCGTTGGCCGCGGCGCTGGTCTGCTGGTCGTTGAGTTTGGCCGACAACCAGGACATCGCACGGGCGCGGTTCTTGTGCTGCGAACGCTCCTCCTGGCATTCCACAACGATGCCGGATGGCAAGTGCGTGATACGAATGGCCGAATCGGTTTTGTTCACGTGCTGACCACCGGCCCCCGAGGAGCGGTAAGTGTCGATCCGCAAATCCGCCGGATTGATCTCGATGGCCTCTTGCTCGTCCGGCTCGGGCAACACCGCCACAGTACAGGCCGAAGTATGGATACGACCCTGGGACTCGGTAGCCGGTACCCGTTGCACGCGGTGCGCACCGGATTCGAACTTCAGCTTGCCGTAGACGTTGTCGCCTTCGACCCGGGCGATGACTTCTTTATAGCCGCCGTGCTCACCCTCGTTTTCCGAAAGGATCTCCACGCGCCAGCCGCGACGCTCGGCGTATCGCGAATACATGCGGAACAGGTCGCCGGAGAAAATCGCCGCCTCGTCGCCGCCGGTGCCGGCACGGATTTCGAGGAACACGTTGCGTCCGTCATTCGGGTCCTTGGGCAACAGCATGCGTTGCAGACTGGCTTCCAGTTCGACCAGGCGTTCCTTGGCTTCGCGGACTTCTTCCACGGCCATCTCGCGCATGTCCGGGTCGCTGTCCTTGAGCAGTGCCTGGGCACCTTCGAGGTCGCCTTGCACTTTGAGCAGCTGTTTATAGGTTTCGACGATCGGCTCGACTTCCGCGTATTCCTTGGAGTAGGTGCGGAATTTGTTCTGATCGGAAATGACCTCGCCATCGCCAAGCAAGGCGGTCAGTTCCTCGAAACGGTCCTGGAGGATGTCCAGCTTATTGAGCAGTGACGCTTTCATTGCGGTTTCTTATCCGAAAAGCTATCCGATGAGCCCTCATTGAGGGCAAAGAGTTCCTGGGCCATCGCCAGCGCATCGAGGCGACCTTCGGCAGAGAGCTTTTTCAACTGCACGCTGGGTGCGTGCAAGAGTTTGTTGGTCAGGCCCCGCGCCAGTTGCACCAGCACTTCTTCGGCGCTGCCGCCGTTGGCCAGCAGACGCTGGGCCTTTTGCAATTCTTCGTCGCGCAGACGTTCACTCTGTTGACGATAGGCCTTGAGCACGTCGACTGCCGCCAGTTCGCGCAAGCGGATCATGAAATCTTCGGCACCGACCGAGACCATCTCTTCCGCGGCCTGGGCGGCGCCCTGGCGGCTCTTGAGGTTCTCGGCGACAACTTCGTGGAGATCGTCGACGCTGTAGAGATAAACGTCGTCCAACTCGCCGACTTCCGGTTCGATATCCCGCGGTACGGCGATGTCCACCATGAAAATAGGTTTGTGCTTGCGCAGCTTCAGCGCGCTTTCCACAGCGCCCTTGCCGAGGATCGGCAACTGGCTGGCGGTTGAACTGATGACGATGTCGCTGCGCACCAGTTCAGCCGGAATATCCGACAGCAATACGGCATGCGCGCCAAACTGCTCGGCCAGAATGCTGGCGCGTTCCAGAGTGCGGTTGGCCACAACGATACGCTTGACCCCCAGATCATGCAGATGGCGGGCGACCAGGGTGATGGTCTCGCCCGCGCCGATCAACAGCGCCTGGCTGCGCTGCAAGTCGCTGAAAATCTGTTTCGCCAGGCTGACCGCGGCAAAGGCCACGGACACCGGGTTCTCACCGATGGCGGTGTCGGTGCGCACTTGCTTGGCGGCATTGAACGTGGCCTGGAACAAGCGCCCGAGCAGCGGCCCGATGGTGCCCGCCTCGCGAGCCACGGCATACGCCGATTTCATCTGCCCGAGAATCTGAGGCTCACCCAACACCAGCGAATCGAGCCCGGAAGCCACGCGCATCATGTGACGAACTGCCGCATCATCTTCGTGCACATAACTGCTCGCACGCAGTTCATCCAGGCTCAAATGATGATAATCGGCCAACCAGCGCAGCACGGTATCCGCCGACAGGTGATCCTGTTCTATATAGAGTTCACTGCGATTGCAGGTGGAGAGGATCGCAGCTTCGCGGCTGTCGGTGAGTCGGCAGAGCTGCTGCAAGGCCTCAACCAGCTGCTCAGGGGTAAAGGCCACGCGCTCGCGGACGTCTACTGAAGCAGTCTTGTGGTTAATACCGAGTGCAAGGAAGGCCATTCAAAGTCGCTGATGGTGACGTGAAGCCGGCAATTGTCCTACTTCGACAGATCGAGAACAACTACTCGATATCTATCGCCCCCACAGGAAGTACCGCGAGTTGCGAGCGCTTCTCGTTTACCCGGCGCGCGGGTAAATTGCCGGGCCGGTTATGTTTGGCCCAAGGCTTGTGTCATGATGATCCGACCGCAGGTTAGTCGTCCTTCTTCCTATATGAATAGATCTTCCGCGTTGCTCCTCGCTTTTGTCTTCCTCAGCGGCTGCCAGGCCTTGGCCCCCGTGTCGCCGGACAGTTCGTCCGCGGTGGAAGACAGCACTCCGGTGCCCGAAAAGCCCAAGGTTTACAGCTCATTCAGTGAAGACACGGTCTTCAGCCTGCTGAGTGCCGAACTCGCTGGTCAGCGCAATCGCTTCGACATTGCGCTGGATAACTACGTGACCCAGGCCATCAACACTCAGGATCCGGGCATTTCCGAGCGGGCATTTCGCATCGCCGAATACCTGGGTGCCGATCAAGCCGCCCTGGACACCGCGCTGATCTGGGCGAAAAACGCCCCGGACGACCTCGAGGCACAACGGGCGGCGGCCATTCAACTGGCACGCGCCGGGCGCTATGACGACTCCATGGTCTATATGGAGAAAGTCCTGCAAGGCAAGGGCGACACGCATTTCGATTTCCTTGCGCTGTCTGCGGCCGATACCGACCAGGACACGCGCAACGGCTTGATGCAGAGTTTCGACCGCTTGCTGCAACGCCACCCGAACAATGGCCAACTGATTTTCGGCAAGGCTCTGTTGCTGCAACAGGACGGCGACTCCAAAGGCGCACTGAACCTGCTGGAAGACAACCCGCCGGACGAAGGCGAAATCGCCCCGATTCTGCTGCGCGCGCGGCTGCTGCAAAGCCTCGACCGCGGCGACGAAGCATTGCCGCTGCTGCAAAAAAGCATCAAGAAGTACCCGGAGGACAAGCGCCTGCGCCTGACGTACGCACGCATGCTGGTCGAGCAGAACCGCATGGATGACGCCAAGGCCGAGTTCTCCAGCCTGGTCCAGCAATACCCGGATGACGACGAACTGCGTTATTCGCTGGCACTGGTCTGTCTCGAAGCCAAGGCCTGGGACGAGGCCAAGGGCTACCTGGAAGACCTGATCGCACGGGACAGCCACGTTGACTCGGCGCATTTGAACCTGGGCCGCATCGCCGAAGAACGCAATGACCCGCAAGGCGCGCTGATCGAGTACGGCCAGGTCGGCCCTGGCAACGACTACCTGCCGGCACAGTTGCGCCAGACCGACATCCTGATCAACAACGGCCGGACCGCCGAAGCCCAGCGCAAGCTCGCGGCCGAACGCGACGAACAGCCGGACTATGCGATTCAGCTTTACCTGATCGAAGCCGAAACCCTGTCCGCCAACAACCAGCCCGACAAGGCCTGGGCGGTACTGGAACAAGCACTGCAAAAATACCCGGACGACCTGAACCTGCTTTACACCCGGGCCATGCAGGCGGAAAAACGCAATGACCTGGCGCAGATGGAAAAAGACCTGCGCCAGATCATCAAGCGTGACCCGGACAATGCCATGGCGCTGAACGCGCTCGGTTATACCCTGTCCGATCGCACCACTCGCTATGTCGAAGCCAAGGCCTTGATCGAACAGGCACACCAGATCAACCCGGAAGACCCGGCCGTTCTCGACAGCCTCGGCTGGGTGAACTTCCGCATGGGCAACCTCGACGAAGCCGAGCGTTTGCTGCGTCAAGCCCTGGAGCGCTTCCCGGACCAGGAAGTCGCCGCGCATCTGGGCGAAGTCCTGTGGGCCAATGGCAAACAACGCGAAGCCAGGCAGATCTGGAGCAAATTCCTCAAGGAACAACCCGACAGCCCTATTCTGCGCAGTACCATCAAGCGCCTGACCGGATCAGAGACCCTTTAAGATTATGTTTTTGCGCCACATCATTGTTTTCAGCTTCATCGCCCTGCTCGCCGGCTGTGCGGGTTTCGGCGCTCGCGAATCGGTCGAAGGCCACGGCAACCCTGCCCAATGGCGCGAGCACAAACAGCAGTTGGCCAACCTCGATGGCTGGCAGATCGACGGCAAGATCGGCATCCGCGCACCGAAGGACTCAGGCAGCGGCACGCTGTTCTGGTTGCAGCGCCAGGATTACTACGACATCCGCCTCTCCGGCCCATTGGGTCGCGGAGCCGCTCGCCTGACCGGACGCCCGGGCAAGGTTTCGCTGGAAGTCGCCAACCAGGGGCGCTACGAAGCACCCTCTCCGGATGTGTTGCTGGAAGAACAATTGGGCTGGAAATTGCCGGTGTCCAATCTGGCGTGGTGGGTCCGCGGGCTTCCGGCTCCGGACAGTAAAAGCCGCCTGACGCTGGATGGCGACAGCCGCCTGGCCAATCTCGAACAGGATGGCTGGCAGGTGGAGTACACCGCCTATACCGAACAAAACGGCTACTGGTTGCCCGAGCGGATCAAACTCCACGGCACCGACCTTGATGTCACGTTGGTGATCAAGGCCTGGCAACCTCGCAAACTGGGGCAGTGACATGCCGGCCAATCGCCTGACCTTGCCCTCGCCAGCCAAACTCAATTTGATGCTGCACATCCTGGGTCGCCGCGAAGACGGTTACCACGAGTTGCAGACAATGTTTCAGTTTCTCGACTACGGCGATGAAATTACCTTCGCTGTTCGCGATGACGGTGTCATTTGCCTGCACACCGAGTTCGAGGGCGTGCCCCACGACAGTAACCTGATCGTCAAGGCCGCCAAAAAACTGCAAGAGCAATCTGGCAGCAAACTGGGCATCGATATCTGGATCGACAAGATCCTGCCCATGGGTGGCGGGATCGGCGGCGGCAGTTCGAACGCCGCGACCACTCTGCTCGGCCTGAATCATCTCTGGCATCTGGGCTGGGATGAGGATCGATTGGCTGCACTGGGCCTGACGCTGGGTGCCGACGTCCCGGTTTTCGTGCGCGGCCACGCAGCTTTCGCCGAGGGTGTCGGAGAGAAACTGACCCCTGTCGACCCGGAAGAACCGTGGTATGTGGTGCTCGTTCCGCAAGTCTCTGTAAGTACGGCAGAAATTTTTTCCGATCCGTTGTTGACACGTAACACGCCGCCCATTAAAGTGCGCCCCGTTCCCAAGGGAAACAGTCGTAATGACTGCTTGCCGGTGGTAACAAGGCGTTATCCAGAGGTACGTAACGCTTTGAATTTGTTAGGTAAATTTACCGAAGCAAAACTCACCGGAACTGGAAGTTGTGTGTTTGGGGGCTTCCCAAGCAAAGCTGAAGCTGATAAAGTCTCGGCCCTTCTTACAGAGACCCTTACAGGGTTTGTAGCAAAAGGAAGCAACGTGTCGATGTTGCATCGCAAGCTGCAAAGTCTGCTCTAAAAGAACCGATTACTGGGTAATCGTTGCAACAGATACAGGGGCGTCGCCAAGCGGTAAGGCAGCAGGTTTTGATCCTGCCATGCGTTGGTTCGAATCCAGCCGCCCCTGCCATTTTCTATACTCATCCAGGTTACCCTCAGCCTCTAGGTACTGCGCGTGTCCAAGATGATGGTCTTTACGGGGAATGCTAACCCCGATCTGGCTCGGCGTGTCGTACGTCAGCTGCATATCCCTCTCGGTGACATCTCTGTCGGCAAATTCTCCGACGGCGAAATCACAGCCGAGATCAATGAAAACGTTCGCGGTAAAGACGTCTTCATTATTCAGCCGACTTGCGCTCCGACCAACGATAACCTGATGGAACTGGTAGTGATGGCTGACGCCTTCCGCCGCTCCTCGGCTACTCGTATCACTGCTGTTATTCCTTACTTTGGTTATGCCCGTCAGGATCGCCGTCCGCGTTCCGCACGTGTGGCAATCAGCGCGAAAGTCGTGGCTGACATGCTTACCGTAGTCGGCATCGACCGTGTTCTCACGGTTGATCTGCATGCTGACCAAATCCAGGGTTTCTTCGATATTCCGGTAGATAACATCTACGGCTCCCCGGTTCTGGTGGATGACATTGAAGATCAGCGCTTCGAAAACCTGATGATCGTCTCCCCGGACATTGGTGGCGTCGTGCGTGCACGTGCCGTCGCCAAATCCCTGGGCGTGGATCTCGGGATCATCGACAAACGCCGTGAGAAAGCCAATCACTCTGAAGTGATGCATATCATCGGTGATGTCGAAGGGCGTACCTGTATTCTGGTCGATGACATGGTCGATACCGCCGGCACCCTGTGCCACGCGGCCAAGGCCTTGAAAGAGCATGGCGCAGCCAAGGTTTTCGCCTACTGCACGCACCCTGTGCTATCGGGTCGGGCAATCGAAAACATTGAAAATTCCGTGCTGGACGAGCTGGTGGTGACCAACACCATTCCGCTGTCCGCTGCAGCACAAGCCTGTGCGCGTATCCGTCAACTGGATATCGCACCGGTAGTTGCCGAGGCGGTCCGCCGCATCAGCAATGAAGAATCGATCAGCGCGATGTTCCGCTAAGGGCCCTGCCCTTTTCGAATGTCTCGTTGACGAAAAGCGCCCCGCCCCGGCATTCCTGTCGGGGCGGGGCTTTTTTGCCCATATCGCCTTTAGCGCTGGTCGCAAACGCTGGGGCGAGTGTGGTTATTTTGGAGATACAACATGAACGATTTTACTCTGAATGCTGAAGTGCGTTCCGACCTGGGGAAAGGTGCGAGCCGCCGCCTGCGTCGTCTCGCAAGCCTAGTTCCAGCTGTAGTTTACGGTGGCGACAAAGCCCCTGAATCCATCAGCATGCTGGCCAAAGAAGTTGCCAAACTGCTCGAAAACGAAGCGGCTTACAGCCACATCATCGAGCTGAACGTTGGTGGCACCAAGCAGAACGTCGTGATCAAAGCCCTGCAACGTCACCCGGCCAAAGGCCACGTGATGCACGCTGACTTCGTACGCGTAGTCGCTGGCCAGAAACTGACCGCTATCGTTCCAGTGCACTTCATCAACGAAGAAGCACCGACCAAGAAAGGCGGCGAAATCTCGCACGTTACTTCGGAAATCGAAGTTTCCTGCCTGCCGAAAGACCTGCCTGAATTCATCGAAGTCGATCTGGCTAACGCCGAAATCGGTTCGATCATTCACCTGTCGGACCTCAAAGCCCCTAAAGGCGTTGAGTTCGTGGCTCTGACACACGGCGATGACAAGGCTGTTGCCAACGTCCACGCTCCACGTGTTGCTCCAGAAGCTACCGAAGAAGGCGCAGCAGAGTAATTTCACTCTGTTCGCCGGAGTGACCGGAAACATCGCGGACTAGAGCATAGCGAGAAAGCGGGCGAGAACGCGGAGTTTACATCATGGTAAATGAGCAATTTTCGTCCACTTTCGCCGCTCTCCCTGATTGCGGCGATGTTATCCACCACTCCTAGGAAGGGCCCCTATCGTGACTGCCATCAAACTGATCGTTGGCCTGGGAAATCCAGGCGCTGAATACGAACAGACCCGGCATAACGCAGGGGCCCTTTTTGTTGAGCGCATCGCGAACGCACAAGGCGTAAACCTTGTGGCGGACCGCAAATATTTCGGCCTGACCGGTCGCTTTTCGCATCAGGGTCAGGATGTTCGTCTGCTGATTCCCACCACGTACATGAACCGCAGCGGCCAGGCCGTCGCGGCCCTTGCCGGTTTCTTCCGCATCAAGCCTGAAGAAATCCTCGTGGCGCATGACGAACTCGACCTGCCTCCGGGCGTCGCCAAGCTCAAACAGGGCGGCGGCCATGGCGGTCACAACGGGTTGCGCGACATCATTGCGCAATTGGGCAATCAGAATACCTTTCACCGCTTGCGGCTTGGCATTGGCCACCCGGGCGTTGCCAGTATGGTTTCAAACTTCGTCCTGGGTCGTGCGCCACGCGCCGAACAGGAAAAACTCGATGCCAGCATCGACTTTGCCCTCGGCGTGCTGCCGGATATCCTCGCCGGTGAATGGAACCGCGCGATGAAAAACCTGCACAGCCAGAAGGCCTGACTTTTTACCCGAGGGGAAACACCATGGGATTCAATTGCGGCATCGTCGGCCTGCCTAACGTCGGCAAGTCCACCCTGTTCAACGCCCTGACCAAATCCGGTATTGCGGCCGAGAACTTCCCCTTCTGCACCATCGAACCCAACAGCGGTATCGTGCCGATGCCGGACCCGCGCCTGGAGGCATTGGCGGCCATCGTCAATCCAAAGCGCATCCTGCCGACCACCATGGAATTCGTCGACATCGCGGGCCTGGTTGCCGGCGCGTCGAAGGGCGAAGGCCTGGGCAACAAGTTCCTGGCCAACATCCGTGAAACCGATGCCATCGCTCACGTGGTCCGCTGCTTCGAAGACGAGAACGTGATTCACGTCTCCAACAGCGTCGACCCGAAACGTGACATCGAAATCATCGACCTGGAACTGATCTTCGCCGACCTCGACAGCTGCGAGAAGCAACTGCAGAAAGTCGCGCGTAACGCCAAGGGCGGCGACAAGGATGCCGTGGTTCAGAAGGGCCTGCTGGAGCAATTGATTGCTCACTTCACCCTCGGCAAGCCTGCGCGCAGCCTGATGAAGACCATGAGCACCGATGAAAAAGCGGTGATCAAGGGCTTCCACCTGCTGACCACCAAGCCGGTCATGTATATCGCCAACGTCGCTGAAGACGGTTTCGAGAACAACCCGCACCTGGACGTGGTCAAGGCCATCGCCGAAGAAGAAGGTGCCATGGTCGTTCCGGTCTGCAACAAGATCGAAGCGGAAATCGCCGAACTCGACGACGGCGAAGAGAAAGACATGTTCCTCGAAGCCCTGGGCCTCGAAGAACCAGGTCTGAACCGAGTGATCCGGGCCGGCTACGAAATGCTGCACCTGCAGACCTACTTCACCGCCGGTGTCGAAGAAGTCCGCGCCTGGACCGTGCGCGTCGGTGCCACCGCACCGCAAGCCGCTGGCGTGATCCACACCGACTTCGAAAAAGGCTTCATCCGCGCCGAAGTGATCGCCTACAACGACTTCATCCAGTACAAAGGCGAAGCCGGTACCAAGGAAGCCGGTAAATGGCGCCTGGAAGGCAAGGACTACATCGTCAAAGACGGCGACGTGATGCACTTCCGCTTCAACGTGTAAAACCTCGACCCAAGAAAAAGCCGCGTTTGAAACGCGGCTTTTTTGTGCCTGAAATTCGGGCAACACCCCATACCCCGTAGGAGCGAGGCTTGCCCGCGAAGGCGTCACCATGCCGCTAAAAGCTTCGCGGGCAAGCCTCTCCCCTACAGGATAGGCTTGGGATCAGGCCTTTTTGGTGCGAGGCAAGAAAATCGCCAACACACCCAGCAACGGCAGGAACGAACACAGGAAGTACACGTACTCGATGCCGTGAATATCTGCCAAATGCCCCAGTAACGCCGCGCCGATCCCGCCGAAACCGAACATCAAACCGAAGAACACCCCGGCAATCATTCCGACATTGCCCGGCACCAGTTCCTGGGCATACACCACGATGGCCGAGAACGCCGAAGCCAGGATGAAGCCGATGACCACGCTGAGCACACTGGTCCAGAACAGGTCGACATGCGGCAGCAACAAC
This sequence comes from Pseudomonas sp. Root562, assembly GCF_001427125.1. GTDB lineage: Bacteria > Pseudomonadota > Gammaproteobacteria > Pseudomonadales > Pseudomonadaceae > Aquipseudomonas. The sequence goes on from NZ_LMGK01000005.1 coordinate 140,186, forward strand.
GTGAACGGCGCCACGCCAAGGATCGAGAACCAGATCACGGCCTTACGCCCGATCTTGTCACCGATCGGCCCACCGAAAAACGTCCCCGCTGCAACCGCGCCGAGAAACAGGAACAGATGCAACTGCGAACTGGCCACTGAAAGGTCGAATTTTTCGATCAGGTAGAAGGTGAAATAACTGGTGAGGCTGGACATATAAAAGTACTTGGAGAACACCAGCAAACCGAGAACCACCAGCGCACTGATCACCCTTCCCTTGGACAGCCCGTGGGTTGCAGCCTGGCCTTGCTTGAGCTTGAACAGGTTCAGGTGATTGGCGTACCAGCGGCTGATCCGGTACAGCACGAACAACGCAAATACCGCGAACAACCCGAACCATGCCACGTTGCCCTGACCGTAGGGAATGATGATCGCCGCCGCCAGCAACGGACCGAACGCCGAACCCGCATTGCCGCCCACTTGAAAAGTCGACTGCGCCAGCCCGAAGCGTCCGCCCGAGGCCAGTCGTGCCACGCGAGAAGCTTCCGGGTGGAAGGTCGAGGAGCCAATGCCGATCAGCGCCGCCGCCAGCAGGATCATCGGGAAGCTGCCGACCACCGACATCATCACAATCCCCACCAACGTGCACACGGTGCCCGCTGGCAACAGCCACGGCTTGGGATGGCGGTCGGTGTGATACCCGACCCACGGCTGCAACAGCGAAGCCGTCAGTTGGAACGTCAGGGTGATCAACCCGACCTGGGTAAATGTCAGGCCATAGTTAGCCTTGAGCATCGGGTAAATCGACGGCAGTACCGACTGAATCAGGTCATTGATCAAGTGCGCCAGCGCCACTGCGCCGATGATGCGCATGACCAGAGGACTGCTTTGCGAAGGAGCGGAGGCCGGCACGGAACCGGTCTGGGCATTGCTGATAGCCATGGGGGTTTCCAGACAACGAAGGGTGCACACGAACAGTTGCGTCAATGTGCCATTTTTCGGTGCAGGAGCGCCATCCCCTTAGCCTGCTAACTACTTCAATTTTTCATCGCTAAAGAGGTGATAGCGCTGTGCCATGGTCTGAATCTTGCCTTCCTGTTCCGCTTCAACGCGGCCCTCTTACAAAGAGGGCCGAGAATGGGAAGTTTCGCCACAGAGTCGGCCTACAGAGCTGGCAATGGTGAACTTTCGAGGCCTTTTAAGGGGCACCGGTCGTGGTCTTACGAGTCACGACGCACGCCAATGGTGCGCGGTGTTCAAAGGAGTCACGGGGCATGCAGGCTTTTTTATCACCGGGGATCGGGCTGCTGGGGCGTTTCGGGTTTGCGCGCAAGTTTCAGCTGTTGTTTCTGCTGTTCATCCTGCCATTGGCCGGCAGCCTGTGGATGATCGGCCAGGATTATCGCGACAAACTGAATTTGATCTCAGGAGAACGTGCCGGGGTTCGTCAACTTCTCGCCCTTGATGCGCTGGACAACCTGCTTTCCGCCCAACGTGATCGTGCAGCCCGATGGCGCGCAACGGAAACCAATCGCCAACCGACGCCTGCAACGCTGGCCGCCATGGCAGCCTTCGACGCGGTCCAGCCCGCCGTCACTGAGGCCGCTTCTGACCTTGGTGCAACGCTGCAAAAAGACCAGGCCAAGGATGAAACCTTGACGCGTTTTCAAACCCTGCAGTCGGCTCTCAACGGCCTCGACTCGAAAAGCCTCAGCAGCGTCGGTTGGTGGCCGGACGGTTACGATCGCTTCACCAACGCCTTGAGTGCGCTGCAAGCGTTGCGCGAGCAAATCGCCATGGACAATCGCCTGACACTCGCACCCTGGCTGGAAACGTACCTGCTGACACAGATTTCCACCCAGCACGCACCAGACCTGATCGAACGTGTCGGTCGCCTGGCCGCCGTGGGCCAGGCATCCGTGGTGTCTGGGCAGTTCACCTTGCAAAGTCGCCTGCAATTACGTGATCTGCGCAGCCGCATTGGAGATGCCAGGGAGCAATTGGCAAAAACGGCGGGACTGCTCGAGGCCCGCTTGCCCAGCGCCCTGCAAACCTGGGCCGATCAGTACCATGACAGCCTCAAGCACCTCCATTCAGGGTTGAAAGTCCTCGATGACGGCGTGTTCGGCGGCAGCATCAACCTCAAGCCCGAAGACTTTGAGCGCAGCCTGGACGCCCTGCTCGCCAACCTCGCGGCGTTGCGCCAGCAATCGCTGGAATCGCTGGACCAGCGTCTTGATTACTACCACGACTCGGCGATCCGTCAGTTCATCGTGGTGGCGAGCGTGTTTGGCTGCCTCTTGCTGGCGGCTTTGTACCTGTTCATTTGTTTGCAGGCGTCGATCCGCCGTAGCGCCAGCGGTATCACCCTGCTCGCCGAAGCCCTGCGCGACGGCAACCTGAGCCTGCAAGCGCCGGTTCAAGGTCGGGACGAATTGGCGGCCATCAGCACCGCGCTGAATGTTGCCGTGGTGCAGTTGCGCACCAGTTTGCTCGGTGTGGATCACGAAACCCTGCAATTGAGCAACGCCGTGCAAACCCTCAACCACCATTCCAGCGATGCGCTGGGCGAGGTCGAAGCCCAACAGTTGCAGATCAGTCAGATAGCCGCTGCGGCCACGCAATTGGCCGCGACCTCTCAAGGGGTGGCCCACAGTTGCGAGCAGGCTTCTGGCAGCGCTCAGCAGACTCAGCGCATTGCTGCCGACAGCAGTCGGGACAGCCTGCGTACGACGGCAAGTATTCAGGCGCTCAATCAGCGTCTGAACGACACCGCTGCGGCGCTGGGTCGGGTCAGTGAACAAGGGCAGCAGATCCAGTTGGTGGTCGACACCATTCGCGGCGTCGCCGAGCAGACCAACCTGTTGGCGCTCAACGCCGCCATCGAGGCCGCCCGTGCCGGCGAGCAGGGCCGTGGTTTTGCAGTGGTGGCCGACGAAGTGCGCAGCCTGTCGCAACGCACGCAGTCCTCGACCGCGCAGATCGCCGGTACGGTCGACAGTTTGCGCAGCACGGTGAACGAAGCCGTCAGCCTGATGGAAGCGGCGTGTGGCCAGGCGCAATCCGATGCCCTGGCCGTCACGGGCCTGGGCGAGCGCCTGGGGGAAATTGCCAGTGCAGTACAGGGCGTCACCGACACCCTGGCGCAGATTGCGACAGCCGTAGAGGAACAGGCCAGCACCGCCGACGAGGTCAGCGGCAACATCCAACAAGTCGATCAGGCCGCGGTGCGTTTACTCGAAGGTGCCCGTGCGGTAAACCACGCAGCCGACACATTGAGCCATGGCAGCAAGGCATTGAGTGCCAATACCGGCAGGTTTCAGCTCAATTGATGCCCTCCCCCGAGTGTTTTTTTCGGCTCAGGAGGATAAGCGGTTGAAAGCGTAGAGAAATATTTTAGATTTGTGCTTGACGCATCCCCGTTACCGGTGAATAATGCGCGCCACTTGGCTACATAGCTCAGTTGGTTAGAGCATAGCATTCATAATGCTGGGGTCCGGGGTTCAAGTCCCTGTGTAGCCACCAAGTACTAAAAACGGCTTACCGCAAGGTAGGCCGTTTTTTTATGCCTCGAGAAAACTGCGCCGCGGTGACAGGAGATCCTCAACCGCTGCGCTCGTGGATCAGGTTCGAACCGTCGGTAATGCAGACAGCGCTCGCTCCCAGATCTGCCAGGTCCGCAACCAGACCATCGCCTGCCAATCGTTGTCGGCAGGATAAAACTGCTCCAGCAGATTCAGCTTGATCTCGCGCCCTGTCGCATCACCTGGATTGCCATGCAGATGCAGCCAATGATCATCACGCAGATGGCGATGCACGTCCGGGCCCGGATACGTCCCGCACTCAATGACAAACGGCATCAACCGCACCTGTGGCAGCGCATCGAGCAATGCCTGCGAGGTATAGCCGGTGGCCGTCGCGGCCACACCGGTTTCGCTCAAGGTGTCGGCGCCGGTTTGCAAACTGTAGAGCCACGGCCCATAGATCGCCTGCGCATCCGCCAGCGCCGGATAGGCAGACTCGGTTATGGTCAATAACATCGGATGCCCGTACTCACCGGCGCCGGTGTGCAGATCGAAACACATGGCAACCTCGGCATGGCTCATGTGCTTTTGCATGATCCGGTGCAACGTGCGATTCGACCAGCTCGGCACCAGCCCGCCATAAAACAGGCCATCGGGGTGAGCATGCTGTCCACCTTCGACGATCGACATCACCGCTGGCCAGCCGTGTCGCGCAATCTGTTCATCGAGCAACGCATCGGCCCGATCCCGCTCGGGGCCTCGCAACTGCGTGCAGGCATAGATGTCATGCAGCGCGTTGTAAGCCTGGTTGTCCGGCAGTGGGCGCTGGAAGTTCAGGTGATTGCGGTTCAGGTCGATATTGTCTTCGTTGACCCGCCGCAGCCACGCCATGCCCCAAGGGTTGATTACATGGATCATCACCACAGCCACATCCGCCGGCAATGAGCGCTTGCCAAGTTCCTGCAGCCACTTGATCTGGCAACTCGAACCGTAAAAGCCTTCCACGCCATGGGTGCCGCTCAACGCGATCAACAATCGCTTGGCACCTGGATCCCCCAGCACCGCCACGTCAGTCGCCAGCGGTTCACCGAACGGCCCTCTGAGCGGATGAGCGTACTCGCTCAGCGTCGCACCCGCCGCGCTGGCCGCTGCCAGAAACTGTTCGCGCTGAGCTCGGTAACTTGGCTGCGTTGGAAACTCGGTCTGCATGTCTGCCTCTAGTTGGTTTTCTGACCTGCCTGTTGGCAATGACCCTACAGAAAATCCGCCCGATGATGAAGCACAATGCAATCTTTGCAGCGAGAGCCGGTTTGCGTCACCGCAAGACGGTAGATAAAGTCGCCGGAACGTTTATCTCACGGATGGAGTGCCCCACGTGTTCTCAGCTTTGCACTTGAACCGTCATCGAGTGTCAGCCATTGCGCTGATCACCGCCGCGATAGCCCTCGGCGCCTGCAACAACGCATCGGTACCGACACTGCCGCTCGCACCGGAAAGCGCTTCCGGTTATCGCACCGATCTACAGACCCGCCACGCCTCGAAACACATGGCAGCCGCCGCCAATCCGCTGGCCGCCGAAGCCGGGTGCGAGATGCTGCGTCGCGGTGGTTCGGCCATCGATGCCGCGATTGCGATGCAAGCGGTATTGACGCTGGTCGAACCGCAATCGTCAGGCATCGGCGGTGGCGCCTTGATTGTGTTGTGGGATGGTAAAACCGTGCGCACCTACGACGGCCGCGAAACCGCACCGGCTGGCGCCACCGAGAAGCTTTTCCTGCAGGCCGATGGCCAACCCATGCCCTTCACCCAGGCACAGATTGGCGGCCGCTCGGTTGGCACGCCGGGCGTGTTGCGTGCGCTTGAACTGGCCCATCGCAAACACGGTCGCCTGCCATGGGCGCAACTGTTCGAACCGGCAATCGAATTGGCCGAGCAAGGTTTTGCCATCTCGCCACGGCTGCACGGGCTGATCGCCTCGGACTCGTCCATGGCTCGCTCCCCCGAGATGATGGCTTACTTTCGCAATGCCGACGGCAGCCCGAAAGCCAGTGGCACCCTGCTGAAAAATCCGCCGTTGGCAGCGTTGTTCCAACGTATCGCCAAGGAAGGGCCGGACGCGTTGTACAAAGGCCCTGTCGCGCAGGAAATCGTGGCCAAGGTCCAAGGTCATGCCAATCCCGGCAGCCTGTCACTGGTCGATCTGGCCAACTACAACGCCAAGGAGCGCGCGCCCCTGTGTAGCGATTACAAACGCTGGCAGGTGTGCGGCATGCCGCCGCCGTCATCGGGCGGAATTGCCGTGGCGCAGATCCTCGGCACGTTGCAAGCCCTGGAGGCTCGCGATCAGCGCTTCGCACTCGCTGCGATGAAACCGTTGAAAACCAGCGCCCCTGCCGGCATCGAACCGTCCCCTGAAGCCGTGCACCTGATCTCGGAAGCCGAGCGCCTGGCCTATGCCGACCGCGCGCAATACGTGGCCGATACGGACTTCGTGCCGGTGCCCGTCAAAGGCCTGATTGACCCGGCTTACCTGGCCAGCCGCGCCGCCATGATCGGCGATCGCAGCATGGGCACCGCCAAACCGGGCACACCGCCGGGCATTCAGGTCGCCTATGCGCCGGACCGTTCGCCTTTGCGCATTTCCACCTCGCAAATCGTCGCCGTCGATGATCAGGGCGGCGCGGTCTCGATGACCACCACCATCGAATCGGCATTCGGCTCGCATGTGATGGTTCAGGGCTTTCTGCTCAATAACGAAATGACCGACTTCTCATTCATCCCCGAGGAAAATGGGCAGAAGGTCGCCAACCGCGTCGAACCGGGCAAACGCCCCCGCTCCTCCATGGCCCCGACGTTGATCTTCGATCGTCAGAACGGCGAATTCCTCGCCAGCATCGGCTCCCCCGGTGGCTCGCAGATCATCGAATACGTCGCCAAATCCACTATCGGCCTGCTCGATTGGAACCTCGACCCGCAAACAGCCATCAACCTGCCCAACTTCGGCAGCCGCAACGGCCCGACCGAACTGGAACGCGGACAATTCAGCCCGATGCTGATCAAGGCGCTGAAGGACAAAGGCCACAACGTGAACGAGATAGACATGACCAGCGGCACTCAGGCCGTGGTTCGGGTCAAGGATGCGCAAGGCAAAGCATCATTGGCCGGCGGCGCAGACCCTCGGCGCGAGGGTGAAGCGTTGGGGGATTAAATGCGACGATGTGGCAATGGAAGAGGGCTTACCGGGTGGTAAGCCCTTTCCAAGAGTATTCAGACATCAGGCCGGCATAGCCAAAATGATGTGCGGGTGACGTTGTAGTCCAGGCGCTTTCAACGACTGATTTTCAACGCCCGTCGCGCCTGATGCTTTTCCATCGCCAGTTCAATCAGCCGCGTAACCAGTTCGCTGTAGGTCATGCCCGCGGCTTGCCAGAGTTTCGGGTACATGCTGATACGGGTGAAACCGGGCAGTGAGTTGATTTCGTTGATCAGCACTTCGCCGCTGTCGGTCAGGAATACATCTACCCGCGCCAGCCCGGAACATCCGAGCACATGAAAAGCCTCGACCGCCATGGCCCGAATGCGCTCGCTGGCCTCGACGCTGATATCGGCCGGGACCACCACTTGCGCGGCCGTGTCGTCGATGTATTTGCTGTCGTAGGAATAAAACCCGTCGCGCACCACGATCTCGCCACAACCGCTGGCGATTGCCTGTTCGTTGCCAAGCACCGCGCATTCGATTTCGCGACCGCTGACAGCCGACTCGACCAGCACCTTGTCGTCGAAGCCCAGCGCCAGCTCGACTGCCGCCACATACTCGGCTTCGCTGGTCACTTTGCTCACGCCTACGGAAGACCCCTGGTTCGCCGGTTTGACGAACAGCGGCAGACCCAGCTTTGTCGATACTTGCGCGAAACCGCTGCGGGCGGCAGTCGTGCGGGTCAGGGTCACGAACGGTGTGACCGCCAGGCCCGCATCACGCAGCAGGCGCTTGCTGATGTCCTTGTCCATGCACACCGCCGAACCGAGTACATCGGAACCCACAAACGGCAAATCAGCCATGCGCAGCAGGCCTTGCAGGCAACCGTCTTCACCGAGCGTGCCGTGGACGATCGGAAAGATCACGTCGACATGCCCCAGTAGTTCCTGACTGGAGGTTTCCACCAACTGCTGGCTGGCTTTGCCGGGCACCACCGCCAGCTCCCGGTTGGACTGATTGAGGGCAATCAGCGCCGGATTTTCCTGGTTCAGCAGAAAATTCGAAGGGTCGTTGAGATGCCAATGCCCTTGTTTGTCGATGCCGATGAGCACCGGTTCGAAGCGCGAACGGTCCAAGGCATCGACGATATTCTTCGCCGATTGCAGCGACACTTCATGCTCGGCCGAACGACCACCAAAAATAATCCCTACACGCAGTTTGCTCATTGCCTGGTCTCGAAGTGAATGTGCTTACGACTCGCGTTGCCGCACCTTACGACTGCAAAAGCTTGCCGTCCACTGGCTCGCCAATCGTCAAAAAGTGCCCACCGGCGACGTGGCGCAAGGTGCGCAACGCATCGTGGCCTTCAAAGTGCCAACGGCCGTCACTGAACACACGCTCGTCGGCCTGGGCGGCAATCACTTCAGCCCAAAGGGGCCGGACAGCGGTGGGAAGCGTTCATGGATGTCTGCTCCTGGGGAAAGAGCCGATTGTAGCGAGGTAAAATCCCGGAAATGAAAAGATCGCCGAAGCGATCTTTTCACATACGTCACATCGCGCAGATCTTATGACGACAGCTGATTGGCAAACTGCCCCACTGCATTGACCACCTTCTGCGCACCGTCCTGGATCTCGACAATCACCGTCCCCGCTTCCGCTGCCAGCGCCAGCCCCTGTTCGGCCTGCAGTTTGCTGTCGGTCATCAGCGCCACAGCGTTGCGCGCCATGTCCTGGTTCTGACGCACCACCAACACGATTTCATCGGTGGCCTGGCTGGTGCGCGAAGCCAATTGCCGGACTTCGTCCGCCACCACGGCAAACCCTCGTCCCTGTTCACCGGCGCGGGCGGCTTCGATAGCGGCGTTGAGCGCCAGCAGGTTGGTCTGTTCGGCAATACCGCTGATGGTTTTGACGATTGTGCCAATCACCAGCGACTGCTCGTTCAGGGCTTCGATGCCATCGCCAGCGGTTTGCATGTGTTTGGCGAGGTCGCGCATCACATCCACCGCCTGCGTCACCACGGCCGTGCCGCGTTGTGCACTCTGGTCGGTTTGCTGCGACGTGCTGTAAGCGATGTTCGCCGCTTCGGCGACCGCTTGCTCCTGATTGACCTGATCGGTGATGACCGTGGCGAACTTCACCACCTTGTAGAGCTTGTTGTTGGCATCGATCACTGGGTTGTAGGACGCTTCCAGCCAGACTGTACGACCATGGCTGTCGATACGCTTGAAACGACCTGTGACGTACTCACCTGCATTCAAGCGGCGCCAGAAGTTCTGGTATTCGGCGCTGTTGTACTCGTCCGGCAGGCAAAAAGTACGGTGATGTTTACCTTTGATCTGCGCCAGGCTGTAACCCATGCCCGAGAGAAACCGGTCATTGGCGGTCAATACGTTGCCATTGAGGTCGAACTCGATCACCGCCGTCGAGCGCACCAGCGCGCCGATCAGGTTTTCATGTTCGCGGGAGGCCTCGATGGTGCGGGTCAGGTCGCTGGAGAAAATCGAAAAGTGCCTGATCCGACCGTCAGCCGAGCGAACCGGCTGAAAGATCGAACGCAGCCACGCTTCCTGCCCGTTTCCACGCAACAAACGCACGGTGCCGGCGAAGTGTTCGCCGCGGGTCAGGGCGTTATTGAAACGCCGTTGGAATTCGTCGTTCTTCACATGCTCCGGGGCGATGTCGTCGATGTGCCGGCCGATCAGCTCGTTGCTTTTGTAGTGCATCTCGCTCAGGAAATTCTGATTGACCGACTGCACCCGGCCATCCGTATCAAGGGTCAGCACCAGCATCTCGCTTTCCAGACTTTCCTTCACTTGCTGAAGGCTGGAGAGTTCTTCACGAAGAGCCGACAGCTCCTGCTTCAAGCGTTTATTGAACATGGGGATGCACCGATGGACTGGATAGAAAGCGATATGCAGCCTAGCCATCGGCCTTGCAGGTCTTTTCTGAAGAGCGTTTGAGTTTTGTCCTACAAAAATAGTTGCCACACGTGGGCAAGCTTGTCAGTCAGGCAGTGCCGGGCGCCGGACAATGTCCAACGCTGGGTATACGCGCACCGAAGTACGCTGCGCTGCCCACCCCCACCGCGCCCATCACTGCACAGAAAATCACGCAGATCCATGGGCTCCACGGCATCAGACCGATCAACAACAATGGGGTGATACTTGCCCAGGCGGCGTAGGCAATGTTGTAGGTAAAGGAAATGCCCGAGACACGAACCCGCGCTGGAAACAGGCTGACCATGACCGAGGGCACCGCGCCGACCACCCCGCACCCGAGCCCCGCCACGGCGTAGGCCAGACCGATCCAATCACCACCGCTGATCAGGCAGCCATAGAGCACGCCGATGCCCAGCGGCAGCAGCAGGCTGTACAACATCACCGTACGCCAGGCGCCAATGCGGTCGACCAGCCAACCGGCAAGCACGCATCCGATGTTCAGAAAGACGATGCCCAATGCGCTCAAGGCGAACGTATGACTGGCGGTCATGCCGAAGGTTTTCTGCATCATGGTCGGGGTGATGACCACGAACACCACCACTGCCGAAGTCAGCACGCAGGTGAGGATCATCGCCGGCAGCATGGCCAGCCGATGTTCACGCAGGACCGCCCGCAACGGCAGCTCGACAGTCTCTTCGCGCCGAGTCTGCATAGCCATGAACACCGGGGTTTCGCTGAGCCAGCGACGCAACCAGACACCGATCACGCCGAATACGCCACCCAGCAGGAATGGGTAACGCCAGGCGAAGTCGAGGATCTCTGCCGGCGTAAACGCCTGCGCGAGGAACGTCGCCGTCAAAGCGCCAAGCAGATAGCCAAAGGTCAGCCCCGCCTGCAAAAAACCCAAGGCATAGCCGCGATGGCCGACCGGCGCGTGCTCGGCGACAAACACCCACGCGCTCGGCACCTCACCGCCCACCGCCGCGCCCTGGAGAACCCGCAGGGCCAACAGCAGCAGTGGTGCGAAGTAACCGATTTGCGCATAGGTCGGCATGATCCCGATCAGCAGGCACGGCAGCGCCATCATCAGGATGCTCAGGCTGAAGACCTTCTTGCGTCCCAACCGGTCGGCAAAATGCGCCATCAGGATGCCACCCAGCGGCCGCGCCAGATAACCGGTGACAAAGATGCCGAAACTTTGCAGCAGGCGCAGCCACTCAGGCATTTCCGGTGGAAAGAACAGCTGACTCAACGTCAGCGCGAAAAATACGAAAATGATGAAGTCGTAGATTTCCAGCGCCCCGCCGAGCGCTGCGAGCCCCAGGGTCTTGTAGTCCGAGCGGCTGAACGGCGCCGGGCGTGAATCAGTGTTGGCAGTCATGAAAAGAACTCTGGCACAGGCATAAATCAAGGCGCCCATGGTCTACGCAAACGCGCCAGCGGACAACCCGTTAGACCAAAGTCCCATAGCCACAAAACAGCGCCGCAAAAAAACAGTGGTTGAATTAATGTTGAGGTCTGTCCAGACGGGCGTCTGACGCCCTGAAGACCACTACAAACATAAAAATTCGAGGTATTCCCGTGGCCGCTGATATCGAAGATACCCGCTCCGCCCGCTTCGCCCTGCGCTGTTCAAGTTTTGCCGAACGCTGGTTCCCCGACTCCTGGGTGTTTGCCGCCCTGGCGGTGATTATCGTGGCGGTGGCCACCATGGCCATGGGTGCCAAACCTACGGACGCCGCCATGGCCTTCGGTGACGGTTTCTGGAGTCTGATCCCGTTCACCATGCAGATGGCTTTCGTGGTGATCGGCGGTTATGTGGTCGCCAGCTCGCCACCGGCCGTGAAGTTGATCGACCGCCTGGCGAAGTTGCCGAAAAACGGCCGCTCCGCGGTGGCATGGGTGGCGCTGATCTCTATGGTCGCGTCGCTGTTGAACTGGGGGTTGTCGCTGGTTTTTGGCGGTTTGCTGGTACGCGCCCTCGCCCGTCGCACCGATCTGAAAATGGACTATCGCGCTGCAGGTGCCGCCGCGTATCTGGGGCTTGGCGCGGTGTGGGCCTTGGGCCTGTCGTCGTCCGCAGCACAATTGCAGGCCAACCCGGCGAGCCTGCCACCGTCGATTCTGTCGATCACCGGAGTGATTCCGTTCACCCAGACCATCTTCCTGTGGCAGTCAGGCGTGATGCTGCTGGCGCTGATCGTTATTTCGCTGATCATTGCCTACGCCACCGCGCCGGGTCCGAACACCGCTCGCGACGCCGAGGCCTGCGGCGTCGACCCGAGTTTCAATTTGCCACCGCTGCAACCACGCACGCGTCCTGGCGAATGGCTGGAGCACAGCCCATTGCTGACCATTTTGCTGGTGCTCCTGGCCGCTGGATGGCTGTTCCATGAGTTCTCGACCAAACCGGCGATCAGTGCGATTTCCGGGCTGAACACCTACAACTTCCTGTTCATCATGCTCGGTGCATTGCTGCACTGGCGCCCGCGCAGCTTCCTCGACGCCGTGTCCCGTGCGGTTCCGACCACCACTGGCGTGCTGATCCAATTCCCGCTGTACGGTTCGATTGCCGCGCTGATGACCACGGTCAAGGGTGCCGATGCGCAGACACTGGCCCATCACATCTCGACCTTCTTCGTCAGCATCGCGTCCCATGACACTTATGCGCTGCTGATGGGTGTGTATTCGGCGATTCTCGGCTTCTTCATTCCATCCGGCGGCGGCAAGTGGATCATTGAAGCGCCGTACGTGATGCAAGTGGCCAACGACCTCAACTACCACCTGGGCTGGGCGGTGCAGATCTACAACGCCGCCGAAGCCCTGCCGAACCTGATCAACCCGTTCTACATGCTGCCGTTGCTGGGTGTACTCGGGTTGAAGGCGCGGGATCTGATCGGTTTCTCCTTCGTGCAATTGCTGGTGCACACACCACTCGTTCTGTTACTGCTCTGGGCGCTGGGCACGACACTGGCGTATACGCCGCCGGTGATGCCGTAAAAAGCTTTTTTCTGCCTGGTCCCGCATGAGCACGCGGGGATCAGGCAGAAAGCCTGTCGATTAGTGAGTCGAACGAGCCCCACAGACTGAAAGCCGCCTTCCTACAAAAGCTGTGGCGATATCACACTCATTACAGGCGCAAGTCCTGACTCTTGCTGCCAGCAGTGTTGAATTAACCTGTCTCGGAGAATCAAACCCCAAAACTCAAGGAAGAAGCGATGACACCAATATCCAAAACACTGGAAGCGTTGATCAATGAAATCTACCAGGATGGCAACGTCTCGGTAGTTGAGTACAGGACACTGCGAGACGATGCAGATCGCCGTATGGATGCGGTCATTCGCGAGTTTGGCCAGCACAACAATGTGACGGCCTTTCAGAAAGCAATGGATGTCGCCATGCAGCTATTGCAAACCGCCGTTATCGATGCAAAAAAAGCCGCACTGACCGACACCGGAGAGGCGATCGTCAAGGACGCGGTCGTCGCACAAGTCGAATACCTGCGTGCCGGCAGCCAATTGGCGCTGCGCCTTCTGTGATTGGCTGATCCGGAACCAGCCCGCAAATACAAGTTGCGGGCTGAACTGTATTTCTTCGAAAAAATGCTCGAGGCCTACTTTTCTGAGGCATTGCGTTGCTCCAGTATGCGTGTATCCGTAACGGGACCACGCTGAAAAGGATCTGAGCATGATGAAACTCGCAAGCCTCACTCTTGCAGCCCTCACCTTGAGTGCCACAGCCCATGCCGATATCAACCTGAAGCTGGGCAGTACCGAACGCGTTACCCGCCTATTCGCCTACCCCAACAACTGCAACGTGATCTGCTTTCGCAACTGGACGCTTGAGCAAACCGTCGAGCACTATCTGACTCAAAGCGTACAACGCGATGGCTACAGCGATGCGAAGGTGTTGGTCAAAACAGACAACGCTCAGCTTTACGCCGAAATCACTGGCGTACCCAAACGTTATGAAAAGCCCCTGGCCGCGCTGCTTGACGCGGGTGACCTGGCCTACAACGGCGCCAGCAAACTGAATGCCGACGGCAAGTGGGCGTATAACTGGTATCTGTTCCTGCCGCTGGGCATGGCGCTGGAAAACCGCAGAAGCGTCGAGCTGCTGCACTTTCCGCCGGACTATTCGCTGACCCAGGCTCAGGATTACCTGCGGTCTGCCACCACTGATCGCTGGGCGACGCTGCTGACAGTCAACGGCGTTCCTGCCGAACAAACGCCGGGTTACCAGACAATCATCGATATCGCCCCGATTGCCGCACCGTCCAACGCCGGCAAGGACCTTGAGGGGGTCTATGGCTACTTCAAGGATTACCAGGCCACGATGGTCAAACAGATCAGCCTGAACGCCAGCGGCGAGCCCCTGCCAATGGTCGCCTTCGGCACACCGGTGCGAAACTGGGTCAAGGAGCAATACGGTCCGACGGTGAATGTGTTGAGCCTGGTCTACATCAGCCCGAACGATGGAGTGAAAGTCCCCGTTCTAGGCGCTAATCACCCGAGCTACATTTGGTACGCCGCGGACCCGGCGAATTACACGGGCACCGATGCCAAGGCCAAGGCCGATGCGGCGGGGCTCAAAGTCATGGGCCAGGATCTGAGTGCTTCGTGTTGGCAAGCGACTATGGGCCGTGAGTCGGACACCAATGCTGATGTCGAGCTGAAAAGCTGCACACAAATGTGGCAAGTGGCCCAGAAAGATAAAACCTGTGAGCTGTTCTACACCTCGATTCGCAACCTGACGCCTCAACAAGCCGTGGCCAAATGCGCGTCGGCAACGATCCAGGCCCAGCTCAAACAACTCAAGGCGCCAGCACCGGCAACGGCAATACCCGCGCCAGCGCTGTAAGTGGAAGTCAGCGCACGGGCGGCGCCGACGACCAGATGTTTGCCACACTGGCGTCGGCAACGCCACCGCTGATCGGTTTACAGCGGTTCGAACGGGCGCAGGCGGTACTGCGGCGGCAGCTGCTCGAAACCACTGATGGTGGTGTTCAGGCTTTTCCAGCGGCCGTCCTTGATCCCATAGATGCAACCGTGAATCGACAGGCTCTGCCCGCGATGCCAGGCATTTTGCACAATGCTGGTGTGCCCGACGTTGGCCACTTGCTGGATCACGTTCAGCTCGCAGAGACGGTCGACCCGCTCTTCCTCAGTCGCCAACGCAGCCAGTTCTTCACGCTTTTCGTAGTACAGATCACGAATCGAGCGCAGCCAGCCGTCGATCAGGCCGAACTGACGGTCCTGCATCGAGGCGCGCACGCCACCGCAGCCATAGTGGCCGGTCACCAGGATGTGTTTGACCTTGAGTACATCGACCGCGTACTGAATCACCGACAGACAGTTGAGGTCGGTGTGCAGCACCACGTTGGCCACATTGCGGTGGACGAATAGATCGCCCGGCAGCATGCCGACGATTTCGTTGGCCGGCACCCGTGCGTCGGAACAGCCGATCCACAGGAACTCGGGAGTCTGTTGGCGAGCCAGCTTGGCGAAGAAGTCAGGATCCTTTTTAGTGATCGCGTCAGCCCAGCGCTCGTTGTTATCAATCAGATCTTGTAATTCGTTCATGCTTTGAAGCCTCAAGAATGGTGCGCAGTTTTGACTGACAACCGTCCGTCGGGGTCACGCGCAAAATGCAGTTGTTCTCCAGTTACCTGCTGCAGGGCTCCATGCCGGTGGAATTCTCGGTAACCCAATGGGTCCACCCTAGTAAGGCCCACAGTATGAGGAATTACCATGACTGAATCACGCCGTCCTTACGATGCGGTGCAACCGGAACCCATCGATGACAACGAAGACCGCATGGGTTCGATGAGCGAACTGGACTTCGATGATGACGAACCCAGCGCAAAAATCGGCGACGAGTTGCCGGACAAGGAGCGCGAGCAACTGATGCCACGCCAGCGCGTGCGCGAAGCCGGCATGACTGGCGCCTCGACGGGCGACCACGAACCCACTGACGACGACATGAGCCCGGAAACCCTGATCCGCGAAGACGGTGCCAGGGATGCCAATGAAGCCGGCAACGGCAATCAGGCTGATTGGGACTTGAGCATTGTCGGTGAAGACGACATTGGCGGTGGCGACGGGCTGGATGAAGCGGAGATGGCGCAGCGCGATCCACTGGACCGCAGGCGCTGATTTTTTGTGGCGAGGGAGCTTGCTCCCGTTCGGCTGCGCAGCAGTCGCCAGATGCCCGCCCGCCTCACAAGGGAGCGCCTTGCGGCCCGGCGCGAGCAAGCTCCCTCGCCACAATGGTGATTCAGTCCACCAGCGTACAGGCCATCACCACTGCATCTTCACGCCCGCCCACCGCCGGGTAGTAATCCCGCCGACGGCCGATTTCGTTGAAGCCATAGCGTTCGTACAATTTGAACGCGGCGGTATTGCTGTCGCGCACCTCTAGAAAACATTCTCGAGCGTCAGCCTTGTAGGCAATCGACATCAGATGCTCCAGCAACGTCAAACCCAGGCCACGGCCCTGATTTTCCGGTTTGACGGTGATGTTCAGCAAATGCGCCTCGTCGAGGATGATCTGCACCACACCGTGGCCGACCTGCTGCTGACCTTCAAACATCAGCCAGATCTGGTACTTGCCCAGCCCGTCGAGAAAAATTCCGCGGGTCCAGGGATGGCTGTAGGCCGCGTATTCAATCTTCAGAACAGATTCCAGGTCCGCCTCGATCATCGGGCGGAACGATACCGCGTCACTCATTCGATTCTTTCCAACGCGCCATCAGCCGACGCATGGCTTGCCAGACATCAGCCTTACGCTGTGGCTCTTCCATTAATAATTCCAGGCCCGGCACCGCCCAGGCGCAGCCCAGGCCTTCGATCTGCAGTTCCCGGTTGAAGGACTCGGCATCCGCCTCACCGGCGAAACGCACCGCGGGCAGGCCGATCAGCCACACACAGACGCACGGTGCATCTTCCAGCCGGGCCGAGAGAAAACCCTGAACAAAATCGCGGGCAGCTTCCGGACCTTGATCCATCGTGCCGCGCACCAGTAATGGCCAGCGTACTGGCTCACCGACAATCTGCGGGCTGTCCGGCAGACCGGCGGCGCGCAGCATGTCCTTGAGCAGCAGATAAGCGGGGTCGCGGGCCTGAAACGCCTCGCCTGTGGGTAACTCGACCAGCAGCAGGCAACGCCCGGCGCGCAGCAACTGCAAGGCGAAGCGCGGTGGCGGCACAATCGGTGCCTTGACCACGAGCGGCGCTTCTACAGCCTCTTCCACCGCTACGGCACCGGTACGCGTGCTCGCAAGCGATGGCCGTGGCACCTCGACCTTGACCCGTTCAGCCGGTTTGACCACTGGTGCCACGGGCACTTCAGCCACGGCAGCCGGTGCCACAGGCGCGACGACCATCGGCTCGGGCATTTCCAGCAGTTCGGGCCGCGACGGGGCGGCAAAGGGTAATTCGGTGCGCGGCAGCCAGTTGACCACCTGCATGGCGTTCAAATAAGCGCGACGGCGGGACTCGATAAGCAAAGGTCGGCCACTTGTGGATAACTAAAGTTGAGGGATTCTACCGCCCTTCGCCCAAGATCGCCCGCAGTTGATCGACAGACTGCACCGATAGTCTTTGCACCAGTGAAAAAAGGCGACAGCCTGTCCCGAGAGTGAATCGCATCGCGCCCAATGCAGTACAATCGCGGCTTTTAATCGCCAACAGCCGGCCATTCCGATGATCGAACCCAAGCGCGTCTTGCGCGCCCTCGCTGAACACTGGGCACTTCTGGAGCCACTGTGCGAGCACTTCGACCAAGGCACACTGAGCCTCAACGAATTGCGTTCACAGTTGGCCGCCCAGCAACTCGACAGTACGCCGCAGGACATCACCAGCCTGCTGGATGTGTGGATTCGCCTCGATATTCTGGTTCCCGTGGCGAAAAGCCCGAACCGTTTCGAACTCAACGCGCAGATTCACGACTTCCTCGCCTATCTGCGCCGTGAACACCGTCTGGGCCTTTGCCTGGAGATCGAAGCCTATCTGCGCCACCTCGAGCGTCTGGCCGGTTACATCCAGGATGCATTCGATATCCGTGACGGCAATGACCTCGCCCGTCAGTTGCGTCTGCTCGACATGCGCGTCCGTGACGTACTGAAAAAGCTCGATAACGACGAACAGGCACTGGTGGCTGTCGCCGAACGGGCGAAAACCAGCGACCGACAGATTCCGCTGCGCCAGCGTTACGCTGAAGTGCTGGCGACCTGGGACGAATACGTCGAACCGATGATCGATCTGGTGAACGCCGACGGCGCCTTCGAACAAGGCGTGCGCAAGGTCGAGACCGTCCTGCTGAAGATGCTCAGCGAACAGCAGCGGCTCGGCCACCTGGTCGATGACGACATGCTGCTGCGCACCCACGCGCGCATCCTCGAAATGCAGACCAGCGCCCAATTGACCCTGCGTCACGCCCGCGAACTGCTGCTGCCGCTGCGCGAAGAAGCACGTCGACATAACGCGGTGACCCGTGGCGCCGCGCTGGCGCTGTCGATGATCCGCCGCAAAGGCATCGACGCCGTACCGCAAGCGGCCATGCCGATGTTCACCCGCCCGCAAAGCACCTTTCTCGGCAGCGCCAGTCAGGTCGAGGCCTACGTGTACGCTTTGGCCCGTTTCGAACCGAAACCGGCGCGCTTTCCCAAGGCGCACAAAACCCACAAGGGCGGCGATGCCCCGCGTGCGCCACGCACGGTCCGGGAAATGCTCGAGCGCTGCGAGGACGCCTTGCCGATGCCGGATCTGATGACCTGGCTGCTGGAACAGGAACCGGACGGCGCCACCGACGAATTGCTGTACTGGTTCTCGCGCCTGTCGAGGGAAAAACGCTTCAAGCGCGAACGCCTGGAACGTCGCGACTACTTCACACATGAGCACCAGGTCAGCCTGCGCTCCTTCGCCCTGCTCTCGGCCGGCCCTGACGCTACCGAGGATTCTGCGAGCACCCCTTATGCATCTTGATCTATCCGAACTGTCCCAACTGGCGCCGATCTTCCGCGAGCTGTTCAAGGGTTACCATGTCAGCCGCCGCGATCCGGAGCTGTACGCTCAGCTGTCGAACTTTCAGGACCAGTACCGCACACTCTTCAAGGCACTGGGTTTTGAACTGGTCTGCGACACCCGTGGTTTCTACTATTTCGTACCGGACCTCGCCGCTGCCGCGGTAAACAAGACGGCCCAGCGCCTGGCGCTGTTCACCTTCATCCTCGTCGAGCATCTGGCCGATCAGGGGCGCGATCCGATCGCCGTGCTCGACGGTGGGAGCCTCGGTCGCGACGAACTGCCATCGTTGCTGGAAAAGTACCGCGACCTGTTCATTCAGGCCGAAGTGCAGACCCAGGACGAACTCGAAGAAAAGATCATGCGCCGCATGACCCAACTCGGTTTCGCCAGCGAAGAAAACGGCGTTTACCGCTTTCTGCCGCCGATGCACCGCTTCCTCGACGTCTGCCTGTCGGTCCAGCAAGACCGAGACCTGGCCGCCAGCCTGCACAGCGTCTTGCCACTGCCCGTGCCGGTGCTGATCGACGAAGACAGCGACGAAAAACTGCTGCAGACCGACGACCCGCTGGACCTGAGCGAATTCGAAAGTGAAAGCGAAGAAGACGCCCTGGCCCGCGCCATTGCCGAAGAACAGGAGCTCGACGCATGAGCAAGGAACGTTACGGCATCCGCCGCTTTGCCCTTCTGAACACCGCCGGCTACAGCCTCGGCCTGTTTCCGCTGGAAGAACCGTTGTCGGTCTACGGCGCGAACAACCTCGGTAAATCCGCTTCGATCAACGCCTTGCAGTTCCCGATTCTGGCGCGCATGTCGGACATGAGTTTCGGCAAGTACAGCCTGGAACAATCCCGGCGTTTCTACTTCGCCTCGGACACCAGTTACATTCTGGTGGAAGTGAACCTGCCCCACGGCCCACACGTGATCGGCGTGGTCGGGCGCGGCCCGGGCGGTGGTTTCGGTCACCAGTTCTTCGCCTACGCCGGTAAGCTCGATCTGGCTCATTACCAGAAAAACGACACCTGCCTGCGTCAGAAAGAACTGTTCACCAACCTCGAGCGCGAAGGCCTGAAAGCCTATGAACTCAAGCCTGATGAACTGCGTCGTCTGCTGGTCGGTGGTCACACATCGATTCCGCTGGACCTGACACTGATTCCGCTGCGCTCCACCAGCGAACAGAGCCTGAAGACGTTCCGCGCGTTGTTCATCAACCTGCTGCACATGCGTGAAATTACCGCGGCCAAGCTCAAGCAATTGTTCCTCGATGCGTTCGAGCACAGCCTGCGTTCCGGTAGCGTCGATTACATTGCCGCGTGCGAAGAAGCCTTCCGCGATGTACGACGGATGGAGCAGGACTACAACTCGCTGGTCGCCGCCGGCCCACTCGTCGAAGCGTTGGCCAATGGCGTGAAGCAGCGCGACATCCTGCGCGGCAAGCTGCACCGGATTTCGCCACTGCTCGATTCCCTGCTGGGCACCTGGTCGGACTACGCCAGTGCGCGCAAGGAAGAGCTGACCATTCAGGCCGAGCATTACCGCAACGAGCAGGACGCCCTGCAAAACGATCAGCGTGGCGGCACCCAGGAATTGATGCGTCTGGAGCGGGAAATCACCGGCATCCAGCGCTGGCTCGGCGAACTGGCGGTGCTCAAGCACCGCTTTGCCCTGGTCGATGACGTCAAAGTGCTGGAGCAGCAATTGCTCGCGGCCAAAGACGCTCACGATGAACTGGCCGGTGCTCTGGCTCAGTCGCGCCAGTTCAGCGCCGAAGATCTGGAAGAGCGCCTGCGGGAGCTGGAAAAACGCCTGAAGTCGGTCAAGCAGCAACTCGACCATGCCGACAACAACAGTTATGCGCGCCTGCGCGAAGAGTTCTCGCAGCAGGACGTCGAGCGCCTGATGCGCCTGTTCAACAGCGCATTGTTCAGCCTGCCATTGGGCGAGCACGGCATCACCCTCGACGAGAACGGCGACTGGGTGAAATCCGTGGAACTGATCCTCGACGGTTTCAAAGGCGAGCGCTTCGAAGTGCCGGGCCTGTCCATCGACATCTCGCACATCGAGCCGCCAGCCTTGCAGGCGCTGGCCGACCGTGCAGCGTTGCGCGATCAGAAAGAGCGTCTGGACAAAGAACTCAAGCAACTGAAAACCCAGCAAGCCGTGGCTGCCGACCGCGCCGCGAGCAAGACCCAGACCGAAGCGCTGTACCAGCAAGTGCTGGACGCGCAGAAAGCCCTGGAAGATTTCCGTCGCGCCCAGACCTTGAGCGCTGAAGAAGGCGACAAACTGGAACAACTCGCGCAAATGGAAGCGGCGCAGGACGAGCTGAAGCGCTCCAGCGATGCGTTCACCGAGCGCGTCCAGCAACTGTCAGCCAAGCTGCAACTGGTCGGCCGCCAGATCGGCGACATGGAAGCCAAGCAACGCACCCTCGACGACGCATTGCGCCGCCGCCAGTTGCTGCCGGCGGACTTGCCCTTCGGCACGCCGTTCATGGACCCGATCGACGACTCCATGGACAACCTGCTGCCACTGCTCAATGACTATCAGGACAGCTGGCAAGGCCTGTTGCGCGCTGATGGCCAGATCGAAGCGCTGTACGCGCAGGTCCGCCTCAAGGGCGTGGCCAAGTTCGACAGCGAAGACGATATGGAGCGTCGCCTGTCACTGCTGATCAACGCCTACGCGCACCGTACCGATGAAGCCCTGACCCTGGGCAAGGCCCGTCGTGCCGCTGTGACTGACATCGCCCGCACCTTGCGCAACATCCGCAGCGACTACGACAGCCTCGAGCATCAACTGGCGCTGTTCAACCGCGAGATCAACAAACGCCAGGTGTCCAACCTGCAGAGCTTCCGCATCGTGCTCGCGCCGAACAAGGAAGCGCTCAAGCACATCGACCAGATCATCCACAGCGCCGGTCAGTACGAAGAAGGCGAAACCCTGTCGGTGTTCGACCTCAGCCAAAGCGCGGAACAGGACAACAAGAACGAAGAGGCCAAGGAATATCTGGCTCGACTGGTAGCGGCCAACCACAACCAGCTCGGCCTCAAGGACTTGTTCGAACTGGCGTTCGAGATCACCAAGGTCAACGGTCAACCGGTGATCCACACCGACATCGATGGCGCGGCCTCCAACGGCACCACCATGACCATCAAGGCGCTGACCAACATGTACTTGTTGCTGCACTTGATGGACCGCGACCTGGCCGGGCGTGTGCGCTTGCCGTACTACCTCGACGAAGCCGCGGACATCGATGAGAAGAACCAGGCTGCATTGCTGGAAACCAGCCTGCAACTGGGCTTCGTGCCGATCCTCGCGAGTGTGAAACCGCAGGTTTGCGCCAGTGTCGCGATCGACCTGGAAGGCGGCAGCGGTCCGGCGGGCATCTACATCGACGAGGCGGACTGGAAGTACATCCGTCGTCACGATCAAGTGAAGGCAACGCTCAACGTTGCAGCGGATGAGCCGGAACTGGATGCGGTTTGATCCGGTTTAGTCGAAGGCATTAAAAAGGCCGCGATCCAATGGATCGCGGCCTTTTTCATTCTTGCCGGCTTACTTGCCGAGGGAAATTTTCGGTGCCCAGGTCAGCCATTCCTCTTCGAACTTGTCGAACAACGGGAACGTCTGTTCCGGCCGCACGGCGCTGCCCATCCGCTCACCGTCCGGCGTGGCAAACGCAACGCCGCCCTGAATCATGGTTTCCAGCGACTCGGTTCTCACCGTTGCGCCTTTGAAAAGACCGACATCGAAATCAAACCCGCTGGTATTCCAGAAGCGCGTACCGCTACGCACCAACGGTGCGTATTTAGGCTCGATCAGGATGTGGATCAGCACGCGGTCCGCCGTCTGGCCCAGCTCATACCCCGTCACCTTACCCACGGTGATTTCGCGATAGGTCACCGGCACCCCGGCTTTCAACGAACCTCGGCGGGCAGCGCTCAGTACCAGGCTTAATCCGGCTTCAGCCTTGGCGGTTTCGGGTGGACTGGACAGAGCCACAAAGCTTTTCTGCGGGCCGAGGTTCTTCGCGGCTGGCTGCACTTCGATGTATTGCCCAGTCACCAACGTTTCGAGGTTGGATGTCTTGATCAGCCCCAACTCAGGCTTGACCACCCAGAACTCGCTGCCAACTCGCGCGATGCGCTCGGGTACTTCGGTGATGCGTGCCGTCAGCAGTACCGATTGAAGATCATCACTGAGGTCAACGTTCTCGATCTTGCCGACATCCAGACCCTTGAAGCGAATGGGAGTCCCTGCTCGCAACCCATCGGCGCGATCGACCTTGATCGTGATCACCGCGCCTTTCTGATTGGCTTCCTCATGGCTGGCGAACAGGCGGAACCGCGGAATCCGTTTCTGCAATGGCGCATTGGCCTGCGGTGTTTCAAAGGCAATGCCGCCAGCCATCAGGCTTTGCAGCGACTCACTCTTGACTTGAATACCGCCGGTCAACCCGCCCGTCAGCGTGATACCGCTGGCATTCCAGAACCGCGTCGAGGCGTTGACCAGGTTTTCGTACTCCTTCTCGATGTGGACGCCGATCACCAACTGGTTTCTTTTACGCGAGAACTGGTAGCTCTGTACCGACCCGACTTTCACCTGTTTGTAGAGAATCGGGCTGCCGACTTCCAGCGAACCAAGGTTCTCGGTGAACAACACCAGGTGCAGACCCGGCGAGCGCAGATCCAGCGGCGGCGCCTTGGGCCGCGCGACGAACTCACGTTGCGGCGCTGCACCTTTGTCACCGGGGCGCACAGCAATGTAATTACCTTTGACCAATGCCTCCAGGCCGGTAATGCCGGCCAACGAAATGGACGGCTTGACCACCCAGAACTGCGTGCCGTCGACCAGGTAATCCTCGGCCAGCGGGTCCAGCGTCAATTCGGCGCTGGCGGCGGAGAGATCCGGATCAACCTTGAGCGCCTTGAGCGTGCCGACCTGAATACCTTTGTACATGACCGGCGTACGACCAGCCTGTAAGCCTTCGAAGTCACTGAGCTTGACCTTGACCTTGATACCCGCTGCCGCTGCATCGAAATCCTCATACAGACGGAACGGCAAGCTCGGATCAGTAGGCGGACTGTCCTTGCGGTTTTCCGGCGTTGCAAAGGCAATACCGCCGGCGACGATACTGGCCAGAGATTCGCTGCGTACCTTCACGCCTGACAGATTGGCATCGATGCTGATGCCGCTGGCGTTCCAGAAACGCGTGTGTTTACGCACCAGCTTGGCGTAAGTCGGCTCTATAAACACCTTGAGTTCAACGGTGCTCTGATCCTCGGAGAGCACGTAACTCTTGATCTGTCCCACTTTGATCTGCTTGTAGAACACCGGACTGCCACGGTTCAAAGAGCCCAGTCGATCGGCTTTGATCGTGAGGTGCAGGCCGGGTTGAGCATCGGAAAGCGGCGGCTCTTCGGCCAGTGCCTTGAACTTGCGAGTGGGCTCGCCTTCACCGGGGCTGATCGCCACATAGTTACCCGAAACCAGCGTTTCCAGGCCGGTGATACCAGCGAGCGTCACACTCGGTTTGACCAACCAGAAACGCGTGCTGGTCCGAAGATATTGCTCGACATCCTTGTTCATTTCGACGGTGGCGATGACGCCCTTGGAACTCCCTTCATCATCGAGCTTGAGGGTTTTCACCTTACCTACCGACATGCCCTTGTAAACCACTTCGGTCTTGTTGGCCTGGATACCTTCGCCGCTCTCGAAACGCACCTGTATCTCGATGCCGTTCTCGTTATAGGCACGCCAGCCGAGCCAACCGCCAATAATCAGGGCGATCAGAGGTAACACCCAAATGGCTGACCAGTTCGAGGCCGGTCGGGTTTTCGCTACAGGCAAATCAGTCATGGTCGTCGTCCGACTCCGTGTTATCCCAAATCAGTCGGGGATCGAAAGTTACTGCGGCAAGCATCGTCAGAATTACCACGCTGGCAAAAGCGACCGCACCAGGATTGGCTTCAATGCTGGCAAGCCGCCCAAAATTAACGACCGCCACCAGGATGGCGATCACAAAGATATCGAGCATCGACCATCGCCCGATGAATTCAATAAAGCGGTACATCCAGATGCGTTGACGGGCCGACAAGGGTTGACGGCGCTGCACCGAAAACAGCAGCAGGCCAATACCCACGAGTTTGAACGTGGGGACCACGATACTGGCGATAAACACCACGGCCGCAATGGGGAACATTCCGTAGTGAACCAGTTCGATCACACCGGCCATGATCGTGCTGGGCGCACCTTTGCCAAGGGAATTGACGGTCATGATCGGCAACATATTGGCCGGTATGTAAAGAATGGCAGCCGTAATCAGCAAGGCCCAGGTCCGAACCAGACTATTCGGGCGGCGGGCGTGAACCAACGCTCCGCAGCGTGTACAGACTTGCTCATCGGTATCAGCTTCCTGCCTGTTCAACTCATGACATTCCGCACAAATCAGAATGCCTGCATCAATCGCCCGCATGGGCATCTTCTCCTGACAAAGCCTGCCAGATCTGGTGAGGTGACATGACGACCTCCAACCAGACCTGAATCAGCAACAAACCAATAAAGCACGCCAGACCAAGTCCTACGGTGATTGCTGCCATATCGGCCAGTTTGACGATCGCCACCAATACGCCCATGAGGTACACCTCAAGCATTCCCCAGTCGCGCAAGTGGTGATAAATGCGGTAGAGCAGCAAGCCGTAACTGCGCCCGATATTGAAACGGATGCTCAGTAATACGATCAGTTGACACAGCAGCTTGAGCAGCGGAATGGCCATGCTGCACAGAAACACGATCACTGAAACGCTTTGCATGCCTGTGTCAAAAAGCGCGACCACACCACTCCAGACAGTGTCGTGAGCCGATTGCCCGAGTAGATTGAGTTGCATGATGGGTAAAAAGTTCGCCGGGATGTACAACAGCAGCGCCGCTATGACCAGGGCAAGACTTCGCTGCACGACGTTGTGACGGTGGGCATAGAGTTCATAGCCACAGCGCGGGCACAGGGCTTTCTCGCCATGAGCGAGCTTGGGCTTGCGCATCAGCAAATCGCACTCATGGCACGCAACCAGATTTTCTAGTGGTAATTCTGACAGCCCTGGGGTGTCAACCGGCTCTGGCATAAGCCCTCTGAATCTGAAAAAGTTGGACCTATTCTAGTGTCCTGGGTGGAAAATAACTGTGCAAATTTGTGTCGCGCATGACACGTTTTTCTTGCGCACAAAAACAAAACCCCAACTGCTTTCGCAATTGGGGTTTCGGAATTTAATCTTGACGATGACCTACTCTCACATGGGGAAACCCCACACTACCATCGGCGATGCATCGTTTC
>NZ_LMGK01000006.1:0-415 GCF_001427125.1 Pseudomonas sp. Root562
CCCAGCTCCACGGTGGACG
This sequence comes from Pseudomonas sp. Root562, assembly GCF_001427125.1. Lineage (GTDB taxonomy): Bacteria > Pseudomonadota > Gammaproteobacteria > Pseudomonadales > Pseudomonadaceae > Aquipseudomonas. The sequence goes on from NZ_LMGK01000006.1 coordinate 20, forward strand.
GAATGATGTTTTCCGCCGCGCATTTCATGATGTGCGAGCCGACCGGGGTCGAGCCGGTGAAGGCRATCTTGGCGATGCGCTTGCTGGTGGCCAGCGCTTCRCCGGCTTCTTTGCCGAAGCCTTGCACGATGTTCAGCACGCCCGGTGGCAGCAGGTCGCCGATCAGTTCGACCAGCACGGTAATGCCCAGCGGYGTTTGCTCGGCAGGCTTGAGCACCACGCAGTTGCCGGCGGCCAGTGCCGGGGCGAGTTTCCACGCGGCCATCAGGATCGGGAAGTTCCACGGGATGATCTGCCCGACCACGCCCAGCGGTTCATGGATGTGATAGGCCACGGTGTTGCCGTCGATTTCTGCGGCGCTGCCTTCCTGGGCGCGCAGGCAACCGGCGAAATAGC
>NZ_LMGK01000006.1:470-161374 GCF_001427125.1 Pseudomonas sp. Root562
TGTCTTCGGCCGTGGAACGGGGGAATTCGGCAATCGGTTGGCCATTGACTGGCGAAGTATTGGTGAAGTACTGACCTTTGACAGGCGCGACGAACTCGCCACCGATGTAGTTACCGTAGCGCGACTTGAAGGAAACAATGGCACCGGGAGTGCCTGGATGGGCGTAGATCATGATCGGGTTCTCTTGTTGTTTTTGGGTGTGACCGTCCCGGGGACGGTCACTGTCAGGAGCACAAACGGCAACGGGTCAGCAACCCTGAGGGGTTTCGCCACGAGCCAGGCGCGCATTGATGTCTTCAATGACCGCTGGCAAATCGACGATGGTGTCGATCACGTAGTGCGGGCGCGAGCCTTCGAACATTTTGATGATGCGCGCGCGTTCCTCGGCCAGCTTGTCCGAGGGCAAGTCCCTGAACTGGTCATAGGTCAGGCCCAGTGCGTTGCCGGAGCAGGTCAAGGCAACCGTCCACATGCCGGCGCTGCGGCCTTCGAGAATGCCTGGCCAGGTGTCGTCGACCTTGACGCAAGCCGCCACATCGCTGATCCCCAACGCGATTACGTTGGCCAGTGCCTGGGCCGGGTGAGGGCGGCCATTGGGCACTTCGTCAGTCGCCACGACGTGGTCGGCGACATAACCGTTCTGGCGTGCCAGCTCGACGACTTTTTCCATGACCACAGCCGGATAACCGGAGCACGAACCGATTTTCAGGCCCTTGTCGCGCAAGGCATCGATCGTACTGAGGGCACCGGGAATCAGCGCCGAGTGTAGGGCGATCTTTTCGATCTGCAAGGGCATGAAACGCTCATAAAGGGCAGTGACATCATCGTCGGTCGGCAAGCGACCGAACGCCGCGCGATAGCGTTCGGCAATCTCGGGCTCGTTGCACAGCGTGCGAATGTGATCCCATTTACCCATGCCCATGGGGCCACGGGCTTCTGCCAGAGAGACGGCTACGCCAAACTCGGCGAAGGCTTCGACAAAAATCTGCGTGGGGGCAAAGGAACCGAAATCAACGACGGTGCCCGCCCAGTCCAGAACCACGGCTTGCAGGTGGGAAGGTTGTTGGTATTGCATGATGATTGCTCCTTGGAAAGGTAAGTGAGTAGTACGAATTCAGGGTGTGGTGCTGACAATGACCGGTTGTACCGGGGTCGATACCAGCAGCGGGTTTTCCAGTGTTTTCGGCCGGCTGTTCCAGAAGGGCACCAACATCAGGCTGGCCAGCAGTGCTGCACCGGTGAACACCAGGAACACGGTGATGGTGTCGAAGTAACCCGGCAGCAGGCCGCCAAGGACCGCACCCACCGAACCACAGCCGTTGACGAAGCCCGCGGCGGAGGCAGCCCCGTCCTTGCTGCCGAAATCGATGGCCGCCGAGCCGCTGATCATCGAGTCCGGCCCGTAAAGCGTCAGGCCCATCATGAACAGCAGGCCGACCACCATGTACAGACTGCCGCTTTGCATGGCGGGAACGAACAGTCCCAGGCAGACAGTGAGGACCACCAGGCTGAGCACGCAGGCCGGTATACGGCGAGCGCCGAAGTATTTGTCCGATGCGATACCGATGAGGATGGGGCCTACCAGACCTGCCAGTTCAAACGCAGTGGGGACGATGGCCGATGCAACCTTGCCGATCTCGGGCATGCGTTCGTAAATGATCACCGGGCCCCACAGCAGAATGGCGTAGCGCGCGGGCTTGAGCATGAAGTAGGCCAGGCCGAGAATCAGGACGGTGCGATTTTTCATCACGGTCCGTAAACCGGCCCACATGCTTTCGCGGGGAACCACGACGCCGCTGACGGGTTCGATCTCGATTTCGACAGCAGGCAGTCCCACGTCTTCCGGACGGTTGCGTTGCAGGAAATAGAACAACACCGCCACCACCAGCACGACAAGGGCACTGCTGATGAACGCGATGCGCCAGTCGTGATAGGCCTGATAAGCCCACCAGCCGGCAAACGGCGTGGCGACCAGACCGCCGAAGGCGTAGCAGGTGCACCAGTAACCCAGTACACGGCCACGTTCGCCAGTGCTGAAGAAACTGCCGACGTTCTTGCACAGGCCTGACCAACCGGTGGACTGCGCAAGCCCCTGTACCAACATGCAGGAGACGAAAATCGGCAAGGTGGCGTAGGTGCCCATGAGCAGCGCCGCCAGGGCCGAGATGACCAGGCCGCTAAGTACCACGACCCTGGGCCCGAAGCGGTCAGCGAAATTGCCCCAGAGGAACTGACCCACGGCATAGGCGATCAGGTAAAGGGCGTCGAGATTGGCCATCATGGACTTTTCGAGCATGAAGTCCGGGTCTTCGCCAATACCCAGCTTGGCGACGGAGAACGCTTTGCGAGTGAAGTAGAAGGCGGCATACGCCACCCAGGTGATCAGGAAAATCTGCACGCGCCAACGCTGGAGGGATTTCCAGCCTGTTGCGAGAGGGCTTGTCGTGTTCGTCATGGTGTTCTGATCCCGTATGAGGTGCCAGACAGCGCAAATTAGGTCGGTTTTTGTTTTTGTTTTCGGTGCACAAGTCTGTCCAGACGCACGCCATCGATCCGATGGCCGTGAGAATGGCATCAGGCTTTAAACGTTATGAATGACTGTGGTCGCTGACTCCTGCCCGGCACTGCCGAGCGATTCGCCACCGAATCCATGGTTTGAAAAAGATCCCTGCCCCCAGGTGCTACCCATTGCACCTGTGCTCGAATTGGCAGAGACCTTAAAGCGCTCAGGCCGCGGGCTTCAGAATGTCTACGTCCATGGCGGCAAGACAGTCAGCGATAGCGCGAAGCAACTGGTGGACGATGTATTCGTCGATCTGGCCGATGCAGCCGATGCGGAAACTCTCGGCAACGGTCAATTTGCCGGGGTAGATGATGAACTGCCGGGCCTTGAGTTCTTCGTAGAAACGCGTGAAATCGAAGTTGGGATGTTCAGGGCTGAAGAACGTGGTGATGATCGGCGACAGCCAACGGTCTTCCAGCAGCGTCTTGAAGCCCAGTTCGCGCATGCCGGCAACGAGTACATCGCGGTTGCGGGTGTAGCGCGCCAACCGGCCGTGCACGCCACCTTCGTCGCTGTGCTGTTCCAGTGCTTTGTGGAACGCCACCACGCTGTGGGTTGGAGGTGTGAAGCGCCATTGGCCGGTGCGCTCCATGTAGGCCCATTGTTCGTAGAGATCGAGGGACAGCGAATTGGCGCGGCCTTTGGCGGCTTCCAGCACGGACCGGCGGATGATCACGAAACCGAAGCCCGGGATGCCCTCGATGCATTTGTTGGCCGAAGACACCACCACGTCGAAAGTTATGTCGTTCACCGTCAGCGGCACGGCACCGAAGGAGCTCATGGCATCGATGATCAGACTCTTGCCGTGGGCCTTCACCACATCGGCAATTTCACGCAGCGGGTTGAGGATGCCGGAGCTGGTTTCGCAATGGACCACGAAGACGTTGGTGACGTCTGGGTTGGCCTTGAGCAGGGCGTCCACTTCTTCGGGTTGGGGCGGCAGGTAATCGCCCTTGTCCAGGGTAATGAATGCGCGACCGAGGTATTCCAGGGTCTTGGTGGCGCGCTGGCCGTAGGCGCCATTCATCAGCACCAGGGCCTTGCCGTCACGGGGGATGGCGGTGGCCAAAGCGGCCTCGACCGAGTAGCTGCCGCTGCCTTGCAGTGGCACGCAGGCGAAGCTGTCATCCTCTACGCCAGCCATGCTGAGCAATTGCTGGCGAACTTGCGCGGTGACCTTATTGAAGGCACCGTCCCATGACCCCCAGTCCCGAAGCATGGCTTCCTTGGTGGCTTTCGAGGTGGTCAGCGGGCCTGGCGTCAGCAGGTAGGGTTCACCCAGGGCAGGGCTTGCCAGTGGCTGGGTTGTCGGGAATTGGGCTTTGGTCATGATCTTCTCCGGCGATGTTGTTTTTGTGGGGAGTGATGCATGGATTGATAAAAACATTTGGCAAGAAATAACTGAAATCGATTTATCACATGTCACAAACAATCTGAGCTTATAAGTTGGAGTGTATGAGGCCTGAGCAGGGTCGGCTCATCTGCCGAAGCAATTTTCAAGCAACGCAAAACCCCGCGCGGTGAATCCCGGGCGGGGTTCTTTGTGGTCAAGGATCAGCGTTTTGGGGGGCGGGACTCAGCCCTTGTCTGCCTTGCCGGCGGCTGCCGCGAATTTTGCCAGGCGCACATCGAGTCGGCGGGGAGGCCGGTTGCGGTCCTCGGCGTGTTCTTTGCGGCGAATGGCGTTACGCACCATCAATGAACCCAGGTAGCGGATCGGCTCTGGCGGGAAATACCCCAGCGGGCCCTGCACCAGCGGCGAGCGCGTCCAGGGATTGTCCAGGCCCAGCACCAGTGACGAAAGGATCTGGCCACCCATATGGCACGGTCCGACGCCGCTGCCGGAGTAACCGAAACCGTAGAAGATGTTGCCGCCCGCGCCCATGCGGCCGAAGAAAGGCAGGCCGGTGACCGAGCGATCGGAGGGGCCGTTCCAGGTGGCGGCGATACCAACATCGGCGAAGTCCGGAAAGAACTCCGTCAGCGTGTTGCGCAACAGCCCGGCGTAGGGCGAGGGCTGGTCGAAAACCGGCAGGATGCGACCGCCGTAGGCAAAGGTGTTGCCGCCTTTACCGAGCATGATCCGGCCGTCCGGGGTGTTGTGGTAGTAGTGCACGAAAATCCGCGAGTCGAGTACGGTGACCCCGCTGGTCAGACCGATCCGTTCGAGCAAGTCGGGTCGCGGCTCGGTGATGATCATGTCACTGGAGACGATCGCCACCGAACGCGAGAACTGCGCAAAGGCGCGGGCCATCCAGGCGTTCATTGCCAGCACGACGCGGTCACAGGTCACTTTGCCGTTCGGTGTATTGACGACAGCGGGCATGCCTTCTTCCAGCCCGGTCATCGGCGTGCCCTCAAAAATCCGCACGCCCCGTTCCAGAGCCACCCGGCGTAGTCCACGGACCAGTTTGCCTGGCTGCACACTGGCAGCCGCCGGCGAGAACCAGCCCTCGATGTGCCGGACCGAGCCGGCCATGCGTTGCACCTCAGGTAGCGCGCATTTGGAGAAAGAGTTGATGCCATGGCGCTCCAGCGCCGCGATGACCCCGTCGGTCGAGCCGACCTGAGCGCGGTTGGTTGCCGTGTAGAGCGTGCCGTCGAGACGGTAGTCGGCATCCACCGCATACCTTTCGCAAAAGGTACCGATGGCGTAGATGCTCTGCTCAGACTCCTTGACCAGGCGGATTGCCTCGTTGACGCCGAACAAGCGCTCAAGAGTGAAGTACTTGGCCGACCAGGACAGCGCGCAGCCGCCGTTGCGCCCGCTGGCACCGGCACCGCAGATATCGGCTTCGACAATGACCACGTCCAGTTCGGGATTCTGTTCCTTGAGCATGATGGCGGTCCACAGACCGGTATAGCCGCCGCCGACGATACAGACGTCGGCGCGGGTGTCCTGTTGCAGCGCAGGGCAGGGCGTAGCGGGTTGATTCTTCAGGGCCTGGTCCAGCCAGTAGGGGCGCATGAGGTCATTTCGTTTGGCCACGGCGAAACGTTCAGTTTCCATAGAGCTTTCCTGATGAGTACGAGGGGCGGCACTTGTGAAAAACATGCTTGCAGTTCATCGTTCATAAATAAAATCGATTTAACGTATGGACGAATAAGCTGAATCTATAGCGAGGTGCGCCGATGATTTCCCATACCCAGCTCAAGGCGTTTCACGCCGTTGCGATGAACGGCAGCTTTACCCGGGCAGCCGAACAACTCTGCCTGTCGCAACCCGCGGTATCCGACCAGGTGCGCAAGCTTGAGGATTACTACGGCGTGATGGTGTTCTATCGCGACAAGCGCCTGGTGCGCTTGACCGAAGTCGGCGAGCGGTTGTTTGGCCTGACCCAGCGCCTGTTCGATATCAGTATCGATGCCCACGACATGCTGACGGACTATCGTACGCTGTCGACGGGCACACTGAATCTGGCCGTGGATGCGCCGGTGCATGTCCTGCCCTACGTTTCACGTTTCTGCAGGCGTTACCCCGGCCTCGACGTGAAGATCGAAACCGCCAACACCGATGAGGTGTTGCAGCGGTTGTTCAGCCACCAGGCCGACATTGCCTTGCTGGGACGCAGCATCGAAGACGACCGGCTGCTGACGTTGCACCTGCGCAGCGATCCCATGCTCGCCTTCGTCGCCCATGACCATCCCTGGGCGCAACGTGACTCCATCTGCCTGGCCGACCTGGACAACACGCCCATGGTCCTGCGTGAACAGGGCTCGGTCACGCGCTTATCCCTGGAGGAGGAGATGGCCGCGGCGGGTCTGCAAATCTGCAAGGCCATCGAAGTGGAGGGGCGTGAAGCTGCGCGCGAGGCGGTGGCGATCGGCATGGGGGTCGGTGTGGTCTCCGCGGCCGAGTTGGGCTCGGATTCACGGCTTCGTGGCTTGCCGATCGCCGACTGTCAGCGGCATTTCACCGAGACATTGGTGTGCCTGCGAGCACAGAGCTCGCGGCGTATTTTGACGACCTTTCTGGACATGGTTAGAGAAGGCTTGGCCGACTGATGTTCACCGCCGCAAACTAACCCCCTTGCGGCATTACCCGGGCATTGTTGCCGGAGCCTTCGATGTAGACGTTCATGCCTTTGTTCAGGGCCGGATTGATCGGCTGGGTCACCGATACCAGCACTCCACTTTTCACCCGCACGATGATCTGTTGCGCGGCGACCGGCTGATCGTACTTTTTCTTCTCTGCATAGTTGCCGCCTACCGCACCGGCAAGGGCACCGGCAACCATCGCGACGTCGCGTCCGGTGCCACTGCCGATCAGGCTACCGATGCCGAGACCGCCGAGACCACCGAGAACGGCGCCGACGCCACTGTCGTGATTGGTCTGCATCTGGGTCAGCGATATCTGCTCGATCTTGCCCGAGCGAATTTCCATTTCACCCGCGCCGCCCTCATTCGACCCCACGGCGGAACAGCCGCTGATCAAGATCGCCGTCAATGTGACCGTCAGCCAGGACATGATTGCTTTCATTGCTGTGCTCCTCGTCATTGGTATTTGATGGCAATGCCTTTGAGTTTGCGGCCCTGAATCGTATCGATGTCGCGGCTCCACAGAGGGCCGGTCACATAGGCGGCGACGGGTTGGATCTGGTCATAAACCACTACCACTGCATCCGCGCCCAGTTTGGCGCCTTCTTCGCGCAGCTTCTGTTCGACCTGGGTGATGGGCGGCGCCGGATCGATGCTGGCATCGATCAGGATTTCGCCCAAGCGCACACTGGGGCGCGTTGGCTCGGTGCGTAATATCTGCACTTCGCTGGGCAGGGTCGGCGCGGGATGCTCGACCCCGACGTAAGCGGTGGTTTGCGCATCGACGGTGGCGCAGGCGGCTAACGCCAATGCACTGGCGATGAGCGCGGCGATGAAAAAAGATCGGTGCAAACTCGAGAATCGAAGCAATGCTTGGGAAGCCATCTCAGCCATACCTCTGTCGGGATCGTTCCAACCGTCGCCACGGGGGTGGCAAGGTACTCAAAAGCGCCAGGTCATGTTCCCGGTCACAGCTTGAATCCAGGCGCTGTCGAATTGACCGGAAATTCGATTGCCCGAAACGTTTTTGGTCTGGTCCACCGGCATGTCGCCGATCCAGATCATGGCCCAGCTGACGTTGACGTCGGTGTCCTTGTTCAGTGCATAGGTGGCGCCTGTCGCGAAGCGCCAGGATTCGGCCATCGGTACCGTCACGGTGCGCTTGTTGTCGGACACTGCGCTGCTGTCGTAAGCCACGCCGACGTTCCACAGCCATTGTGGCGTGGCCTGGTATTGCGCCCCGAGCGACAGGTGCCAGGTGTCCTTGAAGTCGGCGTCGACCGTGGTTGATTGGGCACCGAAAGCCGTGGTGTCGACCTGCACGGCGATGTCGCCGAATTTTGACCAATCCTGCCAGTTGACCGATGCGAGCAAGGCCCACTGCCGGTCGAGTTGCTGGAACAGGCTCAGGGTGACTGTCTGTGGCACGGTCACGTCGAGTTGGGTGTTCAGGCCGTTGAGGCGATCCAGTGCCGGACCGTTACCTTTCACATCCAGCCCGTCTTCGAAATCCAGATCGACTTTGCTGGTGTAGGTCAGGCCGATGCGGGTGCCGGTTTGCGGTGCGTAGATCACCCCGACATTGGCGCCGAACCCCCAATCGTTGTCCTTGTATTTGAACTGGCCGTCGCCGCGGTCGGTAAAGCCGAACGGCGAACGGTCGATGGCGGTTTGTGCCTGCAACATGCCGTACATGGCTTTTACGCCCACCCCGACCGACCACTGCTCGTTAAAGCGATAGGCCACGCTGGGCACCAGCGACAATCCACCGATGCTGGCGTTCTGCGCGAAGTAGCGTCCGGACCATTCGTTGTCGTAGTTGACCGCCAGGCCGAAGTCGGCGTACTGGCCGAAACCGACGCTCCAATGATCATCCAGTTCATGACTGATGAAAAAACTGCCGCCGGGAATCGGATCAAGGCCATTGCCGCTGCCGCTGCCAGACACATTGGTGTCGGCATCGCGATCGAAGCTCAGGTCGCCATACAGCACCTGCAAACCACCGGTGATCTGCGTGCCGGGCAGGTAGCTCAGCCCCGCCGGGTTGCTGGCAATTGTCGAAGGGCCTTGCGCGCGGGCGGCGGCACCGGCGTTGGCCAACCCGGCGTTATCGGTGCCGATTTCGTAGAGCATGATACCGCCGGCCCAGGCTTGTTGACTGCACAGGGCCAGTAACGTGAAGGCGGGCATTGCACCTGTTCTTGTTTGCATGGATTAGATCCCGGCAAGTGTGCATTTTCGAAATAAGGCTAATAGCAAATGTCGAATAACTTTAACTGCATTGAATCAGCGCGATTCGATCACTCATAAGTGTTAGTTCATATTCGTGACATTGGAAGGGGCAAGGGACGAATAAAGTTGCTCGCGCCGCATCATGAAAGTCCGATGTCTGGCTTTTCAAGTAAGGCGGACCAAGTTAGGCCATAGTTACGGTCGAGTACGAAAGCGCTTCACCCTGGGCAGGATGAAACGCTATTTCTTACAACTTACTGACGAGTACCCGGCAGGAGTTCAAACGTCGGCGTGAACGGAGTGATGGCCGACATCAACAGTTCGAAGGGTTTACGATCGCCTTCGAAAGTGGCTTTGCCGGCTGCAACAAGTTGATCGAATCCGGTTTTCCTGGCCATGACACCTTCCAGATCAGCTCGGTCGACGGTGATGGTGAGATCAGGTTTGCTGGCTTGTTGCCCCTTGATATTGGTCAGCGTCGAGTTGCTCAATTCCACGACAAATTGCTCGCCGTTATCCGGTGTCTTGAGATTGAAAGTGAAGTGCTGATCCGCCACTTTGCTGCCATCCAGGGCAATGCCCAGGTACTCCAGCCATAACTCGGTGCTCATGCCGCGGATCATGTCCGCGCCGCCGGTTTTTGGCGGCACGCCCTTGGGCATGCCATGGCGCAGTTCATACGCTGCCGAAAGGAAACTGTTGCGCACACCGGCACTTTCCTTCTGATAACCGACTTGCTCATAGACGTCCGCCAGCAGGTCCTTGGCCTTGCTGTTCTGCGGTTCGGCATACACCAGCTTGTTGAGGATTTCATACGCTTCGCGGTACTTGCCCTGATCGAACAAGGATTGTCCCTTGCTCATGATCTTGTCGGCGCCGCCCATCATTTCCACATACAGCGGGGCCGAGTCCTTGGGCGACAGTGGCATCAACGTCGCCGGATTGGCATCCCAGTAACCCAGGTAGCGGTTGATCACGGCGCGACTGTTGTGTTCTTCCGAGCCGTGGTAGCTATGGGTCGCCCAGTTGTTTTTCAGGCTTTCGGGCAATTTGTAGACGTTTTGAATCTCGTTGATGGTGACGCCCTGGTTGGCGGCATGCAGCACGGCGTTGTTCAGGTTTGCATAGGCATCGCGTTGCGCGCGCATCACATCCTGAATCCGCTCATTGCCCCAGCGTGGCCAACTGTGGGAGGCGAACATGACGTCTGCCGTTTGACCGTAGCGATACAGGGCATTGTTGATGTTCTTCGACCAGACCAGCGGGTCGCGGACAAGGGCGCCGCGCAGGGTATAGATGTTATGGATGGTGCCAGTGATGTTCTCGGCTGCCCAGAACGCCTTGAACTGTGGGAACCAGGTGTTCATCTCGGCGGGCGCTTCAGTGCCTGGCGTGCTCTGGAATTCCATCTCCACACCGTCGATGGTCAGGGTTTCGAAATCTTTGGTAATAAAGCGATTAGGTTCGATCAGGCCCATGTTGCCACTGGAAGCGTTTTTACCAATGGCCATGTCGACATGCCCATAGGGGCTGTGCGGCAACAGCAAACCATATTGCAAGAACGCCCGTCGGTTCATGGCGTTGCCGGCGTAGACGTTTTCAGCCACGGCATGCTCCATGAAACCTTGCGGCGCAATCAGCGGGATCTTGCCGCTGCGGACATCGGCCTCGTCGACCACGCCGCGGATTCCGCCAAAGTGATCGGCATGGGAGTGGGAGATCACCACCGCTACGACCGGGCGCTTGCCCAGTTTTTCGTTGATGAAGTCCAGGGCGACCCTGGCGGTTTCCTTCGACAACAGCGTGTCGAAGACAATCCAGCCGGTGTCGCCCTTGATGAACGTAATATTGGCCAGGTCAAACCCGCGCACCTGGTAAATCTTGTCCGGCACGACTTCATAGAGGCCATAGGCCGTATTGAGCACCGCCTGACGCTGCAGCGACGGATTGATGCTGTCGTAATCCTTGCCTTCATTCAGGAAGTTGTAGCTCCCCATGTTCCACGCGACGTTCCCGGCGTCGGCCATGATCTTCTTGTAGGGCGGTGCGGCGATGAAGCCTTTTTTCGCTTCTTCAAGGTCGCGCTTGTCTGCAAAGGGGAGTGTCTTGCGCACAGTGTTTTGCATGTCGACCGTGTAGGACGAAGGCGCCTTGCCCTTGCTGTCGAAGTGCACGTTTTGCGATGGAGCCGGATCGGAAGCTGCGCCGTTTGCATCGGCAGCGAAAACGCAAGGGCTGATGCCACCGCCAAGTGTGATCGCCAGTGCCAGATGGAGGGTCTTGTTGTACATGAAAGGTTCCTGCGCCAGATGAAGTGTTCAAGGGCGTCAAGGCAACGCGAGTGTTCTGCGTTGTCAGCTTGACCAGCCGAACCATGAATAGCATATTCATTTGATTCCAAAAAATTCCTGTTTAACGCGTTTCGATAGCATAAAGGTTATGAGATGACGCCCACCCGTTTACGCCAGTTTCTGGCATTGATCGAACACGCCCACTTTGGCCGCGCGGCAAAGGCGCTGGGTGTTTCTCAGCCGGCGTTGAGCAAAAGCATTCAGTTGCTTGAGCGCGAACTGGGCGTCACGTTGTTCGATCGTCGCAGCGATGGCGTGGCATTGACCGCATTTGGTCATTTGCTGCGGGAGAAGAGCCAGCGCTTGTTGGTGGCTGAGCAGGATCTGCGGCGCGACATCGCCTTGCTCGCGGGCGGGGACATCGGCGCGCTGAAAGTCGCTTTTGGCCCTTACCCCAGCGTCATCAGCGGCTATGCCGCCATTGCGCGGATGCATGCCCGCCATCCGCAAATCAAAGTGACGGCCCATGTCGCCGGGTGGCGCGAGGTGGCGCATCAAGTGCTGACAGGCGTGGTCGACCTGGGCATCGCTGAAATCAGTACGCTGCAAGGCCGGGAAGAACTCACCTGTCAATTGTTGGGCGAGCACGAGGGCCGGCTGTTTTGTCGCCCCGATCATCCGCTGCTGGCACAAAACCGCCGCGTGACCCTTGCGCAAACGCTCGATTACCCGTGGGTGGCATCGCGCATTCCCTTGCGATTGGCGACCCACTTGCTTCCGGCAACCCTCGGTTGTGCGGGTGCCTATGATGCGCTGACCGGGGACTTCGTTCCGGCAATCGAAATTGATGTGCCCATGCAAATCGTCCAATTCGTCGAGCACAGCAATGCCCTGACGCTGGGGAATCTGTCGACGTTCGAGCGCGAACTCAACGCAGGCGAAATCGTGCCGTTACCGGTTCAAGACCTCGCACTGCGTACGCGCTACGGCTTTATTCATCTCAAGGAGCGCTCGCTGCCGCCTGCGGTGGAGGTGTACATGAACGAAGTCAGGGAAGTGGAGGCCGATGTTCGTCAGCGTGAAAGTCTGTTGATCAAGATCATGGAGGCGTGAGTCCGAATGCCCGTCGCAGAGCCTTCGCTTGAGAGTGGCGGTCGCTACCTGCGATTCTTCCATTTTCCGTCCGGGGCAGTGAGTGACGGAAGTTAAGTTTCACGACGCGGATCTATTGAGAACCGCCCATTTATTTATGAGCTATACCCAATGTTCCCCCCATGCACTTCTTCCACTTTTGGAGGTTGTTTATGAATATTCGCAGCGTCCCGTTAGCGCTTCTCGTGGCAAGTCTGTTCGGTTGCAGTACCGCTTCAAACCACTCCATGAATTTGCCTCTGGCGGCCACCCACGCCAATGTCGGACATACCGGCAACGCCACGTTGACCCCCGAGGGCAATCAAACCAACTTCGATTTCTTCATCTCGGGTGTTCCGGACGGAACGATTCTGCCACCGCGCATTTACACCTTCATCAATAAAGGCAGTTGCCAGAAACCCGGGCCAGTGGCTTACGCGATGAACGATAAGGTCAATACAAAAGACGAAGCCGGGTCCAACGGTTGGAGTTTTTACCGTAATGCGCCTATTGCAACATCAGAGTTGCTGTCCGGGCAGTATTCCGTCGTCGTACGAACTTCACCCGAGGACGGCAACGTCGATATCTTTTGCGGCGATGTCGCCCAGGCAAAGCGGTGAAATGACCTGAACCCTGACGCGCCTTTGCGGCCGGCACTTGGTAAATGCGCGTCTATACTCACTCTCCTGTTAGTGGCAGGGGCTGAATTGGGTATGTACAAGGCAAGAGCCACAAGCCATTACGGTCAAAGCTCAATTTATTAAGAGTCCCACACGAAAGGCGGATGACCGTCGGTACAGGGATTGGGGTAGTTGCAGTTTTTGAGCCTTGAGAGATGAGAGCACGACGTATCCGAGACGGGTAGTTCTGTGAATCAACTGCGAGAGGATCAAATTCATGAAGCTCAGAAAACTTGTACTGACGGGATTGGCGTTGAGCAGTCTGGCAGCAGGCGCCAGCCTGTCGACAGTGATTCAAGCTGCCGATCAGAAACCCAATATCGTATTCATCATGGCCGACGACATCGGCTGGATGCAGCCGAGCATCTATCACCAGGGTCTGGCGGTCGGTGAGACGCCGAACATCGATCGCATCGCCCAGGAAGGTGCGAAGTTCATGACCTACTATGCCGAGCAGAGTTGTACGGCAGGACGTAACGCTTTCTTTACCGGGATGCACCCGCTGCGCACCGGTATGATTCCACCGCAACTGCCCGGCAGTCCGTCCTGGCTGCGGCCAGGCACACCTGCACTGTCGAAGTTTTTGCTGGACCTGGGCTATACAACCGGTGAGTTCGGCAAGAATCACCTCGGTGATAACTTCGAAGCACTGCCCACATCCCATGGTTTCCAGGAGTTCTGGGGTTATCTCTATCACCTCGACGCGATGCAGGGCGTAAGTTTTGTCGACATCAACAAGACGCCGCAAGTGCAGGGCATCGCACCACCGTGCAAGGCCACACCGATCAATGGGCTGCCGGACGTGCCTGGCGCGATCGATCCGCGGGAAGGCACCTGCCTGACGCCACCTCGTCCGGTCATGTCTTGCGTTTCCAGTGATGGTACGCAGAAGAACACCACGTGCAAGGACGAAGGTCCGCTGACGCTGGAACGCTCGAAGTCCGTGGATGAAGAAATCTCCGCCAAGGTCATCGACTTCCTCGACCGCAACGATCCGAAGAAAACCAACAAACCTTTCTTCGTCTGGTACAACCCGGCGCGCATGCACATCACCACGGTGCTGCCACCCAAGTACGACGCCATGGTCGGTGAGCCCGGTGGAAAAGACTGGGGCACCAACGAAGCCGGCATGAAGCAACTCGATGACAACATTGGGTATGTCCTGAAGAAACTCGAGGACATGGGCCAGTTGGACAACACCATTGTCGTCTTCACCACCGATAACGGTGCGGAAACCATTACCTTTCCGGACGGCGGCACAACCCCGTTCAAGGGCGGCAAGTTGACCACCTGGGAAGGAGGCATGCGCGCGCCACTGGTCATCCGCTGGCCCGGAAAGATCAAACCTGGCACCGTCCTGACTGACATCTTTGCCTCGCTCGACTGGGTACCGACGCTGGTCAATATCGCTGGCGGCAAGAAGGGCAATGAACTCAACGAGCAAATCATGGCGGGCAGCTACCCGGGCATAGTCAAGACCAAGCTCGATGGGGTGGACCAGACAGACTACCTGACGGGGAAAACCGACAAATCGGCGCGCGATACATTCTTCTACTACACCGGCTCGCAACCTTCGGCGGTGCGCTACAAGAACTGGAAGATGTACTACACCATGGTGCCGGATACCGCGACAGGCGGTTTGTATGGCGCGACCACGTTCCACTGGACCCAACTGCTCAACCTCAAGCGCGACCCGTTTGAAACAACGGTCGGCGCTGACGCGAAGTCCATAACCGGTTATGGCGGCGCCTTGGGCTCCCCTGGCAATGCCTATGTCTACAACTGGAACATGTTGCCGATCGGGCAGTTGCTCTGGGAGAAGGAACTCATGTCATACAAAGACTTCCCGCCCATGCAGGCGCCGGAAACCTACAACCTGGACGGCATTCTCAAGGCCATGAAGCAGAAGGGTCATAACGGACACGATTAACGCCGTGATCAGTCAGTTGCCATAAACGACGGGCGCCTCTTACAGGCGCCCGTTTTTTTCAGCCAGGAACGACACCGTTCACCGAGCCGCTTGTGCGATATCCCCGCAAAAAAGATCGACGCTGCCATCCTTGCGAAATCCACGTATGAGCAAAATGCCTCCCGCTGAGCTGAAAAAATCGCACTAGACTCCTTCGTGCGCCTTGAATCGTACGGGCTCATGCAACAAGGGGGGATGATTCTGTATGCAGTACCTGGGCTAATTACACGGTGGTCAATGCACCATGGACCCATGCAGTTGTGCACTTATCACCGGCCAACATTGTGAAACTACGAGGTTGCTGGAATGGATAAGCTATCGAATCGTTTCAAGTTGTCTGTCGTGTTTGTTGCACTGTTGTCATTGAACGGGCTTGCCCACGCTGCTCAAACGGAAAAAACCAATATCCTGTTCATCGTTTCCGATGACACTGGCTACGGCGATCTGGGGCCGTACGGAGGTGGGATTGGACGCGGCATGCCCACGCCGAAAATCGATGAGTTGGCGGCAGAAGGTGTGACCTTTTACTCCTTCTATGCGCAGCCGAGTTGCACACCCGGCCGGGCGGCCATGCAAACCGGGCGCATCCCCAATCGCAGCGGCATGACCACCGTGGCGTTTCAAGGGCAGGGCGGTGGCTTGCCAGCCGCCGAATGGACGCTGGCATCCGTGTTGAAAACCGGCGGCTATGACACCTACTTCACCGGCAAATGGCACTTGGGCGAAGCCGACTACGCACTGCCCAATGCCCAGGGCTATGACGTGATGAAGTACGTCGGCCTGTACCATCTCAATGCCTATACCTACGCCGACCCCACGTGGTTCCCCGACATGGATCCGGAGACCCGTGAGATGTTCCAGAAGGTGACCAAAGGCGCGCTGTCCGGCAAGGCCGGCGAAAAAGCGGTAGAGGAATTCAAGGTCAATGGCCAATACGTGGACACGCCGGTGGTCGACGGTAAACCCGGCGTGGTCGGCATTCCGTTCTTTGATAACTACGTCGAAAAAGCTGCCCTTGAGTTTCTCGACACGGCGGCCAAATCCGACAAGCCGTTCTTCATCAACGTCAACTTCATGAAAGTGCATCAACCGAACTTGCCGGCACCGGAATTCGTTCATAAGTCGATGTCCAAATCCAAGTATGCCGATTCGGTTGTCGAACTCGATACCCATATTGGCCGCATCATGGACAAGCTCAAGGCGCTGGGCCTGGATAAGAACACGCTGGTGGTTTACACCACTGACAACGGGGCCTGGCAGGACGTTTACCCGGATGCTGGCTACACGCCGTTCCGCGGCACCAAGGGCACCGTGCGTGAGGGTGGGAACCGCGTACCGGCGATTGCCGTCTGGCCAGACAAGATCAAGCCGAACACGAAAAATCACGAGATCCTCGGCGGCCTGGATTTGATGGCGACGTTCGCCGCTGTGGCCGGTGTGAAACTGCCAGAGAAAGATCGCGAGGGTCAGCCGACCATCTTCGACAGCTACGACATGACGCCAGTACTCACCGGCAGTGCACCTTCGCCGCGCAAGGAGTGGTTCTACTTTACCGAGAATGAACTGTCCCCAGGCGCGGCGCGTGTCGGCAACTACAAAGCGGTATTCAACCTGCGAGGCGACGATGGCGCACAAACAGGGGGGCTGGCCGTGGACTCGAACCTGGGCTGGAAAGGCGCACAAAAATACGTAGCCACCGTGCCGCAGGTGTTTGACTTGTGGCAAGACCCGCAAGAGCGCTATGACCTGTTCATGAACAACTTTACCGAGCGGACCTGGACCATGGTGCCGATCTCGGCAGCGATTATGAAACTGATGAAAACCTACGTTGAATACCCACCACGCAAGTTGCAAAGCATGGGTTACGACGGGCCGATGGAATTGTCGCAGTACCAGAAATTCCAATACGTGCGTGATGCGCTGAAGAAAGAAGGGATCAACTTGTCGCTGCCAAACGGCAATTGATTAAACCTGCAGCAAAAGTGGCGATCTCATCCGAGATCGCCACGGGCGGCCAGTGCCGCGGATTGGTAATCACAGGTCGAGTCAAAAGCTACGCGGCTGTTTCACAATTTGCCTGCTCACTCATCTTCCCGCTCGCCAAAGCATTGAAGAAGGGCTGTGTAATCTGGATAAAAGGCGTCCTGGTCCGGCGTAATCAACGCTTTATCCTTTCCTTCCTCATCTCCCCTGATCGGGTTGCCAAGTACCGTACTGACTTGGGTCAGGCCTACCATCACGGCGTTCAGGTTGGCAGAAAATTTTCTTACACGCATTTTTGTTTTTCTCCACAGGACTGAAGACTGCAGGTCAGTAGTTCGCTGACTCTGCATGCCTTCGAATAACGGGGGTTGCTCTGTGAAGAAGATATTATTGACGGTGTGGCTTCCGATCTTGCATTGGGCGACAGCATTTTTTCATTTCATGACAGGTCTTTACCGCTGGTCCGGGCTTTTGAACAGCGTAATAGCGGCTCGCAAGTCGCGAGTCGATTCTCAGTTGATATCTGCGACGCAACTGTGATGCACCCGGCAAATGCACCTGCGCTCTCGGATGTTGTTCTTGTAGGACAACGAAACAACCGCCGTCCGGCCGTCCACATTAAAAGAAATCAATTTCGTAGCCGAATCGTGAGGCGGCGTTGACGATGTGCTGCCCCATGATCTGGCGTGCCGCCGCCGCATTGCGGTCGGTCATCGCCTGCACAAGGTCTTCATGCTCACCGCGTGCCGCATGCGGAATATTGCTGAACACCGGGCCGCGCCGTGCGAAGTTCATGGTGATCAGAGCCCGCATCGGCTCGAGCACGGTACGAATCATCGTCTCCAGATAGTCGTTGCCCGATGCTGCGGCCACAGCTCGATGGAAGTCGAGGTCGGCATTGACCGTCTCCAGCGTCGGTTCGCCTTCATATTGCATCCGCAGAACGGCAGCCTGGATCGTTTTCAGCTTGTGTGGGGTCATGTGCGACGCCGCGAGTGCAGCAGCCTGGCTTTCCAGTACGGCGCGCACTTCGAACATATTGCGGATCGTATTATCGCCGTCCAGCAACGGCGCGCGCTCGCGCTGAGGTGAAGGCTGCGGCGAGTGCGCCGCGGCCGAGACGAAGACGCCAACGCCCTGGCGCGACTGGATCAGCCCTTGAGCACGAAGCGTCGCGATCCCTTCGCGAACGACATTCCTGCTGACGCCGAAGTTCTGCGAGAGAAATTGTTCCGTCGGCAAACGGTCTCCCGGCCGCAGGCGCCCAGAAGCGATCTCGTCGCTCAACGAGCGGGCAATGTGCTCGGCAAGATGAGGTCGCCGCGCGACGGGTTGCACATTCATTTCACTCATGCTCATTCATCCCTTTCACTTGTCTTCTTAATCTACATGAGAAGACTTGTTCCAGACAGTAACAACTGAAATACGCCAACGACATCAATCATTAAACTCAATTAAAACAATAAGTTAAGGTGTTTTTTGTGAGTGCGTGTGAAAAAGCGATAGTTGTTCAGTTGAGGGACAACAGGACGTCATATACGTTGTTCTCAACCCTGACGCGGACGAACTCCGAAACTCGCCGCGCCACTCTTGCAACCTGCCCGAGGCGCAGCCTTATGAAAATTGCCAGCATTGAAACCATTCCGCTTCGAATTCCCTTCACCACGGGGGGCAAATCGGCCGGGGGCGTATGGGGCCCGAAAGATCTTCAGATGGTCGATTCCCTCGTGGTTAAGGTCACCACGGATGACGGTATCGTCGGCTGGGGTGAAACCTTCGGCTTCACCGCAATACCAGCAGTGAAAATCGTGATCGACACAATCCTCGCGCCTGAGCTGATCGGCGCGGATGTCACGCGACGCGAGAAATTGCAGGGCGACTTGCAGAGGAAGTTTCACGTCTTCGGTCGCAGTGGTGCGTTCATTTATGGCTTGTCGGCGATTGATATCGCCTTGTGGGATATCGCCGGCAAAGCGGCCGGTCAACCGGTTTTCCAACTGCTGGGGGGCAGCGAGGCCACTTCGCTGGCGGCGTACGCAAGCTTGATCCGCTATGCCGACCCTGAGCTGATCAGGATCAATGTGCAGCGTGCGGTGAACAGCGGTTTCCGTCATCTGAAATTGCATGAGGTGGATGCCGATGTCATCCGCGCCGCATGCGAAGCCGCAGGCCCCGGTGTGGAAGTGACCCTCGACGTGAACGCCCCGTGGTCGGTGCGCGAAGCGCTCGATATGACCGAGAAACTTCGCCCGTTGAACCTGCGCTGGATCGAAGAACCGGTGTGGCCGCCGGAAGATTATTCGGGGCTGGCGAGGGTTCGTCAGCACGGCGGCATCCCGGTTGCGGCCGGTGAGAATGCTTCGACGCTGATGGACTTCCAGCATCTGCTGGAGGCTGGCGCGGTCGACTTCATTCAGCCGAGCCCGGCAAAAATGGGTGGCATCACCGAACTGCAAAAAGTTTATGCGCTGGCCAATGCCCACGGCGTCACGGTAATGGTCCACGCCTTCTATGACGGCCCCGGCCTGCTGGCCGCCGTGCATGGCAGTGCCGCTCTCGGCGGTGCGAAGTCACTGGTCGAATGGCGTTACTTCGATCTCGAAGCGCAACTCTATGGCGACGCCATTATTCCGCGTAACGGCCGCATCGACGTGCCGCAGGGGCCGGGGCTCGGAATCGAACCGGACCAGGACGTCATCCGCGACTATCGCTTCAAACCCTGATCGCAAGGACCGCCGGGTCATTGCCACGATGGATCGACGCCCATACGGCTGTAGCCGTGTCGGCCTCGATCAGTCACGACGACATTCTTGATAAAAACAAATACGAGGATTGAGCACATGTTAGACAGAATCGTAGGGCCGATTTTGCCCGTCGCCTTTGTGATCGCGCTCGGCTATATCGCCGGCAAGCGTGGGCGGCTTACCCATTCGGACAGCCTGCTGATCAGCCGGCTGGTGCTGGGCTGGATATTCCCGGCGCTGCTGTTTGTCGGGATGGCGAGCACGCCTCGTGAACAGCTGTTCGACTTCAAATTTGTCGTGGCGACGTTTATCGGCATCATGGGCATGTACACCATAGCGCTGGCGATCGGCTGGTTCACCACGCGCAACCTCAAGGTTGCAACGCTCAAGGGCTTCGTCAACGGTTATCCGGATGCAGCGTTCATGGGCATTCCCATCCTCGCGACGATGTACGGCGCCGGGAGCATTTATTCAGTGCTCGTGCTGAACCTGGTTGCGAGCCTGGTAATGATCCCGCTGACCACCATGCTGCTCACCATCGCCGATGGAAAAGGCAGCGGCACCCAGGCGTTCGTATCGAGCCTCTCGGGAGCGGTACGCCGTCCGCTGATGTGGGCGCCAGCCCTTGGCATCCTGATCTCGCTGCTGCAGTTCAAACTGCCGCCAATTGCTGCGGAGTCACTCAATCTGCTCGGCAAGGCGACGCCTGGGGTGTCACTGCTGTGCCTGGGACTGATCATGTCCTCCGAAAAACTGAAGATGTCGGGTGAAGTCTGGGGCAATCTTGGGCTCAAACTGCTCATTCACCCGGTGTTGATGTTCGCTGCCACTGTGATGCTGGGCACCCATGGGCTCTACGCCCAACAGATGATCCTGCTCTGCGCGCTTCCGTCGGCGACGATCCCGGCGATGTTCGCCAACCAGACCGGCGCCTATCAGAGTGAAGCCGCGACTTCCATCCTGGTCAGTACGGTGCTGTCGATCGTGACGTTTTCTTTCGCCATCTACCTGATTGATGGTGGGCTGGCCGCAACCTGATTTGGGTGCTGGGCCGATACACCGACTCGCGAGAACACCAGCCAGACAAAAAGCAGCACGCTGCAGCCAATCAGCACCGAGGCGATGGCAATCAACGGCTCCACTGCGGCGAAGCCCTTGAGGCGCAGGGTCAATGCGCCGAGCATGACCGGCACGCCGACGTTGTAGGTCCACAATTGCGCTGCAGCAATGCGTCCTTCAGTCATTGAGGGGTGCATTGCACCGATGAGCCCGAACAGGGCCATTGACACCCATCCCAACAAATTGACATGGGCATGTACCGCGAAGAGCGAGTGGTCGCCGGTTGCGCCCATTGTCACACCCATCAACACGCCAAAGGCAAAATAGAGAGCAGCCAGCCGAAACCAGGTCCGCGAACGGGGATTGAAATTCATGACACTCACCTCATGCGCGCCTGAGGCGCGCTCAGTTGCCGGATATCGATGTGAAGTCGTTCTGCCCGGCGCAGCGGTCGTGCCGTGCTCGGGGTTGTTGGCATATCCCGTGCCGTGCGCCTATTATGAGACTAAAGTCTCATGAATAGACGGAGTATCATTTATTCCATGCCGAAACCGAAGTCAAGCCCGTCCGTCAGCAACATCGATTCCCAAGGCCGCGCCAACCAGAAACACCGCACGCGCCAAGCGCTGATCGATGCCGCCATTGCCATGCGCGACGAGGGCCATAACCCGACAGTCGCACAGGTGGCCGAGCGCGCAATGGTCTCGCGCGCCACGGCCTATCGCTATTTTCCTTCCATGGAGGCCCTGATCAGTGAGACCGCGGCCGATCGTGAGATGAAGCCGCTGGAGCATTTCTGGCAGCCGGGAGACGATCCGGTGAAGGCCGTCGGGCTTGCGGCGATCGCGTTGAACAAACTGTTGATCGAGGACGAAATCGGCCTGCACGTGATGGAGCGTTCTTTCATGACCGTGTGGCTGGAAAGTGAGACGCACGAGCCGTTAAGGCCGGGCCGGCGGATGAGCTACATCGAGCCGATCGTCGACTCACTCAAGGACACGCTTTCACCCCGGGCACGCAAACGACTGAAGCAGGCGCTGTCGATCGTCATGGGTACCGAGGCGATGATTGCCGTGCGTGATATCAGCGGTGCAAGCATCGACGAATCACTCGACTGCGCCGCTTGGGCAGCGAGGGCGCTGGTGCGTCAGGCGCTGGTGGAAGGCGAGCAGGCGCGACAAAAGCGCAGGGCCGATCCTGCGATCAGGCCTGAATCCTCAATCGTCAAAGGCCGTGGGTAGTCTTGAAGGCGCCAATGCGCTGATTGTTGCCAGTTCGCCTATGCTCATATTCCGCCTGGCAAAACCATTGACCTTGAAGTTGACTTCAAACCTGTGATTGGGCGGCGAAGCAGTGCAGATGCAACAGGACACGATGCCGATCGTGACCTCCATTTCATACAGGAGATGCGAGCATGGGTTATGTGACGACGCAGGACGGTGTTGAGATCTTTTACAAAGACTGGGGGCCACGTGATGCCCAGGTGCTGTTCTTTCATCACGGATGGCCACTCAGTGCGGATGACTGGGATGCGCAGATGCTGTTTTTCCTGGCAAACGGCTACCGGGTCATTGCACACGACCGGCGCGGCCACGGGCGCTCCACACAGGTCTGGGACGGGCACGATATGGATCACTATGCCGACGATGTCGCGGCCGTGGTCGACCATCTTGGGGTGCAAGGCGCTGTCCATGTAGGACACTCCACCGGCGGTGGCGAAGTCATCCACTACATCGCGCGCCATGGCGAAGACCGTGTGTCGAAGGCCGCAATCATCGGCGCCGTACCACCGTTGATGGTTCAGACCCCAGGCAATCCTGGAGGCTTGCCGAAGTCGGTTTTCGATGACTTGCAGGCGCAACTGACCGCCAATCGCGCGCAGTTCTACCATGACGTTCCAGCAGGACCTTTCTACGGTTACAACCGCCCGGGTGCAACACCGTCCGAGGGCATCATTCGCAACTGGTGGCGCCAAGGCATGATGGGCTGTGCGAAGGCGCATTACGACGGAATCGTAGCCTTCTCCCAGACCGACTTTACCGACGATCTCAAGAGCATCACGATACCGGTGCTGGTGATGCACGGTGATGACGACCAGATCGTGCCCTACGAAAACTCCGGGCTCCTGTCGGCCAAACTATTGCAGAACAGCACCCTGAAAATTTACTCGGGCTACCCGCACGGAATGCCTACCACCCACGCCGATGCAATCAATGCTGATTTGCTGGCGTTCGTAAAAGGCTAGGCGAAGGGCGGGGCGGGTGGAAAACCTGCCCCGGCCTCTTGTGGAGTTGAAATCGAAGGCGTTCGGATTTTGATTGAATGTCCGGGGCTCAAGGGCAATCAACGCCTTGGCAGCATACGGGTCAATGTGTTGTCGCCCACGTAGTAATGATGAAACAACCCCGCCGCCGCATGCAGGCCGATCAACCAATAACCGGCGCTGCCGAGCAGCTCGTGCCATTGCTTCAATTGCTTGGCCAGGTCAGGATCGACCGCCACCGGTGCTGGCAGGAAAAAACCGAAATACGGCATCGGTTTGCCGCCTGCTGCCAGCATCAGCCAGGCTAGCAATGGCGTGGCGATCATCAGGACATACAGCGCCAGATGCATCAGGTGAGAAATAGCGGTTTGCCAGGCGGGCAACGCTGGCGTGATGGGTGGGCGTGGTGTCAGTCGCCCGAGCAGACGGACCCAGACCAGGGCAAAGATGGCAAGACCGAACAGCCCGTGCAACCCGAGAAACAAACCCTTTAAAGGGTTGCCCCGTGGCAACAATCCCTTGGTTTCGATGCAAACGTATACGCCGACGAAAAGCGCCAGCATCAGCCAGTGCAAAGTGATCGACAGCCTTGTGTAGCGTTGTGTTGTTTTATCGCCAGTCATTTTTGGCCTCATGCAGGTAATAAACTGTCAACTCGATTGAACAGCGTGGGTTCGGCTATCGAGCCGACGGCTGTCACACTGCCCGCCAAGCCTTAAGGCAATCTGAAGACGATTTTGGTCAAACTTTTTTCACCTTCAGACTTCGTTAAGAAATGCGTTTGATACTTCTCCCAAATTGATCCGGGGGAGGTGTCTTTCAATGTCCGATTTCAACTGGAGTGTTCAGTTGCCGCTGCATTTCGGCCAAGCCGAAACGCCGCAGATGCGTCTGGTCAGAGCACTGCCCGACGACCCGCAACGGTGCACCTTCGAAAGTTTCATCCAGCAACGTTTTCGCCAGGCCCATGGTGCCGACATTCGCCATTTCATGCCGCAATTGTTTGGCATGAGCGATGCGCTCGGCGCGCTGCATGCGGTGGTGGGTGTACGTCTGGCAAGCGACGGACCGCTGTTTCTCGAGGGTTATCTGGATGAAGCGATTGATCCGCTGATCAGTGCTGCCGCGGATCAGGCCATAGTCCGTTCGGGTATCGTCGAGGTGGGCAATCTGGCGGCCAGCAGCACAGGAAGTGCTCGGCTGAGCATTATCGCGATGACTTATCTGCTGGCCAGGGGCGGTCTTGAGTGGGTGGCATTTACTGGAAACCTGGGGCTGGTAAACAGTTTTCATCGCTTGGGTTTGAAGCCAGTGACGCTGTGTGCCGCCGACCCTGCGCGGCTGGGCGAGGACCGCCACGCCTGGGGCAGTTACTACGAAAGCAAACCTTGGGTCCACGTTGGCAACATTCGGGCCGGGTTCGTTCATTTAAGCAACACAGGTCTGTTTAGCCGCTTGGGCTTGCCAACGTCCATGGAGGGGGCCTGTCATGTCGCCTGAAGTGGAACGTTTCAAACTGACCCTGCGCAACCATGCCGAGCGAAAATCCAATACCACCGCGCTATGGGACGATCAGCAAAAGCTGGACTATGCCACGCTGTATGCAGAGGTTGTTCATCGCCAGCAGCGCTTGCGCGATGAGCACGTCAAAGTGCTTGCATTGGCACTGGGCAATGGCATCGACGCCATGCTCTGGGACTTGGCTGCGTTGTTTGAAGGCTTGACCTGTGTGGCCTTGCCGCCGTTTTTCAGCCCGGCGCAACGGCAACATTGCCTGGAACAAAGCCAGGCCGAACGGGTGATCGCCGAGCCTTCATTGCAAGAGGAACTGCAAGCAGCGGGCTACCAGAAGAGTGGCGAGTTCTGGTGTCGCGCTTTCAACAGCCCGAGCCGTTTGCCTGAGGGCACTGCCAAACTGACGTTCACATCGGGCACGACAGGTACCCCCAAAGGTGTGTGCTTGAGCGCCGAGAGTATTCTGCGGGTCACCCGCGAATTGGACCAAGCCAGCAAGCCTACCGATCCGCAACACCACCTGGCCCTGCTGCCGTTGGCCATTTTGCTGGAAAACATTGGTTGTTATGCCGCGTTGTACGCGGGTGCCACCTTGAGTCTGCCAAGCCAGGAGACACTGGGTATTCAAGGCGCCAGCGGTGTGAATGTACCGCTGCTGCTGGGATGCCTGGCCAGTCGATGCCCTCACAGTCTGATTCTGGTGCCACAGCTGCTGCTAATACTGGTCAGCGCTGCCGAGCAGAAAGCCTTTGATCCCCGGCATTTGCGTTTTGCCGCCGTGGGAGGGGCCCGGGTTTGCGAAGATTTGCTGCGGCGTGCCGAGCGTGTGGGCATTGCGGTCTACGAAGGTTACGGGTTGTCGGAGTGTGCGTCGGTGGTGTGTCTCAATCGTCCGCAAGCACGGCGTCTCGGCAGTGTCGGGCGGCCATTGTCCCATGTGCAGATTAGCCTGGCCGACGACGGCGAAGTGTTGATCAAGGGGGCGACCCTGCTGGGCTATCTGGGGGACGCACCGAATACCGCCCAGTGGTGGCCCAGCGGTGATCTCGGTGAGTTCGACGCCGACGGGTTTCTATACATCAAGGGCCGCAAGAAGCATCAATTCGTCACCAGTTTCGGGCGCAATGTGAACCCCGAATGGGTCGAGGCCGAATTGACCCAGCGCCGCCATATCGCCCAGGCCTTCGTCTACGGCGAAGCCATGCCACGCAACCATGCGCTGCTCTGGCCCCATCATCCCGACTGCACTGACGAACAACTGGCCGCCGCCGTGGCCCAGGCCAACGAGGCTTTGCCCGATTACGCCCGGGTCCACCACTGGACTCGCCTTAACCAACCGTTCACCGCCACCAATGGCTTGCTGACAGCCAATGGTCGACCCCGCCGGGACGCCATCGTCGAGCGTTACCGGGCGCAACTGAGCGAATCTGCATTTTCCGAGGAATCCGCGCCATGAGTTTTTTTGAAACCCTGCAACAAGCCACTCACCAAGAACGCTTGACGTTGTTCAACCTGCCGATCATTCGCAATGCGTTGCAGGGCAACGTCAGCCTCGAAAGCTACCGGGCCTTTCTGACGCAGGCCTATTACCACGTACGCCATACCGTGCCGTTGATGATGGCCTGCGGTGCACGCCTGCCATTGCGCCTGGAATGGCTGCGTGAAGCGGTGTGCGAATACATCGAAGATGAGTACGGTCATGAAAAATGGATACTCGATGACATCGAGACTTGTGGCGGTGACAGGGATGCCGTGCGCGACGGCCGCCCGTCCTTGCCTATCGAATTGATGGTCGGTTTCCTTTACGACCTGATTGCCCGAGACAACCCGGTAGGACTGTTCGGCATGGTCAATGTGCTTGAAGGCACCAGCATTGCCCTGGCCACCCACGCCGCCAGCAGCATTCGCGAACGCCTGGACCTGCCGGAAAGCGCCTTCAGCTACCTCAGTTCCCACGGCTCTCTGGATATCGAGCACATGCAGACCTACCGGCGACTGATGGACACCCTGGATGATCCGGATGACCAGGCCGCCGTCATTCATGCATCGAAAGTGGTCTATAAGCTATACGCCGACATGTTCCGTGGCTTGCCGGGCGACGGGGAGAACCGCCATGCGCCTGTCTGAAGCTCGAGTCGTGTTGACCGGTGCCAGCGGTGGCATCGGCCTGGCCATCGCCACCGCCCTGTGTGCCAGTGGTGCCCATGTGCTGGCGGTGGCTCGACATAGGGAGCCGTTGGATGCGTTGCTTAAACGCTACCCGAATAATCTGTGCTGGGTAGGCGCCGATCTGACCGTCGCCGCCGAGCGCCGGGAGGTACAGGCAGAAGCCGAAAGCATGGGCGGCATCAACTTGTTGATCAATGCCGCCGGCGTCAATCATTTCGCCATGCTCGAACAACTCGATGACAACGAGATCAACGCGATGTTGGCGGTGAACATCAGCGCGCCGATCTGTCTGACCAAAATCCTGCTGCCGATGCTCAAGCAAGCTGACAGCGCCATGGTGGTAAACGTCGGTTCGACGTATGGCTCCATTGGCTACGCCGGATACGCCAATTATTGCGCCAGCAAGTTTGCCCTGCGCGGGTTTTCCGAAGCCCTGCGCCGGGAGCTGGCCGACACGCGGGTCAGCGTCCTCTACGTTGCCCCGCGAGCCACCCGCACCAGCATGCACAGTCCGGCAGCCCAGGCGCTGAACGATGCGCTCAAGGCCAATGTCGACGATCCGCGAACCGTGGCGACCGCGGTGATTCATGCCATTGCCGGTGACCGTCGCGACTTGTACCTGGGATGGCCGGAACGTTTTTTCGTGCACCTCAACAGTTTGCTACCGCACCTGGTGGACCGTGGCTTGCGCAAGCAATTGCCGCTGATCCGCCGCTTGAGCCAGAAAACAGACCAGGAGAATCTCAAACCATGAAATACATCATCGCATGCCTGCTGCTTGGCGCCTTCAGCCAGGGCGCCTGGGCGCTGGACGCTGCCGATCAGCAGCGCCTGAACGATATCCAGCAAAGCTGGGCACATATTCAGTACGAAGTGCCGGAAGGGCAGCGAACCGCCGCGTTCGAAAAGCTCGCTGCACAAGCCTCACGCTTCACTCAGGAGCGCCAATCGGTTGCTGAAGCGTGGATTTGGTCCGGCATCGTCACCAGCAGTTGGGCCGGTGCCCAGGGAGGGCTGGGGGCGCTGGGCAAGGTCAAGGAAGCCAAGGCCGATCTGGAAAAGGCACTGGCGATTGACCCCAAAGCGCTGCAGGGCTCAGCCTACACCAGCCTCGGCGCGCTGTATGATCGTGTACCGGGATGGCCCATCGGTTTTGGCGACTCGGACAAAGCCGGGGAGTTTCTCGAACTGGCCCTGCGCATGAACCCCAATGGTATCGATAGCCTGTACTTCTGGGGTGATCACCTCTACCGTCAAAAGCGTTACGTTGAAGCCAGGGCTGCGCTACAAAAAGCACTGCTGGCGGCGCCTAGACCCGGACGCGAAACCGCCGATGCCGGGCGTCGCAAGGAAATCGAAGCACTGTTGGTGGACGTAAACAAGAAACTTGGCTGACAGGAGTCCATGTGCGTTTATTACTGATAGAGGATGACGTGGCCCTCGGCGAAGGGATATCTCAATCCCTGGGTCGCGAGGGTTACACCGTCGACTGGTTGCAGGACGGCAGCAGCGCATTGCATTCGCTGCTCAGCGAAACCTTCGATCTGGTGGTGCTCGACCTCGGCCTGCCGCGCATGGACGGTCTGCAGGTATTGCGGCGTTTGCGTGACAGTGGCTCCAACCTGCCGGTGCTGATCCTTACCGCGCGCGATGCCACCGAAGACCGTATCGCCGGGCTGGATGCCGGGGCCGATGATTACCTGATCAAGCCTTTTGACCTGGCGGAATTGAAAGCTCGCCTGCGTGCGCTTTTGCGCAGAAGCGCCGGGCGCGCGCAATCGACGATCGAGCACGCGGGCATCAGCCTTAATCCCGGCACTCAGCAAGTCAGCTATAAGGGCGAGCCCGTGGCCCTGACGCCCAAGGAATACCAACTGCTGCACGAACTGCTTTCGCCGCCCGGGCGGGTGATGACTCGCGACCATTTGATGCAACTGCTGTACGGCTGGAGCGAGGAAGCCGAAAGCAACACGCTGGAAGTTCACATCCATCATTTGCGCAAGAAATTCTCCACCGACCTGATCCGCACCATCCGTGGTGTCGGTTATCTGGTGGAGGAGCGCGGATGACTTCGATCAGGCGGCGCACCCTGACGCTGATCATCGGCCTGATGCTGGCCGGCCTGGCCGTGATCAGCCTGCTCAACCTGCACGACAGCAACCACGAAATCGCCGAAGTCTATGACGCACAACTGGCCCAGAACGCCCGGCTGCTGCAAGGCGTGATGCGCATGCCCATGACCGGCAAAGAACATGCTGATTTGTACCAGGCTTTCAATCAGGCCCTGAGCGAAGCGGTGCCAAGGGTCGACGGCCATCCCTACGAGACGAAGATTGCCTTTCAAGTCTGGAACGCCAGTAACGAAGTACTGGTACACACCGCTAGCGCGCCGTCTTTCAACCCACCGCCAAGGACGCCAGGCTTCAGCGATGTCGTCGACTTGAGCAATCGCCGCTGGCGTGCCTTTCTGCTCGAAGACAAGCAAAACGGTTTGCGCATCTGGGTAGGGGAGAGAGACGACGTCCGCTCGGACCTGGTCGACCGAATTGTGCGCCATACGTTGTGGCCCAATATTCTGGGAAGCCTGATGCTGGCTGCCATGATCTGGTTGGCCATTGGCTGGGGCTTGCAGCCGCTGGTCAACATGGCCGCGACATTACGGGCCAGGCACCCTGGCTCGCTCGAGCCCTTGCAATTTACGCCGTTGCCCACGGAGCTTGAACCCATGCAGGCAGCGCTCAACCGAATGCTCGCGCAGATTCAGGAAGTGCTGGGGCGTGAGCGACGATTCGTCGCTGACGCCGCCCACGAAATGCGCACACCACTGGCCGTGCTCAGGGTCCATGCGCAGAACCTACTGGAGGCAGGGAGCGAAGCTGATCGTCGCACATCACTTGAACACCTCATCGCTGGCGTGGACCGTACCAGTCGGCTGGTCAATCAATTGCTCACGATGGCCCGCATCGAACCCCAGGCAGGCACGCAAACACCCGCGCCGATCGATCTGGTTGCCACCGTTCGTGAGAGCCTTGTTCAGTTGACGCCCTGGTTGTTGAGCAAGGAGCTCGAACTGGTTTTCGATGTCACCGCCGACATCCAGCCTGTGAGAGTAGACCCGGCTGTCATTGATATTGCCTTGAACAACCTGGTCACCAATGCGGCGAATTTCTCCCCGCTGCATGGCGTGATCACGGTGAGGCTGAGCAAAAAGGACAATCGCTACGAACTCAGCGTCGAAGACGAGGGGCCGGGAATCAACGAAGAAGATCGCGATCGACTTTTCGAGCGTTTTTACAGTCGCGGAAACGACCAGGGTGCAGGTTTGGGGCTGGCTATCGTTCAGACAATTGCGGAACGCTTGGGAGGGCAAATCAGATTAGAGAATCGTATCCCTGCAGGACTGCGCGCAACATTGGAGATTTGTCGTTTCTGACCCGGCCTTTCATGTTTCGATGGCCGATTTCTCTCCGGTGCGGTGCGAGCCCTTGGGCCTGAGCGAACAATGCGGGCGTCGTCTTCCGACGCCCAAGCTTCCAGCGTGTCGGCAGAGACGGCGGTGCTGGAGCCAAAGCTGATTGACCCGCAGCACCTGCAACCAGGCTGGGATTACTTCATTTTCGCCAGCATGGCCACGGCGACTGCCTTGGCCGACTGTGGGTTCTGGCCGGAAATGACTTCGCGATCCTCGACCACGTTCTCGCTCCATGGCTTGGCTTCGGAGAAGTTCGCACCGGCTGCCATCAGGCCATCCTGCGGGAACAGTTTCATATGACCGCCACCGAGGAAACCTTTGGCCTGCTCTTCTTCCGCGTCGGTGAAGGCGGTGACTTTGTAGCCCTTGTAAATCCAGTTGGCTGGCGCTGCCGGCTGCTTGCCCGATTCCAGCGCAGAGACAAAACCGCGCGCGTCCGGGATCGCCGACAACATGGCTATGGTGCCATGGCAGGTGAAGCCGGTGACTTTGCCTTTTTCATGGAAGTTGGTCAGCAGTTGGCCCAGTTGCTTGTCCTTGAGCAGATCCTGCATCGGGACATGGCCGCCAGGCACGAATACGGCATCGAACTTGTCGTAGCCGATTTTCTGAACCTGCGCGAAGCTGATTGCTGGCGAGTCGCTCTTCGAGGTCAGCTTCAGCGTGGCCAGCAGCGCGAGACTTTCCTGACGGGCCTTTTCATCGCCGCCCCAGAAGTTCACATCATTGGATTTCTCGTCCGCCGTTGGCGCCTTGCCGCTAGGGGTGGCAAATACAACGGTTTGACCCGCGGCAATGAAAGTCTGCACCGGTTGCATTAATTCGTTCAGGAAGAAACCTGTCTGCATGACCTTACCGTCTTTCAGGTCCAGTTGAGCCTGATCCGACAGGACAACCAATACCGTGCCGGCATTGGCATAGTTAGTGGCAGCGGCGAGCAGGGCGGCAATAATGGTTTTTTTCACGGGATGCTCCAGCAGGGATGGTTTGATGGAGTCATCTTATTGCTAGATCTGGCGGTGGTAGAGACCAATAATTGAATTTCACTTATTACATTGAGTAATCAATTGTAGGGAACGTTGGCGCCGAAAATCAGTGCTGGGTTGTGTTGGCCGTCGCAGTAATGGCAGCTTCAACCAATTCGCAAATGAAATGAACAGCAGGAGGGGGCGAAAAACATTGATATGCACGCGTAGACAATACATTTTTCAATTGTTTCGATCTCGAGCAGGCTCGCTCCTGCGGGCGCGTTGTTTGGCGTTTTAAACGTCGTTGTGGATTTGTGTTTAAGCGTCCTCAGGCTTTCTTCCAGAAAGCCACAAAACCTTGCGCCGTTGCCTACGGTTACGCCAGAATCCGCCGGCTTGTGCGTCTTGGGGCTGCTCGGTAACTTGATTCGCGTCACTGCACATCAGTGATCGGGTTTCGCAGCCCGGTAATCTCTAGGCGCACATCGTCTACCGTCCCTGAGCAGATCGTCAGGTCTGCCTCTCATGTCATGGCGGCTGTGCGTGGGAGACCTTCGGGTCTGCCAGGTTCCTAGAGTCCTGGTCTGCGAACCCGCGTACAGTTGCCACCTAACTTTCGTTTCGCAGCGAATGGTGTCAGCTCCATTTCTCTAGGAGTTTCATCATGATCAAACCGACGCCCTATCCCCCGGAAAACGATCCAGTTTCCCCCTACGAATCCGACTCGAAAAAGCTCAACGACGCCGCCGAGCGGGACGAATTTATTATTCTAAAAATAGATCTGTCCCCTTTTTCATTTTTTTCATTCTGACCACCGATTGCCTCGGAATTCACCAGCACCATACTCGGCAGAGAACGGGCAAAAGTGGACGGTCGCCTACTCTGGCAACTGAGCAAATCACAGCCTTGATCAGCTCAGTCGCTCATACCGGAGGTAACCATGGGAATCGGTTTCCATGCATGAGAAGCCTGCTCTCTGGTACATGAGTGCGGCTGGATTATCGGGTCGCACGCTTAAACGCAGATAAGCAAATCCATTTTGCTTAGCGGTGGCCGCGTAAGCGTTGAGCAGCGATAGGCCAACGCCGTTCCGCCTGTAGACCTGGCTGACGTTGATGGTGCAGAGCTCCGCGTAATCTTGTTCGGGTGTCCACAACGAGTAACCGGCAAACTGCTCGTCAATGATCGCAACCGTCAATCGATCGAAGTTTTCAACCCATCGAGTGAGGTGACGCTCCAACTGTAGCCGCCAGGTATCTTCGTGAGTGGGCTCCCAAGACCGAATGTAGTCCTGCTCTCCCCGGTATATCGAAGGAAGATCGGTCACGTGGGCTTGCCTCAAAATGAGGGTCATCTGAACGCCTCCTGCGTGTTGAGCATGGGGATTTACCGCGTGATATGACGCGGAAATCCGGCTTTGTGATGTTCGGGGTTATCGACCGCTTTCAAGTGGTAGTGACGGCAAAAATCACGTTCAACTTACGACCACCGCACAGAAAGGGAGCAGGCTTAACGTGCGTCCCTTTCTGTGCTGTTTGCAGCGCGGCGCATCCCGGCGCCTAGATAACTCAGAAGCTGTACTTGGCGGTCAGCATCAAATTGCGCGGGGCACCGTAGCTGTCGCCACCATAGCTAACGGAGTTGGAGATGGAGGAGTAGTACTTGCGGTCGAAAATATTGTTGGCATTGAGTTGCAGGTCTAGGTTCTGGTTGACCTGGTAACCGGTCATCAGATCGGTAACGGCGTAGGCACCCTGCTTGAGCCGGTAGCTGCTGCCATCGAGCAACTCGATGTCGTTGTACATACGGCTCTGCCAGGAGACGTTGCCGCCGACGCGCAGTTTCTCCAGCTGGCCTTGGAAGCGGTAGGTGGTGGCCAGCTTGAACAGGTGCTCAGGGGTATCGGTGTCAAAGCGCTGGTTCACGGTCTGCGGGTTGGCGTCATCCTTGATGGTGTGCACGCGGGCGTAGGTATAGCCACCGCCGATCTGCCAATTTTCGGTAAGAGCGCCTTGCAATTCAAAGTCGATGCCCTGGCTGCGAATCTCGCCTGAGGCCTCATAGCAGGAAGACTGTGGGCAGTTTTCCACGAACACCTGCACTGCGCGGTTTTCCTGGTCGACACGGAACAAGGCCAGGCTTGCATTCAACGCACCGTCGAAGTATTCGCCTTTGATGCCGACCTCGTAGTTCTTGCCGACGATCGGCTTGACGGGGGTCGCGGAGGTGTCTTTAGAACTCTGTGGAGTGAATATATCGCTGTAGCTGACGTAGACCGAATGATGGTCGTCCAGGTCGTAAATCAAGCCTGCATAACGGGTGACGTTGCGGGTGACCTTGTAGTCTCCATCGCCGTCACGGTTGTCGTAATCATACCAATCCAGACGTCCGCCAAGGATCAGCTTCAGCGGGTCGGCCAGGCTTAGGCGAGTGGTCATGTACACGCCGTCTTGGGTGGTGACTTCGCGGCTATTGTCAGTGTGGACAAAGTTTGGCTTGCCGGCGTTGATCGGCCAGTTGGTGTCGTACGGGTCGTAGTTGTGGGTGGTCATGTCGTAGATGCGCTTGCTGGCACCCACCACCAGCTCGTGTGTCCGCCCGAACGCTTCGAATGGGCCACTGACAAAGGCGTCCACGCCGGCCTGGTTTTCATCGTGGGCCGACTGGTAGACGGTTCGGGCCAGCGTGTTGTTGACCCAGCGCGACTGGTAAGAACCGGTGAACAGCGCGTTCTGTTCAGAGTAGTTGGCGTTGACCTGAAGATTCCAGTCATTGGCCAGGCGCTGACGCACTTCGGCGAAAATGGTGTTGATCTCCTGATCCTTGTTCTCCCAGTCGGTACCCGGGTTGTACGAGCGCGGCAGGTTCAGGTGGTGGCCGTCGAGGCCGATCATCGAGGCGCCCCAGAAGTAGTTGGTCTTGTCTTTCTGGTGGGAGAAACCCAGGGTCAGGGTGGTGTCATCACTCAGGTCTGCTTCAGTGACCGCGTAGAACAGGCCGTGATCTTCCTCGACATCATCAATGAAGCTGTTGGCGTCTCGGTACGAAGTGACTACCCGCCCGCGCAAGGTGCCACTGTCGTTAAGCGGGCTGGAAGCGTCGATCTCGCCACGGTAGTCGTCCCAGCTGCCGGCGGCACCGGTCAAGGTGACCTTCTGCTCGGCGAGGGGCCGCTTGCGTATCAGGTTGATGGCCGCCGAAGGGTTTCCTGCACCGGTGACCAGCCCGGTCGCACCGCGCACAATTTCGACCCGGTCGAACATCGCCAGGTTCGGCTGGGCGCCGACCGTCCAACCTTGGTAGCCACTCGGGATACCGTCATACATGAGGTTATCGATGTCGAAACCACGCGCCGAGTAGGTCTGCCGGCCGGGGCCGCTGGAAAAGTCCAAAAACAGGCCTGGTGTGGCCTTCACCACATCGTTGATGCTGGTCATGGCCTGATCGTCCATGCGTTGCCGGGTGATGACGGTCACCGCCTGAGGGGTCTCACGCATGGTCAGCGGCAGCTTGGTCGCGGTTTGCATGGGGCCAGTGGTGTAGGAGCCGGTACCTTCCGTAGTGCTGCCCAGTTGAGTGGCACCGATTTCGGTGGCGCCGAGCTCTAGAGTGCTGGACGGGGCGGCATTTTCGGACGTTGTCTGAAGCGCTTCTTCCGCTGAGACGGTGGTGATACTGGCCATGCAGATAGCCAGTGCCAACAGGTTAGGAGAAAGGTTCGAACGGCGGTGAATGGTGTGAAACGACATCAATCTGCTTCCCCAAGTGATACAAAACGAATCTGATGCGAGTGCGTGTAAGAACTATTCGCATTAGCATGTCAGATCGAGTGTCTTGAAGAAAGCTTTACGAGTCAGTTAGTTAACAAAATTTTCACATTTGCTGATTTCTATGCGGGCATGAAAAATCCGGGAAGGCCTCCCAAAATGTGTGAGGGGTGCAAGTTAGAGGGTGTAGAGGTTGACTGCTATTGACCGTCCTAAAGATTACGTACTGCTGAGTTATACGAAGCATGAAAGCTCCGCCAGACACTTGGGAGTCGAGTTCAATAACGCGAGGTCTGCCTATCCCTGTAAATGGTGATCCCGCAAACGATTCACCAGGGTCGAGTTCCGTCTGTATGGTGTCCCGTTAGAAATCCACTGCCTGCTTTATGCCACTTATGACAGCTTTAAACTCGTCGCGTCGTGATCAGAATTGACGATGATCAAACGCGAAGTATTGACGCCTTTCTGATAAAACACTCGAGGCAGTGCGGCTGCTTGCACGTGATTTAGAATATGCATATGCTCTTTTAGATGTTGATTCTTAATCTGTTTCACTCTCAACTAGCTTCTTTTTGACAGGTGAGAGCTGATGTCCGAGCGGTGTGATGTTGCGATTTTGGGCCTGGGTGCCATGGGCGCTGCAACGGTGTATCAGTTGTCGAAGGCCGGTGTGAGTGTTGTTGGTATCGACCGCTATCACCCACCTCACAATCAGGGCTCTAGCCACGGCGATACGCGTATTACTAGGCTTTCGGTCGGTGAGGGCGCGCAGTACGTTCCCATCGTGCGCAACTCCCACCGCATCTGGCGCGCGCTTGAGGAATTGTCGGGGGAGTCGCTGTTCGAACAGTCGGGCCTACTGGCGCTGACCTCGAGTCCCGAGTTTGACCCCAACGACAAAACTGACTTCACCTTGCGTACCATCGGCTTGGCGCAGACATATGGCATCGAGCACGAAGTCTTGTCCGCCGAGCAGATTCGCCAGCGCTTTCCCCAGTTTGCCAACGTGCACGACAATGCCATCGGCTATTTCGAGCCTGGTGGAGGCTTTGTACGCCCTGAACGTTGCATCGACGTGCAGCTCAAGCTGGCCGAACAGCACGGCGCGATCCTGTACAAAGGCGAGACCGTCACCGCGATTAGCTCGAATGAGCAGGGTGTTGAAGTCACCACGAACTTGCGGACGCTCTTTGCCAACAAGCTAGTGATCAGCGCCGGCAACTGGAGCAGCGAATTGCTGGGCAAGCCGTTTGACAGCCTGCTCAGTGTCTACCGGCAGAAGCTGTTCTGGTTCGAGCTGGAGGAGAGCGCCGGGCTGGTGGGCCACTCACCGACGTTTATCCTCACCCACGGTCGCGGCGACGACAAAATCAATTATGGCTTCCCCGCGTTACACGGCGAGGGCAGCCTGAAAATCGCTACCGCGCAGTACCACACTACCTCGTTGCCACAATCAATGGATCGTACAGTCTCGGCTGCCGAAGAGCAGGACATGTATGAGCACCAGGTGCACAGCCGCATCGCCGGTGTTACCTCGAAGGTGGTCAAGTCTGCTGTCTGCGCCTACACCGTTACGCCGGATCGCCATTTCATCATCGACGAGCATCCGTCGTTGCTGCACACCTTGGTGGTGTCAGCCTGTTCCGGCCACGGTTTCAAACATTCCGCTGCACTTGGCGAGGCGTTTGCGCAGTGGTGCATGCGCGGCTCGACCGACCTGGATCTCTCTTCTTTTTCCCTGAAACGCTTCGAAGGTAAATTATCGTGAAACGCGTCGCTCTCTCCGTTGCACTGCTCGTCGCAGCCATGGGTTCTGCCTATGCCGAAACCCTGAAAATCGCAGTGGTGCCTGTGCCCCATGCCGAGATCCTGGAATTCCTCAAACCTGAGCTTGCCAAAGAAGGGGTGACGTTGGATGTCAAAGTCTTCTCTGACTATATCCAGCCAGACCGGCAAACGGATGAAGGTTTGTTGGACGCCAATTACTTCCAGAGTAAGCCGTACTACGAGGCGTATAAAAAAGATCGCCCAAGCAGCGATCAAGTGCCAATCGTGGCCGTGCACATCGAACCGTTCGGTGCCTATTCGAAAAAGATCAAATCCATTAGTGAGCTCAAGGATGGCGCCACCATCGCCATTCCCAACGACCCGACCAACTCCGGTCGTGCGCTGCTGCTGATCGCCAAGCAAGGCCTGATTACCCTCAAGGATCCCGATAACATCATGGCTACTCGCCTCGACATCGTCAGCAACCCCAAACACCTGAAATTTCAGGAGCTGGAAGCGGCCATGCTACCGCGCGTGCTTAACCAGGTCGACCTGGCATTGATCAACGCTAATTACGCGCTGGAAGCGAAGCTTGAGCCTCATAAGGATGCTCTGTTTATTGAAAGCTCGGAGTCACCGTACGCCAATTACCTGTACGTACGTCGCGACAAGGCGAACGCTCCGGCCGTATTGAAACTTGGCGCGTTGCTCAATTCGCCTGAAGTGAAGAAGTTCATCCTTGAGCGCTATCACGGCGATGTCGTGCCTGCCTTTTGACGAAAGTAGGCTTACGCCAATTACAAACTTTTTTTTATTTAGTGTACGGTTAGGAGACTAACCAACTAGAGACCTCTCATGTCCAAGCTCGCAGAATTCCGTCAGCTCGAAAAACACTTGGCTGAACAGCTTCAAGCGCTCGAAGCCCTGAAGGGTGACGCTGGCCTCAAGAAAGAAATCGAATTCGAAACCAAGCTGCGAGCCCTGCTTGCCGAGTACAGCTACAGCCTGCCGAACGTGATCAACCTGCTTGATCCGAAGTCTGGTCGTCGCGCACCGACAGTCGAGTCCAAGTCTGGTAGCCGCAAACCTCGCCAGGTGAAGGTCTACAAAAATCCTCACACTGGTGAAGTCGTCGAAACCAAAGGCGGCAACCACAAGACTTTGAAAGAGTGGAAAGCTGAGCACGGCTCCGAAACAGTCGAGTCTTGGCTGACCAAGTGAGTATGGTTTGAGTACAAGAAAGGGCCCCTTCGAGGGCCCTTTTTTGTTATCGATTTTTAATCAATCTAGGGTGTTGGTATTTTCAGTTACCACCTTAGATCCGTTAAAGCGCTGCCTCCAGATTACGCCCAAACACTCTCTTGTATTCGGCCTTGGCAGTCTGTTCGGTAAACTCCCCCGACCACTTCGACACCACAACGGTCGCTACGCTGTTGCCGATGGTGTTGCAGGTCGCGATGGCCATGGACATGAAGCGATACACCCCGAACAGCAATGCCAGTCCTTCCACTGGCAGTACGCCGATTGCCGTCACCGTGGCGGCGAACACAACGAAACTCCCACCGGAAACCGCTGCTGCACCCTTGGACGTGACTAGCATGATGGCGATAGTACCCAGTTGTTGCTCCCAGCTCATCGGCACGCCGTAGGCGTTGGCGATGAACAACACGCAGAGCGACATGTAAATGGAGGTGCCATCGAGGTTGAAGGCGTAACCGGTAGGCAAGACCAAACCGACGCTCTGCTTGGAGCAACCGAATTTTTCCAGTTTCTGCAGCAGGCGTGGCAGGGCGCTTTCCGAGGACGCCGTTCCCAAGACAATGAAAATCTCATCTTTGATGTACTTGAGGAATCGCCATAGGCTGAAGCCTGAAATACGGCAGACGGCACCCAGCACCACGAAAATGAAGAACGCGACACTGACGTAGAACATCAGCACCAGATTGGCCAGCGACATCAGCACCGCGCTGCCATTGCTGCCGACGGCGTAGGCTACCGAACCGAAGGCGCCGAGCGGAGCGAACTTCATGATCAGGTTGATGAACTCGAAGAAGCATTCGGAGACGCGGCTCAAGCCGTCCTCAATCACGCTGCGACGCTCGGGCTTGAGGGCCAGCAGGGCGAAGCCGAATAGTACCGAGATCACCAGCACCTGCAGTAGTTGTCCGCCAGCGAAGGCACCGACAAAGTTGTCCGGGAAAATCCCGTAGATGAAATCCATCGTCGAGGCAGGTGCGTGACCCTTGGCGACTGCCGCACTGGCCGCCGCTGCCGTCGCGCTGCTCGGATGAGCATCGTGCATGCCCGAGCCGATGTTCAGCAGATTGCCCCACAGCAGACCGATGGCCAAGGCTATGGTAGAAACGATTTCGAAATAGATCAGCGCGCGCAAGCCGACCTTGCCAACCCGCTTGATATCGCCTGCCGAGGCGATGCCATGAACAACGGTAAAAAACACCAAAGGAGCTACGGCAGTCTTGATCAGCTTGAGGAAGATATCGCCGAGGATCTTGAACTTGGCCGCCAGTTCCGGAGCCATGAAGCCGAAGGCAATACCCAGCACCATGGCGGCAATGACCTGGAAGGTCAGGTCTTTGTAGAACGGCTTTTTGTTGATAGTGGTCATGTCTGCAGTCTCGTTGTTGTTATTTGCGAGCGGTAGGCAGAGGGGCTCGATGCTGCCGAGCCCCGAAACAATCAGCGTTTGACGCTACCCTCACGAGCGAGGGCGATATCTACCATCTGCGGCGCAAGACCCAAATAGTTAGACGGGTCGGTCAGGCGCTTGAGTTCCTCGATATCCAGTTGTGCGGTGGCTTCGCCCTGAGCGAGCAACGCATCAAGCAAACTGGTGCCTTCATCGTTAGCCATGCGGCAGGCGGCATACACCACGTCATGCGCCACCTGGCGTCCGAGCGCTGGGGCCAGCCCCATCATCACGGCTTCAGCCACAATCAGACCTTGGGTCATGTCGAGGTTTTTGCGCATGCGCTCAGTGCGGACTTCCAGGCCGGCGAGCATGAACTTCGCCTGGCCGAGGGATGCCGCGCTCAAGGCGAACGCTTCAGGAATGGCGATCCATTCGGCCTGCCAAGGGCCGGTGGAGCGTTCGAAGTCCTGAATCATTGCATCCAACATCAGGCCTGCGTGCTGACGCACACCTTTGGCTGCGGCATACATCAATTCACAGGAGATCGGATTGCGTTTCTGCGGCATGGTGCTGCTCGCACCGCGACCTTTGACGAAGGGTTCGTACACTTCACCCAGCTCGCTGGTCATCATCATCATGACGTCCAGGGCAACCTTGCCCAGGGAACCGGTGACCAGCCCGAGGAAGTTCAGGGTTTCCGCCAGGCCGTCACGCGCGACATGCCAGGTGGCTTGCGGAACGCCCAGACCCAGTTCTGCCATCAGGGCTTCCTGGACTTCCAGACCCTTGTCGCCCAATGACGCCAACGTGCCCGCCGCGCCGGCGAATTGACCGATCTCTACTCGCGGGCGCAACTCCACCAGGCGCTCGGCGTGACGGTCGAACATGCTCAGCCACACGGCACATTTGTAGCCGAAGGTGATCGGCAGTGCGTGTTGCAGGTGAGTACGGCCAGCCATCGGGGTATCGCGGTAGCGTTTGGCCAGGTCGGCCAGCAAGCCGCGTACAGCCTGGATGTCGCGCTCGACCAGTGCCAGCGCCGCGCGCACTTGCAGCACAACAGCAGTGTCCATGATGTCCTGGGTGGTAGCCCCCCAATGGACGTAGCGGCCGGCTTCGCCACAGCTTTTCGACAGTTGTTCAACCAACGGCAGGATCGGGTAACCGACAATTTCGGTTTCGTGCTGCATCAGCGTCAAGTCGAGGGAGGTATAGGTCGCCAGTTCAGCGATCTGTTCGGCGGCCTGGCTCGGGATTACGCCACAGCGTGCTTCGGCGCGGGCCAGTGCCACTTCCACTTCGATGTAGCGTTCGATCAAGGCTTTGTCGGAAAACACACCGCGCATCTCGGCGGTGCCGAACATGTCGCGAAAGAGGGCGGAGTCGAAGACAGTACTGGACATGAGGTAATCCTGATATGTTTGTTATTGATCGGACATATTTGATATGTCCGTACATAATTTTTACGTGCTCACTGATACACTGTCAACTCGGTGAACGCTTCGGACTGATGAAAGGTATGAACCAGACGCGCTATGCGGTCGTTGCAAAAGACTTGATGGAGGGGATTTCCAGCGGGAGATTTCCTGTAGGTACGTTGCTGCCAACGGAGTTCGAGCTGTGCGAGCTGTATGACGTGAGCCGCCATACGGTGCGTGCCGCCATCACCCAATTGCAGAACCAAGGGCTGGTGTCACGGCGAAAACGGGTGGGCACGCGGGTTGAGTCCGCCACACCAAAGGGCGGGTATTCGCAGTCGCTGGCCTCGGTATCAGACCTGGTTCATCTGGCCGAAACCCAAGTGCGCAGTATTCAGAGCGTGCAGCACTTTGTGGCCGACATCGCCTTGGCCAAACGCCTGGGCCTGGAACCTGGCGAGCATTACTTTTGTGTGTCGAGCATCCGGGTCGACCAGGAAAATCTGCGTGCGCCACTGTGCTGGACTGACGTGTACGCCCAGGATATTTACTCTGAGGTCATTGAATTGGCCGAGCAGCATCCTGACGAACTGATTGCCGCTTTGATTGAACAGCATTTTGGTCGGCACATCGATGTGGTGGATCAGCAGGTACGTGCGGTACTGCTGTCGCCGGAGATTTCCAAGAGCCTCAATGCTGAAGCCGGTTCTCCGGGCTTGAACATTCTTCGCCAGTATCGTGATGAGGCGGGGGCTGTGATGGTGGTGTCGGAAACCACCCACCCTCAAGACAGGTTTACGCTGGTCACTCAGATGCGTAGAGAAAAGACTCTGACTCCTTAGGAGTGACTGCTATTGGCCGATTTCTGCCCCTCACGACAGGCAGAATTCGGCCAAAAGCCGTCATTCTGGAAAGGCCGAAACGGCCAGAATTCGACACTCGGACTGTCTGGAAAATACGGAGTGATTCAGTACACCTGCATGCCATCCAACACTCGCGAACGATCTGACGAAAACTATTTTGAGTGGGGGAGGCTTTATTCTGAGCGAGTTTTTTGGGTGAATCAGAGGAATATTTACTTATCTCCGGTCTGCCATCTTTCCGACTGTCTCTGTTAGAGTTGATGCGTTGCTCACCATAAACAAAAGGAAAAGTATATGACTGTGGAGACTCTGCAGGCTTCGACGCAATACAGTGATTTAAAGGGTGGTGCTGCTGCTGACCGAGCCGACAAGGGTGGTCCTTCGGAATGGCTTCGCCACGAAGGTTACATTTCCGATGGCGAATTTGTAGTCGGCATCGACTTTAGCGTTGGTGAAAATCACGGTGTTCATCGTGACCCGGTATACGTATCTTTCTTGATCATTGAAACGCGCGGCTTTGACAACGTTGTAGCACAAATCGCCGCGCTTCCAGCTGATGAGCCAATCGCCGTGCGTAAGGTATCCGTAGATATGGCATTGGTCGATTTTTTCGCCCTTTTCAAGAGGTTCAACGTGACACTCACTCCCTTATCTGAGATGGAAGGGCGGACGTATCACTACACCGATTGAGGCACCAGTTGGCAGGTCAGAATAGGGTTAGGCCAACAACTCCGGTATATGTGACCTGTACCGGCTTGTAGGTATCGTTGAATGGAGCCAATCGTCCTGAGCTTCTTTGGCCGCCAAACTGTCGCCGATACGGTAATCTCCGCGATCATACTCTGCGAAGCCAGTACGGCTCCGAAAAATTGATTGTTCGCGGGTTGATTCGAAGATTAACCAAGAACATTAATTATGAAGGTGCATCGTGGGTACAGTCATCAGTCTCGACGTCGGCGGCGTGACCGTTGACTGGGCAAAAAATAATTCTGGTGCCGATCACCGCTCGTTATTTCAAGAGGGTGATCGGGTATGGATAAAAGCAGATAACGACGATGAGGAAGACAGTTATGGATATGATGCTTTAGCTCGTCCGTTATTGAGAGTAATACCTCGGTTGAATTTATTAGGGAGCACAATCGAAGCAGCCCGAGCGGAATACGATGCACTGTTGACCGAGTATGACGATATTGCAGTACGTGTTGGGAAGGATTTTAATGGCACTATGTCGTTCGACGAATTCTGTGAGTTTGTAGGTCGTTATTCCATTGAGTCTCTTGATGATAATTACATTGAGGTCGATGGTAATTGTGTCCGTGGTGTTATGGGGCGGTTTAAGGAGGTCGAGGCTGATATTAATAAACTGCCTGTCTTTGGCGGCGATATATACTGGTCGGAAAAAAGTTATTTCGCGTCAAGGATCTGCTGTCTAA
Organism: Pseudomonas sp. Root562; assembly: GCF_001427125.1. GTDB lineage: Bacteria > Pseudomonadota > Gammaproteobacteria > Pseudomonadales > Pseudomonadaceae > Aquipseudomonas. Next base: position 43,446 of record NZ_LMGK01000006.1, read on the forward strand.
GTGCCTACTCTATGCTGCAAGTGTTCGGGCAAAGCGAAAATAATATAAACGCGAAAGTCGTTTGGGATTATGGACCTCTTGTAGAGGCTGGCTGGGCTTCAAGTGAGGACTTCACGCCAGGCGCAATCCGTTCAAAGACCATTTTAGTCGCAACTGAAGGGTCTACTGACTCTCGCATAATCAAAAGGGCATTCAGTGCATTATGTCCTGACTTGGAAGATTTTTTTCGTTTTGTTGACGTTGATGAGAGGCATCCTTTTTGGGGGACTGGTAACTTAGTAAAATTCGCAGAAGGCCTAGTGAGAATAGATATTCAAAATAAAGTGTTATTTATTCTCGACAATGATGCCGAGGGTGTTGATGCAATGATGCGCCTTAAGGAACTAGCGATGCCCTCTAATATGCGTGCCATGATTCTTCCAAAAGACGATACGCTACTCAAATTTCCTGCGATAGGTCCGGAGGGAACACGAGAATCGGACATTAATGGGCGAGCAGCTTCAATAGAGTGTTATCTTGACCTACGACTCCCCAATCAACCTCCGGCAGTGGTCCGATGGAGCAATTATAAGAAAGATGTAGATGCTTGGCAGGGCGCGCTTGAGCATAAAGAAACTTATATGCGATATTTTCTAAGTCAATCGATAGATGATTTACGTAAAGATGATTATGATACGTTACGATTAGAACGCCTCTTGCATGCAATAACGGCTGAGGCTACGAAATTGCAAAAGCATTACGTAGAGTAGTAGTAGGCTTAACTGAATAAGTTCGAAGTTAACTTTATTGCGATTTGTGATACATAGAAATTCTTACAGTCTCCTATTTTCTGGCTTGTATAACCGGATTCTGCCGTTGCCCGCCGGCAGCTGTTGGCCGAAAACGGCCATTAGCTGACGTTCACAAGCGGCCGCTACCGGCCAAAAGTGTGTAAAAACGCTTCGCCAAAATTGAAGTGTGCGCGTCTACGTTGAATCTGGAATTTATCGGCACGTCAGCAGATGTGGATTTCGCGTAGAAACGCGATTTTCAGTCCGGTTTTGACTACCTGTCACGCTCAAAAACGTTTTTACACAGTCTCGGCCAAAAGCGGTCAGTCGACGCCTACGAAATTAGGGGTGATGTACGTGCTTTTTTTTACTCAAACGCTAGTGCTTTCAATAAGCATTTTACGAATAGTCAGGTTTTCTAGCTTTGCAACTATAGGGCTGCTGTTATCAATATGTTCTTTTACATGCATCCCTTCATTGTAAATTACACCGAGCAAGTAGAGTGTCTCGTTCACCTCCACGCCAGCGGATTCTGCAATATCTAATTTTGCTTTTGTTCCATTGGTTGTTAGAAAAGTATTTCTATCAGCCTCTAAGGTAATTTTTCCGAAAAGGATATTTTCTATTTTTACTCGAACATAACAACAAATCGCAAATGGATCATAGTCATCGCTGCCGTTTAAGTACTTCTGCCATTCACCGTGTGTATGTGTATGGAATATTGTTGAGTCCCCCCATGTCTCTTTTAATCCGAGGGATTGAAACTCCGCTCTTAAGTTTATAACTGAAGGGTAATAATGCAGATGATATCTATCTACACCAGAAGAAATTGCAGGATCAGACCTCTTAACAATCAATTTTTTGAAATGTTCATTCAAAGCAGGTTTAGATTTTTTGAGAAAATAAACTTTTTGATCTTTGAATGTGAAATTTTTGAAGTAAATAGGGTTCAAGTGGGTAAGGATGAGTGGATATATTTTTTGCCCTAGAGATTTTTTTTCTTTTATAAGGTTTGATATGTAATATTGCACCGCCACAAGGTTTGCGTCATCTAAGTAATCAAATACTTCATCTATGACTAGTATGCAGTCCTTTCGATTTTGTGCGTTGTTTACTTTTTGAAGCCACACCGCAAAGCACAGTGAGTCTCGTTGCCCATTTGATATATTGGATGCCGCTGGGAATTCTACAATGAGCTTTCCTCCCGACTCTGTTGGGCGAATGTTTTTCCATGTTGTATCAAAAGAACTTATAACTTTTTCGTACCTGACTTTATCATTGAGATACGATCTATACTTACAAGCTTTCTTAAAGGTTTCTTTGTCCTGGCTGTAATTTAAACATATTTGATAAGCGTTCAGGAGCGTATCAATTCTATCTTGCTGAGTTGAGTCGATTCTGGCTAGCAATGAGGAAACTGTGTTTATGCATTCGATGTTTCCAAGGTCTTCTGCTATATGATTAGTGGCCCATAAACGTAGGCTGTCGGCAGTGCCAGTCTCTTGATTGATTCTTCCAATTATGGAGCTTACTTTTTGCTGAATGCGAATCCCTGAGTACTTGTCCAAAAGGAGATATAAGTTTTGAATTTCTTCTATAAACTCGGGAGCTATTAGTAATTGATCAATATTTCTCAGTATCTTTGCATTTGCGCCAAAAGTCGACTTTGTCTGCCTAAAGCTGTACAAGAAATTTGTTTTGGTCGGGATTCGGGCGACGAGTACAAATGGATCAATTGCGATTGATGCCGAAGCAGTTGTGAAATTTCCCATGTTTCTTTTTGTACTTTTGGCTATTAGCCTATTGCTTATAACGTGAACGTCGTATCTGTCACTTATAGCGTTCGTTGTTCCGTCAGCGCTTAATGTAGCAACTGAATCATCTTGGGAGATAGTTATGGATAATTTGGGTTGTAGATCTTCATTGCCTTGATGTATGTGTTCTTTAGCCAGAGTCAAGCGTACAGAATTGAGGCCTGAAAAGGCTGCAGCGAAGGAGCTTTTCCCGAAGCCATTAGGCGCGACAAGTAAAGAAGGTTTGTTTGGGATTATATTAAGCTCAAATAGCTGATTCTCAATGCCCTTTACATTTTCAATGTGGATAGACCTGATCGTCATATTTCACTCCGATGCTTTTTTCTTATCGTTTTTTTTGTTTTGGAGGGTTGTTCAATATTTAGAATCAAGGAATATTAATAACAAGAAGACAGGCTAGGCAAGATTGTTTAGCCCCTTGTATGTGGCCAAACTTTTTTTAGGCATTTGGAGTAAATTACTTTTGTAGCTCTTCGACAATCTTTTCCAATTCTTCTTGTGCTTTTTTTATTATCGCAGGCGCACACTCCATGCAAATATTTAGGCGCTGACCCGGGACCTTTTCATAAGCAAAATGTTTTTCGCCTTTGGATATTGTATGGCTGCTTTTAGCATCACACTTGCGGGTGCCCGCGCTAATTTCAAACCTGAAGTCGCTGATGATGTTCCTAATATTTGACATGTTCGTCTCCCTGAACGTGGCGTTATGCCTTCTTGGTTGGCGTCGTGCCAGCATGCCACAGCTCAACACACGAATGATAGGGCATTAATTCGAAGCTACAGAGCTTCTCGGGGTGTAGGTCCACCAAGGTCTGCCGCTACCAGCACGGGGCTGATTCAACTCACATCCATCGACTAATTGCCTTCGTTGGACAGGTGCCCTAACTGACTTTCGACCATGATCAACTTTTTGTTTGGAAGCCGCTTTTGGTCAACACCGGTCGCCCTTGAACGTCCGCTCCTGGCCGATTTCTGCCTGTCGCGAAAGGCAGAAAACGCCAGAAATGATCATAGTATGCTTATAAAAAGGCGTCATTCAGCCTGGTTGAAACTAGTCTTGCCACAGCGCTCTTTTTTTCGCCAGTTGACGGTACTCTTCTTGGAGTGCTTTGGGCACTTTTAAAAGCTTAGCGACGTCATCGATCAGATCAGGGGCAAGCCATAGAGGCGCATTGCTCATGTGCATATGATTTCTACGACTCACCTTCTTGCGAGTGCTCGTGCTGAACATTAGATTCTTCCAGACCAAAGCCGATCTGGCAGGGTCGTTCTTGTCCACTAGCATCTTTTCCAGACGCCCCCCAATTAGGTCGCCTTCCCGCGGAGCAGTCATTTCCCGCCCCTGTATCGCTTTAACGTTCTGCTCCAGTACGGAGCGAGACGGCTCATCGGCATAGTGCACAACATCTAAAGGCTGGCAGTACTGCCGAATCCGCCAGACCATCTGATCCAAATAATGCAGTTCATGGCCCATCACGCCAGCGTGATTCAGAAAATATCTATCAGACTCCCACTCGGCGATTGCCTCAAATACTTCCTTCTGCCGCGGAGTAAGAGGGATTTCAAACCCAAGTTCTGTTTCTATCAGCGTCAAGGCTTTCGATATGTCGTGCCCGATAGTTAGAGCGCTTACACGGTGAAGGGTGAGAATGCCTTTTAGGTATTTCTCTAGGGCCTGCTCCGCTGACCACAAAAACTGAGGCACTAGTCGATGTCTAGCTGCTAGCCGAGCTGCTACGTAATCCCCATCACCTGTGTCTCTCAAGCAACGAATTATTGCGAAATTGACTTTGGCGTGCTTAGTCGGAGGCCTGTATCCAGAGTTATCCATTTCTCTTTTGAACCTTGAATTCGAAAGAATCATTGTCCCAAGTCCTGCTCATGCCGATAGTGCTCGGCCATCAGTTGACCGAAGGGAATAATCGTTAAAAATCTTGCGTCAGCATACACGTACCGCGGTGTTAAATATTTTGAGTCCAAGGAGAGAGTCAGACCTTCCGCTAGAGGATGCGGAGCTGAATGACCCCGAGATCCCTAGACCGAATCGAACCTGATAATGAGGCTTGGATCGAAAGCTTTTGTGACACAGCCTCCCATCTGAGTCTGTGTCTCACCGATTGAATAATTTGACAACGTCTGTTTTGGGTCGAAAGCGATTACTCGCGAGCGTCCGTTTCTGGCCGATCGCTGCCTGTCTACAACACCCACTATCGGCCCCATACCTAACGAATGCCAACAAAAAGTAGAAGTGTGCACCTCACCGTCAACCGTTGGGCGCCTGCATCGGGGTGGGTCAAACGCGTTGACTAAGCTTTGATTTACCGAAAATTTTTTCGGCAAATACAAGGAAGATGCGGCATGACTTTCTTAAAGTTCGGAATGATCGCCTCGTTGATTTTTCTCGCCGGATGCGCAAGCAGTAGCGCTTATCAACCGCCATCTGTGCCGGCAAACGCCGTCACGTTAAATGACGAGCAAATCCACGGCACGTTAATGAACAAGAAGCTGTATGGCACCACTCGGGAGGGCAGTCGTCCGTATTCGATTTTGTTTTCGCCCGATGGAACGGACATTTTTCAAATGGCACCTGACCCTCCCGAGAAGGAACGCTGGACACTTAACGAGGGTGTTGTTTGCGTCATACCCAAAGGCTACCCAACGGAATGCAGCCAGGTGAAAGTAGCTAATAATGAGTTCTGGTTTGTTGATCCAAAAAACGGGCGGGTCAATGCGCATTTGAAACTCAATCCGTGACGCGAGGCAGGTCCACGGGGGCTCCGGCTGGAGCGGCACCGTCCGCTCTGGCTCTTTTCGCGAGCAGGCTCGCTCCTACAGGTGAGTGTTTGGCGTTTTTAAACGTCGATGTGGGGTTTGTGTTTAAACGTCCTCAGGCTTTTTTCCTGAAAGCTACAAAACCTTGCGCCGTTGCCTACGGTTACGCCAGAATCCGCCGGCTTGTGCGTCTTGGGGCTGGGTTCTATTGTTTGCCGGTCGCTGAAAAAAACAGCGATCGGGTTTGGTAGCCCGGCCACCACAAGGCTCACAGCGTCACCTTTTGCAGGTGCTTTTCGACACCTGTCTTATGGTGGCCATGCGCAGGGCGCCTTCGGGCGCGCCGGGTTTGCCTTGTGTGCCGGTCTACCAACCTTCGTATGGTCACCACCCTTCGTTTGGTAGCAAGGGTGATGACTCCTTTAAATACACAAGGAGTTTCATCATGATCAAACCCACGCCGAATCCGCCAGAAACCGATCCCACGTCACCCTACGAACCCGATCCAAAGACTCTCAACGACGCCGCCGAGCGCGCGCTCAACTCCCACTTCCCCTCGACGGCCGACATCAAAGCCACGCCGCGCACAGTCAGCACGCTGTTTACGGTAGACCCCGAGGTCAAGACTGAAACCCTGATGGTGTATCTGGTGGAGACGCTGGCCTCGGTGGATGTGATGGTGCATCAATTGGTCGATCATCTGGAGGGTGGCGACCGCAATGCGCTTCTGGGCATTTCCAACAGCATCATGCTGGCGGAGATCACGGCGAACCGCGTACTGGATCAGATTGATCCGCCGCTGTGATCCCATAATCAGCGAAGTCCCCCAAAAAAAACACCCCGGCACGTTCATGCCGGGGTGCCAACACACACTGCGTTATTTCATTTTCAAGTCGAACCGATCCAGGTTCATCACCTTGGTCCACGCTGCCACGAAGTCCTTGACCAATTTCTCCTGGCCGCCGGCGCTGGCATAAACTTCGGCCAGCGCCCGCAGTTGAGAGTTGGAGCCAAAGACCAGATCGACCCGCGTCGCGGTCCATTTCTGTTGCCCGGTCTTGCGGTCTGTTCCGGTGAATTCCTCATTGGCCTCCGACACCGGTTTCCATTCCACGCCCATGTCCAGCAGGTTGGTGAAGAAATCGTTGGTCAGCGCTTGCGGGCGGCTGGTGAAAACGCCGTGGGCGGTTTTGCCGACGTTGGTGTTGAGCACACGCATGCCGCCAATGAGCGCAGTCATTTCCGGTGCGGTGAGCGTCAACAATTGCGCCTTGTCGATCAGCAACTTTTCCGCCGGGACGGTGTAACGGCCCTTGAGGTAGTTGCGGAAACCATCGGCGATGGGTTCAAGGAAGCCGAAAGACTCGACATCGGTCTGCTCCTGGCTCGCATCCATTCGCCCGGGTGTGAAAGGCACCGTGACGGTGTGTCCGGCATTTTTCGCTGCCTGCTCGACCCCGGCACAACCGGCCAGCACGATCAGGTCAGCCAGCGAGACTTTCTTGCCGCCGGCGTTGAACTCCTTCTGGATACCTTCGAGTTTTTCCAGCACACCCGAGAGTTGTTCCGGCTGATTGGCCTGCCAGAATTTCTGTGGCGCCAGACGCAGGCGCCCGCCGTTGGCACCGCCGCGTTTGTCAGAACCGCGGAAGGTCGAAGCCGCCGCCCAGGCTGTGGAAACAAGCTGCGACACCGACAGTCCCGAGGCCAGCAGTTTGCTCTTCAGCGCAGCGACATCACTGTCGTTGACCAGCTCATGATCGACTGCTGGAATCGGGTCTTGCCACAGCAGTTCTTCGTTGGGCATTTCCGGGCCGAGGTAGCGCGAAAGCGGCCCCATGTCACGGTGGATCAGTTTGTACCAGGCGCGGGCAAAGGCGTCGGCCAGTTGGTCGGGGTTCTCCAGGAAACGCCGCGAAATCGGCTCGTAGATCGGGTCGAAGCGCAGCGCCAGGTCGGTGGTCAGCATGGTGGGATCACGCCGTTTGGACGGATCGTGGGCATCCGGGATGATGCCGGCGCCTGCTCCATTTTTTGGCTTCCACTGATGCGCGCCAGCAGGGCTCTTGGTCAGTTCCCACTCGAAGCCGAACACGTTCTCCAGGAAGTTGTTGCTCCATTGGGTCGGGGTCGTGGTCCAGGTGACTTCCAGGCCGCTGGTAATGGTGTCGGGGCCTTTACCGGTACCGAACTTGTTCCGCCAGCCCAGCCCTTGCTCTTCCAGACCGGCCGCTTCGGGCTCGGCCCCGACATTGTCCGCGGGACCCGCGCCGTGGGTTTTGCCGAAGGCGTGACCACCGGCGATCAGCGCCACGGTTTCTTCATCGTTCATCGCCATGCGACCGAAGGTTTCGCGAATGTCCAGGCCGGCGGCGACCGGATCCGGATTGGCTTCGGGGCCTTCCGGGTTCACATAGATCAGGCCCATTTGCACAGCGGCCAGCGGGTTTTCCAGATTGCGGCCAGGCTCGACACGGCTGTCTTCGTTTTCCCCAGGCTCGGCAACGAGCGGGCCTTCACCGGGTTTCTGCATCGGTTGATCGTTTTTGCCGTAACGGGTATCACCGGCCAGCCATTTGCTTTCCGAACCCCAATACACATCTTCGTCCGGTTCCCAGACGTCCGGGCGGCCACCGGAAAAACCAAACGTCTTGAAGCCCATCGACTCCAGCGCCACGTTGCCGGTGAGCACGATCAGGTCGGCCCAGGAAATGTTGCGGCCGTATTTTTGCTTGATCGGCCAGAGGAGCCGGCGAGCCTTGTCGAGGCTGACGTTATCCGGCCAGCTGTTGAGCGGTGCAAAGCGTTGCTGGCCGGAGCCTGCGCCGCCACGGCCGTCACCGGTGCGATAGGTGCCGGCGGAGTGCCAGGCCATGCGCACAAAGAGCGGGCCATAGTGGCCGAAGTCGGCGGGCCACCAATCTTGCGAGTCGGTCATCAGTGCCGTCAGGTCTCTTTTGACGGCTGCAAAGTCCAGCTGCTTGAAGGCTTCGGCATAGTTGAAGTCTTCGTCCATGGGATCGGAGAGGGACGAGTGCTGGTGCAGGATCTTCAGATTCAGTTGATTCGGCCACCAGTCGCGGTTGGTTGTGCCACCGCCGGCGGCCTGATGAAACGGGCATTTCGATTCAGTTGCCATGTGTGAGCTACCCTCGGTCGTGTCATTCAGCTGACCGCCCCGGTTGTGGTCGGACAGCGGTGATTGAAATCAATGACTCAGGCTTGCGGCCGTGCAATGCGATCTTCTGATCGATCTGGCCATGCGGGTATTCTGAACACAGGCAACGCAATTGCCGACAGGATGACCCACGGTACGCCCAGTCAGTTGCAGACTCGTTCTTATCTCGTTATCAGGTCTTGGCCGGCCAGATGGCACCGGCGTTAGATAATGCTAGTCGCCCCTTGGTAAGTCAGCTAATAGCCGCAGTATTGGCAGCCGATAGGCGAAATCTTTCAGGGCGAGCCGTTTTGCAAAAGCCGTCAGGCCTTGACCCAGCGTTGACGGCTCCAGCTGCTCAACGTATCGACAGCGAATACCAGTAATAGCATGGCCAGGATGACTGTGCTGGCCTGAGCCTCTTGAAACAGGCTGAGACTGACGTACAGCATCTGTCCCAGACCACCGGCACCGACGAACCCGAGCACGCTGGCCATGCGGATGTTGTTTTCCCAGCGATACAGAATGTAGGCCACCATTTGCGGCCACAGGTTGGGCAGCGTGCCGTAACAGAACGCCCAGACTGCATTGCCACCTTGCAGGCGGATCGCTTCGGCAGGTTGCGCCGGGGTGTTTTCCAGCGCTTCGGCGAACAGCCGGCCGAGTACTCCGGTGGTGTGCAGGGCCAGCGCCAGGGTGCCGGCATTGGGACCGAGCCCGGCGGCCAGCACCATCAACGCCGCCCACACCAGTTCCGGTACTGCGCGCAGGGCGTTGAGCACCAGGCGTGACGCGCTCTGCAACGGCCAGCCGAACCGTCCCGCCGCCGGCAATGCCAACATCAGGCCGAATACCGCCGCGAGCAAGGTGCCCAAAGCCGACATGGCGATGGTTTCCACTGCGCCATGACCGATGGCTTGCAGGTGAGTTGGGCTCAAGTCCGGGCTGAGGAAACGCCGGGCATAATCGGCCATGCGCCCGAAATTGCCGGTGGCGCCGAGTTCGCCGAGGTCGATGCCCAGGTAGACGAAAGAGGCGATGGCCGCGGCGACGATGCCCAGCAACAGCGCCAGGTTGATCATGCGATTCATGCCAGCCTCCAGCGCAGCAAACGGCTGAGTTGATCGGCGAACAGCACCAGCACCAGGAACGTCAGTAACAGACTGGCGACTTCACCGCCAGCGAACATGCGCAACGACAGGTCCATTTGCTGGCCGAGGCCCCCGGCACCGACAAACCCCATCACCACCGAGGCGCGGATCGCGCATTCCCAGCGGTACACCGTGTACGACAACAGCTCCGCCGCGACATTGGGCACAATCCCGTAGACGAAGGCCGCGAGGCGACCACTGCCGGCTTGCAGCAACGCATGGGCGGGGCGCTGGTCCACCGACTCGTAGATCTCCGCGTAGACCTTGCCCAACATGCCGCTGTAGGTAATGGCAATGGCCAGGACCCCGGCCGTCGGCCCGAGGCCCACGGCACGCACGAACAACAGCGCCCAGACGATCTCCGGCACGCTGCGCAGGAAGATCAGCAAGCCGCGCACCGGCCAGCGCAGCCATTGACCCCAGGAATCGGGACGCCCTGCGCGGGACGCCGCCGACAACGACAACGCCCGGCTGGCCAACAGACTGGCGGGCACGGCCAGCATCAGCGCCAGGGCCATGCCCGCGGTGGCGATGGCCAGGGTTTGCAGGGTGGCTTGCAGGAGCAACTGGAAGAATTCTTCGCCATGGGCCGGTGGCCAGAACGCCGAGACAAAACGGCCCATCTCGCTTTGGCTGTCGCTGGCCACCAGCACGCTCAAATCCAGTTCACTGAAGTGAATGCCTGGCCACAGTAAGGCAATGGCCAATAGCGTCAGTAGTAGACGCGGTCGGGCGGCCGGGTCTCGGGTATCGCGTTTCAGCATCGAGGAATCTGCACAACCAGAGGGAGCGGTGGGACCGGAGGGGAAAGCAACTGTTCGTTGGCGTAGAGCCTGTCGAGCAGTTCGCGGTCGACGGCGCTGGCCGGCAGGTCGAACATAATCTGTCCGTCGCGCAAGCCGATGATCCGTGAAAAATGCGCCAGGGCCAGTTCCACTGCATGCAGGCTGGCGACCAGCGTGACGTTGTGTTCCCGTGCATGACGGCACAGCACTGACAGGGTGTGTTCGGCCAGTACCGGGTCCATCGCCGACACCGGCTCATCGGCCAGCAACACCTCGGGCGCCTGATACAGCACGCGCGCAATGCCCACGCGCTGAAGCTGGCCGCCGGACAGTTGCTGGCATTGGGCGAACAACTTGTCGCCCAGGTCCAGCCTGGCCAACGCCGCCCGTGCGCCGGCGACATCCAGCGGATGCAGCAGGTTCATCAGGCTTTTACCCAGGCCCCACTGGCCAATCTTGCCGGCCAGCACCGCCGTGACCACCCGTTGGCGCGGCGGCAGCGGCGGCGACTGGTGGACCAGGCCGATTCGCGCGCGCAAGCGTTGACGTTGGCGGGCAGACAGTTGCCACGCACGTTCGCCGAGCAGTTGAAGCTCGCCGCTGCTCGGTTGCAGGGCGGTGCCCAGCAGATTGAGCAGGCTCGATTTACCCGCACCGGACGGGCCGATGATGGCGACCTGTTCGCTCGCCGCGATGTGCAAGTCCACGTTATGCAGCGCGTGGACGCCATTGGTATGGGTCAGGTTGACCCGGGTCAGCTGCAAGGTCATTTGAGCAGGTCGGCAGCGCGCGCGGCTTCCTCGATGCCCTTGTAGTTATCCGGGCTGGTTTCGATGAAACGGCTGGCGGCCTGCAGGTCGAGAATGGCCTTGTCCGCCGGTTTTGCCGGATCGAGGGCCAGGAACGCTGCCTTGATTTTCGCGGCCAGCGCCGGGTCGAGGGTGCCGCGCACGGTCCAGTTGTAATCGAAATAGGCGGGCGTGGTGGCAAACACTTTGACTTTGTTGGTATCGACTTTGCCGGCAGCAACCAGTTTTTCCCAGACGCTGGCGTTGAGCACGCCGGCATCGACTTTGCCGGCCTGGACCCAGGCAACCGTGGCGTCATGGGCGCCGGAATAGCCGACGCGGCTGAACCAGGTTTCCGGCTTGATGCCGTCTTTGAGCATGAAGTAGCGCGGCATCAGACTGCCGGACGTGGATGACACCGAACCGAAGGCGAAGGTCTTGCCCTTGAGGTCGGCGAGGGATTTGACGGCCGGGTCCGCGGTGATGAATTTGCTGGTGAACTGCGCGTCCTGTTCACGCTGGACCAGGGGAATGGCGTTGCCGGTTTTCAAACGGGCCTGGACGAATGTGAAACCGCCAAGCCAGGCCAGGTCGATGCGGTCCGTGGCCAGCGCTTCGACCACCGCCGGGTAGTCACTGACGGGCACGAACTCGACTTTCATACCCAACTGTTGTTCCAGATAAGCGCCCAGTGGCTTGAACTTGCGCAGCAATTCGGTGGGGGCTTCGTCAGGAATGGCGCTGACTTTAAGGGTGTCGGCGGCCTGCGCCAGCAAGCTGCTGATGGACAGGGTCAAGCCGACGGCCAGTGCCAGGGTACGCATGAGCATGAAAGTTCTCCGTTTCATTCACTACAAAAAAAGGCGCTGCGTCCCGCATGGGCGGTGAGTGGCATGGCGCAGTGTGAGGGTAGCCGAAACGGAGGGTGAGCATGAACTCCTGCTTTGCACTCAGTTAGTTTGATCAGGCCGACCGGCGACCTGAAAGGACCGCCAGACGCCAGCGATCAAACGTCAATAAACATCCCGCAGGTAGCGTTTTTGCTCGCTCATCTGCCGCCAGTAATCGGCGGCGCAGTCCGCGCCAAGTCCGCCATGCTGTTGCGCAACCTGGCGCAAGGCCCGGTCGACGTCCTTGGCCATCTGGCTGGCATCGCCGCAGACGTACACCTGCGCGCCTTCCTGCAACCAGCGCCACAGTTCGGCGCCTTGTTCGCGAATGCGGTCCTGCACGTAGATTTTTTGCGCCTGATCGCGGGAAAACGCCAGGCTCAATCGGGTCAACAAGCCATCGCGCTGCATGCCCTGCAATTCGTCGCGGTAGTAGAAATCGCTGGCGGCATGTTGCTCGCCAAAAAACAGCCAGTTATGGCCCTGATCACCTCGTGCCCGACGCTCCTGCAGAAAGGCGCGAAAGGGCGCCACGCCGGTGCCGGGGCCGATCATGATCATCGGTACATCCCCATCGACCGGCGTGCGGAAGTGCTTGGACGGCTGGACGAAAACCGGCACATCGCCGTTTTGCGCGCGGTCGGCAAGAAACGTCGAGGACACGCCTTTGCGTTTGCCATAGCGCACGGCGGCGACGGTGAGGTGCACTTCCTGCGGGTGCGCCTTGGGGCTGGACGCGATGGAATACAGGCGCGGTTGCAGGCGCTTGAAGGTGCTGAGCAGTTCGCTGGCCGAGCAATCGACCGGAAAGGCTTGCAGCACGTCCGCCAGTTGCCGGCCCCACAGCCAGTCTTTGAGCTCAGCCTTGCGCTCGCTACCCAGCAGTTGTTTCAGTGCGGGATTGGCACTGCGTTCGGCAATCAATGCCAGCGTTTCCTGGCTGGGGCGAGCGATTTCCAGATGCTCGGTCAGGGCCTGGTGCAACGGCACCTCACCGAGCTTGTCGAGGGTGACGGTGGCGTCGGCGCTCATGCCCGTCAGTTCGAGCAATTCGTCGACCAGTTCAGGGCAGTTGCGCGGGTAGACCCCCAGTGCGTCACCCGCCTCGTAGCTGAGGCCCGAGTCCGCCAGGTCCAGGGAAAACATGCGGGTTTCCTTGTTGTTGCTCTGGCGGTTGAGGTGAAGATTGGTCAGCAGTCGCGAGGCATGCGGTCGGGTCTTGCAGGGTGCCTCGACCGTGCTGGGCGCTACGATAATGGCCGGCTCGTCGATCACCGAAGGCGCAGGCTTGAGGACTTTGTGCAATTGAGCGAGCCAGTTGTCGGCACGCTCTTCGAACTCAGTGTCGCAATCGACCCGTTCGATCAGGCGGGTAGCGCCCAGCTCCTGCAGGCGTTGATCGAGTTGCTTGCCGTGCTGGCAGAACTGGTCGTAGTTCGGGTCACCCAAAGCCAAAACCGCAAAACGCAGGGATTCAAGGCGCAGTTGGGCATTATTGAGGGTGTGCCAGAAACCTTCGCCATTGTCCGGTGGGTCGCCATCGCCGAAGGTGCTGCTGATCAGCGCCAGGTTGGCGGTAGTCGCCAGTTTGCTGGCTGGAAAGTCAGCCATCGGGCTCAGCTCCACGGCTATCCCGTCGTCACGCAGGCGCTTGGCAAAGCGCTCGGCCAGTGCCTCGGCATTGCCGGTTTGCGAGGCCCACAACAGGGTCAGCGCGGGTGTACGGTCTGCCGCAACCGGGGTCGCTGGCGCCGGGCTGTCGGCCAGTTCGACGCGACTGAACAACCCACCCAGCACACCGTCAAGCCATAGCCGGGTAGTCGCAGCCAGTGGCGCGTTGGCCGGCATGACCGGTACGCCAGCGATCTGGCGGCCCGCGGTGGATTGCAGGCCACTGACAAAACCGGCGAGGTAGGTGCGTTCGTTATCGCTGAGTGACGGGGAGGGCAGGCTGCGAATGCCCGCGAGATCGGCGAAGGTCTCGATGCTCGACATGACGAGTTCCTCGGAGAGTGTGCAAGCGGGGAGTGGGGCGGTGGCCGGTGCAGGCGAATCGAGAAATTGATGGTTGATCAGTTCGACTCGTTGCAGGGCAACGGCACAAAACTTGAATTCCGGTTGCAGGGAGATCGGGTCGACGGCATCGCTGGTGACCGCGTTGATGGCCAGGTTGTCGCCAAACACATCGTTCCAGTGGAAAGGCGCGAAGCAATTGCCCTCGCGCACACGTTCGGTCACCACCGCCGGCAATACTGCGCGGCCGCGCAGCGAGCGCACTTCGACCGGGTCCTTGTCCTTGATGCCCAGGCGAGCGGCATCTTCAGGATGAATCTCGATGAACGGCCCAGGGTTGAGTTTGTTCAGGGTGTCGACTTTGCCGGTCTTTGTGAGGGTGTGCCACTGATGCTGCAAGCGACCGGTATTGAGCACGAAGGGAAAGGTTTCATCGGGCATCTCTGCCGGTGACAGGTGCGGGCGGGCGAAGAACTTGCCCTTGCCGTTCGCGCTCGGGAACACGATGGCGGGTCGGCTGCCGTCGGCTTCCAGCTTGAGTGCCTGGCTTACGCCGTCATTCACATAGCGGATCGGGTTGCGTATATCGGCGCTGGCGTCGGCACACGGCCATTGCAACGACTGTTCGCGCAGACGGGCATGACTGGCGCCACGCATGTCGTAACCGGTCTGCGGATTCCAGGCGCGTTTGATCTCTTCGAACACCTCATTGGCATCGGTGTAGCTGAAGGCCTCGGCGAAGCCCATTTCGCACGCCACCCTGGCAATGATTTGCCAGTCGGGCAGGGTTTCGCCGGGCGCCTGCACGGCTTGTTGCATCAGCGTCAGGTTGCGTTCGGAGTTGATCATCACGCCCTCCGCCTCGGCCCATAACGCACCCGGCAGAAGGATATCGGCGTAGCGATTGGTCTCGGTGTCGAGAAAGGCGTCCTGGGTGATTACCAGTTCAGCGGCCTGCAAGCCTTCGATCACTTTCTGGCGATTGGGCACGGACGCTACCGGGTTAGTGCAGATGATCCAGCAGGCCTTGATCTGCCCGGCGCTCATCTGTTCGAACATCGCCACGGTGCCGGCACCGGCTGCGCGCGGCAGGCTGTTGTGGGGGATGTTCCATAAATCCTCGATGAATGCGCGATCCGCCTCCACCAGCAGTGAGCGCTGGCCGGGCAGGCCTGGTCCCATGTAGCCCATCTCGCGGCCGCCCATGGCATTTGGTTGACCGGTCAGGGAAAACGGCCCGCTGCCCGGGCGGCAGATCGCGCCGGTGGCCAGGTGCAGGTTGCACAGGGCATTGGTGTTCCAGGTACCGTGGGTGCTTTGGTTCAGGCCCATGGTCCAGCAGCTCATCCACTCGGCGGCTTCGCCGATCCATTGCGCAGCCTGACGGATGTCCGCTTCGGGCAGGCCGGTGATTTCTGCGACGGCATCCGGCGAATAATCCTCGAGGAAACCGGGCATCGCCTCCCAGCCTTCGGTGAAGGTGGCGATGAAGGCCGGGTCGGTGTGGCCGTTTTTCACCAGCAGGTGCAGCAGGCCATTGAGCAAGGCCAGGTCGGTGCCGGGTTTGATCGGCAGATACAGATCGGCCTTGTCCGCCGTGGCGCTGCGCCGTGGATCGACCACGATCAGTCGGGCGCCGGCCTTGACCCGATCCATCATGCGCAGGAACAGGATCGGATGACAGTCGGCCATGTTGGCGCCGATCACGAAAAACAGATTCGAACGGTCAAAATCCTGATAGGAACCCGGCGGCCCGTCGGCGCCGAGCGACAGCTTGTAGCCGCTGCTGGCGCTGGCCATGCACAAGCGCGAGTTGGACTCGATATTGGCGGTGCGGACAAAACCCTTGGCCAGTTTGGTAATCAGGTACTGGGCTTCAAGCGACATTTGCCCCGACACGTAGAACGACAGCGCATTGGGACCGTGGTTATCCAGAATGGTGCGCAGACGGGTCGCTGTCTCAGTGATGGCCGAATCCATTGCCATACGCACCGGATCTCGACTGCGTTCCTGGCGCAGGTAGGCATTTTCCATGCGCCCCGATTCGGCAATGGCCTTGCCGCATGTCGTGCCTTTGGTGCACAGCCGGCCGAAGTTGGCCGGATGGCTTTTGTCACCCGTGACTTTGACCACTCGGTTGTCTTCGACGTGCATGACGATGCCGCAGCCCACGCCACAATAGGGACACACACTGCGCACGGTTTTATTTGCCATCCTCGCCCCTCGAATCTCTACCGGCACCTGAGCGGTGCGCAAACGCAAAAGGCGCCATGCGGCCCTCCGTAAAAAACGGGGGCTACACGGCGCCTTTGTCGTATAGGTGCAATCAGCGTTGACTGCGTTTGAGGTACTTAGCAAACAGCGCGCCAGAATGTCCGGGGCCGCGCCGAATCAGGGGTTCAAGGCAGGAAAGGGTAAATCGGCATGGGTGCTGCGTGCACTTTTATATGGCGATGCACTTAATGGTGCACCAGCCCAAGGCGGGCCTTCGCAGTCCTTACCGGAATGACAGGCGCAAACGGTCAATGATTTGCTCGACGCTCGGGCCCGGGATGTTTGGCGGTTCCGGGCTCTCGCCAAATTCGCGCCAGATGAACAGCGTCAGCTCGGCGCCATCGGTCAGTGTATGAGCGTGGGCACCCGCACCGAAGTTCTTCAGTAATCTGTAGCGATCATCCTGCCAGAACAATTCTTCGACCCAGTGATAGACAGGGATGCAGTGGAAATGAATGGGGAATGCCGGGTCATGGCCAAAGCGGCTGATATAGAGCCATTTGGGTTGCAGTTGCGTCTGCAGGATCTTCTGCACTTTGCCGAGCAGGCTGCCGAGTTCAATCAACGCGGCTTCGGGAAGTTCAGCCAGTGAACTGGTGTTGTATCGCGTCCCCAGCACCAGATAGCCAGGGAGCTTTGACGACATGTGATGGTTGAGTATCCAGTGTGCCGTTTCATGGATGATGAATTGTGGAGCTATGTCCATGGATGAGTGTCCGTTGTCGAAGCAGGCAGTAAAGGCATGGTCGTAGAGCGCATTGAACTGCAGCGCAAGGCGTGACTATGCAATCCCTTGGCCGTTGTCGTATACCTCCACTTCAGCAAGACTCTGCGTCACATGAACTCGCATCCGCTACTTCAGATTTTAGTTCCGGCTGTACAAAGTGCGACACGTTTTTCTGGAAAAAAAACGCCTCATTGTCATGCCGGGGATGGTGCAGGTTTCGGGCGGCAGGAATTTATGGATAAAACCGGGTGCTGACCACCAGACAACGGTGTGTTGATTTAACACCAAGGTATAAAGATCGGCCTGACGTGCCGATATACAATGACACTCGCCGAGGTGCCCGCACTTGAGCCTCACTAACAGGGAAGAATCATGAACGTCACTGCGTCCTCGTCCTCGTCCAGCGCCTTGATCGCTGCCTATACCTCTGCCGCCAACACCAGCACGACGAGTGCCCGGGGCAAAGTGGCGGACAGCAGCGCAGCGCCGGATCAAACGCAGAATGATGACGCGGTGAGCTTTTCCAGCGCGGCCACTGATTACAGCGATGCGATTGCCAGCAACGCGCGGTACTTTCCGGTGCGCGCGGGGATGAACGCCGATGCGTTGATTCTTGGTGTGGCCCAGCCCGGTGCGATTTCCAGCTCCAGGGACAAAACCTTCGCCGACGTCGCCCTCGATGCCCGCAAGCGCATGGATGAAAAATATGCGCAGATGTCGGGCAGCGGCAAGCCCTATGACAACAGCATGGCCGACCGTAATGCGCTGATGGGCGACCTTGACCGGCGCTCGTTGTATGCGGTCGCCACCAACGAAGGCGGGAAGTTCACCAAGCAGGAGCAAACCGCAGCGCAGGACGTGATGCGCCAGCAGGCCCAGCTCGCCACTGGCTACTACGTCGGGCCGGAAGATCAGAAGAAGAACTGGCGGGATCCTTTCGCCAATGACCCGGTCGGACGAGCCAAGGCTGCCTTGAGTTTCATGGACAACATGAGCCCCGAAGAAAAGGCCACGCCGCAATGGCTGTCCCAGCGCAACACGCTGCAAACCGCGCTGGATCAAGCGACGGCGGCCGATCCCGTGGAGCTGGCGAAGAAAAAACAACTGTATTTCCCGATTCTCGCCGAAATTCTGCAGAACGGCACCAGCTGGTTCGACAAGAAAGACTCGGATGAAAAGAACGCCAGTGACGCGCTGGCCAAGCTCAAAGCGATTGTTCAGTCCACTCGGTGAAAAATCAGTCCGGTATTCGCGAGTTAGCCTTTTCGACCGACTGATTTGTCCTTTAGGCGATATGTACTGGCTTATTAGCGTTAGTCGGTAATTCTCCGCAGGGGTAGAGTCGAGATCACGTTCCTGGCCAACCCGGATGATCCCGATGACCCGCCCGCGCTTTTTACCCGACAACTTCACTCTGACCCTGGTCGGTGTGGTCATTCTCGCCAGTTTGCTACCGGCCAGCGGTCAGGTCGCGGTCGGCTTCGGCTGGTTGACCAACATTGCCATTGCCCTGCTGTTTTTCCTGCACGGCGCCAAGCTGTCGCGGGAATCGATCATCGCCGGCGCCGGTCACTGGCGCCTGCATTTGCTGGTGTTCGGCCTGACGTTTGTGCTGTTCCCGTTGCTCGGCCTGGCACTCAAGCCATTCCTCTCGCCGTTGATCGGCGACAACCTGTACATGGGCATGCTTTACCTCTGTGCGCTGCCTGCCACGGTGCAGTCGGCGATTGCCTTTACCTCGTTGGCCCGCGGCAATATCCCTGCGGCGATTTGCAGCGCGGCGGCGTCGAGTCTGTTCGGGATCTTCCTCACACCGTTGCTGGTGACGTTGCTGATGGACGTGCACGGCGATGGCGGTTCGACAGTCGATGCCATCCTGAAGATCAGCGTGCAACTGTTGCTGCCGTTCGTTGCCGGGCAAATCGCCCGCCGCTGGATCGGCGCCTGGGTGGCACGCAACAAGGGTTGGCTGAAATTTATCGACCAAGGTTCGATCTTGCTGGTGGTCTATGGCGCGTTCAGCGAAGCGGTGATCGAAGGCATCTGGCACCAGATCCCGTTGCGTGATCTGGCCGGACTGGTGGTTGCCTGCTGTGTGTTGCTGGGGCTGGTGCTGGTGGCTTCTACCGTGCTGGGCAAAGTCTGCGGCTTCAGTCAGGAAGACCGCATCACCGTCCTCTTCTGCGGCTCGAAGAAAAGCCTGGCCACCGGTGTGCCGATGGCGCAGGTGCTGTTCGCCGGCAGCACCATCGGTGTGCTGATCCTGCCATTGATGTTGTTCCATCAGATTCAATTGATGGTCTGCGCGGTCCTCGCGCAGCGTTTCGCCAATCGCCCGGAATCGGTGCCCGAGTTGATGGGGCAGGTGGATCCTTGATCGCATCCGGCTAACTCACTTGCGGTAAACTGCCTGCGCAAAAGGCGCCGCTGCGTTGAATCGCGGCGGTGCCCCTTTACCTCGCAAGCAAGAGAGTCCCATGGCCAACCAAGACATCACTTTCACCCCCGATCCCGACGCAGACTCCATTTCCTCCGACGTTGCCGGTTTCGGCGGCATGC
Organism: Pseudomonas sp. Root562; assembly: GCF_001427125.1. Lineage (GTDB taxonomy): Bacteria > Pseudomonadota > Gammaproteobacteria > Pseudomonadales > Pseudomonadaceae > Aquipseudomonas. The sequence continues at coordinate 63,146 of NZ_LMGK01000006.1, forward strand.
TGGTCTCCACGCAGATTCCCACCCGCGCCGACGGGAGCCTGGAGCTGGGCGACATTACCCTGCAAAGCGAATGCACCCTGCAAGCGCTCAAGGTTGCGCTGGAGCGTGCCGGCAGTTCCATGGACCGCGTGTTGCACCTGACCATTTACCTCACCGACATGGCCGACCGCGCCGCGTTCAACGAGGTGTACAAGCGCTTCTTCGCCAAGCCATGGCCGGTGCGCGCCGCCGTAGGCGTTGCTTCACTGGCAGTCGAAGGCATGCGTGTGGAAGTCACGGCAATGGCGGCCAAGGCCTGATCCCGGCAGCACACACACAAACCTGGTCGAACAATTTGCATCCTGTGGCGAGGGAGCTTGCTCCCGCTGGACTGCGCAGCAGTCCTTGTTTCAGAGGCGCTTCACGCCCCAGCGGGAGCAAGCTCCCTCGCCACAGCTACAGCGCTTCCACAGGGTTTGAGGCATTCCAGGCCTGCCCGAGGCAGCCACCGGGCAGCCTACGGGTGCCGGTCAGGCGTTTCACCGGTACAATGCGCGCCTCGACCGTGACAGCCTGACTAAAAAAATATTATGTCCCTGCCCAAACATCACCTGGAATTGCTCAGCCCCGCCCGCGACGTAGCCATCGCCCGCGAGGCCATTTTGCATGGCGCCGATGCGATCTACATCGGTGGCCCGAGCTTCGGCGCCCGCCACAATGCCTGCAATGAAGTGAGCGAGATCGCCGAACTGGTGGAATTCGCCCGTCGTTATCACGCCCGGGTGTTCACCACCATCAACACCATCCTGCACGACAACGAACTGGAGCCGGCCCGCAAGCTGATCCACCAGTTATACGATGCCGGTGTCGACGCGCTGATCGTCCAGGACCTGGGTGTGATGGAGCTGGATATCCCGCCGATCGAACTGCACGCCAGCACCCAGACCGACATCCGTACCCTGGCGCGAGCGAAGTTCCTTGACCAGGCTGGCTTCTCGCAACTGGTGTTGGCCCGTGAGTTGAACCTGCAGGAAATCCGCGCCATCGCCGACGAGACTGAAGCGGCGATCGAGTTTTTCATCCACGGCGCGTTGTGCGTCGCGTTCTCCGGGCAGTGCAACATTTCCCACGCGCAGACTGGCCGCAGTGCCAACCGTGGCGACTGTTCCCAGGCCTGCCGTTTGCCGTACACCCTCAAGGATGAGAAGGGTGGCGTGATCGCTTACGAAAAACACTTGTTGTCGATGAAGGACAACAACCAGAGCGCCAACATCCGCGCCCTGGTCGAGGCAGGCGTGCGATCGTTCAAGATCGAAGGCCGCTACAAGGACATGGGTTATGTGAAGAACATCACCGCCTATTACCGCCAGCGCCTCGACGCCGTGCTCGAAGAGCGTCCGGACCTGGCCCGCGCCTCCAGCGGCCGCACCGCGCACTTCTTCCTGCCCGACCCGGAAAAAACCTTCCACCGTGGCAGTACCGATTACTTCGTCACTGACCGCAAGATCGACATCGGTGCCTTTGACTCGCCGACGTTCACCGGTTTGCCAGTCGGCGTTGTCGAGAAAGTTGCCAAGCGCGACATGCTGGTCGTGACGCACGAGCCACTGTCCAACGGCGATGGCCTCAATGTGCTGGTCAAGCGTGAAGTGGTGGGTTTTCGCGCGAACATCGCCGAGCCCAAAGGCGAGTTCGAAGAGGACGGCGAGAAGCGCTATCGCTATCGCGTCGAGCCCAACGAGATGCCGGAGGGCATGTACAAGCTGCGTCCCAACCACCCGCTCAATCGCAACCTCGATCACAACTGGCAACAGGCGCTGCAAAAGACTTCTGCCGAGCGTCGTGTGGCCTTGCGCTGGGTCGCTCGTCTGCGTGAAGAACAGCTTGAACTGACGGCCACCAGTGAAGAGGGCGTCAGCGCCAGCGTCACCTTGAATGGCCCGTTCGGTGCCGCCAACAAGCCGGAACAGGCGCTGGAGCAATTGCAGGATCTGCTCGGCCAGCTGGGGACCACTCAGTATCACGCCATCGACATCAAGCTCGACGCCCCACAGGCGTACTTCGTCCCGAATTCGCAGCTCAAGGCCTTGCGCCGCGAGGTGATTGAAGCCTTGACCGATGCACGGATCGCCGCCCACCCGCGTGGCAGCCGTAAAGCCGAAACCACACCGCCACCGGTGTACCCGGAGTCGCACCTGTCGTTCCTGGCCAACGTCTACAACCAGAAGGCCCGCGATTTTTATCACCGCCATGGGGTCAAGCTGATCGACGCGGCGTACGAGGCGCATGAGGAAACCGGCGAGGTGCCGGTGATGATCACCAAGCACTGCCTGCGGTTCTCCTTCAACCTGTGCCCCAAGCAGGCGAAGGGCGTGACTGGCGTGCGCACCAAGGTCGCGCCGATGCAACTGATCCACGGCGATGAAGTGCTGACCCTGAAGTTCGACTGCAAGCCGTGTGAAATGCACATCATCGGCAAGATGAAAGGCCACATCCTTGGCTTGCCACAACCGGGCAGCGTTCAACCGGTTGTCGGCCACATCAGCCCCGAAGACCTGCTCAAGACCATTCCCCGCGCTCCGCACTGAGTAGCAGCTGAAAAGGTCGCAGCCTGCGGCAGCGCCTACAGGAATCCACTGTAGGAACTGCCGCAGGTTGCAATCTGTTGATCGGGTCGTCGCGCTTTGCTTGTTCTCGACTGGCGGGCTTCGCGAGCTGTGCTAGCGTCTTGAGGTCAACCCTCATTTGCGAGCCTCTGCCATGGACGAGACCATCGTTAATGTAACCACCGAGAAGTTCAACGCACTGATCGCCGTGGTGCAGGCGTACGGCGTCGCCTTTGCGGTCAAGATGCTGACCGCCATCGCCTTCTGGATCGTCGGGCGCTGGCTGATCGGTTTTGCGGTCGGCATGGTGCAGAAGGCCCTCGGCAAGCAGAAGGTCGACCCCACCGTGCTGCGATATGTCGGGTCGGCCATCACCGTGACGCTGAACATCATCCTGGTGATTGCCATCCTCGGTTACCTCGGCATGCAGACCACCACGTTCGCCGCGCTGCTCGCTGCGGTCGGCCTGGCCATCGGCATGGCCTGGTCGGGGTTGCTGGCCAATCTGGCGGCGGGTGCATTCATTATTGTCTTGCGGCCGTTCAAGGTCGGCGATTTCATTTGCGCTGGCGGGGTCACCGGTACGGTCACCGAGATCGGTCTGTTCGCCACTGCAATCAACACCCCGGACAACGTGCTGACCCTGGTGGGCAACAACAAAATCTTCAGCGACAACATCCAGAACTTCACCCACAACCCGTTCCGCCGCGTCGATCTCCAGGCGCAGCTGTCGGGCGCGAGCGACTGGAAAGCGGCGGCGGCTTTGCTCAAGGAAAAAATCGCGGCGATTCCCAATGTGCTCGCGACCCCTGCGGTCGATGTGGAAATCATCGAGTTCAATCTGGTAGGGCCGGTGTTGGCGGTGCGTCCTTACTGCCATAACGAACACTACTGGCAGGTCTATTTCGACACCAATCGCGTGATCAAGGATGCCCTCGGCGAAGCCGGTTTCCCGGCGCCGATGCCGGCGCAAACCGTGATCTTCCAGCAAGGCGCCGCACTGCCTGGCGCACTGGCGAAGGAGTGATCGCAGCAAGCGCCGGTGATCATTGAGCCGCTTGGCTTGCAGCGGTTTCTGCAAGTCTGGCGATAACCTTGATTTCGAACGCGAATCCATAGAGCCAGGTGACGCCGACGGCGGTCAATGTCGGATGCGGTGCCTGGCCCCAGAACTCTGGCGCCACCTTCCAGATCCTCTCGAATGTCGATTGGGGATCGACCATGAAGACGGTGACGTCCACTACATCGTCGAAGGTGCAACCGGCCGCATTCAAAATCCCGTTCAGGTTGTTGAACGCTTGCCGCACTTGCTCTTCCAAGTCTTCCTCGGGCGAGCCATCCTCGTTACTGCCCACTTGCCCCGACACAAACAAAAAACCATTGGAGCGGATCGCCGGCGAGTAGCGATTGCGCTCGTAAAGTGCCTGGCGTGCGGGTGGGAAAACGACATCACGTTGGGTCATGACAACCTCCTTCGATTAACGATGGGGAGACTCTAAGGCCAGGCACTTGCCCGATAAACGCGCAACTGCAACTATCACTGTTTGCGAATCCCAAACAATCGAATAGCAATTCGGGGCAGGTATGGACCGTTTCGATGCAATGCAGGCGTTCGCCCGGGTAGTGGAATCGGGCAGCTTCACCAAAGCCGCCGAGACGCTGCACTTGAGCAAGACCAGCGTCACGCAACTGGTGCAACAGTTGGAGGCGCGCTTGCGGGTCAAATTGCTCAACCGTACGACACGCAAGGTCAACGTCACCGCCGATGGTGCCGTCTATTACGAGCGCGTAGTGCGACTGCTGGCCGATCTGGACGATGCCGAAACCAGCCTGTCGAGTGCCTCGACGGTGCCCAGGGGCAGGCTTCGGGTGGATGTGCCCAGCCCACTGGCCAGTCTGATCCTGGTCCCGGCATTGCCGGAATTTCATGCCCGTTATCCGGATATCCAGGTCGACATGGGCGTCAGTGATCGCATCGTCGATCTGATTGATGAGAACGTCGATTGCGTTGTGCGCGGAGGCGAGTTGACCGATCAATCGCTGATGGCCCGAAGGGTGGGAGACCTGCAATTGGGGGTGTTCGCTTCGCCGGGATATCTGGAGCGTGTCGGCAGGCCATCGCATCCAAAGGATCTGGAAGATTCCGAGCATCGCATCGTCGGTTTCCTGTGGGCGCGAACCGGCAAGGCTTTGCCCTATGCCATGCGCAATCAAAGTGAAAGCCTGGAGATCAAGGGGCGCTACGTGTTGGCGGTCGACGATGGCAACGCTTACATGGCAGCGGGCCTGGCCGGCATGGGCATCCTCTGGTTGCCCGATTACATGTCCAGGCCCTGGCTGGCGAGTGGCCAATTGGTTGCGCTGTTCGAGGATTGGCAGCTCGATCCGATGCCGCTCTACGTGGCGTTCCCCCCGAACCGGCATATCAGCCGCAAGGTACGCGTATTCATCGATTGGGTCGCTGAGCTGATGGCGCAGCACGCGCCGATTGCGGACCGACGTTCTGCGGCGCAATCCGTGACCTGAACGGAAAAGATCCGCACCAGCGATCGCGGGCTCTGCGGATCAAAGCGCAATGTAGCCGAAGTACATGAAAGCCATGCCCGCCGCGAGGGCGAACGCGCCCAACGCTTTCGTCGTCGATCGGTTGGTGCGCAGCGCTCCGCTGGAGCGTGGCAAGTGCATGCCTGAATCCAGGGGACGCTCAAAGAAGCCTTCCAGGGTGGCCCGGTAGGTGTAGCGCAAGCCCAGCAGGATAAACAGGGCGATCAGGCCAAGGGAAGATGCATTCAGGAAAACCGGGTCAATCCGCGGCTTGGGCAGCTCGTCTTCGCAGGCGGCACTGTCGATTTCGGCGATGCTTATTCTTCCATTGTTGATTGAAGCCAGCGCAGAACCCTTGAGGTACGACGCTTGTTGCTCCAGGTCCAGCGCCTGATACTGCCACAGCGTTGCCGAACCTTCCCGGCAATAGGTAAAACCGCTCGGGTTGGCAGCGACGATGATACAGGCGTCGTGGATACCACTTTTTTTCAGGGTTTCAGTGGCTGAGCGGGTGAAATCCAGTTCGAGAACAGGAATGACGCCATTGGCAAAAGCCCCGGCCGAGACAAACAAGTTCCCCAAAAGGCAGATGGTAGAAATGTTCAAGGTTGAGTGTCCTTGTTTTTATCGGCTTCTGCAGGAGTCGGCGAGGTTTTGACCCTCACAGATGGAGTCTAGATCGCGAATGACGATGTGATGGCAGAACGTGTGAAAGACAATGCTTCCGTTTATCGAGCGACCGGTGACATGGCACCGCCTTCGATCCTGTGCCTTACTCGAAAACCATACCGGGGAGGGCTGGGGATGCGACACAGAGGCGCAAAGTTCTGGTTATGGCTCAACAATCGGTTACCGGTCAAAATTTATGAAGATGCGCTGAACGACGGTCGGCAGATCGAAGTGCAATCACGCATTACGCAAGAAGGAATGACGCAGGTCTTCATCGGCATCTACGACAATCGTGGTGGCGTGATGTTTGAAGACTTTCAGGATCGCGGTTTCCGCGAACCGCTGGCTTCAGCATTGAAGTGGGGGGCGTCCTGGGCTCGGGAAGTTATTCTGGACATGCAACCTTTCACGGCGCCCCATCGGCCGCAGTTGACGTTGAGCACGGTGATCGCCGACGAATCGATCCTGGCATTGCGGCGGATGGAACTGACTGAAAGTCAGCGACGCAAAATCAGATTCGATGATGCTCGGGCTGAGTATCAAGCCGCTCAGGCGGCCATGCTCGAGTTGATGCGCTCGACCACCACGGTTGACCCAAAAGTATGGGCTGAGCATCAGAATCGATTGCGAGAGGCGATTGACCGCAGGATCTGGGTGCAACGCAGCTACCTGTGCTGAATTTGATCACCCACTGCATTTCGTCGAGGTATTGCGTCTGACGCGGGAGCTGCCGAAGGCTGGATCTTTGAATCTTGCTTTAAAAAACAAAATCAGAGATGGCAGCCTCGATTCGCTCGACAGCTCCGACAGGCCATGCGTTCACTGCATCAACCACGTGTGGGCAATGTCCAGTTCGGCCGGATGAAATGGCAGGTGTAACCTTCAGGAAGGCGTTCCAGATAATCCTGGTGTTCGGGTTCTGCCTCCCAGAAGGGGCCAGCGGGCTCGATTTCGGTGACCACCTTGCCGGGCCAGAGCCCCGAAGCGTCCACATCGGCAACGGTGTCCAACGCGACGCGTTTCTGCTCTTCGCTTTTGTAGTAAATCGCCGAGCGATAGCTGGTGCCCAGATCGTTGCCCTGGCGGTTTTTGGTGCTCGGATCGTGGATCTGGAAGAAAAACTCGAGGATCTGTCGGTAGCTGATCTGCGTCGGGTCGAAGACGATTTCGATCGCTTCGGCGTGGGTGCCATGGTTGCGGTAAGTTGCATTGGGCACATCGCCGCCCGAGTAGCCGACCCGCGTGGTGATCACGCCCGGTTGGCGTCGCAGCAGATCCTGCATGCCCCAGAAGCAGCCGCCGGCAAGAATGGCGGTTTCGGTGTTCGTCGTCATGGTATGCACCTCCCATCAGATAACGGCCTCGTGGGGGAGGCCGTCAGACCCTCATTGCATCTTGCTGTGATCCATCTTGCTGTGATCCATGTTGCCATGACCCATCGTGCCAAGCGCACGAGCCGGGGCATCGACCTTGATCGTTTCTTTCTCGCCCTTGGCGTTTTCCACGGTCAGGTTCAGGGGAACGCTGTCGCCCTCCTTGATCTGCGCCGTCAGGTTCATGAGCATGATGTGATAGCCATGGGGGTCAAAGCTCACGGCCTTGCCGGCGGGCAGGGCAACCGAGTCGACCTGCTGCATGCTCATCACATCGTCCTTCATGCTGGACTGGTGAATCTGCACCAGCTTCGCCACCGGCGACTGCACGCTCAACAATTTGCTGTCGGTGTCTGCCTTGAGGGTCATGAAGGCGCCGCTCGAAGGCTGACCGGCCACCGTTGCCCGGACCCAGGCGTCGTTGACCTCGGTTTGCGCGGACACCTGCCACGCCATGCCGAGCAGGGAAAGGCCCAGGGCCAGTTGTTTGATGCGTGGCGCGCAGAACGAAATCATCAGCAAACCTCCATGACGGTGAGCAGGTCTTCTGCGCACTCTTGAGCGGTAAGGGACGCGGACAGGCCAAGGCGCAGGTTGCCCCGGGAGTCGAACACGAAACTGGTGGCGGTGTGGGACAGGGTATAGGTGTCGCCGCTCGGGACCTTCTCGAAGAATACGCCGAACTCCTTGGCGGTGGCCGCGGTTTCTTCCAGCGTGCCGTACAGCGCCTCGAAACTCGGGTCGAAGGCTTTGACGTATTGGTCGAGCAATTCTGGGGTATCGCGCTCCGGGTCCAGGGTGATGAAGATCACTTGCAGGCGCTCGCCATCGCGGCCCATCAGTTTTTTCGCCTGGGCGGCGCGGGCCAGGGTGGTCGGGCAAACCGCCGGGCACTGGGTGAAGCCGAAGAAGATCATCGGCATCAGGCCCTGATAACTGCCGAGCATGCGGGTTTCGCCCTGGGTGTCCTTGAGCTTGAAGGAACGCCCCATGATCTTGTCGCTCAGGTCCTTGCCGTACTTGAACGACAGCTTGCTGCTGTCATCGCAGCCGGCGAGCAGGCCGAGGCTCAGCAGGCTCATGCCTTGCAGGACCGTGCGACGGGAATACAACGTACTCATGGAAAAAAGCATCCTGTGTAGCGACTGGATATCTACAGTGGCTGATCAATCAGACGAGAAAAAGCGCAGGGATGTTAACAAACTGTTGCCCGTTGGCGCTCAATCGATGGCCGGCCGGTCATGCGCCAAAAGGTCGCGGGCCCGTCAAATACAAGAGAATACAAAGCGCTCGGCTGTCGACACATTGCAGATACAAACATCAGGTTTGATAGGGTCGTCCAATACCTCAAAGAGAGCATCGCCATGTTTCGTAAACTGCAGCAAGCCGCGCGTTTCCTGAGCCAGAGCGGACGTTTGATGGTGGGCATGCCCGACTACGACAATTACGTCGCGCAAATGGCGATCAACCAGCCGGGCGAGCCTGTGATGAGCTATGAGGCGTTTTTCCGCGAGCGTCAGGAAGCGCGGTTTGGCCGTGGGAAATGTAATACGCGGTGTTGCTGAGACAAAGATCCCGTCCACAAGGTCATCCAGAACCCCTGTAGGAGCTGAGCTTGCTCGCGATTGCGGTATGTCTGTGACATCAAGGCTGACTGATGCACCGCTATCGCGAGCAAGCTCGGCTCCTACAGGGATTTGCGCACTTTTAAAGCGCGATGTCCGGCAACTTGCACCAGTGCGAAGCGGTTTCCTGAACCATTCCCCCCTGTAACATCAACCTCTGACAATCCTGCTCACTTCGCCAGAAGCGTTGCGGACACGGCTCTGCAGGTCTGTTTCCAGTTTCTGTGCGCGCTTGGCACAAACACTGCATCCACCCCATCAGCGCCATCTGGAAAAGATGGACCGCCCACTCGGTCAACGACGATCGATCAACCGCACAGGTCGTGGGCAATATCGGTGGATCAGGCATGGCCGTCTGGTTTCAACACCGCAAAAGAACAGGCAAAGACGCCTGGAACCGCAAGGTTTCAGGCGTTTTTTTTTGCTTTTTTTCACCGTGATGGGCTTTGGGCAGGTGTCGTTTATGAATTCCAATGTGGCCACTTTGAACAAGCAGCAAACGCTGATCGTCATCGGCAATGGCATGGTCGGACATCACTGTGTCGAGCAGTTGATCGAGCGCGGTGCCCTTGAACATTATCGCTTGCACGTATTCAGCGAAGAGCCGATGCGCGCCTACGACCGTGTGCATCTGTCGGAATACTTTTCCGGTCGCGATGCCGAGTCGCTGGCACTGAGTGACGCGGCGTTGTACCAGACGCCAGGCGTGACCCTGCACCTGGGAGTGCCGGTGCTGGAAATCGACCGTGCCCGTCGACAGGTGATCACCGCCCAAGGCTCTGTTGCCTACGACAAACTGGTCCTGGCCACCGGTTCCTATCCGTTCGTACCGCCGATCGAAGGCGCCGAAGGCGATTCGCGGCTGGTCTACCGCACCCTTGAAGACCTTGATGCCATTCGCGCTGCTGCAGCCAACGCCAGGCGCGGTGTAGTGGTCGGCGGTGGTTTGCTCGGCCTGGAAGCGGCCAATGCCCTGAAAAGCCTGGGGCTGGAAGCACACGTCGTGGAGTTCGCACCGCGCCTGATGCCGGTGCAACTGGACGATTTGGGTGGGCTGGCGCTCAAGGCGCAGATCGAACGATTGGGCGTCGGTGTTCACCTGTCCCGCGCCACGCAATCGATCAGTGCTGGCGAGCAGTTCCGCTATCGGATGAATTTTGCCAATGACGAATTCCTTGAAACCGACTTGATCGTGTTTTCCGCTGGTATTCGGGCGCAAGATGCCCTGGCTCGCCAATGCGCGCTGGAGATCGGCCCGCGCGGCGGCGTAGTGATCGACGACACGTGCCTGAGCTGCGATCCGAACATTTACGCCATCGGCGAATGCGCATCGTGGAACGGCAGCCTGTTCGGTCTGGTCGCTCCTGGCTACCAGATGGCTCGCAGTGTCGCGGCGCGGTTGTGCGACGACGTCGCCGAACCGTTCCAGGGCGCCGACATGTCGACCAAGCTCAAACTGCTGGGCGTCGATGTCGGCTCCATCGGTGACGCCCATGCCAACACCCCGGGCGCCCGTAGTTACCAGTTCATCGACGAAACCACCGCCAGCTATCGGCGCCTGGTGGTCGATGCCAGCGGCAAACGGGTACTCGGCGCAGTGTTGATCGGCGACAACAGCTATTACGACACGCTGTTGCAATACATGCAGAACGCGATTGCCTTGCCGTCGGAACCGGCCGCGCTGATCCTGCCGTCGTCCGAAGGTGCGCCGACCCTCGGCCCGGGCGCCTTGCCGGAAGCTGCCACCATCTGTTCCTGCCACAACGTGACCAAGGGCGCCATCTGCTCGGCCATCGACGGCGGCTGCACCGACCTCGGCCTGCTCAAGTCGCAGACCAAGGCTGGCACCGGTTGCGGCGGTTGCGCCGGGTTGCTCAAGCAAGTCTTCGAACATGAGCTGATTGCCCGAGGCGTCAGCGTCGACAAGAGCCTGTGCGAACATTTCGCCTACACCCGACAGGAGTTGTATGCACTCGTGCGGGTAGAAGGGGTGATCACCTTCGAAGAACTGTTGGCCAAGCATGGCCGTGGCCACACCGGTTGCGACGTCTGCAAACCGGCGGTGGGCTCGATCCTGGCGTCGTGCTGGAACCAGCCGATCATGGATCCGTCGCTGGTGCCGTTGCAGGACACCAACGATACGTTCATGGCCAACATGCAGAAAAACGGCACCTACTCAGTGGTACCGCGCATTCCCGGGGGCGAGATCACGGCCGACAAACTGATTGCCATCGGCGTGGTGGCGAAGAAATACGACCTCTACACCAAGATCACCGGCGGCCAGCGCATCGACCTGTTCGGCGCGCAGTTGCATGAATTGCCGGACATCTGGGCGGAGCTGATCGAAGCCGGTTTCGAAACCGGCCACGCCTACGGCAAATCGACCCGCACAGTGAAGTCCTGCGTCGGCAGCACCTGGTGTCGCTATGGCGTGCAAGACAGCGTGCAAATGGCGCTGACCATCGAAGACCGCTACAAAGGCCTGCGTTCGCCGCACAAGCTCAAGTTCGCGGTGTCCGGTTGCACCCGTGAATGCGCAGAGGCCCAAAGCAAGGACGTGGGGGTGATCGCTACCGAGAAAGGCTGGAACCTCTATATCGCCGGCAACGGCGGCATGCGTCCACGGCACGCCGAACTGTTCGCCACCGATCTGGATGACGCGACGCTGATCCGTTACATCGATCGCTTCCTGATGTTCTACATCCGCACCGCCGACAAATTGCAGCGCACGTCGGTCTGGCGCGAAAGCCTGGAAGGCGGCCTGGATTACCTCAAGGACGTGATCATCCACGACAGCCTTGGCCTGGGCGCCGAACTCGAGTCGCAGATGCAATTGGTGGTCAATCGCTATGAATGCGAGTGGGCCAACGCCCTCAAGGATCCGGAAAAACTCAAGCGCTTCCGCACCTTCGTCAACGACAAACGCCCGGACCCGGACATTCACTTTGTCCAGGAGCGCGGCCAACGCCGGCCGATCATGGCCGCCGAACTCAACCTGATCCCTGTCACCGAGGAGACTGTCTGATGAGCCTGTCCAATACTCAGCGCGCTGCACGTGTAGAGAATATCGATGCCTGGCAATCGGTGTGCAGCCAGCAGGATCTGGTGAGCGATTCCGGTGTCGTGGTGTGGCTCGACGGTGCGCAAGTGGCGCTGTTTTACCTGCCGGGCGCGGAGGGCAAAAAACTCTACGCCATCGACAACCATGACCCGCAATCCGGGGCCAACGTGATTGGCCGCGGCCTGGTCGGCAGTATCAAGGGGGATCTGGTGGTGGCGTCGCCGATCTACAAACAGCATTTTCGCCTGGAAGACGGTAGCTGCCTGGAGTATCCACAACAGCGTTTGCGGGTCTGGCCGGTGCGGTTGAAGGAAGGGCGGGTGGAAGTCGGGCTGGCCTGACGTTGTACGCGATTCGCATCAGGAGACGCACATGAAGACAGCCGCACAGTTGCTCAAGCTCAAAGTCGTGGAAAACCAGCAGGTGCACAGCATCGCACCGGATGCCATGGTGCTCGAGGCCGTGAAGAAAATGGCCGAGAAGAACGTGGGCGCGTTGCCGGTGATCGAAAAGGGCGAAGTCGTTGGTGTGATAAGCGAGCGTGACTACGCGCGCAAGGTGGTGCTGCTGGGGCGTTCATCAGTCGGCACCCCGGTCAGGGCCATCATGAGTTCTCCGGTGGTTACCGCTGATAGCCAACAAAGCATCGAGCATTGCATGGCGGTCATGACTGACAGCCATTTGCGGCATCTACCGGTTGTTGAGAATGGCGAGCTGATCGGTTTGCTGTCGATCGGCGATCTGGTCAAGCAAGCCATTGTCGAGCAGGCCGACCTGATTCGTCAGTTTGAACATTACATCCGCGGGCACTGAGACACGTTTTTCATCAGCCACGCAAAAGGGGAGGGATCGGAGGGTAGCCGCCGATTCGTCCCCTTTTTTTGCGGGATTATCCAAGCATCAGAATTTGAACGCCTGCCGTCCTACCAACAGCCATTTCCCGTGCTGTTTTTGCCAGATCTGGAAGTTCTCGATTTCAGTCGGGACCACCTCGGTGCCCTTGAGGGCCTGGGCCGAGAAGTGGTGGCGAACCAATGCAACATCGCCGGACAAGGTGATGGTCTGATTCTGCATCTCAAGGGTCTTGAAGGCACTTTTGCCGGTTTCGATGTCGGCGATGAAAGCTTTCTTGTCCTGGATCTTGCCGCTGGAATGACCATAAGTCAGGTTCTCGGCGGTCAATGCCTGCAGTTCGGCGATGTCCTTGTGCAACATGGCCTGGGTCAGGTGATCGACAGCTTGTGCTACCTCCTTGTCCGCGGCAGCAGGAGCGGCTGCAACGTAGCCGCTGAACAGGCAGAAAAATCCGATCAGCAATGTGGTTTTTTTCATGAAGGTTTCCTTGTTGTTGTTTAGGGTGACTGAGCTTGAAAATAGATTTGTCAGTCATCGTACAACCTAGCATGCGCTTGCGGAAAAAAGCGAACTTGCGCCGCAGGTTTTTCTCGAAGTTAAACGTTCGTCACGGTTTTTTATTTCAAGTGTCGGATTTCGAGGAATCAATGCCATGCAGCCCAAAGAACATCCGCGATACGAACTGACGTTGCTGGTGACATTGCTGGTCATCGTCGCGGTTTCCGGTTTTGCCCCGCGCAGCCGGATCGATTGGGCGTTGGAAAATCTGTTGGTGCTGTTGTTGGTGGGTACATTGCTGGCGGTTTATCGGCGGTTTCGTTTGTCTGCGACGTCCATCACCCTGGTATTCGTATTCCTGTGTATTCACGAGTTGGGTTCGCACTACACCTATTCCATGGTGCCTTACGACCGATGGTGTTCCGCCCTTACCGGGTTCAGTTTCGATAAAACCTTTGGCTGGCACCGCAACCATTTCGATCGACTGGTGCATCTGAGTTACGGCCTGTTGATGGTCTTTCCCAATCGTGAAGTGCTGGCGCGGCTGACGCCATTGCGTGGGTTCTGGCTGTTTTTTGTCACCGTGAACATCATGCTTTCCACCTCGGCGGTTTATGAACTGGTGGAGTGGGTGGGCGGCGCTTACCTCTGCGACGACACTGCCAAAGCCTTCGTTGGTGCACAAAACGATCCGTGGGATTCGCAAAAGGACATGGCGCTCGCCATTCTTGGGGCCTTCATCAGCCTGTCGCTGGTTTCGCTGCGCAGCAGCCTGTTCCAACCCGCGTTGCCTACCGCGTGTCGCAAAAACTGCAATCAGTGAAGTCAGCCCTTCAATTCCCGTTTGGTGCAGTCGATAACCTCTTCAGCAATGCAAATTGTGCTGGCGCAAGCCACCCGATAAACGTACGAAGAGGAACCACAGAGTGTCCATTAAACTGCGTTTACTGTTGCTGATCGGCACAGGCGTGATCACTGCCTTGATCATGGGGCTGGTCAGTTACCTGGGCAATGGCCAAATGGCGCAAGCGGTGAAGGACAACGACGTCGGCATGACTGCACTGCGTAACCACCTTGAAGCCGACATGATGCACGACGCCTTGCGCGCCGATGTGCTGTCGGCGATGTTGGTGGGATTGGGCAAAAGCACCAGCAGCCAGGCCGAGGTACGGAGTTCCATCGAGGAGCACTCCACGCGTTTTCGCCAAGTATTGGGCGAAAATTTCAAGCTGCCGGTCAACGACACCTTGAAAACCGCGTTGAACCAAATCAAGCCGAGCCTGGACACCTACATCGGCACCGCCGAACGCATCGTCGCGCTGGCGCTGGAGAATCCGCAAGCCGCGCAAGCGCAACTGGGCACGTTCAACCAGGCTTTCGGCCAACTGGAAGACCAGATGGCGGCGCTCAGCGAGTTGATCGAGAGCAACACGCAACAGACCAGCCAAGGCACAGCGCAAGCCATCAGCAACGCTAACTTCGCACTTGCCTGCGTTCTGGTTGCCAGCCTGTTGCTGCTGTTGGCGCAGGGCCGCTGGGTGATTCTCAGCATCATGGCGCCTTTGCAGACGGCCAGCCGCATTGCCGAGCGCATCGCTCACGGCAACCTCAGCGAAACCATCGTCGAGCCGACCCGCAAGGACGAAGCCAGCACGCTGATTCGCAGCCTCGCCACCATGCAGCGCGATTTACGCGGCATGATCGAAGTGGTGCGCAGCAATGCCCATGGTGTCAGCGGCATGAGCGAGCAACTGAGCAGCGGTTGCCACGAAGTCGCCGGCAGCAGCCAGCAGCAAAGCGCCGCCGCCAGTACCATGGCCGCGGCGGCCAGTGAAATGACGGCAAGCATCGAAGAAATCACCCGGCACGCCGAGCGCGCACTGGATATGGCCAATCAGGCTGAAGCCTTGGCCAAGGATGGTGGGCGGGTGATCCATCAGGTGGTCAACGACATGGACGGCATCGCCCGCTCGGCGCAGCAGTCAGCGCAGGTGATTCGCACGCTGGACAAGGAATCCGAAGGGATTTTCAGCATTATCCAGGTCATCAAGGGCATCGCCGATCAAACCAACCTGCTGGCACTCAACGCCGCCATCGAGGCTGCCCGTGCCGGCGAACAGGGCCGTGGTTTCGCGGTAGTCGCCGACGAAGTGCGCAGCCTGGCCGGGCGTACCAGCGCGTCGACCCAGGAAATCGCCGCCATGGTCTCGCGCATCCAGCAAAGCACCCGCGAAGCGGTGATCAGCATGGAGGAGGGCGTGGCCCAGGTCGACAAAGGCATGGCCGTGACTGCCGACGTCGAACGCGCCATCCGCGAGATCCTCGAAGCCACGCTCAACACCACGCAACTGGTCAACGATATCAGCCGCACCATCGGCGAGCAGAGCCTGGCCAGCAACGAAATCGCCCATCAGGTCGAGATGATCGCCGGCATGTCCGAAGGCAACAGCAAAGTAATCGGGCAAACGGCTACGACGACGGACGAGTTATCGAACCTGGCCGGGCAATTGTCGCAGTCGGTGGATCGGTTTCGGCTTTGATGCCGGAAGAGGCCGACGCATTCAGCATCCCTGTCGCCTGATCCGCCGCCATCGCTGGCAAGCCAGCTCCCACAAGGTCTTAAGGTTGCCGCATGATTTAGGTACGCCGCAAAACCCTGTGGGAGCAGGCTTGCCAGCGAAGAGGCCGGCACATGCAGCATCGATGGCACTAAAGCCGCCATCTCTGGAAAGCCAGCTCCCACAAGGTCCTGTGGTTGCCGCATGATGTAGGCACGCCGCAAAACCCTGTGGGAGCTGGCTTGCCAGTGAAGAGGCCAGCACATTCAGCATTGATGGCACTAAAGCCGCCATCGCTGGCAAGCCCCGCTCCCACAAGGTCCTGTGGTTGCCGCATGATGTAGGCACGCCGCAAAACCCTGTGGGAGCTGGCTTGCCAGCGAAGAGGCCGGCACATGCAGCATCGATGGCACTAAAGCCGCCATCGCTGGAAAGCCAGCTCCCACAAGGTCCTGTGGTTGCCGCATGATGTAGGCACGCCGCAAAACCCTGTGGGAGCTGGCTTGCCAGCGAAGAGACCGGCACATTCAGCATTGATGGCACTTGAGCCGCCGCCATCGCGGGCAAGTTGAATGCGCCAGGTCAGGCAGCACACCTTTTCGGCTCACAGATACTTATCCGTCACCGCCCCCTCCGAAGCGCTGGACACGGTCTTCGCATATTTGGCCAACACCCCGCGCTTGTACTTCGATTCCGGCCGCACCCAGCGCGACTTGCGCTCGGCCAGCTCAGTCGCGGACACATCCAGCGTAAGCTGCCGTGTTTCGGCGTCGATGGTGATTTTGTCGCCATTCTCGATCAACGCAATCGGCCCGCCCTCATAGGCCTCCGGCGTGATATGCCCGACCACGAAACCATGGGAACCCCCGGAAAAACGACCATCGGTGATCAACGCCACATCCTTGCCCAGACCCTTGCCCATCACCGCCGACGTTGGCGAGAGCATTTCGCGCATACCCGGTCCGCCCTTGGGCCCTTCGTAGCGGATCACGATCACTTCGCCGGGCTGAACTTCGCCGTTGAGAATGCCAGCCAGCGCACCTTCTTCACCGTGGTAGACCCGGGCCGTGCCTTCAAAGCGCAAGCCTTCCTTGCCGGTGATCTTGGCGACCGCGCCGGTCGGCGAGAGGTTGCCGTGCAACACCACCAGGTGCGAATCCTTTTTGATCGGCCGGTCGAAGGGCAGGATCACGTCCTGGCCTTCGGGATAGTCGGGCACGTTCTCCAGGTTTTCCGCGAGAGTCTTGCCAGTGACGGTCATGACATCGCCGTGCAGCATGCCGGCCGCGAGCATGCGTTTCATCAGGGGCTGAATGCCGCCGATGGCCACCAGCTCGCTCATCATGTATTTGCCGCTGGGGCGCAGGTCGGCGACCACCGGGGAAATCTTGCCCAGCTCGATGAAGTCGTCCAGGGTCAACTCGACATCCACTGCGTTGGCCATCGCCAATAAATGCAGCACCGCATTGGTCGAGCCGGCGAGGGCGATCACCACGCGGATGGCGTTTTCAAACGCCTTGCGCGTCATGATGTCCCGCGGTTTCAAATCGAGCTTGAGCAGTTCCATGACTTGCTGGCCGGCGCGGAAACTGTCCGAGGCCTTGTCGCCGCCGACGGCGTCCTGGGAGCTCGAGCCCGGCAGGCTCATGCCCAGCGCTTCGATAGCCGAGGCCATGGTGTTGGCGGTGTACATGCCGCCGCAGGAACCGGGGCCGGGGATCGCCACTTCTTCGATCTGCTTGACCTGGATTTCATTGATGTCGCCGCGGGCATGCTGACCGACGGCCTCGAACACGGAAATGATGTCGGTGTGGCCGGCACCGGGGCGGATGGTGCCACCATAGACAAAGATCGACGGCCGATTGAGCCGCGCCATGCCGATCAGGCAGCCCGGCATGTTTTTGTCGCAGCCGCCCACGGTCACCAATCCGTCGAAGCCTTCGCAACCGACCACGACCTCGATGGAATCGGCAATGACCTCGCGGGACACCAGCGAGTACTTCATGCCTTCGGTGCCGTTGGCGATGCCGTCGGAGATAGTGATGGTGTTGAAAATCACGCCTTTGGCGCCGGCGGCGTTTGCGCCTTTTTCCACTTCCAGCGCCAGCTTGTCGATGTGCATGTTGCACGGCGTGACCATCGCCCAGGTCGAGGCAATGCCGACCTGCGGCTTGTTGAAGTCGTCATCGGTGAAACCCACCGCGCGCAACATGGCCCGGGCGGGTGCGGCTTCGACGCCATCGATCACTTGGGAGGAGTACTTGCGCAGATAGTCTGTATCGCTCATGACAATGCATCCTTTGAGGCAAACAGCATCAGTATAGAGGTCCCGCCGCGTCGAGCCGGACTCACGAGTCGGGAACAGACGCGCGGGTGAGCCTTGTCGTGATATTCTTGGCGCAACTTGGTTTGACCTATTCAGTTTTCCTGTCCATGAGACGGGCGAACAGAATCACTGTCGCTCAAGTAGCTGAAGCCAAAAAAGATAAGAAGTCAGTTCAGTAGGGACATATAACGGGGGTCGATGCACAGACATCGGCCTTGTGTGCCCACCCGGTAGTCCTGCTGTGCCGCACCCATGATCTGCCGTGAAACATGGGCTGTGAGCGCGAGGATGGAAGGGCGGATGGCGTTTTATCATAGGTGCTACAGATGTTTAAAAAAGTGAACACAGCCCTGCTGGGGTTGGCTCTGTCGTTGGGGATGACGACGGCTCAGGCCGAAGAAGCCAAGAAAGTCGATGTGCTGCTGATTGGCGGCGGCATCATGAGCGCGACCCTGGGTGTGTGGCTCAATGAGCTGGAACCTGGCACATCGATGGAAATGATCGAGCGCCTCGACGGTGTCGCCCAGGAAAGCTCCAACGGCTGGAACAACGCCGGTACCGGCCACTCCGCCCTGGCTGAGCTGAACTACACCCCGGAAGACGACAAGGGCAACGTGTCGATTCCCAAGGCCGTTGAAATCAACGAAGCCTTCCAGATCTCCCGTCAGTTCTGGGCCTGGCAGGTTCAGCAAGGCGTGTTGAAGAATCCGCGTTCGTTCATCAACTCCACGCCGCACATGAGTTTCGTGTGGGGCGATGACAACATCAAGTTCCTGAAAAAGCGCTACGAAGCCCTGCAAGCGAGCCCGCTGTTCGCCGGCATGCAGTACTCCGAAGACCCGGCTGTGATCAAGAAGTGGGTCCCGCTGATGATGGAAGGGCGTGACCCGAACCAGAAAGTCGCGGCCACCTGGAGCCCGATCGGCACCGACGTGAACTTCGGCGAAATCACCCGTCAGTTCGTTGCGCACCTGCAAACCACGCCGAAATTCGACTTGAAGCTGTCCAGCGAAGTGCAGGACATCACCAAGAACGACGACGGCACGTGGCGTGTCAGCTACAAAAACCTGAAAGACGGCACTAAAACCGAAACCGACGCCAAGTTCGTGTTCATCGGTGCCGGCGGCGGTGCCCTGCATCTGCTGCAAAAGTCCGGCATTCCTGAAGCCAAGGAATACGCAGGTTTCCCGGTGGGCGGCTCGTTCCTCGTGACCGAAAACCCGACCCTCGCCGAGCAACACCTGGCCAAGGCCTACGGTAAAGCTTCCGTTGGCGCACCGCCGATGTCGGTTCCGCACCTGGACACCCGTGTGCTGGACGGCAAGCGCGTGATCCTGTTTGGCCCATTCGCGACCTTCAGCACCAAGTTCCTCAAAGAAGGTTCCTACCTGGACCTGCTGACCACCACCACCACGCACAACGTGTGGCCGATGACCAAGGTCGGCATCAAGGAATACCCGCTGGTCGAGTACCTTGCAGGTCAACTGATGCTGTCGGACGAAGACCGCCTCAACGCCCTGAAAGAATACTTCCCGAATGCCAAGGCCGAAGATTGGCGCCTGTGGCAAGCGGGCCAGCGCGTGCAGATCATCAAGCGTGACGAAGCCGCCGGTGGTGTGCTGAAACTGGGCACCGAAATCGTCGCTTCGCAAGACGGCACCATCGCCGGCCTGCTGGGCGCTTCCCCAGGTGCTTCGACCGCCGCACCGATCATGCTGAGCGTGCTGCAGAAGGTCTTCAAGGACAAGGTCGCCACCCCGGCCTGGCAGGAAAAACTGCACCAGATCGTGCCGAGCTACGGCACTCAGTTGAACGCCAGCCCTGAAAAGGTTGCGCAGGAATGGGCCTACACCGCCAAGGTGCTGGAACTGACCCCGCCGCCGGCGATTGGCCAGGCTGCTCCGGTTACTGTTCCGGCAGAAGCACCGAAAGCACCGAAGGAAAATGCTGCGGCTGATATGGCTTTGTGATCCAGTTGTTCTGCCGTTGAGGTGGGATGCCTGATTTAGCTGATCCGCAGTAAAGAAAACCCGCTGAACCGGTAACGGTCAGCGGGTTTTTTGTGAGCTGTCGGTTGTAGGAGCGAGCCTGCTCGCAATGCACCTGAGAGCGCCCGTGTTTCTTCAGGAAGCACGCGTTATCGTTGACGCCCGTCGCGAGCAGGCTCGCTCCTACAAGGAATGCGCACCTGATCCATATTTTTTATGTTTTCTGCCTCTGTGATGAGTTACTCAAACCCTGTCAGGATAAATTGCACGAAGGATGACTGATATCAGGTTGAGAACGTCTTGATTCATTGCGCCCGTAATTCCATTCAGATATTCATCAAAGCACTAAAAAGCATTCACTTCACTTGGCGTATTTGAGATAAGTACCAAATATCATCATGGCAAGACAAAGTATCCATCCTGTTCCCCATGACACAAACAGCATTCGCTTAAAACCGGTGGGGAAATTTCGGGCTTCGGTGATATCTACAATTCCTCTTTTTGCGCAAGGTCCCGGCATCATGAGAACCATGGTGAGAAAACCGTTGCGCATGACCTTTCCTATAAGACCAGCATGTTGGTACAAGTCTCTGTTTGATTTAACAAAACTACTTTTCTGCAGCAATGCTTCCGCTTCTTCTGTATACACGTGGATCATGTAAAAAAGCCAAAGCTCTACAGCAAAAAGGGAGATAAGTAGAGCTAATGAAATAAGTCCGGAACAAAAGAATATAATTTGTTACTCCGTTCTATAGCATGCTGGTGTCATTTCGATTCGAGGTAGTTAAGGCATCCTTGTAGGATCATAAGAGTGATCGCTAACAACCATGCGAGTCCCCATGATGCTATAAGCATTAGCTTGAGGTGTTTTGGGAACTTCACGACTTCCGCTACATCAACAATATTTCTCTTTGCAGTGAACGATGGCGTTAACAGCAATGTTCGTACTCGGTACCCAGAATCGTTCGAGCTTTGTAGGGCTCCTTTATGCGATATCTCAACGATAGATGTTGATTATATGGCAGGAGATTTATCGATATATTTAATATAAGCTCCAAATATTACAAGGGAGACGGTAAATAGAGAACATGATGCCCAGGACGTAACGAACATCCACTTTAATTTGCGTGGGAAATTTTTTACGTCCTTCAAGTCAACAAGCCCTCTTTTGGCTAATAGTTTTGGATTTAGTAGTGCTAAAGTTAGGAAGCCATTACGCATGGCTTTTCCCATGAGACCTGCTGGTGAATAGATTTTAATATTTAGCTCGACAAAATTACTGTTCGGCAGCAAGTTTTCCGCCTTTTCAGTATAAATATGAACCATATAAATCAGCCACATCAGGATAAATGTATGTGGAACTCCTACGAAGAGTCCAATCAAACCGAGCGGTACTGAGTTCATTGCGCCATTTCGCTGTACAAATATTCGCCAACTATTTCACCGACGTTCTCCCCGAACGTCCCGCCAGCCCATCCTCCCACAGCACCTCCTATCACGCTGCACGCTAAGGCGCCAGTACCTCCAGTAGCAAGGCCTAACACCGCGATACACCCGTACGACGCCGCGAATCCGCCTAGAACACCCCCACCGGTTCCGCCACCCAAGCTAAGTACCAGGGAAGTCCCCTCAACATACTTCGCCTTAGTACACGCTTCCTCCCGCCCCAACGCACACGCCTGCCGGATATCCAGTCCAGTGGAAGCAACCTCCAGCGCGACGCCAATATAAACTCCGCGCTTGATGAGTTTCGCCGCCCTGGCCACTCCACTGACCTTTGTCGCATAACCGGCAATTTCGCCGGTACTCATGTAGCTTTTTGTCGAAATCCCCAACATCCGTTTTATCGAACCCTGATAACGAAGTCCGGAGCCCCAGGATGCTACGTTGCCAAGCTGATTTTCCAGCTTGGCGAACAGCAGGGCGCGTTCGCTGTAAAACCTGTCTCGGGCTGTTATTGAGCCGCTGCGCAGGTACTTTTTATGGGCTTGGTCGATTTCCTCCAGCGTAGTCTTGATTGCGGCCATGTGCTTGCTCCAGCCGTCACTGACGACACCGGCACCAATAGCGCCTTGAGCAAGCATGCCTTGCAGCAGTTCGTAGTTATCGAGAAAGAAGTCGTCAGCATCGACCTGATTGGTTAACAGGCCGATATGGATGTCCCGCGCCCTGGCCATCAAGTAGGCTTCTTCGCTGGTGCTCATAGGTGTAGACACATCACCGATGATCACCAACTCGCCAGCCAGCACCACGGAATTGACGATATGGCTGTTGAGTGCATCAAACTTGCTTTTGGCGATGCCGGTCAGGGCCAGTTGAGCCTTGAGTGACGCGTAGGTTTGCGATTGCGCATTGATGAACGCCAAAGGCTGTGCCATGTCAGCCTCACGAGTAGCGCTTGTTGTTGATGCGATCCCAGCCGCCCGCGATGTTGCCGCCACCGGCGCCGTCGCTGCGTTTTTGCTGGGTATAGACCGTTTTGATGCGGCCGTAGTCCAGTTGCACTATTTCAACGGGAATCCCTGCGGCGGCATTTTGCAGGTAGTCGGCGATAATCACTTCTTCGAGCACGATCTCGAAGTACTTGAGCTTGTCGCCGCCTGCACGGCTTAGAACCAGAGTGACCTCTTTCAGGTGTTCACCGGCGCAGCTGGCTTCCATCAGTTTGCAACTGGACTTGTCGAGTTCTTTGGTGAAAGTGAAAGTGCTGAGCGTCGTGCGCCCGGCAGTCGCGCCACCCGCTGAACTGGCGGTGGCGGAAGTACTTTGCTGAGTGCCAAAGCTGTAGCTGTTGACCTCGATCCAGTTCCGATGCTGCTCGTCCAAGGCTTCGCCCGGGATACCTTCGATTTTGATGTAAGCGTCAAATGCCATATGACCGCTCCTTGGCAATGGGGTTATTTATCCATGTTCGCAGGAGGGAATGTACGGGTTTCGAAACGGAGAAGGGCGCATTCAGCGATCGCTGATCATTCGAATCGGACGGTTCCTATTATGTTTTGGCTGGTGGATGTAAGACGTTTCCGTTCACGCCCATCGCGAGCAGGCTCGCTCCTACAGGGATTTGTATCTGATCCGTATTATTTTATGTTTTCTGCATCTGTAATGAGTGCAGTTTGCGCCTCACTATAGTGACCCGTTCCGCGACTCGGACGCGGTGCACCGCAACTTCAATATGCAGGAGGCCTTTATGGGCAAAATGGCGATTTTCCTCGGTGGTTTTTTGGTTGTGACGATTCTGATTGGCGTGCTCGCGACCATTTCGCCGGTGTGAATGACGGTTCAGTTCTTTTGCGCAATCTGGATCAGATTGCCGCACGTATCATCGAACACCGCGGTCGTCACCGGCCCCATCGCTGTTGGTGGCTGAGTGAAGTGCACGCCAGCAGCGAGCAGCCGTTGGTACTCGGCGTGAACGTCGTCGACGCCGAATGAGGTGTAGGGAATCCCATCCTGTTTGATCGCCGACTTGAACGGTTTCGCTGCCGGATGGGCATCGGGCTCCAACAGCAATTCGACGCCGTCTGGATCGCCGGTCGAGGTGAGCGTCAGCCAGCGGAACTGGCCCATCGGGATGTCATGCTTGAGTTCAAAACCGAGTACGTCCCGGTAGAAGGCCAGTGCCTTGTCCTGGTCGTCGACCATCACGCTGGTGACTACGATTTTCATGAGTTTTTCCTCCTGGATGAAGCGCAGTATTCTGCAAACAGCGTAGCGGGTGGCGGTGCCGGTGTTTACGATGGGCGACCACAGGGATCGAGGTTAAAACATGACATTGACGAACGAAGCATTGGTCAGGATCGCCATGACCAATCCCCTGAACGCTGAAATCAGCAGGCGCCTGCCCGCACTGGGTCTGAACCAGTGCATGCTCACTGCCGGATGTTTGTTCCAGGCGGTGTGGAATCGTCAATCGCAACAGTCGACGGCTTGGGGGGTGAAGGATTACGACGTTTTCTACTTCGATGATGATTTGTCATGGGAGGCTGAGAACGATGTCATCCAAGCCGCCCAACGCTTGTTCCACGACCTTGATGCCAACATCGAAATCAAGAATCAGGCCCGCGTTCATCTCTGGTACGGCCAGCGATTTGGTGGGGCCTATCCTCAGCTTGAATCAGCCAAGGACGGGATTGATCGCTACCTGATTGCGGGTACCTGCATTGGT
This sequence comes from Pseudomonas sp. Root562, assembly GCF_001427125.1. Taxonomy (GTDB): domain Bacteria; phylum Pseudomonadota; class Gammaproteobacteria; order Pseudomonadales; family Pseudomonadaceae; genus Aquipseudomonas. The sequence goes on from NZ_LMGK01000006.1 coordinate 87,396, forward strand.
CTGGATGTCGTCACCGGCGAAGTCTACGCGCCCAATGGGCTGGCCGACACCGAGTCAGGACTGCTGCGTATCAATCCCAAAAATCCCAAAATCGAACTGTTCGAACAGAAGGCCAAAAGTTACCAGGCGCGCTGGCCCTGGCTGAGGATCATCGAGCCGCAGCTTTCATGAACGCTGGTGGCGGTAGTTACTTCGATACCGCTGTCTGCTTGATATCCCCACAAAAAATATCAACGTTGCCATCGGTCGCAGCCGTGCGCACGAGTATGTGATGCTCACTGGTCAGCAGTTCAGGCAATGCCACCGGTACGCTTCTGGAAAAGGTCCAGCCGCGTATGGGTTGGCGCTCGGTGTTGACTCGGTCGTTCATGGCGTAGGCGACCGGGCCGGGCTGCTGGCAGCTGCCTTTGTTGATAAAACTGTAGAGGCGCAAGGGCAGGGTGGATCCCATTGGAGCGCCGCTGATGAAGAAGCTCAGTCCGGTCTGTTTGCCCCAATCGGACAACGTGACATTGCCGATCTGACCGGCATTCTGTCGGGTCGCATCAAGGTTCACGAAGACGCCATGGTTTGAGGATGAGGTGCAGCCGTAGACACCGAGGGTGATCGTCAGCGCCGCCAGTGAATATCTGAGTTTCATTGCTGCACTCCTTTGTTGAACATGAGCGGATGTCGCTGATTGATCACTCTGCGGCTGACAGCGGCGCTGCGCTATCGGCCGTGCGCGGCGTCGGCGAGTTGCCCGGTGTCGACCCGGACGAAAACCGAGTCGCCCACCGCTGTCAGTACGTCCCCGGCGAAGACCTCGCAGATGACTCGGGTTTTGCGTCCGACTTCGCCTTCAACGGTCGCCCGCAACGTCAGCGGCACGCCCATGGGTGTCGGCTTGATGAATTTGATGCCCAGGTTGCCGGTGACGCAATTGATCCGCGGCAGGCTCGCGACTTCGCGGTTTTCCTGACGGTAATGAAAGGCCATCGCCGTCCAGTTCGAGTGGCAGTCCACCAGCATCGCGATCAAGCCGCCGTAGACCAGGTCCGGCCAGCCGCAGTATTTGGTTTCGGGTACATGCTCGGCAACGACATGTTTGCCGTCCTCATGCCAGTAACTCTTGATGTGCAGTCCGTGTGGGTTGCTGCCACCGCAGCCGTAACAAACGCCGTCGGGTGCAGCGGTGTCTTGCAGGGAAGTCTCTGGGTTGGACATGTCTTGATTATCCGAAAAATGTGAATCCAGTGTTCAAGGGTGAATGTACCCGCTGCTACGGCGGCGTTAAATGCGTGCCAACGCCTGTGCGAGATCCGCGCGCAAGTCTTCGACGTCCTCGACTCCCACCGACAGTCGCACCAGCGCATCACCGATGCCCAGTTGCGCGCGGGTTTCCACGGGGATGGTGGCGTGGGTCATGATCGCCGGGTGTTCGATCAGGCTTTCAACGCCGCCCAGGCTTTCAGCGAGGGCGAAGATCTGCACGTTTTCGAGGAAGCGTCTGGAGCCGGCCAGGTCAGTATTGAGGTCGACGGAAATCATCCCGCCGAAGCCGCGCATTTGCTGGCGCGCCAGTTCGTGCTGCGGGTGTGAGGGCAGGCCTGGGTAGTACACGCGCGCCACTTGCGGTTGTTGCTCCAGCCATTGCGCCAGTTCCAGCGCGTTGCTGCAGTGGCGCTCCATGCGCAGCGCCAGGGTCTTGACCCCGCGCAAGGTGAGAAAGGCATCGAACGGCCCGGCGATGGCGCCCACGGCGTTTTGCAGGAAACCCAGGCGCTCCGCCAGTTCGGCGTTCTGGCCGACCACAGCGATGCCGCCGATTACATCCGAGTGACCGTTCAAATACTTGGTGGTCGAGTGCAGCACGATATCGAAACCCAGCTCCAGTGGCCGTTGGATCCACGGACTGGCAAAGGTGTTGTCGGCCACGCAGATGATGTCGCGAGCGCGGCAGATGCGGGCGATGGCGGCCAGGTCCGAGAGGCGCAGCAGCGGATTGCTCGGCGTCTCGACCATGACCATGCGCGTGTCTTCCTGTAACGCCGCCTCGAACGCCGACAGGTCGGTCAGGTCGACAAAACTGAATCGATGCCCGGCGCTGCGTTGGCGCACTTTGTCGAACAGGCGGAAAGTCCCACCGTACAAGTCGTTGCCAGAAACGATGTGCGAGCCCGCATCGAGCAGTTCCAGCACCGTGGAAATGGTCGCCAGGCCGGAAGCGAAGGCGAACGCCCGGGAGCCGCCCTCCAGATCAGCCACGCAGCGTTCCAGTGCCCAGCGTGTCGGGTTGTGCGAGCGCCCGTAGTCGAGGCCCTTGTGTACGCCCGGACTTTGCTGCAGGTAAGTGGAGTTGGCATAGATTGGCGGCATCAACGCCCCGGTGGACGGGTCCGGCTCTTGCCCGGCGTGAATCACTCGGGTGGCAAAACCATGGGAGGCGCTCGTTTTATCGTGCTGACTCATGCAAGGGATCTCCGTAGATGATTGAGCAAGTCGACCCGGGTGATCAGGCCGTGGAAGCCTGTGGTATCGGCGATGATCGCCACCAGTCCGCGGTCGAGTTCTTCCTGCAGTTCAGCGAGGCTGGCGGCGGGTGGCAGGGTTTGCAGTTTGTCGGTCATGGCGTCGGCGACAGTCAGGCGGAAGTGCGAAGCGTCCTGATGCACCCGCAGCAAAATGTCGGATTCATCGATCACCCCGACCAGGCGCTGGCCGTCGATCAGCACCGGCAGTTGCGAGACGTCCGCCAGGCGCATGCGCTGGAACGCGGTGAGCAATGTGTCGTCGGGACCGACGCTGATCACCCGGCCGTCCTCGAAGCGTCGCGCAATCAGGTCGCGCAGGTCGCCGTAGCGTTTGCTTTGCAGCAAGCCCTGGTCGCTCATCCATTGGTCGTTGTAGACCTTCGACAGATAGCGAGTGCCGGTGTCGCAGACAAAGCTGACCACGCGTTTCGGTACGGTCTGTTCGCGGCAATAGCGCAACGCCGCTGCTAACAGGGTGCCGGTCGAAGAGCCACCGAGGATGCCTTCGGCGCGCAATAACTGGCGAGCGTGATCGAAGCTTTCTTCATCGCTGATCGAGTAGGCGTGGCCCACGCTGGAGAGGTCGGCAATCGACGGGATAAAGTCCTCGCCGATGCCTTCCACTGCCCAGGAGCCCGGGGTGCCGATGGCGCCGCTGCGGCTGTATTCGGCCATCACTGAGCCGACCGGGTCGGCCAGCACCATCTCCAGCTCCGGCTGTACGCGCTTGAAGAAACGGGTCAGGCCGGTCAGTGTGCCGGCCGAACCGACACCGACGACAATGGCATCGACATCGTGCTGGGTCTGCGCCCAGATCTCCGGCGCGGTGCTGCACTCGTGGGCCAACGGGTTGGCCGGATTGTTGAATTGATCAGCAAAAAAGGCATCGGGAATCTCACTCGCCAAACGTCCGGCAACGTCCTGGTAATACTCCGGATGACCCTTGCCGACATCGGATCGGGTGATGTGAACTTCGGCGCCCATGGCCTTGAGGTGCAGCACTTTCTCGGTGGACATCTTGTCCGGCACCACCAGCACCACCCGGTAACCTTTGGCGCGACCGACCAGCGCCAGGCCCAGGCCGGTATTGCCAGCGGTGGCTTCGACGATCGTGCCACCGGGTCGCAGGCGACCGTCGCGCTCGGCGGCGTCGATCATGGCCAGACCGATGCGGTCCTTGATGGAGCCGCCGGGGTTTTGTGATTCGAGCTTGAGAAACAGGGTGCAGGGGCCGGTATCGAAACGGCTGACACGCACCAGTGGCGTGTTGCCGATCAGTTCAAGTACCGCGGGGCGGGAGTTATCAGGCATGTGGTCACCTCACTGCGCAAATGCGCACAGGATGAACAAAAGGGGCGGCCGGTCATGGCGCCGGTTGTCGATATTGTTGTGTCTGGACCATAGGCCGGGATCGGCTCATTCGCAACCGCTCCCGGTCAGTCGGTCGCGTTGCCGGGCGATACAATGGCGATGATTTCAGAGCGGATTTGGCAGAGCCTGCCAAGGCTGCCAGTGACCCCGACGTTGGGGAAATACCCTGAATCCGGTGACCTGTTTGGGGGGCTGCATTTGACTGGCTGTACGAGGGAGATAGATGCAGGAGAAAGTGGAAAAACAAAGATTCAGAGCGTGACAATAATCATCACCAGATTAACTTCCTGCATCAGTTGCGTAATGCTCACAAGCCCCGTGGCTTGCATCGCCGCCATGAGCATTGCCGGTTGTGGTGTCAGTGAGAGTGTGGCCAGCAGTTGAATATCCGGCGCAACTTTCTCGATAAGGCCAATGGCCGCGAACGTTGCGCCGGTCACCCAGACGGCCACCGCGGCTGCGGCTACGGTGGCGATGATGATCACGGCAGCGACCAAGGCAGTGATGAGCACTGCCATCATTGCTTGTCCTGCCATGACCACCTCCGCCGATTGATGAGTGCCTGAATCTGCCACAGCAAGGGGCGGGCCAAATCCCCGCCCTGGTTGCTGCGCTAACTGTCACTGGGTTATCGGTGCCGAGACAGTCACAGTCACCGTCGCCGGTGCCGACAGGGCGTTCCTGGTATCGCTGGCCTGATAAGTAAAGCTTGCCGTGAACGGCGCGGCGATTGTGGCCGGTGGCGTGTAGACCACACGTGCGCCATCAGTGCTGACCGTGCCCTTGCCGACACCTGGTTGCGTCAGGCCTGTCACTTTGAGCGGTACGTTACCGTCAGGGTCGTTGTCGTTGGCCAGGACATTTATCGTCAGCGGTCTGCCGTCGCTGCTGACAGCGCTGTCGGGATAGGCGAGCGGTTTTTTGTTTTCGACTTCGCCTGTGCGAAAGGTCGGCAGCGCAGCCGAGTTCACGTAGGTAACGCCGTCCCAGCCAGGCAGGGGCGTTGGCATCAACTGGAATTGGCCAGGCTTCTCGACGTCCCAGCGCAGCAGCATCGAAGTGTCCTCGTGCTGGGTGTTGTGGCAGTGCTCCATGTAGGTTCCGGCGAACTCGCGGAAGCGGACAGCTATTTCCACGTCCACTGAACTGTCGATGCCTTCGCCGATGCGATAGACGTCTTTGCGCGCGCCTTTTTCCCATTCAGGCGGGGCCTTGCCGTCGCGGTTGAGAACGATGCCTTCTTCGAAGTGCACGTGCACCGGGTGGGTCCAGCCGTTGCCGCCGTTCTTGATTTTCCACACTTCCAGCGTGCCGTCGCCGCTGTAGCCAGCGTCGGTTGGGCCGTTGGCCAGTTGCGGGGCGGCGTTGATGCGCCGTGAGTCATGCTGGTAGCCAAAACTACCGTCGGTCTTGATCGTCCAGGGTTCCTGGTCGGTGCCGTCGGAGCGGCCGAAGATGAACTCGCGATGCCGGGCCGCCTTGAGTTTGGTTTGGACGGTCGGGTCGTCGCGGTTAAGAGTCAGTGGGATCATGACCTTGCCAGCGGCTTTGCCGGGTTTGGCCGGTTCATAATCAGCCGGGTTCATACTCACGTCCGTGCCGCTGTAAGGCTGGACCACCAGTTGCAGAAACTTGCCCACCACCGGATCGCCGTTGTCCCATTCCAGCCCTTTGTTGCCCAGCTTCAGCACCGCCTTGTACTTGCCGGACAGCACGTCGGCCAGGCTGAGCGGATCCATCTCCGGACCTTTGCCGGTCTGATGCGCCATCAGGTTGACGAAGTACAGTTTGTCGCCGGTCTTGATCCCGTTTTTCGCGAAGTTGACGATGATGTCGTAACGCTCAGCAATGCCTTGGGCGGGGAGGATGGCGTTGTGGTCCTGCAGGTCACCGTCGGCATCCAGGTCCATGCTGCCGTCGAACGGCACGGCGTGTTCCATGATGTTGCCGTCGTTGCCGATCAGGTGGAACGGCACTCGGGCGAAGGACACGCCGGAACCTGCCGGCCCCGGGAACTCACCGCCGGTGCCGGCGATTTCGCGGACCAGCGCGATCCGGAAATAGCGCGATACCGAGCCGTTGAGAATGCGGAAGCGGTAGCTGCGCGCGCGGACTTTCAGGCGCGGCTGATACTGCCAGTTGACCAGGATCTGATCGCCAAGAAAGCCGTCGGTGTTGAACGGGTTGAACCACAGCTGACCGTTCTTATCCCAGGCCTTGTCGGCCACCATCAGGTTGACGTCATAGTCGCGGTTGCCCCAGGGCAGTGCCGAACCGCTGGGCAGGCGCAGGTTGACGCCGTCTACGATCGCCTCATTGCCACGATCCAGGGCGCTGTAATAATTCATCATTACCGCGTTGCCCTTGTAGACGTTCTGCGCGGTGAAATCGAGCATGTGGTCGTGGAACCAGTGGGTGCTCATGGTTTCGCGCCAGTCGCCACGGATCTTGATGGTGCCGTTGTTGCAGGTCTTCAGACCCGGGCTGGCATCGTTGACGAACAGGGTTTCGCCCGGTGCGCAGGGGAACGCCGCGCGTGGGTCTTCGGCCTTGGTGTTGATGGTGTCGTAGCCGGCCAGTTGCAGTGGCCAGCGATAGTCGTAGTACTGCCCCGGAAAGAAAAACGCGTTGGTATAGCCGTCGCTTTCGGCCGGGGAGTGGCCGTTGTGTTCGTGGGTGCTGAGGGTGTGCAGACCAAAACCCATGTTGGCCGCCGGATCAATGGGCAGGGCGTTGTAGTGACGCATCAGCACCGGTTGGCCATGCCGCGCCATCAGCAGTTTTACCGGGAAGGTGCCGTCGAAGGTCCACAGCGCTTTGTGGTTCTGGATCGGCATATTGGGGTGAAAGCGGGTGTCGATGCCTTTGGTGGTGCCGACAATGTTGGGGTTGTCCGAGGTCTGGTAATAGAGCCCGCCAGGTCCGAACTCACCGACGGCATAGTTGTGCATCTGCCTGCGGTCGCGCATGCCGCCGTTGATTCTGGCGCCCGCTTGCACGGTTTTGAAAGCGACCTGCGGGTAGAACTCGTTCCAACGCTGATGGGACCAGCCTTTTCCCGGCGGACGACCTTCAGCCGGCGAACCGACCGGATGGCGGTTGAGGAAAGCTTCAACCTGCGACTTCCACGGATTGCGATCCAGCACGTTGGAGTATTGCGACGGAAACGGATAGAGCCCGGGCTGGCGCATGAACGCTTCCAGTGCTGACGTCGACGGGCCGCTGCGAGCGATGCTGTTCGGGTCCTGTTGTGGCGCTGGACCAGCGAGAGGCACGGGGAAGGTCAGCGGTGGCGCGGGCAGGGTCGGGTCGAGTTTTTCCGTGCCGAACTCCTCCAACAGCAGCAATTGCTGGGTGAAGGGTTGCGCCCCGAACAATGGGCTGGGTTTGCCGTTGGTGGGGATTTTGAACGAGGTTTGCAGGCTCGGCGGCAGCACGTTTTCAGTGCGCGGGGTGTTGCGGTCCCCGTACGCGCCGTTCGGCAGGGCCAGCGCGCCCTGGTTGGTCTCGGGCATGGTTTTCAAGGCTTCCAGCGCTGCCGCAGGGTCGGCAGGCGGATTGGAATACGCCGAGGGGTCCGTCGGTGGCGGCTGACTGAAGTCGTCGAGCGGCACGGCATGGGCAGTGTTGAGGGTCAGAAGCACCGCACAGGACAGGCTTGACCTGCGCAGCAAGTGGATGGAATTGAATGGTGGTGTCAGGCTTTTCATTGTTCACCCCTCGCGTAATGCCCCGCCGTCTCCACGTTCGGGACGACAGCTGATGCGGGTACACAGGGTGGAGCAACAAATGAGCCATTACCGCAGGGCGAAAAGAAAGTTCAATTTTGTTGACTGTTGTGATGAGTGATGTAAGTGACAGGGTCAGAGGGTGGGTGATATTCCTCAAGTTTGGTGGTGATTCCCCAACTTATTGGGTGTAGATCCCCACTTGTGCGAATGGTAATTGTCTTGTTTCGGACAGTATTTGGATCCAAGAAAGTCAGCGGTTGCGAGAGAATAATACCTATTTGCAGGGGGTTATATGCGGTTAAGGGAAAGTTTTTCAACAGAAGGGAATGTCAAAAATGACTGGTCAGCAAAGCCGGTCGGTTTTCAATTGCCTCGACCGGCTCTCAGCTGAACGTTAGTTGGTGACCAGCAGTTCCGGACCAAGGTAGTCGTTGATTTGATTGATGTCGTCGTCACCCAGACTGCCTACCGAAGAAGCCAGGCGCAGACGCGACATCAGGTAGCGCAACTTCGCTTCGAACAGATCGTGGCGTGCAACGTACAGCAACTCTTCGGCGTTGAGGACGTCCGAGTTGGTGTTGGTACCGCCTTCCTTGAAGCCTTTGCGTGTCGACATCAGTGAGCGTTCGTTGGACTCCACGGCCCGCTCCAGCGCTTGAATGCGCTTGGCACCGCTGTGTATGCCGGCAAACTCGCGGGTGGTTCCGGAGATCACTTCCTGTCGCGTGGCGTCGAGTTCATCCAGGGCCTTGAAACTGTTTGCGCTGGCCTGGCGTGTCAGGGCGCTGGTGCCGCCGCCGTTGTACAGCGGGAAATTGACTTCCAGCCCGATGGAGCCGTAGCGGTTGCGTTGATTGAGCTCGGAGATTGATTGGCTGTCGCCTGCGGTGTAGCCGGCCACAAAATCCAGTGTCGGCCAGTGACCAGCCCGGGCACGCTTCACTTCTTCTTCGGCGAGGTTGCTGCTGTGCCTGCGCGCATGGATCAGCGGGCTATCGGTCTGGGCCTTGATCAACCAGTCTTGAAGGTTGCTCGGCAGCAGCGGTGGCGTTTCGAAGCCGGGACGCAACGTGGTCAGCGATTCAGGGGTTTCTCCGATGAACTCCTCAAGCTTGCGACGCGCATTGATCAGCTTGTCCTGCGCTTCGATCAGCTCGGCTTCGGCCAGGTCGCGGCGAGCGATCGACTCGTCGATGTCAGTGATGGTGCCGGCCCCCAGCTCCATACGCCGTTTCGCAGAGGCGAGTTGCTCATCGAAGGCGTTCAATTTGGACTTGGCGAGCACGATGGTTTCGCTGGCCAGGAGCACGTCGAAGTAGCTTTCGGCCAGGCGTACTGCCGCGTCCTGGCTCTTGGCATCGAACACCGCGACGCTGTAGTCGGCGCGTTGCTGACCCTGGCGGTACTCGGCCATTTTCTGTTTGTTGAACAGCGGTTGGCGCAACCGCACGTTGGCGCCCTTGGAGTCGTAGTCCAGATCCCGTTCGACACCGCTCTGGCGCTGGGTGCCGTTGACCTTGTTGTCGTAGGCCGAGGCACTGATCTGCGGTAGCAGGCCGGCCTGGCCGATGGCGCGGTTTTCCAGGCCGGCCTCTTTTTCATGCACCGCGGCGCGGTAGACGGGGCCTTGGTATTGCAGCAGATCCCAGGCTTGTTTGAGGTCCATGGCGCTGGCCGGGAGTGACAATCCCAGCAGGCAGAAAATCAGGCAATGACGGTCCATTTCATTGTTCCTTGAAGGCGCTGTCGACACGTTCGAGCATCGGTTTGAGAAGATAGCTCATCAAGTTGCGCTCGCCAGTCTTGATCGTGACGCTGGCGGGCATGCCCGGGCGAATGTGATTGCTGCCCAGCAGACTCATGCCATCGGGTGTGACTTCTACCTGAGCCAGATAGAACGGTTGCTTGCTTTCCTCGTCGAGCAGGCGGTCGGCGGAAACGGTCTTTACTCGGCCAGGAATATTGGGCGTCTGGGCATGGTTGAAAGCCGGAAACGCGATGTCCACGTCCAGGCCGGGAACCATTTTGTCGATGGCCTGGACGGGAATCATCGCGTCGACTTGCAGGGGTTCGTTGCCCGGAACGATTTCCATGATCTTGAAGCCCGGCTGAATGATCCCGCCGATGGTGGCGATGCTCAGGGACTGCACCATGCCATCGATGGGCGAGCGAATGACCGTGTGGGTCACTTCGTAGTCCAGCGCACGCAAGCGGTCGGCCAGGGTGGTGTTTTCCTTGGCGGTGTCGGTGAGCTGCGATTCGACTTCCTTCTGGTAATCATGCTGGCGCTGCAAGATGCGCAGTTTGATTTCGGTGGTCTGGCTGCGTATGCGAGCGATGTTGTTCAGGTTTTCCGCCTGGCCTGCGGAGAGGTCGGCGTTGCTGCGTTCCAGTTCGAGCAGGCGGTTGCGCGGCACATAGCCTTCGGCCGCCAGCACGCGGGTGCCTTGCAGTTCCTGGTTGAGGAAGTTGATCTGCGAGGCGCGGGCGCCATAGACCTGCTGCAGACCCTTGAGCTGGACTGCCGATGCCGCGAGGTTTTCCTGGAGGATGCTGATTTCGCCAGCGAGGCCGGCGCGCCGTGTATCCAGCAAGCGCTGTTGCAAATTCATGGCGGCGACCAGACGGGGGTCATTGCCGAATCGCTTGAGCAATTCGGGATCGAAGGTCACCACGTCGCGCCCGTCCCGTTCCGCTTCCAGGCGGTTTTCGACGGTCTTGCTGACGATGTACTGGGCGCTTACGGCACCCTGTTCGGCAACGGCGCGCAGTGAGTCGAGGCGGACGACTTCCTGGCCTTGTTTCACGGCATCGCCTTCGCGGACAAAAATGGCTTCCACCGTGCCGCCGCTCAGATGTTGTACGGCTTTACGGTTGCTGGTGACTTTTACCGTGCCTGTCGCAACCACGCCGGCATCCAACGGCGCCAGCCAGGACCACAGGAGGAAACCGCCGAAGCCGGCCAGCACCAGCCACATGCCCCGGCGCAGGGGTTTGCCGACGTCCAGATCGACCTCGTTTCTGGGGTCGGCGTGAATCAGGTCCGTGTGTGGGCTCATCTGCATGATCGGGTCACTCCCGTGCTTTAACGGAGGCCAGCGGAGTCGATGCGCCTGCAGGCATCACACTGGCCTTGCGCAGCGCTGCGAATACTTCGTCCCGTGTGCCCAGCATCTGCACGCCGCCATCGCGCAGCATCAGCACCTTATCGACGGCGCAGAGTACGTTCGGGCGGTGGGAAATCAGAATGACGGTGGCGCCACGCTTCTTCAGCTGGCCCAAAGCATCAACCAGAGCCTTTTCACCGACGTCGTCGAGGTTGGCGTTCGGCTCGTCCAGCACAATCAGATTGGGCTCTCCGTACAGCGCGCGGGCCAGGGCGATGCGCTGTTTCTGGCCGCCGGAAAGGGGGCTGCCATCGGTACCCAGGCGGGTCTCATAACCCTGCGCAAAACGCAGGATCATCTCGTGCACCCCTGTCGTCCTCGCGGCCTGGATGACCGCGTCGCTGTCCACTTCACCAAAGCGCGCAATGTTTTCGGCGATGGTGCCTTCGAACAGTTCCACGTCCTGTGGCAGGTAGCCGAGCCAGGGTCCGAGTTCGCCTTTGTTCCAGGTGAATATGTCCGCGCCGTCAAGGCGCACTTTGCCGGCCTGTGTCGGCCAGACGCCGACCAGCAAGCGGGCGAGGGTGGATTTTCCCGAGGCGGATGGGCCGATAACCCCGAGGCTTTCGCCCGGCGAAAGGTTAAAACTTACCCCGCGCAAAATCGTGTTGCTGGTGCCGGGTGAGCCTGCATACACATTCTCCACCCCGAGCATGCCCAGCGGACGCTGCAGCGGCATGCTGGGTGGTCGGCGCGGAAAGTCTTCCAGCATCTCGTTGAGCCGGCTCCAGGCCGAGCGGCAACCGAGCAGTTGTTTCCATGACGCGATGACTTGTTCCACCGGGGCCAGTGCGCGGCCGGTGAGGATCGAGCACGCAATCATCATCCCGGGGGTAATCTTGCCTTCGATGGCCAGCAACGCACCTGCGCCGAGGATCAGTGACTGCAAGGTGATGCGCACGAAACGCCCGATGCTGCTGATCAGCGCGGCGCGATCGGAGGCCAGGGTCTGCATTTCCAGGATGCGCAAATGGCTTTGGTACCAGCGTTTGCCAATCGACGGCAGCATGCCCATGGCCTCGATGACTTCAGCGTTACGCAGGTTGTTGTTGGCGTAGCAGGCGGAAGAGAGGGCGGCATGATTGGCTTCGGCCAGGGGTTTCTGCGTGGCCTTTTCGGTGAGATAGGCCAGGCCCACCAGAATCAGTGATCCGATCAGGGTGACCAGTCCAAGCAGTGGGTGGATCAGGTAGGCAACCAGCAAATAGATCGGCGTCCACGGTGCATCGAAGAAAGCGAACAGGGCATTGCCGGTGATGAACTGTCGAACCTGTGAGAGATCTTGCAGGGCCTGGGCTGGATTGCCTCCGGCGCGATTCAGATTACGCTCGAATGCGGCGGTGAAAACGCGTCGGTTGAGGTCCATGTCCAGGCAATTGCCGACCCGGATCAGCACTCGGGTGCGGACCAGTTCCAGCGTGGACATCAGCAGGAACAGCCCGATCACCAGTAACGTCAACATCGTCAAAGTGGTGACGTTTCGACTGACCAGTGCCCGATCATAGACCTGGAGCATGTACACGGCTGGCGTCAACATCATGACGTTTATCACGCCGCTGAACGCGGCCAGCGAATAAAAACTGCGGCGCAGGCGAAAAATCGCGGCGGCAAGTTCGGAGCGGACGTTCGACTGCTTCTGCATGTTGATAATCCCTCTCCGAAATCCGGTTTGCGATGAGGCAAGGCAGCTTGTGCAAGTGTTGTGCCGGCCCCTAGATGTAGGGGCATGGTCGGCTCATCGACGCAAGTTGTAGCGCTCTCGAAAAAGTTCAAAAAATATTTTCCTTCTGCCTTGGAGCGTAGGTGGCGTTTGTTTCTCTAGCGATACAGTTTTAAATAACATTTCGCTCTACAGATAATCTTGAATTTCTATATATCCTTTAAGAACAATTAGTTGAGTACCCAAATTTGGGTGATCTTTTTTTGTGCCGAAATATTGACAGCTAGTTGCTATGGAACTTTAGTCATGGTTGGGGAGACGCCCTCCTGAAGCCTGCCATCGCTTTGGCAACGCAGGCCACGGTGTTTCTTGAAGGAGCACAGCATGTCGAGCATCTCGTTCTACCTCGCAGTCACGGAGCTACTCCGGAAGTTCGCTTCGACTTCCAGATTCCATGGGCCACCAACGGCTCGGAATCGCTCTGGCTGATTACTCAGCGAGCAATTGAAAACGCGAATTCCAGGCGCGCATTCACCGGCGCAGAGAACGGCTTTGCCTGTTCCATGCCTGCTCTCGCCAAACACTGAAACAAAGAACTGCGCAAGCCAGCACGTGACTTGGCGCGGGCGGATTTCTTCGTCCCGAGCCTTTCCCATATAGATCGAGGGCAATCGAAATGGCCAATTTCAACAAGTCGGATCTGGAGTTCATCCTCAAGCAAATCTTCATCGCGGAAGCGCATGCGGCCGGCACCAGCCTCAGTGATTTGCTACCCAACAGTCAGGTGCCTTTCGGCCTGCGTACCGTCGATGGCAGCTACAACAACCTGGTCGCCGGGCAAACCGAATTTGGCGCTGCGGACAACTCCTTCCTGCGTCTACTGGACGCCTCCTACAGAGCGGCTTATGCCGGGACCGGGACGGTAGTTGACGCGCAGCCACGGATTATCAGTAACCTGATCAACGACCAGACCGCCAACAACCCGGCCGCCGTTGCAGCCAACGGTGGCGCCGACCCGGTGATCAGTCCCGGGCTGGACGGCGTGTTCGGTACCGACGACGACAAAGAAGTGTTCTTCATTCCCAACGAGTCGCCGGACGTCGGCCTGACCGCCGGCTTCAACTCGTGGATGACCTTTTTCGGCCAGTTCTTCGACCACGGCCTGGACCTGGTTACAAAGAGCAGTACCGACATCGTTTTTATCCCGCTGCAGCCCGATGATCCATTGTATGTACCGGGCGGCCCAACCAACTTCATGGTGTTGTCACGTGCCGTGCGTACCGCCGGCGTGGACGGTGTCGTCGGCACGGCCGATGATGGGCAGCCCAACACCACCTCGCCGTTCGTTGATCAGAGCCAGACGTACAGCTCGCACCCGTCGCATCAGGTGTTTCTGCGTGAATACATGCTCAATGCGGCTGGCGAGCCGGTTGCCACGGGGCGCTTGATTACCAACCGCGATCTCGGCGCCGATGGCAAGTTCGGCACGGCCGATGATGGCGACGGCGCGAGTGGTGGCATGGCGACCTGGGCAGTGGTCAAAGCCCAGGCCCGTGACATTCTCGGCATTAACCTCACCGATGCTGATGTGCACAGCGTGCCGCTGCTGGCGACCGATGCATATGGCAATTTCATTCGCGGGCCGAGCGGCATGCCGCAGGTGGTGATGCGCGTCAGTAACGGTGCCGACGGTATCGCCGGAACAGCTGATGACGTTACTCAACTGGTCGAAGGCAACCGGGATGCGCCGATCAGTCTGGCCAGCGCCGTGAGCACCGGGCATGCCTTCCTCGACGACATCGCCCACAATGCCGCGCCGGTCGTGGTCGGTGGGAATTTGCAGGCGGACGGCGACACCGATGTCGGCAATGCGCAGCCCGCTGGCCCCGGTGGCAACAACCTGACCTATGACAACGAATTGCTCGATGCCCACTACATTGCCGGCGATGGCCGGGTCAACGAGAACATCGGCCTGACGGCTGTACACCATGTGTTCCACTCGGAACACAACCGCCTGGTCGAGCAATCCAAGCAAACCATATTGGCCGCGGGCGATCTGGCGTTCCTCAATGAGTGGTTGGTGGATGACGTCGCCGCGATGCCGGCTTCGCTTGCCGAAATCGCAGCGTTGGTGTGGGACGGCGAGCGCCTGTTCCAGGCCGCCAAGTTCGGCACCGAGATGCAGTACCAGCACTTGGTTTTCGAAGAGTTTGCGCGGACCGTCCAGCCGCAGATCGATGAATTCCTCGCACCCAACGGCTATGACACCTCGATCAATCCGGCCATCCTCGCCGAGTTCGCCCACGTGGTGTACCGCTTTGGTCACTCGATGTTGACTGAAACGGTCGATCGCTTCGACCCAGAGTTCAATCCGCTGCTCACTGACCCTGACAACCCGGACTCGCAAATGGGCCTGATCGCGGCCTTCCTCAACCCGCTCGCCTTCGCGGGCAGTGGCGCGACGGCGGACGAAGCGGCAGGCGCGATCATTCGCGGTGTGACCCGCCAACTGGGCAACGAAATCGACGAATTCGTCACCGAAGCCTTGCGCAACAACCTGCTGGGGCTGCCGCTCGATTTGCCGGCCCTGAACCTGGCGCGCGGTCGCGACACAGGCATTCCGACGTTGAACGAGGCGCGGCGTGAATTCTACGAAATGACGGGCGACAGCCAGCTCAAGCCGTACATCAGCTGGGCGGATCTGGCCAATAACCTCAAGCACCCTGAATCGTTGGTCAATTTCATCGCAGCCTTCGGCACCCACGGGGCCTTGACGGCGGCCGATGTCGATACGCTGGTCGAGATGCGTGCGATTGCCGCGGCCCTGGTGTTTGGCGGCAGCGCGGTCATCAACGCCGGTACTGCCGATGAGCGTACCTTTACCGCCACTGAAGCGGATCGTCTGGACTTTCTCAACAGTTCGGGCATCTACGCCATGGTCAACGGTGTGACCACCACCGGTGTCGACGACATCGACTTCTGGGTCGGTGGCCTCGCCGAGCAGAAGATGCCGTTTGGCGGGATGCTCGGCTCTACCTTCAACTTCGTGTTTGAAACCCAGATGGAGGCGTTGCAGAACGGCGACCGGTTCTACTATCTGTCGCGCGTTGCAGGCCTGAACTTCGGCACCGAATTGGAGAACAACTCCTTTGCCAAGTTGATCATGCTCAACAGCGATGTTACCCATCTGTCGAACACCGTGTTCCTGACGCCAACGTTCACCCTCGAAGTGAATCAGGCCAATCAGTTCACTGGCCTGGGTGCGGACGGCCAAGCCGACCCGACGGGCGGCCTGATGATCAACGGCGTGGAAATCGTCAAGCTGGTGGTTCGCGACAACCCCGACACGCAGGGGGCAGACAGCAATTTCCTGCAGTACAACGGTGCGGACCATGTGGTATTGGGAGGCACCGCCGGCGATGACATCATCATTTCCAGTGAAGGCGATGACACGCTTTACGGTGACGGCGGCAACGACCGCCTGGAAGGCGGCGCCGGCAACGACGCGGTCCTGGGCGGCGCCGGTGATGACATCATCACCGATTCGTTCGGTGACAACCGTCTGGAAGGCAACGCCGGTAACGACGTGATCATCGCCGGCAGCATGCTGGCCGGGGGCAACCTGATCCTGGGTGGCGATGGTCAGGACTTCATCGTCACCACCGAAGACATCAGCACCACCTTCGGCGGCCAGGGCGACGACTTCATCCTTGGTGCCAAGACCAACTTGCCACCGACCGGCAACGAAGGTGACGACTGGATCGAGAAGGGCACCCAGGACGGTGCACCTGGCGATAACGCCTCGCCGTTGGCCAACGATGATGTGATCGGCAACGACATCTTTATCGGTGGCGCTGGCTTCGACGAAATGATCGGCGAGGGTGGCGATGACATCTTCGTCGGCAGCGATGCCCAGGACAATATGGACGGTATGTCGGGCTTCGACTGGGTGACCCATAAGAATGACAAGATCGGCGTGACCGTCGACCTGACCATGGCCGCGCTGGCGCAGCCACACGGTAACGCGCCAAATCAAAACAACGGGCCGTTCAACCCGGTCGGCGCATCGCCGGCCTCGATCCTCGACCGGTTTGCCGAGGTCGAAGGCTTGTCCGGTTCGAAATTCGGCGATGTGCTCAAGGGCGATAATGTTGATGCGGTCACCATCGTTGACCACGGTGGTACGACGGGCAGTGCGCTGACCAATGTGGCGTTGATCCGCGGGCTGGAGCAGTTCCTGGCCGACGCCGGTTTGCCGACCACCGGCTTTGCCACGGGCAATATCATCCTGGGTGGCGATGGCAGCGACCTGATCGAGGGTCGTGGTGGTGATGACCTGCTCGACGGCGACAAATGGCTTAACGTCAGGATTGCGGTTTATGCCCCTGACGACACCAACCATAGCGGCCCTGAGATCGCCTCCTTCGACAGCATGGTCGAGATGATCCCGTTCATGATGGACGGTACCTATAACCCGGGTCAGCTCAAGGCCGTGCGGGAAATCCTGCCCGGTACCTCGACAGGCGGAGCCGCCTACGACACCGCGATTTTCTCCGGGCAGCAGTCCGAGTATGTGGTGACGCGCGACACCCGCGGTACGCTCAATACAGCGGACGATGTCTGGACGGTGGCCGATACCGTAGCAGGGCGCGACGGCACCGATACCCTCCTGCATATCGAACGCCTGCAGTTCTCCGATACCCAGCAAGTGCTGCTGCCGGGGCTCAATGCGCAACCGGTTGGCAGACCGAACATCGCCGACGCAAACGGCGGGGCGATCACGGTGGGCGACGTGCTGACGGTCAGCGTGGCCGGGGTGAGCGACGCCGACAATATTGGTGGCAGCCTCAACAACTCCTCGGTGTCCTACTACTGGCAATTCGAGGCGGATCCAGGCAGCGGCGTTTTCGAAGACATCATCTTGTTGCCGGCCGGCGACCTGGCGTTCCAGAGTGCCGACGGCACCACGTTCAAGGTCTCGCCCGACCTTGCCGGGTTATCGCTGCGGGTCAAGGCAATCTACCAAGATGGGCATGGCACTACTGAAGTGGTGTTCTCGCAGCCGACGGCCGTGGTCGTTCCCGGCGCGCCGGTCGTACCGACGTCGCCGACACCCGTGGCCGATGCCACGGCCGGTGGCGAGGGCCTTCACATGGTCCGCTCCGACCTCAACTTCATCCTCGATCAGATCAAGATTGCCGAGGCTGACGCGGCCGGCCAGGACATGCTCTCGCTGATCCCGAACATCCGCGCGCCGTTGGGCCTGCGTGCGGTCGATGGGTCGAACAACAACCTGCTGAACCTGAACGGCAACAACCACACCGAGTACGGTGCTGCCGATAACCTCTTCCCGCGGCTGAGCGACCCGGTCTTCAATCCGGCAGAAGGTGTACCTGCCGGTTTCTTTGGTCCCGGCTCGCCAGCCATTCCGGGTTCGTCTTATCAGCAAACCAGCGGCTTTGTGTTTGACTCGCAGCCGCGCACCATCAGTAACCTGATCGTCGACCAGACATCGAACAACCCGGCGGCCTATGCCACGGCTTATGACCCTGGGGCCAACGGTCATCTCGACTTTGGCGTAACCGGTAGCGGTAACGACGACGTGCTCAAGGAGGGGGTACGGATCGTCGCCAGCCCTGGCATGGATGGCCAGTTCGGTACCGGCGACGACCACGATGTGTACCTGTTCGAGAACACCGCGGCGGATGCCGGATTGTCCGCGCCGTTCAATGCCTGGATGACCTTCTTCGGGCAGTTCTTCGACCATGGCCTGGACCTGTTGACCAAAGGCGGTTCAGGCACTGTGTTCATCCCGCTGCAACCGGACGACCCGCTGTATGTACCGGGCGGCAACACCAATTTCATGGTGTTGACCCGCGCGACCAACCAGCCAGGGGCGGACGGCGTGCTGGGCACGGCCGACGATGTCCGTGAACACACCAACACCACCACGCCGTTCGTGGACCAGAACCAGACCTACAGCTCGCATCCCTCGCACCAGGTATTCCTGCGCGGATACGTGATGACAGAGGATGGCCCCAAAGCGACCGGCAATCTCATCACCAACCGTGACCTTGGGCCGGACGGCAAGTTTGGTACCGCAGACGACAGCGAAATCGGTGGCATGGCGACCTGGAAAGTGGTCAAGGCGCAGGCACGTGATGTGCTGGGTATCGATCTCACCGACGCCGATATCGACAGCAGTCCGCTGCTGGCGACGGACGCCTATGGCAACTTCATCAAGGGGCCGAACGGCTTCCCGCAAATTGTCGTTCGGCTTAACAATGGGCTGGACGGTATTGCCGGCAACGCCGATGACGTCACGACCCTCGTCGAAGGCAATCCGGCCAACCCGATAAGCCTGGTGAACGCGGTACGCACGGGCCATGCCTTCCTCAACGACATCGCCCATAACGCTGTGCCGGTTGTCGTCGGCGGGGTTTTGCAGGCGGATGGCGATGTCGATGTCGGCAATGCGCAGCCCGTTGGCCCGGGCGGCAACAACCTGACCTACGACAACGAACTGCTTGACGCTCACTACATCGCCGGTGATGGCCGGGTCAACGAGAACATCGGCCTGACCGCAGTGCATGCGATCTTCCACGCCGAGCACAATCGATTGGTTGCGCAGACCAAGGACACCGTGCTCGATTCCAATGACGTGGCCTTCCTCAACGAGTGGCTGCTCTCGCCGGTTGCTGCCTTGCCGGTCAACCAGGCCGAGATCGATGCGCTGGTGTGGAATGGCGAGCGCCTGTTCCAGGCGGCCAAGTTCGGCACCGAGATGCAGTATCAGCACCTGGTGTTCGAGGAGTTTGCGCGGACCATCCAGCCTCGCGTTGACCTGTTCTTCGCACCGACCCAGGTCTATGACGTCGACCTTGATGCCTCGATCGTCGCCGAGTTTGCCCACACCGTGTACCGGTTTGGCCACTCGATGCTGACCGAGACTGTCGATCGCTACGACGTCAATTTTGACGTGATTGGCGATCCGAGCAGCGCTGATCCCGATCAGCAACTGGGCTTGATCGCGGCGTTCCTCAACCCGTTGGCCTATGCCGCCAGTGGCGTGACGCCGGAGGATGCGACCAGTGCGATCGTGCGCGGGGTAACCCGGCAAGCCGGTAACGAAATCGACGAGTTCGTCACCGAGGCGCTGCGCAACAACCTGCTGGGCCTGCCTCTTGACCTGCCGGCGATCAACATCGCCCGTGGTCGCGACGTGGGGATTCCCTCGCTCAATGCGATTCGCCGCGACATCTACAACCAGACCGGAGATACCCAACTCAAGCCGTACAGCAGCTGGGTCGACCTGGTGCAGCACCTCAAGCATCCGGAGTCGTTGATCAACTTCATCGCGGCTTATGGTACGCACAGCACGATCACGGGGGCGACTACGCTCGAAGGCAAGCGTGCCGCGGCGATGTTGTTGGTGTTCGGCGATGGCGGGATCAACGAGCCATCCGATCGCCTGGACTTCCTCAACGGCACCGGTACCTGGGCCAACGTAACGCGGGCGGGCAAAGACGGGGTTCTGGGGACTGCCGACGATCTGAAGGGTGTGACGATCACAGGGGTCGACGCCATCGATCTATGGATTGGTGGCCTGGCCGAAGAGAAAACGCCGTTTGGCGGCATGCTCGGCTCGACCTTCAACTTTGTGTTCGAAAATCAAATGGAGAAACTGCAGGACGGCGACCGCTTCTACTACCTGGAGCGCACCTCTGGCCTGTCGATGAATGCCGAGCTGGAAAGCAACTCGTTCGCCAAGCTGATCATGGCCAACACCTCGGCCACGCACTTGCCGGGCCTGGTGTTTTCGGACCCGGGCTTCTATCTGGAGAGGGATCAGTCCAAGCAGTACAACGATGGCTTGGGCAATGCCGACCCGCTGGACGAGAACGGCCAGCAGGTGGTGTTCCGCGACAACCCGCTGACTGCCGGACCGGACACCAACTACATCAAGTACACCGGTGACCAACACATCGTGCTGGGCGGTACCAACGATGCAGACATCCTCATCGCGAGTGAAGGCGATGACACCGTCTGGGGTGACGGCGGCAACGACCGCATCGAGGGCGGTGACGGCAACGACCAGCTGCGCGGTGGTGCCGGTGACGACATCATCAGCGATATGGGCGGCGACGATAACATCCAGGGTGGCGACGGCAACGACGTGCTGCACGGTGGTAACGGCATCAACCTGATCATCGGCGGGTTCGGCAATGACTTCATCGTGACCGGTGAGGACGCCTCCGAGGCCATTGGTGGACAGGGCAATGACTTTATCCTGGGCAGCAAGGCCAACGAACAGGACATGGGTAACGAAGGCGACGACTGGATCGAGAAGGGCACCTCCGACGGTGCGCCTGGCGACAACTTCGATCCGCTGGGCAACGACCCGGTCATCGGCAACGATGTCTTCATCGGTGGCAACGAGAACGACAAGTTCAACGGTGAAGGCGGCGACGACATCATGGTCGGCAGTCTCGGCTTTGGTGACCGCTATATCGGTGGCTCGGGCTTTGACTGGGCAACCTTCAAGGGGCTCGCCCAGGGCGTGAGCATCGATTACAGCGACCGCTTTTTCGATGTGCCGCCGGTTCCGGGCTCGGGTGCTTCGGCACTGGTGCGTTTCGACATCATGGAAGGTCTTTCGGGTTCATCGCACGGTGACTTCCTGCGCGGCGACAATCAAGATGCCGCATCGTTACCGGGTGCAGGTGCAACCGGCAGTGTGCTGACCAACATCAACCTGATCGACGGCCTGGCGGATGTGCTGCCGGCCGGAGCGACGTTCTTCGATGGCGGCAACATCATCCTCGGTGGCAGCGGCAGCGACCTTATCGAAGGTCGCGGTGGCGACGACATCATCGACGGTGACAAGTGGCTCAACGTACGCATCAGCGTCCGGGCAAATGCCGATGGTACCGGACCGGAAATCGCTACCTTCGACAGCATGGAGCCACTGGTTCCGTTCATGCTCAACGGTACGTACAACCCGGGTCAGTTGATCATCAAGCGGGAGATTCTGACGGGCGATGACAGCTTCGACACTGCGGTGTTCTCCGGTAATTCGACGGAATACATCGTTTCTGTCGAGGGCAACACAGTCATCGTGACGGATCTGGTGGCGGGGCGTGATGGTGTCGATCGCTTGACGGGCATCGAGCGTCTGCAATTCTCTGACCTGGCGCAGTCATCCGGCGTTGGTACTGCCTTGAACGAGGGGCCATCGGGTCATCTGGCGATTCTCGATGATGCTACCGGTCTGCGTGACGACACGCCTGTGGCCGGCCAGTTGCTGCGCGTCAGCGGTCGTGCCGTACACGATGCGGACAACGTAAGCGGCGCCAATCCGACCGGTACGTTGTCCGGAGCGGTGGCTTACTACTGGCAGGTGGAAAACATTCCAGGCACGGGGATCTATGAGGACATCACCGTTGTTGCCGCCGGCGAAGCCTCGCGGGCGACCGGGACCACCTACCGGGTGACGGACGATGTGGCGGGTCTGAACATTCGCGTTCGGGCGGTGTATCAGGATGCCAAGGGCACGCTGGAAATCGTCGACTCGTCGGCGAACAGCGCACCCACCGCGGGGCCGACGGTCACCGGGCTTTTGGTGGAGGACCAAGTGTTGACCGCTGACCCATCGAGCATCATCGATCTGGATGGCCTCAGCAATCCGCAGTTCACCTACCAGTGGCAGGCAACCAACGGGGTCAGCTTCGTCGACATCGTCGGAGCCACCAGTAGCACGTTCACGCTTGGCCAGGACCAGGCCGGCGACCAGGTGCGGGTGGTGGTCAGTTACGTGGATGACTTTGGTGTATCCGAGAGCGTGGCGTCCGACCCTTCGGACCCGGTCGCCAACGTCAACGATGCACCCACCGGTGCGTTGCTGATCAGCGATACGACACCGGATCAAGGACAGGTGTTGACCGCGCTGACTGCCGGGATTGCCGATGAGGATGGGCTGGGCACCTTCAGCTTCCAATGGCAGCAAGGTACTGGCGCTTCCTTCACCGACATTAACGGCGCGACCGCTGCGACCTTCACCCCGGGCTTTGCGCAGGGCAATCTGCAATTGCGGGTGATCGTGCGCTATACCGACGGCTTCGGTACGCTGGAGACGCTGACCTCGGCGGCAACCGCTGCCGTTACGGTAACGCCTGGCGTGGTGCTGGTGGGTACCCTTCTTGCTGACACCCTCACCGGTGGCGCGGGTGCCGATGTGCTTAGTGGCCTGAGCGGCAACGATACGCTCAATGGCCTGGCCGGTAATGACCAACTGCTAGGTGGCCTCGGCAATGACATCCTCAACGGCGGAGACGACAACGATATCCTCAACGGCGATATCGGCGACGACTTTCTCAACGGTGGCCTCGGCGCGGATGCCATGAATGGCGGTCTCGGCAACGACACCTTCGTGGTGGACAATGTCGGCGACGTTGTCACTGAGATTGCCTTGGGCGGTACCGATCTGGTGCAAACCAGCCTGGCCAGCTACGTGCTGGGTGCCAACCTCGAGAACCTGGCCTATACCGGTGCGGGCAGCTTTACCGGTACCGGTAATGCGCTGGCCAACATCATCACTGGCGGGGTTGGTAATGACGTCCTCAGTGGCGGGGACGGCAACGACACCCTCAACGGCGGGCTTGGCGCGGATGCCATGAACGGCGGTGCCGGCAACGACACCTTCGTGGTGGACAATGTCGGTGACAGCGTCACCGAAGCGTTGGGCGGTGGTACCGATCTGGTGCAAACCAGCCTGGCCAGCTACCTGCTCGGGGCCAACGTCGAGAACCTGACCTATACGGGGGCAGGTAACTTCACCGGTACGGGCAATGCGCTGGCTAACACCCTGACCGGCGGGGTGGGTAACGACATCCTCGATGGCGGTGCGGGTGCTGACCAGATGGCAGGGGGCGCTGGCAACGACACCTACATCGTCGATGTGGTCGCTGATGGGGTGTTCGAGGTGGCGGGTGGCGGTTCGGATAGCGTGCAGACGACGCTGGCCAGCTACGTGCTTGGTAATAATGTCGAGAACCTGGCTTACACCGGAGTCAACAACTTCGTCGGTAACGGTAACGGGCTGAACAATAACATCGTCGGCGGGGCAGGTAATGACACCCTCAACGGCAACAGCGGCAACGACATCCTTACCGGCAACGCAGGTAACGACACGCTCAATGGTGACATCGGCAACGATCAGCTGTTGGGTGGCATAGGCACCGATACCCTGAACGGCGGTATCGGCGATGATGGCCTCGACGGTGGTGACGGAAACGATGCCTTGAATGGTGACGCAGGCAACGACACGTTGCTGGGTGGGCTGGGTAATGACGTGCTCGATGGCGGTACCGGCAACGATCTGCTCCAGGGCGGCGATGGCAGCGACACCCTCAACGGTGGTATCGGTAACGACACATTGCTGGGCGGTATCGGCAATGACTTTATCGATGGCGGAGTGGGCAACGATAGGGTCACTGGCGGTGCCGGCGACGATGTGATGGTCGCCAGCGTTGGCAACGACGTCTTCCTGTTCGCGGCGGGCTTCGGGGCCGACCAGATCATCGGCTTCGATGCCAACGCGGCGGGGGGCCAGGATCTGCTCGATATTTCCGCATTCGGTGTCACGGCTGCGACCTTTGCCAGCACTGTCATCATCACCGATGTCGGTGCGGATACCCTGCTCAGCTCCGCAGGAGGCGCTGAAACCATCCGCCTGGTCGGTGTGGCCGATGCGACAACCATCACTGCCTCAGACTTCATTCTGGCTACTTGAGGTGAAGTCCAGTCAGCGTTAACCGAGGCGGGGAGGGCAATGGATGCCCTCCCTTTCTTTTGCCGATGGATGTCGTCTGCCGCTTGCAGTCTGGAAAACTACGCTTGATCGCACTCCCGCAGGATCAGGCAAGTTGTCAGAAGGATCTGACTAACTCGCTGCACACCTTTATCCCTAATCTGAACACGTAGCGAGGCACCTCTCGCGTCATCAAGCACTCAGTAAAGGATAGGGATCATGTCGAACATTTCGGAAAAAGTAGTGGTGATCACTGGCGCCAGCAGCGGTATTGGCGAGGCGGCCGCGCGTCTTTTAGCTGGCAAGGGGGCACACGTCGTGCTGGGTGCACGTCGCACGGATCGCCTCGAAAGCCTCTGCCGTGAGATCAATGCCGCGGGCGGGAGCGCCCAATTCAAGGCGGTTGATGTCACCAGCCGGTCTGACGTGCAAGCGTTTGTGGATTTTGCCGTCAGCCTCCATGGTCGCGTCGATGTGATCGTCAATAACGCCGGTGTAATGCCTCTGTCGAAGCTTGAAGCGCTGAAGGTCGCTGAATGGGACCAGATGATCGACGTCAACATTCGCGGCGTCCTGCATGGTATTGCAGCAGGCCTGCCTCTGATGCAGAAGCAGAAATCCGGACAGTTCATCAATATAGCGTCTATCGGTGCATACACAGTCAGCCCGACAGCCTCTGTTTACTGCGCGACGAAATTTGCGGTACGGGCCATTTCAGAAGGACTGCGTCAGGAAGTTGGTGGAGACATTCGTGTCACCGTTATTTCGCCGGGGGTCACCGAATCGGAATTGGCCGAGAGCATCTCAGACGAAGGTGGACGGGCCGAGATGCGTGAGTTTCGTAAGATCGCACTGCCTGCCCAGGCCATCGCCCGTGCTATTGCCTATGCCATCGAGCAACCTGCCGACGTTGATGTCAGTGAGCTGATTGTCCGGCCAACCGCCAGCCCCTATTAATGTGGCGAGACTGGAGGAAAAGAAAATGACGGTCAAAAAGTCCGCAGATCAAGACAAATACGTCGGCATGTGGGTTACGGCAGATGGGCATATTCGCCATGAGCTATTGCCAGGCGGCCGATATGATGAGGCCCGAGGCAAGACAGCGAGCGCCTACCAGGGAAGATATTGGCTGGAAGGTGACCACATTGAATACGTCGATGACACCGGGTTTACCGCTGATGGCGAGTTCCGGGAGGGGATTTTGTATCACGCAGGCATGATTCTGTATCGCGAGGACTAGAAGCTGACCTTAGCGGTGATGAGCGTCGCTCCATCGAGGCTCATCAGGAATCACCGCGCATGGCGTAAAAAAGTTGTACAAGATCGGTCCTGATGGCGTAAAAACTATACATTAAGCTATTTTTGTATAGAATTTACAAAAGGCCGAGACGATCATGAACGTGGCTGATTCCAAGCGTTGCTTTGGACATCGTCTGTCGAGATGCTGGCTGTTCGCGTTGTTGCTGGCGGTACCTTGCTGGGCGGATTGGCGTCCCGCACTGCCAGACGGGCGTCTGTTGGGCAGCGGCGACTTTACCTGGTTCGGCGTGAGTCTCTACACAGCGCGTTTGTGGAGCCCAGGGATGCCGATGACCTGGGACCAGCCTTTTGCACTCGAACTGGTTTATCACCGTGCCCTTTCCCGGGACGCACTGGTTGAGGCCAGCCTCAAGGAAATGCGTCGCATGGCAAAGGCTCGTCCAGATGAGCCCACACTCCAACGCTGGTCCAGTGAAATGCGTGATGCCTTCGTCGATGTTCGGCCGGGAATGCGCATTACCGGGCTTTACCATCCGGGTAAAGGCTGCACTTTCTTCGTCGACGGCCAACTGCGCCGGCGGGTCGAGGACCCTGCATTCGCCCGTGCCTTCTTCGACATTTGGCTGGACCCGCGTACTCGGGACAAAGAACTGCGTCAACGCCTGCTGGGGATGGCCGGGCCGGCGGAGTGAGGAGGTTGAGATGCGTCGATTAGCGGTACTGCTCGTTAGCCTGTTGCTGGTCAGCTGTAACAACGTTGGCGTGGACCACTACGCGAAGGAGCGACCCGCCCTGGATCTGGTGGCCTTTTTCTCCCGGCCGGTACAGGCTTGGGGGTTGTTCCAGAATCGCTCGGGCGAGGTGGTCAAACGTTTCCATGTCCAGATTGAAAGTCGCGTCGAAGGACAACAATTGATCCTCGACGAGCGATTTCTCTACAGCGATGGCACGCGTCAGCGGCGTACCTGGACGCTGGAACGGACCGGTTCCGGGCGTTGGCGTGGCCGTGCGGACGATGTCGTCGGAGAGGCCAGCGGCGAGATCGCGGGCAACGCGCTGCACTGGCGCTACCGCCTTGACCTGCCGGTTGACGGCCGGCATTGGGAAGTGGATATGGACGACTGGATGTACCTGATGGACGAAGACACGATCATCAATCGCACGACTATGAGCAAGCTTGGCGTCGAGTTGGGACAGGTGATCCTGTTCTTTCGTCGCCAGCCGGCGGCATCTCCCTGAACCCACGATGGCCGAGCCGAGCAGGCGCTATTCGCCCATTGGAAAGATCAGCGCCGAGCCGCCAGTCGCAGGATAAGCGGCATCCATACAGCCCAAAGCGGCGCGAGCAGCAGGACTGTGCCCAAAGTGCCCCAAGGCAGACCGACACCCGCCAACGATGCGCCGGCGATGTAAGCCGGGGGACCGCCGCACATGCCCAGTAGCGCGCCGTACCAGATGGGATGTCGAGCCCAGGCCAGGCTATGGCGAAGTCCACTGGCCAGCACCAGCCACAGTACCGCCAGCCATAGAGGTAAGGGGCGCTGGGCAAAATCGAAAACGCCCAGCGCACCCAGGCCGGCATCCAGTGCGCAGCCTGCCATTGCCACACAGACCAGCGTGGTTGCTTCCTCGCGCGGCCGCGGGCAAGCAGCCACATGCACCAACAAACCTGCCGCCACCGGGAGCAGCAGCCAGGGATGCCGCTCGCTCAGCACGCAAGCCCACCACGCGGCTTGCATCCACAGTGCGTTGCCGATCAACCAGGCCCGGCTCATCAGGCACCCGGCAGCGAAGCTCGACGTGCGGCCGGGGCTGCCCAGAGCAGTTGCGCGACGCCAATTGCGCGCTCCTCGAAACCGCCCTGGCAATAACACAGGTAGAACTCCCAGAGGCGTTGAAATGTTTCGTCATAGCCCAGCTCAAGCAACGCGGTGCGCGACTGGCGCAAGTTGTCGCGCCAGTGCTGCAGAGTCCGCGCATAGTCCTGTCCGAAGTCCTCCATGTGCACCAGGTTCAACGTGGTATGGCAACTGGCGGTCTGCAGCATGACGCTCAAGGAGGGCAGGGCACCGCCGGGAAAGATATGGCGCTGAATGAAATCCACCGAGCGCTGGGCCTGTTCATAACGCTGGTCGCGAATGGTGATGGCCTGCAACAGCATCAAACCGTCTTCTTTGAGCAGCGATGCACACCGACGGAAGTAAACCGGCAGATAGCGGTGCCCCACTGCCTCGATCATCTCGATCGAGACCAGTTTGTCGAAGCGTCCGCGCAGGTCGCGGTAATCCTCGCGCAGGACGGTAATGCGTTCTTGCAGGCCAAGATCGCGGACGCGCTGCACGGTATGGGCGTACTGCGCCTCGGACAATGTGGTGGTCGTCACCCGGCACCCGTGACGGGTAGCGGCATGGATCGCCAGGCTACCCCATCCGGTACCGATCTCGAGCAGATGATCGTCGGGGCTCAGCGCGAGTTTCTCGCAGATACGCTCGAGTTTGTTCAGTTGGCCTTGCTCCAGGCTCTGCTCCAGACTGTCGAACATTGCTGCCGAGTACATCATGGTCGGGTCCAGCAGCCGCTCGAACAGGGCATTGCCCAAATCGTAATGAGCGAGAATATTGCGCCGCGCGCCTTGCCTGTTGTTTCGATTGAACCAATGCAGCAGGCGCAGGACCGGTCGACCCAGGCGCGCCAACCCGCCATCAAGGGCGTCGAGCACTTCCAGGTTGGCGACGAAGAGTCGGGTGACCGCCGCCAGGTCCGGCGTTCGCCAGTAGCCGTGGATGTAAGCTTCACCGGCACCGATCGAGCCGTTGGCAGCCACCATGCCCCAAGCTGCTTCGTCGAAGATCTCGACCTCGGCGTGCAGTGTGCTGCCGGCATCGCCAAACAGCCACTGTCGGCCCTGATAGATCAGGCGCAGACGTCCTTGGCGCAGGTTGCGCAGTTGGGAGAGCACGGCGCTTCTGCCCAGGCCGCCGAACAACGGCGCCAAGCCAAAGGATTTACTGACGCTCAGAGTTGGATCGGACATGCTCGGGCTCCTCGTGGAAGTCATGGCCAAGGTCTTGGCTGCTCTGACGGGTGGTGTGGGCAAAGAGTGGGGTGCGCTTGAGCAACAGGCACATGGCTTGCCAATAAATGGCACTGAGGGTACGCAGGCTCATCCAGGGGAAGGCCAGTACGTGTCGTCTCAATGCAGCGGCATCCAGCGGCTTGCGCTGCAGCGCCAGATCGGCCTCGAAGACTTTCTGTTCTTCGCGGTGGTTTTCCATGTGGATGCGCACGTGCGCGCCATCGATGTGGAAGCGCATGTGGTATTGCATGTCCATCGGCAAGAACGGCGAGACATGGAATTGCTTGCTGACCGAGAATTGTCGCGGCTGACCGGGCAGCACCGACAGCACATAGTGAAAACGCTCACGCCAAGGTGTGTTACGCACCTCCAGCACAATCGCTGCCAGGAGGCCATCGCTGTCGTGGCAAAAGTAGAAGCTCACCGGATTGAAAGAAATCCCCCAACTGCGCGGCTGGGTCAGCAAATGAATGGGGCCGCACGGCGCCTGGCCCAAGGCCTTGGCCACCACTTCGCGCACCGCGTCTTTCAAAGGTATGCCGCGACGAGTCCAGGCTGGCAGGTAATCGGTTTCTCGCCAGCTCAGCGGTGCCAGCCGAGTAGCACCGAGTAACGGAGACAGGCCCAGCAGCAATTGCTGTTCGTCCAGATCCAGGTAAAGCATGGCGCTGCGATAGCGGAATCCGTGGTACCGCGGCATCAGGCGTCGGTGGCTGACCCAACCGTAGCAAAGGCTGCTGTTCACAGGCGCTCCCCGAACCGTTCGGCGACGCCCAAAGCGCTGACCACGCCATCCTCATGGAAGCCGTTGGCCCAGTAAGCGCCGCAGAAGTAGCTGTGCTGGTTTCCCTGTAGTTCACCCTGACGTGCCTGGGCCGCCATGGCGGCAAGGCTGTATTGCGGATGTGCGTAATCGAAGCGTGCCAAAACCTGCGACGGATCCACGCAATCGCCCTGATTGAGGCTTACGCAGAAGGTCACCGGTGCGTCGAGGCCTTGCAGAATATTCATGTTATAGGTCACGGCGGCCGGCGCGTGTGCCGGGCCGCCGAGACGATAGTTCCAGCTGGCCCAAGCCTTGCGCCGACTGGGCAACAGGCGCGTGTCGGTGTGCAGCAATACTTCATTGGCGGCATAGGTCAGGGCTCCGAGCACCTCATGCTCGGTGGTCGTCGGTTTCTCCAGCAGCGCCAGAGCCTGGTCGCTATGGCAGGCGAACACGACTTTGTCGAAGCGTTCCTGGCCCGCGGCGCTGGTGATCACCACCCCGGTATCATCCCGGCGGACGCCCATCACCGGGCAATTGAGGCGAATGCGCTCGCTGAAGGTCCAGCACAACGGCTTCACATAACTGCGCGAGCCACCCTCGATCACCCGCCACTGCGGCCGCTGGCTGATCGAGAGCAGGCCGTGGTTGCGAAAGAAACGCACGAAAAAGTGCAGCGGAAAACGCAGCATATCGGCCCTTGATACCGACCAGATGGCCGACCCCATGGGGACGATATAGTGATGGATGAAACGCTGCCCGTAGCCTCGCATGCTCAGGTAGTCGCCAAGGCTTATGGCTTGATCAATGCGGTGGTCGTCAAGGTCTGTTACCGCCTGGCGGTTGAAGCGCACGATATCGCGCAGCATCCCCCAGAAGCCCGGCGACAGCAGATTGCTGCGCTGTGCGAAAAGGGTGTCCAGATTATTGCCGTTGTACTCCAGACCGCTGTCCGGATCGTTCACGGAAAAGCTCATCTCGGTGGGGCGCGAGACGACTCCCAGGCGATCGAGCAAGCGAATGAAGTTGGGGTAGGTCCAGTCGTTGAAAACGATGAAGCCGGTGTCCACGGCATAGCGCTGGCCCTGCCAATCAATGTCGACAGTATGGGTATGACCGCCAATCCAGTCAGCCGCTTCGAACACGGTCACCTCATTGCTACGCGACAACAGATAGGCACAGGTCAGCCCAGAAATCCCGCTGCCGATAATGGCGATACGCATATGACGCTATTCCTGTTCGGTTCGCGCCAGTCGACGGCCCAGGGCCAGGCGCCAACGCGCCGGCAGGGCGCCAAGCAAGCGCAGGACGAGAGTGAAGAGGCGTGGAAAGTTGATCTCCAGCGGTCGTCGCGTCAGGCGCGCGACGACATGCCGCGCAGCGCGGTCGGCCGTCCAGAGTTGTGGCATGGCAAAGGTATTGCGCCGAGTCAGGGGGGTGTCGATGAACCCCGGGCTGACCAGCGTTACATCAATGCCTTCGGCGTGTAGATCCAGGCGCAGGGATTCAACGAGATAACGCAGGGCCGCTTTGGACGCGCCATAGGCTCCGGCCCGCGGCAGCGCCAGCCAGGTCACTGAGCTGCCGATCACTACCAGATGGGGTCGGTGCCCGCGGCGCAGCAGTGGCAGTGCCGCCTGCAAACAGTAGCTGACCGCCAACAGGTTGGTACGCATCACGCGCTCGACTGTCTCGGCCTCGAACTTGCCCGGCACCAGGTATTCGCAGGTGCCGGCGTTCAGAATCACCAGGTCCAGTGCGCCCCACGCCTGCTCGATGTTGTCGCAAATGGCCGAAACTTGACGCGGGTCAGCCACATCGCCGGTAGCGAGCAAGGCCCCTGGGTAGCGCAGCACGAGCGGCATCAGTGCTTCCGCCCGCCGCCCACCCAAGGCCACCGAATGGCCTTGCTCCAGAAGCCGTTCAGCCAGGGCGGCACCAAGGCCGCTGCTGGCCCCTGTCAGCCAGCAGCGACTCATGCAAGCCTCCCTTTGATCCAGCCGATCACTGCGCCAAGTACGGGAACGTGCTCGTAGATCAGGGCACCGGCATCGAAATAGTCGTGGTGCAGGTAGACATGCGTTGCCCAGCGCAGGTGGCTGCAGCCTTGCAGACTGATCGGCTGGCCACGGGACAGGCGCGGATGACGGAAGTGCAGGTTCCAGCGCAGATAACCTTGACCGGGGGCGGTTTCATCCACGTCCAGGAGTTCGTAGCGGATATCCTCGACGTTGCTGTACAGGTTTTCAAAATAGCTACGCAGTGCCGGCAGGCCATTGAGTTGGTGCAACGGATCACGAAATTGAACGTTGTTGCTGTACAGCTCGCCCAGTTTATCCAGGCAATCAGCGTTCAGCGTTGTGAACGTGTCAGCGAAATGGCGGAGATATGCAGACATGGCCGGCTCCAGGCAAAATTGTACAAGTTGAGAAAACTGTACAGGTTTACCTGAAGCCTACGGGGAAAATTGTACAAGTCAATATTCTTGTACACTTTTTGTATCGGTCGTTGCGTTACTTGTCTTGACCGCCAAGCCTTGCCAGTTGACGGCGAAGATCAGCCACTTCGGTCTCAAGCGACTGAACTCTTTCCAGAGCGGCAATCTTTTCGCTGACGTCGTGCTGTATGCCAATGTAGTAGGTCAACTGATCGGCATCGTTGTACACGGGAGTGATAGACAACTCGTTCCAGAACAGGCTGCCATCCTTACGGTAGTTGCGCAGCACCTGACGGCAGGGCTGACCGAGGCGGATGGCGTCGCGGATTGCGTTGAGGCTGGCCTGGTCATGATCGGCTCCCTGCAGGAACCGGCAATCCTGATAGAGTATTTCGTCGGCACTGTAGCCGGTCAGGCGCTCGAAGGCAGGGTTGGCATAGATGAGAATGCTGTCACTGCCTTCCTGCTCGGCCACGACGATGCCGTCATTGGAGGCTTCGACCATAAGTTGCAGGAGTTTGGCGTCAATCATGGTCCGGGCTCGCTGTAGTTCGAGGATTTGCCTCACAGCGTAGTCGTCAGCGACAGCCATGCCTAGATGGCAAGACGCAGGAACCCGGACCGCGATTGGCTGGTTAAATAGCGCCATGCCTGGTTTAGAATGGCGACACACTCAGGATGTAACGACTTTCAATGACCGAGCCCCTCGAATCCGCCTCCGACGACGCCTTGCTCCCCATGCGCGAAGTCGCCAGCCTGACTGGCGTCAACCCGATCACCCTGCGGGCATGGGAGCGTCGCCACGGATTGATCCGACCTGTTCGCACGGTAGGTGGGCATCGCCTGTATTCGCAGCAAGACATCGAACATATACGCAGCATCATGCTCTGGACCAGCCGAGGTCTGCCAATCAGCAAGATTGGCGCTTTGCTCAACCGGCAGCAGAACACGCCGGAGCTCGCTGTCACAGACGCGGCCGAAGCCCCTCTGCTCCAATGGCAACAGGCAATTCATCGTGCCACGCAGGCTTTTGATGGCGCCGAGCTGGAGCGCCTTCACGGGCAACTGTTCACGATCTACCCGAAGGCTACGGTACTGGCGGCTGTTCTGCTGCCGGTCTGGCGCAGCCTGGCAGTTGGCGATGCTTTCGGTCGACGCAGTCAGTGGCTGTTCCTGGACGCCTTCTTTCGTGCGCGGTTGTTATTGCGACTGCAGATGAACCCGGGCAACGGTGCTTGCGTGCTGCTGGCCGACGGCTCTGGCCATGCACACGAACTGGAGCTGTTGTGCGCCGGCTTGTTGATGAGCAACGACCAGCTGCGCATTGAAGTGCTGAGCCCGGGCCAGCCCCTGGAAGAACTGCCATTGCTGTGTACAGCGATTCAGCCCGCCGCGCTGGTGTTGTTGGTCCAGACGCCACTGCAGGCCGATGCGCACAAGCGACTGCGTGCCCTTCAAATGGGCGTTACGTGCCCATTGGCCTTGGTCGGCGACGCAGCTGCCGCTTCGTCGTCAGGGCTTCGTGGTTCTTCAATTGCCGTATTGGGCAACGACGAAGCGAGTATTTTGCCCAGGCTGGAAGCCTTGGTAAGGGGAACGCTGCAAATATGAATTTGGCGTTTCAGCTAAGCAGGTTTATCTGAAACGGCATTACTGATTCCGTCCAGCTCCTGCCACGGGTTGGATAGAGAACCCTTCCTGGGACACTGGGAAATGTGAGGAAACTCCAGTGTTCTGTCTGACTCGGATTGCTCTGCCTTGCAGTTCCTGCAGACGACCTTTGTTTGCGAAAGAATCCAGTTTCCATGCCATGCAAGGAGTTTTTCAGAGGGTGACATGGTCATGAAACCTCTACAAATACTGTACAGATTTTTCTGTATTGTAGAGGTTTTTTGTCCGTTTCCAATCGACTTTGTGAGCAGCTCCACACAAATAGATGAGGATTTTCGGTGGTCACTCACGCGGTGCCCACCGAAAATCTGCACTCTATTCTGCTGATGACAGCGGCGGGGTACGAGGCGGGATCATTCGTTTCGACCCGCTGGCTTCGAATGCCGAGGCAAAACGCAACAGTGCCGAATCGTCATAGGCTCGGCCGGCAAACGTCAGGCCTACTGGCATGCCGATATCCGCCATGATGCCCATCGGCACGGTGACTGTCGGCACACCCAGATGCCGGATGGCCAGGTTGCCATTGGCCACCCATACGCCGTTACTCCAGGCGATGTCGGCAGAGGCCGGGTTGACATCGGCGTCCGCCGGGCCAACATCCGCGACGGTGGGGAACAGCACTGCGTCCAGGCCCAGCCGATCCATCCAGTCTTCCAGATCGAGTTTGCGCGTCTGCTCGAGCCCACGCAGTCCATCGGGGACGGTACTGATCTGGTCCCACGGGGTGATACCACGCTCGGCCATCTTCACGTATTCGTCCATGCCGGCAGCGAGGTCGCCCTCACGGTTGGGCAATGTTCCCGGGTCATGGGGGAAAATCTTCGGTCCATCGACATCGACCAGTCGATTCAGCTTCGGATCGCCATTGGCTTGCAGGAAATCATCGAAAGCCCACGCAGTGAGATCCCACAATTCATGGTGCAGGAACTCCTTGGAGACGATGCCGCGATTGAACACCGTCGGCGCACCGGGACGGTCACCTTCGCAATTGGACACCAGCGGAAAATCGACTTCGATGACCTCGGCGCCAGCGGCTTCAAGAGCCTTGCGCGCCTGTTGCCAAAGACCGATCACCGACTCGCGGGTATTGATACGTTGGCCGGTCGGGCCACCGATCCCGGGTGCTTCGCTGGTGCCTGCTTCCGGATCGGCATTGATGTACATGCGCGGCACGCCGAGGCGCTTGCCGGCGAGCGCATCGGGTTGCGCGGCAAGTTCAAGATAGGAGGCAGGACGTACCGAAGCGACGCTCGGAATCGGCACCCAGGGTTGCATGCGCCACAGGTCGCCACGGGTGTCAGGGTCGTCCGCCACGACCACGTCGAGCACCTCCAGCAGGTCGGCCATGGTTCTGGCAAACGGCACGACAACGTCCATGGTCGGTGTCAGCGGCCAGTTGCCGCGCACCGAAATCACGCCACGCGATGGCGTGTAGGCGCACAAGCCATTGTTGGACGCCGGGCCACGGCCGCTTGACCAGGTTTCCTCGGCCAAACCGAACGCCGCGAAACTGGCGGCCGTGGCTGTGCCGGCACCGTTCGACGAACCGGAGGCGAACGGGGCGGTGAGGAAGTCGGCGTTGTACGGGCTCTCCGCACGGCCATAGACCCCGCGCTGCATTCCGCCGTTGGCCATGGGCGGCATATTGGTCTTACCCAGGCAAATCGCACCGGCGGCGCGCAGTCGTTCGACGGTGAACGCATCGCGATAGGCAATCAGATCCTTGAACGCTGGGCTGCCCGAAGCAGCCGTCAGGCCCTTGACCAGGTAACTGTCCTTCGCCGTATAAGGAATGCCATCGAGTGGCCCCAGCGTCTCGCCCCTGGCCCGACGGGCATCGGCAGCTTGCGCTTCCTTGAGCGCGTCCGGGTTGCGCACCACCACGGCATTGAGCGCGGTGTCGGTGTCGGCGCCGTCATACGCATCGATCCGGGCGAGGTAGGCCTGGACCAGTTCGACCGACGTGGTCTGGCCGGATTCGAGCGCAGCGCGCAATTGGGCAATGGAAACTTCGGTGACTTCAATCATGCGGTTACCACCGGCTCTCTCAAATATGAATTTCTTGACGGATCTGCTTGCGCAGCGTTGCGCGACGCAATCCGGTTTTCAACCTTAAGCCGCGTATTTTGCACTAAGCCGGGGCAGGGCGCCGCCATTGCCCCTCCATACGGACACGGATAATGGCCATTTCGATCCCCTTTTGGCCGATCGCACGCTGTGAACGGTCCAGGCTGTCAGCAAGAATCGGTGGCAGGCGGCCGAAGCAGCCGTGTACACAGCTTCCATAACCATAATCTTTTGCTTCCTTTGCTCCAGGCCACGTTCAAGGCCACTGCCGTTACCGATTATAAAAACCAAACGAGCTGACATTGGGGAACTGATCCATGGACATTATGAAACGCATTCTGGGCGCCACTGTTTGTGGGCTGACGTTGCTTGCCAGCGCGGTGCAAGCCGAGCAGCGCGAACTGCGGGTGTACAACTGGGCGGACTATATCCTGCCGTCCGTGCCCAAGGACTTTGCCGCCAAAACCGGGATCAAAGTGACCTGGGACACCTTCGACACCAACGAGTCACTGGAAGCCAAACTGCTGACCGGTAACTCCGGATACGACCTGGTGGTGCCGTCGAACCAGTTCATCGAAACCCAGATCAAGGCCGGCGTATTCCAGAAGCTCGACAAGTCCAAACTGCCAAACTGGAAGCACCAGGATCCGGCACTGCTCAAACTGCTCGACAAGAACGATCCCGGCAATCAATACGGCGTGCCTTACATGTACGGCACCGTGTTGATCGGATTCAACCCGGCCAAGGTCAAGGCCGCGCTGGGCGAAAATGCCCCGGTAGACAGTTGGGACCTGGTGTTCAAACCCGAGAACATGGAGAAGTTGAAGTCCTGCGGCGTCGCCATGCTCGACTCGCCTTCGGAGATCCTGCCGCTGGCCCTGCATTACCTGGGACTGGACCCGAACAGCCAGAACCCGGACGATTACGAAAAGGCCAAGGCCTTGATGCTGAAGATTCGGCCTTACGTCACCTACTTCAACTCGGCCAAATACATGACCGACATCGCCAACGGTGATATCTGCGTGGCCATTGGTTACTCCGGCAGCTTCTACCAGTTTGGCAATCGCGCCAAAGAAGCCGGCAACGGTGTGGTGGTCGACTGGCGTTTGCCGAAGGAGGGGGCGCCGATCTGGTTCGACACGTTTGCCATTCCAAAAAGCGCGAAAAACGTCGAAGAGGCCCACGAGTTCCTCAACACGCTGCTGGACCCGAACGTCATCGCGCCGATCAGCGACTTCCTCGGTTACCCGAATGCCAACAAGGATTCGCTGGCGCTGATCAATAAGGAAATCACCGGCAATCCGAACCTGACACCGACCAGCGAGGCGTTGAAAACCCTGTACGTCGTGCAGCCGCTGCCGCAGAAACTCGAACGGGTACGGACGCGGGTGTGGACGGCGATCAAGTCGGATAAATAAGCCCGGACCACACCTATCCCTGTGGGAGCGAGCCTGCTCCGGGCGGCGACCCGATGATGAGACCTGCCAGTCAACGATAACGTTGAATGACAGCTCGCTCCCATAGGCTGTGACTTCAGCCGCGCTGCGCGACAGGCTGTTCAGGCTGCGACGCGCGCTGGCCCTTGCGATAAGTCAGCAACACAATCCCGGTCACAACGATCACACCACCCACCACTTGCCCGGCACTGAGCATCTGGTCCAACACCACCCAGCCCATCAACAGCGTGGCCAACGGCTCGATGTTCATCACCGGAGCGTTGCGCGGCATGTCCAGGCGCGGCACGCAAATGAACAGCACGATAAATCCGGTGCCGTACAGTACAACCAGTGTCGCCAGCGCCAGCCACCCGGTGCTGGTGGCCGGAAGGTTCAAGCCACCAGGCAGGGCGCCGCTCATACCGGCCAGATTGATACTGCTGAACACGATGAAAATTGTCAGCAGGCTGCGCACCGATCCACGAACCTCGGCCAACTTGTGGTCGGTGATCCACAACGCACAGGCAAACACGCTGGCCGCGCAAAAGGCCAGGGTCACGCCCAGCCACCATTGCGGGCCGACACTGGCGTTGTCCGCGAGGCGACCGGGGACATCCAGCACAAATACCAGGCCCAGCAAAATCAGGCCCATCAGCGCGGCGGTGCGTGCGGTCGGACGCGGACCTCCCAACGCCCAGGTGAGCAGCGCCAGCAGAATGGGAAAGACATTGGCCACCAACAGTGCCAACGCCACCGGCACCCGTGCGACCGCGGAATACAGGCACAGGCTTTGGGTAGCGATCAGCAAGCCCAACAGCAATTGCCAACGCCAGGCACCCGCCGGCAGGCGCAGCGTCTGGCGTTGCCAAATGACCAAAGCGGCCAATACCAACAACGTCCCGCCCGAGCGCATCAGAATCGCCAACAACACACCCGCGCCGTCATCGAAGGCAACCCGCGCCGCCACATGGTTGCCCGCAAATGCACAGCCCATGCACAGTAAAATCAGCACGGCGAGATGGCGTGGGAAGGGCGCAGGCGCTTCTTGGCGGAAGGTTGGTTGGGTCATGGCAGTGTCTCGAATTGAGTGCGCTCTCAAAAGAAATGAGGTGCGAATATTTATTATGTTGTCGTACAACTAGAGGGGTTTGTAACGCATTTGGCTTGCATGAACAAGGTCGAAGGCTTTGGAGAAGGGAGTTTAGCGCCTATTGATCGCAAACAATGAGTCAAGAGATCGTATGACTTGAAATGGATTGTCCTTCCAGTCGATACAGTTCCTGTTGTACAAAATCGGCAAACAGCTTGATCCGGATCGGTGTCAGTACACCAAACGCATGCAGGGAATGGATGGCCAGCGACGGCAACCGATGGCCGGGCATGATCTGCATCAACTCACCGCGATCGAGCTCTTGCTGGACCGTGCATTTCATCAAATACGCAACGCCCAGGTTTCCCAATGCGGCGGCACGCAAGCCGAATCCCGAGTCCAGACCTATTCGGCCACGGGGCACCAACGTTTCACCGTTTTCAAAAATGATGGGCAGGGTTCGACCATTGAGTTGATAGCGCACGAAGGGCAGAGCGCGCAGTTCTTCGAGGGTGTGCGGGGTTCCCCATTCGTCGAGGAACTTCGGTGAGGCCACCAACGCCATGTCGAGTTGGGCGAGGGTACGGCTTTTCAGATCGCTGTCAGACAGGTTGCCGGCGCGGAAAATCACGTCATAACCTTCACGAATCACATCGACATGGTGGTCGAGCAACGTCAGGTCCAGTTCCACCTCCGGGTGCTCGGCGAGAAACACCGAGCTGATCCTCGGCATCAGCAATCGTCCGAGGTCACTCGGCATGCTGACCCGCAAATGACCGCGCGCACCCCCGGTGTGGCGCAACGCATCGGCGCAGTCATCGATGGCCTGCAACAACGGCGCCACACGCTCGAAAAATGCCTGCCCCTCGGGCGTAAGGCTGAGCATCCGCGTGGAGCGGCGAAACAGCTTGGCATTCAGTTCGGATTCCAGTCGGGCGATGCTTTTGGAAATGGCCGACGGCGTGGTCCCGGCGTTGCGTGCGGCAGCACTGAAAGAACCGGCTTCCACCGCGCGGACAAAGGCAATCAGGCTGGCCGACTGGTTCAACAGGCTGGGCATCTTGTGACTCCGAAGCACAACTGATGTGCCTTTTTCTGGACTGGTTGGCGCTGGGGCGAGCGACATAATACTGCGCTCCTTCAACAATCGGAGTCAGTAGATGCAACGTCTTCAAGGAAAGGTCGCAGTGATCACCGGCGGCAACAGCGGCATAGGCCTGGCGTCGGCGTGCCTGTTCGCCAAAGAGGGCGCGCAGGTGATTATCACCGCACGTCGACAAGAAGTGCTGGACGAAGCCGTGCGCCACATCGGTCACGGCGCTTTTGGCATCAAGGGCGATGTCGCCAGCCTCGAGCACCATGCCGAGGTCGCCGAGCAAGTCCGGGTGCGCTTCGGTGCGTTGGATATCTACATGGCCAACGCCGGGGTCATCACCCTGACGCCATCGCAGCAGGTCACTCCAGCGGAGTTCGACGCGCAATTCAATATCAACACCCGAGGCGTGTTCTTTGGTGTGCAGTCGATCGTGCCGCTGATGCGCGACGCTGGCAGCATCATCCTGACCAGTTCCCTGGCGGCCACGAAAGTGCTCGAAGGGCATGCGGTGTATGCCGGTTCCAAAGCGGCCATCGGCGCTTTTGCGCGCAGCTGGGCGCTGGAGCTGCGGGCGCGGCGCATACGCGTCAATGTGCTCAGCCCGGGGCCGGTCGATACTGCGATCATCGGCAAGCTGGGCGTTTCAGAAGAAGCCCGCCCCGGCTTCGAGCAAATGATGGCGGCCATGATTCCCGCCGGTCGACTGGGGGAGGCCGACGAGCTCGCACAAGCGGCGCTGTACCTGGCCTGCAGCGACAGTTCGTTCGTCAACGGCATCCAATTGCATGTCGACGGCGGCATGTCGCTGGTCTGATAACCGCCTCAGAACGTGCAAACCGCATCGGTAAACACCACCCGGCCGAACTGCGCGTTGGCGTCCAGCGGGGTGATGGCCAACAGTTGATCCAAGCGGATTTCCTGTTGGCCGTCAGCCGTTTCAAGCTCGAGGAATTCTTCCTTGTCGGCGGACGTTCGCGTAGTCAGCGCCTTCGCTTCCAGGCGGGCGCCATCCTTCAACTCGATGTCCAGTCGGTAACCGCGCATGCAGGCGATTTCCAGATAGTCGTACAGGTCGCAGTTCATGGGCTGGTAGGTGTTCATTTCGTTACTCCTGGCAACCTTGCAGTTTGAGGATGAAGTAACCCTGCTTGCCGATCGCCGCTGCCACTTCGGGATGGGTCGGTTCGACGTGACAGAACTGGCAGCGGTCCTGGGCGATATCTTCGTCCTGTATGCCCTGTTCATCAAGGAAGCGGCGGGCATAGGTTTTCGCCAGTTCGGCGTCGTTACGCTCGATCAGCACATCGAAGTGCAGGTAGCGGCCATCTTTGGTGCGCACGTGGGTATCGAATACGTTCACGCTCATTATTTGCTCTCCTTGAGTTTCCAGGTGCCGGGCAACGACAGGTCACCCGAGGCAATGTCATAGACGCTGCTGACGCACAGCAATGGGTTGTGCAGGTCGGCATTGACTTTCAGTGCAGCGGTGACGCCGTCGTAGTTGAAACTTTCGGGGAAGCCGACTGCCGCCAACGGCACATGGATTTTCGCGGCGTTTTTCTCGACGCTCAGGTCGTAGCCGGGGGAGTCGATGTAGATCGGAGCGCCAGGCCAGGTGGCCGGTAACTTCGGTTTGGCATCCTTGGGAATGTCGCGGACTTTCAAACCGCCAGGCCCACAACTTTCGTCTTTGCTCAGCACCACCCAGTGCGAGTGCCAGAGGCCGCCGTCGTTATCCTTTTTGCCGTCCTTGTTTTCGTCCAGCTGCGGGGTGTCATCGAAATCCGGGTGAGAGGTCAGCGCCAGGGCCAGGATCCCGGACTTCGCTTCAAAGCCGACAACGGAACTGTCGAGGCTGGTAGGCCAGACATAACTGAACACCTCGGCCCCGGCAAACGAACCCTTGGCGGTTGGCACGCGACTGCCGGCCTGGCCATCGACCAATTGTTCGAACACCAGATTGCTGCCTTCCTTGAAAACCCGGGTATTGACCAGATCGAACGCGGCATCGGCTTTGCCTTTGTCGCTTTGGATGCCTTGTTTGTCATGGGCCACAGCCTGTGTCGCCAGCAGCGTGCCAAGGGTGAGTGCCAGAGCGGTTTTCATGTATGCCTCCGTTTGGAAGTAAATTAGGTTTCGAATCGACACCACAAATCCTACGACAAGCCGATATTTTGTCAATAAGGTTTTTATCCGATACTATTTATCAACGCTTTTGATCAGGAATGTCCTCGTGCTTTTTGATTTGCTGGAAAGGTTGTCGAGCCTGACTCGGGTCTGGTTTCGTGAGCACCCGCTGCTGACGGACCTGCAGCCGATCCAGCTCAGCGCCTTGATGTACCTCGGCCGATGCAACCGCTACTCCGACACGCCGCTGGCGGTGACCGAATATCTGGGACTGACCAAAGGCACGGTGTCGCAATCGCTCAAGGCTCTGGAAGGCAAAGGACTGCTGACCAAACAGCCAGATGCCCGGGACAAACGCAGCGTGCACCTGAAACTGACGGCTCCGGCACAGGCGTTGCTGGACGCCGTGGTGCCACCGGATTTTCTGGTCAATGCCGCCCAGCGCATGGGTGCGCGGGCAGTGGATCTGGAAGGCTTGCTGCTGGAGCTGTTGCGCAACATCCAGCAAGGTGAAAATGTCCCGAGTTTCGGGCTGTGCCGAACCTGCCGTTTTCATCAGGCAGTGGCGGGTGGAGCGTTTTGCGGACTGACACAGGAACCACTGGAATTCACAGAAGTGGATCTGATTTGCCGCGAGCATCAAATTCGCGATCCGGCATGAGGCGCCATCGTCTGAGATAGACTCAACAGCGACTAGCCGACAATGGAGTGACCCCCATGGCAAGACTGCGATGGACTCGCTGATCACCGCCGCCGCCCAGGCGCTGGCAGCGGGGGATCCGCTGGGCGCGCTGGACAGGGTCGCGTTGCGTGACGATGCACCGGCGCTGGCGTTGCGCGCAATCGCCATGGCGCAACTGGGTGATCTGGTACGGGCCAAAGCACTGGTGCGCCGGGCAATACGGGCGTTCGGGCCAAAGGAAGCGCTGGCTCAGGCGCGTTGCATCGTCGCCGAAGCCGAGATCGCATTGGCGTCGCGGGACCTCGGCTGGCCAGTGAAGGCGCTCGATGCGGCGCGGGTCACGCTGCAAGCTCACGGTGACAGGGTGAACGCGGCCCATGCGCGCTACCTGCACATCCGCCGCCTGTTGCTGATCGGCCAATTGGATGACGCCCAGGACAACCTCGCGCAACTTGACCCTTCGACATTGCCACCCGCTTTGCACGCCACCCATGAGCTCGTGGCGGCGGGCATCGCCATGCGTCACTTGCGCTCACAAGCTGCGCGTGCGGCGTTGGCCCGGGCCAAGTTCGCCGCGCAGCAATCCGGCATTCCCGCGTTGATAGCAGAAGTCGACAGCGCGCTGCGCTTGCTCGACAGTCCCGCCGCACACTTGATCAGTAATGGTCAGGCGCGACCCTTGTTGCTCGATGACGTCGAAGCATTGCTGGCCTCGACATCGCTGGTGGTCGATGCCTGCCGGTTCGTCGTGCGCGGTGCGGGCATGTCGGTGTCCCTGTCGAAACGTCCGGTGCTGTTCAACCTCGTACGGACATTGGCCGAAGCCTGGCCGGAAGATGTTGCGCGAGAAACGCTCATCGCCCGGGCCTTTCGCCTGAAGCTCAGCGATGAATCCCATCGCGCCCGGCTAAGGGTCGAAATCGGCCGCTTGCGTGCAGCGCTCAAACCCTTGGCCAACGTGATCGCCACCAAGCGCGGGTTTGCCCTGATCACCCACGTTTCACCTGACGTAGTGCTGCTTACGCCACCGGTCGAAGAAAAACACGCAGCGGTGTTTGCACTGCTCGCCGACGGCGAAGCGTGGTCGAGTTCAGCACTAGCCCTGGCGCTGGGCAACAGCCAGCGCAGCGTGCAA
The DNA here is from genome assembly GCF_001427125.1 of Pseudomonas sp. Root562. Classification (GTDB taxonomy): domain Bacteria; phylum Pseudomonadota; class Gammaproteobacteria; order Pseudomonadales; family Pseudomonadaceae; genus Aquipseudomonas. The sequence continues at coordinate 130,490 of NZ_LMGK01000006.1, forward strand.
CGAGTTCTCGAAACACTGGCAGCACAGGGCAAGGTTCAGTCGTTCGGGCATGGGCGCGGGCGGCGCTGGATGACGCCACCAGTGCCCGGTTTCGCGACGACCTTGTTACTCCCGGTTCCGCTGGCCGGTGGCTAGGATGAACGCCACCAAACCCTTTCGAGGAACACCGAAATGAAACAGTCAGCCGCAGAAATCATTCGTGAATACGGACCTTTTGAAGGTGTAGACGATGTGCATGGCGTGACCTGGGATGGTCAGCAGGTGTGGTTTGCCACTACCGGTAAACTCATCGCACTCGACCCTTCAAGCGGCGCAACGGTGCGTTCGCTGGATGTCGCCGCCCACGCCGGCACCGCATTCGATGGCAAGCATTTATTCCAGATCGCCGAAGACCGCATCCAGAAAATCGACCCGCAAACCGGTCGCGTGCTCTCCACCATCCCGGCCCCCGGTGGAGGCAACGACTCAGGAATGACCTGGGCTGAAGGCTCGCTGTGGGTGGGGCAATACCGCGAGCGCAAAATCCACCAGATCGACCCCGAGAACGGCAAGATCCTGCGCACCCTCGAATCCAACCGCTTTGTCACGGGTGTGACCTTCGTCGATGGCGCGCTCTGGCATGGCACGTCGGAGGCCGAAGAAAGCGAACTGCGGCGCATCGACACGAACACCGGCGAGGTGCTCGAAAGCCTGAAGATGCCGGAGGGCGTAGGCGTGTCCGGTCTTGAGTACGATGGCGGCGAACGATTTTTCTGCGGTGGCGGCAGCAGCGGGCGGGTGAGGGCGGTTCGTCGTCCTTGATGAAATCCCGGCGTTAAATTGTTTGTGGATGTCGGTCCGCTGACTCATAGGAATCCAGCGTTTCGGTGACGATCGACATCCACTGCGCCAACTCTCTGCTTCTGAATCAGGCCAGCACCTCGCAAATCCCACCGTCTTCAGACCTTTCCTACGTCCCGCGCTTTCTTCCCGCAATCGATCAAGACGTTTCTCGCTGACGCCTCGGAAGCCTCCGGTTTTAGCCCTGCAGCTCATCCGTTAACGTTTTTGAACTGAGTCACTAATTGACGCCGGAATAATGGCTAACTAATATCGCGCCACTATTTTGATATTACTTTTGTTTTCGAGGGATCGACATGTTCTCACCCGCCTTCGCGGCGAGGTTGTGCCTGGCTTTGCTGTGCCTTTCTCCACTGCGTCTTGCTCACGCTGCGCCCACGCCGGGAGATACTGACCTGATTCGCGAACGCCAGGATCGCTTGCTCGAAGAACAGCGCCGGCGCCTGGAAGAGCTCAAGGAATTGCCCGGCAAAGAAGTCAAGCCCGCGCAACCGACGGCTCCTGTCGATACCCGTTGTTTCCTCATCAAGGACATCGAACTCAAAGGTGCCGACAGCCTTTCGGCCGACGAAAAAACGCAACTGCTCAAGCCCTACATCGGTCAATGCCTGGGCGTTGCGCAGCTCAATGAACTGCTTAAGGTCATCACCGATCGCTACATTGAAAAAGGCTTGGTCACCAGTCGTGCCTACCTGCCGCAACAGGACTTGTCTGGCGGGCACCTAAAGGTATTGGTGGTGGAAGGCCGGCTCGAAAGCCTGAAAAGTGCGCCCGAAAGCGGCGTGTCCGAGCGTGAATTGGCCATGGCGTTTCCTGGCAAGACCGGTGCGTTGGTTAACTTGCGCGAGATCGAGCAACTGGTCGATCAGCTCAATCGCCTGCCCTCCAATCAGGCAAAAATGGAGCTGGCCCCCGGCAAGAACGTCGGCGGGAGCGACGTGCTGGTCACCAACACCGCGCAGAAGCCCTGGCGCGTCGGGCTTTCGCGCAGCAACGACGGCCAGCGCAGCACGGGCGAACAGCAGTGGGGCACGACGTTCGATTGGGACAGCCCGCTGGGTCTGGCCGATCAGTTGATGTTGCGCGGCGGTCACGACGCGATGACCGACCACCAGCACACCTCCAACAACGCGCTGCTCAATTACAACCTGCCCTGGGGCTGGTGGAACTTCAGTTACACCTACAGCCAGAGCGAGTACCGCTCGCAGATCGCTGCCAACGGCTACAACTTCAAGCAGACCGGCGACAGCCAGAACCATCAGCTGCGCGCCGAGCGGGTGATCCACCGCGATGCCGTGAGCAAGACTTCGCTCAATGCCGGCCTGTCATACCTGCGTACCAACAACTTCATCGAAGACAGCAAGCTGAAGCTCAGCAGCAACCGCATCAGCGAAATGCAGTACGGCATCAATCACGGACGGCGGGTGGGCAGCGCGTTCGTCAACCTGGACCTGGGTCTGCAACAAGGCATCGGCGCTTTCGATGCGCAAGGGAACGGCCATCCGGGGCCGGGCCAACCAAACGCACGCTACCGCAAATACACCGCCACCACGACCTACCTGCAGCCGTTCAAGTTGTGGGGCGAGTCTTTCAGCTTCACCAGCCTGATGACCGGACAACGCAGCGAAGACATTTTGTTCAGCCCACAGCGCACCAGTCTCGGCGGTCTGTCGTCGATCCGTGGCTACAAGGATCAATCCCTGTCCGGTGACAGCGGAGGTTACTGGCGCAACGACCTGCGTTGGACTCGCCCGGTCAGCGCCGACTGGCTACGCCCGGCGTTCGCCGAATACGGCGCCGGACTTGGCTACGACCAAGGGGTTATTAGAGGTGATCGCTACAACGGCGATCAGCACGGACGCCTGTCGAGCAATTCGCTGGAGCTGTTCGCCCGTGGCCAGCATTTCGCTGCAAGCGTGACCTTTGCCCACTCCCTGGAACGACCGGATGCGCTTTACGAGCGCGAAGCACCGATTTACTTCCGCATGGATTTTTTCCTCTAACTGCCGTACTTCGAGAACATGCACATGGACGTTCGCCAATACGCTTTCCTCGCTCGTCAGTCGTCCGCCCGGGTGAAATCCCGTGATCGATTCTGGGGCATGCCCAAGCGCGGTCTGGCGTTTCTGTTGGCCAACGTCATGTTCTGGCAACCGATTTGGGCGCAGGCCGACGGCATCGTGGTGGCCAATCCCGGCACCAGTCTTGGTCAGGCAGGCAATGGCGTGCCGATCGTCAACATCGCCACGCCCAATGGCAGCGGTCTGTCGCATAACCAGTTCGTCGACTACAACGTCGGTGCTCAAGGCGTCATCCTCAACAACGGCTCGACTCAGACTTCGAGCACGCAGTTGGGCGGGATCATCATTGGCAACCCCAACCTGAAAAGCAGCGGCTCGGCGCAAACCATCCTCAACGAAGTGGTGGGCGGCAGTCCCAGCCAGTTGCGCGGTTACACCGAGGTGGCGGGGCAGTCGGCACGGGTGATCGTCGCCAACCCGTATGGCATCAGCTGCAACGGCTGCGGTTTCATCAACACTCCGCGTGTGACGTTAACCACCGGCAAACCAGTACTCGACGGCAACGGACGCCTGGATCGTTTTCAAGTGGATCAGGGCAGCGTTTCCATCGACGGTGCCGGGCTTAATGCCAATAACGTCGACCGCTTCGAAATCATCACCCGCAGCGCGAAAATCAACGCCGAGATTCAGGCGAAGAATCTGACCATCATCGCCGGTCGCAACGACGTCAACGCCGACAGCCTCAACACCACCGCCCGCGCCGATGACGGCAGTGCCAAGCCGCAACTGGCCATCGATTCGTCGGCGCTGGGCGGTATGTACGCCGGGGCGATCAAGTTGGTGGGCACCGAGGCCGGTGTCGGGGTGAAACTGGCCGGCAACCTGGCGGCCAGTGGCGGTGATATTCAGATCGATGCCAATGGGCATCTGAGCCTGGCGCAGACTGCTGCCACGAACGCGGTCAATGTAAGAGCCGCCAGCCTGGACGCCCAGGGGCCGGTCTACGGTAACGCCGTCAATGTGCAGACTCAGGGCAATCTGGCCGTGCAGCAAAGCGTTGCTGCTCGGGACAGTATCAGCCTGAGTGCCGGTGGTGTGCTGACCAGCAACGGAGTCATCGAGGCCGGGGTCAATTCCGATAACAGTCGCAATGGCAATGGTGATGTCAGCCTCAGCGCGCAGACGCTGAACAACAGCGGTAAAAGCGTGATTGCCAGTCGTAATCTGACGGTGACGACTGCGCAGACCTTGAGCAATCAGGGTGGCACCCTCAGTGGAAAAAACACGACGATCAGCGCCGGCACCCTGGACAACCAGAACAATGGTCGATTGCTGGGCAACACCAACCTGAATCTGACGGCCGGTCAGGTGTTGAACGCCCGTGGCGTGATCAACAGCGCCGGCAATCTCACGGGCAACATCGGGCGACTGGTCAACAGTAACGGCGAACTGACCAGCCAGTTGGATACCGTACTGACGGTGACGTCGCTGGATAACGTCGCCGGCCTGATGATGGCGGGCCGTTTGCTCGACATCACAGCCCTCGGCACTCTCAACAACAGCGCGGGGAAGATTGCTTCCAAGCAATCGTTGAATGTGCGTGCGCAAAATCTCGACAACCGCAACGGCGGCCTGATCACTGCTGCGGGAAAGATGAACCTCACGGCCAATGAAGTCGCAAACATTGCGGGGCGTATTTCCGGCAAGGGCGATATCGAGGCGAACATCGCCACCCTGAATCAATCGGCTGGCGAGTTAGTGGCCGAAGGCAATCTGTTGCTGACCGGCAACGTACTGGATAACCGCCAGGATGGCCTCGTCGCGTCGCTCAAAACACTGACCCTGAACGTCGGGCAGATCGATAACCGTGGCGGGTCACTCTCCAGCCAATCGGGGCTGCTGGTCAAAGGGGCAAGGCTGGACAACAGTACTAGTGGCAAGGTGTTGTCGGACACCATGTTGAGCCTGAAAGTCGACCAAATCATCAATGACACGTCCGGCCTGATCTTCAGCAAAGGGGCAAGCACGCTCACCGGTATCGGCCTGAGCAACCGTGGCGGCAAGATCGTCAGTCAAGCCAGCCTTGACTTTGCTTTCGATGGGGTGGTGAACAATCAGCAGGGCCTGATCAACAGCGAAGGCCAGTTGACCCTGAACACCGGCAGCCTCGACAACCGTTTGGGCAAACTGTCGAGTCTCGAAGACATGGCGTTGACCACTGTTGGCGCCGCTTTGAATCAGGGCGGCCTGATCGCCACACAAAAAGGTCTGGCACTGGGAAGTGGCAGCCTCGACAACAGCGTTAACGGCGTCATCAGCGCCAAGGCTGATTCGACGCTGGTCACCGGCGATTTCAACAATAGCAGCGGCGGTAGTCTGGCGACCGATGGTGCCCTGAACGTCACGGCCGGGCACCTGAATAACTCCGCCGGGCAAATCGGCAGCCAGCAGCAGCTTGATCTTTCCCTCGCGTCGCTTGAGCAGGATGGTGGCGAACTGTTCAGCAACAACGACCTCAGCCTGGACATGAACAATGGTCTGCTGAACAACCAGCGCGGCAGCATCCATACGCCGGGCCAGTTGCTTCTGAAAAACCTGAACGAGGTGAACAACAGCGCGGGTGAAATTTCCGGTGCCAAGGCCTGGAGCCTGAACGCGCAAAGCCTGAACAACGATGGCGGCAAACTGCTCAGCAATGAAAAGCTCGGTTTTGTCATCGACCGGGCACTGAGCAACGTCAAAGGCCTGATTGCCGCCGCCAGCCTGGACAGTCGCAGCGCCAGCCTGAACAACGCCGATGGCGATATTCGCGTTCGGGGCGGCGCCGATCTGCGGGTGACCGACGACTTCGACAATCGGGGCGGTATTGTCATTGCCGATGATGAGCTGTTCATCAAGGCCACGCGCCTGGACAACCGCGACGAAGGTCTGGTCGGTGCCATGCAGGCGCTGAATCTGACGGTCGACCGCCTCGACAACCGCAATGGCGAACTGTCGAGCAAGGTCGATGTGAACCTCATCGGTGATTACCTCGACAACAGCGACAGCGGCTTCATCCTCGCCGGTGGCAATCTCGCGCTGACGGTGGGGCAGGTGATCAACCGCAACAACGGCCTGATATCCGGTGACGCCGGGCTCACGCTGACCGGGGATAGCCTGGAAAACAGCGGCCGCCTGATCACGCAAAACGATCTGGCGATCACGCTTTCAGCGGATCTGGACAACCAAAAGGGCAGTCTCGTCAGCGAAGGTGCATTGGTCATCGATGCCGAACGCCTCGACAACGACGCTGGTACGGTCTCCAGTGCCAAGGCGCTTGTTATCAATACGCGGGGAGAGGTCAGCAACCAGGGCGGCAAACTGCTGACCGACTCGACACTCACCCTCGACAGCAGCGCGCTGGATAACCAGGCAAAGGGTGTACTCAGCAGCAAGGGCGACCTGAGCATCACCACGGGAGTACTCAACAACAGCCAGGCAAGCATTTACTCCGCCGGTCAGTTGAGTCTCAAAGCCGGGCAGCTGACCAACACCGGTGGCAGCCTCGGTGCAGGCACTTCGCTGCTGGCCGATGTCAGTGGCCTCGATCAGCAGGGCGGCAAACTGTTCAGCAAAGGTGATCTGAGCCTGGATCTGAAGGGCGGAACGCTGAACAACCAGGACGGCTTCATCAGTGCGCCCGGTCAACTGCTGCTGAAAAACCTGGCTGACGTGAACAACCGCGGCGGGGAAATTTCCAGCGAGCTGGGGTTCGAGCTGATTGCTGATCAACTGGACAACAGCGCAGGTCAGTTGCTGAGCAACCAGAAGCTGACCCTGCAAATCGAAAACGCACTGACCTCGATCAAAGGCAAGATTGCCGCAGCCGCGTTGCAGGTCCGCGCGTCGAGCCTGGATAACAGTGGCGGTGTCCTGCTCAGTGATGGCGATCTCAATGTGACCTTCGATGATCTGTTGACCAATCGGGACAATGGCATCATCAAGGCCGCGCAACAACTGAACCTCAACAGCAACGGCCTGGACAATCAGGGCGGTACGCTGCTCGGTGGTTCCGGCATCGCCATTGATCTGGGCGTGACACTGGGGGACCTGAACAACCAGCAAGGCTTGATCAATACAAAAGGTGAGTTGAGCATCGCCCACCTGCGTGACCTGGATAACCGCAATGGCGAAATTTCCAGCCTCACCAGTTTCAGCCTGGCCGGCAACATTCTGGACAACCGCGGTGGCAATCTGATCAGCAACGATCAATTGCAGCTCGCCGCCGCCGAAGTGAGAAACCAGGGCGGACTGGTGTCCGGGTGGAATGGCGTAACGGTCTCCGGCGGCACGCTCGACAACAGCCAGGAAGGCACGATCTCCAGTTTGTTGGGCAACCTGGGCATCGATCTGAGTGGCGCGCTGGTCAACCACACCAAAGGCGGGTTGGCCGGCAAGGGCGAGCTGAGCATCAAGGCGGCCAGCCTCGATAACAGCAACGGCATTGTCACCAGCGGCGGCAAGCAGACGCTGACGATCTCCAACGGCACCATCACCAACACCTCAGGTGGCCTTATCGAAAGCAGCGACACGCTGGATATCCATGCGGCGACGCTGAACAACGCAGCTGGCCAGATTACTGCCAAAAAGGCGATGTCCTTCACCGGTACGCAACTGGACAACACCGGTGGCAGCCTGGTCGGCGAGGACAGCGTAACCCTCGATTTGCTGGGTGCCCTGACCAACATCAACGGTGCACTTGGCAGCCGCGGTCCGCTATTGGTCAAGAGGGCGAGTAGCGTCGATAACCGAGGCGGCCAACTGATCAGCCAGTCCCTGTTGAGCCTGTTGACTTCCGGCGACCTGAACAATGGTCAGGGCGGCACCCTGTCGGCCAGTGGGCAGTTGGATCTCACCGCAGACGGCACTGTTTACAACGACGTCGATGGTTTGATTTCCAGTCGTGATGCCGGGGTTTCCATAACGGCCGCCGCGCTGAACAACGCCAGCGGCGCCGTGCAAAGCTGGGGCTTGCTGAGTGTCGAGGCGGGCAACGGCGCGATTGATAACCAGGGCGGCAAACTCATCGCCCAGACCGGCGATCTTAATATCAATGCGGCCAGCCTCGACAATCGTGGCGGCATGCTGTCGAGCCTTAAGGGACTGGTGCAAGCCCGCCTTGACGGTGTTTTGCGCAACAGCCAGGGCGGCAAGCTAGAAGGCAGCCGGCTCGACTTGCGAGCGCTGGGCGGGATCTACAGTGACGGGGGACGCATAGCCGCCAACACCGGCGACATTCTGCTCAACGCGGGCGGCAACACAGTCGACAACAGCAACGGCGGGATCTTCGCCAAAGGTCAGGTCGCCGTCGTCGGCGGCTCGATGAACAATAACGCCGGACAGGTCAGCGGCAACGGCATCGATCTGGGGCTGAGCGGCAATCTTGCCAACCGTGGCGGCCTGGTCGAAAGCGCCGACACCCTGGCCGTGCGTGCCGCCAACCTCGACAATCAGGGCGGCAAACTGCGGGCATTGGGCACCAGCGGCAAAACCGACTTCCAGATCGGCAGTCAGTTCGATAACCGCAATGGGCTGGTGGAAACCGCCAATCAGCAACTGACAATTGCGACGCCTGGCCTGCTCAATGCCGGCGGCTCTGTAACCCATGTTGGCACCGGCCTGTTCGACATCTCGACCGCCAACGTCATGAACGCTGGCGGCGCTCTGATCACTCGCGGTGACCTGAACCTGAACGCCAACAGCTGGACCAACAGCAGCGTGATTCAGGCGGGTCGTCTGACGGTGAACGTCAACAACTTCAACCAGACCGCCAGCGGCCAGTTGCTCGCGTCGAACCAGCTTGTAGGGCGGGGTGTGAACTGGAACAACGACGGGTTGATCGCCAGTGATGGCAGCCTCGATATCCAGTTGAGCGGCGGCTATGGCGGCAGTGGCCGCATGAGCAGTCTCGGCGACATGCAGGTCGACGCGTCCAGCATCACCCTCAACAGCGCCGCTAGCATTGCCGGCGGTGGCAACACGAGCGTGGGCGCTCGTGGCGGGTTGTCGGTACTGAACAACTTTGGGCGCCTGAGCGCGAGCAACAACCTGAATCTCAATGCCGGTGCCGTTAACAACTATGGCACGTTGGCGGGCGGGACGAGTTTGAAGCTCAGCGCATCGTCATTGCTGAACGATCAAGGTGGTTTCCTGTTCAGTGGCGGCGATATGAAGCTTCGGGGGGGTAGCTTCAGTAACAGGAATTCCGATGTTTACAGCCTCGGCGCTATTGATATTGCCCGGGATGATGCGGGTAGCCGGGCGGGGTTGGTGGAGAACCTTTCCGGGACGATGGAGAGCGTTGGCAACTTCTCGATTCGGTCTGATTCGATTGTCAATCGCAGGGATCAGTTCAAGACTGTTTCGGAGATGTATTCGGCGGATATTGGGGTTCGTTGTTATGAGTGTGATGAGCTTCCTTTCAGCTGGGCTGAGATGGATTCACATCCGATTGCTTCCCACCTGGTCTGGGAGCAGAAGTTCAGAGTCAGCATTCTGGAAGGGGAAAGTTCCAAGGCGGCTTCCATCACGTCGGGTAGCAATTTTGACGTGACTGGAGGTTCATTCCTGAACTCGAACTCTTCAGTCGCGGCTTCCGGAAACATCACCATCAATGTCGCCAGTTTCGAGAACTCCGGGACTGCCACGGGGGACTATGTTTCCCGTAAGTACGTCACGGGTGGGCAAAATCTTGATCAATGGAGTCAGATCGTCGCGTACAACATGTACAACGACGCTGATTACAATCGGGACCTGCGTTTCTGGAACGCCAATGAAGTTGAGTCACGGGTCACTACGCAGGTCGTTCGATACGGGGCCAAGGGGGAGCAAGATAACTGGTTCCAGCGTTTTGGTCCCGTCTTGCTTGGTTTGTACAAACAGTCATATGCCGTCGATTTTGGCGACTCCCTGTACGCGAGCGGTGCCAGAACCGACGCCCCCGACTTCATAAAAAACGCCGTCTTCAGCGAAAAAATCATCGCTTCTGACCCATCCGGATTTGCATCGGCAATCATCCAGGCCGCCGGCAACGTCACCATCAATGCCGTCAACAAGATCACCAACGGTGTTGAGCGCGCCTACAGTTCGGGCATCTCCGGTACTTCGCGCAATGCTGGCACCGGGGCCACCGGCACTGGCAAAACCACGATCATCAACCTCAACAGCCAGCTTCCACCGGATCTCGCCCAGCAACAGGTCAACCCGCTGACCTTGCCCGGCTTCAGCCTGCCGGTGGGCGACAACGGATTGTTCCGTCTGAGCGGTAAAGACGGTACCCATCCTGGCGTTGTAACGAACCCACCTCGGACCATCGCCTCCCTTTCCGGCGATGCGACCCAGCGCTCGGATGCCGCGCCCGTCAGGGACGCCACCGAGTTGCAGTTCGACGACAACGACCCGGTGTCGGTCAGAGATCGTGAGCTGGCATTGGCCGGCAACCCATCCCTGAACCTCAACAACAAAACTGCGCAGGTGAATGCCGATGGCGTGCAACTGCCCGACCGGGGCAACGTCCTGATCAATGCGCCGCGCGTACAGGGCCTGCCCGATACCAGCGTGCGCAGCAACCCTCACAAATACCTGATCGAGACCAACCCGGTACTGACCGAACTCAAGCAGTTCATGAGCTCCGATTACCTGCTGGCCAACCTCGGCTACGACCCCGACACCAGTGCCAAGCGCCTGGGTGACGGTTTCTTCGAACAACGGTTGATCCAGCAGGCCGTGGTCGAGCGTACTGGACAGCGTTTCATCGATGGCCAGACCTCTGACGAGGCCATGTTCAAGTACCTGATGAACAACGCCATCGCCAGCAAGGACGAACTGAACCTGTCCGTAGGCGTGACCCTGACGGCCCAGCAAGTCGCGGCCCTGACCCACGACATCGTCTGGCTCGAAGAGCACGAGGTGAACGGCGAGAAGGTTCTCGTGCCGGTGTTGTACCTGGCCCAGGCCGACAACCGCCTGGCGCCCAATGGCGCGTTGATTCAGGGGCGCGATGTAACGCTCATCGCAGGGCAGGATCTGAACAACGCAGGGACCTTGCGGGCGACCAACAACCTGGCGGCATCTGCCGGGCAAGACCTGACAAACAGCGGCCTGATCGAAGGCGGGAATCGTCTCGACTTGCTGGCAGGCAACAACATCATCAACCAATCGGGCGGCGTGATCGCCGGACGCGACGTCACCCTGAGTGCCCTTACCGGCGATGTCATCAACGAACGCACCGTCACCCGCACAGGCTTCAGCAACCAGGGCTACACCCAACAGCGCGACTACCTAGACAGCGCCGCGCGCATCGAAGCCGCCAACGACCTGACTATTGGCGCGGGCAGGGACGTGCTGAACAAAGGCAGCGTCATCAGTAGCGGTCGTGATACTGAAATCGAGGCTGGTCGCGACATCGGCATCGCCGCCGCTGAACAGCAGAGCAGCGACACCGGCGGAATACAAAAGAGTTCGATCACCCAGTTCGGTTCCAGCCTCGACGCCGGACGCGATATCTCACTGAGTGCTGGCCGCGACGTGAGCATCGTTGCCAGCGATCTCGAGGCCAAACGCAACATCATCCTGGCCGCCGAAGGCGATTTGACCGTGGCGTCGGCTGCCGACGAAACCCACTCCTACTACAAGACCAAGAAAGTCACCGCCCAGGAGGACCACATCAAACAAATCGCCAGCACCCTCACGGCTGGCGGCGATGTAGTGTTGAGCGCCGGTAACGACCTGGCGCTGATCTCCAGCCGGATTACGGCGGGGGACGAAGCGTATCTGGTGGCGGGCAACAACATCGAGTTGCTGGCGGCGCAGGACAGCGATTACTCACTGTACGACAAAAAGAAAAACGGCAGTTTCGGCCAAAAAGAAACCCGCCGAGATGAAATCACCAAGGTGACTCACGTTGGAAGTGAAATCACCACGGGCGGTGATTTGACGCTGGTCAGTGGTGGGGATCAGCGATATCAGGTGGCCAAGCTCAACAGCGGTAGTGACCTGGCCCTGCAGAGTGGTGGTGCGATCACGTTTGAGGGTGTGAAGGATCTGCACCAGGAGAGTCACGAGAAGAGCAGCAACAGTCTGGCGTGGACCAGTGCCAAGGGTAGGGGGAATACCGATGAGACGTTACGGCAGAGCGAGCTTGTCGCGCAGGGTAACCTGGCGATCAAGGCAGTCGATGGCCTGAACATCGACATCAAACAGATTGATCAAAAGTCAGTCAGCGAGACCATCGACGCCATGGTGCAGGCTGATCCGCAGCTCGCGTGGCTCAAAGAGGCTGAACAGCGCGGGGATGTGGATTGGCGCAAGGTTCAGGAGGTGCACGAGAGCTTCAAGTACAGCCATTCTGGACTGGGCCAAGGGGCAATGCTGGCAATCATGATCATCGTCACGGCCTTGACGGCTGGCGCCGCTAGTGCCGCGATTGGAACAGCGGCCAACGCGGCGGCAGCTTCCGGTACTGCCATGGCCGCTGCCGGAACTACAGCTGCAGGGACAGCTGTCGCGGCAGGCTGGGGAAATGTGGCTCTAACGGCAGTGGTCACTTCGGCGGCCAGTGGGGCGGCGATCAGTACGATTAACAACAAGGGTGATCTTGGAGCGGTCATTAAAGACGTGACTTCCAGCGACAGCCTGAAAGGTTATGTGATTGCAGGCGTTAGTGGTGGCATTGCTGGAGAAAATATTGCTGTACGCCTGGCTGTCAACTCGGCCCTTCAGACAGTTGCCAACGGTGGTAAATTTAAAGACAACTTGAGCCAAGCCGCAATCGGACTGGTCGCCGATATGATGGCTGGGGCCATCTATGGGCAAGTTGGTACCAGCCTGTTAGGAAGTGGTCTACCCACCAAAGTTGCCGTTCATGCCATCGTGGGTGGCTTGATCGGCGAAGCGGCTGGCGGTGATTTCGTTACTTCCGCGATGGCCGCCGGAGCCAACAAGGCTCTGATCGAGATGGTAGGGGACAAGATCTTCCCGGGCGTCGCCCACGAGCAAGTATTGGCGATGACTTCTCAGCTCTTGGGTATGACCGTTGCCGCAGCCGCGGGTGGGAGCGACAAGGATCAGCAAGTCGCGGGGTGGGTGGCACAGCAGGCTACGGTAAATAACTACCTGACTCACAAGGAGGTTGAGAGCTTAATCGAAGAGGCGAAAACCTGCGTCGCAAGCAACAGCTGTGATCAGGTTCGGAGTAAATTTGCCGATTTGAATGACGCAAACGAAAAACGTTTTGCGCTGTTTTGTCTGGACAATCCTCAAGGATGTGGATCTCCAGAGCTCCAAAAGTTTGTCGAGGATTACAACGACACGTACGACCTCCTTTCCAAAGCGCGAGCCTCTGACGATATACCTGCCGGGATGAAAAGTGTCCTGGCCACCACGCAGATGATGAACGCGGTTGCCAAGGTGCGATTGTTGGAAATGGGAGTCGCCTTGGGCCTAATCCAAGCCGGTAACGATGCTGCCGGGCAGGTTGGTATGAGTGTTGATTCCGAAAATGTAGGTGTTTTTGCCAAATGGGCAGCTATACTTTTTTGGGGTGGGAAGGGTGTTGGAGCAAAAGGGGGAGGAGCTGTTCCGAACCTTACTGAACGCGGTACGTTAACTAATGTTTTCCCAAATGACCCTGCTATCGCGCAGCGACCAATAAGGACTCTTGTTCAAGACTCATCTGGTCGTTACTGGCTGCAAACTCCAAGTGGCAGCAAGATAACGCCATCAGGATCATATGATTTTGTAACAATGCCTGATGGAACAGTTCGAGTCAGTAGACCAAATGTTAATGAAGCTTTTTCAACTCACCTTGGACTTAGCGGTGGAGGGGACGTCAAATATGCAGGTTCTATACGCTTTGGGAATAATGATGGTCCAAGTCGAGGGACAATAAGTCACTGGACTAATGCTTCTGGACATTACAAGCCGCCAGCATCGTTGAGTAGTAACTCCGGGCTGCCAGAAAATTTATTTAATCCGAAGTAGATTTGATATGGATGAGCGACAAAGGGCACTATGCGCACAGCTTGTTAAGATGAACTCTGATCAAGCTGCTGATTGGCTAATGACTAAGTATCCGATAGAGTCTGCTGATTGGGGAGAAGCATTGCTACTGATTCCCCATCGTACGTGGAAGCGGTCTGATCAAAAGCGATTAGCAAAATACTACTTTAGAAAATTACCTTTTTCTGGGCCAAGAGGGTATGAGTCTTTTGCGGCTATTATGTCTATAAAGTTATTGGTTGATTGTGTAGCGGAGGCTATTCCGGCAGAAGTATCAAGGGTTGAACTGTTGCTTTATTATTTGATTCCGATTTTAAATAGGGCGGCTAAAAATGACTCGGACCGCCAGTTAATTAGAGATTTTGTTATGGGGCTTTAGTTGGTTATTTGAAATGCTCAAAATATCCCCGGCACTGCCGGGGATATGAAAAAAGCGGAAAAAAGGGGACAGATTTGAATGGCACTTACTTAACATGTTTAGCATGCCCGTTTTTCCTGACCTCAGCCCTTGCTGACCGACGTGACTTGGTCAGCAAGGGGTAGGCCTGAGGTCTTCGTTTTATGGCTCGCGGTTCGATACGACCAGGTCGATTTCCAACGCGTCTTTGCGCTATCAACATCAGTAAGTTCGCCAGACCATCCTCGTCTTCAGGACTCCCATATTGTCGTAGCGCCAGCCATGGCTGAAGGCTGTGTTTGAAGCTCAGTTCGCGAGGCAAGCAGTCCGCTAACAAAGCCGATTGGGCCATGAGCATTCGGATCAGATTGTGGGCCAACAGATAGACCCATAACTCCTTCAAAACGGGGACAGATTTATTTTTTTCCATTTTTCTCCTTTGCTACGCTGAAAACCTCCATGGAAGGAGACTTGAAAAATGCCCAGAATGGGACGCCTCGTATTACCCAACTATCCGCACCACGTGGTGCAACGCGGTCATAATCGCCAAGTGGTATTTGCCGTCGCCGAGGATTATCAACGCTATCTGACGGATTTACGTGAACTCAAAGATGCATGGGGCGTAAAGGTCTACGCCTACTGTTTGATGACCAACCATGTTCATTTGTTGCTGGCTCCGGGTGACTCTGCTGGGCTGGGGCAGTTGATGAAAGCCTTGGCAGCGCGTGCGACGCGCTATCGCAATCGACTGGAAGGGCGTTCAGGCACTCTGTGGGAGAGTCAGTACAAATCCAGTGTGGTGCAGTCAGATTCCTACCTGCTTGCTTGTTGTCGTTACATTGAATTAAATCCAGTACGTGCTCGCATGGTGGCCGATGCGGTGGATTACCCATGGTCCAGCTATGGAGCCCGAATCAGTGACAGGCCTGATGACCATTGGCTGGATTTCGACCCATGCTTCACGGCTTTGGGTGACACGGCGATGGAGCGGCGCCATCAATACGAGCGGGTCATGCAGCAAGCTACTTCTGAGGAGGAGACCAGATTGATTCGGGACGCCTTGCAGCGTGGTCAACTGACGGGGACAAGCCGTTTTGTGGACGAGGTGGAGCGGATTGTGGGGCAGCGGATAGAGCTGCGTGGGCGAGGCCGACCAAGGAGCGGACTAGGGAAATAAATCTGTCCCCTTTTTTTGAACAGAGAGTAAAAAGGGGCACCCATTAGCCGGTCTCGAGTCAAGGCTAAAAGCCAACTTGCCCTGCAGCTTTTGTTGCAGGGTTTCTCCTATAACTAAACCCGACTGGTTGAACCCGTCGTATCCGTTTCCTCATCGTGGGCTACGGCCGAGTCGTGCCTGACACCCATGTGGATCAAGTGGTAGCGATACACCCAGCACCGCCCTGGCAGTCACCTGCTCCAGAGAAACGTTGGTGCCGCCAAATGTCCAAAAACGTGTCGCAGATCTGTGGCTCGTGCAAAAGCACCTCCAGTCTCGACGGGCTCATTTAGCAGACGACCCGGTTACAACAGCCGGTCGCCACTCAGATGGTTCACGCCCTGTCCCTTTTTGGTTGATCTGCTGGAAAGGCGTTCAGACACTCTGTCCGAACGCCTTGCGATAGCCATTTTCTGACCTCCCAAATCCCCCCATCTTCAGCCGCTTCCTGCAATCCTCCATGTCCTCATTGAAAACCCTCGGATTTCTGTGATTGCCTGATCAACCCCAACAAAATTTCTTCCGATGAACCCTCCCACTTGCTCGCAGTTATCAACTGGCGTAAACAATGCACGCACCGCGCAGGCGCAACTGTGCGGTTTATGCTGCGGATCAGGAGTGATAGACATCAAGGCGCTAAATCACATGTACGACCACACGACGAAGCGAGGCGGGCGTTGGTAGAGCGACGTCAGTTCAGCGGTGCGATGAAGGGCAAGAACCTTCGCTACCTCAATGAACAGGAAGGCCATTCAATTCGCGCCCGGGCAGGTTTTTTGCTGCTGGAGCATTTTTCGTTGCCCGCGTTTACCCAGGCACTCGATACGATTGTCACTGCGAACCTGCTGCGGCCAGAGCTGTTTTCCACCAAGACTTTCGGTTTGCGCGAAGGTGAAGTGATCAGCGATTTGGGGTTGGTGATCCGCCCGGATGCGCGCCTCGATCATGGGCAGATTATGCAGCTCGATCTGTTGGTGATTTGTGGCGGGTATCGAACGGCGCTCCAGGCTGACGACGTGCTGGTCAGTCTTTTGCAAGGGGCCGCCGAAGCAGGCGTGAAGCTGGCAGGGATCTGGAATGGCGCCTGGTTTGTCGGTCGAGCCGGTTTGCTGGACGGTTATCGCTGCGCGATCCACCCGGAGCATCGTCCCGCGCTGGCGGAAATCGCCAAACTCACCCAGGTCACCAGCGAAGCGTATGTGGTGGACCGCGATCGTCTGACGGCGTCCAGTCCCAACGGTGCGTTCTACATGGCGCTGGAATGGATCAGAGGTTTGCACGACAAGGCGCTGACCGACGGTATTGAAGACATACTGGCATTTGAAGCGTCGCGCTATCGACGCATCAAACCCAGCCTCAATGTCTCGGTCAGCGGCCCGTTGCGCGAGGTGGTCAACCTGATGGATGCCAACCTGGAAGAGCCTTTGGAGATGGAGACGCTTTGTCTGTATGCCGGTCGTTCGCGACGGCAGATCGAGCGACTGTTCAAAGAGCAGTTGGGTACGACACCGCAGCGCTATTACATGGATTTGCGCATCACCGAGGCACGCCGGTTGCTGCAGCACACGACCCTGACCATCGTCGAAGTCTCCGTCGCCTGTGGCTTCGTTTCACCGAGCCACTTCAGCAAGTGCTACAGCGCCTATTTCGGCTATCGACCGTCCAAGGAAACCCGGTTGGTGAAGTAACGGCTCGATGAATGATCGGCAATCACAGCGAGCCGATCATTTCGCCCCGAACAGCATCGTCCAGTAAACCCCTTCATCGCTGCGTGCGTCCGTCGCAAAGCCCGCACCCACTTGAGTGAACATCGGGTTCATCAGGTTGGCGCAATGCCCGGGGCTGGCGAGCCATCCGGCCATTGCCTTGTTCGCCGAGCCTTGGCCGGCTGCAATGTTTTCGCCGATCTGCCGACCACGGTAACCGGCGGCGCGCGCCCGGTCCGCAGGGGTGTCGCCATCGGGGTCGCGGTGGGCGAAGTAGTTACCGTAGGCCATCGCTTTACTGTGGCCTTGCGCGGCAGCCCCGAGACTTGCATCCCAGGACAACGGACGGGCCGCGGCGAAACGCTGGCGACCGCACAGCCGTGGTTTGGCCCGGGCGGCATTCACTTGCGCCAGCAAAGCTTTGCTAACGGCTCGCGGATCGGCCATTTGACTGTCGAGAACGGGACGGGCCAATACCACTTGCCACTCACCCCGACTGCGGCTCACACCGATGTCAGCGTACTGGCTATCGAGCAGTGCGGCGCAGTGATCATCCTGCAGCAGTTCAAACGCCTCTTCGGCATCCTGCGCACCCACCACGCGTATGGAGCGCACGGCGACAGCCTGGTAACCGGATGCCTTCAATCGATCGCGTAAACCGCCACCGTAACCCACCGGCAATGCCAGGTTTGACTTCAAGGCCAGCGGCGACAAGCGCTGGGCCGGTCGCCGCGAGCAGTCTCGCGGATGGGCACGGTAATCGTTGATGGCTTCCACCAGTTGTCGCTCCGCGCCGGCGTGGGCGGGAGGGGCGATCAAGGGCAGTAAAGTAACCAGACACAGCGAAGTGAAGCGCAAGGCGGAGGCGGTTTGGCGCATGGTGCGGACAGCTCTGAAGAGATGACAACGATAGGGAGGTGGGTTGAACGCCGATCTAAGACTGGGCTTGCGAAACAAGGTTCAAGGGACCGCTGCGCTTATTGGCTGCTGAAGCTTTCTGTCCGACGGACGCACTCGATGTTGGCGTTTGTTGCTATAACCCATCCCCCAGCGCCTTGAAGTACTCAGGGCTGTCGCTGATCGAATTGTGCCCCGTCCCCTTGATGATCTGCATCAATGCCACGCCCTTGGCGAAGTGGCTGTACAGCCGTTGCGTGCTGGAATTTGGAATCACTTCGTCATGTTCGGCGGCAATCAGCCGCGTCGGCACTGCGATGTGTGATGCGTAGCGCCAGGATTCGAATTTGTCCTGCAACAGCCACCGCACCGGGAACCATCGGAACTGACGGGCGGCGAGCTCTTCGAGGCTGTTGTAAGGCGTGACCAGCAGCAGGCGGGTGGCCGGTCGAGAACTGGCCAATCGCACCGCGACCCCTGACCCCAGGCTGCGGCCGACCACGATGATGTGCGGATGATCGGCATAGACCTTGTCGAACAAGGTCATGGCGTCGCGGGCAATGGCCTCCTCGGAGGGCGATCCACTGCTGCCGCCGTAGCCTCGGTAATGCATGAAGTACAGTGCATGGTCCGGGAAGGCCTCGGCGAAGCCGGGCAGGCTGCGGGAAACGTCTTCGGCATTGCCACCGAAATAAATCAGCGCCTTGGGACCGTCGTGCGAACGCACCGAAACCAGCACCTGCGCGTCATCGACGGGCAGCGTGAGCAATGTTTGCGCTGAACCAGCGGCGCGGGGTTGCGGGTAGTAGATGAGCGAGCGCTGAAACACGTACAGCGCTGCGCAAAGCGACAGGTACGCTGCGGCAAGGATGACAACGAGTAACACCAGGGTTCGGGACATTCGACTAACGTTAGTGGGCGGCATTGACGGCTCCGGGGTGCTGTCAGAGTGTAGCTGGCGGTGAAGGAGGGCACCGATGCCCATCGGTCTCAAGTGGCTCAATGTGTTGCCTGCGGAAAGAGCGGCCCTGGCCCTGGGTTTTGCTTTTCATTTTTGCGTGCTCGCCAGCTATTACCTGGTGCGACCGTTGCGCGATGCGCTTGGGCTGGAGGGTGGCGCCGATCAATTGCAGTGGCTGTTCACCGCCACGTTTGCGGTGATGCTGCTGATGGTGCCGGTGTTCGGCGCGCTGGCGTCGCGTCTGCCGGCCACGCGCTTCGTGCCGCTGATCTACCGCGTCATTGCCGCCTCGATGCTGGTGTTCGGCCTGCTGATCGCTAACCACGTCGCGCCAGTGACGGTCGGGCGGGTGTTTTTTGTCTGGATCAGTATCTACAACCTGTTCATCGTCTCGATTTTCTGGAGTGTGCTGGTCGACCGCTTCTCCAGCGAGCAGGGCCGGCGACTGTTCGGTTGCATCGCCGCCGGTGGCACCCTCGGCACGTTTATCGGGCCGCTGCTCGCGGCGACCATGGCCACCCGGCTTGGCCCGGTGGCATTGACCGTTGCGGCGGCACTGTTGCTGGAGATCGCCGTGCATTGCTATCGAGGGCTGCTGGCGCGCACGCAGTCGCAATCGGGCAAGCCGTTACTCGACGAACGGCGCCTGGGTGGCAGCATGCTCGCCGGCATCACGCTGATCCTGCGGTCCCCGTACCTGTTGGGGCTGGTGCTGTTCATGCTGCTGCACACCAGCGCGGCGACGCTGTTGTATTTCGAGCAGGGACGGATTGTCGCTGGCAGCTACGCTGATACAGGCAGCCGGACGCAATTCTTCGCCATTGTCGATTTGATCGTGTCGGCACTGACCCTGACGTTGCAACTGCTGCTGACCGCACCCTTGATCCGCCTGGTGGGGATCGGCGGTGCGCTGCTGGCAATGCCGTTGGCGACCATCGTGGCCTTTGCCGCCATGGCAATGGCACCGGTACCGGCCACCGTGGCACTGGCCCAAGGCTTGCGCCGTGCTGTGGAGTTCGCCCTCGTGCGACCGGCGCGGGAGGTATTGTGGACAGTGGTCAGCCGCGAAGAGAAGTACAAGGCCAAGAATGTTATCGAGACCCTGGTCTATCGCGGCGGCGATGCCGCCAGTGGCTGGTTGTCCGCCGGTTTGACGGCGTTGGGCGCAGGATTTGGCCTGGTGGCGCTGGTCATCGTGCCATTTGCCGGGATGTGGGGCGGGTTATGTCTGTGGCTGGCTCGGCGCCAGGCGCAACAAGTCGAAACCTGATTGGCGGGCGAGGGACGATTTATGAGCCATCCTGTGGGGTACACCCGTAGAAAAATTCTTACGCTGGCTGCCGGTGTTTCGGCGGTCTTCACGTTCGGTCCGACCGGCGCACAAACTTCGCCGTCGACGGGAACAGGAGGCAAGAACATGCAGACCCGCGTCATTCCTTCCAGCAAAGAGTCGTTGCCCATTGTCGGCCTGGGCACCTATCGCGGTTTTGACGTGTCCCCGGACGATGCCGCCTACAAGCAACTGCCTGCGGTGCTTCGCGCATTGTTCGAGAAGGGCGGGACGGTGATCGACAGCTCGCCGATGTACGGCCGTGCCGAACAGACCACCGGTGAACTGTTGTCCATCCACGAGCCCCGCTCACCAGCGTTTCTGGCAACCAAGGTCTGGACCCGGGGCCGCGAAGAGGGCATCGCGCAGATGGAGCAGTCGTTCAAGTTGTTGCAGACCGATCGTATCGATCTGATGCAGATCCACAACCTGCTCGACTGGCAAACCCATCTGCCAACATTGCGCCGATGGAAGGAAGAGGGGCGCATTCGTTACATCGGTATCACCCATTACACCGCATCGGCGTATGAGGAAGTGGAAGCGGTGCTCAAGGCCGAGCCGCTGGATTTCTTGCAGATCAACTATGCGCTGGATGATCGCGGTGTCGAAAAACGCATCCTGCCGCTGTGTCGCGAGCGCGGTGTAGCGGTGATTTGCAACCGGCCGTTCGGCGGCGGTGGCTTGTTGGGGCGACTCAAGGACAAACCGCTACCGGGCTGGGCGGCTCAAGTCGGGGTCAAGAGCTGGCCGCAACTGGCGCTCAAGTTTTTGTTGTCGCATTCGGCGGTGACCTGCGTCATTCCCGGCACCGGTAACCCGCGCTACATGGCTGAAAACGCCGGTGCCGGTTTCGGGCCGATGCTCACCGATGCGCAACGGCATCAATTGATCGCCATGGTGGATTGACGAGGGCTCGCTCGATCAGCAGCAGGCACGTTCCTGACTACACTGAGTGAAGCATTCGGATTTAACCTCCCTTGAACACGACGGCTCGCCTGCGGGCCGTAAGGCCGTGCCTATGCAAGACAACCGCGAACAGCTGCGTACACGCGTGCTCGATCCTGTCGATCGGGTCACGGAAGTGATTTTTGGCTTGCTGATGGCCATGACTTTCACCGGCACTATCAGTGTTGCGACCGCCAATCAGGAAGAGGAGCGCACCATGATGATTGCCGCGCTCGGCTGCAACCTGGCCTGGGGGTTGGCGGACGCGGTGATGTATCTGTTGCGCACGGTGATCGAACGCACGCGCAACCGCACACTGTTTGCCGGTTTGCGCGCGGGCGCGGACGCGAGCACCGGCCAGGCACTGATTGCCGATGCGTTGCCACCGCGTATCGCCACGGCGGCCGGCACCGAAGGCCTGGAAGTGTTGCGCCAGCGCCTGGTCGCATCGCCGGCCACGCCGAATTATCCAGTCCTGAGGCTGGAGGATTTCAAGGGGGCGCTGGGTGTTTTCCTGTTGGTGGTGCTCGCGACGTTTCCGCTGGTGGTGCCGTTCCTGCTGCTTGAGCAAACGGGGCTGGCGGTGCGTTTGTCCAACCTGATCGGGCTGGTAGTGCTGTTCGTGGCTGGCTGGTTGCTGGCGCGATACGCCGGAGCCAAACCCTGGCAGGGCGCGGTGGCGATGGCGGTTGTCGGTGCAGCGCTGATCACGGCAATCATCGCGCTGGGTGGCTGAGCGTGGGCTTGCAGCCTGTCATCATTCGTCTCCTATACTCAGTCGCGTTGACTGGCTCGACAGCCATGCACGAATGCTGTTGCGCGTGCTCTGACAGCATCCCTGAAACTCACTTTAAGGAGATCGATCATGACCATTCGCATTGGCGATGAAGCACCGGATTTCACCGCCGACACCACCGAAGGCCCTATCAATTTTCACCAGTGGATTGGTGATGGCTGGGCCATTCTGTTTTCCCATCCCAAGGATTTCACACCGGTCTGCACCACTGAACTGGGCTATCTGGCCAAGCTCAAGCCCGAGTTCGACAAGCGCAACACCAAGATCCTCGGCCTGAGCATCGACCCGGTCAGTGATCACAACAAGTGGGTCGGTGACATTGAAGAAACCCAGGGCAACGCCGTCAATTATCCGTTGATCGGCGACGAAAACCTGGTGGTGGCCAAGCTCTATGACATGATCCATCCGAACGCCAGCGGCGGTTCGCGCACCGCTGTGGACAACGCCACCGTGCGCTCGGTGTTCCTGGTCGGGCCGGACAAGAAGGTCAAGGCCATGCTGATCTACCCGATGAGTGCCGGGCGTAACTTCGATGAAGTGCTGCGCCTGCTCGACTCGCTGCAACTCAATGCCAAGCACACCGTGGCTACGCCGGTGAACTGGCGTCCGGGTGAGGACGTGATCATTCCGACGTCGGTGTCCGATGAGGACGCGAAGAAGAAGTATCCGGATGGGTTCAAGACTTTGAAGCCTTATCTGCGCACCGTGGCGCAGCCCAAGTAATCAGCGGCAGTGACACCGCCATCGCGAGCAGGCTCGCTCCCACATTCGATCACCTGTGGGAGCGAGCCTGCTCGCGATAGGGCCGGTCCTGCCGGCCTGTCAAACCAGATACTTGCGAAACCACTCCAGCGTCCGATCCCACGCCAGTTTCGCCGCCGCTTCGTCATAACGCGGTGTGGAGTCGTTGTGGAAACCGTGATTGGCGCCCGGGTAGATATACGCTTCATACGTCTTGCCGTTGGCCTTCAGTGCCTGCTCATAAGCCGGCCAGCCTTCATTGATTCGCGTATCCAGTTCGCCAAAGTGCAGCATCACCGGCGCCCTGATCCGCGGCACATCCTTGGCATCGGGTTGGCGGCCATAAAACGAAACGGCGGCGCCCAGTTCCGGGTAAGCCACCGCCGCCGCATTGGTCACGCCACCGCCGTAA
Organism: Pseudomonas sp. Root562; assembly: GCF_001427125.1. GTDB lineage: Bacteria > Pseudomonadota > Gammaproteobacteria > Pseudomonadales > Pseudomonadaceae > Aquipseudomonas. The sequence goes on from NZ_LMGK01000006.1 coordinate 153,789, forward strand.
CAGAACCCGGTGATGCCGACTTTGCCGTTGCCGGCATCATGTTTCATCATCCATTCCACAGCCGCAAAAAAGTCGTTCATGAGCTTTTGCGGGTCGACCTTTTCCTGTAGCGCGCGACCCTTGTCGTCATTGCCCGGATAGCCACCCACCGAACTCAGGCCATCCGGAGCGAGGGCGATGAAACCGGCCTTGGCCACACGCCGGGCGACGTCTTCAATGTACGGGTTGAGCCCACGGTTTTCATGCACGACCACTACACCCGCGACCTTGCCGGTGGCTTTGGCCGGGCGCACCAGATAACCACGTACCTGCCCGTGACCCTTGGGCGACGGGTAGGTGATGTATTCAGCGATGATGTCCGGGTCGGTGAACTCGACTTGCTCGGCGAGCGCGTAATTCGGGCTCAGGGACGCGAGCAGCGCACTGGCAGTCAAACCACCGAGGGTGAACAGCGCGGCGCGGTCGAGAAATTCGCGGCGGTTGATCAGGCCATGGGCGTAAAAGTCGTAGAGTTCCAGCAACTGCGGGGCAAAGTCTTTCGCGGTGAGGCGGGTCATCGGTGTGCTTCCTCTTCGGCGGGTTGGACACTACCCCCGTAGGAGCGAGCCTGCTCGCGATGGCGGTGTATCAGGCAAACGGATGTTGGATGTGCCGCCGTCATCGCGGGCAAGCCCGCTCCCACAGGGATCTGCGGGGGTTGTTAAATGTGCATCGCGATCACTTCAAACACTGCGCCCCGGCTTTCGCCACTTGCGCATCCTGCTCGGCCTTGACGCCCGACACGCCCACCGCGCCGATCACCTGGCCGTCGACGATAATCGGCACGCCGCCCTCCAGCGATGTCAGCAGTGGCGCCGATAGAAAAGCCGTGCGGCCGCCGTTGACCATCTCTTCATAGCCCTTCGATTCCCGCCGACCCAGCGCCGAAGTGCGGGCCTTTTCCGTGGCAATGTAGGCGCTGATGGGCGAAGCGCCGTCGAGGCGTTCGAGCGCCAAGGGATGGCCGCCGTCATCGACCACCACGATGGTCACCGGCCACTGGTTGGCCTGGGCTTCGGTCCGCGCCGCCGTCAGGATCTGGCTGACTTCGGCCTGGCTCAGGATGGCTTTGCTGTTCATGGGCAATCTCCGGGGCGTTATTGGGACAGGGCGGCTTCGACCAGTTCGATCCAGTGCCGGACCGGTGTACGGCCCGCGCCATCGAGGTGCGACTGGCAGCCGATATTGGCCGTGGCGATGACTTCGGGGTAGCCGCTTTCCAGGGCATTCATCTTGTTGTCGCGCAGTTGTCGGGCCAGTTCCGGCTGGGTCAGCGAATAGGTGCCCGCCGAGCCACAGCATAGATGACCGTCGGGCACGGTCGTCAGATTGAAGCCCAGGCGTATCAACACCGACTCCACTGCGCCACCGAGTTTCTGCGCGTGCTGCAACGTGCAAGGGCAATGAAACGCCACGCGTCGGGCGTTATGAATGCCGAGTTGTTCCAGTGGCTCGTTACGCAGTACTTCGACCAGGTCCTTGGCCAGAGCACTGACGGTTTTGGCCTTGTCGGCGTAGGCCGGGTCGCGTTCGAGCAAATGCCCGTAATCCTTGATAAATGCACCGCACCCACTGGCCGTTTGCACGATGGCTTCGGCGCCGCTTTCAATGCTGGGCCACCAGGCGTCGATGTTGTGCCGGGCACGGTCCAGTCCGGTCGCCTGGGCGTCGAGATGATAATCCACGGCACCGCAACAACCGGCTTCGCGGGCCGGCATGACACTGATGCCCAACCGATCGAGCACCCGCGCAGCGGCGACGTTGGTATTGGGTGACAGCCCCGGTTGTACGCAACCTTCGAGCATCAACACCTGCCTGGCGTGGCGGGTGGTGGGGCGTTTTTTGGTTGCCGGTGAACTGCGCGGCAATTTGCTTTGCAATGTGCCAGGCAGCAGCGCACGGAACATCTGGCCGCTGTTGACCAGGCCCTTGAACAGGTCCGCATGCGGCACCAGCGTGCGCAGCCCTTCGCGTAACAGGCGCTGACCAATCGGGCGCGGCACTGCCGCATCGACCACCGCCCGGCCGATGTCCAGCAGGTTGTGATAGTCGACGCCGGACGGGCAGGTGGTTTCGCAGTTACGGCACGACAGGCAACGGTCCAGATGTTGCTGGGTTTTCTGCGTGACCTCGTTGCCCTCGAGCACTTGCTTGATCAGGTAAATGCGCCCGCGCGGGCCATCCAGTTCATCGCCGAGCAACTGATAGGTAGGGCAAGTGGCATTGCAGAAGCCGCAGTGCACACAGGTGCGCAGGATGCTGTCGGCTTCTTCGGCGCGGGGCAGTTGGCGAGCATTTTCACTCAGGGTGGTCTGCATGGTTCAAAGCTCCGCGTACAGACGTCCGGGGTTGAAAATGCCCCGGGGATCGAGTTGCTGCTTGAGGTTGCGGTGATAGCGCATCAGCCCGTCGGGCAGTGGCTGGAACGGAGTGTCGGTGAGGCCGTGGCTGTAGCAGGTCACGTGGCCGCCGACTTCCTCGACGACCTGGCGAATGAATGCTGCCTGGGCGTCGGACTTGAGCCAGCGCTGGGCGCCGCCCCAGTCGATGAGCTGCTTGCCGGGCAGCGACAGGCGCGGCGTGTTGTTGGGCAAGGACAGCCGCCACAACGGTTGGTCCTCGTCGAAGAAACTCAAGCGCTGTTCATTGAGATCCGCCCAGTACGCCGCCTCAAGCAGCTCACCGCCCAAACGGTCATGGGCCGCCGCCACCGAGCCTTCACCGCCCTCGAGCCGCAGCTGCAAGCGTTCGCCGTCGTGACACGCGGCACTTATTGGCAATGGTTGCTGGCCCCATTCTGCCAGGCGCAACAGCGCGCGCTCAGCGCTCATTTCAAGACTGATGCTCAAGGCTTGGCGGGGTTTGGGCAAAACCTTGAGCGAGACTTCAGTGATCAAGCCCAGGGTTCCGTAGCTACCGGCCATCAGCCGCGACAGGTCGTAGCCGGCGACGTTCTTCATCACTTCGCCACCGAAACGCAAATGCTTTCCCTGGCCGGTGATCACCCGTATGCCGAGGACGAAATCGCGTACCGAGCCGGACCAGGGCCGACGCGGCCCCGACAACCCGCAGGCAATCATGCCGCCAACGGTGGCGCCATCGCCAAAGGCTGGCGGTTCACAGGGCAGCATCTGCTGGGCGGCGTCCAGCACTTGCTTGAGTTCGGCCAATGGCGTACCGCAGCGCACGGTGATCACCAGTTCAGTCGGGTCGTAACTGACGATGCCGCGATGTGATCGGGTGTCGAGTATTTCGCCGGCCGTCATGCGCCCGAGAAACGCTTTGCTGTTGGCGCCCTGGATGCGCAACGGCGTGGCGTTTTCCAATGCCTCGTTGACCTGCTCCAGCAGCAGCGCGCTGTCGTCCAAATCGGCTTTTGCGTACATCAGAAACGCTCCAGGTCAGGGAACGGCAGTTTTCCGGCATGCACGTGCATTGCGCCAAATTCGGCGCAGCGGTGCAGGGTCGGGATGTTCTTGCCGGGGTTGAGCAAGCCACCGGGGTCGAACGCGGCCTTGATCGCGTGAAACAGGGTCAGCTCATCGCTGTTGAACTGTGCGCACATCTGATTGATCTTTTCGCGCCCGACACCGTGTTCACCGGTGATGCTGCCGCCGACCTTCACGCACAGCTCCAGAATCTTGCCGCCCAGGGTTTCGGCACGCTCCAGTTCACCGGGCTGATTGGCATCGAACAGAATCAGCGGGTGCATGTTGCCGTCGCCGGCGTGGAACACATTGGCGACGCGCAAACCATATTCCGCCGACAGCTCGGCAATGGCCTTGAGCACGCCGGGCAATTCGCGGCGCGGGATGGTGCCGTCCATGCAGTAATAATCCGGTGACAGGCGACCCACCGCCGGAAAGGCGTTTTTCCGACCGGCCCAGAACCGCACCCGTTCGGCTTCGTCTTTGGCCAGGCGCACTTCGGTGGCGCCAGCCTGTTCCAACACCTGGCGCACGCGGTCGCAGTCGTCATGCACATCGGCTTCAACGCCGTCGAGTTCGCACAGCAAAATGGCTTCGGCCTCAACCGGATACCCGGCGTGGATGAAGTCTTCAGCGGCGCGGATAGCCAGGTTATCCATCATCTCCAGGCCACCGGGAATGATCCCGGCAGCGATGATATCGCCGACGGCGCGGCCGGCTTTTTCCACGGAATCGAATGCCGCCAGCAGTACCTTGGCGGACTGCGGCTTGGGCAACAACTTGACCGTGACTTCGGTGATGACCCCGAGCATGCCTTCGGAACCGGTGAACAGTGCGAGCAGATCCAAACCCGGTGAGTCTAGGGCGTCGGAGCCCAGCGTCAGGTGTTCGCCATCGACGGTGAGGATGTCCACCTTGAGCAGGTTGTGCACGGTCAGCCCGTATTTCAAGCAATGCACGCCACCGGCATTTTCCGCGACATTGCCGCCGATGGAACAGGCGATTTGCGAGGAGGGATCGGGGGCGTAATACAAGCCATAAGGTGCGGCGGCCTGGGAAATCGCCAGGTTACGCACGCCCGGCTGAACCCGCGCAGTGCGGGCTGCGGCGTCGATATGCAGGATCTGATTGAAGCGCGCCATCACCAGTAGCACGCCTTTTTCCAGCGGCAATGCGCCGCCCGATAAACCGGTCCCGGCACCCCGAGCCACCACTGGCACCCGGCGCTCATGGCACAGGCGCAATATCCCTTGAACCTGTGCGATTTCACGCGGCAGCACCACCAGCATCGGCGTGGTGCGGTAGGCGGAAAGCCCATCGCACTCGTACGGCTTGAGTTCTTCCTGCTGGTGCAGGATTTCCAGGTCGGGCATCTGCGTTTGCAGGGCCTGCAGCAGTGCGTTTTTGTCGACGTCGGGCAGGGTGCCGTCAACGCGTTCATCGTAAAGAATGTTCATCGGCGCTCGACACTCGGTTTGTTGTTCTGGGATTGCTTGCCTTGGGTTTGTCCCTATCTTTTCGTCCCTGGTAAAGCGCTTTTCATTCAATAAGTTTTGCCCTGAAACGCAGATACGCAAGTACCACCGCAATCCCGGCCCCTGTAGGAGCGAGCCTGCTCGCGATGTACTCCAGAACTGCCCTTCGAAGAAAAAGCCCGGAAGGCGAACCTCCCGGGCAAGGGCTTGAGCTTCAGCGCAGTGAAACCTCGGTCTGTCGGTTCAATTTCCGCCCACCACCATACTGCTGAATGGCGCCACATACGCTTGCAACGTCACCAAACCGCCGACCAGGATCGCCAGAATGATCGAGTGGAAGAACACGTATCGCAGGATTTCCCCTTCATGGCCGTACCATCGGGTAGCGGTGGAGGCGACAACAATCGACTGCGCATCGACCATCTTGCCCATCACCCCACCGGAACTGTTGGCCGCTGCCATCAACACCGGGCTCAGGCCCAGTTGCTCGGCGGTGACCCGTTGCAAGCCGCCGAACAGCACGTTGGACGCGGTGTCCGAGCCCGTCAGCGCCACGCCGAGCCAGCCGAGTAATGTGCCGAACATCGGATAGAAGATTCCCGTCGCGGCAAAGGCCAGGCCCATGGTGGCATCCAGCCCGGAGTAACGGGTGAGGAAACCCAGGGCAAGCATCGCCGTGATGGTGATCAACGAATAGCGCACCACCCACAGGGTTCGCAGGTATTGGTGGATCAATTGCGGGATGGAATAGCCCATCAGCAATCCACCGACAATCGCTGCCAGCAGGATCCCGCTGCCGGTGGAGGTGAACCAGGTGAATTTGTAGACCGCCTCTTCGACTTTAGGCGCTGGCACCACCGGTGGCACTTTTTCGATTTGCTGGTGGATGGTGGTGAAGGTCAGGACCGGGGCGAACACCGGGTTGGCTTCGCGCATCGGCTTGCCCTGCGGGTCGAGCTTGGCCGAATTGGTGGCCGGATCAATCGCCGGGCGGGTGTCGAACATGTTCTTGAAGCCCTGGGTGCCCCAGGCGAATACGAATACCGTGAGGATGATCCACGGCATCCACGCGCGCATTACAGCCTTTTTCGATTCGCTGGAAAACGCCGCGCTCGGCTCGATTTTCGACTCATATTCGGCGTCGATCTTCGAGTTATCGACTCGGCCGGTGAGGGCGGCGGACGTGTGCACGGTGGCCGGTTTCCAGACTTTCAGGAAACCGGTCAGGCAGGCCATGGAAATCAATGCGGCGATCACGTCCACCAGCATCGGCCCGTGATAGTTGGAAACAAGAAATTGCGGAATGGCAAAACTGACCCCGGTGACCACGATGGCCGGCCAGATTTCCAGCATCTTGCGCCACCCGGCAAAGGCCCAGATCAACCAGAACGGTACGATCACCGAGAAGAACGGCAATTGCCGCCCGACCATCATCGACAGCTCCATTTCATCCAGCCCGGTGACTTTGGCCAGAGTGATGATTGGCGTGCCCAACGCGCCGAATGCCACCGGCGCGGTGTTGGCGATCAGCGCCAGGCCCGAAGCCGCCAGCGGCGAAAAGCCCAGGCCGATCAGAATCGCGCCGGTCACCGCCACCGGCGTACCGAAACCGGCCGCGCCCTCGAAGAAAGCGCCGAAGCAGAAGGCGATCAGCAGCAATTGCAGGCGCCGGTCGTCGGTGATCCGCGCCAGGGAATCCTGCAGCACTTTGAACGAGCCGTTCTCGGTGGTGAGGCGGTGCAGGAAGATGATGTTCAACACGATCCAGCCAATCGGCAGCAAGCCGTTGGCCGCGCCGTAGAGTGCTGCAGACCCCGCCATGTTGGCCGGCATGCCGAATGCGAAAATCGCGATCACCAGCGCCGAGGCCAGGGCGAGCAGTGCCGCCAGGTGGGCCTTGACATGGAAAAATGCGAGGGCTGCCAGCATCACCACCACCGGCACGGCGGCCATGACGGTGGAGAGTACCGGGTTATTGAACGGATCGTAGATTTGCTGCCAAACCATGTTCCACCTCTGCTTTTTATTGTTGGATGCGCAGACCCCGGAGGGGCGGTGGCTTGTAGTATAGGTGGCATTTCGCCGCTGTCAGGTTGAGTGTTCAGAGTCGCGAATCAGCGCGATTGCGGTGCTGAGCTAGGATTGGCAGTAAGGTCGAAAATCCTGCGACGGGAGGAAAATTGCAATGACTGAGCGCCATCTGGACCACAAGGAGACGCTGTCGAACGGATGCAGCATTCGGGTCAAAGCCGAGATTTTGAAGGACGGTTCGCTGGGGATGTTCATCGGCGTCTATCGGCCGGACGGCACGCCGATCGACGAAAATCACGACCCGAAACCGCACATGCTGGACATGGAAGCGGCGATGGATTGGGGTATCGATATCGCCAAGGGTATCGGCAACAGTCAGCGAACGTTGTAGGGATTGGTTTTGGAACAGCGGTGACGCCATCGCTGGCAAGCCAGCTCCCACAGGGATTGCTGAGATTTTGTGGGAGCTGGCTTGCCGGCGATGCGTTTCTTAGTGCCTGAACATCACATGCCGAACGACGGTGTAATCCTCGAGCCCATACATCGACATGTCCTTGCCATAGCCAGACAATTTCTGCCCGCCATGGGGCATTTCGCTGACCAGCATGAAGTG
>NZ_LMGK01000006.1:161380-250830 GCF_001427125.1 Pseudomonas sp. Root562
CTTCGCGGCGGACGATTTCGTCGTCCTGCTGGGCATCGGCCAGCACGGTCGGTTCGAAGAAGAAACCATTGCCCTCGACCGCTTTGCCGCCAGTGATCAGGCGAATGTGCGGCTGGGCGATGGCGCGTTCGACGAACCCGGCGACGCGGTCGCGGTGTTGCGCGGTAATCAATGGGCCGAGCTCGGTCGCCGGGTCATCCTGCACGCCATATTTGATACTGCTAACCGCCGCGCCAAGCTTCTCGACGAACTTGTCGTAAATGCCCTCTTGCGCATAAATGCGGCAGGCGGCGGTGCAGTCCTGGCCGGCGTTGTAGAAGCCGAAGGTACGGATGCCTTCGACGGCGGCGTCGATGTCGGCGTCGTCGAAGATGATCACCGGGGCCTTGCCGCCCAGTTCCATGTGCATGCGTTTGACGCTGTCAGCGGTNGTCAGCGGTGCTGGAAATGATGTTCGAACCGGTGGCGATCGAGCCGGTCAGCGACACCATGCGCACTTTCGGGTGAGTGACCAGCGGGCTGCCGACGCTAGGACCACGGCCGAACACCAGGTTGAGCACACCGGCCGGGAAGATGTCCGACGCCAGTTCGGCCAGGCGCAGGGCGGTCAGCGGGGTTTGTTCCGATGGCTTGAGCACCACGGTGTTGCCGGCGGCCAGGGCCGGGGCGATTTTCCAGGCGACCATCATCAGCGGGTAGTTCCACGGCGCGATGGAAGCGATGACGCCCACCGGGTCGCGGCGGATCATCGAGGTGTGGCCCGGCAGGTATTCGCCACCGGCGTCGTTCAGCGCGGCGCTGTAGGGTTTGCCGCAGTTGTCCGATTCCAGTTTGGCCAGCTCTTCGCCATGGGCCTCGATGGCATCGGCGAGTTTGAGCAACAGCAGCGAACGCTCTTTCGGCGGGGTCTGCGACCAGCTGTCGAACGCAGCATCGGCGGCACGCACGGCGGCATCGACCTGGGCTTCACTGGCTTCGTTGATTTCCACCAGCACACGGCCCAGCGCCGGGTTGAATACGGGTTGGGCGGGGCCTTCGCCGGTAATGAGTTGGCCGTTGATCAAGAGTTGGGTTTGCATGGCATTGTCCTCTTCAAAATTATTGTTTTTGTCCGTAGAAACCGGTCCCTGTGGGAGCTGGCTAGTCGGGTCGCCGCATCGCAGCGATAGCGGTGGATCAGCCAACATCTTTGTTGAACCTTTCGGCCCCATCGCTGGCAAGCCAGCTCCCACAGGAATTCGGTTCCCACATTGGGAAATGGGGTTGTCAGTTACCGACCACGACTCTTTGCGACGCTTTGGTCTGTGGTTTCGAGAACTTCCACGCATCACCCGCCGGTGCCGTGCCTTTGTCGTAAGGCTTGCCCAGCAGCATGTAGACCAGACCGGCACCCATCACCACCAGGGTGGTCAGGATCATTGAATAGTTGATGTACCACGGCGCATCCGGCGAGCGCGGCCAGACCATGTTGATGATCGCGCAAACGCCGTAAATCAACGCCGCCAGGTTGATCCACAAGCCCCAGGCACCGAGGGTGAATTGACCATTCGGGCGCCAGCCCTTGGCGCGGGCGATCAACGCGGCGACCACGATCAGCTGGAACGCCACGTAAATACCGATGGCCGCAAAGCCGACAATGGTGGCCACGGCGTCGGCCATGAACATGCCCAGGCAGACAATCGCCGCCGGCACCAGGCCGCTGACCAGCAGCGCGAACGATGGCACATGGTTTGCCGACAGACGCTTGAACAGCGAACTGCCGACGATCATTTCGTCCCGGGCATAGGCGAACAGCAACCGGCTGGCGGCCGCTTGCAGGCTCAACACGCAGGAAATGAACGAGACCATCACCACCGCCATCACCAGGCGCGAACCCACGGGGCCAAACGCGTTGGCCAGGATGGTCGCGACCGGGTCGGTGTCTTCGCCGGCCAAAACCTTGGCCATGTCCGGAACCGAAAGGATCAGCGCCAGGCAAGCGAACATCGCCGCCGCGCCGCCGATGTAAATGGTCATGCGCATGGCTTTGGGAATGCGTTTGCCCGGGTTCGGAGTTTCTTCGGCGACGTCGCCGCAAGCCTCGAAGCCGTAGTACTGGAACAGACCGGCCAGGGACGCCGCGAGGAACGCCGGCAAGTACGAACCATTGACCTCAAGGTTGAAGGTGTCAAACAGCACGCTGAACGGTTGATGACGCTCGAAGATCAGCAGATAGCCACCGACGAGAATCGCCCCGACCAGCTCGCAGAGAAAGCCGAACATCGCCACCTGCGCCAGCAACTTGGTGCCCACCAGGTTCAACGCGGTGGACAGCAGGATGATTGCCAGGGCGATGTAGATGTTGGCCTCGGGACCGGGGCTGAAGCCCAGCATGATCGCCAGATACGGCCCGGCCCCCACCGCGACCCCGGCGATAGTGGCGCACAAGGCCCAGGCATACACCCAGCCGACCATCCACGCCCAGCGCTTGCCCACCAGGCGACGAGCCCAAGGGTAAACACCGCCGGAAATCGGGAACTGCGAAACCACTTCACCAAAAATCAGGCACACCAGCATCTGCCCGGCACCGATCAACAGATAAGACCAGAACATTGGCGGGCCGCCGGCAGCCAGGCACAAACCGAACAGGGTGTAGACGCCGACGACGGGCGACAAGTAGGTAAAGCCCAGGGAAAAGTTCTCCCACAGGCTCATGCTGCGGTTGAAATCGGAGCTGTAGCCGAGGGCGCGCAGTTGTTCCGCGTCCTGGTCGACGCTGCTGCTTGCACGCGTGTTAGATGAGCCACTCATGTTATTTCCTCATTATCAATGGCAGTGGATTGCGGGTACTCGATCCTGTGGGAGCCAGCCTGCTGGCGATGGGGCCCTCACGACCGCCATCGCCAGCAGGCTGGCTCCCACAGGGGATTGCGTCAGGCTTTGGCTTCGTCGTCGTATTGGGACAGCCACTCCACCGCCGCGTCGCGGTAACGGCTGAACCCCTTGTAGTCGACCAGTTGTTGATTCAAGTCGCGCAACACGCGGTGCATGCGCCGGGCCCACGCCGGATTGGTGGCGATGTCTTCGAGGCTCAACAGGTAGGTGCGAATCGGAAAGACAATGGCGTTACTGCGTGGCAGGCGATGCAGCGGTTGCAGTTCGATGCGCAGATACACCAGCTTGCCGGCGTTTTCGGCGGTGACGATGGTTCGGTCGGGTGCCCATTCCGGCAGGCTTTCAGCCGACACTTCCAGACGCGGGTTGACCGTCAGCGACCAGTTCAGGCGACGCACCGGGTGGCCGATACGCAGGCGCAGCAGGAATTTCAGGGCACGGTCGAGCATGCCGATTTCCTTCACCAGCGGTACCGGACCGTGGAATTCTTCCCAGCTCATGCCGAGGTTGAAACGCAGCGAATAGTCGGCACGCTGAGTGGCGATGCCGGCACCCCAGTACAACGTGCCGTCGCGTTCTTCCTGCAAGACCCAGTCGCCCTGAGCCTGACGGGTCACGTATTCCATTGGCTCATAGGGCAGGGTGGTCGGGTCGCCAAAGGTGAAACGGTCGTCGATGCCCAGCAGCCGGTTGGTCCAGTGCCACTGGCGACCGTCGCGCTCCAGGCTGAAGTACTGCGGGTAATCCCGGGCATAGGACTCCATGATCAATTCCAGAAGGTCCCATTGCGCCTCCATCATGTGCGGTGCCGAGACATAGTGCATGCCCGGGTCTTTCTCCAGGGTGATGGCGCGATCGCGGCACTCGCTGATGTAGTGCTCGTCGATATCGAATGCGGCGCGGAATGCACCGTCGCCCACCGAGACATGCGGTTCGAGGTTCATCGAATACATGTACTCGTCATCGGGAAACGGGAAGGGCGCGCGCGCGATGGTTTCCGGGCTGTTGGCGAAGGTGTAGTCGTCGCGGTAGGTTTCGTCGGGATTGAATTTTATGTTCATTGTTTTTTCTCCGTCGATCAGAGGTCGATGACCAGGCGATTGCATTTGGCGCGGGATACGCAGGGCATGATTTTCTTGCCACTGGTCTTGTCGTCGTCGGACAGCCAGTCGTCGCTGTGCAGCAGTTCGCCGTCGAGTTCCAGTACGGGGGTTTCACAATGCCCACAGGCCCCGCCACGACACAGGTAAGGCATGCTGAAGCCCGCGGCTTCTACCGCTTCGAGCATGGTCTGGTCGGGTGAGACCTCGATGGTTGTGCCGCTGCGGCCGAGGGTGAAGCTGAAGGCTTCGCCGCCGCTGCTTTGTTCCAGAAAACGTTCGAAGTGCACATGGCTGTCGGTCCAGCCAAGGTCGCGAGCGCACGCCAGGGTGGCATCGATCATGCTGTCCGGGCCGCACACGTAGACGTGACTTCCCAACGCACGGTCGGCCAGAATCTTGCCGATTTCCATGCGCGATTCGACACCCTTGCGGTACAGATGCACCTGCTGGCCATAGATAGCCTGCAACTCTTCGCCCAATTGCGCATGTTCTTCGCCACGCACTGCGTAATGCAGCTCAAACGGCACCTTGCTCAGGCGCAATTCTTCCAATTGCGAAATCACCGGGGTAATGCCGACACCGCCGGCGATGAACAAATGCAGGCGCGCCTGTTTGATCAACGGGAAGAGATTGACTGGCGGAGTCACCTCGATCATGTCCCCTTCGTTCACCGAATCGTGCAGCGCGACCGAACCGCCGCGACCGCTTTCCACCCGACGCACGGCAATCTGGTAGCTGCTGGTGTCGTAGGGCGAGCTCAGGAGCGAGTAGGGGTTGCGCAAAGTGTTGCTCTGATTGGCGATCAAGACCACGACGTGACTGCCACCGGAGAACGCCGGCAAGTGCGCGCCGGTCGGCGAGACCAGGGTGAAGCGTTTGATTTCCGGGGTTACCGCTTCGATGCGGGCCACACGCAGATTCAAAGTCCCATTGTTCTGGCTCATGTATCGAGCTCCTCGGCAGGGGGTAGTTCGCCCGGTACTTCGGCGTCGGCCTTGACCGCCTGAAACGCTGCCAGGCGCCGGGAATAGTGATCGCGCACCACCAGCGTCAGGCCGCAGCCGGGGCAGTCGTAGACACGTTGGGTGACGTTTTCGGTATAGGTGTCGCAGTGCACGCACCAGACCCGGCGCACGAGGGTGCCGGAGTGCTCGCGCAGGACTTCGTCGCGGTTGAGGTCGAAATGCGTGGCCACTTGCATGGCGCTGCCGAGGAAGCTTTCGGAGCCGGCCAGATACAGGCGGGTGCCCATGCGGGCATCGGCGAGCAGCACCTTGAGCGCGTCGATCAACGCTTGGTTCGTCTCAACGACCTGCAATGGCAGATCGGGGTGGCGCTGCTGCAAAGGTGCGAGGAAGTCCTGCCCGGAAAACGACTCGCGGGAATACAGCAAGGTAATGGGGCAATCCAGCTCCACCAGTTCGTCCAGCAAACGCAACATGGCACGACCGCCGCTGCCTTGCCCGGCAACGATATGGCGCCTGCCTCCCGGTAATGGTTGCAACCGGTCATAGACCGGTCGGCTTTTGATCCCGGTGATCAACATTCTTATTATTCCTCCTGGCTAGCGAGCCGGCGTTTGGAAGCCGGCTGCGATGCAAAGCCCAACGATGGTGGGTTGCAGATAGCAGGAGCACAGGTCGTGCCAAGTGATTAACTTGTTGAAATATAAGGAAGTATTATTTTTGCTGGACTGCGATGCAGGCAAAAGTAAGCAGATGTGTATGCGTTTTTGCAGCGGCTGGAGGAGTGCCGGACAGCGCACAATCCCCGCGGAACCGCCTGACGGCGGTCAATCGCGCTGCAACTTGCGAATCAGCGTGCCGATGTCGATGCCCAGGTGCTGCGCCGCCTTGCGTTTGCTGCCACACAGGTCCACGGCCTGGAGGATCACTTGGCGTTCGAACTGTTGAACCTGAAGCTTGAGGTTTTGCTCCGGGTTGTCTTGCGTCTCGACCTCCACGAAGGAAGGGCTCTGGTGCTGCGGCGATCGCTGCGGTTCCAGCAGTTCGGCTGGCAGGTGATGTTCCTGCGCTTCATCGTCGGCAAGCACCGCCAGCCGCTCGAAGATGTTCACCAGTTCACGAATATTGCCGGGGAAGTCGTAGCTCATCAGACGCTTGCGGCAGCCGCTCGACAGGCTCAGCGACGGCTCGCGGTCGCCATTGATGCGACTCAGGAGAATATCGATCAGGAACGGCAAGTCATCCCGATGCTGACGCAGCGGCGGAATTTCAACCGGCAGCACGGCGAGGCGATAGTAAAGGTCGGCACGAAATTCGCCGATGCTCACCAAATGGCGCAGGTCTTTGTTGGTGGCGGCGATGACCTGCACCTGTACGGTCTTGCTCAATGGCGAGCCGACTGACTGGATGGTGCTGTCTTCCAGAAACTTCAGGAGCTTGGCCTGCACATGCAGGGGGATTTCGCCGATCTCGTCGAGAAACAATGTCCCACCCGAGGCCGCCTCGATATAGCCCTGCTTGCCGCCCTGCAAGGCGCCGGTAAAGGCGCCGCGCTCGTAGCCGAACATCTCCGATTCGAACAGGCTCTCGGGAATGCTCCCGCAATTGACGTGAATGAACGGCCGGTCACCCCAACCGGCCGCCCGATGAATATGCCGGGCGATGGCGGTCTTGCCGACCCCCGGTTCACCCAGCAGCAACAACCGTGCGCGCCGGCGAAAAGCGCGCACGCCGGTATCGGCGATGCTCGACAGTTGCGGGGAAAGATGCAGGGCATTGTCCTGAGGATCTCGCAGGCCCTGGGGTTCTACCGGTCGGCCGCCAAGGGCGGCTCGCCGCTGTGGCTGGCTGCCGTCGAAGTCTTTCTGGGTCAACATGCGGAAGGGTTTTTCGTAAGCCCCCGTGGGGATCGCATGCGTGCTGCTGAGCAGCACGCGACCTTCCCGCGAGCGGGTCAACGCGCTGTTGCCGCCACGATTCAATGCAGCCAGCAAATCGTCGTAGTTCAACGCCGAACGCTGGAAGAAATCACTTTCCGACAGCCCGACGGCTTGCTGTTTGGAGAGCCGGTTGACCCGTTCGGCGGCCAGATTGAGAAAGCGCACCTGGCCTTCGCCGTCCGTCACGATCAGCGCTTCGCTGAAGCTGTCGAGCAAGGCGTGCAGCGCTGGAGTTTGCAGCAGTGCACCGAGCACTTCAGTGCTGACATTGACCGAAGAGCGCATGCCCATCTGCATGGTTGGAGGCAGGTTGGTATCTTTCATGGGTGCAACTCTTCGGTGCGGCGAACGCCCTGGCTTTGGCGGAACACCGCTACCCGCCAGGCCACGCCTTCACGGATCAGGATACGCGAACAATGCACATTGAAGTGCCGTTCGCGCCCGCCAAGGCCCGGCAGGGGCAGGCTGTGCCAAGTGCGCTCGGGCAGGGCGTTATCCAGCAACAATCGAGCGATGCCGGCACCTTGGGTGATCCCGAAGGTTTCTTCGAAGGCTGCGTTACGCCATTGCGGTTGCAGGTGTTCATCGATCACCAGCACCGCGTCAGGCACCGCATCGAACACCCGGCGCAGGGCATCGATGCGTTGCTCGGCGTCGTGCTGCATGCGCAGTTCCTGGCTGACGTCGCGAATACTGCCCCACATCCGTAACAGCTGGCCGTTGACGATGGTCGCCCGAACATCGTTTTCCACGTAGGCGGGCGAACCGTCATGGCGACGGTCCACCGACAGTGCGCAATCGACGGTGAATCCGGCTTCGATCAAACGCCGCACGAACTCTTCGTTGGCCGGGCTGCGCGGCCAGTACAGTCGCACGGGTTGCTGGTTGAAATCGACATCGGACGGCATCTCGTAGACATCGGCCATTGCCCGGTTGCACAGGCGCCAATGGGAGTCGTTTTCGAACACCTGGCGGACGATTTCATCCGGGGAATTGTTGATGTCCACCGCCTCGGCGAACTCGATGCACCAGTAGGCGACCTTGGCGCTCTGCAGCATCTGGCTCATCACCTCATTGGCGTTGTGCATTTCCCGTAGCCGATGGCCCAGCACGCCGAGCGGGATTTTCAACAGATGAAGACGTGCCGGTTGCACTGTCCGCCATTCCAGCAAGCCGCTGGCAATCACGTGCAACAGCCCGCCGTTGCGGCGAATCAGGGTCAATTCCTGGCTTTGGACCTGTTCATCGGCCGGTGGGTTGGTAAACAGCGAATGCACAGCACGCATCGAGTCGACGCTAAAGATGCGTTCGATCGGCTGGTCGAGCAGTTCCTCGGGTGCATAACCCAATTGATCGCTCAGGCTGGCGGAAAGGTTGAGCAGGTGCCCGTCGGCACTCAGGGTACTGGCAAGAGGCTGGGCTTTTCTGGCCAGCAAATTCAGGATATCCATCGATGAGTCGACTCACTCTGGTTTATGGGGTTCCTGGATGAAAAACCACAGGCAATAACAGGAGGGCATTTCGCATGCCAACTCAAAAGCCTGCGAACAGGGAGCAACGCAACAAGGTACTTTGTCGACTGCTGCGATATTGCAGCGAAATGTGCATTTATGCAGCGCATGAGTCGAGCTTAATACGCGAAGATCGTAGGCGGTAGGCATTCCGATGAGTGAAGTATGGGCATAGCATTTTTCAATCCAGCGGTATTTGCCACAGGATGAAATCGGTCTAAAAACAGCAACCCACACTTGTAGTGCTTTGCTACTCTGAAGGTGTAGGTGAAAACGCAGACTGATGCGCAAGCGGATAGCGAGGACGCGTGGGGCGCGCTCCGAAGGGTACACGGTTAGAAAGATCTCCGCGCTGAGATCCAGCCCTTATGCCGTGTGAAGCAGGGCAGCGCAAATAGCTGTTTCTGTGGGAGTCCTGATAAACCTCGTAAGCCAGAGACCAGCACTGGCCACCTACTTGGCTCTCGAAGCCGACTTGTGCAGCTGCGAACAAGCAGTTCGCCAAGATCAAATGCCCCGCCTGCCGGGGCATTTGTTTGTCTGCACTATTGCATCAAACCAGATTGATCGTCACGTCGATGTTGCCACGGGTTGCCTTGGAATACGGGCAAGTCTGGTGGGCAGCGTCCACCAATGTGCGGGCCAGTGTTGGCTCAACACCTGGCAGGCTGACGTTGAGACGCGCCTGGAGGAAAAACGCGTTATCGGTCTTGCCCAGATCGATTTCGGTCGCGACGCTGACGTCAGCCGGCAAGCTGACCTTCAACGCCGCCGCGGCTTTGCCCAGCGCACCGATAAAACAGGCCGACCAACCGGCACCCAGCAATTGCTCGGGATTGGTGCCACTGCCGGAAGAGCCCGGCGGGGAGAGCTTGATGTCCAGGCGCCCGTCGTCACTACGCGACTCGCCTTGGCGACCGCCGGTGGTGACAGTCTTGCCGGTGTACAGCACGGTATCGATTTGATTGATCATGAAGTGGCTCCTGCGGGGGTTGAACGGCGACCCGCGCACTTTTTCACTTTCATGTACACCGTATGTGTCCTGGGCACGCGATTGTGTATCGCTGTGTAGTTTCCCTGGCCTCGAATACAGATCGATACAAATCCCTTCCTGAGCGCCTCAGTTATTGTCGGGCCTGCGCCGATTGCCGGTTGTGGACGATCTGCTTCGGCCCGGCCAAAGCCCAGGCAATCAGTCCCAGCAACGGCACAAACACAATCACCACCATCCACACACCCCTGGTGCTCGCCTTGCCCTCGCTCTTGCGTAGCCGATTGATCGCCCACAATTCAATAATCAATAGCACTGCCGCGAGTACGATCCACGTTGGTTCGAAATGCATGTGTCACCTCCTGATGGTTAAACGGTTAGGTGAACATGGACCGGCAGGGTTCATTAAATTTTGCGGATTGCTACGACGATCAAGTCCTTCCGATTGCCGCAGCCGAGGGGCGAAAGGTCCTTCAGAAATCCACCGTCGCCGACAGTTTCAGCGTCCTGGGCTCACCTTGAGTCAGGTAGTTGTTGGAGGTCGAAGCCGACGACCAGTACGCCTTGTTCGCAACGTTTTCGACGTTGGCGCGCAAGGTGATGTATTTGTCGTCGGCCGTGAAGCCGAAGCGGGCGCCGAGGTCGACGCGGGTCCAGGCCGGGATGCTCAGGCTGTTCGCCGCGTTGACGTATTCGCCGCCGGTGCGCAGCATGCGAGCGTTGAGCGCCGCGCCTTGAATGCCCGGCACGTCCCAATCGGCGCCGAGGTTGTACTGGAAACGTGGCACGCCAGCGGCGCGGTTCCCGTCGTTGAGACCGTTGGAGGTTTTCTTCTGTTCGGTGTCCATCCAGGTCGCCCCCGCAAGCACGCGCAAGCCGTCCAGCGGTTCGCCGAACACATTCAGTTCTACGCCTTTGTTCACTTGCTCGCCGTCGACGCTGAAGGTCGGCAAGCGGTTACCGGTGACGGTCGAGGTCGAACTGTTCGGCATCTCGATGCGGTACACACCCAGCGTCGCGCCGAAGCTGTTCCAGTCCAGTTTCACCCCGGCTTCCGTCTGCTTGCTGCGGTTGGGAGCGAACACTTCATTGGGGTTGGTCACGCCGGTGGACGGCGAGGTCGGGCCTTGTTGCAGGCCTTCGATGCGGTTGGCGTAGAACGACACATGCTCCCACGGCTTGATCACCAGACCGTAGACCGGCGTGGTGATCGATTCTTCGTAATTGGCCGTACGCGCACCGCTGGTGGTGTTCCAGGCGTCGACTTCGAGGGTCTGCCGACGCACGCCGAGGGTTAGCAGAATGCGGTCGTCGATGAACCCCAAGGTGTCGGACACCGCTGCACTCTTGACCCGGTTCTTGCCGACAATGCGCGGATCATGAATATCACTGCCGAAATAAGTGTTAGTCGGGCGCGGCACCTGTACCGGGTTGTACAGATTGCCGTTGACGCGGTTGGCCACCAGGATCGCCTCGAATGCCGAACGTTGCTCGCCCCAGGTGCCGGACAAGCCAACGTTCATCTGATGCGAGACCGGGCCAGTGTTGAAGTGGCCGTTCAAACCGGCAATCGCGCTTTTGTTGTCTTCGTCGTGGGGTGAATAGAGAAAGCCGACTTTACCGCTGCCGTCGTTGGCGACGTATAACGACGAATACTGGCCGTTTTCCCGGGTGTGCTTGGCACCTCCACCGGCGTAGGCCGTCCAGTTGTCGTTGAGGTCGTATTCGCCGTTGACCATGCCGTAGGTGTCTTCGAGCTCCGACCAGGTCCAGTCCTGGGCATAGTTGTCCTTGGCCGATGGCGCGTGCGGGACTTTGGTGCCGGTCGGGTAGACCACCGAGCGCCCGTTGTTGATGCGCTGCTTCTGATAGCCAAGGTCGGTGGAGACGCGCAGACGCTCGCCGCGATAATCCAGGCCCACGGCGATCAACTGGGAATGCTCGCTTTCATCGTCCACGGCAGTATCGCCGCCGTGCTGGGCGAGGTTGACCCGCGCGCCGAAACGGTTGTCATCACCGAAGCGCTGGCCGAGGTCGATGTGCCCACCGACCTGGCTGTCACTGGCGTAATCGAGGCTTGCGCTGCGGGTGGGAGTGTCCTGCGCGCGCTTGGGCACCAGGTTGACGCTGCCGCCAATGCCGCTGCCGCCTGGCGCCACACCGTTGATGAACGCATTCGGGCCTTTGAACAGCTCGACCCGTTCCAGCGCTTCGGTGGTGATGATCTGCCGGGGTAGAACGCCGTACAGGCCATTGAACGAAATGTCGTCCGTGGTCAGTGGCAGGCCGCGAATGGTAAACACCTGAGAAAAGTTGCCAAAACCTGCGGACTGGCGCACCGACGCATCGTTGAGCAGCACGTCACCGACGGTTCGCGCTTGCTGGTCCTCGATGGTCTTGGCGGTGAAGCTGACCACGCTGAACGGCACGTCATTGATATCGCGATTGCCCAGCACCCCCAGGCGCGCTGAGCGGGCGAGCTGGTCACCCGCATAGGTGTCCGCTTCGCTTGCCACGCCACTGACCGTGGTGGCGCCCAATTCCAGCGCTGCGCCGCTGTTGACCTGGGGTGCCACGGTGTAGCTGTCGGCCCCGGTGGCAATCAGCGAATAGCCACTGCCTTGCAGCAAACGGGCAAAACCGGACGGTACGGTGTAATCACCTTGCAGGCCCTGGCTGTTCTTATCTTTCAGCAAATCGGCGTCGAACGACAACAACACCCCCGACTGCGCTGCGAACTGTGCCAACACACTGGACAGTGGCCCGGCGCCGATGGCGTAAGTGTGGGACGTAGCGCTTTGGCTGGCTTCGGCAGCCCAGACGCGGTGTGCGGGGGCGATGGCGGACAGGGCAATGGCCAGGCTCAGCAGATTCATGGGGAGCCGGTGTTTGCAGCGGTTCGAAAGCGGTCGGGATGTCATTCGGCAATGCCTGCGCAAGCAAAGGAAAAAGGAAACTTTCCCAACACACCGAACGGCCGCGAAAAAGGTATCAACCCCTTGGACAATATTTTCGCAAAGGACGCGACGCATGTATCTGAACGTATCTCCATCGCCAACCATTACTTGCGCATACAAAAACCGCACTGCGTGACACGCCAGCGATACACGCAAGTCGCCTAATGGAGCAGCCTCACAACGGCACCCCGCGCATTTTTCATCCCGCGCTCATTGGAGAATTGCGATGTCCCGAAATAACAAAACCAACGCCGCCAGCCTGCTCGGCGCCGCTATTGTCGCCGCAGCACTCACCGCGTTCAGCGGTCTGTCTCAGGCCCAGGAAAACAAGGCAACCGCCGACGCCGGCCAGGCCCCTGCCAAGAGCTGGCAGACAGGCATCAAGCGTACCGATCTGGTGCGTCACGACCTGGATGTAGAAGGGCGAGAAGTGATCCAGGTGCTCGTCGACTTCGAACCGGGCGTGGTCTCGCCAAAACACTCGCATCCCGGAGTCGAAGTCGCCCACGTGATTGCAGGGACATTCGAATACGAAATCGAAGGTCAGCCTAACGTCACGCTCAAGGCCGGTGACTCGCTGTACATTCCCGCCGGCGCCGCCCATGTCGCGAAGAACGTCGGCAAGGACAAGGCTTCGGAACTGGCGACCTACATCGTCAAGAAAGACACGCCGTTGCTGAAACTGGAAAAATAAACGTCAAGGCTTGTTCAACGCTGATCACGCTTTGTGATCAGCGTGCAGCTGCCCACTGCGATCAGGCCCGCCAGGCCAATCAGGCCCAGCGCGACAGTAAAGGTCACACGCAGGCCCCTGGCAATCGCCTCTGGCTGCGCAGTGGTGATGTCGACCTTTGCCGAGGCCATGGCGAATACCGCACCCATCACCGAAGCCCCAGTGATCAGCCCCAGATTCCGCGACAGGTTGAGCAGGCCGGACACCACGCCCCGTTGATCTGCCTGGACCTCGGCCATGACCATCGTGTTGTTGGCGGTCTGGAACACCGCGTAGCCCAGCGTGATCACCACCAGCGGCGCCATGTAGCCCCCCATACCCAGGCTGCTCGGCAGTATCGATAACAGGAAACAACCGAGGGCAACGGCGATCAGTCCGACGAGTGTCATGCGCCGGGCACCGAAGCGGTCGGCAATGTATCCGGCGGGAACGCCCGTCAACGCGGCAACCAACGGCCCCACCGACAACACCAGCCCGACCCCGACCGCGCTCAACCCGAGCGACTGCGACAGATAGAATGGCCCCACCACCAAGGTGCTCATCAGAACCGTTGTCACTAACAGGCTCATGATCAGGCTGCCACTCAATTGTGCGTCGCGGAACATCGCCACTTGCACCAGCGGCGCAGCAACGCGCGCTTGGACCCATGCGAACAAACCGACCCCCAGGCATGCCGCCAGCAGCAGGGCAAGATTGAGCATGCCGAAATGACCGCGACCAAGGGTCATGGCCAGCGCGTAGGCGGCGAGGGTCAAGGCCAGTATCAAGGTGCCCAGCGGATCGAAAGCCGCGCGCCTGGCTGGCTGCCGATCCTCAGGCAAATAACGCATGGTGAGCAGCAAGGTCAGCAAGCCCAGAGGGACGGTGATCAGGAATATCGCCCGCCAGCCGAAACTGCCGATCAACAGACCACCCAGCGACGGCCCCAGCGCCGTGCCGATGGCCGACATCGTTCCCAGCAGGCCCATGGCGCTACCGGTCTTTTCTTTGCCGACGGTCTCGCTGACACAAGCCAATGTCAGTGCCATCATGATCGCCGCGCCAAGCCCTTGCAGCGCTCGCGCACCGATCAGCCATTCAAGACCTGGCGCCAGGCCGCACAGGGCTGACGCAAGCGTGAACACGCCAATTCCGCCTAGCAGCAAACGACGCCGTCCGATGAGGTCACCCAAGCGCCCGACGCTGACGATCAGCGTGGTAATCGCCAGCAGATAGGCGAGAACGATCCATTGCACTTGTTGAAAGGATGCTGTGAATACCTCGGCTAACGTCGGCAAACCCACGTTGGCGATGCTGGTGCCCAAGGAAGACAGCAGCATTGATGATGACAGGCTGAGCAGTGCCCATTTGACCGACAGAGCGGGTAGGCCGACTGATGTAGTTTCCATGCCGTATCTCTTTGTGGCGGCTCCCGATTGGAGCTACCGCCAATCTACGTTAGCGCCTAACATGGCGGAAGACGCACGGCTTGCACTTGATACGTGCGCCTGACGCCACTTCACTCAGTTACGGTGCGATCATGTCTGGTTCCGACTTCAACTTGCTGCTTACCCTTGATGTCCTGCTCAGCGAAGGCAGCGTCGCTCGGGCCGCCAAGCGCCTGCGCCTGAGTCCGTCGGCGATGAGTCGGGCGCTGGCGCGGCTGCGCGAAACCATGGGCGATCCGCTGCTGGTTCGGGCCGGGCGCGGTCTGGTGCCAACGCCGCGGGCGCTGGCACTGCGCGAGCATGTCAGGGAATTGGTGCAGCAGGCAGAAGCGGTGCTACGCCCGGCCGAGCAACCGGACCTGAGCTGTCTGGAGCGCACCTTCAGCTTGCGCACCAGCGAAGGCTTCGTCGAAAACTTCGGCGCCGCGCTGATCGCCCGAGTCACCGAACAGGCACCGGGCATACGTTTGTGCTTCGTCAGTAAACCCGACAAGGACAGCACTTCACTGCGCAACGGCACGGTCGACCTGGAAACCGGCGTGGTGGGTAAAACCGCCTGCCCGGAGCTGTTGACCCAAGGCTTGTTCCGCGACCGATTCATCGGGGTGGTACGTGAGGGGCACCCATTGAGCAAAGGCTCCATCACCCCCGAGCGCTACGCAGCGGGTCAACACATCAGCGTGTCCCGCCGCGGTCTAGAAAACGGCCCGATCGATGAAGCACTGCACCTCCTGGCATTGCAGCGACGCGCCGTGACCATCGTGGCCGGATTCTCGACGGCATTGGCATTGGCGCGATCTTCGGATCTGATCGCAAGCGTGCCGGAGCGACACACCAGCGCGGCGCGAGTCGGGATGTACAGCTTTGCGCTGCCGCTTTCCCTTGCGCACTTTTCCGTCGCCATGTTCTGGCACCCCCGACAGGACGCCGACCCCGTGCATCAGTGGTTACGTGGTTGCCTTCGGGAGGTTTGCACACAATAAAGTTTCATGTGTACGTTCTTGAAACAATCACTGTTTCAGGTATGTAACAGTTATGCGACTCGGAATATTCAGGCAATAAAAAGTTGGCGGTACGTTATAAATGATCCTGAACTTGTCGGTCATTGTGAGGTATTGCCAACAATTGTTATTTGGATCCGTTTTTTTTGTGAATGAAAGTTGATTGCAAATACGTCAGGTGGCGTGATGCTATTAGTTGGTGGCAATTAACCAGTAGTCATGAGGTGGATGGATTAATGTTTTGATGTGATCACAAGTCTTTGATTAATATAATAAATAAACTTGTTGGCGTGCTGGCTATGCATATTATCGGATATTTAAAAACATTATGCGATCTCGGAAGGTTCGTTGCGCAAACAAGATAAAAAAATAACTTCACAATAAAAGCACACGCTTTTCTAATGCGATGCTAGTGTTGGTACCCTCCGTTCACCCCGCTGGCTTTTCTGAAGAGGACGTGCGTCATGCCCACTCAAAACCCGCGGATTGCGATACTCGGTAATAGAGCTCCCGGATTGAACCTTCCCGAGCTTGAGCACTTTACCGATCTCGGCAGTCTGTTGGCTGCAGTCGCATTTGATGTCGTCCTGTTGGATATGCCCGCCGCTTACGCAGCAAAAGTTCTTCGCAAACTGCGCTCGACCGAGCCCTATCGCTACACGCTCATCTACTGTTGTCGCGACCAGGATGGCTGGTGTGAAGCCCTGGGTGACGGAGCGTGCCCGGTTGAGTCCAGCGAAATAAAAACGCTTTGGGCGAACTGGCTGGAGCGCTTCCGGCTTTTCAAGCAAGGATCGGGGCAGGAGCGTTTCGAAAGTCGGGTGTTGACCTGGCTGTGGCTGCGTGACAACGCCCAGGTGTACGCTCTGCGAGACCCACAGGTGCCTCAGCATTACCGTTATCCGTTGCTGGATGCCCTGGCGGATAACGAACCGATCAACTCGTTTGTCTGGCTCGGTTTGATGGTGCAGCAGGAATGGCTGGAGGAGGGCGTACTGATCGACCGCGTCCGGTTGTGCTCGGACTGCGGTTCGGGGCGGCTCAATTACATCGACGTCTGTGCCGAATGTCATGCCATGGACATATCACGGCAACCGTCATTGCATTGCTTTACTTGTGGGCATGTCGGGCCTCAGGAATCATTTCTCAAGGATGGCGTGCTGTTGTGCCCCAATTGTCTGAACCGCTTGCGTCACATCGGTAGCGATTACGACCGTCCGATGGAGAACTACCGCTGCCGCTCGTGCCAGGCGTTTTTTGTCGATGCCGAAGTGCAAGCGCGTTGCCTGGATTGCGGGTTGTCGCACACGCCCGACAAACTGCGGGTGCGAGAAGTCCGGGATTTTCGCTTGGCCGAAGCGGGGCGGTTTCGTTGCCGGCAGGAATTCAGCGAGCGTTCGTCTCGGCACTTTGGCAGGCTCAACCTGCTGGGCGGCAAGGACTTCTTTGATCTGCTGAACTGGCAGATCCAGATCGTTCGCCGCTATTCGAACCCGGCTTTTTCTTTGATCGGCCTGCGTTTTGTCAACCTGGCCGGCACGTTGACGCGCCTGGGTGAACAGCGTGGCCATGCGTTCATCGACAGTGTCGCCGATCGTCTGCAGGAGTCGGTCAGGGAAACGGATCGCTGCTCTCGAAGCACCGAAGAGTTTTTCTGGATCATGTTGCCCAATACTGACGAAAAGGGGCTGGAATCGGTCAAGCAGCGTCTCGGCCGGGTCGCCGAGCTGTTTTCCGCGCCGGAAATCAGTGACGTGTCCTTACGGTTGGTCAGCATCACCGCACCCAAGGAGCTCCTCGATCAGGAAGATGGTGAACTGCTGCTGGCCCGACTGGCCGGCGAATTGGGTGATGCGAGATGAGCCCATTCATGGAGCAACTTTACAGCCTGCTCAGTGCCTTGATGGGAGCGGACGGGTTGAGCCGATTGTTTTACATGCTGTTCCCCCTGTTTCTGATGTTCGAATTGCCGTTGATGGTCATGGTGATGCTCGGTGTGCTGCGCTGGTTCACTCGTCGGCGCACGCGCGTGCCCAAGACCAGTGTCTATCGACCCCGGGTCTCTTGCATCATTACCTGCTACAGCGAAGGCCTTGATGTACAAACCACACTGTTGAGCCTGTGCGAACAGACCTACCCCGGCCATATCGAGATGATTCCGGTGGTCGACGGCGCCACGGTCAATCAAGCGACGCTCAGCGCCGTACGCGGTTTCAAGGTCGATGCGTATCTGTACCCCAGGCGCCATTTGCGACCTATCGCCAAATGGCAGCGGGGCGGACGGGTATCTTCATTGAACGCCGGCCTGTCACTGGCCAGCGGGGACATTGTCATGGCCCTCGATGGCGATACGTCCTTTGACAACAACATGGTCAGCTCCATCGTGCGGCACTTCGAGGACCCTTCGGTGCCGGCGGTTGCCGGTAGCCTGCGGGTGCGCAACGTCTGGTCATCATGGGTGACCGCGATGCAGGCGCTGGAGTATCTGTTGTCCATCCACATGTCGAAAATCGGTTTGTCGGAATGGAATCTGGTCAACAACGTCTCGGGGGCCTTCGGTGCGTTTCGCCGCAGCTTCCTGGTGAAAATCGGTGGCTGGAACACGCATACCGCCGAAGACCTGGACCTGACGTTGCGGATCAAGAGCTACTTCAAGCGCCACAACCTGAGAATCCCGTTCGAGCCTGAAGCGATCGGCCACACCGATGCACCCAAGACCCTTCGCGAGTTTCTGATGCAGCGCCTGCGCTGGGACGGCGACCTGTACTTTCTCTATATCAGAAAGCACAACCACAACATCGACCCCAAGCTGCTGGGCTGGCGCACCTTCCTGATGATTCTGCTCACGGGCTTCTTTTTCCAGCTGGTGCTGCCTTTCCTGATCCTCACCTACACCCTGGTCGCGTTGTTCGTTCTGCCGGGCAAGACGTTGCTGATTCTGTTCGTGATGGTTTACCTGTTGTACCTGATGATCACCTCGATATTGTTCCTGGCCATGTTGGTGATGGTCTCGGACCGGCCCCGCAAGGACATGACCTTGGGGGTGCTGGTGCCGGTCTTTCCGCTGTTCATGCTGATACTGCGCTGTTGGAGCGCCGTGGCGATGCTCAATGAAATGTTTCGTCGCGGACACGAAGAAAGCTCGATGGCGCCGTGGTGGGTACTTAAACGGGCCACGAGGTTTTGATATGCGATCGATTCTGCTCGCCATGACGCTGCTGATTGCGCCGCAAGTGGTGCACGCTGCACCTTCGCAGTGGTCCCAGGCCATTTACGTCTGGGACAGCGAAGCCTTGCTCGATCCCGAGCATCGGGGGGCTGAACTTGCGGCATTGCGCAAGGCCGGTATGGACAAGATTTACCTGGGCCTCAAGGCCGCCCAGATCAAGGACCTTGGCACCACACGTCAACAACTGGAGCAATTACTGCAGCAAGCGACCGGAGCAGGGATGCAGATCAGCGTGTTGCTTGGCGATCCGGAATGGATAAAGCCTGAGGGGCGTCATCAGCTCAGCGATTTACTGGCAAAACTCGACGGCCTTTCCTTCACCAGCCTGCATCTCGACCTGGAGGTCGAGCAGTTGGGCGTACCGGTGCCTGACCAGCGTTTGAAAGACTGGCTCGACACTTTGCGCCTGGCGGCCCGCGAAAGCCCTTGGCCGGTGGAAATTTCCAGCCACCCCCGCTGGTTTGGCGACGCAAAACCCGGAGAAACCTGTGTGCCCTGTGGGCTTCCCGAAGCGGGTGTGCGCCAGGTCAGCCTGATGATCTACACCCGCAACCCGAAAAACAGTGCGCAACGAGCAGAGGCTATCGCCAAACGCTGGCCCGATCTGCAATTTCGCCTGGCGCAAAGTACGGAGCCGCAACTGGATTCCACCGAATCCTGGGCCGGTGCATCGACTGAACAGTTGCAACACCAGGCCAGTGTCTGGCGCGAGCAACTGCAACCTCAAGGGATTGCCGGAATTGACTGGCAAGCCTGGCGAGACTTTCCAAAACGGTGAGCCGTCATGAAGATTCGTTTCGATAGTCGCAAAGAATTGAGCCCTACTCAGGAACAAGGCTTGACGGTGCTTTACGCACCGGGCAAACGCATGGCGTTCCGGGTGCGCTGGTACCTGATTCTGTTATTGGTGGCGAGCCCCTTGATCTGGCTGGGTGGCAAGCTGGTTTACGGGATGTGGATGATCGACGCGCCGGCGCAATTGCGCCTGCCGATTCTTGAGGTCCGAGCGCGGGATGCCGGGCGGGTCGAGCAATTGTTCGTCAAGGCGGGGGAGCAGGTGCGGATCGACCAGCCGCTGGTTAACCTCGACAACCCCGAATGGCGTGCGCGGCTGGCGCAACTTGCGGCCATACCGGCCGATACGATGCGCTTGAGCAATGCCAAGCTCGGTGGCCGCGAACGTCAATTGCTCAGGACCCGTATCGCCCGCGCGGAAGACCGCGTGAAGGTGCTTGAAGAGCTCGTGGTACGCGGCGCGGTTTCCCGGGGAGAGGTGTTGTCCGCCCAGTCCGAACTCGACAGTTTCAGAGCCGATCTGCTGGCGTTTGAACGACGCGAGCAACAGGCCAGTCAATCGCCCTTGAGTGATGAGCGAGATAAGGCACAGCGCAGTGCCGAGCAAGCATGGTTGCAGACGCGGCTTGCCGCGCTGCCGGTCGCGGCCGCGCAGAGCGGACGGGTGGCAGAAGTTTTGGTCAACCCTGGGGAAAACGTCGGCGCCGGCACCTTGCTGATGCGCATCGAGCAATTGGAAGATCCGCTGCTGTGGATTTATCTGGAGCCACTGAACATCAGCTACGCCGCCATTGGTCAGCCGTTGCGTGTACGCATGCCGGACGGCGAGTGGTTGACCGCCCACGTGGTTCAGGCGGTGGACAGCGCCGGACGTACGCCGACGGTGTTGCGCGGGCCGTTTGCCGCCAGCGAAATGGGCCTGCAGGTTGCCGCGCGGTTTGATCGGCCTCTATCGCCACGCTGGCGAATCGATCAATTGCCATTGAATGTGCGCTTTCCCACTGACTGGAAAAAAATGCTCACTGACGGCCGTGAATTCATCGATGAAATAGGCGATTTCATCGCCATGGTTCGTCCCTCCGCCACCGAGCAAGAGAGAGAATAAGTCATGACTGAGCGAATTCTTGTGACGGGAGGGGCCGGCTTCATTGGCTCGCACCTGGTCGAAGCGCTGCTTGAAAAAGGCTATGGCGTGCGTGTTCTGGATGATCTATCCACGGGCAAATTATCTAACCTGCCGATTGATCGCTGCCATTTGACCCTGGTGGTGGGGGACGTCGCCGACGGGCCGACAGTGGCGAGGGCGATGAAAGATTGCAGCGCGGTGGTGCATCTGGCCGCGGTAGCTTCAGTGCAAGCATCGGTAGACGACCCGGTTGCGACCCATCAAAGTAATTTTGTCGGCACCTTGAACATTTGTGAGGCGATGCGCCAGGAAGGGGTAAAGAGGGTGGTTTTTGCCTCCAGTGCGGCGATCTATGGCAACAATGGCGAAGGCACCGCGATCACCGAGGAGACTGTAAAAGAACCGCTGACCCCCTATGCCGCCGACAAACTGGCCAGCGAACACTTTCTGGATTTCTATCGTCGTCAACATCATCTTGAGCCGGTCATTCTGCGATTTTTCAATGTCTATGGTCCGCGCCAGGACCCTTCGTCGCCTTACTCCGGCGTGATCAGTATTTTCAGCGAGCGGGCGCAAAAAAAACTCCCGATCACCGTTTACGGCGATGGGGAGCAAACACGGGATTTCGTTTACGTAGACGACCTGGTCAAGATCCTCGTACAGGCTGTCGGTGATGTTCAACCCGGCAGTGACCCAGTCAATGTCGGGTTCAACCGTTCCACCAGCGTTAATGATCTGGCGTCGATGCTAGGTGAATTGCTCGGGCGGCCACTGACGTTGAACTACGACAAGCCGCGCAGCGGTGACATCAAGCATTCGCGCGCCGACAACAGCCGACTGCTCAAGCGGTTTGCCATGGCCCCGCCGACCGGTTTCGCCGAGGGACTGGGACAATTGCTCAAAAGTATTGATGGCGACGGGCGTTAGCGGCGACTTCGGTCGCCAGCAAATGCTCGGCCAACACATCGTTGAGAAAGCGGAACTGATCGTTGAGCCCCACCACTTCGTTGTTGAAATGATTGCCGGCAGCTGGAATCAGCAAGTCTTCGAATTTTTCGTCGAACATCAGTGTCAACACCTTACGGGACTCGAATTGCTGCGAGTAGTAGTTGTTGCCGAACACCGGGAAGCTCACGGCCAGGGTGACTTCGTTGATCATGACGTGCGCTCCTCGGAGAGAACGAACCAGGCGAATACGCTCAACGTGGAGGCCGTCAGGGCCAGACAGGTCAGGAGATGGATCAGCATGATTCGAACCTCCGCTACAGGGTTTCGTGTGGGGTTGAAACTGATCCTACGCTGACGGTTCTGGAGCGGAAGGCATTCGTGGCGATGGTGAGTATCGATGGCAGTGATGGTCGGGCTTCGCCAGCAGGCTGGCTGCCACAGTAGTCCCTTGCAGGAGCCAGCCTGCTGTCGATGAAGGCATTAAGAACAACATCAACAACCAGCGGGCAAGGACTGCCACCTATACTCAAATCAAGGGTTTTTGAGCGTCGGGCATTTGGTTTGGCGCAGACTTTAGGGAACCGCGATCTTGAATCGGCGCTCGCTGATCGTCGTCATGCTGCTGTTGGCGGGATGCGCCACAGCTCCGCGTGCGCCGGTGGAAGTGCCGCAGGTCATGATCTCGCCAAGTACCTGGCAACAAGTCGATCAGGAAATCGTCAGCGCATCGCAATCCGCCACCGAACAAACCAGAATCTACGCCCGTGGCGCCATGGATTACTGGCGCACGCGGGTCTATCAGTTGACCGAAGAAAACTTCATCCCCTGGTTCAGCAGCTATTGGACCCAGGAATGGCTGTCGATGAAGGTCAGTTGGTACACCATCAGCGCCAAGGGCGAGCGGGACACCTCGGAAAAGCGCCTGGCCGCTTACTTGCTGGAGAAATACCAGGAAAAGGTACTGGCTCCAGTGGCGGTGGAGATTGATCCGGATGCGATTCTCAGTCTGGCGTCGGCGTTTTACGTCGACATCCTCAGGGAAGAGTTGCAGAAAATCTCCCAGCGCCACGGCGTGCCGATGGCTCAACTCAATGGCCGGATCCAGAAAGTCCCGGCGATAGCCCTCGGGCCGCCATCGGCCCGGGATGCTTCGCTGTATCAAGTCGTGCACGCCGAGACGTTGAACTCGCTGCCGGCCTATGCCGCGCTCATCGACAAGGTACACAAGGCCGGTGGCGAGAAAGGCGTCGATTCGACCGACACCGCCATGGCGCCGGTTGCCAAGCGTGCCAGTCAGCGAATCGAGGCGGAAATGGCCCCTCGCGGTGCGGCCAGTGCCGTGGCGGCGGCGGCGGGAAAACTCGCCGGTGGCTTGATTACCGTCGGTGTCGCGGGGATACGTGCGTTGATCCAGGCCAGCGACCGGCCCGACAGCGAGGCGCTGATTCGCAGCAGTCTGGGCAACACCTTCGACAAGGCCTGGACGAAGATGGTGCAAAGCCCGACCAGTGGCGTGATGGCCGGAACGTTGTACATGGCGGGGCAGATCGAAGGCAATCTGGCGCAAAGTGCGCAACCGCCGGTCGGTGTCAGCGTGGGAACTGTCGATTGGAGTCCGACCGAATCGACTAACCAGCAGATCAACCCATGAAGCAAGGAGATGACTCATGTCTTACATCGATGGTTTTGTCGCGGCGGTGCCTACCGCCAATCGCGAGCAATACAAAAAACACGCCGAAATCGCTGCGGCGGTTTTCAAGGAAAATGGCGCCTTGAGTGTGGTCGAATGCTGGGGCGAAGACGTGCCGCAAGGCACCGTCACCTCTTTTCCGATGGCGGTGAAACTCAAGGAAGGCGAAACCGTGGCATTCGGCTGGATCGTCTGGCCGGACAAGGACACCCGCAATGCCGGCATGGACAAAATGATGCAAGACCCGCGCATGAAACCGGACGTCAATCCGATGCCGTTCGATGGTCAAAGAATGATTTACGGTGGATTTGAACAGCTGCTTGAAGCCTGACAGCGTAACGCAGGATCACTCTGCCGCCGGGGTGATCCTGCAACTCTTGCGCCCGCGGATTTCATCGTCCGTCGGCCGTTCACGAATGAACTCGAAACGCGGTTCGCCTTCGCTGTAATGCACCAGCCAGCCCCATTCCAGCTCGAATTCGTCCTGCCCGGGCTTGGGTGGAGCGGCCCACCATGGTTCTTTGCTGAGGATCTGACGCATGGCCGCCTCCTGATGGTTCGCTTGCATGAACTATAACGTGCATGCCGTCATGCGCCAGAAACAGCCCGTCGGTTGTAGACTCAAGTGAGCCAGCCAGAGATCCCCCTGCATGAATGACGAATCCCGTGAGCCGTTCAAACGGCTGTTCTTTGCCTTGGACTGCGCGCCGGCACAACGCAAGGCCATCGCCCAATGGCGTGGCGCATTGCAATTGAGGAGTGGACGCCCGGTGCCGGCGGAGAACTTTCACCTGACCCTGAAATTTCTCGGTTCGATCGATAACGCGCGAATCGCTGATATCTGTGAGGCAGCCGCATCTGTGCGCACATCGGGCGCGCGACTGACGGTGGTGCTCGACCGATTGGATGTCTGGCGCAGGGCAGGGGCGCTGGTACTGGCGCCGGAACAGCCACCGCCGGCATTGTTGCGCCTGGTGTATGACCTGGAACAGGCCTTGTTGCCCTTTGGCCTGGAAGACGCCCCCCGGGAATTTCGCCCGCACCTGACCTTGGCCCGCGACTTTCGCGCACCCCTGCCCGAGGCCGTCACGGCGCCGGAATTTTTCCTGCGCGCCGATCGCTTCATCCTGTTCGAATCCCACAAGGGCCGCTATCGGGCACTGGCCGAGTGGCCTCTGGGCACTGCCTGATCCCAAACAAAAAAAGGCGCCCGAGGGCGCCAAACTTCACCTTAACCGAGGAGCCAGGTGAGCGATGCAGCGGTGGTAAGGCGCTGCATGAAGGTAAACCTCGATCGTTATTTCCTTGATCGTTCCCACGCTCCGCGTGGGAATGTAGCCCGGGACGCTCCGCGTCCCTCGTCAGAGCTGGAACGCAGAGCGTCCCTTGAGGCGTGCCCACGCAGAGCGNATCCTTGATCGTTCCCACGCTCCGCGTGGGAATGTAGCCCGGGACGCTCCGCGTCCCTCGTCAGAGCTGGAACGCAGAGCGTCCCTTGAGGCGTGCCCACGCAGAGCGTGGGAACGATCCTCGCTCCGCGCCGTTATTTGATCGTTCCCATGCTCCGCGTGGGAATCCTTGATCGTTCCCACGCTCCGCGTGGGAATGTAGCCCGGGACGCTCCGCGTCCCTCGTCAGAGCTGGAACGCAGAGCGTCCCTTGAGGCGTGCCCACGCTCCGCGTGGGAATGTAGCCCGGGACGCTCCGCGTCCCTCGTCAGAGCTGGAACGCAGAGCGTCCCTTGAGGCGTGCCCACGCAGAGCGTGGGAACGATCCTCACTCCGCGCCGTTATTTGAATCGTTCCCACGCTCCGCGTGGGAATGTAGCCCGGGACGCTCCGCGTCCCTCACCAGAGCTGGAACGCAGAGCGTCCCTTGAGGCGTGCCCACGCAGAGCGTGGGAACGATCCTCACTCCGCGCCGTTATTTGATCGTTCCCATGCTCCGCGTGGGAATGTAGCCCGGGACGCTCCGCGTCCCTCGCCAGAGCTGGAATGCAGAGCGTCCCTTGAGGCGTGCCCACGCAGAGCGTGGGAACGATCCTCRCTCCGCGCCGTTATTTGATCGTTCCCACGCTCCGCGTGGGAATGTAGCCCGGGACGCTCCGCGTCCCTCGTCAGAGCTGGAACGCAGAGCGTCCCTTGAGGCGTGCCCACTCTCTGCGCCGTTATTTACCCAACTTCACCTTGGTCCAGCCGCGGGTCATGATCCGCTGTACGGCAATCGGCTGGTCAGGAATGGCATACAACGTCGCCATTACGGCTTCAGGCGGGTACGACCCCGGGTCGTTGCGAATCGCCTCATCCACCAAAGGCGTTGCCGCCGCGTTGGCGTTGCTGTAGCCGATGTTGTTGGTGATCTCGGCGATGATGTCCGGGCGCATCAGGAAGTTCATGAACTGATAGGCCTCTTCGACGTTCGCCGCATCACGCGGGATGGCAACCATGTCGTAGAAACTGCCGGCACCTTCTTTCGGGATGCTGTAGTCAATCTTCACCTTGTCACCGGCTTCCTCTGCGCGGGCCTTGGCTTGCAACACGTCGCCGGAGTAACCGACGGCGACGCAGATGTTGCCGTTGGCCAGGTCAGAGATGTACTTCGACGAATGGAAGTAAGACACCGACGGGCGAATCTTCATGAACAGCGCTTCAGCTTCGGCGATGTGCGCCTTGTCGCGGTCGTTGACCGGGTAACCCAGGTAGTGCAGGGCGGCCGGGATCATTTCGGTCGGCGAATCGAGGAAACTGATACCGCAGGCTTTGAGTTTTTCAGCGTTTTCCGGTTTGAACAGCAAGTCCCAGGAGTTGGTCGGCGCGTTGGCACCCAGCACTTCCTTGACCTTGGCCGGGTTGAAACCAATGCCGATCGAACCCCACATGTACGGGAACGCATGAGCGTTGTCCGGGTCGCTGGCGGAGGCGTTTTTCAGCAACACTGGATTGAGGTTTTTCCAGTTCGGCAGCTTCGATTTGTCCAGTTCCCGATAGACGCCGGCCTTGATCTGCTTGGCCAGGAAACTGTTGGACGGCACGACTATGTCATAGCCGGATTTGCCCGCCAGCAGGCGCGCTTCAAGGGTTTCGTTACTGTCGAAGACATCGTAGGTCACGCGGATGCCGGTCTCGTCTTCGAATTTCTTGACCGTGTCCGGGGCAATGTAATCCGACCAGTTGTAGACGCGCAGAACCTTGTCATTGGCCTGGGCGCCCGAGGCGATCGCGCCCAATAAGGACAGTGTCAGCAGAGTCCTGCCAAACATTTTCATCGGTACAACTCCATTTCTTTTCTTATTCAAATACACAAAACAAAAATCAGAATTCAGAACCTGTGGCAGTGAGCCCCAATACCCGGGGGCTTGAT
Source organism: Pseudomonas sp. Root562 (assembly GCF_001427125.1). Taxonomy (GTDB): domain Bacteria; phylum Pseudomonadota; class Gammaproteobacteria; order Pseudomonadales; family Pseudomonadaceae; genus Aquipseudomonas. The sequence goes on from NZ_LMGK01000006.1 coordinate 188,031, forward strand.
ACAGTGCCTGTGGCGAGGGAGCTTGCTCCCGCTGGGCTGCGCAGCGGCCCCAAAATTGTGTGAGTGCTGCACACTCAAGCGGGAGCAAGCTCCCTCGCCACAAGAAGCAAGCCCCAACGACTTACGCCGTCGCTCCCAACATCTTCTTTTCGGGCGCCTGCCAGGATTCGCTGGCGGTCTGGTCCATCGCTTCCTGGATCGCGCGTTTACGGCTGGCTTCGGCACGTCGGCTGAAATACCAGACCATGAAGGTCACGATCGAAACAGCCAACAGAATCAGGCTGGCCACGGCATTGATCTCAGGCTTCACACCCAGACGCACCGCCGAGAACACTTCCATCGGCAGGGTCGTCGAACCCGGGCCGGAAACGAAGCTCGCCAACACCAGGTCATCCAGCGACAAGGCGAACGACATCATGCCGCCCGCTGCCAGTGACGGCGCGATCATCGGAATGGTGATCAGGAAAAACACCTTGAATGGCTTGGCGCCGAGGTCCATGGCCGCTTCTTCGATGGACAGGTCCAGTTCGCGAAGGCGGGCGGAGACTACCACTGCCACGTAGGCGGCACAAAACGTGGTGTGGGCGATCCAGATCGTGACGATGCCACGCTCCATCGGCCAACCGATCAACTGCGCCATGGCCACGAACAGCAGCAACAGCGACAGGCCGGTAATCACCTCGGGCATCACCAGCGGCGCGGTGACCAGGCCACCGAACAACGTACGGCCCTTGAAACGCGTGACACGGGTCAGCACGAACGCGGCCAATGTCCCCAGTGCGACTGCTGCGATTGCCGTGTAGCAGGCGATTTCCAGCGAGCGCACCACCGAACCCATCAGTTGCGAGTTGTCGAGCAGACCGGCGTACCACTTGAACGACCAGCCGCCCCACACCGTCACCAGTTTCGATGCGTTGAACGAGTAGATCACCAGGATCAGCATCGGCAGGTAGATGAACGACAGGCCGAACACCAGCATCAATTTTGAAAAACCGAAACGTTTCATCCCCGTGCCTCCATCTCTTTGGCCTGGCTGCGGTTGAACAGCAGAATCGGCACAATCAGGATCAACAGCATGACCACCGCCAGCGCGGACGCCACAGGCCAGTCGCGGTTGTTGAAGAACTCTTGCCACAGTACGCGGCCGATCATCAGGGTCTCCGGACCACCCAGCAGTTCCGGGATCACGAACTCGCCCACCACCGGAATGAACACCAGCATGCAACCGGCGATGATGCCGTTCTTGGCCAGCGGCACGGTGATTTTCCAGAAGCTGTTGAAGGTGCTCGAACCCAGGTCCGACGCGGCTTCCAGCAAGCTCTGATCGTGCTTCACCAGGTTGGCGTAGAGCGGCAGGATCATGAACGGCAAGTAAGCGTAAACGACGCCGATATACACCGCGATGTTGGTGTTGAGGATCTCGATCGGGTGTGAGGTCAGGCCTGTCCACATCAGGAAGCCGTTGAGCAAACCGTTGTTGCTGAGAATGCCCATCCATGCGTAGACGCGGATCAGGATCGCGGTCCAGGTCGGCATCATGATCAACAGCATCAGGACGTTTTGCGCTTCCTTGCTCGCCTTGGTAATGGCGTAGGCCATCGGGAAACCGATCACCAGGCACGCCAGTGTGCTGAAGAATGCGACCTTCAACGAACCGAGGTATGCCGAGAGGTACAACTCGTCTTCACCCAGCAACGTGTAGTTGCCGATATTGAGCAGCAGGTTGAATTTCTGCTCGGCGTAGGTGTAGATCTCCGAGTAGGGCGGAATGGCCAGCGCGGCTTCCGAGAAGCTGATCTTCATTACCAGGAAGAACGGCAACATGAAGAACAGGCACAGCCATACGAATGGAATGCCGATCACCAGTTTTCGCCCACTGGGCACCAGGCGCAGGAATTGCTGATTGAAGGTTCTCATGCGCGCAGTACCACGCCGCTGTCGTCTTCCCACCACACGTAGACCTGATCGTCCCAGGTCGGACGCGCGCCCCGGCGTTCGGCGTTGGCCATGAACGACTGGACAACCTTGCCGCCGGGCAGCTCGACGTAGAACACCGAGTGGCCGCCGAGGTAGGCGATGTCATGCACCTTGCCGCTGGACCAGTTGTAGCGCGTGTCGGGTTTGGTGGTGCTGACCAGCAGTTTTTCCGGACGGATCGCGTAGGTGATCGACTTGTCCTGCACCGACGTGCTGACGCCGTGGCCGACGTAGATCTTCTGTTCCAGGTCGGGGCTGTGAATGATGGCGTGACCTTCGAGGTCTTCCACCACGGTGCCGTCGAAGGCATTCACGTTGCCGATGAATTCGCAGACCATGCGGCTGACCGGCGCTTCGTAAATGTCCACCGGGCTGCCGATCTGGGCGATCCAGCCCAGGTGCATGATTGCAATGCGCTGGGCCATGGTCATGGCCTCTTCCTGGTCGTGGGTCACCATCACGCAGGTCACGCCAACGCGCTCGATGATCTCCACCAGCTCCAGTTGCATCTGCGAGCGCAGCTTTTTATCCAGCGCGCCCATGGGTTCGTCGAGCAACAACAGCTTCGGCCGCTTGGCCAGGGAACGGGCCAGCGCCACGCGCTGACGCTGACCACCGGACAACTGGTGCGGTTTGCGCTTGGCGTATTGGGTCATGTGCACCAGACGCAGCATTTCTTCCACGCGGGCGTCGATTTCGGCGGCGGGCAAACGGTCCTGCTTGAGGCCGAAGGCGATGTTCTGCGCCACCGTCATGTGCGGGAACAGGGCATAGGACTGGAACATCATGTTGATCGGCCGTTCGTACGGCGGCATGTCGGTGATGTCGACACCGTCTAGCAGAATCCGGCCTTCGGTCGGGCGCTCGAAGCCGGCGAGCATGCGCAGCAGCGTCGATTTACCGGAACCGGAACCACCGAGCAGGGCGAAGATTTCGCCCTGATGGATTTCCAGGGACACATCGTCCACAGCGGTGGTTTCGTCGAATTTCTTGGTGACGCGGTCGACTTTCACCAGAACCTTTTTCGGTGCCTGGTGACCTTCAAGAGCCTTCCTGTAGATGCTGGAGGCGTTTGCCATGTGAAACTCCCAACAGGTTTCAGTCGTCGGGCCAACGCGGCCTGACTTAATAGTTGATTGCAAACCCGGAGCGAGTGATGCCGGCCAATTCATTTGCGGTCCTTGTGGGAGCTGGCTTGCCAGCGATGAGGCCCTGGCAGTCAACATGATCGTTGACTGACCAACCGTCATCGCTGGCAAGCCAGCTCCCACAGGGAATTGCATTTGCATTGCTGGCATCACCCATCCCGCCGGGTTTATTCGGCGCCGCCGTCCTGGCTGCCTGGTCGTGCTTGTTGTTATTGCAGTGTGTAGTTGTCGTGAAGGGCAGGCGCGCCAAGGCTCGCCTGTGATCTTCACGGGGCAGTAAATTGAATATTCGGGGTTTGAGTCAGCGCAAATTACGCAACGCTGCCCGTTGTCGGCACGCGTCACCAAACGCCTGGAAAATTCTCAGGTAGGGAGGGTTATCCAGCACCTGCCACTCCGGATGCCATTGCACACCGAGGGCGAAGGTTTTGCTGTGCTTGACCGAGACCGCCTCGATCAAGCCATCCGGCGCGACGGCTTCGGCGCGCAGGCCGGGGGCCAGTCGGTCAATGCCTTGGCTGTGAATCGAATTGACCTGGAACACCGTAGGCAGATCCAGCGCTTGGAACACACCGCCCGGTTGCACATTCACCTCATGTGCCGGTGCGTATTGCACGGCCAGGTCCGGGTGATTGGCTTCGCGATGATCGAGGAAGCCAGGGAGCTCATGGACCTTCTGATGCAGGCTGCCGCCGAACGCCACATTCATCTCCTGGAAACCCCGGCAGATGCCGAGCACCGGAACGCCGGCAGCGATGGCCGCACGGATCAGGGGGAGGGTGGTGGCATCCCGCGCCGGATCATGATCCGTGCCGGGGGCGCTGGCGGGGCCTTGATAGTGGAAGGGTTCCACATTCGAGGGCGAGCCGGTCAGCAACAGACCGTCAAGCTGCGGTAGCAGATCCTCGATTTCGGTCAGGTCGCCTAAGGAAGGAATAACGACGGGCAGCCCCAGCGCCGCAACGCTGACAGCGCGCAAGTACTTGTCGCCGCTGACGTGGTAGGGGTGCAGGCCAATCTGTTTGACGCACGCAGTAACGCCGATCAATGGCTTGAATGCCATTTTTATCACCTCGAAGTTTGACACTTGAACGAGCTTTTCCGGAGCTTAGCCTTGTTGATTTTAATTAACAACTCCCATGTAAAAAATTCTAAACGCCGCGCGTCCGATCTTCAGGATTTACAGGTGTTTCGAGGCTGGTTTGGCACTCTCGTGCCGCTTGGAGGCCCGAAAATAAAGGTCGAAAGGCGCGGTGTTCGCTATTGACTTCACTTTGCCTTTCGGATTGACTGGCTGCGTGAAAGGGCGGTGAACATAATAATTAACAGTAAAAAAATAGGTGCATCATGTCGGTCCCTCTGCGTACCGTTCAACTCAACGAAGCAAACGCATTCCTTAAGAAATATCCTGAGGTTTTGTACGTCGACCTTCTGATTGCGGATATGAACGGTGTGGTGCGCGGCAAGCGCATCGAACGCACCAGTCTTCATAAGGTTTACGAGAAAGGCATCAATCTGCCGGCTTCCCTGTTTGCTCTGGACATCAATGGCTCCACGGTGGAAAGCACCGGCCTGGGTCTGGACATCGGCGACGCCGACCGTATCTGCTACCCGATCCCAGGCACCCTGAGCATCGAGCCATGGCAGAAGCGCCCGACCGCGCAACTGCTGATGACCATGCATGAAATCGAAGGCGAGCCGTTCTTCGCCGACCCGCGTGAAGTGCTGGCCAATGTCGTGCGCAAGTTCGACGACCTGGGGCTGACCATCTGCGCCGCGTTCGAACTGGAGTTCTACTTGATCGACCAGGACAACGTGAACGGTCGACCGCAGTCACCACGTTCACCGGTGTCCGGCAAACGTCCGATTTCGACCCAGGTGTATTTGATCGACGATCTCGACGAATACGTCGACTGCCTGCAAGACATCCTCGAAGGCGCGAAAGAGCAGGGCATCCCGGCAGACGCCATCGTCAAGGAAAGCGCCCCGGCGCAATTCGAAGTCAACCTGCACCACGTGGCTGACCCAATCAAGGCGTGCGACTACGCCGTCCTGCTCAAGCGTCTGGTGAAGAACATCGCCTACGACCACGAGATGGACACCACCTTCATGGCCAAGCCGTATCCGGGCCAGGCGGGCAACGGTCTGCACGTGCACATTTCGATTCTCGACAAAGAAGGCAACAACATCTTTGCCAGCGAGGATCCCGAGCAGAACGCCGCGCTGCGACACGCGATCGGCGGTGTGCTCGAGACCCTGCCGGCGCAGATGGCGTTCCTCTGCCCGAACGTCAACTCATACCGCCGCTTCGGCGCACAGTTCTATGTGCCGAACTCGCCGAGCTGGGGGATCGACAACCGTACCGTGGCGGTGCGGGTGCCAACCGGTTCGCCGGACGCCGTGCGCATCGAACACCGAGTGGCTGGCGCCGATGCCAACCCGTACCTGCTGATGGCGTCGGTATTGGCGGGCGTGCATCACGGCCTGACCAACCAGATCGAACCGGGCGCTCCGGTGGAAGGCAACAGCTACGAGCAGAACGAACAAAGCCTGCCGAACAACCTGCGCGATGCACTGCGCGAACTGGACGACAGCGAAGTCATGGCCAAGTACATCGACCCGATGTACATCGACGTGTTCGTGGCGTGCAAGGAGAGCGAGCTGGCCGAGTTCGAGAACTCCATTTCCGACCTTGAGTACAACTGGTACTTGCATACCGTGTAACAGCGCCGACACCCAACCCGTGGCGAGGGAGCTTGCTCCCGCTGGGCCGCGTAGCGGCCCCAAAAGATGGGACTGCTGCGCAGTCCAGCGCGAGCAAGCTCCCTCGCCACAGGTTACTTACCTCGCACTGTCTGTTAACACGACCATCTATTCCCCTGCGTCGAGTCACAACAATGACAATTACTCGCAGCGATTGGGAGCAATGCTTCCAGTCCCTCACCATCGAGAGCCGTGCCTTCATCGACGGCCAATACTGCGCGGCTGCCAGTGGCGCCACGTTCGAGTGCATCAGCCCGGTGGACGGCCGTTTCCTGGCGAACGTCGCCAGCACCGATGAAGCCGATGCCAACGCCGCCGTCGCCGTGGCACGCCGCACGTTCGAATCCGGCGTCTGGGCCAACCTCGCCCCGGCTGAGCGCAAGCGCATCCTGATCCGCTTTGCCGACCTGATCCTGGCCAACCAGGAAGAACTGGCGTTGCTCGAAACCCTCGACATGGGCAAGCCGATCAGCGACTCCATGAGCATCGACATTCCGGCCGCCGCCAACGCGATTCGCTGGACCGCCGAGGCCATCGACAAGCTCTACGACGAAGTCGCCGCCACACCACACGATCAGCTGGGCCTGGTGACGCGCGAAGCGGCCGGCGTAGTGGCGGCCATCGTGCCGTGGAACTTCCCGCTGATCATGGCCAGCTGGAAATTCGCCCCGGCCCTGGCGATGGGCAACTCGTTCATCCTCAAGCCTTCGGAGAAGTCACCCCTGACGGCGATCCGCATCGCGCAACTGGCACTGGATGCGGGCATTCCCAAAGGCGTATTCAACGTTTTGCCAGGCTTCGGCCACACCGTCGGCAAGGCGCTGGCGTTGCACATGGACGTTGATGTACTGGCCTTCACCGGCTCCACGGCGATTGCCAAGCAGCTGATGATCTACGCCGGGCAAAGCAACATGAAACGCGTCTGGGCCGAAGCCGGTGGCAAGAGCGCCAACGTGGTGTTCGCCGACGCACCGGACTTGCGCGCTGCAGCACAGGCCGCCGCTGGTGCCATTGCCTTCAACCAGGGCGAAGTCTGCACGGCTGGCTCGCGCTTGCTGGTGGAACGCTCGATCCGGGATCAGTTCATTCCGCTGCTGGTGGAAGCCCTGCAAGGCTGGAAACCCGGACACGCGCTCGATCCTGCAACAACCGTCGGCGCGGTGGTCGACCAGCGTCAACTGGACAACGTGCTGCGCTACATCGCCATCGGCAAAGAGCAGGGTGCTCAGCTGATCGCCGGTGGCAGCCGCACCCTTGAAGACACCGGTGGCCAATACGTGGAGCCGACGATTTTCGACGGCGTCACCAATGCCATGACCATCGCCCAGGAAGAGATCTTCGGCCCGGTATTGTCGGTGATCACCTTCGACACAACGCAAGAAGCCCTGGCGATTGCCAACGACAGCATCTACGGCCTGGCCGCCGGTGTCTGGACCGCCAACCTGAGCAAGGCGCACACCTTCGCCCGTGGCCTGCGCGCCGGCAGCGTCTGGGTCAACCAGTACGACGGCGGCGACATGACCGCGCCGTTTGGCGGGTTCAAGCAGTCGGGGAACGGTCGGGACAAATCGCTGCATGCGTTCGACAAGTACACCGAACTCAAAGCAACCTGGATCAAGCTCTAAGACCTTTATAAGCGGCGGTCGTCGGCACATTGTCGGCGACCTTCGGAGAAACGTATGAAACAGAACTCTTCAATCCAACAGCATGTAAACAGCTACTACGCCGCCACTCGCAACTTCACCGGTGATTTCCCGGTGCTCGAAGGCGCGGTGGACTGCGATGTCTGCGTGATCGGCGCAGGCTACACCGGGCTGTCTTCGGCGCTGTTCCTGGCCGAAGCGGGCTACAGCGTCACCGTGCTTGAAGCGGCGAAAGTCGGCTTCGGCGCCAGCGGGCGCAACGGTGGGCAACTGGTCAACTCCTACAGTCGCGACGTCGATGTCATCGAAGAGCGCTATGGCGACAAGACTGCCGAAGTGCTCGGCAGCATGATTTTCGAAGGCGCCGACATCATCCGTCAGCGCATACAGCACTACGACATCCAGTGCGACTACCGCCCCGGCGGCATTTTCGCGGCGATGAACAAAAAGCAACTCAAAGGTCTGGCCGAGCAGAAGAAGAGCTGGGAACGCTACGGCAACAAAAACCTGACACTGCTCGGCGAAGCCGATATCAAGCGCGAAGTCGGTTCCCAGGCGTACGTCGGTGGCTTGCTGGATATGCAGGGTGGTCACATCCATCCGCTCAACCTGGCCCTTGGTGAGGCTTCGGCAATCATCGGCCTGGGTGGCAAGATTTACGAACAATCGGCGGCGGTGGAAATCACTTACGGCGAACCGATCACTGTGCGCACGGCCAAAGGCGTGGTGAAGGCCAAGTACCTGTTGATCGCCGGTAACGCCTACCTGCCGCAAGGCCTCGACAACCGAGTGACCAGCAAGAGCATGCCGTGCGGCTCGCAGATCGTCGTTACCGAGCCGTTGTCGGCGCAGCAAGCGCGTAGCCTGATCAAGAACAACTACTGCGTTGAAGACTGCAACTACCTGCTCGATTACTACCGCCTGACCGCCGACAACCGCTTGCTGTACGGCGGCGGTGTGGTCTACGGCGCCCGTGAACCGGACGACATCGAGCAACTGATCCGCCCGAAAATCCTCAAGACCTTCCCGCAACTGAAGGACGTGAAGATCGACTATCGCTGGACCGGCAACTTCCTGCTGACCATGTCGCGCATGCCGCAATTCGGCCGTATCGAAAAAAACGCCTACTACATGCAGGGCTACAGCGGCCACGGCGTCACCTGTTCGCACCTGGCCGGCAAGCTGATTTCGGAAATGATCCGCGGCGACGCCGAGCGTTTCGACGCGTTTGCCTCGCTGCCGCACATGCCAATGATCGGTGGGCGAACCTTCTCGGCACCGCTGACCGCCCTTGGCGCGGTGTACTACTCGCTGCGTGATCGGTTCGGCATCTAAGTGTTACCTCACCGGTGGTGCCCCAATCAGGTGCCGCCGGTTTTTTACATCAAAAGCATCGCTTCCCCCCCGGTGGGAGCCGGCGTGCTGACGATTGCGGTGTGCCAGTTCAAATTGTAGGAGCAAGGCTTGCCCGCGATAGCACCCGTTCAGACGGCATTTGAACCGTCTGACAGACCGCTATCGCGAGCAAGCTTTGCGCCTACAGCAACATCCACAAACGTGATTTAATAGCCGCCTTTCACGTTTCCGGGACCGGAAAACGGCGTGATTCGCGCCGGCCATCCACCCCCATTACCCTTAAGTACCAAGCACATAAGGCTGTCATGGACACGGGCTCACGACTCAAATTAGTACGCGAAAGCTACAAACTGTCCCAGCGCGAGCTGGCCCGGCGTAGCGGCGTCACCAATGCCACCATTTCCCTGATCGAACAGAATCGAGTCAGTCCTTCCGTCAGCTCCCTGAAAAAGCTGCTCGAAGGCATCCCCATGTCCTTGGCCGACTTTTTCACCTTCGACCAGCCACCCCGGGAACACCAATACGTCTTCCGCGCCAACGAACAACCTGACCTGGGTCGCCACGGTCTGCGCCTGCTGTTGATCGGCGCTTCCGTACCGAGCCGGCAGATGCGTTTGCTGCGCGAGCAGTACGCGCCGGGTGCCAGTTCCGGTGAAGAGCCGATCGTGCATTCCGAAGGCGAAGAGTGCGGGCTGGTGACGCGCGGTACGGTCGAGCTCACCGTTGATGGCCAGATCAGCGTACTGAATGCCGGGGATGGCTATTACTTCCCGACAACGCTGCCGCACCGGTTCAGGAATATCGGGGCGGATGAGGCGGAAATCATCAGTGCGAATACGCCGGCGAACTTCTGACCGGGCAGCCCTTTGTTGTCGGTCGCGTTCGCAATGTCGCATCAATGGAAACTATTGCCTGCCACATCGTCTAAATTTCAGGGACTACTCCCGTCACGAAGGAACGACTCATGATCAGGTCTCGATCGTTGATTGCAGCGGTGACAAGCGTGGTGCTGGTTTTCGGCTCTGTGACTGCCCTGGCAGATCCCGGTAACGGGAAAGGTCAAGGGAACGGCAAGAACCACCCACAAAATGCCCAGGACCACGGCAACCAGGGCAGCCATGGCAACAAAGGAAAAAATTCCGGGGGCGGTGACTGGGGCAACGGCCCGAGCATCAATCGCTCAAATATCGTTGGCATTGTTGATGGCTACCGCGATTACTGGAGCCCAGGTCCTGCATTGCCACCGGGCATCCAAAAGAATCTTGCTCGCGGCAAGCCGCTTCCGCCAGGCATTGCCAAGAAGCTCGATGGCCGGTTGATCGGCAGATTGCCTCATTATGACGGGTACGAGTGGCAGCAAGTCGGCACGGATTTGATCCTGGTCGCGCTGGCTTCCGGGCTGATCTACGAAATTGTAAATAATGTGTTTGATTGAAGTTTGCACGCAGGAGCGGCCTGTCAGCCGTCCGTCGCGGTCTTTTGAACCGAAAGGGTGATATCGCGTCTTACGTTACGCGATATCAACCCCTACGGAAGCAATCATGCTTTTAAAAAACAAGAGTCTTCTAGCTGTCATGTCCTGCGCTTTGATGTTGGCAGCGGCCCCGTTGTTACCTGCTGACTTTTCCTTGATCAGTTCAGCAGCTGCCAAAGAAGGCGGCGGTGGTGGTGGCGGCGGTGGCGGTGGCGGCGGTGGTGGAAACGGTGGAGGCCACGGCGGCGGGAATGGTGGTGGTCACAGCGGTGGTCGCAGCGGTTCCGATCACGGCGGCAGCTCCGCCAGCAGCGGTCATGGCAAGGGTCTGGCCAGCGATCATGCCGGTAAAGCCACCCGCAATCACGGGGTGAGCGGTAACCATTATGGCAGTGAGCGCAATGACGACAACGGTCATGGCACCGCGACTTCAGGCATTGCCAGTTCGAAAGACACCCGTGGCATCAGCAAAGCCCGGGCCGTCTCGACGACTACACCGGGTGATCACAACACCAAGGGACTGACCAATGCCGGTCCGTCGGGGTCGAAAAAAACCCATTGAGTCGTGGTTGAGGCAATCCGCTTGAGCCGTAAAGAAAACCCGCAGTGATGCGGGTTTTTTTCGCCTGGCGTTTCGGCGCTGTTTCTTGCGCACCTTGGGTGCGCGTCGTTCATGCGAACCCGTTCCTCATCACAAAGTGATAACGCTTAAGTGTATGGCCGATACGAAAGCTAACGTTCGTCGGATGTCAGGTTGCTATCACTGCATTCGCCTGCTCATTCCGGCACGGCTGCTAAGCTTCGTCGTTGCAGCGTCCGAGCCTGTTCTCGGCTGACGTTGCGTGTGTACCCACGGAGTACGATTTCTATTCCTGTCGGCAACCTGCACGGAGGCAGGCGATGGTGATCAAGAGCATGGTCGAATCGAGTGCGGACGGGCTTCCCGAACCGCTTGATCGAGAAGAAATGGAGCGGGTGCTGGCGTCGTTGCTGGCCAGTCCGTTATTTGCCAAATCGCGGCGCATGGGCAGTTTGTTGCGCTTTCTGGTCGAGCATGACCTGCAATCTTCCAACACCCAGCTCACCGAGTACGCCATTGGCATCGCGGTGTTTCGTCGTGATCCGGCCGTCTATTGCACCGGTGACGATCCGGTGGTGCGGGTGCAGGTCGGCCGGTTGCGGCGCAAGCTCGCCGCGCATTACGCCACCAGCGGCCAGCAAGAGCCGGTACGGCTGAGCATTCCCCCGGGTTGTTATCGCTTGGTGTATCAGCGTTTTCGGCATAAACACATCGGCACGCGCCACCCGGTGTTGCAGATCCAGCCGTTCACCTGCATTACCCGCGACGGCGACGATTTTGCCCGAGGGCTGTGTGAGGAGTTGAGCTGCCGCTTGTTTGAGTCATTCGAACAAACCCAAACAGGCACCAACCATGTATTGCTGAAAGTGCCGCGCAACAGCGTCAAAGCTGCCGCGATGGGGCGCGGTGGACGCTACTGCTATTGCCTGGAGGGCAGCGTGCGGGTCGAGCCGGCACGGGTGCGGGCGTCGTTGCGGCTGGTGGATGTAGCGCAGGGGCGGATTCGCTGGTCGGCACAGTTCGACCGCAACCAGCCTTATGGCATCGCCACCCAGGAAGCGTTGGCCGAGTCGATCTGCCTGTCGTTGACGGGCTACTTTGCCAACGGCGCGATCGACGAGTAAAAGGGGCGACCCTGAGGCCGCCCCGTTGCAGGGGTTACACGGTTTTCCATTGACCGCCTTCGTAAAGGCGACCTGCGGTGTTATCGAACGTCAGGTCGATTTCGATCGCCTTGGAGCGTGAGGTACTGAACATGGTGCTGGTCTGCACGTTCTGTTCGAACCACACGAGGATGGTTTCGACGGGGGTCAACACCGTGTTGCCGGTGACCACCTGATCGACGGCCACATAGATCGGCGTACTGACCTGTTTGCCATCGATGCCGGTGGACAATTGGTTGATGCCTGGATGAATCGGTGCGTAGTTGTTCACGAAGGTCATGGAGATGTCCGGCCCCCCCGTTACCGCCGGGCTCAACAGGCCGTGTTCATCGAGTGTCGAAGTCTGCCCCAATCCTATGTTGACGATATTGGTCGAGACTTTGACCTGAACGTTTTCCTTGAACACGTTGGAAGCGAACAGCTGATATTGCGGAGTCCAGCTGAACTCGTTGTTGCTCAGGTATGCGTCATACGACTGCCAGACCACGTTGTAGTCTGCTGTGCCGACTTTCTTGGCAAAGCACAGCTTGTAGCCAGATTTTTTCAGCAGGGTCAGATCGCCGGCGGCGATCTCGATGGTGACGACTTTTTGCGTTGCCGCCAGGGCGGATCTCAGTACCCGGTTATAGTCTGACGTCTTCAGTTGCGTTGCACCCATGATCGATTTGACGGCTTCTTGCACATCATTGTGAAGCTGCTGGCTTTGTTGGCTGACAGCAATTGATTTGCTCATGGTTCCCTCTTCCTTGGTGGTGTGTTGGGCAATCAATGGGGCGGCGGAGAGTGATCCCGGTCGGTCCATTGAGGGCTTCACTCTAGGTTCATGGGGCAGGGGAGCGAAGTATCTTGGCGTTACAGGCGGGTAACCGCGTTGTATCAAATGCAAGCAACGACGAGGCGACCCAGAGGCCGCCTCGCCCTGGTTTCAAGCGGCCTGCGCGTCGGCCCAGACGAAATTCCAGCTGGTACGTTTGCCCTTGGCGACCTCGATCAGCTTGTTCTCATACACGGTGTGATTGACCACGCCGGTGTAAGTCAAGGTACGGGCAGCATTGGTGCCGCTGCACTCGCCCGGTGTTCCGCCAGCCTCGACCATGGCTTTTTTCATGTCGGCTTCCGACGGGGCACTGCTCTGGTTTTTTTCCACTTTCACAAAACTCATGATTTCACCTCTTCCGTGATGGGGGATCGGCGCAGGGCAAGGCCGACAGGCTGTCAACCCTGAAAACTCACCGAAGGCCATACTCTATTGGCCTGCCTCGCGGCGCAGAAGTGACAACTGCGTCGCTGAGGTAACACGCGGGAAACAGTAGAAGGCGCTGAGGTATCCGCGATGTATCACTCGCGGCAATTCATCAAGGTACGAGATGCCTCGCGTTCTGCGGACGATTGGGCGCGTGCGCTCATAGCGACCATTCATTTGCTCGATACTCATCATTAAGCAATGCAAGTTCTGTTTTTCTGTCATCAGAGGAGGATAGGGTCATATCGATCTCGCCTTTGAAGGAATCAGCGCGATGAGAATGTCGACCTTGCTGGCTTTTATCGCCGTATTAAGCGGTGGCTTTGCTGTTGCCGATCCGGCCGTTGCGGCTGACCCGTCCTGCCACTTCCTGCCCATTGCCGACAGTGCTGCCAGTTTGCGACAGGCGAAGACCGTGGCGGTGCTCTATAGCGAAAACACCCTTAACACCCAGCAATACCTCGAGCGCTACCACGCGGTGGCAGTGAACGGTGCGAAGAATCCCCAGCTGGATTCGCGGATCAGCCAGGCGTTTGTTGACAGCTCCGATCCGCAACGGGCGATCAATTGGTTGATGGCGTCGTTGCAGAAAGAGTTCGCGTCGGTAACGGTCTACGACAGCCTGGATGCAGCGGTACAGGCCCATCCGGATGTGGTAGTGATGCTCGACACTTACAGCCGCCTGGTCTCCAAGCGCAACAGCCAGGTTGAAGCGCGGTTCATGGCCAAATTCTACGATGCGAACTTGCAGTACATCGGCCAGGCTGAAGGTTCGCGTGCTCAACAAATGCCTTCGGTGTGGGTGCATGGCAAGGCCGCGCCGCAGATTGCCGCGCAGATTGGTCAGCAGACCGAACTACAAGTGAATGCCTTGAAGCAGTTCGATGCAGCGTTGAAGGCGCTGGTGAACACAGGCGCTGCGGGGCATGTCGCGAGTAATTGATGCACGTGCAGCAGAGCCAGGCTGCAGTAGACGCAGTGTAGATAGCGTTTGCGTCAGGTAAGTTTGGAAACGCGAAAGCTCAACCGACGACTGGTGAAATAAATGCTTGAGCGGTAGCCGGTCATGCCGCTTGTCGAATCTGAAAAATCTTTGAATAAACTTTCTCCTGTCCATCACCTTCAGATGACTGTGGACGCCGCATTCAGTGAATCACCGAGTGAGTATCGGCGCCTTTTTGGCCTGAGGAGTTTGGTCATGTGCCTGCGTAACAAAGGCATCATGATGTTTCTTGATGCCGCATTGGGTTGTACGCGACCGTACTAACCGATCAGAGTGAGTCTATCGTGCCGAAAATTTTGACCTCCTACATCGACGAAACCGAATTGAGCGAGCACAACGCAAAGATGTTCGGATCGCCCAAGGAGCGGTTGGATTTCTACCGAAGGGAGATTCAATACGAAACCAGTATTCTGGCCAATCGAACAGACGCTTACTTGGCCGCTCAGTCATTTTTGGTGATTGCCTTTGCGTCCTGCATGGCCAATCTGAACCCCGAGTGGGGGAAACTGTTTACGTTGGTGGTACCACCGTTTCTGGCGCTGTTTGGGGTACTCAGCTCACTGAACGCCTGGCCCGGCATACGAGCGGCCTATGACATCATCGATCATTGGTATTTCAAACAGAGTGAGCTGCTTCGCAGTGAACCACTAATGGGATTGGCCTATGACGAATCGCCTTTGTTTTCCGAACGAGAGTCCACCCATAAGGGCTACCGCAAAGCCTTGCTGTTTTCGGTTCGTACGCCATGGATTTTTACGACGTTCTGGATAGTGCTGGGGGCCTGGTCGATCTTCATTCAAGTGACAAACCCAGGCGCGTGAGATGAGTGATTCTGCTCAATGTTGTGTGTGGAAAGGGTATGCAGGGAAAGTATGCCAAGGGGCAAAACGATGAGAACGCACACATTAACCGTTGACGATTTGCAGCTGAACGTTTCAATCCGAGGTCAAGGCTCGCCGCTGCTCTTGCTCAACGGCCTGGGTGGTCTGATCCGCACTTTCGATCCTCTGCGCGAACAATTGGCAGACTACAAGACCATCACGCTGGACGTGCCAGGGGTCGGCAAATCGCAAATGCCCCGCTGGCCACTGCGTCTGCCGCGCCATGCCGACTTGATCGCCGGGATGCTCAGGCAATTGGGAGTCGACCAGATCGACGTGTTCGGCGTGAGTTGGGGCGGTGCATTGGCGCAAGAATTCGCCCTGCGGTACCCGAGCATGGTGCGCCGTCTGATCCTCGCAGCTACCTCGGCCGGCCCGGCGATGCTGGTGAAGCCCGCCGATGTCCTGGATTTCTTTGGCAGGAGCAAAAGCGCCAATCTGCGCAAACAGGAACGCTCGCGCCATTCGATTCAGACGCTGCTGCGCTTCGGTGTGGTGAACGGCATGCTCACGGCCAACCCGAGAACCTATTACCATCAGCTTACAGCGCTGGTCGGTTGGACAAGCCTGCTGCGGTTATTCCGTCTGCGCCAGCGCACACTGATCCTCACTGGCGAGCGCGACACTCTGGTGCGACTGTACAACGCGCATATCCTGCGCCGCACCATACGCCGTGCCGAGCTGCACGTCTTGAAGGGCGAGGGGCATTTTTTTGTGGTAACCAGCGCCAGGCGAACCGCCGAAGCGATACGCGAGTTCCTCTGCCAGCAGCACGGCGATGAAGAATCAATGGGCCGGCGAATCGGCTTGGCCGATGCGACAAGTTGCGACTAGGAAGCAGATACTCCCGGCACATTCATGTTTATTTTTCCCAGGAGCAGACCCACGGTTTCGCAAGGGGTTCGATGCTGTTCAGGTATGTACCAGTGCGATGGTAAACGAGACCACGATCATGCAGGCAAATGCGAAATTCAGATTCATGAAGTGTTCATCCGGAATAGGAGAGATGGACGCCATTTTGGACAGGCCACCGCTGAATAAAAAATTCGGCTTCATGATTTGAAAGATCGAAACAAATGATACCTGGTGCGATGGTTTGTGTTTGTCGGGCGGTTTGGCTAATCTCGCAAAACCCGCAGATTAACGCGCAAACAGGCACAAGCATGCAGGATCACTCCGCAACCGAACTCCCACATCTGCGTCGGCAGAAAATCCTCTTGATCCTCGAGCGCGACGGCAAAGTCATGGCGTCGGGGCTGAGCCAGCATTTCGCCGTGTCCGAAGACACTATTCGCCGCGATCTGTCGGAGCTGGCCGCGGCCGGACTGGTGCAGCGAGTCCACGGCGGGGCGTTGCCGCGGCCCAAAGACACTGGCAAGGATTATTTCACCCGGATCAGCGAGACCGACGAGGTGAAAACCCGTCTTGCGCAACTGGCGGCAGAGCGGGTTGAAGACGGCCAGACCGTGATGTTCGACTCCGGCACCACCACATTGCAGATCGCGCGTTCGTTGCCGTTGGACATTCGCATCACGGCCGTCACTGCGTCGCCCATGACAGCGATCACGCTGTCGGAGTACAAGGGCGTCAAAGTGATTTTGGCCGGTGGCCAGCTTAATCCGGCGACGCTGTCGGCCAGCGGGCATGAAACCTTGCGTCTACTTGAAGGGATCAAAGCCGATTTGCTGTTCACCGGGGTATGCGCGATTCACCCGGAAGTGGGCATCAGCTCGCTGCATTTTGATGAAGTGCCGGTGAAACAGGCGATGCTCGACAGCGCGTCCCATGTGATTGCGGTCACCACGGCGGACAAGCTTGGCGCGGTGGAACCGTTCGTGGTTGCGCCGTGTTCGCGTTTGCACACGTTGATTACCGAGCGGCATGTGGCCTCGGGGAATATCGAGGATTACCGCGGGTGGGGGATTGAGGTGGTGCAAGCTGTGTGACTGCCGGTAGAGGTGCGGTGAGTTTGCCGGCCTCATCGCTGGCAAGCCAGCTCCCACAATGACCGCGTTCAACACAGCTTTTGTATACGCCACTGAACCTGTGGGAGCTGGCAAGCCAGCTCCCACAATGACCGCGTTCAACACAGCTTTTGTGTACGCCACTGAACCTGTGGGAGCTGGCTTGCCAGCGATGAGGCCGGCACAAACAACATCAATGCCGGCTCGAACCACTCAGCGCAATCGCTCAAGCATCTGGTAATACCACATGCCCGCCGCCAGCATCGGATTGCCCAGCAAGTCGCCCATCGGCACGCGGATGTGTTGGCAGGCGGCGAAGGTGTCGAAGTGCTCAAGCTGCCCGGTGATCGCACGGCCCATGATTTCACCCATGATGTGGCTGGTGGCGATGCCGTGGCCGGAGTAGCCCTGGCAATACCAGACATTGTCCGAGAGCTTGCCCAATTGCGGGATGCGGTTGATCACGATACCCATCGCGCAGCTCCACTGGTAATCGATGGCCACGCCTTTGAGTGCCGGGAACGTCTGCTCGATGCACGGGCGCAGCTCGGCGGCGATGTCCCGTGAATCCTTGCCGCTGTAATTGGCGCCACCGCCGAACAGCAAACGACCATCGGCCGTCAGGCGGTAGTAGTCGAGCACGAAACGACAGTCATACACGGCCAGGTCTTCGGGGTTGATCTGTTTCGCCAGATCCCCCAGTGGCGCGGTGGTGACGATGCCGCCCATGGCCGGGAAAATCTTGCCCTTGAGCTTGCCCGGCTCAAGCTTGTGATAGACGTCGCCGGCCAGCAGCACCTGGTTGGCATCGATGCGGCCGTGAGCGGTACGCACCCCGGGCGTATCGCCATGAATGATTTCCAGCACTTCGCTGTTTTCGAAGATCAGCGCGCCCAGACTCTCTGCGGCCCGCGCTTCACCGATGCACAGGTTGAGCGGGTGCAAGTGCATGTTGCGGGTGTTTTTGATTGCGCCGTGATAGAGATCGCTTTGCAGCAGATCGCGCACCTGGCTGCGGTCGAGCAGGCTGACCTCATCAGCCATGCCGCGTCGCACGGCCTCGTCGTAATCCTTGCGCAGACCGTCCATGTGGCTGGGCTTGTAAGCGGCATGCAGGTGGCCATGCTTGAGGTCGCAGGCGATGGCGTATTTCTCGACCCGCTGCTTGATGATCTGATGCCCGCGCCAGCGCAGATGCCAGATGAAATCGTCGACTTCATCGCCAAGGGTGTGGCGCATCTGTTTGCGCATCGCTTCATCGCCCGACAGGCTGCCGGTGACTTGACCGCCGTTGCGTCCGGTAGCGCCCCAACCGATTTTATGGCTTTCGACGATGGCGACTTTCAGGCCTTTTTCCGCGAGTTCGACGGCGGTGGCGACGCCGGTGAAACCGCCGCCGATGATCACCACATCGACCCGGTGCCGGCCTTGCAGGGTCGGGTAATCGGTGTCCTGGTTGAGGGTGGCGGTGTAGTAGGAATTGCTGCGTTGTTGAGTCATGGCTGTGTCCGGGGAAAATGTGGGGGAGTGCAGTCGTTGTAGGAGTGAGCCTGCTCGCGATGGCGGTGTGTCATTGACCAGTGATGGTGGCTGACACGACCTCATCGCGAGCAGGCTCGCTCCTACAGGGGCTTACGCCTCAGTCAAATACCAACGCCAATCCTGCTCACCCACTTCAGCCATGAACTGCCGATACTCGGCACGCTTGACCGCCAGATACACCCCGAGAAATTCCTGCCCCAATGCATCCCGCGCCCACACCGAGTTTTCCAGTGCCGTCAGCGATGTCAGCCAGTCGGTCGGCAACAATTGCGTGGCTTGTGCGTAACCGTTGCCCTCTACCGGTTCCCCCGGATCGAGGTTTTCAGTAATGCCGCGATGAATGCCGGCCAGTATCGCTGCTGCCGCCAGATACGGGTTGGCGTCGGCGCCGCAGATGCGATGTTCGATGTGCCTGCTGTTGGCCGGGCCACCTGGAACTCGCAAGCTCACGGTACGGTTGTCGACGCCCCAGGTCGGCGCCAGCGGCGCGTAGCTGTTGGCCTGGAAGCGCCGGTAGGAGTTGGCGTTGGGGCAAAACAGCAACAGCGAATCAAGCAACGAGGCGAGCATGCCGCCGATGGCCGTGCGCAGCAGCGGTGTGCCGGCCGGGTCTTCGCAGGCGAACAGGTTGCGGCCCTCGGCATCGGCGATGCTGACATGCATGTGCATGCCGGTACCGGCCAAATGGTCAAAGGGTTTGGCCATGAAGGTCGCTTGCATGCCGTGCTGATGTGCAATGGCTTTGACCAGGCGTTTGTAGCGCACCGCCTGATCCATCGCTTGCAAGGCATCACCGTGTTCCAGCGTGATTTCCACCTGGCCTGGTGCGTATTCGGAAATCGCCGTGCGCGCCGGAATGCCATGGAGTTTGCACGCCGCGTAGAGGTCGGCAAGGAACGGCTCAATCTGTTCCAGTTCGCGCAGGCCATAGACTTGCGTGTGTCGCGGTCGACCGCCGTCGGCGTCCAGCGCCGGTTGCGGGCGCCCGAGATGATCGCGCTTGGCATCGAGCAAGTAGAACTCCAGCTCGCACGCCATCACCGGGTAGTAACCCTGGGCTTTCAGGCGCTCGATCACGTTGATCAGCAGGTGGCGCGGGTCGGCGATGCTCGCCGGCCTGCCTTCCTGCGGGTGCATGCTGACTTGCACGGCGGCGGTCGGAATCTGCCGCCACGGCAAGCGCACCAGGCTGCCTTCGAGCGGGTAGGCACGACAGTCGATATCGCCCACATCCCAAACCAGCCCGGAGTTCTCGACGTCGTCGCCCTGCAAGGTCAGGCCGAGGATGGTGCTGGGCAGCGGACGACCGCTTTCATACACCGCCAGCAGTTCTTCGCGGTGCAACAGTTTGCCGCGCGGCACACCGTTGGCATCGAGGATGAACAGCTCGATCATGTCGATATCGGGGTTGTTCGCCAGGAAAGTCTGGGCGTCTTCAAGGGCTGCGAATTTCATTGTTCGTCACTCACGTTGGCGTCCTGCGGACGCACGGATTCAGGCCTCGGCACGACTACGGATACAAAGATCCGGGGCATGCAGGCAAAGGATTAGCGAAGGAAGAGGCTCTACGCGTTTGGGACGCGATCAGGCGAGCAGGGTGCTATCCGGCGGACGTGCGGAGTGACGGAGTTTGGAACGGCTCAAGGCCATGGGCAGGTTGACAATGCGGTTCATATCGGATGTTTCCGGCATTGGGATTCGTCGATGGCGGGTGTGACCCGCCATCGGGCGTGTCTGGATACTAGGGGGGAATCTGATGCGTGTAAACGTTTCATTCATCGCATCATGTGTACGCCAAGGCCGATTATCGCAGCGCCGAGCAACACCTCGATCACCCCGCGCTTGAAGCGAAACAGGGCAATGGCCGCCACGATCGCGATCAGCAACGAGGGCCAGTCGAGGGGGTTTTCGAAGCCCTTGGGCCACAGCACGTGGTAGCCGAAAAAGCACGCCAGATTGAGGATCACGCCGACCACGGCCGCGGTAATCGCCGTCAACGGTGCGGTGAATTTCAGTTCGTTATGCGTCGACTCCACCAGCGGCCCGCCAGCGAGGATAAACAGGAACGAAGGCAGGAAGGTGAACCAGGTCACCAGCGTTGCCGCGACGGCACCGGCGACAAAGGCCTGGTCCGGGCCGAAGACTTGCAGAACGTAGCCGCCGATGAACCCGACAAATGCCACCACCATGATCAGTGGTCCGGGGGTGGTCTCACCGAGCGCCAGGCCGTCGATCATCTGCGTCGGCGTCAGCCAGCCATAGTGACCGACCGCGCCCTGGTAGACATACGGCAACACCGCGTAGGCACCACCGAATGTCAGTAGCGCCGCTTTGGTGAAGAACCAGCTCATTTGCGTGAGCGTACCGTCCCAGCCAAACAAAGCGGTCAGGGTGGCCATGGGCAGTGTCCACAGGATAACGCCGGTCAGCGCCAGGCGTGCCAGCTTCAAACCGCTGAAACGGGCATGCTCGGGGGGCGGTGTGTCATCGTCGATCACGGCCGGGCCGAAGGATTTTTGCGTTGCGCCATGGCCACCGGTGCGAAATTTTTCCGGGGCCAGTCGGCCGCCGAAGTAACCGATCACTGCGGCACCCAGGACGATCAGCGGAAATGGCACGTTCAGCACAAAGATCGCCGCGAAGGAGGCGCCGGCGATGCCCCACAGCCAGCCATTTTTCAGTGCCCGCGAGCCGATCCGGTGGGCGGCTTGCAGCACAATCGCGGTGACCGCCGGCTTGATCCCGTAAAACACACCGGCCACCACCGGCACTTCACCGAAGGCGATGTAGACCCAGGACAAGCCGATCAGGATGAACAGCGAAGGCAGCACAAACAGCACACCCGCGATCACGCCGCCCCAGGTGCGGTGCATCAGCCAGCCGATGTACGTCGCCAGTTGCTGGGCCTCGGGGCCGGGCAGCAACATGCAGTAATTGAGCGCGTGCAGAAAGCGTCGCTCGGAAATCCAGCGTCGGCGCTCGACCAACTCCTGGTGCATGATCGAAATCTGTCCCGCCGGCCCGCCGAAACTGATGAAGCCAAGCTTGATCCAGAAGCGCAAGGCTTCGCGCAGGCTGATCGGCTCGGGCGTGGAGTGTTCCTGTTTTGGTAAGACGCTCAAGCCTGCGCTCCTGGTGTCGATGCCACTGAATTGAGCTCAGGCTACGGATAACGATTTATCGCGTCCAATGGTTCTTGTGCGTTGATGGGGAATGGCTGATACGGCTGGCGGTCGTCAGCTTCAGCCGCCCGTCATGTTCATGAACCGAACGACTTGAACATCGTCGTTCACTTCGAAATTGTGTCGATAGGGCTTGAGTTTCATCGCTTCGATGATCGCTTTCTCCAGGCGTTCGGGATGCCCCGGATGGCTACGCAAAACCGCCTTCAAATCCACCGAATGTTCATTGCCCAGGCACAGCAGCAAGCGTCCCTCCACGGTCAGTCGCACCCGATTGCAGGTACCGCAAAAATTATGGCTGTGGGGCGAAATGAACCCCAGGCGAATTTGCGGTGCTTCGGCCAGGCGCCAGTAGCGTGACGGGCCTTGGGTCGACTCGGCGGAATCAATCAGCGTGAAGCGCTCGGCAATCCGCTCGCGCACTTGTGTGCTGGAGCAGAACGCTTCGGCGCGGCTGTGTTCATCGATGATGCCCAGGGGCATCTCTTCGATAAAGGAAATGTCGAGGTTACGATCGATGGCGAAGCTCACCAGATCGTTGATCTCGTGGTCGTTGCGGCCCTTCATCACCACGCAATTGAGTTTGGTATGGCTGAACCCGGCCTGGTTGGCGGCGTCGATGCCCTTGATCACTTGCGCCAGATCACCGGTGCGGGTCAGTTCGCGAAAGCGCTGTGGGTCCAGGCAATCGAGACTGATGTTGAGGCGCTTGACCCCTGCATCGAACAACGGTTGCGCCAGTTTGGCCAATTGCGAGCCGTTGGTGGTCATGCACAGTTCACGCAGGCCGGGCAGGGCGGCGATCTTTTCACACAGCTGTACCACGCCCGGACGGATCAGCGGCTCGCCCCCGGTCAGGCGGATCTTGCGGGTGCCGAGCGCCACGAAACTTGCGGCCAGCTGATAGATTTCTTCCAGTGTCAGCACCCGTTGGCGCGGGAGAAACTGCATGTCCTCGGCCATGCAATACACGCAACGGAAATCGCAACGGTCGGTGAGCGACATCCGCAGATAGTCCACGCGCCGGGAGAACCCATCTAGCAGGACCCGTTCTGACATGACACCCTCGCTTGGCGCTTTTATAGAGACTTGCGTTTTTGACGCAAGTGTTGAGCGCAGGCTAAGAGCAACGTTGATAGGCGTCCAATCACTATTAATAACCAAGTGATCGAGCGGATCTATGATGGATTGATTTATCCGTAAGGTCGCTGACGTGCTTGCGGCTGGCAGGTGCTCACTGCGCACCAAACATGGCAGTCCAGTAAATGCCGGCATCGCTCTTCGGATCATTGGCATACGCCGCGCCCAATTCGTTGAACTGCGGGTTCATCAGGTTGGCGCAGTGGCCCGGGCTGGCGAGCCAGCCGTCGACGACCTTGCGCACGGTGTCCTGCCCGGCGGCAATGTTTTCGCCGATCTGCTGGAAGTTGTAGCCTGCCAGTTCCGCGCGGTCACCCGGTGTGCGGCCGTCGCGATCCTTGTGATCGAAGAAATTGTTGTTGGCCATTGCCCGTGAGTGGGTTTCGGCAGCGGCACCCAGCGTGGCGTTCCAGGCCAGTGGTGTGGTGGCGTTGAACGATTGAGCGCCGCACTGGCGCGATTTGGTGCGTGCGGCATTAAGCTCGGCCAGCAACTTCTGGCCTTCGGCTTGCCAGTCGCCCAAGCGTGCGCTCAGCAGTGGACGCGCCACTACAATTCGCCATTCGCGGTCCTGGCGGCTCACGCCGACATCGACAAATTGCGGGTCGAGCACGATCTGGCAAAAGCTTTCCTGAATCGCTTTCATCGCCGATGCCGCATCACGCGGTCCGGACAGGCTGATCGCCTGCACGTTCTTCATGGGGTAGCCGGCAGTCACCATGGCTTGCTGCAGATTGCCAATGCTGGTGGCGGAAAGTGCCAGTCGCGGATCGGCCGCCAGTGGTGGCAATTCCGATGAAACCTGACCGGCGCAACGTTGCAACTGGCTGCGATAGAGATTGATCGATTCGATCAACTGTGACTCATCGCTGGCCACGGCGCTGGCGGCCAACAGCATTCCCAACGACAAACCGGCAAAGCGCATAGCGGATGGTAGAAAACCCATGGAAAACTCCTTGTGCTGACTGCGCCATGATGCGCGAAGTTGCCTTGTCACAGTCAACGGATTTTCCCGAAAGTTGTGGCGCAAGTGCAATCATTTCACTACTACACTCTAGCGATACTGCCTACAGAGTACCGCCCGACCATGTGCCAACACTGGATAACAACCTGCTTCGCCCTGATTCTGCTCGCTGGCCCGGCATTGGCCGCCGATCAGCAGCAAACCCAAAAAGTCGCCGAAGACAAGGCCGAGGTGCTGGAGCAAAAGGCTGCCGAGAACAGCAGCCCGGCACCGGTGCCCAAGTCCGAAGCCATTACCCAGCCTGAAGTGCAGGCCGTTGACCCGGCCGGCAAGGCGCCGCTGGACGACGCCATCACGTGTCTCGCCCGATCGATCTACTGGGAGGCCAAAGGCAAGGACGCTGCCGACATGGAAGCGGTGGCCAACGTGGTGATGAACCGTCTCGGCCATGATGGCTTTCCCGATACCGTCTGCGGCGTGGTCAAGCAAGGCTCGGAAACCAAAAGCTGCCAGTTCTCGTGGTGGTGCGACGGGCGTGCCGATTCGGTTCAGGAGGAGGTGCCTTACGCCCTTGCCAAGGAGATCGCACGCAAAGCGCTGAACAAGCAGTTGCCGGATCGCACCAAAGGCGCGCTGTACTTCCACGATCGCACGGTTAAACCGGATTGGGCCAAGGAATACACCAATACAGCGAACATCGGCCTGTTCAAGTTTTACAAGCCGCTAAATGGGGATGCCAAATAGCGGCCTTTTTTTCAGTTATGACGGCGACGCCAGAAGAACCGCGCCAGCAGCGCATCGAGACTGAATTTACCCGGACCCGAGAGCAGCAGCGGCAGCAGTGCGGCGAGGTAGATCAGCGGCAGTTTGAAGTTGCCGTAGCCTTTGTTGGTGATCGAGTAACCCTGGGCCAGTTCGCTCAGGCTCGACCAGTCAGCGGGCCAGTGCACGGCGGCGGTTGCGACGATGGTGACGACAATCAGGCTGATGGCCGAAAACCGTGTAGCCAGGCCAACCAGCAAGGCGAGGGCGCAGATCAATTCCACCCACATCGACATTTCCCAGTTCAGCGTGGCCGGCAGGTGGTTGAACGGAAACAGGAAGCGCTCTTGAATGTCGGCGAACCAGTTTTCACCGTTGTATTTCTCCAGCCCCGACTCGAAGAACTCCCAGGCCAGGAACACTCGCAGCGTCAATGGCGCGATCCAGTGGCCGACGCGATCAAGGTTCAGGTGCAAGCCTTTGACGGCCGATGAAATCGAAGTGTTCATGGACGGTGTCTCCTACAAGTCAGTGATGTCGGGCGAGGTGTGCCCGTTTAGCGACAAGTGAATTTCATCAGGCGGGTGTATCTGCGTTGTGTCACTTGCGCGGGGGTTTAAGGCTTGTTGTGTCGAGGGCGGGGCTGTACACACTTTGATACGTGGAGGCCGCAGGTCAGGTCGCTATCGCAAGCAGGCTCGCTCACACAGGTGTTTTGCTATACATTTTCTGCCCGCCCATTGCATGGTGAAACCGCTTCATGTCTCTTGCGCTCGAACGTCTAGTCGCTGGCACGCCGATCCCTTTCGCCGGTAACCGTGTCACTGTGGTCAGCCCCGAACTGGCGGCACGCTTCCAGCCCGGAGACCACTTGCTGGTAGAACAGGTCAGCGGCGAGTTGCTGTTGATCCCGGTGGCTGATCAGCAGGCGGCCGCCTTGGCAATCGAACGCGCGCAAGCGGCGTTTGCTGCGATGTCGGCGGTGTCGGATCAGGCGATCAGCAACTTCTTCGACCTGTTCGCCCAGCGTCTGGAAACCCCGCAGTGCTGGGCCTTGATCGAAGCCGCCAACCAGGCTGACATCGAGCGAGCGAAGTCCCGTGGCCGGTCGACCACGCGTTTGCTGGCCGATGAACGCATGCGTCGCGACATGATTGCCGGCCTGCGCGCCTGGCGAGACGCCTCTGCCACCCGTGGCAAAGTGATCAGCTGCGTCGAGCACGACGGCTGGAAGGTCGAGCAAGTGGTGTCGCCGCTGGGCATCGTCGCGTTTGTCTTCGAAGGTCGACCTAACGTTTTTGCCGATGCCGCGGGTGTTTTGCGCACGGGGAACACCGCGGTGCTGCGCATCGGCAGCGATGCGCTGGGCACCGCCCAAGCCATTGTGGCCCATGCGTTGAATCCGGCATTGAGTGATGCCGGGTTGCCGAGCGGCGCGGTATCACTGGTGGAAAGCGTCAACCATGCAGCCGGTTGGGCGATGTTTGCCGACCGGCGCCTGTCGCTGGCCGTGGCCCGTGGTTCGGGACGTGCCGTCAGCCAGTTGGGCAGTATCGCGCAACAGGCCGGAACGGCTGTCAGCCTGCACGGTACCGGTGGTGCGTGGCTGATCGCGGATACCGATGCCGATACCGGTCGCTTCGCCAGCGTGGTGCGCAACTCCCTCGACCGTAAAGTCTGCAACACCCTGAATGTTTGCCTGATCCATCGCAACCGCGCCGCCGAACTGGTGCCGGTGTTTCTCGATGCCTTGCAACAGGCCGGCAAGGCACGGGGCCAGGGCTGCAAGTTGCACATCGTCGAAGGCAGCGAAGCATGCCTGCCGGCCGATTGGCTCAATGCAACCGTCGAGGTTTACCGCGCCGAAGGCTACCAGAGCGAAGCCTTGGTCGAGCCGTTGCCCGAGGATCAACTGGGCCGCGAGTGGGAGTGGGAAGAAACGCCGGAAGTCAGCCTGAAAATCGTCGACGACCTGGACAGCGCCATTGCCTTGTTCAACCGCTACAGCCCGCAGTTCACCGTGTCGCTGATCAGCGAAGATGCCGCGACGCAGGAGCGTTTCTACAACGCAGTCAACGCGCCTTTTGTCGGCAATGGCATTACCCGTTGGGTCGATGGCCAGTACGCGCTCAACAAGCCGGAGCTCGGTTTGTCGAACTGGGAGAGCGGGCGCCTGTTTGCGCGCAGTGCGATTCTCTCGGGCGATGGCGTGTTCACCATCCGCAGCCGCATGACCCAGATCGATCTGGGCGTCAAACGCTGAGTGATTCAGCTGGGCGACCGCCGCAATGGCGGTCGCCATCGCCTTGATCAGGCCGCTTCCATTGCTTTGCCAGGCACAGCGCAAGTGCCAGGATGCTCAGCCAGCGGCAGAAAACGATGGCTGCTGCCATCGAGTGCATCGATCGAGCCTGTTTCGATGTCATAGACCCAGCCGTGCAAATTCAGCAGACCTTTTTCCTGGGCCAGGCGCACGCTTGGATGAGTCTGGATGTTGGCCAATTGCGCGATCACATTCTCGCGCACCATCGCGCTTATTTTCGCCGTTTGCGTAACGTGAGGCCGTGACTCGTTGATGACTTTCGCCGACTCGGCGTGCTGCAACCAGCCGCTGACGGCGGGCAGGTGATCCATGCAGGTGCATTTGGCGACAGCGGTCATTGCGCCACAGTCCGAATGCCCGCAGATGACGATATCCGTTACGCCCAACACGGCAACAGCGTATTCGACGGTGGCCGACACACCACCCGGATGAGGGCTGTAGGAGGGCACGATGTTGCCGGCGTTACGGATTACGAACAACTCGCCGGGTTCTTGCTGGGTCAGCAATTCGGGCACTACACGGCTGTCGGAACAGGTGATGAACAAGGTACCCGGTTGTTGCGTGGTGGCCAGGTGTTTGAACAAGTCGGTGCGTTGTGGAAACACTTCTTTCTGGAATTTTACAAAGCCTTCGATGAGCGCTTTCATGGCGGCGTCCTCATGGATGAGCGGATTTGGCCCGCACGGTGGTACGGGCCGTTTTCGACTTAGAACGGACGCAGGGGCAGGAACTTGCCGTCGAGCGTAATCACTGCGCGCGAACCGCCTTCCGGGTCTTCGACTTTTTTCATGTCGAGCTTGAAGTTGATCGCACTGATGATGCCGTCGCCGAACTGCTCATGAACCAGAGCCTTCAAGGTGGTGCCGTAGATCTGGATCATTTCGTAGAAGCGGTAGATGGTCGGATCGGTCGGGACACCCGCAAGGCTGCCGCGCAGCGGGATGATCTGCAGGCGAGCCACCGCCTCGGCATCCAGGTCGAGTTTCTCGCCGATCACCTCTGCGGCGCTTTGCGGCAGTGGATGCTGGCCGAGAAGTGCAGCGGTGACATAGGCAAGGCCCAGGCCGGTGCCGTCAGCCAGGTCTTGCCACGACAGATTTTTGCGAGCTTTGGCATCGAGAATTGCGGTGGTCAGGGCCAGGCTTGGATCGTTATAGGCGTGAGACTGTTGCATGGTGGTTCTCCTGTCGCTGGGGGAAGTGTCTGGGTGTGAAGCCATCTTCTTCCGTTCAATCCATAGCGTCCAAGACCGATATACAATGCAAGGCATAAGTACTGCCTATAGATAGAAAGGTCTGAGCATGCTGCTGCGACATCTGCGTTACCTGTTGGCCGTGGCTGACCATGGCGGCTTCACCCGTGCGGCCGAAGCCCTGCATGTTTCCCAGCCAACGCTTTCACAACAGATCCGGCAACTGGAAGAGACCCTGGGTGTCAGCCTGTTCGATCGCACGTCGCGTACGGTCAAGCCGACCGACGCGGGTCAGGCGTATATCGAATGCGCTCGGCGGGTGCTGATAGAGCTGGAGGCGGGCAAGCGTGCGCTGCACGACGTGAAGGATTTGTCCCGGGGCACTTTGCGTCTGGCCATGACCCCGACTTTCATGGCCTACCTGGTGGGGCCGCTGGTGCGCGATTTCGTGGCGCGTTACCCGAACATTCACCTGGAGGTGTTCGAGCTGTCGATGGACGACATCGAAACCGGGTTGGCGCAGGACTCTCTGGACATCGCGATTGCGTTTGATCAGGTGAGAAACCCTGATATCGAATCGATTCCTGCATTTACCGAAACCCTGGGATTGATGGTCGGCCAGGCGCATCCGTTGTATGAAAGCCGGGACACCGTGACCCATGACCAGGTGGCGCAGCTGCAGTTTGCCTTACTCAGCGCAGATTTTTTCACGCGCACCTGCATTGACGAGTATTTCACCCGGGCGCAGATAACGCCGAAAGTGGCGATCGAGGTCAATTCAGTCAACACGCTGTTGGAAGTCATTCGGCATACGGCAATGGCTACAATCCTTCCGGAGCCCATTGCAACCAGCGACCGCGCTCTGCGCATGATCCCGCTAGCGGGGGAGGCGCCCCAGCGTGGCGCTGCATTACTGCGTCGTAAAAACAACTATCACAGTGCGGCGGCTTTGGCTTTTGTGCAGGTGGTGTTGGCTGCTGGTATGTCTTGATTGGCAACATTCCCCACTTTCATTGAGCCATTAAAAAGGGCCTGCTCTTATCAGGAGCAGGCCCTTTTTATTTATGAGTCAACAATGACTCATTTCAATTAGTAGAACCGATCAATCACCCGAACTTCGTTCTTGTTCTGCATCGAATCCCAGGCCTGTTTCAGCGTTTGCAGGACATTGCCGATGAAGTCTTTGTCGGCCGCGGCTTTTTTGCCGACATAGCCCTGGCCGCGACGGTACATCTTCAGTCGGGCGAGCAGGTTCTGGTTGTTCTGGTCGAACTCTGCTTCATGGGCATGTGGCGACAGGCAGTCGATATGAACCTGACCCGATTTGCTGATCCACAGGATATGGCTGTCGTGGCTGTCTTTCTTTGCCGCGAACATACGAGCCAGTTCTTCGATAGTAGGTTGATTGTTCAGATTCATGATAAAGCCCCCTTGACCATTTGGTGATCTTTCAAAGTTGATTCGCTAATACAAGTAGCCCATCGGTTAGTTGATCCCTGGCACCGAAACCAGGACGTCAGCAGCCGTCCGTCATAAGCGACGAGGTCCTGCGTCTGTTGCATGTAGTCGTGTTGAATAACTGCTACGCAATAGCGTCACAACGAAGAGAAGCGGCGATAACCTTTGGCCCCTGCCGACGTTTTCAAGGTCGGCCACAAGCTTCATGAGGATGGATCGCCAGCGCTTCTCGTCCTTGTACTGGACGTTCAGGCCAGGTCAGCTTCTTCAATCTGCCTTGTGGGCAGCGTGTATCCGGAAAAAACAGCTCGGCGGTCAGACGAGCTTGCTCAAGCGTGTTGCGTGTACTCCCGATCGGGGAGACGTCTGCATCATGCAAGGGCAAATCGTGCTCGTCAACGGTTTTGTAGTGATTATTTTCAGTCACTACATATTGTCGGACAAAGCTGGGAGGAATTAAAAAAGGCGCTGTAAAGGCGTCACTCAGGCTGGCGGTGCTGGCGCCTCGAAGCGGTAAAGGGTGCAGGGATAACCTTCTACCGTGAGGAAATGTCGAGTAAAACCGCCTGCGCTGAGATCGGGCATCACGGTGGCCCAGAACAACCGAGCAGGCAGGTTCGCTTCGATGTGGAAAATTTGCCATTGACCGGGAAATCGGCTCAAGAGGGTGGAAACGACAAACCTGGCGACACCCTGGCCACGAAAGCGTCGGCTGACAAACAAGTAGCCGATGTTGTAATCGGCGCCGGGCAAGTGGGTGTTGTCATCCACGGTCACGAAACCCGCCAGTTCGCCGTCGACCCGGATCAAAAACGGTCGGGTGGCGGGTTTTTGCCAATAGTCCGACAAGGGGCGAAGGCTGAAAAAGCCGTGTTCGCTCAGTTTCAGCGGCAACCATTCACTGAAGTCGTAGGTGTAGAACTGCATCAGGTTTTCAATGGTTTCCAGTTCGTCGCGTTGCGCGGCGTGCAGTTCTATCGAGGGCATACTGGTGAACTCCTGTCTTGATGCCAGGACAGTATGGCCGATCAACCCTTGCTCGCCGGTTTCGCGCTGCGTCTGGTGCCAGCCGCTGCTTTGCGCTTGGCAGGCTTGCGCTTGTTTTTCCATGGCGTGGCACCGCGTCCGGCGGGGCTTGCCGGACCGCTGATGGTCAGGTTCAAACCGGCACATCGACTGACCTGTTTGCTCATCCAGGCCGCCTGTTTGGCAACGAACTCTTCGAGGCTCATTTCCCCGCTCTGCACCATGTCCAGGGCTTGCTCCCAAATGGCCGTAGTGCCCGGATCGGCAATGGCGCGAGGCACCGCATCGATCAGACTGAAAGCGGCCGGCGTGGCAGAAAGAGCCTTGCCGTTCTTGATCAGGTAACCACGGTCGAGCAGACCCTGGATGATCGAGGCGCGGGTCGCTTCGGTGCCGATACCCGTGGTGTCCTTGAGTTTCTGCTTGAGCAGAGGGTCTTCCACCAGTTTGGCGACGTTTTTCATCGCCTTGATCAGGTCGCCCTCGGTGAACGGTTTGGGCGGTTGGGTCCACAGGTCCTTGAGCTGCACGCTGGCCACTGCGCAATCAATTCCTTCGCGCAGGTTGGGCAAGGTTTGAGGCGCTGGGGCTTCACGACCTTTCGCCGGGGCAAGCGCTTCGGGCAGGGCGCGTTTCCAGCCGGGATCGACGATTTGTTTGCCCACCGCGCGCAAGGCTTCACCGGCACAGTCGAAATCAGCCTGGGTGCGGTCATACTCGTGATTGGGCAGAAACTGCGCGAGATACCTGGCCCTGATCAGCGTATAGACCGCGCGGTGCTTGCCGGTCAGGCGTTCGAGGTTTTTGGCCGCAGCAGTAGGGATGATGCCGTGGTGCGCACTGACCTTGGCATCGTTCCAGGCCCGTGAGCGCCTATGGGGCTCCAGGTGATCGCGCAAGGCATCCAGCGCCGGATCGGCTTGCCTGAGGGCGGCGAGAATCGCCGGTGCTTCGACGTGCTGGCTGACGGGCAGATAGCCGCAGTCACTGCGCGGGTAGGTGATCACCTTGTGGGTTTCATAAAGTGCCTGGGCGATGTCGAGGGTTTCCTGAGCGCCGAGCCCGAGTTTCTTCGAGCAGACTTCCTGTAGCGTGCCCAAATCGAAGGGCAGTGGCGCCACTTCACGCATGCGTTCGGTGCGCAGCTTGATCACCCGGGCACTTGCCGCGCCCATCATTGCTGTGGCTGCCTGTTGGGCCAGTGCCTGATTCAGGCAGCGATCCTGATCGTCGCAAACTCCGGATGCCGCGCGCCATTGCGCGGTGAAAGCAGTGCCGTCGTGCAGCAGTTGCACGTCGATGGCCCAGTAGGCGACCGGGACGAAGTCGGCAATGCTGCGGTCGCGATCCACCACCAGGCGCAGGGTAGGGGTTTGCACCCGGCCTACCGGTAACACACCCTGATACCCGGACTGGCGCCCGAGCAGCGTGAACAGTCGACTCATGTTCATGCCGATCAACCAGTCGGCACGACTGCGCCCCAGTGCGGAATGGTAGAGATTGAAGGTTTCGGCGCCTGGTTTGAGCGACGCGAGGGCTTTGCGGATCGAGGCGTCGTCCAGCGCCGACAGCCACAGGCGGCGGATCGGGCCGCGATACTTGCAGTGCTCCACCAGTTCCCGGGCGATCATCTCGCCTTCGCGGTCGGCGTCGGTAGCAATGATCAGTTCCGACGCTTCACCGAGCAGACGTTTGACCGCCTTGTACTGGCTCGCCGTGCGCGGCTTGACGGTCATCTTCCATGTGCCCGGAATGATCGGCAGGTCGGCCAGTACCCAGCGCTTGTAGCGCGCGTCATAGGCATCCGGCGGCGCGGTTTCCAGGAGATGGCCGATGCACCAGGTCACCGTGACGTCCGTGCCCAGCCAGCAGCCGTCGCCCCGGCGTCTGGCGCCGAGCACAGCCGCGATGTCTTTGGCCTGGGAAGGTTTTTCACAGAGGTACAGCCGCATAACCACCATCGTTGATCAGTGTCCGGGGAGGTGCACAGGATGGCGGGTGATGCGCGCCGGAGCAATCATTATCTGTATGGATGTACAGCCTTGGCGTTGCATTTGATTTCATCGCCTTCGCAATCCGTTCGGCTGCGAGGCCGCCAAGGTCAGCCAAGTTGCGTTATACCTGATGAATCGACTCATCACCGTCTCGAGGAACGTATACATGAAAACTTCAGGTCCCAGCCCTGTCATCACCATTGCCGAGCAGCCCGGTTGCCTGTTGGTGAAGTTTCACGGGATCCAGGTCGCGGCGTCCTCCCGCGCGCTGGTGCTGCTTGAGGCCAACTACCCACCGGTTTACTACGTGCCCCGCGAAGACATCGACGAGAAGTATTACGCCCGCACCGATCACACCAGTTACTGCCCGTACAAAGGTGATGCCAGTTATTTCAGTCTGCAAGTGCCAGGGCACGAAGGAGCTAACGCCGTGTGGAGTTATGAAAACCCCAAAGTGTCGGTGGCGCAGATCCGTGAATACATGGCGTTTTATCCCGACCAGGTGAAATTCGAGGTGGTCGAGCTTGAAGAGTGATTGTCTGTGCGGCTGACGAATCGTTTGCGTACACGGCAGGAACAAGCATCGTCAGTCGGTATTCTTGATTGCCTGTACCAGGGTGCTCTCGTCGATCTGAGCAATCGACGTCACCCCGGTCAGCGTCATCGCCACACGCATTTCCCTGGCAAAGATATCCAGCATGTTCTCCACTCCGCGTTGACCATCGGCGGCCAGCGCGTAAGCCATCGAACGCCCCAACAACACGCCCTTGGCGCCCAGCGCCAGCATGCGCACAACGTCCAGCCCTGAGCGGATGCCCGAATCGACCAGCACCGTCAGGTCATCGCCAATCGCTTGTTTGATCGGCGGCAATGCCTGGGCAGTGGAGAGAACCCCGTCCAGCTGCCGGCCGCCGTGGTTCGACACGACAATGCCATCGGCACCGAAACTCACCGCGTCCTTGGCGTCCTGCGGGTCGAGAATGCCTTTGATGATCATCGGGCCTTTCCAGAAATCGCGAATCCATTCCAGGTCGCTCCAACTGATCGATGGATCGAAATTGTTGGCCAGCCAGCCCATGTAGTCTTCAAGTGTCACGGCTTTGCCGAGGTACCTGGAGATATTCCCCAGATCATGCGGCCGGCCCATGAGGCCGACGTTGTACGCCCAGTCGGGTCGGGTCATCGCTTGAAGCATGCGCCGCGATGACGCAAAAGGCCCGGACATGCCCGAGTGGGCGTCGCGGTAGCGGGCGCCGGGGGTTGGCATGTCGACGGTGAACACCAGGTTCTTCACCCCGGCAGCTTTCGCCCGTTCCAGGGCGTTGCGCATGAAGCCGCGGTCCTTGAGCACATACAGCTGAAACCAGATGGGTTGCTCGCTTTGCGCCACGACTTCCTCGATCGAACAGACCGAGACGGTGGACAGGCACAGGGGGATGCCTTTGTTCTGCGCCGCTCTCACGGCCTGCACCTCACCACGGCGGGCGAACATGCCGGTCAGCCCCACAGGCGCGAGGATGATCGGCATGGCAAGAGGTTGATCGAAGAGGGTGGTTTCCAGGCTCAAAGTTTCGACGTTCTTGAGGATACGCTGGCGCAGGCTGATGCCGGTCAGGTCGGCGCTGTTGGCCCGCAGGGTATGTTCCGCGTAAGCGCCGCCATCAATGTAATCGAACAAAAAACGTGGGAGTTTGCGACGTGCTGCCTCGCGATAATCGGATGCAGAGGAAATGATCATGCCGGTGCCTCGGTCAGTGTAGGAGCGAGCCTGCTCGCGATGGTCGTTAACGATAGCGCGTGCCTTCAGGTTGAACACGGCGCTCTTGAGACCTATGCGAGCGAACTCGCTCCTACAGAATCCAGTTTGTGAGTTGGCTGTCAGTTCTTGTCCAGATCGACGTTGCGCGTCTCACGCAAACAGATCATCCCCACCACCAGGCTCACCCCGGTGATCAGCACCGGATACCAGAGCCCGTAGAAAATGTCCCCGGTGTAGACCACCAGGGCAAACGACACGGTCGGCAAGAAGCCGCCGAACCAGCCGTTACCGATGTGATAGGGCAGCGACATCGAGGTATAGCGGATGCGCGTCGGGAACAGTTCGACCATCAGTGCCGCCAGCGGGCCGTAGCACATGGCGGAGATGATGATCAGTGCCACGATCAATGCGACGATCATTGGCTTGTTGATTTGCTGCATGTCGGCCTGTTGCGGGTAACCGGCGAGGGTGACCGCGCCGCGCAATGCGGCTTCGTCGAAACCGTCGATCTTCACGTCGCCCACGCTGACTTGCACGCCGCTGCCGGCTGGAGCCGCCGCGCTGGCGTAGGGCAAGCCTTGCTTGACGAGGAAGGTCTTGACCTTGTCGCAGGGGCTATCAAATTTCGCCTTGCCGACCGGGTCGAACTGGAAGGTGCAGGTGGCCGGGTCAGCCAGCACGGTGATCGGTGCCTGGCGGCTGGCCAGGTCAATCGCCGGGTTGGCGTAGTGGGCCAGGGTCTTGAAGATCGGGAAGTACAACACGGTCGCCAGCAACAGGCCGAGCATCAGCACCGGCTTGCGTCCGACCTTGTCCGACAGCCAGCCGAAGAAGATGAAAAACGGCGCGCCGATGGTCACGCTGACGATCAGCAAGCCATTGGCCACGGCCGGGTCCATTTTCAGAAACTGGGTGAGGAAGAACAGCACGTAAAACTGCGCCGCATAGAAGGTCACGGCTTGGCCGGCGTTGATGCTGAACAGGGCGATCAGCACGACCTTGAGGTTTTCCCATTTGCCGAAAGAATCGCGGATCGGCGATTTGCACAGCTTGCCTTCTTCCTTCATTTTCACGAAGGCGGGGGATTCATGCAGGCTCAGGCGAATCCAGGTCGAGATGCCCAGCAGAATGATCGAAAACAGGAACGGAATGCGCCAGCCCCAGACTTCGAACTGATCGCCGGTGAAGTAGCGGCAACCGAGTACCACCAGCAGCGACAGCAACAGGCCGAGAGTGGCGGTGGATTGAATCCAGCTGGTGTGGAAGCCGCGTTTGCCGATGGGCGCGTGTTCCGCCACATAGGTCGCGGCGCCACCGTATTCACCGCCCAGGGCCAGGCCCTGGAGCATGCGCAGCACCACGAGAATGATCGGCGCGGCAATGCCGATGCTGGCGTAGGTCGGCAGCAAGCCGACACAGAAGGTCGCCAGCCCCATGAGAACGATGGTGGCGAGGAAGGTGTATTTGCGTCCGATCATGTCCCCCAAACGGCCAAACACCAGGGCACCGAATGGCCTGACGATAAACCCGGCGGCAAAGGCCATCAGGGCAAAAATGAACGCCGTGGTGTCGTTGACTCCGGCGAAAAACTGTTTGCTGATGACCGCCGCGAGGGCGCCATAGAGGAAAAAGTCATACCACTCGAACACTGTTCCAAGTGACGAAGCGAAGATGACTTTCTGGGTTTCCTGGCTGGTGCCCTCGCTGCGCACGGCTTCCAGGGGCTGAACGTGTTCTGACATATCGGTATCCCTCACAGTGATTGTTTTTGTTGTTCCACTGATGTTGCGTATTCCTTGCAGGGGGTGATGCTCGATGTCCGTGAAACCAGTAACGTCCCTGTGGGAGTGGGCTTGCCCGCGATTGGGAAGGGGCAGTCAGCATGAATGTTGACTGTCATGCCGTCATCGCGGGTAAACCTGCTCCCACAGGGATGGTGTTTGCAGCATTGAGAATCATGTGTGCCGCTTTCTCCGCGATCATCAGCGTAGGCGAACAAGTGTTGCCGGAAGTGATGCGCGGCATGATCGACGCGTCGGCGATGCGCAGGCCGGGAATGCCTTGCACGCGC
Organism: Pseudomonas sp. Root562; assembly: GCF_001427125.1. Lineage (GTDB taxonomy): Bacteria > Pseudomonadota > Gammaproteobacteria > Pseudomonadales > Pseudomonadaceae > Aquipseudomonas. The sequence continues at coordinate 224,639 of NZ_LMGK01000006.1, forward strand.
AGTTCGGCGTCGACCACCGCGTCCGCGTCGTTGCCCATCCGGCAAGTGCCCACCGGATGGAAAATCGTAGTGCCGATGCGCGCGGCGGCTTCGTGCAGTTGTTCTTCGCTTTGCAGGTTGTCTCCGGGCAGATATTCGACCGGTTTGAACGCCTTCAGGGCCGGTGCGGCAACGATGCGCCGGGTCAGGCGAATCGCATCGGCGGCGACCCGCAAGTCTTCCGGATGGCTCAGGTAGTTGGGTTGTATCAGCGGTGCTTCCTGCGGGTTGGCCGAACGGATCTCCACCCGGCCACGGCTCTGCGGACGCAAGTCACAGACCGACGCGGTAAACGCCGGGAACGTATGCAATGGCTCACCGAAGCGCTCCAGCGACAGTGGTTGCACGTGGTATTCAAGATTGGCCGAGGTCTGCTCCGGACCGGAGCGGGCAAACGCACCGAGCTGGCTCGGCGCCATCGACAGCGGGCCGCTGCGGTCGTACAGGTAACGCAGGCCCATGCCCATTTTGCCCCACAGGCTGCCAGCGATTTGATTGAGGGTGCGGGCGTTTTCCAGTTTGTAGATCAGCCGCAGTTGCAGATGGTCCTGCAGGTTGCCGCCGACGCCGGGCAGTTCATGGACGACGCCGATGCCCAAGCGTTGCAGCAGCGGGCGAGGGCCGATACCGGAACGTTGCAGAATGCTTGGCGAGCCCACGGAACCGGCGCAGAGGACGATTTCCCTGCGTGCCTTGAAAGTTTTCGGCTGATTTTGCCAGCGGGCGCTGACCGCTGACGCGCGGCCGTTTTCCAGCAATACGCGGTCAACTTCAACGCCGGTCAACACGGTCAGATTGGCGCGGTTGCGCACCGGTTTGAGGAATGCCTTCGCCGCGTTCCAGCGGATGCCGGCCTTCTGATTGACCTGGAAGTAACCGCAACCTTCGTTGTCGCCCTGGTTGAAGTCATCGATGCTGGCGATGCCGCTTTGCTCGGCAGCGCTGCGGAACGCATCGAGAATCGGCCATGACAAACGCTGGCGTTCGACCCGCCAGTCGCCGCTGGCACCGTGAAATTCGGAGTCGCCGGCAAAATGGTTTTCGCTTTTCTTGAACAGCGGCAACACGTCCTGCCAGCGCCACCCGGGGTTGCCTTCGGCTGCCCAGCCATCGTAGTCCCCGGCCTGGCCACGCATGTAGATCATGCCGTTGATTGACGAGCAGCCGCCCAGCACTTTGCCCCGTGGGTAACTCAGGGCGCGACCCTGCAGGCCAGGTTGAGCTTCGGTCTTGAAGCACCAGTCGGTGCGCGGGTTACCGATGCAGAACAGGTAACCCACGGGAATATGAATCCATGCATAGTTGTCGCGGCCACCGGCTTCGAGCAACAGAACCCGGTGTTGTGGGTTGGCCGATAGCCGATTGGCCAGCAAACACCCGGCGGGACCGGCCCCGACCACGATGTAATCGTATTCATCAAGGGAAGACTGCATCCCTGACCTCGTCTTGTTGTTCTTGTTGTCGGTCATCCTAGTTGTTAGCTTTCGTCAAAAGAATGTTAGTTTTTGCGCAGCTGCTGTGCGTTTTTAAACAGCGACGACCTAAGGATGGACGATGTTCGACTGGAATGACCTGCGGTTTTTTCTCGAATTGCAGCGCAGCGGGCGTTTGCTTACCGCTGCCCGCCGTTTGAACACCACGCACGCCACCGTGGCGCGGCACATCGAGGCCATCGAAAAGAGCCTCGGCACCGCGCTGTTCGTGCAGCATGCCCAGGGGTATGAACTGACCCCGTCCGGCGAAGCGCTGCTCAAGCATGCGGAAGCGATGGAGAACGTCGCGCTGTTGGCACAGGAGGAAATCACCCAGTCCACGGCACCGCTGGGCAAGATCCGCGTCGGGGTCACAGAAGGGCTGGGCATCATGTTTCTATCCAGCCGCATGAACGGTTTGTTCGAACGTTACCCGGGGCTGGAAGTGGAACTGGTCGCGGTGCCGCGTTTTGTCAGCATTCTCAATCGCGAGGCGGAAATCAGCATCCACCTCGAACGGCCATCGGCGGACATGCTGGTCACGCGCAAGCTCACGGACTATCGCCTGGCCCTCTACGCCAGTCAGGACTACCTCGATCGTTCGCCGCCGCTGGGCAATCGAGAGGATCTGGGGCGCCATGCGTGGATCGGCTACGTCGACGACTTGTTGTTCAGTCAGGAACTGATGTTCCTCAACAGCTTCTGCCGCAACCCGCAGGTGGTCTTTCACAGCACCAGCGTTATCGCCCAGCAACAGGCTGCGCGCGCAGGTCTGGGGATTGCCGTTTTACCGTGCTATATGGCCAGCGCCGATCCCGGGTTGGTACCGCTGTTTCCCGATGAAAGCATTCTGCGCAGCTACTGGATCAGTACCCGGCGCGAGCTGCACAAATCGGTGCGGCTGCGGGTGATGTGGGATTACGTGGTGGAGTTGTGTGAGCGCGAGCAGGGGTTGTTGTTGGGTTAAGGAAGGATTTCAAACGCCGTACTGGCCAGCCGTTCGCCATTGACCATGATGTGCACCGCATGACGACCGGCGTAATGCCTGCGGGTGGTCAGTTCTTTGATGTGCTGGCCGCGGCTCAGTTGCTCGGTGGCTTTGCCGGGCAACGTCAGGGCTTTGAGCTTGAACACCTTGGCCGAGGTGCTGCCGTTGGCTTTCACGTAGTCGATGGCATAGTCGATCACCAGTCGCTGGCTGTCCTCGACCTTGGATTTGACGGCAAAGGACAGGGTGATTTTCTCCCCCAGGCCAATCACTGGCGGGTTGACTCGCACATCGACGATCTCGACTTCAGGCTTGCCACCCGCGCCGATGATCGCCAGCGCTCGAGGGTTGCCCTGTTTGATCAGGCTGCGTAGTGCATGTTTGGCGATCCACGCGGTGTGTTTGTTGTCCAGCGACCAGCCTTCAATCAGCTCAAGCACCCAGTCGGGATGATCCTTGGTGATGTCGTTCAAGTGGTTGGCCACGGACTTGCGCACATACAGGCTGGTGTCGGCCTTGAGATTGTCGAGGATCTTCGCCGCCAGGCTCGGGTCGGCCTGGACTTGCTCCAGGCGAAACGACCACGGCAGTCGCGGACGGCAACCTTCACTGGCCAGCCTCCGGACATGCTCGTTGTCGTCCAGTGACCAGTCGTGCATCAGCTTCAGCGAGCGCTCGAGGTCCCTGCGCAGGAAGTGGCGAATGGCAAACTCCGAGGAACCGAATGCAGTGAAGTACTTGAGCGCGTCCATCGATACGTCGAAGCGATCGGCACCGTAAGCCGCCACGTACTGCGGCAGGCACATGCTGACGAAGCCACTGTTGAGGCGCGGGGCGAGGGCGCGCAGGACTTCGAGCGATGCTTCATAACCCAGCGGCAACACCGCGTGCAGGCATTCGCTGACGCGTGCCATGCGTTGCATGACCGACAGGTCCGCCAGGCCGGTGCTGGCCAGTTTGAGGAATCTCTGCGCATCGAACTCCGGATAGACCGCCGTCATTTCGCTGGCGATATGCTGGAGGCGCTCGACGTTGAAGATTTCCTTGAGGGCGGGGGATTGATCGGCAGCCATTACGAGTTCCTTGGTCGTTGTGATTTATCCGGTACACCGCGTTATCGTTCCGACGAGGCCAGTACTGCCACCTCAATTGTTCTTGGCTTGCTCTTCCAGCTGATCCGCCTCAAACAACCGCGCCAGTTCCGCCCGCGCTTCCTGTGCTGTCTGCTTGACCTTCACCGCATCGTCGTAAATCGAATGCTGGGTTTCGAGCACCTGTTCGTCGTGATGCTTGAAGCGCTTGATCCGTGCGTCGGCCTGGGCCTGGGTCAGGCCGAGTCCGATCAGGGTTTGCCGGCTCATTTCCAGGCTCGAATAAAAGGTTTCGCGCACCGCGTAGGCCCCCACGTCCATCAACCGATGTACATGTTGGCGGTTGCGTGCGCGGGCGATGATCTTGATGTGCGGGTAGAGCTTGCGCACCAGTTCGGCGGTCTTGATGTTGGTGTCCGGGTCATCGGTGGCGATCACGAAGAATTCGGCTTCGCCGACCTTGGCCGCACTGAGGATTTCCGGGCGCATCGGGTCGCCGTAGAACACCGGCACGCCGCCGAAGCTGCGCGACAGTTCAATGGTTTCCACGGAGGTGTCGAGGGCAACGAACTTGATGTTCTGTGCCCGCAGGATACGGGCGACGATCTGCCCCATGCGACCCATGCCGGCGATCACTACCCGGGGTTCATCAGTGTCGATTTCGCGGAATTTTTCCGGCACTGCCACAGCTTGCACCTTGGGGCTGACAAGACGCCCACAGATCAGCATCAACAAGGGCGTCAACGCCATGGACAGGGTAATCGCCAATACCAACAGGTCGTACAGGCGCGGGTCGAACAAGCCATGATCGCGACCAATCTTGAACACCACGAAGGCAAATTCACCGCCGGCGGCCAGGACAATGCCGAGTCGAATCGCGCTGACCTTGTTCAAAGCGCCGGCCAGTTGTCCCAGGATAAACAGCAGTGGCAATTTGACGGCGATCAACAGCACCGTCAGGCCCAATACCACGATGGGCTCGCGCAGCAACAGACTGAGGTTCGCGCCCATGCCGACACTCATGAAAAACAGCCCCAGCAACAGGCCCTTGAACGGCTCGATCTGCGCTTCCAATTCGTGGCGGTACTCGGAGTCCGCCAGCAGCAGGCCAGCAAGAAATGCGCCGAGGGCCATGGAAATGCCCGCCAGATCCATCAGCCATGCGGTGCCCATCACCACCAGCAACGCGGTCGCGGTGGACACTTCCGGCAAACCGCTCTTGGCCACCACGCGAAACACTGGCCGCAACAGATAGCGTCCACCGATCACTACAATGGCGATGCTCACCAGCACGCGCAAACCCTGATTGACATCGTCGGCCGCAGTCACGTTTTCAGCGCTACCGGCCAGCAGCGGCACCATGGCGATCAGCGGGATCGCGGCGATGTCCTGAAACAGCAGAATCGCAAAGGCCAGACGCCCGTGAGGGCTGGTCAGTTCCTTGCGTTCGGCAAGGCTTTGCAGGCCAAACGCAGTGGACGACAACGCCAGACCCAGGCCCAGAACGATGGCGGTGTTCAACGGTTGTCCGAAAACATACAGCGCCAGCACGCCCAACACTGTTCCTGTCAGCAACACCTGCGCCAATCCGACCCCGAACACTGACTTGCGCATCACCCACAACCGTCTTGGCGACAATTCCAGGCCAATGATGAACAGCAGCAACACCACACCGAGCTCCGAGATGTGCGCAACGCTTTCCGTATCGCTGATCAGGCCCAGCCCCGAGGGGCCGATGATCACCCCGGCAAACAAATAACCGAGTACCGCACCCAATTGCAGGCGCTTGGCCAGGGGAACGGTAAGCACGGCCGCGAGCAGAAACACGACTGCGGCTTGCAACAGACTGCCTTCATGGGGCATGGCGAAAACTCCATTAACTCGGTACGGCGGGGCGACAAGGATAAAGGCTCGACCCGGTCGCGTCAGCATAGTGTTTCAACCGAGTTGTTACATTTTGCATTAATTGGTTACATTTATAGAATAATCGAATCAATCTGATCCCCGCGCCGAGTCCATCCCATGGCCATCAATTTCGACCTCAACGATCTGCAAGCTTTTCGCGCCGTGGTGGAGCAGGGCAGCTTTCGCAAGGCGGCCGATACCGTACGCATCTCCCAGCCGGCCCTGAGCCGGCGTATTGAAAAACTCGAGGACGCCCTCGGGGTGAGGTTGTTCGAACGCACCACCCGCAAGGTCAGTCTGACCCAGGCCGGTCGCGGCTTCATGCCCAGCGTCGAGCGCTTGCTGGATGATCTGGACGTGGCACTGCTAGGCATCAGCGAAGTCGCATCGACCCGGCTGGGCCATGTCACTGTCGCTTGTGTGCCGTCGGCGGCCTACTACTTCATGCCCCGCGTCGTCGCGCACTATCACCGGCAATTTCCGCGGATCAAGGTCAAAGTACTGGATTCCAGTGCCCATGAAGTGCTGAGTGCGGTGGTCAACGGTGAAGCGGATTTTGGCCTGAGCTTCATGGGTACGCTGGAGGCCGAGGTGGATTTCGAGCCGTTGGTGCAGGAGGGCTACGTCGTGGCCTGTCGGCGTGATCACCCCTTGGCGAGCCGTACCAGCGTGACCTGGGACGAGTTCTATCAGCAGGACTACATCTCGCTGGACAAGAGCTCGGGCAACCGCTTTTTGCTGGATCAGGCGTTGACTGGTGTGGTGCCACAGCGGCCGAGCATCTGCGAAACCCGGCATGTGACGACGATGATCGGGCTGGTGGAGGCGGGGTTGGGTGTTGCCGCGGTGCCGCTGATGGCGATGCCGGGCGAAGATCACCCGATCCTGACGCGGGTGCCTCTGACCGATCCGCAAGTGATGCGCAGCGTCGGTTTGATCAAGCGCCGGGGTCGCACTCTGACCCCGGCAGCACTTGAACTGGAACGTTTGGTGGTGGCGATGAAAGTCCAGCTGCCGGCTATCAGCGGCTGACAGAATCCAGGCCGGTGGCTTTTACATCTGCTTGCGCCTGGGCCGATGCCATGTACTCAAGCAACGCCTTGGCCTGCGCGGGGTGTTGCGCGCCAACCGGAATACCCGCGGCGAAACGCGTGACCGACTGCACTGATTCCGGAATCTTCGCGACAAAACTCACCCCTGGTACCGGCAGCAGTTCGCTGACCTGCTGGAAACCCAACTGATAGTCGCCGGTGGCAACCACCGATCCCACAGGAATCTTCGGCACCATGGTCGACTTGGCTTTGAGCGAGTCTTCGATGCCCAGGCGTTTGTACAGTTGCTGCTCGATGTACACGCCACTGGCGCTGTCGGAATAGGCCACGGACTTGGCGTCCAACAAAGTTTTTTTCAGGTTGTCGACGGTGCTGATATCGGGCTTGGGTGCACCCTCGCGCACCACCAGACCGATCCGCGAATCCGCCAGTTCAACCCGGGACGACGGGTCGACCTTGCCTTGCTTGATCAGATCGTCAAGCGCGTAGCCGACCATGATCACCACGTCGGCCTGTTCACCGCGGGCCAGGCGATTAGGGATCGCTTCCGGGGCCTTGCCCATCGACGGACCGAGGGCAGTGTTGAGGGTGTTGCCGGTGGCTTCGGCGAACTTCGGGCCGAGGATCTTGTAGGCCGCGGTGAAGCCCCCGGAGGTCATCACGCGTAACTCTTCGGCCTGTGCCGCGGTGCTTAAGGCCAGGCTGACCAGCCAGCTCATGGCCGCAACGTTGAAAAGCTTTTTCATAGGGATTTCTCTAACAAGGCAGGTTTACGAAAGGGCTGGTTGCAGGCGACCGCTGGCGCGGCGATAGAGATAAAACGTCGCGCAGAGCGCACAGAGCGCGGCGAAGCTCATCCAGTAGCCAGGCGCCGCTTTGTCGCCGGTGTACTGAATCAGGAACGTCGACATCGCCGGGGTGAAGCCGCCAAACACGGCGGTGGCCAGGCTGTAAGCCAGAGAGAAACCCGCAACCCGTACTTCGACCGGCATGATTTCCGTCAGCGCCGGGATCATTGCGCCGTTGTACAAGCCATAAATAAACGACAGCCACAGCAGCACCAACAGCATGTTGATGAAGCTTGGCGCCTGCACCAGGTACGACAGGGCTGGATAGGTCGAGGCCAATGCCAGCAGGGCCATGGCAATCAACACGGGACGACGGCCGACGCGGTCGGAGAGTGCGCCGCCAATCGGCAACCAGAAGAAATTCGACACGCCCACCAATAAGGTGACCAACAGCGCATCAGACGTGCTCAGGTGCAGCACGGTTTTGCCAAAAGTTGGCGCGTACACGGTGATCAGGTAAAACGCAGTGGTGGTCAGGGCGACCATCATCATCCCGGCAAAGACAAGCACCCAGTTTTGCGCGAGCGTGCGGAACACCTCTGCCATGCTCGGACGTGATTTGCGGGTGGCGAACTCTTCGGTTTCTTCCAGGTTACGGCGCAGGAAGAAAATGAACGGCACGATCATGCAGCCGACGAAGAACGGAATCCGCCAGCCCCAGTCGGCAATCTCCGATGGCGCCAGCCATTGGTTCAGGCCATAGCCCAAGGCTGCGGCAACAATGATCGCCACTTGCTGACTGGCCGACTGCCAACTGGTGAAAAAGCCTTTGTTACCCGGTGTGGCGATCTCCGCGAGATACACCGAGACGCCGCCCATTTCCGCGCCGGCGGAGAACCCTTGCAGCAACCGGCCAATCAACACGAGCGCCGGGGCGAACAGGCCGATGGTTTCGTATCCGGGGACCAGCACAATCAGAATTGTGCCGCTGGCCATGATCGACAGGGTGACGATCAGCCCTTTGCGCCGGCCAACATCATCGATGTATGCACCCAGCACCACTGCGCCCAGAGGTCGCATCAGGAAACCGGCGCCGAACACGGCAAAGGTCATCATCAGCGAGGCGAACTCGCTGCTGGCCGGGAAGAACACGGCCGCGATCTGTGTGGCATAGAAGCCGAACAGGAAGAAGTCGAACTGTTCGAGGAAGTTACCCGAGGTAACCCGGAAAATGGCGCTGGCGCGAGAGCGTCCGCGCGGGATTGAGGCTGTCATCGATAAATACTCCACCGCTTTTATGACGTGCGCTGCCTGGACGCGGCGCACGGATCTTATTGAGGCGAATGGTGGAGCAGGGCGATCGATATGTTAATTGCATAGTTGGCATGTATTGATGCGTGAAGCGGATCAATAAAAGCATCTGAATTCAGTGTGTTGTTCAGAAAAACTCATCGGAACAAAGGAGGCCATGGTTGCCAATCGCGGACAAATCTGGGAAAACGGCGCCCAACAGGCCTAAGGGCGAAAGAGCATACGAGTGAATTCAATGAACGACGAACTTCAGGTAATCGATATTCAGGCCGGTGACGGTAAAGCGGCCGTCAAAGGCGCGTTGATCACCACCCAATACCGTGGCTGGCTGGAAGACGGCTCTGAGTTCGATTCTTCCTACAGCCGTGGCAAACCGTTCCAGTGCGTGATTGGCACTGGTCGTGTCATCAAGGGGTGGGATCAGGGAATCATGGGCATGCAGGTTGGCGGCAAGCGCAAGTTGCTGGTCCCGGCGCACCTGGCTTATGGCGAACGCACGATGGGCAAGATTCCGCCGCATTCGAACCTGATCTTCGAGATCGAGTTGCTGGAAGTGCTGACGCGGGAGGATTGAGTGGCGGGGGAGATCTACAGCAACTGGCCTGTATCCCAAAGGTGCACCAGATCCCCCGGTGCCTGGTCTTCCGGCACTTTGAGCACCATGTGGTCTTCCTGTTCGCCCTGCCGGTAGCTCACCTCGACCTGGTAGAAACGCTGGTCGCTACGCCCGGATTCCGATGTGTCGAGGGGCAGGCAGCCTTCCAGTACCGAGCAGATACGAGTGCGCTGGCTGATGTCGCATTGCGCAAACTCGATCTCCCGAGGTCGGCTCAGGGCGTGAATCGGCGCAAAGCCGCCTTGGCGGGAAAGGCGGACCCGGGCGTCGTCGCCTAATGCAGGCAGGGTTTTCATTTGACCTCCGTGATGTCGATACCCGTTTGAGACCAGCCCTGGCGCACAGCGTCGACCTCCTGTGCACCGAAGCGCTGGCCGGCATGGTCGATGGTCAGTCGAGCGAAAGCATCGAAACTGGCGTCCGGACTCAGGCGTTTGTCGCACAGCGCGTCGTACCAGATTACTCCGGCTTTCTTCCAGGCGAACCCGCCGAGTGCCCTGGCCGCGAGATAAAACGCGCGATTGGGAATGCCCGAATTGATGTGCACGCCGCCATTGTCCTCTTGAGTGATGACAAATTTGCGCATGTGATCCGGTTGCGGGTCCTTGCCCAGCAATGGGTCGTCATAGGCTGTGCCTGGATGGGACATCGAGCGCAAGCCCCGGCCGTTGATTTTTGCCGTGAGCAAATCCGAGCCGATCAGCCAATCTGCCTGCTCGACGGTATGTCCGAGAACGTATTGCTTGGTAAGGATGCCAAAAACGTCCGACAGTGACTCGTTCAAGGCCCCGGACTGATTGGCATAGATCAGCCCGGCCGTGCTTTCAGTCACGCCATGAGCCAATTCATGGGCGACCACGTCCAGCGAGCGGGTGAAGCGCTGGAAAATTTCCCCATCGCCGTCACCGAAGACCATTTGTGCACCATTCCAGAAGGCGTTTTCGTAGCCCAGGCCGTAATGCACGCTGCCGACCAGTGCGAATCCTTGGTTGTCGATCGAATCGCGACCGAGCACCTTCCAGAAAAAATCATAGCTGGCACCCAATGCATCGTAAGCTTCATCGACGGCTGCATCACCCGTGGCCGGCTGGCCTTCCAGGCGCACTGGCATTCCCGGCAGGAGCATTTTGTTTTGCGCGTCGTGCAGGCTGCGCTGGACCACGCCCGGTTTCCCGAGTTGCGGCAGAATTGCCCGCTCCGGCGGCCGCACAGGGGGACCGGGATTGTGCAGCAGGCTTTGCACATGATGCAGGGTGATCATTGCCGCCGTGCGTTGCGGCTCTGAACCGTGGGCGATGATACGGTTGAGAATGTAGGGCGGGATAAAACTGCGCGGTGTTTGTGAGTCGGTCATCAGTGCATCCCTGGCGTGATAGATGTCGATACTGATGAGATCCAGACACCTCGCGTTCGGTTCCGTGCCGGTTTTTGACGAGTGTGAAGTGCTTGGCAATCAGTACAAATGATCAGCACGCTCACCCTGTAGATTGAGAGCGTGATGTCTGATGACGCTCGAAATATACCTCGAAAAGACATCACGTTTATTTCATTAAATATTGATATTTAAGGATATTTTATTTAATGGTGTAACCGCTATCGACTACCCAGTCCTGACCGATGACGTTACGGGCACCGTTGCCGAGCTGGAATAGAATCACGTCGGCGACAGCGCCTGGTTCGAGGAAACGGCCGTCGAGCAAGCGTTGATTGACCGTGCTGGCGACAGCGCTCAATTGCTCATCCTTCAAGCCCAGCGTTGACCAGATCGGTGTCGCAGTCGGGCCGGGGGACACCGTGTTGATGCGAATGCCGTGGGGCGCCAATTCGACCGCCAGCGTGCGGGCATGGTGAATCAGCGCGGCTTTTGAGGCGATGTAGGCGGCGAGGCCGGGAAAGGTCACTTGCGCCAGGAAAGTACCAATGAACACCACCGAGGAGGATGCCGCCAGTTGACCGCGCAAGCACGCCAGGGTGTTCAATGCCCCGGCACCGTTCACCGCCCATTGCCGGTCGAACGCTGCCAGATCCAGGCCATCGGCCAGCTCCGCAATGCCGGCGTTCGGCACCAGATAGCTCACCGGCCCCAGGGTTGCCGCCTGCTTTGCCAGCCGCGCCAGGTCGGCGGGTTGGGTCACGTCACCCGCCACCCATGACAGCTGCGTCGGGAAACGTTCAGCCAATTCACCGAGGCCGCCAATCTGACGCGACATTGCCAGCACACGGGCACCCTGAGCCAACAGACGTTCGGTGACAGCCAGGCCGATTCCGGAACTGGCACCGGTGACGACAGCCAGATGATCCTTAAAAGCAGTGTTCATAAATGCGTTCCTTTTTGGTCAATGAGCTTTCGCAGTTCACGTTCCAAAAAGCAGGCCAATGTGCCGGGCCTTGATTCTCGGGGCTTTGAGGGATGTTGTAGTTATTGTGACTTGATCGGTTTGGTGTCTTTCTGACTGCGTGATGGTCGATATGATTGCATAAATCCATGTAGGAGCAAACGTGCTGGCGATAGCGGCGTGCCAGTCATTGGGGATGTTGAATTTGAGGTCGCCATCGCGAGCAGGCTCGCTCCCACAGGTATCTGTCGGGCAGGCAAAAAAAAAATCGCCGCCTCCGAGTACCGAAGGCGGCGATTTTTCATGGCGGGTAGAGGTCAGGTCAAACCTTGACGATCCAGCCCGCTGGCGCTTCGATGTCGCCGGTCTGCACGCCAGTCAGCTCTTTGTAGAGCTTCTGGGTGATCGGGCCGACTTCGGTTTCGCTGTGGAACACGTGCAAGTGGTCGTTGTAGCTGATGCCGCCGATTGGCGTAATTACCGCAGCGGTGCCGCAGGCGCCGGCTTCCTTGAAGTCCGACAGTTTGTCGATCAGCACGTCGCCTTCAACCACTTCCAGGCCCAGACGGGTCTTGGCCAGCTCGATCAGCGACAGGCGAGTGATGCCCGGCAGTACTGACGGCGAGTTCGGGGTCACGAACTTGTTGTCATGGGTGATACCGAAGAAGTTGGCCGAACCGACTTCTTCGATCTTGGTGTGGGTCATCGGGTCCAGGTAAATGGCGTCGGCGAAGTTGGCTTTCTTGGCCTTGGAACCCGGCATCAGGCTGGCGGCGTAGTTGCCACCGACTTTGGCTGCGCCGGTGCCTTGTGGTGCGGCACGGTCGTAGCTGGAAATCTGGAAGTTGTGCGGGGTCAGGCCACCCTTGAAGTAGGCGCCGACGGGAATGCAGAAGATCGAGAAGATGAACTCGGGGGCGGTGCGCACGCCGATGTTGTCACCCACGCCGATCACGAACGGGCGCAGGTACAGCGCACCGCCGGTGCCGTAAGGCGGGATGAAGCGCTCGTTGGCGCGAACCACTGCCTTGCAGGCTTCGATGAACTGTTCGGTTTCTACCTGAGGCATCAGCAGACGCGCACAGCTGCGCTGCATGCGCAGGGCGTTCTGGTCCGGGCGGAACAGGTTGATCGAGCCGTCCTTGCAACGATAGGCCTTCATGCCTTCGAAGCATTGCTGGCCATAGTGAAGGGCCGTCGAGCCTTCGCTGATGTGCAGCACGTTGTCTTCGGTCAGGGTGCCTTTGTCCCACTCGCCATTGCGAAAATACGACAGATAGCGCTTGTCGGTCTTGATGTAGTCAAAACCCAGCTTGTCCCAATTGATGCTTTCGTTACCCATGACACCCTCTATCACTGAACAACCGTCGAAACGGTTCAAGGCTTCTGACGTTTTTTGGATGGGCACAACAATACTTCATTCCGGGCCTGTTTCGCAGCCCGGTCTATCGGCTATTTGCCGCCGACTAGACAATGCTCGAAATCCTGTGGCGAGGGAGCTCGCTCCCGCTCGGCTGCGAAGCAGTCGTAAATCCAGGCAACGCGGTTCGCCATTAAGTCAGCCAGGGGCCGCTTCGCAGCCCGGCGGGAGCAAGCTCCCTCGCCACAGTTGATGGTGTTTACAGATGCAACGCATGCCCCAGAGCACGCAATGCCGCTTCCTGCACCGCCTCGCCAAGCGTCGGATGCGCATGGATGGTGCCGCCGATGTCTTCCAGCCGCGCGCCCATCTCAAGGCTTTGCGCGAATGCCGTGGACAACTCCGACACACCCACGCCTACCGCCTGCCAGCCGACGATCACATGGTTGTCACGACGGGCGACCACGCGCACGAAGCCGCTTTTCGATTCCAGCGTCATCGCCCGGCCATTGGCGGCGAACGGGAAGCTGGAAACAATGCAGTCCAAACCTGCAGCCTTGGCTTCGTCCGGAGTCTTGCCGACCACCACCAGTTCCGGGTCGGTGAAGCACACGGCGGCGATGGCGGTCGGGTTGAACTCGCGGGGCTTGCCACTGATCAACTCGGCAACCATTTCGCCCTGGGCCATGGCCCGGTGCGCAAGCATGGGTTCGCCACTCAGGTCGCCGATGGCATACACATTGCGCATGCTGGTCTGGCAGCGGTTGTCGATTTTGATCGACGACCCGTTCATGTCCAGGTTCAGCGCTTCGAGGTTCCAGCCTTGGGTGTTGGGTTTGCGGCCAACCGCGACCAGAACCTGATCGGTTTCCAGGTTGAGGGTATCGCCGTTCGGCTGCGAAACCTGCAAGGTTTTATTAGAAGAATCAAAGCCTTGTACGCTGTGATTCAAGTAAAGCTTCACACCGAGTTTTTTCAGTTCGTCGTGTACGGGCTGAGTCAATTCAGCGTCGTAGGCTGGCAGAATCCGATCCTGCGCCTCGACCACGCTGACATCGGCGCCGAGCTTGCGGTAGGCAATACCCAGTTCCAGACCGATGTAACCGCCACCTACCACGATCAAGCGCTTGGGTACGGATGTCGGCGCCAGGGCCTCGGTGGACGAGATGATCGGCCCGCCAATCGGCAACATCGGCAGGTTCACGCTTTTCGAACCTGTCGCCAGCACCAGGTGCTCGCATTGAATGCGCGTGTCGCCGACGTCGACGGTTTTACCGTCGACCACGTTGGCCCAGCCTTGCACGACCTGAACCTTGTTCTTTTTCAACAGCGCGGCGACGCCGGTGGTCAGGCGATCGACGATGCCATCCTTCCATTCGACGCTCTTGCCGATGTCCAGCGTCGGCGCCGCAACGCTGATGCCCAGGGCTGAGTGCTGATTATGCTGCTGCGTCTGGTGAAACTGCTCAGCGACATGAATCAATGCCTTGGACGGAATGCAGCCGATGTTCAGGCAGGTGCCGCCCAACGATTGGCCTTCCACCAGGATCGTTGGAATGCCCAACTGACCGGCGCGGATCGCCGTCACGTAACCGCCGGGGCCGCCGCCGATGATCAGCAGCGTGGTGTTCAAAGTCTGCATTGCTTACTCCACAAACAGGGTGGCGGGTTGTTCGAGCAAGCCACGGATGGCCTGGATGAAGAGCGCCGCGTCCATGCCGTCGACCACGCGATGATCGAAGGAGCTGGAAAGGTTCATCATCTTGCGGATCACGATCTGGCCTTTGATTACCATAGGCCGTTCGACGATTTTGTTCACGCCGACGATCGCCACTTCCGGCAGGTTCAGCACCGGTGTGCTGACGATGCCGCCCAATGCGCCGAGGCTGGTCAGTGTGATAGACGAACCGGACAGTTCATCGCGGCCGGCCTTGCCGTTGCGGGCGGCCGTGGCCAGGCGCGAAATTTCCGTCGCGCTGTCCCACAGGCTGCGGGCTTCGGCGTGACGAACCACAGGCACCATCAAACCGCTATCGGCCTGGGTGGCGATACCGACGTGCACCGCGCCGAGTCGGGTGATGACTTGGGCTTCGTCGTCGTAACGGGCGTTGATCTGCGGGAAATCGCGCAGGGCGACGACCAGGGCGCGGACCAGAAACGGCAGCAAAGTCAGCTTGCCGCGGGTCGCACCGTGCTTCTCGTTAAGGTGAGCGCGCAATTCTTCGACGGCAGTGACATCGATTTCCTCGACGTAACTGAAGTGTGCCGCGCGCTGGGTGGCGTCCTGCATGCGTTGGGCGATCTTGCGGCGCATGCCGATCACCGGGATCTGTTCTTCATCGTTACGCTGGGCGTAAGCGGCGGCGACCGGTGCCGAGGCGTTGGCTTGACCCTGAGCCAGATAGGCCTCGAGGTCTTCATGCAGCACGCGACCGGCCGGACCGCTGCCACGCACCAGACGCAACTGGATGCCCAGGTCCAGCGCATGCTTACGCACGGCCGGTGAGGCCAGCGGACGCTCATTGGCTTCGCGAGCAATCATCGGCCCCTGGCAAACGGCTGCCTTCGGTGCTGCGGCAGCGACCGGTTTGTTTTCCACCACGGTTTCGGCTTTCGCTGCTGCAACCGGCGCTTGCTTGACCGGTGCCGGTTGCGCCGACTCCTTGACGTTGCCCGCGCCTTCGACTTCGATGCTGATCAGCACGCTGCCGACCGCCATGACTTCGCCCGGCTGACCGCCGAGGGCGATGACCTTGCCATGCACTGGCGACGGGATATCCACCATCGCCTTGTCGGTCATGACATCCGCCAGCACCTGATCCTCGACGACCATGTCGCCGACCTTGACGTGCCACTGTGACAATTCAACTTCTGCAATGCCTTCGCCAATGTCCGGCATTTTAATGACGTGCGTGCCCATTCAGACCTCCATGACCCGTTTCAAAGCCGCGCCCACTCGGGACGGGCCAGGGAAATACGCCCACTCTTGCGCGTGCGGATAGGGGGTGTCCCAGCCGGTGACGCGTTCAATTGGCGCTTCCAGGTGGTGGAAGCAGTGTTCCTGCACCAGCGACACCAGTTCGGCACCGAAACCGCAGGTGCGGGTGGCTTCGTGAACCACCACGCAGCGTCCGGTTTTCTTCACCGACTTGACGATGGTTTCCAGGTCCAGCGGCCACAGGCTGCGCAGGTCGATGACTTCGGCGTCGATGCCGGTTTCTTCGGCGGCGACTTGCGACACGTACACGGTGGTGCCGTAGGTGAGGATGGTCACATCCTTGCCCGGACGGGTGATGGCGGCGACGTCCAGTGGCACGGTGTAGTAACCGTCCGGCACTTGCGCGGCCGGGTGTTTCGACCACGGGGTTACCGGGCGGTCGTGGTGGCCGTCGAACGGGCCGTTGTACAAGCGTTTTGGCTCGAGGAAGATCACCGGGTCATCGTTCTCGATGGAGGCGATCAACAGGCCCTTGGCGTCGTACGGGTTGGACGGCATGACGGTGCGCAGGCCGCACACCTGAGTGAACATCGCCTCGATGCTCTGGCTGTGGGTCTGGCCGCCATAGATGCCGCCGCCGCAGGGCATGCGCAGGGTCATTGGCGCGGTGAATTCGCCGGCCGAACGATAACGCAGACGTGCGGCTTCGGAGATGATCTGGTCGGATGCCGGGTAGACGTAGTCGGCGAACTGGATCTCGGCCACCGGACGCAGGCCATAGGCGCCCATGCCCACGGCAACGCCGACGATGCCGCTTTCGGAGATCGGAGCGTCGAAAACCCGCGAGGTGCCGTACTTGTTCTGCAGGCCTTCGGTGCAGCGGAACACGCCGCCGAAGTAGCCGACGTCCTGGCCGAACACCACGACGTTGTCGTCACGTTCAAGCATCACATCCATCGCCGAGCGCAGGGCCTGGATCATGGTCATGGTGGTCGTGGTCATGGCGGTTTCCAGCTCGATATTGTTGTTGTGATCGTTCATGTCAGATCCCCAACTCCTGACGCTGGCGCTTCAAATGCTCCGGCATCTCTTTGTAGACGTCTTCGAACATGGTCGCGGCGCTTGGAATCTGGCCACCGGCGAGGGTGCCGTACTGTTCGGCTTCCTTTTGTGCGGCAATCACTTCGGCTTCCAGTTCGGCACTGACGGCGGCGTGTTCCTCTTCGGACCACTGGCCGATCTTGATCAGGTGCTGCTTGAGACGCGCAATCGGATCGCCGAGCGGGAAATGGCTCCAGTCATCGGCAGGGCGGTACTTGGAAGGATCATCGGACGTCGAGTGTGGACCGGCACGGTAGGTGACCCACTCGATCATGGTCGGGCCGAGGTTGCGTCGGGCGCGTTCGGCAGCCCAGGCGGAAGCGGCGTAGACCGCGTAGAAATCGTTGCCATCGACGCGCAGCGAGGCGATGCCGCAACCGACGCCACGGCCGGCGAACGTGGTCGCTTCACCCCCGGCAATCGCCTGGAACGTAGAGATTGCCCACTGGTTGTTGACCACGTTGAGGATCACCGGCGCGCGGTAAACGTGGGCGAAAGTCAGGGCGGTGTGGAAGTCCGACTCAGCAGTGGCGCCGTCGCCGATCCACGCCGAAGCGATTTTGGTGTCGCCCTTGATCGCCGAGGCCATGCCCCAGCCAACCGCCTGGACAAACTGGGTCGCCAGGTTGCCGGAGATGGTGAAGAAACCGGATTCTTTGACCGAGTACATGATCGGCAGCTGACGTCCCTTGAGCGGATCGCGCTCGTTGGACAGCAGTTGGCAGATCAGGTCGACCAGTGGCACTTCGCGGGCCATCAGGATGCTTTGCTGGCGGTAGGTCGGGAAGCACATGTCGTCGATGTTCAAGGCCAGGGCCTGGGCGCTGCCGATGGCTTCTTCGCCGAGGCTCTGCATGTAGAACGACATCTTCTTCTGACGCTGGGCGACAACCATGCGGTTGTCGTAAATCCGCGTCTTGAGCATGGCGCGCATGCCTTTGCGCAGGATCTCCGTGGGAACGCCTTCGGCCCAAGGCCCCAAGGCATTGCCCTGATCGTCGAGCACGCGAATCAGGCCGCGGGCCAGATCGGCCGTGTCGGCGGGCTCAACGTCGATTGGGGGTTTGCGCACCGTGCCGGCATCGGTCAGATGCAGGTAGGAGAAGTCGGTTTTGCAGCCTGGGCGGCCCGAGGGTTCAGGGACGTGCAGGCGCAGCGGTTCGTACGCTTGGGTCATGGCTTCTACGCTCGATCTTGTGAATTTCTTGTAGTGAGCTGACAGATTTCGTTCTGTGGAAGAAATCTTGTCCTACAACAATCATAGGCCCGGCCAAGAAGAATATTTCTCTCTGTTTCGTTGCGCTTAAGATCATTTGCAGATAAAAAATCTGCATAAACCTAAAAAACAGGTGGTTTTGTCTCATGCGCAAACTTGACCGTACCGATATCGGCATTCTCAACAGCCTTCAAGAGAACGCGCGGATCACCAATGCCGACCTTGCACGCTCGGTCAACCTGTCACCGACACCGTGCTTCAACCGGGTCAAGGCGATGGAAGAGCTGGGTTTGATTCGCGAGCAAGTGACGTTGCTGGATGCTGATCTGCTGGGGCTGCACGTGAACGTGTTCATTCACGTCAGCCTGGAGAAGCAGGTGGAGGAGGCCTTGCAGCATTTCGAAGAGGCGATCTCCGACCGCCCGGAGGTGATGGAGTGCTACTTGATGGCCGGCGACCCGGATTACTTGATCCGGGTGCTGGTGCCGAGCATTCAATCGCTGGAGCGTTTCATGATGGACTTTCTGACCAAAGTGCCGGGGGTGGCGAACATCCGCTCGAGTTTTGCGCTCAAGCAAGTGCGCTACAAGACCGCGCTGCCCCTGCCGGCCAACGGCCTGACGCTCGGCGCGTAAAACCAGGGCAAATCCGTAGGCGCGAAGCTTGCTCGCGATAGCGATCTCAAGGGCGCAATCGCGAGCAAGCTTTGCGCCTACAGATCAGAGTTGATTGATCGGGATTTTAAGGTACGTCACGCCATTGTCTTCCGCCGGCGGCAAATTTCCCGCCCGCACATTGACCTGGATTGCCGGTAGCAGCAGCGTCGGCATGCCCAGCGTGGCATCGCGCCGGGTGCGCATCGCAACGAATGCCGCCTCATCGATGCCGTCACGCACATGGATGTTGCTTTTGCGTTGTTCGCCGACGGTGGTCATGCAATGCGGTTCGCGGCCCTCGGGCGGGTAGTCGTGACAGACATACAGGCGCACGCTGGCGGGGAAGGCCAGCAGTTTATGGATCGAAGCGAACATCTGGTTGGCGTTGCCGCCGGGAAAGTCGCAGCGCGCGGTGCCCACGTCGGGCATGAACAGCGTATCGCCAACCAGAATCACATCGTTGCCGATCAGGTATGCCATGTCCGCCGGGGTATGCCCAGGCACATGCAGGGCCTTGGCCTTGAGGTTGCCGATGGAAAACGACTCATCCGCAGCGAACAGGTGATCGAACTGCGAGCCGTCGATGCAGAATTGCGGTTCAAGGTTGAACAGCGCCTTGAACACGTTCTGCACCTTGCAGATCGACTGGCCGATGGCGATCCGGCCACCCAGTTCCCGGCGCAGATAGGGCGCGGCGGACAAATGATCGGCGTGGGCGTGGGTTTCCAGTAGCCATTGCACCTGCAGCCGGTGTTCGCGCACGAACGCGATGATCCGGTCGGCCTGCACGGTGGAGGTTCGTCCGGCAGCGGGGTTGTAGTCGAGCACCGGGTCGACGATTGCGCATTGTCCGCCGTCCGCTTCGTAGATCACGTAACTGTAGGTGGAGGAGGCATCGTCGAAAAAAGCTTCAATCAGGGCAGGCATGAGGATTGTTTCTTGGTGAACAAGTCATGAGGTTAGTTTCATTTTCCCTGCGCTGACCAGCCCCTGCGTCATTTCTGTTATCGAAAAATCCGGCTGGGCTCTATCCTGTCACGCTATCGATACCGGGCGTTCCCGGCCTTTGTCATGGATTACGAGCGTTCTATGTTGCTGGCGAGTTTTTTCGGTGTAGTCATGGGTTTGGTGTTGGGTTTGACCGGCGCCGGCGGGGGCATTCTGGCCGTGCCGGCGCTGGTGCTGGGCCTGGGTTGGAGCATGACTACGGCGGCGCCCGTCGCGTTGTTTGCGGTGGGCAGTGCGGCGGCGGTCGGCGCCATCGACGGCCTGCGTCATGGCCTGGTGCGCTACCGCGCGGCGTTGTTGATTGCGGCACTCGGTGCGGTGTTTTCGCCGGTGGGCATCTACTTTGCCCATCAGTTGCCGGAAAAAATCCTGATGGTCCTGTTCAGCCTGCTGATGGTCATGGTGGCCGCACGAATGCTGCGCCGTGAGCGCAAGGATCAAGGGCCAAGCGATCACGGTCACGCCAACTGGGGCCAGAAAAACTGCATGCTCGACCAACAGACCGGGCGCTTTTCCTGGACCGCCAAATGCACCGCGACCCTCGCCGCGCTAGGTGCGGTGACCGGCGTTGTCTCGGGATTGCTGGGCGTCGGCGGCGGGTTCCTGATCGTGCCGGCCTTCAAGCAACTGACCGACGTGCAGATGCGCGGGATCGTTGCCACGTCGCTGATGGTGATCAGCCTGATCTCGGCCATCGGCGTGATCGGTGCTTTCCACGCCGGGGTGCGCATCGATGGCGTGGGCATCGTGTTCATCATCTCAAGCATTGTCGGCATGCTCATCGGCCGCAAACTTAGTGCGCGGGTGCCGGCGCGGGCGTTGCAGGTGGGGTTTGCCAGTATCTGCCTGGTGGTCGCCGCCTACATGCTGTTCAGCGCCAACGCCTAGCCAGTACCGGTTCCTGCGAACGCCAGTTGCGTCGGCAGGCCTAAGCCCTAAGTGGCAAGCCTCGCCGACAGGCGGTCTTACGCCGTTGTAGTCACGCGCCGCTGGCCAATCCAAAGCACCTGAAAACCAGCCCCAAGGCAGCGTATGGCGCCGCCTGTCAGGTTTCGATAATCGCCTCCGACACTTCGTCCCCCGTTTCGGAGCGCCCCATGCACAACAATAAGAAATTCACCCAGCGTTTTCTGCCAGCGTTCATTGCCAGCCTGTCCGCGCTCGGCCTGACCCCAGTGGCCGAGGCAGAGATCATGCTGTACGACAAAGACCAGACCACATTTTCCACCGACGGTTACATCAACGCCTTTTACGTCAACAGCGATGTGGACCGCGCTGGCGATCAGTACGATCGTCGGCAGTCGCGGGTGAAGATGGGCTTTCTGCCCAACTACCTGGGGTTCAACATGGGTAAGCAAGTTGACGACCTCAAGCTCGGTGCCCGGGCATCGTTTTGGGTCACCATCAACGACAGTGAAACCAACGGCACCGATACCGCCATCGATGTGCGGCAGTTCTATGGAACAGTGGCCAACCCGCAGTGGGGTGAAGTGCTGATCGGCAAGGACTTCGGACTGTTCGCCCGTTCCAACATCCTGCTCGACGAAATGCTCGCCGGTTACGGTCAGGTCAGCGACACCTTAGGACTGGTGGACGGTGGCGGGGTGTCGTTCGGCAACATCGGCACCGGCTACCCGTACCCGTTCCCGACGTCGCAGATCACCTATCGCACCCCGGTGATGGACGGTCTGCGCGTGGCGGTCGGCATCATGGACCCGGTGGACACCAACGACAGCAGCCCGACGGGCAAGGCCTATCAGGAAAACCCGCGCACCGAGAGCGAGATCACCTATCAGTTCGACCTGGCCGGTGCAAAGATCTACAGCTGGGTCAACGGCAGCTACCAGACTTCGGACAACACCGATTCGACCGTCGAAACCGTCACCTCCAAAGGGCTCGGTTATGGCGTGCAGGCGAAGATGGGCGGCCTGTCTCTGACCGGGTCCGGTTTCCAGGCCAAGGGTATCAACCCGTTCTTTACCAACAATGCGGGCGAGCCGACCCTGCGCAACGTCGACAGCGACGGCTACTTGATGCAGGGCTCCTACAAACTGGGCAAGAACCGCCTGGCCTTGTCCTACGGCAAGACCAATGACGACGGCAACGGCGTGGTGGGCAGCGGAGCGGACTACGAGACTCGCGGCATCGCGTTGTTCCATGACGTGAACGACAACCTCAAGCTGGTGGCCGAATACAACCAGTTCGAAATCAACGGTCACGACACCGATGAACAGAACGAAGACACCGATACTTTTGCGGTGGGTGCGGTGCTGACCTGGTAACCCCGGCTGGTGGCCCTGGCCGTGCGCATCGCGGCCAGGGCCGCCAACCGTCTCATCCCATCGAAGCGGCTACCCGCTACCCAAGTAGCATTCGTCGCATCGCGCAGACTTCGTACACTCGTGCCTCATACACGCGCCTGCCGGAGGCGATGATGCAGCAGAGCGAAGGGGTCGTCAGTGCAATGTCCCAGGCCACCGATGCCTTTCAGGTGGCGCAGGAGCTGGCGCGGCAGTTGTTGCATCCGCACCTGGGGTTCGTGCTGTTTTTCTGTTCAGCCGAGTACGACTTGCAGGCGTTAGGCAAGGCCTTGCAGCAAAGCTTCGGTGGCATTCGGCTGGCGGGTTGCACCAGCGCCGGAGAAATCACGCCGCTGGGCTACGGACGCAATTGCGTGACGGCGGTGGGCTTCGATCATCGGCATTTTTCAATCGCGGTGGAGCTGATCGATCAGATGGAGCACTTCAGCCTGATCGACGCCCAGCAAATGGTCGAGCGCCTGGTCAGTGGCTGTCGCAGCAATACCCTGGCGCCGATCAAGGGCAACAGTTTTGCCCTGACCCTGCTTGATGGACTGTCCAGCCGTGAAGAAATGGTCCTGGCGGCGCTGAGCGCGGCCTTGGGCGACATTCCGCATTTTGGTGGTTCGGCCGGCGACGATAACTACCTGACCCATACCCATGTGTACTTCGATGGCGAGTTTTACAGTGGCGCCGCCGTGGTGGTACTGGTCAATACCTGGCTGGATTTCGAAGTATTCACCACCCACCACGTAATGCCGCGCGCCGAGAAGTTGGTGGTCACGGGGGCCGACAATGCCTTGCGCCGGGTGTTCGAACTGAATGCCGAACCGGCCGCCGCCGAGTATGCCCGGCATATCGGCGTGCCGGTGGCGCAACTCGATCACCGGGTCTTCGCCGCGCACCCGCTGGCCGTGCGCATCAATGATCAGTACTACGTGCGGGCCATCCAGCAGGTGCATCCGGACCTGAGCCTGAGTTTCTACTGCGCCGTGGAAAACGGCATCGTTCTGACCGCCATGACCCCAGGCCCGATGCTGCCGAACCTGCAAAATCTGTTCGAGGGCTTGCAGGCGCGCCTGGGGGAGTTGCTGTTGACCATCGGGTGCGACTGTTTCCTGCGACGCCTGGAGCTCGAAGACGATGGCAGCCTTGAACAGATCGGCAGTTTTTTGCGTGAGCAACGGGTGATGGGTTTCAACACCTATGGAGAACAGTTCAATGGCATGCACATCAACCAGACCTTCACCGGCGTTGCCATTGCCCGCGGCCGTGCCCCAGGACATCGCTGAACTGCAGGCCGAACTCGCCAGGCTGCGTCTTGAAAACCACAAACTGCAACGCATCAATGGTGCGCTGATTGAGCGGGTCGAATCCGGGGTGACTCGCGGCAATGATCCGTACGCGGCCTTCCAGCATTCGGTCGTGCTGGCCGAGCAAGTGCGCGAGCGCACCGATGCGCTGAACCAGGCCATGGCCGAACTCAAGGCCGGCAATCATCTGCTCAGCGAAGCCCGCCTGCGTGCGGAAACGGCGCACCAACACCTGATCGATGCCATCGAAAGCATTTCCGACGCATTTGTGCTGTTCGACGCCGAGCAGCGCATTGTGCTGTTCAACAGTCGTTTCAAGGCGTTCTGGAGCAAGAGCCGAGTACGAATCAACGCTGGCATGCGCCTGAGCGAGGTCAAGCGCCTGATGATGAGCAACGGCCTGTTCACCGAAGAGCCTCGCGGGCATGCCGATGAAAACCTGCTGTATCGCCTGCAGAACGGGCGCTGGCTGCAAGTCAGCGAGCGGCCGACCCAGGAAGGCGGGCGGGTGATTCTGTTCATCGACATCACCGACGTCAAACTCAGCGAAACCATGCGCCGCGAGCAGGCGGTAGCGCAGAAGTCGCATCTATTGCAACGCGCGGTCGACAACCTCTCGCAAGGGGTGGCGATGGTCAGCGCCGAGGGCATTCTGGAGTTATGGAACCGGCGTTTCCTGGAATTGAGCGGACTGGCACCGGTAGCTGCCCACCGGCCGTTTGCCGAGGTGATTGGCGACAGCGAGTTGACCCTGCTGACCCCGTTCAGCCGCGATGGCAACGGTCGCCCGATACGCGAATGCGAACAGCGTTTATACGACGGCCGGGTCCTGGAAATCCGCACCCATCCATTGCCGACAGGCGGCTTCGTCAACACCTTTACCGACATCACCGAACGCTATCAGCACGCCGAGGCCCTGAGTGAAAGCGAGCGCTGGATCCGCCTGATCACCGATCACGTGCCGGCATTGATCGCCTACCTCAATGCCGACCTGGTCTACGAGTTCACCAACAAGGTCTACGAAGAATGGTATTGCTGGCCGCGGGGCGTAATGCTCGGCCAGAGCTTGCGCGAAGTGCACAGTGAACAGCATTACCAGCGCCTGGAATCCTACGTGGCCAGGGCATTGGCGGGGGAGAGCGTGACCTTCGAGTTTGCTGAAACCAACGTCAACAACCAGGAGCGCTACATGCTGCGTTCCTATGTGCCTAACCGTTTGGCCAATGGAGAGGTGGTAGGGATCTTCGTGCTGATTCGCGATATCACAGAGCGCCGCCGCACGGCCGAGGCGCTGCATCAGGCGTATCAGAACCTTGAGTTGCGGGTGCGCGAGCGCACGGCGGAATTGACCACTCTCAACGATCAATTGTTGCGCGAAATCGGTGAGCGGCGTCTGGTCGAGTCACGCTTGCGCGAGGCCAAGCAGGAAGCCGAACAGGCCAACCTGTCGAAAACCAAGTTCCTCGCTGCGGTCAGTCACGACCTGCTGCAACCATTGAACGCCGCACGCCTGTTCACCAGCGCCTTGCTGGAACGGCGCGAGCCGATGGCCAGCGAGATTCTGGTGCGCAACGTGAGCAATTCCCTGGAAGACGTTGAGAATCTGCTCGGCACCCTGGTGGATATTTCCAAACTCGATGCGGGGGTGATCAAGGCTGACATTGCGCCGTTCGCCCTCAGTGAATTGCTGGACAACCTGGCCGCCGAGTACACCCAGGTGGCACTCAGTGAAGGCCTGCAACTGCGCTACATCGGCTGTTCGGCGTTGGTGCGCAGCGACATTCAGTTGCTGGCGCGCATTCTGCGTAACCTGCTGAGCAATGCGATTCGCTACACCAGCAAAGGTCGTGTGGTGCTCGGTTGTCGCCGTCATCGGCAGCGCCTGACGATCGAGGTCTGGGACAGCGGCATGGGCATTGCCGAGCATCGTCTGGAGGAGATTTTCCAGGAGTTCAAGCGCGGTGATGTGCAGCGCCCGGACCAGGATCGCGGTCTGGGCCTGGGTCTGGCGATTGTCGAGAAAATTGCCGGTATCCTCAGCCATCGCATTCAGGTGCGTTCATGGCCTGGCCAGGGCTCGATGTTCTCGGTCGAAGTGCCAATCAGCGCCACCGCGCCTGCAGCACCGCCGACGTTGCAGATGAGCGAGCCGATGCTTGAGCGCCTGCGGGGGGCACGGATATGGGTGCTGGACAACGATGCGACCATCTGCGCCGGCATGCGCACGTTGCTGGAAGGGTGGGGATGTCGGGTGGTGACGGCGTTGTCGGAACAGGACCTGGCACGGCAAACGGACAACTACCACGCCGAGGCCGACCTGCTGATTGCTGATTATCACCTGGACAACGAACTGAACGGCGTCGACGCCGTGGCGCGCATCAATGCCGGTCGTAAGTCAGCGATCCCGGCGATGATGATCACCGCCAACTACAGCAATGAACTCAAGCAGCAGATCCGCGAACTGGGTCACACGCTGATGCACAAACCGGTGCGGCCGATGAAGCTGAAGACGGCGATGAGTCATTTGCTCGCAAGGCCATGAGCCTGCCGGTGTTTGTGAGGGCCTCATCGCTGGCAAGCTGAACTGGTCAAGTAATCCCGGACACCGATTACGGTGTTTATGCCGCTTTTTGCTCCATGGCTATCGGCGACAGATAGTTGTTGTAGCTGTGGAGCCTGGTGCGGTTGTAGTACATGAAGAG
>NZ_LMGK01000007.1 GCF_001427125.1 Pseudomonas sp. Root562
TTCAGTTGTTAAAGAGCGGTTGGTTAAGCGCTTTGCTCAACCGAGGCGCGCATTCTACAGCAGCCTCATTTGCTGTCAAGTGGTTATTTTCAGAAGTTTTCAAGGAATCCTTAACAACTTCAACCACTTGCGCTGTCGATCTCTCGCCAGCGGGAGGCGAATTCTACAGCGTTACACGCTGCTGTCAACACCTCTTTTTCAACTTCCTTCTGGCTTCGATGATCTGAAGCAACCTACTGCCGAAAAACTGCGTAACTCATTGTTTACCAAGGAGTTTTCCGTTTCGACTGCGCCGGAAGTGGGGCGAATTATAGGCTTCTAAAATTCGCCGTCAACCCCTTATTTCAGGTTTATTCGGATTTGAGCGTAATACGCGCAAATGCCTTTTTACCTGCCTGGCAAACATGGGTCGCGCCCAGTGCATATATAAAGGTGCGATCCACGACCTCACCATCTACACGCACACCACCAGACCCAAGTAGATCTCGCGCCACGGCCGAGTTCTTAACAAGGCCAGCCTTATTAAGGACAGCTGCGATCGGCATGGCCTCTGCGGCAGTCAATTCGATCTCAGGCAGATCATCCGGCAGCTCGCCATCCTTCATGCGATTCCCGGCTCCGCGGTGAGCATTGGCGGCGGCCTCTTCACCATGAAAACGCGCAACGATCTCTTCAGCCAGCTTGATCTTGATGTCACGCGGATTAGCGCCCGCCTCGACATCAGCACGCAATGCATTGATCTCATCCATGGAACGGAAGCTCAGCAGCTCGAAATAACGCCACATCAGCGCATCCGGAATGGAAACCAGCTTGCCGTACATGACTCCCGGCGCTTCCTGGATACCGACATAGTTGCCCAAAGACTTGGACATCTTCTTCACGCCATCCAGGCCTTCGAGCAACGGCATGGTCAAAATGCATTGAGCCTCCTGACCATACCCACGCTGTAGCTCGCGCCCCATCAGCAGGTTGAATTTCTGATCAGTACCACCCAACTCGACATCCGCACGCAAGGCGACCGAGTCGTAACCCTGAACCAGCGGATACAGGAACTCGTGAATAGCGATTGGCTGATTGGTCGTGTAGCGCTTGTCGAAGTCATCGCGCTCGAGCATGCGAGCCACGGTGTACTGGGAAGTCAGGCGAATGAAATCGGCCGGCCCCATCTGGTCCATCCAGGTGGAGTTGAAGGCCACTTCAGTCTTGGCAGGATCGAGAATCTTGAATACCTGAGTCTTGTAGGTCTCAGCGTTCTCCAGAACCTGCTCACGAGTCAGCGGAGGACGCGTTGCACTCTTGCCGCTCGGATCGCCAATCATCCCGGTGAAGTCACCGATCAGGAAGATCACTTGATGCCCCAGCTCCTGGAACTGGCGCAGCTTATTAATAAGCACGGTGTGACCCAGGTGCAAATCCGGCGCGGTCGGATCGAAGCCTGCCTTAATACGAAGCGGCTGGCCGCGCTTGAGCTTTTCCACCAGCTCGGACTCGACCAACAGTTCTTCTGCACCACGTTTGATCAGCGCTAGCTGCTCTTCAACCGACTTCATAACCAACCTGCAAGGCTCAGATTCAAAGGGAACCAACCATACAAGAACGTGCGTCAAATACAAGGTTTGCCCGGCGCACGGACGCCAATCCACAGACAGCGATATCCGTGGACTTGCTTCAGAGATGATTTGGTTATATTTTATACAGTTATTTCATCTTCATCATGTCATTCATCTTTTCCAATTCATCTTTTCAAAGTCAAAAAACTACTTATGACCAAAGAATCGTCTAAAGCGCCGCCGCTTTACCCGAAGACCCACCTGCTCGCTGCGAGCGGCATCGCCGCCCTTTTGAGCCTGGCGCTTCTGGTATTTCCTTCCAGTGATGTTGAAGCCAAAAAGACGACGCTGAGTCTTGAACTGGAAAGCCCTGCTGAACAACTGACACAAGATCAAGACGCTGCTGAAGCCGTTCAAGCCACAAATGAGCCGGCAGCTTCTCCTTTCGCACAGATCGAAAACAGCGCCGAAGACGCACCGCAAACGGCTGAAGCCGCACCGGAACCCGCCCCTGCTGTAGCGGTCGCCGAAGAAAAGAAGGCTCCCAACCACAGGGAAGTGATCGTTTCGAAGGGCGATACGCTCTCTACACTTTTCGAGAAGGTCGGTCTTCCGGCCACTTCGGTACATGACGTGCTCGCCAGCGACAAGCAGGCCAAGCAGTTCAGCCAACTCAAGCACGGGCAAAAACTCGAATTCGAATTGAGTCCGGATGGCCAGCTGAGCAGCCTGCACAGCAAGGTAAGCGACCTTGAAACCATCACCCTGAGCAAGACTGACAAGGGCTACATGTTCAACCGGATCACCGCCAAGCCAACGGTGCGATCCGCGTATGTTCACGGCGTCATCAACAGTTCGCTTTCACAATCCGCAGCCCGTGCCGGCCTGTCCCATAGCCTTACCATGGACATGGCCAGTGTATTTGGCTACGACGTCGACTTCGCCCAGGATATTCGCCAGGGTGACGAGTTCGACGTGATTTACGAACAGAAAGTGGTCAACGGCAAAGCTGTCGGCAACGGCCCAATCCTGTCTGCACGCTTCACCAACCGCGGCAAGACCTACACCGCCGTGCGTTACACCAACAAACAAGGCAACAGCAGCTACTACACCGCCGATGGCAACAGCATGCGCAAGGCGTTCATCCGGACTCCGGTAGATTTCGCCCGCATCAGTTCGAAGTTCTCCATGGGTCGCAAACACCCGATCCTGAACAAGATCCGCGCTCACAAAGGCGTGGACTACGCAGCTCCGCGCGGTACGCCGATCAAGGCTGCGGGTGATGGCAAAGTATTGCTGGCCGGCCGCCGCGGGGGTTACGGCAACACCGTGATTCTGCAGCACGGCAACAGCTACCGCACGCTGTATGGCCACATGCAAGGCTTTGCCAAAGGCATCAAGACCGGAGGCTCAGTCAAACAGGGCCAGGTGATCGGCTACATCGGCACCACCGGCCTGTCCACCGGTCCGCATTTGCATTACGAGTTCCAGGTAAACGGCGTGCACGTCGACCCATTGGGCCAGAAAGTCGCGATGGCCGATCCGATTTCCAAAGCAGAACGCGCACGCTTCCTGGCACAGAGCCAACCGCTGATGGCGCGTATGGACCAGGAAAAAGCCACCCAGCTAGCTTCGGCGAAGCGCTGAGTCATGCCGTTTTATATAGGCGTGATGTCCGGGACCAGTCTTGATGGCCTGGACATTGCCCTGGTCGAGCAGACCTCGGCGATCAGGCTGATCGCCACCCACTACATTCCCATGCCCGATTCCTTGCGCACAGAACTGCTTGGCCTGTGCGCCAGCGGTCCGGACGAAATTGCCCGCTCCGCCATCGCCCAGCAGAACTGGGTAAAACTCGCGGCACAGGGCATCAACGCCCTCCTCACTCAACAGCACCTTACCCGTGACGATATTCGCGCGATCGGCAGCCATGGCCAAACCATTCGCCATGAACCTGCGCGCGGTTTCACGGTGCAAATCGGTAATCCCGCGCTGCTGACCGAGCTGACAGGTATTACCGTGGTCAGCGACTTCCGCAGTCGGGATGTGGCCGCTGGCGGTCAAGGTGCTCCGCTGGTCCCAGCCTTTCATGAAGCTCTGTTCGATGCGCAGCCCGGCAACCGCGCGGTGCTCAACATCGGCGGCTTCAGCAACCTCAGCCTGATCGAACCCGGCAAGCCGGTTAGCGGCTTCGACTGCGGCCCGGGCAACGTACTGCTCGATGCCTGGATTCATCAGCAACGTGGCGACAGCTATGATCGTGACGGCCAATGGGCCGCCAGTGGCAAGGTCCAACCCACGCTGTTGAAGGCGCTGCTCAGTGATCCATTCTTCGTCACCCAAGGCCCGAAAAGCACCGGCAGGGAAGTGTTCAACCTGCCATGGTTGATGCAACATCTCGCGCACCTCCCGCCCTTCGCTGCCGAAGACGTGCAGGCAACGCTGCTTGAACTGACCGCATTGACCATCACCGAGTCATTGCAAGGCGCCCAGACAGACACACAAGAAGTGCTGGTCTGCGGCGGTGGCGCGCATAACGCCACACTGATGAGTCGTTTGGCCAGCCTGCTTCCGAAGGCGAAAGTCAGCAGTACATCAACCTATGGCGTCGATCCCGACTGGGTCGAAGCCATGGCATTTGCCTGGCTCGCTCACTGCTGCCTCGAAGGCATCGCCGCCAATCGCCCAAGTGTGACCGGCGCGCGCGGGCTACGCGTCCTTGGCGCTATCTATCCCGCCTAAAGCCCGGACAGCAAAACGCCGCAGGGCCTGGCGGCCATGCGGCGTTGAGTGATGCTGGAGTGCTGATCAGATCGAGAAAGAAGAACCACAGCCACAGGTAGTGGTTGCGTTCGGGTTCTTGATAACGAAACGCGAACCTTCCAGACCTTCCTGATAATCCACCTCGGCGCCTGCCAGATACTGGAAGCTCATCGGATCGACCACCAGACTCACACCTTCGCGCTCGACGATGGTGTCGTCATCGGCCACTTCTTCATCGAAGGTGAAGCCGTACTGAAAACCTGAACAACCGCCGCCCGTAACGAATACGCGCAGCTTCAAGCGATCATTGCCCTCTTCATCGACCAGGCTCTTCACCTTGTGCGCGGCACCATGGGTGAATTGCAAAGCCGTGGGGGTGAAGGATTCGACGCTCATGCTGACTATCTCCCGGCGCTAAGCCGTCATATTGCGTGATGACGCGCATTATCCGCTTCTCCTAGAAAAGCGGTCAACTATTGTTATGCTATATCAACCAACCCAACCGCCATCCGCAAATGCAAAAAGGCCCGTTCAACGGGCCTTTTTTTGTGTGCAAACCAGCTTTACGGCAGCATGCCTGCGTGGGACAGACCCAGACGTTCGTCCAGACCGAACAGGATGTTCATGTTCTGTACCGCTTGCCCCGAAGCACCTTTGACCAGGTTATCGATCACCGAGAGTACGACTACCAGATCACCGTCCTGCGGACGATGCACCGCAATACGGCATACGTTGGCACCGCGCACGCTGCGGGTTTCCGGATGACTTCCGGCCGGCATGACGTCGACGAACGGTTCGTTGGCATAGCGCTTTTCAAACAGCGCCTGCAGATCCACCGAGCGGTCCACGACCGTCGCGTATAGCGTCGAGTGAATGCCACGGATCATCGGCGTAAGGTGCGGAACGAAAGTCAGGCCTACGTCCTTGCCCGCTGCACGGCGCAACCCCTGACGAATTTCCGGCAGGTGACGATGACCTTTGACGGCGTACGCCTTCATGCTTTCCGACGTTTCGGAGTACAGCGAGCCTACAGAGGCACCCCGGCCAGCGCCGCTCACGCCAGACTTGCAGTCAGCGATCAGGTGCGAAGCATCGGCCAGGCCGGCTTCGAGCAATGGCAGGAACCCCAATTGCGTCGCCGTCGGATAGCAGCCCGGGACAGCAATCAGGCGCGCCTTCTTGATTTGCTCACGATTGACTTCCGGAAGACCATAGACCGCCTCGTCCAGCAACTCTGGCGCGCCATGCGGCTGGCCATACCACTTGGCCCACTCATCGGCATCCTGCAGACGGAAATCCGCCGACAGGTCGATGACTTTGGTCCCGGCTGCGAGCAGTTCACCCGCCAAGGCATGGGCAACACCGTGGGGCGTGGCGAAGAACACAACATCGCAGGCGCCCAGCGTCTTGATGTCCGGAACGCTGAATGCCAAACCGTCGTAGTGGCCGCGCAGGTTCGGATACATGTCGGCCACGGCAAGGCCAGCCTCGGATCGGGAAGTGATGACAACGACTTCCGCTTGCGGATGTTGCGCCAACAGACGCAGCAGTTCGACACCGGTGTAACCCGTGCCGCCGACGATACCGACCTTGACCATAAACCTGCCCTCAACGAACCCACTGGAAAGCCGTCGATAATAGGGGCCGCGCGCGCCTGCGACAACCGGCAAGGTGACGTGCGGACGCTCAAGCCTCTACTATTCCGGCTACCGTGAATCCTGGGATAACTAAAAATGCTTTTTCTGTGGCTTAAAGCGCTTCATATCGTCAGCGTCGTTTGCTGGTTCGCCGGCCTGTTCTACCTGCCGCGCTTGTTCGTTTATCACGCTCAAAGCGAAGACACCGTCAGTAAGGAGCGTTTCAGCATCATGGAGCGCAAGCTGTACCGGGGCATCATGGGGCCGGCGATGATTGCGACCCTGATCTTCGGCGGCTGGCTGATCAGCCTGAACCCCGGCGCTTATTTCAGCCAAGGCGGATGGATGCACGCCAAATTGACCCTGGTGGTATTGCTGATCGGTTACCACCACATGTGCGGTGCGCAGGTAAAGCGTTTTGCCCGTGGCGAAAACACCCGCAGCCATGTCTTTTTTCGCTGGTTCAATGAAGTGCCGGTTCTGATATTGCTGGCAATCGTAATTCTGGTCGTCGTTCGGCCGTTCTAATTCCATCAGATAACTTACCGGGGTACTTCCAATGTCGCTGCCCGCTCTGCTCGAACAACGTCTGCGTTTGCCCGTGGTGGCAGCGCCGATGTTCCTGATATCCAACCCGCAACTGGTGCTCGCCTGCTGCCGTAATGGCGTGGTTGGCAGTTTCCCTGCGTTGAACCAGCGCGAGAGCAGCGGCTTCAAAGCCTGGCTGGAGGAGATCGAAGCAGGACTGGCAACAATGGAAGAACCTGCGCCATACGCGGTGAACCTGATCGTCCACAACAGCAACCCTCGGCTCCAGGCTGACCTCGTTATCTGCATCGAACACAAAGTGCCGATCGTGATCACCAGCCTCGGCGCGGTGAAAGAACTGGTCGACGCGGTCCACAGCTACGGTGGCCTGGTGTTCCATGACGTAACGAACCGCCGCCATGCAGAGAAGGCCGCCGAGGCCGGTGTGGATGGCCTGATCGCCGTCGCCGCAGGCGCTGGCGGGCATGCCGGGACCTGGAGCCCGTTCTCGCTGATCGCCGAGATCCGGCAGTTCTTCGACAAGACCTTGCTCTTGGCTGGCTGCCTTAACCACGGCCACGAAATTCTGGCGGCGCAATTGCTCGGTGCAGATCTTGCCTACTTCGGCACGCGATTTATCGGCACAACCGAGAGTCATGCACCCGACGCTTATAAAGAGATGCTGCTGACGTCCAAAGCGGCGGACATCGTCCATACTCCAGCGGTGTCAGGTGTGCCGGCGAGCTTCATGCGCCAAAGCCTCGAAGCTGCCGGCTTCGACATGGCGGCGCTGCAAAATAAAGGCGAGGTCAATTTCGGCTCTAAACTCAAGCCGCTGAACGATGAAGCCAAAGCCTGGAAAACCGTGTGGTCCGCAGGCCAGGGCGTAGGCGAAATCGATGACCTGCCGAGTGTTGACCAATTGGTCGCGCGCCTCGACGCCGAGTATCGCAAGGCGCTGGAGCACGCCGCTCAATTACCCAAGCGCTGGCCACGCTGAAACAAAAACAGGCCAGTCCACATGGCTGGCCTTACACTCGCTGTACTAAAACTCTCGCGACAAGGATGCCTCGGCAATGAGCGAAGACCGTTTCAAGATCGTGTTCGACGGCGCTCTGCTACCAGGTGTCGATATTGGCACCGCCAAACTCAATCTCGCGGCGCTGTTCAAGAGCGACGTCACCGCCATCGAACGCTTGTTCAGTGGCCGGCCTGTTGCCCTCAAGCGCGATCTGTCGCACGCCGATGCACAGACCTACCTCCAGGCTCTGAAGAACACCGGCATCGATGCGCGTATCGAATCCGAACCTTCGATCCAATTGCATCTGTCCGACGTTCACGATCATGTGCCCGCTGACGCGATAGCAGAGCCGCAGTCTCCTTATGCACCTCCTCGAGCCATTGTCGGTGAAGGTGTTACAGGGTTCGCCACACTCAAACCATTTGGCGTTGAAGGGCGTATCGGGCGCCTGCGTTTTCTCGCCTGGTCGATGGTGCTTGGGCTTGTGACAATGGCCGTTGTCGGTATATTCGCCCTGATTGGCCTCGCACTTGTCAGCAGCGACTCGACTGCCGGCCTGATCATCGCTGGCATTATGGCCTTCTCCCTCTGTCTGGCGTTCCTCATCGCCAGCATCATGATCAGCGTCCAGCGCTTGCACGATATTGGCTGGTCAGGCTGGCTGTGGTTGCTCAATCTTGTGCCGTTCGTGGGCAGTTTCTTTCCGCTGTTGCTGCTGGCGATGCCGGGTAACCAGACTGCCAACCGGTACGGCGCTCCGCCGCCACCCAACAGCACTGCCGTCAAAGTGTTATCCGCGTTATGGCTGGTGGTGATCGCGCTGTTTATCGTCGCAGCTCTGGCGGGCGGCCTTTCAGCCATAAAGGATGAGTACGAAAACACGCTCGAAAGCAGCTACCAAAGTGGCTCGGTCACCACCGACGAAATTGAAGTCGAAGTCGAACCTGACGCAAATTCGGCCGCCGATGCAGCCGAAGAAGCCCAGCCCCCTGTAGACTCTGCCAAAGAATGAACAGCGCTCCCCACCCGTGACACCCGCGTCGCGGCGCGGAGCTGTTGCGATGGAGAACTGCATGACCCGTTACGCTCTGATCACTGGCGCTTCCAGTGGCATCGGCCTGGCGATGGCCGAAGCGCTGGCCCGCCGCGGACGCAGCCTGCTTCTGGTGGCCCGACAGCGTGATCAGCTGGAAAGTATTGCAACTGAATTGACGCAACGCTTTGGCGTGGAAGTGCTGTTCCGCGCCTGCGACCTGGGGGAACCGCTGCGGTTGTCCGGGTTCCTGCTGGAGTTGGAGGAAGGTGACCGTCAGATCGATCTGCTGGTCAATTGCGCCGGTATCGGCACCTGCGGTCCCTTTCTGGCCCAGGACTGGATGACCGAGCAAGACCTGATCGAAGTCAACATCCTGGCCCTCACGCGTTTATGCCACGCCATCGGTAACAGTATGGCGCTACAAGGCGGCGGGCAGATCCTGAATGTCGCTTCGGTCGCAGCGTTCCATCCTGGTCCGTGGATGAGCACTTATTACGCGAGCAAGGCCTACGTGCTGCACTTCTCCGAAGGGCTGCGCGTCGAGCTGAAAAAATGTGCGGTCAAGGTCTCGGTGCTCTGCCCTGGTCCGACGCGCACCGGATTTTTCCGTACCGCGCAGTTGAACACAGACAAACTGGCCGACAGCAAACTGCTGATGAGCCCGCAAGAAGTGGCGCTCTACACCGTACGGGCTCTTGAGAAAAACCGCGCAATCATTATTCCGGGACGGCGCAATCGCTGGCTCGCCGCCCTGTCCCGGTTCGGCTCGCGCTGGCTGATCCGGACAATCACCGGCATGGTCAACAAGGCTTATTGCCCGCGCTAAAAGGTCTGGCAGGTAAAAAGCTGGGCTCGGGCAAATCCCATGAGTACACTCAGGCCAGCCCAAACAACGGAGAAAACAGCTGTGGATACTCTGTTCACCAAGATCATCAACCGGGAAATTCCGGCGAAGATCATTTACGAGGACGACCAGGTTCTGGCCTTCCACGACATCGCCCCACAGGCACCGGTACATTTTCTGGTGATTCCGAAGAAGCCGGTGCGCACCCTGAATGACCTGACCGAAGACGACAAGGCATTGGCCGGGCACATTCTGTTTACCGCCCAGCGCCTGGCTTTGGAGCTTGGTTGTGAGAAGGGCTTTCGCGTTGTCATGAACTGCAATGAAGAAGGTGGACAAACTGTCTATCACATTCATATGCATGTGCTGGGTCAGCGCCAGATGCACTGGCCGCCGGGCTGATGACAACACACCCGATGGGAACGGCCAAGTGGCGCTCCCATCGGGGCATCACAACATTGTCATGGCAACTGCAGCACAATGACCCAGCGCAAACCTTCCCCGGCCGATTGGGTTAAACTGGCCGCCGAGATTCCTCCGGAGGTCAGCATGACTACCCAACGTCACTACTCGCCGATTGACCGCCTTCTGCTGCAAGCCGATGCCGCGATGCGTACTTTGCTGCCTTTCAGTGGCCAGCCATACCGCCCGTCACCCGCCATCGTGCAGCCGGACGTGAAAATGAGCGATGAAGAGACCCGGCACGTCGCCGGCCTGATGCGCATCAACCATACCGGCGAAGTCTGCGCCCAGGCGCTGTACCAGGGCCAAGCCCTGACCGCCAAGCTGCCGCAAGTGCGCGCCGCCATGGAGCATGCCGCCGAAGAAGAAGTCGACCATCTGGCCTGGTGCGAACAACGCATCCATCAGTTGGGCAGCCACACCAGCATTCTCAATCCGCTGTTCTATGGCATGTCGTTCGGAATCGGCGCTGTTGCCGGGCTGATCAGTGACAAAGTCAGCCTGGGTTTCGTTGCAGCGACCGAAGATCAGGTGTGCAAACACTTGAACGAACACCTTGAGCAACTGCCGGCCGAGGATGAAAAGTCCCGGGCGATTCTGGAGCAAATGCGCATCGACGAAGAACAGCACGCCGAAAGTGCGCTAGACGCAGGCGGCTTTCGGTTTCCGGCGCCGGTGAAGTTCGGGATGAGCTTGCTGGCCAAGGTGATGACCAAGAGTACTTATCGGATCTGACCTGAGGTAGCGAGCTGGCTCGCTTCTACAAGGGACAAAAAAGGCGACTACCGTGTGGTATTCGCCTTTTTTGTGCTCGAAAACTGTTGAATCAACCGAGCTCGATGATCTCGTAGTCGTGGGTAATTTCGACACCCGCCGCGCCAAGCATGATCGATGCCGAGCAGTATTTTTCGGCGGACAGTTCGATGGCACGCTTGACCTGGGCCTCTTTCAAGGCACGGCCCTTGACCACAAAGTGCATGTGGATTTTGGTGAAGACTTTCGGGTCCTCGGTCGCGCGCTCGGC
The DNA here is from genome assembly GCF_001427125.1 of Pseudomonas sp. Root562. Lineage (GTDB taxonomy): Bacteria > Pseudomonadota > Gammaproteobacteria > Pseudomonadales > Pseudomonadaceae > Aquipseudomonas. The sequence goes on from NZ_LMGK01000007.1 coordinate 10,866, forward strand.
TTCGAGGAAGGCTTCACAGCTCTCGACAGCCTGGCGGGATTTCTTGAGGATGCTGACCACATCGAAGTTGCTGCAACCGCCAACACCCAGCAGGAGCATTTCCATCGGCCGGACACCCAGGTTGCGGCCGCCAGCGTCGGGCGGACCATCCATGACCACGACATGACCGCTACCGGATTCGCCGAGGAACATGGCTTCGCCAGCCCATTGGATGCGTGCCTTCATCGCCAAGACTCCACTGTATAAAAAAGGGTCGCCAGCTTAGCACAGGCCCCGCGGTAGACGGCGGCCTCGTCGTGGGACGCAACCTACGGCCCTGTAGGTAATTTCTCGAATAATGTCGGAAGTGTCTGTTAAGCTGACGCCAATTCGCTGACGCATAACCAGCCTTTGCCGCGGCTTGCGCAATTCATAAAAAAATCAAACATACCGTGCAGTTTTTTCGGGATACAACCATGGTTGCTATTGCCCCCACACTCAAGATCAAGAACCTCGATAAGCTGCTGATGCATTGTCAGCGCCGCCGCTATCAGGCCAAGAGCAACATCATCTGCGCCGGAGATCGTTCGGAGACGTTGTTTTTCATCATCAAGGGATCGGTCACCATCCTCATTGAGGATGACGACGGTCGGGAAATGATCATCGCGTATCTCAATACCGGGGATTTCTTCGGCGAGCTGGGCTTGTTCGAGCAGGCGGGTCTGGAACAAGAGCGAAGCGCCTGGGTAAGGGCCAAGGTTGAATGCGAAGTCGCGGAAATCAGCTACGCGAAATTCCGCGAATTGTCGCAGCAGGATCCGGACATCCTTTACGTGCTTAGCGGACAAATCGCACAACGCCTGCGCAATACCACGCGCAAAGTGGGTGACCTGGCGTTTTTCGACGTGACTGGCCGCGTCGCGCGTTGCCTGCTTGAGTTATGCAAACAACCAGACGCCATGACCCACCCCGACGGCATGCAGATCAAGGTAACGCGTCAGGAAATCGGGCGGATTGTCGGGTGTTCCCGGGAGATGGTAGGTCGCGTGCTCAAGGATCTTGAGGAGCGCAACCTGGTGGACGTCAAAGGCAAGACCATGGTGGTCTTTGGCACACGCTAGGCACTGAACATCTGCTTGAGCATCAGCCGGTAGAGCTCGTCCAGACGGGCCAGTGCATCCGGCGCCGTGAATTTCTCGTGCAGGGCGATGTGGCTTTCGGCTCGTACTCGCTGGTCCAGGCCACAAGCCTCGTTGAAACGATTGACCGCCGCGACCATCGACTCTCGTTCGTTATCAATCAACATCGCCCCGTGCACCAGGCCCACCGGACGCTGACCGCCCTGACTCTGGCGCCAGCGCTGGGCGGTGCCGACCATCTTGCGTCCGTCCAGGTTGACGTTGAAGCGACCGTCGCAAAACGCACCCGCGATTTCACCGAGGGACGAGGTGCCGCCCAACTCATCCAGCAACTGACAGATCGGGTCGCAAAGGCGCCGGTAGCCGGATTCGATGCGGTTCAAATCGCCTTCGCTGCGTGGCGGTGCGTAAACCAGGGCGATGTTGATTGTTGTGGCTGACTGGGGAACGGGTTCGCCTCCGGTATCGCGCAACAATACCGGCCAGCCCGCTGCTGCCGAGACCTCACAGGCAGCATCGAAGGCCGGAAGACGATTCAAACGGCGTGGCATCACCAAAGCCTGATCGCTGGGTTGCCAGAACAACAGACCGAACTCTGCATCACCGGCACAGACTGATGCCAGCAAGTCTTGTTCGGCTTGCAGGCCGGCTTCGATGGTCAGGGAGACAGGTGAGGTCATAAGGTTTTCCGTAGGACAGGGAGTCTGAGGTGTTTCTTATGCCGCTATCGCGAGCAGGCTCAGTCCTACAGGGGATTGGTTCAGACCAAAATTCCAATGTGGGTGCAAGCTTGCTCGCGATGCTTATTCAGTCAAGTGTTGAACCGCTGACAGGAAGGCCGCGCTCCGGAAAGAACAGACGCTGCAATTCAGTGCCTGGGCTTTCGGCGCGCATGAACGCCTCGCCGACCAGGAACGCATACACATCGCTGATTTCCATCAACTCGACATCGGCCCGATTGAGGATCCCGCTCTCGGTGACCACCAGACGATCCCGAGGAATGCGCGGCAGCAGGTCGAGGGTGGTTTCCAGGTTGACATCGAAGGTGTGCAGGTTACGGTTGTTCACACCAATCAACGGTGTGTCGAGGGTTTTCAAGGCCCGCTCCAGCTCATCGCCGTCATGCACTTCCACCAGCACATCAAGGTTGACGCTTTTGGCGACGGCGGCCAGTTCGGCCATTTTCACGTCGTCCAGCGCGGAGACGATCAACAGCACGCAGTCTGCACCCAGCGCACGGGCTTCCACGATCTGGTACGGATCGATCATGAAATCCTTGCGGATGACCGGCAACTTGCAGGCAGCACGAGCCTGCTGCAGGTACACATCGGCTCCCTGGAAGTAATCGATGTCGGTGAGTACCGACAGGCAGGTGGCCCCGCCCTTTTCGTAGCTTTTAGCGATGTCGGCAGGAACGAAGTTCTCGCGGATCACGCCTTTGCTCGGCGAAGCCTTCTTGATTTCGGCAATGACCGCCGGCTCTTTTTGCTTCGCCTGTTCGATCAATGCCTTGGCAAAACCACGGGGTGCATCGGCCGCCTTGGCCAGGTTTTCCAGCTCTGCGAGACTTACGCGAGCACTGCGCTCGGCAACTTCCTCGACTTTACGCGCCAGAATCTTTTCCAGAACCGTCGGTACACTCATCCCTCATTCTCCACTTTGAATACCGCGGTAAACGCACCCAACTCCTCGAGCTTTTCCCGAGCGAGACCGGTATGCAGCGCATCGTGCGCCAGGGCAACGCCCTCTTTCAGGCTGCTGGCATGGTCGGCCGCGTACAACGCAGCGCCGGCATTGAGCATGATCATCTCCGCCGCCTTCTGACCGTTTTCGGTCTTGCGCTTGCCCAGGGCATCGCGAATCAGCTCGAGGGACGCCGCCGGGCTTTCCACCGCCAGGCCATGCAGGCTTTGGCTCTTCATGCCCAGGTCTTCCGGCTCGACCCAATACTCGGTGATTTTGTCGTCCTTGAGCTCCGCCACGAAGGTCGGTGCCGCCAGGCTGAACTCATCCAGGCCATCTTTGGAATGCACCACCAGCACATGCTTGCTGCCCAAACGCTGTAGCACTTCGGCCAATGGCCGGCACAATGCCTGGGTGAACACGCCCACTACCTGATGCTTCACACCGGCCGGATTCGTAAGCGGGCCGAGCATGTTGAACAGCGTGCGCAGGCCCAGCTCCTTGCGCGGACCGGCGGCGTGTTTCATGGCGCTGTGATGGGTCTGGGCAAACATGAAGCCGATACCGACGTTGTCGATGCAGCGCGCTACCTGGACCGGCGTCAGGTTCAGGTAAATACCGGCCGCCTCCAGCAAATCGGCACTGCCGCTCTTGCCCGAGACCGCACGGTTACCATGCTTGGCCACGGTGCAACCGGCTGCCGACACCACGAAAGCGGAAGCGGTCGAGACGTTGAAAATGTTGGCGCCATCACCGCCGGTGCCGACCACATCGACCACGCCGTCGAGGGTCTTGAGTTCGACCTTGTCTGCCAATTCGCGCATGACCGACACGGCACCGACGATTTCGTCGATGCTTTCGCTTTTCATGCGCATGGCCATCATGAATGCGCCGATCTGCGCGTCCGTGCATTGGCCGGTCATGATTTCGCGCATGACATCGCGCATCTCATCGGTGCTGAGGTCGAGCTGTTCGACGATACGGCTCAGGGCTGTCTTGATATTCATGAAAAGTCCTTAGCGCGTGCCGCCGGTTTGTTTGAGGAAGTTGGCGAACAACTCGTGGCCCTGCTCGGTGAGGATCGATTCAGGATGGAACTGCACGCCTTCGATGTTCAGAGTCTTGTGACGCAGGCCCATGATCTCGTCGACCGAGCCGTCTTCGAGCTGAGTCCATGCGGTCAGTTCGAGACAATCAGGCAAGGTTTCGCGTTTGACGATCAACGAATGATAGCGCGTGACCGTCAGCGGCATGTTCAGGCCGGCGAAGACGCCCTTGTCTTCGTGGAATACCGGGCTGGTCTTGCCGTGCATGACCTGGCGGGCGCGGACCACATCACCGCCGAATGCCTGGCCGATGGATTGATGGCCCAGGCACACACCCAGAATCGGCAACTTGCCGGCGAAGTGTTTGATGACGTCAATCGAGACGCCAGCTTCGGTCGGCGTGCAAGGACCGGGAGAAACAACGATGCGCTCGGGGTTGAGGGCTTCGATTTCGGCAACAGTAAGCTCATCGTTGCGCACGACTTTGACCTGGGAGCCCAGCTCACCAAGGTATTGCACAACGTTGTAGGTAAAAGAGTCGTAGTTATCGATCATCAGCAACATGGCGTTAAGAACCTCTTGAATTCACTGACTTGAACAGCCTTCGAAGGATTACCCGCAGCGCCCTGCACTTTGTCGTTCGCTGCAATCGCGCGGCAAGGCGGTATGTCACGGGTTAAGAAGGCAAAGCGGTAAAGATCCGGCCGGGCCGGCAGAAGGATTCAGGCGCGCCAACGCCAACGGGCGTGTGCCTTGATGACTTGATCCAGGAGTTTGCTGACGATCAACACGGGGAAGGTCTCATTTATACGTCCGGGCACAGTAACTTAGCCGAGCGGAGCGTGCAATATGGCGCGAACGAAGCTCAGGTAACAAACGGCGGGTTCGCGCCGAATGGCATCTGCTTCTATAGTTTTTGGCACGATCGTTTCATCCACTAAAACAATAAAAAAACGGACTTGCCCATGCCAGGAAAAACACTGTTCGTACCACTCGCCGGTTGCATGCTTGCAATGGCTTGCGCCCAGGCGATGGCCGCGCCTAATCCTTACTCGAACTTCATCGTGTTTGGCGACAGCCTCAACGATGCAGGACAGTTCACCGATACCGGAGGCCCTCCCGGTTCGACGCTTCGCTTCACTAACCGAACCGGGCCGACTTACCAGGACGGCAGTGGCGAAGTGTATTCCGCCAACTCGACGCAGTTGCTGGGTGCAAGGCTCGGGTTTTCGGCGGACGATACTGCCGCGTCGACCTCTGCGGCGCGCGCCAGCCAAGGGTTGCCCGATGGCAATAACTGGGCCGTGGGCGGCTACCGCACCGACCAGATCCTCAGTTCAATCACTACCGTCTCCGCCACTGGCGAGCGCACCCGAGCTGGCTATCTACCGACCAACAACTTGCGCGCCGATCCGAACGCCCTGTATTACCTCTCCGGCGGCGGCAACGATTTTCTCCAGGGACGGGTGCAAAGTGGCGCTCAGGCCAATGCCGCTGCGGACCGCCTGGCCAACAGCGCTCAGGTCCTGCAAACCGCCGGTGCCCGTTACATCATGGTCTGGCTGCTGCCTGACCTGGGTCTGACCCCGGCTATCAACGGCACCCCGCTGCAGACGCCCTCCTCGCAACTGAGTGCGGCCTTCAACCGGCAACTGGTCAATCGGCTGGCGGGCATCGATGCGCAAATCATCCCGTTGAATATTCCATTGCTGTTGCAGGAAACCTTCGCCGACCCCGCGCGATTCGGCCTGGCCACCGGCCAGAACTTGACTGCCACGTGCTTCAGCGGCGATGGCTGCACCGAAAACGCTGCCTTTGGTATCAACAGCGCCACGCCGGACCCGAGCAAGCTGATCTACAACGATGGCGTTCACCCGACTGAAACGGGGCAAAAGTTGATTTCCGACTACGCCTATTCCTTGCTCGCCGCGCCTTGGGAACTGACGCTGCTGCCAGAAATGGCCCACGCGACCTTACGCGCCCACCAGGACGAACTACGCAGCCAATGGCAATCGGACTGGGAAAATTGGCAGGCGGTCGGGCAATGGCGTGCGATCGTCGCCGGCGGCGGTCAGCACCTTGATGTCGATAGTCAAAACAGCGGCGCCAGCGCGGATGGCAGTGGCTATAACTTGAATATTGGCGGCAGTTATCGTCTTGACGACGCCTGGCGCGTGGGTGTGGCGGCAGGGTTCTATCGACAGAATCTGGAGGCCGGCGATAACGATTCAGACTACAAACTCAACAGTTACCTGGCGACCGTGTTTGCCCAATTCCAACAGAACCGCTGGTGGGCCGATGCCGCGTTGACCGGTGGCAAGCTCGATTACGACAACCTCAAACGCAAATTCGATCTGGGTGCCAGCGAAGGCTCGGAAAAAGGCGATACCGATGGCTATCTCTGGGCTTTCGGTGCACGGGTTGGCTATGACATTGCGCAGCCGGGCAGCGACTGGCACCTGTCGCCGTTCATCAGCGCCGACTACGCGAAGGTTGAAGTCGACGGTTATTCGGAAAATGACAACCGCTCCACGGCTTTGACCTTTGACGACCAGAAACGCGATTCAAAACGTCTCGGCGCCGGGCTGCAGGGCAAATACCAGATCACCCCTCAAACCCTGGTGTTCGGTGAATATGCCTATGAGCGCGAGTATGAAGATGATGTGCAGAAGGTGAATATCGCGCTCAATAGCCTGCCAACCCTCGACTTCACGCTTGATGGTTATACGCCGCAAAGCCACCTGAACCGCGTGAGTCTGGGCGTGAGCCACAAGTTGACGGCTGACCTGGCGTTGCGCGGTGGCTACACGTTCCGCAAGGATGATGACTTTACCCAGCAAGGGCTTACCGTCGGGGTTGCGCTGGACTTCTGATCCGGCAAACAGCAGGCACAAAAAACGCGGCACCCTCTCGGGTGACGCGTTTTTCTAATGCCGGTGAGTTCCTTGTGAAAACTCAGCTTGCCGGGGTTTGCTCGGCCAGGGCCACGGCACGGAACATCGCGCGGCGCTTGTTCAGGGTTTCTTCCCATTCCAGCGCCGGCACCGAGTCGGCGACGATGCCGCCACCGGCCTGCACGTGCAGTTCGCCGTTCTTGATCACCGCCGTGCGGATCGCAATGGCGGTGTCCATGTTGCCGTTCCAGGCGAAGTAGCCGACAGCACCGCCATAGACACCGCGTTTGACCGGCTCCAGCTCGTCGATGATTTCCATCGCACGGATCTTCGGAGCACCGGACAGCGTGCCCGCCGGCAGAATCGCCCGCAGTGCGTCCATCGCCGTCAAACCGGCCTTCAACTGCCCGGTGACGTTGGACACGATGTGCATCACGTTGGAATAACGCTCAATGACCATCTTCTCGGTGAGCTTCACCGAACCGACTTCAGAGACCCGCCCCGTGTCGTTACGGCCCAGGTCGATCAGCATCAGGTGTTCGGCGATTTCCTTGTCATCGGACAGCAGGTCTTTTTCCAGCGCCAGGTCCGCTTCTTCATTGGCTCCGCGTGGGCGGGTGCCGGCAATCGGGCGCACAGTGATCAGGTTGTCTTCGACCCGCACCAACACTTCCGGCGAACTGCCGACGACATGGAAATCACCGAAGTTGAAGAAGTACATGTAAGGCGTCGGGTTGAAGCAGCGCAATGCCCGGTACAGGTCGATTGGCGCAGCCTTGAAGTCGATCGACATGCGCTGGGACGGCACGACCTGCATGCAGTCACCGGCCAGGATGTATTCCTTGATGGTGTCGACGGCTTTTTCGTAATCGTCCTGGGTGAAACTGGAGCGGAACACAGGGTCGGCGGCTTGCTGCTTGCTGAAATCCAGGCCACGGCGCGGGGTGATCGGCTGACGGAGTTTTTCCAGCAGCTCTTCCAGACGGGCGCGGCCTTGCTCGAAAGCGTCTTCCTGCGCCGGGTCAGCCAGGACGATGGCGTGCATCTTGCCCGCGAGGTTGTCGAACACAACCACCGCATCGGACACCATCAGCAGGATGTCCGGTACGCCCAGTGGGTCCGGGTTCGGGCACTTGCCCAGACGCTTCTCCACATAACGCACGCAGTCGTAACCGAAGTAACCCACCAGACCACCATTGAAACGCGGCAGGCCGGCAATGCTCGGCACGTTGTAGCGCGCCTTGAAGGTTTCGACGAAGGCCAACGGGTCTTCAACGTCGTGGCTTTCGGTCTCGATGCCATCGACGGTGACGCTGACGTGATGATCGTGAACCCGCATCACGGTGCGGCATGGCAAACCGATGATCGAGTAACGGCCCCACTTCTCACCGCCCTGCACCGACTCCAGCAGGTAGGAATTGGGCTCGTCGGCCAGTTTCAGGTAGATCGACAGCGGCGTATCGAAGTCGGCCAGGGTTTCGCAGGCAAGCGGGATGCGGTTGTAGCCGGCAGCGGCCAAACGCAGGAATTCTTCGCGGATCATGATGTGCCTCGTGGCTTGAGGGTCTAACAGTCAGGTATGCAAACGCGCCGGAGAGCCGGCCAGGATCAAGTCAGGCGCGCCAACGCCAGCGGGCCAGGGCCTTGATGACTTTCATCCAGAGTTTGCGAGTGACCACCACGATGGGATTTCCAGGAGGGGATTGAACAGCGTCGGGCAACGTTATCTCAGCGGCAGGATCCAGGCAACCGGGAATTAACTTGCGCAGATCGTCGATCACCAGAGCCGGCGACTCTTCGGCAATCGGCCGGCCATGGTTGTAGCCGTAGCTCAATGCCACACACTTGACCCCTGCTGCCTTCGCCGCCAGCACATCACTGCGTGAATCGCCGACGAACAAGGACTGCGACGCCGGGATGTTGGTCATTTTCATCACGAAAAACAGCGCGGCCGGGTCCGGTTTTTTCTGTGGCAGGGTGTCACCGCCAATGATCAGTCGAAAGTAACGGCCGATTTTCAGCTGATCGAGCAACGGTGCGACGAAGCGCTCCGGCTTGTTGGTGATCAAGGCCATCTCGACGCCCTGCTTTTGCAGCCACTTCAGGGTATCGCGAACGCCGGGGTAGACCACCGTCAACTCATGGCTTGCGCCGTAAGCCTGCATGAAAATTTCCAATGCCCGCTCGGCTTCGTCATTGTCGACTTTAGAATGATCGAGACCACCGGCCAGCGCACGACGCACCAGCACCGGGGCGCCGTTGCCGACCCACTCGCGCACCGACGCGATACCGGCCGGTGCGCGACCGAGTTTGAGCAGCATGTTATCCACAGCGGCCGCGAGGTCGGGGACCGAATCGATCAGCGTGCCATCCAGATCGAACATCACCAGCCTTGGCAGGCTTCCCGGGAACAGCTGCTCAAAACCACTCATGGGCGAGCCAGCGCCAATTCGGAACGCATCTTGTCGATGACTTCCTGATAGTTCGGCGCATTGAAGATGGCCGAGCCGGCGACGAAGGTATCGGCGCCTGCCGCAGCGATTTCGCGGATGTTGCTGACGTTCACGCCGCCATCGATCTCCAGGCGAATGTCGCGACCGGAGGCATCGATCAATGCGCGTGCTTCGCGCAGCTTGTCGAGGGTACCCGGGATGAACTTCTGCCCGCCGAAGCCCGGGTTGACACTCATCAGCAGGATCATGTCGACCTTGTCCATCACGTACTTGAGCACGTCGAGCGGGGTCGCCGGGTTGAACACCAGGCCCGACTTGCAGCCGCCTTCGCGGATCAGTTGCAGGGAACGGTCGACGTGCTGCGTGGCTTCCGGGTGGAAGGTGATGTAGGTCGCGCCAGCTTCGATGAAGTCACCGACGATGCGATCCACCGGACTGACCATCAGGTGCGCGTCGATCGGCGCGGTCACGCCATATTTGCGCAACGCCGCACAGACCATCGGGCCGATGGTCAGGTTGGGCACGTAGTGGTTGTCCATGACATCGAAGTGCACGAAGTCGGCGCCGGCGGCCAGGACATTGTCCACTTCTTCACCCAGGCGGGCGAAGTCGGCGGAGAGAATCGACGGAGCAATTACGAAGGGCTGCATGACGCACCTTTTCTGAGCAAAATCACGATGGCGCGCATTGTATACCTCATGCTTTGGCGCGCGCACCGTGAGCGCGATGATCAGTAGGCAGCGCGGTAGATCTTCTCGATATCAATCGCGCTCAATTTGCGCGGATTGTTGCGCATCAAGCGTTCAATGCCCGCGGCTTCCACAGCCATGGCGGGGATGGCATCCTCAGGCACCCCGAAACTGCGCAGACCCGCGGGGATTTCCACCGCTGCACACAATTCGGTCATGGCTTGCACGGCTTTATCGGCCGCCTCATTGACGCTCAACTGCGCGGTCTTCACGCCCATGGCCTCGGCGATATCCTGCATGCGTTCGACGCACGCCATTTTGTTCCAGGTCATGACATAGGGCAGCAGCAAGGCATTGCTGACGCCATGGGCAATATTGAATCGACCACCCAACGGATAGGCCAGCGCATGCACCGCCCCGACCCCGGCGTTGCCGAACGCCATGCCGGCCATCAGGCTGGCGGTGGCCATGTCCTCGCGGGCCTGCAGGTTGGAGGGGTTGGCATAGGCCTTGGGCAAAGCCTGGGCGATCAGCTTGATCGCGCCGATGGCCAGGGCATCGGTGATCGGCGAGGCATTGACCGACAGGTAGGATTCGATGGCATGCACCAAGGCATCGACGCCACTGGCGGCGGTGACACTGCGCGGGCAGGTCAGGGTCATTTGCGGACTGACCAGTGCCACGTCCGGCAACAGGTAATCGCTGACGATGCCCTTCTTCAATTGCGCGACCTTGTCGGAAAGGATCGCCACATTGGTCACTTCTGAACCCGTGCCGGCGGTGGTCGGGATGGCGATCAGCGGCGGGCCTTTGCGCGGTACCTGGTCGACGCCGAACAAATCCTCCAGCGCGCCGTGATAACCGGCGTACGCCGCAACACTCTTGGCAATATCGATGGCACTGCCACCACCGAGGCCGATCAAGCCGTCATGCCCGCCTTCGCGGTAGACCTGCATGCAGTCTTCGACGATGGCGATTTCCGGATCGGGCAGCACCCGGTCGAAGATCTCGTAGGTTCGATCCCCCAACTGCGCCAGCGCCAGCTCTACGGTGCCGGACCTGACCAGCGCAGCGTCGGTGACGATCAGCGGGTTGTCGATGTCCAGTCGAGTGAGCTCGGCCGACAGTTGCTCGATGGCCCCTGCGCCGGTGATCAGTTTGTGAGCGATTTTGAAAGAGGAAAGACTCATGTGCGCAGCCTCTTATAGATAGGGGAGCTGGGCACAATAGTAGCTGGGGATTGGGGGTTGTCTGCCATTCAGGTCATGAATGAGCGAGCCTGTAGCACGATCGTTCCCACGCTCCGCGTGGGAATGCCTCAACGGACGCTCCGCGTTCGGCTCTGGATTGAGACGCGGAGCGTCCCGGGCTGCGTTCCCACGCGGAGCGTGGGAACGATCATCGCTGGCCGTCAAACCTACGCGGTACGCAGTTTCTCGCTACGGCCACGCAGCCATTCCAGGGTCAGCAGCAGGATTACCGAGAAGGCGATCAGCAGCGTCGCGGCGGCGGCGATGGTCGGGCTGAGGTTTTCGCGGATACCGCTGAACATCTGACGTGGCAAGGTCGCTTGCTCGGGGCCAGCGAGAAACAGGGTCACCACGACTTCATCGAAGGACGTCGCGAAGGCGAACAGCGCACCGGAAATCACCCCCGGTGCGATCAACGGCAACGTCACTCGCCGAAACGCGACCAGTGGCGAAGCACCGAGGCTCGCAGCGGCACGCACCAGATTGTGGTTGAAGCCCTGCAAGGTCGCCGACACCGTGATGATCACAAACGGCACGCCCAGCACCGCATGCACCACGATCAGCGAGAAGAAGCTGTTGCCCAGCCCCAATGGCGCGAAGAACAGATAACTGGCCACACCGATGATCACCACCGGCACCACCATCGGCGAAATCACCAGCGCCATCACCAGCGCCTTGCCCGGGAAGTCACCACGGGTCAGGCCGATGGCCGCCAGCGTCCCGAAGATCATTGCCAGCACCGTCGCCGCGGGAGCGACGATGATGCTGTTCTTCAGGGCGCGCATCCATTCCGCCGACGCGAAGAAATCGTGATACCACTGCAGCGAGAAGCCTTGCAGCGGGTACACCAGGAAGCTGCCGGAGTTGAACGACAGCGGAATGATCACCAGCACCGGCAGGATCAGGAACAACAGAATCAAGCCGCAGAGAATCCGCAAGCTGTAGAACCACACCCGTTCGATGGGCGACATGTAAGGACTCAGCATTTCGTTCTCCCCTTAGCTCAGGCGCAGGCGGCTCGCGCCCACCAGCCAGCTGTAAATCAGATAAAGCACGACCGTCGCCAGCAACAGCAGGCCGCCCAGCGCGGTCGCCATGCCCCAGTTGATGCTGGTGTTGGTGTAGAACGCGACGAAGTAGCTGACCATTTGATCGTTCGGGCTGCCCAGCAACGCCGGGGTGATGTAGTAGCCGATGGCAAGGATGAACACCAACAGGCAACCGGCGCCGACACCGGCATAGGTCTGCGGGAAGTACACCCGCCAGAAGCTTGCGAACGGATGGCAACCGAGGGAAATCGCGGCGCGCATGTAGGTCGGCGAGATGCCTTTCATCACGCTGTAGATCGGCAGGATCATGAATGGCAGCAGGATGTGCACCATCGAGATGTAGACCCCGACGCGGTTGAACACCAGTTCGATCGGCTTGTCGATGATGCCCATGGCCATCAAGCCACTGTTTATCAGTCCACCCGATTGCAGCAACACGATCCACGCGGCGACCCGTACCAGAATCGAGGTCCAGAACGGCAGCAGCACCAGAATCATCAGCAGGTTGCTCTGGCGCGACGGCAGGTTCGCCAGCAGGTAAGCCAGTGGATAGGCCAATACCAGGCAGATCACGGTGATGATCAGGCCCATCCAGAAGGTACGGGCGAAGATGTCGAGGTAGATCGCCTGGTCCGGAGTGGCCGGGGCGATTTCGCCGAGGTCGTCGATACGGTGATCGACGGCGGCCAGCAAGTAGTACGGGGTAATGCTGCTGGTGTTGCGACGTACCGCTTGCCAGTAGGCCGGATCGCCCCAGCGCTCATCGAGACCTTCCAGCGCTTCTTTATAAGAGGCCGGCTCGGTGGCAAGCGGCAAGGCGCGGGCGGTTTTGGTCAGCAGGCTGCGGTAGCCGGCCAATTCCATGTTCAGGCGCTTGGACAAATCGCCCAGCGTTTGATTCTTGCGGGCTTCGGCGAGGTCTTCGGCGGCCGCTTTGTAAACCGGTTCAGCGGGCAGGCCGCGGCCGTCCCAGCTGGCGATGGCGGACACGGTGCGCGGCATGCCGCCGACCACTTCCGGGTTGCCCACGCTTTTGTAGAGCAGCGCCACGATCGGCACCAGAAACACCAGCAACAGAAACAGCACCAATGGCGCGATCAGTGCCTGGGCCTTCCAGCGGTTGACCCGCTCGGCATGCTTGAGCCGCTGCTTCAAGGTGGGGTCAGTACCCGCGTTCACGGGAACGGCGATAGCCATGGCGTACTCCGGAAATCTTTGGTCATTGCAGAAGTGGTAAATACCGCTTCGAATTTTTGGTACTGATCGTTCCCACGCTCTGCGTGGGAACGCATCCAGTGACGCTCTGCGTCACAGGGACGCGGAGCGTCCCGGGCGGCATTCCCACGCAGAGCGTGGGAACGATCATCCATTCCTTGTGGCGAGCGAGCTTGCTCGCGCTGGGCTGCGAAGCGGCCCCAAAATCGTGTTGGCACTGCCAATTTTGTGAGTGCTGCGCACTCAAGCGGGAGCAAGCTCCCTCGCCACAAAAGCTCGCCCTCACAGGAGGGCGAGCCCTCCAGTTACTTCGCAGCCCAGGAATTGAAGCGCTGTTCCAGTTGCTCGCCGTTGTCAGCCCAGAAGCTGACATCGATCTGCACCTGGTTGGCGATGTTTTCCGGGGTGGTCGGCATGTCTTTCAGGACATCCTTGGCCAGCAACGGTACGGCTTGGGTGTTGGCCGGGCCGTAGGCGATGTTTTCCGAGTAGGTCTTCTGCTGCTGTGGCTGAACCGAGAAAGCGATGAATTTCTTCGCCGCTTCGGCACGCTTGGCGTCCAGACCTTTTGGAATGGCCCATGCGTCGAAGTCGTAGATGCCGCCGTTCCACACCACTTTCAGGTTGCTTTCTTTCTGCACGGCAGCGATACGGCCGTTGTAGGCCGAACTCATGACCACGTCACCGGAAGCGAGGTACTGCGGCGGCTGTGCGCCGGCTTCCCACCACTGGATGTTTGGCTTGAGCTCATCGAGTTTCTTGAACGCGCGATCCTGACCGTCCTTGCCGGCCAGCACTTTGTAGACGTCTTTGGGCGCAACGCCGTCGGCCATCAGTGCGAATTCCAGGGTGTACTTGGCGCCTTTGCGCAGGCCGCGCTTGCCCGGGAACTGCTTGGTGTCCCAGAAATCCGCCCAGCTGGTCGGTGCGGTTTTCAGCTTGTCGGCGTTGTAGGCCAACACGGTCGACCACACGAAGAAGCCCACGCCGCATGGCTGGATGGCGCCCTTGACATAATCTTCGGTCTTGCCGAACAGCGCAGGGTCCAGTTGCTCGAACATGTCTTCGTCACAACCACGGGACAGCTCTGGCGATTCAACCTCTACCAGATCCCAGGACACGCTTTTGGTGTCGACCATGGCCTTGACCTTGGCCATTTCACCGTTGTACTCGCCCGCCACGATTTTACCGTTGCCCGCCGCTTCCCACGGTGCGTAAAAGGCTTTGACCTGCGCCGCCTTGTTCGCCCCGCCAAAGGACACCACGGTCAGGTCCGGGCCTGCGGCCATCGCGTGCGAGGCGCCGATCATGCCCATGACCAGAGCTGTGAATTTCAGGGATTTCAACATTGATATTGTTCTCCACGTGCAGGGTTGGTGAAGCAGAAGGGCGATCAGTTCGCCTCTAGAAGTGGGTCGAGCGCACGAACGTGTTCGACCTGCCAGCCAAGCGGTACCACATCGCCGACCGCCAGCCCCGGATCGAGCTCGGCAATCGGTTGTTTCACGAAGAAGTCGGTTTTGCCGCAGACTTCCAGGCGAACCCGGACGTGGTCGCCCAGATAGATGAATTCCGCCACCCTTCCGGAGAAGCGGTTGACGCACGACTCACTGGAACCATTGAGGCTCACGCGTTCCGGGCGGATAGACAAGGTGACGGGTTCGCCAGTCCGGCCGACATTGACCGCCAGGGCTTCGACCTTTTCACCACGTCCCAGCTCGACGATGCAGCGGTCGCCGGTCTGGCTGTGCAGGCGGCCATTGAGACGGTTGTTCTCGCCGATGAAGTTGGCGACGAAGGTATTTTTCGGCTCTTCGTAGAGGGTGCGCGGCGGCGCGATCTGCTGGATTTCGCCTTGATGGAACACCGCCACCCGGTCAGACATGGTCAAGGCTTCACCCTGATCGTGGGTCACGTAGACCACGGTCACGCCCAGACGCTGGTGCAGGTGTTTGATTTCCATCTGCATGTGTTCACGCAGCTGCTTGTCGAGGGCGCCGAGGGGTTCGTCCATCAGGACCAGTTGCGGTTCGAACACCAAGGCGCGAGCCAGTGCCACACGCTGCTGCTGACCGCCGGACAGTTGCGCCGGGTAACGCTGGGCGAACGTATCGAGCTGCACCATGCTCAGGACTTTTTTGACTTTGTCACTGACGTCGCTTTTATTCAGGCCGCGCACGGTCAGCGGGAACGCCAGGTTCTCGGCGACGGTCATGTGCGGGAACAACGCGTAGTTCTGGAACACCATGCCGATGTCGCGCTTGTGCGGCGGCACGTTGTTGATAGCGCGCCCGGCCAGCAGGATTTCGCCCGCGGTCGGTGTTTCGAAACCGGCGAGCATCATCAGGCTGGTGGTCTTGCCGGAGCCGGACGGCCCGAGCAAGGTGAGGAATTCGCCTTTGCGAATGTCCAGGTTGAGGTCTTTGACGATCAGGTTCTCGCCGTCGTAGCTCTTTTGCACTCCACGAAAGCTGACCAGAACATCATTGGCCCCTGCACTTGAATCGACCTGGCTCATACCCACACCTTTGTTGTTGATGACTGCTGTGGACTAAGCCTAGTGGACGCTGGGACCTGCGCAAATCGGGGCGCAGGAGAGATTCGCCTCAGCCGGATGGAAGGTTGGGGGTAGGGATTGCCCTACAAGGATGGCGCGTTTTGGCAAACGCGGCGACAAGCTGTCAGCTGCAGGCCGCGAGCAACGGCAAAACGGGTATCCAGGGGCTGTCGCGAATGGATACGGCCGGCGCCGTCCCCCTGTAGGAGCCAGGCTTGCCGGCGAAGGCGATTTCGAGGACGCCTTCGCCGGCAAGCCTGGCCCCTACAGGGGGATTGGGCACAGCGTCAGAGGAGCTTGTGTTCCATCGCGTACTTCACCAGCTCGGCCAGCGACGTGATGTTGAGCTTCTGCATCAGGCGCGCCTTGTGGGTGCTGATGGTCTTGCTGCTCAGGGCCAGTTGCTGGGCGATGTCGTTGACGTTGGCGCCCTGGGCCAGACGTTCGAACACCGAGAACTCACGCTCCGAAAGCAATGAATGCAACGGTCGCGAGTCGGTCAGGCCGACCTCGAAGACCATCCGATCGGCCAAGTCAGGATCGATGTAACGACCACCTGCGGCGACCCGGCGAATAGCCGTGAGCAACAGCGCCGGATCACTGTCCTTGGTCGCATATCCCGCGGCTCCGACTTTCAACGCCCGGGCGGCCATTTGCGCTTCGTCATGCATCGACAGCACCAGGATCACCGGCGGATTGTTCAGCGCACGAATCCGGGGAATTGCTTCCAGACCATTCACGCCGGGCATGGAGATATCCAGCAACACCACCTCGCAGGGTACATGCCGCAACGTTTCGAGCAATTGTTCGCCGTTGCTCGCCTCCCCTACCACCAGCAAGTCCTTGGCCAGGCCGATCAACTGTTTGATGCCTTCGCGGACGATGGTGTGGTCTTCGGCTACCAGTACACGGATCACTTATTTATCCTCATCCAATGGCACTCGCACACTCAGGGTCGTGCCCTCCCCCGGCTCACTCTCAAGCGACAACTCACCGCCCATGATCAGCACCCGCTCGCGCATGCCGACCAAGCCAAAGGACGTTGGCCTGCCAGCTGCGGCGACGAATCCTACGCCATCATCGCTGACCGTCAGACACAGCACTTCGCCTTCTCGGGTCAGTGTCAGTTCAACAGTATGCGCTTGGGCGTGGCGCATGACATTGGTCAACGCTTCCTGAAGGATGCGAAACAGACCGATCGCCTTGGCATCGCTGAGCACCGGCAAATTGTCCGGCACCTGCACCAGACACGGAATCTGTGTGCGCGCCTCGAAGCGCCGGGCCTGCCATTCGATGGCCGAGGCGATCCCGGCATCGAGAATCGGCGGGCGTAATGCCGTGGCCACATCGCGGACCAGCTGGAACAGCTGGGCGATCAGACGTTTCATGCTGTTCAAGCGCTCGTTCAGCCCAGGGTCGAGCTGCGCGTAGGCCAATTCGCACATGGACGTTTCCAGCTTCAACACGGTCAGCATCTGCCCCAACTCGTCGTGCACTTCCCGGGCAATCCGCGCCTTTTCTTCTTCGCGCACGCTCTCAAGGTGCGCCGACAACTCCCGCAACTGCTCGCGGGAGCTGGCCAGTTCCAATTCGATGCGTTTGCTCTCACTTATGTCCCAGACGATGCCGTCCCAGACATAGGCGCCGTCCTCCAGTTGCCGGGTGATCGCCTTGATTTCCGCCCAGCGCTGTTCGCCCTGGCGCGTGAGAATCCGCCCTTGCCAGGACCAGTCACTGTCGGTATCCAGAGCATGATCCTGGGTCTGGTGATAACTGGCCTTGTCGTCCGGGTGCACCAGGCTGCGCAAGCCTTTGTCACGATGGGCCAGGGTCGCCGGCGAGTATCCCACCAGGCTCTCGCTGCCTTCGCTGATGTAGGCAAAGTCAATTTGACCTGTGACTGGCGCCCGTTCCAGGCGAAAGACAAGTCCGGGTACATTCGCCGCGATCCCCTGCAGCCGCGCCTCGCTTTCCTGCAACGCTGCCAGGGCGCGGCGACGTTCAGTAACGTCGGTGAGATAAACCACCAGGTATTCGCCATCGCGAAAGCGCAGGAAGCTCAGCGAAACATCGGCCGGCAGGATGCTGCCGTCGGCCCGCAAGCAATTGGTTTCGAAACTTTGTGGCGTTTCGTCGCTGGCCCTGGCGCTCTTCCACAGGTTTAACCAGCGATCCATGTGCAGGCCGGGTTCGAACTCGATCAATGGACGGTCGATGATCCCGCCGGATGGATAGCCAAGCATGGTTTCGGCGGCACGGTTGGCGTAGCGCACGTGACTGTCCCAATTGACCCAAAGGATGCCGACAGTGCTTTGATCGATGGAAAACTGGGTCAGCCGCAGGGCTTCTTCACTGGCGGCGCGCAAGGCGATGTCGGCCTGCGCGGCCGCCAGTCGCTGCTCAAGGCTGTGCTGCTGACGACGCTGCCAGAGCACAATGGCCATGCAGCTCAACGCCAGCACCAACAACAAAAGGCAAAGGTTTTGCCAAAACCCGGGCGATTCGGTGAGTCGCGGGTACTTGGGTTGCAGCCATTGGTTGTGCAGGGTTTCCAGATCCTTGGCCGGGATCGCCCGCAGTGCGCTTTCGACAATGCCGGCCAGTTGCGGTTTGTCGCGCAGCGTAGCCACCCGTAGCAGCTGCGGCAGGCCAATATCACCCACGACTACCAACCCGGAAAATTCCGGTTCGACCGACAGCCGTCCCAACTGCGCCTCATCGACCACGGCATAGCCAGCCTGCTGACTCAACAACAATTGCAGCGCCTGCCGTTCCATCGGCACGCCCTGAAGGTTCAGGTGCGGATAGTTGCCGCGCAGGTAGTCGGCGGTGGCGCTGGGCATTCGCACGGCCACGCGGGTCTGGCTGTCGAGCTTCTCGAGTTCCACTGCACCGGTGCTTTTCTGGTCGCTGACCACCAGTTGCGGCACCCGCATGTAGGGATCGGAAAACTGCCAGAGGCGCAGACCGCCGGGCGTTTGGCTCAGTCCCGGGGCGATATCGATTTCACCGGCACGCGCGGCGGCCTCCAGCTGCTCAAGATCAGGAAAGTTACGCCAGCTCAGCTCGACCTTGAGCGACTTGGCCAGCCATTTCATCAGCTCGACATTGACCCCCGACAAGCGCTGCAAACGGCGATCGTATTGAGCATAGGGAGCCTGCAACACCAGCCCGACACGCAACTCGCCCTGTTGTGCCAGCCATTGTTGCTGGTCGGCAGACAAAGCTGCGACGTGCGCCGGTGGCGCGGCCGCCGCCCAGCCCATCAAGGGAAAGCACACCCAGCCGATAACCCACAGGCAGCGAAAACGCATCATCGAACTCTCACACACTGACAAATACTGACCAACCCATTAGGCTGCCGGAATCACTTCTGGCCTGGAATATCCGATGCCCCCTGTCTACCGCCTGGCACTGCCAGCATTGTGCCTGTCGCTGATCCTGCCATGCGCTTTTCCCGTCGAGGCCGCCGACCCGGCACCTGCCGCCGTGGAGCAACCGGCGGAAGAAAAACCGCTTGAACGCCAGCCGTTGCCTGAGCGTAGCCAGGAAGAAGCGGCCGCCCTCGAGCGAAAAATCCCGTCCCAGGAGCAACAGCAACTGCAAGCGGGCGGCGACACGTTCCTGGCCCTGTGGAAACCGGCCAATACCGCCGAACCCAAAGGCGCGGTGATTATCGTCCCGGGCGCAGGCGAAACCGTTGACTGGCCGCAAGCAATCGGTCCGTTGCGCCGCCAATTGCCAGACGCGCAATGGAGCAGCCTGAGTATCACCTTGCCGGACTTGCAAAGCGATGCCATCGCGCCACGCTTTGTCGAAGTGCCACCGGTGCCGAAAACGCCGGATACCGGCAGCAAGGACGCGGCCACCGCCGCCCCTATCGAGCAGGTCGCGGGAGGTGAAGCTGAAGTGCCTGACAAACCTGTCGCTGAAACCAGTGAAGAACAGTCCAAGGCCGACGCCGAAAGAATCTTCGCCCGTATCGATGCGGCGATAGCCTTCGCCGAACAGCAAAGCGCCCGCAGCATCGTCGTTCTGGGCCATGGCACCGGCGCTTATTGGGCCGCGCGGTATCTGAGCGAGCGGCAACCATCGCAAATCGAACGCTTCGTCATGGTTGCCGCGCATACGCCGGCGCAAGTGAAACCCGACCTGGACCAACTCGCACCGAACCTGAAATTGCCCACAGCCGACATCTTTTACATGGACAAACCGCTGGATCGCAACGCCGCGCTGGCTCGCTTGCAAGCCAGCAAACGCTTGAAGACTTCGGCCTTCAGCCAGGTAGCGCTCAAGGCGTTGCCGGGCAATGACAAGGCGCAGCAGGAGCAACTGGTTCGCCGGGTGCGGGGCTGGTTGAATCCGCAGAATGCGGCGGATTGATAGATCGTGTGATTCCTATCGCGAGCAAGCTCGCTCCCACAGGTTTCATGTCGATGGCGAAATTCGTGTACGACGCAAATCCAGTAGGAGCAAGGCTTGCCCGCGATAGCGTAATCACTGACGACACATACCTTGGCGACTAGCGAAAATCCCGCCGCTGCCGGATCAGCGCGTAAGCGTTGTGCAGCTCCCGGGTTTTCTCGGTTGCCTCACGCACCTGCGACGCCGTCGCCCCGCTGCCGGCAATCTTGTCCGGGTGATGGCGGCTGAGCAGACGCCGGTAGGCGCGCTTGATCTGCGCCGGCTCACTGGTGGCCGATACCCCCAGCAGCCGCAAGGCATCCTGATAACTTGTAACGCGGTTAACCTCTGGACGTTTCTGAGGCTCATAGTCTTGGGCCAACGCCAGGATCTGACGGGTCGACCAGCCCAGCCACTTGCCCCATTGCGCGATCAGTTCGCGCTCCTGTTGCCCCGCGCGACCATCGGCCCAGACCATCCGCCAGCAGGCGCGCAGGACACCTTCGGCGGCATGGGGCTGATGACCCAGACGGCGCAGGTATCCGCGCAACGGGTCGTTGCCCGACTTGCCCCGATTGAAGGCGGCAATGGCCCGACGCTGCGCTGATTCGTTCATTTCCAGCGAGCGCATTTCCTGACGCGCCTGCTGGATATGACCGTCCACCACTCGCCCGTCGCACTTGGCCAACCTGCCGAGCAACACGAACAGCAGTTCATCGTTGCGCAAAACCGGGCGACCGCCGAGCTTTTCCCGCAGATGTGCCCAACTTTGCAAATGCAGGCGTCGATCCAGCGCCTGCCCCAACAAAGCACCGAGCATGGCCCCCGGAATGCTGGCAATGGCAAAGCCCGCCCCGGCTCCGATCAGAGTCCCTGGCCACAACACGTCAGCGTCTCGCTTCGATCAGGGCTTCGGCTTCAGACAGGCGTTCGTGAGTGCCGACGTCGACCCATTGCCCGTTCAGGCGCTCGCCGGACACTTTCCCGGCGGACATTGCGGCACGCAGCAACGGCGCCAATTTGAACGCCCCGGCCGAGCAACCTTCGAACAGCTGCGGGTGCAACACCGCGATACCGCTGTAGGTCAGGGTGGCCGCGTCCGACTGACCGTCACGGACCTGCCCGTCGATCAATTGGAAATCCCCATCAGGGTGATGGGCCGGGTTGCTCGCGAGCACCAAATGAGCAAGCCCGGCAATCGGCTGATGCAACAAGGCAAAGTCATAATCAGTCCAGATATCGCCATTGACCACGACAAAGGCCTCATCACCCAGCAAGGGCAATGCGCGGAAGATCCCGCCGCCGGTTTCCAGCGGCTCGCCCTCCGGCGAATACTGGATCCTGACGCCATAGCGCGAGCCGTCGCCCAGGTAATCTTCGATCTGCTGGCCCAGCCATGCATGGTTGATCACGATGTCGGTAAAACCGGCAGTCGCCAGTGCACGCAAGTGGTACTCGATCAGCGGCACACCGCCGGCGCGAACCAGCGGCTTTGGCGTGGTCAGGGTCAGCGGGCGCATGCGCTCACCTTTACCTGCGGCGAGAATCATGGCCTTCATGCTTTCACTCCAGCGCGCAAACTGGCGAGCAACACATCCAGCTCCGCCAACTCAGGCCGGCGGGCGAGCACCGCATCTATATAGTCAAAGAAACGCGGCACGTCAGCCAGATAACGCGGTTTGCCGTCGCGGTGGCAGATGCGGGCGAAGATGCCGATCACTTTCAGGTGACGCTGCACGCCCATCAGGTCACTGGCCCGCAGGAAATCTTCGAAATCCGGTTGTACCGGAATATCCAGCGCCGAAGCCTGCTGCCAATAGCTTTCCAGCCAACCGCGCACGCGCTCTTCAGGCCAGCTGAGGAACGCATCCTTGAACAGGCAGGTCACGTCGTAGGTCACCGGACCGTAGACCGCATCCTGGAAATCCAGCACGCCGGGGTTCGGCTCGCTGAGCATCAGGTTGCGTGGCATGTAATCGCGATGGACCAGGACTTTGGGCTGAGCCAGCGCGCTGTCGATCAACAAATCGCTGACTTGCTGCCAGAGCACTTGCTGCGCGGCGTCGAACTCGATGCCCAATTCGCGTTTTACGTACCACTGCGGGAACAGTTCGAGCTCGCGCCGCAACAATGCCACGTCGTAACTCGGCAGGGGTGCGACCATCGGCAACTGCTGAAAAGCCAACAGCGCCTGCAGGGCATCGTCGAACAAAGCATCGGCATTTTCGCTGTCGATCACGTCCAGATAGGTCTTGTTGCCCAGGTCATTGAGCAAAAGAAATCCGCGTTCGAGGTCTTCGGCATAAATTTTCGGCACATTTATTCCGGATTTCGCCAGTAAAAAAGCGATATCCACGAAGGGTTTGCAGTTTTCCTGGGGCGGTGGCGCGTCCATCACGACGAAACTTCTCCCGGCGCCTTCCCAACGGAAATAACGCCGGAAACTCGCGTCGCTGCTGGCCGCGGTCAACGTGGCCGGGGGTACGGTACCCCAGCCCTGATCCGCAAAAAGGATTGCCAATTGCTCATCGAGCCAAACTTTCAGGTGTTGCAAACGTACATCTTGGTCAGGCATTGCAAGGGTCTCCGACGGCGCTAGCCGTCAAGCGGGTCATGCTTTATTATCCAGCATCTTTTTCAGACCATCGAGAGGCGTGCGGCCCACACCGCGGGCAGATGGCACGCAGGAAGCCCGGACTAATAAGATGGCATTGAAATCCCCCGCGTTTCGTAAAAAATTTCCGTTGTTGGTAACCGGCAGTCTGCTGGCCTTGCAACCCCTCGCCACTTCCTTCGTGGTCGCCGCGGAACAGTATGACTGCTCAGTCTCTGCTTCGGGTGCCTGGGACTGTGCGCCAAAGACGCCGGCGGCTGCATTGCCTCCGCGTCCCGTGCATGACGGCAGCGCAGTCGCATCCGACGAGGTTGCGGCCGAGAGCGGTACCAGCGAGGACGCTGGCGCCAAGACCGTACTCGTCACCGAATCCAAAGGCCGTGGCCTGAAGTCGCGTAGCGAAGACTACAGTCACCTCGACTGGGTTCCCCGTGAACAGCTCACCGCAGCGCAATTGGCCGAAACCGGTCCGTATTGCTCTGGTTCCTATATCGAACCGATTCGTCCTGGCATGAATGACAAGACGAATAAAAGCGATGCGCCAACCTTTATCGGCGCCAAAGCCTCACGTTATAAGCAGGAAGAGCAAGTCGCTACCCTGGCCGGTGACGTGGTCATGCGCCAGGGCAGCATGCAGGTCGAAGCCGACGAAGCCAACCTTTACCAGGCCGAGAGCCGCGGTGAACTGAGCGGCAACGTGCGCGTTCGCGACAACGGCGCCCTGATCGTGGGCGACCACGCCGACGTGCAGCTCGACACCGGTGAAGCCAAAATCGACAACGCCGAATACGTGATGCACAAATCGCGTATCCGCGGTAACGCGCTGTACGCCAAACGTGCCGAGAACGCCATCATCCGCCTCAAGGATGGTACGTACACCACGTGCGAACCGAACAGCAACGCCTGGCAGCTCAAGGGCAACAACATCACCCTGAACCCGGCCACCGGCTTCGGTACTGCGACCAACGTGACACTGCGGGTCAAGGACATTCCGGTTCTGTACACGCCGTACATCTATTTCCCGATCGACGACCGTCGCCAGTCCGGCTTCCTGCCGCCGACCATCGGCACCGGCACCGACACCGGCTTCCTGCTGGTCACGCCGTACTACTTCAACCTGGCACCGAACTACGATGCCACGTTGTACCCGCGTTACATGAGCGACCGTGGCCTGTTGATGGAAGGCGAATTCCGCTACCTGACCAAGTCCAGCGAAGGTCAGTTCGGCGCCGCGTACCTCAATGACGAGAACGACGATCGCAAGCTGCAGACTGATTACGAAAAAACCCGCTACATGTACAACTGGCAGCACAAGGGTGGTCTCGACTCGCGCGTGTTCACGCAAGTCGACTACACCAAGATCAGCGATCCTTATTACTTCCAGGATCTGCAGACTGACCAGATTGGCGTGAAGAGTGCTGACTATGTGAACCAGCAGGGCTCGGTCAGCTACCGCGGCGACAGCTACACCGCTCGCGTGAATGCTCAGGCGTATCAGCTGGCGACCGTTTCCAACATCACGCCGTATGACCGCTTGCCGCAAATCACCTTCAACGGCGCGCTGCCGGAACGTCCGGGCGGATTCAATTTCACCTACGATACCGAGCTCGTGCGGTTCGATCGGGACTTGAAGAACGGCAACTTCACCGATGAAGACGGTAATGTCGAGCCGCGCCTCGACACCAACGTACAAGGCCTGGCCCGCGCCAACGGCGATCGCCTCAACCTTGCGCCCGCCGTCAGCTTCCCGATGGAGGCCAGCTATGGCTTCCTGACGCCGAAGCTCAAGTATCAGTACACGCAGTATCAACTGGACCTGGACAGCATCGGCAAGAGCCAGATTGCCGCGCAGACTGCAGAACAGGACCGCCTCAACGGCACGTTCGACAGCAACCAGAACCGTGCCGTACCGATCGCCAGCATCGACAGCGGCCTGTATTTCGATCGCAACACCCAATGGTTCGGCAAGAATTACCGCCAGACCCTCGAACCGCGCCTGTTCTATCTTTATGTTCCAGAGAAGGATCAGGAAGACATTCCTGTGTTCGACACCAGCGAATACACCTTCAATTATGCGTCGCTATTCCGGGATAACCGCTTCTCCGGTTCTGACCGTGTCGGCGACGAGAACAAGCTGTCGCTTGGTGTAACCAGCCGCTGGATCGAAGACGATGGTTTTGAGCGTCAACGCATCAGCGTCGGCCAGGCCCTGTACTTCAAGGACCGCGAAGTCCAGTTGCCGGGTATCGATGCAAAAACCCGCGAAGACGCGCACTCCGATGTTTCGCCGTATGCATTGGAATACGAATATCGCTGGAACCGCGATTGGCGCACCACAGCCGACTACAACTGGGACCCGGACAGCCGCAGCCCTCGCTCGGGTAGCGCGATGTTCCACTACCAGCCTGAAGACAACCCGAACAAGGTCGTCAACGCCGGTTATCGCTACCGCAATGACCAGGTCCGCTACGACCAGAATAGCGGTCGCTGGCAAGTGGGCGGTGGTGACTATGGCGTTCCGGGCCAGCCTGGCTACGTGAAGGATTACTACAAGATCGTCCAGCACGACTTCTCGGTGATCTGGCCGGTCGTGCCGCAATGGAACGTCATCAGCCGCTGGCAGTATGACTACAACCGCAACCGTACCCTGGAAGCCTTTGGTGGCTTCGAGTACGACAACTGCTGCTGGAAACTGCGCCTGATCAACCGTTACTGGGTCGATTATGACGAAACCAGTCAAGACGCTCCGGAAAACGAAAAAGGCGACCATGGCGTCTTCCTCCAAATTGTTCTGAAGGGACTCGGCGGCCTCACAGGCTCCAAAGTAGAGAGCTTCCTCGACAAAGGCATCCAAGGTTATCGTGAACGTGAAGACCAAGCTTTCTGATTGTCTGCGCCCGCTGCTGCTGGGCGCGCTGTTCCTGGGTACCGCGGCCAACGCCGCGGTACAGTCCATCGACAAGGTGGTGGCCATCGTCGACAACGACGTAGTCATGCAGAGCCAACTGGACCAGCGCGTCCATGAAGTTCAGCAAACCATCGCCAAGCGCGGCACCGCCGTGCCACCGGCCAGCGTACTGGAGCAACAGGTGCTTGAGCGCCTGATCGTCGAGAACCTGCAATTGCAGATCGGCGAGCGCTCCGGTATCCGCATTACCGATGAAGAACTGAACCAGGCTGTCGGCACTATCGCCCAGCGCAACAACATGTCGGTCGACCAGTTCCGTGCCGCCCTGACTCGCGACGGTCTGTCCTACGACGACGCGCGTGACCAGATCCGTCGCGAAATGGTCATCAGCCGTGTACGTCAGCGCCGAGTGGCTGAACGCATCCAGGTAACCGAGCAGGAAGTGAAGAACTTCCTGGCGTCCGACCTCGGCAAAATGCAGTTGTCCGAGGAGTTCCGCCTGGCCAACATCCTGATTCCAACGCCGGAAAGCGCCAACTCCGACGCGATTCAGAATGCTGCCAAACAGGCTGACGCGGTTTACCAGCAGCTCAAGCAAGGTGCTGACTTTGGTCAGCTGGCCATCGCCAAATCCGCCAGTGAAACCGCACTGGAAGGCGGCGACATGGGCTGGCGCAAAGCTGCCCAGCTGCCACCGCCCTTCGATCGCCTGCTGAGCTCCATGACGGTTGGCGACGTGACTCAGCCAATGCGCACACCGGGCGGCTTCATTATTTTGAAGATCCTCGACAAGCGTGGCGGCGAAACCCAGATGCGCGATGAAGTGCATGTGCGCCACATTCTGGTCAAACCAAGCCCGATCCGTGACGAAGAAAAAACCAAGGCCTTGGCTCAGTCGCTCTACAGCCGAATCGAAGCGGGTGAAGACTTTGCCGAACTGGCAAAAAGCTATTCGGAAGACCCGGGGTCCGCACTCAACGGCGGTGACCTGAACTGGATCGATCCGAACGCACTGGTCCCGGAGTTCCGCGAAGTGATGGCCAAGACCCCGCAAGGTCAACTGTCCAAGCCTTTCCAGACTCAATATGGCTGGCACGTCCTGGAAGTCCTTGGCCGTCGCGCCACCGACAGCACCACCCAGGCTCGCGAGCAACAAGCCATGACCGTACTGCGTAACCGCAAATACGACGAAGAGCTGCAAACCTGGCTGCGTCAGATCCGTGACGAAGCGTACGTAGAAATCAAACTCCCTGGCGCCGACCAGGCAGCGCAGTGAAACCCAAACGTTTCGCGCTGACACCCGGCGAACCGGCCGGCATAGGTCCTGACCTGTGCCTGCTGCTCGCCTCGCAAGCCCAGCCACACCCCTTGATTGCCATTACCAGCCGCGACCTGCTCCTCGAGCGGGCTGCGCTGCTGGGTGTGGCCGTCGACTTGCTGCCGGTTACGCCGGATAACTGGCCGGATCTGCCCGCGCCAGCCAACAGCCTGTATGTCTGGGATACACCGTTGAACGCCAAGGTCGTCGCCGGGCAACTGGACAAGGCCAACGCCGCTTTCGTTCTCCAAACCCTGACCCGCGCCGGCCAAGGCTGCCTGGATGGACATTTTGCCGGCATGATCACCGCCCCGGTGCATAAGGGTGTGATCAACGAATCCGGCATCGCTTTCTCCGGGCACACCGAATTCCTCGCTGACCTGACCCATACCGCGCAAGTGGTCATGATGCTCGCCACCCGCGGCTTGCGCGTGGCCTTGGTCACCACCCACCTGCCACTTCGCGAGATCGCCGATGCGATCACCCCGGAGCGTCTGGAACGGGTCACACGAATCCTGCATGCCGATCTGCAAGAAAAGTTCGGCATCGCCCAGCCGCGTATCCTGGTGTGCGGGCTCAACCCCCACGCCGGCGAAGGTGGACACCTGGGCCATGAAGAAATCGACATCATCGAACCCACATTAGAGCGCCTGCGCGGCGAAGGCATGGACCTGCGTGGTCCGCTGCCCGCCGACACTCTGTTTACCCCCAAATATCTGGAGCACTGCGACGCAGTGCTGGCGATGTACCACGACCAGGGCCTGCCTGTGCTGAAATACAAAGGCTTCGGCGCAGCCGTCAATGTGACGCTCGGTCTGCCGATCATCCGCACCTCGGTCGACCACGGCACCGCCCTGGACCTGGCCGGCAGCGGCAAGATCGACACCGGCAGCCTGCAAGTCGCCCTGGAAACCGCCTACCAGATGGCCGAGACCCGTTTATGAACGAGCAATACCAACACAAGGCGCGCAAGCGTTTTGGCCAGAACTTTCTGCATGATGCCGGCGTCATCGACCGCATCCTGCGCTCCATCCATGCAAAAGCCGAGGACCGTCTGCTGGAAATCGGCCCGGGCCAGGGCGCACTCACCCAGGGCCTGCTCGGCAGCGGCGCTCAACTCGATGTGGTTGAACTGGACAAGGACCTGATCCCGATCCTCAACCAGCAATTTGCCGGCAAGAGCAATTTCAACCTGCACCAGGGCGATGCACTGAAGTTCGACTTCAACAGCCTGAATGCGGCGCCAGGCAGTCTGCGAGTGGTCGGCAATCTGCCGTACAACATCTCCACGCCGCTGATCTTCCACCTGCTGCATAACGCTCACCTGATTCGTGACATGCACTTCATGCTGCAAAAGGAAGTGGTCGAGCGACTCGCGGCAGGTCCTGGCGGTGGTGATTGGGGTCGCTTGTCGATCATGGTTCAGTATCACTGTCGGGTAGAGCATCTGTTCAACGTCGGCCCGGGGGCGTTCAACCCGCCACCGAAAGTCGATTCAGCCATCGTGCGTCTGGTGCCCCACGCCGTGTTGCCGCACCCTGCCAAAGATCACAAGCTGCTGGAACGCGTTGTACGCGAAGCCTTCAACCAGCGCCGCAAGACCCTGCGCAATACCCTCAAGCTGCTGCTGAGCAATGCCGAAATCGAAGCCGCCGGCGTTGATGGCAGCCTGCGCCCTGAGCAACTCGACCTGGCCGCCTTCGTGCGCCTGGCTGACAAACTCAGCGAACAATCCCAGCACAAGCCAGCGGACGTCTGACAGAACCCAAGCGTTATCGGGTAGGACACCAGCGCCCATGTCTGGTTTACTACCCGGTACTTGGCCTAGACTGAACCTCATCAGCTATGCCCCGCGTCCCGCTTCGTTTTTAAGGCCTCTTGCATGTCCGATCCTCGTTATCAGGTCGACGTCAGCGTCGTCACCCGCTATCTGGCAGAACAATCGCAACCCGAACACGACCGCTTTGCCTTCGCCTACACCATCACCGTAAAAAACAATGGCCTGATACCGGCGAAATTGTTGTCACGGCACTGGGTGATCACCGATGGTGACGGGCACGTGGAAGAGGTTCGTGGCGCCGGCGTGGTCGGCCAACAGCCATTGATCGACGTCGGCAAAAGCCATACTTACAGCAGTGGCACGGTCATGACCACCAGGGTCGGGACCATGCAGGGCACGTATCAGATGATTGCCGACGATGGTAAACACTTCGATGCGGTCATCGCACCGTTCCGCCTTGCGGTGCCGGGGTCGTTGCACTGATGGCAACGTATGCCGTCGGCGATCTGCAAGGCTGCCTTGGAGCCCTGCAGTGCCTGCTCAAACAAGTTTCATTCGATCCGGCCAGGGATCGTCTCTGGCTGGTCGGTGATCTGGTCAATCGTGGTCCGCAATCGCTCGAAACCTTGCGCTTCCTCTATAGCATCCGTGAATCGCTGGTGTGCGTGCTCGGCAACCATGACCTGCATCTGCTGGCCGCCGGGCAGAACATCGAACGCCTGAAAAAAGGCGACACCCTGCTCGAAATCATCGAGGCCCCGGACTGCGCCGAATTGCTGGACTGGTTACGCCAGCAAAAGCTCATGCATTACGACGAACAACGAAACCTGGCACTGGTGCATGCCGGCATCCCACCGCAGTGGTCGCTGCGTAAAGCCCTGAAGTGCGCCGCCGAAGTCGAAACCGCGCTGCGTGACGACAACCTGTTCCCGCCTTACCTTGACGGCATGTACGGCAACGATCCGGCGAAATGGGACAACGACCTCAAAGGCGTGACGCGCCTGCGAGTGATCACCAACTATTTTACGCGGATGCGCTTCTGTACGGCCGAAGGCAAACTCGATCTCAAGAGTAAGGAAGGCCTGGGTACCGCACCGGCAGGCTACAAGCCCTGGTTCCAGCACAAGGAACGCAAGACCAGGGAGCTGAAAATCATCTTCGGTCACTGGGCCGCCCTGGAAGGCAATGTCGACGCCCCGGGTATTTTCGCCCTCGACACAGGCTGCGTCTGGGGCGGCGCCCTGACACTGATGAATGTCGACAGCCTTGAACGCCTCTCCTGCAAATGCGGAGAGCATGGCCACCCCGCCACGCCACCAGTCGCCCCATCCATTTGCGAACCATCGTCAGTCAGCGTCCCGCGTTAGACTGCGCTTACAGCCGAGCCACAGGAACCCGCCATGAGCGAATTCAAACGTATTCCCCCGCAACAGGCCCAGACCCTGCGCGAACAGGGCGCCGTCGTAGTCGACATCCGCGACCCGGCCACCTATGCCGCCTTGCACATCAGTGGCTCCAAACACCTGGATAACCATTCGATCTCGGACTTCATCCGCGCTGCCGACCTCGACGCGCCGACCGTGGTGGTCTGCTATCACGGCAATTCCAGCCAAAGCGCAGCCGCCTACCTGATCAGTCAGGGCTTCTCTGACGTTTACAGCATGGATGGCGGTTTTGAGCTGTGGCGTACGACTTATCCTTCGGAAACGGCGCAAGGCTCCTCCGAATAATTTTTTTGTAACACGCAAGCCCGCGGCTGCCGTGGGCTAGCGCGGTGGCAGACGAACGGTCTGCCACAACTAATTACGTATCTCGCCTTTACCTCCCGAATTCCCAACTATCCTTAAGCGCAGGCCATCCAAAACAGGGGAGAGCCGGTACACCGGCGCGCGGATCATCGGGAGTAGCTTTCGCAGTCGTCAGCTGTGAAAGAGTTCTGGGGGGTAAACAGCGACCGCCTGTTCGGTTGCTGCCAGCATCGACTGAGTGATCCGGCGTCGGCTCCACGTATCGAGCGAGGTGACGTCATGAGTATCTTTAGCCACTTCCAACAACGTTTCGAGTCCACACGCCAGGAAGAACTCTCGCTGCAAGAGTATCTCGAACTGTGCAAGAAGGACCGTAGCGCCTACGTTTCCGCTGCCGAGCGTCTGCTCCTGGCCATCGGTGAACCGGAGCTGCTCGACACCTCGACCAACTCGAGACTGTCGCGAATCTTCTCCAACAAGGTGATCCGCCGCTATCCGGCCTTTGAAGACTTCCACGGGATGGAAGAATGCATCGACCAGATCGTGTCGTATTTCCGCCATGCCGCCCAAGGCCTGGAAGAGAAGAAACAAATCCTCTACCTGCTCGGTCCCGTTGGTGGCGGTAAATCGTCCCTGGCCGAGAAGCTCAAGCAACTGATGGAAAAAGTGCCCTTCTACGCCATCAAGGGCTCACCGGTTTTCGAATCGCCGCTGGGGCTGTTCAACTCCACTGAAGATGGGGCAATCCTCGAAGAGGACTTCGGGATTCCACGGCGTTACCTCAACACCATCATGTCGCCATGGGCGACAAAACGCCTGGCAGAGTTTGGCGGCGACATAAGCCAGTTCCGCGTGGTGAAACTCTATCCATCGATCCTTAACCAGATCGCCGTCGCCAAAACCGAACCGGGCGACGAAAACAACCAGGACATCTCCGCACTGGTGGGCAAGGTTGATATTCGCAAACTGGAAGAATTCCCGCAGAACGATGCCGACGCCTACAGCTACTCGGGTGCGCTGTGCCGGGCCAACCAGGGCCTGATGGAATTCGTCGAAATGTTCAAGGCGCCGATCAAGGTGCTGCACCCATTGCTGACCGCCACTCAGGAAGGCAACTACAACAGTACCGAAGGTCTTGGCGCGATTCCGTTTACCGGGATCCTGCTCGCTCACTCCAACGAATCGGAATGGCACACCTTCCGCAACAACAAGAACAACGAAGCCTTCATCGACCGGATCTACATCGTCAAAGTGCCGTACTGCCTGCGGGTCAGCGACGAAGTGAAGATCTACGACAAATTGCTGTTCAACAGCTCGCTGGCCAAAGCCCATTGCGCCCCTGACACCTTGAAGATGCTGGCCCAGTTCACGGTACTTTCGCGCCTGAAGGAGCCGGAAAACTCCAACATCTATTCCAAAATGCGCGTGTATGACGGGGAAAACCTCAAGGATACCGATCCGAAGGCCAAATCGATCCAGGAATACCGCGACAACGCGGGTGTCGATGAAGGCATGAACGGCCTGTCGACCCGTTTCGCGTTCAAGATCCTGTCGAAGGTATTCAACTTCGACCCGCACGAAATCGCCGCCAACCCGGTGCATCTGCTTTACGTGCTGGAACAACAGATCGAGCAGGAACAGTTCCAGGCCGAGACCCGCGAACGCTATCTGCGCTTCCTCAAGGAATACCTGGCGCCGCGTTATATCGAATTCATCGGCAAGGAGATCCAGACCGCTTACCTGGAATCCTACAGCGAGTACGGCCAGAACATCTTCGACCGCTACGTGCTGTACGCCGACTTCTGGATTCAGGACCAGGAATACCGCGATCCGGAAACCGGCGAAATCCTCAACCGCGTGGCTTTGAACGAGGAGCTGGAAAAAATCGAAAAACCGGCCGGTATCAGCAATCCGAAGGACTTCCGCAACGAAATCGTCAACTTTGTACTGCGTGCCCGGGCCAACAACAACGGTAAAAACCCGACCTGGCTCAGCTACGAAAAACTGCGGGTGGTCATCGAGAAGAAAATGTTCTCCAACACCGAGGACTTGCTGCCGGTCATCAGCTTCAACGCCAAGGCCAGCAAAGAGGATCAGCAGAAACACAACGACTTCGTCACACGAATGGTCGAGCGGGGTTACACCGACAAACAGGTACGACTGCTGTCCGAGTGGTATCTGCGGGTGAGAAAATCGCAGTAAGGCAGCTGCAAGCGGCAAGCTACCAGCCTCAAGCACACCGTAGGGGCGCTTGAGGCTGTTGGTGGCTCTGTTTGCTTTGAAAGCTTCGTGCTTGTAGCTTGAAGCTTGTGACTTGTAGCTGCCCGGAGGGCTCCCTATGAGCTATGTGATCGACCGACGTCTCAATGGCAAAAACAAGAGCACGGTGAACCGCCAGCGGTTCCTGCGGCGTTACCGTGATCACATCAAAAAGGCTGTCGAAGAGGCGGTCAGCCGGCGCTCCATTACCGACATGGAGCACGGCGAACAAATCAGTATCCCCGGCCGCGACATCGACGAGCCGGTGCTTCACCATGGTCGCGGTGGCAAGCAGACTGTCGTGCACCCGGGCAACAAGGAATTCACCAGCGGTGAGCACATTGCCCGCCCGCCGGGAGGTGGCGGGGGCAGAGGACCTGGCAAGGCCGGCAACTCCGGCGAAGGGATGGATGAATTCGTCTTCCAGATTACCCAGGAAGAATTCCTCGAATTCATGTTCGAGGACCTGGAACTGCCGAACCTGGTCAAGCGCAACCTGACCGGTACCGACACCTTCAAGACCGTTCGTGCGGGGATCAGTAACGAAGGCAACCCCTCACGGATCAACATCATTCGTACCCTGCGCTCGGCGCATGCCCGG
This sequence comes from Pseudomonas sp. Root562, assembly GCF_001427125.1. Lineage (GTDB taxonomy): Bacteria > Pseudomonadota > Gammaproteobacteria > Pseudomonadales > Pseudomonadaceae > Aquipseudomonas. Next base: position 44,452 of record NZ_LMGK01000007.1, read on the forward strand.
CGGATCGCCCTGTCCGGCAGCAGCCGCGCAAAACTGCGGGAAGCCAAGGAAGAACTCCTGCGACTGAAGCAGGAAGAACCGGACAACTTCGGCGATATTCAGGAACTCGAAGCGGAAATCGAAAAACTCAGCGCGCGCATTCATCGCGTGCCGTTCCTCGACACCTTTGACCTCAAATACAACCTGCTCATCAAACAACCCAATCCCAGTTCCAAGGCTGTGATGTTCTGCCTGATGGACGTTTCCGGCTCGATGACCCAGGCGACCAAAGACATCGCCAAGCGCTTCTTTATCCTGCTGTATCTGTTTCTCAAGCGTAACTACGACAAGATCGACGTCGTGTTCATCCGCCACCACACCAGTGCCCGCGAAGTGGATGAGGAAGAGTTCTTCTACTCCCGCGAAACCGGCGGCACCATCGTCTCCAGCGCCTTGAAACTGATGCAGGAGATCATGGCCGAGCGTTATCCGAGCAACGAATGGAACATCTACGCCGCCCAGGCTTCCGACGGTGACAACTGGAACGACGACTCGCCAATCTGCCGCGACATTCTGATCAACCAGATCATGCCGTTCGTGCAGTACTACACTTACGTTGAGATAACCCCACGCGAACACCAGGCCCTGTGGTTCGAATACGAGCGCATCGCCGAAGCCTTTTCCGACACTTTTGCCCAGCAACAACTGGTCTCGGCCGGGGATATCTATCCGGTCTTTCGTGAACTCTTCCAGCGCAGGTTAGTGACATGACCGCCAAAGAGCAGAAGCGCCAACCCATTTCCACCGGCTCTGAATGGACGTTCGAGCTGATCCAGGCCTACGACCGCGAAATCAGCCGTATTGCGGCGGGCTACGCCCTCGATACCTATCCTAACCAGATCGAAGTGATCACCGCCGAACAGATGATGGACGCCTACGCCTCCGTCGGCATGCCGCTGGGTTATCACCATTGGTCCTACGGCAAACATTTCCTGAGCACCGAAAAGTCCTATACACGTGGCCAGATGGGGCTGGCCTACGAAATCGTGATCAACTCCGACCCGTGCATCGCCTACCTGATGGAAGAAAACACCATCTGCATGCAGGCGCTGGTTGTGGCGCATGCCTGTTATGGGCACAACAGTTTTTTCAAAGGCAATTACCTGTTCCGCACGTGGACCGACGCGAGCTCGATTATCGATTACCTGGTGTTCGCCAAGCAGTACATCATGCAGTGCGAAGAACGCCATGGTATCGACGCGGTGGAAGACCTCCTCGATTCCTGTCACGCCCTGATGAACTACGGTGTCGACCGCTACAAGCGGCCTTATCCGATTTCCGCCGAAGAAGAACGCCGTCGGCAAAAGGACCGCGAAGAGCATATGCAGAAACAGATCAATGATCTGTGGCGAACCATTCCCAAAGGCGCGGACAAATACAGCGACAAGGACAACGCACGTTTCCCCGCCGAGCCGCAGGAAAACATTCTGTACTTCATCGAAAAACATGCGCCGCTGCTGGAGCCATGGCAGCGGGAAATTGTGCGCATCGTTCGCAAGATTGCCCAGTATTTTTATCCACAGCGCCAAACCCAGGTCATGAACGAGGGCTGGGCCACGTTCTGGCACTACACCCTGATGAACGACCTGTACGACGAAGGCCTGGTGACCGACGGTTTCATGATGGAGTTCCTCACATCCCACACCAGCGTGGTTTTCCAGCCTGGCTTCGACAGCCCCTACTACAGCGGCATCAACCCCTACGCACTGGGCTTTGCCATGTACCGTGACATCCGTCGCATGTGTGAAGAGCCCACTGAGGAGGACTACCGCTGGTTCCCCGACATTGCAGGCACCGACTGGCTGGCCGCGATCAAGTTCGCCATGAGCAGTTTCAAGGACGAGAGTTTCATTCTGCAGTATCTGTCACCCAAGGTGATTCGCGACTTGAAGCTGTTCAGCATTCTCGATGATGACCAGAAGGACGACCTGCTGGTTCCGGCGATTCACGACGAGGGCGGCTATCGCACCATTCGTGAAACCCTCGCCGCCCAGTACAACCTGGGGAATCGCGAGCCCAACGTGCAGATCTACAGCATCGACCGCCGCGGCGACCGCTCGCTGACCCTGCGCCACCAGCAACACGACCGCAAACCGCTGGGAGAGTCCACCGAGGAAGTGCTCAAGCACCTGCACCGGCTCTGGGGCTTCGACATTCACCTGGAAACCCTGCAAGGGGATCAGGTGATGAAAACTCACCATGTTCCCCCCAAAGGTGAACACAGTGAAGGCGATTACGGGCGGCTGGACCTGGCTGTCATTCACCTTTGATTCTGTTTGTGCCTCCGAAAGCCCGACGCAACGGTTATCCTGTCGAGCTAACGGAGGTTTTTTATGCGGATCTATAAAGTCGGCGGCGCGGTGCGCGATCGCCTGCTGGGCATTCCTGTCACTGACATCGACCGTGTGGTGGTCGGCGCCACTACCGAAGAGATGCTCGCCAAGGGCTTTCGCCCCGTCGGTGCGGATTTCCCGGTGTTCCTACATCCAAAAACCGGTGAGGAATACGCCCTCGCCCGCACTGAACGCAAAAGTGGCCGCGGTTACGGCGGGTTCACGTTCCACGCCAGCCCTGAAGTAACCCTTGAAGAAGATTTGATCCGCCGCGACCTGACGATCAATGCCATCGCCGAGGACGACCAGCAAAACCTGACCGACCCCTACCACGGTCAGCGTGACCTCGAAGCGCGCATTCTTCGCCATGTATCTCCCGCATTCGCCGAAGATCCGCTCAGGGTTCTGCGCGTTGCCCGCTTTGCTGCGCGTTATGCCGGGCTCGGATTCACCGTTGCCGCCGAGACACTGGAGCTCATGCGCCAGCTCAGCGAGTCAGGTGAACTGCAAGCACTGACGGCGGAGCGCAGCTGGAAAGAAATTTCCCGCGCGCTGATGGAAGATCGACCTCAGGTATTTATCGAAGTGTTGCGAGCCTGCGGCGCGCTCAAGGTGCTGATGCCGGAAATAGACGCCCTGTTCGGCGTACCGCAACCCGAGGCCCACCACCCGGAAATCGATACCGGTGTGCACACTCTGAGCGTGCTGGAACAGGCGGCGCAGCACCAACAACCGCTCACCGTACGCTGGGCCTGCCTGCTGCATGACTTGGGCAAAGGCCTGACGCCGGAAGAACAATGGCCGCGACACATTGCCCATGAGTTCAAGGGATTGAAGCTGATCAAAGCGGTCAATGAACGTTTCAAGGCACCGAGGGATTGTCAGGAATTGGCGCTGCTGGTGGGCGAGTATCACACCCACGGTCATCGCGCCCTTGAGCTGAAGCCATCGACATTGCTGGAGTTGCTCCAAAGCTTCGACGTTTACCGTCGGCCACAGCGGTTCGAGGAATTCATCGCGGCGTGCGAGATGGACGCCCGAGGGCGCAAAGGCTTGGAGCAGAGAAGTTATCCACAGGCGGATTATCTGCGCGGTGCCGCGCAAGCGGCTCGTAGCGTTGCAGTTCAGCCATTGCTGGAGAAGGGATTCAAGGGGCCGGAATTGGGTGAGGCGATCAAGCGCGAGCGGTTGAAGGCACTGAAGGCCTACAAAGAGGCGACGTCCGCCTGAACAGCTTCGCGGGCAAGCCTCGCTCCTACAGGGGCAGCGCAGATCCTGTAGGAATAAAGCTTGCCCGCGATGAAGCCAACAGGATCACAGCAAATCTGCGGGCGTCAGTTGCTCACCACGCCACTCAAACGCAACCGGCGCCAACACCTGATCAATCTGAGCTTCACTCCACAAGATCGCAAAGCTTTTGCCTACGCCCGGATGCACGCGATCCGGCGCAATCAACGACAACGGCCACAGCACAAAGGCATTTTTCAGGATTTCTGCCCGCGGCAAGACCAGGCCATCGAAATTACCCACCAGATCACCGAACAACAAAACATCGATATCCAGCGGCAAACCTCGGCGTTCAGGTGCATAACGACCATTATCCGCCTCAATAAACTTCAAGCGGCGATCCAGTTCCATCAGGGGAAGGTCGGTATACGCCGACACCACGAAATTGAAGAATGGCCCGCTCTTGATGCCGACGGGCTGGCTTTCGAAAACCGGCGAGCAATGGACATCCACCAGAAAACCCGCCAAAGCTTCCAGTCCGGCCTGCAAATGGGCTTCGCGCTCGATGTTGCTACCGAGCCCGAGATACACCTGGGTTAGCGACATCCGCGCTCGATCTCCACACCCACGCCACCGGTAGCGGCAGGAACGGCACCTGGCTTGGTCAACTTGAGACGCATCCAGGTAATCTTGAATTCGCTCATGAGCACTTCAACCAAACGTTCGGCGAATGTTTCAACCAGCTGGAACTGTGCCTGCTCGGCAAAGGCCTGGATGCGCGACGAAACGCTCGCGTAATCGAGCGCCAGGGTCAGGTCATCGCCGGCCGCGGCAGGGCGATTGTCCCAGGCAAAGCTCAAATCCAGACGCAAGCATTGCCGGATGCCTCGCTCCCAGTCGTAGGCACCAATCACGGTATCGACTTCCAGGCCCTCGATAAACACTCTGTCCAAGCACTTTTCTCCGCTACACGACAAGGGCGCAATGCGCCGTTAGAATCAGGGCGTCCTCGCCCGGAATAGTTAGCATGTTTTGGTTACTGGCGATCCTCGCCTACCTGCTCGGCTCTCTGTCCTTCGCCATTTTGCTCAGCCGACTGACCGGTAACCCCGATCCGCGAATGAGTGGCTCCGGCAATGCCGGTGCTACCAACATGTTGCGCCTGGCGGGCAAAAAACTCGCCATCCTGACCTTGCTCGGCGATCTCTTCAAAGGCCTGCTGCCCGTGCTGATCGCCGCTGCTGCGGGCCTTTCCCTGCAGGATCAGGCCTGGATCGGCGTCTGCGCCGTCATCGGTCACCTGTTCCCGCTGTACTTCCGCTTTCGCGGTGGCAAGGGCGTCGCCACCGCTGCCGGAATGTTGCTGGGCCTGTATCCACCCGCCGCGTTACTGGCGGTCTGCGCCTGGCTGCTGACGTTCTACCTGACCCGAACCAGCTCGCTGGCCGCCCTGATCGCTACACCACTGACCCTGCCGCTACTGGCCTGGCAGGAACCGGCAGCACTGCTGCCCATGAGCGCCCTCACGGGCCTGATCGTCTGGCGCCATCGCGGCAATCTACGCGACCTGTTTGCAGGGCGCGAACGGCATTTTTAGAGGCCGAACTCAAGCGCCGCTCATCACAGTGCCGACAACTGCTCCATCGGCCAGCGCGCCTGCACGCTGATCGCCAGGCTTTCCTGCTGGCCTGCCTGCAAGCGCTGGCAACCGGCAAACGCGATCATTGCGCCATTGTCGGTGCAGAACTCCGGACGGGCATAAAAAACATCGCCCTTCATGTCCCCGAGCATTTTTTCCAAAGAAGAGCGTAGTGCCTTGTTGGCACTGACGCCCCCTGCGATCACCAGGCGCTTCATGCCTGCCGCTTTCAACGCACGCTTGCACTTGATGGTCAAAGTCTCCACCACGGCCTGCTGGAACGCCAGCGCGATGTCGCAACGGGCTTGCTCGCCGTCGTCCCCGGCGCTCACGCACTGTTGCCAGGTATTCAATGCAAAGGTTTTCAAACCACTGAAGCTAAAGTCGAGGCCCGGACGGTCGCACATCGGACGGGGGAAAACGAAACGTCCTGCAACGCCCTGCTCTGCCAAACGAGCAATCTCCGGCCCGCCTGGATAATTCAGGCCCATCATCTTCGCTGTTTTGTCGAAGGCTTCACCTGCAGCATCATCCAGCGTCTCGCCCAACAGAGAGTACTGACCGATTCCGTCAACCTGCACCAGCTGCGTATGCCCACCGGACACCAACAAAGCGACGAACGGAAATTGCGGCGGTTGCGGCTCCAGCATCGGTGCCAGCAAGTGGCCTTCCATGTGGTGCACGCCGAGGGCCGGAATACCCCAGGCAAAGGCCAGCGCCTGGGCGCAGGAAGCACCTACCAGCAACGCGCCGACCAGGCCAGGACCCGCGGTATAAGCGATTGCGTCGATCTCGGTCGGCACGCAGTCGGCTTCTGCCAACACCTGACGGATCAAGGGCAGCATGCGTTTGACGTGATCGCGCGAGGCCAGCTCCGGCACCACGCCACCATAGGCGCGGTGCAGGTCGATCTGACTGAACAGCGCGTCGGCCAGCAGGCCGCGCTCGCTGTCATACAATGCGACACCGGTTTCGTCGCAAGAGGTTTCTAATCCCAGTACTAGCATGGGTTTGCGCCTTGTTTAGGCTGAATTCGAAGGCGCGCATAATAGTCGCCGCGTGATGCCCCGACCAGCGGTTTTCGATCAGAGGCTTTGCATTCCGAGCGATGAGGGGTTAACATCCGCAACCCTTAAAAACCGACGTCTTCAAGTGCTCTTTTGCCGCGAGGATGTTGACCCCGGTAATGAATGAAGGTAGCTCTGGATGCCAGCCGTCAAAGTAAAAGAGAACGAACCCTTCGACGTAGCTCTGCGTCGTTTCAAGCGCTCCTGCGAAAAAGCCGGTGTACTGGCTGAAGTTCGTAGCCGCGAATTTTACGAGAAGCCAACTTCTGAGCGTAAGCGCAAGGCAGCAGCCGCTGTTAAGCGTCACGCCAAGAAAGTTCAGCGCGAACAGCGCCGCGCCGTTCGTCTGTACTAATACACAGACGATCGTAGCAAGCTTCTGCCAAGCCCGGCCCTCAGCCGGGCTAATGGCATTTGCGTAAAACGCTTGATGCTTCACCGTCGAAGCCGCAGATGCGACCAAGACAAATCTGCTTCATCACGTCAGACCTGGCTCTTTTGCCAGCGGTGCACGTCTTTTCTGACGAGTCTTTCAAGGCTACTGACGAGCACACCCACTGATTCCTCTCACGACGATCAGCCCAAGGCATCACCTGCATGCCAAATGATGAGCTATCCGAGACCTGTTACGGGTCGCAGCCGGATTCAGCGCAACACTTTCAAATAGTCGAATACTGATGAGTATTAACGTCAGTGGATTTTCGGCAGATACACTTCCCGATAGCGATTACGCAGACGACACTGGTCGAGCCGCATACCCTGCGCGCCTCACACAATGACCCGCGTTTGGCCGCCCTTCGTTTCGGGCACCCTTGAGCGCAGATGACGAGAACGCCATGGCCGGGCTGATTCCCCAGAGCTTCATTGACGACCTTCTGAACCGCACCGACATCGTCGATGTGGTCAGCTCGCGCCTGCAACTGAAAAAAGCCGGCAAGAACCACACGGCCTGCTGCCCGTTCCACAAAGAAAAAACGCCTTCGTTCAGCGTCAGCCCCGACAAGCAGTTCTATTACTGCTTCGGTTGCGGCGCTGGCGGCAATGCCCTTGGTTTCATCATGGACCACGACAACCTGGATTTCGTCCAGGCTGTCGAAGAACTGGCCAAAGCCGCGGGCATGGAAATCCCTCGCGAAGAAAGCGGCCGCCCGCACAAGCCTCGGCAGCCGACCGATTCGCCGCTGTATGCGCTGCTCAGCGCCGCCGCCGATTTTTATCGTCAGGCCCTCAAAAGCCATCCTGCGCGCAAAGCTGCCGTGGACTATTTGAAAGGCCGCGGCCTGACCGGCGAAATTGCCCGCGATTTCGGCCTCGGCTTCGCTCCGCCGGGCTGGGACAATCTGTTCAAACACTTGAGCAGCGACACCCTGCAGCAAAAAGCCATGATCGATGCAGGCCTGCTGATCGAAAATGCCGAAACTGGCAAGCGCTACGATCGTTTCCGCGACCGGGTAATGTTCCCGATCCGCGACAGTCGCGGGCGCATCATTGCCTTTGGTGGCCGGGTCCTGGGCGATGACAAGCCGAAATACCTGAACTCCCCGGAAACACCGGTATTCCATAAAGGCCAGGAACTTTACGGCCTGTATGAGGCGCGCAAAAACAATCGCAACCTCGACGAAATCATTGTTGTCGAGGGTTACATGGACGTTATTGCCCTGGCCCAGCAAGGCCTGCGCAATGCCGTCGCAACGCTGGGTACCGCCACCAGCGAAGAACACTTGAAGCGACTGTTTCGTGTGGTGCCCAACGTACTGTTTTGCTTCGATGGTGACCAGGCTGGTCGCAATGCCGCCTGGCGCGCGCTGGAAGCAACCTTGCCAAGCCTTCAGGATGGCCGCCGCGCCCGCTTCCTGTTCCTGCCCGAAGGGGAAGATCCGGACACGCTGATCCGCTCCGAAGGCACCGATGCCTTCCGCGCGCGAATCAATCAGCACGCGCAGCCGCTGGCCGACTACTTCTTCCAGCAACTGACCGAAGAATCAGACCCGCGCTCGCTGGAAGGCAAGGCCCACATGGCCACCCTCGCAGCGCCGCTGATCGACAAAGTGCCTGGCGCCAACCTGCGCATCCTGATGCGTCAGCGCCTCAGCGAAATCACCGGCCTGAGCGGCGAAGCGGTGAGCCAGCTGGCGCAAAGCGCCCCACCGGAAGCGCCGCCGGCCTACGACCCCGGCTTCGATTACGACGCGATGCCCGATTTCAGCGACTATCATCAGCCGCAATCGCAAGAAATGTATGTGCCGCAACAGGAATGGACGCCGAAGAAACCCGGTGCGGGCGGCAAGAAATGGGACAAAAAACCGTGGGACAAGAATGGCAAACGCGGCGGGGATCGCGACCAGCCTCCACGTAAACCGATTGCTGTCGAAGCCCCTACGCTGATTGCGCTGCGCACGCTGATTCATCATCCGCAGTTGGCTGGCAAGGTCGAAACCGCCAACCATTTCGCCAATGAGCGCAACACCTATGCACAATTGCTGGTAGCCCTCATCGAGGCAGTGCAGAAAAATCCTAAGCTAAACTCAATTCAGCTGATGGCCCGTTGGCACGGCACGGAACAGGGCCGCTTGCTCAAGGCCCTGGCAGAAAAGGAATGGCTGATTCAAGGCGACAACCTTGAACAACAGTTTTTAGACACCATTACTAGGTTATCAGCGGGTCAGCACACCGATAGCCTGGAAGAACTCATCAGGAAAGCGAAGCAGCCAGGATTGACTGCCGAGGAAGCAAATCAGATCGCAAATCAGATGCGCGACCTATTAAAACGCAATATGGCAGTACCAAACCCGACCTCAACTGGCGCGTGAGGTCATAGCTCAGGTATAATCCTCGGCTTGTTTTTTGCCCGCCAAGACCTTCAGTGGATAGGGTGTTATGTCCGGAAAAGCGCAACAGCAGTCTCGTATCAAAGAGTTGATCACCCTTGGTCGTGAGCAGGGCTACCTGACTTACGCGGAGGTCAACGACCACCTGCCGGAGGATATTTCAGATCCGGAACAGGTGGAAGACATCATCCGCATGATCAATGACATGGGGATCAACGTATTCGAGGTTGCGCCAGATAAGGATTCCCTTATGCTGGCCGACGCCGATACCGACGAAGCCGCGGCCGAAGAGGCAGCTGCTGCGTTGGCAGCGGTCGAGACCGACATTGGTCGCACTACCGACCCGGTGCGCATGTACATGCGCGAAATGGGTACGGTAGAGCTCCTCACGCGTGAAGGCGAAATTGAAATCGCCAAGCGTATTGAAGAGGGCATCCGCGAAGTGATGAGCGCAATCGCGCACTTCCCTGGCACGGTTGACCATATCCTCTCCGAGTACACCCGCGTCACCTCCGAAGGTGGTCGCCTGTCCGACGTCCTGAGCGGTTACATCGACCCGGACGACGGCATTGCGCCGCCTGCCGCCGAAGTGCCACCGCCGATCGATCCGAAAGCCGTGAAAGCGGACGACGATACCGATGACGATGACGCCGAAGCTTCGGATGACGAAGAAGAAGCCGAAAGCGGTCCGGATCCGGTCATCGCTGCACAGCGCTTTGGCGCTGTCGCCGATCAGATGGAAATCACCCGCAAGGCGCTGAAAAAGCATGGTCGCAACAACAAGGCAGCGATTGCCGAGCTGTTGGCCCTGGCCGAGCTGTTCATGCCGATCAAACTGGTGCCGAAGCAATTCGAAGGCCTGGTCGAGCGTGTTCGCAGTGCCCTGGATCGTCTGCGTCAGCAAGAGCGTGCAATCATGCAGCTCTGCGTTCGTGATGCGCGCATGCCCCGTGCCGATTTCCTGCGCCAGTTCCCGGGCAACGAAGTCGACGAAAGCTGGACCGATGCACTGGCCAAAGGCAAAAGCAAATACGCTGAAGCCATCGGCCGCCTGCAACCGGACATCGTTCGTTGCCAGCAGAAACTGACTGCGCTGGAGACCGAAACCGGTCTGACCATCGCAGAGATCAAGGACATCAACCGTCGCATGTCGATCGGCGAGGCCAAGGCCCGTCGCGCGAAGAAAGAGATGGTTGAAGCGAACTTGCGTCTGGTGATCTCGATCGCCAAGAAGTACACCAACCGTGGCCTGCAATTCCTCGACCTGATCCAGGAAGGCAACATTGGCTTGATGAAAGCGGTAGACAAGTTCGAATACCGCCGCGGCTACAAATTCTCGACTTATGCCACCTGGTGGATCCGTCAGGCGATCACTCGCTCGATCGCCGACCAGGCCCGCACCATCCGTATTCCGGTGCACATGATCGAGACGATCAACAAGCTCAACCGGATTTCCCGGCAGATGTTGCAGGAAATGGGTCGCGAACCGACTCCGGAAGAGCTGGGCGAACGCATGGAAATGCCTGAGGACAAGATCCGCAAGGTATTGAAGATCGCTAAAGAGCCGATCTCCATGGAAACCCCGATCGGTGATGACGAAGACTCCCATCTGGGTGACTTCATCGAAGACTCGACCATGCAGTCGCCAATCGATGTGGCTACCGTTGAGAGCCTTAAAGAAGCGACTCGAGAAGTGCTGTCCGGCCTCACTGCCCGTGAAGCCAAGGTGCTGCGCATGCGCTTCGGTATCGACATGAATACCGACCACACCCTCGAGGAGGTTGGTAAGCAGTTCGACGTGACCCGTGAACGGATTCGTCAGATCGAAGCCAAGGCGCTGCGCAAGCTGCGCCACCCGACGAGAAGCGAGCATCTGCGTTCCTTCCTCGACGAGTGATCAAAAAACCCCCGGCCCAGGCCGGGGGTTTTGTTTTATGCAGATAAAATCCCCGCGCTGCACCCCTCCCGCCGATTTGCCCGTCTACACTCGAAACATTCCCCGAGCCATAACGAGACCGTTATGCCCAGACTGCCGACCGTGCTTTTTTTGCTGTCGCTGATGACCTGGACCGCAACGGCTGGCGCGCTGACTCTTACCGACGAAGAACGTAGCTGGCTTGCGGACCACCCGGACTTGCGCCTGGGTGTCGATGCGTCCTGGCCCCCCTTTGAGTTTCGCGACGATGAAGGGCGTTACCAGGGCCTTGCGGCAGACTATATCAACGTGATTCGCCAGCGATTGGCCGTCAAACTGACGCCTATCGAACCGGCCAGCTGGAGCGTTGTGCTGGAACAGGCCAAGCAAGGCAAGCTCGATCTGTTGCCGGGCATCATGTCGACACCGGAACGCCAGGCTTTCCTGTCGTTTACCCGGCCTTACCTGGATTTTCCGATTGTTATCCTGGCCCATGTTGGCGGTGCTCAGCCACGCAGGATCGAAGACCTGTACGGCCTGAAAATCGCCGTGGTGGAAAACTATGCCCCCCACGAACTGCTGCGCACTCACCACCCCGACCTGAACCTGGTAGCCATGCCCAACGTCAGCTCGGCCTTGCAGGCACTGGCTATCGATGAGGTGGACGCCGTGGTGGGCGATCTCGCCTCCAGCGTCTGGAGCCTGCGCCAGCTGAAGCTCGACGGGCTCTACGTCAGCGGCGAAACCCCTTATCGCTATCAACTGGCCATGGGCGTACCTCGAGACAACAAGATGCTGGTCGGCATTCTCGACAAAGTCCTGGCCGACATGACCCCCGCCGAAATCAGTGCCATCCAGGAGCAATGGGTCGGCAACGTTCTCGACCACCGCACGTTCTGGTCCGACCTGCTGGTCTATGGGTTGCCGGGGTTGCTGCTGCTGTTTATCGTGCTGGTGGCGGTGATCCGGGTCAATCGGCGACTGAGCTCGGAAATCGCTCGACGGGTCGATCTGGAACAGGAACTGCGTAGCAGCGAGTATCACTACCGCGGCCTGGTGGAAAGCCTGTCGGCCATCGCCTGGGAAGCGCGGATCAGTGACTTCACCTACAGCTATGTGTCGCCCCACGCCGAGGATCTGCTGGGTTATCCCCTGTCCCATTGGCTGATCCCGGGCTTCTGGCGCAACATCATTCACCCCGCGGACCTCATCCGAGCACAAAGCTTTTGCGATCACGAAGTGTTGGCCGGGCGCGACCACAGCCTCGATTACCGAGTGATCACGGCCGATGGCCGCTGCTTGTGGGTGCGTGACATCGTCAGCTTGATCGAACACGGTCATGAACCGGTCATGCGTGGGCTGATGATCGACATCAGCGAGGCCAAACGTACCGAAGAGGCACTGCGGCTGTCGGAGCAAAAGTTTGCCTCGGTATTCCAGCAATGCCCGGACATATTGGTGATCGCGCGGCTGTCCGATGGCTGCCTGCTGGAGGTCAACGAAGCCTTCGAAGAGCAGATCGGCTTGCGTGCCGAAGACGTCATCGGCCAGACCGCCACCAATCTCAACATCTGGGGCATTCCCGGCGTGGGTCCGGGTTTGCTGCAGCGCTTGCAGGCTGGCAGCATCCGCAACCTGGAAATGCCCTTTCGCCGCAGCAATGGCCAGGTGTTTACCGGCCTGATCTCCGCCGAACCGTTCGACCTCGATACAACCCCGGCGCTGGTGGTGGTCGTGCGCGACATCACCCAACTCAAAGAAACCCAACAGCAACTGCAAACCTCGGAAGAAAAATTCGCCAAGGCTTTCCACGCCTCTCCGGACGGCCTGTTGTTGTCCCGTCAGAGCGACGGTCTGCTGCTTGAGGTCAATGAAGGGTTCAGCAGAATTACCGGGTTCAACAGCGCGATGTCTGTGGATCGTTCGGCGCTGGACCTGGGGATCTGGGTCAACCTCAACGAACGCAAACAGATGCTCGACTTGCTGCACCGCGACGGTTTCGTCCGCGACTTCAGTTGCCATATCCGCCGCAGCGACGGGCAGATTCGCCTTTGTGAAGTCTCCAGCCGTCCGCTGCCAATCGGTGACGAAGACTGCATGCTGACCATCGCCCGCGACATCACCGAACGCCACTTGATGCAGGAAAAACTGCAACAGGCCGCGACCGTATTCGAGAGCACCGCCGAGGGCGTGTTGATCACTGACACCCAACAGCACATCAGCGCGGTCAACCGGGCATTTACCGAGATCACCGGCTACAGTGAAAGCGAAGCGCTGGGCCATACCCCGCGCTTGCTTGCCTCAGGCTTGCATGACAGTGCGTTCTACGCCGCGATGTGGCACCAATTGACGGCCGAGGGGCACTGGCAAGGGGAGATTTCCAATCGGCGCAAAAATGGCGAGCTCTACCCGAGCTGGCTGACCATCAGCGCCGTGCGCAACCGCGACAAATTCATCACCCACTTTGTGGCGGTGTTCGCCGACATCTCCAGCCTGAAACACGCCCAGGCCAAGCTTGACTACCAGGCCCACCACGACCCTTTGACCGGCCTGCCCAACCGGACGTTGTTCGAAAGCCGCTTGCTGACCGCCCTCAACACCCAGAAGGAAAACGGTGGCCAGGGCGCAGTGCTGTTTCTCGACCTCGACCGCTTCAAACACATCAACGACAGCCTTGGCCACCCGGTCGGCGACCTGCTGCTCAAGGGCATTGCGGTTCGCCTCAAGGAGCAGTTACGGGATATCGACACCGTGGCACGCCTGGGCGGCGACGAGTTCATCATCCTCCTGCCCGGGCTGCAGCAACCCAGCGATGCCGACAACATAGCCACCAAGCTGCTCAATTGCTTTACCGCGCCATTCCAGGCGGGCGAGCATGAGTTCTTCATCAGCTCCAGCATCGGCACCAGCCTTTATCCACAGGACGGCTGCGACGTGGCCACGCTCATCAAGAACGCCGACGCGGCGATGTACCGCTCCAAGGCCAAGGGGCGTAACCGGGTCGAAAGCTATACCCGCGACCTCACCGCCCAGGCCAGCGAGCGCGTCGCCCTCGAACATGAACTGCGCCGCGCCATCGAACGCAACGAACTGCACCTGTATTACCAGCCGAAAATCAGCCTCGACGACTATCGCCTGGTAGGCGCCGAAGCATTGATCCGCTGGCACCATCCAACTTTTGGCGACGTGCCGCCAGAGCACTTCATCGCTCTGGCAGAAGAAAACGGCATGATCCTGCAGATCGGCGATTGGGTGCTGGAAACCGCCTGCCGCCAAATGCATGAATGGAATAAATCCTACGAAGGCCTTGGCCCGCTGTCGGTCAACCTCGCCGGCGCGCAACTGCGCCAACCGAACCTGCTGGGGCGTATCGAACAACTGCTCAAGGACTACCGCCTAAAACCTGATCTGCTGCAATTGGAGATCACCGAAAACTTCATCATGAGCCAGGCGGAAGAAGCGCTGGCGGTGCTGCATCAACTCAAGCACTTGGGTGTGCAACTGGCGATCGACGACTTCGGCACTGGCTATTCGTCACTGAGCTACCTCAAACGCCTGCCACTGGACATCCTCAAGATCGATCAATCATTCGTCCGCGGCCTGCCGGACGACCCCCACGATGCGGCGATCGTTCGCGCCATCATCGCACTCGGACGCAGCATGCAATTCACCGTGATTGCCGAAGGTGTCGAGACCCAATCGCAACAACAATTCCTCGCCGCCGAAGGCTGCGAACAAATCCAGGGCTACATCGTCAGCCTGCCCCTACCCCCCGACGAATTCGCCGCGACGTTTCTTCGTACAACCGTATTGGATTTTTCGGATAGCACAGCCGCGAAACCGTCGCTATAATCCGCGACCTACTGAGGGCCTATAGCTCAGTTGGTTAGAGCAGAGGACTCATAATCCTTTGGTCCACGGTTCAAGTCCGTGTGGGCCCACCAAACAAGAAAGCCGCGCAGTGCGCGGCTTTTTCGTGTCTGGCGCAAAAGCGTCGTCGATGCTGATCGATGGCATGGAACTGGCGCGCTTGATGGCCGAGAACAATTTGGGCTGCAGCGTGAAGCGCTCTACGAGATCAAACACATCGATTCGGATTACTTCACCGAAGACTGATGTTTAATTGCGTTTACTTAAGCTGTCGAAATATCGGATGACGCCTTAGGACCTTGTAGGCAAACTCCGAATCTTGCTGTTGGGCACTTTGCCGCCTTGTTGCGCTTTTGTTTGACGGGATAGTCTCCGGTGTCGCTGAGCATTCAGCGATCGGGCTTGGAAACCCGTCGAAATTGAAAGCAGCAGTTTGCCTATCTCAACCACGAGTTATGGCAGCTGTGCGCGGGACGTCTTCGGGCGTGCCGGTTTCCTAATTTCCCGGTTTTCCAACCTGCGCACAGCTGCCACCCATTCGCTTGGAAACGAATGCGGCAGCCCTTCAAATTAGGAGCTTCACCATGACTAAAACAAATACATCTGCGATTTCAGAACTAAAAACCGTCGGCTTCACCCCCTTCATGTATCTCTCGGATCAACCCCTGTTCCACGTCTGCCGCGACGTCCCCATCGCCGACGCCCTGGCCCAAGCCTCCGACCTGCTGTTCCTCGCCAAATCCCTGACCGTCGACGCCGCCTACGCCCAAGACTCCGACCGCCACGCCTGGGCTGCGCATTACCTGACGACGATGAGCAAAGCGGTGATTGATGATGTGGTGAAGGTGCTAACGCGGCGGCCTGCTCAAACCAGAAAGGAAGCAGCCCCCTCGAAAAAAAAATAATCACGGCAGAGTTGAAAGCTCCCAAAAAGGGACCGATCGTTCCCTTTTTGGGACTGAAAGAGCCAGGTTTTTCAGTCCAAACACATCACGAAGGGATGGCCTGCACGGCTCGCAACCGTTCCAGCATCTGCCCCGTCCATACAACCTCATACGTGTCCGCAGCCCGCCCCCATTGCTCCACAAGCGCCATGCCGTCCACCAGTGCCACTGCCAATTCAGAAATCGTCCCGGCCTGATCTTCGATGATTGCTTGAGTCCGGCCCCACAGCCGATCAGTCATCGCTTTAAGCTGCGCCGTTATGCGCTCGCTCGACGCTGGATTGCTATCCTGGCAGGTGATGTTGCGAAGCAGGTGCTGCAGCTCCCTGATTTTTGCGTAATCCTGTTCTGCCCCCTGCTCGCCTTTGAGGATCGCGGTGGCTTTGGGCTTATCAACGTGTTTTGCGGCTGAAGGTTTTGAAGGGAGTGTCTGCGCCATGGCGCCAGCCAGGAGCACCATCATCCGGGCTTCCAGATACGCCTTCATGGCTTCCATCGACGAAATGGGGCGCACCAGGGTAATGGACGCCCCTCCGTGGTGCCGCAGATCCTTGGTCACCGTCAAGGTCACGCCGCCCGTGGCAAAGCCCAAGGCGCGGGCCACGACGTAGTGGCCCATTTCGTGGTGGGCGATCTGCAATGCACGGTCGCGCACGGCGGTAGGTAACTTTGTTGTCATGCCCTTCACCTCGCACCCTTGACTGCCTCAATCCTAGCCGATTTCCACACCCTCTCTTTCGCCCAACAAAAAGCCGCGCAATGGCGCGGCTTTTTGACCCAAGCTTCAGCCCTTATTTAGGCAAAGCATAGGCAATCACATAATCCCCACGATCCGGCGACTGACGCGCACCGCCCACGGTCAGCAGGATGTACTGCTTGCCCGTCTTCGGTGAAACGTAAGTCATCGGCCCGGACTGGCTGCCTACCGGCAAGCGCGACTTCCAGATTTCGTTGCCGTTGCCGGTGTCGAAGGCGCGCAGGTAGAAGTCCTGGGTACCGGCGAAGAACAGCAGACCGGATTGGGTAGCGAGTGACGCGCCGAGGGTGGGCATGCCGATCGGGATCGGCAGGTGCATACGGATGCCCAGCGGGCCGGTGTCCTGCACGGTGCCGACCGGGACTTGCCACATCAACTTGTGGGTCTTGAGGTCGATGGCCGACATGGTGCCGAACGGTGGTTTCTGGCACGGAATGCCGACCGCGGAGAGGAAGCGCTCGCGCATCGCGCCGAACGGTGTGCCTTCCTGAGGGACAACGCCCATTTCAATGCCGCTGGCTCCAGCGCCGATCTTGTCACGCGGAATCATGTAGTTGGCCAGGCCCAGGCGCATGTCGTTGACGAACATGTAGTTCGTGTTCGGATCAACCGAGACGCTGCCCCAGTTCATGCCGCCCAGCGAGCCCGGGAATTGCAGCGCGCGATCCATGCCTGGCGGGGTGTAGACGCCTTCGTGGCGCATGCCCTTGAACTGGATGCGGCACATCAACTGGTCAAACGGTGTGGCACCCCACATGTCTGACTCGGTCAGGGTCTTGTTGCCGATTGACGGCATGTCGACGGAGAACGGCTGCGTCGGCGAGTAGCGTTCGCCGGGCACATGGCCCTGCGGCACCGGGCGCTCTTCAACGCGGGCAATCGGTACGCCGGTTTCACGGTTGAGCAGGAAGATCTCACCCTGTTTGGTGACTTGCGCCAGGGCTGGCTGAGTGCCGCCCTTGTCGTCCGGCACGTCGTACAGCAGCGGTTGCGCCGGCAAGTCGAAGTCCCAGAGATCGTTGTGGGTGGTCTGGAAGTGCCAGCGCACCTGACCGGTTTTCACATCGATGGCGACGACAGACGAGTTCCACTTGTTGTCCATCTCGGTGCGTTGACCGCCGAAGAAGTCCGGGGTGGCGTTGCCGGTTGGCAGGTACACCAGACCGAGCTTGGCATCGTAGGACATCGCCGACCAAACGTTCGGCGTACCGCGGGTGTAGGTCTCGCCGGCAGGTGGACGTTTGGTGGTGTTCGGGTTGCCCGGATCCCAGGCCCAGACCAGTTCACCGCTGCGCACGTCGTAGGCACGCACCACGCCCGGCGGCTCGCCGGTGGAGTAGTTGTCAGCCACGCGGCCACCGACGATCACCACGTCTCCGGCGACCAATGGAGTAGAGGTCTGCTGGTAGTAACCGGGCTTCACCTCACCCATGTCGGTGGTCAGGTCGACGGTGCCCTTGTTACCGAATTCTTCGCAAGGCTTGCCGGTTTCAGCATTGATTGCGATCAGACGTGCATCTCCGGTCGGCAGAAACAGGCGTTTCGTACAGGCGGCCGGCTGACTGTCCGATGACACCGGGGTTTCGGAATAACCCAGGCCACGGCAGCGTTGCCAGTTGGGCGCGGTGCCTTGTGGGTCGAACTTCCAGCGCTGGGCGCCGGTGTCGGCATCCAGGGCAAAGACCTTGCCGTAGGCGGTGCAGGTGTAGACCGTGTCACCGATCTGCAGCGGGGTGTTCTGGTCTTCAGCGCCAGCACCGGTGCTTTGCGGAATGTCGCCGGTACGGAAGGTCCAGGCGACCTGCAACTTGTCGATATTGCCTTTGTTGATCTGGTCCAGCGCGGCAAAGCGATTGCCGGCGGTGGTGTTGCCCCAATGCGCCCAGTCTTTCTGCTCGGTGCCCGGGGTGACCGGCGTTACCGGAGGGACGGTGTCGTTCTTCACCACGTGGGTCGGGACGAACATGTAGGCCATCGTCGCAACGACGCCAATGCCCAGAATACCGGCCAACCCGTAGGCGCCACGCCCGCCGTTCGCGCCCGAAGCGCGGACCAGGGTTGGATAGATCAACGCCACGACCAGGCCGATGACGGCAAACGTCAGCACGCGTGAGACCAGCGGCCAGTATTCAAGGCCAGCATCCCAGACGGCCCAGATCGCGGTGAGGATCAGCGCCACGCCATACAACCACGCACCCAGCGACTTGCGACGGGCAATCATCAGCCCGGACACCAGCATCGCCAGGCCCATCAGCAGGAAATACCAGCTACCCCCAAGCGCGATCAGGTACCCGCCACCACCGATCAGGCCAAGCCCGATCAGTGCAATCAACACACCCAACCCCGCCAGCAACCACTTGCTGCCAGCGGCAACCCCAGAATTTTTCATGTCGAGATTTTTCCCCATTTGTGACAAGGGGCGGAATAATGTACTACCTGGTTACTTATGGCAATTTGTCGCAGGCAGAAATGTCCTGAACGGTACTAAGGCTAGCCCAAGGAACCGTCGCGAGCGTCGTGCAGAAACTGCCTGTAACATGCTTGCGCATTGATCGACGCCCTGGAGACTCCCTTTGCCTGACACTCGCCCACCCGTTCTCGATGAAATCGACCGTCAGTTGATCGCGGCCCTGCAGATCAACGCCCGTGAGAGCGTCGCCATGCTGGCCCGGCAACTGGGCATCGCCCGCACCACGGTCACATCACGCCTGGCACGATTGGAAAAGGCCAAAGTCATCACCGGTTATGGCGTACGTCTCGGGCAACGGGTAGTGGATGGCGGGTTGCAGGCGTATGTCGGGATTACCGTACAGCCACGCTCCGGCAAGGAAGTGTTGCGGCGTCTGAGCGCGATGGCTCAGGTGCAGCAGTTGTGTGCGGTAAGTGGCGAATTTGATTATGTGGCGTGGTTGCGCACCGATTCGCCGGAACAGCTGGATCAGTTGCTGGACCAGATTGGCAGTGTGGATGGTGTGGAGAAAACCACGACGTCGATCATCTTGAGTAGCAAGATCGATCGGGGGCAGCCGGTTTAGTTTTTGCCGATAATTTTTGGTGCCAGAACTGGCCTCTTCGCGGGCAAGCCCGCTCCCACAGTAGTCAGTGTGTATTGATAGTTCGTCATATTGATCAAACCGATAGCAAAATGACGACACTTTGCGTCTTATTAACGTGTTCTGTGCTCTCTAGAATGGCTGGCATCTTTTCCTATACTCAGATGCGCATCCCGCGTCGGGTCGCCAGCAAGGTCAGCCATGAACAAGAACAATCGCCATCCTGCAGACGGTAAAAAACCAGTCACTATTTTCGGCCCGGACTTTCCTTTCGCTTTCGACGACTGGATCGAACATCCGGCGGGTCTTGGCAGCATTCCCGAGCACAATCACGGTGCCGAAGTGGCGATCGTCGGCGCCGGGATCGCAGGGCTGGTGGCAGCGTACGAATTGATGAAGCTGGGCCTCAAGCCCGTGGTCTATGAGGCCTCGAAGCTGGGCGGGCGCCTGCGCTCCCAGGCGTTCAATGGCACTGACGGCATCGTCGCCGAGTTGGGCGGCATGCGCTTTCCGGTGTCGTCCACCGCGTTCTATCACTATGTCGACAAGCTGAATCTCGAAACCAAGCCCTTCCCCAACCCACTGACACCGGCCTCAGGCAGCACTGTCATCGATCTGGAAGGCAAGACCCATTACGCACAAAAATTGGCGGATCTTCCTGCACTGTTCCAGGAAGTCGCCGACGCCTGGGCCGATGCCCTGGAAGCGGGCTCGCAGTTCTCTGATATCCAGCAAGCCATCCGCGACCGCGATGTGCCGCGCCTCAAAGAGCTGTGGAACACCCTCGTACCGCTGTGGGACGACCGCACCTTCTACGATTTCGTTGCCACCTCCAAGGCGTTCGCCAAGCTGTCATTCCATCACCGTGAAGTGTTTGGCCAGGTCGGCTTCGGTACCGGTGGCTGGGACTCGGACTTCCCGAACTCGATGTTGGAAATCTTCCGCGTGGTGATGACCAACTGCGACGATCACCAACACCTGGTGGTCGGTGGCGTAGAACAAGTACCGCAGGGCATCTGGCGCCACGTCCCTGAGCGCTGCGTGCACTGGCCGCAAGGCACCAGCCTCAAGTCATTGCACAGCGGTGCACCACGTTCCGGGGTGAAGAAAATCGCCCACGCGCCGGGGGGCAGATTTGCGGTCACCGACAACAATGGCGACACCCGCGAATACGCCGCGGTGCTGACCACGTGCCAGAGCTGGCTGCTGACCACCCAGATCGAATGCGACGAAACCCTGTTCTCGCAAAAGATGTGGATGGCCCTGGACCGCACCCGCTACATGCAATCGTCGAAGACCTTCGTGATGGTCGACCGCCCCTTCTGGAAGGACAAGGATCCGGAGACCGGCCGCGACCTGATGAGCATGACCCTCACCGATCGCCTGACCCGCGGCACTTACCTGTTCGATAACGGCGACGACAAGCCAGGGGTGATTTGCCTGTCGTACTCGTGGATGAGCGACGCGCTGAAAATGCTGCCGCATCCTGTGGAAAAACGCGTGAAGCTGGCGCTGGATGCGCTGAAGAAGATCTACCCGAAAGTCGACATCGCTGCGCGCATCATCGGCGACCCGATCACCGTGTCGTGGGAAGCCGACCCGCACTTCCTCGGTGCCTTCAAAGGCGCACTGCCCGGCCACTACCGCTACAACCAGCGCATGTACGCGCACTTCATGCAGCACGACATGCCGGCCGAGCAGCGCGGGATTTTCATCGCCGGTGACGACGTTTCGTGGACGCCGGCCTGGGTCGAAGGCGCGGTGCAGACCTCGCTCAACGCAGTGTGGGGCATCATGAAACACTTCGGCGGTGCAACTCACGCCGAGAATCCGGGTCCAGGAGATGTGTTCAACGAGATCGGACCGATCGCCCTGCCCGAGTAAGAGGAATCCGAAATGCGCGTAGCCCTTTACCAATGTCCACCGTTGCCGCTGGATGTCGCCGGCAACCTGCAACGCCTGCATCAACTGGCGCTGGAGGCGAAAGGCGCCGATTTGCTGGTGCTGCCGGAGATGTTCCTGACCGGCTACAACATCGGCATCGATGCCGTCAGCGTGCTGGCGGAAGTGCACAACGGTGAGTCGGCGCAACAGGTCGCGCGCATTGCCCGAACGGCAGGGATTGCCATTTTGTATGGCTATCCCGAACGCTCCGAGGACGGGCAGATCTACAATGCCGTGCAACTGATCGACGCCAGCGGCGAGCGTGTCTGCAATTACCGCAAAACGCATCTGTTCGGCGATCTCGACCATTCGATGTTCAGCGCCGGAGCCAACGATTTCCCTGTGGTTGAACTCAACGGCTGGAAACTTGGTTTGCTGATCTGCTACGACCTGGAGTTCCCGGAAAACGCACGGCGCCTGGCGCTCCAGGGTGCCGAGCTGATTCTGGTGCCGACGGCGAATATGATTCCCTTTGATTTCGTCGCCGATGTCACGGTCCGTTCCCGCGCTTTCGAAAACCAGTGCTATGTGGCCTACGCCAATTACTGCGGGCACGAAGGCGATATCCATTACTGCGGCCAGAGCAGCATTGCCGCGCCTGATGGCAGCCGTATCGCCCAAGCGGGTCTTGATGAAGCGTTGATCGTTGGTGAACTGGATCGTCAGCTGATGATCGACTCGCGTTCCGCCAACCGCTATTTGCTCGACCGTCGCCCCGAGCTTTACGGCGATCTGAACAAGCGCTGACGAATCCGCTAGCATGAGCGCTTCTCTGTTCTGGAAGTGCCCATGCCCGCGTTGAATCACCCTCGCCCCCATACTGAAACCCTGGCCAACGGCTTGCGGGTGACGCTGCGTCATGCCCCGAACTTGAAGCGCTGCGCGGCGGCATTGCGGGTTGCTGCGGGGAGCCACGATGTGCCGCTGGCATGGCCTGGCCTGGCGCATTTTCTTGAGCACTTGCTGTTTCTCGGTACCGAGCGTTTTCCTGCGGGCCAAGGGTTGATGGCGTACGTTCAGAGCCATGGCGGCCAAGTGAATGCGCGGACCAGCGAACGCAACACGGATTACTTTTTCGAATTGTCGCCCCAGGCGTTTGCCGGTGGTCTGGAACGTTTGTCAGATATGCTCGCGCATCCGCGTATGAATCCGGACGATCAGCAGCGGGAACGAGAAGTGCTGCATGCGGAGTTTGTCGCGTGGTCGCAGGATCCAGTGGCGCAACAGCGACTGGCTTTGTTCGAGGGGCTCTCCGAGACTCATCCGCTGCGGGGTTTCCACGCTGGCAATCGCGACAGCCTGCCCCTTGGGCAACCCGAGTTTCAGCACGCTTTGCAACATTTTCATCAGCGCTTCTACCAGACCGGACAGATGACTTTGAGCCTTGCCGGCCCGCAGAGTCTCGATGAATTGCGGGTGATGGCCGAAGCCTTTGGCGCGGTTGTTGCCCAAGGTGAAAAAGTCCCGCAACCCCTTCCCACGCCGCTGCTGACGACGTCAGACAGAAGCTATCAACAGGCTGACGAACGTCGGCTCGATTTACTGTTTGCCCTTGAATCGCTGCCCGACTCTTGCACCGAAGCACTGGAATTCCTGTGCCATTGGCTCAATGCCGAGAAACCGGGGGGCTTGCTCGCGGATTTACGCGAGAAAGGCGTGGCCGAAAAGCTCAAGGCAGAACCGCTGTATCAATTCGCCGGGCAAGCCTTGCTGCACATCGAATTCACATTGCCCTTCGAAGTATCGGCGAGCGACATACCAAGGCGTCTCATGGATTGGCTGAGCTTCTTCGCCCAGCAAGACTGGAGCCGGTTGCGTGAAGAGTACGCAGCCCTGCTCCAGCGCCAGCAACCAGTCAGCAGTGCGTTGCAACTGGCCCGACGGGACAGCGAGCAGCGCGAAGCCGGGTTATCCGGGCACGGTGTTAAAGCCCTGAAGCAAATCCTCAAACAGATTGGCGCGGTGGATAACTTCAGCGGTTCATGGCAACTGCCCGCACCCAATCCATTCCTGAACACCGAGCCGCCAGCCACCAACGCCGGACTGATTCGCGGCCAGACCAGCGCCCACCGTGGTCTGCGCACTTTTGCCCAAGACCGCTCGCGCAGTCGTCGCGAACGTTCGCCAATGCAATTCAGCCAGGCGTTGCCGGACAACAGCATTGAAGGTGCGATTTATCTACGCTGGCGTCTGCTCTCGACGCCCGACAGCCATCTTCAATCGCGGCTCGACAGCGCGCTGCGTCCGCTACGCGAAGATGCACGTCAGGCGGGAGTGGACTTTTCCTTCAACGTTTCGGGAAATGAGTGGCTTCTGAAGATGACCGGCTTGCAGGAGCCGATGCCCATCATCCTGGAGCACGCGCTGAAAGCGCTGACAACGCCTGATGCCGTGGTCGTACAGCCAGAACCTGCAAGCGTTGCGCTGATTCCGATTCGACAATTGCTCAAGGCATTGCCTGACCTCTGTCTTGGCCACACCGCTAACTCGGACGACATGCAGCAACTCTGGACGAGTGCACGCTGGGACGGTCTGGCGATTGGCCTGTCCGCCCAGACTCAAGCGGCCATGGGCCTCGCTTTGAGCCGCATTCCCGGAACGCCGGACAATCAGCAGACCCCGCCGCTTTCGATCCCATCACAACGCCTATGGAGCATTGTCGATACCGATTCGAGCGAGCATGCGATCCTAATGTACTGTCCGACTTCAACCACTGAACTGGCCGACGAAGCCGCGTGGCGTTTGCTGGCACATATCTGCCAGACGTCGTTCTACCAGCGTCTGCGAGTGGAGTTGCAGCTAGGTTATGCCGTGTTCAGCGCGCTGCGGCAGATTCATGGGCAAACCGGGCTGCTATTCGGTGTGCAATCACCGACCGTGGCGCCAGTGGACCTGTTGCAGCACATCGAGCAGTTCCTCGAGAGTTTGCCGCAGCTGATCAATGCCATTGGCGACAGCGCTTTCATCGCCCAGCGTCAGATTCTGGCTGGCCAGTTTTCAAGCACCGCATTGCCCGTCGTCGAGGCAGCCGAGTTGTTGTGGCAAGCCAAGCTGGCGGGCCGCTCGTCGGATTATCTGACACAGTTGCCCGAAGCAATTTTGCTGATCGACCGCCCCCTTTTGCTGGCTGCCGCACAGCGATTGAATCAAGCCGAGGGCGGCTGGCACTGCCTGGCCAACGGCATTGCACCGGGCGCACCTTGGCAAGCGACAAAATGATCATTACCGGGGCTGCAACGAGCTTTCTCAAAGTTTCACGGGCAATCCCTCTGAAATTTTGAGTAACATAGCAGCCTAACTATTTGGAACATCTCTGACTTGAGGTGGACTATACCTATAGATAGCGCTGTCCTTACCCTACCTGAAGGAGTTCAATTTATGGCCTGGACCAAACCGGCTTACACCGACCTGCGTATCGGCTTTGAAGTCACCATGTACTTCGCAAGCCGCTAATCGCTGCCTTGGCAGTTGAGCAGCACAACGCCTCGGATATCCGAGGCGTTTTATTTTCAGCGTTGAAATGATGGAGCGCCCATGTTTGTCCAGATTCTAGGTTCCGCTGCCGGCGGCGGTTTCCCCCAGTGGAACTGTAACTGCGTGAACTGCGCAGGTTTTCGCGACGGCAGCCTGCGGGCCAAGGCGCGGACGCAATCGTCCATCGCGATCTCCGATGACGGCGTGAACTGGGTGCTGTGCAACACCTCCCCGGACATTCGCGCCCAGCTCCAGAGCTTCGCTCCGATGCAACCGGGCCGTGCCCTGCGCGATACCGGGATCAGCGCCATCATCCTCATGGACAGCCAGATCGACCACACCACCGGCCTGCTCATGCTGCGTGAAGGTTGCCCGCATCAGGTCTGGTGTACGGACATGGTCCATGAAGACCTGAGCAGCGGCTTTCCGCTGTTCAACATGCTCAACCACTGGAATGGCGGGCTGACCTGGAACCGCATCGAGCTCGACCAGAGTTTCAGCGTGCCAGCCTGCCCGAACCTGCGTTTCACCCCACTGCCCCTGCGTAGCGCCGCGCCGCCCTACTCCCCGCATCGTTTCGATCCGCATCCGGGCGACAACATTGGCCTGATCGTCGAGGACCTCAACACCGGTGGCAAATTGTTCTATGCACCGGGCCTGGGCAAGGTTGATGCGTCATTGCTGGAGATCATGGCCGGCAGTGATTGCCTGCTGGTGGACGGCACCTTGTGGGACGATGACGAAATGCAGCGCCGGGGCGTCGGCACCCGTACCGGTCGCGAGATGGGGCACCTGGCGCAAAACGGCCCTGGTGGCATGCTCGAAGTGCTTGAGCAACTGCCCAAACAGCGCAAGGTGCTTATCCACATCAATAATACCAATCCGATTCTTGATGAGGATTCGCCGCAGCGTGCAGAGCTGGATCGGCGCCAGGTTGAAGTGGCGTATGACGGCATGAGTATTGTGCTGTAGCTGATGGCCCCATCGCTGGCAAGCCAGCTCCCACTGGGATTGATCGTGCACGCGAAATCTGTGGCGCAACACAAAACCTGTGGGAGCTGGCTAGCCAGCGATGGCGCCAGACCAGACACCATAGAACCCACCGGTTGTATTCCGGAGAACCGCAATGACCGACGTCCCGATGTCCCCCACCGAATTCGAAGCCGCCCTGCGCGCCAAAGGCGCCTTCTACCACATCCACCACCCCTACCACGTGGCGATGTATGAAGGTCGCGCTAGCCGTGAGCAGATCCAGGGTTGGGTCGCCAACCGCTTTTACTATCAAGTGAACATCCCGCTCAAGGATGCTGCCATTCTGGCCAACTGCCCGGACCGCGAGATCCGTCGCGAGTGGATTCAGCGCCTGCTCGACCATGATGGCGCACCGGGGGAAGACGGCGGCATTGAAGCCTGGCTGCGTTTGGGTCAAGCCGTCGGCCTGGACCCGGATCAACTGCGTTCGCAAGAGCTGGTGCTCCCCGGCGTGCGTTTCGCGGTGGATGCCTACGTCAACTTCGCCCGTCGCGCCAGCTGGCAGGAAGCCGCCAGCAGCTCGCTGACCGAACTGTTCGCACCACAAATCCACCAGTCGCGCCTGGACAGTTGGCCCCAGCATTACCCATGGATCGACCCGGCCGGCTACGAGTATTTCCGCACCCGCCTGGGTCAAGCGCGGCGTGATGTCGAGCACGGTCTGGCGATCACCCTTGAGCACTACAAGACCCGTGAAGGCCAGGAGCGCATGCTGGAAATTCTCCAGTTCAAACTGGACATTCTTTGGAGCATGCTCGATGCCATGAGCATGGCCTACGAACTGCAACGCCCGCCATATCACAGCGTGACCCGTGAGCGGGTCTGGCACAAAGGAATCACTTTATGAGCTTTGATCGCAGCAAGACGCCGAGCTGGCGTCCCGGCTACCGTTTCCAGTACGAACCGGCGCAGAAAGGCCACGTGCTGCTGTATCCGGAAGGCATGATTAAACTCAATGAAAGCGCCGCGTTGATCGGTGGCTTGATTGATGGCGAGCGGGATGTCGCGGCGATCATCGAGGCGCTTGACCAGCAGTTCCCCGGCGTGCCCGAGCTCGGTGACGACATCGAGCAATTCATGGAGGTTGCCCGTGCGCAGCACTGGATCGAACTTGCCTGAGTCATCGGTGCAAGTACCGCCCAAACCTGAGATCGGCCTGCCGCTGTGGCTGTTGGCTGAGCTGACGTACCGCTGCCCGCTGCAATGCCCGTACTGCTCCAACCCGTTGGACTTTGCTGAACAGGGCAAGGAGCTGAGCACCGAACAGTGGATCAAGGTGTTTCGTGAAGCGCGGGAAATGGGCGCGGCGCAGCTGGGTTTTTCCGGTGGCGAACCGCTGGTGCGTCAGGACCTCGCCGAGCTGATCGGCGAAGCACGCAAATTGGGTTTCTACACCAATCTGATCACCTCCGGCATCGGCCTCACCGAACAGAAAATCAGTGACTTCAAGAAGGCCGGCCTCGATCACATCCAGATCAGTTTCCAGGCCAGCGACGAGCAGGTGAACAACTTGCTGGCCGGCTCGAAAAAGGCTTTCGCGCAGAAACTGGAAATGGCCCGCGCGGTGAAAGCCCACGGCTATCCGATGGTGCTGAACTTCGTCACCCATCGGCACAACATCGACAAAATCGACCGCATCATCGAGCTGTGCATCGCCCTTGAAGCGGACTTCGTCGAACTCGCCACGTGCCAGTTCTATGGTTGGGCGCAGCTCAATCGTGTCGGACTTTTACCGACCAAAGAGCAACTGCTGCGCGCCGAACGCATCACCAATGAATACCGGGCCAAACTGGAAGCCGAAGAGCATCCGTGCAAATTGATTTTCGTCACGCCGGACTATTACGAAGAACGCCCGAAAGCCTGTATGAATGGCTGGGGCAGTATTTTTCTGACAGTAACGCCGGACGGAACCGCCTTGCCGTGTCACGGTGCCCGGCAGATGCCGGTGCAGTTTCCCAATGTGCGCGACCACAGCATGCAACACATCTGGTATGACTCGTTCGGTTTCAACCGTTTTCGCGGCTATGACTGGATGCCCGAGCCGTGCCGTTCCTGCGACGAGAAAGAAAAAGACTTCGGCGGCTGTCGCTGTCAGGCATTCATGCTCACCGGTGACGCGAGCAACGCCGATCCGGTATGCAGCAAATCCGCCCATCACGGCGTAATCCTCAAGGCCCGCGAAGAAGCCGAGCACGCCACCCAGACCATCGAACAACTGGCCTTTCGCAATGAACGAAACTCACGCCTCATCGCCAAAAGCTGAACCTCTGAGCGCCGCCAAAGCAGTAGCGGCCGGTATCGACTTTGCCGAGTTACAGGTTGGCCCACACGGCTTGTTCTGGAATGAATATCGTCCGGAGGACGCCGCGTGCCGAGTCTGGCACTGGCAAGCTGGCACAGCGACGTGTCTGACACCGCCCGGGTTCAGCGTGCGCAGTCGGGTGTACGAATATGGCGGTGGAGCGGTTTGTCTGACTGCCGACGGCATCGTCTTCGTCAATGAGGCTGACCAGCAACTGTATCGTCAATCGCTCCAGGGCGAGACGCCAGAAAGGCTGACCTGCGGTACCTGCCGTTACGGTGATTTGCAGTTCGCCAATGGTCAGGTGCTGACGGTTGAGGAAAACGGCAACCAGCACCGTTTGGTCGCGATCGATCTGGCGGACGGCACGCGACACCTGCTGGC
The DNA here is from genome assembly GCF_001427125.1 of Pseudomonas sp. Root562. Classification (GTDB taxonomy): domain Bacteria; phylum Pseudomonadota; class Gammaproteobacteria; order Pseudomonadales; family Pseudomonadaceae; genus Aquipseudomonas. Next base: position 73,260 of record NZ_LMGK01000007.1, read on the forward strand.
CGAAGGCGCCGACTTCTACGCGGCCCCGACCCTCAGTCCTGACGCTCATCGACTGGCCTGGATCGAGTGGAGCCGCCCACATCAGCCGTGGACCGCAACCCGCTTGATGGTTGCCGAGCGCCTGACCGATAACACCTTCGGCCCGGCCCGCTGCGTGGCCGGAGACAATGCTGAAGAATCCCTGCAACAACCGAGATTCGATAACGCCAGTCGGTTGTTTTGCCTGACGGATCGGGGCGGGTACTGGCAACCGTGGATGGAAGCGGAAAACGCTCTGACCCCACTGCCAAGCGCTGCCGCCGATTATGGTCCGGCACCCTGGCAACTCGGTGGCTGCACCTGGTTACCCCTGAATGATGGCGACTATCTGGCGAGCTGGACAGAAGACGGTTTCGGTCGATTGGGCCTGTGTGGTCATTCCACGCAAGACTATTCCAGCGATTACAGCCGCTTCCGCCACCTCGCCATCGATGCGCAGTTCATTTACTGCATCGCCGCCTCACCGGTCAGTTCGGCTGCGGTAATCGCGATCGATCGCCAGTCGCAAAAGGTAAACGTGCTGGCCGGAGGTGTCACTCCGCTGCCTGCTGAAAGAATCAGTCGCCCGCAGACCCTGCGTTACCCAAGCGGTTCGGGCGAGGCTCACGGTTTCTTCTATCCGGCAATGACCGGGGAAGCGAAACCACCGTTGGTGGTGTTCATCCATGGTGGCCCGACTTCGGCGTGCTATCCGATGCTCGACCCGCGAATTCAGTACTGGACACAACGCGGTTTCGCCGTGGCAGATCTCAACTACCGCGGCAGCAGTGGCTATGGCCGAGCCTACCGCCAGGCTTTGCATTTGAGTTGGGGTGAGGTGGATGTCGAAGATGCGTGCGCGGTGGTCAGCCATCTCGCCGATCGTGGCTTGATCAATGGCGACAAAGCGTTCATCCGCGGCGGCAGCGCAGGTGGCTACACCACGCTGTGCGCACTGGCCTTTCACAACGTGTTCCGCGCCGGCGCCAGCCTTTACGGGGTCAGCGATCCGGTGGCATTGGGCCGGGCTACCCACAAGTTCGAAGGCGACTACCTCGATTGGCTGATCGGCGATCCAGTGCAGGACGCCCAGCGCTATGCCGCGCGCACACCGTTATTGCACGCCGACAACATTCGCGTGCCGGTGATCTTTTTCCAAGGGGAACTGGACGCCGTGGTCGTGCCTCAGCAGACCCGCGATATGGTCGAAGCCTTGCAGAACAACGGCCTCCTGGTCGAAGCGCATTACTACGCGGATGAACGTCACGGTTTCCGCAAGGCCGGTAACCAGGCCCATGCGCTGGAGCAGGAGTGGTCGTTTTATCGGCGAGTGATGAATCTGCCGCTGTAAATCAACGCTTGGCGATGATGTACACCGCGTGCACGATCCCCGGAATGTAGCCGCACAGCGTCAGCAAAATATTCAGCCAGAACGCCCCGCCGAATCCTACTTGCAGAAACACGCCCAGTGGCGGCAACAAGATAGCGATGATGATGCGAATGAAGTCCATGGGCAGCTCCTGATTGAATGGGGCTCATGCAAGCCCTACAGCTAATCGACCCTTGCCGTTGGTCAGGGTTCAGCCGGATTCCTCAGGCCAGTATCTCCAGGCCATGTTTCTGAACGATGCTCAGCAGCTTCAGCGCCATGCCGCTGGGATGTTTATCCCCTGATTCCCACTGTTTGACCGTAGAAGCGCTGGTGTTCAGGTAACGCGCGAACACCGGTTGGCTGACATTGTTGCGTTCACGTAGCGCCTTGATCTGTTCGGCCGGTATCGCGTCCGGTACGTTCGCCAGGCACGACGCATCGAATTCGCGCATGGTCGCCTTGCTGATTGCGCCGATGGCATACAAGGCACTGGCAGATTCGTGGATTGATTCAAACGCCTCGCTCTTGAATTTCTTACTCATAAAAAATCTCCGTAAACTCCCTCGTATCCAGTAAATACTGGATTTGCAACTCTGTCAGTCCCTCGTAGGTCTTGGCCATTTTCCGAAACGCGATCAGCTCGGTATGACTGATATTGCTCTGATTCTTTTTGGCATACATGAACTGGTAAACCCAGTATTCACCACCCCTCGCCAAAACAATCGAGCGATGGCGATTGGAGTTCAAGCGTTTCTTCCAGACCCCGCCGCCGAGATTATCCGCCTGCCCTTTGAGCATTTCGAGGAAGGCCTCTCGAAGCTCATCATCTCCAATCCATGCCTTTCCGGCGACCATTGCAAAGCGTTTCGTCTTGAAAAGCCTTTGTGACATTGGCATCCCTTCCCCAAAAACATACCACTGTGTGGTATAGAGCTCAAAGCCAACCGTGATGGTTGAGCGGGTATCGACATTCCCTGTCGGCACCTTTAAAAAGCCATTTATACGATCAAGTCTCAAGCCGAATTTGCCCCATGGCAAAACCCCGCCACAAAAAAACGCCCCACGCCAAAAAAAATCAGGCGCAGGGCGTGCGTATTACCGCGAGACGGTTCTGGAATGTGTGCAGGACGCGTCTGATCAGACGGCAATCCCTTTACGGCATTGCAATTGCGCGGTGCGCACACGGGAGAAAGCGCGGGCCAGGCGCAGGAGCATTTCATCGATATTGGCCATGCTGACGGTCAGCGCCGGGGTGAAGCGCAGGCAGTCCGGTTGCGGAGCGTTGAGCAGCAAGCCTTCAAACAAGGCTGCGTTGACGACGGCATCAGCAGAATCGTCGGATAGAGTCAGCCCCCAGAGCAGCCCCTGGCCGCGCAGTTCGCCGTGACCGTAACGATGGGACAAGCGCTGCAAACCTTCGCGCAGGTGCAGGGCGGATTCCCCGACATGTTCGAGAAATCCTTTGTCCTGCACACTGTCGAGCACCGCCAGACCCGCCGCGGTCATCAGTGCATTGCCGTGATGGGTGCCGCCCAGTTCGCCAGTGTCGAAACAGCAAGCCTTGCCCCGCGCCAGCAATGCGGCCAAGGGCACCCCACCGCCCAGCCCTTTGCCGAGGACGACGATATCGGCGCGCACACCGTAGGACTGTTCGGCGAGCAAGGTGCCGCAGCGACCCAATCCGGTTTGCACTTCGTCGAAAATCAACAGGATCCCCAGCTCCCGACACAGACGTTCGACGCCTTTGAGATAATGCGCCGTGGCCGCAATCACTCCGGCTTCGCTCTGAATCGGTTCGAGCATGATCGCCACGGTTCGCTCGTCAACAGCCGCGTGCAGCGCCGGAAGATCGTTGTAGGGAACATGGCTGAAGCCTGGCAGCTGCGGTTCAAATCGGTTGGCCAAAGTCGAACTGTCCGACGCCGAGATCGTCGCCAGGCTACGACCATGGCAGCCGTTATTGGCGACGATGATCCGCGAAGCGCCGCCGCGATGCTGTTGGCCCCATTTGCGCGCCAATTTGATCGCGGCCTCACAGGCTTCGCTGCCCGTGTTGAGCATGTAAGCCTGATCGCTGCCGGTACTCAGGCACAAACGCTCGGCGAGGTTGAGCATGCCGCGGTTATGCAGGCTGAAACCGGGATTGATCAGCGCCTGCGCCTGCGTCGTGATGGCATTGACCAGTGCTTTGGGACTGTGGCCCAGGCTGTTGGCCCCGCCGCCCTGGGAAAAATCCAGATACGCGCGATCATCGCTGTCCCACAACCACGAACCTTGGCCGCGGACAAAAATCTGATGGGGCCGCTCGACACTGGGCATCAGGCACTCACTGGAGAGGTTTTCGTAACTGGAGGCGAAGGAAGCACCCGCTACCAGATCATCAATCGATGGCGAAGCGCGCCGCAGGCTGAACAGATTCATGGGTTCAACCTACGTTTCAGGTGTTTTGCGTTACCTATGCAAACAACAGCGAAGCCAATGCTCTTCATCGCCTTTTCTGGCCCTGCAAGCCTTATGAATGCAGTTAGACTAGGCTCAGTCCCAGTGTTGAACCATTTCGATTTACCAGCATTTTCAATAAGAATTACTTATGGATTTTAAGCAACTGCGTTATTTCGTCGCGGTGTATGAAGAGGGCCACGTCGGGCGTGCCGCCGAACGGCTTTCAATCTCTCAACCGGCGCTTTCACAACAGATCCGCCATCTCGAACAGACCCTCGATGTGAGCCTGTTCGAACGCAGCAGCAAACGCCTGTTGCCGACCCTGGCGGCCCATACGCTGTACAACCACGCCCTGCCCTTGCTCGATGGTCTGCAGCGGGCGCGCGAAGCATTGGGCAATTTCAAGGGGCAGGCGCTGCGTACGCTGGCCATTGGCGTTTTGCAAACGGTGCACACCAGCCTTGTGCCGCAGATGCTCGAACGCGTGCGCAAAGCCCAGCCGCATCTGGTGGTGCAGATCTATGAACTGACAGGACTGGAAATCGAACGTCGGTTGCTCAATGGCTCGCTGGATATCGGCATCAGCTATCTGCCCCCCCGGCAACCTGGGCTACATGGAGTGATGCTGTATGAGGATGAACTGACGCTTGTCATCCCCGCGGAGCACCCCTTGCGGGAATTCAAGAAAGTCTCGATGAGTCAGGCTGCGCAATTGCCGATGTTGCTATTGGGTGAGGAGTTTCAGATACGCCAGATTTGGCAGGCGCAATTGGCCAATCTGGGACGACGTCCGCAGGTGCAGGCTGAATTGAACAACATGGCGGGGATTCTCGACAGCCTGCCGCACACACAATTGGCAACGGTATTGCCCGGACGCTCGCAAAAAACCCATGGCAACAACGACCTGCTGTGGAAACCGCTCAGTGAGCCGCGGATACCGTTGAAAGTGGGGTTGGTGTGTCGCGATGTGCAACGGCAACAAGCCTCGCTGGCGTTGTTACGTACGCTGCTCGAAGAGGTGATAAATCGACCAGAAGATCGCTTGAATAACTCGCCAGCACTGGACGGGCTTGGCTGAGTACTTTTTCGCAGGCATAAGAAAACCCCGCCGAAGCGGGGCTTTGCAGACTGTTTCCCTGACATCCATTTCACTCCGCCGTCCTGGCAGAATCCTACGTGTCCGTGTTGTTGCTTTGCGCTTCCTGCGCTACGTCCATGTGAAGTAGATTAGCCGTGGATCCAATCTGCATCTATGGGAGATAGGCAGCACGTCATGTAAGAGAAAGCTTACATGACGTTACATTGTCAGAACTGTGCGGCATCCAGCAGGAAAAGCGACTCACTCCCGGCCTTCACCGACGCGCTCAACGAGTGGATACGCGGCAGCAGGCGTGCGAAATAGAACCGCGCCGTGCCGAGTTTGCTGGCGTAGAAATCGTCCTGCGCTTCTTTGCCGAGAGCGGCCTTGGCCATCAGTGCCCACATGTAGGCGTAAGCGACATAACCGAACGCTTGCAGATACTCGACCGATGCCGCGCCGATTTCATTCGGGTTGGATTTTGCCCGGTCAAGCAACCACGCGGTCAGTTCGTCGAGCGTGGTCACAGCGTCGTTCAACAGTTTGGTGAACTCGGCAAGATCGGCGCTGGCAGTGGCCGTGAAGTGACGAATCTCGTCAGCGAACAGGTTGTAGAACGCCCCGCCGCTGCCAACGATCTTGCGCCCGACCAGGTCCAGGGCCTGGATGCCGTTGGTGCCTTCGTAGATCTGAGTGATGCGAACATCGCGAACCAATTGTTCCTGACCCCACTCGCGGATGTAGCCGTGACCTCCGAAAACCTGCTGGCCGTGCACTGTGGTTTCCAGGCCGAGATCAGTCAGGAACGCCTTGGCCACGGGAGTCAACAACGCCACCAGATCCTCCGCACGCTTGCGGGTCGCGGCGTCTTCGCTGAACTTGGCGGTGTCCAGTTGCATGGCCACGTAAGTCGAGAACGCACGACCGCCTTCGTTCGAAGCTTTCATGGTCAACAGCATGCGACGTACATCCGGGTGGACGATGATCGGATCGGCCACTTTGTCCTTGTTCTGCGCGCCGGTCGGCGAACGGCTTTGCAGTCGGTCGCGGGCGTACTCCACTGCGTTCTGATAGGAGCGCTCGCCAGAAGCCAGGCCCTGGATGCCAACCCCCAGACGCTCGTAGTTCATCATGGTGAACATCGCCGCCAGGCCTTTGTTCGGCTCGCCGACCAGATAACCCACAGCCTCATCGAAGTTCATCACGCAGGTCGCCGACGCCTGGATGCCCATCTTGTGCTCGATCGAGCCGCAATTGGCCGGGTTGCGCGCGCCCAGGCTGCCATCGGCATTGACCATGAACTTCGGCACCAGGAACAGCGAGATACCTTTCGGACCGGCCGGAGCATCCGGCAGCTTGGCGAGTACCAGGTGGATGATGTTTTCGGTGAGATCGTGCTCACCACCGGTGATGAAGATCTTGGTGCCGCTGACTTTGTAGGAACCGTCAGCCTGTGGCTCGGCCTTGGTGCGAATGATGCCCAGGTCCGTACCGGCATGCGGCTCGGTCAGGCACATGGAACCGGCCCAGACACCGGCGTACATGTTTGGCAGGTACGCGGCTTTCAGTTCTTCGCTGGCGTGGGCGTTGATCGACAGGCAAGCACCGGCGGTCAGCATCGGGTACAAACCGAACGACAGGCTGGCGGAGTTGACCATCTCTTCGACCTGGGCCGACACGGCTTTGGGCATGCCCATGCCGCCGTAGGCAGGATCGCCACCGACCCCGACCCAACCGCCTTCAGCATAAGTCTGATAAGCCTGTGGGAAACCGGCCGGCGTGGTGACAGCACCGTCTGCCCAATGGCAACCTTCTTCGTCGGCCGCACGGCTCAGGGGCGCGATGCTTTTGCTGGTGACCTTGCCGGCTTCTTCGAGAATGGCTTCGACGGTCTCAGCATCGACGGAATCCGCCAGTGCCGGCAGCTCGGCCCAGAGTTTGGCGACCTCGAAAACTTCATTGAGGACGAAGCGCATATCGCGCAGGGGCGCTTTGTAGTCAGCCATGGCAAACCTCGCAAGATCTAAACAGGTAATTCGTAGGTGTGGTGTTTTCGTTGGGTCCGAGTGTAACCCAACAACTTTTGCGACACATAGGGTCAGCCAGTGACTGTTTTGTTATTTTTGGTCACCAGCATTTCAGCTGAGACAGTTCTCGCCTGCCAGAACGCATTCGCGGGCAAGCCTCGCTCCTACAGGCCGTGTCGCACGCATTCACGTGAACGACATAGAACCGTAGGAGCGAGGCTTGCCCGCGAAGCTTTTCAAGCCTGATCGTCAGAGCGCAAACAACTCCGCCGGCAGCTTCATCAGGCAATCGCTGCCCGCCTCGATCGCTGCCCGGTGCGCGGCAGTGCGTGGCAACAGTCGCTTGAAGTAAAACTCGTTGGTCGCCAGTTTGCCCCGGCAGAAATCGGCATCGCCACTGCCCGATTCCAATTGTGCCTGCGCCACCAACGCCATCCGCAACCACAAGTATCCGAGGATGATGTAACCGCTGTACATCAGATAATCCACTGATGCCGCGCCGACTTCGTCCGGATTTTTCATCGCAGCCATGCCGACCTGAGTGGTCAATTCGCCCCACTGCCGGTTCAGTTCGTTGAGTTGGGCCACATAAACCGCCAACTGCGGGTGCGCGGCATTCGCCGCACAGAATTTGTGGACGATTTTGGTGAAGCCGCGCAGTAGCTTGCCCTGGCTGCCGAGGACCTTACGCCCGAGCAGGTCCAGCGCCTGAATACCGTTAGTGCCTTCATAGATCGGTGCGATGCGGCAATCACGCACCAGTTGTTCCATACCCCACTCACGGATGAAACCGTGCCCGCCAAATACCTGCATGCCGTGATTGGTCACCTCCAGGCCGGTGTCGGTCATGAAGGCCTTGCAGATAGGCGTCAGGAACGCCAACAGGTCTTCGGCGTCCTGGCGCGCTGTTTCATCCGCGCTCAGGTGCGCGACATCCAGCAATTGTGCGGTGAAGTAGGTCAGCGCGCGGTTGCCTTCGTTGAAAGCCTTCATGGTCAGCAACATCCGCCGTACATCGGGGTGCACGATAATTGGGTCGGCGGCTTTCTCCGGCGCTTTGGGTCCCGTCAGCGAGCGCATCTGCAAACGGTCGTTGGCGTACCTGATCGCGCCCTGGAAACTTGCCTCGCCCAGACACAAGCCTTGCATGCCGGTACCCAGCCGCGCATGGTTCATCATGGTGAACATGCAGTTCAGGCCCTTGTTCGGTTCGCCGATCAAAAAACCCTGGGCGCCATCGAAATTCAACACGCAGGTGGCCGAGGCCTTGATGCCCATTTTGTGTTCGATCGAGCCACAGGAGACGCCGTTGCGCTGGCCCGCTTCACCCGCTGCATCGGGCAAAAACTTGGGCACGATAAACAGCGAAATGCCTTTGGTCCCGGCCGGTGCATCCGGCAGTTTCGCCAGCACTAGGTGAATGATGTTGTCGCTCATGTCGTGCTCGCCGGCGGAGATGAAAATCTTGCTGCCGGAGATTGCGTAGCTGCCGTCGGCCTGAGGTACGGCGCGTGTCTTGATGATGCCCAGATCGGTGCCGCAATGAGCTTCGGTCAGGCACATGGTGCCGGTCCATTGGCCGGCGGTAAGTTTGCTCAAGTAAGTCTGTTTCTGTTCTTCAGTGCCGTGAGCATGGATTGCCGACATGGCGCCGTGGGTCAGGCCCGGGTACATGCCCCATGAGGTGTTGCTCGAACCGACCATTTCACTGATGACCAGCCCCAGAGAGCTGGGCAAACCCTGGCCGCCGTAAGCCGGATCCGCCGCCAGACCATGCCAGCCACCCTCGACATATTGAGCGAAAGCCTGCTTGAACCCCGCAGGCGTGGTGACCTTGCCATTGTCGAAATGGCAGCCTTCTTCGTCGCCGCTACGGTTGAGCGGGGAGAGCACGTTTTCACAAAACTTCGCGCCCTCTTCCAGGATCGCACTCACCATGTCCGGGCTGGCATCGGTAGCCCCCAATGCGGCGTAGCTGCCGTGAAAATCGAAGACATGGTCGATCAAAAAGCGCATGTCGCGCAGGGGAGCTTTGTACTCAGGCATGGTCATTTCTCCGTCAGCAGATTTCTCCAACCTACTGCCGTCGACCACGCCCCACAATCACAGTGCAGACGCTGAATGCGCCATCATCACTCAACCGTAGCGGCGTCCATGCGCACGGCGCCACGACGGTTCTGCCCGAACGCCATCACGCAGTTGCGCCCCGCGCCCTTGGCGCTGTACAGCGCCTGGTCGGCTGATTTGAGCACCTCTTCCGGGGTGCGCTGGTCGATCCGCTCGGCGACTCCGATACTGACGGTCACCGACACGCTCGACGCACCGGATCCTGCACGGCGTTGGCGCCCCTGGTTGTCATCTTGCGGGCGGCTGTCCTGATTGCGCAGGTGAATGTTGTAGGTGGCGATGGATTCGCGGATGACTTCCAGGTGCGGCATGCATTCTTCGAGGGTTTTGCCTGCAAACACCAGGGCGAATTCCTCGCCACCGTAGCGATACGCCTTACCGCCGCCACCGATTTTCGACAGCTTGCTGGCGACCAATCGCAGCACCTGATCGCCGACATCATGGCCGTGGGTATCGTTGAATTTCTTGAAATGGTCGACGTCGCTCATGGCCAACACATAGTTGCGCCCCAACCGCTGCATGCGTTCATTCAACGCACGACGCCCCGGCAACCCGGTCAGCTCATCGCGGAATGCCATTTGATAGGCTTCGTGCGCAACGGCAGCGGCGATCATCAGCATCACCTGGCTGCACATGATGTTGAGGGTAAACGGCAGAATGAAGGTTTTCGGCAACATCCAGAATAATCCGAGCAAACCCACAAGCTGTGCGGCGTGAAGCGGCCTCGGGTTGCGCCAGTATTGGTATGCCAGCAGCACAAACGATGCGATGAACACTGGATAGGACAGCTGGATCAGGCTCATCCACGCACCGTGCAAGGCCGGCCAGCGAATCTCCGACAACCAGATCAGCAGCGCCTGCGGGTAACTCTGCTCGAGCCCCAATGCCACGCTGCCGACCGCCAGCAACACGGCAAAACGCGCGACCATGTCCTGAAACAAATGTGTTCGTTCTTGCCACGCCGCAAACACGCCGAACAGCAACGGCAACAACAAACAACACAGATGAAAAACCACGGCTGCGTCTTCACGCACCTTGCCGTTGTCGCGGTAGTAATCAGTCTGGGTGTCGAGCAGGAAATAGGCGATGTACACCGTGACCATCAGAAACAGTTCACGCTGGCGTCGGTAGACCGCGCAATATGCACCGCCCAGCAGCAGAACCAGGGTTGGCAGTACGTTGAACAGTGAGGTGAAGAAAACGTTCAGGTCCTTGACGTACGCAGCCGCAAGGCCCGCCAGCAAAAGCAGCAATGACGGTAGGAAATGACTGAAACGTACAGCGGAAGAACGCGGCAAGGGTAAAGCTCCGACCCGTCATATCAATAGATGGCATTGTGCCCACTACTGTAACGGCAGAAACCCCGATTTGCTGAGCGTTTTACTGAGGTATTTTCAATGGAGCTGGCGGCATCGCAATCACCAGTGATGCAAGGAGAAGTCTCGTGGGCGCACGCCAATGCAAAAAAAACCGCTGATCCCGAAGGAACAGCGGTTTTTGCAGAACTGCCTTAAGCCTTAGTAGCCCAGGTCGAAGTTCTCTTCTTTCATGTCCATCAGGTTGTTGGCACCCGAGAGCATGGTTGCAACGTGAGTGCGGGTACGCGGCAGGATGCGCTGGAAGTAGAAACGCGCGGTCTGCAGCTTGGCGGTGTAGAACGCCTCTTCGGAAGTGCCGGCAGCCAGTTTTTCCGCAGCCAGGCGCGCCATGTCGGCCCAGAAGTAAGCCAGGCAGGCGTAACCGGAGTACATCAGGTAGTCCACGGAGGCCGCGCCGACTTCTTCGCGATCTTTCATGGCAGCCATACCGACCTTCATGGTCAGCTCGCCCCATTCCTTGTTCAGTGCAGCCAGCGGAGCGACGAACTCTTGAACCGCTTCGTTGCCTTCGTTGGTCTGGCAGAACTTGTGGACGATCTTGGTGAAGCCTTTCAGGGCTTCGCCTTGGGTCATCAGCACTTTACGACCCAGCAGGTCGAGGGCCTGGATACCGGTGGTGCCTTCGTACAGCATCGAAATGCGGCTGTCGCGAACGTTCTGCTCCATGCCCCACTCAGCGATGAAACCGTGGCCGCCGTAGATCTGCACGCCGTGGTTGGCCGACTCGAAACCGACTTCGGTCATGAAGGCCTTGGCGATTGGAGTCATGAAGGCCAGCAGTGCGTCGGCTTTCTTCTTCTCTTCTTCGTCCACGCCATACTTGACGATGTCGACCTGTTTGGCCGTGAAGTAAACCATCGCACGGTTGCCTTCGGCGAACGCCTTCATGGTCAACAGCATGCGGCGTACGTCTGGGTGGACGATGATCGGGTCAGCGGCTTTGTCCGGCGCTTTCGGGCCAGTCAGCGAGCGCATTTGCAGACGGTCGCGAGCGTATTTCAGACCGCCCTGGAAGCCGATCTCGGCGTGTGCCAGACCTTGCAGCGCAGTGCCCAGGCGTGCGGTGTTCATGAAGGTGAACATGCAGTTCAGGCCTTTGTTCGCCGGGCCGATCAGGTAACCGGTGGCCGCGTCGAAGTTCATCACGCAAGTGGCGTTGCCATGGATGCCCATCTTGTGTTCCAGGGAACCACAGGACACGGCGTTACGCGCACCGATCGAACCGTCTGCGTTCGGCAGGAATTTCGGCACGATGAACAGCGAGATGCCTTTGGTGCCAGCCGGAGCATCCGGCAGGCGGGCCAGCACGATGTGGACGATGTTGTCGGCCATGTCGTGTTCACCGGCCGAGATGAAGATCTTGGTGCCGGAGACTTTGTAGGAACCGTCGGCCTGAGGTTCGGCCTTGGTGCGCAGCATGCCCAGGTCGGTGCCACAGTGCGGCTCGGTCAGGCACATGGTGCCGGTCCACTCGCCGGAAACCAGTTTGGTCAGGTAGGCCTCTTGCTGCTCTGGGGTGCCGTGCTCGGAGATGGTGTTCATCGCACCGTGCGACAGGCCCGGGTACATGCCCCACGACCAGTTGGCCTCGCCAACCATTTCGCTGACAGCCAGACCCAGAGATTCCGGCAGGCCCTGGCCGCCGTGTTCTACGTCATGGGCCAGGCTTGGCCAGCCGCCTTCGACAAATTGCTTGTAGGCCTCTTTGAAGCCAGTCGGGGTCTTAACGCCGGACTCGCTCCAGGTGCAGCCTTCGGTATCACCCACACGGTTCAGCGGAGCCAGTACCTGCTCACAAAACTTGGCGCCTTCTTCGAGAATGGCGTCAACCATGTCCGGAGTTGCGTCCGCGCAAGCCGGAAGGCTCTGATAGTGCGCTTCGTAGCCGAGCAGTTCGTCACGTACGAAGCGAATATCACGCAAGGGGGCCTTGTAGTCAGGCATAGCGATAAACCTCTGCTGATGTAACCGGGAATGAACGACCGTGTTGATTTGTTGTGACGGTCAAACAGTTGTTTGAAACATACGTTTACGCCTAAATCTTGTCAAGCGTCGATCTTTTGCCGTTCGTCATCCGTTAAGGAAATAGCCGGCATACAGGCTGCGCAGCGCCGCCGCTACAGCAGCACGCAGTGAAGGAAAGATTAGTTTAGGGAGAAGGACTTACGCAGAAAAACGCCGCGAAATATCGCGGCGTTGGCAGTGCTGATTCAGCAGGAGATCAGGCGAACGTATCGATCAACGTTCCAAGCACTTCATCGGATGCCTTGGCGACCTTGGCGCCCAGTTCAACCTGAAATTTGCCCTGAGACATCTCGACCATGTTGCTGGCCAGGTCCGATTGCTGACTGCGGTCGACAGAACGCAGGCGATCGACCTGGGCATCCGAGGACTGGCTGGTGACCGCACGTTCGATGGTGTTGTTGGCGATCTGGCCCGCGGCTTGATCGACACGGTTCTGCCCTGTCTGAATAGTGCTCAGACCGGCATAAAAAGCGCTGTTACCTGAGATTTCCATGGGAGAACTCGTCCTTGCAAAGGATTACCAACACACATTGAAGCAGACCTGCGCAGAAAACGCCCGACAAAAACCCTAATGGCACTGTGCCTTGTCATAGGCAAATTCTAGTCCAGCAGGTCCAGTTGGAGATGTTCCGCCACGGCTTCGGCCGTCACCAGCTTGAGCTTGGGCACCCGTCCCAGGCAAGGCGCCGGTATGCGCTCGGCCAGGGTCGCGAGGTTTTCCTCCAGGCGCGAAGTCTTCGGGTCGATGATGTTGGCCACCCAGCCCGCCAGTTGCAAACCGTCCCGGGCAATCGCTTCGGCCGTGAGCAGCGCATGGTTGATGCAGCCCAGGCGCACGCCGACCACCAGGATCACGGGCAGACCCAATGCCATCGCCAGATCCGACAGGTTGTCCTGATCCGCCAATGGCACGCGCCAGCCGCCAGCGCCTTCGATCAAGGTGAAATCGGCCTGCATATCGAGAATCTGCCGCATCGGCACCGCCAGAGATTGCACAGTCAGCGCGATGCCCGCCTCGCGGGCGGCCAGGTGCGGGGCAATGGCCGGTTCCAGCGCCACCGGATTGACCTGGGGATAAGTCAACGGCAGCGAACATTCCGCCAACAATGCCAGCGCATCGGCGTTACGCAGCCCCTTGGGTGTCACGGTGCAACCGGAGGCCACCGGTTTACCGGCTGCGGTGCTCAGGCCGGCAGTTCGAGCGGCATGCAACAGACCTGCGGCCACCGTGGTTTTGCCGACATCGGTGTCGGTACCGGTGATGAAATAGGCTGCGCTCATAAGGGTTTCTCCAAAACGGCGTACACCACTTGATAAGTCGCCGGCAGGCCCTCGGCCTGACGAAACTGCTCATAAGCCTCGACCAGCCCCAGTATCCGCGCCCGTCCCGTCAAACCTCCAGGGCGCCCGGGATTGAGGTTGTGCGCGCCCAGGGCCTTGAGTTCATGGGTCAGGCTGCGCACGTCCGAGTAATGCAATACATGCGCTCGGGTTTCCAGCGTGAGCGGCTGCAAGCCGCTGGCCGCACACAGCTGTTGATAAACAGCGAATTCGCGGAAGCGGTTGACATGCACCATGCCATCGACCTGACGCCAGCTATCGCGTAACTCGTACAACGTACCCACGCACAGACTAGCAAATGCGAAAACACCGCCCGGCTTCAGTACGCGGTAAGCCTCGCTGAGTACCGAGGTGAAGTCCGCACACCACTGCACGGCCAGGCTGGAAAAGATCAGATCGCAAGTGGCATCGCGCAATGGCAGGCGCTCGGCGTCGCCCGCGATGAAATGCGCAGCACCGCCCAAGGGCCGGGCGTGATTGAGCATGCCCTCGGCGATGTCCAGCGCCACCCCGTGACCGAGCGGGAAGCGTTCGCCCAATGCACGACTGAAATGCCCGGTGCCACAGCCAAGGTCCAGCCATCGCTGCGCAGTGAACGACGCCGGTAACCGGCCCAGCAATTGATTGCCGACATCTCGCTGCAACTCGGCCACGCTGTCGTAGCTCGCTGCGGCGCGGGAAAAAGAAGCCGCAACCTGGCGTTTGTCGGGCAAGCCGCCGGGCAGGTTGGGAAGGGATAAATCAGTCATCGCCGGACTCATGCAAAAAGGCCTGGATCGCCCCCGCCACACCGTGGGGGTCTTCCAGAAGAAACGCGTGGCCGGCCTGTTCAATCAGACCGATTTCGACATCCGGGGTTAACGCGAACAGCTCGCCTGCCGCCTCAGCGGGAACCAGACCATCAAGGCCAGCAAACAAATGCAACTGCGGGCCGCGAAAGGCCTGCAAGGCGTGACGGGTATCGAGCTGCGCGAGCACTTCCAGACCGCTCAGCAATACCGAGGCCGTCGTATGTGGCGCCCCGCCGAGCAGCAGCCGCGACAACCCGCGAGGATCTTCGGCACCTTGGGCGCAAAGCAGCGAAAAGCGTTTCAATGTCGTGCGCGGGTCCGCCCTGCAACCTGCCAGAAACGCATCGAAGGTTTCACCGGGCATCGCGCTCGGCCACTGGTCATGGGCGACAAAACAAGGGTTGCTCGCCAGCGTCAGCAGACCACAACAACGATCACCACGACGCGCCGCCAATTCGGAGGCGAGCATGCCTCCCAGGGACCAGCCGCCAAGCCAGGCATCCTGGGGCAACATCGAATCGAGTTCATCGAGCCATTCTTCAAGGTCGCTGGATACCAGCTCCGGCAGTGGCTCGATTTCCACCCGCAGATGTTCATCCAGGCCTTGCAAGGCGGCCGCCAGCGGCTCCAGCGGCGAAACGCCAAGGCCCCAGCCAGGCAGCAGAATCAGTCGATCACGCATGGCTTGGCTCCGGTCCCAGTTGTTCGAAACAATCGGCCAGTCCTTCTAACAATAGCTGCACTTGCGACTCGCTATGGGCGGCGCTCAGGGTCACACGCAAACGGGCGCTGCCGGCGGGCACGGTCGGTGGACGAATGGCGGTCACCATCAGCCCGCGCTCGCGCAACATCTGCGACAAACGCACCGCCCTGGCGGCGTCGCCGATCATGATCGGCTGGATCGGTGTGAAACTGTCCATCAGCTGCAGGCCAATCTGCTCGGCGCCTTGACGGAACTGGCGGATCAGCGCTTGCAGATGCTCACGGCGCCAATGTTCGCTGCGCAACAGTTCAAGACTTTTGAGTGTGGCGCAGGCCAGTGCGGGCGGCTGGCTGGTGGTGTAAATGTAGGGGCGGGCAAACTGAATCAGGCTTTCGATCAGCTCTTCACTGCCGGCGACAAATGCCCCCGCCGTGCCGAATGCCTTGCCGAGGGTGCCGACCAGTACCGGCACTTCTTCCATACTCAGGCCGAAATGCTCGACGACGCCGCCGCCATTGGCGCCTAGCGGACCGAAACCATGCGCATCATCGACCATCAACCATGCGCCCTTGGCCTTGGCTTGCCGGGCCAGCGCCGGCAGGTCGGCGATGTCGCCGTCCATGCTGAACACGCCATCGGTGACCACCAGGGTATTGCCGCTGGCTTTCTCAAGCCGAGTAGCCAGGCTCGCGGCATCGTTATGCAGATAACGGCTGAACCGTGCGCCCGACAACAGTCCCGCGTCCAGTAATGAAGCATGGTTGAGTCGGTCTTCCAGCACCGTGTCCCCCTGCCCCACCAGCGCGGTCACCGCGCCAAGGTTGGCCATGTAACCGGTGGTGAACAGCAATGCGCGTGGGCGACCGGTCAGATCGGCGAGTGCTTCTTCCAGCGCGTGATGCGGGCCACTGTGGCCGATGACCAGGTGCGATGCTCCGCCGCCGACGCCCCATTTCAAGGCGCCGGCGCGCCAGGCTTCGATCACGTGCGGGTGATTGGCCAGGCCCAGGTAATCGTTGTTACAGAACGCCAGCAGCGGCTGACCATCGACCACCACTTGCGGGCCTTGCGGGCTTTCGAGCAGCGGACGCTGGCGATAGAGGTTTTCGGCACGACGGGCAGCCAGGCGTGCGGCGAGATCGAAAGACATGCAGGCCTCGGGCAATCAAAGCACCAATATTAGGGTGAACACAGACCCTGTGGGAGCGGGCTTGCCCGCGATAGCGATCTTCCAGTCGACATCCTTTTTGAATGTGACTGCGCGATCGCGGGCAAGCCCGCTCCCACAGGGTTCAGCGTTCCAGCCAATCAAAATTGCGAAGCGCTTAAACCGCCGCGTTATAGAACTGCTCGCTGCTCTTCTGCTCCACCAATGCCTGTTCGATCGCCGCCTGATGCACTTCGTCAGCGTGCTCTTCGCGGGCTTCCGGCAGGATGCCCAGACGCGAGAACAGCTGCATGTCTTTGTCGGCCTGCGGGTTGGCGGTGGTCAGCAGTTTTTCACCGTAGAAAATCGAGTTGGCGCCGGCGAAGAACGCCAGGGCCTGCATCTGCTCGTTCATCGCTTCGCGGCCGGCGGACAGGCGCACGTGGGATTGCGGCATCAGGATCCGCGCAACCGCGAGCATACGGATGAAGTCGAACGGGTCGATGTCCTCGGCGTTTTCCAGTGGTGTACCGGCGACTTTCACCAGCATGTTGATCGGCACCGATTCCGGATGCTCCGGCAGGTTGGCCAACTGGATCAGCAGGTTGGCGCGATCATCGAGGGACTCGCCCATGCCGAGGATGCCGCCCGAGCAGATCTTCATCCCTGAATCACGCACGTAGGCCAGGGTTTGCAGGCGCTCGCTGTAGGTGCGGGTGGTGATGATGCTGCCGTAGAACTCGGGGGATGTATCGAGGTTGTGGTTGTAGTAATCCAGACCGGCCTTGGCCAGCGCTTCGGTCTGCTCCTGATCGAGGCGACCCAGGGTCATGCAGGTTTCCAGACCCAGCGCTTTCACGCCTTCCACCATTTTCAATACGTAAGGCATGTCTTTGGCCGATGGATGTTTCCACGCGGCGCCCATGCAAAAGCGGGTCGAGCCGATGGCTTTGGCGCGAGCGGCCTCTTCGAGGACCTTCTGCACTTCCATCAGTTTTTCTTTTTCCAGGCCGGTGTTGTAGTGACCGGACTGTGGACAATATTTGCAATCTTCCGGGCAAGCACCGGTCTTGATCGACAACAGGGTCGACACCTGGACGCGATTGGCGTCGAAATGCGCGCGGTGCACCGTCTGCGCCTGGAACAGCAGGTCATTGAAGGGTTGAACGAAGAGTGCTTTGACTTCGGCCAAAGTCCAGTCATGACGCAGGGTTGCAGTGGTGCTGGCGCTCATGGGCGTTTCCTTTGTTTTATGCTGGGCAAGCGACTGGGGACGGAATACCCACAGGCGCAACACGGATGTTCGGCATATTTAAGGAAGAGCAATGCGCTGTCAACCACGACACGAAAGACAGGTTTACATCTGGTTAAAAAACAAACAATCTTGTTTGTTGTGTGATGAATTGGCCGATGGGGCCGCGCCCATCTGCATGGCCTGCGAAACCGAGTTACCCTGGCTCGGCGATCACTGCCTGAGTTGCGCACTGCCGTTGCCCGCGGCCGGCCTGACGTGCGGCCAATGCCTGAAACAGCCACCGGCCTTCGAAAAAGTCGTTGCGCCATGGACCTACAGTTTTCCAGTAGACAGCCTGATTACCCGTTTCAAGCACAGCGCCAAGTGGCCGTTTGGCCACTTGCTCGCCGAACTGCTCACCCAGGCGCTGCAACATCGTTTCGCCGATGATCTGCCGGTTCCCGATGCATTGGTGCCTGTGCCACTGGCCCCCAGACGCTTGCGCCAACGCGGATTCAATCAGGCGGCAATGCTGGCTCGCTGGTTGAGCGTTCACCTCGGTTTGCCTTCCGATGAGCGGCTGCTGTCGAGGCCTCAAGACACCAGTGCCCAACAGAATTTGAACGCGGTGGCGCGCAAGATGAACTTGCGCCACGCTTTCGTTCTGACGCCCGGCGGGTCGGTGAAGGGTCGTCACTTGGCGCTGGTGGACGATGTGCTGACAACCGGCGCCACTGCGCAAGCATTGGCTCGTCTGCTGATGGACGCCGGTGCCGCACGGGTCGATGTCTATTGCCTGGCCCGCACGCCCAAACCGGGGGACGCGCCTTGACTTGACTCGTACGTCCTTAGCAGCCAACGTCCTTTCCATCGTCACAACCCAAAGCGTCTGCCATGTCCTTGCCCAGTTTGTTGTCCCAGCACATTGTCCGCCGTCCGCAGCGCATCGCCCTGCTGCAACACATCGCTGAACAGGGTTCGATCACCCGTGCCGCAAAAAGCGCGGGGCTGAGCTACAAGGCAGCCTGGGATGCCATCGATGAGCTGAACAACCTCGCGCAAAAGCCGTTGGTGGAGCGCAGTGTCGGTGGCAAGGGCGGTGGCGGCGCCAAACTGTCCAGCGAGGGCGAGCGGGTATTGCGCCTGTATCAGAAATTGCAGGCGTTACAGGCTCAGGTGCTGGAAGCCGCTGAAGACGCCAGCGACCTGGACCTGCTCGGTCGCCTGATGTTGCGCACCAGTGCGCGCAACCAACTGCATGGTACGGTCGCCGCAATCGAGCCGCAGGGGCGAAACGACCTGATTCGCCTGGCAATGGCTGAACACCTGGTCATCGAAGCACAAATCACCCACGACAGTACCGAACGACTGGAGCTGCAAATCGGTACCGAAGTCGTCGCGTTGATCAAGGCCGGTTGGCTTGATCTGATGGCGATCGACTCTGGCGAAACGCCAGGCAACAATTGCTTGAACGGCATTATCGACAAGATCCTGGATGCAGACGACGGCCCCAGCGAAGTACGTATCTCCCTGCCCAACGGCTTGACCCTGTGTGCCTTGGCCGAACCCGGGCATTTGCAGTCCCAGGGACTTGGCAACGGCACGCCCGTGCGCGTCGAGTTTTCGCCGTCCCGGGTTCTGCTGGGCACTCCTTTGTAAACGCGCTGCAACAAAATCTTCATCACTGATCACTAAGGTGACTGCAAAAACCGCAGGGAGCCTGATGTGAGCCTATTAGAAGACAACCAACCCACCGACCTCGAACAAATGGTCGGCCTCAGCCGTCGCGGATTCATCAGCGCGGGTGCCTTGTGCGGCGCCGCCATGTTCCTCGGTGGTAACTTGTTGAGCCGCAGCGTGCTGGCCGCCAGCGTCAGCGCCGGCAACAGCAAGCTGCTGGGGTTCGAGAGCATTCCCGCCGCCACCGCCGACAGCATCAGCCTGCCGCCAGGCTACAAATCTTCGGTGTTGATCAGTTGGGGCCAGCCCTTGCACAAAAACGGTCCGGCATTCGATCCGAGCGGCAATGGCAGCGCCGAGCAGCAGGAAGTCCAGTTCGGCGACAACAACGACGGCATGAGCCTGTTCGCCTTTCCCGGGGACGACCATCGCGCGCTGATGGCGATCAACAACGAATACACCAACTATCGCTACCTTTACCCCCAGGGCAGCATGCCGCAATCGGCGCAAGACGTGCGCAAAGCCCTGGCTTGCGAAGGCGTGTCGGTGATTGAAGTGCAACGCAAGGACGGCCACTGGCAATTCGTTCAGGATTCGCGTTACAACCGACGCATCCATGGCAATTCACCGATCAGGCTGAGCGGCCCTGCCGCCGGACATGACTTGCTGAAAACCAGTGCCGATCCGCAGGGTAAAACCGTCCTCGGAACGTTCCAGAATTGCGCCAACGGCCAGACACCGTGGGGCACTTACCTGACCTGCGAAGAGAACTTCACCGATTGCTTCGGCAGCACCAATGCCGAACAGAAATTCGACGCCGCGCAGAAACGCTATGGCGCGGTGGTCTCCAGCAAAGAGATCAACTGGCATCAACACGATTCGCGTTTCGACCTGGCGAAAAATCCCAACGAACTCAACCGACATGGCTGGGTGGTCGAGATTGATCCGTTCGACCCGCAATCGACCCCGGTCAAGCGCACCGCGCTGGGGCGCTTCAAACACGAAAACGCCGCCCTCACACACACCCGTGACGGGCATGCCGTGGTTTACATGGGCGACGATGAGCGCGGCGAATTCATCTACAAATTCGTCAGCCGCGACAAAATCAACCTCCAGAATCCCAAGGCCAACCGCGACCTGCTCGATCACGGCACCTTGTACGTGGCACGGTTCGACGCCGGTGACGGCAATGCCGATCATCCCAAAGGCCAGGGTGAATGGATCGAGTTGACCCACGGCAAGAACGGCATCGATGCCGGCAGTGGTTTTGCCGATCAAGCCGAGGTGTTGATCAATGTGCGTCTGGCGGCAAGCGTCGTGAAAGCCACGCGCATGGACCGCCCGGAATGGATCGTGGTCAGTCCCAAGGATGGCCAGGTCTACTGCACGCTGACCAACAACGCCAAACGCGGTGAGGACGGGCAACCGGTGGGCGGACCAAACCCGCGGGAGAAAAACGTCTACGGGCAAATTCTGCGCTGGCGCACCGATCGTGATGATCACGGTTCGAAAACCTTTGCCTGGGATCTTTTTGTGGTGGCCGGCAACCCGCAAGTACACGCGGGAACACCAAAGGGTGGCTCGTCGAACATCACCCAGCAGAACATGTTCAACAGCCCCGACGGTCTGGCGTTCGATGATGCCGGGCGGTTGTGGATTCAAACCGATGGCGATGCCAGCAACGCCGGAGATTTCGCCGGCATGGGCAACAACCAGATGCTCTGCGCCGATCCGGTGAGCGGGGAAATTCGTCGTTTCATGGTCGGACCGATTGGCTGTGAAGTGACGGGGATCAGTTTCTCACCCGATCAAAAAACCCTGTTTGTCGGAATCCAGCATCCGGGTGAAAACGGCGGTTCAACCTTCCCCGAGCATTTGCCCAATGGCAAGCCGCGGTCTTCGGTGATAGCGATCAGCCGGGAAGATGGCGGGATTGTCGGCGCCTGATTTGGATCGTCCGCCACTGATCGTTCCTACACTCTGCGTGGGAATGGCTCAACGGACGCTCCGCGTTCGGCTTTTGGGACGCAGGGCGTCCCGGGCGGCATTCCCACGCAGAGCGTGGGAACGATCCCCCTAAAGCAGCCCCGTCTGCGCTACCATGCCTGGCCGGACGCAGCAGCCTGCTGCGCGCAGGAGTCAGCATGGCCCACCCGTTTGAAACCCTCACCCCAGACCTCGTGCTCGATGCCGTCGAGAGTATCGGCTTCCTCAGCGACGCGCGCATCCTGGCGCTCAACAGCTACGAGAATCGTGTCTATCAAGTCGGCATCGAAGACTGCGAGCCGCTGATCGCCAAGTTCTATCGTCCGCAGCGCTGGAGCAACGAAGCGATTCTGGAGGAACACCAGTTCACCTTCGAACTTGCCGGGGTTGATGTACCCGTGGTTGCGCCGCTGATCCACAACGGTGAAACGCTGCACGAACACAAAGGCTTTCGCTTCACCCTGTTCCCTCGCCGCGGTGGTCGTGCGCCGGAGCCGGGCAACCTCGATCAGTTGTATCGCCTGGGGCAACTGCTCGGGCGCTTGCATGCAGTGGGCTCGACCAAGCCGTTCGAGCATCGCGAAGCCCTGGCAGTCAAGAACTTCGGCCATGACTCACTGGCAACCTTGCTCGAAGGCAATTTCATCCCGCGCAGTTTGCTCCCGGCCTACGAGTCCGTCGCCCGCGATCTGCTAAAGCGTGTGGAAGATGCCTACAGCAACACACCGCACCAGAACATCCGCATGCACGGCGACTGTCACCCCGGCAACATGATGTGCCGCGACGAAATGTTCCATATCGTCGATCTCGACGACTGTCGCATGGGTCCGGCGGTACAGGACATCTGGATGATGCTGGCGGGTGATCGGCAGGATTGCCTGGGGCAGCTGTCGGAGTTGATGGACGGCTACAACGAGTTCCACGACTTCGACCCGCGGGAGCTGGCGCTGATCGAACCTTTGCGTGCCCTGCGCCTGATGCACTACAGCGCCTGGCTTGCCCGCCGCTGGGACGACCCGGCCTTCCCGCGCAGTTTTCCGTGGTTCGGCAGCGAACGCTATTGGGGCGATCAGGTGTTGGCGTTGCGTGAGCAATTGGCGGCGCTCAACGAAGAACCCCTGAAGTTGTTCTAACCGCTGTAGGAGCGAGGCTTGCCCGCGAAGAACGAAAACGCGGTACATCAGGCATACCACGTTAGCGTTCTTCGCGGGCAAGCCTCGCTCCTACACAATCCTCTACACATCTATACAATCCCTTCTTTGTTAGCTGCCTAAGCAAGGACTCTGCATGCAAGCCGCCAACCCGCGTCGCGGGTACATTTTGGGCCTGAGTGCCTACATCATTTGGGGACTTTTCCCGCTCTACTTCAAAGCCATCGCCAGCGTTCCCGCCGTGGAGATCATCATCCACCGCGTGCTCTGGTCGGCGCTGTTTGGTGCCTTGCTGCTGATGGTCTGGAAGCACCCGGGCTGGTGGCGTGAGCTGCGTGATAATCCGAAGCGACTGGCGATCCTCGCCTTGAGCGGCACATTGATCGCGGCCAACTGGCTGACCTATGTCTGGTCGGTGAATAACGGGCGCATGCTCGAAGCCAGTCTTGGTTACTACATCAATCCGCTGGTGAACGTGCTGCTGGGCATGCTGATCCTCGGTGAACGGCTGCGTCGCATGCAATGGATTGCGGTGGGGCTGGCGGCCGTCGGCGTGGCGCAGCAGGTGTGGCAAGTCGGCAGTCTGCCGTGGGTGTCACTGGTGTTGGCATTGACCTTCGGTTTCTACGGGCTGATTCGCAAGCAGGCACCCGTGAAGGCCCTGCCCGGGCTGGTGGTGGAAACCTGGATGCTGGTGCCGATCGCCATTGCCTGGTTGTTGCTCAATCCAACCGCCAGCAGTGCTCAGGCCGAATTCTGGACGACCTCCGAGGCTTGGTGGTTGGTGGCGGCAGGTCCGGTGACGCTGATACCGCTGGTGTGTTTCAACGCCGCCGCGCGGCATTTGCCCTACACCACACTGGGCTTCCTCCAGTACCTGGCGCCGACATTGGTGTTGTTGCAGGCGGTATTGCTGTTCGACGAACACTTGTCGTCCAGCACCTTGGTGGCCTTCATGTTTATTTGGGCAGGCCTGGCCGTTTACAGCGTCGATGCGTGGCTCAGTTTGCGTCGCCGCACCTGATCAAAAAACGTACAAACCTCCACAGGCCACGTATTCCGTGGCCTGCATCGTTCCTTCCCAAGGTTATCCACAGCGTGATCCCCGCCGTTTGTGCGCAAGTCACTGAAACTGCTGGTTTTTTGATCAGATCCTGAAAAGCCCCGGCCGGCGTGGCCTGGCGGGCTGTCTCTACAGGTTATCCACAGGCAGGTGCACGTTAACCTTGGATAACCGGGTCACGGTTCACTGCGCAGCACCAGTTCCACCATCAGATCATCCGCCAGGGTTTCCAGGCGTGATTGCAGCACGTCCAGAGAAAGGGTCAATGGCACCGCCAGAATCGCCTCGGCGTGGAACAACGGCTCGCTGCTCATCGGCGCTGGACGCACTTCCGTCACCAACCTTTCCAGGTTCACCCCCTGCTCGCTCAACAACCGGGTGATGTCTCGCACGATACCGGGGCGATCATTGCCCACCAATTCCATGGCAATCGGCTTCCAGGTGCAGGACTGTTCGATGCCGCTTTCGGCGATCAACACGCGAATGCCCTGAGCGGACAATGCCTGTAGGGCATCGACTAATGCGTCGTAGGCTTCTGCCGGCACGCCCACCCGAAGAATCCCGGCGAATTGCCCGGCCATGCGCGACATGCGGCTTTCCAGCCAGTTGCCGCCCTGCTCGGCAATGCATTGGGCAATGCGCTCGACCTGCCCTGGCTTGTCCGGTGCAAAAACGGTGAGTACGAGGTGGTCCATGGCGCAGCCCTCTGGTCATGACTCTTGTTATAGAAAACCAAGTATAGGCAAGGGGCTGGAATCGGCTTGGCTGTGGCGAGGGAGCTTGCTCCCGCTCGACTGCGAAGCAGTCGTAAAAACGTTTGGGCTTGCTTCGCAAGCCAGCGGGAGCAAGCTCCCTCGCCACGGGAAACATAGCTCCATAGCCGCAAACCAAAGATTATGTGTACAACTTTTTATATTTAACTGGAACAATCTCATGGTTTTTTGAGAACATCCCGATCCCCGACGTGACTGCAATGCGTCATGGGGTCGCAGAACGACGTAATTAGTCTAATTTTCACAAGCGCAATTGATCATGTAGTATGCCGCAGCGCGCACTACATAACGTTGGATCGATGTCTGCCACAGCCGCAGCCACATCCCTGAAAGCCCCGTCAGCAAGGCCCTCAAGCCGTTGATCGGTCACCACCCAGCCGTCAGAAATGGCATGTACTGGTCGCAGGGTTTGTGGTTTAAATGGCCAGAGGCTTCATTGTTAAATTGAAGAGCTGAAAAGCGAAATAGCTGAGCAGAGTGAGGCAAGCAATGACTGAACACGTTCAAGTCGGTGGCCTGCAGGTCGCCAAAGTCCTGTTCGACTTCGTGAACAACGAAGCCATTCCCGGTACCGGCCTCACCGCCGATAAGTTCTGGGCCGGTGCAGACAAGGTCATTCATGACCTGGCACCGAAGAACAAAGCCCTACTCGCCAAACGCGATGATTTCCAGGCGCGTATCGACGCCTGGCACCAGGAACGCGCCGGTCAGGCGCACGACGCCGTGGCCTACAAAGCCTTCCTGCAAGACATCGGTTATCTGCTGCCAGAAGCGGCCGATTTCCAGGCAACGACACAAAACGTCGATGAAGAAATCGCCCGCATGGCCGGTCCACAACTCGTGGTCCCGGTGATGAACGCCCGCTTCGCTCTCAATGCTTCGAACGCCCGCTGGGGTTCGCTGTACGACGCGCTCTACGGCACCGACGCCATCAGCGAAGCTGACGGTGCGGAAAAAGGCAAAGGCTACAACAAGGTTCGTGGCGACAAGGTCATCGCCTTCGCCCGCGCTTTCCTCGACGAAGCGGCGCCACTGGCAGCCGGTTCCCACGTCGATTCCACCGCCTATAAAATCGTCGACGGCAAACTGGTCGTCGCGCTCAAGGGCGGCAGCAACAGCGGCCTGCGCAACGATGCGCAACTGATCGGTTTCCAGGGCGATGCTTCGGCACCGACCGCGATCCTGCTGAAAAACAACGGCCTGCATTTCGAAATCCAGGTCGACGCCAGCACTCCGGTTGGCCAGACCGATGCCGCCGGCGTCAAAGACATCCTGATGGAAGCCGCGCTGACCACCATCATGGACTGCGAAGACTCGGTTGCCGCCGTTGATGCCGATGACAAAGTGGTGATCTACCGCAACTGGCTCGGCTTGATGAAAGGCGACCTGTCGGAAGAAGTCGCCAAGGGTGGCAAGACGTTTACCCGCACCATGAACCCCGACCGCACCTACACCGGTGTCGACGGTAACGCGGTGAACCTGCACGGTCGCTCGTTGTTGTTCGTGCGCAACGTGGGTCACCTGATGACCATCGATGCGATCCTCGACAAAGATGGCAATGAAGTGCCGGAAGGTATTCTCGATGGCCTGGTGACCTGCCTGGCAGCGATGCACAACCTGAACGGCAACACCACGCGCAAGAACACCCGCACCGGCTCCATCTACATTGTGAAGCCGAAGATGCACGGCCCTGAAGAAGCGGCGTTCACCAACGAACTGTTCGGCCGCATCGAAGACGTGCTGGGCCTGGCGCGCAATACCCTCAAGGTCGGGATCATGGACGAGGAACGCCGTACCACGGTCAACCTCAAGGCTTGCATCAAGGCTGCCAGCGAGCGCGTGGTGTTCATCAACACCGGTTTCCTCGACCGCACGGGCGACGAAATCCACACCTCCATGGAAGCCGGCCCGATGGTGCGCAAGGCCGACATGAAGGCGGAAAAATGGATCGGTGCCTACGAGAACTCCAACGTCGATATCGGTTTGAGCACCGGCCTGCAGGGTCGCGCACAGATCGGTAAAGGCATGTGGGCAATGCCTGACCTGATGGCAGCGATGCTCGAACAGAAAATCGCTCACCCACTGGCCGGCGCCAACACGGCCTGGGTCCCGTCGCCAACTGCCGCTGCCCTGCACGCGCTGCACTACCACAAGGTTGACGTGTTCGCCCGTCAGGCCGAACTGGCCAAGCGTGCTCACGCGTCGGTGGACGACATTCTGACCATCCCGCTGGCAGTGAACCCGCAGTGGACCGCCGAGCAAATCAAGAACGAACTGGACAACAACAGCCAGGGCATTCTCGGTTACGTCGTGCGCTGGATCGACCAGGGCGTTGGCTGTTCGAAAGTGCCGGACATCAACGATGTCGGCCTGATGGAAGACCGTGCCACGCTGCGTATTTCGAGCCAGCACATCGCCAACTGGCTGCGTCACGGCATCGTCACCGAAGAGCAAGTGATGGAAAGCCTCAAGCGCATGGCGCCGGTG
Organism: Pseudomonas sp. Root562; assembly: GCF_001427125.1. Lineage (GTDB taxonomy): Bacteria > Pseudomonadota > Gammaproteobacteria > Pseudomonadales > Pseudomonadaceae > Aquipseudomonas. Next base: position 100,084 of record NZ_LMGK01000007.1, read on the forward strand.
GTTGACCGTCAGAACGCTGGTGATGCGCTGTACCGTCCATTGGCACCAGACTTCGACAGCAACATCGCCTTCCAGGCGGCGGTCGAGTTGGTGATCGAAGGCACCAGGCAGCCGAACGGCTACACCGAGCCGGTCCTGCACCGTCGTCGTCGCGAGTTCAAGGCTGCCAACGGCCTGTAACGAACGTTTACGCCGGACAAGAAAAGCCCTGATCTCTCGATCAGGGCTTTTTTTTGGGCATCACGGGCGCTGCCTTCACGGACAAGCCTCGCTCCTTGTATGTTGACCCTGAGTCCAAAGAGAGAGGTTACGCTCAAGGACTCATACAACAGCAAGTGCGTTTCTGGGGGGAGGCCGATCGCTCCTGAAGGCAGGATTTGCTCCTGACCTTGTCTGTAG
>NZ_LMGK01000008.1 GCF_001427125.1 Pseudomonas sp. Root562
TGGGCGTGCATGCGTTCCGGAGAAGAATTTAATACGGCCAAGCTTTTTAGCGAAAAACATCTCGCGAAAGCTTGACCGTGAACAGAGTATCTACAGGTCCAATGAGTAACCGTAGGAGCGAGGCTTGCCCGCGAAGAGGTTGTCAACCGCAACACATTTTTCTGGGGCAACAAAAAACCCCGCCGGCTTTCGCAGGCGGGGTTTTTAGTACAGGGGTACGGCTGGCTTACATCATGCCGCCCATGCCGCCCATACCGCCCATGTCTGGCATACCGCCGCCAGCACCGCCGTCTTTCTTCGGTGCATCAGCAACAGCGGCTTCGGTGGTCAGGATCAGACCGCCGATCGAAGCTGCAGCTTGCAGGGCCGAACGGGTGACCTTGGTTGGGTCCAGGATGCCCATTTCGATCATGTCGCCGTATTCGCCAGTCGCAGCGTTGTAGCCGAAGCTGCCTTCGCCGTTCTTGACCTTGTCGACCACTACGCTCGGCTCGTCGCCGGAGTTGGCAACGATCTGGCGCAGCGGCGCTTCAACAGCGCGACGCAGTACAGCGATACCCACGTCCTGATCGGCGTTGTCGCCTTTCAGTTCGGTCAGTGCTTCCAGAGCACGGATCAGGGCCACGCCACCGCCAGGTACCACGCCTTCTTCAACGGCTGCACGGGTAGCGTGCAGGGCGTCTTCAACGCGGGCTTTCTTCTCTTTCATTTCAACTTCGGAACCAGCGCCAACCTTGATCACTGCAACGCCGCCAGACAGCTTGGCCAGACGCTCTTGCAGTTTTTCACGGTCGTAGTCCGAGGACGTTTCGGCAACCTGGGCACGGATCTGGTTGATGCGCGCTTCGATGTCGCCTTGTACGCCAGCACCGTCAACGATGATGGTGTTTTCCTTGGACAGGGTCACGCGCTTGGCGTTACCCAGGTGCTCCAGGGTGGTGCTTTCCAGGCTCAGGCCGATCTCTTCGGAGATAACGGTACCGCCGGTCAGAACGGCGATGTCCTGCAGCATGGCCTTGCGACGGTCGCCGAAGCCTGGAGCCTTGACGGCTGCGACTTTGACGATGCCACGCATGTTGTTCACAACCAGAGTCGCCAGGGCTTCGCCTTCAACGTCTTCGGCCACGATCAGCAGCGGACGGCCGGCTTTGGCAACGGCTTCCAGCACTGGCAGCATTTCGCGGATGTTCGAGATCTTTTTGTCGACCAGCAGGATCAGCGGGCCGTCCAGCTCAGCGACCATGGTCTCTGGCTTGTTGACGAAGTACGGGGACAGGTAGCCACGGTCGAACTGCATGCCTTCTACAACCGACAGTTCGTTTTCCAGGCCCGAGCCTTCTTCAACGGTGATCACGCCTTCTTTACCGACTTTTTCCATGGCTTCGGCAATGATGTCGCCGATGGAGTTGTCGGAGTTGGCGGAGATGGTGCCTACCTGAGCGATAGCCTTGGTGTCAGCGCATGGCTTGGACAGGGCCTTCAGCTCTTTGACGATCGCGATGGTCGCCTTGTCGATACCACGCTTCAGATCCATCGGGTTCATGCCGGCAGCGACGGCTTTCAGGCCTTCGTTGACGATCGACTGAGCCAGAACGGTGGCGGTGGTGGTGCCGTCGCCTGCGTCATCGTTGGCACGGGAGGCAACGTCTTTGACCAGCTGCGCGCCCATGTTCTCGAAACGGTCTTCCAGTTCGATTTCTTTGGCTACGGAAACGCCGTCCTTGGTGATGGTCGGAGCGCCGAAGCTCTTCTCGATGATCACGTTACGGCCTTTCGGGCCCAGGGTCGCTTTTACTGCGTCAGCCAGGACGTTGACACCGGTGAGCATTTTCTTGCGGGCGGAATCGCCGAATTTAACTTCTTTAGCAGCCATGATCGATATTCCTTAAATACTTTGTAGTAGCGGGAAAATGAGCGGGGAATCAGCCTTCGACAACAGCGAGGATTTCGTTCTCGCTCATTACCAGCAGGTCTTCGCCGTCGACTTTCACAGTGTTGCTGCCGGAGTAAGGACCGAACACAACCTTGTCGCCCACTTTCACGGACAGTGCACGCACTTCACCGTTATCCAGTACGCGGCCGGTGCCGACAGCGAGGATCTCGCCGCTGTTGGCTTTTTCAGCAGCCGAGCCTGGCAGGACGATACCGCCAGCGGTTTTCTTTTCTTCTTCGCTGCGACGGATGACGACGCGGTCATGCAGAGGACGAAGCTTCATTGTCGATCTCTCCTAATTGTGGTTTTCATCGGCCGGTGTAGTCCCGGCGGGTTTAACAAAGTCCGGCGGTGCCGGGTGCGGTTCGTCGAGCGAACCGCGGAAGTCTGTCTGGCGTGATCGCCAGAAACCTTGCGGTGACCGTTACATAAGGGCGTACAAGCTGATTACAAGGGCCGGCAGCGAAAAATTTTCATGTCGATGCCCCGCAAACGATCACGGCACCCGAAGGTGCCGTGTCGATAGATTGAATTACTTGGTATCGCGGTGTTCGAACTCGCCTTCGATCACGTTGGGCTCACGGCCCAGCGGTTCGCGTGGTGCGGGGCCGCCACGGGCCTGCAGGTCATCGGCAAACGCGCGTTGGCGAATCGCCTGTTCCTCGGCGCGCTGGCGCATTTTATTGGCCAGCAGACGACGACTGATCGGCAACAGCATGATCAGGCCGATCACATCGCTGATGAAGCCGGGCAGGATCAACAGGCCACCGGCCAGCGCCAGCATCAGACCTTCGAGCATGGTCTGGGCCGGTAGCTCACCGCGGTTCAGGCTTTCACGGGCACGCAGTGCGGTGGCCAGGCCGGCAATGCGCAGCACAAAAACACCGAACATCGAACCGAGTATTACCAGCAGCAGGGCCGGGAAAAACCCGATCGCCCCTGCCACCTTGACGAATACGAACAGCTCCAACACCGGGAACAGCAGAAAGAGCAACAAAAAAGGGCGCATCAAATGGTTCCTCAACGCAAGAATGCCTTGCCAGTTCACCTTAGATGACGTCGCCGTTTCGTGAATTCAAGCGTCGGCCACTTCATTTTTCGGCCAATGCTCAGCGTGGGCCAGGAAAACCAAGGCTTCGCGAACTTGTGTCGGCGTATTACATGGTGCCTGGAACGGTAGCCAGTAGAGGCTTTGACCGATGCGCAGGTGCATGCCCTCGCTGTCGATGCCGACCATTTGCGCCGGGGAAGTCTTTGGCAAACCGGCCAGTTCCACGTAATGGGCAATCGCTTTGGCGTGATCGGCGTTCATGTGCTCGACCATGCTGATTTCAGCCTTGCCGGCAAACGGGTTGGCCAGCGTCAGCTCATTGACCCAGTGGATCGCACCGAATCCACCGATGTAGCGATGACGGACCGGCGTCAGTACCCAGAAATCAAAATCATGGGCGGTGTGGTAGCTCTGCGATTCCGGAAAGTAGCGGTAATAGCGCTCGGCAGCGGCGTCAATGGCCGCGGCGTCTTCCAGCTGTCGGGCTTCGGCCAGGTAAGTCAGTCGACCGACGGCCTGTACATCTTCAGCGCCGCGTTCACCGACGAACAATGAACATTTCGGATCTTTTTGCAGATTGTGCGTGTGCTGCGCGATACGGCTGATCAGGATCAACGGTCGGCCATGCTCATCCAGGCAATACGGAACCACTGAGCCGAACGGAAAACCGGGCATTGCTTTGGAGTGCGTCGAGAGCACTCCACGGTATTCCTTGAGAAGCAATTCTCGTGCATGCTTAGCCGCTTCAACGCTCAATTTATGACTCCTTATATAGAATCCGTCAAAAAAACGGACGGGCTGCGCTGGAAAGTCCCAGCACGCCATCGGGCAATTCTCATGTGCAGCCAAGCCAGGTCAGGCGCAGATCGAGAGGCTATCTAGCAAGGAAACCACTCAGACCTGCTACCGGGGCATGCGAATGCAACTCACTGACAAAGTAATCATTATCACGGGCGGTTGCCAGGGTTTAGGCCGTTCCATGGCCGAGTATTTCGCCGGCAAGGGCGCGAAGCTGGCATTGGTCGACCTGAACCAGGAAAAACTCGATGACGCGGTCGCCGCCTGCAAAGCCAAAGGCGTCGAAGCTCGCGCTTACTTGTGCAATGTGGCCAACGAAGAACAAGTTACGCACATGGTTGCCCAGGTCGCCGAAGACTTCGGTGCGATCCATGGCCTGATCAACAACGCCGGCATCCTGCGCGACGGCCTGCTGCTCAAGGTCAAGGACGGCGAAATGACCAAAATGAGCCTGGCGCAGTGGCAGGCAGTGATCGACGTCAACCTGACCGGTGTATTCCTGTGCACCCGTGAAGTTGCGGCGAAAATGGTTGAGCTGAACAACAATGGCGCGATTATCAATATCTCGTCGATTTCCCGCGCTGGCAACATCGGCCAGACCAACTACTCTGCCGCCAAGGCCGGCGTCGCTGCGGCCACCGTGACCTGGGCCAAGGAACTGGCGCGCTACGGCATTCGCGTGGCCGGCATTGCACCGGGCTTCATCGAAACCGAAATGACTTTGGGCATGAAGCCTGAAGCGCTGGAGAAGATGACTGCCGGGATTCCGCTCAAGCGCATGGGCAGGCCGGAAGAAATCGCCCATTCCGCGGCGTACATTTTCGAGAACGACTACTACACCGGGCGGATTCTGGAGATGGATGGCGGGTTGCGGATCTAAGCCCAGACATGAAAAACACTGTGGGAGCCAGCCTGCTGGCGATTGCGGTGGTTCAGCCAACATGGTTGGTGAATCTGAATCCGCTATCGCCAGCAGGCTGGCTCCCACAGTTGATTGTGTTTCAGGCCATCAATCGTCGCTGATGCTGATGTTCGGCATCGCTGGCGTCAACGCTTCCTGCAACACGATCCGCGCACCGACGTGGCGGGCCAGTTCCTGATAAACCAGTGCTATCGGACTGTCCGGCTCGGCGATCACTGTTGGCTTGCCACCATCGGCCTGTTCGCGGATGGCCATCGCCAGCGGCAACGAAGCCAGCAGTTCGACGCCGTACTGATTGGCCAGTTTCACCCCGCCGCCCTCACCGAACAGATGCTCGGCATGCCCACAGTTCGAGCAGATGTGCACGGCCATGTTTTCCACCACGCCCAGCACCGGAATGTTGACCTTGCGGAACATTTCGACGCCCTTGCGAGCGTCCAGCAATGCCAGGTCCTGCGGGGTGGTGACGATGACGGCGCCGGCCACCGGGACTTTCTGCGCCAGGGTCAGCTGGATGTCGCCGGTGCCTGGCGGCATGTCGATGACCAGGTAATCCAGATCGCCCCAGGCAGTCTGGGTGACCAGTTGCAGCAAGGCACCGGAAACCATCGGTCCGCGCCAGACCATTGGCGTGTTGTCGTCGGTGAGGAAGGCCATGGACATGACTTCGACGCCGTGGGACTGGATCGGTACGAACCACTTCTGATCTTTGATCTGCGGGCGGGTGCCTTCGGCGATGCCGAACATGATGCCCTGGCTCGGACCGTAGATGTCGGCGTCTAGAATCCCGACCTTGGCGCCTTCGCGGGCGAGGGCCAGTGCCAGGTTGGCCGCGGTGGTGGATTTGCCCACGCCACCCTTGCCTGACGCCACGGCCACGACGTTTTTCACGTTGGCCAGCCCCGGGATCTGCGCCTGAGCCTTGTGCGCGGCAATCACGCTGGTGATGTCGACTTTTGCATTCGACACGCCATCGAGGCCTTGAATAGCCATTTCCAGCATCTGCGCCCAGCCACTCTTGAACAGACCGGCGGCGTAACCCAATTCGAGCTGGACGCTGACGCGGTCGCCCTGAATGTCGATGTTGCGCACGCACCCGGCGCTGACCGGGTCCTGGTTCAGATAAGGGTCGGTGTATTGGCGAAGGACGGCTTCCACCGCTGCGCGATTGACGGCGCTCATGGGCAACTCCGATAACAAGGCTGGAAAATCAGGCAGGTATCCTAACCGTTCTAGCTCAAGGACGGCATGCCCACTGATGATTTGTGGCAAACACATCCCTGTGGGGAGGGAGCTATTTGTGGCAAACACTTCCCTGTGGCGAGGAAGCTATTTGTGGCAAATATATCCCTGTGGCGAGGGAGCTTGCTCCCGCTCGGCTGCGCAGCAGTCGCAATCAGGTTGACGCGATCCTCCTGACAGCGCCGTGTTGCAGGGTTCGGGGCGGCTTCGCCACCCAGCGGGAGCAAGCTCCCTCGCCACNCAGCAGTCGCAATCAGGTTGACGCGATCCTCCTGACAGCGCCGTGTTGCAGGGTTCGGGGCGGCTTCGCCACCCAGCGGGAGCAAGCTCCCTCGCCACCAAAGCACTTTCCTGCTCAAACTGCCTGTTCACAGGTTTGAGCATCAGCTCAAAGACGGCATGCCCACTGATGATTTGTGGCAAACACATCCCTGTGGGGAGGAAGCTATTTGTGGCAAACACATCCCTGTGGCGAGGGAGCTTGCTCCCGCTCGGCTGCGCAGCAGTCGCAATCAGGTTGACGCGATCCTCCTGACAGCGCCGTGTTGCAGGGTTCGGGGCGGCTTCGCCACCCAGCGGGAGCAAGCTCCCTCGCCACNGGAGCTTGCTCCCGCTCGGCTGCGCAGCAGTCGCAATCAGGTTGACGCGATCCTCCTGACAGCGCCGTGTTGCAGGGTTCGGGGCGGCTTCGCCACCCAGCGGGAGCAAGCTCCCTCGCCACAACAGCCCTTTCCTGCTCAAACTGCCTGTTCACAGGTTTGAGCATCAGCTCAAGGACGGCATGCCCACTGATGATTTGTGGCAAACACACCCCTGTGGGGAGGGAGCTATTTGTGCCTGTGGCGAGGGAGCTTGCTCCCGCTCGGCTGCGCAGCAGTCGCAATCGGCTTGACGCGATCCTCCTGACAGCGCCGTGTAGCAGGGTTCGGGGCGGCTTCGCCACCCAGCGGGAGCAAGCTCCCTCGCCACCAAAGCACTTTCCTGCCCAAACTGCCTGTTCACAGGTTTGAGCATCAGCTCAAGGACGGCATGCCCACTGATGATTTGTGGCAAACACATCCCTGTGGGGAGGGAGCTTGCTCCCGTTCGGCTGCGCAGCAGTCGCAATCAGGTTGACGCGATCCTCCTGACAGCGCCGTGTAGCAGGGTTCGGGGCGGCTTCGCCCCCCAGCGGGAGCAAGCTCCCTCGCCACAACAGCCCTTTCTTCTTCAAACTGCCCGGACTCGGGTTTGAGCATCCGATGCAACCGGATACAGGTGCACAGGGTGAAAATTATGCGCTGGCGCTTTATAGTGGCCGACCTCCGTTTCATCAAGTAGCCGAGCCCCATGTCCGAGCCACGCAAGATCCTCGTCACCAGCGCCCTGCCCTATGCCAATGGTTCGATCCACCTTGGCCATATGCTGGAATACATCCAGACCGATATGTGGGTGCGCTTCCAGAAGCACCGCGGCAACCAATGCATTTATGTCTGCGCTGACGACGCCCACGGTTCGGCGATCATGCTGCGCGCAGAAAAAGAAGGCATCACCCCGGAACAACTGATCGCCAATGTCCAGGCTGAACACAGCGCCGACTTTGCCGACTTCCTGGTGGACTTCGACAACTTCCACTCCACTCACGCCGAAGAAAACCGTGAGCTGTCGAGCCAGATCTACCTCAAGCTGCGCGACGCCGGGCACATTGCCCAACGCTCGATCACGCAGTACTTCGACCCGGAAAAGAAAATGTTCCTGGCCGATCGCTTCATCAAGGGCACCTGCCCGAAATGCGGCACCGAAGACCAGTACGGCGACAACTGCGAAAAATGCGGCGCCACCTACGCGCCCACCGACCTGAAGGATCCGAAGTCGGCGATCTCTGGCGCCACGCCGGTGCTCAAGGACTCCCAGCACTTCTTCTTCAAGCTGCCGGACTTCCAGGAAATGCTGCAAGCCTGGACCCGCAGCGGCACCCTGCAAGACGCCGTGGCGAACAAGATTGCCGAATGGCTGGATGCCGGCCTGCAGCAGTGGGACATTTCCCGCGATGCGCCGTATTTCGGTTTTGAAATCCCGGGCGAGCCGGGCAAGTATTTCTATGTGTGGCTGGACGCGCCAATCGGCTACATGGCGAGCTTCAAGAACCTGTGCAACCGCACGCCGGAGCTGGACTTCGATGCGTTCTGGGGCAAGGACTCCACCGCCGAGCTGTACCACTTCATCGGCAAGGACATCGTCAACTTCCACGCCCTGTTCTGGCCAGCCATGCTCGAAGGCGCCGGCTACCGCAAGCCGACCGGCATCAACGTGCACGGCTACCTGACCGTCAACGGCCAGAAAATGTCCAAGTCCCGCGGCACCTTCATCAAGGCCCGGACCTACCTGGATCACCTGTCGCCGGAATACCTGCGCTACTACTACGCGGCCAAACTGGGCCGTGGCGTCGACGACCTCGACCTGAACCTCGAAGACTTCGTGCAGAAGGTCAACTCCGACCTGGTCGGCAAAGTCGTCAACATCGCCAGCCGTTGCGCCGGTTTTATCCACAAGGGCAATGCCGGCCTGATGGTCGACACCAACGCTGCGCCAGAGTTGACCGAAGCCTTCCTGGCCGCCGCGCCAAGCATCGCCGACGCCTATGAAGCCCGCGATTTCGCCCGCGCCATGCGCGAGATCATGGGCCTGGCCGATCGCGCCAACGCCTGGATTGCCGACAAGGCACCGTGGTCGCTGAACAAACAGGAAGGCAAACAGGATGAAGTCCAGGCGATCTGCGCCACCGGCGTCAATCTGTTCCGCCAACTGGTGATCTTCCTCAAGCCTGTGCTGCCGTTGCTGGCCGCCGATGCCGAGGCGTTCCTCAACGTCGCACCGCTGACCTGGAACGACCACGCAACCTTGCTCGCCAACCATCAGTTGAACGAGTTCAAGCCGTTGATGACCCGGATCGACCCGGTGAAAGTGCAAGCCATGACCGACGCTTCGAAAGAAGACCTGACCGCCAGCCAGACCGACACCGGCGAAGCCGCACCTGCCGGCAACGGCGAACTGGCCAAAGACCCGCTGTCGCCAGAAATCGACTTCGACACCTTCGCCGCAGTCGATCTGCGCGTGGCGCTGATCGTCAAGGCCGAACACGTGGAAGGCGCCGACAAGCTGTTGCGCCTGACCCTTGATATCGGTGACGAGCAACGCAACGTGTTCTCCGGGATCAAGAGTGCCTACCCGGATCCGTCCAAGCTCGATGGTCGCCTGACCATGATGATCGCCAACCTCAAGCCACGGAAAATGAAGTTCGGCATCTCCGAAGGCATGGTGATGGCGGCCGGCCCTGGCGGTGAAGAAATCTACCTGCTCAGCCCGGACAGTGGCGCCAAGCCAGGTCAGCGCATCAAGTAGATTTTGCGCTGAATCGATCCCACAGTCGTGCCTGGCGCGGCTGTGGGATTTTCATGTCTGGCCCATACTATCCATCAGGTGTGGCTTCACCTACAGGGTTATCCGGCAGCGGATATGGACAATCATGACCGATACGCTTTTGACGCTCTTCAGTGCAGCCTTGATCAACAACCTCGTGTTGCACTGGCCGCTGGGCGTCGATCCGCTGTTGGGCAGCAAGCGCCGGCAGGTCCATGCGCTCGGCATCGCGACGACATGCCTGATGTTGATGGCAGGCGTAGTCGGCTATGCACTGTACCGCTGGCTACTGGTGCCACTGGATCTGGCAGCCCTGCGCCTGTTCGTCTTTCTGCCACTGAGCGTCCTGCTGATCGCCCCCCTGCTCAAACTGCTTGCGCGGTTGATGCCCAAGCTTTCGTTCGAAGGCCTGTGGTTGCTACTGGCAGGCAATGCCGGCGTCCTGGGAGTGACATTGTTCAATGCTCAGGACGACAACGGTCTTTTCCATGCCACGGCATTGAGCCTGGGTTGCGGTCTGGGTTTCTGGCTGGTGCTGAGTCTTTTCAACGATTTGCGCCAGCGCACATTCGATAACGATGTTCCACTGCCCTTTCGCGGCTTGCCGATCGACCTGATCGGTGCCGGCTTGATAGCAGTGGCTTTTCTCGGATTCAGCGGACTGATCAAAACATGAGTCTGATTCAACGCATCGACGCCCTCCTGCCGCAAACTCAATGCGGCAAGTGCGGCCACCCAGGATGCAAACCTTACGCCGAGGGCATCGCCGCCGGCGAGCCGATCAACAAGTGCCCCCCGGGTGGCAGCGAAACCATCAATGCCCTGGCCCAACTGCTGAACGTGCCGGTATTGGAACTGGACGTCAGCCGAGGTTCAGCCCCGGCGCAGATCGCCTACATTCGCGAAGCCGAATGCATTGGCTGCACCAAGTGCATCCAGGCCTGCCCCGTCGATGCCATCGTCGGCGCGGCAAAACTGATGCACACGGTGATCATCGACGAATGCACCGGTTGCGATCTCTGCGTGGCGCCATGCCCGGTCGATTGCATCGAGATGCGTCCGCTGCCGATGGAGACCGTTGTGCCGATTGTCGGCGGTCTGGCATTCAGTCTTGACGATCAACGAGCCCGTGCCGAGAAGCGCAGTCATGCACGACGCCGGTTCGAACAGCGCAACGCCCGTTTGCAACGCGAAGAACAACAGAAGGCAGCCGAGCGCCAGGCTCGCTTGCAGCGAACGCCGCAGCCCGTTGAAGCCGCACTCGATCCAGTGCAAGCCGCCCTTGAACGCGTCCGCGCGCAAAAAACGGCGAATGCCGATGCGGCGCTGAAAAAAGCCAAGATCGACGTCGCGATGAGCCGGGCACAATTGCACAAGTCGCTGAAGGCTTTCGGCCATCCGCCCACCTTTGAACAGCAGTCGCAACTCGTCGTCCTGCAGCAGCAGTTCGAAGCAGCCGAACGTACGTTGACGCAACTGGAAAGCGATGCGCCGCCGGTTGCTGTGCCGCGTCCGGCAGCGGCGACAAACGATGCCGAGTTGAAACGGGCAAAAATCCAGCTGGCCATGCGCCGCGCCGAACTTAAAAAAGCCCAGACCAGCGAAGCCTCCGCCGAACAGATCGAAGCCCTGCAGCGTGCCCTCAACGAGGCCGAACGCCAGGTGGAAGCCTATGCCGTCTCTTGAGTCAGTTGACGATCGCTTGCAGCAGGCCATGAAACTGGTGCTGCTGGCCACCCTGCCCGGAGCACTGATGATGTTCTGGCTGTACGGTTGGGGCGTGTTGATCAATCTGATATTGGCCGGCATCGCTGCATTGTCGGTCGAAGCGGCCATGTTGCACCTGCGCAAGCGACCACTCGGGGCCAGCTTGAGCGACGGCAGCGCGTTGGTCAGCGCAACCCTGTTGGCGTTGGCCCTGCCACCCTATTGTCCGTGGTGGCTGACCGTCAGTGCCGCCGCGTTCGCGATGGTATTGGGCAAGCACTTGTATGGCGGTGTCGGATCGAACCCGTTCAATCCGGCGATGCTGGGTGTTGCTCTGGTGCTGGTGACATTCCCGCAACAGATGACCCATTGGCCGTCATCCCACGGCATGGACCTGTCGAGTGCTTTACAACAGGTGTTTGGCTTTGGACAGGCACCGGATGCGTGGGTCCGGGCCACGGCACTGGACAGTCTGCGGATCAACAAAAGCCTGACAATGGATGAACTGTTTTCGGCGAACCCGGCGTTTGGTCACTTCGGCGGCCGCGGTGTGGAGTGGGTGAACCTGGCATTCCTCGCCGGTGGCGCATTTTTGCTGCAACGTAAAGTGTTCAGTTGGCATGCGCCGGTCGGGATGCTGGCAAGTCTGTTCGTCATCAGTCTGTTGTGCTGGAACGGCTCGGGCTCTGACTCCCACGGTTCACCGCTGTTTCACCTGCTCACCGGTGCAACCATGTTGGGGGCATTCTTCATCGTTACGGAACCGGTATCTGGCGCCAAAAGCCCCATAGCCCGCCTGTTGTTTGGCGCCGGGGTCGGGCTGTTGACGTACCTGATTCGTACCTGGGGCGGCTACCCGGACGGCGTGGCCTTCGCCGTGCTTTTGATGAACCTCTGCGTTCCGGCGCTGGAGAGGTTTGCAGTCGCTCGTCAGGAGCAGAGCGCATCATGAATCGTGCGTCGAGCGTTGCGATCCTGGTTTTACTGGGCGCGTTTGGCATAGGCCTGAGTTATCTCGCGCAGCTCAACAGTGCGCCGCGCATCGCCTCCGAGCAGCGCTTGATCGACAGTCGCAACCTGCTGGATCTGCTACCCCCTGCCAGCTACGACAATCAGCCGCTGGAACAGCCGCTCACACTCCAGGACACCGCGTTGGGCAACAGTACCCTTATGGCCGGGTACCGAGCGACCAAGGCCGGTCAACCGTACGCTGTGTTGCTGCGCAGCCAGACCCTGGGTTACGCGGGCGCTATCGACCTGCTGATTGCCATTGACGCCAACGCAAGGCTGATCGGCGTCAAAACACTCAAACAAGCGGAAACCCCGGGGCTCGGCGCACGAATCGCCGACTGGCCCAACGCCTGGCTCCAATCGTTTACCGGCAAGTCTCGTTTTGATCCTGACGACAAGGGCTGGGCCTTGAAAAAGGATCTCGGGCAGTTCGATCAAATGGCGGGGGCGACCATTACCTCACGAGCAGTGATCAACGCCACCCACGACGCGCTGCGTTATTTTGATGAGCATCGGCAACAACTGCTCGGGAGCGCCGGCCATGAGTAAAACATCGTTGCTGCCGTGCTCATTGATGCTCGCACCGCTCATTGGCGTTACCGGCTCACTGGCGAGCGCATTGGGCCTGTGGTTGATGTTCGTTGTCGTGATCAGCGCGTTTGGCCTTGGCATGAACATCTTGCGACCACGCTTGCTCCCGGCAACGCATTTGTGGGCAAGCGTGCTGCTTTCGGCCACGCTCACCAGTTGCGCGGAACTCGGCGCACAAGTCTGGTCGCTGCAATGGCATCATCAAATAGGGATCTATGCGGCGCTGCTTGCTTTGCAATGTGTCGTGCTGGAACACAACGGATTCTTTCAGAGCACCTGGCGAGACCGCCTGCGCCTGTATGGGCTGTTCGGCGCCCTGATGGTCGGCCTCGGGCTGCTGCGCGAATTCATTGGTTACGGGACACTGGGTCATCACTTGTCGTGGTTGGTCGCTGCAACGCACGCGCAATGGCAAGGCTGGGGACTGACCACCGACGGTGGCTTACGCCTGGCTACGCTGGCTCCAGGCGGTTTTATTCTCCTGGGTCTGCTGATCGCCGCATGGCAAGCCTGGCATCGCCCGACACCTTCACACTGACGCCCTCGAGGACACGCACTGCCCATGAATGCTGCAAAACGTCTGGAAATATTCCGCAGGCTGCATGAAGACAACCCGGAACCAAAGACCGAACTGGCCTACTCCTCACCGTTCGAATTGCTGATCGCCGTTATTCTTTCGGCGCAATCGACCGACGTTGGAGTCAACAAGGCCACGGCAAAACTGTTTCCGGTCGCCAACACCCCTGCGGCTATTCATGCGTTGGGCGTTGAAGGACTGTCCGAATACATCAAGACTATCGGCCTGTTCAACAGCAAGGCAAAAAACGTCATCGAGACATGTCGGTTGCTGGTCGAGCGCCATGCAGGTGAAGTGCCGCAGACCCGAGAGGAACTGGAAGCCCTGCCCGGGGTTGGCCGCAAGACTGCCAACGTCGTGCTCAATACCGCATTCCGGCAGCTGACCATGGCGGTGGACACCCACATTTTCCGGGTCAGCAACCGCACCGGCATTGCACCTGGCAAGAATGTCGTCGAGGTCGAGCACAAATTGATGAAGTTCGTGCCCAAACAGTACCTGCTCGACTCACATCACTGGTTGATCCTGCATGGGCGCTATGTATGCCTGGCCCGCAAGCCGCGTTGTGGCAGTTGCCGTATCGAAGACCTGTGTGAATACAAGCACAAGACCTCGGACGATTGAGGCTCTATTAGAATTACCGATTCATCGATTGAAAAAATCTTTTTTACCCGCCAGGAGATTGTCGATATAAGGAGCCCCAAAGGCCTTCTTAGCCTGGAGTAACTACATGAGCACTGGCAAAGAGCAATTGGACGTAGAAGACGACTTCATCCCCGTTGAGGCTGACGATGCCGAGCCGGTGGTGGAAGTAGCCAAAACCAACCTGAGCAAACGCCGCACCATCGACAATCTGCTGGAGGAGCGCCGACTGCAAAAGCAATTGGCCGATTACGATTTTGACTTATGACATCTAAAAGCCTCCCGAAACGGAGGCTTTTTGCTAAATGCTGAACCGTGACAAGTGCCCGCTTATCCGGTGTCGTCAACGCTGCGCAATCAGACAAGCCCATTGCGCTGAGCCAGCTCGATCAGGTCGACCAGAGAGCGCGCATTAAGCTTCAACAGCAACCGCGTCTTGTAGGTACTGACGGTTTTGTTGCTGAGAAACATCCCATCGGCAATCTCCTTGTTGGTCTTGCCCCGAGCCAGCTGTTGTAGAACCATCATTTCCCGCCCCGACAGGCGATCCACCATATCGGCTTCGCTGGCGTTGCCCAAACTGGCACGCACGGTGTGCAATGCTTGATTGGGGAAGTAACTGTAACCGGACAGAACAGCCTTTATTGCACTGAGCAACTCCGTCAGGTCCTGTTGCTTGCAAACATATCCGGCAGCGCCGGATTGCATGCATCGCATGGAGAAATGCCCAGGTGCCTGTGAAGTCAATATCAATACTTTCATCGGTAAGGCTGCCGAACTCAATCGTGCGATAACTTCCAGGCCATCGAGTTTTGGTATTCCAATATCCAGAATGACAATGTCCGGCATTTGTTCACGGGCAAGTTGTAATGCATCCACACCATTGTCTGTTTCAGCAACGACTTCGTAGCCATGACGTTCCATCAGCATACGTACCGCAAGACGAATGACGGGATGATCATCCACGATCAGCACTTTATTCATGGGCAAGTCCAATTTCGCTGTTCGAATTTTTAGAGCCCGCACAATAGCCTAGTCGTTTCCCCCATGGCATGCCGCGCCCCCCGGGCATCTACAGCGAAAGACATTCCCTACAAACATCGCGGATTAGTCTTACAAAAAACCCTCGAACTCCGCCTCTGGAAAACTGTATCCGCATTGTGCATGTGTTTTTTCAACGGTGGTTTTTTGTATCAATTCACAACAAACACAAACCTTTATCGACTCTATTTTTTTCCCGCCGAACACAATCTGCCCCTCCATCCCCCTCAACGCAACAGATACTTTTAGTGCCAAACACTGAAAAAGGAAAGATCGCACAGGAAGTGCCACTCACCCTTACAGAAAAATTCAAGAATTGAACAACCATTAAAACAATACAACCCACACCGAAACAAACAGGGTATATTTTTAAAAACCAGCAACGAACCTTTTTAAGGGACTACAGCCAATCAACCGCAATAAACCAACCACTGCAATACAACCCATAAAATTTCAATCCATTAGAGAATAGACAACCAATATGAGTACAACACATGAAAATTCCCAAAAAAAGAATCGCAAACCCCATTACCGTTATCGCCATATTCGCAACACTGTCTGAAACTTCAGCAGCAGTGATATTACCTTTACTGGATAACAGAGAAAGGGAGATCTATATTTGGTTCTTGATAAGCTTTCCCTTTTATTTGCTTCTTCTTTTCTTTGCGACACTCAACTTCAATTATCGATCGTTGTACGCGCCTTCGGACTATGAAAAGGGCGAGCATTTCATAGAAGCCCTTGGTGAAATGGATAACCGGGAAAATGAGGCAACAGATGTTCCGCCTGCATCTCGCTCTCCCAACGCACAATCCCCTCCCGACGACATCGACTCGCGGCAAACCGCAGGCGAACAACGTATTCGACTGTCTCAGCCAGCAAATAGCCTGCAGATCATCGATGCACGTCAACTCAACAAGACAATCGAATTCAGTGCCTTGTCCCAGGCCATAAAAAAGCCACGGGAAAAACACTGTCAGGCAGTTTTATTTATCGCGGATACAGAATCGGAAAAATGCCTCAAGGAAGGCGCACTCAACCTTTTAAAGCAGACAAGAAAACGCAGCAACGCTACTTTTTATGTTGTTTACAATTTATGTTCAAAGAGAGTGACAGTTCTTGAATCTTGCCACTGACGTACACCACACGACGGTGATGAAAGCGGAGGGAGGTACCCGACAACGTGATATTGAGATTTCAGATAAAAAACAGCATCTGCAAATTTGTGGCCTCCTCGATGAGGAGGCCACAAATTCATTTCCGACTCAAAGGTCTCAGAACAGCTTGCGACCCTTGTTGGCTGCAATGCGCATACGCAGGGCGTTAAGCTTGATGAAGCCTGCCGCGTCGGCCTGGTTGTAGGCGCCGCCATCTTCTTCAAAGGTAGCAATGTTGGCGTCGAACAGCGACTCATCGGACTTGCGGCCGGTGACGATGACATTGCCCTTGTACAGTTTCAGACGCACGACACCGTTCACGTGGGCCTGGGACGCATCGATCATCTGTTGCAGCATCAGACGCTCAGGGCTCCACCAGTAACCGGTGTAGATGAGGCTGGCGTACTTAGGCATCAACTCGTCTTTGAGGTGAGCGACTTCGCGGTCCAGGGTGATCGACTCGATCGCACGGTGGGCGCGCAGCATGATGGTGCCGCCAGGGGTTTCGTAGCAGCCACGGGACTTCATGCCCACGTAACGGTTCTCGACGATGTCGAGACGACCGATACCGTGTTCACCACCAATACGGTTCAACGTCGCCAGAACGGTGGCCGGAGTCATTTCGACGCCGTCCAGCGCAACGATGTCGCCGTTGCGGTAGGTCAGTTCCAGGTACTGCGGCTTGTCAGGAGCCTTTTCCGGGGAAACGGTCCAGCGCCACATGTCTTCTTCGTGTTCGGTCCAGGTGTCTTCCAGCACGCCGCCTTCATAAGAGATGTGCAGGAGGTTGGCATCCATCGAGTACGGCGATTTCTTCTTGCCGTGACGCTCGATCGGGATCGCGTGTTTTTCCGCGTAGTCCATCAGCTTCTCGCGGGACAGAAGGTCCCACTCGCGCCACGGAGCAATCACTTTTACGCCTGGCTTCAAAGCATAGGCGCCCAGTTCGAAACGAACCTGGTCGTTGCCTTTACCGGTGGCGCCGTGGGAAATGGCGTCAGCGCCGGTTTCGTTGGCGATTTCAATCAGTCGCTTGGCGATCAGCGGACGCGCGATGGAAGTACCCAGCAGGTACTCGCCTTCGTAAACGGTGTTGGCGCGGAACATCGGGAACACGAAATCGCGCACGAACTCTTCGCGCAGGTCGTCGATGTAGATTTCTTTGACGCCCATGGCCTGAGCCTTGGCGCGTGCAGGTTCAACCTCTTCGCCCTGACCCAGGTCAGCGGTGAAGGTCACCACTTCACAGTTATAAGTATCCTGCAGCCACTTGAGGATCACCGAAGTGTCCAGGCCGCCGGAATACGCCAGAACGACCTTGTTTACGTCCGCCATGCCATCACTCCACGGGGTTCTACGGAAAGCCGAGAAGTCTACCGCTCATGCAGGATAATTTACAGTGGCGCGACAGCTTATGACGACGAAGCGACAGATTATGTCGAGAGCGCGACGATGACCGTAGAGTCAGGAAGTCGTTGAAGTGGCCGGTTTCACGGCTTGAGGTGCCACCTGCTCGGGTGGTGCTCCCCGTTCCAGACGTATGGTCACACGACGATTTCTCGAACGATTGGCGTTGTTGATATTGGGCGCCAACGGATAGGCTTCGCCGTGAAAGCGCAGGGTGATCTGCGACTCCTGGATCCCGTTGGCCTTGAAGAACTCCATCACAGCCAAGGCTCGACGTCGTGACAGGTCGCGATTGGTCAGGCGGTTACCGCTGTTGTCGGAATGGCCGTCAAGTTCGATATGGTTAACCGTCGGATCAGCCTTCATGTACTCCAGCATCACCCGGAGCTTGGCTTTCGCTGCCGCATCCAGATCGATACCGCCACCGGGGAAACCCACTTCGGATTGTTTGACCTGATCGAAATTCTGCGGC
Source organism: Pseudomonas sp. Root562 (assembly GCF_001427125.1). Taxonomy (GTDB): domain Bacteria; phylum Pseudomonadota; class Gammaproteobacteria; order Pseudomonadales; family Pseudomonadaceae; genus Aquipseudomonas. The sequence goes on from NZ_LMGK01000008.1 coordinate 17,951, forward strand.
AACAATTTGGCCACACAGCTTTGGTAATCGGCGAATGCCTTGTTGAACCTGACCGGCAACAAGCGTACTTCCGATACCCGACCATCCGCCGAAGAATGCCGTACCACAGGGCTGCGACCGTCAATCAGGCCGCTGATCAGCCGTCCGGCCTGCGCTTGTGAACTGTTGAACAGCACGTTGCCGCTGCCGATTCGAACGGAGCCGAGATTGATGTCACCGCGCCCCGGTTGCCACGGCGCAGCCGCCGCCAACAGCGTGGCCGAGCCTCCACCCAGCATCGCGTTATAGGCATTCAGACGAAACGTCGCCTGCTCGCCAGCGCGTCGCACGAATTGCCCTGAGCCGAAATCGGTGATCGGCTGGGTCAAGCGGCACTCGAACTTGTCACCTTCGACCGTCCACTCAATGCTCTCCAGACGAGTCTGGAAAGTGAGCGCCATCGCGGGAAGGCTGGCAAACACACTGAGCAAGGCTAAATAACGCTGGCGCACGGGAGGCTCCACTGGCTTCTACAACAAAAAGACCGACACACAGATGTTTACGGCATACCTGTTGGATATCGGAAGCTTCCTGCAAAACTTGATAGCGAGTGCCTGCAAGTGTCTTTTCCGGTAGCATTCCCCTCAGTTTGACCCGCCTGGAATCCCCTCATGTCCGACCGCCTGACCCTGCTGCGTCCCGACGACTGGCACATTCATCTTCGCGATGGTGCCGTGTTGACCAATACCGTTGCGGATGTCGCGCGCACCTTTGGTCGCGCCATCATCATGCCCAACCTGGTCCCTCCGGTCCGCAATGCGGCTGAAGCCGACGGCTATCGCCAGCGGATTCTCGCTGCCCGCCCGGCCGGCAGCCCGTTCGAACCGCTGATGGTCCTGTACCTCACCGATCGCACCCAGCCTGAAGAAATTCGCGAGGCCAAGGCCAGCGGTTTCGTTCACGCCGCCAAGTTGTACCCGGCCGGCGCGACCACCAACTCGGACTCTGGCGTCACCAGTATCGACAAGATTTTCCCGGCACTGGAGGCCATGGCCGAAGTCGGAATGCCTTTGTTGATCCACGGTGAGGTCACCCGCGGCGATGTCGATGTCTTCGACCGCGAAAAAATCTTCATCGATGAGCACATGCGCCGTGTAGTCGAGCGTTTCCCGACGCTCAAAGTGGTGTTCGAACACATCACCACCGCTGACGCCGTGCAGTTCGTCAACTCGGCCTCGGCCAACGTTGGCGCGACCATCACCGCGCATCACCTGCTGTACAACCGCAACCACATGCTGGTGGGCGGGATCCGGCCGCACTTCTATTGCTTGCCGATCCTCAAGCGCAACACCCATCAGGAAGCCCTGCTCGACGCCGCCACCAGTGGCAGCGAGAAATTCTTCCTCGGTACCGACTCGGCGCCCCACGCCCAGCATGCCAAGGAAGCCGCCTGCGGTTGCGCCGGTTGCTACACCGCTTATGCAGCGATCGAGATGTACGCCGAAGCGTTCGAACAACGCAATGCACTGGACAAGCTCGAAGCCTTCGCCAGCCTCAACGGCCCGCGTTTCTATGGCCTGCCGGCAAACACCGATCGCATCACCCTGGTCCGTGAAGAATGGACTGCCCCAACCAGCCTGCCGTTTGGCGAGCTGACCGTTATCCCGCTGCGCGCCGGTGAAAAACTGCGCTGGCGCCTGCTGGAGGAACACGCGTGAGTGAAGACCATTTCGACGACGAACAGGAAGGCCAAGGCGGTGGCGGTGGTTCCCGTCACCCGATGGCCGCACGGTTTCGTGGCTATCTGCCAGTTGTCGTCGACGTAGAAACCGGTGGTTTCAACTCGGCCACCGACGCCCTGCTGGAAATCGCCGCAACCACCATTGCCATGGATGAAAAGGGTTTTGTCTACCCGGATCACACCTACTTCTTCCGGGTCGAGCCTTTCGAAGGCGCGAACGTCGAAGCGGCAGCGCTGGAGTTCACCGGGATCAAGCTCGATCACCCTCTGCGCATGGCCGTGAGTGAAGAAACTGCCCTGAACGATATCTTCCGCGGCGTGCGCAAGGCGCTCAAGGCCAATGGCTGCAAGCGGGCGATTCTGGTCGGCCACAACAGCAGCTTCGACCTGGGCTTCCTCAACGCTGCGGTCGCGCGCCTGGACATGAAACGCAACCCGTTTCATCCATTCTCCAGCTTCGACACCGCGACCCTCGCCGGTCTGGCCTACGGTCAAACTGTGCTGGCCAAGGCTTGTCAGGCGGCGGATATCGACTTCGACGGTCGCGAGGCTCACTCGGCTCGCTATGACACCGAGAAAACCGCCGAACTGTTCTGCGGCATCGTCAATCGCTGGAAACAAATGGGTGGCTGGGAAGATTTCGACGACTGATAGCTCGCCGCCCCCCCATAAAAAAACCGGCCTCTAAGGCCGGTTTTTTTTTATCTGCTTTTTAAAGCTGGAGCGTGCGCCTTACAGTGCGGCAGCGTGCTCGGTCAGGTAAGCCGCAACGCCTTCTGGCGAAGCGTTCATGCCTTTGTCGCCTTTTTTCCAGTTGGCAGGGCAGACTTCGCCGTGCTCTTCGTGGAATTGCAGAGCGTCGACCAGACGCAGCAGCTCTTCCATGTTACGGCCCAGCGGCAGGTCGTTGATGATCTGCGAACGGACAACGCCTTTGTCGTCGATCAGGAAAGCGCCACGGAACGCTACGCCGTCAGCGGACTGAACGTCGTAGGCCTTCATGATTTCCTGCTTGATGTCGGCAGCCATGGTGTAACGGACTTCGCCGATACCGCCATTATTGACCGGAGTGTTGCGCCAGGCGTTGTGGGTGAAGTGCGAATCGATCGAAACCGCGACCACTTCAACGTTGCGTGCCTTGAACTCAGACATGCGGTTGTCCAGAGCGATCAGCTCCGACGGGCAAACGAAGGTGAAGTCCAGTGGGTAGAAGAACACCAGGCCGTATTTGCCTTTGATGGCCGACGACAGGGTGAAGCTGTCTACGATTTCGCCATTGCCGAGTACGGCCGGTACGGTGAAGTCAGGGGCTTGTTTGCCTACGAGTACGCTCATTGGATATCTCCTGGTGTAGAAACGTGAATAACAAGGTTTGCGCCAGCCTGCCACTCTCAGGCGACAGCCCTGTGACACAAATCCGTTGCGCAAAGACCGGCCATCATACACTGCGTGTTTGGCCTGTCCTCAACGGTTTTTCCTGCTGGCGTAAAATTGCAGGAGCAAAATCAGCGCCTGCGCAGTGAAGAAAAACCGTTCGTCAGCCCTGGAGAAATGTTGCCTCAAAGCACTTTGACAATCATTCTCGTTAACATTAAGATCCATCGCATTCGAGCATAAACAAGCGACGGTCTTCTCTTATGTATGTTTGCCTCTGCACTGGTGTCACCGACGGTAAAATCCGCGATGCGATCTATGAAGGATGCTGCAGCTACAAAGAAGTCCGTTTAGCCACAGGCGTTGCCAGTCAATGTGGCAAATGTGCCTGCCTGGCCAAGGAAGTGGTCCGTGAAACCCTGATGGAACTGCAAACCGCGCAAGCTGCGATTCCTTTTCCCGCAGAATTTACCGCCGCCTGAATATCCCATTTCAAAGAACCGGACTGATGTCCGGTTTTTTTATGCCTGAAAATCAACCAGTTAGATGCTAGACGCGGAACACAAACATTCTTATTCCGATTAATTTTCATATATTATTCAATAACTTAGGTTTGACACTCTTAGTTGTGCGGCTCAAACTCTGCCTTATAGACAGCTAATAAAGGGCAGGACCCCATCATGAAAGGCGACATTACAGTCATCCAGCATCTCAACAAGATCCTTGCCAATGAGCTGGTCGCGATCAACCAATACTTCCTGCATGCACGGATGTATGAGGATTGGGGTCTGAACAAACTCGGCAAACACGAGTATCACGAATCCATCGATGAGATGAAGCACGCGGACAAGCTGATCAAGCGCATCCTGTTCCTCGAGGGCCTGCCGAACGTGCAGGACCTGGGCAAGCTGCACATCGGCGAGCACACCAAGGAAATGCTTGAGTGCGACCTGCGTATCGAGAAAACCGGTCACGCCGATCTGAAAGCCGCCATCGCGCATTGCGAGAAAGTCGGCGACTTCGGTAGCCGTGAACTGCTTGAAGACATCCTTGAGTCCGAAGAAGAACATATCGACTGGCTGGAAACCCAACTGGGCCTGATCGACAAGATTGGTCTGGAGAACTATCTGCAATCGCAGATGGGCGAAGACGAGTAAGTTCGACGCGATTAATTGCGATGCAATAAAAAGCCCCGTTCTCTTTTGAAGAAGCGGGGCTTTTTTGTTCTTGCTCGTTGCAGGAGCTGAGCTTGCTCCTACAAAGATACGAGATCAGGCTTCGCTTTTTGGAGCAGCAGCCTTGGCAGCTGCATCCTTGATCAGCGCCTGCAGCGAGCCGTCGGCGGACATCTCGGTCATGATGTCGCTACCGCCGACCAGCTCACCAGCAACCCACAGCTGCGGGAAGGTTGGCCAGTTGGCGTATTTTGGCAGGTTGGCGCGGATTTCCGGGTTCTGCAGGATGTCCACGTACGCAAACTTTTCGCCACATGCCATCACGGCCTGCGCGGCTTTAGCGGAGAAGCCGCACTGCGGGGCATTCGGCGAGCCTTTCATGTAAAGCAGAATGGTGTTGTTGGCAATCTGCTCTTTAATCGTTTCGATGATATCCATGGAGCACCTCGGCTGAACTTTCCGACTCATGGGTCGGCACGGTGGCGCATTGTAACGGAAAGCCGAGCGCCCTGCTCGGTCTCTCCGTCAGATACGATCAGGCCGCTGCCACGGTCACCGGGACGCCATTGAGCGCCGCATTTCCGGACAATTCATCGAGCTGACATTCGTCAGTCAGGTCGTTGGCACTGGAGCCCGGCTGGCCACTGGCAATCGTCATTTGCACGCCTGGGCGCGCATGGCCCCAACCGTGCGGAAGACTGACCACGCCTTTCATCATATCCAGACTGCCGAGCACCTCCACTTCAATTACCCCGACCCGTGAACTGACCCGCACACGCTGCCCGTCACTCAAGCCCCGACTGGCCAAATCATCGGGGTGCATCAGCAACTGATGGCGCGGCTTGCCCTTCACCAGACGATGATAGTTGTGCATCCACGAGTTATTGCTGCGCACATGGCGACGGCCGATCATCAGCAACTCATCGGCTGCCGGGGCCTGGAGTGCGCAAAAGCGCGCCAGATCAGCAAGGATCGCGGCAGGTGCGGCCTGAATCCGTTGGTTGGCGGTTTTCAGACGCGACGCCAGGTTTGGCTTGAGCGCCCCCAGATCAACGCCATGGGGATGGTCGAACAATGTCGCCAAGGACAGTTTTTGCTCTGACGCATCGCCGTACAGGCCCATGCGCAGACCACGATCGATCATCTGCGCCGGAGCGATGGTGGGTTTGAGCTCCTTGCCGGTCTTCGCGGCGAATGCCTGGGCCAATCCGACGAAAATCTCCCAGTCATGCAGCGCACCTTCGGGTTTGGGCAGAATTGCACGATTGAACCGGCTGACATTGCGCACGGCGAACATGTTGAACGTGGTGTCGTAGTGATCGTTTTCGAGCGCCGAGGTGGACGGCAGGATCAGGTCGGCGTATCGCGTGGTTTCATTGATGTACAAGTCGACACTGACCATGAACTCCAGTCCATCCAGCGCTTGTTCCAGCTGTCGGCCATTGGGCGTCGACAACACTGGATTGCCCGCCACGGTAATCAGCGCACGGACCTGCCCTTCGCCCTCGGTCAATATTTCTTCGGCCAGCGCTGATACCGGCAGCTCCCCGGCGTACTCCGGACGCCCGGACACCCGGCTCTGCCACAGATTGAAATGCCCACCCGAAGTAGAGGCCACCAGGTCGATCGCCGGCTCGGTGCACAAGGCGCCGCCAACACGATCGAGATTACCGGTCACCAGGTTGATCAACTGCACCAGCCAGTGGCAAAGCGTGCCGAACGCCTGGGTCGAGACGCCCATGCGACCGTAGCAAACCGCGCTTGGCGCAGCGGCAAAGTCCCGCGCCAGTTGGCGGATCTGCTCGGCTGGCACCGCGCAAAGCGGGCTCATGGCTTCGGCGGTGAATGTCGCGATTGCCTCGCGAACGTCATCCAGACCGTCAACAGGCAAGTGACTGTCACGGACCAGTCCTTCAGCGAACAACGTATTGAGCAGGCCGAACAACAGCGCCGCGTCGCCGCCAGGACGCACGAACAGATGCTGGTCGGCGATCGCCGCCGTTTCACTGCGTCGAGGATCGACCACGACCACTTTGCCGCCTCTTGCTTGAATGGCTTTCAAGCGCTTTTCCACATCCGGCACGGTCATGATGCTGCCGTTGGAGGCCAGCGGATTACCCCCGAGGATCAGCATGAAGTCGGTGTGATCGATGTCTGGAATCGGCAGCAACAAACCGTGGCCGTACATCAAATGGCTGGTCAAATGATGGGGCAACTGGTCAACCGACGTTGCTGAAAACCGGTTACGGGTTTTCAGCAAGCCGAGAAAGTAATTGCTGTGGGTCATCAACCCATAATTGTGCACGCTGGGGTTGCCTTGATAGACCGCCACTGCGTTTTGTCCGTGACGTTCCTGGATTGCCGCCAGCCGCTCGGCGACAAGTTTGAAGGCGTCTTCCCACTCGATGGGCTGCCATTCGCTGCCCATCCGTCGCATCGGTTTATGCAGGCGATCAGGATCGTTCTGAATATCCTGCAGGGCGACAGCCTTGGGGCAAATATGCCCACGGCTGAACGTATCCAGAGGGTCACCCTTGATCGAGGTGATCTGCAGGTTGCCGGCGTCGGCCTCGGTGGTTTCGATGGTCAGGCCGCAGATGGCTTCACACAGGTGGCAGGCACGGTGATGGAGAGTCTTGGTCATGGCCAGTCTCTGTCTTGTTCTGAGCGGGCAATGTCGGCCGCGGAAACAAAACTATGGCGCCTGCCCCGCAACCGCGCCAGCGACGTTCATCTTGTGAATCGGTGACCATCAGGCCAGCCGATGGCCGTTGTCGATCAGCTTGACGGCAGCCTCGGTGGAGCCTGCGACTGGATTTCCTGGATGGTTTCGATCTGCTCGTGGGCGACATGCACCCCGGTCAGTTCGCCAATCAATCGCCAGTGATCGTCGAGCCCGGCACTGATGGTGGCCATGCGGTCGATCATCCGCCGACCAGCGTCGCGGGTAGTCTGATCGTTGCTGCGCAGCAGTTCGAAAGACATCGAAGTCATCGACGCGGTCAGGTGCGTCAGGGAGCGGGCTGTAAGGCCAAGCAATTCCATAAGTTGCTGTTCTTTCGATTCCATTGCGGTGGCTTCCTGCGTCGCTCGTGACTTATTTATAACCCAGCACTTTGCATTAGCAAATATTTCAGATCAGACGTACTGTTGCGAAATTCAGCGAATATCCAGGCGCAAACCGACCCACAATGCGTTATCCGCGCCCCGTTTGATTGCCAAGCCGCGCAGGCCCGGTGTACAAATGGCCCGCTGCTGTCAGGAAACAGGCTTCAAATGCGCGACTGCGGTCATCCCGTAGCCCCTCTGAAATCCCCTAAAAACCGTAGCCCTATTGGTAAGACGCGACATTTAATTATAAGATCGCGCCTTCCCCTATTTCGTCGCCCCGTGCGGCTTACGCCGCAGGTCTCGCCCGTTGTTCCGTCAAACAAGGCTTTGAGCATCTGCGGTTTGTAGCAAAAAGGTAGTCAATGATGAGCGCAAGGCACTTTCTCTCCCTGATGGATTGCACGCCCGAAGAGCTGGTCAGCGTGATCCGTCGAGGCGTTGAGCTCAAAGACCTGCGTAACCGCGGCGTACTGTTCGAGCCCCTGAAAAACCGCGTGCTCGGGATGATTTTCGAAAAGTCTTCGACCCGCACCCGCATTTCCTTCGAAGCCGGCATGATCCAGCTCGGTGGCCAGGCGATATTCCTGTCGCCCCGTGACACCCAACTGGGCCGCGGCGAACCGATCGGCGACTGCGCCATCGTCATGTCGAGCATGCTCGATGCGGTGATGATCCGCACCTTTGCCCACAGCAATCTGACCGAGTTCGCCGCCAACTCGCGCGTACCGGTGATCAACGGTCTGTCCGACGACCTGCATCCTTGTCAGTTGCTGGCCGACATGCAGACCTTCCTCGAACACCGCGGCTCGATCCAGGGCAAGACCGTGGCCTGGATCGGCGACGGCAACAATATGTGCAACAGCTATATAGAAGCGGCGATCCAGTTCGACTTCCAGTTGCGCGTTGCCTGCCCGGAAGGTTACGAGCCCAACCCCGAATTCGTGGCCAAGGCTGGGGACCGGGTGACCATCGTTCGCGATCCGCAAGACGCCGTACGCGGCGCCCACCTGGTGAGCACCGACGTCTGGACCTCGATGGGCCAGGAGGAAGAGACCGCCAAGCGCCTTCAGCTGTTCGCGCCCTACCAGGTCAACCGCGCACTGCTCGACCTGGCCGCACCGGACGTGCTGTTCATGCATTGCCTGCCTGCGCACCGCGGCGAAGAAATCAGCGTCGACCTGCTCGACGACGCACGCTCGGTCGCCTGGGATCAAGCTGAAAACCGCTTGCATGCACAAAAGGCCCTGCTCGAGTTTCTCGTTGAGCCGGCGTATCACCACGCATGAGCCAGCCATTACTGCTCAACCTGCGCAACCTCGCCTGCGGTTATCAAGACCAGCGTGTGGTGCAAAACCTCAACCTGCATTTGAACGCCGGTGACATCGGTTGCCTGCTCGGTTCTTCAGGCTGCGGCAAGACCACCACCCTGCGCGCCATAGCCGGTTTCGAGCCGGTGCACGAAGGTGACATCCAGCTGGCAGGAGAAACCATCTCCAGCGCCGGTTTCACCCTCGCGCCGGAGAAGCGCCGGATTGGCATGGTGTTCCAGGACTACGCATTGTTTCCGCACCTGAGTGTGGCCGACAACATCGCCTTCGGGATTCGCAAGCATCCGCAAAAGGATCGCGTCACCGAAGAGTTGCTGGAGCTGGTCAACCTCAAAGGCCTCGGCAAGCGCTTCCCCCACGAACTCTCCGGTGGTCAGCAGCAACGCGTTGCCCTGGCCCGCGCCCTGGCGCCCGAGCCGCAGTTGCTGTTGCTCGACGAACCGTTCTCCAATCTCGATGGCGAACTGCGCCGCAAGCTCAGCCACGAAGTGCGCGACATTCTCAAGGCCCGTGGCACCAGCGCGATTCTGGTGACCCACGATCAGGAAGAAGCCTTCGCGGTCAGCGATCATGTGGGTGTTTTCAAGGAAGGACGGCTGGAGCAGTGGGATACGCCCTACAACCTCTATCACGAACCGCTGACGCCCTACGTGGCCAGCTTCATCGGCCAGGGGTACTTCATTCGTGGCCAACTCAGCAGCCCGGAGTCGGTGCAAACCGAGCTGGGCGAGTTGCGCGGTAACCGGGCCTATACCTGGCCGGTAGGCGGCGCAGTGGACGTACTGCTGCGTCCGGACGATATCGTTTATGCACCAGACAGCGCATTGAAGGTACGAATCGTCGGCAAGTCTTTCCAGGGCGCATCAACGCTCTATCGCCTGCAATTGCCGACCGGTACCCAGCTGGAGTCGATCTTCCCGAGCCATGTCGATCAACAGATCGGTGCCGAGGTGGGCATTCGTGTCTCTGCCGAACACCTGGTGCTATTCCAGGCGAGCGGCAGTATGGCGGCGCAGATTCCGACCGTTGAATCGGGTGTGCGGCGGTACAGCAGCGTTAGTTAATCAACACCTTCCCTGTAGGAGCGAGCCTGCTCGCGATGACGGTTTCACATTCAACAACAATGTTGGCTGATGTACCGCTATCGCGAGCAGGCTCGCTCCCACAACGGATTTGCATTAGCCCAGCATCAGCGTGCCGCTGGCCACCAGCGTTGCATTCCCGCCTATCTTCACCCGATCCCCTTCCAGCCGGCAGAACAACTCCCCGCCCCGCGCCGAGCACTGGTAAGCCGTCAAACCCGACTTGCCCAGACGTTTCGACCAATACGGAATCAGGCTGCAATGGGTCGATCCGGTCACCGGGTCTTCGTTGATGCCAATCGCCGGCGCGAAGTAGCGCGAGACGAAATCATGTTTGCTGCCCCGGGCCGTGACGATGGCGCCCAGCCACGGCAGTTTTGCCAATGCGGCCATGTCCGGTTTGCAATCGAGCACGGCCTGCTCAGACTCCAGCACCACGAACAATTCATTCGAGCCGAGCACGTCTACTGCTTCCACGCCGAGCGCACGCTCGACATCAAGGGTCACGCCCACTTCCGACGGGATGATCGTCGGAAAATCCAGCCACAAACGTCCACCCTCGCGACTGACGCTCAGTGGGCCTGACTTGCAGGTGAAGTCCAGGCGCTCGACCGGTTCCTTGTAGATCTCGAACAAAACATGGGCACTGGCCAACGTCGCGTGCCCGCACAGCGGGACTTCGGTGGACGGGGTAAACCAGCGGATGTGCCAGCCCAGCCCTTCTCGTACGACGAAAGCCGTTTCGGCAAGGTTGTGTTCGGCGGCGATCTTCTGCATCAACTCATCGGCAAGCCAGGCGTCCAGCCGATAGACCATTGCCGGGTTGCCGCTAAATGGTTGATCGCTGAACGCGTCGACCTGATGAAACTCGAGTTGCATAACCATCTCCCTGTGTCAGATCGTCGAGCATGAGGTCGCGGGGAAAAACGCACCAGTGACAGAACAGCCCGATTTTCCCCATACAGCGACGTATCCAGCCCCTCAGGTGCGGCCGATGTCGGCGAACTTAGCCTGAGTATGTTCGGCCAGCACCGCCGGGGCCAATTCGACCTCCAGGCCACGCCGACCGGCACTGACGAAAATGCTCGCCAAGGGCTGGGCAGAATTGTCTATAAATGTGCGCAAGCGCTTCTTTTGCCCCAGCGGGCTGATCCCGCCCAGCAGATACCCCGTAGCGCGTTGCGCAGCTGCGGGGTCGGCCATTTCGACTTTTTTCACCCCGGCGGCGTGGGCCAGGTGTTTCAAATCCAGGCTGCCGCCAACTGGCACCACCGCCACCAGCAATTCACCCTTTTCACTGGCCGCCAGCAAAGTCTTGAACACTTGCGCCGGGTCCAGTCCAAGCTTCTCTGCAGCCTCCAATCCGTAAGACGCAGCTTTCGGATCATGTTCATAACTGTGCACCCGGTGTTCGGCGCGAACCTTTTTCAGCAAATCCAATGCGGGGGTCATGGCAGCTCCAGACTGGGAGGCAGTAAAAAAATCTTGCGCGGAATTCTAGGACATTGATACGCAAAAGGCTCTATCCCGGTGCCGGTTGAACAGGCCACCAATCAGCACCCGTTGGGATCATTCACAGGATTAATAGTTTATTTGTGACCAATGGTTCACTTTCGACCTTTGACAGCAGTGTTTCTTGTCTATATTTTTTCGTTTATGAAACTGTACGAAACGTCTTACCGCAGTGCCCAGCTGTAAACCGGGACAGGATGGGGATCCTGCCTTGGGGAAAAATGCGCTCTGACCATGATGGAATGAAAGCGCCAGACAAGAAAAAAAATGAGGTTTCAATGACTACCGCTTTACAACAACCGTCCCTCTCGAGCCAATGCATGGCCGAATTTTTAGGTACTGCGCTGCTGATCTTTTTTGGTACGGGTTGTGTTGCCGCGCTCAAGGTCGCGGGCGCCAGCTTCGGCTTGTGGGAAATCAGCATCATCTGGGGCGTCGGCGTGAGCATGGCCATCTACTTGACCGCCGGGGTTTCCGGCGCGCATCTCAATCCAGCCGTCAGCATTGCACTGAGCATTTTTGCCGATTTCGAAAAGCGCAAACTACCGTTCTATATCTTTGCCCAGATCGCTGGCGCCTTTTGCGGTGCCCTGTTGGTGTACACGCTGTACAGCAACCTTTTCTTCGATTTCGAACAAACTCACCACATGGTTCGCGGCACCCAAGCCAGTCTTGAACTGGCCTCGGTGTTTTCCACGTTTCCCAACCCCAGCCTGACCACGGCGCAAGCGTTCCTGGTGGAAGTGATCATCACCGCCATCCTGATGGGCGTGATCATGTCGCTGACCGACGATAACAATGGCCTGCCCAATGGCCCGCTGGCGCCGATCCTGATTGGCTTGTTGATTGCGGTCATTGGCAGTTCGATGGGGCCGCTGACCGGTTTCGCGATGAACCCTGCGCGCGACTTCGGCCCCAAGCTGATGACTTTCTTCACGGGGTGGGGCGATATTTCCTTCACCGGCGGTCGCGATATTCCGTATTTCCTGATTCCGATATTTGCACCGATCGTCGGTGCCTGCCTGGGTGCAGCCGCTTATCGCGGCTTGATCGCCCGCCATCTACCGAGCACCGAGCCCGCAATGAAGGAAGCAACACCGGCCATTGACGGCAAACCGAGAATTTCTTGATACCGTTGGCGCATGATCCTGCCGAACAGATCGCGCGCCAGAACTCGCTCCCATATTTCGTCCAAGGCAATCGACATGACCGACACTCAGAATAAGAACTACATCATTGCCCTCGATCAGGGTACGACCAGCTCCCGCGCGATCATTTTCGACCGCGACGCCAACGTGGTCTGCACCGCCCAGCGGGAGTTCGCACAGCACTACCCGCAAGCCGGCTGGGTCGAACATGACCCGATGGAGATCTTTGCCACGCAAAGCGCGGTGATGGTCGAGGCGCTGGCGCAAGCCGGCCTGCATCACGATCAGGTCGCGGCCATCGGTATCACCAACCAGCGTGAAACCACGGTGGTCTGGGACAAGAACACCGGGCGTCCGATCTACAACGCCATTGTCTGGCAGTGCCGACGCAGCACCGAAATCTGCCAGCAGCTCAAGCGCGATGGCCATGAGCAATACATCAGCGACACCACGGGCCTGGTCACCGACCCGTACTTTTCCGGCACCAAGCTCAAATGGATTCTCGACAACGTCGAAGGCAGCCGTGAGCGCGCGCGCAACGGTGAATTGCTGTTCGGAACCGTCGACAGCTGGCTGATCTGGAAATTTACCGGCGGCAAAGTGCATGTCACCGACTACACCAACGCCTCGCGCACCATGCTCTTCAACATCCACACCCTGGAGTGGGATACGAAGATGCTGGAGGTGCTGGATATCCCCCGGGAAATGCTGCCGCAAGTGAAGTCGTCATCGGAAATCTACGGCCAGACCAAAAGCGGCATCGCCATCGGCGGTATCGCCGGCGATCAGCAAGCGGCGTTGTTCGGCCAGATGTGTGTCGAGGCCGGTCAGGCCAAAAACACCTACGGCACCGGCTGCTTCCTGTTGATGAACACCGGCGACAAAGCCGTGAAATCCAACCACGGCATGCTCACCACCATCGCCTGCGGCCCGCGCGGCGAAGTGGCCTATGCGCTGGAAGGCGCGGTGTTCAACGGCGGCTCCACCGTGCAATGGCTGCGTGACGAGTTGAAGATCATCAACGACGCCCACGACACTGAATACTTCGCCAACAAGGTCAAGGACAGCAACGGCGTGTACCTGGTGCCGGCCTTTACCGGTCTTGGCGCTCCCTACTGGGACCCGTATGCCCGTGGCGCGCTGTTCGGCCTGACCCGCGGTGTACGCGTGGATCACATCATCCGTGCCGCACTGGAGTCGATCGCCTACCAGACCCGCGACGTGCTCGATGCCATGCAGCAGGATGCCGGCGAACGTCTCAAAGCCTTGCGCGTGGACGGTGGTGCTGTGGCGAACAATTTCCTCATGCAGTTCCAGGCCGACATTCTCGGTACTCAGGTCGAGCGCCCGCAAATGCGTGAAACCACGGCGCTGGGTGCCGCTTACCTGGCCGGCCTGGCGTGTGGCTTCTGGGGTAGCCTGGAAGAGTTGCGCGGCAAGGCTGTGATCGAGCGCAAGTTCGAACCGACCCTGGACGAAGCGGCGAAGGAAAAGCTTTACGCCGGCTGGAAAAAAGCGGTCAGCCGCACTCGCGATTGGGCCTCTGAAGACGAAGCTGAATAAGCCAACCAGCAGACTCGCATCTGTATGTAACTGGCAGGGAGCGGATTCCTGCGGCATCATGGGCAAATTTTGCACGGCAGCCCAAAGGACGCCCCATGAATCTGCCTCCCCGTCAGCAGCAAATCCTCGAACTGGTTCGCGAACGCGGCTACGTCAGTATCGAGGAAATGGCCACGCTGTTCGTTGTTACTCCGCAAACCATCCGCCGCGATATCAACCAGCTCGCGGAAGCCAATTTGCTGCGTCGTTACCACGGCGGCGCGGCTTACGACTCCAGTGTCGAAAACACCGCTTACGCCATGCGTGCCGATCAGATGCGCGATGAAAAGCAGCGTATCGGCGAAGCCATTGCCGCACAGATCCCGGATCACGCGTCGCTGTTCATCAACATCGGCACGACGACCGAATCCATCGCCCGCGCCCTGCTCAATCACAACCATCTGAAGATCATCACCAACAACCTGCATGTGGCCTCGATGCTCAGTGCCAAGGACGACTTCGACGTGCTGCTGACCGGCGGCAACGTGCGGCGTGACGGTGGCGTGGTGGGTCAGGCCAGTGTCGATTTCATCAACCAGTTCAAGGTCGACTTCGCCCTGGTCGGGATCAGCGGCATCGATGAAGACGGCAGTTTGCTGGATTTCGATTATCAGGAAGTGCGGGTGTCCCAGGCGATCATCGCCAATGCCCGACAAGTGATCCTCGCCGCCGACTCCAGCAAATTCGGGCGCAACGCCATGATTCGCCTGGGGCCGATCAGCCTGGTCGATTGCCTGGTGACCGATCAGCAGCCTTCCCCGGCGCTGGCGCAGTTGTTGAGCCAGCACAAGGTTAGATTGGAAGTCGTTTAAGCACCCCCCTCCCCTGTGGCGAGGGAGCTTGCTCCCGTTGGGCTGCGAGGCAGCCCTTCCACCATTCAATCGAGTTCCCTCAGAATCATCGGATCAGCCGTCAATGCGACGGCTTCGCCGCCGAGCGGGAGCGTGCTCCCTCGCCACAAAAGCCCTCCGCTAACGCTTCAATGTTCGTAAATTTTCCTTTCGCCGCCCTTCGATGAGTATTTTCAATCGAAGCTGACTGGCTGTGCGCATCTTTATGGGCTAGTATTTTCGCAAATGAACATTTATGTTCGTAATCAAATACAGAAAATCAAAAACACCCGAGGCCTTAGCCGATGCCCACTTCCACCTTGCCTACGCCCCCTCTTGCCGAGGTCTACGATATCGCCGTCATTGGTGGCGGGATCAATGGTGTAGGGATCGCAGCGGACGCCGCAGGCCGCGGTCTGTCAGTGTTCCTTTGCGAAAAGGATGACTTGGCCAGCCACACATCGTCCGCCAGCAGCAAGCTGATCCATGGCGGCCTGCGCTACCTCGAACATTACGAATTTCGTCTGGTGCGCGAAGCATTGGCCGAGCGCGAAGTGCTGCTGGCCAAGGCGCCGCACATCGTCAAGCAAATGCGCTTCGTGTTGCCGCACCGCCCTCATCTGCGTCCAGCCTGGATGATCCGCGCCGGGCTGTTTCTGTATGACAACCTCGGTAAACGCGAACAACTCCAGGGCTCGAAAAGCCTGAAGTTTGCTGCGGACAGCGCACTGAAAAGCGAAATCACCAAAGGCTTCGAGTATTCCGACTGCTGGGTCGACGATGCGCGTCTGGTGGTGCTCAATGCCATCGAAGCCCGGGAAAAAGGTGCCCACGTTCATACTCAGACCCGTTGCGTCAGCGCTCGTCGCACCAAGGGGCTGTGGCACCTGCACCTGGAACGAGCCGACGGCAGCCTGTTTTCGATTCGTGCCAAGGCACTGGTGAACGCGGCCGGCCCCTGGGTCGCCAAGTTCATTCGTGATGACCTGAAAATGGAATCGCCGTACGGCATCCGTCTGATCCAGGGCAGCCACCTGATCGTGCCGAAGCTGTACGAAGGCGAACATGCGCACATTCTGCAAAACGAAGACCAGCGCATCGTGTTCACCATTCCGTACCTGAACCACTTCACCCTGATCGGCACCACCGACCGCGAGTACACCGGCGACCCTGCCGCGGTTGCAATCACCGATGGCGAAACCGATTACCTGTTGAACGTGGTCAACGCCCACTTCAAAAAACAGATCAGCCGGGACGATATCCTGCACAGTTATTCCGGCGTGCGTCCGCTGTGCAACGACGAATCGGACAACCCGTCGGCGGTGACTCGTGATTACACCCTCGCCCTGTCGGGCTCCGGCGAAGAAGCCCCGTTGCTGTCGGTATTCGGCGGCAAGCTGACCACTTACCGCAAACTGGCCGAGTCGGCATTGGCGCAATTGACACCGTACTTCTCGCACATCAAACCGAGCTGGACCGCCGATTCGCCCCTGCCAGGCGGCGAAGACATGACGACCCCGCAGGCGTTGAGCTCGAAAATTCGTGACCGGTTCGACTGGGTTCCGACCGAAATCTCGCGTCGCTGGGCCACCACCTACGGCAGCCGGACCTGGCGCATGCTCGAAGGGGTGCAGGACCTTGGCGATCTGGGCGAACACATCGGCGGCGGCCTCTATACCCGCGAAGTTGACTACCTGTGCAGCGAAGAATGGGCCACCACCGCCCATGACATTCTGTGGCGCCGCAGCAAGCTTGGCCTGTTCACCACGCCGGAGGAACAGGACAAGCTCAAGGACTACCTGAACAAGGTCGAGCAAAACCGCAGCAAGATCGAAGCGGCCTGATTGGTTTCCCGATCAAACGAAAGCCCCTGAATCTCACGATTCAGGGGCTTTTTTCGTAACGGCGCAATCATTCACGCAGATCAGATTCATGAATGGGTTGATCACGATGGGTAGCCCGTTGGTACTGCGCCGGCCAGACGGCTTTGCGTCCACCCAGGTCGTCGTCCGCATGCAGCGGCCAGTACGGATCGCGCAACAACTCACGGGCCAGGAAAATGATATCCGCCTGACAGGTGCGCAGAATGTGTTCGGCCTGTGCCGGCTCGGTAATCATGCCGACAGTGCCGGTGGCGATTTCCGCCTCCTTGCGGACCTTTTCCGCGAAGCGCGTCTGATAACCAGGGCCGGTCGGAATTTCCGCGTTGACCGCCGTGCCACCCGACGAAACATCGATCAAATCGACCCCCAGGGTTTTCAGGCGTCGCGCCAGCTCGACGGTTTCATCCGGGTTCCAGCCATCCTCGACCCAGTCCGTGGCCGAGACCCGGACAAACAGCGGCAACTCTTGCGGCCACACCGCGCGCACGGCTTCGGTAACTTGCAACACCAGGCGAATGCGGTTTTCGAACGAGCCGCCCCATTGATCGCGCCGCTGATTACTCAGCGGTGAGAGGAATTGATGCAACAGATAACCATGGGCCGCATGCACTTCCACCACTTTGAAACCGGCGGCCAACGCGCGCTTGGCGGAATCGACGAAGGCCTGAATCACATCGGCGATTTCACCATCGTCAAGCTGTTTGGGTTGCGTGTGCTGAGGATCAAAAGCAATGGGCGACGGCCCGACCGGCAACCAGCCACCGTCTTCAGGTTTTACGCTGCCATGTTTGCCGAGCCAAGGGCGCCAGGTGCTGGCCTTGCGACCGGCATGGGCCAACTGGATACCCGCAACGCCACCCTGGGCGGCAATGAAGCGAGTGATGCGTTGCAGCGGCTCGATCTGCTCATCGTTCCACAGACCAAGGTCCTGCGCGGTAATCCGCCCGTCGGCCGTGACCGCCGTGGCTTCGGTAAACACCAGCCCGGCCCCGCCGATGGCACGGCTGCCGAGGTGGACCAGGTGCCAATCATTGGCCAGACCATCGACGCTCGAATACTGGCACATTGGCGACACCGCAATGCGGTTGAGCAGGGTCAATTGGCGAAGGGTATAGGGTTCAAGCAGCAGACTCATGGGGCACCTCTCGAATCAGTGGTCAGGCTCCAGGGTTCTGTTTGAAAGTCGACGAGTGACAGGAAAAAGGTACAACACCCGCCCCCGCGGGCAAAAGAATTCGACAAGACGTCACAAGGATAATCAAGCAGTGCTTAGAGCCTAGTCGACATCGAGGGATGAGGGAGGGTTCAGAAAGGTTGCGAGTCAGAAAGATCGCTTTCGCGGGCAAACCTGGCGCCTATAGATTTCGGTAATCCGTAGGAGCGAGGCTTGCCCGCGAAGGGGTCAACGCGGTTCTATGTGGGCAATCATCAACTGAACCGTCTCGTTTCCACGAAACTCGTTGACGTCGAGTTTGTAAGCCAATTCGACCCACTTGATGGTCGGATTCGGCCAGACGTCGCGGTCGATGCCAAAGGCAATGCCGTCGAGCTTGACCGAACCACACTCGCTCCTCAGTACCACTTTGAGGTGCCGTTCGCCAACCACGCGCTGCTCCACCAGTTGAAACACCCCGTGAAACAGCGGCTCAGGAAAGTGCTGTCCCCAAGGCCCGGCATGGCGCAGTGCCCGGGCAAGCTCCAGGTGAAACTCCTCGACCGCCAGGGTGCCGTCCGACAGCAGACGCCCGGTCAGGTCTTCTTCACGCAATTGCCGGCGGACTTCAGCGTCAAACGCCTCGGCGAACAACGGAAAGTTGTCTTGCGCCAGCGTAAGGCCCGCCGCCATCGCATGACCGCCGTACTTGGTAATCAGGTTCGGATGCTGCGCCGCCACCACGCTCAGTGCATCGCGGATGTGAAAGCCCTGCACCGAACGTCCCGAGCCCTTGAGCAGACCATCGCCAGCATCGGCAAAAGCGATGGTCGGACGGAAGTAGCGTTCTTTCATGCGCGACGCGAGGATACCGATGACGCCCTGGTGCCACTCAGGATCGAATAGGCACAAACCGAACGGCATCGATTCCAGCGGCAGGTCCTTGAGCTGGGCCAGCGCTTCACGCTGCATGCCCTGTTCGATGGATTTGCGGTCCTGGTTCATGCCGTCCAGTTGGGCAGCCATTTCACGGGCCAGGCCGGCGTCTTCGGTCAGCAGGCATTCGATGCCCAGACTCATGTCATCCAGACGACCTGCCGCGTTCAGGCGCGGACCGACAATAAAGCCCAGGTCGGTCGAGGTAATGCGCGCATGATCACGCTTGGCCACTTCCAGGATCGCCTTGACGCCCGGCCGGGCACGGCCTGCTCGAATCCGTTCCAGGCCCTGATGCACCAGAATCCGGTTGTTGGCATCCAGTGGCACCACATCGGCAACACTGCCCAGCGCCACCAGATCCAGCAGCTCGCCGATGTTCGGTTGCGGCTTGTCCGTGTACCAGCCGAGCTCGCGCAACCGCGCGCGCAAAGCCATCAGCACATAAAAAATCACCCCGACACCGGCCAGCGCCTTGCTCGGGAATTCACATCCCGGCTGGTTCGGATTGACGATGGCATCGGCCAACGGCAATTCGTCGCCGGGCAAATGGTGATCGGTGACCAGTACGTTGAGCCCGGCCTTCTTCGCCGCCGCCACGCCATCGACACTGGAGATGCCGTTGTCCACCGTGATCAACAAATGCGGCTGGCGCTCCAGTGCCACCGCGACGATTTCCGGCGTCAGGCCGTAGCCGTAGTCGAATCGATTGGGCACCAGATAATCGACATGCGCCGCACCCAGCAAACGCAGGCCCAAAGTGCCCACGGTACTGGCCGTCGCGCCATCGGCGTCAAAGTCGCCGACGATCAGGATCCGCTGACGTTGCTCGAGGGCGACTACCAACAGATCCACCGCAGCCTCGATACCCTTGAGCTTCTGGAACGGGATCAACCGCGCCAGGCTCTTGTCCAGTTCGGCTTCGGATTGCACACCCCGCGCCGCATATAGGCGGGTCAGCAAAGGTGGAATATCACCGAGGAAGGGCAAGGTGTCGGGCAACAGGCGAGGTTCGATACGCATGGGGTGACAGGTGCTTCTCTTGAATGTGGGATATCTGGGGAATGGCGCAGCCTCAGCCGCGTTCGCCCAGCAGCCAGGTCAGCTGGACTTCGTGTTGACCGCGATCGTCGGTTACGAAAATCGTCCCTTCACTGATCATTACGTCCCACTTGATGACGCGGGGCATGTCTTTGGCCAAGGTTTCCAGCACTTCTTGAGGCACGGCCGCGATGTTGACGTTTTTCAGGTTTTTCACCGCCGGCACCACTTTGCCTTCCCAGACGCGCAGGCTACCGTAAGCCAGCAGACTGGTGCGCTCGGTGCGACGCGAACACCAGGTCAGGCGCTCGGCATCCGGCTGGCCGACTTCGATCCAGTGCAGGACGCGGTCATCCAGACTTTTTTCCCACAAGGCCGGTTCATCCACTTCTGACAGACCACGGCCAAAAGACAGTTGCTCGTTGTACCAGAGTGCGTAGGCCAGCAGGCGCACAGTCATGCGCTCTTCGGTTTCCGAAGGATGACGGGCGATGGTCTGCTTGACGCTCTCGTAGACGCTACGGTCGAGGTCGGTGAGGTTCAGTTCAAACTTGTAGGTCGTGGACGGCTGGGCCATGAACGGGCTTCTTGATACGGGGAAAGGCGGCAAGTCTAACCGATGCGACGACCATTGAACGAATAGAAGCCGATCTACCTGGGGCGCCTGACGGTCGGCTATGTTAAAACTCTGTACTCGCTCAACCCCTTTTCCTACAGGATCACGTATGTCGTTGACCGCCAAACCGCTCTCGGGCCTGAAAGTCGTTGAATTGGGCACGTTGATTGCCGGGCCATTTGCTTCGCGCATTTGCGCTGAATTCGGCGCCGATGTGATCAAGGTCGAATCCCCGGACGGCGGCGATCCGTTACGCAAATGGCGCAAGTTGTATGAGGGCACTTCGCTGTGGTGGTTTGTGCAGGCACGCAATAAAAAGTCCCTGACCCTGAACCTCAAGCATCCCGACGGCCTGGCGATTCTGAAAAAGCTGCTCGGCGAAGCGGACATCCTCATCGAGAACTTCCGCCCCGGCGTCCTGGAAAAACTTGGCCTGGGCTGGGAGATCCTGCATGCATTGAATCCGAAGCTGGTAATGGTGCGGCTCTCGGGCTTCGGCCAGACCGGGCCGATGAAAGATCAACCAGGGTTTGGTGCGGTCGGCGAGTCCATGGGCGGTTTGCGCTACATCACCGGTTTTGAAGATCGCCCACCGGTGCGCACCGGCATATCCATTGGCGACTCGATTGCCGCACTCTGGGGCGTGATCGGCGCACTGATGGCTTTGCGGCACCGTGAGGTCAACGGCGGCCAGGGCCAGGTGGTTGATGTAGCGCTGTATGAAGCGATCTTCGCCATGATGGAAAGCATGGTCCCGGAGTTCGACGTGTTCGGTTTCATCCGTGAACGGACCGGCAACATCATGCCCGGCATCACGCCCTCTTCGATCCATACCAGTGCCGACGGCAAGCACGTACAGATCGGCGCCAACGGCGATGCGATCTTCAAGCGTTTCATGCTGATCATGGGTCGCGAAGATCTGGCCAACGACCCGTTGCTGGCCAGCAACGACGGGCGTGACAGCCGCCGTGACGAGCTCTACGGGGTCATTGATCGCTGGGTCAATTCGTTGCCGCTGGACAGGATTCTTGAGCTGCTGAATCAGGCCGACGTACCGGCCAGCCGAATCTTCAGCGCCGAAGACATGTTCAGCGATCCGCAGTACCTCGCCCGGGAAATGTTCCTGCAGGCCAAACTGCCGGATGGCAAAGATTTCAAGATGCCGGGAATTGTGCCGAAACTCTCTGACACACCCGGTGATTGTGAATGGGTCGGGCCGCAACTGGGCGAGCACAACGCGCAGGTACTCCAGGAACTTGGCTATGACGCGTCGCAGATCGCACAACTGCGCAAAGACGGAGCCATCTGAGCTCAAGCGTCTGCTTGCGCAACTCTTCAAGCACTGCCTGTGGCGTAACGGGCGGGCGTTGTGTGCGGTGGCGAGCGTTCTGTTGATTAGCGCTACGTCACCGCCGGCGTTGGCGCAACCCAAAGACACGCTGATCTGGCTCAAACGCGACCTGCCACCGCTGTTCATTTTCGAAGGACCGAAAAAAGGCCTGGGCATTATCGATCAACTGTTGACGAAACTGATCGCCGGCATGCCGCAGTACCAACACAGCGTGATGAAGGTCAATCGCGCGCGCGGCTTGCAGATGCTCCACGAGCCCTCTCTCACGTGTGATGCCGCTTTGAACTGGAGCAAGGAACGCGAAACCTGGATCGCGTTTTCCATCCCGGTATTCCGCGCCATGAGCAATGGCCTGGCCGTGCGCCGCGTTGATCGCAACGTGCTGGCGCCATTCATCAAGGATGGAGAAGTGGATCTGGCCGCCCTGCTGGCCACCGGCACCGTGACGCTGGGGATCGTCGCCGAACGCAACTACGGCGAGTACCTCGACGTGCTGCTCAAACAGGCTCCGCCCAAGGCCTTGACGCTCCATTACGGTAACGACGCATTGGGCAGCCTCTTGCAAATGCAACGCCTGGGACGCTTGCAGCTGTTGCTGGGCTATCGTCCGGAAATCCGTTATCAGGCGCAGCAGCAAGGGATCGCGGAGAATGAACTGCAGTTCTACCCGATTCGCAACACCGGTAAATACTTGTCCGGTTACATCGGCTGCACCGACACGCCGCAGGGTCGAAAGGCGATCACCGAAATAAACCAACTGTTGCGTACCCTACCCCGTGACTATCTGAGCGAGGCCTACGCGGCCTGGCTTGACCCGGAAAGTCGCAGTGAATACCTGGAGGCTTCCAGGACATTTTTCGAGCAACAGACCGGGCACTGACAAACGCCGGGCAAAAAGAAACCCCGAGAAGTGGGGAGACGACTCGGGGTTAAACGTGGCCTGCATCAGACCCGTAGCAACAAGCTACAAGCACCGGAGCACAATGCTTGATCCTGTTGTTAATGGGTCTGACTGACCTTGGTGCAGGAAGGTTCCCACAAATGACAATTCAGTTTCGACTGGCCAACAGCTTGTCCTGAGCGGCATTACGCAGCGCCGCGATCACACAAGGCTCCAGGCGTCCTTCAGCAATCAGCACATCGCGATGCAAGCCGTCGACCACATCGGTCAGCAAGCGCTTGTCGCTCAACTGCGCCTGATTGAACTTGCGCTCGACCACGATCTCACCGATCGCGTTCCTCAATGTCACACGGCATTCACCCTGAATACCTGACGGGGTCAATGTCACTTGATACGGGCTCAGAGCCTCACCGAGCAAGAGACTGATACTTTCCATCTCGATCACCACTCAATAGTCCGAAAACAAAGTGCCTGGGGCGTCACTACAGTAAATGACCGCTGGCCCGGGAAGAAAGTTCTGAAAGACATAACGGCGTCCCTGATCGAGAGAGCATGCATGGCCAAGATGACAGAGAGAAAACAACTCCGTCACGCCTGTCGACCCCGTTGACCGATATCACTCCAGCCCCCCAACAGACCGCGCAATTGCCCGTCCGCACTGTAGAACGGCACCGTCCATTGATAGACGTCCTTGAGGCCACTGTGCAAGAGCAATTGCCGCTCGCTGAAGCATGGCTTGCGCGTGTTCAGTTGAACCATGAGCTCGGCATGCAGAAGTTCGGCCGTCGCTTTGGGCATGATGTCGAGCTCGATGAGCTGGCGCCCCTGAGCCTGATCGAAGCGTATCGCCAGATGCTCCTCGTAACTCTTGTTGCACATGACCAGGCGCCCTTGCAGATCACGAACGAACATCGGATCGGGCATAGAGTCCAGCAACGTATGCTGGAACGCCAACTGATCGCGAAGGTCGTTCGCGGCATCCTGGCGCTGCTGGATCAGTGTCGTGAGGCGACGATTCCAGACCAGGCAAAGCAGTGCAAATACGCTGCAAACAACAACGCTCCAGCAATCCAGCCGTTCCCACGCCGAAGGCGTCGCTACGGGTGCCGTTGCTCCGAACCATTTGTGGCGAATCGCGCGTAACTCAGCTGGTGAAAATGCTTCGAGCGCCTTGTTGAGGATGCTCAACAGTTGTGGTTGGCCTTTGCGCACAGCCAGGTAATCAGCGTCCCATTTGCCCTCTATCGCTGCGCCGACCTTGAGCCGCCCCGAAGGATAGAGTCGGGCGCCGACTTCGGTGTCGATGGTCGCGTAGGCTTCGCCGCTTTCGACCAACGCCCGAGCCTCGGCGTAGGTCTTGACCGAGCGCAGCTCAATGGATGGGTACTCATGCCGAATCACAGCTTCCAGCGCGTGTCGGGTCGGTAACACCAGGACCTTTTTCGCCAACTGCTCCAACGACTGCACCGCGGGCGCTTCGCTATGACCGATAAGCACCCAGCTTGCGCCACCGTACGCATGACTGAAATCCAGGAATGCCCTGCGCTCGTCGTTCATGGACAACATCGTGCTCATGTCGGCTGCACCACTTTCCAGGCGCTGGAGCAACTGGTCGGAGGAGAACGTCTCTTCGTAGACGAACTTCAGCCCTGTCAGGGTGCTGATGCGCTCCAGCACATCGTTGTTGAAGCCGCTCCAATGGCCGTGCTCGTCCTTGAACAGATACAACGGGTACTGTGTCAACGCAACGACAACCTGACGCTGCTCAGCGAGGTATTTGCGCTCCTGCGCATCCAGCGCGAGCACCGGGGCGGCGGCTGCAACGTCCGACTCAAAAGCCATCATTTGCGCCGCCACGGCCCACTGGGCAAAGCCCAGAGCCGCAATAAAAAACAACCAGCACATCGCTGGTTTTGACTCATGGAAACACGGCATTGCCACATCCTTGTGTTCAGTTCACCCGTCCTTCAGGGGCGAATCTCGACGGCAGTGTGGCACGCAGAAACGAGAAAGCCCGTCAGGGACGGGCTTCAATGTGTGACAGGTTTTGCCCGTTACAATGGCTTACCGCGGTTGCCATGCTGGCTGACAAAGGCCTGTACGGCTTTCAGCTCGTTCGGCAACACGGTGCAACGCTCATCTCTTTCAAACAAATCAGAAAGATGTACAGGGAGTTCCAGCGCTTTTCCTACGCCGGCTTTCTCCACCGCATCCGGAAACTTGACCGGATGCGCCGTGCCCAGAATCACCATCGGGATATCCAGGCTGCGACGGCATTCGCGTGCTGCCTTGACGCCGATCGCCGTATGCGGATCCAGCACTTCGCCGGTTTGCTCGTAAACTTCGGCGATGGTTTCGCAGGTTTGTGCGTCATCCACGGCCAGCGAGTCGAACAGTTTGCGGGCTTCGGTCCAGCGCTCCTGCTCGACGCTGAAACCACCACCTTGCTTGAAGCTGTCCATCAGACCGGCAATCGCCGCGCCGTTGCGACCGTGCAGATCGAACAGCAGGCGTTCGAAGTTCGATGACACCATGATGTCCATCGACGGCGACAGGGTGGCGTGCAGGGTTTCCTTGACGTACTGGTTGCCGCTCATGAAGCGGTGCAGGATGTCGTTGCGGTTGGTGGCGACGATCAATTGATTGATCGGCAGGCCCATGTTGCGCGCCAGGTAACCGGCGAAAATGTCGCCGAAGTTGCCGGTCGGCACCGAGAACGACACCGAGCGCGCCGGGCCGCCCAACTGCAGGGCTGCGTGGAAGTAGTAAACGATCTGGGCCATGATCCGCGCCCAGTTGATCGAGTTCACCGCCACCAGGCGAGTGCCCTTGAGGAAGCTCTGGTCGGCGAAACTCGCCTTGACCATTTCCTGGCAGTCATCGAAGTTACCTTCGATGGCGATGTTGTGGATGTTCTCACCGAAGATCGTGGTCATCTGTCGACGTTGCACTTCGGACACACGGTTGTGCGGGTGCAGGATAAAAATGTCGACGTTTTCGCAGTGCTTGCAACCTTCGATGGCGGCCGAACCGGTATCACCGGAGGTGGCACCGACGATCACCACGCGCTCGCCGCGCTTTTCCAGCACGTAATCGAGCAAACGACCCAGCAGTTGCAGGGCGAAATCCTTGAACGCCAGGGTCGGGCCGTGGAACAGCTCCAGCACCCATTCGTTGCCGTTCAGCTGACGCAGCGGCGCGACGGCGCTATGGGCGAACACACCGTAGGTTTCTTCAAGAATCTTTTTGAAATCGGCATCGGGAATGCTGCCGGTGACGAACGGGCGCATGACCCGGAAAGCCAGCTCGTGATACGGCAGGCCGGCCCAGGAAGCGATTTCTTCCTGGGTAAAACGTGGCAGGTTTTCCGGGACGTACAGACCGCCGTCGGTGGCAAGACCTGCCAGCAGGACGTCTTCGAAATTCAGGGCCGGTGCCTGGCCGCGGGTACTGATGTAACGCATGACTGACTCCAATGGACAGTGTTCGCAATGCCGGGCGCCCGACACGGCGCCCGGTAAACGATAACGGCTTAGTTCAGGTGCTCGACACGGATCCGTACAACCGGACCGACCACGCCCGCCAGGGCTTCCAAAGCTGCGATGGCATCGTTGATGCGCTGTTCCACCACTCGGTGGGTCAGCAGGATCATCGGCACCAGGCCGTCGTGCTCTTCGGCTTCCTTCTGCATGATCGACTCGATGTTGATCCCCCGCTCAGAGAGGATGCTTGCCACCTGGGCCAATACGCCCGGATGATCCTTGGCCTGGATGCGCAAGTAGTAAGCGCTTTCGCAGGATTCGATCGGCAGGATCGGGTGAGCGGACAACGAGTCCGGCTGGAAAGCCAGGTGCGGTACGCGGTTTTCCGGGTCGGAGGTCATGGCGCGAACCACGTCCACCAGGTCGGCGATCACCGACGAAGCGGTCGGTTCCATGCCGGCGCCGGCGCCGTAGAACAGGGTCGAACCGGCGGCGTCTCCGTTGACCATCACCGCGTTCATTACGCCGTTGACGTTGGCGATCAGGCGATCGGCCGGGATCAGCGTCGGGTGCACGCGCAGTTCAATACCGGATGCGGTGCTGCGCGCCACCCCCAGATGCTTGATGCGATAACCCAGCGCTTCGGCGTAGTTGACGTCGGCGGTGGTCAGTTTGGTGATGCCTTCGGTGTAAGCCTTGTCGAATTGCAGCGGAATGCCGAATGCAATCGAAGCCAGAATCGTCAGCTTGTGCGCCGCATCGATGCCTTCAACGTCAAAGGTCGGGTCGGCTTCGGCATAGCCCAGGGCTTGCGCTTCAGCCAACACGTCTTCGAAGGTCCGGCCTTTCTCGCGCATCTCGGTGAGAATGAAGTTGCCGGTGCCGTTGATGATCCCGGCCACCCAGTTGATGCGGTTGGCGGACAAGCCTTCACGGATCGCTTTGATGACTGGAATGCCACCCGCCACGGCTGCTTCAAACGCAACAATCACGCCCTTCTCGCGTGCCTTGGCGAAAATTTCATTACCGTGAACGGCGATGAGCGCCTTGTTCGCGGTGACCACATGCTTGCCATTCTCGATGGCCTTGAGTACCAGCTCGCGGGCAACGGTATAGCCGCCCATCAGCTCTATCACGATGTCGATCTCAGGGTTCGTGGCCACTTCGAAGACATCGTTGGTAATCGCAATACCGGTCGTTTGGAACTGAGGCTTTGGCGTGCGCATGGCAATTTGTGCCACTTCGATCCCACGCCCGGCACGACGAGAGATTTCCTCGGCGTTGCGCTGAAGTACGTTGAAGGTACCGCCACCGACGGTCCCTAACCCACAGATGCCTACTTTGACCGGTTTCACTGTGAACTCCCCATAAAACGGCCGACTCGAGGCCGGCCGTGAAAACAGCCGCATGTTCGCGGCTCTCTATTAATGGCCCGGCGATGTTGCTGCCGGACCATGATCGTCAATGGCTGACCGTGACGATGCGAATTTACTTCGCGCCCAGCGCCAGTTTGGCGACTTGTGGCGCAGGCTGGTAGCCCGGAATGACCTGACCATCGGCCAAAACGATGGCCGGTGTACCGTTCACGCCAATCGACTGACCGAGGGCGAACTGTTTGGCAACCGGGTTATCGCACTTGGCGGCCTTGATTTCCTTGCCGTCGACCATTTTGTCCATGGCCGCTTTCTTGTCTTTGGAGCACCACACCGCCTGCAATTGCTCATCACCCGGCGAGCCCAGCCCCTGACGCGGGAACGCCACGTAACGCACTTCGATTCCGCGCTTGTTCAACTCCGGGATTTCGGCGTGCAGCTTGTGGCAGTAGGGGCAAGTGGTGTCGGTGAACACGGTGATGTGCGATTTGGTTTCGCCGATGGCCGGGTACACCACGGTTTCAGCGACCGGGATTTCATTGACCAGTTTGGAAATGCCCAGGCGTTCGGTCTTTTCGGTCAGGTTGACGGGCTTGCCGTCCTTGAGCTGGAACATGTAGCCCTGAACGACATATTGCCCGTCAGCACTGGCATACAGCACGCGGCTGCCCTTGAGTTTGACTTCATACAAACCCGGCAACGGACTGGCGGTGATGGTTTCTACCGGTACTTCGAGCTGGAGGTTTTCCAGACTTTTACGAATGGCTTTGTCGGCCGCGTCATCGGCGACGGCAAAGGTGCTGACCAACGCAATGGCTGCGGCGGCGAAAATCTGGGTCAGACGCATGAGAACTCCTGAAGGCGGACAAATGTGACGATCAGAACGCCCGTGCCGAAACACCGGGTCATAACCGCCCATCGTGCAAACCGACAAAGCCTACCACATAAGGCAACGGTGGCCGAATGCAGGTGACGCAGGACAGCCTACGATGCCTGTTTGGCAATATTTATTGTGGCGAGGGGGTTTACCCCCGTTGGGTTGCGCAGCAACCCCACAATCTGCCACGAGGTTAAATTAGTTGCTCCGTGAGTACCGGTTTACGACTGCTGCGCAGCCGAACGGGGGTAAACCCCCTCGCCACAGATAAGCATTTCAGTTTCAGGAACGGTATTTAGCCGCGCGGATGGTGCTTGGCGTGCAAATCCTGCAATCGCGCCCGGGCGACGTGGGTATAAATCTGCGTTGTCGACAAATCACTGTGCCCCAGCAACATCTGCACCACACGCAAATCCGCACCATGGTTGAGCAGATGCGTGGCGAAGGCATGACGCAGGGTGTGCGGCGACAGCGATTTGCCGATCCCGGCGACTTTGGCCTGATGCTTGATGCGGTGCCAGAACGTCTGACGGGTCATCTGCTCGCCGCGCTGGCTGGGAAACAACACATCGCTGGGACGCCCGCCAAGCAATTCGCCACGGCCATCGCGCATGTAGCGCTCGACCCAGACAATCGCTTCCTCGCCCATCGGCACCAGCCGCTCCTTGCTGCCCTTGCCCATCACACGCAAGACCCCTTGGCGCAAATTGACCTGCTCCAGTGTCAGGCTGATCAGCTCCGTGACCCGCAGCCCGCAGGCGTAGAGCACTTCGAGCATGGCACGGTCACGCTGGCCGATGGCTTCGCTCAAATCAGGGGCCTTCAGCAGGGCTTCCACATCGGCTTCCGACAAGGATTTGGGCAACGGTCGCCCAAGTTGCGGCATGTCGATCCTTAATGTTGGATCGACCGCGATCAACTTTTCCCGCAGCAGATAGCGATAGAAGCCACGCACGCCAGAAAGAAACCTTGCCGTTGAACGGGGCTTGTAGTTTTGCTCCAGGCGCCAGGCCAGGTGGTCGAGGATCAACTCACGCCCGGCGTTGATCAGCTCCAGGCCCTTTTCCTGCAACCAGCCGTTGAACAGCGCGAGGTCACTGCGATAGGCATCGCGGGTGTTATCGGAAAGACCTTTCTCCAGCCAAAGGGCGTCGAGGAACTGGTCTATCAGGGGATGATCGATGGCGGGCATAAAGGCTCAGGCAAGACCGACAGTACGGTCAGGGAAGATAAATCGCAGGCAACAAAAAAGCAGCCCGTAGGCTGCTTTTTTCTGCATCGGAAGCTGGACTTAAGCCAGTTTTTCCTTGATGCGAGCTGCTTTACCAGACAGGTCACGCAGGTAGTACAGCTTGGCTTTACGTACGTCACCGCGACGTTTAACGGCCATGCTGTCGATTTGCGGGCTGTAGGTCTGGAAAGTACGTTCTACGCCAACACCGTTGGAGATTTTACGAACGGTGAATGCACTGTTTACGCCGCGGTTACGCTTGGCGATAACAACACCTTCGAACGCTTGCAGACGCGAACGGTCGCCTTCCTTCACTTTCACCTGAACGACAATGGTGTCGCCCGGGGCAAAGGTAGGGATCTCTTTGGTCATCTGCTCTGCTTCGAGTGCAAGGATGATTTTGTTAGTCATGCTGTGCTCCTAAGGTAAATCGTCGGATCTACCATCGATACGTTGTTAACTATCGTCCCGCTCGCGGATGTATTCCTCGAGCAGCTTCTTCTCTTCTCCAGAAAGCGAGCGGCTTTCCAGAAGATCGGCGCGTCGTTCAAAGGTCCGACCAAGGGACTGCTGTAAACGCCAACGCCGGATGTGCGCGTGATTGCCACTTAGCAATACGTCGGGAACACGCTGATCCGCATACACCTCCGGTCGGGTGTAGTGCGGGCAATCCAGCAAACCATCCGTAAAGGAATCTTCCTCGGCGGAGTCCGCATGCCCTAAAGCTCCAGGCAGCAGTCGTGTAACCGCATCGATCAGGACCATCGCCGGCAGCTCGCCGCCAGACAGTACATAGTCGCCAATCGACCACTCTTCATCGACATGAGCATCAATAAAACGCTCGTCAATGCCTTCATAGCGGCCGGCAAGCAGGATCAATGCATCCAGATTCGCCAACTCGCGTACCGCCGACTGAGTCAGTTGACGGCCTTGGGGCGACAGGTAAATCACCTTCGCGCCCTCCCCGGCGGCTGCCTTGGCCTGAACCAGAGCATCTTCCAGGGGCTTGATCTTCATCACCATGCCCGGACCACCGCCAAATGGGCGATCATCCACAGTGTGATGTCGATCCGTCGTGTAGTCTCGCGGATTCCAACAGGTGAGCTGCAACAGCCCCTGTTTCACCGCCCGACTGGTGATGCCGTACTCGCTGATGGCGGAGAACATCTCGGGAAACAAACTGATCACTTCTACGCGCAAGTTAGCCACGCTTAGAAATCCGCGTCCCAATCCACCTTCATCTCGCCTGCTGCCAGGTCGACGGCCAACACGCATTGCTCGGTATAGGGCAACAGGCGTTCGCGATCATCCAGGCTGCCAGCGCAAGGCTTGACCACCATTACATCATTCGAGCCGGTCTCCAGCAGGTGATCGATCTTCCCGAACAGTTGCCCGAGGGTGTCGATGACCTTGAGACCTTCCAGCTGGTACCAGTAGTACTCGCCGTCGGTCAGTTCAGGGAACAGGTTGCGCGGCACGCAGATCTCATAACCGGCCAGAAGACGAGCTTCTTCACGATCATCCAGACCCTTGAGCTTTGCGACCAGGAACTTGTCGTTCCCGCGTCCGCTGACCAGCTCTACCTGCTTTACATTGCCGTCACGCTTGAGCGTCCAGGTTTTGTAATCCAGCAGGTTCTTGATCGGATCAGTAAAGGAATACACCTTCACTTCGCCGCGAACGCCGTGAACAGAATAAATCTTGCCGATAACGATCAAATCATCAGCAACAGCTGGCGTCGCGTTCATATTGCTCAGGCCGCAGCCTTGGCAGATTCCTTCAACAACTGAGCAACGCGCTCAGAAGGTTGTGCACCAACGCTCAGCCAGTAGGCTACGCGCTCTTGGTTCACGGACAGACGAACTTCTTGACCACGAGCAACAGGGTTGAAGAAACCAACCTGTTCCTTGTGCGAACCGTCGCGCGGGTTGCGGCTGTCGGTTACGGTCAAGTGGTAAAACGGGCGCTTTTTGGAGCCGCCAAGGGCAAGACGGATTGTTAGCATGTGAACATCGTTCCTGTAGTCGGTGCTGCAAATCTAAAGGCACAGCGGGCATGGGTGCCCGAAAGGCCGCATATTCTAAGGAATATCCGGACTTTTGCAAATGACTTTTTCCGGCGGCCTATCGGACGCCATGCAGATTTGCTATAGAGCCGTCGTTGAAAACGGCCGGTCAGCTCCCGCCAAGCGCGGGTTTGCTGTAGATCCCGC
This sequence comes from Pseudomonas sp. Root562, assembly GCF_001427125.1. Taxonomy (GTDB): domain Bacteria; phylum Pseudomonadota; class Gammaproteobacteria; order Pseudomonadales; family Pseudomonadaceae; genus Aquipseudomonas. The sequence goes on from NZ_LMGK01000008.1 coordinate 49,889, forward strand.
TTCCGTGCGGGTCTGCGCCGGTGCGATGACCGGCGCGGATTCTGGTGCCCTGTTACGCCAATATTGAGCAGTATTGGCGTGACAGGGCACTAAATCTTCGGCATGCCGCCGCCGGGCAACATACCGCCCATGCCGCGCATCATCTTGGCCATTCCGCCTTTCGCAGAGAATTTCTTCATCATCTTCTGCATCTGCTTGTGCTGCTTGATCAAGCGTCCGATGTCCTGCACCTGGGTGCCGGAACCCATGGCGATACGGCGTTTGCGCGAACCGCTGATCAGCTCAGGGTCACGGCGCTCGGCCGGGGTCATGGAGTTGATGATGGCTTCCATCTGCTTGAATTGCTTCTCTGCCGCACTCTGGGCATTGCCCATTTGCGCCAGGTTCACACCGCCCATGTTCGGCAGTTTGTCCATGAGGCCGCCGAGGCCACCCATGTTCTTCATTTGTTGCAGCTGATCGCGGAAGTCTTCGAGGTCGAAACCCTTGCCCTTCTTCAGCTTCTTGGCCAGCTTGTCGGCCTTGTCCTTGTCGAGGGTCGCTTCCGCCTGCTCGATCAGGCTGAGCACGTCGCCCATGCCGAGGATGCGCGAAGCGATACGCTCAGGATGGAACGGATCGAGCGCTTCGCTCTTCTCGCCCATACCGATGAACTTGATCGGCTTGCCGGTGATGGCGCGAACCGACAGCGCAGCACCGCCACGGGCGTCGCCGTCGACCTTGGTCAGGATCACACCGGTCAGCGGCAGTGCATCGCCAAAGGCCTTGGCCGTGTTGGCGGCGTCCTGACCGGTCATGGCGTCGACCACGAACAGGGTTTCAACCGGGTTGATCGCGGCATGCAACGCCTTGATCTCGCCCATCATCTCTTCATCGATGTGCAGGCGACCGGCGGTATCGACTATGACCACGTCGATGAATTTGAGCTTTGCTTCCTTAATAGCCGCTTGCGCGATCTCGACCGGCTTCTGGCTCAGGTCGGACGGGAAGAAGGTCACGCCCACTTCACCGGCGAGCATTTCCAGCTGTTTGATCGCCGCTGGACGGTAAACGTCCGCAGACACGACCATGACCGACTTCTTCTTGCGCTCCTTCAGGAAGCGCGCGAGCTTGCCGGCGGTGGTGGTTTTACCCGCGCCCTGCAAACCGGCCATCAGGATGACCGCTGGCGGCACGGCGCTGAGGTTCAAATCTTCGTTGGCTGCGCCCATCAGGCTTTCGAGTTCGGCCTGGACGATTTTCACGAAGGCCTGGCCCGGCGTCAGGCTGCGCGACACCTCGGTGCCGACAGCGCGTTCCTTGACCGAGTTGACGAAGTCCTTGACCACTGGCAGGGCGACGTCGGCTTCGAGCAGCGCCATGCGCACTTCGCGCAGGGTGTCTTTGATGTTGTCTTCAGTCAGCTTGGCCTTGCCGGTGACATGGCGCAGCGTCTGCGAGAGACGGTCGGTTAAGTTTTCAAACATTGCGCGATCCTTTCAGGCCCTGTGTAGACCGGGATAATGGCGGCCCGGACCGGACTAAAACTGTGCTCGGCGAGCCTGCGGCGTGGGCAGGTCGCGGATTATAGCGAAGACTGCGGTCGGCGGACACCTCGCCGTCAGCTTGTCTGGTCTTTCGTGCCGCGTGGGTTCTATGCCAAACTCAGCGCCTTTCGGGCTTGCCTAACAGGACTTATGCTCCCCTTGTCACCCAGTTTGCTTACCACCCTCGCCGCCGCCTGTTTATATGCCGCTGCGACTATCTATCAGGGCACCCGCCTGGCCAACTGCGCCAAGGCCAACAAGCGCCTGCTGGTCACGCTCGGCGTACTCGCGGTGCTGGCCCATGGCGCCAGCCTGGTGACCCACCTGCTGACGCCGATCGGCCTGGGCCTGGATTTCTTCAGTGCCGCCAGCCTGATTGCCGCCGCAGTCATCGCCCTGACTTTGCTGGCCTGCTCGCGAATCCCCGTGGAGAACCTGCTGGTCTTACTGTTTCCCCTCGGCGCGCTGACCGTGCTCCTGGCGCAGTTCGCTCCCGCCGGCACGGTACAGATCATCGACGAAGAACCGGGCATCCTTGCCCATATCCTGCTGTCGATCCTCGCCTACGGCATGTTCACCATCGCGGTATTCCAGTCGCTGTTGCTGCTGGTCCAGGACCATCAGCTCAAGCACAAGCATCCGTCCGGGCTGATCAAGAACTTCCCGCCGCTGCAGACCATGGAAAGCCTGCTGTTCGGCTTCCTCTGGGCCGGCTGGACTCTGCTGTCGATGTCGTTGATTTCCGGATGGCTGTTCGTCGACAACCTGTTCGCCCAACACCTGGTGCACAAGACCTTGCTGGCCTGCCTGGCCTGGATCGTCTTCAGCGTGCTGCTCTGGGGGCGCAATCGCCTCGGCTGGCGCGGACACAAGGCCATTCGCTGGACCCTTGCCGGATTCTGCCTGTTGATGCTGGCGTATTTCGGCAGCAAGCTGGTCCGTGAATACATCCTGCATATCTAACGGGCGGCATTAATGGACGACTTGCCCTTAGGGCCAATGCTCGCTGTAGTGGCCCTGCTGGTTTTATGGTCGGGACTGTTTTCCGCCATTGAAGCCGCACATCAATATCTGCTGGCCAAACGCATCGCTTCGCGCTCGAGCGACAAGCCACCGGCCAGGCTGAGCTTCCCGCTCGTCAGCCTGATCTTCTGCAATACCCTGTGTCGCGCGCTGGTCGTGGTCATTTGCACCTTGCTGGCGATTTTCACCTGGGCGCAGAACGGTCCATGGATCGCGTGCCTCGGTGCGGGCGCCATTCTGCTGGTGCTTGCCGACTATTTGCCCCGTGCCCTTGCCGCCCGCCATCCGGATGCCATCCTCGCCTTTGGCAACAGCTTGCTGCGCGTCCCGCTGAAAATGGTTTACCCCGCTGCCTGGCTGCTTGATGCCATCGCCAAACTGTTGATTCGTCCACTGGCCCGCAAGGTCAAGGTCGTGCAACAGAGCGAAGACGAGGCACCACACGCGCAACACGATGACCGCGAACCCGCCGTCCACCGGCCACATCCGCTGCCCGGCATCCATGCGCTGGACAACATCACGGTCAACGACATTCTGGTGCCGCGCAGCGAAGTCGACGGGATCAACCTCGATGACCCGATCGAAGAAATCATCGAACAACTGCGCAACAACACCCGCACGCGCCTGCCGGTGTTTCACAGCGACATCAATCAGGTTGAAGCCGTGCTCAACACTCGGCAAATCGGCCATCTGCTGGCCGACAACAGCCTGACACTGGACGCGCTGATGGCGGCCAGTCGCGAACCGTACTTCGTACCGGAAAGCACTCCGCTGCAACTGCAACTGCTGAATTTCCACAAGCAGCAGCGTCGGCTTGGCATGGTCGTCGACGAGTACGGCGAGGTGCTTGGCATCGTGACCCTGGAAGACATTCTCGAAGAAATCGTCGGCGAGTTCGAAAGCCAGCAAAGCCTGGACAACCCGCACATTCACCCCCAGGCCGACGGCCGCCTGGTGATCGATGGCGCCGCATCGATACGCGACCTCAACAAGAGCCTCGGCTGGCACCTGCCATGCGATGGCCCGAAAACCCTTAACGGGCTGGTGACCGAGGCGCTGGAAACCATTCCCGAGAGCGCGGTATGCCTGAAAATCGGTCGTTATCGCCTGGAAATCCTCGAGACCGAAGACAACCGCGTCACTCGGGTATTGATCTGGCATACCGGCCCGGCGCCCGTCGCGGCCACGGCAGGCTGAGCATTCTTGCCCCCTTGTTGAATCGTTAGCCACCTTCCTATAATCGAGGCGCTTACCCAAGCCCCCCGCTACGCTGTGCTACCCGCACTCTGCTGCAAACCCACATCCCTGGGTGTTCAACCATAATAATTCGCTCCACTGGGGCACATGACTGTCAGGGATAACCGCATGACGACCAGCACAACCTACGACCACGCGCCTGCGCAACCGACGAACTCCGCCACCCGCGTGGCCACCGCGAGCTTCATCGGCACCGCCATCGAGTTCTACGACTTCTACGTTTATGCCACTGCTGCCGCACTGGTGATCGGCCCGGTATTCTTTCCGCAGACGTCCGGGACGGCGCAGATGCTCTCGGCTTTCCTGACGTTCGGCATCGCGTTTCTGGCACGACCGCTGGGCTCGGCACTGTTTGGCCACTTCGGCGACCGCATCGGACGCAAATCCACCCTGGTGGCCTCGCTGTTGCTGATGGGCGTATGTACCACGCTGATCGGCGTGCTACCCGGCTATGACAGCATCGGCGCCTGGGCGCCGATCCTGCTTTGCGTGCTGCGTTTCGGCCAGGGCCTGGGGTTGGGCGGGGAATGGGGCGGCGCGGCGCTGCTGGCCACGGAGAACGCCCCCAAGGGCAAACGCGCCTGGTTCGGCATGTTTCCGCAGCTCGGCCCTTCCATTGGCTTTCTTGCGGCCAACGGCCTGTTTCTCACCCTGGCCATGGTGCTGGACGATGAACAGTTCCGCTCCTGGGGCTGGCGGATTCCGTTCCTGCTCAGTGCCGCGCTGGTGATGGTGGGCCTGTACGTGCGCCTCAAGCTTCATGAAACGCCGGTCTTTGCCAACGCCGTGGCCCGCCAGGAACGGGTAAAAATCCCGCTGGTCGAGCTGTTCAGCCAATACTGGGTGCCTGTCTTGCTGGGTGCCGGTGCGATGGTGGTGTGTTACGCACTGTTTTATATCTCGACGGTGTTTTCCTTGAGTTATGGCGTCGCGACGCTGGGCTACAGCCGTGAAACCTTCCTCGGCTTGCTGTGCTTCGCCGTGTTATTCATGGCGGCGGCTACTCCACTGTCCGCCTGGGCCAGCGACCGCTACGGACGTAAACCGGTGCTGATCATCGGCGGCGTGCTGGCAATTTTGTCGGGCTTTTTGATGGAACCGCTGCTGACCCAAGGCTCGACCTGGGGCGTGGCACTCTTCCTGTGCATTGAGCTGTTCCTGATGGGCGTGACGTTTGCGCCGATGGGTGCACTGCTGCCGGAGCTGTTTCCAACTCACGTGCGTTATACCGGCGCCTCTGCCGCCTACAACCTGGGCGGTATTGTCGGTGCCTCGGCGGCGCCGTTCTTTGCGCAGAAACTGGTAGCTATGGGTGGCTTGAGCTATGTCGGCGGTTATGTGTCCGGCGCAGCGGTGCTGAGCTTGATCGCCGTACTGTGCCTGAAGGAAACACGGCATAACGATTTGAATCGGGTCGCCTGACGGATTGCTTTCGCGGGCAAGCCTCGCTCCTACAAGGTCAGTGTCGATCATGGAATAACGGCACGACCTATAACCCTATAGGAGCGAGGCTTTCCCGCGAGGGCGTCTTTACTGACAATACACTTGCGTGAAAACCACAGTTTTTCCCCCGCCCATTGTCACCTCGCTCTACGCGCATCAGCTTATCCCCGCTATACTTCCCGGCTTTTCCTGAATAAATGCCAATAGGGTCCCGCCGCGCATGGATAAGACCTACCAGCCGCACGCCATTGAAACTTCCTGGTACAACACCTGGGAGTCAGAGAATTACTTCGCCCCGCAAGGCGCGGGCGAGTCCTACACCATCATGATCCCGCCGCCGAACGTCACCGGCAGCCTGCACATGGGGCATGGCTTCAACAACGCGATCATGGACGCCCTCATCCGTTTCCGCCGCATGCAGGGGCGTAACACCCTGTGGCAGCCAGGCACCGACCACGCCGGTATCGCGACGCAGATGCTGGTGGAGCGTCAACTGGAAGCCCAGGGCCAGAATCGTCACGATCTGGGCCGCGACAAATTCCTCGAGAAAGTCTGGGAGTGGAAGGACCAGTCGGGCGGCAACATCAGTCGTCAGATCCGTCGCCTCGGCTCGTCCGTGGACTGGAGCCGTGAGCGCTTCACCATGGACGACGGCCTCTCGGAAGCCGTGAAGGAAGCGTTTGTCCGCCTGCACGAAGACGGCCTGATCTACCGCGGCAAGCGCCTGGTCAACTGGGACACCAAGCTGCACACGGCGATTTCCGACCTCGAAGTGGAAAACCACGACGAGAAAGGTTTCCTGTGGAACCTGAAGTACCCGCTTGCCGACGGCGCCAAGACCGCTGAAGGCAACGATTTCCTGATCGTCGCGACCACTCGCCCGGAAACCATGCTCGGCGACTCTGCCGTCGCGGTGAACCCGAACGATGAACGCTACAAAGCCCTGATCGGCAAATTTGTAGAGCTGCCACTGGTTGGCCGCCGCATCCCGATCATCGCCGACGATTACTGCGACCCTGAATTCGGCACCGGCTGCGTGAAAATCACCCCGGCCCACGATTTCAACGACTACGAAGTCGGCAAGCGCCACAACCTGCCGCTGCTGAACATCTTCGACAAGAACGCTGCGGTCCTGCCGGCCTGCCAGGTGTTCAACCTCGATGGCACGCTCAACGAAAGCATCGACGGCAAGATTCCGGCCGAATACGCCGGCCTGGACCGCTTCGAAGCGCGCAAGCAGATCGTCGCTGCGTTCGAAGCTGCCGGCCTGCTGGTCAGCGTCGACGATCACGGCTTGAAGGTGCCGAAAGGCGACCGCTCCGGCACCATCATCGAACCGTGGCTGACCGACCAGTGGTACGTGTCCACCAAGCCTTTGGCAGAACCGGCGATTGCCGCCGTTGAAGACGGCCGCATCCAGTTCGTACCCAAGCAATACGAAAACATGTACTTCTCGTGGATGCGCGACATCCAGGATTGGTGCATCAGCCGTCAGCTGTGGTGGGGTCACCGGATCCCGGCCTGGTACGACGAGTCGGGCAAGGTCTACGTCGGTCGTGATGAAGCCGAAGTGCGTGCCAAGCACAACCTCGGCCCGGACGTGGCACTGCAACAGGACAACGACGTTCTCGACACCTGGTTCAGTTCGGGCCTGTGGACCTTCTCGACGCTGGGCTGGCCGGAGAAGACCGAGTTCCTGAAGAAATTCCACTCCACCGATGTGCTGGTCACCGGTTTCGACATCATTTTCTTCTGGGTTGCCCGGATGATCATGCTGACCATGCACTTGATCAAGAACGAGGACGGCACGCCGCAGGTTCCGTTCAAGACTGTGTACGTTCATGGCCTGGTGCGTGATGGTCAGGGCCAGAAAATGTCCAAGTCCAAGGGCAATGTCCTGGACCCGCTGGACATCATCGACGGCATCGAACTGGAAGAATTGGTGCAAAAGCGCACCTCCGGCATGATGCAGCCGAAACTGGCGAAAAAGATCGAGAAACAGACCCGCGACGAATTCGCCGAGGGCATCGCCAGCTATGGCACCGACGCCCTGCGCTTCACCTTCTGCTCGCTGGCGTCCACCGGTCGCGACATCAAGTTCGACATGGGCCGCGTCGAAGGCTATCGCAACTTCTGCAACAAGATCTGGAACGCCGCGCGTTACGTGCTGGACAAGGGCGAAGACTGCGGCCAGAACGGCGAAGCCTACGAACTGTCGCTGGCGGATCGCTGGATCATTTCGCAACTGCAGCGCACCGAAGCCGAAGTGACCCGTCAACTGGATCAGTTCCGTTTCGACCTGGCCGCACAAGCCCTGTACGAGTTCATCTGGAACCAGTATTGCGACTGGTACCTGGAACTGTCCAAGCCTGTGCTGTGGGACGAAAACGCTCCGGTCGAGCGCCAGCGCGGCACCCGTCGCACGCTGGTGCGCGTACTGGAAGTGGCGCTGCGTCTGGCGCACCCGTTCATGCCGTTCATCACCGAGGAAATCTGGCAGCGCATCGCGCCGCTGGCCGGTATCGAAGGCAAGACGATCATGCTGCAACCTTGGCCAGTGGCCAACGAAGAGCGCATCGATCCGGCGGCCGAAGACGACATCGAGTGGCTCAAAGGCCTGATGCTGGGCACGCGCAACATCCGTGGCGAAATGAACATCGGCCCGGGCAAACCGCTGCCGATCTACCTGAAGAACGTCAGCGCTGAAGATCAGCGTCGCCTGACCGAAAACGAAGCGCTACTGAAGAAGCTGGCGCGCCTGGAATCGATCACCGTGCTGGCTGCGGGCGAAGAAGCACCGCTGTCCGCCACCGCACTGGTTGGCGAGATGGAAGTGCTGGTGCCTATGGCCGGCCTGATCGACAAAGGTGCCGAGCTGGCGCGTCTGGACAAGGAAATCCAGCGCCTGCAAGGCGAAGTGCAACGGGTTGGCGGCAAGCTGTCCAACGCCGGTTTCGTTGACAAGGCGCCAGCCGAAGTCATCGAGAAGGAACGCGCCAAACTGGCCGAAGCCGAACAGGCTCTGGGCAAGCTGGCCGAGCAGCATGCGCGGATTGCCAGCCTGTAACGGCAATTCGCAATGAACAAGGGAGGCTCAGGTGGCCTCCCTTTTCATGCCTACCGTTCTTCGCCCCCCCTGTAGGAGCAAGGCTTGCCTGCGATGGCGATTCCACAGACGCCATCGCCGGCAAGCCTTGCTCCTACAGGAGGTATCCGCAGACGCCATCGCGAGCAATCCATGCGCCTGCAGGTCCCCGTGTTGGCATTGTCTGTGGGACAATGCCCGCCACTTTCAGCCATACCCGAATCGACCACCGCCATGACCGCCCCCCGTACACCGAAACCTGCGCGTAGAAAGCCTGAGTCCGCAACCCCGGCCAAAGTCGTGGAGCCGCGCGAAAAGGCCAGCCTGCATCCGCGCAATCGCCATCAGGGTCGCTACGACTTTGCGGCGTTGATCAAAAGCACGCCGGAACTGGCGAAGTTCGTGATCATCAACCCGTACGGCAAGGAAAGCATCGACTTCGCCAGCCCGGACGCGGTGCGGGTGTTCAACCGCGCGCTGCTGAAGTCGTTCTACGGCATCGCCCACTGGGACATTCCGGCCGATTACCTGTGCCCACCGGTTCCCGGCCGCGCGGACTACGTGCACTTTCTGGCCGATCTGCTGGCCAACGGCAATGACGGCGTGATTCCCCGCGGCGCCGCGGTGAAAGTGCTGGACGTCGGTATGGGCGCAAACTGCGTGTACCCGCTGATCGGTCACAGTGACTACCGCTGGCAGTTTCTCGGCTCGGAAATCGATGCCACGGCCATCGCTGCGGCCAAGGCGATCGTTCAATCCAACGGCTTGAACAAAGCCATCCAGATTCGTCAGCAAACCAATCGCAAGCAGATTCTTTTGGGCTTGCTGGAAAGCACCGAGCGCTTTGACCTGACCCTGTGTAACCCGCCGTTTCATGCTTCGCTGGAGGAAGCCACCCGCGGCAGCACGCGCAAGTGGCGAGCGCTGGGCAAGGCCGATCCAAAACGCAAACTGCCGGTGCTGAATTTCGGCGGTCAGGCGGCGGAGTTGTGGTGCGAGGGGGGTGAGGTGCGATTCGTCACGCAACTGATCGCCGAGAGTGCACAGGTCAGCCAACAGGTGTTGTGGTTCAGCACCCTGGTGTCGAAAGCCTCGAACCTGCCGGCTATCCAGACCGCGCTGAAAAAAGCCGGTGCACTGGAAAGCCAGGTGGTGGAAATGTCCCAGGGTCAGAAACAAAGCCGCTTCGTCGCCTGGACCTTTCAGACCAAAGCGCAACAACAAGCCTGGCGGCAGGCGCGCTGGAGCAAAGTCTCTGCAGAGTAAATGATATTGGCAGCCCGCCTATGCACTTGTAGGAGCCAGGCTTGCCGGCGAAGGCGTTTTCAAGAGCGCCTTCGCCGGCAAGCCTGGCTCCTGCGAAAAAGGCATGCGCCGATCTGAGCCCACAAAAAAACCGTGCCCGGATTGCTCCGGCGCACGGTTTTTTTTAACAAGTCTTACTTGTTGACAGCGTCGGTCAGGCCTTTGGCCACAACCAGCTTGATCACTTTCTTGGCAGCGATTTCGATGGCAGCGCCAGTCGAAGGGTTGCGGCCGGTACGGGCAGGACGCTCAGTCACTTTCAGCTTGCCGATACCTGGCAGAGTGATTTCGCCGCCGTTTTCCAGCTGATCGGCAACGATTTGGCCCAGTTGGTCCAGAGCGTTACGCGCGGTGGTTTTTGGCGCGTCGATAGCTTCAGCGATGTCGGCGATCAGTTGGTCTTTAGTAAGAGCCATGTAGTGTTCCTTCCCTATCAAATTCATATGGATTGCAGAGTGCAATGTCAGCCATCGAGCCCGATCTTCTGGATCTGGCACCCTCGGCGAAATAACCTCGGGATCGGGGTTATAGATGCCGAAATCAGGGTTTGGTTCGACCTGACAAAAGCTGACTGCAGGCTTAACGCAGTGACTTCGCGCAAGACCGGGCAAAACTAGCACAGAGACGGGGAAATATCCGCCTCTAGCTACCCATTTGGTCAGCTTTATTGCTCTAAACCGGGAAAAAATCGCCCAAGCGCCGCCGGTCGCCCGGGAATTGGCCTTCGAACCGCGCCAAAACCAATGGTTGCGGTACACTGGGCGCTTTTTCGGGGGAGCCTGGCCTCCTCTCTTCAATCAGCCGAGAAGCCCATGCCGATCCGTCATTGCATCGTCCACCTGATCGACAAAAAACCCGACGGCACGCCTGCAGTTCTCCACGCTCGCGACTCTGAACTGGCCGAGTCCGCCGCCATCGAGAACATGCTTGCCGACCTCAACGAAAGCTACAACGCCAAGCAAGGCAAGGCCTGGGGATTGTTTCATCCGGAGTCCGGCGCCTTCCCGTTCAGCGGCTGGTTGAAGGAATACCTCGACGGCGCCCAGGACTTCACAGCCTTCAGTCGCGTAGCGGTGGAACACCTGCAAAAACTGATGGAAGAATCCAACCTCTCGGTCGGTGGCCACGTGTTGTTCGCGCATTACCAACAAGGCATGACCGACTATCTGGCCATCGCCCTGCTGCACCACAGCGAAGGCGTCGCCGTGACCGAGCAACTGGACGTCACGCCGTCCCGTCACCTGGACCTTGGCCAGCTGCATCTGGCGGCGCGGATCAACGTGTCCGAGTGGCAGAACAACAAACAATCCAAGCAGTACATTTCGTTCATCAAAGGCAAGAACGGCAAGAAAGTCTCGGAATACTTCCGCGACTTCATCGGGTGTCAGGAAGGCGTCGACGGGCCGGGTGAAACCCGCACCTTGCTCAAGGCGTTCAGCGACTTCGTCGAAAGCGAAGACTTGCCGGAAGACGACGCTCGCGAGAAGACCAAGACCCTGGTCGACTACGCCAGCAGCCAGGCCAAACTCGGCGAACCGATGGGCCTGGAAGAGCTGTCGGAATTGATCGACGAAGATCGTCCAAAAGCCTTCTACGATCACATTCGCAACAAGGACTACGGTCTGTCGCCGGAGATTCCGGCAGATAAGCGCACCCTCAACCAGTTCCGGCGCTTCACCGGCCGCGCCGAGGGCCTGTCGATCAGTTTCGAGGCGCACCTGCTGGGCTCGAAGATCGAGTACGACGAAGAAGCCGGCACGCTGATCATCAAAGGCCTGCCGACCTCACTGACTGATCAGCTCAAGCGACGCAACTGATGCTCGGCAATGTCCTGAAAAAGGTCATGCTGGTTCTGCTGGTCGTGGTGGTCTATCAGAACTGGGGCAAGATCGAGCGGGTGTTCAACCCGTCGCAAGTGGTGTCCGAGCAGACTCAAGCCAGGGCCAAGGTCGTGCTGTACGCCACCGAGTGGTGTGGCTACTGCAAACTGACCCGACGCTTTCTCGACCAGAAAGGCATTGCGTACAAGGAATTCGATATCGAAAAAGATGCCCTCGCGCGCAAGGACTACGAGGCGCTGGGCGGTGGCGGGATTCCGATAATCGATGTGAACGGGACGCTGATTCGTGGGTATGACCCGGATGCGATTCTGGCTGCTTTGAAGTAATCCTTCAGATACACGCAATGCTGTGGCGAGGGAGCTTGCTCCCGCTGGACTGTGTAGCAGTCCCTTTTCCGGGGGCCGCTTCGCGCCCCAACGGGACGGTGCGGCGATCCGACAAGCTCCCTCGCCACAGGTGAATGCCTGAGTCAGCAGGCTTCGATACGGAAACCAAAGCGCGGAAAGTGCACATGCACCACACCGCCACGTTCGTCTTCGCGACGCACAATCAATTCCTCGCGCCCGGCAAACAACAACTCGCCCGTCACCGGATCAACGCCATAGTCGGTGGCTGCGACCAACACTTGCTGGCCCGCCGTGAACCCGTTTGGATCGACGAAATCCTCATTCGGTAACGCCGCTGGTGTCGACGAACGAGCCACCTCCAGCGCCTCTTCGGAGGACATTTCGCTGGATGCACCATGACCGAAGCCCAGCACCCGGGCATGCCAGGCGCTGACCGCCGGATACGCATCGACCAATGGCGCAGTCACAGGCGTCGCCTTGAGAAACCACAGCGAGTGCGCCAGCGCGAAGTCGGCAATCGATGGCTCGCCAAACAGGAAGTCGCCCTGCTCGCGCTGCAGTTGCAACTCCAGGCGCGACATGAGAGTAGGCCACTGATGTTTGGCCTGCTCGATGGACAGTTTTGTCGCACTACCACCGCTGAACAATCCGGCACGGTCGGCGAGAAACGCCTTGATCGCTTCCGGCGGTAAATTGCCGAAGCGTACGGCGACCGATTCCGGTTGGAACACCAGGCTGACCGCATGCTGGAACACCACCGAATCGGCCCAGGTCGCAAAGCTGGCCGTGATCATTTCCTGGCCTTCGGGGAAGAACGCCGGCAGGGCTTTTTCCTGTTCGAGTCGGCGGGCGATCAGCGCCGTGTCGCAATAAATATCCGCGCCGACCTGCAACACCGGCGTCTTGCGGTAACCGCCGGTCAGGGCCGTGAGATCGGGTTTTGGCATCACCGGCGAGATTTTCACCGAACGCCATGACAGCCCTTTGAAACCCAGCAGCAAGCGCGCCTTCTCCGCAAAGGGTGACGTCGGGTAATGATGCAGAATCAACTCGGACATGCTCGGCTCCACCGCAAAGATCAGGAGCCCGCAGCTTAGCGCGCAATCGTTTAGCAGCCTACAGATCTGCCTGATGGGAACCGATCAGTCAGATTGATAAGACGCCACCAGGCATTCCTTGGCGCTCTTGCGCAACTTTTTGATCAGTCGTTCCTGGCGCAGCGCTTCGCTTTTGTCGCGGCAGACTTCGGTGTAGACCAGCGCCATGGCCGGGCTCGAGAGGAAAAAGCGCGCGCCCTTGCCGCTTTGATGCTTGGCGAATCGTCGCACCGGGTCGTCGCTTATGCCGCAGTAAAGCGAACCGTTGGCCGCACGCACCAGGTACACGAACCAGGGTTTAGTGATGGGAGCTTCGCTCGGGCTGTTCACGTAACGATCGGGACTTGAGTGGAAACAAGCCGCAATCTTATCAGCGACTGGCCTGGAATGCCTTCAGCCCCTTCAGGGCTTGAGTGCGGACGGCGTTGCGTACCAGCGGTGTCCAGCCCAGCAGTAGGCCCTTGACCCCGAGCGCCTGACGCGACCAGGCCCACATATCGAAGCGGTCATGATGTTCGCAGATCTTGCCGTCGCGAAACACGAACCGCGCCTGAATATCGTTGACCACCACATTGCCGGTCTGGCTGAACAGATACGTCGCCACCCAATGCGCGCCGCCTGTGCGCTCGTCACTGTGCACGTTCTCGAAGGTCAGGGAAAAATCCCTGGCACGGGTGGTGAGCATGCGCCACATGTCGCCGGCATCGCGCCCGCGCAGTTCACCAAACGCAGGATCACTGAACACCACGTCATCGGTATAGCAGGCGCTCATCGCTTCGGCATCCAGTCGCTGGAAAGCCTGGTAGAAGCGGGTGATCAGGGCGTTGTGGGCATCACTCATGGACAGGCTCCGCAAATATCATCAGTAGGTCAGCACGATATGCCGCGAGTGCGTGAATAACCATGGCTATTCACCATAAAAATGCAGGCACTGCTGCAGCCCTGCGACCCACTGAATGACGCTTCGCAACTTAAAGGTAAACGATATCCAGGGTAGCGCTGCCGTCTATGGGCATCTCGGCTGTGAGCGTTCCTGGTTTATTGATGCTCGTCGCCACAATCAGATCGGCCGCCAGTGTCTGGATGGCGACGGGCGTGTAATCCGGGTTGCCCGGGCCACTCACGGACCTCATCCACTCAGGTTGCCAGATTTGGCCAGTGCTCGAATAGAACCATGTATTGCCATTGACTGACTCCACCACTGGAAGTACTGCGCCGTCCCCCAGCACGTTCTCCATGGTCAAGTTATAAAACCCAACCTTGTGGTCACCTTCGCCCACGCCCAACCCAAAGGAAGACAGGCCATTGTTAGAGGCAGTCCCCTTCCTGTTATCGGTACTTTTAACTGCAAACAATGTAGCGGCATCACAACTTACGCTCATTTGTAGAGCAACTTGCGGTAACGTATTTACGCCTTTTTTCAGATCTTTGAATGAGATCTTTCCGTGATCGACCATTCCACCATTGGACAACTGCGGCATACACGCCGCTGGCGTGATTTTCCCCGTGACACTCAAATCGACGCTCGATGCAGCATTGACGCTGGTCGTGCCAGCAACCAGCAGAGTTGCAGCGATATAACTTAAACGCTTTTTCATTTCCTTATGTTCCTTCAGACACTTTATTTATTTTGCAGAGGCGGATTTCAACTTATCGAAATCACCAAACCCCCTACTTGGCGACTGCAATATAAGCCCGCAATAATCGTCAAAAAATACAACTAATACGAATTTTCCTTGAGGGTGCTGACCCACACGAACTTATCAATCCTGATGCACCATTCCGCTCTCACGGGCATAGGCGAACAGATCCACATCGGTAGAAATGCCCAGTCTTCGCATGGCCATGATTTTCTGTTTGCTGATCGTGGACACGCTGCGGTTGAATTGCTCGGCAATTTCACTCACGGTCATGCCGCTGGCGAGCATTCTCACCACTTCATGTTCCTTGGCCGACAGCGATGGAGATCCCGATTGCGCCTCGGTTTCTGCCGAAGCCAGTGCCGCGCGCAAGGAGTCGCTGATAAATCGCCGCCCTTCGCCCACCGCCTTGACGGCCATCGGCAGCTCCCTGGCCGAGGCATCCTTGGCGATGACCCCCATTACACCTTGGGCAATTGCCGCTCTGAGCGTCATGACGTTGGCGAGCATCGTGACCAGAATGATTGAAGTTTGCGGATAGTGGCGTCGCACCATTCCGAGCATTTTCAAGCCATCGGCCTGCACGTTGCCGGGCATGCTGAAGTCAGTGATCAGCAAATCGCAAGGCGATGTTGAAAGCAGGCTCAGCAGGCTGTCAGGCCCCTCAGCCTCGCCCACGATGACGCAAGTGCCGCTCAGGTCAATGAGCATCCGCATTCCAATACGAACCACCGGATGGTCATCAGCAATGATTACCTGCATTGTCGGATTAATCCTGTTGAGTGACTGGAGTGCGCAAAAAAATAGCGCCGTCCTTGCACCATCACAACGACCAATCTCGCACGCAAAAAAATGTCAGCCAATGTCTGCGGGGGACTGTCCTTTATCCGATAGAACAATAAGAAGCGCCCTACAGTTCATATATCCGATAGACCACATAGATAGCCTACAGACAACGCCTTCATTCAATACAACCTGTAGTACACCTCGCACTTTCTTACAGTCAATGGCACGTTTTCGTATTAGTTGCATTCCACCTGATTACCTCGACCGTTAGATTGCGCCTGTCCGTACAGGGCAACTTCCAATCATCTTCGTTCAAGGAAAAGCGAATACATGAACCAAGGACGACCCATCACGCAACGATGCGCCCTCGCTTTGATGAGCATAACGTGGCTGACCTGCGCGCACTCTGCGCTGGCGGCGGGCAACGCCGATCTGAGTGTCAGCGGAATCATTACACCGAGTTCCTGTACACCCTCACTGTCGAACGGCGGCATCGTCGATCACGGCAAACTGACGTCGAAAAATCTCGATCAGGACTTGCCTACCCGGTTGCCCGCCAGCGAACTGCAGTTGCAGATCGATTGTGAAGGCCCGACCTTTTTCACCCTGACCACCATCGACAATCGCGACGGAACGTCGGCCGTCAACCAGGCCTATCACGGCCTGGGTACGGTCAACGACGACCAGAAGCTGGGTAGCGTGGGGTTCGGAATCTTCGAACCGCAAGCTGACGGCAATGCGGTGTTGACCATCATGTCCCGCGACAACGGCAGTAACTGGGGACTTTCGACCTATCTGGGGCACGCCGGGTTGACGGCGTTTGCCAGCCCTGACGATCTGCGTACGCCCATCGCGTTGCAGCACCTGAGTGCTCGCTTGCGCGCCGTCACCCTCATTGCGCCAGCCAGCGGCCTGACCTTGCTCGATGAACTGCCGATCGACGGGCACGCCACCTTGCAGATCACTTATTGATCATCGCGCCACTGTTTATTCCACATCAGGAGCTTCACCATGAACAAGACTTTCAACACCCTCTTGGGCGCCATGTTGCTGGCCGGCAGTGCCTGCGCTTTTGCTGCCTCCAGCGTCGACCTGAGCGTCAGCGGGACGATCACGCCGAGCGCCTGCGAACCGACCCTGTCCAAAGGCGGGCTGGTGGACTACGGCAAGATTTCGGCCAAGAGTTTGAACCCTGACAAAGCGACATGGCTGCCCGAGCAATACGTGCAACTGACGCTCACCTGCGACGGACCGACGCTTGCCGGCCTTGAGGCCAAGGACAACCGTGAAGGTTCAGATTTCAATAATGACCCCTACGATTTCGGCCTCGGGCTAATCAACACCAATCAAAAACTGGGAGCGATGAACTTGCAAATTAGGAGCCCACTGGCGGACGGCATAAGAGTCGGCACGATTGGTTCGGAGGACCGCGGTTCGACCTGGTACCAAACCCGCGATCTGATGCGAACCAACATTCTCACAGTCGCCGACGTCAGCAGCGTAATACCAAAACCGTTCCAGACACTGGTTTCCGATCTCGAGATCGCACCTCGAATTGCCCCTGCCAACCAGCTCAACCTGACCAACGAAGTGGCCATCGATGGCTCCGTAACCCTGTCTGTGGTTTACCTGTAAACCACCGAGAAGTCGAAGCGCGGCAGGACGTCCACCCGACCTCCTGCCCGTTCACCAGGACTGCGTTGACCAGAACTAACTCTAGCCATGCTGACTTTTCCTTTTTTTACACAGGCATCCACCATGACTCTTTTCAACGGCGCGCGATGCAGACGTTTCTGTCTGGGCACGCTGGCCTCTCTGTTCGCTGGCTACGTCGTGGCCGATGGCATGGTCCCCGACACCTCTGTGGTGATCGTCAATGAAGCCGATGGCGAAACCTCGGTGTCGGTCACCAACACTGACGCAAACCTGTCGTTGCTGCATGTCACCCTCGAAGACATTCCCGAGGACAAGGAACCGCTGTTGTTCGTCACGCCGCCGCTGGCCCGGGTCGAGGCGGGCAAGAGTCAATTGGTGCGGTTCATCCTGCAGACCTCCACGCCCCTGACCACCCAGCGCCTGAAGCGGGTCATTTTCGAGGGTATGCCTCAAGACCGTAAACCGGCCGAAGCCGGGCGTGCACGGGTCGGTGTGACGGTGCGGCAAAATCTGCCGGTGATCCTGCACCCCAAGGGCCTGGCGCCCAATCGCACACCGTGGACGGGGCTGACCTGGCGCCTGCAAAACGATCAGGTCAGCGTGCACAATCCATCGCCTTACGTCGTGCGTTTGGCCCAGGAACTGACGCTGCTGCCCGGTAATGGTTCGGCGTTGTTGCCGCGCACCTACGTGCTGCCGGGGGAAACCTTGAGCGTGCCCGCCAAAGGCGCTGCCGCCACCCGCGTACGGATACAACCGGCGACGGTCTACGGCTTCGCGGTGCCGCATTTCGAAGCACCGTTCGAGTCCTGAACCGCCACGACTGCGCGACGATGGAATAACCCGCGCCGAAGTTTTCGGGTAACGGCCAGCGAGCTGTTACCCAAGACGTGACTGAATTTCAACGATCAGTTCAGCACGCCCGCATAAACCAAGTGAACCCCATGAACACAGTAACTTTTTACCGTGATGGCGAAGCCGTGCCTGTGATTCGGACCCGCGTCCACTCACGCCGGCTGCGTCGACGGACAACATTGGCCTTATTGCTGATCAACACGCTGATGGTGCTCGACGCTCGCGGTAGCGAATTACTACTGGCGTCCTTCGATAGCAACACGCTGCGACAGCGCGGTATCGATCCGGCACTGGCGACCTTGCTGATGGAAGCGCCACGCTTCGCCACGGGCCGGCATTCGGTGACGCTCAGCGTCAACGGCCAACGACAGGGTCGCGTCGACGTCGCCTTCGATCGCGCCGGTGTACTGTGCTTTGACCGCACGCTGCTCGACAAGGCCAACCTGAACGTGCCCGAGCAGATCCTCGACGACGATGGCCGTTGCTACGACTTTCTCGCCCTCGCGCCGCAAACCGCCATCGAACAGGATCCGGCCAACCTGGCCCTGACGCTGGTTGTGCCGACCCATGCTATTCGACCTGCCGAACGCGATGTCAGCGGCTATCAAACCGGCGGCGTCGCTGCGCTGCTCAACTACGACATTACCGGACAGCACAGCCGTTTTGGCGAGGGTACGAGCCGCTATGCCTCGGCCAACACCGAGCTGGGTTTCAATGCCGGCGACTGGATCGTGCGCAGTCGTCAGGTGCAGACCTGGCAGGATGACGTGTCGCGCACAACGCATATCGCCGCTTACGCCCAGCGCACCTTCGCCAGTCACGAAGCCGTGTTGCAGGCCGGCCAGATCAACCTTTACAACCCGGTGTTGGCCGGTGCGCAGATCACCGGCGTACAGGTTCTCAACGAACAGGCGCTGCAAGCCGAAGGGCAAAGCGCGGTCATCGAAGGCATCGCCAACAGTCAGGCACAGGTCGAAGTGCGGCAGAACGGTTCGCTGATTTATTCCACCGTGGTGCCCGCAGGCCCCTTTGCCCTGAACAACGTGCGCCGGCTCAATAGCCGCTCCGACGTCGAAGTCACAGTCAAGGAGGAGGACGGCAGCCAGCGCAGTTTCACGATACCGGCGGCGATGCTCGGTATCGGCTTGCCAGCGCCAGGCTTCTCCCTTGCGGCGGGAACCGTGCGCAGGAGTGGCGATGAGCAGGGTGACGAACCCTGGGTCGTCAGTGGCGGATGGAGCGGTGTATTGAACCCGCAAATATTGATCAGCGGCGGGCTGACCGGCGCCGCCGACTATCGCGCGGCCGGTACCAGCGTCGGCCTGCTGCCTTCGCCGGATACCCAGCTCCAGGCGACACTGACCGGCGCGGATGCCAGCGGCCGCCAAGGCGGCCAGGGGCTTCAGGCCGACCTGAGCCTGTCGCACCGTTTCAGCGAGCGCTGGGCACTGAATGCCGCAAGTTCCTACCGAACCCTGGGTTATCGGGAACTGGAAGACGCGGTATTTGACAACACTAATGACGACCAGAAATCCCGCTACCGCGACCAGCAAAGCGCGGCCCTGTCATGGTCCCATCCGTGGTTCGGCGCCTTCAGCGGTGGCTTCAGTCAGTCAAGCTCGTTCGATGGTCAGAGCAGCAGCCGCGCCCTGGCGTCCTGGGGCACCAACATCAAAGGGGTGTCGCTATCGGCAACGGCGGAATGGCAACTCAGTGGGGCCAATCGCACCGACGATAGCGTCTACCTGAATCTGAGCATTCCCCTGGGTGAAAACCGTCGCGCGCGCACCTGGGTACGCAGTTCCGGTGGCGAGTACCGCAGCGGCGTGGGCTTGAGTGAACAGCTCAACGACCAACTGGCGTACCGCGTCGGCGCTGAACACGACTCCCGCAATAAAGAGGTGCAGTCTTCCGCCGGCGTTTCCCTGCTGCCGCGCTACACCCAGCTGGATCTCAACTACACCCGCGCCGACGCCGCGCGCTCCAGTTACCAGGCCAGCGCCCGAGGCGGTGCGGTGCTGCACGACCGAGGTTTGACGCTCTCGCCTTACCCGATCAGCGACACCTTCGGTTTGCTGTCTGTGGGCGAGATGGGTGCCATCAAGGTGTCGACGCCAAGTGGTCCGGTGTGGACCGATTGGCAAGGTCAAGCAGTGATTCCACAACTCACGGCCTATGGCAAAAGTCCGGTGGAAGTCGACACCAAAACCCTGCCGCGCAACGCCGACATCAGCAACGGCCTGGCGGTGATTTCCGCCGGGCGCGGGGCGGTCGACAAGGTCGAATTCGGCGTCAGCCTGACCCGCCGCGCACTGCTAAAAGTCACCACCGCCAACGGTGCACCCCTGCCCCGCGGCGCTGCGGTGAATACCGAGGATGGCGAGTTTGTCACCCTGGTTCAGGAGGGCGGACTGGTATTCCTGCCCAACGTACTGGCCAGCCAGGCGCTGTTCATCAAGGCGCCCGGGCTTGAGCGTTGCGCACTGTATTTCGAACTGCCGGCAGACGCCGATACCGACGCCTACTACGAAACCACTGCCGCCAAGTGCAGAGCCCCATGAGGATGACTTGATGAATCTGACCCGCCTGTTGCTGGCTTCCGTCGTTGCGTTGACGCTCTCACCTTTTGCCTGGGGATCGGTTGAGGACTGTCAGTTCAACCTGAGCCAGCCGGTCGTCGATTACGGCTTGATGAACCGTGCGATCCGCGCCGATTCGGTATCGGAGCGCAACCTCGGCGAGCGGCGGTCGAGCCTCACCCTGACCTGCTCGAAACCCATCGACATGAGCCTGTTCTATCGGGCCATGGCAGCAACGTCCAACCGCTTCCACTTTGCCGAACGTGGCACTTATCAGTTGCACATCCGCGACGCGGTGCTCGATGGTCAGTCGGTAGAGCTGGGGCTGATCGCCGCTGCTGGTCAGGCACCCGCACAAACCGCAGCGCAACTGGTCTGGCGACCGGAACATGGCGTGGTTCCGGTGCAGGGCGCAGTGCCGATACAGGGCCGCACTTTTTCGGCCCAGCTTGAATGGACGGCATGGGTTCAGGAACAAGGGATGCAAGTGCGCGACGCGGTGACCTGGGAGGTGGCCGGGGTGTTCGACGCCGTGTCGGCCGATCGCAGTCGCGAGGCGACGTTGCGTGCACGCTTCGCTCCGGCGGCCTGCGAAGCGGCGCTGTCCAACGGCGGTGTGGTGGATTTCGGCAGCCTGACGATCAACGACCTCAACGCCGACAAGAGCACCCGCCTGCCCGCGCGCTCGCTGAACTTGCGGGTCGGCTGCGATGGGCCGACGGCTTTCGCGTTGATCATGCACGACAATCGTGCGGGCTCGGCGACAGTCGACAGCGACTTCCATTACGGCCTCGGCACCGATGCCCGCAACAACAAAATCGGCTTTTTCGCGCTGAATATCGACCCGGCAAGCGCCAATGCCGACAGTTTTGCCCGCCTTTATCGAACCGACTCAGCCGGTGGCAACACAGCCTGGAGCAGCGCCAGCGCCAACCCGATCGCCATCGCCAAGACCCGTTACCTGAGTTTCACCGACAGCGCTGGCAGCAGCGCGGGCCCGACCATGATTCAGACCTTCAACGCCAGCATCACCGTCGATGCGGTCATCGCGCCGCTCAACAGCCTGGACTTGAGCAACGCCATCGACCTCGATGGCGCAGGAACGATCGAGATCATTTACCTGTAACACCTGACCCACCTGGTTGAATCCGGGGCGCAATCAAGCGCGCTGGATCAGCCAGGAATAAATCCGCAAAAAGGAATGAAAAAATGAAAAAGTACTTCATGGCATTGTCGACCGCCGCTCTGGTCAACGTCGCACCTTATGCCCTTGCATCGTCCACGGACCTGACGGTCACAGGCGTTATCACCCCTGCTGCCTGCACGCCAAGCCTGTCCAACGGCGGTGTCGTGGATAACGGCAAGATTTCGGCGAAGGACCTCAACCCGACCACTAGCACCATGATTGGCAGGCATCCGCTGAAACTGACCGTGGCGTGTGACGCACCGATTCAGTTCGCATTGAACCCGATCGATAACCGGGCCGGTACTGGAGCATCACGGACCTGGTTCGGTTTGGGATTAACCGATGCAGGCGAAAAACTGGGTTTTGTCGTAGTCGGTGTCAGTAATGCCCTCGCGGACGGGGTGACGGCGCAAGTAATCGACTCCGAAGACAATGGTAAGACCTGGGAGCGGACTACGGTATCGAGCCCCGGATACATCTTGTCAACCGCCTCAACCACCGACCACAGCACGCCCATCAGGGTGAAAGACCTGACCATGGATTTCGAGGTCAGAACCAGCATCGCCCCCGCCAACAACCTGACCTTGACCGATGAAGTGGTCATGGACGGTTCCGTGACATATGAAATGAAATACCTGTAAGCCCCTGAAAAACTGCAGGGGCGTGCTCGCTCCTGCAGCTCAGATGCATGAGGAGCCCATCGATGAAAGATTATTTTGCAGCACCTTTGACTGTCGCCCTTGTCTGCGTCGTGCCCCATGTGCTGGCCGCCTCGACGGTCGACCTGACGGTGAAGGGCACGATCACGCCCGTCGCCTGTACACCGGTCCTGTCCAACAATGGCACGGTGGATTACGGAAAGATCTTCCGCCAGGACCTGAGCGTCGACAAGCGCACGCAACTGCCTGATCAAGTGCTGGACCTCAACATCCAATGCAACGGCCCTTCGCGTTTTGCCCTGGTCATGCACGACAACCGCGACGGGTCGGCCATCGTCAACAGCGAGATTTATTACGGGCTGAATCGCGATAAAAGCGGCAACAACATCGGCTTGTATTCGCTGAACTTCGATCCCGCCCAAACGGTGGTGGATGACCTTTCGCAGGTCTACCGCACCGACTCCACCACGGGCGGCCTGGCCTGGAGTTTATCCAGCAGCCGCCCGATTCCGATTGGCGCCAAAAGCTACCTGGGGTTTACCGATGTTGCCGGTAGCAACGCCGGTCCGATCTTCATCCAGCACCTGTCGAGCCGAGTCACCATCGAAACCGTCATCGCGCCCACGTCCCAGCTGGACTTGAGCGCCGATGTCCAGCTCGACGGCTCGGCGACCCTGGACATGGTTTACCTTTGATTCAGACTTTTTCGCTGAGCACCTGGACATACAGTGAACGCCCGGCGCCCAGGCCGGCAATGATGGCGCCGAGGCCGATCACCCCAAAGATCCAGCCCACGGCGGTCCAGCCACCGGTCCAGTCATGCACGATGCCGACTGCGAATGGGCCCATGGATGCCAAGGTGTAACCGAACCCCTGGGCCATGCTCGACAGGTTCGCCGCCACATGGGCATCGCGCGAGCGCAGCACGATCAGGGTCAGCGCCAGGCTGAACGTGGCGCCCTGCCCCAGCCCCAGCACAATCGCCCAGCCCCACAAGCCTTCGAGCGGCGCGTACAGGCAACCGAACAGGCCGCCGAGGGTCAGCACCATCACGATCACGATGGCCAGGCGCTGATCCTTGCCGCGAGTCGCCAGCCATGGTGCGGCGAGGGAACTGACCAGTTGCACGATCACCGAACCCGACAACACCAGCCCTGCCTGGGTCGGCGTCAGCCCGCGACCGATCAGGATCGATGGCAACCAGCCGAACACGATGTAAGCCAGTGACGATTGCAGGCCCATGTACAAGGTCACTTGCCAGGCCAGCGGGTCGCGCAGCAAACCGCGAACTCGGTAAGCGACATGATGCGCGCCGTGCTTTTGACCCACTTGCGGTAACCAGAAAAGGGCCGCGACCAGGGCCGGGATCACCCAGAAACCAAGGCCCATGGCCCAGCTTTGGTCGAAATGCTCGCTCAACGGCACGGTCGCCCCCGCTGCCATCGCCGCCCCCAGGCACAGGGCCATGGTGTAGACACCGGTCATGGTGCCGGCCTGCCTCGGGAAATCACGCTTGACGATGCCCGGCAGCAAAACGCCGATCACACCGATGCTGGCACCGGCCAACACGCTGCCGGCAAACAAACCGATTTCGCCAAAAGAGCTGCGCACGATGATGCCGCCAGCGAGGGTCAGCAAAATGCCCAGCACCACCCGCTCGGCACCGAAGCTACGCGCCAGCACCGGCGCCAACGGCGCAAACAGACCGAGGCAAAGCACCGGCAACGTAGTCAGCAAACCAGCTTGGGAGGCCGAAAGACCGAGTGACTTCGACACGTCACTGAGCATCGGCGCCATGCTCGACAACGCGGGGCGCAGGTTCAGCGCCACCAGAATCAACCCCAGCAGCAACAGCCAGGGCCGACGCAGGACCGGATGCGTTTGCTGGACCTGCTCGTCATCGGCCTCGGCATCGATCAGCAACTCTTCGAGCTCCGCCGTGCGCTTGGATTGCGTGATGTTGCTGTGATCGCTGGACATGCGGTTCTCGGTTTCAAGGTTCATTGATCAACTGCCTCGACAGCGCTTTGGCGCGTTCCGGGTCGCGTTGTTCGACGGCATCGAGCAGTGCGATGTGCAGGTCGAACACTTCCTGGCGTCGGGGCGTGATGTTCAGACAGTGGCGCAACTGCGCGCCGACGACGCTGGAGAAATAGCGATACAACTCGCTGAGCGTGGGGTTGTGCGCCGCATCCACCAGGCGACGATGGAACACCAGGTCGCAGGCAATGTAGGTGTCGAGGTCGCCGTGATAGTGGCTGCCGCTGACACCCAGCGCTTCGCGCAACGCCACCAGGTCTTCATCGGTTCGGCGCAGTGCCGCCAGCCCGATGGCCTCGACTTCGAGGATGTGCCGGGTTTCGCGGGCCTGTTCCCGCGAACAACTGGACAACGCCTTCAAGGTGTCCAGCGGATCAACCACCGCCCGTAGATAACTACCGTCGCCCTGGCGGATTTCTATCAACCCGGAAAACGCCAGCACGCGCATGGCTTCACGCACCGTGTTGCGGCTGATGCCCAGTTCTGCCGACAGCTCGGGTTCGGTGGGCAAGCGTTGGCCGACCGTCCAGACACCTTGGGTGATGCGCAGACGCAACTGGTCCAGGGCTTGGTCGACCAGGGATCGTTTAACTAATGGAGAAATGTCAGACATAGGGCTCACCTTTTCATCCAATCATAGGATGAATTTTCTGACATCTTAGTCAGCTACGTGTAGGACGGCAACCGCCTAGGGTCAGAGAGAGGAAATGCAGCGGGATTTTCGATTAGTCAAAATTACCCTTTAAGGGTAATTTCAGGGCAGGGTCTTATGGAAAAGAACACACCCCATTACAACCTGGTGGTGATCAAGGAGGATGTCAGGCGGCTCGGGAAAAACGCGTTTACCAAGACTGCACGAAAAAACGGCAGAGACCTGGGCTTTAGCATCAGGGAAATGCAGGAAGTCGTTTTCGAATTGCATAGCAAGATGTTGTACAAATCAATGACTACCTATGACGATCATCGGGTTTGGCAAGACGTGTACCACATCACTTCGCTCGATCTGGAGATTTACATCAAGGTCACTTACTGCTCGGGCAGTGAACCTCCGGTGATCTCCTTCAAGGAGAAAAACCCATGAATACAAAACAATGCTTCAGCTGCGGCGCGAGTGAGGGAATGAGGCACTTCGAAGGTCGCGGCGAAACCATGAGCGTCAAGGGAATGGAGCGCCGGGTCGACGATTTATCCGGATGGGAGTGCCAGGCGTGCGCAGAAGTCATACTCGACCCCGGTTGCTCGGAGCGCTATTCAGATGCGTGCGACGAACTGGTCATCGCCGGCAGACAAATGATCGGCAACGAGATGAAGCGCATCCGCCGCAATCTGCATCTCTCCCAAAAAGAAGCGGTACTTCTGCTGTCCGGCGGCGGACACAATGCATTTTCCCGCTACGAGCGTGGAGAAGTACTTCCACCGAAAGCGTTAATGCTGCTGATGCGCTTGCTTGATCGCTATCCGCACTTGCTCGCCGATGCGAAAACCCTGGGTGAAGGAGCGGACTTGAGGGGTTTCAAGGATACAGTGCACAAGGAACATGAAACGCTCACTGCGTCCTGAGCACTAGAACCACAAAAAACAAACCCGGCGCGAGGCCGGGTTTGTTTTATCAGTCAGCCTGCCATCAATGCAGAATCTGGCTCAGGAACAGCTTGGTCCGATCATTCTGCGGGTTATCGAAGAAGTCGTTCGGTGCTGCCTGTTCGACGATCTCCCCCTTGTCCATGAAGATCACGCGGTTGGCCACGGTACGGGCAAAGCCCATTTCGTGGGTCACGCAGAGCATGGTCATGCCGTCTTCGGCGAGGCCGATCATGGTGTCGAGTACCTCTTTCACCATTTCCGGATCGAGTGCCGACGTCGGTTCGTCGAACAGCATGATTTTCGGCTTCATGCACAGCGCGCGGGCGATCGCCACACGCTGTTGCTGGCCGCCGGACAGTTGCCCCGGGTACTTGTGCGCCTGTTCCGGAATGCGTACGCGCTCCAGGTAATGCATGGCGATTTCCTCGGCCTTGCGCTTGGGCATCTTGCGTACCCACATTGGCGCCAGGGTGCAGTTCTGCAAAATGGTCAAATGCGGGAACAGGTTGAAGTGCTGGAACACCATGCCGACTTCACGGCGGATCGCTTCGATCTGCTTGAGGTCGTTGGTCAGCTCCACGCCATCGACCACGATGCGCCCCTGCTGGTGTTCTTCCAGGCGGTTGAGGCAGCGGATGGTGGTGGACTTGCCGGAACCCGACGGGCCGCACAGGACGATACGCTCGCCCTGCTTGACGTTGAGGTTGATGTCCTTGAGTACGTGAAACTGGCCGTACCATTTGTTCACGCCCTGCATCTGAATAATGCCTTCAGGGCTCACAGGCTGTTTGATTGCTTCGCTCATCACAAAACGTCCTAAATTGGGTAGCGCGTCAGCGCTTGTGGCCAGTGTCGAGCTTGCGTTCCAGATGCATGGAATAGCGCGACATACCAAAACAGAAAATCCAGAACACCAGGGCGGCGAACACGTAGCCTTCGGTGGCCATGCCCAGCCATTTCGGATCGGCAGCCGCTTGTTTGACGCTGTTGAGCAGGTCGAACAAGCCGATGATGATTACCAGGCTGGTGTCCTTGAACAGTGCAATGAACGTGTTGACGATGCCGGGGATTACCAGCTTCAAGGCTTGCGGCAGAATCACCAGACCCATGCTGCGCCAGTAACCCAGGCCCATCGCCGCGGCCGCTTCGTACTGCCCCTTGGGGATCGCTTGCAGGCCGCCGCGCACCACTTCGGCCACGTAGGCCGACTGGAACAGGATCACGCCGATCAACGCCCGCAGCAGTTTGTCGAAGTTCATGCCTTCAGGCAGGAACAGCGGCAGCATCACCGAGGACATGAACAGCACCGTGATCAACGGCACGCCGCGCCAGAACTCGATGAAGGTCACGCAGACCACCCGAATCGCCGGCATGTTCGAACGGCGGCCCAGCGCCAGGACAATCCCCAACGGCAGCGCACCGGCGATACCGACAGTGGCGATCACCAGGGTCAGCATCAGACCGCCCCACTGGCTGGTCGCCACCTGGGTCAGGCCGAAAACGCCACCGTGCAACAGGCACCAGGCAATGATCGGGTACAGCACCAAAAAGCTCAGGCCATACACCGCTTTACGCGGGAAGCGCGAGATGAACAGAGGCGCTACGCCAATCACCGCCAGCCACACGGTCAGGTCGACGCGCCAGCGCAGATCCGTCGGATAGTAGCCGTACATGAACTGGCCGAAACGCTGCTGGATGAACACCCAGCAGGCGCCCTCCTTGGTGCAGTCGGCCTGGCTGGTGCCTACCCAGTTGGCGTCGATGATGGCCCACTGCAGAATCGGCGGAACCACCAGGTAGATCAGGTAGAACGCGAACAGGGTCAGCAAGGTGTTGAGCCAGCTGGAGAACATGTTTGCGCGCATCCACGCCACTACACCGATGCTGCTGCTCGGTGGTGGCATGTCAGGTTTGAAAGTATGAGTACTCATGCGCTTTTCCTTACCGCTCGATCAGCGCAATGCGCTTGTTGTACCAGTTCATCAGCAGGGAAATGCTGATACTGATCGCCAGGTACACGCTCATGGTGATGGCAATCACCTCGATTGCCTGACCGGTCTGGTTCAGCACCGTACCGGCAAACAGCGAGACCATTTCCGGATAGCCGATACCGGCCGCCAGCGAGGAGTTCTTCGCCAGGTTCAGGTATTGGCTGGTCAGCGGTGGAATGATCACGCGCAGGGCTTGCGGAATGATCACCTTGCGCAGGGTCGGACCGTTGCGCAGGCCGAGGGAATGCGCCGCTTCGGTCTGGCCGTGGCTGACCGACTTGATGCCCGAGCGCACGATCTCGGCGATGAACGCCGCGGTGTACACGGTCAGGGCCAGGGTCAAGGCCAGCAGTTCCGGGATCAGCACCCAGCCACCGACGAAGTTGAAGCCCTTGAGCTGCGGCATTTCCCAGTGCACCGGTGCGCCGACAATCAATGCGCACAGCGCCGGAATCACCAGGAACAGCGCCAGGCCGACCCAGAATTTGTGGAACGGCACGCCGGTGGCTTCGAAGCGTTTGTTGGCCCAGCGGCACATCAGCACGATGGCGACGATGGCCACCACGACGCTGACCACAAACGGCCAGAAACCGTCGGCCATCAGCGCGGCCGGCATGTTCAGGCCGCGACTGCTGACGAAGAAGGTATCGCCGAAGTTATGGCTGTTGCGCGGTCCCGGCATGGTCAGGAATACCGCGAAGTACCAGAACAGGATCTGCAGCAGCGGCGGAATGTTACGGAAGACTTCCACGTATACCGTCGCCACTTTGGCGATGATCCAGTTCTTCGACAGCCGCGCCACACCGACGATGAAGCCGAGGATGGTTGCCAGAATCACGCCGATGAAAGTCACCAGCAATGTGTTGAGCAGGCCGATGACAAACACCCGGGCGTAACTGTCCGCTTCGGTGTAGTCGATCAGGTGTTGAGCGATGCCGAAACCGGCACTGCGCTCCAGAAAGTCGAAACCGGAGGTGATGCCCCGGTGTTGCAGGTTGGTCTGGGTGTTATCGAACAGATACCAGCCCAGCGAGACCACCGCGATAATCGTGATGATCTGGAATACCCACGCACGCACTCGTGGATCGCTGAGGCTGAGCCTCTGCTTTGGTGCGCCGATTGAATTTTGCATGAAGTGCCCCGGAAATAATGGAACAGAACATCACCCGGTGGTTGGCCCACCGGGTGATAGAACCATCAGCGCACTGGTGGTGCGTATTGAATGCCGCCAGCGTTCCACAGAGCGTTCAGCCCGCGGTCGATTTCCAGCGGAGTGCTCTTGCCGAGGTTTTTCTCGAACACTTCACCGTAGTTGCCGACTTGCTTGACGATTTGTACGACCCAGTCTTTCTTCACTTTCAGGTCTTTGCCGTACTCACCGTCGGTACCCAGCAGACGAGCAACGTCCGGGTTCTTGGTGCCCTTGGCTTCGGCTTCGACGTTTTTCGACGTCACGCCCGCTTCTTCGGCGTTGAGCATGGCGTAGCCAACCCAGCGCACGATGGCCAGCCACTCGTCGTCACCGTTACGCACGACCGGGCCCAGAGGTTCTTTGGAAATGGTTTCCGGCAGAACCACGTAGTCTTTCGGCGAAGCCAGCTTGCTGCGCTGGGCGAACAGTTGGGACTTGTCGGAGGTCAGCACGTCGCAACGACCGGATTCCAGCGACTTGGCGCTTTCGTCGGAGGTGTCGAAAGTGATCGGGGTGTATTTCAGACCGTTACCGCGGAAGTAGTCGGAAACGTTCAGTTCGGTAGTGGTGCCGGCCTGGATGCAGATGGTCGCGCCATCCAGCTCTTTAGCGCTCTTGACGCCCAGCTTGTTGTTTACCAGGAAGCCGATGCCGTCGTAGTAAGTGATGAAGCCCGGGAATTTCAGACCCATGCCTGCGTCACGGGAGCTGGTCATGGTGGTGTTGCGCGACAGAATGTCGATTTCGCCGGACTGCAGCGCGGTGAAGCGTTCTTTGGCGTTCAACTGACTGAACTTGACCTTGGTCGCGTCGCCGAATACCGCAGCGGCCACGGCACGGCAGTAGTCAGCATCGATACCGACGATCTTGCCGGTGGCGTCTGGAACCGAGAAACCAGGCAGGCCATCGCTGACGCCGCACTGTACAAAACCTTTCTTCTGCACTGCATCCAGGGTCGCGCCCGCCTGAGCGAACCCACTGACGCCGAGTACTGCGGCTGCAGTCACGACTGCCAGGGTGGATTTCAACATCTTCATTCAAACCTCCAGTTTTGCTCTTGTTGTGTCGGAGCGTGAGTCCTGTCGCACCCTTTTGAGGCGTTGTTGACCCGTGTTGGTTTTTTTTAGGGTCAACCGACGTAGGACCGTAGCCATGAGTCTAGTAGGAGAAAATCCACATCATGGACAACTCACTTCTCACCAATCGGCCGAACGGGCTGTAGCCCTTTCACGTTCGCGAAGCCCGTAGCGGCCACTGGCGAACATCCATTACCGGATTTTTTGCTATCCCACTGCCAACAATGGCCTGATAGTGTTACCGACAGTTGTGGGATTCTTCATACGCGCTTCCCTATAGCAAAGCCCGTACCACACCGCCCGCTTAAGCGGTTAAGCGACAGGTCAATAGCAAAACTTGTAACCTTGCGACATCTTCGTAACTGATCAACCAGACGCGCACTCACCCCTCGCACTGAATGAGAGCGCACGCACAATATTGGAGCAAACATGACCGAGCCCTTGATCCTAGAACCCGTCAAGCCCGCAGACGCCTGCGTGATCTGGCTCCACGGCCTGGGCGCCGATCGCTATGACTTCCTGCCCGTGGCTGAAGCCCTGCAGGAAACCTTGTTGAGCACACGCTTCGTTCTGCCTCAGGCGCCAACCTGTGCGGTCACCATCAATGGTGGCTACGAGATGCCCAGCTGGTACGACATATTGGCCATGAGTCCGGCTCGCGCGATCAACCGTGAGCAGCTGGAAGAGTCCGCACAAAAAATCATTAAGTTGATCGACACGCAGCGAGCCATCGGAATAGACGCCTCGCGCATTTTCCTGGCAGGTTTCTCCCAAGGTGGCGCGGTGGTCTTGCACACCGCTTTCCTGAAATGGCAGGGACCGTTGGGTGGCGTACTAGCCCTCTCCACTTATGCCCCGACCTTCAGTGACGAACTGGAGCTGTCCGCCAGTCAGCAGCGTATTCCGGTGCTGTGCTTGCATGGCCAGTACGACGATGTAGTGCAAAACTCGATGGGCCGCAGCGCCTACGAGCATTTGAAGCAGCGTGGTGTCACCGTGACATGGCAGGAATACCCAATGGGCCACGAAGTGTTACCCGAAGAGATCCGCGACCTTGGCGTCTGGCTTGCCGAACGCTTGCGTTGAGCATTCCTGCGATTTTTTTGCTTAAAACAGCCCTTTGATCCATCCCACTACGCCGCGCCCGTTTCTTGCATTACACTGGCCGGCGTACATTCCTTAACCAATTGATGAGATGACCGTGCTCAAAGCACTCAAGAAAATGTTCGGTAAAAGCGAGACTGAGCAACTCGCGCCAGTCCCCAGCGCTCCGTCTCACACTCCCGGCCACCGCACCGACGGTAAACAGCCTGGCCGGACCGCCCCTGTAGCGGCACCGAAACACGAGCCCAAGAGCGCGTCGGCCGCCGAGCCTGTTGCGCAAACCGCCGCCGAGCAACCGCGCAGCGAAACCCCGAAACCCGTTAAACCCCGCCGTGAACCGAAGCCAAAAGCCCCGGTCATTCCCTGGAAACTCGAAGATTTCGTCGTCGAACCCCAGGAAGGCAAAACCCGCTTCCACGATTTCAAACTCGCTCCTGAACTGATGCACGCCATTCAGGACCTGGGCTTCCCGTATTGCACCCCGATCCAGGCGCAAGTACTGGGTTTCACCCTCGCTGGTAAAGACGCCATCGGCCGGGCGCAAACCGGTACCGGTAAAACCGCGGCGTTCCTGATTTCGATCATCACCCAGCTGCTGCAAACCCCTCCGCCGAAAGAGCGCTACATGGGTGAACCGCGGGCCTTGATCATCGCCCCGACCCGCGAACTGGTCGTCCAGATCGCCAAGGACGCTGCCGACCTGACCAAGTACACCGGGCTCAATGTCATGACGTTCGTCGGCGGCATGGACTTCGACAAGCAGCTCAAGCACCTCGAAGCCCGCCACTGCGACATTCTGGTGGCCACTCCCGGCCGTCTGCTGGACTTCAACCAGCGTGGCGACGTGCACCTGGACATGGTCGAAGTGATGGTGCTCGACGAAGCCGACCGCATGCTCGACATGGGCTTCATCCCGCAAGTGCGCCAGATCATTCGCCAGACGCCGCCAAAAGCCGAGCGTCAGACGCTGCTGTTCTCCGCGACCTTCACTGAAGACGTGATGAACCTGGCCAAGCAATGGACCACTGATCCTGCGATCGTCGAAATCGAAGTCACCAACGTGGCCAGCGAAAACGTCGAGCAGCACATCTACGCCGTGGCCGGTGCCGACAAATACAAACTGCTCTACAACCTGGTCAACGACAACGGTTGGGAACGGGTAATCGTATTTGCCAACCGCAAGGATGAAGTGCGGCGCATTGAGGAACGCCTGGTGCGCGATGGCATCAACGCTGCGCAACTGTCCGGCGATGTGCCGCAACACAAGCGCATCAAGACTCTGGAAGGCTTCCGCGAAGGCAAGATCCGCGTACTGGTTGCTACCGATGTTGCCGGTCGCGGTATTCACATCGACGGCATCAGCCACGTGATCAACTTCACCCTGCCGGAAGTCCCGGACGACTACGTGCACCGCATCGGTCGTACCGGTCGCGCCGGTGCTGATGGGGTGTCCATCAGCTTTGCCGGTGAAGATGACTCCTACCAGCTACCGTCCATCGAGGCGCTGCTGGGCAAGAAAATCAGCTGTGAAACACCACCGACGCATCTGTTGCGGGCGGTTGAGCGCAAGCGTCCGTAACGGACAACGTGCAAAAAAGGCGCAGCCGGAAACGGACTGCGCTTTTTTTTCGTCCGGCTTTTTCGACAGGGCTTGCTCGTTAAAACAAAAAGTCCATAATAGACAAATTAGTTTATTTCCATGTCCGGAGCCGCCCATGTCCAGTACGCCTCATGTGATCACCCAAGCCCAGGCTCGCGATTTGCTGACACAGATCGACGTGCCGCAGATCATGCGCAAACTGTTTCGCGACCTGGCCGCCGGACAAGCCGTGCAACCGGCGCAGCATCTTGTGGAGTTTCCGAATGGCGCGGGCGACTTCATCAACTACTTGGGCGTGCTGGCGCAAGACGGTGTTTACGGCGTCAAGACGTCGCCCTACATCGTGCGCGAACAGGGTCCGCTGGTGACCGCCTGGACCCTGCTGATGTCGATGCAGACCGGTCAGCCGCTGCTGT
Organism: Pseudomonas sp. Root562; assembly: GCF_001427125.1. GTDB lineage: Bacteria > Pseudomonadota > Gammaproteobacteria > Pseudomonadales > Pseudomonadaceae > Aquipseudomonas. Next base: position 83,177 of record NZ_LMGK01000008.1, read on the forward strand.
TGTGTGATGCCGGCGAACTGACGACGGCGCGCACCGCCGCGACTACCGTGGTGGCGGTCGATGCACTTGCACCTTTGAACGTGACTCGCCTGGCGATCATCGGCAGCGGCAAGGTTGCTCAAGCGCACCTGCATTACGCGAAAAACCTGCGCGACTGGCAGAGTATCAGCCTCTACTCGCCAGGCCTGAGCGAAGATGCGCAAACCATGAGCCAGCTCAAGAGCATCGAACCTCGCCTGAACATCGTCGACAGCCGCGAAACGGCTATCCAGGACGCGGATGTGATCATGCTCTGCACCTCATCGGCCGGCCCGGTGATCGACCCGTCAAACCTGAACAAACCGGCGCTGATCACCTCGATCAGCACCAATGCTCCTCGTGCCCACGAAGTGCCACCACAGAGCCTCAATGACATGCGGGTGTTCTGTGACTATCGCCTGACCACCCCAGGCTCGGCCGGTGAAATGCTGATCGCCGGCGAGCAGCATGGCTGGGACAAAAACGCGATCGTCGGCGACCTGGCGGATCTGCTCAGCGAGAAGGTGGCGCGTCCCGTTTACGACCGTCACGTGTTCTTCCGCTCGATTGGCCTGGGCCTTGAAGACATTGCGCTGGCCAATGCCATTTACCGTCTCACCCCTGACATCAGATAAACCCGTAGGAGCAAGCTTTGCTCCTACAGGAGTTTTCAACCATTTCGGCAATTGCGCCCCTACAGGAGACGTTCATGAGCCAGGCAGACTTCATCATCATCGGCGGCGGAATTGCCGGCGCCTCCACGGGCTTCTGGCTGTCGCAGCACGGGCGAGTGGTGGTACTCGAGCGTGAATCCCATCCGGCCTATCACTCCACCGGACGTTCCGCTGCGCTGTACACCGCGGCTTACGGCACCCCACAGGTTCGTGCATTGACCCAGGCCAGCCGGGATTTTTTCGACAACCCGCCCAGCGGTTTCTGCGAGCACCCGCTGCTGACGCCGCGCGGTGAAATGACCGTGGACTTCACCGGTGATCCGGCCGAATTGAACAATCAATACCTGAGCGCCAAGGCTACGGTCCCGGAGATGCAATTGCTCAGCGCCGAGGAGGCCTGTGTGCGCCTGCCGATCCTGCGCCGGGAAAAAGTCCACGGCGCCATCTACGACCCGACCGCCAGCGACATCGACACCGACGCCCTGCATCAGGGTTACTTGCGTGGCATCCGTCGCAACAACGGCGAAGTGCACACCGACACTGAAGTGCTCGGCCTGAGCCGTGATGCCGACGGTGCCTGGCAGGTGCAAACCAACAGCCAGACTTTCAGCGCTCCCATCATCATCAATGCTGCGGGCGCGTGGGCCGACAAGATCGGCACGCTAGCCGGTGCACAACCACTGGGCCTGCAACCGAAACGCCGGGCCGCGTTCATTTTCGCTGGCCCCGAGGGTGTGGATATCCATCATTGGCCGATGCTGGTCAGCCTCGACGAGTCCTTCTATATGAAACCCGACGCCGGGATGTTCCTCGGCTCGCCGGCCAACGCCGACCCGGTTGAACCCCACGACGTGCAGCCTGAAGAGCTGGACATCGCCATGGGCATCTACCAGATCGAAGAAGCCACCACCCTGACGATCCGCCGCCCGACCCGCACCTGGGCCGGCCTGCGCAGCTTCGTCAGTGATGGCGACTTGCTCTCGGGTTTCGATCCGCAGGTGCCGGGGCTGTTCTGGGTGGCGGCTCAAGGGGGTTATGGCATCCAGACCTCACCCGCGATGGGTCAGGCCAGTGCCGCGCTGGTCCGTGGTGAAGCCCTGCCCGAACAACTGACCCGCTTCGGTCTGAGCGCCGAAATGCTCTCCCTCGCTCGTCTGGGTTGATTCACCACCTCAGGTGACGCGCCGACATGATTGCGGCACACTTTCAGAGCCCCGTATTGCGGGGCGCTGAAGTTGCCCGGAGTTCTACTGTATGAAGAGCCGCACCCCATGAACGCCCCAGAAAATGACCCGGCCCTGAACGACTCGTCCCTGGATAACTTCCATGCGATCGCCGATGCCATCGCCACGTTGTTCTTTCCCCATGCCGAGGTGGTGCTGCACGACCTGCGCACGCAAAAGGTCGACTACATCGCCAACAACCTGTCGAAACGGGAAATCGGCGACGACTCCGCACTGGAGGACATGCTCAGCGACGACGTCAGCGAACGAAACATCGGGCCGTACGAAAAGCTGAATTGGGATGGACAGAAGATTCGCAGTCTCAGCACCGTACTGCGCGACAGCGAAGGTCACCCGCTGGCCGTGCTGTGCATCAACCTGAATATTTCGCTGTTCGAAAACGCCAAGGCCGCGCTGGACCTGTTCCTGTCGCCGACCAAGCTGATCCCGCAACCGGACTCACTGTTCCGCGATGACTGGCAGGAACGGATCAACACCTTCCTCCACGCCTGGCTGCGCGAGCGCCAGCTGAGCCTGAACCTGCTGACCCGCGACCACAAACGCGAACTGGTGCTGGCCCTGCATGCCGAAGGTGCCTTCAAGGGCAAGAGCTCGTCGAACTATGTCGCCAATGTGCTGAACATGGGACGGGCGACGGTGTACAAGCATTTGAAGGAATTGAAGGGCTGAAGATTTGCAGGGATTGATCTGGCCCCATCGCCAGCAGGCTGGCTCCCACATGGATGTGCGGTGTACACAAAACCTGTGGGAGCCAGCCTGCTGGCGATGGCGGTAGATCAGTCGCCGTAGATATCGGATTTGAAGTACTTCTCGGAAATTTTCTGATACTCGCCATTCGCCCGAATACCGTCGATGGCTGTATTCAGTTGGCTAACCAGTTCGGTATTGCCCTTGCGCACTGCAATCCCCGCGCCCTCGCCCACGTATTTCGGGTCTTTCAGCTCTGGCCCGACAAACGCATAGCCCTTGCCGCGCGGCATCATCAGGAAGTCATTGAGTGGAATGGTATCGGCAAAAATCGCATCGAGACGACCGGCCGCCAGGTCCATGTAGATCTCTTCGTTGTTGCCGTAACGCTTGACGTTGATGCCCTTGGGTTCAAACACCTCGGTGGCATAACGGTCCGTGGTGGTGGCGCGCTGCACTCCGACGGTCTTGCCCTTGAGGCTGGCGTACTGGTCGTCCACCACCGCACCTTCTTTCATCACCAGACGCGATGAAGTGAAGTAGTACTTGTGGGTGAAATCGACTGACTTCTTGCGATCTTCGTTGATGGTCATGGACGACAGGGCCATGTCGATTTTCTTCACTTTCAGGGAAGGAATCAGACCGTCGAACTCGCCTTCGACCCACACACACTTGACCTTCATCTGCGCACACAGGGCGTTGCCGATGTCGTAGTCAAAACCCACAATCTCGCCTTTTTCGGTTTTCGAAGCGAACGGTGGATATGCCGCTTCGATACCGATGCGCAAGGTTTTCTCGGCGGCAAATACAGAGCTGCACGCCAACAGGCTCAGGGCCAGACCGGTGATGAGGGGGAATTTCTTCATGTTCGTTCTCTCGCGGGTTGTTGTTGGTTTGGCAAGACAGAAGAAAGAGCAGAAACGGGGCAAAGCCTTTTTTGTACTTATAATTCCATACTGGACTTTTATGTATAAATCGTCAATCGGACAAATGCAGCCCGTGCCGGCCGGTGGTCGGGTGGTAAATAGATGAGTCGTTGGCGATGCAGATGGCCCCTTCACGGGCAAGCCTCGCTCCTACAGGTTTCGCGTCATGATGGGACGGCGCTAAACTTTTAGGAGCAAGGCTTGCCCGCGATGACTGACTGAAGGACGCTACAGCAATTACTGCTTCCAGCGATCCGCCGCAGCATGATCGCTGTCACGCCCTTCCACCCAGCGCGGTCCGTCGCTGGTATTTTCCTTCTTCCAGAACGGCGCGCGGGTTTTCAGGTAGTCCATGACAAAGGCGCAGGCATCGAACGCCGCCTGACGGTGGGCGCTGGCGGCGCCAACGAAGACGATCGGCTCACCCGGTTCCAACGCGCCGATGCGGTGCAACACTTGCAGCTTGAGCAACGGCCAACGCTGCTCGGCTTCGAGGGCGATCTTGCCGAGGGCTTTTTCGGTCATGCCAGGATAGTGTTCGAGGAACATCCCGGCCACATCGAGGCCATCATTGAAGTCGCGAACGTAACCGACAAAGCTCACCACCGCGCCGACGCCGACATTCGCATCGTGCATGGCGTTGACTTCAGCGCCGGGATCAAACGCCGTGGATTGCACACGAATGGCCAAGATTCAACCTCCGGTCACGGTCGGAAAAAACGCCACTTCGTCGCCGTCGCTGACCGGTTCGTCGAGTTGGCAAAGGTCTTCATTGCGCGCGCACATCAGATTCTGCTCGCGGAGCACCTCGGCGCCGTCGCGCTGGGCCAACAACACCCGCACGTCATCAACGGTGGCGAAGTTGCCCTCGACGTTTACCGCATCCACACCCAACGCTTCCCGATACCGGGCAAAAAACTTCACGGTGATATTCATGACGGGTCCGCCTGGAAATGCCCGCTCTTGCCGCCGACTTTTTCCAGCAAGCGTACGCTTTCAATGGTCATGCCGCGATCCACGGCCTTGCACATGTCGTAGATCGTCAGCGCCGCGACGCTGGCGGCGGTCAGGGCTTCCATTTCGACACCGGTCTGCCCGGACAATTTGCAGCGCGCGACAATTCGCACGCTGTCGTCACCTTCGGCACTGAGCTCGACTTTCACACCCGTGAGCATCAGCGGGTGGCACAGCGGAATCAAATCACTGGTTTTCTTCGCCGCCTGAATGCCGGCAATGCGCGCTACCGCAAATACATCACCCTTGGGGTGACCGCCACTGACGATCATTTGCAGGGTTTCGGGGAGCATGCGCACCAGCGCTTGGGCCGTCGCCTCACGGAACGTCACGGCTTTTTCAGTGACGTCGACCATGTTGGCGCGACCTTGGGAATCGAGATGAGTCAGCACGAAATTACTCCTGATCAGGAGCGTCGATTGTAAACCCGCGGGTCAATTTTCCGCACGCACGATTATCGGACGTCCCCCTGTAGGAGCGAGCCTGAACTGGTCAAGTAATCCCGGACACCGATTACGGTGTTTATGCCGCTTTTTGCTCCATGGCTATCGGCGACAGATAGTTGTTGTAGCTGTGGAGCCTGGTGCGGTTGTAGTACATGAAGAG
>NZ_LMGK01000009.1 GCF_001427125.1 Pseudomonas sp. Root562
AGAAGCCTCTCGAGACGCTGACTCCGGACGCTTTGGGCGTTTCCACCGCCTCCACCAACAAGACCCTGAAAGTCGAAGCGCCTGCTGCACGCAGCGCGGGTATCAAGGTCAAGTCGGTGGCTGAACTGGTGGAAAAACTCAAGAATGAAGCGAAGGTGATCTGAATGACGATCCTGGTTATTGCTGACTATTCAACCGACCAGCAGGACAACAAAGTGCTGGCCCCGGCCACGCTGAACACCGTTGCTGCCGCTGCCAAAATCGGCGGCGACATCCACGTGCTGGTTGCAGGCCAAGGCGCTGGCNGACAACAAAGTGCTGGCCCCGGCCACGCTGAACACCGTTGCTGCCGCTGCCAAAATCGGCGGCGACATCCACGTGCTGGTTGCAGGCCAAGGCGCTGGCGCCGTGGCTGAAGCCGCTGCGAAAATCGCGGGCGTGAGCAAAGTCCTGAACGCTGACAACGCCGCTTACGCGCATCAGCTGCCGGAAAACATTGCTCCACTGGTCGCAGAGCTTGGCAAGGGCTACAGCCACATCCTGGCTGCCGCCACTTCCAACGGCAAAAACATCCTGCCGCGCGTTGCCGCTGCACTGGACGTTGACCAGATCTCCGAGATCATCCAGCTGCCGGAAAACATTGCTCCACTGGTCGCAGAGCTTGGCAAGGGCTACAGCCACATCCTGGCTGCCGCCACTTCCAACGGCAAAAACATCCTGCCACGCGTTGCCGCTGCGCTGGACGTTGACCAGATCTCCGAGATCATTTCGGTAGAAAGCGCCGACACCTTCAAGCGTCCGATCTACGCCGGTAACGCCATCGCGACCGTTCAATCGAACGCTGCGGTCAAGGTSATCACCGTGCGTGCCACCGGTTTCGACCCGGTTGCCGCTGAGGGTGGTTCGGCTGCCGTTGAAGCGGTTGCTGCTGCTCACGACGCTGGCATCTCCAGCTTCGTCGGCGAAGAACTGGCCAAGTCCGATCGTCCGGAACTGACCGCTGCCAAGATCGTCGTTTCCGGCGGCCGCGGCATGCAGAACGGCGACAACTTCAAACACCTGTACGCCCTGGCCGACAAGCTGGGCGCTGCCGTTGGACCGCTGCCAAGATCGTCGTTTCCGGCGGCCGCGGCATGCAGAACGGCGACAACTTCAAACACCTGTACGCCCTGGCCGACAAGCTGGGCGCTGCCGTCGGTGCTTCGCGCGCCGCGGTCGACGCAGGTTTCGTACCCAACGACATGCAGGTCGGCCAGACCGGCAAGATCGTTGCTCCACAGCTGTACATCGCGGTCGGTATCTCCGGCGCGATCCAGCACCTGGCCGGCATGAAAGACTCCAAGGTGATCGTTGCGATCAACAAGGACGAAGAAGCGCCGATCTTCCAGGTGGCCGATTACGGTCTGGTGGCGGACTTGTTTGAAGCGATTCCTGAACTGGCCGCCCTGGCCTGATCACCGACCAAACTGGAGAAACCAATATGAGCAATTCCGATTTTTCTTCATGGGTCGGTCGACGTCAGGAAAGCCAGGATCGGATCAGTTACACCCTGGTCAAACGCATAGCCGCCACATTGGGCGAGTCGGCGCCACAACCAGGTGAACCGCTGCCGCCTCTCTGGCACTGGGCATTTTTTCAGGAGCCGGTCGGCGCCAGTGAACTAGGACCGGATGGCCATCCAGCGCTTGGCGGCTTTTTGCCGCCTGCCCATAACCGCAATCGCATGTGGGCTGGTAGCAGAATCGAGTTTTACCAGCCGTTGACGGTGGAAGCTGAAGTGACCTGTGTGTCGACCATCCTCAACGTCGAGGAGAAGCACGGTCGCACGGGTTCCTTATTGTTCGTCACAGTACGCCATGAGTTTTTCCAGGACGGCAAACGCGCCCTGCAAGATGATCAGGACATTGTTTACCGAGAACCTGTTCCACCCAAACTGGGCGGCACCGAACCGTTACCGGAAGGCCAATGGCAGGAATCGATCGAGCCCACCCCGACACTGCTGTTCCGCTATTCCGCAGTCACTTTCAATGGTCATCGGATTCACTATGACTGGCCCTATGTGACGGAGACCGAAGGTTATCCAGGCCTGGTAGTACATGGCCCGTTGATTGCCACGTTGAACCTGCGAGCCTTTACCAAAGCGCATCCAACTGCACGCCTGGAGCGTTTCGTCTTCCGCGGAGTGAGGCCGCTGATTTCACCACACCCCTTCGAAGTGGGCGGACGTTTGATCGAAGAAGGCAAAGCGCAAGTATGGGCTGGCAATCAGGACGGCACGGCACAGATCGGAGAAATCGAGTTCAGCAATGGAGCAAAGCCATGAGCACATCAATTATTCGATCCGCCCTGTTTGTGCCGGCCACTCGACCCGAGCGTATCGCCAAAGCTCTCGCCACCGGCGCCGACCGGGTCATCGTAGACCTGGAAGACGCGGTACAGGAAAACCTGAAGGAGCAGGCAAGAAACAATCTTGAATCCTTCCTCAGCGAAAACCCGGAGGCGCGGATTCTGGTGCGGGTGAATGCCCCGGATCACTGGGCGCATGGCGCAGATCTGGATCTTTGCCAGCACCACGCGGGAGTGATCGGCATCCTGCTGCCCAAAGCAGAAAGCGCGGCTCAAGTAAAGACTGCGGCAGGTTGCAAAAAACCGATCTGGCCGATCATAGAAAGTGCCAAGGGCTTGTCGGCACTCACCGAGATTGCCGGCACTGTGGGAGTCGAGCGTTTGTCGTTCGGGAGTCTGGACCTGGGTCTGGACATGAACCTGACGGTTGGCAGCCCTGCCGCTGAAGCAATCCTCAGCCACGCCCGTTATGCGGTTTTGCTCGCCACGCGAGTTGCCGGGCTCGCTCCAGCGCTGGACGGCGTGTTTCCCTCGATCCAGGACACCACCGGGCTACTGGGCGCTGTGCAATTTGCCCGGGACATGGGTTTTGGTGGCGCGCTGTGTATCCACCCAAGCCAGGTCGCGATCATTCATCAGGCGCTCAAACCCAGCCTGGAAGAGTTGAATTGGGCGCAACGCATTATCCAGGCCGCCCGCTCGGGTGAGGGCGTTTTCGTGCTGGATGGGCAGATGGTCGATGCACCTGTCATAGGTCGTGCGCAATCGATCATGGCTCGCGCAACCTGACCCCACGCCAACGCTTTTGCTTCGATGCTGTGCATCCCTCCACTCTCTGCAGGACGGTGTCATGACCCACGTTTCCAGCCACACCCATGCCATATCGATCAACCCCACCAACGGTGAGCAGATAGGCCACTACCCCTTCGAGTCTGCAGCAGAACTGGAAGCCTCACTGTCCCGCGCGATCAAGGGGTTTTCCCTCTGGCGCAGCCAGTCTGTCGAAATGCGTTCCCGCGCCCTGATCGCTCTGGCAAGGGCATTACGCGACAACGCAGATTCAATGGCGAAAATGATCACTCAAGAGATGGGCAAACCCACTACTCAGGCGCGCGCTGAAATTGAAAAGTGTGCGCAGCTATGCGAGTGGTACGCCGAACACGGTCCTGCCATGCTGACCGCCGAACCTACTCAGGTTGAGGGAGGGAAAGCACGCATAGAGTATCGTCCCCTGGGTCCTATTCTCGCCGTGATGCCGTGGAACTTTCCCATCTGGCAAGTATTGCGCGGCGCCGTTCCTGCATTGATTGCCGGCAACACCTACGTACTCAAACATGCGCCGAACGTGATGGGATGCGCGTACTTGCTGCAAGATGCGTTCAAGCGCGCCGGCTTCGCCGAGGGTGTGTTTGATATCATCAATGTCACGCCCGAAGTTGTTTCCATGGCAATCCAAGACCCTCGCATTGCCGCGGTAACGCTTACAGGCAGCGTCCGTGCGGGCATGGCCATCGGTGCGCAGGCGGGTGCAGCCTTGAAGAAGTGCGTGTTGGAACTGGGTGGCTCGGATCCCTTTATCGTGCTTGACGACGCCGATCTGGACGAAGCCGTCAAAGCTGCTGTGATTGGCCGTTATCAAAACACCGGACAAGTCTGCGCGGCTGCCAAGCGCTTGATTGTCGAGCAAGGCGTTGTCGAGGAATTTACCCGCAAATTTGTGGAGGCCGCTTCGAGGTTGGTTATTGGCGATCCACTGGCCGAAGACACTTACATAGGACCCATGGCTCGCTTTGATTTGCGCGATGAACTGGATCGTCAGGTCCGAGACACCCTGGAAGAAGGTGCGACCTTGTTGTTGGGAGGCAGAAAGGCCGAAGGCCCTGGCAACTACTACGAGCCTACGGTATTTGGTGATGTCACCGACCAGATGACCTCATTCAAACAGGAATTGTTTGGGCCCGTGGCATCAATCATCACCGCGCGGGACGCAGCACACGCACTGGAACTGGCCAACGACAGTGAATTCGGGCTTGCCTCGACCATCTACACACGCAACGTCGAACTGGCCCAGAAGCTGGCCGGCGAACTGGAAACCGGAGGCGTATTCATCAATGGATATTGCGCAACCGACCCACGCGTCACTTTCGGGGGTGTAAAGAAAAGCGGTTTTGGCCGTGAACTGTCGCATTTCGGTGTGCGCGAGTTCTGCAATGCACAGACTGTCTGGCTGGACCGTCACTAATAATAAGCAAGACGCCAAGCCCAGCAAGAACGTCCGCTGAGCCAAAGATGGGCGAGTCAGAGAAAGACTCGCCTCACACTTATGAGGAGCTTTTGATGCGAGTCTTCCCTGCAATCCTGGGCGTTACCCTGACTGCGGCCTTAAGTAGTACTGCCCTCATGGCTGCCGAACCCACCGGCACGCTTAAGAAAATCAAGACCTCGGGGACCATCACCCTGGGTCACCGAGACTCGTCCATTCCCTTCTCTTATATTGCCGACGGATCCGGTCAGCCGGTGGGCTACTCCCATGACATTCAATTAAAGATTGTCGAGGCTATCAAGCAAGAACTCGGTATGCCCAAGCTGAACGTACAATATAACCTGGTGACATCACAGACGCGTATCCCACTGGTGCAAAACGGCACTGTGGACCTGGAGTGCGGCTCAACAACCAATACCGCTGAGAGAGCTCGGCAGGTCGACTTCTCGGTCGGCATTTTTGAAGCCAGCACCCGCCTGTTGGTCAGGAAGGATTCGGTTTACAAGGACTTTCAAGATCTCAACGGCAAGAACGTAGTGACTACTGCTGGCAGCACCGCCGAGCGGATGCTCAAGGTCATGAATGCCGAGAAAAAGATGAATATGAACGTAATCTCTGCCAAAGACATTGGCGAGTCTTACCAAATGCTCGAGTCCGGCCGCGCCATTGCGTTTATGCAGGACGACGCATTGCTAGCGGGCGAGATGGCCAAGGCAAAGAAACCGGAAGATTGGGTCGTGACCGGCACCCCGCAATCCAACGAAATCTATGGTTGCACAATGCGTCGGGGTGATCCGGATCTCAAAAAAGTCGTGGATGACTCGATCAAGTCACTTTTCGTCTCGGGCGAAATCAACGCCATCTACGATAAATGGTTTACTCAGCCCATCCCTCCCAAAGGCTTGAATCTCAAATTCCCCATGAGCGCAGAGCTCAAAACAATCATCGCCCAACCCAACGACCAACCGGCGCCGGAAAAGGCTCTTTAACGGTCGTCCCTTTCTGCTCGAGTGACCAGGACACAGCGAGACAATCTTATCGCGCCATTACCTTTGCATCAGCTGAAGACTCCACCAAGAGCCAGAGTTTTTGTAGGGGCAGTAACGCCTAAAAATAAAAAAGGGTCGCGAGATAAAATCTCGCAACCCTTTGAATTATATGGTCGGGACGGAGTGATTCGAACACTCGACCCCTAGCACCCCATGCTAGTGCGCTACCGGACTGCGCTACGCCCCGACTAGGCGTGAAACTTGTTCCTCTTCTCGAGGAACGCTCAAGAATATATCGCAAGCTTTTGAAAACTGGAAGTATTTAAAAGCAGGAATTTATTTCTTGAGGACTACCAGGACATCTTCCAGCTCAGCGATCATCTGGCGAATCATTTGCTTGTATTGGGTGGTGTCGTCTTTGGCTTCATCGCCGGACAAGCGCAAGCGTGCGCCGCCGATGGTGAACCCCTGATCGTAAAGAAGCGCGCGGATCTGCCGGATCATCAGCACATCCTGGCGCTGATAATACCGGCGGTTTCCGCGGCGTTTGACGGGGTTGAGTTGAGGAAACTCCTGCTCCCAATAGCGCAGTACGTGCGGTTTTACCGCACACAGCTCGCTAACTTCACCAATGGTGAAGTAGCGTTTGCCTGGGATGACGGGTAGCTCGTCGTTATGACTTGGTTCCAGCATAAGCCTCAACTCGGGCCTTCAACTTCTGCCCTGGACGAAAGGTGACCACACGGCGAGCCGTGATAGGGATTTCTTCTCCCGTTTTCGGATTGCGGCCAGGCCGCTGGCGTTTGTCCCGAAGGTCGAAATTGCCGAAACCGGACAATTTGACTTGTTCGTTGTCTTCAAGAGCGTGCCTGATTTCCTCGAAAAACAGTTCAACCAATTCCTTGGCTTCCCGCTTGTTCAGGCCCAGCTCTTCATACAGACGTTCCGCCATCTCAGCTTTCGTCAAAGCCCCCATACGTCACTTCCTTAACGTGGCGTCCAACCTTTGTTCGAGCGAGGTGAGGATGTTTTGCGTCGTGGTATTCACCTCATCGTCATTAAGAGTGCGCGATGGATGCTGCCAGGTCAAGCCAACTGCGAGGCTTTTTCTATCAGGATCAATGCCTTTACCCTGATATACGTCAAATAGCCTGAGGTCTGTCAGCCATTCGCCTGCATTTTCACGGATAACGTCCAATACAGCCGAGGCTGCAACGTCTTTGTGCGCAATCAGTGCAAGGTCACGACGCACTTCAGGAAAGCGCGACAACTCGTGGAATTTAGGCATTTTGCCCGACGCCACTTCAGCCAGAACCATCTCGAAAACAAATACCGGACGATCGAGACCCAGGGTTTTCGACAACTCAGGGTGGATGGCGCCAATGAAGCCCACCAGACGACCTTCGCGTTCGATGCGCGCGGTTTGACCCGGGTGCAATGCCGGGTGCTTGCCAGGCACGAACGTGAATGCATCCAGAGCACCGGCGAAGCCCAGCACCGCTTCAACGTCAGCCTTGACGTCGAAGAAGTCTACGGTGTCGCGACCTTGCGCCCAGCCTTCCGGCAGGCGGCTACCGCAAACCACACCGGCCAGCATCGGCTCTTGTTTCAAACCTTCGAGCTGGCCGATGAAACGCAGACCGCTCTCGAACAGGCGCACCCGATCCTGTTGGCGGTTCAGGTTGTGCTGAAGCGCCTTGACCAGGCCTGGCCACAGCGACGAACGCATGGCAGCCATGTCATTGGAAATCGGGTTGGCGAGCAGCAACGGCTCTACACCCGGATTAAACAGCTCGAATTGTTTCGGATCGATGAAGCTGTAGGTGATCGCTTCCTGATAACCACGGGCAACCAGCAGACGACGCAGTTCCGGCAAATCGCTACGTGCTTCTGCCTTGGCTTGCGGCGCAAGACGCGCTTGCGGGTAACGAACCGGCAGGCGGTTGTAGCCGTACAGACGCGCCAGCTCTTCGATCAGGTCGACTTCCAGGCTGATATCGAAGCGGTGGCTTGGCACTTCTACGCGCCACTGCCCTGCCCCGTCTGCGGTAATGGTCAGGCCCAAGGCGCTGAGCAGACGCTCAACTTCAGCCGGGTCCATTTCCATGCCCAGCATTTGGGTGATGCGCTGAGCGCGCAGGGTCACCGGTGCGATCGACGGCAGGTGCTGCTCACTCACGGTTTCGATGATCGGGCCGGCTTCGCCACCAGTGATTTCCAGCAGCAGGCCAGTGGCGCGCTCCATGGCTTCACGGGCGAGCTGCCAGTCCACGCCACGCTCGTAGCGGTGCGATGCATCGGTGTGCAGGCCATAGGAACGAGCCTTGCCAGCAACCGCGATTTGATCGAAGAACGCGCTTTCCAGGAAGATATCGCGAGTGGTCGCGGTATTGACGCCGCTGTGCTCGCCCCCCATGACGCCGGCAATTGCCAGTGCGCGGGTGTGGTCGGCGATCACCAACGTATCGCTACGCAGGCTGACTTCCTGACCGTCGAGCAGTACCAGCTTCTCGCCTTCTTCGGCCATGCGCACGCGGATGCCGCCATTGATTTCGGCAAGATCGAAAGCGTGCAGCGGCTGACCCAACTCAAGCATCACGTAGTTGGTAATGTCGACCGCGGCATCGATGCTGCGCACGTCAGCACGACGCAGGCGCTCTACCATCCACAGCGGCGTAGGCCTGGACAGGTCGACGTTACGGATCACACGCCCCAGGTAGCGCGGGCAAGCAGCCGGTGCCAGGACTTCAACCGAACGCACTTCATCGTGGACAGCTTGAACGCTGGCAACGACCGGACGCGTGACCGGGGTGGCATACAGCGCGCCGACTTCACGGGCCAGACCGGCCAGGGACAGGCAATCACCACGGTTCGGGGTCAGATCGACCTCGATGCTGGCGTCTTCCAGGTTCAGGTATTCACGAATGTCCTGACCCACTGGCGCATCGGCCGGCAATTCCATCAGGCCATCGTTGCCCTCGCCCACTTGCAATTCGGCTTGCGAGCACAGCATGCCGTTGGACTCAACGCCACGCAGCTTGGCTTTCTTGATTTTGAAGTCGCCCGGGAGTTCGGCGCCGATGGTGGCGAATGGAATCTTCAGGCCAGGGCGCACATTTGGCGCACCGCATACGACCTGAAAGGTTTCCGAACCGTTGCTGACCTGGCAAACACGCAGCTTGTCGGCATCCGGGTGCTGTTCGGTGCTGAGCACCTCGCCCACGATTACACCACTGAATACGCCGGCGGCCGGGGTAACGCTATCGACCTCAAGACCGGCCATCGACAGACGAGCAACCAGCTCATCGCGACTTACCTGCGGGCTAACCCAGCCACGCAGCCATTGTTCACTGAATTTCATCCTGCTCTCCTAAGAATTCGTTACGACTAGCGAAATTGCGCGAGGAACCGCAAGTCGTTGTCGAAGAACAGACGCAAGTCGTTCACGCCGTAACGCAGCATGGCCAGACGCTCAACGCCCATGCCGAAGGCAAAGCCCGAAAACTCTTCCGGGTCGATCCCGGACATGCGCAGCACGTTCGGGTGGACCATGCCGCAACCCATGACTTCCAGCCAGCCAGTCTGCTTGCAGACACGGCAGCCTTTGCCGCTGCACATCACGCATTCCATGTCGACTTCGGCGGATGGCTCGGTGAACGGGAAGTACGAAGGACGGAAGCGCACCGCCAGTTCTTTTTCGAAGAACACCCGCAGGAACTCTTCGATGGTGCCTTTGAGGTCGGCAAAATTGATGTCGCGATCAACCAGCAGGCCTTCGACCTGATGGAACATCGGCGAGTGGGTGATATCCGAGTCGCTACGGTACACACGGCCTGGGCAGACGATGCGGATCGGCGGTTGTTTCGACTCCATGGTGCGGACCTGTACCGGCGAGGTATGGGTGCGCAGCAACATGTTGGCATTGAAATAGAAGGTATCGTGCATCGACCGGGCCGGGTGATGGCCTGGGATGTTGAGCGCTTCGAAGTTGTGATAATCGTCTTCGACCTCAGGGCCTTCGGCGATGCCGTAGCCGATGTGGGTGAAGAATTGTTCGATGCGTTCCAGAGTGCGGGTAACCGGATGCAGACCACCGGAGGTCTGACCGCGGCCCGGCAGGGTCACGTCAATGGACTCGGCGGACAGTTTGGCAGCCAGGTCGGCCTCTTCAAACAACGCCTTGCGCGCATTGAGAACGTCTGTGACACGCTCCTTGGCAACGTTGATCAGCGCACCGACTTGCGGCCGCTCTTCTGCCGGCAAATTCCCCAGGGTCTTCATCACCTGAGTCAATTCACCCTTTTTGCCAAGGTAGTGAACCCGGATTTGCTCCAGGGCATTGATATCTTCAGCGCTTTGCACAGCCTCTAGTGCTTGAGAGACGAGCGCATCCAGGTTTTCCATGTACAGACTCCAGATACAAAATAGGGGAAGAGCTTGAAGGCTCTTCCCCTATTTATGACGTTTAACACCTGGCCCCACAGAGGTGAGGCCGGGTGACTGTCGGGGGTACTTAAGCCAAGGTGGCTTTAGCTTTCTCGACAATCGCAGCAAACGCCGCTTTTTCGTTCACTGCCAGATCAGCCAGAACCTTACGGTCGATCTCGATGGACGCTTTTTTCAGGCCGGCGATGAAACGGCTGTAGGACAGACCGTTGATACGAGCACCAGCGTTGATACGAGCGATCCACAGAGCGCGGAACTGACGTTTTTTCTGACGACGGTCACGGTAGGCGTATTGGCCTGCCTTGATTACCGCTTGCTTGGCAACACGGAATACGCGGGAGCGTGCGCCGTAGTAGCCTTTAGCAAGTTTCAGAATTTTTTTGTGACGCTTACGGGCAATGACGCCACGCTTTACACGAGCCATGAGTTACTTCCTCTATTCTTGACTAAAATTAACGAAGGCGCAGCATGCGCTCGACTTTTGCCACGTCAGACGGATGCAGCAAGCTGCTACCGCGCAGTTGACGCTTACGCTTGGTCGACATTTTGGTCAGGATGTGGCTCTTGAAAGCGTGCTTGTGCTTGATACCGTTAGCAGTTTTCAGAAACCGCTTAGCAGCACCACTTTTGGTCTTCATTTTTGGCATGTTCGGATACTCCGCATTCAGTTGATAAACATAATCAGAAGGCCTGCCGTGCCCTGTTGATTACTTCTTCTTTTTCGGGGCGATGACCATGATCAGCTGGCGTCCTTCCATCTTAGGATGCTGTTCGACCGAACCGTACTCGAGCAAGTCACCTTCAACTCGCTTGAGGAGTTCCATCCCCAGCTCCTGGTGGGCCATCTCACGGCCGCGGAATCGCAAGGATACCTTGGCCCTGTCCCCGTCACTCAGGAAACGTACCAGGTTGCGCAGTTTTACCTGGTAATCCCCTTCCTCCGTCCCTGGACGAAACTTGATTTCTTTTACCTGAATCTGCTTCTGGTTTTTCTTCGCTGCCGCAATCTGCTTCTTCTTTTCGAAGATCGATTTGCCGTAGTCCATCACCCGGCAAACTGGCGGGACTGCGTCGGCGGAGATTTCTACCAGATCAAGCTTGGCTTCTTCAGCAATACGAAGCGCTTCATCAATCGAGACGATGCCAATCTGCTCGCCGTCAGCGCCAATTAACCGAACCTCGCGTGCCGAGATATTCTCGTTGATCGGGGCTTTCGGTGCAGCTCGTTTATCTTGTCTCATTTCACGCTTAATAATAATTACTCCGAATCTTGGCGACCACGCCGGGAAACCGCTTGCGCGAGGAACTCGGCGAACTGGGCGACGGGCATCGAGCCCAGGTCAGCACCTTCACGAGTACGCACAGCGACAGTCTGCATCTCGACTTCCTTATCTCCAATAACCAAGAGATAGGGAACCTTGAGCAAGGTATGCTCGCGGATTTTAAAGCCGATCTTTTCATTTCTCAAGTCAGACTTGGCACGAAACCCGCTTTCGTTGAGAGTTTTTTCTACTTCGGCAACAAAATCTGCCTGTTTATCAGTGATATTCATGATCACTGCCTGGGTCGGAGCCAGCCACGCAGGGAATGCACCCTCGTAGTGCTCGATCAGGATTCCGACGAATCGTTCGAAGGAGCCCAGGATCGCCCGATGCAACATCACCGGATGCTTGCGGCTGTTGTCTTCGGAGACGAATTCGGCGCCCAGACGGACAGGCAGGTTAAAATCGAGCTGCAGGGTACCACACTGCCAGACGCGACCGAGGCAATCTTTCAGCGAGAACTCAATCTTCGGACCGTAGAACGCACCCTCGCCCGGCTGCAGGTCGTACGGCAGGCCAGCGCTATCAAGGGCTGCAGCCAATGCCGCTTCGGCGCGATCCCAAAGCTCGTCGGAGCCAACGCGTTTTTCCGGACGAGTGGACAGCTTCATTTCGACGTCTTTGAAGCCGAAATCGGCGTAGACATCCATGGTCAGCTTGATGAATGCCGCGGATTCGGCCTGCATCTGCTCTTCGGTGCAGAAGATGTGGGCGTCATCCTGAGTGAATGCGCGCACACGCATGATGCCGTGCAATGCACCCGATGGCTCGTTACGGTGGCAGGCACCGAATTCGGCCAGACGCATCGGCAACTCGCGGTAGCTCTTCAGGCCCTGATTGAACACTTGCACGTGGCAAGGGCAGTTCATTGGCTTGATCGCGTAATCGCGGTTTTCCGACTGAGTGGTGAACATGTTGTCGGCGTAGTTGGCCCAGTGCCCGGATTTTTCCCACAGGCTGCGGTCGACAACCTGAGGCGTTTTGATCTCCAGGTAACCGTTGTCGCGTTGAACCTTGCGCATGTACTGCTCAAGCACTTGGTACAGGGTCCAGCCATTGGGGTGCCAGAACACCATGCCCGGCGACTCTTCCTGGGTGTGGAACAGGCCCAGGCGCTTGCCGATCTTGCGGTGATCGCGTTTCTCGGCCTCTTCGATGCGCTGAATGTAGGCGGCCAGTTGCTTCTTGTCCGCCCAGGCTGTGCCATAAACGCGCTGCAATTGCTCGTTCTTGGCGTCACCGCGCCAGTAGGCGCCAGACAGCTTGGTCAGCTTGAAGGATTTCAGGAAACGGGTGTTCGGCACGTGCGGACCACGGCACATGTCGACATATTCTTCGTGATAGTACAGGCCCATGGCCTGCTCGTTCGGCATGTCCTCGACCAGGCGCAACTTGTAGTCTTCGCCACGGGCCTTGAATACTTCGATCACTTCGGCGCGCGGAGTGACTTTCTTGATCACGTCGTAATCTTTCTCGATCAGCTGCTGCATGCGCTGTTCGATCGCGGCCAGATCGTCCGGAGTAAAAGGACGCTCGAAGGCGATATCGTAATAGAAGCCTTCATCGATGACCGGACCGATGACCATTTTGGCCGTCGGGTACAACTGCTTGACCGCATGCCCCACCAGGTGAGCGCAAGAGTGGCGAATGATCTCCAGCCCCTCTTCATCCTTTGGCGTGATGATTTGCAGCGTAGCGTCGCTGTCGATGATGTCACTGGCATCGGCCAGTTTGCCATTGACCTTGCCGGCCACGGTGGCCTTGGCCAGACCGGCACCGATGGATGCGGCGACCTCGGCGATGGAGACCGGGTGATCGAATGAACGTTGACTGCCGTCGGGAAGAGTAATAGTTGGCATGGCGCCTCCTCTCCTAGTGGTGACCCCTACCAAAGGTCACGTGGGTTGGGATGAGCCAGTACAAGATCCGGTCCAGGCCATTCAATGACGAACGCCTGCCTTACAGCGGCAGGAGCCTTGCGGCCAACCGGAAAACCGAACCAGAGTGACTGGGATTCAAATCAGGGTTATTCAGGCAGTTGCCGCGTCCGGGACTGAAGGTCGACCGGAGCCAGCAACGAAAAGCCTGAGCGGGGCATGCTAGCACAGATGAACGGTCGTGGCTGTGGGTGGCTTTCAGCCAAGGCAAATATGGCGTTTTTGTGCCAGAGTGCTGAACTTGATTCGCGCTTTACCCCTCAGATAAAAGACATTGACCCCACAAGGAGCATCCCGGCATGCGTCTGAATCGTTTGTTCGCTGTAGTCGCACCTATCGTTCTGCTGTTGCCTCTGGCTGCGCACGCCGATTGGCCCAAGGGCGAGCGCGAAAAATACATGGCCCAGTGCACTGAAGCGGCGACGCCGCAGATCGGCGCTGCGGCGGCCAAGTCTCACTGCGCCTGTGGTGCCGATGCAATCAAATCGTACCCGGCCAAGGACCTTCAGTCCTTGATGGACAACACTGCCAGTGACTCACTGAAACAGCAGGCCCTGACTCAGATTTCCAAGTGCAAGGCCAACGCTCCGGCGAAAAAGTGAGCCTTGAAACGGGCTTGAATTGCGATTTGAGCCGGTAAAAAGCCTCTGAAAATCGCGTTTTCCTACAATTTATGCAGGTTTTACAGCTTTTTTTATCGTCTTTACTTTCGGCTGAAAGCCTTTTAAATCGGGGCTTTCAGCCATATCAGGCAACAAAGAAAGCGTGACTGCAGGGCAAACAGCACCTGCGGGGGGGTGCCAAAGCGCACATTTCGACTATGATACCCCGGTGTGCCCAGTTGGCCTGAGCAGCACAGTACTACTGAAAATATATGTTTCTTGGAGATACACCATGTCTAATCGCCAAACCGGCACCGTTAAATGGTTCAACGATGAAAAAGGCTTCGGCTTCATCACTCCTCAAGGTGGCGGTGACGACCTGTTCGTACACTTCAAAGCTATCGAAAGCGACGGTTTCAAAAGCCTGAAAGAAGGCCAAACCGTTTCCTTCGTGGCTGAGAAAGGCCAAAAGGGTATGCAAGCTGCTCAAGTTCGCCCAGAGTAATTTCCAGGCGCACTAAAAAAACCCCGTCCATGTGACGGGGTTTTTTGTGGTCAATGCAAAAGCCTGGGGGTGATCAGCCGCAGTTGACGCGGGTGACGACCCGATTGGCGTCAGTGTTGAGATTCAAGCGATCAGAGCGGTACTCCAGCGTCACCATATCGGTCGGCAGAAGGAACCGCGCATTCTGCGCGCCGGCACGCGTACGCGCCTGCTCCAGCAACTCGGGCGAAGCTTGTTTGCCGATGGTGAACTCGGCCGCTTTGGCCTCGCAACGGCTGTGACCTGTGTCAGTCGTCGTGACAGGGTCTGTTGCCGACTCGGTGGTGCCGGTGCTGCAACCGGCCAACGTGGCAGCGGCCAACAAAGTACCCAATGACGCGAGCTTCCAAGGCATGAAGCCTCCTTTTTTCATTAGTTAAGCTGAGATCGTGCGACCGCCAATCCGGCGTTTGGTTTCACAGGGAGGCCAGGTACCCTGCCCTTCGCCGCGGACAAACGGCAAGTTTGCCTGAGCATTGCCACACCCTTCACCCTGCAATCGTGACTGAATATTTACAAGGCTCAATACACGTCGATGTAATCGAATGCCGGTCGTGGCCAGTTCTCTTTCAATGCATTGAAAATCTGCATGACCCAGACTTCGTCGCTGGCCGCAACCAGGCCGACGTATCCCGACCCTTTAGCCCACGTTTCCAGGCGAAACAGAAGGCCGTCGATGTCGCTACCACCCACAACACCCGATGAAATATAGGCGATGCCGCCCTTGGTCACGCGCAGCTGCGTATGCTCATCATCACTGGCCGACGCCAACAGCTGGCGAACGGTTTCAAGGGTCAAGCCGTCAGGAGTGTTCAAATCGATCTGCACAGCGCAGTCCTTGAATGGTAATCAAAGACCAAGTGTCGCATAGCCCTGCGCTCATGCCTAAGTCGGAGTGCCAAAAGCGCCACGAAATGGTTAACTCGAGGCTCAGACTCTTCCGACCGTACGAGCGCCATCATGACCACTGTAAGTATCGACGCCGACATCAAAGCAAAGTGGCAGGACGGCCATAGCTCTTACAGCCCAGGCTCTACGGAGGAACTTGTCATCATCGGCATCGACCTGTTGGTCAGAGACCTGGGGACCGAGGCTGCGCAATCCTTCATAGAACAGGTTTTCGAGAAGCACCTGGCAGACCAAAAGGGCGCGACAAAATCAGCGCAGGAATAAGCTGCACCGGCATGCATCTGCAGCAATGAACGTTACTTCAGACGACCCAGGCGCTCAGTCAGCAGATTGAAGAACCCCTGGGCGTCGCCGCTATCAACCCAGAAAGCATTCTTTGGCGCTTTGAGGCGGTCGTGCCAGTCGACAATGGTCTGCCCGAAAGTCGGCCCCTCGCGACTGTCGATCACCACATTGACCGCGCGGCCGCTAAACAGCTGCGGCTTGAGCAGCCAGGCGATGACCGCGGCGTCGTGCACCGGACCGCCCGGAATATCGTAGTGCTCCATGTCGGCCTTGATGTAATCATTCAGGATATCGCCTACCAATCGGCTGGCTTGGTTGTTCAATGCGGCAATCTGCTTCAGGCGCTCGTCACTGGTGAGGATCTTGTGAGTTGCATCCAGAGACAGATACGTCAGTTTCATACCGCTGTTGAGTACCACTTCGGCCGCATGCGGGTCAGCGAACAGGTTGAATTCGGCCACCGGTGTGATGTTGCCGCCATTGAAGTGCGCACCACCCATGATGACTACTTCCTTGATGCCCTGAATGATTGCCGGCTGCTGCATGAGCGCCAAGGCCAGATTGGTCTGCGGTCCAAGCATCGCAATAGTGATGCTGTGGGGGCTGGCCGACATCAACGTATCGATCAGGTAGGCGACCGCATTGCCCTCGGCCAGGGCGGCTTTCGGCTCGTATACAGAAACACCTGACAGGCCTTCCTTGCCGTGGATGTCCTCGGCATAGATAGGCGTGCGCATCAGCGGCCGAGACGCGCCGGCGTAGACTGGCACGTCCTCGCGCCCTGCCCACTCGCGCGCCAGCCGCGCGTTTCGTGATGTCTTGTCCAGGCGCACGTTGCCGGCGACCGTGGTCAAAGCAAGGATATTCAACTCCTGAGGCGACGCCAGCGCCAACAACAAGGCCACCACATCGTCGGCACCAGGGTCGGTGTCGATGATCAGGTCGACCCTTTCCATGCGAATCAAAACGTGACCCCGGCAATCAGCACAACATTGCAGTACGGCTGGCATTCCCCGGTACGAACGACTGCCCGTGCCTGCCGGGTGAGGACTTTGAATTGCTCATGACTGAGCAACTCGCGCCGCCCCAGCGCCCCTTCCGCATTGAGGGTATCCAGGGTTGTCAGTGCCGCTGGCCTCTTCTCGAGGATTTCCTGCGCCAGCACATGACTTTCAACCTGCATTTCGCTGAGCACAACCTTCAGAGTACTGACGAAATCCGGGATGCCATGGGTCAGTGCCAGGTCGATCAGCTCGATGCCTGGCGGCACCGGCAGACCGGCGTCGCCGATGACCACGATGTCGCCATGGCCCAGCGATGCGATCAGGCGCGACAGTGCGACATTGAGCAACGGTGTTTTTTTCATGATGTCTTGAATGCCTGAACGTCGGACAAGGTAGGAATCGAGGGTTGCGCGCCGGCACGGGTTACCGACAACGCCGCGGCAATCTGACCGAAGCGAATCGCTTCAGCTTCGCTCTGGCCGCCGGCCAGTGCAGCGGCAAAACCACCCACGAACGTATCGCCGGCCGCCGTGGTATCAATCGCTTTCACCGCAGGCGCCGGGAAATGCGCACAGCTTTTTCCATCGGCAAACAGCGAGCCCTCGGCGCCGAGGGTGATGATCACCTTGCCGGCCCCCATTTCGATCAATCGCGTCGCGGCAGCTTCTGCACTTTGCCGAGACTCCACCGCCAAGCCACTCAAGGCCGACGCCTCGCTTTCGTTGGGTATCAGGTAATCGATGTTCGCATACCAATCCGTCGGCAATGGCTGACTGGCGGGTGCCGGATTGAGAATCACCACTTTGCCCAACTCTCGAGCGCGCTTGAGCGCGTGGCCCACCGTGACATCCGGCACTTCAAGCTGACAGATGATGACATCGGCAGCTTGCAGCACCGCATCGAAACAACCGATCAGCGCAGGTGTCAGAGCACCGTTGGCGCCTGCGACGATCACGATTGTGTTCTGGCTGTTGTCATCGACCACAATCAGCGCCACGCCACTGGAGCCTTCGACGGTGCTGACTGCCTGGCAATCGATCTGCTCGGCCAAAAGAGCCTCGCGCAGTTCTTTGCCATAGGCATCGCTGCCGACGCAGCCGACCATTGACACCTGTGCGCCCAGTCGTGCGGCGGCCACAGCCTGATTGGCGCCCTTGCCACCGGAAACCGTGGCAAACGACTCACCGATCAGCGTTTCTCCGCCGCGCGGCAATCGCGGCGCCCGCGTCACCAGGTCCATGTTCAAGCTGCCTATCACCACTACTTTTGCTGGCATACATCAATACTCACTCATTCGATTTCAGCGGCACGCCGGGTTAGCGGAACTGCGCAAACAGGCCGGTCAGGGGCGCGGTCGATTCGCGCATGACAATGCTCGGCGTGACGATCCGCTGGCTGGTGGCCAGATCCGGCGTTGCGATTCGCCGTAGCAGCACTTCGGCCGCCATCTCGCCAAGTTGCAGGATTGACTGCCCCACCGTGGTCAACGCCGGATAGACATAGCGGCTCATCTGGATATCGTCGAAGCCAATGACCGACAACTGCGTCGGCACACGAATATTGCGCTCGGCCGCTGCGCGCAGCACGCCGATACCAATCATGTCGTTGGCTGCGAAAATGGCGCTGGGCGGATTGCGCTCCAGCAAGATCGCGGCGGCGTTGTAACCGCCGGTGCTGGTGAAATCGCTTTCCAGCATTCGGTCACCCGGCACCGCGAGGCCCGCATCGCTGAAGGCACGACAAAAACCGGCCAAACGCATTTGCGCCACGCTGGTGGTTGCCGGACCGCTGATGGTGGCGATATCCCGATGCCCCAACTCCAGCAGATGTCGGGTCGCCAGATAAGCGCCGTACTCGTGGTCGATACGGACCAGGTCCGCATCGACGCCCTCCAGACCACGGTCGACGATCACCATGGGTGTACGCACGCCAGCCAAACCTTGCGCCAGGCCGCTGTCGCCACCGGCCGAGGCGACGATCAGTCCGTCGACACGTTTTTCCAACAGTACGCGCAGGTAGCTGCGTTGTTTGTCGGGGTTGTCGTCGGAGTTGCAGAGGATGACGCAGTAGCCGTTACGCTCGCAAAAGTCCTCAATACCCCGGGCCAGCTCGGCGAAGTACGGGTTGAGGCTGTTGGGCACCAGCAAACCGATGGTGGCCGTTGTTTTGGCCTTCAGGGAACGCGCCACGGCACTGGGGACGTAGTCGAGGGTTTTGATCGCCTCCTCCACCTTGAGCCGCACTTCTTTGCTGACTGGCCGAGTCTTGTTCACCACGTGGGAAACCGTGGTGTAGGAAATACCCGCGAGCGCTGCCACATCTTTGATCGTTGCCATGACTCAGGTCCGCCGACTTGCGCGCTGGCTGCGGTAGGTATCGAGCACCACCGCAACCACGATGACCGCACCGGTGATGATGCGCTTGGTCGGTTCGGTGGCACCGATCTGGGCCAGGCCGGCCGCCAGCACGGAAATGATCAACACGCCAAAAAAAGTACTGATGACCGAACCGCGCCCACCCATCAGGCTGGTACCGCCGATGACGACGGCGGCGATCACCTGCAACTCCAGGCCGGAGCCGGCGTTCGGGTCCGCCGCTTCCAGTCGCGAAATCTGGAACAGCGCGGCGATACCGGCCAGCAAGCCCATCAGGCTGAACACCAGAATCTTGTAGGGCTTTGGATTGATACCGGCCAGCCGCACCGCCTCTTCGTTGGTACCGATGCCAATCAGGTAGCGACCGAACACGGTCCGGGTCAACACGGCCTGGGCGATGAAAATGATCAGCAAGGCGATGATAAACGATGGCGAAATCCCGAAAGCGATCGGGTTGGACAACCAGGCAAACGCATCGCCGATGTACGCCGTGCGCGATCCGGTCATCTGATAGGCAACCCCGCGTGCCATTTCCAGCACGCCGAGGGAAACGATAAACGATGGAATACGCCACGCCACGGTAATCGAGCCGGTGATGGTGCCCGCGAGGGCTGCGGCCGCCATGCCGAGCAACGCTGCCGGCAGCACACTCCAGCCCCAACCGAGAATCGCCACACTGACCGTCGAGGCTGCCAGCGCCAACACTGAACCCACCGACAGGTCGATGCCGCCGATAATCAGCACGAAGGTCATGCCGACCGCCAGGACCATCAGGTCCGGAATCTGGTTAGCCAAGGTGCTGAAGGTGTCGTAGGACAGGAAATGGCTGCTCAGGAGCGAGAACAGCACGACCATCGCCAGCAAGGCACCGGCCAGCCCCAGATAAGTGCCCAAGCCGTAAAAATTGCCACTGCGTGGACCGACGCCAGATACGGTTTTCATGAAAGATCCCTAGGCGCGGCTTCGTTGAGCAGCGCATCACGTTTTTGGTAGCCGGCAAAAGCGGCGGCAAGCAAATCATCCTGAGTCCAGCTGTCGCGCTCGAACGTATCGATCAGACGCCCCGCCGAGAGCACGCCGATCCGGTCGCAGATCAACATCAATTCGCGCAGGTCACTGGAGACCACCACCAGCGCTTTGCCCTGGCGTGTCAACTCGCCGAGCAGGGCATAAATGTCGAACTTGGCGCCGACGTCGATACCACGGGTGGGTTCGTCAAACAGCAGGACCGAGCAATCACGCTCCAGCCAACGGCCGATCACGACTTTCTGCTGATTGCCACCGGACAGCTCGGACACCACTTGCGCCGGGCCGGAACTGCGAATGCGCATGGCGTCGATCTGACGCTGGGCCAGTGCAGTTTCGTCATCTTTGTTGACGAACCCGCCACTGGAGATGCCCGGCATGTTGCCCAGGGCAATGTTGGCGCCGATCGACTGAGTCAGCAGCAAGCCTTCGCCCTTGCGGTCTTCAGTGATCAGGGCGATGCCGTGGGCAACCGCATCCACCGGCGAGCGAATGCTGACGACTTGCGCGGGAGAGCCTAGCGCTACGGTGCCGCTGTCTGCGGCGTCGGCACCGAAGATCAGCCGCAACAACTCGGTGCGCCCTGCCCCGATCAATCCGGAAATACCAAAGATTTCTCCGGCACGCACCTCAAAGGACACATCCCGAACTTTGTCGGCGCGGGACAAGCCCTTGACCGTCAATGCCGGAGCACCGATGTTGCGCACGCCCATGTCGATGTGTTCGCCCAGCTCCCGCCCCACCATCAAGGTGACCAGTTGTTCACTGTTGTAACTGGCCATCGGCTCGACGCACACCAGGTTGCCGTCGCGCAGCACTGCAATGCGCTGGGCGACTTGGGCGAGTTCTTCCAGGCGATGGGAAATGTAGATGATCGACACGCCACGCGCTTGCAGACGGGTGATCTGCTCGAACAGCATCTCGACTTCGCGGGCCGTCAGCATCGCGGTCGGCTCGTCGAGGATCAGAACATGACAGTCGCCGATCAGGTTGCGGGCAATCTCGACCATTTGCTGATGACCGATGCCCAGTTCGCCAACCAGCGTGTCCGGATCGATTGCATCGAGCCCGACTTGTGCCATGGCTTCGATCGCCGCCTTGCGCAGTTGCTTGCGGCTGATCCAGCCGCCGTTGTTCGGCAGGTTATCGAGAAACAGGTTTTCCGCCACCGACAAGGTCGGCAACAGATTGAGCTCCTGCATGACCATGCGAATGCCCAGATTCTCAGCCTGGGTGCGGCTGCCCGGGCGATAGTCCTGCCCCTGAAATTGCATCTGGCCGGTGGTCGGCGTGACCAACCCGCCGATGATCTTCGACAGGGTGCTTTTGCCAGCGCCATTTTCACCGGTCAGCGCCAGCACTTCCCCGCGCATCAGCGTCAGGTCGATGCCGGTCAGGACCGGTTGCGCATAGGTTTTGCCGATGCCGCTGACCGAAAGGACAGCGTTCGGGTCGCGAACGGACATAAGAACTCTCCATGTGCTCGCCCGGACGGGCGAGCACCGTTGTGTCGCCAGAGGACTACTTTTTAGTGACCAGCTCTACCGGCGTCTCGATCACGCCACTGGCGCTGCTGTCGACTTTCTCGCCCTTGATGATTTTCAGCGCGGTCTCGATGCCGAACACCGCTTGCTTGGCGGCAAACTGATCCGCCGTGGCCAGCACGCGCCCGTCAGCGAGCATCGGCTTGATGGCGTTGATATTGTCATAGCCGACCACTTCAACCTTGCCGGCCTTGCCCGCGGCGCGTACCGCCGACACGACACCGAGCGCCATGCTGTCGTTACCGGCCAGCAGGGCTTTGGTTTGCGGGTATTCGCTGAGGATCGACGCGGCGACTTTGTTGCCCTTGTCGATCTCCCAGTCACCGGACTGAACCGAGACGACCTTGATCTGCGCCGCTTCCATCGCATCCTTGAAGCCGGCAGTGCGGGCCTGAGCGTTGGTGGTGGTGGACACGCCTTCGATGATGCCGACTTCGTCACCCGCCTTGAGCTGCTTGGCCAGGTACTCACCCACCAGTCGCGCGCCTTTACGGTTGTCCGGGCCTACGAACGGAACATTGAGGTTCTTGCTTTTGACCACGGTCGGATCAAGCTGATTGTCGATGTTGATCACGGTGATACCGGCATCGATGGCTTTCTTGATCACAGGAACCATGGCCTTGGAATCTGCGGGAGCGATCACCAGCGCATTGACCTTGGCCAGAATCATTTGCTCGACGATGCGCGTCTGGCCAGCGGTATCAGTCTCGTCCTTGATCCCGTTGGAAATCAGATCGAATTCACTGGAGTGTTCTTTCTGGTAGGCCTTGGCGCCATCTTCCATGGTCAGGAAGAATTCGTTGGCCAGGGATTTCATGACCAGGGCGACTTTAGGTTTTTCAGGCGTTTCGGCGAAAGCCGAAGAGACAGGCAACGCGGCGGATGCAGCAGCCAGCATTGCGACAGCGAGAAGACGTCCAGCGAATGGCAGCTTCATGGGTTCACTCCGATCTTATGATTATTGTGAGCAACGCTTGCGCTGACGTAAGCTGCGAGGCCTTCGCCGATGGTTTTAACCCATCAGTGAAGGCGCGCAAACGTTTGCGTAGACCGGACTATGCGAATCTTGTCGAGATTTGTCAATGCTGTGAAACGTTGTCAGGGTAGCCGCTCACGCCGTAGTGCTGATCACGTTTCCAGAGCTTGTCAGCTCTTTCGCCAGCGCGGCCGCCACTTGCATCAATGCCGCAGACGTATCGGCAATCTGTGCCTGAATCGACATGACGGCAGTGGCCTTGGCTTCTGCCGACTGGAACGACGCGGCTTGGGTTGCTGCCAATTGCTGTTGTTGCTCGCGCAGTTGTTGCTGCAACTCCTGCATGCGTTTGAGCAACATCTGCACCGCAATGCTTTGCTGGCTGTCGGTGCTTTGCGCTTTCTCGCTGCCCTGAGCGCCGCCGCCTAGACTTACCGACTTTTTATCGCCCCCTTCCAGCCCCAGGCGCTGCGTCGAAGATTCGGATGTCTCGTCAGTCAATGTCGCGACCGTCGACGGCGCTTTACCACCGATGTTTATCACGGACGCATTTGGAAAACCGACGGTCAACGACATGTGAACTCCCTGAAAAAATGATTCCTCAAGGACAGATCGGCGTGCGCAGCGATTTCTTTAACGCTCTTCGACAACCCACGCTTAAACAAACTTTCGGAGAGCCGAACGACAAACTCAAAATCAGTCGGAAACCCGGACGACAGCGCGGTGAACCGCGTTGAAAATTTGTTTGAATCTTTAAACAAATCAGTTACTTGAATAGCTTTCTCAATACGAAGTGTAATTGGTACGGATTCTGCTCTTCTCAAGCACCCCTGGCGTTCAGATCCGCCGGGGGCGCATCTAGATGAACCTGCATCAGCACCGTCACTACTAGAGAGAAAAATAATGACATCTGCTTTCAAGACCTTTGTTCCGGGCGCATTGGCCCTCCTGCTGCTTCTACCGACTGCCGTTCAGGCAAAAGAAGTCGACACCCAACAGAAACTGGCAAACGTGGTGATCCTGGCCACCGGCGGCACCATTGCCGGCGCGGGTGCGAGCGCTGCCAACAGCGCCACTTATCAAGCCGCGAAAGTCGGCGTCGACAAACTGATCGCCGGCGTTCCGGAGCTCAGCCAGGTGGCCAACGTTCGCGGCGAGCAAGTGATGCAGATCGCGTCCGAGAGCATCACCAACGAAAACCTGCTGCAACTGGGTCGCCGCGTCGCCGAACTGGCCGACAGCGAAGACGTCGATGGCATCGTGATCACCCATGGCACTGACACCCTGGAAGAAACTGCCTATTTCCTGAATCTGGTGGAAAAGACCGAGAAGCCGATCGTTGTCGTCGGCTCCATGCGCCCGGGCACCGCAATGTCGGCTGACGGCATGCTGAACCTGTACAACGCGGTGGCGGTGGCCAGCAGCAAAGAAGCGCGGGGCAAAGGCGTACTGGTGACCATGAACGATGAAATCCAGTCGGGTCGCGATGTCAGCAAGATGATCAACATCAAGACCGAGGCGTTTAAAAGTGCCTGGGGGCCGCTGGGAATGGTGGTCGAGGGCAAATCCTACTGGTTCCGCCTGCCGGCCAAGCGCCACACCATGGATTCGGAATTCGACATCAAAACCATCAAGAGCCTGCCTGACGTCGAAATTGCCTATTCCTATGGCAACGTCAGCGATACCGCCTACAAGGCACTGGCTCAGTCTGGTGCCAAAGCGATCATTCACGCCGGCACCGGCAATGGCTCTGTCTCTTCGCGAGTTGTTCCAAGCCTGCAAGCCTTGCGCAAGGATGGCGTGCAGATCATCCGCTCTTCTCACGTCAACGCTGGCGGTTTCGTTCTGCGCAACGCTGAACAGCCTGACGACAAGTACGACTGGGTCGTGGCGCATGACCTGAATCCGCAGAAGGCCCGCATCCTGGCCATGGTCGCACTGACCAAGACCAACGACAGCAAAGAGCTGCAACGGATGTTCTGGGAATACTGATTCGCCCTCGCCCCACTGAATCCGGTCGGGCACCGTACAAGCCACTCGCCTGCGTCGGCGAGTGGCTCGCATCTAACGACTGACAAAAAAATCCCTTCTTCCTACACCAAACGGAACAAATCGCTGTCAGAGGATTTTCTTGAATTTTAAGCAGTTGCGAAAATGCCTACAGTTAAATACTGTATGCACGTACAGCTTAATAAGGATAATTCCGTGGACACCACTTCTGCCTCACCTGACTCCTATGTACGCATGGGCACGCGCGTTCAGAAAATCATCAACTCCCCCACCGCTCAAAAAGCCAAGGCTGCGCTGATTTTCCGTCTCCCGGACGAACCGGTGGATGAGTGGGAACGTTTGCTCGAAGAAATCGATGAAAACGACAACGTCACCCTCGCCTATCGCGATGACGGCGGTGTGCAGATTTTCTGGGTTGTGCCGAAGGAAGACTGAGTCAATGAGTGTCCGTTGTTTCGCTTTGCTGTTTCTGCTGTTCACCATGGGCGCCCATGCCGATGCTCCACGCACTTTCAGCGAGGCCAAGAAAGTCGCCTGGAAGTTGTATGCGCCGCAATCCACCGAGTTTTATTGCGGCTGCAAATACACAGGTAACCGGGTGAACCTCGCCGCCTGCGGCTATGTACCGCGCAAAAACGCCAAACGTGCTTCGCGTATCGAGTGGGAGCATATTGTTCCAGCCTGGCAAATTGGACATCAGCGCCAGTGCTGGCAGGAAGGCGGTCGCAAGAATTGCACACGGTATGACCCCGTTTATCAGAAAGCCGAGGCAGACTTGCATAACCTGGTGCCGAGCATCGGCGAGGTCAATGGCGATCGCAGCAACTTCAGTTTCGGTTGGCTGCCGGAGCAATCAGGCCAATACGGTTCGTGCCTGACTCAAGTTGATTTCAAGGCGAAAAAGGTCATGCCGCGCCCATCCATTCGCGGGATGATCGCCCGGACTTACTTCTACATGAGCAAACAGTACGGCTTGCGCTTGTCGAAACAGGACCGGCAACTGTATGAAGCCTGGGATAAAACCTATCCGGTCCAGGCTTGGGAACGTCAGCGAAATCAAAGCGTGGCGTGCGTCATGGGGCGCGGCAATGAATTTGTCGGCTCAGTCGATATGAAAGCCTGCGGTTAAATGCTTTCTGAATGACAAAAGGCCTCGGATCCGCCATCCGAGGCCTTTTTTGTTTTCTAGCGCAGGCTTTGTTGCAGCGCCAAACGGTATTACTGAACTGCCGGGCGCTCAAGCACCAACACTTCAATGTTCTGCTTCTTCGCCTTGACCAGCGCTGCGTTCACCTGCGCTTGCTTGGCGTCGGCTTCGGCCTTTGAGTTGTATGGCCCCATCAGAATCCGGGTCTTGCCGTTTTCGCGAATCACGTTGGATATGAAACTATGCTCGATCAGCCAGCCGCTGAGATCGCTGACCGCCTGCGGCGTTTCACCTCGCACTTCCAGATCCCATTGTGGACCCGAGACCTGAGCCGGGGTACCCACCGCTGTAGCCTGCGGCTTTGGCGCATCCACTCGCTTGCCCTCACCGCATCCCGCCAGCGCCAATACTGCAATCACCAAGACCATTTTGCGCACTGCGTTTCCCTCTGAATGCTTAAAGCGCGGATTTTAGCACCCATGAATACTTCTCGAGTGCCGCAAAATGGGCTCAAAACAACGAGAATGATGGTTACGGCCTCTGTATAGTTACACCTTGGGAATTAATGCTGCATCTGCGCGTCAGAAAGAGGCACCCAAATTGTGAGACTTCGCACTAATCTATACATACCACCGACCTCTGCACTGTCCGAATCAGGTGCCCCAGAAAGCAATCAAGGAGAAGACCATGCTGATACTCACCCGCAAAGTCGGTGAAAGCATAAACATTGGTGATGACATAACGATCACCATCCTCGGCGTAAGCGGCCAGCAAGTCAGGATTGGCATCAACGCCCCGAAAGACGTTGCGGTGCATCGCGAAGAGATCTATCAGCGCATTCAGGCTGGCCTGACTGCTCCGGACAAGCCGCAAACTCCCTGAATCCTGATGCAGTCAGTAGCCAGCCCGTTCACCCCCGGAACGACGGCTGGCTAAAGATTCTCGAAATGCAGCGCCGTTCCCCCCACACTCGTTACCCAAACGTCACGCCACGCGCCATACCAGTGGCTGCCATGACCATCAGCAGCATCAACATCCCTTCAACGTGACTGATGCGCGCAAACAGCTTCGCCCGCCCAGCCTCGATCGCCGTACCGCGCGCCAGCGCTACTCGCCATTTGATCAGCGTGATCATGGGCGCTACTTCCAGCAGCAGAATCAGTACGAACAGGGTCATCTTCAGATGAAACAACGGCTGTTGCAGGTAATAGTCCGTGCCCTTTTCAAATCCGCCAAACGCTCGCATCCCACCGGTTACCAACAGAATGAGCGCGGAAATTCCCCAAAGGTTGTCTGCGATCAGCACACTGCGAACTTCCCCCGTGCCAGCCGCCAAACGTCGAAAATTCGTACCACGCACAAGAACCGCCCAGAATCCCAGCACAACCGCTAAAAGATGCACGGCCGCAAGAAGCCAGTGAGTCAGCATCGAGACACTCCTTTCAGGATGAGTTGAATCAGCCTGTCAGTAGTAGCCCATCAATCAAAGGATTGCACTGGCGAGAAACTGCCGGGTTTGCCATAGCGGTCCATACGCCAGATACGAAGAGCCCAGCGCAATGGCTGGGCTCTGGTTATTTTCTGTTTTCCATCATTTTATCGGCGAGGGCCTTGGCCCTTTCGATCAATAGATTCTGCCTGTCTTCGTGAGTGGCACCGCCGACGACAGGTGCCGTCAGATTACTTTCGGCAATCAACGCAGCGCAAAAATATTGATCCCAAACAGTCCTGTTTTCGGACGACTGCTGGTTCGTTTGATCGGAGATCATTGGTGACTCCTTTGGATCAGATCACGCCCGAGTCACAGCGTTACAGGATCCATCTTAGAAGTACATGAGTGGCGATCCACGGTGATGCTTGAACCACAGCCCATTGAAGCAGAAGGCAAATGAACAGGTAAGCCGCAAAGAATTGCATCATCGCACGCTTCCCCATTAACACCTCTCCTGCCTCATGAACCAAGTCATGCGCCTGGCCGCCCGTTCTGATTGGATGAAGTTTGATGGTCGCAGTTCAATATCGAGCTGAAATGATTGTCATTTGGACTGCATCGAAGGTGCAGAAGCCTTCTTTTCCTCCAGGCTGGCATTCTTGCCTTCGGCTCGGCAGCGCCTGCAAGTGGTGGGTACGGGAGCCCAGCTGCAGTGATAGCGAAATTGCTCGCCGCATACAGAACAAATTGTCTCCGGCCACTCCCTGTTTCTACGTTCGCTCGTCAACGTTGCTTTCAGCTTTCGCATCGACTCGAGATTCTTCGCGCCCATGAAAACTCTCCGGTTTTTTTGTTCACGGCCAAACGTTTTTTTCTTTAATCACCGACTGGCGCACTGCCGACGAGTTCAATGCAGTAGCTTGAGCGGTATGATGTTTTAGAGGGACGCGCTGAACTGGCGTTCTGAGATGGGTGTTTTGCAAATCGCAAAAAGCAAAAAGGGGTTACCGTTTCCGGTAACCCCTCTAGACCGCCCAGCAGAGCGGATTTTGTTTGGTAGGCGCGATTGGACTCGAACCAACGACCCCCACCATGTCAAGGTGGTGCTCTAACCAACTGAGCTACGTGCCTGCTGTGAGGCGGCATTCTACGGAATTCCGGAGGGGTGTCAACACCTTTTTTCGAGCTAACCCTATGAATATGCAAAATATTTAATTTTGCCGCTGCAAAGAAGATTTTCCGGTGGCTGGCGGTGGATTTTTAACTCGGGTAGGATCGACGCACTCGTAAAATATATTAAACAGAGGCTGCAGGATGGCGCACACCCCCTACCCAGAGTCCTATTACGCTGCGTCGGCCAATGCGGTTCCGCCTCGCCCGGTGCTGCAGGACGACGTTGAGACTGATGTCTGTGTAATCGGTGCCGGTTATACCGGTCTGTCCTCTGCCCTGTTCTTGCTGGAGAACGGTTTCAAGGTCACGGTACTGGAAGCCGCCAAAGTCGGTTTTGGTGCGTCCGGGCGAAACGGTGGCCAGATCGTTAACAGCTACAGCCGCGATATTGATGTGATCGAGCGCAGTGTCGGCCCCAAGCAGGCTCAGTTGCTGGGGCAAATGGCGTTTGAGGGCGGGCGGATCATTCGCGAGCGCGTGGCCAAATACAATATCCAGTGCGACTTGAAGGACGGCGGCGTGTTTGCCGCCATCACCCCCAAGCAAATGGGTCATCTCGAATCCCAGAAGCGTCTGTGGGAACGTTTCGGTCACACGCAGCTGGAGTTGATGGATAAAAGCCGTATCCGTGAGGTGGTGGCCTGTGATCAATACGTCGGCGGTATGCTCGACATGAGCGGCGGACATATTCACCCGCTTAACCTGGCGCTGGGCGAAGCGGCGGCTGTAGAGTCGCTGGGTGGCGTCATTTATGAGCAATCGCCGGCGGTACGCATCGAGCGCGGCGCCAATCCGGTGGTGCACACGCCGCAAGGCAAAGTCCGGGCAAAATTCATCATCGTGGCGGGCAACGCTTATCTGGGCAATCTGGTGCCGGAGCTGGCGGCCAAGTCGATGCCTTGCGGCACCCAGGTCATCACCACAGAGCCCTTGGGCGACGCGTTGGCGAAAAGCCTGTTGCCGCAGGATTATTGCGTCGAGGACTGCAATTACCTGCTCGATTACTACCGACTGAGCGGCGACAAGCGCCTGATATTCGGTGGTGGCGTGGTGTACGGCGCGCGTGACCCGGCCAACATCGAAGCGATCATTCGACCGAAAATGCTCAAGGCTTTCCCGCAGCTCAAGGATGTAAAGATCGATTACGCCTGGACCGGTAATTTCCTGCTGACGTTGTCGCGTCTGCCGCAAGTGGGGCGGCTGGGTGACAACCTCTATTACTCCCAGGGTTGCAGCGGCCATGGCGTGACGTACACACATCTGGCGGGCAAGGTCCTGGCCGAAGCGTTGCGTGGCCAGGCCGAGCGTTTCGACGCGTTCGCCGACCTGCCCCACTACCCGTTCCCCGGTGGGCAATTGCTGCGCACACCGTTTGCAGCGTTGGGCGCCTGGTATTACGGGCTGCGGGATAAGTTCGGATACTAATGCAAAAAAAGGGTCGCTGAATGCGGCCCCTTTTTTGTAGGAGTGAGCCTGCTCGCTCCTACAAGGGATCAGTGATTACAGCTTGTCCCGTGCGATACCACTGCGGATTCGCAGGATGTCGGCCAGTACCGCAAGAGCAATTTCCGCTGGCGTCTTGCTGCCCAGGTTCAAGCCGATTGGCGCATGAATCCGCGCCAGTTCGGCATCGCCCAAGCCACCAATGCGCCGCAAGCGCTCGAAGCGCTTGCGCGAAGTCTGCAGCGAGCCCATCACGCCGATGTAGAACGCCTCGGTGCGTACCGCTTCCATCATGGCCAAATCGTCGATACGCGGATCGTGGGTCAGCGCCACCACGGCCGTGTCGCTGTGGCAGCCGCCGTCGGCAATGAATACGGATGGCAATTGACGACGAATCTCTACGTTTTCCAAGACCACGCCTTCCAGCACTTCATCCCGCGGATCGCACAGAATCACTTCGAAGCCCAGGCCCACGGCAAACTCCGCACAGGCCTGGGCCACGCTGGAGTAGCCGGCGAGCAACAAGCGCTGAGCGGCACCGATGCGCAGCCGCACACGGTCGACCTCACGCTCGACGCGAACACCCTGCTCGCGATCATCGAGCAGACTGCGCGCCCCACTGGCCAGATCGACTTCACGGATCAAGCGGCGTCGGCCCAATAGCGCCGACTCCAGCTCCCGCAAATGCGCCTGAACATCGCAATCAGATTCAAGCGTCTCTACCAGTACGTCGAGCACGCCACCACAGGGCAAGCTGACCCGCGAGCGCGGATCGTCACCTTCGCCGTAACGCACGACGCCGACGGCGTCGTCAAACGCGCCTTCGGCGACGCGCTCAAGAAAGTCTTCCTCGACACAGCCGCCAGACAGCGAACCGATCCACTGGCCGTCGGTATTGACTGCCAACAGCGAACCCGGCGCACGGGGCGCCGAGCCGTAAGTGGCGAGCACCGTGCACAGCCAGACGCGTTGCCCGGCCAACGACCACTCCAGCGCCCGCCGCACCACTTGCAGATCGAGATGCTGCATGTCAGTGCGCCTTGTGCTCGAGCGGCGCATCGGCCCGCAGCTTCTGCACGTCGTTTACCGCCAGGTCGCCCGGTAGACCACCCCAACCCTGACGCAGGTAGTTCAGCAAGTCGGTGAGTTGTGCATCGCTGAGTTTTTCCATGAAACCGGGCATCGGTTGCATGTGCTCGAACCCGGAGAATTTCTGTTCACCGATACCGTCGTCGATTACCCGCACCAGATTGCGCGGATCTTCCAGACGCAGCGTGGTATTGCCGCGCATGGCCACGGCGATGTGTGGCTTGCCTTCGCCATCGACCGCGTGGCAACCGGCACAGACGTTCAAGTAGTCCTGACGCCCGCGCTGGGCGCTGGCGCTGAGTTTTTCCAGTGGTACGTCGGTCAGCACTTTTGCCGCTGGCGGCTGATCGCCGAGCAGGAAGGTGGCCATGGCGGCCAGATCCAGGTCAGTGAGGCCCTGAGTGCTGTTGTGGAACACCGGGAACATCTCGTTGAACATCGTGCCCTGGGCGCTCATGCCGTGCTTGAGGAACGAGCTCAGGTCCTGATGATTCCAGCCACGCGCGGCCAGGTCAGTGGCCAACAGGCTCGGCGCCAGATAGCCATTGAGAACGCCACCGGTCATGCGCTTGTCCATCTGCATCGCACCAGGCAAACCGCGTGGCGTGTGGCACTCGCCACAGTGACCGAGCACGTCGACCATGTACTGGCCGCGCTTCCAGGCTTCGCTCTTGCCTTCGGCGGATTCCAGCTTCACGTCCTTGCCGTACATCATGTTCCAGCCCATCAGGCCAGGACGCACATTGAACGGAAAGCTCAGGCTGGTGACCGGAGCGGCGCGCTCTATCGGCGCGATGGTTTTCAAGTAGGCATGAATCGCGTCGGAGTCTGCACGCGGGATCAAATGATACGAGGTGTACGGCATCGCCGGGTACAGGTTCGCCCCATCGCGGCGCTTGCCTTCGGTCAACGCAGCGAAGAATTCGTCATCGTTGTACAAACCGATGCCGTGCTCTTTGCTCGGCGTGATGTTGGTGCCGTAGATCGTGCCGAACAGCGAGACGATCGGCAGGCCGCCCGCATACGGCGCGCCACCCGGCGCGGTATGGCACGCCATGCAGTCGGCGGCACGGGCCAGGTATTCGCCCTGCTTGACCTGCGCATCGTCAGCGTGAGCCAGCAACACAGGCGCTGCCAGGCCGACCGTCAACGCGAGACGGCTAAGTAGTTGTTTCATGCTTAACCCTCCTTGACCAGGCCGAGATCAGTCAGCACGTTGCGCGTGGCGCTGTAGTAGCGCACGTAGCCGGTGCAACGGCAGATGTGATGACCGAGGCTGTCCTCGATGACTTTTTCCAGTTGGCTTTTGACGATGGGCTGTCGCTGCAGCTTCTCTACCAGCACCGTCGCGGCATTGACGAAGCCAGGCGCGCAGTAACTGCACTGGAAGGCGAATTCGTCGACGAAGCGCTGCTGGATCGGGTTCAGTTCAGTGACCTTGCCCTGCTCGTCGCGGGTCGCGTGGCCTTCGATGGTGCGCACCTTCTTGCCTTCGAAATAGTGCGCGCCAGTAATGCAGGTGCGCACTTCTTCGCTGGTGCCGTCCGGGTTATCAACGATCACCACGCAGGCGTGGCAAATGCCCTGGCCGCAGCCCAGGCGTGAACCGGTGAGGTTCTTGTACTCGTGCAGGTAATCGATCATCGGCAGGTCATCAGGGATGTCCACCGGGCCGACGGATTGACCGTTGAGGGTCAGTTGAAGCGGACGGTTAGCCATTGAGGGCCTCCTTGATGCGGGCAGAAGTGATAGGCAAGTCGCGGACACGTTTGCCGATGGCATGGGCCACAGCGTTTCCGATGGCACCGACCACCGGGATCATCACCACTTCGGCGATGCCTTTGGACGGGTCGCTCGGCGACAATGGCGGCAGGATTTCCGCGGTCTGTTTCCACACCGCAACGTGACGCGCCATCGGCAGGCGATAACGGTTGAAGTTCCAGTCACCCTCCCCCGGCCCGCCTTCGTACAGCGGCATTTCTTCCATCAGCGCATGGCCGATGCCCATGGCGATGCCGCCTTCGAGCTGACCCTTGACCAGTTCTGGCACCAGCACCCGACCGCACTCGACCCACGAGTGATGGTTGAGCACCGACACTTCGTGCGAACCCTTGTTGACCTTCACTTCCACCAGCGTCGCCACCGGGCTGTAGTAAGTCACCGCCGCGTTGTTCAACTGGGTCGCCGGGTAGGCGATGTTCTGCCGATCCAGCAGGTGGAAACCGGCACTGTTCATCTGCGCTTTCTTCGCTTTCGGCGCACCATCACCGTACTTCACCGCCAGGCCATCGAGCGGCAGACGCTCGCGCACGCCATCGATGCTGAACTCGGCCTCGGCCCAGCTCCAGCGGTTGAAACCATGGACCGTCGCGCCAGTGACCAGACCGCGCTCGTGAGCACGTTTGGCCAGCACTGCAAAAGGCAAAGGTTCCATGCCGTTGGCGGTGAGCTTGCCGTCGACCCAATGGGCGTCTTCACGGCGTACCACATAAGGGTTGGCCTGGCCGCCGTAAGGGCCTTGGCGCCAGATCTCCAGCGCCGCTGGCCACAAGCCGTGGTTGAACAGCACACGCGCCGCTTCACGGGTGGCGTGGCTGAAGTAGTACGCCGAGTTGGTCGCCGACGACGCCGAAGCGACCTTGCCGACCCAGCGCGGGTTGCGCAGGAAGTTGTCCTGCTCGGCCTGGCTCATGATGTAGGGGTTGCCGCCACTGATCAGCTGCAACTCCTTCCATTCGGTTTCGCCAGTCTTCACTTCGTGTGCCGGGTTGCCGAGGAAATCGGCCACCACCATTGCCTGGGAAGTGGACATGCCGGTGCCGATTTCAATACCGATGTGGCGCAGGGTGATACGACCGTCAACGGTGTATTCGATGCTGGCCATCGGCGCTTCCGAACCGGTGCCGAAGTCTTTCTGGCAGATGGCGAAACCGACGCCGTACCAGTTGTCCGGGTCGGCTGATTCGCGTTGTTGCTTGATCGCGTGACGATTTTTCCAGGTGTCGTGAACGGCAGCCTTGTCGAGAATTTCATGCAGGCGCAAGGCACCGGCCGGGATCGCGCCCTGGGTGTTTTTCATGCCCGAACGCAGCGCATTCTTGCGCCGCAATTCGATGGCATCGACACCGAGGCGATCGGCAATTTCGTCGACCATCATCTCGGTGGACGCCATGCTTTGCAGGGTGCCGTAGCCACGCATCGAACCGGCTTCCACCGCGCGCGAATGATAGGCCGTGACCTGCAAATCGTTCTGCGGCATGTAGTAGATCGACTGCGCCGCCGTAGCGCCAACCGCTGCCACGGATGGGCTGTAGTTGACGCGTCCACCGCCGTCGACGCTCATCTCGGCGCGGAAAATCCTGAAGCTGTGATCGGTCTTGTCCACGGCCAGTTGATAGCGGATATCGAATGGATGGCGCTTGATGCCGCTCTGGAATTGCTCGTAGCGGTCGTTGGCCAGACGCACCGGTACACCGGCGCCGTACAACGCTGCGAGGGCGGCGTAGTAGACGAAAATGTTGTGGTCTTTGGAG
Organism: Pseudomonas sp. Root562; assembly: GCF_001427125.1. Taxonomy (GTDB): domain Bacteria; phylum Pseudomonadota; class Gammaproteobacteria; order Pseudomonadales; family Pseudomonadaceae; genus Aquipseudomonas. The sequence continues at coordinate 34,396 of NZ_LMGK01000009.1, forward strand.
CCGTAACCAACGGTGTAGCCCGGGTGCATGTTGAGGTTGGCCAGGCCGAAGCGCGACGGCGCGATCATCTTCGCGGTCTCGGTCGCGGTTTCCAGCGGACATTGGGTAGCGACGACAAAGTGCAGGGTCTTGGTGGCCGGGTCGTACCAGCCGTTGCCGTTGTCCGGTTCCATCGCGGCAGGTTCGATCGACGGCGTCTTGTAGCGCTCGTCGAACACCAGCCAGTTATCCGGCGGGGTGTCGATCTGCTGCTTCATGCGCTCGGCGTAGAACAAGCCGCGCTCGGTCAGGTTGCCGTGCAGGTTCGGCTGGGAATTCCACACCGGGCGACGGTTTTTCAGCATCGGAAACAGGATCGAGTCCTTGAGGCTGGCGAATTCGTCTTCGTCCGCCGAGGTCGGCCCGCCCACGCGCACATAGCGGAAGCTGCCGTAGGGATCGCCTTCGTAATACGGCACCTTGGCACCGTAACGAATCGCTTTGTCATTGAATTTGAGTTGAGCCTTGGCCTTGCGGAACCGCTCGAAATCGTTCCAGATCAGGATCGCCACCGGGTGACCGATGAACATCGGCACCTTGCCTGCCGGCAGCAGCGGATCCGGCGCGTGTTCTTCAGGGAACACGATGCCGTCCTTGACCAGGTCTTCGGCGGTGACGATGCGATCCGGTTGCAGATCGGCGCCAAGCCACGCCAGGTCGATGCCGGCAAAGATGTGGTCGGCCTTGATGGTTTTCAGCAGCATGGCGTGGCCTTGCTGCTGCGGCCAGCCCGGCATGTCCTTGGCGCGGATGTCGCGGGCAAAAACCTTGCTGCCGCAAACCTTGGACAAGGCATCGTTACGGGCGCGCGCCTGGCCATTGTTGCCGAGCCACTGCTCGGACGGCACGGTCACGCTGTTTTCCATCAAGGCGGCCAGCGCCTGGCTGCTCAATGGCGTGAGCGTCACGCTCACACCCGCTACCAGCCCGCCCTGAAGGAACGAGCGCCGGGATATATCACGGTTGGACATGGATCATCCTCTGGGCGGTTATGGGGTCCGCCCTTCTGGTTATGTACTGGGAATCTCGAGTCTTGCAGAAGCCCTTCTTGACGATGCAAAGGGCTGTGTCGACAGTGCAAAGCTGACCGAAAGGTTAACTTTAAAGGTTTATGCGCGCGCGGAAAACAAAAAACTGACCATGAGATCAAAAAACCGCGGCTTTTCGCCGCAGCAGGTCAATGAACAAACCCAACTCCCGACTGATGTGCTCCCCCTTGCGCAACAACAGTCCGAATGGCGCCAATTGCACATCCAGCTCCACCGGCAGCGCCACCACCAGGCCCATTTTCAGGTAGTCGCGCAGTGCGGTTTCCGACAGCACCATGATCGCGTCGGTCAGTTGAATCAGTTGCTGCATCGAGTACACCGAGCTGCATTCAATAATGTCTGCCGGCAGCGGCAGCGCCAGGCGCTGCAAGGCTTGATCCAGGCCGATGCGCGCCGGACTGGTTTCAGGTTGCAGAATCCAGGGCCAGCCGTTGACCAGTTCCGCCATTTCCAGCTTCTTGCGTCGGGCCAGCGGATGGCCGGCGTGCACCACCACCAGCAAACGTTCATTGCCCAGTTGTTCGAAGACGTAGTGCTCACTGTCGGTGGCGGCGTTGCGCCGGGCGATGGCGAGGTCGATACGGCCCTGTTCCAGCAACTGGATCACCTGGTCACTGGTGTCACCCATGATGCGAATCCGCAATTGCGGATTGAGCGACTTGATCTCGGCAATCGAATCCATGACCAGATCCGGCGCTGCGCCCATGATGGTGCCGATCGACAAGTAGCCGTAACCGCCCTGCTGCCGCGCCATCAGGTCCTCGGCGCAACGGTCAAGACCGCTGAGGGCCGATTCGGCAAAACGCACCAGTTCCTGGCCCAGCGCCGTCGGTCGCATGCCCCGGGGCAAGCGTTCGAACAGGTCGCAACCGAACATGTCTTCAATTTCATGGAGCATGCGCGTGGCCGCCGGTTGCGACATGTTCAGGCTTTGCGAAGCGCGGTGCAGGTTCTGGCTGGTGCTGAGCGTCACCAGCATGTGCAAATGCTTGTAGCGCAGGCGATTGAGCAGGCTGCGGGAGATGATCGGCGTGGTCATGGCAAACCTTTATATCGATACCCTCAAGGTATCAGTTGTGAGCTAGATTCGATTTGTAACGCATCGATCAGCGGCCGTACAGTCTTCCCCATAAGAACAAATGCCCTACCAAAGGAAAACTGCGATGAAGACTCTACCTGCGCCTCTGCTCGCCAAAATTTCCTGGCGGCTGCTGCCGTTTCTCTTGTTGATGTACATCATGGCCTTCCTCGACCGCGCCAACGTCGGGTTCGCCAAGCAAGCCTTCCAAGCCGATACCAACATCAGTGATGCCGCGTTCGCCTTTGGCGCCGGGGTGTTCTTTGTCGGTTATGCGCTGCTCGAAGTACCGAGCAACCTGATCCTGCACCGCGTCGGCGCCCGTTTGTGGATGTGCCGGATCATGGTCACCTGGGGCCTGGTTTCTGCAGCCATGGTCTTTGCCCACAACGAAACCACCTTCTACGTCCTACGCTTTTTGCTGGGCGTGGCTGAAGCCGGGTTCTTCCCCGGGGTGATCCTTTACCTCACCTACTGGTTCCCCAGCGCTGTGCGCGGCAAGGCCATGGGTTTCTTTTACTTCGGTGCGCCGCTGGCGTTCATCTTCGGTAGCCCGTTGTCCGGTCTGCTGCTGGAACTGGACGGCTTTGCCGGGTTCCACGGCTGGCAATGGCTGTTCGCCGTTGAAGGCTTGATGGCCTCGGCAGTGGGCGTCTGGGCCTACTGGTATCTGGACAATCGCCCGGCCGATGCCAAGTGGCTGACCGTCGAAGAGCGCCAACAAGTGCAGAGCCTGCTCGATCAGGAAGACAGCCATAAACAGAACCACGGCCGCAGCCTGCTCAACGTGATTTGCCAGCCGTCGATACTTTACCTGTGCCTGATCTACCTGCTGATCCAGGCCAGCGTCTACGGCGTGGTGTTTTACCTGCCGACCCAGGTCGGTGGACTGCTCGGCACCAAGGTCGGGCTGATGGTTGGACTGGTCACCGCGATCCCATGGATCTGCGCTCTGATCGCGGCCTACCTGATTCCCGGCTACAGCGACCGTACCGGCGAACGTCGCCGCACCGCATGCCTGACTTTGCTCATGGCCGCCGCCGGGATCGCCTGCTCGGTAACCTTCAGCAACCCGCTGCTGGGCATCATCGCCCTGTGCTTCGCTGCTTCAGGTTTCATCGCCGTGCAACCGGTGTTCTGGACCTTCCCTTCCAGCTACCTCGCCGGCAGCGCCGCCGCGGCCGGGATCGCCCTGATCAACTCGTTCGGCGCCCTCGGCGGCTTCATCGCCCCGGTGCTGAAGAACTGGGCCGAAGGCGCTTTCCATTCACCGGCAGCCGGCTTGTATGTGCTGTCCGCTACCACTGTCATCGCCGCGTTGCTGGTGCTGGGCGTACGTGCGCCCGGGCATAAAGCCTCGAACAAACCGGCCACCATCTAACCTGACCGCCGTTTAAAAAAAGGAATCACACCATGGGCATTCCAACCATCAAGCACGTCCGCGCTTTCACCCTGCGCGGCGGTGGCGCGGATTATCACGATCAAGCGGACGGCCACTGGATCGACGATCACATTGCCACGCCAATGAGCAAATACCCCGAATACCGCCAGAGCCGCCGCACCTTCGGCATCAACGTGCTCGGCACCTTGGTGGTCGAGATTGAAGCCAGCGACGGCACCGTCGGTTTCGCCGTGACCACGGGCGGTGAGCCTGCCGCTTACATCGTCGAGAAACACCTGGCGCGCTTCCTCGAAGGGGCTCGCGTCACCGACATCGAAAAAATCTGGGACCAGATGTACCAGTCGACCCTGTATTACGGGCGCAAGGGCATCGTCATCAACACGATCTCCGGCGTCGACCTGGCGCTGTGGGACTTGCTCGGCAAGATCCGCCAGGAGCCGGTGCATCAGTTGCTCGGTGGCGCGGTACGCGACGAATTGCAGTTCTATGCCACCGGCGCCCGCCCGGACCTGGCGCAGAAAATGGGCTTCATCGGCGGCAAGATGCCGCTGCACCACGGCCCCGCCGAAGGCGAGGAAGGCTTGCGCAAGAACCTCGAAGAACTGGCGACCATGCGTGAACGCGTTGGCCCGGACTTCTGGCTGATGCTCGATTGCTGGATGAGCCTGGACCTCAACTACGCCACCAAACTGGCGGTCGGCGCCCACGAACATGGCTTGAAATGGATCGAAGAGGCCCTGCCGCCGGACGATTACTGGGGCTACGCCGCCCTGCGCAACAACGTGCCCAAGGGCATGCTGGTGACCACCGGCGAACACGAAGCCACGCGCTGGGGCTTCCGCATGCTGCTGGAAATGGGCTGCTGCGACATCATTCAGCCGGATGTCGGCTGGTGCGGAGGCCTCACTGAACTGGTGAAAATCTCGGCCCTCGCCGACGCGCACAATGCGTTGGTCATTCCGCACGGTTCCTCGGTGTACAGCTATCACTTCGTCGCCACTCGCCATAACAGCCCGTTCGCCGAATTCCTGATGATGGCGCCCAAGGCAGACGAAGTGGTGCCGATGTTCCATCCGCAATTGCTCGGCGAACCGGTGCCGGTCAATGGCCGCATGCGTCTGTCGGAACTTGATCAGCCCGGTTTCGGCGTGACACTCAACCCCGAATGCCAACTGCATCGGCCCTACAGCCGCTGAGAAAGGAGCTCGACATGAACATGCCGCACAACGCTTTCAAGGCTGCGCTGAACAAACCCGCGACCCAATACGGCATTTGGGCCGGGTTCGCCACCGGCTACGCCGCCGAGATCGTCGCCACCACCGGTTACGACTGGATGCTGATCGACGGCGAGCACGCGCCGAACACCGTGCCCGGCGTACTGACGCAATTGCAGGCAGTCGCCCCCTACTCCACCGCACCAGTCGTGCGCGCGGTGAATGGCGATGCCAACCTGATCAAGCAACTGCTGGATATCGGCGCGCAGACACTGATGATCCCGATGGTTGAAACCGCCGAACAAGCCCAGGCACTGGTGCGCGCCATGCGTTACCCGCCCCACGGCATTCGCGGTGTCGGCGGCGGCCTGACCCGCGCCACACGCTGGGATGGCGTACCCGACTATCTCAATACCGCCCACGAACAACTGTGCCTGATCGTGCAGGTGGAATCGCGGATCGGCGTGGAAAACGTCGAAGCGATTGCTGCCGTCGAAGGCGTGGATGCGGTGTTTATCGGCCCGGCGGATCTGTCGATTGGCCTGGGCCACGCCGGCAATCCTGGCCATCCGGACGTTCAGCAACGTATCCGCCACGCGGTGGACGCCACGCTCTCGGCGGGCAAGGCCTGCGGCATCCTCGCCCCCAACGAAGAAGACGCCCGTCGCTACCAAAGCTGGGGCTGCCAGTTCATCGCGGTAGCCATCGACATCAGCTTGCTGCGTCAGAGCGCCATGGCCACCCTCGCCCGTTACCGCGAACCCGCCAGCACTCAAGCGCCTTCACGCACTTACTGAACTGCCAAGGAGTCGTCCCCATGTCGTCCGTGCCTGTTTACGAAAACTTCATCAACGGCCAGTTCGTGGCCAGCGCTGCCCACATCGATGTGATCAACCCGGCTACCGGCGCCGTGTTGTCGAAAGTCCCCGCCTCAACCGCCGAAGACGTCGAACGCGCCCTCGCCGCTGCCCGTGCGGCGCAAAAGGACTGGGCGCGCAAACCGGCCAATGATCGCGCCGGCTACCTGCGCCGCATCGCCACCAAGCTACGGGAAAACGTGCCGCACCTGGCACGCACGATCACCTTGGAACAAGGCAAGATCAGCAGCCTGGCCGAGGTCGAAGTCAACTTCACCGCTGACTACCTCGACTACATGGCCGAATGGGCGCGGCGTATCGAAGGCGAAATCATCACCAGTGACCGCCAGAACGAAAACATCTTCCTGTTCCGCAAACCGCTGGGTGTGGTGGCCGGGATTCTGCCGTGGAATTTCCCGTTCTTTCTGATCGCCCGCAAAATGGCCCCGGCCCTGTTGACCGGCAACACCATCGTCATCAAACCCAGCGAAGAAACCCCGAACAATTGCTTCGAATTCGCCCGCCTCGTGGCCGAAACCGACCTGCCGCCCGGCGTGTTCAACGTGGTATGCGGTGACGGCCAGGTTGGCGCGGCGCTCAGTGGGCACAAAGGCGTGGACATGATCAGCTTCACCGGCAGCGTCGCCACCGGATCGCGCATCATGGCCGCCGCCGCGCCGAACATCACCAAGCTCAACCTGGAACTGGGCGGCAAAGCCCCGGCGATTGTACTGGCTGACGCTGACCTCGATCTGGCGGTCAAAGCCATCCGCGACTCACGCATCATCAACAGCGGCCAGGTGTGCAACTGCGCCGAGCGGGTGTATGTAGAGCGCAAGGTAGCGGATCAATTCATCGAACGCATCGCTGCGGCGATGAGCGCGACTCGCTATGGCGACCCGATCGCACAGCCCGACGTCGAGATGGGACCGCTGATCAACCGCCAAGGCCTGGATAGCGTCAACCGCAAAGTCCGTACTGCGTTGAGCCAGGGTGCAAACTTGATCAGTGGCGGACAGATGGCCGATCTGCCCAATGGTTTCCACTTCCAGCCCACTGTTTTAGCCGGTTGCCGCGCCGACATGGAAATCATGCGCGAAGAGATTTTCGGTCCGGTGCTGCCGATCCAGATCATCGATGACCTGGACGAAGCCATCGCCTTGGCCAACGACTGCGACTATGGCCTGACCTCGTCGATCTACACCCGTGACCTTGGCAAAACCCTGCATGCCATGCGCGAGCTGGATTTTGGCGAAACTTACGTCAACCGCGAGAACTTCGAAGCGATGCAAGGCTTCCATGCCGGTGTGCGTAAATCCGGGATTGGCGGAGCGGATGGCAAGCATGGGCTGTATGAGTACACCCATACCCATGCGGTTTATTTGCAGGGCTGAACGTTGCTTTGAACCTGTGGCGAGGGAGCTTGCTCCCGTCGGGGTGCGAAACGCCCCATGCGGGGACTGCTGCGCAGTCCAGCGCGAGCAAGCTCCCTCGCCACACTTGCTCAATGCTCAAAAATCCACAGTCGCCGACAGCAAATAGGTCCGCGGCGTCGACAGCGTCAAACCCGGCTCGCTGTCATCCGAAGCCCCGGCCGAACTCCAGTAGCGCTTGTCGGCCACGTTCTCGACATTGGCCCGCACGGTGATGGTCTTTTCGTCGACCCTGAACGCATAGCGTGCGCCGACGTCGAATCGCACCCAAGAGTCGATTTCTTTGTTGTTGGACTGATCCAGATACTGCGAACTGGAATAGATCCCGCGACTGGTCAAAGTCAGGCCCTGCTCGTTCGGCACGTCCCACTCGGCACCGAGGTTGACGTTGTATTTCGGCGTCGCGGGCGCCCGGTTGCCGTCAAATGTGCCATTGGTGGTATCGGTCAACTCGCTGTCGATGTACATCACACCGCCGAGCAACCGAAACCCTTTGAGCGGTTCGCCAAAGACGCTCAACTCGACACCCTCGTTATTGCGTTTGCCATTGGGGCCAAAGACTCGCGTCGTGGCGTTGGTCTCGTAGGCCGGCTGCTTGATGCGAAACACCGCAGCGGTGACGGCGAATGCTCCGGCGTCGTACTTGGCACCGACTTCGACCTGGCGACTGATGAACGGCGGAAAAATCTCGTCCTCGTTCACCGAGGTCGACGGCGCGATCTTGCCCTGGCTCAAGCCTTCCATGTAGTTGGCGTACAGCGACAGCTTGTCGGTCGCCTTGAACAGAACGCCGCCCGATGGCGAGAACTTTTCTTCGTCGTAGGCGGTATCGCCTTTGACGTCATCCGACCAGTCATCAACCTTGACCCGCTGCCAACGGCCACCGAGTGTCAGCAAAACTCGATCATCAAAAAAGCCCAGGGTGTCGGACAACGCTACGCTGCTGAAGCGGTTTTCGGTGTAGACCTCTGGATCCTGACGCGTCGGGCGCACTGGCGTTGGCGTTTCCACAGGGTTGTAAAGGTTGCTCGGAGCAGCGGCATAACGGGCGCCGCCGTTTTCGAAGTCCATGTAGAAATAGCTGGCCGCCAGGTTGACCTGATGGCTCACCGGCCCGGTATGGAACCAGTTGCGCACGCCCGCCGTGGCCGTGCGGACATTTTCGTCGCGGGTAAAGTCGCGCGGCTGCACGCTGAAATCGCCAGCGTCATTGGTGACCGCAACGGCATGCCGGAGGAAGTCATGGTTGCTTTTGCGCGCGCCCACGCCGCCGTACAGCATGACTGAATCGCTGACATCGAACTCGCCGTTCAGCGTGCCGAAGGTGTCCGTGGTTCGCGCCTGACTCCAGGGCTGCGCATAGTTGTCGCGAACATCGTTGGCATTCGGCACCTTTGCATTGGGGCCGATTTGCACGCGCTCTTGCGGGGCATCGGTATCGCGCTCAGTGTGGCCGATGTCAGTCGAAAGCCGCAGGCGCTCACCGCGAAAATCCAGACCCAGCACGGCCATCTCGCGGTCAACACTCTGGTGATCCCAGTCGGTGTCGCCGGACTGTTTCACGCCGTTGAAGCGAATGCCGAACATGTCACCTTCACCGAAACGCCGCCCGACATCCACGGCACCGCCGAGTTGGTTATCGGATGCATAGCTGCCGGTAAACGATGTGATCGGCTGGTCAGTGGCGCGCTTGGGCACCACGTTGATCCCGCCGCCCACGCTGCCTCGCGGCGAGATGCCATTGATCAGTTGGCTCGGGCCTTTGAGAATGTCGACGCGGTCGGCCATTTCCATATCGATCGTATAGGTTGGCAAGACGCCGTAGAGACCGTTATAGGAAACGTCGCTGTTGAACAGGCTGAGCCCGCGAATGGTGAATTGCTCGTAACGCCCGCCAGCCGGGTTGGTGGTGCGCACTGATGGATCGCTGGCGACCAGGTCGCCCAAGGTCCGTGCCTGTTGGTTTTTCACCGTTTCACTGGTGTAGGTGGTCATGCTGAACGGTGTTTCCATGAAATCCTGCGAGCCCAGCAACCCTTGCGACCCTCGGCGCGCGACCTGGCCGCCGACATAGGGGTCGCCATGTTCGGAATCAACGGCACCGAGGATGGAAGTCGCGCCCAATTGCAGGCTGCTACCTGATGGTGCCGGAATCAGAATGTAGGCCCGTTCGCCCACTGGCTGCAGTTGCAAGCCCGAGTTCTGCAACAAGCGGGCAAAGCCCTCTTCCACTCCGAACTCACCGGACAAGCCGGCGCTGCTGCGACCGCTGACCAGCGCCGGATCGACCGACAGATTGACTCCCGCCAAACCGGCGAACCGTGTCAACGCATCGCCAAGGCCACCGGCGGGCACCTGGTAACTGCGACGGGCGGCGTCATCGGCCCAACTGCTGTTCATCAAAAGCGGGCTGGCACTGAGGCTCAACATCAGGCTCAGGCGCAACAACGGACGCAGACCGGACGACACCGGGCGCGGACAGCAGGACTTTACTGCGGGCATTTGAAGAAGCTCTCTTGTTCGTTCAGTTGCCTTGAATGACAAGCGAGTCGAGAAAAGGGGACAGACCTCACACAACTTTTTTGCGTGGCAGCAACGTCACCCAATAGCGGGTCCGCATTTGCACTTCCAGCGGCAGACTCGCAGAGAGCAGCGCGAGAATGCGATCGGTATCGTCCAGCCGAAAACTGCCGGTCACACGCAGCGTTTCGAGTTCCGGCTCCCAGCGCAAGACACCTGGCCGATAGGTGTCGAGTTCACGCAGGAAATCCCCCAACGGCTGATTGTTGGCCATCAGTACGCCTTCACGCCAACCGGGTTGGAGCACGTCAAAGGCTTGCACCGCTCCGGCACCTGACGCTCGCAAATTGGTTTGCTGACCGGCCCCAAGCGTGAGCAAGGCGCCCTGCAAAGGTCGCAACTGCACTGCACCGCTAAACACCGACACCCGGCAGCCCAGGGCATCCTGACGAACACAGACGTCGCTTTGATCAACGAGCACCTGACCGAACCGGGTCTGGATCGTCAGCGGTGAGACACCCGACACCTTCAACGACATTTCGCCCTCCACCAATTTCACATGGCGATTCGGCATGTCCACATCGACGGCGCTGGCGGTATTGAGTTGCAATTTGCTGCCATCGGCCAATTGCACCTGTTTGCGCTCGCCGGTGGCGGTGTGCAAATCGGCACGCCAGATTTCCAGCGGCAACTGCCGACTGATCAGCCAGGCCGCTGGCACCAAAGCCACCGCGCCCAAGGCACGCTTGAGCACCACGCGCCGTCCGGGATCAGGGCGGTCGAGCGTGCTCAGGGCCAATGCCGGTGGCAGGTCGGTAAAGCGTTGACGCAAGGCCTGTGCCTTCTGCCACGCGTGCTCGTGACTGGCCGAGGTTTCGCGCCACCGCTGCAGATTCGCGCGATCCTGCTCGGTGGCTGCGCCGGACTCCAGCAACGCCAGCCATTGCGCAGCGGCACGGACCACTTGGCGGGCGTCGGGCGCGGCACTGTTCACAGTTCCACCAACAGGCAGTGCTCGTAGGCCTGTGCCATGTAGCGCTTGATCGTGCGCTGCGACACTTTCAGGCGCTCGGCAATGTGCTGATAGCTCAAACCTTCAAGTTGACTCCAGAGGAACGCCCTGCGTACTGGGCGCGGCAATCCGTCGAGCAACTCGTCCAGCGCTTGCAGGGTTTCCAGCAACAGCCAGCGCTGTTCCGGGGACGGCACGCAGTCTTCAGGCAGCAATGCCAGCGCGTTCAGGTACGCCTGCTCCAGGCTACGTCGCTTGTAGAAGTTGCTCAGCAGGCGCTTGCCCACCGTCAGCAAATAGGCACGGGGTTCGTGCAGATCGGCAATCCGCTGAGAACTGGCGAGCAAACGCAAAAACGTATCCTGGCTGAGATCCGCCGCATCGCAGGCATTGCCCATGCGCCGCCTCAACCAGCCTTCAAGCCAGCCACGGTGATCGCGGTACAGGTCGTGAAGGGTTTGCTCCTTCGGCATCGCTGCATCACTCATCTCAAGAAGCCCTGTGCCAGGAGTCGTAAATGAGAGTGATTCTAATTAATGTTGCAGCGACGAACCAAGTGCTTTATGCAGCAAGTGCGCAGAAAGATCAGCAGCCAGGAGAAAAAGAAAGTAAAAGCCAAATTTCAGACACAAAAAACCCCGGTCTTTCGACCAGGGTTTTTGCTATCGACTCGAAGCAACCAGTGGTTTCTTCGTAGCGCCAAGGCGTTCAGTGGCCTTGGTGCGGATATGGCGCAGCGGACGGGACTCGAACCCGCGACCCCCGGCGTGACAGGCCGGTATTCTAACCGACTGAACTACCGCTGCGTATCGCTTTGGACTTTCGCCCAAGTAACTCGTTTGACTGAAAGCTTCGGTGCTTTTCAATCGCGAACCAGACCTTGATCTGCTTCGTAAATAATGGCGCAGCGGACGGGACTCGAACCCGCGACCCCCGGCGTGACAGGCCGGTATTCTAACCGACTGAACTACCGCTGCGCGTCGGTGGAGGCATTTCAGCCTACCTCTTGCTTTCGCAAGTTTCTCGGAAGTGGTGGGTGATGACGGGATCGAACCGCCGACATTCTGCTTGTAAGGCAGACGCTCTCCCAGCTGAGCTAATCACCCGTTTGCATCTCCGAGGCCGCGAAATTTACGCAGGTAGCGAACCTAAGTCAATAGCAGGATTGAAGTTTTTCTGAAAAAGACAAAATCGTTTCAATCCGGACAATCTCGCCAACAGTCCGACCGCTGGAGTTACTCGCTGTAAATCATCTTCTTGGTCATGCCGCCATCGACCACGAATTCCTGCCCGGTGACAAAACCGGCGTTCTTCGATAGCAGCCAGGCCACCATCGCCGCCACGTCCTCGACCGTCCCTACCCTGCCCGCTGGATGCTGGGCATGATCGGCGTCGGTCAACGGCTCGGCACGGCGCACGGACGGGTCACGTGCATCGATCCAGCCCGGGCTGACGGCATTGACCCGAATCTCCGGGCCAAGGCTGATGGCCAGTGCATGAGTCAGGGCCAGCAAACCGCCCTTGCTCGCCGCGTAAGCCTCGGTATCAGGTTCCGATTGCCCGGCGCGGGTCGAGGCCAGGTTGACGATCGACCCGTTGTGAGCACGCAGATACGGCGCACAGTGCTTGGCCAATAGCATCGGCCCACTGAGATTCACTGCCAGCACCCGATTCCAGTAAGCCAGGTCGAGGCTTTCCAGGGTGATGTTGTGCGGATCGGCCACCGCCGCGTTGCACACCAGCGCATCCAGCCGCCCGAACTGCCCCAGCACTTCGGCCACGCCCAGGGCCACCTGCCCTTCGTTGGAAACGTCCATGGCGATGAACCAGGCGTTGTCGCCGAGCGCTTTCGCCACTTTCGAACCGCGTTCACGATCCAGATCCGACAGCACCACTTGCCAGCCTTCGCTGATCAACCAGGCCGTGATACCCAGGCCAATGCCCCGCGCAGCGCCGGTCACCAGCGCCACGCGGCCGTTGGAGCCGGTTGGCGTCGACAGCTCGATCACAAGGCAGCCAACCCGCGCGCCAGGTCGGCTTGCAGGTCTGCCACGTCTTCCAGACCGACCGCGATGCGGATCAGGCTGTCACGGATACCCGCCGCTTCACGCTCTTGCGGCGCCAGACGGCCGTGAGACGTGGTGCTCGGATGGGTAATCGTGGTCTTGCTGTCACCAAGGTTGGCTGTGATGGAAATCAGGCGCGTCGCATCGATAAAGCGCCAGGCGCCCTCTTTGCCGCCCTTGACCTCGAAACTCACTACAGCCCCGAAACCTTTCTGCTGCCGCAGCGCCAGCTCGTGTTGCGGATGGCTCTTGAGGCCGGCGTAATGGACTTTTTCGATACCGTCCTGTTGCTCCAGCCATTCGGCCAGTTGCTGGGCGTTGGCGCAATGCGCCTTCATCCGCAGGTTCAGGGTTTCCAGGCCCTTGAGGAAGATCCAGGCGTTGAACGGGCTGAGAGTAGGCCCGGCAGTGCGCAGGAAACCGACCACTTCTTTCATCTGCTCGCTGCGACCGGCTACCACACCGCCCATGCAACGACCCTGGCCGTCGATGAACTTGGTCGCCGAGTGCACGACGATGTCCGCGCCCATTCTCAGCGGCTGCTGCAACGCAGGCGTGCAGAAGCAGTTGTCGACCACCAGCATTGCGCCTTTGGCGTGGGCGATTTTCGCCAGTTCGGCGATATCGACCAGTTCGGCCAGCGGGTTGGACGGCGATTCTACGAACAGCAGCTTGGTGTTGGCCTTGATTGCCGCATCCCAACCGGACAAGTCAGCCAAGGCTACATAATCGACTTCAATGCCAAAACGCTTGAAGTACTTCTCGAACAGGCTGATGGTCGAACCGAATACGCTGCGCGACACCAGCACATGATCGCCAGCGCTGCACAGGCTCATCACCACCGCCATGATCGACGCCATGCCTGTGGCAGTGGCCACGGCTTGCTCGGCGCTTTCGAGGGCGGCGATGCGCTCTTCGAAGGCGCGTACGGTCGGGTTGGTGTAGCGCGAGTAAACGTTGCCCGGCACTTCCCCGGCGAAACGCGCAGCGGCATCGGCAGCGGTGCGGAACACGTAGCTGGATGTGAAGAACATCGGATCACCGTGTTCGCCTTCCGGCGTACGGTGCTGACCGGCACGTACGGCCAGGGTATCGAACGCTACGCCTTCGAGGTCGCTGTCCAACCGACCGGCATCCCAATCCTGACTCATGCTGTCACTCCTTGCCCTATTCGATGGTAGATACAAAACCGGCCCGCAGGAGCGAGGCTTGCCCGCGAAGAGTCCCTTGGGGACGCCAAAAGCTTCGCGGGCAAGCCTCGCTCCTACAAGGCCGGTTCTTACTTAGTTGTTGTACAGGTCGATGATCGCGCTGACTGCCTGGGTCTTGACCTTGGAGGCATCGTTGCGTGCCTGCTCGATCTTGTTCAGATAAGCCTCGTCGACATCGCCAGTCACATACTGGCCATCGAACACAGCGCAATCGAACTTGTCGATCTTGATCTTGCCGCCACCGACCGCTTCGATCAAGTCAGGCAAGTCCTGATAGATCAGCCAGTCGGCGCCGATCAGGTCGGCCACGTCCTGGGTCGAACGGTTGTGAGCGATCAGTTCGTGGGCGCTCGGCATGTCGATGCCGTAGACGTTCGGGAAACGCACGGCCGGTGCAGCCGAGCAGAAGTAGACGTTCTTGGCGCCCGCTTCACGAGCCATCTGGATGATCTGCTTGCAGGTGGTGCCGCGCACGATCGAATCGTCCACCAGCATCACGTTCTTGCCGCGGAATTCCAGTTCGATGGCGTTGAGCTTCTGGCGTACGGATTTTTTCCGTGCAGCCTGGCCCGGCATGATGAAGGTCCGGCCGATGTAGCGGTTCTTCACGAAGCCTTCGCGGAACTTCACGCCCAAATGGTTGGCCAGTTCCAGGGCCGCGGTGCGGCTTGTGTCCGGAATCGGGATAACCACGTCGATGTCATGCTCAGGACGCTCGCGCAGAATCTTCTCGGCGAGCTTCTCGCCCATGCGCAGGCGGGCCTTGTATACCGAAACGCCGTCGATGATCGAGTCAGGACGCGCCAGGTAAACGTGTTCGAAAATGCACGGTGTCAGGGACGGGTTGGTCGCGCACTGACGGGTGTGCAGCTTGCCGTCTTCAGTGATGTAGACCGCTTCGCCCGGCGCCAGGTCGCGAATCAAGGTAAAACCGAGCACGTCGAGGGAAACGCTTTCGGAAGCAATCATGTACTCAACGCCTTCGTCGGTATGACGCTGGCCAAACACGATCGGGCGGATGCCGTGCGGATCGCGGAAGCCGACGATGCCGTAGCCGGTGACCATCGCCACGACAGCGTAACCACCGACGCAACGGTTGTGCACGTCGGTCACGGCAGCAAACACGTCTTCTTCGGTCGGCTGCAACTTGCCGCGCTGGGCCAGTTCGTGGGCGAACACGTTAAGCAGTACTTCCGAGTCAGAGCTGGTGTTGACGTGGCGCAAGTCAGATTCGTAAATCTCCTTGGCCAGCTGTTCAACGTTGGTCAGGTTACCGTTGTGCGCCAAAGTGATGCCGTAAGGCGAGTTGACGTAAAACGGTTGAGCTTCGGCCGAAGTCGAGCTGCCCGCGGTCGGATAACGCACATGGCCAATGCCCATGTGGCCGACCAGCCGTTGCATGTGACGCTGATGGAAAACGTCACGTACCAGGCCATTGTCCTTGCGCAGGAATAACCGGCCATCATGGCTGGTCACGATACCGGCAGCGTCCTGGCCGCGGTGCTGGAGGACGGTTAGCGCGTCATACAGCGCCTGATTGACGTTCGACTTACCGACGATACCGACGATGCCACACATGCGACGCAACCCCTACTTAATGGATCTGAACTGAACACAACTCACTGAGGCGTTTTGGCCGTCGGCAAGAGGTGCTCCTTGAACGGAATATCAGCGGGTACGCTGATTCCGCTGGCAAGCCACTGACTGCTCCACCCGAGGATCAGGTTTTTGGACCAGTCGGCGACCAATAGAAATTTTGGCACGAGCTGTGACTGCTGCCACCACTCGTCCTGCTGTACCGGCCCCAGGCTCAACAGCCCGACCGCCACGACCACCAGCAACACGCCACGCGCGGCGCCGAAGGCCATGCCGAGGAATCGATCGGTCCCGGACAACCCGGTGACCCGTACCAATTCGCCGATCAGATAATTGATCATTGCGCCCACCACCAGGGTGGCGACAAACATGATGGTGCAGCCCGCGATCACGCGAGCCGATGGCGTCTGGATATATCCGGCGAGGTACTCGGACAGTGAGCCACCAAACATCCAGGCAACAGCTCCTGCGATGATCCAGGTCACCAGCGACAGTGCTTCTTTGACGAAGCCGCGGCTCAGACTGATCAATGCAGAGATGGCGACGATTGCAACGATCGCCCAGTCAACCCAGGTAAATGGCACAGTGCAGCCTACAGACGGATAAGGCGGCGCATTTTAGCAGAGCCCATGCTTATCGGTAAGCTGCGATTGTCAGTGCATTTCAAATCGCTGCGATAGATTTAGCCGCGTTCTGGCTGAAAGCGCACCACGAACCCCTTGAGGTTCTGCTGGCGATTCAACAAGTCGCGCAGACGATCGGCTTCGGCGCGTTCGATCAGCGGCCCGACAAACACCCGATTCTTGCCGTCGGCAGTGCGGATATAGGCGTTGTAGCCTTGGCTGCGCAGGGTTTTCTGCAGCTTTTCCGCGCTTTCACGGTTGGCCAGGCTGGCCAGTTGCACCGACCAACTCACCGACAGACCATTGGCGTCGACACGGCTTTGCGTGGTGTCTGGCTTACCCGGTGCCGCGCTGATTGGTTGGGACGGCGCAGTCGCCGGCTTCGCGGCCAATGCCGGAACCGGTGCCGGCGCAGGCGGCGTGACCGGTTTTGCCGTTGGCGCGGGAGCGACCGGTGCAGCCGGTGCAGCCGGTGCAGCCGGTGCAGCCGGTGCAGGCGCTGTAACCGGTAGTTCTTGCTGGGCGATTTCGTCGTCGCTCGGCACAAGTTCTTGCGGCAAGGCTTGCGGCTCGGGCACTACGACCGGCTCCACTTGAACCTGCGGCATCGCTGGCGCCTGAGGGGCGGACGGGGCTTCGACCGTTACCTGGCGCTGCTCATCCTGACGGGAGAACAGCATCGGCAGGAAAATCACGGCCAGTGCGACGAGTACGAGCGCGCCAACCATGCGCTGTTTGTAGGCCTTATCCAGCAATGCCATTTGCCGCTTCCTCCGTGGAGCGCCGAGCCAGCCACTCAAGGGCCTCGGCGACACAATAAAATGATCCGAACAACAATATTTCATCGTCGCTCGTTGCCAGCGCGCACTGCCCTTCCAGGGCGGCCGCCACGCTGTCATAGCATGCTACCGACGCACCGCGCTTGAGTAGCGCATCTTGCAGATCGGCCACCGGCCGCGCCCGTGGCGAATCCAGCGGAGCGACAGCCCAGTGCTCGACACTAGCATTCAATTCGCCAATAACACCATCCAGATCCTTGTCGGCCAGCAATCCGAACACCGCCAGGCGTTTGCCAACCGGAGGACGACTGGCCAATCGCCGGGCCAGATACTCCGCCGCATGGGGGTTATGCCCCACGTCCAGTAACAGATTAAGACGCTTGCCCTGCCAGTTGAACTGCCGGCGATCGAGACGACCGACCACCCGCGTCGCTTGCAGCGCCTGGACAATCTGCGCATCGACCCACGGCAGACCCAGCAACAGATACGCCTGCAAGGCGAGCGCCGCATTCTCCATCGGCAAATCGAGCAGTGGCAGGTCGTGTAACTCGACGGCGTGCCCCTGAATATCCAGGCCGCGCCATTGCCAGTTGTGATCGGTGACCCCGAGATCGAAATCGCGCCCACGCAGGAAAAACGGGCAGGCAAGCTCGCGCGCTTTGTCCAGCAGGGGTTGCGGGGGATTGAGGTCGCCACACAGCGCAGGCGCGCCCTGGCGGAAGATTCCGGCCTTCTCGAAGGCCACGGATTCGCGGGTATCACCCAGGTAATCCGCATGATCGACGCCAATGCTGGTGACCAGCGCCATGTCGGCATCAACCACGTTGACCGTGTCCAGGCGCCCGCCTAGACCGACTTCCAGCACCACGGCATCGAGCCGGGACTGTTGAAACAGCCAGAACGCGGCCAATGTGCCCATTTCGAAGTAAGTCAGGGAAGTGTCACCACGCCCCGCCTCCACCGCAGCGAAGGCCTGGCACAGTTCGGCGTCAGTGGCTTCGACGCCATTGACCTGCACCCGCTCGTTGTAACGCAGCAGGTGCGGAGAATTGTAGACACCGACTTTCAGGCCCTGGGCGCGCAGCAATGAAGCCACGAACGCACAGGTGGAGCCCTTGCCATTGGTGCCGGTGACCGTGATCACCCGAGGCGCCGGCTTGCCCAGTCCCATGCGGGACGCTACCTGTTGCGAGCGCTCAAGGCCCATGTCGATGGCCGAAGGGTGCAACTGCTCAAGGTAGGCGAGCCACTCGCCAAGGGTACGTTGGGTCATATATTGGCAGGCACCGGTGGGACGACGATCGGTTCGATTGGTGCAGCGACGAATTTCGGCGTCGGCAGGCCCATCATTTGCGCCAGCAGGTTACCCAGGCGTGGGCGCAGTTCCTGACGGTGAATGATCATGTCGATCGCGCCGTGCTCCAGCAGGAACTCGCTGCGCTGGAAGCCTTCCGGCAGTTTTTCGCGCACGGTCTGCTCGATCACGCGCGGACCGGCAAAGCCGATCAGGGCTTTCGGTTCGCCGACGATAACGTCGCCGAGCATCGCCAGACTGGCAGAAACACCACCGTAGACCGGATCGGTCAGTACCGAGATGAACGGAATGCCTTCTTCACGCAGACGCGCCAGCACCGCGGAGGTCTTGGCCATTTGCATCAGGGAAATCAGCGCTTCCTGCATCCGCGCACCACCGGAGGCGGAGAAGCAGATCATCGGGCAGCGTTTTTCCAGGGCGTAGTTGGCGGCGCGCACGAAGCGCTCACCGACGATGGCGCCCATCGAACCGCCCATGAAGGAGAATTCGAACGCCGACACCACGACCGGCATGCCCAGCAGCGTACCGCTCATGGACACCAGCGCATCTTTTTCGCCGGTCTGCTTTTGTGCAGCGGTCAGGCGATCCTTGTACTTCTTGCCGTCACGGAATTTCAGGCGGTCGACCGGCTCCAGGTCCGCACCGAGTTCGGTACGGCCTTCGACATCGAGGAAAATATCGATACGGGCGCGGGCGCCGATACGCATGTGGTGGTTGCACTTGGGGCAAACGTCCAGGGTCTTTTCCAGCTCCGGACGATACAGCACAGCCTCGCAAGACGGGCATTTGTGCCAAAGACCTTCAGGCACCGAGCTCTTCTTGACCTCGGAACGCATGATCGAAGGGATCAGTTTGTCTACTAACCAGTTGCTCATGCTTTCTTTCTCCAGTACCGGCGGCCCGAACGCTCTGGTTCGCAGCCCCGCGTATGCCCTTGAGCTAAATTCATATGTGTGGCGATGATCGTCGAGCGCACACGGTCAGCGCGAAACTTGACCTGCGTGCAACTGCGAAAACCCTCAGCCCTGCCTGCTTTTTGCAAGTGCAGTTAAAGACGGCGGCAGTGTGCCAGCCGTCACATCGCAAACCGGATCAAAAGATCGCAGCCTGGTTTCACTCGACAGCCCCTGCAACAGCCTTGATGAAGGCGTGAATCTTTGCATGATCCTTGATGCCCTTGCTCGCCTCTACCCCGCCGCTGACATCCACGGCGTAGGGCCGGACCCGCGCCACTGCCTCGGCGACGTTATCCGGGGTCAGTCCACCCGCCAGAATAATCGGCTTGCTCAAGGCTTGCGGTATCAATGACCAGTCGAAGGCTTCGCCGGTTCCCCCGGGGATGCCTTCGACATAGGCATCGAGCAAAATACCGCTGGCACTCGGGTAAGCGTCGCAAGCGGCCGCAATGTCATCACCGGCCTTGACCCGCAACGCCTTGATATAAGGACGCCGCCAGCCTTCGCACTGCGCTGCTGTTTCATCACCATGAAACTGCAACAGGTCCAACGGCACCGCATCGAGGATCTCAGCCAGTTCGGCGTGACTGGCATCGACGAACAATCCAACAGTCGTGACAAACGGTGGCAGTGCCTTGATGATCGAGCGCGCCTGCTCCAGCGTCACAGCCCGCGGGCTTTTTGCGTAAAACACAAACCCTATGGCGTCGGCCCCGGCTTCGACCGCTGCCAACGCATCTTCTATGCGGGTAATCCCGCAAATCTTGCTGCGAACGGCTGACATGTCGTTAAAACCTCACGGCAAATCCGAGAAAGTCCCGGATGGTAACAAAAGCGTTCGAGGGCGTCAGCCGTCAAGTTCGGAGAACCCGGTAAGGAAATGCGGCCCGATGTAACGCTCGGGCAGTTCGAACTCATCGTGGTACTCGACTTGCACCAGATAAAGGCCAAACGGATGTGCCGTCACCCCGCCCGTTCGACGGATACGGCTCTCCAGTACTTCCTTCATCCACTCCACCGGGCGCTCACCAGCACCGATGGTCATCAGCACACCGGCGATGTTGCGCACCATGTGGTGCAGGAAGGCACTGGCGCGGATATCCAGCACGATCATCTTGCCGTGGCGCGTCACGCGCAGGTGATGCAGCTCCTTGATCGGCGACTTGGCCTGGCACTGACCGGCGCGGAAAGCGCTGAAATCATGGGTGCCCACCAGGTACTGCGCCGCCTCGGCCATACGCTCGACGTCCAGCGGACGGTGGTTCCAGGTGATCTCTTCGTTCAGGTGCGCCGGGCGGATCTGATCGTTGTAGATGACATAGCGATAACGGCGAGCGATGGCTTTGAACCGCGCATGGAAGTGCGCCGGCATGACCTTGGCCCAGCTGACGCTGACATCGTGGGGCAAGTTGATGTTCGCGCCCATCACCCAGGCTTTCATCGAACGCTCGACCTGGGTATCAAAATGCACCACTTGCCCGCAGGCATGTACACCGGCATCGGTTCGCCCGGCGCACAGCAGCGAAACCGGTGAATCGGCGACTTTGGACAAGGCGTTTTCGAGGGTTTCCTGCACGGTGAGCACACCGGAAGCCTGGCGCTGCCAGCCGCGATAACGCGAACCTTTGTATTCAACGCCCAGTGCGATCCGGAAAAAGCCGTCGGCCGCCATTTCAGCAGCCGGGTTATCAATATTTGCCAAGGGGGAACAGCCTGCTGAAGTACGCAAAGGCAGGCATTATAAGGTGCTTGGACGGGGATGCCAGTGGATATCCTGTGACTGTTCCGGCCTCATCGCGGGCGAGCCCGCTCCCACAGGGATTTATTTCAACCGCAAAACCTGTGGGAGTGGGCTCGCCCGCGATGAGGCCCTGAAAGACAACATCGAAACGACCGCCTGAAACAAAAACGGCAGCCTCGAGTGGGCTGCCGTTTCATTTGCAACGATTGACTCAAGCCAAACGCGAAAGCATTTCCTTGGCTTCGCTCTTCTGACCGTCATCACCTTCGGTCACCACCTCATTGAGGATGTCCCGGGCGCCGTCGTTGTCGCCCATGTCGATGTAGGCCTGGGCCAGATCGAGCTTGGTCGCGACCTCATCGGTACCGGACAGGAAATCGAAGTCCGGCTCGTCGTCCACTGTGGCCAGGGCATCGTCCACGGTGAAGGTTGGCTCACTGATGCTCTGTGACAGGCGATCCAGCTCGGCGTTGACGTCATCCAGCTCGGATTCGAATGCATCCGGAGTGGTTGGAGCGTCCATCTCATCGGCCAATGACAAGTCGAAATCGGCTGGCAGTTCCAGGTCATCCAGCGGAGCTTCGGCCACTGCGGGAGTGTCGACCGAAGGCAGGTCCTTCACGTCTGCGTCCAGATCCAGCAGGAAATCGTCTTCCGCCAGCAGGGCCGGAGACGGCTCGCCACCGAGATCCATGTCCAGGTCGAAATCCGACAGGTCACCCAGGTTGTCCTTGATTTCCGTCTGCTGCTGCAGCACCGACTCGAAGCTCAGGTCGTCGTCCAGCGGGAAATCTTCAAGTTCGTCCAGGGTCGCGGCCGGCTCGGGCTCCACCACAGGTGCTGGCGGAGCGGCTACCGGGGTGATGTTGTCCAGATCATCGAGACTGAGGTCGAAGGCGCTGTCGAGATCGTCACCAGCCGGCGCTGTGTCGGCTGGGGCCGCTACCGGCGCCACGTTTTCCAGATCGTCGAGGCTCAGATCGAAAGCGCTGTCGAAGTCATCGTCGGCCGGTGTCGGTTCTGGTGCTTGCGGCTCGTCCAGCAACAGGTCCTTGACGTATTGTGCGTCCAGTTCGGCAGCGGCCGCCGCCGCGGCGATACCGCCCGCCGCAACCAGCGCCATGGCCGGGAAACGGCTTTTCAGTTTTTCGACCTGGGCGAAGTTGTCGCCGTTGGCCACCAGTTGACGTTCCTGAACCACGAAGGCATCGCGGTCGCCCTGCAAACCGTAGACTTCCATCAGTTTGAGGCGCAGATCGCTGCGCTGCGGCTCTTGTTTGACGCCCTCTTCCAGCAACGCGGCAGCCTGATTGAGACGACCGGCTGCGATGTGCGACTGGGCTTGACCCAACACGTCGTCGGAGCGCTCGGCCGCCGGCGAGACCAGTGGCGCGGCAATCGGTGGCGTTACCACGACCGGCGTAATCACCGGCGCCGGGGCTGGGGCTGGGACTGGCGCGGGTGCCGGAGCAGTCGCAAGATTCACGCTTGGCGGTGGAACCTCCAGGCCTTCGAAGCTGCTTTCAGGCAAGTCGAGATCAGCAGAAAACTCCTGCTCTTCGGACAAGGCGCGAGCCATGCGCAGATGTTTCTCGGCTTCCTGTTGAGCTTTGCGGCGACGTGCCAGCAACAGCAGCAAGAGCAACACAACCACTGCCCCGCCACCCGCCAGGCCCAACAACCACGGATTGGTCAGCAGTTCGTTGAATTTCTGCTCGTCGGAGACAGCAGGCGCCGGCTCAACCGGTTGCTCGGTTGGCGCGGGAGCGGTTTCAGGCGCAGCCGCCGCAGGTGCTGGCGCCGCTTCGGCAGGTGTCGCCGCCGGGTCCGCCGCCAGTTCCGCTGTGATCGCAGGCGCTGTTGCCGCAGCCGGCGCACCCGCTGCGCCTTCGGCTTGCAACTTGGCCAGTTGATTGTTCTTCAGTTCGATCAGACGCTGCAGCTTGTCCAACTGGCTTTGCAGGTCGCTCATGCGGCTCTTCAGTTCGGCATTGTCACGACGCGTCGTATCAAGGCTTTCCTGGGTGACCGCGAGTTTGTTACTCAGGGCCTTGGCATCGCCTGCCGGCCCCTTGCCCGCAGCCTTGCCGGATTCAGCGGAAACCAGGCTCAGGTTGTCCCGGCCGGCTTGCGTGGACACGGCTTCGCCACGGCCACGATTAGTGGCATCAAGTTGCTGCTGCCCGGTTCCAGGCTTCGCTACATAGCGGCGGCCCTGGCGCCAGGCGGTGTTCTGCGCAGCGACTTCGGCCATGGCTTTAGGTTGTGCCAGGCTGGTGCTCTGCGCCTGATCCGGCAGACGCAACACTTGGCCGGTTTTAAGCCGGTTAATGTTGCCGTCGATAAAAGCGTCCGGGTTCAGCGCCTGGATGGCCAGCATGGTTTGTTGAATCGAACCGCCATTACGCGCCTTCGCCGCGATTTCCCACAGGGTATCGCGCGACGTGGTGGTGTATTCGGACGGTTTGGTCGCAGCGGTGACCGGCGTGGTGCCCGTCGGTGCAGGTTGCGCAGCCGCTTCAGCGGTCTGCGGCGAGAATTTGGAAGGATCGAGCAGCACGCTGTAATCGCGTAGCAGGCGACCGTTTGGCCACATCACCTGAACCAGGAATTTCACCATCGGTTCAGAGAGTGGTTTGCTGGAGGTCACACGCAGGATGCTTTTGCCGCTGGCGTTCAGCACAGGGGTAAACGTCAGGTCGTTGAGAAACGCCTGGCGATCGACACCGGCCTTGGCGAAATCTTCAGGTGAAGCCAGGCTCGGCACCACTTCGGCAGCGGTGAGTTCCTTGACGTCCAGCAATTCGATTTCCGCCACCAACGGCTGGTTCAGCGTCGATTTCAGGGTCAGCTCCCCGAGCCCGAGGGCATGCGCCATACCGGAGGACAGCGCCGAGGCGGCCGCTATTGCTAACACCAGTTTGCGAACTTGAACCATAGCTCATCCTTAGTTTGAACATTCCTCGGCCAGCGAGAAGGTGTTGATAGTCGCTGCCGTAAGGCATTGCGCGCGGCGACGAAGGGTCGTCGCGCGCGATTGTTTCGTGCATGCCCCGGAAAGCCCCGCAGGGTGGCTGACCTTCAGCATCCCGGCAAGCATGACGCCGACCCGGAATCATTCGAAAATTGTTGCCAAGTATCTTTTACAGCAGGTCTTTTATCAACAATTCGGCCAGCTGCACAGCATTGAGCGCGGCCCCTTTGCGTACGTTATCTGACGTCAGCCACAAATTAAGTTCCGACAGGTCGTCGATACCGTGGCGAACCCGACCAACGTAGACCACATCCTGCCCTACCGCATCGCCGACCGGTGTCGGGTAATCACCCGCCTCGACCAGTTCGATACCGGGTGCATCCTCCAGCGCGGCATTGACTTTCACCAGTTCGATAGCGCTTGCAGACTGCAGGGTCACGCTAAAGCTATCGCCAAAAAACACCGGGGCTTGAATGCAAGTGACAGAAATTTTCAGCGAAGGCAGCGCCAGCACCTGACGCAGTTCACGCACCAGGCGTTTTTCCAGCAGTGTATGGCCCTGCTCGTCCGGCTTGCCGACTTGCGCCAGCAAATTGAAAGCCATCTGTCGATCGAAGAATTTGGGTTCCAGTGGACGCACGTTGAGCAGTTCGGCGGTCTGTCGCGCCAGTTCGCTCACCGCTTCACGGCCTTGGGCAGACACTGCCAGGCTGGCGGTCAGGTTGATGCGCTGCAAGTCGAGCAAATCCAGCAGCGGCGCCAGCACCACCGCCAATGTGGTAGCCGACGGACTCGGGCTGCTGACCTGAAACGGTTTTTTCAGGCCAGCCAGCACTTGGGCATTGGCTTCCGGCACCACTTGCGGCGCCTGATCGGCGGGCAAGGCGCCGGACAGGTCGATGATCGAGCAACCGGCCGCCGCGGCACGGGAGGCGAAACTCAAGCTGGCCGCCGGACCTGCGGCGAAGAACACCAGCTGCACCTTGCCGAAGTCGAACTCATCGACCTCTCGCACCCGCACATTCTTGCCCCGGAACGGCACCGAACTGCCAGCGGACTCACTGCTGGCCAACAGGTGCAGGTCGCCGACCGGGAAATCGCGCTCTTCGAGTATCTGCACCAGCGTTTCGCCAACAGTACCGGTGGCGCCGATCACGGCAATATCAATGGACTGGCTCATGGTTCTACCTCTGGCGAAACGGCGGGAGCGGCACTTTACCGGGTGGTGGGTGTACAGGCAATTTCTGCCCACCACGACAGCGGACGCAGAGCGTCCATGGCGGCATTCCCACGCAGAGCGTGGGAACGATCGGACGCGGGGCGTGGGAATGATCGGTGGGGATAAAAAAACCCGCACCTCCTTCAAGGCGCGGGTTCTTTCATTGCAGCTATCGATCAACGCTCAAGCAGAATCCGCAACATGCGACGCAGCGGCTCGGCCGCGCCCCACAGCAGTTGGTCGCCAACGGTGAACGCGCCGACGAACTGCGAGCCCATGTTCAGCTTGCGCAGACGGCCAACCGGAATGTTCAGGGTGCCGGTGACCTTGTTCGGGCTCAGCTCCTGGATGCTCGCATCGCGGTTGTTCGGCACCAGCTTGACCCATGGGTTGTGCTGGCTGATCAGACCTTCGATATCAGCAATCGGCACGTCTTTGTTCAGCTTGATGGTCAACGCCTGGCTGTGGCAGCGCATGGCGCCGATGCGCACGCAGATGCCATCCACCGGGATCGGGCTCTTGAAGCGACCGAGGATCTTGTTGGTCTCGGCCTGGGCTTTCCACTCTTCGCGACTTTGACCGTTTGGCAGTTCCTTGTCGATCCACGGAATCAGGCTGCCGGCCAACGGTACGCCGAAGTTTTCGGTCGGGTACGCGTCGCTGCGCATGGCTTCGGCCACTCGACGGTCGATATCGAGGATCGCGCTGGCCGGATCGGCCAGTTGATCAGCGACAGCGGCGTGGGTTGCGCCCATCTGCTTGATCAGCTCACGCATGTTCTGTGCGCCGGCACCGGAAGCCGCCTGGTAAGTCATGGCGCTCATCCACTCGACCAGACCGGCTTCGAACAGGCCACCCAGGCCCATCAGCATCAGGCTGACGGTGCAGTTGCCGCCGATGTAGTTCTTGGTACCCGCGTCCAGCTGCTGGTCGATGACCTTGCGGTTGACCGGGTCCAGTACGATGACCGCGTCATCCTGCATGCGCAGGCTGGAAGCGGCGTCGATCCAGTAACCCTGCCAGCCGGCTTCGCGCAGTTTCGGGAAGACTTCGCTGGTGTAGTCGCCACCCTGGCAGGTCAGAATCACGTCGAGGGTTTTCAGCTCTTCAATGCTGTAAGCGTCCTTGAGCGGAGCAATGTCCTTGCCCACGGACGGGCCTTGGCCACCGACATTGGAAGTGGTGAAAAACACCGGCTCGATAAGATCGAAATCCTGCTCTTCCAGCATCCGCTGCATGAGCACGGAACCGACCATACCGCGCCAACCGATCAGACCTACACGTTTCATCGCAACTACACCTTCTTGAAATGTGGGCCGCTGCTTTCGGGGGTGAAATGGGCAGCGGGCCCGAGAGATTACAGATTCCGCAGCGCGGCGACTACTGCGTCACCCATTTCCTGCGTCCCGACTTTAGTGCAACCGGCCGACCAGATGTCGCCCGTGCGCAAACCCTGATCCAGCACCAGGCTGACGGCTTGTTCGATGGCATCGGCCGCGGCCTGCTGGTTGAAGCTGTAACGCAGCATCATCGAAACCGACAAAATGGTCGCCAGCGGGTTGGCAATGCCTTTGCCCGCGATGTCCGGCGCCGAACCGTGGCACGGCTCGTACATGCCTTTGTTGTTGGTGTCCAGGGACGCCGAAGGCAGCATACCGATGGAACCGGTGAGCATCGACGCCTGGTCGGACAGAATGTCGCCGAACATGTTGTCGGTGACGATCACATCGAACTGCTTGGGCGCACGCACCAACTGCATGGCGGCGTTGTCGACGTACATGTGGCTCAGTTCGACTTCAGGGTAATCCTTGGCCACTTCCTCGACAATTTCACGCCACAGTTGGCTGGACGCCAATACGTTGGCCTTGTCCACCGAGCACAGCTTCTTGCCACGCACCATGGCCATGTCGAAGCCGACGCGGGCGATGCGGCGTATTTCGCTTTCACTGTACGGCAGGGTGTCGTAGGACTGACGCTCGCCGTTTTCCAGGGTGCGGGTGCCGCGTGGCGCGCCGAAGTAGATGCCGCCGGTCAGCTCGCGAACGATCAGGATGTCCAGGCCGGCAACGATTTCCGGCTTCAGGCTGGAGGCCTCGGCCAATTGCGGGTACAGGATCGCCGGGCGCAGGTTACCGAACAGGCCCAATTGCGCACGGATTTTCAGCAGACCACGCTCAGGGCGGATGTCACGCTCGATGGCATCCCATTTTGGGCCGCCAACGGCGCCCAGCAGCACGGCATCGGCTGCGCGGGCACGCTCCAGGGTTTCGTCGGCCAGCGGCACGCCGTGTTTGTCGATGGCCGCGCCACCGATCACGTCATGGCTCAGCTCGAAGCCCAGGTCGAACTTGTCGCTGGCCAATTCCAGCACTTTGACCGCTTCGGCCATGATTTCCGGGCCAATACCGTCGCCTGGGAGAATCAGAATCTGCTTGCTCATGCTTTCCTCATGTCTTCTGTCGGCGCGACATCAACCGGCGCGCCCGGAAAAATGCTTACGTTCGACGCTTATCGTTCAGCCATCAGCACCAGCACATCGGTGCTGAACGAACCATCGGCCTCAATCTGAAAATATTCGCGTACTTCGTTGCCCATCGATTGCTGCAATTCGCGGATCGCCGCGCGCATCACTTCAGGTGTACGCATGCGCTCGACCCAGCTGTTGTATTCCAGACGTAGCCGCTGACGACTAGTGCTGCGGGTATGCAACCCCGCCTCGCTGACCTGCCGCAACCACTCGCCAGCAGAATAATCGCGCACATGGCTGGTGTCGCGCAGCACTTCGACGCTTTGCAGGTAAGTGTCGAACAACGGGCTGCCCGGTGACAACACGTCGACGAACGCCGCCACGCCACCCGGTTTCAATACCCGGCGCACTTCGCGCAAGGCCAGGCCAAGATCGCTCCAGTGGTGCGCCGAATAACGGCTGAACACGAAGTCGAACTCGCCATCGGCAAACGGCAAGCGTTCGGCGGCGCCGTTAACCGTGATCACGTTGCTCAAGCCACGATCGACGGCAGCGGCAGCGACCACGTCGAGCATCTGCTGCGACAGGTCGTAGGCCACCACTTCTTTCACCAGCGAAGCGACGTGAAAACTGACGTGGCCGGCGCCGCAGCCCAGATCCAGCACCCGGGCATCGCCCTGCCCCACCAGCTCGGCCTGTAGCAGCGCAAATTCAGTGCCTTGAGCGTGGACGGCGCTGCTCAGGTAGGCGGCGGCCTGTTCACCGAATTGCTTCTGGACTACCTGACTGTGCTGGGCGGTGCTGGTCATGGGGACTTCCTTTTTCGGGGTCTAGTCTTGTAGTGCCTGGGCCGTCGTCATCGCGAGCAAGCTTTGCTCCTACAAGTCTGTGGCGCTCACAAAACCTGTAGGAGCTGAGCTTGCTCGCGATGAGGCCGGCCCTGGCTACATCGATTTCGGATCAAGCGTCGCGGAACAACCACGGCTGGCTCACACGGTGTTTGGCTTCAAACGTTGCAATCGCATCGCCGTCCTGCAAGGTCAGGCCGATATCGTCCAGGCCGTTGAGCAGGCAGTGTTTGCGGAACGCGTCGATTTCGAAACTCAACACCTTGCCATCCGGGCGGGTCACGGTCTGGGCTTGCAGATCGATCTGCAACTGATAACCCGGTTCGGCTTCGACCTGCTTGAACAGTTCATCGACTTCGGCATCGCTCAAGATGATCGGCAGCAAGCCGTTCTTGAAGCTGTTGTTGAAGAAAATGTCGGCGTAGCTTGGCGCGATGATGCTGCGGAAACCGTACTCTTCCAGCGCCCACGGCGCGTGTTCACGACTGGAGCCGCAACCGAAGTTCTCGCGGGCCAACAACACGCTGGCGCCTTGGTAACGCTCGGCATTGAGCACGAAGTCCTTGTTCAGCGGACGCTTGGAGTTGTCCTGATACGGTTGGCCCACATCCAGATAACGCCATTCATCGAACAGGTTCGGACCGAAACCGGTGCGTTTGATCGACTTCAGAAATTGCTTCGGAATGATCTGGTCGGTATCGACGTTGGCACGATCCAGAGGCGCGACAAGTCCAGTGTGCTGGGTAAAAGCTTTCATGCTGCGCTCCTTAGATCAATTCACGGACGTCGACGAAACGACCGTTCACAGCGGCGGCGGCGGCCATGGCCGGGCTGACCAGGTGAGTACGACCACCGGCACCCTGACGGCCTTCGAAGTTACGGTTGGAAGTCGAGGCGCAATGCTCGCCACTTTCCAAACGGTCCGGGTTCATCGCCAGGCACATCGAGCAACCCGGCTCGCGCCATTCGAAACCGGCGTCGAGGAAAATCTTGTCCAGGCCTTCCGATTCAGCCTGCGCCTTCACCAGACCCGAGCCCGGCACCACGATGGCCTGCTTGATGGTCGAAGCCACCTTGCGGCCCTTGGCGATCACGGCCGCAGCGCGCAAATCTTCGATGCGCGAGTTGGTGCAGGAGCCGATGAATACGCGGTCGAGCTGAATGTCGGTGATCGCCTGATTGGCGGTTAAACCCATGTACTTCAAGGCGCGTTCGATGGAACCACGCTTGACCAGGTCCATTTCCTTCGCAGGGTCCGGCACGTTCTGATCCACGGCCAGCACCATCTCGGGCGAAGTGCCCCAGCTGACTTGCGGCTTGATCCGGGTTGCATCGAGTTCGACGACGGTGTCGAACTTGGCATCGGCGTCAGACACCAGGTCTTTCCAGGCTTCGACGGCCAAGTCCCATTCCGCGCCTTTCGGAGCGAACGGACGGCCCTTGACGTAGGCCACGGTTTTTTCGTCGGCGGCCACCAGGCCTACACGAGCGCCGGCCTCGATGGACATGTTGCAAATGGTCATGCGGCCTTCGACGGACAGGTCGCGAATCGCGCTGCCGGCGAATTCGATGGCGTGACCGTTACCGCCCGCGGTGCCGATCTTGCCGATGACGGCAAGGACGATGTCCTTGGCGGTCACGCCGAACGGCAATTGCCCTTCGACACGCACCAGCATGTTTTTCATTTTCTTGGCGACCAGGCACTGAGTGGCAAGCACGTGCTCGACCTCAGACGTGCCGATACCGTGGGCCAGAGCGCCGAACGCGCCGTGGGTCGAGGTATGGGAGTCGCCGCAGACCACGGTCATGCCCGGCAAGGTTGCGCCCTGCTCAGGGCCGATGACGTGGACGATGCCTTGGCGGACGTCGTTCATCTTGAACTCGACGATGCCGTATTCATCGCAGTTGTCGTCGAGGGTCTGAACCTGCAAACGCGAGACCTGGTCGGCAATGGCTTCGATGCCGCCCTTGCGCTCCGGAGTGGTCGGTACGTTATGGTCCGGGGTCGCGATGTTGGCATCGATGCGCCATGGCTTGCGCCCGGCCAGACGCAGGCCTTCGAAGGCTTGCGGCGAGGTCACTTCGTGGATGATGTGACGATCGATGTAGATCAGCGCAGAGCCATCGTCGCGCTGCTTGACCAAATGCGAATCCCAGAGCTTGTCGTAGAGCGTTTTGCCGGCCATCAGACGTTTCCTCATCAGCTTGTTTCTATGCCCCGGGCTTTGAGATTTCAATAACCCTTTGGCTTGTGAGGCTGATCCTATGGGGTTACATTAAATAACTCAAATTCATATTTTTTATGCTTTGGATAACCAACTGGAATGCGACCATGGACCTGGCCAACCTTAATGCCTTTATTGCCATTGCCGAGACAGGTAGCTTCTCCGGCGCGGGAGAACGGCTGCACCTGACGCAACCGGCGATCAGCAAGCGCATCGCCGGGCTCGAGCAACAACTGAAGGTGCGCCTGTTCGACCGGCTGGGCCGCGAGGTCGGGTTGACCGAGGCCGGTCGCGCCCTGCTGCCGCGGGCTTACCAGATATTGAATGTCCTCGATGATACGCGCCGCGCCCTGACCAATCTCACAGGCGAGGTGACCGGTCGTCTGACCCTCGCCACCAGTCACCACATCGGCCTGCACCGTTTGCCTCCCTTATTAAGGGAGTTCACCCGGCGCTATCCCGCAGTGGCATTGGATATTCAGTTTCTCGATTCCGAAGTGGCCTACGAAGAAATCCTCCATGGCCGTGCCGAACTGGCGGTTATTACCCTCGCACCGGAGCCCCATGGGCTGGTCAAGGCCACGCCGGTGTGGGATGACCCGCTGGACTTCGTGGTCGCCCCGGAGCATTCGCTGCTCAACAATGGCGCAGTCAACCTGGCGGATATCGCCCGGCACCCGGCGGTTTTCCCCGGGGGAAACACCTTCACCCACCACATCGTCCAGCGTCTGTTCGAAGCCCAGGGCCTGACGCCGAACATCGCCATGAGCACCAACTACCTGGAAACCATCAAGATGATGGTGTCGATCGGCCTGGCCTGGAGCGTGCTGCCACGCACAATGCTCGACGATCAAGTTGCGCGGATACCTTTGCCGGGCATACAACTGTCTCGCCAGCTAGGCTATATCCTGCACACAGAACGGACGTTGTCGAATGCGGCACGGGCCTTCATGGCCTTGCTGGATGCTCAGATCGATCTGCCAGGGACTCACGGCTAACTTGTGCTACTCCTATAGAGCCGCGAAATCCCGTGCCCTATGTTCAATTCAGCCTAAGGCTTGCCAATGCCGAAATCTGTTGACCGTGTTCCGCCGATGCCGCGTATCCAGGCACTTGACCCCAAACGCTCCGAGCAGAGCTGGGAAAGTGCCCCGCAATTACTGGCAGCCCTGAACGGCGCGCGTTTGGGTGCCTGGTATTGGGACATCGAACGGGGACAGATCAGTTGGTCGCGGGGTACCCAGGCGCTGTTTGGCTTCGATCCCCGGCAACCGCTGCCGGAAGACCTCGAATACCTCGATTTGCTGCCGCCCGAAGACCGGGCAAAAACCGTGCGCGCCTTCCACGCGGTGATTGCCGGCGCACCGCTGGAACAGGCGATGCACCACCGCATTCGCTGGCCCGACGGCAGCCTGCATTGGCTGGAAATCAACGGCAGCCTGTTGCCGGACAAACACGGCCGGCCCCGGATGATCGGCGTGATCCGCGAGATCACCCACCAGCGCCAGCGCGAACAGGCGCTGAGCAGCTCGGAAAAACGTTTCGCCACACTGTTTCACCTGTGCCCGAACATGGTCCTGCTGACCCGCCAGGAAGACGGTTTGATCACCGAAGCCAATCAATATTTCGAAAGCCTGTTCGGCTGGCCGGTGCAAGATGCGATCGGCCGCACCACACTGGAACTGGGCCTGTGGGTGCACCCCGAACAACGGGCGGAGTTGGTCAAGGCCACCAAGGCCAAAGGCGAGTTGACCAGCATGGAGGTGCAATTTCGCGCCAGCAACGGGCAGATTCATGACGGCATCCTCAGCGCGCAAAAGGTCGAACTCGAAGGCCAGCCCTATTTGCTGAGCACGTTCCTCGACACCACCGACCGCAAAGCCGCCGAACACGCGTTGAAGGACAGCCAGGAGCGCCTCGACCTGGCGCTGGACTCTGCGCAACTCGGCACCTGGGACTGGCACATTCCCAGCGGCATGCTTTACGGTTCGGCCCGCGCCGCACAGTTGCACGGCCTGGACGCCAAGCCCTTCCATGAATCCTTCGACGAGTTCTTCGAAGGCGTGCCGGGCGAAGAACGCGACACCATGCGTGACGCCTATCGCAGCCTGCGCGAAGGCCCGGCCGGCAACTATCAGCTGACCTATCGCGTGCAACTGCCGGATGGCAGCTCGCGTTACCTGGAAAGCCGCGCCCGCCTCTACCGCGATGAAAACGGCCTGCCACTGCGCATGGCCGGCACCCTGCTCGACATCACCGATCAGGTCGAACGCGAACAACGACTGGTGGCCTCCGAGGAGAAATTCGCCACGCTGTTCCAGGTCAGTCCGGACCCGATCTGCGTGACCCGCCAGGACACCGGACAATTCATCGAGATCAACTCCAGCTTCACCCAGACCTTCGGCTGGACCACCGCCGATGTGATCGGACGCAGCGCCGATGAAATAGGCCTGTGGGACGCCTCGGCAAAAAGTTTGCAGCGGATCGAACAGGTGATTCGCGAACAAGGCCTGAGTAACGTAGCGATTGTCGTCCAGCACAAAAACGGACAAACCCTGACCTGTGTAATTTCCAGCCGGCAGATCAGCGTCGGTGACCAGCCGTGCATCGTTACCACCCTGCGCGACATCACCCAGCAACAGCGCTCGGAGGCGGCGCTCAAGGCCAGCGAAGAGAAATTCGCCAAGGCGTTTCACTCCAGCCCCGATGCCATCACCATCACCGAGCGCGACACCGGGCGCTACCTGGAGGTCAACGACGGTTTCTGCCGCCTGACCGGTTACCGCGCCGACGAGGTCATTGGCCGCACGGTGTATCAGGTGGGAATCTGGGCCGAAGAGAAACAACGTTCGGCGTTGTTGGCCGAGTTGCAGATCAAGGGTCGGGTGCATCACCAGGAAATGCTCGGACGCAACAAGCGCGGCGAGTTGCTCACCGTCGAGGTCTCGGTGGAACCGATCACTCTCAACGAAACCGCGTGCCTGCTGCTGACCGCACGGGACGTCAGCTTGCTGAAAAACGCCGAGGCGCAGATCCGTCACCTGGCCTACCACGACCCGCTGACCAACCTGCCCAACCGCGCCTTGCTGATGGATCGGCTCAGCCAGCAGATTGCCCTGCTCAAACGCCACAATTTGCGTGGCGCGCTGATGTTCCTCGACCTCGACCACTTCAAGCACATCAACGATTCCCTCGGCCATCCGGTGGGCGATACCGTGCTGAAGATCATCACCGCACGCCTGGAAGCCAGTGTGCGCATGGAAGACACCGTCGCGCGGCTGGGCGGCGATGAATTCGTGGTGTTGCTCAGCGGTCTTGAAGGCTCGCGCAACGACGTCAGCGCCCAGGTGCGGCAACTGGCCGACACCTTGCGCGAATTGCTGTCGGAACCGATGTTCCTCGACGGCCAGCGCCTGCAAGTGACGCCGAGCATCGGCATAGCGCTGATTCCCGACCACGGCTCCACGCCCACCGACCTGCTCAAACGCGCCGACATCGCCCTTTACCGCGCCAAGGATTCGGGGCGCAACACCGCGCAGATGTATCACAACACCATGCAGAAGGCCGCAAGCGAGCGCCTGCGCATGGAAACCGACCTGCGCCTGGCGCTGTCCCGCGGTGAATTTCGCGTGCATTACCAGCCGCAACTCGATGCCCGCGACAACCGCATCGTCGGCGCTGAAGCACTGGTGCGCTGGAACCATCCGGAGCTTGGTGCGCAATCGCCCGCAGAGTTCATCAAGGTGCTGGAGGACAGCGGATTGATCCTCGAGGTCGGCACCTGGATTCTCGACGAAGCCTGCCAGGCTTGCCGACTGATGATCGCCAACGGCCTGGTGGACCCGCTCGATTTCAGTCTGTGCGTGAACATCAGCCCACGGCAGTTCCGCCAGGCCGATTTCGTTGAGCGCGTCGAAGAAAGCCTCACCCGCTACGGCCTGCCTTGCTCGCTTTTGAAACTGGAAATCACCGAAGGCATCGTCATCCAGAACCTGGAAGACACCATCAGCAAAATGCGTCGCCTGAAAAAACTCGGCGTCAGTTTCGCCATGGACGACTTCGGCACCGGTTATTCATCTCTGACCTATCTCAAGCGCCTGCCGGTCGACACCCTGAAAATCGACCAGTCGTTCATCCGCGACGCCACCACCGACCCCAACGACGCCGAGATCATCCGCGCCATCGTCGCCATGGCCCGCAGCCTGGAATTGAAGGTGATCGCCGAAGGCGTGGAAACCGCTGAGCAATTGGCGTTTCTGCAGGGATTGGGCTGCCACTTTTATCAGGGGTATTTGCATAGCCAGCCGTTGCCGGTTGAAGAGTTTCAAAAACTGCTCAGGTAACACCTCTTTCTCGTAGGAGCATGGCTTGCCCGCGATGGCGATTTCATGGGTGTCATCGCGGGCAAGCCATGCTCCTACAGTGCTCTGCACGCTTTCATACCTCTGTATGAATGGTTAAAACCAATACATCACCCCACTGAACCTGTGTAGGAGAGACGCCGCACCGGTGTGCGCCGTACATTGATCCCACGCATTCGGTCCGCGGACAAACGTCCTGCACCGCTAGTCAAATGATCGCGACAACCGATCATTTTCCCGAAGCAACACCCCGGCGTCTCTTCCCGATCACACGGCCGGGTTTTCTGCGCCCGCATACTCGTTATGCGGGCGCTTTTTTTTGACATAAAGGTGATCCATGGGTGAATACCGCAAATTATGGTGGTCGCTGATTGGCGTCCTCGGCGTGACCTTCTGCCTGCTCGGCTGGTTCGGCCACGAGATTTACCGGCAGGCGCCACCGATCCCGGAAACTGTACAAAGCGTCGAGGGCAAAACCCTGTTTCGTGCCAGCGACATCCTCGACGGCCAGACGGCCTGGCAGGGCATCGGTGGCATGCAGCTGGGCTCGATCTGGGGCCATGGTGCCTATCAGGCGCCGGACTGGACCGCCGACTGGCTGCACCGCGAACTGCTCACCTGGCTCGACCTGGCGGCGCAGCAGAATTATGGCAAGCCTTACCAGCAAATCGATGATGATCAGCAGGCGCTGCTGCGTCATCAACTCAAACGCGAATACCGCGGCAATCGACTGGTTGACGGCACACTGGTGCTCAGCGATCGCCGCATCCAGGCCATCGCGCACACCGCCGAGTATTACCATGCCCTTTTCGGCAATGACCCGGCGCTGCATCACAGCCGCGAAAGCTTTGCCATGAAAGAAAACACCCTGCCCGATAGCGCCCGGCGCCAGCAGCTCACGCGCTTTTTCTTCTGGACGGCCTGGGCTGCCGCCACCGAGCGCGAAGGCCAAAGCGCGACATTCACCAACAACTGGCCCCACGAGCCGCTGATCGACAACCACCCGACCGCCGAAAACATGGTCTGGTCCATCGTCAGCATCGTCGTACTGCTGGCGGGTATCGGTTTTCTGGTCTGGGGCTGGGCGTTTTTGCGCAACCACGACGAAGGCCAACCCAAGGTCCCGGCCCAGGACCCGCTGAGCCTGATCAGACTCACGCCTTCGCAAAAAGCCCTGGGCAAATACCTGTTGCTGGTCGGAGCGCTGTTCGGTTTTCAGGTGCTGATGGGTGGCGCGACCGCGCACTACACAGTCGAAGGCCAGGATTTCTACGGACTGCCGCTGTCGAAATGGTTTCCGTACTCACTGACCCGAACCTGGCATTTGCAAAGTGCTATGTTCTGGATCGCCACTGGTTTCCTCGCGGCGGGGCTGTTTCTGGCGCCGTTCATCAATGGCGGCAAAGACCCCAAATGGCAGAAGCTCGGAGTGGACGTGCTGTTTTGGGCGCTGGTGTTGGTGGTCGTGGGTTCCTATGCCGGCAACTTCCTCGCCATCGCCCAATTGATGCCGGCGCAATGGAGCTTCTGGCTGGGGCACCAGGGTTACGAATACGTTGATCTGGGCCGTCTGTGGCAGATCGCCAAGTTCGCCGGGATCGTGTTCTGGCTGGTGCTGATGTTGCGCGCAATGGTGCCCGCCTTGCGTCAGCCGGGCGATAAAAACCTGTTGGCTCTGCTGGCCGCGTCGGTGGTGGCGATCGGTCTGTTCTATGGCGCTGGCCTGTTCTATGGTGAGCGCACCCATCTGTCGGTCATGGAGTACTGGCGCTGGTGGGTCGTGCACCTGTGGGTCGAAGGCTTCTTCGAAGTGTTCGCCACCACCGCCCTGGCCTTCATTTTCACCAGCATGGGACTGGTCTCGAAACGCCTGGCCACCACCGCCACCCTCGGCTCGGCCTCACTGTTCATGCTCGGTGGTGTACCCGGTACGTTCCACCACATCTACTTCGCCGGGACCACTACGCCGGTGATGGCGGTCGGCGCAACCTTCAGCGCCCTGGAAGTGGTACCGCTGATTTTGCTCGGACATGAAGCCTGGGAAAACTGGCGCCTGAAGGAACGCGCGCCGTGGATGGCCCGGCTGCGCTGGCCGTTGCAGTTCTTCATCGCCACCGCGTTCTGGAACATGCTCGGTGCCGGGGTGTTCGGCTTCCTGATCAACCCGCCGATTGCGCTGTATTACATTCAGGGCCTGAACACCACGCCGCTGCATGCCCATGCGGCGTTGTTCGGGGTTTATGGCTCGTTGGCACTGGGCTTCAGCCTGCTGATCCTGCGTTACCTGCGACCGAACCTGCAGTTCAACGATCGACTGATGAACACCGGTTTCTGGTGGCTCAACGGCGGGCTGATGCTGATGATCGTTACCAGCCTGTTGCCGATTGGCATCCTGCAGTTTTACGCCAGCGCCAGCCAAGGGCTGTGGTACGCCCGGAGCGAAGCGTTCATGCAGCAAGACCTGCTGCAAACCCTGCGTTGGGTGCGTACGTTCGGCGATGTCGTGTTTCTGGTCGGCGCGTTTGCGCTGATCTGGCAGATCGCTGGCGGCTTGCTGTTTTCGTCGCGCCATCCCCGTGGAATCGAAGCAGCGGCAGTCAAGGGCCAACGTTAAATTGCAGGCAGTAAAAAGGGCGCCGTTGGCGCCCTTTCCTGTTGCTCTGGATTAGTGTTGCAGAGCCGGTTTTTGCGTCCCGTTGATCGGGATACGCTTGGCTTTCGCCTCTTCTGGCACTACCCGCAGCAAGTCGATGCTCAACAGACCGTTGCTCAGGCCAGCGGATTTGATCTCGATGTGGTCCGCCAGACGGAACGACAATTTGAAGGCCCGCTGGGCGATGCCTTGGTGCAGGAAGGTCACGCCTTCGTTGCCGTCACGTTTGCCGCCACTGATGGTCAGCACACCCTTCTCGACTTGCAGCTCCAGGTCTTCTTCCTGGAAACCCGCCGCGGCCACGACGATGCGGTATTGGTCGTCGCCGTGTTTTTCCACATTGTAGGGTGGATAGCTGCTGCCTGGCTCGTTACGCAGGGCGGTTTCAAACAGGTCGTTGAAACGGTCGAAGCCAACCGAGGAACGGAACAGAGGCGCCAGGGAAAATGCAGTAGTCATAATTCAAATCTCCTGAAAACAATCAGCAAGGTTTTGTGTCTCCGCGACCCGAATTCGGCATCGCGTAACCCATACATAGGGACCACTGATTGCTTTTCAAGAGCGCATTTTCTGCTTTTTTAATAAAGAGCTTCAGGCCGCTTCGGCCACCGGCAAACCCAGCAAGCGCGATACGTTATCGAGTTCGGTCTCACGACGCAGCACCGTGAACAGCTCGACAGCCTCGGGATAATTGCGCGTCAACATCGCCAGCCATTGCTTCAAGCGGCCCGGGGATTGCCGAGCCGTCATCTGCGCCTTGGCTTGCAACCAGAAATCCTGGATCAACGGCAACAGCTCGGTCCAGGTCATTTCCACGATCTCTTCACCCGCTCGTGCGGCGGCGATTTGCCTGGCCAGATCGGGACGCGAAACCAGACCCCGACCGAGCATGATGTCTTCCACACCGCTGATTTCGCGGCAACGGCGCCAGTCGTCGACGCTCCAGATATCACCGTTGGCGAACACCGGCACCTTGACCACGTCCTGCACCCGCGGAATCCACTCCCAGTGCGCTGGCGGCTTGTAGCCATCCACTTTGGTCCGGGCATGCACCACGATGTGTTCCGCCCCGCCTTCGGCCAGCGCCGTGGCGCAAACCAGCGAGCCGTCCGGGCTGTCGAAACCCAGGCGCATTTTCGCGGTAACAGGAATGTGCGCCGGAACGGCACGACGGACATGCTCGACGATCCGGTTCAGAAGCTCGGGCTCTTTGAGCAGCACCGCACCGCCACGGGATTTGTTCACGGTCTTGGCCGGGCAACCAAAGTTCAGGTCGATCACCTCGGAACCCAGCTCACAGGCCAGTGCGGCGTTTTCCGCCAGGCATACAGGGTCGGAACCGAGCAGTTGCACACGCAGCGGTACACCGGAGGCCGTGCGGGCGCCGTTGAGCAGCTCTGGGCCGAACTTGTGGAAATAGGCCGGCGTGAGCAACTGATCGTTGACCCGAATGAACTCGGTCACACACCAATCGATGCCACCCACTCGGGTCAGCACGTCGCGCAGGATGTCGTCGACCAACCCCTCCATGGGCGCCAAAGCAATTTGCATGAAAAAACACACTCAACGAAAAAACGTGCGGCAGTTTACTGGATTATCGAGCGAAAGACTTGCCACACAGTCTTGTCAAATCAGGACCTGTAAGGCCGGGCCATAGCCTTCGATGAACTCGGCCGGCATGCGCTTGGGCTTGCCGCTGGACAGCTCAATGCAGACGAAGGTGGTTTGCGCCCGCAACAAGGTCGAATTGTCACTTGGACGCTTGAGCTGGAAATGCCGGGTCATTTTGAGGCGCTGATCCCAATCGACGATCCAGGTCGCCAATTGCAACTCATCACCTTCATAGGCGGCAGCCAGGTAATCAATTTCGTGCCGTACCACTGCCATGGCCCGGTCCAGGCGACGGTATTCGACCAGATCCAGACCAAGGCGCTGGGAATGGCGCCAGGCACAGCGTTCGAGCCAGGTCACGTACACCGCATTATTGGCGTGGCCCAAACCGTCAATGTCCTCGGCGCCCACTTGCAAATCAATGATGAACGGCGTTGCCCGATCCCAGCCCATGCCCCACTCCCGGTCAGATTATTTCGACCGGGGCAGTGTAACGGAAGCTCAGGCCGATTGGCGCGATTGCAGGCTGCGACCGGCCAGCAGTGATAACACGCCATCAATCACCCGAGGGTCGGCCAGCACTCGCTGATGACCGCCCTCCGGCAAGCGCAGCAAGCGACTGTCGAACCAGGCTTCGTGGATCAGCTGCGACTCCCTGACCGAGACAAAGTCGTCGTCTTCGGCGTGAACGATCAGGCCAGGCATGTCGAGTTGATAGTGGGCGACATCCAGCATCGCAGCGCGCATCCCGACATCTTTCTCGACTTGGCGAATAAACGCCGAACGGGCTTTGGGCGGCAGGCCCACATACCGGGCAAATCCGCGCAACACGCCAAGAATGCGAGCCGGAGCGCCAATGGTGACCAGCGTTTCGGTGCGCAAGCCCAGTTGCACCGCAAGCATGGCACTGGCGCCGCCCATTGAATGCCCGATGACGGCCTGCAACGGCGGCAGCTCGGCGGCCGCTTCCAGCATGGCGCGGGCGAACAACACGACGTTCGCTTCACTGCCGGGTGAGCGACCGTGGGCCGGACCATCCAGGGCGACCACCGAGTAACCGGCGTCGACCAGCGCAGTAATCAAACTGGCGAACTGTGTCGGCCGCCCTTCCCAGCCGTGCATCAGCAATACCGCTGGGCCTTGCCCCCAACGCAACGCCGACAGGCCAAACCGCAAGGTAATCCGCTCGGACCTCGCCAGCAGCGGAAGCTCCCAATCACGGGGCGGCAAATCCCTTGGCGTCATGAACGCCAGTCGCATCTTGCTTGCCACCAGTTTCGGTGCAAACCAACCCAAGGTGCCATTCACGCCACGAACCCACTTCAACGTGCTCATCGCATTCTCCCCAGGCCGCAGCCTTCAGGTCACAGCACCGCTGATTTGGCGGCGCGAAGTAAACGATCGGACAACTCTCCCGGCCCCAGCGCCCGCGCCAGAGCCAGACCTCCCACCATCAACGCCATATCAGCCAGGGCCTTGTCGGTGTCTTCCGGGCTGGCCGCCAACTGCGCGACCATCATTTCCACGTGTTCATTCAGGGCGATTCGAAATGCTTCCGGCAGTCGCCCCAGCTCACCGACGGACGCCGGGATCGGGCACGCCGATTCCGACGAGTCCCGGTGTTTGCGCGACAGATAAAACGCCGCCACCAACGCGCGACGCTCTTCACCGGTCAATTCGGCATCCATATCGGCAATCAGGCCTCGGCGATGACCGAGCAACTGCTTGAACGCCTCCAGCATCATTGCGTCCTTGCTTTCGAAGTGCGCATAGAAGCCGCCAACCGTCAGACCGGCCGCCCCCATCACTTCACCCACGCTCGGTTCGGCCGGGCCACGCTGAATCAGCGCTGCACTGGCGGCCTTGAGAATGCGTTCGCGGGTTTGAGCTTTTTTATCGTTCATCGTTGCCTCCGAATATTACGATTAGAATATTATTCTCATAATAATATTCTGCAAGTGGTGGATGTGACCGCTGGTCTGAAGAACAGTTTGAAAGAATTGGGGAGATTTGGCCAAACGCCAGACAAACAAAAGGGCCATTCAATAATTGAATGACCCTTATAAAATCCCGCAGAGCGGGTAATCGTGGCGTCCCCTAGGGGACTCGAACCCCTGTTACCGCCGTGAAAGGGCGGTGTCCTAGGCCACTAGACGAAGGGGACACAAACCCTTCTATACAACTGATCAGTGCTGAGAGCTGATCGATTCAAGGCCGGTGTGGCCAGACCTTGAACTGTAAAATTGGTGGAGCTAAGCGGGATCGAACCGCTGACCTCCTGCATGCCATGCAGGCGCTCTCCCAGCTGAGCTATAGCCCCGGATTTTTCGCCTCGCGGCGGAGTGACATCTTTCAACATCACTTCTGTGAAACTGGCGTCCCCTAGGGGACTCGAACCCCTGTTACCGCCGTGAAAGGGCGGTGTCCTAGGCCACTAGACGAAGGGGACGCAAACCCTTCTATACAACTGATCAACGCTGAGTGTTGATCGCTTCAAGACCGGTGTGGCCAGGCCTTGAAGTGTAAATTGGTGGAGCTAGACGGGATCGAACCGTCGACCTCTTGCATGCCATGCAAGCGCTCTCCCAGCTGAGCTATAGCCCCTCATCGTTGATGTCATCGCTGAGGACGGGGCGAATCTTAAGGGCGTATCGGAAGCCTGTCAAACTTATTTTTCAAAAAAATTAAAATTTTTTGCCGACATAACAACCACTTACCGCCCTCCCCCCGAAAATCCGGGGGAAGCGCCGAAGATCTGGATCAAAAGATCGCGGCCTTCGGCAGCCCCTGCAGAGTCAAACGCAATCAGGCAATAGCGCCCAAGAGCTTTTCCCACTCCTTGTTTTCTTTCTTCGACACGCCACCGAGCAGGTCAATGGCCTGGCGCAGACGGAAACGGGTCAGGTCAGGTCCGAGGATTTCCATCGCATCGAGCACCGATACCGAACTGGCCTGACCGGTAATCGCAGCGAACATCAGCGGCATGGCGTCACGCAGCTTCAGCTCCAGGGACTCGACCACGGCCTGAATGGTCGCGGTGATGTTGTCCTTCTCCCACTGACGCAGACTTTCGAGCTTCCAGAGGATCAACTGCATCAACTGCCGAACCTGATCACCCGACAGCTTTTTCGATTCAAACAGTTTGGCATCCGGGTTGACACCACCGGCAAAGAAGAACCCCGCCAGCGGTGCGACTTGACTGAAGGTTTCAACCCGGCCCTGCACGTGCGGGGCAATCTTCATCATGTATTCGGAGTTGAATGCCCACTTCTGCACGCGCGCGGCGAACTCTTCCACCGGCAGGTCACGCAGCCATTGGCCGTTTAGCCACGACAATTTTTCGATGTCGAAAATCGGCCCGCCAAGGGAAACGCGCTTCAGATCGAAATTGTCGACCATCTCCTGCAACGAGAACTTTTCACGCTCGTCAGGCATCGACCAGCCCATGCGTCCCAGATAGTTGAGCATTGCCTCAGGCATGAAGCC
This sequence comes from Pseudomonas sp. Root562, assembly GCF_001427125.1. Lineage (GTDB taxonomy): Bacteria > Pseudomonadota > Gammaproteobacteria > Pseudomonadales > Pseudomonadaceae > Aquipseudomonas. The sequence goes on from NZ_LMGK01000009.1 coordinate 77,131, forward strand.
CATGCGCTCGTAGAAAGTCACCGAAGTCGGGTTCTTGCGCTTGGACAGCTTGCTCTTGTCCGGGTTACGCAGCAGCGGCATGTAGCACAGCTCCGGTTGTTCCCAGCCGAAGTATTCGTAAAGCAGGATCAGCTTCGGAGCCGACGGCAGCCACTCTTCGCCGCGCAGTACGTGGGTGATGCCCATCAGGTGATCGTCGACCACGTTGGCCAGGAAGTACGTCGGCAAGCCGTCGGTCTTCATCAGGACCTGCATGTCCATGCGGTCCCACGGGATTTCAACGTCGCCACGCAGCATGTCCGGCACCACGCAGACGCCTTCGCTCGGCACCTTCATGCGGATCACATGCGGCTCGCCGGCAGCGAGGCGGCGCGCCACTTCTTCTTTGGACAGCAACAGTGCACGGCCGTCGTAACGCGGGGTTTCGCCACGCGCCATCTGCTCGGCGCGCATCTGGTCCAGCTCTTCGGCGGTGCAGAAGCACGGGAAGGCATGGCCCATGTCGACCAGTTGCTGGCAATACTTCTGATAAATATCACCGCGCTCGCTTTGCCGGTATGGACCGTGCGGGCCGCCGACGTCCGGGCCTTCGCTCCAGTCGATCCCCAGCCAGCGCAGGGCGTCGAAAATCTGCTGTTCGGACTCGCGGGTCGAGCGCAACTGGTCGGTGTCTTCGATCCGCAGGATGAACTCACCGCCATGCTGCTTGGCAAAGCAGTAATTGAACAATGCGATGTAAGCGGTACCTACATGGGGGTCCCCGGTAGGCGATGGCGCGATGCGCGTGCGGACGGTGGTCATGGCAAGTCTCGAAAAGAAGATCAAACAAAGGGCGAATGGTAACAGGCGACACCCGTCCCGCTCCAGCGAACAGGGCATTTAAGCCAAGGTTGCGACTACAACGCCGGTACGGTGCGGTGAATGGCCGAATATCAGCCACCGCCATTTACCGTTTATCGGCTGTATGCCAGATTCACCTGCTGATAACTTTTCTTACATATTCTCGACTACAGTTTGCCCCATGCCTGCCCAACTCAAGCGTCGCCTTTCCATTTTCCTGCTGATCGTCCTGCTGATTGCCGGGGGTTTCTTTGCCCAGTGGTTCTTCAAGGGACGGTTTTATGAAAGCACTGACAACGCCTATGTGCAGGGCGAAATCACCCGTGTGTCGAGCCAATTGGGCGCGCGCATCGATCAAGTGCTGGTGCAGGACAACCAGCACGTCGAGAAAGGCCAACTACTGATCCGCCTCGAAGGCGATGACTTCCGCCTCGCTGTCGACCGCGCCAACGCGACCCTCGCCACCCGGCAAGCCGAACGCCTGCAAGCCCAGAGCAAGCTGACCCAGCAAGCCAGCCTGATCGCCGCCAGCGATGCGCAAGTCGCCTCCAGCCAAGCCAGCCTCGGCCGCTCGCAGATTGACCTGAACCGCGCCGAAACCTTGCGCAAACCGGGTTATGTCTCGGAAGAGCGCGTGACCACCCTCTCCGCCGACAACCACATTGCCCGCTCGCAACTGGCCAAGGCCCAAGCGGACGCCCAGGGTCAGCGCCAGCAGATCAACGCACTGAACGCCGAAATCAAACGCCTCGACGCACAGATCGCCAACGCCAGGACCGACCTGGCCCAGGCCGAACTGAACCTGACCCGCAGCGACATTCACGCGCCCATCAGCGGCCTGATCGGCCAGCGTGCCGCGCGCAATGGCCAATATGTGCAGGCCGGCGCTTACCTGCTGTCGATCGTGCCGGATGAAGACATCTGGATTCAGGCCAATTTCAAGGAAACCCAGATTGGCCACATGCAGCCCGGGCAGAAAGCCGAACTGATCTTCGATGCCTACGGTGACACGCCGATCGAAGCGCGGGTCGACAGCCTGTTCGCGGCCTCGGGCGCACAGTTCAGCCTGTTGCCACCGGACAATGCCACGGGCAACTTCACCAAAGTCGTACAGCGGATCCCGGTCAAGCTGACGTTCGCCGTCGACAATCCGCTGCGCGGCAAGATTCGCCCGGGCATGTCGGTCACCGCCAAGGTGAACATCAAGGACACCCCGGAACACGTCAGCGCCAGCTTGAGCAGCAAAGACGCCGCTGACGATGGCCGGTGATCAACTGATCCGCCCGGTCGGGGAACCGACGCGGCGGGACTGGATTGCGGTGATGAGCGTGATGCTCGGCGCGTTCATGGCGGTGCTGGACATCCAGATCACCAACTCGTCGCTCAAGGACATTCAGGGTGCACTGTCGGCCACCCTGGAAGAAGGCTCGTGGATTTCCACCTCGTACCTGGTGGCGGAAATCATCATGATCCCGCTCACCGCCTGGCTCGTGCAGTTGCTTTCGGCGCGGCGTCTGGCGGTGTGGGTGTCCCTCGGTTTCCTGGTCGCTTCCCTGCTGTGCTCCATGGCGTGGAGCCTGGAAAGCATGATTGTCTTCCGCGCCCTGCAGGGGTTCACCGGTGGCGCGCTGATTCCGCTGGCCTTCACTCTCACACTGATCAAACTCCCGGAGCATCACCGCGCCAAAGGCATGGCCATGTTCGCCATGACCGCCACCTTCGCGCCCTCCATCGGCCCGACGCTTGGCGGTTGGCTGACAGAGAATTGGGGTTGGGAATACATCTTCTACATCAACATTCCGCCCGGACTGATCATGATTGCCGGCTTGATGTACGGCCTGGAAAAGAAAGAAGCGCATTGGGAACTGCTGAAAAGCACCGACTACGCCGGCATTGTCACACTGGGTGTGGGACTGGGCTGTCTGCAGGTGTTTCTGGAAGAAGGCCATCGCAAGGACTGGCTTGAGTCGGATCTGATCGTGACGCTGGGCAGCATCGCCCTGATCAGTCTGATCACCTTTGTGATCGTGCAGTTTTCCAAACCCAATCCGCTGATCAACCTCGGTATCCTCGGCAATCGCAATTTCGGCTTATCGAGCATTTCCAGTATCGGGATGGGGGTTGGCCTGTATGGCTCGATCTACCTGTTGCCGCTGTACCTGGCGCAGATCCAGAACTACAACGCACTGCAGATCGGTGAAGTGATCATGTGGATGGGTGTGCCGCAACTGTTTCTGATTCCGCTGGTGCCCAAGCTGATGAAATACGTCTCGCCGAAATGGCTGTGCACGCTGGGTTTCGGTTTGTTCGGCCTGGCGAGCTTCTCTTCAGGCGTATTGAATCCGGATTTCGCCGGGCCGCAGTTCAATCAGATCCAGATCATCCGCGCCCTGGGCCAGCCATTGATCATGGTCACCATTTCGCTGATCGCCACTGCCTACATTCTTCCGCAGGACGCCGGGTCCGCGTCGAGCCTGTTCAACATCCTGCGCAATCTCGGCGGGGCCATTGGCATCGCCCTCCTCGCCACGCTGCTGGATGCCAGGACCAAGACCTATTTTGATTACTTGCGCGAGGCGATAGTGCCGACCAACCCGCAAGTGGCGGAGCGGTTGGCGTCACTGACAGACCGGTTTGGCAGCGAGGCTGCGGCGCTGGGCAAGCTCAGTGAGATCGCCCATCAGCAGGCGTCGATCATGGCGTACAACGATGCGTTTCACTTTGTCGGGATTGCGCTGGGAATCAGCATGCTGGCGGTGTTGCTGACCCGGAAATTACCCGAGGGGTTGAAGGCTGGCGAGGCGCATTGAGATCGAGGCGCGGCCTTCGCGGGCAAGCCTCGCACCTACAGTTCTTGCGGCGCCCACAGGACGACACAAACCTGTAGGAGCGAGGCTTGCCCGCGAAGGGGCCTGTACAGACACCACAAAGAAACTCAAACGGTAATCAAGCGCTCCCGCAACTTGCCAATTTCATCGCGCATCTGCGCCGCGGCTTCGAATTCCAGATCACGCGCCAATGCATACATTTTCTCTTCCAGAGCCTTGATGCGCTTGGCGATCTCCCCTGGTGTACGCAATTCCGCCTCGTATCTGGCGTTTTCTTCGGCCGCCTTGGCCATGCCCTTGCGCTTTTTGCTGCGCGAACCTGGCACGGTGGCGCCTTCCATGATGTCGGCGACATCCTTGAACACGCCTTTGGGCGTGATGCCATGCGCCAGGTTGAAGGCGATCTGCTTGTCGCGACGACGTTCGGTTTCCCCGATCGCCCGCTCCATGGACCCGGTAATCCGGTCGGCATACAAAATCGCCCGACCGTTGAGGTTACGCGCTGCCCGACCGATGGTCTGGATCAGCGAGCGCTCGGAACGCAGGAATCCTTCCTTGTCGGCGTCGAGAATCGCCACCAGCGACACCTCAGGCATGTCCAGACCTTCGCGCAGCAGGTTGATCCCCACCAGCACGTCAAAAGTGCCCAGGCGCAGATCACGGATGATTTCGACCCGCTCTACGGTGTCGATGTCCGAGTGCAGGTAGCGCACGCGCACGCCATGATCGGCCAGGTAGTCGGTCAAGTCTTCGGCCATGCGCTTGGTCAGCGTGGTGACCAGCACGCGCTCTTCCAGGGCAACGCGCTTGGTGATTTCCGAGAGCAAGTCATCGACCTGAGTCAGTGCCGGGCGGATTTCAATTTGCGGATCCACCAACCCGGTCGGCCGCACCACCATGTCGATGACGCGCCCGGCGTGCTCGGCTTCATAATTGCCCGGGGTCGCCGAGACGAAGATCGTCTGCGGGCTGATGGCCTCCCATTCATCGAAACGCATCGGCCGGTTGTCCAGCGCCGATGGCAGGCGAAAACCGTATTCCACCAGTGTTTCTTTACGCGAGCGGTCACCCTTATACATCGCGCCAACTTGCGGCACGCTGACGTGGGATTCGTCGATCACCAGCAAGGCATCGGCCGGCAGGTAATCGTAGAGGGTCGGTGGTGGCGCGCCGGCTTCACGGCCGGACAGATAGCGCGAGTAGTTTTCGATGCCATTGCAGTAACCCAATTCGAGGATCATCTCCAGGTCGAATCGGGTGCGTTGCTCCAGGCGCTGGGCTTCCACCAGTTTGTTGTTGGAGCGCAGGTATTCCAGGCGCTCCTTCAATTCGACCTTGATGCCTTCCACCGCGCCCATCAGGGTTTCCCTTGGCGTCACGTAGTGGCTTTTCGGATAGAAGGTGAAGCGCGGCAGTTTGCGGATCACTTCGCCGGTCAGCGGATCGAACGCCGACAGGCTTTCGACCTCGTCGTCAAACAGCTCGATGCGGATCGCTTCGAAATCCGATTCCGCCGGGTGGATATCGATCACGTCGCCACGTACGCGGAAGGTCGCACGGGCGAAATCCATGTCATTGCGGGTGTATTGCAAGTCAGCGAGGCGTCGCAGCAATTCGCGCTGATCGAGCCGATCGCCGCGATCCACATGCAGCACCATTTTCAGATAGGTTTCCGGGCTGCCCAGACCGTAGATGCACGACACCGTGGTGACGATGATCGCGTCCTTGCGCTCCAGCAACGCCTTGGTCGCGGACAGACGCATCTGTTCGATGTGGTCGTTGATCGAGGCGTCTTTCTCGATGAAGGTGTCCGACGATGGTACGTAAGCCTCGGGCTGGTAGTAGTCGTAATAGGAAACGAAGTACTCCACGGCATTGTTCGGGAAGAACGCCTTGAACTCGCCGTACAACTGCGCCGCCAGGGTCTTGTTCGGCGCCAGCACCAGCGTCGGACGCTGCACCTGCGCGATTACGTTGGCGATACTGAAGGTCTTGCCCGAACCAGTCACACCGAGCAATGTCTGGTGCGCCAACCCGGCTTCGATGCCCTCGACCATCAGGCGAATGGCTTCAGGCTGATCGCCGGCAGGTTCGAAACGGGTGACTAGCTGGAATTCAGACATGTAAAACCTCTGGGATCACGCTTGCCGGCAAAACCGGCACGAACGAGAAAGACCGCAAACGACCGATGTCGCCCGAGGAAAAAACTGGATTGCGCTCAATGTGGAGCCGATTGCCGTCGCTTTCAAGGCAAACGTCCTACATCGCGTAATGCTTTGGACGACACCAATCGACTAACGGTCGAAAAATAATCGGAAAAACTTAACGTAAAAGCCGATTCGTCTGTCGCCATCGATCGCAGATGGCCTCTATACTAGCTCCCCGTTTGTGCACCGCTCTAGTGCATTCGGCTGGAGCGCGACACGTCCCTCCATTCTCCATTCAGAGCCGCCGCAAAAATGAGCCTGTTCTCCGCTGTCGAAATGGCACCACGCGATCCAATCCTGGGCCTCAACGAAGCATTCAACGCCGATACCCGTACCAACAAGGTCAACCTGGGAGTCGGTGTTTATTGCAACGAGGAGGGGAAAATTCCACTCCTGCGCGCCGTTGTCGAAGCCGAAACCATTCGCGTCGCTCAACACGCTTCCCGGGGCTACTTGCCCATCGACGGCATCGCGGCCTACGACCAGGCTGTGCAAAAACTGCTGTTCGGCAATGATTCGCCGCTGATCGCTGCCGGTCGCGTCATCACCACTCAGGCTGTGGGTGGTACCGGTGCACTGAAAATCGGTGCCGACTTCCTCAAGCAACTGCTGCCGAACGCCGTCGTGGCAATCAGCGACCCGAGCTGGGAAAACCACCGCGCGCTGTTCGAAACCGCCGGTTTCCCGGTGCAGAACTACCGTTACTACGACGCCGCGACCCACGACGTGAACCGTGTGGGCCTGCTGGAAGACCTGAACGCCCTGCCAAACGGCTCGATCGTTGTGCTGCACGCCTGCTGCCACAACCCGACCGGTGTGGACCTGAGCCCGGCGGACTGGAAAAACGTCCTGGAAGTGGTCAAGGCCAAAGGCCACGTGCCTTTCCTCGATATGGCCTACCAAGGTTTTGGCGATGGCATCGACGAAGACGCCGCAGCCGTGCGCCTGTTTGCCGAATCGGGCCTGACCTTCTTCGTCTCCAGCTCGTTCTCCAAATCGTTCTCACTGTATGGCGAGCGCGTGGGTGCCCTGTCGATCGTCAGCGAATCGAAAGAAGAAAGCGCGCGCGTGCTGTCGCAAGTCAAGCGCGTGATCCGTACCAACTACTCCAACCCGCCGACCCATGGTGCGAGCATCGTTGCAGCCGTGTTGAACAGCCCGGAACTGCGCGCCCAGTGGGAAGCCGAACTGGCCGAAATGCGCCTGCGCATTCGCGGCATGCGCACCCAGATGGTCGAGACCCTGGCGAAAAACGCACCACAGCGCGATTTCAGCTTCGTCGGTCGTCAGCGCGGCATGTTTTCCTACTCCGGCCTGAGCGTTGAGCAGGTTCACCGTCTGCGCAACGAGTTCGGCATCTACGCCCTGGACACCGGTCGTATCTGCGTAGCTGCGTTGAACCAGAGCAACATCAAGGCTGTAACGGATGCGATTGTTCAGGTGATCTGAATCGCGCCGTGACACGAAAACGGGAAGCCTTTGGGCTTCCCGTTTTTTTGTTTGTGGCAGATAAATCTCAAAGCGGTGGCTGCGACCTCTAAACTCCACCCAAGTAAATTGTAGGAGCGAGCCTGCTCGCGATGGGTATCAACGATAACGCTGGCAACCTGACACCCAGCGATGTCCGCAGGTTCATCGCGAGCAGGCTCGCTCCTTGTATGTTGACCCTGAGTCCAAAGAGAGAGGTTACGCTCAAGGACTCATACAACAGCAAGTGCGTTTCTGGGGGGAGGCCGATCGCTCCTGAAGGCAGGATTTGCTCCTGACCTTGTCTGTAG
>NZ_LMGK01000010.1 GCF_001427125.1 Pseudomonas sp. Root562
GCGTCGGCCGTGAAACCCACAAGATGATGCTCGATCACTATCAGCAGACCAAAAACCTGCTGGTGAGCTACGACATCAATCCGCTGGGCTTCTTCTGATCCGGCGCGATATCGCGTAACGGCTATCGCGGGCCAGCCTTGCGCCTACGGGATTGCGCACTACCTGTAGAGCAAGGCTTGCCCGCGATGGCGTCTTCAATACCCTCCGACGCCCATGGATGAGTTGCCCGCACATACGGATATCCGTATATTTGACTTCCCGTATATGTCGGTACGACCTCAAAGTGCTGACACTTGCGATTCTGTTGATTACCCTCTCGGCGCGGACACGGCGCTTGAGTCTTCGATATCCGCAAATGCGGAGGGAGCAATCCATGCGAGTTCTGTTCATGTGCACGGCCAACAGCTGTCGCAGCATCCTTTCAGAAGCCATGTTCAATCACCTGGCACCGCAGGGTTTCGAAGCGGTAAGTTCCGGCAGCTTTCCCAAAGGCAAAGTACTGCCGCGTAGCCTGACCACGCTACAACAGTCCGCCATTTCCATCGAAGGATTGAGCAGCAAGGGCAATGATGCCTTTGAGGATAACCCACCGGATATCGTCATTACCGTTTGCGACAAGGCAGCAGGCGAAAGTTGCCCGGTGTATTTCGGCCCGGCGCTGAAGGCCCATTGGGGCCTGGAAGATCCTTCCGACGTAGTGGGTGACGAAGCGGCGGTGGACGCGGCTTTCCGCGCCACGCTTGTGCACATCGAGCAACGCTGCAGGGCGTTCCTCGCCCTGCCCTTCAATGAACTCAGCCGCGATCAACTCAAACGCGAACTGGACCGAATCGGCGCTCTCTGAGCAGGAAGAAACATGTCTGAGCAACTGCCTAACCTTGACCTCTCCCTGTTCGACGACGCAGGCATCACTTTTCGTCCGGGCGAACCCAAGCCACGCATCCTGTTGTTGTACGGGTCGACCCGCGAGCGCTCGTTCAGCCGTCTGCTGGTCGAAGAGGCCGCACGCCTGCTGGAACACTTTGGTGCAGAAACCCGCATCTTCAATCCCTCCGGTTTGCCGCTTCCCGACGATGCACCTGTGGATCATCCCAAGGTGCAGGAGTTGCGCGATCTGGTGTTGTGGTCGCAAGGTCAGGTCTGGTGTTCGCCGGAGCGGCATGGCGCGATGTCGGCTGTATTCAAGGCACAGATTGACTGGATTCCCCTTGCCCTCGGTGCCATTCGCCCGACTCAGGGCAAGACACTGGCGGTGATGCAAGTCTGCGGTGGTTCGCAGTCCTTCAACGCAGTCAACCAGCTGCGTGTGCTGGGACGCTGGATGCGCATGTTCACCATTCCCAATCAATCCTCGGTGCCGAAGGCTTTTATGGAATTCGACGAAGCCGGCCGAATGAAGCCCTCGGCGTTCTACGACCGCGTGGTCGACGTGATGGAAGAACTGGTGAAATTCACCCTGCTGCTACGTGACCATCAGGGGTTTCTGGTGGATCGCTACTCCGAACGCAAGGAAAGCGCCGAACAGCTCATGGCCCGCGTGAACCAGCGTTCAATCTGAGGTCGTCAAGTTTATCGGTATCAGAGGCGCGCGCTTCGAACAGATAGGCGGCAATCGGCCGAAGCCGCCCGTGGATGGAGCGATCGTAAATGACGGCTAAGCTACCTTCTAGCGTCGGGTTTACAACTCGGAGGGGAGCCAATGAAACGCTGTGCAATGCTCATCGCGATCTGTTTGCTGGCCACGGCTTGTCAGAGCACAAATAATGGCGTCACCCGACTCGACAATTGTGTCTGCTACAAATCGTCCGAGGCACAACATCTGAAAGCATCGCAAATAGCCTGGAACGACCCAGAAACGCTGCAGGAACAGTTCTCGCACTGCATTTGTCGAGCGTTGATTGACCTGAAGGAGGTCGATGATCCCGGTAAGCTCTTCGTGCCTGGAACCGAAATAAAATGAATGTCGCTCGCCGGTAAGAGGCACCAGGGGCGTTGAGAGACGGGCAAGGCATCGACAGGCAAACACCAGGCAATTGCTTCCACCGCTCGTCTTCGCCCTCCTCTGTCTGGCAATCGTCGTGCAGCTCTCCCTCTCGCCCGTTGCCTGCCCCTTCACACTCACGCCTGATCCATTGCCTCGACCACGCCCTTGTCCTCACCCAGGAACCCGCCACTCTGATGCTGCCAAAGCCGCGCATAGATGCCGTTCTTCGCGAGTAACTCGGTGTGGGTGCCCTGCTCGATGATGCGTCCGTCATCCATGACGATCAGGCGGTCCATGGCTGCAATGGTGGACAGCCGATGGGCGATGGCGATCACGGTTTTGCCCTGCATCATTTCATCGAGGCTTTCCTGAATGGCCACTTCGACTTCCGAGTCCAGCGCGCTGGTGGCCTCGTCAAGCAGCAGGATCGGGGCGTTCTTGAGCATCACCCGGGCAATCGCGACGCGTTGACGCTGGCCGCCGGACAGCTTGATGCCGCGCTCACCCACCAGGGTGTCGTAGCCGGTATGGCCCTGCCGGTCGCTCAGTTGGCTGATGAACTCATCGGCCTGGGCATTGGCCGCGGCGGCACGGATTTGCGCGTCGGTCGCATCGGGACGACCGTATGCAATGTTGTCGCGAATGGAACGGTGCAGCAGCGAAGTGTCCTGGGTGACCATGCCGATGGAGCTGCGCAGGCTGTCTTGCGTCACGTGTGCAATGTTCTGGCCGTCGATGCGAATCTCCCCGCTGTCGACGTCATAGAAGCGCAGCAGCAAGTTGATAAGCGTGGATTTGCCGGCGCCAGAGCGGCCGACCAGGCCGATTTTTTCACCCGGACGAATGTTCAGGCTCAGGCCATCGAGCACCTGGCGCTCGCCATTGTAGTTGAAGCTCACTTTATCGAAGGTTACCGCGCCGCCTGAGGTCACCAGCACACCCGCATCCGGTGCATCCTTGACCTTGGGACCGCGGGTCAGCGTCGCCATGCCGTCCTGTACCGTGCCGATGCTCTCGAACAGCGAGGTCATTTGCCACATGATCCAGTTCGACATGCCATTGATCCGCAACGCCATTGCAGTGATTGCCGCCACGGCACCTGCGCCGACGTCACCCTGGTGCCACAGCCACAGGGCATAACCGCCGGCGGCCATGATCAGCCCCACCACCAATGCCTGGTTGACGATCTCGAACTGGCTGACCAGGCGCATCTGGCGAAAGCCGGTTTGCTTGAAATCCTCCATTGCCGCTCGCGCGAAGTGCGCTTCACGATTGGAATGGGAGAACAGTTTCACCGTAGTGATGTTCGTGTACGCATCCGAGATACGCCCGGTCATCATTGACCGCGCATTCGCCTGTTCCTGCCCGACTTTCCCCAGGCGAGGCACGAAGTACCACATGGCCAGGCCGAACAGCAGAGCCCAGGCAACGAATGGCAGCATGAGTTTCAGCGCGAAGCCACCGGCCAGTGCGATGATCGCAATGAAATACACCCCGATACCCGGGACGATTTCGATCAGGGTGAAGAGCACGTCTCGTACCGCTAGCGCGGTCTGCATCACCTTGGTGGTGACGCGGCCGGAAAACTCATCGGAAAAAAACGACAGGCTTTGCCGCAACATCAGGCGATGGAAGTCCCAGCGCAGCCGCAACGGCAAGTTAATTGCCAATATCTGGTGCTGCACCATGGTGCGCAACGCCACCAGCCCGACACTGGTTACCATGACAATACCCATGCCCCACAACACCCGACTTTCCTGCGCAGCCGCCTCACCGCCTGCCTGCCAGGTCGAGAGCAGGTCCACGACCTGGCCGAGAAAGGAAAACAGCCATGCTTCGTAAATCGATACACCGGCACCGAGCAGCGCCAGCGCGAGGATGTAACCACGCGCTCCCCGCGTACAGGCCCACAGGAAACGAGCCAGGCCGTCCGGTGGCGGTGGCACCTCGTCAGGCGGAAAGGGATCGAGCCTTCGTTCAAACACACGAAGCATGGTGTTCTCCAAAACAGTCAAGTTAAGGAGATTCTGCCATTGAACGGGCGCCTTGAGGGTTTGCAACGTCAAGGTATGGCGTTGTCGGCAGGTTGCCGCCGATGGCGAAAGGTGGAAATCGCGCGCCGGCACCCCGCCGCTGCCAGCCTCATTCGTCCACGCTGATGCCTGATCCTCCCAATTCACCTGGGACATCCTTAAGCTTCGGCACCCCATCCCTGATACGCAGCGCGGCCTCTTGGTAGTGGACGTGAACACCTGGCGAAAACGCGAGATCCGGGATGACCGCGGCATACACATCGATGAGGCCCATCCCGGGGTGTTCGGTGAAGAGGTGTCCGCCGCAACGCCTGCACCATTTGCGATAACTCTGCGGTGTCTTGTTGAAGGTGCCAATGTCGTCAGCCCCCCGAGTGACTTGCACCGCCTCGGGTTTCCACAGCGTGAAGGCATTGACCGGCGCGGCTGACCACTGTCGACACGACTCGCAATGGCAATAGCCCATTGCCGCCGGCTCACCGCTGACGGTGAATTCGACAGCGCCGCAAAAACAACTGCCTTTGTAAGACCTTTGAATGCTCATGGAATGACTCCTTCATCAGTTAACGCACGTACAGCCGAAGTCGGGACGGATTGCCTGAGGGTTAGCCAGCTTCACTCGTCGACGAAGCGCACCGCCGTCGTCGGCGTGCGTCGCACTTGCAGATCGAAAATGTCGGGGCGCGCATAGTGCCCGCTGACGTCGAGCGCCCGCCGCGCTGGCGCCACGAGTGAGGTGTCGATGTCCGCATACAGAATGCCCGCCTCCCGGTGCAACGGACCGGCTGTGATCCGGCCTTGAGGGTTGACCACCACCGAGTCACCGTCGTTGATCCACTCATCCGGATCGGGAAACAGTTGCAGGCGACCTGGAAAGTCATCGGGAATGTCGTTGCCGCGCAGCAAGCTGCCACTGCCAAGCACCCAGCAACGGCCTTCGAGTGCAATGTGCCGCATCGTGCTGATCCAGCCCTCGCCAGTGTCGTAGGTTGGCGCAACGTAGATTTCCACGCCCTGGGAATACAATGAATAGCGCGCCAGGGGCATGTAGTTTTCCCAGCAGATGAGCGTACCGATGCGACCGACGGGTGTATCGACGGTACGCAACCCTGACGCATCGCCGAAACCATGGACCATGCGCTCGGGGTTCGTTGGCATCAACTTGCGATGACGGTTGAGCACTTCGCCATGGGTTCCGATAACGACTACGCTGTTGTAAAGCGTGCCGCCTCCATTACGGCGTTCGCGTTCATTGATGCCGCATACGATTGTCACGGCGTGAGCAACAGCGGCCTCGCACAGTTCGTTCAGGTCGCCGCTCGCGATATCAATCGCGTTGGCCAACAGGCGAGTATGCAACTGCCCCATTAGAGCCCCGTCTTTTCCCGCCGCCAGCCGCCAGATCCACGACGGGTAACCTGGAATGAATGATTCGGGCAAAACAATCAACGAGGCTCCCGACGCTGCAGCTTCGCGGACCGATTGCACGGCCTGGGCGATCGTCGCGCTACGATCGAGCAGCACCGGCGGCCGCTGAATGATGGCTATCTTGGTCATGACGTACTCCTGAAACCGTGGCTTTGGCAGGTTTCAGCGTGCACGTCGGGAAACCGCCCGGCTAGTTCAGAATCTGAAGCGTTGAAGTAGCGGAGGGACAGGCGATGGATGAAAGCTATGGTCAGTTCTGTACGGTCGCACGCGGTGCCGAGGCACTGTGCGAACGCTGGACGCCTTTGGTCGTGCGCGAGTTGCTATGCGGCAGCAAGCGTTTCAATGAACTGCACCGCGGCGTGCCACGCATGTCCACCAGCTTGCTGGCACAGCGGCTGCGCCACCTGGAAGATATCGGTGTCGTGCATCGCACGGCCGCAGGCAACGTCTGGGAATACAGCCTGACCGAGGCCGGCGAGGATTTGCGCCCCATCATCATGGCACTGGGCCATTGGGGGGCGCGCTGGATAGGCAGTCGCCTTCGCGATAACGAACTCGACGCGGGCTTGCTGATGTGGGACATACGTCGGTTTGCGCGCATCGAAATGTTCCCGCCCCGGTCGGTGGTCATTCACTTCCGGTTCCGCGACGCGCGGTCCGGTGAGCAAGCGTGGTGGCTGGTGGTTGAACAGGGTGTGGCAGATCTGTGTCGCGACGATCCGGGACGCGAACTCACGCTCGTCGTGGACTCCAGCGTACGAGCATTGACTGAGGTGTGGACCGGCGACCGCACGCCAAAAGAGGTTCTGCGGTCACAGGAATTGCGGGTAGACGGCGCCGTGCAAGACGCAGAAAACTTGTGGCGCTGGCTTGGCACGAGTGCGTTCGCAGGCACCCGGCGCGCTGCAATCCAGCCTTTGCAACAGCCGTAGAGAAAGCACGCGTTTGCAGTTCGCTCCTGGCCGTTCTCAGCCGGACACCACCGGCAGAAAACGGCCCAGAAGCTGCTCTCTTTAACGCAAATGCCCGTTCGGTCGATCAACCAGCGGTGACGGTCATGCCGCCATCCGCCATGACCACCGAGCCAACAATGAAGCTTGCGCGGTCCGAGGCGAGAAATGCCACGACTTCGGCAATTTCTTCCGGCTGCGCGGCACGTCCGATGGGAGCGGCTTCACCGTGCTTGGCCAGGAAGCCAGGACCGTCCTCTACCACGTCGTTAAGAATGTTGGTGACAACGTCGCCGACGCCGATGGCATTGACGCGAATGCCATGCTCGATAGCCTCTAGCGCCAGCGTGCGGGTCAATTGGGCCAATGCGCCTTTGGACGCGGTGTAAGCGGCAATGGTCGGGAAGGCGAAATAGGAGGCATAAGAGGCGATATTGACTATCGCTCCCGATTTGTTGGGCATCATCGCCTTGACCGCTTCGCGGCAATGCAAAAAGGCCGCGGTTGCGTTGACTGCCTGGATGCGCTCCCAGTCTTCGCGGGTCATGTCGATGACCAGCTTGTTGATGATGATCCCGGCGTTGTTGACCAGAATGTCCAGTCGCCCGAACGTCTCGACGGCCAATCCGACGGCGCGCTCGGCAACCCCGTCTTTGCTGATGTCGGCTACCAGCGGCACCAATCCGGGACGAGCGAGTGCTTCGACGGCGGGATTGATGTCTTCAGCAATGACCTTGGCGCCACGCGCATGCAGCATCAGTGCGATAGCCTTGCCGATGCCACTGGCGGCGCCGGTGACCAGCGCGACTTTGCCTTCGACTTCGTTGGGAATACGGTGATTGATCTGAGTCATGGTGCTCTCCTGCTTGCAAGCCGGCGAGATATTCGGCGGCCTGGCGCCCGTGAGGCGCTGTAGTTATCGACGGCCTCACTGTCGCGCAATCGGGAGAATCGGGCTTTCGCAGGCTTGCCGTGGCTGTTGGAGTTTTGCGCCAACATCTGAATTTCTGAGGTAGCTTGCGCAATTGCCGATGGGTACCGAGGTTGCGTTACCCTGTTGATGCCAGCCCCTCAGCGCTTTTTTCAATGGAGCCTCGTGTGCGCCAGCCTGAACATGACGACGTGCCACCGATTGATACCCTTCGCATCGCGGCCGAATCGATGCCGCAGCATCTGCCGGGAACGCCGCAGGTGTTGCCGTTGCTCCCGCAGATGCAGGATGTGATGGTGCAGTTGTTCAGCCATCACAGCACCGTAGAGCCAATACTCGTGCCCGCCGTGGTCGAGCCCCTGCTGGTATTGGTCCTGACAGGCTCGGCCAAGGTCGAGGAGCGATCCCTCGGTGGGGCCTGGAAAGCCGTCGAGGTGCAGGCTGGCGACTTTTTTCTTACCAATACAAATGAACCCTATGAGATGCGCTGGCAGACCCTGGGCTGCGACACCTTCGAAGTGATGCATCTTTATCTCGGCCTGCCCATGATTGAACAGGCGGCCCGTGATGTTCTGGGTGAGCACAGCGTTGCAGTGACGTTCCTGGATATCTCCGGTGCCCGGGATGAACGGATAAGTTTCATGCTCAATCAGTTACGCCTCGAGTTGATCGAGCAACGCAAACCCAGCCCGCTGTTCGTACACAGCCTGGCTCAGGCGCTGACCGTTCACCTGATACGGCGTTATCTCAATCCGCACAGTACGACCCGACGCAGCAATGCTCTGCAAGCGTACAAGCTGCGTCGCGTTATCGACGCAATGAACGAGCACCTGGCCGATGACTTCAGTCTTGCGCAATTGGCACGAATCGCTGACTTGAGCGACTACCACTTCAGCCGGATGTTCAAGCGTGCCACGGGGCTGTCGCCGTCGCAGTATTTCATCCGCCTGCGCATGAGTCGCGCGCGACATCTACTGCTCGAGACCGAGCGCAGCATCATTGATGTCGGGCTGGAAGTCGGTTATTCCAGCCCCAGCCATTTTTCCCAGGTTTTTCGTCGCGAAGTCGGCGTCACGCCCAGCGCCTACCGCCAAGCGTGAGGTGCCCTGGTCTTGTGCGATCAGTGGATTTTCAAGTTTGCCGCCAGAAAATCCATGAAGGCTCTGACACGTGTGGGCAACTTCCCTCCTTGCCCGACGTAAACCGCGTGCACTTCCGTCTTTGCGCTGGGCACGAAGTCCTCTAGCACCGAAAGAAGCCGGCCTTCCGCCAGATCTTGCTCGACCTGGCAAAACCCAACGCGCGCGAGGCCGAGCCCAAGAATTGCCAGATCGCGAACTGCATTGCCGTCACTGGCCCGTGCATTGCCGGCGACGGCCACCGGGATGGGTTGGCCGTCTGCGCTGACGAAGCCCCACTCCATCATCGGTGGACTGAAGGTGAACCCCAGACAGGTGTGGTCCGCAAGATCGGCTGGCGTTTTCGGTATGCCGCGAGCTGCAAGATAGGCCGGTGATGCCACGACAAGGGCTCTCGTCTCGCCCAAGCGCCTGGCCACGAGATTGGAGCTTTTCAGCGGGCCGCTGCGGATGGCCACGTCAGCCCGGGCGCTGATCAGGTCGACAACCTCGTCACTGAGAAAAACCTCCACCGAGACTCCAGGGTGGAGCCGCAAAAATGTCTGCAACAGGGGCAGCAGATACAAACGCCCGATATCGACGTTGCAGTTGACCCGCACGGTTCCCTGCGGTTCGGAGCTCGCCGCGGCCTCCTGCTCGGCCTCATCGAGCGCCGCCAGGATAGTCACGCTGCGTTCATAGAACGCGGCCCCTTCAGGCGTGAGCAATTGCCGTCTTGTCGAGCGATTGAGCAAACGCGTGCCCAAGCGGTTTTCCAGCCTCGAGACCAGCTTGCTGACCGCTGACGGGGTCATCGCACAATGCTTGGCGGCCGCCGTATAACCGCCATCTTCAACAACCCTGACGAACACGTTCATTTCGGCGAAGCAGTTTATGTCCAACCGTCTCATATGAATTCACGTCACAAATTGTATGCCCCAGTACCGGCTATATCTGCCGCGCTGCCACTCATACTCTAATCCAGAGCCTGAAAGGCGCAGGAGAAATTCAGCAAAGACGTGCGGATTTACGGTGGGAGGTTGAGATGAACAGCGAGATGAAACTGATCGTGATTCATGGCGCCAAGGATGAGGAAGGTCTGGACGCTGCGCTGCTGAAATGGGTTACTGATGTTTTGGCGCAACGTGCCGAGTTCGAGCCTTGGTTTATGGGACCTGCCGACCTCATGGCCAAACCTGACAAGTTGGCAGTGATACAGCGACAGGAAACTCTTCGCCATTTGGTCGATGCTGATGCATTTCTGTTCATCACATCGCAACTGTCCGATGTTTATCACTCCGGGCTTAAAGCATTCATTGATCAGGTGTCGGTTCGCTGGCACGCAAGGCCAGTGGCATTCATTGGCTACGGCGGGGCATCGGGTGGACTTTGTGCGATCGATCACCTTCGCCAGGTGCTGTCCGCGCAGCACGCGGTACCTATCAGCAATTACGTGTCCTTCACTGATCCCTGGTCGCTGATCGATGAGGCCGGGCATGTACGACAGACTGATCAAGCCCGGCTGCCCATGGCTCGAATGCTGGTTCAGCTGAACTGGTGGGCAAGCACCCTGAAGGCTGCGAGGGAACAGATGCCGTATGTACTGGTGAGCTAAGCCCCTAAAAAACCTGAAGAAACGTCACTCGATGAGTGACGTCGCTGGTGATGTGAGTGCCGTCAATGTCGGTGCCTTGACGAAGCGGGAACCTCTACAGCCTTTGATCGAATGTTTGATCCAGATCAAATACCAGGGCAGGCAGCGGCGTAGAAAGGAATGAAACAGGCTTTTGCCGTGCCCGCCCTATAAGAACAACGCTGGAGGATTAACCCCATGCTTACCGTCAAAGACCACAATGACCGCGCCGCAGCCGCTTACGCCGCGGTGGACAGCCAGTACTGGATCGAAGCGCTCAGGGATGGTCGCCACGTGCTGATCCGGCCACTGACGGAAAAGGACCGCGACCGCGAATATGCCTTCATCAAACGGCTGTCTCCGGAATCCCGGCACATGCGCTTTCTTGCGCAAATCAGTGAGCCCAGCGCCGCGATGCTCGATCAGTTGATGGACACCGACAACAAACAACGCGTGGCCTACATCGCCATGGTCCACGACAACGGTCGGCTGGTCGAGATCGGCATCAGCCGCTACGCCGCCACCAGCGAACAGGTGTGTGAATGCGCCGTCACGGTCGCCGATGAATGGACCCACCTGGGGCTGGGCACTTTACTGATGGAACACTTGATCAAGGCCGCACGCCATAACGGCTTTCAGCAGATGTATTCGGTAGACGCCGCCAGCAATGCGCCAATGCGCGACCTGGCCAAGGCGTTGGGATTCGAGACATCCAACGATCCCGACGACAGTCGTCAGGTGATCCACCGACTTTACCTGTAAGAACCTGGAGTCATTTCGGCACACCACTGTTCGATGACCTACCGGAGTACAGTCATGGCTGATCAATCGCGTTTCATGCTGGTCGTCCCACCTCTGATGCACAACAGTCCCGCCTTTGACCGGGCTGCAGCATTGGCCAAAGCGTCGCAAGCAGCATTGCACATCGTGGCGTTCGATTACCTCGAAGGGCTGGCGACTGCCGGGATGGTTAATGAACAAGCGCTGGATCAGATGCGGCTGGGTTATGTCGAGCGTCATCGCCAGTGGCTTGAAGACCAGGCACGCCCCATGCGCAAGATCGGTGTGCACGTCACCACGGAAGTGGTCTGGGTAGAGCGGCCGTTGCAAGAGATCCTGATTCATCTCAAAGAGCAGCCGATGGCCGCCTTGATCAAAGCCCTGGAGCACGAATCGCTGCTGTCGCGCCTGATGTTTACCCCACTGGATATTCACCTGCTGCGCGAATGCCCGGTCCCCCTGCATTTTGTCAGCCATATGCATCACGCATTGCCGCGCAAAATTGTCGCTGCCGTAGACCCTTTTCACAGTGATGACCAATACAAGGGTTTCAACGACAGGATCTTGTGTGAGGCGTCCAAACTGGCCATCACCTGCAATGCGCAACTCGACGTGGTTTACGCCCATGATCTTTCATCCATCAGTGCAGATGAATTCGGCTTCAGTAATGGCTCGGCGTTTTTTTCTTCGAGCAAAGCCAAGACATTGTTCGACTCACAAGCCGATGCCTTCCGCGAGCTTGCGCAGCGCAACGGTATTGAACCGGAATGTCAGCACATGATCCTGGGCGATCCGGCCAAGGTGCTTTGCAACTATGCGCAGGCCTATGAAACAGACGTGATCGTCATGGGACGCGCCGGTCACCGCGCCATGGAACGCTTGGTGGGCAGCACCATCGAACGCGTGCTGTACAAGATGCCGTGCAGCGTGTGGGTGGTTCAGGAATAAAATCCAGGTTGGATCAGCGGCCAATGCAGACGTCTCAATAACCCGGAAACTCGTCGCGATAGCACACCGGCGAGCTGGCCTCCTGGTATCGATCCAGCTCGTCCTCCAGCCATCGGGCGAGTACGACGGCGTGGTTTTCCAGCAGGTTTTGAGCGGCAAAAACCAGCGTGAGCGTGCCGGTTTGTGCATATCCCAGAAGCGCCCACCAGTGTTCCGGGCGAGCGATCAGTTGCTGGCGATAGGCCGCGCTGAATTGGCCGAAATCCACTTCACCGGCGGCAAATGCCTTGTGCAAATCAATCGAAGGCGCGACGTCGGGCAACCATTGGTCCAGCGGCAACGAATCCCTGGAGCAATGTCGCGGCCACTCTCGATCGACCAATATCCGTCGCCCGTCTTCGCCCCTGGCAGGTTCGCCCGCGCGTTTGCATTGGATCATGGCGTCTCCCCTCTCCATTCCCGGGGGCTGACACCGGTCTTGCGGCGAAACGCCCGGGCCAGTGCCGATGGGCTTTCGTAGCCAACCTCTTCGGCGATCAGGGCAATGGGCTTGCCCTCGCGCAAGCGTTTCTGCGCCAGGCTGATGCGCCAGCTCACCAGATAATCCACCGGAGCCTGGCCGACCACGCGCTTGAAATGTTCGGCGAAGCTGGCTCGCGACATGTTCGCCGCCACCGACAATTCGGCCACGCTCCAGGGCTTGCCCGGAAACTCATGCATAAGGTTCAGGGAGCGTGCCAGGCGTGGATCGGCAAGGCCGGCCATCATGCCCGGCTGTTGATTGCGACTGCTGAGGATGTGGCGCAACAACAGGATTACCACCAGTTCGAACAGTCGATCCATCACCGCTTCCCGACCGCAGGTGCCAGCAAAGGCTTCGTCGAACAACCATTGCAGGGTGCTGGCCAATGTGGGGATTTCATCGAGTTTCAGCACCAGGAAATCCGGCAGCGCGGCGGCCAGGGCATTGCCAGCCCCGCCATCGAAATCCAGGGATGCACACACCAACTGCGTGCCGAAGGAATCGGGGGCGAACAAGCGGTGACGATAAGGTCGCGGGAAAAAGATCAGCGTTGGCTCGCGCAGGTGCAGCTCTCGTTCGTCTGCCAGTTTGAGCGACAACTCGCCCGCCTGAAGCAGATGCACATGGCCGCACGCCTGGCTGCCATCGAACGCCGTCGTGCCGCAAAACGTGCCGCTGTGAAAGGTGCCGGCGTTGACGCCGAAATGGTTGAGCAACGTGGAAAGGCGATCCATGGGAAGCTCCCGAAGCTGTTCTGGACGATCTGTCGCATATCGTCGACGATTTGCAGCCAATTGACCAGCATGAATCACTAGCATGGACTCCGTACCCAGCGCATGTCGCGCTTCAATCCCGGAGAATCACCATGACTCGTATTGCCTCTGTCAGCCTCGAACAAGCTACCGACGCCACCCGCCCATTGCTGGAAGGCGTACAAAAGAAAATCGGCTTCCTGCCCAACGTCTTCAAGGTGCTGGCCCATGCGCCTGCCGTCCTTGCCTCGTACCTGCAAAACTCGGCGGCGCTGAGCAAAACCTCATTGAGCGCCACGGAAAAGGAAGCGATCTACCTCGCCACCTCGCAGGTCAACGGCTGTGATTATTGCCTGGCGGCGCACACCGTTTTTGCCGGCAAGGCCGGGCTCACCCAACAGGAGATCCGCAGTGCGCGAATCGGTCAGTTGGACGCTTACGCCCTGCTTGCCCAGCAGATTACCGAAAGCCGTGGCCAGCTCACCAGCGAACAGATCGCTTCTGCCAGAGCCGCAGGCATCAATGACGCGAAGATCATCGAAGTGGTCGCCCATGTGGCCTCGCAGACGCTGACCAACTACCTGAACAACGTCGCATTGACCGATATCGACTTTCCGGCCATCGACGCCTGATCAACCCATTGCGGAGATAACCAGCATGAACACCGTGACCCTTTACACCACCGACACCTGCCCATACTGCCGCAGCGCCAAATCACTGCTGGCCGGCAAAGGCGCGACGATGCAAGAGATCAATGTCCAGCGCGAACCGGGAAAGTTTGAAGAAATGCTCAGCCGAAGCGGCCGGCGCAGCGTGCCGCAGATTTTTATCGGCGACACGCACATCGGTGGTTTCGATGACCTGGCCAAGCTGGATCGCCAGGGAGGGTTGATGTCGATGCTGGCGTGATTCGTCAGGCGGCTTTGCCGTGCACCAAAACCGCAGACGAACGCACAACCTGTGGGAGCGTGGCTTGCCCGCGATTGCGTCGGCACATTCAGCACGTGTGTGACTGACACACCGCTTTCGCGGGCAAGCCAGCTTCCATATTGGCGGCATTTGACTCACAAATATTGTTGGAACCTTCAATCATCTTCATGCAACTTGATGCCTCGCTTGTGCAGCAGGTACGGCACCATCAGCACCAACAATGTCAGGGCCATGAAAAACGCCGAGATCGGCTGGGTGAAAAATATCGTCCAGTCGCCCTCGCTGATGGACAAGGCGTTGCGCAGTTGCTTTTCGGCCATTGGCCCCAGGAGCATGCCGACAATCACTGGCGCCACCGGGAAATCGAAGCGCCGCATCAGCACACCGGCCCAGCCGATAGCCAACATCAGCAGCAAGTCGAAAGACGAATGGCGCATGCCGTACACGCCGATGGTGGCGAAGACCAGAATCCCGGCGTTCAGGTACGGTCGGGGAATCTGCAGCAATTTGACCCACAGCCCCACCAGCGGCAGGTTCAGCACCAGCAGGATGACGTTGCCGATATACAGCGAAGCCACCAGGGTCCAGACCAGGTCGGCGGAGGTTTCAAACAGCATCGGCCCCGGTTGCAGGTTGTAGTTCTGGAAAGCCGCCAACAGGATTGCCGCCGTCGCCGACGTGGGAATGCCCAGGGTCAGCAACGGCACCAGCGAGCCCGTGGCACTGGCGTTGTTGGCCGCTTCCGGGCCGGCCACACCTTCGATGGCGCCCTGGCCTTTGTTGGCGGAAAACTCTTTCGGGTACTTGCTGAGTTTGCGTTCGGTGGAATAGGACAGGAACGTCGGAATCTCCGCGCCACCGGCCGGAATCGAGCCGAACGGGAAGCCGATAAACGTGCCTCGCAGCCAGGCAGGCACCGAGCGTTTCCAGTCGGCGCGGGTCATCCATAACGACGTCAGGCGATGCCGCCCTTCTGCCTGTTCCGATTGATAAAGCAGGCTGTACAGGGCCTCGCCGACGGCAAACAAACCGACTGCCACCAGCACCACTTCAATGCCGTCGACCAACTCGGGAACGCCCAGGGTGTAGCGGGCGATGCCCGAGGTTGAGTCGAGGCCGATCATGCCGATGGTCAATCCGATCCCTAGCGACGCAAAGCCGCGCAACATCGACGCGCCGAGCACCGCCGACACCGTGGTGAACGACAGCACCAGGATCGCGAAATACTCGGCCGGGCCAAAATTCAGCGCCAGCCTGGCCACCAGCGGTGCGAACAGCGTCAGCAGGATCGTCGCGATCGTACCCGCGACGAATGAGCCGATCGCCGCGGTGGCCAGGGCCGGTCCCGCACGGCCATTGCGCGCCATGAGGTTGCCCTCCAGCGCCGTGACCATGGACGACGACTCACCGGGGGTATTGAGCAGAATCGAGGTGGTTGACCCGCCGAATTGCGCGCCGTAGTAAATCCCGGCAAACATGATCAGCGCACCGGTCGGATCGACCTTGGCGGTGATCGGCAGCAGCAACGCCACGGTCAGTGCCGGCCCGATCCCCGGCAGAACGCCAATGGCAGTGCCGAGCAAACAACCGACAAACCCCCACATCAGATTGATCGGCGTCAGCGCTGCGGAAAATCCCATGGCCAGATTTGCAAGAATGTCCACGCGGTCGATCTCCTTTGGCCTGGATCAGATCCAGGCATTGACCAGCGGCGGCAGGGAAACCCCCAGCCCGGCGTTGAACAGCCAATAAATCGGTAGCGTCAGGGCGATGCCGATAGCCAGGTCGCGCAACGGATGGCGACTGCCAAAACCCCGGGCCGCGCAGGCAAACAGCAGCCCGGCAGCCAGCACGAAGCCGATGAGGTTGATCAGCAGCGCCACACCCAGGAGTCCTCCGGTCACCCAGGCCGCGCCAAGCTTGCCACCCGCTATGCCGGGATTGCTGCCGTCGAGCTCGCGGAAACCACCGCTGAGCGCCTGATAACTGAGCAAAACGCCCACCGCACACAGAAACCCCGCGACCGCGTAGGGATAGACGTACGCCGGCAGAATGACGAAGCCCATCTCGGGCGGAAACCGAAAGGCCCCCACCGCCAACACGGCGCTGAGGACGATCAGGGCGATGCCGATCGCCAATTGCGTCGGCACGACTGCACGGGGCGCGGCCATCTCAGAGCAGCCCGACCTTGACCAGCATCGCACGCAACCGAACGTGCTCTTCGTCGACGAATTTGCCGAAGTCATCACCGGTCAGGACGCTCTCGGTCCAGGCATTGGTGCGAATATTGTCTTGCCAGATTTTGCTTTTGCTGGCGGCCAGCACCGCGTCGGTAACCTCTTTACGCTGTTCGGGCGTGAGGTTCGCCGCGCCGTAGACACCGCGCCAGTTACCGATGACCACGTCGTAGCCACTTTCCTTGAGGGTGGGCGCATCGATCTCCGGAACACGCTCGGGCGCACCGATGGCGAGCACGCGGATCTGGCCATTCTTGATGTACTGACCCAATTCGGCATAGCCCCCGGTCAGCACCTTGATTTGGCCGCCCAGGGTCTGGGCGACGATTTCACCGCCGCCGCCAGTGGCGATGTAATTCACTTTATTGACCGGAACATCCAGTTTGCCGGCCAGTTCGGCAATGCCGATGTGGTCGATGGAGCCTTTTGAGCCGCCACCCCAGGTCACGCTGGAAGGCTTGGCCTTGAAGTCCTTGATCAGGTCATCCAGGGTCTTGTAAGGCGATTCCTTGCGCACGGCGATCACGTTGTATTCGGTAAACAGCCGGGCAATCGGCGTGACGTCCTTCAAGGTGATCTGCGGTTTGTTCTGTTCGATACCCGCGACCATGATCGCCCCGACCACCAGCAACGCATTCGGGTCGCCTTTGGTGCTGTTGGCAAACTGCGCCAACCCCAGCGTACCGCCCGCGCCACCCTTGTTCTCAAAGGTGACGGATTTGGCAGCGTTGGCCTCGATCAGGGCCTTGCCCAGCACTCGGGCCGTCTGGTCATAGCCGCCGCCTACCGAACCAGGGGCCATGAACTTGACGGTATCCAGCGCCAGTGCGGGCGTTGTGAGCGCTGCAGCCACAAGGCCCATAGCCAGGCGGTGACCGACGCGACGAAACAAAGCGGACATGGTGTCTCTCCCTTTAGCATTGTTGTTATGGGTGGTATCTGCGGATAAGCGTAGAACATGGTTCCGTCGAAGGCCTGCCGAGCCTGGCGAGCCCTGCGTCACAGCCTGAAACATTCTATTGGTCGGGGTATTCCAGCCACCGAAACAGGCCATCTATCCTGAAAAGCAGCTTCGCAAAACGATCTTCAACAGGAGAACCCTGTCATGCACATCATGCTCAAGGGCTTTGGCGCGTCTTTGCTGTTGGTGGCCACTGCGGCATTTGCCCATCACGGCTGGAGCGAATACGACTCCAGCAAACCCCTGCAAGTGAGCGGCACCATTGAAGCGTCCGGTTACTCACACCCCCACGGCTTCGTGAACCTGAAAACCGCAGACAAGACCTGGAACGTGGTGCTTGCGCCGCCCTCGCGCATGGAAAACCGCGGCCTGACGAAAGAAATGCTGGCGGAGGGGAATCAGGCAACGGTCGTCGGTTATCAAAACCGCAACAAGCCCGATGAATTGCGCGCAGAACGCATCACGATCGGCGACAAAACCACCGAGTTGCGCTGATGGAAAGCAACCAGGGCTGGATGGACTGGCTGAATGATTCGTCGCTCGGCTCAGCCATGCGCGGTGACCTGTGGCTGTATCCGCTGGTGGAGGTGGTGCACATCCTCGGCTTCGCAATACTGGTCGGTTCGGTGGTGATGTTCGACCTGCGGGTGCTCGGCGTATCGCGCAACATTCAGGTGACCGCTCTCGCCCGCCATCTGCTGCCATGGTCCGTGGCGGCCCTGCTGTTGATCGTACCGGCTGGTTTGATGATGTTTTCCGCCCACCCTCACGACTTCGCCTCCAATGATATTTTCATCCTCAAGCTGTGCCTGATCGCCACGGCGGGGCTCAACGCCGTGCTGTTCCATGTCGGCGTGTACCGTTCCGTCACGGCGTGGAATACCGTCAACCCTGCGCCGGGCGTGGCCAAACTGCAGGCACTGTTTTCCATCGTTCTTTGGGTCAGCGTGATTCTCTGCGGCCGATTGCTGGCCTACACCTGAACCATCCGCTGCGTTCCAGAGGTGTCTTCGAGCAAAAAAGCCTCGATATCGTGGCTCATGACCTAACCTCATAGGCTGAGTAACACAACCAGTCGAGCACGCCGATGCGCCATGCTGTGAGCTTCGTGATTCTCATCGCTTTATTGTTCGGGTCGAACGTCGGGATGCTGTCGGCGGCGCAACCGCTCGCGCCTCCTGTTGCCACTTCAACACCTGCGCTCGCCAGCGTCTCTGAAAGTGATCTGGACGCATTGATGGTCCAACTCGGCAACCTCAAACAGCAGGTATCCCTGGCCAGCAATTACAGTCAGCTGGAAGCTCCTCAGGATCTACTTCAGGCCCTTATCCGCGAGATTGATCGGCTCACGGCGCTGTTAATGCCCGAACAGGCCCAATTGCAGGCGCAACTGGGGGTGTTGGGGCCGACGCCCCTGCCCGGTGCCGGGCTCGAGAAATCCGAAATCGCCAGTCAGAGAGCCGCCCTCACCGAGCAGAAAAATCAGGTCGACGCTCGTCTGAAAACCCTGGAAACCTTAAAAGCCAGCGCCGCCGAACTGTTGACTCAGATCGCCGCCATCCGCCGCAGCTTGCTGGAAACCGAGGTGACCCAGCAGACCCGCAGCGTGCTCAACCCCTGGTTCTGGTCGACATTGCTCAATCCGCCAGCGGAAGATCGGCAAAAGTTCAGCGCGTTCATCCAGCAGATCCGCGCCACGCTTGGCGCCACCTGGCAGCCGGGCGAGCGCCTGTTGACCTGCCTGCTGCTCGCCCTGGCCCTGGTTTTCTGGATCTCCGGTCGTAGGGTCGCCGAACGCGGGCTGACCTGGTTGTGCATTCATCGAATGCCAGAAGGTCGCCTGCGACGAAGCTCGCTGGCGTTGGCCTCGGTAATCGCCACGATCCTCTCTGCCTGGATTGCCCTGCAGTTGCTGTTTTTTACCGTCACCCGAGAGCTGCCCCTGACGCCACAACTCAGCGGGTTTTCCCAGGACTTTGAAAAAATCATCTATACCTGCGTGCTGATCACTGGCCTGAGCCGCGCGCTGCTGTCCACCGAACACCCTTCGTGGCGGCTGCCGGCTTTTGCCGACCCGCTCGCACTGGTGATCAAACCCTTTCCCTTGCGGTTGGCCGGTGCGCTGCTGGTGCTGGTGTCGCTGGCGCAGATCACCAATGCCACCGGCATGAGCTCGCAGGTGGTGATTTCTGTCAGGGGCTTTGTTGCGCTGGTCATTTCGTTATTGATCGGTTCGCTGCTGCTGCGAGTCAGCAAAACGCGCCGGGCCATGGTCATGGCTGGCACCGCCCCCGAAGCCGGTCGCACTCTGGCGGGTTTGATCTATGCCTTTGCCAGCATCGCAATCGTGATTTCCTTACTGGCCTTGCTGATCGGCTACATCTCGCTGGCACGTTTCATCACTTACGAACTGGTCTGGTTTTTTATCATTTTCGCTGGCTTCTACTTGCTGATCCAGTTGGTGAAGGACGGCTGCGAGTACCTGTTTTCCCCCCGATACTCCACGGGAAAAGCGATCAAGCAATTACTGGGCATTGGCGATACGCGCCTGGAACAGATTTCCATCATCCTGTCCGGTGCCGGTCGCGCCACGCTCCTGCTGCTGGCGTTGATCACGCTGGTGGTGGGCGGGGTCGGGTCGACGCTCGGCCAACTGGCCACCAACATTCTGGCGATCCTCGGCGGCGACGGCTTGCGCAAACTGAACATCGTCCCTGCCAACCTCTTGCAAGCCCTGCTTGCGCTGATCATCGGCATTTACCTGATCCGTTCGCTGCGGCGCTGGCTGGACAACGAGTTCCTGCCGAAAACCGAAATGGACCCCGGCATGTGTGCCTCGCTCAGTACCTTGTTCTCCAACATCGGCTACGCATTGGTGATTTTGCTGATGTTGTCGTCGCTGGGGGTCAAATGGACCAATCTGGCCTGGATTGTCAGCGCCTTGTCGGTGGGCATTGGCTTCGGCTTGCAGGAGATCGTCAAGAATTTCGTCTCGGGCATCATCCTGCTGACCGAGCGCCCGGTGAAGGTCGGTGATCTGATCAGCATCAGCGGTGTCGAGGGCGACATCCGCCGCATCAACGTGCGGGCCACCGAAATACAGCTGGCCGACCGCTCGATCGTGATCGTGCCGAACTCGCAGTTGATCTCGCAAAACCTGCGTAACGTCACCCTGGGTGGCAGCGCTCAAGGGGTGGCGACCCTCGAACTGATGTTCCCGCTGGACATTGACCCGGAACAGGTACGCAACCTGCTGTATGACACCTACAACCAGCACGAAGCCATTCTGGAGAAACCGGCGCCGGTGGTGCGCTTCAGTCAGCTCAAGCCTGAGGGCATTACGTTGACCGTCACCGGTTATGTCAGCAGCCCGCGGATGGTTACCGCGATCAAGAGCGAGTTGCTGTTCGAGATTCTCAAGCGGCTGGGCGCCGCCGGGATTGAATTGGCGAAACCGCCGGCGGCGTGATTACCGTCACGCCACAGGCGGTTTTTTGCATCAATGGGCGATGCACACCGATTTAAGCTCGGTGTAGGCCTCGATCACCGCACGACCGAACTCACGGCCCATGCCCGACTGTTTGACCCCACCGAATGGCATCGCCGGGTCGAGCAACACATGGGCGTTGACCCACACCGTACCGGCTTCGATGCGTGGCACCAGGTTCATGGCTTTGCCCAGGTCATTGGTCCACAGGCTGGCGGCCAGGCCGTAACGGTTGTCGTTGGCCAGCGCGATGACGGCGTCTTCATCGTCGAAGGGCATCACGCCCAGCACCGGGCCGAATACTTCTTCGCGAGCCACGGCCATGCTGTGGTTGATGTCGGCCAAAATAGTCGGCTGCACGAAAAAGCCGTCGCCCTCCAGCAGCTCGCCACCGGTCACTACCCGAGCGCCTTCCTGCCGCGCCAGTTCGATGTGCTTGAGCACGCTCTGTTGCTGCTTGCGCGATACCAGCGGGTTGATGGCCGCGTCGCAGTTCATGCCGTCGCCAATCGGCATGGCCGATACTGCCGCCGCCAGCGCTTCCACGAATTTGTCGTGAATCGAGCGATGCACGTAGAAGCGCGAAGCCGCCGCACACACCTGGCCGTTGTTCAGCAGGCCGCCGAGAATCGCGCCCTGCACGGCTTTTTCGATGTCGGCATCGGCAAGCACGATCATCGGGTTTTTACCGCCCAGCTCCAGGGAGAAGCGCGTCATGTTTTCCATGCACGCCACACCGACGCTCTTGCCCACGGCGGTGGAACCGGTGAACGACACTTTGCTCACCAGCGGATGGGAGGTCAGCACGCCACCCACCGAGGCACCACCACCGGTGACGACGTTGAACACGCCCGCGGGAATCCCGGCTTCGAGGGCCAATTCCGCCAGGCGCATGGCGGTCAACGGCGTTTCCATCGCCGGTTTGATAATGACGGTGCAACCGGTGGCCAGCGCCGGCATCAGTTTCCAGGCAGCGATCAACAGCGGGAAATTCCACGGCACGATGCCAACCACAACGCCCACCGGCTCACGCTTGGTGAACGCGGTGAATCTGGCACCCGGTGGCAGCGGAATCGACACGTCGAAGGTCTGGCCTTCGATCTTGGTTGCCCAACCAGACATGTAGCGCATGAACTCCACGGTGGCGTTCAGATCCAGCGCGCGGGCCATGTTGATCGATTTGCCCTGGCTCAGGGTTTCCAGTTGCGCCAGCTCTTCGGCGTGCTCCTCCACCAGGCGGGTGAAGTTCAGCAGGATGCGTTCACGGTCGGCCGGACGCAGACTCGACCACACACCGGACTTGAACACCTGGTGCGACGACTGCACGGCACGCTCGACGATTTCCAGCGGCGCATCGAGGGTTTCGCACAACGTCTGCCCGGTGGCCGGATTGACCACGGCGATGCTGTCGCCTTCGGCAAACACCCATTGCCCGTCGATAAAGCAGCCATGACGGCGGTCGAGAAATGCAGCTACCTGCGGCAGGATTGCAACGTTGCTCATAAATCACCTTTCGTTGAGACGAATTGTTCAGGCGCAGATCCGGCCTGATTAATGTTGTTCTTTGAGGTAGCACACGACCGCTTGACGATCATCCGCCGAGGCCATGCCCATGTAGGGCATATAGGTGCCAGGCACATAAGCCTGGGGTTGGGTGATGAGTTGCTCGATGTTCTCGGCTTGCCAGTCGATGTTCTTGTTGCGCATGGCCTGCGAATAGTTGAAGCCTTCCAGTGAGCCGGATTTGCGCCCCACCACGCCCGCCAGGTTCGGCCCCATCATGCCGGTCGCGCCTTTGCTCACGGCATGGCAAACCCCGCATTCATTGGCAAACACCTCGGCGCCGCGGCTCTGCACCGGTGCGCAATCGGCAGCCAGCGCGGCCTGGACCAGGGTCAATGAGAGCAAACCGATGAGGGGCAAACGCAGGGAGGTGAACATAAGAAAACGCCCTTGAAAATCCACGCGCCCGCCAACAGACGAGCGCCAACACTGAAGGCGCCGGGGCAACGGTGCTCCGGCAGGTTGTGAGGGATTGTCGGCGGTCGCCGGCACAGAGGTTTTGCCCTGCGTGCCAGTCGTGTTGGCGGTTCTGCCAAACCGCTCAATCTGGCACGCACGACCAACTAATTGGCAAACAGGCAAAAGGCTCGAAAAAAGTCGCGACTTAGTATCCGGGCAGACCGCAACCCTGCGCTCAAGAACAAGAACGGATGCCACACCATGCTCAAGTCCCCCTTGCTTCGACTCTCCACGCTCGCGCTGATGATCAGCGCCGGCCAGGCCGGAGCCTACGAACTCTACGCCGATGACGACAGTCACCTGAACGCCACGCTGGAAGCGGTATTCGGCGTTTTCCACAGTCAGGAAAACTACGCCCTGTCAGGTCGTCTCGACGAAGGTTCTTCGTCGTGGCGCGAGGGTTACATCAAGTACGGCCTGAGTTTCGACCAGGGCCTGGCCGGTGTCGGTACCGCTTATGGTGCGGCGAACATGCTCAGCTCCGGCACCTGGGGCGACGGCGATGCTGCCGGTTTCAGTGACGGCTCGGAACGCACCACCAGGTTCGAAGATGCCTATCTCGGCTGGCGTTCGGCTGAGCTGTTTGCGGTGCTGGGCGCCGACGGCATCGACTTGTCGTTCGGTCGTCAGAACATCGTCGTCGGTGACGGTTTCCTGATCAACGGCGACGCCCTGAACCTCGGCAAAGGCCTGGCCGATGGTGAATTCAACCGTGGCGGCGCCTATTGGCTGGCTGCGCGCAAGGCCTTCGACGAAACCGCGGTGTTGCGCATCGGTGGCAAGGACGGCTGGCGCGGTGACCTGATGTGGCTGAAATCCAACAACCGTGCCCAGGCCATGACTGAAATGTACGTCGGCACCCTGGAGCACGTGTCTGAAGCTGGCACGGTTGGCTTGACCTACATCGACACCATCGACATCGACGAACAGTACGCTTCCCCGGTGCAACTCGAACGCGATGGCATGAAGACCTACAGCCTGCGCGCAACCGGCAACGCGGGGGTCAAGGATCTGTTCCTGTCCGGCGAATACGCCAAGCAGGACAAACCGCACACCGCCACCGAGGACGCCTGGTACCTGGAGGCCGGCTGGACCTTTTCCGAAGCGCCATGGACGCCCTATGCCGGCTACCGTTACAGCCGTTTCTCGGAAGGCTACGACACGCTGTTCTACGGTTTCAGCCGCGGCTTCGGCACCTGGTTCCAGGGTGAAGTGGCGGGCAACTATGCCGGTCCGTTCAACACCAACTCACGCATCCAGCAACTCAAGTTCACCGTCTCGCCGCTGGAGAACCTGACGGTGGGCGCGATGTACTTCAACTTCGACACGATCGACCGCGATCTGGGTAACACCGATGGCCACGAAATCGACCTGTACGCCGAATGGCACCTTAACGACCACCTTACGGTAATGCCGCTGGTAGGTCTGTTCCAGCCGGACAAGAGCGCCGACCAGGGTGGCACGCAGTTGGGCAACAACGACAAAAACCTCTACAGCCAGCTGATCTTTGCCACAACGTTTTAATTCCAGCTAACCCCTGTAGGAGCGAGCCTGCTCGCGAAAAACGTCAGGACAACGCGGTCATTCAGGCAGCCAGCGTCATCGTTTACGTCCATCGCGACGGTGCGACGATTCGACAGGCTCGCTCCTACAGGGGATCGGGTTCGCTTCACGGAAAAAGGTATTTCCCATGCACAAAAGATTTCTCACGATCCAGAGCAAGATCGCCCTGCTCGCTGGCCTCTGCCTGTTGTTGGTGGTGGGTTTGCTGATGGGGTTATCGCTCTACCAGACACACAAAAGCAGCCAGCAAGTGGCCGAGGCCAGCGGTGAAATGCTCGCCGACGCGGCCAAGGAGCACATGCAGGCGCTGGGCAAAGTCCAGGCCATGCAAGTGCAACGCACCTTCATGCAAACCCACGAATTTGGCCAGGGCTTGTCGCGGTATTTGCTGTACCTCAGGCAACTCCAGCATCAGGGGCAACTGAACGCCAGACAACTACGCCAGGAGCTGAGCACTCAGCTTCATCAGGCCCTGATCGACAAGCCCGACCTGCTCGGGCTTTACGTCATTTTTGAAGCCGACGCGCTGGACGGCGCCGACGCCGGCTTCGCCAACCAGGCAGCGTTGGGCAGCAACGAAACCGGACGTTTTTCGTTGTACTGGGTACAAAGCAAACCCGGCGAACTGCAGGCGGTGATCGGCGACGAAGGCCTGCTGGCCAACACCGAGCCGGGGCCGAGCGGCGCGCCCTACAACGCCTTCTACACCTGCGCCCGTGACACGCGTCAGGCATGCGTACTGGAACCGTACTTCGACGAAGCCTCCGGCAGTCGCAAACTGGTGACCAGCGTCGCTTTCCCGCTGCTGGAAAACGGCAAAGTGATCGCGGTGGTCGGCCTCGACATCAACCTCGCCGCGCTGCAAAACAACAGTGAAGCCAGCGCCCAGGCACTGTTCGACGGCCATGGTCAGATCAGCATCGTCAGCCCCCGCGGCGTGATCTCCGCCAACAGCCAGGATGTCAGCCGCCTCGGCCATCCGATGGACAATGCCGAGGTAATGGACGCCTTGCGTCAGGGCCAGCCAAACGTGTTTGTCGACGCGCAACAGATCAAGGTGCTCGAACCGTTGCCACCCATTGCCGGCGCCGCGCCATGGGGTGTTTTGGTGGGCGTGCCGCAAGACGTATTGCTGGCTCCCGTGGCCACCCTGCAAAAGCAACTCGCAGCCCAGGGTGTGCAAAGCACTGCGCTGGAACTGCTGCTCGGCGGCGGTTCTGCACTGCTCGGCCTGCTGCTGATCTGGTACACCGCCCAGCGCATCACCCGGCCGTTGCAATTGTTGACACGGGTCATGGAAGACATTTCCCTCGGCGAAGGTGACCTGACGCGACGTCTGCAAGTGCAATCGCGGGATGAAATCGGCCAGTTGGCAGCGGCGTTCAACCGCTTCGTGGAGCGTATTCATCAGTCGATGCGTGAGGTGTCGGCCGCAGCCCTGGGTGTCAATCAAGGGGCGCAGCGAGTGCTGGAAGCTTCCCATTCATCGCTGAGCAATTTCGATGACCAATCCAGCCGCACCAGCAGTGTGGCCGCGGCGATCAATCAATTGGGCGCCGCTGCACAAGAGATCGCGCACAACGCCTCCGATGCCTCGCATCAATCTTGCGCCGCACGGCAACAAGCAGAGGATGGGCGCCAGGTGGTGCAACGCACGATCGAGGTGATGAATGAATTGTCGGGCAAGATCAGGGCCTCGTGCGCCAACATCGAGGTGCTCAACGACAAGACCGTGAACATCGGGCAGATCCTTGAAGTGATCAAGGGCATTTCCCAGCAGACCAACCTGCTGGCACTCAACGCCGCGATTGAAGCGGCACGGGCTGGTGAAGCGGGCCGTGGTTTTGCGGTGGTCGCCGATGAAGTGCGCAGCCTCGCCGGACGCACCCAGGCCTCGGCGCTGGAGATCCAGCAAATGATTGAAGAACTGCAAGTGGGCGCCCGCGACTCGGTCACCACCATGACCGAAAGCCAGCAACACAGCGAAGAAAGCGTCACCATCGCCAACCTCGCCGGCACGCGTCTGGGCAGCGTGACCCAACGGATCGGCGAGATCGACAACGTCAACCAGTCCGTCGCCGCCGCCACCGAAGAACAGACGGCGGTGGTCGAAGCGCTGAATGTCGATATCACACGGATCAACACATTGAATCAGCAAGGGGTGGAGAACCTGCAGGCGACGTTGCGTGCCTGTACCGAACTGGAGCAGCAGGCTGGGCGACTCAATCAATTGGTGGGAAGTTTCAGGATCTGACATTGACGACGTCCGTTACATCGCCATCGCGGGCAAGCCTGCTCCAGGATGAAGGAGCGACTTGCCCGCAATGAACGTTAACGCGGTCTTGTTCACGCCGCGCTGGCATGCTCAACGCGATGAAACAAGCGGTTGAAATACACCAGGCTATCGCGCGGCTCGCGCACGCCGACCTTCGTCAGCTCCACGAACATCACCGAATGCGAGCCCACTTCCTTGCACTCGCTGATGCGCCCTTGCAGCTGCACCAGGGCATCGCGCAGTACCGGCACATCGGCGGCGCCGTCATCCCACAGGTCCCAGGCAAAGCGTTCTTCCATCGGCACCTTGGTCATGCCGGCGAAATGGCGGGCCAGCTCTTCCTGCTCGCCGCACAGCACGTTGACGCACAGATGGCCGTTGGTGCGGAACACGTCGTGGGTAGCGCTGTTGCGGTTGACGCAAACCAGCACGGTCGGTGGTGAATCGGTCACCGAACATACGGCACTGGCAGTGATGCCGCAGCGTCCGCCGGGGCCGTTGGTGGTGATGATGTTCACCGCAGCAGGCAGCTGCGCCATGGCGTTGCGAAAGTCGATTTGCTGCTGGCTCAGGTCGGCCATGTCGATGCCCCTTCCTTCAGGAGGACCGCCATTTGCGGCCCGTAGGTGATGGAACAAGACTAAGGCGGTAGCCGCGAGGCAACCATTCTGACGATCCCCATGGTGAGGTTGGGTTTCCGCTAGTCGACTAGGTGGTTTCTTTATCGCAAGGGCCGGCGACAGTGGGTATCCTGCTGACAGGCTCCAAAAAGATGAGCCGATGCGTGCCGCGCGTTCGCGTGCGAAAACAACAATTAGAATTTTCGTGGCAGCCCCTGATGGAAACCCGCAAACCGATTGTTTACATCGTTGACGACGACAAGGACCTGCGTACTTCACTGGCGTGGCTGCTGGAGTCCGTCAGCGTGCAGGCCCAGTGCTTTGCCGGCGCCGAAGAGTTCCTCAGCCAGTACGACCCACGGCAGCCCGCCTGCCTGGTGCTGGACGTGCGCATGCCGGAGACCAGTGGTTTCCAGCTGCAGGAGATCCTCAACCAGCGCGGCAGCACCCTGCCGACCATCTTCGTTTCGGCCCATGGCGACATTCCGATGTCGGTTACGGCGATGAAGAACGGTGCCCTGGACTTCGTCGAGAAGCCCTACAACCCGCAGCAGATGATCGACCGCATCCAGGCCGCGCTCAAGACTGCGGTGCACGCCCAGGCCGATCAGCAACAGCGGCAGAACCTGCAAGGCAAACTGGCGTTATTGACCAGCCGTGAACGGGAAGTGCTGATGCTGGTGATCGATGGCAAGGCCAGCAAGGTCATCGCCCGGGAGCTGAACATCAGCGTGAAAACCGTCGACGTGCATCGCACCAAGATCAAGGAAAAGATGGGCGTGACCAGCATCGCCATGCTGGTGCGCGAAGTGCTGCATCTGCCGGTTGACGAGCCGGTGCGGCATTGAGGGATTTGTGGCGGTCACGAGGCCGCCATCGCCAGCAGGCTGGCTCCCACAGGGGATCTGCAGTGAACACAAATTCTGGGTACAACCGAGATCAACCTGTGGGAGCCAGCCTGCTGGCGATGAACGATAACGCGGTGTCAATGCTGGCTATACCGCTTGCGATAAGCCCCCGGCGATACGCCAAAGCGCGATTTGAAGGCTGACGAGAAGTAGCTCGAATCCGAAAACCCCCACGCATAACACAACGCCGAGAGCTTCAGCTCGACGTCGGCGCGGCGCAGGTTCTCCGCGCAGAAGTCCAGGCGACGGTGCTTGATGTATTGCGCCACCACCAGACCGCGCTTGGAGAACATCCGGTACAGGCCTCGCACCGAAACGCCGACCTCACGGGCGATCAGTTCGGGGCAGAGTTCTTCGTCGCGGATGTGCTGGTCGATGAAGGCGATGATCTTGCGAAATTGCCGCTCATGGGCGTCGCCGCCGCTGTCCTGGACGCTGATGCCCGGCAGCAACAGGCTGGCCAGCGCATCGAGCACGGCTTCGCTTTCCTGCATGTCCAGGCCTTCCTGCTGCCGGGTTTCCAGAACGAGTTTGTTGGCCATCGACGCCAGAGGGCTGCTGGCGGCGATGCGGGTGGCGCAGTTGACTGCGTTGAAATGCGACCCACGCTCGAACACCTGGCGCGGCAGAATCAATGACAGCTGTCGGCAATCATCGTTGTAGATCATGTCACTCGGGCGACTGGCGTCGATCAGGGCGATGTCGCCACAGCCCAGTTGGGCGCGGTTGTCGCCCTGTTCCAGCCGTGAACTGCCGCGCATCTGGAACACTGCGTAATAGTGGCCGTCGCTGCTGGAGCTGACATCCTTGCTGGTGCGGTACAAATGCACGTGCGCCATGTCGACCACACTGAGGTTGATTGCACCGCTGCGAAATTCCGCCAGTTCGCCGTAGAAGTCGGTGTCCAGCGCCCGGGCATCGAAACGCCCACAGGCCTGGTTCACCTGGCTCAACCAACTTTCGAACGCCTCGTTGCGCACCGTCGATGCTGTAGTCATGTCCGCAAAGCCTCACGTGTTTTTGTTGTTATTGCCGACCGCTTCGTCGAGCGGTTCGGTAAACCTGTTGCGTCTTGCACCATCGCCTCCCTCGATGGCCGCCAGGCGCCATTCAACAGGCTCCGGCGCACGCTTTCCAGTGAAGAAAGCGCTTAGATGTCCAATACCAGACGAGCGGAGAGCGCTCGGGAAACACAAGCGCAAATCTGCTTGTTGGAGGCCTTTTCCTTGTTCGACAGGCAGTTGTCGCGGTGCTCCGGCACGCCGTCCAGCACCTCGACGATGCAGGTGCCGCAAATGCCTTCACGGCACTCGGTGTCGATGTCGCAACCGTGGGCTTGCAGCACGTCGACCAGGCTGGTGTCGGCCGGGACTTGCAGCACCACGCCGGAGCTGGCCAGTTCCACTTCGAACGTGCCGGCCGGGGCGCTGTTGGCTGCCGGGTCCGCGGCGAAGTGTTCCAGGTGGATGGCATCGTCGGCGCGGCTGCGCGCAGCGACTTCAACCACTTTGTTCATGAACGGTGCAGGGCCGCAGGTGTAGACGTGGGCTGCCGGGCTGGCACGCTCCAGGCACGCGCTCAAGGCGTCATCCAGCTGCGCAGGCTCGATGCC
The DNA here is from genome assembly GCF_001427125.1 of Pseudomonas sp. Root562. GTDB lineage: Bacteria > Pseudomonadota > Gammaproteobacteria > Pseudomonadales > Pseudomonadaceae > Aquipseudomonas. Next base: position 29,699 of record NZ_LMGK01000010.1, read on the forward strand.
GTAGTGAAATTCCACGTGATCGGCGAATTGCGTGGCCAACAGTTCGGTAAACGCTGCGTACTGCGCCGAACGCGCGAAGTAATGCAAGCGATACGGCTGACCGCTCTCCGCGAGTTTATAGGCCATGCTCAGCAGCGGCGTCACGCCGATACCGGCGGCGAACAACACATGTTCGCTGGCACTTGCATCGAGTCGGAACAGGTTGCGCGGCGCGCCCATTTCCAGCTCCATGCCCTCTTCCACTTGCTCGTGCAAGGCCAGCGAGCCACCGCGCGATTGCGCTTCTTTTTTTACCGCCACCAGATAGGCACGACGGTCCTGTGGCGGACTGCACAGCGAATACTGGCGGGTCACACCGGTCGGCCCGGTCAAATCGACATGGGCACCCGGCTCATAGGTGTCGAGCGGCTGGCCGTCACTGCGCACGAGGCGAAAGGAACGGATATCCAGCGCTTCGTCGACGATCCTTTCGATCTTCACCTTCATCATTGCATCACCTGAATTTACGTTGTTTGGTTATGTCTTGGGTCGTGCACGGATCTGTAGCCAGAAACTGACCTGTGGGAGCGAGCTTGCTCGCGCTCGACTGCGCAGCAGTCGCAAAATGCTTGGGGCCGCTTCGCAGCCCAGCGCGAGCAAGCTCGCTCGCCACAATGGATCGAGTCATGGCAACAATCAGCGCATGAACAGTCCGCCATTGACGTCCAGGCATGCGCCCGTCACGGAAGTGGCGTTGTCGGCGATCAGCAGCAACACGCTGTCGGCGATGAACGTCGGATCACCGAGGGTGCCGGCCGGGATGATCTTGAGGATCTGTTCCAGACGCTCTGGAGCCACGGTTTCGCGGACCACCGGCAAGTCCAGCGGACCCGGCGAGATGCTATTGACCGTCACGCCTTGCGGCGCCAGTTCACGGGCGAAGACCTTGGTCAGGGTCGCCACGCCGCCCTTGGCCGCCGCATAGTGGGCGCCGGTGGCGGTGCCGCCGTTCTGCCCGGCCAGGGACGCGATGTTGACGATGCGCCCGAAGCCACGCTCGGCGAAGTGCGCGCCGAACACCTGGCAGGCCACGAAGGTGCCCCGCAGGTTGATCGCCATCGACTCGTCGAACTCTTGCGGCGTGATGTCCATCAGGGCCGCGACTTTCGACACCCCGGCGTTGTTCACCAGAATGTCAGTGCCGCCCCAGCGCTCGGTGAGCGTGTCGCGGGCACGCTGAAAATCTGCCTTGTTGCGCACGTCCAGTTCGATAGCCATGGCAGTCGCACCACTGCTATCGAGTTCCAAAGCCAAGCGTTGCACGCCGTCCATTTGCAAATCAGCCAGTCCGACGCGATAACCCGCCGCATGCAGACGACGGGCGATGCACTCGCCCAGTCCGCGCGAGGCACCCGTTACGAGGGCTACTCGACTCATGATGGTGCCCTCACAAAAGGAAGCCGAGCGCGCTCAGGCTGTCGGTGGAGTTGATCAGGCGCACCACTTTGCGCTCCAGGCTCGGCACACCATCGGTGAAACGAATGCGGTGGTTCAGGTCGGCCACGAACGGTGTGTGCACGCCGCGCTTGTAGGCGTACAGCAATTGCGCGGAATTCACTTCGACGATGTCACCGGCCGCTTCCACCAGGCGGAAACGCGACACCGTGCGAATGGTTTTCGCCGCGTCCACCGCCGACGGCGAGTAGCCGGCGGTCAGGCGTTCGATACGCAAGTCACGCATGCGCGCATCGTCGTAGGCATAGTTGAGGGTCGCTTCAAAGTCTTCGGTGTCCGGATCGATCGGCACGATGTACTTGCCGCTTTCGCTCCACAAGGTCGCCCATTCGGCGTAGTGCTTGTGGTCGAGCAGTTCGGCTTCGCGCCAGATGAATTCGATGGCCTGGGCCAACGGGCCGGAAAAACCGTTCAGGGTGTCGTGATTGCTCATTGGCTCATCATCCTTTTCCACATGTCGTAGGCACCGCGCATGCCGCCCTCGTCGGTGGCGTGGCTGACCTTGTCGCCGTTTTCGGCAGTGATTTCGCGGTTCAGGCCGCGGTTGACCAGGATCGGCGCGTCGACACCCGCGTACGAACCGCGCTGCACGCGGTCCCAGGCTTCGGCGTCGTCAGGGCTGCCGAAACCGAACGGGCCCTGGAAGTGTTCGTGAATGCGCATGCGTTCGCGGTTGGCGATTTCCGGGCCGCCGTCCATGCCCAGGGCCACGTGGCGGATCTCGGTTTCAGTGACCGACACCGGGCGCAGCACCCGGAAGAACGACATCGACATCGCCACGTTGGGGAACAGGTTCAGGTTGAAGCCGGCGCCGTGCAGCGAGCGCACGATGCGCCGCACCTGATCGGCCGGCAGGGTTTTCGACAGTTCTTCGGTGACGTGGGCGAAGCGTTCCTGCAACTGTTCGGTGCCGTCGTCGTGATCGAGATCGACGTGCTCCGGCACCATCACCATGACGCTGTGGCCGTTGCCCAGCGAGTGAGTCACGGCTTGTTCGTCGGTCATGAACGAAAGCATTTCCGAGGTTTCTTCATCCACCGACGACATGAACGACTTGTGCACGATCGGGAAGTGATAGCCGTCGGTGGTGTTTTCCAGCTGGATCTTCCAGTTGCCCTTGAAACTGAACTTGTGTTCGCCCTGGGTCTTGATCGGGTAGCCGGCGCCCTGCTTCATGAACAGGTCCATCCAGTGTTTGGCGCCGCCGAGGAAGTCTTCCAGCGGTTCGATCTCGTCGTTGTAGCTGGCGAACACCATGCCGGCGTAGCTTTCGACGCGCAGGCTGGTCAGCGGCAATTCGGATTTTTCCAGGATGCCTTCGTAGCCATCCGGATACGGTAGCGCTCGCAGCTTGCCGTCCAGGCCATAGGACCAACTGTGGTAGGGGCAAGTGAAACCGGTGGCGTTGCCCTTGTGCTTCTCGCACACCGTGGCGCCACGGTGCCGGCAACGGTTTTCCAGGACATTGATGTTGTTCTTCTTGTCGCGCACCACGATCACCGGGCGACGGCCGATGGTAGCGGTCTTGAAGTCGCCGCTGTTGCGCACTTCGCTTTCGTGGGCAACCCACACCCAGGTGCGGTAGAAAATCTTTTCCAGCTCGGCTTCGAACAGCGCCGGATCGTTGTACAGCGAGACGTCGACACGGTCGTGCTGGACCAGCTCTTCGGGGCTTTTCGACGTCGCGATCAGCTGATATTCATGAGTGCTCATGCGGTTCTCCTCATGGCTTCTTTTTATGATTGATGGGTAGAGGCTTGGAGCTGCGCACCAAAGGCGCAGACCAGCTCGTCCTGGCCTTTACGGCCGATAATCTGCAGGCCGACTTTCAGCCCGCCGCCATCGAGTTCCACCGGCACTGTCAGCGCCGGATGGCCGCTGAGATTGAAGGGGCGGACCAGCGGGGTCATGCCGGCCACGGCTTTACTGCCGGCGCGGGCTTCGCTGAGGGTTGGCGGCAGGGTCGGCAGTGTCGGCAGCAGTAACACGGCAAAGTCTTCCAGCGCCGCATCCACCTGTTGCGTGAAACGCGTGCGCACGGCTTCGGCCTGGGCCAGTGCTTCGCGGGTGGTGCGGCTCGCGGCCAACAGACGGGTTTCGACATCGGCGCCGATCAGACCCTTGCCGGTCAGGTGACCGAAAGCCGCCCAGTTCTCGACATTGATCACCGTCAGGCCGGCGGCGAACGCCGCTTCAAACTCGCTTAAATGCACGTTGCTGCGGTGCCAGCCAGCGCGGTCGGCGGCGGCACCGAGGGTCGCTTGCAGGTGCGCGTCGCAAGCCACTTCAAGGAAGCCGACCTTGGCGCCATCACCCGGCAAGCCTTGAATGGCAAAGCCCGGGCAGATCACCTGCATCGCTGCGATCAAGTCGTCCATGGTTCTGGCAAACGGCCCGACACAATCGAGGCTGGATTCCAGCGGATGGGCGCCGACACGGCTGACCCGGCCGTAAGTCGGCTTCAATCCGGCCACCCCGCAGCACGCCGCCGGGACCCGCACCGAACCCCCGGTGTCGGTGCCGATGGCGATGTCTGCCAGGCCAGCGGCGACGGCAGATGCCGAACCGCTGGACGAGCCGCCCGGCACGCGATCCGCTGCTTGCGGGTTGATCGGTGTGCCGGTCCAGTCGTTGATCCCGGTGACGCCAAACGCCAGTTCATGCAGGTTGGTCTTGCCGACGATCTGCCAGCCGGCGCTGAGGATCGCGTCAACCACTTCGGCGTTTTTGCTAGCCGCCGGTGCATCGGCAAACGCGCGGCTGCCCGAGCGGGTCGGGTGGCCGGCGATGTCGATGGAGTCCTTGATGGCCACGCGTTTGCCGCTGCCGCCGAGGAGGAATTCGCTGATGAAAGTACTCATGCATTCAGCTCCTTGTTGAACAGCCGTTGCGTGCGGAAATGCGCGATCAGCCAGACGCCGTCGACACAACTGAAATCGATGTTCAGTCGGGTGCCGAACAATTCGTTGCGGCCATCGGCGTAGGTGGAAATCTGCTGCATGATCCATTGCCCTTGCGCCCCCTCACCGTCGACCACGATCGATTCGCTGGTGAGGTAGTGCAGATTCAGCCGGAAATGATCCGAAGGCGGCAGGTAACCACCGACAAATGCGGCCACCGTTTCACGCCCCCGATGCTGGCCAAAGGTCTGCGCGGTCACACTGCCAACGCCTTCCCAGATCGCATCGACCGTGAACAACCGGGCCAGCTCGCTGACAGAGGTCGGCGCCCGCGGCACATCGCACAGGTCCATGTAGCGCGCCATCAGGCGGCGCACTGCGCTTTCCCCTTCGAGCGTCGCCAGACGCTGCAGCACGGCCTCGTTCATGGCTTACACCTTGGCTGCATCGGGAATGGTCAACGGGCGACCGATGCGCGCTTCGATCTTGGCGTAGCGCCACAGGCTGTACTGGCCGACTGGCGTGGTGCGGAACAGGTTGCAGGCGTCGATCACCGATTGGTGGCAGTCGACGTCGGCCATGATGTACACGGTCCACGGCGATGTGGTGGACGGGCCGACCATCAAGCGGTCGTCATCCATGGCGCCGAGTACGGTGATGCCGGGCATCGCACCGAGATCGCCCATCATCTGGCTGAAGCCTTTCCACACGCTCAGGCCTTCGCCGGTGGGCAAGTCGAAAAAGTTCTGGGTGATGCCGATGCAGAAGACGACGCGCAACGGTTCCTGGGTAGCTTGGGACATGCTCTTGATCCTTTGAAAAAGTAATGAAATTCAGACGTAGCCCGGGAACGGCGGCACGCCGAGGAACACCGAGCCGGCGCCGTCGTACAGCCCTTCGCTGAGGAAGGCGTGCTGGGTCACCACCATCGAATCGCGCAGGTAGCGTTGCAACGGGTGGCGCAGGTAAATGGCGGTGGTCCCGGCCAGGCTGTAGGCGCTTTGCACCACTTCGGCACCGGCCTGGGACACGTGAATCGCGGACAATCGCAACAGGCTGGTCTGCTCCGGCGTGACCGGGTTGCCAGCGAGAATCGAGTTCCATACCTGTTCGGTGGCGCTGTAGAAGAAACCGCGCGCAGCACTGAGCTTGGCCTCGGCCTTGGCGATCTCGATGCGCACGTAAGCGCGGTCTGACAGTTTCGGTGCGCCGGTGATACCACTGCCGCCCGCCATGCGGCTGATCTCATCGAGGGCAGCGCGGGCCAGGCCAAGGTTGACCACCGCCAGCACTTGCGCGGCGTAGGCAATCGACGGGTAGCGGAACAACGGTTCGTCGATGGTCGCAGCACCGCCACGGATGAAGGTCCAGCGCTCGTCGACGCGCTTGTCGCTCACACGCAGGTCATGGCTGCCGGTGCCTTTGAGGCCGACCACGTCCCAGTTTTCAACGATCTCTACTTGTTCCGGGCGGAACACCGCGGTGCGTGGCTTGCCGCCCGCCGCGCCGATGCCGACACCGAGCAGATCCGCGCCTTTGCAGCCGCTGGCGAACTTCCAGGTGCCATTGACCTGGTAACCACCCTCTACTGCTTCGGCCGGTTGCAATGGAAACAGGCCGCCGGCGAACACCAGGTCAGGGCTGTCGGCGTAGAGTTCAGCCAGGGTTTGCTTCGGCAACGCCGCCAAATACACGCCGGCGCTGCCAAAACTGGCCACCCAGCCAGCGGAGCCGTCGGCTTCGGAGATACGCTCGATCATTTGCAGGAACAGGGCTGGTGCCAGGGCATCGCCGCCGAAGCATTTCGGCGTGGCGGCACGGTAGATGCCCACTTGCTTGAAACGCTCGATCATGTCCCGTGGCACATGAGAGACCGCATCGAATTCTTCGCGACGCTGGCGCACTTCATCCAGCACCCGCGCAAAGGCCTGGCTGTCGACGACATTCTCGTCAACGCCGATTGATGCGTCTTGTTGCGCAACCGCTGAACGCAGCATGGGCATTCTCCGTTTTGATTATTGTTAGTAGGGCTGCACCGCACCGCTTTCTGTAGGAGCAAGGCTTGCCCGCGATGGCACACTTGAGAACGCTATCGCGGGCAAGCCTTGCTCCTACAGAGGTCGGCGTGGAGCCCCTTGCATTGCGGTCCAGTGTAAAAACCGCACTGCGGCGCAACTATTGGTGCGTGCAGCCCCCGGACTAAAGAAAACCCCTAGGCCGACACCCCTTACCTCTGAGCGCATCCCCATGCGCGAGCGGGTATAAAACGCCATACTTCCGGCTCCACCGTCGGAACCTTTGCCGCCAAGGGCTTTGCGATGTATTTGCCAAAACCGAACGACTTCCATGCGCTGATCGAAGCCATGCCGCTGTGCATCATTCTTCACGATGCGCACACCAAGGAAATCCTCTGGGCCAACGCCGCTGCCCTGGCGGCGCTGGGCTTTACCCTGGAGGAGCTGACGCCCCTCAAAGCCCCGGACATGACCCGCGACGCGCCGAAATACCGGCGCTCGGTAGGTTTGCGTTGGCTCGAAGGCGCTGCGCGCACCGGTCAACGCGCCATCGAGTGGTGCTATCGCTCCAAGCAAGGGGTGGAGATTCTGTCCGAGGCCGTCGCGACGCTGGTGCACCTGGATGGCCGCGATGTATTGATGGTTCAGTTCCGCGATATCTCCAAAGAAGACAAGGTCAAACGCGACCTCAAGCGCTTTGAAAGTCGACTCAAGGCGTTCATGCAGGACTTGGCCGAAGGTGTGGCGGTGCTCGGCCCGCAGGGCGATATCCGTTTCATCAGCGACTCCGGCGCACACTTGCTCGCCAGCGAAGTGCGCCAACTGATGAGCAAGAACTTTCTGGCCTGGTGCGACGACGCTTCACGTCAGCGACTGTTGCAACAACTCGCCAACGAAACGCCGGAACACGCGCCGTTCAGCGTGCATTACAAAGTTCAGCGGCGTGACGGCGAGTGGCGCTGGCATGACGCAACCTGCCGCTACATCGAGATCGAGGACGACCTGGTCGGCCATCTGCTGCTGTTCCGCGATGTCACCGAGCAGGTGCAAGCCGAAGAGGCGCGGCGGGTCAGCGAACAGAAACTCGAATACCTGGCGCGTTACAACGCCATGGGTGAAATGGCCGTGGCCATCGCCCACGAATTGAGCCAACCGCTGGCGGCGACCCGCAATTTCATTGAAGGCACAGTGATTCGCCTGGGCAATACGGGCGACACCGACGAGGGCGTTGCCTGGGGTTTGCAGAATGCCGTGCGGCAGATCGAGCACGCCTCTGTGATCATCAAGAGCGTGCGCGATTACGTGGTCAAGCTTGAGCAGTCCGAAGAGCTGGTCGACCTCAATGAGCTGCTGCGCGAAACCCGCTACTTCATCAGTTTGCGCGCCGATCCGAGTCTGGTCCGGGTCGACGTCGTGACCTCCCCCGAGCCGCTGCGGGTGAGCTGCGAAAAAGTGCTGATCGGCCAGGTGATCCTCAACCTGGCCTTCAACGCCATTGAAGAAATGGCCGATCTACCCATCGAACGGCGGTTGTTGCGCATCCATGCCAGTAGCGACAACGGCGTGGCGCTGGTGCGTATCGAGGACTGTGGACGCGGCATCCAGGCCCAGGCGCAGGAGAAGCTGTTCGATGGCTTTTTCTCGTCCAAGGTCAGCGGCAACGGCATCGGCCTGGCGCTGTGCAAGAACATCATCGGTCGTCATCGTGGCGATATCTGGGCGCAGAACCTGGAACCCTGCGGCGCCGTGTTTACCTTCTCCCTCCCCCTCGCCACATGATCGTTCCCACGCTCCGCCTGGGAACGATCATAAATCCTGTGGCGAGGGAGCTCGCTCCCGTTCGATTGCGCAGCAATCGTAAAACTTTCCATCGCCTGCACCCATTCGGGGGCTGCTTCGCAGCCCAGCGGGAGCAAGCTCCCTCGCCACAGTGACACAGACACAGATTCACAAACACTTGGCAGGCAGGGCAATTCCCGGGGTTTGTTGATCGTTCCCACGCTCCGCGTGGGAACGATCATAAATCCTGTGGCGAGGGAGCTCGCTCCCGTTCGATTGCGCAGCAATCGTAAAACCTTCCATCGTNTTGATCGTTCCCACGCTCCGCGTGGGAACGATCATAAATCCTGTGGCGAGGGAGCTCGCTCCCGTTCGATTGCGCAGCAATCGTAAAACCTTCCATCGCCTGCACCAGTTTGGCGGCTGCTTCGCAGCCCAGAGGGAGCAAGCGCCCTCGCCACTGTGACACAGGCACAGATACACAAACACTTGGCAGGCAGGGCAATTCCCGGGGTTTGTTGATCGTTCCCACGCTCCGCGTGGGAACGATCATAAATCCTGTGGCGAGGGAGCTCGCTCNTTGATCGTTCCCACGCTCCGCGTGGGAACGATCATAAATCCTGTGGCGAGGGAGCTCGCTCCCGTTCGATTGCGCAGCAATCGTAAAACCTTCCATCGTCTGCACCCTTTCGGGGGCTGCTTCGCAGCCCAGCGGGAGCAAGCTCCCTCGCCACAGTGACACAGGCACAGATACACAAACACTTGGCAGGCAGGGCAATTCCCGGGGTTTGTTGATCGTTCCCACGCAGAGCATGGGAACGATCATAAATCCTGTGGCGAGGGAGCTCGCTCCCGTTCGATTGCGCAGCAATCGTAAAACCTTCCATCACCTGCACCAGTTTGGCGGCTGCTTCACAGCCCAGAGGGAGCAAGCGCCCTCGCCACTGTGACACTGGCACAGATACACAAACACTTGGCAGGCAGGGCAATTCCCGGGGGTTTGTTGATCGTTCCCACGCTCCGCGTGGGAACGCAGCCAGGGACGCTCCGCGTCCCAAAGAGCGAACGCAGAGCGTCCTTTGAGGCGTTCCCACGCAGAGCGTGGGAACGATCCGCCTCCAGCCCCTGCGGTTTCAGGCTGTGGCAGTGATTTCCCGACACTGGCACAGATACACAAACACTTGGCAGGCAGGGCAATTCCCGGGGTTGGCGGGCGAGGCACTATTGAGTTGTCAGAATCTGCCCACTCACCCGCGATCCGCGTTACCAACAATTCAGGAAGTTCCCCTTATGCGAACAAACAGGATCTCCGTACAGTCAGCGCTAGGCCTGAGCCTGCTTGTACTCGGTTTGAACAGTGCCCGTGCGGACCTGCCCGCCGACACCGGCATCGGCCAGACCACCTTGGCGTTCCCCGCTGAACCGCACCGCGCGTTTGTCGTCGATGTCGAGTTCGAAAGCTTTGTCGCCGGCCGTGTCACCGTGGTCGACCCGGATCAGAAACGCGTGCTGGGCATGGTGCCAACCGGATTCGCCGCGCCTTCGACCCTGAGCCATGACGGCAAGCTGATCTACAGCGCCGACATCTGGTACTCCCGTGGCACCCGTGGCACCCGCACCGACGTGTTGACCGCTTGGGACAGCTCGACCCTGTCGCCGGCCTGGGAAGTGCTGATTCCGAACAAGCGCGCCGAGTCGCTGACCCAGCGCTACGGCCTGAAGACCAGCGGCGATGACCGTTTTGTCTACGTCTACAACTTCACCCCGTCGACCTCGGTGACGGTGGTCGACACCCAGACCAAGGCCGTCGCGACCGAAATCGCAATCCCTGGCTGCGTGCTCAACTACCCGGTCGGCAAGCGCCGCTTCGCCTCACTGTGCGGCGACGGCAGCCTGCAAGTGGTGACGATCAACGACCAGGGCCAGGAAACAGCGCGCAACCGCACGCCATTCTTCGATCCGAATGCCGAGAAACTGGTGGAGCGTGCGGTCAACGTCGGTGACACCTACTACTTCACCACCACGACTGGCACCGTGCGCGCCGTGGACTTCTCCGGTGACACGCCAAAAATACTGCCGAGCTGGTCGCTGACCACCGACGAGGAAAAGAAAGCCGGCTGGGCACCGGGTGGCTGGCAGCTGATGGCCGTCGCGCCGAAACTGAACCGCTTGTACGTGCTGATGCACGACGCTCACGAACCGATGAAGTGGGAAGACCCGAGCACTTTCATCTGGGCCTATGACCTCAAGACCCTGAAGAAAATCGCCACCCTGGAAGCCCCGGCACCGGTGTGGAGCATGCAGGCAACCGGTGACGACAAGCCGCTATTGCTGGGCACCGACGTTGAAGGTGGCTTGCAGATTTTCGATCTCAAGACCAACAAGCACACCGGCAGCATGGCAAAAGTCGCGAAGACCGCGACTCAGATCATGAGCTACTGAACGAGGTTCGGCCATGCAATCAGATCCGATCTTCATCATTGCCAGCGCACTCGCCATTTCGGCGCTGCTGGCCAGTGCAGCGACCCACAAGCTGCGGGCACCGGCGCGCTTCGCCAAGCAGCTGGCGGACTATCAATTGCTGCCAGCGGCGCTGGTACGCCCGAGCGCACGGTTGATTCCGCTGCTGGAACTGGCCATCGCTTTCGCGCTGCTGGTCCCGTTCAGCCGGGGCTGGGCGGCGTTCAGTGCGGCCAGCCTGCTGGCGCTGTACGCCGCCGCTATCGGCATCAACCTGTGGCGCGGCCGCCGCGACATCGACTGCGGTTGTGCCGGGCCAGACCAGGCGCAACCGTTGCGTCCGGTCCTGCTGCTGCGCAACAGCGTGCTGGTGGCGCTGGCGCTGCTGGCCAGCGTGGCGCCGGTGGTGCGCGACATGACTGTGTTCGATGGCTTCGTGACCGTGGCCGCCGCCGCTGTCGCGCTGCTCATCTACGCCGCGGCCGATGGCCTGCTGGCGAACTCCCCTCTTCTGCTCAAATTGATTGGTAGGTAATCAAAATGGAAGGCTTGATAGTTTCCAACGTTCTGCTCTGGGTGTTGCTGGTGGCCGTGGCGTTTGTCGTCATGGGCCTGGTCCGTCAGATCGGTGTGCTGCATGGTCGTCTCGCCCCGGCCGGCGCGCTGATGGTCGACAAAGGCGTGGCCGTCAACGAAGCCGCACCGCAAATCACCGCCGCCGACCGTAAGGGTCGCCCGGTGAACTTCGGCTACGCCGGGGAAAAATCACAACTGCTGTTCTTCCTCTCGCCGACCTGCCCGATCTGCAAATCCTTGCTGCCGGCGATCAAATCCATCGCCAGGGAAAAGGCCGGCACCCTCGACGTGGTGTTCGTCAGCGACGGCGACATGGACGCCCAGCAAGCACTGATCCGCGAGCACAAACTGGAAGACGCCACCTACGTGGTCGGTCCGGAAGTGGGCATGACCTATCAGATCGGCAAGCTGCCATACGCCGCGCTGATCGACCAGTCCGGCACCCTGCGCGCCAAGGGCCTGGTCAATTCCCGCGAGCACCTGGACAGCCTGTTCGAGGTTGAACACTTGAAACACGCGACGCTGCAGCAGTACCTCAATGCTCAGCCCCACGACCACGCGCATGACCACAGCCACGGCCATAGCCACTGATTAAGGCAGGGAGACCTTCATGAAACTGCTGGATCTGTTGTTCGAGCGCTCGACGCGCCGTGTTGCCGACACCACCTCACGCCGCAAATTGCTGGCGCGCATGGGCTCGCTGATGGTGGCCGGTGCCGCCCTGCCCCTGCTGTTGCCACTGGATCGCACCAGCAAGGCGCTGGCCGCCACTGACCCGAAAGCCGGCGACCCTGGTGACCCGAACAGCTGCGATTACTGGCGTTACTGCTCCATCGACGGCTTCCTGTGCAGCTGCTGCGGTGGTTCGGTGACGTCCTGCCCACCGGGCACCGAAGCCTCGCAAGTAACCTGGATCGGCACCTGCCGCAACCCGGCCGATGGCAAGGACTACATCATTTCGTACAACGACTGCTGCGGTAAGCAAAGCTGCGCCCAGTGCGCCTGCACCCGTAACGACAGTGAGGAACCGGCCTACCGCCCGTTCAACAACAACGACGTGAACTGGTGCCTGGCCGCCAAATCGCACATCTATCACTGCACCGTTTCGATCATTCGCGGCGTCGCCGTTTAAGCACGCAATTTCCGCCGATTGCCCGTGCAATCGGCATTCTTTGCGTGTGTTTTTTCGTAGGCGCCAGGCTTGCCGGCGAAGGCGTTCTCATGGACGCCTTCGCCGGCAAGCCTGGCGCCTACAGGTTCGGTTTTCTCCTGTAGGGAAGATGTCATGCGTAAGTTGCTCATCCTTAGCCTGGCCTGCCTCATGACCACCCCGCTCGTCCATGCCCGGGCCATTCCCAATCCCAACCAGCGCCACGCCCCGGGCAACGAAGAACTGCAAAAGCCCATCGCCGAAGCCAACTACAGCGTCGGCGTAAATTATCAATTGCAATGCGCCGGCTGCCATCTGGGCGACGGCAGCGGTTCCGCCGCCAACGACACACCACGGATGAAGGGCTTTGTCGGCAACTTCCTGAAAGTCCCCGGTGGCCGCGAATTCCTGGTACGTGTGCCAGGCATGTCGCAATCGGCGTTGAACAACGCGCAATTGGCCGACTTGCTCAACTGGCTGATGCGCGAAGACGGTATGGCCGGTAACAGCGTGCCGAAGGATTACCAGCCGTACAGCGCCGAAGAAGTCGCGACTTTGCGGGCCAAGACCATGCTCAACCTGCCCGGCACCCGCGGCGAACTGATCAAGGCCATGCGAGCGCAGGGCATCGCGATTGATGACGGGATGAATTACTGAGTCGGCTCGAACGCAACCTGCCTCAGTTGTCGGTAAGCCTCGACCAATTGCCCGAGGCTGAACGCCAGATTTCGCCCGCCGGGATTGGGCAAGACCCACAAAATCCTTGCGCATGAATCGCGCTTTTCGACAGGAGACAAAAACCGAAACCGTCAGCCTGAGCAGACGGTTTCGGTTCTTTCGGCAGCTGCGACCCAGCAGGTTTATGCGGCAGTCAACGGTACACTCGACGGTGCGTCGCGACGCTCAGCCTGATCAACCGCCTGGCCTGGAACGCGATCCACCGCTGGCGTCCACGCCGGCACGCTCGGCATTTCCTTACGCAGGCTGTGAATCAGCGTGTACGACATCACCAGCAGCAACATCGCAATCGGTAAACCGGCGGCAATACTCGCCATCTGAATCGCTTTCAGCCCACCCGCCAGCAGCAGGCCCGCAGCAATCGCCCCTTCCAGAATGCACCAGAGCAACCTGATCCAGTTCGGCGGGTTGGTGCTTCCCAAGGCACACAAGGTGCACAACACTTGGGTTCCGGCATCGGCCGTGGTGACGAAGTGCACACCCAGCAACACGCACACCAGTATCGACAGGACGGCGCCAACAGTAGGGCCATCCAGTGACTGGACCAGCGTGAACATCGCCGCCGTGGTTTCTTTCTTGGTCGCGAGCAGCACTGTGCCGCCTTCGAACTTCGGTTGTTCCTGACCCACCACCTGGCTGGCAACGGATGCCTGATAAGCCTGGCGATCCTGTTGTTCGTTTTTCAGCGCTGCGCCACCGAACACCGACATCCACAAAATGGTCACCATGGTCGGCACCACCAGGGCGCCGATCACCAGTTCACGAATGGTCCGGCCTTTGGAAATTCGCGCAATGAACAGACCGACAAACGGGCCCCAGGTCATCCACCACGGCCAGTAGAACGCCGTCCACCAGTTTTGCCATTCGCTGTCTTTCTGCGTGTCCATCCAGAAACTCAGGCCAACAATGTTCTGTACATAGTCGCCGGTGGATTCAAACATCAAGTTGAGAATGTAACGGGTCGGACCAATGGCAAGTACTGCCAGCATCAAAATGAATGACAAGTACATATTAAGTGTCGAGATTCGCTTCATGCCTTTGGACAAACCGGCCAGTAGCGAAATGCACGCAACAATACTCACAAACAGAATAATGGATAACTGCAAACCAACACTTACCGGAATACCGAATACCTGATGCAGACCGGTATTGATCTGTACAACGCCCAGGCCGAGTGATTGAGAAACACCGAAGGCCGTAATAACGACGCCCATGATATCGACCACATGACCGATCCATCCGTAGATGCGGTCGCCAATCAGCGGATACAGCAGCGAACGAAGCGCCAGCGGCAAACCTTTACGGTAGGCGAAATACGCCAGGCTCAAACCGATCATGGAGAAGATCGCCCATGGGTGCAGGCCCCAGTGGAACAGCGTGATGCGCATCGCCAGGGTGGCCGACTCGTCCGTCAAACCCTTGGAAAACGGGTTGTCGGCGTAATGCAGCATGGGTTCGGCGACGGACCAGAAGATCAAACCGATGCCCATTCCCGCACTGAACAGCATGGCGATCCATGACGCGAAACTGAACTCGGGCCGGTCGTGTTCAGCGCCCAGTTTGAGATTGCCGAAACGGCTGACGGAGATGTACAGCAGCAAACCGAGTACGCCACTGATCAAGGCGAGGTAATACCACTTGAAGTTATGCAGGATAAATATCGAAGCCATTTCGAAGGCTTTGGCAGCCTGCTCATCCTTGAATGCACAAAATAGAACAAACGAAATCACCGCCAATATCGAAGCGACGGTCACATTCGGGTTCAAGCCTTTTAACATGCCTGATTGCGCACGCATTGTTTTCCCCTTTTGTTTTTGTTTAAGGGTTTTAGAGAGTATTCCGCAACATAGCTATCGCCTGATATCTGACGTCAGCACGCTGTTTATCTGCAGATTTAATCCGGTCTAACTCGGTTTTGGCAGCATCGCCAAGATGATTGAAACCTGACCTTCGTTCAAACCATTTTTAGTCACCGACTCATGAGAAAAACGCATCAATAAAACCGCTCCTCCTTCCTCCATTCAGCGCCGATCCGTGCACTCACTTACGGGGTCAGCCAAAGACACCAGGTTAGAGCTGGCAACGCCGTTGGGTGTCGATGGGTGTTGAAGCGGCGCGTCCTGTTGCAGGTGCTTGCCCGTGACTTTCGCCTGGCCCACGCACAGTGCGAGCAGCGCGGCACTGCCGGCATAGAAAAAGTAAAAACTTGAAGTGCCGAAGCATTCCATCAACACACCTGCAATCAGCGGCCCGAAACAGGCGCCGACGCCAAAGGTGATCAACAGCATGCCCGACAGTGAAACGCGCAACTGCGGTTCCATGTTGTCGTTGGCCAACGCTACACCGAGCGGATACAGGCAGAATTGCAAAAAGCCGATCGCCGAACCGAACCACAGCAGTGTCACGAACGAAGGCGCTTGATTGAAACCCAGCGGCAGGCAGACGAGCACCAGCAAAACTGCCACCGCGCGAATCAGACTCGCACGGGACAATCGATCCGAGAGCCAGCCCAAAGGCAACTGAGCCAGCAAGCCCGCGCCGATGGTCAACGCCATGAACTGGCCGACCTGCGCCGTTTCCAGTCCCTGTTTGCTCGCATAGATCGCGGCCAGCCCGTAGAAGCTGCCGTTGATCATGCCGGACACCAGAATCGTCATCAGAGACTGCGGAATACGCCGCACGAACACCCGCAGGTCGATCGAGGCAGCGGGCACCGCCGTGGGATGTGCACTGCGAGTAAGTGCCACCGGCACCGAGCACAGCGCAAATACCATCGCCACACCCAGCAGAGCGCGGATGCCCAGCCCCTCGTCGAGACTCAAGGCCAGTTGGCCGAGCATCATCCCGACGTAACTGGCGACCATGTACAGCGCCAGCACACTGCCGCGCTGCTCGGTGCGCGCCTGATCGTTGAGCCAGCTTTCCAGCACCATCAATTGGCACATCATGGCCAGCCCGACCAACCCGCGCAGCACCAGCCAGAACGCCAGGGACGTGCTGAACTCATGGGCCAATACCGCCGCTGCAATCAGCCCGGCGCACGCCGCATAGGTTCGAATATGCCCGACCTGTGCGATCAAGCTGCGTCCGACCCAGCCGCCCAACACCATGCCCAAGGCATTGGCGGCCATCAACGCACCACCTGCGGTTTCGCTCGCCCCCAAGGCATTCAGGCGCAGCGCCAGATAGGTCATCAGCAAGGTCGATCCCAACTGCATCAGCAAGCTGGCCAGATACAGCGCACCGAAAGTTTTTGTCAGTCTTATCACCGTGCCGCTCCCCGGATAATTTACAACTCAAGCCAAGCCGTGAAGTTGCTTCCAGTTGCCGGGATGCACCACATACCCGAACAAGGCATGCCCGCCGTACACCAGTTCGGTGCCTTCGGGTATCCATAGCAATTGCCCGGGCGTGACTTGAAACAGCTCGTCGCCGACGCGCAATTCGAAGCAACCCTCGATGACGAAAATCACTTCGTCGTAGAGCACCGTCCAGGCGACCTGCGCGCCTTCCCAGCGGGCGAAGCCCACGCCGATGTTCGGCGAGACTTCGTTGCTGATGGCCCGCGCCACATAAGCGGCGCCGGGCGGACCACCACGGAAGGTGAAGTCCAGGTCGTAATGGTCGATGCGCAGCACCGGACCTTTGCCTTTGGCCAATTGGCTCATAGCTCGCTCCGGCTGTTCCAGGCCGCCAGATGAATGCGCGAGCGAACGCCCAGGCCAAGGAATGGTTCTGGCGGGTTGAGCGACGGCATGCCGGTCACCGCCCGAATATCGTTCAACTGTGCCGAGTCGGCACCCACCGCGAGATCGGCGAGCATCGTTCCGGAGATGGTGCCCCACGCGGCACCGACACCGTTGTCGCAGGCTGACGCATGAACACCCGGCTCCAGCTCACCGAAGAAGTTGGTGAAGTTGCGCGAGATCGCATAGACGCCACCCCAGGTATGGCTGAACGGCACGTCGGCCAGCTGCGGGAAGCGCGCCAGGAATGCCTTGCGGTGCGCATCCCGCACTTTCGAACGCATGCCATCACTGGTGCTGCGACCGTACTTGGGCACGTGCTTGTAGGTGTTGCGGATGATCAACCGACGATCCTGGGTCATGCGCACCGTCGTGCCGGCGTGATCGGCCGGGGTCAGCCCCCAGTCCAGCTGGCCGCCATAAATGGCCAGCTCTGCATCGCTCAGCGGTCGGGTCCAGCTGGCGAAGGTCATCACCGGCAGCAGACGATTGCGCAGATAACCGAACTCCTGGGTGAAGATGCTGGTGCCCAGGAGCAATTGCGGCGTGCGAATCAGCCCCGCCGTGCCGTGCAGAATCCAGCCGCCACGGCCGTCACGTTCCAGACGCTGGATGGGCGACTCTTCGAGCAGCTCGACGTTGCCCGGCAACGAGCGAGCCAGCCCCGTCACCAGCGCCGCCGGTTGCATCAGATAGCAGCCAGGCGTGTAGATCGCGCCACTGTAATGGCCAGTGCCCAGGACCTTCGCCAATTCGGCGGAATCGGCTCTGCGGAACGGCTCGCCGAGGTCACTCATCAGGCGTTCGAAGTGATCGAGATAAGCCAGGCCACGTGCACCGACGGCGCCCTGATACTTGCCGGCATGGGACCATTGGCAATCGATGCCATGGTTTTGCACCAGGCCTTGCAACTGTGAAATAGCGGCGCGGTTGAGCGACAGCAAACGCTGTTTGTGCGCAGGGTCCGGATGCTCCAGGGCAAACTTGTGCGGCAAGTCGATGACAAAACCGGAGTTGCGCCCCGAGGCACCCTGGGCGACCCGTTGCGCATCCACCAGCAGAATACGCGCCTGGGGATGATGCTCGGCCAAGCGACGGGCGGCGGCAAGGCCGGCGAAGCCCGCGCCAATCACCGCGTAATCCGCACGCTGTTCGCCCGATAGACGCTTGCACGCCGGTTGCTCGGGCAATGCTGAATACCAGCCGCAGCTCGTGTCATCGAATGGCAGGTTGATGATGTTTTTCATGATTCGGGCCTCAGGCTACAGCCTGCTGAGAATGCTGACAGGACTGCAGCAATGCGCTGCGTTGCGTTTGCGCTTGGCGACCGAGCAGGACAAAGCCATTGAGCTTGCCCGCCGCGTCGTAGAACCCGGCACTCAAGCCATCTTCGGTCGGCGTGCAGCGCCACTCACCTTCGCTGGCGATGGCAGGCGCCAACAGGCACAGCGGTGCGGCCGGCGTTTTCACCGTCACCGGCATCAACGGGTAGTCGACAGCCGTGGATTGCCCGAGCAATGTCTTGCTCAACGCCTGAATGCCCTGATTGATCGGTGCCAGGTACGGCAGCAGTTGTCCATCGATCTCGATGCAGTCGCCCAAGGCGTAGATGCCCGGTGCAGAAGTTTGCAACTGAGCATTCACCTGAATACCTCGTCCAACCGCCAGACCGGCACTCTCTGCCAGGCTCAGGTCAGGACGCAGGCCAACCGCCGACAACACCAGATCCGCCTCGAGGGTTTGGCCATTGGCGAGTTGCAGGCGATAACCTTGAGGCGTGGATTCAATGGCTTCCAAGGTGTTTTGCAGATGCCATTTCACCCCCAGATCACTCAAAGCGTTTTGCAGCACCTGCCCGGCCTCGGCCGGCAACAGACGCTCCATCGGCCAACGCCCCAGACCGATGACATCAACGCTGAAACCGTTGTGGGCCAAGTCATTGGCAAACTCGCAACCAATCAACCCATCCCCCAGGATCGCGACACGGCGCACACCGGTCAGGCGCTCACGAAAGCCGTGGTAATCCTGCAAATTATTGACGCTGATCAGCGCTGAGCTATCGCCCTGGATCGGCAAGCGAATCGGTTGCGCACCGCTGGCAAGCACCAACTGGCCGTAAGCCATTTCACCGAAGCTGGTGCGCAAGCGTCGTGTCGAACTGTCGATGCCCAGCACCTTGCAGTGCGGGTACACGCGGATGTTCAAACGCTGTTCGATGGCCAGCGGCGATTCACCGGACAACGCCTCGGCGCTTTTGCCCTGGGACAAACCGATCGACAGTGCCGGTTTCGAGTACAGGTGCCCGGACTCTTGCGTCAGCACGCGGATCTCGACCTTGGGATCTGCCTTGCGCAGCGCCTGGGCCAGGCCGTAACCGGCATAGCCGCTGCCGATGATGACGATCGGCTGGCGCGTTACCGCAGCCACCACAGGCGTCGCCACCGCTGGTGGCGGTGCGCTGACAGCGGTGACCGCCTGCGTGTGTTCACTGATATCGAGCATCTCGAAGTCTGCCTTGCCGACGTGGCATTCGGGGCAGACCCAATCCTGGGGAACATCCTCCCAGCGCGTGCCGGCAAGGATGCCATCTTCCGGCCAGCCCAGCGCCTCGTCGTAGATCAGACCGCAAACGATGCAAAGCCAAGTCTTGAACATGCCGTTCACTCCCCAACAATCCGGATCGCTACGTTCTTGGTGCGCACGTAGCTGTACAAGGCTTCCTGACCCTTCTCGCGACCGAAGCCCGACAAGCCGACGCCGCCGAACGGCGTTTCGATGCCGCCGGCGTACCATTCGTTGACGAACACCTGGCCGGATTTCAGTTGACGCGTGCAGCGCATGGCACGGCTGATGTCCTGGGTGAACACCCCGGCCACCAGGCCGAACTCGGTGCCGTTGGCAATCGCGATGGCTTCTTCTTCGGTGTCGAAAGGCATGATCGCCAGCACTGGCCCGAACACTTCCTCCTGGGCGATGCACATGTCGGCAGTGACGTCGCGGAACACCGTCGGGCGCATGAAATGTCCGGCTCGGTCGGCAAACGCTTCGCCACCGGTAACCGCCACGGCGCCGTCTTCCATCGCTCGCCGGCACAACGCCTCGATGCCCGCCAGTTGCCCGGCGCTGACGACCGGCGTGAGGTCGGCGTTATCCTGACCTACGCCAACGCTGAGGCCTTCGGCCATGGCAACGACTGCCTCGACCACTTCTTCATAAATCTCGCGCTGCACCAGCAACCGCGACATCGCCGAACACACCTGGCCGGCATTGAAGAAAATCCCTGACTGAACGCTCGCCAGCAATTGCTCGCGATCGGCATCGGCGAAGGCAATGGCGGCCGACTTGCCACCCAACTCCATGACGCTCGGAATCGCATGCTGTGCGGCGTCGCGCAGAATCGACTGGCCGGTTGGCACGGAGCCAGTGAACACGATCTGGTCGACACTACGATGGCTGACCAGATACGAACCGACCTCGCGACCACGGCCGCAAATCAGGTTGACCGCCCCATCGGGCAAACCGGCCTTGGCGATGGCGCGGATCAGCACGCACATGCCCAGTGGCGAAAGTTCGGGGGACTTGATCACCACCGCGTTGCCCGCCGCCAGTGCCGGCGCCAGCGAGCGGGCACAGATCGACACCGGGAAATTCCACGGCACGATCTGCGCCGAGACACCCATCGGATCGTACAGGGTGAAGTCCATGTAACCATTGCCCAACGGGATCGAGGTGCCCTCGATCTTGTCCGCCATGCCAGCGTAATACTCGAAGTAGCGCGCGGCTTCGATGAACTCGTCTTTGGCGTCGCTCAGGCGCTTGCCGTTTTCCTGGCACAGCACCCAGGCGCCCTCGTCCGCCACGGCGCGGATTTCCTCGGCTATGCGCAGTAGCCAGGTCACGCGTTGCGCCGGACGAGCGCGAGTCAGTACGCCGCTGTCGGCGCAGCGGCGAGCGGCCAGCAACGCACGCTCGGCATCGGCCACGGTGGCCTGGGCGATAGTCGCGACCGGCTCAGCGGTGCCGGGGTTGTTGACCGTCAGGCGCTGGACGCTGTCGCTCCATTGCCCGTCGATATAGTTGAGCCAGTGAGAGGCGATCGGATACATGGACCTCTCCTCAGGCGGACGGCGTGGTGGCGAGCAACTGACGTGCAGCCCACTGGTGGAAGAAATGCGTCGGGATGTCCATTTCCGGTGAGAACGCGCCGCCCTTGTAGCCAGGGGAATGCCGGCCTTTCTGCATGCCTTCGACCGAGCTGATGTCTTCGGCGAACACCACTTTCCAGGACTCCAGAATCGCCTCGCGGCAGGCACTGAACTCGTCGCTGCTGGCGGCTTCGTCGCCAACATAGAACAGGCGCAAGTGCTCGATGGTGCGTCCCGGTGCAACCGGCTCAAGCTGCATGGCGAAGGCATGGTCAGCCTGGATGCCGAGCAATACGTTAGGGAAGAACGCGACGTACTCGGCATTCTTCAGACGGTCCAGCGGCCAGCCCGGGAATGTCGGCAAGTGCGTACCGGCGACGTCCGAAAGGTTGTAGGCGTAGCTGCCCTGGCCGGCGAAGTGTTGGTCAAAAATGATGTTGTAGTGGTCTTCCAGGCGTGAGTAGGAGTTCAGGCTCGGGTGAACCCACGGCAAGTGATAAGCCTCGCAGTAGTTCTCGACCGCCAGTTTCCAGTTGCAATTGATGTCCAGAGTGGTGGCATCGTGGCCCGGGCGACGGCGCATCAAGCTCATGCCGTCTTCACCGAGAAACTGGGTCCAGCGTTGGGTCAACGGCGCCAGCATGTCTTCCAGCGGCTGCGCATCGCCGGACAGGTTGATGAACACCATGTCCATCCAGATCGCGCTGCGGATGGCTTTCAAGCCATGTTTTTCACAGGCGAAGCGCTCGTCTTTGTGCTGGTCGATGCCGCCGACGTGCGGCGTTCCGCGCAGCCCGCCGTTAAGGTCGTAAGTCCAAGAGTGGTAAGGGCAGCGAATCACGCCCTGCACTTCACCGGCCTCTTCCACCAACTTCATGCCGCGGTGACTGCACACGTTGTGGAACACCTGCACCAGGCCTTCGCGGTTACGCATTAGCAACAATGGCAAGCCCATGAAGTCGATGGGCTTGACCGAACCGGCCTTGCCCAGGTCGCTGGCGAAACCAACGCAGGCCCAGGTCTTGCCCAGGACCTGATCGCGCTCGAGTTCGAAGTAACGTTGCTCGGTGTAGAACTCGTTGCTCAGGCCGGTCGCTTCGTGGATCGGATTGAGGACGGTTTCCAGGTGATGCACAGGAATTTGTTGGATGGTGCTCATTATTGTTCTCCCCTGCTGGGCACGGTATTGAATGATCGGCAGGCTCGTTGGCCAGGGTCCGCTGGCGGCAAGTTTGGGAAAACAGGGTGGGTCTCGACAAACGATATTTCCGGCGCGATTCATGACTTATTGTCATAAATATCGAGCGTATGTTTTTACGCTTGCGAGCATTTTCCCGGGGCAAAAAAAATCGCCCGGCATCGAAATGCCGGGCGATTCAGATTGAAATTCGACCCCGTTGACGGCGTTACAGGACGTCCTCCGCTGGCGGAAGCTGGTTCAACAACCAGCTGCGGAAACGTTTAACGCTCTGGCGCATCCCGCCACGGGCCAAGGGCTCCAGCAAACAGAATTGCGCATCGGTTCTCAATACCGTATCGAGCGGTCGGATGAGTGCGCCACTGTGCAGGTGATCATCGACAAGGTTGGACCAGGCCAGCGCTATGCCCTGCCCGCTGATCGCCGACTGGATCAGCATCGAGTAACTGTTGATATTGATCCGGCGTTTCGGTTCGACCTTTTTCAGGCCCTGGCTGTGGAACCATTCCGGCCAGCCGATCCAGTCCCGTTGCGGGTCGTCGAGAAACAGCCAGGTGCAGGCTGCCAGGTCTTCAGGGGTATTCAAGGCGGGATGCTTGGCAAGATAGGCCGGGCTGCAAACCGGGTAAACCTCTTCGGAAAACAACGGCGTGACCTGCATGTCCCTGGGCGGTGTCTTGCAGTAATACAGCGCCAGGTCGCAATCGAGCCGGGAGAAATCCTTGACCTGATCATGGGCGATGATCCGCAGATCGATCTCTTCGTTCTCCCGCTGAAACTCGGTCACTTTAGGCAAAAGCCACAACGAGGCCATTGCGGTACTGGTGGCGACCGTCACCTGTTCGGCGCCCTGCCAATGGCGAATCTCACCGGTGGCCTGCGCCACCTGCATCAACGCCGCACGCACCGTTTCATAGTACTGACTG
The DNA here is from genome assembly GCF_001427125.1 of Pseudomonas sp. Root562. Taxonomy (GTDB): domain Bacteria; phylum Pseudomonadota; class Gammaproteobacteria; order Pseudomonadales; family Pseudomonadaceae; genus Aquipseudomonas. Next base: position 52,826 of record NZ_LMGK01000010.1, read on the forward strand.
GCTGCCGGGCTCAGTTGAATCGTACGAGTGGTCCGCTCGAACAGAACCTTGCCCAGATAGTCTTCCAGCAAACGAACCTGTCGACTGATTGCACCTTGCGTCACGTTCAACTCATGGGCAGCCAAGGTGAAACTCAAATGACGCGCCGCCGCTTCAAACGCGACCAGACTGTTGAGTGGCGGTAATGGGTGGATTTTCATACAAGGCAGGTCACGTCGTTATTTTGGTTATCGCCGCAGTTTAGCCCTTGGCGCTGGACGTGGACAGCGCAGGTTCCAGACCATACCCCTAATCCTGTAGGGGCATGGCTTGCCCGCGATGGCGTCACGACATTCAGCATCGCTGGTGCCTGACACCCCGCTTGACCCGGCCTACACCCGAGACGCTTCCTTCAATTTCGGCAACATCGGTTCAGTCGTCATTGCAGATGGCGCAAACACAGCCTCAGGCTTTTCCACCTCAACCTCACCATTCAAGGCCTTGTGCATTTTCACCGTGTCCAGCGCTCCGACCCATTTGGCAATCGCCATGGTGCCAACGCCATTACCTATGGTGTTGGTGATCGCCCGCGCTTCCGACATGAAACGGTCGACACCCAGCAGCAACACCATCCCCGCCACCGGAATGGTCCCGAGGGACGACAACGTGGCCGCCAGAATGATGAAGCCGGAACCGGTGACCCCCGCCGAGCCCTTGGAAGTGAACATCAGCACCGCCAGGACGATCAATTGGTCGGTCAGGGTCAGTGGCGTGTTGGTCGCCTGGGCGATGAAGATCGCGGCGATGGTGTAATAGATCGCCTGCCCGTCCGGGTTGAAGGTCAGACCGGAGGGGATGATCATCCCGGCCACGGGTTTTGATACACCAGCCTTTTCCATCTTGGAAATCATCTGCGGCAGTACCGATTCCGAAGAGCTGGTACCCAGCACGGTGAACAGTTCTTCCTTGATGAACTTGAGGAACTTCCACAGGCTGAACCCGCTGTAGCGGCAGATCGGGCCGAGAACAAAGATCACGAACACGGCACAGGTCAGGTACACGCAGGCCATCAGTTTGCCCAAGGAGAACAGCGAGCCGAAACCGTACTTGCCGATGGTAAACGCGATTGCACCAAATGCGCCGATCGGTGCCAGGCGCATGACCATGTTGACGATGCGAAACATGCCCTGCATCAGGCTGTCCAGCGTATCGACAAAGACTTTGCCGCGCGGCCCGACATGCGCCAGGGCGATGCCGAGCAGGATCGAAAAGAGCAAGATCTGCAGTACGTTGCCCTTGGCGAAGGCGTCGACAATGGTGTCGGGGATGATGTTCATGACGAAGTCCATGAACGAAGCGTGTTTCACCGCCGAGGTGTAGGTGGCCAGACTGGAGGTGTCGAGCGTCGCGACATCGATGTTCATGCCCGCGCCGGGCTTGAACACATCGACCACCACCAGGCCGACCACCAGTGCCAGCGTCGACACCACCTCGAAATACAGCAACGCGCGAAAGCCGACGCGCCCCAGTTCCTTCATGTTTTCCATGCGGGCGATGCCCGTGACCACGGTCAGGAAGATCACCGGTGCAAGGAGCATTTTGATCAGTTTGATGAACGCATCGCCCAGGGGTTTGAGCGCCGTTCCGGTTTCGGGAACGAACACCCCGACGATGGCGCCGAGGATCACCGCGATGAGCACTTGTACGTAGAGTTTGCCAAGTATTCTTTTCATGACAGGGCCCTGATTTTTTATTGTTGTCAGGAAATGCCCAGGGGTCGGATCCACCGATCCGCCCCTTGGCGTTGTGCCGCAGTACTACTTTGAATCGCCGGGAAAGATCAGCGGTTGATCAGCGCGAGTACCGCGTCGGTGATCTGGCGGGTGGTGGCGTTGCCGCCGAGGTCCGGGGTGTGCAGACCGCTTTCGGTCACCGCTTCGATGGCTGACATCAAGTGTTTGGCCGCGGCGGCCTCACCCAGGTGTTCCAGCATCATGGCGGCGGTCCAGAACGTCGCGATCGGGTTGGCGACGCCTTTACCGGTGATGTCGAAGGCTGAGCCGTGGATCGGTTCGAACATCGAAGGAAACTTGCGTGACGGGTTGAGATTGGCGGTCGGTGCGATACCCAGGCTGCCGGACAGCGCGGCAGCCAGGTCGGAGAGGATGTCGGCGTGCAGGTTGGTGGCGACGATCACGTCCAGGGTCGATGGCTTGAGCACCATGCGCGTGGTCACGGCGTCGACCAGTTCCTTGTCGATCTTCACATCCGGAAAATCCTTGGCCACTTCATAGAAGATTTCGTCCCACAGCACCATGCCGTGGCGCTGGGCGTTGGACTTGGTGACCATGGTCAGGTGCTTGCGTGGGCGGCTTTGCGCCAGTTCGAAAGCGAAGCGGTGAATGCGCTCGACCCCGGCCCGGGTGAACACCGACACTTCGGTGGCGACTTCTTCCGGCAAGCCGCGATGCACACGACCGCCGTTGCCGGAGTACTCGCCTTCGGAGTTCTCGCGCACCACGACCCAGTCAATCTGGTCACCGTTATGCAGCGGACTTTTCACCCCCGGCAGGACACGGGCCGGGCGTACGTTGGCGTACTGGTCGAACCCTTGGCAGATCGGCAGGCGCAAGCCCCACAGGGAAATGTGATCCGGCACGTTGAGCGCACCGACCGCGCCGAAGAAGATCGCGTCGAAGGTTTTCAGTTCTTCCAGGCCACCTTCGGGAATGTAGTAGCCGTTCTTCAGGTAGTTGTCGGAGTTCCAGTCGAAATGTTTGAAATCCAGTTCGAAGCCGGTTTTTTTCGACAGGGCCTGCAGTACCTCGACGCCTGCGGCGATCACTTCCACTCCAATGCCGTCACCGGGTACTGCAGCAATTTTGTATGCGCTCATTGTTGACTCCACTCTCATCGATTTCTTGTTGTTCCCGCTGTTCAGGCGGGGTGTGAGCGGAGTATATGTAGTGAACAAATAGCTGTGAGTTCCTCAAAATCACTACATAAATAACTTTGAGTTACGAATGAACCAGACCCTGGATTTATCGTTTTTTTACCTGTTGGCCAACAAAGGCAGCCTTGCCGCCACCGCCCGGGAGCTGGGTATTACCCCACCAGCAGTGAGCAAACGCCTGACGGCGCTGGAAGCCCGGTTGGGTATTCGCCTGGTCAACCGCACCACCCGCTCGATGAGCCTGACGTCCGAGGGCGAGCTGTATTTCTCCCAGGCCGCGCGCATCCTCACCCAGATCAACGAGCTCGAACAGTTGGTGAGCAGCAGCCGGGCCACGCCCAAGGGGCTGATTCGGGTCAATGCTTCTCTGGGCTTCGGCCGACGGCATATCGGCCCTGCCCTCGCCGCGTTCTACGCCCGCTATCCCGAAGTGGAAATCCAACTGGAGATCAGCGACCACCCGCTGGACCTGACCACCCACGGCTTCGATCTGGGGATTCGCTTCGGCACCTTGCCGGATGCCGCTTTCCACGCGCGCAAGATCGCCTCCAACCGGCGCTTGCTATGTGCCTCGCCGCTGTACCTGGACAAGTACGGCACCCCGCAAAAACTCGCGGAGCTGCAGCACCACAACTGCATTTTCATCCGCCAGAACGAATCACCCTATGGCGTCTGGAGCTTCACCAACGGCGGGCACACGGAAAACATCAAAGTGCATGGCGCCCTTGGCTGCAACGATGGAGAGGTAGCGCTGAATTGGGCGCTGGATGGGCATGGCATCCTGCTTCGGGCGGAGTGGGACATCGCCCGTTATGTGCGCAGTGGCCGCTTGCGCCTGGTGCTGGAAGACCAGACGCCGACCCGGGCCGATGTGTATGCGGTGTACCCGCAGCAGCTGCATTTGTCAGCGCGGGTACGCAGCCTGATCGACTTTCTGATCGAGCGGTTCAAGCACATTGATAATGTCGAGGAAGGTTGAGGTTCACCTCTGCCCGGTGAACTGGACGCTTTCAGGTCCTGGCGATGGTGCTCCCGAATCCGTCGCCAGGACCTTTTTTACCTAAGCGTCAGCTTGCCATACGCTTGCGCTTTACAGGGTCAGTGCGCCCACTGCGGTGCAATGAGGGTATTGGGGCGTTTGGCTCGCTCAGTCAGCGCCAGCATCGTCAAGAAGCCCAGCACGATCAGCACCGGGTAGGCCATCAAGAGTTCGGAGAGAGAGTATTTCCAGGCCAGCGGTCGTCCGACACCCAGCATGGCGGCATACATCCAGGACACTGCCGACAGCGAACCACAAAAAAGAGCCATCATTCGGGCGCTGAACCCGAGCTCGAGCAAGGAGCCGGCCTTCTGCAGTGCGGGCAATACCAGGCGGTGTAGCAGAATGCCGTTGTAGGTCAGCAGCAAAACAATAATCACTTTGGCGTGAAGCTTCGGATTCATGAAATATTCCGTGCCTTTGCCCAGGTAATCGATGCCGATGATGGCAGCGCCTGTCACCCACAGACCGATCAATGCCAGAACCACAGACTTCTGCAGACTTTCCATGTGCGCATGATCGTGTTCAGTGAATGCCTTGCGTTTCCACATATCCCTGACCATTGCAATGTCACTGGTCAACACTAGACCGATCGCCACGCAACAAGCGACCAAATGAACGTACACAACGCCCAGCCGCAAAAACTCCATGAATTCTTTATGTTCGATCAGGCTCATGATTGTATTTATTGCCACGGTATTTTCTCCACCTTATTCGACAGTACACTTCAGGGGACTTATTAAATAACCCTGAGCGACCTTACTCATACAAGAAAACCAAACCATAGGTTTATTATTTGAAACCCTATTGATTAGATTAGGAAATTGATGTCAGCTTAGTTGTTACCTCTTGAATTCAGGATAAAAAAATCCCCATCTGCAATCACTGCATTTGAGGTCGCGTTTCCACTTCTTTTTTTTACGATTTCGCTAGCATGTCATGATGCCATGCTGGAGAGTCTGAGGCCCGTAGCCGCGAAATGTTCATTTTTCAGGCATGCCACCGACAAGCGGTCGCCAGTTGGAAATACCACTGGCTCCACGTTAAGCGACCAACTTACTCGTCAAGCCCCATTCTAGCTGAGGCGCTTGAATTACATGACCTTTGACATTATTGATTGGATCCACTAGTTGTCATGAAAGCAAAAAAACACGACTGATAGCGAGCCATTGTCATTTACGCCCCCAGCAACTAAAACAGTCATACTATTTATCGAGCCAGATCCACACTCAACTCACGTCGAACAGAGGCAGCGAACTGCGCATTTCCTTCTCAATACTGAGTCAGAGGGATCATAAAGATTGGTGAGCTTCTTTCAAACTTAAACTTACCTTATTGTCGTCGATGAGGTCCTGGCAATACGGCTATTAAAACAACCTTCGCCAGGACCTCTTTTATTTCAACTCAAACGAGCTTGACCTCGACATTAATATTGTTGCGCGTGGCTTTTGAGTACGGGCAATACTTGTGTCCGGTATCGACCAGCTTCTGCGCAGTTTCGCGATCCAGTCCCGGCAGGCTGACATTGAGTCGAGCTTGCAACAGGTAACCGCCTTCATTGGTGCCCAGATCGACTTCGGTGTCGACCGCTACATCCTTGGGCAGTGCGACCTTCAGCTCCTTGGCCGCCACCCCCATCGCGCCGATGAAACACGCCGACCAACCGGCGGCGAACAGTTGCTCGGGATTGGTGCCGCCGCCGTTCGTGCCCGGGGACGACAGCTTGACGTCCAGAATGCCGTCGGAGCTGCGGGAGGCGCCGTCCCGGCCGCCAGTGGTGTGGGTTTTGGCGGTGTACAGTACTTTGTCGAGCTGGGTCATGATGATCTCCTGATTGAAAGGTTGTTTGCACAATTTCAGGTGAATCAGAAAAACGCACGTCAGACCCGACGGCTCTCAGTCATGATTAATGCTGAACCTGCGACGGACCCGGCCTTTCAATATAGTCGGCGTGCGTCAACCCGTAGGCCAATCCGACCAAGGCCTGCTTCGGCACTTCATTTCCTGGCCAACTTGTACTTCACACAATCATCATAAAAACTCTGCCGCACCGCCGCCGGCTTGATCCGCGTCGGGCTGTCGTAAGTCTGCTCGGTAATGCCCATCGCCATCATGCGCATCCACGATTTGTCGAACTTGTAGTGCTGGATTTTTTGCCGCGCGGCGTAGAGAGAAACTCCGGACAACTTGAGTTCCTGCGCTCTGGCCGCCGTGCCCGCCCCCCAGCTGCACATATAACGATCATTGGGTTTCAGTTCCCTTGCCTGGGCAGACACAGCCAGCCCCGCAACGCTGACAGCGATCAGCGCGCCCCAAACATTGCGCATATGCGTTCCACCTAACCAACTGAAAATAAAGTGATTCTGGCGACAGACGAGCAATCTGGGGGCCAGCATAATGCCTCTTCTGCAATATCCCTTGAAGACGCATCGGCTGCCGGGCATTTCTTGCGACATTTCAATACTTTGCTATAGCTAACACTGCTTTGACCAACTAACGAGGCAGCGCATGTCAGTCGCAAAGAAAATGAGTGTGGGGCAACTGACCATGTTGACTGCGGTGAACATGTTGGGCTCGGGGATTGTGTTGCTCCCCTCGAAACTCGCGGAAGTCGGCGCCATTTCGATTCTTTCCTGGCTGGTGACGGCCACCGGCTCACTCGCGCTGGCCTACGCCTTTGCGCGATGCGGCATGCTCAGTCGAAAAACCGGTGGCATGGGCGGATACGCCGAATACGCCTTCGGCAAGGCCGGCAACTACCTGACGAACTACACCTACGGCCTTTCACTGTTGATTGCCAATGTCGCGATCAGTGTCACTGCGGTGGGCTACATACAAGAACTGTTCGACCTGCGCCTTGACTCGCTGCAAGTGGGCCTGGCGACCATTGCGTTGCTATGGATGACCACATTCGCCAATTTCGGTGGCGCGCGGATTACCGGGCGGATCGGTGCGGTCACGGTATGGGGGGTAATTGCGCCGGTGCTGCTGGTCTCGACCATTGGTTGGTTTTGGTTCGACAGCAGTATTTATGTGGCAGGCTGGAACCCCCACGACAAGAGCTGGTTCGAAGCGGCCGGGGCATCCGTGGCGATAACATTGTGGGCGTTTCTGGGCCTGGAATCGGCGTGCGCCAACTCCGACGCGGTGGAGAACCCCGAGAGGAACGTACCGATTGCCGTGCTCGGCGGAACCCTCGGTGCTGCGGTGATTTATATCCTGTCCACTAATGTCATCGCCGGCATCATCGACAATCCTGAGCTGGCCGCCTCCACCGCACCGTTCGGCCTGGTGTTCGCCAAAATGTTCACCCCTGCGGTCGGCAATATCGTCATGGGCCTGCTGGTGCTGGCGTGCATCGGTTCACTGCTGGGTTGGCAATTCACCATCGCCCAGGTCTACAAGAGCTCGGCGGACACCGGTTACTTCCTGCCGATATTCGCGCGGACCAACAAGGCAGGCACGCCGATTGCCGGCATGCTGATCCTGCTGGCGGTACAAACGGCGCTGGGCCTGTTCACCATTGATCCCAACCTGAGTAATCAATTCGACACCCTGGTCAACCTCGCGGTGGTCACCAATCTGGTGCCGTACATCCTCTCCATGGCCGCCTTGATGGCGATACAAAAGGCCCGCGGCGTGCCGGCGCGCAAGGCGCTGACCACCAACATCGTTGCCTGGGTGGCGTCGGCCTACAGCTATCTGGCGCTATTCAGTTCCGGCGAACAGGCGCTGATGCTCGGCGGCGTGGTCACCCTCCTCGGCTTCACACTGTTCGGTTTTGTCAGCAACCGCCTGATCCGCTCTGAATCACTCGATAAAACCCTTGAAAGCCCTATGGGCAAACCCGAACGCAGCGCTCTATGATTGAACCCCATGACCACCTCTGCGCCGATCCGCCAACCCTGTCCGCCCGGTGCCTGCGATTGCGGGCGTGACCCATTGCTCGAAACCCCGGGCGCGGACGTGCGCATCCTGTTTCTGACGCGCACCGAAGAAAAACGCCTGATCGAACGTCTGGAAAACCTTTCGAGCCTTCAGGACCTGGAGCACCTGCAACGGCGGATGTTCGAACAACTGGGCATCCGCGTCGACATCGTCCCCAGTCTCAACGAAGTGCGCACCATGCGCGGCATCGGCATTTACGTCGCTGAACTGCCGGGGTTGTGCCGCAAGACCCGCGCATCGATTCCGGCCGCGATTCGCCGCGCCATGGAAAAGCGCCCGGAGATAGCCTATGAAGTGCTTAACGCCAATGACTTGTTGCGCGATGCCTGAGTAACACCGGGATTTCGGTGAGTTCAGGGCATGGGGACCACGGTGTAGTAAACACCGTTGGCGCCGTACGCAGGGCGCACCCACGAATTGCCGCATTGATAAAAAGTGCCCGCAGACACTGTCCTCAATCCACAGCCCGAAGGAAGACTGGCAAACGTCGCACCCATCGGCATGGTGGGGGGAGCGGACGCCATCATGCCGGCGTTGTAGCCCTGGCTCCAGGCATTGTTATTGACGTTCTGATCAGTCGAGTCAGCGATCGCGCTACCGGCCACGACCCCGGCGGCCGCTGCCGCAGCAGGATTGACGCCGTCATTGTAACCGCAGTAGTAACAACCGCTGCTGGCATACACTGCCGTCGGGGGATGGTAGTAGCTCGTGCCATAGGTCTGCGGACGATAGACCGTCGTGCCATAGCCATCGGCACGGTACCCGCTGGCAGTGGCGCCATTCTCACCTTCGGCGTGCCACGCGCCCTCGCCGCCATAAGCCGTGCCACCTTCGGCACCTGTGCCCCGCCACGAGCCCTCGCCACCTGAGGCGCTACCGCCGTTTTCGCCACTGGCGCTCCAGCTACCGCCACCACCGGAAGCCGAACCACCGCGATAGCCCGAACCACTCCAGCTACCATCACCGCCCGAAACCGAACCACCACGATTGCTTTGACCGCTCCAGCTGCCACCACCGCCTGAAGCCGAACCAAACGCCCCTGAATGGCTCCAGGAGTCAGCGCCGCCGAACGAGCGTCCAAAACCGGCAGCATGGTACCAGGCCGACGCTTGCTCACAACTCAGCAGCGCGATCATCAACCCTGCAAGCTTCAATGTGGGTCCATGCATGTTTGAAACTCCTCCCTCAGGGTTTGGCAACCGGCTGTTTAACCCCTTCAGGGGCACGCAAGTCGGAAGGCGGTGCAAACTGGATGCGGTGCGCATTTTCAATGTGTTGTGGTTTGAAGAAATCTGCCGACAACGCTGATTCGAGCTTCCAGTCACTGAATGCCACCTGATGCCGGGATTGTGTCGGATCATCACGGAACACCGCCCGCAACATGCGCGGCAACTTGTCTTGCGTACCTATCCAGGCCTGGACAAACACCACGTCGTTGGCATAGGCGATCACATCGGTCGCGGTATCGCCGACCACCGTTGACTGACCGATATAGAACGCCAAGCGCATATCCCTGGCCAGATCCTTGTAGGGGTCGGAAACGATCACATCGGTGAAGGGAAAATATATAGCCGCCCGCTGATACGCCGCCTCGAGGGTTGCATCGATGGTGGGCGGTGCGTCAGCTTGCGCCACCAGGTTCTCCTTCGGTTCAACGGCCCAGGCTTGCTTGCCGTTGTAGTAGAACTGGGTCGCAGGGCCATCGCCGGAGGTCAGAACACGCAAGCGATCGGGGCGCTGAACATTGACCAGCGCCACGGTGTTGTACGCCAGGGGTGGCCCCAGACGACTGGGGCGCTCATAAGTGGTGGTAGCTTTGAAACTCATGCCCTGAACGCCGGCCAATCTGGCGCTCATGGCCTTGAGGATCTCCAGCGCTTTGGGTTCCAGCTGATTTTTCGGCGCATCGACCGCAACAGGCTCGGCCGCCAGCAAGGGAACGGCGAGCAATCCGGTGACCAGGCCGAAAAACAACCTCCGAACACGCTGAAGCTGAAGTGACATCGCTTGCTCCCCGAACAGATGAGGTCAGGTTTAAAGCGTAGCAACTGAAATACAGGCGTAACCGAATAATTAACCGACTGATTCCTCCGGTCGCGGTTTCCGTTTGTTGATCGGTGAACGCATTAAACAGCGACACTTGATTGGCAACTCGCTCTGGATAATTCGTGTTTAAAACCTACGCTCTTGTCTCACGCTACGGACGCTGACGCACAGGCGCTGCGGCAACGGCTATGACACTTGGGCGTGACGACGGCAGATGTGCGTGTCGGATGGTAATCGAACATTCACAGTGCATTACGCCAAGAGCCACCTATGCTCTGAACAATGACGTGGCGTTGCTGCTTTCTGCGCCCGATAAAACGATTTCACTCAAGGAGCACACTGCACTATGAACCTGTCCCGAAACCTGCTGATCGGCGTCGCATTGACCGGGCTCCTGCTCGGAGGTTGTACCTCCAAAGTCACCGACAAGGCGCAGTATTCCGGTTACCTGACCGACTACAACAATCTTCAGGAAGTCGAAACGCCCAGCGGCGGCACGGCGATGCGTTGGGTGAGCCCATCGTGGAACCCCGATGCCTATAACACCGTGGCATTCAACCGACTGGAACTGTATCCGGCGCCAAAGCCCAACGAGCGGGTCAATCAGCAAACGCTCAATGACATCCAGAACTACATGACCACAAAGGCGAAAACCACACTGGGACAGAAATACCGCGTGGTTTCCAGCCCGAACGCAGCACCGGCCGGTTCGAAAACCCTGGTCATGCGTGCCGCCATCACTGGCGTGAGCGCTTCCAATGAAGGCATGAAATGGTATGAAGTCGTGCCCATCGCCGCCGTCGTCGGTGCAACGCAAGCCGCTACCGGTCATCGGGATCAGGACACCGAACTGTTTATCGAAGCCGAGTTCATAGACGCCAAAACCAACCAGACCATGGCCAAGGTCGTGCGCAAGGTGTTTGGCAAACAACTTTCCAACGAAAGCCAGAAGATCACCGCGCAGGATTTCAAAGCGGCGATCGACAAACTGGGCACTGATTTCCAGGCGTTCATCAACAAGTAATACCCGGTCTGTGCAGGAACTGCCGCAGGCTGAGAACTGTTGAGCTTGTTGTTCAGATCAACAGATTGCAGCCTGCGGCAGCTTCAACCGGGCACGTCAGGTTTTTTTCATGCCGACCCGTCGCCGCATTTCGGCAGTAATGGTTTGCCGGGTTTTCTTCATGTCCGCCCAAGGCCCGTCGCCCACTTCCTCCAGGCGTTCATGCACGTTGTGGATGTTCCACTGATTGCCGCCCTTGAGCTGTACGATTTCTTCGCGATAGATCGGCACCGACACCGGCAGGCCTTCGCGGGTGCGCGCAGCGTAAGCGCAAATGGTCGTCGCGCCGAGACCGTTTCGCAGGTAGTCGATGAAGATCCGCCCTACCCGATTCTTCGGCCCCGACACCGCGGAAAAGCGCTCCGGCAGCATTTTGGCCATGTGGGTGACGATCGCGTGACTGAAGTCCTTGACCTCATCCCAACCGAGTTTGCGGGTCAGCGGCACCACCAGGTGAATGCCCTTGCCGCCACTGGTCTTGAGAAAGGCCTTGAGCCCCAATTCATCGAGCACCGTCAGGGTCAATTGGGTGGCCTCGATCATGCGTTTCCATGGCAACGCCGGGTCCGGGTCAAGGTCGAGGACGAAGCGATCGGGTTTGTCGAGATTGTCCGAGGTAGCGTTCCAGGTGTGCATTTCCACGGTGCTCATCTGCACCGCACCCACCAGCGCTTCGGCGTTGTTGATGACCATCATCGGCTGGCCCGTCAGTTTCTGGTCCAGGGTGGTGATGCCGGGGATGGCCAGGCGCTCGGCGTTTTTCTGGAAAAACAGTTCACCGGCAATCCCGTCCGGCGCGCGTACCAGCGCCACCGGGCGGTCCTTGAGCTGCGGCAGGATCCATTCGGCGACACTGGCGTAGTACTGCGCCAGTTGCACTTTGGTGGTGCCACTCGTGGCATCGATGACCCGGTCCGGATGGGTGATACGCACTTTGCCCTGAGCCAAGCCGATTTGTGACGGCGCCGTTTCAGCTTTCTTCGGCGCTGCAGATGACTTGGCGGCGGCTTTTTTTGCGGAGGTGGTTTTCACGGCTTTCGGACGCTCCTCAGTGATGTCTTGGGCAGGCTTATCGTCACGCAGACCATGGAACACTGCATGCCGTACCGAACCGTCCTTGGTCATTTCTGCGAAGGCCACTTCGGCCAACAGTTGCGGCTTCATCCAATGCACACCCTTGAACTCCGCCCCGCTCGGTGGATTGACCACGGCCGGTTTTTTCGTTTGCAAAGGTTTGAGTTGTGCATGGATGCTGCCCAGAGTGGCCTCGGTGAACCCGGTGCCGACCTTACCGGCATAGCGCAGCTCGCCGCTGTCGCGATCATGCAGCCCCAGCAGCAACGCACCGAAGGCACTGCGTGAACCTTTGGGATCGGTGAAACCAACGATGACAAACTCCTGGCGGTGTTTGCACTTGAGTTTGATCCAGTCGCTGCTGCGCCGGGACACGTAAGGCGAACCCAGGCGCTTGCCGATCAAGCCCTCCATGCGCATCTGACAGGCACTGTTGAGCAAGGCTTCCGGGTCTTCGCCGAAGGCATCGGAGAAACGCAGCAACGGATCTTTGCTCGTCTTCAACACTGTCGCCAGCGCAGCCCTCCTTTCTTCGACCGGCACCTCGCGCAAATCCACACCGTTGAGGTAGGGCAAGTCGAACAGGTAATAAAGAATCTTGCCGCTGCGACCGGCGTCGAAGGCGTTTTGCAACGCTTGAAAATCCGGAATGCCCTGATCATCCGCCACGACCATTTCGCCATCGAGCCATGCCGACTCCAAGCCCAGGCCGGCTAAAGCCTTGGCCTGCTCAGGCAACTTGTGCGTCCAGTCGTGGCCGTTACGGGTGAAGAGTTTGACGTCGTCATGGTCGATGCGCGCCATGATTCGATAGCCATCGAACTTGACCTCATAACTCCACTGCCCGCCCGGGGCCTTTTCCACCAGCGTCGCCAGTTCCGGTTTGATCTGGTCGGGCAGTTTGGCTTTGTGCGCGCCGGTGAGTGGCGCGGATTTTTCCTTGCGTGCCGGGGCGCCTGGTCGCTTGACCGCCTTGGGTTTGGCTGGTTTGGCTGATTTGGTAATGATGGTGCGCTCGCTGAGTACGCTATCGGGTTCGGCAGCGACGACGTCGTAGTCGCTTTCGGCTCTGGCGGCGCCGTCCTGATGCTTGATCAAGAACCACTGCTCCTGCTTGCCCGGCATGTGAGTGCGCACCAGGTTCCACAGACCTGCGAGCTTCTCGCCTTGCAGTTCGAACTTGAGCCGCCCCTTGGCGTAAGCCTTGGCCGGGTCTTCCTGGGGAATCCACACCCCGCGGTCCCAGACGATCACATCGCCCGCGCCGTAGTGGCCTTCGGGGATGCTGCCCTCGAAGGTGGCATAGTCCAGCGGATGGTCTTCGACATGCACCGCCAGGCGCTTGACCTTGGGGTCCAGTGACGGCCCTTTGGGCACCGCCCAGCTCTTCAGCGCGCCGTCGAGTTCCAGGCGGAAATCGTAGTGCAGGCGCGAGGCATCATGCTTCTGGATGCAGAATTGCAGCGCATGATCCTTGGCTTTCCTGCGGCCGGCTCGCTTGACGGCAGCCGGCTCAGACGTCGCCGAAAAATCGCGCATGCGGTTGTAGTCGTCGAGATTCTTGTTCATGGCTCACCTGCGGGTCGCTGCAGGGCGCTGGATCAGCACGTCCCTCCCTCAGCAGAGCGAGTCATCACGAAAAAAATTCCATCGTCGTCAAAATTACCCGGACCAACGGCCCTGCGGCGCGGCTGTCGGCAGACGTTCAAAGGCCTACAATCGGCAGGTGCAGCCTCATCCCCGGAGAGCAATCATGCGCACGGTTCACGTCCTCCAAGCCCCACCGGCATCGGTCAACGTCGTGGGCGAGACGATCACGGTCCTCGCGGGCGGCGATATGAGCAAACCCTTCGAAATGCATATCCAGGAAGGCGTGCAGGGAGGCGGCCCGCCACCGCACTTTCACCCTTGGGACGAGGCGTTCTACGTGGTTGACGGGCAGGTCGAGGTCACCGTCGAAGGCAAATCCACCACCGTCTCGGCCGGGGGCTACGTGCATATCCCGGCAGGATCCGTTCATGCCTACAAGAACATCAGCAGCACCGCGAAGATGATCGGCGTTGTGTCCGATCCGCGCGGCGGGCAGTTTTTCACGGCGATGGACCAGTTCAAGGTGCCCGAGGATCTGCCGCGGATATTCGAAGTGGCCGAGCGCTTCGGGGTGACGTTTCTGGTCCCCAAGCCGCAGGGTTCTTGAGCGGCCCCTAGACGGTTCCACCCTTGGCCTGCTGTTCCAGATGGACCTGCAAATCCGGTTCGATCTGCAATGCCGCCGCCAGCTCATCCAGGTAAGTGCGCTCGGCATCCTGCTGATCATCCACCAGCATCACGCTGGCCAGGTACATTTCCGCAGCCATGGCTTGATCTGTTGCCGACTGCGCCACGTCGTCGGGATCCAGCGGCTTGGCAACTTCCTCATCGAGCCATTGCTGTAATTGCGGGTCGTCAGTGTGGCGGGCGATTTCGGCGTTGATCAGCTGTTTTTCAGCGTCGTCGAACCGGCCATCAGCCTTGGCTGCCGCAATCAAGGCACGCAGGATCGCATGGCTGTGCTCTTCGACTTCCGGCCCGGCCAGCATATCCACGGTGCGCATCGCCTGTTGCGGCGCCTGTTGTTGCTGCGAAGCCTGACTGCGTTGCCAGGCTTGATACGCCTGGAACGCCATCATCCCCAGAGAGGCGAGCGCGGCGTAGTGCGTGCCACCGCCGGAGCGCGATTGCGCTGCACCGCCCATCGGTGAACCACCTCCGAGCAAACCGCCAAGCAAGCCGCCGAGCCCGCCCATGCCACCGGCGCCGGCACCGCTGGTGCCGCTACCGCCCCCCAATAAGCCACCGAGCAGCCCGCCCAAGTCACCGAGGCCACCTTGAGCCGACGTCCCACCGCCGCCCTGTCGCGCCATCGAGCCTTGGCCCGCGCGCAGTAATTGTTCGAGCAGATCGCTGGTGTTCATGACGATGTCCTCATCGAAGGGGGGGATCAGTCAGGCAACGATAGTCCTCGCCGGTAAATGCGCCACCACCGTTTGGCTGACACAGCGCCGATTTTTGCGCGGTATTTTTTTCCGGCGCAGCTAAGATTCATAGGCGGTGAACCTTATTCCCGGATGCCCGGTCGATACCTGCAACCCGAACCGGTTTGCCGCCGCCCGCCAGATGAGGGCGATGACTGGCATGCTTCACTTTCTGGAGAACGCCCCCGTGATTTCAACTTTACACATCGCCAGGCTCAAAGCATGGGGTGCCCATGGATTCACTGCTACCGGCGTGGTCACTGCCTTCCTCGCAACGCTTGCCCTGCTGGATAACCAGCCGACCAGTTGCCTGCTGTGGCTGGGCGTGGCCCTGATTGTCGACGGATTGGACGGTGCGCTGGCTCGCAAGGTCAACGTGCAGTCGGTGTTGCCGAGCTTCGACGGCTCGATTCTCGATCTGGTGATCGACTATCTGACCTACGTGTTCATTCCGGCACTGTTCATCTATCGCTACATTCCGCTGCCGGACTACACGCTGCTGCTGACCGTGTCGCTGATCCTGGTGTCGTCGCTGTTCTGCTTCTGCAACGTCAACATGAAAAGCAAAGACAACTACTTCCAGGGCTTTCCCGCCGCGTGGAACGTGGTCGCCCTGTGCCTGTACATCATCGCGCCTTCGCCCTGGATCACCTTCCTCACGGTGATTGGCCTGGCCCTGTTGACACTGACCCGGATGAAATTCCTGCATCCATTCCGGGTGCGGCGCTTCATGCCGATCAACATTGCCGTGACTGCAATCTGGTTGCTGTGCAGTTTGTCACTGGTCATCAATCATCCGGTGATCAACCCGTTGGTGATGGGCCTGTGGCTGCTGATGTCGGCGTATTTTCTGGGGATCTGCTTCTGGCGCACGGCGCTGGAGTGGTTCGACGGATCGCGGCTCAAATAACCCATGCCGGTCCATATCGTTCGGCTTGGCTCACCTCGCCGCCCCGGCGAAGGCCTGCGCCTGGGCACTGTGCGCCGCCCGCCCCGGGGTGTGCCAAAAGCCGAGTTTGCCAGCCGGGATTTCTACGATGTATGGCAGCCATTGCTGTCACCCAGCCAGGCGCTGGTGCACCAAGCCCAGACCGCCGAAGATGAAAAAGCCTGGCAAGCCTTCAAGCGCAAGTTCAAAGCCGAAATGAACCAGCCTGCTGCCAGCCAGTTGCTAGATCTGCTGGCGGCGCTTTCTCATCACACTTCACTGGCCGTTGGCTGCTATTGCGAGGAGGAAGCGCATTGTCATCGGTCGGTGTTGCGCGAGTTGCTGGCGATGCGCGGCGCTGAGGTTATTTAGATTGGGTGGGGTTCAGGTTGTGCGAGGGGCAATGCTGCGATGACTGCATTGCGGGCATATCCGTTGTTGCCGCGACGGATATGCCTGCGCAAGATCAATGAGAGTTCAACGACACCGACATGAACTGGCTAATGCGCGAACGCAGTCAGCGCTCCGCCGGATCATTGTCATGCACTCCGCTCCAGGCCATCGACAACTGGGCGGCCTCGATCTCGAACGGCGGGTCTTCTGCCCGCAAGCCGCAACCTTCGACCAGCGCGCAGGCTGCATAATCCGGCACGGTGGCTATCATCTCGGTGCCCGCCAGCAATGCCCGCAACCCGCTGAACTGCGGAACCCCGAGCACCACCTTGCGGCACCGTCCGATTTTGGCCAGATCCAGATCGATATTGCCGCTCAGGTCACCGGAAAACGACACCATTGCATGCGGCCGCGCGCAGTACTCGTCAAGCGTCAAAGGACCAGGCCGGTCGTCTCCGCGCAGCACTTTGCAAGGAATATCACGCAACTTCTTGCGCTTGGCATTGGCCGGCAGTTCGGTGGTGTAACTGACTCCGACGGAAATCTCCCCGGACGCCAGCAACGCCGGCATCAGCAGGTAATTGGCTCGCCGCACCACCACGACAATGCCCGGTGCCTCTGCCTGCAACTGACGCAACAACGGTGGAAACAATCCGAACTCGGCATCGTCCGACAGCCCAATGCGAAACACATCGCAACTGGTTGCCGGATCGAATTCCTTGGCCCGGCTGACCGCTCCGGAAATCACGTCCATCGCCGGTTGCAGCTCCTTGAGAATCACCAGCGCCCGCGCGGTGGGCTCCATGGCGCGACCGTTGCGCAACAGCAATGGATCGTCGAACAGATCGCGCAACCGGCCAAGGGCAGCACTCACCGCGGGTTGGCCCATGAACAGCTTTTCTGCAACGCGGGTCAGGTTCTTTTCGAACATCAGCGCTTCGAAAATCACCAACAGGTTCATGTCGACGCGGCGCAGATCGTTTCGGTTCATAGACACGGGTTCCTTGTGAGTTCAGTCAGGCGCAAGTGTGACGATTGTGTCTGACTTTACTCAAGACTTCCCACTGCACAGAAGGAATTAACAACGATTAACTCGCAAGCCAGAGCCCTGGGATCAAAGAATGAAGCCTACCGACACGGACATTGTTCATGGCTCACTTGCAGCAAAACGCCGCCCGCGCGACAGCCACTGAAGCGCCAAAGAAAAACGCCGGTGGCCTCAGCCCTCAACGCCAACAGTTGGTCAGACAACTGATCCTCGAACGCCTCGATGAACCCCTCGAGGTGACCGAACTGGCCCAGGCCTGTGGATTGTCACGCAGCCATTTTTCCCGCGCCTTCAAATCCAGCATCGGTTACTCGCCCCAGGACTGGATTCGCCAGCAACGCATCGCCCGCGCCAAGCGGTTGATTCAACACACTGACCTGAGCCTCACGCAAATCAGCCTGGAATGCGGATTCTGCGACCAGGCGCATTTCTGTCACATGTTTACCCGCAGCGAAGGGATCAATCCCTTTGCCTGGCGGTGTCGGGTCATGCGGGACATAACCCCTCCTGTGGGAGCGAGCCTGCTCGCGATGAAGCCGGCACATTCGACATAGAGGTCGCCTGCCCGTCAGCCATCGTTTGCAGGCTCGCGCCTACAGGGGTTCAAGCGTTGCTTCAGCCCAACGGCACCAGCCGCTCCAACGCCTCGGCCACACCACGACCATAAGCCGGGTCGGCCTTGGTGCAGTTATCGATATGCCGCTGACGAATCAACTGCGGAACACCATTCATGGCCCGTGCGGTGTTTTCAAACAACAGTTGCTGACGCGCCGGGTTCAGGAGACGGAACAGATTGCCCGGCTGTTCGTAATGATCCTCTTCAAGCCGATGATCATAGTGCTGGGCAAAGCCTTCCAGCGGCAGCGGCGGTTCTGACAACTCCTTGGAATCCTCCCATTCGCCGACGCTGTTCGGGAAATAGCTGGCCGTGCCGCCAAGGTTGCCGTCGGTGCGCATAGCGCCGTCGCGGTGGTAACTGTGATGCGGGCAGCGCGGTGCGTTGACCGGGATGTGATTGAAGTTCACCCCCAGTCGATAGCGCTGGGCGTCACCATAGGAAAACAGCCGTGCCTGCAGCATGCGGTCCGGCGAGAAGCTGACGCCGGGCACCACGTTGGCGGGCGAAAATGCCGCTTGTTCGATTTCTGCAAAATGGTTCTCGGCGTTGCGGTTGAGTTCCATGGTGCCGACTTCGATCAGCGGGAATTCGCCGTGTGGCCAGACTTTGGTCAAGTCGAACGGGTTGTGCCGATAGTGGATGGCCTGCTCCTCTTCCATCACCTGAATGCACAGTTTCCAGCGCGGGAAATGGCCCTGTTCGATACTCTCGTACAAATCCCGAAGATTGCTTTCCCGGTCCTTGCCGACCACCACGGCGGCCTCGGCATCCGAGAGGTTTTCGATGCCTTGCTGGCAGACGAAATGAAACTTCACCCACACCCGCTGATTGTCACGGTCGATCAGACTGAAGGTATGGCTGCCGAAGCCGTGCATGTGGCGGAAACTGGTGGGAATCCCACGATCACTCATGACAATCGTCACCTGATGCAACGCCTCGGGCAGCAGGGTCCAGAAATCCCAATTGCTGGTGGCATTGCGCAGGCCGGTACGCGGGTCACGCTTGACCACGTGGTTGAGGTCAGAAAAACGCAGCGGATCGCGAAAGAAAAACACCGGGGTATTGTTGCCGACGATGTCCCAATTGCCTTCATCGGTGTAGAACTTCACGGCGAAACCACGGATGTCGCGTTCGGCATCCGCGGCGCCGCGTTCACCGGCCACCGAGGAAAACCGGACGAACAGCGGGGTTTGTTTGCCCACCGAGCTGAAGATATTGGCTTTCGTGTAACGAGTGATGTCATTGGTCACGGTAAAGGTGCCATAAGCACCTGCGCCTTTGGCGTGCATGCGTCGCTCAGGAATTAGCTCGCGGTCGAAGTGAGCGAGTTTTTCCAGCAACCAGATGTCTTGCAGGAGCGCCGGGCCGCGAGGTCCGGCGGTCTGGATATTGAGGTTATCGGCGACCGGGGCACCGGTGGCGTTCGTCAGCTTTTTCATCGGTGGATTCTCAATGGACTGCTGCTCATCAGGAGCGAAAACCGCTGCAGATATTCGTCCGCGTCGGAATTTAACAACCCTTGGGTAACGCCGTCGGCGCATCGGGGCAAACACTCAGCGTAGAACCTTTCCAGGATCTTGCTGGCGCGATGACCGATGCCCCGATGCGGATCAATCGATTTGGCGTGTACGCGGCAGTCGAAACAGGCACCGGGCAGTCATCCCGAGATCACGTTGCAGGAATGAAAAAATCTCGGGAACATGCTCGCAAACCGCGAACTAGACGAATGCAGGCAGGAGTGAGTCGTTGAGCTTTTCCCACAAGCGGGCTGTGCATTTCGGCCCCTACAGAATCTATCCCGAGCAGCGCCTGGTGATGGAGGCTGACCAACCCCTGCGCCTGGGTCGACGGGCCATGGACATTCTGCTGATCCTGTTGAAGCACGCGGGAAACGTGGTCAGCAAGCAGCAACTGATCGCCGATGTCTGGCCCAACAGCGTGGTTGAAGACATCAACCTGCGCGTGCACATGGCGGCCCTGCGCAAAGCCCTCGGCGACGGTCAGGCCGGACAGCGCTACATCGTTACCGTGGCCCAACGCGGGTACAGTTTTGTCGCGCCCTACTCGCTGGAACAGGCCGAGCTGCATCCGGCCAACCCTGCCACGCCATCGAACGGCCATAACCTGCCTTTGCGTCGCACCCGCCTGATAGGCCGCCAGGCGTTGGTCGACAGTCTGGTGGCGCGTCTGCCGCGGCAACGCTTCATCACGCTGGTGGGCCCCGGTGGCATCGGCAAGACCACCGTGGCCCTGCGCGTCGCCGAACAATTGATCGGCCATTACTGCGATGGCATTCGTTTGCTCGACCTGTCTCCCATCAACGATCCGCGGTTGATTGCCGGGCATCTGGCGGCACTGCTCGACCTGTCCCTGCACGACAACGAACCCCTGAGCGGTCTCGCGAACTTCCTGCGCGAGCGGCAAATGTTGCTGGTGATCGACAACTGCGAACACCTGATCGACAGCGTGGCGCTGCTCTGTGAAAGCCTGCTGCGCGGCGCACCACGGGTACATATTCTGACGACCAGCCGCGAGAGCCTGCGGGCCGAGGGCGAATACGTGCAGCGCCTGGGGTCGCTGGACTGCCCTCCTGCCGTCGCCAAGCCGGACCGCGCCCAGGCGCTGACCTTTTCTGCGTTGCAGCTGTTCGTCGAACGCGCCATGGCCAGCCATGACAGCTTCGAACTGAGCGATGCCGAGTTGCCGCTGGTGATCGACATCTGCCGGCGCCTCGACGGTATTCCATTGGCCCTGGAACTGGCGGCAGCACAGGTCGCCAGCCTCGGCCTCGACGGTTTGCTGACGCAACTGCAAGACAGCTTTCGCCTGCTGACCCACAGCAGCCAGGCGACGCTGCCCCGGCACCAGACGCTGCACGCGACGCTGGACTGGAGCTTCCAGTTGCTTAACATCTGCGAACAGACTTGCCTGCGCCGATTGGGTGTGTTCCGAGGTGGTTTTACCCTGGCATCGGCCGCAGCGGTGATCGTCGGCGAACAGATCGAACCACGCGAAGTGTTTGCCTCGATCACGCAACTGGTGGCCAAGTCTCTGCTGAGTGTGGACGTCGGCGACGAGGAGGTGTTCTACCGCCTGCTCGACACCACACGCCGCTACGCCCTGGAAAAACTCGAACAGGCCGGCGAGCTGCCTGCAACCCGGGAACGCCACGCAGTACGCTGCCTGGCCTTGATGCAACAGGCGCAGACTGATTGGGAGCGCGTTCCGACAGCCGTGTGGATCGAGCGCTATGCCCGTGGCCTGGAAGACATCCGCGCAGCGCTCGATTGGGGCCTGAATGCGCGTGGCCCCGCGGCGCTGGCGATCCGCTTGACCGCCGCCTCCACCCCCCTATGGCAGGAACTGTCGCTGCTCAAGGAACACGGCGGCTACGTGCGCAAGGCCCTGGCCTTGCTCGACGCCACAGCCGAGCCCTGTCTGGCGCTGAAAATGTCGCTGAAACTGGCCCTCGGCAGCGCCTGCTATCACGCCCAGGGTGGCAGTGCAGAAACCATTGGCGCATTCGTCACCGCCCGCACCCTGGCCAGACAGTGCAATGACGTGGTGGGAGAGTTGCGCGCCGTTTCCGGTCATCTGGCGGTCAATCTCAGTTGTGGCAACTATCAAATGGCGCTGCAACAGAGTCAGCAATTCGATCGACTGGGACTGGACGGCGATCCGCTGCTGTCGCTGAGTACGCACCGCTTGCGTGTCCTGGCCCTGCACTTCGCCGGGGACCAGCAACGGGCGCGAATGAATGCCGAGCAAGTGCTCCAGCGTATGGCCCACAGCGGCCATCTCAACCGTTTCACCCATGGCTTTGGCGTGCAATACGACCAGAGTGTCGCCGCCCTGACTATCCTGGCACGCATCCTCTGGTTGCAGGGGCAACCGGAACAGGCCTGGCGCACGGCGCGGCAGGCACTGGACATTGCGTTGCAGATCAACCACGGCACCTCGATCTGCTACACCCTGGCCCTCTCCGGCTGCCTGATCGCCCATTACAACGGCAATACCCGCGCCGCCGGCGAGTTACTGCGCCTGCTACTGGAGCAAGCGCAGAAGCATTCGGTGCAGCTGTTCTACACCTGGGCGCAACACTATGCGCAGGTGATCGTCAGCGCAGAGGCGGCGCCGTCACCCCGGGCAGCAACCGGCCTGATCAAGGAAATCATGGTCACGCTGGACACCGCGTTGGTCGATGACGAGTTGCTGCAACGCGCCGACACAGGTGCCGCAGGCTGGAGCACGGCGGAAATCCTGCGAGCCCGCGCCGATGCGTTGCTTGCCGCCGATTGCCCGGTGAAAAACTGCAGCGCCGAAACCGTACTGATCAAGGCGATAAACGTGGCGAAATCCCAGGGTGCCCTGGCTTGGGAGCTGCGCAGCGCCAGCACGCTGGCGCGGCTTTGGCAGCGTCAGGGTCGCTACCGGCAAGCCCAGGCATTACTGACGCCGATCTACCAGCGCTTCAGCGAAGGTCATGCCACGCCGGACGTGAAGGCCGCCCGGCGCTTGCTCGACGAACTACAGGGCCATCTGCCGATTTGAGGACTGCGCGTGACTGAGGTAACCGGCATAGCGCATTTCGAATGATTGCAATGCACCGCTGTCTTCGAGTTTTTCCAGGGCATAACGGCGGGTGGTATTGAGCAAGCGGTAGCGACAAACGCCTTTGGCCTGTTCCTGCGACAACAACGATTTGAGCGCCAGGTTTTCCATGACGCCTGTCAGCCTCGCCGGTTGCACACTGGCGCAGCTGACCACCCCTTTGGCCGCCTCCAGGGTAAACGCCGTTTTGAATACCGACAGACGCTGGAACACGGTCTGCTCCTGCGGGCTCAGGCGTTCGTAACTCCAGTCGAGGGCGGCCTTGAGGGTCTGGTGCCGCGGCACGGCGGTGCGACGTCCCTGGGTAAGCAGTTGAAAACAGTTGTCCAATTGCGCCTGCAATCCCACCAGTGCCAGCGCATCGATCTGCGCAGCAGCCAATTCAATCGCCAGAGGCAAGCCATCGAGCCGTCGACAGATTTCTCGCACGCGCTTGAGATCCTGCTCTCGCAGAGCAAAACCTTGCTGGCGAGCCCGGGCACGACTGACGAACAACTGCACCGCGGAATAGCCCATGAACGCATCGACACTGCGTAACGCCGATGCGGGTGGCACCGCCAGAGGCGGCAATGGCAGAAGCATTTCCCCCGTGGCCAACAACGGTTCGCGACTGGTGACCAGCAGCGACAGGCGGGGGGCCGAGCACAGCAACGCTTCGACCAGGGTCCGGCAACTGTCCTGCAAATGTTCACAGTTATCCAGGATCAACAGCGCATGCCATCGCCCCAACGTCTCCAGGGTTGTGCCGCTGCCCAGACCGAGGGTGCGGGTCAGATGATCGACCACCTGCACGGGATCGTCGATCGTCGCCATATCCACCAGCCAAACGCCGTCGCGGTAGTGTTGCAATAACAATTCGGCGGCCCGCAACGCCACGGTGGTCTTGCCGATGCCACACGGTCCGACCAGGGTCATGAGACGCCGCAGCGGCAGCTGTCGCACCAGACTGCCAACCACCGCATCGCGGCCGATGACCTGAGTCAGTCGCGCAGGCAAGTTGTGTCGGGGTGGATGCGCGGTTTCGATCGATACTGGCTGCGATGCTTGCTGCACCGAGGCGACGAAACTGTAGCCACGCTGGGGAATGGTGAGGATGTAGCAGTCACCGTTTTGCCCGTCGCGAAAGGCCCGGCGCAACGCGGCAATGTGCACCCGCAGATTGATCTCCTCGACGACCGATCGCGGCCAGACTCGAGCGATCAACTCATCCTTGCTGACCACCGAGCCTGCGTGCTCGAGCAATACCTGGAGGATTTCCAACGCCCGGCCACCCAAACGAAGCGGCTGATCTCCGTGCAGGACCAGTCGCTGATTGAGGTGGAACGCGTAGGGACCGAAGCGCAGTACCGTGTCGCCGGGTAAATCTCTATGGCTGTTCATGCTTCACCACCGGGAACCTGAGCGGCACGTGAGTCCGTCCAGGCTCCGTACCTTCCATGCAAAGAGTTCAACGCTATCTTGGCAGGCCTCGGTGACGGTACAACAGCTACGGGGGGAGCGTCACGGCCATAACGGTGCGCGCAACGGCCAACGGCGCTAGCTGAATTGTTCGCGGTACTGGGTCGGGGTCAGTCCGAGTTTTTCACCGAACAGAAAACGCATGTGCCGCACGCTGCCGAAGCCGCTCTTGAAGGCTACGGTCTTGAGCGGCAGTTCCGTGGTTTCCAGCAGGTTTCTCGCACAATCGATGCGTGCACTTTGCACAAACTCCATGGGTGTCATGTTCACTTCCCGGGCGAAAACCCTGGCGAAGTGACGCGGGCTCATGGCCGCCAGACTGGCCATGCGTTCGATACTGAACGCTTCATCGAGGTGTTCGAGAACGTGATTCTGCACCCGGGTGATCGGCGTTTCCTGGGGCGCCACGGCGGCCATCAGCGGGCTGAACTGCGCTTGCCCACCCTGGCGCTTCATCACCACCAGCAACACCTTGGCCACGTCCTGCGCAACTTTTTTGCCATGGTCACGGGCGACCACCGACAACGCCAAATCGATGCCGGCAGTGACACCACCGGAGGTGATCAGGTTACGGTCCTGGATGAAGATCTGGTCGGTTTCGACGGTGGCCGACGGGAAAGCCTTGATCAGCCGTTCGGTGTAATGCCAATGCGTGGTCACCCGATACCCGTCGAGCAACCCCGCATACCCGAGCACGAACGCACCGGTGCAGATCGAGCCGTATCCGGCCGACCGGCCAACGTTGTGCTTGAGCCAGTCGAGCAATGGCGGATGTTTTTCGTTGTAGGCGCCGGGGCCACCGGGCACCAGCAGCAAGTCATAGCCGTCACAGGCCTGGTCGATAGACAGGTCCGTGTGCACGCTTACACCATTGGAGGCCCGCAACGCGCCGGGCTCCGTGCCGATGGTGGTCAACACGTAGTGATCGTCGGGTTTCAGATAGCGATTGGCGATGGAAAACACCTCCATCGGCCCGGCCATGTCGAGCAGGAGGAAGTCGGGGAACAGCACCATTGCCACGGTTTTCATGGGTTGGGAATCACTGAAGTCAAAGAAAGGGATTCTGCCGGACACCGGCCGCCTGTAGGAGCGAGCCGGCTCGCTCCTTGTATGTTGACCCTGAGTCCAAAGAGAGAGGTTACGCTCAAGGACTCATACAACAGCAAGTGCGTTTCTGGGGGGAGGCCGATCGCT
>NZ_LMGK01000011.1 GCF_001427125.1 Pseudomonas sp. Root562
CCCGACGGCCGCGAAACGTCCTACCGCTACGACGCCTTCGGCCGACGCATCAGCAAGACCGTCGACGGCCAGACCACGGCGTTTTTCTGGCAAGGCGATCAAGTGATCGCCGAAAGCAGCCCAAGCCACTACCGCAGCTACCTCTACGAACCGGGCAGCTTCCGCCCGCTGGCGATGCTCGACGGCCAAGGCCCGAAACACGCCTGCCCGTTCTACTACCAACTCGACCACCTCGGCACCCCGCAGGAACTCACCGACTACAGCGGCGAGATCGTCTGGTCGGCCCGCTACACCGCCTACGCTGCGCTTCCAGGGCCAGTACTTCGACCCCGAAAGCGGCCTGCACTACAACCGCCACCGCTACTACCACCCCGACACCGGCCGCTACCTGACACCGGACCCGGTGAAGCTGGCCGGCGGGTTGAACCCGTATCGGTATACGCCGAACCCGACGGGGTGGGTGGATCCGTTGGGGTTGAGCGGGAATTGTCCGGGGGCGAATAGGCCGGGTTGTTCGGTGCCGGATGGTATGAATGAGGCTAGTGTTGATGATGGGGACGTTGCGCTTCCTTCTTCTGAAAATCAGGGAAAATATCTATACCGTGGTGATCTTCGTAGGCCGGATGAAGTCTTTGCTAAAGGATTCGTTAGTAGAGGGAAAAGCACCAACTTAAAGCTTCATGTTTGGGATAATAAAAATCCACCAAGCAATTTTGTTAGCACATCAACTGACCCAGAAATTGGCATCGATTTCGGTACAGACTACAGAACAAAAAAAGGATTTTTATACACATTGAAAAAAATCGAAGGCCGCGACGTCAATAAAGAGCTTGACCCGTATGATGTTCCCTATGCCTATGAAGATGAAATTGCAATCCCTGACAGAATCAAAAGCGAAGATATTTTAGGCGCAACCCCTTTAAATGAAGATGGCAGTTACGTGGGATATTCCATCTCAAACCCAAAGAGGAAGTAATAATGAAAACCAAAAAAGTATCTATTTTAATCGCTGACAAAATGGAAGTCGCAACAATCGAATATGACGAGCGGAAGCCGGCCATGACAGTAACATTAGAGAATGGTTGGACAACCCAGACAACTGGATCTGACATATATGAGTGCCTTGGCAAAATCATCAAAGAGCTTCCGAACATTAAATTTCTATGTAAAGGCGCAAAACTAAATGTTCGACCATCGAGCATGTCATCGCAAATGGGATCGGGAATAATGGCTTACGAACATAAACTGGGGATCAAAGCATCTAGAAATGATCTCGTTAATATATTTGACTACGACGACGAAGAAATCATCAATGACCCTCAAATGCAGACCGATTTCTTTTTTCGTTGGTTAGAATCCCTAAAAAAATAAAGCCATATACCTTGCACTCACAAAAAAGCCCAGTGAAAAACTGGGCATAATTATCCACAAACTACTAAATTATTCTTCCATCTCTGCATTTACATTCTCCGAATTACCTGCCTTTCTCGCCTCAGATTCTCTCCCTATAGATTCCCCTCTTGTATTCTTTCCAGCTCCACCCTCCGAACTAGTACTACCCCCATCCGCATCCCCCCCAATCGACCCCGGCGGCAGCGCATTTTCGGGGCCGGCACCTGCGTTCATTTCCGTAGACGGCGGCATTCCGCCCTTGTCGACGGGCGCGTCGTTGCCGGCATACACCGACACAGAACCCAGCGACAACAACCCGACTACCGTCACCGCAGTCAATGTCGACCTGTTCATGACGAATCTCCTCAGAAAGTGCTTACCTGATTTCTGGCAGCAGCCACTTTTCAAGGGTGCCGCTCAATCGACGAGCGGCTATGTGATGTAGGAGCATTAACTGGGTTCGCCCGAATTATCCTTGCCGGCAATGTCCGGGTCTTTGGGGATGGCCTCAACATCCGTGCGCTTCACATCTTCGTTGGGAACTTGCTCGATCCCGGCATCCTCGTCGGGTGGGCGCTGGTCACGGCTCAGGGGATCGGTCGGTGAAGGCAGCGGATACTCCGGGGTGTCGTCGATGTCGGAATCTTTCGGGTCAGGGATCATGGTGCACCTCGCAAAGAGCCTGAAATGCAGGCTCTGAACGTTTGAGATATCCACAAGGCACCGGGTTCTATCTGCAAGACAACCGGTCACCGCCGCAGTGGCGCGCAATCAATCCTCTTCCCCGTCTTCATCCTCATCTTCAAACTCGAGGTTTCCGACGTCGCCGGCGTCATCGGAGTCGTTCAGCGGTACGGTCGCATCGTCCATCAGGGAACCAGGGTCTTCGTTGCCGGGGTCGTTGATAAAGGGCAAACCGCTCGGGCCTTTCTCTTCATTGCCTTCGGTTTCGGGAGTCATGGCGAACCTCAATTGTGCAGGGGTGTATGAAGTTCGAGGCGACTGACTGCCAAAACGTTCCTGAGGTATAGCCAGAAATGAAAAACCCGGCGCTTGGCCGGGTTCTTACATTGATACACGCTGTATCAATGATTTTTGTGTTTGTTCTTGTGTTTATGTCCGCCGCCAGAATGGGAGCTGTCGTTGCCATCCCCCAAATTGTTACCAACTGCGCCTCCAGCTGCACCGCCCAGGCCTGCGCCGATGGTAGAACCCGTCCTGCCGCCAATGCTGTTGCCGATTACCGAGCCACCTGCCGAACCAAGACCACCACCAATCGCTGCTTCCGTCCGGCTACCTTTTTCCGCGCCAACCGCACTACCGGCCGCGCCGCCCACACCGGCACCAATGGCGGCCCCGGTGCTGCCACCCATCTGACCACCGACTACGTTGCCCAGTGCACCGCCAAGTCCACCACCTACCGCTGCCGTACCGTCACCGGCCGCCAACGCCGCTTGAGAGAGGAACAATCCAAAAACAATCGCGGGCAACTTCATACGTAGAGCACTCAGGCTTACAACTGCATCGCCTTTGGTTTTCGGGTTCATGGCACGCCTCATTCTTCGGGGGTATGCAAGATTGGAGGGATTACACCGAGAAACGTTCAATAACCAAAAAGCCCGGCATTAGGCCGGGCTCTTTCGAAGCATCATTTGTGATCAGTGACGCTTGTGACCCTTGGCCAGGTTGCTGCCTACGCCGCCGCCCAGAGCGCCACCCAAGCCTGCCCCGATGGTCGAACCGGTCTTGCCGCCCAAGCTGTTGCCGATCACCGAACCACCGGCAGCACCCACGCCACCGCCGATGGCAGCGCTGGTACGGTGGCCTTTCTTAGCCGCTACCGCACTGCCCGCTGCGCCTGCAACACCAGCACCAATGGCTGCACCAGTGCTGCCGCCCATGCTCTGGCCTACGACGTTACCCAGCGCACCGCCCAAACCGCCACCGATGGCGGCAGTGCCGTCACCAGCCATTGCACCTTGAGCAACCAGAAGACCCAGAACCAGAGCAGGCAGTGTGAAACGCATGACAAAAACCTCAAAAATAGGGGTGTAAACGAAAGGGGCGAGATTGAATGCTTTAGAGGAGAAAATGTCCAGACATGCGCGCGCTCAACCTCGTTATTAGCGACGGTTGGACAGCATTTTTCGGAAAGGTTTTATGACAGGCAAAAAAAAGCCCGCTGGGGAACGGGCAGGGTGTTGCTTCTAACGGATGAGTTGAGCCTACGTAGGTCCTTGTGAAAACTTTGTGAAAAAAAACCGGGTTAAAAAAACATTCACACAAAGTCACCCGCATAAAAAACCCCGCTCGATGACGGGGTCTGCTCAATGTCCATTATTTCCTGGTCGGCGCCGAAACCCTGGGCAGGAATTTGCCCTTCAGCACCCGACAAGCCCGGGTCTTGATCTTGTCTACCTCGGTCTGGTCCTCACCAAAGCTGGCTACATACTGCGTCTGGCCGCACTGTACATAGTTGTTGATCGGATACTCTGCGCCGTCGTCTTCAATATACGGATCAGCCATCTCTTCACCCCTCTGCTCAAAAGCGGGATCGACACCGGCAAGCCCAATTGCCTGAAAAAATATCGATCACCAAGGATTTTGAGACTAGCCGGTCATTACTGGACTTGCCGTTCAGATCGTAGCGCGCCCGACGAGTGGCCAAATGCCAATCACCGAAGCTTGACCGCCGTACCCGTGACAAAAACCACCACCATCCCCCCCTTCCCG
The DNA here is from genome assembly GCF_001427125.1 of Pseudomonas sp. Root562. Classification (GTDB taxonomy): domain Bacteria; phylum Pseudomonadota; class Gammaproteobacteria; order Pseudomonadales; family Pseudomonadaceae; genus Aquipseudomonas. The sequence goes on from NZ_LMGK01000011.1 coordinate 4,126, forward strand.
GCCGGCATGCTGATTTCATAATCGAGCCCCACCACCGCATCCGCCTGCAGCGCCCGCGCCCGCTCCTTGATCTCTTCAGTGGCCTGGATGCGCGCTTCTTTCAATGCGCGCTCCAGCGTCTGCGAGCGCCCACCAAAGATATCCCGCATCCCGGCAAACATATCGCGAATCACGTTGACGCCCTGCACCGACTCGGCACTGACGATATCGAGGTAAGCAGTGATTTGCCGACCTTCGATGGAATGGGTGGTAGTGGTGATCATTGGGGTTCCTGTTTATTCAAATATTGAAGCGCATGCACGCTGCGCGACATGAATGCTGCGTCGCCAACTCTGATCGGGAGCGTATGACAGACGTGGAATCAGAGGAGCTTGACCAACACCGCAGTGACCGTCGCCACTGTGCCAATCAGCCCTGTAGCGACCGCAACCGGGTACCAGAAAGTTTCTCGGGTCATCTTGCCAGCCTCAGCGTTCAACTTGCGCTGCTGCGCCATCAGCTTGACGATCTCCACATGAATCTTTTCCAGCTCTGCCTGCTTCATGGTGAGTTCCTGCATCACGTACGCGTATCCGTCCTGATGAAGGGGCAATCCAGGTTGCGCTGCCCTTTGATTCATCTTGTACCCTAACGAAGGCACAAAACGAATCCCCTGCGGGAATGCCTTTATCAAGAGCTGAATCTATCCAGGCGTCTGAATGCACGGATTTCCAACGCACCGTCCTACACGTCGATCCAACGTCCTACATCAAATTCAGAAGCACCTTCGTATCTACTTTGGAAATTCAACCACCAGAAACAACAAAACCCCTGGTTTCTTTCGAAACCAGGGGTTTTGTTTACATCGAATTTGGCGGTGAAGGAGAGATTCGAACTCTCGATACAGTTTCCTGTATACACACTTTCCAGGCGTGCTCCTTAAGCCACTCGGACACTTCACCGTATCTCTTCAAACATGTTCTGTCTGTCGAGGCGCGCTAATGTAGTCGAAAGCATTTCTGATGGCAAACATTTTTTTCAGAATTTTCATGCGGTTAACGCAGTTGCCCGATTGCGATCGCTCAAAGACATGGCAAACCGGCCAATCTCCGGCTTCGCGCCCACCTCTATATAGAGGGGAATGCGCGGCAGGTGCGGCGAGCTACGCTTGCCGGGCGGGTAAAGGGTGACTGGTGGGTCAGTCACGGTGCTTTACCTGGCCGGTGGCGGTGAGTAACGTCTGCCCTACTTTACTGAAAGGAATAGCGTCATGAGTGAGTTGATTTCCTACCATCTCGAAGACGGTATCGCGACCCTGACCTTGAGCAATGGCAAGGTCAATGCCATCTCCCCGGACGTGATTGCCGCCTTCAACGCTGCGCTGGATCAGGCGGTGACTGATCGCGCGGTGGTGATCATTACCGGGCAGCCAGGGATTTTGTCCGGTGGCTATGACTTGAAGGTGATGACGTCCGGCCCTAAAGAAGCCGTGGCACTGGTGACGTCCGGCTCGACGCTGGCCCGCCGCCTGTTGTCGCATCCGTTCCCGGTAATCGTGGCCTGCCCTGGGCATGCCGTAGCCAAGGGTGCGTTCCTGTTGTTGTCGGCCGATTATCGCATCGGTGTCGAAGGCCCGTTCAGCATCGGTCTGAACGAAGTGCAGATCGGCATGACCATGCACCATGCCGGCATCGAGATTGCTCGTGATCGCCTGAGCAAAGCGGCGCTGCAACGTTCGGTGGTCAACGGTGAAATGTTCAATCCGCAAACCGCTGTGGATGCCGGGTTCCTCGACGTGGTGGTAGCAGCCGAAGAGCTCCAAAGCGCTGCGCTGGCGGCGGCTCGTCAGTTGAAGAAGATCAACATGACGGCCCACAAGAACACCAAGTTGAAGGTTCGCAAATCGTTGCTGGAGGCTCTGGACAACGCCATCATCCAGGACCAGGAGCATTTGGGTTAAGCCCGGCTCCGCGTCAGCGAAAAGCCCGACCGTCGTGTCGGGCTTTTTCATTCAGGCATCTACGAAAAGCAGGTAACCGCTCTAGAACAAGTCTCACCCAAGATTCAGAAACATGTACTCAAACATCGGCCAACTTCCGACTCTATAGCCGCAATTGCCGAAAACAGTGCACATCCGTACACTGCGCCACCTTTTGTCCCGGTGGGCCTGAAAATGCTGTTTGTTTTACGTATGTCATTGATGGGCCTGCACTTTGTTGTAGCGGGTGTGCTGGGCGTCATTCTCGGCCTGTGTCGTCCGTTCAATCCGGACAACAGCCGCCTGTGCGCACGCCTTTATGCGTGGCCGGCAATGTGTATTTTGCGTTTGCGGGTGAAGGCCGAAGTCGGGCCGTTGATGGATAAACCCGACAGTTGCGTGATCATTGCCAACCACCAGTCCAACTACGACCTGTTCGTTTTCGGCAACGTAGTCCCCCGCCGCACCGTGTGCATCGGCAAGAAGAGTCTGAAGTGGGTCCCGTTGTTCGGTCAGTTGTTCTGGCTGGCCGGTAACGTTTTGATCGACCGTGGCAATGCGCAGAAGGCCCGCCAGTCGATGTTGACCACCACCCACACCCTGCAAAACGAAGACACCTCGATCTGGGTGTTCCCGGAAGGCACGCGCAATCTGGGCGAAGCGTTGCTGCCGTTCAAGAAAGGCGCGTTCCAGATGGCCATTGCCGCGGGAGTGCCGATCGTGCCGGTGTGTGTCAGTAGCTACGTCAAGCACATGCGATTGAACCGCTGGCGCAGTGGGAAAATTCTGATCCGTTCGTTGCCAGCGATTCCCACCGCGGGCTTAAGCCTTGATGACATGCCGATGCTGATGGCCCAGTGTCGTGAACAGATGCGCGAATGCATCGATTCGATGGACCGGCAACTGCAATCGGCCTGAAAAGAAACCCGCCCTGTGCGGGTTTTCTTTTGCCGGTGAACTGTGCAGATTTCACTGACTCTCAAGCAGCAGACAAGGCTAAGCTGAACATGCCTGCCACGGCCATTTGCCAATTGAAAGCTGCCAAGAAGAAGTGAACCAAGACCATGGGTAGAGTTGTTGCTGCTGCGGTTTATAGCGCGGGTAAAAAGGTCACCAATATTACCCTCGACGAAGGCGCGGCCTGGGCTGCAAAGCCTGGTCACTTTGTCTGGATCGGCCTTGAAGAGCCGAACGAAGAGGAACTGTACAACCTGCAACGCCAGTTCAACCTGCACGAACTGGCCATCGAAGACGCCCTGGAAAAACACAGTCGCCCGAAACTGGAAACGTTCGGCGATGCGCTCTTCATCGTCACGTACTCTCCGATTATGGAAGACGGCAAACTCAAGTTCATCGAGACCCACATTTTTGCCGGCAATGGTTACATCATCACTGCGCGTAACGGTCATTCGGCGTCCTACGCCTACGTCCGACAGCGTTGTGAAGCGCGCCCGCTGTTACTGGAGCACGGGGAAGATTTCGTCCTCTACGCCATCCTCGATTTCGTGATTGAAAACTACCAGCCGATGGGCGAAGCGATTCACGCCAGGATCGATGAGCTGGAACGCAACGTCATGTGTGGCTCGTTGAATGAACGTGACATCCAGAATCTTCACAGCCTGCGCCGCGATGTGCTGCGCCTGCGCCGTTATGCGGCGCCCATGGTGGAGATCGGCGAGGAACTGCAAAAACTGAACTTTCCCTTTATCGACAAGAACATGCGCCCGTATTTCCGCGATGTGCAGATTCATGTAACCCGGCAGTTGGAAGACCTGACGACCCTGGCGGATATCGCCAGCCAGACCATCGAAGTTGGGGTGCTGCTGGAGGCGTCGCGCCAAAGTGTGGTGCAGCGCAAATTCGCTGCATGGGCGGCGATCCTGGCGTTCCCGACCGCGGTGGCGGGGATCTACGGGATGAACTTTCAGAACATGCCCGAACTGACCTGGTATTACGGTTACTTCGGTGTGCTGGGGTTTATTGCGGTGGGTTGCGTGGGTTTATGGACGAGTTTCAAGAAGTCGGGTTGGCTTTGAATTCTCGGCGAATGCTTCGCACTCGGTCGCAAGCAAGCCTCGCTCGCACAGGTATTGCAATAGTCCTGTGCAAGCGAGGTATTAACTGATTAAACGGTTTCTGGCTTGTGCGCCACAAAACGCATCATCCACTCGGCTACCGTGGTGCCGTGGTGCTCGCTGTCCAGGCTCGCGATGCCTTTCGAATACACCTGCTCGCCCAGCGCTTGCTGACGGATCTCCAGCAAGGCGCGGGAATAGTCGTGAATGAATTCTGGATGGCCCTGGAAGCACAGCACCTGATCGTTGATGTGGTACGCGGCAAACGGGCAGAAATCGCTGGATGCAATCACCGTGGCGTTTTCCGGCAATGAGGTGACCTGGTCCTGATGGCTGATCAACAGGGTCAACTCTTCACGCACCGGGTTCAGCCACGGTGCCTTGGCGGCGAGTTTGTATTTGTGCGTGCCGACGCCCCAGCCCTGGCTCGCGCGTTCGCTCTTGCCGCCGAGCAACAAGGCCAGCAACTGGTGGCCGAAACACACGCCCAACAGTTTGTCGCCGCGCTTGTAGCGGGTCAGCAGATAGTCCTTGAGGGTTTGAATCCATGGGTCGGTGCCGAAGGAATCGGCCTTGCTGCCGGTGACCAGGTAAGCGTCGAAGGTCAGGTCATCGCTCGGGTATTCACCCTGCACCACGTTGTAGATCGTGAAATCGGCGGCAATCGGTTGCTGCGAAAACAGGCGCTTGAACATCTGCCCGTAGCCCTGATACTGGTCGACCAATTCCGGACGCAGGTTGTCGGTTTCCAGAATGCAGATGCGTAACGACATAAAAAATACCTGACACGTGATGGGAATAATGCACACCCCAGAGCCTGCCTTGAAACACGGTATCAAGGCAAGCCCTTCGGTGCGTCACCTGTCCCTTAGAACGCCTCCCCTTTGGCAGCCTTTTCCAGCAATAGCGCCGGTGGTGCGAAGCGCTGGCCGTATTGCCCGGCCAGGTATTGGGCACGCGCGACGAAATCGTTGATCCCGTACTGGTTGATAAACTGCAGCGCACCACCGGTCCAGGGGGCAAAACCGATACCGAAGATCGATCCAACGTTGGCATCGGCCGTCGAGGTCAGCACACCTTCCTCCACGCAGCGTACGGTTTCGATGGCTTGAACGAACAGCAGGCGATCGCGTACGTCCTTCGGTGAAATCTGTCCCTCGGCCTTCTCGAAACGGGTTTTCAATTCCGGCCAAAGATGTTTTTGGCCACCGGCTGGATACTCGTAAAAACCGCCCCCGGCGGCCTTGCCCGGCCGCTTGTATTCGTTGAGCAACAAGTCAATCACGGCAAACGCCGGGTGCTCAGTCAGCGGTTTCCCTTCTGCCTGAAGGTCTTTGGCGGTTTGCTGGCGGATATGGTTCATCAAGCTGAGTGAAACTTCGTCAGAGATCGCCAGAGGACCGACAGGCATGCCGGCCTTGCGCGCTTCGGTCTCGATCATCGGCGCGCTGACGCCTTCGCCGAGCATGGCGATGCCTTCGTTGGTAAAGGTGCCGAACACCCGCGAAGTGAAGAAACCACGACTGTCGTTGACCACAATCGGGGTCTTCTTGATTTGCAGGACGAAATCGAAGCCGCGCGCCAGGGTTTCGTCGCTGGTGTTGGCGCCCTTGATGATCTCCACCAAGGGCATTTTTTCCACGGGACTGAAGAAATGCAGACCGATGAACTTGCTCTGGTCCGGCACCGCCGTGGCGAGACCACTGATCGGCAGGGTCGAGGTATTGGAGGCGATCACCGCGTCCGCGCCGACGACTTTCTGCGCGGCCAACGAGACCTTGGCTTTCAATTCTCGATCTTCAAACACCGCTTCGATGATCAGGTCGCAACCCGCCAGGTCGGCATCGTTTTCCGTGGGATGAATGCGCGCCAGCACAGTTTCACGTTGCTCGACGCTCATCTGCCCGCGCGCCACTTTTTTGTCCAGCAGCGCGGCCGAGTGCGCCCTGCCCTTCTCGGCGGCCGCAAGGTTGAGATCCTTGAGCACCACGTCGATACCCGCCGATGCACTGACAAACGCGATACCCGCGCCCATCATGCCCGCACCCAGCACGCCGACCTTGCGGGTGGCATAAGGCGCAAAACCTTGAGGCCGGGAACCGCCGGCATTGATTTCATTGAGTTGGAACCAGAAGGTGCCGATCAGGTTTTTCGACACTTGGCCGGTGGTCAGTTCGGTGAAATAACGGGTTTCGATCAGGTGCGCGGTATCGAAATCCACCTGTGCACCCTCGACTGCCGCACAGAGGATTTTCTCGGGAGCGGGCAAGGTGCCTTGGGTTTTGCTGCGCAGGATCGACGGAGCAATCGCCAGCATCTGCGCGACCTTGGGGTTGGACGGCGTGCCACCGGGAATCTGATAGCCCTTCACATCCCAACGTTGCACCGCGCCGGGATTGGCAAGAATCCACGCCCGCGCCTTGGCCAGCAGTTCGTTGTGGTCCGCTGCCAGTTCATCGATCAATCCCGCCTGCAACGCCTGCTGTGGCCGGACTTTTTTACCTTCGAGCAAGTACGGCAAGGCTTTTTCCAGGCCGAGCATGCGCACCATGCGCACCACCCCGCCACCGCCCGGCAACAGACCCAGGGTCACTTCCGGCAGGCCGAGCTGCACCGACGGATTGTCCAGCGCTACCCGGTGATGGCAGGCCAGGCAGATTTCCCAGCCACCGCCGAGCGCCGCGCCGTTGATGGCGGCGACCACCGGTTTACCGAGGGTCTCCAGGGTGCGCAGCTGGCCTTTGAGGGTCAGCACCATGTCGTAAAAGGCTTTGGCTTCGGGTTTGCCGACCTTGATCAGCTCATTGAGGTCGCCGCCGGCGAAGAAGGTTTTTTTCGCCGACGTGATGATCACGCCAGCGATGTTGTCCATGTCGCTGACCAGGCGGGCGACGCAGTCTGCCATGGCTTCGCGGTACACCGCGTTCATGGTGTTGGCGCTCTGGCCCGGCATGTCGATGGTCAGGACGACGATCTGGTCCTGGCCCTTTTCGTAACGAATGGCTTGGCTCATAAACAGGTTCCTTGAAGGCGAGGCTCAGAGGCGTTCGATGATGGTGGCAATGCCCATGCCGCCGCCGACACACAGGGTCGCGAGGCCATAACGCTGACGCCGCACCTCCAGTTCATCGAGCAAGGTGCCGAGGATCGCGCAACCGGTAGCGCCCAGCGGATGGCCCATGGCAATGGAGCCGCCATTGACGTTGACCTTTTGCGGGTCGACGGCCATGTCCTTGATGAATTTGAGCACCACGGAGGCAAAAGCCTCGTTGACCTCGAACAGGTCGATGTCTTCTACCCGCAACCCGGCCTTGGCCAACGCCTTGCGCGTCGCTGGCGCGGGGCCGGTGAGCATGATGGTCGGGTCAGTGCTGGTGACCGCCGTGGCGACGATCCGCGCCCGGGGTTGCAAGCCGAGCGCCCGGCCCTTGGCTTCGGAACCGATCAACATCAATGCCGCGCCATCGACGATCCCCGAACTGTTGCCTGGGGTGTGGACATGGTTGATCCGCTCCACATGGCTGTAGACCCGCAGCGCCGTGGCGTCGAAGCCCATCTGCCCGATCATTTCGAAGCTCGGCTTGAGCTTGGCCAGCCCTTCCAGGGTCGATTCGGCACGAATGAACTCATCATGATCAAGCAGGATGATGCCGTTCTGATCCTGCACTGGCACCAGCGATTTGTTGAACGAGCCATCGGCCCGCGCCCGCGCGGCTTTCTGTTGCGAGTGCAGTGCGTAGGCATCGACGTCCTCACGACTGAACCCTTCCAGGGTGGCAATCAGGTCGGCGCCCACGCCTTGCGGTGTGAAATGGCTGTGCAGGTTGGTGGCAGGGTCCAATGCCCATGCCCCGCCGTCGCTGCCCATCGGCACTCGCGACATCGACTCGACGCCGCCAACGACCACCAGGTCTTCAAACCCGGAGCGCACTTTCATCGCCCCCAGGTTCACCGCCTCCAGTCCGGACGCGCAGAATCGATTGATCTGCACACCGGCTACGCTGACGTCCCAATCCGCCACTTGCGCGGCGGTTTTGGCGATATCGGAGCCTTGATCGCCGATCGGCGTCACGCAGCCAAGGACCACGTCATCGACCTGACTGGTATCCAGGGCCGTTCGCTGTTGCAGCGCCGTGAGCAATCCTGCGACCAGGTTCACCGGTTTCACGCTGTGCAGGGCGCCGTCGGCCTTGCCTTTACCACGGGGCGTGCGTAATGCGTCGAAAATCAAAGCTTGGGTCATGACGTCCTCGAAGCGCGATGCAGATGGGGAAAACACAGCTGCCACTCTTGGCCCAGGGCGCGATGGTTTCAATGACCGCAACGCTCACAGAAGTTGACGGTCACGCTCAGACGGACGGTCATCCCTGGCTCGGTGAACCGGTGCAGGACGCGCAGGTGTCTAGCAAAAGGCCGCCCAAGAAGCTGGCAATAGGCCTCATACCGTTTTGATAGCGATTTTCGAGAACACCATACTAAATGGATCTAAACCAAGTGTGACGCGGGCTCTAAGGTGAAGGTGTACGAAGTTGTCGTCGGGTTTTGCCGAGGCGCTCGTGCTACAGGAAGTGCATCGCGCTGCCGTCATGGAGATATGCAGGCAGGCATCAGGAAATAACAATAAAGGCGGTCAAGCCATGTTCAAACAATCGAAAGTTCGTCAAGCCGGGCTCATTCTTTTCGCCACCACGCTGTTGTTAATCGTGCCGAACCTGACGAAGGTGATCGGCTGAATCAAGCGCCAGAGTTAATTATCGCCACATAAAAATGTGACTGGCTCGCTACCCGGGCCAGCGTGGCTGTGCCAACCTTTGGGGCACTTCCACGACATGGACGGCGATCCTTTGAAAACGCTCATTCTGTTCGGGGCTTTGCTGCTCAGCACGCCCTCGTATGCCGCACAGCTCAACCTGGAGCTGGGCGCGGTTGGCCGCACCTGGCAAACCGAGGAGTTGCTCAAGCATCCTCAAGTCCAGACCATCACCATTGCCAATGACGTTTCCTACAAACGCGACATGATCTATCGCGCCGTGCCCTTGGCCGCCTTGTTGACCGGTATCAAGCCTGACGATCACCTGCAAGCCGTGGCGCTTGACGGTTTTGCCGCTGAACTGGCGGCTGCGCCCCTGCTCAACAGCGAGGGAGCTCGCGCCTGGCTGGCAATTGAAGACCCCGCCAAACCCTGGCCGCCACTTTCCGAAGGCAAGCACAGCGCCGGGCCGTTTTATCTGGTCTGGACCGATCCGCGGGCGGGCAATATCAGCCCGGAACAATGGCCGTTCGAAGTCGCCAGCATCAAGCGCCTGGCCCCGGTGGCCGAGCGCTTCCCTGCCCTGCTGCCGGACCCTGCGTTAAGGGCCGACGATCCGGTCAACAAGGGTTTTGCGTTGTTCCAGAAAAACTGCCTGGCCTGCCATCGGTTGAACGGTGCCGGGGATGCGCAGTTCGGACCGGACCTGAACATTCCGTACAACCCCACCGAATATTTCGGCGCTGACTTCCTCAAGCGCTACATCCGCGATCCGCAGAGTTTGCGCCAGTGGCCGCAGGCAAAAATGCCGGAGTTTTCGGCCGAGGTTTTGCCGGATGAGGATCTGCAGAAGTTGGTGGGGTATTTGAAGCATATGACAGGGCGTAAGGTTAAGCCCTGACATGCATTTCTGTGGAAGCCAGCCTGCAGGCGATCGCCGCGGGCAAGCCCCACAGTGATTTGTGGTGCCACAGATTTCGCGACCGACTTCACACCCTGTGGGAGCTGGCTTGCCAGCGATGGCGAACTGCCGGTTACTGAAATAGTGTCTGAACCACCGCAATCGCGGGCAAGCCGGCTCCCACAGGGTTCTGCGGTGTCCTGGCTTACTGTTGTTGCACGGAAATCACAGGCGCAGGCGTTGGGGTCACCAGGACCTTGGCATGCATCTGCTCACACCCGCCGCCCCGACGCATGCCGCGAACCGGGCAGGCATCCAGGTAATCAAGGCCCACCGCCAGTTTCAGGTGACGTTCGGGGCGCGCCAGTTGGTTGGTCACGTCGAAGCTGTACCAGGCGTCATCGAGCCAGGCTTCAGCCCAGGCGTGACTGGCCAGGTGCTCGCTGTTTTCGCTGTACAGATAACCCGACACATATCGCGCCGGAATGCCCAGGCTGCGGGTGCAGGCAAGGAATGCGTGAGTGTGGTCCTGGCACACGCCTGAACGCCCGGCGAAGGCTTGTGCGGCGCTGGTGTCCACTTCGGTAGCGCCCGGCGTGTAGGTCATGTGCTGGTTCAGGCCATGCATCAAGTCGATCAGTGCCGTACGGTCCCGACGTTGCTTGCACTCTTTTTCGGCAAACGCACGCATTGCCGCGTCAGCCTCGGTCAAGCGGGTAAAGCGCAGGAACGGCAGCGCCGACTGGCTCTCGTGCTCGGCTTCGCGCAGTTCGTCGATGTCGACCTGGCCCCGGGCGCCGATAATGATCGCCTCATGGGGTTCGTCCATGGTCAGTACGTGCAGGATGTTGCCGAACGGATCGAGTTGCGCACGCACCGGGCGCGGCAGGTCGAGTTGCCAACTGAGCACGTGCTGGCGCTCGCTGTCGTGGGGTGTCAGTCGCAGGTACTGGATGCTCGCCCGCACCTGATCTTCGTAGTGATAGGTGGTCTCGTGGCTTATGGAAAGTCTCATGCAGCCTCCAGGTAGGAACTGTGAATCGCGTTGCCCAACTGGCGCACCAGCGGGATGAACTCGGTCAGCCAGGCGTGCAGGCCTTCGTCGAGAATTTCGGTGATGCCGGTGTAACGAAGCCTCGCGTCGATTTCCGCCGCCAGACGTTGCGCGGGCCGGCCGTTAGCCCCTGGTAGCTGGGCGAGAATCTGGTCGATCTCCTCGGTGCAGGCGCGCAGGGAGCGTGGGACATCCGCCCGCAATAACAGTAATTCGGCGACATGCCGCGCACCGGGAGCGTCACGGTAGATTTCGGTGTAGGCCTCGAAGGACGACAGTGCCCGCAGCAGCGCACTCCACTGGTAATAGGCGTGAGCCGTGCCGTCGCTGACCGCTTCGGCCTGATCGCCGGCCATTTCGTAACGGGCGTCGAGCAGGCGCAACGTGTTGTCGGCCCTTTCGATAAAGGTGCCCAAGCGAATGAAGCGAAAAGCGTCGTTACGCATGATGGTGCCGTAGGACGCACCTCGGAACAGGTGGGAACGCTCCTTGATCCACTCGCAGAAACGGCTCATGCCGTAGCGGCTGAGGCCTTGTTCAGCGATCCCGCGAATTTCCAGCCAGGTGGCGTTGATGTTTTCCCACATGTCGGCGGTGATTCGCCCACGCACCGCATGGGCACTGGCCCGTGCGGCGCCGAGACAACTGTAAATGCTGGCCGGGTTGGCTGCGTCCAGGGCGAAGAAATGCAGCAACCGCTCGGCGTGCAATTCGCCGTGGCGTTCGAGGTAATCGTCCAGCGTGCCGGTAATCAGCAGCGGCATGGCCAGTTCGTGCAAACCGTTGCCACGGCCATCCTGTGGCATCAGTGACAACGAGTAACTGATGTCGAGCATCCGCGCGAGGTTTTCCGCGCGCTCCAGGTAACGCGACATCCAATACAAATCCGAGGCAGTTCTACTTAACATGACAGGCTTCCTTCAATCCTCGACCACCCAGGTGTCCTTGGTTCCGCCACCCTGGGAGGAATTCACCACCAGGGAGCCTTCACGCAGGGCGACACGGGTCAAACCGCCGGGCACGACCCGGGTTTCACGGCCTGACAATACAAACGGCCGCAAATCGATATGGCGCGGTGCGATACCGTTTTCGACAAAGGTCGGACAGGTCGACAGCGACAGCGTCGGTTGCGCGATATACGCGTGGGGCTTGGCGATGATGCGCGCGCGGAAGGCTTCGATTTCCGCAGCCGTCGCCGCCGGCCCCACCAGCATTCCGTAACCGCCGGAGCCTTGGGTTTCCTTGACCACCAGTTCTGGAAGATTGGCCAGCACGTGGGAAAGTTCAGAAGGATTACGGCACTGCCACGTAGGAACGTTCTTGAGGATCGGCTCTTCATCCAGATAGAAACGGATCATGTCGGTGACAAACGGATACACCGATTTGTCGTCCGCCACCCCCGTGCCGATGGCGTTGGCCAACACGACGTTGCCGGAACGGTAAGACGACAGCAGCCCCGGCACACCGAGCATCGAATCCGGATTGAACGCCAGCGGATCGAGGAACGCATCGTCCAGGCGACGGTAGATCACGTCGACGGCTTTGGGGCCGTCGGTGGTGCGCATGTAGACCTTGTCGTCGCGCACGAACAAGTCCGCGCCCTCCACCAGCTCAACGCCCATTTCCCGTGCCAGGAACGCATGTTCAAAGAATGCGCTGTTGAAGCGCCCCGGCGTCAGGACGACCACGCTCGGGTTGTCGATCGGGCTGGAGCTTTTCAGGGTGTCGAGCAACAGGTTCGGGTAGTGGTCGATGGGGGCGATGCGTTGTGCCGCGAACAGTTCGGGGAACAGACGCATCATCATTTTGCGGTCTTCAAGCATGTAGCTGACGCCGCTCGGTGTCCGCAGGTTGTCCTCAAGCACGTAGTACGTGCCGTCACCGTCGCGCACCAGATCGACACCGGAAATGTGCGAATAGATATCGCGATGCAAATCCAGCCCCTGCATCGCCAACTGGTATTGCTCGTTGGCCAGCACCTGTTCGGCTGGAATGATCCCGGCCTTGATGATGCGTTGCTCGTGGTAGAGATCGGCGAGGAACATGTTCAACGCCTTGACCCGCTGAATGCAGCCGCGCTCGACAACGCGCCACTCACTGGCAGGGATGCTGCGGGGGATGGTGTCGAAGGGAATCAGGCGCTCTGTCCCCTGCTCATCACCGTAGAGCGTGAAAGTAATCCCGGCGCGATGAAATAACAGATCGGCCTCGCGTCGCCGTTGCGCCAAAAGCTCGTCAGGCGTTTCGGCCAGCCAACGGGCAAACTCCCGATAATGCGGACGGACCTGGCCGCCGGCATCGTACATCTCATCAAAATAGGTGCGGATCATGCCGTACTCCTTGTCACCCGGACATGCAGGCCTTCGCAAGGCCCGTGCCATCGGCATAAACGCTTTGATTTCAATCGGTTGGATTATCAACGCGGATTCGCCGCACCAATCCTGTGCGGCAAACGCCCCAACCTGATCGCCCCCGCTTCATTGCAAGGCGCTGTTGTCGCCTATCACCAGCATAGTCAGAGTTGATTTCACTGCCCGGTTAACGCTGGGGATAATCCGCTCATTCGCTGAAAAGCTGACCGAACTTCCCTTTAGCCGCCCGTTTCGGGCGGTTTTTTTTGCCTCTGCGAAATGTTGTGAATCAAATACGCGAGCAAAAACGAAAACGGCCAACCCAAAGGTCAGCCGTTATTGATGCTTGTTACTGTTCATAAGGTTATGCGAGTCGCCCTCGTACCTCCTGCTTGACACCCCAGCCCTCAATGATGCCGCCCAAGGGCTCGACCACCGCTTCGAAACCCTGTTCGAAATCGCCGATATCATCGTAGGTGGCGTACATCACTTTGCTCAGTTCGAGCGCCCATGCGCCATCGTCGCGCACACTGATCTGCGCATTCAGGCATTCACCATGATGGAACTGTCGTGCCGCCCTGCGTGCCCGCTCCTCGTCCGGGAAAATGGCGTAGAACTCGATGGGGTGGAACCGTGAAAAATCAAAACCGCCTTCTTTCATGCGGCGCAACACGCTGCTGCTGATGTCTTCTTGATAGGCTGTGCTCATGAAACGTCCTCCTGAAACTGATGGATAGACTTTCCGTACTCCCTGACGCGCGCAACCCGATGGTGCGAACGCTTCGGCAACCGATGTGCCGACGGGAAACAAGCATGGAGCTGACAAGACCAGACCTTAGCGATCCATTCGCTGATCTCGCTTGCAGATTAGCCCCAAGATAGAGCCGCTGCCAAGGCCTGGTTGCGAATGTGACAGGAAGTGTTCAGTTTGGCGTGATGCCGAGGATTTGAATGCTGTTCTGGGTTTTCAGGCTTTTGACGCCCGCATCGGCGGTTCGCCCTTCCAGATCGTTCAGATCCAGTTCAGCGGCGACGGGAAGGAGTCGTTCCTTGATGAGTTTGGCGGCCTGCTCATGGCTTGGGCATTCCTCGCACTCGAAGACTTCGTCGATTGTTTCACCATGATCATCCACGAAAGTGACTTTCCACTTGGACATCGGAGCCTCCTCGATCAAACCCGCAAATGGGCTTACACCTATCTCGACCTGGGTAGCTGGCTAATCGTTCCAACGGATCAGTTGCAGCCCAAGTGCAATCAATGTGAGGGCTAGCCTGCTGCGGGCGGCGTTCCGAAGATTGCGATTCTTCAGACAGTTATCCAGTGACGGATATTTCGCCATCGCGAGCAGGCTCGCTCCCACAGGGAAACGCGTGGGACCTTAGGCCTCGGTCATATCCTGACGTTCCCACGCGGCCCGGCAATCGCCCAGATGATCAGGCCCAAAACCGGCAGCAACAGGATCAACAGCACCCAGAGGACTTTCGCCCCCGTTCCGGCGCCACTTTTCAGCACGTTGATGATTGCCCAGATGTCCAGGGCAAGAATGATCAGGCCAACCAGGCTGTTGAAGGTGGAACCCATAGTGACGCTCCCGAAGAGTGATCTGCCCCCTTAGGATAGCCGGCCATGGCCAGGGTTCCCTTTTATTGAAAGCTTACCGCCTCAGACGTGGATGGCGACTTTCAACGCTTCGAGGGATGGTGCCGCCGCAATGCCGACTTCGGCGCACAGCTCCAGCACCCGCGGCAGGTCATTGCCGTAGACCAGCACGACCTGCAACTCGTCATCGAGCAATTGGCTGAAGTTCATCAGTGTGTAACCGCCGTTTTCCTTGTTCAGGCTGCTCATCTGCACCTGGATGCGATTGAGCGCGGTCAGCGCTTCGGTCTTGGCCAACTGCTTGGGCTTGAGGTTGAAATCGACTCCCGGGCCGAACGAAGCGACGATCTGTGCGAAAAGGTCCATGTAGGTGTCGGCCTGGAACAGCACGGTTTCCGGCAGGCTGCCGACAACCACCCATTCACCCAACGGGATCGGGAAGGTGTCGTCGTAGTTGATGTCCGGGTTGGCCGTCAGAAAACCTTGAGGATCCGCGTAAGCCTGGGCCGCTTCGTCAGCGACTTTGTGGATTTCGTCATCACCCATGCACCCGGAGCTGATTTTGCTGATGAGTTCGACGAGTGCGGCTTTCATGGGGTAAATCCTGTAGCGAGGGAATTTTGAGGGCGCGAAGGATACCGCAGGTTAACCTCAAAAACGAAAAGATCGCAGCCTACGGCAGCGCCGGCAAGGAACACGCGTTCCCTGGTAAGAGCCGCCGAACGCTGCGATCTTTTTGAGGCAATCAGCCCAGCAGTTTTTCCAGCTGCGCGATGGTATCGGTAGCGCCCATTGTCCTGGCGGCATCCAGCGCGGTAATGCCATTGGCATCCTTGGCTTTGGCGTCAGCACCTTTGCTGATCAGGTAATCGACGACTTCGACGCGGTTGAACATCGCAGCCATCATCAGCGCCGTCCGGCCGTCGAATGACGAACCTTCCACCTGCGCGCCGCCTTCAACCAACGCCTTGATCACCGCCAGGTCACCCTTGAACGCGGCGCCGGCAATCGGGCTCTGGCCGTTGTCATTGCGGATTTCCGGATCGGCCTTGTGTTCCAGCAACACTTTCACCGTGTCCACATGGCCGTGATACGCGGCCAGCATCAGTAATGTGTCGCCCTTGTGGTTGCGCAGGTTGGGCGGCAGGCCCTTGCTCAGCAGCGCAGCCATCATGGCCGCATCGCCCTCGCGCGCTTTGTTGAATACCTGTTCGGCAAACTCGGCAGCTTCTTCGGGGGTCATCTGGCGGCTTTTGTCGGACATCGGGCACTCCATTGTGTCATTCGTAAAAGCCGACAGTTTCCCGAGCAGCCCCGACACTGTCACTTCTTTTTTCTGATGCGCACCTATAGCCACATTCAATGGCGCCGTTTTCAATAACGGTGTTTGCCAGCCTGAATGTCCGACAGCACTTGCCCGGTGACCTGCACGTAAGTGTCGGTACCAGGCAGCCAGGCGTAGATCGGGTCATCGCCGGTTTTGCCCGGATCGAAGGCTTCGTCCTTGAGCCGGGTCTTCTGGTACTTGAACGTCCCGGTGGTCTCCATTTTGACTTTCACCCGCAAGAACAACGGCACCGCATAGCTCGGCATCTGCTGACGGGCAAAGGCCAGCAGTTCGCTGAAATCCAGCGTCGCCAAAGATTCCGCTGGCGTAATGGCTGCCATGCCGGCGCGACCGTTGGTGTTGCGGATTTCCACGCCATAAGCCACCGCTTCGGAAATATGCGGGTACTGCAGGAGGATGTTCTCGACCTCGGTAGTGGAGACGTTCTCGCCCTTCCAGCGATAAGTGTCGCCCAACCGATCGACAAACTGGGCATGCCCAAAGCCAATGTTGCGCAGAAGGTCACCGGTGTTGAAGTATCGGTCGCCTTTCTCGAAGACATCGCAGAGGACGACTTTCTCGGTTTTCTGCGGATCGGTGTAACCGTCCAGCGGCGCCTTGTCGTCGATTTTGGCCAACAACAAGCCTTGCTCGCCTTTACCGACCTTGCGCATGAAACCATTGACGCCACGGATTGGCGCCCCGCTGTCGTGGTCATACGCCGCCAACTCCCACGCCATCAGGGAAAAACCCACGGTGTTGTCGAAATTCAGAATGTTGGTGAAACCGATATTACCGTCGCTGGCGGCATACAGCTCGCAAATGTGATCCACCGCAAAACGACTCTTGAAGTCGGCCCATGCACCGGGGCGCAGGCCATTGCCGATCATTTTCCTGACCCCGTGTTTGCCATCGTCGACACTGGGCGGTTGATCGACCAGATAACGGCACAACTCGCCCACGTAACCGATGGTCGTCGCCCGGTATTTGTGCACATCGCTCCAGAACTGGCTGGCACTGAACTTGCGGCGGATGGCGAATCCCGAGGCGCCGCTGACTGCAGAGCCCCAACACACACATAATCCGGTGGCGTGATACAGCGGCAAGGTGCAATAGACGACATCCTCGGGCCGCATATCCAGTGCAATCATCCCGAAGCTGGCGCAGCTGCGCATCCAGCGCCCGTGCTTGAACACACCGGCCTTGGGCAAACCCGTGGTTCCGGAGGTGTAGATGTAGAAACAAGGGTCATCGAAAAAAACCTGCTGGCTGCTTGCCGGATTTTCACTGTTGGCGTCGATGCTGGCGGTCATCAGATTGATGAATCCGAGCGGGGCAATTCCCGGATGGCTCCAGGTGTCCTGATCGGCGACAAACCAGGTGCGCGACGCATCGATCGACAGTTTCTCGCGCACTGCCAAAAACGCCGGGACCAACTCCTCGCCGACAACGATGGCAGCCGGCGTCACCAGGTTCACGCTGTGCACCAGGGTGTCGCGGGTTTGTGAGGTATTGAGCAGCGCCGAAATGGCACCAACCTTGGCCACTGCCAAAATTGTCACCAGCAGCTCCGGGCGGTTCTCGATGAACAGCGCCACCACGTCGCCCTTGCCGATGCCTTGGTCGATCAAATGATGGGCAATGCGATTGGCCCACTGATTGACCTGCGCATAAGTCAGCGAAACGTCGCCGTGCAGCAATGCCGGGCCATCAGGATTACGCAGGGTGGCTTGCTCGAAACTCCACCCCAGGCCACACGGTTGGGTCGGATCCTTGACGTTGGCTACCTTCATCCCCTTCACCACGCGTGGAATGGCTTTGGCGATGGCAGGCAGCTTGCGGAGCATCATGCTCCAGGTGATCGTGTCGCTTGATGTGCGGCTCATGGCTGCTCCCGTTCGATCTTTTTATTGTCGGGCGGCGTTGATTGAGCCCGAAAATACGTCAACGGTTCTTGAGCTGTACACGCGGTTTTTGAAATGTTTTGTATCTGCGATCTTGATCCGCGATCTTGATCTGCGATCTTGATCCGCGATCTTGATCTGCGATCTTGATCTGCGATCCGCGATGTCGACCGCAACGGTTCCGGGAAATGCAGGAGCGCATGCCTGCCCAATGGTTCAATCCAATTGCCGAGAAACCCGCAAAATGCAGGATGCACGATGGCTATTCATGCAATTTGCAAGGAAGTGAAAATCCATGCTTTTGATAAGCTATTGATTTATATAAGTTTTTTATAAAACAGGATACTGGCACAATCACTGCAACTCTCTCCCCACGCTTGCCATTCAAGAGCTAACGGAGCTGATAGACATGAGCCTGATCCAAGAAAAATTTTCGTCTTTGTTCTCCAACTTCGAAGTCACCACCCAAGCGCGACCTGACGGTGGAATCCTGCTGACCCTGCGTGGCGACGGCCGAGAATTCAAACGCTCGATTTCCTACCAGCAATTGCACAATGGCGATCAACTGTCGTGGGTCATCAGCGCGATTCGCCGCGACCTTGCCGAACAGGCCAGCGAACTGCCGCAAATCTCGATGTTGCAGAGCCAGCAGCGATTTGCACTGCCGACTTATCATTCGCTGTAAACGCTCAAAGCGCTGAAAAATTGTGGGAGCCAGCCTGCTGGCGATGCGGTGAGTCATTTAACGCTGATGTTGACTGACGCGCCCTCATCGCCAGCAGGTTGGCTCCCACAGGTTTTTTGTCAGTCTTCCAAACACGGAAACTGGCCGGCAATATCGTCGCCGGTGAAGTTGGCCTCACAGCCTTGCGGGTTATTGAACAGGCGGATCGCCACGAGATGCGGGTGCTCCCCCCTATCGAACCAGTGCCGGGTACCGGCCGGCACGCAAATCAGGTCGTTCTTCTCGCAGAACACGGCATAGACGTAATCGTCGATGTGCAGGTTAAACAAGCCACGACCGGCAACGAAAAATCGCACCAAATCTTCGCCAAGATGCTGCTCTTTGAGCATTTGGTCTTGTTGCGGGTGATCGCCGGTGACGCTGAGCACATCGACGTTGATGTAGCCGCGCTCAGTCATCAGCTTATCGATTTGCCCCTGATAGGCGGCGATCATTTCTTCCTTGCTCGCGCCGGGCTGGATTTTCGCAGCGGCTTGCCAGCGGTCGAAACGCACGCCGTGCTCGGCCAGGGTCGATTGAATGTCTTCGAGATGGGTCAGCACCTTGTTGGGAATCTCAGGGCTGGAGACGTGGTATACGGACAGGCTGCTCATCAGGGCAATTCCTTAACGGTTCATGGCAAGGACAGTGACCGGCGCTCACGGCCTGTCCTCTTGCATACGTATGGCAATGATAACCGCAGCCGCGACGGCGGCGAGGCTGGCAATACTAAAGGTCCATGCCGCGCCGAGAGCGTTCCAGCTGTAGCCGGAATACAACGCACCCATGGCGCCGCCCGTGCCGGCCAGCGCGGCGTACAATGCCTGGCCCTGACCTTGCTGGCGCGCACCGAAGCTCCGTTGCACGAAGGCAATGGCTGCGGCGTGAAAGCTGCCGAACGTCGCCGCGTGCAAGACCTGGGCAAACAGCAACACCCACAGAAATTCCGCCAACGTGCCGAGCAACAACCACCGCAGTGCCGCCAGCAGAAAACTCGCCAGCAATACCTGGCGTAACGAGAAACGCGCAAGAATTCTGCTCATGGCCAGGAACATCAACACTTCGGCGACTACGCCGACTGCCCACAGCATGCCGATCACGCCGCGGCTGTAGCCCAGGCGTTCAAGGTGCAGGGTCAGAAAGGTGTAATACGGCCCGTGGCTCATCTGCATCAACGCAACGCAAACGTAAAACGCCAGCACGCCGGGGCTGCGCAGTTGCTTGACAAACCCCTCTCCCGCCACCCGATTACCCGGAGCCGGCTGTGCGTTCGGTACCCACAGGCTGCTCAGCACGATGCCAGCCATGATCAGCACCAGCGCCGCCGGGTAGATGTCCAGGCTCAGCCATTCGAACAGACGGCCCAGCGCAACCACGGTAATGATGAAACCGATGGAACCCCACAGGCGAATCTGGCTGTAGCGCGAAGTCTGCCCTTGCAGATGCGCCAGGGTGATGACTTCAAACTGCGGCAGCACCGCGTGCCAGAAGAACGCATGAAGGGCCATGACCATCGCCAGCCAGGCGTAGGTCTTGCTGACGAAAATCAGCGAGAAGGTCAGTAATGTGCACACCGCGCCGAAACGCACGATCGCCAGCCGTCGACCGGTGTAATCGCCAAGCCAGCCCCAGATGTTCGGCGCCACGCAACGCATCAGCATCGGGATGGCCACCAGTTCGCCGATGCGTGCGGCGCTGAACCCCAGGTGATCGAAGTACAGCGCCAGAAACGGCGCTGTCGAACCGAGCAAAGCGAAATAAAACAGATAGAAACTGGAGAGCCGCCAGTACGGGAGCGCCGCCGCAACCATCAGATTGCAGCAGCTGCGAAGTCAGCCATTAGAGCTGACCCAGCACCGGCGTGCTCACGCGCACGTCGGCGTTCTGCCCACGGTGACGCAGCAGATGGTCCATCAGTACGATGGCCATCATCGCTTCAGCGATAGGCGTGGCGCGAATGCCGACGCAAGGGTCGTGACGGCCCTTGGTGATCACGTCCACCGGATTGCCATGAATATCGATGGAACGGCCCGGTGTGGTGATGCTGGATGTCGGCTTCAGCGCCAGATGCGCGACAATCGGCTGACCGGAAGAAATACCGCCGAGAATGCCGCCCGCATTGTTGCTGAGGAAGCCTTCCGGGGTCATTTCATCGCGATGTTCAGTGCCGCGCTGGGCGACGCTGGCGAAACCGGCGCCGATTTCCACGCCCTTGACCGCGTTGATGCTCATCAGCGCATGGGCCAGTTCGGCGTCGAGGCGGTCGAAGATCGGCTCGCCCAGGCCCGGCATCACGCCTTCAGCGACCACGGTGATTTTCGCGCCGACCGAATCCTGGTCGCGACGCAACTGATCCATATAGGCTTCCAGTTCCGGCACCTTGTCCGGGTCCGGGCTGAAGAAGGCGTTTTCCTCGACCGAATCCCAGGTCTTGAACGGAATTTCGATCGGGCCGAGCTGGCTCATGTAGCCACGAATCACGATGCCCTGGCTGACCAGGTACTTTTTCGCGATCGCTCCGGCCGCCACACGCATCGCGGTTTCCCGCGCCGAACTGCGACCGCCGCCGCGATAATCGCGTTCGCCGTATTTGTGGTGGTAGGTGTAATCGGCGTGGGCCGGGCGGAACAGGTCCTTGATCGCCGAGTAGTCCTTGGACTTCTGGTCGGTGTTGCGGATCAGCAGGCCGATGGCGCAACCGGTGGTGCGACCTTCGAACACACCGGAGAGGATTTCGACTTCGTCGGCTTCCTGACGCTGGGTGGTGTGGCGGCTGGTGCCGGGCTTGCGGCGGTCCAGGTCGCGCTGCAGATCTTCAAGGGAGATCTCCAGGCCCGGCGGGCAGCCATCGACAATGGCGACCAACGCCGGACCATGGCTTTCGCCCGCGGTGGTGACAGTGAACAGCTTGCCGTAGGTATTGCCGGACATGCAGGACGCTCCGTGAAATCGAACCCAAATACATAATGCGCGCCAGTATACGCAGGCTACCCAAGTAGTTCATCCTCGAACCTTATGGGTGTCAGCGAGTCCAACCGGCATCTTGATAATGATGGCGTGATGATGCTGCGAGTTTTGCTCTTGACCCTGACCTTGTTTACAGGCTTCGCCCAGGCCACCGTTCTGCAACGGCCGATCTCGTTGGACACCGGCAGTGGAACGCTTTTCGGCTCGTTGTTGTTGCCGAAATCCGACACGCCGGTGCCCGTTGTCCTGATCATTTCCGGCTCCGGTCCTACGGATCGTGACGGAAACAACCCCGATGGCGGGCGCAACGACAGCCTCAAGCGGTTGGCGTGGGTGCTGGCCAAACACAATATCGCCAGTGTGCGCTACGACAAACGTGGTGTGGCGGCGAGCCTGGCGGCCACGCCGGACGAGCGCAACCTGACGTTGGAAGCCTATGTTTCCGACGCCGAGGCCTGGAGTCGCAAGCTCAAGACTGATCCGCGTTTCGCCAAACTGATTCTACTGGGGCACAGTGAAGGCGCGTTGATCGCCAGCCTCGCCGCGCCCAACGTCGATGCGGCGGCGGTCATTTCCATGTCCGGCAGCGCCCGGCCAATCGATCAGGTATTGCGCCAGCAACTGAGCAATCGCCTGCCGCCGCCGTTGATGCTGCGTAGTAATGAACTGCTCGACAGCCTCAAGGCCGGGAAAACCGACGACAACGTGCCACCGCAACTTCAAGTGATTTTCCGTCCGAGCGTGCAGCCCTATCTGATTTCCCTGTTTCGTCAGGATCCGGCCGCTGCGTTCGCCAGGCTGAAAATGCCCGCGCTGATCATCCAGGGCAGCAATGACATTCAGGTCGGAGTCAACGATGCCCGGCTGCTCAAGGCGGCCAAGCCGGACGCCGAACTGGTGTTGATCGAAGGCATGAACCACGTCATGCGCATCGTGCCCAACGACGTCAAACGCCAACTGGCGTCCTACAAGGATCCGAATTTGCCCCTGGCAGCGGAACTGGGCGCGAAAATCCTCGAATTTATTGACGGACTTCGCTCCACTTAAGCGCTGTTTAACCGGTGTTGCCCTCCAGTCCTGAAAAAAACGGCCGATAAGCCTTTGTCGCCAGCGCAATGGCTGGTGACAAGTTGAGCTTGGACAGGATCTCGCCGTTATGACTGATACCCAGACTTCACCCGACACCACCGCTGAACAAGACGCACCGCCAGCGGTCGAGCTGCCATGGGCGGACGTCCACGTCGAGCACCATAAAATGCTCCGTCTGGCGCCGCTGCAGACCGATCGCAACACCGGTGGCCGCCCATTGCGCTTTGTCGAATTCGGCTATGCCGAACGCAACGACAAGCAGCACAGCCTGATGCGCATGAGCATTACCCTGCCCGGCCAGCGTGTGCGCAAGGAACAGAATCATCTGGACGTGTGGGTCGACCACGCCGAAAAACGCGTGCGTTTCGGCCCGGACAGCGGTTTGCAGATTGAACCGGTGAATCGGGGTATCGGTCGCTTCATGGCGGCTCAGGGCATCGTCTGGGCGAAAAAGCGCTGGCCTGGCTACACCGTCGATGGCGTTGACTTGAACAACAAGGACGCGCTGAACGAAGACACTCGCCTGCGTCGCGACCATTTTTTGCGGGTGCACGGCTTTGATGTGGTTTACGCCGATGCCCAGCATTTGAAGGGCAGCGTTAAAGAGGTGCGGGTCGGCGACCTGTTGAGCGATTGGAACACGGAAAAACTGCAGGTCGTGGAAATTCTTGAAGCGGCGCAAATGCTCCAGCAGGCCGAACAGAACCTGGCCGAGCAGGAAGTGAAACTCAAGAAACACGAAGAAAAGGTCAGCAAGTACAAACGCGAAGACGCCGGACTGCGCTTCACCATTACCTGTCTGGTGGCGTTTGCAGTGTTCCAGGCGGGGTTGTTGATCTGGATTGCCACGCACCGTTGATAGGTAGGCAGGGACTCATCTGTGGCGAGGCAGCTTGCTCCCGCTGGGTGCGATGCAGCCTCTTTCGGCGACCGCTTCGCGCTCGAGCGGGAGCAAGCTCCCTCGCCACAATATTTGTTGAGGTGGCTGATCGTTCCCACGCTCCGCGTGGGAACGCCTCAACGGACGCTCCGCGTTCGGCTCTTGGGACGCAGAGCGTCCCGGACTGCATCCCCACGCAGAGCGTGGGAAGGATCAGGGCAGGTCAGACGCGCGAGGCGAACAGCGCCTGATGATCGCGGCACTGTTGGGCTGACAACATGAAGACGCCATGCCCGCCTCGCTCGAATTCCAGCCAGGCGAAGTCCACTTCCGGGTACAACGCTTCGACGTGAACCTGACTGTTGCCCACTTCGACAATCAGCAAGCCCTTTTCGGTCAAATGATCAGCGGCCTGCGCGAGCATGCGCCGCACCAGGTTCAACCCGTCGTCACCGCACGCCAGGCCCAATTCCGGTTCGTGCTGGTATTCATCCGGCATGTCGGCAAAATCTTCGGCATCTACATACGGCGGGTTCGACACGATCAGGTCGAAACGCTGACCCGGCAAACCATCAAAACCATCGCCCTGCACGGTATAGACCCGCTCATCGACGCCGTGACGCTCGATGTTCTGGTTGGCCACTTCCAGCGCTTCGAACGACAGATCGGCCAGCACCACCTCGGCGTTCTGAAACTCGTAGGCGCAGGCGATACCGATGCAGCCGGAACCGGTGCACAGGTCGAGAATCCTTGCTGGCTCGGTGCCCAACCAAGGCGTGAAACGGTTTTCGATCAACTCACCGATCGGTGAACGCGGGATCAATACGCGCTCGTCGACAATGAACGACATGCCACAGAACCAGGCTTCGCCCAGCAGGTAAGCGGTTGGAATGCGTTCTTCGATGCGGCGCTTGAGCAACCGCTGCAAGCGAACCACTTCATCTTCTTCCAGGTTGCAATCGAGGTAACTGTCGGCAATTTCCCACGGCAAATGCAACGCACCCAACACCAGTTGACGGGCTTCGTCCCATGCGTTGTCGGTCCCATGGCCGAAAAACAGATCCTCCCCATGGAAGCGGCTGACGGCCCAACGGATATGGTCACGCAGGGTGCGAAGGCGGGAAGTGATCACGACGGCTAACTCCAGAAAAATCGACTGGCGATTCTACCAGTCAAACGACGCCACGACGACGCGAGAACAACGCGGGGGCAAATGTAGGACTAATCTCTTTTTTCAGTTCGGTATTGAACAAAACGGAGCACTTGACAACGCTACACGCCAGTAACGACGGTGCCTACAATAGTAGCGATTCACAGAAGCGCTCAGCCGGAGGACAATGTCGCAAAAGCCCCACTCGAAGGAGCCCCAGAATGTCCGTTCCACAAACGATGTTTCAACTCAGCGGCCGCGGTTATGCCGCCGCCAAACTGAGTCATGCGACCCTGATCATCATCGATGCCCAGAAAGAATACCTCAGCGGTCCTTTGGCCCTGAGCGGCATGGATGCGGCTGTCGCGAACATCAAAAAACTGGTGACTGCCGCCCGTGCGGCCGGTCGTCCGATCGTGCATGTCAGCCATCTCGGCACCGTTGGAGGGTTGTTTGATCCACGCGGCGAGCGCGGCCAGTTCATTCCTGGGCTGGAGCCACTTGACGGTGAAATCAAGATCGAAAAAATCCTGCCGAGTGCTTTTCATGGCACGGATCTGAAAAAACGCCTGGAAGACCTGGGTTCGGTAGACCTGGTGGTTTGCGGCTTCATGAGCCATTCCAGCGTCAGCACTACGGTGCGCGCAGCAAAAAACCTGGGGTTCCGTTGCACACTGGTGGAAGATGCTTGCGCCACCCGCGATCTGCCCTACAAAGGCGGCGTCCTGAGCGCCGAGCATGTTCAGCAGACCGAAATGGCGATCATGGCGGACAACTTTGCCGCCGTCGCCCAGACCAACGACCTGGTCTGAGCAGTGTTTACATGAGCGGCCTGCACCGCCGCTCATCCGCAAAAGCCTCTCATTAGCCGTAATTGTCTTAGCCTCAGGAACATCCCGGTCAACTCCCGGTCGAAGGGCCGATACCCATTGAGGAAGGTCGGAATGAAGTTATCCGATGGTTTTGACGCTCGCCGCTTACGGCCCAAAGGCCAAAGTAACTGGCGTTTTCGAATCGGCGCGGCGTTCGCTGCGCTGCTGGCGACGAGTGGTGTGTTGCTCGCCATGGCCGGCATCGCCAGCCTGTTGGGCCACGCCCCGGCCCTGGGTGAGATGAATACCAACCGGGTCGGTGCGGCAGTGATTCTGCTGATTGGCCTGTTCGTGCTGTACCTCGGCGTGTGGCTGTGGCGCCGCTGCCGTCGCCGCTCGCGACAGTCGCGGGAGCTGAACATGTCGCCGCACCTGATGAAAAAACACGACTGAGACCAAGGTCGCGGACCAAGGTCGCGAACCAAGGTCGCCACCGAATGCCGCGCACTTTGATGCGCGCTCATTCGCCTGGAGTTGGGTAAACTGGCCGCCCTTCGCGGAGGCTGACATGCAAGACGACGATTTTTCCCTGTTCAAAAGCGCTATCCAAGGCGTCAAGCCGATCAAGCACGATCGCGCTGAAACCGGCAAACCCAAAGCTGACCGAGCACAGATTGCCAAGCTGCGTCAGGCCGCCACCGTGCGCACGGATGCCACCACCGTCGACGGCCTGTCCGATCAGTTCGTCATCGACGTCGGCCCGGAAGACGAGCTGATGTGGGCGCGTGACGGTGTTCAGGAAAGCCAGATGCGCAAGCTCAAGACCGGACAGATTCCGTTCGAAGGCAGCCTCGACCTCCACGGCATGAACGTTGAAAAAGCCCGGGAAACCCTCTGGGCTTTCCTGGCAGAAGCGACCAAATTCGAAATCCGCTGCGTGCGCGTCACTCACGGCAAGGCCGTGCGCCTGGACGGCAAGCGGCCGATGATCAAAAGCCACGTCAACACCTGGCTGCGCCAGCATCCGCAGGTACTTGGCTTCACCTCTTGCCAGGCGAAACACGGCGGTGCCGGAGCGGTTTATGTGATGCTCAAACGCACGATGATGGAAGGTCGCGACGAGTAAACCTGATGCGTCACGCTTGCAGCGTCGTGTCCGCCACCGTACCCTTGCCCTTTGCGTAAAATCCCACAGGTAGTTTCATGTCCCTGGAACAGAATTACACCGCGATTCTCGGCCAATTGGGCGAGGACGTGTCCCGCGAAGGCCTGCTCGACACGCCAAAACGTGCCGCCAAAGCCATGCAGTACCTCTGCCGCGGTTATGAACAGACGCTCGAAGAAGTCACCAATGGTGCCTTGTTCAGCTCCGACAACAGCGAAATGGTGCTGGTCAAGGACATCGAGCTGTACTCGTTGTGCGAGCACCATTTGCTGCCGTTCATCGGCAAGGCGCATGTCGCCTACATCCCGAGCGGCAAGGTGTTGGGGCTTTCGAAAGTCGCGCGCATCGTCGATATGTACGCTCGCCGTCTGCAGATCCAGGAAAACCTCAGCCGCCAGATCGCCGACGCGGTCCAGCAGGTCACCGGCGCCCTGGGCGTTGCAGTGGTGATCGAGGCCAAGCACATGTGCATGATGATGCGTGGTGTGGAAAAGCAGAACTCGACGATGATCACCTCGGTGATGCTCGGGGAGTTCCGCGAGAACGCCGCCACCCGCAGCGAATTCCTCAGCCTCATCAAGTAATTCGCAACACAAGGAAAACCGGCATTCATCGCCGGTTTTTTTTCGCCTGTGAAAAATCAGGTAAGCTGCGCGCCTTTCTTCATTTGCCCCGTGAGGCTTTCAACGTGTTCGTAAAAGCGCTTCGTGTCGGCCTTGGCCAACTGATCATCTTCATCGACTTCATCACCCGCCCAAGCAAAAAGAAGCGCCCCGCCGCTGCTCAGGCGCAGGTCGAATCCGCCGCCAAGGGCCTGACCCTGTATCAATTCCACGCCTGCCCGTTCTGTGTGAAAACCCGCCGCACCTTGCATCGCCTGAATGTACCGGTGGCGTTGCGTGATGCGAAAAACAACGAGCAAGACCGCCAGGCCCTGCTGGAGCAAGGCGGCAAGATCAAAGTGCCGTGCCTGCGGATTGAAGAAAATGGGCAGACGACCTGGATGTATGAGTCCAAGGTGATTATTGATTATCTGGACAAGCGGTTTGCGGCAGCCTGAATGATTTGGATTGTTTGAGCCGGCGCCATCGCTGGCAAGCCAGCTCCCACAGGGTCTTGTGGTGCTCACATCACTTGTGGGAGCTGGCTCGCCAGCGATGAGGCCGGCACAAATGCTACAAATCCCGGACAAAAATAAACCGGCTCATCAGCCGGTTTATTCATTTCAGGCCGCTTTATCTATCTGCGCTTGCCGCACCACTGCCGCCAGACGCTTGAGCCCTTCATCCAGCCGCGCCGGTTCGATATGGCTGAAGTTGAGTCGCAAATAGCCGTGATGCTTGTCCGGTTCTGGAAAGAACGGCTCGCCCGGCATGAACGCCACATCATTGGCCAGTGCATCGTTGAGCAAGGTACGAGTGTCCAGCGGCTGCTTGAGCCGCAACCAGAAAAACAGCCCGCCCTGCGGCTCGTTCCAATCCGCCAGATCAGCGAAGTGCGTTTGCAGCGCGGCCTGGAACGCATCCCGACGCCCTCGGTAAAATTCGCGCAGTTCACTGCGATGCTGTCGATACCGCTCGTTGCCGATCCATTGCAAGGCTTGCCATTGGCCGACCCGATTGGTGTGCAAGTCCGCCGATTGCTTGAGCTTGAGCAAATGCGGGAACAGGTCGGGGCTGGCGATCAGGTAGCCGACGCGCAGACCGGGCATCAGGGTTTTCGACACGGTACCGGTGTAGATCCAGCTGGCTGTTTTCAAACGACTGACAATCGGGGTCGCGCTGCCGCCATCGAAGGTTAATTCGCGATAGGGCTCGTCTTCAATCAAGGTCACGCCGAATTCATCGAGCAGGGCTGCCACGGCGTCACGCTTGGCTTCGCTGTAACGCACCGCGGACGGGTTCTGGAAAGTCGGGATCAGGTAGATGAAGGCAGGACGATGCTGCGCCAGGCGAGTGCGCAATTGCACCAGGTCCGGGCCATCAGCCTCCAATGGGACAGTGATGCAGTCCGCGCCGAACAACTGAAAAATCTGCAGTGCCGCCAAGTAAGTCGGCGCCTCGAGAAAAACCTCGGTGCCTTTGTCGATGTAGAGCTTGGCGGCCAGATCGAGGGTCTGCTGGGAGCCGCTCACCACCAACACCTGGCTCGCCTCACACTGTAAGCCCAACCTCCTGGCCTCTGCCGCCAGAGCTTCACGCAATGCCGGCTCGCCTTCGCTCATGCCGTATTGGCCGATGGACAGCGGCATGTCGGTCCAATCGACCTTGGGCAACATGACCTCAGCCGGCAGACCTCCAGCGAACGACATCACCTGCGGGCGCTGAGCGGCGGCAAGGATTTCACGGATCAAAGAACTTTTAAGGCGTGAGACACGTTCGGAAAAAGCCATGGAAGTCACCCGGTAGCCTGGCATGAGGAAAATGAGTCAAACTTGTTGACCGAAATTACGACAGCACAAGCGGATACGTCAACATGATTGACCTTAAAAACCCGATTTCCCAGCAACAGGCCATGGAAGCGTTTTTCTTCGGTTACCAGGCTTTCACGGCCAAGGCCGATGAAATGCTTGAACGCCGCGGCTTGAGCCGGGTGCATCAGCGCATCGTGTTTTTTATCGCCCGTTACCCGAACCTCAGCGTGAAAGAATTGCTGGCATTGCTCGGCGTGAGCAAACAGGCGCTGAACATGCCGCTACGACAATTGGTGGAAATGCATTTGGTGAACAGCG
This sequence comes from Pseudomonas sp. Root562, assembly GCF_001427125.1. GTDB lineage: Bacteria > Pseudomonadota > Gammaproteobacteria > Pseudomonadales > Pseudomonadaceae > Aquipseudomonas. The sequence continues at coordinate 33,563 of NZ_LMGK01000011.1, forward strand.
TGGCGTCGCAGACGGACAAACGGAAACGGTTGTTGGAGCTGACCGATGACGGAGCACGGTTCGAGCAGTCGCTGCGTCGCGAGCAGGTGAAATTGCTGGAGCGGGTGTTTGCAGACGCTGGTGAGACGGCGGTGGATGGGTGGTTGGCGGTGAATCTGGCTCTTGGGAAAAGTCAGACTGTTATTGACTGACTGCTCTGCCCCCATCGCCAGCAGGCTGGCTCCCACAGTGATCTGCGTTCACAAACCAGTGGGAGCCAGCCTGCTGGCGATGAGGCCTTCGAAGGCGATATATCCCTATTGCCAAAACTTTCGTCGACAAAATCAAAAACATTATTTGCTTTATTTGTATACAAAAGCATAATCCACTTCGTGCGAGTTCCTGACCAACCGGTCAACAAATTCGCAAGTGCCTCAAAGGGCCGCCGCCGCCCTCATGGGTCCGGCCCTGGAAATAAAAATAAAACTCTTGAGGAGTACTCGCTGTGGAAAGCCGCAAATCCGAAGCATCGACGCTGGATCTCTCGCCGCCACTACGCAATGGCTGGCTGGAACGTCTGTTCAAACTCAGCTTGCATGGCACCACGGTGAAGACCGAGTTGATTGCCGGTCTGACTACCTTCATCACGATGGCCTACATCATCTTCGTCAACCCGAACATCATGGCCGACGCCGGGATCGACCATGGCGCGGCGTTCGTCGCTACCTGCATCGCCGCCGCCCTGGGTTGCCTGTTGATGGGCCTTTACGCCAACTGGCCGGTCGGCCTGGCACCAGGCATGGGCCTGAATGCGTTCTTTACTTACACCGTCGTCGGCACCATGGGCTACAACTGGGAAACCGCCCTCGGTGCGGTGTTTGTTTCCGGTGTGTTGTTCATGATCCTGACCTTTTCCAGGATTCGTGAATGGCTGCTCAACAGCATTCCTGTAAGCCTGCGCTACGCCATGGGCGCGGGCGTTGGTCTATTTCTGGGGCTGATCGGCTTGAAAACCGCAGGTATCGTCGTCGATAGCCCGGCTACTCTGATCAAGCTTGGTTCCTTGCGCGAGCCTGGCCCGCTGTTGGCTGCCGTGTGCTTCCTGATGATCGCCATCCTCAGCTACCACCGGGTGTTCGGAGCGATCCTCATCAGCATCATCACCGTCACCCTCGCCGGCTGGGGCCTGGGCCTGGTGCATTACGAAGGGATCATGTCCGCACCGCCGAGCCTGGCTCCGACCTGGATGGCCATGAACGTCGCGGGCGTATTCAACGTCAGCATGATCAGTGTGGTTCTGGCGTTCCTTTTCGTGCACATGTTCGACACCGCCGGCACCCTGATGGGCGTGGCACAACGTGCCAATCTGGTGGCGCCTGACGGTCGCATCGAAAACCTCTCCCGCGCGATGAAAGCCGACAGCGCATCCAGCGTATTCGGTGCCGTGGTCGGCGTGCCACCGGTTACCAGTTACGTGGAAAGTGCCGCGGGCGTAGCCGCGGGTGGTCGCACTGGTCTTACCGCTGTCACCGTAGGCGTGTTATTTATCGCAGCGATGTTTTTCGCTCCGCTGGCCGGCATGATCCCCGCCTACGCCACCGCTGGCGCACTGATTTATGTCGCGATGCTGATGATGGGCGGCATGGCCCATATCGAATGGGATGAAGCGACCGACAGCATTCCGGCGATCGTTACCGCGATCATGATGCCGCTGACCTTCTCGGTCGCCGACGGTATCGCACTGGGCTTCATCACCTACGTGGCGTTGAAGGCCGGTACCGGCAAGTACAAGGAAATTTCCGTCAGCCTGTGGGTGCTCTGCGCGATCTTCATCGCCAAGTTCATCTTCTTGTAAGCCTTAACGCGGGACACGTTTCGAAACAGCCTCACCCCGTCGGGTGAGGCTTTTGTGCAAATGGAGGAAAGTGATGAGTCTGGAAACCTGGCTGCTGTTCAGCGGCGCGGCACTGGTAGTGATCCTGATCCCGGGGCCACTGTCACTGTTGATGATCAGCAACAGCCTGAATTACGGCCTGCGCCGTTCCTACCCGGCATTTCTCGGCGGGGTGATCGCTTCGATTTGCCTGTTGAGCGCCTCGGCACTGGGCCTGGGCGCTTTGTTGCTGGCCTCGGAACAGCTGTTCAGCGCCTTGAAGATCGTCGGCGCGCTGTATCTGTTCTACCTCGCCTGGCAGAGCTGGCAGCAATCGCGTCAACCGTCCCATGGCGCTGAAGTGCCACTGGCAGCGCCCGTGCCGCGCTTTCGCGCACTGTTCGGCCGTGCATTCATGCTCGGCGCCAGCAACCCGAAAGACATCCTGTTCTTCGCCGCGTTTCTGCCGCAGTTCCTCAGTGCCGAACAGCCGTTCCTGCCGCAGTTGCTGGTGATGATTGCGACCTGGACCGTGCTGGACCTGCTGTGCAAATTGGCCTACGGCCTCGGCGCCCATGGTGCGGCGCGCTATTTGCGCAGCGGCAAGGGGCAGAGCTGGTTCAACCGGGTGAGTGCCGGGTTGTTCAGCGGCGCGGGCGCGGCATCTTTGTTGAGTCGTTAAGCAAAAGCATCGCGAGCAAGCTTTGCTCCTACGGTCATTCGACACGAAACCTGTAGGAGCAAGGCTTGCCCGCGATGGCGTCAGCCCGGTCAGCACTTTTCCACAGACGAAAAAAAGCCCGCAGTGTGAGCGGGCGAAAGACCAAAGAAGCTATATGCGCAGTCGCTTCCAGGTGGTGGCAGCTGCTTGGGGGATCAGCTGCCGCGGTACGTGGAATAGCTGTAAGGCGAGATCAGCAGCGGAACATGGTAATGATCCTGCTCGGCGTTGATGCCAAAACGCAGCACCACCACATCCAGAAACGCCGGCTCCGGCAGCTGAACGCCGCGGGCGCGGTAGTAATCGCCTGCATGGAACTGAACCTGATAAACCCCGGTACGGTAATCGTCACCCTGCAGCAGCGGCGCATCGACACGACCGTCGCTGTTGGTTATCGCGCTGGCGACCAATTCCAGGTGCGAACCTTCAACGCGGTACAACTCGACCTTGATCGAGCTGCCCGGGCAACCATGTGCAGCGTCCAAAACGTGTGTAGTCAAACGTCCCATTGATTCTGCGCGCCTGCCTGCCTGGAGCAGTCAGACTTCGCGCCTCCCGAAGTCAGGTGAAAAGGAGACCGCACCGATTCGGAGCACGAAAAGCTGCGGCGAGCGATTGATTAAGACACTTTTCTAAAAAATTGTACACAATAAAAACGACATTTTAGCGACCGATAGCGCCATGACAGAAATTTCTGTCATTTTCCTGCGAAACCATATGCTTTCTATACGCTGCAATCATTAACTGACCAGTCGGGCAGATTTCTTGCAGGTGCTTGTCAGTAGCACGTGAAGATGACCGTTAACGAAAAATGCAAAAAATCAGGCTTACAAAGTGAATATAAAGTTGTATACAATCAACCCATCGCTGTGACGCCAGCCAGTGATCCAACCTTTAGTCGCGTCACACCAACTGTCACCACGCATACAAGAAGGAAGACTGCAGTGAGCGCTGACTACCCTCGCGACCTGATCGGTTACGGCAGTAACCCTCCGCACCCACACTGGCCGGGCAACGCCCGCATTGCCCTGTCGTTCGTCCTCAATTACGAAGAAGGCGGCGAGCGCAATATCCTGCACGGCGATAAAGAATCCGAAGCGTTTCTCTCGGAAATGGTGTCCGCCCAGCCGCTGCAAGGCGCGCGCAACATGAGCATGGAATCGCTTTACGAGTATGGCAGCCGCTCCGGTGTCTGGCGGATTCTGAAACTGTTCAAGGAATTCGACATCCCGCTGACCATCTTCGCCGTGGCCATGGCTGCCCAGCGTCACCCGGATGTGATCCGCGCCATGGTCGATGCCGGCCACGAGATCTGCAGCCACGGCTACCGCTGGATCGACTACCAGTACATGGATGAAGCCCAGGAACGCGAGCACATGCTCGAAGCGATCCGCATCCTTACCGAAATCACCGGCGAGCGTCCGCTGGGCTGGTACACCGGCCGCACCGGCCCCAACACCCGCAAACTGGTGATGGAAGAAGGCGGTTTCCTCTACGACTGCGACACCTACGACGACGACCTGCCCTACTGGGAACCGAACAACCCGACCGGCAAGCCGCACCTGGTGATCCCCTACACCCTGGACACCAACGACATGCGCTTCACCCAGGTCCAGGGTTTCAACAAGGGCGACGACTTCTTCGAATACCTCAAGGATGCGTTCGACGTGCTCTACGCCGAAGGCGCCGAAGCCCCGAAAATGCTGTCGATCGGCCTGCACTGCCGGCTGATCGGCCGTCCGGCGCGTCTGGCTTCGCTCAAGCGCTTTATCGAATACGCTAAAAGTCATGAACAGGTGTGGTTCAGCCGCCGCGTCGACATCGCGCGTCACTGGCAAGCAACCCACCCGTACCAAGGGGCCGCGAAATGAGCGCCTTTCAAACAGTGAAACCATCGACCTTGAGCCGCGACGCCTTCGTCAAAGCCTTCGCCGACATCTACGAACATTCGCCATGGGTGGCCGAGAAGGCCTTCGACCTGGGCCAGGACGCCTCGATCGACGAGATCGAAACCCTGCACCAGCGCATGAGCGACATCCTGTTGAGTGCCGATCAGCAAAGCCAACTGGCCCTGATCAACGCTCACCCGGACCTGGCCGGCAAAGCCGCCGTCCAGGGCCAACTGACCGAAGCCAGCACCAATGAACAGGCTGGCGCCGGTATTCACCAATGCACGGCCGAAGAGTTCCAGCGCTTCACCGAGCTGAACGACGCCTACAAGGCCAAGTTCAAGTTTCCCTTCATCATGGCGGTAAAAGGCAGCAACCGGCATCAGATCCTCGCGGCGTTCGAAACGCGCATTCACAACTCGGCAGACACCGAATTCAAATGCGCGCTGGCGGAGATCAACAAGATCGCCCTGTTCCGATTACTGACCCTATAGCAAGCCTGGCCCGAGTACTTTCAAACGCAAACAGTACCCAGGGCCTTGCAAGCATCCCAAGCCAACTTATTAAAGGCAGACAAGAAGAATGAAAGCTTACGCCGTACCTTTCGAGAAGTTCGTCAACCTGGCCGACGCCCGCCTGGGCACCAAAATCATCTCGGTCACCGATGACTGGTTCGCAGACGCCAACCGTCTGTTCCAACCGACCCCGGCCGTGTGGAAGGAGGGCGTGTTCGATGACAACGGCAAGTGGATGGACGGCTGGGAGTCGCGCCGCAAGCGCTTCGAAGGCTACGACAGCGCTGTGATCCGCCTGGGCGTACCGGGATCGATCAAGGGCGTCGACATCGACACTTCATTCTTCACCGGCAACTTCCCGCCGTCGGCCTCCCTGGAAGCCTGCTTCCTGGCCGAAGGCGAGCCGAACGAAAACACCCAGTGGACCGAAGTGCTGTCCGCCGTCGAACTGCAAGGCAATAGCCACCACTACCACGAAATCAGCAACGACCAGGCGTTCAGCCACCTGCGCTTCAACATCTATCCGGATGGTGGTGTTGCCCGTCTGCGCGTCTATGGCATTCCGTTCCGCGACTGGTCCGCTGTCGGCGACAACGAGCAAGTCGACCTGGCCGCCGCCCTCAATGGTGGCCGCGCCCTCGCCTGCTCCGATGAACACTTCGGCCGCATGAGCAACATCCTCAACCCGGGCCGTGGCATCAACATGGGCGATGGCTGGGAAACCGCACGTCGTCGCACCCCGGGCAATGACTGGGTGATCGTCGCGCTGGGTCACCCGGGCGAGATCGAGAAAATCATCGTCGACACCCTGCACTTCAAAGGCAACTACCCGGACAGCTGCTCGATCCAGGGCGCGTTCGTCAAGGGCGGTACCGACAGCCAGATCGAAACCCAGTCGCTGTTCTGGCGCGAACTGCTGCCAAGCCAGAAGCTGGAAATGCACGCCGAACACACCTTCGCCGAGCAGATCAAGGCACTGGGCCCAATCACCCACATCCGCCTGAACGTGTTCCCGGACGGTGGCGTCAGCCGCCTGCGCGTATTGGGCAAGGTTGCGAAGTAAGCGCTGAACCTGTGGCGAGGGAGCTTGCTCCCGCTGGGCTGCGAAGCGGCCCCAAAAAAAGGGACTGCTGCGCAGTCCAGCGGGAGCAAGCTCCCTCGCCACAATAATCAACACAGAATTCAAGGTAAGAAGACCAGCATGCGCACATTGACGATTGAACCGCTGACCAAAGAAGCCTTCGCCCCTTTCGGTGACGTGATCGAAACCGACGGCAGCGATCACTTCATGATCAACAACGGTTCGACCATGCGCTTCCATAAACTGGCGACGGTGGAAACCGCTACGCCGGAGGACAAAGCGATCATCAGCATTTTCCGCGCCGACGCGCAGGACATGCCGCTGACCGTCAGCATGCTGGAGCGCCATCCGCTGGGCAGCCAGGCTTTCATTCCGCTGCTCGGCAACCCCTTTCTGATCGTGGTCGCGCCAGTTGGCGATGAACCTGTATCAGGCTTGGTCCGCGCCTTCGTCACCAACGGCAGGCAGGGCATCAATTACCATCGCGGCGTCTGGCACCACCCGGTGCTGACGATCGAAAAGCGGGATGACTTCCTGGTGGTTGATCGCAGTGGCACAGGCAATAACTGCGATGAGCATTTTTTCAAAGAGGATGAGCGTTTGATCCTCGCCCCCCACCAATAAGAGAAGGTCTGATCACTCGACAACAAGAGTGACAGGCGAGAGGTAAAGACTGTGGAAGCACATCTGTTGGAATGGCTGAACCTGAGCGTGCGCTGGGTTCATATGATTACTGGTGTGGCCTGGATCGGCGCATCGTTCTACTTCGTCTGGCTGGAAAACAACCTCAATCGGGTCAACCCGAAAAGCGGTCTGGCCGGTGATTTGTGGGCGATCCACGGCGGCGGTATCTACCACCTGGAAAAATACAAACTGGCTCCACCGACCATGCCGGACAACCTGCACTGGTTCAAATGGGAAGCCTACTTCACCTGGATGTCGGGTATCGCGCTGCTGTGCGTGGTGTTCTACTCCAACCCGACGCTCTACCTGCTGGCTCCGGGCAGCACCCTGAGCGGTCCTGAAGGCGTGGCCATCGGCATCGGCTCGCTGTTCATCGGCTGGTTCGTCTACTCCTTCCTTTGCGACTCGGCCCTGGGCAAACGCCCTGCCCTGCTCGGCTTCATCCTGTTCGTCCTGATCATCGGCGCGGCCTATGGCTTCAGCAAGGTGTTCAGCGGTCGTGGTGCGTACCTGCACGTCGGCGCGATCATCGGCACCATCATGGTCGGCAACGTGTTCCGCATCATCATGCCGGCGCAACGCGCACTGGTGGCGGCCATCGCCGAGAATCGCACGCCGGACCCGGCGCTGCCAGCCAAAGGCTTGCTGCGTTCGCGCCACAACAACTACTTCACCTTGCCCGTGCTGTTCATCATGATCAGCAACCACTTCCCGAGCACCTACGGCAGCCAGTACAACTGGGTGATTCTGGCCGGGATCGCGGTGCTGGCGGTGTTGGTGCGTCACTACTTCAACACCCGTCACGACAGCCACAAATTTGCCTGGACCCTGCCGGTGGCAGCGGTGGGCATGATTTGCCTGGCGTACGTGTCCGGTCCGAAGCCGATGTCCAGCGCCCCCGAAGTAGCCAAGGCCCCTGCTGCCATCGAATACCAGCCATTGCCGGAAACTGCAGTGGGCGGTGGCTTGAAACCGGCCGAAGCCAAACCCGCAGAAACGCCTGCCGCCGCCCCGGCGCAAGCGACCAACGCCGGTCCGAGCTTTGACAAAGTGCACAGTGTGATTCAGGAACGCTGCTCGGTCTGCCACTCGGCCAAACCGACCAGCCCACTGTTCAGCGCAGCCCCGGGCGGAGTGATGTTCGACACCCCCGAGCAGATCCGCCAGAACGCCGCGCGGATCCAGGCTCAAGCCGTCGCCACTCAGATCATGCCACTGGGCAACATCACTCAGATGACTCAGCAGGAACGTGACCTGATCGGCGCCTGGATTGTGCAGGGAGCTCCGACCAACTAAGCAACACAAAAGCCTGTGACAAGCGGGCTTTTGTGGCAGGGATGCTCCCGCTGGGCTGCGAAGCGGCCCCCTCTCTATCTGAAAAGAAGGGGACTGCTGCGCAGTCCAGCGGGAGCAAGCTCCCTCGCCACAGGTCTGCCTTATAAAAATCACAAGAATAAAAAAGATCCGAGGTGTTGCATGTCCGAGCTCTCCAAAGCACGCATCCCCGACGCACCCGCCATTCAGCGATTGCCCCTATTGCAACTGATTCTGGTCGGTCTGCAACATGTTCTGCTGATGTACGGTGGCGCCATCGCGGTGCCGCTGATCATCGGACAGGCCGCTGGCCTGAGTCGTGAAGAAATCGCCTTCCTGATCAACGCCGACCTGCTGGTCGCCGGCATCGCCACCATCGTTCAATCTCTTGGTATCGGCCCCATGGGCATCCGCATGCCGGTGATGATGGGCGCCAGTTTTGCCGCTGTCGGCAGCATGGTCGCCATGGCCGGCATGCCTGGCATCGGCTTGCAAGGCATCTTCGGTGCGACTATCGCAGCCGGCTTCTTCGGCATGCTCATCGCCCCGTTCATGTCCAAGGTCGTGCGCTTCTTCCCGCCTCTGGTGACCGGTACGGTCATCACCTCGATCGGTTTGTCGCTGTTCCCCGTGGCCGTGAACTGGGCCGGCGGCGGTGCCAGTGCCAGCCAATTCGGCTCACCGATTTACCTGATCATCGCCGCGCTGGTGCTGGGTACCATTTTGCTGGTGCACCGCTTCATGCGCGGTTTCTGGGTCAACATTTCCGTGCTGATCGGCATGTGCCTGGGCTACGTACTCTGTGGTGTGCTCGGCATGGTCGACCTCAGCGGCATGGCCCAAGCGCCATGGCTGCAATTCGTCACCCCGCTGCACTTCGGCATGCCGAAGTTCGAACTCGCGCCGATCCTTTCGATGTGCCTTGTCGTGGTAATCATTTTCGTCGAGTCCACCGGGATGTTCCTCGCGCTGGGCAAAATTACCGGCCAGGAAGTCTGCCCGCGGATGCTGCGCCGCGGCTTGTTGTGTGATGCCGGCGCGTCGTTTTTCGCAGGCTTTTTCAACACCTTCACTCACTCGTCCTTCGCCCAGAACATCGGCCTGGTGCAGATGACCGGCGTACGCTGCCGTTCGGTGACCATCGTCGCCGGCGGCTTGTTGATCGTCTTGAGCCTGCTGCCCAAGGCCGCATTCCTGGTGGCGTCGATTCCGCCAGCGGTATTGGGTGGCGCGGCGATTGCGATGTTCGGCATGGTTGCCGCCACGGGCATCAAGATTCTTCAGGAGGCCGACATCGGTGACCGTCGCAATCAGTTGCTGGTAGCGGTGAGCATCGGCATGGGCCTGATCCCGGTGGTCCGTCCGGAATTTTTTGCCCACCTTCCGCTGTGGATGAGCCCGATCACCCACAGCGGTATCGCCATGGCCACCCTCAGCGCGCTCACGCTGAACCTGCTGTTCAACATTCTTGGCGGCGCCGAGCGCGCGGCCATCAACGACTGCCACGCCCACTAAGACAGAAACGCCGCCCCTGTAGGAGCGAGCCTGCTCCGGGCGGCGTTCCGACGATGGACCCGAGAACACCGCGTTATCCAGATAACACGCGTAATCGTTGACGACCATCGTCGGAACGCCGCCCGGAGCAGTCTCGCTCTTACAGGGTAGGGGTTTGCTGCGCCTTGAAAATAACAACAAGAGGGAGCAACAGATGATTCGGACAACAACCAACCTGCTGTTGGGTGCTGGCCTGCTGGCTGCTAGCCAGGCCATGGCCGGCGATTTGCTGCTGTGGCAGACCAACAGCCTGAGCTATCTGTACGGCAAGGACTTCGCGGTCAACCCGTCGATTCAACAAACGATAACCTTTGAGCACGCCGACCGCTGGAAGTACGGCGACAACTTCATGTTCATCGACAGCACTTACTACAACGGCGAGAAAGACCGGAACAAAGGCGTCCACGCCTATTACGGCGAGTTCAGTCCGCGGTTGTCCCTCGGCAAAATCCTCGACCGCCGTTTCGAATTCGGTCCGATCAAGGATGTGCTGCTGGCCATGACTTACGAAAACGGCGAAGACGACACCGAGGCCTACCTGATCGGCCCCGGCTTCGACCTTGCGATCCCCGGCTTCAATTTTTTCACCTTGAACTTTTATAACCGCCACACCGAAGGTTCGCGCCCCGGCGACGACGTCTGGCAGATCACCCCGGCCTGGTCCTATACCGTGCCGCTGGGCAATTCGAGCCTGTTGATCGACGGTTACATCGACTGGGTTGTGGATAACGACCAGAACTCGCGCGGCACCTATCACGCCAACGTGCACTTCAACCCGCAGATCAAGTACGACCTGGGCAAAGCCCTCGGCTGGCGGGAGAAACAGGTGTACGTCGGCGCCGAGTACAGCTACTGGAAAGACAAGTACGGCATCGAAAACACCGCGAACTTCGATACCAATGAAAACACCACCAGCCTGCTGGTGAAGGTGCATTTCTAAAATGACCCGCAACCGTGCCCCACACCTGTCGTCGGTGCGCTGTTGCGGGGCACTTGAGACCTGGCCAAGGAGTCAGTATTCTCCGCGGCCGCCTGAATCCGCTTTAAAAAAAAGCCCGGATTTAATTCCTGACCAGAAAGCCAACTTATCCCGGCTCTGGACGGTATCAAGGCATCCCCATACCCCTCTCAATCGACTGTTTTTGAGCAGCCGAGCGGGAGTTTTTTTGCTTTTCGAATGCCTTGGCGCAGCTCTTGCTAACAGCATGAAAGCTGACCGATTGGATGAATATTTACCGCAACGAAAAAAGGCGCCACACCAGAGCGCCGACCTTAAAAAAATACGTGGAACACCTACTTTTTGGGAGCAACCGAATGAAACGTACGTGCACTAGCCTGATGCTGGCGGGATCCATGCTGGCGGGGGGTCAGGCGATGGCGGGCGATCTGCTGCAATGGCAGAACAACAGCCTGACTTATTTGTATGGCAAAGACTTCCAGGTCAATCCGCGCATCCAGCAGACGGTGACCTTCGAACACGCCGATGGCTGGAAATACGGCGATAACTTCTTCTTTATCGACAAGATTTTCTACAACGGCAAGGAAGACGGCTTCGCCGGTGAAAACACCCATTACGGCGAACTCAGCCCACGGCTGTCGTTCAACAAGATCTTCGACCAGAAAGTCGAATTCGGCCCGATCAAAGACGTGCTGCTGGCCATGACCTACGAGTTCGGCGAAAACGACACCGAGTCCTACCTGATCGGTCCGGGTTTCGATCTGGCCATTCCGGGCTTTGATTATTTCCAGCTGAACTTCTACAACCGTCACACCGAAGGCGGTCGCCCGGGTGATGACGTGTGGCAAGTCTCGCCAGTCTGGTCCTACACCGTCCCGGTCGGCGACTCGGACATCCTGATCGATGGTTTCATGGACTGGGTGGTCGACAACGACGTCAACGACAAAGGCGAATATCACGCCAACCTGCACTTCAATCCACAGATCAAGTACGACCTGGGCAAGGCGCTGAGCCTGGGAGAGAAGCAGTTGTACGTCGGTGTCGAGTATGACTACTGGAAGAACAAGTACGGGATTGAAGACAGCCAGGGCTTCAAGACCGATCAGAGCGTGACCAGTTTCCTGGTTAAGGTTCACTTTTAAGTAAAGCAAAAGACGGCTAAAACCTCCCTGTGGATAAAACTCCCACAGGGAGGAACATATATCAACTTCAACTCATACCCCTACCCTACTTTATTGAGGAACAGATACTTGATATGCAACTCAAAAGCAGAATAGACCAAACTATCTGCGTTTTCGGAGGCCATAGTACTTCGATAAATCTGATGACTATTGAATATATCAACCGCATCGCTATTACTCGTCACCACTTCAGTTCCAGCCACCATCTCTAAAACCCGTTTAAGCATATTATTTTTCAGCGCATTATCGACCTCTTTTAAAAAATTACCCGATTTTCCATCCAGTATTATTCGAGAGTTATCACGAGCCGCATTTAAATCATCCGAACCTACAAAATCATCCCTCTCAAAATCTGACTGTTTAATACTGGGAAAATACCAATAATCATCTGTCTCAGGCCCTTCTGCACTAATACCAGAAATTGTCCCAAGGTGGCTAACTTCGTGAGCAATCACAATCGACAGAAATTCAGTATCATTCAGAAAATTTTTATTGAAAAAAATCCTTCCATATTTATCATCCGTTCTAATTTTTGCAATTGACGTATCTCCTTCGGGAAAATCTAGTTTGACCATTTTATCCGCCCCCAGGCCAGAAGAATTTAGCTCCGACAACACTGCCCCTATGTCACGCCAAGCATCAACCACTCTGTCCTCGATACTTTTGTAATATTCACCAAAATAGGCGATTAAAATATCTTTACTTTCCTCCGGATAGTGCTTCACCATCTCCTGTGCACTGATCATAAAACTGTTTGCTTCAAACATACTTTCATTTACAAGGTCACGCTCAACCTGGGGAAATTTGTCAAGCCCACGAGCCAGTATAGAGTACCCTTTTCGGACAAAAGACCTTTCAATCTCATCGTCAGCCCCTTCATAAACACGACCGTCAAGATCATGGTTTTTCACTGGACTATTTTGAACAAAGTTAAATAGATTCAAACCATCGATACATCCCGCTGGATCCGCACTCACCCACCGCTGCAACCACGGCGCGTAATACCGATACCCATAATAATAAAGCCCCGTCGCATCTCGTTCTTTCCCCGAATAACGAATCGTCTTGTACTTGCCTTCAGTTTCGCTGGCACCCGCCCACAACGCCGTGCCGCCAAACGGGTAATAAACCTCCCGACTCAACACGCCACCCTGCTCGTCCAACTCCAGGGTGCTGGAGTTCAGATGATTGCTCAGGCAAAACCGCAGTTGATCGTTACGAACGTCACGAGGCAACTTCGTGACCCAGTGCAAGGTACGAACCTGACTGCGCCCGGCCTCGACACTGATGACATGCCGCTCTTCACCCGTTCCCGCATCACGGTGGATTTCCACCCCCGGCAAGTAGCGGACTTCCGCGCGTAATGTACGACTCGCAGTCTGGGTAAGTCGGACCTTTCGCAAACGATGCCCAGGACTGTCGTAGTAATAACACTCGGTGTCGTCGGGGCCGTCGTCACGCTTGACCAGCGTGACCCGGCTCAACTGATTGCGGATGTCCCAGCTCATCTTTTGCCCGCGCAACAACTCCAGCTGATTGCCATTGGCGTCGAACCCGTCCGCAAGACTTTCCTTATCCGCGACGCTGCGATTGCTTTGCAGCGAAGTAAACATTTCGAAGGTTTGCGCGCCGCTGTGATGACGGGTTTTCAGGTTGCAGGCGCAATCGTAATTGAAGGTCTGGGTGTAATTGCGCAACTGCTGGGGGTCCAGCGGCGTGGTGTGCCACGGCGGCAACGCAGGGCCGTAGCTCGGCTGAATGACCTCACTGCCGGTGGCTTCGATCAGTTGATAAAGACTGTCGTAGACATAGCAACAGAGCGGATCGACTCGCTGATTATTGAAATGACGCGTCAGTTGGGACTTGTCTTCGATGCGGGTGATATTGCCGACCGGATCGTATACATAACTGAAATCCTGAACCGGGTTGCCCTCGGCATTGCAAGATTGCAGTTGCAACAAACGTCCATCTTCACCTGCATAACGGGTGATGGTAATCACACCATTTCCAGCGCGCTCGCTGACGCCAAAACCCATGGCGTCGTAGCGAATTTCACTGACCAGCAGGCGCGGTTCTTCTGAAGCACCTGCCAGCTTCAATCGAGTCTCACGTAACTGCCCGGCCCGGTCGTAAGCGAACGATCTGACGTTTTCCACGGCATCAGTCTGACTGCGCATGTCGCCCAAGGGACTGTACTGCTGCGTTGTCTCGAACACCTCGTCTTCCAGTCCGGCATCGGCGAACACGGGCGACCAATTCGGCGGATCCAGATCGCGCAAGAAGCGCATTCGCTCCGACAGCAGCAAACCACCCACACCGTATTCGCAGAGGCGGCGGCTGCCGGCCGGATGGTCATGACAGATCAGCTGCCCGCATTGGTTATGCAAGGCAAATTCATGATCGGCATCAGCATACGCGAACCGATCGGAAACACGCGCCGGTTCCCCCGCCATTTGTTCGGTGACAGTGATCGGACGCAGAAGCTCATCGTATTCAGTGTCACGTTGGCTACCGCGCCCGTCCCAGAAGCAACAGGTCGCATCCGCCTGATTCATTAAACTCAGCTGCCAACCGGAATCGACGCTCTCCACCAGCAGAGCCCGGCCTTGCAAATCAAAGGTAGTTTCAAGGTTCGGTTGCGGTGCCGTGCCCCACAATCGTGGATCCCAGGAGGACACCTGTCGTCCGGTTGCGTCAAAGTGATTGCGGGTGATGCGAGCCTCCATGGACGGGCTACTCGGATGACGGCAATAGGCGATATTTCGCACAGCCAAACCACGCGAATCCACCACCGACACGCTCGGTGTGTGCGCATCAATCCATTCTGCAGCCGCCATTTTCGAACCCTCTGCAAGAGGGCTTCAATCTGATAGGAGAAGCACGCAAACGTCTACTGTCACAACTGACAGTTCAATCGTTTTCAGATCCCGAAAGCCCAAGAAACCGCGCAAGCTCCCCGCGCTTGGCCAACGCATCGCGCCGCCCCAGATCAATCAACTCGCTGCAGTACCCCGCTTCGAACAGCAGATAACTCAACACGCCCGCGCCACTGGTCTTGGTCGCGCCCGGTCCGCGCAGAAACAGCCGCAATGCCGCCGGCAGTTCCTGGCGATGACGTGCAGCGATCTCGTCGATTGGCTGACTCGGTGAAATCACCAACACCTCGACAGGAGCCACGCCCAGAGTGCGCGTCGGCGTACCGTCAGGCATGAGGTGGCTGAACTGATTCAAGCGGCGCAACAACTCAATGTCGCTTTCCAGACTGTCGATGAACGTACTGTTGAGCATGTGCCCACCGATTTGCGCCAGCGTCGGTTGCTGGCCGGTGTAGACACGTTGCAACGGATGCTCGGGGTCGACGCCTCGCGGGTTGCCGCTGACGCCCACCACCAGCACACGATTGGCGCCCAGGTGCAGCGCCGGGCTGATCGGTGCTGACTGCCGCACCGCGCCATCGCCGAAATATTCCTCGCCGATTTTCACCGGGGCGAACAGCAGTGGAATGGCTGAACTGGCCAGCAGGTGATCAACGGACAATTGCGCAGGAACGCCGATCCGGCGATGACGCAACCAGGCTTCGATTGTGCCGCCGCCCTGGTAAAACGTCACGGCCTGCCCCGACTCGTAACCGAATGCCGTCACCGCCACCGCCTTCAACTGCTTTTGTGCGATGGATTCGGCGATGCCGGTCATCTGCAACTTGTCGTTGAGCAAACGGCGCAGCGGCGAGCTGTCAAGCAGCGCAACCGGCACCTGAGCACCGAGCCCCAGCAAACTGTGGCTGATAAAGCGGCTGGCCTGATGGATGACGCCTGGCCAGTCGCTGCGCAGCACCAGGCGACTGCGAAAGCCCTGCCAGAAGACCGTCAAGCGTTCGATGGCAGCGCGAAAATCCGTGGCGCCGCTGGCCAGGCTGACTGCATTGATCGCCCCGGCCGAGGTGCCGACAATCACCGGAAACGGATTGTCCGCGCCCAGGGGCAAAAGCTCGGCAATTGCCGCCAGCACGCCCACCTGATAGGCCGCCCGAGCCCCGCCACCGGAAAGAATCAAACCAGTTACCGGTTCAGCAGGACTCATTGCAACACTCCATGGTGCTTATTGGGGGCGGCGGGTCAACCGCGTTTTGCGTAGAGCTTGGGCTCGCCCGGTGGACGACTCTTGAAGCGGCGGTGCGCCCACAGGTATTGCTCCGGACATTCGCGCAACACGCCTTCGATCCATTGGTTGATACGCAGGCAATCGGCCTCTTCGGTTTCGCCGGGGAAGCCTTCGAGCGGCGCATGGATGACCAGACGATAACCGCTGCCATCCGCCAGACGCTCCTGGGTGAACGGCACCACCAGCGCCTTGCCCAGCCGCGCAAACTTGCTGGTGGCGGTGACGGTTGCAGCCTGGATGCCGAACAGCGGCACGAAAATGCTTTGCTTGGCGCCGTAGTCTTGATCCGGCGCGTACCAGATCGCCCGCCCCGCACGCAGCAGCTTGAGCATGCCGCGCACATCTTCACGCTCCACCGCCAGCGAATCGAGGTTGTGGCGCTCACGTCCCTGGCGCTGGACGAAGTCGAACAACGGGTTCTTGTGCTCGCGGTACATGCCGTCGATGGTGTGCTGCTGGCCCAACAGCGCCGCACCGATTTCCAGGGTGGTGAAATGCACCGCCATCAGGATCACGCCCTTGCCTTCACGCTGAGCCTGCTGCAAATGCTCCAGCCCTTCAATATGTGCCAGCTTCGCCAACCGTTCGCGCGACCACCACCAGCTCATGGCCATTTCGAAGAACGCGATGCCGGTGGAGGCGAAGTTTTCCTTGAGCAGGCGCTTGCGCTCGGCCGCGGACTTTTCCGGGAAACACAGCTCCAGATTGCGCTTGGCGATGCGCCGTCGGTCGCCCGCCACGCGATACATCAAGGCGCCGAGCGCGCGACCGAGCCACAACAATGCCGGATACGGCAACTGGACAATCAGCCACAACAGCCCCAAGCCACACCACAGCGGCCAGAAACGTGGAGAGAGAAAGGTTTTTCGAAAACGCGGGCGGTCCATTAATGCATCCGTTAAGACAATGGCCGCGCATTCTACATCGTTCGACCCGGCTTGCGGCCTGCGGGCGTTCTCGTTATAAGTCTCGGCACTTTTAGTGACAAGTCGTTGTATGCCGACCATGAGCCAAACCGAACCGCTAGACCAAGATCCCGTGTTCCAGCTGAAGGGCAGCATGCTCGCCATTACGGTGCTGGAACTGGCCCGTAACGACCTCGAGGGCCTCGACCGGCAATTGGCCGCCAAGGTCGCCCAGGCGCCTGGTTTTTTCAGCAATGCGCCGCTGGTACTGGCCCTGGACAAACTCCCGGCCAGCGAAGGTGCGGTCGATCTGCCGGGCCTGATGCGCGTCTGCCGCCAGCATGGCCTGCGCACCCTGGCGATCCGTGCCAGCCGCATTGAAGACATCGCAGCGGCCATCGCGGTCGATCTGCCGGTGCTGCCGCCCTCCGGTGCGCGTGAGCGTGCGCTGGACCTGAACGAAGGCGCCGTTGCAAAAAAACCGGAAAAACCGCCGGAGCCGACGATCAAACCGACCAAAATCATCACTTCGCCAGTACGCGGTGGCCAGCAGATTTATGCACAAGGCAGCGACCTGGTGGTGATCTCCTCGGTCAGTCCTGGGGCGGAACTTCTCGCCGATGGCAACATCCATGTATACGGCCCCATGCGTGGCCGGGTGTTGGCCGGCGTCAAAGGCGACACCAAGGCCAGGATTTTCTGTCAGCAAATGAGCGCTGAACTGGTTTCGATCGCAGGACATTACAAGGTCTCCGAAGACCTGCGTCGCGACCCGTTATGGGGTTCGGGCGTACAGGTCAGCCTGTCGGGCGATGTGTTGAACATCATTCGGCTTTAACGGATACTGCCGCATTTTCCAAGCATCTCTAAAACGTAGCGAAAACGGCTCAAACGAAGTAGGAAACAGGCCAAAAGCAGTGTTTACCGGGGGTAAACGCCGCTCACAACCGAACTCCAGCCAAGGCTGTCCGACTGCAGTAGTTTTCAAGAGATGTTTTTCAGGGGCTAAAAGTCCTTTTTCCTTAGGGGTGAAACACCTTGGCCAAGATTCTCGTGGTTACATCCGGCAAGGGTGGTGTGGGTAAGACCACCACCAGCGCCGCTATCGGTACCGGCCTCGCTCTGCGCGGCCACAAAACAGTGATCGTCGACTTCGACGTGGGTTTGCGTAACCTCGACCTGATCATGGGTTGCGAACGTCGCGTGGTGTATGACTTCGTCAACGTGGTCAACGGCGAAGCCAACCTGCAACAGGCCCTGATCAAAGACAAGCGCCTGGAAAACCTCTACGTCCTGGCCGCCAGCCAGACCCGCGACAAAGACGCGCTGACCGTCGAAGGCGTGGAAAAAGTCCTGATGCAACTCAAGGAAGACTTTGAGTTCGTGGTCTGCGACTCCCCGGCAGGCATCGAGAAAGGTGCCCACCTGGCCATGTACTTCGCTGACGAAGCGATCGTCGTGACCAACCCGGAAGTGTCCTCGGTTCGAGATTCCGACCGCATGCTCGGCCTGCTGGCCAGCAAGTCCCGTCGCGCCGAACGCGGCGAAGACCCGATCAAGGAACACTTGCTGATTACCCGTTATCACCCGGAACGTGTGAGCAAAGGCGAAATGCTCGGCGTAGAAGACGTCAAGGAAATCCTCTCGGTAACCCTGCTCGGCGTGATCCCGGAATCCCAGGCGGTGCTCAAGGCATCCAACCAAGGCGTTCCCGTGATCCTCGACGACCAGAGCGATGCCGGCCAGGCCTACAGCGATACCGTAGATCGCCTGCTGGGCAAGACCGTGGATCATCGATTCCTCGATGTACAGAAGAAGGGATTCTTCGAGCGCCTGTTTGGAGGCAACTAAGCAATGAACCTTTTTGACTTCTTTCGTGCCAACAAAAAGCAAAGCACCGCGTCGGTAGCGAAAGAGCGTCTACAGATCATCGTGGCGCACGAACGCGGCCAACGCAGTACCCCGGACTACCTGCCAGCCTTGCAGAAGGAACTGGTCGAGGTGATTCGCAAGTACGTCAATATCGGGTCCGATGACGTGCACGTCGCACTGGAAAGCCAGGGCAGCTGCTCGATTCTGGAACTCAATATCACCCTGCCAGATCGCTGAGTCGATCCGGCTGGAGCCACGGCGGTTCAGGTTTTCCCGCATTTTGCAGGAGCAAAACTTGCTCGCGATAGCATCACCTCGGTTTATCGGAATACCGAGTTGCCTAAATCGCGAGCAAGCTTTGCTCCTACAGAGAGCGGGAGACCTGAGCCGCCGTTGGCGTTTGTTACGAGGCTGTTTTAATGCCGCTGTCCAATGTCCAAATCATTCATCAGGATGCCGCCGTTCTGGTGGTGAACAAACCCACCTTGCTGCTCTCCGTCCCGGGCCGGGCCGATGACAACAAGGATTGCCTGATTACCCGCCTGCAGGAAAACGGTTACCCGGAAGCCCGCATCGTCCATCGCCTGGACTGGGAAACCTCCGGCATCATCCTGCTGGCTCGCGATCCCGATACGCACCGTGAGCTGTCCCGCCAATTTCACGACCGCGAAACCGAAAAGGCGTACACCGCGCTGTGCTGGGGCCAGCCCGAGCTGGACAGCGGCAGCATCGATTTACCGCTGCGCTATGATCCGCCGACCAAGCCACGCCATGTGGTCGACCATGAGTTCGGTAAAAACGCCCTGACCTTCTGGCGCGTACTGGAACGCTGTGGCGACTGGTGCCGCGTCGAGCTCACGCCGATCACCGGACGCTCGCACCAGTTGCGTGTGCATATGCTGTCGATCGGTCACCCACTGCTGGGCGACGGGCTCTATGCTCACGAACAAGCCCTGGCCGCCTGGCCTCGCCTGTGCCTGCACGCGAGCATGCTCAGCTTCACTCATCCGCAAAGTGGCGAACGCCTGCGCTTTGAGTGCCCGGCACCGTTCTAGTAGCCAATGCCCTCTGTAGGGATTTGCTAGTCAGCAGTCCCCCCGCCAATTCTCTGACCAATACGTTAAACTGGCGCCATTGCTGTCTGGAGCTTCTTATGCGCGAAGAGTTGAACCAAGGCCTGATCGACTTTCTCAAGGCCTCCCCTACCCCGTTCCATGCCACTGCCAGCCTTGTTCAGCGACTGGAAGCAGCAGGCTATCAACGCCTGGACGAGCGTGAGCCCTGGTCCACCGAAGCCAACGGTCGCTACTACGTCACGCGTAACGACTCTTCGATCGTTGCGATCAAAATGGGCCGCCATTCACCGCTGCACGGCGGTATTCGCCTGGTCGGTGCCCACACCGACAGCCCGTGCCTGCGGGTCAAGCCGCAACCGGAACTGCAACGCCAAGGCTTCTGGCAACTGGGCGTCGAAGTGTATGGCGGCGCGCTGCTGGCACCGTGGTTCGATCGTGACCTGTCCCTGGCCGGCCGCGTGACCTTCCGCCGTGACGGTAAGGTCGAGAGCCAGTTGATCGACTTCAAGGCACCGATCGCAATCATTCCGAACCTGGCCATTCACCTCAATCGTGAGGCCAACATGGGCTGGGCGATCAATGCCCAGACCGAATTGCCACCCGTGCTGGCACAATTCGCCGGTGACGAGCGCGTGGATTTCCGCGCTGTGATCACCGACCAACTCGCCCGCGAGCACGGTTTGAATGCCGATGTGGTACTCGATTACGAGCTCAGCTTCTACGATACGCAAAGTGCCGCGGTTATCGGCCTTCACGGTGATTTCATCGCTGGCGCCCGCCTGGACAACCTGCTGTCGTGCTACGCCGGCCTGCAAGCGTTACTGACCGCCGACACCGACGAAACTTGTGTACTGGTCTGCAATGATCACGAAGAAGTCGGTTCCTGTTCTGCTTGCGGCGCCGATGGCCCGATGCTCGAACAAACCCTGCGTCGCCTGTTGCCCGAAGGTGACGAATTCGTACGCACCATTCAGAAATCCCTGCTGGTTTCGGCCGACAATGCCCACGGCGTGCACCCCAACTACGCCGACAAGCACGACGCCAACCACGGCCCGAAACTCAACGCCGGCCCGGTGATCAAGGTCAACAGCAATCAGCGCTACGCCACCAACAGCGAAACCGCTGGTTTCTTCCGCCATTTGTGCATGGCCGAAGAAGTACCGGTGCAGAGCTTCGTGGTGCGCAGCGACATGGGCTGCGGCTCGACCATCGGCCCGATCACCGCCAGTCACCTGGGTGTGCGCACCGTGGACATCGGCCTTCCGACGTTCGCCATGCACTCGATCCGTGAACTGTGCGGCAGCCACGACCTGGCGCATCTGGTCAAAGTGCTGAGTGCTTTCTACGCCTGCCGCGAGCTGCCGTAGATCCCCGTACAGGAGCTGCCGCAGCCTGCGGCAGCTCCTGCACGGATCGCAGGAAATCCACCTAGACTTCAATTATCCCTTTCGACAAGGCAGTCGCCATGATCTCGCTATCCTCGTTCCACGCCATGCTGATTCCGATTCTTATCGGTATGTTGATGCTGGCAGTCGGCTTCAACTTTCGTGACAAAAATGCCGGCGTACTCGCCATGTGGCTCGGCATGCTGCTGATCCTTGCCACTGTGATCTTCAAGATCCTCGCCAAACTCAACGAATAAATTATCCCCCGACTCGCTTTGAATTTGACGGGCTCGTACACTCGGTCGATCCGCTCACTCTGAGGTTGACCGCCTAGTGTCCGCTCGTCTTTTCGCTCTGCCGTGTTTGCTCCTTGTTTGCCTGCTGTCGCTGCTGCCAGTGGCGTCTGCCCAGGCGGTGGGTTTGCCGAGCCTGCTCAACAGCTCCTCGAAAGCCCAGCCAGAAGCGCAGGAGCCCTTGGCTCAATCACTGGACGAAGTGATCAAGTCCCTGGAAAACGATCAGCAACGAAGCAAATTGCTGGCGGACTTGAAGAAACTGCGCGATGCCACGAAAAAGGCGCAACCCGTCGCCGAAGAGGGGGTACTGGGCCTCATTGGGGGCACGCTCGCCAGCTTCGAGAAACAATTTTCCGGCGCCGACAGCCCGATTACACGCTGGTCCAACGAATTCGACCAGGCCAAGGACGAACTCACGGCGCGGATACTGCCGGCCAATGAATGGCTGCCAATCATTTTCGCCTTTGCCCTGATTCTGATGCTCTGGAGCCTGCTGGCGGCTGCGTTGATCTGGATCAGCCACCGGGTGCGCATGCGTTTCGGGTTGACCGAAGAACTGCCACAGCACCCCAGGGCCGTGGACATGTTGCGCTTCGCCTTGCGCAAACTCGGGCCTTGGCTGATTGCCTTGGTCATCACGGTCTACATGAGCTACGCCCTGCCGTCGTCATTGGGCAAAAGCCTGGCGATGGTGCTGGCCTATGCACTGGTGGTCGGCACCTGTTTCTCCGCCATCTGTGTGATCGCTTTCTCCCTGCTCGACGGCCCGCACCGCCACCGTGCCTTGCACATCTTGCGGCATCAGGCGTTTCGACCCCTGTGGCTGATCGGCAGCTTCGCCGCTTTTGGTGAAGCCCTGAGCGATCCGCGATTGATCGAAAGCCTTGGCGTGCACTTGGCGCACACGGCAGCGACGGTGGCCAACGTCTTGGCGGCGCTGTCCACCGGCTTGTTCATCCTGCGATTCCGTCGCCCGATCGCCCACCTGATACGCAACCAGCCACTGTCCCGCCGCCTGACCCGCCGTGCCCTCAGCGATACCATCGAAATCCTCGGCACCTTCTGGTATGTCCCGGCACTGGTGCTGGTGGGCATTTCCCTGTTCGCCACGTTTGTTTCTGCCGGTGACACCAGCACTGCCCTGCGCCAGTCGCTGATCTGCACGGTGTTGCTGGTGTTGTGCATGGTGATCAACGGCCTGGTACGTCGCCACTCCCTGAAACCGCAACGTGGGGTCAAACGCCACGCGCTGTATTCCGAACGCTTGAAAAGCTTCTTTTATACCCTTGCCCATTTGCTGGTATGGCTGGCGTTCATCGAACTCGGACTGCGAGTCTGGGGCATGTCGCTGATTGCGTTCACCGAAGGCGAGGGCCATGAAATCAGTGTCAAGCTGTTCAGCCTCATCGGCACGCTGATCTTCGCCTGGCTGGTCTGGATCCTCAGCGACACCGCGGTGCACCATGCTCTCACCCGCTCTCGCAAAGGCCTGGCCAACGCCCGCGCGCAAACGATGATGCCGCTGATCCGCAACGTATTGTTCGTGGCGATCTTCATCATCGCGCTGATCGTCGCGCTGGCGAACATGGGCATGAACGTCACGCCACTGCTGGCCGGTGCCGGCGTTATCGGCCTGGCCATCGGCTTTGGTGCGCAATCACTGGTGGCCGACCTGATCACCGGCTTGTTTATCATCATCGAAGACTCCCTGGCCATCGACGACTACGTGGACGTCGGCGGCCACCTCGGCACGGTCGAAGGCCTGACTATCCGTACGGTGCGCCTGCGGGACATCGACGGCATCGTCCACACTATTCCGTTCAGCGAAATCAAAAGCATCAAGAACTACTCCCGGGAGTTCGGCTATGCCATCTTCCGCGTCGCGATTCCTGCCAACATGGACATCGATAGCGCAATCAAACTCATGCGTGACGTCGGGCAGAAAATGCGCACCGATCCCCTGCAACGACGCAACATCTGGTCGCCACTTGAGTTTCAGGGTGTGGAAAGCTTCGAGTCCGGCAATGCGATCCTGCGCGCCCGGTTCAAGACTGCGCCGATCAAACAATGGGAAGTGTCCCGTGCGTTCAACCTGTCGCTGAAACGACACATGGACGAAGCCGGGATGGATTTGGCTATGCCGCGCATGAGCATTCAAGTGATGACGGCCGGTGGTGGACTGGAGAAGGGGTGATGCTGATCTTAAGTTTCAGTCCCGCCCTGATTAGCCTTCCCATGAATACGCGGCATTAGTATTCAAACGACATCAACGCCAACATGAATCGCATCATGCCGCCAAAACTCCAGATCGCAATCGATCAGCCGCTCATGCTGATCGTAATTGACCCGGGCAATCCGTAAGCCCGGGCTCCCCACCGACACCCGCAAGGCCGCTGCCGCATCCGCGGACAACGCCGTCGGCACAATCTCGAACCGCACCCGCCCGTAATGCAAGTCGTAATGTCGCGCATAAAGTTCGGTAATCGACTGGTTCAAATCAAAGTCCAGGATCCCCGGGAAAAACTGCGGGTTCAGATAATGCTCCACGTACAACACCAGGCGCCCGTCAATGCGTCGCGATCGGCAGATCTGAATCACGCTCGACAGCGCCGGCAACTGCAACCAGGCACAGACCGCCGCCGACGCTGGCTGCAAACGCGCAGAGATCACTTCAGTGGACGGCACCCGCCCCTGCGCGCCGACCATTGCGTGAAAGTGGCTGCGCTGCATCAGGTTATAGGCCAGGCGCGGTGGCGAGACGAACCAGCCCCGGCGTTCTTCGCGATAAATCTGCCCCTGAGCCTCCAGCTGCAACAACGCCTCGCGCACTGTAATGCGCGTCGTACCGAACAACTCACTGAGCTTGCGCTCGGCCGGCAGCTTGCTGCCAGGCGTCAGTAACCCATGGTCAAGTTGCTCCTGCAGCACTTGGCCGATGGCTGTCACCGCTTTTGTTGCCTCGTCGCGCATCAACGTTACCTATCTGGACTAGACCAGCACTGTTTCGGGGCAGAACCGCGCTGTAAATCGGCTCTGTCTACGTCCTGTAAGCGTAGGCAGTGCAGATGACTGAGAGATGACAAGTCTGGGGACGGGTCATCTGCAGGGCGCGTTGAAATCCGTGCAATACATCTGCCAAGTGCTTGTACTGCGGGCATTTGCCAATGGTCTACGCTTACTTGGCAGCCGTCAGTACCGGGCAAATAAAACGCCTGTCGGGCGACGAACGACATCAAAGTGTCATCCAGCCCCCCTAAATTGGCTCAGGTATTGCTGACCTAGACCAACACAAACCGCAATCGCAGCGTTGAACACGACCCAAGGAGCTTCGGAATGAAACAGTTTTTCCTGGCATCACTGTTAGGCTCGACCATTGCCATGTGCACCGCCGCCATGGCGGCTGATGATCTGAAAACCCTGGAAGCCGCTGCGAAAGCGGAAGGCGCAGTCAACAGCGTCGGCATGCCCGATGACTGGGCCAACTGGAAAGGCACCTGGGAAGACCTGGCCAAGAAATATGGCTTGAAACACATCGATACCGACATGAGCTCGGCCCAGGAAATTGCCAAGTTCGCCGCGGAAAAAGACAACGCCAGTGCCGACATCGGCGACGTCGGCGCCGCCTTCGGCCCGATTGCGGTCAAGCAAGGTGTGGTGCAACCGTACAAACCGTCCACCTGGGACCAGGTACCCGACTGGGCCAAGGACAAGGACGGCAACTGGGCGTTGGCCTACACCGGCACCATCGCCTTCATCGTCAACAAGAAATTGCTGCACGGTTCCGAAGTACCCACCAAATGGGCAGACCTCAAGTCTGGCAAATACAAAGTGTCCATCGGTGACGTGAGCACCGCGGCTCAGGCAGCCAACGGCGTACTGGCCGCAGCACTGGCCAATGGCGGCGACGAGAAAAACCTGCAGCCTGCGTTGCTGATGTTTGCCGATATCGCCAAGCAGGGTCGCCTGTCGATGGCCAACCCGACCATTGCCACCATGGAAAAAGGCGAGATCGAAGTCGGTGTGGTCTGGGACTTCAATGGCCTGAGCTACAAGGCCAAAATGGCCAACCCGGATGACTATGTCGTGCTGATCCCATCCGATGGCTCGGTGATTTCCGGCTACACCACCATCATCAACAAATACGCGAAAAACCCGAACGCCGCCAAGCTGACCCGTGAGTACATCTTCAGTGACGCCGGGCAGATCAACCTGGCCAAAGGTAATGCCCGTCCGATCCGTGCTGAACACATCACGTTGCCCGAAGACGTGAAAGCCAAGCTGCTGCCAAACGAGCAGTACAAAAAGGTCACGCCGATCAAGGACGCGGATGCCTGGGAGAAAACGTCCAAGGCCTTGCCGCAGAAGTGGAACGAAGAAGTCATCGTCGAAATGAAGTAATGCGTGATTTGTAGGAGCGAGGCTTGCCCGCGAAGCGGCACTGACAGTCAAC
Organism: Pseudomonas sp. Root562; assembly: GCF_001427125.1. Classification (GTDB taxonomy): domain Bacteria; phylum Pseudomonadota; class Gammaproteobacteria; order Pseudomonadales; family Pseudomonadaceae; genus Aquipseudomonas. Next base: position 59,457 of record NZ_LMGK01000011.1, read on the forward strand.
ATCCCTGTTGGCTGAAAGTCCGTCTTCGCGAGCAAGCTTCGCGCCTGCGGGTTTCGCTGATATTCATTGTTTTGCGGAGTCATCGCCCCTATGAATCACAACGTCATCCTTGTGGTGCTCGACGGCCTCAACTACGAAGTCGCCAGCCACGCCATGGGGCACCTGCAAGCCTATGTCGGCGCAGGACGCGCAGCGCTTTACAAGCTGGAGTGCGAATTGCCGGCCCTGTCCCGCCCTCTGTACGAATGCATCCTGACCGGCGTCACGCCGATCGACAGCGGCATCGTCCACAACAATGTCTCGCGCCTGTCGAACCAGCGCAGCATCTATCACTATGCCACTGACGCCGGGCTGAAAACGGCTGCGGCGGCATACCACTGGGTCAGTGAGTTGTACAACCGCTCGCCGTTCGTCGCGGCGCGTGATCGTCATACCGACAACCCCGACCTACCGATCCAGCACGGGCATTTTTACTGGAACGATCATTATCCCGACTCGCATCTGTTTGCCGATGCCGAAAACCTGCGTTTGCGCCATGCGCCGAATTTCCTGCTGGTGCACCCCATGAACATTGACGACGCCGGGCACAAGCACGGACTCGAAACTGCGCAATACCGAAACAGCGCGCGCTCCGCCGACATCATCATCGCCGACTATCTGCAAGGCTGGCTCGACGCGGGTTATCAAGTGCTGGTGACAGCCGATCACGGCATGAATAACGACCGGTCCCACAACGGCCTGCTGCCCGAGGAACGTGAAGTTCCGCTGTTCGTGCTCGGTGATGCCTTCAGTCTCAATGCCGATGCCGCCCCGAAACAGACGCAAATCTGCGGCACCGTCTGCGAGCTGCTGGGCGTCCCCCACGACAAACCTGTGTGCCGGGAGCTGCTCAAGTGAATGCCATCACTCGCGGCAAATGGCTGGCGGCTTTGTGCCTGGTGCCCTTCGCTCTGTTCTTTATCGTGTTCGAAATCGCCCCGCTGGTGTGGGTGATGATCAACAGCCTCGAATCGGAAGAATTCGGTTGGGGCCTGGCCAACTTCACCAAGATTTTCAATTCGAAGTTCTATTTGCAGGCAATCCGCTACAGCCTCGAGATCAGCTTCTGGTCCAGCGTATTCGGCATCATCATCGCGGTGCTCGGCGCTTATTCACTGCGTCGGGTCGATTCGAAACTGCGCAACTTCGTCAACGCCTTCGCCAACATGACCAGCAACTTCGCCGGCGTGCCCTTGGCTTTCGCGTTCATCATCCTGCTCGGCTTCAACGGCAGCTTCACCATCATGCTCAAGCAGGCCGGGATCATTCAGGACTTCAACCTGTATTCGAAAACCGGGCTGATCATCCTCTACACCTATTTTCAGATCCCGCTCGGCGTGCTGCTGCTCTACCCGGCGTTCGACGCCTTGCGCGAGGACTGGCGCGAATCCGCTGCGCTGCTGGGCGCCAATGGCTGGCAGTTCTGGCGCCACATCGGCCTGCCGGTGCTGACCCCGGCATTGCTCGGCACCTTCGTGATCCTGCTGGCCAACGCCCTCGGCGCCTACGCCACGGTGTATGCCCTGACCACCGGCAACTTCAACGTGCTGCCGATCCGGATCGCGGCAATGGTATCCGGTGACATTTCCCTCGACCCCAACCTCGCCAGCGCCCTGGCCGTAGTGCTCGTGGCGTTGATGACCCTGGTGACCATCGTGCATCAGCTGCTGTTGAAGAGGAGCTACCATGTCTCGCGCTGAATTGGGACCTATCGGGGTCTACCACAGGGTGGTGGTCTACCTGCTGTTCGCGATCCTGCTGCTGCCATTGCTCGGCACATTCATCTACTCGATCTCCAGCAGTTGGTCGGCGACCATTCTGCCCAGCGGCTTCAGTATCAAATGGTACGTGCAATTGTGGAGCGACCCGCGCTTTCTCAGTGCTTTCGGCCAGTCGCTGCTGGTCTGTGTCGGTGCACTGGTCCTGTCAGTGGTACTGATCCTGCCGCTGCTGTTCGTGGTGCATTACCACTTTCCAAAACTCGATGCGGTGATGAACATCCTGATCCTGCTGCCCTTCGCGGTGCCGCCAGTGGTGTCGTCGGTCGGTCTGTTGCAGCTCTACGGCTCGGGGCGGTTCGCCATGGTCGGCACACCGTGGATCCTGATCGGTTGCTACTTCACTGTGGCATTGCCCTTCATGTACCGGGCGATCACCAACAACCTGCAAGCGATCAACCTGCGTGACCTGATGGACGCCGCGCAACTGCTCGGCGCCAGCACCTTTCAGGCGGCATTCCTGGTGGTGCTGCCGAACCTGCGCAAGGGCTTGATGGTGGCGTTGCTGCTGTCGTTTTCGTTCCTGTTCGGTGAATTCGTGTTCGCCAACATCCTCGTCGGCACCCGTTACGAAACCCTGCAGGTCTACCTCAACAACATGCGCAACAGCAGCGGACATTTCACCAGTGCGCTGGTGATTTCCTACTTCTTCTTTGTGCTGGTCTTGACCTGGATTGCCAACATCTTGAACAGGGACAAAAGCGAATGAGCTATGTCAGCGTCCAACATCTTCAGAAAAACTACGCGGGCACCACGGTGTTCAGCGACATCAACTGCGAAATCCAGAAAGGCGAATTCGTCACCCTGCTCGGCCCGTCCGGTTGCGGCAAATCGACCCTGCTGCGCTGCATCGCCGGACTGACCTCGGTAGATGGCGGCAAGATCCTGCTTGATGGCATCGACATCGTGCCGCTGAGCCCGCAAAAACGCGGGATCGGCATGGTGTTCCAGAGTTATGCGCTGTTTCCCAACATGACCGTGGAACAGAACGTCGCCTTCGGTTTGCGCATGCAAAAGGTCAACTCGGACGACAGCCAGAAGCGCGTCGCTGAAGTATTGAAGTTGGTAGAACTGCAAGATTTCTCCGCCCGCTATCCCCATCAACTGTCGGGTGGCCAGTGCCAGCGCGTCGCCCTTGCCCGCTCGCTGGTGACCCGCCCTCGCCTGTTGCTGCTGGATGAACCGCTGTCGGCGCTCGATGCCCGGATTCGTAAACACCTGCGCGAACAGATCCGTCAGATCCAGCGCGAACTGGGCTTGACCACGATTTTCGTCACACATGATCAGGAAGAAGCGCTAACCATGTCTGATCGGATTTTCCTGATGAATCAGGGAAAAATCGTACAAAGCGGCGATGCCGAAACCCTCTATACAGCGCCGGTCGATGTGTTCGCCGCCGGGTTCATCGGTAACTACAATCTGCTGGATGCCGAGAGCGCGACGAAGCTGTTGCAGCGGCCGATCAATCATCGAATCGCGATTCGCCCGGAAGCCATCGAACTGAGCCTCAACGGTGAACTCGACGCGCAAATACGCAGCCACAGCCTGCTGGGCAACGTGATCCGCTACCGCATCGAAGCCCGCGGCGTAGAGCTGGTGGTCGATGTACTCAACCGCTCGGCCTCCGATTTGCATCCCGATGGTCAGCGTCTGGCGCTTTCCATCGATCCGACGGCCCTGTGTGAGGTAGCCTGATGACCTTGCTGACGTTGAAGAGAGAACTGCACTGATGGCCCTGGCAATTTTTGATCTGGACGAAACCCTGATCCACGGCGACTGCGCCTCGCTGTGGAGCGAACAAATGGTCCGCCTCGGCTGGGTCGATGGCGAATCCTTCCTGCGTCGCGACAAGGAACTGATGGACGCCTACGGCCGAGGTCACCTGGCGATGGAAGACTACATGGCCTTCAGCCTGGAGCCATTGATCGGTCGTACACCGGCTGAGGTCGAACACCTGGTCGGCCCATGGGTGGAAGACTTCATCGAACCGATCATCTTCAGCGACGCCACCAAGACCATCGCCGCGCACCGCAAGGCCGGCGACCGCATCCTGGTGATCTCGGCTTCCGGCACGCACCTGGTGGCGCCGATTGCCGAGCGCCTGGGCATCGACGAGATTCTCGGGATCGAACTGGAGGTGGCCCACGGTGCTTACACCGGCAACACCGTCGGCACCCTGACCTACCGCGAAGGCAAGATCACCCGGCTGCTGGAGTGGCTGGATGCAGAAGAGGAAAACCTTGAAGGCGCGAGTTTTTATTCCGACTCACGCAATGATTTGCCGCTGTTGCTGAAGGTGGATTTCCCACATGTGGTGAACCCGGACCCGGTGCTGCGTGAACAGGCGGAAAAAGCCGGCTGGCCAATCCATATCTGGAAGTAACCCGCTCGTGTAGGAGCAAGGCTTGCCCGCGATTCAGGCGACTCGGTATGTTTGGCAGACCGTGTCATCGATCATCGCGGGCAAGCCTCGCTCCTACGGGGGTTATCAGGTCAGGCTTTCATCAATCACCAACACCAGCTTCCCAGCCACCGTGTTACTCGCCAACTCGGCAAACGCCGCTTCGGCATCCTTGATCGGGAAGGCCTTGGCCAGTTGCGGGCTCAACCGGCCTTCAGCAAACAGCGGCCACACGTGCTGGCGCAGATCACTGAACAGATCCGCCTTGAACTGATCATCGCGGCTGCGCAGGGTCGAGCCCAACAGTTGCACACGCTTGGCCAGCACTTGCGCCAGATCAAGCCTGGCCTCACGGCCGCCCATCAAGCCGATCAGCACCCAGCGCCCATCCAGAGCCATAAGCTTAAGGTTCAGCGCCGCGTAATTGCCTCCTACCGGGTCGAGGATGACATCGAACGGCCCCAGATCGCTCAAGCTCTCGAGATTGCCGCTACGGACCACACCGCCCTGGGCGCCAAGCTTTTCGCAATAGGCCAGCCGTTCGGCAGAACCGACACTGACCCAGCACGGATTTCCGAACGCCTTGCACAGCTGAATGGCAGCTGAACCGATTCCACTTGCTCCAGCGTGCAGCAGGACTTTTTCCCCTGGCTTGAGCGCAGCGAGTTGAAACAAATTCAACCAGACCGTTGCATACACTTCGGGCAACGCCGCCGCCTCCGCAAGCGACATTTCGTCGGGTACCGGCAGCACGTGCCGTCCGTCGACAACCACTTCCTCGGCCATCCCGCCCCCGGCCAGCAAGGCGCAAACCCGATCGCCAACTTGCCAGGAAGAACCCGGGCCGACCTCGCTGATCACGCCCGAACACTCTAGACCGAGCACCTTGCTGGCCCCAGGTGGTGGCGGATACAGCCCTGCCTTCTGTAATAAGTCGGCACGATTGAGTCCCGCAGCCGACACCCGGATGCGAACTTGTCCTACATCACACGCAGGACTCGGCTCTTCAAGCCACTCCACTTGACCGTCAACGCCTTGCAATGCTTTCACAGTGCCTCCATAGTGAGTCTGGACTGAGCCCGAAGCTGTAGCGCCGGGCTTTTTGCATTATGCGACCGGCCCTTGTGGAACCGGCGACTTCAAAGACGGCCTAATATGCGTTATCAATTGTCCCCGCGTCGAATCAACATGAAGCGTTTGTTCCCCAGCACTGCCCTCGCTCTTTTCATCGGTATCGGCCTGCTGCCGATGTCCGGCAACACTTTCGCAGCCAACAGCTGGGACAAGCTTCAACCTGATCGTGACGAAGTCATCGCCAGTCTGAATGTCGTGGAACTGCTCAAGCGTCATCACTACAGCAAACCACCGCTCGATGATGCGCGCTCGGTGATCATCTACGACAGCTATCTCAAATTGCTCGACCCGTCGCGCAGCTATTTCATGGCCAGCGACATTGCCGAGTTCGACAAGTGGAAGACCCAGTTCGACGACTTCCTCAAAAGCGGCGATCTCAACGCCGGGTTCACCATCTACAAGCGCTACCTGGACCGCGTCAAAGCGCGTCTGGACTTTGCCCTTGCCGAGTTGAACAAGGGTGTCGACAAGATTGACTTCACCACCAAGGAAACCTTGCTGATCGATCGCAAGGACGCGCCTTGGCTCAAGTCCACCGCAGAACTCGACGACCTGTGGCGCAAGCGCGTCAAGGACGAAGTCCTGCGCCAGAAGATCGCCGGCAAGGATTCCAAGCAGATCCAGGAAACCCTGACCAAGCGCTACAAGAACCAGTTGGCGCGTCTGGACCAGACCCGCGCGGAAGACATCTTCCAGGCGTACATCAACACCTTCGCCATGTCCTACGACCCGCACACCAACTACCTGTCGCCGGATAATGCAGAAAACTTCGACATCAACATGAGCCTGTCCCTCGAGGGCATCGGCGCCGTGTTGCAGAGTGACAACGACCAGGTGAAAGTCGTGCGTCTGGTGCCGGCAGGTCCGGCCGACAAGACCAAGCAGGTCGCACCGGCCGACAAGATCATCGGCGTTGCCCAAGGCAACAAGGAAATGGTCGACGTGGTTGGCTGGCGTCTGGATGAAGTGGTCAAGTTGATCCGTGGCCCGAAAGGCACCGTGGTGCGTCTGGAAGTGATTCCGGCCAGCAATGCGCCGAACGACCAGACCAGCAAGATCGTGCCGATCACCCGTGAAGCGGTGAAGCTTGAAGACCAGGCGGTGAAAAAATCGGTCCTCAACCTCAAGCAGGATGGCAAGGACTACAAGCTTGGCGTCATCGAGATCCCGGCTTTCTATCTGGACTTCAAGGCGTTTCGCGCCGGTGATCCGGACTACAAGAGCACCACGCGCGACGTCAAGAAACTGCTGACCGAGTTGCAAAAGGACAAGGTCGACGGCGTGGTCATCGACCTGCGCAACAACGGCGGCGGTTCCTTGCAGGAAGCGACCGAGCTGACCAGCCTGTTCATCGACAAAGGCCCGACCGTACTGGTGCGTAACGCCGATGGCCGCGTCGATGTGCTCGAAGATGAAAATCCGGGTGCGTTCTACAAAGGCCCGATGGCGTTGCTCGTCAACCGTTTGTCCGCCTCGGCGTCGGAGATTTTTGCCGGCGCCATGCAGGACTACCACCGCGCGCTGATCATTGGCGGCCAGACCTTTGGTAAAGGCACCGTGCAGACCATTCAGCCGCTGAACCATGGCGAACTGAAGCTGACCCTGGCCAAGTTCTACCGGGTTTCCGGCCAGAGCACCCAGCATCAAGGCGTACTGCCGGACATCGACTACCCGTCGATCATCGACACCAAGGAAATCGGCGAAAGCGCCCTGCCGGAAGCGATGCCGTGGGACACCATCCGTGCGGCGATCAAGCCTGCGGTCGACCCGTTCAAGCCGTACATCACCCAGCTCAAGTCCGAGCATGATGTGCGTACCGCCAAAGACGCCGAGTTCGTGTTCATCCGCGACAAGCTGGCCCTGGCACAGAAGTTGATGAACGAGAAAACCGTCAGCCTCAACGAAGTCGAGCGTCGAGCCCAACACGCCGACATCGAAGCCAAGCAACTGACCATGGAAAACATCCGTCGCAAGGCCAAGGGCGAAGAGCCGCTCAAAGAGCTGAAGAAAGAAGACGAAGACGCCATCGCGGCCGAGCAAGACAAGACCAAGCCGGAAGACGATGCCTACCTGAGCGAAACCGGGCGCATCCTGCTGGACTACCTCAAGCTCAACACGGCGGTGGCCAAGCACTGAGTGTTTAACAGCAACTGATGGCAATTTAATGCTGACGCTCCGCGGAGCGTCATCAAACAGTCATCAATCTGTCGTGAAATACAGGGCTGGGCGTGCTCTCTTTACCGAGAACACGCCCAGCCCTTTTTTTATCGCCAGAGACCGCCATGACCACAACCGAACAGCTGAGTGCGTTGAGCTCAATTCTGACTCAAGGCGGTTTGCACAGCCTGTTCCAGCCCATCATCAGCCTCTCTGAGCGACGAATTCTCGGCTACGAAGCCCTCAGCCGCGGGCCGTCGAACAGCCCGCTGCACTCCCCCATCGCGTTGTTCGCCGTCGCCCGCCAGGCCGGTCGCTTGAGCGAACTGGAAATCGCCTGCCGGCAGAGTGCCTGCCGACGGTTCAACGAACAGCAATTGCCCGGAAAACTGTTCCTCAACGTTTCACCCGAATCCCTGCTCGAGGCCGCGCATCAACCGGGTCGTACCCTGCAATTGCTGCAGGATTTCGGCATCCCGCCGAGCCAGGTGGTGATCGAACTCACCGAACAGGCGCCCATCGACGATTTCCAGTTGCTGCAAACCGCCCTGCATCACTACCGGGCGATGGGTTTTTCGATTGCCCTGGACGACTTGGGTGCAGGCTATTCAAGTTTGCGACTGTGGTCGGAGTTGCGACCCGATTACGTGAAAATCGACCGACATTTCATCGACGGTATCCATCAGGACGCGCTCAAACGCGAGTTCGTCGGTTCAATCCTGCAAATCGCCAAGGCCTCACGGGCGCAGGTGATCGCTGAAGGTATCGAATTGCCGGAGGAACTGGCGGTACTGACCGAGATGGGCGTCGATCTGGTTCAGGGCTATCTGCTGTGCCGACCGCAGGAGCATCCACCCAAGGATGCCCGGCCCCTGATGCCAAGACAGGACAATGCCACCGTGGCGCTGAACGATGAAGCCAGCGACCTCAGTGCCCTGCTCAACGACCAGCCGGCAGTGGGCCGCGACACACCGACCGCCACGGTCCTGGAGGCCTTCCGTCGCCAGGCCAATCTCAACTCGCTGGCGGTGCTGGACGAACAAGGCCAACCCTGCGGCATCGTCCATCGGCATTCGCTCTCCGACGCGCTGCTCAAGCCGTTCGCCACTGACCTGTTCGCCCGCAAACCGATCAGCCGCTTGATGAACGATGACTTCCTGGCCGTCGAGATGAGCCAGTCGCTGCAACAGGTCAGCCGCCTGATCACCAGCCGCGCTCGGCAACGTATAGAAGAAGACTTCATCATCACCCTCAACGGCAGCTACCTGGGCCTGGGGCGGGTGATCGACGTGCTCAAGCTGATTACCGAGCTGAAAATCCAGCAGGCTCGCTACGCCAATCCGTTGACCCTGTTACCGGGTAACGTGCCGATCCAGCAATGCCTCACACGGCTGTTACAACAGCAACGCGAATCGGTGATCTGCTACGTCGACATCGACAGCTTCAAACCCTTCAACGATATCTATGGCTACGGCCGTGGCGATGAAGTCCTGCTGTGCCTGGCGCAATGCCTTAACGACCGGGTCGATCCGTCACGCGATTTCGTCGGGCATATCGGGGGAGATGACTTTCTACTGGTCCTTGGCCCGGAAGATTGGGGCCGACGGCTGAACCAGCTTCTGGACGACTTCCAGAGCCAGTGCCGCCGCTTCTACCGCGCCGAACACCTCGAAGCCGGCTGCTTCATCGCCCCCAACCGCCAGGGTGTGCGCCAGGAATTCCCGTTGCTTTCACTGTCCATCGGCGTGGTGCACCTACATCCAGAGGCCTGCGGAGAAATCGATGCCAGCCAATTGGCGGAAATGGCCTCCCAAGCCAAACACCACGCGAAGAACGTGCCGGGGTACAGCGTGCATGTGATTGATAGCCTGGCGGTGCCTACACCGGAAAGAGCACTTCTAATGGGACAGAGCTGACTGCTCCGACGCTATCGCGGGCAAGCCTCGCTCCTACAGGGTCCTGTGGCGCATGCAGTTTTCGCAAACGACACCCCCCCTGTAGGAGCGAGGCTTGCCCGCGATGGCGTCCGACCTAACAACCCCAAACTTTAAGATGCCCTGGCCCGCAACCGCTGCCCAATCACATCCAACACATCACACCCATCCCGTAACGGAATGGCGCAGAGCAAGGTAAAGTCGCTGAGGATGAACGACTCACACTCGATTGAACCTCGCATGGATAGGTTCTCCATTACTTGGGTGACCGCTTGGATGCGGTAGCTGGCCGCGTCATACAGCACGTCGAGCGGCGCCTGGGTGTCGACGAACAGAGTGGGCATGTCGTCGCTGTTGCTGGTGAGGGCCATGAAGCGACTTTCGGGGTGGGGAGTTGGTTTTTCGTAGGGTGGATCGGGTGTCAGTTTTTTCATTTGAATGCTCCAAGGGGAAGTAGAGAACTGCCATCGGCCTTCCTACAGGCTTAGGTGGCAGCTATGCGCGGGGTAGGAATATCGAGCCCAGAGCAACCTCGACCACGCAAATGCGTGCCCGCGCACAGCCGCCGCAAATGAGTTCACAATTGCGGATTCGCAGCCGTAAATCAGACGTCGACACGTTGCTCAAGGTTGGAGGGTTCCTACACCCCATCGCCGCATAAGCGGAGACAAACCAAGACTATCCAAGCAACTCGTGCCGCACCAGTTCATGAAAACCGCTAGAACTTGAAGGAAATCTCCTAGGACTTTGACGGGAAATTTCGCAAGAACGCAAAAAATATGATCACCAGGTTGACTGATCTTCAAAACCAGCCTTTTGCAGATCCTCCTTCCACTGAGTTGCAGCTATTCTGTATATATCTTCAAAAAAGCCGCGAGGGTCCACTATCTCGGTTTCATCCCATGCAACAGCACTGTAGTTATCGTAATCGGCTTCAAACAGCGTCGAAAAATCATATCCACTATCAGACAAACTCTTCTCGAGCAACTTATAAAGAGCGAACCGATGTCTATAGCTTAAATAGCCCAATCCAGGTAGAACAACTTCTTTAATTAATTCTCTTCGGCCATGGCGAGAGTTAGGATTATACTTACGAATATTCTCTCTAACTTCTTCTCCATGATCACATACATCAAGACCCACAAGTAGATAGGACAGCTGTGGCTCCCATGGTAGATCCACATTATCAAAGGGTGACTTCATTATCCCGCCTTATTTTCTTGGAAAAGCTGTAAATGGCCGTTTAATGTTTCTCTTGTCAAACCTCACCTCAACCTCATTCATACCTTCAACAAACTTAGGATTATTAATATCTTTTTGGTTTGGTTTATAACCACGTCCTGCCCCAGGTATTTCAACCCTCACTATAGGGTTGCCTTTATTGTCGTAACCGGTCGGCTCAGGTATCTCTTTATTCATTTTAGAGATAGCGTATCCGATTGCCTGGCACTGTAAAGTCCAGCAAGTGAACTGAGAGCTCGCGTTTATCCCTTCTTTACGCCCTTTTATACTTGGATGAGTTCCATCAATTGATCTTTGCTTCAGGGCCGCATCAGGGATTTCGGGGCCATGTTTCGAGACCGTGTGCATGTCGTATTGTCTTTCCCAAGCTAACACTTGGCGTTTCGCCTGTTCTTTAGTCAACAGCTTAGGAAGGGTTGGAGCGCCTTCGTTGACTGAGTGTTTACTCACATCATCGGGTAGAGAGCATCCTAACTTTTCTTTTTTGTTGTGGGCTGGACAACTATCACTCAACCCCAACGGATCCACCCACCCCGTCGGGTTCGGCGTATACCGATACGGGTTCAACCCGCCGGCCAGCTTCACCGGATCCGGTGTCAGGTAGCGGCCGGTGTCGGGGTGGTAGTAGCGGTGGCGGTTGTAGTGCAGGCCGCTTTCGGGGTCGAAGTACTGGCCCTGGAAGCGCAGCNTCCGGTGTCAGGTAGCGGCCGGTGTCGGGGTGGTAGTAGCGGTGGCGGTTGTAGTGCAGGCCGCTTTCGGGGTCGAAGTACTGGCCCTGGAAGCGCAGCGGTTGCTCCAGCTGTTCGCCGTGGCTGTGGCTGAGCTGGCTGACTTTGCCGTAGGCGGTGTAGCGGGCCGACCAGACGATCTCGCCGCTGTAGTCGGTGAGTTCCTGCGGGGTGCCGAGGTGGTCGAGTTGGTAGTAGAACGGGCAGGCNCAGGCCAGGACCCGCGGTATAAGCGATAGTAGGCGGTGTAGCGGGCCGACCAGACGATCTCGCCGCTGTAGTCGGTGAGTTCCTGCGGGGTGCCGAGGTGGTCGAGTTGGTAGTAGAACGGGCAGGCTTTTTTCGGGCCTTGGCCGTCGAGCATCGCCAGCGGGCGGAAGCTGCCCGGTTCGTAGAGGTAGCTGCGGTAGTGGCTTGGGCTGCTTTCGGCGATGAGGTGGTCGCCTTGCCAGAAAAACGCCGTGGTCTGGCCGTCGACGGTCTTGCTGATGCGTCGGCCGAAGGCGTCGTAGCGGTAGGACGTTTCGCGGCCGTCGGG
>NZ_LMGK01000012.1 GCF_001427125.1 Pseudomonas sp. Root562
TGGGCGTGCATGCGTTCCGGAGAAGAATTTAATACGGCCAAGCTTTTTAGCGAAAAACATCTCGCGAAAGCTTGACCGTGAACAGAGTATCTACAGGTCTTGCACGAAGCGCGGCTTGCCCGCGAAGACGATCGAACAAGCCAAACCCATCATCGGTCAGGGCTCCATCCCCAACTCATGCTTGACCAGCCCCAGCAATTTGCCGGTATCGATGGGCTTGAGCAAAAAATCCACCACGCTCAAATGCATGGCGGCGATGGCGTCTTTCACGTCGGCATCACCGGACACAATGATGATCGGCATCGCCGCCCGTACCGATTCACGGACCTGGCGGATCAGATCGAGGCCATCGACATTGCCCATCCGCAAATCGGTGATGATCAAACCAATCGCGGGTTTCTCTTCCAGCATTTTCAATGCTGTTTCGCCGCTCGCCGCGGTCAGGCAACGAATCCCGTCCAACCCGAGGATCTCTGACAGCAGCTCCCGGGCATCTTTATCGTCATCGACGATCAACACCCGTTGCGGCGGCAAGTCAGGTTCCTGCATGACTGCACTCAGCGCTTCACGCTCGGCGTCACTCAAAATATCGTGGTCGGACATGGCGTTCTCTACATGTTCAATTCATTTCCCTAGCACAGTGGTGAGACATCGCTAAGCAGACCTTCAATGTGCACTTCGTCGGAATATTTTCCAATAGGGGTTAGGTAAGGTTTTTCTCACATTTAGGTAGGGTTTTTCAGACGCAGCCTCACGTTTACGTCCTACCTAGACTTACGTCCAATGGGCACCCCGCTCGCAGGGGTCGACCATGGGTGAGTCATCCGACAACAACAACTCCAAAAAAGACTGCGGTAATGGTTATGAGTAAAGCGGACGCCTTCACACAGGCAGGGAAAACCGCGGTGTTGCAGAACATCCAGGGCACTCTGCAATTTCTTCAGCGATTCCCGCCTTTCAACCAGATGGAACACGCCCACCTGGCGTACCTGGTTGAACAATGTCAGCTGCGTTTTTATGCCCCCGGCGAAAGCATCATCAAGCCTGCCGAGGGCCCGGTTGAACATTTCTATATCGTCAAACAGGGCCGGGTCGTAGGCGAGCGCCCCCATTCGGCCAAGGGCGGTACCGAAACCACTTTCGAGATCACCACCGGCGAGTGTTTTCCCCTGGCGGCATTGCTGGGAGAGCGTGCGACGCGCACTGAACATCTGGCAGCCGAAGACACCTTTTGCCTACAGCTAAACAAACTCGCATTTATCAAGCTCTTCGCCATTTCCGGCACATTCCGTGACTTTGCCCTACGCGGCGTGAGCAGCCTGCTGGATCAGGTCAATCAGCAGGTCCAGCAGAAAGCCGTGGAAACCCTTGGCACGCAGTATTCGCTCAATACCCGTTTGGGTGAATTGGCCATGCGCCATCCGGTCATGTGCAGTCCGGCGACGCCCCTGCGCGAGGCCGTGACCCTGATGCACGAGCAGCAGGTGGGCAGCATTGTGGTGGTTGATGAACAGCAAGCGCCGCTAGGGATTTTCACCCTGCGCGACCTGCGGCACGTGGTGGCCAATGCTGCCGGTGATTTTGCCGAAGCCATCGAACGCCACATGACACCCTCGCCGTTTTACCTCACACCGGACCACAGCGCGTTCGACGCCGCGATCGCCATGACCGAGCGGCATATCGCCCATGTCTGCCTGGTCAAGGACCAACGCCTGTGTGGCGTGGTGTCCGAGCGCGATCTGTTTTCACTGCAGCGGGTCGACCTGGTGCACCTGGCGCGGACCATCCGCAACGCTCCGCGGGTGGAAAATCTGGTGGCCATGCGCGGCGAGATCGGCCAATTGGTCGAGCGCATGCTGGCCCACGGTGCGTCCTCGACCCAGATCACCCACATCATCACCCTGCTCAACGATCACACCGTGTGCCGGGTGATTGAACTGACCCTCGCCGAGAAAGGTGATCCGGGCGTCGCGTTCAGTTGGTTGTGTTTCGGCAGCGAAGGCCGTCGCGAGCAAACGCTGCACACCGATCAGGACAACGGCATTCTGTTCGAAGCCCGCGACGCAGCCCATGCTGCCGAAATCCGCGGCAAGTTGCTGCCCATCGCCCATCAGATCAACCAAAGCCTGGCGTTGTGCGGCTTCACCCTGTGCAAGGGCAACATCATGGCCGGTAACCCCGAGCTTTGCTTGTCCCGTGTCGAGTGGGCGCGTCGCTTCGCCGCGTTCATCCGCGAGGCCACGCCGGAAAACCTGCTGGGTTCGAGTATCTATTTCGATCTGCGTGTGGTCTGGGGCAACGAGCAAGGTTGTGAGCAGTTGCGCCGCGGGATTCTCGACCAGGTCGCCGACAACCGCTTGTTCCAGCGCATGCTGGCCGAAAACGCGTTGCGCAATCGCCCGCCTGTTGGGCGTTTCCGCGAGTTTGTACTAGCCCGAAAGAATGGCGAGAAAGCCACACTGGACTTGAAGATTCAGGGCCTGACGCCCTTCGTCGACGGGGCGCGACTGCTCGCCCTGGCCCATGGCATCGAAACCAACAACACCCTGGAGCGATTTCGCCAACTGGTGGACAAACAGATCATCGAGCCCCTGGACGGCGCGGCGTACGAAGAGGCCTATCACTTCATTCAGCAAACCCGCATGCAGCAACATCAGCTACAGACCCGGGAGAACCTGCCTTACTCCAACCGCGTCGATCCGGACAGTCTGAATCATCTGGACCGGCGGATCCTGCGTGAGTCCTTGCGTCAGGCGCAACGCCTGCAAAGCAGTCTGGCCTTGCGGTACCAATTATGAGCGATCAGCGATGAGTCTGTTTTCATGGTTGCGCCCGGGCGGCCCGAGCCTGTCCGGAGAACTGCAACAACGCCTGCAACGTTTGCCGGCGGTGAAAGAATTGAGCGAGTGCAGCCTGCGTGAACAACGCTGGGTGGTGCTCGACCTGGAAACCACCGGACTAAACCTGAACAAGGACCGCGTGCTGTCCATCGGTGCGGTGGTGATCGAAGACGGCGCGATCGACTTCAGCCAGCAGTTCGAGCGCACCCTGCAATGCGCCGAAGTCAAACTCGGCCCCAGCGTGCTGATTCATGGGATCGGCCCCAGCGCGATTGCTGCCGGCAGCGATCCGGCCCACGCACTGCTCGATTTCATGGAGTTTGTCGGCGACAGTCCGGTGCTGGCTTTCCACGCGCCATTCGACCAGCACATGCTCGGCCGCGCACTGAAAGAACATCTGGGTTACAAGTTGCAGCACCTGTTTATGGATGTTGCGGATATCGCCCCGCTGGTCTGCCCGCAGGCGCACATTCGCGAGGCCGGGCTGGACGAGTGGATCGACTGGTTCAAACTCGAAGTGTTCGAACGTCACAACGCCAGCGCCGATGCGCTGGCCACGGCGGAACTGGCGTTGATCCTGTTCAGCCGTGCACGACAGCAACAGATTCACAGTCCGTTGAATTTGCAGCAGCGGTTGAATCAGTGGAAACGACGGCAGCAAACCCCGTCGTTCTAGATTTTTTTGTCTGCTCTGGCGCCTTCGCGGGCAAGCCTCGGTCCTACAGAGATGTTTCGTTCAGGACGTTGACGAACGACACCATCTCTATAGGACCGAGGCTTGCCCGCGATGAACGAAGCCGCGGTCTTACAGCGAACAAGCATTTATCCCACCCGACCAGCGCCAATTGCGCACCCTCCTCGCCTCTGCCACAATCGCGAACAATTCTCGTTAGTTAACACTTCCCAAACGGTGATGCGGCGTGTCGTCAGTCCCAAGCCCTCAAAGTGAGCTCGTCGGTGCGTTATATCGCGACCATCGCGGTTGGCTATTGGCCTGGCTTCGTCGCAACGTCGCTTGCCCGCAACGAGCCGAAGACCTGAGTCAGGACACCTTCGTGCGTTTGCTCGGCCGTGAGGAACTCAAAGAGCCGCGCGAACCGCGGGCGTTTCTGGTGGCGATTGCCAAGGGCCTGCTGTTCGACTATTTCCGCCGCGCCGCGCTGGAACAGGCCTACCTCACCGAACTGATGCTGATCCCCGAAGCCGAGCAACCGTCGGTGGAAGAACAGCAAATGATCCTTGAAGACCTGAAAAACATCGATCGCCTGCTCGGCAAGCTGTCGAGCAAGGCTCGGGCGGCGTTTCTCTACAATCGTCTCGATGGCTTGAGCCACGCGCAAATCGCCGAACGCCTCGGCGTGTCGGTACCGCGTGTGCGCCAGTACCTGACCCAGGGCCTGCGTCAGTGCTACATCGCGCTGTACGGTGAGCCGACATGAACCCGCTCAGTTCCAAGCCAGTGTCGGCGCAGGTGCTCGATGCCGCCATTGCCTGGCAGCTGTCGCTGGATTCCGGTAATCCGGTGGAGCGCGAAGCGTTCAGCAAATGGCACGCCGCCCACGAAGAACATGCGCGTGCATGGCGCCAATTGGGCATGCTCGACCAACGCTTCAGCGTCGCCAGCGGCCCGGCCCGCACTGCCTTGCTGCAATCACGCGAAGGTATTCGCCGACGGGTACGCAAGCTCGGCAGCGGTCTGGCCAGCGTCGTAGCGGTGATCGGTCTGGCATTGTTTGCCGGTGAGCGGTATCTGCCGGTCGGTTACTGGTTGGCCGACCAACGCACCGCGACCGGTGAACAGCGCACCCTTCGCCTGGCCGACGGCACGCTGATCAACCTCAACACCCACAGTGCCGTGGACGTGCGCTTCGATGAGAAGCAGCGCCGGGTGGTACTCCAGGAAGGGGAAATCCTCGTTGAGACCGGCCATGGTGATGCCCGCCCGTTTATCGTCGAAACCCGCGAAGGCAGCATGCGCGCATTGGGCACACGGTTTCTGGTCAAGCGCGAAGAAGCAGGCACGCGCCTGAGCGTCTTGCAGTCGGCGGTGGCCGTTCATCCGCAATCGAGCGCTGACGAACAGATTTTGCGCGAAGGCCAGCAAGTACTGATTCGTAATGATGGCTTGGGATCGGTGGCTGCACTCAACCTCGGCGCAGATGCCTGGACCCGCGGCATGCTGGTGGTGGATAACGCGCGATTGGAAGACCTGGTGCATGAACTCGGCCGTTATCGCCGCGGGTATTTGGGCGTGACGCCGCAAGTAGCGGACCTGCGGATCACCGGCAGCTTCCCGCTGCATGACACGGACCTGGCCCTGAACGCGCTGTTACCGACGTTGCCAGTGCAGATTGAACAGCACACGCAATGGTGGGTGACGGTGGCGGCCAAGGCCGATGCCAAACCCTGAGAGGTGCTGTTTCTGGCATACGGCCTTCGCGGGCAAGCCTCACTCCTACCAGGTCGAGTCGTTCATTGAACGTGGGAACAACACAAAACTGTAGGAGCGAGGGTTGCCCTCGAAGAGGCCGTCAGACTTACAGTGATTGTTGAATCGAAATTATTTTCATCCAGCCCTATCACTTTTTGATTTTCGTTCGGCACCTAGGCAATTGAGAAGTATTCCCTTTCAGGAGCCGCCGTATGTCCCGTTCGCTAGACACCTTGTTGCGCCCCAGTTTGCTGGCGGTCGCCATCGCCCTTTGCACCCCTTTGGCCAGCAGTCAACTGGTCGCCGCTGAACAAGCGTCCAGCGTTCGCGCCTACAACCTGCCGGCCGCGCCATTGGCCAACACCCTGAACCAGATCGCCAGCCAGGCGGGCCTCGCCCTGTCGCTGAGCCCATCGCTGGCGGCGGGCAAGACGTCGGCTCCGGTCACCGGCCAATTCGATGCTGCCGGCGCTTTGCGTGAAGCATTGCGGGGCACGGGTTTGCAACTGGAACAGAGCGCCACCGGCAGCTACACACTGGTGGCGGTGCCTGAAGGTGTGATGTCGCTGCCGGCCACCAGCGTGATCGGCGTCGAAGCTGATCCTGAAAACGCGTGGGGGCCGGTGCAGGGTTATCTGGCCAAGCGCACGGCTGCCGGCACCAAGACCGACACCGCACTGGTCGAGGTGCCGCGTTCGATTTCCGTGGCAACCCGTGAGCAGATGGACGACCGTAACGTACAGAGTCTCGACGACGCCGTGCGCTACATGCCAGGCATCACCGCCAGCAGCTATGGCAGCGACACCCGCGCCGACTGGTTGCGAGTGCGCGGTTTCGAACCGACCCAGTTCCTCGATGGCCTGCCGCTGCCAAAAGGCGTGTATGCCAACCCGAAACAGGAAACCTGGAACCTCGACCGCCTTGCCCTGCTGCGCGGCCCAGCCTCGTCGATCTATGGTCAGACGCCGCCGGGCGGCCTGCTCGATATGGTCAGTCGCCGTCCCAGTGCTGAGTCGAGCAGCGAAGTCCAGCTGCAATACGGCAGCGACAATCATCGCCAGATCAATTTTGCCAGCACCGGCAAGATCGACGATGAAGGGCAATTCCTCTACGGTCTGAGCGGTGTAGTGCGCGACAGCGGAACCCAGATCGACCACGTCGACAACAAGCGCTACAACATTGCGCCAAGCCTGACCTGGAACATCGACGAAGACACCCGGTTCACCCTGCTCACGCAATTCACCCGGGACGATACCGGCATCACCAGCCAATTCCTGCCGATCCAGGGCACCAAAATCAACATGCCGTTCGGCGATGTTTCCCACCACAAGAACCTGGGCGACCCGGATTGGGAATACTACGACCGCACTTACTACGCGCTGGGCTACGCCTTCGAACATCGCCTCAACGATGTCTGGCAGTTCCGTCAGAACCTGCGCTACACCAAGTCTGACTTGTCCTTCCAGGGCATCACCGTCGGCGCGTACCCGTTCACCCAGGTCGACAATGAAGGCAACGTCGGCCGCTCGACCACCAGCGTCGACGAGGACATCAGCCAGTTTGCCGTGGACAACAACTTCCAGGCCGACTTCGCCACCGGCGATGTCAGTCACACCGTGTTGATTGGTTTCGATCACCAGCGCAGCAACACCAACTACACCTCGATCTTCGGCAGCGCACCGTCGACCAACGTGAACAACCCGGTGCGTGGCGTGGAAATCGTCCGTCCGCCACGCTCCAGCGCGTTCTACGACTACGACCAGAAAACCTATCAGACCGGTCTGTATGTCCAGGACCAGATGGCCCTCGACCAATGGCGCCTGACACTGGGCGGTCGTGAAGACTGGGTTCACACCGGCACCAAGTTCTTCAACAAGGGCGATGCCACAAATACTGAGCGCGACACCAACTTCAGCGGTAACGCAGCGATCAGCTACGTGTTCGACAACGGTTTTGTTCCTTACTTGTCGTACGCCGAGTCGTTCCAGCCGACCAGCAATGCCACGGCCTCGCCCACCGATTCGTTCAAACCGACCGAAGGCGAGCAGTGGGAACTGGGCATCAAGTACCAGCCGCCGGGCAGCGATACATTACTCAGTGCAGCGATCTACGACCTGACCCAGAAGAACGTGTCTGTCACCACCACCAACTCGGACAACGTTTCGATCACCAGCCAGACCGGTGAAGTAAAGGTCAAGGGACTGGAGCTGGAAGCCGTTTCCGATGTGACGGAGAACCTCAAGGTCATCGCCGCGTACACCCTGGCAAAATCCGAAGTGCAAAAAGGTGATTTCAAAGGCAATCGCCTGCAACTGATGCCAAACCAGCAGGCTTCGCTGTGGGCCGATTACACCTGGCACAACGGCGTGCTCGATGGTTTCGGCGTGGGCGGTGGCGTTCGCTACACCGGCAACACCTACGGCGATCAGGCCAACACCGAACTGGGCAAGGCCGATGCCTACACCGTGTTCGACGCAGCTGTTCACTACGACCTCGGCCGTCTGGACAACAGCTTGAAAGGCGCCTCGCTGGCGCTGAACGCGACCAACCTGTTCGACAAGGACTACATCTCGACTTGCGACAGTTTCTACTGCTACTACGGCGACCAGCGCAGCGTCGTCGCCAGTGCCACCTACAAGTGGTAAAGCGTTGATCTGACATGCCCTATGACCAGGCCGTCCTTAATGGGCGGCTTCGGTTTTTTCAAAGGCCAAGAAATGAAAAGCAAAACAATCCGCCGCTGGTCCTTTATCCACACCTGGTCCAGCCTGATTTGCACCGTGTTCCTGCTGATGCTGGCATTGACCGGCCTGCCCTTGATCTTCCATCACGAGATCGACCATCTGCTGGGCGATGCCCCAGAGTTGCAGGTCATGCCGGAGGACACCCCCCACCTGAATTTGCAGCAGTTGGTACAGGCGGCCGAGAAGCATCGCCCCGGCGAGGTCATGCAATATTTCGGTTTCGAGGATGACGAGCCCAATGCCGCCATCGCGATCATGGCTGCCACCGCCGGCACCGAGCCGAACTCATCCCATACCTTCATGCTCGATGCCCGTACCGGCGAAGCGCTGGAGATGCCATCGGCCAATGGCGGCTTCATGATGGTCATGTTGCGCCTGCACGTGGACATGTTTGCCGGCCTGCCGGGCAAATTGTTGCTGGCGTTCATGGGGTTGCTGTTCGTTGTCGCGATCGTTTCGGGCACCGTGCTGTACCTGCCCTTCATGCGTCGCTTGAAATTCGCCACCGTACGCCACGACAAATCCTCCCGCCTGCGCTGGCTCGACCTGCATAACCTGATCGGCGTGGTGACGCTGACCTGGGCACTGGTGGTCGGAGTAACCGGCGTGATCAGCGCCTGTGCCGACCTGCTGATCGCCGCGTGGCGCAACGACAGCCTGAGTGCGATGGTCGCGCCGTACCGCGACGCGCCACCGCTGACGCACCTGGCACCGGCCACTCAATTGCTCGATATCGCCAGGGAAGTTGCGCCAGGCATGCAACCCGACTTCATCGCCTTTCCCGGCACACGGTTCTCCAGTGAGCACCATTACGCCGTGTTCATGAAGGGCAGCACGCATTTGACCTCGCACTTGCTGACGCCGGTACTGATCGACGCCAGCACTTTGCAAGTCACCGCTGTGGCTGAACGTCCGTGGTACATGGACGCCATGGGCATGTCGCAGCCGTTGCACTTCGGTGACTACGGCGGCATGCCGATGCAAATTCTCTGGGCGACCCTGGATGTGCTGACCATCATTGTTCTCGGCAGTGGGGTTTACCTGTGGGTGGTCCGGCGCAAGGCTGCCAACCCTTTGCTGGAAAAAGCGGAGAGCGCGGCATGAGGCCTCGGCAGTCGAGTTTCTGGAAGGTATTTGCCACGCCCACGGTCATTGCGCTTTTCAGCGCGGCGGGATTGTTTGCCGCGTTGCTGGGGGATGGCGTCTGGGATTCGCTGAGCTGGCTGGGGCTCGGCATTCCTGCCGTCCTCGGCCTGCGGGGCTTGCTGCAACACCGCTGAACGTTGGAGCACGGCTTGCCGGCGATGGCGCCCGCAAGATCGCCATCGCGAGCAAGCCGGCTCCCGCCCGGATCGAGTCATGACGTTTGAGCTATGTGCTCAACACGCTATGCTGCCCGTCACCGCCACCGATCGAGACGCTGCCATGTCCGCCCCGAGCATGACCCTGTACCACAATCCGCTTTCGCCCTTCGTTCGCAAAGTCATGGTGCTGCTGCACGAAACCGGTCAACAGAATCGAGTGGCCCTGCAAAACTGCGTGCTCACCCCGGTCGACCCGGATCTGGCGCTGATCGACGACAACCCCTTGAGCAAAATCCCCGCCCTGCGTTTGGCCGACGGCAACGTCATCCACGACAGCCGGGTGATCCTCGACTACCTCGACCACCAGCACGTCGGCAACCCGCTGATCCCTCGCGAAGGTTCCGCCCGCTGGCGGCGCCTGACCCTCGCGTCGCTGGCCGACGGGATCATGGATGCCGCCGTACTGGTGCGCTACGAAGTCGCCCTGCGCCCCGCTGAAAAACACTGGGCCGCCTACCTCGACGGCCAACGCGACAAAATCCGCCGTGCTCTGGCGCTGCTGGAAAAAGACGCGATTGCCGAGCTGACCAGCCATTTCGACGTGGCGGCAATCAGTGTGGCGTGTGCCTTGGGTTACGTGGACTTGCGCCATCCTGATCTGGACTGGCGCACGGCCAATCCGCAATTGGCCGCGTGGTATTTCGAGGTGAGCCAGCGGCCTTCGATGATTGCGACGATGCCGAAGGTTTAGCCTGCGACGAGGAAACACTAGCAGTTCTGATAGTAGGCAAAGATTGAAAAAACTCCGAAGCTAAAGGCCGACGCTACCGACCTCGCCTGGAGCTCAGCCAATGCCTACTACAACTCGCGAAACCGTCCTCAGTCGCTACCGCTATGACCCACTCGATCGCTTGAGCGCTCAGACCGACATCCAGCGCTTTTACTGCAACAATCGTTTGGCCACCGAAGTGGGCGGCGGCGTACAGACCAGCCTGTTCCAGCACGACGACCAGTTGCTGGCTCAACGCCAGGTTCGCGCCGACAAGATCGACACCACCCTCCTCGCCACCGATCAGCAACGTTCAGTACTGAACGCCCTCGATGCAACCCGACCTCATGCCATTGCCTACACACCCTACGGCCATCGCCCGCCGGAAAACGGTTTGCTCAGCCTGCTCGGTTTCAACGGCGAACGGCCAGACTCGGTGACCGGGCATTATCATTTGGGTAATGGGTACAGGCAGTTCAATCCGGTGTTGATGCGGTTTAACAGTCCGGACAGTTGGAGTCCGTTTGGCAAAGGTGGATTGAATGCGTATGTCTACTGCGTTGGAGACCCCGTCAACTTTAGTGATCCGACAGGACATATGTTGAAAGGGAAAGGACCTATAGTGGCACCCGCTGCAGCAACAAAATCAAAAAACCTTATAAAGCAGAAAGCCAAATTGCTAAAAAAAATCGACGAACTGGAAAAAAAGGAAGTTGAAACAATTAAAAACCTTAGAGCTATTGATGAAAACCTGTCGAAACTCGGAGACCTGCCACCTAGTCATAAAACAAAAAGATTTAACCTCGACAGACTTACCGAAATTCAAAAAGAGCAAGAAAAACAAAAAGTCGAGTATTCAGACGCATTTACTCTCGAAGAACAAAAGTCACACTTGGAATTTGAAAAGCACCATACGAAACAGCAGATCGTAAAAACCGTAAATTCAGCCAAATCAATCGTAAAACAATTAACAGAAATCGAAGAAAATCTATCCTCCCAGCATCAACTAACAGCCGCCAACAGCCAATTAAACAAAAATATGAGCGCCATTCGTCATCCAAATCCAAATCCAAATCCAAATCCAAAGCAAGATTAGCAAGTCCCTTAGGGGCGGAAGCGGGTCGAAATTTACTTCCTGCAAAAAGAGCGTGGGATGACTTGGACTGGTGCTGCTGATCTGAATGGCAGACTGCGAATCCATTAGCGGCATTATTTTTGAGATGTGCCAGCCGGCTTAGATAATGGCGACAACGCCGAAGGTTCGATCCCATCCGAAATCAAACCCTGGCAATTCTGCCTTCCTTGCGCCCTCTTCATATCAACAATCCGGCTTATCCGCCGTAAACCGTCTCGCCGGATTCACCGCTGCCCCAAACTCACGCAACGCTTTGGCACCAATCAACAACGGATAATTAAAACTGCTGCGGTCAGTCAGGTTGACCTCGACTGTGCGTTTGACGTTACCCAGGCACAACTCCAGGTCAACCACCGGCCGCTTGGTCGGTGCAGCCACGTCTTCGTCTTCGTCCTCTTCGGAACGGGTCTTGATCTTGCTGATTCGTGCGACTTTGTGTTCGTAGACTTTGTTGCTCGCATCTTTGGTGGCGAGGCGGAACCGCACCCAGTCTTCGCCGTCGCGGGTGAAGGTTTCGATGTCTTTCGCCGACAGCGACGCTGTCAGGGCGCCGGTGTCCATCTTGGCCTTGAGCACTTCACCGCCGATTTCCGGCAAGGCGATGTATTCATAGCGCCCGTACAGGGTTGGCTCGGCGGCCAAAGCCGGCAGGGCGATGAGGGAAAGCAGGGCAAGGAGAGATTTCACGTAGTGGGCTTCCATGAGAAGTGAGCAGCGCAATTTTAGACCGTGGTTCACCTGATCGTTCCCCCGAGATTAGCGGCTCCATAGTGAAACATTCGTCACCACCGATTTGGCCTGCCGCCCGAAGCTGCTTATCATGGCGCGCCCAAACGCTTTCAAGAGTTGCCTATGCGCCGCCTGCTCACCGGCTGTTTCGTTGCCCTGCTGTTATTGCTCAACACCTTGGTCCTGATCGGGCCTTTGATGGTGTTTGCCCTGCTCAAACTGGTGTTGCCCGGTCGCCTGCGCGATTACGCCTCCTGGTCGGTGATGTGGATCGCCGAGACCTGGTCGGAAATCGACAAGCTGATCTTTCGCGTGTGCATTCCCACTCAATGGGACATTCGTGGTGGCGACGATCTGCGGCGCGACACCTCTTATCTGGTGATCAGCAACCATCAATCCTGGGTCGATATCCCGGCGCTGATCCAGACGCTGAACAGGCGCACGCCGTTCTTCAAATTCTTCCTCAAGAAAGAACTGATATGGGTGCCATTTCTGGGCCTGGCCTGGTGGGCGCTGGATTACCCTTTCATGAAGCGCTACACCAAGGCCTTCCTGACGAAGCACCCGGAGCTTGCCGGCAAGGATCTGGAAATCACCCGACAGGCCTGCGAGCTGTTCAAGCGCCAGCCAGTGACGGTGGTCAACTACCTGGAAGGCACCCGGTTTACCGCCGAAAAACGTGCGCAGCAGCAATCGCCGTTCACCCACCTGCTTAAACCCAAGGCCGGTGGCGTGGCATTTGTGCTGGCAGCGATGGGCGAACAACTGGATGCGATTCTCGACGTGACGGTGGTTTACCCACAGCAAACGATTCCCGGGTTCTGGGATTTGATCAGCGGCAACGTGCCCAGGGTCATCATCGACATCAAGACTCGCGAACTCGAGCCGACGCTGTGGCAGGGCGATTACGAAAACGATCCGCGGTTTCGTGAAACGGTCCAGAACTGGGTCAACCAGCTCTGGACCGAGAAGGACCAACGCATCGACGCCTTGCGCGCCGAAAGCCATTGAATCAACTGCTGGTACCGGCGCCCCAGATCCCGCCCAGGCTTTGCAACAGCGAACCACCGACACCCTGCTGACCGAAGTACTGCAGGATCACCGGGGCAAACACGCCGATCATGCCGGTGTCCATGCCCAGCGCGCTGAAGGCGTTGTTCAGGTCGGTGGTGTCCTTGATGTTGCCCAGGGCGTTGTCCAGGCCCGCGGCCTTGCCGCTTGATCCTAGTAAACCGGCGAGAGCACTCAGTTCACCGAGGCCGGACAATTGGTCAAGGCCCGGGACACTTTTGGCCAACGCCGAATAGTCGGTTGAACTCAACTGATTCTTCGCCAGCCCCAACATGGCCCCGGCGCCACCGATGGCTTGCTCCGGTGTCACATTCAATTGGCTGAGCGCACCCAGCAGGTCGGCTGTTTCAGCCGTCGGCGCGGCCTCGACGGCTGCGTTGTCGTCCTGCATGCCCGCAATCGCACTGGCCGCATCACCCAGGCTGAACTGAGCGAAGACCGGACTGGCGACCAGGGTCAACAGCGAAGCCAATGCTAAACCGCGTAAAATCTTCATCCGGGCATCCTCGTGTGTCACAAATAACGCCCGTTAACGAGCGCAAAGTTGCCGGTTTGACCGGGTAAGCGAGGGCATGTTCCGAAGGCTGGCATGCATTTCCTGCCCGCTCGTCACAAACACCTACGGCACTATCAGAACCGCTAGTAGGCAGCCCTGAACAGTTACTTCACAGTGAAATCCTGGATCGCACCTTCATTCAGTAAGCCCACCCATGCTGCCCAAATGCGAGACGCTGCTCTGCCGCTACCACTACGACCTTGGATCGACTGGTTGATTGCACGCCGACGGTACAAGCCACGACTCGACGCTTCTACCAGAAAGATCGCCTGACCACCGAGATTCAAGGCACGCTGCAACGGTCGATCATGCAGCACGACGATCAAGTACTGGCTCAGCAAAGTGGCGGGCTCACGCATTTGCTTGCCACCGATGAACAGCGCTCAGTGTTGAACGTACTCGACGCGGCTCGTCTCAATCCTCTCGCCTACTCCCCCTATGGTCATCGCCCGGCAGAGAACGGTTTGCTCAGCCTGCTCGGCTTCAACGGCGAACGTCCGGATCCGGTGACGGGGTGGTATTTGCTGGGCAATGGTTATCGGGCGTTTAACCAGGTGTTGATGCGTTTTAACAGCCCGGACAGTTGGAGTCCGTTTGGGGAGGGTGGGTTGAATGCGTATGGGTATTGTTTGGGGGATCCAGTGAATGAAAGGGATGATACTGGACATATGCCTCGTAGAAGTATTCTCCGGAAAAATACTAATGCGGCAAGTCGAAGTGAAGACCAAAGGCTACTTGGAACGTCTTCACAAAGCTTAACCACATCAAGGGACAGTTTGAGCGCGCCCATAGCCTCCACTAACCGGACAACTTCTCCCGATGCCGATATCACAGACAGAATAAAGTCAGATTTCGACATACTTAAAAATCCGGACAAAGCCTCCCAATACAGGGAAAGAATCACAAACGTCGATCTTAAAATTTCGGCAGCGTATGATCAGCCAGCAAACTACTACGCATGGAAACAAAAAAACAACTTACAAGAACAAGGTCTTTGGTTCAAACATAAAAACGATAAAATCAGCCCTCGCCCTTTAACCGCAAAACAAAAGAAAAGCTTAAATAAAGAAATAAACTCCCTTACGAAGCAAAAAGAAAAGCTCAACAAAAAACTGGAAAAAATACTATCTGAATCGGCCAAACAACAGGGAGCCTCAAAAAGAGACAACTGAGCTAACAATAAAATAAAAAAGGGCGACATCTCGTCGCCCTCCGCACACTTCAAAAATTTTACGCCGCACTAAACATCTTATGCGGATCAATCACAAACTTCTTCGGCACGCCCGCATCGAACTCGCCGTACCCTTGCGGTGCCTGATCCAGGCTGATTACCTGCACGCCCACCACTTCGGCAATGTTGATGCGGTCCCACATGATGGCCTGCATCAGTTGGCGGTTGTACTTCATCACCGGGGTCTGACCGGTGTGGAAGCTGTGGGATTTGGCCCAGCCGAGGCCGAAGCGGATGCTCAGGCTGCCCATTTTCGCGGCGGCGTCGACGGCACCTGGATCTTCAGTCACGTAGAGGCCAGGAATACCGATCTTGCCGGCTACGCGTACCACGCCCATCAGCGAGTTGAGTACGGTGGCCGGGGCTTCGTGTTTCACGCCGTCGTGGCCGTGGCCGCGGGCTTCGAAGCCGACGGCGTCGATGGCGCAATCCACTTCCGGTTCGCCCAGCAGCGCAGCGATTTGCTCGTGCAGCGGGGTGTCGAGGGACAGGTCGGCGATTTCAAAACCCTGGGCCTTGGCGTGGGCCAGACGGATGGTGTTGACGTCACCGACGATCACCACCGCCGCGCCCAGCAGGCGCGCCGAAGCGGCAGCGGCCAGGCCGACCGGGCCTGCGCCAGCGATGTACACGGTGCTGCCCGGGCCAACGCCAGCAGTCACTGCGCCGTGGTAACCGGTTGGCAGGATGTCGGAGAGGCAGGTCAGGTCACGGATTTTTTCCATGGCCCGGTCGCGGTCCGGCAGTTTCAGCAGGTTGAAGTCGGCGTACGGCACCATGGCGTATTCAGCCTGGCCACCGGTCCAGTCGCCCATGTCGACGTAACCGTAGGCACCACCGGGACGTGCCGGATTGACGCTCAGGCACACGCCGGTGTGCATTTCCTTGCAGGAACGGCAGCGCCCGCAAGCCACGTTGAACGGTACCGAAACCAGGTCGCCGATCTGCAGGTTCTCGACGTCGCTGCCCTTCTCGATCACTTCACCGGTGATCTCATGGCCCAGCACCAGGCCGGTTTGTGCGGTGGTACGGCCGCGCACCATGTGCTGGTCGGAACCACAGATATTGGTGGAAACCACGCGCAGGATGACGGCATGTTCAATCTTCCTGCCGCGCGGGTCCTGCATTTTCGGATAGTCGATTTTCTGTACTTCGACCTTGCCAGCGCCGAGATACACCACACCACGATTGCCAGACATGCTTTCACCTCGCTGTTGTTTTTATGTAGCGGTCGCGTCGCCTAGGATCGGCGGCGCGTTGATTGCTCGGGTTGTTGCCTGTGTGTCTTGTGTTGTCTGTTATGGCCTCATCGCTGGCAAGCCAGCTGCCACAGTGGACCGGGGCGGCCACAAGATTTGTGAGCGACACAAAACCCTGTGGGAGCTGGCTTGCCAGCGATAGCGATCTAAAGAACGACCGTTCTGTTCGCGTTCAAAAACACCCGCCGTTCAATGTGATAACCCACGGCCCGCGCCAAGGTCAGGCCTTCGATATCGCGCCCTTTGGCGATCAAGTCTTCGGGGTAATGACTGTGATCCACCACCTCCACGCCCTGGGCAATGATCGGTCCTTCGTCCAGGTCGTTGTTGATGTAATGCGCCGTGGCGCCGACCAGTTTCACGCCTTTGTTGTAAGCCTGGTGATAGGGCTTGGCGCCCTTGAAACCCGGGAGCAGGGAGTGGTGAATGTTGATCGCCTTGCCGTCGAGTTTGCGGCACAGCTCCGGCGACAACACTTGCATGTAGCGCGCAAGAATCACCAGTTCCGCACCGGACTCTTCGATCACCTGCCACACCTGACGTTCTTGCGACGGTTTGTCGTTCGGATCGAGCGGGAAGTGGTAGTAGGGAATCTGGTGCCAGTCGGCCAACGGTTTCAGGTCCGGGTGGTTGGAGATCACGGCGGCGACGTCCATCGACAATTGGCCGATGCGCTGGCGGTAGAGCAAATCGTTGAGGCAGTGATCGGCCTTGGAAACCATGATCACCACTTTCGGCCGGTAATGCGGCGGCGTCAGTTCAAAGGTCATGCCAAAGGATTCACCGCGCTCCTGCAAACCGGCGCGGAACGACTGTTCGTCGAAGCCGTCCGGCTGACGGAATTCCACGCGAATGAAGAAACGGCCCGAGAGCCGATCATCGAAGGAATGGTGTTCGGTGACGTAACAGCCCTGCTCAAACAGAAAGCGAGTCACCGCGTCCACGGTGCCGAGCACGCTGGGGCAGTCGGCGGTCAAAATCCATGTATCTGGGGCGCGGCTCATAGTGCGGTGACTCCTGCTACAAAAACCAGTAAACAGAGCGAACCCTGTGGCGAGGGAGCTTGCTCCCGCTGGGTCGCGCAGCGACCCCAAAACCAGCTACCGCGATCCTTCAGCAGGAACGCGGGCTCAGGATTCACGACTGCTTCGCAGCCGAGCGGGAGCAAGCTCCTTCGCCACAAAAGCAGTCGTGAGCACCGCGTCAGGCCTGAACGCTCAGGCCATACTCGGCGCAAGCATCCTGCAACCACAACCACCAGTAATCCGAGAAGCTGCGACGGATCAGCAGTTCCCAGGTGTCTTCACCGGTATGGCGGATCACCAGTTGCGACTTGGCGAACACCGTGCCGACAGCCTTGCCCACCGGGAAGTTGTTCGGGTGCACGTCGTAGCTGGTGGATTTCATCAGAACCTGGCGCACGTTCGGGCCGCTCAGTTCGAGGATCTGCTGGCCACCGCTGACGTTGACGATCTGGATGTGCAGGTCGCCCAGCGCTTCGCGCAGTTTTTGCTCGGCGGCGAACTCTTCGCCGGTCGGCACGATCAGCAGCCACTCATCCGGCCCCATCCATTGCAGGCTGGTTTCGCCCTTGACGATGACGGTCAGCGCGCCCGGCAATTCGATGCCCAGCGCTTTGTGCACGCCAGCGGCGAACGCGGCATCGTGGCCATCGCCACGGATAGTCAGGTGGCCGAGAAGTTTTTTCTCACGCACGGTCACGCCGGCATTCTTGCGACCTTTGCCCACCAGGCTGGCGAGGTCGGCGTGATGCAGCGACGACTCGGCCTTGGCCCCGGTGGTTGGGCGTTGTTGGTAAACATTGGCTGCGGTCATAAAGCACCTTTCCTGAATTCTTGCATGTTGATCGTTCCCACGCTCTGCGTGGGAATGCCGCCATGGACGCTCTGCGTCCGCTCTTTGGACGCGGAGCGCCTCTTTTCAGGGACGCGGAGCGTCCCGGGATGCATTCCCACGCAGAGCGTGGGAACGATCGACTGTGGTGTTACACGTTCTGGCGTTCGCCTTTCGGATCGAAGAACACCGAAGAAACGATTTCCGCCTCGATCACGCTGCCATCCGCCAGCGGCGCAAACACGCGCTCGCCCATACGGTTCAGGCCGCCCTTGACCACGCCCATGGCAAACGAATAGCCCAGGGAGTTGTGCGCGTAGCTGGAGGTCACGTGGCCGACCATGGTCATCGGGATCGCCTGCTTGGTGTTGAACACCAGTTGCGCACCTTCCGGCAGCCATTTGTTCGGATCGATCGGCTTGAGGCCAACCAGTTGTTTGCGCTGATCACGCACACAGTCTTCACGATTCATCCCGCGCCAGCCGATCCACGAGAACGGTTTGGTGCGACCGACACACCAGCCCATGTTCAAGTCGTCCGGCGTCATCGAGCCGTCGGTGTCCTGACCGACGATGATGAAGCCCTTCTCGGCCCGCAGCACGTGCATGGTTTCGGTGCCGTACGGCGTCAGGTTGTACTTCTTGCCGGCGTCGACGATTTTTTCCAGTACACCCATCGCATAGTCGGCTTGCACGTTGACTTCGTACGACAGCTCACCGGTAAACGAGATCCGGAACACCCGCGCCGGCACGCCACCGACCAGACCTTCTTTCCAGGTCATGAACGGGAACGCTTCGTTGCTCAAATCGATGTCAGTGACTTCGCTGAGCAGCTTGCGACTGTTCGGCCCGGACAACGTCATGGTCGCCCAGTGATCGGTCACGGAAGTGAAGTACACCTTCAGGTCCGGCCATTCGGTCTGCTGGTAGATTTCCAGCCATTGCAGCACGCGTGCAGCGCCGCCGGTGGTGGTGGTCATCACGAAATGGTTGTCGGCCAGGCATGCCGTCACGCCATCATCGAACACCATGCCGTCTTCTTTGCACATCAGGCCGTAGCGAGCCTTGCCCACGTCGAGCTTGGTCCAGGCGTTGGTGTAGATGCGGTTGAGGAACTCACGTGCATCCGGGCCTTGAATGTCGATTTTGCCCAGGGTCGAAGCGTCCAGCAGGCCAACGCTGTCGCGCACGGCTTTGCATTCACGTTTGACTGCGGCGTGCATGTCTTCGCCGGATTTCGGGAAGTACCAAGGGCGTTTCCACTGACCGACGTCTTCGAACTCGGCACCGTTTTTCAGGTGCCAGTGATGCAGTGCAGTGAAACGCACCGGCTCGAAGATGTGCCCACAGTGACGGCCGGCCACGGCGCCGAACGTTACCGGCGTGTAGTTCGGACGGAACATGGTGGTGCCCATCTGCGGGATGGTCACGTTCAGCGAGCGGGCGGCGATGGCCAGGCCATTGACGTTGCCAAGCTTGCCCTGATCGGTGCCGAAGCCCAGTGCGGTATAACGCTTGACGTGCTCGACCGACTCAAAGCCTTCGCGGGTCGCCAGTTCGATAGCGGCGGCGGTGACGTCGTTTTGCAGGTCGACGAATTGCTTCGGAGCCCGCGCGGTGTTCTTTTCGTGCGGCACCTGGAACAGCGCCAGGGTCGGTTCTTCGAGACGCGCCAGGGCTTTGGGCAAGGTCGCTTCGACCGGACCGAAACCGGCTTCGCTGGCCGCGCGCACGCCACCTTCAAAACCATCGGCCAGGGAATCACCAAGGCCATAGACGCCATTGATACCGCCGACACATACACGTTTTTGCGGAGCTTCGCCCGGTACGAAACCGAGGATGTCTTCACGCCAGATCGGCTTGCCGCCCAGGTGCGATGCCAGGTGCACCACCGGGCTGTAGCCGCCGGAGCTGGCGACGATGTCACAGTCGAGCCATTCGCCAGGGCTGGTGACTTTATGTCCCTTCACATCGATCGCGGCCACACGGGCTGCGGTCACACGCTTGGTGCCACGAGCTTCGATCACGGCGCTGCCAGTGAGGATACGGATACCTTTGGCGCGCGCTTCTTCAACCAACGCACCACGCGGATTGCTGCGGGCGTCAGCGATGGCGACCACTTGCAGGCTGGCGTCGAGCCAGTCCAGTGCCACGCGGTAGGCGTGATCGTTGTTGGTCGACAGCACCAGTTTCTTGCCCGGCGCCACGCCATAGCGACGCACGTAAGTCGAGACAGCGCCAGCCAGCATGTTGCCCGGCACGTCGTTGTTGCCGTAGACCAGTGGACGCTCATGAGCGCCGGTCGCGAGTACGACGCGCTTGGCGCGAACACGGTGGATGCGCTGACGCACCTGGCCAATCGGTGCGCGGTCGCCGAGGTGATCGGTGAGGCGCTCGTGAATGGTCAGGAAGTTGTGATCGTGGTAACCGTTGACCGTGGCGCGCGGCAACAGCAGCACGTCCGGGGTGTTCTTCAGCTCGGCGATAACGCTGGCGACCCATTCCACGGCAGGTTTGCCGTCGAGGCTTTCGCGGGAGTCGAGCAGGCTGCCACCGAACTCTTCCTGTTCGTCCGCCAGGATCACCCGGGCACCGCTGCGCGCAGCGGCCAAGGCAGCCGCCAAACCAGCAGGGCCGGCGCCGACGATCAGCACGTCACAGTGCTGGTTCATGTAGTCGTAGGTGTCCGGATCGTTCTCGGTCGGCGAGCGACCAAGACCGGCGGCCTTACGAATGTATTTCTCGTAAGTCATCCAGAACGATTGCGGGTACATGAAGGTTTTGTAGTAGAAACCCGGTGGCATCAGCTTGCCGCCGACCTTGCCGAGAATCCCCATCATGTCGTTGTTCACGCTTGGCCAGCCGTTGGTGCTGGTGGCGACCAAACCTTGATACAGCGCTTGCTGCGTGGCGCGTACGTTGGGAATCTGTGTGGCTTCGGTGGCGCCGATCTGCAAAACCGCGTTCGGCTCTTCGGCACCGGCGGCGAAGATGCCGCGCGGACGGGAATACTTGAAGCTGCGACCGATGATGTCGACGCCGTTGGCCAGCAGTGCAGCGGCCAGCGAATCGCCTTCGAAGCCCTTGTAGCTCTGGCCGTTGAAGGTGAAGCTCAACACTTTGTTGCGGTCGATCCGTCCGCCGTTGGACAGGCGATTGATCTGGCTCATACCTTCTCTCCCAGAGCCGTGCTGGCCGCTTTCGGGCTATCGGTCTTGTCGGTGAATTGTGGCTTGGTGCCGATCTTGTAGGTTTCGAGAATCTCGTAGGTCACGGTGTCGCGGGTGGCGTTGAAGTACTGACGGCAACCGGCGGCGTGAATCCACAGTTCATGGTGCAGACCGCGAGGGTTGTCGCGAAAGAACATATAGTCGCCCCACTCCTCGTCGGTGCAGCTGTTTGGATCCAGTGGACGCGGGATGTGCGCCTGGCCGGATGCGTGAAATTCCTCTTCGGAGCGCAGTTCGCCGCAGTGAGGACAGAAGATATGCAACATGGGGATTTCTCCTGTTAGTGGGCAACCGCAGCAGCGCCGTGTTCATCGATCAACGCACCGTTGTGGAAACGGTCGATGGAGAAAGGTGCGGCCAATGGGTGCATTTCACCCTTGGCCAGGCTCGCGGCAAACACGTTGCCCGAGCCAGGTGTTGCCTTGAAGCCACCGGTGCCCCAACCGCAGTTGAAGAACATGTTCGGTACCGGGGTTTTCGAGATGATCGGGCAAGCGTCAGGGGTGGTGTCGACGATGCCGCCCCACTGACGGTTCATGCGCACTCGCGACAGCACCGGGAACATCTCGACGATGGCCTGGATGGTGTGCTCGATCACCGGATACGAACCACGCTGGCCGTAGCCGTTGTAGCCGTCGATACCGGCGCCGATCACCAGGTCGCCCTTGTCGGACTGGCTGATGTAACCGTGTACGGCGTTGGACATGATCACGCTGTCGATAATCGGCTTGATCGGCTCGGACACCAGCGCCTGCAGCGGGTGCGATTCGATCGGCAGACGGAAACCGGCGAGCTTGGCCATGTGTCCGGAGTTACCGGCAGTGACCACGCCGACGCGTTTGGCGCCGATGAAGCCCTTGTTGGTTTCAACACCGATGCACACGCCGTTCTCCTTGCGGAAACCGATCACTTCGGTCTGCTGGATCAGGTCCACGCCCAAGGCATCGGCGGCACGGGCAAAGCCCCAGGCCACGGCATCGTGACGGGCGACACCGCCGCGACGCTGGACGGTTGCGCCCATCACCGGGTAGCGAGTGTTTTTCGAGCAGTCGAGGTACGGAATCTCGTCGGCCACTTGCTTGGCATCGAGCAGTTCGCCGTCCACGCCGTTGAGGCGGTTGGCGCTGACTCGACGCTCGGAATCACGAATGTCCTGCAGGGTGTGGCAAAGGTTGTACACGCCGCGCTGGGAGAACATCACGTTGTAGTTGAGGTCCTGAGACAGGCCTTCCCACAGTTTCATCGCATGCTCGTACAGGTGCGCCGACTCGTCCCACAGGTAGTTGGAGCGAACGATGGTGGTGTTGCGCGCGGTGTTACCGCCGCCCAGCCAGCCCTTCTCGACCACGGCCACGTTAGTGATGCCGTGTTCCTTGGCCAGGTAGTAGGCGGTCGCCAGACCGTGCCCGCCACCGCCGACGATAACCACGTCGTAGACCTTTTTCGGGGTCGGCGTGCGCCACATGCGCTGCCAGTTTTCGTGGTGGCTGAGGGAGTGTTTGAAGAGGCCGAAGCCCGAATAGCGTTGCATAGTCATTTACTCCAAAACCGCGCTCAGCGATAAACCGGGAAGTCCGCGCACAGGGCCGATACTTGCTGGGCGACATTGGCCTCGACATCGGCATCGCCGAGGTTGTCGAGGATGTCGCAGATCCAGCCGGCCAGCGTTACGCACTGGGTCACCTTGAAGCCGCGTGTGGTCACGGCCGGGGTGCCGATACGCAGGCCGGAGGT
This sequence comes from Pseudomonas sp. Root562, assembly GCF_001427125.1. Taxonomy (GTDB): domain Bacteria; phylum Pseudomonadota; class Gammaproteobacteria; order Pseudomonadales; family Pseudomonadaceae; genus Aquipseudomonas. Next base: position 22,887 of record NZ_LMGK01000012.1, read on the forward strand.
TACGAACGGCGACTGCGGGTCGTTCGGCACAGCGTTCTTGTTGACGGTGATGTGGGCGCGACCGAGTGCTGCGTCCGCCTCTTTGCCGGTGAGGCCCTGGCGGATCAGGCTGACCAGGAACAAGTGGTTATCGGTGCCGCCGGACACTACATCGTAGCCGCGTTTGATAAACACGCCGGCCATGGCCTGGGCGTTGTCGATCACTTGTTGCTGGTAAGCCTTGAAGCCTGGCTCCAGCGCTTCCTTGAAGCACACCGCTTTACCGGCGATGACGTGCATCAGCGGGCCGCCCTGGGCACCCGGGAAGACCGCGGCGTTGAGCTTCTTCTCGATTTCTTCGTTGGACTTGGCCAGGATCAGGCCGCCACGTGGACCGCGCAGGGTCTTGTGGGTGGTGGTGGTGACCACATCGGCATACGGCAGCGGATTCGGGTACAGGCCGGCAGCGACCAGGCCGGCCACGTGGGCCATGTCGACGAACAGCAGCGCTCCGACCTTGTCGGCGATCTGGCGGAAGCGCGGGAAGTCCAGGGTCTTTGAGTAGGCCGAGAAGCCGGCCACGATCATCTTCGGCTTGCACTCGACGGCCAGGCGCTCGACTTCGTCGTAATCGATCAGGCCGGTCTTGGTGTCGATGCCGTACTGCACGGCGTTGTAGAGTTTGCCCGAGGACGACACTTTGGCGCCGTGGGTCAGGTGACCGCCATGGGCCAGGCTCATGCCCAGAATGGTGTCGCCGGCGTTCAACAAGGCCAGGTACACGGCGCTGTTGGCCGAGGAACCGGAGTGCGGCTGGACGTTGGCGTAATCGGCGCCGAACAGCTGCTTGGCGCGTTCGATGGCCAGGGCCTCGACCTTGTCGACGTGCTCGCAGCCACCGTAGTAGCGCTTGCCCGGATAGCCCTCGGCGTACTTGTTGGTCAGGCCGCTGCCTTGCGCTTGCATCACGCGCTTGCTGGTGTAGTTCTCCGACGCGATCAGCTCGATGTGATCTTCCTGACGTTGCTCCTCGGCATTCATCGCCGCCAGCAGTGCATCATCGTAACCCTGGATCTGGTCTTGCTTGCTGAACATCGCGTCTCTCCCAGCGGCATCTGTGCGCCATTCGTCTCGGTGAGGCACTGGCGTTTCGGCAGTGCCCTTTGATAGCGATGGTATGACTGGCTTCGAAGGGTCAAATGCCTACGGGCGCCACGCAAAGGTGCGTTTACGACATGGCGTGAAATGGCCGAGCCAGTGGATGCCTTTGTGGCGAGGGAGCTTGCTCCCGCTCGACTGCGAAGCAGTCGCAAAAGCGATAACCACGAGCTGACGGGCAGACCGCATGCACAGGCGTCGGGTCTGCTGCGCAGCCCAGCGGGAGCAAGCTCCCTCGCCACAGGGGTCGGGTCAGGCGATGGCCTGTCGCACTGCGAGCAACACCAGGAAATGCACCGGATACAGCGCATACGCCCAGCGTCGCATCGGCGGTGGTTTTGCGTCACGGGCATGTCGCAACAGGAACAGCCCCAGCCATGGCGCAATCAGACAAGTGATGATGGCCGCCACAGCCACATGACTGCCCAGCCGAACGGAGTAATACAGCACCTGCCATTGATTGGCGGCCAGACAGACAAGCCCCGCAAGCAACGCGAAATACCAGGGACGATGGATCACCCACAGCAGTACCAACGGCAACAACACGCCAAAAAAACCGAACATCACACGCTGCGAAAAAAAACCCGCCAGCAGCAGTGCAGCCACCGCCAGCAAACGCGATTGAAGCGCCGGTTGCTGCCAGCCACGGGCCACCAGCAATCCAAGGACAAGTGTGGGCATGACGTTCAGCGTGTCGGGATTGGCAATAAACATCCGGTAAGGAACTTCACTGAGCGCACTGAACAGCAGCAACCAGCCCAGATAGCGCCGCTGCCCAGCGTTCGCCTGGGCCGGCTTGCGCGCCAGGTTCGCCGCCATCGCCAGACAAAACCACGGGAACGCCAAACGTCCCGGCACATACAACAGATCGACGGAATAACCGACATATCGCAGGTGATCGAGCACCATGCTCAGCAGCGCCAACCACTTGAGCAGGTCCAGTGCACCGTCGCGCTGCTTTACGGGCATAGTCATGTGCATAATTGCCCGGCATCCTTGTATCTTTCTGACAGAAACATCCCACGTACTCCCCGGACGATCTTCGGTAAAGTGCGCACCATCATTGACCACGAGGCGCTTCACCATAAGCGTCCCGATCACGGAAGCAGGCCATGACCGATAAGAGCCAACAATTCGCCAGCGACAACTATTCCGGCATTTGCCCTGAAGCCTGGGCGGCCATGGAACAGGCCAATCACGGCCACCAGCGCGCCTACGGTGACGACGAATGGACCGCCCGCGCCTCCGACGGATTCCGCAAACTGTTTGAAACCGATTGTGAAGTGTTTTTCGCCTTCAACGGCACCGCCGCCAACTCGTTGGCCCTGTCGTCGCTGTGCCAGAGTTACCACAGCGTGATCTGCTCGGAAACCGCCCACGTCGAAACCGACGAATGCGGCGCGCCGGAATTTTTCTCCAACGGTTCCAAGCTGCTGATCGCCCGTACTGAAAACGGCAAGCTGACACCGGAATCGATCCGCGAAGTCGCGCTCAAGCGCCAGGACATCCATTACCCGAAACCCCGCGTCGTGACCCTGACCCAGGCCACCGAAGTGGGCAGCGTCTATACCCCGGACGAAATCCGCGCGATCAGCGCCACCTGCAAGGAACTCGGGCTGAATCTGCACATGGACGGCGCGCGTTTTTCCAATGCGTGCGCATTCCTCGGTTGCTCGCCGGCAGACCTGACCTGGAAGGCCGGTGTCGACGTGCTGTGCTTTGGCGGTACGAAAAACGGCATGGCCGTGGGCGAGGCGATTCTGTTCTTCAACCACAAACTGGCGGAAGACTTTGACTATCGCTGCAAACAGGCCGGGCAACTGGCGTCGAAGATGCGCTTCTTGTCAGCGCCGTGGGTCGGCATCCTGGAAAACGACGCCTGGCTCAAATACGCCAACCACGCCAACCGCTGTGCGCAGTTGCTCGCCGAACTGGTCAGTGACATTCCCGGTGTCGAGTTGATGTTTCCGGTTCAGGCCAACGGCGTGTTCCTGCAACTCTCGGAACCGGCCATCGCCGCGCTGACAGGCAAGGGCTGGCGTTTCTACACCTTCATCGGTAACGGCGGCGCACGCTTCATGTGTTCGTGGGATACCGAAGAAGAACGTGTACGAGAGTTGGCCCGCGACATCCGTGAAGTGATGTCGCACTAATATGAACCGAACGTTCCCACGCTCTGCGTGGGAACGCCTCCAGGGACGCTCCGCGTTCCAGCTTCAACACCTGGGTGACGCCCAATACCGTTGTGACGCGGAGCGTCACGGGCTGCATTCCCACGCGGAGCGTGGGAACGATCAGTGGAAACGCCTACAGGGACGCTCCGCGTTCCAGCTTCAACACCTGTGCGACGTCGAACACCGTGGTGACGCAGAGCGTCACGGGCTGCATTCCCACGCGGAGCGTGGTAACGCCTCCAGGGACGCTCCGCGTTCCAGCTTCAACACCTGCGCGATGCCGAACACCGTTGTGACGCGGAGCGTCACGGGCTGCATTCCCACGCGGAGCGTGGGAACGATCAGTGGAAACGCGTTGTATTTTCCCACTGAGTCTGTGGCGCTGTCCGCTAGCCACCTCCCTCATCCCGGCTCACCCTAGTCATTCCCTGGCAAAGGAATGCAACCATGGGTCGTAGCCGCTACACCATCACCGAACCCGACAAACCACATTTCCTCACTTGCACCATCGTGGAATGGCTTCCGCTATTTATTCGCCCTTATATCGTCGACCACCTGCTCGATTGCTGGCGTTATCAGCAAATCCACCGGGGCTTGAAGATGTATGGCTATGTGGTTCTGGAAAACCACCTGCACTTTGTCGCCGAGGCTCCGGATCTCAACAGATGTGTCAGTCAATTCAAATCATTCACTGCCCGACAAATCATCGACGACCTGCAAAGCAAGGGAGCCGAACGCGCGTTACAGCGCCTGCGCTTCAGCAAACGAGCTCACAAGCAAGACCGGGTGTATCAGCTTTGGCAGGAAGGTTCGCATGCGGAAATGGTGTACAGCGAGGCAGTGATGCGGCAGAAACTTGATTACATCCATAACAACCCAGTGAACCGTGGCTATGTGGATCTGCCCGAACACTGGCGATACTCCAGCGCGAGAAACTATGCGGGGATGGAAGGGTTAATCGAAGTTCAACGTTGGTATTAGGTCGTGATCGTTCCCACGCTCCGCGTGGGAACGCCTCCAGGGACGCTCCGCGTTCCAGCTTCAACACCTGCGCGACGCCGAACACCGTCTTGACGCGGAGCGTCACGGGCTGCATTCCCACGCGGAGCGTGGGAACGATCAGTATCGAAGTTCAACGCTGGTTTTAGGTCGTGATCGTTCCCACGCTCTGCGTGGGAACGCCTCCAGGAACGCTCCGCGTTCCAACTTCAACACCTGGGTGACGCCCGATACCGTCGTGACGCGGAGCGTCACAGGCTGCATTCCCACGCGGAGCGTGGGAACGATCAGTTTCGCGGCTGTTAGAACTCGATGCGCACGTCGCCCTTCGGCACGCTGCAGCACGACAGGATGAACCCATCGGCTTCGTCTTCTTCGGTGATCCCGCCGTTGTGCTCCATCTCCACCTCGCCACCGAGCTTCATCACCTTGCAGGTGCCGCAGATGCCCATGCCACAGGCTTTCGGGATCATCAGCCCGACTTTCGCTGCAGCGGCGTGCACGGTTTCGCCGGGGGCCACGCGAATGCTCTTGCCCGAAGTGATGAATTCCACCTGATGCAAGTCCGCGGCATCGATTTCGGGCGCATCGGCCGCTTGTTCGGCTTGCTCGACCGCATCGGCACGGGCTTCCGGTGGCGTGGCGCCGAAGGATTCCTCGTGATAACGCTTCATGTCGTAGCCGGCGTTCTCCAGCAGGCGCTTGACCGCGTTCATGTACGGGGTCGGCCCGCAGCAGAACACTTCGCGCTCGAGGAAGTCCGGGACCATCAATTCCAGCATCTTGTGGTTCAGGTAACCGCGATAACCGGCCCAGGGCTCGCCCAGGCCGTGCTTCTCGCAGATCAGGTGCAGGCTGAAGTTGTCGATCCGCGACGCCATGTGCTCCAGCTCGCGGTGGTAGATGATGTCTTTCGGTGAACGGGCGCTGTGGATAAAGGTCATGTCGACGTTGGCGTTGGTGTCGTAGAACCAACGCGCCATGGACATGCATGGGGTGATCCCGACGCCGCCGCTGAGGTACAGCACTTTCGGGCTCGGGAAGTCGATGGCGTTGAACAAGCCCACCGGCCCGTGCACCGCCAGTTCCTGACCTTCGTGCAGGGTGTCGTGCAGCCAGTTCGAGACCTTGCCGCCCGGCACGCGCTTGATGGTCACCGAGAAGCTGTACGGCACCGACGGCGAGCTGGAAATGGTGTACGAACGCATGATCGGCTGGCCTTCGATCTCCAGCTCCAGGGTAACGAACTGCCCCGGCTTGAAGAAGAACATGATCGGCTGGTCGGCCATGAAACAGAAGGTGCGCACATCCCAGGTTTCCTGGATGACTTTGACGCAACGGACGATGTGTCGACCATTGGCCCAGGTCTGGGTGGTTACCGGGTTCAGGAAGTTGTTGGACATGCTGATCTCCACGGCCGACTGTCGGCCTTCATGTTGGCGATTCTGCGTATAGCGCAGATCAGCCATTTACCTATCTGCGACATTGACATGCTTATCGCGACCAGCCCGCAACTACCGGGGGTTGCGCGTCGGGAACAGATTGCACCATGTCGCCCATGGATAAGGTTCTGGCCAGCGGCGGCCCCACACTCGCCCCATACCAAGACACATTCTTTACACCTTGCGTAGCAACCGTTAGCAGTACACCTGATTAGCCACTTTCGCCGGCCACACAGAATGGCCTTGAGGATTAAACGATGGACGTCACTACTACCCTGAGCCTGGGCGATCCGCTGGAACCCGCACGCAAGGCCACCGCGCAGATGCTGCAAGAGCGTGAGCGCACGTTCTCGCTGCCGCAGCCGTTTTACTCGGACGAGCGTCTGTTTGATATCGACATGCAGGAAATCTTTCAGAAAGAGTGGTTGATCGCCGGCATGACCTGCGAAATTCCCGCCAAGGGCAACTACCTGACCCTGCAGGTTGGCAAGAATCCGATCATCGTGATCCGCGGCGCCGAAGGTGTAGTGCATGCGTTCCATAACGTCTGCCGTCACCGCGGTTCGCGCCTGTGCACCAGTGAAAAAGGCAAGGTCGCCAAACTGGTCTGCCACTACCACCAGTGGACCTACGAACTCGACGGTCGCCTGCTGTTCGCCGGCACCGAAATGGGCGCCGACTTCGACATGAAGCAATACGGCCTCAAACCGGTGAACGTGAAAACCGCCGGCGGCTACATTTTCATCAGCCTGTCGGAGAACCCGCCGGCCATCGATGACTTCCTGTCGACGCTCAGCCATTACATGGAACCGTACGACATGGAAAACACCAAGGTGGCGATCACTACCACCTTGATGGAAAAGGCCAACTGGAAACTGGTGCTGGAAAACAACCGCGAGTGCTACCACTGCAACGCGTCGCACCCGGAACTGCTGAAAACCCTGCTGGAATGGGACGACGTCACCGACCCGCGCGCCGACCAGGCATTCAAGGATCACGTTGCCGCTTCCGCCGCCGCCTGGGAAGCGGAAAAGATCCCTTACGCCCACGCCAGTTTCGGCCTGCGCAACCGCATCGTGCGCATGCCGCTGCTCAAGGGCACCGTATCGATGACCCTGGACGGTAAACAGGGCTGCCAAAAACTCATGGGCCGCATCAAGAACCCGGACCTGGGCTCGATGCGCATCCTGCACCTGCCGCACTCCTGGAACCACTGCATGGGCGACCACATCATCGTGTTCACCGTGTGGCCGATCAGTGCCCAGGAAACCATGGTCACCACCAAGTGGATTGTGCACAAGGACGCGGTCGAAGGCGTGGACTACGACGTCGAGCGCATGCGCCAGGTCTGGGACGCCACCAACGACCAGGACCGTCGCCTGGCTGAAGAGAACCAGCGCGGCATCAACTCCACCGCTTACCAGCCAGGGCCTTACTCCAAGACCTATGAGTTTGGTGTGGTGAACTTTGTGGATTGGTACAGCGAGCGCCTGTTGAGCAACCTGGGCGCCGAGCCTGCGCCATACCTCAAAGGCGTTCCTGTCCAAGGCTGACGCCACCGCCCCCTGTAGGGGCGAGCCTGCTCGCGATGGGCGTCAACGATGACGCTGGCAGCCTGGCACCCCGCGGGGTTCTCAGGTTAATCGCGAGCAGGCTCGCTCCTACAGGATTCTGTACGAAATATGATCTATTTCATTCAGAGCTATACGATCCGCGCCCTCCAGCTTTCCGCAAACAAGTTATCCACACCTCCACCCACAGCTATTGGGGACAAGTGTGGTTTCGCTGCAAAGTCTTTCCACAAAAGCCGAAGAAAATCCGTGACTTATCCAGAAGCGCGGATTTCAGTGATACCTGGTTGTTTTATGAACAGCCGCCCGCAAGCCGCTAAAACTCTGGCCTGCAGAGGATGGCAAACACCTTATCCACAGAAGCGCCAACAGACTTTGGGGGCAACTATTACGCCTCTGTGGAAAAGCGCTGAAAGCCGCGATTTTTCAGGGTTTGCGAACGCTATAGGAATTAAAAACCAAAACTTGATCAATTATTAACCAGAAGCCTGAATACCGCTGTTCATAAAGCCTTCAGCGTTAAGCGAACATCTTATCCACAGAAGCGCCAACAGAGATTGGGGGCAAGTATGGGTCTCCAGTTAATAAAAAAGCGCGGTAAAACCGTAACTTATGCTGGTTATTATTTGATCTAAGGCCTGCAGCCCACGGTTTATATGGACCGTAGCGAGGGGCGAACATGTTACCCACAGAAGCGCTAACAGGGATTGTGGGTAAACAGGATCAAACCTTGTTAAAAGGATTTCCTGCGCCGTGAACCACCTTCCCCCTGTCGGATCAATTGGCTGGACCTCACCGGTTCAGCGGGCGTCTGGGCAGGGTTAAAAGTACTCATTGGAATCTCAACTGTACCGGGTACTTGCCCATTCGCAAGGGTGAGAGTGTGCTGATTGGGCGGGGTGGGAAATGCCGTACCTTTGACCAGATTTCGAACGTTGCCTTTTACCGTCTCCCACAACGTGCCTGCGCGCAGACCATTAACAATCGCCGGGGTATATCGAACCATGGTAGCCACCGCGGATACCGTAGTAGCCACATTCGAGATATAAACGGCAGGAGCAAATTCGGCTAATTGCCCAACAGTACCTACGATCGCCGTTGTAGATGCAACGGTACTCAATCGTGCAGCGTGCAGCATCCAGCCAGTTGCCTTGGTTCCCACCAGGTTGGTCGTTACTATTCCCGCATGCAACGCGGTGGTGGCTGAAAGCTGTATGAGTTTGGCAAAAGCTTGTCCATATTCTCCCGAGGGATCAGTGAAATTGACCGGATCGCCCGAGCAATAGACATAGACATTCACCCCGCCCTTACCAAAAGGACTCAACCGATCCGGACTGTGAAACCGCATAAGCACCGGGTTATAGATCCGATGGCCGTTACCCAGGTGATACCAACCGGTTGGACGTTCTTTAAGTTGCCCGTTGAAGCCCAGATGCGTACCGGCCTGACTCACGCCGCTTTGCAAGCCATAGGGGGAATAGACAAAGGGATTGGGGCCCCCGCGGTCCAGCTCGGCGAGAACGCTTTGCTGGAGGTCGCTGGCGAGCAGCAGGGTACGGGAGTACAGCGGATCAGTTGCTGTAGAGGGTTCTACACGTCGAGTCTGGCCGGAGATGGGCATTAGCAGCGTCCTTGATGAGACCAGGTAATCCGCCGCGCCCTGCCATACCCGCCTCTGGCAGGCGGTGCTGGAGAAGCGGATGCCAACTGTTAATTACCCTAACAAAACGCCGGTAATGCCGACACTATCAGTTCTGCTAGGGTCGCCCGCCACCGGGGCTCCCGCTAAAGCCGATACATCAAACAAGCCTCGCCCTTGACCTCGAATCATCGGGTGCGGTGTGATCTGGCAGGTAACGACGCTGCGAAAGCCGTTTTCAACGTAGGCGCTCATGGCGCAGCAACGCGCCAGCGGCAAGCTTGTTTTTACGGGCGATGCAGCGTGAGCTTCAACGTCAGCGCACCACACCTTCCTCAATCAACAATTTGAGAATCGCCTCGGCCCCGGCTTGGGCCGTCACGCCTTTGAGTACTTGCCCTCCTCCGCCACTGGCCTTGGCCGTCGCGGCTTTCATCCGGTCCGCCCCGCTTTTGGCCTTGATCACTTTCAAGCGCTTTGGTCGCGGCTTGGCCGGTTGCAGCGTGGCAACCGCCAACAATTCATCGTCGACGACTTCAACCTCATCGGCCTGCAACACCCCGCGTCGCGCAGGACCGTAGGCGCTCTGACGAGGCTTGGGCGCGGCGTTATCTACAGTCGCCAAAAACGGCAGACGTACTTTCAAGCGACGACGCTGCCCGCGCGGCAAGGCTTGCAGCACCAGCGCCGAATCACCGTCGATGGACTCGACCTGTGCCAGCCCCACCACCAACGGCCAGCCAAGACCTTCCGCCAGCAGGAACGGCAGCATGCCCGAACCCTCGCCGGTTTCCGCCTGGCTGCCGGTCAGCACCACTTGCGCCCCCGCGTCACGCAAATAAGCGCTCAACACCGGCAATGCATCGGCGCCTTGCGGTTGTTCCAGCACATGCAGTTGCTCAAGGCCCATGCCGAGGTAGGCGCGCAGCGCCGGCTCGGCAATATCGCCGGCATGCAGTACCTGCAAGTTATCCCCAGCCAGTTGCAGACCCAGTTCCACCGCCCGCGCATCCTGCTCCGCACGGCGTGGCCGACCGGAGGTCGGGTGGGCGCCGATGGACACCAGGCTGATGATTTTCGTGCTCATAACCCTTTCCTTCCCTTAAGCCGCATCGCGCTTGGCGTCGTTGCGGTAAGCCTCTACCGCCGCGATCAAGGCTCGAAGAATCTCGGCGCTCTCGCCGATCACCGACAGGTCGGCCCGTTTGATCATGTCGCAGCCAGGGTCGAGGTTGATCGCCACCACCTTGTCGCAGGCACCGATGCCTTGCAGGTGCTGGATCGCCCCGGAAATACCCACCGCCACGTACACCCGCGCGGTAACCCAGGTACCTGACGCACCCACCTGGCGGTCACGGGCCATGAAGCCATCGTCCACCGCCACCCGCGAAGCACCTTCGGTGGCACCGAGCGCCGCGGCGGTCTGGTGGAACAAATCCCAATCCTTGACCCCGTTGCCGCCGGAGAAAATGAATTCGGCTTCGGCCATGGGGATCGCCGCCGGGTCCACCGCCACCGCCCCCAGATCCTCGATGCGCGAGAGACTGCGGGCGACGGTTGTGGATAACTCAACCGGCAACGCTTCGTGACGGGTTTCGCTGACCGGTTCGGCGCATTCAACGGCGGCCAGAATCAAACGCGCTAACGGGCGGGCCAAGTCTTGCAGACCGGCGCCGGCGCGGCCGATGCATTGCTCATCCTTGACCTGCCAGACACGCGTGGCCGGACGTTCGCCCAGCGCCGCGGCAAAACGCCGACCCAATTCGCCGCCACCGCTGCGGCTGTCCGGCAGTAGCCAGTGGCGCGGATTGAACTGGTTATCCACAGCTCGCAGGCCCTGGACCCGCTGCTCCGGTGCATAACCATTGAATGCTTCGCCATCAAGCACCAGCAGGCGATCGACACCTGCGTTGGCAAACGTACTTTCCTTGTGTTCACCGAAGACCACGGCCAACACGGCGCCGTCCTTGCCGGCAAGCTGATGGGCCAGGCCCAACAAGTCGCGGTCGTGGCTGCCCAAACGGCCACCGACCATGTCCGGCACCACGCAGATGTAGAACGCGGGCTGGGTCACTTGATGCAGCGGCAATTGCACTTCAACGGCGGCGGTGCGCTTGGCGGTCCCGCCCTGTTGAGCGCCACTGCGGTCGATGCGCTTGATCCCGTTGGGGCCGATAAAGCCGATGCCATGGGGATTCTTGCGGATGACCCCGTTAGGCCCCATCCAGCTGTGCTGCGCCGGTTGCATGGCGGCGTGCAGCGGATGCAGACGGTTACGGGCGATCCATTCGGCACGGGGGTCGCGGCGGATAATATCGCTCATCAATGCACCTCCGCGGGTTCACGTTTGGCCGGCGCGGCGGGCTTGGCCGCGTCCTCTTCAAGCAGCGCATCGGCCACCAGTTCGGCGATGTCCTTGATCAGTGGCCGCGGTTCGACCACGCCCTCGAGCATTGCCGTGCACTGTGGACAACCCACGGCCACCAGTTCGGCGCCGGTCTCGCGGATGTCTTCCATGCGCATGTCGGGAATCCGCTGCTTGCCCGGAATGTCGGTGATCGGCGCACCGCCGCCGCCGCCGCAGCAGCGCGAGCGGAAACCGGAACGTTGCATCTCTTTGACTTCAATCCCGAGCGCGCGCAGGACCTGACGTGGCGCCTCGTATTCGCCGTTGTAGCGGCCGAGGTAACACGGGTCGTGATAGGTCACGCTGTCGCCTTTGTGCTGGCCGAGATTGAGCGCGCCGGCCTCGATGACTTCTGCCATGTAGGTGCTGTGGTGCTGCACCAGGTAGTTGCCGTCGAAGGCGCCGTATTCGTTTTTCAGCACGTGGAAGCTGTGCGGATCGCAGGTGACGATGCGGTTGAAGCTGTACTTGGCCAGGGTCTGAATGTTGCGCTTGGCCAGCAACTGGAAGGTCGCTTCATCGCCCAGACGCCGAGCCACGTCGCCGCTGTCGCGCTCTTCGAGGCCGAGTACGGCGAAGTCGATTTTCGCCGCTTTCAGCACTTTGACGAACGCGCGCAAGGTGCGCTGGTTGCGCATGTCGAAGGCGCCGTCGCCGACCCAGAACAGCACGTCGGTGGATTTCTTTTCGCTGAGCAGGTTGAGGTTCAAATCCGCCGCCCAGTTCATCCGTCCGCCCGGTGCGAAACCGCCCGGGTTGTCGGTGGCGATCAGGTTTTCCAGGACTTCGGCGCCCTTGTTCGGGGTCGCGCCCTTTTCCAGGGTCAGATGGCGCCGCATGTCGACGATGGCGTCGACGTGCTCGATCATCATCGGGCATTCCTCGACGCAGGCGCGGCAGGTGGTGCACGACCACAGGGTTTCGGCGTCCACCAGGCCGTTGACGATCGGTTGATGCGGATTGCCAGCGTGTTCGCCGATGGCTTTGCCTGGATAGGGGCTGCCAGCGAACTTGGCATCAGTGCCGCCAGCGAGGCCGACGACCATGTCTTGAATTAGCTTTTTCGGGTTCAGCGGCTGTCCAGCGGCGAAGGCCGGGCACGCGGCTTCACACTTGCCGCACTGCACGCAGGCGTCGAAACCGAGTAGCTGGTTCCAGGTGAAATCCTTGGGTTTTTCCACGCCCAGTGGCGCATTCGGGTCGTTCAGGTCCAGTGGTTTCAAACCGGTGGAACGACCACCACCAAAACGCTCGGCGCGACGGTGCCAGGCCAGGTGCAGGGCACCGGCGAAGGCGTGTTTCATCGGCCCGCCCCAGGTCATGCCGAAGAACAGTTCCGACACGCCCCACAACACGCCGACACCAAGAATCGCCGCCAACAGCCAGCCACCGAAGTTTTCCGGGAGGATCCCGGCCACCGGCAGGGTCAGCAGGAAGAACGAGGCCGAGAACGCCAGCAGGCTTTTCGGCAGGCGCATCCACGGGCCTTTCGACAGGCGCGAAGGTGGATTGCGCCGACGCAGGTAAACGAAGATCGCGCCGACGAACATCACCGCCGACATCAACAACAAGGCATAACCGAGGATGCGGTTATGCAGACCGAAACCGTGCACCACAATCGCCAGCACGATCGACGCCACCGCGCCGCCGGCCGTGGCGACGTGGGTGTTGGCGATGTACTTGTCCCGCGCGACGACGTGGTGCAAGTCGACCATGTAACGCTTGGGCATGGCGAACAGACCGCCGATCAGGTCGACCTTCGAGGCTCGGCCCCGGCGCCACATGGCTACCCGCCGCAACGCGCCGAGAACCGCGAGGCCCAGGGCAGCGAACAACAGGATTGGAAGAAGGGTGTTCAACATAGGTGTTGCTCCCAAAGACACGGGGTCTGGCCGAATGATCGTTCCCACGCTCTGCGTGGGAATGCAGCCCGGGACGCTCCGCGTCCCAACAGCGGACGCAGAGCGTCCATTGAGGCATTCCCACGCAGAGCGTGGGAACGATCTATCAACAAGCTCTTAGAAATCCTTGCACAGCCGCAATGCGTCATAGATCGCCGCATGCACGTTACGCTGGGCCACGCAGTCGCCGATACGGAACAACAGATAGCCGTCGCCGCTCTGCTCCAGGCAAGGTTGCGGCTTGATCGCGAACAAGGCTTCGACGTCGATCTGGCCTTTGTTGCGCGAGCCTTCCTTCATCGCGTAGTAGATTTCCTCGTCCGGGCGCACACCGTTTTCGATGACCACCTGATCGACTACCCGCTCCTCTTTGGCGCCGGTGTATTCGTTTTCCAGCACCGCTACGAGCTTGTCGCCTTCGCGGTAGACCTTCTCCAGCATCATGTCGCCGGTCATGATCACTTCTTTCGGGTACATGCTGCGGTAGTAAGTCGGGAACGACGTACCGCCGATGGCGACGCCCGGCTTGATGTCGTCGGTGACAATCTCGACCTGGCTGCCCTTGTCGGCAATGAAGTCGGCGGTGGACATGCCGGTGAACTCGCAAATGGTGTCGTAGACCAGCACGTTCTTGCCTGGCGCCACCTTGCCGTCGAGGATGTCCCAGCTGCTGACCACCAAACCTTCAGCCGCGCCCCAGTGTTCGTTCTGCTCGATGAACGGATGGCCGCCGACGGCCAGCACTACCACGTCCGGACGCAGGTCCATGATGGTCGGCGCATCCGCCGCGGTCCCCAGGCGCAGGTCGACTTTCAAGCGTGCCAGTTCCAGTTGATACCAGCGGGTAATACCGGCGATCTGGTCCCGTTGCGGCGCCTTCGAGGCGGTGGTGATTTGCCCGCCGATGAATTCTTTCTTCTCGAACAGGGTGACGTCGTGGCCACGTTCGGCGGCAACACGAGCGGCTTCCATCCCCGCAGGACCGGCGCCGACCACCACCACTTTGCGTTTCACGCCGGTGGTTTTTTCGATGATGTGCGGCAGGCCCATGTATTCACGGGAGGTCGCCGCGTTCTGGATGCACAACACATCCAGGCCTTGGTACTGACGATCGATGCAATAGTTGGCGCCGACACATTGTTTGATCTGGTCGATCTGGCCCATCTTGATCTTGGCGATCAGGTGCGGGTCGGCGATGTGCGCGCGGGTCATGCCGACCATGTCGACGTAACCGCCTTCCAGAATACGCGTGGCCTGGTTCGGGTCCTTGATGTTCTGCGCGTGCAGCACCGGAACCTTGACCACTTCCTTGATACCGGCCGCCAGGTGCAGGAACGGCTCCGGTGGATAACTCATGTTCGGAATCACGTTGGCCAGGGTGTTGTGAGTGTCACAACCCGAACCCACGACGCCGATAAAGTCGAGCATGCCGGTGTCGTCGTAATACTTGGCGATCTGCTTCATGTCTTCATGGGACAGACCGTCCGGGTGGAACTCGTCACCGCAGATGCGCATGCCGACGCAGAAATCGTCGCCGACCTCGGCGCGCACGGCTTTCAAGACTTCCAGACCGAACTTCATCCGGCCTTCGAAGGTGCCGCCCCATTCGTCGGTACGCTTGTTGACGCGCGGGCTCCAGAACTGGTCGATCATGTGCTGGTGCACGGCCGACAGTTCGACACCGTCCAGGCCACCGGCCTTGGCGCGGCGGGCCGCTTGAGCGTAGTTACCGATCACCCGCCAGATCTCTTCCGGCTCGATGGTCTTGCAAGTGGCACGGTGCACCGGCTCACGCACGCCTGACGGCGACATCAGGGTCGGCCAGTTGAAACCGTCCCAGCGCGAGCGACGGCCCATGTGGGTAATCTGGATCATGATCTTGGCGCCGTGCTTGTGCATGGCGTCGGCCAGATTCTGGAAATGCGGAATGATGCGGTCGGTGGACAGGTTGACCGAACTCCACCATTCCTGCGGGCTGTCGATGGCGACCACGGACGAACCGCCGCAGATCGCCAGGCCGATCCCGCCCTTGGCCTTCTCTTCGTAATACTTGACGTACCGGTCGGTGGTCATGCCGCCGTCGGTCGCGTAAACCTCGGCGTGCGCGGTGCTGAGCACGCGGTTGCGGATGGTCAGTTTGCCGATCTGGATCGGCTGGAACATTGCTTCGAAAGCCATGGCGGGTTCCTCGACTTACAACGGCTTGACGATGAACAAGCCGTCTTCGTGGCCCTCTTCGGAGCCACCGTAGACTTGCTCGGCCACGGTGCGGATCTTGCTGCCGCGGGCGGCGAGGATCTGGTCCATCGCACCGGCAAACCAGCCAGTGAACATGTAGTCGACCTTGCGCCCGACCTTGCCGTACACGTAGACGAATGCCGAGTGTTCAAGCTTGACGCTGGCGGTGCCTTTGTCGAGATCGATGTCCTGGATCTTGAACAGGCCCCAACCACGTTGCGACAAACGCTTCATGTAGTGCTCGAACACCGCGACGCCTTCCAGGCCGTGGCACTCGGCTTCTTTTTCACACCAGTGCCAGGCGGATTTGTAGCCGGCCTTGTAGAGGATTTCGGCATAGGCTTCGGCGCCCAGCACTTCCTCGATGCCCATGTGGTTGTTGACGAAGAAATGCCGTGGCACGTACAGCATCGGCAGGGCGTCGGACGTCCAGACACCGGTTTCGCTGTCGACTTCGATAGGCAATTGCGGGGCGATCTTGGCCATGGAAACTTAACTCCAGAAAATTCGTTGTGTTGCCTGCGGCGCGGACGGCCGCAGGAAAGGATTCAGAAGTGCGGTGGCTTATTCGCCCCAGACGTCCTTTAGGACATTGACCCAGTTTTCGCCCATGATCTTGCGCACCACGCGCTCGGAATGGCCGCGCTTGAGCAGGGTTTCGGTCAGGTTCGGGAACTCGCCGACGGTGCGGATGCCCAGCGGGTTGATGATCTTGCCGAAGCTGGTCAGGCGGCGGGCATAGCCCTTGTCATGGGTCAGGTATTCGAAGAAGTCCTGGCCGTGACCCTGGGTGAAATCGGTGCCGATGCCGATGGCGTCTTCACCGACGATGTTCATGGTGTACTCGATGGCTTCGGCGTAGTCGTCGATGGTCGAATCAATGCCCTTGGCGAGGAACGGCGCGAACATGGTCACGCCGACGAAACCACCGTGGTCGGCAATGAACTTCAGTTCTTCATCGGACTTGTTGCGCGGGTGCTCCTTGAGCCCCGACGGCAGGCAATGGGAGTAGCAGACCGGTTTTTTCGATTCGAGGATGACTTCTTCGGAAGTCTTGGAGCCAACGTGGGACAAGTCGCACATCACGCCGACACGGTTCATCTCGGCAACGATTTCACGACCGAAGCCCGACAGGCCGCCGTCACGCTCGTAGCAACCGGTGCCCACCAGGTTCTGGGTGTTGTAGCACATCTGCACGATGCCAACCCCGAGCTGCTTGAACACCTCGACATAGCCGATCTGGTCTTCAAAGGCGTGGGCATTCTGGAAACCGAAAAGGATGCCGGTCTTGCCGACTTCCTTGGCCTTGCGAATGTCTGCCGTGGTGCGCACCGGCATCACCAGGTCGCTGTTCTCGCGGATCAGTTTCTGGCTGGCGGCAATGTTGTTGACGGTGGCCTGGAAGCCCTCCCACACCGACACGGTGCAGTTGGCTGCGGTCAGGCCGCCCTTGCGCATGTCTTCGAACAGTTCACGGTTCCACTTGGCAATAATCAGCCCGTCGATAACGATGCTGTCGGCGTGCAATTCGGCTGGGCTCATCAGGCTGTCCCCTTGTTAGCGATTCATGCGCCGAATCGTCTGCCGGCGCTTTGGGGCCAGCATATGCCTCGGTGCGGGGGCAGCCGGGTGCAAAAACGACAGGGGAATTGCCGAAAGCGTCAATCCGCGACAAAGGGTCGTCGCCAGGCACTGTTGGCGACCTGTTCAAGGCCGTCCGCTTGCGCCAGAATTCGCCGCATCACTGGAATAGAGCGGCGACCTGAATGAAATCCATCCTTGTGGCTTTGGCATTGATTGCGACCGGCGTACACGCAGCGCAGGAGTCCGACGACAATCCCTGCGACAAAGTCGAAAACGACGTCCAGACCCTGGAATGCTCGGCCTTCAGCAAAACCACCGCCGAAGACCTGCTCAGCGAAAACCTCAAGAGCCTGAACGAGCGCATGCAGTCGCTCTACGGCAAGAACCCGTCGCAACTGGCCGACATCACCGCCAAAATCAAGGCCGCCCAAGCCCAATGGCTGAAAACTCGCGACGCCGACTGCGCCGTCGAAGCCTTCCCGGCGACAACCGGCAGCAAGGCGTTCACCATGGCGCAGAACGATTGTGTGGCACGAATGAGTGATGAACGGTCGGAGTTTTTGGAGTCGATTGGGCAGGAGTAAACAAAAAGGATCGAAAACATGATGATCCCTCATGAGGTTGTCAGTCGTATTGTCGATGGAGCACTCCCAGTACGCGCCTGGCGCGAACATTTGAACCTTACCGAGGAGGAAGTGGCTGAACGAATGGGTATTTCCCCACTCGCGTATGCTGAACAGGAAACTACCCCCAGACCGCGTAAGGCCACACGCGAAAAAATCGCGGCGGCTTTTGGGATCACCGCCAGTCAACTTGAGCTGTAAGCTTCACGCCATCAGCCAGTCAAGGGATTCAACATGAAAGTCTGTGGCATCGAAATCAAGGGCAGCGAAGCGATCATTGCCGTGGCGTCTCTCGACGGTACGAACCTGGGTCACGTCGCCCTCAATACCAAGAAAATTGCCCTGGACGATGATGACGAGGCGGCCAACGTCAAGTTGTTTGCCGCGCAGGTGGCGTCGTTTGTCCGGGAGAACTCCATCGACCGCATCACGATCAAGAAGCGCAGCAAGAAAGGCGAATTCGCCGGTGGGCCGACCACGTTCAAGATCGAAGGGGTTTTCCAGTTATTGGAGAATTGCGAGGTGACGCTGCTGTCTCCGCAGACCATCACGGCGCAGTGCAAGAAATTCAGTGTCCAGCTGCCAGAGACGCTGAACAAGTATCAGCATGAGGCTTACAAGGCGGCGTGTTCGGCGCTGATGAAGAAATAACCGGTATTCCTGACAGAACAAATTAACTGTGGGAGCCAGCCCGCTGGCGATGGCGGTGCATCCGTCGATATTTATGTGTCTGCCAGACCGCTATCGCCAGCAGGCTGGCTCCCACAGGTTTTTCGTTGTTTTCAGAATCATGCTTTTGCGGTACGCCTGTCTTCTCGCGGACATCGCTCATATTTCGCCCGATAGCTGCGGGTGAAATACGATGGCGACTCAAACCCGCAGGCAATGCTCACTTCCAGAACGCTCATGTCCGTCTGGCGCAGCAATTGCCGCGCTTTTTCCAACCGTAACCGCAGATAGAAATTGCTCGGCGTATCGTTCAGGTGCAACCGAAACAGTCGCTCCAACTGTCGCCGCGTCACCTTGATCGATTCCGCCAACTCCAGCGTGCTCAGCGGCGGTTCGCTGTGCTGTTCCATCTCGCCGATCACGTGCACCAGCTTCTTGTTGCTGATGCCATAGCGTGTCGCGACTTCCATGCGCTGGTGGTCTTTGCGCGGGCGGATGCGGCCGAGCACGAACTGCTCGCTGACCTGGATCGCCAGTTCCGGGCCATGGGCCTGGGCGATCAAATCGAGCATTAAATCGATGGAAGCGGTGCCGCCAGCGGAAGTGATGCGCCGACGATCAATCTCGAACAGCTCCTGGGTAACGCTCAGCTGTGGATAGGATTCCTTAAAGGCGTCGATGGCTTCCCAGTGCAGCGTCAGACGATGACCCTCGAGCAGACCCGCTTCGGCGAGGATGAAGCTGCCGGTGTCGATGGCGCCGAGGGTCACGCCTTCGTTGTCCAGGCGGCGCAGCCAGTGCTCCAGCACCGGAGTGGCGAACTTCAACGGTTCGAAGCCGGCGACCACCAACAAGGTCGCGCCTTTTTTCAGTGGCTCCAGCGCCGCATCGGCGTTGACCGACATGCCGTTGCTGGCCAACACCGCCCCGCCATCGGCGCTCAGCACATGCCAGCGATACAACTCGCCACGAAAACGATTGGCGACCCGCAACGGCTCGATGGCCGAGATAAATCCAATGGCCGAGAAACCCGGCATCAACAAGAAATAGAAATCCTGGGACATGGAGCGCACTCGATGGCTAGTAGCGAGAGGGCGGGTAGCGTGAGGACGTTGATACGCCACTTGCCAGCGGCATTCAAGAGGTCAGGTCGCTGCAGTGCAAGAGCTGGTCGCCGCAGTGCGCTTTCATCGGTGCGTTGCTGCGTAACTTGGCATCACCGGCACGCAAAGATGACCGGATCCACAATAATGAAACTGCCGAGGAACCTGAGAATGAAACGACTGATCAGCAGCTGTGTTCTTGCACTCAGTGGTACCGCTTTGCTGAGCGCCAGCGTCATGGCCGCCGAACCCGCCTCTTGCCAGAACGTGCGCATGGGCGTGGTGAACTGGACCGACGTCATCGCCACCAGCGCGTTGACCCAGGTATTGCTCGACGGCCTCGGCTACAACACCAAACAAACCAGCGCCTCCCAGCAAATCATCTTCGCCGGGATCCGCGATCAGCGTCTGGACCTGTTCCTGGGTTACTGGAACCCGCTGATGACCCAGACCATTACGCCGTTCGTCGAGGCCAACCAGGTCAAGGTGCTCGAAGCGCCAAGCCTGAAAGATGCCCGCGCCACCCTCGCCGTTCCAACCTACCTCGCCGACAAAGGCCTGAAAACCTTCGCCGACATCGCCAAATTCGAAAAAGAACTGGGCGGCAAGATTTACGGCATCGAGCCTGGTTCGGGGGCCAATACCCAGATCAAGGCGATGATCAGCAAGAACCAGTTCGGCCTTGGCAAGTTCCAGTTGGTCGAGTCCAGCGAGGCCGGGATGCTTGCCGCCGTCGATCGCGCCGTGCGTCGCAAGGAAGCCGTGGTGTTCTTCGGCTGGGCGCCGCACCCGATGAACGTCAACGTGGACATGACCTACCTCTCCGGCAGCGAAAACGCCCTTGGGCCGGACGAAGGCAAGGCCACAGTATGGACCGTCACCGCGCCGAAATACGCCGAGCAGTGCCCGAACATCGGCCGCCTGCTGAGCAACCTGACCTTCTCCGCCGAAGACGAGAGCCGGATGATGCAGCCGCTGCTGGACCACAAGGACGCTTTCGAATCGGCCAGGCAATGGCTCAAGGATCACCCGCAGGACAAGAAACGCTGGCTTGAAGGTGTGACCACTTTCGACGGCAAACCAGCAGCTGAAAACCTGCAGCTGACCAGTAAGTAACCCGCTCCTTTTTCTGAACCGAACCACCGATTCGCAGCCCGACAGGGCTGCGAGCGGAACCACCACGCCTGAAGGAATCCGCCTCATGAACCACGACGTCATCATCACCTGCGCACTCACCGGTGCTGGCGACACGACCGCCAAGAGCCCACACGTGCCGGTCACCCCGAAACAGATTGCCGCTGCCGCCGTGGAAGCGGCCAAGGCCGGCGCCACCGTGGTTCACTGCCACGTTCGCGACCCGCAAACCGGCAAATTCAGCCGTGATGTGGCGCTGTACCGCGAAGTCATGGAGCGCATACGCGAAGCCGACGTCGATATCATCGTCAACCTCACCGCCGGCATGGGCGGCGACCTGGAAATCGGCGCCGGCGAGAACCCGATGGAGTTCGGCCCGAACACCGACCTGGTCGGACCGCTGACCCGCCTGGCCCACGTCGAAGAACTGCTGCCGGAAATCTGCACCCTCGATTGCGGCACCCTGAACTTCGGTGATGGCGACACCATTTACGTGTCCACCCCGGCCCAGCTGCGCGCTGGCGCCAAACGCATTCAAGAGCTGGGCGTTAAGCCTGAGCTGGAAATCTTCGACACCGGTCACCTGTGGTTCGCCAAACAGATGATCAAGGAAGGCTTGCTCGACAACCCGCTGTTCCAGCTGTGCCTGGGCATTCCCTGGGGCGCGCCGGCAGATACCACCACCATGAAAGCCATGGTCGACAACCTGCCTGCAGACGCCGTCTGGGCTGGCTTCGGCATCGGCCGCATGCAAATGCCGATGGCGGCGCAAGCGGTGTTGCTGGGCGGCAACGTGCGTGTCGGCCTGGAAGACAACCTGTGGCTGGACAAGGGCGTACTGGCGACCAACGGCCAATTGGTCGAACGCGCCAGCGAAATCCTCAGCCGCCTCGGCGCCCGCGTACTGACCCCGGCTGAAGGCCGCAAGAAAATGGGCCTGACCCAGCGCGGTTAACCATCTGCATAAAACCTGTAGGAGCAAAGCTTGCTCGCGATGATGTCAGTACATCCAACGCATTGTCTGCGACCTTAATGCCGCTATCGCGAGCAAGCTTTGCTCCTACGGGGTTCATCGAATCTTTCAGGAAATCACCATGAGCTTTATCACCGAAATCAAAACCTTCGCCGCGCTGGGCAGCGGCGTCATCGGCAGCGGTTGGGTATCCCGCGCCCTCGCCCATGGCCTCGACGTGGTGGCCTGGGACCCGGCGCCCGGTGCCGAAGCCGCATTGCGCAAGCGTGTCGCCAATGCCTGGGGTGCACTGGAAAAACAGGGTCTGGCACCCGGTGCCTCGCAGGATCGCCTGCGTTTTGTCTCGACCATCGAAGAATGCGTTCGCGACGCCGATTTCATCCAGGAAAGTGCCCCGGAACGCCTTGAGCTGAAACTGGACCTGCACAGCAAGATCAGCGCCGCCGCCAAGCCCAATGCCCTGATTGGCTCCAGCACCTCGGGCTTGCTACCCAGCGAGTTTTACGAGAGCTCGACCCACCCGGAACGCTGCGTAGTGGGTCACCCGTTCAACCCGGTTTACCTGTTGCCATTGGTGGAAGTCGTCGGCGGCAAAAACACGGCACCCGAAGCCGTGCAAGCGGCGATGAAGGTCTACGAATCACTCGGCATGCGCCCGCTGCACGTGCGCAAGGAAGTGCCAGGGTTCATAGCCGACCGTCTGCTTGAAGCGCTGTGGCGTGAGGCGCTGCACCTGGTCAACGACGGCGTGGCAACCACCGGCGAGATTGACGACGCGATCCGTTTTGGCGCGGGTCTGCGCTGGTCATTCATGGGCACGTTCCTGACCTACACGCTCGCCGGCGGCGATGCCGGTATGCGCCACTTCATGGCACAGTTCGGCCCGGCGTTGCAGTTGCCATGGACTTATCTGCCGGCCCCCGAACTGACTGACAAGCTGATCGACGATGTGGTCGATGGCACCAGCGATCAGTTGGGCAAGCACAGCATTTCGGCGCTGGAGCGCTATCGTGATGATTGTCTGCTGGCGGTGCTTGAGGCGGTGAAGACCACCAAAGAGAAGCACGGGATGAGTTTCAGCGAGTGATGTGTTGATCGTTCCCACGCTCTGCGTGGGAATGCAGCCCGGGACGCTCCGCGTCCCAACGACGTGACGCAGAGCGTCACAGGAGGCGTTCCCACGCAGAGCGTGGGAACGATCGTGCCTGGAGATAAACATGCCCACCCTCACCACCTACCAGACCAGAATCATCCCCGACTGGGTCGACTACAACGGCCATCTGCGCGATGCCTTTTACCTGTTGATTTTCAGCTACGCCACCGATGCCCTGATGGATCGCCTCGGCATGGACAGCAACCATCGAGAAGCCAGCGGCAACTCGTTGTTCACCCTGGAACTGCACCTCAATTACCTGCACGAGGTGAAGCTCGATGCCGATGTCGAAGTGCATACCCGGATCATCGCCCACGACAGCAAACGCCTGCACCTCTACCACAGCCTGCATCGGGTCGGTGATGACACAGAGCTGGCGGGCAACGAGCAAATGCTTCTGCATGTCGACCTTGCCGGACCTCGTTCCACGCCCTTCAGCGAACAGACCCTGGACAAGCTGCAAGCCATCGTCGCCGAGCAAACCGACCTGCCAACCCCTGAATACATCGGCCGAGTGATCGGGTTACCACCCAAAAAATAACCAGGAGATCGCCATTGAACACCGCCGCCGCTTTTGCCGACTTCCGTACTTATCCGTTGATCAGCGCGCTGACAGGCGTGCAGGCTTTGGCGGATCGGGTTCTGGTGAAGTGGGCCGACAATCGCATCAGCCCCTTCCACCACCCATGGCTGCGTGACAACTGCCCCTGCTCGCAATGCGTCTATAGCGTGACACGTGAGCAGGTGCTGGAAATTGTCGACGTGCCGGAAAACCTGATGCCGGCGCAAACCACTGTCGACGCTCAAGGTTGCCTGTGCATCGAGTGGCAGGACGGCCACTTCAGCCGCTTCGATCCAGGCTGGCTGAGGGCACATGCCTATGACGACGAGTCCCGCGCCGAACGCTTGGCCAACAAGCCCAAAGCCAGGCTTTGGCACAGCGACTTGTCGTTGCCGGTGTTCGAATATCAGGCGCTGATGACCGACAACGACGCCTTGCTGCAATGGCTGCTGGCGGTGCGCGATATCGGCTTGACCCAGGTCCGTGGCGTACCCACCGAACCCGGTTCCTTGAAGCTGATCGCCCAGCGCATTTCGTTCATCCGCGAAAGCAATTTCGGCGTGCTGTTCAATGTGCAATCCAGGGCCGACGCCGACAGCAACGCCTACACCGCCTTCAACCTGCCGCTGCACAGCGATTTGCCGACGCGGGAGCTACAACCGGGGCTGCAATTCCTGCATTGCCTGATCAACGATGCTGAAGGCGGCGAGAGTATTTTCGTCGACGGTTTTGCCATTGCCGATGCGTTGCGCCTGGAAGATCCGGAGTCATTCAAAAGCCTTTGCGAAATCCCCGTGGAGTTTCGCAACAAGGACCGTCACAGCGATTACCGTTGCCTGGCACCGATCATCGCCCTGAATGCACTGGGACAGGTCTCTGAAATCCGCATGGCGAATTTTCTGCGCGGTCCGTTCGATGCGTCGGTGGAGCAGATGCCCAGGCTCTATCGCGCTTACCGGCGCTTCATTGCGATGACCCGCGAGCCTCGATTCCGCTTGATGCAGCGGCTCAATCCCGGCGAGCTGTGGTGCTTCGACAACCGCCGCACCCTGCATGCACGCAATGCCTTCGACCCCGCCACCGGGGCGCGGCATTTCCAGGGCTGCTATGTCGACCGGGATGAGTTGCTGTCGCGCATTTTGGTGCTACAGCGCTAGACCGCGTCATCGTTCATCGCGGGCAAGCCTCGCTCCTACAGGATTTGCGTCGTTCGATAATAATGTGAACAACACAAGACCCTGTAGGAGCAAGGCTTGCCCGCGATGGCACCTGCACAGACACACAAAAAACCCGGATAAAAAAAGCCCCGATCAAGCCGTGACAGGATCGAGGCAGAGGGTACTGTTGAGGAGCTGCCATGCGAGGGTGACCAAACCTTCGTGAAGCGAGCTGAGTCCAGTGTGCCCACTCAGCTCGCTGGCAAGTTAGTCGAAAACGACCTGTTCATAGCCATTGCGGCCATTGCGACAAATCGCCCTTGCCCACACCAGGCACCCCCACCAGAATCGAACCACGACACCGTTCCCAGAAGAAGGATTTGCGTCATGATGCACGCCGATTTGATTGACCAGGAAGACCTGTTGGGCCAGCTCAAGTCGCTGGGTTTTCAAGTACCGATCGGTTCCACCGCCGAGCAGGCTTGCGAGTGTGCGGTGCGGGGCTTGAACGATGAACGGGCAATCGTGCTGCGTACCATGGTCAAGCAGATGTACACCAGCAGCGCGACCATCCTGCCGGCCGTGCGCCAGGCTATCGACAAACAATTGTTGCCGGCGTTGGCGCAGTATCAGCAGAGCCATAGGGGCTGATTTTCAGCACTGAGCGGCTTCTCCTTGTGGCGAGGGAGCTCGCTCCCGCTCGACCGCGAAACGGTTGCAAAAACAGCGAATGCGGATTGTCAGAACGACCGCATTTGCCGGTTTTGGGGCTGCTGCGCAGCCCAGCGGGAGCGAGCTCCCTCGCCACAGTAGTCCGAGAGTTTTAGAGCCTTACGCTGGCAAACGTCGACTCATTGCGCGCCTGGCTCAGCGCTGACAACGGCCCGGACAGCGGCGACAGTACCAGCGCTTGTGGCAGCGGCATCATCGCCACTTGCTGTGTCGTGTTGGAACCCACACGCTCGTCACGCGGCGGTATGCCGAAGTATTCGCGGTAGCACTTGGAGAAGTGCGGCGTGGAAACGAAGCCACACACCGACGCCACCTCGATGATCGACATCGGCGTTTGCTTGAGCAGCTGCCGCGCACGGATCAGACGCAGCTTCAGGTAGTAACGCGACGGTGAGCAGTGCAGGTATTTCTGGAACAGCCTTTCCAGCTGACGACGCGAGACGGCGACATACACCGCCAGTTCGTCAAGGTCGATCGGCTCTTCGAGGTTGGCTTCCATGAGCGCAACGATTTCCTGCAACTTCGGCTGATTGGTGCCGAGCATGTGCTTGAGCGGCACACGCTGGTGATCCTGTTCGTTGCGGATACGTTCGTAGACAAACATTTCCGAGATCGCGGCAGACAACTCACGGCCGTGATCGCGGCTGATCAGGTGCAGCATCATGTCCAGCGGCGCGGTGCCACCGGAGCTGGTGAAACGGTTGCGGTCGAGGGTGAACAGGCGAGTACTCATGGCTACCCGCGGAAAAGCTTCCTGCATCGCCGCCAGGCATTCCCAGTGCACGCTGCAATCGAAACCATCCAGCAAACCGGCGCAAGCCAAGGCCCAGCTGCCAGTGCATACCGCGCCGAGGCGACGGGACTGACGCGCCTGGCTTTGCAGCCATGACACGTGTTCGCGGGTAACAGTGCGTTGAATGCCGATACCGCCGCAGACAATCACGGTGTCGAGTGGCGGTGCTTTGTGCATGGAGGCGTCAGGGGTGATTTGCAAACCGTCACTGGCCCAGACCTGGCCGCCATCGACAGTGAGTGTGGTCCAGCGATACAACTCCCGGCCCGACAACTGGTTGGCCATTCGCAATGGTTCTACAGCGGACGCCAGGGAAATCAGCGTGAAATTGTCCAGCAGCAGAAAGCCGATGGATTGAGGCGCACGGTTCTGGGGTTGGGCCCCGGAGTTGAACGACGTCATCGCAGTATCTCCTCACACAAAGCGGGTGATGGCCTCAGGCGGAGGCTCTTGTTATTGCCATCGTTCTCACGCTGGAGACGGGCTTTGTAATGACAGAGCAATTGCCATGCCTAAATTTGAATGCACGTTCAATAACTCCTAAAAACGACGTCGGAATGTGTCTATATATGACGCGCGGCGAGTAGGGGTTAAGAGTGCCATCAGGCGAGACAAGTGCTCTGCCCCGTTGCGTGTGAGCAAATCGGTAGCACTTGTGGGAACAGGGCTGGGAGCTTTTGCAAAGAGTGTCACCACAGGCGCAGGTGACGAGTGGTCAGCTTCGTTTTTCATACCTGACCGGGCAGTCACGATTTACCTGTTAGCGACGCGCCAAAAGGTGGCGCCTTTTAAATCGAGTGTTCATTTAGCGCGCAGTTTTGACTGGTCTGGCGCTATCGCTGGCAAGCCAGCTCCCACAGGAATTTATGGTGTGATCAAGATATCAGCTWCACCAGAGAAYCTGTGGGAGCTGACTTGCCAGGCCTCACAGGCATGATGGTGTGACCAAGGTGTCAGCTACACCAGAGAACCTGTGGGAGCTGACTTGCCAGGCCTCTTGCCAGGCCTCACAGGCATGATGGTGTGACCAAGGTGTCAGCTACACCAGAGAACCTGTGGGAGCTGGCTTGCCAGCGATTGGGGTCACCTCGGTTTCAGCACTCCACGGCGCTCACCGCCAACCCACCCCGCGAGGTCTCCTTGTATTTGTCATGCATATCGGCACCGGTATCACGCATGGTGCGAATCACCCGGTCCAGCGAAATGAAATGCTGACCATCACCGCGCAGAGCCATCTGCGCGGCGTTGATTGCCTTGACCGCGGCAATCGCATTGCGCTCGATGCACGGCACCTGCACCAGGCCGCCCACCGGATCGCAGGTCAACCCAAGATTGTGCTCCAGACCGATTTCCGCCGCGTTGCACAGTTGCTCCGGTGTTGCGCCAAGGATTTCCGCCAGCCCTGCCGCCGCCATGGCGCAAGCCGAACCGACTTCACCCTGGCAGCCGACTTCGGCACCGGAGATCGAAGCGTTCTTCTTGCAGAGAATCCCGACCGCTGCCGCGCCGAGGAAGTAATCGACGACATTGGCGTCGGTCACGTCTTCGCTGAATTTCATGAAGTAGTGCAGCACCGCCGGAATGATTCCCGCCGCGCCATTGGTCGGCGCCGTGACCATGCGCCCGCCGGCGGCGTTTTCTTCGTTGACCGCGAGGGCGAACAGGTTGACCCACTCCATGGCGCTGAGAGTGGAGCCGATCACGTTGGGCTTGTTCAGTTCCTGCAAGCTGCGATGCAACTTGGCCGCGCGCCGCCGCACGTTCAGGCCACCGGGCAGAATGCCCTCGTGCTTGAGGCCGTGTTCGACGCAATCCTGCATGGCGCGCCACAGCGTCATCAGGCCGCTGCGGATCTCCTCTTCGCTGCGCCAGACCTTTTCGTTGGCCAGCATCAATTGCGCCACGCGCAGGTTGTGCTTCTTGCACAGTTCCAACAGCTCGGCGGCGCTGGAAAAGTCGTACGGCAACACCGTGCGATCAAGGTCGACGACTCCGCTGGAGGCCTGTGCCTCGTCGACGACGAAACCGCCGCCGACCGAATAGTAGGTGTCACGATGCAACTCGCCTTCATCGCCTTCGACAACCAGGGTCATGGCGTTGGGATGGAACGGCAGGTTTTCGTCAATCAGGCGCATGTCCCGAGCCCAGATGAACGGCACCGACAGGCGTCCGTCGAGCAACAGCGTGTCGGTCTCGCGCAAGGTGGCGATGCGGATGCCGATTTGCGACGGATCGATCGCGTCCGGCCACTCGCCCATCAAACCCATGATCACTGCGTTGTCGCTGCCGTGACCAATGCCAGTGGCGGACAAAGAACCATAGAGCTGAACTTCAACGCGCCGCACTTGCTCAAGCAGTCCCCGCTCGCGCAAACCCTGGACGAACAGCGCCGCCGCGCGCATCGGCCCCACGGTGTGCGAACTGGAAGGGCCGATGCCGATTTTGAACAGGTCGAAAACACTGATAGCCATTACTGCCGGACTCCTGGATGTGCCAACTCCAGGCGCAAAAGCGCCCGGTGACGGAGCTGCTACGCTCAAGCTGCAATCCGTCAGGATGGCCGCATCATCAGGCTTTTGACGTGTCGTTCGACGTCTCACACCGACGCACTCATGTCCACGAACGCCGCGTGTCTTTTACGTCGCGAATTCGCCGTTTTTTTGCGACTCAGACGGACAAAAGAGCCCGAAAAAAGCTGTAAACGACGTCACTGACACTGGATGCGACCATCCCTGTACTGGTTACGACGCACCCTGTAGGCGTCAGATTTTCACTGGTACATGATCGTATCGACTCGATTGCAAGGCGCCGTGGTAGAGCTGTCTCCAAAACGCCATCCAACCGCAACCTATAAGTGCGGTGGTCCAATCGGAACACTGCCAAAAAAAACACCAAGGAGTCCATCCATGAAAGGTTCTTCGTCGTTGTTGTTGGCCGTCATGCTTAGTCTGCCGGTTCTGGCGCAAGCCGCCGAACCGGCCCAATGCAGCACCGTAAACTTCTCGGATGTCGGCTGGACCGACATCACAGCAACGACCGCGACCACCAGCGTCGTGCTCAACGCCCTCGGCTACAAGACCAAGACCACCATGATTTCCGTGCCCGTGACCTACAAGTCTCTGGCCGACGGCAAGAACATGGACGTGTTCCTGGGCAACTGGATGCCGACCATGGAAAACGACATCAAGGCCTACCGCGAGGCCGGCACCGTAGAAACCGTACGCACCAACCTCAAGGGTGCCAAATACACCCTCGCCGTTCCCCAGGCCCTGTACGACAAAGGGCTGCATGATTTCGCCGACATCGCCAAATTCAAGAAAGAACTCGACGGCAAGATCTACGGCATCGAGCCGGGCAACGACGGTAACCGGCTGATCCAGAGTATGATCGACAAGAACGCCTTCGGCCTGAAAGACGCTGGTTTCAAGGTCGTCGAGTCCAGCGAGGCGGGCATGCTGTCGCAAGTCGACCGCGCACAGAAACGCGACACCGCCGTGGTGTTTCTGGGCTGGGCACCGCACCCGATGAACAAGCGTTTCAAGATTCAATACCTGACCGGCGGCGACGACTTCTTCGGCCCCGACTTTGGCGCCGCTACCGTGGCGACCAACACCCGCAAAGGCTACGCCGAAGAATGCAGCAACGTCGGTCAGCTGCTGAAAAACCTCGAGTTCACCGTCGACATGGAAAGTGAACTGATGGGCAACATCCTGGACGACAAAATGAAGCCTGACGCGGCCGCCAAGGCCTGGCTGAAAAAGAATCCCCAGGTGCTCGATACCTGGCTCGCTGGCGTGACCACCATTGACGGTAAACCTGGCCTGGACGCCGTGAAAGCCAAGCTGAATCAGTAATCGCTTACGCCGGGCGGGCTAGCCCGCCCGGGCTGTTTATTTCCTTGCATGCGGACGTTCACTACCATGCTGATTGATCAGAAAATACCTTTAGGCCAGTACATTGCAGGCTTCGTTGAATGGTTGACGCAACACGGCGCCAACACCTTCGACGCAATTGCCGTGTCACTGGAAACGATGATCCACGGCGTGACGTTTGCGCTGACCTGGTTCAACCCGCTGGTCTTGATCGGCCTGATCGCACTACTGGCACACTTCATCCAGCGTAAATGGGGGCTGACCGCCTTCGTCATTGCTTCCTTCCTGCTGATCCTCAACCTGGGATACTGGCAGGAAACCATGGAAACCCTCGCCCAGGTGTTATTCGCCACCCTGGTCTGCGTGTTGATCGGCGTGCCGTTGGGCATCGTCGCCGCGCATAAACCGATGTTCTACACCATGATGCGTCCTGTACTCGATCTGATGCAGACCGTACCGACCTTCGTGTACCTCATTCCTACCTTGACCCTCTTCGGTCTGGGTGTGGTCCCGGGCCTGATCTCGACGGTGGTGTTCGCGATTGCCGCGCCCATCCGCCTCACTTACCTGGGTATCCGCGATGTGCCGCAAGAACTGATGGACGCCGGCAAGGCCTTTGGCTGCTCGCGTCGCCAACTGCTCACACGGATCGAATTGCCCCACGCCATGCCGAGCATCGCAGCCGGCATCACCCAGTGCATCATGCTGTCGCTGTCGATGGTAGTGATCGCGGCACTGGTGGGCGCCGACGGACTCGGCAAACCGGTGGTCAACGCACTGAACACTGCTGATATCGCCCTGGGCTTCGAAGCAGGCCTGGCGATCGTACTGCTGGCGATCATGCTCGACCGTATCTGCAAACAACCCGACGCCAAAGTAGGGGGTGACGCATGAGCATTATTCGCTTCGAAGACGTCGACGTGATCTTCACCAAAGATCCGCGCGAAGCACTGAAACTTCTCGACCAGGGCCTGACCCGCAGCGAGATCCTGAAAAAGACCGGGCAGATCGTCGGCGTCGAAAAGGCCAGCCTGGATATCGAAAAAGGTGAAATCTGCGTCCTGATGGGCTTGTCCGGCTCAGGCAAGTCCAGCCTGCTGCGTTGCATCAACGGCCTCAACACCGTCAGCCGCGGAAAGTTGTTCGTCGAGCACGAAGGCAAGCAGATCAACATTGCCTCCTGCTCCGCCGCCGAACTGAAAATGATGCGCACCAAGCGCATCGCGATGGTGTTCCAGAAGTTCGCCCTGATGCCTTGGCTGACGGTGCGCGAGAACATCAGTTTCGGCCTGGAAATGCAGGGTCGTCCGGAGAAGGAACGCAAGAAACTGGTCGATGAAAAACTCGAACTGGTAGGCCTGACCCAGTGGCGCAACAAGAAACCCGATGAGCTGTCGGGCGGTATGCAGCAGCGCGTGGGCCTGGCCCGTGCGCTGGCGATGGACGCCGATATCCTGCTGATGGACGAACCGTTCTCGGCACTCGACCCGCTGATCCGTCAGGGCCTGCAAGACGAACTGCTGGAGCTGCAACGCAAGCTGAGCAAAACCATCGTGTTCGTGAGCCACGACCTCGACGAAGCCCTGAAGCTCGGTAGCCGTATTGCGATCATGAAAGACGGCCGGATCATCCAGTACAGCAAACCGGAAGAAATCGTCCTCAACCCGGCGGACGACTATGTGCGGACCTTCGTGGCCCATACCAACCCGTTGAACGTGCTGTGTGGTCGCAGCCTGATGCGCACCCTGGACAACTGCAAACGCATCAACGGTTCGGTGTGCCTCGATCCGGGCGGCGATTCGTGGCTGGACCTGGCTGAAGGCAACACCATCAAGGGGGCTCGCCAGAACGGCTCGGCGCTGGACTTGCAGAACTGGATCCCGGGGCAGGCAGTCGAAGGCCTGGGTCGCCGACCGACGCTGGTGGATTCGAATATCGGCATGCGTGATGCGCTGCAGATCCGCTATCAAACGGGCAACAAGCTGGTCTTGCACGACAACAACAAAGTGGTCGGCATCCTTGGCGACAGCGAGCTGTACCACGCACTGCTCGGCAAGAACCTGGGGTAAGGCAACTGACACAAAAACGCCGCGAGAGATCGCGGCGTTTTTGTTAGTACAGATAAATGACCTGCAATACTGACAACTGTGGCGAGGGAACTTGCTCCCGCTGGGCTGCGATGCGGCCCCATAACCAGAGACTGCGCTAGTTCAGACAGACCCCGTGAACCGGATTTACGACTGCTTCGCTGCCGAGCGGGAGCTAGCTCCCTCGCCACACAGGTCTGCGCTGCATTGATTGCACCGCAGCGCCTCACACCTTAGCTATTTTTGATCGTTCCCACGCTCTGCGTGGGAACGATCATGACTTGCATTGATTGCACCGCAGCGCCTCACACCTTAGCTATTTTTGATCGTTCCCACGCTCTGCGTGGGAACGATCATGACTTGGAATACCGACAACTGTGGCGAGGGAGCTTGCTCCCGCTGGGCTGCGAAGCGGCCCCATAACCAGAGACTGCGCTAGTTCAGACAGACCCCGTGAACCGGATTTACGACTGCTCCGCAGCCGAGCGGGAGCTAGCTCCCTCGCCACACAGGTCTGCGCTGCATTGATTGCACCGCAGCGCCTCACACCTTAGCTATTTTTGATCGTTCCCACGCTCTGCGTGGGAACGATNTTGCACCGCAGCGCCTCACACCTTAGCTATTTTTGATCGTTCCCACGCTCTGCGTGGGAACGATCATGACTTGGAATACCGACAACTGTGGCGAGGGAACTTGCTCCCGCTGGGCTACGAAGCGGCCCCATAACCAGAGCCTGCGATAGTTCAGACAGACCCCGTGAACCGGATTTACGACTGCTCCGCTGCCGAGCGGGAGCAAGCTCCCTCGCCACACAGGTCTGCGGTGCATTGATTGCACCGCAGCGCCTCACACCTTAGCTATTTTTGATCGTTCCCACGCTCTGCGTGGGAACGATCATGACCTTGGAGTACTGACAACTGTGGCGAGGGAGCTTGCTCCCGCTGGGCTGCGAAGCGGCCCCATAACCAGAGCCTGCGATAGTTCAGACAGACCCCGTGAACCGGATTTACGACTGCTCCGCTGCCGAGCGGGAGCAAGCTCCCTCGCCACACAGGTCTGCGGTGCATTGATTGCACCGCAGCGCCTCACACCTTAGCTATAGACCCGGCCAAGCAGCTGCCGATGGCTTTCGAACTGATCGAGTACGTCCCGTGTGATCTGCTCCTGGGTGAAGCCCATCAGGTCGTAGTCCTGGCTGCCGTTGTGCAGGTACACCTCTGCGCGGTAATAACGCTGACGCGCCTCATCAGACTGGGCCGATTCAGTCGGCGTTGCCAGATAGCCGTCCAGGCTGACTTCGTAGACAAACGGATTGCCCTCTTCCATCTCGACCCGCACACCCATGCAACGCTTGGACTTGCCCAGCAGCGTCTGCACTTGCAGGCCTTGCGCACGCATTTGCGTGGTCGCGTCCTGCAAGGCCGGCGTCACATGCTTGTCCATGAAACGCTGGACCACCGACTGGCTCGGCTGCAGGTCCAGTTGGGTCAGGCGCTCGCTGAAGCCACGGCGACCGCGCGCGGCCAACTCCGCTTGCTCCTGTTCGATCTGCACGTCCTGGCGCATGGCCTTGTGCAGGCCGAACATGAAGCACACCAGCACCACCGAGAACGGCAGACCGGCCAGCACCACCATGGTTTGCATGGCTTCGAAGTTACCGGCGAACAACAGGCCGATGGTCACCAGAGTGATCACTACCGACCAGAAGATCCGCAACCAGTGCGGCGCATCTTCGTCGACGTTACCGCCCTTGCAGGAAAGATTCGCCATCATCACCGCGCCGGAATCCGCCGGGGTCAGGAACAGCACGAAACCGACGAAAATCGACACGCCGATCACAACCTTCGACGCCGGGTAGTGCTCCAGCAACTGGTAGATCGCCATGGACGGCTGTTCCAGCGCCGTTTTCCCAAGCTCTACCGCCCCATGGTTCATCACCAGGTCCAGGGCCGAGTTACCGAAGATCGACAGCCATGCCAGGGTGAAGCCCAGCGGAATCAGCAACACGCCGGCAACCAGTTCACGCACGGTACGCCCACGGGAAATACGCGCGATGAACATGCCTACGAATGGCGCCCAGGAAATCCACCAGGCCCAGTAGAACAAGGTCCACAGGCCCAACCAACGGTCGGACTTGGCACTGTCGCCTTCGTACACATACAGATCGAATGTCTTGAGCACCACGCCATTGAGGTAGTCACCGACGTTCTGCACGAAGCCGTTGAGCAGATGCAGGGTCGGGCCGAACAGCAGCACGAAAATCAGCAAGCCGCTGAACAGAACGATGTTGAGGTTGGACAGGCGACGAATACCGTTTTCCACGCCCGACACGGCAGCAATCGTTGCCACGGTGCTCATCACAATGATCACGATCAGCAGATTGGTATTGCTGTGCTCCATGCCGAACAGGTTTTCCAGGCCCGACGATACCTGCAGCGAACCAATCCCCAGGTTCGTCACCAACCCTAGCAGGGTGACGAACATGCCAAAGCCGTCCACCGCATGACCGGCGGCACCCTTGACCCAACGCTCGCCCACCAGCGGATA
The DNA here is from genome assembly GCF_001427125.1 of Pseudomonas sp. Root562. Classification (GTDB taxonomy): domain Bacteria; phylum Pseudomonadota; class Gammaproteobacteria; order Pseudomonadales; family Pseudomonadaceae; genus Aquipseudomonas. The sequence continues at coordinate 57,384 of NZ_LMGK01000012.1, forward strand.
CAGCGCCGAACGCAATGCCAGCGGCTGGTTATGACGGTACGCAAAATAGGCAACGGCCAGCCCCACCAGCGCATAGATCGCCCAGCCATGCAGGCCCCAGTGCAGGAACGTCAGCTGAACCGCCTGACGCGCCGCAAGGTTGCTGGCGGCTACGCCTTCCGGCGGGTTGAAGTAATGGTCCAGAGGCTCGGATGCGCCAAAGTACAACAGCGAAATGCCGATACCGGAAGAAAACAGCATCCCCGCCCAGGCGCCGTAGCTGAAATCCGGGGTATCGTCCTTGCTCCCCAGTTTCAGTTTGCCGTAGGACGAAAAAGCCAGGCCCACCACGAAAATCAGATAGGCGGCGATCACCACCATGTAATACCAGCCAAAGCTGCGTGACAGCCAGGCTTGCGCTGTACCGAGCATTCGACCGGCCTCTTGCGGGGCGATGATCAGAATGGCGGTCAACAACAGAATCAACGCGGTGGAGGTGTAGAACACCCAACCGTTGACCGTCACCTTCTCGGGTGGGGTCTTTATTAGTGAGGCAGAACTCATGGCACAGATGCTCCGGGCAGTGCGGGAGAAGATCACAAGGCAGCGCGTGACCCGACCAATCGGTTAGTTGGCAGCCGACCAGCGGGTGTTATAAAGACACCCCGAAAAAGCCCGAAACCCCAAAAGCGCCGTGGCGTATAGGTTTCGAGCCGTTTTAGATGTCGGTTTTTCGTCATTTATGCGTAGGAAAAATCTGTAAGCAGCGACGAATTGTCGCAGATCTTATTCTTTGTTGATTGAACGTTCAATCAAAACAAAATAGACTGGCCCTCAGTCCGACAGACGTTTTGCGTCTGCCGGAAGGCCTAAGGAGATGTGCAAGATGCCCAAGGTCGGTATGCAACCCATCCGCCGCCAGCAATTGATCGAAGCCACTTTGCTGGCCGTCGATCAGGTCGGAATGGGGGACGCCAGCATTGCGCTGATCGCCCGTTTGGCCGGTGTCTCGAATGGCATCATCAGTCACTATTTTCAGGACAAGAATGGCCTGATCGCCGCCACCATGGGGTACCTGATGACGGTCCTGAGCGAGAACGTCACCGCGCGCCGACAGGCGCTGAAAGATGACAGCCCGCGAGCGCATCTGCAGGTGATCATCGAAGGCAACTTCGACGCCAGCCAGGTCAATGGCCCGGCAATGAAAACCTGGTTGGCCTTCTGGGCAACCAGCATGCACCAACCGTCTTTGCACAGGTTGCAGCGGATCAACGATCACCGTCTGTATTCCAACCTGTGCTGCCAGTTCCGCCGCGTGTTGCCGCTCAATGATGCGCGCACCGCCGCCCGCGGCCTGGCAGCGTTGATTGACGGTTTGTGGTTGCGCGGCGCGCTGTCGGGAGACGCTTTCGACACCGAGCAGGCGCAACAGATCGCTTACGAATACATGGATATCCAACTGGCCAAGCGGGTGAGTTAGAGCACACATAGAACGCTCAACCACCGGACCGCGCCAATCACTGATGCACTTGCGAGGACTTTATGGCCCGTTTCGAACTGCAAAAACTCTACATCGATGGTGCGTACAGCGACGCCAGCAGCGACGCCACTTTCGAAGCCATCAACCCGGCTAACGGTGAAGTCCTCGCAAAAGTCCAACGTGCTACCTTCGACGACGTTGAGCGTGCCGTCGTCAGCGCCGAAAAGGGCCAGAAAATCTGGGCTGCCATGACCGCCATGGAGCGTTCGCGCATCCTGCGTCGCGCCGTGGAAATCCTGCGTGAACGCAACGATGAACTGGCTGCCCTGGAAACCCTGGACACCGGCAAGGCCTACTCCGAAACCCGTTACGTCGACATCGTTACCGGTGCCGACGTGCTGGAATACTACGCAGGCCTGGTGCCGGCCATCGAAGGCGAGCAGATTCCGCTGCGCACCACGTCGTTCGTGTACACCCGTCGCGAGCCGCTGGGCGTGGTGGCCGGTATCGGCGCCTGGAACTACCCGATCCAGATCGCCCTGTGGAAATCCGCACCAGCCCTGGCGGCCGGTAACGCGATGATCTTCAAGCCAAGCGAAGTCACTTCGCTGACCACCCTGAAACTGGCCGAGATCTACACCGAGGCCGGCGTGCCGAACGGCGTGTTCAACGTCCTGACCGGCAGCGGCCGTGAAGTCGGCACCTGGCTGACCGAGCACCCGCGCATCGAGAAAGTCTCGTTCACCGGCGGCACCGACACCGGCAAGAAAGTCATGGCCAGCGCTTCGAGCTCTTCGCTCAAGGACGTGACCATGGAGCTGGGCGGCAAGTCGCCGCTGATCATCTGCGACGACGCCGACCTCGATCGCGCCGCCGACACCGCGATGATGGCCAACTTCTACAGCTCCGGCCAGGTCTGCACCAACGGCACTCGCGTGTTCGTACCGGCGCACCTCAAAGCGGCTTTCGAAGCCAAAATCGTTGAACGCGTTGCGCGCATCCGCATCGGTAACCCGCAAGACGAAAACACCAACTTCGGTCCGCTGGTGAGCTTCGCCCACATGGAAAGCGTGCTGGGCTACATCGCCAAGGGCAAGGAAGAGGGTGCCCGTCTGCTGTGCGGCGGCCAGCGTCTGACTGACGGTGAATTCGCCAAAGGTGCGTTCGTCGCGCCGACCGTATTCACCGACTGCACCGACGACATGACCATCGTGCGTGAAGAAATCTTCGGCCCGGTGATGGCGATCCTCTCCTACGAAACCGAAGAAGAAGTGATCCGCCGCGCCAACGACACCGACTTCGGCCTGGCCGCCGGTATCGTCACCAAGGACCTGAACCGTGCGCACCGCGTGATTCATCAACTCGAAGCCGGTATTTGCTGGATCAACGCCTGGGGCGAGTCCGATGCGAAGATGCCGGTCGGTGGCTACAAGCAGTCGGGTGTCGGCCGTGAGAACGGCATCAGCTCACTGAACAACTTCACCCGCATCAAATCGGTACAGGTCGAGCTGGGCGATTACGTCTCGGTGTTCTGATCTGACGCAGTTCTGAAGTTGCGGCCCTTGTGGCGAGGGAGCTTGCTCGCGCTGGGCTGCGAAGCGGCCCCAACTTCAGACACCGCGTTCATGCAGACACAACACAGTCGCTGACTTTGCGACTGCTGCGCAGCCGAGCGGGAGCAAGCTCCCTCGCCACAACGATCGGCAACTCGGCGCGCGACCTGAACCAACATCAAAGAGGGTGCATTCAATGTCCCAAGAATTCGACTACATCATCATCGGTGCCGGCTCGGCCGGTAACACCCTGGCGACCCGTCTGACCGAAGACGCAGGCGTCACCGTCCTGCTGCTCGAAGCCGGCGGCCCGGACTACCGTTTCGACTTCCGCACGCAAATGCCTGCGGCGCTGGCGTTTCCACTGCAAGGCCGTCGTTACAACTGGGCGTACGAAACCGATCCAGAGCCACACATGGACGGGCGTCGCATGGAGTGCGGTCGCGGCAAGGGTCTGGGCGGTTCCTCGCTGATCAACGGCATGTGCTACATCCGCGGCAACGCCATGGACTACGACGGCTGGGCAAAACTGCCAGGCCTGGAAGACTGGTCGTACCTGGACTGCCTGCCCTATTTCCGTAAAGCGGAAACCCGCGACATCGGCCCGAACGACTACCACGGTGGCGACGGCCCGGTCAGCGTGACCACGCCAAAAGCCGGCAACAACCCGCTGTTCCACGCCATGGTCGAAGCCGGCGTGCAGGCCGGTTACCCGCGCACCGAAGACTTGAACGGTTATCAGCAGGAAGGCTTCGGTCCGATGGACCGCACCGTAACGCCGAAAGGCCGTCGTGCCTCCACCGCTCGCGGTTACCTGGACGTGGCCAAAAAGCGTTCGACCCTGACCATCGTTACCCACGCCCTGACCGACAAGATTCTGTTCGAAGGCAAGCGTGCGGTCGGCGTGCGTTACCTGGTCGGCGACGCCGAAGAACGCGTTGAAGTCAAAGCACGCAAGGAAGTGCTGCTGTGCTCCGGCGCCATCGCTTCGCCGCAGATCCTGCAGCGCTCCGGCGTCGGCCCGGCCGAGTTGCTGAACAAGCTCGACATTCCGGTGGTCCACGACCTGCCGGGCGTCGGTGAAAACCTGCAGGACCACCTTGAGCTGTACCTGCAATACGCCTGCACCCAACCGGTCTCGCTGTACCCGTCGTTGCTCTGGTACAACCAGCCGGCGATCGGTGCCGAGTGGTTGTTCAACGGCACCGGAATCGGCGCCAGCAACCAGTTCGAAGCCGGCGGTTTCATCCGTACCCGTCCGGAATTCGAATGGCCGAACATCCAGTACCACTTCCTGCCGGTGGCGATTAACTACAACGGCAGCAACGGTGTGAAAGAGCACGGTTTCCAGGCGCACATGGGCTCCATGCGTTCGCCGAGCCGCGGGCGCATCCAGGCCAAATCCAAGGACCCGCGCCAGCACCCGAGCATCCTGTTCAACTACATGGCCACCGAGCAGGACTGGCAGGAATTCCGCGACGGCATCCGCCTGACCCGTGAAATCATGCAGCAACCTGCACTGGACGCCTTCCGCGGTCGCGAAATCAGCCCGGGCATCGAGGTGCAAACCGACGAGCAACTGGACAAGTTCATCCGCGAACACGCCGAAACCGCGTTCCACCCGTCCTGCTCGTGCAAGATGGGCACCGACGAGATGGCCGTGGTCGATGGCGAAGGTCGTGTACATGGCCTGCAAGGCCTGCGCGTGGTCGATGCCTCGATCATGCCGATCATCACCACCGGCAACCTCAACGCGCCGACGATCATGATGGCCGAGAAAATCGCCGACAAGATCCGTGGCCGCAAGCCGTTGCCACGCAGCACTGCCACTTACTACGTGGCGGGTGGCGCACCGGTGAAGGGCAAGCCGATGCGTGAAGTTACCCAGACCGCTTAAGACGCTCCACCGCACCCTGATCGTTCCCACGCTCTGCGTGGGAACGCAGCCCGGGACGCTCCGCGTCCCAAAGCGTGACGCGGAGCGTCACAAGAGGCGTTTCCACGCAGAGCGTGGGAACGATCATCAATCTGCTCCCTCCTTGATCCCACCCCCCGCACAGGCCTACTCTAGCGCCACGCAATCGTTTCACTCCTCCCCCTCGCAACACCGCTTCGCCGTCACTCCATACCAAGGAGGTTCCCGAATGTTCGATTTCCAACCCCAGCTCATGCAGCGTTTTGCTGCGTTGCGCACGGGCGCTGAATTCTTTTCCCTGCGTTACGTGCGCGAGTCCGGCCAGTACCTGTCGGTACGCAAGAACGTCGCCGAGCCGCCGAGCCTGAGCCGTGACGAAGGGGCGATGCTGACTGCCCGGGTCAATGGCGTCGAAGCCTACGCCGCGACCAATGACCTATCGCAACAAGGCCTGCAAGCCGCGCTCGAACGCGCCGAACAGCAGGCTCGCCGGCTCAAGCCTCATGCCTTGCTGGACCTGCGCGAACAAGGCGTTTCCAGCGACCGAGCCGATTACTTTTCACCGAACCTCGACCAGCCCTTCCCGTCCCTGAGTGACTGCTACGCATTGCTCAGCGCCGAATCCGCTTCCGTGCCCAAGGACGATCGCCTGGTGAACTGGCAGGTGAGCATCGGCATCACCAATGTCGAGCAGATTTACCTCAACAGTGCCGGCGCCGAACTGCGTCAGGCCCAGCGCTTCGTCTACCCCGGTCTTGATGTCACCGCCTACGACGGCAACGACAGCCAGACCCGAACGCTCGGCCGGGAAAACTTCGGCCAACAGGGCGGCTTTGATGTCATCAGCCGCTGCGGACTGATTGGCGCGGGGGTAAAAGTTGCCGATCAAGCCTTGCAGTTGCTGCTGGCGCCGAACACACCGCAAGGTCCGCGCGACCTGCTGCTGATGCCCGACCAGATGATGTTGCAGATCCACGAATCCATCGGCCACCCGCTGGAACTGGACCGTATCCTCGGCGACGAACGCAATTACGCCGGCACCAGTTTCGTCAAGGCTGAAGACTTCGGTCACCTGCAGTACGGCTCGAAGTTACTCAACGTGACCTTCGACCCGGACATCCCCGAGCAGCTCGCCAGCTACGGCCATGACGACGACGGCACGCCGGCCAGCAAACAATTCCTGATCCGCGAAGGCCGGTTGCTGCGCCCATTGGGCGGCGCGCTGTCGCAATTTCGCGCCGGCATGGACGGCGTCGCCAACAGCCGCGCCTGCGGCTGGAACCGTCCGCCGATCGATCGCATGGCCAACCTCAACATCGAACCGGGCGATCAGCCGCTGGAGCAACTGATCGGCGGCATCGAGCACGGCATTCTGATGAGCACCAACCGCTCATGGTCCATCGACGATGCGCGCAACAAATTCCAGTTCGGCTGCGAATGGGGCCAATTGATTGAAAACGGCGAACTCAAAGGCGTGGTGAAGAATCCCAATTACCGGGCGATCTCCGCGCAGTTCTGGAAGAGCCTCAGCGCCGTCGGCGATGCCAACACTGTCAAGGTCCTCGGCACGCCGAATTGCGGCAAGGGTGAACCGAATCAGGTGATCCGCGTCGGCCACGCTTCGCCGGCCTGCGTATTCAGCAACGTTGATGTATTTGGGGGGGACGCCTGATGAGCACTGCGAAATCTCAGGTCGAATCATTCAAGGCCCTGGTCGCCGGATTGCGCGCAGCCCTGCGCGAACCGGAACAGTTCACCCTCAGCTACGCCGCCGAGTCATCGGCCTTTGTGCGTTTCAACCACGCCAAGGTGCGGCAGGCCGGGCAAGTGCAGCAGGCGAGCATCGGTTTGAAGCTGATCAACGATGGCCGTCACGCCGACCTGCAAATCACCCTGGCGGACGATCCGGCAGTCGACCTTCAGCGTCTGACCGAAGGCCTGCAACAGCTGCGTGAAACCTTGCCGCTGCTGCCCAAGGATCCGTACCTGCTGCTCAATTACAACGGCTGGCAAAGCAAGAATGTGCAGGAACATCCGCTGCCGGACACCGAGCAGGTGGTCGCCGAAATCACCCAAGCCGCTGAAGGTCTGGATCTGGTCGGTTTCTATGCCGCCGGGCCGATCAGCCGAGGCTTTGCCAGTTCCGCTGGCGCGTTCGGCTGGCATCAGGCCAACAGCTTCAACTTCGATTTCAGCCTGTTCCATGAAAACGACCAGGCAGTGAAGGCCAGCTATGCCGGGCATCACTGGAGCAGCGAAGGTTTTGCCAAGCGTTTTCAGCTGGCTCGCGAACAACTTGAGTTTCTCGGGCGACCGCTGCGCACATTGGCGCCCGGTCAGTACCGCGCTTATCTCGCCCCCGCCGCGCTGGAAGAAATCATGGGCATGCTGTGCTGGGGCGGTTTTTCCGCGCAGTCGATTGCCAGCAAAAGCAGCCCATTGCAGAAGCTCTATGGCGGCGATCAACACTTCAGCCCGCTGGTCTCGCTGGAGGAAAAGGTCAGCGGTTCGCTGAGCCCGGCGTTCTCGGATGAAGGTTATCCGCGCAGCGATCTCAAATTGATCGTCGAGGGCCAGGCCGGCGCACAACTGGTCGGTTCACGCAGCGCCGCCGAATACGGCTTGACCGCCAACGGCGCCAGCGGCGGCGAATCGCCGAGTGCGTTGGATTTGAAGGCCGGTGATTTACCCGAAGCAGACGTCCTCAGGCAGCTCGGTACCGGTTTGTACATCAGCAACCTGTGGTATCTGAACTTCTCGGATCAACCGGCGGCACGCCTGACCGGCATGACCCGCTTCGCGACCTTCTGGGTGGAGAACGGCGAGATACAGGCGCCGGTCAGCACCATGCGTTTCGATGACAGCGCTTTCAGCCTGCTCGGTTCGCAGCTGGAAGCGCTGACCCGGGAGCGCGAGTTGCTGTTGTCGGCCAGTACCTACAGCCAGCGCGCGACGGCCTCGGCGTTGTTGCCGGGGGCGCTTGTCAGCCGGTTGACCTTGACCCTCTGAACCTGCTCGTTCCCACGCTCTGCGTGGGAATGCAGCCCGGGACGCTCCGCGTCCCAAAGCGTGACGCAGAGCGTCACAAGAGGCATTCCCACGCGGAGCGTGGGAACGATCATTACCGACAACCAGAGGTCCCATGCCCAACCGCCCGCCTCTCGATCCTGTCACCGCCCGCTGGGTGCCGTGGGTCGTCGCCATTGCCTTCTTCATGCAGTCCCTCGACGGGACGATCCTCAACACCGCCCTGCCAGCCATGGCCCGGGACCTGGCGGAAGATCCGCTGCGCATGCAAGGCGTGATCATTGCCTACATGCTGACGGTGGCCTTGCTGATTCCCGCCTCGGGCTGGATTGCCGACCGCTTCGGCACCCGGAAAATCTTCTTCAGCGCGATTCTGCTGTTCAGCCTCGGCTCGCTGCTCTGCGCATTGTCGACCAGCCTGACCCAGTTGATCGGCGCCCGGATCATCCAGGGCCTGGGCGGCGCTCTGATGCTGCCGGTCGGGCGGCTGGTGGTGCTGCGCGCTTACCCGCGTTCGGAACTGGTGCGGATCATGGGCTTCATCACCATTCCCGGCCTGCTCGGCCCGCTGATCGGCCCGACCATGGGCGGCTGGATGGTGCAGTTTTTGACCTGGCACTGGATCTTCCTGATCAACCTGCCGGTGGGCCTGATTGGTTGCTACGCCGTGTGGAAATTCATCCCTGACCTGCGCGGCTCCGAGCGTACGCGCTTCGATAGCCTGGGGTTCTTGCTGTTCGGTGCGGCGATGATCCTGATCACCATCGCCATGGAAGGTCTGGGCGAACTGCACCTGCCGCACCTGCGGGTGATGTTGCTGTTGTTCGCCGGCATGGCGTGCCTGGCGGCGTATTGGCTGCGCGCCGGGCATATCGAGAATCCACTGTTTGCGCCATCGCTGTTCAAGACCCGGACCTTTGCCGTCGGTATCCTCGGCAACCTGTTCGCTCGCCTGGGTAGTGGCGCGCTGCCGTTCCTGGTGCCGTTGCTGCTGCAAGTGGCGTTGGGGTATTCGCCGTCCCAGGCCGGGATGAGCATGCTACCGCTGGCAGCGGCGGCAATGATCGCCAAGTGGGTGGCGCGGCCGCTGATTGAACGTCTGGGCTACCGCATCGTGCTGACCGGCAACACCCTGGCACTGGGCATCATGTTGGCGAGCATGGGCCTGGTCAGCGAACAGACGCCTTATTGGCTGCTGCTGTGCCTGCTGGCGATCCTTGGCGCGATCAACTCTTTGCAGTTCACGGCGATGAACACCGTGACGTTGATCGACCTCGACGACGCCAGCGCCAGCAGCGGCAACAGTCTGCTATCGGTGGTCGCGCAATTGTCCCTGAGCCTGGGCGTGGCCTGTGCCGGTGCGTTGCTCGGCGGGTTCAGCGCGCAAATCGGAAAAGACGGCGTGGACACGGTTCTGGGCGCGTTCCAGCTCACATTCGTGACGGTGGGAATCATGGCCATGCTGGCGGCTACGATCTTCTCCCAACTCTCGAGAGAAGACGGACGGCGAGTCAAACGTCCGGAAGAACACATCGAGCCTTAGGGCTAAAGGCCATCGGACTGGTACACTGCGCGACATTTTGTTTTGCAGGCCAGTCCCGTGACCACCATCGCCACCGAATTTAATACTTTGCCGCTGTCCGCCGCCATGCTGGCTAACCTCGACTCCCTCGGTTATGCCCAGATGACGCCGATCCAGGCGCAAAGCTTGCCGGTGATCCTCAAGGGAATGGACCTGATCGCCCAGGCCAAGACCGGCAGCGGCAAAACCGCAGCCTTTGGTATCGGCCTGCTGAACCCGATCAATCCGCGCTACTTCGGCTGCCAGGCACTGATCCTGTGCCCGACCCGCGAGCTGGCCGACCAGGTCGCCAAGGAAATCCGTCGCCTGGCCCGTGCCGAAGACAACATCAAGGTCCTGACCTTGTGCGGCGGCGTGTCCCTCGGCCCGCAGATCGCTTCGCTGGAACACGGCGCGCACATCATCGTCGGCACGCCGGGGCGCATCCAGCAGCACCTGCGCAAGGGTTCGCTGGTCCTGCACGGCCTGAACACGCTGATTCTCGACGAAGCCGACCGCATGCTCGACATGGGTTTCTACGACTCCATCGAAGAAATCATCATGCAGGCCCCGGAGCGCCGCCAGACCCTGCTGTTCTCCGCCACGTACCCGGTGGGCATCAAGCAGCTGGCCTCGAAGTTCATGCGCAACCCGCAGCAAGTGAAAGCCGAGGCGTTCCACGACGACACGCAGATCGAGCAGCGCTTCTACGAAATCTCTCCGGAAGAGCGCATGAGCGCCGTGACCAAGGTCCTCGGCCACTTCCGCCCGGCGTCCTGCGTCGCGTTCTGCTTCACCAAACAGCAGGTTCAGGAAACCGTCGACCACCTGACTGCCAAAGGCATTTCCGCGGTCGGCCTGCACGGCGACCTGGAACAGCGTGACCGCGATCAGGTGCTGGCCATGTTCGCCAACCGCAGCACCTCGGTACTGGTGGCCACCGATGTCGCGGCCCGCGGCCTTGATATCGATTCCCTGGACATGGTGATCAACGTCGAGCTCGCCCGCGATTCGGAAATCCACATCCACCGCGTCGGCCGTACCGGTCGTGCCGGTGAGAAAGGCATCGCGATCAGCCTGGTCGCGCCGTCCGAAGCCCAGCGTGCGCAGGCGATCGAACAGTTGCAGAAATCGCCGCTGACCTGGGATCAGGTGGACAACCTGACCAATCAGGGCGGCGGCCCACTGCTGCCGCAGATGAGCACCCTGTGCATCGGTGCTGGCCGCAAAGACAAGGTTCGGCCAGGCGACATTCTCGGCGCACTGACCGGTGATGCCGGCATCCCGGGCGCGCAGGTTGGCAAGATCGCGATTTTTGACTTCCAGGCTTACGTGGCCGTGGAACGCGGAATCGCCAAGCAGGCCTTGCAGCGCTTGAACGACGGCAAGATCAAAGGCCGCTCGCTGCGCGTGCGTATCCTGTGACCCTGATCATTCCCACGCTCCGCGTGGGAATGCATCCCGTGACGCTGCGCGTCACATGACGGCGGACGCAGAGCGTCCATGGCGGCATTCCCACGCAGAGCGTGGGAATGCTCGAGAACAGTTGAGGACACCGTTTTGCGCTCTACCGAAGTCGTGATCATTGGCGCTGGCGCCGCAGGGTTGATGTGTGCGCTGACCGCCGCCGGGCGCGGGCGCAAGGTGTTGTTGCTTGACCATGCCAACAAGGCCGGCAAGAAAATCCTGATGTCGGGCGGTGGCCGCTGCAATTTCACCAACATGTACACCGAGCCGAGCAATTTCCTGTCGCAGAACGCGCATTTCTGCAAATCGGCGCTCGCCCGCTATACCCAATGGGATTTCATCGGCATGGTTGCCAAGCACGGCGTGCCATATCACGAAAAAAAACTCGGTCAGTTGTTCTGCGACAACAAGTCCAGCGACATCCTGCAAATGCTGCTCGACGAGTGCGATCAGGTTGGTGTCAGCCTGCACCTGGACACGTCGATCCAGAGCATCGAGAAACTCGAGAAGGGCTATTTGCTCGACACCACCCTCGGTCAGATGACGTGCGAATCGTTGGTGATCGCCACTGGCGGCCTGTCGATCCCAACCCTGGGCGCCACCGGTTTCGGCTACCAGGTGGCCAGGCAATTCGGTCACGAACTGCTGCCCACCCGCGCCGGCCTGGTCCCGTTCACCATCACCGATCAACTAAAGGAACTGTGCAGCGAACTGTCCGGTACCTCGGTGGATTGCCTGGTGAGCTGCAACGACCAAAGCTTTCGCGAGAACATTCTGTTCACTCACCGCGGCCTCAGTGGTCCGGCGATTTTGCAGATTTCTTCGTTCTGGGAATCCGGCGATACGGTCGAGATCAACCTGATGCCCGACCATGACGCAGCGCACTGGTTGCAACAGCAACAGGCCGAACGTCCCAACAGCGAGCTGAAAACCCTGCTCGGGGAAATCTTCACCAAGAAGATGGCCAACCTGTTGGCGGACAACTGGTTCGTCTCCAAACCGATGAAGCAGTACACCCACGCAGAAATCGCCGCCATCGCCGAAAAACTGGCGAGCTGGAAGGTCGTACCTGCCGGCACCGAAGGCTATCGCACCGCCGAAGTGACGCTCGGTGGCGTGAATACCAACGAAGTGTCGTCCAAGACCATGGAATCGCTGAAAAGCCCGGGCCTGTATTTCATTGGCGAAGTGCTGGACGTGACCGGGCATCTGGGCGGCTTCAACTTCCAGTGGGCGTGGGCTTCCGGCTACGCGGCCGCACAGTACGTCTGACGACCGTCTTTCAAATGTGAAGCACCATCCCTGTGGGAGCTGGCTTGCCAGCGATGAGGCCAGTACATCCGACATCTTTATTGACTGTCAGTCCGCTATCGCTGGCAAGCCAGCTCCCACAGGGTTCTTTGTTGACTTTAAAGAATGCGCTCGGCGGAGGATCTCAAAGGAACAAATTTTGCTGCCCAATGTGATCGGCGCCATTGCGTCGGCGTCATTAGTGGCTCAATTTAGCGTCATTGCCTCGGAAGGCCTTCGCACTTCATGTCATCGACTTCATTCCGTCAGTCTCTGCGTCGCCTTTGGGCGCTGGATAAATTCAGTTACAGCGTGCGGGTGTTCATCGCCCTGACCGGTACCATGGCGCTGTGTTGGTATCAGGATGAAATGGGGCTGCTGATCCCGTTGTTCCTCGGGATTATCGCCAGCGCCCTGGCTGAAACCGATGACAGTTGGCAGGGCCGTCTCAACGCCTTGGCGGTGACGCTGGTATGTTTCGCCGTTGCCGCGCTGTCCGTCGAACTGCTCTTCCCCTACCCCTACCTCTTCATCATCGCCTTTGCGCTCGCCGCGTTCTGCCTGACCATGCTCGGCGCGCTGGGCGAACGCTATGGCGCGATTGCCTCGGCGACGCTGATCCTGTCGGTCTACACCATGATCGGCGTGGATCAGCGCGGTGGCGCGGTCACCGATTTCTGGCACGAGCCACTGCTGTTGGTGGCCGGTGCGGCCTGGTACGGCGTGCTGTCGGTGTTGTGGCAGGCGTTGTTTTCCAACCAGCCAGTACAGCAGAGCCTGGCACGGTTGTTCCGCGAACTGGGCTTCTACCTGAAGCTGAAATCCTCGCTGTTCGAGCCGATCCGGCAGATGGACGTGGAAGCCCGTCGCCTGGAACTGGCGCAACAGAACGGTCGCGTGGTCGCCGCACTCAACGCCGCCAAGGAAATCATCCTGCACCGGGTCGGCAACGGTCGGCCGGGCTCGAAAGTCAGCCGTTACCTGAAGCTGTACTTCCTCGCCCAGGACATCCACGAACGCGCCAGTTCTTCGCACTACCCTTACAACGCCCTGGCCGATGCGTTTTTCCACAGTGACGTGCTGTTTCGCTGTCAGCGCCTGCTGCGCCAGCAAGGCAAGGCCTGCCGGGCTTTGGCCGAATCGATCCAGATGCGTCAGCCGTTCACCTATGACGCCAGTTTCGCCGAAGCGCTGAGCGACCTGCACGCCTCTCTCGAACATTTGCGCATCCAGAGCAACCCGGCGTGGCGCGGGTTGCTGCGCTCATTGCGGGCGTTGGCGGCGAACCTTGGCACCCTCGATCGTTTGTTGAGCGACGCCAGTAACCCCGACGCGCTGGCGGACGCCACGGACAGCAGCCTGCTCGACCGCTCGCCGCGCAACTTGAAGGATGTGTGGGTTCGATTGCGCACGCAGCTGACGCCGACTTCGCTGCTGTTCCGCCATGCCCTGCGCTTGCCCCTGGCCTTGAGCATCGGCTACGCGATGGTGCATTTGATCCATCCGTCCCAGGGTTACTGGATCATCCTGACGACCCTGTTTGTTTGCCAGCCTAACTACGGCGCCACCCGCCGCAAGCTCGGCCAACGGATCATTGGTACCGCCATCGGCCTGACCCTGGCCTGGGCGCTGTTCGACCTGTTCCCGAACCCGCTGATCCAGTCCTGCTTCGCCATCGCCGCCGGGATCGTGTTCTTTACCAACCGCACCACCCGCTACACCCTGGCGACAGCGGCGATCACCTTGATGATTCTGTTCTGCTTCAACCAAGTGGGCGACGGCTACGGACTGTTCCTGCCACGACTGTTCGACACCTTGCTGGGCAGTCTGATCGCCGGGCTGGCGGTGTTCCTGTTCCTGCCGGACTGGCAGGGTCGACGCCTGAACAAAGTGCTGGCCAACACCCTGACCTGCAACAGCATTTACCTGCGCCAGATCATGCAGCAATACGCCGCCGGCAAAAGCGACGACCTGGCTTATCGCCTGGCCCGGCGCAACGCGCACAACGCAGACGCAGCGCTGTCGACCACCCTGGCCAACATGCTGATGGAGCCTGGGCATTTTCGTAAGGAAGCGGATGTGGGTTTCCGTTTTCTGGTGTTGTCGCACACTTTGCTCAGTTATCTGTCTGGTCTGGGTGCGCACCGTGAAACCCAGTTACCGGCGGATGTGCGCGAACAACTGATCGAAGGCGCCGGTGTGAAACTGGCTGCCAGCATCGACGAAATCGCCCAGGGCCTGGCGAGCAAATCCGCCATTGCGATTCAGAGCGATGAGGAAGAGGCGCTGGCCAATGAACTCGAACAGATGCCCGATGAAATCGATGAAGGCCAACGGCTGGTGCAGACGCAACTGGCATTGATCTGCCGGCAACTGGGGCCGCTGCGTACGTTGGCGGCGCATTTGATCAAGGATACGAGCGAAGACTGAGATTTGCGGTGGCTAGTCGGGCCTGATCGCTGGCAAGCCAGCTCCCACAGGGAATTGAGTCAGGCACTGATCTGTGTAAACCATCAAACACTGTGGGAGCTGGCTTGCCAGCGATCAGGCCGCCAGCCCCACCTACATCCCGTGCTGCCTGAGCAATCGCTCGTAACTCCCGTCCGCCTTCATCGCCGCAATCGCCCGATCGAAGCCTGCGACGATCTGTTCATTGCGTGGATTCTTCAGGCTGACCAGGATGTGCAGGCCATTCTCGCTCAGTGGCTTGGGCAGAAACTCCACGGCGTTGCGCACTTTGACGGGCTCACGAGCCAAGTAGTACCGCGCGACGTATTCGTCTTCCAGGGTCAGTTTGACCCTGTCGGCGGCAACCATTCGCACGGCCATCGCGAAACTGTGCACCGGGATCTTTTGCAGGGACTGGTCTTCGTCGAACGCTGGTGAATAGGCATAACCTCGCACCACGGCTATCGGATAGCTGTGCAGTTGCTGCAAATTGCTGTATTCGATGGGCGCATCTTTGCGCTTGAGAAAACGGATGCGATTGACCAGATACTCACCGGAAAACTTGCCCAGTTTCGTCCGCTCATCGGTGTACCAGGCATTGACCAGCACATCGTATCGGCCCTCGCTCACGCCCAGCAATGCGCGCGCCCAAGGCACCTGCTCGAATTCACTGGCATAACCAGCCCGCGCCAGTGCGGTGCTGACAATGTCGGTGGCCAACCCGCCGTTGACCAATGTTGCGTCGGTAAACGGCGGCCACGCATCAGCCACCAGCCGCAGCTTCTCTGCTGCCGCACTTTGCGTCAGCAACAGCAATCCGATCAAAGCAAAGGCTCGATGCAATCGCGGCATGCTAGAAAATCCTTAGCGGGCGGCTACCCGACGTGTTTTCAGCCAAAACCCAAGACCCGGTACCCGCACCAACAGGCACTAAAACGGTAGCTCATTCAAGCCACTGCGCATCGCTTGATCCCAGATTACACAAAGAAGACAACGCCGCGAAAAATGAATGATGGCATTTTGGTCTTTGTCACAGATTTCTCTGCCATAAAGACATCCATCGTCTGGACGCTTAGTATCGGGGGAGACGTTTTCAGGGAATCAGAACATGACAATCGATTGGGTCTGCAAACACCATAGCGATCTGGGCAAAGAACAGCTGTACGCCATTTTGCAGTTGCGCAGCGAAGTGTTCGTCGTTGAACAGAAGTGCATTTATCAAGATATCGATGGCCAGGATCTGGAAGGTGATACCTGCCATGTGATGGCGTGGGACGGGGATCGACTGGTGGCGTACCTGCGCTTACTCGATCCTGAACTACAGGGCGGCGACGTGGTGATCGGACGCGTGATCATTGCGCCCCAGGCTCGCGGCACCGGGCTCGGCCATGGGCTGATGGCTCAGGCATTGAAACAGACGCAAAAACGCTGGCCGGATATGCCGGTGTATCTCTCGGCGCAGGCGCATTTGCAGGGGTATTACGGGCGGTACGGATTTGTGGTGGCAGGAGAGGAGTATGTCGAGGATGGCATTCCACATATCGGCATGCGTCGCTCCTGAGAGCCCTATCGCTGGCCAGCCAGCTCCCACAGTGATTGCCGGTGCATCGCAAATTTGCAGTCCGCCTCGGAACCTGTGCGAGCGGGCTTGCCCGCGATAGCGTCAGCACTGCAGCGAAAATCTCAGGGATACTCCAATACGTTTTTTATCTGCCGCAAATTTCGCTCGATCCACCCCCGATCAATCGCGCCCCAATCGCGAATCCGGTAACGGCCGGCATGATTGCGTGCGCCTTCTTCCTGCTCGAATTCGCAAACGATATCCAGGTCCGCCAGCGCTGCGATGGTGTCCTGCGCGGTGCGTCGGGGCATACCGGTGATATCGGTCAGCGCCGGAACACTGCTGGCCAGGCCGCTGTCGATCAGGTACGCCACGTACAAGCGGCGGTAGAAGCTGCTCTTGGTCTTGCTAACGTCCGTCACGCTTGCTCCTTTTTGTAGATCTTTCATTGCATGTCGCGCCACGTCAGGTACACCCGCACATCGAACTCCACCTGGTGATACCCCGGTAGCATGTGTTCGCACAACTTGTAGAACGCCTTGTTGTGATCGGACTCTTTGAAATGCGCCAACTCGTGAACCACGATCATTTTCAGAAACTCCGAAGGCGCTTCCTTGAATAGCGAAGCGATGCGGATTTCCTTTTTCGCCTTGAGCTTGCCGCCTTGCACCCGGGAGATCGTAGTGTGCAGTCCGAGGGCACGATGCGTCAGGTCCAGCCGATTGTCGAACAACACCTTGTCGATGGCTGGAGCGTTGCGCAGGTATTGCTGCTTGAGATCCAGTGCGTAGGTGTAAAGCGCCTTGTCGCTCTGCACACCGTGCGTGTCCGGATAACGTTTGCTCAGGTACTCGCCCAGGCGACCGTCGGCGATCAGTTGGCGCACCTGGTCCTGCAAGGAAGCGGGATACGCCTGGAGGTATTTCAAAGCAGTCATCGCAGCGGCAACACAGATCGTGAACAGGTCGCCAGTGTAGCGAATTCAAATGAGCAACGCGCTCCAGTCGAACGGTTGCGCAAAGTGGCCAGTGTCTTCTGCCATCATCGGACGCGCCACCAGAAAGCCCTGCACATACTCGCAGCCATTGGCTTGCAGCCATTGGAACTGGGCAACGGTTTCAACCCCCTCGGCGATCACCAGCATGCCGTACTGTTTGCACAAGCCGATCACGTTGCGCACCAGCACCGCGTCCCGCGCCGACCCGGGCAGGCGAGCGATCAGATGGCGATCAAGCTTGAGCGTGTCCAGTTCCAGGTCACGTAAGTGGGCCATCGAACAAGGGCCAGAACCGAAATCATCCAGCGCCACCCTGACCCCCAGATTACGCAGCAAGCGTAGCTGTTTGCGGGTTTCCTCCGGGTTGTGCGTCAGGGCTTCCTCCGTCACTTCGACTTCCAGCTGGCGCGGCTGCAAGCCGTGCCGCTCCAACACCTGACGCAACTCAGTCACCAGGTTGGGCATGGCGAACTGCGTTCTGCTCAAACTGATACCCAGTATCAGATTTTCGGCAAACAAGGTTTCCCAGGCTTTGCGCTGTTCGGCGCCGCGTTGGTAAATCCAGCTGCCCAGGCGGCTGATCAACCGCGCCTCTTCCAGCAATGGCAGAAACAGCCCCGGCGGTACGTCCCCGACACTCGGATGCTGCCAGCGCAAGAGTGCTTCAAAGCCGCGAATGCGCCCGTCGCAGATGGCCACCTGCGGTTGATAGACCAGGTTGAAATCACGACTCTCGATAGCGTCACGTACGCTTTCTTCAAGCATCAAGCGCGAACGCGCCCGGCCATTCATCTCATGATCGTAAAAACGATACTGCTGACGACCGGCACGCTTGGCCTCGTACATCGCGATGTCCGAGGCTCGCAGCAAACCGTCCAGGTTGGCACCGCAATCGGGAAACGTGGCAATGCCGATGCTCACGCCCAAAGCGATATCCAGACCGTCGATCTGCTGACAGATCGACACGCGCTCAATCAGCTTTTCGGCGATCTTGGCCGCCTGTTCGGGAAACTCCAGATCGAGCAATGCCGTGAATTCATCGCCGCCCATGCGCGCCAGAATGTCAAAGGAGCGCAAGCAGGCCTTCAACTGCTCGGATACCCAGCGCAACACCCGATCACCGGCATCGTGGCCGAGGGAGTCATTGACGCGTTTGAATCCGTCGAGATCGAGGTACATCAGGACCCAGGCACTGTCGGGTCGCTCGCCACGCAACAGGAGGTTTTCCACGGTCTGGTAAAAACCCCGGCGGTTGAGCAATCCCGTTAGCGGATCGGTCACCGCCTGGTATTCCAGTTGCTGGTGCAGGTGGCGCACCACCGACATGTCCAGCACGGTGACCACCATCGCACGCTGCTCGGCAGGCAAGGGTGCGCAGGACAATGCCACTGGCACCTGCTGCCCCGGCGCAGTCCGCAGCAATGCGTCGTGCAGGCGCAATGTTTCACCGCGTTTGAAGCCGGCCAGCAAGTCCGAGTCGGCCCACACAGGAATGTGTGGCTTTTGCAGGAAATCCAGAAACTCCTTGCCTTGCAACTCTTGCACGGTGGCACTGAGCAGGCGCGACATTGCCGGGTTGGCGAAGCGGATCAGACCGTCCTCGTTCACCACCAGAATGCCTTCGGCAGCGTTGTCCAGCACCGAGGCATTGAAGGCGCGAGCGACCTCCAGATCGTGGCTCAGGCGCTGCAAGGCGCGGCGATTGCGCTGGTGCTCCAGCAACGCCTGGACCTTGGGCTTGAGAATCTGCGGGTCGAACGGTTTGAACAGGTAATCCACGGCGCCACTGGCATAACCCTTGATTACCGCGTCCTGGGACTGTTCGTTGGCGGTCAGGAAAATGATCGGCGTCAGCCGTGTCCGTTGGCTGCCGCGCATCAGGCGCGCGACTTCGAACCCGTCCATGCCCGGCATCTGCACATCGAGCAGCACCAGGTCGACATCATGCTCAAGCAGCAGGCCGAGAGCCTCGAACCCTGAGGCAGCGGTGATGACCTGCCAGTCCTGGCGTTGCAACAACGCGCGCATGCTGATCAGGTTTTCAGGGTAATCGTCGACGATTAAAAGTGTTGAGTTGCCTTCAGCTGGCGGGGGGTGCACGCATTCCATGCTGCTTCTCTATTTTCTGGACGTCAGGCCGGTTTTTTGTGAAAACCGGACAAATACTGTGCCTTCACTCTAGACCGGGATCAACTAAATCAGAAGCTGTCAGTACGCCATCATCTAACTAAAGGGTTAATTCGCCGACTAACGGTCGTGCGTGAAGGCGGCTAAAACCGGGAAAGATGGCGTTTTGACAGGATTTTGACGTCATCCATCTGTCAGTCCACCATTAACAAACATCTCACCTACGATTATAAAGATCGCCCTCCGAGGCGCGTACTAGAGCTTCTGGCACGCCCGTGCAGCTAAATCTGTGGAAGCATTTTTATGATCGACCTCGCAACCTGGAACCTCAGCGTTCCCGTCGGCAGCCCGCCGTACACTGTTGAAACGTCCAAACTGGTAGACGGCTTCAAGGATCAATACTTCCACTCCGACACCGGCACCCTGTTCTTCTGGTCGCCCGTGACCGGCTCCAAAACCGAAAACGCCATCTACCCGCGCACCGAGCTGCGCGAAACCTACAGCAACGGTACGCTGCGCAATTGGTATTACCCGGATGCCGACAACCTGCTGCGTGCCACCCTGACGGTGCACCAGGTGCCGAGCTCCGGCAAAATCGTCATCGGGCAGATTCACGCGTACAAGAGCCAGAGACCAATGGTCAAACTCGAGTACCAGTACAAGACCAGCAGCGAAACGGGCAACCTCGTCATCAAGGTCAGAATGCACCCCGACGACGCCGAGAGTCGCGTCATCACCCTCGCCACCGGCATCAAGCTTGATCGTGAATTCAACTACCTCATCCACCTGAGCCCCGGCGGCGCGCTGGGCGTCAGTGGCGCAGGTTACCAATGGGACACCAATATCAGCGCCAGCTGGCGCGACAAACCGCTGTACTTCAAGGCCGGGGTTTATGTGCAGGACAACACCGGGTACACCACTGAAGGCGGGAAAGTGACTTTCAGCAAGCTGGATATCGATCACGACCAATAAACAGCAAAAGATTGCAGCCATAAAAAAACCCGCAGGTTCATGCGGGTTTTTCTTGCGACTCGAACGCTGAAGGCTTAGTTGACCTTGGCGTTCAACTCACCTTTGAGGTAACGCTGGTACATCGCTTCCAGAGAGATCGGCTTGATCTTCGAAGCGTTGCCCGCGGTGCCGAAGGCCTCGTAGCGAGCGATGCACACGTCGCGCATTGCGGTCACGGTAGCACCGAAGAATTTACGCGGGTCGAACTCGCTCGGGTTGGTGGCCATCAGGCGACGCATGGCGCCGGTGGATGCCAGACGCAGGTCGGTGTCGATATTGACCTTGCGTACGCCGTGCTTGATGCCTTCGACGATCTCTTCAACCGGTACGCCGTAGGTTTCTTTGATGTCGCCGCCGTACTGGTTGATGATCGCCAGCCACTCTTGCGGAACCGAAGACGAGCCGTGCATCACCAGGTGAGTGTTTGGAATGCGCTTGTGGATCTCTTTGATGCGGTCGATCGCCAATACGTCGCCGGTAGGCGGCTTGGTGAACTTGTAGGCGCCGTGGCTGGTGCCGATGGCGATGGCCAGGGCATCGACCTGGGTACGCTTGACGAAATCAGCGGCTTCTTCCGGGTCGGTCAGCATCTGGCTGTGGTCCAGAACGCCTTCGGCACCGATACCGTCTTCTTCACCCGCCATGCCGGTTTCCAGCGAGCCCAGGCAGCCCAGCTCGCCTTCTACCGATACGCCGCAGGCGTGAGCCATGGCTACGGTTTGCTGGGTAACGCGGACGTTGTAGTCGTAGTCGGTCGGGGTCTTGCCGTCTTCGCCCAGGGAACCGTCCATCATGACCGAGCTGAAGCCCAGCTGAATGGAACGCTGGCAGACGTCAGGGCTGGTGCCGTGGTCCTGGTGCATGCACACCGGGATGTGCGGGAATTCTTCGATGGCCGCCAGGATCAGGTGACGCAGGAACGGCGCGCCGGCGTATTTGCGAGCACCGGCCGAGGCCTGGACGATCACCGGGGAGTCAGTCTTGTCAGCGGCTTCCATGATGGCGCGCATCTGCTCAAGGTTGTTGACGTTGAAAGCTGGAACGCCGTAGCCGAACTCGGCTGCGTGGTCCAACATCTGGCGCATGCTGATAAGTGCCATTGTGTGTGTCTCTCCCGGTTTGGGTCGTTAATCGTGCCAGCCTGCCGTAGCGGCGGCGGCTATTCAAGTTATTGCAGATCGGGGGTTGGTCCGGCCTGCCAATTCGGTATTACCAAAATCTCAAAAACTACAAAGACCCTGTGGCGAGTGAGCTTGCTCGCGCTCGGCTGCGAAGCAGTCGTAATCCGGCTATCTGATCGGGAACGCTTCGCGCTCCAGCGGGAGCAAGCTCCCTCGCCACAAAAGCCCAGCGGACGGCATTTTCATTGCGCTTTACAGCCACGCCCAATCAAATCATTGGTGGCGACCCAGTAAACCAGGCCTTCCTCACCTTTTATGTGAAACGCCAGCATGTTGTCGCTGTACAGCGAGCCCGAAGCGCCCGGCTCTTGCTTGAGGCGATAGACCTGATCGGCGCCGCCCAGGCGGACATCGACTTGCGTACGACTGTCGTCGGTATAACGCCAGAGCACTTTGGCCTGGCTGTCGCAGGTCCAGGTGGTCCAGTTATCCGCCGGGGCGGACGACTGGAACGGGTTCATGTTGGCGCACCCGGCCAGCAGTGCCAGCGCCGTAATGGCGATAAAACCTTTCATCCGTGTTCCTCGACCGGCAGCGCACGCCACCGGCCCTGAGTAAGGAGTCAGACCCGTCAAGGGCAACCATGTTCCTTGGCGGGGGTCTGTGACTCGTATTTGTCCAGGCCTTCAGGCCCGGAACGCTTGTTGAGCACCGGATTGGTTTCTGCCTGCCAGTCAGCCTGGTAGCAGCCGCTCCGGGGTGCAGACGGCGCAGGCTCCGGAGTTGCTTTGGGGTTGCTCCCACAAGCCACCAGCGAACCCGCGACGATCAACAGCGCTAACGTCCTGACCATAAAAACACTCCCTTGCCTGGCCAAACGGGGCGGCCTCAGGCCTTGGCCCGGGTTTCCAGGACTTCAACGGCTGGCAACACCTTGCCTTCGACGAATTCGAGGAACGCGCCGCCGCCGGTAGAAATGTAGGAGATTTGCTCGGCAACGCCATATTTGTCGATGGCTGCCAGGGTGTCGCCGCCGCCTGCAATGGAGAATGCGGCGCTGTCGGCGATGGCCTGGGCCAGCACTTTGGTGCCGTTACCGAACTGGTCGAATTCGAACACGCCGACCGGGCCGTTCCACAGGATGGTTTTCGACGACTTCAGCAGTTCGGCGAAGTTGGCCGCGGTTTGCGGGCCGATGTCGAGAATCATGTCGTCGGCAGCAACGTCAGCGATCAGCTTGACGGTAGCGGCAGCGCTTTCAGCGAATTCCTTGGCAACCACCACATCTACCGGCAACGGCACGCTGACTTTGGCGGCGATGGCGCGCGCGGTGTCCAGCAGGTCCGGCTCGTACAGCGATTTGCCAACCGGGTGACCGGCAGCGGCCAGGAAGGTGTTGGCAATGCCGCCGCCGACGATCAGTTGATCGCAGATCTGGCTCAGGCTGTTGAGCACGTCGAGTTTGGTCGAGACCTTGGAGCCGGCAACGATGGCCGCCATCGGTTGGGCCGGGGCGCCAAGGGCCTTGCCCAGTGCGTCCAGTTCAGCGGCCAGCAGCGGGCCGGCAGCGGCGACTTTGGCGAACTTGGCCACGCCGTGGGTCGAACCCTCGGCGCGGTGAGCAGTGCCGAAGGCGTCCATGACAAATACGTCGCACAGTGCGGCGTATTGCCGGGCCAATTCGTCAGCGTTCTTTTTCTCGCCCTTGTTGAAACGTACGTTTTCAAACAGCACGATGTCGCCGGCCTTGACGTCGACGCCACCCAGGTAATCAGCCACCAGCGGCACTTCGCGGCCCAAAGCCTTGCTCAGGTAGTCGGCGACTGGCTTGAGGCTGTTCTCGGCCGAGAACTCGCCTTCGGTCGGACGGCCAAGGTGCGAGCAGACCATCACGGCCGCGCCTTTTTCCAGAGCCAGCTTGATGGTCGGCAGCGAAGCCAGGATTCGCGCATCGCTGGTGACAACACCGTCCTTGACTGGGACGTTGAGGTCTTCGCGAATCAGTACGCGCTTACCTTGCAGATCGAGGTCGGACATCTTCAACACGGTCATGGGTCGCATTCCTGGAGTTTCTGTTTTAGAGAGCAGTTTTTTTCGAAGCGGCTGTTTGCAGATAGTGTTCTGCAACGTCCAGCATTCGGTTGGCAAAACCCCATTCGTTGTCGAACCAGGCCAGGATGTTCACCAGCCGGGGGCCGGAAACACGGGTCTGACTGGCATCGACGATCGCCGAATGTGGGTCATGGTTGAAATCACAACTGGCGTGGGGCAACTCGGTGTAAGCCAGAAGGCCTTTGAGCGGGCCGCTGGTGGCAGCCTCGCGCAGGATCCGGTTGACCTCGATGGCGTCCGTGTCGCTTACCGTCTGCATCGTAATGTCGAGGCAAGACACGTTAACCGTCGGCACACGTACGGCTTTGGCCTGAATTCGCCCGGCAAGTTCCGGCAGCAGGCGTTCGATGCCGCGTGCCAGACCAGTGGACACCGGGATCACCGACTGAAACGCCGAACGGGTGCGGCGCAGGTCTTCGTGGTGATAGGCATCGATGACTGGCTGATCGTTCATGGCCGAGTGGATCGTGGTGATCGACACGTACTCCAGACCAAGCGCCTGATCCAGCAGGCGCAACAGCGGCACTCCGCAATTGGTGGTGCAGGACGCGTTGGACACCAGCAGTTCATCGCCGCTCAGGCAATCCTGGTTCACGCCGTAGACGATGGTGGCGTCGACATCGGCCTCGCTGGCCATCGGCTGGGAAAACAGCACCCGTGGCGCACCGGCGTCGAGAAAACGCTGGCCGTCTTCGCGGGTGTGGTACGCGCCGGAGCACTCCAGCACCAGATCGACGCCCAACGACGCCCAATCGATGCCTTCGGGTGTGGCACTGCGCAGGACCTTCACGCAGTCGCCATTGATATGCAGACAATCGCCGTCGACCTTCACCTCACCGGGAAAACGCCCGTGGGTGGAGTCGAAGCGTGTCAGGTATTCGATGCTGGCCATGTCGGCCAGATCGTTGATCGCGACAATTTCAAACCCGGCCTTTTCGCCTCGCTCGAACAACGCACGCAAGACGCAACGACCAATCCGGCCGTAGCCGTTGAGTGCAACTTTGTAGGGACGCGGTTGAGGCATGGGGTTCTCTATTACCGTGGTGAATCCGATAGTGAAGCATCGCCTGAACTATCGCTATCGCGGGCAAGCCCGCTCCCACAGGTTTTTCTGGTGCTCACAAAATCTGTGTTCACTGGAAATTCCTGTGGGAGCTGGCTTGCCAGCGATGGCGTCAGATCAGACGCACATCTTCTGGATCAGTCTTCCAGCAGCTCTTCAGCCTGACCCAGGATGTTTTCCAGGGTGAAGCCGAACTCTTCGAACAAGGCAGGCGCAGGCGCCGACTCGCCGTAGGTGGTCATGCCGATTACGCGACCTTCCAGGCCCACGTACTTGTACCAGTAGTCCGCATGAGCGGCTTCGATGGCGATACGGGCGCTGACCTGCAACGGCAGGACCGATTGCTTGTAGCCGGCATCCTGGGCATCGAACACGCTGGTGCACGGCATGGACACCACACGCACCTTGCGACCTTGCTCGGTCAGCTTGTCGAAAGCCTGAACAGCCAGGCCGACTTCCGAACCGGTGGCGATCAGGATCAGCTCAGGCTCGCCGGCGCAGTCCTTCAACACATAACCACCACGGCTGATGTCGGCGATCTGCAGCGCGTTGCGGGTTTGGTGCTGCAGGTTCTGACGCGAGAAGATCAGGGCCGAAGGACCGTCCTTGCGTTCCAGTGCGTACTTCCAGCTGACTGCCGATTCAACGGCATCGGCCGGACGCCAGGTATCGAGGTTCGGCGTGCAGCGCAGGCTGGCCAGTTGCTCGATTGGCTGGTGAGTCGGGCCGTCTTCGCCCAGACCGATGGAGTCGTGGGTGTAGACGTGGATCACGCGCTGTTTCATCAAGGCCGACATGCGCACGGCATTGCGGGCGTATTCCATGAACATCAGGAAGGTCGCGCCGTAAGGCACCAGACCGCCGTGCAGGGCAACGCCGTTCATGATCGCGGTCATGCCGAATTCACGCACGCCGTAGTACATGTAGTTGCCGCTGGCGTCTTCGGCGGTGACGCCTTTGCAGCCTTTCCACAGGGTCAGGTTGGAACCGGCCAGGTCAGCCGAACCGCCGAGGAACTCAGGCAGCAGCGGACCGAACGCGTTCAGGGCGTTCTGGCTGGCCTTGCGGCTGGCGATGGTTTCGCCTTTGGCCGCGACTTCGGCGATGTAGGCGTCGGCCTTCTCGGAGAAGTCGGCCGGCAGTTCGCCGCTCAGACGACGCACCAGTTCATTGGCTTCGCTCGGGAATGCAGCGGAGTAGGCAGCGAAACGCTGATCCCAGTCAGCCTCGACCGCGAGGCCGGCTTCCTTGGCATCCCACTCGGCATAAATGTCAGCCGGAATTTCGAACGGACCGTGGTTCCACTTCAGCGCAGCGCGGGTCAGGGCGATTTCCGCGTCACCCAACGGGGCGCCGTGGCAGTCTTCCTTGCCTTGCTTGTTCGGCGAACCGAAGCCGATGGTGGTCTTGCAGCAGATCAGGGTCGGTTGCTCGCTCTTGCGGGCCGTCTCGATCGCGATCTTGATTTCTTCCGGATCATGACCGTCGACGTTGCGGATCACTTGCCAGTTGTAGGACTCGAAGCGCTTCGGCGTGTCATCGGTGAACCAGCCTTCGACTTCACCGTCGATGGAGATGCCGTTGTCATCGTAGAAAGCGATCAGCTTGCCCAGGCCCAGGGTGCCGGCCAGGGAAGCGACTTCGTGGGAAATGCCTTCCATCATGCAGCCATCACCCAGGAACACGTAGGTGTGGTGATCGACGATATTGTGGCCAGGACGGTTGAACTGCGCCGCCAGGACTTTTTCTGCCAGGGCAAAACCCACGGCATTGGCCAGGCCTTGGCCAAGAGGACCGGTAGTGGTTTCAACGCCCGGGGTGTAGCCCAGCTCCGGATGACCCGGGGTGCGGCTGTGCAGCTGACGGAACTGCTTGAGGTCTTCGATCGACAGGTCGTAGCCGGTCAGGTGCAGCAAGGAATAGATCAGCATCGAGCCATGGCCGTTGGACAGCACGAAGCGGTCACGGTCAGCGAACGATGGGTTGCCTGGGTTGTGTTTGAGGTAGTCGCGCCAAAGCACTTCGGCGATATCTGCCATACCCATCGGGGCACCGGGATGGCCGCTGTTGGCTTTTTGCACGGCATCCATGCTGAGGGCACGAATGGCGTTGGCACGCTCACGACGGCTAGGCATCGCTGTTCTCCTGCGGGTTCTGAAACGAGAGTGATAAAAATGAAACGGAAAAAAGGCGAGCATTTTCCCTCACCCGGACGCCTCGGGGCAATGACAGATAGTCATCTGGGGGCGTTTTTCCAATCGATATCGACGGATTCGGTGGGTGAAACCTTTCCGCCATTCGTTTGTTGACTGACGCTAACGTTAAGAAGTGCCATCTATCGTGCAATATCAAAACTTTTTGATATTGCCCTTGCGGTGCTTCCTGTGCGTGACTAGACTGCCGGCCTTATGAATCTACGCATGCCTTCCATTCGCCACGACGATTGCGATGAACTGGCGGCCCTGTGCAAGGCCGGCGGCGATCCTCTGCGGCTGAATGTTTTACGTGCATTGGCCAACGATTCTTTTGGCGTGCTGGAACTGGCGCAAATCTTCGGTATTGGCCAGTCGGGCATGAGTCACCACCTCAAGGTATTGGCCCAGGCCGACCTGGTGGCAACCCGCCGCGAAGGCAACGCGATCTTCTACCGTCGCGCCCTGCCCCACAGCGACTTGCTGGGCGGCAAATTGCACGCAGCCTTGCTCGAAGAAGTGGATGACTTGAGCTTGCCGGTCGAAGTGCAGGCACGGATCGCCCAGGTCCACGGGCAACGTGCCGCGGCCAGCCAGGATTTTTTCTCGCGGGTCGCGGAGAAATTTCGCGCCCAGCAAGACTTGATCGCCGGCCTGCCGCAATACCGCGATAGCGTGGTGGCGCTGCTCGACAAGCTGGGTTTCAGTGAAGGCAGTACAGCCATCGAAGTCGGCCCGGGCGACGGTTCCTTTCTACCGGAGCTGGCGGGGCGCTTCTCTCAGGTCACCGCTGTGGATAACAGCCCGGCGATGCTTGAACTGGCGCGCCAGGTCTGTGAGCGCGAAACGCTGACCAACGTCAGCCTGCAACTGGCTGATGCCTTGAACGGCGTCAGCCTCAAGGCTGATTGCGTTGTATTGAACATGGTGCTGCACCATTTCGCCGCACCAGCCGATGCGCTCAAGCACATGGCCAATCTTCTGCAACCAGGCGGCAGCCTGTTAGTGACCGAGTTATGTAGCCACAACCAGAGTTGGGCCAAGGAGGCCTGCGGTGATCTCTGGCTGGGGTTTGAACAGGATGATCTGGCCCGTTGGGCCACCGCTGCGGGACTCGTTCCCGGGGAAAGCCTGTACATAGGCTTACGTAATGGTTTCCAGATTCAGGTCCGACACTTTCAACGGCCGCCTGGCGACACTCACCATCGGTAAACTCAGGAAAACATCGAGATGAGCGAATACTCCCTTTTCACCTCCGAGTCCGTGTCTGAAGGGCATCCGGACAAAATCGCCGACCAGATTTCTGATGCGGTGCTGGACGCCATCATTGCTGAAGACAAACTCGCCCGCGTGGCTTGCGAGACTCTGGTGAAAACGGGCGTAGCCATCATCGCCGGCGAAGTCACCACCACCGCGTGGGTAGACCTGGAGCAAATCGTTCGTGATGTGATCACCGACATTGGCTACACCAGCTCCGACGTTGGCTTCGATGGCGCGACTTGCGGCGTGATGAACATCATCGGCAAGCAGTCCCCCGACATCAACCAGGGTGTCGACCGTGCCAAGCCTGAAGATCAGGGCGCCGGCGACCAGGGTCTGATGTTCGGTTATGCCAGCCACGAAACCGACGTATTGATGCCGGCACCGATCACCTTCTCGCACCAACTGGTGCAGCGTCAGGCTGAAGCCCGCAAATCCGGCCTGCTGCCATGGCTGCGTCCGGACGCCAAGTCGCAAGTGACTTGCCGCTACGAAAACGGCAAGGTCGTGGGTATCGACGCCGTTGTTCTGTCGACCCAGCACAACCCGGAAGTCTCGTACAAAGACTTGCGCGAAGGCGTGATGGAGCTGATCGTCAAGCACGTGCTGCCTGCCGAATTGCTGAGCAAGGACACCCAGTTCCACATCAACCCGACCGGCCAGTTCATCATTGGCGGTCCGGTAGGCGACTGCGGTCTGACCGGTCGCAAGATCATCGTCGACAGCTACGGCGGCATGGCTCGTCACGGCGGTGGTGCGTTCTCCGGCAAGGATCCATCGAAGGTTGACCGCTCGGCGGCCTACGCCGGTCGCTACGTGGCCAAGAACATCGTCGCCGCCGGCCTGGCCGAGCGCTGCGAGATCCAGGTTTCCTACGCGATCGGTGTCGCCCAACCGACTTCGATCTCGCTGAACACCTTCGGCACCGGCAAGATCAGCGACGACAAGATCGTCAAACTGGTCCGCGAAGTGTTCGACCTGCGTCCGTACGCCATCACCAAAATGCTCGACCTGCTGCACCCGATGTACCAGGAGACCGCTGCGTACGGCCACTTCGGTCGCACCCCGACCACCAAGACTGTTGGCGAAGACACCTTCACCACATTCACCTGGGAAAAAACCGACCGCGCCGACGACTTGCGTTCCGCTGCCGGCCTGTAAGACTTCCCTGGCTGTACCAAAAGCCCCGCACGGTTCGCCGTGCGGGGCTTTTTATTGCCTTGCGCTTGCGCTGCTTTCGCGGGCAAGCCAACAGAAATACCCGGCAAAACACCTGCCCTTTGTGCCAGTCGATACTGACCTAGCCTTCAAGCATCCCAATGAGCAAGGACGCTCTCGATGCTCCTCAACCTTCGCCTGTTTCTTCCCGGCTTGCTGGCCTGCTGCGTTAACGTCCATGCGTCCCAATGCCCCGACTGGCCAGCCGAACGCGCAACAAACGAAATCAGCGCACTGCAAAAGCAGATCGACACCTGGGATGACAGCTATCATCGCGGCGGACAATCGCTGGTCGCCGACGAACTCTATGATCAGTCACTCGCGCGACTGAATGTATGGCGCCAGTGCTTCAACGTGAGCATCACCCCAGATCCACTGCGCACTGCGCGCGGCACTCGGGTGCATCCCGTCGCCCATACCGGCCTGGAGAAATTGCGCGATGCGCAGGCAGTCGACCACTGGCTGCGCGGTCGTACGGACGTCTGGGCTCAGCCCAAAGTTGACGGTGTGGCCGTAACCCTGATTTATCGCCAGGGCTTGCTCGCTCAAGCCATCAGTCGCGGCGATGGGACACAAGGCCAGGACTGGACGGCTTCGGCACGCCAGATCGCTGCGATTCCCCAACAATTGTCCGAGTCGGTGGATCTGCTGGTGCAAGGCGAGCTCTATTGGCACCTGACCGATCACGTACAGTCACGCAACGGCAGCCTCAACGCACGCGCCATGGTCGCCGGTTTGATGGCCCGCAAATCAGTGAGCGTCGCAGAGGCGAGCGCAGTTGGCCTGTTTATCTGGGAATGGCCAGAAGGCCCGGAAAACCTGGCGGATCGCATCACCAAGCTCGCCGGCCTGGGCTTTGCGCAAACCATCCTTTATAGCCAGCCGATCAGCTCGCTCACTGACGCCGAACGCTGGCGCGAGCACTGGTACCGCTCGCCCCTGCCGTTTGCCAGCGACGGGATCGTTTTGCGCCAGGGCAAACGCCCCTCCGCCGAGCGTTGGCAGGCCAAACCGCCCTATTGGAGCGTCGCCTGGAAATACCCTTTCGCCCAGGCTTTGGCCGAGGTACGCAAGGTGAACTTCAACATTGGCCGGACCGGGCGGATCACGCCCGTGCTGGAGCTTTCGCCGGTGATGCTCGATGACCGACAGATCAAGCGAGTCAGCGTGAGCTCTGTGCAACGCTGGCAGGCAATGGACATTCGCCCCGGAGATCAAGTCGCCATCAGCCTTGCCGGCTTGACCATCCCCAGGCTCGACAGCGTGGTGTTACGCAGCAGCGAACGGGCGGAAATCAACGTGCCGCGGGCGCAGGATTTCCATTCATTGAGTTGCTGGCAGCCAACACCAGGCTGTACTCAGCAGTTTCTTGCCCGCCTGACCTGGCTCAGCAGCAAACAGGGGCTGGGCTTGCCCCACATCGGTCCTGGCACCTGGGAAAAACTTCTCGCCACGGGGCGCCTGAACAGTCTTCTGGATTGGCTGACCCTCGATGTACAAGAGCTTGCTAACATTGATGGTTTCGGCGAGCGCAGCGCTGCTCGTCTGTTGAACAGTTTTCACGCTGCGCGGCAACGTCCTTTCGCCCGCTGGCTGAAAGCCTTGGGCCTACCCCCCACAGGGCAGGCGCATTTGGGCGATTCATGGCAGGCACTGGCACAACGAGACATTGAACAATGGCAGGCCGAACCCGGCATTGGTCCGGGGCGGGCGGCGCAGTTAAGGGCATTTTTCCGCGACCCGCAGGTCCTGGCTCTGAGCGAAATCCTGAGTGAGGCAGGCATTGACGGATTCAAGCCAATGCCGACGTCAGCCGATCCGGGAACCCAATAGTACCGATGGGCTCAAACAAGCCATCGCCGCATCGACAAGACTGCCTTTTCTCCTGGAGTTTTTATGAAATTTCTTCCACCGCTGGCCCTGTTGACCCTGTGCAGCGTAATGGCCGCTCCATTGATCGCTGCCGAAGACGCACCAGGCCTGACCGGTTGCGCTGCCAAGAAGCAAGGCATCATCAACCAGATCGAGCTGGCAAAATCCCACGGCAATGCCGAGCAGCAGGCCGGCCTGGAAACGGCGCTCAGCGAAGTCACCGCCAACTGCACCGACGCTTCGCTGAAAAAGGAACGGGAAAACAAGGTGCTGGAGGCCAAGCACGAAGTCAGCCAGCGTCAGGCCGACCTCGACAAGGCCATGAAAAAAGGCGACCCCGAGAGGATCAACAAGCGTAAAGACAAACTCGCTGAATCCCGCAAGGAATTGCAGGAAGCCGTGGATGAGCTGGATAAATAAAAATTTTCAAGATCAAAGGATCGCAGGCTTCGGCAGCTCCTACGCTGCGATCTTTTGAGCATTCAATGATCCCGAAACTCTTTATGGCACGCACTACAGGTGTCTTCGACCCTCTGCATCGCCGGCCCCAGAAGACTGGCCTTGTAGGGCTGAACCTTGCTGGCAATCACCAACTCACCGGTGGCGGCTTCAAGGGTGCGAGCCAGTTCCTGAAAGCGAGCCTGTTTCTCCCAGACATCGTTCGTGGCGCTGGTATGGTCTTGCTCTCGCACCTGTGGAAAGTGTTTCCACGGTTCGTGGGACAGCGCGTCGAGTTTCACCGCGCCGTCAGCGAATTTTTCCCCATCGAAGGGAATACGGCCACGCAACATGCCACCCAGGTCTTCGCCGGTCTTGAGCATTTGCTTGAAAATGGCCTTGCGCTGGCCAAGTGGCGAATTGGGGTCGACGCCGCCACAAGCGGACAACGTCAGGCAGGCCAGCAATACAATGGAAAGTCTTTTAAAAGTCATGGTGGCTTCAGGTCACGGGAAACGGCGGCCAGTATCCCCGCGTCATCGGCAAACACCAATAGCCCTAATATCAATACGGGTTGCATGAGCGCATGGAGCACTCTGGCAATCGGTAAAGGAATCACTCCATGAACAGCCGTTTCAAGGCATGGCGTCACAGCCTGACCTGGACGTTGCCGATGGTGGCCCTGCTTGCAGGTTGCACCGGTGGCGACAAGCAACAACCGAAAACCCATGCGCTGGCCACTTACTCCAGTGCCACATGGGAAGCTCTGCCTGCGGTAACCGACAGCGACCTGGTGGCCGGTTTCGGTTCCTGGCGCAGCGCCTGCACCCGGCTCAAAGCTGATCCGGTTTGGGGAAGCACCTGCGCGGCGGCGGCCAACGTACCGCAAACCGCGAATGAAATTCGCGGCTTTCTCAAACAGAACCTGGACGTCTACGGCCTGCGCGCTGCCAATGACAATCCCAACGGTTTGATCACCGGTTACTACGAACCGGTCTATCCCGGCAGCCTGACCCAGACCAGCGTTGCCAATGTGCCGGTATATGGCGTACCCGATGACATGATCATCGTCGCGCTGGACAGCCTCTACCCTGAACTCAAAGGCAAGCGCCTGCGTGGTCGCCTCGAAGGGCGAGTGCTCAAGCCTTACGACGATGCAGCGACCATCGAAACCAAAGGCGTCAAGGCACCCGTAGTCGCCTGGCTGACCGATCCGATGAACCTTCAATTCCTGCAAATCCAGGGTTCCGGTCGTATCCAGCTCGACAACGGCCGCCAGCTACGCATTGCCTATGCCGACCAGAACGGGCATCCGTATCGGCCCATCGGCCGCTGGCTGGTGGAGCAAGGCGAGCTGAAAAAAGAAGAGGTGACCATGGGCGCGATCAGCGATTGGGCCAAGGCCAATCCGTCGCGCATCCCCGAACTGCTCGGCAGTAACCCCAGTTACGTATTCTTCACCCGAAACCCGGACAGCAATGAAGGGCCGCGCGGCTCGCTCAATGTTCCGTTGACCGCTGGCTACAGCGCTGCGGTGGATCGCAAAGTGATTCCGTTGGGCAGCCTGTTATGGTTATCCACCACCAAACCGGACGGTACCGCTCTGGTTCGACCGGTCGCAGCACAAGACACTGGCGGCGCGATTACCGGTGAAGTGCGAGCGGACCTGTTCTGGGGCACCGGCGAGGCGGCCGGACAACTGGCGGGGGACATGAAGCAACAGGGACAAATCTGGATGCTCTGGCCCAAAGGTGCGGCGCTGCCGCAAGTGCCACAGGTGGCCGACAAGCTCTAAAAGCAAAGAATCGCAGGCTTCGCCCGGACGATGCACGAGCTGGCGCAGCCTGCGATCTTTTGATATTGTTATTTAAGCCGACACCACAAAGAAACTCACGATCAACCCCATCCCGACAAACCACATCAACGACCGCAGCATCGCCAGATCCGTCAGATAGAAAATGATGTAAAGCAGACGGCTGGTGATGAACAACACCGACAGCACGTTGATCGTCACCAATTCGGCATTGCCGGCCAGGTGCGCCACGATCACTGCCGCGGCAAATGCCGGCGTCACTTCGAAACTGTTCAACTGCGCCGCGTTCGCCCGCCTGCCCAAGCCTTCCAGAGAATCGAGAAACCCGCGTGGATCACGATTGTGTCTCAACCCGTACCCGCCGCTGACTTTCGCCACAGCCGTACACACATAAGGCAGGAAAATCGCGATCAAAATGCACCATAGAGCAACCGTCATAAAGCAGTCCCTTTTTCACGTTTTCAGAACAGTCAGAATTTCATGACCAATATGCCGATCAGCACCAGCCCACAGGCTAAGAGGCGCGGCCTGCCAAAAGGTTCTTTCAGGTACCGCATGCCGAACAGCACCACCAGTATCACGCTGATCTCGCGCAACGCCGCCGCCTCGGCAATCGACCCCAACTGCATGGCCCACAGCACCAGAGCGTAGCTGAACAGCACACAAAACCCGACGGCCAATCCCAGCCGCCACTGTTCACGCCAGAACAACCTGAACGCTGGTCGCTTGCTTACCCAGGCCAACAGAGGAAACGGCCAGGCGCTGAGCAGCGTCACCCAGACCAGGTAATCCAAGGGGTGTGACCAACGCCGCAGCGCCTGACCGTCAATGAAGGTGTAGCAACCAATGCACAGACCGATCAACCCCACCACCGGGAGCATCGACCACGGCAGACGCGCCCCCCCTCCGCCCTGCCAGAGCAGGCACAGCATGCCGAGTGGGATCAGCAGGATTCCGAAGATTTGCTGGTGGGTCAGTACCTCCCCGGCAAATATCAGCGTCAGTGCCAGCACCACCAGGGGTGACAATCCGCGCATCAGCGGATAGACCAACCCGAGATCGCCAACCCGATACGCCTGGATGAGCAAGTAACGGTAGAGCAACTCGAATGCCGCGGAAGCCAGAATCCACGGCCAGATCTCCAGCGGCGGCAACGCCACGAACGGCAGCATCACCACAACGAACAGCAAAGCCACGCTGTCCATGCAGGCCACGACCAATAGCCGTTCGGCGCTGAATTTGATCAGGGTATTCCACGCCGCGTGCAACAGCGCCGCCACCAACACCAGTGCTGTTGCAAGCACGGCCCACTCCTTCTTGTTTTCACCGAAAGCTCCCGTAGGAGCGAGGCTTGCCCGCGAACCAGTCGCCTCGGTGCAAATCATAAACCGCGTTATCGTTCTTCGCGGGCAAGCCTCGTTCCTACGAAGAGCAGGTAGAGAATTGATTCGCGATATGTCAGTGGCTGTTTATACTGCAGGCGACCACGCCGCACTCAGTTGCGCACAGACTAATTCCAATAAAATCTGCCCTGGCCGCTCTCATCGAGAACGGACCCTGGCATGTGTATGCCTGATCAGAGCGTCAAGACTACCGACAGAGACCTTGCGCATGCCACTCGCTTTGCTTGCCCTCGCTGTTGCCGCATTCGGCATCGGCACCACCGAATTCGTCATCATGGGCCTGCTGCCCGATGTCGCCCGCGACCTTGCCGTGAGCATTCCCCACGCCGGATTGCTGATCACCGGTTATGCCTTGGGCGTGGTGTTCGGTGCGCCAATCCTCGCAATCGGCACCGCCAACATGCCCCGCAAGGCCACGCTGCTGGGCATGACACTGATGTTCATCCTCGGCAACATGCTTTGCGCCCTGGCACCGAATTACGCCACGCTGATGGCCGCTCGGGTGGTAACGGCGCTGTGCCACGGAGCGTTCTTCGGCATCGGCTCGGTTGTAGCCGCCGGACTGGTCGCACCGAACAAGCGCGCCCAGGCGATTGCCATGATGTTCACCGGCCTGACCCTGGCCAACGTGCTGGGCGTGCCGTTAGGCACCGCACTCGGACAATATGCCGGATGGCGCTCGACGTTCTGGGCGGTGTCGGTCATCGGTGTCATTGCCGCCCTTGCCCAATGGTTGTGGCTGCCGAAAAACATCGCAATGGACAAAGCCAACCTTGCCAGTGAGTTCAAGGTGCTGGGCAAGCCCAACGTGCTGTTGGCCCTGGGCATGAGCGTCTTGGCCTCGACCAGCCTGTTCAGCGTGTTCACCTACATCGCGCCGATCCTGCAAGACATCACTGGCGTCAGCCCCCATGGCGTGACGATCATGTTGCTGCTGTTCGGTGTGGGTCTGACTGTGGGCAGCATGCTCGGCGGACGCTTGGCCGACAGTCGCTTGCTGCCTTCGCTGGTCGGCATGGCATTGGCTGTGGTGCTGGTACTGGCCGCCTTCAGCCAGACCAGCCATTCGGTTGTCCCGGCAGCGATCACGCTGGTGCTGTGGGGAATCTTTGCCTTTGCCCTGTGCCCGATCCTGCAACTGCTGATCATCGATCAAGCCCATGAAGCGCCCAACCTTGGCTCGACGCTAAACCAAAGTGCGTTCAATCTCGGCAATGCGGCGGGTGCCTGGATTGGCGGACTGGTCGTCGCCAGCGGAGCCGATCTGGCAGACCTGCCCTGGACCGGCGCACTGGTGAGCGGCTTGACCGTGCTGACCGCGCTGTTTTTCATCTACCTGCAACGACGCCATACCGCCACAGTCAACGTTCCCGGCTGATCACTTCTTGACGTCCTGCGGATCCGAGGTCTGTTTTCGATCCGCAGGCTCCTTGGGCGCTCCGCTTTCACTGCGAATTTGCGCATGGCTGATCAAGGCGAAGATAAAACTGCCACCGACGATGTTCCCCGCCAGTGTCGGTCCGGCAAACACCAGCCAGAAATCACTCCACGGCAATTCGCCGGCAAATACCAGGTAAGAAACCTCCAGCGAACCCACCACGATGTGAGTGAAATCTCCCAAGGCCATGAGATAGGTGATGAGGATGATGATCCACATCTTGGCGCTTTCCATGGACGGGATCATCCAGACCATGGTGGCGATCATCCATCCGGAAACAATGCCTTTGGCGAACATCTTGCTGGGGTCGTTTTCCATGATCTTGCGGCCGATGTCGAGGAAGGCCACATCGGTTTTGCTGTCGAAGATCGGCAGTTCCAGCATGACGTACGCCACCAGCAAGGTACCGCAGAGATTGCCCACCAGCACCACCCCCCATAACCGCAGCAATCGACCGAAGTTGCCCAGCGTGGGCTTGCTCATGATCGGTAGCACGGCGGTCAGGGTGTTTTCGGTGAACAGTTGCTGACGGGCGAGAATGACCGCCAGGAACCCGGCGCAGTAGCCGAAACTGGCGATCACCTTGAACCCTTCGCCATCTGGCAGGCGTGAATTGAGCAAGCCCATGGCCATGAGCGACAGGCCCATGGTCAGGCCTGCGGCCAGCGCCGACCACCATAGCGCGGCCACGCTGCGTTCGAGTTCCTGATCGCCCTGGGTGCGGATGATTTCGTGAAGTACCGCCGCACGTGGCGGCTGGTTTTTTTCGACCTCATGCTGCTCTTTTGGCGAGAGGTCGGGGGTCTTGCCGTCTTTTTTAGTGTCCATGGGGCTCCTGAACCGCAGGGGTGCGATGTTGTTACGACCCGCGTGGTTCAGGTTCCGTTCTGCTGGCCCGCCGTTATTCGACGCTGGCGTCATCCTTGAACTGATCCTTGACGTACTTGATCTCGGTCCGGCCATGGGGCGCGGGCAAGCCGTCCTCACCCAGGTTGACGAAGACCATCTTCTCGACCGTCAGAATGCTTTTGCGGGTGATCTTGTTGCGCACTTCGCAAGTCAGGGTGATCGAGGTGCGGCCGAATTCGGTCGCCGTGATGCCCAGCTCGATAATGTCGCCCTGGCGCGAGGCACTGACGAAGTTGATTTCTGAAATATATTTGGTGACCACGCGCTGGTTGCCCAACTGGACGATGGCGTAAATGGCCGCCTCTTCGTCGATCCAGCGCAGAAGACTGCCCCCGAACAACGTGCCGTTGGGGTTGAGGTCTTCGGGTTTAACCCATTTGCGTGTGTGGAAATTCATATTCACTCCCGAGCGTCTTGCCAAATGATGCCCATCATCATGGCAGAGCCCGACCTGGAGCTCTATCAGGCATCGCCTATGGCTTCGATTACCGTTCGGACATTGACCAACAGAAACGCTTTGGAAGATCAGCATAGCCCGCTATAATCGCCCCCGTTTCAAAACGGTAATCTTCACTTGCTACCGTTTTCCCGCCACCTGTCCGAGGGGCGCTGCAGCAGGTTCGACCTGTCAGGCTCGGATGGGGCGTTGCCTGGCCTTCAATGGCTGGACACTAAACGCACAACGGCGCCCATTCGCATACATTACGAATGGAGGCTCTTCATGAGCGCTGTTATCACGCCTGCAGATTTTAACGATTACAAAGTCGCCGACATGTCCCTGGCTGCCTGGGGCCGTCGTGAAACCATCATCGCCGAATCGGAAATGCCGGCACTGATGGGTCTGCGCAACAAGTATTCTGCCGAGCAACCGCTCAAGGGCGCGAAGATCCTCGGCTGCATCCACATGACCATCCAGACTGCCGTGCTGATCGAAACCCTGGTTGCCCTGGGTGCCGAAGTACGCTGGTCGTCCTGCAACATTTTCTCCACCCAGGACCAGGCTGCCGCCGCCATCGCCGCTGCCGGCATCCCGGTCTTCGCCTGGAAGGGTGAAACTGAAGAAGAGTACGAGTGGTGCCTGGAGCAAACCATCCTCAAAGATGGCGCGCCATGGGATGCCAACATGATCCTCGACGACGGCGGCGACCTGACCGAACTGCTGCACAAGAAATACCCGCAGGTGCTGGATCGCGTCCACGGCGTGACCGAAGAAACCACCACCGGCGTGCACCGTCTGCTGGACATGCTGGCCAAGGGCGAGCTGAAGATCCCGGCCATCAACGTCAACGACTCGGTCACCAAGAGCAAGAACGACAACAAGTACGGCTGCCGTCACAGCCTGAACGATGCGATCAAGCGTGGCACCGACCACCTGCTGTCCGGCAAGCAAGCGCTGGTCATCGGCTACGGTGACGTGGGCAAAGGCTCCGCTCAGTCCCTGCGCCAGGAAGGCATGATCGTCAAGGTCTCCGAAGTCGACCCGATCTGCGCCATGCAAGCCTGCATGGACGGTTTCGAGGTGGTATCGCCGTTCATCGACGGTATCAACAACGGCACCGAAGCCAGCATCGACAAAGCGCTGTTGGGCAAGATCGACCTGATCGTGACCACCACCGGCAACGTCAATGTTTGCGATTCGAACATGCTCAAAGCCCTGAAGAAGCGCGCTGTCGTCTGCAACATCGGCCACTTCGACAATGAAATCGACACCGCTTTCATGCGCAAGAACTGGGCATGGGAAGAAGTGAAGCCACAGGTTCACAAAATTCACCGTACCGGCGCCGGCGATTTCGACCCGCAGAACGATGACTACCTGATCCTGCTGGCTGAAGGCCGCCTGGTTAACCTGGGCAACGCTACCGGTCACCCAAGCCGCATCATGGACGGTTCGTTCGCCAACCAGGTTCTGGCGCAGATTTTCCTGTTCGGCCAGAAGTACGCCGACCTGTCGCCAGCGCAGAAAGCCGAGCGTCTGACTGTTGAAGTACTGCCGAAGAAACTCGACGAAGAAGTGGCTTTGGAAATGGTCCGTGGCTTCGGCGGCGTCGTGACTCAACTGACCAAGACCCAGGCCGACTACATCGGCGTGACCGTCGAAGGTCCGTTCAAGCCGCACGCTTACCGCTACTGATTGGTTCCTGCTGTCCGCTTCCTCAAGGGGAGCGGACTCATGCAGGAAACACGCGCGCTCTGTAGGAGCGAAGCTTGCTCGCGAACGCTTCACCCCGGGGTTTCTGAAACGCCGCGGCGCATGCTTCGCGAGCAAGCTTCGCTCCTACAGAGAACGTAGCGTCCTGCAAGGCTTATACGCTTCCAAGGATATGACCATGTCCCAAGACCGTCGCTACAGCTTCGAATTCTTCCCGACGAAGACCGATGCTGGGCATGAAAAGCTGCTCGCCACTGCTCGCCAGCTGGCCACTTACAATCCCGACTTTTTCTCCTGCACCTACGGCGCCGGTGGTTCGACCCGTGATCGCACGCTGAACACCGTTTTGCAGTTGGAAAGCGAAGTCAAGGTACCTGCCGCTCCGCACCTGTCTTGCGTCGGCGACAGCAAGGCCGACCTGCGCGGCCTGCTGAGCCAGTACAAGGCGGCCGGCATCAAGCGTATCGTTGCCCTGCGCGGTGACCTGCCTTCCGGCATGGGTATGGCCAGCGGCGAAATGCGTCACGCCAACGACCTGGTTGATTTCATTCGTGAAGAGACCGGCGACCATTTCCACATCGAAGTCGCGGCTTACCCGGAAATGCATCCGCAAGCGCGCAATTTCGAGGACGATATCGCTAACTTCGTGCGCAAGGCCAACGCTGGCGCCAACAGTGCGATCACCCAATACTTCTTCAACGCCGACAGCTACTTCTATTTTGTCGAGCGTGTGCGGGCGTTGGGCGTGAACATCCCGATCGTCCCGGGAATCATGCCGATCACCAACTACAGCAAACTGGCGCGCTTCTCCGATGCCTGCGGGGCGGAAATCCCGCGCTGGATCCGCAAGCAACTGGAAGCCTACGGTGACGACACGCCAAGCATTCAGCGCTTCGGCGAGCAGGTCATTACCGAAATGTGTGAGCGCCTGTTACAAGGTGGCGCACCGGGCCTGCATTTCTATACCCTGAACCAGGCAGAAGCCAGCCTGGCTGTGTGGAACAACCTGAAGCTGCCTCGCTGACAGGTCCCATGCGCGTACACAGGCCCTCTACGGAGGGCCTTCTACTTTCAAAAGAACCACGGAAACCTGCAGTTCAATGATGACCGCGCCCTCGACTTCACGCCCACAACTCGTCTATCTGGTTTTCGGTTCCGAGACTTACCACCAGGAAGCCGTGTTCAGTATCTCCAGTGCCCTGAGCTGGTTGCGTGAAACACCGGAAGTGGCGCTCGACATCCAGGTCTTCAGTGACAACCCGCAACCTTACGAACACCTGCCGGTGCGCGTTCGTCACCTCGATGCAGAGACACGCAAACGCTGGAGCGAGCCACACGGCTATCACTTCCGCGTCAAGCATGTGGTGTTGCGTACGGTGCTCGAAGAGGCCGAAACTGCGCTGCTGATCGACACCGACACGTTCTTCCACTGCTCGCCGCTCAAGTTGTTCGAGCGCGTGCAACCCGGCACCCTGCTGTGTAACGACTACTACACGCACTACGGCAACAACAAGGAAAACGTCCTCTACAGCGCTCTGTCATCCAGACTCATGGAGAAAGGCCTGGCCGACGACCAGATGATGCTGCTCAACTCCGGCGTCATTGGCTTGCACCGCCAGGATGCTCACGTGCTGGATCGCTCGATCGCGCTGATCGACGAACTGTTTCCATTCGCACAAGGCGCATACACCCTCGAGGAATTCTGCCTTTCAGTGGCGGCCTATCGGACACTGGACATCAAAAAGTGTCCCGACCTGATTCATCACTACTGGAGCCGCAAGCAATTGTTCAGGGCCAAGGTTCAGGCCTGGGTTGCCAAACATGCCGCACAGCCAACCAGCCAGGCCGCTCTCGACGATACCCGCCGCGTATCGGCTCAGCTTCCAAGACCTCCACGATCGCAGCGGATGATTTACAAAGTCATCACACTGGCACTGCCCGCACATTTGCGGCAGTTCATTCGTGAAATCCTCTATGGCTGCTATGAACACCCTAACGAATTCGACAAGGCCTGCGGGCCGGTCTGGTGGGAGAAGGCGCTGCAAAACCAACAGGAACGACTCGGCACTCCGGTTTGTCGACACTTGCTCGAAGATTGGTTCACCAATCGCCTGGTCAAGCTTATTCTTGGGCAGCGGCGCGCTGCAATCCACGAGCATCTGCTCAATTCGCCGAGTAAATAGTGACGTTGCGCCCAATCTATCCAACACGGCGTTAAACATGCACGCCAGAGCTTCTCATTAGGCGGCAGGCGTACTAACCTCAGACCATGCCCGCCATTGCCCAGTTGCTCACCGTTGTGCTTTTCACTTGCCTGAGCTTCGCCGCCCGGGGCGAGAAACTGCGCATTGTCACCGAACCATGGGCGCCTTACGTCTACGAAGAAAATGGCGAGGCCCTTGGGCTGGACTACGAAACCACCGCCATTGTCTTCAAGCGTCTGGGCATCGAAGTGGAATGGCAATTCCTGCCATGGAAGCGCTGCCTGTCGATGCTCGAGACGGGCCAGGCAGATGGTGCGCTGGATATTTTCCACAGCGATGAACGCGATGCTACCTTGCTCTATCCCAGCGAACCGCTGTCGCAAGTGCAGTTCGTGATGTTCTACGCCAACGAGCGACCTCACCCCTTCCGCACCCTCGATGAGCTGCGCGGCCTGACCATCGGCACCTCACCCGGTTACCTGTACAGCCCGGATTTCCGCGAGTCGACGCTGTTCACTCGCGAACCGGCCCCCAGTCATGAAGCGAATTTCGGCAAGTTGGTTCGCGGGCGGATCGACCTGTTGATCACCGACCGCCGCGTCGGCCAGCATCTGCTC
Source organism: Pseudomonas sp. Root562 (assembly GCF_001427125.1). Lineage (GTDB taxonomy): Bacteria > Pseudomonadota > Gammaproteobacteria > Pseudomonadales > Pseudomonadaceae > Aquipseudomonas. The sequence goes on from NZ_LMGK01000012.1 coordinate 99,609, forward strand.
GACGAACTGAACATCCGCGACAAGATCACCGAAAATCCGACCATTATCAGCCAGCAAAGCCAGTTTCTGGCGGTGCGTCGCAATGCCGGCATGGACTTGCTGGTGCAGCGTTTTGGCGCCGAGCTCAAGCGCTTCAAGCGTGAGCCCGCCTACGCGGAATTGAGCGCCCGGTATGGCGCGGCACCGCCCAGCGCCTTGAATTCCGCACGGGCCACGGCCACCACCGCAAAAACCGTTGAGCAGCAGGAAAGCGGCGCGCAGTGATTGCTCTGTTATACTCCGGCGTTCCCGCCAGGCTCACGCCCGGACGCTCGGAATCGTAAAGGTATCTCGACCCCGCTACGGCGCAGCTTTTCAGCCCGCGCGAGCGCTCCAGACGAACCTTCGTGACCGAAGCAGGACCGGACGGGATTGCGTTCCTCTAAACGCTATTCGCGCCAGGCAAGACTCCCATTGGGCCAAGCCCTAACTTAGAACAGGATTACTCATGTCCTTTGCTTCCCTCGGTCTCTCCGAGGCTTTAGTCCGCGCCATCGAGGCAGCGGGCTATACCGAGCCTACTCCGGTGCAACAGCGGGCCATTCCCGCCGTGTTGCAAGGTCGCGACCTGATGGTTGCGGCACAGACAGGTACCGGTAAAACCGGCGGTTTCGCCCTTCCGATCCTGGAGCGGTTGTTCCCCAACGGTCACCCGGACAAATCCCAGCGTCACGGCCCGCGCCAACCACGCGTACTGGTCCTGACCCCGACCCGCGAACTCGCGGCGCAAGTGCATGAAAGTTTCAAGGTCTATGCCCGTGACCTGAAATTCGTCAGCGCCTGCATCTTCGGCGGCGTCGGCATGAACCCACAGGTTCAGGCCATGTCCCGCGGCGTCGACGTACTGGTCGCCTGCCCTGGCCGTTTGCTCGACCTGGCCGGCCAAGGCAGCGTCGACCTGTCCCACGTGGAAATCCTCGTGCTGGACGAAGCCGACCGCATGCTCGACATGGGCTTTGTCCATGACGTGAAGAAAGTCCTTGCCCGTCTGCCGGCCAAACGCCAGAACCTGTTGTTCTCGGCGACGTTCTCCAAGGACATCACCGACCTCGCCGGCAAGCTGCTGCACAACCCGGAACGCATCGAAGTCACGCCGCCGAACACCACGGTCGAGCGTATCGAGCAGCGCGTATTCCGTCTGCCGGCCAGCCACAAGCGTTCGTTGCTGGCGCACCTGATCACCGCCGGAGCCTGGGAACAGGTACTGGTCTTCACGCGCACCAAGCACGGCGCCAACCGTCTGGCCGAATACCTGGACAAACACGGCCTGAGCGCCGTCGCGATCCACGGTAACAAGAGCCAGAACGCCCGCACCAAAGCCTTGGCCGACTTCAAGGCCGGCACCGTGCGCATCCTGGTTGCAACAGACATCGCCGCTCGCGGCCTGGACATCGACCAGTTGCCACACGTGGTCAACTTCGAACTGCCGAACGTCGATGAAGACTACGTACACCGCATCGGCCGAACCGGCCGTGCCGGTCGCTCGGGCGAGGCGATTTCGCTGGTCGCCCCGGACGAAGAAAAACTGCTGAAAAGCATCGAACGCATGACCAAGCAGAAAATCGCCGACGGCGACCTGATGGGCTTCGACGCCAGCGCCGTGGAAGCCGAGAAGCCTGAAGCACGCGAGCGTCCGGACATGCGCAACCCGCGCAATCCGCGTGGTCCGCGTGGCGACGGTCCGAACGGCGGTGGTGGCGGTCGTAAAGACAAGGGCAAGGACAAGGGCAAGGAAAAACCGGCGTCAGGTGAACGTGGCGAGCGTCCAGCGCGCCAGCAAAAGCCACGCGAAGGCACCCCGGCTCGCGAGCAGCGTCAGCCAAGCCAGCCGCCACGCCCGGCAGCCGACCGTGCTCCGGATGAGTTTCTGGACGACGATATCGATAACTTCGGTAACCGCGTCGACTACGTGCCTCAGCAAAAACCAGCTCAGGGTCGTGGACGTCGTCCGGGGGCTCCGGCACAAGGCACGGCTGCTGGCTCGGGCGCACCCCGTGGCGGCAAGCCACAAGGTCGCCAGAACGGTCCACGCAACAGCGATGGCGCCAGCACCGGCACACCACCTGCCAAGCGCAATGGTCCACGCAACGGTGCGCCGCGTGACGGCCAGGCCCGTCGCGAAGACTCGCGCAACCGCCGTCCGGCCCGTGACGACCAGCCGCGTTCGGAACCTGCCGTACAGAACCCGCGCGGTCCTGCGCCGAAGATCATGCACAAGGAGTCGAAGGCTGACCGCTTCCCGACACCTGAGCAGCTGGATCAACTGCCAAGCCGTCCTCGCGGTGAAAAGCCGGCGCTGTTGACCCGTAACAGGTAAGCAACAAGCTCACCCGGGTTAATGATTGTGGCCGAGGACACTGCGAGAGCAAGCGTTGCTCAAGCAATGTCCAGCTAAAAAAAGAGCCCCGACTCACCAGAGTCGGGGCTCTTTTTTTTGCTTACGATTTGTTCCGAATCCCTTCAAAGGTGATGTACAGATCTACGAGGCTCGAACCCGGCGCGAGCTTGCCTGTCTGGCCAAAATCTTCACGCTTGATGGTCGTGCGACCCTCGAAGCCTGCCCGGTACCCACCCCATGGATCAGCGCCCTCGCCTAAAAACACACCTTTGACCACGACCGGCCTGGTGACGCCGCTCAGGGTCAGATCGCCTGTCACGTCAGCCGTTGTCTTGCCCTCGGCGTTCTTTCCGGTTGCCTTGATAGCGGTCGACACAAACTTCGCTGCCGGATACTGACGGGCATTGAGGTATTCCTTGTCGAGCAAATGCTTGTCACGCTCGGCATGATTGCTGAACAGACTGGACGTACGCACATTCACTTCAAGCTTGCTGTCTTCAATGTTTTGCGCGTCGAAACTGAATGTGCCGTCCAGGTCCCTGAAAGTGCCAGTGATGAAGCTGTACCCCAGATGACTGACCTTGAAATCAATAAAGGCATGCTGCCCTTCCTTGTCGATCACATAGTCAGCGGCCGTCGCTTGCCCCATAAAAGACATGAGGGCACCGACCGCCAACCCACAAATCGATTTTCTCAGCATAGTTGCTTCCTTACCCGACAAAACGAGAGCGAATGCTCCTCGACATGGAGGTAAAGACTGAGAACCACGTATTAAGCAGGAATTAATGCGGTCTGTAGGACGCAGCGTAGGAATAATGCCTATTCCGAGTACGACAGCACGTAAAAGCACACCCCGTCGAGACGGCTCTCACCCTTTTCACGGACAAAAAAACGCCCCGCCGACCAATGATCAGCGAGGCGTTTTTTTGTCAGGCGAAAAGATTACTTCGCTTTGACGCCTTCAAAGCTCACGTACATATCAACTGCATCGGAGCCTGCCCCCAGGTCTTTCTGCTTGCCGAAATCGGAACGCTTGATGCTGAAAGTACCCTCGAAACCGGCACGGTAGCCGCCCCATGGATCCTTGCCTTCACCCAGGAAAGTGGCCTTGACCACGATTGGCTTGGTTACGCCGAGGATGGTCAGGTCGCCCGCCACGTCAGCAGTATCCTTGCCTGCGGCGTTTTTGCCGGTCGGTTTGACGCTGGTCGAAACAAACGTGGCTTTGCTGCCGTTCAGGAAATCTTTGCTGGCGATGTGCTTGTCACGCTCAGCGTGGTTGGTGAACACGCTGGCGGTGTTGACGTTGAACTCGATCTTGCTGGCTTCAGGCTTGGCAGCGTCGAAGCTGAACTTGCCGTCGATGTCCTTGAAAGTACCGGTGATGAAGCTGTAGCCCAGGTGGCTGATCTTGAAGTCGACGAAGGCGTGCTGGCCTTCTTTGTCGACCACGTAGTCAGCGGCCATTACGTTACCGGCGGACAACAGGGCCGAACCAATTGCCAGAGCGGCCAGAGTCTTTTTCAACATGCTTTGTTTTCCTTTGGAGTCGAGGTTGAACTTCAGGCTTTGCGACCCAGCATTCGCTTGAGGGTCACATCACGGTCGATAAAGTGGTGCTTCAATGCTGCCAACGCATGGAGGCCGGAAAAAATTACCAGCACCCACGCCAGGTAGAGATGAATCACGCCAGCGGTATCTGCCTGGTCCGGTAGTCCGGATACCAATGCAGGCACTTCAAACAAGCCAAACACCGGGATACCGACACCGTCTGCGGTGGAAATCAGGTAACCGGCAATCATCACAGCAAACAGACTGAGATACAGAAAGCCATGGCCGAACTTGGCACCGAGACGCGTCATGCGGCTGTAGCTGGACAAGGTTGGCGGTGGCGGACTGATGAAACGCCACAACACCCGCAACACCATCACACCCAGCAACACCAGGCCGATGCTTTTGTGCAGGTCCGGCGCGTCTTTGCGCCAGGTGCTGTAGTAGTCGAGCCCGACCATCCACAGCCCGAGCGCGAACAGCGCGAAGACCGCCAGCGCCACGCCCCAGTGCATAAAGATGCTGACCCAGCCGTAGCGGGAAGAAGAGTTTCGTAGCTGCATTGCCTAGATCCTGTAAGTGCTGGCCCAAGACTATCGATTTATCTATCGAATTAAAGCCGAAAATTTCGCTATGAAATATCGAGAAATGCGATCAAGAGCCTGGAGCAGCCAAATTAAGAAAAGATTAAAGTCCAAATTGTTAAAACAAGTGAATACAAACCAGAGAACACCTGTATCAAAAGGTTTATTCAATGGCTAGCTGCGATTTTCTCCGGGCAAAAAAAAGCGCGACCCTCTGGGCCGCGCTTTTTTTCACCTGAAGATTACTGAGTCTTGGCCTCAGTGGTCGCCACAGGTTTGGCCGCTGGCTTCTTCGCCGGTTCGGCCTTTTTCACCGGGGCCTTGGCCGGGGCTTTTTTCGCTTCGGTCTTGGCTGCTGGCTTGGCTGGAGTTTTTGCCGGTGCCTTCTTCGCAGGTTCAGCTTTCACCGGCGCCGCAGGCTTGGGTGCTTCGACCGGCGCCGGAGCAGCGACCGGTGCTGGAGCAGGTGCCGGCGCTGGAGCTACCGCGGGCTCTGGTGCCTTGACCGGTTCCGGTTTTTTCTCGTCATCCGAGCCGCCGAACAGGTTGGTGAAGAAGTTGCCCTTCTTCGCGGCTACCGCGCCGGCACCTGCCGCCGCCGCAACGGCCGGAACCACTTTCGCCGGTTCGAAGGACTTGCCTGCCGCCAGATCTTCGACCTGGCTGGCCGCACGTTGACCGGTGCGCAATGCGCCTTCCAGCGTGCCCGGATACAAGGTGTCAGTGTGTTCGCCAGCGAAGGCTACGCGCTGAATCGGACGCTCCCACAAGCGCCAGAACTTGCTGATCTGGCCCGGGCCGAAGGCCAGGTAGGCGCCACCCATTGAAGGGTCGGTGCTGTAGCGACGGATTTCATAACCGGTGAACGAGCCACGCGCCTGTGGATAAAACGCGTGCAGGCGAATCAGTACCTGATCGACCATCTGCTTGTCGCCAAACGCTTGCATCACCCGGGCATTGTCGCCGGACAGGTTGATTACCACGTTGGCACCGCCCTTCAGCGCTGGCTCGATCCACAACATGCCCAGACCGGCGTTGCTGTAGATTTCGCCGGACATGCGCGATTTGGATTCCCAAACCGGGGTCTTGAACTTCAGCATGATCTGGTCGCGCCAACCGTAGTTGGTGCCCTTGATCGCCGCCAGGTGCTGGGCGTCCAGCGCTGGGGTCATCTGAATCTTGTTCAGGGCGCGCAACGGTACAGCCAGGACTACGTAGTCCGCCTGATAGCCGACGCTGCCGACTTTGACAGTCACGCCGTCCTTGTCCTGGATGATCGCCGAGACCGGGGAGCTGGTCTTGATGGTTTTCAGCTGTTTGACAAAGGCCTGGGCCAGCACCGGGCTGCCACCTACCAGGCGCGACGCACGCAGGTCGCGGTCGGAAACACCACGGTAGACGCGGCTCTGCTGAGCAAAGTAAAGCAGCGAGATACGCGAAGGTTCGTCATAACGGGTACGAATCTGCTGGTTCACCAGTTGGCGGGCCGTGGCTGGCAGGTTCAGGCGATCCAGCCAATTTGACACGTTGATCTGGTCCAAGGCGTGCAGCGTGCTGTTGGCCGCCGGATTTTGCGGGTCGTCGATCGAACGCGCCAAGTCATCCAGGGTTTTCTCGTAGCGCTTGAGCGCTTCAGCGGTGGCCGGTTGCTTGGTCGTCAGGTCGGCGGCGGAGACATACTCGCCATCGATCAGGTAGCCCGGCGTGCGCACGAACTCGGGGGCTGGCGTGGTGCTCAGTTTGAAGGTCGACACGTATTTGTTCAGGACCGGCTGCGTCTTGTCGTTGCCGATCCATTCGCTGGTGGCCATGCCGGAACGACCGCCCAGACTGGATTTGGCTTCCAGCAGCGTGACCTGCCAGCCTTTGTTCTGCAGTTCATAAGCCGCCGTAAGGCCCGAGACCCCGCCGCCGATCACGATCGCGGTTTTATCCTTGGCCAGCGCAGACACGCTGAACAGCCCCAACATCACCAGCGCACAGGCGCGCAGCCAACCGACAGACATTCAGCGAACTCCGGAAATACACGAAAAATAGCGGTTTTGCGAGCCAGACGACTCAAGAGCCGAGAAGGATACGTCAGGCTTCAGAAGCCCGCCAGCAACGTCTATCGGCCTTTGCAAAGTAGCTCAATCGACACAATGGGTTGTCCCGGTGGCGTGCATTGCATAGGCTTGCGCGATTGTTTGTTCGCGCCTGCCGCGGACCGCCTCGAGGAGAGAGAAAATGGGCCTGAATAATCAGTGGATGCAACGCGACCTCGCGGTGTTGTGGCATCCCTGCACCCAGATGAAAGATCACGAACAACTGCCGCTGATCCCGATCAAGCGCGGTGAAGGCGTCTGGCTGGAAGATTTCGAAGGCAAGCGCTACCTCGATGCGGTCAGTTCCTGGTGGGTCAACGTGTTCGGCCACGCCAATCCGCGAATCAACCAGCGGATCAAGGATCAGGTGGATCAGCTGGAGCACGTGATCCTCGCCGGTTTCAGTCATCAGCCGGTGATCGAACTGTCCGAACGCCTGGTAAAGATGACGCCGCAAGGCCTGACCCGGTGCTTCTACGCCGATAACGGGTCATCCTGTATCGAAGTCGCGCTGAAAATGAGCTTTCACTACTGGCTCAACCGTGGTCAGTCGAACAAAAAACGCTTTGTCACGCTGACCAACAGCTACCACGGCGAAACCATGGCAGCGATGTCGGTCGGCGACGTGCCGCTGTTCACTGAAACCTACAAGGCCTTGCTGCTGGACACCATCAAGGTGCCGAGCCCGGATTGCTACCTGCGTCCCGACGGCATGAGCTGGGAGGAACATTCGCGCAACATGTTCGCCGCGATGGAGCAGACCCTGGCCGAGAACCATGACAGCGTCGCAGCCGTGATTGTCGAGCCGCTGATCCAGGGTGCCGGCGGCATGCGCATGTACCACCCGGTGTACCTCAAGTTGCTGCGAGAAGCCTGCGACCGTTATGGCGTGCACCTGATCCATGATGAGATCGCGGTGGGCTTCGGCCGCACCGGAACCATGTTCGCCTGCGAACAGGCCGGCATCCGCCCCGATTTCCTCTGCCTGTCCAAAGCCCTGACCGGCGGCTACCTGCCGCTGGCGGCATGCATCACCACCGACGAGGTCTACAGCGCCTTTTACGACGATTACCCGACCCTGCGGGCCTTCCTGCACTCGCACAGTTACACGGGTAATCCACTGGCCTGCGCGGCGGCGTTGGCGACGCTGGATATCTTCGAAGAAGACAACGTCATCGAGAACAACCAGGCCCTGGCCCAGCGCATGGCCTCCTCCACCGCGCATCTGGCCGATCACCCGAACGTCTCGGAAGTGCGCCAGACCGGCATGGTGCTGGCGATCGAGATGGTCAAAGACAAGGCGAGCAAAGAAGCCTATCCGTGGCAGGAACGCCGGGGCTTGAAAGTATTCCAGCATGCGCTGGAGCGCGGGGCTTTGCTGCGGCCGTTGGGCAGCGTGGTGTATTTCCTGCCGCCGTACGTGATTACTCCGGATCAGATCGACTTCCTGGCCGAAGTGGCGAGCGAAGGCATCGACATCGCCACTCGCGACAGCGTCAGTGTGGCGGTGCCGGAGAACTTCCACCCTGGCTTCCGTGATCCGGGCTGATTGGCAACGCTCGTTCCCACGCTCTGCGTGGGAATGCAGCCCGGGACGCTCCGCGTCCCAAAAGCGGACGCAGAGCGTCCGGTGAGGCATTCCCACGCAGAGCGTGGGAACGATCAAATTAAAGAGAATCCGCATGAGACTGTCCCGCTTCTTTATCGACGCCCCCCTGAGCATCGGCGAGCACGAACTGCCCGAAGCCCAGGCCCATTACATCAGCCGTGTGCTGCGCATGGCCGAAGGTGATGCGGTGCAATTGTTCGACGGCTCGGGCCATGAGTTTCGCGGCACGCTGACGGAAGTCGGCAAGAAGCGTGTGGTGGTGAGCATCGATGAGAGCTTCACCGGCCAGGTCGAGTCGCCATTGCAGATCCACCTCGGCCAGGGCTTGTCCCGGGGCGAGCGCATGGACTGGGCGATTCAGAAAGCCACAGAATTGGGCGTCAGCGAAATCACGCCGATTTTCAGCGATCGCTGCGAAGTCCGGCTCAAGGACGAGCGCGCCGACAAGCGCTTGCAGCACTGGCGCCAGGTGGCGATCAGCGCTTGCGAGCAATGCGGCCGTTCAAGGGTACCGGTGATTCATCCACCGCTGTTACTGGCCGATTGGTTGAAGCACACGGACGCTGAATTGAAGCTGGTACTGCATCCGGTGGCCGAGCCGCTGGTGAGTCATGCCAAACCTTCAAGCCTGGCATTCCTGATCGGCCCGGAGGGTGGGTTGTCCGATGCCGAAGTCGATCAGGCCAAGGCCGGCGGCTTCCATGCCGCCCGCCTCGGCCCACGGGTGCTGCGTACTGAAACCGCGCCGGTAGTTGCGCTGGCAGTAGCCCAGCAACTGTGGGGTGATTTCTAAGCTATTGCACCGGATCACTCACCGGTTTGGCAATGATCGCCTTGAGTTCGCTGGTCATCGGGAATTCAAGGTTCAACCCCTTCGGCGGGATCGGCTGCTCAAACCAGCGTTTATAGATGCCATTGATCTCGCCTGAACTGTACAGATCCGCCAACACACCGTTGACCAGCGCCAGGAACTGCGGATCGTCCTTGCGCACCATGCAGCTGTAGATCTCCCGTGACTGCTCTTCCCCGACGACCACCCACTTGTGTGGGTCATGGGCCTTCGCGCGTTCCCCGTAGAGCAGCGCGTCGTCCATGTAGAAGGCCGCCGCCCGTCCCGATTGCAGCATCTGGAAGGCTTCGCCGTGGTCCTTGGCGCTGATCACAAACATGTCGATCTTGTGATCGACGTTGTAGCTTTTCAAGAAGCGCTCATTGGTGGTGCCGGCGGTCGTCACCACGTTCTTGCCGCGCAAGTCGGCGAAGCTCTTGATTCCGCTGTCCCTGGCCGTCAGCAACTGGCCTTTGACGTAGATGAAGCCGTAGGAGAACGCCACTTGTTTCTGCCGCTCGGCGGTCACGCCGGTGGAACCGCACTCCAGGTCAACCGTGCCGTTCTGTACCAGTGGAATGCGGGTTTGCGAGGTCACCAGGTTGTACTTCACCTTCAACTCCGGCAGGGCCAGTTGCTGCTGGATGCGCTCGACGATCTTGCCTGCCAGATCCACCGAGTACCCCATCGGCTTGCCGCTATGATCACCCACATAAGAGAAAGGCACCGAAGCATCGCGATAGCCCAGAGTGATGCTGTTGGCGCTGGCGACCTTGCTCAGGGTGCCGGTCAAAGGCATTTCATTGGCCTGAACCTGACTGCCGAGCAACAGGCCAAGCGTACAAGTGAGCAACGTGATTTTTTGCATTGTTATTCTCCGTTGTGGGTATTGGTTTATCGGACGCGTGCCGCGATGACGGTGATTTCCACCAGCACCTGCGGTCGGGCCAGTTCGGCCTGCACGGTGGTGCGACTCGGCGCTTGACCCGGTGACAGCCAGGCCGACCAGACCTCGTTCATCGCGGCGAAATCTTCGTTGATGTTCTTCAGGTAAAGGGTCGCGCTGAGCAGATGGTCCTTGCCGCTCCCCGCCTCGGCCAGCAGCGAGTCGATTTTCGCCAGCACCTCGCGGGTCTGGCTGGCTGCATCCGTGGCATCGCCGGGCACCTGCCCGGAAAGAAACACCAGATCGCCAAAGGTCACGGCGCCGGACAGGCGCGGGTTGCTGTGCAGTCGGGTAATGCTCATAACAGTGTCCTCTTCAGAAGTCAGTATTCAGGCGGCGCGGTGGTTGAAACCCTGCAGGTCGATGGAAGTCCGACGCTCGCCAATCAGTTCACTGAGCAGGCGCCCGCTGCCGCATGCCAGGGTGAAACCCAGCGCGCCGTGGCCAAGGTTGAGCCACAGGTTGCGATACGCGGTCGCACCCAGCAGCGGCACTCCGTTAGGTGTAGCCGGGCGCATGCCGGCCCATTCGACAGCCGCTTCGTAGGCACCGGCATCGGGAAAGGTCTCACGGGCCTGACGCTTGATCAGCGCCAGTCGCTTGGGGTCGAGCGCAGGGTCGAAACCGACGATGTCGACCATCGCCGCCACCCGCAATTGCTCGCCGATACGCGCGTAGACGATCTTGCGGTCGTAGTCAGTGATGCTCACGTCCGGCGCCCGATGACCGACGCCAATTGGCACGGTCAGGCTGTAGCCCTTAAGTGGATACAACGGCAGTTGCAGCCCGGGCAGAGCCAACAATGGGCTGCGGTGGCCGGCGGCGATAACCAGGTGCTCGACCGGCAGCACTTGCTCGCCGAGTTCGATGGCGTTGACGCTGCCGTTGTTGTGGCGAATGCCGGTCACTGTTTGCCCGAGACGGAACTCGCAACGGCCGGAGGCCTGCAACCGGGCAGCCAGTTGCTGGCAGAAACCATGGCAATCGCCGACCTCTTCGTCCGGGGTGTAAATCGCGCCGACGAAGGGGGCATCGGCCAATGCCGGCTCCAGCCGCGTACATTCGGCAGGCGACAACACCTGCTGTTGCAGCGGGTCGGCCAGACCCCGGCACGCATGCTCGAAGCTGCTGTTCTGGCGGAAGGTCACCAGTTTGCCGTTGCGCCGCCACTGAAATCCCGTCAGTCCATCGTCCTCGCGCCAGGACTTCAAAGTGTCCTGGCTGAGCAGCGCCAGGCGCAGCAAGTGTGCGGCGTTCTCACGGTTGACCGAGCGACGGCAGGCGCCGAGGAAAGACGCCATCCAACGCCACTGGGCCGGGTCGAAGCGCGGGCGCAACTTCAGCGGTGAATCGCCGCGCAACATCCAGCCGATGGCCTGCAAAGGCACACCCGCGTCGGCCAGCGGCGCGACATAGCGATAGGAGAGCTGGCCGCCATTGGCGAAGCTGGTTTCACTGCCCAGCGAATCCCGGGCTTCGATCACTGTCACCTCGACGCCGTCGCGCACCAGCGCATAGGCCGTTGCCAGGCCGATCACGCCGCCTCCGATGATGCACACACGCTGAGCCATGTCCGTCCTTAAAGCCGTTGAGAAGACGATGCCAAGGTTAGAGCCAGGTGACAGACGTTGAACAATGCATAAAGATGGCAACCCCATAAACAAAGGTTATGGACTTGTCATGCGCCTGCGCCACATCGAGATTTTCCAGGCAATTCGACAAACCGGCTCGATCAGCGCTGCCGCGCAATTGCTGCACGTTTCGCAGCCGGCGGTGAGCAAAGTGTTGCAGCATGCCGAGCAACAACTGGGCTTCGCGCTGTTCCTGCGCGTACGCGGCAAACTGCAGCCGACGCCGGAAGCATTGGAGTTGGAGCGCGAGGTCGACAAGGTCAGCGAAAGCCTGCAAGGCGTGCGACGTCTGGCCCAGAGCCTGCGCCGCGAGCCTGGTCACAGTCTGCGGATCGGCGCCACGCCGGCGCTGGCCCTGTCATTATTGCCGCCGGCCATTCACGAGTGGACCAGACGCTACCCGGACATAGCGTGCGAACTCTCCAGCGCGCACAGTCGCGAACTGGTGCAGAACCTGCTGATGCGCGAAGTGGATGTCGCCCTGACCCTGCAACGCCCGGATCACCCAGGGCTCAAGGCACAGGCGCTGGCTTCGGGAGTGTTGGTGGCGCTGGCACCGGCAAGTTACTGGCCGGCGACGGAGGCAGGAACGCCGCTGCCGCTGATGGCGCTTGCCGATGCACCCTTGATCGGCCTGTCCAGCGCCGACCCGTTGGCTGCCCGGCTCGATAGTTACCTGGAAGCGGTTGAACCGCCGCCGCGGATACGCATCGCCGTGCAGACCTATTCACTGGCTCGGGCCATGGTGGAATCAGGTGCCGGTCTGGCGGTGATCGACCCCTTCACCGCCCTCGGCGCCTCACCGGGCACCACGACCCTCCGCCCGCTGGCCCCGCCATTGCCGATTACCCTGTATGCCGTGACTCGCGCCAGCGAACCACCGCCGCACACACTTGATGAACTGCTGCAGATCTTCAGTCGCCGTGCCCGGGAGCAATTGGACAACCTGATGCCTGGGCAACCCTGAAGTCTGATCAAGCCCCCTTGGCGCGTTACAGGACGTAGAACAAAATCGCCACAAAGTGCAGCAGACTTCCGGCGATCACGAACAGATGCCATATCCCGTGGGCATGTCGCAATCGGTGATCGAGGGCGAAAAAGATAATCCCGACGGTGTACAACACGCCGCCCGACGCCAGCCAGGCAAACCCTGCGCTACCCAGTGCAGCCAGCAATGGCTTGACCGCCACCAGCACGATCCAGCCCATCACCGCGTAAATCACGATCGACAGGATCCGCGCTTCGGAACGCGGCTTGATCTCTTGCAGGATGCCGATCAGCGCCAACCCCCAGACAATCCCGAACAGCGTCCAGCCCCACGGTCCACGCAGCGTCACCAGACAGAACGGTGTATAGCTGCCGGCGATCAACAGGTAGATCGAGAAGTGATCGACTTTCTGCATGATCGCTTTCTTGCGCCCGCGCACGCTGTGGTACACGGTCGATGCGCTGTAGAGCGACATCAAGGTAAAGCCGTAGATCGCCACGCTGACGATTTTCCATGGGCTGCCGTCCATGCTGGCAATCACCAGCATCCACACCACACCAACCGTTGCCGCCACTGCCCCGACCAAATGCGTCCAGGCGTTCAATCTTTCCCCGTGATACATCGTTTACCCACCTCATCAATCATTGCCGCAACACACAAGGCTCAGGCCTGCAGTCTGAAAGCGCAATATTTCAGAACATAACACCCCCCTGTAGGAGCCGGCTTGCTGGCGATAGGATCTCAAGTTTCACGTTGATCTTCAGGGCCTCATCGCTGGCAAGCCAGCTCCCACAAAGGTCTGCGTGCCCGAACGTAATTAGGCACAATCGAGCGATTCCAAAAAGAGTCCGCCCCATGCTGATCGATGAAGAGTTGACCCTGAAAAAACTCGAGGTGTTCCTGGCCTTCATGCGCACCGGCAACCTCGCCCGGGCCGCCGCCGAGTTGCAGACCAGCAACGTCAGCGTTCACCGCGCGATCCACTCTCTGGAAAGCGCCCTGCGCTGCCCGTTGTTCAAACACGAAGGCCGCAACCTGACACCGCTGGAGAGCGCCTATGTGCTGGAAGAGCGCGCGCAAAAGCTGATTCAGGACGTCGTCGAGAGCGTGCGCCTGACCCGTGAGGCCGCCGGATTTTCCGCCGAGCGCTTCAAGTTGGGTTCGCTGTATTCGTTGACGGTGAAGACCGTGCCGCAACTGATCATGGGCCTTAAGATCCGCCGCAGCGAGCTGAATATCGATCTGATTCTCGGCTCGAATTTCGACCTGTTGTACAAGCTCAAGAACATGGAAGTCGACGCGATCCTGGTATCACTGGACGACAGCATCATCGACCCGGACCTGGAACATATCCCACTGTTCTCTGACGACATCTTCCTGGCCACGCCGGCCGACTCGAAGTTCGCCCAACGGACCGAAGTCGACCTGGCCGAGGTCCGCGACGAAACTTTCATCACACTGACCCAAGGCTTCGCCACCCATCAGGATGGCAAGCGGGTATTCGAGCAGGCGGGGTTCGAGCCAAAGGTGGCGATGCAGGTCAACGACATCTTCACGCTGCTGAGCATGGTCAGCTCAGGCGTGGGTTACGCGTTGCTGCCGGGGAGGATTGCCGCGGTGTACGAGAACCGGGTGAAGCTGATTCCGTTGCAGGAGCAATATCGCTTGCAGCAGCACATCGGCGTGGTGTTCCTCAAGGCCAAGGAGCGCGATCCGAATCTGCTGGCGTTGCTGGCCGAGTGTCGGATGTATGCCAATCGCCAGGCTTGAGTGTGGCGAGGGAGCTTGATGATCGTTCCCACGCTCTGCGTGGGAATGCTTCAAGGGACGCTCCGCGTTCCAGCTTTCGAATGGGACGCGGAGCGTCCCGGGCTGCATTCCCACGCAGAGCGCGGGAACGATCAGTTAGCCGACAATCCCGCGAACAATGAAGTACAACAACGAAGGCCCGAGCAGGCACCCAAGCCCAGTGTGAAAGGTCGCCGTCAACGCCCCATAAGGCACCAACCGCCGATCCGTCGCCGCCAGCCCCGCCGTCACCCCACTCACCGTGCCGGCCAACCCGCCGAACACCATCGCCGAACGCGGGTTATCCAGGCCCATCCAGCGCGCCGCCACCGGCGTGCCGACCATCACCAGGATCGCCTTGATCAACCCCGTGGCAATCGACAGCGCCATCACATCCGAGGTCGCGCCGATGGCTGCACCGGTCACCGGACCGACGATGTAAGTCACCGCGCCGGCGCCAATGGTGGTCATGCTCACCGCATCGCGATAGCCGAACACCCAGGCCATGCACGCACCGACAATGAACGGCAGCACCGTGCCCAGCAGCAGCGCGATCACCCCGATCAACCCGGCCTTCTTCGCTTCGGTCGCCTGCACTTCGAACGCCGTGGCGACGATGGCGAAATCGCGCAACATGGCGCCGCCCATCAAGCCGATGCCGGAGAACAGCGTCAGGTCCGCCAGGCCTTTTTGCCCGCCGGTCATGGTGCCACCGACCCAGGCCAGCACCAGGCCGATGACGATGGCAATCGCCGAGCCATGAATGCGCCCGAAAGTCAGGCGTTTGGAGAGAATCACCGATACCCACATGATCACGCCGACGAAGGCGAAGGCAGTGACCAGACCGTTATGCTCCAGGCCTTTTTCGATGAGATCCCACATATCAGCGACCTCCTACTGGCGTGCCGACGGGGGTAATTTCCGTGGGCTCATCGGGCAAGGGTTCACCTTTATGAGTCCGGCTGATCAAGGCAATGGTGCAACCGCAGACCAGCACCGAACCGATCGCCGCCAGCACCGCCACCGGGCCGCCATGCAGTGCCGTGACCACGTTTTGTTGCGCGGCCATCGCCACCACCACCGGAATGTACATCGCGCCCCAGAAGCCGACGCCCATCTCGCAGTCCTTGGTCATGCCGCCACGTTTTTGCATCCACAACCGCGCGCAGATCAGCAGGATCATGGCGATCCCGACCCCGCCGACGTTGGATTTGACGCCCAGCAATACGCCGAGCATGTCACCCATGATCACTCCTGCCAGCGTACAGATCGCGAGCAGCGCCACACCGTAAATAATCATTGTTGTTGTCCTCAAAGTGCATCGTCGGATGTTGTTTTTGTTGTTCGAAGCCTGACTCGCGGATCTAAGGGTGGCGGCTTCCCTCCTCTCGCATCAGCGCCTGCAGGGTATCGAGCCGTGCACCGTCGAATGCAATCACGGTGCCTTGCTCGAATACCCGGCGCGCCAGCCCGGTCAACACCGCACCGGGCGGCAGTTCGATCTGTAGACGCACGCCACGCTCGTAGGCGCTTTGCACAGTGCCGCGCCAATCCACCACGCGGCACATGTTGAAAGCGAGGTCGTCGCGCAGCGCATCAACCTTGAACACCGGCCGCGCGCGACTGCCGCTCAGGTAACCGATCTTCGGGGTTCGCAGTTGCACCTTGGCGAAGGCTTCGGCGAGGGTTTTTGCAGGCATGTCCAACAGCGGGCAATGCGAAGGCACGCTCACCGCCAGACGCTTGGCCAGCCCTGCCCCGCAACTTCTTGCCAACTCAGCCACAGCCTTCATCGCTGCGTCACTGCCGGCGATTACCACCTGGTTATCGGCGTTGATGTTGGCCAGGTAAACCGGCGTGTCGACGTTGTGCACCTGCGCCAGCAAACCCTCCACGGTGGCCAGGTCCAGACCGATGATCGCGGTCATGCCATAGCCCTGTGGATACGCCCGTTGCATCAGCTCACCGCGCAGGCTGACCAGATGCAACGCATCGCTGAACGCCAGGGCTCCGGCCACCACCGCTGCCGGATAGGCACCGATGGAAAGCCCCGCGACATGATCCGGGTCCATCGCCAACTGCCGTGAAGCCGCCACACCGGCGATCAGCAGGCAAAGCTGCACGGCCCTTGTCGACTGCAATGCTTGCGCAGAATCCAGCAGCAAAACATCTTCACCCAGGATGTCGCTCGCCTCGCTCAAGGTTTGCCGAGGCAACCGCTGGAGCATGCCCGGCTGTTGCGCGCCTTGTCCCGGGAACACCAGCAAGCTGCTCATGCTGCTTGCTCCTGCGGGTTCCATGGGTCAATCACCAAGCAGGCTTCGCGGGTGTTTTTCAGTAGCACACGATTCGAAGTGCCGGCCCATTCGCGCAAGGCAACACCACCCGACGGCGTCTGCAATTGCATGTCCACGACACATGGCGCCGTATCGAGCAACGCCAGCAACTCCCGAGCCTGCTCACGCGCCAGAGGTTGTGGCGTACGCAAAATCAGATCCAGATCACTGCCCTGATGCAGCGCTGCAAAGCCGCTGGCCAATTCGAAGCCGGCACTGCCGCTGACGCCCCAGACCCAGCCGCACGCATCAAGCGCAGGGCGCAATTGCGCCAAGGCTTCAAGTGCCGGCAAGTCACGGGCGATATCGACACGGCAGAGTTCCTCGGGCGCTACGCGACGGGTAATAGAAGCCATCGCCATCGACGTCGCATAACGCTGCTCACGCAAACGCCCGCGCACGCCGACCGCAATCCGCTGCGCTGCCGACAGCGCGCGGCGCACCACCACCGGTTGCCCCGAGTTGAGCGACTCGACTGCCCACGCAGGCGCATTCGCAGGCAACTGCGCCGGGGTCATGCCCCAGAGCAGGTCGTGGGCCAGGGGCGCGTTCACCACTGCTCACTCAGCAATTGGCGGACCTTGCTCGAGGCGGCACGATTGGTCGCACCGAGACGACCGCTGAGGTCGGCGCCTTTCTGTGCAACATCGTCAATCGCTTGCGTCAGGCATTCAGTCACCCGCGCCAAATCCGCCGCCGTCGGCTGTTCGATCTGTTCCACCGCCAAGGTTTCCCACAGCAGGCCGAGGCTGGCATAGCTGTCGATGTCATAGGCCATCGGCGGCACACTGGCAGCCAGGGTTTCCAGCTCTTCGACACTGCGCAAGGTCACCCGCGCGGCCGACGCCTTGCCCATGGCATGCACCATCACCCCCGGATCACGCAGGGCGATCAGTCGATTGGCCTGATACCCGTGGGCCAGGAACGCCCCGGACATCGCCTTGCCCACCAGCAAACCGATCACGGCATGACCGGCGAGGCGTGCACGAGCATAACTGTCCGCGGCAGCTGCCAGCGCCTGATGAATGCCCAGCGCTTCTTCGCGTCGACCATAAGCCTGGCTCGGCACATCGACGATGGCGATCAAGGCACGTTTCTGCGCTTTGTCCTGATCCGCCGTAATCACTTCATCCACAGCCTTGGCCAGGCCCCAGCCTTCGAGCAATCCGACCTCGCCATGACGGGCGCGGACAAAACGGTTTGCCGGGTCGGCCACCACGGCGATAAATCGCACCGGTTGCCCGGCGAAAAAACCATCGGCGACTTTCAGCGAGGCCGGCAAACCGTCGACGGGTTTGGCATCGGCGCTCAAGGCCTCGAACCAGTTCAAGCCTCTGAGGGAATACGCACTCATGAACGCTCTCCTTGATACAGGTCGCGAACCACGCAGGGCTCGATTTGCGGCTCGGCATTCAGACGCGCCAGGCGTTGCAGGTACAGATCGGCTTGTTGACTGCGTTGCCGTGTCGGCAGACCCAATTTGAACAAATCACCGATTTGCTGGCGGATCTGCGCCGCATCGTCAGCGACATAACGATCCACCAGGCCGCTGGCGAAGCGTTGCTCGCCACCGGTCAGGCTCCAGATGAACGGACGGTCCCGCGAATCGTATTCCTCCAGCCCGGCTTCTTGCTCGATCACCTGCGGACCGTTCAAGCCAAGTCGTGCTTCCTGCGTCACCAGCAAATAGCTGCACAGCCCGGCTGCGATCGACATGCCGCCAAAGCAACCCACGCTGCCCGCCACCACGCCCACGACCGGTTGGTATTGGCGAAGATCGACTATCGCCGCATGAATATCGGCAATCGCCGCCAGGCCGAGGTTGGCTTCCTGCAACCGCACGCCACCGGTTTCCAGCAGCAGCACGGCACGGGTCGGGATGCCTTTGCGGTTATCTTCGGCGGCCAGTTCCAGTGCGCCGGCAATCTTTGCCCCGCCGACTTCGCCAAGGCTGCCACCCTGGAAAGCGCCTTCGATGGCGGCGATCACCACCGGCAAGCCATCGAGGCTGCCTTTGGCGATGACTACGCCGTCATCGGCTTGCGGCACCACGCCCTGACGCGCCAGCCAGGGCGACATGACGCGCTGGAACGGGTCGAGCAATTCACGGAAAGTACCGGCATCGAGCAAGGCTTTCGCCCGTTGCCGGGCACCCAGTTCGACGAAGCTGTGCTTGTTGAGCAACGAGGCGCTGTCAGTCATGGCCGATCTCCTCGAAGCCTTGTTCCAGACGCAGACGTACCACACCGGGGGTTGCGCCGAAATCGTGGATATCAATGTCCATGGCGGCTGGCATCTGGCCCTCGAACATCCGTGCAAACAGATGCTGCCAGCGTTGTTCACTGCCGTTGACCGAGGTCTGCACGGTGATGGTCAACTTGCCGGACTGACCCGGTTCGATCAGTACTTCGAGATCGCCGGAACCGACACAGCCCACCAGCGTGCGACCGCGTGGCGGCTGCCCGGCGGGGAATTCGAAAGATAAGGTTTCCATCAAAAAACTCCCTTTTGCAGGCTGTCGCCCGACTCGATACCGTCGATCAACAGGCAGGCTGCGAGCAGGTCGGCAGCACCGCCGGGCGAGGCATTCAACGCGATAAGTTGTTGGTCCAGCTGGTGCAGCCGGCGCCGTCCGGCGAGGCTGGCACTGCCACCGGCATCGAGTACCGCCTGGGCGCCGATTTGCATGGTGCGCAGGCCCTGTTCGCC
This sequence comes from Pseudomonas sp. Root562, assembly GCF_001427125.1. GTDB lineage: Bacteria > Pseudomonadota > Gammaproteobacteria > Pseudomonadales > Pseudomonadaceae > Aquipseudomonas. The sequence goes on from NZ_LMGK01000012.1 coordinate 119,041, forward strand.
GGAGCGGTACAGCACGCAGGTGTCGGCCAGATCGGTCATGATCGCCAGCAGCGCATCGAGCCGAGCGTTCTGTTCGCCATGCCCGTTGGCGCGACTGCGCTTGAGTTGCGGCAGCGCCCGTTGGATAACTGCCGGAAATCCAAGTTGGGCTTCTTCCCGGGCACCGCGCGCACCGTAGCGTTGCGCGACTTGCGCGCCGTGGCTGAGGGGACGTGGCGCGAAGCGGTCATCGAGCAAGGCCAGCCTTGCCGCGCGCAACGCGATGGAACCGGCGGCGGTGGATTCAGGCTCCAGCGCGGCAGCGGCGACCAACAAGCCCAGCGCCCAGATCGCCCCGCGATGAGTGTTCACACCGTTGGTGGTGGTGAGCATCGCTTGCTCGCCTTGGCGACCGATCAGACCGATCGCTTCGCGCAGCGGCAAACCGATTTCGCCGATCTCGACAGCGGCTTCAGCCATTTCCTTGAACGCTGGCCACAAGGCCAGCGCCGAAGCGTGCATCAGCCCGAGGTGCAAATCGGTGTGGGCGCCATTGCCACGACGGTCGACCAATGCCGGTTTCGGCGACAGGTCCGCTTCGTCGATCAGCGCGTCTACCGCCCTATCCGCCAGCCGCTCGGCCAGGCTCAGGTTTTCTGGTTGCAGGTTGAGTGCGTGCATTACCAACTCCTGAATTTGGCGGGTGGGTTGTAGAGGCCGCCGGACCACTCGACCAGATCGGCCACGCTCTTGGCGGCGAGCAGTTCGCGGGTGGCGTCGGTACGGCGGATGCCGAGGTCTTCGGGCAAGGCGATCAAGCCTTCGCGGCGCATGCGTGCGGTGTCTTTCGGGTTGTGGCGCAGGCCGATGGCAGTGACGCCAGCGACCGCAGCAATCATGGCCTGACGTTCTTCGAGCGAGCGCGCCTTGTACAAATAGGCGATGCCTTCTTCGGTCAACAGGTGGGTTACGTCGTCGCCGTAGATCATGATCGGCGCCAGTGGCATGCCGCTTTTCTTCGCCACTTCAATGGCGTCGAGAGTTTCGACGAAGGTTGGTTTTCCGCCCTCCTGGAAGGTCTCGACCATTTGCACCACCAGTTTTTTGCCACGTTCGAGCAACGGCTCGGCGGCATCGCCGTGGCGCATGTCCAGCCAGGCTGGCGTACCGTGGCGGCGACCCCGCGGGTCGTGACCCATGTTCGGTGCGCCGCCGAAACCGGCCAGCCGTCCACGGGTCACGGTGGAAGAATGGCCATCGCCATCGACCTGCAGCGTGGCACCGATGAACAGGTCCACGGCGTACTGCCCGGCCAATTGGCTGAACATCCGGTTGGAACGCAGCGAGCCGTCGCGTCCGGTGAAGAACACATCGGGCCGGGCGGCGATGTAGTTTTCCATGCCCAGCTCGGTGCCGAAGCAATGCACACTTTCAACCCAGCCGCTTTCAATCGCCGGGATCAGCGTCGGGTGCGGATTGAGCGTCCAGTTGCGGCAGATCTTGCCTTTGAGGCCGAGGGATTCGCCGTAGGTCGGCAGGATCAGCTCGATAGCGGCCGTGTTGAACCCGATGCCGTGATTGAGCGACTGCACGTTGTGTTTTTCGTAGATGCCACGGATCGCCATCATCGCCATCAACACGTGCACAGGCTTGATGTGCCGGGGGTCGCGGGTGAACAGCGGCTCGATGTAGAACGGCTTGTCGGCCACCACCACGAAATCGACCCACGACGCAGGAATGTCCACACGCGGCAAGTCGCTGACGTCGTCCACCAACTGGTTGACCTGGACGATGACGATGCCATCGCTGAAGGCCGCCGGTTCGATCAGCGCCGGAGTGTCTTCGGTACTTGGGCCGGTATAGATGTTGCCGGCACGGTCGGCCATGAAGCCGGCCGAGAGCACGACGTTGGGAATCAGGTCCACCACCAGTCGCGCATAGAGTTCGATGTAAGTATGGATCGCGCCGATTTCCAGCAGGCCGTCTTCGAGCAACTGGCTGATGCGCAGGCTCTGGGTGCCGGCGAAAGAGAAATCGAGCTTGCGGGCGATACCACGTTCGAACAGGTCCAGATGCTCGGAGCGGCCGACGCTGGGCATGATCATGTGCAGGTCGTGGAGCTTGCCCGGATCGACCTTGGCCAGGGAGCGCGAAAGAAAATCCGCCTGCTTCTGGTTGTTGCCCTCCAGTACCACGCGATCGCCCGGCAAGATCAATGCCTCGAGCGCCGGGACGATCTTGTCGGTGGGCAGCACCACCCCATCAGCCAGGGATTTAACCAACTCCAGACGCCGCTGCTTTTCGCTGCGCCGCCGCGTCCATCGCGAGTCGGGGGATATTGTTGTAGTCATGACCACTCCACGGGTTCGCTGTCGTGGGGGTCACATTAGGAGCGTGGGGTGGGAGGCATCAATCAAGCAGCGTGGTGGATTGTTACGGTCAGGGTAATGATTTGGTTGTCTGAACTGACGCCATCGCGAGCAAGCTTTGCTCCTACAGGTTTTGTGTCATATGCAACCGCAATCCATCAAAAAACTGTAGGAGCAAAGCTTGCTCGCGATGAGCCCGGTCAGGTCAAACCGGCAGTTACAAGCAACTCTTCAAGCGCCAACAAATCCGGGACCTTGGCCACTTGATCAGCCACCTGCACCGCCGCTTTCTCCAGCGAACACAACGGCACATCCACATAACTCAACTGACTGTCGAGCTTGTACGAACGCGGAATCCCCTGCACCAGCATGGCAATGAATTTCAGCTCGGGCCGGCCTCCCAGGGTATTGAGGATGGCGATTCGCACCCGCTCGCCAATGACGATTTTCTGCCCGCAGGCCGACTCGAAGCTCAGCAGCGGAATCTGCCGATTGCGCCACGTTACCCGCCCCAGGTACCAAGGTGGCGTATCCAGGTCGAACGCCGCAGGCTGGTAATCGATCAGCTCGGCCACCGCCACGTTGGGCAAGATCAGGTGACGGTCGGCCAGCGGTAGCAACAGGCCGGTGAGGTTGCTGGTGCGCTGGCTGATCAGCCGCTCAAGCATGGGTTTTGCTCCACAGGGCAATGCTTTCAAGCAATACCGATTCCTGGTACGGCTTGCCAAGATAGTCGTTGACGCCGATGGCCATCGCCCGGTCGCGGTGTTTCTGGCCGGTGCGTGAGGTGATCATGATGATCGGCAGGTGCTGCAAGCGCTCATCGTTGCGGACCTGGGTCGCCACTTCGAAGCCGTCCATGCGCGGCATTTCGATGTCCAGCAGCATCAGGTCGGGCATGTGCTCTTCGAGCAACAGCATGGCGTCGACCCCGTCCTTGGCGGTCAGCACGTTCATGCCGTGACGTTCGAGCAAGCGGCTGGTGACCTTGCGTACCGTGACGGAATCGTCGACCACCATCACCAGCAATGGCCGCTGCGGCTCGGCTTCGCCTTCGTGGCTCGCCGGGCGCTGCGGCACATGGGCCTGCATCGCACGGATCGGCGCCAGCAAGTCCAGAATCAGCACGACCCGGCCATCCCCCAGAATCGTCGCGCCGGAAACGCCCTGCACTGCGGCGAACTGCGGACCAAGGCTTTTCACCACGATCTCGCGGGTGCCGGCCATGGCGTCGACCAGCACGGCAATGCGGCGCTCGTTGCATTGCACCAGCAGCACCGGCAACGGCAGGCTCTGGCCCAATAGTTTTGGCCGGGCACTGGTTTTCAGCAGCTCGCCCAGATAGCACAGCTCGTAGCGTTGCCCGGCATATTCGTAGGTGGGCGGATCGAGGCGGAAATGCCCTTCAAGCTCGTTGGGCAATACGCGGACAATGCCGTCGATGGTGTTCAGCGGGATCGCATACTGATCATCAAGACATTGCACCATCAGCGCCCGATTGACCGACACGGTAAACGGCAGCCGAATGCGGAAATGCACGCCCTGCCCCGGCACGGAATCGATGCTCATGGTGCCGCCCAGTTGCCGCACTTCTTCGTGCACCACGTCCATGCCGACACCCCGTCCGGAGATCTGGGTGATTTTCTCGGCCGTGGAAAACCCCGGTTGCAGGATGAATTGCAGAACGTCACGGTCGCTGATGTCGCTGTCCTGATCGAGCAAGCCGCGCTTGATCGCCTTGCGCCGCACAGCGTCCAATGGCACGCCGGCACCGTCGTCGCGGATATCGAAAATGATGTCGCCGCCCTCGCGCAACAAGTCGAGGGTGATTCGCCCTTGCGCCGGTTTCCCCGCCGCGATCCGCACTTCGGCAGGCTCAAGGCCATGGTCCACGGCATTGCGCAGCATGTGCTCGAGGGGCGCCGCCATGCGTTCGAGCACGTTGCGATCCATCTCGCCTTCGGCGTTGCCGACGATGAACTCGACGTCCTTGCCCAGCTCGCCGGCCACCTGACGGACAATGCGCTTCAAGCGTGGCAGCATCCGTTCGAACGGCACCATGCGCGTGCGCATCAGGCCTTCCTGCAACTCGGTGTTGATGCGCCCCTGCTGTTGCAGCAGGTTCTCCGCATCCTGATTGCGCCGGTCGAGGGTTTCCTTGAGGTCGAGCAAGTCAGAGGCGGATTCGAACAGTGCCCGCGACAGTTGCTGCAACTGCGAGTGACGGTCCATCTCCAGCGGATCGAACTCTTCGTAACCCAGGCGCTCGGCGTCGACTTGCTGGCGGCTGAGAATCCGGCCCTGGGTTTCGGTGTCGAGGCGGCGCAACTGGTCACGCATCCGCTCGATGGTGGTTTCCATTTCGTTCAGCGCCACTTGGGCGTCGCTGACCTGCTGTTCGATGCGGCCGCGGAAAATCGAGGTTTCGCCAGCCAGGTTGACCAGGTCATCGAGCAGCTCCGCCGAGACCTTGACCATGTCTGCACCGGCATCCGCTTGCAGCAACGGCGTCTCGGGTTTTGCCGCCGCGGGCAGCGCGGTCGTTGGCGCAGCTTCAGGTTCCGCCGGGTGGCTGAAGTTTTTGATCGCATCGATCAATCGGTCCGCCGGTGGCAGCGGTTCGCCGGCGCGAGTGGCGTCGAGCATTTGTGCCAGCCGGTCATGACTGCGTTGCAGCAGTTCGAACAACGCCCCCGTAGATTTCAGTTCACCGCTCGACAAGCCTTCGTAGAGAAATTCCAGCTCATGGGCCAGGTCGCCAATCGGACCGATTTCGACCATGCGCGCCCCGCCCTTGAGGGTGTGCAGGTCGCGCAGCAAAGTTTCCACTTCCTGACGGCTCGAAGGCTCAGCCTGCCAGCGCAACAGCGCCGCGCCGGAGCTTTCGATGATGTCGAAACCTTCTTCGAGGAAGATGTCCAGCAGTTCGCCATCGTGATGCGCCGAGTCATTGCTGGCTGCCGGTTCGACCATGTCGGCGTTACCGGCATGGCCCAGGCGGAACGCGCGTATCGCCTCGATCAGCTCACTCGGATCGCCCAACGGTTGATGCTGCTGCAATTGCTTCAGCAACTGTGCCATGCGCTCATGACTGTGTTGCAGCAACTGCGCCAGGACGTCGCTGTAGCTGTAGCGACGGTCCACCAACCCCTCGTAAAGGCTTTCCAGCTCATGGGCCAGATCACCGACCGGCTCGACCTCGGCCATCCGTGCGCCGCCCTTGAGCGTATGCAAATCGCGTTGCAGCGACGACAGCGGCGCAGCACTTTGCGGATCGTTCAACCAGCGCTGCAAGGCCTGGTTGGCGCTGTCGAGGATGTCCACCGCTTCTTCGAGGAAGATTGAAACGATCTCGTCTTCCAGATCGTTAGCGCGGTCCCCTGTGGGAGCTGGCTTGCCAGCGATGATCTCGCAGGCGACTTGGTTATCCAGTGAATGCGCGTCATCGTTGACGTCCATCGCTGGCAAGCCAGCTCCCACAGGGTGGAGTGTGTTTTCAAGTTCAGCGGTGACATCACCCAACTCGCGAATGCTCAGGGTGCGGCTGCCGTCACTGCGGATCAGGCCCATGGCCGATGGGTCGAGGCTCTGATCGAGCAAGCCGTGCAAGGCGCGAATCCGTTCCGGACGCGGGCTGACTTCCTGGCCAGCGGCCAATTCGTCGAGCATGTTGATCAACGCTTCATGGGCACTTTGCGCCTCGTGGAAAAACGCCTCGCTGACGGCCAGGCTGCTTTCTTCCACGGCACCGTAGAGGTCGAGCAAGGCTTCGCAAAGTTCATCCACCGGATGCAGATCGGCCAGGTGCGCGCCCTCGCCGAGGGTGGTCAGCTCGTCCAGCAGCGCACTGAGTTCCTGGCGCTCGCCGGGGTGCTGCTGCCAGCGCTGCAGCAGGCTTTCGGCATCCAGCAGGATGTCCATGCCCTGGGCCAGGAAGTTGTTGATCAACTGCGGATCGCGCTTGACCCGCAACCCGCTGCTCGGCGCGTTCAAGAGGTTTTGCAAACGCTCGCCGAGCATGGCCTGGGCCCGCTCGATCAACGCTTTGGCACGGGGGATTTCGGCCAACGGCTCGCGCCTGAGTTGGCGCAAGCCAAGCCGGAACAAGCCTTCGGCTTCAAGCAGCAATTCGACTTCATCCAGCTCCAGTGCCACCTGATGCGCCTTGTACTCGCGCAACAGTTGGTCCAGCGGCGCGGCCAGTTCGGCAATCGGCAACACACCCGCCATCGACGCACTGCCCTTGAGCGTATGCAAGGCTCGCTGCAACTCGTCACTGGCCTGCAGCGGCAGATGCTCGGCCGCCTGTTCGAGAAAGCGATTGAGGCTGCTCAAATGGCTTTCGGCCTCCTTGCGAAAGATCTCCAGCAACAGCGGATCAAGGGCCGAAACGTCTTGAGTGTCTTCCTCACAGGCCGGTTCCTCGCCCTTGGCCAAGGCATGGGCGCGGGCAGCCAACTGGTCGACATCGTTGCGCTGACGCTGAGCATTGGCGGTGTATTCGGCCACCAGTTCAGGCAACAGGTTGAGCACATCACCGAGCAGTTGCTGCACCGTGGCGCCTGGTTCCACGCTGTTTTCCAGTACGCGGTTGAGCAGGTTTTCCACGGCCCAGGCCAGCTCACCCAGCACCAATGCGCGAACCATGCGGCCGCTGCCCTTGAGGGTATGGAAGGCGCGGCGCAATTCAATCAAGGCCGAATGGTTATCGGGATTGACCGACCAGCGCGGCAGGTATTCGCGCAGGACTTGCAGGACTTCATCGGTTTCTTCGAGGAAAACCTCGCGCAACTCATCGTCCACCGGCTCTTCGCCGGGCGGAGGCGGCAGCAGGCTGCCGGGGGTAGTGACAGCGGGCGGATTCAGGGCGGACACCGGACTGGCCAGCACATCGGCGAGGGTCTGGACGATGGCTGGCCCATCAAGCTCCTGGCGTTGCTGCATGACCTGCGCTTCGCTGGGGCTCAGCACATCATCAAGCACCGGCACATGCTGTTCGCTGGACTTTTCATTAGGGAAGAAGCCGAGCGACGCCAGGCTTTTTTCGGCGACGTCGAGCAGTTGTTCGCCGGGTGCTTCAGGGTCATCGCTCAAGCGTTCCAGATAATATTCGAGACTGGTGATGACGTCGGCCAGGCTGTCGAGCTCCTGCCAGCCGGGCTGCCCCGGATCCAGCAGCAGGTGTTCGCGGATGAAATGGTTGCAGGTTTCGATCAGGCTCGCCGCGCGGTTCAACGGAATCATCGCCAACGCACCGCGCACTTGGGTCAGCAACGCTGGCAGTGCCTGCAAATGCTGGCGGTCCCAGTCGGCGTCGATGTAGTCGACGATCATGTCCTTGGCCTGTTGCAGGCAGATACGCGTTTCCTTGATCACGATCTGGTGGATCTGTGTCAGGTCGGTGGTCGGCAGGCGGCTGTCTTCCTGGCTTTCGGGCTCCACCGTGCCGACCATGCCGGCCAGCGTGGCTTCGACATAAAGCAACGCCCCGGCAACGTCCATGAGGATCGCATCGTCGGGCGCGCGCTGGCCCTGGACGAGGCTCAGCACCACCGCCAGTTGATCAATGATGACCTTGCGTGGCTGACCAAAGCCCAATACCGCCAGGGTGTCAGCGATTTGCCGCAGGGGTGCCAGCAGGCTGTCCAGATCGGAAGTGTGTTGCCGGTCGCTGCGCACGAACAGGTCAAGGCGCTCCTTGACCCGTACCAGCTCTTCGCACAAGGCGGCCAATACCGAACGCATGGCGTCGCGGTCAGGACCGGCCAGCCGTGCGCGTTCTTCGTCGACCATTGCGCTGTCGGGCAGCGCGTCGTCCAGTCCGTAGCGATCTTTCATGGTCAGCATCTGCCCGGTGGGATGTTCGGCCTTGGCAATGTAGAACAGCAAACTCTTGAGCAACTCCGGTGGCGGAGGCTGATTGACGCCGTGCATGCCCTGCTCCAGCAGGCGCTTGAGCTCTTTGTCGGCATCCTTGAACAGGCTGCGCAACGCCGGACTGTTGGCGATGGCGCCAGCGCGCATGCCTTCGACCAATGCCGAAGCGACCTGCCACAACGGGGCCAGAGGCGCGTTGGCACACAAGCTTTCGAGACGGGCAAAGACTTTCGCCAGAAAACCGAGATGGGTGTCGTCATCCTGCTCGCGCAACAGACCGACCAGTGCCATCTGCAACATCTGCCGCAGCTTGCGCAGCACGTTCGGCAGTTCGGCCGGTTCCAGCAGCGCCAGGGATTGTTCACTCAACGGCGGCAGGTGCGGCAGTTGCGGGCTGAACAGGCTGGTTTCCGACAATAGGCTTTCGCCACGGGCACTGCGCAAATCGTTGATCAACGGCAGTACGACCAAGGGTAGATCACGGCGGGCACCTTGCACGCGGTCAAGGTAGATCGGCAGTTGCCCCAAGGCCTGCAGCATCAGGTGCAATGCTTCGTCACGGTGACTGACGCGCCCCTCTTGCAACGCGATGACCAGTTGCTCCATTTCTTCGGCGAGCAGTGCCGCGCCGTAGAATTCGACCATCTGCAGGCTGCCGTGAACCTGATGGATATACGCCAGGCATTCGCTCAGGGCGTGCGTCGCCTGCGGATCGTCAAGCCGGGTTTCGATCGCGTGATGAGCCTGCTTCAGCGTTTCGGCAATTTCGCCTTTGACCCATTCGAGGGCCACATAGTCATGCCGATCACCCATAACCACTCCAGTCCCCACTTCGTTCAAGATGCCTGCACCCGTGGTCCGGTTCAAGCTTTGTCCGCCACCGGCGCCTTGGTGGCGGGCAAGGTGAAACCAGACACCGAGCGCCGCAACTGGCTGGCCATTTTCGCCAGGTTGCCGATGCTCTCGGCCGTTGCGGTAGAACCGGACGAGGTCTGCGTGGTGATCTGCTGGATCACGTTCATCGTCAGGGAAATCTGACCGGCAGACGACGTCTGTTGTTGTGCCGCGTTGGAAATGCTCTGGATCAGTGCCGCCAGGGTTTTCGACACCCCTTCGATCTCTTCCAGGGCCACACCGGCATCCTGCGCCAGGCGGGCACCACGCACCACTTCGGTGGTGGTCTGTTCCATGGAAATCACCGCTTCGTTGGTGTCGGTCTGAATCGCCCGTACCAGGGTTTCAATCTGTCGCGTGGCCGCCGATGAGCGTTCGGCCAGGCGTTGCACCTCGTCCGCGACCACCGCGAAACCGCGTCCGGCATCGCCGGCCATGGACGCCTGAATCGCCGCGTTGAGGGCGAGGATGTTGGTCTGGTCGGCAATATCGTCGATCAGGCTGACGATATCGCCGATTTCCTGGGACGACTCACCCAAGCGCTTGATCCGCTTGGCGGTGTCCTGGATCTGTTCACGGATATTGTCCATGCCGTGGATGGTGTTGTGCACCACTTCGTTGCCCTTGTTGGCGATTTCCACCGAACGCTCGGCCACCGCCGAGGATTCAGCGGCGTTGGCCGACACCTGATCGATGGACTGGGCCATGTCATTGATCGCGGTGGAGGCTTCGGAAATCTGCTGAGCCTGATGCTCGGAAGCCTGTGCCAGGTGCATGGCGGTGGCCTGGGTTTCCTGCACGGCGGCGGCGACTTGCCCGGCGGTCAGGTTGATGGTTGCCACCAGATCACGCAGCTGGTCCACGGAGTAGTTGATCGAGTCGGCGATGGTGCCGGTGAAGTCTTCGGTCACCGACGCGGTCACGGTCAGATCGCCGTCGGCCAGGTCCTCGATCTCGTCGAGCAATCGCATGATCGCGTTCTGGTTGCGTTCGTTTTTCTCGGCGGTTTCCCGCAGTTGGCGATTGGTTTCGCGCACCATCACCAGGCCGATGAGGATGATCGACATCAGCGCCGCCAGGCCCAGCACATAGCCGCCGATGGTGTCGGTATCGCGCCCGCCGGCGAGGTTTTCGAACCCGCTGGCCAGGTGCGAGGCTTCATCGAGCAGGGTTTGCGACAGGCTGAAAATGTTGGTGGCCGATTCGCGAACCTTGAACAGTTCAGGCGAGGTTTCGAGGATTTCATCGACGGAGCCGGAAACGAACTCGAACAGCTCGGCAATCTCGATCAGCCGCGCACGCGCATCTCGGTCCTCGACCTGGCTGACTTTCAGCGCCGGATTGCCTTGGAGCATGCCATTGAGCACCTGGCCGAAACGTGCGGCATCGCGACCGAAGGCGTCGGCCGCCTGCTGCGAATTTTCATCCCCCGACAGCACCGTGTTGACGGCGCCCAGGATGCGCTCGGCCAGCAACGATTGGCGTTGAGCCATCGCCACCTGTGCGGCGGGCGCTCCGCGTTGCAGGAGGGTTTCCACCACTTTTTCGTACTCGACCTGCAACTGCGGGACGGTTTCAGCCAGGGTCGCGGCAACTTGATGCAGCGATAGCACGGTCTGTTCGCTGGAAAGAATGGCGTCGGTGTTTTTCAGCAGGCGTTCCCAGTCCAGTTGCACGGCGCGCATTTCCGGGCGCACGGCGGCCGGTGCGGGAGGCAAGCCGGTGGACGGGTCGCCTTTTTTCAGATAGCTCCAGCGCTGGGCAAAATCGTTGCGCGCATCGCTGAGCAACTTGAACGCCGCGGCCTTGCCGGCGGCGGCTTCGGTGGCGTTCTTGGCAATGCGCTGGGATAACACGCGCAGCTCGCCGGCATGGCCGATGTACTGCTTGTCGTACGTGGCCTGGGTGTTGAGGTACGCGAAGTTGGCGAACAACAGCATGATGAAGATGATCAGCGCGATGAACAGCACGATGATCTGCGACCGACTGCGCGACCCTTCCATTGGCTTGCCTGTTTTTGCTTTTGTCATCGGTCTTCGCCTGTACTGCCCAATTCACTTCAAACCCGACACCGTCCCTGTGGGAGCTGGCTTGCCAGCGATGGCATCACCTCGGTTCAAGATGAGACCGAGTTGCCTGCATCGCGGGCAAGCCCGCTCTCACAAAGGGCCGCGTTCACACCGCGATGTTCATGAAACCCTGCGAGCGCGCCAGCGCAAACGGGCTGAACACCCGCCAGGTCTGCTCGCCCTCAAAGCAGCCTTCGACAAACGCCGCCATCGGGCCGGAAACCGCATCGCCCGCGACAGCCTCAAGACTGCCGTGGGCGAAGTGCTGAAGGCCGAACACTTCGTCGACCATCAGCCCGGCGAACACGTCTTCATGCTCCACCACCAGCACCCGCCGCTGCCGGCGCGCCACCGAGAGCTCGTGTCCAAAAAAGGCACACAGATCCATGATCGGCAGCAGGCGTCCACGCAGATTGGCAACACCCTTGACCCAAGGCTTGACCCCCGGCACCTGAGTGAAACGCGGCTCGTGCAATACTTCACTGACCTCGCCCATCGGCGCGACGTACCAGCATTCACCGAGGCGAAAACCGATGCCGCTCCAGCTGTTCTGGTGGGTCGGCTGGGACGGCAAATCCGCCGCCAGCAAGCGACAGCGCTGGTCGATCTGCAGCAGCAGTTCAAAAGCCGTCAGCGACTCGGTCATGGCCGGACGATCAACCGGCCAGCACGTTGTTCAGGGTTTTGAGCAGGGTTTCCTCATCAACCGGTTTGGTCAGGTAATCCTTGGCCCCTTGGCGCGTGCCCCAGACCTTGTCGGTTTCCTGATCCTTGGTGGTGATGATGATCACCGGGATGTGCCCGGTTTCCGGATCCTTGGTCAACTGTCGGGTAGCCTGAAAACCGTTGAGGCCGGGCATGACGATGTCCATCAGCACTGCGTCGGGTTTTTCCTGGCGGGCCAGGGCCACACCGTCGGCGCCATTCTCGGCTTTTAATACCTCATGGCCGTGCTTTTCCAGCATGCCGGTCAATTTGTACATTTCAGTCGGCGAATCATCGACGATCAGAATACGTGCCATGGTCTTCCCCATTCTTGTCGACGCAAGGCCCGTTGGCCGAGCGTCACTGTAGGTGTCTTACTGCGGCAAAACGGCGGCGAAGCCCGGAACATGGGCCTGGATCGCGTTCAGCAGTTCTTCCTTGCTGAAAGGCTTGGTCAAAAACTGGTCGGAGCCGACGATGCGGCCCTTGGCCTTGTCGAACAGCCCGTCCTTGGACGACAGCATAATCACTGGCGTGGACTTGAATGCACTGTTGTTCTTGATTAAAGCGCAGGTCTGATAACCATCCAGACGCGGCATCATGATGTCGACAAAGATGATGCCGGGATGATTGTCGGCGATCTTGGCCAGGGCATCGAAACCGTCGATGGCCGTGATGACCTCACAACCCACGTTCTTGAGCAGCGTTTCGGCGGTACGGCGAATCGTCTTCGAATCGTCGATCACCATGACCTTCAAGGCGCTGGGGTGCTGTTCCATAAATGCTCTACCGTCGCCTTTGTGAATCAATTTGTCCGTTTGCCGGTTAACGGCGGCCCGAAACCCTTGATACTCAAGGGCCAGCATCACTAGGCAGTCTTTTTAGCACAGTCTCCAGCACCAATCTATCGGCCGACCGGTGCGGTGGTTTTTCCTTGACCGGGAACCTACTCAGCGCCACTCTGACGCCACTTTTATTGGCTGGTTTTCTGTAGGAGCAAGCCCTCGCGATGGTCGTCAACGATAACACTGGCTGCCGACACCCCGAGGCGCTCTCAGGTTTATCGCGAGCAGGCTCGCTCCTACAGGGGATCGGCACCGGCCCCCAAATTTCGAGGAAAAACCCATGAGCGTTCGCGTCGGGATTGTCATGGACCCAATTGCCAGCATCTCCTATAAAAAGGACAGCTCGCTGGCCATGCTGCTGGCCGCGCAGAAGCGTGGCTGGGAACTGTTCTATATGGAACAGCGTGACCTGTACCAGGCCGAAGGCCAGGCACGGGCGCGGATGCGTCCGTTGCAAGTGTTCGCCAACCCGGAAAAATGGTTCGAGCTGGGCGCTGAAAGCGATGCGCTGCTCAGCGACCTGGATGTGATCCTGATGCGCAAGGATCCGCCATTCGACATGGAGTTTGTTTACTCCACGTATCTGCTGGAGCAGGCCGAAAGCGCCGGCGTGCTGGTGGTCAACAAGCCGCAGAGCCTGCGCGACTGCAACGAGAAACTGTTCGCCACGCTGTTCCCGCAGTGCACGCCGCCGACCATCGTCAGCCGTCGCCCGGACGTGCTGCGCGAGTTCGCCGATCATCACGGTGACGTGATCCTCAAGCCGCTGGATGGCATGGGCGGCTCCTCGATCTTCCGCCACACTGCGGGCCACCCGAACCTGTCGGTGATCCTCGAGACCCTGACCCTGCACGGCCAGCAACAGATCATGATCCAGGGTTACCTGCCGGCCATCGTCGATGGCGACAAGCGCATCCTGATGATCGACGGCGAGCCGGTGGATTACTGCCTGGCGCGCATTCCCGCCGCTGGCGAAACCCGTGGCAACCTCGCTGCCGGTGGCCGCGGCGAAGCGCGTCCGCTGACCGAGAAGGATCGCTGGATTGCTGCGCAAGTCGGCCCGACCCTGCGCGAAAAAGGCCTGCTGTTCGTCGGCCTCGACGTGATCGGTGAGCATCTGACGGAAATCAACGTCACCAGCCCGACCTGCATTCGCGAGATCGACAATGCCTTCGGGACCGACATTGGCGGCATGCTGATGGATGCCATCGATCAGAAGCTCAAGGCTCGTTGATTAGCCAAACCAACATTGCGTTATCATGCGCGGCCTGTGAAAACGCGATGTTGGTTTCCTTGTCATGACCCTCCCGTCCGATCTGCCAGCTGAACTCGCCCACCGTGGCGTGCGCCCGGCCGATCGCCTCGGTTTTACCCTGTTCCTGGCGGCATTGATTCACCTGGCCTTGCTGCTCGGCGTCGGGTTCGCCGTGGTCGAACCCAAGCAGATCAGCAAAACCCTGGAAATCACCCTCGCTACCTTCAAAAGCGAAAAGAAACCTGAAAAGGCCGATTTTCTTGCTCAGGAGAATCAGCAGGGCAGCGGCACCCTGGATAAAAAAGCGGTCCCGAAGACCACTGAAATCGCACCGTTCCAGGACAACAAGGTGAAGAAAGTCACGCCACCGCCAGCGGCCAAGCCTGAACAGCAGGAAGCACCGCCCAAGGCTGCCGTGACCACGGTCGCGCCGAAGCCGAAGAAAGCCGCCAGCAAAACCGAAGAACCCAAGCCCGTCACCAAACCTGCGGTGGCCGCGCCAACATTCGACACCGAACAGCTGTCCAGCGATATCGCCAGCCTGGAAGCCGAACTGGCCAACGAGCAACAGCTTTACGCCAAACGCCCGCGCATCCACCGCCTGAGTGCCGCTTCGACCATGCGCGACAAGGGCGCCTGGTACAAAGATGAATGGCGCAAGAAGGTCGAGCGCATCGGCAACCTCAACTATCCCGACGAAGCCCGGCGCAAGCAGATTTATGGCAATTTGCGTCTGATGGTGTCGATCAACCGCGATGGTTCGCTGTATGAGGTACTGGTGCTCGAATCTTCCGGCCAGCCGCTGCTCGACCAGGCAGCCCAGCGCATTGTGCGGCTGGCGGCGCCGTTCGCACCGTTTACCGGGGATCTTTCGGACGTCGACCGACTGGAAATCATCCGCACCTGGAAGTTTGCGCGCGGCGATCGGCTCTCCAGCAATTGATGTACGCCCCCCCCTGTAGGAGCGAGTCTGCTCGCGATGAACCTGAGAGCACCACGGGGTGTCATGGGCCCAGCGTTATCGTTGACGAACATCGCGAGCAAGCTCACTCCCACAGAAATGTGAGTCGTCAGCGGGAATTTGCGGCATTTCCTACGCATCCTCAGCTTGTCAGTTCGCCCCTCCAACGCCACACTAGCGCTCATGAAAAACGTCAGCCCCAGCTACCTCAAGCATCAATTCCTGATCGCCATGCCGCACATGGCCGACCCGAACTTTGCGCACACCTTGACCTACATCGTCGAGCACACGGCCAATGGTGCCATGGGGCTGGTAGTCAACCGTCCGCAAGACCTGAACCTGGCCGATATTCTCGAGCAATTGCGTCCCGATATAGAACCGCCGGTCCTCTGCCAGCATGTGCCGATCTTCATTGGCGGCCCGGTGCAGACCGATCGCGGCTTTGTCCTGCATCCTTCGGGCAAAACCTTTCAGGCGACCGTTGATCTGGAAGGCGAGCTGTCCCTGTCGACCTCTCAGGATGTGCTGTTTGCCATTGCCGATGGCGTCGGCCCGGCGAAAAGCCTGATCGCCCTCGGTTATGCCGGCTGGGAAGCCGGGCAATTGGAGGCCGAACTGGCACAAAACGCCTGGCTGACCTGCCCGTTCGACGCCGATATTCTGTTCAACACCAGCAGCGAACTGCGTCTGGAGGCAGCGGCCAAGCATTTGGGCGTCAACCTCAGCCTGCTGACCAGCCAGGCGGGGCACGCCTGATGGCCCTGCGGCTGATTCTCGGTTTTGACTACGGCACCAAACAGATCGGCGTCGCGGTCGGCCAGGTGATTACCGGCCAGGCCCGCGAGCTGTGCACCTTGAAAGCACAAAACGGCATCCCCGACTGGGACCAGGTTGAAGCGCTCATCAAAGAGTGGAAGCCGGACGCCGTGGTGGTCGGCCTGCCGCTGAACATGGACGGCACACCAAGCGAGATGTGCCTGCGAGCCGAGAAGTTCGCCCGCCGCCTCAACGGCCGCTTCAACCTGCCCTTCTATACCCACGATGAGCGCCTGACTACCTTCGAAGCCAAAGGTGAACGACGTGATCGCGGCGGACAAAAGGGCAGCTACCGCGACAACCCGGTCGACGCCATTGCCGCGGCCCTGCTGCTGCAAGGCTGGCTCGACGAAAACACTGCACTGTTCGAATCCTGACGAGTCGCTAACCCGCCTCTCTTAGCTACAACCCGAGCCTGCCGTACAAGCAGCACCGGCTCGGGTCCAAGAAGGAGCAACCATGAGCCTGCCCAATCCTGCCGAACTGATCAGCCAGATGGCCACGCGCCTGAAGGCCCACCTGGAACACCGTGGTATCAGCGAACCGCGTTACATCGGCATTCGTACCGGCGGTGTCTGGGTCGCCCAGGCCCTGCTCAAGGAGCTGGGCAGCGAGGAGCCACTCGGCACCCTGGACGTTTCCTTCTACCGCGACGATTTCAGCCAGAACGGCCTGCACCCGCAAGTACGCCCCTCAGCCCTGCCGTTCGAAATCGAAGGCCAGCACCTGGTGTTGATCGATGATGTTCTGATGAGCGGGCGCACCATCCGCGCCGCGATGAACGAACTGTTCGACTACGGTCGCCCGGCCAGCGTGACGCTGGTGTGCCTGCTGGACCTGGACGCCGGCGAGTTGCCGATTCGCCCGAACGTGGTCGGCGCGACGCTGTCGCTGGCCGCCCACGAGCGCGTCAAGCTGTCCGGCCCGGAGCTTGCGCTCGAACTGCAAGACCTCGCCCTTTAATTCGCCCTATTGAGAGTCCCCCTCGCGATGACGCCTCTAGACACCAAGCGCCCGCTGCAGCTCAATGATCAGGGCCAGCTGCGCCACTTCCTCTCGCTCGACGGCTTGCGCCGCGAGCTGCTGACGGAAATCCTCGACACTGCCGATTCCTTCCTCGAAGTCGGTGCCCGGGCTGTAAAGAAAGTCCCGCTACTGCGCGGCAAGACCGTGTGCAACGTGTTCTTCGAGAATTCGACCCGCACCCGCACCACCTTCGAACTGGCGGCCCAGCGGTTGTCGGCTGACGTGATCACCCTCAACGTATCGACATCGTCGGCGAGCAAGGGCGAAACCCTGCTCGACACCCTGCGCAACCTCGAAGCCATGGCTGCCGACATGTTCGTCGTGCGTCACGGTGACTCCGGCGCCGCGCACTTCATCGCCGAACATGTCTGCCCGCAAGTGGCGATCATCAACGGCGGCGACGGCCGTCACGCGCACCCGACCCAGGGCATGCTCGACATGCTGACCATCCGCCGGCACAAGGGCGGCTTCGAAAACCTTTCGGTGGCCATCGTCGGCGACATCCTGCACTCGCGGGTCGCGCGCTCGAACATGCTCGCGCTGAAAACCCTCGGCTGCCCGGACATCCGCGTGATTGCACCGAAAACCCTGCTGCCGATCGGTATCGAGCAATACGGTGTGAAGGTTTACACCGACATGACCGAAGGCCTGAAGGATGTTGACGTGGTGATCATGCTGCGCCTGCAGCGCGAGCGCATGACCGGGGGCCTGCTGCCGAGCGAAGGCGAGTTCTACCGCCTGTTCGGCCTGACCACAGCGCGCCTGGCCGGCGCCAAACCCGATGCCATCGTCATGCACCCGGGGCCGATCAACCGTGGTGTGGAGATTGAGTCGGCGGTGGCCGACGGTCCGCACTCGGTGATCCTCAATCAAGTGACCTACGGCATCGCGATTCGTATGGCTGTGCTGTCCATGGCCATGAGCGGACAAACAGCGCAGCGCCAATTCGAGCAGGAGAACGTTCAGTGAAGCTCAGCATTCTCGGCGCACGCGTCATCGATCCCGCCAGCGGTCTGGATCAAGTTACCGATATTCACATTGAAGCCTGCAAGATCGTTGCCCTTGGCGCCGCACCGGCCGGTTTTGTCGCGGTCGACACCATCGATGCCAAAGGTCTGGTGGCCGCCCCGGGTCTGGTCGACCTCAACGTCGCCCTGCGTGAGCCGGGCTACAGCCGCAAAGGCTCGATTGTCAGCGAAACCCGTGCCGCAGCGGCCGGGGGTGTCACCAGCCTGTGCTGCCCACCGAAAACCAAACCGGTGCTGGACACCTCGGCCGTGGCCGAACTGATCCTCGACCGCGCCCGCGAAGCCGGCAACACCAAAGTCTTCCCGATCGGCGCCCTGAGCAAAGGCCTGGACGGCGAACAGCTGGCGGAACTGGTCGCCTTGCGCGATGCCGGTTGCGTGGCCTTCGGCAACGGTCTGGAGAGTTTCCGCAATACCCGCACCCTGTGCCGGGCGCTGGAATATGCAGCAACCTTCGACCTGACAGTGATTTTCAACTCCCAGGATCACGACCTGGCCGAAGGCGGCCTGGCCCATGAAGGCCCGACGGCCAGTTTCCTCGGCCTGCCGGGCATTCCGGAAACCGCTGAGACCGTGGCCCTGGCCCGCGACCTGTTGCTGGTCGAACAAAGCGGCGTGCGCGCGCACTTCAGCCAGTTGACCAGCGCTCGCGGCGTGGCCCTGATCGCCCAGGCCCAGGCCCGGGGTTTGAAGGTCACCGCCGATGTCGCGTTGTATCAACTGATCCTGACCGATGAAGCGCTGATCGATTTCAGCAGCCTGTATCACGTCCAGCCTCCGCTACGCACCCGCGCCGACCGCGATGGTCTGCGTGAGGCAGTGAAATCCGGAGTGATCTCAGCCATTTCCAGCCATCACCAACCCCACGAACGGGACGCCAAACTGGCGCCGTTCGGCGCGACCGAGCCGGGCATCAGCAGTGTTGAACTGCTATTGCCATTGGCAATGACGCTGGTGGAAGACGGTTTGCTGGACCTGTCGACGTTGTTGGCGCGATTGAGCACCGGACCTGCCGAGGCGCTGCGCCTGCCGGCGGGCAAACTGGCGGTAGGTGGCCCGGCGGACATCGTGCTGTTCGACCCTGCGGCCTCGACCGTGGCCGGTGAGACATGGCTGTCCAAAGGCGAAAACTGCCCGTTCATTGGGCACAGCCTGCCGGGTGTGGTGCGCTTCACATTGGTAGATGGTCGAATCAGCCACCAGGCTTGAGACCTGTGGCGAGGGAGCTTGTCGGAACGCCGCACCGTCCCGCTGGGCTGCGCAGCAGACCTTTGGGGTCGCTTCGCGACCCAGCGGGAGCAAGCTCCCTCGCCACAACTACTGGAAGGCACCTCTGTTCTGCGCATTGCGAACAGACACCTGATCATTCAGCGTCCAGAAGTCATACAACACTCCCAGGAAAAACAACCCGCCGGTCAGCAGGTACAGCAATCCGCTGATCCACTTCCCCTGATACATCCGGTGCACACCGAACACCCCCAGAAACGTCAACAGAATCCACGCGACGTTGTATTCGATTGGCCCAGCGGTAAAACGCAGGTCTGCCTCACGATCCATGGCCGGGATCAGGAACAGGTCGATCAACCAGCCAATGCCCAGCAAACCCAAGGTGAAGAACCAGATCGTCCCGGTCACCGGCTTGCCGTAATAAAACCGGTGGGCGCCGGTGAAACCGAAAATCCACAGCAGATAACCAATCACTTTGCTGTGGGTGTCTTGATGCGGAACAGGCGGTTGATAGGTGTTCATGGATGACCTCGATTCACACGATAGATAAATATTCTTGAATTCTTTGTGACTTTTTTACGGGCACCCGACATACGGCAAATGGTACCTTCGCTCCCGTCAAAGCCTTATAACACCGGACTTCTGTCGGACAATTGCGTCCAATTGCCGCTTTTTTAGTTCCGTTGGACGCGAATTGAATCGACCAACGGCCTCGGAAGGGCAAAAAAAGCTGTTATAAAGTTGCGCGTTCACCTATTCGAGCCTTGCCTAATGCGTTCATTTTTCAAGACATGGCTAACCATTTGCCTTTTGATGCCACTGGCCGCCCACGCCACCAATCGTGAGCAACGTCTTCCAAACGTTAATGGTTACACCCCAAAATCCCATGCTTCTGCTCCTTCGAGCAAAAGCAAGAAAGCGCTCAGAACGGCTCCAGAGCTGACCAGCAAAAGCAGCCTGGTGCCACCGATGGCAACCAAGGAAAGCAGCAACGTGCTCAGCCGTGCGGTCAACGTCCTCGGTACGCCGTACCGTTGGGGCGGCAGCAGCCCGAGCAAAGGCTTCGACTGCAGCGGCCTGGTAAAGTACGCGTTCAACGACGCCACGTTTGACCTGCCACGTACTTCCAATGCCATGGCCAGCGGTCATGGCGAGAAAGTCGATCGCAAGGACCTCAAGCCGGGCGACCTGATTTTCTTCAACATCAAGAGCCGTCGAGTCAATCACGTTGCCATCTACCTGGGCAACGACCGCTTCATCCACGCGCCGCGCCGTGGCAAGTCGGTGACCATCGACACCTTGAAGAAACCGTACTGGGAAAGCCACTACGTGGTTGCCAAGCGGGTTCTGCCGAAAGAACAAAATCAGTTGCGGGTTGTTCAACGCTGATTGGACGGCGAGCACTTGTGGCGAGGGAGCTTGCTCCCGCTGGAGAGCGTAGCGCTCCCGCTTTTTGGGGCTGCTTCGCAACCCAGCGGGAGCAAGCTCCCTCGCCACGATTGCATTAGGATCATTCCCACGCTCTGCGTGGGAATGCAGCCCAGGACGCTCTGCGTCCCAAGAGCCGAACGCGGAGCGTCCGTTGAGGCGTTCCCACGCAGAGCGTGGGAACGATCATCCAAGCTCCCTCGCCACGGTTGCATTTCAATTCTCAAAAACCATCCGGCGACCGCGCCTTCTCCCGTGCATGCTCGCGACTGACCAACCCCTTGGTCACCAAATCCTTCAAGCCCATATCCAGCGTCTGCATCCCCAGCGACCCGCCCGACTGGATTGATGAGTACATCTGCGCCACCTTGTCTTCGCGGATCAAGTTACGGATCGCCGACGTCCCCAGCATGATCTCATGGGCCGCCATGCGCCCACCGCCGATTTTCTTCACCAGTGTCTGCGACACCACCGCCAGCAATGATTCGGAGAGCATTGAGCGCACCATGGATTTTTCATCACCCGGAAACACATCGACAATCCGGTCGATGGTTTTTGCCGCCGACGTGGTATGCAGCGTGCCGAACACCAGGTGACCCGTTTCCGCAGCGGTCAGCGCCAGGCGAATGGTTTCCAGGTCCCGCATCTCGCCCACCAGGATCACGTCCGGGTCCTCGCGCAGGGCCGAACGCAGCGCCGTGGCAAAACTGCGGGTATCGCGGTGGACTTCACGTTGATTGATCAGGCATTTACGCGATTCGTGGACAAACTCGATCGGGTCTTCGATGGTAAGGATGTGGTGGTGGCGATGGTTGTTCAGGTAATCGATCATCGCCGCCAGCGTGGTGGACTTGCCGGAGCCGGTCGGGCCGGTCACCAGCACCAGGCCACGAGGTGCGTCGGTCATTTTGCGAAACACGTCGCCCATGCCCAGCTCGTCCATGCTCAGGACCCGGGACGGAATCGTGCGAAACACAGCGCCCGCACCGCGACTGTGGTTGAACGCGTTGACCCGAAAGCGGGCCACGCCGGGCACTTCAAAGGAAAAGTCGGTTTCCAGGTGCTTTTCGAAATCCACCCGTTGGGTATCGTTCATGATGTCGTAGATCAACGCCTGCACTTGCTTGTGATCCAGTGCCGGCAGATTGATCCGTCGTACATCGCCATCGACCCGAATCATCGGCGGCAGGCCCGCTGACAGGTGCAAGTCGGATGCGCCCTGTTTGGCGCTGAAGGCGAGCAGTTCAGTGATATCCATAGCGTCTCTCAATTCCAGTAGAATGCCGCGAACCTTCAGACCGCTGGCGCCTCTTGATGTCCACGATAGCAGACAACATTCTTCAGGTTAGTTCGCGCATACATGCCGCAACACTCGCCGCCAATCGCGTCGAAAACAGCGTCCAGCTGCTGGCCGTGAGCAAAACCAAACCCGCACAAGCCCTGCGCGAAGCCTATGCCGCCGGCCTGCGCGACTTTGGTGAAAACTACCTGCAGGAGGCGTTGGGCAAGCAGCTCGAACTGGCCGACCTGCCCTTGATCTGGCACTTCATCGGCCCCATTCAATCGAACAAGACTCGTGCCATTGCCGAGCATTTCGATTGGGTACACTCCGTGGATCGCTTGAAAATCGCACAACGCTTGTCCGAACAACGCCCTGCCGATTTGCCGCCACTGAACATCTGCATCCAGGTCAATGTCAGTGGCGAGGCCAGTAAATCCGGCTGCACCCCCGACGATCTGCCGGCCCTGGCTAATGCCATCAGTGCCCTGCCGCGCCTGAAGTTGCGCGGGCTGATGGCTATCCCTGAGCCGACCGAAGATCGCGCCGCACAGGATGCCGCCTTCGCGGCCGTGCAAAGCCTGCAAGCCAGCCTCAACCTGCCGCTCGACACACTTTCCATGGGCATGAGCCACGATCTTGAATCGGCCATTGCCCAGGGCGCCACCTGGGTCCGTATCGGTACGGCACTGTTCGGCGCTCGCGACTACAGTCAGCCGTAACATGGCTGAGACACTTCTGAATAAGGACCTGACATGAGCAAGACGCGTATTGCCTTTATCGGTGCCGGCAACATGGCCGCCAGCCTGATCGGTGGCCTGCGGGCCAAAGGTCTGGATGCGGCGCAGATCCGCGCCAGTGATCCGGGTGAAGAAACCCGCGCCCGCGTGAGCGCCGAGCATGGCATCGAAGTATTCGCCGACAACGCCCAGGCCATCGATGGCGCCGATGTGGTCGTACTGGCGGTCAAACCCCAGGCGATGAAAGCCGTTTGCGAGGCCATCCGCCCAAGCCTCAAGTCCAACCAGCTGGTGGTGTCGATTGCCGCCGGCATCACTTGCGCCAGCATGAACAACTGGCTCGGTGCCCAGCCCATCGTGCGTTGCATGCCCAACACGCCGGCACTGTTGCGCCAGGGTGTCAGCGGCTTGTTCGCCACCGCCGAAGTGACAGCCGAGCAGCGTCAGCAAGCCCAGGAGCTGTTGTCCGCAGTCGGCATTGCCCTGTGGCTGGACCAAGAGCAGCAACTGGATGCGGTCACCGCCGTTTCTGGCTCCGGCCCGGCGTACTTTTTCCTGTTGATCGAGGCCATGACCGCCGCAGGCGTGAAACTCGGCCTGCCAGCGGACATCGCCGCGCAATTGACCTTGCAAACCGCCCTGGGCGCTGCACACATGGCGGTATCCAGTGACGTCGACGCCGCGGAATTACGTCGCCGCGTGACCTCGCCTGCGGGCACCACGGAAGCCGCTATCAAGTCGTTCCAGGCCAACGGTTTCGAAGCCCTGGTCGAAAAAGCACTGGGCGCCGCCGCGCACCGCTCCGCCGAGATGGCTGAGCAACTTGGCCGCTAATCAGCTCTCAATAAGGAATCAATAATGCTCGGACTCAATGACGCTGCCATTTTTGTGATTCAAACCCTGGGCAGCCTGTATCTGCTGATCGTGCTGTTGCGATTCATCCTGCAACTGGTGCGTGCCAACTTCTACAACCCGCTCTGCCAGTTCGCCGTGAAAGCCACTCAACCGCTGCTCAAGCCACTGCGCCGGGTGATCCCGAGCATGTTCGGCCTGGACATGTCGTCGCTGGTCCTGGCCCTGGTGGTGCAAATGGCGCTGTTCGCGGTCATCCTGCTGCTCAGTGGCTACTCGGTCGACGCCCTGCTCCTGGCGCCTTGGGCGCTGATCGGTATCTTCGCGCTGTTCTTGAAGATCCTGTTCTGGGCGATGATCATCAGTGTGATCCTGTCCTGGGTCGCTCCGGGCAGTCATAACCCGGGGGCGGAACTGGTGCAGCAGATCACCGAGCCGGTACTTGCACCGTTCCGCCGGATCATCCCGAACCTGGGCGGCCTCGATATTTCGCCGATCTTCGCCTTCATCGCGTTGCAGTTGCTGCAAAGCTGGCTGATCCCGCGCCTGGCTTACTACGCGCTGATGCCGAAGGAATTGTTTGGCCTGATCTGACTCGTTCGCAGCTGGACCGCGTCATCGTTCATCGCGGGCAAGCCTCGCTCCTACAGGACGTATATGACTTCTGTAGGAGCGAGGCTTGCCCGCGAAGGCAGCGCCCCGATGTAACAGGAAAAACAGGCCCGGCCTTCATGATCGTTCCCACGCTCTGCGTGGGAACGCCTCTGCGGACGCTCCGCGTTCGGCTCTTTGCGACGCGGAGCGTCCCTGGCCGCGTTCCCACGCAGAGCATGGGAACGATCATCGCGGGTAGTTGCTTGCTGCTAGGGGCAGCGGTCTTTAGACTTACGCCTCATTTCAACGAGAGCAGGGTCGATGCCAGCTGCCTTTCCCCCCGATTCTGTTGGTCTGGTGACGCCGCAAATGGCGCACTTCAGCGAACCCCTGGCGTTGGCCTGCGGCCGTTCGCTTCCAGCCTATGACCTGATTTACGAAACCTACGGCACGCTGAATGCTTCAGCGAGCAACGCCGTGCTGATCTGCCACGCCTTGTCCGGTCACCACCACGCTGCCGGCTATCACAGCGTCGACGACCGCAAACCCGGTTGGTGGGACAGCTGCATCGGCCCCGGCAAGCCGATCGACACCAGCAAGTTCTTCGTGGTCAGCCTGAACAACCTCGGCGGTTGCAACGGTTCTACCGGCCCGAGCAGCGTCAACCCGGAAACCGGCAAGCCGTTTGGCGCCGACTTCCCGGTGCTCACCGTGGAAGACTGGGTGCACAGCCAGGCGCGCCTGGCGGATCTGCTGGGCATCGGCCAATGGGCCGCTGTCATCGGTGGCAGCCTGGGTGGCATGCAAGCGTTGCAGTGGACCATCACTTATCCGGATCGCGTGCGCCACTGCCTGGCCATCGCCTCGGCCCCCAAACTGTCGGCGCAGAACATCGCCTTCAACGAAGTGGCGCGCCAGGCGATTCTCACAGACCCGGAGTTCCATGGCGGCTCCTTCCAGGAACACGGCGTGATTCCCAAGCGCGGCCTGATGCTGGCGCGAATGGTCGGGCACATTACCTATCTGTCCGATGATTCCATGGGCGAGAAATTCGGCCGCGGCCTGAAAAGCGAAAAGCTCAACTACGACTTCCACAGTGTCGAGTTCCAGGTTGAAAGCTATCTGCGTTATCAGGGCGAAGAGTTCTCCGGGCGCTTCGATGCCAACACCTATCTGTTGATGACCAAGGCCCTGGATTACTTTGATCCGGCAGCCAACTTCGACGATAACCTGGCAAAAACCTTCGAAAACGCCACGGCAAAATTCTGCGTGATGTCGTTCACCACCGACTGGCGCTTCTCGCCTGCCCGCTCGCGGGAACTGGTGGACGCACTGATGGCTGCACGCAAGGACGTCTGTTATCTGGAAATCGATGCGCCGCAAGGTCATGACGCCTTCCTGATCCCGATCCCGCGTTACTTGCAGGCGTTCGGCAACTACATGAACCGCATTACGTTGTGAGATAGCCATGAGAGCTGATCTGGAAATCATCCAGGAATGGATCCCCGCCGGTAGCCGCGTGCTCGACCTTGGTTGCGGCGACGGTGAACTGCTGACCTGGCTGCGCGACAACAAGCAAGTCACCGGCTACGGCCTGGAAAACGATGCGGACAATATCGCCGCGTGCGTGGCCAAAGGCATCAACGTCATCGAGCAGGACCTGGACAAGGGCCTGGGCAACTTCGCCAGCAACAGCTTCGACGTCGTGGTCATGACCCAAGCGCTGCAAGCGGTGCACTATCCGGACAGGATCCTCGACGAAATGCTGCGGGTCGGTCGCCAGTGCATCATCACGTTCCCGAATTTCGGCCATTGGCGCTGCCGCTGGTACCTGGCGAGCAAGGGCCGGATGCCGGTTTCCGAGTTCCTGCCTTATACCTGGTACAACACGCCGAACATCCACTTCTGCACCTTCGCCGACTTTGAAGCCTTGTGTCGCGAACGTGAAGCCAAGGTCATTGATCGGCTTGCCGTGGATCAACAGCATCGGCACGGGTGGGCCAGTAAGCTATGGCCTAATCTGTTAGGTGAGATCGGTATTTACCGCGTCAGCAGCCCGGGGCTTGCAGACCACAAGGTCGCGGTCTGATCCACCACATTCGAGGAGAACGATCATGGGTCGTCTAGCGCTGTTTTTACTTACTGCCTGCCTGAGCGTCACCGCCATGGCTGCTGACACCATCAAGGGTGACCGCCAGGAAAAGTTTGGCGACGTGACGGTGCACTACAACACCTTCAACTCCACGTATCTGACGCCCGACATCGCCAAAGCCGCAGAGCTTACCCGCAGCAAGAACCAGGGCGTCATCAATATTTCCGTGCTCAAGGACGGCAAGCCACAAATGGCTCAGGTCAGCGGCACGGTCAAGGACCTCACCAGCCAGAGCGTGAACCTGAACTTCCGCCAGATCACTGAACAGGGCGCGATCTACTACATCGCCCAATTCCCGGTGGAGCAACAGGAAAACCGCACCTTCGACATCAAGGTGCAGACCGGTGACAAAATCCACACCATCAATTTCAACCAAGAGCTATTCCCCGGCCAATGATCAACTTCACGCATCTCGTATTGGCCAGCCATAACGCCGGCAAACTCAAGGAACTCCAGGCCATGCTCGGCGACTCGGTGCAACTGCGCTCGATCGGCGAGTTCAGCAGCATCGAGCCTGAAGAAACCGGCCTGTCGTTCGTCGAGAACGCCATCCTCAAGGCCCGCAATGCCGCGCGCATTTCCGGCCTGCCGGCGCTGGCCGACGATTCCGGGCTGGCGGTGGACTTCCTCGGCGGTGCGCCGGGCATCTACTCGGCGCGGTATGCCGACGGCAAAGGCGATGCGGCGAACAACGCCAAGCTGCTCGACGTCTTGAAGGACGTGCCTGAAACCGAACGCGGTGCGCAGTTTGTCTGCGTGCTGGCGCTGGTGCGTCACGCCGACGATCCGCTGCCGATCCTCTGTGAAGGCCTGTGGCACGGGCGCATCCTGAACCAGGCCAGCGGCGAACACGGTTTTGGCTATGACCCGCTGTTCTGGGTGCCGGAACGCGAGTGCTCCAGCGCTGAGTTGAGCCCTGCCGACAAGAACCGGATCAGCCACCGCGCCCGTGCAATGGATCTGCTGCGCCAGCGCCTGGGCTTGAAATGACCGGTGAATCCACAGCATCGCCACTGATCTTCGGCGGCGATGCGCAAACGCCTCGGGCGGCGCTGTCAGTGCTGCCGCCCCTGGCGCTGTACATCCACATTCCGTGGTGTGTACGCAAATGCCCTTATTGCGACTTCAACTCCCACACTGCCAGTCCTGTGCTGCCGGAAGAAGAGTATGTCGACGCGTTGCTGGCCGATCTCGATCAGGACCTGCATGCCGTTCATCGGCGTGAGCTGAGCTCGATCTTCTTCGGTGGCGGCACGCCGAGCCTGTTCAGCGCCCAAGCCCTGGGGCGTTTGCTCAAAGGCGTGGAACAGCGCATCGCGTTTGCCGACGATATCGAAATCACCCTGGAAGCCAACCCCGGCACCTTCGAACAGGACAAGTTCGTGGCCTACCGGAAACTGGGGATCAATCGCCTGTCGATCGGCATCCAGAGCTTCCAGCAGGAAAAACTCCAGGCATTGGGCCGCATTCACAATGGTGACGAAGCGGTACGCGCTGCTGGCATGGCACGTCAGGCCGGGTTCGATAACTTCAACCTGGACTTGATGCACGGCTTGCCGGATCAGTCCCTGGAAGACGCTCTGGCGGACCTGCGCACGGCCATTGCCCTGAAACCCACGCACCTGTCGTGGTACCAACTGACCCTGGAACCCAACACCGTATTCTGGAACCAGCCGCCGACGCTGCCGGAAGACGATACGTTGTGGGACATCCAGGAGGCAGGCCAGGCGCTACTCGCCGAGCACGGTTACGCGCAATACGAAGTCTCGGCCTATGCCCTGCCAGGTCGACCGGCGCGGCATAACCTCAATTACTGGAGTTTCGGCGATTTCATCGGCATCGGTGCCGGTGCCCACGGCAAACTCAGCCATCCGGACGGCCGCATCATCCGCACATGGAAGACTCGCTTGCCGAAGGACTATTTGAATCCGGCGAAAAGCTTCCAGGCCGGCGAGAAAGCCCTGAACAACGATGAGATGCCGTTCGAGTTCCTGATGAACGCGCTGCGCCTGACGGAAGGCGTCGAATCGCGGCTCTATCCAGAACGTACCGGCATGCCCCTGGAAAGCCTTGCCGAAGGCCGCCGGGAAGCCGAACAAAGCGGCCTGTTGCAGGTCGAACCGTCACGTCTGGTAGCCACCGAGCGCGGACAACTCTTCCTCAACGACTTGCTGCAGAAATTTCTGACATAAGGAAATCGAATGGATTTGGTACTCGACCTGCTTGCCACCGTGTCTCGCTGGAGCCGCAGCAACCTCTCGGAAATCGCCCTAGCCCTGGTGGGTTGCCTGCTGGTGCTGTTCGGTGCGGATTTCAAAGGCTGGGTCGAGCAACGCCTGGGCAGCATCGCCGGCGCCCTGCGCGTGCCGCTGATGGCCCTGTTGTGCATGGTGGGTAGCGGCGCAGCGTTGATCTACGCCACGCCATGGATCGTTCGGGGCTTGAGCCAGTTCAACAACTACAGCCTGGCGCCGGTGTTGTTGGTGGTGCTGGTACTCATCGGCGTAGTCGCGGACCGCCGCTGATTCCCTGGCCATTGATCGTTCCCACGCTCTGCGTGGGAACGCAGCCCGGGACGCTCTGCGCCCCTTTTAAAGCCGAATGCGGAGCGTCCGTTGAGGCATTCCCACGCGGAGCGTGGGAACGATCAGCTATGGCGCGATTTAGGACTGCTTTTCGAACTTCAGATCCCACACGCCATGCCCAAGACGTTCGCCACGGCGTTCGAACTTGGTGATCGGGCGTTCGGCCGGACGGGGTACGCACTTGCCGTCTTCGGCGAGATTGCGATAACCCGGCGCGACGCTCATCACTTCCAGCATGTACTCGGCATACGGTTCCCAGTCGGTGGCCATGTGCAGAATGCCGCCCACCTTCAGCTTGCTGCGTACCAGCTCAGCGAACGAAGCCTGAACGATGCGACGCTTGTGGTGACGGCTCTTGTGCCACGGGTCCGGGAAGAACAGCATCAGACGATCAAGGCTGTTGTCAGCGATGCAGCGGTTGAGCACTTCGATGGCGTCGCAATCGTAGACCCGCAGGTTGGTCAAACCCTGGGTCAACACGCCATTGAGCAGCGCGCCGACACCCGGACGGTGAACCTCGACGCCAATGAAATCCTGTTCCGGCGAGGCTGCTGCCATCTCCAGCAATGAATGGCCCATGCCAAAACCGATTTCCAGCGAGCGTGGTGCCGAGCGACCGAACACCTGGTCGAAATCCACCGGTGCGTCGGCCAGCGGCAACACGAATTTCGCTGCGCCCTGTTCCAGGCCGCGCTGCTGGCCTTCGGTCATGCGCCCGGCGCGCATCACGAAACTCTTGATGCGGCGGTGTTGGCGCTCGTCGCCTTCTTCCGTCTGGATAGGCGTGTCGTTCGATTCAGTCATCAATGGCTCTTACTTGATCAGACCATCCAGCGGCGAAGAGGCGCTGGCATAGAGTTTTTTCGGCATGCGGCCGGCGAGGTAGGCCAGGCGGCCCGCGACGATCGCGTGTTTCATGGCTTCGGCCATCATGACCGGCTGCCCCGCGTGGGCGATCGCCGAATTCATCAGCACCGCGTCACAGCCCAATTCCATGGCGATGGCGGCGTCGGAAGCGGTACCGACACCGGCATCCACCAACACCGGAATTTTCGCTTCCTCGAGGATGATCTGCAGGTTGTACGGGTTGCAGATCCCCAGCCCCGAACCGATCAGACCGGCCAGCGGCATGACGGCGATGCAGCCGATTTCTGCCAATTGACGGGCGATAATCGGGTCATCACTGGTGTAGACCATCACATCGAAACCTTCCTTGACCAGTGTTTCTGCGGCCTTGAGGGTTTCGATCACGTTGGGAAACAGGGTTTTCTGGTCGGCCAGCACTTCCAGCTTTACCAGGTTGTGACCATCGAGCAGCTCACGGGCCAGGCGGCAAGTGCGCACGGCCTCGATCGCGTCGTAGCAACCGGCGGTGTTCGGCAGGAAGGTGTAGCGATCCGGCGACAGCACTTCAAGCAGGTTCGGCTCGCCCTCGATCTGCCCGAGGTTGGTGCGACGCACGGCGAAGGTGACGATCTCGGCACCCGAGGCTTCGATGGCCTGGCGGGTTTCTTCCATGTCACGGTACTTGCCGGTACCGACCAGCAAACGCGACTGGTAAGTACGACCGGCCAGGACGAAAGGCTTGTCGCTACGAACGATGCTCATGGGAAATCCTCTGTAGGAGTGAGGTACTTGCTGAATGCTGCGGCCTTTCGGCCGAGGCGACTAGCCGCCGCCGATGGCGTGCACGACTTCGACGTTGTCGCCGTCGTTCAGGGTGGTATCTGCATGCTGACTGCGCGGGACGATATCCAGATTGAGTTCGACCGCCACCCGGCGTCCGGTCAAGTCCAGGCGGGTCAGCAGGGCCGCAACGGTTTCACCGTCGGGCAGTTCAAAGGATTCGCCGTTCAACTGAATGCGCATGCCGGATGCCGCCATCATTTTTAGGGGCTGGCATTCTAGCCCGATCAGTCAGGCCGACCCAAGCCATTCGTCAGTCACACACCTTGCAGGAGCGAGCCTGCTCGCGATGGATGCCAGAACAACGCGTTTAATCAGCAAGCACGCGTTATCGTTCACGTCCATCGCGGGCAAGCCTCGCTCCTACAGAGGTCAGCTCAACCGCCAGGCGGCGAGGCCCAGGCAAAACCAGCCCACCAGAAACGCCAGCCCGCCAAATGGCGTGATGATGCCAAGCTTGCTGACTCCGGTCAGCGTCAGCACATACAGGCTGCCGGAAAACAGCAGGATGCCGATGGCAAACGATGCACCAGCCCACGTCACAAGGCGCCCGGGGATTTGCGTGGCCAGCAACGCGACACCCAGCAACGCCAGAGTGTGCACCAGTTGATAGGTGACGCCGGTATGAAAAATCGCCAGGTACTCGGCGCTCAGACGGTTTTTCAGGCCATGGGCCGCAAACGCCCCAAGGCCGACACCGGTGAAGCCGAAAAAAGCGGCCAGCATCAGAAAGCCACGCAGCATGAAGAACTCCAGTCAGACTCAATCTACAGGGTCTGTATAATGGCCCGCTCCACGGGTTCGGCCAAGCCATCTCTATGCTGCGTATCTATTTCCGTCGTTTCACCAAGGCCGTGCTCTGGTTCATGGGCGGCAGCGTCCTGTTGGTGCTGATCTTTCGCGTGGTGCCGCCACCGGGGACGGCGCTGATGGTCGAGCGCAAGATCGAATCCTGGATCGATGGCGAGCCCATCGACCTGCAACGCTCGTGGAAGCCGTGGGATGAAATTTCCGATGACCTGAAAGTCGCAGTGATTGCCGGCGAAGATCAGAAATTCCCCGAACACTGGGGCTTTGACGTGAATGCGATCAAGGCGGCACTGGCCCATAACGAACTCGGCGGCTCGATCCGCGGCGCCAGCACCCTGAGCCAGCAAGTCTCGAAAAACCTGTTCCTGTGGTCCGGTCGCAGCTGGCTGCGCAAAGGCCTGGAAGCCTGGTTCACCGGACTGATCGAAGTGTTCTGGCCCAAACAGAGGATTCTCGAGGTGTACCTCAACAGTGTCGAGTGGGATGACGGTGTGTTCGGTGCCGAGGCTGCGGCCAGGCACCATTTTGGCGTCAGCGCCAAAGGCCTCAGCCGCCAGCAATCGAGCTTGCTGGCGGCGGTCCTGCCCAATCCGCGGGTGTGGAGTGCCAGTCATCCGACGGGATACGTGGCGCGGCGCGCAGGCTGGATTCGGCGGCAGATGAGTCAGTTGGGTGGTGAGAGTTATCTGGTTGGCCTCAACGATTCGCGCCGGGCGCCTTGGGCTCAATAACCAATAATGGGCACACACAAAAACGCCCCGATCAATGATCGGGGCGTTTTTTATTGCTGGTGCCCGGGTTACGCGGCGATCGACACCTTGAGCTTGTTCATCGCGCTCTTCTCAAGCTGACGAATACGCTCGGCCGAAACGTTGTACTTCTGCGCCAGGTCGTGCAGCGTGGCTTTTTCTTCCGCCAGCCAGCGCTGGTAGAGGATGTCACGGCTGCGGTCGTCCAACACTTCCAGCGCTTCGTGCAGGTTGTGGTTGGAGTTGTCGCTCCAGTCGGCGTCTTCCAGCTGACGCGCCGGGTCGTACCGGTGGTCTTCCAGATAATTGGCCGGCGACTGGAACGCACTGTCGTCGTCGGCTTCGGCAGCCGGGTCGAAGGCCATGTCGTGGCCAGTCAGGCGACTTTCCATCTCACGCACTTCCCGAGGCTCTACACCGAGGCTTTCCGCCACACGATGCACTTCCTCGTTGTTCAACCAGGCCAGACGCTTTTTCTGGCTGCGCAGATTGAAGAACAGCTTGCGCTGGGCCTTGGTGGTCGCGACTTTCACGATGCGCCAGTTGCGCAGGATGAATTCGTGGATTTCCGCCTTGATCCAGTGAACGGCAAAGGACACCAGGCGCACGCCCATTTCCGGGTTGAAGCGCTTCACGGCCTTCATCAGGCCGACGTTGCCTTCCTGGATCAGGTCAGCCTGAGCCAGGCCGTAGCCGGAATAGCTACGGGCGATATGTACGACAAAACGCAGGTGGGCGAGCACCATCTGCCGAGCCGCCTCAAGATCCTGCTCATAATAGAGACTCTCGGCCAGTTCACGCTCCTGCTCCGGCGTCAGCAATGGAATGCTGTTGACGGTGTGCACATAGGCCTCCAGGTTCGCACCCGGGACCAGAGCATATGCAGGCTGCAAAGAATTGGTCATACGAAAAAACCTCCGACTTACATACTCGTGCCAGTGGCACTGCGAAAATTGACCGGAAACCAAAAGACAAGTTCCCCTAAAAACTGCAAGGTCAATCACGCGCAAAAAAGATTCTACTTCGGCGCCAACTCCCTGAGATGACGTGCGACTGCAATCCATGCACCGATATAACCCAACAGCACCGCGCCAAGCAAGAGAGACAGACCATCGGCCACCGGTACGCCGGCCAGCGCGAAATCGCTGCCATACAAACCGGCCAGCCCGACGACCGCATCGTTCAGCCAGTCCAGACCAAACGCCAACAGCCCCCAGGAAAGCAGCCCTGCACCGAAACCATACAACGCACCCATATAGAGAAAGGGCCTGCGCACATAGCTGTCAGTGCCGCCCACGAGTTTAATCACTTCTATCTCGGTGCGGCGGTTTTCAATATGAAGACGAATGGTATTGCCTATCACCAAAAGTAATGCAGAAACCAGAAGCACGGTCAGACCAAAGACAAAGCGGTCACCGAGCTTGAGGATGGCTGCCAGACGCTCGACCCAGACTAGATCAAGTTGCGCCTGTTGTACCCTGGGCAGTTCGGAAAGTTTTTGTCTTAATGCTTCAAGTGCAGGCTTGTCGACTTCGTTCGGCGTCACCAGGACCACGCCGGGCAGCGGGTTCTCCGGTAACTCCTTGAGCGCATCGCCCAGGCCGGACTGCTGCTGGAACTCTTCCAGAGCCTGATCACGCCCCACGTACTCGGCATCCGCCACACCGGGCATGGCCTTGATCTGCTCACGCAGGGATTCACCTTCAGCCGGGCTGGCTTCGAGTTGCAGGTACAGGGAGATCTGCGCCGCACGCTGCCAGGAACCGCCCAGACGCTCGACGTTACTTAGCAAAAGTGACAGCCCCATGGGTAAGCTCAGGGCAACGGCCATCACCATGCAGGTGAAAAAACTGCCAATCGGCTGCTTGCCCAGGCGGCGCAAGCTGTCCAGCAAGCTGGCACGATGGCTTTCAATCCAGGCGCGAAACAGTGTGGCGAAGTCCGGGCCATCATCGTCATCGCGCTTTTTCTTCTGCGGCTGCGGATCGGCGGCCTTCGGGGCCACGCGCTCGGAAACCTTCGGACTGCGTGTCGCACTCATACGCCGGCCTCCCCGTCGCCAATCAATCGGCCGCGTTGCAACGTCAGCATACGGTGGCGCATGCGCGCGATCAGGGCCAGGTCGTGACTGGCGATCAGCACGCTGGTGCCCAGGCGGTTGATGTCTTCGAACACACCCATGATTTCTGCCGCCAGACGCGGGTCGAGGTTACCGGTCGGTTCGTCCGCCAGCAGCAAGGCCGGGCGATGGACGATGGCGCGGGCGATGCCGACGCGCTGTTGCTGACCGGTGGACAGGTCGCCGGGATACAAATCGGTCTTGTCCGACAGCGCCACACGTTCCAGCGCCGAGTCCACGCGCTTGGCGATTTCCGCCTTGGACAAACCGAGGATCTGCAACGGCAATGCGACGTTATTGAACACCGTGCGATCGAACAGCAACTGATGGTTCTGGAACACCACGCCGATCTGCCGGCGCAGGAATGGGATCTGTGCGTTGCTGATGGTGCTCAGGTCCTGCCCGGCGAGCAGCAGTTTGCCGCTGGTGGGACGCTCCATCGCCAGCAACAGCCGCAACAGCGTACTTTTACCGGCACCGGAATGGCCGGTGACAAACAGAAACTCGCCGCGACGGACTCGAAAGCTCAGCTCATGCAAGCCGATGTGACCATTCGGGTAGCGTTTACCGACCTGTTCGAAACGAATCATGAACGCTCCCGTTCGGCAAAGAGTGCCTGGACAAAGGGTTCAGCTTCAAAAGTGCGCAAATCGTCGATGCCTTCACCGACACCGATGTAGCGGATCGGCAGGCCGAACTGCTTGGCCAGGGCAAAAATCACCCCGCCCTTGGCGGTCCCGTCAAGCTTGGTCAGCGCCAGGCCGGTCAGTTCGACGGTCTGGTTGAATTGCTTGGCCTGATTGATAGCGTTCTGCCCGGTGCCGGCATCGAGTACCAGCAGCACCTCATGTGGCGCGTCGGCGTCGAGCTTGCCGATCACCCGGCGGACCTTTTTCAGCTCTTCCATCAGGTTGTCTTTGGTGTGCAGGCGACCGGCGGTGTCGGCGATCAGAACATCGATGCCACGGGCCTTGGCGGCTTGCACGGCATCGAAGATGACCGAAGCCGAATCCGCGCCGGTGTGCTGGGCAATGACCGGGATTTTGTTGCGCTCACCCCAGACCTGCAATTGCTCCACCGCCGCAGCACGGAAGGTGTCACCGGCGGCGAGCATGACTTTCTTGCCTTCCAGTTGCAGTTTCTTCGCCAGTTTGCCGATGGTCGTGGTTTTGCCGGCACCGTTGACGCCCACCACCAGGATCACGAACGGCTTGTTCTGCGAGGCGATTTTCAGCGGTTGTTCGACCGGCTTGAGCATCGCCGCCAATTCGGCTTGCAAGGATTTGTAGAGGGCGTCGGCATCGGCCAGTTCTTTGCGCGCGACCTTCTGCGTCAGGCGCTGGATGATCACCGAAGTGGCCTCTACCCCAACGTCGGCGGTCAGCAGACGGGTTTCCAGGTCATCGAGCAGTTCGTCATCGATGGCTTTCTTGCCCAGGAACAGGCTGGCCATGCCTTCGCCGATGCTGGCACTGGTCTTGGACAAACCTTGCTTGAGTCGGGCAAAAAAACCGGCTTTGGTTTCTTCGCTGCGTACAGGCTCGACCGGAACTTCAACCGGGGCAACGGCCACCGGCTCGATGACAGGTGCAGGTGCAGGTTCGGGCTCAGGCATCTGGACAACCGGTGCCACCGGTTCCGGGACCGCTTCAACGACCGGTGCGACAACCGGCACTGGCTCGGGGGCAAAGGCACTCGGAGCAGGAATCGGCGGCGTTACATGGGGCGCCAGCTCGTCTTCGACCAACGCCACCGGCTCTTCCGCCACGGGCAAGGTCAGCCAGGGTTCTGCGGCCGGGGTCAGCGGCAGTTCGGCAACGATTTGCGGTTCAGGTTCGACGGTCGGTTGCAGCACCGGCTCGGCGATTGGCAGGACGACCGGCGCTGATGCTTCTTCTATTACCGGCGCAGGTGTGGGTTCAGGGAGTGGTTGTGGCTGTTCGACGACGGATTCCTGCGGTTTTTTGCGCAGCCATCCGAACAGGCTTTTCTTTTCGCCAGCCGTAGCTGGGGTCTTCTTGTCGTCGTTGGAACCAAACATGGAGGACGGCTATCTCACGGTAGCGACGCGCCAACGGGCGCCCCGGCAAATAAATATTCGATGCAGAACAGACTGCGATTGCTACAGCTTGTTCACGCGCAACATTTTGTCGAGGTGCAATCGGGCACCTTGCAAAAAACGACTTCACGAAGGACTGAAGCGTAATAATCGGCGAAAACGCAGAGTTTAGTTGATAAACCATAGCTTTCTGCCGCAAACCCAAACAACCTGATCACACACAAAGGTCTGATAGGCGTGGCCGCCAGTAAAACGGATCAGTATCCTAGCACCCTCTCGCCCGCCGACGCTAAGACCTAGCGGGCAGCCCAACAGGTTTAAACACGAATGAATGCTCTAGCCCGCCGCGCCGCAGGCCTGCTGCTCAGCACAGTTTGTCTGCCCCTCTCGGCCCTGGCTGCCGACCCGCAACCCACCCACGAGTTCACCCTCGACAACGGCTTGAAGGTCGTCGTGCGCGAAGACCATCGTGCGCCGGTGGTGGTTTCCCAAGTCTGGTACAAGGTCGGCTCCAGCTACGAGACACCGGGTCAGACCGGCCTGTCCCATGCCCTGGAGCACATGATGTTCAAGGGTAGCGAGAAAGTCGGCCCTGGCGAAGCGTCGTTGATCCTGCGCGACCTCGGCGCCGAAGAGAACGCCTTCACCAGCGACGATTTCACCGCCTACTACCAGGTGCTGGCCCGCGACCGCCTGGGCGTGGCTTTCGAACTGGAAGCCGACCGGATGGCCAGCTTGCGCCTGCCACCGGACGAGTTCGCCCGCGAGATCGAAGTCATCAAGGAAGAACGCCGCCTGCGTACCGACGACAAACCGATGTCCAAGGCTTACGAACGTTTCAAGGCCATGGCCTACCCGGCCAGCGGCTATCACACGCCGACCATCGGCTGGATGGCAGACCTGGAGCGCATGAAAGTCGAAGAGCTGCGCCACTGGTATGAATCCTGGTACGTGCCGAACAACGCCACGCTGGTGGTGGTTGGCGACGTGACACCCGAAGAAGTCAAAACCCTGGCCCAACGCTATTTCGGCCCGATCGCCAAGCGTGACGTGCCTGCCGCGAAAAAACCGCTGGAACTGGCCGAACCCGGCGAGCGCCAGATCACCTTGCACGTGAAGACCCAATTGCCCAGCCTGATGCTGGCATTCAACGTGCCGAGTATCGCCACCGCCGAAGACAAACGCTCGGTGAACGCCTTGCGCCTGATTTCCGCGCTGCTCGATGGCGGCTACAGCGCACGTATCC
Source organism: Pseudomonas sp. Root562 (assembly GCF_001427125.1). Classification (GTDB taxonomy): domain Bacteria; phylum Pseudomonadota; class Gammaproteobacteria; order Pseudomonadales; family Pseudomonadaceae; genus Aquipseudomonas. The sequence continues at coordinate 156,391 of NZ_LMGK01000012.1, forward strand.
CGACCCAACTGGAGCGCGGCGAAGAATTGGTGTCCGGCGGCTCGTCGAGCTACGACGCCTACACCCGCGGCGATAGCCTGTTCACGCTGTCGGCAACGCCCAACAGCCAGAAAAACAAGACCATCGCCCAGGCCGAAGCCGGTTTGTGGAAGCTGCTTGAACAGCTGAAAACCACTGCGCCGACCACTGAAGAACTGGAGCGTGTGCGGGCACAGGTCATCGCCGGCCTGGTTTACGAGCGCGACTCGATCACCAGCCAGGCCACGGCCATTGGCCAACTGGAAACGGTCGGGCTGTCCTGGAAACTGATGGATACCGAGCTCGCCGATCTGGAAAGCGTGACCCCGCAAGATATCCAGAATGCCGCCAAGCTGTATTTCACCCGCGAACGTCTCAGCGTCGCCCATGTTCTGCCAGAGGAGACGACTCATGAGTGAGCGTAAAAAACCGCGCCTGGCCCTGTTCGGCCTGATCGCCGTCGCGCTGATCGGCTCTGCCGCGTTCTATTTTTCGAAAACCGACGAATCCAATGCCAGCGAAGCCCTGGACAAGGCCAAGGCCAGCCAGAAGCTGCAATCGCTGACCGAACTCAACGGCAAGGCACCGAGCCGCCGCAAACTCGACGTGCAGACCTGGAACACCGCCGAAGGCGCCAAGGTGTTGTTCGTCGAAGCCCGTGAGCTGCCGATGTTCGATATGCGCCTGATCTTCGCCGCCGGCAGCAGCCAGGATGGCAGCGCACCCGGCCTGGCCGTGCTGACCAACGCCATGCTCAACGAGGGTGTGGCCGGCAAAGACGTCAGCGCCATCGCCCAGGGTTTCGAGGGTCTGGGAGCCGATTTCGGCAATGGCGCTTACAAAGACATGGCGGTTGCATCGCTGCGCAGCCTCAGTGCAACGGACAAACGTGAACCGGCCTTGCAGCTGTTTGCGCAAGTCGTCGGCAAGCCAACCTTTCCGGCCGACTCATTTACCCGTATCAAGAACCAGTTGCTCGCCGGCTTCGAATACCAGAAACAGAACCCCGGCAAACTGGCCAGCCTGGAGTTGATGAACCGCTTGTACGGCGATCACCCCTATGCGCACGCCAGTGATGGCACGGCAAAGTCCATTCCCGAGGTGACCCTCGCGCAACTGCGCGCTTTCCACGAAAAAGCCTATGCCGCGGGCAACGTAGTCATCGCACTGGTTGGCGATCTGTCCCGCGCCGAAGCCGAGGCCATGGCCGCGCAGGTGTCCAGCGCCCTGCCCAAAGGTCCGGCCCTGCCGAAAATCGCCCAACCGACCGAACCCAAGGCCAGCATCGGCCACATCGAGTTCCCGTCCAAACAGACCAACCTGATGCTTGCGCAACTAGGCATCGATCGTGATGATCCGGACTACGCCGCACTGTCCATGGGCAACCAGATCCTCGGTGGTGGCGGTTTCGGTACTCGACTGATGAGCGAAGTGCGCGAGAAGCGCGGCCTGGCCTATGGCATATATTCGGGCTTCAGCCCGATGCAGGCGCGTGGCCCGTTCATGATCAACGTGCAGACCCGCGCCGAAATGAGCGAAGGCACCCTGAAACTGGTGCAGGACGTCCTCGCGGACTACCTTGCAACCGGCCCGACCGAGAAAGAACTCGACGACGCCAAGCGTGAACTGGCCGGCAGCTTCCCGCTGTCCACCGCCAGCAACGCCGACATCGTCGGTCAACTGGGTGCCATTGGCTTCTATGACTTGCCGCTGAGCCACCTGGAAGACTTCATGCAACAGTCGCAGAACCTGACCGTCGAGCAAGTCAAAGCGGCCATGAACAAACACTTGAGCACGGACAAAATGGTCATCGTCAGCGCTGGCCCGACCGTGCCGCAAAAGCCGCTGCCGGCCCCTACTGATAAACCTGCCGAGCAACCGCTCGGGGTTCCGGAGCATTAATGGCTACTTCCCGTCCCAAAAAACCCGTCCACAACGTGCACAACGGCGTGAACCAGCTGCGCATCATCGGCGGCGAATGGCGCAGCCGTAAACTGAGCTTCCCCGATGCGCCGGGTCTGCGTCCGACGCCGGACCGGGTGCGTGAAACCCTGTTCAACTGGCTCGCACCTTACGTTCCAGGCGCCAAAGTGCTGGACCCGTTCACCGGCAGCGGCGCGCTGTTCCTCGAAGCCCTGTCCCGTGGCGCGGCCATGGGTCAGGCGCTGGACGCCAGCAGCCTCGCGGTGTCGAGCCTCAAGGAACATCTGGGCACATTGCGCTGCACCACCGGCCAGGTTCAGACCGCTGACGCCCTGCGCTACCTGGAAACCCAGACCGCCACCCCCTACGACCTGGTGTTCCTCGACCCGCCGTTCAACCAGAACCTGTTGCCCGCCGTTTGCGCCCTGCTCGAAGAGCGCCAATGGCTGGCCGACGATGCCTGGATATACACCGAAAGCGAGTCAGCGCCGTCAACCCTGGGCCTGCCGCAGAACTGGCGCCTGCACCGGGAGCAGAAATCCGGGCGAGTGTATTACTCGTTGTGGCAGCGCGGCGCCTGACGTTGCGATTGTGAGGAGCACTACATAGTTACCGCCTGACGTCCTTACGGATCATCCACAGTGGTTTGCGCATAACCCTGCAAACCACTGAGGATGAACACGGATGAACATCTCCTGCTGCATTTTTGTACTGCCATTTATCGCCTGGCTGCCGCTCATGGCCAGCGCTGCCACACCCCCTGCGACGCAAGACTTCGTGCTGGATAACGGCCTCAAGGTCGTCGTGCGCGAGGACCATCGCTCCCCAATCGTCACCGCTCAGCTGTGGATCAAGGCCGGTTCAAGCTACGAGCCGCCCGGCCAGTCGGGCCTGTCCCATGCCCTCGAACACATGGTCTACAAAGGCAGCAGCAAGGCCTGCGCTGGAGAATTCGAGGCGATACTGGAAAGTCTGGGCGCCAGCCAAAACGCCTATACAGGCCCTGATTTCACGGTTTTTTACCAGACACTCGCTTCCGGCCGCGTCGGCGTCGCGTTCGAAATTCTCGCCGATCTGATGAGTACGGCCGAGCTGGATCCGCAGGACTTCACACCGGAGCTCAAGGTCATTCAGGAAGAGCGGCGGATGTACGTCGATGATGAAATCACCGTGCTGGCTCAAGAAAGACTGAACAGCATCGCCCACCCGGCCAGCGGCTATCGCACCCCGACGATTGGCTGGATGCATGACCTGCAACGAATGAATACCGCGCAATTGCAGCAGTGGTACAAGGCCTGGTATTCGCCGGGCAATGCAACCCTGGTGGTCGTTGGCGATGTCCAGCCCGAGCAGATCAAGGCCCTTGCACGGCAGTATTTCGGCCACCTTGAGCGAGGCACGACACCGGCGGCCCCTGCCCCCGTCGAACTCACTTCTGCCGGCGAACGATCGCTGACCCTGCATGCACCCGTGGCGTCCCCGCGCTTGATCATGAGTTTCAACGCGCCAAGCCTGGCCACGGCTCTGGATCGTCGGACCGCCCATGCCCTGCGCCTGCTCGATATGTTACTGGCCGGTTCCAATAGCGCACGCATCAAACAGCGACTGCAACTGAGCGAGTCAATATTCACCGAGGTCCTCTCGGAATACGACGCCTTCAATCGCGGCGACTCGTTACTGACGATCAGCATGCAGCTCAATGCGGACAAGCTCAATGATGCTGACGCAGCCCTCACCCGTGTGTGGCAGGTGATCGAATCACTCAAAAGCAAGGCACCGGAACCGGCAGAACTGGAACGCGCGAAAAACCTGCTGATCGCCAACCTGGTTTATGCGCAGGACGACCTGCAGAGACAAGCCCACAACCTGGGTCTTTTGCAGACCATTGGCCTGGACTGGCGGCTTGCCGATCTGGATACGCAAGAGCTGAACAAGGTCACACCGCTGGATATTCAACAGGTGGCACAGACTTATCTGACGCGTGAGCGCCTGAGTACCGCGAAAATCCTGCCGGAGAAGAGCAATGGATAAGTTCAAAGGCTTGATCAATGGATTGATACTGGCAAGCATGCTGCTCAGCGTTCAGGCCAATGCCGCTGCAATCACGGCGCCCCCAAAACCGGTGCTGCAATCGCTCAGCGAAGCACAAGCGCCTGCGTTCCAACGCACGCTATCGATCAAGGGTTACAAGACTTTCAGCGGCACCAAGATCCTGTTCATCCGTACCCCTGGCTTGCCGATGTTCGACACCCTCGTAAGCTTTGCCGCCGGCAGCGCCCACACAGCACATCAACCGGGCCTGGCAGCGTTGACCTTCAGTCTGTTGAATGAAGGTGTGGCGGGCAAGGACGTCAATGCCATACAGGCGACCTTCGATAACCTGGGCGCAAAGATGGATATGGGAATCAGCCAGGATCGGACGTGGTTTTCCCTGCGTAGCTTGAGTGACGAATCACGACGCACACCAGCCCTGGATTTGTTTGCCCAAATCCTCGGCAAGCCGATGCTGCCGGAGGCCTCCATGGCCGCAGTCAAATCACAATTGCAGTACGTTCTGGATCGCGAAGACCAGTCCCACGCCATTCAAGCCCGCCACGCGAACCTCGGCCAGCTGTTTCCCGACCACGGTTATGCTCAGTCGTTCTTCGGAACCCGGGCCAGCCTTGCCTCCATCACTCGCACCCAGGTGGAGGACTTTCATCGCGAGGCCTATGCCGTGGGCAATGCCCAAATCACACTGGTCGGCGACCTCACCGAAGAGGAAGCCCAGCACATTGGTGCGCAGATAGCCGCGGCCTTGCCCAAGGGGCCGGCCATTGCTGCGATTCGACCCGCGACCAGCCCGACCGCTTCAGGTCTGCTGCGCGTTGAGCGGACATCGACTCAGGCTTACTTGCGCCTGGCCCAGCCAAGTGTCCTGCGAAGCAATCCGGATTACGTCGCGCTGCAGACAGCCATGCTGGTTTTCAGCAAACGACTGACCAATGAACTGCGAGAACGCCGAGGCTTGACCTATCACGTTGAGGCCGAACTCTCAGCCCTTCAGGCACAAGGGCTTCTCTCCATCGAAATACAGACCAGACCCGAGCAGGCCGATGCGGTGCTGGCCCACATCGAGACAATGTTCAGCGACTTTCTCAACCACGGGCCGACCCAACGGGAACTTGAAGACAGCCAACAGCAACTGATTGGTAGCGCGCCGTTGAACAGCGCAACCAATGCGCAGATCTTGAGACAGTTGTACGCCATCAGCACACACAATCTGCCGCTGGACCTGGATTTTGACGCGCAAGCGGCTTCGAAGCTGAACCTCACATCAATCAAGAGTGCACTCAACCGGCATTACCACTCTGGACAATGGCAGGCGGTCATCCTGGGGCCAAAGGCCGATCAACAACCGCTGCCCGAGCCGAGCGAAAGCGCAACCAATGCCATGTGTCGCGTGCCTGGTGAGATTGTGGCAAGTTAGACTGCCAGGGTGACGCGGTCGCGGCGCTGTCCCGCCGCGTCTTCCGGCAGACTCATGAACACATCCACCGAGAATGACTGTGCAACCGCACCCCGCACTGGCCTCACCGCCCTCCTTCACCCCCGCCTTCGGCATCGGCAACCCGCACCTGCAAACCTTGTGGGGGCCGCTGTGGCGTAAAACCGTGCACATCGACCGCGACCGCGAACGCCTGTGGCTCGAAGACGGTGATTTTCTCGATCTCGACTGGTACGGCCCGCACAGCGCCGAAGCGCCGTTGGTGCTGGTACTGCACGGGCTGACCGGTTCATCGAATTCGCCCTACGTGGCCGGCATGCAAAAAGCCTTGGCTGATCGGGGCTGGGCCAGCGTCGCGCTGAACTGGCGCGGCTGCTCGGGCGAACCCAATCTATTGCCGCGCAGCTACCATTCCGGCGCCAGCGAAGATCTGGCCGAAACCATCAAACATCTGCGGGCCAAGCGGCCACTCGCGCCGCTCTATGCGGTCGGTTATTCCCTGGGTGGCAATGTCCTGCTCAAGCACCTGGGTGAAACCGGCAGTGACAGCGGCGTACTTGGCGCGGTGGCCGTGTCAGTGCCGTTCCGACTGGACCAGTGCGCCGACCGGATCGGCCAGGGTTTTTCCAAGGTCTACCAGGCGCACTTCATGCGCGAAATGCTGGCCTACATCAAGAACAAGCAGCGCCAGTTCCAGCATGACGGCCGGGAAGACGGCCTGGCGGCACTGGCCGCGCTCGGTTCATTGGAAAACATGCGCACGTTCTGGGATTTCGACGGCCGGGTGACCGCGCCACTGAACGGTTTCGTGGATGCCGAGGATTACTACCGCCGCGCATCGAGTCGCTACTTTCTCGGGGAGATTCGCACACCGACCCTGATTATTCAGGCGGCCGACGATCCCTTCGTCTTCCCCCACAGCCTGCCGCAAACCGATGAGTTATCGGCCTGTACGCAATTCGAACTGCAGGCCAAGGGCGGACACGTCGGGTTCGTCGACGGCTCGGTCAGGCAACCGGGTTACTACCTGGAACGACGCATCCCCCAGTGGCTGGCCAACGCAGGCCGGGCGTAGGCATACGAAGGGGGCTGCGAGCGTATCGATGCTTTGTTCTTCACTCGCCTACTGCGATACCCCGCGCAGGATCATTGATCCACTCGCTCCAAGAACCGGCGTACAAAGCACCCAGCGGATACCCCGCCAGGCACAATGCGAACAGGTTATGGCAAGCCGTCACGCCGGAACCGCAGTACGCCACCAGATCGTTCGGCGAACGGTCTGCAAGTTTTGCGGCGAAGCGCTGCTTGAGCTGATCAGCCGGCAGAAACCGCCCATCCGCGCCGAGGTTGTCGGTAAACGCCGCACATTGTGCACCGGGAATGTGCCCGGCGACCGGATCGATCGGTTCCATTTCACCCTTGAAGCGCGGCAGTGCGCGGGCATCGAGCAAGGTCAATTGCGGTTGCGCGAGACGCTTTTGCAATTGTTCGGCACTGAGCAGCAACGAAGCATCCGGGGCGCCACTGAACGTGCCGCGAGTGATCGAGGACGCATCCAGACTCAGCGGCAAACCCGCCGCGTGCCAAGCCTTTAGCCCGCCATCGAGGATGAACACGCCGTCACGCTTGCCCAGCCAGGCCAGCAACCACCAGGCGCGAGCCGCGAAGGCGCCCGGGCCGTCGTCGTACAAAACCACTTCACTGTCATTGTTGATGCCCCAGGCTTGCAGACGCTCGATCAATTCGACCGGCTCTGGCAGCGGATGACGCCCGGTCACGCCCTTGACCACTTTCCCGCTGAGGTCACGCTCGAGATCAGCAAAGCTCGACCCGTTGATGTGGCCCTCGGCATAGCTGCGCTGCCCGTAATCCGGGTCTTCAAGGGCAAAGCGACAATCGAGAATCACCAACCCCGGCTGGTCCTTTTTCAAGTCCAGCGCTTGTGGGCTGATCAGTTGCGCGATGGGCATAGCGGGCTCCTGTGATTAAACGCAATTCAATCCTGCTGCACGCGCTGGCTCAAACCTCTTCCAGCGCCTGAGCCAACGGCACGTAAAACTCTTCGAACAAGGCGTTGACCGCTTCGCGCGCCTCATCCGTGACGAATCCGGCTTCCAGTACCAGTACCTGATACACGCCGCGCTTGATCGCCTGCTCGCTCAGATGACTGGAATTCTCCCGCGTGGTGCACAGAAAGCGCACCCAGGAAGTGAGGATGATCCAGGCATTGAGGGTCAGGGACTCGATCTGCACACGATCCATCTTCAAGATGCCAGCGGCAACGAAACCTTCGTAGATCGCCATGCCCTGAATCACGCAGCGCTGGGAAAAGCGCCGGTAACGGGCGGCCAGTTCCGGATCGCTGTCGAGCAAATGCTCGAGGTCGCGATGCAAAAACCGGTAACCCCACATCGCCGAGAGCAACTCTTTGAGATAGAAGCGCTTGTCTTCCACCGTCGCGGCGCGGCCCTGTGGCGGGCGCAGAAAGCTGTCCACCAGGGTTTCGTACTCGCTGAACAGCACGGCGATGATCGCCTGCTTGTTCGGGAAGTGGTAGTACAGGTTGCCCGGGGAAATCTCCATGTGGGCAGCAATGTGGTTGGTGCTGATGCTGCGCTCGCCCTGTTGATTGAACAGCTCCAGGCTGTTCTGCACGATGCGCTCGCTGGTTTTGATCCGTGGGGCCATGGCTTGAGCTTTAATTCAGAGTGCGTTGATGGGCATCTTACGACCTATCCGCAAGCGGATGGAACATCACTGCGCGACGAAGGCATTTGACTTTTTAGAGCATAGACTCTAAAAAGTGCCTCATTAGAATAAATCCGGAGCCGACCATGACTGCTGAAATTTCCTACCTGCAAAACCTACAGCAGCCTCTGGACGAGCTTCAGGCGCTGTTCGAAGCACAACGTGCGGCGTATGCCGCCAACCCGATGCCCCCTGCCGCCCAGCGCCAACAGTGGCTCAAGGCATTGCGCGACTTGCTGAACAGCGAGCGTCAGGCCTTGATTGACGCGATCAGTCAGGACTTCAGCCATCGCAGCGCCGATGAGACCCTGCTCGCTGAATTGATGCCCAGCCTGCACGGCATCCATTACGCCAGCCAGCACCTCAAAGGCTGGATGCGTGCGTCGCGGCGCAAGGTCGGCGTTGCCTTTCAACCAGCCTCGGCCAAAGTGGTTTATCAGCCGCTGGGCGTGGTCGGGGTGATCGTGCCGTGGAATTACCCGTTGTACCTGGCGATCGGCCCGATGGTGGGTGCGCTGTCGGCGGGTAACCGGGTGATGCTCAAGCTCAGCGAATCCACCCCGGCCACCGGTTTGCTGATGAAGCAGTTGTTGGCGCGGATCTTCCCCGAAGACCTGGTCTGCGTCGTGCTGGGCGAGGCCGATATCGGCGTGGCGTTTTCCCGCCTGCGTTTCGATCACCTGTTGTTCACTGGCGCCACCAGCATCGGTAAGCACGTGATGCGCGCGGCGGCGGAGAACCTGACACCGGTGACGCTGGAACTGGGTGGCAAGTCTCCGGCCATTGTGTCCCACGATGTGCCGCTCAAGGACGCCGCCGAACGCATCGCGTTCGGCAAGACCCTCAATGCCGGACAGACCTGCGTAGCGCCGGACTACGTGCTGGTGCCGGAGGATCGTGTCGGTGGCTTCGTTGAAGCCTATCGCTCGGCTGTGCGCGGGTTTTATCCGACGCTGACTGACAACCCGGACTACACGGCAATCATCAATGATCGACAACTGGCTCGGCTCAATGGCTACGTCAGCGATGCCACCAGCAAGGGTGCGTTGCTGATTCCTCTGTTCGAGCAAAGCCAGGGCCGTCGCATGGGCCATAGCCTGTTGCTCAACGTCAGCGATGACATGATCGTGATGCAGGACGAAATCTTCGGCCCGCTGCTGCCGATCGTCCCGTATCGGGATCTCGATCAGGCGTTTGCCTACATCAACCAACGCCCTCGCCCGCTGGCGCTGTATTACTTCGGCTACGACAAGCGCGAGCAAAACCGCGTGCTGCACGAGACCCACTCCGGTGGCGTGTGCCTCAACGACACGCTGCTGCATGTGGCTCAGGATGACATGCCTTTCGGCGGCATCGGTGCTTCGGGCATGGGTCACTACCACGGGCACGAAGGCTTCCTCACCTTCAGCAAGGCCAAGGGTGTGCTGATCAAACAGCGCTTCAACGCGGCGAAACTGATCTATCCGCCGTACGGTAAATCCATTCAGAAACTGATCCAGAAGCTGTTTATTCGCTAACGATCGTCACCCTCGGGTAATAACAATAATGAACCCAAGCCTGTCCGATACTCCCGCGCTGTCACGGCGCGGCCTGCTCAAGTTCAGCCTCGGCGCCAGCGCCTTTCTCGCCACCGCCGGATTGGGTGCCAGCCTCACTGGCTGCTCTTCGGGTGCACCGCAAAGCGGTTTCGCGGCGTTACGCAGTGGCGATCTGTTGTTTCTGCGGGCCTTGCTTCCGGTAATGCTCGACGGTGCGGTAACTGCCGAACGCATGCCGGCTGCGGTCGATGGCACTTTGAAAAGTCTGGACTACAACCTCGATCACTTGTCGCCGCAAATGCTCAAGCTGACCCGGCAACTGTTCGATGTGCTGGGCATGGCTGTCACACGCGGTCCGTTGACCGGGATCTGGGGCAGCTGGGAAAACGCCAGCGCCGACGATATCCGGCACTTCCTCGATCGCTGGGAAAACAGCTCGCTGAACTTGCTGCGCATGGGACACAGCTCTTTGCTGCAACTGGTGATGATGGCCTGGTACGGCCGCCAGGAATCGTGGGCGCATTGCGGCTATCCCGGACCGCCGACGGTTTGAAAACCGTATCGAGCCTTTCGCGGGCAAGCCTCGCTCCTGCTGCAGCGAAGGCGTCATCTGCCTCACCAAAATATCCAGAACAATAAGAGAACCCGAAGATGCCCGTACCCGATCCGTTCCGCGAAGGCATGGCCCGTGGCTGGAAAACCCATAACGGTTCGCAACTGAGCCAGGACCTGACCCTCGAAGCGGATGTGGCGATCATCGGCAGCGGTGCCGGTGGCGGCACCACCGCCGAAATCCTCAGCGCAGCCGGCTACAAAGTGCTGCTGATCGAGGAAGGTCCGCTCAAGACCAGCAGCGACTTCAAGCTGCTCGAAGACCAGGCCTACGCCAGTCTCTATCAGGAAGGCATCGGGCGCATGAGCAAGGATGGCGCGATCACCATCCTTCAGGGCCGGGCGGTAGGCGGCACCACGCTGATCAACTGGACTTCCAGTTTTCGCACTCCGCAACCGACCCTGGAGCACTGGGCCAAAGAGCACAACGTCAAGGGTCACAGCCCGGCCGACATGGCGCCGTGGTTCGAAAAAATGGAGCAGCGTCTGGGCGTCGCGCCGTGGATGGTCCCGCCCAATGCCAACAACGACGTGATCCGCAAAGGCTGCGAAAAACTCGGCTACAGCTGGCATGTCATCCCGCGCAACGTGCGCGGCTGCTGGAACCTCGGCTATTGCGGCATGGGCTGCCCGACCAACGCCAAGCAATCGATGATGGTCACGACCATTCCAGCGACCCTGGAAAAGGGCGGCGAGTTGCTTTACCTGGCCCGCGCCGAAAAACTCGTCATCAGCGGCGACAAAGTCACCGGCCTGCATTGCGTGGCGATGGACGAGCGCTGCGTCGAACCCACCGGTCGCAAGATCACGGTCAAGGCGCGGCATTACGTGCTGGCCGGCGGTGGCATCAACTCACCAGGCTTGTTGATGCGTTCCGGAGCGCCTGATCCGCACGAACGCTTGGGCAAACGCACGTTCCTGCATCCGGTGAACATGTCCGCTGCGTTGTTCGACGAGGTCGTCAACCCGTTCTATGGCGCGCCGCAGTCCATTTATTCCGATCATTTCCAATGGCAGAACGGCACTACCGGCCCCATGGCCTACAAACTGGAAGTTCCACCGCTACACCCGGCGCTGGCCGCGACATTACTCGGGGGCTTTGGCGAAGAAAACGCCGGGCACATGACCAACCTGCCGCACACCCACGCCATGCTGGCACTGCTGCGCGACGGTTTTCACCCGGACAGCCAGGGTGGCAACGTCGAATTACGCAGCGACGACACGCCAGTACTCGATTACCAAATCTCGCCTTATACCTGGGACGGGTTGCGCCGGGCATTCCACACGATGGCCGAGATCCAGTTCGCCGGCGGCGCCCGGGCGGTGATGCCGATGCACGCCGACGCGCGCTACGTCAAAACCCTCGCCGAGGCACGGGCACTGATTGACGGTCTAAGCCTGGAGTTGTACCGCACCCGTTTGGGCAGCGCGCACGTGATGGGGGGTTGCGCGATGGGCGAAGATCCGAAGAATGCCGTGACCGACAGCCTCGGCCGGCACCATCAATTGGCCAATCTATCGATTCATGACGGCTCGCTATTCCCTACCAGCATTGGCGCAAACCCGCAGTTGTCGGTCTACGGCCTGACGGCGCAACTGGCGACTTCTCTGGCCGAACGTTTAAAAAATCCGTGAAAAAAGCGATTATTCGCATCGTCTATAGTGCTTTCTTACCCAACAGGCGACTTGGCCGACCGGGAAGGCTGCGATACCATCCGACTCCCCAACGCACTCCCGCCAGGACGACGCGATGAACCGAGTGTTGTACCCAGGTACCTTCGACCCTATTACCAAGGGCCATGGCGATCTGGTCGAACGCGCCTCGCGCCTGTTCGATCACGTGATCATTGCTGTCGCCGCCAGCCCGAAGAAAAACCCGCTGTTTCCCCTGGAACAGCGCGTGGAGCTGGCCCGCGAGGTCACCAAGCATTTGCCGAACGTTGAAGTCGTCGGCTTCTCGACCCTGTTGGCGCATTTCGCCAAAGAGCAGAACGCCAATGTGTTCCTGCGTGGTTTGCGCGCGGTGTCGGACTTCGAATACGAGTTCCAGCTGGCCAACATGAACCGCCAGTTGGCCCCGGATGTGGAAAGCCTGTTTCTTACCCCGTCCGAGCGCTATTCGTTCATTTCCTCGACACTGGTCCGTGAAATTGCTGCCTTGGGCGGCGATATCACCAAATTCGTCCACCCGGCTGTGGCGGATGCACTGACCGAGCGCTTCAAGAAGTAGGAGCTGCCGCGGGCTGCGATCTTTTGCACTTGATCGCGCTTGCGTGCACTGCGCACGCCAATGCGGCACAATTACGCGCATTGATTTATTGCGCCCGGGCTTGCCGCCCCGGCTGGAGTTAGCATGTCCCTGATCATCACCGACGATTGCATCAATTGCGACGTCTGCGAACCCGAGTGTCCGAACGCCGCCATTTCCCAGGGCGAAGAGATCTACGTGATCGACCCGAACCTGTGCACCCAGTGTGTCGGCCACTACGACGAACCACAGTGCCAGCAGGTTTGCCCGGTGGATTGCATCCCGCTGGACGAAGCGCATCCGGAGACTGAAGAGCAGTTGATGGAGAAGTACCGCAAGATTACCGGCAAGGCTTGAGACATTTGGCGTCTTTCAGGACGCCTTCGCGGGCAAGCCTCGCTCCTACAGTCGTGTGATCGTTGTAGGAGCGAGGCTTGCCCGCGAAGCTTTTCAGGGCCTCACTCCTGCCGCTCAAACCCTTCCCCGATACACCCCAGGCACCGCACGAACGCCGCTTTCGCCGGGTCCACCACCAACGCCTGCCCCGCATCGCCTACTCCGCCGCCCAATGCGGTAAACGGTAGCGACACCACAAACACGCCGGCGCCGATCACAGTGGCGGCGACCAGCAAAGGCCGGGCAATCAACAGGTCGCCAATCATCGCGTATGCCGGTGGGTTCTGGATGGTGTAGAGCGGATCCCCGCTGCCGCTGCTGGCACCGGCTGATGCAACGAAGCTCAGCATCGACGCGACGGCAAGGGTTCGAAACAGGTTCATGACTCGGTCCTTCGGCTAGACAGTCGGAATACTGACTATAGACCGTAAGGCACTCAGCTCTGGCAGCGTGGGCAAAAGACGCTGGCGCGCTGCCCGAGCTTAACTTCTCGCAACGGCGTGCCACAAACCTTGCAGGGCTCGGTACCACGGCCGTACACAAACAACTCCTGCTGGAAGTATCCCGGCTGACCATCGCCGCCAATGAAGTCTCGCAGCGTAGTGCCCCCGCGTTCGATGGCGGCGGCAAGGATGCGTTTGATCTCGATGGCCAGCTTCAGATAACGCGCCCGGGAAATGCCTTTGGCCTCTCGACGTGGGTCGATCCCGGCGGCGAACAAGGCTTCGGTCGCATAGATGTTGCCGACACCGACCACCACCGCGTTGTCCATGATGAACGGCTTGACCGCCATCGAACGGCCACGGGACAGCTGGAACAAACGCTCACCGTCGAACAGGTCGGTCAACGGCTCCGGCCCGAGGCGAATCAACAGTTCATGGTTAAGCGGGTCGAGGCTCCAGAGCATCGCGCCAAACCGACGCGGGTCGGTGTAGCGCAGGGCCAGGCCCGACTCCAGTTCGATATCCACGTGCTCATGCTTGGCCGCCGGCAGGCCGACTTCCACCAGACGCAAATTGCCGGACATGCCCAAGTGGCTGATCAAGGTTCCGACCTCGGCATTGATCAGCAGGTACTTGGCGCGCCGCTCCACCAGCACGATCCGCTGGCCGGACAAGCGCACGTCGAGGTCCTCGGGAATCGGCCAGCGCAGGCGCCGGTCACGCACGATCACCCGGCTGACGCGCTGGCCTTCCAGGTGCGGCGCAATGCCACGGCGGGTGGTTTCGACTTCTGGCAGTTCAGGCATGGTGCTCTCTTGGAGGAAGAAAACCCGACAATCAGCGGTGCGCGCCGAGGTCGCGAATCGTCTGCTTGAGGGTCTCGAAGTCGTAGTCCGAGAGACCGACATAATCGAGCACCAACGCCGCGATGCTGTCCCACTCGTGATCTTCGGTCTGGTTGCCCAGCACGCGATAGGAAGCGCAAATATGCTCGGCCATCTTCAGGATCGCCAGCAGGTTCTTCAGCGAACTGTTGCGCGACGATTCATCGCTGAAGATCGCCAAGGCATTGTGATGATTGGCGATGGCCGTGCTCACGTGTTCCGGCAGGCGCCAGGACTTGGCCGTGTAATAACCCACCACGGCATGGTTGGTGTTGAATTCCCGGTTCTCGGTGTCCACGACGCGGCACTCGGCCCCGGCACTGGCATAGGCCTGCTCCAGAACGCCCATGTAGTCGGGGAAACGCTGGAGCATCAGCGGCACGCCACAGTCATGGAACAAGCCCAGGGCGTAGGCTTCATCGCCGTTCTGGATACCGATGCGCTTGGCCAGGGTCAGGCAGGTCATCGCCACGTCCTGGGCGGTGTCCCAGAAGCGGTTCAAGGTGACGATGGTATCGTCGTTCATCTCGCCCTTGATCGACTGTGCGTTGATCAGGTTGATGATCGAGCGGCTGCCCAGCAAATTCACCGCCCGCTGGATCGAGGCAATCTTGTTGCTCAGACCGTAATACGGTGAATTGACGATCTTCAACAGCGATCCAGAGAGGCCAGGGTCCTGGGAGATCAGCTTCGCGATCACCTCCAGATCCGGGTCGGGCATGTACTGCTCCATCTGCAGATCAACCATGATCTGCGGTTGAGCCGGCACACTGATGCCTTGCAGGGACTGCTGGATTTGTTCGGGAGTCAGCTCTTGGGACATAAGTACACACTCTGGGTGAGGCGCCGATTCTAGCTTCTAAAAGTTGGATCCGACACCTTGGGCGGTCCGATCACTGAAGTTTCATCCAATCGCTGGCGGATCACCGCATGTCCATCCGTCGCGCCGTGGCCCTGCGCAACACGCTATACTCCCGCTCTTTTTTCCGGAGCGACGACATGTCCCTGCCTAGCCTGCGCCTCAAAGCCAATGCCGACCGTCGTCTGCGCAACGGTCATTTGTGGGTCTACAGCAACGAAATCGATGTAGCCGCCACGCCTTTGCACGGTTTCAAGGCCGGCGACCAGGCGATCCTCGAAGCCGCCGGCGGCAAGCCGTTGGGCATTGTTGCCATGAGCCCGAACAACCTGATCTGCGCCCGCCTGCTGTCGCGCGACATCAAGTTGCCGCTGGACAAATCGCTGCTGGTGCATCGCCTGAACGTGGCCTTGTCGCTGCGTGACCGCTTGTTCGACAAGCCATTCTATCGCCTGGTCTACGGTGATTCCGATCTGCTGCCGGGCCTGGTGGTTGACCGTTTCGGTGACATCCTGGTGGTGCAGATCGCTTCGGCGACCATGGAAGCCCACAAAGACGACGTGATCGCGGCGCTGACCCAAGTGCTCAAGCCAAGCGGCATTCTGTTCAAGAACGACTCCGCTGCCCGTGACGCCGAAGGCCTCAACCGCTACGTCGAAACCGTCTTCGGCCTGGTGCCGGAGTGGGTCGCGCTGGAAGAGAATGGCGTGAAATTCGAAGCTCCGGTCATCCAGGGTCAGAAAACCGGCTGGTTCTACGACCACCGCATGAACCGCGCGCGCCTGGCGCCATACGCCAAAGGCAAACGCGTGCTTGACCTCTACAGCTATATCGGCGGTTGGGGCGTGCAAGCCGCGGCATTCGGTGCCAGTGAAGTGTTCTGCGTCGACGCCTCGGCCTTCGCCCTCGATGGCGTCGAGCGCAACGCCGCATTGAACGGTTTCGCCGAGAAAATGACCTGCATCGAAGGCGACGTGTTTGAAGCGCTCAAAGAGCTGAAAGCCAGCGAGGAACGCTTCGACGTGATCGTCGCCGACCCGCCGGCGTTCATCAAACGCAAGAAAGACATGAAAAACGGCGAAGGCGCCTACCGCCGCCTGAACGAGCAAGCCATGCGCCTGCTCAGCAAGGACGGCATCCTGGTCAGCGCATCCTGCTCGATGCACCTGCCGGAAGACGACCTGCAGAACATTCTCTTGACCAGCGCCCGTCACCTGGACCGCAACATCCAGATGCTCGAACGCGGCGGCCAGGGCCCGGATCATCCGGTTCACCCAGCCATCGCTGAAACCCGCTACATCAAGAGCATTACCTGCCGGTTGCTGCCGAATAGCTGAGTAATCCCCTGTAGGAGCGAGCCTGCTCGCGATGGTCGTCAACGATAACGCGGGGAGCCTGATACCCCGCGACGTTCCCGGATTCATCGCGAGCAAGTTCGCTCCTACAGATGATTCAGAAATCGCCCACGTTCCCCTGCATTGACTTGCTTCTTCATCAAATCAATCCTCGTCTACCCCTCACGGAACGAGCGCACTGATTGATGAACCTCGCCACAAACACCCGTGAAAAACCGCTGATCATCTTGTTGCTGATGACCATGATGCTGTTGAGCGTGTTCCCATTGGACGTGGTCCTCCCCTCCTTTCCAGATCTCTCGGGATACTTCCGGATTTCACCACCTGACGCGGCCCTGTCCGTCAGCGTGTTCGCCGTCAGCCTGGCACTCTCCATCCTGCTGGTTGGTCCACTCTCGGACATGTGGGGCCGCAAGAAGCTGTTGTTGGCCGGTATTGCTCTGGCAACAATTGGAGCGGCTGGGTGCGCAGTTTCCAGCGAGTACCAGTGGTTTCTGGGTTTCCGGGTGATCCAGGCGATCGGTTGCGGATCCTTTTCGCTGGCCCAGTCGCTGGTACAGGACTTGTTTGTAGGCCGTGAACGGGAGCGACTCCGGATATGGATGGTGACTGCGGGCGGTGTTTTCATTTCCATATCGCCGCTGCTGGGGACCTGGCTGCAATTGGAGTTTGGCTGGCAGGGCAGCTTTTGGGTGTTTATTACACTGGCAACGCTTGTCTGGTTAAGCGCTTGCCGGCTGCTCAAGAAAGCACCACCGATACGTACGCCAGCGCATGGCGGAGTTCTCAGTGCTTATTGGCGAGTCTGTTCGGATGCAAGGTTCATGGGTTACTGGCTGATTTCGGCCCTGGCCTTCGCCTGCCATTTTTCGTTCATCGTCAATTCACCCATCATTTTCATGGAGCAACTGGCACTCTCACCCTATGAATTTGCCTGGACGTTGCTGTTGTATGGTGTCGCTTATGTTTTCGGCGGCGTGGTCGCCAGCGTCCTGCATCGATACCTGCACGCTAACACCCAGATCAATATTGGCCTGGGGCTGATCGCAACTTCAGGCCTGCTGATGCTGTGGCTGACTCGGCAATTTGGTCTCTCTGCCACCACAGTGCTGTTATCCATGCTTATTTGTACGATTGGCACAACCATAACCAGACCTGTCGTCAACTCCAAGGCAATGAACATCCACCCGCAATACGCCGGCACCTCGACCTCGGTCGGCGGTGTGCTGATGTTCCTCAGCGGCGGCGTGGTCAGCGCATTGATCAGCGTGGTACCCGAGGGTCTGATCAGCACCCTGGCCCTTTGGTTTTTGGCATTAAGCCTCGCAGGCCTTGGACTCAATGCGTTGATCTTTCAACGTGATAAACAGACGCTCAATGTCGGCTGACACCTGCCAGTCGTCATTCCACAGGCCTGGTCAACACGGGATCAACGCTTCCCGGCATTCCCTCCAGCCGCCAGCCGTGTAGAATCGCGACATTCATCGCCAGTCATCCCCGGCGGGTTTATGAGCTCAAGCTGAAGCGCGCGGCGATCCCGCAAAGTTATCGGCAACTTCCGGACACACGGCCATTTCTGAGTGTTCCAGACGTCACTAGAAGCTCACTTCCCTTTTGATACCTGATTAGCCGCCCGGAGTGCTTCATGCCTGATTACCGCTCGAAAACATCCACCCACGGCCGCAACATGGCCGGTGCCCGCGCTCTGTGGCGCGCCACGGGGATGAAAGATGACGACTTCAAGAAGCCGATCATCGCCATTGCCAACTCGTTCACCCAGTTCGTACCGGGCCACGTGCACCTGAAAGATCTGGGTCAATTGGTCGCCCGCGAAATCGAACGTGCTGGCGGCGTGGCAAAAGAATTCAACACCATCGCGGTCGACGACGGCATCGCCATGGGCCACGACGGCATGCTGTATTCGCTGCCGAGCCGCGAGATCATCGCCGACTCCGTCGAGTACATGGTCAACGCCCACTGTGCCGACGCCATCGTTTGCATCTCGAACTGCGACAAGATCACCCCTGGCATGCTGATGGCGTCCCTGCGCCTGAACATTCCGGTGATCTTCGTTTCCGGCGGCCCGATGGAAGCCGGCAAGACCAAACTCGCCTCCCACGGCCTCGACCTGGTCGATGCCATGGTGATCGCCGCCGACTCCAGCGCTTCTGACGAGAAAGTCGCCGAGTACGAGCGCAGCGCCTGCCCGACCTGCGGTTCGTGCTCCGGCATGTTCACCGCCAACTCGATGAACTGCCTGGTCGAAGCCCTGGGCCTGGCATTGCCGGGCAACGGTTCGACCCTGGCCACCCACAGCGACCGCGAGCAGTTGTTCCTGCAAGCTGGCCGCACCATCGTCGAGCTGTGCAAGCGTTATTACGGCGAGAACGACGAGTCTGTGCTGCCGCGCAACATCGCCAACTTCCAGGCGTTCGAGAACGCCATGACCCTGGACATCGCCATGGGCGGTTCCACCAACACCATCCTGCACTTGCTGGCCGCGGCGCAGGAGGCCGAGATCGATTTCGACCTGCGCGACATCGACCGTCTTTCCCGTCACGTGCCGCAGCTGTGCAAGGTTGCGCCGAACATCCAGAAGTACCACATGGAAGATGTGCACCGTGCCGGCGGGATCTTCAGCATCCTCGGTTCGCTGGCCCGTGGCGGCTTGCTGCACACTCAGCTGCCGACCGTGCACAGCCGCAGCATGGAAGAGGCCATCGCCAAGTGGGACATCACCCAGACCAACGACGAAGCCGTGCACCACTTCTTCAAGGCCGGTCCGGCGGGCATCCCGACGCAAACCGCGTTCAGCCAGTCGACCCGTTGGGAAACCCTGGACGACGACCGTGAAAACGGCTGCATCCGCAGTGTCGAGCACGCGTATTCGAAAGAAGGCGGCCTGGCCGTGCTGTACGGCAACATCGCGCTGGATGGCTGCGTGGTGAAAACCGCTGGCGTCGACGAGTCGATCCACGTGTTCGAAGGCAACGCCAAGATCTTTGAAAGCCAGGACAGCGCCGTGCGCGGCATCCTCGCCGACGAAGTGAAGGAAGGCGACATCGTCATCATTCGCTACGAAGGCCCGAAAGGCGGCCCGGGCATGCAGGAAATGCTCTACCCGACGTCGTACCTGAAATCCAAAGGCCTGGGCAAAGCCTGCGCCCTGCTCACCGACGGCCGTTTCTCCGGCGGTACGTCCGGCCTGTCCATCGGCCACGCTTCGCCTGAAGCGGCTGCCGGCGGCGCCATCGGCCTGGTGCAGGATGGCGACAAGGTGCTGATCGACATTCCAAACCGCTCGATCAACCTGTTGGTCAGCGACGAAGAACTGGCTGCGCGCCGGGTCGAGCAGGACAAGAAAGGCTGGAAACCAGTGGAAAAACGTCCACGCAAGGTGACCACCGCACTGAAAGCCTACGCCCTGCTGGCCACCAGCGCCGACAAGGGTGCAGTGCGCAACAAGGCAATGCTCGACGGGCTGTAAGGCTTAACCGTCGAACATGAAAATGCCCCGCCACAGTGCGGGGCATTTTTTTGACCACAATTGATCGTTCCCACGCTCCCGCGTGGGACTGTCTAAAAGGACGCTCCGCGTCCCGACGCGGAGCGTCACTGGCTGCATTCCCACGCAGAGCGTGGGAACGATCAACACTGTACCCGTGGCGAGGGAGCTCGTCGGATCGCCGCACCGTCCTGCTGGCCTGCGCAGCAGCCCTTTTTAGGGCCGCTTCGCGCCCCAGCGGGAGCAAGCTCCCTCGCCACAGGATGCTAACGTTCTCTCATCACAGGTAAGCCAAACGGTCTTACTGAATCTCTTGCGGGGTGACGATCACCCAGTTCTTGTCCGCCGTCACCGGCAACCCTTCCTTGGCCTGGGCCGCAGCGTTTTTGGCCATCATGCCCTGGATCTGGGTCATGTATTTGTCTTTGCGGTTGACCCACAAATGTATCCCGCCCTTGGCCACATCGACGCTGTGGAACAGCATGAAACCATCGCTGGTCGGTGTATCGCCGCCCACCAGCACCGGTTTTTTCCATTCATCGATATAGGTCAGTATTGCCGCCTGCTTACCCGCCATCCAGGTCGCCGGGGTCCACAGGTACGGAGTCAGTTCGAGACCAAGATTCGCCTTTTCATCATATTTGCCGGCGGTGATCTGTTTGCGAGCAGTGGTCAGTTCGCCGGTCTTGGGATCCTTGAGCAGCAGCGACACACCGATCACGTTTTGCGGTTTGACGTTGTAGCCATATTTCGGATCGGCCGCGACCATGCGCACCAATTCTTCGGAGGCGGCGGTCATCACGTAGACCTCGATGCCGTTCTCCATCAGCTTGTTGTACAGCTCTTGCTGGCCAGTGAAAATTTTCGGCGGATTGACGTCGAGTTTCTTGACCACATCGCCTTCGTAATACGTCGCCGGTACCGGTTTGCCGGACGCCATCATTTCGTCGACGTAGCCCTTGAGCTCCTCAAGCGTGAAACCCGAGAACACCTGGGCGACCCATGGATAACAAACCATGTCGTCGAGTTCGCAGAGGCGGTAGTAGTAGCTGAACAGGCTTTCCTGGTGGTCAGCGGTGTCCTTGAACGGCATCAGTTTCAGGGAGGGATCGAGTTTGTCGCGGGTAATCAAGCCCTTGTTCTCCATGAACGGCAGCAACGACTCTTCGAGGTCGTAGCGGTAACTGGTGTTGTCCATGTCGAACACCGCGTAGTTACCCTTGTTGGCGTTGGCCGCAATCATGGCGTCCAGTGCCTTGGCCTGATCGGCGGGCCAGTGCTTCAGATCCGTCGCAAATACCTGGCCGGCAAGACCTGCACACAGTGCGGCTGCCAGAAATTTCGATGCAAACTTCATTGGCGTCACTCCCTGAATGAAAGACATCGACGCTAACAAATAAGTGTGACGGTCCTCGTCTGCCAGCGACCGCTAGCGTACCCATCGCGTCAGCTGCATCTCCGAGAACGACACACGCTTATTCCAAAAACGACAGTTTCAAGACGTTTTTGATATTAATTCTTTAGAATTCAAGCTGTTAGGCTTCCCGGTTCGCAGCTGCCCCGGAAGGCAGTTGGCTCATGTCTAATGGGAGTTCCAATGAATCTGCCGCTGATTCTCAACCTGCTGGTGTTCCTCGCCCTGCTCTTTGGCCTGGCACAAACCCGCCACACGCCGTGGAGCCTGGCAAAAAAAGTCCTGCTCGCGCTGGTGCTGGGTGTGGTGTTCGGTGTCGCGCTGCATACCGTTTATGGCGCCGGCAACCCGGTGCTGAAAGCCTCGATCGGCTGGTTCGATCTGGTGGGTAACGGTTACGTGCAATTGCTGCAGATGATCGTGATCCCGTTGGTGTTCGCCTCGATCCTCAGCGCCGTGGCTCGTCTGCACAACGCTTCATCGCTGGGCAAGATCAGCTTCATGACCATCGGCACGCTGCTGTTCACCACCGCCATCGCGGCACTGATCGGTATCGGCCTGACCAACCTGTTCGGCCTGACCGCCGAAGGTCTGGTGGCCGGCACCCAGGAAATGGCCCGCCTGCAAACCATTCAGACCGACTATGCGGGCAAGGTTGCCGACCTGAATGTGCCGCAGCTGTTGCTGTCGTTCATTCCGCAAAACCCGTTCGCCGACCTGGCGCGCGCCAAGCCGACCTCAATCATCAGCGTAGTGATTTTCGCTGCGTTCCTTGGAGTCGCAGCGCTGCAACTGCTCAAGGATGATGTCGAAAAAGGTCAGAAAGTGATCAACGCCATCGACACCCTGCAAGCCTGGGTGATGCGTCTGGTGCGCCTGGTGATGAAACTGACGCCCTACGGCGTGCTGGCACTGATGACCAAAGTGGTGGCCGGTTCCAACTTGCAGGACATCATCAAGCTCGGCAGTTTTGTCGTGGTTTCCTACATTGGCCTTGGTCTGATGTTTGTGGTTCACGGCGTGCTGGTGTCGGCTGCCGGGATCAATCCGCTGCGCTTCTTCCGCAAGATCTGGCCGGTGCTGACGTTTGCCTTCACCAGCCGTTCCAGCGCAGCGACGATCCCGTTGAGTATCGAAGCGCAGACCAGCCGCCTGGGCATTCCACAATCGATCGCCAGTTTCGCCGCTTCGTTCGGCGCGACCATCGGCCAGAACGGCTGCGCCGGTCTGTACCCGGCGATGTTGGCGGTGATGGTGGCGCCGACCGTAGGCATCAACCCGCTCGATCCGCTGTGGATCGCAACACTGGTGGCGATTGTGACGCTGAGTTCGGCCGGTGTGGCGGGCGTGGGTGGCGGTGCGACGTTCGCCGCGCTGATCGTGTTGCCGGCGATGGGCTTGCCGGTGTCACTGGTGGCGTTGCTGATTTCGGTCGAGCCGCTGATTGATATGGGGCGCACGGCGTTGAACGTCAGTGGTTCGATGACGGCCGGTGCGATAACCAGCCAGATGATGCAGCAGACCGATAAACGAGTGCTGGATGCGGATGAGCATTCGGAGTTGGCGCACGCTTAAATTTTTCAGCGCCTGATCTGGCCCCATCGCTGGCAAGCCAGCTCCCACAGGGATCTATGGTGTTCACGCAACAAGTGATTCACCTTGGACACTGTGGGAGCTGGCTTGCCAGCGATGCTTTCAAACCTTTTCCCAGACTTCGAAGTTGTACGCTGGCTTACCCTCTACTGCCGGGTTTTCAACGTTGGAAACCAGTGTCCATTCCTTCACATCAAACTCCGGAAACCACGCATCCCCTTCCGGGCTCAGCGCCACGCGCGTCAGGTACAACCGATCGGCCTGCGCCAACCCTTGGGCATACAACTGCGCACCGCCGATCAGCATCAACTCATCGATGCCCTGCTCCTTCGCCCATTCCTCGGCGCGAACCACCGCGGACTCCAGCGATGGATAAACCTCGGCGCCTTCGAGCACCAGGTCCGCCTGACGGCTGACCACGATGTTCAAGCGGCCCGGCAACGGGCGACCCAGAGAATCCCAGGTCTTTCGCCCCATGATGATCGGTTTGCCGAGGGTCGTGGCCTTGAAGTATTTGAAGTCCCCCGGCAAGTGCCAGGGCATGCTGTTGTCGACGCCGATCACACGGTTTTCACCGAGGGCTGCGATCAGGCTGAGGGGAAGTGATTTAGTCATGTCGGCGAGGATACCAGAGCCTCGCTTTCGCCGATAAGCGCCACAACGGTTATGCTCACAGCTCATTTGAGCGACGGGATGCCGCGTGACTGAACTGAATAACCTCTGGCTGACAGAAACCATCCGCCTGCGTGAAGAACACGCCGGCCCCCTGGAAGATCTGGAAGCCAACCGACTGGCCCGCAGCGCCGGGGGCGATTTGCCGTCGCGCATTCAACGCCGCGCCCTGTGGCTGGCGGACCGCGATGGCTTGAGTGCTGCGCTCAAGCACTGGCTGCAAGGTGCGCGACTGGCGTTGATCGTCCTGGCGCTGCTGGCCGTGGTCACCGGCGCAAGCCTGGCCTTCGCCGCGATGGGCGACGGCCTGCACCCGGTGAATGTGTTCTGGGCCTTGGGCAGCCTGCTCGGGCTCAATCTGATTCTGCTGCTGAGCTGGGCCTTGGGCCTGGCATTTGCCGGCGAACACGGCGCCAGCCTCGGGCGATTGTGGCTGTGGCTGAGCGAAAAACTCGCCCGGGATGCCAAAGCCGCGCAGCTGGCACCGGCCCTGCTGTTGTTGTTGCAACGCCGCAAGCTCAACCGCTGGGCCGTTGGTGTGCTGGTCAATGGCTTGTGGTTGCTGGCGATGCTCAGCGCGCTGGTGATCCTGCTGACGTTGATGGCGACCCGACGCTACGGTTTCGTCTGGGAAACCACCATCCTCAGCGCCGACACGTTTATTGCCGTGACCCAGGCTCTCGGCGCGCTGCCGGCCCTGCTCGGCTTCAGCGTGCCCACCGAGGAAATGATCCGCGCCAGTGGCGACGCCGCACTCAACATCGAAAGTGCCCGACAAGCCTGGGCCGCGTGGCTGGTAGGCGTATTGCTGGTGTACGGCGTGATACCGCGAATGTTGCTGGCGCTGTTTTGCCTGTGGCGCTGGAAAACCGGTCAAGCGATGTTGCGCCTGGATTTGAACCTGCCCGGCTACGCGCAGCTGCGCGAGCGACTGATGCCCACCAGCGAACGTCTGGGCATCAGCGATGCGGCGCCTGAGCAACTGCATCGGGTCGAGAGCGGCCTCAGTGAACAGCAAAGCGACGGTGCGCTGTTGGTCGCCATCGAACTGGACAACGAGCGCCCCTGGCCGCCGCAACTGCCGAACAACGTGAGCAACGCAGGGATTCTCGACAGCCGCGAATCCCGGCACAAACTGCTCGAACAACTCAGTCGCTTCCCTCCGGCGCGCCTGGCCATCGCCTGCGATCCACGGCGTTCGCCGGATCGCGGCAGCCTGGCGCTGATCGCCGAACTGGCTCGCAACGCCAGCGCCACCCGCGTCTGGTTGCTGCAAGCGCCGCACGGTGAAGCGCTGGATGCCGAACGCCTTGGCGACTGGCATGCGGCGCTGCAACAGCTAGAGCTGCCGTTCGCCGATTGCGCACCGTTGAACTGGCTGGAGACGGGTCATGACTGACGCACGCAAGCAGCCCCTGAAACTCGCAGTCGTCGGCCACACCAACGTCGGCAAAACCTCGCTGTTGCGCACCCTCACCCGCGATGTCGGTTTCGGTGAAGTGTCCCACCGTCCCAGCACCACACGGCATGTCGAAGGCGCGCGATTGTCGGTGGACGGCGAACCGCTGCTCGATCTCTACGACACACCCGGCCTGGAAGATGCCATCGCCCTGCTCGACTACCTTGAACGTCTCGAGCGACCTGGTGAACGGTTGGACGGTCCGGCCCGCCTGGCGCGCTTCCTCGATGGCAGCGAAGCCCGGCAGCGTTTTGAACAAGAGGCCAAGGTCTTGCGCCAGTTATTGGCCTCCGATGCCGGTCTCTATGTGATCGATGCTCGGGAACCGGTGCTGGCCAAGTATCGCGATGAGCTGGAAGTGCTGGCCGGTTGCGGCAAACCGTTGCTGCCGGTGTTGAATTTCGTCAGCAGCGCCAACCATCGCGAACCGGCGTGGCGTGAAGCGCTGGCGCGGTTGGGATTGCACGCACTGGTGCGCTTCGACAGCGTCGCACCGCCAGAGGATGGCGAGCGCCGACTCTATGAAAGCCTCGCCCTGCTGCTGGAAGCCGCGCGGCCGCAACTGGAACGCTTGATCGCCGACCAGCAAGCCCAACGCCGGGCGCGCGAGCAAAGTGCGACGCGGCTGATTGCCGAATTATTGATCGATTGCGCGGCATGCCGGCGCAGCGTGGTCAGTGATGCCGAACAGGAACAGCAAGCCATCGGCGAACTGCGTAAAGCGGTGCGCCAGCGCGAGCAACGCTGCGTCGAGTCCCTGCTCAAGCTTTATGCCTTCCGCCCGCAGGACGCCGCTGCCAGCGATTTGCCGCTGCTCGATGGCCGCTGGGGCGATGACCTGTTCAACCCCGAAACCCTCAAGCAATTGGGTGTGCGGGTCGGTGGCGGCATCGCCGCAGGTGCCGCCGCCGGAGCGGGCGTCGACCTGCTGGTCGGCGGCATCACCCTCGGCGCCGCCGCGCTGGCCGGCGCCATCGCCGGCGGCGCCCTGCAAACCGCGCGCAGCTATGGCAGCCGCTTGCTGGGCAAGCTCAAGGGCCAGCGTGAGCTGACGGTCGATGACAACGTATTGCGACTGTTGGCCCTGCGGCAACGACAACTGCTGCAAGCACTCAATGCCCGCGGACATGCGGCGATGGACAGCATCCAGGTGGCAACGCCTCAGGACAAGACCTGGCGCGAGGGCAAACTGCCCGAGGCCCTGAACAAGGCACGGGCGCATCCGCAATGGTCGTCACTCAATGCGCATGCGAAGTTGAATCAGGCGGAACGGCAGGAGCAGGTTGAGGTGTTGGCACAACAGCTTTAGCGGCCGGGACAATTATGGTGTCTGGAGTGACGCGTTTTTAACATTGATCACTGCCAACCCAGCTTCAGGTATTCCCGCACCAACGCATTGACCCGAGTCCGATCCGTACGATTGGCACGGCCGTCGTTGTCCACATCAGTGCACAGCACAATCTCGAAAGCTCCATCGTTGTCGAGGTCATGAACAGCAGCCTTGTAGACGATGTTGGGGCCTTCATGGAAATGCAGCCGCACCGATTCCGGCGTTGCATTGCCGGTCGGGCTCAGCGAAAACATGCGCAGATGCCGTTCCTCACCCTCACCGGTGTTGAACCATCTGCACTTGAAGTAATGAGAGCCAAAGTTTTTCAGCCGCAGAACTTCATTGTCCGAGGCTTCACGCAGCCATTGTTCATCTTCAAAAAACAGCAACCGCAGCGTATCTGCGTCCCCGTTTCCACTTCGATCCTGTGCAATCACTTTCAAATAACGCATACATGTTCTTCCTTGTGAAAGGCTCAGCTTGAGCGCTGCCAACAAGGTGAACCATGCATGTTTTTCTCAATCAGTCGTCAGATTGCTCAGCAAATCTCGCGGGACAAAACCGCGACCGCCTTGCGCTTCAACACGCCCAGGTCCATCACCGGCACATGCATCTGTTTCGCCATTTCATCCCAATGGCGCATGCGCAAGCTCACGGCGCACAACGGGTCCTGCTCGAATGCATCGGCTTCGGTTTCAGTCATCACCCCACCCTGATATCCCAGGGTCCGGCGACTGGCTTCGCTCAAACGCTCGTAGTACCCGGGCTCCCTCAATGTCAGATAACGCTTGGCCTGGACGTGATACTCCACCAGCCGTGCCATGCGCTCACTGAAGCCCGCCCGACGCAAATAGTCAGCGCCCAGCCGCTCATGGCTGACCACACCGAAGCCGTCCATGTTCTCGGTGCTTTCGCCGCAAATATGCCCGATGTCATGGAAGAACGCGGCGAGCACCACTTCATCATCGAAACCTTCGGCCATCGCCAGCTCGGCGGCCTGGGACATGTGCTCGATCTGCGACACCGGCTCGCCGATGTAATCGTCGGTGCCGAAGCGTTCGTACAGCCCGAATACCTCAGTAATCACCTGCTCGTTGCGGCCCATCGGAAATTCCCCCATCAGTGAAGTTTGTGGTGAAGGGTAGACCGCTATCGCTGCGATGCGGCGACCCGACAAGCCAGCTCCCACAGGGTTCACGGTGGGGCTTGCCAGCGATGGCAGCCTGACAACCGACCCATCTCTTTTGGATGTGCCCAATCCAATGGTAGGAGCGAGCCTGCTCGCGATGGCGGCTTCACTTCAACAGGTGTGTTGACTGTTCTACCGCTATCGCGAGCAAGCTCACTCCTACAGGGGATCTTCAGTGGTTGGAAATCCCGATCACACCGGGAACCACTGTGGGAGCTGGCTTGCCAGCGATGAGGCCCTGTCAGCCGATGAAGATCTTACTTGGCCGCCACTTTCTCCGACTTGCCGTCATAGCGCTTGCGCCATTCACTCAGGATCTGGTCGCGGTTCTTCGAAGCCCAGGCAAAGTCGTTCTTGATCAAGCGCTGTTCGTAGTCGGCTGGCAATTCAGTCTGCGGCTTGGCAATGCCCGGCTGCGCAAGCACCGCGAAGTTCTCCTTGTAGAGCTCCATTGCCTCAGGGCTTGCCGAGAAGTCAGCGAGTTTTTTCGCCGCTTCTTCGTGGGCAGTGCCTTTGATTACCGCCGTCGCTTCGATCTCCCAGCCCAGGCCTTCTTTCGGCAGGATGATGTCCAGCGGTGCGCCCTGGCGCTTCAACTGAACAGCCGGGTATTCGAAGGAAATACCAATCGGAAACTCACCCGCCGCCGCCAGTTTGCAAGGCTTGGAACCGGAGTGAACGTACTGGCCGATGTTCTGGTGCAGGCCGTCCATGTACGCCCAGCCCTGCTTCTCGCCGAAGGTTTGCAGCCAAGCGCTGACGTCGAGGAAACCGGTGCCGGACGACGCCGGGTTTGGCATGACGATCTTGCCTTTGTACTCAGGCTTGGTCAGGTCCTGCCAGCTCACAGGCTTGGTCAGGCCCTGCTTCTCAGCTTCGACGGTGTTGAAGCAAATGGTCGCCGCCCACACGTCCATGCCGACCCAGGCTGGCGGGTTGGCGGCGTCGCGGTAGTTGGCGCCGATCTTGCCCAGGTCTTTCGGCGCGTAGCTTTGCAGCATGCCTTGCTGATCGAGGATCGCCAGGCTTGAAGCGGCCAGGCCCCAGACGGCGTCGGCCTGCGGGCGGTCTTTTTCTGCCAGCAGCTTGGCGGTGATGATCCCGGTGGAGTCACGCACCCACTTGATCTCGACGTCCGGATTGGCTTTTTCGAAGGCTTGCTTATAAGTCTTCAGTTGTTCGGCTTCGAGGGCGGTGTACACCGTCAACTCGGTTTTCGCCGCAAAGGCGTTCAGGCTGAAAGCGGTGAGGACAGCAGCGGCCAGGGCCATAGGCTTGAACATGATCTTTTCCTGTTTTTGAGTTGAGGGGTTGTACGGTTTCAATGGCCGGGCGCGGTCTGCCGCCAGGCCTGTGAGCGGCGCAGCAAACCGCGCGAAGCCCAGGCCAGCAGCAGGGAAACGCCCGCCGAAGTGAACAGAATCAGGGTCGACATCGCCGCCGCGCCGCCGACGTTGCCGGCGTCGTCCATGTTCAGTACCGCCACTGCCGCGAGAATGGTGTCGGGGCTGTAGAGGAAGATCGCCGCCGAGACGGTGGTCATGGCCGAGACGAACAGGTAGCGCACGATGTCCAGCAGCGCCGGCAGACAAATCGGCACGGTCACGCGCCAGTAGTGGCGGTACAGCGGTGCCTTGAGCGACAGCGCGGCGGCTTCGAACTCGCCATCGAGTTGGCGCAGCGCGGTGGTGGCGGTCATTTGCGCAGTGGTCAAATAGTGAGCAATGGTGCAAACCACCAGCAAGGTCATGGTCCCGTAGAGCACATGCAGCGGGTTGCCGGTGAGGTTGAAGAAGAAGACGTAACCCAATCCGAGTACCAGACCCGGCACCGCCATCGGTACGAAACTGAGCATGCGCAGTGTCATATTCAAGCCGCGCTGGCCTTTGGTTTTTTCCATCAGATAGGCGCCGGTGAAGATCAGGACGCTACCGATCAGCGCGGTACACAAAGCCATCTTCACGCTGTTGCCGTACGCCAGCCAGCCGCCGCCCGCGGTGTCATTGAACTGGTAATGGTTGAGCGACAGCGACAGGTTGTAAGGCCAGAATTTCACCAGCGAAGAGAACACCGCCATGCCGAACACCAGCAGCAATGTGGCGCAGATCAGCAGCACGACGGCCAGATAGCAGCTGTCGCGCAGCGTCGACGGCAAAGGCTTGAATACTTGGGCGCGACCGCTCATTGAATCGCCATGACGCCGACGCAACCAGGCATCGACCGCGAAGCTGAACAGCGCCGGCAGCAACAGGACCATGCCGATCAGCGCACCGCGACCGAATTGCTGTTGGCCAACCACGGCTTTGTAGGCTTCCAGCGCCAGTACCTGATAGTCGCCACCGACCACCACGGGCACACCGAAGTCGGTGATGGTCAGGGTGAACACCAGGCAGAACGCGGCGAAAACCGCCTGACGGGTCGCCGGCCAGGTGATGCTGCGAAACGCCTTTGCGGGACCGGCGCCCATGCTGGAAGCCGCATCGAACAGTCGCGCATCCGCCAGGGACAAGGCCGACAGCAGGATCATCAATGCGTGTGGGAAGGTGTAGATCACCTCACCCAGAACGATGCCCCAGAAGCCATAGATGTTGTCCGAGAGCAGGCCGCGCAACATACCCTGATTGCCGAACAGGTAAACAAGGGCGATGCCGGGCAACATCGAAGGCGCCATCAATGGCAGCAAAGAGATGCCGCGCCAGAGGCCTTTACCGGGAATCAATGTGCGTTGCAGCGCGTAGGCAAAGAGGTAGGCCAGCGGTACGACGATGGAGGCGACGCTGAGGGAAACCTTCAGGCTGTTACCGAGCAACCAGTGGAAGTTGTCGCTGGTCACCAGTTCTTGCGCAGCGAGCCAGCCACCGCCCTGCCCGGCCTCCGCGCTGAAACCACGCCAGAAGATCGCCAGCAACGGCATCAACACCGCAACGCCGAGCAACCCCAACAAGAGGACCTTGCCGCCAACCACGAAGACGCGGTCGCCCAGCTCGGCACGGGAAATCTGCCGAACCTGCTTGTGGGGCAGCGGCAGCGCGATGTTCACGCTCATCAGGCAAACACCTGCAGGCTGCGCGGCGGCAAGGCAACCATGATCTGCTGCGCGCCAAGACGTGGCATGGCTTCCGGTGCCAGCTCAGCCAACAAAGCGTGGCCCGGCAGGTGATCGAGTTCGAAGCTCATGCGGCAGCGGTTGCCAAGGAAGGTGATTTCGCGAACCTTGGCCGGGAACAGGTTTTCCTCGTGTACCAGCGGGTTGACGTTGATCGCTTCCGGGCGGCAGAACAAACGCCCCGACGTAGTCTTGGCGCTGTCATCGGCCAGACGCAGGTTCATCGCGCCAACCCGAGCGTGGCTGTCACTGCTGCGCTGAAACGGCAGCCAGTTGCCCTGACCGACGAACTCCGCCACGAACGGCGTGGCCGGGCGGTTGTAGATTTCCTGCGGCGTGGCGTACTGCTCGACCTTGCCGTTGTTCATCACGGCGATACGGTCGGCCATCAGCATGGCCTCGTCCTGATTGTGGGTCACCATCAGGGTGGTGATGCCGAGGCTGCGTTGCAGTTGGCGCAGCTCAGTGCACAGGTGCTCACGGACCCGGGCGTCGAGGGCCGACATCGGTTCGTCGAGCAGCAACAGCGAAGGTGCCGGGGCCAGGGCGCGGGCCAGGGCGACGCGTTGCTGCTGGCCGCCGGACAATTGCCCCGGATATTTTTTCTCGCTGCCGCTCAGGCCGACCAGCTCCAGCATCTGCCCGACGCGCTGCCGCACTTGATCGCGGCCGCTGCCGGTCAGGCCGTAGGCAATGTTCGCTTCGACGGTGAGATTGGGGAACAGTGCGTAGGACTGGAACAGAATGCCGTAGTCCCGCGCTTGAGGTGCCAGGTGGGAAACGTCACGCTCGCCGAGATACAACTCGCCGCTGTCCTGCTTTTCCAGACCGGCAATGCAACGCAACAGGGTGGTTTTGCCGCAACCCGAAGGACCGAGCAGGCACACCAGCTCGCCTGCCGCCACGTCGAGAGACACGTTGTCCAGCGCGGTGAACGCACCAAAGCGTTTCTGTACGCCGCGCACCTTCATCGGTACGCCGGGGTTGGTCAGGGCAGTGGCGATCAAATTGTTCATGGACGGACCTCATCTGGCAGATGAAAGCCATCCTAGGTTTGTAATGAGTCCGTCATATGGCAGCCAGGCAAAAACTGCCGATAGTGGTATTCGGGAATTTGGGGTTATTGGACAAGGACTAACTTGTGCCGATCGTTCCCACGCTCTGCGTGGGAATGCCTCAACGGACGCTCCGCGTTCGGCTTTTGGGACGCGGAGCGTCCCGGGATACATTCCCACGCGGAGCGTGGGAACGATCATCACAGGCAATCGAGCTCTCAGGCCGGGGCCATTTCCTGCGCCAACCCCAGGAACGCCGCCGGCAGCCGTGCGTTTTTCCGCTCCTTGAGGCAGTACAGATACTCCGGCAACAACGGTGCATTTTCGATGGTCAGCACCCGCAGCTGCGGATCGTGCGGCACTTCCTGCCGGGCAATCAGGCTGATGCCGATGTTGCGCAGCACCGCTTCGCGAATCGACTCGCGACTGCCAATCTCCAGCAACGGCCCGACACTCACCCCGGCGCCAGCCAGCAATTCTTCGGTCATACGGCGGGTGGTCGAACCCGTTTCGCGCATCAACAATGTATGCCCCGCCAGTGCACTGAGCGGTACGTGATCATGTGCCGCCAGCGGGTGATTTCGATGCACCGCCAGCACCAGCGGATCGCTGCCGAGCACCCGGCGAATCAGCCGTGCATCGTCGAGCAATTGCGAGGACGCCGCGACATCGACGCGGTAGTCCTCCAGCGCTTCGAGCACCTGCTGGGAATTGCCGATTTCCACCGACACCTCCACCTGCGGCAGACGCTCGCGGAAAGTCTTCACCAGATCGAGGATGTAATACGGCGCCGTCGCGGCAATGCGCAGCGTGCCCTGCACCTGACCGCAATTGCGCAGGAAGAACTCGATGTCGGCTTCCTGCTGCATCAGCGCCTTGACCATCGGCAACAACCGCGCGCCCTCCTCGCTGACGCTCAGGCGCCGGCCGCCACGGTAGAACAACTCGACCGAATACTGACTTTCGAGATTGCGAATCTGCGTCGTCACCGTGGGCTGACTCAAACCGAGCTTTTTCGCGGCCTGGGTGATACTGCCCAGTCGGGCCACCATGTAAAACGCCTTCAGCTCGGCACTCAGCACAACCCGTCCTCATCCTTTATTTGCGCAGCAGGCGCAACCCGTTGAACACCACCAGCAAACTGACGCCCATGTCGGCGAAAACCGCCATCCACATGGTAGCGAGCCCGGCGAAGGTTACCCCAAGAAAGATCGCCTTGATCACCAATGCCAGGGCAATATTCTGCTTGAGAATGCTCGACGTCTGGCGCGACAGCTGAATGAATGCCGGGATTTTGCGCAGATCGTCGTCCATCAGGGCGACATCAGCGGTCTCGATAGCGGTATCGGTGCCTGCGGCGGCCATGGCGAAACCGATTTCGGAACGGGCCAGGGCCGGCGCATCGTTGATGCCATCACCCACCATCCCGACGTGATGCCCCTTCGCATACAGCGCTTCAATCGCCTGTAACTTGTCGGTGGGCAACAGATCGCCCCTGGCCTCGTCGATACCGACTTGCGCTGCGATCGCCTGCGCGGTGTGCACGTTATCGCCGGTGAGCATCAAGGTCTTGATGCCCAACTCATGCAACTGGCGGATCGCTTCGCGGCTGGATTCCTTCACCGTGTCAGCCACGGCGAACAGCGCCAATGGGCCGGACTGATCGAGCAGCAGCACCACCGACTTGCCTTGTTTCTCGAGGGCGGACAGTTTCTCTTCCAGCGCAGGAGAACACAGGCCTAGGTCTTCAACCAGACGATGATTGCCCAAATGGTACAGCTGGCCATTGATTTCGCCGCGCACCCCGCGGCCGCCCAGTGCTTCGAAGTTATCCACAACGAGTGGGGCCAATTGTTTATCCACAGCCGCGTTGGCGATCGCCAGCGATACCGGGTGATCCGAACGGCCGGCCAGCGCCGCGGCAATCGCCGGGGCCGATGCATCGGCGGTGGGGTCCAGCGACAGGTAATCGGTTTGTACCGGTTTGCCATGGGTGATGGTGCCGGTCTTGTCCAAAGCAAGGTAGTCGAGCTTGTAGCCGCCCTCCAGGTAAACCCCGCCTTTCACCAGAATACCTTTGCGGGCCGCGGCAGCGAGACCGCTGACGATGGTCACCGGTGTGGAGATCACCAGGGCACAAGGGCAAGCGACGACCAACAACACCAGGGCGCGGTAGATCCAGTCGAACCACAGCGCATTCATGAACAGTGGAGGAATGACTGCGACCGCCAACGCCAGGATGAACACCGCCGGCGTATAGATTTTCGAGAACGTATCGACGAAGCGCTGGGTCGGCGCCCGTGCGCCCTGGGCCTGCTCGACAGCGTGGATGATTCGCGCCAGGGTCGAGTTGTTTGCTGCCGCCGTCACGGCGTATTCCAGGGAACCGGCCTGGTTGATGGTGCCGGCGAACACTTTGTCGCCAATGGTTTTTTCCACGGGCAGGCTTTCACCGGTAATCGGCGCCTGATCAATGCTCGAGTTACCCGCGAGCACTTCGCCATCCAGCGCGATGCGCTCACCGGGACGCACCCGTACCCGGGCACCGAGATCGATAGCCTTCACATCCTGCGTGACCCAAGTGCCGTCAGCCTGCAACACCGTCGCTTGTTCCGGCGTCATCTGCATCAAGCCACTGATGGCATTGCGCGCGCGGTCGAGGGATTTGGCTTCGATCAACTCCGCCACGGTGAACAGGAACATCACCATGGCCGCTTCCGGCCATTGCCCGATAAGGATTGCACCCGTCACCGCGATGCTCATCAACGCGTTGATGTTCAGGTTGAAGTTCTTCAGGGCGATCCAGCCCTTTTTATAGGTGCCCAGGCCGCCGCTGAGGATCGAGATCAGGGCAATGACCGCCACCACCCAGTTCGGAGCGGCGGCGGTGAAGTGGATGACTTCCGCCACCAATGCGCCAACGCCGGACAATCCCAGCGGCCACCAGGACTTTTTCTCGGGTGCCGGGGCCTGCGCTTCGGCGCCTTGCTCCAGGGGCTCGGCGTGCATGCCGAGGGCTTTGATGGCGTCGACAATCGGCGCAGTGCTGGCCAGATTATGGGTGACGCCCAGCACCCGGTTGATCAAATTGAACTCCAGCTGCTGCACGCCGGTCAGTTTTCCCAGCTTATTTTGAATCAGCGATTGCTCGGTCGGGCAATCCATGGCCTCAATACGGAAACTACTCAGCCGCGCATCGGCACTTGGCGCTTCGGTCAACTGAATCAGCGTGGGCTCGCTTGCTTTCGGTGCGCAACAGGATTCACCATGGCCGCCATGTAAATGTTTGGCCACGGGTTTGAGCTTGCTGCTGCAGCAAGTGTCTTCGGGTTTGTGGCTGTGCAGGGAATCGCTCATGGGTCGTGTCCATAAAAGTACCTGTTGCCAAGTAAAGACCCTGTAGCCACTATAGGGTCAAGCACCCTTTTTGGAGATCCTCGTCATGAAGATCGGAGAGTTGGCGAAACTCACGGATTGCGCCGTGGAAACGATCCGCTATTACGAGCGCGAAAACCTGCTGCCGGAACCGGCCCGCAGCGACGGCAACTACCGCGTCTACACTCAGGCCCACGCCGAACGCCTGACCTTCATCCGCAATTGCCGCACCCTCGACATGACCCTCGAAGAGATCCGCAGCCTGCTGGCCTTTCGTGACAGTCCGCAGGACCAGTGCGAAAGCGTCAACGCGCTGATCGACGAGCATATCCACCACGTGAAGGCACGGATCGACGGTTTGCTGGCGTTGCAGGCGCAACTGCTCGACCTGCGTCAACGTTGTGGCGAAGGGCCGGAGGTCGATCAATGCGGGATCTTGCAGCGATTGGAAGTCAGTGGCGGGGTCGTGGCGACGGAAGTGGAACACTCCCACGTGGGCCGCAGTCACGGCCATTGAGGACGCCTTCGCGCTGATCGTTCCCACGCTCTGCGTGGGAACAATCAACGACGATCAAGCCGTGCCTGAATCAGACCGCCATCGGCGCGGTCATTGGCGCGTGGTGCTCGTAGCCTTCCAGCGAAAAATCGCTCGGTTCCACCAGCTCCAGCCACTCCGGCTGATACACACCGGTCTTGGCAAATTCCGGCACACGATCACTGATCACCAGTTTCGGCATCGGGAACGGCTCGCGCTTGAGCTGTTCGTTGAGCATGTCCAGGTGATTTTCGTAGACGTGGGCATCACCGATGAAATAGGTGAACCAACGCGGCGTATAGCCGGTCAGGCGGCCGATCAGGCTCAGCAGCGCGGCACCTTCGGTGAGGTTGAACGGTGTGCCCAGGCCCAGGTCGTTGGAGCGGATGTAGAGGGTCAGAGAAATCTCTTTGGTCTCGACATTCGGGTGGAACTGGTAAAGCAGGTGGCACGGCGGCAACGCCATTTCATCCAGCTGGGCGCAATTCCAGCCGTGGAACAGAATCCGGCGGCTGCCCGGGTCCTTGATGATGGTGTCGATGCACTGACGAACCTGATCGATGGCTTTGTACAGCACCACGTAGGCCTGGCCATTCTCTTCACCTTCGGCGATCTGGCGGTAACCCTGGCTCAGGGTCTGCTCGATCGCGGCAGGATTGCTGAGCGGGATCTGCTTGTACGCCGGCCATTTACGCCATTGCACGCCATAAATTTCACCAAGATCGTCTTCACCCTGGCGGAACGGGTTGGCCAGCCACTGGGCGTTTTCGTTGGCATTCTGATCCCAGACCTTGCAGCCCAGGGCACGGAATTCAGCGGCGTTGTTCACCCCCCGCAGAAAACCGCACATCTCGCCAATGGCGGATTTGAATGCCATCTTGCGCGTGGTGATCGCCGGGAAGCCTTCCTGCAAGTCATAACGCAGCATGGCACCCGGAAAACTGATGGTGTTCACGCCGGTACGGTTGGCCTGTTTGGTGCCGTTCTTGATGACGTGGGCGACCAGTTCGAGATATTGCTTCATGAATTACCTGTGTCCTTGAAGCCGGGGCCGAAGCCCCGGCATTCGAATTTATACCGCTGCTGCTGGTGTCGCCGGGGCGCGGTGATACGCCAGCCAGATCAGGAACAGCCCGCCGAGGATCATCGGCACGCACAGCACCTGCCCCATGGTCAGCCAGTTCCAGGCCAGATAGCCCAGTTGCGCGTCCGGCACGCGGACGAATTCGACGATGAAACGGAAGATCCCGTAGAACAGCGCGAACATGCCCGATACCGCCATGGTCGGCCGCGGCTTGCGCGAGAACAGCCACAGGATCAGGAACAGTGCCACGCCTTCGAGTGCGAACTGGTACAGCTGCGACGGGTGGCGCGCCAGTTGCGCCGGGTCGGTCGGGAAGACCATGGCCCACGGAACGTCGGTCGCCTTGCCCCACAACTCGGCGTTGATGAAGTTGCCGATGCGCCCGGCACCCAGGCCAATCGGCACCATCGGCGCAACGAAGTCCATCAACTGGAAGAACGATTTGTTGTTCTTTTTACCGAACCACAACGCCGCCAGCATCACGCCGATGAAACCACCGTGGAACGACATGCCGCCCTTCCACACTTCGAAGATCAGCGTCGGGTTGGCCAGATAGGCGCCCAGATCGTAGAACAGCACATAACCCAGGCGCCCGCCGACAATCACCCCCATCGACATCCAGAACACCATGTCGGAGAGTTTTTCCTTGGTCCAGGTCGGGTCGAAGCGGTTCAACCGGCGCGACGCCAGCCACCAGGCGCCACCGATGCCGATCAGGTACATCAGACCGTACCAATGAATTTTCAGCGGACCGATGGCCAGGGCCACCGGGTCGATCTGCGGGTAAGGCAGCATTGCGACTCCTCATGAGTTCAAATCAATTCCCGGGCGACGCTGCCACCTCAGGATTAAGCCAGGATTGTGCCGGGCGTCAGAGCAGGAAACTCAAACCAACGCAGAACAGCAAAGCGGCAAACAGTCTTTTCAGCAACTTCGGCGACAGCCTGTGGGCCAGTCGCGCGCCGAGACGGGCGAAGACCATGCTGGTCAGGGCAATACCCAGCAGCGCCGGTAAATAAATAAAACCCAGACTATGAGCCGGTAACAGCGGATCGTGCCAGCCCAGAATCATGAAACTTAATGCACTTGCCAAAGCGATTGGCAGGCCACAGGCCGACGACGTGGCAACGGCTTGCTGCATCGGCACGCTGCGCCAGGTCAAAAACGGCACGGTCAATGAGCCGCCGCCAATTCCGAAAATCGCCGAGGCCCAACCGATCACGCTACCGGCCACGGTCAGACCGAGTTTACCCGGCACCGTTCGGCTGGCCTTGGGTTTGACGTCCAGCGCCAGTTGCGCGGCAATCACCAGGGCAAAAACACCGATGATTTTTTGCAGGTTGGGTCCGGAGATCGCTTCGGCGGTCAGCGCGCCGAAACCGGCGCCGATCAGGATGCCGACGGTCATCCAGACGAAAATTGGCCAGCGCACGGCCCCGCGGCGGTGATGCTCACGCACCGCATTCACCGAGGTGAAGATGATCGTCGCCAGCGAAGTCCCCACGGCGAGGTGGGTCAGAATCGATGCGTCGAATCCCTGCAAGGTAAAACTGAACACCAGCACCGGGACAATGATGATGCCGCCGCCCACGCCGAACAATCCGGCCAACACCCCGGCACAGGCGCCGAGCGCCAGATAGAGCAGAAATTCCATGTCGCTTCCCCACCCAACCCCAAAACCGGAGCGGCATGGTAACGGATGCATGGCATCGGGCTCCACTGGATGGCGATGGATACCCGCACGTTGACTGCGTAAAGTGGGCAAAAAACACACTAGGATCACCTTATGTGCCTGATTGTTTTTGCCTGGCGGCCGGACCATGCCCAGCCGCTGATCGTGGCGGCCAACCGCGACGAATTCTACGCCCGTCCCAGCCTGCCGCTGGCGCAATGGCCTGAAGCGCCCCATGTCTACGCCGGCCGCGACCTGGAGGCTGGCGGCACGTGGCTCGGTGTTGGCGCCAACGGCCGCTTTGCGGCGCTGACCAATATTCGCGATCCGCATCGGCCACCGGGGCGCAAATCCCGGGGCGAGTTGGTGGCGGGATTTCTCAGCGGTGACGTTTCGATTGATGACTATTTGACCGACGTTGTCGCACGTTCGCCGGAATATGGCGGGTTCAACCTGCTGGTCGGCAACAAAAATGAATTGTGGCACTTCAATGCCCGGGCAACGGAAGCCGTGATGCTGCCGCCTGGGGTTTATGGCCTGTCGAATGCCGGGCTGGATACGCCGTGGCCGAAATTGCTTCGGGCCAAGGCAGCGCTGAGTCAAGTGCTGGACGAGCCACAACCGGAGGCACTGCTCGCGCTATTGAGCGATGCGCAGACCGCTCCATTTAACGAATTGCCGGATACCGGGGTCGGATTGGCGACCGAGACGTTGTTGTCGAGTGTATTTATTGCCAGCCAGAGTTATGGAACACGGGCGAGTACGGCGCTGATCGTGCAGGCGGATGGGTCGCGGCATATGGTCGAAAGGAGTTTCGGGCCATTTGGCGGGCATCTGGGGGAGGTAGAGGTCAGGGTTTGAAGCTCGGGCGATTAATTGTGGCGAGGGAGCTTGCTCCCGCTGGAGTGCGAAGCGCTCCCGATCCGGCCAATGCGTTCTTTCAGAAAAATCGCATCGGCCGGATTACGACAGCTTCGCAGCCGAACGGGAGCAAGCTCCCTCGCCACAGGCCATCAACCTTTTAGAGGGCTTTGACCGCCGCCGGATTGATCATCCGCGCCAACCCGAGGTTCTTCAGCGCCAGTTGCAATGAACTGTGGATAACTTGCGGGTTATCGATGGTCATCAGTTCGGCGAGCAATTCCTTGGCCTTGCTCAGGTTGATCTGACGCAGCATCCACTTCACCTTCGGCAGGTTGGTGGCGTTCATCGACAGGCTGTCGAAACCCATCGCCATCAACAGCACCGCCGCCGCCGGATCACCGGCCATCTCGCCGCAGATACTCACCGGCTTGCCTTCGGCATGGGCGTCACGCACCACGTTTTGCAGGGCTTGCAGCACGGCCGGGTGCAAGTAGTCGTAGAGATCGGCGACCCGCGGATTGTTGCGGTCCACGGCCAACAGGTACTGAGTCAGGTCGTTGGAACCGACCGACAGAAAGTCCACCTGCCGCGCCAATTCCCGGGTCTGGTACACCGCTGCCGGAATTTCGATCATCACCCCGACCGGCGGCATCGGCACGTCGGTGCCTTCGTCGCGCACTTCACCCCAGGCCCGGTGGATCAGGTGCAGGGCTTCTTCGAGTTCGTGGGTACCGGAGATCATCGGCAGCAGAATGCGCAGGTTGTTCAAGCCTTCACTGGCCTTGAGCATGGCGCGGGTCTGCACCAGGAAGATTTCCGGGTGATCGAGGGTGACGCGAATTCCGCGCCAGCCGAGGAACGGGTTGTCTTCCTTGATCGGGAAGTACGACAGCGCCTTGTCACCGCCAATGTCCAGGCTGCGCATGGTCACCGGTTGCGGATGGAACGCGGCGAGTTGCTCGCGATAGATCGCCAGTTGTTCCTTTTCGCTGGGGAAGCGCTGGTTGATCATGAACGGCACTTCGGTGCGGTACAAGCCAACGCCTTCGGCACCGCGTTTCTGCGCGCGCGCCACGTCCGCCAACAGGCCGGTGTTGACCCACAACGGCATGCGATGACCATCGACCGTGACGCACGGCAAATCACGCAATGCATCGAGGCCCAGGGCCAGCTGTTTCTCTTCCTCCACCACTTCGGCGAACTGCTTGCGCAGCACGTCGCTGGGGTTGGTGTAGACCTCGCCGCGGTGACCGTCGACGATCATGCCGATGCCGTCGACCTTGGAATACGGCAGGTCGACCAGGCCCATCACCGTCGGAATGCCCATGGCCCGAGCAAGAATCGCGACGTGGGAGTTGCCCGAACCGAGTACCGATACCAGACCCACCAATTTGTCTTCAGGCACCTCGCCGAGCATTGCCGGCGTCAGTTCCTCGCTGACCAGAATGGTGTTGTCGGGGTAGACCAGGGTTTGCTGGCGCTCTTCCTGCAAATAGGCGAGCAGGCGGCGACCAAGGTCCTTGACGTCCGATGCGCGCTCACGCAGGTAGGCATCGTCCATCAGTTCGAAGCGGTTGACGTGATCGGTGACCACCTGACGCAAGGCGCCCTGGGCCCACTGACCGGTCTTGATCACCGTGGTGACTTCGCTGCCCAGCGCGGCATCGTCGAGCATCATCAGGTAGACGTCGAACAACGCTCGCTCTTCCGGGCGCAACTGCGTGGCCAGCTTGGCCGACAAGGCGCGCATGTCGGCGCGCACGCCTTCGATGGCGGTCTTGAACAGCCCGAGTTCAGCTTCGATATCGGTGATGGTCTTGTCGGGCACCACGTCCAGGTCGGCCGGTGGCAACATGACCACCGCCGTACCGACCGCCGCCCCCGGCGAACCCGGGACGCCGACGAACTTGGCTTCCTGGATGCCCTTGCCCTGACGGCCCAGGCCACGGATCGAACCGGTCGCCTCGGCGTGAGCGATAACGCCGGCAAGCTGCGCGCTCATGGTCACGAGGAAGGCTTCTTCACCTTCGTCGAACTGGCGACGTTCTTTTTGCTGGATGACCAACACGCCGACGACACGGCGGTGGTGAATGATCGGCGCCCCGAGGAACGAGGCGTAGCGCTCTTCACCGGTCTCGGCGAAGTAGCGGTAGCGCGGGTGATCCGCGGCATTTTCGAGGTTCAGGGGTTCTTCACGCGTGCCGACCAGGCCGACCAGACCTTCATTGGGCGCCATGCTGACTTTGCCGATCGAGCGCTTGTTCAAGCCCTCGGTGGCCATCAGCACGAAACGGTTGGTCTCTGGATCAAGCAGGTAGACCGAGCAGACCTGGCTGCCCATGGCCTCTTTGACGCGCAACACAATAATCCCCAACGCCGCCTTGAGATCCTTGGCGGAGTTAACTTCCTGGACGATCTTGCGCAGCGTATTGAGCATGGCTCGGGGTCGAACTCCGTCGTCAGTCGCGCGATAAAAGGCGCGGGGCAAGCTCTTTGAGAGCGCGTCGGTACACCTCGCGCTTGAATGTCACCACCTGGCCCAACGGATACCAATAGCTGACCCAACGCCAGCCATCGAACTCCGGTTTACCGGTCAAATCCATCCGCACCCGCTGCTCGTTGGAGATCAGGCGCAGGAGAAACCACTTCTGTTTCTGGCCGATGCACAGCGGCTGGCTGTGCGTCCTGACCAGACGTTGCGGCAAACGATAGCGCAACCAGCCCCGGGTGCAGGCGAGTATTTCAACATCTTCGCGCTCCAGCCCCACTTCTTCGTTCAGCTCGCGGTACAAGGCGTCTTCCGGCGTCTCCTGGGGGTTGATCCCGCCTTGAGGAAACTGCCAGGCATCTTGATTGATTCGGCGAGCCCATAGCACCTGGCCGGCATCATTCGTCAGAATGATCCCGACATTAGGACGGAAACCATCGGGGTCGATCACGGCAACAACCTCGCAAACGCATGTCGCCGCATTGTTCCACAAAGGTTGTGAAGGCAGCAACGCGCCGGCCTACCTTATGTGCACTCTTGTGAAAAGTACGTATTCTGGTGACCTTTCTACAGACTTTTCAGCGAGTAACTGCAATGCGGCTGGCTTTATTCGACTTGGACAACACGCTTCTGGGCGGCGACAGCGACCACGCCTGGGGCGATTACCTGTGTGAGCGAGGCTTCCTCGACCCCATCGCCTACAAGGCTCGAAACGACGAGTTCTATCAGGATTACCTGGCCGGCAAGCTGGACAACGATGCGTACCTGAACTTTTGCCTGGAGATTCTCGGCCGCACGGA
Organism: Pseudomonas sp. Root562; assembly: GCF_001427125.1. GTDB lineage: Bacteria > Pseudomonadota > Gammaproteobacteria > Pseudomonadales > Pseudomonadaceae > Aquipseudomonas. Next base: position 199,043 of record NZ_LMGK01000012.1, read on the forward strand.
AATGGACGTGCTTGCCCTTTGGCACAGCGACTACATGCGCGACTGCATCGAGCCGCTGATGCTGCCCAAGGCTATCGAGCTGCTTGCAAAACACCGCGCCGCCGGCGACAAGCTGGTGATCATCACCGCCACCAACCGCTTCGTCACAGGGCCTATCGCCGAGCGTCTTGGCGTCGAAACCCTGATCGCCACCGAATGCGAAATGCTTGATGGTCGCTACACCGGGCGCAGCACCGATGTGCCGTGCTTTCGCGAAGGCAAGGTGACGCGGTTGAATCGTTGGCTGGAAGAGACTGGGCATTCGTTGGAGGACAGCTATTTCTACAGCGACTCGATGAATGATTTGGCGCTGCTGGAGCAAGTGGCCAACCCGATCGCTGTCGATCCGGACCCGAATTTGCGCGCTGAAGCCGAGAAGCGTGGCTGGCCGGTGATTACGCTGCGCGACTGATATCGCCATCGCTGGCAAGCCAGCTCCCACAGGTTTTTCGGGTGTTCACACAATTGGTGCTCACTGAAAATCCTTGTGGGAGCTGGCTTGCCAGCGATTGGGCCAACGCAGTTTCATTGATTAAACCGGCTTGGCGCCCATCAATCCGGCAATGGCGATAAAGCAGACAAAGCTGAACACCGCCAACGCAAAAGTAAATTTACCCACGCCACCCGGCGCCTTGCGCAGCCTGTTCAACCGCACCAAGAGCCAGAACCACGCCAGCGCCGCCACGGTGTACAGCACACTCGACACCAGCAGCCAGGTCTGCCCCAGCGGCCAGCCCACCAGGTGCACCATCCACCAGCCGGTAAACGGCATGCTCAGCAATGCCAGCCCCATCAGCAGCCAGATAAACACTCGCGGCCTTTGCAGAGTGCGGCTGCCCGCCGTCGCATCGCCATTACGTCGAGTACGCCAGACCCAGATCCCCAGGCCCAACGCACTCAGCAGCAGCACGAGCGTTGCCACCGTGTGAGCCATTTTCAGCGCCGTTAATGTTTCCATGGTTCGATGTCCTTATGCATTGCCCATCAGCGTAGCCGTTCAGCCAAGAAACAGCTGATAGGCCGGATTGTCGCTTTCATCCCAGTAGGGGTAACCGATTTCTTCCAGCGCCGCCGGCACCAGGTGACGCTCATCGTGAGGCACTTGCAGGCCCGCGACCACACGGCCATCCGCCGCGCCATGGTTGCGGTAATGGAACATCGAGATATTCCAGCGCCCGCCGAGTTTGTTGAGGAAGTTGAACAAGGCACCCGGACGCTCCGGGAATTCGAAGCGCAGGATCACTTCGTCAACCACATGCGCCGCGCGGCCACCGACCATGTGCCGGATGTGCAATTTGGCCAGTTCGTTGTCGGTCAGATCGATGACCGGAAAACCCTGCTCGCTCAGGCTGGCGATCAGCGCGCTGCGCGGGTCGGTGTCCGGGTGCGTTTGCACGCCGACAAAGATGTGCGCTTCGCTACCGGTGTTGTAGCGGTAGTTGAATTCGGTAATCTGACGCTTGCCGATGGCCTCGCAGAATGCCTTGAAACTGCCCGGCTTCTCGGGAATGGTCACCGCGATGATCGCTTCGCGGCCTTCGCCCAATTCCGCGCGCTCGGCCACATGGCGCAGGCGGTCGAAGTTGACGTTGGCGCCGGAGTCGATGGCCACGAAAGTCTGCCCGGTCACCCCACGCTGCTCGACGTACTTCTTGATCCCGGCCACACCCAAAGCGCCGGCAGGTTCGGTGATCGAGCGGGTATCGTCGTAGATATCCTTGATCGCCGCGCAGATTTCGTCGGTGCTGACGGTGATGACTTCATCCACGTAATCCTTGCAGATCTCGAAGGTGTGCTGGCCAATCTGCGCCACCGCCACGCCGTCGGCGAAGATGCCCACGGTCGGCAGCACCACACGCTCGCCCGCCGCCATCGCCGCTTGCAGACAGTTGGAGTCGTCCGGCTCGACGCCGATGATCCTGATGTCCGGCCGCAGATACTTCACGTACGCCGCGATGCCGGCGATCAGGCCGCCACCGCCGACCGGGACGAAAATCGCATCCAATGGCTGCGGGTGCTGGCGCAAAATCTCCATGGCCACCGTGCCCTGCCCGGCAATGGTGTGGGGATCGTCGTAGGGATGAATGTAGACGTAGCCTTTTTCATCGACCAGTTTCAGCGAGTAGGCCAGGGCTTCAGGGAACGAATCCCCATGCAGCACCACTTTGCCACCGCGCGAGCGAACGCCTTCGACCTTGATCTCGGGCGTGGTCTTGGGCATGACGATGGTCGCTTTCACACCCAACACCTTGGCCGCCAAGGCCAGGCCCTGTGCATGATTGCCCGCCGACGCCGTGACCACGCCGCGAGCACGCTCTTCATCGCTCAGTTGGGTCAGCTTGTTATAAGCGCCGCGAATCTTGAACGAGAACACCGGCTGCAAGTCTTCGCGCTTGAGCCAGATATCGTTGCCCAGCCGCTCGGAAAGCTGGCGGGCAGACTGCAATGGGGTTTCTACGGCGACGTCGTAAACGCGCGAGGTGAGGATCTTTTTGACGTACTGTTCAAGCATCGGAAAGCATCACTGAGCGAGTTGGGCAGGACCATGGAGTCTAACCCGGCTTTTGTCCGCACGACCACACTAAACCGGTGGTTTCAGGCACCGTTGGACCATTGTGGCGAGGGAGCTTGCTCCCGCTGGAGTACGAAGCGCTCCCCCGCATTCATCCGGATGTATCGCTTACCAGGTTTTGCGACTGCTTCGCAGCCGAGCGGGAGCAAGCTCCCTCGCCACAAAAGCAATCCGGCACCCCGGCTCCTGTTCTCTGCCAATCGGACAATGACCTTCCCCGCCCCGAAGCCTATAATGCCGGCCTTTCGTTCCCTCCTCGGCACTCCGGAGCCCGCATGAACCAGGATCAACTCAAACAGGCAGTGGCTCAGGCCGCCGTCGACTTCATCCTTCCGAAACTCGACGACAAGAGCATCGTCGGTGTCGGCACCGGCTCCACCGCCAACTGTTTCATTGACGCGCTGGCCCAACATAAAGGTGCATTCGACGGCGCTGTCGCCAGCTCCGAAGCCACCGCCGCGCGCCTGAAGGGCCACGGGATTCCGGTGTACGAACTGAACACTGTCAGCGACCTGGAGTTCTACGTCGACGGTGCCGATGAAAGTGACGAGCATCTGAACCTGATCAAGGGCGGCGGCGCAGCCCTGACCCGTGAGAAGATCGTCGCGGCGGTGGCCAAGACTTTCATTTGCATCGCCGATGCCAGCAAGCTGGTGCCGGTCCTCGGCGCATTCCCGCTGCCGGTGGAAGTGATCCCGATGGCTCGCAGCCACGTGGCACGCCAACTGGTGAAACTGGGCGGCGACCCGGTCTACCGCGAAGGTGTGCTGACCGACAACGGCAATATCATCCTCGACGTGCACAACCTGCAGATCACCAACCCGGTGGAGCTGGAAACGCAGATCAATGCCATCGTCGGCGTTGTGACCAATGGCCTGTTCGCGGCGCGACCTGCAGACCTGTTGTTGCTGGGGACCAGCGAAGGCGTGAAGACCCTGCGCGCCGAGTAAGGCAAACGCATATTCCCTGTGGGAGCGGGCTTGCCCGCGATAGGGCCGTCACATTCAACATTGATGTTGACTGACAGGCCGCCATCGCGGGCAAGCCCGCTCCCACAGTGTTGCGTGGCGTTGATTAGGGTTGTGCTGGCTTCTTGAACACGTAGAACAAATTCGGCTCGCTCACCAGGTACATCGTACCGTCGTCATCCATGGCGATCCCTTCCGCTTGCGGCACGGTCTTTTTCAGCCCCTGGCGCCCCTTGCTCAGTGACATGGTGCTCAGCGGTCGGCCGTCGACATCCAGCTCCAGAATCAACCGCGACTCGTCAGACAGCGCCATCAAGTGGCCGCTGCGCTCGTCGTATTGCAGGCTCGACAGATCACGCACGAACATCCCGGCATCGCGCTTGGGGTTGTTGATCACGTGCACCGCGTAAGATTTTTCCGGATTGAAATGCGGAAACCCGTGCACTTCATAGATCAGCATCGGGTCGCGCTCCTTGGCGACAAACAGACGCTTGCCCACCGAATCGTAAGCCAAGCCCTCAAAACCCTTGTTGCCGCTCATGTGCACACCAAGGGTCATTTGCTCCGCGTCCGCCGAGTCGAGGAAGGTGGTGTCGTCCTCCAGACGGATCTTGATCAGTCGCTGCTCACGTTCATCGGTGATGACATAGGTGTCGGCACTGATGAACTCAACGGCTTCCGGATCACCAAATCCGATCAAGGCAATGCGGCGAAGGATCCTGCCGTCCAGGGACAGTTCGATCAGTTCCGAGTTTTTATTGGTGACGGTGAACAGGCTTTTGCGCACCGGGTCGTAGGTCAGTGCCGAGACGTCATCATCGAGCCCCTCGATGACCTGCGCTTCCAAAACCACTTGATACTGGTCAAGGGCAATAGACTGGGTACTTAACGGCTGCCAGAGCGTGTGCAGATTGAACCAGGTCCGCTCAAACAGGCGCAGATACTGGCCGACCGCGATCAACACGATCAACGCAATCACCGACAGCATGAGAATCAGGGGTTTGGGGCGGGCAAATCGACGCATTGGAGGCAGGCTCGGAATTAGATCAGGCGGATGAAATATCACGCCTGTCTGAATTGAAGCTTAATGGCCACTTGCCCGCTCCTACAACCGACGCTGTAAATTCCTACAAAATTGTTTCAACGCTGTTTTTCAAAACGGTAAAACAGGTTCGGCTCGCTGACGAAATACAGGTTACCGGCCTCGTCCATGGTCACGCCTTCGGCGCGAGGGATGGTGTTTTTCAGGCTGTTGAAACCGCGCAGCAGCGTCATGAAACTGACCTGCTCGCCTTTTTCGTCGAGCTCCAGCAACAGGTGCGAATCAGCGGACAATACCAGGGTGTGGCCGGTCCGCGGATCGATGGCCAACGCTGACAGATTGCGAATATCCAGTTCGTCACTGGCCAATGCCTGCTTGTCACCGATCAGCTTCTGGCCATCGCCCTTCCAGGTGAACAGCGCCGGTGGCCGTTCTTCGCCAAGCAGCAACTGCTGGTTACGCGGATCCCAGGTAACGGCTTCGAACGCCTTGTTCTGGTCTTTCGAGAGGCCCAGGTCATACTTGGGGAAGTTGGCGATGTTCAGCTCGCGGGTGTCGGCATCGACCTTGACGATGCTCACCAAGTGGTCACGCTCATCGACGATGGCCAGCAAACCATTGCCCATCACAGTGACGCCTTCGGGGTTGCTCCAGCCCACCAGAGGCATCTTGCGCAACACATCGCCCTGCAACGACAGCTCGACCAGGAACGGGTTTTTGCCCATGACTGAAAACAGGGTCTTGGTCTGGGGATCGTAGGCAATGTCCGAAGCTTCATCCTTTTCCATGCCCGGCAGCGGCTTGGCGTCGATCACCGCGTGATAGTCCGGCAGCCAGACACTCTCCTGACGCTCGGCGGCGCTTTCGAAGCGTTCCTGGAGCCAGAGCACCCCGCGATCATCCCAATGCATGGCAAACGCCAGGCCGTATGCAATGGCGGCCACTAGCAAAAGCCAGGAATACCAACGCAAGGCAAAGCGTGAGCGACGGACAGGTTTGAGCGTGGTGAGCGGTGGAGTGGCCATCAGGGATGCGTTCCAGAAATTCAGGCTAGGGGTAATAGCACAATTGGGATCGGCTCAGACGCCGAAATTCCGGGAATTATCCAGACCGAATGTGAAAAAACCGGGAAATGGCAGCAACGCCTTCCGACCAGTAGGAGCAAAGCTTGCTCGCGATGAACGATAACCCGGTGTGTCAGGTATACCGCCATCGCGGGCAAGCCACGCTCCTACAGGGCTTGGTGCCGACTTAACGGACGCTGCTGGTGAAGCTGCTGGCGCCCGGCAGTTCCAGAACGATTTCGTCGCCGACATTCAACGGACCAACGCCCACCGGCGTGCCGGTCAGGATCACATCGCCCGCTTGCAGGGAGAAGCAGCCGGCCATGTGCTGGATCATCGGCACGATCGGGTTGAGCATCGCGCTGCTATTGCCGTCCTGGCGTACTTCACCGTTGATGGTCAGGCGGATGCCGATGTCAGTCAAATCAGCGAACGTGCTGCCGGAAACGAACGGAGCGATCACCGCCGCGCCATCGAAGGACTTGGCGATTTCCCAGGGCAGCCCCTTGGATTTCAGCTCGGCCTGCTTGTCGCGCAGGGTCAGATCCAGCGCCGGGGCAAACCCGGAGATGGCGTCGAGCACTTCTTCCACACTCGGCTTGGTCGACAAGGGCTTGCCGATCAACACCGCGATTTCCGCTTCGTAATGCACCGAACCACGCTCGGTCGGAATGCTGAAACCACCTTCCAGCGGCACCACGCAACTGCCCGGCTTGATGAACAGCAGCGGCTCGGTCGGTACCGGATTATCCAGCTCCTTGGCGTGTTCGGCGTAGTTACGGCCGATGCACACCACTTTTCCCAGCGGGAAGTGAATGCGCGTACCGTCGACATACTGGTGCTGATAGCTCATTACCGACTCCTGCTTCGTTGGCTCTTAAAGTTCGAAAAATCAAACAGCGAAAATCTTGCCCGGGTTCATGATGCCGTTCGGATCGAACACCGCTTTGACCGCTTTCATGTACTCGATCTCAACCGGCGAACGGCTGTAGGTCAAGTAATCACGCTTGGTCATGCCCACACCGTGCTCGGCAGAAATCGAACCGTTGTACTTCTCGACGGTTTCGAACACCCACTTGTTGACGGTGGCGCACTTGGCGAAGAACTCGTCCTTGCTCAGGTTTTCCGGCTTGAGGATGTTCAAGTGCAGGTTGCCGTCGCCGATGTGACCGAACCAGACGATCTCGAAATCCGGGTAGTGCTCGCCGACGATGGCATCGATTTCCTTCAGGAAGGCCGGGACTTTCGACACGGTGACCGAAATGTCGTTCTTGTACGGCGTCCAGTGGGAAATGGTTTCGGAGATGTATTCACGCAGCTTCCACAGGTTCTGCAGCTGGGTTTCGCTCTGGCTCATCACGCCGTCCAGCACCCAGCCCTGCTCGACGCAGTGCTCGAAGGTTTCCAGGGCGTGGTTGGCCACTTCTTCAGTGGTCGCTTCGAATTCCAGCAGCGCGTAGAACGGGCAGTCGGATTCGAACGGAGCGGGTACATCACCGCGAGCCATGACTTTGGCCAGGGCCTTGTCGGAGAAAAACTCGAACGCCGTCAGGTCGAGTTTGTTCTGGAAGGCGTGCAGTACCGGCATGATCGAGTCGAAATCGGCGGTGCCGAGGACCATCGCGGTGAGGTTTTTCGGCGCACGATCCAGGCGCATGGTCGCTTCCACGACAAAACCGAGCGTGCCTTCTGCGCCGATGAACAACTGACGCATGTCGTAGCCGGTGGCGTTCTTGATCAGGTCACGGTTCAGCTCCAGCACGTCGCCCTTGCCAGTGACGACTTTCATGCCTGCCACCCAGTTACGGGTCATGCCGTAGCGAATCACCTTGATTCCACCGGCATTGGTGCCGATATTGCCGCCAATCTGGCTGGAACCGGAGGAGGCGAAGTCCACCGGGTAGTACAAGCCATTCTCTTCGGCGACATTCTGCAGTTGTTTAGTGACCACGCCCGGCTGACAAACGGCAGTGCGGTCGGTGAGGTTCACGTCGAGGATCTGGTTCATATAGTCGAACGACACGACCACCTCGCCATTGGCCGCCACGGCCGCGGCCGACAAACCGGTACGACCACCGGACGGCACCAGGGCGACCTTATGCTTGTTGGCCCACAGGACGATGGCCTGGACCTGCTCGGTGGTCTTCGGGAACACAATGGCAGTGGGGGCCGGGGCGAAATGCTTGGTCCAATCCTTACCGTAAGCATTCAGGGAGTCGGCATCGGTCAGCACCTTGCCAGGCTCAACCAGGGTCTTCAGCTCATCAATCAGGGCAGGATTGGTCATCGACAGAACTCTCGAACAATTCATGGTCATCCTGAGAACGCTTCACGTCGCAGGAATGAGTGTTTAGCGGGGCGCATATGCTAGCATACCGACCCCGCAGCATAGTGCCCAACGGCTATTCTGCGGCGACGGCTGTCGTGCCGTCCGGGTCAGCGTCTGCTGGCTATCTCCTGCCATTTTTCTCCGGGATACAGGTTTACGCAGATGAGCAAGACTTCTCTCGATAAGAGCAAGATCAAGTTCCTTCTTCTCGAAGGCGTCCACCAATCGGCTGTCGACGTCCTCAAGGCGGCGGGCTACACCAGCATCGAGTACCTCACAGGTTCTCTGCCGGAAGCCCAGCTCAAGGAAAAGATCGCGGATGCTCACTTCATCGGCATTCGCTCCCGTACGCAACTGACCGAAGAGATCTTCGATCACGCGAAGAAGCTCGTGGCGGTAGGGTGTTTCTGCATCGGCACCAACCAGGTCGACCTGGACGCGGCTCGCGAGCGCGGCATCGCCGTGTTCAACGCCCCGTACTCCAACACCCGTTCCGTAGCCGAGCTGGTGCTGGCCGAGGCAATCCTGTTGCTGCGCGGCATCCCGGAGAAGAACGCTTCCTGCCACCGTGGCGGCTGGATCAAGAGCGCGGCCAACTCTTTCGAGATCCGCGGCAAGAAGCTGGGCATCGTCGGCTATGGCTCGATCGGTACGCAATTGTCGGTCCTGGCCGAAGGCCTGGGCATGCAGGTGTACTTCTACGACACCATCACCAAACTTCCTTTGGGTAACGCTACTCAGGTCGGCAACCTGCACGAACTGCTGGCGATGTCCGACATCGTTTCGCTGCACGTTCCGGAAACCGCTGCCACCCAGTGGATGATGGGCGAGAAGGAAATCCGCGCCATCAAGAAGGGCGGCATCCTGATCAACGCTGCTCGCGGCACCGTTGTCGAGCTGGACCATCTGGCGGCTGCCATCAAGGACAAGCACCTGATCGGCGCGGCCATCGACGTATTCCCGGTGGAGCCACGCTCCAACGACGAAGAGTTCGAAAGCCCGTTGCGCGGCCTGGACAACGTGATCCTGACCCCGCACATCGGTGGTTCCACTGCTGAAGCCCAGGCCAATATCGGTCTGGAAGTGGCAGAGAAACTGGTCAAGTACAGCGACAACGGTACGTCGGTATCGTCGGTGAACTTCCCGGAAGTGGCCCTGCCGGCTCACCCTGGCAAACACCGCCTGCTGCACATCCACGAGAACATCCCGGGTGTGATGAGCGAGATCAACAAGGTCTTCGCCGAAAACGGCATCAACATCTCCGGTCAGTTCCTGCAGACCAACGAGAAGGTTGGCTACGTGGTGATCGACGTCGACGCCGAGTACTCGGACCTGGCGCAAGAGAAGCTGCAACACGTCAACGGCACCATCCGTAGCCGCGTGTTGTTCTGATCGCGACGCGAGCGAAAAAAGGGAGCCCTTCGGGGCTCCCTTTTTTTATTTGACGTTGACGGTGATTTTTTCGGACACGATTGGCGGATCGAACGGCATGTGACCGCTGTCGCCCAGTTCGAGCTGCAAAGTGTGCTTGCCCGGTGTCAGTTTTATTTCGGCCTGAGTCTGTGCCTTGCCGAAGTGCAGATGATTGGCATCGTTCGGGATCGGCTGACCCGCCGCCGGCAGTTCATCGACATCAATCAGCAGGTGGTGGTGACCGGTATTCTTGGTGACGTCGCCTGCTGGCGCCAGCGCAATGTTCTCGACTGCGAACTTGACCACAACAGTCTGCGGAACCGTCGCACCGTCCTTGGGAGACACGATGGACACTTCGGCGCCTTTCGGTGCAGGCGTGGCAGCACTGGCCAGTACCGAAACGCCCATCAGCAAGCCAGCCAAAGCAGCACGTGACATAAAGGTTTTCATTCTCTTCTCCAGTTTTTCCGTAAAATCCGCGTGACCATGACAACTTCATGGTCAATCGTTGTCGAAGGCATTCGACAACCATAGCAAAGCGAGCCTGAATCAGAGGGTCGCTATAAAAAATTCAAAGGAGTGACCATGCGCTTTCTGCCTGGCCTGATCTGCCTGCTACCCCTTTTGAGCCCGTTGGCTCATGCCGAATTGATTGACGACGTAAATGACCGCGGCGAACTACGCATCGCCATTGAGGCGAATACACCTCCATTCAACTTCAAGGAAGACGACAAACTCGCGGGTTTCGAAGTCGAACTGGGCCAAATGCTCGCCCAGGAACTGGATGTTCGGGCCGATTTTGTCGTCACCGATGCCAGTGATCTGCTCAATGGCGTGGAAAGCGGCAAATACGACGTTGCCATCAATCACATTACACAGACCCCGGGGCTGAAGGATCGTTTCGACTTCAGCGAGCCTTATCTCAAGACCAATGCGCAATTGGTCGCCAAGAAAGAAGAGCCGCAATCAATCTTGCTGGTGCAGTCGCTGACGGAGGAGAAGCCCAAGGCGAACCCGGTGGTTGACCTGGCGATTCCATTTCAAAAGGGCAATCCGGCGTTCCATGCCAGCCTGGAAGGTGCGTTGCAACGGATCAAGACCGATGGCCGAATGGAAAAACTGGTGGAGAAATGGTTTGGGGCGGAATCGGGCGCAGCGCCAAAACCCTGAAGACGATCGGTATCCAATGTGGGCGGGCTTGCCCGCTCCCACAGGGGGTTTATGGTGACTATCGGTTTTGGTTTGCCAGCGCCTGGGCAGCTTGCGGCAACTCCAGCTCACTGAACACCAACACTCCATGACGCTTGAGCAACGCCGCCGTCACGCCTTCGCCACTGACTTTCACACCACTGAACGTGCCGTCATAGGTCAGCAGATTGCCGCATGACGGGCTGTTGGCCTTGAGAACGGCAATGCGGATGCCATGTTTTTGTACCAGCTCCAGCGCCTGCTTCGCCCCGGACAGAAACTGCGCGCTGACGTCCTCACCCTCGGTAGTGATCACCGCTGCAAGGCCTTCAAGTACGTCACCGCCCTGCCCGCCCGGGATTTCCGCAGCCGCCCGTGGTGTCGGCAATCCTCCGGCAACTTCCGGGCATAGTGGCACGACGCGCCCCTCGTCGAGCCAACGCTGAAGCTGATCGAATGGCCCGCTGGCGCCGCCGTCGTAGCGAACGCGATGCCCCAGCAGGCAGCGGCTTACCAAAATCTTCTGCATGATCAGAATGGCTCGTTGCCCCGGCGCCGGAACCAGCCGGTCAACGACAGGCGCTCCCGGGTCGCCGGCAGGACTTCATGGGGGACTTCACCTGACAGGAACACCACCAGGCATCCCCCGACCGGTACTACATCGTATTCCGCGCTTTCGTCCAGGTACATGCGCAACTGGCCACCATGCTCGGGCAGCCACGCGTCATTGAGATAGACCACCGCCGACACCATGCGCCGATCGTCGTCGCGAAACCGGTCGAGATGCCGAAGGTAAAACGCCCCGGGCGGGTACATGGCGAAATGACTTTCGAAATCCTCCAACCCCAGGAACAAACCGCGATTCATTGCCTCGCGCAGACTGTCCATCAACCCCAGATAACTGTCGCACGCGTCGGCCTGGCCCGGCTCGATCCACTGAATGTGATCGCCGCGAATGCCCTCGCGGACCTCCGATAACGGCCCACGCCCTACCGCCGCCGGGGCCAGTTCACCCTCGGCAGCACGTTTACGGCACTCGGCCGCCAGTGCCCGGGTCAGATCCAGAGGCAGGAAAATATTCTGCTGAGACCAGCCGTTGGCAGCCAGGTCGTCGACGATACGTAACAGCAGCGGGTGATCAGAAGGTATTTGCATGGCGCGCATAGTATTCCTGCGCCTGAAAATCCGACAGAGCCGCGCAGCGGGTTGATACGAATTCTCGACAAGTCCTGATGCCACACGGAGAATAGTCGCCTGCCGACAGGAGTCCCTATGCGCCGTTTGCTTTTCTCACTGCTGATGTTCTGTGTATTGCCCGCCTGGGCAGACGGCCACGACCAGTTGTACAAGGTCGCCGGCTGGCCGGAACAACGCGCGCATTTCAACGATGCCCTTGCCGCCGCGCAAAAACGATACGAAAGCAGCCTGCCACCGGCGGTGTTCCAGGCACTGGTCAATAACAGTAATCAGCGGTTTTCCCCCAACGCCGTGGACCAGCGCGCGCAAGCGCAGCTGCGCAAGAACCTCGTCGATCCAAAACCGGCTTTGGCGTTCTTCCAGTCACCGCTGGGCAAGAAAATCGTCGCTGCCGAATTACTCGCCACCCGTCGCGACCAATTGGCAAAAAACGCCAAGGGTTTGCCGAAAATGCAGGCCAGCGACAGCCGCCTGCTGATTATCGGCCATCTGGCCCAGGCCCTGCCCGCCCGTGAAGCTGGCGCCGAGGTCAGCCTGGCGATTGCCGGTGTCGCCGCCGACAGCCTGAGCTCGATGATCCCCGGCCTGCTCGGCGCCGGGCAGGCGCAGGGCATGTTGAACGGTCAGCGCCAGCGCTTGATGGAGCAGATCGGCAGCGATCTGAACAACACGCTGCTCTACGTCTATCGCGACCTGTCGGATGAAGAGCTGGAAGAGTTCGCCACGTTTGCCGAATCGGCAGAAGGCAAGGCGTATTACCAGGCAGCGCTGGCGGCGATCAAGGCCGGGTTGGCGGTGGGGCAGAGTTCTTCAAACCTCGGCCAGTGATCTTCGGCGCCATATAGATCGCCATCGCCAGCAGGCTGGCTCCCACATTGGATTTGTAGACACCGGACCATTGTGGGAGCCAGCCTGCTGGCGATGGGGCCCGAACTATCGCTACAAATTCCTGCCCTTTATCCGCTTGCTCAAGAACCCGAAATACTCCCCGCGCAACACCAGTGCCTCATTCGCCAGATGATGCCGCGCCTCGGGTAACATCAATACCTGTGGCCGGTCGAACTTTGCCCGTAATACCTCAAGGTTGTGCTGCCAATCCACGGTCATGTCCGCCTGCCCCTGCACAATCAATGGTCGACGGTTGCTGCCCGGCGCCGCTTCGATGCGTTTGATCCACTGCGCCAGCGCCCCGACCCAGGCGGTTGGCAGACGTAGCGGTTGCAAGGGATCGGCCTGCAGGAACGGTAGAAAATCCGGATCGTTGGAGTTCTCACTGAAGCGCCGCGCAATCGCTTTGACGAATGGCCGGAGCAAGTAATAGCTGAAGTGCGACCAGCCCCACGCTCGCGGCCGCACCAGCGGCGCCAATAGAATCACCTGCCCTTGCGCCGGGCTGTTCGCCCCGGCATTCAACACATGGTCGATCACGATCGCCCCACCGGTGCTCTGCCCGCACAGGTGCCACGGTTGCGGCAGGTCGAGGGATTGCGCTTCGGTAAACAGCCCTTGCAAGGTGTCCTGGTACTCGGCGAAATCCTTGATGCTCGCCCGCTCGCCACTGGACAGACCATGTCCGGGCAGGTCGCAGGCGATCACCGCAAATTGCTGATCGAGCGCCCACTCGATCACATGACGATAGAGCCCGGTGTGATCGTAAAAACCATGAAAGACAAACAGGGTCGCTTTCGCCTGCTGCGGCCACCAGACCTGGCTGACCACCTCATAGCCGTCGACTTGAAAACGCCCCAGGCCGCTGCGCACGTCGCGCGACGAAAAATCCAGTCCGTAAAATCGCTGATAGGCCTGCGCCTGCGCTGACAACGGCTGACCTTCAGCCAGTGGCCGCAGGCTGGCGCGCAGATCGTTGGGGTCGAAAGTGGCGGGCATGAACGATTCCATTACCTGAAACGGACTTTATGGACCTGCGATATTCATCTGTCGCAGCAAGCATGGCAAGCTAGCCGACCTTCGAGGATTGAACCGATGCGCTCGCCCGTTCGTGCCACCCTGTTTGTCAGCCTGCTGACCCTGCTCTGCGCCGCAGTGCTGTGGGCGGCTTACGACTGGTTCCAGGGGCGCTACCTGCGCGCATTCAGCGAACACACCGCTGTGTTCTCCGGCGACCCGCTGCGTTTACCCGACACCCTTGCCGGACCGGGCGCCATCCGTTTGGTGCATTTCTGGGACCCGGCCTGCCCGTGCAACGTCGGCAATCAACAACACCTCAGCGAACTGGTTGAACAGTACGTACCAAAAGGCGTTGAATTCTATGCGGTGCAAAAAACCGGCAGCCACGGACAACTGCCGAGCAACCTGAGCAGCCTGAAAACACTGACCATCCTGCCCGGCTCCGAACAAGTTCCCGCCAGCCCTGCCGTGGCGATTTGGGACCGCACCGGCAAACTGGCGTACTTCGGCCCTTACAGCGAAGGCCTGACTTGCAACTCGAGCAACAGTTTTATCGAGCCGATCCTGCAAGCGTTAAACGAAGGTCGTGCAGTGAGTGCCACGCACACACTGGCCGTAGGGTGTTACTGCCCGTGGCCTGCCACTACGACTCAGTAGCGACAAACGCCGCAATGCGAATCCCTCCTACGGGCGATGCCTGTTTACGGTGAGCCGTGTTAAACAATGTCACCAGGGATTTGCTGCCACCATAACAACAAGGAGTCACCATGAAACGTAGCCTGACCGCACTCGGTTTGTTGGTCGTCGCAATCGCTGCCGCTGGCGGCTGGTACGTCTACAGCAAGCAGCCGACACGTCAGGGCATGGTGGAGCTGCAACACCTGCAAGGCTCGGTCACCGTACGTTACGACGAGCGCGGCATCCCGCACATCCGCGGCGAGAACGAAACCGATCTGTACCGCGCGCTTGGCTACGTCCACGCCCAGGATCGACTGTTCCAGATGGAAATCCTGCGGCGCCTCGCCCGGGGGGAGCTGGCGGAGGTGCTGGGGCCGAAGCTGCTCGACACCGACAAATTGATGCGCAGCCTGCGCATTCGCGAACGTGCCGAAACCTACCTGGCCAATCTGGACCAGCAATCACCGGCCTTCATCGCCATGCAAGCCTATCTGGACGGTATCAACCAGTATCAGGACAGCCATGCAAAACCCGTGGAGTTCGATGTACTGGGTATCCAGAAGCGCCCGTTTACCGCCCAGGACACCATCAGCATCGCCGGCTACATGGCCTACAGTTTTGCCGCAGCGTTCCGTACCGAACCGCTGCTGACCTACGTACGCGATCAACTCGGCTCGCAATACCTGAACGTTTTCGACCTCGACTGGCAGCCCAAAGGCGTGCTGGCCAAGCAACACAACGCCGCTGCACCAACCCTCGCCAACGCGGACTGGAAAGACCTCAACGCCCTCGCCCGCCTCAGTGAGCAAGCCTTGGCCGACAACAGCCTGCCGCAATTCGAGGGCAGCAATGCCTGGGTGGTCGCCGGCAATCACACCAAAAGTGGCAAGCCGCTGCTGGCCGGCGATCCGCATATCCGTTTCTCCGCGCCGTCGGTGTGGTACGAGGCGCACCTCTCGGCACCGGGTTTTGACCTGTACGGCCACTATCAGGCCCTGATGCCTTTCGCCTCGCTGGGCATGAACCGTGATTTCGGCTGGAGCATCACCATGTTCCAGAACGACGACCTGGACTTGATCGCCGAGAAGGTCAACCCGGACAACCCCAATCAGGTCTGGTATCGCGGCAAGTGGGTTGATCTGGTGAGCAGCGAACAGCAGATCGCGGTGAAGGGCCAGGCACCGGTCTCCCTGGTATTGCGCCAGTCGCCCCACGGCCCGATCGTCAATGATGCGCTGGGCAACAGCGTTGGCAAAACGCCGATCGCCATGTGGTGGGGGTTCCTGGAAAGCCAGAACCCGATTCTCGAAGGTTTCTATCAGCTCAATCGCGCCGACACCCTGGCCAAGGCGCGCAGCGCGGCCGCCAAGGTTCAGGCGCCCGGCCTGAACATCGTCTGGGCCAACGCCAAGGGTGATATCGGCTGGTGGGCGGCGGCGCAGCTGCCCAAGCGGCCTGCCGGCGTAAAGCCTTGGTTCATTCTCGACGGCAGTAGTGCCGAGGCGGACAAGGACGGTTTCTACCCGTTCAGCGCCAACCCGCAGGAAGAAAACCCGGCAAGGGGCTATATCGTCTCCGCCAACTTCCAGCCAGTGTCGGCGACAGGCATGGAGATTCCCGGTTACTACAACCTGGCCGACCGTGGTCAGCAGCTCAATCAACAGCTCGGCGACAAGGCCATCAAGTGGGATCTCGATGCCAGCCAGAAACTGCAACTGGGCACCACCACCGGTTACGGCCAGCGTCTGTTGGCACCGCTGCTACCGGTGCTGCGCTCGGTAGTGACGGATCCCGCCGAACTGAAACTGGTGGGGCAACTGGCGCAATGGAAGGGCGATTATCCGCTGGAGTCCACCAGCGCCACCGTGTTCAACCAGTTCCTGTTCAACCTTGCCGATGCGGCGATGCACGATGAGCTGGGCAATGATTTTTTCGAGACGCTGCTGTCGACCCGAGTGATCGACGCTGCACTCCCGCGCCTGGCGGCCAATCCGGATTCGCCGTGGTGGGATAACCGCAACACACTCGGCAAGGAAACCCGGGCCGACACGGTCAAGGTTGCCTGGCAAGCGAGCATCGCCCACCTCAAGGCCACCCTTGGAGCGGACTTCGCGCAATGGCAGTGGGGCAAGGCGCACACGCTGACCCATGGCCATCCGCTGGGGCAGCAGAAACCGCTGGACCGGATCTTCAACGTCGGCCCGTTCGCGGCACCCGGCAGCCATGAAGTGCCGAACAACCTGTCGGCCAAGATCGGCCCGGCACCCTGGCCGGTCACCTATGGCCCGTCGACCCGCCGCCTGATCGACTTCGCCGACCCGACCCACAGCCTGACAATCAATCCGGTTGGGCAGAGTGGCGTGCCGTTCGACAGTCATTTCTATGATCAGGCCGATGCGTATGTCGAAGGGGTTTACTACCAGGCGCACCTCACTGATGAAGAGGTGACGGCCAATACCCGCAGCACCTTGAAGCTGTTGCCGGCGCGCTCAAAGCAATAGCGGTTGATTGATTGAGCGGACGCCTTCGCGGGCAAGCCGAGCTCCTACGGGATATTGAATGGCGTAAATCCCGTAGGAGCTCGGCTTACCCGCGAAGAGGCCCTTGCTTACACCATCGCCGCAAAGTTCAGCCTGAACTGCTGCGGTGTCACCCCCAACCTGCGATTGAACACGCTGCGCATGTGCTGGGCATCGCGAAAGCCGCACTGCCAGGCCACGGTCTTGAGCGGTGCCCGCGTGCTCTCGAGCATCACCCGCGCGGCATCCACTCTCGCCCGCTCAACGAACTCGGCGGGGGTGATTTTCGCTTCCTTGGCGAACACCCGGGAAAAGTTGCGCGCGCTCATGTTGGCGGCATTGGCCAGATCGGCGATGGTCAGGTCGCCCGTCAGATTGGCCAACACATAATGCTGGACCATCGCCACCGCCGACGTCGGTTCGGCGTGAGGGGTCAGGAACGGACTGAATTGTGATTGCCCCCCGGAGCGCTGGGTGAACACTACCAATCGCTTTGCCACGTTCAGTGCCACTTCCGGTCCGTGATCGCGTGCCAGTAAATACAGCGACAGGTCGATGCCCGCCGTCACGCCGGCCGAGGTGTAGAGTTCGGCGTCCTGCACGTACAAACGATCGGCTTCGACCCGGGTCGACGGACACAATGCCGCCAGCGCCGCCGCATCGCCCCAATGTGTCGTCACCGTCCGCCCTTCCAGCAAACCGGCCCGGGCCAGCATGAACGCACCGTTGCAGATCGACCCAAAGCGTTGCGCCAACGCGCAGGCATCTCGCAACCAGGCATTGAACGCGGCGCCAAAATCCATCAATGGCAACTGCGGGCCTCCGGCCACCAGCAGCAAATCGTAAGCCTGTGACGCTTTGCTGAAATGCCGATGGGCGTTCAGCGCCAGGCCATTCGAACACGCCATCACCCCGTGCTCCACGCCGATCACTTCCAGTCGATAGTGATCTTCGGGCGCCAGAAAGCGATTGGCCTCGCAGAACACATCCATGGGACCGGTGACATCCAGCGACTGAACGCCGGCGAACACCACGATGGCGACGGTTTTACTCATGGTTCGAAACGCCTGTATGGATCACGCTTACTGTGGCAAGAGAGCTTGCTCGCGCTCGACTGCGCAGCAATCGCAAAATCGCCGGATACGATACACCTGAATCTCGGTCGCAGATTTGGGGGCTGCTTCGCAGCCCAGCGGGAGCAAGCTCCCTCGCCACAAAAGCACGGCTACCGCGACCAACCCTAGCCAATCCGGGTCCAACAAGCGAGGCTGGCGCGATATGCATGCTCATTGGCAAGGATCGCAGCCACGCTTCGATTGTTCGCTTGAGGGGCCGCGGACAGACTTGAATCCTCAGCGCCGCCACGGCGCTCACTGTGAGGAATCGTCCATGAGCACCACCATCGCCGGGATCAAAATCCCCGACAGCGCACTGGTCAAAGCAACCACCGAATACATCCGCGACATCGAATCCGACCTGCTCTACCACCACTCGCGCCGGGTGTTTCTGTTCGGCGCGC
The DNA here is from genome assembly GCF_001427125.1 of Pseudomonas sp. Root562. GTDB lineage: Bacteria > Pseudomonadota > Gammaproteobacteria > Pseudomonadales > Pseudomonadaceae > Aquipseudomonas. The sequence goes on from NZ_LMGK01000012.1 coordinate 217,479, forward strand.
TGAGCGGTGAGCGCAAGCAACTGGCCTACAACCCGGAGCTTCTGTATGTCGGCGCGATGTTCCACGACCTGGGCCTGGTGGAAGGTTACCGCAGTGACAACGAACGCTTCGAAGTCGATGGCGCCAACGCGGCGGCGGCGTTTCTCAAGCCATACGGGCTGAGCGAAGACGATATCGAGCAAGTCTGGTTGTCGATTGCCCTGCACACCACGCCGGGCGTACCGCAGCACTTGCGGCCGACCGTGGCGCTGGTGACTGCCGGCGTCGAGATGGACGTGCTGGGGATGGACTACGCGGCGTTTTCCACTGAGCAGCGCGAAGCGGTGGTGCATGCGCATCCGCGGGGCGAGGGATTCAAGGAGTGCATCATCTGCGCCTTTGCCGACGGTTTGCGCCATCGCCCGCAGACGACGTTCGGCAACGTGAAGACCGATGTGCTGGTGGATCAGGAGCCAGGGTTCAAGCCGATGAACTTCGTCGAGGTCATCCGCAAATCACCTTGGATTGCCTGACCGCACATGATCGTTCCTACGCTCTGCGTGGGAATACAGCCCGGAACGCTCTGCGTCCCATCAAGAGCCGAACGCGGAGCGTCCGTTGAGGCGTTCCCACGCAGAGCATGGGAACGATCAAAGTCATTCGCAAATCCCTTTGGGTCACCTGACCGCACATGATCGTTCCTACGCTCTGCGTGGGAATGCAGCCCGGGACGCTCTGCGTCCCATCAAGAGCCGAACGCGGAGCGTCCGTTGAGGCGTTCCCACGCAGAGCGTGGGAACGATCATGGCATCGCTTCAGGCAGCTTCCGGCGCCTGTGCGCGTCGCACGTCCGGTTGTTTCCAAGAGTCGGCGGCGCTTTCTTCGATGGCTTGCTGGATCGCCCGCTTGCGGTTTTCTTCGGCACGGCGGCTGAAGAACCAGACCAGGAAAGTCACGATCGACACGGCCAACAGAATCAGGCTGGCCACGGCATTGATCTCCGGCTTCACGCCCAGTCGTACCGCCGAGAACACTTCCATCGGCAGGGTCGTGGAACCCGGGCCGGAAACGAAGCTCGCCAACACCAGGTCATCCAGCGACAAGGCGAACGACATCATGCCGCCGGCCGCCAACGATGGCGCGATCATCGGGATGGTGATCAGGAAGAACACCTTCCATGGCCGTGCACCGAGGTCCATGGCCGCTTCTTCGATGGACAGGTCCAGCTCACGCAAGCGCGCCGACACCACCACCGCCACGTACGCCGCACAGAACGTCGTGTGGGCGATCCAGATGGTGACGATGCCGCGTTCCTGCGGCCAGCCGATCATCTGCGCCATGGCCACGAACAGCAGCAACAGCGACAGGCCGGTGATCACTTCAGGCATCACCAGCGGCGCGGTGACCAGGCCACCGAACAGCGTGCGACCCTTGAAGTGGGTGATACGGGTCAGGACGAACGCGGCTAACGTCCCTAGTGCGACGGCTGCAATCGCCGTGTAGCAGGCGATTTCCAGCGAGCGCACCACCGAGCCCATCAGTTGCGTGTTGTCCATCAGGCCGACGTACCACTTGATCGACCAACCGCCCCACACCGTCACCAGTTTCGAGGCGTTGAACGAGTAGATCACCAGGATCAGCATCGGCAGATAGATAAACAACAGACCTACCACCAGCATCAGGCTGGAGAAACGGAAGCGTTTCATTCTTTACCCTCCATTTCCTTGGCCTGACTGCGGTTGAACAGGATGATCGGCACAATCAGGATCGCCAGCATCACCACCGCCAGGGCGGACGCCACCGGCCAGTCACGGTTGTTGAAGAACTCTTGCCAGAGCACTTTACCGATCATCAGGGTTTCCGGACCGCCGAGCAGTTCCGGGATCACAAACTCACCCACCACCGGGATGAACACCAGCATGCAGCCGGCGATGATGCCGTTTTTCGACAGCGGCACGGTGATTTTCCAGAAGCTGTTGAAGGTGCTCGAACCCAGGTCCGAAGCGGCTTCCAGCAGACTCGTGTCGTGCTTCACCAGGTTGGCGTACAGCGGCAGGATCATGAACGGCAGATAGGAGTAAACGACACCAATGTAAACCGCGAGGTTGGTGTTGAGGATCTGCAGCGGTTCGTCGATCCAGCCCATGCTCATCAGGAAACCGTTGAGCAGGCCGTTGTTGCTGAGGATGCCCATCCACGCATAGACGCGGATCAGGATCGCGGTCCAGGTCGGCATCATGATCAGCAGCACGAGCACCGTTTGCAGCTCTTTGCGGGCGCTGGCAATGGCGTAGGCCATCGGGTAGCCGATCAGCAGGCAGAGGATGGTGCTGATCAGCGCCATCTTCAGCGAGCCGAGGTACGCGGCGATGTACAACTCGTCATCGCCCAGCATCGCGTAGTTGCCCAGGTTCAGCAGCAACTGCAGCTTCTGTTCGGCGTAGCTGTAGATTTCAGTGTACGGCGGGATGGCCACGTCGGCTTCGGCAAAGCTGATCTTCAGAACGATGAAGAACGGCAACATGAAGAACAGGAACAGCCAGATGAAGGGAACCCCGATGACCAACTGGCGGCCACCGGGAATTATTCGATTGAGACGGCGTTTGAATTTGCGCATGTTCATGAGCGAAGTACCACGCCGCTGTCGTCTTCCCAGTACACGTAGACCTGATCACCCCAGGTCGGACGCTGCCCGCGACGTTCGGCGTTGGCGACGAATGACTGCACCAGCTTGCCGCTTGGCAACTCGACGTAGAACACCGAGTGCCCGCCCAGGTAAGCGATGTCGTGCACCTTGCCGCTGGACCAGTTGTACTGGCAGGTCGGCATGTCGGCGGTGACCAGCAGTTTTTCCGGACGGATCGCGTAGGTCACCGACTTGTCCTGTACCGAAGTGCTGATGCCGTGGCCGACGTAGATCTGCCGGTCCAGGTCTTTGCAGGTGATGATCGCGTGGCCTTCGGCGTCGTCGATCACTTCACCTTCGAAGATGTTGACGTTGCCGATGAATTCGCAGACCAGGCGACTGGTCGGGGTCTCGTAGATGTCGATCGGGCTGCCGATCTGGGCGATCCAGCCCAGGTGCATGATCGCGATGCGCTCAGCCATGGTCATGGCTTCTTCCTGGTCGTGGGTCACCATGACGCAGGTCACGCCGACGCGCTCGATGATCTCGACCAGTTCCAGCTGCATTTGCGAACGCAGTTTTTTATCCAGTGCGCCCATCGGTTCATCGAGCAACAGCAGCTTCGGCCGCTTGGCCAGGGAACGCGCCAGTGCCACACGCTGACGCTGGCCACCGGATAACTGATGCGGCTTGCGCTTGGAGTACTGGGTCATTTGCACGAGCTTGAGCATGTCGGCCACACGGGCGTCGATTTCGGCGGCTGGCAGTTTGTCCTGCTTGAGGCCGAAAGCGATGTTCTGCGCTACGGTCATGTGCGGGAACAGGGCGTAGGACTGGAACATCATGTTGATCGGCCGCTCATACGGCGGCATGTCGGTGATGTCTACGCCATCGAGGAAGATGCGCCCCTCCGTGGGCCGTTCGAAACCTGCGAGCATGCGCAGCAGGGTGGATTTGCCCGATCCCGAACCGCCGAGCAGGGCGAAAATCTCGCCTTTCTTGATTTCCAGGGACACATCGTCCACGGCAATCGTCTCGTCGAACTTCTTCGTGACCCGGTCGATTTTGACCAACACCTGTTTAGGTGACTGGTCGCCCTCGAGGGCTTTCTTATAGGCGCCGGAGGCAACTGCCATTTACGAAACTCCCAAAAAAAAAGAGTGCAGTTCGCTCAAGGTGAGCCAACTTTGGATAGTTTGAGCCTTGAAGCTATTTGCCCGACTTGACCTTGGTCCAGCTGCGGGTCATCAAACGTTGAATATTCGGTGGCAGCTCGATGGACACGTAGGTCTTGTCGAGCACGGCCTGCGGTGGGTAAACCGCTTCGTCGGTGCGAATGGACTGTTCCATCAGTTTGTCCGACCCGGGGTTAGGGTTGGCGTAGCCGACGTAATCACTGACCTGGGCAATAACCTCAGGTTTGAGCAAATAGTTGATGAACGCGTGGGCCTGCTTGACGTTGGCCGCATCCTTGGGGATCGCCAGCATGTCGAACCACAGCGCACCGCCTTCCTTGGGAATCGAGTAGGCGATGTTCACGCCTTTCTTGGCTTCATCGGCGCGGTTCTTCGCCTGGAACATGTCGCCGGAGAAACCGATCGCGACGCAGATATCACCGTTGGCCAGATCCGCAATGTATTTGGAGGAGTGGAAGTAGGTCACGTAAGGCCGTACCGCCAGCAACTTGGCTTCAGCCTTCTTGTAATCTTCAGGGTTGGTGCTGTTGGCGTCGAGGCCCATGTAGTTGAGCACCGTCGGCATCATTTCATCGGCCGAATCGAGGAACGCCACACCGCAACTTTGCAGCTTCTTGATGTTTTCAGGTTCGAAGACGGCGGCCCACGAATCGATCGTGTCGACCCCCAGCACGGCCTTGATCTTGTCGACGTTGTAACCGATGCCGTTGGTGCCCCATAGATAGGGCACGGCATACAGGTTGCCCGGATCGTTTTGCTCCAGACGCTTGAGCAGCACCGGGTCGAGGTTCGAGTAGTTCGGCAACTGCGACTTGTCGAGTTTCTGGAACGCGCCAGCCTTGATCTGCTTGCCGAGGAAGTGGTTCGACGGCACGACGACATCGTAACCGGTACGCCCGGCAAGCAACTTGCCTTCCAGGGTCTCGTTGGAGTCGAACACGTCGTAAACCGGTTTGATCCCGGTCTCTTTCTGGAAGTCGGCCAGCGTGTTCTCGCCGATGTAGTCCGACCAGTTATAAATATGCACAGTACCGGCGGCCTGGACACTGACGGCAAGCGTCAGCCCGGCGCCGACCAGCAGGGCATTGCGCAACAAAGAAAAAATAGGCAAGTGGAGGTCCTCTAAAATGAGTTGGGCCCAAGTTGCCCCGCGTTACATGACAGCCATGGCTGTATGGCAACAAAACCGGCGCGCAACTTACCCTCGAAAAACCGTTCCAGCAAAACTTTCTGTCATTTAATTAAACCTGTTGCCGCCACCGCGCAGACGACGACAACAGGTTCTTGCTTCAAACCGGCTTACTTACCGGATTTGATCTTGGTCCAGCTGCGGGTCAGGATCCGCTGGGTCGCGGCCGGCAAGTCGGCAATCGCGTACAGCTTGGCCAGCACATCGGCCGGCGGGTAGATGCCCGGGTCGGCTGTGATTTCTTTCTCAACCAGCGGCGTGGCGGCCGCGTTGCCGTTCGGGAAGCGTACGGCGTTGGTGATTTCGGCCATGATTTCCGGCTTCTGCAGGAAGGTCATGAACTTGTAGGCGCCTTCGACGTTTTCGGCATCTTTAGGGATGGCGACCATGTCGTAGAAGCTGCCGGCGCCTTCTTTCGGAATGTTGTAGCTGACTTTCACCTTGTCACCGGCTTCGGCAGCGCGTGCCTTGGCCTGGTAGATGTCACCCGAGTAACCCACGGCCACGCAGATGTTGCCGTTGGCCAGGTCCGAGATGTACTTGGACGAGTGGAAGTAACCAATCGAAGGACGGATTTTCAGGAACAGCGCTTCAGCTTCGGCCAGTTGTTTCTTGTCCTGGCTGTCGGTTGGATAGCCCAGGTAGTGCAACGCCACCGGAATCATCTCGGTTGGCGAATCGAGGAAACTGATACCGCAGGATTTCAACTTCGCAGCGTTTTCAGGTTTGAACAGCAGGTCCCAGGAGTTGGTCGGCGCGTCGGCACCCAGTGCAGCCTTGACCTTCTCGGCGTTGAAACCAATACCGATCGAACCCCACATGTACGGGAAGGCGTGTTCGTTGCCCGGGTCGCTGACCGATACGGCCTTGAGCAAGTCGGTGTTCAGGTTCTTCCAGTTGGGCAGCTTGGACTTGTCCAGCTTCTGGTAAACACCTGCCTTGATCTGCTTGGCCAGGAAGTTGTTGGACGGTACGACGATGTCGTAGCCGGACTTGCCTGCCAGCAATTTGGCTTCCAGGGTTTCGTTACTGTCGAAAACGTCGTAGACCACTTTGATGCCCGACTCGTCTTCAAACTTCTTGACGGTGTCCGGAGCGATGTAGTCGGACCAGTTATAGACGTGCAACACCTTGTCGTCCGCCTGAACCGCGCCCGCCATAATGCCCATCAGGGACATGGCGAGAAGAGTCTTGCCAGCAAGCTTTTTGCCTAATGCCTTCATGCGTTAATGCTCCAAATTTTTCTTTTTTGAACCACTTTGTTCAGCGGCCGAACCCCGACAACTGGAACCGCGGCTAGTCTGGCAAGATCCGAGGCGGTCTTTCAAGAAAAGGCCAACCTTTCTGACTGCCCCGAGCGAAGGTGCCGCGGCGCCTTCGCTCAGAGCCTAGCACTTAGCCTTGCAACGCACTCAGGGTGAGGTCCAGACACTTGCGAGCTTTCGTTACCAGTTCGTCGATTTCCGCAGGCGTAATCACCAGTGGCGGCGCGATGATCATGGTGTCACCGACTGCCCGCATGATCAGGCCATTATCGAAGCAGAACTGTCGGCAGATCATGCCCACTCCCTTGCCTTCGTAGCGCTTGCGCGTGGCCTTGTCCTGAACCAGTTCGATGGCCCCCAACAGACCCACCCCGCGAACTTCACCCACCAGCGGATGATCGTTCAGTTCCCGCAGACGCTTTTGCAAATACGGTGCCGTTTCGGTCTTCACGCGTTCGACAATTTTCTCGTCGCGCATGATGCGGATGTTTTCCAGCGCCACCGCGGCAGCCACCGGATGACCGGAGTAGGTGAAACCGTGGTTGAAGTCGCCGCCCTCGTTGAGGACTGCCACCACTTCGTCACGCACGATCAACCCACCCATCGGGATGTAGCCGGAAGTCAGGCCCTTGGCGATGGTCATCATGTCGGGCTTGAGGTCGTAGAAATCGCTGCCGAACCACTCGCCAGTGCGTCCGAAACCACAAATCACCTCGTCGGCCACGAACAGGATGTCGTATTTGGCGAGGATTTCCTTGATGCGCGGCCAGTAGCTGTCAGGCGGAATGATCACGCCGCCAGCGCCCTGGATCGGTTCGGCAATAAAGGCACCAACGTTGTCGACGCCGACTTCCAGAATCTTCTCTTCCAGCTGATTGGCAGCCCAGATCCCGAACTCTTCAGGCGTCATGTCACCGCCCTCAGTGAACCAGTAAGGCTGCGCGATATGGACGATGCCCGGGATCGGCAAGTCGCCCTGTTCGTGCATGTAGGTCATGCCGCCCAGGCTGGCGCCGGCCACGGTGGAACCGTGATAGCCGTTCTTGCGGCTGATGATGACTTTCTTGTTCGGCTGGCCCTTGATTGCCCAGTAGTGGCGGACCATGCGCAGCATGGTGTCGTTGCCTTCGGAGCCGGAACCGGTGAAGAACACGTGGTTCATGCCTTGCGGCGCGATGTCGGCGATGGCCTTGGCCAGTTCGAGTACTGGCGGGTGCGCGGTCTGGAAAAACAGGTTGTAGTAAGGCAGTTCGCGCATCTGTTTGCTGGCGGCGTCTGCCAGTTCTTCACGACCGTAACCGATTGCCACACACCACAGACCGGCCATGCCGTCGAGAATCTGGTTGCCCTCGCTGTCCCACAGGTACACGCCCTTGGCGTTGGTGATGATCCGCGGGCCTTTCTCTTTCAGCTGCTTGAAATCGCTGAACGGGGCCAGGTGGTGATCATTGCTCAGGGTTTGCCATTGGCGGGTTTGCGGGTTGTTGCTGGTCATGTGAATCTCCTAAAAATCCAGGTGAAGGCGCGCCGCGGGACAACGGCGGCGCCCGGCGTATCAGACGGCAAAGAGCAGGAACTCCCGTTCCCACGAACTGATCACGCGCTTGAAGTTTTCATGCTCGGCCCGCTTGACCGCTACGTAGCCAGTGATGAAGTTGGTGCCCAGGTACTTCTCGATGGTTTTGCTGTTTTCCATGCGTTCCAGTGCGTCTTCGATGGTCAGCGGCAAACGCAGGTTACGGCGCTCATAACCACGGCCGACTACCGGTGCGCTCGGGTTCATGCCTTCGACCATGCCGATGTAACCGCACAGAAGGCTAGCGGCAATCGCCAGGTACGGGTTGGCATCGGCGCCCGGCAGGCGGTTTTCAACCCGGCGGTTTTGCGGCCCGGCGTCCGGAACGCGCAGGCCCACGGTGCGGTTCTCTTCGCCCCACTCGACGTTGACCGGCGCCGACGTGTCGGGCAGGAATCGGCGGAACGAGTTGACGTTGGGTGCAAACAGCGGCAGCAGCTCGGGAATGAGTTTCTGCAAGCCACCGATGTGGTGCAGGAACAACGAACTCATGGTCCCGTCTTCATTGGAGAAGATGTTTTTGCCGGTCTCGATGTCGATGATGCTCTGGTGCAAGTGCATGGCACTGCCCGGCTCACCGGTCATTGGCTTGGCCATGAAGGTGGCCGCCACGTCGTGCTTGAGCGCGGCTTCGCGCATGGTGCGCTTGAACACCAGAATCTGATCAGCCAGGGACAAGGCATCGCCGTGACGGAAGTTGATTTCCATCTGCGCCGTGCCGTCCTCGTGGATCAGCGTGTCGAGATCCAGCTCCTGCAATTCACACCAGTCGTAGACGTCTTCGAACAGCGGATCGAATTCGTTCGCCGCCTCGATGGAGAAAGACTGGCGACCGGTTTCCGGGCGGCCGGAGCGGCCGATCGGCGGTTGCAACGGGTAGTCCGGGTCGTCGCTGCGCTTGGTCAGGTAAAACTCCATTTCTGGCGCCACGATCGGCTGCCAGCCCTTGTCGGCATAGAGTTTCAGGACTTTCTTGAGCACGTTGCGCGGCGACAGCTCGATCGGGTTGCCTTGTTTGTCGTAGGTGTCGTGGATAACGATAGCGGTCGGCTCGATGGCCCAAGGCACCACATATACCGCGCTCTGGTCGGGGCGGCAGATCATGTCGATGTCGGCCGGGTCGAGCAGCTCGTAATAGATGTCGTCTTCGACGTAATCGCCCGTCACGGTCTGCAACAGCACACTTTCTGGCAGGCGCATGCCTTTTTCGGCGATGAATTTGTTGGTCGGCGAAATCTTGCCCCGGGTGATCCCGGTCAAGTCGGCGATCATGCATTCGACTTCTGTGATCTTGTGGTCTTTCAACCAATCGGTGAGCTGGTCGAGGTTGTTACTCATAAATGCCTCTAGGCTTTGAGTTTCCTGACTCTTGGGAGTCAGGCGATAGTTGACGCATCGGCGTCGCGTTGAAATACGGGTTTGCGACAGGCTATCGTGTTCTTCGCGCTCCGCAAGGCAAATGCCAGGCGTGCAGAATCGCGAGCGGTGCCCTGCGCCATGGCTGAGCTGCTATTGTGAATCGGTTCTATATTGAATGGAGTAACCGTAATGGGGGTGCCATCAGGGCCGTCCAGAATATCGGACGGGAACAGCCGAACCGTCAGGGACGTGAGGTTCGCCGGCAGGGCCGAAGCTGCCGGGACCGCGGTGCGCACGCAAGTGTCGCCACTCATGTGATAAGCATGCAGACCGATCTGTCTTGAGCAGTCGGTGACGCCGATTATCGGCAGGCGAGACATGAAGCACCCCGGTATTATTGCTGTTATGGGTTTGATTCGAGCTTAGCCTTGTTCATTTTTTTACACAACACCCCCGTAAAAAATACAACACGGCCCGCTCAAGCCCGCGGGCGCCATCGAGGCCAAGGACATAAAAACGCCCCAAAGTGCCTCAAAAAAGCCACACGAGCGCTTTTTTAGGGCAAAAAAGGCCTCGCTTGACTTCGGCATGCCGTTCGGGTTGACTGGAAACCGAAAAGATCAATGATTGATATTTTTAACAACAAAGGTGTTGCATCATGTCGGTACCCCCGCGTGCCGTTCAGCTTAACGAAGCGAACGCGTTCCTTAAGGAACATCCTGAGGTTCTGTACGTTGACCTTCTGATTGCGGATATGAATGGTGTGGTGCGCGGCAAGCGCATCGAACGCACCAGCCTCCACAAGGTTTACGAGAAAGGCATCAACCTGCCGGCCTCTCTATTTGCTCTGGATATCAATGGCTCTACGGTGGAAAGCACCGGCCTGGGCCTGGACATCGGTGATGCTGACCGAATCTGCTATCCAATTCCCGATACCCTGTGCAACGAGCCATGGCAGAAGCGCCCGACCGCGCAACTGTTGATGACCATGCACGAACTCGAAGGTGACCCTTTCTTCGCCGACCCGCGCGAAGTGCTGCGACAGGTGGTGACCAAGTTCGATGAGATGGGCCTGACCATCTGCGCCGCGTTCGAACTGGAGTTCTACCTGATCGACCAGGAGAACGTGAACGGTCGTCCGCAACCGCCCCGCTCGCCGATTTCCGGCAAACGCCCGCATTCGACACAGGTCTACCTGATCGACGACCTCGACGAGTACGTCGACTGCCTCCAGGACATTCTGGAAGGTGCAAAAGAGCAAGGCATCCCGGCCGACGCCATCGTCAAGGAAAGTGCCCCGGCGCAGTTCGAAGTGAACCTGCACCACGTGGCCGACCCGATCAAGGCCTGCGATTACGCCGTCCTGCTCAAGCGCCTGATCAAGAACATCGCCTACGACCATGAAATGGACACCACCTTTATGGCCAAGCCTTACCCGGGCCAGGCGGGCAACGGGCTGCACGTCCACATCTCGATTCTCGACAAAGATGGCAAAAACATTTTTGCCAGTGAGGATCCCGAGCAGAACGCCGCACTGCGTCACGCGATCGGCGGTGTGCTCGAGACCCTACCGGCGCAGATGGCTTTCCTCTGCCCGAACGTCAACTCGTACCGTCGTTTCGGCGCACAGTTCTACGTGCCGAACTCACCGTGCTGGGGCCTGGACAACCGCACCGTAGCGATTCGTGTGCCGACCGGTTCATCCGATGCCGTGCGCATCGAGCACCGCGTGGCCGGTGCCGACGCCAACCCGTACCTGCTGATGGCTTCGGTCCTGGCGGGCGTGCACCACGGCCTGGTCAACAAGATCGAGCCGAACGCACCGGTGGAAGGCAACAGCTACGAGCAGAACGAGCAAAGCCTGCCGAACAACCTGCGTGATGCACTGCGCGAGCTGGACGACAGTGAAGTGATGGCCAAGTACATCGATCCGAAATACATCGATATCTTCGTCGCGTGCAAAGAGAGCGAGCTGGAGGAGTTCGAACACTCCATCTCCGACCTTGAGTACAACTGGTATTTGCATACCGTGTAAGCGCTTGCAGTAAAAAAAGAACGCCGCAGGCTGATAAGGCTTGCGGCGTTTTTTTATGGCCGCCTGCGGCGGATCGCTGGCAAGCCAGCTCCCACAGGTTTTGTTAATGAACACAAGATGTGTGGTCGGCAACAATCCTTGTGGGAGCTGGCTTGCCAGCGATGGCGGCCGAGGAGACAACACACAACCCTGCTCGTACAATGCCCGCTGCCCCGCAGGAGACTTCAATGACACGCGTAGCCACCGTTCGCAAACCACGCGCCCGCAGCCAGGCGCGAATCGATTCGATCCTCGATGCCGCCCGCACCTTGCTGGCCGCCGAGGGTGTGGCCAGCCTGTCGATCTACAGCGTTGCCGAGCGGGCGGAGATCCCGCCCTCCTCCGTCTACCATTTCTTCGCCAGCGTACCGGCCTTGCTGGAAGCACTGACCGCCGACGTCCACGCCGCCTTCCGCGCCTGCCTGCAAGCACCCATCGACCACGACGCGCTGAGCGGTTGGCGTGACCTGTCGCGGCTGGTGGAACAACGCATGCTCGACATCTACGGCGAGGATGCCGCCGCCCGCCAGCTGATCCTGGCGCAACACGGCCTGACCGAAGTCACCCAGGCCGACCGCCAGCACGACATCGAACTGGGCGACCTGATGCACAAGCTCTTCAATCACCACTTCGAACTGCCGAAACTGCCGGATGATGTCGATGTGTTTGCCCTGGCCATGGAGCTGGGGGATCGAGTGTACGCGCGCTCGGTGCAACAGCACGGGCAGATCACACCGCGCATGGCCGAAGAAGGGATGCGGGTGTTTGATGCGTACCTGGGGCTTTATTTGCCGCCCTATTTACCAAAGCGCGAAGTGCTTTGATCGTTCCCACGCTCTGCGTGGGAATGCCTCTTCGGACGCTCCGCGTTCGGCTTTTGGGACGCAGAGCGTCCCGGGCTGCATTCCCACGCAGAGCGTGGGAACGATCAGGGCTCAAACCCTCCAGGGTTGTCGTTTACGCGCACGGCTTACAACTTGGCGATCGACACCTCGGTGGATTTCACAAACGCGATCACTTCACTGCCCACCGCCAATTCCAGCTCTTTCACCGAACGGGTGGTGATCACCGAAGTGACGATGCCGGAAGCGGTCTGTACGTCGATTTCCGAGAGCACGTCACCGAGGACGATTTCCTTGATCGAGCCTTTGAACTGGTTGCGTACGTTGATGGCCTTGATAGTCATGATATTGATTCCTGTGGTTGGATAAGACTTGGGTTACTGGGCCCAACGCAACTGCGTAGGCAAGGGTGAAACAGGTTCCGGTTCCGGTGGTTGGCCGGGCAGTGACAGCACGCGGTTGAGAACTTCGGTCTCCAGTGCTGCCAGCCTATGAGAGCCACGAACCCGAGGGCGTGGCAGCTCCACGTGCAGGTCGAGGCCGACTTCGCCGTTTTCGATGAGAATCACCCGATCGGCAATCGCTACGGCTTCGCTGACGTCGTGCGTCACCAGCAACACGGTGAAGCCGTGTTGCTGCCAGAGCCGTTCGATCAGTTGCTGCATTTCGATGCGGGTCAGGGCATCGAGCGCGCCCAACGGCTCGTCGAGCAACAGCAGGCGCGGTTGATGAATCAACGCGCGAGCCAGGGCCACGCGTTGTTTCTGCCCACCGGACAGGGCCGCCGGCCACTCATGGGCGCGGTCCGCCAGGCCGACCGCTTCCAGCGCCGCCAATGCCTTGGGACGCCAGTGGCCCTTGAGACCCAGGCCGACGTTGTCGATGATCTTTTTCCACGGCAGCAACCGTGCTTCCTGGAACATCAGCCGGGTGTCTTCCCGGGCCTCGCTCAGCTTCGCGGAACCGGCCAGCAGTTCACCGCCCGTGGGCTGATCGAGACCGGCCAGCAAACGCAGCAAGGTACTTTTGCCGCAGCCGCTGCGACCGACCACGGCGACAAATTGCCCCGCCGGAATATGCAAACCGATCTCGCGCAGCACCTGGCGCGAACCAAAGGTTTTTTGCAGCTTGCGCACCGCCAGCGGAATCCCGCGCAGCAGGCGTGGAGGTTGTTGAGCGGTCATGCGGCACCTCCCTTGACGACCTGATAGGCCGGATGCCAGCGCAGCCACACGCGTTCAAGTCCACGCGCCGCGAGATCGGCCAGCTTGCCGAGCACCGCATACATCAGGATCGCCAGCACCACCACGTCGGTCTGCAAGAACTCCCGGGCATTCATCGCCAGATAGCCAATGCCGGAGCTGGCGGAAATGGTTTCGGCCACGATCAGCGTCAGCCACATAAAGCCCAGGGCAAAGCGCACGCCGACCAGAATCGAAGGCAGCGCACCCGGCAGGATCACCTGACGGAACAGACTGAAACCGGACAAGCCGTAGCTGCGCGACATTTCCACCAACGCCGGATCGACGTTGCGGATGCCGTGATAGGTGTTGAGGTAGATCGGGAACAAGGTGCCCAGGGCCACCAGGAAAATCTTCGCCGACTCGTCGATGCCAAACCACAGGATCACCAGCGGAATCAGCGCCAGGTGCGGCACGTTGCGAATCATCTGCACCGAACTGTCGAGCAGGCGTTCGCCCCACTTGGACAGACCGGTGATGAAACCCAGTGTCAGGCCAATACCGCCACCAATGGCAAAGCCCAAAGCGGCACGCCAACCGCTGATTGCCAGGTGTGTCCAGATCTCGCCGCTGCGTACCAGGCTCACACCGGCTTCGATCACGGCGATCGGCGCCGGCAGTATCCGTGTCGATAACCAACCCGCCGACACCGACAGCTGCCACACCGCCAGCAGCAACACCGGCAACGCCCAGGGCGCGAGGCTGTGGATAATTTTTTTCATGGCGCGCTCAACTCTGCGACGCGGCTTTGGGAAGGATGTCGTTGGCGACCATTTCGCCGAACGGGCTGACGTAACCAGCGCTTTTCGGCAACTCGGGACGCTCGATGTCCAGGTGCGGGAACAGCAACTCGGCCACGCGGTACGACTCTTCCAGGTGTGGATAACCGGAGAAGATGAACGTATCGATACCCAGATCGGCGTACTCCTTAACCCGTGCCGCCACAGTCGGCCCATCACCGACCAACGCCGTACCGGCACCGCCCCGCACCAGCCCGACGCCGGCCCAGAGATTCGGGCTGACCTCCAGGTTGTCGCGGCGGCCACCGTGCAGCGCGGCCATGCGTTGCTGGCCGACGGAATCGAAGCGCGCCAGGGAGGCCTGGGCACGGGCGATGGTGTCGTCGTCCAGGTGCGAGATCAGTCGGTCCGCCGCTTGCCAGGCCTCGGCGTTGGTTTCACGAACGATCACATGCAGGCGAATGCCGAAGCGCACGGTACGCCCGAGCTTCGCAGCTTTGGCCCGCACCTGTGCGATCTTCTCGGCCACCGCGGCCGGTGGCTCGCCCCAGGTCAACACCATTTCGACCTGTTCTGCCGCGAGGTCCTGCGCCGCTTCCGACGAACCGCCAAAGTACAGCGGCGGACGCGGTTGCTGGATCGGCGGGTACAGCAACTTCGCGCCCTTCACGCTGATGTGCTGGCCGTCGTAATCGACGGTTTCGCCTTCCAGCACGCGACGCCAGATGCGGGTGAATTCCACCGAGGCCTGATAGCGCTCTTCGTGGCTGAGGAACAGACCATCGCCGGCCAACTCTTCCGGATCACCGCCCGTGACCAGGTTGAACAGCGCACGTCCGCCGGACAAGCGATCCAGCGTAGCCGCCTGGCGTGCCGCCACCGTCGGGGAAATGATCCCGGGGCGCAGGGCGACAAGAAACTTCAAACGCTGGGTCACTGGAATCAACGACGCCGCCACCAGCCACGAATCCTCGCAGGAACGACCGGTGGGAATCAGCACACCGCCGAAACCCAGTCGATCCGCCGCTTGGGCGACTTGTTGCAGGTAACCGTGGTCAACGGCGCGAGCGCCTTCGGCGGTGCCAAGGTAATGGCCGTCGCCGTGGGTAGGCAGGAACCAGAAGATGTTGAGGCTCATGGAGTGGTCTCCTTGGGAAATCGGACTGTTACTGGGCTTTGGTGACTGAGCTTTGGGCAACGGTCGCCGGCGGCGTCCAGATCACGTCTTTGATGCTCAGCGGCTTGGGAATCAACTTGAGCTGGTAGAAGCTGTCGGCGATTTTCTGTTGCGCGGCGACCACTGCCGGGGTCAGGAACAGCGCGCCGTAGCCCTGGCGTTTCACCGAAGTCAGGGTGATGTCCGCTGGCAGGCCAAGCAGTGGCGAGACTTGTTTGGTCACATCTTGCGGGTTGGCCTTGGACCACTCGCCGACCGCGCGCACTTCTTCCACCAGGGTCTTGATCACCTCGGGATTTTTCTGCGCGTAGGGTTTGGTCGCCAGATAGAACTGATGGTTGTCGACGATGCCTTTGCCATCACGCAGGGTGCGCGCTTGCAGTTGCTGTTCGGCGGCCGCCTGGTACGGGTCCCAGATGACCCAGGCATCGACGCTGCCACGCTCGAACGCAGCACGGGCGTCGGCCGGTGGCAAGAATACGGTCTGGATATCGGTGTACTTGAGGCCGGCGTCTTCCAGTGCCCGCACCAGCAGGTAGTGCACGTTGGAGCCTTTGTTCAGGACGACTTTCTTGCCCTTGAGCTCGGCCACCGATTTGATCGGCGAATCCTTCGGCACCAGGATCGCTTCGCTGTGCGGCGCTGGCGGTTCGTAGGCGACGTAGAGCAGATCGGCGCCTGCCGCTTGGGCAAACACAGGAGGGGTTTCGCCGGTCACGCCGAAGTCGATGGAGCCGACGTTCAAGCCTTCGAGCAGCTGCGGGCCACCGGGGAATTCAGTCCATTGCACATCCACGCCTTGGGCGGCGAGGCGTTTTTCCAGGGTGCCTTTGGCTTTGAGCAGCACCAGGGTGCCGTATTTCTGATAACCGATCCGCAGTGTCTCGGCCTGAGCTTGGGTAATGGCGCCGAAGGTAACAGCCGCAGCAAACAGAGCGACCAGACCACGACGCAAAATGACAGGGCGCATGGCGCTCTCCTATTTGCAGTTGGGTTTTGGCTGCACCTGCTTGCCCGTTGGCGGGCGAGTAAGGCCAGTACTTCAAGGGTGAAAATGGCTCAAATGCTCCAGCGAGCACTCAACAAACGTTCATTCAACAGGTTTGGATCGAGCGGCTTGGGCCGTCGCGCCATGGCGCTGAAAAACAGCTCCAGCGATTCATTCAATCGTTGCTCAAGCTCCGGTGCCAACTGCGCCAGGGCACTGCCTTCGCCGTAAGCGATCTGGCTGTCGACGGCGAAAATGCCCTGAAGCATTTCCTGGGCCTTCAATGCCGACAGCACCGGTTTGAGCGCGTAATCCACCGCGAGCATGTGGGCGATGCTGCCGCCGGTTGCCATTGGCAACACCACCTTGTGGCTCAAGGCGCGCTCCGGCAGCAGATCCAGCACGGTTTTCAATGCACCGGAAAACGAAGCCTTGTACACCGGCGTGGCGATCAGCAAACCATCGGCGTTTTCAATTTGTTGCAGCAGGTCGACCACCTTGGGGCTGTCGAAACGTGCGTGCAGCAGGTCTTCAGCCGGGAAGTCCCGTACCTGATAACTCACCACCTCCACGCCCTGCTCTTGTAGCCAACGTTGGGAGCGATCCAGCAGAACCCCGGAACGGGAGCGCTGACTGGGACTGCCACCGAGTGAGACGACCAGCATTCAGACGATTCCTTGATTGCAGACGATTCGCGGTTTGCGATCTCGCTTTGATGGAGTGACCTTAACAGGTGATTCATATATCCATAAATCATATTTATTCATTTGGTTATGCAATATAGAAATATGAAGAATCACTTCTTTCAGACAAAAAAAAGGCCGTCGAAACGGCCTGAAATCCCCTGCTTTGTGGTTGATGATCGTTCCCACGCTCCGCGTGGGAATGCAGCCCGTGACGCTCCGCGTCACTGGACGCGGAGCGTCCCTAGAGGCATTCCCACGCGGAGCGTGGGAACGATCACATCGTCAGCGATTCGGCTGCGGCGTCAGGCGCAGGTAAGGCTTAACGGCGCGATAGCCTTTGGGAAAGCGCTGTTTGATTTCTTCCTCATCCTTGAGCGACGGCACGATCACCACCTCATCACCGTCCTGCCAGTTGGCCGGCGTGGCCACTTTGTAGTTGTCGGTGAGCTGCAGAGAATCAATCACCCGCAGGATTTCATGGAAGTTGCGGCCGGTGCTCGCCGGGTAGGTGATGGTCAGGCGAACCTTCTTGTTCGGGTCGATGACAAACAGCGAACGCACCGTCAGGGTGTCGTTGGCATTCGGATGGATCAGGTCGTAGAGGTCCGAAACCTTGCGGTCGGCATCGTCGAGGATCGGAAAGTTGACGACGGTGTTCTGGGTTTCGTTGATGTCGGCGATCCACTTGTGGTGCGAGTCCACCGGGTCGACTGACAGGGCTATGGCCTTGACGCCACGCTTGGCGAATTCATCCTTCAGCTTGGCCGTGAAGCCCAGTTCGGTGGTGCACACCGGGGTGAAATCCGCCGGATGGGAAAACAGCACACCCCAGCTATCACCCAGCCATTGGTGGAAACGGATGGTGCCGGCGCTGGAATTCTGTTCGAAATCGGGGGCGATATCGCCGAGTCTGATGCCCATGGTGTAGCTCCTGGTGAGTGCTGGATGAACTCAACTGTGCCTGCGTTTTTTATCTATTAAAAAGAATAAATATCGATTTATTTAGACCGAAAAGAAATATTAAAGAACTGTTCACTGGACGGATGAACGCAACCCGCCGAACATCGGCCACAAGGTTCGAGAAGGCCTTGAGTTGCTGCAAAAGAGGGAATTTCGAGGCGGGATTACGGGGGTGACCCCGTCTTGAAACGCAAAAAGCCCCGCCCGGCGTGATGCCGGGCGGGGCTTTTTTTTGTCTCGCTTACGCGTGCGCTTTTACAACAGCGGAATCGAGTAGCTGACGATCAGACGGTTTTCGTCCTGGGAACGGGTGTTCGGCAGGTCGGTACGCCAGGTGGCGTTTTTCCACATCAGGCCGAGGTTCTTCAGCGCGCCCGACTGCACGACGTAACCCACGGTCAGGTCGCGTTCCCACTCGGAAGCGCCGTTGGCGAGTTGACGGCCGGCGCCGTTGACCGTGTCGATGTCGTCGCCATGCAGGTAAACCACACCCGCTGTCAGGCCAGGAACACCGACCTTGGCGAAGTCAAAGGAGTAGCGCGCTTGCCAGGTTTTCTCGCCGGCACGGCCGAACTTCTGGATTTGCGCGTCGGTGATGGTGTAGTTCGACGAACCGTCGCCCTGGTTCAACCAAGGGAAGTCACTGCTGCCATTGCTGACCTGGTAACCGCCGCCGAAGGTGTGGCCGGCCACGGTGTACAGGAACAGGCCGCTGTACAGATTGTTGTCGACCTTGCCCTTACCGTTAGGCGCGTTGTAGTTGCCCGTCGTGTAATACAACGGATCGTGACCGTTGGCGCCGTCGTCGGAGCTGTTGAAGTAGCGGAAGTCCGACTTCAATACGCCCGGGCCGATTGCCCAGTTATGCACCAGTCCGAGGAAGTGCTGTTTGTAGAACTCTTCCAGCTTGCCGTAGTAGTACTGGGCAGTCAGGTCCTTGGTGAGTTTGTAGTCACCGCCGGCATAGATGAACTTGTTGCTGTCGCGAGCTGCCGCGGTACGACCGTTGGCGCCGGAGATCGACAACTGCTGGTTGTTGCTCGAGTTACGACCTTTGACCTGCTCGATCTGACCGCCGACCAGGGTCAGGTCCTTGATGTCGCCGGACGTGATCTGGCCGCCCTGCCAGGTTTGCGGCAGCAGACGACCGTCGTTGGTCACGATGACCGGGTTCTTCGGCTGCAGGGTGCCCAGTTTCAGCTCGGTCTGAGAAACCTTGGCTTTGGCAGTCAGGCCCAGGCTGGAGAAGTTATCAACCGACTCACCGTTGGACTTGGTTGGGAAAACAGTACCGCCATAAGCGTTACCTGCCCCACCGTTGGTACCACCGCCCGAATCCAGTTTCACGCCCAGCAGGCCGATCGCGTCGATACCGAAACCAACAGTGCCTTGGGTGTAACCGGAAATGAAACGCAGATCGAAGCCTTGGCCCCACTCTTCGTTCTTGTTCGGTTCGGCACTGCCGTCACGGAAATCCTGATTGATGTAGAAGTTGCGCAGCCCCAAGGTTGCCTTGCTGTCTTCGATGAAACCGGCGGCGCTTGCCTGCTGCGCCAAAACCCCTACGGCCACTGCCAGGGCCAAGGTGGACTTGTTCATTGTTTCGCTCCTATCGTTTTCTAATACTTGTGTTGCTGGTCCCGGGTCGTATGCCCTGGATCCGCAGACGCTTTTTGCGCCTGACCGTCGAACGCGGTCATTTTTTGGGGCGCGCAGGATACCTCTTCATAATCCGTAAAAGAATTATTGAAGTATTTTTAATCGCATTGGGAAATAAGCCCCGACAACACAGATTGGAGGTATCGGCCGAAATGCCGATTCCTGAATCGTTTTATCTCGAGGGAGGTTGCAGCTTGATCCGAGGCTTACGGTGCGTGTCGGATGGACTTACTGTAAGCGCTGACGATAAAAGCTAAAAAGAATTAAAAATTCACCTATGCAAACAATATGGAATATTGAATCGAGAAGAAAAAAAACCTCACCGTTGTGGTGAGGTTTTTTGAAAGGGGACGCTATTACATGAAGCTGTAGGTGTAGTTGAAGATCAGACGGGTCTGGTCTTTGTCGGGAAGGCCATCTGCATCGCCACGATAGACGCCATGACGCACAGTTGCGCCTAAGCCTTTGAGCGCGCCCTGTTGAATGGTGTAGTCCACACGCATATCGCGCTCCCACTCGGAGGCATCGCTGCCGCCGGTTGCGGACTTGATATTTTCACCCTTCAAGTACGCCACGGACGCTTTCAGACCTGGCACACCCGCAGCGGCGAAGTCGTAGGTGTACTGACCGAAGGTGGTGTTTTCACCAGCACGAACGAAGCCGTTGATCATGGCGTCGGTGAACAGGTAGAAGCTGGTACCACCGTTCCCTTCAGGGCGACCGTTGCTATCAACCACGTTGCCCTGATTCAAATAAACGAAGCCGCCGTCGTCGTTGACGCGTTGATGACCGAGCAGGAAGGCGTTGCCACCCAGGGTGTAGGTGAACATGGCGCTCCAGGTCTTGTTATCGACCTCGCCCGGGGTCTTGGCGAAACCACCGTTGTTGTTGAAACGATAACCGGCGTCACCGTTCTTTCCGTCGGAACTGCTGTCGAAGTAGCGAATATCGGTCTTGAAAGACTGATTGGCACTGATCGGGTAAACGTGCACCAGGCCGAGGAAGTTTTGCTTGTAGTAGTCTTCCAGGTTCGCGTAGTAGTACTGCAGCATCAGGTCTTTGGTGACCTTCCAGTCAGCACCGGCGTAACGGAACTTGTTGCTCTCCTCGGTACCGCCAGCCACAGCCAGGCCAGTGGAGTTCGACGAGGCGCGACCGGCCGAGTGTTCCAGCTGACCGACGTTGAAGGTGACGTTGTCGATTTCTTTGGAGGTGATGGTGCCGCCTTCAAAAGTCTGTGGCAGCAGACGGCTGTCGTTCGCCACCAGGACCGGCATGTTTGGCTGCAGAGCGCCACCGTAGTGGGCTTCGGTCTTCGAGAAGCGTGCCTTGACGTTCCCCCCCACACGGCTCCACTCGTGCACTGCCGAACCGTCAGTGTCGCTTGGGAAAAAAGTGTTGGCGTTCGGATGGTGGCCCTTGCCACCGTCCAGATGGATACCCACCAGTGCCTGGGCGTCGAAACCGAAACCGACGACACCCTGAGTGAATCCAGACAGGTAATCGAACTTGAAGCCCTGAGCTGTCTCGCGCTGGTCGGAACCCCCAGTATCACGGTTATCGTCGTTGTAATACATGGTCCGCGAACTGACAGAAGCCTTGCTGTCTTCGATGAAACCTGCGGCGCCTGCCTGCTGCGCCATAACCCCTACGGCCACGGCCAAAGCCAAGGTGGACTTGTTCATTGTGAAGCTCCTCTGGATTCTAATTCTTGTGTTCCTGGTCTCGGGTCGTTGCCCAAAATCCTAAGATACGCGATTAGCGCCGGACGGTGACTCACAAGTCAATCGTAACCATGTGTGTCTACGACCATAGTCTAATCCCCGGTTTTTTGGTCCATGCAGGTTCATGAGATCGTCACAAACCTGAAAAGAATGGCTCGATTCTTTTCTCATACCGTTTAGGAATTAAGCTCACTTCAATTACCCCAGCGGACTAGAGCGGGTGCCACATAAGCTAATTACTAAATGGTATTTATTTGGCGTTTTTTAGATCGATTAGGTTTGGACACAATTTCGCAACAAAACCAATCGAACAGGCCCTCGCCATGACGACCAAGCGCGCACTATCCAAGCCCTTTGTTACAGTTTGTGTATCGCTGTTGATTTCTTTCTCTGCCCACGCAGCAAACCTCACCGTCGGCTACCAAACCGGTATCGACCCCAGCAAGGTGCCGCAGGCGGATGGCCTGTACGAAAAAACCATTGGCCAGCCCATCGACTGGCGACGCTTCAACAGTGGCCCGGAGGTGGTCACAGCGATAGCGTCCGGCGATGTACAAATCGGCAACCTCGGTTCCAGCCCTTTGGCGGCAGCGGCGTCGCGCAAGCTGCCGATTGTCGCGTTCCTCGTGTCGGCACAGATCAATGCGGCGGAAGCCCTGGTGATGCGTAACGGCAGCGGCATCGAAAAACCGCAAGATTTGATCGGCAAGACCATCGCCACGCCCTTCGTTTCCACCTCGCACTACAGCCTGCTCGGCGCGCTGAAGCACTGGGGCCTGGACGCTTCGAAAGTCAAAGTGGTGAACCTGCAACCAGCGGAAATCGCCGCGGCCTGGAAGCGTGGCGATATTGATGGCGCGTTTGTCTGGTCACCCGCATTGGGTGAAATTCGCAAGACCGGCAAGACCTTGACCGATGCCGCACAGGTCGGACAGTGGGGCGCTCCCACCTTTGAGGTTTGGGTTGCGCGCAAGGATTACGCCGAGAAGCATCCTGATGTCGTAGCCAAGTTCGCCAAGGTCACGCTCGACGCCTTTGCTGATTACGCCGCGCACAAAGCCAACTGGACCACCGACTCTGAGCCTGTGCAGAAAATCGCCAAACTGACTGGTGCCAACGCAGCCGATGTGCCGGAGTTGCTCGCCGGGTCCGCTTTCCCGGATGCCAAGGCACAGCAAACCAGCGCGCTGCTGGACGGCGGCACGGCCAAGGCGATTGGCGAGACGGCGAAGTTCTTGAAGGAACAAGGGAAGGTGGAAACGGTGCTGCCGGATTACTCGCCGTATGTCAGCGCGAAGTTTGTCACCGAGTAATCCACTGAAACCTGTGGCGAGGGAGCTTGCTCCCGTTGGGCCGCGTAGCGGCCCTGATGGGGAGTCCTTCGGCCTCCAGTGGGAGCAAGCTCCCTCGCCACAAAAGCGGAATGCAGCCCGGGACGCTCCGCGTCCCATCCAGTACCGAACGCAGAGCGTCCGTAGAGGCATTCCCACGCAGAGCGTGGGAACGATCAGGGACCGAAGAGGAATCCACTGAAACCTGTGGCGAGGGAGCTTGCTCCCGTTGAGCCGCGTAGCGGCCCTGATGGGGAGTCCTTCGGCCTCCAGCGGGAGCAAGCTCCCTCGCCACAAAAGCGGAATGCAGCCCGGGACGCTCCGCGTCCCATCCAGTACCGAACGCAGAGCGTCCGTAGAGGCATCCCCACGCAGAGCGTGGGAACGATCAGGGAACGAAGAGGAATCCACTGAAACCTGTGGCGAGGGAGCTTGCTCCTGTTGGGCCGCGTAGCGGCCCTGATGGGAGTCCTTCGGCCTCCAGCGGGAGCAAGCTCCCTCGCCACAAAAGCGAGAGCGTCAAAGGGCTTTTTCGAAAATCTTCGAGTTACGCTGGTAGTTGTAGAGCGACGCCCGTGCCGACGGCAGGCGATCAACGCTGCTCGGTACAAAACCACGCTCGCGGAACCAGTGCGCAGTGCGGGTGGTTAGCACGAACAACGTCTTCAGGCCTTGGGCACGGGCGCGGGTTTCAATGCGTTCCAGCAGTTCATCGCCGCGACCGCCGTGACGGTATTCCGGGTTGACGGCCAGGCACGCGAGCTCACCGGCATCCGAGTCGGCAATCTGATACAGCGCCGCGCACGCGATGATCATGCCCTCGCGCTCAACCACGCTGAATTGCTCGATCTCGCGCTCCAGCACCTCACGCGAACGCCGCACCAGGATGCCCTGTTCTTCCAGCGGGCTGATCAAATCCAGTAAACCGCCGACGTCCTCGATGGCCGCTTCACGTACCACTTCGAACTGCTCCTGGGCCACCAGCGTACCGCCACCGTCACGGGTGAACAGTTCGGTCAGCAATGCACCATCTTCGGCATAACTGACGATATGGCTGCGCGCCACGCCGCCACGGCAGGCTTCAGCGGCGGCATCCAGCAGCTCCGCCTGATAGTTGCTGCCCAAACGCTGCAAATGCGCCGGCACTTGCTGCGGACGCAATTCGCGCACCAGACGCCCGTGCTCATCGATCAGGCCCTTCTCCTCGCCGAACAGCAGCAGCTTGTCGGCGCCGAGGTCGATGGCCGCACGTGTTGCGACATCTTCACAAGCGAGGTTGAAAATTTCGCCGGTCGGCGAGTAACCCAACGGCGATAGCAGCACGATGGAGCGCTCGTCCAGCAGGCGATTGATGCCCTTGCGGTCAACCCGGCGCACTTCACCGGTGTGGTGATAATCGACGCCTTCCAGCACGCCGATAGGCCGTGCGGTCACCAGGTTGCCGCTGGCAACCCGCAGGCGCGAGCCCTGCATCGGCGAGGATGCCATGTCCATGGACAGCCGCGCCTCGATGGCAATGCGCAACTGGCCCACCGCATCGATCACGCACTCCAGCGTCGCGGCATCGGTGATGCGCATGCCGTGGTGGTAATGCGGGGTCAGGCCGCGCGCGGCGAGGCGCGCTTCGATTTGCGGACGGGAGCCGTGAACCAGCACCAGTCGCACACCCAGGCTGTGCAACAGCACCAGGTCGTGGACGATATTGCCGAAGTTGGGGTGCTCGACACCGTCGCCGGGCAGCATGACGACAAAGGTGCAATCGCGGTGGGCGTTGATGTAAGGCGAAGCGTGACGAAGCCAATTGACGTATTCGGGCATGAACCTGGGCCTGTAATAAATAGCAGCCGAAAAAAGGGCGAAACAGAAAACGCACAGCGGGCTGATGGTTATCGTCGGAACAGGCTTGGCGACACGCGCGCTCTCCTCATGAATACGGGTTGGGATACCGGCAATTTATACATGAAACCTGTAGGAGCCGGCTTGCTGGCGATACAAGCGCTGCGATTCTTCAGATGAACCGCGTCATCGTTTATCGCCAGCAAGCCGGCTCCTACAGGTTGTGTTTCGTTTGGGCCGGAGTCAGGCAGTAATGTTCAATCAACTGACGTAATAGATGCACCGTAGGCTGCAAACGTGACATTTCAAGGTATTCCCCCGGCTGGTGGGCGCAGGCGATATCGCCCGGGCCGAGTACCAGTGTCTCGCAGCCAAGGTGCTGAAGATAAGGCGCTTCTGTGCCGAACGCCACTGCTTCGGCGCCATGGCCGGTGAGCTTTTCGGCAATGCGCACCAATTCGGCATCTTCAGCCTGCTCGAAAGGCGGTACTTCAGGGAACAGCGGGGCGTAATCGATTTTCACCTGATGCCGCTCGGCAATCGGGTTGAGCTTCTGCAGGATCGCCGCGCGCAGGGCTTTGGGGTCCATGCCCGGTAGCGGCCGCAGATCGAACTCCAGCGAGCATTGCCCGCAGATGCGATTGGGGTTGTCGCCGCCATGGATGCAGCCGAAATTCATCGTCGGCGTCGGCACGCTGAACTGTGGGTTGCGAAATTCACGCTGCCACGACAGGCGCAGGCCGCGCAGTTCGCCAATGGCGTCGTGCATGGCTTCGAGCGCGCTATGGCCCAGGCGCGGGTCCGAGGAATGGCCGCTTTGCCCGAGTATGTCGATGCGCTCCATCATGATGCCTTTGTGCATGCGGATCGGCTTGAGCCCGGTCGGCTCGCCGATGACCGCGGCACGCCCCAGCGGCCGCCCGGCGGCTGCCAGCGCGCGGGCGCCGGACATCGAGCTTTCTTCATCGCACGTGGCGAGGATCAGCAGCGGTTGCTTGAACGGCTGATCGAGCAACGGCTTGACGGCTTCGATGGCCAGGGCGAAAAAGCCTTTCATGTCACAACTGCCGAGCCCGACCCAACGACCATCGACTTCAGTCAGCTTCAATGGGTCGGTCTGCCACAACGCGCCATCGAACGGCACGGTGTCGCTGTGACCGGCGAGCACCAACCCACCGGGACCGGAGCCATAACTGGCCAGCAGATTGAATTTGCCCGGGCTGACCTGCTGGATATCGCAGGCGAAGCCAAGATCACCGAGCCACGCGGCCAGCAGGTCGATCACCGGGCGATTGGATTGATCGAGGCTGGCCTGGGTGCAACTGACGGACGGTGCAGCAATCAGCGCAGCGAATTGATCTTTCATGGACGGCAAAGGCATCGCTGACTCCAACTCGCAAATTGAAGACCATCATAGAACCATCCGGCGACAGGAATAAACCGTCGCACGGCGGGTAGGGTCTGTTGGCGCTTGGTGACGAGCCAAGGGAGGGCCGTCGCGGCCGTCACCAAGCGTCAACAGACCCTATCTTGGTCGAGTCCTGTACACTGCACGACCTTGGCAGCCACCTATTCCCCCGGCTGCGCTCCCGATCCTGGATTTTCCGGCCATGCAGAAAGAAACCGAAATCAAACTCCGCGTCAGCCGCGAAACCCTCGCCGCCCTGCGCGAGCACCCTCTTCTTAAAAAACGCAACAAAAGTGGCTGGGAACGCCGTGAGTTGATGAATCAATACTTCGACACCCCGGAGCGCGATCTGGCCCGGGCCAAAGTCGCCCTGCGCCTGCGCAAGGATGGCGAAGAAGTGATCCAGACCCTCAAAACCCGCGGCCAAAGCATTGCCGGTCTGTCCGAGCGTAACGAGTACGACTGGAACCTGCCCAAAGCCAAGCTCGACCTGAAGAAACTCGACGGCGAATGCTGGCCCGAGGAACTGGCCGAACTGGACAAGAAAACCCTGAAGCCGATCTTCACCACCGACTTCGTCCGCGAACGTGCAGAAATCGCCTGGGGCCGTGGCAAGACCAAAGTGGTTATCGAAGCCGCTCTGGATCTGGGCCACGTCGTGGTCGGCAAACAGAAAGAAGAAATCTGCGAGCTGGAACTGGAACTGCGCGAAGGCGAGCCGGCCGCATTGCTGGAACTGGCCGCCGAGCTGGCCGAGAAACTGGCGCTGATGCCTTGCGATATCAGCAAGGCCGAGCGCGGTTATCGCCTGTACGACGCCCACAGCTATTCGCTGAGCCTGCCGGCGCCGCAGATCACCGCCGAAACCCCGCTGGACGACGCGTTCGCCGCGCTGAGCTGGCATTTGCTGGGCAGCAGCCAGCGTCTGGCCGAGCAGTATCGCTTCAACGGTCATTGGCGCCTGCTGCAGGACTGGGTCGAGTGCCTGGCTGAAATGCGCGCGCTGATCAGCAGCCTCGGGCAAGCCGCCCCGCGTCAGTCGACCCACGACCTGCGCGTCGCGCTCGATGCCTTGCTGGAAGACTGGCGTCCGCTGGTTCAAGCCGGTCTGGAGGATGAAGACGTGCGCAAAGCCGCGCCGGAGCAATTCCTCGAAGAACTGGAAGACCCGCGTTGGGGCCTGTTCTCCCTGACCACTTCACGCTGGTTGCTGGCCCGCACCTGGACCGCCGAGCGCAACACCCGCGGCAATCGTCAGGGCGCTGCGCAATTGGGCAGCTGGTTGCCACGGTTGCTGGGCGAAGAAGCCACTTCCTTGCAATTGCAGCGTTACCAGCAACAGCCGGAAGATCTGGCTGAACAGCTGCCGCGCATCGAGCGCATCCAGGTCTGGTTGCACCATGCGCGCAACGTACTGGAGGTCCCGGAAATGGATCGCCTGTACGGCGAGCTGAACAAACTGGCGCAACTGGCCAACGAACCGACGATCACCGATGAATTGCTCGATGCGCGCAAGCAGCAGGCGATTGCGGTTTATCAGAACCGTGCCTGGAAGATGCTCCTGCGCATGTAACCCTGTGGCGAGGGAGCTTGCTCCCGCTGGAGGCCGAAGGACTCCCCATTCCGGCAAACGCCGGTTTTGGGGTCGCTTCGCAACCCAACGGGAGCAAGCTCCCTCGCCACAAAGGCAATCACCGCACCACCGGCAAACAGGTGGTCGACTTGATCTCCG
Source organism: Pseudomonas sp. Root562 (assembly GCF_001427125.1). Lineage (GTDB taxonomy): Bacteria > Pseudomonadota > Gammaproteobacteria > Pseudomonadales > Pseudomonadaceae > Aquipseudomonas. The sequence continues at coordinate 245,067 of NZ_LMGK01000012.1, forward strand.
ATAACGCCACAACCGAGTTCACTTCCTGAATCCCCGGCACCAGCGACAGCTTCTCGAAAAAGAAGCGCTCATACGCTTCGATGTCCGCCGCGACGATCCGCAGCATGAAGTCCACAGCCCCCATCAGCACATAACACTCCAGCACCTCGGGAAAACCGCGAATCGCCTCGGTGAATTCGGTGAAGTTCGATCGCCCGTGGGCGTTGAGTTTTACCTGGGCAAATATCTGCGTGTTCAGGCCGATTTTCTTGCGATCCAGCAACGTCACCTGGGCACGAATGATCCCCTCGTCCTTCATACGCTGAATTCGCCGCCAACACGGTGACTGCGAGAGTCCCACCTGCTCAGCGATCTGCGCACTGGAGAGCGAAGCGTCTTCTTGCAGCAACACGAGAATCTTGCGGTCGTAGCTGTCCAACTCAACCTGCATAAAAATACCCCATACCGCTTTGTAAACGAATTGATTGATTCGACATAAGCGTCTTTCGCTCAATCATAGAGAAGAAATACCCGGCAACGGATGTAAAAATTTCTCCATGTTTTTTGGAGTCCGACCATGCCGCATCTCGAAGCCGTGAACACTTTTCCCATCCGCGCCGACGTCTGGAATGCCGGCAATGCCCACTGCCGTGTGCACTACCAATTGCTGGCCGAAGCCGAACCGGACTTGTTGTGCCGCGCACTCAACCTGTTTGCGCTGCAATGCCTCACGCCGGACCAGGTCAACGTGCAGCGCCAGCACGACCTGCTGGCCATCGAGATTGTCATGGACGGATTGAGCTGGCACCGCGCCAAGGTCATTGCACAAAAACTTCGTAACCTGATCAGCGTCTGCTCGGTTGAGTTGCGAACCGTCGATTCAGCCTGGGTTGAGCCGGCTCAGGCGACTGGCTGAAAAGACCGGATACGCCTTCGTCGGGTAGTGGCCCAACGGTCTGCGGAGCCGCGGCTATCCTTTGCGGACTGTTGTCCAAAAGGAGCCCGCATGTCCGTTCAACTCTCAATTCAGGACCGCTGGCTGGATCTCAATGATGTGCTGCGCGAGCTGGTCGCCCAAGGTTTTATCAACCAGGATTCTGCCGAGCAGGCACTCAATGCCCGTCGCCGCCATGCCGCACAGGGCCAGATGCACCCGCTGGAATTCATCGCCAGCCAACAACTGGACGACCTCAGCCGTCCGGGCAAGCATCTTGATCTGGAAAACCTGACCCTGTGGCTGTCCCAGCAGGCCGGCCAGCCTTACCTGCGTATCGACCCGTTGAAAATCAACGTCGCCGCCGTTACGCCGTTGATGTCCTACGCCTTCGCCCAGCGTCACAAGATCCTGGCGGTGGCCATCGACCGCGACGCCGTGACGGTCGCCAGCGCGCAGCCGTACGTCAACGGCTGGGAGGCCGACCTGACCCATGTACTGAAGCTGCCGATCAAACGCGTGGTGGCCAACCCCGTGGATATCCAGCGTTTCAGCGTTGAGTTCTTTCGCCTGGCCAAGTCGGTCACCGGGGCCAACAACGCCGATCAGCAGGTCAATACCCTGGGCAACTTCGAACAATTGCTCAACCTTGGCGCCAGCGACCAGGAGCCGGACGCCAACGACGCGCACATCGTCAACATCGTCGACTGGTTGTTCCAGTACGCCTTCCAGCAGCGCGCCAGCGATATCCATATCGAACCCCGGCGCGAGCAGGGCACGGTGCGTTTTCGCATCGATGGCGTGTTGCACAACGTCTACCAATTTCCTCCGCAAGTGACCATGGCCATCGTCAGTCGCCTGAAAAGCCTGGGGCGGATGAACGTTGCGGAAAAGCGCAAACCCCAGGATGGCCGGGTGAAGACCAAGACCCCGGACGGCGGGGAAGTCGAACTGCGGCTTTCGACCCTGCCGACAGCCTTCGGCGAAAAAATGGTGATGCGGATCTTTGACCCCGAAGTGCTGCTGAAGGATTTCGACCAGCTGGGTTTTTCCGCAGACGACCTGCGCCGTTGGCAAGACATGACCCGCCAACCCAACGGCATCATTCTGGTCACCGGGCCGACCGGTTCGGGCAAGACCACCACGCTCTACACCACGCTGAAAAAACTGGCGACGCCGGAGGTCAACCTCTGCACCATCGAAGACCCGATTGAAATGGTCGAACCGGCGTTCAACCAGATGCAGGTCCAGCACAACATCGACCTGACGTTCGCCGCCGGCGTGCGCGCGCTGATGCGGCAAGACCCGGACATCATCATGATCGGCGAGATCCGCGACCTGGAAACTGCCGAAATGGCCATTCAAGCTGCCCTCACCGGCCACTTGGTGCTGTCGACGCTGCACACCAACGATGCACCCAGCGCCATCAGCCGTTTGCTGGAACTCGGCGTGCCGCACTACCTGATCAAAGCCACGGTCCTCGGCGTCATGGCCCAGCGGTTGGTGCGGACCTTGTGCCCGCACTGCAAGGCACCACAAGCCTTGAACGAAGAGGACTGGCAAACCCTGACCCGGCCCTGGCAGGCGCCGTTGCCCGGTAACGCTCAACGCGCCATCGGTTGCCTGGAATGCCGCGACACTGGTTATCACGGGCGAGCGGGCGTCTACGAAATCATGCAGCTCAGCGATGGCATCAAATCCCTGATCAACCCGGACACCGACTTGCTGGCGGTGCGGCGACAGGCGTTCAAGGAGGGCATGCGCAGCTTGCGATTGTCGGGGGCGCAGAAAGTGGCGGCGGGTTTGACCACCGTCGAAGAAGTCTTGCGCGTGACGCCGCAGAGCGAGCAGAAGTAGGCGTGCGGTGATGGAACTGGATGGGGCGATGACGATCCAACCCCGTAGTTAAAAACCCAGTGGAGTCACCCCTATGCGTTTCAAATTTGCTGTCGCCACCATCGCCCTGTTGTCCCTGCCAGTCGGTTCGGCGATGGCTGATAGCTTTTGGCGTAATGTCATTTCGTCCGGTGCGACCACCGCTTCGACCTACCTGACCTTCAAGGATCACAAACTGATCGTCGCCGCCCAGGACGATGCCGGCAGCTTCGTTGCCAGCGACGGCGGCATCCGCGGCCCGTACCTGGAAGCGGCCATGCAGAAAGTCCGCGCCGACAATCCGGGCCTGCAGGCTACGGATATGGAACTGGCGAATGCGATTCTGGCGAAGAATGCCGTGGCTGCCGAATAAGCCCGGTTGCTGAACGAAAAATGCCGCTCAAATGAGCGGCATTTTTTTGCACAAACTGTAGGAGCAAGGCTTGCCCGCGATGACGATCTCAAGGTCGCTATCGCGGGCAAGCCTTACTCCTACAGGAACGAGTACTGTCAGCGGTAATCATCCACCGGCACACACGCGCAAAACAGATTCCGGTCCCCGTAGACATTGTCCACCCGGTTCACCACCGGCCAGTACTTGTGGGCCTTGGTATGCGCGTCCGGCGTAACTGCTTGCTCGATGCTGTAGGGCCGTTCCCAGATCCCGGTGACATCGGCCAGCGTATGCGGTGCGCGCTTCAAGGGATTATCTTCGGCCGGCCAGTTGCCATTCTGCACTTCGGTAATCTCTGCGCGAATACTCAGCATTGCCCCGATGAAGCGGTCCAGCTCGGCTTTCGATTCGCTTTCCGTAGGCTCGACCATCAACGTCCCCGGCACCGGAAACGACATGGTGGGTGCGTGGAAGCCATAGTCCATGAGGCGCTTGGCAACATCTTCCTCACTGATGCCTGTCAGCGCCTTCAAAGGTCGCAGGTCGAGAATGCATTCGTGAGCCACCCGCTCGTTGCGCCCGGTGTAGAGCACCGGGAACGCGCCGGACAAATGCCGCGCCAGGTAATTCGCCGCCAGGATCGCCCCTTCGCTGGCGTCGGCCAGTTGCGGCCCCATCATGGCGATGTACATCCAGCTGATCGGCAGGATACTCGCGCTGCCCCACGGCGCTGCGCTGACCGCGCCGTTCTGTGCCAGCGGTCCGTCGATGGGCACCACCGGATGGTTGGCCACGAACGGTGCCAGATGCGCGCGCACGCCTATCGGCCCCATGCCCGGCCCGCCGCCGCCGTGGGGAATGCAGAAAGTTTTGTGCAGGTTCATGTGCGACACATCGGCGCCAATGTCTGCAGGCCGCGCCAGCCCGACCTGGGCATTGAGATTGGCGCCGTCCATGTACACCTGGCCGCCGTGCTGGTGAATCACCGCGCAGATCTCGCTGATGCCTTCCTCGTAGACGCCATGGGTCGAAGGATACGTCGCCATCAGGCAAGAGAGTTTGTCTGCGGCGTCTGCCGCTTTTTCCTTCAAGTCCTCCAGATCGACGTTGCCGGCCTCATCGCATTCAACGATCACCACGCGCATCCCGGCCATCTGCGCCGACGCCGGGTTGGTGCCATGCGCCGATGATGGAATCAGGCAGATATCGCGTCCACCCTGCTGGCGGCTCTCGTGGTATTTGCGGATCGCCAGCAATCCCGCGTACTCGCCCTGGGCGCCCGAGTTGGGTTGCATGCAGATCGCATCGAAACCGGTGATCGCGCAGAGCCAGCGCTCCAGCTCCTCGATCATCAACGAATAACCGACGGCCTGCTCTTTAGGTGCGAACGGATGCAGATTGGCAAACTGCGGCCAGGTGATCGGGATCATCTCGCTGGTGGCGTTGAGCTTCATGGTGCACGAGCCCAGTGGAATCATCGACTGATTGAGCGCCAGATCCTTGTTTTCCAGCTGCTTGAGGTAACGCAACATTTCGGTTTCGCTGTGATGGGCGCTAAACACCGGATGTTGCAGATAAGGCGTAGTGCGTAAAAGGCCGGCCGGTATGCCGCAAGCCAGCGTTTGTGTGTCCAGTTCGTCGACGTCGAGCCCATGATCGGCTCCCAGAAACACATCGAACAGTTTTGCCACCGTGGTTTCGTCACAACTTTCGTCGAGGCTCAAACCCAACCGCCCACGCCCCAGGATGCGCAGGTTGATCTGTGCGGCCACGGCGCTTTCGATAATTGCCGTTTGGGTGCCACCGACGTCCAGCGTCAGCGTGTCGAAGAACTGCTGGTTCAGGCGCTTGATGCCCTTGCGCTCAAGGCCCTCGGCGAGAATACAGGTCAGTCGATGCACACGCCGGGCAATGCGCTTGAGCCCTTCCGGCCCGTGGTAGACCGCATAGAAACTGGCAATGTTGGCCAGCAACACCTGGGCCGTGCAAATGTTGGAGTTGGCTTTCTCGCGACGAATGTGTTGCTCGCGGGTTTGCAGGGCCATGCGCAGGGCGACGTTACCCCGGGCATCTTTCGACACGCCGATGATCCGCCCAGGGATCGCTCGCTTGTATTCGTCGCGGCTGGCAAAGAACGCCGCATGCGGCCCACCGTAGCCCATGGGCACGCCGAAGCGCTGGGACGAACCGAACACTACGTCGGCACCCAATTCTCCCGGCGGGGTCAGCAACAGCAGGCTCAGCAGATCCGTGGCGACACAGGCCAGCGCCTGTTGGGCATGCAGGTGATCGATCAAGGGACGCAGGTCGCGGATCTCGCCGTGGGTGTCGGGATATTGCAGCAGCGCGCCGAACACCTGGTGCTGCTTCAAGTTATCCACAGCATCGATGATCAGATCGAAACCGAAGCCTTCGGCGCGGGTCTGCACCACGGAAATAGTCTGCGGATGGCAGTTTTCATCGACGAAGAACAGATTGCTTTTCGATTTGGCAACGCGTTTGGCCAGGGCCATGGCTTCCGCCGCGGCGGTCGCTTCGTCCAGCAGAGAGGCGTTGGCCAATTCCAGCCCCGTGAGATCGATGGTCAGTTGCTGGAAGTTCAACAGCGCTTCGAGCCGGCCCTGAGCGATCTCCGGTTGATAAGGCGTGTAAGCGGTGTACCAGCCGGGATTTTCCAGCACGTTGCGCAAGATGACCGTCGGCGTGAGCGTGCCGTGATAGCCCATGCCGATCAGGCTGGTCCAGACCTGATTCTGCTCGGCATATCCCCGCAGCTTCGCCAGCGCCGCTTCTTCGTCCAGTGCCGGTGGCAGATCAAGCGCCCGATTCAGGCGAATTCCCGGCGGCACAGTCTGTTCGATCAGCTCGACCCGGCTGCCAAGACCGAGGCTGTCGAGCATCGCCTGCTGCTCGGCGGCATCCGGCCCGAGGTGGCGGCGAAGAAAGGCATTGGGGTCGCGTAACTGGCTCAGGGACGGCAACTGGGACATGACGGGCTCTCTCTTGGCTGGCGCTCAGCGTCGATGCAACACGGTCAAACCAGCATAGCAGCCGATGTCGGACACGATTCTTTGGAAAACCCTGTGGAAGCAAAGCTTGCTCGCGATAGCGGTAGATCAACCAATATAAATGTTGAATGTGAGGCCCTCATCGCGAGCAAGCTCGCTCCCACAAAAAAGCAGGTATCGCGAAAGTTGTCAGGCATGAAAAAGCCCCGACAGGTCGGGGCTTTGGGGTGACGCTTGAAGGCTTACTCGCCGATGGCAGCCTTGTAACCGGCGGCATCGAGCAGGTTGTCCAGGTCAGCGCTGTTGCCTGGCTTGAGCTTGAAGATCCAGGCGCCGTACGGATCGGAGTTGAGCAGTTCCGGGTTGGCGCTCAGCTCTTCGTTCACGGCAATCACTTCACCGGCAATCGGCGAATAGATGTCGGAAGCGGCTTTCACCGATTCAACGACACCGGCCTGATCTTGCGCGGCAAACACGTTGCCGACTTCGGTCAATTCGACAAACACCACATCACCCAGCGCTTCCTGCGCGTGATCGCTGATGCCCACGGTGACGGTGCCATCGGCTTCCAGACGTGCCCATTCGTGACTTTCGGCAAAACGCAGGTCGGCAGGAATATCGCTCATGTTCAGTTCCTCAGGAAAATTGTCGGCGGTCCAAGCCCGCCGGAAAAGATTAGATCAAGGTTTTGCCATGGCGTACGAAGGTCGGTTTGACCACTCGAACCGGGTACCACTTGCCACGGATTTCCACTTCTGCGCGGTCGGCAGTTGCCATCGGCACGCGCGCCAGTGCAATCGACTTGCTAAGCGTAGGAGAGAAACTACCACTGGTGATCTCCCCTTCGCCAACATCAGCGATGCGGACTACTTGATGCGCGCGCAAAACGCCGCGTTCCTCAAGGACCAGCCCCACCAGTTTGTGCTGAATTCCTCCGGCCTGTTCCGCCTCCAGTGCCTTGCGGCCGACGAACTGGCGCGAGGTCGGTTCCCAGGCAATGCTCCAGGCCATGTTGGAGGCCAGCGGTGAAACGTCTTGATTGATGTCCTGGCCGTAGAGGTTCATCCCGGCCTCGACCCGCAAGGTGTCACGTGCGCCCAGCCCGATCGGGGAAATACCCGCCCCGACCAGATCGTTGAAGAATCCCGGCGCCTGATCGGCCGGCAAGATAATTTCCAGACCGTCTTCACCGGTGTAGCCGGTACGCGCAATGAACCAGTCACCGTCGGGCTGACCTTCAAAAGGCTTGAGCAGCTGAATCAGATTGCCGCGGGACTGGTTCACCAGTTCGGCAATCTTGTGCCGGGCATGCGGCCCCTGAATGGCCAGCATCGCCAGTTCGGCCCGTTCGTTGAGCTGTACATCGAAGCCGTCGAGATGCGCCTGCATCCACGCCATGTCCTGATCGCGCGTCGAGGCGTTGACCACCAGGCGATAACCCTCATCGAGGCGGTAGACGATCATGTCGTCAACGATGCCGCCACGTTCATTGAGCATGGCGCTGTACAACGCACGGCCGGAGCTGTGCAGGCGTTCGACGTCGTTGGCCAGCAGGTGCTGCAGCCAGGCCTTGGCCTGGGGGCCGCTGACATCGATCACGGTCATGTGGGATACATCGAAGACACCGCAATCGCGGCGCACCTCATGGTGTTCCTCGACCTGCGATCCATAATGCAGAGGCATATCCCAACCGCCAAAATCGACCATCTTCGCGCCAAGGGCGAGGTGAAGGTCATACAGAGGCGTACGCTGTCCCATGGGTTTCTCCTTCCGGGCGTGGCGAAGGTGCGGGCGAGTGATAAACCGTCTGAAAACCTTGAAATCAAAGGCTTCCAGCCGATTTTTACTACCTTGTCTGTCAGACGGACCGCACCGAATGCCGCGCATTGTAGCCGCAAGGTGTAGGACTGGCACCTAGCTGTTTCGATGCGCCGAACGTCGTATCAATCCGATAACCGGTAGCAGCCCGACCAAAACCAGGGTCAAGGCCGGTAACGACGCCCTCGCCCACTCACCCTCACTGGTCATTTCGAAGATTCGCACTGCCAGCGTATCCCAGCCAAACGGGCGCATCAGGAGGGTCGCGGGCATTTCCTTGAGCACGTCGACAAACACCAGCAGCGCCGCACTCAACGAACCGGGCAGCAACAACGGCAGATACACTTTGAAAAACAGTCGCGGACCGCTGACACCCAGGCTACGTGCCGCTTCGGGCAAAGATGGCCGTATACGCGCCAGACTGCTTTCCAGCGGCCCATAAGCCACGGCAATGAAACGCACCAGATAGGCCAGCAACAGCGCTGCCAGACTGCCCAGCAGCAGTGGCTTGCCGGCTCCGCCGAACCAGCCGGAGAGTGGAATCACCAGCTCACGGTCCAGATAACTGAACGCCAGCATGATCGACACCGCCAGCACCGAACCGGGCAATGCATAACCCAGATTGGCCAGACTGACACCTGCGCGGATGCCCTGCGTCGGCGCCAAGCGTCGGGCAAACGCCAGGACCAACGCGACACTGACAGTGACCAACGCCGCCATCGCGCCCAGGTACAGCGTGTGGACGATCAGACCGGTATAACGCTCATCGAGATCGAAGCGCCCGCGCTGCCAGAACCACACCAACAGTTGCAGCACAGGGATGACGAAGGCGCAGGCGAATACCAGACCGCACCAGCCGGTGGCCAGCAGCGCTTTGATTCCATGCAGGTGATACAGCGCCTTGACCCGTGGCCGTTCATTGCTCGCCCGATTGGCACCACGGGCACGCCGCTCGCCGTACAGCACCACCATCACCACCAGCAGGAGCAGGCTGGCCAGTTGCGCGGCGCTGGACAGGCTGAAAAAGCCATACCAGGTCTTGTAGATGGCGGTGGTGAAGGTGTCGAAGTTGAACACCGACACGGCACCGAAATCCGCCAGGGTTTCCATCAGCGCCAATGCCACACCCGCGCCAATGGCAGGACGCGCCATGGGCATGGCCACCCGCCAGAACGCCTGCCAGGGCGATTGCCCCAGCACCCGAGCAGCCTCCATCAAGCCTTTGCCCTGAGCCAGGAATGCCGTGCGCGCCAACAGGTAAACATAGGGGTAGAACACCAACACCAAAACCACAATCACCCCACCCGTGGAACGCACGCGCGGCAGGCGCAGCCCGGTGCCGAACCACTCACGCAACAGGGTTTGCACCGGGCCGGCGAAATCCAGCAGGCCGACAAAGACGAACGCCAGCACGTAGGCGGGAATCGCAAAGGGCAGCATCAAGGCCCAGTCCAGCCAGCGCCTGCCGGGGAACTCGCAAAGGCTGGTGAGCCAGGCCAGGCTCACACCGAGCACCGTCACGCCGACACCAACGCCAAGCACCAGGGTCAGGGTGTTGCCCAACAACCGCGGCATCTGGGTTTTCCAGAGATGGGACCAGATCTGCTGATCGATGGTTTGCCAGGACAACAGCAACACGCTCAAGGGCAACAGGACCAGCGCAGCGATGGCGAAGACCAGGGGATACCAGCGGCGTTGGGCGGGGTGGGCCAAGGAAAACTCTCGTTTAAATGATTGTGCCCACGCTTTGCGTGGGCACACATCTTGTGACGCTCTGCGTCACGCTTCGACGCGTCGGTGGATGCATTCCCACGCAGAGCGTGGGAACGATCAGTGCCGTAAAGGCGCGCAGTATAAAGGTAACGTCAATTCCAGCCAGCCCGATCCATCATCCGGATCGCCTCAGCCTGACGCTTGCCCGCGACTTCCACCGGCAAGGTATCGGCAATGAACTTGCCCCACGCCGCCACTTCTGCGGATGGCTGAACCGTCGGGTTGGCCGGGAACTCCTGGTTCACATCGGCAAAGATTTTCTGCGCTTCAGGCGTGGTCATCCACTCCACCAGGGCCTTGGCGGCTTCCGGGTGCGGCGCGTGTTTGGTCAGGCCGATACCCGACAGGTTGACGTGCACGCCACGATCCGCCTGGTTCGGCCAGAACAGCTTCACCGGCAGATCAGGTTTTTGCTTGTGCAGGCGACCGTAGTAGTAGGTGTTGACGATGCCCACATCGCATTGGCCGGCGTTGATGGCTTCGAGTACGGCGACGTCATCGGAGAATACGTCAGTGGACAGGTTGTTGACCCAGCCCTTGAGGATCTTCTCGGTTTTCTCGGCGCCGTGCACTTCGATCATGGTGGCAGTCAGGGACTGGTTATAGACCTTCTTTGCCGTGCGCAGGCACAGGCGACCTTCCCAGTTCTTGTCGGCCAGCGCTTCGTAGGTGGTCAACTCGCCCGGCTTCACCCGCTCGGTGGAGTAGGCGATGGTCCGCGCGCGCAAGCTCAGGCCGGTCCAGGCATGGGAAGCTGCGCGATATTGCAGCGGGATATTGGCGTCGATGGTTTTCGAGGTGAACGGCTGGAGAATGCCCATCTGCTCGGCCTGCCAGAGGTTGCCGGCATCAACGGTCAGCAGCAGGTCGGCTGTGGCGTTCTCGCCCTCGGCCTTGATCCGTTGCATCAGCGGCGCTTCCTTGTCGGTGATGAACTTCACCTTCACACCGGTTTTTGCAGTGTAGGCATCGAAGACTGGCTTGATGAGCTCGTCGATACGCGAGGAGTAGACAACCACCTCGTCGGCGGCCTGGGCGGCAGTGCTGCCAATCAGAGTCAGGGCCAGTGCGGTCAGTAGACGCTTCGGTGCCAACATGGGAGCGGTCTCTCGATTGAAAAAGTGAGACCAAATGATAAGGACTCACATTTAGCTTCTCAATCGAACAGTTCGCGGAGGCGTTACCAGATGTTGCATAGGCGACATTGTTGGAAAATGTGCCGACGCCTTCGCGGGCAAGCCTCACTCCTACCAGTGCGTGTCGATTTGCTTGCCCGCGAACTGGCCACAGGCCATCAATATCTCAGGCCTTGGCCAGCGCCGGCAGATCCCCGATCAAACCCAGCGCTTCGCGCACAAACAGCGCCTTGGCCTCCGGCATCTGGTCAACCAGCTTCAGCCCGGTATTACGCAACCAGCGCACCGGCAACGGATCGGCCTGGAACAGTCGCTCGAAGCCTTCCATCGCCGCCATCAGCGCCAGGTTATGCGGCATGCGGCGACGTTCGTAGCGGCTGAGTACCTTCACATCCGCCAGACGTTCACCACGGCCGGCCGCTTGCAACAACACTTCGGCCAGTACGGCGGCGTCGAGGAAGCCAAGATTCACGCCCTGCCCGGCCAATGGGTGAATGGTGTGGGCCGCATCGCCGATCAGCGCCAGGCCTTCAGCTACATAACGCTTGGCATGCCGCTGACGCAGTGGCACGCACAGACGCGGGTCGGCATTGAGCACGGTACCTAGCCGACCTTCGAAGGCTCGCTCCAGCTCGCGGCCGAACACCTCGTCATCCAGCGCCATCAGGCGTTCGGCTTCACTCGGCGTAGTCGACCAGACGATCGAACACCAGTCGTGCTGACCATCACGCTCCAACGGCAAAAACGCCAACGGGCCGTTGTCGGTAAAGCGCTGCCAGGCTGTCGATTGATGGTTTTTCGAACTGCGCACGCTGGTGACGATGGCGTGATGCAAATAATCCCACTCCCGCGTCGCCACGCCCGTCAGGCGCCGCACTGCCGAATTGGCGCCATCCGCCGCGATCACCAGAGGCGCACGCAACGTGCGGCCGTCGGCCAGGGTCAGCAGCCAATCGTCGCCGGAGCGACGCATTTGTTCGAGACGCGCGTTGGCCAGCATGCCTAAATCACAATCGTGCAAGCGGTCGAGCAAGGCGTCCTGCACCACGCGGTTCTCAACGATGTGTCCCAGCACCTCGGCATGCACGCTGGCTGCCGAGAAGTGGATCTGCCCGGTACCGCTGCCATCCCAGACGTGCATGTCGCTATAGGGACTGCTGCGCCTGCTGACGATGCCGTCCCACACACCCAGGCGCTCGAGAATCCGCTGGCTGGCGATGGACAGCGCACTCACCCGTGGTTCGAACGGGGCTTGGGCGTCAAACGGTTTGACGCTCATCGGACTGCCGTCGAGCAGCAGGACTTCCAGCCCGCTGTCCTGCAACGCCAGCGCCAGGGCACTGCCGACCATTCCGGCTCCGACAATCAGCAGATCTGCGCGCATTTCCATGCTTTAAGCCTGTCTCGCTTGCGGCTTGAGCCGCACGTAAAGGGTTTTTCCGACACGCGCCACCAGGTGGCCGGCGCCGTCATGAATATCGACCTGCAATTGCGGCAGGTATTTTTCGCCACCCGCCGTCTGTCGCCGGATCTCGTCGAGCAACGTGTCGTCGATGTTGAAACGGGCGAACACCGGGCCTTTGCCCGGCGCGATGAAATCGATGTCCGCCGCCTTGTCCCAGACGATGTAGTTGCGCCCAAGGTTCTCCATCAGCATCAGCATGAAGAACGGGTCGACCATCGAATACAGGCTGCCACCAAACTGGGTGCCGACATAATTGCGGTTGTACCAGCTCAAGCCCATGGAGACCTGGATGTCGCGAAAGTCATCGCTGATATGCCGCACGCGCACGCCGGCGCCGAGGTACGGCGGATAGAAGCTCATGAATCGGCGCATCAGTCGCGCCTTGCCGAACGTGCGAGTCAGCCACTTAAACATCAGGGCGAGTACCCAGGCCCATGGCCTGTCGGGCGAACCAGCGTTTGGCCGGCGGCAGCAGATCCAGACCGAGCAATCCGAGATTGCGCCCCAACGAAACCAGTGGCTGGGTGCTGCCGAACAGGCGCGTGACCTGATCGGAGAAACCGACGGTGAGGTTCTGATCCAGGCGCTGACGTTCGCGATAAGCCTGCAAGGTCGCGAAGTGGCCCAATGGCTGCTCGCTGGCGAGCAATGCATCGGCCAGTGCCTGGGCATCACGCAGCGACAGGTTGAAACCCTGTCCGGCAATCGGGTGCAGGCTATGGGCGGCATTGCCGAGCACCGCCAGGTGCGAGCGTACCTGTTCCTCGGCCTCGACCAGCGACAAAGGATACAAATGCCGAGCGCCAACCTGCTTCAACGTGCCCAAGCGATAACCGAACACGCCCTGCAACTCGCTGAGAAAACTGCGTTCATCCAATGCAGCCAAGCGTTGCGCGTCCATGCCCAAACGGGTCCAGACCAATGCGCAGCGGTTGTCCGGCAGCGGCAGCAACGCCATCGGGCCATCGTCGGTAAAACGCTCGAACGCCATGCCGTTGTGGGCTTCACTCGGGGTGATGTTGGCGATCAGCGCGCTCTGGTTGTACGGGCGCTTTCGAATGCCGATGCCCAATTGCTCGCGCAGCCCTGAGCGGCCGCCATCGGCCAACACGGCGAGGTCGCATTCCAGTGTGGTTTCGTCATTGAGGATCAGGCGATAGCCATCGGTGAGCGGCTCCATGCGGGTGACTTCGGCCGGGCACCGCCAACTGATGACGTCTTTGTCCAGGCCTTGCCACAGGCACTGGCCGAGCCAGGCGTTTTCCACCACGTAACCCAACGCCGGCACACCTTCCTCCATGGCCGACAGCCGCGCCGTGGAAAAACGCCCGCGGTCGGAGACGTGAATCTGTTTGATCGGTTCGGCGCGGCGGGAGATCTCCTGCCAAACGCCGAGGCGCTGATAAATCTGCCGTGCACCAAAAGACAAGGCCGTGGAGCGCGCGTCATAACTTGGCTGATACGAATCGCCGGGCGCGAAGGGCTCGATCAGGACGATCTTCCAGCCCCGAGCCTTGGCCCCGGCCTGTAACGCCAACGCCAGGCTGGCACCGACCAGGCCACCACCGATGATTGCCAGATTGACTCGACTCATGCCGCTTGTGTCCGCGCTTGCGCCATCAAAGCCTCGATTTCAGCCACTGTTTTCGGTACGCCCTTGGTGAGGATTTCACAGCCGTTTTTGGTGACCACTACGTCGTCCTCGATGCGCACGCCAATGCCGCGCCATTTTTTCGCCACGCTCTGATTGTCCGGGGCGATGTAAATCCCCGGCTCTACCGTCAACGCCATGCCGACTTCCAGCACACGCCATTCGCCACCGACCTTGTATTCGCCGACGTCATGCACATCCATTCCCAGCCAGTGACCGGCGCGGTGCATGTAAAACGCCTTGTAGGCTTCACTGGCGATCAACTCTTCGACATTACCCTGCAACAAACCCAATTCGATCAGGCCGGTGGTAATCACCCGCACAGTGGCCTCGTGGGCCTGATTCCAGTGTTTATTCGGTGCGATCTCGGCAAACGCGGCTTCCTGGGCGGCCAACACCAGTTCGTAGATCGCCTTCTGCTCTGCGGAATACTTGCCGTTGACCGGCCAGGTGCGGGTGATGTCGCTGGCGTAGCAGTCGATTTCGCAGCCGGCGTCGATCAGCACCAGATCGCCGTCCTTGAGCACGGCATCATTCTGCTGGTAATGCAGGATGCAGCTGTTGCGCCCAGAGGCAACGATCGAACCGTAGGCCGGCATCTTCGCCCCACCCTTGCGGAATTCGTAATCGAGTTCGGCTTCAAGGCTGAACTCGTATAAGCCGGCACGGCTGGTCTGCATGGCACGGACATGCGCCTGGGCGGAAATCCGTGCGGCCTCGCGCATCACCTTCACTTCTGCCGCCGATTTATACAGGCGCATGTCATGCAGCAGATGATCCAGGGCAACGAATTCGTTCGGTGGCTGGGCGCCGAGATTGGCCTTGGAGCGGATCACGTTGATCCATTCCATCAAGTGCCGGTCGAATTCCGGGTTGCTGCCCATGGCCGAATACACCCGGTCACGACCTTCGATCAGGCCGGGCAAAATGTCGTCGATATCGGTAATCGGAAAGGCGTCGTCGGCGCCGAAGTCGCGAATCGCACCCTCCTGGCCGGCACGCAGGCCATCCCACAACTCACGTTCGGCGTTGCGTTCGCGGCAGAACAGAATGTACTCGCCATGCACGCGGCCTGGCATCAACACCAGTACCGCCTGAGGCTCGGGAAAACCGCTGAGGTACTGGAAGTCGCTGTCCTGACGGTAGACGTGCTCGACGTCGCGGTTGCGGATGGCGACCGCGGCGGCGGGCAGGATGGCGATGCTGTTGGGTTCCATCTGCGCCATCAAGGCCTTGCGGCGACGGCTGTATTCCGATTTCGGGATATGGATCATGGGCAGATGGCGTTCCCTGGCTTTGATCAGTGCAGCGACGGTTTGGCGGCAGCCGCCGCGTCTTTCTTGGTTTCCGAGAACAGCAGCAGCGGCGCGACGCGCAGGTATTCCATGACTTCCATGTAGTCGGTTTCGCCGTCTTCGGACTCTTCCAGGGCATCCTGCACCTGGGAAATCGCTGCCAGATCCTGCAACACCTCGGTGGCCTCGGTGCTCAGGGCGCTGCTGTCACGGCAGTTCAGGCCGAACCCGCTGAGGAAGCCCTGGCACCACTGGCCCAACGCAGCGGCGCGGTCGGTAAGCGGAGCATCGTCGGTCGGCAGCAACAGGACGACGGTCACGTCATCGCCGGTGAGCTCGCCCTTGACCATCTCTTGCAGGCCGATCAAGGCGTTGCGTACGTTGTCCTGCGGCTCGTTTTCGAGCAGTTCGGCGGCGTCGATCAGCCAGCCTTCGGCATCGAAACCGGCGCCGGCGCAGCTGCGGCCGAGCAGCAGGCCGTGCAGTTCGGCAGGCGAGACATTGTGACCACTGGAAGTCAGCAGGGTGGCGAAAGCTTGGTACGGGGAATTCTGAATGGTCATGGGCAGCTAGGCGCCAGACGGCGCTATGTCTAGAATGAAGGCCTTGTATCCTACATCGACTCCTCTGTAGGAGCGAGCCTGCCGAATCGTCGCACCGTCGCGATGGCCGCCAACGATTACGCTGGGTACCTGACACCCGCGGCGTTCTCGGGTTCATCGCGAGCAGGCTCGCTCCTACAGTTCAACCCCATCAGACAGTGAAGACAATGGAAGACACCGACCTGCAAGCGCTGATGGCCAGACTCGAACTGCTGATTACCCGAGTCGAGCAACTTAAGAGCCAAAACGGACTCTTACTAGCTCAGGAAAAGACCTGGCGCGAGGAACGCGCTCACCTCATTGAAAAAAACGAAATCGCCCGGCGTAAGGTCGAATCGATGATTTCGCGCCTCAAGGCCCTGGAGCAAGACTCATGAGTTCAAGCAATAGCGTCACCGTGCAGATCCTCGACAAAGAGTATTCGATCATCTGCCCCCAGGAAGAGCGCAGCAACCTGGTGAGCGCCGCCCGCTATCTGGACGGCAAGATGCGCGAGATTCGCAGCAGCGGCAAAGTTATCGGTGCCGACCGTATTGCCGTGATGGCTGCGCTGAACATCACCCACGACCTGCTGCACAAGGAAGAGCGCCCGGATATCCAGGCCAGCGGCTCGACCCGTGAACAGGTACGTGACCTGCTCGATCGCGTCGATCTGGTGCTCGCGACCGATCCGGACGTCACCAAAGGCTGATTCGCGCCACCGCTTGCGGTATACTCCGATCACTCCCTGGGGTGCTTGCCAGTTGGCGATGTCCCTGAGCCGATTTGCTATACCCTGGAGGTTGCACGTTGGGCTGGTGTGCATGTCCGCTAGACGGAAAGCCTTAAAGCCTACTGCATCTTCCACCTTGAACTTTCGGGTTCAAGGGCTAAGTCGACAGCGGTACATCCGGGGAGCCTGATTCCAGTCCGATGCCGGTTTGAATACCGGCATCGGCGTTTTTATGGGTACCATTTGCGTACCCATACTGCTGAAGCCGATTCCATGACCGAACCTGCTTTGCTTCCACGCCCGCAACTTCGACGCTTGCTGCGCAAGGCCCGCCGCGCATTGACGCCCAGTCAACAGCGCGCGGCAGCTCGCGGGCTGTACAGGCAATTGGCTCAGCAACCGCTGTTTCGCCGCGCAAAACACATCTCTCTTTACCTGCCCACCGACGGTGAAATTGACCCGCGACTGCTGCTGCGTGCGGCTCAACGTCGAGGCAAGGCCACCTATCTGCCGGTACTCAGCGCCTGGCCGCGAACCAAAATGGTTTTCCAGCGCATCCGCCCCGGTGAAAAGCTCAAGCCCAACCGCTTTCGGATACTCGAACCCCGGCACAACCTTGCCCGGCAACGCAAAGTCTGGGCGCTGGATCTGGTGCTGCTGCCATTAGTGGGTTTTGACGATGTCGGCGGACGCCTGGGCATGGGCGGCGGTTTCTACGATCGAAGCCTGGCCTACCTGGCGCGTCGCAATGACTGGCGCAAGCCGACACTGCTGGGGCTGGCCCATGAATGTCAGAAGGTCGAGCGCCTGGCTCAAGCGAGCTGGGATGTGCCGCTGCAAGGAACGGTAACGGACAAGGCCTGGTATTACGCGGGCTAGACGCCACTGGCGTCAGCGGCGTCGAAAAGACAGGATCAGCGCTTGAACGCAGTCGACTGTTGCTGCAACTGGGCTACTTCGACCGGCGCGTCGGTCTTGTTGGCCCACAGGCTTTGGGCATAGCCAGTGGTCACGACGCCGAGGCCGAACAAAATGACCAAAATCCATAGTAAATCCGGTTTGCGTTTCATCGATTGCCCCCCAAAGGCATATCAACACGATGACAGCAGCGGTTTCCGTTTTGTAGGCCGTGCAGCAGCGTCAAGCTCTAAAGGCCGGCATTTTGCGGCAACGTGAACCGCTGCGCAAATGCTGGCGTCAACCGACTGTCGGTTTGTCATAAAATTGCCCGACAACCTGCCCACTCACCTCGCAAGGAACAAAAAACATGGCCTATTGGCTGATGAAATCCGAGCCCGACGAACTCTCGATCAAAGGCCTGGAGAAGCTTGGCAGAGCGCGCTGGGACGGGGTCCGCAACTATCAGGCGCGAAATTTCCTGCGGGCCATGGCGGTGGGGGACGAGTTTTTCTTCTATCACTCCAGCTGCCCGGAACCAGGGATCGCCGGGATCGGCAAGATAGTCGAAGCCGCGTATCCAGACCCGACGGCGCTGGAGCCTGAAAGTCATTACTACGACCCCAAGGCAACCACGGAAAAAAACGCCTGGAGTGCAATTGACGTAGAACATATCAAGACGTTTTCCAAGGTCTTGAAGCTCGATTACCTGAAGCAGCAGACGGCACTGGCCGAAATGCCGCTGGTGCAGAAAGGATCGCGGCTGTCGGTGATGCCGGTGACGCCGGAGCAGTGGGCGGCGGTGATTGCGCTTCTGTAGGAGCACGGCTTGCCGGCGATGGCGGTCGTAGGAGCACGGCTTGCCGGCGATGGCGGTCGTGGGAGCACGGCTTGCCGGCGATGGCGGTCTTGAGTGCGCTATCGCGAGCAAGCTTTGCTCCTACAGGTCCAGCATTACTGGATGATCAGGTTGTTGAACAACAGATCCTCAACCACCGGCTTTCCGGTTTCGTCGTTCATGATCTGCTGGGTTTGCTTCAGCGCTTCCTGACGCAGCTTTTCCTTGGCCTCGACGTTGTTCATCGTCTCGGTAGTCTGCTGGGCAAACAACGCCACGAGCTGATTCCGAATCAGCGGCTCGTTGGCCTTGACCGCTTTGGTCGCCTCTTCGCCGGTCACTCGCAACGCCACATCGGCCTTGTATACCTTGAGTTTCGGCGTGCCATCGAGCCCGTAATTACCCACGAACGGCGGGCTCAGGGTGATGTAATTGACCTTCGGTGCCGCATCCTCTTTGGCTTCTTCGGCCACTGCTGCCACAGGCAGAGACAGGGCCAGCATCAACATGATCCACGCTTTCACAATTCGCTCCTTATCCGGTTTGCGGCCTAGCATAACGACCCGCCGCGCAAGCACAAGCTTATGGCTGCCTATCAGGGCCGGGCATGCTCGTTGACCCATCGACTCACACACCTACACTTATCGGCCATCACTCCCAAAGGAATAGCCCTGATGAAAGCCGTGCTGTGCAAAGCCTTCGGCCCTGCCGAATCGCTGGTGCTGGAAGACGTCGCCAGCCCTGTCGCGAAGAAGAACGAAATCCTGCTGGATGTGCACGCCGCCGGGGTCAACTTCCCCGACACGCTGATCATTGAGGGCAAGTACCAGTTCAAGCCGCCCTTCCCGTTTTCACCGGGCGGTGAAGCAGCCGGCGTGGTCTGCGAAGTGGGTGAAAAGGTCAGTCACCTGAAAGTCGGAGACCGGGTCATGGCCCTGACCGGCTGGGGCAGCTTCGCCGAACAGGTCGCGGTGCCGGGCTACAACGTGCTACCGATTCCGCCGTCGATGGACTTCAACACAGCCGCCGCCTTCAGCATGACCTACGGCACCTCGATGCACGCGCTCAAGCAGCGTGGCAACCTGCAGCCGGGCGAAACCCTGCTGGTGCTCGGCGCTTCCGGTGGCGTCGGCCTCGCGGCAGTGGAGATCGGCAAGGCCATGGGCGCCCGTGTGATCGCTGCCGCCAGCAGCGCAGAAAAACTCGCCGTGGCCAAAGCCGCGGGGGCCGACGAACTGATCAACTACAGCGAAACCAGCCTCAAGGACGAAATCAAACGCCTGACCGATGGCCAGGGTGCCGACGTGATCTACGACCCGGTGGGTGGTGACCTGTTCGACCAGGCCATCCGCGCCATCGCCTGGAACGGCCGCCTGCTGGTGGTCGGTTTCGCCAGCGGCCGGATTCCCGAACTGCCGGTGAACCTGGCACTGCTCAAAGGCGCAGCGGTACTCGGCGTATTCTGGGGCTCGTTCGCCCAGCGCCAACCGCAGGACAACGCCGCGAACTTCCAGCAGCTCTTCGGCTGGTTTGCCGAAGGCAAGCTGAAGCCGTTGGTGTCGCAGGTGTATCCGCTGAGCAGTGCCGCGCAGGCGATCAACGATCTGGGCCAGCGCAAGGCGGTAGGCAAGGTGGTGGTGCAGGTTCGCTGAATTGGCAAAACGGTCTGGACTCAAGCAATCGGGTTCAGACCCAGTCGACAACTAAAGCAGCTTGCGAAGGTCCTCAGGCAAAAACCTCGCAAACCGGGACGTTGGTTTGCTCGAACATTGCCGGACGATAATCGGCACCGCCCTGTTCAGCTTTGCGATCAGCTCCAGACGTCGCTCGTTTGACAAGCTGGTCGCGGAGAACGCATTCGACAGGTAGGCACGGGTGTAATGGAAGGCAGAAGCATCAAGCCAACCGCTCTCCGGAACATTGGCCATGACCTCATTGAAATCGCGGCATCTCAGCTCCTTGAGCCACTGATTGATATGAATGGGCAGATCCGAGTCGTATCGAAAGATCATGGGCGCAATGACCTCCTGCTCTTTGGGTTTGCCACCTTCGACCACCCACGGCTTGAATCGCCACTGCGCAATGGCAACCCGGGTCGCCTCGGCCAAATCCGGGTGATCGCTTTGCAAAATGCTCACCTTGCTCACCGAACCATCGGCATGCGCCGTGAACCTGACCCGGACATCACCTGTAATTCCGGCCCTTTGCAGCGCCGGCGGGTACACCGGCTTGGGATTGTCTTCCGGAATAAGCAAAAACTCCTCGGCCCGGGCTTCTCCAGACAACGCCAGTACCAGCAAGAACGCAATCCACCGCATAACCCTTCCCTCTCCCCTTCGCACCTCAAATGCCAGTCTTGGCAACTGGCCAAAAGGTTAAAGCGCGAAGGTATTGAGCTGAAGATCATGGCTTCCGGTAACAGTGCAGGACATTTCCCAAAGATTTGCCTTAATCCTGCCGGCCCGGCAGTCACTAAAGGAAAGCGGTAACAACTCCTACAACGCCCGTCACTTACATCTGAGCGACATGTTCATAAAGGAATGCTCGTTTTCCAACATTTCCGCTGTTTGGCTGATGAGAACCAGTGCTATTTTCGGTAACGAAACTGTAACATTCGCATCCGCAGTCAAAACAAGAAAACTGGAGCTCCTGAATGTTTGCTTTCTTTCGTCCTGCCGCACATCAGGCGCCCTTGCCTGAAGAAAAAATAGACAGCACCTACCGCCGCCTGCGCTGGCAAATCTTCGCCGGTATCTTTATCGGTTACGCCGGTTACTACCTGCTGCGCAAAAACTTTTCCCTGGCGATGCCCTATCTGATCGAAGAGGGCTATACCCGCGGTGAACTGGGCGTGGCGCTGTCGGCGATTGCCATCGCCTATGGCTTGTCCAAGTTCCTGATGGGCATCGTTTCCGACCGCTCCAACCCGCGCTTCTTCCTGCCGTTCGGCCTGATGGTTTCGGCTGCCGTGATGTTCATTTTCGGTTTCGCGCATTGGGCAACGTCCAGCGTGACCATCATGTTCGTCCTGCTGTTCATCAATGGCTGGGCTCAGGGCATGGGTTGGCCGCCCAGTGGCCGGACCATGGTGCACTGGTGGTCACAGAAGGAACGCGGTGGCGTGGTGTCGCTGTGGAACGTCGCGCACAACGTCGGCGGCGGCCTGATCGGTCCGCTGTTCCTGGTCGGCATGGGCCTGTTCAATGACTGGCATGCGGCGTTCTACGTACCGGCAGCCGTCGCCATGGCGGTGGCGGTTTTTGCCTTCATCACCATGCGCGATACCCCGCAATCGGTGGGCCTGCCGCCCATCGAGAAGTACAAGAACGACTATCCGGAAGGCTACGACGCCAGCCACGAAGAAGAATTCAGCGCCAAGGAAATCTTCGTCAAATACGTACTGCGCAACAAAATGCTCTGGTACATCGCCCTGGCCAACGTCTTCGTCTATCTGCTGCGCTACGGCGTATTGGACTGGGCGCCGACCTACCTCAAGGAAGCCAAGGGTTTCACCGTAGACAAGACGTCCTGGGCGTACTTCTTCTACGAGTGGGCGGGTATCCCGGGCACGTTGCTGTGCGGCTGGATGTCGGACAAGATTTTCCGTGGCAACCGTGGCCTGACCGGCATGGTGTTCATGGCGCTGGTGACCGTGGCGACCCTGGTGTACTGGTTGAATCCGGCCGGCAACCCGACGGTCGACATGATCGCCCTGGTGTCCATCGGCTTCCTGATCTACGGCCCGGTCATGCTGATCGGCTTGCAGGCGCTGGAGCTGGCGCCGAAGAAAGCCGCCGGTACGGCAGCGGGTTTCACCGGTTTGTTCGGTTACCTGGGGGGTTCGGTCGCGGCCAGTGCAGCGATGGGCTACACCGTGGACCACTTCGGTTGGGACGGCGGTTTCGTCCTGCTGATCGGCGCCTGCCTGCTGGCGATGGCTTTCCTTGCGCCAACGCTGTGGCACAAGCAAGTCGCCAGTCAGAGCCGCGAAGCACTCGCCTGATCGGCCTTTGATTTACAGCGCTTGAGCCGCGCCTCCAGATTCCGGTCTGGCATGGCGTGGCTACGCAGGGCGTGAGCGGTCTGCTCGACATAA
Organism: Pseudomonas sp. Root562; assembly: GCF_001427125.1. Lineage (GTDB taxonomy): Bacteria > Pseudomonadota > Gammaproteobacteria > Pseudomonadales > Pseudomonadaceae > Aquipseudomonas. The sequence continues at coordinate 267,540 of NZ_LMGK01000012.1, forward strand.
TCGCGAGTGGTGCCGTAACGCCCGCAAGCGTTTTCAAACACATGGCTCAGCACATGATCCGGCAAGTTGCCGGCATAACTGGGCAGGTGCCGCTCCAGAACGAATCCCAATGCCTGAACCTGGTTGCCGTCTTCGAGTCGGCAGTTGAGCCAGTGTGGACGATAAGACGGGAACGGCATCTCACGTTGCCAAAGCGCATACAGTGACGCTTCAAGTTGCTCTTCAGGCAGACGATAAGCAAAGCCGCTGCAAGAGCCGCCGCGATCCAGGCCGAATACCAGTCCCGGCATCTCCGGTGTGCCACGATGTTCGTGGGACCACAGGTACAACCCTCGGTGGTAACCATGGACCCGCCCGCGAACGCGCTCGACAGCCGTGCACTCAGGGCGCCAGATCAGTGACCCATAGGCGAACAGCCATACAGGCCCACCCTTGTGGCGCGCCATGGTCGTTTGCATTGAGCTGAGTAATTGTTCGTGAGTGAGCTGCGGCCCCAGATCGAGCTGCGGCGGATAAGCCAGATTCAGAAATGAAGATTCTATGGCGCTCATGGCGAATAGCGTTCAGCTCCCCGCGAGTGAAGTATTACTTTATAGAACGCACCGTTGTAACAATAAGGCACATAAGTTTTAAGGCAAATTAAATGCCATGGCACAGTTATTAATTAACTGGCTGGATCAGATATAACGTACCGGCATTTATACTATTTTATAAATACCGATCCGCTATATACAGAGTTATAACCACCTGTGTAGGAGCGAGCCTGCTCGCGATGGTCGTTAGTGATTACGCGGGAAGTCAGGCTGCCCACGGCGCTCTTAAGAACATCGCGAGCAGGCTCCCCCTACAGGGATGTTTGGTTATCTTCAGAGATTGGAGTCAAGAGCGTGGAGCGTAGGCAAATACGTCTGCGCGCATCTGATGGGCGTCCATGCCCGCCTCGACCAGCGCATCCAGTGTGCCGTAGACCATGGCCGGCGAACCACTGGCGTACACGTGCAAAGTCTTGAGATCGGGGAAGTCTTCGCACACGGCCTCATGCAACATGCCGCAGCGTCCCTGCCAGCCGCCTTGATCGCTGACGACTTTGTGCAGGAACAGGTTGGGTAGCTTCAGCCACTCGTCCCAATGTTCGATTTCATAGAAGTCTTCAGGACGGCGCACGCCCCAATACAAATGCACGGGGTGCTTGAAGCCTTCGGCGCGACAGTGTTCGATCAGGCCATGGACCTGGCCCATGCCGGTACCCGCGGCAATCAACACCAGAGGACCGTCCGGCAGCTCGGCCAGGTGCGTATCGCCGAACGGCATGTCGATCCGCACCATCGTGTTGCCTTGCAGCTGCTTGATCAGGTTTATTGCACTGGCTTCGCGCGCCAGTACGTGGATTTCCAGATCACGCCCACCGGAGGGTGCCGAAGCCAGGGAGAAAGATGATTTCTCGCCATTGTCCCGATGGATCATCAAGTACTGGCCGGCGTGATAACGCGGAGGTTTACCCGCCGGCGCCCGCAGCCGCACTCGCCAGGTATCACCACCGACCTCGGTGCAACTGGTGACCTGACACGACAGGGTGCGCACCGGCAATTCTCCCAGCGCGAGCACGCCATCCCACAGCACGATGCAGTCTTCGAGCGGCTCTGCAATGCAAGTGTAGAACTCGCCATGATCGCGCACATCGCCCGCCTGTTCGACGCGCCCTTCCACCAGCAGCGCAGCGCACACATGGCAGTTGCCGTTGCGACAGCTTTGCGGGCACTCATAGCCCAGACGACGTGCGCCATCGAGAATCCGCTCGCCGGGCAGGATCTCGAGCACCGCTCCGGAGGGCTGCAAAGTTACACGCATCAATCTATTCCTAACTGATTCCAGATGGCATCGATCCGTTGGGTCACGGCATCGTCCTTGACGATCACCCGGCCCCACTCACGTGTGGTTTCGCCCGGCCATTTATGCGTGGCATCGAGCCCCATTTTCGACCCCAGGCCGGACACCGGCGAGGCGAAGTCAAGGTAGTCGATTGGCGTGTTCTCGATCATCACCGTGTCGCGCTTGGGGTCCATGCGCGTAGTGATGGCCCAGATCACGTCGTTCCAGTCCCGTGCGTTGATATCGTCGTCAGTGACGATAACGAACTTGGTGTACATGAACTGTCGCAAAAACGACCAGACACCGAGCATTACCCGCTTGGCATGCCCCGGATACGACTTCTTCATGGTCACGACGGCCATGCGGTACGAGCAGCCTTCTGGCGGCAGGTAGAAATCGGTGATCTCCGGGAACTGCTTCTGCAGGATCGGCACGAACACTTCGTTCAGCGCCACGCCGAGGATTGCCGGCTCATCCGGTGGACGTCCGGTGTAGGTGCTGTGGTAGATCGGCTTGATCCGATGGGTGATGCGCTCGACGGTGAACACCGGGAAGCTGTCGACTTCGTTGTAGTAGCCGGTGTGGTCGCCGTACGGGCCTTCATCGGCCATCTCGCCCGGATGGATCACGCCTTCAAGGATGATCTCGGCGGTGGCCGGCACTTGCAGGTCGTTGCCCCGGCATTTCACCAGTTCGGTGCGGTTGCCGCGCAGCAGGCCGGCGAAAGCGTATTCGGAGAGACTGTCGGGCACCGGGGTCACGGCGCCGAGAATGGTCGCCGGGTCAGCGCCCAGCGCCACGGCCACCGGGAACGGTTGCCCCGGATGCTTCTCGCACCATTCGCGGTAATCCAGCGCGCCGCCACGGTGGCTGAGCCAACGCATGATGACTTTGTTGCGGCCGATCACTTGCTGACGGTAGATCCCGAGGTTCTGCCGATCCTTGTTCGGACCTTTGGTAACGGTCAGGCCCCAGGTGATCAGCGGCGCCACGTCGCCCGGCCAGCAGGTCTGCACCGGCAGTGTCGAGAGATCGACGTCATCGCCTTCGACGACCACTTCCTGGCAGATCGCATCTTTGACGACCTTGGGCGCCATCGAGATGATCTTGCGGAAGATCGGCAGTTTGGACCAGGCGTCTTTCAGCCCTTTCGGCGGCTCGGGTTCCTTGAGGAACGCCAGCAACTTGCCGATTTCGCGCAGTTCGCTGACCGCTTCGGCGCCCATGCCCAACGCAACGCGCTCGGGGGTGCCGAACAGGTTGCCGAGCACCGGAATGTCATAACCGACAGGCTTTTCGAACAGCAGGGCCGGGCCTTTGGCGCGCAAGGTGCGGTCACAGACCTCGGTCATTTCGAGCACTGGGGACACCGGAATCTGGATGCGCTTGAGCTCGCCGCGCTGTTCCAGCCCGCTGATAAAGTCGCGCAAGTCGCGATACTGCATGCGTAAGCCTCGTGTTGGCCGTGGCGTTCGGGGCAGGCAGTTTAGCGCCGAACCCCTCTATTCAGAACCACGAACTGCCGGTTCATCAAAAATCAGATAGCAAAAAGCCGGGTTTCCCCGGCTCTGGTGCCCTGTATGGCACAACCTGCTCGACTTACTTGCGTTTCATCGACAGGAAGAACTCATCGTTGGTCTTGGTCGTTTTCAGCTTGTCGACCAGGAACTCGATGGCAGCAACTTCGTCCATCGGGTGCAGCAGCTTGCGCAGGATCCACATGCGCTGCAACTCGTCGTCGGCGGTCAGCAACTCTTCGCGGCGGGTGCCGGAACGGTTGATGTTGATGGCCGGGAACACGCGTTTTTCAGCGATGCGGCGATCCAGAGGCAGTTCCATGTTGCCGGTACCTTTGAATTCCTCGTAGATCACTTCGTCCATCTTCGAGCCGGTTTCAACCAGCGCGGTGGCGATGATGGTCAGCGAGCCGCCTTCTTCGATGTTCCGCGCAGCACCGAAGAAACGCTTTGGCTTCTCCAGGGCGTGGGCATCGACACCACCGGTGAGCACTTTGCCGGAGCTCGGGATCACGGTGTTGTAGGCACGGGCCAGACGGGTGATGGAGTCGAGCAGGATCACCACGTCTTTCTTGTGCTCGACCAGGCGCTTGGCCTTCTCGATCACCATTTCGGCCACCTGTACGTGACGGGTTGGCGGCTCGTCGAACGTCGAGGCAACCACTTCGCCGCGCACGGTGCGCTGCATTTCGGTTACTTCTTCCGGACGTTCGTCGATCAGCAGCACGATCAGGTGAACTTCAGGGTTGTTGCGCGCAATGTTCGCCGCGATGTTCTGCAGCATGATCGTCTTACCGGCTTTCGGCGGTGCAACGATCAGACCGCGCTGGCCTTTGCCGATCGGGGCGCACAGGTCGATAACACGACCGGTCAAGTCTTCGGTGGAGCCGTTGCCGGCTTCCATCTTCATGCGCACGGTCGGGAACAGCGGGGTCAGGTTCTCGAAGAGAATCTTGTTTTTCGCGTTTTCCGGACGGTCGAAGTTGATCGTGTCGACCTTGAGCAGCGCGAAATAACGCTCGCCTTCCTTCGGAGGGCGGATCTTGCCAACGATGGTGTCACCGGTGCGCAAGTTAAAGCGACGGATCTGGCTCGGCGAGACGTAGATATCGTCCGGGCCGGCGAGATAGGAGGCGTCTGCAGAGCGGAGGAAGCCGAAGCCGTCCTGGAGAATCTCCAGCACGCCATCACCGGAGATTTCCTCGCCGCTTTTCGCGTGCTTTTTCAGCAGGGAGAAAATCACGTCCTGCTTGCGCGAACGGGCCATATTTTCTATGCCCATCTGTTCGGCCAATTCGAGCAGTTCGGTAATCGGCTTTTGCTTGAGTTCAGTCAGATTCATATAGGAATGACGTAATCATTTATGGAGGGGGGAAAATTAAGCTTTTGGCTTAATGAGGCCGCGCCGCGGAGAAGGCGACAGGATCGCGTACTTATTCGAAAAGGAGAGCGTCGGCGACGGCTAGCAGGGGGCACTGGAGAAACCAGCGCGGGGCCGAATGTAACACCTGAGTTTCGGAGCGTCTAGCCCTCATAACGAAAAAGGCCCCGCGAATTGCGGGGCCTTTATTTGACACGCTGCGACGACGCTTAGATGTTGGCGTCGAGGAAGGCTGCCAGTTGCGACTTCGACAGTGCGCCGACCTTGGTCGCTTCAACGTTGCCGTTCTTGAACAGCATCAGGGTCGGGATACCACGCACGCCGTGCTTGGCCGGGGTTTCCTGGTTTTCGTCGATGTTCAGTTTGGCAACGGTCAGCTTGCCTTTGTAAGTCTCGGCAATTTCGTCCAGAACAGGAGCGATCATTTTGCAAGGGCCGCACCACTCAGCCCAGTAATCGACCAGTACAGCGCCTTCAGCCTTGAGTACGTCTGCCTCGAAGCTAGCGTCGCTAACGTGTTTGATAAGATCGCTGCTCATGGAATTCTCCAGGGTTGTAAGCAAAAAAACGTGGCCCATCATAGCTGCCCTTCCCGTGTTCAGGAAGGTGCAGATGATTGAGTCTCGCTATGGTGGTCCATGAGTTTGGGTATAGCCCAGGTCACGCCGTGGCGGGAGCGACGAAGGCGATTCCGGTGCGCAAGGCGGCATTGCGCACATGTTCGTGCATGGCTTTCTGTGCGGCCCCTGAGGCTCGGCGTGCCAGTGCGCGAAGGATTTTGCGGTGTTCCTGCCAGGTTTCCATGGCCCGTTCGGCCCGGATGAACGGTAGCTTCTGGCTCTCCAGGAAGATGTCGGCGCTGGCGGTGAGGATGCTCAGCATCGCCTGATTGCCGCTGGCCAGCAGAATTCGACGGTGAAATTCGAAGTCCAGGCGCGCCGCCGCTTCAAAGTCGCCAGACTTCAATTCGTTGCGCATGGCGGCGACATTGTCTTGCAGCGCATCGAGCTCATCGGTACTCAAGGTCACGGCCGCCAGCCCTGCGGCAAATCCCTCCAGCGCATAGCGCAACTGAAAAATGTCCAGCGGCGAAGCCTGCGCCGCGAATGGCCAGCCCGGCGCCGCATCGCCTCGCGGCAGCTCCACTGGTGATTGCACAAACACGCCTTTGCCCGGCTGGATACTGATGACCCCCAGTGCGCTCAGGGACGACAACGCCTCGCGCAACGATGCCCGACTGACCCCCAATTGCACCGCCAGATCCCGTTGCGAGGGCAAGGCATCCCCGGGCCCGAAGCCCTGTTCGGTGATCAGTTTGCGGATGGCTTGCAGCGCCACTTCGGGTACGGCACGGGAGATCGAGTTCATGATTTTCCAGACGAACCAGGCCAATGTGCGGCCAGTTGTAAAGCTATTCGCGGCGTCCGGCAAGTCGTGCCCCATGGGGGTTCGGGAATTTTAACGGGTGCGCTATCGAGGTGCGAAACGCGACTCGACTGTTCAGACCAGTAAGACCTTCCGACACCAGTAAAACCGCGCGCTGGCGCCCCCATGGCCCGAGGTTGGCATGGCCCATGCTCTGTCGATCCGCAGACATTCCTTCTCGTCGATTCGGAGATCTGCCATGACCCAGCGTTACAGCGCACTCATCAAAGTCTTGTTCGCTAGCCTGATGCTGAGCCAGGCACCCGCCCACGCCGACGGTCTGGAGGATGTGGTCAAGCGCGGCGTCCTCAAGGTTGCCGTGCCCCAGGACTTCCCGCCCTTCGGCTCGGTCGGCCCGGACATGAAACCTCGCGGCCTGGATATCGATACTGCAAAACTGCTGGCCGACCAGCTCAAGGTCAAACTCGAACTGACTCCGGTCAACAGCACCAACCGCATCCCGTTCCTGACCACCGGCAAGGTCGACCTGGTGATTTCCAGCCTTGGCAAAAACCCCGAGCGGGAAAAAGTCATCGACTTCTCCCGCGCCTATGCACCGTTCTACCTCGCCGTGTTCGGCCCGCCAGAAGCCGACATCAAAGGCCTGGACGACCTCAAGGGCAAGACCGTCAGCGTCACCCGTGGCGCCATCGAAGACATCGAGCTGAGCAAGGTCGCGCCCGAAGGCGTGACCATCAAGCGCTTCGAAGACAACAACTCGACCATCGCCGCGTACCTGGCCGGGCAGGTCGACCTGATCGCCAGCGGCAACGTGGTCATGGTCGCCATCAGCGAAAAGAACCCGAAACGCGTGCCGGCGCTGAAAGTGAAGCTCAAGGATTCGCCGGTCTACGTCGGCGTGAACAAGAACGAGCCGGCGCTGCTGGACAAGGTCAATCAGATCCTCGTGACCGCCAAGAGCGACGGCGCATTGGAGAAAAACGCATTGACCTGGCTCAAAGAGCCGCTGCCGGCCGACCTCTGACACGGCGCGCAGGAGACACGCTATGGCTTATCAGTTCGATTTCTTGCCGGTGGTTCACAACACCGATCTGTTGCTGCGCGGTGCATTGTTCACTCTGGAGCTGACGGCCATCGGTGCGGTGCTCGGCGTGGGGCTGGGCATTGTCGGCGCCCTGGTGCGGGCCTGGAACATTCGCCCGTTCGCCGGGATCTTCGCGGTCTACGTCGAGTTGATCCGCAACACGCCGTTCCTGGTGCAGCTGTTTTTCATCTTTTTCGGCTTGCCGTCGTTGGGCGTGCAGATTTCCGAATGGCAGGCGGCGGTATTGGCGATGGTGATCAACCTCGGTGCCTATTCCACCGAAATTGTCCGCGCGGGCATTCAGGCGATCCCGCGAGGTCAACTGGAAGCCGCGGCGGCATTGGCGATGACGCGTTTTGAGGCGTTCCGTCACGTGGTGCTGTTGCCGGCCCTGGGCAAGGTCTGGCCGGCCTTGAGCAGCCAGATCATCATCGTGATGCTCGGCTCGGCCGTCTGCTCGCAGATTGCCACCGAAGAGCTGAGCTTCGCCGCCAACTTCATCCAGTCGCGCAACTTCCGCGCCTTCGAAACCTACGCCCTGACCACGCTGCTGTATTTGTGCATGGCCCTGTTGATTCGCCAGCTCTTGAACTGGATCGGAACACGCTACATCTCCAGGAGCAGCCGATGAGCGATTTCACTTTCTGGGACATCCTGCGCAACCTGCTCACGGGCCTGCAATGGACGCTGGCGTTGTCGCTGGTGGCGTTCATCGGCGGTGGCGTGATCGGCCTGCTGATCATGGTCATGCGCATTTCGAAAAAAGCCCTGCCGCGCAGTTTCGCCCGCACTTACATCGAACTGTTCCAGGGCACGCCGCTTTTGATGCAACTGTTTCTGGTGTTTTTCGGTGTGGCGCTGGCCGGGGTTGAGATTTCGCCGTGGATGGCGGCGGCGATTGCGCTGACGCTGTTCACCAGCGCTTACCTGGCAGAGATCTGGCGCGGTTGCGTCGACTCGATTCCCAATGGCCAGTGGGAAGCCTCGTCGAGCCTGGCGCTGAATCCGTTGGAGCAATTGCGCTACGTGATCCTGCCGCAGGCGCTGCGCATCGCCGTGGCGCCAACCGTGGGCTTTTCGGTGCAAGTGGTCAAAGGCACCGCTGTCACCTCGATCATTGGCTTCACCGAATTGACCAAGACCGGCGGCATGCTCGCCAACGCCACTTTTGAACCGTTCATGGTCTACGGTCTCGTCGCCCTAGGCTATTTCCTGCTCTGTTATCCCTTGTCCCTCAGTGCGCGCTACCTGGAAAGGAGACTGCATGCCTCTGCTTAGAATTTCCGCCCTGCATAAATATTACGGCGATCACCATGTGCTCAAAGGCATCGACCTGAGCGTGGAGGAAGGCCAGGTGGTGGCGATCATTGGACGCAGCGGCTCGGGTAAGTCGACCTTGCTGCGTACCCTCAATGGCCTTGAGTCCATCAACGATGGCGTGATCGAAGTCGACGGTGAATACCTCGATGCTGCCCGTGCCGATCTGCGCAGCCTGCGGCAGAAAGTCGGCATGGTGTTCCAGCAGTTCAACCTGTTCCCGCACCTGACCGTCGGTGAAAACGTCATGCTTGCACCGCAGGTGGTGCAAAAAGTATCAAAAGCCAAAGCGGCCGAACTGGCGCGGCAGATGCTGGAAAAGGTTGGGCTGGGTGAGAAGTTCGATGCCTTTCCCGATCGGCTGTCCGGCGGACAACAACAGCGGGTGGCAATTGCCCGGGCGCTGGCGATGTCGCCGAAGGTTTTGCTGTGTGACGAAATCACTTCGGCGCTCGACCCGGAGCTGGTCAACGAAGTGCTGAGCGTTGTTCGGCAACTGGCCAAGGAAGGCATGACGCTGATCATGGTCACCCATGAGATGCGTTTTGCCCGGGAGGTGGGGGATAAGTTGGTGTTCATGCATCACGGCAAGGTGCATGAGGTGGGGGACCCGAAAGTCCTGTTCGCCACGCCGCAAACGGCGGAACTGGCGAACTTCATTGGGACAGTGGCAGCATCAAGCTAAATCCCTGTGGCGAGGGAGCTTGCTCCCGTTCGACGGCGCAGCCGTCGCAAAATCTGAGGACCGGTTTTTCCTGACTCACCGCGTTGGATGGTTTTAGGGCCGCTACGCAGCCCAGCGGGAGCAAGCTCCCTCGCCACAGAGACCCATGTAGTCCATGCGCTGGATCAAGGCTTTGAACCGAACGCGTTGGCGCCAGCCTTTGATCGTGGCACGATGTCGAGGTTATCGACCGAGACCCCCAGACCATGCCGCAATCCCAAGCCAAGAATCTGTCCCTGATCGCCGCAATCGACCTGGGCTCCAACAGCTTTCACATGGTCGTGGCCAAGGCCCAGAACGGCGAAATCCGTATTCTCGAGCGTCTCGGGGAGAAGGTTCAGCTGGCGGCCGGCATCGACGACGAGCGTAAACTCAGCGAAGAATCCATGCAGCGCGGGCTCGATTGCCTCAAGCGTTTTGCCCAACTGATCAACGGTATGCCCCTCGGCGCCGTGCGTATCGTTGGTACCAACGCCCTGCGTGAAGCTCGTAACCGCGCCGAATTCATCCACCGCGCCGAAGAAATCCTCGGCCACCCGGTGGAAGTCATCTCCGGCCGAGAAGAAGCGCGCCTGATCTACCTCGGCGTGTCCCACACCCTCGCCGACACCCCGGGCAAGCGCCTGGTGGCGGACATCGGCGGCGGCAGTACCGAATTCATCATCGGTCAGCGTTTCGAACCGCTGCTGCGCGAAAGCCTGCAAATGGGTTGCGTCAGCTACACCCAACGCTATTTCAAGGACGGCAAGATCACCCCGGCCCGCTATGCCCAGGCGTACACCGCGGCGCGGCTGGAGATCATGAGCATTGAACACGCCCTGCATCGCCTGACCTGGGATGAGGCCATCGGCTCCTCGGGCACCATCCGCGCCATCGGCCTGGCGCTGAAGGCCGGTGGTCACGGCACCGGCGAAGTGAACGCCGAAGGCCTGGCCTGGCTCAAGCGCAAGCTGATGAAGCTCGGCGATGTCGAGAAAATCGACTTCGAAGGCATCAAGCCCGATCGTCGGGCGATCTTCCCGGCGGGCCTGGCAATCCTCGAAGCCATCTTCGACTCCCTCGAACTGCAACGCATGGACCACTGCGAAGGTGCCCTGCGTGAAGGCGTGCTGTATGACCTGCTCGGCCGCCATCATCACGAAGACGTGCGCGAACGCACCCTGACCTCGCTGATGGAGCGTTATCACGTCGACCTGGAACAGGCGGCGCGGGTCGAACGCAAAGCCCTGCATGCCTTCGATCAGGTGGCAAGCGACTGGGACCTGGAAGATGGCGTCTGGCGCGAACTGCTCGGCTGGGCGGCGAAGGTCCATGAGGTGGGCCTGGACATCGCTCACTACCAGTACCACAAGCACGGCGCTTACCTGATCGAACACTCGGACCTGGCCGGGTTCTCCCGCGAAGACCAGTTAATGCTCGCGCTGCTGGTGCGTGGCCACCGTCGCAACATTCCCAAGGACAAATTCGCCGACTTCGGCGATGACGGCATCAAGCTGATACGCCTGTGCGTGTTGCTGCGCTTCGCGATCCTGTTCCACCACATCCGCGGTACTCAGCAAATGCCTCAGGTCGAGCTCAACGCCATGGGCAATCATCTTGAAGTGGTGTTCCCGGAAAACTGGCTGGATGAAAACCAGCTGACCCAGGCCGACTTCGCTATCGAAGCGGAATGGCTGACCCGAGTGGATATCGTTCTCAGCGTGCGCTGATACGCATTGCTCCTGTAGGAGCACGGCTTGCCGGCGATGGCAATTTTAGAGACGCCATCGCATGTGGCGGGAAACAAAAATGGCGATCCGCAGGGATCGCCATTTTTACTGCCCGACGTTTTAACGCACAGTCAGAATAGGGCTGCCCAATCGCTCCAGCAACGTCGCCTGGGCGCTGCGCGGGTTCTGGTTGCCGGTCGGCGTGTTGCGGATGTAACGACCGTCCGACTGCAGGCTCCAGCTGTGGGTGTTATCGGTCAGGTACAGCTCCAGCTCCTTCTTCACCCGCATGATCAGCTTCTTGCCCTCGACCGGGAAGCAAGTCTCGACGCGCTTGTCGAGGTTGCGCTCCATCCAGTCGGCACTGGACAGGAACATCTGCTCATCGCCGCCGTTGAGGAAATAAAACACCCGGGTGTGTTCCAGGAAACGCCCGATGATCGAACGCACGTGAATGTTGTGCGAAACCCCGGCAATGCCCGGCCGCAGGCAGCACATGCCACGCACCACGAGGTCGATGCGCACGCCCGACTGGCTGGCCTTGTACAACGCACGGATGATCTTCGGATCGGTCAGTGAGTTGAACTTGGCAATGATGTGCGCCGGTTTGCCATCGAGGGCGAACTGGGTCTCGCGGGCAATCATGTCGAGCATGCCCTTCTTCAGGGTGAACGGCGCATGCAGCAACTTCTTCATGCGCAGGGTCTTGCCCATGCCGATCAACTGGCTGAACAGTTTGCCGACGTCTTCGCACAAGGCGTCGTCGGAGGTCAGCAGGCTGTAGTCGGTGTAGAGGCGAGCGTTGCCGGCGTGATAGTTACCGGTACCGAGGTGCGCATAACGCACGATTTCACCGGCCTCGCGGCGCAGGATCAACATCATCTTGGCGTGAGTCTTGAAGCCGACCACGCCGTAGATCACCACCGCACCGGCCGCTTGCAGACGGCTGGCCAGTTGCAGGTTGGACTCTTCGTCGAACCGCGCGCGCAACTCGATCACCGCGGTAACTTCCTTGCCGTTACGCGCCGCATCCACCAGCGCATCGACGATTTCCGAGTTGGCGCCGGAGCGGTACAGGGTCTGGCGCACCGCCAGCACGTGCGGGTCCTTGGCAGCCTGGCGCAGCAAGTCGACCACCGGGGTGAACGACTCGAACGGGTGCAGCAGCAGGATGTCCTGCTTGCTGATCACACTGAAAATGTTCTCGCTGTTTTGCAGCAGCTTCGGGATCTGCGGGGTGAACGGCAGATATTGCAGCTCGCGCTGGCTGTCCAGACCGGTGATGCTGAACAGACGCGTCAGGTTCACCGGACCGTTGACCTGGTACAACTCGGTCTCGCTCAGGTTGAATTGCTTGAGCAAGTAGTCGGACAAGTGTTTCGGGCAGGTATCGGCGACTTCGAGACGCACCGCATCACCATAGCGACGCGAGAACAGCTCACCACGCAAGGCGCGGGCAAGGTCTTCGACGTCTTCGGAATCCAGCGCCAGGTCGGCATTTCGGGTCAGGCGGAACTGGTAGCAGCCCTTGACCTTCATGCCCTGGAACAGGTCATCGGCGTGGGCGTGGATCATCGACGACAGGAACACATAATTGTCGCCGGCGCCGCCGACTTCCTCCGGCACCTTGATGATGCGCGGCAGCAAGCGCGGGGCCGGGATGATCGCCAGGCCGGAGTCGCGACCGAAGGCGTCGATGCCTTCGAGCTCGACGATGAAGTTCAGGCTCTTGTTCACCAGCAACGGGAACGGGTGCGTCGGGTCGAGACCGATCGGGGTGATGATCGGCGCGATCTCGTCGCGGAAATAACGGCGCACCCAGGTTTTCAGCTTGGTCGTCCAGTGACGACGACGGATAAAGCGGACCTGATGTTTTTCCAGCTCCGGCAATAGAATGTCGTTGAGAATCGCGTACTGGCGGTCAACGTGGCCGTGCACCAGTTCGCTGATGCGCGCCAGGGCCTGATGCGGCTGCAAGCCATCGGCCCCCGCCTGCTCACGGGCGAAAGTGATTTGCTTCTTCAGGCCGGCGACGCGAATTTCGAAGAACTCGTCCAGGTTGCTGGAAAAGATCAGCAGAAACTTCAGCCGCTCCAGCAACGGATAGGTCTCATCCAGCGCCTGTTCCAGTACGCGGATGTTGAACTGCAGTTGCGACAACTCGCGATGGATGTACAGGCTGCTGTCATCCAGGCCGGGAATGGCAATCGCCGGCGCCGCCGGGGCGGGCTCGGTTACCGCCGCGGGTGGAGCAGGCTCCAGCTCCGGCGGGGTCTCGGCGATTTGCTCGACCACAGGTTGAGCGTCTTGTACGGCAACTTCCGTGAGTCCTTCGGTATTCATCACATGTTCCTGGGAGGGCTATTTTTGCTCTCGTAACAATTGAGCGGCACGAACGGCAAAGTACGTCAGGATGCCATCAGCGCCTGCACGTTTAAAGGCGGTCAGGGATTCGAGGATAACCCCTTCGCTCAACCAGCCGTTCTGGATCGCGGCCATGTGCATGGCGTACTCGCCGCTGACTTGATAAACAAAGGTCGGCACTTTGAACTCTTCTTTGACCCGGCACAGGATGTCCAGGTACGGCATGCCTGGCTTGACCATGACCATGTCTGCGCCTTCTGACAAGTCAGCCGCCACTTCGTGCAGGGCTTCGTTGCTGTTGGCCGGGTCCATCTGATAGGAGGCCTTGTTGGCCTTGCCCAGGTTCAGTGCCGATCCGACCGCATCGCGGAACGGGCCGTAGTAGGCGCTGGCGTACTTCGCCGAGTAGGCCATGATCCGCACGTTGACGTGACCGGCCACTTCGAGCGCTTCGCGGATCGCCTGGATGCGCCCGTCCATCATGTCCGACGGGGCGACCACCTGCGCACCGGCTTCGGCATGGGACAAGGCTTGCCTGACCAGTGCATCGACGGTGATGTCGTTCTGCACGTAGCCTTCTTCGTCGAGGATACCGTCCTGGCCATGAGTGGTGAACGGGTCCAGAGCGACGTCGGTGATCACACCCAGCTCAGGGAATTGCGCACGCAGGGCGCGGGTAGCGCGCTGGGCGATGCCTTCAGGGTTCCAGGCTTCGGCGGCGTCCAGCGACTTCAGCCCTGGCGGGGTCACCGGGAACAGTGCCAGCGCCGGAATTCCCAGCTCGACCCACTTGGCCGCTTCTTCGAGCAACAGATCAATGGTCAGGCGTTCGACGCCCGGCATCGACGCCACCGCTTCACGACGGTTTTCACCGTCCAGCACAAATACCGGCAGAATCAGGTCATCGACGCTCAGCACATTTTCACGGACCAGTCGGCGCGAGAAATCATCGCGACGGTTGCGGCGCAGGCGGGTTGCAGGGAACAAACGGTTGGCGGGGGTAAAGCTCACGGCAGACTCCTGAGCCCGCAGGCGTGCGAGCGTGACAGTTATAAGCGGCCATTATGACGAACGTGTGACAGTTGTGCGCACACCGCGACATGTAGCCGCATTCCATTGTCCTTGTAGGAAATGTTCACGTCGAGACACATTTGGACACTTTCCTGAATGTGTGCGAAGGGTTAGGCTGCGCGTTCATTTCGCCAGCACCCAGACAATGCTCCAACAATTTCTGCATGACTTCGGCTACTTTGCCTTGTTCCTCGGCACGTTTTTCGAAGGCGAAACCATTCTGGTGCTCGCAGGCTTCCTCGCGTTCCGTGGATACATGGACATCAACCTGGTGGTGGTCGTGGCGTTCTTCGGCAGTTATGCCGGCGATCAGCTGTGGTATTTCATGGGGCGCAAGCATGGGCGCAAGTTGCTGGCGCGCAAACCACGCTGGCAAATGATGGGTGATCGGGCGCTGGAACACATCCGCAAGCACCCGGACATCTGGGTCCTGAGCTTCCGTTTCGTCTATGGACTGCGCACAGTGATGCCGGTGGCGATCGGCCTGTCGGGCTATCCACCGGGACGCTACCTGTTGCTCAACGGAATTGGCGCGGCGATCTGGGCCACTGCATTGGCGGCGGCCGCCTATCACTTCGGTGCGGTGCTGGAAGGCATGCTCGGCAGCATCAAGAAATACGAACTGTGGGTCCTCGGCGCCCTGCTCATCCTTGGCCTGGGCTTGTGGTTGCGCCGGCGCTTCAAGAACGCCCGCCTGGCCAGACAGGTCTACGCCGACGAGCAGGCCCTGAAAGCCGAACAGGCGAAAACCGGCGAAACTAAGCCAATCGAGTGAAGCGGTTTCGACAGCAGTAAAGACCGATTCCGCTCAGCAGGCTGTAACTGAGCAGGCCGATCCAGCCCACCGCGCTGGCCGGCCACAGCCCCACCAACGGCGCCAGCCACACCAGCGGCACGTTGGACGCCAGCCGCAACAGTTCCACCTTCAACGCCCAAGGGCGATTCTCCAGGGCCACGCCCAGCACGAACAGTCCCAGCGCCACGGCGCCCCAGCCAAGCACCAATGCGGCCGTTGGCAGGCTCGGCTCAAGGTTCATCAAATAGCTGCCCAGCGCGATGTAGACGCAGAATTGCAACAGCACATACAGCTGCTGACGCCCGTCCAGCGGCACTTCGAACTTACGGAACTGGCTCAGATCCGGCTTGTTTAACGGGTATTTGGCGGCCACGTCCGCCGGCCGCCAACCGGTGCGCATGAACCAGATCCGCAGCTTGTCCCAGGTGCTTTCGGCACGCCGCGCGTCGGCCCACAACTGCGCGTAGAACTGCACGTTCGCCCACAACGGATTCCAGCTCGCCAGCGGCGTGGTCACGCCGAAAATCACCGGCTCGTTGTCGTCCTCTTCCTGGAACGAGCCGAATAGACGGTCCCAAATAATGAACACCCCGCCGTAGTTGCGATCCATGTAGAGAGCGTTCTGTGCATGGTGAGCCCGATGATTGGATGGCGTGACGAAGAACCACTCGAACCAGCCGAGTTTGGGAATATGCCGGGTGTGCACCCAAAACTGGTACAGCAGGTTCAGCGCCGCGACGCTGACAAACACCAGCAACGGCACGCCCGCGACGGCCATGGGCAGGTAGAAGATCCAACTCAGCAGAAACCCGGTACTGGTCTGGCGCAGGGCGGTGGAAAGGTTGTAGTCCTCGCTCTGGTGATGCACCGAATGCGCAGCCCAGAGAATATTGCGTTCATGGCCCATGCGGTGAAGCCAGTAATAGCAGAAGTCATAGAACACGAAAGCGAACACCCAGACCCAGACACTGTCGGCCGAGAGTTCGAACAGTGCCAGGTGCTTGAGGGCAAATGCGTAAGTCAGCAGCCCCACGCCTTTGGTCAGCAGACCCGTGGTGGTGGACAGCACGCCGGTGCTGATGCTGTTGATGGCGTCTGCCAGCCGATAGTTGCTCACCCCGCGCCAGCGGTCGGCCGCCAGTTCGATGGCAATCAATACAAAGAAAAACGGCACTGCATACAGAATGAAGTCCATGACGCGCCCTGGTCGGAATCCTGAGGACAGATGCTAGGTGTACCCGCGAATTAACCCTATGGCAACGAGTGACAAATTAGTGGACATTTAACGCCATGAATCTGGAGAAAAAGCCCATGAGCAAAAAAGTTGCAGTGATCCTTTCCGGTTGTGGTGTGTACGACGGCGCCGAGATCTACGAGAGTGTGATTACCTTGCTGCGCCTGGACCAGCGCGGCGCGCAGGTGCAGTGTTTCGCGCCAAACATTGCGCAACTGCATGTGATCAACCACCTGACCGGCGAAGAAATGCCCGAATCGCGCAATGTGCTGGTGGAGTCGGCGCGCATCGCCCGCGGCGAAATCAAGGACATCCGCGAAGCCGACGCCGAAGACTTCGATGCGCTGATCATTCCCGGTGGCTTCGGCTCGGCCAAGAACCTCTCCAACTTCGCCATCGAGGGCACCGGCTGCACCGTGCAGCCCGACGTGCTGGCGTTGACCGAAGCCTTTGCCGAAGCCGGCAAACCAGTGGGGCTGATCTGCATCTCGCCAGCCCTGGCGGCAAAGATTTATGGCCCCGGCGTGACCTGCACCATCGGCAACGATGCCGACACGGCGACGGCGCTGAACAAGATGGGCGCCACCCACCAGGAATGCGCCGTCAGTGACATCGTTGAAGACAAGGCGCGCAAACTGGTGAGCACCCCAGCCTACATGCTGGCGCAATCGATCAGTGAAGCGGCTTCAGGGATCAACAAACTGGTCGACCGCGTCCTCGAACTGACCCACGAAAACGACGCTTGACCCGTCGCTGCGATTGACTCCTGTGGCGAGGGAGCTTGCTCCCGCTCGACTGCGCAGCAGTCGCAAAACCGATTGCTGCGATTTTTCTGAAAACTGTCGCGGCAGGTTTGGGGGTTGCTTCGCAACCCAGCGGGAGCAAGCTCCCTCGCCACAACGACTGCATTCGCTCAAGACTGGCGCGATAGCCGCGTCAAGATCCGGTCCAGCGCATTGGCAAACGCCTGTTTCTCGCGCTCGCCAAACGGCGCCGGCCCGCCGCTCATCTGCCCTTGCTCGCGCAAGTCGGTGAACAGGTTGCGCACCGCCAGCCGGTCGCCCATGTTCTGCGAGTCGAATTCCTTGCCTCGCGGGTCCAGTGCCGCAACGCCCTTTTTCACCAACCGGTCGGCCAGCGGCACATCGCTGCAAATCACCAGTTCACCGGGGACTGCATGTTCCACCAGATAGTCGTCAGCGGCATCCGGGCCGCTCGGCACCACAATCAACTTCACCAGCGCCAGGCCTGGCTTGATCTGCGGCTGTCCAGCCACCAGCACCACTTCGAAACGGCGCTTGAGGGCAAACTTCACCACCAGATCCTTGGCCGCCCGCGGGCAGGCGTCGGCATCGATCCAGACACGCATTGTGTTTTCCTCGTTAAAAGCATCGCGGGCAAGCCATGCTCTACAGGATAGCGCCGTCTGTAGGAGCAAGGCTTGCCCGCGATCATGAGCGCAGCGAATGCTGTTTAAGAAACCGCCAACCGACGCTTCTCGACTACCCAGCTACGCCCATACAACACGACGATCGCAATGATCGCCACAGCCTGCGCACTCAACGAATACGCATCGGCATGAATACCCAGCCAGTCGAACTCAAAGAACGGCACCGGTCGCGTGCCGAAGATCCCGGCCTCCTGCAACGCCTTCACGCCATGCCCGGCAAACACCACCGACAACGCACACAACAAAGCGGCATTGATGCTGAAAAACAGCGCCAACGGCAGTTTTGCCGAGCCGCGCAATATCACCCACGCCAGGCCCACCAGCAGCAGCAGCGCCGTGGCACCACCCGCCAGCACCGCATCATGGCCAGCAGGACCTGCCTGCAACCACAGGGTTTCGTAGAACAGAATCACCTCGAACAGCTCGCGATACACCGAGAAGAACGCCAGGATCGCAAAGCCGAAACGCCCGCCACCGCCCACCAGGCTGCTCTTGATGTAATCCTGCCAGGCCGCGGCGTGACGACGATCATGCATCCACACCCCGAGCCACAGCACCATGACGCTGGCAAACAGCGCCGTCGCGCCTTCGAGCAATTCACGCTGGGAACCGCTGACATCAATCACATACGCCGCCAGCGCCCAGGTGGCCAGCCCCGCGACCAGCGCCAGCCCCCAACCGACGTTGACGCTACGCACGGCCGATTGCTGGCCGGTGTTACGCAAGAAGGCGAGAATCGCCGCCAGCACCAGGATCGCTTCCAAACCTTCGCGCAATAGAATCAGCAGGCCGGAAATGTAGCTCAGGGACCAGCTCAAGCCATCGCTGCCCAACAAACCGGCGGAGATTTTCAGTTTGGCCTTGGCCGCCTCCAGACGCTGCTCGACCTGCTCTACCGGCAAGCCATCCTGCAACGACTGACGGTAAGCCATCAGCGATTTTTCCGTGTCTTTGCGCACGTTGGCATCGACGTTGTCGAGGGAGCTTTCGACCAGTTCGAAGCCTTCCAGGTAGGCCGCCACCGACAAGTCATAGGCCTGATCGTGTTCGCCGGCACGATAGGCTGCAACGCTCTTGTCCAGGGTCGCGGCGGTGTAATCGAGCAATTGCGCCGGGCCACGCTTGACCTGTGGCGGTTGTGCCCGTTGGGCACGGAATATCGCCGCCGCTTGCGCACCGTCCACGGCCTGCACTTCGGCCGGAGTCTGGCGAGCCAGATCGGCAATGTTGTAGGACTTGTCACTGCTGACGGTCGCCGGATCGGCGCTGAAGCTGGCGATGTACGTGGCCAGGTCCCAACGCTGACGATCATCGAGTTGATCGCCGAAGGCGGGCATATCGGTGCCTTCCACCCCCAGATTCAAGGTGTTGTAGATCGCGTAAAGACTCAGGTGATCCAGGCGCGCGTTATCACGCAGATTGGCGGGTGGCGGGGTCAGACCGACGCCCGCAGGACCGTCACCCGCGCCGGTATCGCCATGGCACACCGAGCAATGCTGGGCGTACAGCGGCGCCCCTCGGGTCGGATCCGGAGTGATGATCGGTGCCTGGCTGACCTCATAGGCCACTGCCAGTTTTGCCCCCAGTTGCCGCGCCAGACGCGCAACCTCGGCCCCCTCCTGACGCGCAGCAATGGCGCTGTGCAGCTTGCCGATGCCCTGCACCAGCTCAGCCTTTTCCGGTTTCGCTGGCATGGCCGCCACCAATCCTTGCAAGACCTGGACGAATTCCAGCTGCTCGCGGTACTCGGATTCGCTGACGACGTTGCCTGCTTGTACCGCACCCGGGTAGTCCGCACCGATATAGTCGAGTAAATGCAGTGCTTGCGGTGCGCCTTCCACCGTGTCCGCCAGCAGATTGAAACTGCACAGGGCAAACACAGGCGCTATCAGCCAGGCCAGGAAACGGGACGGGGCACTCATGAATGATTCTCAGCTGGAAATACGAAGTAACATATTGTTCCCTCCCAATCACTTTCACTCAAGCTTTGTTGTGCTGTTTTGACAAACATCCTGCACGAGCCAGCCCCTGACAAGCGTGTCGCGGGTACCGAATCCCTGAAACGAAAAAGGCGACCCGCAAAGGTCGCCTTTTTTGTACTGACGGGTGTCTACACCGCTGTTTTACGCAAGGTGGCCATGAACGCCGCCGCGCCAATGAACAGTCCGGCAAAGGTGCGGTTCATGCGCTTCTGCTGTTTTGGTGTACGCAACAGACGCAGCACTTTGGAGGCCAGCCCGGTGTACCCGGCCATGACGATCAGGTCGACGCAAATCATGGTGACGCCAATGATCACGTACTGGATCAGTAGCGGCGCGTGCGGGTCGATGAACTGCGGCAACACCGCGAGCATGAACACCAGCGCCTTGGGGTTGCTGATGTTTACCAGAAACCCGCGGAACACCAGCGCCATCGGTTTGCCGATCTGCCGCACTGCCGCGTCATCGCTCATGTCGCTGGGCAACGCGCGCCATTGCTTGATGGCGAGATACACCAGGTACGCCACGCCAAACCATTTGATTGCGTAGAAGGCTGTGGCGGAGGCGGTGAGAATCGCGCCGACACCGGCGCCAACAATCGCGATCTGCACCGCAAGGCCCAGTTGCAGGCCCAAGGCGTTCCAATAGCCGCGCCAGAAACCGTATTGCAGGCCGCTGGACATCGACGCAATGGCGCCGGCGCCCGGTGACAGGCTGATCACCCAGCAGGCGGCAAAAAACGCCAGCCATGTTTGAAGCTCCATTGCACACCTCGACTCGAACTCGTGACAGACGTCTAAGCTAATGCGGCTTTGGGCTGGTGACTACCGATTTTTTGCATGTGAAAAGGCTGCGATCCCAAGCCGGCTTACTTTTCGAACCCGCTCGAAGGGAACATGTCGGTCCCCCGCCAACGCCGAACCGAACGCTGGAAGAACAAACTGTTGGGCACTTGCACCATCGCGCTGCCGGTGCCGAGCTCTTCGGCTTCGATCAATGTGGTGTAGAGCAGATTGATCGCCACGACACGGCCCTTGACCCCGGGTTTGTCGGTGGTGTCCACCAGTTCGACCACATCGCCCAGGCGAAACGGGCCAACGGTGAAAATCAGGATCGCGCACAGCAGATTCGACAACACACTCCACATGGCGAAAAACGCCACCGCCGCCACCGCGACAAAACCGGACAACGCCGTCCACAGCACCGTGGCCGACACTCCCAAGCGTTCCAGTACGAAAATCAGGGCACTGCCCATGATCAGCCAACGCAGGCCACCGCGTAGCGGCATCAGCAACTGTGGCGGGAACGGGTAGCGCTCGCCGAGGCGGGTCAGGCACTTGGCGACAAAACGCTGGGCCAGGTAACCGGCCAGCAGGATCAGCAGGATTTGCACGCCGAGCCATATCGGTTCGGCCCACATGGCCGGCAACGGAAGTCTGAAGGCCTCCATCAGGACAGCGCCTCCAGCTCCGCCTGCATGCTTTCCAGCAGTTCCAAAGCTTCCATCCAGGCCTCTTCCAGCTCCGCTTCGCGTACTTTGAGCTTGGCTTGTTCGGCCAGCAGATCACGCAAGTCGTTCTTGCGCGCCGACTCGTAGATGTCACTGTCACCGAGGCTGGCATCGATCTTCGCCAGTTTCTCGTGCAGCTTGCCCAGCTCGGCTTCGAGCTTTTCCGCTTCACGCTTGTGCGGCGCCAGTTGCTGACGCAACGCGGCTGCAGCCTGACGCTGGGCCTTCTTGTCGGTTTTGTCCGGATTGACCGGCGTATTGCTTACCGGCGCATTGCGCTGGCGGTAATCCACCAGCCAGCGGGTGTAGTCTTCCAGATCGCCGTCGAACTCTTCGACCTTGCCGTCCGCCACCAGATAAAAATTGTCGGTGGTGCTTTTGAGCAGGTGACGGTCGTGGGAAACCACCAATACCGCGCCACTGAATTCCTGCAAGGCCATGGTCAGCGCCAGGCGCATTTCCAGGTCCAGGTGGTTGGTCGGCTCATCGAGCAGCAGCAGGTTCGGCCGATCCCAGGCGATCAACGCCAGCGCCAGGCGCGCCTTCTCGCCACCGGAGAAATTCAGCACCGGCTCGTCGATTCGCGCGCCTCGGAAGTCGAAACCACCGAGGAAGTCGCGCAGGGTTTGTTCGCGTTCGGTGGGTGCCAGGCGCTGCAAATGCAGCAACGGACTGGCTTTGGAATCCAGCGAGTCCAACTGATGCTGGGCGAAGTAACCGACCACGGTGTTCTCACCACGGGTCAACCGACCCGCCAGCGGCGACAGCTCGCCTGCAAGGTTCTTGATCAGGGTCGATTTGCCGGCACCGTTCGGCCCGAGCAAACCGATCCGTGCACCGGGGGTCAGTTGCAGCTTGACCTTCTCCAGCACCGCTTTGTCGCCGTAACCCAGGCGAGCATCAGACAGGTCGATCAGTGGGCTGGAAATTTTCTGCGATTCGCGGAACACAAAATCGAACGGCGAATCGACGTGAGCCGCGGTCAGCTCTTCCATCCGCTCCAGCGCCTTGATCCGGCTCTGGGCCTGACGGGCCTTGGTAGCCTGGGCCTTGAAGCGGGCGATGTAGCTTTCCATGTGCGCACGTTGCGCCTGCTGCTTCTCATAGGCCTGCTGTTGCTGGGCCAGGCGTTCGGCGCGGGCGCGTTCGAAGGCACTGTAGCCACCGCGATACAGCGTGATCTTGCGCTGATCGACGTGGGCCACGTGATCGACCACGGCATCGAGGAAATCCCGGTCGTGGGAAATCAGCATCAAGGTGCCGGGGTAACTTTTGAGCCACTCTTCGAGCCAGATAATGGCATCGAGGTCCAAGTGGTTGGTCGGTTCGTCGAGCAGCAGCAGGTCCGATGGACACATCAAGGCCTGCGCCAGGTTCAGACGCATCCGCCAGCCACCGGAGAAATCCCCGACCTGACGATCCATCTGCTCGTTAGTGAAGCCCAGACCGGCCAGCAACTTGCGCGCCCGGGCATCGGCGGTGTAACCGTCGGCACTGTCGAGCTCGGAGTGCAGGCGGGCCTGTGCGGCACCGTCATGGGCCGCTTCGGCTGCCGCCAGGTCTCGCTGTACCTGGCGCAGGCGCAAGTCGCCATCGAGCACGTAGTCGACCGCCAGGCGATCGAGCGTGTCGACCTCTTGGCGCATGTGGGCGATACGCCAGTCGCCCGGCAGCAAGCAATCACCCGAATCCGGGTGCAGTTCACCCCGAAGCAAGGCGAACAGGCTCGATTTGCCGGCGCCGTTGGCACCGATGAGGCCGGCTTTCTGGCCGGCGTGCAGGGTCAGCTCGGCGTCTTCTAGCAGACGTTGCGGGCCACGCTGTAAAGTCAGGTTCTGAAGTCGAATCATAATGGCGGCGGAGTCTACCAGCTTCGCTCGCAACTGGCGCGAGTAGCACTATGTCCTCTGACCTGTGGAGCTTTTCCCTCACTACCTACGCCCGCCCGGGTGTCGAGCAGGCGTGCCTGCAATTGCAGGCGGCGGGAGTCAATGTCTGCCTGCTGCTGTGCGCGGCTTGGCTGGAGGAGCGAAGAATCAGCTGTAACGAACAGCGCTTGCAGCAACTTCGAGAGATAGCCCGAACCTGGGATGCGGATGTCGTGCGACCGTTACGGGCGCTGCGCATGCAATGGAAAGACGCGGCAGCAAGAGACGCCGGGTTGCATACGTTGCGCGAGCAAGTGAAGACGTTGGAGCTGGAAGCCGAACGGCATTTGCTACAGCGACTGGAGCAAACGACCCAAAACTGGCCGCAGGAAGAGACGGCCGATCTATCGGCCTGGCTGGAAGGCGTGACGGCAGACGCCGCCCACCTCGACCGCAACGCGCTGCATCAGCTGCGCGTCGCGGTAACCGGCACTTAGGAAGCGCTGGTAGGCGTGGAGGTTGCTGCGCTCGGAACAGCGGCCGGCGTTGGTGCTGGCGCAGTTGTCGAGGTGCTGGCCGTCGAAGCAGGTGCTGCAGCGGGAGCCGGAGTGGCTGGCTTGGCAACAGGTGCGGTCGCGGGCTTGGCGGCAACCGGTTTTTTCACTGCGGGTTTGGCGGCTGGTTTAGCAGCAGGTTTGGCCGCTGGTTTTGCTGCAACTGGTTTGGCAGCGGGTTTGGCGGCGGCCGGTTTGGCGGCGCTGGCAGTTGCCGGTTTGGCGGCAGTGGCAGGTTTTGCCGCAGCCGTTTTAGCGGCCGGTTTGGCAGCGGGTTTAGCCGGTGCTTTCGCCGCAGGTTTTGCTGCAGGTTTTGCTGCTGGTTTAGCCGCAGGCTTGGCCGCGGTTTTGGCCGCAACCGGTTTGGCTGCCGGCTTGGCAGCAGGCTTCGCCGCGGCGGTTCTGGCAGCAGGTTTTGCAGCGGATTTAGCGGCTGGTTTTGCGGCTGGTTTAGCGGCAGTTTTTACCGCCGGTTTTGCGGCTGGTTTTGCTGCAGCGGTTTTTGCCGCGGCAGGTTTTGCAGCCGCTGTTTTTGCAGCAGCCGGCTTGGCAGCAACAGGTTTGGCAGCAGCAGTTCTCGCAGCAGGTTTTGCAGCTGGTTTGGCAGCCGCCGTTTTAGCGACAGGTTTGGCGGCAGGTTTGGCCGGTGCTTTTGCGGCAGCCGGTTTGGCAGCGGCTTTCTTCGCAGGGGCCGCGGCTGACTTGGCCGAACGCAGGGTCAACGCCTTGCCGACAGCCTCTTGTACACGACCAATGCCCTGAGCCAGTTTCAGGCTCTCTTGAGCGTCGCGCTTGAGTTGCAGAATGTAGCCACGAGTGTCCGACTGGCGCTCTTTGAGAGCATCAAGCAGGTCTTCGAGTTCCTTCACTCCTTCCTTGGCTTTGGCTTGCGCCTTGGCCTTGCCGGCTGCCGCGGCGTCCTGCAATTTGGTGCGGGATTTATGCAATTTTTCCTGCGCTTTTCCGCGCTGCTTTTCCAGCTTGGCGAGCAGTTTTTCAGCATCAGCCAAGGCTTCGGAACAAGCGTTTTCCAGATGCTCGAGCAAGCTGCCCGAGAGTTGTTGGAGCAGGTGCAACGGAGTGTTTACTGGCTTCTTGGTGGCCGACATGGTTTACCTCCTGGCTGAAGTGAGTTGCGGCTCATACTAGACCTCTGCTGCAACCGCCGCTAGGGCATGTTGACACTATCGAAAGCGGTGCGTTGCAAACCAGCGAAAATCTTCTTCGTCGACGCAAAAAGCAGTTCACCTTTCAGTCTCTTCACACTGGCATAATCGCCCGCATTCCAGGTTGGAGAGTGCCCATGTCGCGCTACCTTTTTTTATCGCTGTGGGTAATTTTTTCGGCGGCTCATGCTGCTGAAAAAGCCCAGGAAAATGACGCCCACGATCTCGCATACAGTCTGGGCGCGAGCCTGGGCGAGCGCTTGCGCCAAGAGGTTCCCGACCTGCAACTCAAGGCGTTGGTCGAAGGCCTTCAACAAGCCTACCAAGGCAAACCACTGGCATTGAAAGAGGAGCGCATCGAGCAGATTCTCACCGAGCACGAAGCCCGGGTCGCCATGCAATCGCCTGCGCCGCAGAGCGAACTGGCACTGGAAAACGAGCAACGATTTCTCGCCGATGAAAAAGCCAAACCCGGTGTTCGCGAATTGGCCGATGGCATTCTGCTGACCGAGTTGGCACCCGGGACTGGCGTCAAGGCCGGGCCGAACGGCAAGGTGCAGGTGTTGTACATCGGTCGCCTTCCCGACGGCACAGTGTTCGACCAGAACAGTCAGCCGCAGTGGTTCAGTCTTGATAGCGTGATCAGTGGCTGGCGCACTGCGTTGCAGCAAATGCCGGTCGGCGCAAAATGGCGCCTGGTGATTCCTTCGGCACAAGCCTATGGCGCCGAGGGTGCTGGCGACCTGATCGCGCCTTTCACACCACTGGTCTTCGAAGTCGAGTTACGCGGCGCTACCGGTTGAAAGCAGAAATGAAAACGGCGTGCCTTGGCACGCCGTTTCGGGTTTTGCACGAAGCGCTTCAGGCCTGGACCGAATCGGCTTCCTTGTGAGCGGTGTGCAGCACTTCGATCAGGCAGTCTTCCAGTTCGAAGCGTTCATGCAACAGGCCGCCGAGCTCCTTGAACTTCTCTGCGACGCACTTGCCTTCATCGCACAGGTCGTTGAACGCGAGGAGTTTCTCGGTGATGACATCGATGCGTGGGTAGAGGGTCTCGGCAAGCTCCAGACCACGCTTGTCGTTGAAGGCCTTGGCCTCGCCCGTCAGCTGTTCGTAGATCTCGAAGTGCCCGGCAGAAACGTAGTCGACCAGCACGCCGCAGAATTCCTGCAAAGGTTTTCTGTTTTCGCCCAAAGCTTCAGGCTTTGCACCGAGCTTGTCGTAGGCGTCGATCAGCTCCTTGCGCTCCTGCAACCAGCGATCGATCAACAGGTGCACTCCACCCCAGCGTTCCTGAGCATTCTGACAACTTTCGAGCATGGTGATCTCTCTTCCCTTGTGGGTCAGCTGCTCTATGCCTGTTCGCCTCTTGTAATGGGCGGTCAGGCAGAGCGTCATCGAGCAACATAATTCCAATGACACGTGCGGGCCAGATTATGCCCGCACGACTGTGGCTTCAAGGTACGCACGCGATAAAGTTCATACAAGTGTTTAATCGCGTGCCAGGGCGTGATGCGACGAATCGCCGCCGAGTGGTCGCCGCACGCTGATCCGCACAAGTCGCAACAGCTGGTAAACCGCGAGAATCATCATTGCCACGAAGAACAGCAAACTCCATTCAGGAAGGCTCAGGTCGAACAAGGTCCAGGCGACTTGTCGGCAATCGATCGAGCCGTTGAACATCAGGCGCAGGATGCACGTCCAGGGCGCATTGGCGAATACCTCAGGCAGATCCGGAACACATGTCGAGAGCTGATGCGCCGGATCGCTCTGGAGCAAAACCTGCCGCCACGCAGTCACGGTACCGGCCAGGCTGCAGACAAGATTCAGCAACCAATAGAGGAATGCCCCGAGACGGCCCGGCCCATGCACCGCCGCGATCAGGCAGACGCCCGTCAGCAACGCCAGGCAGAGTCGCTGCAACAGGCACAACCCGCAAGGCTTCAGACCCACGGCATATTGCAGATAGTAAGACACGCCCAGCACCAGGGCGCCCGCAATGAAAAGTGCAAAAAACAAGGAGCGTGAGCAGGCCAACGACATGGCTTTTCCGTAACAATTAAGGACAGATAGCTACGGTAGAGGAAAGCGCGCAAGCCTTTCAAGGCAGGTGGACAGCGACACTTCAGCAAGGACGTAGGGAATTCCCGACAGAAGCTAGAAGATTAGGTGTAGTCCTTTGTAGGACTATGCTTAAGATGCGATAGGAAGACAAAAACAGACTGGTTTTCGCCATTCTGTATTGCCTTCCATGCAGAATTCGCCAACGGACAAACGCGACAACTTCCCGCCATCAAGCGTGAGCGAGTACCGGTAACGGCGCTGCCAGCAAGCGCTCGTCCAGCAAGCCCAAGCCCTCCTGGAACAACTGGTTGCTGCGTTCGGTGTCGCCCATTTGCGCCAGCAGCCGCGCCAGCTCGGCGCAGGCTTCCGGATTGCGCTGCACACGCAGGCTGCTCTCCAGATAATCCCGCGCCTTGCCCCACAGGCTGGATTGCAGACACAGACGCCCCAGGGTCAGTAACAGGCTCGGGTCGGCGGGATGATCCTTGAGCCAGCCTTCGGCGATTTGTAGCTGACGCGCCGGATCATTGCCACGCACCAATCCGTAGAGACGCGCCAAGTGGCTGTCGTAGCTGCGCTTGAGCGCCGTGCGCAAGACCTCTTCGGCCTCAGCCTGAGCGCCCAACTGACGGAGTTGCTCAGCATAGGCCAGCACCAGCTGCGGCTCCTGGCGTTGAGCAGACGTCAGTTGCTGCCAGGCGCGTTCGAGCGCTTGCAAACCGACGGTACCATCCGCTTCCCGATGCGCTGCCAGGGACAGGTTTTCACCCCAGGCACGACGCTCCAGTTCGGCCAGTTCAGCCTTGGGCAGGACTTTATCCTTGCGCAACTCCGGCAACAGGCGGATTACCGCCGACCAATCGCCTCGTTGCTGGTGCAGGCGCTGCAACTGGCGCAGCATCTGTGCGTTATGCGGATGGCGCTCATGCATCGCTTGCAGGGTGGCCAGGGCACCCTCGGTATCACCACGGTCGGTCTGCAATTGCGCGTGATTCAGGGCAATCGCCAACTCGGCCTGAGGTTGACGCTCCAGAGCGCGCTCCAGCAGGTTGTCGCTCTCTTCATATAAGCCTTGTTCGTTGGCTGCGCGGGCAGCGCCGAGGTAGTACAGCAACGGTTGGCGCTCGGCCTCCGCGGCGCGATGCAAATGCCGCTGCGCACTGGCCCAGCGACCTTCGGCCAGATCGAGTTGCCCGTGCTCGATAGCGACCTGCACCCGACGACTGCGATTGCGTCGCGACCAGGGATTGACCACGCCACCGGAAGTCGTCACCAACTCGATCAACGCCTTGATGCCCCAGAACACCAGCCAGAGCACCGCAATCAACGCCAGCGTTGCCCACAGGCTCGATTCGAAGCGGAAGCTCTTGTAGGCAATCAGCACGTAACCGGAATGTTCGGCGATCGCCAGTCCCAGCGCAGCGGCGGCAGCGATGACCAGAAACACGATCACATAGAGACGCTTCATGGCGTAGCCTCCTGCGCGGTATTCGCGGCAGGTTTGGCCAGCGGCTTGATCGAATCTTCGGCATTGACGTTACGTCGCTGCAGGTAACCCTGCACCGCACTCAGGGTCCCGGTCAGATCCGGGGTGACCACCGTGACGGGCTGCGTACTCAGTTCGGCCACCTGTTCGAGCATCACTTTGCTTTGCGGGTTGTCCGGGTTGAAATTGCCCTTGAGCACATCCCGCGCCTCGTCCAGCGCCTGGCTGTAAACCGCGGCCTGGCCATTGAGCGCAGCCCATTGTGCCTGTTCAAGTGCCAGGCTCAGCGCCAGGCGCACCTGGCTCAGGCTCTGGCCTGCCAGCAACGGACGAACATTCTTGTCGGCGTTGAAATCGATGCGGATGTAGCGCGAGATCTGATCCCACCATTGCGCCCAGCGACTGGCGCCGTCGCCATCTGCAGTCAGCCCGAGCAGGGATTCGCCGCGGTCCTTGTACTCGGGTGCGAGCTCGGTGAGGCTGATCACTTGATCGCGCAATGCGCCCAACCGCAGGAACAAACCGGTGCGATCGGGCTGCTCAGTGCTGCGCAAGGCCACCAGGGTTTTCGCTACTTGTTCGCGCGCGGCAAACGAACCCGGATCATTCTGTTCGCGGAGAATCTCATCGGCACCCTCCACCAGCGCCTGGGCACTGCTGATGTCCTGCAATGCCGACAGCCGCAGGCTGGCCAGGCGCAACAAGTGCTCGGCTTCGGCCAGACGCCAGTCCTTGCGACTGGCACCGAGAACCGTTTCCAGACGTTGATTGAGTCGCTGTTGATCACCCTGCAACTGAATCACCAGACGGCTGCGCTCTTCCAGCACATCGGCGCCGGGCAGTTGTTCCAGACGCGCGCTCAGGCGCTGTTCATTGAGCTTCAGGCTCTGCGCCTCGTCACTCAACGCCTGCACCTGGCTCAGTTGTTGTTGGTTGGTCGCCTGCAGGTGACGCACCTGCCAGACACCCCAACCACCTACCGCAATGCCGGCGGCACCCAGCAGTATGGCGACGATCGCCAGTCCATTGCCTCGGCGCGGCTCGGCAGCAGGAGGCAGCGCTTCATCAAGAGGAGTATCAACCGGCGCATCTGGCACAGGCCGCGAGTCATTTTTTGGCAAGGCTGTTTCGCTCACGTATCCATCCTTTGCATTAGAGAACGGGCACGGGATGCTCCCGTAACGCCGTCAGCAAAGCCGCGGCGCTCGCACCACGACAATCCACAACTTTGAGGGCTCCGGCGGCACGTGCCAGCTCGGCGACCCTGGGGCTTGGTACAAACAACGGCAACTGCGCCAATTGCGGCCAGGCATCGCCAGCCAATTGATGCAGGTGCTCAAAACCCTGTCCACTGCTGACCACCAGTGCGTTCAGGCGTTCCGCTTCGATCCGGTCCGGCAGCGCTGCCGACGGGTACATCGGCAACTGGCGGCGGTACAACTCCAGATACTCGACACTAGCACCTCGCTCACGCAAGCGCTCGGCCAGCAGTTCGCGCCCGCCCTCGCCGCGCAGGATCAGAACCTCGGGATCCGGCCGGGCAAGAGCCTCGCGCAGCGCTGCAAGTTCAAGCAAGGCTTCGCTGTCGTCCCCATCATCCGGGAAGCTCACGTCCAGGCCTTGATCTTCAAGGATCTGCGCCGTCGCGGCACCGACACTGAACCACTTCACACCCATTGCTTGCGAGCCGGAGCGTTCGAGCAATTCGACGCCGATTCGCGCAGCAGGCTTGCTGACCACGATCACCGCGCAAAATCGTTCGAGGTTGCGAATCACGCCTAGCATTCTGTCAGAGGCAGGGATCGGCACGATGTCCAAAAGCGGCAAGCTGCTGCTGAAAATCCCCTGCCCGGCCAGAAAACGGCTCAGGGCTGCCGACTCATCCGCCGGACGCGTCAGCAGCAAGCGCCAGCCGGTCACTCGTGACCTGCCTCGCCGTAGACCGCTTTGAGAATGTCGGCGGCGCCCTGGCTCAAGAGATCCTCGGCCACTTGCACACCCAAGGCTTCGGCAGCACCACGTGGCGCACGCGCCTGGGCGCTGAGCAGCAGGCCACCGCTCGGATCGCCCACCAGGCCACGCAGCCAGACCTGCTCGCCTTCAAGCACGGCGTAACAGGCGATAGGCACCTGGCAGCCGCCATTGAGGTGTTTGTTGAGAGCACGCTCGGCGGTCACGCGGGTGGCGGTGTCCTGGTGATGCAGCGGCGCCAGCAGCGCATGAATTTCGCTGTCGGCAGTCCGGCACTCAATGCCCACGGCGCCCTGGCCACCGGCCGGCAGGCTGTCGTCGACGCTGATGGCCGAGGTGATGCGATCTTCAAAGCCCAGCCGGATCAACCCGGCAGCGGCGAGAATAATGGCGTCGTATTCGCCGGCATCCAGTTTGGCCAGACGCGTATTGACGTTGCCACGCAGGAAACGGATTTCCAGGTCCGGACGACGGGTCAGCAACTGAGCCTGGCGGCGCAGGCTCGACGTGCCGACGATGCTGCCTTGCGGCAACTCGTCCAGGCTGGAATAGGTATTGGAGACGAATGCATCACGCGGGTCTTCGCGTTCGCAGATGCAGAAAAGGCCGAGCCCTTCGGGGAAGTCCATCGGCACGTCTTTCATCGAATGCACGGCGATGTCGGCTTCGTTTTCCAGCAGGGCGGTTTCCAGTTCCTTGACGAACAGGCCCTTGCCACCGATTTTCGACAATGGCGAGTCGAGAAGCTTGTCGCCTCGACTGACCATCGGCACCAACGTCACGAGCAAACCCGGGTGGGCCTGTTCGAGACGGGCTTTGACGTATTCGGCCTGCCACAGGGCGAGAGCACTTTTGCGGGTGGCGATGCGGATTTGGCGAGAGGACATGGATCAATCCGTACTGAAAAGATACGACGGATAATAACAGCTCAGCCAAATCCACTTTGACTTGTATCAGAAACTACTCGGCCTCCCTGGCCCCGGATATCCGGCAATCGGGTGTGAAACTCGCCTGCGAACAGCGAATCAAAGCTGTTGCATCATTTTCCGCACGCCGGCCACATGGCGTCGACTGACGATCAATGCGTCACCGTTCAGGCCTTTGAGAAACAGCTGGAAATGCCCAAGCGGTGTGCGTTGCAAGCGTTCGATGCGTTCACGGGCAACCAGCGCGTTACGATGGATCCGCACGAAACGGTCACCGAATTCGTCTTCAAGTGCCTTGAGCGGCTCATCGAGCAACACTTCGCCCGCTTCATGGCGCAAGGTCACGTATTTGTGATCGGCGATGAAGTAGACCACCTGGTCCAGCGGAATCAACTCGATCCCTTTACGGGTGCGGGCGCTGATGTGGCTGCGGGGACCACTGCCGCTTTCGGCAGCCGGACGGGTCAGGGCCGAGAGTTGAACACGATTGGGGCGCTCGGCTTTTTTTAATGCGTCTTGTAAATGTTCAGTTCTCACAGGTTTCACCAGATAGCCTACGGCGCTGGCCTGTAAGGCTTCCACGGCAAATTCATCGGGCCCGGTGCAAAACACCACGGCGGGCGGAGTTTCACGTTCGCACAATCGTGCGGCCACCTGCAGGCCATCGAGGCCCGGCATACGGACATCGAGCAGCACGATGTCCGGTTTGTGGCTGTCGATCAGTGCCAACGCTTCTTCGCCATTCGTGGCGCTGGGCTCCAGGACACTGTATCCCTCGAGTTCGCCAACCATTCGGCTCAGGCGCTCGCGGGCTAGGGGGTCGTCATCAACGATCAGGACATTCATATTGCGCTGGATTCCTGCGTGAGTCTTGCACAAGGATAGCGTAGACAGGTGAAGTGACGTCCGTCACCGCGATCCACGCTAAGACTAGCGCGAGCGTCAAAAAGTGCCGCTTGTCGGGCAGCTAAATTTTCATCTGCCGGGCGATTGGCGGCCCAGGCCCGCTTTGGCGACACATCGCCACAGGGTTTGCTGATACGCAATACGGACACCCCTCTTCTTATAGTCAGCTTTGGCACCAGGAAGTGCGCTGATCCTATTGTCCAACTGTAGACGGTTGCCGAGACGATATTGCTCAATTGAAAAATATCGTTGTGCAATTCGTCCACGGCTTGACCTGACACAACTCACGACATGAAAAACCAGTCGACCAGTGTCACCGACACGATTGGCAACCCTGTTATTATCCGCGCCAGTTTCAACGCCATTTTTCTTCAGCCGATACGAGCGAATTCATGAGCACTGACAAGACCAATCAGTCCTGGGGCGGCCGCTTCAGTGAACCCGTCGACGCCTTCGTCGCCCGCTTCACCGCCTCCGTCACCTTCGACCAGCGCCTGTATCGCCACGACATCATGGGCTCGATCGCCCACGCCACCATGCTGGCCAAGGTCGGCGTGCTGACCGATGCCGAGCGCGACAGCATCACCGATGGCCTGAAGACCATCCAGGCTGAAATCGAGGCCGGCCAGTTCGACTGGCGCGTCGATCTCGAAGACGTGCACATGAATATCGAGGCGCGTCTGACCGACCGAATCGGCGTGACGGGCAAAAAGCTGCACACCGGCCGCAGCCGCAACGACCAGGTCGCTACTGACATCCGTCTGTGGCTGCGTGACGAGATCGACCTGATCCTGAGCGAAATCACCCGCCTGCAAAAAGGCTTGCTGGAACAGGCCGAGCGCGAAGCCGGCAGCATCATGCCCGGTTTCACCCACCTGCAGACGGCTCAGCCGGTTACCTTCGGGCACCACATGCTGGCCTGGTTTGAAATGCTCAGCCGCGACTATGAGCGCCTGGTCGACTGCCGCAAGCGCACCAACCGCATGCCGCTGGGCAGCGCTGCGCTGGCGGGCACCACCTACCCGATCGACCGCGAGTACACCGCGCAACTGCTGGGCTTCGACGCCGTCGGCGGCAACTCGCTGGACAACGTGTCCGATCGCGATTTCGCCATCGAATTCTGTTCCGCCGCGAGCATCGCGATGATGCACCTGTCGCGCTTCTCCGAAGAGTTGGTGCTGTGGACCAGCGCGCAGTTCCAGTTCATCGATCTGCCGGACCGTTTCTGCACCGGTAGCTCGATCATGCCGCAAAAGAAAAACCCGGACGTGCCAGAGCTGGTACGCGGCAAAAGCGGCCGGGTATTCGGGGCGCTGATGGGCTTGCTGACCTTGATGAAAGGCCAGCCGCTGGCCTACAACAAGGACAACCAGGAAGACAAGGAGCCGTTGTTCGACGCCGCCGATACCTTGCGCGACTCATTGCGCGCCTTTGCCGACATGATTCCGGCGATCAAGCCCAAGCACGCGATGATGCGTGAGGCGGCGCTGCGCGGTTTCTCCACCGCCACCGACCTTGCCGATTACCTGGTGCGTCGTGGCCTGCCGTTCCGGGATTGCCACGAAATCGTCGGCCATGCCGTGAAGTATGGCGTTGAAAGCGGCAAGGACCTGGCGGAAATGAGCCTGGAAGAATTGCGCAAGTTCAGCGACCAGATCGATCAGGATGTATTCGCCGTGCTGACCCTCGAAGGCTCGGTCAATGCGCGCAACCACATCGGCGGCACCGCGCCGGCGCAGGTCAAGGCAGCCGTGGCACGCGGTCAGGCATTGCTCGCCAGCCGCTAAAAGTATCGCGGGCAAGCCCGCTCCCACAGGATTGGCGCCGAGTCACCATCTGTTGACCGACACAATATCTGTGGGAGCGGGGCTTGCCCGCGATGGCTGACTCAGGAGCGCTGCAAATCTACTTCTTGGCTGCAATCATCGCCATGAACGCCGGCATCGCCGCGTCCTTGTCCGCAGCAATCCGTTGCACATTCGGATTCTGCTCCAGCCGCTGCAACAGTGCCTTCGCTGCCGGCAGCTCGGCCAACAAATCGATATCGAACAGTTTCTTGGCGACCCCGCACGCCAACGGCACGCTGTACAGGAAATACAGATCCGCCACGCTCAAACTGTCGCCCGCCACGTAAGGGCTGAATTTGCCGTGTCGGCCCAGGGACGCCATGCCCAGCAGCAGCTCGGTGCGGGTCTTTTCCTTGATGGCATCCGGCAATGTCGTGCCGAAAAACGCTTCGCCATAGCAGGCACGGCCCGGCAGTTCGATATACAACTCGATCTCCTTGGCCAATGCCAGCACCTGCGCCCGCTCGTAAGGATCGCTGGGCAGCAGCGGCGTGCCTTTCTGGCTTTGCTCGATGTATTCGAGAATGACGCTGGTTTCATTGATGAAACCCTGCTCGACGCCCAGCACCGGTACTTTTCCACGCGGGCTGATGGCGAGCGCTTCCGGGGTTTGCCCGGCGTAAAACGGCACTTCTTCGAAGGGCAGGCCTTTTTCCAGCAGAGCCAGTTTGACCATGTTGTAGTAGTTGCTGACAGCAAATCCGTAAAGCTTGAGCATCACATAGCCTCCAGGCCGTGCGGGGTGGGCAGTGCCTGTTTATAGAACGCTGCGGCGTTTCTTGCCAGCAGCATCACGGGCATGAATGCGGGTAAACTGGCCATCTTTCCCCAAGGAGCCTGCCATGAGCGAGCCAACCGATATCGATGCCGACGAAGAAGAGTTCGCCGAGAATACGCTGGTCGAAGCTATCGAAAACCAGATCGAAAGCGACAACCCGCCAGCAGCCAAGGCAACGTTCAACAAGTTGACCCTGGTAGGTTACGAGCGCGAAGAAATCCTCAATCTGATGGCTCACGTTCTAGCGGTAGAAATCGACGCAATCCTCGAAGAAGACCGCGCATTCAACACCCAATGGTATGAAGCAGCGCTGCGCGCATTGCCGGAACTGCCACCGGAAAAGAAATAAACCAGCGTGTGTGCCCGTGTAAGCCTCGCCGCGGTTTATCTGAAAACCTCGTCACGGCTCTTCGCGGGCAAGCCTCGCTCCTGCGGCACCCCGCAGCCGGGGAAAGCCGCCCCAGGCAAAAAAACCCTGCCGCCAGCACTGGACATGCCGCACGAGTGAGATCACCTTAGGGGCGCTGTCGTCCAATTCCTAGAAAGTCTGGAGTCCTTATGTCGCTTACCCCTGAGTTGGTTGCCGAACTGGAAGTCCTCGCACTCTTCAACCTGGACAGTTCCCAGGAAGGTTTGAAAATTCATCAGACCGCTGCCCCGAAACACATTGCCGCTGCCAAACGCCTGCATGAAAAAGAATTGATCGACCAGCCCGATGGCGGTTATCTGACCAGCCTGGGCCGTGATGCCGCTCAAAGCGTACAAACAGTCCTGACCATTCTGAGCGTCCAGGAAACAGCCTGAATCGCCCCTTCGCCCACGGAAACCCCTGCCATGGGATTTCCGCGGGCCAGCCGGGTTGCCCGTTTCTGCCGAGCGCTGTCGCCAGGCGATAGAAATCTGACGTCAAAAAACAAATTCAGCTTAAAAATCCCGTGGCCGAGGCGCTAAACTGCCCCTCACCCGAGAGCCCCACACCCGAGCCCCGCGAGCCGGTTTGAGCTGACATGACCCGCACCCATGAAATCCGCCCCGATCTGGAAGAGGGAATCGACCGAAAGGTTCTCAGCCAGCTGCGCGCACGTTTTCTGAAGCTCAATGACGGCCGCCTGGCCCGTGCCATAGAAGGCTTGTCCACTCGCCAGCAATTGGTATTGAGCCTCTTGCCGTTGTTCTTCCACGTCAATCATCCACTGTTGCCAGGCTACGTTTCCGGCAACACGCCGGCCGGCGTGTCGAATTACGAGCCGGACACCCACGTCCTGGCCGAAGCCCAGCGCCTGACCCGATCGTTTTCCTACAAGCCGCGCCACGGCAGCAATCCGCCCAGGCCGATTCACGGATTGTTTCTGATGGGCAGCCTCGGCACGCTGGCCCAGGCGGATCAGAGTGATATGGACGTGTGGGTGTGTCACAGCCCGGACTTGACCGAAAACGAACTCATTGAGCTGCGCAAGAAGTGCCAGCTGCTTGAAGCCTGGGCGGCGAGCCAGGGTGCGGAGGCGCATTTCTTTCTGATTGATCCGGTTCGTTTCGTTCGCGGCGAGCGCGATAAACAGCTGAGTTCGGAAGACTGCGGCACCACCCAGCACTATCTGCTGCTCGACGAGTTCTATCGCACTGCCATCTGGTTGGCAGGGCGCACACCGATCTGGTGGCTGGTGCCGGTCTACGAAGAGGCGAGTTACGACCGCTACACTCACACGCTGCTCTCCAAGCGCTTCATCCGCGCCGACGAAAGCCTGGACTTGGGGCATCTGGCCTTTATTCCACCCGGCGAGTTTGTTGGCGCCGGCCTGTGGCAGCTGTTCAAGGGCATCGAGTCGCCGTACAAATCGGTGCTCAAGCTGCTGCTGACCGAGGTTTACGCCAGCGAACACCCCAGGGTCCAGTGCCTGAGCCTGCGCTTCAAGCAAGCGGTGTTCGCCAATCAGCTCGATCTCGATGAGCTGGATCCATATGTCGTGGTTTACCGGCGCATCGAAGAATATCTCGTCGCCCGAAATGAACCGGAACGCCTGGAACTGGTGCGTCGCGCGCTGTACCTGAAGGTCAACCGCAAACTGACCGGCAGCGGCGGCCGCACCCAGGGTTGGCAACGCTCGCTGCTTGAACGCCTGGCCCATGAATGGAAGTGGGACCAGCGACAACTGGCGCTGCTCGACAGCCGCAGCCAGTGGAAAGTCAGGCAAGTTGGATCGGAGCGCCGCGCCCTGGTCAACGAACTGAACTACAGCTACCGCTTCCTGACCCAGTTCGCCCGCAACGAACAAACCGTCAGCCTGATCAACAAACGCGACTTGAGCGTGCTCGGCCGTCGTCTCTACGCGGCGTTCGAGCGCAAGGCCGACAAGGTCGAGTTCATCAATCCGGGCATTGCCCCCGACCTGGCCGAAGACACCCTGACGCTGGTGCACTCGCCCGACAAGAAAGAATCCGGACAAAGCCAATGGGGCTTGTACAACGGCAGCCTCAATGCCCTCGAATGGGAGCATTTCGCGCCGATCAAGCGCAGCCGCCATCTGCTTGAATTGCTCACTTGGTGCCACCGCAACGGCGTGATCGACAGCAGTACGCGCCTCGCCTTGCACCCCGGCAGCAGCGATATGAGCGAATTCGAACTGTTCAATCTGCTTGGCAGCCTGCAACAAAGCATTCCCTTGCCGCTGCCAACCGTTGCCGAAGAGCCTTTGCTGCGCGCCAGCGTGCCCAGCGAAGTGCTGATTCTGGTGAACGTCGGCATCGACCCGCTCAAGCATCACCGCGACTTGAACATCCTGATGACTACCGAGCGCACCGACTCACTGAGCTATGCAGGGGTCCGCGAAAATCTGGTGTTGACCCTTGACCAGGTCACGCTCAACAGCTGGAACGAAGTGCTGGTCAATCGTTACGACGGCCCGCACGCCCTGCTCGACTGCCTGCGCGATTACCTCAACAACCTGCCGGATGGTCCGTTGCAGCCAAGGTTGCGCGTACGTTGTTTCTGCCATAACCGCGCGCAGTTCATTGCCCAGCGCGTCGAGGACATTCTCGACACCGCGCAGAACTTGCTGCTCAGCCAACTCAATTTGCGCTACCTGATCCAGGTCCAGCAGCATTACCACGTTCTGGAGCTGGTGCCTGGCAAGGTTAAACATGCCGCCCTCACATCGTTGCCGGCCCTGTTCGAATACCTGGCACAGGAACAATCCGGTTACAGCCCGCTGCAGCTGGACCCGATGGCGCTGCAAGACCATGATCTGTCACTGCTGCTGCCCATGGGCCAGCCTGACAGCATTCAGGTGTTCTACCGGGTGAATGAAGGCTTGGCTGATCTGTACGTCCTCGATGAATTCAATGCCATGTGGCATCAGCGGTTGCCCTGGCATGACGAGCAGAGCCTGCTGGTGCCCTTGCAACGGTTTTTGCTGTCGATCCAGTACCGGCGTGACGCTGCACTGCCGATGGATTCGGCGCAACCGAAGAACCCGGACATCCTTTACTTCCAACTCTTGCCCCACGGCCAGGGTCGGGCGCGCCGGGTCGAAGCCCGGCCAGCACCGCAAACCCCGGCCAACAAACCGTTCTATGACGTACAGGCGATCGTCGGCAAAGCCGCACCGGGCGAGGTGCAGGTCACGCTGTATTGCAATCAACGGGAGTTTTCAGAGCTTGAATACGGCGACCAACTGTTCAGCGTGGTCGCCCGGGAAATCGTCGAGCAGCGCCGCGAGAGCGAACGGTACCGTTGCTACATCACCGACCTGGATCTGTCGGGCCTGCTCGGTGATGGTCACGGCTCAAGCAATCTTTATTTGCGCTACAAGGCCGACCTGGAGCGTGCATTGAACGCCGCGCTCGAGCAGGTCTGAGACGCGATCAGATGTTGTAATCGCCACCGTTGGCCGGTTGCGATTCGACTTCCAGCAAGGTCAGCTTCAATGTCTTGCCGCCCGGTGCCGGCCAGTCGATATGTTGACCGACCTTCAACCCCAGCAGCGCACTGCCGACCGGCGCCAGGATAGAGATTTTGCCTTCGTCGGCATTGGCATCCTTCGGGTACACCAAGGTGAGGTGGTAATCCTTGCCACTGCTTTCTTCGCGGCAGTGCACACGGGAGTTCATGGTCACGACATCGGCGGGCACTTCATCGTGGCCGACCACGGTATCGGCGCGATCCAGTTCGGTTTGCAACGCGATAACGCCCGGCAGCGTGTCATCCAGGCTGTCGATCAGACGCTCCAGACGCTGAACGTCCAGACGGGTAAGGGTGATGGAAGGTGCGGTCATGATCAGGGCAGACTCCTTTCTTCTGCACGAAAAAAGCAAAACCCCGCCAGAAGAAGGCGGGGTTTTCACGAGCCTCGATGGGTTGAGGCGTACCCGGACACTATCACAGCTCAAAAAATATACAAGCTGGGCGATCCGGCTTCCGTGCGGTCCATTGTGGCGAGGGAGCTTGCTCCCGCTGGGCGCAAAGCGCCCCCAAAAGCATGCAGCTGCTTCGCAACCGAGCGGGAGCAAGCTCCCTCGCCACAACAGCCTTTATCCCGAGGATTTGCGGTGAGCAGCCTCGGCGCAAATCACCCGCCGGCGCTGATCATCCGCCGAGCGCCATTCACGGATGTCTTCGACATGGCGAAAGCAGCCCAGGCAGACTTTTTGCTCATCCAGACGGCACACACCGCTGCACGGCGACGGCACCGCTGGGCTGACATTGCTGTAGAGGGGCTTTGGCGGACGGACGGGCGCTGGCTGTGTCACGCGTTTACAGACCTTCGAAATCGAGTTCGACGTCTGCCTGCGCCTTGACGATGCGCTCAAGCATTTCACCCAGTTGCTCCTCGCTCTTGTCGCACATCCAGCGCTCGCTCTCTTCGTCGTAGTCGAAGTGGAAACCACCGGAAACAGCCGCCAGCCACAACTGACGCAGCGGCTCCTGGCGGCTGAAGATCAGCTGAGTGCCATTCTCGAACTTGACGGTCAGCACACCGGCCGAGCTCTCCAGATCGATATCCAGATCGCTTTCGTCAAAGATGTCTTCCAGCTTTTCCTGGGTTTCATCGACCAGATCGTGAAAACGGGCTTCGGACAAACTCATTGCGGCAACCTCAAAAATTGTCTGATCAGGCTCAAGCGCCGCAAGATACGGGCGAGCCCTGTCGATTGCAAAGGATAACGACCAAGCGATGCCATAGGTCCATCAAACACTGTTCCTGTGGGAGCAAGCTCCCTCGCCACACAAGCCCTCTCCCACAATGCATTCACACGACTTGCCTGCAGCAAGCCAAGCCCCGCCGGACGGGAGCCCCCTCGCATAGGCAAGCTGCCGGGTGGCCGGTATACTCCGGCGCAATTAATGCATTTTCAAGGATTTCGCCATGAAGCGCCTGATCTCTTCCCTTGCCGCGCTCCTCGCGGTCGCCTGCCTCGTGTCGGCCTGTGGTCAAAAAGGCCCGCTGTACCTGCCGGACGATAGCCAGGACCCTGCAGAGCAGGCACAGTCCTCGCAAAAGCAGCCGTCCAAGTCGCACAAGCACGACGTCTACCAATAAGGGAACCTCATGGACGCTTTTAACTACCGTGACGGTGAACTGTTCGCGGAAGGTGTTGCCCTGTCTGCCATCGCAGAGCGCTTCGGTACACCGACCTACGTTTACTCGCGCGCGCACATCGAAGCCCAATACCTGGCGTACGCCGATGCGCTGGCCGGCATGCCGCACCTGGTGTGCTTTGCGGTCAAGGCCAACTCCAACCTGGGCGTACTGAATGTCCTGGCGCGTCTGGGCGCCGGTTTCGACATCGTTTCCCGTGGCGAACTGGAACGCGTACTGGCTGCCGGCGGCAGTGCCGACAAGATCGTGTTCTCCGGCGTCGGCAAGACCCGTGACGACATGCGTCGCGCCCTGGAAGTCGGCGTGCACTGCTTCAACGTCGAATCCACCGACGAGCTGGAACGTCTGCAGATCGTCGCCGCCGAGCTGGGCGTTCGCGCGCCGATTTCGCTGCGCGTCAACCCGGACGTCGATGCCGGCACCCACCCGTACATTTCCACCGGCCTCAAAGAGAACAAGTTCGGCATCGCCATCGCCGACGCTGAAGACGTCTACGTGCGTGCCGCGCAACTGCCAAACCTGGAAGTGGTCGGCGTCGATTGCCACATCGGCTCGCAACTGACCACCCTGCCGCCATTCATCGACGCCCTCGACCGCCTCCTGGGCCTGGTCGACCGTCTCGGCGATTGCGGCATCTACCTGCGCCACATCGATCTCGGTGGTGGCCTGGGCGTGCGTTATCGCGATGAAGAGCCGCCATTGGCTGCCGACTACATCAAGGCCGTGCGTGAGCGTCTCGACGGTCGCGACCTGGCGCTGGTGTTCGAGCCGGGCCGCTTCATCGTCGCCAACGCCGGCGTGCTGCTGACTCAGGTCGAGTACCTCAAGCACACCGAGCACAAAGACTTCGCCATCGTCGACGCCGCCATGAACGACCTGATCCGCCCGGCGTTGTATCAGGCCTGGATGGACGTCACCGCCGTGCGCCCGCGTACCACCGCTGCCCGCGCCTACGACATCGTCGGCCCGATTTGCGAGACCGGCGACTTCCTGGCCAAAGAGCGTGAACTGGCCCTGGAAGAAGGCGACCTGCTGGCCGTGCATTCGGCCGGCGCCTATGGGTTTGTCATGAGTTCGAACTACAACACCCGCGGCCGCGCCGCTGAAGTGTTGGTGGACGGTGATCAGGCATTTGAAGTGCGTCGCCGTGAAACGGTAGCCGAGTTGTTTGCTGGCGAAAGCCTGCTGCCGGAGTAAGCCATGCTGCTGCGTTTTACCAAAATGCACGGCCTGGGCAATGACTTCATGGTCCTCGACCTGGTCAGCCAGCACGCGCATATTCTGCCCAAGCACGCCAAGCAATGGGGTGATCGGCACACCGGCATCGGCTTCGATCAATTGCTGATCGTTGAAGCACCGAGCAACCCGGATGTGGATTTCCGCTATCGGATCTTCAACTCCGATGGTTCCGAAGTGGAGCAATGCGGCAACGGTGCGCGCTGTTTCGCCCGCTTCGTTCTCGACAAGCGCCTGACCGCCAAGCGGCAGATTCGCGTCGAGACCAAAAGCGGCATCATCGAGCTGGACGTTCGCAGTGACGGCCAGATCGGCGTGAACATGGGCGCCCCGCGCCTGGTACCGGCCGATATCCCGTTCCAGGCATCGGAACAGGCGACGAGTTATCAGGTTGACGTCGACGGTACGCCAGTGGAGCTGGCTGCCGTGTCGATGGGAAATCCCCATGCCGTGGTGCGGGTCAGCGATATCAACAATGCACCGGTGCATGAACTGGGGCCGAAAATCGAACATCACCCGCGCTTTCCGGCGCGGGTCAACGTCGGTTTTCTCCAGGTCATCGACCGGGGCCGAGCGCAGTTGCGCGTATGGGAACGCGGGGCCGGGGAAACCCAGGCCTGCGGTACCGGCGCCTGTGCCGCTGCAGTAGCGGCGATCAGCCAGGGGTGGATGGATTCGCCACTGTTGATCGACCTGCCGGGTGGGCGGCTGTCCATCGAGTGGGCAGGCCCTGGCCAACCGGTGCTGATGACCGGCCCGGCAGTCCGCGTATACGAAGGACAAGTACGTCTTTGAGTGAGCCAACGTCATGACCGATAAGCCTCAGGTACCCGCCCGACAGTCCGACGAAACGCCGTCCGAGAGCCTGGAGGCGGCGGCGATTGCCGCGTACCTGGAGGCTCACCCGGACTTCTTCGTCGAGCACGAAGAACTGCTGCCGGCAATGCGCATTCCCCATCAGCGCGGCGACACCGTGTCCCTGGTGGAGCGGCAGATGACCATCCTGCGCGATCGCAACATCGAACTGCGCCATCGTCTTTCGCATTTGATGGATGTGGCCCGCGACAACGATCGACTCTTCGACAAGACCCGCCGCCTGATTCTCGCGCTGATGGACGCCACCAGCCTGGAAGATGTGGTGATCTGCGTCGAAGACAGCCTGCGCCAGGATTTCCAGGTGCCCTTCGTCAGTCTGATCCTGCTTGGCGACAACGCCATGCCGGTGGGCCGCTGGGTCACCCACGCCGAGGCACAGGTGGCCATCGGCGGCCTGTTGCTGGAAGATAAAAGCGTCAGCGGCAGTCTGCGTGAACATGAGCTGGACTT
Source organism: Pseudomonas sp. Root562 (assembly GCF_001427125.1). Lineage (GTDB taxonomy): Bacteria > Pseudomonadota > Gammaproteobacteria > Pseudomonadales > Pseudomonadaceae > Aquipseudomonas. The sequence continues at coordinate 310,656 of NZ_LMGK01000012.1, forward strand.
TCTGTTCGGCGAAGAACAGCGCAAGCAGATTGGCTCCACTGCCGTCGTCGCCATCAGCCATCAAGGCATCCACGGCATCCTGGCCATCGCCAGCCGTGATCCGCAGCACTACAAAAGTTCGGTGGGCACGTTGTTCCTCAGCTACATCGCCGAAGTCATGGGCCGCGTGCTGCCACGGGTCAACAGCTCCCTGCGCTCGGTACGCTGAACATGGAACGGCAACTGGACGCTTACTGCGAACACCTGCGCAGTGAGCGGCAGGTGTCACCGCACACGCTGTCGGCTTATCGCCGCGACCTTGATAAAGTGCTGGGCTGGTGCGTCAAACAGAATATCGGCAGCTGGGCAGCGCTGGATATCCAGCGCTTGCGCAGCCTGATCGCCCGTCTGCATGCCCAGGGCCAATCCTCACGCAGCCTGGCGCGCCTGCTTTCAGCCGTGCGCGGGCTCTATCATTATCTGAACCGCGAAGGCCTGTGCGACCACGACCCGGCCAATGGCCTGGCACCACCCAAGGGCGAGCGACGCCTGCCGAAAACCCTCGACACCGACCGCGCGTTGCAATTGCTTGAAGGGGGTGTGGAGGATGACTTTCTCGCGCGTCGCGATCAGGCGATTCTCGAACTCTTCTACTCTTCCGGTTTACGGCTGTCCGAGCTGACCGGGCTCAATCTTGAGCAGCTCGACCTTGCCGACGGCATGGTCCAGGTGCTCGGCAAAGGCAGCAAGACACGGCTATTGCCGGTGGGCCAGAAGGCTCGCGAGGCATTGGAACAGTGGTTGCCCTTGCGCGCACTGGCCAACCCGGCAGATGACGCGGTATTTATCAGCCAGCAAGGCCGACGTCTCGGCCCCCGGGCGATACAGGTGCGGGTCAAAGCGGCCGGTGAACGTGAACTGGGCCAAAACCTGCACCCGCACATGCTGCGGCACTCCTTTGCCAGCCATTTGCTGGAGTCCTCCCAGGACCTGCGAGCGGTGCAGGAACTGCTCGGCCATTCGGACATCAAGACCACGCAAATCTACACCCACCTGGACTTCCAGCACCTGGCCACGGTCTACGACAGCGCCCATCCACGGGCCAAACGCATGAAAGGCGATGATTCATGAGTATTCAGTTGATCACCTTCGATCTCGACGACACCCTTTGGGACACGGCCCCGGTGATCGTCAGCGCCGAAGCCGTTTTGCGTGAATGGCTGACCGAGCACGCGCCCAATCTGGGTGCGGTGCCGGTGGAGCATTTGTGGGCCATTCGCGAACGCATTCTGAGCAGCGAGCCGGGACTCAAGCATCGGATCAGCGCCTTGCGTCGGCGCGTCTTGTTCCAGGCGCTGGAAGAGTCCGGATACACCCACGCAGAAGCCTCGGATCTGGCGGACAAAAGTTTTGAAGTGTTCCTGCACGCCCGGCATCAGATCGAGGTATTTCCCGAAGTCGAACCCACCCTGGAAATCCTCGCCAACCATTACGCCCTGGGCGTGGTCACCAACGGCAACGCCGATGTGCGTCGGCTAGGCCTGGCGGACTACTTCAAATTTGCGCTATGCGCCGAAGATATCGGCATCGCCAAACCTGACGCGCGCTTGTTCCATGAAGCTCTGCAGCGCGGTGGTGCAGTGCCGGAATCGGCGGTGCATATCGGTGATCATCCGGGCGACGACATTGCCGGTGCACAACAGGCTGGATTGCGGGCAATCTGGTTCAACCCGGCGGGCAAGGACTGGGAGGCCGAGCGCCTGCCGGATGCCGAGATTCGCAGCCTGACCGAGTTGCCGGCGTTGCTCGCTCGCTGGAACACCACCTGCGCCTGACACAATCCTCATTCTTTGTGGCGAGGGAGCTTGCTCCCGCTCGGCTGCGAAGCAGTCGCACAACATTTGGAGGTCGCTACGCTACCCAGCGGGAGCAAGCTCCCTCGCCACAATGACCGCGTCGCAACATCCCTGTTTTTTTTCAGACATGAAAAAGCCCGCGGCGACGGCGGGCTTTTTCAGCAAGCGCGAAGCAGGCTCAGATAGGCCGGCTGCCGTACTTGTTGTCTGGCTTCTTGGGCGGATCGGCGACCACGTTGGCCTCCACTTCCTGCACCTTGCCACCACGCGCAAGGAACTCTTCCATGGCCTTGGCCAGGGCATCGCGCTCCTTGTTCTTGGCTTCGACACTCGGCAGTTCATCAACCGATACCGCGGCCTTGGCCTTGCCTTTGGCAGTCGGCGCGGGCGCATCACCGCCGTCGTCGTCAGCAACGTCTTCCGCTGCTGCTTCCAGGCCTTCTTCGGCCTCGTCTTCGTCGCCTACTTCGAGGTCGTCGTTTTCCAGATCATCGTCGCTCATGTTCTACCTCATGACTTGCGAAAAGCAGATTAGTTATAGCCCAGCTTTGCCCTCTGTCGAAGGCTGCCGGAAAAAAATCAACAGCCGCTGCTGACCAGCGGTTATGCCCCATCACCGTACAAGGTGGCGAGGACTTTACGAGCACCGCCATGATCACGGTGCTCGCCCAGATAAACACCTTGCCAGGTCCCTAACGCCAATCGGCCTGCCGAGATCGGCAAACTGAGCTGACAGCCAAGTACGCTGGCCTTGAAGTGCGCCGGGAGGTCGTCCAGGCCTTCGTCGTTATGCTCATAGCCGTCTGTTCCTTGTGGGATCAGACGATTGAAAAATCGTTCGAAGTCGCGACGTACCGCCGGATCGGCGTTCTCGTTGATGGTCAACGACGCCGAGGTATGCTGCAGCCACAAATGCAACAGACCGACCCGACACGCCTTGAGTTCAGGCAAGCCGGCGAGTAACTCGTCCGTTACCAGATGAAAGCCCCGGGGCCTTGCCCGCAGGGTTATCAGAGTCTGTTGCCACATACAGTTCTCCGCACGTTCGGGGCGCATTCTAGCGCGCTCTGGGAAAAAACAAAGGCCCTAATAATCCTCCAGTCATGTAAGCCATCGACGGTACAAAAACACGTGTCGTAAACACCGCCAAAGCTGTAAGAAAAAACCTTTCAGCGCTTACTTCAATGACAAATTGCAGACAAAAAAATGCCCGGCAAGCCGGGCAAGTTTTTCAATGCGCGTGCTTACAAGTTGTAGCCGCGTTCGTTGTGAAGCGCCAGATCGATGCCGACAGCCTCTTCTTCTTCGGTGATACGCAGGCCCATGACGGCGTCGAGTACCTTGAGAATGATGAAAGTGACGATCGCGGTGTAGATCACCGTGAAGCCCACGCCTTTGCACTGAATCCACACTTGTGCGGCGATGTCGGTGACGGTGCCGAAGCCACCCAGCGACGGTGCAGCGAACACACCGGTCAGGATCGCGCCGAGGATACCGCCGATACCATGCACGCCAAAGGCGTCGAGGGAATCGTCATAACCGAGTTTGCGTTTCAGGGTGGTGGCGCAGAAGAAGCACACCACGCCTGCAGCCAGACCGATCACCAGTGCGCCCATCGGGCCAACGGTGCCCGCGGCCGGAGTGATGGCGACCAGGCCGGCAACCACACCCGAGGCGATGCCCAATGCGCTTGGTTTGCCGTGGGTGATCCACTCGGCGAACATCCAGCCCAGTGCGGCAGCGGCGGTGGCGATCTGGGTCACCAGCATCGCCATGCCGGCAGTGCCGTTGGCCGCAGCGGCGGAACCGGCGTTGAAACCGAACCAGCCGATCCACAGCATGGCCGCGCCCATCAGGGTGTAACCGAGGTTGTGCGGCGCCATCGGGGTGGTCGGGAAGCCTTTGCGCTTGCCCAGTACCAGGCAGGCGATCAGACCGGCCACACCGGCGTTGATGTGCACCACGGTGCCACCAGCGAAGTCGAGTACGCCCCAGTCCCACATCAGGCCGCCGTTGCCGGACCAGACCATGTGCGCGATCGGCGCATAAACCAGGGTGAACCAGATGCCCATGAAGATCAGCATCGCGGAGAACTTCATCCGCTCGGCGAATGCACCGACGATCAGCGCCGGGGTGATGATCGCAAACGTCATCTGGAAGGTGATGAACACCGCTTCAGGGAATAGCGCCGCCGGGCCGGTCAGGCTGGCTGGCGTGACACCGGCGAGGAAAGCCTTGCCCATGCCGCCGAAGAAGGAGTTGAAGTTGACGACGCCCTGCTCCATGCCGGTGGTGTCGAACGCGATGCTGTAGCCATAAATGACCCACAGGACGCTGATCAGACCGGTAATGGCGAAGCACTGCATCATCACGGAAAGAATGTTTTTCGACCGAACCATGCCGCCGTAGAACAGCGCGAGGCCGGGAATGGTCATGAACAGCACGAGGGCTGTCGAGGTCATCATCCAGGCGGTGTCGCCGGAGTTGAGGACTGGGGCTGCCACTTCGTCTGCCGCCATGGCCAGGCCGGGCATTACGAGGGACAACAGGGCTCCTAGCCCTGCGATTTTACGCAGAGTCATATTGTTTTCTCCTGGGGCGTTGGGTTTGTGGCGGCTTAGATTGCGTCGGTATCGGTTTCGCCGGTACGGATGCGAATCGCCTGTTCCAGATTGACCACGAAGATCTTGCCGTCACCGATCTTGCCGGTGTTGGCGGCCTTGGTTATCGCTTCGATAACCCGGTCGAGATCCTTGTCGTCAATGGCGACATCAATCTTCACCTTTGGCAGGAAATCGACCACGTACTCCGCGCCACGATACAGCTCGGTGTGACCCTTCTGCCGACCGAAGCCTTTGACTTCAGTAACGGTAATGCCCTGCACGCCGATCTCGGACAACGACTCGCGCACGTCGTCCAACTTGAACGGCTTGATGATGGCAGTGACTAGCTTCATGAAAACTCTCTCCCGAATTGGTGGACTTGCCCCAGGAAAACAAACCCGTCTCAAGTCTAAGCGCAGTGCCTGGCTTTGTAACGCATCGTCGGCTCTGACTTGCCCGTCCGACGCCAGTTAACCGCTCCTTGCGAAACACTTCCCCCGTTTCGCCTGGCGCACTGCATTCGTCACAGCGACTGCATCAGTGCATGGGTCACTAGCGTCTAAGCAGAAAGCTTGCCATCTCCGCAAAATCCTCTGTTTTCAAGCCCTTGCTCGCAGATGACCAGATCATCACCACAACGCCCGACGCGATACGCACAACAACGGTGCGATGCCGTCCGTCCGCATGCGCGAAAAGCGTGCATCCATTGCCCACGAAAATGACTATAGACACTGCGTGATACACTGCCTGCCATTGTTATCAGGACCTCTTCCCATGCTCGCGCCCAAAGACTTCCTCGACGCCCTGACCGGCACCGCCTCCCGCCTCTTCAGTGGCGACACGCCTCTGCCGAAAGCTGAAATCGAAAGTCAGTTCAAAATGTTGCTGCAGAGCGGCTTCAGCAAACTGGATCTGGTGAGTCGCGAAGAGTTTGATAGCCAGATGGTGGTGCTGGCGCGCACGCGGGCACGGTTGGAAGCGCTTGAAGCGAAGGTTGCGGAACTGGAAGCGAGGCTCACTCCACCTGAGCAATAACAGGATGCTGTCTGCCCCGCATCAATTTCGAATGCGGGGACAGAACTCGACAGGTTCAGTTAATGCAGTAAAGCTTGGAAAGCAAGTAATCGACCATGACCTTTAGCTTCTGCGAACCATACCTGTTCGGCTGATACAGCAGCCAGGCCATACCTTGTGATGCCCCCGAATAACGCCAGTGGGGCAAAACCGAATACAGACGCTTGTCACTGAGAGCCCGTTCAGCAATCGCTGACGGTACGCAGGCAATTCCCACATCACTCAGGGTTGCTTCAAGTACGGCCTCACTGTCATTTGAACAGTAGCGTCCGCGCACGCTGATTTGAACCCTGTCGTCACCGTTAACAAACTCCCATTTCTCGCCTTCCAGACTATCAGCCATCACAATACAACTGTGTTCGGCCAAATCCGCAGGGTGAAGGGGTATGCCATGCTCAGCGATATAGTCAGGCGACGCGCAGAGGGTGTAGCCGACCTTGAACAATTTGCGTCCGACTAAACCCAGGGGCGGTGAATCAGTAATTCGGATACTCAGATCGATTTCGTTGGATATGAGGTTCAGTTCCGAATTATCAAATATGAATTGAACATTGATATCAGGGTAATTTTTCAGGAACTTCGGCATCAGCTGATTGCAAATATTATTCATCATCTTCGGCGCAGAAATCCTAATAAGCCCCTGCGGACGAACCAACTCTTCTTTCAACTCGAAAACTCTTGAAGAAGAGTGCAGTAGCGCCTTGCAATGAGAATAAATTTTCACACCATCTTCGTTGACTCTCAGTTGACGGGTACTACGCTCAAGCAAACGCATTGACAAAGCTTTTTCCAACTTTGAAATCTGTCGACTCACGGCTGAAGCCGACACGCCAAGTTTAGCAGACGCGTCAATAAAGCTACCCGTTTCAACAACAACTGCGAAAGCGGCCATGCAGGGCAGCATGTCGATATGACCCTTATTCATATATTATTCTCAATCCTTCGGGAATATGTTTTATTATCTCTAGACTGAAAAGCCATAAGCAGAAACAAGCTTTCAGTAGCGACTAAAGACAGTAAATGACAATGATAAAGTCTTCGTTGGCTGTCAGCCCTCAATAAACACCTTTTGTTTTTATTATTTCTAAACTTTACCCCCCCATTTTGCATGGTTAATTAACAAAAGAGCGCAATTTTTTACAATCGGCATTGGTCCGAATCAATTTCATTTACATCACTAGCAAACGCTTGTCTTCCTCCTTAAAACAAATCAATGAAAAAGGTGAAGAATAATTGCTCCCACCAACACCAGGCATATGCCAGTCACCTGAATAGATAACAATCGCTCTTTGAAGAACAGGTATCCCAACACAGCGGCAATACCTCCCGACAGAGTACTGATCACCGTTACCACAGACACCGAACCGTGGATGGCACCAAATGAGAAAGCCGAAAAGCCACCCAGATTCAACAAGCTTGCACTGGTCAGCGTACCAAAACTTTTGGCCGGCGGCAGTTTTAAACCGGAATCAACTTTCAAAACCATAAAGAACAGGATAAACAAGCCCACCGCATAGCCTAGCCACAACATGGTAATGGGGCCCAGCGACGGAAGCGTATATTTACCTTGAATCCAAAAACTTGTGCCATACAAGATGGCTGCGAGTAGTCCATAAACGATAGACGCTTTGTTCTTGCGTTTTAACTCACCGTCTGCACTGTCATGAGCACTTGTGAGCAGAACGCCAATCACACAAATGGCAATACCCACAAACTGGGTGAAGACAATGATGTCACCGCTCACCCATGCCAAGGCAGTTGTGAATACCCCGTAAGAGGTCACGAGTGGCGCAACGATTGCAGCCTTGCCCAGAGCAAATGCCTTTGACAGTGCCAATGCTCCTGCGACCGTGAATACTGCGGCAACGCCCCCCAAAACCCAGACTTGTGTAGGTGCAGACAGCGACTTGACGAGATAGGCGGGGTAGATGAGCAATAGCGCACTCATCAGAATGAATCCAAGCGCCTGACCAAAAAAAACGGCTCGCTTGACACCTACGGCCCTGGCGTTCAATCCAACCAGGAAATCTGTCCCCCCCCAAAACAAAGCCGCAACAAAGCCCATCAATATGTCCACAGTAAGTCCTTTTTATTGGATCCATTTTGAGCCGCAAAATAGACCGATTCCAATAAAAAAGTCAAACCTTTGCTTTGACTGCACTTTTAAATAGATCATTCAATGGTCTTATTGAATATTTAACCCATAGATTCAACATAGGCGAAGTCATGACTGTCGAGAACAAGGCAAGCACTAATAAAACGCTGTAAGCGGTTATCGATAGAATGCCTAATTGAAGACCGATACTTAGAATCACAAGCTCTACGAGCCCCTTGGTATTCATTAGAATGCCAACTTCCATAGCGGTCGACGGTTTGAGTCCACTGAGCCGGCCACCGAAGTAAGAACCACCGATTTTGCCAACAAAAGTACCCAGTATGAAAATGGCCAGCCAGCCCCAGATACTGCCCTGTGAAAAGGCGCCAAAGGAGGCTTGAAGTCCAGAGTATGCAAAGAACAAGGGTGTCAGAAACAGACGGGAAAATTTGCCGACTGTATGACCCCACTGTTGCTCGAGCCCTGGCATCTTGCAGCAAACATAGGCAGCCACGATGGCGCCGATAGCTTGGTGAAACCCCAGCCTCCCCGTAATTTCCGCACTGATCAGGCAATAACAAAAGGCCAGCGTCATTCTTATGTGATTATTTTCCTCCGCTGAACCAGAGCGAATCCTTAATATCAATGGCTTTACAAAGTAGAAAGACGTTAAGAAAAAACCCAGCAACGCCAATGCTTTGATCAGAGCCTGCAGGGTATCGGTCTCGCTCCTGGAGTGAAAAGCCACTAGCAGCGCGACCCCCAACCAGGCAAAAATATCGGTATAGATAGCCGACGACAAAGCATAGGAGGCAGAGTCGGCCTGGATATTTCTGGTGTCGTTAATGATTCGGACCAGCACCGGAAGAGCCGTCACGGACAAGGCCAATCCACAAAACAGGATGTAGGACCAAAACTCCTTATCGGGTGCCATGGCGGCCTTGGAAAAAGTCGCTATCGCACAACCGATGACGAATGAAGCAAGCATCCCGAACAGGGCAATGTTAATAGGAGCCAGCCTGGACTTCGAACGATGAGCTGTTTGCCCAGTGGGGGCATGCCACGCAATCTCGAACATCAGAAGTACGAGGCCTAACTCGGCCAATACCTTTAAGTTACCTAGCGACTCGGCATTGAACAGAAAGCCCGAAGCTGCTGGAAAGAACTCACCCAACACTGAAGCCCCCAACAGCAACCCCGCCGCAATTTCTCCAATCACACGGTTCTGGCCAAACTTCTCGGCTAATCGTCCGAGCAGGATCGCGACGACTAATATCAGACAAACCTGAAGCATCCAATGCGACATACACCCTCCTGGAACTACCTTTGTATTTCATCTGTTGCATCACACGAACCTAGCGGCCGCCCACAAGCAACCGCGGCAGTCATAATCAGATGTATTGCAGACGCAAGGTTTCGTGAACGATTCTGGCGTGCTCCGAGAGCACCTTCGGATCCTCATGCACCAGATAGACAAATCCCCAGGTGGACAGAAAGTCCTGAGTGGCCTGGACGTGATCGCCTTCTTTGATCAACAAATTGATTTCGTGTACTGAAGACAGTTTTGCCAACACGTCCAAGCCACCAATTGACTGGACCTGACCCTCCTCCCCGCTGATCAGGCAGCAAATGCAGAAATGCTTTTTGTAATGCACCTCCGACAGCGCGGAATCTGACTTTCCCAGGAAAATATCCAGATTCAAGTCATAACAATTAAGACCTGTGCATACCTCTATGAGCGAAGGGACATTTGCCCCTGGCAAGCGGCCGTTCTGCTCAATGATGAAATGGCCTTTTTCGTTGATTTTGAATTCGACATCGTTAATCCCGAAGTCGACATCAAGCGCTTCGTTCACTTGCCGGATGTAGCTAAAAGCCCGAACGGCTTGCTCACTCAGGGGCGGAAGGGATCGAATATTCTTATAAATGCTGGGGCTGTTCCCGATACTGATTTTTTCGTATTCGGCAAAACACAAAATCTGCTTTTTCTCGCCTTTCCCAAAATTCGCCGTGGCAATAAAAAACTCAGGGCCTTCAATAAACTCTTCAATGAGCGCCCCTCGCTCCTCTTCAACATGACCGTCATTGGCCGATTCGATCGCCGCCACTGCCTTGTAGACTTCGCCTCGGTTAAGGCAGATTTTCACGTTCTTGGCCCCCGTCCCCTGACTGGGTTTAACCACCGCCGGAAACTCGAGCTCTGGCAATTCGCCTTTGATCATCAGGTCCAGCGAAACCTCAATGGACGAAGTCGCGGCCACATCTCGCAACCTGAGCTGCTGTTTCATGGCGAACTTGTTGGCTCGTGCCTGACGAGTCGACACCGGGTTGCCGACAAGTGAAAAATGGTGAGCGAGTCGATCGGTAAGTTTAAGCGCAGAGTCGGACCCGGGAATAATCGCCTGGACATTCAGGCCGCTGAGTTTTCCAACCGCCTCGTCAAAGTCATAGGCTTTGATGGAATCGTTGAATCCTTCACTACTGTGCAGACGATCAAGCATCCCGGGAAAGCGGTCTCGCGTCGTCAGGGCGATTGAGCGAAAGCCCTTCTTGGAGATTTCGATGCCGTAACGCCTCCCGGAACTTACGGGGTCAATGACAACAATCGAGGGCTGTGAAGTCATTGTCAGATCCCCCGCATCGCGTCATACATGTAGCGGTAGTAGCGCACGGCAACGTTGTATCGAATGAGCACGCCCATCGCCAGTTCCTGAATGACCTTCGTGCCGCCTTTTGCGTAATGGTCCAGAACCGTGTCGAACCAAGCTTCACTGTGATGAGTATCAATGCCGATATGCGCCTTGTGGTAAGCAATGACATCTATGGGCTGGCCCAGACGTTCCAAGGCTTGAGTCGTGGCGCCAAATCTCGTCGGTGCAGATCCTTCCACCAGGCCCATTGCCCCGATCAGGCGCATGTTGTATTCCCGGCGCACCGCCCACATCAAAAGAATATTACCGTTCATAAGGCATTCTTTAGGCGGAATCTGAGGCGTAATGTTTTTATGTGCGAGCACATTGCGCATGTAGTCCGATGACGTTTTGAACATCGTGGTATGGACATATTCAAAATTGCCGTTGCCCATTTCATCCCAATAGTTTTCACCTGCGATCATCTTGCAATGAATGGGCATCCCCAACTGCACGATGGCCATCAAGTCATCAAAAGAACCATCAACCATCTCTTCCATACAGATGTAGTAAGCCACCTGTTCAAGGGATGCAGTATTTTTCATGAAGTCGATGAAAAATTCGATGTCATCGTTAATCTTCTTTTCACAGCCCAGGTACCAAGTTAGAAAGTCTTCTTTAATGGTTGGCAACTCGCGCACATCGATTTTCGCTTCCTCGGCAGCCGTCCATTCATCTTCGATACGTTCGACATCTTTACGCATGGCATGGAGATCGACCCCTTGAGTTACCAACACTGCAGGGTCGTTCAGGAACAATCGATAGTAATCGGCCATGCGTTGCTGGCCACTGCGTTGTTCAAAATCCATTTCACAACTTCCTATTAATAAATGACTATTGGCAATGCGCTGCTCTTCAGGTCAAACGCTTGATAAGAAGGTCCCACTTCATAAAGAATCTGCATTCTCTCGTGGGCCTCCTTCAAAGTAGGAATGTGTCCCTCCTCCACCCACCACATGACCACTCGCGGCTTACTGATGGGAAGAAACCATTCACCACCGCGTTTCCTGAACTCGTTATGCGGTGTTTTGTAGAGGAAATCCTTGAGCGCAGCAGGACTTTTCCATACCGAAAGGGTATAGAGAAAACCCTGCCCCCATAACTCATCAAGCAGTGCCTGATCCTCGTTGAGTTCTCGCCAAATGAAACCCGGATGTTTCTCCGCGAGATTATTCACGTAGCGAGTAGACTCATAAAAACTGTTCATGCGCGGATCGGTTTTCGGGTATCGCGGTTTCACCAGATCGAATTGCGCCAAGACTGCCATTAAGGGTGATCCCACATTTGGATTTCAATAATGTTTCGATCAGGATCTCGTACATATACAAATGTACAGACCCCCACTCCTTCAACTTCTTGGCGCACCAAATTACCAAGCATCCAGCCCCCTTCGCGTATTACTTTTGCGCAAATTTCATCCATATTCGTCACCTCGAAAGCGAGGTGCGTCAGTCCCTTCGAGTTGGCATAGGCGATTTCTCGCTCTAGATTTTCCTGATACTGGAATATTTCCAATGTTGGCCCTTCCGGGCCAAAACCCGGGAATCTCAAATGCACACCTTCAAGGCGCGCATTTTCGACCCCTGTTCCTCCGGAGACGCCCGGTCCTGAGAGAAACCTGACTGGCCCGACCTGATCGCAATCAAAGACTTCGGAATAGAATCTGGCGAGTTTTTTCCAATCCGAAGCGATCAGGTTGGTGTGACTGTATTTGACGGTATTCATGATCAGACACCGGCTCACTTATCAGTCACGGAAGACAAAAGTCTCATGTTCAACATGCCGATCACGGTCGCGTGCACGCTCCCAAGTAGTGTTTAGAATTATCCGTTGAACATCCTTGGTCAAAGGCTTGACGCGGTGCAGCGTAGTATCGGCCTTGAGCAAATAAACATCGCCGGTTATATGAAAGTATGAATCGATAGAATTTTCGACCAGCAGATTTTCGACGCGAGGGTTCTTTTTGTCCCAGTTGGTGTGCGGGACACACTCGAGTAAACCACCGCATTCGATACTTGGTGCCTCAACGATCCAAATAATCGTGTAGGGGTAATCACCCCAATGCCAACCGTGAGTATCACCAGACTTGTGCTGACTGTTGATAATGTAGTTGTCCCACTTCCACGGTGTCGGAATGACTTCTTCCTTGACAATATTGCCAATCAGACTCATGAGGTACTGCGACTTATAAGCTAGCGGAATGTATCTGCCAAACTCTTCAATATTGTCCCGCGAAACATTGCTCAAATAGCGCGGCGTATTGCCGGTGGACTCGATAAGAAAATCCCGGCGTTTCGCATGATGGGCCATCAAGTATTTGACATCGACCATAATCGCATCACGGACCAGTGGATCGATCAGGTGATTGATCTTCAAGTAGCCATCCCGGGCAAATCGATGTTGTTCCCAGAAGAAGTCGCGGGTTTCATAGGGATTGCTATTGAGAATTTCCAAATGCGCCTGATCGGCACTTACCACACCCATATTTACTGTCATGACCCATTCCTTATCGGCTTATCAGAAAGAAAACAATTTGCTGCAGCGCTAGCGATCCTATCCAGCTTTGCAACGCTGATATATGCAAGTAAAGGAACTACAGTCATTCGCCAAACGAAGCAATCAAGTACGTTTGTACACACTTCGTATTACTATCATTGGCACGAGCGTTTCGTAACTGCTTTGGCAATATCTAGAGATATATCCAAACGTTTCAATGGCGCAGACCGCTCTTCCTCGCATCTACGCTGGCTAAACCGCAGGTAGCGGTTTGTGAGCAACCAAGGAACACCATGTCCCTCTCCATCGTCCACAGTCGCGCCCAGATTGGCGTGGAAGCCCCCGCTGTCACAGTCGAAGTCCATCTGGCCAATGGCTTGCCCTCCCTGACCATGGTCGGGCTGCCCGAGGCGGCGGTGAAGGAGAGCAAGGATCGGGTGCGCAGCGCGATCATCAATTCCGGGCTGCAGTTTCCGGCGCGGCGGATCACCTTGAATCTGGCTCCGGCGGATCTGCCCAAGGATGGCGGGCGGTTTGATCTGGCGATTGCTTTGGGGATTCTGTCGGCGAGTGTGCAGGTGCCATGTCTGACACTGGACGAGGTGGAATGCTTGGGCGAGTTGGCGTTGTCAGGAGCGGTACGGCCGGTACGCGGCGTGCTGCCGGCAGCACTGGCGGCGCGCAAGGCTGGTCGTGCGCTGGTGGTACCGCGAGCGAATGCCGAGGAGGCGTGTCTGGCCTCGGGGTTGAAGGTCTACGCCGTGGATCATTTGCTGGAAGCGGTGGCGCATTTCAACGGGCATACGCCGGTTGAGCCGTATGTGTCTGACGGGTTGATGCATGCCAGCAAGCCTTATCCCGACTTGAATGAAGTGCAGGGGCAACTGGCTGCCAAACGGGCATTGCTGATTGCTGCTGCGGGGGCGCATAACCTGTTGTTCAACGGGCCTCCGGGAACCGGTAAAACATTGTTGGCCAGCCGGTTGCCGGGGCTGCTGCCACCCCTGGCCGAGAGCGAGGCTTTGGAGGTGGCGGCAATTCAGTCAGTTGCCAGTGGCGCGCCGCTGACTCATTGGCCGCAGCGCCCATTCCGTCAACCGCACCACTCGGCATCGGGGCCAGCCTTGGTTGGTGGCAGCTCGAAACCGCAACCCGGCGAAATAACCCTGGCCCACCACGGCGTGCTTTTTCTGGACGAACTGCCGGAATTTGATCGCAAGGTATTGGAGGTATTACGCGAGCCGCTGGAGTCCGGGCATATCGTCATTGCCCGGGCCAAGGATCGCGTACGTTTTCCGGCACGCTTCCAGTTGGTAGCGGCGATGAATCCGTGCCCCTGCGGATATCTTGGCGAGCCGAGCGGCAAGTGTTCGTGCACGCCGGACATGGTGCAGCGCTATCGCAACAAGTTGTCAGGACCGCTGCTCGACCGAATCGATCTACACCTGACGGTGGCGCGTGAAGCGACGGCGTTGAACCCGCAGGTGAAGCCTGGAGAAGACAGTGCCAGCGCCGCTGCTTTGGTGGCAGAGGCTCGAGAACGACAGCAGAAACGCCAGGGTTGTGCCAACGCGTTTCTCGATCTGCCGGGGCTGAAGCGACACTGCCAGTTATCCACAGCTGATGAGAAATGGCTGGAGTCAGCCTGTGAACGGCTGACATTGTCGCTGCGTTCGGCGCATCGTTTACTCAAGGTCGCCCGGACACTGGCCGACCTTGAGCAAGTCGATACCATCAAACGTGAGCACCTTGCCGAAGCGCTGCAATACCGGCCAGCGACGCCTTAATGTTCGGTCAGGTCAACCAGCGGTGTCTGCCGCAATTCGGTTTCTCTCCCGGCCTGAATCTCGGTCACACGCTTCAAGGCGTTATCCACAGCGTCTTTGTCCGCGAGCAGGCTGTAGCTGATCTGAAACTGTTTGTGTTCCTTCGATGCAATGGTAGGCACCAGATTTAGCGGTCGCTGATAGCGACGGCTGTAGGAAAAACTGGTACCCGGTTCAAGGCCGGTGACATAGCCCTGCCCTTGGGTATCGGTGTTTTTCCACAGGGAAAATACGGGCAACTGCTGGGTATTGAAGCCAACGGAAACACCGAGGCTTCCAGCCTGGTTGTGCAAAACAGTCAGGGTTTCGCCTTTGGCGTCAGCATAGGGCACGACGTTATAGACGGTTTCGTCGTAATCCTTGGTCGGCCCGCGATATGTATTCCAGTCCGCCAAATCGCCCTTGGCCTTGTCGTTGAAGGGCGAAACCTGTTTAACCGGCGCGGCAAAACGTGCGCCCTGTTCAAGGAACGGCCTACTGAAGTTGCTGTGGTAAAGCGTCTGGTATTCCTTTGGGTAATCGCCGTTGTTGGTCAGCGTATCGTTGAGTACGAAACGCACGCTGCCGGGCTGGGTGACCAGTTCAGTGACAACCGAAAAGTCGACTTTCTTGAAGGCCTGCTCTTTCAGCTCGCCGCGAAGGCTGATGGCGTAGGGTGGTTTTTCGTCGATGTGCAGCGTGACGGTACTGGCCGGGATGTTGGCAGCGCGACCGTGCAACGTCAGCAGCTCACCATTGTCCATGCCGGGATGGCCGACCCATTCGTAACCGCAGCGGGTCACCAGTTCATTGAAGCCTTCCAGCCAGCCCAGACCACCGCGCCCGCTGAGTTCGATGAAGGCCGGATTGACCACGTCCTTGACGGGCGAATCCCAACCCATGCGCACGTTGCCAACAGAGGCGTGCAGGACATTCATGCCCCGGGTCGGCACCACCGAGAGTTTCATTGTGCCGTTATCGATATCAACGATGCTGACACCTTCCTGCCGCCCACCGTGCAACGTGCGCAGGCTCACGGAAAAGGGTTTATCGATTTTCACGCCAAGCTGCTCACTGGTGATGGTCCAGTTTTGCGCGGGCTTGTCAGCATCGAGAAGGACGTAATCCCAGGCCATGGCGTGGGTAGCAGCGGACAGCGCGCCGAGGGCGACGGCAAGTTTGAGCGGGGACATGGCAGCAGCCTTTATTGGAGTTGTGCCATTTTTATAGCGCTGCGGAAACGTTTCAGCAAGTAAGAAAAACAGGTTTGACGCTGCGATAACTCAACAATCGACACTGATGCCTTCGCGAGCAGGCCCTCACCCTATCCTGTGTAATACGGACGGTGTGAGGGCGAGTTCGCACGCAAAGCCTATGTCAGCAACGCCTCACCGAAACCGATCAACCTCGGAACGCAGATCCGCCGCCAGTTTCTCCAGCTCTTTGGCGGTCACTGCCAGATTGGCCACCACTCCACGCTGTTCACTGTTGGCCAACGCAATGCTCTGCAAATTGCTGCTGAGCAAGGTCGCGGTGCTGCTCTGCTCTTGGGTCGCCGTGGTGATCGCAGCGAATTGCTGGCCGGCCGAGCGACTTTGTTCGTCGATGCGCGCCAATGCCGTAGCGACGTTGGCGTTACGCGACAAGCCTTCCTGCATCAGCACGTTGCCCTGCTCCATGGTGCTGATGGCATTGCCGGTTTCCTGCTGGATGCTCTGGATCATGCCGGAGATTTCGTCAGTCGCCTGGCGGGTACGGGATGCCAGGTTACGGACTTCGTCAGCCACCACCGCAAAGCCACGACCCTGCTCGCCGGCGCGGGCGGCTTCGATCGCCGCGTTCAGCGCCAGCAGGTTGGTCTGTTCGGCAATCGAGGTAATCACGCCGACGATGCCGCCGATTTCCTGGGAGCGCTGACCCAGGGTGTTGATCACCGTTGCAGTGCTGTTCAACGCCCCGGCGATTTGCTCCAGAGACGAGGACGCTTCATCCATCGACGTTCGACCGATTTGCGTCTGTTGCGCATTTTCCTGAGCCAGACGCTGGGTGTTGCCCATGTTGTCGGCGATGTTCAGGGACGTGGCGCTGAATTCTTCGACGGCACCGGCCATGCTGGTGATCTCGCCCGACTGCTGCTCCATGCCTTCGTAGGCACCACCGGACAGCCCCGAGAGCGCCTGGGCGCGACTGTTGACCTCTACCGAAGCCTTGCGGATGTGCTCGACCATCGTCGACAGCGCCTGGCTCATTTGGTTGAAGGCGCGGGCCAGTTGACCGATCTCGTCGTTGCTCGACACGTTCAAGCGCACGCTCAAATCACCGGCACCCAATGCTTCGGCCTGACGCACCAGATCACCCAACGGCGCGAGTTTGCTGCGCAATAACCAGACCGCCGAACCCACCGCAATCAGCATCGCCAGCAAACTGCCGATTGCCAACTGAATACCGACGCTCCAGGTCACGGCGCTGATTTCGGTTTTCGGCATGCTCGCCACCACCGACCACGGCCCCCCCTCGAACGGCACGGCGATGCTGTAGAAGTCTTCGGTCTTGTCGCTCCAGAACTCGCCTTTACCCGGGGTTTTCGCCAGCGCATTGATGGCCGGGACAGCCTGGTCCAGGGCTTCTACACCGGCAATCGGCACCAGCCATTTGTTTTGCTCATCCAGCAGCGCCAGCGAACCGGTCTGGCCGATGCGGAAGCGCTTGAGGTTTTCGAACTGGGCCTTCTGCGCATCGGTGTAATCAAAACCTACGTACAACACCGCGAACACCTTGCCGCTGCTGTCACGCAGCGGCGTGTACTGCGACATGTAAAAACGTTCAAAAAGCAGGGATCGACCGACGAAGCTCTGCCCCGCCATCAATCGAGCATAGGCCGGGTTCGCATGATCGAGCACCGTACCGATGGCGCGGCTGCCGTCCTGCTTGGTGACGTTGGTGCTGACGCGAATGAATTCTTCGCCGCTGCGCACGAACACCGTGGCCACACCCGCGGTCATCTGCTTGAACTCATCAACTTCCTTGAAGTTGTTGTTGAGCACTTCGCTTCCCAGGTGCAGGCCCGGCGTCTGCGTGCCCGCCACATTCACCGGTTCATCCGGGTGCACGGTAAGGCCCGCGCTGAAGCGCTTCTCGAACAGCCCTGCCAGGCGTTGGGTGCTTTCGCGCAATGTGCCGTGGAAAGTACTCAACTGATCGGCCAGCAATCGGGCCTCACTGGCCAAGTGCTCTTCGCGGGTCGCCAGGTTGGCCGTGTCCAGCGAACGCAGGGCGAACAAAGTACTGCCGGTGATGACAATGGCCAGTATCACGGCAAGCGCGAGACCAAGCTGTGAGGCGATCCGGGCACGAGGTTGAGACATGACAGCTCCTGGCCGAGCGACTGGATCATCCCGACCCCAATGCTCAGCAACATTTCTAATAATGGACAATATGTCGAACCTGCACGAAGGTCCTAACATGCAGATTTTCGGCGGCAAATCGAGATACTTGAGTAATTCGCCGGGATATAGCTTAAAGCCATCATCCAGGCAGCTCTATCGATTCAGCTCAATCGGTGGACATCCGGCAATTCCATGGCTCGTACTTCGCTCTGCAGGAAGTCGCCAAGACGGCGCAAACGTTCGCCTCCCGGGCGTGTTTTCGGCCAGACAAGGTAATAATGCTCACCGCTGGCGACGGCCGTCGGCCACGGCAGACTCAACCGCCCCTGGGCGACATCTTCCGCCACCATCAGCAGATCCCCCATGGAAACACCGTATCCTCGAGCGGCGGCGATCATGCCCAACTCCAGCGTGTCGAAGACCTGCCCACCCTTGAGCGACACTTGATCAGTCAAGCCCATATGCTCCAGCCAATTGCGCCAGTCGCGCCGATCGGGCGTTGGATGTAAGAGTTCGGCACTGGCCAGACGCGCTACGTCCCAGGGTTGATCCTTCAGAAGATTCGGTGCGCCCACAGGAATGAGTTCTTCAGGGAACAGGAAACTTGCCTCCCAGTCCGGAGGAAAGTTCCCGTTGCTGAGGATGACAGCGCAGTCGAACGGTTCATGGTTGAAATCTACCGAATCTACGTCCATCCAGGCACTGGTCAATTGCACTTCATTACCCGGTTGCAGGTGCCGAAATCGACTGAGCCGCGCCAGCAGCCAGCGCATGGTCAGGGTCGACGGCGCCTTCATGCGCAGGATGTCATCTTCGGCGCGCAGGGTATTGCAGGCTCGCTCAAGTGCTGTGAAGCCCTCGCGTATGCCCGGCAGGATCAGTCGCGCCGATTCGGTCAGTTGCAGGTTGCGGCCACTGCGATGAAACAAGCGGCAGGCAAAATGCTCTTCGAGCGTACGAATATGCCGGCTGACTGCGCTTTGGGTAATCGACAGCTCTTCGGCTGCGCGGGTAAACGAACTGTGCCGCGCCGCCGCTTCGAATGCGCGCAGGGCATACAAGGGAGGAAGACGACGTGACATTGGGAATGCTCCTACAGCGGGACTTGGCCACCCTAGCAGAAACTCTGCAGCATGAGTTTGAATCATGCCATCCATCCTTTTTATCCCTTTGTGCAAACCCCGTGAAGCGCCGAGAATCGGTGCTTTCCTCTTCACGTTGATGATCGAGCCTGATGACCATGCAGCATCCAGCACGTACTGAACTCTGGGCCATCCTGCGGCTGGCGGGGCCGTTGATTGCCTCGCAGTTGGCGCACATGCTGATGGTGCTCACCGACACCTTGATGATGGCCCGCCTGAGTCCCGAGGCGCTGGCCGGTGGCGGGCTGGGTGCGGCGACGTATTCGTTCGTGTCGATTTTCTGCATTGGCGTGATCGCGGCGGTCGGCACACTGGTGGCGATCCGTCAGGGCGCGGGCGACATTCTTGGCGCGGCCCGACTGACCCAGGCCGGAGTGTGGTTGGCCTGGCTGATGGCGCTGGGCGCCGGGTTACTGCTGTGGAACCTCAAACCGGTGTTGCTGCTGTTCGGCCAGACCGAAAGCAACGTACAAGCGGCGGGGCAATTTCTGATCTTTTTGCCGTTCGCCCTGCCCGGTTATCTGAGTTTCATGGCCTTGCGCGGCTTCACCAGCGCCATCGGCCGCGCGACACCGGTGATGGTTATCAGCCTGGGCGGCACGGTGGCCAACTTCCTGCTCAACTACGCGTTGATCACCGGCATGTTCGGCCTGCCGAAACTCGGTTTGATGGGCATCGGCCTGGTCACCGCGATTGTCGCCAACCTCATGGCCCTGGCGCTGGCATGGCACATTCGCCGGCATCCTGCGTACGAGGCGTATCCGCTGCGCCAGGGGTTGCTGCGGCTCAACCGACAGTATCTGAAGGAACTGTGGCGACTGGGTCTGCCGATTGGCGGCACCTATGCAGTGGAAGTCGGACTGTTTGCGTTCGCGGCGTTGTGCATGGGCACCATGGGCAGCACGCAACTGGCGGCGCACCAGATTGCCCTGCAAATCGTCTCGGTGGCGTTCATGGTCCCGGCGGGCATTTCCTACGCCATCACCATGCGCATCGGTCAGCATTACGGCGCCGGGCAATTGCTCGATGCGCGACTGGCCGGCCGGGTCGGCATCGCCTTCGGTGCGGCGGCGATGCTGTGTTTCGCAATGGTCTTCTGGCTGCTGCCGAATCAGTTGATCGGCCTGTTCCTGGACCACAACGACCCGGCGTTCCGTGAAGTCATCAATCTGGCCGTGAGCCTCTTGGCGGTAGCGGCGTGGTTCGAGCTGTTCGACGGCACGCAAACCATTGCCATGGGCTGCATTCGCGGGCTCAAGGATGCCAAGACCACGTTCCTGGTCGGCCTGGGATGCTATTGGCTGATCGGCGCACCGGCCGCATGGTGGATGGCGTTCCATTTGAACTGGGGGCCGACGGGCGTCTGGTGGGGCCTGGCGCTGGGACTGGCTTGCGCGGCGGTCAGTTTGACGCTGGCGTTTGAGTGGAAGATGAAGCGGATGATTCGGCGGGAGCCAACACTTGAGGAAGGTTTCCGGATGGCTCAACCTGACTGAAATCCCCGGGGATTGTGTGGCGAGGGCGCTTGCTCCCGCTCGGCTGCGCAGCTGTCGCAAAGCTTTTGGGGTCGCTGCGCGACCCAGCGGGAGCAAGCTCCCTCGCCACCCAAAGCGCGTTCCTGCAAGCGTTACGGTTACACCACCACTTCCAGCGCCGGCTGCTGGCTGCTGCCAAACATCAGGTACTCCACCAGGTCCGCCAGCGCCAACGGCTTGCTGATCAGATAGCCCTGCACTTGATCGCATTCGAACCCGCGCAACAATTCCAGTTGCTCTGGCGTTTCCACGCCTTCGGCGACGACTTCGAGATTGAGGTTGTGCGCCAGGTTGATCATCGCGTGGACCAGTTTGCGGTTCTCTTCGCGCTGCTCCATGCCGCCGACAAAGCTCTTGTCGATCTTCAGCAAAGTGATCGGCAGGCTGTTGAGGTGCACGAACGATGAGAACCCGGTGCCGAAGTCGTCGAGGGAGAAGCGCACGCCCAGACGCCCGAGGGCATCCATGGTTTGCTTCACCAGATCGCTACGACGCATCACCGCGGTTTCGGTCAATTCGAATTCCAGCCACTGTGCCTCGACGCCGCGCTCGGCAATCAACCGGCTCAAGGTCGAAAGCAACTGGCTGTCCTGGAATTGACGGAACGACAAGTTGATCGCCATGTGCAACGGCGGCAAACCCAGCTCCAGCAATGCCTGCATGTCACGCAGGGCACGGGAAATCACCCAGTAACCCAGCGGCACGATCAGGCCGCTTTGTTCGGCCAGCGGCACGAATTCGCTTGGCGGCAACAACCCGCGTTCAGCGTGACGCCAGCGCACGAGCGCTTCGAGTCCGACGATCTGCCCGTCCTCAAGGTTCAGGCGTGGCTGGTAATGCAGTTCCAGCTCATCGCGGCGCAACGCCCGGCGCAGCTCGGTTTCGAGATCGGCAATGCTGCGGGCATTGCGATTGATGCGTTCGTTGAAGATGTGGAAGGTGCAGCCTTGAGTGCTCTTGGCCTGCTGCATGGCAATGTGCGCGTGCCACATCAACGGGTCGGCACCGGCTTGGGCACGGGCGTGGGCGATGCCCAGGCTGGAGCCGATCAACAGGCTTTCGCCATCGACCCAATAGGGCTCGGCCAGCGCTTCGGTGATGCGTTCGGCCATCCACTCGGCGCGTTGAGGGGCGCGGCGGGTGTCGATCAGCAGCGCGAACTCATCGCTGCCCAGCCGCGCCAGTTGATCACCGGCTTCGAGCTGGCTTTTGAGCCGGGCGACCACTTGCAGGATCAACCGGTCGCCCGCCTGATGGCCGAGGGCGTCGTTGGCATGACGGAAGTTATCGAGATCGAGATGCCCGAGCGCCAGGCCGCGACCGTCGTTTTCCGCCAGGCGCGCCGTCAGCAGGGTCTGGAAGCCCTGGCGGTTGGCAATACCGGTGAGCGGATCTTGCTCGGCCAGGCGTTGCAAAGTGGTCTCCAGCACGCCACGTTCGCGCACATGCCGCAGGCAGCGGCGCAGCATGCCGGGGTCGAGATGCTCGCGTACCAGCCAGTCGCTGACGCCGTCGGGCGGTGTGAGCGGCTCGTGCTCAAGCAGCAACACCGTCGGCAGACAGCAACGGCCCGGCGCCGGCTGAAGAGCCGGGATCGTCAATAACACCGCACTGCGGTTGTCATCGAACAGACTGCTGACCGACTCCCAACTCGGCGCGCTGATGAGCACGGCCGAGCTCCCCATCGGAGCCAGACACTCGCGCAACAACGCTGCCCACGCTGGCTCTTCGGCCAGTAGCAGCAAACGCAAGGGTTCGACAGGCGTAGACAAGCTAGCTCCCTAGACTCTGCAAAGATGTAGGCGACGGGCATTATGCCGTGCCGACAACTAATGACAATGACATCAGTTATCAAACGAGGTCTTTGTATCCGGAATTACGAACATTAGACGCAAATCCGTTGCGCATCCTGCGTGAAAGTAACAAAAGCGGCAATTAGAGATCGCGTGTTGCGTCACAAGTCGGAGAGAGCAGCACAATTTGCTGAGCCTGTTAAAATGCCGGCCCATTTCGTGACTGACTCCTGAATTTACCTATGTCCCGACTCAATCCCCGGCAGCAAGAAGCCGTGAGCTACGTCGGCGGCCCTCTTTTGGTGCTCGCCGGTGCAGGCTCCGGCAAGACCAGCGTGATCACGCGCAAAATCGCGCACCTGATCCAGAACTGCGGCATCCGCGCCCAGTACATCGTCGCCATGACCTTTACCAACAAGGCCGCCCGCGAGATGAAGGAACGGGTCGGCACCCTGCTGCGTGCCGGTGAAGGTCGCGGGCTGACGGTCTGCACCTTCCACAACCTGGGCCTGAACATCATCCGCAAGGAACACGTGCGGCTGGGCTACAAACCGGGCTTCTCGATCTTCGACGAGACCGACGTCAAGGCCCTGATGACCGACATCATGCAGAAGGAATACTCGGGCGACGACGGTGTCGACGAGATCAAGAACATGATCGGCGCCTGGAAAAACGACCTGATCCTGCCGGCCCAGGCCCTGGAAAACGCGCGTAACCCCAAAGAGCAGACCGCTGCCATCGTCTACACCCACTACCAGCGCACGCTCAAGGCGTTCAACGCGGTGGACTTCGACGACCTGATCCTGCTGCCGGTAAAACTGTTCGAAGAACATGCCGACATCCTGGAAAAGTGGCAGAACAAGGTGCGCTACCTGCTGGTGGACGAGTACCAGGACACCAACGCCAGCCAGTATTTGCTGGTGAAAATGCTCATCGGCAAGCGCAACCAGTTCACCGTGGTGGGCGACGACGACCAGTCGATCTACGCCTGGCGCGGCGCTCGCCCGGAAAACCTGATGCTGCTCAAGGAAGACTACCCGTCCTTGAAAGTGGTGATGCTGGAGCAGAACTACCGCTCCACCAGCCGCATCCTGCGCTGCGCCAACGTGCTGATTTCGAACAACCCGCACGAATTTGAAAAGCAGCTGTGGAGTGAAATGGGCCACGGCGACGAGATCCGCGTGATCCGCTGCCGCAACGAGGACGCCGAAGCCGAGCGCGTGGCCATGGAAATCCTCAGCCTGCACTTGCGCACCGACCGTCCGTACAGCGATTTCGCAATCCTCTATCGCGGCAACTACCAGGCCAAGCTGATCGAGCTGAAATTGCAGCACCATCAGGTGCCGTATCGTTTGTCGGGTGGCAACAGCTTTTTCGGACGTCAGGAAGTGAAGGACCTGATGGCCTACTTCCGCCTGATCGTGAACCCGGACGACGACAACGCCTTCCTGCGGGTGATCAACGTGCCGCGTCGCGAGATCGGCTCGACCACCCTGGAAAAACTCGGCAACTATGCGACCGAGCGCAAGATCTCGATGTACGCCGCCACCGACGAAATCGGCCTGGGTGAGCATCTGGACAGCCGCTTCACCGATCGCCTGTCGCGTTTCAAGCGCTTCATGGACAGGGTCCGCGAGCAGTGTGCCGGCGAAGATCCGATCTCGGCGCTGCGCAGCATGGTCATGGACATCGACTACGAGAACTGGCTGCGCACCAACAGCTCCAGCGACAAGGCCGCCGACTACCGCATGGGCAACGTCTGGTTCCTGATCGAGGCGTTGAAAAACACCCTGGAGAAGGACGAAGAAGGCGAGATGACCGTCGAGGACGCCATCGGCAAACTGGTCTTGCGCGACATGCTCGAGCGCCAGCAGGAAGAAGAAGACGGCGCCGAAGGCGTGCAGATGATGACCTTGCACGCCTCCAAGGGCCTGGAATTCCCCTACGTGTTCATCATGGGCATGGAAGAGGAAATCCTCCCGCACCGCTCCAGTATCGAAGCCGATACCATCGAAGAGGAACGCCGCCTGGCCTACGTGGGCATCACCCGCGCGCGCCAGACCCTGGCCTTTACCTTCGCTGCCAAGCGCAAGCAGTACGGCGAGATCATCGATTGCGCGCCGAGCCGCTTCCTCGATGAGTTGCCACCGGACGACCTCGCCTGGGAAGGCAACGACGATACCCCGACCGAAGTCAAAGCCGTGCGCGGAAACAACGCATTGGCGGATATACGCGCGATGTTAAAGCGCTAGAATTGACACTTTTATTGACACCTTCGGCGCAAAAGGCGCCAACAGAGGACAGCTTCATGGAAGCACTGCACCAGAAAATTCGTGAACAAGGCATCGTGCTTTCCGACCAGGTCCTGAAAGTCGACGCCTTTCTGAACCACCAGATCGACCCGGCCCTGATGAAGCTGATCGGCGACGAGTTCGCCTCGCTGTTCAAGGACTCGGGCATCACCAAGATCGTCACCATCGAAGCCTCGGGCATTGCACCGGCGATCATGACCGGCCTGAACCTCGGTGTACCGGTGATTTTCGCCCGCAAGCACCAGTCCCTGACCCTGACCGAAAACCTGCTGTCGGCGACCGTCTACTCGTTCACCAAGCAGACCGAAAGCACCGTGGCGATCTCCCCGCGCCACCTGACCAGCAGCGACCGCGTGCTGATCATCGATGACTTTCTGGCCAACGGTAAGGCATCCCAGGCGCTGATCTCGATCATCAAGCAGGCTGGCGCGACCGTAGCCGGCCTGGGCATCGTGATCGAGAAATCGTTCCAGGGTGGGCGTGCCGAGTTGGATTCTCAGGGCTATCGCGTGGAATCGCTGGCGCGCGTCAAGTCGCTGAAAGATGGCGTTGTGACCTTCATCGAATAACCACACCGCAAATCACTGTGGGAGCTGGCTTGCCAGCGATGGCGGCCAGACAGCCAACGAAGATGTTGAATGTCAGGGCCTCATCGCTGGCAGGCCAGCTCCCACAGTTGTGTTGGGTGGCAGCTATTGCGCGGTAGCCTTCAGGCCGGTTAGCAGGAGGCGTTGATAAAGGTCTTCTTTCAACCCTTCCGGCTGGCTCAGCTGCATCCGCTCCAGGTGTCCGGGAAATGTCGAAGCCTCGGGTGCATCCAGCGCAGCCTTACCCAACTCCAGAATCTCGCTCAGCTTGAACTTGCTCTTCAACCAGTTCAGCGCCCGCAACACATCCCGCTCCACCTCGGTGAAATCACAGCCCAACGGATACTCGGGAAACAGCGGCGCATGCCGCGCGGCGATCGCCTGCAAACGTTCAGGGCGGTTGTCGGTAAAGCGCGGATCGAGGTGGAAATCCTTCGGTAGCTTGCCAACCTTTTGCGCCTGTTCGATCAGTCCTGGCTGAAAGCGTGAGTCACTGATATTGAGCAAGGCTTCGATCACTGCTGCATCGGTTTTGCCGCGAAGATCGGCGATGCCGTATTCGGTGACCACAATATCGCGCAGATGCCGCGGAATGGTGCAGTGGCCGTACTCCCAAACAATGTTCGAACTGACCTCGCCCCCCGACTCGCGCCAACTGCGCAGCAGCAACACCGAGCGCGCGCCTTGCAGTGCATGACCCTGCACCACAAAGTTGTACTGCCCGCCTACGCCGCTGAGCACGCGCCCGTCTTCGAGCTGATCCGCCACGGCAGCCCCCAGCAGGGTCACGGTAAACGCCGTGTTGATGAACCGCGCATCGAGGCGCTGCAAACGCTTGAGCTCTTCCTGACCGTATAGTTCGTTGATGTAGCTGATGCGGGTCATGTTGAATTCGAGCCGCTTGTTTTGCGGCAACTCACGCAAGCGCTCATAGAAACTGCGCGGCCCGAGAAAGAAACCGCCGTGGACCGAGATGCCATCGGTTTGCGCCGCTTCGTCGAGGGTGCCGGCATTCGCCTGCTGCTGGGTCGGCACATCGGGGTACACCTTGCGCCGCACGATGCCCGCATCGGCCAGCACCAGCAGGCCGTTGACGAACATTTCGCTGCAACCGTAAAGGCCTCTGGCGAATGGCTCGATGCCGCCTTCGCGCTCGATCAGTTGCGCCCACTGGCTGAGATTTACATCCGCCAACACTGCCTTGTAACCGTCGTTGTCGGCTTGGCGCGCCAGCAACGCCGCCGTCAGCGCGTCGCCCATGGAACCGATGCCGATCTGCAAAGTACCGCCATCGCGCACCAGTGTGCTGGCATGCAGGCCGATCAGATGATCCTGCAAACCCACCGGCATGTTCGGTGTGGAGAACAGGGTTGTGTTGTCTTTCTCGTCGATCAAAAGGTCAAACGTATCGATCCCGACTTCGGCATCACCGGGCATGTAGGGTAAATCGTTATGCACCTGGCCGACCATCAGAATGGTCTCGCCGGCAGCCCGGCGCCTGGCGATCATCGGCAACAGGTCGAGGGTGATGTCCGGGTTGCAGCTCAGACTCAAGCGATCGGGATGATCAGCGTGGCTGGCAACCAGTTGCGCCACCAGGTTCAACCCGGCGGCGTTGATGTCCCGAGCCGCGTGGCTGTAATTGCTGCTGACGTAATCCTGCTGCGCCGCTGCGCTGTTGAGCAGGCTGCCAGGTTGCATGAAGAACTGCTGGATGCGGATATTGCCCGGCAAGCTGTCGCGGCGCAGATCGGCGAGAAACTCCAGTTCCGGATAATCGCCGAAGACCTTTTCGATGAAGGGCTCGAGAAAGCGCTTTTGCAAGCCGTCGCCCAATGGCGGGCGACCAAGGCACAACGCGGTGTAGATCGTCAGCTGCCGCTGCGGCAACTGCGCCACGCGCCGATACAGCGCGTTGACGAAATGGTTGGGCTTGCCCAGGCCCAGGGGCAGGCCCATGTGAATATGCGCTGGCAACCGCGCCAGTACGTCGTCGACTGCTTGCTCGATAGAACACAGCTGCACCATCCGATCCTCCCTTACATTCCATGACGTGGGGTTGGACCGAGCTTGCCGGGTCTTTGCTGCAATGAACAGTCTTTAAAGTGGGAGCCAGCCTGCTGGCGATAGCGGAGTGTCAGGCAGCAAGGATGTTGTTTGTGCCGACGTCATCGCGGGCAAGCCCCGCTCCCACAGGTTTTGATGTTCGCCGCAGTTTTTGTGCACGGCGCAAACCACCTGCTCGCGATGGTCGTCAACGATAACGCGGGGTGTCTGATGCCCCGTTGCGTCTGTTGGTTCTTCGCGAGCAGGCTCGCTCCTACAGGGAGGGCGCGGTTTATTTGCAATCGCAGGCACAAAAAAGCCGCTCGCAAGCGGCTTTTTGGCGTCAGAGTCGGGCTGTTACAGACCGGACATCTCTTTGATCGCGCCTTTGAGTTCGTCATCGGTGCAATCGGCGCAAGTCCCTTTAGGCGGCATCGCGTTGATACCGGTAATGGCTTTGGCCAGGATGCCGTCGAGGCCGCCCTGGTGATCGGCACGCTCTTTCCAGGCAGCCTTGTCGCCGATTTTCGGCGCACCCAGCAGGCCGGTACCGTGGCAAGCGTTGCAGTGCTTGGCAATCACATCTTTAGGTGCTTTAGCACCACCACCGCCGCCGGCAGTAGCGGCGACTTCCATGCCCTTGCACTCTTTACCTTGAACACACACCTGGCCGACTGGCTCGAGGCGTTTGGCAATTTCGTCGTTCGTCGCAGCTTGAGCGCTGACAGCCCAGAGGGCCAATACGGTTGCTGGTACGGCCAGCATTTTCATAATTAGATTCACGCGTTCACCCTCAATGGTGGCTAGTCACGCCTACGGCCACGGTTCGCAGGCGGGCGCAAGTATAGCGGTAAGCCCGCGACACTGAAACAACCCCAAAGTCGAAGGGGTCTTGTTGTGCAACGGTAAAACGGCTCGGGTGCCTCGGCCATGCTGGCAGGGCGCCTCTTTTCTTAAAAGTTTGCCGGTGTAGCTGCGCTGATTAGTCGCGCCGGCGCGTCGAACGGATTTCGGAAACGGTGCGGCTTGGTACTTTCAAAGTAGTAGCTATCGCCCGCTTCGAGCACAAAAGTTTCAAGCCCGACGACAAGTTCCAGTCGACCTTCCACCAGAATTCCGGTTTCCTCGCCCTCATGGGTGAGCATCTCCTCACCGGTGTCGGCGCCTGGCGGGTAGATTTCATTGAGGAACGCGATAGCCCGGCTCGGGTGTGCCCGGCCGACCAGTTTCATGGTCACGGCGCCATCGGAAATATCGATCAGCTCGTTGGCCTTGTAGACGATCTGAGTCGGTATTTCCTGCAGGATTTCTTCGGAAAAGAACTCGACCATGGACATGGGAATCCCGCCCAACACTTTCCTCAGCGAACTGATCGAGGGGCTGACGCTGTTTTTCTCGATCATCGAAATGGTGCTGTTGGTGACGCCCGCACGCTTGGCGAGCTCACGCTGGGAAAGACCTTTGAGCTTACGGATCGATTGCAGTCGTTCGCCGACGTCCAATGCAGGAGCCTCCAGGGGTTCAGTTTGTTGGAATATTGAGCGTTATCATGGCGACAGCGTTCAGTATTTACAACACTTTGACCTGAATCCTGTTCGGCGAAGCGACTTCCGGCGCTTCAGTCCCCGGAATAGAGCATCGGCACCCGACGCAGGTTGCAGAAGATCTGATAAGGAATCGTGCCGGCGGCAATGGCCACGTCGCTGGCCAGGATGTTTTTGCCCCACAACTCGACGGTCGAGCCCAGTCCCGCTTGCGGGATATCGGTCAGGTCGACACACAACATGTCCATCGACACCCGACCGATCAACTGGCTGCGCTGCCCAGCCACCAGCACCGGAGTGCCGGTTGGCGCCAGGCGCGGGTAACCATCGGCGTAACCCATGGCCACCACGCCGACGCGCATCGGTTTTGGAGTAATGAATTTCGCCCCATAACCAATCGGCTCGCCAGCCGGCAGTTCACGCACGCAGATCACTTTCGACTCCAGGGTCATCACCGGTTGCAGGCGCGAGGCCACGGTGTTGGCCTCCTCAAAAGGCGTGGCGCCGTAGAGCATGATGCCCGGACGAACCCAGTCACTGGGAATCTGCGGCCAGCCCAGTACAGCCGGCGAGTTACGCAGGCTGATTTCAGCGGACAAGCCCTGGCGCGCCGCTTCGAATACCGCCGCCTGCTCGACACTGGCCTGGCTGTTCAATTCATCGGCACGGGCGAAGTGGCTCATCAGCACGATTTTCGCGACATTGCCGCTGGCCAGCAGCCGTTGATAGCCTGCTTGATAATCCTTCGGATGCAGACCCACCCGGTGCATGCCCGAATCGAGTTTGAGCCAGACGATGATCGGCTTGTTCAGCGCAGCCTTTTCGATCGCCTCGAGCTGCCACAGCGAATGCACCACGCACCAGAAATCATGCTCGACGATCAGCGACAGCTCATCGGCTTCGAAAAAACCTTCCAGCAACAACACCGGCGCGCGAATACCCGCAGCGCGCAGTTCCAGGGCCTC
This sequence comes from Pseudomonas sp. Root562, assembly GCF_001427125.1. Lineage (GTDB taxonomy): Bacteria > Pseudomonadota > Gammaproteobacteria > Pseudomonadales > Pseudomonadaceae > Aquipseudomonas. Next base: position 340,564 of record NZ_LMGK01000012.1, read on the forward strand.
TTCGATACAGGCCACGGCAAAACCGTCCGCCTCGCCTTCCAGGGCCTGGGCGCAACGCACCGCGCCATGGCCGTAGGCATCGGCCTTGATCACCGCAAGGGCTTTGGCGCCGGTGATTTCACGGGCGATCTGGTAGTTGTGACGCAGGGCTTGGAGGTCGATCAGGGCACGGGCAGGGCGCATGGCGGCAGACTTCTGGTCGGTCGTTTCGAAGAACCGGCACTGGCGGACGGCGTGAACCGTTACCAGCGCCGGGGGAGGAATCTCTGGCTTGAAGCGCAGCGGCTATAACCGCGAGCTCATCGTGTCATTGGTGAGCTGGCGCCGGACTGACATGTTTTGCAGTCTCTTGGGTTTTGTTGCCATAACGGGAAATATCCAGGCCTTCGGCGCTGATCTGTGGCTTTTTCTTAGCCATCAGGTCCGCCAGCAAGCGACCCGAACCGCACGCCATGGTCCAGCCGAGAGTGCCGTGACCGGTGTTCAGGAACAGGTTCTTGAACGGGGTGGCGCCAACGATCGGGGTACCGTCCGGCGTGGTCGGACGCAGGCCGGTCCAGAAACTGGCTTCGGCCAGATTGCCGCCCTGAGGATAAAGGTCATTGACGATCATCTCCAGGGTTTCGCGCCGACGAGGGTTCAGTGACAGATCAAAACCGGCGATCTCCGCCATGCCGCCGACGCGGATACGGTTGTCGAAACGTGTGATCGCGACCTTGTAGGTTTCATCGAGAATGGTCGACGTCGGCGCCATCGCCGGGTTGGTGATCGGCACGGTCAGCGAGTAGCCCTTGAGCGGGTACACCGGCGCTTTGATCCCCAGCGGCTTGAGCAATTGCGGCGAGTAGCTGCCGAGTGCCAGCACGTAGCGGTCGGCGGTTTCCAACTTGCCGTCGATCCACACGCCGTTGATGCGGTCACCGGCGAAGTCGAGGCGCTGGATGTCCTGGCCAAAACGGAATTGCACACCGAGGTTCGCCGCCATTTCGGCAAGCTTGGTGGTGAACATCTGGCAGTCGCCAGTCTGGTCATTCGGCAGGCGCAGGGCACCGGCGAGAATGTCGGTGACACTGGCCAATGCCGGCTCAACGCGGGCAATGCCTTCGCGGTCGAGCAGTTCGAACGGCACGCCGGACTCTTTCAGCACGGCGATGTCTTTCGCCGCGCCGTCCAGTTGGGCCTGGGTGCGGAACAGTTGGGTGGTACCCAGGCTGCGGCCTTCGTAGGCAATGCCGGTCTCGGCACGCAGTTCGTCGAGGCAATCACGGCTGTACTCGGACAGGCGGACCATGCGCTCCTTGTTCACCGCGTAACGGCTGGCGGTGCAGTTGCGCAGCATCTGCGCCATCCACAGGTATTGATCGATGTCGGCGGTGGCCTTGATCGCCAGCGGGGCGTGGCGCTGCAGCAGCCACTTGATGGCTTTGAGCGGCACGCCCGGCGCGGCCCACGGCGAGGCATAACCCGGCGACACCTGGCCGGCGTTGGCGAAACTGGTCTCCATGGCAGCGGCTGGCTGCCGGTCGACCACCACCACTTCAAACCCGGCACGCGCCAGATAGTAAGCACTGGTGGTACCGATGACGCCGCTACCCAAGACCATGACGCGCATTTTTATTTCCCTCATCGCGGCAAACCGCTGACGTTTGTTGTTCAGAGCTTCAGATGTGCGCAGTGTAAAAAAGATTTGCCAGTGCTTTTCACTATATAAGCGCCTATATTTGGCGACAATTCTCGGCAAAAACCCTTTTCACGGAGGCGCATCCCCTATGCGTACCAATACTCAGACCAAACGGGAACTGGACAAGATCGACCGCAATATTCTGCGGATTCTCCAAGCGGACGGGCGTATCTCTTTTACCGAACTGGGGGAAAAGGTCGGGCTCTCGACAACGCCCTGTACCGAGCGGGTCCGGCGCCTGGAGCGCGAAGGGATCATCATGGGCTACAACGCGCGGCTCAATCCGCAGCATTTGAAGGGCAGCCTGCTGGTGTTCGTCGAGATCAGCCTCGACTATAAATCCGGCGATACTTTCGAAGAGTTTCGACGTGCAGTGTTGAAGCTGCCGCACGTGCTGGAGTGTCATCTGGTGTCAGGGGATTTCGACTACCTGGTGAAAGCGCGGATTTCCGAGATGGCCTCGTACCGCAAACTGCTGGGCGACATCCTGCTCAAGCTGCCGCATGTGCGCGAATCCAAGAGTTACATCGTGATGGAAGAGGTGAAAGAGAGCCTGACCTTGCCGATTCCGGATTAAAAGGCTGCGATCTGTTAAACCAACACCTGCCGATTCGAGGCCATGTACTCAAAGACCTGTTTCTCGACCCTCGGGTGAATCAGTTCGACCGGCCCGCGCCCGTTGGGACATGGCAAGGTCTTGGTGGTGCCGAACAACCGGCAGATCAGCGGTCGCTCGTCATACACCGTGCAACCGTGCGGGCCGAGATGAACGCAATTGAGTTCATCCATGGCGGCTTCCTGCTCGGCCCGAGTCTTGCGCGGCAGGCGTGACATTTCTTCCGGCGAGGTGGTCACCGGCCCACAGCAGTCATGGCAACCGGGCACGCACTCGAACGAGGGGATCTGCTGGCGCAGTGTGCGGATTTTCTGGCTGTTGCAACTCATTGAAGCATCGACCGAAGGTGGAATAGATGCGGATTCTGACGCAAAAGCCTAGATCCAGACAGCGCCGGCCGACCAATGTTGCCCCTCTGGGTAGGTCCGCTTATGCTCCGGCAAATTTTCTGAACATAGAAACCAGGATGACGCGCATGAACGCCCGTGCCCAGCACACTGCCTCCTATTACGCCGCCAGCAGCCTGCCGCAACCGGATTATCCGGCGCTCGCCGGTGAAGTGCTGGCCGATGTGTGCGTGGTCGGCGGTGGGTTCTCGGGGTTGAACACGGCGCTGGAGTTGGCCGAGCGCGGTCTCAGCGTGGTACTGCTCGAAGCCCGCAAGATTGGCTGGGGAGCCAGCGGACGCAACGGTGGCCAGTTGATTCGTGGGATCGGCCACGGCCTCGACCAGTTCACCAATGTGATTGGCGTCGACGGCGTACGGCAGATGAAACTGATGGGCCTGGAAGCCGTGGAAATCGTCCGACAGCGAATCGAGCGATTCCAGATTCCCTGCGACCTGACCTGGGGCTACTGCGACCTGGCTAACAAACCCCGCGATCTCGAGGGCTTCGCCGAAGATGCCGCAGAGTTGCGCAGCCTCGGTTACCGCTATGAAACCCGGCTGCTGCAACCTGATGAAATGCACACTGTGGTAGGTTCCGACCGCTACGTGGGCGGCTTGATCGACATGGGCTCCGGCCATTTGCATCCGCTTAACCTGGCGCTGGGCGAAGCAGCCGCTGCACAGCAACTGGGCGTGCAACTTTTCGAGCAATCCGCCGTTACCCGCATCGACTACGGTCCCGAGGTCAAGGTCCATACCGCCCAAGGCTCAGTCCGCGCCAAAACCCTGGTACTCGGCTGCAATGCCTATCTCAACGGCCTCAATCCGCAACTCAGCGGCAAAGTGCTGCCCGCCGGCAGCTACATCATCGCCACCGAGCCCCTGAGCGAAGAGCTGGCCCACGCCCTGCTGCCACAGAACATGGCGGTCTGTGATCAACGGGTGGCCCTGGATTACTACCGACTCTCCGCGGACCGTCGCTTGCTGTTTGGTGGCGCCTGCCATTATTCCGGGCGCGACCCGAAAGACATTGCGGCCTATATGCGACCAAAGATGCTGGAGGTGTTTCCACGCCTGAGCGATGTGAGGATCGACTATCAATGGGGCGGCATGATCGGCATCGGCGCCAATCGACTGCCGCAAATCGGCCGACTCATGGACCAACCAAACGTGTATTACGCCCAGGCTTACTCCGGTCATGGTGTGAACGCCACGCACCTGGCAGGGAAGCTGCTGGCCGAGGCTATCAGTGGTCAGCACAGCGGTGGGTTTGATCTGTTTGCCAAAGTGCCGCACATCACCTTCCCGGGCGGCAAGCATTTGCGTTCGCCGTTGCTGGCATTGGGGATGTTGTGGCATCGGCTTAAAGAGTTGGCCTGAGACATTTATGGCGTTGGTGCCGACGCCATCGCGGGCAAGCCTTGCTCCTACAGGTCATGCGTCACTCTTGAGATCAACACTAACTGTAGGAGCAAGGCTTGCCCGCGATGAGGCCCGAAAAAACACCACAAAAACTCAGATCCGCCAGAACGGCTTGAGCCCCTCCTCCCGAGCCTGCTCCCGCGTCAGCCCGACATCCTTGAGCTGGTCAGGCGTCAGGGCCAGCAACGCCTTGCGCGTGTGCAGGCGCTGCCAGAACAGATCCCAGCGGCTCAGGCCGGACGGCGCGTTGCGCTTGAGCGCATGGCGCGAATTGTCCTGTTGCCCTGCCTCCAGTTCCTGACTGTGTAACGTCAGCCGCACATCGCTCAAACCGTTCATTTTGAATGCTCCTGTTTACTTGGGTAGCCAGAGATTCCATGATGCGCGGGCGACGAAAAGCGTTACAGATTCAAAGCAACTGTATTAACTCCATACAGATTTACTGAATTCACCTCTGAATCGAAGATTTTTGCTTGATCTGTACTGGTTAACCGACTCAATCACCTCGAGGCTGCGCCATGACCCTCTACGTCAATCTCGCCGAATTGCTCGGTACGCGGATCGAACAGGGCTTCTATCGCCCCGGCGATCGACTGCCGTCGGTGCGGGCGTTAAGCGTTGAACACGGGGTCAGCTTGAGTACCGTGCAACAGGCGTATCGGGTACTGGAGGACAGCGGGCTGGCCATGCCGAGGCCCAAGTCGGGGTACTTTGTGCCAGCCAGTCGCCAATTGCCGGAGCTGCCAGCGGTGGGCCGCCCGGCCCAGCGCCCGGTGGACATCTCACAATGGGATCAGGTGCTGGAGCTGATCCGCGCGGTACCGCGCAAGGATGTCGTACAGCTTGGGCGAGGCATGCCGGACATCACTTCGCCCACCATGAAGCCGCTACTGCGCGACCTGGCGCGGATCAGCCGGCGACAGGACATGCCCGGCCTGTATTACGACAACATCCACGGCAACCTCGAACTGCGCGAGCAAATCGCCCGCCTGATGCTCGACTCCGGCTGTCAGTTGGGGCCGGGCGATCTGGTCGTAACCACCGGTTGCCATGAAGCGCTGTCCACCAGCATCCGCGCCATCTGCGAGCCGGGAGACATCGTGGCCGTGGACTCGCCGAGCTTTCACGGCGCCATGCAAACCCTCAAGGGCCTGGGCATGAAAGCCCTGGAAATCCCCACCGACCCGCTCACGGGAATAAGCCTGGACGCACTGGAGCTGGCGCTGGAGCAATGGCCGATCAAGGCCATCCAGTTGACGCCGAACTGCAACAATCCACTGGGCTACATCATGCCGGAGTCGCGCAAACGTTCGTTGCTGATGCTCGCACAGCGTTTCGATGTGGCGATCATCGAGGACGATGTGTATGGCGAACTGGCCTATACCTATCCGCGCCCGCGCACGATCAAATCCTTCGACGAGGATGGCCGCGTCCTGCTGTGCAGCTCCTTTTCCAAGACCCTGGCGCCCGGGCTGCGCATTGGCTGGGTCGCGCCGGGGCGGTATCTGGAGCGGGTGTTGCACATGAAATACATCAGCACCGGTTCCACCGCGCCGCAACCGCAGATTGCCATTGCCGAATTCCTCAAGGGCGGACACTTCGAACCGCATTTGCGGCGGATGCGCACGCAATATCAGCGTAATCGCGACATGATGATCGATTGGGTGAGCCGTTACTTTCCCGCCGGCACCCGCGCCAGCCGCCCTCAAGGCAGTTTCATGCTGTGGGTAGAACTACCGGAAGGCTTCGATACACTGAAACTGAATCGTGCCTTGTACGATCAGGGCGTACAGATTGCGGTCGGCAGCATTTTTTCCGCATCCGGCAAGTACCGCAATTGTCTGCGCATGAACTACGCTGCCAAACCAACGGCACAGATTGAAGAAGCCGTGCGCAAGGTCGGTGCCGCCGCCATCAAGCTGCTGGCCGACGACGGATTGCCCGACTGACCTTTTTGCGGATATCAGCGTCCATATGCCAACATCTGCCGCCAACCGGAACGAGCCCACGTGAGAGTCAGACAGCCCCTGCTTGCTCTTGCGTTGCTCGCGTCGCTCCTCGGCGGTTGCGCCAGTTTCGATGTGCAGCGCGAACCGAGCCAGGCGTTGCCGGCGAGTGCCTCGGCGTTTGGCCGTTCGGTCCAGGCCCAGGCGGCTTCCCATGAAGGACAGTCGGGATTTCGCCTGTTGTCCGACAGTACCGAGGCCTTTACCGCCCGCGCCGAATTGATTCGCAACGCTCAAAGCAGCCTCGACCTGCAGTACTACATCGTCCATGACGGCATCAGTACGCGAATGCTGGTGGAGGAATTGCTCAAGGCCGCCGATCGCGGCGTGCGCGTACGCATTCTGCTCGACGACACCACCAGCGACGGCCTGGACCGCACCATCGCCACGCTGGCGGCACATCCGCAGATCCAGATTCGCGTGTTCAATCCGTTGCATTTGGGCCGCAGCACTGGCGTCACACGCACCATGGGCCGGTTGTTCAACCTCTCGCAGCAGCATCGGCGCATGCACAACAAGTTGTGGCTGGCCGATACCAGCATGGCCATCGTCGGCGGCCGCAATCTGGGGGACGAGTATTTCGACGCCGAACCCAATTTGAATTTCACCGACATCGACATCCTGGGCGTCGGCCCGGTGGCTGAGCAGTTGGGGCACAGTTTCGACCAGTACTGGAACAGCGCCCTGAGCAAACCGATCGATGCGTTCGTATCGAGCAAGCCGACTGCCCAGGACCTGGCCAACACCCGCACACGGCTGGAAGAATCTCTGGAGGAGTCGCGCAAGCAGAATCACGCGCTCTATCAGCAGCTGATGAAGTTCGCCACCGAACCGCGTCTGGATATCTGGCGCAAAGAGCTGATCTGGGCCTGGAACCAGGCGCTGTGGGATGCGCCGAGCAAGGTACTGGCCAAAGGTGAGCCCGATCCGCAATTGCTGCTGACCACTCAATTGGCACCGGAACTCAATGGCGTCAGCAAAGAGCTGGTCATGGTTTCGGCATACTTTGTACCTGGCGAACCAGGGCTGGTGTACCTCACGGGCCGCGCCGATGCCGGGGTGTCGGTGCGATTGCTGACCAACGCGCTGGAGGCCACGGACGTGCCAGCGGTGCATGGCGGCTATGCGCCGTATCGCAAGGCACTCTTGGAGCATGGCGTGCAGCTTTTCGAGCTGCGTCGTCAGCCCGGCGATGAAAGCGGTAGCGGCCCTCGCCTGTTTTCCCGCAGGTCTTATGGCGAATCCGACTCAAGCCTGCACAGCAAAGCGATCGTCTTCGATCAAAAGAAATCCTTCATCGGCTCATTCAACTTCGACCCGCGTTCGGTGTTGTGGAACACCGAAGTCGGCGTATTGGTGGACAGCCCAGAACTGGCGGCCCGCGTCCGCGAACTGGCCTTACAGGGCATGGCGCCACCTCTGAGTTATCAGGTAAAACTGGAAAAAGACCAAGTGGTATGGGTGACCGAAGACGACGGCAAAATGCACACCTTGACCAAGGAACCGGGCAGTTGGTGGCGACACTTCAACGCGTGGTTCAGTAATACGGTTGGCCTGGAGCGGTTGCTCTAGGCCGGCTCGGCCACCGCGCCAAACGCCCCTTGGCGTGACACCAGAATCACCAGGCCAAAGGCCCCGGCCGCCATCAACAATGGCAACGCATGCCCGCTGATCCACTGACTCCCGGCACCGGCGATCAATGGCCCAAGCAGGCAGCCAATGCCCCACAACTGCGCGATATGCGCGTTGGCGCGGACCAGTGCATCGTCGCGATAACGCTCGCCGATCAGGATCAACGACAAGGTAAACAAGCCACCGGCACTGGCGCCGAACAGCACCCACAACGGCCAGATCAGCAGCGTGTCGATCAGCATCGGAATCGCCAGGCTCGAGACCAGCAAAATGACCGCGCAACCGGTGAACAAAGAACGCCGCGACACGCGATCCGCCAGTGCGCCAATCGGCAATTGCAGCAAGGCATCACCGACCACTACCGTGCTGACCATGGCCAAGGCGATTTCCGTGGTGAAACCCTGGCGCAGGCAATACACCGGCAACAGCGTCAGGATCATCGCTTCGAAAGCGGCGAACAGCGACACCGCCCAGGCAATGGCCGGCAAGCCACGGCAAAAGGTCAGCAAATCGCCAAGGGTCACACTGCACGCTTCACTGCTGGGCGCACCGCTGCGCCCCAACAACAGCAATGGGGCCGCCACCAGCAAACCGACGCCGACCCAGAAGCCATAATCGTGCTCGGTGCCCAGAACGCCCAACAAAATCGGCCCGGCCAGTTGGCTCAGCGCATAACTGCTGCCGTACAGCGCCACCAATCGACCGCGCCACTGCTCGACCACCAGTTGATTAATCCAGCTTTCACCGAGGATGAATACAAGGGTCAGGATCACGCCAATCATCAAGCGCAACACCAGCCAGATCGGGTAGCTCGGCAATAGCGCCAGCAAACCGATGGACACGGCGCCAGCCCACAGGCACAGGCGCATCAGGTTGGCCGTGCCCAGACGCGCCGCCAGATGGCTGGAAATCTTCGCGCCCAACAGCACGCCAATGGCCGGCATCGCGGCCATCACGCCAATGGCAAACGAGCCATAACCCCAGCCTTCCAGGCGAAACGACACCAGCGGCATGCTGACCCCCAGGGCCAGGCCAACACTCAAGACAGACGCCAACACGGCGAAATACGTCGCCCAACGCATGTTCCACGCTCCTGTGGATATTGTTATGTGCCGCACAAAACATTGTGGGAGCGAGCTTGCTCGCGATGACGGTAGAACATTCAACATTTTCGTCGACTGTCACACCGCTATCGCGAGCAGGCTCGCTCCCACAAGGGATCTGCGTCGTTTGAGAGGCCTGTTTCTGCGGCAGACCTCCTTTAACGACTTACAACTTGATCCAGGTCGCCTTCAGCTCGGTGTATTTGTCGAACGCGTGCAGCGACTTGTCGCGACCGTTACCGGACTGCTTGAAGCCACCGAACGGCGCCGTCATGTCGCCACCGTCATATTGGTTCACCCAAACGCTACCGGCACGCAGGGCGCGGGCGGTCAGGTGAGCCTTGGAGATATCGGCAGTCCACACCGCAGCGGCCAGGCCGTAAGGCGTGTCGTTGGCGATCGAGACGGCTTCTTCGGCGCTGTCGAACGTGATGACCGACAACACTGGCCCGAAAATTTCTTCCTGGGCGATTTTCATCGCGTTGCTGACACCGTCGAAAATCGTCGGCTCAACATACGTGCCACCGGTTTCCTGCAGGATGCGCTTGCCGCCGGCCACCAGCTTGGCGCCATCGGTGTGACCCGATTCGATGTAAGACAGCACGGTGTTCATCTGCTGGGTATCCACCAGCGCACCGACGTTGGTCGCCGGGTCCAGCGGGTTGCCCGGCTTCCAGGTTTTCAGCGCCTCGATCACCAGCGGCAGGAATTTGTCCTTGATCGAACGCTCCACCAGCAGGCGCGAGCCGGCAGTGCAGACTTCGCCCTGGTTGAAGGCGATAGCGCCTGCAGCGGCTTCAGCGGCTTCTTGCAGGTTCGGTGCGTCGGCAAACACGATGTTCGGGCTCTTGCCGCCGGCTTCGAGCCAGACGCGCTTCATGTTCGATTCGCCGGAGTAGATCAGCAGTTGCTTGGCGATCTTGGTCGACCCGGTGAACACCAGGGTGTCCACGTCGTTATGCAGGGCCAAAGCCTTGCCGACGGTATGACCATAGCCTGGCAGTACGTTCAGCACACCTTTCGGGATGCCGGCTTCAACGGCCAGCGCGGCGATGCGGATGGCCGTCAGTGGCGATTTTTCCGATGGCTTGAGGATCACCGAGTTACCGGTGGACAACGCCGGGCCGAGTTTCCAGCACGCCATCATCAACGGGAAGTTCCACGGCACGATGGCACCGACCACACCGACTGGCTCACGGGTCACCAGACCCAGCTGATCGTGCGGAGTCGCGGCGACTTCGTCATAAATCTTGTCGATGGCTTCACCGCTCCAGCTCAGCGCTTGTGCCGCGCCGGGAACGTCGATGTACAGCGAATCGCTGATCGGCTTGCCCATGTCCAGGGTTTCAAGCAGGGCCAGCTCTTCGGCGTGCTGCTTGAGCAGGCCGGCGAAACGGATCATGGTGGCTTTGCGCTTGGTCGGTGCCAGGCGCGACCAGACGCCGGAATTGAAGGTGGCGCGAGCGTTTTCCACAGCGCGCTGGGCGTCGGCGGCGTCACAGCTGGCAATCTTGCCCAGCAGACGGCCGTCGACCGGACTGATGCACTCGAAGGTCTCGGCGCTAACGGCGTCGGTGTACTCGCCATTGATATAGGCGCGGCCTTCGATCTTCAGGTCTTTGGCGCGTTGTTCCCAGTCGGCACGGGTCAGGGTGGTCATGCGAGTGTCCTCCTCTTATTGAATACGACACCCGCGTTCTTCGCGGGCGCTGTCAGGAATTCTGCCCGGCCAGCCTGCTTGCGGCCCAAGGCAACCACCACCCTAAACCAGCGGCAGGGGAAGTTTCAATATATTTGACATAACGTCGGCAAACGGCCTTGCGATGTTCAATTTAATAAACATAGACTTTGGCTTTACCAACCACTCGCGCCGCAATCACGGGGGATTACAAAAATGAGCATCCAGGACATCGTCGACTTCAGCCAGGCAACCACCCAGCCCGAACGCTACCGCCCAGACCCGGCCAAAGTCCTCAAGGGCGACCCCGAACAAGCGGTGTACAACCACTACAACAGCCCGTGCGGCCAATTGAATGCCGGCGTGTGGGAAGGCGCTATCGGCCAATGGCACGTGAATTTCACCGAGCATGAGTACTGCGAGATCGTTCAAGGGGTTTCGGTACTGCGCGATAACGATGGCAACAGCAAAACGGTTCGGGCAGGTGATCGCTTCGTGATCCCGGCCGGGTTTCGGGGTACCTGGGAAGTACTGGAAGCCTGTCGCAAGATTTATGTAGCGTTTGAACAGAAAGCGTAGCACCCACTTCAGAACGCCAAATGTCCCCTGTCGCTTGATGGGGGTCATTTTCCGGTCAAGCCGATTTGTCACGATCGAGCCAATGACCTAATTATCTACCGCACGCCGTCGCCACCCCGCAAAGATACTGTCGACGCTCCTCCATGGAGCCTCGAGTTCATCATTCTCAAGGAAGCGAAAACGTGAACAAATATTTTATCTGCGGGCTGCTGGCGAGCCTCACCCTCTCAGCCTTTACACCGGCGCATGCCGATGGCGAGAGGCAATTGTGCGATGCCCGAAGGGTGCAACACCTGGTTGGGGAAATACTGACGAGCGCCGTATACGAAGAAGCCTTCAAAACGTCGCGAGCAACCAGCATTACTTTCAATTCTTCTGCGGGATTCGAAGATCCCGATAGAAATCGCCTGATCATTTCAATGAATCACGTTGGCACCATTGCCAGAATCACCTGCGGCTGATTCATCGAACCCTGATTCAGGACGAGACAATCGAAACAAAAAAGGCCCGTATCTCGCGATACGGGCCTTTTTCGTAAGGAAGAAAAATCAATTACTTGATTTTGCCTTCCTTGTAGATCACGTGCTTGCGAACAACCGGATCAAATTTCTTGATCTCGATTTTGTCCGGAGTAGTGCGCTTGTTCTTGTCGGTAGTGTAGAAGTGACCAGTACCGGCGCTCGAAATCAAACGAATCAATTCACGCATGATTAGCTCCCTTAGATCTTGCCAGCGGCGCGGATTTCGGCCAGCACGACAGTGATGCCGCGCTTGTCGATGATACGCATGCCTTTGGCAGATACGCGCAGACGCACGAAACGTTTCTCTTCTTCAACCCAGAAGCGGTGATGCTGCAGGTTCGGCAGGAAACGACGACGGGTTTTGTTGTTTGCGTGGGAAATGTTATTCCCAGTCACCGGACCCTTACCGGTAACTTGACATACTCTCGACATGCCTCAGCCCTCTAAAACCACATGCCCAACCCGGCATGGGTTGGCCGCTTAATCTCTCAGTCATTTGGCGCCAGGCGCCGCGTTTCTTTAGAGGTCTTACCGGCTACACCTACAGTGAAGGAACCGGGCCCCTAGAAAAGAGCGCTGCTTTATACCAGAAAGACTCAAGAGCAACAACATTCGGTGTGCCTTGAGTAGATAAAAAACCCGATTTTCCGGCGCCAGGCGCTTTGGATAAAGGCTGTCGTCGATTCCGACCGCTCGTCGCAGAGAAATGCTTTCCAGGTCAAATCCGAGGTTTTCTCAATCAAGGCTCACCCAAACAAGTGGCCTATAGTCCCCTCAAAATGAAAAAGGGGATAGTCATTTGCAAAAGAGCCCACTAGGGTAAGCCTTTTCCAGACTGCACTTGCAGATGGGCCTTCGATCTGTAAAGGAATCCGACCATGCGCCTCGCTGCCCTACCGCTGTTGCTTGCCCCTCTGATGCTGAGCCCGCTGGCCCAGGCTGCCGCCTTGAGCGTCTGCACCGAGGCCAGCCCCGAAGGGTTCGACGTGGTGCAATATAATTCGTTGACCACCACCAATGCCTCGGCTGACGTGCTGATGAACCGCCTGGTGGATTTCGACACCGCCAGCGGCAAAGTGGTCGCCAGCCTCGCCGATAGCTGGGAGGTCAGCCCCGATGGCCTGGTCTACATCTTCAAGTTGCGCCCGAAGGTGAAATTTCACCGCACCGAGTATTTCAGTCCGAGCCGCGAACTGACCGCCGAAGACGTGAAATTCAGCTTCGACCGTATGCTCGACCCGGCCAACCCGTGGCACAAAGTCGCCCAGAGCGGCTTTCCGCATGCGCAATCAATGCAACTACCAGCGCTGATCAAGAAAATCGACGCCCTCGACCCGCTGACCGTGCGCTTCACCCTCGATCACCCGGACTCGACGTTCCTGCCGACGCTGAGCATGGGTTTTGCCTCGATCTACTCGGCCGAATATGCCGACAAACTGCTCAAGGCCGGAACCCCGGAAAAGCTCAACAATCAGCCAATCGGTACCGGCCCGTTCGTTTTCAGCCGTTTCCAGAAAGACGCCTCGATCCGCTACAAGGCCAACCCTGACTATTTCGCTGGCAAGCCTGCGGTCGACCCGTTGATCTTCGCCATCACCCCTGACGCCAACGTGCGATTGCAGAAACTGCGCCGCAACGAGTGCCAGATTGCCCTGTCGCCCAAACCACTGGACGTACAAGCCGCGCTGAAAGAACCGACCTTGAAAGTCGAAAAGACTGACGCCTTCATGACCGCGTTCGTCGCCCTGAACAGTCAGCATCCGCCGCTGGACAAGCCAGAAGTTCGCCAGGCGATCAACCTTGCCTTCGACAAGGCCAACTACGTGAAGGCCGTGTTCGAAGACACCGCCGAACCCGCCAGCGGGCCGTACCCGCCCAACACCTGGAGCTACGCCAGGGGCTTGCCGGGTTACCCCCACGATGTCGAGAAAGCCAAGGCATTGATGGTCAAGGCCGGGCTCAAGGACGGTTTTCAGACGACGATCTGGACACGCCCCTCTGGCAGCCTGTTAAACCCTAATCCGAGTCTCGGCGCCCAATTGCTGCAATCCGATCTTGCGGAAATCGGCATCCAGGCGGAAATCCGGGTGATCGAATGGGGCGAACTGATCCGCCGCGCCAAGGCCGGTGAGCACGACATCCTGTTCATGGGCTGGGCCGGCGATAACGGCGACCCGGACAACTTCCTCACGCCGCAGTTTTCCTGCGCCGCGGTCAAGTCCGGCACCAACTTCGCTCGCTACTGCAATGCCGATCTGGACAAGCTGATCAGCGCCGGCAAGACCACCGGCGAGCAAGGCGTGCGCAGCAAGCTTTACGAACAGGCGCAAACGCAGATTCAGCAACAGGCGCTGTGGCTACCGCTCGCTCACCCGACGGCATTCGCGTTGACGCGCAAGGATGTCGAGGGGTATTCGGTGAGCCCGTTCGGCCGTCAGGACTACTCGAAGGTCAACCTCAAGTAGAAACCATGGGAGCGGTTTTTGTGGCGAGGGAGCTTGCTCCCGCTGGGCTGCGTGCGGCCCCAAAGATCTTGTGAACGCTGCGCATCCAGGCGGGAGCAAGCTCCCTCGCCACAAAAAAGCTCGCTCTCGGCGCCCCGCTACATCCACCCGTACTCGGCCATGGACAGCGGATCACCGTCACCGATGATGAAATGGTCGAGCACCCGCACATCGATCAGCTCAAGCGCCGTTTGCAGGCGCTTGGTCAGCACCCGGTCGGCTTGGCTGGGGTCGGAGTTGCCCGACGGGTGGTTGTGGCAGAGGATCAACGCCGCGGCGTTATTGGCCAAAGCGCGCTTGACCACCTCTCGCGGATGAACACTGGTGTTGTCGATGGAACCGCGAAACAGCGTCTCGAACGTCAAAACCTGATGCCTGGAATCGAGAAACAGACAACCAAACACCTCATGTGGCTCATGACGCAACATCGATTTCAGGTACTCACGAACCGCATGCGGATTTTCCAGTGCCGACTTTTGGCGCGCACGCTCGGCCAAATGACGCCTGCTCATTTCTTGAGCAGCCTGCAACTGTGCAAACTTCGCCGGCCCGAGCCCCAACTGCTTGCTGAACGTTTCCTGATCGGCCTCCAGCAACGAACGCAGGCTGCCAAACTCGTTCAACAAATGCCGCGCCAGGTCCACGGCGCTTTTACCCACTACGCCCGTGCGTAAGAAAATTGCCAGCAATTCGGCGTCCGACAGGCTTCCTGAACCTTGTTCAAGCAACCTCTCCCGCGGCCGTTCAGCCGCCGGCCAATCACGAATACTCATAACACCTCCCTGTCTGTGGGCGCCGCTGTTCCGTAGCGGACGCTGTGATATCGTAGCCCATCTTTTTTGCGAGCGATTTCACTCCTGGGGAGGGGGTATCGCCACGCAGTCATCAACGAATTGAAAGGCAGGCCTATGCAGCGGCTGTATCGGAAACGCATTGTTCTGGGCGTCGGCGGCGGCATCGCTGCCTACAAGAGCGCCGACCTGGTTCGCCGGTTGATGGACCAGGGTGCCGAAGTCCGCGTGGTCATGACCCGTGGCGGCGCCGAGTTCATAACCCCGCTGACCATGCAGGCCCTGTCCGGGCATCCTGTGCACCTCGACCTGCTGGACCCGGCAGCCGAAGCGGCCATGGGCCACATCGAACTGGCCAAATGGGCCGATCTGGTACTGATCGCGCCTGCCACAGCGGATTTGCTCGCCCGTCTGGCCCAAGGCATTGCCGATGACTTGCTGACCACGCTGGTACTGGCCACCGACGCCGTTGTCGCCGTTGCGCCGGCGATGAACCAGGCCATGTGGCGCGACCCTGCCACCCAGGCCAACCTGCAGACCCTCGAAAGCCGTGACATCAAGGTGTTCGGCCCGGCCTCCGGTAGCCAGGCCTGCGGCGACGTGGGTCTTGGGCGCATGCTCGAAGCCACCGACCTCGCCCTGCTCGCCGCCGACTGCTTCCAGCGTCAGGCGCTGACCGGCAAACACGTGGTGATTACCGCGGGGCCGACCCAGGAAAACATTGATCCGGTGCGCTACATCACTAACCACAGCTCCGGCAAAATGGGCTTCGCCCTGGCCGAAGCCGCCGTAGAAGCCGGTGCCCGAGTCACGCTGATCAGTGGCCCGGTGCACCTGCCGACACCGGATCGCGTCAGCCGCATCGATGTAGTGAGCGCCCGCGACATGCTCGCTGCGTGCGAAGCCGCGATTCCTTGTGACGTTTTCATCGCCTCGGCTGCGGTCGCGGATTACCGCCCGGAAGTCGTCGCCCCACAAAAACTCAAGAAAGACCCTACGAGCGGCGACGGTTTTGTCCTGCAAATGGTGCGCAACCCAGACATCCTGGCCAGCATCGCCACCCGCCCCGACCGTCCGTTCAGTGTCGGTTTCGCCGCTGAAACCGAACACCTGCTTGATTACGCTGCCCGCAAGCTGAAAGACAAGAACCTCGATTTGATCGTCGCCAACGACGTCGCCAACCCGAGCATTGGGTTCAACAGCGAAGAAAACGCCTGCAGCGTGATCGACCGTGAGCTTCACGCCACACTTTTCGCCCAGACCAGCAAGAGCAAGATTGCTCGCCAGCTGATCACTTTTATCGCCGAACGTCTGAACCAGGTTTAATTTACATGCACGCTTTGCAAGCCAAGATCCTCGACCCCCGCATCGGCACCGAATTCCCGCTGCCACAGTACGCCACGCCAGGCTCCGCCGGCCTCGACCTGCGCGCCATGCTGGAGCAGGACACCGTCATCAAACCAGGTGAAACCGTGCTGATCCCTACCGGTCTGTCGGTCTATATCGGTGACCCGAACCTGGCGGCGCTGATCCTGCCGCGTTCGGGCATGGGCCATAAGCACGGCATCGTGCTGGGCAATCTGGTCGGCCTGATCGACTCCGATTACCAGGGACCGCTGATGGTATCCTGCTGGAACCGCGGCCAGACCGAATTCACCATGCCGGTTGGCGAGCGCCTGGCGCAATTGGTGCTGGTACCCGTTGTGCAGGCTCACTTCGAGATGGTTGAAGAATTCGTTGAAACCGAGCGCGGCACGGGTGGTTTCGGCCATAGCGGCACCAAGTAACCGGATAAAGACATTGTGGCGAGGGAGCTTGCTCCCGCTGAGCTGCGTAGCGGCCCAAAAGATTTCATGGGAGCTGCGCACCCAAGCGGGAGCAAGCTCCCTCGCCACAAAAATCTCGACATACTGCGGCGGTTTTAACACCGTAAATCAAGGTTTTGCCGGCCGAAAGCCACGCCCGTCGAGGCGTCATGGCCCTTTCACACCACGAACTCTCTGTGGAAATCGCCGTCATACCCTTCAGTTTGAGCCGGCCGCCCCGTGATTCGGCGGCCTGTCCAGTCACTTTCGAGATGGAGCATTTCCACAGATGAACACCCCGGCCAAAATTGCACCCAAGTTCCCTGACAGCATCTTCCGCGCCTATGACATCCGTGGCACTGTCCCGGAGTTCCTGAACGCCGAGACCGCCTACTGGATTGGCCGCGCTGTCGGCTCCCAAAGCCTTGCGCAGGGCGAGCCCAATGTATCCGTTGGCCGTGATGGTCGCCTGTCAGGCCCGGAACTGGTGGAAAAATTGATTCAAGGCATCGCCGACAGCGGCTGCCACGTCAGCGATGTCGGCCTGGTGCCAACCCCTGCGTTGTACTACGCCGCCAACGTGCTGGCCGGCAAATCCGGCGTGATGCTGACCGGCAGCCACAACCCGTCGAACTACAACGGTTTCAAAATCGTCATTGCCGGCGACACCCTGGCCAACGAACAGATCCAGGCCCTGCATGAGCGCCTCAAGACCAATAACCTGAGCAGCGGGCAAGGCAGCATCAGCAAAGTCGAAATTCTCGATCGCTACAGCACCGAAATTGTCCAGGACATCAAACTGGCTCGACGCCTGAAAGTGGTGGTCGATTGCGGCAACGGCGCGGCAGGCGTGATTGCCCCGCAACTGATCGAAGCGCTGAACTGCGAAGTCATCCCGCTGTTCTGCGAAGTCGACGGCAACTTCCCGAACCACCACCCGGATCCGGGCAAGCCTGAAAACCTTGAAGACCTGATCGCCAAGGTCAAGCAAACCAATGCTGACATCGGCCTGGCCTTCGATGGCGATGGCGACCGTGTCGGTGTGGTGACCAACACCGGCAGCATCGTCTACCCGGACCGCCTGCTGATGCTGTTCGCCCGCGACGTCGTAGCGCGCAACCCGGGCGCTGAAATCATCTTCGACGTCAAATGCACCCGCCGCCTGATCCCGCTGATCAAGGAATATGGCGGTCGTTCGCTAATGTGGAAGACTGGTCACTCGTTGATCAAAAAGAAAATGAAACAATCCGGTGCCCTGTTGGCCGGCGAAATGAGCGGGCACATCTTCTTCAAGGAGCGCTGGTTCGGTTTCGACGACGGCATTTACAGCGCTGCGCGCTTGCTGGAAATCCTCAGCAAGGAAAAATCCTCGGCCGAAGAGCTGTTCGCGACGTTCCCGAACGATATTTCTACGCCTGAAATCAATATCCATGTGACCGAAGAGAGCAAATTCAGCATCATTGATGCATTGCACGACGCGCAATGGGGCGAAGGCGCTGACCTGACCACCATCGACGGCGTGCGAGTCGACTATGCCAAAGGCTGGGGCCTGGTTCGCGCCTCCAACACCACACCGGTGCTGGTACTGCGTTTCGAGGCCGATGACGAGGCAGAACTTTCGCGCATCAAGGACGTTTTCAAAGTCCAGTTGAAGCGCGTTGCACCTGATCTCCAACTACCGTTCTGATTCACCCGGAGCCCTGAATGACCCTCGAACGCGAAGCCGCCGCCAACACCGCCAAGGTCCTGTCCGAAGCGCTGCCTTACATTCGCCGCTATGTCGGCAAGACGCTGGTGATCAAATACGGCGGCAACGCGATGGAAAGCGAGGAGCTGAAAACCGGCTTCGCCCGCGACATCGTGCTGATGAAAGCCGTGGGGATCAACCCGGTGGTCGTTCACGGCGGTGGCCCGCAAATCGGTGACCTGCTCAAGCGCCTGTCGATCGAAAGCCATTTCGTCGACGGCATGCGCGTCACCGACGCCGCGACCATGGACGTGGTGGAAATGGTCCTGGGCGGCCAGGTCAACAAGGACATCGTCAATCTGATCAACCGACATGGCGGCAGCGCCATCGGCCTGACCGGTAAAGACGCCGAGCTGATTCGTGCGAAGAAGCTCACCGTCACCCGCCAGACCCCGGAAATGACCACGCCGGAAATCATCGACATCGGCCATGTGGGCGAAGTCGTCGGCATCAATACCGACCTGCTCAACCTGCTGGTCAAGGGCGATTTCATCCCGGTGATCGCGCCAATCGGCGTCGGCGCCAACGGTGAGTCGTACAACATCAACGCAGACCTGGTGGCCGGTAAAGTCGCCGAAGCGCTGAAAGCCGAGAAGTTGATGCTGCTGACCAACATCGCCGGCCTGATGGACAAGTCGGGGACGGTCCTGACCGGCCTGACCACCCAACAGGTCGACGATCTGATCGCCGATGGCACCATCTACGGCGGCATGCTGCCGAAGATCCGTTGCGCACTGGAAGCCGTCCAGGGCGGCGTGGGCAGCTCGCTGATCATCGATGGGCGCGTACCGAACGCGATTCTGCTGGAAATCTTCACCGATACCGGCGTGGGCACCTTGATCAGCAATCGCAAGCGTCCCTGATCAATAAAGACGAAAAAGATCGCAGCCTGCGGCAGCTCCAACTGGATTGTTTCGGATGTACGAAACTTCCGTAGGAGTTGAACAAGTCTGCGATCTTTTTTATGCCTACAGGAATTGCCCGACGCAAATAAGCGAAACGTCCGACATCCCAAAAGAAACAATCTGCATACGATCTTCCCTGAATCCACAGGAGATCTTCCCCATGCAAAAAGACTACGTTCCCTACGGCAGCGACGTTTCAGCAGGCACCTACGCATGCGCAGATTGCGGGCGCGAATACAGCAATCAATCAAAGACTTCTCTTCCACCGTGCCCGGACTTCCAACCAGGGACCCACGTACTCAATGGCTGGAACATCCTGACCGGCCAAGGTGATGCCGTGGCAGATCCGTACCCAAACGAGCCTGCCAAGTAATCACGGAGGTCTGAACCATGCAGATCTCGTTCACGATCGATGCCCAGGCTTTCAACCTCGAGCAGAAGGAGCCGGTGAAAAAGACCTTGAGGATTTCCGACGGCGAAATCGCCCATGCCCTGGAGCGAATAGCCAAGGCGAGCCTGACCGAATACCTGAAGATGCTGGTCGAAGGCGGCATGCCCAGCAGGGCCGATGAGGCCAAGCAGGATCGATTGCTCTACCTGATTCAAAGTTACTTCGGGCAAACGTTGCCCACTGAATCGCAAATATCGACGATTTTCCAACTGACGCAGAGCCAGAGTAAAACCCTGTTGAAAAACACGGTTTCACGGTTTCGCAATCAACTGGACGAGATCCTCCAGCACAGCATGCGATCAGTGATCGAAACGGCCGAGCATGCGCAGACGGTTTATCTGGTGGTGATCAGTTCAGACGTGATTCGCGATGAGCTGAACATGCTGATCACACAAAACGAGCCGACCTTCAAACCCATCACCAAACGCAAGGGCAGTGCCGGGCAGTTCGAAATCAGCGAAGACTCCCACGCTTTGTTGTGCCAAACCCTGAGGCTCAATGCCGTTCAGTGACATTGTCGCGGTCAGCGGCTTGCTGCTGACCCTGACCACATTCATGTTCAACCTGGCTTGGCCACGGTTGCATGAGGCGCTGGAACTGGATGACAAAGAGTCAGGCCCGTTGGCCAGAAAACGCAGCCGGGGGAAAGTGCTGGGGGTTTTGTTTAGCCGCGCCGTACCGCTGACGTGCGCCTTCATGGCGCTGTTTTACGTCAACTTGCCAGCCGCCGTGAGGATCATTAGAAGCAGCACGCTGGATCTATGGGATTTCAACGTGGACCGAACGCTTTACGTGTTAGTCGTCGTGGCACTGCTGGTGTTTGCGCTGTTCAACCTGGGGTTGGCATTAAAACTGGTCGGAAAATGGCGAAAACTGCGCTGACGACTCAAAACAAAAGACCCCACTCAGCCTGGCTGAGCGGGGTCTTTTTCTGCCTGCAATCCCTGCGACAATCCACCTTTTGTGACGAGGGAGCTTGCTCCCGCTTGAGTGCGCAGCACTCACAAACTTTTTGGGTCTGCTACGCAGCCCAGCGGGAGCAAGCTCCCTCGCCACACAGGCTCGCTCCCACAGGGGGATTGTGGTCAGACGCCGAACTGCGCGCGGTAGGCTTCAACCGCCGGCAAATGCTGCTTGAGCTGCGGATCATCGGCCAGGAACTCCAGCACCTGGTTCAACGAAACAATGCTGATCACCGGGATACCGAAATCACGCTCGACTTCCTGGATCGCCGACAACTCACCATTGCCACGTTCTTGACGGTTCAGGGCAATCAGCACGCCAGCTGCCTTGGCGCCGTCCTGGGAAGCGATGATCTGCATCACTTCGCGGATAGCGGTGCCGGCGGTGATCACGTCGTCGATGATCAGCACATCGCCGGTCAAAGGCGCGCCGACCAGGCTGCCGCCCTCGCCGTGGGCCTTGGCTTCCTTGCGGTTGAAACACCATGGCAGGTCACGGTTGTGATGCTCGGCCAATGCCACGGCCGTGGTCGCCGCCAAAGGGATGCCTTTGTAGGCAGGACCGAACAGAACATCGAACGCAATACCGCTTTCGGCGATGGCAGCGGCGTAGAAACGACCCAGCTGCGCCAGGGCCGAACCTGAATTGAACAGGCCCGCATTGAAGAAGTAAGGACTGGTACGCCCGGACTTCAGGGTGAACTCACCGAAGCGCAAAACGCCGCGATCGATGGCAAAACGAATGAAATCGCGCTGATACGCTTGCATGAAAAAAACCCCAAATACCACGGATTTAGCTAATTAGCTTGACGCCGTGTATCATACACGCACGCGATTTTTGGGGCCATTTATGCGGATCATCAGTGTGAACGTCAATGGTATTCAGGCTGCAGTCGAGCGAGGTTTGCTCAGTTGGCTGCAAGCACAGAATGCCGACGTCATCTGCCTGCAGGACACCCGTGCCTCCGCCTTTGAACTGGACGATCCAGCCTTCCAACTGGATGGATACTTCCTTTATGCCTGCGACGCCGAAGTCCCCGCCCAAGGTGGCGTGGCTTTGTACTCGCGGTTGCAACCGAAGGCTGTCATCAGCGGTCTCGGTTTCGAGACGGCCGACCGCTACGGGCGCTACCTGCAAGCCGATTTCGACAAAGTCAGTATTGCAACCTTGTTGCTGCCATCGGGCATGAACGGCGATGAAGACTTGAACCAAAAGTTCAAGCTTATGGATGACTTCGCCAAGTACCTGGACAAGCAACGGCGCAAACGCCGCGAGTACATTTATTGTGGCTCGCTGTATGTGGCGCAACAGAAGCTGGACATCAAGAACTGGCGCGACAGCCAGCAATCTCCGGGCTTCCTGGCGCCTGAACGGGCCTGGATGGACGAGATTGTCGGCAATATGGGGTATGTCGATGCCCTGCGCGAAGTCAGCCGTGAAGGTGACCAGTACAGCTGGTGGCCGGACAACGAACAGGCCGAAATGCTCAACCTCGGCTGGCGCTTCGATTACCAGCTGCTGACCCCGGGTCTGCGCCGCTTCGTACGCAGCGCCCGCCTGCCACGCCAGCCACGGTTCTCGCAGCACGCGCCGCTGATCGTGGACTACGATTGGACGCTGACGATCTAAACACTTGTCGCTGACAATGAAGTTCGACGTTGTTCGAAGATAAAAAAATGCCCGTATCGCAGGATACGGGCATTTTTTATGGCGGTGCTCAGTGACCGGTACTTCAAGCAGCGCCGAAAAACGGCAGCGCCAGATACAACTTGATCACGATGACATTGATAATGTCGATAAAGAAAGCCCCCACCATCGGCACAACCAGAAACGCTATTTGCGAAGGTCCATAGCGCTGTGTCACGGCCTGCATGTTGGCGATGGCAGTTGGTGTTGCACCCAGTCCAAAGCCGCAATGTCCTGCCGCCAGCACGGCCGCGTCGTAGTTACTGCCCATGATTCTGAATGTTACGAATATCGCAAAGAGCGCCATGACCATCGTTTGCGCGGCCAGAATTATAAAGAACGGCAAGGCCAGTGCCGCCAGATCCCACAACTTGAGTGACATCAGCGCGATCGCCAGGAACAGCGACAAACTGACATTCCCCAACACAGAGACTTCGCGCTCGAACACCTGGTACAAGCCCAACGCTGAAAGCCCGTTTCGTAAAAGCACACCCACAAACAATACGCAGACGAACGTCGGCAACTCAAATGCGGTTTCGCGGAGCATGCCATTGAGGAGATTGCCCGCGAGTAAGCTGACCGCGATCAGTGCGAGTGTTTCAATGAAGGAAAACGGGGTGATTGAGCGTTCTTTGTTCGGTTGCTCGAAGCCTTTTGGTATCCGCGGCTTGTCTTGCTCGCGGCAGCCGGGCACCTGAGTCCGTTTGATCAGCAGGCGAGCGACCGGCCCACCAATCAAACCGCCCAGCACCAAGCCAAACGTCGCGGAGGCCATCGCAAGTTCAGAGGCGGAAGCCAGACCGTACTTCTCACTGAACGTCGCCCCCCATGCAGCCCCGGTACCGTGACCACCCGCCAGCGTCACCGAGCCTGTCAGCAGCCCCATCAGGGGATCGAGCCCCAAAGCCGTTGCCAATCCAATGCCCATGGCGTTCTGCACCACCAGCAAGCCGGTGACCGCCAATACAAACATTCCCACTATGCGTCCGCCTTTTTTCAGGCTGGCGAAGTCTGCACTCAACCCGATCGTGGCGAAAAACGCCAACATCAATGGCGTTTGTAGCGAGGTATCAAATCGGACTTCCATATCGAGCGATCGTAATACCAAAAGAACCAAGGCTACCAATAAGCCGCCTGCTACAGGCTCAGGAATATTGTAAGCGCGCAAAAAGCCGACACGTGTGACGAGCCCGCGCCCCAGCAAAAGAACCAAGGAAGCGGCGACAAGTGTTCCATAAAAATCGAGTTGAACCATTGGGATAATCTTGGGTTTTCATTCAGAGGCGAACTGTTTACCTGGACACGCCTATTGAACAGGTTGATTGTTTTCAACGCTGATTGCTTTTACTTTCAGGATCCGTCAATGGCCTGAATATATCGAAATATTTCTTAGAGGTATTTCGTGCGACAACTTTAACAATCGTAAAGTCTTACTGCCAAGGATGCCGGAAGAGCTGATGTCTTGCAGTTGTGACCAAACATGTAAAGAAGTAAGCGCAGATTACAAGAACAAGTAACTTGATAATAAAAACGCAAATGCCCCGACAAGTCGGGGCATTTCGCTAACAGCATCTACAGGCTTACTTGATCAACCGCCACGTAAACGGATACCGATACGGAAACCCTTCGTTAGCCTTGACCCCGGCGATAATCGTCAGTACCAACGCACCTATCGCCACCAGACCGAACAGGAAGAACCCGACAATCACCACCATCAGCAGGAAACAAATGGCAGAAGCAATGGCGACGGTGATCTGAAAGTTCAGCGCCTCCTTGCCTTGCGCATCGACGAACGGGTCCATCTCACGCTTCATCTGCCAGAGAATCAACGGGCCGATCAGGGTGCCGAACGGAATCCAGATCCCCAACAAGGCAGACAAGTGACAAAACATTGCCCACTGCCGAACTTCTTTGCTCGGGGTGGGAAGCAGCTGTTGTTCTTCACTCATGGCGTCCTCCTTGTGTACTTCGGTCCGATCAGTCTGCCAGCGCAGCCTTTTGCAGATCGAAAATCTCGTTCATGCCTTTCTTTGCCAGTTCCAGCATGGCATTCAATTCTTCCGGCTGGAACGGTGCGCCTTCGGCAGTGCCCTGAACTTCGATGAACCCGCCAGTGCTGGTCATCACCACGTTCAGGTCGGTCTCTGCCGCCGAATCTTCCAGGTAATCAAGGTCGAGCACTGGCTCGCCCTGGTACATGCCGACCGACACCGCACCGATCATTTGCTTGAGCGGGTCGCCGCCTTTGAGGCCGCCGCGCTTCTTGATCACTTTCAAGGCATCGACCAGGGCGACCATGGCGCCGGTGATGGACGCGGTGCGAGTACCGCCATCGGCCTGGATCACATCGCAGTCAACGTAAAGGGTGACGTCGCCCAGCTTGGACATGTCCAGCGCAGCACGCAGGGAACGCCCGATCAAGCGCTGGATTTCCAGGGTACGGCCGCCTTGCTTGCCGCGGCTCGCCTCACGCTGGTTACGCTCGCCGGTGGCGCGTGGCAGCATGCCGTACTCGGCGGTCAGCCAACCCTGGCCCTGGCCCTTGAGGAAGCGAGGCACGCCGTTTTCGACGCTGACGGTGCAGATGACCTTGGTATCACCGAACTCGACCAGTACAGATCCCTCGGCATGTTTGGTGTAGTTGCGGGTAATGCGGATCGAGCGGAGCTGATCGGCAGCGCGACCACTTGGACGTTTCATAAGGGATACCTGTACGGGGACGGAAAACTGCGAAGCATTATAGAGCCGCCAGCCACGCCTGGGCACTTCTAAAAAATTACTCGGACGAGCGAAGGCTCTGAACAGCCCGTGCCCGACGACCTGCAGCCGATTGTCACTCCGTGTGTTTGGGCGCATTGGCGCCACTGCGCTACAATCCTGCGCCTTTGCTGCCAGTCGGCTTTAATTCATTGATATCGGATTGCCTGAACATCAGTTCCGCGCCGATCTGCACTGCGAGGTACCTCCATGGTGCACAGCATGACCGCCTTCGCCCGCGTCGAAAGCGCCGGCGTCCAAGGCACCCTGAGCTGGGAACTGCGCTCGGTCAACAGCCGCTACCTGGAACCCCACCTGCGCCTGCCGGAGTCCTTTCGCGACCTCGAAGGTGCCGTCCGTGAAGCCCTGCGCCAAGGTGTATCCCGGGGCAAGCTCGAATGCACCCTGCGCTTCACCGAAGAAAACACCGGCAAACCGCTGCAAGTCGACCAGGCACGCGCCGCACAACTGGTCGCCGCCGCCGAGACCGTTGCCAGCCTGATCAAGAACCCGGCAGCACTGAACCCGCTGGAAGTCCTGGCCTGGCCCGGCGTACTTGTAGGTGACGCCACCGACCCGCAAGCCTTGAATGCCCAGGCACTGGCGCTGTTCAACCAGGGCCTGAAAGAGCTCAAGGCCGGACGCGAGCGAGAGGGCGCGGAGCTGGCACGGCTGATCAATGAGCGCCTGACGTCCATTGAAGAAGACGTGGTGACCCTGCGTGAACTGGTTCCGCAAATGCTCGCCACCCAGCGCCAGAAAGTGCTTGATCGTTTCGCCGACATGAAGGCCGAGATGGACCCACAGCGTCTGGAGCAGGAAATGGTCATGCTCGCGCAGAAAAGCGACGTCGCCGAAGAACTGGATCGCCTGAGCACTCACATCATCGAAGTTCGTCGTGTACTCAAGTCTGGCGGCGCCGCCGGTCGGCGCCTGGACTTCCTGATGCAGGAGCTCAACCGCGAAGCCAACACCCTGGGCTCCAAAGCCTTCGACCCGCGCAGCACCCAAGCGGCGGTCAACCTGAAAGTGTTGATCGAGCAGATGCGTGAACAAGTGCAGAATATTGAGTAAGGCAACCCCGACATGACCCACAGCACCGGCACCCTCTACATCATTTCCGCCCCATCGGGCGCGGGCAAAAGCAGCCTGGTCAAGGCCCTGACCGACGCCGATCCGGAAATTCGCGTTTCGGTCTCGCACACCACCCGCGCCATGCGCCCCGGTGAAGTGAACGGCGTGAACTATCACTTCGTCGAGCGCAGCGAGTTCGTGAAGATGATCGAACACGGGGATTTCCTCGAGCGCGCCGAAGTATTCGGCAATCTCTACGGGACCTCGCAGAGCCACTTGCAGCAGACCCTGGACGAAGGGCACGACCTGATTCTGGAAATCGACTGGCAAGGCGCCGAGCAAGTGCGCAAGCTGATGCCTCAGGCCCGTTCGATTTTCATCTTGCCGCCGTCACTTGAAGCCCTGCATCAGCGCCTGACCAATCGTGGCCAGGACAGCGACGAAATCATCGATGGCCGGATGCGCGAAGCCGTCAGCGAGATGAGCCACTATGTCGACTATGACTACCTGATCATCAACGACGATTTCGCCCACGCACTGCACGATCTGAAGGCGATTTTTCGCGCCAATCAGCTGATTCAGAAGCGTCAGCAACAGCGCCACGGCAAATTGCTGGCTGAATTGCTCGGTTAAAGAGCACTTCCCAAAACCGCTGCAAGGGCTTTACATTGGCACTTGCAGCGCGTTGAAGGGCTTGATCAAAAAATCAGCGCTTCCCTAATCGCTGGTGATTTTTTAAACTGTTGAGTCCGCTCGCCCATCCGGGCAGCGCGCATATTGCATTTGCTACGAGGAAGACCATGGCCCGCGTAACCGTTGAAGACTGCCTAGAACACGTGGATAACCGCTTTGAGCTGGTCATGCTCTCTACCAAGCGTGCCCGTCAACTGGCCACCGGCGGCAAAGAGCCGAAAGTAGCCTGGGAAAACGACAAGCCTACCGTCGTCGCCCTGCGTGAAATCGCTGAAGGCCTGATCGACTACGCAGCTATCGCTGAAGCCGAAATCGTTGAAGATGAACCGCTTTTTGCTGCATTCGAGGACGAGTCCAACGAGGCCGTCTAAGCCTATGCCTGGTCGACGTAGCACGGCGCGGGATCACAGCTTACGGCAGGAGACATCATGCCGAGCATAGACGCCCTCGCCGATCGCTTATCGACCTACCTCGGCAAAGACCAGGTCAACCTGGTCCGCCGAGCGTATTTCTACGCCGAACAAGCCCACGACGGCCAACGCCGACGTAGCGGCGAGGCGTATGTCACGCATCCTCTTGCCGTGGCCAATATTCTTGCCGACATGCACATGGACCATCAGAGCCTGATGGCGGCCATGCTGCATGACGTGATCGAAGACACCGGTATCGCCAAGGAAGCGCTGCAAGCGCAGTTCGGCGAAACCGTGGCCGAACTGGTCGACGGGGTCAGCAAACTGACCCAGATGAACTTCGAGACCAAAGCCGAAGCCCAGGCCGAAAACTTCCAGAAAATGGCCATGGCCATGGCGCGTGACATTCGCGTGATCCTGGTCAAGCTGGCCGACCGCCTGCACAACATGCGCACGCTGGAAGTGCTGTCCGGCGAAAAACGCCGGCGCATCGCCAAGGAAACCCTGGAGATCTATGCGCCCATCGCCAACCGGCTGGGCATGCACGCCATCCGCATAGAATTCGAAGACCTCGGCTTCAAGGCCATGCACCCGATGCGTTCCGCGCGGATCTACCAGGCCGTCAAACGCGCCCGGGGCAACCGCAAGGAAATCGTCAACAAGATCGAAGAGTCCCTCAGCCATTGCCTGGCCGTCGACGGCATTCAGGGCGAGGTCAGCGGTCGCCAGAAACACCTCTACGGCATCTACAAGAAAATGCGCGGCAAGCGTCGGGCCTTCAACGAGATCATGGACGTCTATGCGTTCCGGATCATCGTCGACAAGGTCGATACCTGCTACCGCGTGCTGGGTGCTGTACATAATTTGTACAAACCGCTGCCGGGTCGCTTCAAGGACTACATCGCGATTCCCAAGGCCAACGGCTACCAATCGCTGCACACCACACTGTTCGGCATGCACGGCGTACCGATCGAGATCCAGATCCGCACCCGCGAAATGGAAGAAATGGCCAACAACGGAATCGCCGCCCATTGGCTGTATAAATCCAGCGGCGACGAGCAGCCAAAAGGCACGCACGCCCGCGCTCGCCAGTGGGTCAAAGGCGTGCTGGAAATGCAGCAGCGTGCGGGCAATTCGCTGGAATTCATCGAAAGCGTGAAGATCGACCTGTTCCCGGACGAGGTCTACGTGTTCACGCCCAAAGGCCGGATCATGGAGCTGCCCAAAGGCTCCACGGCGGTCGATTTCGCTTACGCGGTGCACACCGATGTCGGCAACAGTTGCATTGCCTGCCGGATCAATCGTCGTCTCGCGCCGCTGTCCGAACCGCTGCAAAGCGGCTCCACGGTCGAGATCGTCAGCGCGCCCGGCGCGCGGCCGAATCCGGCGTGGCTCAATTTCGTGGTCACCGGCAAGGCGCGGACACACATCCGCCATGCGCTCAAGCTGCAACGTCGCTCCGAATCCATCAGCCTGGGCGAACGCCTGCTGAACAAGGTCCTCAACGGTTTCGACAGCTCGCTGGAGAAAATCCCGGCCGAGCGGGTCAAGGCGATGCTGGTTGAATACCGCCAGGAACTGATCGAAGACTTGCTGGAAGACATTGGCCTGGGCAATCGCATGGCTTATGTGGTGGCTCGTCGACTGCTCGGCGAAGGCGAACAGTTGCCAAGCCCGGAAGGTCCGCTGGCAATTCGTGGCACCGAAGGGTTGGTACTCAGCTATGCCAAATGCTGTACGCCAATCCCGGGCGACCCGATTGTCGGCCACCTGTCCGCAGGCAAAGGCATGGTCGTGCACCTGGACAACTGCCGCAACATCAGCGAAATCCGTCATAACCCGGAAAAATGCATCCAGCTGTCATGGGCCAAAGACGTCACCGGCGAATTCAACGTCGAGCTGCGCGTGGAGCTGGAACACCAGCGTGGCCTGATCGCGCTGCTGGCCAGCAGCGTCAACGCGGCCGACGGCAACATCGAGAAAATCAGCATGGACGAACGCGATGGTCGTATCAGCGTGGTCCAGTTGGTGGTCAGCGTGCACGACCGTGTACACCTGGCCCGCGTGATCAAGAAACTGCGTGCCCTCACCGGGGTGATTCGCATCACCCGCATGCGTGCATAGCGCGCAAACGTAGCCACCTCTTACAAGGAGTCATCAATGACCAAGACCGTTATCACCAGCGACAAGGCCCCGGCCGCCATCGGTACTTACTCCCAGGCGATCAAGGCAGGCAACACCGTTTACATGTCCGGTCAGATTCCACTGGACCCAAAGACCATGGAACTGGTTGAAGGCTTCGAAGCCCAGACCGTCCAGGTGTTCGAGAATCTCAAGGCCGTGGCTGAAGCCGCCGGCGGTTCGTTCAAGGACATCGTCAAACTGAACATCTTCCTCACCGACCTGAGCCACTTCGCCAAGGTCAACGAGATCATGGGCAAATACTTCGACCAACCGTACCCAGCTCGCGCCGCTATCGGCGTGGCAGCCCTGCCCAAGGGTTCGCAGGTTGAAATGGATGCCATCCTGGTCATCGAGTAATGCGTGCGGCGCAGCCTATGGCTGCGCCAACGGCTCTGCTGTAAAGAAGCTTGAAAGGATTCCACCCATGCGCAAAGCGCTTGCTCTTTCGCTGCTCGCCCTGTTCCTGGGCGGATGTGCCAGCGACCCTGCCGACCGTGATATCAGCGGCACCTGGATCAACCAGGTGGCGATTGACGCTGCATCCAAAGGCGTTCCCCTGCGTGAAGCGCTCCAGGCCTATGGCCCGAACCTGGAATGGGACGTCAACACCAAGGCCGGCCAGGCCCGCTACACCAATGGTTTTGAAAATGTCGACGGCAAGCTGCTCGGCGAAGAGTCCGGCGCCTGGAAAATCGACTTTTATGGCAGCTCCGGTAGCGAGCTCAAGCGCGACGGCAAACAATTGAGCCAGGCCGCCAGCGAAAACGAACCGGCCCAGGTCTTCGACCGTGCGTCGATTCCGGTACCGGATGGCGCTCCGATCGGCGCCAGCTTTGAACGCGCGCTGTATTCAGCCTACATGGGCGGCAGCTGGAAAGTCGTCAGCGGCCCCGGTGAAGGCAATACCGTACAGTTCCAGGCCGACGGCCAAGTGACCGGCCTGCCAGGGAGTGACCGCTATGCCCTGTGTCTGGCGGGTGATTGCGCATCGATGAGCGGCGGCAACGACAACATGTGGCTGCAACTCAACGGCCAGGGAAATGCCTGGATCTTTGCCCGCAAAGGCAAAGACCTGGAAATCTTCCAGACCGTGAACACCGCGCAGGCGGATGAAATGCCCCAGTTCACACCGGGTGATCGCAAGTGGTTGCTCGAGAAACAATAAGCAACCCATTGAAAGCCACCCGCTTGTAGGAGCCGGCGTGCTGGCGATAGGGCCTTCAAATTCAACATCTGCTTTGAATCTGATACTGCTATCGCCAGCAAGCCGGCTCCTACAGGTTTTCGGGTGACTGAACGTCAGCTGCGGCCTTCAAGAATGGCTGCATAACCTTCACGAAAGCTCGGATACTTTGGCGTCCAGCCCAACGCTTTCGCCCGTGCATTGCTGCAGCGCTTGCTGCCCGTGCGCCGCACGCTGGCATCATCGGCCCATTCGGTCACACCCAGATACTCGCGCAACCAGCCCACGACATCCGCCAACGCCGCTGGCGCGTCATCGACACCGATGTAGACGTCATCCAGCTTCACCCCGCGCCGATCCGCCTCAAGCAGGCACGCCATCAACCCAGCGGCGTCATCGGCATGAATCCGGTTGCCATACAGCGGAGGATCGACCGCCACCCGGTACCCGCGGCGGACCTGAGTCAGCAGCCATTCACGGCCCGGACCGTAAATACCGGTCAAACGCACGATGCTGGCTGGAATGCCGCTGTTGAGCGCGATCTGTTCGGCTTCGAGCATCACTCGCCCAGAGTAACCAGCCGCGATGGCCGGCGAAGTCTCGTCGACCCATTCGCCCCCCTGCTGGCCGTAGACACTGCTGCTGGACACGAACAACAGGCGATTGGGCACCTGCCCATAATCGTCGAGCCACTCCAATACATGCTGCAAGCCCTGGATATACGCGGCGCGATAACCCGCTTCATCGTGATCGGTGGCGGCTGCGCAATAGACCACGTAATCCACCGCACCGACCGGCCAGGTCTGCGGGCAGTCCTTATTGAACAGGTCGCCGGCAACGCCGATGACCCCCTCGGGCAAGCGCGAAACGTCACGCCGCAACCCATGGACCTCCCACCCGCCAGCCAGCAGTTGCGTGGCGAGACGGCTGCCGACATCACCGCAACCGGCGATTAAAACAGAAGGCGCGGACATCAGAAAAACTCCCCTTGGAAACGCACAGACTAGCCTCGGCAATGGACGAGCGGCTAGCAATGAAGGAAAAAAAGATACTCTATTACTTTTGTTAACAAGAATTACTTGCAATAATGCAGGCCACTTTTGTTCTCGGCCCTTCGAGGCCTGGAAGAACATAACCCGTTTTTCTCTCTCAGGTCCGGCCAGCATGACACGCAATCAACTCCCCGCTTCGCCAACCAAACGACCTCGCGCCTGGAGCGCAGTGGCCGCCGTGCTGCTCAGCCTGATGCTGGCGCCGACCGCCGCCTTCGCAGACGCACAAGCGCCTGCCACCCCGGCCGCCGCCGCATCCACCCCAGCCGAAAACGCCGCGCCTGTCGCGATCGACCCGGCCCAGCCAGCAGCCGCTTCGCAAGCGCTCGGCGAAAACGTCCCTGAAGTCCTCGAAGCCGACAACAGCCTGGGCATGGCGCATGACCTGTCGCCATGGGGCATGTACCAAAACGCCGACATCATCGTGAAGCTTGTGATGATTGGCCTGGCCATCGCGTCGATCATTACCTGGACCATCTGGATTGCCAAAGGCTTTGAGCTGATGGGCGCCAAGCGTCGTCTGCGCAGCGAAATCGCCCACCTGAAAAAAGCCACCACACTCAAAGAAGCCAGCGCCTCTGCGACCAAGCCGGGCACCCTCGCCAACCTGTTGGTCCATGATGCCCTGGAAGAAATGCATCTGTCGGCCAGCAGCCGCGAGAAAGAAGGCATCAAGGAACGCGTCAGCTTCCGCCTTGAGCGTCTGGTAGCAGCTTGCGGCCGCAACATGAGCAGCGGCACCGGCGTTCTTGCCACCATCGGTTCCACCGCTCCGTTTGTCGGCCTGTTCGGTACGGTGTGGGGCATCATGAACAGCTTCATCGGTATCGCTAAAACCCAGACCACCAACCTCGCCGTCGTGGCTCCCGGCATCGCCGAAGCCTTGCTGGCGACCGCTCTGGGCCTGGTCGCTGCGATTCCTGCGGTGGTGATCTACAACGTGTTTGCGCGCTCCATCGCCGGTTACAAGGCGCAGGTGTCCGACGCTTCGGCAGAAGTCCTGCTGCTGGTCAGCCGCGACCTCGATCACCAGCCTGAGCGCAGTTCGCATCCGCACATGGTGAAAGTGGGGTAATCGGCCATGGGCCTGCATTTGAAAGAAGGCGCAGACGACGATCTGGCCGAAAACCACGAAATCAACGTCACGCCGTTCATCGACGTGATGCTGGTGCTGTTGATCATCTTCATGGTGGCGGCGCCGCTGGCGACCGTGGACATCAAGGTCGACCTGCCCGCCTCCACCGCCAAACCGGCG
Source organism: Pseudomonas sp. Root562 (assembly GCF_001427125.1). Taxonomy (GTDB): domain Bacteria; phylum Pseudomonadota; class Gammaproteobacteria; order Pseudomonadales; family Pseudomonadaceae; genus Aquipseudomonas. Next base: position 373,650 of record NZ_LMGK01000012.1, read on the forward strand.
CCGCGGCCCGAGAAACCGGTGTTCCTCAGCGTCAAGGCCGACCAACGGCTGTTCCTCGGCGACGACGAAGTGAAAGCCGATGCCCTTGGCGCCACCCTCGACGCCAAGACCCAAGGCAAGAAAGACACGACGATCTTCTTCCAGGCCGATAAAGGCGTGGATTACGGTGATCTGATGAGCGTAATGGACAACCTTCGCTCGGCCGGTTATCTGAAGGTCGGCCTGGTCGGACTCGAGACGGCAGCCAAAAAATGATCGAGACGCGCCATAAGTTGACGCGTTACAGCGGTAGCCTGGCCATCGTGCTGGGTGTTCACGCGCTGGCCATCGCTCTGGCGCTGAACTGGACCGCCCGCCCGCCCATCGAACTGCCGCCGCAGGCAATGATGGTCGAGCTGGCGCCGGTTCCTGCCCCGCCACCGCCGGCACCGCCAAAGGTGATAACGCCGCCACAGCCACCAGCACCGGTGGAAGAACTGCCCATCCCGAAGCTGGCCGAAGCGCCCAAAGCCGAGATTGCGGTACCCAAGCCCAAGCCGCCCAAGCCCAAGCCGAAACCACCCAAGCCGGTGGAGAAAAAGCCAGAGCCGCCGAAGGAAAAACCGTCCGAAGAAAAACCGAGCGACACGCAACCGACCCAGGCACCCACGGAGAAATCCGCTCAGCCGGCGCCCGGTCCGTCACCGGCACAAGTGGCGGCCAAGGCCAGCTGGGAAGGCACGCTGCTCGCACATTTGGCCAAGTACAAGAAGTACCCGGCCAGTGCGCAGTCGCGGGGCAAGGAGGGCTTGAACCGTCTGCGTTTCGTCGTGGATGCCGAAGGTAATGTGTTGTCGTTCGAACTGGTGGGCCGCTCCGGTAACGCCGATCTGGACCGGGCTACCCTGGACATGATCCGCCGCGCCCAGCCGCTGCCCAAACCACCGGCCGACATGCTGAACAACGGCTCCATCGAAATCGTTGCACCGTTTGTTTATTCGCTGGAAAAGCGTCGACGGTAAACGTTTCCCCGCGCTCATCGGCTCAAACCAGCCTGCAAGGCACCGAAAGGTGCCTTTTGCATATCTGGAAACGGCAAACACGCATTGCCCGGTGTCACTCAGCACATACTGTCTGATAACGTGCGTCTATCGATTGCAGCCGGTATGCTTGGCTCGCAACTTCATGGACGCTTGCTATGACTCTTACAGAATTACGCTACATCGTTACCCTCGCCCAAGAGCAGCACTTCGGCCACGCGGCCGAGCGTTGCCACGTCAGCCAACCGACCCTGTCGGTGGGCGTGAAAAAGCTTGAAGACGAACTCGGTGTGCTGATTTTCGAGCGCAGCAAAAGCGCCGTGCGCCTGACCCCGGTTGGCGAAGGCATTGTGGCTCAGGCCCAAAAGGTACTGGAACAAGCCCAGGGCATTCGCGAACTGGCACAAGCCGGCAAAAACCAGCTGACCGCGCCGTTGAAAGTCGGTGCGATCTACACCGTTGGCCCATACCTGTTCCCGCACCTGATCCCGCAACTGCACCGGGTCGCCCCGCAGATGCCGTTGTACATCGAAGAAAATTTCACCCACGTCCTGCGCGACAAGCTGCGCAACGGCGAACTCGACGCGATCATCATCGCGTTGCCGTTCAGCGAAGCCGACGTGCTGACGTTGCAGCTTTATGACGAACCGTTTTATGTCTTGATGCCGGCCCAGCACCCATGGACGCAAAAAGAATCCATCGACGCCAGCCTGCTCAACGACAAGAGCCTGCTGCTGCTCGGTGAAGGCCACTGCTTCCGTGATCAAGTGCTGGAGGCCTGCCCGACCCTGACCAAGGGCAACGACGGTGCCAAGCACACCACGGTCGAATCCAGCTCGCTGGAAACCATCCGTCACATGGTTGCATCCGGTCTCGGCATCTCGATCCTGCCGTTGTCGGCAGTCGACAGTCACCACTACGCCCCCGGGGTGATCGAAGTTCGACCGCTGTCAGCTCCGGTGCCTTTCCGCACCGTGGCCATTGCCTGGCGCGCGAGCTTCCCGCGTCCGAAGGCCATCGAGATTCTCGCTGACTCCATTCGCCTGTGCTCGGTGGCTAAACCCGCTGCACCGGTAACGGCCGGTTAAGCCAACGCCATGACCGAGTTGTCGCAAGTGTCGGTGACGGCACTCAAGGGTGTCGGTGAAGCCATGGCCGAAAAGCTGGCCAAGGTCGGTCTGGAGAATCTTCAGGACGTGCTGTTTCACCTGCCGTTGCGCTACCAGGATCGCACCCGCGTGGTGCCGATCGGTGCATTGCGCCCGGGCCAGGATGCGGTGGTCGAAGGCACCGTGAGCGGCGCCGACGTGGTCATGGGCCGCCGTCGCAGCCTGGTGGTGCGCCTGCAGGACGGCACCGGTGGGCTCAGCCTGCGCTTCTACCATTTCAGCAATGCGCAAAAAGAAGGCCTTAAACGCGGTACTCGGGTTCGCTGTTACGGCGAAGCACGCCCCGGCGCATCGGGACTGGAAATTTATCACCCGGAGTACCGCGCCATCACCGGCGACGAACCGCCGCCCGTGGACGAGACACTCACGCCGGTCTACCCGCTCACCGAGGGCCTGACGCAGCAACGTTTGCGTCAACTGTGCATGCAAACCCTGACCTTGCTCGGCCCCAGCAGCCTGCCCGACTGGCTGCCCAACGAACTGGCCCGGGACTATCAACTGGCGCCACTGGCCGACGCGATCCGCTACCTGCACAACCCACCGGCCGATGCCGATGTCGACGAACTCGCCCTCGGTCATCACTGGGCGCAGCACCGCCTGGCCTTTGAAGAACTGCTGACCCATCAACTGTCCCAGCAACGTCTGCGCGAAAGCATGCGTGCGCTGCGAGCGCCAGCGATGCCCAAAGCCACCCGGCTGCCCGCCAGATACCTGGCCAACCTCGGCTTCAATCCCACCGGCGCGCAGCAGCGGGTCGGCAACGAAATCGCCTACGACCTCAGTCAGCACGAGCCGATGTTGCGGCTGATTCAGGGTGACGTCGGCGCGGGTAAAACCGTGGTCGCCGCCCTCGCTGCGCTGCAAGCCCTGGAAGCGGGTTATCAGGTCGCGTTGATGGCGCCCACCGAGATTCTTGCCGAGCAACACTTCATCACCTTCAAGCGCTGGCTCGAACCGCTGGGCATCGAAGTCGCATGGCTGGCCGGCAAGCTCAAGGGCAAAAACCGCGTCGCCGCGCTGGAACAAATCGCCAATGGCGCGCCGATGGTGGTCGGCACTCACGCCCTGTTTCAGGACGAAGTGCAGTTCAAGAACCTGGCGCTAGTGATCATCGACGAGCAACACCGCTTCGGCGTACAACAGCGCCTTGCCTTGCGGCAGAAAGGCGTCGGCGGGCGGATGTGCCCGCATCAATTGATCATGACCGCCACGCCGATCCCGCGCACGCTGGCCATGAGCGCCTACGCCGACCTCGACACTTCGATCCTCGACGAATTGCCGCCCGGTCGAACTCCGGTCAACACCGTATTGATCACCGATACCCGCCGCGTCGAAGTCATCGAACGGGTGCGCAGCGCTTGTGCCGAAGGGCGTCAGGCCTATTGGGTGTGCACGCTGATCGAAGAATCCGAAGAGCTGACCTGCCAAGCCGCTGAAACCACCTACGAGGACCTGACTGCCGCGCTCGGTGAGCTGAAGGTCGGCTTGATTCACGGCCGCATGAAGCCGCTGGAAAAAGCCGCAGTGATGGCCGAGTTCAAGGCCGGCAACCTGCAACTGCTGGTGGCCACTACCGTTATCGAAGTCGGCGTGGACGTGCCCAACGCCAGCCTGATGATCATCGAAAACCCTGAGCGCCTGGGCCTTGCACAACTGCACCAATTGCGCGGCCGCGTGGGCCGAGGCAGCGCGGCCAGCCATTGTGTTTTGCTCTACCATCCGCCGCTGTCACAGATCGGGCGCCAGCGCCTGGGCATCATGCGCGAAACCAACGACGGCTTTGTCATCGCCGAAAAAGACCTCGAACTGCGCGGGCCTGGCGAAATGCTCGGCACGCGGCAGACGGGCCTGCTGCAATTCAAGGTCGCCGACCTGATGCGCGATGCCGACTTGCTACCCGCGGTGCGCGATGCCGCTCAAGCCCTGCTGGAACGCTGGCCCGACCATGTCAGCCCGCTCCTCGACCGCTGGCTGCGTCACGGGCAGCAATACGGCCAAGTGTGAGCACCGTCGCAGTTTCTATCAGCTCGTTCCTACAGAGCTGGTTATACTCCTGCAATTGTTTTGAACTGGATCCAGACCATGACCGACGCAGCCCTCGCTCCCGAACTTCCGCACGCACCGTCGGTTATACGGATGCTGCTAGGCAAGCTGGGCATTGCCTATGAAGAGGTCCTGGACCATCACGGCCTGAATCCGGCGCGCAAGGTGCAAGCCGTCCTGCTCGATGACGCCGTTGGCACGCTGATGGTGCTGTTTGCGCAAAATCAGTTGCTCGACCTCAATCGCCTTACCGAACTCACCGGTCGCCGCCTCACGGCCGTACCGACTGAGCGCCTGGAAAAAATGCTCGGCAAACACAGCCTGAGCCTGCTGCCAGGCCTGCCATCACTGACTACCTCGCCCTGCCTGTACGAAGAAAGCTTGCTGCGTGAGCCGAGCCTGCTGGTCAATTCCGGCGAGCCGGGCGTGTTGCTGGAGATCTCCAGCGAAGCGTTCAAATCCATGCTCAGCAAAGCCAGCGCCGCCAACTTCGGCGAAGCGCTGACCAGCATCCGCCCGAACCTCGACCGCCCCGACGATGACCGCGAGGAAATCACCCAGGCCGTTCAAGCGTTCACCGCGCGACGCATCCAGCAACGCCTGGAAGCGACCATCGAAATTCCGCCACTGGCCGAAACCGCGCAAAAAATCATCAAGCTGCGCGTCGACCCCAACGCCACCATCGACGACATCACCGGCGTGGTCGAAACCGACCCGGCACTGGCCGCGCAAGTCGTGAGCTGGGCGGCCTCGCCGTACTACGCCTCGCCGGGCAAGATTCGTTCGGTAGAAGACGCCATCGTCCGGGTACTGGGTTTCGATCTGGTGATCAACCTGGCGCTGGGCCTGGCCCTGGGCAAAACCCTGAGCCTGCCCAAAGATCGTCCGCAACACAGCACGCCGTACTGGCAGCAATCGATCTACACCGCCGCCGTCATCGAAGGCCTGACCCGCGCCATGCCACGCGCCCAGCGCCCGGAAGCCGGCCTGACCTACCTGGCCGGCCTGCTGCACAACTTCGGCTACCTACTGCTGGCCCACGTGTTCCCGCCGCACTTTTCGCTGATCTGCCGTCACCTGGAGGTCAACCCGCACCTGTGCCACAGCTACATCGAACAACACCTGCTGGGCATCAGCCGTGAACAGATCGGCTCGTGGCTGATGCGCTATTGGGACATGCCCGAAGAACTGGCCACCGCGCTACGCTTCCAGCACGACCCGGCCTACGACGGCAACTACGCCGAGTACCCGAACCTGGTGTGCCTGGCAGTACGCCTGCTGCGCAGCCGCGGCATCGGCTCCGGCCCCGACGAAGACATCCCCGAAGCCCTGCTCGAACGCCTCGGCCTGAGCCGCGACAAGGCCAACGACGTGGTCAGCAAAGTCCTCGAAGCCGAAGTGCTGCTGCGCGAACTGGCCTCGCAATTTTCCCAGCCTTAAAAGCTACGGGGGCAAGCCACGCGCCCACAGGATTTGCGCAGTGCCTGTGGGAGCGACAGTCTTCACCGTTGCCCAATGGGTCGGACAGCATCTGCACTGATCGGACAGCCTCGCCAACTTCAGTCCGCTCCCCCCTGACGCCGCTTGCGGAACTCGGCGACCTTATGCCGGTTTCCGCACAGCGCCATGCTGCACCAGCGTCGTTTGTGCGACTTAGTGCGGTCGTAAAACATCAATGAACAGTCCGCGCTTTCGCATTTGCGCACGAGGCTGAAATCACCTTCGGCCAGCAGCTCGGCGGCGGTGTAGGCCAGGCGGCCAAGGCGTTGGTTAGTGGCGTCAGCCTGTCGGAAGCGATCGAGCAGCGGGACGCCCGCTTCCTCCCAGACCAGTTGCGGCACCGCTTGCAGCAGAAAGGTATTGAGTGCCGACGGGTCCGCCACGCGATTCTCCCGGCGAGCGGCGAGCAGGTCTTCGATGCAGTCGCGCAACGTGCGCAATCGGGCGAGCAATTGCCCGTCACCCACCACCATCTCATCCGCCGGTCCGAAGCCGATCTGCTCCAGCCACTGCGCCGCGTCGGCATCGCTGGTCAGCAGATCGCGGCGCTGACCGTCGACCATCATTTGTGTGTTCAACAGGTCCAGCGCCGGATGGTCGGCCAGTATCAGGGGTGTGGGCGGTTCGATGGGGGAGGCGGTCATGACAATGTCCGGTTGAGCCGATGCGCAGATTGTAACCTATAAAAATTATTTGACTAGTTACATGCCTTGTGCAGAATACATTCGGGCAACCGGTAAAATTCAATTTGACAAGTTACATGAGGGCAAAGCCATGACCGTGTCTCAACATATCCAGGTTGCCTACAAATCCGTCGAAGCCGATGGCGTCGAGGTTTTCTACCGAGAAGCGGGCGCTCCGGATGCACCAGTGCTGCTGCTGTTGCACGGATTCCCCAGCTCGTCGCACCAGTTCCGCGACCTGATCCCGCTGCTGGCGGACAAGTACCGGCTGATCGCGCCGGATCTGCCGGGATTCGGCTTCACCGAGGTTCCGGCGCAGCGCAATTACCGCTACACCTTCGATGCCATCGGCGAGACGATTCGCCAGTTTGTCGATGTGCTGGAACTCAATCGTTATGCGATGTACTTCTTCGACTACGGCGCGCCTACCGGCCTGCGCCTGGCACTGGCCTATCCGGAGCGGGTGAGCGCGATTGTTTCGCAGAACGGCAATGCCTATCTCGAAGGTCTGGGGGAGGCTTGGGCACCGATCCGCAAGTATTGGGCAGACCCGTCGCCGACCAATCGGCAGGTGATCAACGATGCCATCCTGCATCTGGAAGGCACCCGCTGGCAGTACGTGGAAGGGGTGAGCAATCCGGATCTCATCGCCCCCGAGGCTTACTATCTGGACGCGCTGTTGCTGGAACGGCCGGGTAACAAAGACATTCAGTTGGACCTGTTCTACGACTACCAGAACAACCTGAAGCTGTATCCGGCGTTTCAACAGTTCTTCCGCGATACAAAGTTGCCGACGTTGGCGATCTGGGGCAAGGGCGACCCGTTCTTCATTCCGCCAGGGGCTGAGGCCTACACGCGCGACAATCCGAATGCGGTGGTGGAGTTGCTGGATACGGGTCACTTTGCGCTAGAGACCCATGTCAAACATATCGCTCAGCGAATTGTTGAAGTAGTGGGCAACCACATCAATTGAGATGTGGACTGTCGACGCGCACCGTGGTGGGCGTCGGCAGTGTCTGTTGTCCAATGCATGACTGTGGGATCAAACGAAACGTATTACAGTGAGCATATTAATTCGGCAGACCTGTAACAGCCGCCCCCTCTCACGATAGTCGGCTTCTGGCCGATATCAGTCTCTGGTCAACGGCGGCTTTGATCGTGCTCGCGTCATGTCCACGGCTCGCACTGATGCGAGCGATTGTTCAGTTCGAACACCGATGGATGGACCAGGCGCTCGGACTACCCTCACGCATATTTCTCGCTGGAGCTACCCGCAAGACCTCAAGACCTTGTGCCTTCAAGCCTTCGCCTTCTTCGGCCTCAAATACTTGGTCAGCCCCTGAAACCAGATCACCAGCGCCGGGTTGCCCTTGATCTGGATCGACTTGTCCTGAATACCTGTCATGAACGCCAACTGCTTGTTTTTCGCTTGCATCGTGGCGAAGCCGTAAGCAGCGTCTTTGAAGGCAATGGCGAAAGCAGGCTCGGCGTGCACACCCGATTGGCTGGTGATGCGCTGGTCCTTCACGCGGAAATGCCGCGCCACTTTCCCGTCCAGGGTCTGTAGTTGAAACACCAGTTCCTTGTCACCCAACTGCTGCTGAAACGCAGGATTGGTTCGGCTGGCCTTGCCCATCAACAAACCCATCATCCACAGCAGAAAACGAAATTTCATGCGCAAGCCTCAAAAGAAAAAATGAACGGCTGGCGCAGTGTAGCGATTTCGAGTGATAACGCCACTATCGCGATGAATTGCAAGAAGATCGCCCTATTTTTGGCGTTGATGACTACCAAGTCATTGGCGGAACCCTTTGAAAAACTTTCCTCTCCACGCCGGTAAAAACGTTGAATCACGGGCACCAGCAAAGGCCTGTCGCAGTTGAGACACCGATAGAGGGCGTTGCGAAGGGTCGAGATCCAATGCTGTTTTCAGGGAGGTCCAACACTGTCTGGGCAGATGCCTGGTACTCAGAGGCTCGATTTTCAAACCCGCATCACGGGCTTGATTTGAAGGCACTCGACGCAAAGGGTGCTTGCCACATGCCAGTTCATAGATCACGCACGCCACCGAGTAGACGTCGGCGCTGACCGTCAGTGGTGAGCCATCCAGCAATTCCGGGGCAGCATAACCAAGGGTCCAGGCATGCAAGCAATGACGGCTCAGTTTTGGTAGACCGGGCAATATACCCTCCTCGGCCAACCCCAAACCGAAATCGAATAACCGAACGCCTTCCTCGCTGAGCATCACATTGCTCGGCTTGATATCACCGTGAAGCACGCCACGACTGTGGGCATGGGCTAATGCATCAAGCAATTGAAGCGCGATGCCTTGCAGCTCTGACCACGGCAATCCCAAGGGGCGCTCGCAAAGCAATTTATCAAGGGTCAGGCCACGCATCAGCTCCATCGTAATGAAAGCCCTTTTTTGCCGGGTATCCACCTCGAAACTGAACAAACGGGGCACATTGGGGTGTTGCACACGCCGGGTCAGGGCAAACTCACTGAAAAGCAGGGCACTGGCGTCCAGGCAATCGGCATATTCATCGCTGAGCATTTTCAGCGCGACATGGGGCTCGGGATCACCGAACTGTTCCTGCAACAAATCCCGTGCGCGATACACCACCCCCATCCCGCCGGCACCGATCAGACGTTCGAGGTAATATCGCCCGCCCAGCATATTCTCCCCGACCTCGTTCATTGGCGAATAACCACGCCGGTCAGGTTGTCCCGTGCCGGACCGTCTAACACATGCTCGAACAAGTGCGCCAACGCGGCCCCCGGCGCGGGGCGATCCAAGGCACGGCCCAAGGTTTCACTGCTCAAGCCTTGATACAAACCGTCACTGCACAACAAAAACGCATCGGCGGGATGCACCACAAACTCCAGCACATCAAGGGTCAGATGCTCGCTGGCGCCTACTGCACGCGTCAACGCGGTCGAGTGTGGTTGAACCAAGGCCTGTCGGTCGTCCATTTTCTGTTCGTCGATCAGTTGCTGCCGCAGCGAATGGTCCTTGGTCAACTGATACAGCCGTTGCTCGCGCCACAAGTAACAACGACTGTCACCGGCCCAGATACAGACGGCGCGGGTGCCTTCGATCAGCAACGCCACCACGGTGCTGCCGATGGTGTCGTCATGTCGCCCGGCAATCACGGTCAACTCCTGACTCAAGCGGCGATTGAGCCACAGCAGGCACTGACGTACTCCTTGGACCCGTTCCTCGAAATCGTTGCGCTCCGGCAATTCGGCGAGGCTGGCGACGATCAACCGGCTGGCAATGTCACCCCGCTGATACCCGCCCATTCCATCCGCGACGACCCACAAACCCTTGTCCGGATCATCCAGGAAAGCATCTTCATTGCGCGCTCGGGTTTTCCCGGGATCGGTGCGCGCAACACTGCGCCAGACGCCACTCTTCGACATCAGAGTTGCATCGGCATGCGGAAAGTACGGAGCACACCCATGTCGAACGGATTAGGTGCGCGCTGACTCATGAGCAGGTAGTTGGCGCGCAGCCCGCCCAGATCAGCTTTGAGTACCAACACATCACGACCGATCAGATACTCGGTCTGCATCAGGTCCAGCAGTCTGAACAACGACCAGGGTCCCGTGTTTTTCTCGATCCCTATCGGACGCCCGACCATTGTGTCGAGCACCAGGCTTGTACGTCCATCTTCGGCATCGACAGGCCATTTGAATGAGGCTGCAATGATCGGCCCATGTCGGTACTCCATGGTCTTGTCGCCAAACCTGAACTCGGCACGACTGATGACGGGATCCAGCGAGTAAGGTTCCAGCTTGAATCGTACTTGCGGTTCGGAAGGATCTTCGGCAAAAAAGCTCTGGCGGATCACGTGTGCAGAGGCCATCTGATCGAGATAAACCCGGGAGATAGGCAGTGATTGTCCATCAACGGTTTTAAGACGATAACTACCCGGCACGCCGCTCACAAATGGACGCATGTAATTGTCAAAAAAACTGTCGACAAGGCCCTGCGCCCTGAAGAACTCGCGAAAGTCGCTGAGCGCCACATCACTGGAGCTGTGGGCGCTGAATGGATATCGCTTGTTGATCGACTTGCCGTAGAAGTTGTACAGCTCAGTCTGATAACGCTGGTTGACGAATCGATAAGCGTCATTGAGCACCAGACGCCAAGTGTCTTCGGCAATCGTGTTGAACCAGGTCCCGACCGGACGCGGCAAACGACCGGATGCCGTTCGCAAAATGCTCAGCGCGTCTCGCTGGCTACCCATGCGTACCTTGGCCATTTCGTACGCCGCCTGGTCCGGAGTGCCGGCCCGAGCCAGACTCGCCAACTGCGTCTGTAGCTCATTGAGCGCGTGCAGTACCGCAGTCAATTCAGCACTCGGGCCGTTGTTGGCATCCAGCAAACGATGCAAGGGTTCGAAACGACGTTGCAACGCCTTTCTCGCCGTATCGGGCAAATCACCGACCAATGTCCCGGAAGCCTTCGGAACGTTGGCGGCAGCGAGTTTGCCCAAATTACCACTCGTAAGCTTTGGCGCTGATGTCGCCGCTTCATCCAGGCTGTCGGCGATCGAAGGAATGCGCGTGTTCTCGCGAATTTGCACCAGCAGCTGCAGCACAGGGGAATTGGCAGACGTCATGCTGGCTAACTGTTCGGCAGCGCCCGCGGCGTCCTCGATTGGTTGCAATGCGATCCGCCCGATGGCATCGCCCCAGACATTGGCGTAATCACGAAAGTACAATTGTTCCAGTTCGACCATTAAGCGCCGCAGTTCCATGGCACTGATCTGCGAGCTCTCACCCAACACCCAGTTGTCGCGCAAAATATTCGTGACCAGCGCGCCACCTTGTACCGAAAAATACTGCTGATAGCCGTTCAGGGTGTAGAACCCGGGGATCGTGGCATGGCTACCCGTCAACAGATCGCCTTGTGGTCCCAAATGTTGATCCAGGTGGTATTCGGGAAGCGTTCGAGCCTGATCACGAAGCGCCCGGTAAACCACGTTGGCCATGGATTCGCTGCGTAGTATTTGCCGCGCCTGAACGATCAATGAATCGTTAAGCGGGAAACTGAATGGTTGCTTCAGCAAGCGTTCGAGATGTCCTTCCAGGCGGCTTTGCACGGAGTTGTTTGCGGGGTACCGGCGGGACCAATCGCTGGCTATCCAATCTTTCAGCCATACCGTGTCACGGCGATCGTTGAGACTCAGCATCAGGTATGCACGCAAACTATTGAGCAAATGCTCACGGTCCACCGGGCGGCTGCGAATCTGATCTTCCAACAGCGACGCCACCGATGGCAGCAGGTGCGATTCAAGCTCACGCTCGTAGGCTTTCATGATCACTGGATTGGCAGCTTCGCCTTGATACAAACCACCACGCTCCAGGTATGAAACGTCGCTGGCGATTGGGAATACCCGAGACGCAGCATGAATGGCATCAAGGTTTTGCAGAACCGACAGCACGTTATCTTGAGGGGTCAACGCCGATCGCTGATGTGTCCAGGTTTGCACCAGTGTGCGCAGGCTTTCCAGTCGCTCATGGTTGGCCGAAAACCCGCCGGCCCACCACAAACCGAACAGGCTCAGCGCCGCGAGCGATGTCATGTACAGCGTTCGCTGCCTCCAACAAACAAGGCTTTGCTCACGTTTGTCCAGTTGTACAGAACCTGCCTCGGGAAAAATGACCTGGTTGAACAGAGGGTTGATGAACCGTGGATAACCAACGAGCGCAGCCGTTCCATCGTTCCTCACGCCACTGTACGCAAGCGGTTTTGCTGATCGAGTGGCGCTGGTGAAGTAGAAACCGCGAAATGTACTCTCGCCCTGACTGCGCAAAGCCATTTCAATGAACTGGCAAAGGCCCTCGCCGACCAATCCCAGTTGATGCGGGTAGTCGAGAATACGTCCTCGACAAAGAGGGTCGCGCTCCTGATGCATGCGCATGATCACTTGGCCATCGAGCCGATGCAGCAGCGCTTCGAACTCCAAACGTATTGCACTCGGATCAGCCGTGCCCGGATCTTTGCTCAAGCTCACACCCAGCACTTGATCACTTTCATCCCGAGTCAGCTGATCAAAGAACTCATCAAAGCCAGGCTGTTGGTCCGCCTTGCTCAATACCAGATAGACAGGCAGTTCGATATGCAGTGTTTGCTGCACCTCTTGCAAACGTGCACGCACATTACGCGCCAGCATCTGAAGAGCTTCGGAGTCATGAGCAAGGAGCATTTGCACCGGGAGAGTGACCAGAACACCATTGAGCGGGCGGGTCCGGCGGCGCTTGCGTAACAATCCCAGCAACGTGGCCCAACCGTCAGCATCAACGTCGACATCCGGCTGGGTGAGGTAACGTCCGGGCGTATCAATGAGTACGCCGCTTTCGGCGAAGTACCAGTCGCAAGGGCGTGCCTCCTGCGGCTGATCAATCAATTTACGATCAAGTTGGTTGAAGGGAAACTCCAGCCCGGAAACATTCAACAGTGTGGTTTTGCCGCTGCCCTGAGGGCCGATCAGCAAGTACCACGGCAAATCGCGTCGCCCCCGCTCGCTGTGTTTGCGATAGAAACTCGATGTCTTGAGAATTTTACCCGCGGCCTTGAACCGCGCTCTCAGATCCCGGCGCTGTTCATCAATTCGCTGCTCGATCAGCGCACGATCCACGCCCTGCTCGCGCCCCTCGACTTGTTTTTGGACACCGCTGCGCCAGCTGACGTAAACCATGGTCAGCCCCCATACCAGAAACATCACACTGATACTCAGCAAGCGAGACGTCGGGCTTTCCCAGAATCTGAAATCATCTATCGCCAACAGTGGCCCGACATACCAGACCAGCAGTGCAGTCAACAGAACCGACAGCAGACTCCACACCCAGGTTTTGCGCAGAAAGGCGCCGGCTTTTGCGAACAAACTTGTCATCACTCGCGGCCCTTCCATGGTTGAAGCTGCGATCGAATCGCGGCCTGGTCAATTTGCTGGAGCGGTTGCAAAACGACAGCTCGCTGTTCACTCAAGACCCAGGCGAATCCCGAATACATCACCATCAGGCAAATCACGGTGATCAGCGCCATCATCCACCACGGCACGGTATGAATAAGTTTTTGCCGCTTGCCTTCATCGTTGCCGTCGCTGCGAGTTGCCTGTTCGTATGGAACATCTGCACGCAACAGGCGAATCTGCCGGAAAAGCGCATCACGAAGACTTTCAAGTTCCACAAGACCGCGCGCCTGAATTCGATATTTACCCTCGAATCCAAGCGACAGGCACAGGTACATCAGTTCCAGCAACGACAGGTGCTTGACCGGGTTTTTCGACAATCGATCAAGCAGCTGGAAAAATTTTTCACCACCAGAGGTTTCATTGTGAAACCTGCTGAGAAGGTTCATTTGTGACCACTCGCTTTCCTTGCCCCATGCAGTCGTCACCACCGCCTCATCCACCACCGTGCAAAGCACATAACGTGCAGTTGAAACCTGGCTGCTTTCGACACCGGCACGTAATGCGCTGACCGCAAAGTGCTCCACTGCCGCGCTCAACCGCCGATTGAGGTTGGGCAGGTCTTCACCGTTAGCGCAATGCTTGAGCCGCACCACTTCCGAGAGCAGGCATGATGCCGACGCCACCAATGCGTTGCGGCTGACTTTGAAGGTGTCCTGCGGCGCCTGCCGAGCGGCGTAGATCATGCGGTCTTCGAGTTGCTCGAATTTCGGTGGGGCCGCCGAATCAGTCAGTGGCCCGTGTGCCGGGCCACGGCCGAGACGGTCGAGCAGGACAGTTTTGTCATCCTGGGCGTATTGCATGTCCTTGATCATGTCGCTCAATTCCTGATGGCCCAGAACTTCAGTTCCAGCTCCGCGAATTCACCGCTGACGTGAAACGCGAACCCACCAGAGCGTTCGAGTTGTGCCTGGTCTTCGGAGCCGAGTTCAACAATGAAATAGGTTTTGTTCGCGTGAAAGGCGATCTGACGCGGTGCCACGGGCAAGGGTCTGATTTTGAAACCCGGCAAATGCAGATTGACCAATTGGCGGATGCTCTCAACCGTGCCGATCTTGAGGTGCGCGGGCAATCGATGGCGCAGCTCTTCACTGTCGCAGTCGGCACTGGCAGCCAACACGAACGAAGCCGAACCCGCTAATTGGGTGTCATGCAGAGGGCAAACAATGATCCCGTACTGACGCGCCTGCATCGGCAACTCGATGGCATGCTGCTCCAGCACCATCGACAGCACCTGACGGATCGCCTCCATCAGCCTGCGAAAACTCGCACCCTGGTCACTGTGTTCATAACGGATATCCGCTCGCGGACGCTTACTGTCGCTGGAAAAAGTCGCCAGCTCGCCCAGCAGGGTCAATAGCGTGCAATACAACTCCTGCGGATGAACATGTTGCAGACTGAGATAGTGACGCAACAACGGCTCAGTACGATTGATCAATTGCAGCATCATGAAATCGCCGACCTCCGCACCTCCCACTTTCCCATTCGAACGGATCCTTTCAGCAAGGGTGTCACCCCGGTGGCCGAGCATGCTGATCACCTCTTTCAAGCACGACAGCAAGTAGCTCGATGAGTGCATCTGGATGTATGTCGGTACGAAATCCGGATCGAGACTGATGACCCCGTCGGGCGTGGTGTCGAGGACCCGGCAGATTTTCAATCTCACAAAACCCTGATCGTCTTGCTGCTCGCCAAGCAGTAAGCGAAAGTCTGGGCGAGCGCATTTGACCTGGCTTGCACCACCGTCACCGGCATTGGAGTCTGCAACCTCACGCTCATACGCGACATATCGCGCCAACACATCCGTCTGCTCCTGACGGCGGGCTTCGATGTGGTTGCCGGTCACCAGAGGCAACGCCAGATAAATCGCTGTATTGCCGGTATTCACAGGAACATCCAGCACCAGCGGTTGAGTGCTGCCACCCACTTCAAAAAGGCTGCCATCCGGCAGGACTCCCGAGGCACGGTTGACCACCAGTTTGCCCATATTGAGAAACTGCGAATCAACTTCCAGGCTCAGGAACCCCCAGGTGAAACTTCCCAGTAACTGAGTGCGGGACTTTATTTGATGGTCCAGATATCGATCGTTGTGCTGGAAGTGCTGCGGACGCAGCAACATTCCCTCCTGCCATATGACTTTATGGAAGTTCATGCTCAATTGTCCGCCTGTACAAACGCTTCGTTGCTGCCATGAATGCCGGCCTGATCAAGAGTCAGGTCGATGTGGGTGACGCCTCCCGTTGTGATTGGCACGGTGTAGCGCCATCGGGTTTCCGATAAATCGCGGTAAGCGGCGAGAATGCCTACGTAACGGCTTTGCGATTGCACGCTGAGCTTGAGTTCATGATGTTCGCCGGGACGCAGTTGCAACTCTTCACTAGCCACCAGGTCCGGGGCCAGGGACTTCGCGGCTCGTTCATAGAGGCTGAAAAAGTCGGCACTCTCGAATGCAACCGGGTGCTTGAGCTCAAAAAGACGCACGACAATCGGTGAAGGACGACCGTTGATGTCCGGGTTCAGCTGGTCACTCGCGGACAGCTTCAGATTGATTTTCGACAACGAGGAATACGGTGATAGCGAAGCGCATGCGGTCAATAGCATGAGCGCGGTCAGCGCGGTCAGCGCCTTGATAAAAACAGTCGAACGCCGAAACATGTCTGTCATCCCTGAAGGTCGTTGTGGAGGGTAGAGATCAAACGAATCTGCTCTTCATAGGCTTGGGAAAAGTCACGGGCCAACAAACGTTCAGTCCATTCACCATCCTGAAGCAGCGCCTGGTGATAACGGCCATAGGCTTTCCAGCGACTGCCGGACGTTCCCAGCAATGACTTGCTTTCACGCTCGAAACGAAGCGTCAGTTGCTGCGGTGAAAAATGTTCTACGGCACCCTTGACCGCCGCGCGGCTGGCGGCGAGCAAAGCCACCTGGTGCGCCTGAAGGTCGCGGAAAGCGCGGGAGATGGCTTGATCTGCCGGTAACTGACCTGACTTGTTGGCCAGCAACATGCCCAACAGCTCTTCGGTATCGATCCCATACTTGAGCGGGTTTGAATGGATACCCTGCAATGTCGTCTGCGCCAGCCGAAGCTCGTTTTTCAGTTCGTTGCGGGTGCGCAGGCTTTGCTGTAAACCCCCAATGCTCTGCTTGAGCAATTGCGCGGCTCTCAAGGCCAACGCTTCGCGGGCGCCAGTCTCGAGACCGTCGAGCTCCACGCCCAGCGCAGTACCAAAACGCTTCCAGAAATCTTCAGTCAGGCGCTCGGCAGGTTTGTGAGTCGTTAGCGGTTCCGATGCCTGAGGGGCATCAACCAACTGCGGCACTCTCATGTTTTCCATGTCGATGCGTGCAAAGTCAGCACATTGCATCGGCTCCTGAAAAACCGTATCGAGATCCGTGAACTCGTCCAAGTCGAAGGCAACACGTTGCTGCTGATCCACGGCACTCAACGGATCGAAATTGAGGAAGACTTCATCAGGAATGATGTTGGCTGTCGTTCGCGGCCTGCTGGCCTGGGTTTCAAATGCCGTGGACAAGTCATTGAGTCGCGCACGGATTTCGAAATCACCCAGCAGATAAACGCTGCCGGTTTCGATAGGCATCGCTTTATCTTTGGGCAGTTGTGTACCGGTTGAGCAGTCCTGAATACCGTTGCTGCTGATATCGGTCAGGAAGAACGCATTGTCGCGGCAGCTGATCAAGGCGTGTCGGCTGGAAAGGTGGCGCTTGCGGTCCGGAATGATCCAGTCGCAATCCTCACCTCGGCCGATCATTCCGCCTGACGGGGTGAAGGTTTTCTGGCACAAATCTGTCGGTACGAACTGCTTGCTGCTCAGTATTTCGAGAACCAGCTCCATCTTGTTGATGCTCCTTGCAGTCACTGGCCGCGATGGGCCGCATGCGGATCACCCAAGGGGCGATAGGTGTTGTCGTTGAATTTGTAATTACCACCGCAACCAACCACGCCGCTTACAACGACGAAAGTCAGCAAGACGGCAGGCCAGTAGCGAACAGGCATGCGGAGTCTCCGAAGAACTGAAAAAGAAAGTGAGTGCAGGCAATCGAATCGGCAACCGTGACGGCGCGCTATCCATCGAGATCCCCAGCGCAAATGTTCAAGCGCCCCAGCCGGTACAGCAGGGTGCGGCGCGGCAACCCGAGTTCACGGGCGGTGCGCGTCTGATTACCGTGGTTTTTGCGCAGGCAATCGATCATCAGGTTGCGTTCGAATCGCGCCAGCCGTTCGCGCAGGTGCAGGCTTTTGTCTTCAGCATGCAGGTCCATGGGCAGGCAAAAATGCCCCGGCAACAATTCGCCGCCGTCACACAAGAGCAGGGCTCGCTCTACCATTGCTTTGAGCTCACGCACGTTGCCTGGAAAGGTATATGCAGCCAGATGGCCAAGCGCCGCATCGGACCAAAGCACCGCATCCCGTTGCAGGAGTGCACAAGCCTTGTCCGCGAAGTAACGAGCCAGGTCGAGAATGTCGCCTTCACGCTGGCGCAAAGCCGGCAACTCGATCGGAAACTGCGCGAGGCGGTAGTACAAGTCCTCGCGAAACTTGCCTTCGCTGACCAACAACGACAAATCCCGGTGCGTCGCCGCAACAATCCGCACATCGACTTTATGGGTGTCGTTGCAACCCAACGGTCGAATCTCTCCCTCCTGCAAAACCCGCAACAATTTGGCCTGCAGAGACAACGGCATGTCGCCGACTTCATCAAGAAACAAGGTGCCGCCGTTAGCCGCATCGAACAGGCCGGGACGATCCCGGTCGGCGCCGGTGAACGCACCTTTGCGATAGCCAAACAACTCACTCTCCAACAGGGTCTCGGCGAATGCCGCACAGTTCTGCACGATGAATGCCTGAGTGCGTCGAGGCCCAGCCGCGTGGATGGCTCGCGCGACTACTTCCTTGCCGGTACCGGTCTCACCCAGCAACAGTACGGTATAGGGGCTATGAACGACCTTGTTGATCAGGGAATAGGTGCGACGCATGGCGGGGCTTTTACCGATCAGTCCATAACCACTGGCATTCGGGATACTGACCGGCACAGGCCGCGTGTTGCCGCCAGGTTGGCGCAAGCGCTGCAACAGTTGTGTCTGGCGCAGTGCGAACGCTCCTAACTGACCAAGGGAGCCGGCGAATCCCTGCAGTTCGATCGATCGATGGCTGGCACACAGCACTAAACCCTCAACCGCTTTTCGTTGATTCAATAACGGCACACACAACAACGATTGCCAGGGTCTGGGCTGAAACGGCAGGAAATCCGTGTCATGCAGGCTGTCGCTCAATGAACCGAGACACACCACGCGGTTCTGGCGCAGCGCAAAGTGCAGCAATGCTCGATCACTGTAATCCGCCTGCAAACTCGAGCCGGCCCGGGGTTGCAGAATTCCGTCGAGGCACTCGCTGTTGAGCCCGAGGGCGTTGTGAGTCGGGTCCAGAAGGTATAACTGCGCCAACTCGCAACCACTCAGTTGCGTGACCCCGCGCAAGAAATCCCCCAGCAACTCATCGCCATCTGCCGCCCGTGACAACCCGGAGAACTGCTCCACCAGGGCCTCGGCGTACACCAACGGCTGCTTCAGGTTCGCGAGCATCGCCCCCATTTCAGACAAACTCGCAGACAACACAGGCATCGGCATCCAGCGTCGCATGGACATGCCTGAGGGACTGTCCTGTAGCCATCGAATCGAGTACACGATCGGCTATTCGAGGCAGTACATGCAGATCCAACAAGTGGTCAATAAAGCGCGCACCGCTGTCGCTTTGAATACAGCGCTCGGCCAGGTGATCGACGAGGCTTTGTCCATAGGTGAAACCCAGCTTGCGACGGTGCATGCGCTCGCCCAAACGGTCGAGTTTCATTTCAATCAACTCGCGCAGTACCGACCCGCCAACGGGGTAATAAGGCACGACACGCATGCGCGCCAACAATGCCGGTTTGAAATGCTGGCTGAGGATATGCTCAATGGCTTGCTCCAACACTTGTGCGGCGGGCCGCCCGGCATCTTTGCAAAGCTCGCTGATCTGCTCACTGCCCAGATTCGAGGTCATCAGGATCAGCGTATTGCGAAAGTCGATTTCCCGTCCTTCACCATCGTTGACCACGCCTTTGTCGAATATCTGGTAGAACAGGTTGAGGACGTCTGGATCGGCTTTCTCGACCTCATCCAGCAATACAACCGAATACGGCTTCTGACGTACTGCTTCAGTGAGCATGCCGCCTTCACCGTAACCGACATAACCGGGGGGCGAACCGATCAGGCGCGAGACTGTGTGTTTTTCCTGAAATTCAGACATGTTGATGGTGGTGATAAAACGATCACCGCCATACATCAGGTCTGCGAGCGCCAACGCAGTTTCGGTTTTGCCGACACCACTCGGACCTACCAACAGAAACACACCTACCGGTGTGTCTGGCCTGTGCAGCCCGGCAGCCGTTGCGCGCATTGCACGATCCAATGCCTCAATGGCGGGTTGCTGACCACGAATACGCTTGTGCAGGTCATTGGCAAAACCGGCGACCTTGGCATTGTGCTCTCGGGCCAGCTGCGTAAGAGGCACACCGGTCCAAGCACTCACCACTTCGGCTACCAGGCGCGGACACACTTCAAAACTCACCAGTCGTTCATTGCCCTGCGCTTCGATCAGAGCACGATGAGACTCAGTGAGAGCCGCCTCCAACGTCGCCACACATTGGATTTCATCGGCGTGCCGTTCGGAGCATTCGCCACCCTCGTCGATGCCAATCGCAGCCCGCGCCTGGGACAGTTGCCGGCGTAGAGTCAACACAGATTCGGCCATGCCGACCTGCTTGTGCCATCGGGTCTGCAGCGCTGCTGTTTCCACTTCGAGATCGTGCAGGTGCGCTTCCAGAGCGTGCAAGGATTGATGATCGATCAACACACCCGCTTCGGCATCGCGGCGTAGCGCCTGGCGTTTTCGCTCACTTTCCGCCAGCTCGGCCTGCAACTGTTGCAGGCTTTGCGGGGCAGCGGCCAAGCTGATGCGGACTCGGGCGCATGCCGTGTCGAGAACGTCGATCGCCTTGTCTGGCAACTGCCTGCCCGTAAGGTAACGAGCAGACAATTGCGCGGCCGCCACCACGGCATCATCGCGCAAATAGATTCCGTGGCTTTTTTCATACACAACGGCGAGGCCACGAAGAATCGTCACGGCTTCGCTGACGGTGGGCTCAAGCAATTGCACCGGCTGGAAACGGCGGGCCAGTGCAGGATCTTTTTCGAAGTATTTTTTGTACTCGGTCCAAGTGGTTGCCGCGATGGTTCGCAATTCGCCTCGGGCCAGCGCCGGCTTCAGCAGATTGGCCGCATCGGAGCCACCGGCAGTGCCGCCAGCGCCGATCAGGGTATGTGCCTCGTCGATAAAAAGAATGATTGGTCTGGGCGATCCCCTGACCTCATCGATCACACCTTTGAGGCGCCGCTCGAACTCACCTTTTACGCTTGCACCGGCTTGCAACAAGCCCATGTCCAGCGACATCAGCTCGACACCGCGCAACTCCGGCGGTACGTCACCGGCAACGATTCGCAAGGCCAGACCTTCAACGACAGCCGTTTTACCGACGCCCGCGTCACCCACCACAATCGGGTTGTTTTTACGGCGGCGGGCGAGGATGTCGATCATCTGGCGGATCGCGTCGTCGCGACACAAAACCGGGTCCAGATCGTTGTCACGGGCCTGCTGAGTCAGGTTATGGGTAAATCGCTCCAACAGTGACTCACCGCCCTTGGCTATGTGATTGGTGGCGTGCTGCGGTTGCTCCGACAACGCACACTCCCTCAGCCGCTCGGCGTTCAGCCTGGCGAGCAAAAGTTGATAACGACTGCCGGCGTAACGCATTGGATTACGTAGCAGTGCGAGAATCAGCGCGGCCTGGTCTATCTGGCTGCGCCCCAATTCGAGATTCGCCACCAGCAAAGCATCCTGCAGCCATTGCACCAGCTCTGGAGCGAACACCGGGTTGCGTGAAGCGCTATGCTCGGCCGGCAAATGCAAAGCCCTGATCAGCTCCCCCGCATCGACTTCAGCGTCTTGCAATGCACGGCCGAGCAAACCTTGCGGACGCTCCAGCAAGGCCAGAAGCAAGTCCTCGATGAGCACTTTGCCGGCGCCACGTCCGACGCAACGTTCGGCAGCGCTTTCCAGATCACGGCGGCTTTGGGCGTCCAGCGCCTGAATGAGTTGTTGCAGGTCCACGTTGATCATCAGTCACGTCCTTAATGAATGTTGCTGCCCAGGGTCACAAGACCGTCGGCGTGCTCACGCCCTACCCAACTGGTCCACCCCAGGCGGCAGGCGCTCCGCTCGCCTATGCGAAATTCGTGGATCTCTTCCTGGCGCAGCAGCAGGCGAATGTCGTAGTCGAGCGGATCTCGCAGGGTGAACCGAACCAGTGCACACAGGGGCTGATAGCCGAAACCGACCGGCAGAAATTCATGAAAGCGTTGCCAGTCGAGCTCACGGATATGAATCCGAAACTTGCCGCTGCGATCACGAACGTATTCGCCCAGTACCAGATCCTCGCCCAGCGTGCTGTTGGCACGACCAAGGCGATTGCGTTGCTCATGCAGAATGTCGACGCGACGCTCAACGCATTGCTCGATGAAAATCTCGGCGTGCTTGAAGTAATAACGCAGCACGGATTCGATCAGGGCTGCCGAGTGGGCACGCAAACTGAGGAGCCCGAGGTAGGGCAAAAGACGTTTCCAGTTCAGCTCGCCAGCCTTGCGGATTTCAGCTCCACCCAGACCGATCAGAGCAAACAGTTGCGCCGAAAAAGGGTCGATGGCGCCGCTCTTGAAGCCGGCGCGATACCGGTATTTGCGCCATATCGGCAACATCAATCGCTGCAGCCGATGGTGAAAGAGATCGAGGAAGCTGCGAGTCGCGTTACCGTCTTCGCTGTCACCCAAGGCCTGCTCGACATAGAACGCAGGCAGGGGTGAACCGGAGCCTGTCAGGCTGATCAGGTTGAAACGCAATCGCGCTCGCAACTGCCCGTGTTCCTGAAAAAACTCCACGCGGTCGACGTCACTGCCCGGGAAACCCAAGCTTGGATTGGCCTGGAACTCCAACTGCTCGTACAGTTCTTCTTCGCTCATGCAGGGGTGCGCCTCGCGCAGCCGATCCATGACGGCCAGCACCGCCTGGAACAGCGAATACTCGCGTATGACTTGACTCAGCCTACTCAAAGGAGAGGCTGCAGACCCATGCGGGGTAGCCATTGGTACACCTCTCCCTGTGTGCTGATGACCCGCAGCTCGTGATACGAATTGAGGCTGGCATAAAGCGCAAAAAACTCATTGAGGACCGAGGCGAACACAAACAGATCGCCTTCGCCGATATACCCTTGCGGATCGATGGTCAGCTCCGTTCGCAAACCCCGAACCGGTAATCCTCGGTGCAATCTGTCGACGTGCTGATGCTTGATCGACTTCAGCCCACCGAGCAGTCGCTTGCTGATTTTTTCAGCGTGCTGGTCGTAGTAGCGGGGCAAGTCATACGTTTGGAGAATCACTTTCAGTGCATTGACGTCCGCCAGGGACAGGTAGTTGAGCGACATGTTGCTGATCAACTTCCAGAGAAAGTCCCGATTGAGCGGTGGCGCA
Source organism: Pseudomonas sp. Root562 (assembly GCF_001427125.1). Classification (GTDB taxonomy): domain Bacteria; phylum Pseudomonadota; class Gammaproteobacteria; order Pseudomonadales; family Pseudomonadaceae; genus Aquipseudomonas. Next base: position 396,683 of record NZ_LMGK01000012.1, read on the forward strand.
AAACACGCGGTGACCGGTGTGATGTTGCGAAAGCTCAAACACTCAGGTGTCCGTTCGCAGGCTTGATTGATGTCACCGAGCTTGAGTTTGCGCGCAAGGTTCTGGTTGGTGCAGACCAGCTCAATCGAAAGGGTTTCCTGCACGTCGGCGGGGTGCGTGCCGAAGATTAAGTAAGTGTCGAGGCCGTCGTGCACCAAGGACGGCCGCTGGCGCACGCTGTAATGCGGCCGCCGGGCCGGCACATCGAAGCTGGGATCATGCTCGAACGATTCGAACGGCACATACTGGCGATAACCCAATCCACCCGGCCGCCAGCCGGTAACGGTTTCCACTGAGTACACACCGCAGCTTTGCTGGTTATACCGGGCAGGCAAAAGCAGGTATTCATCCTGTTTGCCGTCGAGTCGTACCGGCATCGCATCGTGTTTGAACAAATTTACGATGGGTGTGCAGTGAAGCTTCACGTTATCAAGGGTCGGACGCAGTCGTTGCAATGCGCTTTTGCGAATATCGAAGCGCAACTCCAAACCTCGCACTTGCTTGATGCTTTCTTCAGGCAAGGTCTTGAGCAGGTCGAGACCATTGATATCGACGAACAGGAATTTATCCTGAAAAGCGAAATACTCCTGCAGGTAGCGATAACCGCGGAAGGTATTCAGCGGATATGGCATCAACGCTTCGCCTTCGGCAAAACCCACCGGTTGCACACACTCATCTGCTAGCTGCAATGTCATTGGCAGATCATTGGCCCCGACAAGCGGCTCACCCGTCCCATCCAGCGGAATCAACTCGACACCTTGCAGATTCCGCAAAAGGCTCAGATACAGCATTTGGCTGATGTAACGTTCGCCAGCAAAGTGCAGGCGCAAGCGGCGCAACTGCAACTCGCCCAGATGACCGTCAGCCGTCAATTGCAGCCGCAGGCTCAACAGCGAACCATCACCCTTGACGGAGTGGCTCAACCCAACGAGATCCAGCGCTGTCACTTCGGTGGCATAGCACGTGCGAAAACGGCAACGCACGTCTTCGATCGGTACGCTCTCCACTGGCGTGTCGCGCGCAACCGTCAACGCAGGCTCCGAACGTGCCAGGGGACTGAATTGCAACATGCTGAAGGCCGGAACCGGCCGCATGTAATTGGGCCATAGCAGTTGCATCAACGAATGGCTGAGCTCAGGCAATTCGTCGTCGAGCTTTTGTCGCAAACGTCCGGTCAGAAAGGCAAAACCTTCCAGCAAACGCTCCACATCAGGGTCTTGCCCGGTCTGCCCCAGGTAAGAAGACAATGCCGGATTGCGCTCGGCAAATCGACGACCCAACTGGCGAAGCGCGGTGAGTTCACTTTGGTAGTAGTGATTAAATGACATGGCGAGCTCCAGATATCATTGGCTCACCATGACCTGACCATTGCCATCCAAGCGAGCGGCAAAACTGACCTGACGCTTGAAACCATCGACCTCCAGCAAGCCTTCAATACAGAAGCCCAAACGAAGCAGATCGTGTTGCTGTAATTGAGAGTACACACGCACATTGCTCAATCGCGGCTCGTAGGCTTCGATAAATCGTTCGATGTGCAAACGGGCGCGATTCAAGGAGTCGTGCAGGCTCAGGCGCATGTCATTGAGATCCGGTAATCCGTAATCTGCCAGCGTCTGCACACTGCCTGCACGGGTGCTGAGCATCTTGGCCAGATGAGCAGCCACGGACGCCATGGCAGAGTTTTCCAGACTCCATCCATCACGTTTGGCTGCATCGCCATTCAGGCGTTCGAAGAGGCTGCCGTATCCGGCCATGGGTCAGTTCCGCCTACTCTTTGTCCAGTTTGCCAACCAGAGAAAGGGTGAAGTCGGCCCCCATGTACTTGAAGTGCGGGCGCACGTTGAGGCTGACGCGGTACCAACCGGGCTCGCCATCCACATCGCTGACAGTGACTTGAGCCGCCCGCAGTGGTCGCCGGCCGCGCACTTCGGCACTCGGGTTTTCCTGATCGGCTACGTACTGGCGAATCCACTTGTTGAGTTCCAGCTCGAGGTCGGTCCGCTCTTTCCACGATCCCAGTTGCTCACGCTGGAGAACCTTCAGATAGTGGGCCAGCCGATTGACGATCATCATGTAGGGCAGTTGCGTGCCGAGTTTGTAGTTCAGTTCGGCAACCTTGCCTTCGGCGCTGATGCCGAAGTGCTTGGGCTTCTGTACGGAACTGGCGGAGAAAAAAGCGGCGTTATCACTGCCCTTGCGCATTGTCAGGGCGATGAAGCCTTCCTCGGCCAGCTCGAATTCACGACGGTCGGACACCAGCACTTCGGTTGGAATCTTGGTTTCGATTTCGCCCATGCTTTCGAAGTGATGCAACGGCAGATCTTCAACCGCACCGCCGCTCTGTGGACCGACGATGTTCGGACACCAGCGAAACTTCGCAAAGCTATCAGTCAACCGGGTGCCAAATGCGAATGCCGTATTACCCCATAGATAGTGCTCATGACTGTTGGCGACAGTTTCTTTGTAGACGAACGATTTGACCGGATTTTCTTCCGGGTCGTAGGGGTTGCGCAGCAGGAAGCGCGGCACGGTCAGGCCAATGTAGCGGGCGTCTTCTGACTGGCGGAAGCTTTGCCATTTGGCGAATTGCGGGCCTTCGAAATGATCCTTGAGGTCTTTCAGGTCCGGCAGGCCGGTAAAGCTGTCCAGACCAAAAAACTCCGGACCGGCCGCGGCAATGAATGGCGTATGGGACATGCAGGCAACGCTGGCCACGTATTGCATCAACTTCACATCCGGTGAACTGGGGGACATGAAGTAATTGGCGATGATTGCGCCGACGGGCTGGCCACCGAACTGACCATATTCCGCGGTGTAGATGTGCTTGTAGAGGCCGGCTTGCATCACTTCCGGTGAATCTTCGAAATCGTCCAGCAGGTCGGCTTTGGACACGTTGAGGATTTCGATCTTGATGTTCTCGCGGAAGTTGGTGCGATCAACCAACAACTGCAAACCACGCCAGCAAGACTCCAAAGACTGGAAGTCCGGGTGGTGAAGAATTTCATCCATCTGCTGGCCAAGCCTGGCATCGATCTCGGCAATCATTCGGTCGACCATGGCCTTTTTTACCGGTTCACCGCTGTTCTTTGGCTTGAGTAACTCCTCTATAAAAGCCGACACGCCGCGCTTGGCAATGTCATAGGCCTCATCGTCCGGGGTCAGGCGGGTTTGGGCAATGATGCTGTCGAGCAGACTGTTTTCACGGCTCTCGGTGTTTTGCTGTTGTGCTGCATGGGTACTCATGTGGCTTCCTTGGCGGCAGAGAGATCAGGCTCGCTCGGTTGTGGCATCCAGTCCCAGCTCGGCCAATACGCGGCTGCGGGATTCGTCGTTGGCAAGCACACCTTCGATGGCTTTACGGAAAGCAGGCGCGTTACCCAGCGGGCCTTTGAGGGCCACCAGCGCGTTACGCAGTTCCATCAGTTTTTTCAGTTCCGGGACTTGTTCGACCAGGCTGGCCGGATTGAAGTCTTTCATCGAGCCGATGCGCAGACCCACGGCCAACTCTTCAGTACCGTCGTCCTGAAGCCGGTTCGGCACGCTCAAGGTGACCTGAAGCTCTTGCTTTGCGAGCACCTCATCGAAGGTCATCTTGTCGATGCTTATCGGTTTGCGGTCTTCAACTTTTCGCTCGTCCTTACGCTGGGTGTAGTCACCGATCGCCACCAGTTTGAGCGGCAATTCGATTTCTTCCTGAGCGCCCCCTATGGCGGGCTTGAACGTTACGTTGATGCGTTCCTTTGGGGCTACCGAGCCTTCTTTGGCCATGGCTATTCTCCTTGCGGTTTTGGCCCGGAGGCCTAGTCGAGTGCCACTTCAAGATCGAGGTGGCACAACCTGCGATAAATCTCTTCCTTGCATTCGCGCACCGCATGACTCTGCGGCAACAACTCGCAGCAGCTGTGCAGCAACTGCAACACTTGCAGCGCAAGTGCCGGCTCCCAGGTTTGCAGGCCTGCATCGCGTAATGTCTGGTCGAGGTTTTCAAGTTGGGTCTTGGCCAATTCGTATTTCCTGGCCTTGAAGCACAGCTGCGCGAGGGTGAACTGCCAGAAAAACCGAACGCGCCCACCTTGGGCGCTTTGCATGTGCTGCTTGAGGATTTGCACCGCCGTCTTGAGGCCGTCCTTGTGCAGGATCGGCAAGACGTCTTCCAGCGCCAGTTCCCAGGCAGGCTGGGTGTCGACGACTTCGGCCTTGCGCGGCGCGCTGGGGTTTTGCAAATGCGGCATCACGAAGGCGCTGATCCAGGCGCGGGTGGCAGGATTGGCGAACGGTGCGCCGTCATGGAAACGCAATTCGATAATGGCTGGCAGGCGCTGAATCAACAGCGCGAAATGAATTTCCACTTCGCGCATGGCCATTTCTGCATTAAGGCCTTGGAGGCACTCCCAAACCATTCGCTGACCGTCGAACCAGAACGGTGCCTTCGCCAGGCTTGCCTCCAAACCGACCAGCAGGTCGGCGTACTTCGCTTGGTCGTGATGGTCTTGAAAGGTTTTTAGCTTGTCGGCCGGCAAGCCACGCAAAACGGTGATTTGATCGGCATTACGCTCTGGCAAGGTTTCAATGGGCAGCCAAAGCAGCGTGCGATTGAGGCGCAGCGCGCGCAGGTCAGTGGCATTTTGCTTGAGCCACCAGGCGCACAAAGGGAGGGCGTTTTCTTGCTGGGCACGCAAGGCCTTGTGGGCTTCTTTCTCGTTATCGATCGGTGCGCCGGGGGTGAATAGCTGTGTGGCGGCCTGCTTGACCTGGGCCATCGCGGCGCTCACTACACCAGGTTCCGGTTGATTGTCGGCAGCACGCTGGACCCTGTTTTTCAAGCGACGGGAGATCGGCAACAATAACGGGGCTTCGTCGCCCAGCTGCTCGGTGCAAGCAGCGTCGAGGCCTTCCAGATGCTCCACCAGACGGCGGAACAGCGGAAGTTGCTCCTTGATCGCGATGTTTTCGTTCAACACCTGCTCAAGACGCGGCACCAACCAATTGATGGCAGCGCAGCGGGTGCGGGATTTTTGCGGGTAAATCTCGGCCCAGTGGTTTTCACACAAGTGATGCAGTAAACCGAGACCGGCCAGCAGACCCGGGAAGGATTCACCCTGGTAGAGCGCCCAGGTCAGCCAAGCACCAACGCGCAAATCCTTGGAATGGCTGCGAAGTACGTTCTCGCTGGTTTCGCGGATCATCAGCCAGTCGATCTGACCGCTTTCATGCATGGATTGGGCTTTACCCAACTCACTTTCCAATGCCTCGTATTCACTTGAATAACGGGCATCATCGCCTGCGAATTTCTCTGCGAACACTGGCGACCTGGCAAGATCAAGGTAATGCGCCGAAAGCTTGCTGGAATAGGTCATATGAACTTACAACTTGCGTGCACAAGTTTTATTGCAACCTGATGCCAATCTACAGCTGGAATTCTGGGCAAAGGTCTCGACTCCGTGTTGAGCAAACGCGCTTCCGTTCAAGGGTCGAGAACTTACTTTGTTGACGAAGAACATGTCTGTAGGAGGATTCGCCACTTAGGTGCGACTGATCCTTCAGTCATGTAAGACAGGCAAGAGCGCCATTGTCTGCGGTTACGCCGTCGACCAGTTTGTGCATCCAGACACCGCTTGGTAACTTGATGACCTGTTAACTAATCAAGCAATTAACAACCCCGATTGGTGTGTTCTTCACCTTCGGGGTTTTTCTCGTTCCGGCGCCCGGCACACAGTTGGGAGCACAAAACCCAACACAGTTAACTTCCCTGTTTCCGCAACGCGTGTAGGACGCGTCCGATTTGATCTTTTGGGTCATGCGGTCCACCTGTGCCTCGGTACTTTGCACAAGTACAACTTGATGAGTCATCCAAGGAGCGAATTGTCAGGGAGACAATTGATGTTTTTATGGCACATGGTGCCTACGTGGCACGAGATAGAAAACCGAATCACTCGAGAGATGGGTTACCAGGGAGGCGCCCGGTATCGCACTCACTTTAACGAACCCGCTCCCTCCCTCTCGCTCAATATCCGTCGGATCAACAGCGTCAGGTCTGCCTTCATTGAGGCTGAGTGGGAAGCGGCTCGCTTATTGAGACAACGCTTCGCTGACATCGATATCGCCAGCGTCCTTAACGAGCTGATCGAAGTCGTCGCTCAAATGGCGATGATCGTTGCCGGCAGTGTATTGATCGGCGGAGCCATCGGCGCAGGGACCGGCGCGTTTCTCGGCGGTGTGGGCGCCATCCCGATGGGCACGGCTGGCGCTGCGATGGGCTTGCAAGTCAGCACGTGGATATTGGGCATACTGGGCCTGACGTCCATTGCCGAGTTCTTCACCGAAGGTCTGCCACGCATTGGCGACTATTACTGGCGTGGCATCCACATCGCGTGGAACGGCCCACGCAGTGAGGGAGGTTTAGACCCGTTCAGGCCGGATGATTCATCTGCCCGATACAGCGCCACCCAAGAGATTGCACGTGGCCATGTGGAGGTTGTCGTCCTGCTGCTGGGCGCCATCGTGGCTTACATCACCCGTGGTCGAGGCAATGCGGGCGTTCTCGCCCAAGAGATGCGAGCCAGCCCCAAAGGCGCGCGACTAGGCGAATGGATGCTCAAGCACGAAGACGCCCTGAAAAAACGCCCAGACCTGCAAACCTCAGCACCGCACCGGGGCGCGCTCAGCCATCAGGACCCTGCGCCACCGGCAAATCACCCACCAAACAAAGACAAAAACCCGCCCCGTGACAAGCCAAACGCGATGCCGCTTCATCAAGTCGAATGCTTCAAAGCGGACAAGCTGCCAGGGTCTAAAATCGGAGAATTCGAACGGCAGTTGAAGGGACAGGAAGACGGGCTGAATCGGCTGACGGTTGATGAGTATTTGGAGAATATTGCTAATCCGGTGAAGCGGAGTCGGACGGCTGCCAGACAGGCGAGGAGGGATTTACAAACAAAACTCAAGGAACGCCTTCAACTGGAATTTCAAAAAAGTATGGATCCGCTTGAAGCGGAAGATTTTGCAGTTAAAAAAGCCAAGGAAACGATGTCCAGCCTTGCAGGGCTGCATAATCCCGATCTGAGCGCTGGCGGTAAGGACATCATCGCGGACTTTGGTGATCGACAAGTAAACTCTAGCATCGGTCCACAGTGGGGAAAGAAAATCGCAAACTTGAAGGCTGCCGCTGAAAATGTACCCCCCTCGATGCGAGAGTTAACTTTTCTAAATGTAAAACTAAATAAGTGCTGATCATAAAGGAGGCACGTATGGACAAAGTGTTTGCTCGGTTTATAGAGAAAATTGGCAATCCTATGGCTCGGCAGGAAGTACCTGTATCAAGTATTGAACGCTACAGAGGGAAGGTGCCCAATCTATTGTTGGAGTACTGGGCCGAGCACGGCTGGTGCGGTTACGGTGACGGGATATTTTGGATCGTAAACCCCCAGGAATACGAGGGGGTTGTGGCTTCCTGGATTGAAGGAACAAAACTACAAGAGCGTGATACCTATCACCTAATTGCACGTAGCGCTTTCGGCGACCTGTACCTCTTTGGTGAAAAAACGGGGTTTTCTCTTAAGATATCCAGTGTTCTTTCTCGCTATGTCATCAATAACCTCGATTTTAGAACCGAAGAAATGGATAGACATCTGCAAGGTTTTCTATTGACACGGGAAGTAGATACTAACAATTACGGCGATCTCTTCAAACCCGCGAAGAAAAAACTCGGCACCCTTCGTCACGACGAGATGTACGGCTTCGTTCCAGCCCTGATGCTCGGTGGCCCGGACACCCTCGATCATCTTGAGAAAGTGAAGGCGGTGGAACATTTAACCCTGCTCTCCCAAATCGCCGAACTTCAGCCTTACAGTTTTTCGGATCTATAAACGATGGGCTCCGGGGCTCGTCTCGGAGTCGTCAGAGGACTATGGCGATACTGAATGGACAAAGTATTTTCCAGATTTTTAGAGAAATTCGGTGGGGCAATTGATAGGCGGGAAGTGCCGCTTTCCAGTATCAAACGCTACAGAGATAAGCTCCCAGATCAGTTGCTGGAATACTGGGCCGAGCACGGATGGTGCGGCTATGGTGAGGGGATTTTTTGGATCGTTAACCCACAGGACTATGAGGGTGTCGTAGCGTCATGGATTGAGGGGACAAAATTTGAAGCCCTTGAAAACTACTATCTTATTGCTCGCAGTGCCTTTGGTCACATGCATCTTTGGGGTGAAGAAACGGGTGCTTCGCTCACAATCACAAGTTGCCTTTCACGATATACAACCCATACCTCGATTTTTTCAGGGGAGCAGTTAAATAAAGAGCTGCAAAATTTTCTTCTTTCCACGGAAGTTAGATACAACAATTATGGCAATTTTTTTAAACCCGCAATGAAAAAGCTCGGCCCCCTGCGTCACGACGAGATGTACGGCTTCGTTCCAGCCCTGATGCTCGGTGGCCCGGATACCCTGGATCATCTTGAGAAAGTGAAGGCGGTGGAACACCTCACCCTGCTATCCCAAATCGCCGAGCTTCAGCCTTACAGTTTTTCGGATCTATAGACGGTGGGCTACGGGGCTCGACTAGGAGTCGTTTTGATCGTTCCTACGCTCTGCGTGGGAATGCCGCCATGGATGCTCTGCGTCCAACTGTGACGCGGAGCGTCAAGGGATTCATTCCCACGCAGAGCATGGGAACGATCAGGCGTGCACATTCGTTGTGTGTCTCGCAGATCAGAACGCCGACACTACCGCGCCTTTGTGCTTCTCAACGATGAACGCTTTCACTTCCGGGCTGTGCAGTGCAGTCGCCAGTTTCTTCCTCTCTTTTGATCGTTCCCACGCTCTGCGGGGGAATGCCGCCATGGATGCTCTGCGTCCACCTGTGACGCGGAGCGTCACGGGATTCATTCCCACGCAGAGCATCGGAACGATCGGGCGTGCACATTCGTTGTGTGTCTCGCAGATCAGAACGCTGGCACTACCGCGCCTTTGTACTTCTCGACGATGAACGCTTTCACTTCCGGGCTGTGCAGTGCAGCCGCCAGTTTCTTCCTCTCTTTTGATCGTTCCCACGCTCTGCGTGGGAATGCCGCCATGGATGCTCTGCGTCCACCTGTGACGCGGAGCGTCACGGGATTCATTCCCACGCAGAGCATCGGAACGATCGGGCGTGCATATTCACGGCGCAAAAAAAGGGGACGCCGCTGGCGTCCCCTTTTTTCGTTGCGTTCGCAGATCAGAACGCCGGCACTACCGCGCCTTTGTACTTCTCGACGATGAACGCTTTCACTTCCGGGCTGTGCAGTGCAGCCGCCAGTTTCTTCATCGCTTCGCTGTCCTTGTCGTCCGGGCGGGCAACGAGGATGTTCACGTAAGGCGAGTCGCTGCCTTCGATGACCAGTGCGTCTTTGGACGGGTCGAGTTTGGCTTCCAGCGCGTAGTTGGTGTTGATCAGGGCCAGGTCGACCTGGGTCAGCACGCGCGGGATGGTGGCGGCTTCCAGTTCACGGAACTTGAGGTTCTTCGGGTTGGCGGTGATGTCCTTGACGGTCGACAGGATGTTGTTCGCATCCTTCAACTGGATCACGCCAGCCTTGGCCAGCAGCAACAGCGCACGGCCGCCGTTGGTGGCGTCGTTCGGGATAACGACGGTGGCGGTGCTTGGCAGCTCTTCCAGTGTTTTGTACTTGCTGGAGTAAACGCCCAGCGGCTCCAGGTGCACGCCGGCTACCGACACCAGGTGGGTGCCCTTGGCCTTGTTGAATTCATCGAGGTACGGCTGGTGCTGGAAGAAGTTGGCGTCCAGGCGTTTTTCCGCAACCTGTACGTTTGGCTGGATGTAGTCGGTGAAGACTTTGACCTTGAGGTCGACGCCTTCTTTGGCCAGGGCCGGTTTAACGAATTCGAGGATTTCCGCGTGCGGGACTGGCGTTGCGGCGACCGTCAGGGTGTCAGCAGCGTGGGCGGAAAACGCGGCAACGGCAGCGAAGGCGACGAGTAGTTTTTTCATTCAGCTAACTCCATGTGAGGCGCCCGTTTGGCGCCTGCCAGCGAATGGCCGGCTCATGTCTTACTTACGGGAAAAGTGGACGACCAGTTTGTCGCCGACGGTTTGCAGTATTTGCACCAGTACCAGCAGCAACACCACGGTGACGACCATCACGTCAGTCTGGAAACGCTGGTAACCGAAGCGGATCGCCAGGTCGCCCAAACCACCGGCACCGACCACACCGGCCATGGCCGTGTAGGACACCAGTGTAATGGCTGTCACCGTAATCGCGGCGTAGATGCCCGGGCGGGCTTCCGGCAGCAAGGCGTTGGTGATGATCTGCCGCGTGGTCGCGCCCATGGCCTGTGTTGCTTCGATGATGCCGCGATCCACTTCACGCAGGGCGGTTTCCACCAGTCGCGCGAAGAACGGCGTGGCGCCCACCACCAGCGGCGGAATCGCGCCGGCAACCCCGAGCGAGGTGCCGGTGATCAGCACCGTGAACGGGATCATGACGATCAACAGAATAATGAACGGCAGCGAACGCAGGATGTTCACCACCAGCGACAGCATGGCGTACACGCCTTTGGCTTCGAGCAACTGGCGCGGGCTGCAGAGGAACAGCAACACGCCCAGTGGCAGGCCGAGCAGTACGGTGAACAACAGCGAACCGCCGAGCATTAGCAGGGTGTCACCGGTGGCCAGCCAGATTTCGAACCAGTCGATATTGGCGAAGAAACTTGTCAGGGCTTCCATTAGCGCAGCACCTCCATGTGGACGTCGGCGGCGGTGAAGCGGGCGAAGGCCGCTTCCATGTCACCACCGGTCACGGCCAGGGTCAGTTGCCCGTAAGGGATATCTTTGATGCGGTCGATGCGACCGGCGAGGATGCTGTAGTCCACACCCGTTTCGCGGGCGACGGTACCCAGTAGCGGCGCGTAGGTCGCTTCGCCCTGGAAGGTCAGACGCACGATGCGGCCCGGCACGTGAGCGAAGTCGTCACGTTGCTCGCTTTCATCGATGTGCTCGTCTTCCTGTACGAAGCGCTTGGTGGTCGGATGCTTGGGATGCAGGAACACATCGGCCACCGAGCCTTGCTCGACGATCACGCCCGCATCCATCACGCCAACCTGATCACACACACGGCGAATCACGTCCATCTCGTGGGTGATCAGGACGATGGTCAGTTTCAGTTCGCGATTGATCTCGGCCAGCAATTGCAGGACCGACGCCGTGGTCTGCGGGTCGAGGGCGCTGGTGGCTTCATCGCACAGCAGGATTTTGGGCTTGGTCGCCAAGGCGCGGGCAATGCCGACACGCTGCTTCTGGCCGCCAGACAATTGCGCCGGGTACTTTTTGGCGTGGTCGGACAGACCAACCCGCGCCAGCAACTCAGCCACTCGCCGGTCGATTTCGCTACGCGACAGTTCACCGGCCAGCGTCAGCGGCATGGCGACGTTGTCGGCCACAGTCTTGGATGCCAGCAGGTTGAAGTGCTGGAAAATCATCCCGACTTGCTGTCGGAAACGGCGCAGGCCATTGGCGTCCAGCGCCGTGACTTCTTCGCCGTCGACAAAGATCTTGCCGCCACTGGAGCTTTCCAGGCGATTGATCAGACGCAGCAGGGTACTTTTTCCCGCACCGGAATGGCCGATCAGGCCGAAAACCTGACCGTTCTCAATCGTCAGACTGGTCGGATGCAGGGCGGGGATATCCTTACCGGCGACGCGGTAGGTTTTATGGACGTTTTGAAACTCGATCACGTAGCGAACCTTGTGGGGCGCGTTGGAAAAGGGTCAGCGGTTAGCCGGGCGCGCATTTTAGCCTGTCCGTATAGAGGTTCTTAGCATTTATTTCGCATTCATCCAGCCATTTGGCAATAACGCGATCAAAGGTCAGATAAAAGGAACGGCTAAAAACCCCGTCAGTCACTACTTAGGCAACTCGAAAATACCCCGAGGAGATATGCCTGATGAGTACCAAGAAGCCTGCCGCGACCAAGAGCGCGATGGCCGGGACTGATACCCTGGACCGCAACAACAGCAATGCCAAACTCGACAGCCTGGAAAACTTCCGCTCTGACGCCACCGGCCAGGCCTTGCGCACCAATCAAGGCGTGAAAGTCGCGGACAATCAGAACACCCTGAAGGTCGGCGCCCGCGGACCTTCCCTGCTGGAAGACTTCATCATGCGTGAGAAAATCACGCACTTTGACCATGAGCGCATACCCGAGCGCATCGTTCACGCTCGCGGCACCGGCGCCCATGGCTACTTTCAGTCCTACGAAAACCATAGCGTGCTGACCAAGGCCGGTTTCCTGCAGGATCCTGGCAAGCAGACCCCGGTATTCGTGCGTTTTTCCACCGTACAAGGCCCACGCGGGTCAGGCGATACGGTTCGCGACGTACGAGGTTTCGCGGTGAAGTTCTTCACCGACGAAGGCAACTACGACCTGGTGGGCAATAACATGCCGGTGTTTTTCATCCAGGACGCCATCAAGTTTCCCGATTTCGTACACGCGGTGAAACCCGAGCCGCACAATGAAATCCCAACCGGCGGCTCGGCCCATGACACGTTTTGGGACTTCGTTTCGTTGCAACCGGAATCGGCGCACATGGTGATGTGGGCGATGTCCGATCGGGCGATTCCGAAAAGCCTGCGCAGCATGCAGGGCTTCGGCGTCCATACCTTCCGCTTCATCAATGCCGAAGGAAAATCGCGCTTCGTCAAATTCCACTGGCGCCCCACCGCCGGTACCTGCTCGCTGGTTTGGGATGAAGCGCAGAAACTTGCCGGTAAAGATACCGACTACCACCGTCGGGATCTCTGGGAAGCCATCGAGATGGGCGACTACCCGGAATGGGAACTGGGGGTACAAGTGGTAGAAGAAGAAAACGAGCACGACTTCGACTTCGACATTCTCGACCCGACCAAGATCATTCCCGAAGAAATCGTGCCGATCACACCGCTGGGCAAGATGGTGCTTAACCGCAACCCGGACAATTTCTTCGCCGAAGTCGAACAGGTTGCGTTCTGCCCGGGGCATATCGTGCCGGGCATCGACTTTTCCAACGACCCACTGCTGCAAGGCCGGTTGTTTTCCTACACCGACACGCAGATCAGCCGACTCGGCGGACCGAACTTTCACGAGATCCCGATCAACCGTCCAGTAGCACCGTTCCACAACGGTCAGCGGGATGCGCTGCATCGAACCACCATCGATAAGGGGCGTGCGGCTTACGAACCGAATTCCATCGACGGCGGCTGGCCGAAGGAAACCCCGCCTGCCGCGCAGGATGGCGGCTTCGAGAGCTATCAGGAACGCATCGACGCCAACAAGATTCGCCAGCGCAGCGAATCATTCAGTGACCATTTTTCCCAGGCACGCCTGTTTTTCCACAGCATGAGCAAGCACGAACAGGAACACATCATTGCGGCGTACAGCTTTGAGCTGGGCAAGGTCGAGCGGGAATTCATCCGTGCCCGTGAGGTGAATGAGATTCTGGCCAATATCGATCTGGAACTGGCCAAGCGCGTGGCGCAAAACCTTGGCTTGCCGGCCCCGACGGCTGGAACGGTGGAGGTGCCGAAAACCTCTCTGGAGCGCTCGCCTGCGTTGAGCCAGGCCAACTTGCTGCCCGGGGATATCAAAACCCGCAAAGTGGCGATCCTTGCAGCCGATGGCGTGGACGGCGCCGCGATTGATGCCATGAAGAAAGCGCTGGAAGCCGAAGGCGCTCACGCCAAGCTGCTGGGGCCGACCTCGGCGCCGGTAAAAACCGCTGACGGCAAGGCGTTGCCAGTGGATGCATCCATGGAAGGTTTGCCTTCAGTGGCATTCGACGCGGTGTTTGTGCCCGGTGGCGCGGCGTCGATCAAGGCGCTGAGTGCCGATGGCGTGGCGCTGCATTACGTGCTGGAGGCTTATAAGCACCTGAAGGCGATTGCGCTGCACGGTGAGGCGAAGCAGTTGTTGGATGTGTTGAAGCTGGAGGCTGATGCGGGTTTGATCGTCGGGGCGGATGCCAAACTGTTCAAGGCGTTTTTTGCTGCGATCGGTCAGCATCGGGTGTGGGACAGGGAGCCCAAGGCCAAGGCGATTCCGGCCTGAGGTTCTGTTTCGTTTGAGCGCGCGCCTTCGCGGGTACATACGGTAATGCTGTTCACTTAAGGACGAACCTATTCCCGTGGCGAGGGAGCTTGTCGGATCGCCGCACCGTCCCGCTGGGCTGCGCAGCAGACCCTTTTTGGGCCGCTTCGCGCCCCAGCGGGACGGTGCGGCGATCCGACAAGCTCCCTCGCCACAGGATGTAATGTTCTCTCAAGTGAACAGCATTACGCTCCTACAGGGTTCATTGAAACATTGTAGGAGCTAGGCTTGCCCGCGAGCTTTTCAAGATTTACGAGGGCTAAGTACCATTTGCGCCGGTACGCTGCGCAGAATCTGCCGCTCCAGCTTCAGGTCGAATTGCGGGTCGAGCTTTTTCACGCGTTTGGTCAGCAGGTTTGCCAACCACGGGTAATCATCGGTACGCGGCGCCTGAATGCTCACATCGCACTGGTAATTCACAACATCGGCGGCGATGGCGTCCAGTTGACGACGCAGTTTGCCCATATCGTTGATGTTTAGCGCTACCGTCGTGCTTTCCGCCGTCGGGTCGATGACTTTGGCTTTGGGCATGGCTTCCGCGGCTTTGAGTGCTGCTTCGGCTTTTTCCAGTTCCGCTTTGCGGGCCTCAGCGATAGGGCCGTTGACGCCACCGGTCAATGCTGGCGCCTTGGGCATCAATGCACGGGCACGGGCCAGGGCCGTAGCGGCCGCATTTACGTCACCCTTTTGCAGCACGATCTGGCTACGTAGCAAGTAGGCTTCGGCCAGTTGCCGTTGGTATTGCTCAAGGGATTGATCATTGGGCGACTCGGCCTGCAAGGCTGCCAATTGACCTTCGGCCGTGGCCAGCTCACTGCTGGCCAGGCTTTGCTCAAGCTGTGCAATGGCCGTGGCCCGCGCATCCGGGACCTCGGTGGCCGTCGGTGGCGTGCTTTGGCAGGCGCCCAGCAGCAAGGAAAATGCGACAAGGAGCAGATAACGGGCGGCGAACGACTTCATTCCTGCGACTCTCTATTTGCGCAAAAAACGAGCAAGTCTACACCCCTCGACGGGGCAGAACAAAACTCAGCAGAAACAGTGCGGCGGCCGTCACAACAATCGACGGACCGGCCGGGGTGTCCTTGAACCAGGACAGCGCCAGCCCGCCACACACGGCGAGTATGCCCAACAGGCTCGCGCCCAGTGCCATCTGTTCCGGAGAGCGGGCGTGACGTTGTGCCGCAGCCGCCGGAATGATCAGCAACGAAGTAATCAGCAATACGCCGACGATTTTCATCGCCACGGCAATCACCACGGCGATCAGCAACATCAGCGCCATGCGTAAACCCGCCACGGGCAAACCTTCGACCCTTGCCAGCTCCTCATGCACCGTAATCGCCAGCAATGGCCGCCACAAGGTAACCAGCAAGGCCAGCACCGCCGCGCTGCCACCGAGAATCCAGGCCAGATCGGTCGGGCTGATCGCCAGCAAGTCGCCGAACAGATAGGCCATCAGGTCGATCCGCACTTCGTGCATGAAGCTTAGTACCACCAATCCCAAAGAGAGGGTGCTCGGTGCGAGAATTCCCAAAAGTGTGTCGGACGCCAGCGGCTGGCGCTGTTGCAAGGTCACCAGTAACACCGCCAACAGCAAGCAGCCTACGGTCACGGCGACAGTCGGGCTGACATCCAGCAGGAAACCCAGCGCAACGCCCAGCAACGCCGCGTGTGACAAGGTGTCACCGAAATAGGCCATGCGCCGCCAGACTACGAAGGAGCCCAACGGACCCGCGACCACAGCCAGAGCCAGACCTGCAAGCAGGGCGTAGAGCAGAAAATCAGCCATGCTTGCAGCTATCTCCGTGAACATGGTTATGGCCCGACCCGGGCGCCTTGACGACCGAACCGTGCAGATCGTGGGCGTGGTCGTGATGGTGGTGATAAATCGCCAGACTCTGTGCGTTTTTGCCGAAAAGCTCGACGAATGCCGGATCGCCACTGACCTGTTCAGGGTGGCCGGAGCAGCAGACGTGGCGATTGAGGCACACCACTTGATCGGTAGTGCTCATGACCAGATGCAGATCGTGAGACACCATCAACACACCGCAGCCGTGACGGTCACGCAGACGGGTAATCAGGCTGTAGAGCTCGGCCTGGCCAGCGACGTCGACCCCTTGCACCGGCTCGTCGAGCACCAGCAGTTGCGGCTCACGCAACAGCGCGCGAGCCAGCAAGACACGCTGCATCTCACCGCCGGAAACACTTTGCACCGGGCTGTCGATCACTTGTTCGGCGCCGACTTCCTTGAGCGCGGCCAGGGCCATCGCGCGGTCCACACCCGGCACCAGGCGCAAGAAGCGCAGCACGGAAAGCGGCAGGGTCGGATCGACATGGAGTTTTTGCGGCATGTAGCCCACCCGCAGTTTCGGCTTGCGCCAGACGCTGCCGCTGTCGGGTTTCAACAAGCCAAGCACGGCACGCACCAGCGTGGTCTTGCCCGCGCCGTTGGGACCGATCAGGGTGACGATCTGGCCTGGCTCGACGCTCAGCTCGATATTGTCCAGCACCGGTTGCCCGGCAAACGTAACGGCAACCTGTTCGAGTCGGATCAGCGCGTTGCTCATCAAGCCCCCTGGCAACCCGAGCAGAGACCGATCACTTCGACGGTCTGGCCCTCAACGACGAACCCGACATCCTCGGCGCTGGCAATAATCGCGTCGCTGATGGATTTCTGTTCGAGCTCAATGGCAGCGTGGCATTCACGGCAGATCAGGAACTGGCCCTGATGCGCGTGCTCCGGATGATTGCAACCGATGAAGGCGTTGAGGGATGAGATGCGGTGAACGAGGCCGTTTTCCAGCAGGAAATCCAGTGCGCGGTACACGGTTGGCGGCGCGGCACGGCGGCCATCTTGTTCGCTGAGCACCGCGAGAATGTCATAGGCACCCAATGGCTTGTGGCTTTGCCAAACCAGCTCCAGCACCCGCCGCCGCAACGCGGTCAGGCGCAGGCCCTGACGTGCGCACAAAGCATCGGCCTCAGACAGAGCGCTATGCACGCAATGAGAGTGGTCGTGGGGACGGCTGGCAATCGGTGTTTTAGGCATGAGCGGCGACGAGGTTTGTGAGAGACGTTATTATGTTACCCGTTCTCGCCTCTTTGAGTGGTCATCGTGTCCCGAATTTTTTCTATCTTTGTCGCATTTATCGCCAGTTTTCTGCTGATGGGTTCAGCACAAGCCGAGGTTAAAGTCCTCACCAGCATCAAGCCGCTGCAACTGATCGCCGCTGCCGTGCAGGACGGCGTGGCGATTCCGGAAGTGCTGCTGCCGCCAGGCGCCTCGCCGCATAACTATGCCTTGCGCCCTTCCGACGTACGGAAGGTGCAGTCGGTCGATCTGCTGTACTGGATCGGTCCGGACATGGAAGGTTTCCTGCCGCGAGTACTCAATGGTCGTACTTTGCCTAGCGTTTCCGTTCAGGTTTTGCCAGGGATGAAGCTCCGACATTTCGCCGAAGATAACCACTCACACGCCGAAGAAGCTGACGAACATGATCATGATCATCGCCCGGGCAGCCTCGACGCGCACTTGTGGCTGTCGCCGATCAATGCCCGAGTCATCGCCAACAAAATGGCGGCTGACCTGAGTGCCGCCGACCCTGCCAATGCAGCGCGCTATCAGAGCAACCTCAAGGCGTTCGATGAGCGTCTGGATGCGCTCGACGTGCGGCTGAAGAAACGCCTGGCAGGCATTGAAGGCAAACCTTACTTCGTGTTTCACGAGGCTTTTGACTACTTCGAAGACGCCTACGGCCTTAAGCACGCGGGCGTATTCAGCGTTGCCGCGGAAGTACAGCCCGGCGCCCAGCACGTAGCGGCGATGCGTGCGCGGTTGCAGGAAGTCGGCAAGACCTGCGTCTTCAGCGAGCCGCCCCTGCGCCCGCGCCTGGCCGAAACCCTGGTAGCGGGCCTGCCGGTGAAATTGGCGGAGCTGGATGCGTTGGGCGGTTACACACCCGCAACAGCTCAGGGGTATGAGCAGTTGCTGGAGAAGTTGGGGAATGATTTGGCGGGGTGCCTGGAGTCGCTTTAATTAATGCAATAAACCTGTGGCGAGGGAGCTTGCTCCCGCTGGACTGCGCAGCAGCCCCCCCCCAAGAAGGGGTCGCTTCGCAACCCAGCGGGAGCAAGCTCCCTCGCCACAATTTAAAGAGCGAAAGGCAACGGTGTATTGACCGTCTGCCGCTGTGCCAGGCGCAATTGAAACTCCATCGGGTCGTGAATCAGCACGTCCTGCCCGGCGAATGATTCGGCCGCGATCAGGCGCGACAACCAGAACCGCACGCACGCCACCCGCAACAGGGTCGGCCACAACTCGGCTTCGGCCGCCGTGAACGGACGCAGTGCGGCGTAAGCGCCCAACAGCGCTCGCGCTCGCGCTCCGTCGATCAGACCATCGTCATCGGAACACCAGTCGTTCAAGGCAATCGCCACGTCGTAGAGCATCGGCCCCGAACACGCGTTGTAGAAGTCGATCAGCCCGGTCAGGTGCGTGCCCTCGAACATCGCGTTGTCGCGGAACAGGTCGGCGTGGATGTTGGCGCGAGGCAGCGCCAGAATTTTCTCTTTCTGCCGGGTGATTTCTTCCAGCGCTCGCTGCAACAGTTCCTTTTGCTCGGCATTCACGTGCGAAAGGAATTGCGTGCCCTCCTCCAGCATCCAGTCCAGGCCACGATCGGTCTTGCGCTTGATCATGTTTGCGGCTTGGGTGGCCAGGTGCAGATGTGCCAGCAACTCGCCCACTTGCGCGCAATGTTGCGCGTTGGCCTGCTTGATGTGCTTGCCAGCCAGGCGCGGTTGCAACAATGCAGGCTTGCCAGCCAGCTCACGCAACGCCACGCCGTCCGTGGTGCGGATGGCGTATGGCACCGGCAGATCGGCTTGGTGCAACACGTCGAGCAGTTCGATGAAGAACGGCATTTCTTGCACCGGGCCACGCTCGACCAGGGTCAGGACAAACTCGCCCTGCTCCAGGCTGATAAAAAAATTGGTGTTTTCGCTACCGGCGGCAATCCCCTGGAAATCAAGCAGGCGGCCGAGGCCATAAGGGGCGAGAAAAGCTTCCAGCTCAGGCCGAGCCAGGGGGGTGAACACAGACATGTTTAAGCTGCCAGTACGGGCGCTGGTGGGCGCCAATTGAAATTAAGAAACTACTTCCACTCGAAGATCTTCCACGACGGAATCAGCATATCGGGCTGATCCGAGCGGATAAAGTTACCGTCCGATCCATCGGCGCGCACCAGAAAGTACGGTTTTCCGCCCTTCGGCGTGACCTGAATGGCATACAGGAAGCCATTCTGGCGGTATTCCTTGATCGTGTTGTCGCCTTCCGTGCGGATGGTTACATCCGGTTCCGGCGATGGCGCATCGTCCGCCGCCATAACAGCCAATGGAGTGATTGCAAACAAGCCAGCCAGCAACAGGCGATTTAGTGTGCGCATGATAACCTTGTCCCTTTGTCGTCAACGGTCCCGCTATTCTAGCGCCGGACCCGCCGAAAAGGTTGATCCTGCTCATGAGCCAAGCCCCCCTCGTCCTGGTGGACGGTTCTTCTTACCTGTACCGCGCCTTTCACGCGCTGCCACCGCTGACCACGTCCAAAGGCCTGCCGACCGGTGCGGTCAAGGGCGTGTTGAACATGCTCAAGAGCCTGCGCAAGCAGTACCCGGACAGTCCGTTCGCCGTGGTGTTCGACGCCAAGGGTGGGACTTTTCGCGATGACATGTACGCCGAGTACAAGGCCAACCGCCCGAGCATGCCCGATGACATGCGCGTACAGATCGAACCGCTACACCAGAGCGTGATCGCCCTGGGCTTCCCGCTGTTGTGCGTCGAAGGCGTCGAGGCCGATGACGTGATCGGCACGCTGGCCCGCAGCAGCGCCGCGGCAGATCGCCCGGTGATCATTTCCACCGGCGACAAGGACATGGCGCAACTGGTCGACGGCCACATTACCTTGGTCAATACCATGACCGGTAGCAGCATGGACGTGGAGGGCGTGAAGGAGAAATTCGGCGTCGCTCCCGAGCAGATCATCGATTACCTGGCGCTCATGGGCGATTCGTCCGACAACATTCCGGGCGTTCCGGGCATCGGTCCGAAGACCGCTTCCGGCCTGCTGGTCGGCGTCAACGGTGGCCTGACCGAGCTCTACGCGCAGCTCGACATCGTGCCGACCCTGCCGATTCGCGGTGCCAAGACCCTGCCGGCCAAGCTCGAAGAGCACAAGGAGATGGCATTCCTGTCCTATCAACTGGCGACCATCAAGGTCGATGTGCCGCTGGACATCGGCCTTGATGACCTGAAAATGGGCGCGGAAGATCCAGACAAACTCTACGAGCTGTATACCCTGCTGGAATTCAAAAGCTGGTTGAATGACCTCGATCGCGACGCCAAACGACTCGAACTGAGCAGTGCCGCCGCCGAACCTGCGCCAGTCGCTGATCTGTTCAGCGCACCCAAAGTCGAAGCACCGGCCCCCGTCGCCGAAGCCGCTTATGAAACCATCCTTGATCAGGCGCGTTTCGATGTCTGGCTGGAGAAACTGAACAATGCCAAATTGTTCGCGTTCGACACCGAAACCACCGGTATCGATGCGCAACAGGCGCAACTGGTTGGCCTGTCGTTCGCGGTACAGCCTAACGAAGCGGCTTACATCCCGCTGACCCACTCCTACATCGGCGTGCCCGAGCAACTGGATCGCGATACCGTCCTGCGTGCGCTCAAGCCGATTCTGGAAGACCCGAACAAACTCAAGGTCGGCCAGCACGCCAAGTTCGACATGAATATCCTGGCCAATTGCGCCATCGGCGGCGATCAGGCCAATGGCATCACCGTGCGCGGCATTGCCTTCGATACCATGCTCGAGTCCTACGTGCTCAATTCCACGGCCACCCGCCATGACATGGACAGCCTGGCCCTGAAGTACCTGGATCACACCACCGTGAGCTTCCAGGACATTGCCGGCAAAGGCGCGAAACAACTGACGTTCGACCAGATCGCTCTGGAACAGGCCGGCCCGTATGCCGCCGAAGACGCCGACATCACGTTGCGCCTGCATCAGGCGCTGTTCGAGAAGCTCACGGCGATCCCGAGCCTGGCCAGCGTGCTGACCGACATCGAAATCCCGCTGGTACCGGTGCTGGCGCGCATCGAACGCCAAGGCGCGTTCGTCGACGCTGCGCTGCTTGGCGTGCAGAGCATCGAACTGGGCGACAAGATGGTCGCGCTGGAGCGCGAAGCCTTTGAGATTGCCGGCGAAGAATTCAACCTGGGTTCGCCCAAGCAGCTGGGGGTGATTCTCTACGAAAAACTCGGCCTGCCGGTGCTGAAGAAAACCGCCAAGGGTCAGCCGTCCACCGCTGAAGAAGTGCTGGCGAAACTGGCCGAGGACGATTACCGGTTGCCTAAAGTGCTGATGGAATACCGTTCCATGAGCAAGCTGAAAAGCACCTACACCGACCGCCTGCCGGAGCAGATCAACCCTCGTACCGGGCGGATTCACACCTCGTATCATCAGGCGGTGGCGTCTACAGGGCGCTTGTCTTCCAGCGATCCGAACCTGCAGAACATCCCGGTGCGCACCGCTGAAGGACGGCGCATCCGCCAGGCGTTCGTGGCGCCGACCGGCTACAAATTGCTGGCGGCGGACTATTCGCAGATCGAATTGCGGATCATGGCCCACCTCTCGGGCGACGAAGGCTTGATGAACGCTTTCCGCCACAATCTGGACGTACACACCGCCACTGCCGCCGAAGTTTTCAAGGTCGAGCTTGCTGACGTGACTTCCGATCAGCGTCGCAGCGCCAAGGCGATCAACTTTGGCCTGATCTACGGCATGGGTGCGCAGAAACTCGGTAAAGACATTGGCGTCGATACCAAGACTGCCAAGGCGTACATCGATACGTACTTCGCCCGTTACCCGGGTGTTCGCCAATACATGGACCGCACCCGTGCTCAGGCGGCGGAGCAAGGTTATGTGGAGACGTTCTTCGGACGTCGCTTGTACCTGCCCGAGATCAACTCCAATAAACCACAGGAACGCGCCGCCGCCGAACGCACGGCAATCAACGCACCGATGCAAGGTACGGCGGCGGACATCATCAAGAAAGCCATGGTGGCCGTGGACGAATGGCTGGCTTCGTCCGGCCTCGACGCCAAAGTCATTCTGCAAGTGCACGATGAATTGGTTCTTGAAGTACGTGAAGACCTGGTCGATCAGGTCAGCTCTGACATTCGTAAGCACATGAGTGGTGCCGCGCAGCTCAATGTTCCACTGCTGGTGGAAGTCGGCGTAGGTAATAACTGGGATGAGGCGCACTGAGCCAATGAAAAAAGAGCCACGCCTGCTGCGGCATAGTGCCGCGGCGGGCGGTTCGAAGAGCGCTTAGTCCGGAAAATGCTCGGGGTTATTCCAAAGCATTTGAAAAAAATCTGAACTAATCTGGAGAAATGCCACTCAGAGTTACTGAATGGCTGGTGAAGCCCTTCGATGCTCCTATGTTGTGTTAAGTGTTGGCAGATATCTGGACCCCGCCCTAGCGGTCTAGAACTTGAACCCCGGAACTTCCCCCTCCCCATAGAAGTCCGGGGTTTTTTTTGCCCGCAGAAAACTGCCTGAGCGCGCCACAGGCAGTTTTCGACGCTTACTGGGCCTCGGCCTCGGCACCCTTGTCAGCCAGCTCCATCCAGCCTGCCAATACCGTGTAGGCCTCTTCCAGACCCAGGCGTTTTGGCGCCGAAAACAGCTGAATAGTCACCAGATCACCCCAGCCCTTGCGGATTTCCGACTGCACTTTCAGCAGTGTGTTCTTGGCGGCGCCGTAGGTCAGCTTGTCGGCTTTGGTCAGCAAAATGTGCATCGGCATGCCAGCGGCTACGGCCCAGTCGAGCATGAGCAGGTCGAAATCGGTCATTGGATGACGGATGTCCATCATCAGAATCAAACCTTTCAAACTCTCGCGACCGCCCAGATAGGCTTCCAGGTGACGCTGCCAATGTTGCTTGAGCGGGATCGGTACTTTTGCATAACCGTAGCCCGGCAGGTCGACCAGACGGCGTTCATCGTCTAGCTTGAAGAAGTTCAACAGCTGTGTGCGCCCCGGAGTTTTCGAGGTACGCGCCAGGCTGGCGTGGGTCAGGGTGTTGAGTGCACTCGACTTGCCGGCGTTGGAACGCCCGGCGAAGGCGACTTCGAAGCCCTCGTCATCCGGACATTGGTCGACTTTGGCGGCGCTGAGCATGAAGGTGGACTGTTGGCACAGACCGAGGATGGGATTCTTGAGTTGCATGGGATTTCCGATGTGGGCGGCGCCAGGAATGGGTGCGGCAAGCAGTGTCGCTTCCGTTTCAGTGACGCCAGTATATAATGCCGCAGATTTTGTGTGCGCTTTGTCCCAACGCAGGATGAAGTTCACGGGAGCGATAGACCTTGATTGCGCATTAGAACGCAGAACGCTCTCAACCCTGAAAAGGTCGTTTTATGACGAAATGGCTGCTAGCTGCCGGTGTCCTGATACCGCTTTACAGCGCTCAGGCTACACAGGATCCGGAAGCTGTGTACAACCGTGTTTGTGGTGCCTGTCATTCCGGCCAACTACCCATGGCGCCCCGCAAGGGCGATCAGGAAGCTTGGACGCCGAGGTTGGCGAAAGGTATGGAGACGCTGGTGCAACACGTGACCCAGGGTTTCAAGGCGATGCCGCCGCGTGGTTTGTGCATGGACTGCAGTGCCGAGGATTACCAAGCCATCATCCAGTGGATGAGCGAGTAAACCCGGTCCATAACTCTTAACCCTTAGCCGTAGTTGGATTAGCTGATGAAGAAATTGATCGTGAGTCTGCTGTTGACCGTGGGCATCTCCGGCATGGCCAATGCTGCAGGTGAGGCAGTACAGCCGGGCGATGCAAAAGCCGGCCAGGCAAAAGCCGCCGTATGCGGGGCCTGCCATGGCCCGGATGGCAACAGCATGGCGCCGAACTTTCCGAAACTGGCGGGCCAGGGTGAGCGCTACCTGACCAAGCAGTTGCACGACATCAAGTCGGGCAAGCGCACTGTTCTGGAAATGACCGGCCTGCTGACCAACATGAGCGATCAGGATCTGGCCGACATGGCCGCCTACTTCGCCAGCCAGAAAGGCAGCGTGGGCGCCGCCGATGAAAAACTGGTCAAGCGCGGTGAGAATCTGTTCCGCGGCGGCGATCTGGCCAAGGGCCTGCCATCCTGCACCGGGTGCCATTCGCCAAATGGCGCAGGCAACGCAGCCGCCGGCTTCCCGCACCTGGGTGGTCAGCACGCTCAATACATCGCCAAGCAATTGACCGATTTCCGCAAGGAAGACGGTGGACGCACCAACGATGGCGACACCAAACCAATGCAAAGCATTGCCAAAAAGCTGAGCGACGAAGACATCGCCGCAGTGTCCAGCTACATTCAGGGCCTGCACTAAGGCCGGCGAATCGAGCGTTGCGCAAGGCGTACGTCTCTTGCAACGTTAACGCTCGATTAATCCGTCGCAGCAAGTATAAAAAGGGTGGCTTTGGCCGCCCTTTTTTGTGGCCGCTGCCGTTACACTACAGAACTCAGGCCCGCCAGGATCTGTCTGAAAAACAGGTCGCGCGAGGCGATAAAATTTGTCCAGGAGTAAAGCATGCGTAATCTGATTATCAGCGCCGTTTTTGCCGCTGCCAGCCTGTTCGGCATGACTGCCCAGGCCGCCGAAGCCCCAGCCGCCCCTTACGTAGAACTGAGCAATCCGGTTCCGGTAGCCGTGCCTGGCAAAATCGAAGTGGTGGAACTGTTCTGGTATGGCTGCCCTCACTGCTATCACTTTGAACCGACCATCAATCCATGGGCTGAAAAACTGCCATCGGACGTGAACTTCAAGCGTATTCCAGCGATGTTCGGCGGTCCTTGGGACGCTCATGGCCAGATGTTCCTGACCCTCGAATCCATGGGTGTCGAGCATAAGGTCCATGCCGCGGTGTTCGACGCAATCCAGAACAAGAAAATGAAGCTGACCGACAAGAATGACATGGCCGACTTCCTGGCTACGCAAGGCGTAGACAAGGAAAAATTCCTGGCCACCTTCGACTCCTTCGCGATCAAGGGTCAGGTTGTTCAAGCCCGTGAATTGGCCAAGAAGTATGAAATCACCGGCGTTCCAACCCTGGTCGTGAACGGCAAGTACCGCTTCGATGTGGGCTCCGCCGGCGGTGCCGAACAAGCGCTGCAACTGGCCGACAAACTGATCGACAAAGAGCGAGCGGCTACCAAGGCTGCCGCCAACTAAGGGCAGTACCCGCCATGCGCCGCTGGGGTACTGAACGCGTCGTTGGCCTGCATGATCCGCGGGTCAACGAACATCATCTGGAATCCACGGGCCTGCCCGCAGACAGTCGTCTGCGCTTGCTCAGTTTCAATATTCAGGTCGGCATCAGTACCGAGCGTTATCGGCATTACCTGACCCGCGGCTGGCAGCATTTGCTGCCCCATACCGGGCGGGCCGATAACCTGCAAAAAATCGGCAATCTGCTGGGCGACTTCGATCTGGTCGCCTTGCAGGAAGCCGACGGCGGCAGCCTGCGCTCAGGCTACGTCAATCAAGTCGAACACCTGGCCCAGCTCGGCGCCTTCCCCTACTGGTATCAACAACTCAATCGCAATCTCGGACGCCTCGGCCAGCACAGCAATGGCGTGCTCAGCCGCCTGCGCCCGTGGGCGATCGAGGATCATCCGCTGCCGGGGCCCAAGGGTCGCGGAGCGATTCTGGTGCGTTTCGGCGAAGGACCGGAAGCGCTGGTGGTGGTCATGATGCACCTGGCATTGGGTGCACGCGCCCGAAGCATGCAACTGGCCTACATCCGCGAATTGATCGGCGGTTACAAACATCAGGTGCTGATGGGTGACATGAACACCCATGCCAGCGACCTGCTGCAACACTCGCCGTTGCGCGACCTTGGCCTGCTCGCCCCTCAACTCGAAGCGACATTCCCCAGCTGGCGCCCGCAGCGCTGCCTGGACCATATTCTGCTGAGCCCGTCCCTGACCCTCGAAAAGGTCGAGGTGCTGGCCCAACCCATTTCCGATCACCTGCCGGTCGCGGTAGAGATTCGTCTGCCGGGTTCGCTCACGGCTGATGCATTGCCCGCGTTGAGTCCTGCCCTTCGCGGAACCCCTGAATGAGCGACGAAACACAGCGCTGGAAAGAGAAGTACCTCAAAAGCATCGAACACCAGGAAAAGCTCGAACGCCGCTGGGACGCCCGGCTCGATTTGTTGCGTCGCGGGCTGGTGCGCAGCACCCTGGCCGCAGAAGGCACCGATCGCGCCGTTGACCAGTGCATGAAGGAAATGCGCGAGGTGGTGCGCACCGACGACATGGACGCCGGTCTGGCCGCCCTGCTCCCGCGCCTGGAAAAAGCCGTACTCGACTCCGAACAGCGCCGGGAAACCCGGGTCAACCAGACCAGCGCCGCGTTGAACGCGTTGGTCACTCAACTGCAAACATTACCGCTGCCTCGAGAAGTCAGTCGCCCGCTCAAGAATTTTGCCAAGCAACTGGACAGCCGGGTCAGTCAGGCTCGCGAAATTCCACTGCTGCTCAGTGAACTGAGCGGTCTGCAAGGCAAGGCCCTGAGTCAGCTGGAAAGCCTGCCAGAACCCGAACGTCCAGGCCTGCTAAAGCGGTTGTTCGGTCACCGCGACTCAGATGATCTACAAGTCACGGCCACAGCCAACCCAGCCGCCAGTGCGCCTCTGGCCGTGACCGTGGCGGTACCTGCGGTTGCCACAACGGCTGAAACAACCAGCGAAATCCTGTTCACGGCCGAACCAATGCCTGTGGAACCGCCGGCCAACGCCTCCACAGTCGTCGCCCACCCGCCACACCCGACACCTGCAGTGGCGATAGAGCCCGACGTCGCCGCACCGCTCGTTCCATCCTTCAATGAACCGCACGATGCCCCCGAAACTGATCGCGCCGTGTACGTTGAACAACCCCCTACTGGTATCGTCGAGCCCGCTAGCGGGAATGAGCTGCAAACCAATCCGGACGAACTTACCCCCGCTCCCTTACCCGAGCCGGCGTTGTTGCCTCCAAGCGCGGCAACAGGCGATTCCGGGCAGGTCGGGCACGATATGTTTTACGCGCTGCCGGACTCTCCCGAGCCGTCCTACAGCTCGGTGGCCAAACACATTGAGCAAACCCTGCTCGGCTTGCTTGACGATCTCACGCTACCTGAACGCCATCGGCCTCAAGCAGAGTCGATGCGTGATCGCTTGAAAAATGGTCTGAACTGGTACGAATTGCTACCGATCCTCGACGATCTGGCAACCTTGATGCTAGCGATTTCGGACAGCGGCCAGCATGAATTCGAAGCCTATCTGCAACGCCTCAACGAGCGTCTCGAGTCGTTCCAGAGCAACCTGCAAGCTGCCAGCGCCGATCACGCCGACAGCCGCACGGCCGCGCATGCCCTGGACACGCAAATTCGCGAACAGGTCGGCGGCCTGCAAACCAGCATGCACGAAGCTGCAGACCTGGAAGGTCTGAAGCACGTTCTGGAAAACCATCTCGAAGGCTTGCTCGGCACCATGGACGAGCATCGCAAGCAACGCGACGAACGCGAGCAGGAAGTGGCCGCTCGCCTGCAAAGCCTGGCCGAACGGGTGGCACATATGGAGCAGGAAGCTTCAGGTTTTCGCGAACACCTCGAAGAGCAGCGCCAGAAAGCCTTGATCGACCCGCTCACCGGCCTGCCCAACCGCGCCGCCTGGAGCGAACGCCTGGATCACGAGATCGGCCAATGGCAGCAACATGGCAATACGCTGATGCTGGCGATGCTCGACCTCGATCATTTCAAACGCATCAACGATAACTACGGTCACCTGGCGGGGGACAAAGTGCTGAAAATCATCGCCACGGTGCTGCGCAAGCGACTGCGCGGGACAGACTTCATTGCCCGCTTTGGCGGAGAAGAGTTTGTTCTGTTATTACCGTCGACAGTCCCGGCGGCCGGCCTGAAACTGCTGGAACACCTGCGAGCATCGATCGAGGCTTGCCCGTTCCACTTCAAGGGCGAGCGGGTCACGATCACGATTTCCATGGGGCTTGCCGCCTTCAAGCCCGGCGAACACAGCGATCTGGTGCTCAAAAGAGCCGATCAGGCGTTGTATCGGGCAAAAAATGCCGGACGCAACCGGGTGGAGCTGGGCTGAAGGCCAATTGTTCCATTTTGTTTAAATGGTCGCGATTGCCCGCGGCATGCAAGGCAGTACGTTACACTGTTGCATTACTGTCTTGCGTGCTTTCGCCATGAAATATCTTGCCCTTATCGTATCGCTCGTTGTGCTGGCTGGCTGCGCCAGTGGCCCCCGCTACGACACCCGTTATCCATCTGCCAACCACGACAGTCGCATTCAGTTTGTGGTGCTGCACTACACCTCCACATCAATGGAGCGATCGGTGCAATTACTGACCCACGGCGAAGTCAGCGCCCACTACCTGATCGGCGACGACAAAAACGCGACCATTTATAAACTGATGGATGAAAACCTGCGGGCCTGGCATGCCGGGGAAAGCCAATGGCAAGGCCGCACCTGGATGAACTCCAGCTCCCTTGGTATCGAAATCGTCAACCCGGGTTTCAAGGACACTCCGACCGGACGCCTCTGGTATCCCTACACAGAAGCGCAGGTCCAGTCGTTGATCGTCTTGCTCAAAGACATCAGCCAGCGCTACAAAATCAGCCCTCGCAGCATTGTCGGCCATAGCGATATCGCGCCGTTGCGTAAACTCGATCCCGGCCCGCTATTCCCCTGGAAACGCCTGGCCGCCGAAGGCATTGGCATTTGGCCAAACGAACAGGCGGTCGCCCGGCAGCAAACGCAATTCGAGACGCAGCTACCGAGCATCTCCTGGTATCAGGCGCAGCTGGCACGCGCGGGGTACGAAACACCACAGACTGGCGAACTGGACGTCGCCACACGGCATGTCATTGCAGCCTTTCAAATGCATTTCCGCCCGTCCCGTTTCGATGGCACGCCGGACGCACAAACTGCTGCGCTGCTACAGGTATTGAATCAGACAAAATAATGACGGCCGCCCGACGGTCAGCGCGTTTTTTTCATCAGCAGCTATAACTCATTGGTAATTCTTCGGATATTCCACAATGCCTGCTGCTCGAGAGACATTTCGTAGTTGGTTCTATCGCCCGTGGTTTCTGGCGATGCTGGCTGCTGTCCTGAGCGCAACAATGATGATGGCAGGCAGTTACTTCATCGCCATCCACCAGCTTGAGCAAGAAGAAAGCCGGGAAATGAACGCCCAGGGCGAACGTTTTCTCGCTCGCCTGGAACAATTGTTTGGGCAACTGAGGGAAAGCCTCGATGACCTGGAAGCCCAACCGCTGCGAAGTTGCGATGACGAAATGATCGCGACGTTGCAGCAAGTGAGCTTCAACTATCGGTTCGTATACGAAGCGGCCTATATGGACGCCTCGCGTATCTGCTCCAACCGCCCACGCCAGGAAGGTTTGTCGCTGGTGCGGGCACCGGACATCAAAGGACCGACCTACAGCTACTGGCTCAACACCACCACCGAACCCGATGAAAACCGCGCCGCGCTGATGCTCGGCCGCGGCAACTTCCGTGTGGCCACTTCTCGCGGCCATTTGACCGACATGGTCGACCTGTCACCGGGCAGCAGCCTGTTGGTGATCCTTGACCACGGCACGCGGGCGATACCAGTGCTCGGTGTTTCCCAGGTGTGGCCACCGACGGAGTCCTGGCCACCAAAGACCCGCGATGCCTTGCTCGTCACGCACACCCGCCTGATTTACCGAATGCCCACCGACAACCCGGAATACCAATTGGTCCTGATCAGCCCGCGCACCGGCACGCACATTCCGCCCGTATGGTGGTGGCTGCTCCCTGTGTGTCTGTTGCTGTCAGCCTGCGTGGGTTTCCTGGTGTTCCTGCTGGTGCGCCAACGCCAATCGCTGGATGCTGAGTTGACCGGGGCCATACGCCGGGGCGAATTGCAGGTGTTGTATCAACCGATCTTCGATCTCGACAGCCGCAACTGCGTTGGCGCCGAAGCCTTGCTGCGCTGGCGACGACCCGATGGCACGCTGACCAGCCCCGACCTGTTCATCCCGATGGCAGAGAACACCGGGCAGATCCGCCAGATGACCGACTTCGTCCTGCAACGCCTGCTTGAACAACTTGGGCAACTGCTTCGGGCCAATCCGCAGCTGTACATCTCCGTCAACCTGGCGGCGTGCGATGTGATGGTTCCACGCATCGGCCAGGTGATGGCGCGCCTGCTGACGTTGCATCGAGTGGCAGCCAAGCAGATTGCCTTTGAAGTGACCGAACGGGGTTTGATCGATGTGGTGGTCGCCCGAGAGAACCTGCAAGCCTTGCGCGATGTCGGACATCAAGTGCTGATCGATGATTTCGGCACCGGCTATTGCAGCCTGGCTTACCTGCAAACCCTGCCGGTGGATTGCCTGAAGATCGACAAGGCTTTCATCGATGCGCTGGGCCATGACGCCGCAAGCAGTGGCGTAGCCCCGCACATCATCCACATGGCGCAATCCCTGCACCTGAAGGTGATTGCCGAAGGCATTGAGCATGAAGCCCAGGCAGCGTTACTGAGCAGTGAAGGTGTGAAGTTCGGCCAAGGCTGGTTGTTCGCCCACGCGCTGAGCGCCGTGCAGTTCATCGAACTGATTACCCGCGGGCGCCGGCTGACCAACCGGCGCCTGGATGACGAGGCCTGAAGCCTACACCGACAGTGCCATGTAGAACTGGGTGCCCTGCCCCGGCCGCGAATAAACGCCCATCCGTCCGCCGTGCAATTGCACAATTTCCTTGCACAACGCCAGGCCGAGCCCGGCTCCGCCTTTTTTGCGGCCCACCTGGACGAAAGGCTCGAAGATCCGCCCCTGTTGCCCATAGGCAATGCCTTCGCCGTTGTCCTCGACACTGATGATCACCCGATCGCCATGGCGCCGCGCCTGCAAGCGGATCAGCCCGCCGGCAGCGGTATGGCGCAGCGCGTTGTCGATCAGATTATCGAGCACCCGGTCCAACTGTGGTTGATCGGCCTGCAAGCGTGGCAACGGCCCCTGCACCTCAATCAACAGCTCAATGCCCTTCTCTTCGGCACCTCTGGCAAAGCGAAGCTGCGCCTGCTCCAGCAGATCCTCGATGGAGCAAGGCGCCAGCACCAGCTTCTGCAGACCGTTCTGGTAACGGGAGAAGTTCAGCAGGTCGTTGATCAGCTGCATCAGGCGCTGCATTTCTTCGTTCACCGTGTCCAGCAGATCGGCTTCACGGGAATCCTGCGGGAAGTGCGCGCGTTCGCGAAACAGGCCGAACGCCATGTGCATGCCGGTGACCGGTGTGCGCAATTCATGGGAGGCGCGCAGCACGAATTCGCTGCGCACCCGTTCGAAGGCACGCTGCTCGGTAACGTCATGCAACACCATGACCGCGCCGAGAATATGGCCCTGGGTGTGGCTCACTGGCGTGAGGCTGTAGGTCAACAGCCGCGTCTCGCCATCGACCTCCATGCTCAGATCTTCGGGCGCCCGCTCCAGCGTGCCGCCACGCAGAACCAATTGCAGCTGCTCATCAAGCTCAGGACGCTCCAGCGCTGTGCCCAGGCCTTGCCCGAGTCGATCACTGTCCCAGCCCAACTGACGCTGAGCCACCGGGTTGAGATGCTCCAGATGGCCCTGGCGATCGATCATCAGCAAGCCATCGTCGATGCTGTCGAGCACCGCCTGCAAACGTTGCTGACCGGCCAGCAGCTCATCGACGTTGGTCGCCTGATGCTCGCGCAGTGCCTCGGCCATGATGCCGAAGCGCCGGGTCAGCTGATTGAGCTCGACGGCCGAAGAAACCGGCAGCAAGACATCGAAATTCCCCTGCCCGATGTTATCCGCCGCTTGTGCCAGCGCCTCGATGGGTTCGCCAAAACGCCGGGCGATGGCGTGAGCGGTCACGAAGCCGATGATCAACACCGCCAACCCGACCAACCCCAGCAGGCCGGCGACCAACAGCGCCCGCTCGCGAGCCTTGCGCTCGGTCGCGCCGATGTTATCCAGGGCGCGCTTGTGTTCAATGATCAAACCATTGCGCAGCGCGTTGAATCTTTCCGTGAGTTCATCGTTGCCGGACAGCACATGAGCATGATCGGGCGAAACTTCATAGGCCCGAATAAAGCTGAGGTAATCAGCCTTGGCCTTCTTGAATCCGTACTCGTTTCCTTCGGACTGCGCTTCCTGGGCGATTCCCTGGTCCAGCAATTCGAAATAACGCCGTTTGGAGGCTTCGAAGGCTTGAGAATCAGGGCGCTCGCTGAGCATGATGATCAACTGATCGCCCAGCGTCTGGCGCAATTTAAGGCCAATATCCAGGGTGACGAAGTTGTTGCGTACCAGTGCTTCCTGACTCCCGGCCATCTGCATCACGCTGACCAGTCCGAGCAAAAGCCCGAGCAGCGCGACGGTTATCAGCGCGGAAATGCTTAAAAACAGGCGGGTCCGCAACTTCATCGCCAGCTTCATCGGAGGCGACTCACAAGTTGTACTGTTTGCGTTTGCGATAAAGGGTCGACGCGTCGATTCCCAAGGTTTTGGCAGCTTGATCCAGTGTACCGGCGGTGGCGAGAACCGCGCCGATGTGGGCTTTTTCCAGTTCGTCCAGACTCAGCGCGGCACCAATGCGCGGGGCGTTGTTGACCGGTGTTTCCGCCATCCCCAGGTGAGTGATCTCGACACGCTCCTGCGGGCAGATAATGCTCGCCCGCTCTACCACGTTGCGCAACTCGCGGATGTTGCCCGGCCAGCGGTAACCGAGCATTGCCTCAATGGCTTCATCACTGAACCCCCGCGCCGGACGCGCGTACTCTTTGACGAACCGGGCCAGAAAGCGATCGGCCAGGTTGATGATGTCTTCCCTGCGCTCGCGTAGCGGCGGCAAGTGCAGGGTGATGACGTTCAGGCGATAGAGCAGGTCTTCGCGAAAACGCCCATCACGGACCATGTCTTCGAGATTCTGGTTTGTGGCGGCGAGGATGCGAACGTCGGCGCGGCGCGTGACCGGGTCACCGACTCGTTCGTATTCCTTGTCCTGGATGAAACGCAGCAGCTTTGGCTGCAGAACCAAGGGAAAATCGCCGATCTCGTCGAGAAACAGCGTCCCGCCATCGGCTTGGTTGACACGGCCCAACGTGCTTTCACTGGCACCGGTAAATGCACCACGGCTGTGACCGAACAGTTCGCTTTCCATCAGTTCGGCCGTCAGCGACGGGCAGTTGATGGTGATGCACGACTTCTTGGAGCGTTTGCTCCAGCCGTGAATGGCTTGGGACAGTTCACCCTTACCCGTACCGGACTCGCCAAGAATGAGGATATTGGCATCGGTATTGGCGACCTGCCGTGCGGTTTCGAGCACCACTTTCATCGCCGGGCTATGAGAGTCCAGACCGTCCTTTGGTTTGCGTACCTCGCCTTCCAGTGCTTCCAGGCGCGCCGACAACTGCCGTACTTCCAATTGCTTGGCGGTAGCCAGACGTAATTGATCGGGGCTGCACGGCTTGACCAGATAATCCGCGGCGCCCGCCTGGATTGCATCCACCGCCGTGTCCACGGCCGAGTGTGCGGTAACGATCACTACCCGCATCCAGGGCGCCTGGATGCGCATCTGGGCCAGCACATCCAGGCCATTGTCTTCGCCCAAACGCAAATCGAGGAAGCACAGGTCGAACACCTGACGCTGCAACAGCGCTTCGGCCTGGGCAGCGCTGTTGGCCGTTGCCACGCTGTAGCCTTCGTCTTCAAGGCAATATCGAAAGGTACGCAGGATGGCGGACTCATCATCCACCAGAAGAATACGGCCTTGATGCTCGGTGGCTGATTCCATTTTCCTACGCTCCTTAATGAATGATCTTAGGTTAGTCCCGGAAAAATCGGGCAAGTTGCATGGTTTATTCTGATCTATTAACGCCGTCTCAGGGTAGCTATCTGCAAACACCATGAGTTGCGTCTTTTTCTGACAGTCACGTCCTTCTCTCAATTCAAAATGATTGCGATGCCGTATGGCAAATCGTGCATTACGCACGGACGGGCAACGCAGCATCGTGCAGGATGCCGCCGAACAGACTTTTTAATCATCAGTAACATATTGATTTATAACGTATTTTTTCGATGAAAAAAGCTGGCATGACGACTGCAATGATCTGAGCAATGCAGGGCAACAACAACCGCCCTCAACCAGATCACCCCACGCGGGAGGAGCTTCAGAATGAATCGTCAACGTGCCGCCCAATTACGTCTCTCGCCACTGCACATCCAGCAAGGCTTGTTTTGCGTTTTTGCGCTGCTGGTCACTCTGATTGCCGGTCAACAATTTTTGCGCTGGGAGCAGGATCAGCAGCAAGCAGCGCCACGCGTGTCGTTTCAACAACCGATCCAAACCCACTTCAGCGCGGCCGGCAGCGGCATGAATGACACCGCCGCCATGCGCATGATGGACGTCGACCAGGCACAACCTGTGAACGAGATGCCTCGTCAAGAGCGCTGGGTTTTCTGATTACACAAACTTGGCGCGTTCGATGCGCCGGGACAAGCACCTCTAAAATAGAAGCGTAAGGAGAATCACCATGTTGAGCTGGGCAATCACATTCTTGATCATTGCCATTGTCGCTGCCGTACTGGGCTTCGGTGGTATCGCGGGCACCGCCACGGGTATCGCCAAGATTCTCTTTGTCGTGTTCCTGGTGATGTTCATTGCTTCCTTCTTCTTTGGCCGTCGCGGCCGAGGTTGAACATGAGCGTTTCGTTGAAGACACTGGCAGCCGCCCTGCTACTGGGCGGTAGTGCCATGGCGATTGCTGCCAATGACGGGCAGATGCGGGTCAACGAGTTGCTGAAGACCGACCCGCAGTACCAGGAAACCTGGCAAGGCGTCGTCAAGAAAGAGGAACGCCTGCCGGAATGGGTCATGAACCTGTCCGGCGATGCCGAACAAATGAATGCCGTTGAAGAAGATGGCGAGCAGTATCTGGTGGGGCCGCTGTGCGAATCCAAGGCGACATGCCCTGACAAACGCTTGATTGTCGCCGTCAGCTTCGACAAAAAAGATGCCTACGCCATGCTGGTCGAGGTGCCTGCGGGATTACCTGCAGACAAGTCGCCGACCCGACATGCCAGCTATCGATTTATCGGTAAGCCGGACCAGGGCATGCAGGACTTGTTGATGGAGCAACTCAAGAAAGATCCGAACTGGTACTAGGTTTCAGACACGTGAGAGAAGCCTCGCTTTTCTCCACCTGCGCCACCTGAGGAAGGCTGGCGCATGACCAAGGGGTCGGGACGTTCTGCCTGCTTCAGGGGCGGAGTGACCTACGGGTACAGGGAGTACCTGCGCAAGGGCCGGGTCAGGAAAAGCTGCGACGCAAGTTCGCCGGTCGATCATGGCTCGACGGACTTGCGGAGAGCTTGCTCAATCAAGTGACAGCGTACTCCCGTTTATCCCCGCACCTTTTAAAAGCCCCTGCCTCAGTCTCTGCAAAATTCCCTGCCGTCATAACCCCCACTGCGACCGTATATCGAGAAATATTGCCTGCGTCCGCGCGCAATTCCATGGGCGGATTGGTCGGTTTTATCGGTAATTCGCCGTCGATTCCACTGGTCAAAAAACAATCAATCAGCGCTGTGATGACCGGTTCACGGCACTTATGACTGCCGAAATGTCACATTCGAACCGATTGCGACGTCGCTTTCAGCTAAAAAACCTCATGCCGATTCGGCATAGGGTAGGCGTTTACGGCATTAGACGTCGCTTCCTTGCATCGGAATAGTTGCGCCTTTTTTCGCCTGCCAGAGAGCCACTAACAAGCGCTCCGGGGCTCCTTATACGGGGGCATTTGCGTGACTTTTTCGCCACAAGCGAACCCGCTCACGCGATTGCCCGAGTCAAACTGAAGTAAGGGTAAAGATATGAAGAAGGCAAAGCTTAGCCTCGCCTGGCAGATCCTCATCGGTCTGGTGTTGGGGATTGCAATCGGTGCGCTGCTCAACCATTTCAGTGCCGAGAAAGCCTGGTGGATCAGCAACGTCCTGCAACCGGCAGGCGATATCTTTATCCGTCTGATCAAGATGATCGTGATCCCGATCGTGATTTCCTCGCTGATCGTTGGTATTGCTGGCGTGGGTGATGCAAAGAAGCTCGGCAGCATCGGCCTGAAAACCATCATCTACTTTGAAGTCGTCACCACCATTGCCATCGTCGTTGGCCTGTTGCTGGCCAACCTGTTCCATCCGGGTGCCGGCATCGACATGAGCACCCTGGGTACTGTGGACATCTCCAAGTACCAGGCGACCGCGGCCGAGGTGCAGCATGAACACGCGTTCATCGAAACCATCCTCAACCTGATTCCGTCGAACATCTTCGCGGCCATGGCCCGTGGCGAGATGCTGCCGATCATCTTCTTCTCGGTGTTGTTCGGTCTCGGTCTGTCGAGCCTCAAACCCGAATTGCGCGACCCGCTGGTAACGATGTTCCAGGGCGTGTCGGAAAGCATGTTCAAGGTCACTCACATGATCATGAACTACGCCCCGATCGGCGTTTTCGCACTGATCGCGGTCACCGTTGCCAATTTCGGCTTCGCGTCCCTGCTGCCGCTGGCCAAACTGGTGATCCTGGTTTACGTCGCCATCGCCTTCTTCGCCTTCGTGGTACTGGGCCTGATCGCCCGCCTGTTCGGCTTCTCGGTGATCAAGCTGATGCGCATCTTCAAGGATGAGCTGGTGCTAGCCTACTCCACCGCCTCCTCCGAAACCGTGCTGCCGCGCGTGATCGAGAAGATGGAAGCCTACGGCGCGCCGAAAGCCATCTGCAGCTTCGTGGTGCCGACCGGTTACTCGTTCAACCTCGACGGTTCGACTCTGTATCAGAGCATCGCGGCGATCTTCATCGCTCAGTTGTACGGCATCGACCTGTCGATCAGCCAGCAACTGCTGCTGGTCCTGACCCTGATGGTCACCTCCAAAGGCATCGCCGGCGTACCGGGCGTCTCCTTCGTGGTGCTGCTGGCTACCCTGGGCAGCGTCGGCATTCCGCTGGAAGGCCTGGCCTTCATCGCCGGTGTCGACCGCATCATGGACATGGCGCGTACCGCACTGAACGTGATCGGCAACGCCCTGGCCGTGCTGGTTATTTCCCGCTGGGAAGGCATGTACGACGATGCCAAGGGTCAGCGCTACTGGAACTCCCTGCCGCACTGGCGCAGCAAAGAGAAGCTGCCGGCCGGCGAAGTTTCCAGCAACTGACACGCGCCCTGTAGGAGCATGGCTTGCCCGCGATGAATGAAAGCGCGGTGCATCTGATACACCGAGGCGTCCCGATCGCGGGCAAGCCTTGCTCCTACACAAGTCAATGACAGCACCAGACAAACCCCGGAGAAATCCGGGGTTTGTCGTTTCCGGCCACCCCGCTATCATTCGCGCATCTTTTGGGGGATTTGACTGATGCTCAATGGCCTGTGGCTTGGCTTTTTCATCGTGGCCGCGATTTCGGCGCTGGCGCAGTGGCTGATCGGCGGCAATGCCGGAATCTTCGCGGCGATGGTGGAAAGCATATTCGCCATGGCCAAATTGTCGGTCGAAGTGATGGTATTGCTGTTCGGCACCCTCACCCTCTGGCTGGGTTTCCTGCGGATTGCCGAAAAAGCCGGGATTGTCGAATGGCTGGCCAAAGCCCTCGGCCCGCTGTTTCTGCGCTTGATGCCGGAAGTCCCGCCGGGCCACCCCGCCATCGGCCTCATTACCCTGAACTTCGCCGCCAACGGCCTGGGGCTGGACAACGCCGCCACGCCCATCGGCCTCAAAGCGATGAAGGCCCTGCAGGAACTCAACCCCAGTGACACCATCGCCAGTAACGCTCAGATCCTGTTTCTGGTGCTCAATGCTTCTTCCCTGACCCTGCTGCCGGTGACGATCTTCATGTACCGCGCCCAGCAAGGCGCGCCTGATCCGACGCTGGTGTTCCTGCCGATCCTGCTGGCCACCAGTTGCTCGACCATCGTGGGCTTCCTCGCGGTGGCCTTCATGCAACGCCTGCGTGTCTGGGACCCGGTCGTGCTCGCGTATCTGATCCCGGGCGCTTTGGTCCTTGGCGGGTTCATGGCGTTGCTGGGAACCATGTCGGCAGCCGCGCTGGCCGGTTTGTCGTCGATCCTCGGCAATCTGACGCTATTCGGCTTGATCATGCTGTTCTTGATCATCGGTGCGATGCGTAAAGTCAAAGTCTATGAAGCGTTCGTCGAAGGCGCCAAGGAAGGCTTCGATGTGGCGAAGAACCTGCTGCCGTATCTGGTGGCGATGCTCTGCGCGGTGGGTGTGCTGCGAGCGTCCGGGGCTTTGGATTTTGGCCTGGACGGCATTCGTCACCTGGTGGAGTGGGCCGGCTGGGACACGCGTTTCGTCGATGCACTGCCCACTGCCATGGTCAAACCGTTCTCAGGCAGCGCCGCCCGGGCGATGCTGATCGAAACCATGAAGACCTCCGGCGTCGACAGCTTCCCGGCGCTGGTGGCGGCGACGATTCAGGGCAGTACCGAAACCACGTTCTATGTGCTGGCGGTGTATTTCGGGGCAGTGGGTATCCAACGAGCTCGGCATGCGGTGGGCTGTGCGTTGTTGGCGGAGCTGGCCGGCGTGCTGGGTGCCATCGGGGTTTGCTACTGGTTCTTTGGGTAAATCCAACATTTATCGCTGGCAAGCCAGCTCCCACAAGGACCGCGCAGTTTCTGTGGGAGCTGGCTTGCCAGCGATAAGGCCCGCAGAACCTTTAAGGTCTCGCGGGAAGCACAATTTTCTGGCCTTGCTCAACCGCCCAATTCACCACCTGCGCCGTCAATTGATCGCTGGCCTGGCCGAACCCGGCCACCACCGCCGGCACTTTTACATCATTGAGCGGCTGACGAACCTCAAAGCGGCGGCTGGCGAGGATGTGCTGGTCGTAGCTGCGCACCAGCAATGCATCCACGCGTACCACCACGCTGGCGTTCGTGCCCTGGTATTCGGTCTGGAAGGCTTGCAGGACACCGCCCAGCTCCAGATCCGTCTGGAAAATGCTGTCATCGGTGCTCAACAGCGAGACCCGACCATCGCGCTGGAAACCATCGAGCAGGCGATTGCGCACGAGCACCGGTGCCGGGTCGCTCCAGCGCGAGCCTTTGTAGCTGCTGATCACATCGCCCTGAGGAATGACCGCTATGTTCGGACTGTTCAACGCTTCGCTGGCCTGAAGTTTGGTCAGGCGCAACGACCAGCGTTGCGCCGCACCATGACTGCTCGCCGGAATGCTCTGAGCTGAAGGCAAACGATAGACATCGAACGGCTCGGGCTTGGGCAGGATCGAGCAGGAGCTGAGCAGCATGAAACCGGCGAGGAGGGCGATGAGGGTCAGCTTCATGGAGTGAATTCCTTGTTCTTGTCACTGCCCAGCAGGTAACCGCTGGGGTTGGCCTCAAGGCGTTGAGAGATGGCGCGCAGCGCGGTGAGGGTTTCGCGCAGCTCACGCACCGCCGGAGCCAGACCATTGAGGCCCTGCATGCCGTTGTTGATCGAGTCCTGATTGCTGCTCAGCAATGTGTTGATCGTCGCACTGCTCTGTTCCAGCGACTTCATCGCTTGCTCGGCGCTGCCGAACATCTGCTTGCCCTGATCGTTGAGCAGTCCATTGGCGTTGCGCATCAGCGCTGAGGTTTGCTCCATCATGCTGCTGGCCTGCTTGCCCACCGAGGACAGTTGCTGCATGGCCTGGCGAATATCGCCACGCTGGTCGGCAATGACCCCGGTGGTTTGCTCCAGATGTTCAAGGGTCTTGCTGATGCGCTCGATGTTTTCCGTGGAAAACATCAGGTTGGCGTTGTGCATCAGCATGTTCACGCCGGCCATCAGGTCGTTGCTGTCGTTGAGCAGACGGGCGATAGGCGAGGGCGATGCAACGATTGTCGGCAGGTTGCCGTCCTTGCCCTTTAGCGTCGGGCTCTGTGGCGTGCCGCCGCTGAGCTGGATGATCGATGTCCCGGTGACCCCGGTCAGCGCCAGTTTGGCCTGGGTGTCTTCCTTGACCGGCGTGTCGCCGCCCAGGCGGATCCGCGCCAGTACCCGCCGCGGGTCTTGCGGGTCCAGGCGCAGCGATATCACATCGCCGACCTTGATACCGCTGTACTGCACCGAACTGCCTTTGGACAAGCCGCTGACCGCCTCGTTGAACACGACTTCGTAGTCCTTGAACGCGGTATCGACACTGGACTTGGCCAGAAACAAACCAAAGAGCAGGGCGCCTGCCACCACAATCACAGTGAACAGGCCGATCAATACATGATGAGCTCGGGTTTCCATGTCAGACCTCGTTGAGCTGTTGAGCGGCCGTCAGTGCCGCGCGGCCGCGAGGGCCATGGAAGTATTCGTGAATCCACGCGTCGTCGGTTTCCGATACCTTGTCGATGGCATCCGCCACCAGCACTTTCTTCTGCGCCAGCACCGCCACGCGGTCGGTGATGGTGTAGAGCGTGTCGAGATCGTGAGTCACCAGAAACACGCTCAGGCCCAAGGCATCGCGCAAGGTCAGGATCAGCTGATCGAACGCCGCCGCGCCAATTGGATCGAGGCCGGCGGTGGGTTCGTCGAGAAACAGGATGTCCGGGTCCAGCGCCAAGGCCCGCGCGAGCGCCGCACGCTTGATCATCCCGCCGGACAAGGAGGCGGGGTACTTATCCGCCGCTGACAGTGGCAACCCGGCCAGGGCCAGTTTCACCGCGGCCAGATGTTCGGCATCGTCGCGGCTCAGGCCGGCGTGTTCGATCAGGGGCAGCGCGACGTTTTCGGTCACGGTCAGGGAAGAGAACAGGGCGCCTTTCTGAAACAGCACGCCAAAACGCCGCTCAATCAGCGAGCGTTCGTGTTCCGGCAACGTCGGCAGGTTTTGCCCGAACACTTTGACCACGCCTTCGCTGGGCTGACGCAAGCCGACAATGCTGCGCAGCAACACTGACTTGCCGCTGCCGGAGCCACCGACGACGGCGAGGATTTCGCCCTTGTACAAATCCAGATCGAGGTTCTCATGCACGCTCTGGCGGCCGAAGCGATTGCACAGCCCACGGACTTCAATCACCGCCTCGGCGGGCGCTCGGGGTAAACGACTCACCAGCTCATCTCCATGAAGAACAGCGCGGCCACGGCGTCGAGCACGATCACCACGAAAATCGATTGCACCACGCTGGACGTGGTATGCGCGCCGACGGACTCAGCGCTGCCGCTGACCTTGAAGCCTTCCAGGCAGCCGATAGCGGCAATCAGGAACGCGAACACCGGCGCTTTGACCATCCCCACCAGAAAGTGCTGAACACCGATGTCCGATTGCAGCAGCGAAAGGAACATTGCCGGCGAGATATCCAGCGACACCGCACACACCACGCCGCCACCGACAATCCCCGAAACCATCGCCAGAAAGGTCAGCATTGGCAACGAGACCAGCAGGGCGAGCACACGCGGCACCACCAGTAATTCCATCGGATCGAGACCGAGGGTGCGAATGGCGTCGATTTCCTCGTTGGCCTTCATCGAACCGATCTGCGCAGTGAACGCACTGGCCGTACGCCCGGCCATGAGAATCGCAGTCAGCAGCACGCCGAATTCCCGCAGGAAGGCGAATGCCACCAGGTCCACCGTGAAGACGCTGGCACCGAACGTGGTCAGCACGGTCGCCCCGAGAAACGCAACGACGGCGCCCACCAGAAACGTCAGCAAGGCAACGATGGGCGCGGCATCGAGACCGGTTTGCTCGATGTGCGCGACCATTGGCGTGATGCGCCAGCGTTTGGGGCGGAACAGGCCACGGACGAGGGTTTCCAGAATCAGTCCGACGAAACCCAGCAGTTGCAGGGTGTCCTGCCAGACTGCGTCCACCGCGCGGCCAATGCGGGTCAACAGTTGAATGCCGACGCTGATTTCCGGCTCCTTGACCGGCACACAGAAATCGGTCAGCGACTGGTAGACGGTTTGCAGCAACGCACGGTCGGCAGAGGAGAGGGTGCAATCAGGGTGTTCGGCGGATCGCCCCAGACGCTCGGAGCCCAGCAGTTCCACCAGCAATGAAGCGCCGGCGGTATCCAGGGCGCCGAGACCGTTGAGGTCGATGTGGGTGCTGGCATCGTATTGGCCTTCAAGCTTTTCGCTCAGGCGCTTGAGGTCGGCGTAATGGGCAAGCGTCCAGTCCCCGGTCACCCGGATCCGGGCGGGGGCGAGCGAGGTGTCCAGATGGGCATTGCCGGCCAATGTGCTGCTGGTCATAAGCTCCGTGCTTTTTCGGCTATTTACGCTGACTTACGTAATACCACGAACGGCCTCACTTTTCTTTGGCCGGTGTGCTGTCCTTCACTTTGAAGCGCAATACGCCGATCAGCTGGCCGTCTTCGGTAAGTACCCGGACCTGCCATTTGCCTGCCGGATTGCCGGGGAAGTTCTGTTTGTGAGTCCAGGCCCGATAGCCTTCCTTGCGCCCACCGTGGATGTCCAGCGGAATGCGGTCGACCTCTTTGCCGTTGAACTGCCACACATGATAAATCCGCTCGTCCAGGCCACGCGGCGCGTTGATCGCGGTGTAGGCATACAGGCCACCGCCGCGAATCTGCTCGGCACTGACTTCTTCGAGACTGGCGCCTGGCGTGCGATCTTGCATTTGCGTGCTGATGGCCACGTCGGTCATCCACAAGGTCGCTGGCGGCACCCATGAGCGCAACACCCAACCGACACCGCCGATCCCGATGGTGATGCTCAGGATCGCCAGCGCATTGCGCACGGTGCGAATCGGAAAAATCGACGCCAGGCTCGGGAACGACAGCAATACGGCAATACCCAGCGCCCATTTGAAACTTTGCGAGGTGGTCAGGTGCATGATCACCGGCAACGCGGTGAGGAGGGCGGCGAACAATGTCAGCGTATGCAGCGCGAGGAACGCCCAGCGTCGCGGCGCCAGCCATTTGTAGTAAAGCGGGTCGACGATGGAGATCAGTGCGGCGATGCCGAGCAACCCGGTGAAGAACAACTGGCCGCTGTTCCAGGTGGTGGTGATGAAAAAGAACGGCAGAACGAAAAAA
Organism: Pseudomonas sp. Root562; assembly: GCF_001427125.1. Lineage (GTDB taxonomy): Bacteria > Pseudomonadota > Gammaproteobacteria > Pseudomonadales > Pseudomonadaceae > Aquipseudomonas. The sequence continues at coordinate 440,019 of NZ_LMGK01000012.1, forward strand.
AGGCTTTCCTGATGGATCATCTGCGTCGCGTAACGCAGCAACGGCTGAGGAATTTCCCGCTTGAAGATCCGCGTGAACAGCTTGGTCAGGCTATTTTCCAGCATCAGCCAGATCCAGCTGATCAGCATGATGGTGGTGATCCAGCTGGCCAAGCCCTGCTGACGGTCGACCAGAATGAAGCTGCCGACCCCGGAAACAAAACCACCGAGCGCAATGACCCCGGGGTAGCGCTTCATCAGCTCGAGGATGCGCTGTACAAAAAGGGTCAGAGTCGACATTCGGCGATTCACATTAGTCGTAGGAAAAATCTCAAACAGGTTACCGCCGGCACGACGACGTGGCGAGGGTAAGCGCTATTTTCTGCGATGCAAGCGCCAGGCTGCCAGGCTCAACACCAGCAAACCCAATACCCCTCCCATTACCCACAACACTTGGTCATCACTGAGCAACGGCTTTTCGATCCGCACGTAACCCGGTTGCAGGAGCAGCTCGCGCATCGCCTTGTTCGCTTCAGCCAGTGATACCGCTTGCAGTTCCTTGGCGGGGTTGGCGAAACGGCCGTCCTGATAGTCTCCCAACGCGCTCCAATAGTAATCGGCCAGCGCGCTGTTGCCTTGCACGGCCCAGGATTGACGGGCGATAGCGGCTTGCTTGAGACGGTTGAAGGTCTCAGCGTTGAGGCCGTCCTTGAGTAATTGCGCCTTCAATTCATCCAGCACCGTCAGGGCCTCGGCTACGTCGTCACGCTCAAGGTCGGCGTTGAGGCTCATGAAACCAACCCCGCCGAATACCTCACGCTCGGCCCATGGGCCGTATGACAAGCTGTGCGCCAGCCGCAGTTGGCGATACAGCGCCCAGTCCAGATAGTCCTTGAGCAGGTCGAAGGTTTCGTCATGCTGATCCTCCAGCACCGGTTCCGGTACCAGCCAATGCAGCTTGGCCCCGCCCCCGACGAAGCCGCGTGTCAGCACGCGCTCGTGGGCCGCGCTGGCCTGGATTTGCGGCAGCGGCGGATGATTACCCGGCTCGATCGGTACCAGCGTGCCGTAGGTGCGTTCCAGATAGGCCGGCAGCAAGCGATCCAGGTCGCCGACCACGATCAGCGTCATGTTGTTGGGCGCGTACCAATCCTTGCGGACTTTCTCCAACTGCTCGCGGGTCAACTGATCGACTTCGGCGCGCTCGGAGCATTTCAGGCCCAATTCCACGGCCAGTTGCTTGCTGGCGGTGTGACCCAGGTCCTGGCGATCCAGCCAGCGTTGCAAATGCGAGTAGTGACCGCCGTCTTCGCGCTCGACCACTTGTTTGGCCGCGTTGATGGCGTTGTCGTCGAAGTGAGTCTGGGTCAGCAATGCCAGCAGCAGGTCGAGGACTTTGCGCTGATTCTTCGCCGGGGCTTCGATCACGAACGTGGTGTCGGCGTTGCTGGTGAACGCATTCCACTCACCGCCCAGCGCTTGCATGCGCTCTTCAAGCCCGCCTTCGCCGCTGGCGTCGATACCGCTGAACAGCAGATGCTCGAGCAGATGTGGCAACTCTTTGTCAGCGCAGCCGAAATCATCAATGCCGACGCCGACTACCAGCCGGATTGCCACATGCCCGCGTTCGGCACCGGGTTTGAGCAGAATTTGCAGACCGTTGCGCAGGGTATAACCCTCGACCTGGAAGCGATCCAGGGCAAACGACGGGAATGAGCCGAGCAACAAACAGGCGAACAACAGGCAACGCATAACGAGCTTCCATACGGCTAGCGTGAGTTCAACAGACTTCAGGCCACTGTGGACGTTCAGGGAGAATGCGTGATGTCAGTCATATCGTCGACAACCAGCGCTCCGGTGTCGGACGTTTCCAGCACTACGTAGGCGCTGCTGCAAAACAGCGAATTCAGACGTTTCATGTCGGCGATCAACTCCAGGTGCAACGAACTGGTCTCGAGACTTTGCACGATCTTGCGTTGCAAACGGCTGACATGAGCATGGGCCATGCGCCGCTCCTGTGCGCGAAAGCGACGTTTCTCACGGACCAATTGACGAGCGCTTTCCGGGTCGGCGCTGAGGAACACCGACAAGCCCAGGCGCAAATTGGCAATCAATTGGCTGTGCAACCCCGCCAACTCCTCCAGGCCCACCTCGGAAAACGACCGGCGTTGCGAGGTTTTCTGCTGCTGCACCTTGCGCAGCATGCGCTCGATCAGGTCACTGGCGAGCTTCAGGTTTATCGCCAATTCAATGATTTCTGCCCAGCGTCGACTGTCCTGGTCACTAAGGTCTTCGCGAGGCATTTGCGCCAGATAGAGCTTGATCGCGCTGTAGAGCGATTCCACGTCTTCCGCCAGGCGACGCACTTCCTGAGTCACCGCGGTTTGCTTGCCGTGCAACACATCGAGCATAGCTTCGAGCATGTTGTCGATCAGGTCGCCCATGCGCAGGGTTTCCCGCGCCGCATTGGCCAACGCCAGGCTCGGGGTAGCCAAGGCCGTCGGGTCGAGATGCCGTGGTTTGGCGGTGCCGTTGGCTTGCGGACGCTCCGGCAACACCCAGGCACAGAACCTCGCCATTGGCCCGACACTGGGCAACAGGATCAGGCAGCGCGCCGTGTTGTAGAGCAGGTGGAAGCCGATGACCATTTCCTGAGGGCTGAAGTCGAGGCTGTCGAGCCAATGCACCACGGGGTCGAGCACCGGAATGATCAGCACCAGGCCGATCAGTTTGTACAGCAGGCTGCCCAATGCCACCTGGCGCCCGGCGGCGTTCTGCATGCTGGTGCTGAGGAACGCCAGAATGCCGCTGCCGATGTTGGCACCGATCACCAGGCCGATGGCCACCGGCAGACTGATCACGTTCGCGCCGGCCAGGGTCGCGGTCAGCAGCACCGCCGCGAGGCTTGAATAGGAAATCATCGCGAACAGCGCACCCACCAGGGCGTCGAGCAGAATGTCGCCGGTCAGCGAGGCGAAGATTACCTTCACCCCTTGGGCATGAGTGATCGGCGTGGCCGCTTCGACGATCAGCTGCAACGCCAGGATGATCAAGCCCAAGCCGATCGCGACACGGCCCATCTGGCCCAGGCGGGTCTGTTTGCGCGAGAGAAAGAAAATCACCCCGAGGAAAATCAGCAGCGGCGACAGCCATGACAGGTCAAGAGTCAGCACCCGCGCCATCAGCGCCGTACCGACATCCGCGCCAAGCATGGTGGCCAGCGCCGGCGTCAGCGCCATCAGGCCCTGGCCGACAAATGAAGTGACCAGCATCGCGGTGGCGTTGCTGCTCTGCACCATCGCGGTGACGACGATTCCGGAAATGAACGCCAGCCAGCGTCTGGACATGTTCTGTCCGATGACATGGCGCAAGTTGGAGCCGAACACCCGCAGAATGCCGGTTCGGACGATGTGCGTGCCCCAGATCAACAAGGCCACGGCGGAGAGTAGATTGAGCAGGGTGAGCATACAGACCCCCTGTGGTGTAGCGCTCCAAAGGGAGCAAGTTGACGGTGCCGCGCGACGATCTACTTCTTCTGTACTTAAGCTGTAGTTGGCTAACGGTCTGGACGCCAGCATCGCATAGCTAAAGACGTGATTGAAACAAAACTGTCATGAAAACAGCTCCGTGCGGAAAATGAAAAAGGGACCCGAAGGTCCCCTTGTTCACTGCGTGACTGTGGCGAGGGAGCTTGCTCCCGCTGGGTCGCGTAGCGGCCCCAACCGGCAAGTCCGATACGTTTACGCCTGCTGTGCAGTCGAGCGGGAGCAAGCTCCCTCGCCACAAAAGCTCTTATCCCACAGAGCTTTGCCCTCCGGGTTACTGTCCCGGAATGTCCTTGCGCAGTTTCACCGGATCCTGCTGCTTGCGCTTTCTCGCCATCGCGGTGCGCATCTTGATGTTGATCGCTTCCACCGCCAGCGAGAACGCCATGGCAAAGTAGACGTAGCCTTTTGGCACGTGCACATCCAGGGATTCGGCAATCAGAACGGTACCGACTACCAACAGGAACGACAGCGCCAGCATTTTCAGCGATGGGTGTTTGTCGATGAACGTGCTGATGGTGCCCGAGGCCAGCATCATCACCAGAACCGCGACGACGATCGCCGCCACCATGACCGGTACATGGGACACCATGCCGACCGCGGTGATCACCGAGTCCAGCGAGAACACGATGTCGATGATCGCGATCTGGATGATGGTGTAGAGGAAGTTGCCACCCTTGCCCGAAGGTTCTTCGTTGCTTTCGTCTTCACCTTCCAGTGCGTGGTACATCTCTTGCGAGCTCTTCCACAGCAGGAACAGGCCACCAAAGAACAGGATCAGGTCACGTCCGGAAATGCCCTGGCCGAATACTTCGAACAAGTCGGCGGTGAGGCGCATGACCCAGGTGATCGACAGCAGCAACAGAATCCGCGTGATCATGGCCAGCGCCAGGCCGAAAATCCGCGTGCGCTGTTGCATGTGCTTGGGCATGCGGCTGACCAGGATCGAAATCATGATGATGTTATCGATGCCCAGGACGATTTCCAGAGCAGTCAGGGTGAAGAAGGCAACCCAGATTTCAGGGTTGGTCAGCCATTCCATGTGTATTCCTTTGAGCGATTGTTAAACCAAAACGGGCCCAGGCTTCAAAAACGAAGCCTGGACCCGGTGTGGTGAGTCTTGGGCTTATAGAGTGCTGAACAGCGGAAAAATCCCCATCAGCAATGCAGCAACCAGTATGCACATACACACCAGCACTGCCCACTTGAGGGTGAAGCGCTGGTGATCACCAAAATCGATCCCGGCCAGGGCCACCAACAAGTAAGTCGATGGTACCAGCGGGCTCAACAAGTGGACGGGCTGACCGACGATCGAGGCACGTGCCATTTCCACCGCGGTTATACCGTAATGGCTGGCGGCTTCGGCAAGTACCGGTAACACGCCGTAATAAAATGCATCGTTCGACATGAAGAATGTGAACGGCATGCTCACCAGCGCCGTTATGACTGCCAGGTACGGGCCGAGGAAATCCGGAATCACCGACAGCAGGCTTTTCGACATCGCATCGACCATACCGGTGCCCGACAGGATACCGGTGAAGATACCGGCAGCAAAGATCAGCCCGACCACCGCCAGCACGCTGCCAGCATGGGCAGCCACGCGATCCTTCTGTTGTTGCAGGCATGGGTAGTTGACGATCATCGCGATACTGAAGGCCACCATGAACAATACCGGCAACGGCAACAGGCCAGCGATCAGGGTGCACATCAGGCCCAGGGTCAGGGCGCCGTTGAACCAGATCAGCTTCGGACGACGGGCATCAGGGAATTGCGAGACGCTGATTTCACTGTGATCGATTTCATCGCCCACCAAGTGCAACTCACCCAGGCGCGCACGTTCACGCTTGCCGTAGAAGTAAGCAATCGCCAGGATCGCCACCACACCCGCCGCCATTGCCGGAATCATCGGCACGAAGATCGCCGACGGGTCCACGTGCAGCGCACTCGCGGCACGGGCGGTCGGGCCGCCCCATGGGGTCATGTTCATCACGCCACCGGCGAGGATGATCAGGCCGGCCATGATCCGCGGGCTCATGCCGATGCGGCTGTAGAGTGGCAACATGGCGGCCACGCAGATCATGTAGGTGGTCGCGCCGTCACCATCGAGGGAAACGACCAGCGCCAGTACAGCGGTGCCGACTGAAACTTTCAGCGGATCGCCCTTGACCATTTTCAGGATCTTGCGCACGGCCGGGTCGAACAGGCCGGAGTCGATCATCAGGGCGAAGTACAGAATCGCGAACATCAACATCACGCCGGTCGGCGCAAGCTTGGTGATGCCTTCGAGCATCATCGGGCCGATTTTCGGGCCGAAACCGCCAAACAAGGCGAAGACGATTGGAATGATGATCAGGGCAATCAGCGCAGACAGGCGCTTGGTCATGATCAGGAACATGAACGTGATGACCATGGCGAAGCCAAGGAAAGTCAGCATGGGAATACTCCAGGCGTAGCGCGGCTAGGGAATGGGCGAACCGGGTGGGTCAGCGCAGAACGGGAAGCACGAGACGTACGGGCGGAGTGGCGGCGAAGCGGCGGGTTTCAAAGGACATCAGGGTCACCATTGTTGTTGTTAAATGGGCTGTGCGAGCGATAAAACGCTGGCATTGGCCGACCGGTCTGTTGCCGGTAGTGGGGCGATCCTAATCGGGGAAGCTTTCAGCCAGCTTTCGGCAATGAAAGCATTGACCGGATGTGTAACCGGTCGTCGGACGGGGCCAGGACCAAAGGGCGGCCTTCGCGAGCCCCCGGCAGAACAGCACTCTGCGCAAGCACTTGCGAGGTGAAGGCGAAGGCGAAGAAACGCTCTGATCAAAAAACAGACAGATTGAGCGGACGAATGGCCCCCATCCAGATCGCATGCTCGCTGTGGTCAAGCAGATCGTCGCCGGTGTCCGGGTGCAGGAACACCACCAAGCCCTTGCGGTTGAGCGCCAGCCACGGCAGCACTTCGCCGATCAGTTGCGGTCCGAACGCCAGTTGGCAACTCCAGTCCGGATGCGGGCCGACCGGGCGTTCGTGCACGCGACCCATTTTCAGCGGGAACAATTGCGCAGCTTGCTCGCACAAGGCCCGCGCCTGATCGATGGAACTGGCATCGAAATACACGTGGGCGTGATAGCCCTTGATCCGTTGCATGGGTAATCCCTCTGAAACCCGGTAGAACCCTCACCGTTTCCCGCAGGTCGTACGCCATATACGCGGGAAAACAAGGGAGTTCAGCCATGAAGAATGCCGAGACCCCGGTGGTGAAAGTGGTGCTTTATGGTGCCATGAGTAGCCTGGGCAGTGCGCTGATGGCTGAAATGCTGCGGCGCCAACACGAAGTCATCGCGATTCTCGACGACCTGACGGCGCTGGCGCCGCGTCCGGGATTGCGCACCAAGACCGGCGATCTTTTCGCAGCTCAAAGGGTGAAACAAAGTGTGGCAGGCAGTTCGGCGGTCATTTGCTTGTTAGATGCGCCTGGCCTGCCGTTCAACAGTGAGCATGTGGAAAAATCCATCGTGCCGGGTCCGGTCGAGCAAGTGCTGGCAGTGGATGCATTGATCGAGGGCATGCAGGCGGCGGGCATTGCCCGTTTGTTCGTGGTGGGGGATTTCGAAGTACTCGATGATCCCGAATTAGAAGACGACCTGGAACGTCATGCCGCCGAAGAGATCCGCGAAGCACTGCAAAGCAGCACGTTGCATTGGACTTTGGTGAACGCGCCACGGGGAGTGGCCGGTCTGACCATCGAGCATTTCAGCCAGACTGGCGGCAACCTTGAACCGGGCCTGGCCGAACCGCTCGCACGCCTGGCCCGCACTGCCACGGGGATTGCCGATGAGCTGCAGCTGAATTTGCACATTGGTGAGCACGTCAATTTCATCGCCGCAGACAGCTAGACCGCTATGGAGGGCAGCGCCATCCCGTTCAGCGATTGCGCGCTACTGGCCTGTTCTTCCATCAACCAGTCGACGAACTGTTGAATCAACGCACCACGCCGTTTGCGTTGCGGCAGAACCACGTAATAGCCCAAGCGTGAAATCACTGTTTGTGCAATCGGGCGACACAACAAGCCTTGCGTCAGCAAGTTATCCACAAGGTGTCGCCAGCCAATGGCGACGCCCTGACCACCAATCGCGGCTTGTATCAACAGGGTGTAGTTGTCGAAGCGCAACTGGCCGGGGGCCGGGGGCGAAGTGATGCCCAATTCTCGAAACACTCCGCTCCAGTCAAACCAGTTACTGCTGTTCTCGCCGCGCAGGTGCAACAGTGGGAACTCCAACAAACACTGGGCAGGCAAGGGCAGGGCACGCTCATTCAGAAGCTGAGGGCTGCACACGGGGAATACTTCTTCGCTGAACAACCAATGGCTTTCACCCTGCTTGAAGCGGCCATCGCCGAATAACACCGCCACATCGATATCCGTACGCAGCATATTGTGGCTGCGCTCGCTGGTGACCAGGCTGACATCCACGTGCGGATTGGCCGCGTGAAAACGGTGCAGGCGCGGCATCAGCCAGTAGGCAGCAAAAGCGAAATCGGTCGCCACTTGCAACACTTCGTGTTGCTGCTGTGCGCTGATCGCACTCAAACCTGCATCGATATTCTGCAATCCAAGCTGAACTTGCTCGAAAAGGATCATTCCGGCCTCGGTCAGCTCGATACCGCGGTAAATGCGGTCGAACAGACGTGTGGCCAACTGTTCTTCCAGCCGCTTGATTTGCTGGCTGATGGCGGGTTGGGTAGTGCCCAGTTCATTGGCGGCAGCCGTGAAGCTGCGTTGACGGGCCGCGGCTTCGAACGCGCGAAGTAAATCCAGAGACAGGTCACCAAGGGCGTCATACATAAGCTGTGCTTATCCTAGTCATTGCTGCGCGTGGGCTTTACCGCAAGGTGCATGGGTTACATCCTCGATCCCAGCACTCTCGCATAAACATCCACTATGGAATGCCGCGATCACATGAAGCGCAAGAACATTCTTTTCATCATGGCCGATCAAATGGCCGCGCCAATGTTGCCGTTCTACGGCCCATCGCCCATCAAGTTGCCGAATTTGAGCCGCCTCGCCGCACAAGGCGTGGTTTTCGACGCCGCCTACTGCAACAGCCCGTTGTGCGCACCGTCGCGTTTTACCCTGGTCAGCGGCCAATTGCCGAGCAAGATCGGCGCCTACGACAACGCGGCGGATTTTCCGGCCGATGTACCGACCTATGCCCACTACCTGCGTCGACTTGGCTATCGCACCGCACTGTCAGGCAAGATGCACTTCTGCGGTCCGGATCAACTGCACGGTTACGAAGAACGTCTGACCAGCGATATCTATCCGGCCGACTACGGCTGGGCAGTGAATTGGGACGAGCCGGACGTGCGTCCGACCTGGTATCACAACATGTCGTCGGTACTGCAGGCGGGGCCGTGCGTGCGCACCAATCAACTGGATTTCGACGAAGAGGTGGTGTTCAAGGCCCAGCAATACCTGTTCGATCACATTCGCGAGGATGGCGACCAGCCGTTCTGCCTGACTGTTTCAATGACCCACCCACACGATCCGTACACCATTCCCAAAGCTTTCTGGGATCTGTACGACGATGCCGACATTCCGTTGCCAATAACACCGGACCAGCACGAACTCGATCCGCATGCCCAGCGTTTGCTCAAGGTTTACGACCTGTGGGATAAACCCTTGCCTGTGGATAAGATCCGCGATGCACGCCGTGCCTATTTCGGTGCTTGCAGCTATATCGACAGTAACGTCGGCAAACTCCTGCAAACACTCGAAGATACCGGCCTGATCGACGATACCATCATTGTCTTCTCCGGCGACCATGGCGACATGCTCGGCGAGCGCGGGCTCTGGTACAAAATGCACTGGTATGAAATGGCCGCCCGCGTGCCCCTGTTGATAAGTGCTCCCGGGCAATTCGGCGCGAGCCGTGTCAGTGCCTCGGTCTCGACCGCCGACTTGCTGCCGACCTTCGTCGAACTCGCGGGCGGCTCCTTGGAGCCAGGCCTGCCGCTCGATGGCCGCTCGTTGGTCCCACATCTGCAAGGGCAGGGCGGTCATGACGAAGTGTTTGGCGAATACATGGCAGAAGGCACCATCAGCCCGCTGATGATGATTCGCCGCGGCGCTTACAAATTCATCTACAGCGAAGACGACCCTTGCCTACTCTTCGACGTACACAATGATCCGCGCGAACTGGAAGAACTGAGCCAGTCGCCGCAGCATCGCCAGCTGTTTGACGACTTTCTCGCCGAAGCGCGGGCCAAATGGGATATTCCGGCGATCCATCAACAGGTGCTCGCAAGCCAACGGCGCCGGCGTTTCGTCGCCGATGCCCTGACCATCGGCAAGCTGAAGAGCTGGGATCACCAGCCACTGGTAGACGCCAGTCAGCAGTACATGCGTAACCATATCGACCTCGACGATCTGGAGCGTAAAGCACGTTATCCACAACCCTGCCAAAACCAATAATGTTAAGGGGAAGTCCATGCAAAGGTTATCCACAGTACTGACGGTCGGGCTCCTGGCTCTGGGCAGTGCATCGGCGTTCGCCGATCAATGCGAGACGGTGAAAATGGCCGACCCGGGCTGGAGCGACATCGCCGCGACCAACGCCATCACCGGGTTTCTCCTGGACGGCATGGGTTACAAGGCCAAAGTCGACACCCTCGCGGTGCCGATTACCTTCGGCGGGCTCAAGGACGGCCAGGTCGATGTGTTTCTGGGTAACTGGATGCCGGCGCAGCAGGGCTTCTACGACAAATTCGTCGCCACGGGCGATGTCACGCAGTTAGCGAAGAATCTCGATGGCACCGAGTTCACCCTCGCCGTTCCGGACTACGTCTGGGACGCGGGTGTGCATAACTTTGCCGACCTGAACAAACACGCCGACAAGTTTGATCGCAAAATCTACGGCATCGGTTCCGGTGCACCGGCAAACATCTCGCTGCAAGAGATCATCAAGAAAAACGATTTCGACATGGGCCAGTGGAAATTGGTCGAGTCCAGCGAGCAAGCGATGTTGGCCGAAGTGTCGCGCGCAGTGAAGAAACAGAAGTTCGTGACCTTCCTCGGCTGGACGCCGCACCCGATGAACGTGCAGCTGAAAATGCATTATCTGAAGGGCGGCGAGAAGTATTTCGGCGACACCGGCAGCGTCCACACCCTGACCCGCAAAGGTTATGCACAGGCCTGCCCTAACGTTGGGAAATTGCTGACCAACCTGACGTTCACTCAGGACATGGAAAACAGCATCATGGCCGAGGTGGTGAACAAGAAGATCAGCAATGCCGACGCCGCCAAAGCGTGGATCAAGGCCAACCCGGCGGTGCTGGATAAATGGCTGGATGGCGTGAAAACCGTGGACGGCAAGGATGCATTGCCGGCAGTCAAAGCCAAGTTGTAGAGATCCTCTGTTGATGATCGTTCCCACGCTCCGCGTGGGAATGCAGCCCGGGACGCTCTGCGTCCCTTTCGAGAGCTGGAACGCGGAGCGTCCCTTGAGGCGTTCCCACGCGGAGCGTGGGAACGATCATCCTCTGTGGCGAGGAGCTTGCTCCCGCTGGGCTGCGCAGCGGCCCTGAAACCTGCGGGCGCTTCGCACCCGAGCGCGAGCAAGCTCCCTCGCCACAAATGATTGTGCGTCCTGCTACCCTTGCGCAAACCCCCGACCGAGAGGCCCCATGGCCCTGCCAAGCCGCCATTCACTTTTTCCCTTCCTCACCTGGCTGCCCCGGCAAACCCGAGCCAGCGTCGGCCGCGACCTGATCGTCGGCCTCAGCGGTGCGATTCTTGCGTTGCCGCAATCCATTGCCTACGCACTGATCGCCGGTCTGCCACCGGAATACGGGCTGTACGCGGCTATCATCCCGGTGTTGATCGCTTGTCTTTGGGGTTCGTCGTGGCATTTGATCTGCGGTCCTACGGCCGCGATCTCCATTGTCTTGTATGCCAGCGTCAGTCCTCTGGCCGTGCCGGCGACACAGGACTACGTCACGGTGATCCTGTTGCTGACTTTCCTGGCGGGGGTATTCCAGTGGCTGCTGGGGTTGCTGCGCTTTGGCGCGCTGGTGAATTTCGTCTCCCATTCGGTGGTGCTCGGCTTTACCCTCGGTGCGGCGGTAGTGATTGCCGTCGGTCAACTACCCAATCTGCTGGGGCTGGACTTGCCGAGTCAGGCCACCGCCCTGGACAGTTTCATCACTTTATTGCGCCATCTCGGCGAAGTGGACAAGGCCTCGCTGGCGTTGGGTCTGGCGACGGTGGTGGTGGGGGTGTTCCTCAAGCTGTGGCTGCCACGTTGGCCAACGCTGTTGATCACACTGGTGCTGGGCGCATTGCTGGTCTGGCTGTGGCCAACCATGTTTGGTCATGTGCAACTGGTCAGCGCGTTCACCGGTAAGTTACCGCCCTTCAGTCCGTTGCCACTGGATCTCGATTTGATCCTGCGCCTGCTGCCCAGCGCCGTGGCCGTTGGCATGCTCGGGCTGGTGACAAGCCTGTCGATTGCCCGCTCGATCTCTGCACGTTCGCAGCAACTACTCGACGCTAACCAGGAAGTTCGCGCCCAAGGCCTGTCGAATATTGTCGGTGCGTTTTTTTCCGGATCGCTGTCAGCCGGCTCGTTCACCCGCTCCGGGTTGAGTTACGAAGCCGGGGCCTGCTCGCCGTTGGCCGGGGTTTTTTCGGCGATGTGGGTGGCGTTGTTTGCGATTTTTGGCGCAGGTTTGATTGCGCACATCCCGATCCCGGCCATGGCCGGTAGTATTCTGTTGATCGCCTGGGGCCTGGTGGACCATCGCGGCATTCGCGCGTTGTTGCGGGTGAGTCGCGCCGAGTTCGTGGTCATGGCCCTGACCTGTGTCGCCACGCTGCTGCTGGAGTTGCAGACAGCAATTTACGCTGGCGTGCTGGCGTCACTGTTTTTTTACCTCAAGCGAACGTCGCAACCGCGGGTACAACATGTACGCGACGGCGATGAAGACATTCTGCGGGTCGGCGGCTCGATTTTCTTCGGCGCCAGCCATTACCTGCAGGTGCGCCTGCAACGCATGCACGGTGCGCGCGTGGTGATCGAGGCGCAGCAGATCAATTTCATCGACTATTCAGGGGTGGAAATGCTGCATCAGGAAGCCCGGCGCTTGCTGCGCCAGGATCGCAGCCTGACCTTGCGCCAGGCGCGGCCGCAGGTGGTGGAAGAGTTGAGGAAGCTTGAGGGACCGGAGAAATGCCCGATCCGATTTGAAGATTGAACAAATTCTTGGCTAAAACACCAATCCCTGTGGCGAGGGAGCTTGCTCGCGCTCGGGAGCGAAGCGCCCGCAGATTTTAAGGGTCGCTACGCAACCCAGCAGGAGCAAGCTCCCTCGCCACAAAGAATTACAGCGCCAGTTGTCGGCGCAACTCGGCCAGCACCGGCGCAGTATCCGGACGTACACCGCGCCACAGGTAGAACGCTTCTGCCGCTTGCTCGGCCAACATCCCCAACCCGTCCATCGATACCGCTGCGCCGTGTTCGCTGGCCCAGCGGCAGAATGAAGTCGGCTCCTTGCCGTACATCATGTCGTAGCACACGGTTTTGCCTGGTTCGATCAGGCTGCTGGCGATCGGCGGAACGTCCCCTGTCAGGCTGGCAGAGGTGGCATTGATGATCAGGTCCACAGATTCCTGCAACCAGTCGTAACCGCTCGCCGAGACCGGCCCCAAATCGCAGAACAGTTCCGCCAGCAGTTCGGCCTTGTCTACGGTGCGGTTGGCGATGATCACCGACGCCGGCTGCTCGGCGAGCAAGGGCTCCAGAGCACCGCGCACAGCACCACCGGCACCGAGTAACAGGATGCGTTTGCCCTTGAGGCTGAACCCGGCGTTGACGGTCAGGTCCCGCACCAGGCCGGCGCCATCGGTGTTGTCTCCCAGCAGACTGCCATCGGCCATTTTGCTCAAGGTATTCACCGCGCCGGCCCGCTGCGCTCGCGCAGTCAGGCTATCGGCAAGGCGAAAGGCTTCTTCCTTGAACGGGACCGTCACATTCGCCCCCCGGCCTTCGAGGAAAAAAGCCCGCGCGCAGTCGGAAAAATCGTCTAAAGGCGCCAGCAATGTGCTGTAGTCGAGGCGCTGCGCGGTCTGCTCGGCGAACAGACGATGGATCAACGGTGACTTGCTATGGCCAATCGGGTTACCGAATACAACATAACGGTCCATCTACATTCCTCGTTCAGGCCTTGGCCAACCAATCGCGATCCTGCAAGAAATACTCGGTCAGGCGCGCTTCTTCGCTGCCCGGTTCGGCTTTCCAGTCGTAACCCCAACGCACTTGCGGCGGCAGGGACATCAGGATCGACTCCGTGCGACCGCCCGATTGCAGGCCGAACAGCGTGCCACGGTCATAGACCAGGTTGAACTCGACGTAACGGCCACGACGGTATTCCTGGAACTCCCGTTGTTTCGCACTGAACGTGTCGTTTTTGCGACGCTGCACGATCGGCAGGTAGGCATCGATGTATGCATCGCCGATAGCTCGCATGAACGCGAAGCTGGTGTCGAAGTCCCACTCGTTCAAGTCATCGAAAAACAGACCGCCAATGCCCCGTGGTTCGTGGCGATGCTTGATGTGGAAGTAGCTGTCGCACCAGGCCTTGTAACGCGGGTAGACGTCCGCACCGAACGGCGCGCAAGCCTGCTCGGCCACGCGGTGCCAGTGCACGCAGTCTTCTTCATTGCCGTAGTAGGGCGTCAGGTCGAAACCGCCGCCGAACCACCAGACCGGTTCTTCACCTTCTTTTTCAGCGATGAAAAAACGTACGTTGGCGTGGGAAGTCGGCACGTGCGGGTTGTGCGGATGGATCACCAGCGACACGCCGAGCGCTTCGAAGCCACGGCCGGCCAGTTCCGGACGATGGGCGCTGGCGGACGGTGGCAGGCCACTGCCAAAGACATGGGAAAAGTTGACGCCGCCCTTTTCAATGACCGTGCCGTTTTCGATCACCCGCGTACGTCCACCACCGCCGGCAGGCCGGGTCCAGGCGTCTTCGACGAAGTGCGTGCCACCGTCTTCGGCTTCCAGGGCAGCACAAATACGGTCTTGCAGGTCGAGCAGATAGGCTTTTACGGCCTCGGTGCGGGTAGTCATGGCATCACCTTGGATCGGGCAAAGCTACGCGGCGCTCCATCGGACCGGGGCCTGCGCAAATGGGCGCGTAGCATAACACCGCCGAAGTGCTCGTCGCAGTTGACGAAGATCAAGCTTAGGAGTCCGATAGGACGCTTCGCATTTACACAATCAGCATCGATCTCAGGAGAGAGCAGATGGCAAAGCGTATTCAGTTCCGTGCCCATGGCGGCCCCGAAGTGCTTGAGTATGTGGATTACCAACCCGCCGGGCCCGGCCCCAAAGAGGTCCGTGTGACCAACAAGGCCATCGGCCTGAACTTCATCGATAGCTATTACCGCAGCGGTCTCTACCCACCGCCGTCTCTGCCATCGGGGCTCGGTTCCGAAGGCGCGGGCGTGGTCGAGGCGGTCGGCAGTGACGTCACGCGGTTCAAGGTCGGCGATCGTGTCGCTTACGGCAGCGGCCCATTGGGGGCCTACAGTGACGTTCACGTCTTGCCCGAGGCCAATCTGGTTCACCTGCCGGACGCCATCAGCTTCGAGCAGGCGGCAGGAGTGATGCTCAAAGGCCTGACCGTGCAATATCTGCTGCGCCAGACCTACGAACTCAAGGGTGGCGAAACCATCCTGTTCCACGCGGCAGCGGGTGGTGTCGGCTCGTTGGCTTGCCAATGGGCCAAGGCCTTGGGCGTCAAGCTGATCGGCACCGTGAGCTCGGCGGAGAAAGCCGCGCTGGCCAAGGCCAACGGCGCCTGGGCGACCATTGATTACAGCCATGAAAACGTCGCACAACGGGTACTGGAATTGACCGACGGCAAAAAAGTCCCGGTGGTGTACGACGGCGTGGGCAAGGACACTTGGCTGACATCTCTGGACAGCGTCGGGCCTCGGGGCCTGGTGGTGAGTTTCGGCAACGCATCCGGCGCAGTGGACGGAGTCAACCTGGGGATTCTGGCGGCGAAAGGTTCGCTGTACGTAACCCGGCCGACGCTGGGCACCTACGCCAACAACGCCGAAAACCTACAGCATATGGCCGATGAACTGTTCGAGATGATCATCAGTGGCAAGTTGAAGGTGGATATCAGCCAGACGTATTCACTGGCGGATGCGGCGAAAGCGCAGACTGAATTATCGGCACGGCGTACCACGGGATCGGTGGTTCTGTTGCCTTAAGATTTTCAGCGTCTGCCAAGGCCTCATCGCTGGCAAGCCAGCTCCCACACGTACAGGGTCGGTCACAAATCATGTGAACGACCAGAATCCCGTGGGAGCTGGCTTGCCAGCGATGGGGGCGCCTCGGTCTCAGCCTGGGCGAACAACGTGCCCCGTCGCCAGATCGCGAATCACGCTCGGGTTCTTGCGCCCACCCAGCAACCCGCCGAGCACCAGGTCAACCTGCCCGCGGAAATACTGCTCGACGCGAAGCCGCGTACGAGCTGCCGGCCGGCCTTGCGGGTTGGCAGAGGTCGACACCAACGGCCCGACCAACGCACACAAATCCCGTACCAGCGGGTGATCACTCACGCGCAGCGCCACGGTTTCATGCACGCCGGTGATCCATGGCGGCAACAGGTTCTGATGCGGCACCAGCCAGGTGTTCGGCCCCGGCCAGGTGCTGGCCATGCGGTCCATCCACAGTTCAGGGAAGTCTTCGAACAGGAAATCGAACTGACGGATGTTGTCGGCCACCAGGATCAGGCCTTTATCCACTGCCCGGCCCTTGATCAGCAACAAACGCTCGACGGCCTCTTCGTCCCACGGGTCGCAACCCAGGCCCCAGACTGCTTCGGTTGGGTAGGCAATCACCGCCCCTGCGCGAACTGCTCGTGCGGCTTGCTGCACACGCCAACTGTTGACCATGAAAAACTCTCCAGAATAAGGCTCTGCGCAGTTTACCGATCTTGTTTATAAAACCTAGCTCACCCGCGCAAACCAGCGCCCGTTTTCGCACACCGCGCTGCCGCCCATCTCCAGTTCCGTCAACGCCGCCAACACGTTGGGCAGCGCCCAGCCGCTGGCGAGGGCCAGCGCTTCACTGGTGTGAGGGGCCGCATGCAGCAGCTTCAACAGCGGATGACTCGTCGCCACCTCGCAGGTTTCCGGGAACAACGGCTGTTGCTGCCAACCTCGCAAGGCTTCGAGAATATGTTCAATGGTCTCCACCAGCACCGCGCCGTCGCGGATCAACTGGTGGCAACCCCGCGCGCCGGGGTGATGGATCGACCCGGGAATCGCGTAAACCTCACGCCCTTGTTCGGCCGCCAGCCGTGCGGTGATCAACGAACCGCTGGCCACGCTGGCCTCGACCACCAGCACACCGAGGGACAAACCGCTGATGATGCGGTTACGTCGCGGGAAGTTGCTGGCGCTGGGGCCGGCATCCAGCGGAAACTCCGAAAGCACCGCGCTGCCCGAGGCGATCATGGCGTCCGCCAGCCGCCGATTGCGCTGTGGATAAAACTTTTCAAGACCCGTGCCAAGTACACCGACCGTTTGCCCGCCGACATCCAAAGCAGCCTGATGCGCGGCGGCATCGATACCCAGCGCCAACCCGCTGGTGATGACGAAACCGGCACTGGCCAGGCTGCGGGAAAACGCTGCCGCGGTATCCATGCCCGGCCGAGACGCGCGCCGACTGCCGACCATCGCCAGCTGCGGTTTTTCCAGAATGCCAGGATCGCCCGCGACGAATAACAAGGGCGGAGCATCACTGATTTGCGCCAGCAGCGCCGGGTAGTCAACCTGGTCCCACATCAGTAAATGCTGGCCCTGACGCTCCAGCCAGGCCAATGCGTGGCTTGCTCCATCGCGGATTTCAGGACATCGCCTGGCCTCGGCACACGCCAATGGCAAACCCAGCGCGCGCCAGGCACTGGCCGGTGCACTGATCGCTTTCGATGCCGAACCGAACGCCTCGAGCAACTTTTTGAACCGCATCGGCCCGAGTTCCGGCAAACGGTGCAGACGCAAACGAGCTTCCAGCTCCGCAGGGGAAACCGGTGTAACAGTAGGCCATGACATGGATCATCCTTGATCGTTATGAGCACCCGTACAAACGGGAATAAGCTGTGGATAACTCTGTTGGTAACTTGTGAAGCACGCTTATGGATTTCGCACCTTGTCCATCACCGCCAGCGAACGCGATGCGTTGAGCACCAGCCCGTAGCTGAGCTTGTCGTAGGTGCGGAAAACCATCAGCAGACCGGCGCGTTCGTCGGGAATTTTCACGGGCTGGCCGCTGATTCGGTCACGCACGGTTTCCCCGGTCTTCATCACCACCAATACATTGCCTTCGGCCAGACCATCGCGTTGACCCTTGTTCAGCGTGACCACATCCAACGCACCGATCTGCGTCACGCCGCGCGGCACATCAATGATCAAGCCTTCGATCTTGCTGCTCGGTGCGCTGGGCATGAACGTCGAGTTGATGGAGCGCTCCTCGCCACTGAACAGGCGGTCGCCAAGGCGTACCTCCTGGGTTGTGCGTTGCAGCGCCAGCGTAGCGATGTCACCTTCGGTGGCGACGATTTCGCCACCGCCAATGTCATCGGCGTTGATCCCCAAAAACTCCTGGGTTTGTGGATCGGTATAGACCTTGCCCTGGCGGAAGATGCCGTAGACCGGTTGCGCCAGGTCGAACTGACCGCGGGCGAAGATTCTGTCGCCCATGCCGCTGAGCACGCGTTCGGCATCACCGGCCACGATGTACGGCGCCTTGTCGAAATCCTCGACCTTGTCGACGATGCGGTTGCTCAGGAGAAAACTGTTGATCGATTTCAGCGGGATGCTCGGAATCGCATCGGCTACCGGGCTGGTGCGTACCCGCGGCGAAAGCTTGATGGTGCCCCGCGACTCGCCCCGGCTGAGGGTCAGGCGCGGCTGGCCATTGACGTAGACCAGCGACAGCGAATCGCCGGGGTAGATCAGATTGGGGTTTTCGATCTGCGGATTGGCTTGCCACAACTGCGGCCACTGCCATGGCTCACGGAGATACTTTGCGGAAATGTCCCAGAGTGTGTCCCCCGTCACCACGGTGTATCGCTGCGGAAAACCTTCCCGAAGTTGCACTTGCCCGTGCGCGAAACCGGCCGAAGCCAGAAGGAGCAGGGCGAGTAGTGATTTCCTCATGCGGTGAATCCCTTTATTATGTGCGTTCGCGTGAAACGCCAGAGCCGTCAGTGGCTCGCTCCCGGCCGGCTTGTCAAAACTTGCTTGTCGACAGAAGGGAGCTACGTTTTACAACGGTAGCCTGCATCTTCGGACCTGCCAGGCCATCGACCCGACTTTACTTCACACGTGCAGTAATCAAGCTTATGGCCATTTTAGACATCCTCGAATTTCCCGACTCGCGCCTGCGCACTATCGCCAAACCTGTGGCCGTAGTGGACGACGAAGTGCGTCAGTTGGTCGACGACATGTTTGAAACAATGTATGAAGCGCCAGGCATCGGCCTCGCCGCGACCCAGGTCAACGTGCACAAACGTATCGTCGTGATGGACCTTTCCGAAGACCGAACCGAGCCTCGAGTGTTCATCAACCCCGAGCTCGAACCGCTAACCGACGACATGGGCCAGTATCAGGAAGGCTGTCTGTCGGTGCCGGGCTTCTACGAAAACGTCGATCGCCCGCAACGGGTCAAGGTCAAGGCGCTGGACCGCGACGGTCAGCCTTACGAACTGATCGCCGAAGATTTGCTCGCCGTGTGCATCCAGCATGAATGCGACCACCTCAACGGCAAATTGTTCGTCGACTACCTGTCCACGCTCAAACGCGACCGCATCAAGAAGAAGCTGGAAAAGCTCCATCGCCAGAACGCCTGATGCCCCTCTTCAAAGGCTTGCTGCGGCAAGCCTTTTTCTTTTCAAGCTGCTTTGTAATCGAGAGCTTTCATGACTGAGCCACTGCGCATTGTCTTTGCCGGCACCCCGGAATTCGCCGCCGAACACCTCAAGGCCCTGCTGAGCAGCCCTTACGAGATCGTTGCGGTCTACACCCAGCCGGATCGCCCGGCAGGCCGTGGGCAAAAAATGATGCCAAGCCCGGTCAAGCAGTTGGCACTGGAAAACCACATCCCGGTGTTGCAACCGCCAACCCTGCGCAACGAAGAGGCCCAGGCTGAACTGGCCGCGTTGAAGCCAGACCTGATGGTGGTGGTCGCCTACGGCCTGATCCTGCCGCAAGTGGTGCTGGATATTCCGCGCCTGGGCTGCATCAACAGCCATGCCTCGCTGTTGCCGCGCTGGCGCGGTGCAGCGCCGATCCAGCGTGCCGTCGAAGCCGGTGATGCCGAAAGCGGCGTGACCGTGATGCGCATGGAAGCCGGGCTCGATACCGGGCCGATGCTGCTCAAGGTCACCACGCCGATCAGTGCCGAAGACACCGGTGGCAGCCTCCACGATCGTCTGGCCGAAATGGGTCCACCGGCCGTGGCCCAGGCGATTGCCGGCCTTGCCGCCGGTACTCTGGAAGGCGAAGTGCAGGACGATAGCCTCGCCACTTATGCACACAAATTGAACAAAGACGAAGCGCGCATCGACTGGGCTCGCCCGGCGATTGAACTGGAACGTCTGGTCCGCGCCTTCAACCCTTGGCCGATCACCCACAGCACCTTGAATGGCGAAGCCTTGAAAGTGCTGGCCGCACACCTGGCCGAAGGCAAGGGCACGCCGGGGGAGATTCTTGGCGCCAGCAAGGACGGCCTGGTCGTCGCTTGTGGTGAACAGGCCCTGTGCCTGACGCGCCTGCAATTGCCCGGTGGCAAGGCACTGAATTTCAGCGACTTGTTCAACAGCCGTCGGGAGAAATTCGCCATTGGCACAATTCTCGGTCAAGCGGCGGACGCTCAATGAATCCGCGTCTGGCCGCCGCCAAGGCACTTGCCGCTGTCCTGAACGGAAAAGCATCGCTCAACAGCTCGCTACCCACGCAACTGGACAAGGTCGAGGACCGTGATCGCGGCTTCACTCAGGATCTGGCCTTTGGCACCGCACGCTGGCAACCGCGCTTGTCGGCACTGGCGGCCAAGCTGTTACAGAAACCGTTCAAGGCTGCCGACGCCGATGTTGAAGCACTGCTGCTGGTCGGCCTCTATCAACTGCTCTACACCCGCGTCCCGGCCCACGCCGCCATTGGCGAAACCGTTGGCTGCGCCGACAAGCTGAAAAAACCCTGGGCCAAGGCCTTGCTCAACGCCGTGCTGCGCAATGCCCAGCGCGAAAGCGAAACGATTTTTGCCGAGCTGGAACGTGACCCGGTGGTGCGCACCGCTCACCCGCGCTGGCTGCAAAAATCCCTGAAGGCCTTCTGGCCGGAACAATGGGAAGCCATCTGCGCGGCGAACAATGCGCATCCGCCAATGATTCTGCGGGTCAATCGTCGCCATCACAGCCGCGACGCGTATCTCGGCTTGCTGACCAACGCGGGTATCGCCGCCGCCCCGTGTGTCTACAGCCGTGATGGCATCGTGCTCGAAGCGGCCACGGACGTGCGCAGCCTGCCGGGTTTCGCCGACGGCTGGATCAGCGTGCAGGATGAAGCCGCGCAACTGGCCGCCGACCTGCTGGATCTGGCGCCGGGCCAACGGGTACTCGACGCCTGCTGTGCACCGGGTGGCAAGACTTGCCACATCCTTGAAGCCGAGCCAAAGCTGGCCGGCGTCGTAGCGGTCGACCTTGAAGCCAAGCGGCTGGTGCGCGTGCGTGAAAACCTCGAACGCCTGAAACTCAGCGCCGAACTGATTGCCGCCGATGGCCGTGATACCCAGGCGTGGTGGGATGGCAAGCCGTTCCAGCGCATCCTGCTCGATGCCCCCTGCTCGGCCACGGGAGTGATTCGTCGTCACCCGGACATCAAGTTGACCCGTCAACCCGACGACATCGCCGCACTCGCGGTGCTGCAAGGCGAGTTGCTGGACGCGATGTGGGTAACGTTGGAAGTGGGCGGCATTCTGCTCTACGCCACGTGCTCGACATTGCCGACCGAGAACACCGAAGTCATCGAAGCCTTCCTCGCTCGCACCCCGGGCGCCCGTGAGCTGGACCTGGCCACCACGGCCGGCATCAAGCAGCCCCACGGTCGCCAATTGCTGGCGCAAGAGGGCGGACACGACGGTTTCTACTACGCCAAGCTGATCAAGATCGCCGCCGCACGCGGTTAACCGGTTTAAGGGAGTGACTGGATGAAAATCATCATCCTCGGCGCAGGGCAGGTCGGCGGTTCGCTGGCGGAACACTTGGCCAGCGAGGCCAACGACATCACGGTGGTCGATACCGACGGTGAGCGCCTGCGCGACCTCGGCGACCGGCTGGACATCCGCACCGTCCAGGGCCGCGGCTCATTCCCGACCGTGCTGCGCCAGGCCGGGGCCGATGATGCGGACATGCTGGTCGCCGTGACCAACAGCGATGAAACGAACATGGTCGCCTGCCAGGTCGCCCACACGCTGTTCCACACCCCGACCAAGATCGCCCGGGTGCGCGAGGCTGCCTACCTGACCCGCGAAGAGCAGCTGTTCCAGAATGAAGCGATTCCGGTGGATGTGCTGATCAGCCCGGAACAAGTGGTCACCAACTACATCAAGCGCCTGATCCAGCACCCCGGCGCCCTGCAGGTGATCGACTTCGCCGAAGGCAAGGCGCAACTGGTGGCCGTGCGCGCTTACTACGGTGGGCCGCTGGTGGGCCAGCAATTGCGGCAGTTGCGTGAGCACATGCCGAACGTCGAAACCCGCGTGGCCGCGATTTTCCGCCGCGACCGGCCGATCCTGCCCCAGGGCGACACCGTGATCGAGGCCGACGACGAGGTGTTTTTCATCGCCGCCAAGGCGAACATTCGCGCCGTGATGAGCGAAATGCGCCGTCTCGACGAGACCTACAAACGCATCGTCATCGCCGGTGGCGGTCAGATCGGCGAGCGCTTGGCCGAAGCCATCGAAAGCCGCTATCAAGTGAAGATCATCGAGATGAACCCGGCACGTTGCCGTCATCTCTCGGACCACCTCGACAGTACTGTGGTCTTGCAAGGTAGCGCCTCGGACCGCGACCTGCTGATGGAAGAAAACATCGCCGACGCCGATCTGTTCCTGGCGCTGACCAACGACGACGAGGCCAACATCATGTCGTCGCTGCTGGCCAAGCGTCTGGGCGCCAAGAAGGTGATGACCATCATCAACAACCCGGCCTACGTCGACCTGATCCAGGGCGGTGACATCGACATCGCCATCAGCCCGCAACTGGCGACCATCGGCACCTTGCTGGCCCACGTGCGACGGGGCGATATCGTCAGTGTGCACTCACTGCGCCGCGGTGCGGCCGAGGCCATCGAAGCCATCGCCCATGGCGATGCAAAATCGAGCAAGGTGATCGGCAAGGCCATCGAGAACATCGGGCTGCCACCGGGTACAACGATCGGCGCGATCATCCGCGACGAAGAAGTGATCATTGCCCACGACGATACCGTGATCAAAACCGGTGACCATGTAATCCTGTTCCTTGTGGATAAAAAGCATATTCGCGATGTGGAAAAGCTGTTCCATGTAGGGTTGAGTTTCTTCTGACCCTGCTTTTTTGTGGCGAGGGAGCTTGCTCCCGCTCGGCTGCGCAGCAGTCGCAAAACCTCTGATCGCGATTTATCAGACATAGCCAGGTAGCTCTTCAGCGACCGCTTCGCGCTCGAGCGGGAGCAAGCTCCCTCGCCACAGAGATTTCTACTCTCAAAGGAAAAGTGCCCATGATCGAATCCCTGGAAAAAATGCTCGCCAAGGGTGTGGATAACTCTTTACTGCGCTTCGGCCTGGGCAAGGGTTATCTGGATCTGGGGGAGAACGCCAAGGCGGCGGAGCATTTTCAACGCTGCGTCGATTTCGACCCGAAGTATTCGGCGGCGTGGAAGCTGCTGGGCAAGGCGCATCTGGCACTTGGGGATCACGCGGCTGCGCGCCAGGCTTGGGAGAAGGGCGTGGAAGCCGCTCGCAACCATGGCGACAAGCAGGCCGAGAAGGAAATGACAGTGTTTATGAAAAAACTGGACCGAGCCGATCAGAGATAGCGCAAGCCAATCCCTTCGACATCCACCTGCACCACTTCCATGCGCACTCGCGGCGCGCCTGTGGGCAAGTCCTGCACCTGGCCGTAGACCACCGCACCTTTAGGCAAGGCCGCCAGTGCCGGGTGCTTGACGTAGACACCCGTGTGCGAAAGATTGCGCGTCTGGCCCAGGCATTCGCCGAAGCTTTCGTGGGTGATCTTGATGCGAAATGATTTGCGCTGCTCGGACATCTTTTTGCGCCCTTGAAAATCGATTGTGGATAATCCAGACCTGTAGGAGCGAGGCTTGCCCGCGAAGAGGACTTCGCCTTCAATATCGATTGTCGGCTGACAGTCGCCTTCGCGGGCAAGCCTCGCTCCTACAGGTTATCCACAGAGTGTGCCAACTGCGTCAGTACCAGCGCGCTTCACCGGGTGGGCGCTTCTTGAAGCGCTTCATGCTCCACATGTACTGGCTCGGATAAGCCCGCACATAGCGCTCGACGACCTGGCTCATGGCCGCGCAGGACTCTGCGGTGTCGGTGCTGTACATGGCCTCTGGCGCAGCTTCGAGGATCACTTTGTAACCCGAACCATCCGGCAGCCGCAGCGCATGCAGGAAAACGCCGACCGCTTTGCCGCCTGCGAGCATGTTCGGTACAAACTTGCTGGTCAGCGCCTGGGTGGCGAAGAACGGCACGAAGATCCCGGCGGATTCGGCCGGTTCCGGGTCAGCCGGAATGCCCACCGCACCACCTTTGCGCACTTCCTTGATGACACTGAGGATGCCTTCCTTGGTCGAAGCGGCAACCTTGTTGCCCAATTGCACCCGCTGCTTTTGCAGCAATTCGTCCACCGCCTTCAATTTTGGCGGCCGATAGAAAATGATCGGCTTGCACTGGCTGCAATAGAAGTGGTTGAGCACTTCCCAGTTACCCAGATGGCTGGTGATGCCAACCACGCCCTTGCCCGACGCCAATGCGTCCTTCAAAACATCCAGCCCTTCTACCTCGCGCACCAGATCGATCGAGCGCTGGGCCGGCCAGATCCAGGCGCAGGCGCTTTCAGTCAGGGATTTGCCGATGTCTTTCAGGCTTTGGCCGACCAGCCGCTCACGTTCGGCGGGGTCCATGTCCGGAAAGCACTTGGCGAGGTTGATCCGTACGACATCGCGGGAGCGGTTCGGGGTTTTCCACATGACCCAGCCGATCGCCGAGCCCACGGCCTGCACGGCCCGCCACGGGAGCAGGGCAAACAGCCGCAGAGCGCCTACCAGCAAGGCGCCTTTAAACTTATCCACAGGTCACTCCTGATTTTGTGCTGTGCGCGAGGCGGTCATTCTAACCGCCGTTCGCCAGCATCGCGTAGCGATCGCAATCCTTGGTGTGGTCCATGACCATGCCGCTGGCCTGCATCAAGGCGTAGCAAATGGTCGGCCCGACAAAGGTGAAACCGGCCTTCTTCAGGCCTTTGCTCATTTCCACGGCGGTCGGCGTCACGGCGGGGACTTCACTGCGATCCCTGAAATGGTTGATCACGGGTTTGCCACCGACAAAGGACCAGAGAAACTCCACCGGGTCCTCCAGCGCCAGCCAGGCCTGGGCGTTGCGCCGGGCCGCATTGAGTTTGAGGCGGTTGCGAATGATCCCCGGATCGAGCATCAATTCATCAATCTCCGCGTCGCTCATCTGCGCCACGCGCTGCACGTCAAAACCGAACATCACCTGTCGGTAATGCTCGCGTTTGCGCAGCACGGTGATCCAGGAAAGGCCGGCCTGGAACCCTTCGAGCAAAAGCAACTCGAACAAACCCTGCGCATCGCGTAGCGGCGTGCCCCACTCCTGATCGTGATAAGCCATGTACAGCGGATCTTCGGAACACCAAAAGCAGCGTGGCATAAGGCTCCAGGGGGCGTGCGCAGCAATGAATCGGGTATACTCCCGCTCTTTAAATCGCAGCCCAAGAAACAGGTGAATTTCGTGAGCCAGCCTACGCCAGCCGTGCGTACCTTCCAAGACTTGATCCTCGCCCTCCAGCAATACTGGGCCGAGCAAGGTTGTGTGGTACTTCAGCCCTACGATATGGAAGTAGGCGCCGGCACTTTCCACACCGCAACATTCCTGCGCGCCATTGGCCCGGAAACCTGGAACGCCGCCTACGTACAGCCAAGCCGTCGCCCGACTGACGGCCGCTACGGCGAAAACCCGAACCGTCTGCAGCACTACTACCAGTTCCAGGTGGTCCTGAAGCCGAACCCGGACAACTTCCAGGAACTGTACCTGGGCTCCCTCAAGCACGTCGGCCTGGACCCGCTGGTCCACGACATCCGTTTCGTTGAAGACAACTGGGAATCGCCGACCCTCGGCGCCTGGGGTCTGGGCTGGGAAGTCTGGCTAAACGGCATGGAAGTGACCCAGTTCACTTACTTCCAGCAAGCGGGCGGCATCGAATGCTACCCGGTGACCGGCGAGATCACCTACGGTCTCGAACGTCTGGCCATGTACCTGCAAGGCGTGGACTCGGTCTACGACCTGGTCTGGGCTGACGGTCCGTTCGGCAAGGTGACCTACGGCGACGTGTTCCACCAGAACGAAGTGGAACAGTCGACCTACAACTTCGAACACGCCAACGTCGAGAAGCTGTTCGAGCTGTTCGATTTCTACGAAAGCGAAGCCAAGCGCCTGATCGAGCTCGACCAGCCGCTGCCGTTGCCGAGCTACGAAATGGTGTTGAAGGCTTCCCATACCTTCAATTTGCTGGATGCGCGCCGGGCCATCTCGGTGACCGCGCGTCAGCAATACATTCTGCGTGTGCGCACCCTGGCGCGGTCCGTTGCGCAAGCCTACCTGCTGGCTCGCGCCAAGCTGGGCTTCCCGATGGCGACCCCGGACCTGCGTGACGAAGTACTGGCCAAGCTGGAGGCTGCACAATGAGTGCTCTGGATTTTCTGGTTGAACTGGGCACCGAAGAACTGCCACCCAAGGCCCTGAACACCTTGGCCGAGGCGTTCCTCGCCGGTATCGACAAGGGCTTGCAAGCTGCCGGCCTGAACTACGAGACCAAAACCGTTTACGCCGCGCCACGTCGCCTGGCGGTGCTGATCACCTCGCTGGCCACCCAGCAGCCGGATCGCAGCATCAACCTCGATGGCCCGCCACGTCAGGCCGCATTCGATGCCGAAGGCAACCCGACTCAGGCAGCACTGGGTTTTGCCAAGAAGTGTGGCGTCGACCTGAGCGAAATCGATCAGAGCGGCCCGAAACTGCGTTACAGCCAAAGCATCGCCGGCAAGCCGACCGCGAGCCTGCTGCCGACCATCGTCGAAGATTCCCTGAACGACCTGCCGATCCCGAAACGCATGCGTTGGGGCGCGCGCAAGGAAGAATTCGTTCGTCCGACCCAATGGCTGGTGATGCTGCTCGGTGACCAGGTCATCGATTGCACCATCCTCGCCCAGAAGGCCGGACGCGACTCTCGCGGTCACCGCTTCCATCACCCGCAAAGCGTGCGCATCGGTTCGCCGTCCAGCTACCTGGCCGACCTGCGTGCCGCCTACGTGCTGGCCGACGCCAACGAGCGCCGCGAGATCATCAGCAAGCGCACCGAAGAGCTGGCCACCCGTCAGGAAGGCACGGCAATCGTTCCGCCAGCCCTGCTCGACGAAGTGACTGCGCTGGTCGAATGGCCGGTGCCGCTGGTGTGCTCGTTCGAAGAGCGCTTCCTCGATGTGCCGCAAGAAGCGCTGATCACCACCATGCAGGACAACCAGAAGTACTTCTGCCTGCTGGATGCCGACGGCAAGTTGCTGCCTCGTTTCATTACCGTGGCCAACATCGAAAGCAAGGATCCGCAGCAGATCATCGCCGGTAACGAGAAAGTGGTTCGCCCACGCCTGACCGACGCCGAGTTCTTCTTCAAGCAAGACAAGAAGCAGAAACTCGAAGACTTCAACCTGCGCCTGCAGAACGTGGTGTTCCAGGAAAAGCTCGGCAGCGTCTACGACAAGGCCGAACGTGTTTCCAAACTCGCCGCTTACATCGCAGCTCGCATTGGCGGCAACGCCTCCTGGGCTGCCCGTGCAGGCCTGCTGTCGAAGTGTGACCTTGCTACCGAAATGGTCGGCGAGTTCCCGGAGATGCAAGGTGTCGCCGGTTACTACTACGCCCTCAACGACGGCGAGCCGCAAGACGTCGCACTGGCGCTGAACGAGCAATACATGCCGCGCGGTGCCGGCGCTGAATTGCCGTCCACACTGACCGGTGCGGCCGTGGCAATTGCCGACAAGCTCGACACGCTGGTGGGCATTTTCGGTATCGGCATGCTGCCAACAGGCAGCAAAGACCCGTACGCACTGCGCCGTGCTGCGCTGGGCGTGCTGCGTATCCTGATCGAGAAAAAACTCGATCTGGACCTGAACGACGCCGTGGCTTTCGCCGTGACCGCGTTCGGTGCCAAGGTCAAGGCTGCCGGTCTGAACGATTCGGTGCTGGAGTTCATCTTCGATCGCCTGCGTGCACGTTACGAAGACGAAGGCGTCGATGTCGCAACCTATCTGTCGGTACGTGCCCTGAAGCCGGGTTCGGCCCTGGACTTCGATCAGCGTGTGCAAGCCGTGCAAGCCTTCCGTCAATTGCCGGAAGCCGCGGCCCTGGCGGCGGTGAACAAGCGTGTGTCGAACTTGCTGAGCAAGGTCGAAGGCTCCGTTCCTACCGTGGTGGAAGCCAAGTACTTCGACAACGCCAACGAGTTCTCCCTGTACTCGGCGATCCAGCAGGCAGACCAGGCTGTCCAGCCGATGGCTGCGGCCCGTCAGTACAGCGAATCACTGGCACGTCTGGCGGCGTTGCGTGAGCCGGTGGATGCGTTCTTCGAAGCCGTGATGGTCAACGCTGACGACGCCAACGTGCGCGCCAACCGTTACGCATTGCTGGCGCGCCTGCGCGGCTTGTTCCTCGGCGTTGCCGATATTTCGCTGCTGGGCTGAGGGGCTGCTGTTGAAACTGCTGATTCTCGATCGCGACGGAGTGATCAATTACGACTCCGACGCTTACATCAAGTCGGTGCAGGAGTGGATTCCACTTCCCGGTTCGATCGAAGCCATTGCGCAGTTGAGCAAGGCCGGCTGGACGGTAGCGGTTGCTACCAACCAGTCCGGCATCGCTCGCGGCTATTACGACATCGCCACCCTGGATGCCATGCACGAGCGCTTGCGCTCGCTGGTGGCAGAGCAGGGCGGTGAAGTCGGCCTGATCGTCTACTGCCCGCACGGGCCGGACGAAGGCTGCGATTGCCGCAAGCCAAAACCCGGGATGCTCAAAAGCATCGCCGCACATTACAACGTATCGCTGACCAATCTCTGGTTCGTCGGCGATAGTCTCGGTGACCTGGAAGCCGCCAAAGCCGTCGATTCACAGCCAGTTTTGGTAAAGACCGGGAAAGGCGCAAAGACGCAGGGCTTGACCCTTCCGGTAGGCACATTGATTTTTGACGATCTGGCGGCGATTGCCGCAGAACTTATCCACAATTAGAGTGCTTCTGATATTTCCTGATAAAGGATTGGTCAGGAGTGCGATTTATACAGGCGGGTATTGCCCGCAACGGTAAACGTCACCATGTCGATATTGCAGGCCATCAGAACCTTTCTCTTTTACCTGCTGCTGGGCACCAGCTCTCTGCTGTGGTGCAGCCTGAGTTTTTTTATCGCGCCCTTTTTGCCGTTCAAGGCGCGTTATCGCTTCATCAACGTTTATTGGTGCCGCTGCGCCTTGTGGTTGAGCAAGGTGTTCCTGGGCATTCGTTACGAAGTGAAGGGCGCACACAACGTGCCGGATCGTCCCTGCGTAATTCAATCGAATCACCAGAGCACTTGGGAGACGTTTTTTCTCTCCGCTTATTTCTCGCCACTGAGCCAGGTACTCAAGCGTGAACTGCTCTATGTGCCATTTTTCGGTTGGGCCATGGCCATGTTGCGTCCGATCGCCATCGACCGCGACAACCCGAAAGCCGCCCTCAAGCACGTGGCCAAGAAGGGCGACGAACTGCTCAAGGACAACGTCTGGGTACTGATCTTCCCTGAAGGCACACGCGTTCCCTACGGCACCATCGGCAAGTTCTCCCGGGGCGGGACTGCGTTGGCGGTCAACGCCGACCTGCCGGTGCTGCCGATTGCGCACAATGCCGGCAAGTTCTGGCCGAAAGCCGGTTGGGCGAAGAAGCCCGGCGTGATTACCGTGATCATCGGCGAACCAATGTATGCCGAAGGCAGCGGGCCACGCGCCATTGCTGATTTGAACGATCGGGTGCAGGCCTGGAACGAGCAAATGCAAAGGGAAATGGGCTCACTTCCGCCGGCGCCAAATGCACCGGTTTCCACGGACTCGGTCGCTGTCTGAAATTCTGTGGATAAGCTGTGTACCGTTTTTCTCAAACGCCTACCGAATATTAAGTAACTTTTTGATTTTATTACATATTTTATAAAATGATAAAAATCATCAAACCGTGCATAAGTATTTTGCGGACGCAAAAAAACCGGCTGATATAGCCGGTTTTTTTATACCCGCGAAATCCCATGGCATTCACTCTTCCAACAAGGGGAAATCAAGCCGGAAACAGGTGCCTTCGCCAACCACGCTGGAGCATTCGATTCGCCCCCCATGTCGATCCACCACCGCCTTTACCATCGACAACCCCAACCCCACGCCGTCGGTACCCTGGGCAGAAGAGAAACGCCGATATTGACTGAATAGTTCGGGCAACTCCCTGGCGGCAATACCTTTGCCCTGATCGACGAGTTCACAGGTCAACCAGTCGCCGCTGTGCCTGACCTGCAAACTGACTCGCGTTCCCGTTGCACTGTATTTGATCGCATTCTCCAAGAGATTGAACAGCGCCCGAGTCAACAAAGCCTGATCCGCCATGAGCAGACTTTCCTGAGCGGCATCCTCGACCTGGTGCACCAGCTGGATCTGTTTCTGTTGCGCAAGGGGCAATGCCTGATCGAACACATCCAGCACCAGCATGGCAAATAAGCTGGGCTGGAAGTGATAGGCATCGGACTCAGCCCTGGCCAATTGAACGAATCCGTCCGTCAGATCCAGGGCGCGACGCACCTGAAGCTCAATCTGATCGAACAGTTGCGTGTCGCCGCCTACCTGATGACGATGCACATCCAGCAGCGCAAGAATGGCCGAGTGAGGCGCGCGCAAATCGTGGGACAGAAAACGCAACATGACAGTCCGTTGCTCTTGCGCTTCGCGCTCAATACTCAGGTCAGTCAAGCTCCAGAGCCAACCGACGGGCGTTTCGACGTCTGTCGGTAACAAAGCAGCGCGTTCCAAACGCAAGCTGCGTTCTCTTACGTCACGGAACTCCAACATCGGCAGTGTGGATAATTGCGAGACGGGGCCATGGTTCACCCCGGGGTAACCGAGCTGTACCAACTGTTCAATGACTCCTTCCCCCACCAAACTGCCGCCAAATAGATCGCGGGCTTTGCGGTTACCGAGCAATATTTGCCCGTTAGGGTCACTGATCAATGTGGCTACAGGCAAATATTCCAGTCCATCAGCGATGAAACGGTGGGTATCGCGGGTCCGGCTCATGGCTTGTTCAAGCGCCATCACTTGCTTCTGCAAGCGATCCCCGCTCGGAAACTGTGTGCGGCGGCGTTCCGGAAATACTTTGGGTTCGCTGTCCAGTCGCGCCAGCTCCCAACCAAAATACCTCAACACCACACTGAGCCGCCGCCAGTTCCAGATCAAATAAGCCAGTAGCATGCTCAGCAGCGCGGGGGTCGGGGACCACCATTTGCTCAACTCCGCGAGACCGGCGCTGGTCAGCAGCGTACTGAGCATGCCAATCAACGTCAGCCAGAGCGCCAGGCGCGGGCGCCACAGCAACAGAGCGAGAACACAGGCCACCAGGCACACTGACAGAAGCGCGCTTAGGGCCGGTGATGAATCGTTCAGATTAATCTGCAGACGATAGGACAACAGTGCAGTCAGCGGCAGGAGCACTAGACTGACCCACAACCACTCGCGCACCAATTGCCGAAATAATCGCTCAACCTGGCTTGGCTCACGGCTTTCCAGAAGACGAGGGCTATTCATGGGAAAAAGGGCAGGGCGGGGTGAATGGTTTCATAGATCTCCGATCTGACAACGTAGACCCAAGAATCATAGCGGACGTCGACACACGGCGGACCCCGAACTTCAACTGCCCCTGACAAGGAACCACCGCCTATGCGTGTCGCGATATTGGACGATGAGCCAGCCGAACTGCGCCGGGTCGAACAAACCCTGGAGCAGGTAGCGGACGGCGGCGAGCAACCCTGGTCACTCCACAGCTTCGAACGCGGTGAAGACCTGGTGCGACAACTACGCCGAGAAACCTTTGACCTGCTGATCCTCGACTGGCAATTACCCGATATCACCGGCTTGATGGTGCTGCGCTGGACTCGTGAACACATGGAAACACCACCGGCCGCCATCATGCTTACCAGTCGTGACGCAGAGAACGATATCGTCCAGGCCCTGAATGCCGGTGCCGACGATTACCTCAGCAAACCGTTTCGTCCCAATGAACTGAAAGCCCGGGTAGGCGCGGTTCTGCGTCGACACAGCCAGCAACGAGCAGCCACGGACGGCTTGAGCTTCAATGATCTGGTGTTCGATGATGCAGAACTGACCGTCACGCGTGATGGCAAACCGATCGTCATGACCGAGCGCGAATACCGTCTGGCGCATTGCCTGTTCAGCAACCTGGGGCGACCGCTGTCGCGGGACTACCTTTACGAACGCTTTTGGCCCCATGAAGAAATGTCCTCATCGCGCCCTCTGGATACGCACATCTATCGCCTGCGCAACAAACTTGGCCTGACGGCTGATCGTGGCTGGCAGTTGCTGACGATTTACGGGTATGGCTATCGACTGGAGAGTGTTTCGCCGGCGAGTGAGTGAATCGCGAATAATAAAAAAGGCCAACGCAATGCGTTGGCCTTTTTGTTGGCGCCGACCGGGATCAGAAGTCCAGGTTGGAAACCGCCAGGGCGTTGCTTTCGATGAAGTCACGACGGGGTTCGACCGCATCACCCATCAGGGTGTTGAAGATCTGGTCCGCGCCAATGGCGTCTTCGATGGTCACTTTCAGCATGCGGCGCGAGCCTGGATCCATGGTGGTTTCCCACAGCTGATCCGGGTTCATCTCCCCCAGCCCCTTGTATCGCTGGATGGTGTGGCGCTTGGTACTTTCGGCCATCAGCCATTCAAGGGCTTCCTTGAACTCGGTGACCTGCTTCTTGCGTTCGCCACGCTGGATGTACGCGCCGTCGTCCAGCAGCGTGCTCAGCTGAGCACCGAGGGAGACAACGGTTTTGTAGTCGTTGCTTCCGAAGAAGTCGCGGTTGAAGGTGACGTAATTCGACAGGCCGTGAGAGATCAGTTCGACCTCTGGCAGCCAGACGTTACGTTCACGGTCCTCACGCAGGCTGGCCTTGTACACCAGGCCCGACTTCTCGACGGTGCGCAGACGCACTTCGTACTGAGCCAGCCAATCCTGCATCGCTGCGTGATCGGACAGTTGCTCCAGACTCACCGCAGGCAGGTAGATGAAGTGCTCGGTCAGCTCCTGCGGATACAGGCGCGACAAACGCTTGAGGGTCTTCATTACCAGACGGAAGTCATTCACCAGACGCTCAAGGGCTTCACCGGAGATACCCGGGGCCTCTTCGTTCAGGTGCAGGCTCGCATCTTCCAGGGCCGACTGCGTCATGTACTCTTCCATGGCGTCGTCGTCTTTGATGTATTGCTCTTGCTTGCCTTTCTTCACTTTGTACAGCGGTGGCTGGGCGATATAGATGTAGCCACGCTCGATCAGCTCCGGCAGCTGACGGAAGAAGAACGTCAACAGCAGGGTACGGATGTGCGAACCGTCGACGTCAGCATCGGTCATGATGATGATGTTGTGATAACGCAGCTTGTCGATGTTGTACTCTTCACGACCGATGCCGCAGCCGAGCGCGGTGATCAAGGTGCCTACTTCCTGGGAAGAGATCATCTTGTCGAAACGGGCTTTCTCGACGTTCAGGATCTTGCCCTTGAGGGGCAGAATGGCCTGGGTCTTGCGGTTACGTCCCTGCTTGGCCGAGCCGCCAGCAGAGTCACCTTCCACGAGGTACAGTTCGGAAAGGGCAGGGTCTTTTTCCTGGCAGTCCGCCAGTTTGCCCGGCAGGCCGGCGATGTCCAGCGCACCTTTGCGACGGGTCATCTCACGAGCCTTGCGCGCCGCTTCACGGGCACGGGCGGCGTCGATCATCTTGCCGACAACCAGTTTGGCTTCGTTCGGGTTTTCCAGGAGGAAGTCCGAGAAGTACTTGCCCATTTCCTGTTCGACCGCAGTCTTCACTTCGGAAGACACCAGCTTGTCTTTGGTCTGGGAACTGAACTTCGGATCCGGCACCTTCACCGAAATGATCGCGGTCAGACCTTCCCGGGCGTCATCACCGGTTGTGGCGACTTTGTGCTTCTTCGCCAGGCCTTCTGCTTCGATGTAGGTGTTCAGGTTACGCGTCAGTGCGGAACGGAAACCCACCAGGTGAGTACCGCCATCACGCTGCGGAATGTTGTTGGTGAAGCACAACAGGTTTTCGTTAAAGCTGTCGTTCCACTGCAAGGCGATTTCAACGCCGATGCCGTCTTCACGCTGGATGTTGAAGTGGAACACCTGGTTGACCGGGGTCTTGTTGGTGTTCAGGTATTCAACGAACGCGCGCAGTCCACCTTCATACTTGAACAGCTCTTCCTTGCCGCTGCGCTCATCCTTGAGGACGATACCGACACCGGAGTTGAGGAAGGACAGTTCACGGATCCGCTTGGCCAGGATGTCCCAGCTGAAGTGGATGTTCTTGAAGGTTTCGCTGGAAGCCTTGAAATGAATCTGGGTGCCGGTGGTCTCGCTGTCGCCGACGATCTTCATCGGTTCTTGCGGAACGCCGTGAACGTAAGTCTGTTCCCAGATCTTGCCACTGCGGCGCACGGTCAGGACCAGCTGTTCAGACAGTGCGTTTACCACGGACACACCTACACCGTGCAAGCCGCCGGATACTTTGTAGGAGTTGTCGTCAAACTTACCGCCGGCGTGCAGCACGGTCATGATGACCTCGGCTGCGGAAACGCCTTCTTCTTTGTGCACGTCTACCGGAATACCACGGCCGTTGTCGCGAACGGTGATGGATTCATCCGGGTGGATAATGATGCTGATGTCGTCGCAGTGGCCGGCGAGCGCTTCGTCGATCGAGTTGTCGACCACCTCGAACACCATGTGGTGCAGGCCGCTACCATCGTCGGTGTCGCCAATGTACATACCGGGACGTTTGCGTACGGCATCCAGGCCTTTCAGCACTTTAATGCTCGTTGAGTCGTACGTATTTTCTTCGCTCAATGCCTTCACTCCCGATGGTCGTGGGTCTGGGTGATACGGCCCTGTTCCACGTGGAACAGAGCGACTGGCGTTTCCGTCTGCCAGCCTTCCCTCAATAATTCGTGATCTACACAGGTGATGAACACCTGGCAGCGTAAGTCTTCCAACAAGCGGCAAAGCGCACGGCGATGCTGCTCGTCCAGTTCGGACGGCAAGTCATCCACCAGATAAATACACTGACCGCGTCGTGCCTGGCTCACCAAGTGCCCTTGAGCAATCCGCAAGGCACAGACCACCAACTTCTGCTGTCCACGAGACAAGATATCTGCGGCATTATGTGCGCCCAATCTGAGACGCAAATCAGCACGTTGTGGTCCGGCCTGGGTATGACCGATTTGCTGGTCCCGTTGCAGGGATCCGGCGAGCACAGTGCTCAGCTCACGGTCCTTATCCCAACCTCGGTAATAGCTGAGCGTTAAGCCCTCAAGCTCAACCAGTTCGCTCAAGGTCTGTTCAAAGACCGGTTTCAAGGCTTTGATGTAGGCGCGGCGGTATTCATCGATTTCAGCACTGGCCTGACACAGTTCCCTGTCCCAAACCGCTTGCGAAACGGCGTCAAGTGTACCATGCCGCAGCCAGGAGTTTCTCTGGCGCAGCGCCTTCTGCAAGCGTTGCCATGTCGACATGAATCGGGGTTCCACGTGGAACACACCCCAATCGAGAAACTGCCGACGAATCTTCGGTGCCCCTTCAAGCAAGCGAAAACTGTCCGGGTTGATCAGCTGCAAGGGCAGGATTTCGGCCAACTGCGCGGCACTGCGCGCGTTCTGCCCATCGATGCGGATCTGGAATTCACCCTGACGATCCCGCGAGATGCCCAAGGCGCTCTGCCCACCCTCGGCAAGTTCGACCTGTCCGAAGACAGTGCACGCCAATTGCTCATACTGAATAACCGGCAGCAGCCGGGTACTGCGAAACGAACGCGCAAGCCCCAGCAGGTGAATGGCTTCCAGCACACTGGTTTTGCCGCTGCCGTTGGCGCCGTAAAGAATATTGATTCGGGGGGAGGGGGAGAAGGTCACCGGGTGCAAATTGCGCACCGCGGTGACCGAGACGCGACTTAAGGACATCTAGCTTCTGCTGAACATGATTACAGACGCATCGGCATGACGACGTAAGCCGAATCGTCGTTGTCAGACTCTTGTACCAGCGCACTGCTGTTGGAGTCAGACAGAATCAAACGAACCTGCTCGGTGGTCATCACGCCCAGTACGTCGAGCAGATAGCTAACGTTGAAGCCGATTTCCAGGGAACCGCCGTTGTACTCGACGCCAACCTCTTCTTCCGCTTCTTCCTGCTCCGGATTGTTCGCCTGGATTTTCAGCTGACCGTTGGCCAGTTGCAGACGGATACCGCGGTACTTTTCGTTGGACAGAATCGCCGTGCGGCTGAAAGCTTCACGCAGTGCCTGACGGTCACCGAGCACCACCTTGTCGCCGCCTTTGGGCAATACACGTTCGTAATCCGGGAATTTACCGTCGACCAGTTTCGAGGTGAACGTGAACTCGCCGGTGGTGGCGCGAATGTGGTGCTGGCCCAGGACGATGCTGACGATACCGTCCGGCTCGGTCAGCAAACGTGCGAGCTCAAGGATACCTTTGCGCGGCACGATAACCTGGTGTCGGTCCGGTTGACCGATATCGGCCTGCATCGAGCACATCGCCAGACGGTGACCATCGGTAGCCACGGCGCGAATGATGCCGGCCGAAACCTCCAGCAGCATGCCATTAAGGTAATAACGCACGTCCTGTTGCGCCATGGCGAAACTGGTGCGCTCAATCAGGCGGCGCAGTTTGCTTTGCTCCAGGCTGCAGGTCAGCGAGCCAGGGCCTTCCTCGACAGTCGGGA
This sequence comes from Pseudomonas sp. Root562, assembly GCF_001427125.1. Taxonomy (GTDB): domain Bacteria; phylum Pseudomonadota; class Gammaproteobacteria; order Pseudomonadales; family Pseudomonadaceae; genus Aquipseudomonas. The sequence continues at coordinate 476,989 of NZ_LMGK01000012.1, forward strand.
AATCGTTGGCCGGCAGGGTCGACAGCGTAAAGCGGCTGCGCCCGGCCTTCACCACGAGCTTCTGTTCGTCGACCTTGATGTCGATCAGCGCGTCGTTTGGCAGGCTTTTGCAGATATCCATCAGTTTGCGCGCAGGCACAGTGATGGAGCCGGTTTCAGCAGGCTCTTCGAGTTGCACACGACCGACCAGCTCGACTTCCAGGTCGGTACCGGTCAGCGACAGTTGCTGGCCTTCGACAACCAGCAGCACGTTGGAAAGCACCGGCAAGGTCTGTCGGCGCTCGACTACGCCTGCGACCAGTTGCAGGGGTTTCAACAGGGCTTCGCGTTGAATGGTGAAATGCATGGTCTAGTCCCTTGCCTTAATAGCTGCGCTGGTGTTCATCAAGTGGTCAGTGTACGCAGCAGGTTCTTGTAGTCCTCGCGGATGTCCGCGTCGGATTCCTTAAGTTCGTTGATCTTGCGACACGCGTGCAAAACCGTCGTGTGGTCACGACCGCCAAACACATCGCCGATTTCCGGCAGGCTGTGGTTAGTCAGTTCCTTGGACAACGCCATGGCAACCTGGCGCGGCCGGGCGACCGAACGCGAACGGCGTTTGGACAGCAGATCGGAAATCTTGATCTTGTAGTACTCGGCGACGGTGCGCTGAATGTTATCCACAGAGACCAGTTTATCCTGCAGCGCCAACAGGTCTTTCAGGGATTCGCGAATCAGCTCGATGGTGATGTCGCGGCCCATGAAGTGCGAGTGGGCGATCACGCGTTTGAGCGCACCTTCCAGCTCGCGGACGTTGGAGCGAATACGCTGGGCGATGAAGAACGCCGCGTCATGAGGCAATTCGACTTTGGCCTGGTCGGCCTTCTTCATCAGGATCGCCACTCGGGTTTCGAGTTCCGGCGGCTCGACGGCAACCGTCAGGCCCCAGCCGAAGCGGGATTTAAGGCGTTCTTCAAGGCCTTCGATTTCTTTCGGGTAGCGGTCACTGGTGAGAATGACCTGCTGGCCGCCTTCAAGCAGGGCGTTGAAGGTGTGGAAAAACTCTTCCTGGGAGCGCTCTTTGCGCGCAAAGAACTGAATGTCATCGATCAGCAAAGCGTCCACCGAACGGTAGAACCGCTTGAACTCGTTGATGGCATTGAGCTGCAGAGCCTTGACCATGTCCGCGACGAAGCGCTCGGAATGCAGGTACACAACCTTGGCATTCGGGTTCTTCTTTAATAGGTGGTTACCCACGGCATGCATCAAGTGGGTTTTACCCAGACCTACGCCGCCATACAGGAACAACGGGTTGTAACCGTGTTTAGGGTTGTCCGCCACTTGCCAGGCCGCAGCCCGGGCCAGTTGGTTGGACTTGCCCTCAACGAAATTCTCGAAGGTAAAAGTGCGGTTCAGATAGCTGGTGTGCTTGAGCGCGCCTTCCACCTGCACGGTGCGCTGTTCGGAACGAACCGGAGCCTGTTGCGAACTGGCGCCTGCCATCGGATCGAAGCTGTCACGGGAAGGCTCTTCCTCAGTGACTTCGGCGACTTTTTGCGTCGCACGCTTGGTCGGCGCTGGAGCCGGGGGCTGCGTACTGGCCGGGGCAGATGCAGCCTGAGCCTGGGACGCGGCCGCCGCCAGCGGTGCATTCGGTGCTGCACGCGGCGCCGAACTGCGCTTGCTGCCTATTAATAAGGAAAGCGCTGGCGCCATACCGTTGCCGTGCTCATCCAGTAATTCCAGGACGCGGCCAAGGTACTTTTCGTTGACCCAGTCCAGGACAAAGCGATTGGGTGCATAGACACGCAACTCGTCGCCTTCGGCTTCGACCTGTAGTGGACGGATCCAAGTGTTGAATTGTTGGGCAGGCAGCTCATCGCGCAGAAGCTCCACGCACTGCTGCCAAAGTTCCACTGACACGGATATCCCCTAAGTTGAAAGCCGGTGAGGCAAAAACAAGCGGCCATTGTACGCGACCAGACGTCGACTTATCCACACGTAGGTGCTCCCTCGAACAAGAAGAATCAGCCATTTATACGCAAAAAAGACGACCAATGGTCTGTGCATAAGCTCTGTGGATAACCTGGCCTGAGCTCATTGCACAACTGGGGGTGAAACTCTGTGGGTAACCCGCCTGTGGATAAAGTAGCCTTTCACACACAGGTTATCCGACAGTGCAGCACAGGCTGAACACGGTTTTCCACTGTAGTTGTCATCCTCTGTACATCACGGAAAACAAGGTCTTCATTCAGTTATCCACAGATAACCGCGTCCTAAGCTTTTATAAGCTTTACAGAAAAGCTTTAAATACTCTCCTTCTTTATTTTTATGTTTAGCGTTGGTTTCGTACCCGCCAAACCCCTGGAGATCTATTTATAAGGAAACGCTGGTTGGAAATTGACCTGAAGGCTTGCTTTCTCTAGAATCCCCGGTCTCTTAAAACGGGGGCCATTCCGGCCCGTTGTGGACGAACCAGGTAACACGACAATGAAACGTACTTTCCAACCAAGCACTATCAAACGCGCTCGTACCCACGGTTTCCGTGCTCGCATGGCTACCAAGAACGGTCGTGCCGTACTGTCGCGTCGCCGCGCCAAAGGTCGTGCGCGTCTGGCAGTTTGATAAGCCGGCACTGGAGGTGAGTCAGGACTTCAGTCGGGAAAAGCGTCTGCTTACACCCCGGCATTTCAAGGCAGTCTTTGACTCCCCTACCGGCAAGGTTCCGGGGAAAAATCTCCTGCTCCTTGCGCGCAACAACGATCTTGATCACCCCCGTCTCGGGTTGGTTATCGGGAAAAAGAGCGTAAAGCTCTCCGTCGAGCGCAATCGCCTCAAACGTCTGATGCGCGAATCGTTTCGCCTCAACCAGGATTCACTGGTCGGCTGGGACATCGTTATCGTCGCGCGCAAAGGTTTGGGTGACGTAGAAAACCCCGAATTGATTCAGCATTTCGGCAAACTCTGGAAGCGTCTGGCACGCAGCACGCCGGTACCAGCAGTCAAAACCGAAACTGTAGGGGTAGACAGTCCCGATGCGTAAACTGGCACTCGTTCCGATCCAGTTTTATCGCTATGCCATTAGTCCCCTGATGGCCAGTCACTGTCGTTTCTACCCCAGTTGTTCCTGCTACGCGTTAGAAGCCATTGAAAACCATGGCCTTCTTCGCGGTGGCTGGCTGACCTTTCGTCGTTTAGGTCGCTGTCATCCGTGGAATCCCGGTGGTTATGACCCGGTTCCACCTATCCCTACCTCCCGTTCTTCTTCGATGGCCGAGTAATCATGGATATCAAACGCACGATCCTGATCGTCGCCCTGGCAATCGTGTCCTACGTTATGGTTCTTAAATGGAACCAGGACTATGGCCAGGCTGCCCTGCCGACTCAGAATGTTGCTTCCAGCACGACCGCACCGGGCCTCCCGGATACGGCAACTGGCAAAAAAGCGTCAGTCAGTGATGACATTCCACACGCCGCAAACGATACCAGCGCACCTGCCGAAACTCCGGTAGCCGCAAGCACCGACCTCATCCAGATCAAAACGGATGTGCTCGATCTGGCCATCGATCCACAAGGTGGTGATGTCGCGCAGCTGAAATTGCCGCTGTATCCACGTCGCCAGGACCATCCGGAAATTCCTTTCCAGCTGTTCGATAACGGCAACGAGCGCACTTATCTGGCGCAAAGTGGCCTGATCGGCAGCAATGGTCCGGACGCAAGTCCTGCCGGTCGTCCGGTTTACTCTTCCGAGAAGAAGATTTATCAACTGGCTGACGGTCAGGACCAATTGGTCGTGGACCTGAAGTTCAGCAAGGACGGCGTCAATTACATCAAGCGTTTCACCTTGAAACGTGGCCTGTATGACGTGACCGTTTCCTACTTGATCGATAACCAGAGCGCTCAACCCTGGTCCGGTGCAATGTTCGCGCAATTGAAGCGTGATGCCAGTTCCGATCCTTCTTCCAGCACCGCCACGGGCACCGCGACTTATCTGGGCGCCGCCCTGTGGACAAGTAACGAGCCGTACAAGAAAGTGTCGATGAGCGACATGGACAAGGCTCAGCTGAAAGAAACCGTCACCGGTGGTTGGGTTGCATGGTTGCAACATTACTTCGTGACCGCATGGATTCCGGCGAAGGGCGAAAACAACATCGTCCAGACCCGTAAAGACAGCAAAGGCAATTACATCATCGGTTACACCGGTCCTTCACTGACCGTTGCTCCGGGTGCCAAGGCTGAAACCAGCGCCACGCTGTACGCCGGCCCGAAAAGCCAGGCTGTGCTGAAAGAGTTGTCCCCAGGCCTGGAGCTGACTGTCGACTACGGCATTCTCTGGTTCATCGCTCAACCGATCTTCTGGTTGCTGCAACATATCCACGCCATTGTGGGTAACTGGGGCTGGTCAATCATCTTCCTGACCATGCTGATCAAAGGGATTTTCTTCCCGCTGTCGGCTGCCAGTTACAAATCCATGGCGCGCATGCGTGCAGTGGCACCGAAACTGGCTGCGCTGAAAGAGCAACATGGCGATGACCGGCAGAAAATGTCGCAAGCCATGATGGAGCTGTACAAGAAAGAGAAGATCAATCCGCTGGGTGGTTGCTTGCCAATCCTCGTGCAGATGCCGGTTTTCCTGTCGCTGTACTGGGTTCTGCTCGAAAGCGTTGAAATGCGCCAAGCGCCGTTCATGCTGTGGATCACTGACCTGTCGATCAAGGATCCGTTCTTCATTCTGCCGATCATCATGGGTGCAACCATGTTCATCCAGCAGCAGTTGAACCCGACGCCTCCGGATCCGATGCAGGCGAAGGTGATGAAAATGATGCCAATCATCTTCACCTTCTTCTTCCTGTGGTTCCCGGCCGGTCTCGTGCTGTACTGGGTAGTGAACAACGTATTGTCGATTGCCCAACAGTGGTACATCACGCGTAAGATCGAAGCGGCTAGCAAAAAAGCCGAGGCGTAACTTGCTCTGTGGATAACCACTCAAAACGCCCCCTAGTGGGGCGTTTTGCTATCTGTCACTTTTGTCTGGATACCGGTTCATGAACGCTCCTCGTGAAACCATCGCCGCCGTCGCTACTGCCCAGGGTCGAGGCGGGGTTGGCATCGTTCGTATTTCCGGGCCATTGGCGAGTGTTGCCGCCAAGGCCTTCTGTGGTCGCGATCTGAAACCGCGATTCGCTCATTACGGTCCGTTTCTCAGTGAAAACGACGAGGTACTGGACCAAGGAATCGCTCTGTATTTTCCGGGACCGAATTCCTTCACGGGTGAAGATGTCCTGGAACTCCAGGGACATGGCGGGCCGATTGTTCTGGATATGCTGCTGCAGCGGTGTGTGCAACTGGGTTGCCGCCTGGCTCGACCAGGCGAATTCAGCGAGCGCGCATTCCTCAATGACAAACTCGATCTGGCGCAGGCTGAAGCCATCGCCGACTTGATTGAAGCCAGTTCTGCACAGGCCGCCCGAAATGCTCTGCGTTCCTTGCAAGGTGCTTTTTCCACACGTGTGCATAACCTCACCGAGCAGCTGATCAGCCTGCGGATTTATGTCGAAGCCGCCATCGACTTCCCCGAAGAAGAAATCGACTTCCTCGCTGATGGCCACGTTCTGAGCATGCTCGATAAAGTCCGTGAAGAGTTATCCACCGTTGTGCGCGAAGCCGGACAAGGTGCGTTGTTGCGCGATGGCATGACGGTAGTGATTGCCGGCCGACCAAATGCCGGTAAGTCCAGCCTGCTCAACGCGTTGGCCGGCCGGGAAGCTGCAATCGTCACCGAGATCGCCGGCACCACCCGGGACGTTCTTCGCGAACATATCCACATCGATGGGATGCCGTTGCATGTGGTCGACACCGCTGGCTTGCGAGATACCGACGATCATGTGGAAAAGATTGGCGTTGAACGGGCATTGAAAGCCATTGGCGAAGCCGATCGCGTGCTGTTGGTTGTGGATGCGACAGCCCCGGAAGCGCTCGATCCCTTCGCTTTGTGGCCGGAATTCCTCGAGACCCGACCAGACCCGGCAAAAGTTACGCTGATCCGCAACAAGGCAGATCTAACCGGCGAAGCCATTGCGCTGGAAGTCAGTGAGGATGGGCATGTCACCATCAGCCTGAGTGCAAAAACCGCTGACAATGGCCTGGAGCTTCTGCGCGATCATCTCAAGGCATGCATGGGTTATGAACAGACGTCGGAAAGCAGTTTCAGTGCCCGCAGGCGCCATCTTGAGGCGCTCGGTCATGCCAGTGCCGCGCTCGAACACGGCCGCGCACAGCTGACGCTGGCGGGGGCGGGTGAACTGCTCGCCGAAGATTTGCGTCAGGCTCAGCAATCCTTGGGGGAAATCACTGGCGCGTTCAGTTCCGATGACCTGTTGGGTCGCATCTTCTCCAGTTTTTGCATCGGCAAGTAACTCCCTTCGTTGTTCACAGACAGGCCATCCGTGCCTGTCTTTTTTCTTTTCATTGCCTATCGATGAGTGCTGAGCGGTTTTTCTGACTGCTTGTGCGGAATTTGCGTGTCTGTCTTTTACTTTTGGCAGCCTTTTCTGTGGATTAAGCCCTGTGAATAACAGCGGCTAAGAGCAGTTGATAACAGGGCCTGAAAACTGAAGAAAAAACCCTCTGTGGATAACAGGTACTTTAATCCACAGGCTTACACCGGTTATCCAAGGGCCTCCCTGGCACATGACCACAGGGTTTTGAATCGCTGTACATATTGATAATAAAGGCCTGTAGCAATCTATCCACAGAAACCTTGGTCAGTAGAAATAAACATAAAAACAAAGATTTAATAAATTTCTCTCTTTTTAATTTCTATAACCGCGACTTCTCCACAGCTGGTTAAATTTTGTGCAAAGGGTTCTTTAGGAAGGGCGAAGTCCCTATACTTGTCGACCAGGTGCAAAAACCTGAGCTCAAACTATTCCTGAATTACCTACTTAAGCAGGCACGAGGTGCGTGGTGGATTTCCCTTCCCGTTTTGAAGTGATCGTCATCGGCGGCGGTCATGCCGGTACCGAGGCAGCACTGGCCTCAGCACGTATGGGGGTCAAAACCCTGTTGCTGACGCATAACGTGGAAACCCTCGGTGCCATGAGTTGCAATCCGGCCATTGGCGGCATCGGTAAAAGCCATCTGGTGAAGGAAATCGATGCCCTTGGCGGCGCGATGGCCATCGCTACCGATAAAGGCGGCATTCAGTTTCGCGTGTTGAACAGCCGCAAAGGCCCTGCCGTGCGCGCTACCCGTGCTCAGGCAGATCGGGTTCTGTACAAGGCAGCTGTCCGCGAAATCCTGGAAAACCAGCCGAACCTGTGGATATTTCAACAGGCCGCTGATGACTTGATCGTTGAACAAGAGCAAGTGCGTGGCGTAGTCACCCAAATGGGCCTGCGTTTTCTTGCCGATTCGGTGGTTTTGACCACCGGTACGTTCCTCGGTGGACTTATCCACATTGGCCTGCAGAATTTTTCCGGTGGCCGTGCCGGTGATCCACCGTCGATTGCCCTGGCGCACCGTTTGCGTGAATTGCCGCTTCGCGTCGGTCGCCTGAAAACCGGTACACCGCCGCGAATCGATGCCCGCTCCGTGGATTTTTCGGTGATGACCGAGCAAGCCGGCGATACGCCAATCCCGGTGATGTCGTTCATGGGCAACAAGGAACAGCATCCTCGGCAGATCAGTTGCTGGATTACTCACACCAACGCGCGCACCCACGAAATCATTGCCGCGAACCTCGATCGTTCGCCGATGTATTCCGCTGCCGGTGAGATCGAAGGCGTCGGCCCGCGTTACTGCCCGTCGATCGAAGACAAGATCCATCGCTTTGCCGACAAGGAAAGCCACCAGGTCTTCATCGAACCGGAAGGTTTGACCACCAATGAGCTGTATCCGAACGGGATATCCACATCCTTGCCGTTCGACGTGCAATTGCAGATCGTGCAATCGATCCGCGGCATGGAAAACGCGCACATCGTGCGTCCGGGCTATGCCATCGAGTACGACTACTTCGATCCGCGTGACCTGAAATACAGCCTGGAAACCAAGGTGATCGGCGGTCTGTTCTTCGCCGGGCAAATCAACGGCACCACCGGTTACGAAGAGGCCGGCGCCCAGGGTTTGCTGGCCGGGACCAACGCCGCGCTGCGTGCGCAGGGCAAAGATGCCTGGTGTCCGCGTCGCGATGAGGCGTATATCGGGGTGTTGGTCGACGACCTGATTACCCTTGGCACCCAAGAGCCGTACCGGATGTTCACTTCCCGTGCCGAATACCGTTTGATTCTGCGCGAAGACAATGCCGACCTGCGCTTGACTGAAAAAGGTCGCGAATTGGGACTGGTCGATGACGCTCGTTGGGCGGCTTTCTGCAAAAAACGCGAAAGCATCGAACTGGAAGAGCAACGTCTGAAGAGCACCTGGGTCCGCCCGGGTACCGAGCAAGGCGATGCGATTTCCGAAAAATTCGGCACGCCGCTGACCCACGAATACAACTTGCTCAATCTCTTGAGCCGTCCGGAAATCGACTACGCTGGTCTGATTGCCGTAACCGGTAACGGCGCAGAAGATCCGCAAGTGGCCGAACAAGTCGAAATCAAGACCAAGTACGCCGGTTACATTGATCGTCAACAGGATGAAATTGCCCGTCTGCGCGCAAGTGAAGACACCAAACTGCCTGTGGATATCGATTACACGAATATTTCCGGTCTCTCCAAAGAGATCCAGAGCAAACTCGGTGCGACCCGTCCGGAAACCCTGGGCCAGGCGTCGCGGATTCCGGGGGTTACGCCGGCAGCCATTTCGCTGTTGATGATTCATTTGAAAAAACGCGGCGCGGGCCGTCAGTTGGAGCAAAGCGCTTGAGTTCGTTGGTCACTTCGCAACACGCAGATGAGTTATCCACAGGTGCCCGCCAGCTTGGTGTCACGCTGACAGAAACCCAGCATGCGCAGCTGCTGGGCTATCTGGCTCTGTTGATCAAATGGAACAAGGCCTACAACCTGACCGCGGTACGTGATCCCGACGAAATGGTCTCGCGTCATTTGCTCGATAGCCTGAGCGTGATGTCATTCATCGAAAACGGTCGCTGGCTGGATGTCGGCAGTGGTGGCGGCATGCCTGGTATCCCGCTGGCCATCCTGTTTCCTGAGGCGCAAGTGACTTGCCTGGACAGTAACGGCAAGAAAACCCGCTTCCTGACCCAGGTCAAACTCGAACTCAAACTGGATAACCTGCAAGTTATCCACAGTCGCGTTGAAGCATTCCAGCCTGCAGAGCCTTTTAACGGGATCATCTCCCGGGCTTTCAGCAGCATGGAAAACTTCACAAACTGGACTCGCCACCTTGGCGACGCCGACACCCGTTGGCTGGCAATGAAGGGCGTTCATCCCGCCGATGAGCTGGTAGCATTGCCGGCAGACTTCCACCTCGATAGCGAACACGCCCTGGCCGTACCCGGTTGCCAAGGCCAACGTCATCTGCTGATACTGCGCCGCACGGCATGATTGGGAACACAAGCAAGAATGGCTAAGGTATTCGCGATAGCGAACCAGAAAGGTGGTGTGGGCAAGACCACTACCTGCATCAACCTCGCAGCATCCCTCGTCGCCACCAAGCGTCGGGTGTTGTTGATCGATCTCGATCCACAGGGCAACGCCACCATGGGTAGCGGTGTGGATAAACACGGCCTGGAAAACTCGGTCTACGACCTGTTGATCGGTGAATGCGACCTGGCCCAGGCCATGCACTACTCCGAGCATGGTGGTTACCAGTTGTTGCCGGCTAACCGTGACCTGACGGCCGCGGAAGTGGTTCTGCTGGAAATGCAGATGAAGGAGAGTCGTCTGCGCAGTGCGCTGGCGCCGATCCGTGAAAACTATGATTACATTTTGATCGACTGCCCGCCGTCCTTGTCGATGCTGACGTTGAACGCATTGGTGGCCGCCGACGGCGTAATTATCCCCATGCAGTGCGAGTATTTTGCACTCGAAGGTTTGAGCGACCTTGTGGATAACATCAAGCGTATCGCTGAACTGCTGAACCCGAACCTCAAGGTCGAAGGTTTGTTGCGCACCATGTACGACCCACGCCTGAGCCTGATGAACGATGTCTCGGCTCAGCTCAAAGAACATTTCGGCGACCAGCTGTACGACACGGTCATTCCGCGCAACATCCGTCTGGCCGAAGCGCCAAGCTACGGCATGCCGGCGCTGGCGTACGACAAAGCATCGCGGGGCGCTATTGCCTATCTGGCCCTGGCGGGCGAAATGGTTCGTCGTCAGCGCAAAAACTCACGCATCGCCGCCGCTCAGGCAACTTAAGGAATCCCCATGGCCGTCAAGAAACGAGGTCTCGGACGTGGACTGGATGCACTGCTGAGTGGTCCGACCGTCAGCTCGCTGGAAGAACAAGCGGCGCAAGCCGATCATCGTGAGTTGCAACACCTGCCCCTGGACCTGCTCCAGCGCGGTAAATACCAGCCGCGTCGCGATATGGATCCTCAAGCTCTGGAAGAGCTGGCGCAGTCGATCAAGGCCCAAGGTGTGATGCAACCGATCGTGGTACGCCCGATCGGCGGCGGTCGTTTTGAAATCATCGCTGGTGAACGGCGCTGGCGCGCCAGCCAGCAGGCCGGGCAGGAAACCATTCCGGCGATGGTGCGCGATGTGCCGGATGAAACCGCCATCGCCATTGCTCTGATCGAGAACATCCAGCGCGAAGACCTCAACCCGATCGAAGAAGCAGTGGCTTTGCAGCGTCTGCAGCAGGAATTCCAGCTGACCCAGCAGCAAGTGGCCGAAGCGGTGGGTAAGTCACGGGTGACCGTGGCCAACCTGTTACGCCTGATTTCGCTGCCGGAAGTCATCAAGACCATGTTGTCCCATGGCGACCTGGAAATGGGGCATGCCCGTGCATTGCTCGGTTTGCCGGACAATCAACAGGTTGAAGGGGCGCGACATGTTGTCGCACGCGGGCTGACTGTGCGCCAGACTGAAGCACTGGTTCGCCAGTGGTTGAGTGGCAAACCGGAGCCCGTCGAACCTGCAAAACCGGACCCGGATATTGCCCGCCTGGAACAGCGTCTGGCCGAGCGCCTAGGCTCTGCGGTGCAGATTCGACACGGGAAGAAGGGCAAAGGGCAGTTAGTGATTGGTTACAACTCACTGGATGAGCTTCAAGGCGTACTCGCACATATCCGCTGAAACATTTCCTCATGTAGCGTGCAGTCGGAAATCACTACCTGACAGTTGAATAGGGGCAGAACCGCCCCTATACTCTGCGCGCATTTTGTCGGCACAAATTATGCCAAGTTATTGAATTTCGGCAGCCGACCATTGGAGAGCAATAACGATGGAAACCCGCACGCCAAACCGCTTGCCTTTCCATCGCCTGGCGGTTTTTCCGGTGTTAATGGCTCAATTCGTGGTCTTGCTCATTGCCGCTTTGGCGCTCTGGCAATGGCACGGAGTCGTTGCCGGGTACTCGGGACTTTGCGGAGGCCTGATAGCCTTGCTGCCCAATGTGTATTTCGCTCACAGGGCATTTCGGTTTTCCGGCGCCCGAGCAGCCCAGTCCATCGTCCGGTCGTTTTATGCCGGCGAGGCGGGGAAACTGATTTTGACGGCAGTGCTGTTTGCACTGGTGTTTGCAGGTGTGAAGCCACTGGCGCCGATTGCAGTATTCGGTGCCTTCGTGCTGACTCAGTCGGTCAGCTGGTTCGCTCCCCTGCTGATGAGAACAAGACTTTCGAGACCTTAGGGCGTTTGAGGCAACCATGGCAGAAACAACCGCTTCGGGCTATATCCAGCACCACTTGCAGAACCTGACCTTCGGTCAGCACCCTACCGGCGGCTGGGGCTTTGCCCACACCGCAGCAGAAGCCAAGGAAATGGGCTTCTGGGCTTTCCACGTCGATACCCTCGGCTGGTCTGTCGCATTGGGTCTGATCTTCGTTCTTCTTTTCCGCATGGCGGCAAAGAAGGCGACCTCCGGTCAGCCAGGTGCTTTGCAGAACTTCGTTGAAGTATTGGTCGAATTCGTCGATGGCAGCGTGAAAGACAGCTTCCATGGCCGTAGCCCGGTGATTGCACCGCTGGCACTGACCATCTTCGTCTGGGTGTTCCTGATGAACGCCGTCGACCTGGTACCGGTCGACTGGATTCCTCAGCTGGCCATCCTGATCTCCGGCGATGCCCACATCCCGTTCCGCGCCGTGTCGACTACCGACCCGAACGCGACTCTGGGCATGGCATTCTCGGTTTTCGCACTGATCATTTTCTACAGCATCAAGGTCAAGGGCCTCGGCGGTTTCATCGGCGAGCTGACCCTGCACCCGTTCGGCAGCAAGAACATCTTCGTTCAAGCCCTGCTGATCCCGGTGAACTTCCTGCTGGAATTCGTGACCCTGATCGCCAAGCCGATCTCCCTGGCTCTGCGTCTGTTCGGCAACATGTATGCCGGCGAGCTGGTCTTCATCCTGATTGCTGTGATGTTCGGCAGCGGTCTGCTCTGGCTTAGTGGCCTGGGCGTTGTTCTGCAGTGGGCGTGGGCTGTGTTCCACATCCTGATCATCACTCTGCAGGCGTTCATCTTCATGATGCTGACCATCGTCTACCTGTCGATGGCACACGAAGAAAACCATTAAGACCAGTCTCGACTAGTCTGATGTCCTTCCCGGTAAAACGGGAAGGGGCTCCTGACGGAGCATCTGAAACGATTTGTTTTACCGCTTTAATCTAAAAAACCTAAACCATACGACGTAAAAGTCGGGAGGAAAGATGGAAACTGTAGTTGGTCTAACCGCTATCGCTGTTGCACTGTTGATCGGCCTGGGCGCACTGGGTACCGCAATTGGTTTCGGCCTGCTGGGCGGCAAGTTCCTGGAAGGCGCAGCGCGTCAGCCAGAAATGGTTCCAATGCTGCAAGTTAAAATGTTCATCGTTGCCGGTCTGCTCGACGCCGTAACCATGATCGGTGTTGGTATCGCTCTGTTCTTCACCTTTGCGAACCCGTTCGTTGGTCAGATCGCTGGCTAATTACTCGGATCTTCCGGGTAATTTGGTGTGATGGACAACGTAACTGCGAGGTGTTGGCGTGAACATTAATGCGACCCTGATTGGCCAGTCCGTTGCGTTCCTGATTTTTGTATTGTTCTGCATGAAGTTCGTATGGCCTCCGGTCATCGCGGCTCTGCACGAACGTCAAAAGAAGATCGCTGATGGTCTGGACGCTGCCAGCCGTGCAGCTCGCGACCTGGAGTTGGCCCAAGAGAAAGCGGGTCAGCAACTGCGCGAAGCGAAAGCTCAGGCAGCTGAAATCATCGAGCAAGCCAAGAAACGCGGTACCCAGATTGTCGACGAAGCCCGTGAACAGGCTCGCGTCGAAGCTGACCGTGTGAAGGCTCAGGCTCAGGCCGAGATCGAACAGGAACTGAACAGCGTCAAAGACGCGCTGCGCGCCCAAGTGGGTAGCCTGGCCGTTGGCGGTGCTGCGAAGATCCTGGGTGCCACAATCGATCAAAACGCGCACGCAGAGCTGGTTAACCAACTGGCTGCTGAAATCTAAGCGAGGGCGATCATGGCAGAACTGACCACGTTGGCCCGACCTTACGCTAAGGCGGCCTTCGAGCACGCTCAGGCCCACCAGCAACTGGCCAATTGGTCAGCCATGCTCGGCCTGGCTGCAGCGGTGTCGGAAGACGACACCATGCAGCGCGTGCTCAAGGCCCCGCGACTGACGAGCGCAGAAAAGGCCGCCACGTTCATTGACGTGTGCGGCGACAAGTTTGATGCCAAGGCACAGAACTTCATCCACGTCGTTGCCGAAAACGACCGTCTCCCGCTGTTGCCGGAGATCGCCGCTCTGTTCGACCTGTACAAGGCCGAACAAGAGAAATCGGTAGACGTTGAAGTGACCAGTGCTTTTGCATTGAACCAAGAACAGCAAGACAAACTCGCCAAGGTTCTCAGTGCACGACTCAACCGGGAAGTGCGCCTGCAAGTCGAGGAAGACAAATCCCTTATTGGGGGCGTTGTCATCCGCGCCGGCGACCTGGTTATCGATGGCTCGATTCGCGGCAAAATCGCGAAACTTGCCGAAGCATTGAAATCTTGAGTTTGAAGGGGCAGCAGAGCAATGCAGCAACTCAATCCTTCCGAAATAAGTGAAATTATCAAGGGCCGCATCGACAAGCTCGATGTGACCTCCCAAGCCCGTAACGAAGGCACTGTCGTCAGCGTATCTGACGGTATCGTGCGGATTCACGGTCTGGCCGACGTCATGTACGGCGAGATGATCGAGTTTCCGGGCGGCGTCTTCGGTATGGCACTCAACCTGGAGCAAGACTCCGTAGGTGCCGTCGTATTGGGCGCATACCAGTCTCTGGCTGAAGGCATGAGCGCCAAGTGCACTGGCCGCATCCTCGAAGTTCCGGTTGGTAAGGAACTGCTGGGTCGCGTTGTCGACGCACTGGGTAACCCAGTTGATGGCAAAGGTCCGCTGAACAACACTCAGACCGACGCGGTCGAGAAAGTTGCTCCAGGCGTGATCTGGCGTAAGTCGGTAGACCAGCCTGTACAGACTGGCTACAAGGCTGTCGATGCCATGATCCCTGTCGGCCGTGGCCAGCGTGAGCTGATCATCGGTGACCGTCAGATCGGTAAAACCGCTCTGGCGATCGACGCGATCATCAACCAGAAGAACAGCGGCATCTACTGCGTCTACGTTGCGATCGGTCAGAAACAATCGACCATCGCCAACGTGGTTCGCAAGCTGGAAGAAAACGGCGCCCTGGCCAACACGATCATCGTGGCTGCCAGTGCTTCGGAATCTCCCGCGCTGCAATTCCTGGCACCGTACTCCGGTTGCACCATGGGTGAATTCTTCCGCGACCGCGGTGAAGACGCGCTGATCGTTTATGACGATCTGTCCAAGCAAGCAGTGGCTTACCGCCAGATTTCCCTGCTGCTGCGCCGTCCACCAGGCCGTGAAGCTTACCCAGGCGACGTGTTCTATCTCCACTCCCGTCTGCTGGAGCGCGCATCCCGCGTTTCGGAAGAATACGTAGAGAAGTTCACCAACGGCGCAGTGACCGGCAAAACCGGTTCCCTGACCGCACTGCCGATCATCGAAACCCAGGCTGGCGACGTATCCGCGTTCGTTCCGACCAACGTGATTTCCATCACTGACGGTCAGATCTTCCTGGAATCGGCCATGTTCAACTCGGGCATCCGTCCTGCTGTGAACGCCGGTGTTTCGGTATCCCGTGTGGGTGGTGCCGCTCAGACCAAGATCATCAAGAAGCTGTCCGGTGGTATCCGTACCGCTCTGGCTCAGTACCGTGAACTGGCGGCATTCGCCCAGTTCGCTTCTGACCTGGACGAAGCGACCCGTAAGCAACTTGAGCATGGTCAGCGCGTTACCGAGCTGATGAAGCAGAAGCAATACGCACCAATGTCGATCGCTGACATGGCGCTGTCGCTGTATGCCGCTGAGCGTGGGTTCCTGACTGACGTTGAAATCGCCAAGATCGGCAGCTTCGAGCAAGCGCTGATTGCTTTCTTCAACCGCGATCACGCCGATTTGATGGCGAAGATCAACGTGAAAGGTGACTTCAATGACGAAATCGACGCTGGCATGAAAGCCGGTATCGAGAAGTTCAAGGCCACCCAAACCTGGTAAGCCGCAGCGGGAGCCGCAAGGCTCCCGCTTGCTAACCTGATAGGTGTTACATGGCAGGCGCAAAAGAGATTCGCAGTAAGATTGCGAGCATCAAAAGCACGCAAAAGATTACCAGCGCCATGGAAAAAGTGGCGGTCAGCAAAATGCGCAAGGCACAAATGCGCATGGCTGCTAGCCGTCCTTATGCGGAGCGTATCCGCCAGGTAATTGGGCATCTGGCCAACGCCAACCCGGAATACCGCCACCCGTTCATGATCGACCGCGAAATCAAGCGTGTCGGTTATGTCGTAGTGAGCAGTGACCGTGGTCTGTGCGGCGGCTTGAACACCAACCTGTTCAAGGCCCTGGTCAAGGACATGGCGGTAAACCGCGAAAACGGCGTCGAGATCGATCTGTGTGTCGTTGGTAGCAAGGGTGCGGCCTTTTTCCGCAACTTCGGCGGTAACGTCGTTGCAGCTATCAGCCACCTGGGTGAAGAGCCGTCGATCAATGATCTGATCGGCAGCGTCAAGGTGATGCTGGATGCCTACCTGGACGGCCGTATTGACCGCCTGTCCGTGGTGTCCAACAAGTTCATCAACACCATGACGCAACAGCCTACCGTGGAGCAGTTGATTCCACTGGTGGCAACCCCGGATCAAGACCTCAAGCACCACTGGGACTATCTCTACGAACCGGATGCCAAGGAGCTGCTGGACGGCTTGATGGTCCGTTACGTGGAGTCGCAGGTCTACCAGGCGGTGGTCGAGAACAACGCGGCTGAACAAGCTGCGCGGATGATCGCGATGAAGAACGCTACCGACAACGCCGGTGATTTGATCAGCGATTTGCAGCTGGTCTACAACAAGGCGCGTCAGGCTGCGATCACCCAAGAGATCTCGGAAATCGTCGGCGGCGCTGCCGCGGTTTAACGGTTCAAATATTCAGAGGATCCAGCTATGAGTAGCGGACGTATCGTTCAAATCATCGGCGCCGTTATCGACGTGGAATTTCCACGCGACAGCGTACCGAGCATCTACAACGCGCTGACTGTACAAAGCGCGGCCGGGACCACCCTGGAAGTTCAGCAGCAGCTGGGCGACGGCGTGGTTCGTACCATTGCGATGGGTTCCACCGAAGGCTTGAAGCGCGGTCTGGAAGTTACCGACTCTGGCGCAGCCATCTCCGTACCGGTTGGTAAAGCAACTCTGGGCCGGATCATGGACGTTCTGGGCAACCCGATCGACGAAGCCGGTCCAATCGCCACTGAAGAGCGTTGGGGCATTCACCGTGCAGCGCCTTCGTTCGCTGAACAGGCAGGCGGCAACGACCTGCTGGAAACCGGCATCAAGGTTATCGACCTGGTTTGCCCGTTTGCCAAGGGCGGTAAAGTCGGTCTGTTCGGTGGTGCCGGTGTAGGCAAAACCGTAAACATGATGGAACTGATCCGTAACATCGCCATCGAGCACAGCGGTTATTCCGTGTTCGCCGGTGTGGGTGAGCGTACTCGTGAGGGTAACGACTTCTACCACGAGATGAAGGATTCCAACGTTCTGGACAAAGTGGCACTGGTTTACGGTCAGATGAACGAGCCGCCGGGAAACCGTCTGCGCGTAGCACTGACCGGCCTGACCATGGCCGAGAAGTTCCGTGACGAAGGTAACGACGTTCTGCTGTTCGTCGACAACATCTATCGTTACACCCTGGCCGGTACTGAAGTATCCGCACTGCTGGGCCGTATGCCTTCGGCAGTAGGTTACCAGCCGACCCTGGCTGAAGAGATGGGCGTTCTGCAAGAACGTATCACTTCGACCAAGGAAGGTTCGATCACTTCGATCCAAGCGGTATACGTACCTGCGGACGACTTGACCGACCCGTCGCCAGCGACCACCTTCGCCCACTTGGACGCTACCGTCGTTCTGTCCCGTGACATCGCTTCCCTGGGTATCTACCCGGCGGTCGATCCACTCGACTCGACTTCGCGCCAGCTGGACCCGAACGTGATCGGCCAGGACCACTACGACACCGCTCGCGGCGTTCAGTACGTTCTGCAGCGTTACAAAGAACTGAAGGACATCATTGCGATCCTGGGTATGGACGAGCTGTCGGAAGCCGACAAGCAGTTGGTAAACCGTGCTCGTAAGATCCAGCGTTTCTTGTCGCAGCCGTTCTTCGTGGCTGAAGTCTTCACCGGTGCTTCGGGTAAATACGTTTCCCTGAAAGACACCATTGCTGGCTTCAAAGGCATCCTCAACGGTGACTACGACCACCTGCCAGAACAAGCGTTCTACATGGTTGGCGGCATCGAAGAAGCGATCGAGAAAGCCAAGAAACTGTAATCCCGGCGCCCGGCAACGGGCGCTAATTTAGGTTGAGGCAATCAGATGGCTATGACAGTCCATTGCGATATCGTCAGCGCGGAAGGGGAAATCTTTTCCGGTCTGGTCGAGATGGTGATTGCGCACGGTGCACTGGGTGATCTTGGTATCGCCCTGGGTCACGCGCCGCTGATCACTAATCTGAAGCCAGGTCCGATCCGCCTGGTCAAGCAGGGCGGGGAAGAGGAGGTGTATTACATCTCCGGTGGTTTCCTCGAGGTTCAGCCGAACATGGTCAAGGTTCTTGCCGACACCGTGCAACGTGCTGCCGACCTGGACGAAGCCTCCGCTCAGGAAGCCGTTAAGGCTGCCGAGAAGGCCTTGCATGAGCGGGGCGCGGAATTCGATTACGGTTCTGCTGCCGCACGTCTGGCCGAGGCCGCAGCCCAGCTGCGCACCGTCCAGCAGATCCGCAAGAAGTTCGGCCACTAAGGTTGCGCTTGTTGTGTGATTGATTAAAAAGGGTAGCCTCGGCTACCCTTTTTTCTTTTCCGTTGTTTATAACTTTGGTCGCAGCCGCTGACCACCCAGGATTGGTAGCCAGTCATGTCTCTTGAAATCGTTATTCTCGCTGCTGGCCAAGGCACGCGTATGCGTTCGGCCTTGCCGAAAGTCTTGCACCCGATTGCCGGCAACTCGATGCTTGGCCATGTTATCCACAGCGCCCGACAACTTGATCCACAGCGCATCCACGTGGTGATCGGCCATGGTGCCGATGCTGTGCGTGAACGTTTAGCCGCTGACGATCTGAATTTCGTCCTTCAGGACAAACAACTCGGGACCGGCCATGCCGTGGCCCAGGCTGTACCGTTCATTGAGTCAGATACCGTGCTGGTTCTCTACGGTGATGTGCCATTGATTGAAGTTGAAACCCTGCAGCGTTTGCTCAAGCTTGTCGTGCCAGGACAAATGGGTCTGCTCACCGTCGAACTGGACGACGCAACCGGATACGGCCGAATCGTTCGTGACACTGACGGCAAGGTTGCTGCCATCGTCGAGCACAAGGACGCCACCGAAGCTCAACGCGCCATCAACGAAGGCAACACCGGTATCCTTGCGGTCCCAGCGGATCGCTTGGCCGACTGGACTGGGCGTCTGTCGAATAACAACGTCCAGGGCGAGTATTACCTGACCGATGTGATCGAAATGGCAGTCAGCGATGGCCTGGTCGTAGCCACCGAGCAACCCCACGATGCGATGGAAGTGCAGGGCGCCAACGACCGCAAGCAGCTTTCCGAACTGGAGCGTCACTATCAGCTGCGCGCCGGTCGCCGTTTGATGGCCCAAGGCGTGACCTTGCGCGACCCCGCACGTTTCGATGTTCGCGGTGAAGTGACCGTGGGCCGGGATGTGCTGATCGACATCAACGTGATTCTCGAAGGCAAAGTCGTCATCGAAGACGACGTGGTGATCGGCCCGAACTGCGTCATCAAGGACAGCACCCTGCGCAAAGGCGTGGTGATCAAGGCCAACAGCCATATCGAAGGCGCAACTCTCGGTGAAGGCAGCGACGCCGGCCCGTTTGCGCGTTTGCGCCCGGGCACTGTGCTGGAAGCGCGGGCGCATGTGGGTAACTTTGTCGAATTGAAAAACGCACACTTGGGTGAAGGCGCCAAGGCCGGTCACCTGACCTACCTGGGCGACGCGGAAGTCGGTGCGCGCACCAACATCGGCGCAGGCACCATCACCTGCAACTACGATGGCGCCAACAAGTGGAAAACCGTGTTGGGTGAGGACGTGTTCATCGGTTCCAACAATTCGTTGGTGGCACCTGTGGATATCCTCGATGGCGCGACCACAGCGGCAGGTTCGACCATTACGTCGACTGTGGATAAATCTCAGCTGGCCGTTGGCCGTGCCCGTCAGAAGAACATTGATGGCTGGAAACGGCCGGAGAAAGTGAAGAAAAGCTGAGTTACCCACAACTCGTGAAAACGCCTTCGCGGGCAAGTCTCGCTCCTACAGTGTTGTGAGTAACCTGTAGGAGCGAGGCTTGCCCGCGAAGCTTTTTATCCACAGATCTTTTTATCGCGCCGCGCTTGACGAAGTCTCATCGATAGGTTTTGATTGCTTCCGTTATCTTTCGAATCGAAACTTATCTAGCCATGTCGAAGCGCAACACTCCTCAACGCCGCCATAACATCCTTGCTTTGCTCAATGAACAGGGCGAAGTCAGCGTGGACGAGTTGGCCAAGCGCTTCGAGACTTCTGAAGTTACGATTCGCAAGGACTTGGCTGCACTCGAAAGCAACGGCCTGTTGCTGCGTCGTTACGGCGGTGCAATCACCATGCCCCAGGAATTGGTGGCCGATATGGGCCAGCCTGTCTCCAAATACAAACAAGCCATCGCCCGCGCGGCAGTGACGCGAATCCGCGAACATGCGCGCATCATCATCGACAGCGGCAGTACGACGGCCGCGATGATTCCGGAACTCGGTCAACAACCGGGCCTGGTGGTCATGACCAATTCCCTGCATGTCGCCAACGCACTGAGCGAACTGGAACACGAGCCGGTGTTGCTGATGACCGGTGGTACCTGGGATCCGCATTCCGAGTCCTTTCAGGGGCAGGTTGCCGAGCAAGTACTACGCTCTTACGACTTTGATCAATTGTTCATCGGTGCCGATGGCATCGATCTGGTTCGCGGTACAACCACTTTCAACGAATTGTTGGGGCTGAGCCGGGTGATGGCTGAAGTCGCCCGCGAAGTGGTCGTGATGGTGGAAGCCGACAAGATCGGCCGCAAGATTCCCAACCTGGAACTGCCCTGGAGCAGCGTCCATACCCTTATTACCGATGATCGTCTGCCGGTGGAGGCACGCGTTCAAATTCAGGCCCGCGGCATCAATTTGATTTGCGCGGCAGTCAGTCAGGAGAAATAACATGTGTGGAATTGTTGGCGCAGTCGCAGAACGTAACATCACCGCGATCCTGGTCGAAGGCCTCAAGCGCCTGGAATACCGTGGATACGACAGTGCCGGTGTAGCGGTCTATACCAATGACGAAAAACTCGAGCGCATGCGCCGCCCGGGCAAGGTCAGCGAACTGGAGCAGGCACTGGCCGAAGAAGCTCTGGTGGGTCGTCTGGGTATCGCCCACACCCGTTGGGCCACCCATGGCGCGCCGTGCGAACGCAACGCTCACCCGCACTTTTCCGGTGATCTGGCTGTTGTGCACAACGGCATTATCGAAAACCACGAAGCCCTGCGCTTACAACTTACAGCCTTGGGTTACGTATTCACTTCCGACACCGATACCGAAGTGATCGCCCACCTGCTGAGCCACAAACTCAAGGAGCTGCGCGACCTGACCGTGGCACTCAAGGCGACCGTCAAGGAACTGCATGGCGCTTACGGCCTGGCGGTGATCTCAGCCCAGCAGCCGGACCGTCTGGTTGCCGCGCGCAGCGGCAGCCCGCTGGTGATTGGCCTGGGCCTGGGAGAAAACTTCCTGGCGTCTGACCAATTGGCCCTGCGTCAGGTCACCGATCGTTTCATGTATCTGGAAGAGGGCGATATCGCCGAGATTCGTCGCGACAGCGTGCAGATCTGGGACGTGAACGGCCAAGCCGTAGAGCGTCAGACCGTGCAATACAGCGACGGCGCTGAAGCTGCCGACAAAGGCGAGTTCCGTCACTACATGCTTAAGGAAATCCACGAACAACCGTCCGTGGTGCAGCGCACTCTCGAAGGGCGTTTGAGTCAGAATCAGGTACTGGTGCAGGCTTTCGGCCCGCAAGCCGCTGAGTTGTTCGCCAAAGTACGCAATGTGCAAATTGTCGCCTGTGGCACCAGTTATCACGCCGGCATGGTTGCCCGTTACTGGCTTGAAGAGTTGGCCGGCATTCCGTGCCAGGTCGAAGTCGCCAGTGAATTCCGCTATCGCAAAGTCGTGGTGCAGCCAGACTCGCTGTTCGTGACGATCTCTCAGTCTGGCGAAACCGCCGACACCCTGGCAGCGCTGCGCAACGCCAAAGAGCTGGGTTTCCTTGCCAGCCTGGCGATCTGCAACGTCGGCATCAGCTCGTTGGTGCGTGAATCCGACCTGACGCTGCTGACCCAGGCTGGACGCGAAATTGGTGTGGCATCGACCAAAGCCTTCACCACGCAATTGGTGGGCCTGCTGTTGTTGACCCTGTCGTTGGGCCAGGTTCGTGGCACGTTGACCGCGGGCGTCGAAGCCACCCTGGTCGAGGAGCTGCGTCGCTTGCCGGCTCGCCTTGGTGAGGCGCTGGCAATGGACAGCACCGTCGAGAAAATCGCCGAGCTGTTCGCCGAGAAAAACCACACGCTTTTCCTCGGTCGCGGCGCGCAATTCCCGGTGGCGATGGAAGGAGCGCTCAAGCTCAAGGAAATCTCCTATATCCACGCCGAAGCCTATCCGGCCGGCGAGCTGAAACACGGCCCGCTGGCGCTTGTGGATAACGACATGCCGGTGGTGACCGTCGCACCCAACAACGAATTGCTGGAAAAGCTGAAATCCAACCTCCAGGAAGTTCGCGCCCGCGGTGGTGAATTGATCGTTTTCGCCGACGAGAAGGCTGGCATGACCAACGGCGAAGGCACTCATGTTGTGCAGATGCCGCACATCCACGACATCCTGTCGCCGATTCTCTACACCATCCCGCTGCAACTGCTGTCGTATTACGTCGCGGTACTCAAAGGTACGGACGTCGACCAGCCGCGTAACCTGGCAAAATCGGTGACTGTGGAATAAGTTATCCACAGCTGATTCAACCTCTGGTTTTGAACAATATAGATTGACACTAATCAATATAGTTTGACACGCGGAAACATAGATTGACACAAGGCTGAAACCCCCGTATCTACGGGGGTTTCTTCTTTCCAGGCTTTCCTTTGGTCTGGATTCATCGCTTCAGTTTTCAGCGCGTGTAGTCTAGAAATGCTTTAAATATGGTCGCTACGGTGGTCATGTTCTTCTACGACTTTTTCTCGGCAAGAGGTGAAGCGGTCCACATCGACTGAGGAGGCGTGCGTTGCGAGGTCGTAAGTTTGCATCACAGCAGGACATTGATCGGCACATTGCAAACGGATTTGGCGGAGGCGCCGGGGCGAGCTACGTGCCTTGGCTGCGGGTACAGGACGTTCCTTCGATCGGTCGTTCGCACAAGATTCAAGGCGTCAAGATCGACAGGATCCATCACTTGCTGTCAGATCTCGAGCGTTCTTACTTCCTTGTGTGTGAATTTTCAGAAGACGTCGTGGATATTCGTGAGCAATACCCATTGCTCCCCTCAGAGCGGGCGCAAGCAATAGCAACGTCTATAGATGTACGCTTCCCCCGGTACCCTAGAACAACGCTACCTTATGTGATGACGACCGACTTTCTACTAACTGTTAAGGACCAGAATGGAAATTTCAAGTCGGTAGCTAGAACTGTGAAGTATCGTTCTGATTTAGTAGGTAAAGGAAATAAACGCACGCTTGAAAAACTTGAGATTGAAAAGCGCTTTTGGCAGGGTCAAGGTGTCGATTGGAAAATCGTCACAGACGAGTTTTTTACACGAGATCTGATTAAAAACCTTGGGCTAATCAGAAAATACTCAAAACTCCCTCGTGATTTAATGAAAGTATCGCTGCATTCTAATTTTATTGATTGCTTGGCAAACAGCCGGGAATATCCGTGGACTTTGGCCACCTGTTTGAGAAAAATTGCATCCCTTCTGTCCATCTCCTATATCGACGCCCAAGCAATATTCTTCCATCTGGTTTGGAATAAGGTACTGAAAATCGACTTGGTAAGCTCTCCTCTACATCTTACTGGGCTAGTTCCTGACTTCGAAGTTATCCAGAACTTTATCGATATTTCGGTGAAGGAGAAAATGTCATGAATTTGTTCGTAAATGACGTTTTTGAGCCTGTTACCGATTTGTCAGTTATTGGTACGATCGTTAGGCTCATTTACCTTGATGAAATGCATGACGTGGCTGTTGTGATTGACCTAGCTGATCCTCCCAGGCAGCCATACGCTATTAGTCTTGAAGAGCTGCATCGATCGGTATCCGGTGGTGATACGAAACCAGTGACCATCGCCACACCCGAGTTCATGCTTGTGCTTGAGGATCAGTTGGACGAGGCAGCCAAGCTGGGCCGAGACGAAAAATGGGCCATCATTGCGCCTCTGCTAGATCCTGACTACCCAGGGCGAATATTCGCACGGGGGGAATTGGGCCCATTGGTTAGCAAAAGAGCTTCAGACTTGGGGATTCAGCGGAAGAAGATTTATCGGCTTCTTTACCGTTATTGGATCTATGGTCAAATCCGAAACTCCTTGCTTAATAATTATTCAGCGGTAGGTGTTTCCGATAGAAAATATGATCCGAGTAAGCCTCCAGGTCGAAAGCCTAAATTTCAAGGCGTTCTTACGTCGTCCTCCAAGATGCTTAGCGATGTTGATAAAAAGTGTATTCGTGTTGGATATGCGCTTTACGTGAAAGATAAAAAATCATCTATTTCGAGCGCATATGACGAAATGTTGAGAAGATTCTACTCTGTTCGAGATATCTCGAAAAACAGCGAAGAAGAACTTCATTTGCTTCCGAGTTCAGAAATACCCAGCTTGAGGCAGTTTAGATATTGGGGCCAAATCTTTTTTGACGAAATAAAAACTGAGCGTGGCCGTAAAGGTTTGAGGAGGTGGCTGAAAGACTGCCGCCCGCTTTCAGGTACTGTTCGCGATTGGCTGCGCGGACCATGTCACCAGTTTGAAATCGACGCAACTATTGCCGATATTTATTTGGTCAACAGCTACTCTAGACGGATGCTCATAGGCCGCCCCGTAGTTTATATCGTAGTGGATAGCTTTTCCGGAATGATCGTTGGTCTCTATGTGGGGTTGGAAGGCCCCAGTTGGAATGGGGCGAGGCAGGCGCTATTCAACGCGTTTACTTCAAAGGTCGCGTTTTGCGCGCAGAACGGCATTGAAATCAACGCAGATGACTGGGATTGTCACCACTTGCCCCACCAGATTTATGCCGACAGGGGCGAGATGCTCTCACTGGCAGCAGAAGGGCTTTCGTCAGGCTTGGGGATTGAGATGGGCACGGCCCCGCCATATCGGCCGGATTGGAAGCCTATGGTAGAGAGTCGGTTTGGCATTTTGAATGATCTGACGGGCATTAGATGGCTACCTGGCGGGGTAGCTGCGCGTGATAGAGAGCGAGGCGAGCGAGACTACCGGCTCGATGCCACCCTCACGCTTAAAGAATTCACACAGATCCTCATCAACTGCGTGCTCCACTATAACCGGCATCATCGTCAGCCTGACCGGCTGACGCAGGCAATGATGAATGACGGCGTTGAACCAACACCCAGCGGAATATGGAGTTGGGCTTGCGAGAACGATCTGGTCGAATCTAACAAACGGCCCGACGAGATGGTTTACCTCCACCTCCTGCCCCGAGAGCGCGCGACCGTTCAAAAGGGTGGAGTGATGTTTCGCGGAATGCACTACGTGTGTGATATGGCCGTAGAGAAAAACTGGTTTGCCAAAGCTCGCAAAGGGGGAGTTTGGTCAATAGAGTGTTGGTTCGATCCGAACTCTGCTGCGCACATTTGGATCCAGGGTGATGCCAAGCAGTTTATCCGCTGTGATCTTCGACAATCGGATGCCAGTTACGCGAACTACCGCTCGGACGAAATTTTTGACCTGCTCGAAGCCTATCGCCAGAAACCACCAGCTCACCGACGAGCTGAGCTGGAAAGCCGTGTGCAGCTTAGCGATCAAGTCCATCAGATCATCACCAATGCCCTTTCTGAAAGAGAGCTGGAGCCTGCTCCTCCCACCAAGGCCGAGGCCACAGGAAACATCCGCGAAAACCGCGCCGAAGAACGGCTCCGTGAGCGTGAAAATGCGGTTGTACCAGCAGGTGTCAGGGCTAAGCCAGCTTCTCAACAATCTGAATCGACGCCGACAGCGCGTGACTCATATGCCGGCGAGCGCACCGCGCAGGTTATCGATTTGCTCAAAAGAATTCGGCCAGGACAGGCGCAATGAAAGGTGCACAGACGTTTGCCAATTACGTCAAACAGGATATTCGTGAGTATGCCGGAAATCCGCTAATTGAAGCTTTGCCTCCAATACTCTCGGAGGCGACGGCTATAGAGCTGATCTCGAATTTTCCTCAGCCGGTGGATCCGAAAGAGCTGAGCCTCGAAGGAGCCACTCGTATTCACTGTATCGACCGTTTGAGAACAGTGGTACAGCCGTTTCTGTTGCACTTGGAACTGGAGGCTCTCTTCTCGCTGCTCATCCGTCGAGGGTATGTTGGGCGTAACCCGATGTCGCCCGCTACCGTCCGGCATTTGCATTCTTTATCCGGTGCTCAGCGTTACCACGATGCGTTCAAATCCACCGCAGAGACATTTACCGTCGTCGGTCTGAGCGGCATTGGGAAGTCGACGGCACTTCACGCCATTTTGAGCCTTTATCCACAGACAATCCGTCATGAGCGCTATGAAGGGAGACAGTTTGTTCATACCCAAATCACTTGGCTGAAGCTTGACTGCCCTCGGGATGGATCACTGGCTGGGTTTTGCCAGCAGTTTTTTTATGCGGTTGGGGATGCTCTAGGGGACAAGGACTACCACAAGCGCTACAGGCACCGAAACATCAATGATGCGCTGCAACAGATGGAGCAGGTGGCGAGTACATTTTTCATCGGCGCCTTGTTGATCGACGAGCTGCAAAACCTCCACCTGGCGAAAACTGGTGGTAAGGAGAGCATGCTGAATTTTTTTCTGCACTTGGTTAACAACATCGGTATTCCGGTCGTTTTCAGTGGCACGAACTCGATGATTAGCCTGTTCTCAGAAGTGATGCGTACGGCCCGCCGAGTCTGTGGAGCCGGTACGCTCGAATTCAAACGCTTCGAGAAAGATGATGAGGAGTGGCGGTTGTTGGTCGAAAATCTTTGGAGCTATCAATGGTGCAAGCAGACCGCTGAGCTGACCGACGAAATTTTAGACACACTGTATGAGCACACCCAAGGTGTCACAGATTTCCTGGTCAAGCTGCTGGTATTGAGTCAGCGATACGCGGTTCAGAGTGGCTCCGAGTGTTTGACTGCCGAGACTTTGGTGAAGGTCAGCAACTCAAAAATGCAGATTCTCAAGCCAGCCCTTTCGGCTCTGCGTAGCCGAGATCCGAAGCGCATGCGGCAGTTCGACGATTTGCTTCCGATTGAGGAGCAACTGAACGAAATGATGGTTTTCGACGGGTTGGCACGAGCGGACCGCCTTTCCTTACTTCGAAGCGTTGTTTCCCGTGAAAAGCCGACAGATGCATCTCCCGCGAAAGAGCGCCAATCGCCGGTTGTTGCTGCAGTGGAAAGCTCAGAGGCTAAATCGTTAAGTGAACACAACAATCCTCTCGATGCGTTGCGAGCTGCGGACTGGCTTAACGAGGATCTATTTGAGTTCTCGCCGATGTATCAAAAAGAGTAAGTAGGGGGTGATGAAGTGCACCTTAAACTCCATTTCTTCCCCACAGCGTTTCCAGACGAAACGCTGCACAGCCTGATTTCTCGCTATGCCAGTCTTTGCGGTGTTCGTAGTATCCGAGCCGCGTTCTCCGGCCTGAAATCGGCGGCGGCATTTTCACAGAATGTCGCCTTCCCAAGTCATCTTAGGGATTTTGTCGAAGCGCTACCCAGCGGTACCGAGCTATCAGTAGCCGAGATTCTTATGCGTCACACGTTATTACCCTACTACGCGCCATTTTTGAGTATGCGCCAGGTAGAACATGCTCGTACGTTGATGACCGCTGATGGCAAAGGCCTGATGCTGAAGCTGGGTGTCAACGCGAGCCGTATTGAATTCGCCTCTAGAGTGCGGTTATGCGAAGAGTGTATTGCCCAAGATCAGGTACAACGGGGGGTCGCTTACTGGCATAGGGTTCACATGCTTCCGGGCGTGCTGGTCTGTCCGCATCACGGCACGTCACTCAGGATCCTTGATCATCGCTGGTCCAGCCGCAACTCTCGACAACTCACACTGCCGAGTGACGAGCATGTCCAAGCACACACGATACCTCTTGATATCCCGTCGGTGTGCAAGCCGCCGCTCCACGATATAGCGTTGCGCTCGCTTCAGATCCTTGAATCTGAAGTCAGTGCGTTGTCGGCAGATACGATGCGCTACACGTTTATGCAAAAGGCAACACAGCTTAATCTTGCCTCTGGAAACCACCGTTTATATCTGCAACTGCTGGCACAGCACATGACCAATTTTTTTGCAGCACTGCCTCGAGATTGGGAGTTTGCTGTACTCGGGAACGTCGGTGGGGATATACCCGCCACATGGGTCACGAAGCTGCTTCGTAAGCCAATCACCTCTCATCATCCGCTCAAATACATTCTGTTAGCCGGTGCACTGGACGTTGACATGGCGAGGTTGCTGCATGAACAACGCCCGCTGGAGCGGGAAGTGGCGTCTGGTCCGAAAACACACATGCGGCTACCCAGGCGCGATCTACCGGAGACGTCGAGTAAAGGACTGGACTGTTCGTTGACCGCTGTATGGGAACATGCCCTTGAGGGAGCTGATGCCAAAAAGATTGCTGCCGTTTTAGGTGTCTCATTGGCGTGCGTCTATCGCCGCATCCGCAGCGTACCTGGCGGTCAAGATGCTTGGAGGAAGGCTCGATTTCAAATTCAGCTATGTGCAAGACGCAGGGTCTTCGAGGCCGATTACCGTTTGCAAAAAGCACATGCGTGCAAGGGGTACGCTTGGCTATATCGAAATGACAAGCAGTGGCTGTCGAGATCAACTACAAACCCCAGTATCCATCGCGCACCCCGAATCAATAGCTCAGAGATGTTCGCTTCTCTCGATAACAGACTAGCCGGGGAAGTACGGCACTGTGCTGATGTACTCTATGGTTTTAAAGGTAAGCCGGTCCGCGTGTCACGTACCAGAATTGGGAGAGAACTTCATGTTCTGTCTCGCTTCGAAAAGCAGCTCAGCAAGCTTCCTCTCTGTGCAGCAGCGCTTGACAAGGTATGTGAATCAGTTGAAGGCTTTCACGAACGGCGTTTACGGTGGGCTAGGCGCAAACTGCTCTCGGAGGGCAAGTCCGTGACGCGTTCTTCGCTCTACAGGCTCGCGAGCATACGGCTAACGGTGTGATCCAGCCGGTAATAAATCATCATTCGACACCCCGCATTCAACTCTTTGTGCCGCAGGGCATTCCACAAAAATCCGTTTACTTCTCAAAAATAGCTGGCATTAAGCTACGTAGGTCGCGATATGAGAAGTATGTTTCATCTAGCGATCAGAATAATCTTGATTGTATATTCCTCACGCGTTCAACTTGCGGGAGCTGGATTATCGATACGTGTTTTTGATTCAATGAATACTGCTACGATTGCGGTTGGGTAATCCATCAAAATTCGGAGCAGGGTGACACCCTATCGTGTGGTCATTTCAGAGAGCCTAACCCCAGTACAAAATTTAATGTGCAATCTATATACTCCATCTTGGATCCGCGTTTTTCTTTAACTCTACTTTGTTAATCGGTAAATGATGTCTGAACTACTATTTTTCCCTGTATCGATGCCGGATGAAATGCTGCACTCTCGCGTCACCCGCTATCACTACCTGTCAGGGAATAGAACAGCGGCGGAAACCTACCGTGATTTATTCGCATCTAAGCCATTTAGCATCGGTGGCATCGTGCCTCAGCAGATTGAGAAGCTTGCCGACAGGCTACCAGGGCAGCTGGAGAGCAATCTTGCAGAACTTATCAGTAACAACACGACGTTTCCTGCGTACAGACCTTTTCTAGGTGTGAGGCAAGGACCGGAGGACCATTCTGGATCGCACGCTTTTGATGGGGTGGTACGAATTCCTCGCCGCGAAGAGTCCATCCATGGGAAAGCTAAGCTTTGCCCTACCTGCGTTCAGGAGGATTTGATCGATTGCGGTTCTGCCTACTGGCATCGATCACACCATATACCCGGTGTTTCAGTCTGTTGGCGCCACGGGGACTCGCTGATCCATGCTTGCCCCAAGTGCTCCCACCCTTTCTATCGAAAATTGAAGCTGCTTCCAAATCTGACTGAACCATGCGCATGCGGGTGGAATCCGCTTAACGCTAAGACGACGCATAAGGGCTCGGATCTGGAGAAGAAGGTCGCGCTATTCGCGCATGATATCTTGCAACGAAAGATCCCGCCAATAGGTAGCGCGGTATTGAGCTCTTGCTATGTGCGGCAATGTAAGAAACGTGGATTTGTATTTGGAAACAATGCGGGAATTGCGAAACTTTTTGATAGTATTCAAAGTGCTTATGGCGATGAGTATTTAGCGCAAATTGATCCGGCCTACAATAATGGAAAGCATGAGCAATGGATTAGGCTGAAGTCAGACAAGGGTCAGCTTAATATGCCACTAGCGCGACATTTGATTATCGCGCTTCATTTATTTTCCAGTGCTGATGATTTCGAGGGAGCGTTGAAGAATGAGTCTATCCTGCTAAGTGCTTCGAGTTCGCCACGACCTTCTAAAAATGAAGATGCGCATTCCGGTAAAATGATTAAGTACCGTCAAAAAATCGAGATGCTTTTGGCGCTGCGCTCCGAGGCTGATGTGGAGTACCTTTGGAAAAAAGCCTATAAACCAACTCATTGGCTAATGGAAAATGATAATGCATGGCTGATCGCAAAACTTCGCATGCCTAAGAAGGTTGCCGTTAAGGTTGAGAAGACTATCGACTCAAGAGACGCTGGTTATGCAGCCCTTATTGAAGCGGGCGTGGATGAGTTGTATAGCGTTGCGAAAGATCCTAAAAGGGTGAACATTAGAAATTTGCAGACGCTGCTCCCAAACTCGTTACCTCACGGCCTAGAACTGCGTAAGCAGAGGTTCCCTCTTACTTATCACCAGATCAAGCGTCACCAAGAGTCAGTGTGGTATTTCCGATTAAGGACATTGGTGTGGAGCATCTCTGAAATCATAAGAATGAAGCTGCCGGTGAACTATTCGACTGTAAGATTGACCTCGGCGGTAGCAAGCAAAGTTTTCTTGGTTTTTTCCAGCTTCTTCGAGTGGGATCTGGAAAGCTTGGCGAGAACAGGCGTGGATGCAGAGGCCTTGCTCAAGTCTACCGGAGTATCGAGAGACTGGGAGGGACCGCCGATTGCGATTAGCTTCTGAGGGCATCTGCGCTCTATCCGCCCCGAAAACGTCCTCAGGGGCTGGAGCGATAGCTTTAAGAACCGATTATCGCGCATCGGGTTCTTTAGCTGGTTCTTGTGGGGGGCGCATGGAGATTGATGTCGTTTGGTTTTTGAGCGAGATATGTATCGAAATTAGCGAGTTTATGTCTTCTGCATAAAATCGCTAATTTCGATACATACGCTTCTGGTCAGCACCATAACCCATCAGCATTTGCCAGAAATCGAAAGCTGCCATCACTCCGTTTCGATGAGTCAAAAAAAGCGTCTTGGTCAAGACGCCTCGGCATTAATCACCCTCAGATCTCTCTTGAAATCGCGGCAAATGACCTTAATATGATCTTATCTTGCCATCATCGTTTTCAATCATGGATGTTTCTCGGGGGTAGGTCGAAATGGCAGAACCAGAAGACGCTAAGCCCGCGAGTGGGCGCTTTAACACGAATGATGAGACGAAGCGGATCGTATGGACACAGACCGCTGGTCATTGCGAACTGTGCGGCACAGATCTAACGTTCGACTATCGTGCCGGCAAGCCAATGAAATGGGGCGAAGTGGCGCATATCCTACCCGCCAGTCCCAAGGGGCCTCGGGGACGCGCGGATCATGATGCTGAGGCGCACACGAACGATACTGCTAACCTGATGCTCCTGTGCCCAGGCTGTCATGACAAAATTGATCGTGACGCAGATGGTTACCCTGAAAATGACTTGAGTGGTTTGCACCAAGCATACATAGAACGCCTCCGAATCGCTGCAACGACCCCCGATGGTGGCAGAGCCATTCCCCTAATTGTCCAGAGTCAGCATTTCCAGACTATCAGCGACATTCCCGTTCGCGATCTGTTGACTGCGATGTCTGCTGAAGGACTAACGGCCTTCGATCAAGGCATCAAAATCACTTTCCCTGCGCCCGGACCGCGAGGTAGGGACGCGACCTATTGGCAGAACATCAAAGACAGCGTCCAGTATGAGCTGGAGCAGCAACTCAGGCGTCGCGGCGGCACCTATGGCGATGCGCCTGCACTAGCTGTAGTGGGCTTGGCCGATATTCCAGCTTTGATGATGTTGGGTCAGAGCATCGGCGACCGTTCTAAACGCTTGATCTTCTCTTTTAACCGCGAGCATCTTCTGCGCTGGCCCGATCAGTCCGCTGAGCCGCCCAAGTTTCTGTTTACTCCTCCGCCGGACGGTGATGGCCCACTGGCGCTAGTGCTCTCCATTTCTGCGCAAGTTCCAATTCGCGACGTGACTGACGCCATTCCAGGTGCGCGCATTGCAGAGCTGTTGATTCCGGAACCTAGCTACGCGATGGTACAGAACCGTCGGGTGATTCATGCCTTTCGCGACGCACTCCAAATACGACTGAGCCAGCTTGAGGCTCTGACTCCTGATCCTATCCACGTCTTCGCCGCCATTCCTGCGGCACTGGCCATCGAGTTTGGCGCGTTGCTCACAACGCAGCATCAACATACGTACCTGATCTTCGATCGGGACAAAGAAAACCAAGATCGGTTTACGCAAACACTGCAATTGGGCTCGGTGGCCCAGGAGGCTATGTAAATGCTTTTGAGCAACGAACAAACCAAGCGCAGCAGTTGGGAATATTTTCTGCTTCGCGCCGCGCGGGAAATCTCGCTGTCGGAAGCGCAGTACGAAAAAATCAATGACCGCTACTCCCAACTGGAAAAAATCCTCTCGGCTTCTGACAATCCGTTGCTCGCTGAGGCCCATATCTTCGTTCAGGGCTCAATGCGGCTGAAAACCACCATTAAGCCAATTCCCGGCGCGCCTGCGGATCTGGACACCATTGATGCGGACGCGATTATCTGGCTCCCTCACGCTCAAGGCGCTGGTGCGAAGGAAGTTCTAGAGGCGATTGAACAGCGTTTTAGAGAGGGCTCCCGCGTTCAGGAAGAAGTTAAGCAACTACGTCGTGGTATTCGGATCGTTTATGCCGACGAAAATCCAGGTTTCCACATTGATGTCACACCTGCCCGCGCGATCAACGGAAATGGCGAAGCAAACGGCGAGGGTAAGCTGGAGGTTCCGGATCGGGTCACAGGGTGGAAAGCAAGCAGCCCTATTCCTTACTCGAATTGGTTGCAGGTCGCATCCGCCCAAGAAATCTCCCTGGAAAGCTTGGTGATTGCCAAAAGCCAGCGAATGCTTGATGCCGCGACACAAGATCCTTTGCCGCATTATCAGGACTACATCGATCAAGATCCCCTGCGTGCGACCATAAAGCTGCTTAAGCGGCATCGCGATGAATGGGCCATCAAAACAAGGAGCGCTGATACTCGCCCCATATCTGCAGTTATCACCACTCTGGCCACTCACGCGTACCTGGATGTCGTGAAGGAGTCCCAGTCGAAGCCTTTGGCACCGCTCGATGCAATTTTGGAAATCGTTCGCAGAATGCCGCAGCACATCGCGCAAAGAGGTAGCGATTGCTTTGTCTGCAACCCTGCCGATAACGGCGAAAACTTTGCAGAGAAGTGGAATCGACCGGGCGAGGGGCAAGGCTATCGCCAAGCATTTACCAAGTGGCATGCGGACGCCAGTGCATCTGTGTCATTGGGTTTGGAAAGTTTTGAATCCAACGATTCCTTTGCCGAGGCAGTGAAAAAGAATTTCGGTATTGCACCGGCATTCATTACGGCAGTGAACAATGAGATCCCTGCGAATTGGACGATGCCCGGCCGACCGGATGGCACTACTCGAAACTCTGCTTCGATGGGTTCGCTCTTCGGAGGGGCCAGCGGTGGCGGAACCTCTCAGTCGAGCGTAAAGCCAGTTGGACGCCTTGGCTGATCCTATTAAGACGCCATTGCAGCGCGGAATCGCCGCACTGCGAAACACCCTAGGTCAGGATGCTGCCAATGCATTGCTCCAGCCCGCACCCATGCGGGCTGACGAAGCGGCGTGCTTTCACTTCCCCTTGCCCATTGATTACACGGGGCAGGAGCGGCGACTGCGTATTGGTTTCCCCTCCAACTTTCCTCGTGGGCTCTTGCGGCTGAACGTCGAACCTTCTCCATGGCTGGTTTGGCCGCATGCCACTAAGTCGGGGCTTTGCCTTCATGGCTTTCAGGAACGCCCCATTATGGGCTCCCCGGAGGTCGTGGTAGAGGACAGTCTTGCTCGCTTGGCCCAGATCGTTTCGTTGTCCAAGATGGGATCAAGTCAGACAACGCGCGATATCGAATTTCAGAATGAGATCACTACCTACTGGTCTTTTCAGCACGGACAGTCGTACCAGAACCTTTTACTTTTGGATCGACCTCAGGCTGCCTCGCAGTTGTTTGCTCTCAGCGATCCGCGCCGGGCTGTGCCATCCGGTCAGGAAACGGTTTGGCTAGCATCGAACATAGCTGCGCTCAAAGGGCATTACCGACGGGTTGTCGGGCGCTCCGCTGTCATTCGCGCGGCCGAAACTCCCGGTTTTTACGTCAAGCTTCAGACTTATCCGGATATCCGCACCCCGGATCCAGAAGATTTATTGCTGTGGCTCACGCCACACCTTCAACCAGACGATGCCGAGCAATTACTGGCATGGTTTGAGCTGCATGGAACGTTGGCGAGTCGATGGATTGTCCTGGAGCTTCCTGGGGGGACGGATGCTCCAACTTATTGCCTCAATGTGCGCTCGCTTGGCGTACAGCAAGAGCGGGGGGCAAAGTTTGGCTTGCGCACAGCGCGCCGCCGGCCAGCCATCGCAAATGCACATCCTCCGGCACTCGTCCGCGCAACTGCCCTAGACGTGCTTGATCGTGCGTCCATTCTGTCCCGCGATATAAGCGGCACTGCAAAGCACCTTGAAAATGCTCGGGTCGTTTGTGTTGGCGTTGGCTCGTTAGGCAGTGCGGTGGCAATACAATTGGCACGCTCCGGTGTCGGCCACCTTACCCTCATCGATCCTGACACTCTGGTGTCAGCCAATCTGGGTAGGCACGTTCTGGGAGCGGATAGCCTAGGGAGGCTGAAAGCCTCAGCGTTGAGGGACAAGATTCTGTTAGATCTTCCGACTACAGAATGCACCGCTTATTCGACTTTCGCCGAAGTAGTTATGAGTAGCAAACCAGAAGTGTTCGATAACGAAGATCTTGTGGTGATTACGACAGCGGACTGGCAGTCAGAGGTCACTGTATGGCGAGCCAAATCCAGCGGCGTTTCTTGGGGACTTTTACAAGCCTGGAGCGAACCGTATACCCAGGTAGGCCACGCGCTATTCGCACCAGCCGGTACCTTTGATGGCCGTCATTTATTCACGGACATCGGCGATTTTCTTCATAAGTTTACAGAGTGGCCGGGAGGAGGTGCAGTTCCGCTGCCCGCTTGTGGGGAGAGCTTTATTCCAGGCGGATCGTTGGGGATGACCAATATCGCCTCTATGGTGTCGCACACGGCTTTACGTGCATTGACCGGCAACATCACCACTGCATCTTGGGTGAGCAGTATCTACAGGCCTGAAGATGTGCCGAGCCTAGGAGGCCAATACCATGGGCCCAAACTTCCAGAGGGGGCGCAGCAACTCCTACTCGAGCGCGGATGGCCGGAACATAAGGATGAAATGGTATGACGGATATCGCTTGGCGCTGGAGATGGGCGGAGGTGGATTCCGAGCTATTGGTGTCGCAAGCTGTCGCGGACATCTTGGATAGTCATCGGCAAGGCCTCTTTGGCATGGAGCGAGGGGGACAGTTATTCGTCAACCCGGTTAATCCGAAAGGGTTGCTGCTGGCCTTGGCCACGTTGCCTCATCGCGCCGATCGGTCAGGCTGGTCTTGGCTAGAGTTGGATGCGGAGCGGTGCTGCCAGGAGATCCAAGCTGCTAACCAACAAGGGTTGCGTCTGGTGGGCTATTGGCATACGCATCCCCAATCTGTTCCGGTGATTTCTCCGGCAGACATAGGAAGTTTTTCCAGATTTGCTGCGCGTTACACGCAGGATCTGCCGCACCCAATAGCCGTTATCGTTGGCAAGTCCGAAAAACCAGAAGGCATCAAGGCGTGGTCGTTCAGGGGCGGCAGGTATGTTGAGGCAACCTGGCTTAGATAAGCTTCAAGTCGGTGCCATGGGAGGCACGTCAGCGGTTACCTTTACCCGCCAGCATTAGTGCGAAGAGCTCTGCCTGAAAGCGAGCATCATCCAATGCGTTATGGTTCGGTTCGCTGAGCGGCTTCAGCGCAGCGGTCATCTTGGATGATCTTGTTTCCTGCCAGCTGCAACCTACAGCTCCCATGAAGTAGGCCTTCATGTCGATAGCGGTAAAACCAAAGGGGTTGGTTTCCAAGTATTTATGGAAGTAGTAGTTGACGAATGACCAGTCAAACGGTGCATTGAGTCCTACGAAAATGACCTTCTGCCCCGTTTGGCAGGAAGATTTCAGCCATTCACCAAATGTCAGCATCGCCTGTTGCGGAGTGAGTCCTTCGCGCTCCAGCTTCTCCAGACTCAGCCCCGATACTGCCAGTGCTTCTGGGTCGTGTTTTGGACTGTCAGGCCGTAGCTCAAGATAGATGGATGTGGCAGGTTGATCTACAAGGCAGGCTCCAATGGAAAGCAGACTGTATTCGCCTGGTATAGGTCCAGAAGTCTCGACGTCGACGGAAACATAAAGCTCAACAGGGTTCATGTCATATCCTTTTCGTGTAGTTGCCAGATCAAGCTCGTAACCATGTGACGGTGGAAAGGCGGCAAAGCCATTGACCCATTTTTTGCTGTTTTACTCGCTATCCGGCGTTCGAGCAGCGGCAGTGCATGTCTACTGGAGGAGTGCACGTTCCTTTGGTCAGCTCTGCGCCCGAGCATAATGATGTGTGTCATTCTCTAATCGCGGATGAGGGCCGGACAATCATGAGCGAGCGTTGGATAGTCAAGTGCCAGAATACTGAGGACGGTACTGGCGACATCATCATTGACCTACCTCCAGAGTTGCTTGACCAAATGGGGTTAGGTGTTGGGGACGACCTGGAGCTAACGGTAGCGAATGGCACATTAGTGCTGATGCCCCTGGACAACGCAACATCAGTGCGGCCAATGTTCGCTGGCGTCCTGCGTCATGATGTCTATCATGGTTACCGCACGCGTCTGGAGGCGCTTCTTCATATCTCGGTCAATGCTTCGGATCTGGACATTCACGACAAGATTGTAGCTGGCTTCTCGGCCAGCCTGATCAAGGTGCTCTATGATGATGGAACCCTAAGCGACGAAGAACGCGACAGAATCATTCAACCCAAAACGCTCAAAAAAAAATTGGCAGCCAATCAACTCTTAACTTTGCATGAGAGCGACCGCCTGTTCCGGTTTGGACACATTACTGCCATGGCCGAGGTGATCTTCGGTGACAAAGGGAAGGCCAAACGATGGCTTTCAAAACCCAAAGCCCGTTTTGTGGGAGAGAGCCCATCGGCGATGCTCACTACAACCATTGGCACACATCTAGTCGAAGAAATGCTGATTCAGATGGCTGAGGGCATGTCATCTTAATCCAGCCGCAGCCGCAGCCGCATCCGATTCGTGAGAATCGCTTTTTCCTGAAGATAGGGCGTCTTGCGTCAAAACAAAATAATGCAGGCTTAATGCTGATGGGCTTATATCGCGAGTCATCAAGCGGCTTGCATGCGCTAGATGAAAGCCAGTGTCTAATTAATTGTTCGCGCCAATTCTGACGGCTACACTCCAACCCCATGAAACGCTACCTGCGGTTTTGCCTTATTTTTGTGATCACCCTGGCGCTTCCCCTCAGCGGGATGGCGGGGGTGCAGGCACCAACAGAACCGTGCCCGATGAAAGCCATGGGTATGGCGATGATGGACGACATGGGCATGGATTGTTGCAATGACATGAAGAGCCCGACCGAGCATGGGAAACCCTGCAAACTGGGTCAGGAGTGCAAGACGGGCGGGATGCTGCAAGTCTCGATCGTCAAGCCGCCCGTGACACTGTTCAGCCCCGTCGTGCTGGTCTTTTCCAGTGATTCCGTTTCTGTGTCCACCCCGTCCGGGGTATGGCGACCGCCCCGCGTCTGATTCCTATCCGTTATTGAACCTCATCCTGTTTTAACGGGATGGCATGGCTGTGCTCAGATGTTTTGACGCGCGCAGCGGATCATCACAGGAATCGCAAACATGAACCCCAAGTGCTTTTGCGCAGGTTGGTCCCTAGTGGCCGGCCTGGCGGCAAGCGTACTGGCCTTGCCGAGCTTCGCTACCTCGCTGACGCTCGACGAAGCCTTGCGGCTGGCCGAAAAAACCGCGCCGTCGCTGTCTGCACAGGATGCAAAGATTCAGGCTGCCAGCAGTGCGGCCATTCCAGCGGGTGAGCTACCTGACCCGAAGTTGCTCGCTGGTCTGCAGAACTATCCCATCGGCGGCCCAGATCGCTGGAGCGTCAATGATGACTTCATGACCATGCAAATGGTCGGGGTCAGGCAAGACATGCCCAATAGTGACAAGCGGAGGGCGCGGATCGAGGTGGCGAACGCAGGGGTTGAGCGTGCCGCTGCTGAGCGTCAGGTCGAACGCCTGAACGTGCGCCAAGCCACGGCGCTGGCCTGGATAAGCAGCTATTCAATCGAGCGCAAAGACGCGCTGTTCCAGGACTTCTACAAGGAGAACCGCCTGCTGAGCGACACCGTCCGCGCGCAAATTGCCGGCGGTCGCGCACAACCGGCCGATGCCGTGACACCGAAGCAGGAAGCGGCGCAACTGGCCGAGCAGCAGGACGACCTGATACGCCAGCGTGCTCAAGCGCGCGCTGCGCTGAAGCGCTGGATTGGTCCGGCCGCCAACGCAACGCCGGCGGGAAGTCTTCCGCAGTGGCCGATCGATACGTCAGGCTTGCCCCATAAACTGCAACATCATCCCGAGCTGGCCGCGTTCGGGCCGATGACCCGTGAAGCGCAAGCCAAGGTGCGCGAGGCGCAGGCGGAGAAAAAGTCCGACTGGAGCTGGGAGGTGGATTATCAGCACCGTGATCGGCAGTTCGGCGACATGGTAAGCGTGCAACTTTCCTGGGATCTGCCGTTGTTTCCGCAGACTCGGCAGAACCCCAAAATTGCCGCCCGAGAAGCCGAAGTCAACCAACTCGAATCCGAGCGCGAAGCCTTGACACGCGAGCATACCGAGCAACTAGAAAGTGAACTGGCTGACTATGAACGGCTCAATCGTGCGGTCCAGCGCAATGCGCAAAGTCTGCTGCCGCTGGCCAAAGAAAAAGTCGAACTCAGCATGGCCAGCTATCGCGCCGGTAAGGGCGATTTGAATGCGGTTGTCGCCGCCCGACGTGAACTCATCGAGGCACGCCTCAAACAAGTCGAAGTGGAGGAGCAGCGAGCACTGACCAATGCACGACTGTATTTTGCGTATGGAGAGGCCAGCCAATGAGCCTTAAAAAGAGTGGGGTGTTGTTGGCAGGCGTTGCAATGGCAGTGGGCATCGCCGGTGGTTACTGGCTGGCGCTTCAACGCGTCAGCGAAGTGAAGGGCGCTTCGCCTGAGCAAAATCTAAACGCACCAAATGAACGCAAAGCACTGTATTGGTATGACCCGATGTACCCCCAACAGAAGTTCGACAAACCGGGTAAATCGCCGTTCATGGACATGCAGCTGGTTCCGCAATACGCCAGTGGCGACAACGATCAAGCGACGGTCAGCATCGATCCGAGCGTGGCGCAGAATCTCGGTCTGCGCTCGGCGATGGTCAGCCGTGGAGTGTTTGCGTCCAGCCTTGATGTGAGTGGCATCCTCGCCTTTAACGAACGGGATGTCGCGGTTATCCAAGCCCGTACTCCAGGCTTTGTAGAGCGGGTCTACGCCCATGCACCCGGAGATCTGCTCAAAGCCAATGCGGCGCTGGCGGATATTCTGGTGCCCGAGTGGGCGGCGGCTCAGACTGAGTTCCTGGCCCTGAAAAACAACGGTGATCGCGACTTGCTCGCCGCTGCGCGGCAGCGCTTACGGCTCAGTGGAATGCCGCCGGGAGTGATTGCCCAGATCGAACGTAGCGGTAAGATCCAACCTTATCTGACGTTGACCAGTCCGATTGGCGGGGTGCTGCAAGAGCTCAACCTGCGCATAGGCATGACCGTCGCGG
This sequence comes from Pseudomonas sp. Root562, assembly GCF_001427125.1. Classification (GTDB taxonomy): domain Bacteria; phylum Pseudomonadota; class Gammaproteobacteria; order Pseudomonadales; family Pseudomonadaceae; genus Aquipseudomonas. Next base: position 517,298 of record NZ_LMGK01000012.1, read on the forward strand.
CGGGCGAGACGCTGGCGCGAGTCAATGGTCTGAGCAGTGTCTGGCTGGCGGTGTCCGTTCCTGAATCCGACGCGGGCACCATCGCCGAGGGGCAAAAGGTCGAGGCGCAGTTGCCGGCCTTCCCTGGGACCAAGGTCAATGGCACTGTCAGCACAATTTTGCCAAACACCAATGCGGACAGCCGCACCCTGCGCGTACGGGTCGAACTACCCAATCCAGACGGCCACCTAAGGCCCGGTTTGACGGCGCAAGTGCGCTTGAGCAGCTCAACTGAGCAGAGTGTGTTGTGGGTGCCGAGCGAGGCGGTCATTCGCACGGGTCGACGTGCCTTGGTGATGCTAGCCGAAGATGCTGGCCGCTATCGCCCCGTTGAAGTGCAGCTCGGGCAGGAAAGCAGTGGCAAGACAGTAATCGTTAAAGGTCTGGATGAAGGTCAGAAGGTAGTTATCTCGGGGCAATTTCTGCTCGACTCGGAGGCCAGTCTCAAAGGTATCGTGGCCAGTTCAGCAGACGAACCACCCCGTATCGCAGCAGCCTCAAATTTGCATGAGGCAGACGGGCAGATCGTCGAAATCGACGATAAAGAAGTCACACTCGCCCACGGCCCCTTCAAGACACTAGGCATGCCGGGCATGACGATGACGTTTCCACTTGCCAATCCGACCCTGATTCAGGGGCTGAAAACGGGCGACAAGGTTCGGGTCGCGGTGAGCCAAACCGACGATGGATTGCGTGTCGAGCGTCTAGATAAAACGGGAGGTCAGCCATGATCGCTGCCCTCATCCGTTGGTCTGTTGCCAACCGCTTTATGGTGCTATTGGCGACACTTTTCGTCACAGCTTGGGGCATCTGGTCAGTTCAGAACACGCCCATCGATGCCCTACCGGATCTCTCCGATGTACAGGTGATCATCCGTACCCCTTATCCGGGACAAGCACCGCAGATTGTCGAGAATCAGGTCACCTATCCGCTGGCCACCACCATGCTTTCAGTACCTGGAGCCAAGACCGTGCGCGGGTACTCCTTCTTCGGCGACAGCTTTGTTTACGTGCTGTTCGAAGACGGTACGGACTTGTACTGGGCTCGCTCTCGGGTGCTGGAGTATTTGAGTCAAATACAAAGCCGGTTGCCAGCCAGCGCAAAGCCCGCATTGGGGCCGGATGCTACGGGAGTGGGCTGGATCTATCAGTACGCACTGGTGGATCGCACTGGTGGGCACGATCTCGCGCAACTTCGTGCGCTTCAAGATTGGTTCCTCAAATTTGAACTCAAGACGCTGCCCAATGTTGCGGAAGTGGCCACCGTGGGCGGCATGGTCAAGCAATACCAAGTACAGCTCGATCCGCTCAAGATGGCCAATCTCGGGATCACTCAGGCACAGGTGACTGAAGCCATCGGCAAGGCCAATCAGGAAACCGGTGGTGCCGTGCTGGAAATGGCCGAAACCGAGTTTATCGTGCGAGCTTCGGGTTATCTAAAGACGCTCAACGATTTTCGGACGATCCCGCTGAAGTTGGAATCAGGCGGTGTGCCTGTAAGCCTTGGCGATGTCGCCACGATTCAGCTTGGGCCGGAAATGAGACGAGGCATCACTGAACTTGACGGGGAAGGCGAGACCGTCGGTGGGGTGGTGATTTTGCGCAGCGGTAAGAATGCTCGCGAGACCATTACGGCGGTGAAGAGCAAACTGGATGAGCTGAAAAGCAGTCTCCCAGCAGGCGTAGAAATCGTAACAACCTACGATCGCAGCAAGCTGATCGACCGCGCAGTAGACAACCTCAGTTACAAGCTGCTGGAAGAGTTCATCGTCGTTGCCCTGGTGTGCGGGATCTTCCTCTGGCACCTGCGCTCATCCTTGGTGGCGATCATTTCGCTACCTGTGGGGGTGTTGATTGCATTCATTGTCATGCGATACCAGGGCATCAACGCCAACATCATGTCCTTGGGTGGGATCGCTATCGCTATCGGTGCCATGGTCGATGCCGCAGTGGTGATGATTGAAAACGCACACAAAAAAATAGAATCCTGGCACACCTCTCATCCTGGGCAGGAGTTGAAGGGTGAGCAGCATTGGCATGTGATGACCGATGCAGCGGCCGAGGTCGGCCCCGCGCTTTTCTTTTGTCTGTTGATCATCACTCTGTCGTTCATTCCGGTGTTCACGTTGGAGGCTCAGGAAGGAAGATTGTTTGGCCCACTGGCGTTTACCAAGACCTACGCCATGGCGGCAGCTGCGGGATTGTCGGTCACGTTGGTGCCGGTGTTGATGGGTTACTGGATTCGGGGACGAATTCCGAGTGAGCAACAGAACCCTTTAAACCGCTGGTTGATACGAATCTACCAACCCGCGTTGGACGCAGTTCTGCGTCGTCCGAAAACCACTCTGCTGGTGGCGCTGTTGGTATTCGTCAGTGCGCTATGGCCAATGTTTCGCTTGGGTGGGGAGTTCCTTCCACCACTGGACGAAGGGGATCTGCTCTACATGCCTTCAGCCCTGCCGGGGTTGTCGGCACAGAAGGCTGCACAACTGCTGCAACAGACCGATCGCCTAATCAAAACAGTCCCTGAAGTTGAACACGTTTTCGGCAAGGCCGGTCGTGCTGATACCGCTACCGATCCAGCGCCGTTGGAAATGTTTGAAACCACAATTCAGTTCAAACCGCATGAGCAATGGCGCCCAGGCATGACCCAGGAAAAATTGGTGGAGGAGCTGGACCGCGTGGTACGCGTGCCTGGCCTGACCAATATTTGGATACCCCCGATTCGCAACCGCATCGACATGCTGGCCACAGGGATCAAAAGTCCCATCGGGGTGAAAGTTGCCGGCACTAACCTGACGGAAATCGATTCGGTCACCCAGGCGGTTGAAAAGGCAGCCAAGAATGTGCCCGGTGTCAGCTCCGCGTTGGCCGAGCGCCTGACCGGTGGCCGCTACATCGATGTGGATATCGATCGTAATGCAGCCGCCCGCTACGGCATGAATATCGCTGATGTGCAGTCCATCGTGGCCGGTGCTATCGGAGGCGAAAATATCGGGGAGACCGTTGAGGGACTCGCACGTTTTCCGATCAGCGTCCGTTATCCGCGAGAGTGGCGTGACTCACCGGGAACCTTGGAACAATTGCCCATCTACACATCGTCAGGCACCCAGATCACCCTCGGTACTGTGGCAAAAATCAAGATCACTGACGGTCCACCAATGCTCAAGAGCGAGAACGCGCGGCCTTCGGGCTGGGTGTACATCGATGTGCGTGGTCGTGACATTGCCTCAGTGGTCGCCGATCTTCGTCAGGTCGTCAATCAACAGGTCAAGTTGCAGCCTGGTATGAGCCTGAGCTACTCGGGGCAGTTCGAGTTTCTCGAAAGAGCTAACGCACGACTCAAGCTGGTCGTACCGGCCACGCTATTGATCATCTTCGTGCTGCTTTACCTGACATTCGCTCGATTCGATGAGGCCTTGTTGATCATGGCCACACTCCCTTTTGCTCTCACCGGAGGGGCGTGGTTCCTCTATTTGCTCGGGTTCAATCTGTCGGTGGCAACGGGGGTCGGCTTCATCGCACTAGCCGGGGTTTCTGCAGAGTTCGGCGTGATCATGCTGCTATACCTGAAAAATGCTTGGGCCGAACGTGTAGACCTTGGCGATAACTCTGAACGTGCATTAGTGGAGTCGATTCGTGAAGGCGCTGTGCAGCGAGTGCGTCCCAAAGCTATGACTGTGGCTGTCATCATCGCGGGCCTGTTGCCCATACTGTTGGGCAGTGGTACCGGCAGCGAAGTGATGAGCCGAATTGCCGCGCCAATGGTCGGCGGAATGGTAACTGCGCCCTTGCTTTCCCTGTTTGTCATCCCGGCGGCCTATCGCTTAATGCGTCGTCGAAAGCTACCTAGCAAACCCGTAACTCTGAAAGGAAATGTTGTATGAAACTGACCCTTATTACAGTTGCCAGCACTGCGGTTGTGTACTCTCTCGCTGCCCATGCACAAGAAACGCCAGCAATGAAAATGGACGGTATGGAAGGCATGGAAATGAAGCAGGAATCAAAGCAGATGGCTGTCGCCAATGCCGAGGGCACGATCAAGGCCATTGATCCTGCGAAACATAGCGTGACACTCGCTCACGGTGCCGTTCCAGCTGTTCAATGGCCGCCGATGACCATGTCCTTTTCCGCATCGGATGATCAGTTGGCAGGGTTGAAGGTAGGAGATCGTGTGTCATTCACCTTTCGGGTCGAGGGAGGTAAAGGAACGATTGTCTCCATAAAGAAATGAGTTACTAAAGCTGCCGGTAACCGGTGTCGCCAATGAGGCGTTCACCACTCACCTGGCTGTCAAAAACTCTTCGCCGAGTTAGGGATAGGCGAAGGTACAAGGAATGTCATCCACCAAACCCGGGAGAATCGAACCTAGCGGCATGCCCGTGCCGGCGGTTACCCAATTTGGATAAGCAAAGCCCTGCTTGAAGGTTTCAACGTAAGCGTCCGGCAAAGTCACCTACCCGATCTCTGCAATAAGGGCGATGGTGTCCACTTAAAAATACGTGGGCACCATCGCCCTTATCGTTAGGATTGCCATGCGCCAGCGAACCTCTTATCCAAAACCCTTTAAAGCCCAAGTCGTTCAAGAATGCCTGCAACCCGGTGTATCGATAGCTAGCGTAGCCTTGCGACACGGTATCAACGCCAACCCTGTCCGTAAGTGGACACCTACCTGGACGACGGAGCTGTGCCTATCGACAACAATCAGGTAGAAAATCAGATCTGACCGTGGGCACTTGGGCGCTCGAACTGGTTGTTTGCTGGATCGCTACGGAGCGGCAAGCGGGCGGCGGCGATCATGAGTTTGATCCAGTCTGCGCGCATGAACGGGCACGATCCTTATGCTTATATTAAGCACGTTCTGGCTCGTCTGCCGACGCAGCGGGCGAGCGACATCAACGTCTTGCTGCCCCACAACTGGACGCTAGCCTCCCACATCTAGAGCAAAACGCGGATGCTTACTGCTCACCGGGTGCGAGTACGGACTTATGGTAAAACAGGCAGCTCCTTGCCCAGTCAGGCTGCTCCTCGTCCGGATTCACAGCATCCTTGTCGTCAGTCTGAGCCCACTCTGCCTAGAGATGCGACTTCTAACAGACAGCTTTTTAAGGTTAACTTCTCCTCTAAATCACGCCGAGGCCATCTTCCTATGTCAATTGCTGACAACCTTATTGCGTTCACCTTCGCAGCAACGCTGTTAACCCTGACGCCAGGCCTCGACACTGCTTTGATATTGAGAACGGCCACCGTGGAAGGTAGGCAACAGGCTTTTCGCGCCGCACTGGGCATCAATACAGGTTGCTTGCTGTGGGGCGCCGCTGTGGCGTTTGGACTAGGCGCACTGATTGCCGTATCAGAGTTGGCGTTCAACGTCTTGAAATACTGCGGTGCCGCCTATCTAGCCTGGCTCGGGCTGAATATGATCTTACGCCCGCGTAGATCATTGTCGCCTGTCCAAGCGGCAGCAAAGCCAGGCCATAACTGGTTCCTGAAGGGAATGATGGGAAATATCCTGAATCCCAAGATTGGTATTTTCTACGTCTCCTTCTTGCCCCAATTCATTCCCCAAGGCCAACCATTGGTTGCTTGGACGTTCGGCTTGGTAAGCATTCACGTGGTAATTGGGTTGCTATGGTCGATTATTCTAATCGCCGCAACCCAGTCGCTGGCCGGTATATTGCGGCGTGAGAAGGTGGTCGCGTGGATGGATCGTGCAACAGGAATGATCTTCGTTCTTTTTGCGGCGCGTCTCGCCTTCGCTAAACGTTAAGCCCTTCAGTAAGGCGCCGGTGTATTGCCCGGACGCTTACGTTTCAACCACCAGAGCCGCAAGCATTCTGGTGACTACTAACATTCAGTTGAGATGTCGCAGCGTCGAGCTCTACAAGGAAGTGTGTGATTCAAATGAAGTCGTCGCTAGGAGCCACGGTGGTTCTTTAACGGAAAAATTGTGGTGCGGAGTTTTTTCACAAACGTCTTTGAAGAACGTGGACGATATACGCGTCCAGCGAAAAGCGCAGGCCCGGATACTTTTATCTTCCGTTTTCACGCCTAAATGATCCAGGGCTCTTGCCATGGAAGCGACTAAAAGCGCGGCTAAAGGCTGCCTCGGACTGATAACCAACGATCTCTGCAATGATGGCCACGCTGCGCGTGTCACGACTTAACCAATGCGCAGCCTTCGCCATTCTGATACGCACGAGCATATCTCCAGGCGTCATTCCTGCTACTTTCACGAAATGACGTGCGAACGTAGCGCGCGATAAATGACAGGTATTAGCCAGCTCTTCCACCGACCACTGTCGAGCCGGGTCCTCCAGCATAGCGTATAAGCCGCGAACGAGGCGTGGATCCGACAGTAATGCCAGCATACTAGGTTGAGTTTGTGCCTGGGACATCCATGCCCGGAGAATGATTGCGAACAAGGCTGAGGCAAGCTGGCTCAGGATTACTTCCGACCCCTGACCTGTGGCCCGTTGCTCGCAGCCAAGAATGGCGATCAAAGATTGCATAACCTGCATGTCTTTACCGCCGGCTTCGCGAACAACCATCAAGCTAGGCAGAGAGCTGAACAATGGGCCAGCAATGCCAGGCTCAAAATGAAAGTACCCGCACAGTATCTCGCTTTGCGCACCCACCTCATCATTTACTGCAACAGGCAGCGCTGAACCGGTTTCCACCCGTACTAAGCTCGGCAAACTATCAGGGTCTGCTTTTAAGGTATGTGCAGCGCCAGTAGGGAAAACGATAACGTCACCGCAGTGCAGATGCAGTGGCTCGAAGCCAGAGGTGTAAAGCCACACACTTCCAGAGGTAACAATATGATAAGGAGCGACTCCGTAATTGGTAGGCGGGTTCTCGAGCGCCCAGGGAGCCCCGAGCTTGCACACATGGTCTAGAGCGACCTCGACGGGATAGAGGTGCAGTAAGCGGCTTAATAGGTCCATTTTCTTTCCAGATTGAGACGCTAGGGCAAGAAGATGCCCAAACCTATCATCATTTGGATCGATTACCTCGCTAAAGTGGCTACATCCGGCGCTCCTGCCGGTCCACATTAGCAAAAGGAAATCGTATGACTCGCCTTACTTCCCACCCCGTCGATCAGGCAACCGGCCGCGCTGCCGAATTGTTCGTTGCTATCAAGACTGCCTTTGGCGCTGTACCCAATACCTTCGCAGATATCGGTGCCAATAGCCCCGCAGCGCTGGAGGCAGCTCTGGCAGTCGATAGCACCTTGTCAAAAGGATCGCTGACTACACAAGACATCGAGGTAATCAAGCTCGCTATCAGCCAACAGACCGGTTGCGACTATTGCCTTGCCGCGCATACGGTGATCGGTCGAGGTGCGGGTCTTAGTAAAGAACAAATCCTGGCTGCTCGCCATGGCGATGCATCATCGGGCAACGCAAAGCTAGATGCGCTCGCGTCATTTGCCCGAGTTTTGTACCAAACTCGAGGCACTCTACCAGCGGAGCATGTGGATGCAATAAAAGCCGCCGGCTATAACAACAAGCAAATTGTTGAGATCCTTCTTGCTATCTCGTCTGGTATTTTCACTAACTACTTTAATCGTGTGAATGATACCGTAATTGAGTTTCCGAAAGTAACCTGAAAAGACCAGTAAGTTTTAGGCGCAGCACCCAGTATACAAAATCACCGTAATGTTGCTTATAGTCCCCAGCGACTATTAATAGCCAGTTGCCCATCATTCGTCTAGAGGAAATAATTATGAACTACATTATTAATTTGCTTGGCCGTTCCTTTATCATGAAGCACGACCTAGATTATCACTTGCTCCGAGCCTCCATGGTGCTTATCTTCCTTTGGTTTGGCTATGACAAGTGGTTCGATGTTGAAATAAGAGACTTAATTCCTTTGCTGACCAACGCGCCACTTCTTTCTTGGACAATTCCAGTATTAGGTGTTAGCGGCACGAGCATTTTGCTGGGTACTGCGGAATGGACTTTCGGGCTGTTATTGTTCCTTGGGTTCTGGAACAAAAAAATTGGCGTACTTGGCGCTCTTGGTTCGATTGTAACATTTATAGGTACACTCACGATTTTCCCGTTTGCACCAGGAGCTTGGCACCCAGAAGCTGGCGGGTTCCCAGCGATGACCATAGTTTCGGGTTTCTTGTTGAAAGATCTCGTCTTATTGATGGCTTCTGTCTATCTACTGAAGCAAGATCTCGGTAAGTTGCTCAAAGTTTAGGATTAGCTCTCAATAGCGGAAAGTGGTTACTGTCTAATTCTGTTCCTCAGCCGCGGTGAACATGCCGCGGCGGTCAGTAGGGCGTTGCAGAAATTAGGACTTAAAATTGTCTAAACATATTATGGCGAGTAATATCGATCGGTTTGCCAGAGCTTTAATAGTAGTTTGGGAGTAGATAAAATGAAAAATGTAACAATGTTTATTCCCCAGCGTTGGTTTTCGTTGCCATTATGCCAAAGCATTCTTAACAGGCGAGAGCAATAGGGTGGAAGAAATTAATGTTAAGGCTGATTCTCAGCGCTTGCGAGAACGGATTATCAAAAGTGGGACGACACAACGTTCCGCAGATGTTTGTTGGAGAGCATCATGTAGGTGGCTTCGATTATATGATTGCACTTGAGCACGCGGGTAGTCGTGACGCCCTGCTAGGGTAATGAAAAGAACGTGCTTTGTCAGCGATCATGGACTGACCAAATTACTATAAATTCAGTTCACCGAGGCTGTTTTTACGCCGCATTTACGCCGCATCAGAGAACACGTCGTAAGCGTCTTACACGATTCAGGAATAGTTGCTATGCAACGGCTTAATACTTTCTCGTGCTTCCGGAGGATCAGTGTTTTTGGGCTTTTAATAGTCGTTGCGCTATTAAATATGAAGGGCCTAACAACTCCCGTTTTAGAAGTTGGAAAAGGCAGGCCGCTATCATTATCGATATCACGAAGGGCATCCTTGCGCTACACGGGATTCGAACATCACCTTCAACAAAAACCCTTAATTAAATAGTTTATGCTGATCGAATAATTCTTAAGGCGCCTCGTTTAGTAGTAAGTTGTCAGTATTTGTTCCTCTTCTGCTTCCGACATCAGCCAATCACGCACTGCTTTTACTTGGGGTCGCAGGGTAGCGTGGTGGGGATACACCACGAAATAGGAAGAGTGAGACGTTTCGTATCCATCGAAAGGGCGCACCAATCGCCCTGAAACCAAATCCTCTTTTACTAATCGGCTGCGAGCTAACGCGACACCGTGCCCTTCAATAGCTGCCTGGATAGCTAGCGCAGATGCATTCACATGCATGCCACGCAGTCCATGAATATTATTGTACCCTCGAGATGACAGCCATGAAGTCCACGTTGGGAAATTTGGATCGAAGCTTATGGTTGCATCGTGTATCAAGGTCAAAGAAGCAATATCGTCAAGACTTAATGAAGGCTTTCCCAGCTTGTCTAGCAAATTTTGGCTGCAAACCGGGAATACGTACTCTCCCATCATTCGCTCCGCTGTTAAATCGGGGTAACGGCCTATCCCAAAGCGAACGCCGATGTCTACGCCCTCACTGCGAAAATCGACAAGACGGTCAGTAGTGTGCAATCGAATATCCCATTGTGGATAGCGAGCGCTGAAACCAGAAATTCGGGTCAAGAGCCATTTGCTAGCAAAAGCAGGCGTTACAGATAGCGTGACGACATTAACCGGTAGCGCTGTCCGCAAACGTTGTAATCCCTCCGCCAGCAGTGAAAATCCGTCGCGGATCTGAGGATAAATCGCAGCGGCTTCAGGGGTTAACGTCACGCCACTACGGGATCGTTCAAACAGAGAACGCCCTACGTAATCTTCTAACGTTTTGATTAATTGGCTGATCGCAGGAGGGGTTACGTTGAGTTCCTCCGCAGCAGCGGAGAACGTTTGCAGCCTTGCAGCTGCCTCGAATGCCCGTAGAGCATTCAAATAAATTGCAATCCGTCGAGCTTCTTCGTTAAGCACAGCTTATTGCTCCGGCAAGAAAATCCCAATATTCGGCTGCTTCGTTCGCTCACATAATAGCCACTCAAGCGGGTAAATGTTCAAGATGAACGATGCCGGCGACGTGATCTCTCTTATTTTTCTGTTTAACGGAGTTTTTATGAAAGCGTCTATTTTTCGTGAGTTCGGTGGCCCGAACGTTCTGCGCTACGAGGACGTTGCTACGCCAAGCGCACGCCCAGGACACGTGGTCATTCGGGTACTAGCTGCAGGCATCAATCGACTTGAACTCTACCTGCGTGAAGGTGCTATCACCCGTGATCTCGCTTTGCCTCATATTCTTGGGTCGGATGCGGTTGGGGAAGTAGTCGAGTTGGGTGCCGGTGTGACCGACTTCTCACTGGGTGAACGTGTAGTACCTATGCCTGGTTACCCGCTAGATAAAGCTGACTATGCATTTTCCCCCATGAGTGCAGCTCCCAGCTATGCCATTGCAGGCATTATGAGTTGGGGGGCCTATGCTGAGTACATGGAAGTTCCCGCGCATTGGTTGCTGCGCGACGATACGGGCCTGTCCCCAGAGGAGCTTGCGACGTTGCCAATGGTCCTAGTGACTGCTGTGCGCGCTGTGAGAGTCGTAGGCGCGGTGAAAGCGGGAGACACCGTTTTGGTCCAAGCGGGCGGTTCGGGTACAGGTTCGATGAGCATCCAAATCGCTAAGGCGCTTGGCGCCAGGGTCGTAACCACAGTTAGTAACGATGAGAAAGCTGAAGTCGCACGAAAGCTCGGTGCCGATCTGGTCATCAACAGCAAGCGTGAAGACTTTGTAGCAGTCTCTCGCGAGTGGACAGGAGGTAAAGGTATGGATGTAACGATCGACAACCTCGGTGGTGAAATTCTTGCCCGCAGTATTGAAGCCACGCGTCCTACTGGCACTGTGGTTACCTTGGGCTTCGTCGCAGGGTCTGAGCTGAATCTTGATATTCGTAGCTTTTTCTTCAGCCAGCGTCGGCTGCTTGGGACGCTTATGGGGGATTTGGACGACCTGCGTTTCGGGTTGGATTTGATAAGGAAAGGCGCTGTGCGCCCAGTACTGGATCAAGTAATTCCGCTTTCTGAAGCAGCTCGTGCTCATGAGCTACTCGGGGAAGGGCGTGTGTCGGGCAATCTAGTGCTGAAGCCTTGATTCGGAGTAGATCATGAAGACACCTATATCATTGGAATTATCGCCCGACGCGCTAAGTGGCGACGAGATTGCTGAAAGACTGCGCTTGCTCGGTATTACGTTACCGGAGCCCCCTAAGCCGGTCGGTTCCTATAGTGCGGTGATGATTCGCAATGGCATAGGGGCTGTTTCTGGGCAGTTTCCTTTAGTTAACAGCAAACTTTTCCACCCTGGTGTGGTTGGCTTCCAAATAAGTGAAGCCGAGGGCTACGCCGCTGCAAGAGCGGCAGCTCTCAATGTTATCTCGCAAATTGAAACGGCCTTAGGTGGGTTTCAACGGTTTGGCGGGTTATTGCGTTTGGAAGGGTATGTTGCCAGTGCACAGGATTTCCTTGCACAGCCACATGTGCTGGATGGAGCGTCAGAGCTTTTTGTGTCTGTTTTTGGCCAGTCTCTTGGTAGCCATAGCCGGACGGCATTCTCTGTAACGCAGCTACCGCTTGGAGCATCTGTAGAACTAGCAGTGACCTTCGCAGTGACGAATGATTAATTGCAAGTTGCTGTAGCGCCACTGCTAAGGCAGATTATTATGGAGTTAAAACGTTGGTAGGCACTAAACTTAAAAGAAAATAGAGAGGGATTTATGAAGCTAAATATGAAATCTTTTTTGATTGCTGGTTTGGTTACTACCTTAGGCTTGATCGCAAGTGTCGCTTCGGCGTCCCCGATTTTAAATCAAACCCGCCACCAGACTATTAATATCGATGGAGTAGAAGTTTTCTATCGCGAGGCAGGTGATAAGAGTGCTCCGACAGTTTTATTGCTGCACGGGTTTGGTGCATCCTCCCACATGTTTCGCGATTTAATTCCGAAATTGGCTACGAAGTACCATGTGGTCGCACCAGATTTACCGGGGTTTGGATTGACTACAGTCGATCCTACAAGAAAGTTTATTTATAATTTTGATAATCTTGCAGCGGTAGTACAAAGGTTTACAGAAGCTAAAGCTTTAAACAAATATGCCATCTATGTTTTTGATTATGGTGCACCTGTAGGTTGGCGTCTTGCTGTTAAAAACCCTGAAAAAATCACAGCCATCATCACTCAAAATGGGAATGCCTACGAAGAAGGGCTTAGCCCAGGGTGGGCAGATATGCGTAAAGCCTGGGCGGATCCATCCCTTGAAAATCGCGAAGCGTTGCGAAAACTGAATACGCTGGAAATGACCAAGTGGCAGTACACCGAGGGAGTAAATGATCCTGCGCTTATCGCGCCTGAGAGCTACATGTTGGCACAGGCAGCTGTGGAGCGTCTGGGCGTCGACATCCAACTCGACTTGATTATGAACTATGGCGAAAACATCAAGCAATATGCTGAGGTGCAAGAATACTTTAGAACTAGGCAGCCTGCCCTATTAGCGATCTGGGGGAAAAATGACCCTTTCTTCCTCCCCGCTGGTGCTGAGGCGTTCAAACGGGATATTCCAAATGCAGAAATCGTATTGCTCGATACCGGTCACTTTGCAATTGAAACTCATGGAGATGTAATTGCCGAGAGAATGCTTAATTTTCTTGGTAATAATTCGAAGAACTTGTAAGCGTAATAGTAATTTTTCTTCGCTCTGAATCCACCAATGTCGGTTTGAAAGCTGACATTGGAGATCGCCTGATCTCAGGCGTAATTATGAACGCCGCAGCATGATTAAACAGCCTCTTTAAAAAGAGGCGGCTGAGCGTTCACTCATGCATGACAAAAGGTAACTTTATGAATCGTTTGAATGTAACGGGCGTTGATGACGCGACCGGTCACTCTGCAGAAGTATTCGCCTCTATTAAGCGTGCTTTTGGTGGAGTGCCCAATGCTTTTCTAGTCGCAGGTACTAACAGTCCTCTCGCTTTGGAAGCCGCGCTCGCACTCGATAGTGCTCTACATAAGGGAAGTCTAAGCGTAAAGGAAATCGAGGTAATCAAACTCGCCGTCAGCCAGGCTTCAGGATGTGATTATTGCCTTGCAGCACATACTGTGATCGGGAAAGGTGCCGGTCTTAAGGACGACGAAATACTCGCGGCACGCCACAATACGCCTTCTGGCAATTCCAAATTTGATGCTTTGTCGAAGTTCGCTAGAACGCTCGTTAGTACATCGGGTACCCTCGCGATCGAAGCCGTTAATACTGTCAAAGAAGTCGGTTATTCAGATCAGCAGATTGTGGATGTCGTGCTTGCTGTTTCAAGTATCACATTTACTAATTTAATTAACCGTATAAATGATACTCCGCTAGATTTTCCAGCGGTTAGCTGAAAATCAGTCGGTGCCGCACGGTCGCCGTGCGGCACTGATACCGGCGTTATTCTGCCTCGTGCAAAATTGTATCTTTTTAGCAAATAAATATTTCTCCGTGAGTGTCTAAAATGACGAATCCACAGCTCAAGAATCAAACTTCATTATTTGGCATTGAGAAGTTGCGCGTTTGGGGCGACAAAATCATGCTGCTTAGTATTTATGGTTTATACTGTGCCTTAGCTGTAATCTATTTTTGGTTTGGCGGTATGAAGTTCACTCAATACGAAGCACAAGGTTTAGTACCGCTTGTTAGCAACAGCCCGGTGGTAGGTTGGACATATGAAATGCTCAGCGTGGGTAATTTTTCTAGTGCGCTTGGTTATATAGAGGTCTTGATTGGAGCCCTTATCCTCGGTCGCATCGTATCACCAAAGATTTCATTGCTCGGTGGTGTGTTATCTGTTGGGTTATTTTTAACCACGATAAGCTTTATGTTTTCTACTCCTGGAGTTATTGAGGAAGGCCTTGGTTTTCCCGCTATTACGGTGTCTCTTGGGCAGTTTTTGCTAAAGGATGTTGCACTTCTCGCAGTATCAATATTTATCGTCGGTCATTCACTTTCGGCACTCGAATCCAAAGATGATGGTTTCGTAATATTTGAAAACAGGTAATTGATATGACATATCAGCCACTGGACTGCGGTCTCTACGATTTTATTGAAATGGTCTGTATGCGACATAATTTGCTCGATGTGGAAATGTTAGACGGCCAACGTATAAAAGCACGAGCTTTAACTACAAAAACCTCCGCTTCCAAGGAAGAGTATCTTCAACTGGAGTCCCCGAATTTACTTCAAGAGGTGAGGTTGGATATGATTTCTGCAATAACAGTTATGGACGAGGGGGAGGGTTATCAGCGAAAAGACTTCACTATAGGTTCTTGCGCCATCTGAAACATTGTCGCTCAGGTTTAGTAGGTTTTTTAGAATAGGTGACAGCGTATAAATTTCAGTCCTTATGATATTTTTTCATAAATATCATTCCAGATGGCTGGGGCGATATGTAATTACGAGCCCGCTGGCGCACACCAGACCGACCTGATTGCCGCGGATCAGCAGGTGAGTTATTGCCACGCTCAGATTGAGGACTTTAAGACGCAACTCTCCGGAGTCGCAGCGCATTTGCGGACAGCAACATTATGCAAACTGAAGGCTGTGTCTTAAGTCGTTCAGCCCTTCAAACGCGGTTCCTCAAGTGGCAGCAAGAAAAGAAAAGATATGAATTATAAGGTGAGGGGTGCTTCACCCACTGATGCCTTTGCTATCCAAGCCAATCTATGGACCAGTGGTTTCGGGCTCAGTCATCTCGTTCGCGTTGATACTACCGACTGTGAAAAAGATGCAAGCACGAATAGCCGCGACACTGCCAACGTATCCCTATCTGGTAGCCCAGGGTGGAAGGCAACGTCGATGGATACGCTCACGCAAGCCAGCATCGAGCGAGAAACGCCCTGGTCGGTGGATGTCACCGTATATGTCGACCCGGCGTTGCACCGAAGGGAGGTGTGCTTTATAAGCAGCTTCTTCTAGGCCTAGAGAAACAAGGTTTTCATGTAGCCTATGCCGGCATTGCCTCACCCAACGCTGGAAGCACAGGTATCCATAAAGCGCTCGGGCTAACTCAAATCGGCACCTATCCGGAGGTTGGTTTCAAGCACGGTCAATGGCAAAGCGTGGGCTATTGGCGCAAACCGCTTTGTGCGGTCACTCCGCTAACAGCAATCATCCCGTTCAGGGAGATAAAGGAAGAGTAGAGGAACAAGGTGTGAGATGACTTGACTACTTTTTGTCGCCATCAATACCAGGCTGTTCGCTGGGAGCTATGCTTAGTGATGATTAACGTTCGAGACGGTTTACCGACCAGCCGGAGGAATTAATGAATTTGGCGGCGTTTACCTTGCTGCTTTCCGCAGGCGAGACCATAGACGGGTGCCCGCTCACTGACTCAGATGCAGTGGCACTCGCAAATCTGCATTTTCCTTCCCGTGCCTATTGCCTTGTTGCGGATTGGATAATCTTGGACCTAGAAGTTACAACACGTCAGCGAGCTGCCATCGCCGCTAGAGGGCTTATCCCGGCCTTGGTTTACGCGTTGACTGTTATCCAAGATAGTAAAGGCCGTTTTGCACCTGGTGATTGGGTTAGATCAACGTTGGAGGTTTCCTTGTCCCAGAACTGCTTATTTGAGACGAAAAACACGGTTTATGTGCTCATGGGAGCCGGACGTAGGTTGCGTACAGATTTAGATATCGCACTGAGCTTGTGCTGAAGACAGCAGTTTATGGGCTCTCCCTTCATGGCTGCTTACTTCTAGCTCTTCGTGTCAAACTATGTTGTGAGCAATCGGGCCCTGTATTTCAAACGCAGCCCATCTGGGTCAATCTATGTTGCTTATGTCTTTATCCCGAATCATCCTACAGACCCCGATTTAGGCTAGGGTTTGTGTCAAACTATGTTGTTGGTACCCAACCTCCAAAATCGCAGCCCAAGGGTTGCGATTTTTTTATCTGAATCGAGGACACTCCATGGACCGCTTTCAGGAAATGCAGGTCTTCGCCGCGGTCGCCCAGGACCAGGGTTTTTCCGCGGCAGCACGGCGGTTGGGGTTGTCGGCGGCCAGTGTCACCCGGGCGGTGGCGGCGCTGGAGAAACGCATTGGCACGCCGTTGCTCACACGCACTACGCGCAGTGTGCATCTGAGTGAGGCCGGCCAGCGTTATCTTGAAGACTGTCGCAGAATTCTTGCCGAAGTGCAGGAGGCCGAGGATTCAGCGGCAGGCAGTCATGCTCAGCCGCGTGGGCAACTGACAATCACGGCGCCGGTGTTGTTTGGTGAATTGTTTGTCACTCCATTGATGGTGGATTTTCTTACACAATTCCCGGACGTCACGATCAATGCGCTGTTGGTTGACCGTGTGGTGAATGTGGTGGAGGAGGGCATCGATGTGGCTGTGCGCATCGGTGAGCTTCCGGATAGCAATCAGCACGCCATTCGCGTGGGTGAGGTGCGGCGGGTGGTTTGCGTATCACCGGCATTCCTGGCGGCTAATGGACATCCGACTCACCCGCAGGATTTGGCTCGAGGACCGGTTATCGCGACGTCTGCGACGGGCCAGTTACGCAGCTGGCCGTTTCTGGAAGGGGGCGAGCCCATCAGTGTGCGCACCGATCCCCGGTTGGTGGTTACGGCGAATCAGGCGGCGATCACCGCGGCTTGCCTTGGCTTGGGTTACACCCGGGTCTTGTCTTATCAAGTGGCACGCAAAGTCGCGGCAGGGGAGCTGGAAATTGTCCTGGCGAATTTCGAGATGCCTCCCTTGCCTATCCATGTGGTGTACCAGGGCGGACGCAAGGCTGCGGCGCGGGTTCGCAGTTTTGTCGACTTTACTGTCAAGGCGTTGAGGGAACATCCAGCCCTGCAGGTCTGATACGTTATTTCGCTGGATGAAATAATGGATTGCGTTTGTTGGTTATTCTGTTGTTTTGGTGACTGATGGAAGATGGCCCCCCAAGGTGCTGATCTCCCTGAACAACACCACTCAAGCGCGGAGTCGATCATGCAAGCCATCAAACTCTACAATTTTCCCCGTTCCGGCCACGCCCATCGTGTGCAGCTGATGCTGTCCCTGCTGCAACTGCCGACCGAGTTGATTTTGGTCGACCTCGCCAAAGGCGAACACAAAAAGCCCGAGTTCCTGGCGCTCAATGCTTTTGGCCAGATTCCGGTGCTTGATGATCAAGGTGTGGTGTTGGCGGATTCCAACGCGATCCTGGTTTACCTGGCGCAAAAATATGGCAATGGTCGTTGGTTGCCCACCGATCCGGTCGGCGCTGCCAAAGTCCAGCGCTGGTTGTCGGCCGCTGCCGGCCCTATCGCCTTTGGTCCGGCCAGGGCGCGTTTGATCACGGTGTTTGGTGCGCCTTACAACCCTGACGAGGTGATTCCTTATGCCCACAGCGTGCTCAAGGTCATCGATAAGGAATTGGCCAACACTGAATTTCTCGTCGGTAACGAACCTACCATCGCCGACATAGCAGCCTACAGCTACGTTGCCCACGCACCGGAAGGCAATGTGTCGCTGGACGAGTACGCCAACATCCGCGCATGGTTGGCACGGGTCGAAGCCTTGCCTGGTTTTGTCGGCATGCCGCGCACGGTTGCCGGTCTGCAAAAAACAGCCTGACGTTTGTGGCCCGATGATCGGGCCCTTCACGCTGTGCCATTGGCGCAGGGGAGAAGCCGTGATGGACCGTTCACCGTGGCATGCTGGCGAAAGAGAGTTACAGGCGCATATCGGAGTTGGCGAGCGCATGGAGGCAGTAGGTCGCAGGGTTATTCGTGATTACATGCCGGACCAGCACCGCACGTTCTACGAGCAATTGCCATTCATGCTGTATGGCGCGGTGGATGCCAACGGCAACCCGTGGGCCAGTGTGCTTGAAGGTGAAGCTGGTTTTGCTCATTCCCCTGAACCGCAACTGTTGCAGTTCAGCAGCGTGCCAGCAGCGGATGACCCGGCGCAATTGAGCGATGGCGCGGCAATCGGCCTGCTGGGTATTGAATTGCATACCCGGCGGCGCAACCGCATCAACGGTCATATCGGCGCAATGACGGCGAACGGTTTTGCGGTGAAGGTTGACCAGTCGTATGGCAATTGCCCGCAGTACATACAGTTACGGCAGTTTCGCTCGGTGCCGCTGGCGGATGCATCAACGCGTCCCGCGCAGTACCTCAATGAACTGGACGAAGCAGCCAGAGCTGTGATCGCCGAGGCTGATACATTCTTTGTCGCCAGCTATGTGGACGTCGATGGCGTTCGCTCGGTGGATGTTTCACACCGTGGCGGACAGGCAGGTTTCGTTCACATCGAAGGGAATTGCCTGACCATTCCAGACTTTGCGGGCAACCTTTTTTTCAACACTTTGGGCAACTTGCGGGTCAATCCAAAGGCCGGTTTGTTATTCATTGATTTCAATTCGGGTGATCTGCTGCAACTCAGCGGGCGCACCGAAATTATCCTGGAAGGACCACAGGTAGAGGCCTTTCAAGGTGCCGAACGTTTGTGGACGTTCCACGTGGAACATGTTGTTCGCAGACCTAGTGCTCTTGCATTGCGATGGCGTTTCGACGGCGTTTCACCCACCAGTCTGCTAACAGGTACTTGGGAGCAAGCCAAAGCTCGCCTGCAAGCCAAGGCTTTAGGTGATCAATGGCGGCCATTGCGTGTCGTACGAATCGAAGCGGAAAGCCAGAACATTCGCTCGATTTACATGGAGCCAGCTGACGGAGCAGGGCTGCCGTTGTTTCAGGCCGGTCAGCATTTACCGTTGCGGTTCAACATTGATGGTGACGTGCATATCCGCACTTACAGTCTGTCGAGTGCCCCATCGGATGATTTTTTCCGTATCAGCGTGAAGCGTGATGGACGGGTGTCTTCACACCTGCATGAACACATTCGCGTCGGTGATCTGCTTGAAGCCCGAGCACCCCAAGGCCATTTCACTGTGGCCGCCAATGAGCGTCGGCCACTGGTACTGTTGGCTGCCGGAGTGGGCATTACGCCGCTGCTGTCGATGTTGCGTGAAGTGGTCTACCAAGGCTTGCGCACCCGTGGGATTCGTCCGACCTTGTTTTTGCAGAGTTCGCGTACCTTGGCGGATCAACCATTTCGTGCGGAAGTGGATCGCTTGCTCGAGCACGCCGGTGATGCGGTCAAGGTGATACGTTTGCTCAGTCAACCGGAGCCGAACGCTCTGGAAGGTGAAGACTTCGATTCGATCGGGCGTATCGATGTCGCACGGCTCACGGAATTGCTTGAAGTTGAAGACTACGATCAGCTGGATTTCGTCTTGTGTGGTCCCGGCAGTTTTACCCAGGCGATGTATGACGGCCTGCGTGAGCTGGACGTCCGCGATGTGCGGATTCACGCCGAAACCTTTGGCCCTTCGACGTTGCGCCGCCAGCCCGATCCGGATGCAATAGTGATCGAGCAACCACCGGCCGCCACCACGTCGGTGCCGGTGGTGTTCGAGCGTTCCGCCAAAGAGGCGCGTTGGCAACCCGAGGGCGGCAGCTTGCTGGAGCTGGCAGAAAGTCGTGGTTTGCAGCCCGAATTCAGTTGCCGTGGTGGCTCTTGCGGCACCTGTAAAACCCGTTTGATCAGCGGCCAGGTGCATTATCCACAACCACCAGCGGAGATACCGGAGGAGGGCGAGGTGTTGATTTGCTGTGCAATTCCGGCTCAGGGCGCGCAGCCTTTGGTACTTGATTTGTAGTTGCTGACAAAGGCTTCTACGAAGGAGCGGGTTCAACTCACAGGAGCTTTATGGTTTTTTTCGTTCGGCTGGTGTCGCTGCTGACTGCACTGACACTGCTCAATGGCTGCGATCAGCGGGAGGCGCCCCCGCTCGATCAGCAGCTGTACATCTGGCAGCGACAATGGACCCCCTCCCATGAAGCAGCGCTGCGCGACAGTCGCGCAGATTTTTCCACCCTGCGTGTGCTGGCATTGCAGGCATTTCCCCAGGCCCGATGGCATCGGGCGCTGATTGACCCTGAGCTGCTCAAGCACGATGGTCGGCCGCTGATCGCAGTGATTCGCCTCGATGGCCAGCTCAAGTCGCTGGATCAGAACGAAGTCACGCTGCATATTCAGCAGGTGCTCAGCGACTGGCAGACACAAGGATTGACTGTCGCAGGTCTGGAGATCGATCACGACGCCGGCAATGCGCGGCTTTCGGCCTATCGAGAGTTTCTCCTGCATTTGCGCACGGTGCTGCCGGTCTCAATGCCACTGAGCATCACCGCGTTGCCGGCGTGGCTCGGCAGTGCGCAGCTGCCCGCATTGTTAGCCGCGGTCGACAGCAGTGTGTTGCAGGTTCACGCGGTGAGCGATCCTCGCCGTGGTTTGTTCGACCCCGACCAAGCCCGGCAATGGACGAACGCCTGGAGCCGAATAACCGAAAAACCTTTCTTTCTGGCGCTGCCGGCATACGGTGTGGCGTTGTTGCCGAATGACGGCGGTGCGCCGGTCGTGGAAAGCGAAACTCGAATCGAACGTGACGGCAAGCGTCAGGAGTTGCTGGCCGATCCCCAACAATTGAGTCAACTCGCTGCACAATTGCGAAACGACCCTCCGAATCATCTGGCCGGATTGATCTGGTTTCGCCTGCCACTGGCCAACGACCGGCGGGCGTGGAGCCTGACTACTTTGCGCGCCGTGTCGCGGGGAGATGCGCTCCATAGTCGGCTTACGCTGAGTTTCACGGAGCACCAGGGCCTGTATGACGTGAGCCTGATCAATCAGGGCAACCTCGACAGCGCCTGGCCCGAACGCGTCACTGTCGCAGTGCAAGGCTGTGATGGCGCCGATGCACTCGCCGGTTATGCGTTGCAACAAGGCCCGGATCTGCTTACCTTCACCCGCTTGCGTGAGGGGCGGATTGCAGCCGGCGGACAACGCGCCGTTGGTTGGGCTCGCTGCAGCAAAATTGATCAAGGAGCTTCGAATGTTCACCCGTAACTGGCCGCGTCATCTGCTCTGCCTGAGCCTCAGCCTGCCACTGGGTTCGGCGTTGGCATGCGGGCCGGATTTCCCGATGCGCCTGCTGGATAACCGTGGTCAATCGTTGGCGGAGCTGCCGGAGGGCAACTTCAACTTCGAGATCAGCCGACTCGGGCACCGGATTGCCGGGTTGAATAACGTCAGCGCAACCGCATACAGCATGGATGGGCCAGACTACTCAGAGCAACGCAATCAGGCTGAGCAGGCGGGTTTGACGCCGGCGCAGCAGGCATTGGTCAAGCAGCTGCGTAGCCTGACCAATGCCTCGCAGGTTGAAGTACAGGGCGCGAACTTGCCCGACGAAATCCGTTTTTATCTGGCCGGTGCGGTGGCGTTCAACGTGGGTGACCATGGGCTGGCAGCCGAATACTTCGAAAAAGTGCTGGCGCTGCCCGCGGATCAACGCGCGTTGCGCAGTACCTGGGCAGCGTACTCGCTGGGCCGGGCGCGATTCGCCATGAGTGCCGAGGCCGGTGCGGCTCCTGATCTGCTGGCGCAAGCTCGCAAGGCTTTTGAGCAAACACGGCAACTGAGTATCGACGGCTTCAGTGATCCGCTGGAACTGGGTGTGGCCAGTCTCGGCGAAGAGGCCCGCGTAGCCCGCACCGCCGGCGACTGGAACACGGCCATCGAACTCTATGCCACGCAGAACCTGCACGGTTCGGCGGTGGGCTATACCTCACTCAAGCTGTTGGTGGCTGACTTGGCGGCCATGCCCGAAGAGCAGTTGGCCGAACGGCTCAAGGGCAAACCGGTACAGCAACTGGTAACGGCATCGTTGATCAGTCGACTGGGCTGGTCGTTCGGTGAACAACCGGCAAACGAATTGAAGCTGATTAAATTGCTGCAAAACAGCACGCTGGGCAGCCTCAATAATGCGGATCGGCTGGCGGCGGTGAATTATCAACAGGGCGATTTCGCCAGCGCCAAGGCGTTCGTTGAACACGCAGGTGACGGTGGGCTGGCGTGGTGGTTACGCGCCAAGCTGGCGCTGCGTGATGGCGATAAAACTGCTGCGGCCGCGGCGTATGCCAAGGCGGCGCAGGCCTTTCCTCAGAATGAATCCTGGGGCGATCGGCGAACGCCGGACTTCGATTATGAAACGCTGCAACCCAAATGTCGGGTTGATGGCGAAAGTGCGATTCTGGCCCTGCAACGCGGGGATTACCTGCAAGCGTTCGACCAGCTTTATCGCAGCCAAAGTATCTACTGGTTTGACGCGGCGACGGTGGCCGAACGTGTGCTGACGCTCGACGAACTCAAGCATTACGTCGACACCCAGGTTCCAGCGCCACCCCCGCTCAGCCAGCATGACCGCGACAACTATGTGCCCTTGCCAGTGGCAGCGAGCCTGCGCAATTTGCTGGGCCGTCGGTTGTTACGCGAAGGGCATTATGAAGATGCGCCCGCCTATTTCGATAACGACGGGTTGCGCCACAAGGCCAGGCTGTATGGCGAGCAACGCCTGGCGGCCGATGCCGCTTGGTGGCCGACCCGCCGCGCCGCCGCTCTGTTCAACGCTGCGTGGACTGCACGTGAGTGGGGGATGGATATTCTCGGTTACGAGATGGCCCCGGATTTCGCCACCTTCGCCGGCAACTACAGCCTTGAAAGCACTGAGTTGAAAGTCGGGCCGCTGGTGGCCGAAGACGAAGTGAAGCGTCAGCAGGCCAGCGCTGCCCAGCCTGATCAGCGTTATCACTACCGCTTTGTCGCCACACAATTGGCCAATCGCGCTGCGGATAATCTGCCGCATACCAGTCAGGCATTTGCTGCTGTGCTCTGTGAAGCGGCCGGTTGGAACAGCAGCCTTGCAGATCAAAGTGCGCTCTACCAACGCTATGTCAAAGACGGGCCTTTTGTGGAATGGGCGGCGGACTTTGGCAACCAATGCCCGTATCCCGATTTCGAGAACGCCGATAAACGCTATGTCACCCAGGTTACCGATGCCGCTCGCTCTGCATTGCGTCCATACAAGACGCCTTTGCAGGTGGGCAGCGTTGTTGCGGTCACGGCAGCGGCACTGTTGCTGATCAATCGCCGCCGCCTTAAAGCGCAGTAAGGTTCAAGCCTGTTGCACAAAGGTCAGCCGTACGGCGAAACCGATCAACAGGCTACCGAATAACCATTGCTGCAAGCGCTGGGCCGAAGGGCTGCGTTGCAACCAGCGGCCGAGCGCTGTACCGATCAGGGCATAGGTGCTGTCGAAGAGCAAACCGACGCCGACCAGCACACCACCCAACACTGCAAATTGCGCGAGCACCGGCCCGGCCTGTGGGTTGATGAATTGCGGCAGTAACACGGAACAAAACAGCAGCGCCTTGGGGTTGAGCAGGTTGGTCAACAGACCGCGACGGATCGCTTCGCGCCAGCGGGCTTTCTGTATCGGTTGATGGCTGTGCAAGGCCGGCAGCATCGTCGTTCGCAGGCATTGAATGCCGATCCACAGCAGATACGCGGCACCCGCCAGTCGCACCACGTCGAATGTCCAGGGCGCCGCTTTGAACAATGCCGCCAGCCCCAGCGCCGCCAGTACAACGTGACAGCCGCGGGCTACTGCGAGTCCCACCGCTGTGGCGAGTGCCGCTCCTTTTCCCTGACGAGCACCGGTCTGCAGCAGCAGGATCATGTCAGGACCAGGCAACAGGTACACCACGGCCAGTGCCATGAAAAACAGCCAGAGTCCTGCCATGTTGCACCCCATTTGTTGTCGATTTGGTAGGGCCAGTGTAGGGCGCAAGGGCAGGGCAGGTGCTTGCGTAGTTTGCTTCAAGATTGGGCTTTGTTGGCATAATCTGCCATGAACAGAACACATGACCATCGGAATCTGCCAAACATGAAACTGGATGCCTACGATCGCAAGATTCTCGCTGCACTGCAGCGCGATGGTCGCTTGACCAACGTGCAATTGGCCGAAGAGATCGGCCTGTCGGCGTCACCCTGTTTGCGACGGGTACGCATGCTCGAAGAAGCCGGGGTGATTCGCGGTTATCAGGCCAACCTCGATCGCGATGAAGCCGGTCTTGGGTTGACGGTGTTTGTTGGCGTGAAGGTCGAGCGTCACAACGACGAACAGGCCGAGTCGTTTCGCCTGGCGGTCACGGCTTTGCCTGAGGTGATCTCGGCGTTTCTGGTGTCCGGGGAATCGGATTTTCTGTTGCAAGTGGTGGTGCCGGATCTGCGCGCGTACGACCGCTTTCTCACCGGATGCCTGTTGAAGTTGCCGGGTGTGAGCGATATCCGCAGTAACTTTGCGATCCATACGGTGAAAGCACCGGGCCCGCTTCCGTTGACGCATTTGCCTGGCTGAAGTGAATAGCTCGCCGCCTGCCGCAGGCTGCGAGCTTTTGATGTTGTTACATCTGGGTTGCCATTCCCTCCACATTCATCGCGGCCTGTCGCAAGGCTTCAGAACGGGTCGGATGCGGATGGCAGGTCAGGGCTATGTCTTCGGCTGACGCGCTGAACTCCATGGCCACGCAATATTCGCCAATCATTTCACTGACGCTCGGGCCTACCAGATGCACGCCGAGGATCTCGTCGGTGCGCTCATCGGCCAGCACTTTGGCAAAGCCCTCGGTCTCGTGATTGATTTTCGCCCGGCTGTTGGCGGTGAAGGGAAACTTGCCAACCTTATAGGCACGACCCTCGGCCTTCAGTTGTTCCTCGGTTTTGCCAACGCTGGCCAGTTCCGGTTTGGTGTAGATCACGTTGGGGATCAGCTCGTAATTAACCTCACCGGCCTTGCCAACGATCTGCTCGACACACGCCATGGCTTCGTCTTCAGCCTTGTGCGCGAGCATCGGACCTGATGTCACGTCACCAATGACCCAAATGCCAGCGACTTCGGTGCGGTGACCCTTGTTGGCGAGCATGCCGCGCTTGTCCGTGGCCAAGCCAACGTTCTCCAGGCCCAGGCCCTGTGTATAAGGTCGGCGTCCTATGGCTACCAACACATAATCAGCGTCGAGCACTTCGGTGGTACCACCAGCGGCCGGTTCGACGTTGAGCTGCACACCTGTGTCAGATGTGGTTGCGCTCGTCACTTTCGAACTCAACTTGAAGCTGATCCCCTGTTTGCTCAAGGAGCGTTGCAGGGTTTTACCTGCTTCACCATCCACGCCAGGGCAGATTCGATCGAGGAACTCCACCACTGTCACCTTCGCGCCCAGACGCCGCCATACCGAGCCAAGCTCCAGGCCAATCACGCCGGCGCCGATGACCACCAGGTGTTTCGGTACTTCCGTCAGCGACAGGGCACCCGTGGAGTCGAGGATGCGTTTGTTATCGATCTCGACACCGGGCAGGGGAGTCGGCTCGGAGCCCGTGGCGATGATGATGTCCCTGGCGCTCAGTTCGGTCGTGCCGCCAGCAGCATCCGTGACGCTGACTTTGCCCGGCCCGTCGATTCGGCCCCAACCTTTGATCCAGTCGACCTTGTTTTTGCGAAAGAGAAATTCGATGCCCTTGGTCAGCCCAGTCACGCTTTCATCTTTCTGCTTCATCATCTGCGCGAGATTGAGGCTCGGTTTGACCTCGATGCCGAGGTTGGCGAATTCTGCGCCCATGGCTGCGTCGTAGAGTTCGGAGGCATGCAGTAATGCCTTGGACGGCATGCAGCCAACATTCAGGCAGGTGCCACCAAGGGTGGCGCGCCCTTCCACGCAAGCCGCTTTCAAACCGAGTTGACCCGCGCGAATCGCTGCGTTGTAACCGCCGGGGCCACCGCCGAGTATCACGACGTCGTAAGTGCTCATGGATCTTCTCCTGGATTGAAAGGGATCGGAGGGGTAACCGTAGCCTTTGAGTAAAATTACGAGCGTAATATGTGCGTCCGAGGCATTCCGGTCAAGGCTTCGCCTTCGCTGCGCAGAATTCAGTGTGGTTCCACGTGGAACAAATGCTGGGCTGAGAACATTTTCATCCAGTAGCGCAGTACGGGTAACAATTGTTAGAACTGTCCTTCGTGGCCGTAGTCATTTAAGTGAGGGCACGGCATTTTGTGCATTCGCTCCCTATGAGTCATTACGGCGCGAATCATGGAAAACGGCGATTAATTGAATAGCCTGCTATTTTTCCAAGATGGTCTACCCTCTGATCAGACGTCTGAAACAAGGGGGGAATCTCCATGCTCGCGCAACTTCCACCGGCCTTACAGAATCTGCAGTTACCGCTACGCCTGCGACTCTGGGATGGCCATGAGTTCAATCTGGGGCCGATGCCCAGCGTCACGATTGTGGTCAAGGACCCACAAATGGTTACCCAGTTCACCCATCCCAGCCTGGATGCGCTTGGCGCGGCATTTGTCGAAGGCAAACTGGAGCTGGAAGGCGCCATCAGCGACGTCATCCGCGTCTGCGATGAATGGAGTCAGGCGTTGCTGGATGAGGACGATGGCAGCCAGCCTGTGCGTACCGTCCACGACAAGGAAACTGACGCCAAGGCGATCTCCTACCATTACGACCTCTCCAATGCTTTTTATCAGCTGTGGCTCGACAGCGACATGGCGTATTCCTGCGCGTACTTCGAGACCGGCAGTGAATCGCTGGAGCAGGCTCAACAAGCAAAATTCCGTCATCTATGCCGCAAGTTGCGACTGCAACCTGGCGAGTATCTTCTGGATGTCGGCTGCGGTTGGGGTGGTTTGGCACGTTATGCGGCCCGTGAATTCGGCGCGAAGGTGTTCGGCATCACGCTCAGCAAGGAACAACTCGCGCTGGCCAGGGAGCGGGTCAAGGCTGAAGGCCTGGAGGATTTGGTCGAACTGCAACTGCTCGACTACCGCGACCTGCCGCAGGACGGCCGATTCGATAAAGTCGTCAGCGTTGGCATGTTCGAACACGTGGGGCACGCGAATCTTCCCGAATACTGCAAAACCCTGTTCGGCGCAGTGAAGGAGGGTGGCCTGGTGATGAACCACGGGATCACCGCCAAACACACCGACGGGCGCCCGGTAGGACGGGGGGCTGGCGAATTCATCGAAAAATACGTATTTCCCAACGGCGAGTTGCCGCACCTGGCAATGATCTCTGCCGAGATCAGTGAAGCGGGTCTGGAGATCGTCGATGTCGAGAGTCTGCGCCTGCATTACGCGCGCACGCTGGATCACTGGAGCGAACGCCTGGAAGACAACCTTGAAGCCGCCGCCAAACTGGTGCCTGAACAGGCGTTACGCATTTGGCGTCTATACCTGGCCGGGTGCGCCTATGCCTTCGCTCGCGGCTGGATCAATCTGCACCAGATTCTTGCGGTGAAGGCGCATGCCGATGGCAGTCATGAACTGCCATGGACGCGGGACGATATCTACAATCCTTAAAGGATCGGTGAAATAAGCCGGGCGACCCGCATACCGACCTGTTGCAGGTGGCGAGTCTCCCGGCCTTCCTCTTTGGCGATTTCGTGGGCTTGGGCAAAGTCATCGTTGAGCATCTGCTCCACTTCGCCGGCAAATGTGCTGTCGACCGTCAGCAACATCACTTCGAAATTCAACCGGAACGAGCGGTTATCCATGTTGGCGCTGCCAATGGCGCTGATCTCACTGTCGATCAACACCACTTTCTGATGCAGGAAACCCGGCTCATAGCGGAAAACCCGAACGCCGGCGCGCACGGCTTCAAAGGCATAGAGGCTGGAGGCGGCGTAGACGATTCGGTGGTCAGGCCGCGACGGCAACAGAATTCGCACATCGACACCACGTAATACCGCCAGCCGCAGGGCGGCGAAGACGGCTTCGTCGGGTATGAAGTAGGGACTGGTGATCCACACGCGTTCTGTCGCCGCGTGGATGGCCTCGACGAAGAATAACGAACAGGTCTCGTAGGGATCCGCCGGGCCGCTGGCGAGCATTTGACACAGTACGCCGTCGTCCGGGTACACCTCCGGCAGGATCAGCGGCGGCAACGAACGGGCTGCCCAGAACCAGTCTTCGGCGAAGGATTCCTGCATGCAGGCCACTACCGGTCCACGCACCTGTACATGAGTATCGCGCCAGGGCGCCAAGGGTGGTTTCTCCCCCATGTACTCGTCGCCCACGTTGTGCCCCCCGACGAAGCCGATAACGCCGTCGACTACCACGATCTTGCGGTGGTTGCGGAAGTTGACCTGGAATCGATTCAACCAGCCGCTGCGAGTGGCGAAGGCTTTGACCTCGACACCGGCGTCACGCAGTGACTGAACATAGCTGTGTGGCAAAGAGTGGCTGCCGATTCGATCATAGAGCAGATAGATCGCCACGCCTTCAGCTGCTTTTTCCAACAACAGTTTATGCAGGCGCTGGCCGAGACGGTCGTCGTGAATGATGAAAAACTGGATCAGCACCGCTTCCCGGGCTTGGCTGATGGCATCGAAAATCGCATCGAACGTTGCCCGGCCATTGATCAACAGTCGTACGTCGTTGTTGGCCAGGCACGGCATGCGCCCGAGCTTGGGCATGGCCCTTAACGACGCGTAAGCGGTGGAAGCACGAGCGGTTAGCGCCTCTTCAACCCACGGCCGCCAGTTGAGCTCAGAAATTGCCTTGCGCATTTCTTCGTTGGCCTGACGTCGGGCCTTGATGTAACCATCGAAGGTGCTGCGACCGAACACCAGATAGGGGATGAGTGTCAGGTAAGGCATGAAGACCAGTGACAGCGCCCAGGCAATCGATCCCTGAGCGGTTCGAACGGTCAACACGGCATGAATTGCTGCAATCGCGCCCAGGGAGTGCAGCAGGGCGATGGTGTAGCCAAAAATATGCGGTCCGAAATAATCCATGGGGGCAGCCTTGCTCCTGAAGATTCAATGCTTAACAGACCATGTTCCGGGCAGAATGTCGCTATTTAATTGGCCCATGAACCGAAGCTTGCGGCTGACGTCTAACGGCCACCAATGATCAGGAGTTACACGATGAACGTTCGTCTGCTGGGTTTGGCCATCACGCTGGGTTTGGCACTTCCTGTGGCCGCTCAGGCGCAGATGCTGCAACCGGGTTTGTGGGAATTGACCTCGAGCAACATGAAGGTCGATGACCAGAACCTGCCGGATCTGCAACTGATCCTCGGTCAGATACAAAGCCAGATGACCCCTGAACAACGGGCACAGCTGGAAAAACAGGGCATCACCATGGGGGGCAAAGGCATTCGCGCGTGCCTGACGCCGGAACAGGTCAAGACCGACAATATTCCGCTGACCGATCCGCAATCAGGCTGCAAGCAGGAAATCACCGAGCGCACCGGCAATCAGTGGAAATTCCGTTTCAGCTGTCCGAAAGCGCAGGGCGCGGGTGTCGCCACGTTCCTCAGTGACCGTGAGTTCACCACCAAGGTCAATGGCACGTTCAATGCCACCGGCATTCAGCAAAAGGGTAGCCTCGATACCCGCGCTGTATGGCTGGGGCAGGATTGCGGCACAGTTAAACCTCGGGCATAAAAAATTCGCGGGGTGCAGGCTCCCACGGGGCACGCCCTTGGGAGCTTCAACCACCGGCCATGCCGGTGGAGCTCAGCCATTCACACACCGCTTCAACCTTCATCCTGCCAAAATCCTCCCCGCTGTTACTGCGCACACTGACAAAGCCACCCGCCTTTTCCTTTTCCCCCACGACCACCAGGTACGGCACGGTTTGACGGTGCTGGCGAATCTTGTAGCGGACCTTTTCGTTACGCAGGTCCGACAGGGCGCGAACGCCGCCACGACGTAACGTCTCGGTAACGGTGTGCGCGTAGTGGGCCTGGCGATCATCCATGCTGACGACCATCACATGCGCTGGCAGGCGCCAATACTGCAGCTCCTGATGACTGGACCAGCACGTTCCATAGACCCGTTGTTGCAAGGTGCCGCTGACGTGATCCAGGGCGAATGCCTGCAGTACCCTGGTGGTTGGGACATGCGGGCCGGTGGTCCAGTACTCGGTTTCACCGAGGCGATAGAGCGAAAGACTTTCCGACGACGATGTCGCCTTGCGGCGGATTGAATGGTTGGTTGCTGCCAACGATTGCATGCGCGCTTCGATGAGCGGCAGATCGGTCGCGGCGAGGGCTCGCTCGACGGCAAACTCGCAAAAGAACCCGTCACCCAGTGCCGAGCCCACGCGCATTTGCGCATGCGGATGAAGTTGTTTGACGGCCATCGCCAGCATCAGCGTGCAGGACCGGCGCAGGATCTCCAGGCCGTCCGGCTCCTGCGGCGTGACTATGCTGACCCGGGCATTGGCTGCGACCAGGAATTCGCAATCCACCAAGACGCCGTTGACGCGTCCGGCCACCGCCGCGTTGGCCAGCCCCAGGCCAATACTTGCGGCGATTTCATGCACGGTCAGTGGTTGGTCGTACTCACGCAATGAACCATCGGGCAGGGTGATCTGGATCATGATTATTGTTCTCGAATACTTCGATCACACGCGCTAGCGGTTTAACCATAGAACCAAATCCCGTCCGCTGTCATGTAGACATTTGTCGAGGTTCGATTCGTCCGGATGGTCATCCGAAAGCAGGCTCAATTGCCCAACGCCGGGATTGGCTATGAGGTATCGCAACGATGCTTCGCCTTACCCAATCAGGCCGGGTTAGCCCCTCATGAGCGAGCCCATCATCGAAACATCATCATAATGTTATGGTATAACATGATTGTCGCGATCGTTATTCGTGAAGAATTTTTCATGTTTGGCAAGCCCCGAGGGTTGACCGGGCTTTCTATGAGGAGCAACTGATGGCAAATCGCTTACCTGTCACGGTCCTGTCGGGCTTTTTAGGGGCCGGAAAAAGTACACTTCTTAATTACATACTACGTAATAGAGAAAACCTTCGGGTTGCGGTTATCGTCAATGACATGAGTGAAATCAACATTGACGGCGGCGAGGTGCAGCGCGATGTCAGCCTTAATCGCGCCGAAGAAAAACTCGTTGAAATGAGCAATGGCTGCATCTGCTGCACCTTGCGTGAGGATTTGCTGGAGGAGGTCGGCAAGCTTGCCAATGAGGGACGCTTTGATTACCTGTTGATCGAATCCACGGGCATTTCCGAGCCGCTACCCGTCGCGGAAACCTTCACGTTCCGCGACGAAAACGGGCAAAGTCTCACGGATATTGCGCGGCTCGATACCATGGTCACCGTGGTCGATGGCATGAATTTCCTGATCGATTACCATGCCGCGCAAAGCCTCGCATCCCGAGGCGAAACGCTGGGAGAAGACGATGAACGCGCGATCACCGACCTGCTGATCGAGCAGGTGGAGTTCGCTGATGTGATCCTGATCAGCAAGATCGACCTCATCAGCAGTGGCGATCGGGATGAGCTGATGGCGATCCTGAAACGGCTCAACGCCCAGGCTGAGATCATTCCAATGGTCATGGGCGAAGTACCGCTTGGCAAAATCCTCAATACCGGTCGCTTCGACTTCGACAAAGCCGCTCAAGCGCCTGGCTGGTTGCGTGAGTTACGCGGCGAACATGTTGCTGAAACTGAAGAGTACGGCATTGCCTCCAGCGCTTATCGGGCACGTCGCCCCTTTCATCCGCAACGCTTTTTCAGTTTCATTGACCGGCCATGGGTCAATGGCAAACTGCTGCGTTCCAAGGGGTACTTCTGGCTGGCCAGCAAACATATGGATGCCGGAAGCTGGTCCCAGGCGGGAGGATTGGTGCGCCATGGTTTCGCCGGGCGCTGGTGGCGCTTTGTGCCGAACAACCAATGGCCGCAGGACGAGGAAAGCACAGCCGCCATTATGGAAAACTGGACCAGCGACACAGGAGATTGCCGCCAGGAACTGGTCTTCATCGGTCAGAACATCGACTTCAAACAACTCACTGCAGAGCTCGACGATTGCTTGCTGACAGACGCTGAAATGGCGCTGGGAGTCCAAGGCTGGCGAATGCTCCCGGACCCCTTTGGCCCTTGGCATGAAGAGGCCGCCTGAGCTTTCCATTGACCCCGTTCAGAAGTCGTGGGTTGCTGCTGTCGCTTAACAACGCTGGAGCAGCACGCCGCTCAAGGCTTCAGCCAGGTGCCCTGGCTTTGCGCTTCGCAGTACGGCTGCAAATACGCCGCATCGGTGGCCACGCCGTAATAGTGAATATCCTGCCGGTAAGGCATATTGGCGACTTGAGCGTTGCTGCACACGCCGAACGCTCCTGCAGGGCACTGGTCGACGTATTGCACGTCGACCTTCTGCCCGGCCAGGTTCGGTTGGCAGAAGCCGTCGGCGAACAGTTTTTGCGGGATGTTGCGGTTCTGCTGGCAGACTTTGACGTCGAGTCGTTCCGCCTGGCTATGGACAACGCAGGCCTGCGCCAGCGCTTCGCCACTGGCAAGCGTCAGCAGAAACGCCAATCCAATCCACCGCATCCTTACCTCCTCAGAAACCTTCGATCATGTTGCAGAACATTCCCACCCATGTCATCGCCGGGCCATTGGGGGCCGGCAAGACCAGCCTGATCAAGAACCTGCTGGCGCAACGTCCCGCGGATGAACGCTGGGCAGTGCTGATCAACGAGTTCGGTCAGATTGGCATCGACGCTGCACTGCTCACCCAGGAAGACGATGGTATCGCACTGGGGGAAGTGGCCGGGGGGTGTTTGTGTTGCGTCAACGGTGCGCCATTTCAGGTCGGTCTCGGGCGTCTGCTGCGCAAGGCGCGGCCGGATCGATTGTTCATCGAGCCTTCCGGCTTGGGGCATCCGATGAATTTGCTCAAGCAGTTGAGCGAGGCGCCATGGCGAGGCGTGTTGAGTCTGCAACCTTGTGTGCTGGTACTCGATGCGCAAGCGCTTGTAGCGGGCAAGCCGCTGCCTGAGGCCCAACAGGAGGCGCTGAACAGTGCGGGATTGTTGCTGATGAACAAGTCTGAAGGACTTGCGCAAGCGGACCGGCAGCGAATTGCCGCCACGTTGCCGATGCGTAAACTGCATTGGACGCAACAAGCTGCGCTGTCTTTGAGTGAGTTGCCCGGGCTGGTTTCGCGAGCGGTGGCGGGTGTGGATAACTTTGTGATGCCGAAAAGTCTGGCGCAGCTCGCGGCGATCTGGAGCGACCCGGTTCTGCCGATCTGTTTAAGCCAGGAACAGGAGGGTGGCTGGAGCATCGGCTGGCGCTGGCATCCGAGCCAGGTCTTTGAGGCCGCTCTCGTTGCGCGCTGGCTTGAAAGCCATTGCTGGCGGCGTGCGAAGCTGGTTATTCACAGTGACAAAGGCTGGATATCGGCCAACGCGCTGGATAATTCCGTGGTGGCGTGGCAACCGAGTGAATGGCGTAAGGATTCGCGGATTGAATTGATTTTCAGTGCGCCGCAAGACCTCGAAGTGCTGCAAAGAGGCCTGGCCAACTGCAGGAGGCATTGAAGATCACGACCGCCACTTGTTGTGTTCCTGCCGCCAATGATTCAGCTCGATCACCTGAGCGCTTGGCTTGACCACATCGACCACAGGGGGCGTGTCGTCAAACGGCATCGGGTACGGCGCCAGTTCGATTTGCGCGCTGTGGGCGCCGAACTGAGTGATGGTGCCGTTATGCCGCGTTTCGCCGGTGACCGTGAATTCAAAGTTATACACACGGGCCAGACGTCGCCGGCCAGCGGCATCCTTGATGAAGCCCATTTTTTTCAGCGCCACGTTGCCATCGAGCAACTCGATCCCCAGGTTGCTGCAATGCTGCTTGACCCGCTCCAACGCACGTTCGCGCAAGCCGTGGTTGTGCCAAAGCCAGGCGCCAGCAGTGGCGAGCAGCATCAGCACGAAAATATTTCCAAGGGTCAGCATCAACAGGGCGCTCCAACAAGATAGTGTCAGCTTAACTGCGTCGCCGGTCTGTCGTACAGGCTGCGTTTAGTCGCATACTGCGCCGCTCGAATTTCAATCGTTTTACGGAAATCTCACCGCATGAAACGTACACCCCATCTGCTCGCTATCCAGTCCCACGTGGTGTTCGGTCACGCTGGCAACAGTGCCGCGGTTTTCCCGATGCAGCGGGTCGGGGTGAATGTCTGGCCGCTGAACACCGTACAGTTCTCCAACCACACACAGTACGGGCAGTGGGCCGGTGACGTGCTGGCGCCGCACCAGATCCCTGATCTGGTCGAAGGCATCGCGGCGATTGGCGAGCTGGGCAATTGCGACGCAGTGCTCTCGGGCTATCTCGGCAGCGCGGCGCAGGGCCGGGCGATTCTCACAGGGGTGGAGCGGATCAAGTCGATGAATCCCAAAGCGCTGTACCTGTGTGATCCGGTCATGGGTCATCCGGAGAAGGGCTGCAGCGTGCCCGCGGAAGTCAGCGATTTTCTGCTGGAAGAAGCCGCCGCCGTGGCTGATTTCATGTGTCCGAACCAACTGGAACTCGACAGCTTCTCGGGGCGCAAGCCGCAATCGCTGTTTGATTGCCTGGCGATGGCGCGCTTGTTACTGGCACGCGGGCCGAAGGCGGTGTTGGTCAAACATCTGGACTACCCGGGAAAAAACCCGGACGTCTTCGAAATGCTGCTGGTGACAGCGCAAGGCAGTTGGCACCTGCAACGCCCGCTGTTGGCGTTTCCGCGCCAACCTGTGGGCGTTGGTGATCTGACGTCCGGGTTGTTCCTGGCGCGTGTGCTATTGGGCGATAGCCTGCTGGCAGCTTTCGAGTTCGCCGCATCGGCGGTGCACGAGGTGTTGCTCGAGACTCAGGCCTGCGCCAGCTATGAGCTGGAGCTGGTGCGCGCGCAGGATCGGATTGCCCATCCGCGGGTGCGGTTCGAGGCGACATCGATCAGCCTTTGATCGAAGTGCAAAAAAGATCGCAGCCTGCGGGGATCTGAATTCCTCTGCAGGAACTGCCGCAGGCTGCGATTTTTTTGCTTTACGCGTCGCCTTTGATTTCCTGGTAACGCTTTTCCAGTTCCTGGCGAATCTGGCGGCGTTGCTGCGCCTGCATATAGCGACGCTTGTCTTCGCTGTTTTCCGGTTGCAGTGGCGGCACCGGGGCGGGTTTACGTTGGTCATCCACCGCGACCATGGTGAAGAAGCAGCTGTTGGTGTGACGCACTGAGCGCTCACGGATATTTTCGGTCACCACCTTGATGCCCACTTCCATGGACGTGTTGCCGGTGTAGTTGACCGAGGCGAGAAACGTCACGAGTTCGCCGACATGGATCGGTTCACGGAAAATCACCTGGTCCACCGACAGGGTCACCACGTAGCGACCTGCATAACGGCTGGCGCAGGCGTAGGCCACTTCATCGAGGTATTTGAGCAGGGTGCCGCCGTGAACATTGCCAGAGAAGTTGGCCATGTCGGGGGTCATCAATACTGTCATCGACAGTTGGGCGTTTCCGGGTTCCATAGCGTTCTCACGGTTCAAGGCCAGGTTTGAGGGGACGCACCTCTACGGGTGCCTCGGCGGTTTTTTCAAACCAACAGTTATCGGGACGCCGGGCGGCTGATCGCCGTCACGCCGGATCGATCTGTTTCCATATATTGCACCGCCTTTCGGTTGGAAGTCGCGGTGTTACCCTTCAAAAGCCCATCCCCAAGGGCAAAATGCCTACGCGGATAGCGGATTTTCATTCTGCTCGCTCGGACGATTCCCACGCCCGATGTATGAGCAGCGTCACCCAAGGAGCCTCACACCATGCATGCCATCAGTTTTATTCAGGACCTGGCAGTGATCATGTTGGTCGCAGGTGTGGTGACTGTTCTTTTCCACCGCTTCAAACAGCCCGTGGTGCTGGGGTACATCGTTGCCGGGTTCATCATTGGCCCGCACACCCCGCCGTTCGGCCTCATCCATGACGAAGAAACCATCAAGACCCTCGCGGAACTCGGGGTGATTTTCCTGATGTTCTGCCTGGGCCTCGAATTCAGCTTGCGCAAACTGTTCAAGGTCGGCGCCACGGCATTTATCGCGGCGTTCCTGGAAATCGTGCTGATGATCTGGATCGGCTACGAAATCGGTCGCTGGTTTGACTGGAATACCATGGATTCGCTGTTCCTGGGTGCAATCCTGGCGATTTCCTCGACCACCATCATCGTCAAGGCACTCAACGACCTGAAGATGAAAAACCAGCGTTTTGCGCAATTGATCTTCGGTGTGCTGATCGTTGAAGACATCCTCGGCATCGGCATCATCGCATTGCTCTCGAGCATCGCAGTCAGTGGCACGGTCAGCTCCGGCGAAGTGTTTTCTACGGTTGGCAAGCTTTCGCTGTTCATGATCGTCGCCCTGGTGATCGGCATCTTGCTGGTGCCGCGGTTGTTGGCCTATGTGGCGAAATTCGAAAGCAACGAAATGCTGCTGATTACCGTGCTGGGCCTGTGTTTCGGCTTCTGTCTGCTGGTGGTCAAGCTCGAATACAGCATGGTGCTCGGCGCATTCCTGATCGGCGCAATCATGGCTGAATCCCGGCAATTGCTGAAAATCGAGCGCCTGATCGAGCCGGTTCGCGACTTGTTCAGCGCGATTTTCTTCGTTGCCATCGGGTTGATGCTCGACCCGCTGATCCTGCTGCAATACGCCTGGCCGATTGCGGTCATCACCGTGGCAGTGGTTCTTGGCAAAATGCTGTCCTGTGGGCTCGGTGCCTTTATCGCCGGCAATGACGGACGTACCTCACTGCGCGTCGGGATGGGCCTTTCACAGATC
Source organism: Pseudomonas sp. Root562 (assembly GCF_001427125.1). GTDB lineage: Bacteria > Pseudomonadota > Gammaproteobacteria > Pseudomonadales > Pseudomonadaceae > Aquipseudomonas. Next base: position 553,942 of record NZ_LMGK01000012.1, read on the forward strand.
GGCGAATTTTCTTTCATCATCGCTTCGCTGGGCATGACCCTGCAGGTCACCAGTAACTTCCTCTATCCGGTGGCGGTAGCGGTATCGGTGATCACTACGTTGCTGACGCCGTATCTGATTCGTGCCGCCGATCCGCTGTCGATCAAACTGGCGGCGGTGATGCCGCAGCGACTGGGACGCGTATTGGGGATGTATGGCGAATGGCTGCGCAGCATCCAGCCACAGGGCCAGGGTGCGCTGCTGGCGTCGATGATCCGAAGGATCTTGCTGCAAGTGGGGGTCAATCTGGCGTTGGTGGTGGCGATCTTCTTCGCGGGCGCTTACTTTGCCGAACGCATTTCCACTTATCTGCAGGATTGGATCAGCGATCCGAGTTGGCAGAAGGCATTGATCTGGGGAGGAGCGCTGCTGTTGTCGCTGCCATTCCTGATTGCCGCGTATCGCAAGCTCAAGGCGCTGTCGATGCTGTTGGCGGAGATGGGCGTAAAACCGGAGATGGCGGGGCGCCACACGCAGCGAGTGCGTCGGGTGATCGCCGAAGTGATCCCGATTCTCTCGCTGCTGGTGATTTTTCTGTTATTGGCAGCCTTGTCGGCCAGTATTTTGCCGACCAACAAGTTGCTGCTATTGATTGCCGTGGTTGCGGCCGCTGTGGCGGCGTTGCTGTGGCGCTGGTTCATCCGCGTCCACACGCGGATGCAGGTAGCCTTGCTGGATACGCTGGACAATCACAAGGATTCGCCAGGGCACTGACCCGGCCGGGCGTCAGCTGACTCAGCTTTCCAGCCAGACGTCCCGCGCCCAATGCCATACCGATTCCCAGGTTTCTTCTGTCACCAGCTCTTCTTCGGCGGACCATAACACCACGGTGCCGTCTTCTTCGACGCAGTAGTAGTCGTCGCCGTCCTGGCAGATCGGGATCAGGCTGCGATCCACACCGGCATCCCAGGCGTTGGCGGCAACGTCCGGCAAATAGGTGTGCGATTGCGGGTCGGTGACGGTCACCGGCTCCAGGCTGCCGTAGACCACGTCGCTGACGGTCAGCAAAAACTCTCTGAAGACGAACGGAATGTCGATGAACAATTGTTCTTCGATTTCCACCAGCAGGTCTTCGTCAGGCAACTCCAAGGGGACCGGTACCGGTTCATTGGCTTCACGCAGTTGTTCGATGATTTCTTCCACGTCCGGGATCCTCTTGCTTGTATGGCGCGGTTTATATGGGGCGGTTTATACAGTAGCTCGCTATAGATGCAACCGCGAAATAGAAAACCCCAGCCGAGGCTGGGGTTTTTATTACCGCAAGTGAAGCGCGGAGGGTAATCAGCCGTTCTGGCGGATACCTGCGACCAGCCAAGGCTGGTTTTCGCCCTGTGCACGTTCCATGTTCCAGCTTTCGCTGAACACTTCGCCCTGGTCGAAACGCGAGGTTTTCGACACGCCGCTGAAGGTCAGGGTGGCGATGGTCTTGTCGGCGCGATCGTCCACACCGTCCAGTTGCACATTGAGGTTGTCGATGTAGGTCGACTGGAAGCCGTCGCCCAGATCGGCACGTTCGCGCTTGAGGAACTCCAGCATCTGCGGGGTGACGAACTCGGCGATCTTGTCCATTTCGTTCGCGTCCCAATGTTGTTGCAGGGACTGGAAGTGATTGCGCGCTGCTTCGATGAAGTTGCGTTCATTGAACCAGGCTGGAGCATTGATGACCGGACGAGCGGCGACGGGTGCTGCAGAACCGCCGAAGATCGAACCGCCGGCAGGCTTGTGTTCGAAAGCTTCACGCTGCATCGGCGCGTGACCGGCTGGTGCGAATTGCTCCTGCTGCTTGCGACGACGGGCGGCGATGAAGCGGAAGACCAGGAACGCGATGACCGCCATGATCAGGATGTCGAAGATCTGCATACCCTGGAAGCCGTCGCCCATGAACATGGACGCCAGCAGGCCACCGGCGGCGATACCGGCCAGTGGACCGAGCCAGCGCGAAGCGCCACCGGCCTTGGCAGCGGCGCCAGCGGCACCGGCAGCACCAGCGGTCGCCGCAGCGCCGCCCATGCCTGGAGAAGAAGGAGCCATCTGGCTGGTCTGGTGAGTTGGCGCAGCGCCTGCGCTTTTGCCACCACCGAAGCGCTTGGCGGCATTGACGTCGAGACTCATCGTCAGGCCGATGCACAACGCCATGGCGATGCTAAGAAAACGTTTCATAGAGGGAATTCCCATTTGTGGAAGGCACGCGCGCCATGTTGCACAGCTGAAGTGTTACTGGCTAGCGGCAGAGTGTTTCGGGCTTTTGCCTGACAGGTCGGGTTCAGCTTAATCAGGGCAATAAGGCCTGTTAACTTTGGTCTGTAGGAGGAGTGGATAAGTTCTGTAGGAAAGTTGCAAAACCCTGTGGGAACGAACAGGTTCGCTCCCACAGAAAATTGCTTTAAATCGCTTCCAGCTTCGCATACCCCAGCATCAACCACTTGCTGCCTTCGCTGAAGTTCACCTGCACCCTGGCCGCGGCCCCGGCGCCTTCGAAGTTGAGGATCACGCCGTCCCCGAAAATCGAGTGGCGCACGGTCTGGCCGAGGCTGAAGCCGGTCTGCGGAATCTCGCTGCCGCTGAACAGGTTGCCGCCGCTCATCGACTGGTTGCCGCCAAACAGGCGACTGACGCTGTTGGAAAGCCGCACTTCCTGAATCAGACCTTTCGGCACTTCGCGTACGAAACGCGACACCTTGTTGTAGGTCTCGCTGCCGTACAGGCGTCGGGTTTCCGCATAAGTCATCACCAGGTTCTGCATGGCGCGTGTGATGCCGACGTACGCCAGGCGCCGCTCTTCCTCGAGACGGCCAGGCTCTTCCAGGCTCATCTTGTGCGGGAACAGGCCTTCTTCCATGCCCACCAGGAACACGTAAGGGAATTCCAGACCCTTGGCGCTGTGCAGGGTCATCAGCTGAATGCTGTCTTCGTGCTCGTCGGCCTGGGTATCGCCAGCTTCCAGCGACGCGTGGCCGAGGAATGCCGCCAGTGGCGTCAGGTCCTCGTCCTCTTCGCTGTTTTCAAAGTTACGCGCAGCACTGACCAGTTCTTCAAGGTTTTCTACCCGGGCCTGGCCTTTCTCGCCTTTTTCCGCTTCGTGATAGGCGATCAACCCCGACTGCTCGATGACGGTCTGGGTCATCAGGTGCAGCGGCATTTCCATGCACTTGGCGGCAAGGTTTTCGATCAGCTCGACAAATGCGCCCAATGCGCTGGCGGCGCGACCGGTAAGGCCCTTGTTGGCTACCAGTTGTTGCATCGCTTCCCACATCGACACATCGCTGTGGCGTGCATGCTCGCGAATCGCTTCGACGGTTTTTTCGCCGATGCCGCGGGCGGGTACGTTGATCACCCGTTCCAGCGCGGCATCGTTGCCACGGCCTTCAAGCAGGCGCATGTAGGCCATGGCGTTTTTGATTTCCGCCCGCTCGAAGAAGCGCTGACCACCGTAGATGCGGTACGGAATGCGCTCGCGCAGCAAGGCTTCTTCCAAAACGCGCGATTGGGCGTTGGAGCGGTACAGAATCGCAATATCGCTTCGCGCCAGGCCGGTTTTCAGCGCACTTTCGATGGTTTCGACAACGTAGCGTGCTTCATCGTGTTCGTTGAAGGCGGCATACAGGTTGATGGCCTCGCCATCGCCGCCGTCGGTCCACAGTTCCTTGCCCAGGCGACCGGTGTTGTTGGCGATCAGGGCGTTGGCAGCCTTGAGGATACCGGCCGTGGAACGGTAGTTTTGCTCCAGACGAATGGTCTCGGCGTCCGGGAAGTCTTCGGAATACTGGTAGATGTTCTCGATTTTCGCGCCGCGCCAGCCATAGATCGACTGGTCGTCATCGCCAACCACCATCAGGCTGTCGCCGCCCTTGGCCAACAAGCGCAACCAGGCGTACTGCACGGCGTTGGTGTCCTGGAACTCGTCCACCAGAATGTGCCGGAAGCGCTTTTGATAATGCGCCAGCAGGCCCGGATGATCGCGCCACAGGTCGAGGGCGCGCAGCAGCAGTTCGGAGAAGTCGATGACACCGGCGCGCAGACACGCAGCCTCATAGGCTTCATAAATGCTGCGCATGGTCGCCAGGAACAGGTCGCCGCTGGCTTGAATGTGTTGCGGACGCAGACCTTCGTCTTTTTGCCCGTTGATGAACCATTGGGCCTGACGCGCCGGCCAGCGTTGCTCGTCCAGGCCGAGCTCGCGGATCACCCGCTTGACCAATCGTTGTTGGTCATCACTGTCGAGAATCTGGAAGGTCTGGCTCAGGCCTGCCTCTTGCCAGTGCGCCCGCAGCAAGCGGTGCGCCAGGCCGTGGAAGGTGCCGACCCACATGCCGGCCGGGTTGATACCCATCAGCTGTTCGATGCGGTGACGCATCTCGGCAGCGGCCTTGTTGGTGAAGGTCACCGACAGAATGGAGTGGGGCGACGCGTTTTCGACCTGGATCAACCAGGCGATACGGTGCACCAGCACTCGGGTTTTACCGGAACCAGCACCGGCCAGGACCAACTGACGGCCTACGGGGGCCGCTACGGCCTGACGTTGGGCATCGTTGAGGGAGTTCAGCAAAAGGGAGAGGTCATCGCGCATCGGGGCATTCTAGGGGGCGGCGCCACACCGGGCAAATCCCGCTTTGCATTAGCCGATGAAAGAGATGTGCGGGACGACCGGTCAGTCATTGTCCGTAAGCATTGCAGCTACATGCCTGGGGGCATTTGCGCGGGGGCGGGTGGCAGGCAGATTTGTCTGTTTTTTGACCGGCAGCAGTTTGGTCAGGGCAGATGCTTGTGTATGCTCCGTCGACGTTTCGGGCTCATGCTCATCATTATAAGAACAAGAATATCGCCTATGACCCTCAGCTTCGACCTGTCGGGCCCCACTGCGCAGCCCCGGGTTATTCGTAAACAATACGCCATGGAGATGGCGGTCGAACGCACGCGTCTGCTGTATCAGGGCTCTCTGCTGCCTACGCTGTTCATGTTGATCAATGGTCTGGTCTGCGCCGGTTTACTCTGGAGTCCGCAGCGTTACTTCCTGGTCACGGTCTGGCTGGTATGGCTGCTGTCACTGGTGGCATTGCGGGTGATTCAGGTTGCCGCCTTCGATTCGGCCATTCCCAATCGTCAGGCTCACCCCATTTGGCTACGCATGTTTTTATTGGGCTCCGGCCTCACCGGCCTGACTCTGGCGGGTGCCGGCATCGCCCTGGTTCCCGCCGATAACTTCATTCAGCAGGCCTGGGTCTTCGGCCTCATCGGTGCCGCGGCGCTTTCCGCCAGTGTGGCTTATGCGGTCAGTTTGCCGGCCTTTCTTTCGTTCACCTTGCCCTGTCTGCTGCCGGCCATCGCTTACATGTTTTGGGGGGGAGACGAGCAGCAGCAAGGTTGGGGCTGGTTTGGATTGATTCTGCTGGGTGCACTGAGCGTGGTTGCCTGGCAGGTCAATCGTTTGATCGATCGGGGCTTGATGCGACGTTTTCAGAATCAGGCGCTCATCGAACACCTGCAACAGGCACAAAGTTGCAGTGACCAGCTCAATCAGAAGCTGGCCAAGGAAATTGAGCAACGCCAGCGTGCCGAAGAAGAATTGCGGGAAATCCAGACCGACCTGGAAAACCGTGTTGCCCAGCGCAGCCTCGAACTGGACGCCGCCAGCCAGGCGTTGAGCAAGAGTGAAGCACGCCTGGCGCTGGCCCTGAAGGCCAGCGAATTGGGGCTGTGGGACTGGAACCTGCAAACCGACGAAGTTCACCACACGCAGATTCAGGAATTGTTCGGCCTGGAGCCGGAACAGGTGACGGGCATTTTGCGTCACCTCAAGCCGCGGCTGCACCCGGAGGACCTTCCCGGACTGAAAAGAGCACTGGTCGAGCATTTGAAAGGGCGCACCGAGGACTATCAGATCGAATATCGCGTGCGGCATGGCGACGGCCACTGGGTCTGGATCGAGGACCGCGGGCGGGCAGTCGAGCGTGGCGAAAACGCAAGGGTGATTCGCATGGTCGGCACCCGTCGCGACATCAGCGTCAGCAAAGGTCTGGAAGAGCAGCGGCAGCTGGCCGCGACCGTGTTCGAAGCGGCCAGCGAAGGCATTGTGATTTTCGATCCGAATTACAAGCTTATCGCGATCAATCAGGCTTTCAGTCGGGTGACCGGCTACGACATCGAGGACATGATCGGGCGCAATGTCGTTGAATTACCGTGCAGCCGCGATGCGCGTCGGCATTACGCGGCGATTCACCAGGCGCTGGAACAGCAGGGCAGTTGGCAAGGCGAACTGGTGGAAACCCGCAAGAACGGCGAGATGTATCCGCAATGGCTGCAGCTGAACGCCGTACGCGATACTCGGGGAAATGTCAGTCATATCGTGGGCTTCTTCGCTGATCTTTCGGCGCGCCGAGAGTCCGAAGAGCGCATGCGTTATCTTACGCATTACGACGAACTGACCGGCCTGGCCAACCGCTCGATGTTCCGCGAACGACTCAGCGAAGCGCATCAACGGGTGCGTCAGGGCGGTTATCGCAGCCTGGCGTTGCTGCACATCAATCTGGACCGCTTCAAACAGCTCAACGACAGCCTGGGGCATGAAATCGCTGACCAGTTGTTGCAGAAGATGGCTCGACGGTTGGTGAATGCATTGCCGGAAGCGGACACCATCGCGCGCCTGTCCGGTGACGAATTCGCGGTGCTGTTCAACGCTTACGGCAACCTGTCGAGCCTGGCGCGGGTGGCGACGCGTCTGGCGAGCAAGTTGCGGTTGCCGGTGACCATTGATGGGCATGAGCTGGTGGTCAGCGCGTCGATGGGCATCAGTTTATTGCCGGACAGCGCCCGGGATATTTCGGCATTGGTCAGTCAGTCGAACATGGCCATGCAGCACGCAAAGCATCTGGGAGGGAACAACTTCCAGTTTTATACCGACAGTTTGCAAGCCAGCACGCTGGAGCGTTTGCAAATGGAAAACCAACTGCGAAAGGCTGTCGAAGAGAAGCAGTTGAAGGTGTTTTATCAACCGAAATTGTGCCTTGCCACGGGCAAGTTGAATGCCGCCGAGGCCTTGGTGCGTTGGGATCACCCGACCATGGGCCGAGTGCCTCCTGGGGATTTCATCGGGTTGGCCGAGGAAACCGGGCTGATTGGTCCGATAGGCGAGTTCGTACTGCGTCAGGCTTGCTGGCAAGCCTGTGAATGGCAGCGGCAGGGACTTGAAGCGATTCGGGTATCTGTGAACCTGTCCGTGCACCAACTGCGACAGGGCAAGCTGGTCAGTCTGGTGCGCCAGGTCCTGGAAGAAACCGGGCTGGAGCCGCGCTACCTTGAGCTGGAACTCACCGAAAGCCAGTTGCTGGACAGCGTCGAACACATCATTGCGACGTTCCAGCAATTACGTGATCTGGGCGTGAAACTGGCGATTGATGATTTCGGCACAGGCTATTCGTCCTTGAGTTATCTGAAGCGGATTCCCGTCGATTACGTGAAGATCGATCAAGCGTTCATTCGTGGCCTGGGGGAGGGTAGCGAAGATGCGGCGATTACTCGGGCGATCATCGCCATGGCGCATGGCCTGGCATTGAAGGTTGTGGCGGAAGGCGTCGAGCGGATCGAACAGCTTGAGTTTCTGAAGGCTGAACACTGTGATGAAGTGCAGGGGTATCTGGTCAGCCGCCCGGTAGAGGCCGAAACCCTGGCCGGCTTGCTGCATGCTCAGGCCGCCAGTTGAGTAGAAGGCGTCCCGGTCTCAGCAGCTGAGACTGCGGGACGCCTGAATTGCCGGAAGCGCAATTGATGCTTAGTGGGTGATCGATACTTTATCGATATGGTGCAGCAACTTTCCTTCGTAGAAGATGCTCACGCTGCAAACATCAGAGTTGCCCGGCACTTTGTATTCTACAAACTTGTCGGTTTCGACTTGCAGCGAAATTTCATTGGAGTTTTCCAGTTTAAGTTCCAGGCGCAAGTCATAGGATTTATCTTGCTCTTCGCTCACTTCCAGCTTTGGTGTAATGCCCGTATGCGCCACGGTTACGATGCCATAGGTGCGAAACGAAGCGGCGCCTGGCATGCGGTCGATCTGTGCGGTCCAGCCTTTGGTTTTAATAGTCATGATGTGTAGCTCCTTTAGTTTTGATTCGCTTCCTGCGCAATTAATATACCCAGCTGAAGTTTGCTTTGGTTGAATTTTGTCAGTTTGATTTGTAAATCGGCGTGTGTTGTTATCGAGTGCTCATGCCGCATTGGTTTTATATATTGCCAAGTAACTAAGTAAATATTTGCCAGTTCAAAACCAGCGCTTCGGCCCCGCGTCATGAGTGCTACATGAGGCGCGGACGCCAGAAATCGAGGGATTCGGTAACGCATTGAGCAGGCAAAAAGCCAATTCATGTAGTATAACTACAAGCGTGCTACATCCCCGGCACCTGCCAATAACAAAGAGTCCAGCCCTTTGAATCTGCTGCAACACATCGCCCAGTCACGTCACCTGTTACGCAAGTCGGAGCTCAAGGTCGCCGATCATGTGCTGCTTGACCCTGCGGCTGTGATGCACAGCTCCATGGCCGACCTGGCCCATAGCGTAGGCATCAGTGAGCCGACCATCGTGCGCTTTTGCCGCGCCATCGGGTGTTCCGGGTTCCAGGACCTGAAACTGAAGCTGGCCCAGAGCCTGGCAGCCGGTGCGAGTTTCGGGCAATTCGCGATCCATGAAGACGATTCGGTGGCCGACTACAGCCTGAAGATCTTCGACACCACGTTGCATACCCTGATGGAGGTTCGAGAAAAGCTCGACCCACTGGAATTGCAGCGAGCAGTGACGCTGATGTCCCAGGCGCAGCGGGTCGAGTTCTACGGTTTTGGCGCTTCGGGTGCGGTAGCAGCAGATGCGCAGCACAAATTCTTTCGTTTGTTGCTGACCGCAGCGGCGTACTCCGATCCGCATATGCAAGCGATGTCGGCGGTGACGTTGAAACCGACAGACGTGGCGATCTGCATCTCCCAGTCCGGGCGCTCCAAGGATCTATTGATCACTGCCAATCTTGTGCGTGAGAGCGGCGCTTCGCTGATTACCCTGTGCCCGAGCCAGACACCGTTGGCCGAGTTGTCGACGGTCAACCTGGCGATCGACGTGCACGAAGACACCGAAATCTACACGCCGCTGACCTCGCGTATTGCCCATTTGGTGGTAATCGACGTATTGGCGATGGGCGTGGCAATGGCGCGCGGGCCGAGCCTGGTCAACCACCTCAAGAGCGTTAAACGCAGTTTGCGCAGCTTGCGGTTGTCGCCCAAATCGGTGAAAGCGCTGGACGACTGACTTCAAGGCCGGTGCGGCCCCTGTGGCGAGGGAGCTCGCTCCCGCTGGGTCGCGAAGCGGCCCCAGAATTGTGCGACTGCTGCGCAGCCGAACGGGAGCAAACTCCCTCGCCACAGGACCAAACAACATTCATCGGTCTGTAACCATCAAGCCGCCAAACCGTCATCCCCCACGCCTATCTTGAAACTCCCGTACTCGTCTTGGGAGACTTGAAATGGCCCTGCCTTACGAAGAACGCAACAGCGCTGTCAAAACCCGTCGTCAACAAGAAGATCAACGGCGCATGGAGTTTCGCCGCGCTATTGAAGATCGTTGCGAGCGCCGTCAGCTTCTGGCCGAGATTGGCGATTTTCCTGAAGATTTCGAGCTCAATTATTGACAGGCTGCGCCGACAGCTTCCCGGCGAAGCGCTCAACCAGGCCGCTGATCTGCACCCGCTCGCTGCGCACGAACGCAAGGAAGGCGTGAGCCACCGGTGACAGCCGTTTAGCCTTGGCTTGCACCAGACACCAGCTGCGATAAAGCGGCAGTTCTTCGACCGGCAACTCGATCAACCCACCGGTCGCCAGTTCGAGGTTCAGGGCGTGGCGCGTCAACAACGCCACGCCCAGACCCGCCAGCACGCATTCGCGTTGAGCTTCGGCTGATGACACTTCCTGTGTCTGGTTGAAGTGCACGCGCTTTTCCTTGAAGTACTCTTCGCACGCCAGGCGTGTCCCCGAACCGGGCTCGCGCAGCAGCAGGGTATAAGGTTCCAGATCCTGCAGGCGCAGGGGGCCCATGTGGCACAGTGGATGATTCGGTGGCGCCACGGCGACAATCGGATTGTTCAGGAATGGCAGGAATTCCAGGCCCATGTCCTGTGGCACCATGGACATGATGACCAGGTCGTCACGGTTGTCCGAGAGGCGTCGAATCACCTGCCCCCGGTTGACCACCGTCAATTGCAGGTTGACCTCCGGATGCTGGCGCTTGAACGCGGCAAACAAGTGCGGAACGAAGTACTTGGCGCTCGATTCCACCGCCAGTTTCAATTGACCCTGGAGGGAGCCCTGCATGTCCGATAGCTGCATATCGAGGTTTTCCAGGCGCCCGAAAATGTCCCGGCTGGCGCGTTGCAGTGCTTCGGCCGCTTCGGTCATGTAGAGTTTTTTACCGACGTAATCGAACAATGGCTGGCCAACCAGTTCTTCGAGTTGGCGAATCTGCAGGCTTACGGCCGGTTGTGTGAGCGACATTTCGTCGGCTGCGCGGCTGTAGGACCTCAAATCGCAGACTTCGTTGAAGATCTGCAACTGACGCAACGTCATACGCATCAATGACTTACGCATTTTATTAGTCCTCTCGCCGCTGGCTGATGCAGCAACTATAAGTCTTTACTTATGCGTGACCCAATAATTATTCATTTTTGTTAATCCCTTGTGGGCGCTAGTGTGGGGCTGCGACCAAATTGAAACATTTGGTCACGCGTCGACCTGGTCTAGCAGGTCGTGGGTACCACCGGCTCAAGGGAACCTCCAAGTGATAAAAAAGATCCTGATCGCCAACCGTGGTGAGATTGCCGTACGCATCGTGCGTGCCTGCGCCGAGATGGGCATTCGCTCGGTCGCGATCTATTCCGATGCCGACCGTCATGCCCTGCATGTGAAGCGTGCGGACGAGGCCCACAGCATTGGCGCCGAGCCATTGGCGGGCTACCTGAACCCGCGCAAGCTGGTGAACCTGGCCGTGGAAACCGGTTGTGATGCATTGCACCCCGGCTACGGCTTCCTCTCCGAGAACGCTGAACTGGCAGACATCTGCGCAGAACGCGGGATCAAATTCATCGGTCCATCGGCTGAAGTGATTCGCCGCATGGGCGACAAGACCGAAGCCCGCCGCAGCATGATCAAGGCTGGCGTGCCGGTTACCCCAGGTACCGAAGGCAACGTCTCGGGCATCGAAGAAGCCCTGACCGAAGGCGATCGTATCGGCTACCCGGTGATGCTCAAGGCCACTTCCGGTGGCGGCGGCCGCGGCATTCGTCGCTGCAACAGCCGCGAAGAGCTCGAACAGGCGTTCCCTCGCGTGATCTCCGAAGCCACCAAGGCGTTTGGTTCCGCTGAAGTGTTCCTGGAAAAATGCATCGTCAATCCCAAGCACATCGAAGCGCAGATCCTGGGCGACAGTTTCGGCAACGTCGTGCATCTGTTCGAGCGTGACTGCTCGATCCAGCGCCGCAACCAGAAGCTGATCGAGATCGCCCCGAGCCCGCAACTGACCCCTGAACAGCGCGCCTATATCGGTGACCTGTCGGTGCGTGCAGCCAAGGCTGTGGGTTACGAGAACGCCGGTACTGTGGAGTTCCTGCTCGCTGAAGGCGAGGTGTACTTCATGGAGATGAACACCCGGGTGCAGGTGGAACACACCATCACCGAAGAAATCACCGGCATCGACATCGTCCGCGAGCAGATCCGCATCGCTTCCGGTCTGCCGCTTTCGGTGAAACAGGAAGACATCCACCACCGTGGATTTGCCCTGCAATTCCGGATCAACGCCGAAGACCCGAAAAACAACTTCCTGCCGAGCTTCGGCAAAATCACCCGTTACTACGCGCCCGGCGGTCCCGGCGTGCGTACCGACACGGCGATCTACACCGGTTACACCATTCCGCCGTTCTACGACTCCATGTGCCTGAAACTGGTGGTGTGGGCGCTGACCTGGGAAGAGGCGATGGACCGTGGTTTGCGAGCCCTGGACGATATGCGTCTGCAAGGGGTGAAAACCACCGCCGCGTACTACCAGGAAATCCTGCGCAATCCGGAATTCCGTAGCGGCCAGTTCAACACCAGTTTCGTTGAAAGCCACCCTGAGCTGACCAACTACTCGATCAAGCGCAAACCCGAAGAGCTGGCCCTGGCCATCGCCGCCGCCATCGCCGCCCACGCAGGCCTGTGAGGAATAGAACAATGTCCAAGAAGATCCATGTAACCGACACCATCCTGCGCGACGCCCACCAATCGCTGCTGGCGACCCGCATGCGCACCGAAGACATGCTGCCGATCTGCGACAAGCTCGACAAAGTCGGCTACTGGTCGCTGGAGTGCTGGGGTGGGGCGACGTTCGACGCCTGCGTACGTTTCCTGAAAGAAGACCCGTGGGAGCGTCTGCGCCAACTGCGCGCGGCACTGCCTAACACGCGTCTGCAAATGCTCCTGCGCGGTCAGAACCTGCTGGGCTATCGCCACTACAGCGACGACGTGGTCAAAGCTTTCGTTGCCAAGGCCGCGGTCAACGGCATCGACGTGTTCCGCATCTTCGACGCGATGAACGACGTGCGTAACCTGCGCGTGGCGATTGAAGCGGTGAAAGCCGCAGGCAAGCACGCTCAGGGCACCATCGCCTACACCACCAGCCCGGTGCACACGATTGATGCTTTCGTGGCGCAAGCCAAGCAAATGGAAGCCATGGGTTGCGACTCGGTGGCGATCAAGGACATGGCCGGCCTGCTGACCCCATACGCCACCGGTGAACTGGTGCGGGCGTTGAAAGCCGAACAGTCGCTTCCCGTGTTCATCCACTCCCATGACACCGCCGGTCTGGCGACGATGTGCCAGCTCAAGGCGATTGAAAACGGTGCCGACCACATCGACACCGCGATCTCCAGCTTCGCCTCGGGCACCAGCCACCCAGGCACCGAATCGATGGTGGCTGCGCTCAAAGGCAGCGAATTCGACACAGGCCTGGACCTGGAGTTGTTGCAGGAAATCGGCCTGTACTTCTACGCCGTGCGCAAGAAGTACCACCAGTTCGAAAGCGAATTCACCGCTGTCGACACTCGTGTTCAAGTCAACCAGGTGCCGGGCGGGATGATTTCCAACCTCGCCAACCAGTTGAAGGAGCAGGGCGCGCTGAACCGCATGGGCGAAGTGCTGGCCGAAATCCCGCGCGTTCGTGAAGACCTCGGCTTCCCTCCGTTGGTGACCCCGACTTCGCAGATCGTCGGCACCCAGGCGTTCTTCAACGTGCTGGCCGGTGAGCGTTACAAGACGATCACCAACGAAGTGAAGCTTTACCTGCAAGGTGGCTATGGCAAGGCACCGGGCACCGTGAACGAGAAGCTGCGTCGCCAGGCCATTGGCAGCGAAGAGGTAATCGACGTTCGTCCGGCCGATCTGCTCAAACCGGAAATGGCCAAGCTGCGCGCTGACATCGGTGCATTGGCCAAGTCCGAAGAAGACGTGCTGACCTTCGCGATGTTCCCGGATATCGGTCGCAAGTTCCTCGAGGAACGTGCTGCCGGCACCCTGACACCTGAAGTGCTGTTGCCGATTCCTGAGGCCGGTGGTGTTGCATCGGCTGGCGGCGAAGGCGTACCGACCGAGTTCGTCATCGACGTGCACGGCGAAACCTACCGCGTCGATATCACTGGTGTTGGCGTCAAGTCCGAAGGCAAGCGGCATTTCTACCTGTCCATCGACGGTATGCCGGAAGAAGTGGTGTTCGAACCGCTCAACGAATTTGTCGGCGGCGGCAGCAGCAAGCGCAAGCAAGCCACAGCTCCGGGCCACGTCAGCACCACCATGCCGGGCAACATCGTCGATGTGCTGGTCAAGGAAGGCGATTCCGTCAAGGCTGGCCAAGCGGTGCTGATCACCGAAGCGATGAAGATGGAAACCGAAGTGCAGGCGGCCATCGCCGGTAAAGTCACCGCCATTCACGTGGCCAAGGGCGACCGGGTGAACCCGGGCGAAATCCTGATCGAAATCGAAGGCTGAGTTAACAGCCTCGATCTACCGCTTTAAACCTCGGGGGAGCATGTGCTCCCCTTTTTTTTGCCTCGGGTTTGGGCTCTCAGAAACTCATTCGCCACTGACCTGTAACGCCGTGGTTGCGGCTGTCGGTGCCGATCTCACCCGTGAGGCCGACGGCCAGCGTGTGTTTCGCTGAAAATCCAAGGTCCAGCCCGGCATCGACCAGCAGGCTGTCACGATCCAGTGGCACGCCGGAAACGGTGAAGTTTTTCCCACCCGTAACTATTTGTTGGCGAGTATCGCTGTAGACGTCCCCGTAGGTGTGTTTCCAGCCAGCGCTGAACCGCGGGGTCAGTTGCATGCCGTTATCCAGCGCGGTGAGCTTCGCCAGTCGCAGGCCGAATGTGCTGTTCAAATTGTTCTGCGTTTGACCGTGTACCTTCAGTGCCGCTGCACCACCTTTTTCCGTGAAGGTATCGCGCTGATAGCGTTGGTAGCCCAGGCTGGCAAACGGTTCGATGCTGACATTCGCCCGGCCCAGGTTGTAACCCAATTCCGCGAAAGCCTGCTGGGTGCTGGCATCGTAGCGGCCTTCGGGGCGGTCGCTGAAACCTTTGAAGGCAACCCGTCGTTTAGTGCTGCCATCGTGGCTGCTGTAGGTCGCACCCAGTCGCATTGACAGGGGACCGTTTTGACGCAGGGCGTAGGCGCCCACATGCCAGCTATCGAGATTGCCGTCGAGTCCGCGACTGTTCAGGCGCGTGTCGGATTTGCCGCTGATAACACCCAGCCGCCAGTCCTCTGCAATACCCCAGTCCGCTCCGATTACCAGCCCGTGGGTGGTGTGTTTCAGAGCATCGTAATCGCGATCCAGGGTCCCACCATGACCCAATGCTTGCAGCCAGACCCGACCATTGTCTTCGCTGCCGGCAGCGAGGCGTGGTGCATTGCGCCTCGTGGCGTTGCCAAAGCCACTGGCACTGTCCAGCTGACGCATGGCTGAGAGCATGGTTGCGCTGATTGGGCTGTCACTGTTCAGGGTCGCCTTCGCGAGGTTGGCGTTTTGGCTGGCGGCCAGTTGCTCGATGGCAATAGACGCGGTCTGTTGGTCAGCGCGGAGCAGAGCTGCGACCGCAGCGTTTGTGGGGATGGGTGCCTTTGGTAGTGTGGCGACGGATTTGTCAGTGGTAGATGCCGTTGCAATGGTGACGATCTGGTTATTGGCAGCGGGTATTGCGGCTGTGGCAGGCTGTTCAGTGGTAGTTGCCGTTGCGGCTGTCGACAGATTCTCATCGGCAGTAGTTGGAATTAAGGCAGGAACGGATGAATCGGCATCCGTGGATAGATTCGGGTCTTCTGCGGCAGAGGGTGTTTGGAGCTCCATATCGTTAACGCTGTTTCCGAGTTCCCTGCCGTTATCCGTGATGGCGGCATTGGCCATCGACACGTTGTTGCGGACGAAGATCAAGCCTACAGTCTTGTCCTGGTAGTCGAGCTTGGGTGTGAGGAACGCAAGATTGTTGAGAACTTTCCCGAATTCGCCTTCGACTTTGCTGGCAGCCAGGATGGTTTTTTCGCTGATCAGCGGGTAATCACCCGATGCCGCCACGATGTTCAGTGTGGCGCCGCCGAGGTTGGCGGTGCCATCGACCACAATCGTTTCACTGTTGAGCCCATCATCGATCTCGTAGCTCAACTCGGCGGTTTTCGAGAGATTCAAGTCACCTTTGACCTTTGGTGCACCGTGCAAACTGTTGACAGAAAGTTTTCCATTCACGGTGAGGGAACCGGTCAAGCCGCTGCCCGCAAAAACGCCTTTTTCTTCAACCTCGACGTCGCCTTCGATAAAGCCCGGGTTGTTCAGGAAACCTCCCGGTCGCACCGTCGCGCCGCCGCCAATCTTCCCATTGTTGACCAGCGTTCCCAGGGTCAGTGCCCCACCCAGAATGTGCCCTTCGTTGATTAGCGTTGCTTTTGAACGAATCAAGACCCCAATGTTGAAATCACCAGAGCCATTCACGGTCCAGGTGCTGCGTTTGAGCTCCAGACCTGCAAAACGTCGACTGTCGTCCAATGTGCCACCGCTCGCGGTATCGAGTTGCAGGAAATTGTCCCCGCCACCACCGTCAATCAACCCGGAAAGGGCGCCTCGGCCAGATACAATGACCAGGTCATTTCCATCGCCGAATGTCCGGTTAACGCCATCCGCTGCTTTGCCAATGGTCTGTTTGTCAGTGGTGGGATCATT
The DNA here is from genome assembly GCF_001427125.1 of Pseudomonas sp. Root562. Lineage (GTDB taxonomy): Bacteria > Pseudomonadota > Gammaproteobacteria > Pseudomonadales > Pseudomonadaceae > Aquipseudomonas. The sequence continues at coordinate 570,248 of NZ_LMGK01000012.1, forward strand.
GATGAATGCATCGAGTGCCGCCATGAGCTGCTCCGGTGTTGCATCCGGAGCAATGGTGGTATCGATGGACACTTGCTGGGCAAGTGAAATTTCAGCGCAACCCACTGCGAGCGCAATCGCCAGCGCCAGATGTTTCGGTCGGTATTTGTGTTGAACGGGCATCGAGTACGGCCTCTTTTGACAGGAAGCCAAACTCTAAAAGGCAGTGAAAAATATCGATGTCAGGCGCATCCGCAGGTGTTGCGGCTGATGTCGGAATGGGGCGCAGAAAAAATACAGCCACCTAAAGGTGGCTGTATTTATCTGAGAAATAAGACGATTGTTCTTACAAAAAATCAGGACGAGTGCGGCCAGCGGGCTGTCAGAAACTCATCTGCCACTGCCCGATCACTCCATGGTTGCGACCGTTGCTGCCGATTTCTCCGGAATAGCCAACGCCGACGCTATGGCGTGCCGAAATGCCCACATCCAGTCCGGCTTCCAGCACCAGGCTGTCGCGATCCAGTGAGCTGCCATCCACACTGAACGCTGTACCACCGACCACGAAGGCCTGGCGTGTCGAGTTGCTGACATCGCCGTAGGTGTGTTTCCAGCCGGCAGTCATGCGCGGGGTCAGGCTCATGCCGTTCTCGAGGCTGTTCAGGTGCGCAAGGCGCAGGCCGAAGGTTGTGCTTAAGTTGTCCTCGGTTTGACCGTCGACGTGCAGGGCCGCAGCGCCTCCTTTTTCTTCATAACTGTCGCGGTGATAGCGCTGGTAGCCAAGGTTGGCGAACGGTTCGGCGCTGAGGCGACCGTTGCCCATGGCGTACCCGAGTTCGGCGAATGCCTGTTGGCTGTCGGCCTCGTAATCACCTTTGGGCCGGTCGCTGAAACCGTTGAATGCCACGGTGCGTTTGCTTTCACCCTGATGACCGCTATATGCCGCGCCGAGGCGCAGAGCCAACGGGCCGCTTTGGCGCAACGCATAGACGCCGGCGTGCCAGCTTTCGACATTGCCATCGACGCCTGTGGCGTCCAGATCGGTCTTTGAATAACCGCCAAGCACACCCAGTTTCCATTGCCCATCGAGCGCCCAATCGGCGCCCAGTACCGTGCCTTTGCTGCGTTGTTCAAGTCCGCTGCTGCCGTGTTCGCCGTCGAGTTTGCCGTAGCCGCCAATGGCTTGCAGCCAGAGTCGGCCTTGGGCATTCGGGTCATTGAGGTTGCGAGCATCACGGGGGACGCCGTTCGCGGCGAGGACCGGCGTGTCCCGTTGATCGAGGCCCACCAGTAAAGCCGAACGGCCGCCCATCTGATGCATCGCCGACAGCATGCTGGCGCCGATCTGGTTACTGACACCGAGGGTTGCGCTGGCCAGGTCAGCGTTGCTGGCACCGCTGAGCTGCTCGATGGCTGCACCCGCGGTTGCGCCGGTGGTGTTGAGCAAGGCGTTGTACAGCGTATTGTTTTTGCCGAGGGAGGCCAGGCTGTTGGCGGCGCTACTGCCATTACCGGTGACGGCGAATTCGTTGAAGGCGACATCGTTACGGGTGTAGGTCAGGTCGACCCGGGTTGGCGTATAAGCCAAGGTTGGCGTGATAAACGCGTAGTCGCTTGTGACTTTGCCGAAGGTGCCGTTCACGACCGCTGCCTGCAACACGGTGTAATGGCTTTGCCACGGATAGGTGCCACTGCCGGGGTTTACGGCCAGCGTCGCGCCGTTGAGATTGGCCGTGCCGCCGACCATGATCGGTGCGCTGCTGCCATCTGCATTTACGCCGTATGCGATTGTCGAGCCGCTACCCATGGTCAAGTCGTGGGTGACGGTCGCAGTGCCGAGTTGGCTGTTGGTCAGCAGAGTGCCATTGACCATCAAGTTGCCCACCGAACCGCCGCCGGCATACACGCCACCTGCATCGACAGTCATGCTGCCGCTGATGCCACCCTGGTTGATCAGCGTTGCGCCGTTACGTATCGCACCACCGTCACTGAAATCTGCGCTGCCGTTCAGGGTCCATACCCCTTGCTCGACCTCCAGCCATTCGAAGTGGCGACTGTTGCCGAAGCTGCCGCCCGACGCATCGTCCATCACTACACGGTCGTAACCGCTGCCGCCGTCCACAGTCCCAATGAATCGGCTGCCGTTGCGCAAGCTCAGGCTGTCGTTACCACCACCAAGGTCCAAAGCCAAGCCATTGCTGCCGCTGATGGTGCCGCCGTTGACGACGCTGTCAGCGAACTCGCCGACGAACTTCACGCCGAAACCATCGAGACCCTGGATGGTGCCGAAGTTTTCCAGCGCGGTTGCCGCGAGGCCCGAGCCGCCGCTGCCGTCGTCAACCAGAATGGCACTTGTGGCACCGCTGATCATCGCGCCTTGGGCGTTCAGCACATAACCACCGCCCAATGCGATCCCTTCGCTGCCGTTGGTGAACCCGTTCTTGTCCACACCGCCGGCACCAACACCCTGGATCGTGCCGTAGTTTTCGATGTGGGCGATGTTGTCGATGTCTACGCCATCGCCGTCGCCATTGGGTTGCAGGCCGGAATAGGCGCCGGTGATGGTGCCGTGGTTGATCACCGTACCATCGCCGTCGGAACCGAAACCGGAGCCGTTGCGCCCGGTCACTTGCCCATAGTTGGTGAGGGTCGCGCCCAGATCGGTGGTAATGCCGTGGCGTCCACCGGTAATGGTGCCGTAGTTGGTAACCGTCACGCCGGTGGCCGAGTCGATGTCGACGCCGTCGAATTTCTGGTCGGCGTTGTGCGAGTCGCCGGTGGAAATTTCGCCATAGTTGGTGATGGTTGCATTGGCGCCGGTCTTCATGCCGTCGCTGGCATCACCACGAATCAGCCCGCCCGCGCGGTTGATGATGGTGGTCGTGACCCCGGTGCTGCGCAGTGCATCGAGGTCCAGGCCTTGGCCGGTTGTCGAGCGGATGATGCCGCTGTTATCGATCAACAGGCTGCCACTGACGAAGTTGCTGTCGATGCGCAACGCGTCGTTGAAGCCGAGAATCTGGCCACCGGCGCGGTTGTAAATGCTGTAGTTGCGCGCCTGGGTCAGGTCGCCGCTGCTGTCGATCGCCCGTCCACCGGTAGAAACGATCTGCCCCGCGTTATCGATCACCACGCCGACACCGGCCGTACCGTCCTTGAGGCTGACAGCCTTGCCGGTATGGGTAATGCTGCCTGGCGCGGAGATCGTCAATGTGTCTGCACCGCCGAGGGTTTGCGCAGTGGTGGTGGCCGTGTCGATCTGCAGGTTTTTGTACGGCGCGGCAATGGCGCCTGTACTGATCACCAGGCTGATGACAAGTGCCAAATGCTGGGGCGGGGAGGTCATGATGGACGGCCTTTTGTTATAAGCAGGGCGTCCTGTATAGCGGAGGGTTTTTACAAATTGATGTCGGGCTTTGCAGTGAGATCTGCATTTAAGTGCAGATTTACCGCTACATTTTTTAAAAATCTGCATTTCTTTGCATATGAGTTCTACGTGATGTCAGAGAATCTGCACTATATTGCAATCAAGGCGCATTTGACTGGCAATAATGTGCATTAAATTGCGGATATCCCATGTATTCAGTGACGCTTCAACTATATGCCTCGGGTCGTTGGGAAGATGCGATGACGCTTGTGTTTGCGGACCCAGAGAAAGGTTTTGAGGGGCCCTGCCGGTTTGGCTACAAGACTGGATACGTGGCGGATAATCTCGAATTTGTCGACTCGCCTTTCAACAAAGCGGTGAGTGCCAGATTGCCGCTGAGCTGGGAAAGCGCTTCGCTGAAAAAAGCCCCGGCTTTCCTGCACGATATAGCGCCGGCGGGCGCGGCCAAGCGGTTTCTCATGAGTCGGGTAGGTCAGGACAAACCTGAAGGTATCAGCGCTGATCTGTTTTTACTGGGACGCAGCACTCCCGCGCCGATAGGTAACATGCGTATCAAAGAGTCTGCTGAGGCTGTAGATGACAGACCCGCGATGGGATTTCGACGTGACGAAGTGATCGCTCGAGACAGTACGTTTCTCGAGTACGCCTATGAACAGGGTGCGGCCATTGGTGGCGCGACGGGCGCAGGAGGGGAGGCTCCCAAGCTGCTCATGTCCCGGGGGCGGGATGGATTGCTGTATCCAGACGCTGTATTGAGCGACGATCAAGTGGAGCAACACTGGTTTGTAAAGTTCGCTCGCAACCGGGCTACTCAGACCGATCAGATCATTCTCAAAAGCGAATTTCACTACTACAAGGCATTGCACGCCTTGGGAATCGACACGATCGCATTGGACGGGCTTGCGTTTGAGCAGGCGACCAAACCCAGCCTGTGGATGAAGCGATTCGATCGAAGTGTGAATGATCTGGGGGTTGAGCGCTCTGCAGTGGAGTCGATCTACTCGCTGGCGGGTGTTGTGGTGCCAGGCAGTTACATGAACCATCTGGAAGTGATCCAGCTCCTGGCCCGACTTTGGGCGCAGGCCGGGCAGGAAGAGCAAATCCCCGAGCTGATATCTGAATATTTGCGACGAGACTTGATCAACAAGATTCTGGGCAATTCCGATAACCACGGTCGCAATACATCAATTATCCGCGGCAGCGATTCCTTCCGTCTGGCACCGATTTACGATTTGGCGCCGATGGTCATGGACGACGAAGGTGTCACACGTACGACCAAGTGGCCTAAAGGCCTTGAGGTGGCGGGGGAAGTGAAATGGCGTGAAGTGTGTGATTCATTGGCGCAGATTGGCGATCCGCAAGCACTGTATGAAGGCCTGCGGGAAGACGCTGCCCGGTTCATGGCTTTGCCCGATATGCTTGCCGCTGATGGCCTTCCCGAAGCCACAATGAACCATCCGGCTATTGCCTTGAGAAACCTTGAGCAGCGTTTGAAAAGCTGGGGGCTGAAATGACCATTACCATTGACGCCCGGGCTCTGTTGATCGAAAGCATCCAGGAAGGATTGGCGCAAGGCACTCTCGAAATCGGTGAAGCCGTCCGGCGTTTGCGCACGGAAGTCACCGGTTTGCACCAAACCCAATTTGCCAAAATGTGCAAGATTTCCGTGCGCACGTTGGTGCATATCGAGCACGGCGAAGGCAATCAGACCCTGAAGTCGCTGAACGCCGTGTTCCGCCCGTTTGGCTTGAAAATGGGAGTGGTGCGAGTTCGGCGTGATATCAGCTGAAATTGCCCAATCACAGCTAACCCCTGTAAGAGCCAGCCTGCTGGCGAAGAACGTCCAGGCACCGAGTTCAGTCAGGCTTGGCGCATTATCGTTGGCACCCATCGCGAGCAGGCTCGCTCCTACAGCGGTGGTGCATCGAGTCGACTTACCTGCGGCACTCCACCAACGACTTCACCTGTCCCGCCCCTTTCTGGTTTTCATCACTCAACCACCGTTCAAACCCTGCCCCGATTGCCGGCCATTCCGAGTCCAGGATCGAATACCACGCCGTATCCCGATTCTGCCCCTTGACCACCATGTGCTGGCGGAACACACCTTCAAAGCTGAAACCCAGCCGCTCGGCTGCGTACTTGGAGCGGGCATTGGCGTTGTTGCACTTCCATTCCAGGCGGCGGTAACCCAGGGCAAAGGATTCCCGGGCGAGCAAATAAACCGCCTCGGTGCTTTTCGGCGAGCGCTGCATCGGCGCACCGAACGTCACGTGACCGATCTCGATCCGGCCTTGTGAAGGCACAATCGACATCAAACTGAGGATGCCTTGCACTTCACCGCTGGCACGGTCGATCACACTGAAGAAGTAGGGGTCGCTATTGGCTGCATGGTTGTTCAGCCAATCGTTGAAAGCACTGCGCTCGGGGAAGGGGCCGTAAGGCAGATAATCCCAGAGTTTCGGATCGGCGCCGGGGCCTTGCAGGGCGTTGAACAATTCATCGCCGTGGCGCGCCGGGTCGAGTTTTTCCAGGCGGATGAAACGCCCTTCGATGGTTTGAACCGACGGTGCCGGGACACCTTTCCAATCCGCGAGTGAAGTCGACATGTTGTTCTCCTTGAACCTTAAATGGCTTTGCGAAACTGGATGAAACCGGGGCGCTCGGCGATGCGCTCATAAAGCTGGATCGCGGTGGCGTTGGTTTCGTGAGTGAGCCAGTGGACCTTGCAGCAACCGTCCTGTTTGGCTGTTGCGTAAACGAATTCGATCAGTTGTCGGCCGACGCCGGTACCACGGGTTTCGGGCGCTACCAGCAGGTCTTGCAGGTAGCAGGAGTTTTCGATGCTCCAGTTCGAACGATGGTAGATGAAATGCACCATGCCCACCGCTTTGCCGTCGGCCCAGGCCAGCGCGGCGTGGGTGGGTTCGTTTGGATCGAGCATGCGTTGCCAGGTGCTTTGGCTGACGGCGTCCGGCAGTTCGGTGTTGTAGAAGCGCAGGTAGGTTTGCCACAGCGGTAGCCAAGCTGCGTGATCGCCGGCGGTGACTGGGCGAATGTCGATCTGACTCATGGTGATTTCCTTAGCGCATCAATTGAGCGAGGGTCTGGTCATTGACGTCGGAGCTGGCAGCCAGGCCTTCGCGTACGCCCGCGATGTCGGCGGGGGCGCGGTTCTGGCTGAGTTTGCGTTTGCCCTCGAGACGGTCGATGGGAATGGCGAAACCGACGATGGCCTTGAGCATGCCGTCGATGTAATCGGCGGGGGCATCGGCCACTGACCATGGCTGGGCGCGGCCAGCTTCATGACGGTCGGTGAGGGTGCTGACAATGTCGAGCAGCCGCCCGCCATCGCTGAAGGTTTCGGCACGGCCATAGGCATGTACCGCGACGTAGTTCCAGGTGGGCACGACTTTGCCGTGTTCGGCCTTGCTCGGATAGAAGCCAGGGCTGACGTAGGCATCGGGGCCGGCAAAAATCAGCAGGGCTTCAGCGCCGTCGCGCAGGTCTTTCCACTGTGGATTGGCTTTGGCCAAGTGTCCGTACAGCGTGCCGTTCGAGCCCTGTTCGCAGTGCAGCAGAACCGGTACATGACTGGCTTGCAGGCCACTTTCACCGTGGGTCACCAAAATGGCGAGCCGGCTGGCGAGCATCAGTTCATGCAGTTGGGACAACTCGTCGATGGCAAAGGCACGTGGCGTGTACATGAAGATATTTTCCTTGGCGAATGCCTGCATCCTAGGCAGGCTATTGGTCTGTTGTAAGAGCCATTAACGACCAATTTCATAGGTCCATTGTCATGACTACCGAACCACTGTCCCTTTCGTTCAACCCGGCGGGCATCGAACTTGACCGCCGCCAGGGGCTGAGTCGGCAGCTGTATCAGGCATTGCGCCTGCGGGTGCTGGATGGGCGACTGGCCAGTGGCACCCGTCTTCCCGCCAGCCGCGATCTGGCGGCGGCTCTGGCGATTTCCCGCAACAGTGTGGTACGCGCCTACGACCAACTGTATGCCGAAGGCTTCATCGAGGGACGAGTCGGCGATGGGACCTATGTCGCGCAATTACCTCAGAATGCGTTGCCGGCAAAAAAATTATCCACAAAAGTATCCACAGGGTTGTCAACAGGCTTACCCACAACCTTATCCACAAATTGGCTGGATTTACCTGTTGATTCATCCAGCAAAGTTATCCACAGCGGTGCGTTGGGTCGCGTAGAAAAGAACCATTTACCGAGTCCACCAAGCGGGCCTCCGCGGGCATTCAGGGTTGGCGTTCCGGCCTTTGACCTTTTTCCTTTCGAGGTGTGGGCCAAGCTGAATGCGGCTTTCTGGCGAAAACCGGATTTGCAGCAGCTGTGTTACGGCGACCCCGCAGGTGATGCGCGTCTGCGTGGGATGATTGCCGCGTACTTGCGCAGTTCCCGGGGCATGCAGTGCACGGCTGAACAAATTGTGATCACCAGTGGTGCGCAGCAGGGGATCAGCCTTTGTGCACAGTTGCTGGTCGAACCTGGCGATGGTGTGGCGATTGAGAATCCCGGTTATCGCGCGGCGGGTCATGCGTTCGCCGTGGCCGGTGCCCGATTGCACGGGGTGGCGGTGGACAGTGACGGTATCGATTGCAACGAATTGAACGGCATCGTGGATTGTCGTTTGGCCTATGTCACACCTTCGCATCAATACCCGACGGGGGTGGTGATGAGTCTGGCGCGGCGGCTCGAGTTATTGGCCTGGGCCGAGAAAACCCAAGGCTGGATTGTCGAGGACGATTACGATGGCGAGTACCGTTACAGCGGCGCGCCACTGGCACCGCTGGCCGCGCTGGATCGTCACGGGCGCGTGCTCTACGTTGGCACGTTCGGCAAAGTGGCTTTCCCGGCATTGCGCCTGGGTTATCTGGTGTTGCCAACGGCACTGGTGGACGCTTTCAGCCAGCGTCGCGCGGTCGATGTCCGGCACTCCGAGGTCAGCACCCAGGCCGTCATGGCCGAATTCATGGCGGCCGGGCATTTCCAGCGGCACATCCGCCGTATGCGCCGCGCCGCGTTGAGTCGTCGCAATACGCTGCTGGCCAACTGGCCCTCGGACATTCCCGGGGTGGGCAGCCTGCCGAGTGTCGCGGCAGGGTTGCACGTGACGGTGGCAGTCGATACTCAGGCCCGTGAACGTGAACTGATTGAGGCTGCCGCCGGCGTCGATGTCGAGATCAACGGCCTGAGCAGTTACTGGCTAGCGGATTCGAGCACTTCGGCGGATCAGCGGGCAGGGCTGGTGCTGGGATTTGCGGCGGTGCCGGAAGCGGCTATCGCGTCAGCGCTTGTGCGTTTGCGCAGTGCCTGGTGCCGGTAAAGGGCGGGTCCGCGGACCCGCCCCTCTATGAGTCACTGGGGCTCGAGTTGCAGGAACAATGATTGGGTGGAAGCACTGGTGATTCGACGCAGTACGTAGTCGATGGGTTGCAGCGTTGCCAATTGTTCTCGAAGCTCGGTATCCAGCGTCGCCAGGTATTTTTCCGATACTTTCAGATGCGCTGCTGTGGGGTGGGCGGCATCGCTCTCAAGTGTTTCGTAGTGGAAGTGCGCAACCCACAGTTCCTGGTCATTGTCGGTAGCGTCGAGAATCCGGTACTCCTGAAAGTAGTCCTTGCGCCCCGTGGTTCTGATCCGGCCTTGCTCGTTGCGCAGGATTTTGACCTGTCGGTTTTCGTGCAACCATTGGAAGTACTCCTGCCTTGGCTTGCGCTTCTTGAGCATTTTTGTGCGTGTCTTGATGCCCTCTTTGCGGAGTCTGTCAGCCCTGCCGCGCAATTCCAGGCTCAGGCCGGCTACGGGAGGAGGTTGTTTGCCGGCACTTCTGATGTTGCTCATGGCCTGTTCGACGCTTGTGGCGGACTCTTCCAGTTTGCGCGCCTGTTGATCGAACAGGTCCTGTACATCGGCAGGGATTCGATTTGCACGTTCGGCGTCCCGATTGATGCGCTTGGTGAATTCGTTTGCGTCCACGTTGAGGTTCAGGCCGGCAGCGATGGTGGCGAGATCATCCAGCGCGGGTTTGGCGGGCTTGGCGCTTTTGGGAACGAGCTTCTGGAATAACTCCTCTTTTTTCTCCTGCCCGGATGTTTGCGGGGCTTCGCTTTCGACGACGCGTGGGCGGGTCTTGGTGACTTTGACCTTGGGCCGCGACGGGCCTGCAACAGCAGGTCGGGAAGGTTGATGGATGAAAGCTTCTTCGGCTTCAGGAAGCAGTTGGTTGAGCTGGTTCAGCGTCAGTGTTTGAAATTCCGAGATCAGCACTTGAAGGTGGTCGAGCGCCGATTGGTGAACCATCCCGGGGTATCGGGCTGGCAGATCCTTAATACACTGAAGTGCATCGGCATAGATGTCGGCCAGCCTGGACAGCTTTTGGATGCGCGCCTCGGGCGGCTCGGTATTGCTCGGCTGTTTCATCATTTCAGCAACTTCATGGCTGGCGTCGGCGGCGTCCTCCACCATGCTGACGATCGCCGTTCGAGCTTCGGACATGGTTTCGCCAGATGCCTCTTGGATGCACTGTTCGTAGGCCATGCCCACTTCATTGGCTTTGAAGTCCAGGCGAGTGAATTTCGGCAAGAGTTTTGTCAGATCGGCGATTCTGGTAAGCCCGACATGGCCCAGTACCTGGAGACCTGTCAGGGTGGTTTGTGACTGTTCCAAGCGTTCGACGATGGCGTCTCCCAATGCGATTGCCTCTCGGATGTCGGTCAGATCCGCTCGTACCGGCTCACCCGTGTTCAAAGGCGCTTGCGCCAGCAGTTTCTGCATGATCCGGGCGTACTGGTTTTTCTTTACCGTAAACCAGAGTGAAAGGAACTTTTGCTGCACGGTGGTGAGGCGCATTAACTCGTAGGTGTACCCGGTTTCCCCGCCCAGCGAACGCCATTCGCTCAACTGTTCGAGGGCTTTTCCATAACTTGTTTTCAGCTCGTCGAGTTTGTCGGTGTAGAGCCTGGTCGCTGCTTCGAGATTCTCGGTGGAAGCCTGAGTCATGCTCGTCTGAAGGAGATTGAGTGCTTGCTGTTGGGTTTCTTCCTGGCTTCTGAACGCCTCCAATTGAGTATCAAGTTCCGCTTTGCGTTTTTCCTTGGCTAGCTTCAGGGCTTTCAAACGGCTTTTCGGGCCACCGCCGCGCAGGCGCAGCCGCGTATCGACAAACCATTTGCCATGGGGGCCACGAGCCAACAACGGCCCGGTACGTTTGGCGTCATCGGGACTGACAATCTGCACGTCTTCGTCGTCATTGACGGTGACCTGAAACCAGCGTTCACCTACCTGGGCGTAGTGTGTTTCGTTAAGTTCATACAGATGGGGCGGCTTGTTGTTCAGCGTCTTCATCTCGATATTGTTCAGGTCCGGCGCAGAGACGCTGAGCTTGTCCAGATAGGTGCCCAATGACGGGGTCGAGCGACGAGGCACCGATACACCGGTCTCCAGAGAGGAGGTATGGCTGTCGGGCAATTGATCAAAAGATACTGAAGGGGCCATGGAAATTTTCGCAGGTACAGGCTTGGGCGATTGCGGTGTTACTGGAGCTGACGGCAGGTCCCACGCCGGTTTTTTGCGTACACGCCTGGTCCATTCACTGTGACGCTGCTGGTAAGCGCGGTGAGTCAGCACAATGGCCAGCGTCACCAGCACATCACCCAATGAGCTCCATTCGATCAGCGTGTCGCCTTGTTCATGGGCGTCGAGTGCTTGCTGGATCTCGCTGATGCTTTGCCACACCCAGACGGCGGTCCCCACAGGCCCGCTCAAGAACGTCGAGGCAACGTTGAAAATCGCCCAGGCGCTGTCCTTCAAAAGTGTCCAGCGTCTTTCCTCATTGGACACTGATGACCGATCCGCCTGCTCTGCCATGGCATTGGCGTTGCTGGTGAACAATGCGGACAGCAAGTCGCCAGTGATCTCCTCGGTGTCCAGATCGATAGGTCCCGCCAGGTCCAGGCTGAATAACGTCGAGATACCGGACTGAGTCGCCAGCCAAGGTGAAGGCAACCCTACGGGAAAAACGTATTGCGCATATTCGAAGCTCAGCGCCGGTGTCGGCAGCCAGGCCAGTACGCAATCGCGCAGCTCGCCCGGTTGGTGCAGGGCGTAAACCAGGTTTGCCTGCGAGGCAAATTGTATTAACGGTTGCTCGAACAGTGGCCGGTAAAGCAGGCAGGGAGCGTCTGTTTTTTGCCGCGGGCCGATGATGAACATGTTGCTGACGGTGTCACCGCCGGACAGCAGGCGATGCCGAGGCTTGAACGTGAGAGGGCGAATGACGATATCGGAATGAGGTTGTGGAGGTTTTCCCTGTGCGACGTCCATCAACTCGCTAATGTAGCGATAGCCAGTCTCGTCAACACCACCCAATTGTTGAAGCATGCATTCCAGTGCATTGAGCCGCAGCAAGTCGGGCAATTGATCGATGTAGCGCTGTTTCTGAATCGCGGCTTGCACCGAATCATCGATCAGTTTGTTCCTCAGCAACTTCGGGTAGATCTCGCCGATATTGACCTTGGCGGCGATGTCGACCAGATAATCGACAGTCAGCCAATCGGGCACCAGCGTGTTGTTTTTGAAACTCAACTCGGCCCGGTAGGGCGCGGTATTTTGCAGGGCGAAATCACCCAGGTTTTCGGTATACCGGTCTTGCGGATTGGGCAAGGTGAGCCCGCCGACGGTGAAGCTGTTGGTGACAGTGATTTGCAGATCATCAAGCGGCAGTCGTGAGGCCCCGTCACTGGTTTTGTCCTTGACGATGGCTTCGCGCATGGCGGTCTGCGCATACACACTGATCAGAGGAATGTCGTTTGCGCTTGAGCTGTTGCGCAGTTTTCCAAGGCGGGCAAGGCAGTGGCTGTAGTCTTGCAAATGACTGGGCGAGGCATTGGATAACCAATCGGGAATGGCCGCCTCAAGCTGCTCGATACGGTTTTTGTCGCTAGTGCTGAAATGCTCAGCCGGGGTGGCTGCCGTACGCAAGCCCGGGGGTGTTGCGGTCCTGGCGGTCGAGACCGGAGGGACGAGTGCATTAATGGCGTCCATTTGAGAGGCTATCAGCGCCCAGGCCATATGATCGAAAACGTTGCCGTCGGGCTCGACCAGTCGCCACTTCAGCGTGCGCCCTGCCAGGTCGATGTCGATCCGGTCAGGCAGCGTCGCGCCCAGTTGCTCCAGAGAATCGAAGGCTTCGTAACCGCTTTCCACTGTGTACAGCATGATCTGTTCACGCTGTTTGTAAGTGGCCTGCAGTGCAATCGCACCGCCGAGCATTAGATGAACGCCTTCGTTGTTGTCCACGTCGATCAGGCAGGCTTTGATACCGGGAATTTCAGTATTTTTCCGGGCTCGTTCGGTTTTGTCCGGATAGTTGTACACCGCACGGGCCACCGTACATTGATCGACATTCCAGCCCTTTACCTGTTGGACATCAAATGCGTTTTTCAGCGTCTCGCAGAGTCCATGCCATCGCGGTTGGTCGCTGACTGTTTCATTCCAGAACGCCAGTGCGCGCTGTTGAAACTCGACCATCAACAGGGCGGCGTGGTCGTTGAGCAGTTGGGCAATGTCTTCGACACTGACAGCAAGATGAACGGGGTCGCTGGTCAATGGGCTGTGCGTCAGGAAATGCTCACCCTCGATGAAATTGGCGACACCTGCGCTCCAGCTCAAACGCACCAGCGCATGGGTCAATGTTTCCACGGAGGGAGAGGCGGCACTCAGCGTTCCATTGGTCATGCGCCATTGCGGCGTCACAATCAGTGTCTGGTCGGGGTCAATGTCGAGCAGTGGATAAAGTTTTTTCAGTGCTTCGCTCAGCACCTGCGAGCTGGCATCGTCGAGGGAAGGCCCCTGATTGGTCAGGCTGACCAGCTTGCTTCTGTCCAGCAACAGTGTTGCGTTGTTTGCGGAGGTGCTTGTGGATTCTCGGGTCATGGTCATTTTCCTTTTTGACCGGCATGGGGGCGGCCGCCAGCCTGCGATACGGGCATCACAGCCCGATGAGATGGAGGCAGGCAGGCGACAGCGTTTGAAAGGACCCACCGACAGGTGAGTCTGCAGCAGCGATCAGGTGGAGGTGGATGTCTTGGCGAAGAACAGTGATCGGGCCAACTGAGGGCTGATCCTGCTGCGATAGATTTCGATTGCGTCCTGGTTGCTGGTGCTGGCCCCGATATCGACACGACCCAGCAGCCGTTGCTCGCGGGTTTTCAGATGCGCTGCGGTGTAGGACTGGACGTCGTCCTTGAGCTGGGCGTAGTGAAAGTGGGCATACCAAAGCGCATTTGCGGAGGTGGCGTCACGCACTTCGTATTCCTGCAGATAGTCCCGGCGCTGCCCTTTGAGTCGACGTCGGTCTCCCACCGGCACGATATCGACTTCGCCTTTGCTGTGTAGCCATTCGACGCGTGCAGCGGTGGGCGGTTGCCGTTTGGTCATTTCAAGCCGCAACCGATGGCCTTCGGCATACAGTAGCGCGGTTTGCGTGGCCAGTTGCGTCAGTACCGATTGCGCCTCGTTTGTATGATCTTGCGTGGTATTGCTTTGCATGAGCGCTGCGTTGATCGCCTTGGTGGCTTCTTCAAGGCGAGAAGCTTGTTGGTGGAATGCTTCCTCTATTTCCACCGGGAGCTGCCAGGATTGTTTTGAGTCTGCTTCGGTACGTTGAATAAAGGCGGGTAGCGCATCCAGCAATGCTTTACCCGCCTTTATGCGTGCCCCGGGATCAGGCAGGCGCGTTTTCGGCGCCTGCGGTTTCATCGTCAAACGTTCGACCCAGACCCCGGGGGTCTTTTCATGGAAGGTGGCGATCACTTTGCCGGTCACCGGCGCGGTGACATCCACAAGGACCATGTGACCGGGCGCGGTTTTGCGGGTCTGGCCGATCACCGTACCTTTGAAGCGCGTTGTGATGACCCTTTTGTTTGACGTCGATGTGGTGCGTGACGGGCCGGGTACAGGCTCCAGGAGTTGCTGTTCGCGCAGCAGGTCCGCCAGATGCCCGACGGTCTGCTGATTGAACTCGTCGATACGACCCTGCAATCGCGTAAATTGCGTTTGCACGATCTGCTCCTGGTTGGCTGTAGAGAAGCTCTTGAGGCGTTGTTCGATAGCGGCGAACTGGTCGATCAGGTTGTTCAAGGCCTCAATCCGTTCATCCGTGCGCAACAGCTGCGCATCACCCATCAACTCCATTGCACTGTTCACCGTCAGGTCGGCGTCTTCGACAATCTGCTCGAGTGATGCTTTGGCACTGGACAGTTCGGCCGTTTCGCCAGATTTGACGCACACCTCGCGAGCCAGCGTGACTTGAAGGGACTTGAGGTCCGGAAGGTCGAATTTTGGCAGTTTCTTTTGATACTCAAGGGACAGCTGCTCGGCTTTCTTGCCCAGGCGCGTCAATTCCTTGAAGCGCAACTGAGCGAACTCGACCTTCTCGATAACGCCTTGGGTCAGGTCCGACATGTTTTCAAACGTCCCGGCGGGAGGCGATTGGGCACTGTCTTCTTTGGCATCGAGATGTTCCAGGGTCAACTTCAGGGCATCGACGAACGCCGGGTATTTCTCGTCGATCCAGGTCTGGTTGAAAAACAGTTGAGTTCCCAGCATCTCGATCATCGCGTCACGATAGTTACGCACATCCTCGACCAGGTTGAGTGATTTGAGTTTCTCGATGGTGATTTCATATTCACCGATGCGCTCCTCGAGTTTGTCGAGAAATGTTTGTTTAGCTGCATCCCTTGCATCTGCGGAAGCCTTTTTCATGGTGTTGTAGGCATCGGTAATACTTTGGCGTTTGGACGCCATCTGCGCATCGAAAACCGCCAGGTGAGCCTTGATCTCGGTGATTTTGGTGGCGTTGGCTTTTTGCAATGCCTTGAGCCTGCTTTTCTTGCCACCGCCACGCAGTCGCAGCCTGATATCGATGACCCAATCGCCTCTGGAATTGTTGATCAACAAGGGGCCGGTGATGGAAGGTTGTTTGCGGGTATCAACGATTTGCACGATTTCATCGTCGTTCAGGAAGACTTCGAACCATCGTTCGCCTACCGGGGCATAGTATTTGGACTGATGTTCATAAAGGTGTTTGTGCCAGCCTTCGGTGCTGGCCGCTCCCAGCCCCGGCGGTTTGGGGATTTTGTACCGGTCCAGGGTTGGCCCCAGCCCTGCGCTGTTGCTATTGAGTACGGTCGCGGGGTGGAGTGAGGTCTGGTGTTCGGCCGGCAGATAATCATCCTCAATATCAGGTAACTGGATGCTGGCCGGGGTCTGCGGCGGAGGGTTTTTCTGCGCGCCGCCAATAACGGCTGTTTCGGTCTTCGCAGGGCGCGCGCGCGCCGGTTGGCGTCGGGCGGTCGCCTGATGAGCCAGCACCATGCCCAGGGTCAGGAACAAGTCGGTCAGGGCAGACCATTGTGCTGGCGTATCCTGGTTTTCCCGGGCATCAATGCCTTCTTGCAGGTCGTCCAGAATCTGCCAGATCCACGCAGCCGTTCCGGCGGTTCGACCGAGAAAAGGCAACACGGCGCTGAAGATCATCCAGGCGCGTTGTTTGAAGCTGGCCCAGCGGCTTTCGGCGTTGGATACCGAATCCCGCTCGCTCTTCATGATCAGCGCATTGGCGTTGGCCTTGAACAGTTTCATCAGGCGGTCGTGCTCGATCACTTTTTGCCCGAGCGACACCGGTCCGCTCATCCGCAGGGAAATGGTCGGGTCGGCCAACAGTTGTGACACCGTCCAGACCGAAGGCAATTCACCCGGGAAGACATACTGCGAATAATTGAACCGAACATCGTCCGCCAACCATGCCAGGGTAGATTCGCGAAGCTCCTTGTCGTGTTTGATCGCATACAGCAGGTTGGCGGCCGAGGGGTACTGAGTCAACGCTTGTGCAAGCAGTGGGCGATAGAGAATGCAAGGCCCATTGGCCATGTCCCGCGGCCCGATCACAAACATGTTGGTGACTTCATCAGGGGTTTTGTTTTTATCCTGGCCGGTGATGAACGCCAGCGGACGGATGACGATCTCATGCCCGTCGACCCAGCGGTCGGCCTTCAGCACATTCATTGCCGCCACGATGTAGCGATAGCCCTTTTCGTCAATGCCATGTTCGCCAAGAATTTTGCTTTGCAATGCTTGTAGCGCCAGCTGAATACGCAGGTTACTGGCGTAGAGGCGTTGACGGCGCAGCGATTCAAGCGGGTCATCCAACAGCTTGCTCTTGACCTGTGCGGGGTAGGTCGCACCGATATCGACGGCGCTGATGGCCGTCTTGACATAGTCGGGCGTCATCCAGGTCGGCACTGCTGTGCCGTCCTTGTATCGCACCGACTGGTTGCCCAGCGGAAGGGCGATGAGGTTTTCGAGTGCCAGCTCGGCAAGGTCCAGGCGATTGGTCTGGTTCATGCCAGGGGCCGTGAATGCCCCCCAGACCACTTGACTCTCGATAACGATCTCAATGTTCTCAAGCTTCATGCCGGCAACGTCACTGTGGCTTTTGAGCATGTGGGCTCGAAGGGCATCCAGTGCGAATGTCTTGATCGGAGCAATATCGTCGTCGAAGGATTTTCCGCTGTTGCGCAGTTGCAGCAATGCCAGATCGAACAGGTGTCGACTGTAGCAACCCAGATCGAATGGCGAAGCGTTGTTCAGCCATTCGGGGATCAGACGCTGCACCTTTACGAAGTGCGAAACCTGTTCGGTCTGAGTTGTACCGCTCACCTGCGCTGCGGCACGGGCAGGCGTCGTGAACACCGGTTTGCTGTCCCGTTGTCCAAACTCCAGGCCGGCAATCGCATCAGTTTGCAGGGCAATCAGCGCGACGGCCTGATGATCAAAAAAATTCCCGGAGGGTTCGAACAGGCGCCATTGAAGCTTGGCTTCGGGTGGCATTTTTTCAACATACTTCGGCAAATCCTCGCCGAGTTTTTCCAGCGACTCATAGGTCCCGAACCCCGAAGCGATGGAGTGGGTCAGGATGATTGTGCGTGTCTCGACGGTGCCGATCACGACGGTCAGATCCGTACGATTGAGATGGCTGGATACGGTTCCATCGAGCCGGTCGAGGTCGATCAGGCAGACCCGAATCTTGTAGGTGTCGTGCTCAGTGCGTGTTTTCGCATCGGGATAGTCGAAAACATTGCGCGCGATCGCCAGTTGATGCGCATCCCAGCCTTCCACCTTTTGTACATTCCAGACCTGCCGCAGTGACTGCGACAACGCTTGCCAACGCAAAGTGGAACCTTGAGTGGTCTGGTCCCAGTATTCGAGTTGTTGTTCCTGATAGGCCACCAACAGCACGGGCGACAGTTTATTGATCAGACGCCCTATGGCATCGATCCTGACCGGTAGGTGGATGGGCGTTTTCGTTCTGGGATTCAGGCTCAGGTAATGCTCGCCGTCGAGGTAGGTCACAGACTCGCCTGAACCGGCGTGCCGCAACAGCGCATCCGTCAGTGACTCGAATCGCAGGGTTCCGGGCCGGACGGCCCCGGCGACGATTTTCCAGCTCGGTGTAACGACCATCGCCATTGCGGGGTCGATGTTCAACTGTGGATACAGCTTTTTCAGATCGTCTCGAAGAATACGGGTGGCGACCTCCCTGATAGAGGGGCCGGTGACCAGTTGGGTGAGCAGATCACTTGGGTCGCTGGAGGCCTGATCAGGCTCGACAGCATTCGTTTCGGTAGAGGCCATGTGCGTTCCTTGCTGAGGGACTGGGACGTGCGCGTCAACGCGCCGCTCAGGTTCGGAAGGTAACGTGGGGTGGGATGGGGCGTGCGGTACTTAAATATCGTCCGGAAAAAAAGACCCGCCATAAGCGTAATGCTGTTCACTTAAGGACGAACACCCGTGGCGAGGGAGCTTGCTCTCGATGCGCTGCAGTCCCTTTCAGGACCGCTCCGCGCTCCAGCGGGAGCAAGCTCCCTCGCCACAGGATGCCAGCGTTCTCTTAAGTGAACAGCATTACGCCATAAGCGGGTCTTCACTGGCGCGCAAACACTGGCTCGTTCAGGTTCCGGATTTGATCTTGGTCCACGCCCGGGTGCGCGCGCGTTCGGCATCGCGCGGCAGCGGTTGCAGGGTGTAGAGCGTGCTCATCGCCGTGTCGGTCGGATACAGGTTCGGGTTGTTGCGGATGGCCGGGTCGACCATTTCCGTGGCGTCCTTGTTCGGGTTCGGGTAACCGACGAAATCGCTCACCGGCGCGATCACCTGAGGTTGCAGCAAGTAGTTGATGAAGGTGTAGGCGTCTTCCGGGTTCTTCGCGCCCTTGGGAATGGCAAGCATGTCGAACCAGATCGGCGCGCCTTCCTTCGGCAGGCGCATGTCGACGGTCACACCGTTTTTGGCTTCCTTGGCGCGGTTGGCCGCCTGGGAGAAGCTGCCGGAGTAACCGACCGCGACGCAGATGTCGCCGTTGGCGATGTCGGCCATGTACTTGGAAGAGTGGAAGTAAGTGACGTACGGACGGATTTTCATCAGCAGTGATTCAGCCTTGGCGTAGTCCGCAGGCTTTTTGCTGTTGGGATCGAGGCCGAGGTGTTGCAGGGCCAGAGGCAGGATCTCCGAGGGCGAGTCGAGCAGGGCGACGCCGCACTGCTTGAGCTTGCTGATGTTTTCTTCCTTGAAGATCAGGTCCCAGCTGTCCACGGGAGCGTTGTCACCCAGCACGGCCTTGACCTTGTCCGGGTTGAAGCCGATCAGGATCGTGCCGTACATGTAGGGCACGGCAAATTTGTTGCCCGGGTCATTGGCTTCGATCAGCTTCATCAGCTTGGGATCGAGGTGGTTCCAGTTCGGCAATTTGCTGCGGTCCAGAGGCTGGAATACGCCCGCTTCAATTTGCTTGGCGAGGAACACATTGGACGGCACCACCACGTCGTAGCCGGAGTTGCCGGTCAGCAGTTTGGCTTCCAGCGCTTCGTTGGTATCGAAGATGTCGTAGACCAGTTTGGTCTGCGCGTTCTGTGCCTTGAAGTCTTCCAGGGCTTTGGGCGTGATGTAGTCGAACCAGTTGTAGACACGCAACGTTCGTTCTTCGGCCTGTGCGGCACCGCTCAGTACCGTGGCGCAAAGCGCAGGGACGATTAAACGCTTGAGATTCTTCATGCTTGTATTTCCTCAGCAAGCGCTTTCAAAACCTTCGAGAACGTTCACGGCGTTGATACCGATTTCTTCGACTGCGTACCCGCCTTCCATCACGAACAGCGTCGGTACGCCTAGCTTGGCGATGCGCTTGCCCATGGCCAGGTAATCCGGACTGTCGAGCTTGAACTGCGAGATCGGGTCGTCCTTGAACGTGTCGACGCCCAGGGACACGACAACGATGTCGGCGCCATAGCTTTGGATCTCTTTGCAAGCGTGTTCCAACGCTGCACTCCAGGTGTCCCAGCCGCTGCCGGCAGGCAACGGATAGTTGAAGTTGAAACCTTCACCGGCGCCTTCACCCAATTCGTCTTCATAGCCGAGGAAGAATGGAAACTCGGCTTCCGGGTGACCATGGATCGAAGTGAACAGCACATCGCTGCGCTCGTAGAAAATCGATTGAGTGCCATTGCCGTGGTGGTAGTCGACGTCGAGAATCGCGACCTTTTTGTGGCCCTGATCGAGGAATGCCTGGGCAGCGATGGCCGCGTTGTTGAGGTAGCAATAACCTCCCATCAAGTCGCCGGCAGCGTGGTGTCCTGGTGGGCGGCAGAGGGCGAAGGCGCTGCGGGCGCCGCGCTGGATTTCGGCTTGGGCCGTGAGCGCAACTTGCGCTGCACTGTACGCTGCCTGCCAGGTGCCGGCGGTGATCGGGGCGCCGCCATCGAAACTGTAGTAACCCAGTTCACCATGCAGGCTCGTGGGTTTGACGCGACGCAGCGTGCGCGCGGGCCAGGTGTAGGGCAGCAAGTCACCGTCGGTGTTGAACTCGGTCCAGCGTGCCCAGGCGCCTTTGAAAAAGTCGAGATAATCGCGGCTGTGGATACGCGCGATCGGTTCGAGGCCGAAATCCTTCGGCGCCTCCACTGGGCCGAGATTCTGCTTTTGCACTCTGCCAAGCACGTGGTCGGCCCGCGATGGCATTTCGAAGCAGGGCTTGAGTTGCCCGTCTATCAATTCGCAGCGGCCATGGTGCAGGTGGTGATCGTCTGAGTAGATCGTCAGCATTTGTTGTTCTCCGCAGGGCTGGTTCGGTTGAGCACAGTCTTGCGGCGCAGACGATTCAGGAGAACGGCAGGAAAGGCCAAAAGGGGATCGATGTGGCCAAAACATTTGACCGAAATTCGCCTCTCGAATAACGCTGCAAAACCCGTAGGAGTGAGTATCAGGGCCGGAACTGGCTCGGCGCGACACCGCTCCAGCGCACAAACGCATGACGAAAACTGGCGGTCTCGCTGAACCCCAGGGCCTCGGCGATTTGATAGATCGGCAGTTGATCCTCGCACAGCATTTGTTTGGCCTGCTCGAAGCGCAGTTCGTCGAGCAGTTCCTGATAACTGCATCCCAGATCTTTCAGATGCCGACGCAAGGTGCGCGCCGAACAATTCATCTGCTCGGCCAGCCCTTCAAGCCCTGGCGCGGCGTTCAATTGCGCACGGAGCAACTGCCGAATCCGCCCTAACCAGGCCTGGCGCCCCGTGAATTCGAGGTTCTGCTTGCGGCAACGTTCGGCCATGGCCTGGTGGGTGATGACATCGGCCAGCGGCAATGGCTGGTCGAGCCAGCGCTTGTCGAAGGCAAAGGCGTTGTCCCGCGCCCCAAAGAGCAGCGGGCAATTGAAATGTTCGGCGTAGGTCGATTCATAGTCGGGCGCGGCATGTTCGAAGCGTGCAGCCAGCAACGGCAGTGAATGCCCGAGCAGATCGTCGCAGGTGACTTTCAACGACACCAGGCAAAACTCCGCGTTGAACACGGCCATCGCCGGGCTCTCACGGTAGTCGGCCGCGACGAACCAGATACGCTCGCCATCGTCTTCCAGGCTCAATTCGAAAAATGTTCCCAGCAACGCCGGATACCGCATCGCCAACCGTAAAGCGTCACCGAAGGTGGCACTGGTGAGCAGGGCGTAACCAAGCATGCCGTAGCAGGAAACGTGCATTCGCCGCCCCAGTTCCAGGCCGATGTCACGCTTGAGCGCAACGGCGTTGGCGCAGACCTGCATTTCCTGATTGGTGGTGATGCGCGTGTCGGCCCGGTGCAGGTCCGCCGCACTGATGCCGCTGCCGGCCAGCAGCGCCTCGCTGGACAAACCTTCGGCCTTGAAGACGTTGAGGATCAGCGAGACGGCGTTGAGCGTGGTGAGGTGGGAGTGGAGCATGGGAGGTTCCAGCCTTGGGATGGCTGGAACGCAGCAAGTTGCATGCCTGCTTCAACGTGTTGCGTGTCGCAAATAACCAACCCGTAGGAGCGAGGCTTGCCCGCGAAGCTTTTGGCGTACTTGAGGCCGCGTTCGCGGGCAAGCTTCGCTCCTACAGATTTTTGTGGAGCGGGTCAGATCAACTCGCCGCAGAGGTCCAGTTCTGCCAGGCGGCGCACCTCGGCGGTATCGAGCCCGGCGCTCAACAGCGCATGCAACTTGCCGAACGCCGCCTCACGGGTCATGCCGCCACCCGACAGCACGCCCACACCGCGCAAGCGACTGCCAGCCTCATACACATCCAGCTCCACGCCACCTTCATGGCACTGAGTCACGGCGACAACGACAACGCCTTTATCCCGCGCCCGCTCCAGGCTGGCGAGGAACGCCGGGTTGTCGCTCGGCCCCGTGCCGCTGCCGTAGCACTCCAGCACCAGGCCTTGAATGCCGCTGTCGAGCAGGCCGTCGAGAATCCCGGCGCTGATGCCGGGAAACAATGGCAGCACCGCGACATTCGCCAATTGTCGGGGCTGGTTGTAGTTCAACGGCGCCGGGATCGAAACCGCTTTCACGCCGCCACCCTGGCGCTCCAGGCGCTTGAATGGATGCCGGCCGAAACTGCGCACCTTGGCGCAACGGGTCGGGGCCAGCAGTTCGCCGTGGAAATACAGTTGCACGCCCGGCGCCAGGCCTTGGCCCAAGGCAACCAGCGCACCGCTGAGGTTTTCCCAGGCATCGCTGTCCGTTACGCCGGCCGGCAACATGGAACCGGTGAACACCACGCGAGCCTTCAGGCCGAGCAACTGAAAGCTCATGGCTGCGGCGCTGTAGGCCAGGGTATCGGTGCCATGCAGGATCAGCACGCTGTCGCAGCCCTGGACATCCACCGCATCGACCACCGCTTCACGCAGTTGCTGCCAATACGCGGGGGTCATGTTGGCACTGTCGATCAGCGGCGACATCTCGCGAAAGCGCCATTGCGGTACGACGAGATCAGGCTGGCTGTGCAGGTATTCGCGCATCCGCGCTTCGAAACCGGACGCCGGGGCCAGGCCGTTGGCGCTCGCCTGCATGCCGATGGTGCCGCCGGTATAGAGCACCATGACGTGCTGGGCGGCAGGATAGGTCGACGAATTCATGGAGCTGCTCCGAGAACGATGATGTCCTGTAGGAGCCAGCAAGCCGGCTCCTACAGGGGATTTCGCACTTTAACCGATCAGCGTTGCGCTGCGGTCACACCTTGCGGCTCAGCCTGGTTCTGAACGGCGGCCGGTGGATTCGCCGGCCAGGCCTGACGATCCAGATCCAGATCCGGGAACTTGCTCGAATCGAACACCGGCGTCTTGATCCCGGCGGCGCGCTGATCATCGTAGTCACGCAGGATGCGCATGCCGACCTTGAACAACAGGGCCAGCGCGATCAGGTTGACGAAAGCGAGCAGGGTCATGGTGATGTCGGCGAAGGCGAACACGGTGCCGAGGTTTTCGATGGCGCCCCAGAAAATCAGCACCAGTACCAGCGCTCGATAACCCATCAACGCCTTGCGGTTTTCACCGATCAAAAAGCGCAGGTTGTTTTCGCCCAGGTAGTAGTTGTAGAGGATCGAGGTGAACACGAACAACGCCAGCGCCACGGAAATGAACATCCGGCCCCAGTCACCGACCACTGCTGCCAGGGAGTTCTGGGTCAGGGCAATGCCGTCGCCTTCGAAGCCCGGGGTGTAGAAGCCCGAGAGCAGGATCAGCAACGCCGTGCAGGTGCAGATCACGAAGGTATCGAGGAACACACTGAACGCTTGAACCACGCCTTGCGCCACCGGGTGCTCGACCGCTGCCACCGCTGCCACGTTAGGCGCACTGCCCAGGCCCGCTTCGTTGGCGAACACGCCGCGTTTGACGCCCATGATAATGGCGCTGCCCACCAGTCCACCAAAGGCCTGGTCCAGACCGAAGGCGCTCTTGACGATGGTCATCAGCATGCCCGGCACCTGGTCGAATTGCAGCACGATCACGTAAATGGTCACGCCGATGTAGACCAGGGTTTTCACCGGCACCAGCAGGTCGGCGACCTTGGCGATGCGCTTGATCCCGCCGATGAACACCAGGCCCAGCAGCACGGCCAGACCGAGGCCGGTGTAAGTCGTGTCGAGGCCGAATGCGTTGTTCAGCGAGTGAGTCACGGCGTGGGCTTGCAAGCCGTTGAAGGCGAACCCGAAGGTCACCAGCAACAGAAAAGCCATCAACATGCCGAGCCAGCGTTTTTGCAGACCGTGCTGGATGTAATAGGACGGGCCGCCACGGAACTGACCTTCCGAGTCGCAGCGCTTGTAGAGCTGGCCCAGGGAGCATTCGAAGAAGCTGCTGGACATGCCGACCAGTGCGGTCACCCACATCCAGAACACCGCGCCTGGGCCGCCGAGTGTCACAGCGATACCGACACCGGCAATGTTGCCCGCACCGACGCGGCCGGCGAGGCTGAGCATCAGGGCCTGGAACGAACTGAGTTGCCCGGCGCTGCTTTTGAGGCTGTCGCGGAACACCGCGAACATGTGGAAGAAATGACGCAATTGAACGAAACGCGAGCGGATCGTGAAGTAGCTACCGAGCCCGACAATGAGCACGATCAGTACTTTCCCTGAGAGGAAGTCGTTAATGACTTCGAGCATGGATTATTCCTCGCTGTTTTTTGTGTAGGCAACAATGCTGGCCGGACAGACACATCGAGTTACATCAGTTGGCGCTCGGCACAACAGGCGGGTCGATGTTCGTCCCGGTTTCATATCGCGGGTTTGTTATTAGTTCGGGTTTCGCATGGGTTGTGGTCTCGCTACCGACGACCGCTCACGCGAAGAGGGGCGGCACTATACCGATGACAGTGCCGTCCGTCTGCACGGTTGTGGTGCAAGCACGCAATTGCAGGCGCAAGGCTTGCCCGCGATGGCGATTGTGAGAACGCCATCGCGGGCAAGCCTTGCTCCTACAGCTGTAAAAAAATCAAAAAAAAGGGCCGGGAGAGTGATCTCCAAGCCCTCAAAAGGTGAGAGGTGTCTAGTCCCTCGACCTGGTGAGCGGTGCTACAGGTAACGCGTCGGTTCAGGCTTTAAGCGGAACCAGACGCGGAGCAATCATGTTTTCCGGGCGCAGGATGTCGGCGAGCATGGCTTCGTCGAGCAGACCTTCTTCGCGCACCAGTTCCAGCACGCCACGGCCGCTTTCGAGGGCGATACGGGCGATGCGGGTGGCGTTTTTGTAGCCGATGTACGGGTTCAGTGCGGTGACCAGGCCGATCGAGTGTTCGACCAGTTCACGGCAGCGTGCTTCGTTGGCGGTGATGCCGACGATGCAGTGCTCGCGCAGCATGTCCATGGCGCGTTGCAGCAGGCGGATCGAGTCGAGGATCTTGAAAGCGATCAGCGGTTCCATCACGTTCAGTTGCAGCTGGCCGCCTTCGGCCGCCATGGTCAGCGCCAGATCGTTACCGATGACCTGGAAGGCCACCTGGTTAACGGCTTCCGGAATCACCGGGTTGACCTTGCCGGGCATGATCGAGCTGCCTGGCTGACGTGCCGGCAGGTTGATTTCGTTGATGCCGGTGCGTGGGCCGCTGGACAGCAGGCGCAAGTCGTTGCAGATCTTCGACAGCTTGACCGCGGTGCGCTTGAGCATGCCGGAGAACAGTACGAAGGCACCCATGTCGGAGGTGGCTTCGATCAGGTCGGCGGCGGGAACCAGTGGCTGACCGCTGATCAGGGCCAGGCGCTGCACAGCCAGGGCTTGATAGCGTGGGTCGGCGTTGATGCCGGTACCGATCGCGGTGCCGCCCAGGTTCACTTCAGTCAGCAGTTCCGGGGCCAGCGTCTTGAGACGGGCCAGGTCTTCGCCCATGGTGGTGGCGAAAGCACGGAACTCTTGACCCAGGGTCATCGGCACAGCGTCTTGCAGCTGGGTACGACCCATCTTCAGGACGTGGTTGAATTCTTCACCTTTGGCCGCGAATGCCTGAATCAGGCTGTCGAGGCTGGCCAGCAGCGCATCGTGACCCAGCAGCAGACCCAGGCGGATCGCGGTCGGGTAAGCGTCGTTGGTCGACTGCGCCATGTTGACGTCGTCGTTCGGGTGCAGGTACTGGTATTCGCCTTTCTCGTGACCCATCGCTTCCAGAGCAATGTTGGCGATCACTTCGTTGGCGTTCATGTTGGTGGAAGTACCGGCGCCACCTTGAATCATGTCGACCACGAATTCTTCGTGGAAATCACCGCGGATCAGTCGAGCACAGGCTTCGCTGATGGCCGCGTGCTTGGTTTCGCTCAAGTGGCCCAGCTCACGGTTGGCGTCTGCAGCGGCCTGTTTGACCATTGCCAGACCTACAACCAGTTTCGGGTAATGCGAAATCGGCACACCGGAGAGACGGAAGTTGTTCACCGCCCGCAGTGTCTGGATGCCGTAATACGCATGAGCCGGTACTTCGAGGGCGCCAAGCAGGTCGTTTTCTGTGCGGAATGATGCAGCGGAAGACATGATAGAAATCATCTCGATATTAACCCGGTCTGTGCCGGAACACTGCAAATGCTAGGCTTGTGGAGCATTTTGGGCCAATGCTGTTAAACACTGCCCTATGCATATTCGGCATAATGCCGATGTGACGTCGCGTTCGTGGCGAGCGTGTGACCTAAATTGGTGCGTGTCCGGGAGGACGTGATGAATCTGGAAAGTAAATGGCTGGAGGACTTCAGTGCTCTGGCGGCCACCCGCAGCTTTTCCCAGGCCGCGGAACGGCGCTTCGTGACCCAGCCTGCCTTCAGCCGGCGCATCCGCAGCCTCGAAGCGGCATTGGGGCTGACCCTGGTCAATCGCTCGCGCACACCCGTGGAGCTGACGGCGGCGGGGCAACTGTTTCTGGTCACCGCGCGCACCGTGGTCGAACAGCTCGGCGAAGTGCTGCGCCACCTGCACCATCTGGAAGGCGGGCAGGGGGAAGTGATGCAGGTCGCGGCTGCCCACTCATTAGCGCTGGGTTTTTTCCCGCGCTGGATCGCGCAGTTGCGCAACGAAGGTTTGAATATTGCCACGCGACTGGTCGCAACCAACGTCGGCGATGCGGTGCATGCCTTGCGTGAAGGCGGCTGCGACTTGATGCTGGCGTTCTACGACCCGGACGCGGCGATGCAGATGGATCCGGAAATCTTCCCCTCGCTGCACCTTGGCCAGACCGAAATGCTCCCGGTATGCGCCGCAGATGCCGATGGCAAGCCGTTGTTCGATCTGGAAGGCGAGGCCAGCGTGCCGCTGCTGGCCTACAGTGCCGGTGCGTTCCTCGGGCGTTCAGTCAATGGTCTGTTGCGCCAGCGCCAGCTGCGGTTTACCACGATCTACGAAACCGCCATGGCCGACAGCCTCAAGAGCATGGCGCTGGAAGGGCTGGGAATTGCCTGGGTGCCGCAGCTCAGTGTGCGCGCCGAATTGGCGCGCGGTGAACTGGTGGTCTGCGGGGGACCGCAGTGGCACGTACCTCTGGAGATTCGCTTGTATCGTTGCGCTTTGGTACGCAAGGCCAACGTACGGTTGTTGTGGCGCAAACTGGAAGGCGGCGTTGCTGCCAATACTTGAAATGGCGAGACGCTCACCGATGTGTGATTCGACGGGTTATGGAGCATCACGCAGATAACTTCTGATGCGATCACGATTTGGGTCGGTATATACGTAGCAGTTGGAGAGGAGCGGATTGACCTTGGCTGCCATGAAAGTTTCGCACCACCATCCGTTATATCTGACTTCGGCGAGCTCATGTTGTGCATCGAGCATATGACCAAGTTCATGTCCAACAAGTTGTTTGTGGCTTAATGCTGCCAGTGCAAATTGTTGTCCTCCCCCTGCAAGGCCAAATACGTTGTTGGTCATTCCATCATTGGTAAGCAACATAAATTTTGTGGTTCTGCCTGTAGGGAGATTTTTTGCATCACGGTAGGCTGTACCCAGATCTCTCCATCCATCATAGGAGGCCTGAGTTTCGCCCTTGTAGGAGTAGTTCGTGTAAGGCGGGGTGTTGCGTACGAATATGACCGAAACATCACGTCCCGTTGTAGTTCTCAGTTCTCTGATGACCGGCGCGAAGTGATCGGGATAGAGGGAAGGGATCTTATCTTCCGGTACATCATCGTGGACAAAAGCAAATACGAATATTGGTCTTTTTTCCACGGGTATACTGCTGCGCATACTTGGAGTTTCAGGTTGTGCAATCGGCCAGGGCGTTTCGTCTTTTACGACGGTGGCCGAAGCGGTTTGATTGATAATTGAAGTAAAAAGCAAAGTGGTGAAAAGTGTGTAGAGTATTTGCATATTTATACGCTCGGGATAATTGGATTTTTATTTGGAAGATGTAATGTCATCCGCGAACATTAATATGACTTTTAAGTTAGCTTGTATCGCATAGTTATGTTTCGAACAGTGTGGAAGTCCAGTTCTAAGAAAAATGATCGAGGGGCTATTCGCTCTGACTTTCAAGTCAATAAAATCGGTTGTTGCGAGCAAAACCACTCCAGCGACACTTGGTCGTATCGGGGGCTGTTTATCTGCCGTATTGCGGTATACTGCGCGGCCTTCGGCCGGTTACGACCGGCCATAATTCGTACAATCAAGCCACGCATTCTGCGTGGCTTGTTGTTTTTTGATGCGCCTGCGGGCGCCCAGAGAGAAGAGGCACGACGATGAGTGCATTGGTTGGCGTGATCATGGGCTCGAAGTCCGATTGGTCCACCCTTAGCCACACCGCCGATATGCTGGAAAAGCTCGGCATTCCTTATGAGGTGAAGGTGGTTTCTGCCCACCGCACCCCGGATCTGCTGTTCCAGTACGCTGAAGAAGCCGAGGCGCGTGGCATCGAGGTGATCATCGCCGGTGCCGGTGGCGCGGCCCACTTGCCTGGCATGTGTGCAGCCAAGACCCACCTGCCGGTGCTGGGCGTGCCGGTGCAGTCGGCGATGCTCTCGGGCGTCGATTCGCTGCTCTCCATCGTGCAGATGCCTGCCGGTATTCCGGTTGCCACCCTGGCCATCGGC
The DNA here is from genome assembly GCF_001427125.1 of Pseudomonas sp. Root562. Classification (GTDB taxonomy): domain Bacteria; phylum Pseudomonadota; class Gammaproteobacteria; order Pseudomonadales; family Pseudomonadaceae; genus Aquipseudomonas. The sequence goes on from NZ_LMGK01000012.1 coordinate 599,036, forward strand.
AAGGCTGGCGCGATCAACGCTGCGCTGTTGTCGGCAAGTATCCTGGGCGCCAAGCACCCGCAGTTTCATGAAGTGCTGAAAACCTTCCGTGCTGAGCAGACAGACAGCGTCCTGGAAAATCCAGACCCACGCATCGCCTGAGGTTGTTGACGATGAAGATCGGTGTAATCGGTGGCGGCCAGTTGGGTCGCATGTTGGCGCTGGCGGGCACTCCGCTGGGAATGAACTTCGCTTTCCTCGACCCGGCGCCGGACGCTTGCGCGGCAGCATTGGGCGAACACCTGCGGGCCGATTACGGCGATCAGGATCACCTGCGCCAGTTGGCCGATGAAGTCGATCTGGTGACCTTCGAATTCGAAAGCGTACCGGCGGAAACCGTCGCGTTCCTGTCGCAATTCGTTCCGGTCTATCCGAGTGCCGAAGCCCTGCGCATTGCTCGCGATCGCTGGTTCGAAAAGAGCATGTTCAAGGACCTGGGCATTCCAACCCCGGCATTCGCCGACATTCAGTCCCAGGCTGACCTGGACGCCGCCGTGGCTTCCATCGGTCTGCCGGCGGTACTGAAAACCCGCACCCTGGGCTACGACGGCAAGGGCCAGAAAGTCCTGCGCACCCCTGAAGACGTGGTTGGCACGTTCGCCGAGCTGGGCAGCGTGGCTTGCCTGCTGGAAGGTTTCGTGCCGTTCACTGGTGAGGTCTCACTGATCGCCGTACGTGCCCGCGATGGTGAAACCCGTTTTTATCCGCTGGTGCACAACACCCACGACAGCGGCATCCTCAAGCTGTCCGTGGCCAGCACCGATCACCCGTTGCAAGCCTTGGCCGAAGACTACTCCAGTCGCGTACTCAAGCAGCTGAATTATGTCGGCGTGATGGCATTCGAATTCTTTGAGGTCGACGGTGGCCTCAAGGCCAACGAAATCGCCCCGCGGGTGCACAACTCCGGGCACTGGACCACCGAAGGCGCCGAATGCAGTCAGTTCGAAAACCACTTGCGGGCCGTTGCCGGTCTGCCGCTGGGTTCGACGGCCAAGGTCGGCGAGAGCGCCATGCTCAACTTCATTGGCCAAGTGCCTGAGACCGAGAAAGTCCTGGCCATCGCCGATTGCCATCTGCATCACTACGGCAAGGCATTCAAGGTCGGCCGCAAGGTTGGCCACGCCAATCTGCGTTGTGCAGACCGTGAAACGCTGGCTGCACAGATCCTCAAAGTCGAAGCGCTCATCGCCGAATAAACAGTTTCACGTGGCAGCGGCGGAACCATTGCGGTGCCGCCGTTCTCTCATGGCAGGATGCCAAAGTCTGGCTAGGCTAAAGCCAATCAATCAGAGGGAAATGCCATGGGAATTATCGGAACCATCTTTATCGGCTTGATCGTCGGCCTGCTGGCGCGGTTCCTGAAGCCGGGCGATGACAGCATGGGCTGGATCATGACCATCCTGCTCGGTATCGGCGGTTCGCTGGCGGCTACTTATGGCGGCCAGGCGTTGGGCATTTACCAGGCGGGCGAAGCTGCCGGTTTCATCGGTGCGCTGGTGGGCGCGGTGGTGTTGCTGGTGATCTACGGCCTGATCAAAAAGAACTGATTCAAGCGACAAAGTCCTCTCGGCTGCGCAGTCCGGGAGGACTAGAATGCTCGGCGATTTCCTTTCCTTGCCGAGCATTTCCATGCGACGTCTTCTGCTTGCTGTTGTTTTAATGGGTGCGGGTCTCGCCCACGCCGGCGAACTGCCGGAAACCGATTGGCTCGAACTGATGCCCAAATCGGATCAGAAAGCCCTCGAGGCCATGCCTGAAATCGACCACGACTCCCCCGAAGCCAATGGCACCTTTACCGAAAAGGGTGGCATGAAGCAGAGCAAAGGCTTGCCGGCGGTGATGTACTCGACCAAAACCGTAGCGTCGATGAACGACAAGAACATCCGCCTCGGTGGTTATCCGGTGCCGCTGGAGTCCGACGCCAAGGGCAACAGCACGCTGTTTTTCCTTGTGCCATACCCGGGCGCCTGCATTCATGTGCCCCCACCGCCACCCAATCAATTGGTGCTGGTGCGCTATCCCAAGGGCTTGAAGCTCAATGATATCTACACGCCGCTGTGGGTCACCGGCACGCTGAAAGTCGAGAAGGTCAGCAATGACCTGGCGGATGCGGCCTATGCGCTGGATGCGTCAAAAGTCAGAGTGGTGAAAGAGGCCGATCTCTAACAGCAACCCGAAACAACTGTGGGAGCCAGCCTGCTGGCGATAGCGGTCTGTCAGATACTTATAAGTTGACTGACACCACGCCATCGCCATCAGGCTGGCTCCCACATTTTTTATTGCGATGTTGCCTAGAGCGGTTTGCTGCCGATGCTCACGCCCAGGGTATGGCTCGCACCTGGCGCCAGGTTCACCACATCACCCATCACGTTCGCCGTTTCGATGCACAACATGCGTTGCCAGCCATCGTCGGCCATGTCGCTGAACGCCGCGGCGCGCTCGGTCCACGGGTTCCAGATCACCGCCGTGCGCGAACCGGTACTGCTCAGTTCGATACGTCGTTCCCAGGTCGGGTCGACGATGCTCAGCAATGGCGGGGTGTCGAGGTAGATGCGGTCGGTTTCGCCGGTAAAGCGCAGGTCGCCGGACTGTTGCCGGGTTGCCCAGTCTTCCAGGGTTTCGATGTAGCTCAAGCCGTCCACGCCTTCGACTTGCACATTGCGCACATCGCTGACGGCGAAATAACTGTGCAGGGCCTGGCTGATGGTGACGGTTTCATCGCCCACGTTGTGGCTGGTCAGGCTGATGTGCAGTTGCTCGTCCAGGCGAATGCTCAGCTTCAGGTTCACCCGATGTGGCCAGCCTGGCAATCCACCTTCGGGGCAGGGCAGGAGGAATTCGATTTTCAGGCTTTCGCCTTCGGCCTCGATGCCGCCCAATTCCCAGTCCATTGCTCGCACCAGGCCATGAGCCGTTGGCGCCTCGTCGCTCACGCGCATCGCCTTCACGCTCTGCGGATTGCGCTCGAAGTTACCGAACCACGGCCAGCACACTGGCACGCCGGCGCGAATGCTTTTGCCCGTCTTGAACACCGCCTCATCGTTGAGCCAGATCAGCGGCGGCTGCCCCGCCAGTTGATAACTGAGGATGTGCGCGCCTTGCTGGGCCACCAGTAATTCGGCCTGGCCGTGACGGATGCGCCAGCAGTTCAGTTCATCCAGTTTGACGGCTTCAACGTTGGGCGTGTTCATGGGACAGCTCTCGATCGGTAACAGGACTGCAATGGACCGTGAATCGGTCGTCGGGTTTAACGCTTCCCGGTTTTTTAGCGAGCTCTGGGCGGAACCGAGCGGGTGCGGCCGCTGCCATCGATGGCAACGAACACGAATACCGCCTCAGTGACTTTGCGCCATTCGCTGGAGAGCGGATCGTCGCTCCAGACCTCGACCATCATCTGGATCGAGCTGCGGCCGATTTCCAGTGCCTGGGTATAGAAGGAGAGCTGGGCGCCCACCGCCACGGGTACCAGAAACGCCATACGGTCGATGGCGACTGTGGCGACGCGCCCGCCAGCCACCTTGCTGGCCATCGCGGTGCCGGCCAAATCCATCTGCGCCACCAGCCAGCCGCCAAAAATATCGCCAAAGCCGTTGGTTTCGCGGGGAAGTGCGGTGATTTGCAAGGCCAGGTCGCCTTGCGGGATCGGATCTTCTTGTTCGAGCTCTATCATGCCGGGGGTGCCTCTGACCCGTGACTCTTCGTTGGTGCTGCTGGTGGTAGCCGTCTTCGGGAAAAACGATTCAGCACCGAACATACTACGTTCGTCACGTTTTCCATAAGGCGCCTAAAGGGAAACTCTGCGAAATCGCCTATGACCCTGAAGGCGCTTTCGCACAGCAACCCTTGCAAGCCGTTGCACAGTTGCGAGTATATCGGTCGGTAGACTCCGAGACGACCGTCCGGTTCTCATTTTGACCGTCAATTACGCACCTCTATGTGCTTTTTTGAACAATTTGCTATCGTGCCGGTCCTGCCCGAGCCTTGCCAGCGTTGTTGGGGCGGCAGACCTGACTATAAGAGAAGCCCTTGCCATGACTACAGCGCCCTCGAGTATCGCGCAGCCATCCCAATCCGCACGTCCGCTGACCCGCAACGACTACAAGACACTTTCGTTGTCAGCCCTGGGCGGGGCGCTGGAATTTTACGATTTCATTATTTTCGTGTTCTTCGCGACGGTGGTGGGCAAGCTGTTCTTCCCGGCGGACATGCCTGAATGGCTGCGTTTGATGCAGACCTTCGGCATTTTTGCTGCCGGGTATCTGGCGCGGCCGCTGGGTGGCATCGTGATGGCGCACTTCGGCGATCTGCTGGGGCGCAAGAAGATGTTCACCCTGAGCATTTTCATGATGGCCGTGCCGACCCTGATCATGGGCCTGCTGCCGACTTACGCGCAGATCGGCATGTGGGCGCCGATTCTGTTGCTGCTGATGCGGGTCATCCAGGGCGCGGCGATTGGTGGTGAAGTGCCTGGCGCCTGGGTCTTCGTTTCCGAACACGTGCCGCAAAAACATATCGGCTACGCCTGCGGGACCCTGACCAGCGGCCTGACGGCAGGCATCCTCTTGGGTTCTCTGGTCGCTACGGCGATCAACAGCATTTACACCCCGGGGGAAGTGGCGGATTACGCCTGGCGGATTCCGTTCCTGCTGGGCGGCGTGTTCGGCCTGTTCTCGGTGTACCTGCGCCGCTGGCTGCACGAAACCCCGGTGTTTGCCGAACTGCAACAACGCAAGGCCCTGGCCGAAGAAGTGCCGTTGCGTGCGGTGTTGCGTGACCATCGCGGCGCCATCGCCATTTCGATGCTGCTGACCTGGCTGCTGTCCGCCGCCATCGTGGTCTTGATCCTGATGACTCCGACCGTGCTGCAGACGGTCTACCACTTCGCGCCGACCACCTCCCTGCAGGCGAACAGTCTGGCGATCGTGTTCCTGAGCGTTGGCTGCATCATTGCCGGCGCATTGGCCGATCGCTTTGGAGCGGGGCGGGTCTTCGTCTTTGGCTGCACCGCATTGCTGGCCAGTTCCTGGACCTTCTATCACAGCCTGGTCGATCATCCTGACTGGTTGTTCCCGTTGTATGCGCTGACCGGCCTGCTGGTCGGCACCATCGGTGCGGTGCCGTACGTGATGGTCAAGGCGTTCCCGCCGGTGGTTCGTTTCAGCGGTTTGTCGTTTTCCTACAACGTGGCTTACGCGATTTTCGGTGGTTTGACGCCGATGATCGTCAGCCTGTTGCTCAAGGAGAGTGCGATGGGGCCTGCCTATTATGTGGCGGTGCTGTGCGGGGTGGGGATTGTGGTGGGTGCGTATCTCTGGAAGAAGGGGCGTTAGTTCTGGCCTCATCGCCAGCAAGCCGGCTCCAGTCCTGTGCAGGAGCCGGCTTGTAACCGATCGTTCCCACGCTCTGCGTCCGCTTTTGAGTGGGACGCAGAGCGTCCCGAGATGCATTCCCACGCGGAGCGCGGGAACGATCTAGAAGCCCAATACTGGCCTTTCATCCAATTGTCATATTTCAGCCATAGAGTGTTCACACGGCCTGCTGATACTTGGCCCCGACTTAACACACCCTATCTGCTAGGAGTAAGGCATGAAACTGAAGCGTTTGATGGCGGCAATGACTTTTGTCGCTGCTGGCGTTGCGACTGCCAACGCGGTTGCCGCTGTTGACCCTGCTATCCCGAGCTACACCAAGACCACTGGTGTGTCGGGCAACCTGTCCAGCGTCGGCTCCGATACCCTGGCCAACCTCATGACCCTCTGGGCTGAGAACTACAAGAAAGAATACCCGAACGTAAACATCCAGATTCAGGCCGCCGGTTCGTCTACCGCGCCACCTGCGCTGACTGAAGGCACCGCTAACCTGGGCCCGATGAGCCGCAAGATGAAGGATAACGAACTGCAAGCCTTCGAAACCAAATACGGTTACAAGCCAACCGCTATTCCGGTGGCTGTGGATGCCTTGGCCGTGTTCGTGCACAAGGACAACCCGATCAAAGGCCTGACCATGGCTCAGGTCGATGCCATTTTCTCCTCGACCCGTCTGTGCGGCGCTAAAAGCGACGTTAAAACCTGGGGTGACCTGGGGGTGACCGGTGACCTGGCCAACAAGCCGGTACAACTGTTCGGCCGCAACTCGGTATCCGGCACCTACGGCTACTTCAAGGAAGAGGCCCTGTGCAAAGGCGACTTCAAGCCAAACGTCAACGAACAGCCAGGTTCGGCTTCGGTTGTGCAGTCGATCAGCAGCTCGCTGAACGGCGTTGGTTATTCGGGCATTGGCTACAAGACCGCCAGCGTGAAAACCGTTGCCCTGGCCAAGAAAGATGGCGGTGAATTCATCGAAGACACCGAAGAAAACGCCCTGAATGGCAAGTACCCGCTTTCGCGCTTCCTGTACGTGTATGTCAACAAGGCCCCGAACAAGCCTCTGGCCCCGCTGGAAGCCGAGTTCGTGAAGCTGGTTCTGTCCAAACAGGGCCAGGAAGTAGTGGTGAAGGACGGTTACATCCCTCTGCCAGCCAAGGTTGCTGCAAAAGCACTGGCTGACCTGGGTTTGCAAGAAGGTAGCAGCGTAGCAAAGAAGTAAAACCCTAGGCCCGGGGTTCGCCCCGGACCTGTAGGAGCAAGGCTTGCCCGCGATGGCGTCAGACCATTCAACAAATAGCTGACTGGCAGACTGCAATCGCGAGCAAGCTTTGCTCCTACAACGGCTCCAGGGTGGCCATACAGGCGACCCCGGCCCTCCAAATTTCCGATCCACTGCCAGTTCCCGCTGGCGGCGGATTTGTTGCGTCACTGCACTGTCATCTTTCTGTCATACAGGATCGCTAGGGTGTGCGAATGAATGATCTGGCCAATTCCAACATGACTACTAATCCCCCCAAGCGAATTGATTTCAATACGCCTGAGTTGCAACGCAAGCGCCGCATTCGCGCGCTTAAAGATCGCTTCACGCGCTGGTACGTCCTGATCGGCGGCCTGGCTGTGCTGGCAGCCATCACCCTGATTTTCTTCTTCCTTGCCTACGTCGTTGCGCCCCTGTTCCAGGGTGCCAGCCTGACGTCCAAGGACGCGATCACGCCGGCCTGGATGCAAGACGCCGGCAAGCCGTTGATGTTTTCCCTGGAAGAGCAGAACCAGGTGGCCATGCGGGTTTCAGACAAAGGCCAGGCATTGTTCTTCGATATCGACAGTGGCGCCGAACTCAAGCGCGTCGATTTGCCTGTTCCGGCCGGCGCTACCGTGACCTCCATCGGTAAAGACCAGCCAGGTCATCCGCTGGTGGCGGTAGGTCTGTCCAATGGTCAGGCCCTGGTGTTCCGTCACACGTACAAGGTCAGCTATCCGGACGGCAAGAAAACCATCTCGCCAGCCATCGAGTATCCGTATGGCGAAGCGCCGATCGCGGTGAACGAAGCGGGCGGTGTGCTGGAGCACGTCAGCCTCAACGCGACTGATTCGACCCTGATGCTGGTGGGTTCCACCGGTTCGCAACTCAATGTTTTGTCGCTGACCAGCGAAGAAAACATGATGACCGGTGAAATCACCAACGAGCAGACGCGCATCGATTTGCCGCAAATGACCGAGCCGGTGAAGAACATCTTTGTCGACCCGCGTCAGCAGTGGTTATACGTGATTAACGGTCGTGCCCAGGCCGACGTATTCAGCCTGCGCGACAAGAGCCTGAACGGTCGCTACAAATTGCTGGAAAACGGCGACGCTGAAATCACCGCCAGTACGCAGCTGGTCGGTGGTATCTCGCTGATTCTTGGCGATTCCAAAGGTGGCCTGGCCCAGTGGTTCATGGCCCGCGACCCGGATGGCGAACAGCGCCTGAAGCAGATCCGCACCTTCCAGATGGGCACCACGCCTATCGTTGAAATCACCGCCGAAGAGCGCCGCAAGGGCTTCGTCGCCCTCGACGCCTCCGGCAAGCTCGGCGTGTTCCACAGCACCGCGCACCGCACCTTGCTGGTTGACCAGGTGGTTGAAGGCGAGGGCCTGTTCGGTCTGTCGCCGCGGGCCAACCGCGTCATCGTGGAAGCCGGCGGCAAGCTGCAACCGTTGCTGCTCGATAACCCGCACCCGGAAGTGTCGTGGAGCGCGTTGTGGAGCAAGGTCTGGTACGAGAACTACGACGAGCCTAAATACGTCTGGCAATCGACCGCCGCCAACACTGACTTCGAACCGAAACTGAGCCTGTCGCCGCTGACCTTCGGTACCTTGAAAGCCGCTTTCTACGCCATGCTGCTGGCAGCGCCGCTGGCCGTCGCCGCCGCAATCTACACCGCGTACTTCATGGCCCCGGGCATGCGCCGCAAGGTCAAGCCGGTGATCGAGCTGATGGAAGCGATGCCGACGGTGATCCTCGGTTTCTTCGCCGGTCTGTTCCTCGCACCCTATGTCGAAGGGCACTTGCCGGGCATCTTCAGCCTGTTGATGTTGCTACCGATCGGCATTCTGGTGGCGGGTTTTGCCTTCAGTCGCCTGCCTGAATCGATCCGCCTGAAAGTCCCGGACGGCTGGGAAAGTGCGCTGTTGATCCCGGTGATCCTGTTCGTGGGCTGGCTGTCGTTGTACATGAGTCCGTTCATGGAGAACTGGTTCTTCGGCGGCGACATGCGCATGTGGATCTCCCACGACTTAGGGATTACCTACGACCAGCGCAACGCACTGGTGGTCGGCCTGGCCATGGGCTTTGCGGTGATCCCGAACATCTACTCCATCGCTGAAGATGCCGTGTTCAGTGTGCCGCGTGGCTTGACTCTCGGTTCGTTGGCCCTCGGTGCCACGCCTTGGCAGACCATGACCCGCGTGGTGATCCTCACCGCCAGCCCGGGCATCTTCTCGGCACTGATGATCGGCATGGGCCGTGCGGTCGGTGAAACCATGATCGTGCTGATGGCCACCGGTAACACCCCGGTCATGGAAATGAACCTGTTCGAAGGCCTGCGCACCCTGGCCGCCAACGTCGCGGTGGAAATGCCCGAGTCGGAAGTCGGCGGCAGCCACTACCGCGTGCTGTTCCTTTCGGCGCTGGTGTTGCTGTTGTTCACCTTCGTCATGAACACCCTCGCGGAACTGATTCGTCAGCGTCTGCGCAAGAAATACTCGTCGCTTTAAGAAAGGTAGAAGTCTGTGAAACAGAACTCCCTGAAAGGATGGTTCAAGAGCGGCGCCCCCGGCGTCTGGATCAGCGGTGGCGCGGTGTCCATCGCGGTCATCATGACCATTGGCCTGCTGGCAGTGATTGCCGTGCGCGGTCTGGGTCACTTCTGGCCGGCGGACCTGGTGCATGCCAGCTACGACGTGCCGGGCCAGGCCAATCACTTGGTGATCGGCGAAATCGTACAGAAGGAAGAAGTGCCGCGAGCGCGTCTGAAGAGCGCCGGTTTGCCGGTGCCAGACGAAGGCCCCGAATTCATGACCCGCGAGCTGATCAAGGTCGGCAACCGTGACTTGAATGGCACCGACTTCACCTGGATCGTCGGCGAGTGGCTGACCAACCAGAAGACTCCGGTCGAATTGATGGCGCTGGAGCGCCGTGAATGGGGCAACTTCTACGGTTACCTGGTCAACGTCAAACAGGATGGCAAGATCATTGCCGAGGGTGAAGCTGCCTGGCCTGAGCTGCAAGCGCGAATCAACCGCGTGAATCAGCTGGCCGCGCAACTCAAGACCCTGGAAAAAGTCGACATCGGTGCGATCAACGCCGGTCTGGAACGCATCCGTCTGCACGGCCGCAAACTGGAACTCGATGGCAAGCTCGACGCCACCGCACAAGCGGACATGGAGTCCGAACGCGCTGAGCTGAACGCCCGTTACCAGGATGTTGAAGCGCGCCTGAATGATCTGCACGCGCAGTTCAATCGCGACAGCCTCACCGCCCGTGATGCCAACGGCAAGGAAATCGAGATTGGTCTGGGCAAGGTGGTTCACGCTTACCAGCCCAATGGCATGGGCACCCTCACCAAGATCGGCTTCTACTTCAGCAAGATCTGGGAATTCCTGAGCGACGATCCGCGTGAAGCGAACACCGAAGGCGGGATTTTCCCGGCGATCTTCGGCACCGTGATGATGACGTTGATCATGGCGATGATCGTCACCCCGTTCGGCGTGCTGGCGGCGGTGTACCTGCGCGAATACGCCAAGCAGAACACCCTGACCCGGGTGATCCGCATCGCGGTGAACAACCTCGCGGGTGTACCGGCCATTGTCTACGGCGTGTTCGGTCTGGGCTTCTTCGTTTATGTACTGGGTGGCTCGCTCGACCGCTTGTTCTTCCCTGAAGCGTTGCCGGCGCCAACCTTCGGTACGCCGGGTCTGCTTTGGGCTTCGTTGACCCTGGCACTGCTGGCGGTGCCGGTGGTGATCGTCGCCACCGAAGAAGGCCTGGCGCGGATTCCTCGCACCGTGCGTGAAGGCTCGTTGGCTCTCGGCGCGACCAAGGCTGAAACCTTGTGGAAGATCGTGCTGCCGATGGCCAGCCCGGCGATGATGACCGGCATGATCCTCGCCGTGGCCCGAGCCGCCGGTGAAGTGGCGCCGCTGATGCTGGTGGGTGTGGTGAAACTGGCGCCGTCGCTTCCGGTGGACGGCAACTACCCGTACCTGCACCTGGACCAGAAGATCATGCACCTGGGCTTCCACATCTATGACGTCGGCTTCCAGAGCCCGAACGTCGAAGCGGCACGACCACTGGTATACGCCACGGCGTTGTTGCTGGTGCTGGTGATCGCGACGTTGAACCTGTCGGCCGTCTATATCCGTAACCACCTGCGCGAAAAATACAAAGCGCTGGATAGCTGATTACTGCCGCTCCCTGTAGGAGCAAGGCTTGCCCGCGATGGCGTTTTCGAAATCGCCATCGCCAGCAAGCTGTGCTCCTACAGGGGTGGTGCTACCGCCAGGCTTTATGCCTGCAGCGGCCAATTGAACCGAATTTGTTAGCACAGGGAGCCTCCCATGCAGCACGAAGCACATACCCACGGCATCAACATGTCGGCCCTGGGTCGCGACAAACAGAGCCTGAGCCTCGAGCAGGAAACCGTAGCCATCGAAGTGCCGGGCCTGAGCCTGTTCTACGGCGACAAACAAGCCTTGTTCGACGTCAGCATGAACATCCCGAAACAGCGCGTGACCGCCTTCATCGGCCCGTCCGGCTGCGGCAAATCCACGCTGCTGCGGACCTTCAACCGCATGAATGACCTGGTCGATGGCTGCCGTGTCGAAGGCGCGATCAACCTTTACGGCAACAACATCTACCGCAAGGGCGAAGACGTCGCCGAGCTGCGTCGTCGCGTCGGCATGGTGTTCCAGAAGCCGAATCCGTTCCCGAAAACCATCTACGAGAACGTGGTTTACGGCTTGCGTATCCAGGGTATCAACAAGAAGCGCGTACTCGACGAAGCCGTCGAGTGGGCGTTGAAAGGTGCGGCGCTGTGGGACGAGGTCAAGGACCGCCTGCACGAGTCGGCATTGGGCCTGTCCGGTGGTCAGCAGCAACGTCTGGTCATTGCGCGCACCATCGCCGTGGAGCCGGAAGTGCTGTTGCTCGACGAACCGTGCTCGGCGCTCGACCCGATCTCGACGCTGAAAGTCGAAGAGCTGATTTACGAACTGAAATCGAAGTTCACCATCGTTATCGTCACCCACAACATGCAACAGGCCGCGCGGGTTTCCGACTACACGGCGTTTATGTACATGGGCAAACTGGTGGAATTCGGCGACACCGACACCCTGTTCACCAATCCGGCGAAGAAGCAGACCGAAGACTACATCACCGGTCGTTACGGCTAGCAAGCGGTTGGTTGCTCACTGAACTGACGCTGCGGCCCACCGCACCTTACCGGACGCTCCAAGGACGCCAACATGATTAGTAAAGAAGGCCTTACCCACCACATTTCCGCGCAGTTCAACGCCGAACTGGAGGAAGTACGCAGCCACCTCCTGGCCATGGGCGGGCTGGTCGAGAAGCAGGTCAACGACGCGGTGACCGCGCTGATCGAGGCCGACTCCGGCCTGGCCCAGCAGGTTCGCGAGATCGACGACCAGATCAACCAGATGGAACGCAACATCGACGAAGAATGCCTGCGCATTCTGGCCCGTCGCCAGCCGGCGGCCTCGGACTTGCGCCTGATCATCAGCATTTCCAAATCGGTGATCGACCTGGAGCGCATCGGCGACGAAGCGACCAAAATCGCCCGCCGTGCGATTCAGCTGTGCGAAGAAGGTGAAGCGCCGCGCGGTTATGTCGAGGTTCGTCACATCGGCGACCAAGTGCGCAACATGGTGCGTGATGCGCTGGACGCGTTTGCCCGTTTCGACGCCGACCTGGCGTTGTCGGTAGCGCAGTACGACAAGATCATCGACCGCGAATACAAGACCGCCCTGCGTGAACTGGCGACCTACATGATGGAAGACCCGCGCTCTATCTCGCGGGTCTTGAGCATTATCTGGGTGCTGCGTTCGCTGGAGCGGATCGGCGACCACGCGCGCAATATCTCGGAACTGGTGATTTACCTGGTGCGCGGTACCGACGTGCGTCACCTGGGCCTCAAGCGCATGAAAGAAGAAGTTGAAGGAACAAGCGGTGAAACCGCTAATGTTCCGGGCAAAGCTGACGATAAGTAAGGTTGCCCAAGTAAAGCGCCCGGCCTTTTGGCCGGGCGTTTTTGTTTGCGGCCGACGAATTCGAAAAGCAGCACCCGCGAACGAAAAGTGCCGGCGTGACTGAAGGTTTTGGCAATGTGCCATCAGCAAAGCGGTATGCTTGCCGGGATTTTTTAAAGGGGTTATGGATGAGTAAGGTCAGTGTGTTGGTCGTGGACGATGCCTCGTTCATTCGTGACCTGGTGAAGAAATGCCTGCGTAACTATTTCCCGGGCATGCGAATCGAAGACGCGGTCAACGGCAAAAAGGCTCAGGCCATGCTGGCGAAGGAAGCGTTCGACCTGGTCCTGTGCGACTGGGAAATGCCGGAAATGTCCGGCCTGGAACTGCTGACCTGGTGCCGTGAGCAGGACAGCCTCAAAAGCATGCCGTTCGTGATGGTGACCAGTCGCGGCGACAAAGAGAACGTGGTCCAGGCAATCCAGGCCGGCGTGTCCGGATACGTCAGCAAACCGTTCACCAACGAGCAACTGATCACCAAGGTCAAGCAGGCGCTGCACAAGGTCGGCAAGCTCGATGCCTTGATCAACGTTGCAGCGACTAAAACCAGCCCGGCATTCGGCAATGACTCGCTCAGTGCATTGACTGGCGGCAAACCCGCCGTGGTCGCACCGGCTGCCGTTGCACCCACACCTGCGGCCCCGGCACCGTCGCGGGGTGGCTTGCTCAACAGCCCGCCAGTCAAGGCTCCTGTAGCAGCGGCCACCGTGGGTGGAGGACGTGGCCAGGGTCAATTGCGCTTGCCGAACGGCATCCAGCAATGCGTGATCAAGGCCCTGAGCCTCAAGGAAGCGTTGTTGGTGGTCAAGCGCGCCGAAACCCTGCCGCAAGTCCTCGACAGCGCTGTGCTCGACCTGGAGCAGGGTGACAACGCCGAAACGGCGCGTCTCAATGGCTATCTGCATGCCATCGTCGCTCACGAACAGAAGCCCGACAGCGAATGGTTGCAACTGACCTTTCGCTTTGTCGACCAGGATGCGCAGAAACTCGACTACATCTCCCGCCTGATTGCCCGTGGCACGGCGCAGAAGCATTTCATTCCCGGCGCTTAAAACTGCGTCGCCCGTGAGATTGCCATCGCGAGCAAGTCGAATCGTCGCACCGTCGCTCCCACAGGGACATTGAATACCTTGTGGGAGCGGGCCGCCCGCGATGGGGCCAGAACTGTCACTGCTCATCCTCCCGTAACATCCTTTTCGAAACATCTGTCGACCACGCGGGTCAATTCCGGCTGCTAGGCTCAATCCCAAGCCTTACTCGACAGAACTCCTTCCCATGTTCGCGCGCCTGTTGTTTCTTTGTGGTTTGTCCATGGCCTGCGCTTCATCAATGGCCATGACTATCTACAAGTCCACCGATGCCAATGGCGTGGTCTCTTACAGCGATCGCCCCACGAAAGGCTCAAAGGTATTCGTTTTTCGAGATCGTATGGTCGAGCGCCTGGAGCGTCAGGTGTACTACGTGATCATGAAAAAGGATGGCGTGGACAGCGTGTATGTGCGCAATGACCTGTATGCACCGGTGGAGATCGAATTGAGTTTTGCCGGCGTGAAGAACGTCAGCGGAATTCCAGGTCGATCGATCCGCCGAGTCATTCCACTGCGCACCAGCGTTCGCCTGGCGCAGCTCACGGCGATCCGGGCCGGGAAGCCACTCGCCTATGTCCCCAAGCTCAAATATTCGCTCGGTGACCCGACAGGCACCGCTGTGGGCTATCGGTATCCCTTGCCTTGGCGTGGCGGTCCGTTCCGGATCAGTCAGGGCGCCAACGGCCCCTACAGCCACTTCGGCCCTAAAAGCCGCTACGCCATCGACATTGCCATGCCGGAGGGCACGCCGATCATCGCCGCACGGGGCGGGGTGGTGGTGAAAACCGAGAATGGCCAGAGCGGGCGTGGCACTGATGCTTCCGGCAATTTCGTGCGGGTGCTGCACGATGACGGGACCATGGGTGTGTACCTGCACCTCAAGCAAGGCTCGGTCAGGGTACGAGAGGGGCAGAAGGTGGCGGTAGGCAGTGCACTGGCCCTGTCGGGCAACACCGGCAACAGCACCGGGCCACATTTGCACTTCGTGGTGCAGCGCAATACCGGGATGGGGCTGGTGTCGATTCCGTACCGGTTCAATCAACCGGTGGGGGCGATGCCCAACTTTGCGTTGGGCAGTAGGAGCCGGCTTGCTGGCGATGAACGATAACGCGGTATCACAGGGGCACCGCGGCGTACCCATCGCCAGCAAGCCGGCTCCTACAGGGGCGTGACTTAATCCAGCATCAACACCTTGGCCAGCACGATCTTCGGCCCTTTCATCTTCTTGATGATGATCCGCAAACCTTCGACTTCCAGCACTTCTTCCTCTTCCGGCACCCGCTTCAGGCTTTCGTAGACCAGCCCGGCAAGGGTTTCGGCTTCGACGTGATCCAGATCGATGCCCAGCAGTCGCTCGACCTTGAACAGCGGTGTATCACCGCGCACCAGCAGCTTGCCCGGTTGGTACGCGAGGATGCCGCGCTCGGCCTTGCGGTGTTCGTCCTGAATGTCGCCCACCAGCACTTCCAGCACGTCTTCCATGGTCAGGTAGCCGATGATGTTGCCATCGGCCTCTTCGACCACGGCGAAGTGCGAGCCGCCCTTGCGAAACTGTTCCAGCAATTGCGACAGCGGCATGTGCCGGGAAACGCGTTCCAGAGGGCGGGTCAGTTCGGCAAGGTTGAACGACTCGGGAATGTGGTCCAGCGCCGCCAGTTCCAGCAGCAGGTCCTTGATGTGCAGCAGGCCGACGAACTCCTGGCGCTCGCTGTCGTACACCGGGTAGCGGCTGAACTTGTGGCGACGGAACATCGCCAGGATTTCCTTGAGCGGTGCGTTGAACTCCAGGGTCACCAGGTCTTCGCGGGAGTTGGCCCAGTCGACCACTTCCAGCTCGCCCATTTCCACCGCCGAGGCCAATACGCGCATGCCTTGGTCGCTCGGGTCCTGGCCACGGCTGGAGTGCAGGATCAATTTCAGTTCTTCGCGGCTGTAATGGTGCTCGTGATGCGGGCCGGGTTCGCCTTGGCCGGCGATGCGCAGGATCTGGTTGGCGCTGGCATTGAGCAGGTAGATCGCCGGGTACATCGCCCAGTAGAACAGGTACAACGGCACGGCCGTCCACAACGACAGCAGCTCGGGTTTGCGGATGGCCCAGGATTTCGGGGCGAGTTCGCCGACCACAATGTGCAGGTACGAAATGATGAAGAACGCGGTGAAGAACGACACGCCTTTGATGATCTCGGCCGACTCGACGCCCACGGCGCTCAGCAACGGCTCGAGAATGTGCGCGAACGCCGGCTCGCCCACCCAGCCAAGGCCGAGCGAGGCCAGGGTAATACCCAACTGGCAGGCCGACAGGTAAGCATCGAGCTGACTGTGTACGGTACGCAGAATGTGACCGCGCCAGCCGTGTTGTTCGGCAATGGCCTCGACACGGGTCGAGCGCAATTTGACCATGGCAAATTCCGCCGCAACGAAAAAACCGTTGAGCAAAACCAGGATCAGAGCAAAAAGAATCATGCCGAAGTCGGCGAAAATTGTAGCGAGGGTCAAGCCAGGGGAAGGGTCCATGATGGAGTTTTGCGGTTTCCGTGAATTCGAAAGGAAAGAAAATGTGTACCTGAATGGCAGGCACAAGTCAGCCAATGTAGCGGCTGACTGGGCGATTGCCTAGTGGCGCGTGCTGGCCGGTATCAGTCGGCGGTGCTGATGACCAAGGATTTGCTGACCTGGGCGGGAGCGAAATGGCAGGTAAAGGTGCTGCCATGGCCCGGCACGCTGCTGATTTCCATGCGCGCCCGATGGCGCAACAGCACGTGCTTGACGATCGCCAGGCCCAACCCGGTGCCACCGGTATTGGAGTTGCGACTGGAGTCGACGCGATAGAAGCGTTCGGTCAGTCGCGGCAGGTGTTTGCTGTCGATGCCGATCCCTGAATCCTGCACGCTCAAATGCGCGCCCTGTTCATCGCCCCACCAGCGAATGCGGATATTGCCTTCGGCCGGGGTGTACTTCACCGCGTTGAACACCAGATTGGAAAACGCGCTGCGCAATTCCGCTTCACTGCCCTTGAGCAGAATGGTCGGGTCGGCCTCCAGAGTGATGTGCTGGTTTTTCTGGCCGGACAGTTGCTGCGCATCGCCCTTGATCGATTGCAGCAAGCCGTCGATGGCCACGGGCTGGTTGTCCGATGGGTAATCGGTGGCTTCCAGTTTGGCCAGCAACAGCAAGTCGTTGAGCAGGGTCTGCATGCGCCCGCCTTGCTGCTGCATCTGCTGCAAGGCGCGGGTCCAGCGCGGGTTCACCTCTTCGGCATTATCGAGCAGGGTTTCCAGATAGCCACAGATCACCGTCAGCGGCGTACGCAGCTCGTGGGATACGTTGGCGATGAAGTCTTTGCGCATCTGTTCCAGCTGATGGATGCGCGTCACGTCGCGCACCAGCATCAAGTGCTCGTTGTTGCCGTAGCGGGTGATGTACAGCTGGATGCGCACGCGGTCATTGGTCGGCGAGGGGATTTCCAGCGGTTCGCTGTAGTTGTCCTGCTCGAAGTATTCCTTGAAGCGCGGATGGCGCACCAGGTTGGTCACCGGCTGGCCGCTGTCCTGCGGGGTCTTGAGGCCCAGCAGGGTTTCGGCGGCGCGGTTCCACCATTCCAGGTTGCCGTCGGTGTCGAGCATGATCACCGCGTCTTTCAGCGCGGCGGTGGATTCCTGGACGCGATCGATGACCGCTTGCAGACGCCCGCGTACCCGTTGGTCACGACGTTGCAGGTGGTAGATGCTGTCAAACACTTCGCCCCACAGGCCATAGCCATCGGGCGGCGCCTCATCGGGTTTGTGCAGGCGCAGCCATTCGTGCAGGCGCAGCAGTTGCTTGAGGGTCCAGGCCAGGTAAATGCCCAGGCCTGCGGCGAGGCTCCAGCCGTAGTAGCCGGTGATCAGGCCGATCACCAGGCAGGCGGTGACCAGCAGCAGCATGTGGCGAATCAGGGTGCCATGCCAGTTTTGGTTCACGTGACGCGCGTCCTTGTCAGAAAAGCAGCTTTTAGCTTGTCGCTTGAAGCTTGCAGCTCGTAGCTACCTTCATGCTTTGGTAGAAAAGCGGTATCCGGTGCCGCGCACGGTTTGTACCAGATTTTCGTAGGCATCGCCGAGGGCTTTGCGCAGGCGACGGATGTGCACGTCGACGGTGCGTTCCTCGACATAGACGTTGCCGCCCCAAACCTGATCCAGCAACTGGCCCCGGGTATAGGCGCGTTCCTGGTGGGTCATGAAAAATTGCAGCAGACGGTATTCGGTCGGGCCCATTTCCGCCGGTTTTCCATCGATGGTCACACGGTGGCCGATCGGGTCGAGCAGCAAGCCGCCGACTTCGATCGGCGCTTCGCCATCGGTAGGGCCGGCGCGGCGCAACACGGCTTTGAGTCGCGCGACGAGCTCACGGGGGGAAAACGGTTTGGTGATGTAATCGTCGGCGCCCACTTCCAGGCCCTGGATCTTGTTGTCCTCTTCGCCCTTGGCGGTGAGCATGATGATCGGGATATCCCCGGTCAGTTCGTCGCGCTTGAGGCGGCGGGCCAGCTCGATGCCGGACGTGCCCGGGAGCATCCAGTCGAGCAGGATCAGGTCCGGCTTGCGGTCGACGATAATGGCATGCGCCTGCTGGGAGTTCTCCGCTTCCAGGCAGTCATAGCCGGCCATTTCCAACGCAACGGCGATCATTTCGCGAATGGGCGCTTCGTCGTCGACGATCAGAATGCTCCTGCCAACCATGCCTTAATCCTCTTGTCATTTAACTGTCTTGCGCCGCATTAGATAACGGAATTATTGCAGTCGTGTGACAGTATTTTAGTCGACCGGCGATTGCCATGATCCTGGGCTAAGCTCTAAGTCCGAATCCTGACAACCGCAAAAGGAAGGTTTCCATGAATCACATTGCTCAATCCTGGAAGGCACTGCTGGTTACGGCGGCGCTAACGCTGCCGGCGCTGGCCTTGGCCGCCGACCCGGCGATGATGAAAGACGGCATGATGGTCGATCACAATGGCATGACCCTGTACACGTTCGACAAGGACTCGGGCGGCAAGTCGATGTGCAACGACGAGTGCGCGAAGAACTGGCCACCGATGATGGCGCCGGCGGGCGCCACGGCCGAGGGCAAGTGGAGCGTCATCAAGCGAGATGACGGGAAGATGCAGTACGCCTATGACGGCAAGCCGCTTTACACGTTTGTGAAGGACAAGAAGCCGGGAGACATGACGGGCGACAAGATGAAGGACGTGTGGCACGTCGTTCACGAGTCGCAGAAGTAACCGCTCTTCTGCAGGCGCAAGGCTTGCCCGCGATAGCGATCTTGAAGGCGCCATCGCGGGTAAGCCTGGCTCCTGCGTAACGCAGTTCAAAGACAGGCCTTGGGTCAGCGCAACGCGTAATCCAGCACAATCCCGACAAAAATCGCCAACCCTGCCCAATGATTGTGCAAAAACGCCTTGAAACAGCGCATGCGATCCTTGTCGCGGGTGTACCAGAACTCCCAGGCAAAGCAGCCTGCCGCCACCACCAACCCCAGGTGGAACCAGCCGCCGAGTTCGAATCGGGAGCCCGCCAAGAGCAAGCAGGCCAGTGCCAGGCCTTGCAAGGTCAGGATGATCACCCGGTCCGCGTCGCCGAACAGGATGGCCGTGGACTTCACGCCGATCTTCAAGTCGTCATCGCGATCGGTCATGGCGTAGTAGGTGTCGTAGCCCACCGTCCACAACAGGTTGGCGATCCACAGCAGCCACGCTGCAGCCGGCAGTTCCCCGGTCTCGGCGGTGAAAGCCATCGGCATGCCCCAGGAAAACGCCGCGCCCAGCACCACTTGCGGGTAATAGGTGTAGCGCTTCATGAACGGGTAGGTGAAGGCCAGCGCCAAACCGCCCAGCGACAACCAGATCGTCGGAGCATTGGTGCACAGCACCAGCAGGAAACTCACGCCCATCAACAGCGCGAAGAACACCAGCGCCTCTTTCGAGCTGATCTTGCCGCTGGCCAGCGGACGTTGCGCAGTACGTTTGACGTGGCCATCGACCTTGCGGTCGGCCCAATCGTTGATCACGCAGCCGCCGGCGCGGGTCAGCACCACGCCAAGGACGAAAATCACGATGTTGGCCAGCGAAGGCGAGCCCTTACCGGCAATCCACAGCGCCCACAGCGTCGGCCACAGCAGCAGGTAGATGCCGATCGGCTTGTCCATGCGGGTTAGTTGAATGAAGTCCCAGGCCCGAGGGTTCAAGCGATTCAGGGACTTGAGCAGGCTCTGGTACATCAACGGCTCTCCGGTTGGACGCCGGCAGCGTTCCACAGGGACGGAAGGAAAATCTCGGCCACGAGTATGCTCAATGCGCCACGGTCGAAGCGCGAACGGCGGCCCCATAATTCAGGAGCCCGCACTTCGTTCGGCAACCATTCCTGGGGGTAGTGGCAAACCTCGATGGCCTGACGCTGGAACGCGCGGTCACAAAACAGCAATTCGCCCAGGGATCGGCTGCCCAATTCATCCATATGCAAGCCATCGCCCTGCAATGCACTGCGCGACGCCACACTTCGGGCAAACACCAGCGCTTGACCATGACCTCGCAAATACACCTCGCGCACCCAGCCTTCAGTACCTTCGGCAAGGTCCAGCGCGAGGCATTCGTCTGCGCGCAGGGCCTGCCAGCCTTCGAACAGCGGCGTGACGCTGAAGGCATCGTTGGTCAGTTGAACAAGGCGCCTGGTCAGCGAGCCATCATCGAACAACCAGTCGAGGACGGACGTGTCGGGCTGAGGCGTCAGCCGGCTTTGGGGGAGCCAGAGTGCGAGCGGGGAGAGGCGTTCTGTGTGTTGCACAATGAGTCATTATTGGCAGCAAAGGAGGCGCCGAGCTTAACATGTCAGCCTGTGAATTTGAGTGATCCGCCCAGCCGTTGCGCCGAACAGGCTTGCATCTGCCCGGCCCCCTCTATACAAAACGCCCTGAGCCGGACGGCAGAGCTGCAAGCATCGACCGTCCGAGCCGGCAAAACGCCTGAACTGAGGAAGTACCTGAATGAAAAAGTGGCAATGTGTGGTCTGCGGCCTGATCTACAACGAAGCCGACGGCTGGCCGGATGACGGCATTGCGCCGGGCACCCTGTGGCAAGACGTGCCGGAAGACTGGCTGTGCCCGGATTGTGGCGTCGGCAAAATGGATTTCGAAATGATCGAAATCAACTAAGACCTTCAGAGGAGTAAGGAATGAACGCACCTGTCGTGATCGTCGGCACTGGCCTGGCGGGCTACAACCTGGCCCGGGAGTTTCGCAAACTCGATAGCGAAACCCCGCTGCTGCTGATTACCGCCGATGACGGGCGCTCCTACTCCAAACCGATGCTCTCCACCGGTTTTGGCAAAAACAAGGACGCCGACGGACTGAGCATGGCCGAACCTGGCGCCATGGCCGAACAGTTGAAGGCCGAAGTGCGCACCCATACGCGCATCAGCGGCATCGATCCGGGTCACAAGCGCTTGTGGATCGGCGAAGAATCGGTGATTTACCGTGACCTGATCCTGGCCTGGGGCGCAGAAACCGTGCGGGTGCCCATCGAAGGCGATGCGGCGGACTGCGTGTTCCCTATCAATGACCTGGAAGACTACGCCCGCTTTCGCGCGGCAGCCGCCGGCAAGCAACGGGTGCTCTTGCTCGGTGCCGGCCTGATTGGCTGCGAGTTTGCCAACGACCTGAGCCTGGGTGGCTACGAGGTGCAATTGGTTGCACCGTGTGAACAGGTCATGCCGACCCTGTTGCACCCGGCAGCGGCCGCGGCGGTTCAGGCCGGTCTGGAAAGCCTTGGTGCACGTTTCCACCTGGGGCCTGTGCTGACTCGCTTGCAACGGGTTGCCGATGGCCTGGAGGCGCATTTGTCCGACGGTCAGGTTATCCCGTGCGATGTGGTGGTCTCGGCCATTGGCCTGCGTCCACGCATCGATCTGGCGGCCGCGGCCGGGTTGCAGGTCAATCGGGGGGTCGTGGTCGATCGTCACCTGAAGACTTCTCACGCCAATATCTACGCGTTGGGCGACTGTGCCGAGGTCGATGGGCTGAATCTGTTGTACGTGATGCCCCTGATGAGCTGTGCGAGGGCGCTGGCCCAGACCCTCGCCGGCAAGCCGACAGCTGTCAGCTACGGCCCGATGCCCATCACCGTGAAAACCCCGGTCTGCCCATTGGTGGTGTCCCCGCCACCTCGGGGTTCGGAGGGTGTCTGGACGGTCGAAGGGCAGGGGGCCGACATCAAAGTGCTATGCCGCGATGCCAGCGGAAAACTGCTCGGTTATGCCCTGACGGGCGCGGCCGTGATGGAGAAACTGGCCCTGAACAAAGAGCTTCCGGCACTGCTGGCGTAAATACCGGTCGTTCTGTCGGAATCACCCCTGTTTTGCCCCTACATTGGCCGCGTCGATACTGGCGCGGCTCCTCGCTGCGTGCCATCCTCACTCCCGTCTGCCGCAGAGTAGAGCACCTGCGGCGCTTTGGGCGCTGTTCCACAGAGAGCAGCACGGACATAACAACAAAAAACCGTCAAAGGGGCTTCACTAATATGCGTAAACCAGAACTCGCTGCAGCAATTGCTGAAAAAGCAGACCTCACCAAAGAGCAGGCCAACCGCGTTCTCAACGCCGTACTCGAAGAAATCACCGGCGCCCTGCACCGCAAAGACAGTGTAACGCTGGTAGGCTTCGGCACCTTCCTGCAACGCCACCGCGGCGCCCGTACCGGCAAAAACCCGCAAACCGGTGAGCCAGTCAAAATCAAGGCCAGCAACACAGTTGCCTTCAAACCAGGCAAATCGTTGAAAGACAGCGTCAATCCTTGATTTCCACCCCGCAAAACGGGGGGCGGAATAAAAAATGGGCACACCAACCAGGTTGGGTGCCCATTTTTTGTTGCCTGAAATACTGACCTTGTGGGAGCGAGCCTGCTCGCGATAGGGCCATCAGATCCAACATCAATGTTGAATGTCAGTCCGCTATCGCGAACAGGCTCGCTCCTACAGGGTTGGGTGGCGTTGTCACTGACGCTTGAGCATCACCGGCAACTGCGCCACCAGCTTAACGTTGTTCAACGGCGCACGAATGAACCCGCGCTGCGTGCCGTCCGGTCCGATGACCGCGAGGTTGCCGCTGTGGTCGACGGTGTAGTTCGGCTTGCTGGTATCCGCCGGGATGAACGGAATGCTCACTGCATTGGCAACTTTTTGCAGTTCCTCCACGGAGTTCGGCGTCAGGCCGACGAATTGTGGATCGAAGTAACCCAGATACTGTTTGAGCTGCTTCGGCGTATCGCGATTGGGATCGACGCTGACCAGCACGATCTGCAACTTGTCCACCGCCTCCGGTGGCAGTTCACTTTTGATCTGGCGCAACTGGGCGAGGGTGGTCGGGCAGATGTCCGGGCAGAACGTGTAGCCGAAGAACAGCAGCGACCACTTGCCTTTGAGTTCATTGATTTCCACCGGTTTGCCGTCCTGATCGGTCATCGTCACGCTCGGCAGATTGCGGCTTTGCGGCAGCAGGATGATCCCGGCGTCGATCAGTGCCGTCGGGTCGCCCTGACCTTTGCCGGACAGCACTTTGTTGATGGTCAGGCCCAGGACCAGCGCGATCAGGGCGACAAGGATGAAGACGGTTTTCTGGGTTCGAGTCATAGGTTCAACAATAAGTAGTGGTCTACGAGCAGCGCGATGAACAGCAGGAACAAGTAATAAATAGAGTACTTGAACGTGTTGATCGCCGCGTGCGGCCGAGTGCCACGGTACAGCACCACGGCCCATTGCAGGAACCTCGCGCCGAGGACGATCGCGCAGGTCAGGTAGAGCAGGCCGCTCATGTGGATCACGTACGGCATCAGGCTCACGGCCAGCAGCGCGGCGGTGTAAAGCAGAATATGCACCTTGGTGTAATGCTCGCCGTGGGTTACCGGCAACATCGGAATGTCAGCCTTGGCGTATTCCTCTTTGCGGTGGATGGCCAGCGCCCAGAAATGCGGTGGGGTCCAGGCGAAAATGATCAGCACCAACAGCAACGGTTCGGCACTGACATGGCCGGTGGCAGCAGTCCAGCCGAGCAGGGGCGGTGCGGCACCGGCCAGGCCGCCAATAACGATGTTCTGTGGCGTCGCACGTTTGAGAAAACCGGTGTACACCACCGCATAGCCAAGCAATGAGGCGAGGGTCAGCCAGGCTGTCAGTGGATTGGTGAAGGCCAGCAACAGGGCCTGGCCAAGCACCGCCAGCACCAGCGCAAACGTCAGCGCCGCCGTTGGTGAGACTCGCCCCTCGGCCAAGGGGCGTTTATGGGTGCGCGCCATGACGGCATCGATCCGCCGGTCCACCACATGGTTGACCGCTGCTGCACCGCCCGCACACAGGGCGATCCCCAGGTTGCCGAACACCAGCACGGTCCATGGCACCCCGGCGCGAGTGGCCAGGAACATCCCCACCAGCGAAGTGATGAGCATCAGCACCACTACTTTCGGCTTGGTCAGTTCCAGGTAGTCACGCCAGATTGCCTGGCTGTGACGCTCGCCGATCAGAATCGCCATGGCATTTCTCCTTTTATTGTTATGGGCCCGGCTGAATGTTTACGCGGGCTGAAGCGCCAGCGAGTCGTTTGTTTGACCCGAACCAGGCTGGTTCGCGCGTGATAATTGACCAGCACCATCGTCAGCAACAGCGCCGCACCCCCGGCGTTATGCGCCACGGCCACCGGCAGTGGCAGATGGAACACCACGTTGCTGATACCCAGCGTGATTTGCGCCGTGAGGGCGAGCAATACCAGCCCCGCCAGTCGCGTCATGCCGACTACCTTCAGTTGCCAGGCCAGGCCGAGCAGCACCAGGGTCACCAGTAGCGCGCCGATGCGGTGCGTCAGGTGAATCGCTGTGCGCGCATCACTGTCCAGTTGTCCGCCGAGGTAATTCGGGCCGATGTGCTGGGTCAGGTGAAAGCCATTGGCGAAATCGGCAGGGGGCAGCCATTGACCGTGGCAGGTCGGAAAGTCGATGCAGGCCACCGCGGCATAATTGGAGCTGACCCAGCCACCGAGGGCGATTTGCCCGATCACCAGCAGCAGCCCTGCCGTCGCCCAGTGCTGCAAACGACGTGGCACGGTCAATGCCGGCAGTACACCGGAGAGGCGCAAGGTCAGCAGGAACAATAGGCTCAACGTGGCGAAACCGCCGAGCAGGTGCCCGGTCACCACTTGCGGCCAGAGCTTGAGCGTCACCGTCCACATGCCGAACGCCGCTTGCGCGAACACCACCGCCAGCAGGAACAGCGGCAGCTTCACCGGCTGGCCTGGATGCCGGCGATGCATCCATGAGCGAGCGGCCAGGGCCACGAGCAACAGCCCCAAGGTGCCGGCAAAATAGCGATGGATCATCTCGTTCCAGCCCTTGTGGGCTTCGACCGGCGTGTCCGGGAAATGCAATTCGGCATGGGCCAATTGGGCTTCGCTTTTAGGCACGCTGATAAAGCCGTAACAGCCGGGCCAGTCCGGGCAGCCGAGGCCGGCGTGGGTCAGGCGGGTGTAGGCGCCGAGCAACACCACAATCAGTGCCAGCAAGGTGGCAAACAGCGCGAGGCGAAATCCAGGTTTGGCCATGACGATGTCCTTATCCGATGTTGGACAGTTTCAGCAGGTGACGCAGGTCGTTCAGCAGATCCTTGCCCTTGACCGACGGGTCGTAGCGCAGCACCAGGTTGCCGTGGGGGTCGATGATCCACAGCTGTGGTTCGGCCTTGTCCCCCGTGGTTTTGCTGAAGGTAGCGAGGTCCAGCGGATAGCGTTGCAGCTGCGGGTATTCGCGGGTCAGCTTGGCCTCGTATTCGCTGCTCAACGGCTGTGCAGCGGCGATGGCATGGCTGGCGCGCCCGGCATCGCGGCCCAGGCCGATCTGAATCTGCCGCGCCAGATACACCAGTTGCTGACAGTCGACAGCGCAATCCTTCGGCGCGGTCACCAGCAACTGCCAGCGCTCTTCCTCAGCCTTTACGCCGAGGTCGGCGCGGGTCTGGCCATTGCCGATCAGTTCGCCGTGATAACTGCGGCCCTCCGGCACCCAAAACTGCAGTTTGTACATGCCGGTGGCGAGGATCATCGGCCCGATCACACCGAGCAGGATCAGCAGCAACTGCAAACGTCCCTTGCGCCGGTTCAACGCCGGTTTTGCCTCAGACATGCTGGGTGGATTCATGGCCGCTCCCATGGTGTTTCTCCTTTGCGTTGTGCCAGCCGAGATAGAGATAAAGGCCGAACAGGGCGATCGACAGGGCGAACCACTGCACGGCATAAGCGATGTGTTTTTCCGGCCCCATGGCAACGACCGGCCAATCAGCCTGGTAAGTCGCCGGTCCGGTTTCTGCACGTAATTCATAGGCGAAGCCGTCGCGGTCGAGACCTGCCCAGAGCTTGGTCGGGTCAACTGCGGTGACCAATTGCGGCCAGGTCGTGGAATCGGGATCGGCGTGCAACTGGAAGGTTGCGCCCGGCGGCACGTAGACCCAGGCATCCAGGCTCAATGCCTGAACCGGTGTGGTGAATTGCGGTGGAGTGCGCCGGTCCGGCCACGGCAGCCAGCCTCGATTGACCAGCAGCCAGAGGCCGGTCGCCTGATCCTGAAACGGTTGCAGCAGCTCGACGCCGACCTTGCCGTCACGCTGGCGGTTATCCAGCAACAGGCTGTGGCTGGCATCGAACTGACCGTGCAGGCGAACCCGGCGGAAGGCTGGATCAACGCTGTGTTGCAGTTCGGTGCTGAGCATCGGTTCGGCGGCCCGGCGCTCGCTATAGGTTTGCAACAGCGCGCTTTTCTCCGCGCCCCGGCCCAATTGCCAGAACCCGAGCGACACCAGCAGCGGCAGCAGCAGGGCGACCACCAATGTCGGCACGATGCCCGGCCGGAAGCGCTTCATGGCGTCGCCAGAAAGTCAGTCGGTGCGATAGCTATACTCAAGTGCATCGCTAGTCCCCCGGAGTCTCACCATGCTCAAAGCAGCCATCGTCCTGATGCTGATTGCCACGGTTGTCAGCCTGTTCAGCGGCCTGTTTTTTCTGGTCAAGGACGACAGCAGTTCGAATCGCCTCGTCATTGCCTTGAGTGTTCGTGTCACGCTGGCCGCCATCACCGTCGGCTTGATCGCCTGGGGTTTTTTCAGCGGCCAGTTGGTTTCCCACGCCCCCTGGTAGGGGTTAGAGCACGTAAACGAATACGAACAAGCCGATCCACACCACGTCCACGAAGTGCCAGTACCAACTCGCCGCCTCGAAGCCGAACTGATGCTCGTTGTCGAAGTGCCCACGCATCACTCGTATCAGCATCACCAACAGGATGATGGTGCCCATGGTCACGTGGGCGCCGTGGAACCCGGTGAGCATGAAGAACGTCGCGCCGTAGATGCCCGAACCCAAAGTCAGGCCCAGTTCGTTGTAGGCATGGATATATTCTTCAGCCTGGAAGCCGAGGAACGCACAGCCCAGCAATACGGTGATCGCCAGCCACAGTTTGAGCGCACCGCGATGGCCCTTTTTCAAGGCGTGGTGGGCGATGGTCACGGTGACACTGGAACTCACCAACAGCACGGTGTTGAGCAGTGGCAGCCCCCAGGGACTGATGACGTCCTTTGGCGGCGGAAACAGTTTGGAGTCCGGGTTGTTCAGCAGTGGCCAGACGAACTCGAAGTTCGGCCAGAGCATGTGAGCCAGGCCTTTGGCGCCTTCTCCGCCGAGTGCCGGACCGGAGACCTGCCGGACATAGAACAGCGCACCGAAGAAGGCGATAAAGAACATCACCTCGGAGAAGATGAACCAGCTCATGCCCCAGCGGAACGAGCGGTCCATCTGCGCGCTGTACAAGCCGTCGCGACTTTCCTTGATCACCGTGCCGAACCAGCCGAACAACATGTAAGCGAGCAGCAAGCCACCGACGAAAAAGATCAGCGGGCCATGGGATTCTGGCCGTGCCGCCTTCAGGTCATTGAACCAGGTGGCCAGGCCGAACACCGTGACGAACATCCCGACCGTGGCGATGATCGGCCATTTGCTCTGGGCCGGAACGTAATAATGCTCATGAGTTGCCATTTATTGTTCTCCTTATCGGGCACGCTCAACCGCCAGTGTTTACTGCGACCGGTGGATGTCGGGCGGTGATATCGAACAGCGTGTAGGACAGCGTCAGGTGCTTCACTTCCTTGGGCATGTCACGGTCAACGATGAAACGTACCGGCATCTCGATCCGTTGACCGGGCTGCAGCACTTGCTGGGTAAAGCAAAAACATTCGGTCTTGTGGAAATACGCCGCCGCCGCGCTTGGCGCGATGCTCGGCACGGCCTGGGCGCTCATTGGTTTGTCGGTGGGGTTGTGTGCAATGAAGATCATCTCGTTCACCGCCCCGGGGTTGGCCGTCAACTCATCCTGCTTGGGATAAAAATCCCAGGACATGTCGGCGGAGTTGGTCGACAGAAACTGCACGCGAACCTGCCGCGAGCTGTCCACCGTTTGCTCACCCTCATACTGCCCGCCCGTCTTCCCATTGATGCCAAACGCCTTGCACATCACGTCGTAGATCGGCACCAGGGCAAACCCGAATACAAACATCGCCACCACCACCAGCAACAGACGAGTGACCAGCTTCTTCATCGAAATCGAATCAGCCATGATCTATGCCCTCTACCGAAAACCCTGTGGGAGCGAGAACTTGTGGCGAGGGAGCTTGCTCCCGCTGGGTCGCGAAGCGGCCCCAAAAACATCGCGTCTGCTTCGCAGCCGAGCGGGAGCAAGCTCCCTCGCCACACTGTCTCTCTCCCGCAAGGGCCAAAGTGTTCATTTCACTTCCGGCGGCGTAGTAAAGGTGTGATACGGCGCCGGCGACGGGATGCTCCATTCCAGGCCTTCAGCCCCATCCCACGGTTTGGCCGGTGCCGGCGGGCCGCCGCGAATGGTCTTGATCACGATGAACAGGAAGAAGATCTGCGTGGCGCCGAACATGAATGCGCCGATCGACGACACCATGTTGAAGTCGGCGAATTGCAGGTTGTAGTCGGGAATCCGCCGCGGCATGCCGGCCAGGCCCACGAAGTGCATCGGGAAGAAGGCCATGTTCATGCCGATGAACGACAGCCAGAAGTGCAGCTTGCCGAGGGTTTCGTCGTACATGTGGCCGGTCCACTTCGGCATCCAGTAGTAGGCCGACGCGAAGATCCCGAAAATCGCACCCGGCACCAATACATAGTGGAAGTGCGCGACCACGAAGTAAGTGTCCTGGTACTGGAAGTCCGCCGGGGCGATGGCCAGCATCAGCCCGGAGAAACCGCCAATGGAGAACAGGATCACGAATGCCACCGCAAACAGCATCGGTGTCTCGAACGTCAGCGAGCCTTGCCACATGGTGCTGGCCCAGTTGAACACCTTCACGCCCGTCGGTACCGCGATCAGCAGCGTGGCGTACATGAAGAACAGCTCGCCCACCAATGGAATGCCGACCACGAACATGTGGTGCGCCCAGACGATGAACGACAGGAACGCAATACTGGCCGTGGCGTAGACCATCGAGGTGTAGCCGAACAGCGGCTTGCGCGAGAAGGTCGGGATGATCGAGCTGACGGCACCGAAGGCTGGCAGGATCATGATGTACACCTCGGGGTGACCGAAGAACCAGAACACGTGCTGGAACAGCACCGGGTCGCCGCCGCCGGCAGCACTGAAGAAGCTGGTGCCGAAGTGGATGTCCATCAGCATCATCGTCACGCAACCGGCCAGTACCGGCATCACCGCGATCAGCAGGAACGCGGTGATCAGCCAGGTCCAGACGAACAGCGGCATTTTCATCAGCGTCATGCCGGGGGCGCGCAGGTTGAGGATGGTGGCGATCACGTTGATCGCACCCATGATCGAACTGATCCCCATCAAGTGGATGGCAAAGATGAAAAACGTCACGCTTTCCGGGGCGTAGGTCGTCGACAGCGGGGCGTAGAACGTCCAGCCGAAGTTCGGCCCGCCACCCGGGGTGAACAGAGTCGAGACCAACAGGATGAACGCTGCCGGCAACAGCCAGAAGCTGAAGTTGTTCATCCGTGGCAGGGCCATGTCGGGCGCACCGACCATCAGCGGAATCATCCAGTTGGCGAGGCCGACGAACGCCGGCATCACCGCACCGAAGACCATCACCAGGCCGTGCATGGTGGTCATCTGGTTGAAAAATTCCGGCTGGACGATTTGCAGGCCTGGCTGGAACAGCTCGGCGCGAATCACCATCGCGAACGAGCCGCCGAGCAGGAACATGGAAAACGCGAACCACAGGTACAGCGTGCCGATGTCTTTGTGGTTGGTGGTCAGCACCCAACGCATCAGGCCTTTGGCGGGGCCGTGGGCGTGGTCGGCATGACCGTGGTCATCGATTACGGCGCTCATGGCCTGTCTCCTTTAACCGGATGGGCTGGGCAGGCCGGGGCGCATTGCCCCGACCGGTTCCTGAGGTGAGCAATGGACCGGGTCATTTGCTTTCCGCCTGTTTCAGCTCAAGCACTTCTTTCGGCGTGACCATGTCGCCCTTGTTGTTGCCCCAGGCGTTACGTTCGTAGGTCACGACCGCCGCGATATCGACTTCCGACAGTTGCTTGCCGAAGGCCGCCATGGACGTGCCGGGCTTGCCGTGGAAGACAATGCTCAGGTGATCCTTGATCGGGCCGGTGGCGATTTTCGAGCCTTTGAGGGCCGGGAACATCGGCGGCAACCCCTGACCCTCAGCCTGGTGACAGGCCACGCAAGTGGTGTGATAGACCTTGTCGCCACGCTCCTTGAGCTCGTCGAGGGTCCATTCCTTGCTGGTCAGTTCCTTGAGTTGCGCAGCTTCCGCCTTGCGCTCGCCCAGCCATTTCTCGTAATCGGCCTTTTCCTTGACCTCGACCACGATCGGCATGAACCCGTGATCCTTGCCGCACAGCTCGGCGCATTGGCCACGGTAGATGCCGGGTTTTTCGATGCGCGTCCAGGCTTCGTTGACGAACCCCGGGATCGCATCGCGCTTGACCGCAAAGGCCGGCACCCACCATGAGTGGATCACGTCGGCGGACGTCACGAGGAAGCGCACCTTGGCGCCGATCGGCAGCACCAATGGCTTGTCGACCTCAAGCAAATAGTGCTCGCTCTTGGCTTCCTTGTTGTGGATCTGGTCGGCGGGGGTGGCCAGGTTGCTGAAGAACTCGACGTCCTGGCCCAGGTATTTGTAATGCCATTTCCATTGATAGCCGGTGACCTGGATATCGATATCCGGCTCACTGGCGTCGTACATCTTGATCAGGGTCGCCGTCGCGGGAACCGCCATGGCCACAAGGATGATGAAGGGCACGATGGTCCACAGAATTTCGACGGTGGTGCTTTCATGAAACTTGGCCGCCACCTGCCCTGTCGAGCGGCGGTGCAGGATCATCGACCAGAACATCGCACCAAAGACGATGATGCCGATCACCACACAGATCCAGAAAATGGTCATGTGCAGGTCAAACACAGCGTGACTGATTTCAGTCGCTCCAGGCGCCATATTCACAGTCCAGGCCGCTTGCGCCTGACTGAAAATCGACCACAACAGGAGGCCCATCCAGACATGTGGATGTCGCATCATTGCGGGTTCCCCTTATCGTTCTTGTTATCCCGCCGGCTTTCACCTGCGGCAAGGGAGCGGCTGCATCAGACTACGAACTTGAATTGCCGAGCCTTGCTGCGTGTGCAGTCGGGCGTCATCAGCTAACTCCATTCCAACCCGAGTATAGACAGCGACTCTCACCTCGCAATGCCAAGGCGTAAATCATCTGAAACAGCATTAACTTGCGTTGCGGGGCACGAATGGAGAAGGATGCAGACGAGTGGTGGCGAACCGATATAACGCGGGCGTCTCAAGGATGAAATAATTATGACAAATGCGTCTTAGCATTTTTCGTAAGCCAGCTAAGTTATGTCTTCCCTATTTCATTGCCTTTGTTTCCTGGAGTTTTCATGAACACCGCCGCATTGCGCGAGCAGATCCAAAAAGCCCAACAACACGAAGCCGAGACCGGCCTGCTGACGCGTCAGCTGGAAAGCAAACTGCCTCATCTACACCCGGCGATCCAGTTGCCGGAGACCGATACCAACGGCGTACTCACGCGTTTTGTCGCCGCTTATATCGAAGAAGTGCCCGATCTGCTGGATGCAGCCAATGAAGTCGCAAGGGAAGCGGGCATCGAGTCACAGATCAAACCGGTATTGAAAATCGCCGAGCAGTACTTCATCCAGCCACCGGCAATCATGGCCGGGCACGTCGGGCTCGACAGCCTGCTGGACGAAGCCTATTTGGCCCACCGGTTTGTCGAAGAGGTCAACGACCTGTATATCAAGCACTTTGGCCAGCCACTGATCCCATTGGACATGACGGTCGCCAACCTGATTGCCCACCAGTTGATCGGTGAGGAATTTGCCAACCAACTGGATGAGGCAGTCCACCACGCCGTAGACGAAATGCTCAACGATGACAGCTTTGCGCTGGAGTCGGTGGAAGCCTACCGCGAGAAGCTCAATAGCCCGGATACCGGTGCTGCGTGGAAGCGCTGGCCGTGCATGTCGCGCCGTTTGGGGGTAGGCCTGGAGCTGGATCAGACGGTGGCCTGATCTACCGGTAAACACAATCCCCTGTAGATACTCTGTTCACGGTCAAGCTTTCGCGAGATGTTTTTCGCTAAAAAGCTTGGCCGTATTAAATTCTTCTCCGGAACGCATGCACGCCCACAACGACCTGTAGATACTCTGTTCACGGTCAAGCTTTCGCGAGATGTTTTTCGCTAAAAAGCTTGGCCGTATTAAATTCTTCTCCGGAACGCATGCACGCCCACAACCCAGTCAGATATTTGCGCATCACCGCACCGATTGCCTGCATTTTTTTCTTGCCGCGAGCAACGAGAGCTTCGTAAAAAGCCTTCACATTCTCATCGCAGCGGATTGCCGTCATTGCCGGCATGAACATCGCTGCACGCAAATAAGCATTGCCGCATTTGGACATTCGCCCTGGCCGATTCACGCTGGTGCCGGATTGGGTCAACCTGACGTCCAGGCCTGCGTAACGGCTTACCTGTGCCGATTTAAGCGTCACAGGCAGGGTCGTCAGCTCCGCCAGTGCAGCGATAGCCGAGGCTTCTCCTACGCCGGGTGCYGCCATCATGCAGCGAAACTGCAAACTCAGGTCCGGGCATTTGGCGATGGCATCACGTGCGGCTTTCTTCAAACGATCAATCCGCGCGTCCAACCCTGCAATCGCCTCTTTCTCATCTTCGATCAGCAGCTCCACCTCGCGTTCGATGACCAATCAGACGATTGATATGACGTCCAATGGCACGCAACGTCATCTGATCGGCCGTAGGCGGCACCCAAAGTCTGGGCGCCATACGCTCGCCATATTCGGCTAGTAATTGAGAATCTATCTGGTCAGTCTTGCTGTTTTGCAGCATCAATTTGGCAAAATTGTGAAAACTTTTTGGGTTGATCACCGAGACCGGCAAACCGGCGGCGTGCAACTCCAGCGCAAGATCCAGGTAGTAAATGCCGGTGGCTTCCATAACCACGCTCAGCGGCTTGAGACCCAGCATCTTGGCCGCGGCAGTCTTGCGCCCTTTGGGTGTGTGCTGAATCTCCCACTGGCCTGATGTTTTACCGTTCTGTCGCCATCCCATCGCAGAYGTGCGAGCACCAATGTCTATGCCGACATGAGTATTCATGCTTTTCACTTCCCTGACTTTCGGTAAGATTGCTCCCGGTTCCCCCGACCTCGAACTTCATGCCACTGCAACCTTGTAATGCGAAGTCCGACTTGTCGGCTTCTCGATACTCTTCGTGGTGGGCAATGAGGCGGGGGGGCCTCTCTACAGACAAGGTCAGGAGCAAATCCTGCCTTCAGGAGCGATCGGCCTCCCCCCAGAAACGCACTTGCTGTTGTATGAGTCCTTGAGCGTAACCTCTCTCTTTGGACTCAGGGTCAACATACAAGGAGCGAG
>NZ_LMGK01000013.1 GCF_001427125.1 Pseudomonas sp. Root562
GGGCGTGCATGCGTTCCGGAGAAGAATTTAATACGGCCAAGCTTTTTAGCGAAAAACATCTCGCGAAAGCTTGACCGTGAACAGAGTATCTACAGGTTGAGTGTCGTGATTATGCCTCAAACATGGCGAATCGTTTGCAGGTCACTGTCAACTTGAGAGAGACAGTATTTCAATTTTCATCTACTTATTGCACTAACCGGTAACCATTAACCTTCTCCTCACTCGGACGAATCAACGTCCCCGCAGGAGATTCCATCATGTTGACCCTTCGCAAAGCATCTGATCGTGGCATGGCTAACCATGGCTGGTTGAAGTCGTTCCATACCTTTTCCTTCGCCAATTACCGTAACCCGAAAGAACAGGGGTTTTCCGACCTGCTGGTGATCAACGATGACCGCGTGGCAGCCGGGAAAGGTTTCGGCCAGCACCCGCACCGCGACATGGAAATTTTTTCCTACGTGCTCGAAGGTGCGCTGGAGCACAAGGACACCCTGGGCACCGGTTCAGTGATTCGCCCCGGTGACGTGCAACTGATGAGTGCCGGCAGCGGCGTGGCCCACAGTGAATACAACCACTCGGCCACCCGTCCCGTGCATTTCCTGCAAATCTGGATCGTGCCCGACGTCAGTGGCGCCAAACCGCGCTATCAGCAAGAGCACTTCAGCACGCAGAAAAAACGCGGTCGCCTGCAATTGATCATCTCGCCCGACGGCGCCAAGGGTTCGCTGAAGGTGCGCCAGGATGCGCGGGTGTATGCGGCACTGATCGACGGCCAGGAAAGCGCCACTCTGGAACTGGCCGCTGACCGCTATGCCTACGTGCATGTGGCACGGGGCAGCGTCGAACTCAACGGCATGCCATTGCAGGAGGGCGACGGCGTGAGGGTTCGCAAGGAGCAGGTGCTGACCTTGAGCAACGGCGTGGATGCTGAAGTCCTGATGTTCGATCTGCGTGCGCAAGAACTGCCTGAAATGCCGTAACAGGCATCAAACTCGTAGGAGTGAGCCTGCTCGCGATAGCGGTGGATCAGTCAACACACCTGTTGAATGTGAAGCCGCCATCGCGAGCAGGCTCACTCCTACCATTGGCTTGGGTACATCCGCAGGAGATTGGTCGGCTGTCAGGCCGCCATCGCTGGCAAGCCANTGTGAAGCCGCCATCGCGAGCAGGCTCACTCCTACCATTGGCTTGGGTACATCCGCAGGAGATTGGTCGGCTGTCAGGCCGCCATCGCTGGCAAGCCAGCTCCCACAGAGGATCCCGGTGTGATCGGGATTTTCGACCAATGAAGATCCCCTGTAGGAGTGAGCCTGCTCGCGATAGCGGTGGATCAGTCAACACACCTGTTGAGCGTGAAGCCGCCATCGCGAGCAGGCTCACTCCTACCATTGGCTTGGGTACATCCGCAGGAGATTGGTCGGCTGTCAGGCCGCCATCGCTGGCAAGCCAGNGTGAAGCCGCCATCGCGAGCAGGCTCACTCCTACCATTGGCTTGGGTACATCCGCAGGAGATTGGTCGGCTGTCAGGCCGCCATCGCTGGCAAGCCACAGTGGATCCCGGTTTGATCGGGATTTTCGACCACTGAAGATCCCCTGTAGGAGTGAGCCTGCTCGCGATAGCGGTGGATCAGTCAACACACCAGTTGAATAAGAAGCCGCCATCGCGAGCAGGCTCACTCCTACCATTGGCTTGGGTACATCCGCAGGAGATTGGTCGGCTGTCAGGCCGCCATCGCTGGCAAGCCACAGNCTGAAGATCCCCTGTAGGAGTGAGCTTGCTCGCGATAGCGGTGGATCAGTCAACACACCAGTTGAATAAGAAGCCGCCATCGCGAGCAGGCTCACTCCTACCATTGGCTTGGGTACATCCGCAGGAGATTGGTCGGCTGTCAGGCCGCCATCGCTGGCAAGCCAGCTTCCGGCTGTACTTGGAACTGCGGCCATTGAAGATCCCTGTGGGAGCGGGCTTGCCCGCGATGGGCGGCAACGATAACGCGCCCTGTCTGAATGAGCGCAGTATCAGGTTTTCATTCACCGGTTCCGCAAAACCCCGCGACGATCTCGTCAATCACCACCCGCACCCTGGCCGTATGCCGCAAATCGGCGTGGGTTACCAGCCAGATGTCATAAGGCACAGGCTTCGTACGTTCCGGCCACAGCCTGACCAGCCCGTCCCGTTCGCCCATGTACACGGGGACTTCGCCGATTCCGATCCCGGCAGCGATGGATCGGCGCACCAGCAAACTGGAACTCAGGCTCGAGACAATCCGCCCGCGGCCAATCGGTTCACCAACCAGTGTCACGTCCTTGTCGCCTTGCAAATAGGGCTGATAGATCACCAGATCATGCCCCTCGAACGCCGAACCCGGCTGCGGTATGCCGTGGGCGTCCACATAGTCTTGCGAAGCAAACAAACCGATCGGCCATCGGGCGAGTCGGCGGGCAATCAGATCCGGGTTTTCCGGCCGGGTATTGCGCACGGCAATGTCGGCCTCGCGCTTGGCCAGGCTGAGAATTTGCGTCGAAGCGTCCAGCTGAACCCGCACGTCGGGATGCTGTCGATGCAAACGAGCGATGGCCGGGATCAGCAAATCGATAGCCATGGAATCGGTGGTGGTGACTCGCACGGTACCGGTCAATCGATCGTCCAGGCCTTGAATGCGTCGCTCCAGCTCGTGCGCTGAATGCTCCATTTTTTCCACGGCGCGCATTGCCGCTTCGCCCAAGGCTGTCAGCGCATAGCCTTCGGATGTGCGCAGGAACAACGTCGCGCTCAAGGACTTTTCCAGTGCCGCGATTCGCCGGCCAACCGTGGCTTGATCCACGCCCAGCACCCGTGCGGCACCGCGCAACGTGGATTCGCGGCAAACCGCGAGAAATACCCGTGCGTCATCCCAGTTCATGGTTTCTCCTGGTGATGCATCTGTGCATCACTACAAAGTGTAATCGCAGCATTATTGCATCAAAGAACCTCGATATGCTGGTCGCCATGAAAACACTCAGGACAACGTTCATGGACCGTATCTCACTGACCCCCGATAAACCTGGCAGCGCGATCTGGCTGCCGATCCTTGCAGGTCTCTGCGCCAGCCTGGTGAGCATCGGCCTGGCGCGTTTCGCTTATACGCCGTTGATTCCCTCTTTGATCCAAAACCAGTGGTTTTCCGCCAGCGACGTGGTGTTCCTCGGCGCCGCCAACCTGGTGGGTTATCTGATCGGCGCCTTGCTCGGCCACCCACTGGCCAAGCGTACTTCCAACAAAACCGTTCTGCGGTTGATGATGCTCACGGTGACCCTGGCGTTTTTTGCCTGTGCCTTCCCGTTATCGGTGAGCTGGTTCTTCGCTTGGCGTTTGCTGTCCGGCGTTGCCGGTGGCGCGGTCATGGTGCTGGTGGCTACGACGGTGTTGCCCCATGTACCCGCCTCCCGCAGAGGTCTGGCCAGTGGTGCGATCTTCCTCGGCCTGGGCCTGGGGATTGCCGGCTCGGGGACCCTCGTACCGCCGCTGCTCAGTATGGGTTTGCAACAAACCTGGCTCGGCCTCGGGGTGCTGGCGCTGGTCCTGACGGCGGTCAGCTGGTTTGGCTGGCCATCTTCCACTTCCCCTGCTCCAGCGCCGGCAGCGGTCAAAACAGCGCCGACGTCGATGCTTGCGGGTGTTTACCTGCTGTTCGCCCAATACGCCCTCATGGCAGCCGGACTCGTGCCCGCCATGGTCTTCCTGGTGGATTACGTCGCCCGGGGTCTCGGGGCCGGGCAACACGTCGGCGCAATGGTCTGGGTGATGTACGGTCTCGGCGCGATTGTCGGCCCGGTGAGTTACGGTTTTCTGGCTGATCGCCTGGGCGCCAAACGCAGCATACGCCTGGTGTTGCTGGTGCAGGCGATTGCGGTGGGCTTGCTGTCGATGTCCAGCACCTTCGTGGCTCTGGCGCTACTCGCGGTCATCATCGGCTCGTTTCCGCCAGGCATCGTGCCCCTGGCGCTGGCCCGGGTTCACGAACTGATTCCCGGCCACCATCAACAACAGATCGCCTGGAGCCGCGCCACGGTTTCGTTCGCCACTTTCCAGGCCATTTCCGGCTTCGCCTATTCGGCGCTGTTCAACGGCAGCGGTGGTAATCACCGATTGATGTTCATGGTGGCGGCCGGGGCGATTGTCGGTGCGTTGTTGTTGGAATGGGCGGCGCGTTTGCTGACCGGGCCGAAGGAAAAAACCTGCGCCGCTGCAACGATCACATAAACAAAACAATCCCACCGTTATCGAACTGACTTCATTGCTCAAAGGTATTCATCATGTCGCTGCCGCAAACCATGACCCAAATCGAAATCACCACACCCGGTGGCCCTGAAGTGCTGCAACCAAACCTGGTGCCCGTACCCGTAGCGGGCGCTGGGGAACTGTTGATCCGTGTTCATGCCGCCGGGGTCAATCGACCTGATGTGCTGCAACGCGCCGGTCAATACCCGATGAAACCGGGCATGAATCCGATCCCGGGGCTGGAGGTGGCCGGTGAAGTGGTCGGGCTTGGCGCAGGCGTCAGCGACTTCGTGGTCGGCGACAACGTCTGCGCCCTGACCAACGGCGGCGGATATGCGCAGTATTGTGTCGTCCCCGCCAGTCAGGCTCTGCCGATTCCAGCCGGCATGGATTGGCTACA
Source organism: Pseudomonas sp. Root562 (assembly GCF_001427125.1). Classification (GTDB taxonomy): domain Bacteria; phylum Pseudomonadota; class Gammaproteobacteria; order Pseudomonadales; family Pseudomonadaceae; genus Aquipseudomonas. The sequence goes on from NZ_LMGK01000013.1 coordinate 4,662, forward strand.
CGCCGCAGCCATTGCGGAAACGTTCTTCACCGTGTGGGCCAACCTGTTCGAGATGGGCGGCGCGCGCAAAGATCAACGAGTCTTGATTCATGGCGGCACCAGCGGCATCGGCACCACCGCGTTGATGCTCTGCCGTGAGTTCGGCATCGAAGCGTTTGCCACGGCGGGCAGTGCAGAAAAGTGCGCGGTGATCCGCAAGCTGGGCGCCGAGGCGATCAACTATCGCGAACAGGATTTTACCCAGGTCATTGCTGAAAAAACCGCGGGGCGCGGCGTCGATGTGATTCTCGACATCATGGGCGGTTCGTACCTCAACAGTAACGTTGCGGCGCTGGCTCTCGAAGGGCGACTGGTGATGCTCGGTTTCCTCGGTGGCGCAGTAGCCAGGGAAGTCGATCTGTTGGCGATCATGGCCAAACGCGCCACAGTCACCGGCTCGTTGTTGCGTTCTCGCACCCGGGAAGAAAAAGCCGCGATTGCGCAACAGTTGCGCGAGCACGTGTGGCCGGTATTGGCGGCCGGGCGTTGCCTGCCAATGATCGATGAGGTTTATCCCCTGGCCCACGCGGCGCAGGCCCACGGGCGCATGGAGGGCGGCGATCACATCGGCAAGATTGTGTTGCGGGTGGATTGAACGGCTGTCGAAATTATTCCCGCCCTGCGTGTGCATCTGCTAAAACGCGAACTTCATGTCCGTGCGGGTTGAACAACCGATGTCCACTGCTCTTCTCACTCGTCTGCGGCGACGCTGGCTGCCGCTGCTGTGCATGGCCGCGCTGGTGGTGGGCCTGCCCGTGGGTTGCGGTGCTCTGCAATATAAGGAGCGCGAGTTGCTGTTTCGCATCGAACCGGGCACGGCAGGCTGGTATCGCGGCTTGCCGCAGGACGTTCAGGAATTGGACATCAAGCCAGCAAGTTTCAAGGCCGGGCAAAACCTGCATGCCTGGTGGTGGCCGGCAGCGCGTAAAGATGCACCGGCAATTCTCTACTTGCACGGTGTGCGCTGGAACCTGACCGGACAGGCGTTCCGTATCGAGCAGTTGCGCGCCATGGGTTATTCGGTGCTGGCGATCGACTACCGCGGGTTTGGCCAGAGCAAAGGCGACCTGCCATCGGAAGCCAGTGTCTACGAAGATGCCCGGGCCGCCTGGGAGCGTTTCAAGGTGATGCAACCTGACGCCGGCAAACGCTTGATCTACGGCCATTCGCTAGGAGGTGCGGTGGCCATCGACCTTGCAGCAGAGCTCGCCGCTCAGGCGAAAAACAATCATGGTTCGGTGCCGGTCCGGGGCCTGGTGATCGAGTCCACCTTCACCTCGCTTGGCGATGCCGTGGCGGAAGTCGCCGGCAACAACCTGCCGGTGAACTGGTTGCCGGTGCGCTGGTTGTTGTCGCAGAAATTCGATTCCATCGACAAGATCGTCGACATCGACATGCCGCTGCTGGTGGTCCATGGCCTGGCCGATCAGTTCATGCCGTCGCGATTCAGCCAGCAACTGTTCAATGCCGCCAACCAACCTAAGAGCCTGTTGCTGATTCCCGGCGGCACGCACAACAACAGCATGAGCCTGGGTGGTTCCCGGTATCGCCAGGCGCTCGATGGCCTGATGCAAACCAAACCATCGCAAATGGCCGGGGCGGTGGCTCGCAGCGCCCAGGACTCCTGAGGTTTTCGCGATCGGCCAGTCAGAAATCGCGCTGATTACCGGGTTGCATCGTCTGTTTTCGGTTCGGGCGCGCATTCATCGATCCCCGTCACACTGCTTCGGGGTACAAACTGTACGGCTTTGGCCTCCGCGCGCCAGGGTCGAACGATGTACATGCCATCCGCTTCCGCCAGCAAGCGCAAGCGGATGCTGCTGCCTGGATTGTCCGGGTCGTTGATCGCCTCCAATAACTGAGTGCTCGCTGCCCAGGTCATCACGGTGCAGTTGCGAGCGCCGGAGGATGGCAATTGCAAGGTTACCCCCGCCAATTTGGCGCTCGTTTGAGGGATGAGACCCAAAACAAAGATGACCACCATCGCCACCAGCGCCGCGTGTGCGACGGGATGCTCATGGCGACGCATGACCACCACAAAATAAGCCCCGCCCAGTTGGATCAACCACAACAAAACCAGCTCAAGGAACATGAACGGTATAAACAGCCAGACATCATCCACGTACTCGCTGACGCTGCGGGCAACCACCACCGTGACATTGAGGATCGCGATCCACTGCACAAGTGCCGACATCACGCAGGCGAACCAGAACTCAAGGGAGACGCTGGTCTTCCACACGCGGGTGATAATCCACGCATGCCCCAACAACGTGAGTCCCCCCAGAGCCACCATGCCGAGCATCCACCAGCCACTGGTGTGGCCATAGGAAGCATGGACGCCGACCAGCCAGACAAACCCTCCCAACAACAGCACCCCATACAGCCAATGCAACATCAGTCGACGACGGAGCGGAGTCAGTCCGGATTTGCCCTGATCAAAACTCAAGTGGTCACTCAAGCGTTCGCCAGAATCATTCAACCGGTGAAAGATGATGAACGCCGGCATGACGATCAACGCCCCCAGCATCGCGATCACGAAGACCAGCATTGCGAACATCGCCGGTAATGCCGCGACGACGGCGGAAGACGTGATGCTTAACGGTATTTTTTCCACCTGGATGTATTGAAAGAGGTAAATCCCGGCAATCAACAAAATACTGCCGCCCAACGGCCAGGCACGCTCATTGAGCCACAACAAACCCTGGCTCAATTGCGCGTAGCGGTTTCGTGTGGAGGCAACTTGAGTTTTTTGCTCGCAATCGATGACGTCGACCGGTTCCAATTCCATAAACGCACAATCCTTGTTTCAGCAATGTTGAGCCGCGGTAGCAGGCCTCGAATGTACAGGCAGGGGCTGGCAAAAACATCATCGCTGCAGCGAATCAGAAGTCTCTGACAGAAAATTCGCCTCAGCCGTTTGAAACCGCGCCCGATAGCGACCCGGACTTTCTCCCGTCCACTTCTTGAATGCCCGGTGAAACGCGCTGGGCTCCTGAAACCCCAACTGCTCGGCAATGTCGCTGATGCTCGCCCGGCTTTCGCGCAGCTGTTCGAACGCCACCGCCCTGCGCACTTCGTCTTTGATTTCCTGATAGGAACAACCTTCGCGCTCCAGTTTTCGGCGAAAGGTGCTGGGGCTCAGGTGTTGTTCCAGGGCAAAGGCCTGCAAGGTCGGCCATTGGCTGTAATGGCTGCTGCGCAAGCGTTGGTGCACTTGCGACGCCAGACCATGCTGATTGCGAAAACGGATCACCAGCCATTGTGGCGCGGTGCGCAGAAATACTTTCAGCGACGCCAGGTCCTGGACCACCGGTAGCCGCAGGTAGTGACTGGCGAACTCGATTTCGGTGCGCTCGGCACCGAAGGTCAGGTTGGGGCCCCAGAGCAACCGGTCATCGCTCAGGGACAAACGTTCATGGCGGAAGTCTGCGCGGTCGATAGGTATGCGCCGGCCTCCCAGCCAGCACAGCAAACTGATCATCAGCACCAGGAACGTTTCTTCGCCGAAACGATTGGCATCGGCATTCTGCGAATACGTCTCCAGACTGATCACCGCCCGTTTGCCGCGCACGGTCAGCGTGCCGCGAAAGTCGCGCAGGAACAGGGCGAAATTGGCCAGGCACTGGCGCATGGCCTTGTGCAGGTCGGGCTCCTGAATCAAGGCCCGGCAAATCAGCGCAAAGGCGCCTGGCGGCATGCCATGGGAATCGAGGCCGAAGAACTCGTCGTTGAGCTCGCGGATCTGAATCAGCCACAACGCCGCAAAGGCACTGGCTGGCACTCGCGCCGATGGCTGCTGCATCACGGTCGGGTCGATGCCGGCCTGTTCCAGCACGGCACGCACCCGCTGCGAATCGTCGGCCAGACCATGGATCATTGCCTGCACGAAGTAGGCGGCCACTGAATCCTTTTCCCGCATGTGAACGCTTCTCTCCCGATCACCCGAAATGGCAAAAAACATCAGGCCCGTTGAACAGTTTCGGCATAGGACAACCGCCCTGCCGGTTCTAGACTCGCGGCAATAGTACGCTTTGTGCCACGACGGCGGCCAAGGTATCGCAGGGTTTATCGGAAGGACGGCAACATGAATCTGCAAAACATTGGCGTGATCGGCGCCGGCACCATGGGCAACGGCATTGCGCAAGTCTGCGCCCTCGCCGGCTTCAACGTGACCCTGCTCGACATTTCCGAAAGCGCTCTGCAAAAAGCCATCGCCACCGTTGGTAAAAACCTCGATCGGCAGATCGCCAAGGACACCCTGACCACCGAGCAAAAAAACGCGGCCCTCGACAAGATCCAGACCAGCACCGACTACAGCAGCCTGCACAATGCTCAGCTGGTCATCGAAGCTGCCACCGAGAATCTCGAACTGAAATTGCGGGTGTTGCAACAGATCGCCGCACAGGTCAGCGCTGACTGCGTGATCGCTTCCAACACCTCATCGCTGTCGATCACCCAGCTCGCCGCCAGCGTCAGCCAGCCTGAGCGCTTCATCGGCCTGCACTTCTTTAACCCGGTGCCGGTGATGGGCCTGATCGAAGTCATTCGCGGCCTGCAAACCAGCGACGCCACCCACACCCTCGCGCTGGACATGGCGACGGCCCTGGGCAAAACCGCGATCACCGCCGGCAACCGCCCGGGGTTTGTGGTCAACCGGATTCTGGTGCCGATGATCAACGAAGCGATCCTGGTGTTTCAGGAGGGCCTGGCCAGCGCCGAAGACATCGACGCCGGGATGCGCCTTGGCTGCAACCAGCCCATCGGCCCGTTGGCGCTGGCCGACCTGATCGGCCTCGACACGCTGCTGGCGATCATGCAAGCGTTCTACGAAGGCTTCAACGACAGCAAATACCGTCCGGCGCCACTGCTCAAGGAAATGGTTGCCGCCGGCTACCTGGGACGCAAAACGGGGCGCGGCTTCCATGCCTATGCCTGAGCGTTGCTCGCGTTTTGCCGAATACCGGGACAAGGTGCTGGAACTGTTCGCCTGCAAGGGTTTCGGTCAGGTCGGCATGCGTGAGCTCGCGACGTGCCTGGGGCTTTCCCCGGGCTCGTTGTATCACCATTACCCGAGCAAACAGCACCTGTTGCTGGACCTCATCGAAGAGTTTTACGAAGAGTTGCTGGCGACCCTGGGACGCATCCAGCAAAAGGCTCCGGCCAAGCGAGACCGGCTCAACCATGTGATTCGCGCCCACCTCAATCTGCACCGCGAGATGCCTTGGCATTTTCGCCTGGTCGAACGCGACTGCGGCTGCCTGAATGAAGACCAGCAGGCTCGGGTCCGGCAATTGCGCGAGCAGTACGAACGCACCTTGCTGGTGGTGCTCGGCGCCCGTTCGCGATTCAGCGAATCGGGAAAATTGGCGGCCGGGCATGCCATCGCCTCGCTGCTCAATAGCGCACCCAGTTGGCTGACGACTCAGTCACTGGACGAGCAGGAGCACAACGAGTTGCTTGAGAATCTGGTGAGCGGCGCCATTGAACGCCTGCTGGCGCCACGGCGCGCGAGCGAAGCGATAAGCATCACCCGCTCTATCGAAAAAAAATCTGACAATGTTCAGGCAGCCGCCGCGTTTTAGCGCTTTGCTGTCCCGGTCAGCCTCATCAGAATTCATCGCGCCAAACGATGTCAGATCCGATGTGCACCTTCATTGACCGGGAGCAGAATCATGAAAATCAATCCCTACCTCATTTTCAACGGCGACTGCAAAGCCGCTTTCACCTTCTATGCCCAATGCCTGCAAGGCCATATCGAAGCGATGATGACCTTCGGTGAAACGCCTGCCGCCGAGCATGTGCCAAAGGAACATCACGACCTGATCATCCACACCTGCCTGAAAGTTGGCGATCAGATGCTGATGGCGTCCGATACCACGCCCGACCGCCCGACACCGGGCATGAGCGGTTGTTCGATCTCACTGAATGTCGACAGCGTCGCCGAAGCCGAACGGGTGTTCAATGCGCTGGCCGCGGGCGGCAAAGTCGAGATGCCGCTGGACAGCACTTTTTGGGCCGCCCGTTTCGGCATGTTGATCGACAAATTTGGTGTGTCGTGGATGGTCAACTGCGAAAAGGACCAGTAATCAGGCCTTCCTGTTCGAAGATGGCCCATTCGCAAACAGCCCAATCCGAAAGATTGGGCTTTCTGGCAACTCCTCGCCTGTCTGCTACCGTCAACAAAACGGTCTTCCCGATATCGAAAATGTTCGGATAAGACCGGTTCAGACGTGTCGCATAACCTTTCGTCGCAAAGCAAAACGCTGGGCGCAATACACAGCCTTGTCTGGCTTGCGGCTTGCACAGGCCGAGCGTAGCTGCCCAGGAGTGACATAATTCTGACACGGCAGCACCTCAAACTAACGCTTAAGGACTCCAGCGAAACGCTTGGTCAGTCACCGGAGATGTAACGTGTCAACTCTCAATGAAATCGCAGCGAACCACGCGAGAATGGCCAAGGCAAAAGAGTTGGAGGCGACCGGTTTGGGCGAGCGACAGCTTCAAATAGTGGGCAGTTTTGAAATCCCCTCAATGGATCATCAACAACCGGTGGTGCCGTTGCACCTTGTAGCGGGCGCTCAGGAAAACATCCCTGGCCAGGCTGTTGGCTATCTGATCTGACGCAACGTGAGGCAAGGGCCGTGCGGCGTAGAACTGCACCGCCCTGCGGGAATGGTTTAATCCAATTGCGACTAATGCTTAGCGCTTATCGTGATTAACCTCGGTGGAAAGTTCCGGCCCAACAGCAATACTCCACTCTGATTCGAAAACCATTCGAGTATGGCGTGGGGCAATAAGTCATGAACTTGACCGTCTCCGATCCGAAACAGTCTCGATTTTCGTTAGTCAGGCGATGCCTTCGCCAACCATTAGTGCATTTTTTACTGGCCGGTTTTGCACTCTTCATGCTGTACGGCGGTTTACAGCGTTCAACCGTCAATCAAGATCCGCAACGCATCGAAATCACCCCTGAAGTTGTTCAGCGCATCGCCATTTCCTGGCTGGCGCGCTGGCAGCGCTCTCCCTCGGAACTGCAAATGCAGGGTCTGGTTGATGAATATGTGAAAGAGGAAATCCTCTATCGCGAAGCCCTGAAGCTTGGTCTGGATAAAGACGACACCATTATTCGACGCCGATTGGCGCAAAAAATGGATTTCCTTGCCGAAGATGTTGCGTCGCTTCGCGAACCTGCGCCTGGTGTACTTGAAACCTGGTACCAACAGCATCAAGAGCAATACGCCCCCCCACCTCTTGCAACTTTCCACCATGTGTTTTTTGCTGCGGACAAGCGCGGTGCCACTGCGCAAGCCGACGCTATGGCCGCCTTGAATAGTCTGGCAGACAAGAACAGCGGTACAGGCGATGAGTTCTTGTTCAAAAACGCCTACACAGAGCAATCACAGGATCAGGTGGCGCGGGTATTCGGCTCAACCTTCGCCCTTTCATTGTTCAAGCAAACGCCCGGACGTTGGGTCGGGCCTGTGGAATCCGGGTTCGGCTGGCATCTGTTGTGGATCGATGCGCTGGCCACACCAGCGGCACCGCCCTTCGAAACCGTGGCGCAGCAGGTCAAGTCCGATTGGCTGTCGGAGCAACGCAGCGCATCCAAGCGCAGCAGTTTCGACGCGCTGAAGGCACGTTACGAAGTGGTAATGATGGTTCCCGCAGCGGACGGTGCGATTGCCGCCACGCAAGCCGAGCGCCAGCAATAATGAAGCGCAAGGTCTGGCTGCTGTTGCTGCTCTGGTTCATGGGCCTGACCGCGATCGCCCATGAGTCGCGCCCCGCGTACCTGGAGCTCAATGAAACGGCCATCGGACGCTATGACGTGCTGTGGCGCACACCGGTGCTTTCAGGCATGCGATTGCCCATTGCATTGCGCTTTGCCGAAGGGATGCGCACCGTCGTCGAACCCGTGGAAAGCCAGCTCAACGACTCACTGATCGAACGTCGGATCATCGATACCGGCCAATCGGGACTGGTCGGGCAGCGCATCGAATTCATAGGCCTGCAAGCGAGCATTACCGATGTGCTGGTGCGTGTCTCGCGCCTGGACGGCAGTCAGACGACCACCCTTGTCCACCCTGCCCGGCCCTGGATAGAAATCGCCGCCTCGCCGGGGGCGTTTTCCGTGGCCGGTGCCTTTCTGGTGCATGGCATCCAGCACATTCTTGGAGGCTTTGATCACCTGCTATTCGTCTTCGGCCTCCTGTTGCTGGTGGGCAATGGCTGGATGCTGGTCAAGACCATCACCGCGTTCACCCTCGCCCACTCCATCACCCTGGCCCTTGCAGCGTTGGATGCGGTGCGGCTTCCCGGCCCACCCGTGGAGGCGACCATTGCCCTGAGCATTCTGTTGCTGGCAGTGGAGATAGCCCGCAAAAACCGCGGTGACGTCAGCTTCACCCTCCAATGGCCATGGGTGGTGGCGTTCTGTTTTGGCTTGCTGCATGGCTTTGGTTTTGCCGGTGCGCTGACGCAAATCGGTTTGCCCCAACGCGACCTGCCGCTGGCCCTGTTCACGTTCAATGTCGGCGTCGAAATCGGTCAGTTGATGTTTGTCGCCGCCGTGCTGTGCCTGCGAGCGTTGTTGTTGCGTTGTCGGCTACCACAGCCCGGCCTCCGGTATGCCCGACCGATGGCTGCTTACGGTTTGGGTACGCTGGCTGCCTTTTGGTTTTTTGAGCGTGTCTCGAGTTTCTGGGCCTGAACCCAGCACTGTTACTGCCGTATTGCGGAGACGTGGAATATGCAAACCCTATCCTGCTTTATCACACCGTCACTGCTGGGTTGTGCCTTGCTGGCTGTCGGCCCCATGGCAATGGCAGAGGGCAACCCGGATCGCGAGGTTTACTTTGGCCAGACGCATTCGCACACCTCCTGGTCAATCGATGCCTACCTGATCGGCAATCATCAGGTCGATCCCGAGCAAGCCTACCAATACTCGTTGGGCATGCCGGTCAAGCATCCGATGGGGTTTGAAGTCCAGCTCAAGGGCCGACCGCTGGATTTCCATGGCGTGACCGATCATTCGGAATACGTTGGCGTGATCGCCCTGGCCAACGATCCCAAGTCAGACTTCAGCAAACAGCCGATCGCGCAAAAACTGATCGCCAGGACACCAGAGGAATTCAACCGGGTGTTCAAGTGGATTGCCGGGAGCTTGAGCCACCCGATCAAGGAACTGATTGATCCGAAAGTGGCCGGCAACATCTGGCGGCAGAACATCGCCATTGCCGATAAGTACTATAAACCCGGCAAGTTCACCACCTTCGTCGCCTATGAATGGACCTCGGCCCCCAACAATCAGAACATGCACCGCAACGTGTTTTTCCGTGATTCGAAGAAGGTGCCGGACTTGCCCTTCACGGCCCTCGACTCGGACAAACCGGAGGATTTGTGGGGCTGGATGGACGATCAGCGCAAAAAGGGCAACGAAGTACTGGCGATCTCCCACAACGCCAACCTCAGCAACGGCTTGATGTTTGCGGTGGATGTCGATGACCGTGGTCGCCCCATCGATGCGGCTTGGGCCGAAACGCGAATGCGCAATGAATCCCTCACCGAAATCCACCAGGTCAAGGGCACCTCCGAAACCCACCCTGAGCTGTCGCCGACCGATGAATTCGCCAATTACGAGATCATGAGTTTCTTGCTTGGCGTCGACAACAGCACGTCGAAAATCAATGGCAGTTACATCAGGCAAGCCTGGCAAAACGGCATGGCCCTGCAGGAGTCTCGCGGATACAACCCTTATAAAATGGGCGTGGTGGGTGCCAGCGACTCGCATAACGGGGTCATCCCTTATTTGCAGAACAACAATTTCGGTTCCCACGGTTTCACCGACAGCACACCGGCGGCACGTCTTTCCGGCAAAGCCAATTCGGGCATGGTGGCATTGCAAACCAGCACCTCGGGTCTGGCTGGCGTATGGGCTGAAGAAAACACCCGTGAATCGATTTTCGATGCCATGAAGCGTAAAGAAGTCTACGGCACCAGCGGCGTGCGAATTCCCGTGCGCCTGTTTGGTGGCTGGGGCTTCGACAATAATGTGTGGAACGAAAAGGACTGGGTGCATGCCGCTTACGCCAGGGGCGTACCCATGGGCGCTGACTTGCCGGCGAAACCGGGTAAACAGGCACCCTCCTTCGTGGTATGGGCGGTCAAGGATGCCGACGATGGCAACCTCGACCGCATCCAGATCATCAAGGGCTGGACCAAAAACGGCCAGACCTTCGAGAAGATCTACGACGTCGCCTGGGCCGGCGATCGCCAGCCGGACTCGATCACTGGCAAAGTCCCTGCGGTGGGGTCCACGGTCGATGTCTCCAAGGCAACTTACTCCAACACCATCGGTGCCACGGAGCTGAAAAAAGTCTGGGTCGATCCGGATTTCGATCCGGCTCAGCACGCGTTCTACTACGCCCGCGTGCTACAGATTCCAACACCGCGCTGGAGCACCTACGACGCGGCCAAACTGCAAGTACCGCCACCGGCCGACGTCGCGCCAACCGTCCAGGAGCGCGCGTGGACTTCACCGATCTGGTACTCGCCGTCAGCCGAGGACAGCAAATCCGCGGTGGCTGGCAAAACCATCGAGCAACTGAAAACCGAAGGCGCCAAAGCCCTCACCAACGAGCAGTTGCAAGCTTTCGTGGTGGGAAAAACCATCAAGGTACGCAATACCGTCACCGGCCAGACATTCGAGATCGTCTACGGCACAGACGGCCAACGCCTGGTCGCCAGCGTCGATGGCAAGCCGCCCACAGAGGGGGAATACCTGAACATGCTGCATGGCGGTCAATTCGGCGTGCCGGCCAAATACGAAATCAAGGACGGGCATCTGCTGACGACCCTCGGCGGCGCGCCCTTCGAGGCCACGGTATTCGAGCAAAACGGCCGCTATGTGGCGGCTCGCAGCAACGAGTTCGGTTATGTGAATTATGAGGTTGAAGAGATGAAATAGCGCCACGGGATTTCAGTGTTGGTCGCTCTGGACATAGATGGAATTGAACGCACAAGAGTGCCCGCGAGTGCGGGCAATCGGTGTATTTCGAGCTTGCTTGGTCAGGCTGCGTTCACACCTGGTAATAGCTGCGATACCAGCTCACAAATTGCGCCACACCGGCTTCAACCTCCACTTGCGGAGAAAACCCGACCCAGTCTGCCAGCGCCGAAACATCAGCCCAGGTTTTGACGACATCGCCGGCCTGCATCGGCACGAAGTTGCGCTGAGCGTGTATGCCCAGTGCCGCTTCCAGGCAATCGACAAAATCCAGCAGGGCCATTGGCATGCCACGCCCTATGTTGAAAAGCCGGTTGACGCCCTCCCCCTGTTTGTCCGGCACCGGCGGCTTCGGACACAGGCGGACAATGCTTTCGACAATATCGTCTATGTAGGTGAAATCCCGAGCCATCTGGCCATGATTGTAAATATCGATCGGCTGACCCTGGAGGATCGCTTGCGTGAACTTGAACAACGCCATGTCCGGCCGGCCCCAAGGCCCGTAAACGGTAAAAAAACGCAACCCGCTGGCCTTCAGACCGTACAGATGACAATAGCTGCAGGCGAGCAACTCATTGGCGCGCTTGGTCGCGGCATACAGGGAAACCGGCTGCTCGACCGCGTCATCGACACTAAATGGCAACTTGCTGTTGTCGCCGTACACAGAACTGCTCGACGCGTAGATCAGGTGTGCGGGCCGATAGTGTCGACAGGCTTCCAGCACATTGAGAAACCCGACCAGATTCGATTGCGCATAGGCATCCGGATTGTCCAGTGAGTAGCGAACCCCCGCCTGAGCGGCCAAGTGCACAACCTCGGTAAAACCGTGCTGTTTAAATAGAGCCATCAAGGCCGACTTGTCGACAATGTCCATCTTCTGAAAACGGAAATTGCTCAGCTCACTCAGTTGCTTGAGTCGGGCGAGTTTCAATTCCACGCTGTAATAGTCGTTGAGGTTGTCGATACCGACAACTTCAAGACCGTCCCGGCACAACCGTTTGGCGGTGTGATACCCGATGAAGCCTGCAGCGCCAGTCACAAGAATCGTCATGATCTCTGCCCGCGTGTTATTCCCATGGCCGTTACTTATAGCCTTGCTTTATTTCAGGGTCCAGATTCAATAACCAGCCCCACTATTGGGTAATTGCCTCTGAACCCCTCATGCAGCACACGACTATAAGCATCAAAAAAAGTTTAATCCGTTCGGCCGAAATATAAACACATTACAAAACAACAGGTTAAGCAACACCCTTTGAACTATTGGATAGAAGGCATGTTTTTTGACAAGGAACGTTTGACATGCTGTCGAGACTGGTCAATAACTACACAGGTCTGATAAACCAGAATACGAGTGCAGTTTGTACGCTTATTTCTGTTGATCGGGCGCCATCAGTTTTTTCTGTTTTTCAATGATCCTTGGTAAGGACCGTGCGGTAGCTTTGCCTATCGAAAACTGCCTGATGGTTATGCCTAACAAGCTGTCAGATATAACGCCAATCCAGTTACCTTCACTGTTACGCCGATGAAACATATTGTGATTCATTATTGAAACACACTTATGGACATCAAATAAAAACAACAACTCTGCCTGACTTGATAACTTCTCGGACTCAGTAGAGCCACTGCCTGCCTAAACTTTCGATATTGACGGAGTTTACCAGCATGCCCGCAATTAGCTCCGATCGTTCCAACTGGTACCTGTTGCAATGCAAGCCTCACCAGGACGAACGCGCCCACCTCAATCTGCTTCAACAGAATTATGCCGTTTTTCATCCCCAGCTTTTGAGGGATCGCGTCATTCGCGGCAAACAACAACGGGTTCGGGAGTCCCTCTTTCCCGGGTACCTGTTCATCCATCTTGGCGGGAACGACAACTGGTCGCCCATTCGCTCTACCCGTGGCGTCAGTCGTTTCGTCGAATTCAATCATGGTCCTGCGACGGTGCCCGAGAACGTCATCGAGCACCTGCGTGCGCGCTGCTTTGAATCATCGTTAACCCCTGATGACCCGCCCCTGACACCCGGCGACCACCTGCAAATAATTCGCGGGCCACTGTCAACACTCGAGGGGGTTTTCATCACATCGCACGGGGCTGAGCGCGTCATGATCCTGCTTCAATTTCTGAACCGGAATCAAACGATCTGCATGCCACTCCGTGACCTCGAACGTCAGCTATCCTCGATTCACCCCAATATCTGACGGAGCCATGACATGGCCTTGAGTTCACGTTGCCCTTTTGCATTGATGATGGTCTCTCTTTACCCAGGAATGGCCTGGAGTCTCGATCCGGCACCGATCAATGTTTACGGATTCGATTTCACGCCGACCTTCCTGGTCGCAGAGAGCTATGACGATAACTTTCGAGAACTGGAAAACAACACGCAGTCCTCGATGATCACCAAGCTGGTGCCCAACTTCGAGCTCAAGGCTGAAGACCGCAACAGCGCAACACGACTGATCTGGCAGCCTGCCCGCTACATTTATCACGACGAATCGGATGCCTCTTACACCGCACAACGGCTGCGGGCGGACAGCATCATGGAGTTCACCGACAGGCACCGCCTGAAACTGGAAGCCGAATACCGCAAGTGGCAGCGCACCGAATCGACCGCGGTCGAAGGTGAAAACGACAAGTTCAACAACAAACGGGTGGGCGGTCTTTACACCTATGGCGCCAAAAGCGCGGACAACCAGATCGATTTTGGCGCCAGCTACGCCGAACTGCGTACCGACAACTCCGATGGCATCAACGAGGACAAGGAACGCAATACCACTGCACTTACGAGCACCTGGTATCACCGCATCGGCAGCAATACCCGTGGCCTGCTGGAGTATGACTACACCGATTTCGACTATCTGGAAACCAACAGCACGCGCAGCAGCCAATCCAACGCGGTATACGCCGGTGCCGTCTGGGACGTCACCGCCAAGACCACCGGTAAAGTCCGCCTCGGTTACGAGAAAAAAGACTTCGACAACAGCGAATCCAAGGACCTCGACAACCCGACGTGGCAAGTGGACCTGCAATACAAGCCACGCACCTATTCAACATTCACCTTTGTCGCCCGCCAGGCACTCGCCGAGGGCGACGATGGCGCCGATGCGGTGAAGTCGACCTTTACCCAGGTCGGTTGGCGCCATGGTTGGACGGATCGGATCACCACCCTGGCACAGGCCGGATTCGGTCGATATGTCTACGAAGGCCAAAGCCGCACGGACGATTTACAGGACTACAACCTGGCGGTGATTTATGCGATGCGCCGGTGGCTGGACATCGAGCTCGGCTATCGCTTCCGCGACAACGACTCGGATGCCGACAACGAAAGTTTTACCCGTAACGTGGTTCAGATCAGCTTCAACGTAAGCCTCTAAGAGGGTTTCGTCATGAACATACGCATAGTTGCCTTGTTGTTCGCACTGGCGGTACTACCCAATACGTATGCAGCAGACCCCGGCACCCAATACAAACTCGCCGCCGGCGATGTCTTGCGCATCATCGTCTTTGGCGAGCCGGAGCTGAGCATGAAAAAAATCCGTCTGAGCGATGCCGGCACCTTTTCGTACCCTTTCCTGGGGGAAATTTCCGCGAAGGGACTGACCCCCGGGCAAGTCGAAAAGATCATCGTCGACGGACTCAAGCAAGGCTATCTGAACGACCCGAAAGTCAGCCTGAGCCAGATCGAATATCGTCCGTTCTATATCAACGGCGAAGTGAAAAAACCCGGCAATTATCCCTTCATACCCGGGCTCACCCTGGAGAAAGCCATCGCCCTGGGCGGTGGCTTGACCGAACGGGCCTCGATCAAACGCGTGACCATCGTGCGCGGTGATGGCGGCGCCACACTCACCGATGAAGTCACCCGCAACACCACGATCGGCCCCGGCGATACCATTTCCATTGCACAAGGCTTTTTCTAATCATGGACAACAGCCCTAGCACCTACGTCGAACGTCCTCTGTCAACGCACGTACATCAACAGTACAGCGAAAACCAGGACACCATTGACCTGCTCAAAATCTGGAGGGTGATCTGGCGCGCCAAATGGAACATCGCCTGGCTCGTCCTGTTCTGCTGTGCGTTGGCCGCCATTGCTGTATCAGCCATTACCCCGCAATACATCGGCAGTACCACCTTGTTGTTCAACGATAAAACCCCGCCGCTGATGTCCTTCCAACAGGTCAAGGACTCGGGCAGCAATGCCACCGAGTATTTGCAGACACAACAAGCGCTCCTGCAATCGCGGGACCTTGCCGAACGCGCGGTGAAAAAACTCGGCCTGACCACCAACCCGGTCACTGACCCGCGCCAGCAACCGACACCCTGGTTCACCCCGCGCAAATGGCTGGCGGAGCTTGAGCTTGACCAATGGCTGCCGGGGCTGAGTACCTGGGTACCGATGAAAAAAGTGCCCAGCGAAGAAGACGTCTTTAACCAGGTCACGCAAAACCTCATGCAGCACACCAGCGTCAAGTTCGTTGGCAAAAGCCAGTTGCTGGAAATCGAGGTCGAACTGCCCGACCCGGTTCTGGCAGCAGCAGCGGCCAACGCGCTGGCCCAAGGCTTTACCGACAGCCAACTGGACACCAGCGAGAAGTCATCGCAGGCCACTACTGCCTGGATGAACACTCGACTGATCAAGCTGCGCGACAACCTGCGTGTCGCCGAGAAAAAGCTCCAGGGCTACCGCGAAGAGCAAGGGCTGGTTGACGTCGGCGGTGTCGCCACCATCAGCGCCAATGAACTGGAGATGACCGGTAATCGCATGGTCGACGCCCGTCGCAACCGTGCAGAAGCCGAGAGTGAATACCGTCAGGCGAAGGCCCTGAGCAACGGCGATCTGAGCCGTCTGTCCAGCGTGCCGGCAGTCTTGAGCAACCCGCTGGTCCAGCAATTCCAGGCGGATCGCGCCAAAGCCCAGGCCAAGGTCGATGAGTTGGCGGGACGCTACGGGCCCAAACACCCGAGCCTGATCTCCGCGCAGTCCGAATTGCGCGCGGCCACCACCAGCCTGCAATTGCAGGTGCAGCAGGTAGTCGCCGGCATCGAACGGCAATACCAGCTCGCCACGGCCAGCGAAGCCTCGCTGCGCCAGTCCTTCAACAGCAACAAGGCGCAGATCCAGGACATCGCTCGCAAAGAGTTCCAGTTGCGCGAGTTCCAGCGTGAAGTCGACAGTACCCGCGCGCTGTATGAAACCTTCGTCACCCGCTTGAAGGAGACCGCAGCCACCGCCGATATGGACTCCACCAAAGTGCGCATCGTCGACCCGGCCATTGTCCCTGTCGAAGCGAGCAAGCCGCGTAAAACGTTGATCGTGGGGATCGTCGGATTGGTTGCGACGTTGGTCGGCATGGCGCTGGCGCTGCTCATGGACAAACTGAGCAACACCTTCAAGACTGACGAGACGATTGAAAGCACGCTGAACATTCCGCTGCTCAGCGTCGTGCCGCTGGTCATGAAGAAAAGCCGTCGGCAACTGGCGCGGTTGTTCGAAGACAATGAGAACCCGCGTTTTTCCGAGACCATTCGCAACTTGCGCACCTGGCTGATGTTGCAAAGCAGCGACATGCCCTCGCAGGTGGTACTGGTCACGTCGACGGTTGCCGGTGAAGGCAAAAGCACCATTGCCAACAACCTGGCCAGCTCGCTCACTCCACTGGAGCGCGTGCTGCTGATCGATGCCGACATGCGTCAGCCCACCCTGTCGCTGAACTTTGACTTTCCGCCCGACAGTCCGGGACTGGCCAATGTGATTGCAGGCACTGCAAGGCTCGAGGATTGCATCGTTTCGGTGGGCAACCTGGACATGCTGCCGGCCGGGATGGTCATGCCGCCTTCGGTGGATCTGTTCGCCGCACCGCGGTTGCCGTCCCCTGCCGATTCGCTTAACGCGTCACGCCAGCCTCCGCCGCAGGATCTGCTCAGTTCACCGCGCATGGCGCGGATGCTGGAGGCGCTGAAGTCGCGTTACCGCCACATCATCATCGATTCACCGCCTGCGGACATGATCAGCGACGCGCTGTTGCTGGCCAAGCATTCGGACGCTGTGATCTATGTGGTCAAGGCCGACAGCACGCCGATCAGCCAAGTGCAGAAAGGCATTGCCATGTTGCAACAAAGCCATGTGCCGGTATTTGGCGCTGTGCTCAATCAGGTAGACCTGCGCAAGGCGCGCAAATACGGCTACCACCATTCCAAGTCGTTTTATAACTACGACTTCGCACCCCGGTAACGCCCGGCCTGCCGGTCTGTCACTGCGCTGTTAACTGCCAACACAACACAACACTTCGCTTCACCTCTGCCGAGCTACGGAAAAGCCTGCGGGAGCCACGCCGTGTCCGCTCCTAAAGCGCTGACGCATTCATTTTGCCTTGAGGTCAAGCCCATGACTCCGCTCTATACCGCTCAAATGGCACACCGCCGAGGCCTGACGTTCTGGGGCCAGTGGTTTTGCGCAATGACGCTGGTGGTCGCGCTGTTAATGCTGCTCGTGTACTGGCGCGTCGGCAGCCTCACCAGCCCTTACCGTATCCTGATGATCCTGACTGTGCTCGGTTCAGTGCCGATCTACAGCATGATGCAGGTTTATCACAAGCGTCATGGCCTGGTGGTCGGGCTCGGCCGTCTACTGGCCGGCTGGCTGATCCTGCTGGCAGTGCTGGCGAGCATTGCCTTCATCACCCAGACCAGTGCGACGTACTCTCGCCAGGTCATCATGGTCTGGGCAGTGCTGGGCTTTGTGGTCCAGGCCGCGAGTTTTCTGCCGCTGCACTCCTTCGCCCGGCTGCATTCGCGGATGATCTGCAGGGAGCGTCGCTCGGTGATCATCGGCACCTGCCCGACCGCTCACGAACTGGCGAAAAAACTCTCGCGACCGAACCGCGCGCTGGTCCTGGGCTTCATCTCCGCCGCCGATGACAGTGGCCCGGCACCGAGCATTTTGCCGTTGCTGGGACATGTCGACTCGATCCGCGAAATCATCACGCGCCTGGACGTGCGTCGCGTCTACATCGTCCTGACAATGGCGCACGCAGCCACCATCGAAGCGCTGTACATCGATCTGCTGGACATGAACGTCGATGTGGTGTGGATCCCGGACTTCGGCAGCATGGTGCTGCTCAACCATTCGATCTCCGAAATAGAGCGAATGCCGGCCATCTATCTCAACGAGAGCCTGATCAGCTCGCATCCCGCCAGCCTGTTTTGCAAGGATCTGTTCGAGCGCAGCCTGGCGGCCATGGCCATTATTGTCCTTGGCCCGTTGCTGTTGGGGGTGGCGATTGCCGTCAAGCTGACCTCCCCCGGGCCCGTGCTGTTCAAGCAAAATCGCCACGGCTGCAACGGCGAAGTGATCAAAGTCTGGAAGTTTCGCTCGATGCGCCTCCACGACGACAGCGACGTGCGCCAGGCCACCCGGGACGATGATCGCGTCACCCCGCTCGGACGCTTCCTGCGTCGCAGCTCCATCGACGAATTGCCCCAGCTGTTCAACGTGCTGTTCGGTCAGATGGCCTTGGTCGGGCCGCGCCCGCACGCCGTGACCCACAACATTTACTACACCGGCAAAGTGCGCGCCTACATGGCCCGTCATCGCCTCAAGCCTGGCATTACCGGGCTGGCCCAGATCACCGGGCATCGGGGCGAAACCGAAACCGTGGAAAAGATGCAGCTGCGCGTCGCCCAGGACCTCAACTACATCAACCAATGGTCGCTGTGGCTGGACATCAAGATCCTCATCAAAACCCCCTTCACGCTGTTCTCCAAAAACATCTACTGACGCCCTGCCCCATCGTGAACCTGCGTCACGACGCCCCGAGGTTAGATCATGAATGTGAGCGTATTCGGTATTGGTTATGTGGGCCTGGTACAAGGCGCCGCGCTGGCGGAAGTCGGCCATAACGTCCTCTGCGTAGACGTCGACAGCGCCAAGGTCGACGCGCTGAAGGACGGCACGCTGCCGCTCTATGAGCCGGGTTTGAAAAGCCTGGTCCGTGATAATCACCAAAGTGGTCGGCTGCAATTCGGCACTGACCTTGCCAGTGCGGTGCACCATGGTGATGTGCTGTTGATCGCGGTCGGGACGCCGCCTGATGAAGATGGTTCAGCGGACCTCAAATACGTGCTGGACGTTGCGCAAACCATCGCGCTGAACATGGACCGCCATCACATCATCGTCGACAAATCCACCGTCCCGGTCGGCACTGGCGACCGGGTGCGCGAACGCATCGAGCAGGTGCTGGCCGACCACGATCGCAGCCATCTGACCTTCGATGTCGTCTCCAATCCCGAGTTTCTGAAGGAAGGTTGCGCGGTGGAGGACTGCATGCGCCCGGACCGCATCATCATCGGCACCGACAGCCCACACGCCGAAGCGGTCATGCGCGAACTGTACGAACCGTTCAATCGCAACCGCGAAAAGATCATCGTCATGGACATGCGCAGCGCCGAACTGACCAAGTACGCGGCCAACTGCATGCTGGCGACCAAGATCAGTTTCATGAACGAAATGGCCTGCCTCGCCGAAAAACTCGGCGCCGATATCGAGATGGTCCGGCACGGAATCGGGTCCGATCCGCGCATCGGTTATCAGTTCATCTATCCGGGCCTGGGCTATGGCGGGTCGTGTTTCCCCAAGGATGTGCAGGCGCTGATACACGCCGCCACCAGCGTCGATATCGACGCCCGGGTGCTCAAGGCCGTGGAGTCTCGCAACCATGAGCAGAAAGCCAGCCTGTTCAAGAGGGTTTTCGATCATTTCGAGGGTGCCTTGCGCGGCAAGACCTTCGCCCTTTGGGGCCTGAGTTTCAAACCCAACACCGACGACATGCGCGAAGCCCCCAGCCGGGTGTTGATGGAGGCCTTGTGGCACGCCGGCGCCAGCGTCCAGGCGTTCGACCCCAAGGCCATGGAAGAGGCCCAGCGCATTTATGGCTCGCGCGATGACCTGACACTGGCGGGCACCAAGGAAGCAGCGCTGAAAAATGCCGATGCACTGATCATCGTCACCGAGTGGCAATCGTTCCGGGCACCGGACTTCGATTTGCTGATCCGCCAGCTCAAGCAACCGCTGATTTTCGACGGACGCAACCTGTTCGATCCGCAGCGTTTGAGCAAGCGCGGCATTACCTACGTCTCCGTGGGCCGGCAAACCCGGCCGGTCAACTGACAGGAGTCGCGCCATGATCAAGCTGCAGATAGTCCGGCGTTTTTCTCCCAGGTTACTGGACGCCAACCAGGCGTATTCCTTCATCAACTTTGCATCCATCAGCAGTTTTTTCGAGCAGACACCAAGCACCGTCGCCTATTTTTGCGACGGCATGCTGATGTCGCTGTTCATGTCCCGGGTGACCGGCCGTGCAATCGGCCGGGTCAGCTTTGACTTCACCTCGATTGCCGACGCGGTACTGGGCAGTGCCGAGCAACAGGGCAAGCGCGTGTATTTCGTCGGTGCCCGGCAGGTTGAACTGGATCTGTTCATCGACAAGATCAGGACGCTCTATCCGCGACTGACCATCGCCGGTTATCACAACGGCTATTTCGATGCGTCCCAGGCTGTGGACATTCAGTCCGACATCTGCCGCAGCGAAGCGGACATTCTGATCGTCGGCCTGGGTGCCGGGCTGCAAGAGCGGTTTGAACAGGATGCGCTGCGTGCAGGCTTTCGCGGTGTCGCCTTTACCTGTGGCGGGTTCATTCGCCAGGAAGCCATGGCCACCCGGTATTACTACCCCGCCATGATCGACCAACTGCATCTGCGCGCGTTCTACCGGATGTACCGCGAACCCCATACGATCAAACGCTACCTGATCGACTACCCGAGCAATTTTTTACACCTGTTGACCCTGCTCGTTCGGCGCAAAGTCGCCATCAGCGTGGGGGAATGACCGATGCATATTCTGTTCATTCTCAAGGATTTCAGAGCGGGCGGCGGTATCGAGCGCGTCCAGCAACGCTTGTCCGAGCAGTTTCTCAAGGACGGCAACCGCGTGAGTTTTTTCGTCATGAACGGTGATACGCCGGACAGCGCGGGTGCGCAAACGCTCAACGGCGCTGGCGGCAACGGCATCGTCGGCCTGTTCAAGTCCATCGTGCTGTTGCGCCGGCTGATTCGCCGCGAGGGCATCACTCACCTCATTTCGGCCAAGGAGCAAGCCAACCTCTGCACCTGGTTCGCCACCCTCGGCCTTCCCTGCAAAGTCATCTATAGCCGCCACGCGGCACTCGATTGCACTGAACAGAAAACCGGCCCCTCCAGCCTGCGTCTGCTCTACGCGCTGTACCTCTGCGGCAGCGGCAAGGTGGTCACGGTTTCCACGGCCCTGCGCCAGTCCCTCATCGATCTGATGCCCTGGGGTCGGCAACGCATCCGTTATTGCCCAAACGCCGTAGTTACCGACCAACTGTTGCGAGCCTCACGGGCGCCGCTGCCCGTCGGGTTACCCGGCGACTATTGGTTGAGCGTGGGTCGCCTGGTGGAACCCAAAGGCTTTGATCTGTTGCTCGATGCCTATGCCCTGGCGCTGCGCAGTGAAGCCCTGCCGGATCTGGTGATCGCCGGTGACGGTCCCCTGCTCGATGCGCTGACCACCCAGGCCAGCCGATTGGGCATCGCACATCGGGTGCATTTCAGCGGATTCCTGAGCAACCCCTATCCCCTGCTCAGGCACGCCCGGCTGTTCATTCTGAGCTCGGTACAGGAAGGCATGCCGACTGTGCTGATTGAAGCACTGGCGTTGGGTACGCCTGTATTGGCATGTGATTGCGAAACCGGGCCCAGGGAACTGCTGGACAACGGCCGGCTGGGTCAATTGGTCAATGCCAACGACGTACCCGCCCTGGCGAAGGGAATGCTCAACAGCCTGGTTTCACCGACTGGCGTTGCGCCAAGCGCAAAAATGCTCGCCGACGCCATTCAACCGTACACCAGCCAGTACGCCGCGAAAACGTACTACCAGGTATGGAACCAATGAAAAAATTGCTGATTATCCTGCACGACCTCAGCGCTGGCGGGGCGGAAAAAATGATGGCGCGCCTGGCCAGTGCACTGGTGGACGCCGGCAATGACGTGACCTTGCTGATGCTCACCGGTGGCGGCCTGCATGCGGCGCACCTCGACCCGCGAGTAAAGAAAGTCGAATTGCGAAGCCCACGCACTGCTCGTGCAGTGCCGGCGCTCGCGCGGTTTCTGCGGGCCAATCGCTTCGACGCGCAACTGGCGGCCCTGACTCACGTCAACGTGGTGGCCATCCTCGCCGCATTGCTGTCGGGGACTTTGACACGGCTGCATGTCAGCGAGCGCAACGCGTTTTCCCATGACAAACACGTCAACCCCGACTTCATGGTGCGGCTGGCATACCTGGTGGCACCGTTGTTGTACCGGCTGATTCCCAACCCGGTGATCTGCGTCTCGCGAGGTGTCGCCCAGGATCTGGTCAACACCACCATTGCGCGCCGCCAGGACGTGACCATTGCCGACAACCCGGTCCTTGACGACGACTTTCGCAACAAGCGGCCGGCGCGGCCAAGCCACCGTTGGCTCCAGGACAAGCCCGGGCCGGTGATTGTCGCCGTAGGGCGCCTGGCGCCGCAAAAAGGCTTCGACACCTTGATCAACGCGTTCGCCTCGTTGCCGGACGCCAACACTCGCCTGATCATTTTTGGTGAGGGCGCACTCAGGGACTCGTTGCAAGACCTGGCCCGAACACTGGGCGTGGCGGATCGAGTCGATCTGCCGGGCTATGCCAGTGATCCCATGGCAGAAGTGGCCGCCGCCGACTGCTTTGTGCTGTCGTCGCGTTTCGAGGGCAGTCCCAACGCGCTGGTCGAGGCCTTGTCCACCGGCACACCGGTGGTGTCGACCCGCTGTCCCCACGGCCCGCAAGACATTCTTATCGGTGGCCTCGTCGCGCCACTGGTGGCGGTCGACGACCCGCTCGCCCTGGCGCAAGCGATCACCCTGCAACTCTCGACACCGCGAGATCTACAGCGCCAGTCCCGCATCGATGCCGCTGCGCGCTTCATGAACGGCTGCGCGGTAGAAACCTACCTCGCCGCGTTACTGCGGAGACCATCGCCATGAGTACCCTGGAGATCAGATATTCCACGCTACGCGATGCCTTCACCCTGTTCGGTGTGCTGTTTTACATCCAGGTGATCACGTTTGTTCTCAGCCTGGGTGGCGCAGCCAGTTTCGGTGATATCAGCAAAGACCTCGAAGGCAACGTCGCCAACCAGATCTGCGGCCTCATCACACTGTTGGTGCCGTTGTATTTCTTCATCCGCAACAAGGTGTTCCTGAGCAAAACCTTTTACCGCAGCAACTTCTTTCTGCTGGTGTTCATATTCTGTGTCATTGCCTCGATCAGTTGGTCCAGCGACCCGATGCTGAGTTTCAAGCGCTGTATCGCGCTGCTCAGCGTGGTGTTCTTTGCCGGTTTCATTGCCTATAACTACCCGCTTGAAAAAATCAATTTCATGCTGGGCTGTGCCATCGGCGTGGCGGCGTTTATCGGTTTGATACTCGCCGTGATCATGCCTGACGTCGCGTTCCTGTCCGGCGGCATCCGTGACGGTGCATTCAAGGGGATTTTCGCCGAAAAGAACGCCGGGGCGCGGCTCAACGCAATCGCCATCCTGTTGTTGCTGCCGATGATCCGCCAACGCAATCGCTGGGCACTCTTCTGTGCGTTTTTTTCACTGGTCGCCATCCTGCTCGCCCAATCGGCAACGGGCGTGGCACTGATCCTTTCCGGGACGCTGAGCTACTGGTATTTCCTCACCCTGATCCGGCTGCACATCAACCGCTCGCAGTGGCTGTTCTTCTTTTGCACGCTGGCGTTCCTGCTGGTGTGCCTGTTTCTGTACAACAACCTTTCGTGGCTGCTGGAGTTAGCCGGTCGTGACCCGTCACTCACTGACCGCACGTTGATCTGGGAGCTGCTCGCGCCGTTTGTCGATGACCAATGGCTCAAGGGATACGGCTTCGGCGCCTTCTGGGCCAGCCCCGACGCCGATGGTTTCATCCGTCGCTGGGGTTACATCGGCAACGCCCATAGCGGCTACATGGAAACCCTGCTCAACGGCGGCGCTATTCAGTTGACTGCGCTGGCGTTGCTGCTGGGCGAAGCCCTGTTTAAACAGTACCGCGCCGTAACGGCGAACCAGGCTGCCAGGTTTCGCGCCAGCGCCCTGGTGATCATCGGCTTGTTCATCGTCACCAACTATGTGGCCTACGTGATACCCAATTACCGCTCTGCCGAGTTTTTGGTGTTCTGCACGTTGGCCCTGTCCTTCCGGCAACACCACGTCACATACCCCGAATTATCACCGACAACCCTGGGCCAGCATTCGACTGGTCGGGGATTCCCGCGCGATTCAGCCAAGGCGTAACAAAAGGAGAATCACCCGTGCCCAATCAAGCCTCCCCTTCACCGCAAACAGTGTGCGTCGTGATCCCGATGTACAACGGCGCCGCAAGCATTGAGCAAACGCTGTCATCGCTGGCCGAGCAAACCCGGCTGCCCGATCACGTCATCGTCGTCGACGACGGTTCTACGGATGACGGACCCCAGCGGGTCAGAGACTTCGTCGCGCCGTTTCGCCTGACACTGTTGCAGCAGGCCAACGAAGGCCAGGCCAGTGCTCGTAATCACGGGATGCGCCACTCTCAGGAAACCTTTGTCGCGATGCTCGACGCCGACGATCAATTTCGCCCGCAAAAGCTGGAGTTACAACTGGCCCTGTATGACGAACTCACGCGTCAGGGTCGGCAGGTGGGGTTGATCGACTGCTACACGCAGGTCAATTACAGCGACGGCAGGCGGCAACTGGACAACGTGCGCAAGAGCGGCAGGCATTTCTACGATTTCATCCACGCCAACGTCGTCAATGGCGTATCCACCGCGTTGGTCAAACGCGACGTGATCATGCAACTGGGTGGCTTCGATGCCAGCCTGCGTTACTCCGAAGACCGTTACATGTGGACGCGGATCGCCGAACATTGGGAGATCCACACGGTGCCGCAAATTCTGCTGGAGCGCACGGTCAACGCCGGCAACATGACCGCGCAACCGAAAAAGTACTACCAGAACAAGATCAGGTTCATCGAGGTGTACCTTGCCCGCTATGGCGCGCAGCTCAGCAAACAGCAACGGATCGATTTCGTGCTGGGTAACCACACTGACTTTCTCAATGCGTTTTCCCGACGCGACGAGCATGCCGAAGTGATCGATGTGTACCGGCGAATGCTCGAGTGCTCCTGGCAAGCGCTGATCTTCCACAACGGCAAACCGACCTTGCGCTACCTCTATGCCCGCGCCAAAACCTTGCGCAAGGCAACGGCGTCAACCACCGCTCATTGAACCGGTACCCGCCATGGCTAATCATCGTCTGGTGACATTGACCTGGATCTTCACCGAGAAATTCGGCCTGATCTTCCTGTCGATGATTACCTTTGTCGCCTATGCCAGGCTGCTGTCGCCCGCAGAGTTGGGGGTGGGCACCGTCATCATTGCCATCGTCGAGTTGATCGGGCTAGTGTATTCGTCGGTTCTGGAAGACCCGCTGGTACGGCTCGAACGGCTGGAAGACAAACACATCAGCACGGCGTTCTGGGCCTCGGTCCTCGTCAGCCTGGTGTCGATCGTCGTCATCTCGGTCGCGGTGATGCTGTACACGCCCGACCCGCTGCTGCGATGGTTGACGGCGGTGGCCTCGGTGAAAATCCTTTTCACGATGATGGCGCGTGTCTATGTCGCGCAAATGCGCCGCAGCGGCGACTTCAAGACACTGGCATCGCGCACGTTGCTGGGCAAGGTGGTAGGCGGTGTCGGCGGCATCGCTGTGGCGCTCTGGGGACTGGGTGCCTGGGCGGTCGTTGCCCAGGCGCTGCTCATGGAGTTCGTGTCCATCATCGTTTTGATGCGCGCAGATCCGCGGCGCATTGCCTTTTACATTGACCGTCCTTTCTTGCGCGAACTGTTGAAAGCCGGCGCACCGGTTGCCATCAACGCACTGAGTTCACAAACGCTGCAGCGCGGGGTCAACGTGGTGCTTGGGATGACGGCCGGCGTGAACGCGGTCGGCATGTTCAACATGGCGATGCGCATCATCGAACTGCCACGCACTGCGATTTATAACGGTCTGTTGAGCTATGCATTGCCGGCGTTCGCCCGGCGCAGCGCAGAACCCCTGCGATTGCTCGGGATCCTGGGTGACTCAACCGCCGTCAGCGGCTTTCTGTTGACGCCCTTGTTCATTGGCCTCGCGCTGACGGCAAACGACCTCATCCTGTTGATATTCGGTGCCAAGTGGGCCGAAGCCATTCCCCTGCTGCAAGTGCTGGCCTGCACGGCGGCCATCGGTAACACCGCCATGTACGCCACCACCGCACTGGTGGCGGTCAACCGCAGCCACCTCACGATCAAAGCCGAAGTGGCAACCACTGTACTGGCGCTGGCGCTGGTGTACGGCTTCGGTACCTTTTATGGCGGTATGGCCGCGGCGCTCGCGCTGCTGACGCGGATGTTGATCATCACACCGTTGCAAATCCGTGGACTCAACGCAGCCATCGGTTACGGCTGGCGCCGGTACTTCGACTCCAATTACCGCAGCGTGATTGCCTCACTCGTCATGGCCGCAACCGTCTTGTACGTGTCACCGCAGCTGGGTTTGCAAGGCTACCTGCACCTGGTCTGCAACATTGTGGTGGGTGCGCTGAGCTATGCCGTGGCGTATAGCGTCATGCACCCGCGCTGGCCACAGGAATTCAAATCGGTTTTCACCACCCGCTGAACTCAGTCACTGAGACAGGAAGACCTCACCATGCGCAAAACTACGTTGATTACTGGCGGCGCCGGCTACATCGGCTCTCATACCGCTTTGGCGCTTATCAATGCCGGACACAAAGTGCTGGTGCTCGACAACCTGTGCAACAGCTGCCGTGAGTGCATTGCGCGCCTTGAGCAACTGACCCTGACCCGGGTTGATTTCATCAATGGCGACATCCGTGATACGGCCCTGCTGGACACCATCTTCAACCGCTACGACATTGATGCCGTGGTGCATTTTGCCAGCCTCAAATCCGTAGAAGAAAGCGTGCGCAAGCCGCTGGACTACTACGCCAACAATGTCGCCGGCACGCTTGAACTGTGCCGGGCAATGGCTCGCAACAACGTATTCCAGCTGGTGTTCAGCTCTTCGGCCACGGTTTATGGCGAGCCCACACGCACACCGATTGCCGAAGATTTCGGCACCGGCAAACCGGTCAATCCCTATGGCCGTACCAAGCTCATGATCGAAGAGTTGCTCACCGATCTGTGCCACTCCGACCCACGCTGGAGCATCGGCCTGCTGCGCTACTTCAATCCGATTGGTGCTCACGAAAGCGCAATGATCGGCGAAGACCCCAGAGGCCGCCCCAATAACCTGTTGCCGTGCCTGACGCAGGTCGCGATTGGCCGCACCCCCGAACTCACGGTGTACGGCAACGATTACCCGACCGTGGATGGCACCTGCGTGCGCGACTACATCCACGTGGTCGACCTTGCCATCGGCCACCTCAAGGCACTTCAGGTATTGCAGCACACCCGCGGCATCGATTTCTGGAACCTGGGCACTGGCATTGGCTATAGCGTGCTGCAGATCATCCACAGTTTCGAAGACATCACCGGCATCAGCATTCCTTATCGCTTCGCACCGCGACGCGAAGGTGACATCGCGCAAATGTGGGCCGATCCGAGCAAGGCAGCACGTGAATTGGGATGGAGCGCGCAACGTGGCCTGGAACAAATGATCATCGATACCTGGCGGTGGCAGTCGTGTAATCCGCAGGGGTATCAATCTTCGTTCGAAACCCCGTCGCTGGTTGCAGTCAAATGATGTTCAGGGGTTGTCTGCTGCTGGTACTGCTGTGGGTTTCGCTGGCTTGCACCGCCGCACAATCGCCCCCCACCACCGGGCTGGTGCTGTGGCTGGACGGCGCCGATGCGAACACGCTGACCCTGGGCGCGCAGGACAGTGTCCAGCGCTGGAACGACAAATCCGGAAAATCCCATCACGCCACAGTCGATGATGGCGCCTCCAAGCCACAGCGCATGGCAAACGCTCTCAATGGCCATTCGGTGGTGCGTTTCAGTGGCGTGTCGGGGTTTCTGGGAAAAACCGTCCGCAGCGCCAAAGGCCCGGTCACGGTATTGATCGTTTCCCGCCGATTGGCCGAACAAGCCGAGGTTGATCCCTGGCAACGCTTGTTCAGCTCACGCCCGCAAAGCACCGACAACGATAACGTGTTGCCGAATTTCGCCGTCAGCCTGCAACAGACCACGGCGTATGCGCCGACCGTATCCGTCCTGGAGCTTTACGATGTGCCGATTGGCCCCTATGCCGTCGGGCGCAATGCCATTGGCAATTCTGAAAACTTTCGCGGCGACATCGCGGAAGTGTTGGTGTACGACCGTGCGTTTGCCTCCCTCGCAGAACGCCAGCATGCATTTCAGTACCTGGCGGATAAATGGTCGGTTGCCATTCCGAAATCAGCCAATACATGGACCCGCGTCGGACCACTGGGCCCACTGCCGAAACGGGTCAACGCCAATCTGCCGCTGTCCGATCAGGCCAATACCGGTAAGTGGATTCTCAACAGCAAACTGTCCGACGACTTCAATGGCAGCACCCTCGATCGCCAACGCTGGCACGTCAACAATGCCATCGGCAACGAGTCGCTGGGACGCAAACCGGCGTTGTTCACGCCGAACAATGCATCCGTCAACAACGGCAACCTGAACATTGTCTTCCGCAAGGAAACCTTGCCGCAGAAGTACGTCCAGCTCGGCTTCAAGGACTACACCTCCGCCATGGTCCGAACCATTGAAAAGGGCTTCTACGGATACTATGAAGCACGCGCCAAACCCATGAATTCTGCGGGTTCCAGCGCATTCTGGCTGGCGTGGACGGGTATGGAGGACAACGCCACCGAAATCGACATTTTCGAAATCGGCGGCAAAACCAAAAACGCGGCGCTCGACCGCTCGTACAACATGAATGCCCACGTGTGGGCTACACCGCAAAGCAAGGAGCACTTGGCCGACGGCAGCACCTGGATCAGTCCATGGCGCCTGGCGGACGACTTCCATGTCTACGGTTTCGACTGGCAGCCCGACACCCTGAGTTGGTACGTCGATGGTGTACTGGTCAGGGAATCAAAGAACACCCATTTTTACTTCCCGATGGAGGTGATCTTCGACAGCGAAGCCATGTGGAAATGGTTTGGTGTAGTCGACGATGCCGACCTGCCTTCCACCTTCGAAGTCGACTATTTCCGCCTGTGGCAACGCAATCGATAGCGTCACACAAAGGCCGAGGTGCCCTTGGTCTTGTTGCTTCGGATCCGCTTCACTTCCCGCACGTTGTAACTGCGTGCCCACTTCAATTGAAGTCCCTGAGGCGCTACTGCCGCCATAGCGTACGCCCTGGGTAAAATTTCAATCGGCAGGGAGGTCAGTATTCATTTCGCGCTAACAAGTATGGAGCGCATATACATGATCAAGCGACGATTAAACGAACTGGATTTGCTGCGTTTCCTTGCTGCCATCGCTGTAGTGTTTTTTCACTATGCGTTTCGCGGTTATGCCAAAGGAGACATGTCTACCATGCCCTACCCGCTATTGGCTGAGCCCGCCAAATACGGTTATTTGGGCGTTGAACTGTTTTTCATGATCAGTGGGTTTGTCATTCTGATGACCGCTTCGAGCAATAATCTGAGAGCGTTTTTTATCTCCCGCGTCGTCCGCCTCTGCCCGGCTTTCTGGGTGTGCTGCACGATCACCTTTGCAATCACCCTTGCCATTGGACAGCCCAGATATAGCGCTGATTTTTATCAATACATCATCAACATGGCATTCCTGAGCGAGCTGATGGGAGTTCCACAAATCGACGGCGTGTACTGGTCACTATTTGTAGAAATTCAATTCTATCTAATGATTTCCATCTTGTTGGCCTTCAAGAAAATAGAAAAAGTAGAGACCTACCTCGTGTTCTGGCTGCTGATATCCGCCACTGCCGAACTTCTCGCTTTTGAAAAGCTGCGCTCGATACTGATTACTGATTACGCTGCCTATTTCATAGCAGGCGCAACCTTCTACATCATATGGGCCAAGGGCATCACGAAAACACGGGTTTTCCTGCTGGCGGGTGCGCTGGCATTAGCCAACTACACGGCAATTGTCTGGGCCGAATTGCTCGAATCAAAATACGCAACCGAATACAACCCGCTGATCGTATGCAGCGTCATCGGTCTGTTCTTCATCACGTTTATCTTGATCTCAACCAACAAAACGGGAGCCATAGCGACATACAACTGGACCGCATTGGGCGCGCTGACCTACCCGCTTTACCTGCTGCATCAAATGATCGGATTCATGATCTTCAACATTGCCTATCCGGCTGTGAACTCACACATATTGCTTTGGGGCACCATCGTCTTGATGCTGGGTGCGTCTTACGCCATCAACAAACTCATAGAAATCCCCATGGCCAGGTCCATTAAAAAATTCCTTTCGTTATCTTTCATACGTGTCTGGGGATGATTGGCTGGCCAATGTAGCAACATAAAAAAGCCCGCGATTAGCGGGCAGTCGGAATGCTTCAAACTTGTTCAGGCGCCCGATTCAGGATCACTTGCCGGCACGCCGCGCTGCTCTTTTTCACCTTCGCCCAATTCGTTCATCTGTGGGTCGGCATCAGGATCATCGGCGCGGCTGTTGGTGCCAGATTGCGGGTGCTCACTCGATACCGAGTTAGTTGCATCCACATCCGCCATATCTTCATCCACAGGCGATTCATCGTCCGGCGGTAACGGCACTTCATACTGGTTCCAGCTCGGATCATGGCCCGCTTCGTTATCCGTTGTGCGTGTTTCGCGCTGCTGCGATTTGTTGCCGGGTGCATTCTCGTCGATTTCCATGGTGACTCTCCGCTCTCATGCTCGGTAAATCCGCGCTTAAACGTAAGAAAGTCACACCATGGACGAGTGCCCGGCATTGGACGAATGGCAAAAACGAAGCACCCGACCCCGCCCTCGCCTGCATGGTTCGGCTCATCTATTCAGCATTTGGACTCAAGCGACTTTAAGCGCTTCGACACGCACCCGGCCATCAGCCATGAGCTGCAGATACTCACGCCACTTCTGGAAAGCTTGCTGCTGCCTGCTGGAAGCTTCCAGCCACAAAGCGCCACCGATGTGCTCGACCGGGATGGACATCATCTGCGAAATCGCGAGATCAAGCTCATTAGCGAGCTCACGCCCATTCGGCAAATCGAGGATTAGTGGTCGCATAGAAACCTGTCTTTTTTTTGGGCTACTTCAATGACTTGCGAAACGGTTGATCGTGCGTAGGTTCCGACGAACGGTAGTCAGTATCTATATCCAGCTCCTGTCACCACGAAGTTGCGAAAACTCCCGCCAATAAAAAACCCCGGCGGCTGCCAGGGTTTGATTCGATGCAATGTAGGCCCTTGCGGATGGACGGGCCTTCTGGCTATTGAATCCGTCTCAGTCGTCCTGATCTATCTGATCAAGAAAATCAACGTCATCATCTTCTTCGCCAACAATTGCCTGAGCGTCCTCTTCACCCCATGACTCGTCATCATGGAATTCATGATCGAGCAGGTGGTCGTGCTCGGGTTCTGGGATATCTCTTTCTTCGCTCATGACTTACCGCAGCAAATTTGAAAAGAGCGGACTGTATATGCAGATTCGTTTCTTCCGTCAATGATCACGAAACAACGACGTGCTCTTCATCGAGATCACCGGGTAGTTTTGCAGGATCCAGCGGTATTCGGCTCTATGAGAGTCCAGTGACGTCCATCAAGAGCCGACGTTTTTGTGGGGGGAAAAGTAGGGGTAACTTACTTTTATGGCCAAAATCACCATCAAAGAACTTGAGTCGCTGACCTCTGAAGATGCCAGCCGAATCCGTAGGGAAGATGACCATCAGCGCTGTTCTTTTCATACCAGTCGAATGAGCAGCAATACCAAGAGCACGTTCAATACGGCCAGCACACTCAGTCCCGCAAGCACACCGCCAGCGCCCCAGCTCTGCAACAGGTATCCGCCTGCAAGGGGGGTCAAGGCTTGTCCTATGAGCGATGGCCGAGCCATGCGCCCCATCAGCAAAACATAATGGGTGGGCGACATGAGGGCCAACGGCAGCAGTCCTCGAACGATCGCCCGCAAACCATTACCCGCGCCATAAATCACCAGCCCCAGCGCAGTCATTGCCGGTGCGATGGTCACAAACAGCAGACCAATTGCCACGAATATCACGGAGATCAACGTCGTCCAGATCGGGTGTCGCTTACGCGAAAACACCTGTAGAACACGTGATCCTACCTGACTTGGCCCCAGCAATGCGCTCAGTCCGACGGCGGCTGCAAGCGAGTAACCCTGCCCCTGCAACAATGAAATCAGCTGGACCGACATCGCCGTCATGATCACTGCACCCAAAGCAAAAATCAGCGTAAGCAACAAGTAGATCCGCCGATCGATTGAGAAACTTTCGCCACCCACTGCCTGACTTTTTATGAGTGGTCCCGTGCCCCGCGCCAGCACCCAGAGATAAAGCGGCGCCACGACAATGACCAATAACACTCCATAAACCTCGCACGTCGTGCGCCAACCAACGTGTTCGATGACCAGCGCAACCGCGGGCCATGACAGTGTTGTAGCAAACCCGGACACAAGGGTGATGCCCGTAATCGCACTGCCCGCTCGCTCCCCATAGAGAGAACCTAAAGCGGCGAATAGCGCTTCATATAACCCCAGCGCCATACCGACACCAATTACAGCCCAAGACAAAAAAAACATCGGCAACGAGGTCGAACTGGCCATCAGAAACAATCCGATGGCGACGCCCAGACCGCTACTGGCCAGAATAAGGCGGCCGCCGTATCGGGCAATAAGCCGACTGGTCAACGGTGCTAGCATCGCGGAAACCAGAATGCTCAGAGACAGTGCGCCATACACCCATTGGCTGGCCCAGCCGGTTTCTTTCATGATCGGATCGGCCATCACGGCCATCAGGAAGAACGAGCCTCCCCAGACCAGAACCTGCAGCATCCCCAAAATAAAAATGCCGAATACGCCAGGCAGTCGCGTTTGTTGATTCAAGACAATGTCATCAGTGGTGAGAAAGAAGGATAGCGTGAGTAGCTGAGCAATTACGTTTAAACGAACGATTCACCTAGCCAACGAATCCGTTGGCTCAAAGCATGTGCCCTGCCCAAATCTTACGATGGACCAGGTCGGCAGCAATTTCGATGAAGGCATCTCCGACGAATTTGGCAGCGGGACTGACACGCCTGTCGGCAGGGAAAACCTGAACAAGTTTGCGCATGGGAATGGGGTCAACCAAGGGGGCGGCGCTGAGCACGCCAGCTTCGATTTGGGCGTAAATCGATGCCAAAGGCAACGCGGTCAAACCGAACCCATTGCAGACCAAGGCAATCATCGCGCCAAAGGAATCCGCTTCGACACTGGTCTTGAGCTTGATCCCCACTTCACGCGCACAATCATCCAGAATCTCGCGAAGGCTATGTCGAGCGCTTGGCAACACCAATGGCTGCTCTGCCAAAGACTCGAACGACACCGGTGTATCAAGACGCAGGTTGGCGCTGGCGGGGCCGACCAGCAGCAGATTTTCCATCATCACCGGCACGATACGCAGCGTATGCAAGGGTTGGGGATCGTAAGAAATCGCCAGTTCCAATTCGCCACGCTGAACCCAATCCAGCAGATAGCCGCTGAAGGCCGAGGAAAACCTGACGGCAAGATTCGGATGCGCCTCTTTGATTTTGCGCACTAGAGGAACGGTGACGATTTCCGCTACCGTCGGCGTCGTACCAATGACGACCGTTCCCCGGAAAGAGGTCTTTCCGCCCACCACAGAACTTCGAATGGACTCCATTTCTTCCATGATTCGAGTGGCATGCGCTAGCACCTCGCGACCAGCATCGGTAATCTCCATGCCTCGTCCATGTCGATCGAACAGGTAGGTGCCGAGTTCTTTTTCCAGCATTCGAATTTGTCGGCTGAGTGCCGGTTGTGCGATGTGAAGCCGGTCGGAGGCCTTGCTGAGACTGCCAAGCTCGGCCACATGAATTAGGGTCTTGAGTTGAACGACATCCATTACCAGGCCAGTCAAAGTCGGGCTCGGCGCGAAATGCGTCGAAAGTAGTATGAGTGTAAACGCATTAGCGTTCCTTGGAATGCCACAGGACCCGCGCCGCATGGGCCTCGCGACTTTCGAGCCAGCTGTACCCCCCAGCCCGCACGGGTTGCAAGGCAAGCTATAAAATTTCGGTATATCAGTTAGGCCTGGCTGACGGCTTATTACCCTCGTCACTCTGCGGTAGCGTGCATTCAACGTCGACGCCAAGAGCGATCGACTGAATACAAGAATAAGATTCGAGGGCTTGCGCCATGATTTACTACCTTTCTCGTTACTTGACCGACCCGTCTTACACACTCAGCGAACAGCTGAGCTCTCATATACATCCCCCCTCCTCATGTGCCTTGGTCGTCAAAGGGTCACAGCATCTGCGTTAAGCACATCAACCCATCGAGCTAACAACGTCGGACACGCCTCAGCGTGCGCCTCGTATCGTCTCGCCTTGTACAAAGGGTGAACAACATGTCCGCATCAACCAGCGAATCTACAATCCACACTGTAAATTCCGATCAGATGAAAAGCCCGAATCGTGTCAGAGCAATCATGGGTGCCTGTTCGGGCAATCTTGTGGAGTGGTACGACTTTTTCATTTACGCCTACACCGCCATCTACTTCGCAGCTTCGTTTTTCCCCAAAGGTGACACCACGAGCCAACTGCTCGCTACAGCTGGCGTTTTTGCTGTCGGTTTTTTCATGCGCCCTCTCGGTGGCTGGATTTTCGGCTGGATTGCCGACACCCGTGGTCGCAAGGTCTCAATGATCATTTCGGTGTTCATGATGTGCGCCGGCTCACTGCTGATTGCCGTGATGCCGACCTATGAAACCATCGGTGTGGCGGCGCCGGTCATGCTGGTCGTCGCCAGATTGATTCAGGGCCTGTCTGTAGGCGCAGAGTACGGCACAGGTGCCACCTATATCAGCGAAATCGCAACTCCTGGTCGCCGCTGCTTTTATGGGTCTTTCCAGTACTTCACTATCATTGCGGGCCAACTCCTGGCGCTGATGACCGTGGTCATTCTTCAACAAACTCTCAGCAACGAAGAGTTGCGCGAATGGGGTTGGAGAATTCCGTTCTTTATCGGTGCATTGAGTTCCATCGTGGTGGTATATCTGCGGCGTGCCATGCATGAAACCGCCACCAAAAAAGAAATGAACCGCAAAGATGCCGGGTCTCTGCGCGGCATGTTCAAACACAAACGTGCCGTTGCACTGGTGGTGGCGTTCACCATTGGCGGTTCGCTGTACTTCTACACCTTCACCACCTACATGCAGAAATTCCTGGTGATCTCTGCAGGGTTTAGTCCGGAAACAGTGAGCTTCATCATGACGGCGGCACTGGTTGGCTTTATGTTCTGCCAGCCGCTCTTTGGTCTACTCGCCGACCGTATCGGGATCAAGGCTCACATGTTGATGTTTTCCGGATTGGCCATGCTGTTGGTGATCCCTCTGCTCTATTCACTGCAATCAGTCAGCAGTCCGTTTACGGCGTTCCTGCTGGTATTTGGCGGCCTCGCTATCGCATCGCTTTACACTCCCATTGCCGGGATCGTCAAAGCTGAACTTTTCCCACCTGCAGTGCGTGCGCTAGGCGTGGGCTTTCCGTATGCGGTAGGCAATGCAGCATTCGGCGGCACCGCCGAATACGTCGCCTTGTCGCTGCGTTCGCAGGGCATCGAGGAGTATTTCTTCTTCTACGTCGCGACCATTGTCGCCATCACTTTCATCGCCGCGATACTGATGCCTAACCTGTCCCGTTATGGCTACATCAGCGGTTCGGGTGAAATCGAAGAACGCACCGGACTGAGGGGTTGCACAAAGTCACAGGCTGCGAGGATCTGAAGCACTGACGATTTCTGCGGTTAATTAAAAGGGCCCATGATGATCCATGGGCCCTTTTTACATCACGGGGTAGCGGATGCCACCTGCGTGGAAGGTTCGTGGATATCCTTGGTCACCTGTTCCATATTCGGCCATGCCTGCAAATCAAGATCAAGATCCCTGAACTGGCTTGAATCAAAGACCGGTGTCTTGATGCCAGCCTTGCGTTGCTGGTCGTAGTCACGCAGCAAGCGCATCCCGACATTGAACAACAGCGCCAGGGCAATCAGATTCACGAAGGCCAGCAGCGTCATAGTGATATCGGCAAAGGCGAAGACCGTTTCCAGATTCTGGATGGCTCCCCACAGGACCAGCAGCAATACCAGTCCACGATAGACCATTACGGCAGCGCGCTTGTCCCCCAGCAGAAAGCGCAGATTATTCTCGCCCAGGTAGTAGTTGTAGAGGATCGAAGTGAACACAAAGAGAGCCAACGCCACGCTGATAAAAGTGCGCCCCCAGTCTCCAACCACAGCAGCAAGCGCATTCTGGGTTAGTACCAGCCCATCTCCTTCGAATCCCGGCGTGTAAAAGCCTGAGAGTAAAATCAACAGCGCCGTGCAGGTACAGATCACAAAAGTATCGAGGAACACGCTGAAGGCTTGAACCACACCTTGAGCTGCGGGGTGATCCACTTTCGCCACCGCTGCCACGTTTGGTGCACTGCCGAGTCCCGCCTCGTTGGCAAATACCCCACGCTTGACGCCCATCACAATGGCACTGCCGACCAGGCCGGCGAAGGCCTGATCCAGACCGAAAGCGCTTTTGAAGATGGTCATCAGCATGCCAGGGACATGATCGAACTGGAGCACGATCACGTAGACAGTGACACCGATGTAAGCCAGCGTTTTAACGGGCACCAGCAGATCCGAGACGGCAGCGATTCGCTTGATACCGCCCATGAATACCAGACCAAGCAACACGGCAACCGCAATGCCGGAATACGTCGTAGAGAAACCAAAGGCATTATTCAGTGAGTGAGTCACAGCGTGGGATTGCAGTCCGTTGAAGGCGAAACCAAAGGTCACCAGCAGCAACAAGGCCATGACCTTGCCCAACCAGGCCTGCTTCAGTCCGTACTGGATGTAATACGACGGCCCGCCTCGGAACTGCCCATTCGCATCACACCGTTTGTACAACTGCCCCAAGCTGCATTCAAAGTAGCTAGTGGACATACCGACCAGGGCCGTGATCCACATCCAGAACACCGCGCCTGGACCACCCAACGTGACCGCCAAGCCGACACCAGCGATATTGCCTGCGCCTACACGACCGGCGAGGCTCAGCATCAGAGCCTGAAACGAACTGATCTGGCCAGCACTCTTTTGCACGCTATCGCGGAACGCGCCGAACATATGCAAAAAATGGCGGAACTGGACAAAGCGTGAGCGCACCGTGAAGTAGCCGCCCAAGCCTACGATGAGCACGATCAGAAGCTTGCCGGAAAGAAAACTGTTAATGACTTCAAGCATGGGTCGAACCTCTTGTTGTTATAGGTACACGAATTTCAGGCACGCATGCGCCTGCACACATCGCCGCCCGAGAGCAGCAGAAGTGACTGAACCAGCTTTGTGAATTTCAATTGCGTGGCCTGAGGGGCTCCCGCGAAAAATCCGAAAGCCCTCAGAACGGCAGGGCTTACCCGGTAAGGCTGCTTGCCTGGAAATCGGCGATCTGCTGCCACATCGCGATAGGGTTGGAATACATCGGGAAATGCCCGCACTCAGGAATTGCTGCCAGCCGTACACCTTCAGCCTGGATATACGGCAGATAGGACAGTGACGCGTTCTGCTCGCCGTACATGAACATTCGAGGGCATTCCAACCCAAGGAACTTACCCATCAGGTCAGCGTTATCAGAGAGGTCAACCATCGACTCGAAAATTCCCCGTACTGCACCGGCACGAACTTTGTGCCGCAAGCTCGCGGAATAAAGTGCACTGGCATAGGCCGTGGCATGCCGGGCGCGTTCGATAAATGCCGCGAAAAACGACTCGGGATCGTTACTCGGATAGTCAACAATCTGCCGGCTGAGGAAGCAATCTTCCGGGGCGATGTTGCCCTCGATATCGACGAAGCTGAGTACCCGCTCCGGGAACTCATGGGCCAACATCAGTGCGGTCAGCCCACCCATGGAGTGGCCGACCAGATGGAAGCGCTCGATGCCAAAATGTCCCAACACCTGCAATGCCGTCTGCATCAGGAAGGGTATGGAAACTTTGGAAAGGTCATTGCACTGGCTTTCACCGCAACCCGGTGCGTCGTAAGCGACGAAGGGGTGACCAGCAAATGCTGACTGCTGCACGATGTCGGCATAGTCTTCTTTGGTCGAACCAAAACCATGCAGGAACACAATTGGCGCCAGGACGCCCTCGCGATGGATGGCCGCCACGTTCAACTGAACACCCTCCACCGTCAGAGGAAGTTGCACGTGACTGAAGCTTTCTGGTGAAGGCACGTTATTGACTCCTTGAGCGAAAAGGTAGCGCCGGGCCAGGTTTGCCGGCAATCAGGCATACAATTTCAAGGGAATCGTATGTTCTGTAAATTCCTAATTGGGGAACGCTTTCATACGCCAAACCTATCAACCGATGAGCGAGCATATTGGCCGACTCAGGTCTTGGTACGGAAACGGTCAACCACTTCCTCCACCAGCGGATTAGGCCGATCAGCATTCCAGGCCATGGCAGTGGTCACGACATTGAGCTTCTGGCTAAGCGGTCGAAATACCACATTGGCCGGCGCCATTTTCTTCAGCGAAGCCGGTACCAGCGCAATGCCTTGACCGTAGCTGACAAAGGCGATTTGCGAGGCAACAGAGCGCACTTCATGCAACACGCGAGGGGAAAAACCACTGGCCCGGCAGGTCGCGATCAGATTGTCGAAATATACCGGGCTGACCTTTCGGGAAAACATCACCAAGGGCTCGTTGGACAGACTGGACAAACTGATTCGAGTGCGTGAAGCCAAGGGATGATCACTGGGCAAAGCCACCACCAGTCGATCTTCCAACAGCGGCAGTGACTTGATCGAGGCCCCCAAATCACCATCCAGGCGGGCGAACGCCAAGTCGATATCGCCGGCTTCCAGCGCCGGAACGGCTTCAACGCTGTCGATTTCCCGCACGGACACGGTGAGGTGCGGATAGTCGCTCTTCAATTGCTCGATCAGCCTCGGCAAGACATCGAACATTGCCGTGGAAATCGCTCCAATGGTCAACATCCCCGACTGCCCCGCCACTGCCTCCTCCACGGCAAGTTCCAGGCGCTCAAGCTGGTCGGCGAACTTACGCACGGCCGGCAGGATCGCCGCCCCCACCGGCGTCAACTTTGCACCACGTCGCGAGCGATCAAACAACTTGACCTTGAGCGCCTGCTCCAGCACCTGAATCTGCTCGCTCAACGGAGGCTGGGACATACCCAAACGCTTGGCCGCGCGGCCAAAATTCTGTTCTTCGGCAACCGCCAGGAACAACCAGAGATGACGAATCAGACGAAAGTTGATCATGATTAACCCATAGGTTTAACGTATCTAATAGTTCTGTGATTAGTAATATACCTATCAAATAGCCTCACCGACACTGGGCGCCTCGTCACTAGAGGGGCTACCCCATGATCCATGAGAGCTTGTTAAATCGCTTGGCAGCGCTGGACACCAACACGGTGTCCGATGCGCTCGACTTCCTTGGCCTGCCGGGTGCCACCATTGGGCTGCGTCCCCTGTGGAACTGCCCAAAGATCGTAGGCCGCGCCAGTACGGTACAACTGGCCCCGAAATCTGACAGTGCACCTACAGTGCATCTGATTACCCCAGTGGTTGAAAAGATCGACAGCGACGACCGAGTACTCGTGATCGCCGGCGGTATCGAGGGCATCTCGTGCTGGGGCGACATCCTGGCCAACGCGTCGGCCCGCAAGAAAGTACGCGGCACTGTGATCGATGGTTTCAGTCGAGACATCGATGGCAGCGAATCGATTGGCTACCCGGTTTACGGACGCGGGGTCACCATGATCAGTGCCCGCAATCGAGTCATTCAGATCGACGCGGCCGTGACCATAAAAGTGGCCGGCGTCGACGTTAATGAAGACGACTATGTCATTGCCGATACCTGCGGAACTGTGTTCGTCCCACAAGCCTATATCGACAAGGTGGTCGACCTTGGCGAGCGCATCGCCCGCCGCCAGGACGCAATGGTCGAGGCAGTGCGCAGCGGCCGTTCGGTGGCCGAGGTCATGCATGACACCCAATTCGAAGCGATCCACGTGGAGCACGCCTGATGAATCTTGAAGATCAAACCCTGGTCGCCTTATTTGAAGGCCTTGACACCCCGGGCGTCTCCGATGCCCTGGACAAGCTAGGCCTGCCCGGTCAATGCCTCGGCGTGGCACCGCTGGACAACTACAGCAAGGTTATCGTCGGACCGGCCTTCACCGTGCAGTACGTCACGGCCAGCGTACCTCCTGGCACCGTGGGCGATTTCATCGAAGACGTGGCACCCGGTGATGTGGTGGTCATCGACAATGGCGGCCGTAC
Source organism: Pseudomonas sp. Root562 (assembly GCF_001427125.1). Classification (GTDB taxonomy): domain Bacteria; phylum Pseudomonadota; class Gammaproteobacteria; order Pseudomonadales; family Pseudomonadaceae; genus Aquipseudomonas. Next base: position 45,342 of record NZ_LMGK01000013.1, read on the forward strand.
CGACTGCACTGTCTGGGGCGACATCATGACCCAGTACGCCGGCCACCGGCAGATCGCTGCAACGGTCATCGACGGAGTTTGCCGTGACGTGAACAAAGCGCTGGGCGACGGCTATCCGATCTTCAGCAAAGGCCGCTTTATGCGCACCGGCAAAGACCGCGTACAAGTTCAATCGGTGAACCAGCCAGTGTCTGTCGGCACAGCCCGAGTCTGCTCCCGCGACATCGTGGTCGCCGACGCCAATGGCGTGGTCATCGTCCCCCGTGCTCGCGCGGCTGAAGTGGCGGCGTGTGCTCGTCAGATCGAATCGGTCGAAGCCGACATTCGCGCCCTGATCGCTCAAGGCAAAACCCTTGAAGAAGCCCGCGCTGCATTGGGTTACCACAGCTTGCAGAGGAAAGTCTGATGACCATGCTCCCCCTCCCCCTGAATTTCCACGAACGGGCAAAAGTGTTAGGCAGCTCGACGCTGTATGAAGCGTCCCATCTTCCTTGTGCGGTCGACAGTACGATCCGTCCAATTTGGGACGGCGCCTTCATCGCTGCCCCCGCCTACCCGCTGGAATGTTCGCCGGGCGATAACCTCGCCCTGCACTTGGCCATGGAACGAGTGCCTCGTGGCAGCGTATTGGTGGTAGGCACAGGTAGCTTCATCGCCGGTTACTGGGGCGAAGTGCTCACAGTGGCGGCTGAAGCGGCTGGCGTGGTCGGTCTGGTAATCGATGGCGGCGTACGAGATATAGCAGCCATGAAGAAACGCCAGTTTCCGGTCTTTGCCCGCGGAATCTCGGTGAAAGGCACCGTCAAGGTAAGCGCGCCTTCGATTGGACAACCCTTTAATTTCAACGGTGCTTTCGTGGCTCAGGGCGATCTGGTTGTGGCCGACGATGACGGCGTGATTATCATTCCCAAGGCTGATGCGGCACGCACGCTGGCCGAAGGCGAGGCGCGTGCGCACAAGGAAGTGCAGATGATGCAGGCATTGACCGAAGGCCGCTCGACACTGGAGCTGATGAACCTGACTGAGTGGAGAACCCGCGCATGAGCGCCGTTATCCAACGACTGAATCAACGCCTGGCCAGCGCACAACCATCAGCGACTTATCGGATCATGGACCGTGTAGCGGAACGCCGGGCACAAGGTGCGAAGATCATTTCGCTATGCGCCGGCGAGCCAGATTTCGATACGCCCAAGCATGTTCGCGAAGCGGCTATTGTCGCCATCGAGCACGGCCATACCCGCTACACACAAGTTGCCGGTGAACGTTCACTGCGAGAAGCAGTGGCCGCCAAGTTCCGCCGCGAGAATGGCCTGGATGTCACCTGGCAAGACACCCTCGTCTGTAACGGTGGCAAACAGGTGATCTACAACGCCTTGGCAGCAACCCTTAATGAGGGCGATCAGGTCATCGTGCCGGCGCCGTACTGGGTCAGTTACCCGGAGATGGTTCAATTGTGTGGAGGTGAAGCCCGGATAGTGACGTGCGATGCGGGTACCGGCTTCAAGCTAACACCACCTGCGTTGGCCGCGGCGATCACACCGCAGACCCGCTGGTTAATCCTCAATTCGCCGTCCAACCCGACCGGCGCGGTGTACAGCCGGGGCGAACTGCAAGCGTTGGCTGAAGTGTTGTTGGCTAATCCTCACGTGCTGATTCTGGCTGATGACATCTACGAGCATTTGATCTTCGACGATCAAACTTTCCATACCCTGGCCCAAGTCGAACCGCGGCTGGCACCGCGAACACTGACCATGAACGGTGTATCTAAAGCCTATGCCATGACCGGTTGGCGCATCGGTTTTGCTACCGGACCACGCTGGCTGCTGGAGGCTATGGAAAAACTGCAAGGTCAGCAAACCTCTGGCGCCAGCTCGATTTCGCAACAAGCCGCACTTGCTGCTCTGGAGGGTCCCAAGGACTTTATCCGTGAAAGCCGCGCTGCTTTCCAGGGTCGTCGCGACTTGATGGTGGCGCTGCTGAATAACACGCCAGGTCTTGAATGTGTCAGTCCGGCAGGAGCTTTTTACGCGTTCGCTTCCTGCGCCGGGTTGATCGGCCTTACCTCACCGGGTGGCCGGGTACTGCACACCGACGAAGATGTTGCACATGCGCTACTCGATGAGGCAGATGTGGCCGTGGTGCATGGCAGCGCGTTTGGACTTGGTCCTTACATTCGTATTGCCTATGCGCTGGATGATGCTTCATTGCGCCGAGCCTGCGAGGCCATCCGTACATTCTGCACCTCCCTGCGTTAATCATTGTCCCGTCCTATAAAGCGTGGCTATCGCATTTGCCCGACACGCCACGCGCCCCTAACCAGCTATAAAAATCGGGCATATCTCAAAGACAAAAACGGTAGTCGCAGTTCGGTTCCAGCCATCCCAGAATGAGTGAAAACACAAAAGCAGCACTGCTTGGGAGATGGGTATGTCAACAGAAGCTGAACAAACCGTGGGACAGGATTGGCAGGAGGACGTGTTCCGCGTGCTCAAGGCCCACAACGTCAAACACGTGGTCTTTGTACCGGATGCCGGCCACTCGGCAGCGATACGCATGTCGTATGCGGACCCAGACATCAAAGCCGTCGTCCTCACCACCGAAGAAGAAGGCATCGGCTACCTGGCAGGGGCGTGGCTTGGCGGGGAACGCGGCGCTCTGCTTATGCAGTCCAGCGGAGTCGGGAACTGCATCAACACCCTCGCTCTGCAAGTCTGCGCCGGCTTCCCGCTGCTGATGGTCGTCACCATGCGAGGCGACTGGGCCGAATTCAACGCGTGGCAGAACCCTATGGGTCAGGCAACCGAAGCCTCTCTGAACCTGATGAAGGTCATGACCTGGCGCGCGGACGTCCCGGAAGACGTCGCTCCGCTGCTGCACGGTGCCGCGACGATGGCATTCAACGGAGATTCCTCCACCGCCCTGCTGCTCGGTCAACGCCTGATTGGAGAAAAGAAATGGGTCAAGTAAGCGCAAACCACACTCTGTGCCGCCGCGAAGTGGTTAAAGCCCTCCTGGCCGACCGCAAAGACGTGTTGGTCGTGACCGGTCTGGGCTCGGCGTCCTACGACGTCATGGCCGCAGGCGACAACGACCTGAACTATTACCTGTGGGCCGCCATGGGCAGTGCCATCACGGTTGGCCTTGGCCTGGCCAATGCGCAACCTGACAAATCAGTGGTCGTCGTCACCGGGGATGGTGAATTGCTGATGGGCTTCGGCGCCCTGGCTACGGTTGCCCTGCAAAAGCCTGCCAACCTGACCATTGCGGTACTGGATAACGGCCACTTCGGCGAGACCGGCATGCAGGTCAGCCATGCGGGATTTGGTATTTCCCTGGACCAGGTCGCGAAAACTTGCGGCTTCAGTTGGACCGATGAAATCCGTGACATGGAAGGCGTACACAACCTGCGCGAGCGTTTCACAACGCGCGATGGTGTCAAGCTCGCAACGATCAAGATCAAAGCGGAAAACCCGCCACGCGTGCTGCCACCGCGAGACGGTCACTACATCAAGAATCGCTTTCGTGCTGCACTGGGTTTCAATCCGATCTGACCAATCTTTGCCCGTACCCGGTCACGCAGGGCGGCTGCCGTGCGTGACGCGTTGAGGAGAACAATAATGACTGACCGCAACTCTGACGAACTCAATGCCATCCGCGAGGGCGTACGTGCTCTATGCGCTGAATTCGATGCGGCTTACTGGCGTAAAGTCGACGAAGAAAAAGGCTTCCCGGAAACCTTCGTCAAGGCTCTGACCGATGCAGGTTGGCTGGCAGCGATGATTCCCGTCGAGTATGGCGGCTCCGGCCTGGGATTGGCCGAGGCCTCGGTCATCCTCGAAGAGGTGAATCGCTGCGGCGGCAATTCCGGCACCGTTCACGGGCAGATGTACAACATGTTCACCCTGCTGCGTAACGGTAGCGAGGCGCAGAAGAGCTATTACCTGCCGAAACTGGCCAGCGGCGAATTGCGCCTGCAATCGATGGCCGTGACCGAGCCGACTACCGGTACCGACACCACAAAGATCAAGACCACAGCGATCAAACGCGGTGACAAGTACGTCATTAACGGGCAGAAGGTCTGGATCTCCCGCGTCCAGCATTCCGATCTTATGATCCTGTTAGCGCGTACTACTCCTTTGGCCGACGTGAAGAAAAAGTCCGAAGGGATGTCGATCTTCCTCGTCGACCTACGTGAGGCCATTGGTAACGGCCTGACCGTGCAACCGATTGCCAACATGGTCAACCACGAAACCAACGAACTGTTCTTCGACAACCTGGAAATTCCTGCCGATAGCCTCATCGGCGAGGAAGGCAAAGGATTCAGGTACATCCTGGATGGCCTGAATGCTGAACGCACACTGATCGCCGCCGAATGCATTGGCGACGGTCGTTGGTTTATCGAAAAGGCCAGCGCCTATGCCCGCGATCGCGTGGTGTTCGGACGCCCTATCGGGCAGAACCAAGGCGTTCAGTTCCCCATCGCTGAAGCACACATCGAAATCGAAGCGGCTGACCTGATGCGCTGGCGCGCTTGCGAGGAATACGACAGCGGCATCAACGCCGGTGCCAGCGCCAACATGGCCAAGTACCTGGCCGCCAAAGCTTCGTGGGAAGCGGCCAATGCCTGCCTGCAAACTCACGGGGGCTTCGGCTTTGCTTGCGAGTACGACGTCGAGCGTAAATTCCGCGAAACCCGGCTGTATCAGGTGGCGCCAATCTCCACCAACCTGATCCTTTCGTATGTTGCCGAACACCTGCTTGAACTGCCGCGCTCCTTCTAAAGGAACAGCGTAAAGCCCAGTGCGTCGGCTTAAGCAGGCGCGACTGGGGAGCCATGACAAGAGAGATAATAATCATGAGCCAACCCAAAGGTATCCGTCCACTCGATGGGATTACCGTCGTCAGCCTTGAGCATGCGATTGCAGCGCCCTTCTGCACCCGACAACTGGCCGACCTTGGTGCGCGTGTGATCAAGGTCGAGCGCCCTGGCGCGGGTGACTTCGCCAGAGGCTACGACCAACGCGTCAACGGCCTCGCCTCGCACTTCGTCTGGACCAATCGCTCGAAAGAAAGCCTGACCCTCGATCTCAAACAAGATTCAGCCACCGAGGTGCTAGACAGTTTGCTGGCCACTGCTGATGTCCTGGTGCAGAACCTGGCGCCGGGTGCGGCAGCACGAATGGGACTTTCATTTGGGGCTTTGCATCAGCGATTTCCACGCCTGATTGTCTGTGATATTTCAGGCTACGGCGCAGGCGGCCCCTATGAAAAGAAAAAAGCCTATGACCTGTTGATCCAGAGCGAAGGCGGATTCCTGTCGGTCACCGGCGGACCGGCTGAGGAAGACATGGCCAAGGCTGGTTGCTCGATTGCTGACATCGCGGCCGGCATGTACGCCTACACCGGAATTCTTTCTGCCTTGCTGTTGCGTGGACGCACTGGTGAAGGTAGCCACCTCGATGTGTCCATGCTGGAAAGCCTGGTCGAGTGGATGAACTACCCGATGTATTACGCCTACGACGGTGCTGCACCGCCCCCGCGCGCCGGCGCCGCGCACGCCACAATCTACCCGTATGGCCCCTTCCCCATCGGTGATGGCACCACAGTCATGCTGGGGTTGCAGAACGAACGAGAGTGGCAGCTGTTCTGCGACAAAGTCCTGATTGCACCTGAACTGGCGAAAGACGAACGCTTCTGCGCCAACTTCAAGCGCGTCGAGAACCGTCAGACGCTGCGGGAAATCATTGTTGAATCGTTCTCCAGACTCAATTTTGATGCGGTACTGGATCGGTTGGAGCATGCGCAAATTGCCAACGCCCGGGTCAACGATATGCAAGGCGTCTGGGACCATCCGCAACTTCAGGCCCGTGATCGCTGGCGGCAAGTCGAAACCAGCGCCGGTATCGTCCCGAGCTTGATACCTCCGGGCAGCAACAGCGCGTTCGAGCCTCGCATGGATGCCGTTCCGGGTCTCGGCCAGCACACCGAGCAGGTGCTCAGGGAACTGGGGCTGGGTCCGGACCGTATTGAACAAATGCGTGCAGCCGGGGCGATTTAGCCTTTGTCTGAAAACAAAAGGCCTGCTTGCAACGATCAAAGTTTTTGAGAGAACACCGTCCAATGAAGACCCTGGTAGCTGTGAAGCGAGTAGTCGACTACAACGTGAAAGTTCGCGTCAAGGCGGACAATTCCGGCGTCGATCTTGCCAACGTCAAGATGTCGATGAACCCATTCTGCGAGATCGCCGTCGAAGAAGCCGTACGCCTGAAAGAGAAGGGTGTTGCGACTGAAATCGTCGTCGTCTCCGTCGGCCCGTCCACCGCTCAGGAGCAACTGCGCACCGCGCTGGCTCTGGGTGCCGACCGTGCCATCCTCGTC
>NZ_LMGK01000014.1:0-715 GCF_001427125.1 Pseudomonas sp. Root562
GCGGGGCGCGTAAACCTAAGGCCAAGCCATGACCAACAAGACCCTGAAAGTCGAAGCGCCTGCTGCACGCAGCGCGGGTATCAAGGTCAAGTCGGTGGCTGAACTGGTCGAGAAACTGAAAAACGAAGCGAAGGTAATCTAAATGACTATCTTGGTTATTGCTGAACACGACAACAAAGTGCTGGCCCCGGCCACGCTGAACACCGTTGCTGCCGCTGCCAAAATCGGCGGCGACATCCACGTGCTGGTTGCAGGCCAAGGCGCTGGCNGACAACAAAGTGCTGGCCCCGGCCACGCTGAACACCGTTGCTGCCGCTGCCAAAATCGGCGGCGACATCCACGTGCTGGTTGCAGGCCAAGGCGCTGGCGCCGTGGCTGAAGCCGCTGCGAAAATCGCRGGCGTGAGCAAAGTCCTGAACGCTGACAACGCCGCTTACGCGCATCAGCTGCCGGAAAACGTCGCGCCACTGGTTGCTGAACTGGGCAAGGGCTACAGCCACATCCTGGCTGCCGCCACTTCCAAYGGCAAAAACATCCTGCCGCGCGTTGCCGCTGCACTGGACGTTGACCAGATCTCCGAGATCATCTCGGTAGAAAGCGCTGACACCTTCAAGCGTCCGATCTACGCCGGTAACGCCATCGCGACCGTTCAATCGAACGCTGCGGTCAAGGTCATCACCGTGCGTGCCACCGGTTTCGACCCGGTTGCCGCTGA
>NZ_LMGK01000014.1:728-44084 GCF_001427125.1 Pseudomonas sp. Root562
TGACACCTTCAAGCGTCCGATCTACGCCGGTAACGCCATCGCGACCGTTCAATCGAACGCTGCGGTCAAGGTCATCACCGTGCGTGCCACCGGTTTCGACCCGGTTGCCGCTGAAGGTGGTTCCGCTTCGGTTGAATCCGTTGGCGCTGCACACGACGCTGGCATCTCCAGCTTCGTCGGCGAAGAACTGGCCAAGTCCGATCGTCCGGAACTGACCGCTGCCAAGATCGTCGTTTCCGGCGGCCGCGGCATCGACAAGCTGGGCGCTGCCGTTGGTGCTTCGCGCGCCGCGGTCGACGCAGGTTTCGTACCCAACGACATGCAGGTCGGCCAGACCGGCAAGATCGTTGCTCCACAGCTGTACATCGCCGTCGGTATCTCCGGCGCGATCCAGCACTTGGCCGGCATGAAAGACTCCAAGGTGATCGTGGCGATCAACAAGGACGAAGAAGCGCCGATCTTCCAGGTGGCCGATTACGGCCTGGTAGCAGACTTGTTTGAGGCAGTGCCGCAGTTGCAGCAATTGATCTGAACTTGAAACGATGGGGCCAGGCGCTACGTTCGTAGCGCCTGTGCATGCTCAGTTATAGGAGCCTTTGCCCGGCATTTTGATGCCGTGCTGGTTCACTTTGCGATAGAGAGTTGCACGAGAAATTCCCAATTCTTGTGCGGCCAGCAGAGGTTTCCAACGATTGCGTACAAGGGTATCAATCAATGTCTGACGTTCGGGGCTGCCCGATACCGCTTCCTGCCCCATTACCGGCGTGCTTGTGCCTAGGGTGGCAGGCAAGTCCTTCACGCCGATGATGTGGCTGGTACAGACTGCACACGCGTAGCGCAGTACGTGATGCAACTGACGCATATTACCTGGCCAGTTGTAGTTCAAGAGCATTTCCAGTGCCGCTTCGCTCAGTTCGAGCTTGTCTCCCGAGCGGTGACACTCCTCATCCAGCAGCCTGTTGATCAGCGCGAGCTTGTCTTTGCGCTCACGCAGCGGCGGTATGTCGAAGCGCGCACCGCTCAAACGAAAATACAGGTCTTCGCGAAAGCCGCCGGTTTCCACCAGCGTGGAAATATCACGGTGACTGGCGCAAATGACCTGAATGTCAATCGACTGTGGCCGGGCTCCACCCAACGGCGCCACTTCACCCTCGCTTAGGACCCTGAGCAAGCGAGTTTGTAACATCAGTGGCATATCGCCAATTTCATCCAGGAATAGCGTACCGCCATCGGCTTGCTGCAGCAGGCCGCGCATGCCTTTGCTGGATGCGCCGGTGAACGCGCCGGCGACGTATCCGAACAACTCGCTCTCAATGAGGTTCTCGGGTATCGCCGCACAGTTCACCGCAACGAAGGGTTTGTCACGGCGTTTGCTCGCTCTATGCAGTTGCAGGGCGAAGTATTCCTTGCCAGCTCCCGTCTCTCCATGGATCAGAACGGGCAACCCGCGGTCCTTGACACGCACGGCCAGCTCTAGTGCTTGGGCGACTTTGGGATCAATTGATGAAACGACATTGTTCTCAACGGTCACACTGGTTGGTCTACGTGGAGCTTTGAGTCGAACGTGCAGCCCCATTGAAGGCAGGTAGTGAACACTGTCGTCGCTGGCGGCAGGTAATCGTGCCGAGCCGAATGCTTCATGGATACTGACGGGAATTCTGCCGTGGCGCTGTAACAAGAGGCGTCGGGCGGCGGGGTTGAGCGCCTGAATCACTCCATCGCGGTCCCAGGCGAACAGGCATTGTGGCTGGCTGTCGATGTAGCCGGGCAGGGGATGTGCGCGCAGCACCCACAGATCCTGAGTGCTGTACATGAAATAGGCGTTCTCGATGTCAGTGGCGCTCTGGATGACCATCTGCCTGATCAAGTGCTGACTGCGCCGGTCATCCGGAGAGCGGATCGAAGAGACATCCAGAACAGCCAGGATCTCGCCGTTTGGTGAAAACACCGGCGCGGCGGAGCAGGTGATTCCGATAAAAGCGGCGCGGAAGTGGTCGTGTTTATGAACGGTGACCGGCTGTTTGTCGATCAGGACCGCACAGACGCCCGTTGTTCCTTCTACGCTTTCGGACCAACAGGTCCCGACATCCATGCCCGCGCGGCGGTATTCGCTGCGTATGGTCGATTCAATGCGGTAGTCAACCGTGCAACCCAGCGTGTCGGTGAGCATCACACAGTAATCGGCTTCACGTACCCGGTTGTGCAGGCGAGATATCTCATCGCCTGCCAGGTGCAGGAAGTCGTCGACGCGCTCACGGTGCTCATGGAGCTGGTGAGCCTCAAGAATTCTGGGCCCCTGCAATGAACCAGGGTCGAGTTTATGGTGCTGCACCGAGCGACGCCACGAATCGAGGATGATGTTGGGTACCGGCAGGGTCGGAGCACTTTCGGCAGTGCGTAACACTCGACTCACGTGGTCGACGTGAGTCTTTGCGTAGCCAGAGGACATGGTACCTCCGAATGGTCAGATCTTATTTTTTGTAAAGTTCATTAAAGGCTTGTTGGGCAGCCCTCACAAGCTGATTCGATCAGCCGTTCCTGCGTGAGACATAACATCTCAGTATTCGCAGCCCGATCGGAGGTGCGAGAGCCATTATGTCTTTATCAAACCACCAGACTCGACACATTTCATAAGTAGTAAGCCGCTCTATTCTGGGGCTTTCAGCCAATTATTCGAGATTTGGCATTCGACTTGCTTTTACTGTCTCAGCGAGCCGCGTGAGACGGCCGCATCTCAACAACAATAATGAACAGAGGCATCAAATGAGCGTATCCAAAGCTATCGACTTCTCCCTGACAGGCAAAGTTGCCCTGGTGACCGGTGCTGGACGTGGTATTGGACAGGGCATTGCGCTGAGCCTGGCCCAGGCTGGCGCTGATCTGGTACTCGCTGATTACGACATCGGCATCGCGGAAGAGGCCGCCGCCAAGGTTCGCGCCCTAGGTCGTCAAGCTGTCGCCCTGCAAGTTGATGTAAGTAAGCCCGAGAGCGTCGCCAGCATGATCGAACAAGTCAGGAGCGCGTTTGGTCGCCTCGATGTGGCGGTCAACAACGCGGGCGTGGTCAGCCTCGGCAAGGTCGAAGAATTGCCGGTCAGCGAATGGGACCGGATCATGAACATCAACGCGCGCGGTGTGTTCCTGTGCTGCCAGGCGGAACTCAAATTGATGCGCGAACATAAGCTCGGGCGAATCATCAATCTCGCCTCGATCGCCGGCAAAGTCGGATTCCCGGACCTGTCCCATTACAGCGCTTCCAAATTTGCAGTGATCGGCTTTACCAATGCCTTTGCCAAAGAGGTTGCCCGTGAAGGCATCACCGTCAATGCACTTTGCCCGGGAGTGGTCGGCACTGGCATGTGGCGTGGTGATGAAGGGCTTTCTGCACGCTGGGCTCAGCCTGGCGAGACGGAAGTGCAGTCCTGGGAGCGCCACCAGTCCAGCCTCCTGCCCCAAGGCGAGGCCCAAACGGTTGAAGACATGGGCCAATTAGCGGTTTATCTGGCCTGTGCGCCCCACGTCACCGGACAGGCGATCGCCGTAGATGGCGGCTTCTCGCTCTAGTTGAGCGAGCGGAAATTTACTAACCCGCTTAACCAAATATTTCTTGATCACTTCCCTGGCTGTTCAGTCATGGGAAGCAGATACGGCTTGCTTGCAGCTTTCAAAAACGCGCTGGCGTTAGTTGAAGCCTGCGGCGAATAGATCGAAACAGGAGAACATAATGACAACTACAGTTCTGGCCAAACGTTCTGTTGGCACCGATATCATTGACTACGACGCCATCGTAATCGGCGCGGGCTTTGGCGGCATTTACATGCTCAAAAAGTTGCGCGATGAACTCGGTTTGAAAGTTCGAACCTTCGATAAGGCGGGCGGCGTCGGTGGCACCTGGTACTGGAACCGCTATCCGGGTGCATTATCCGACAGTGAATCCTTCGTCTATTGCTTCTCCTGGGATCGTGAGCTTTGCCAGGAGTGGGACATCACCACGCGTTATCTAACTCAGCCGCAAATTCTGTCCTATCTGAACCACGCGGTTGATCGACATGACCTGCGTCGCGATATCCAACTGGAAACTGCGATCACCTCTGCCGTGTTCGACGAACAAAGCAGCCGCTGGCTCCTCAGCACCGATGATGGACATCAGTACAGCGCCAAGTATCTGGTCACGGCGTTGGGTCTGCTTTCAGCAACCAATGTTCCGAAGATCAAGGGCCTTGATCAATTCAAGGGCCAGATGTACCACACCGCCAACTGGCCTGCTGATGCTGTGCTGGAAGGCAAGCGTGTGGGCGTCATTGGCACAGGTTCGACAGGTTGCCAGGTCATCACCGCGATTGCCCCGATAGTCGGCCACTTGAGTGTGTTCCAACGTTCCGCGCAATACACAGTGCCGGTGGGTAACGGCCCACTCAGTCGCGAATACGTGGATGACATCAAACGAAACTACGACGCCATCTGGAAAGAGGTGCGCTCCTCGCGCCTGGCGTTCGGTTTCCAGGAAAGCGATATTCCAACCATGAGTGTCGATGCCGCCGAGCGAAAATCCATCTTTCAGCGAGCCTGGGACGGTGGCGGCGGTTTTCGCTACATGTTCCAGACCTTCAATGACATCGCAACCAGCGAAGAAGCGAACATCGCCGCCCAAGACTTTGTGCGGGAAAAAATCGCGGAAATCGTCAAGGACCCGGAAACCGCGCGCAAGTTGATGCCCCGCGACCTCTATGCGAAACGGCCACTGTGTGACAGCGGTTACTACGCCACCTTCAACCGGGAAAACGTGTCGCTGGTCGATGTAAAAGCCAATCCTATCGAAGAAATCACCGCCAAGGGCATTCGCACCGCGGACGGGGTGGAACACGAACTGGATGTACTGGTATTTGCCACCGGCTTTGATGCCGTGGACGGCAACTACAAGCGCATCGATATACGCGGGCGCGACAATGTGTCGATCAACGATCACTGGGCCGACGGACCTTCGAGTTATCTATCGGTCGCCACCGCCAACTTCCCCAATATGTTCATGATTCTCGGCCCGAACGGTCCATTCACCAACCTGCCACCCACCATTGAAACCGAAGTTGAATGGGTATCAGAGCTGATCGGCTTCATGGAGGAAAACGAGTTGGCATGCGTGGAACCCGATCCGCAGAGCGAGCATGAATGGGGTGTGACCTGCCAGGAAATTGCCGATCAAACGCTCTTCGCCAAGACCGACTCTTGGATCTTCGGTGCCAACATCCCCGGCAAGAGCAATAAGGTTTACTTCTACATGGGCGGACTGGGGGCATTCAGCGAACAGCTTACGTCGGTAAAAAACAATGACTACCGAGGCTTCAAGTTCAAGGCCGTGACTGTGTCGGACAAGCACGTGCGTATCGCCCTGCATTGATCGACGGGACGCAACTGGCAATCACGGATGCATTCGCCTGTAGCGCAGGGCGCACAGGCGAGTGTTGAACAGGTGCGGCTCCGCCGGAGCTGCGCGCCCAATGGAGAACATGCAGTGATACTGAATAACCCTCAACTTTTCCGCCAGCAATCCTATATCGATGGTGAATGGACCTCTGGTGACAGCGCCGCCACCATCACAGTTGTTAATCCGTCGTCCAATGCCTCCATTGGCCAGGTGCCACGTATGGGCAAGGCCGAGACTCGTCGTGCTATTGCGGCGGCCGAACGCGCGCTACCTTCTTGGCGTGACCTGTCGGCAAAGGAACGCGCCACTCTGCTGCGGCGCTGGTACAACCTGATCATTGAAAATCAGCACGATCTGGCTCAGATCATGACCCTGGAGCAGGGTAAGCCACTGCCCGAAGCATTGGGCGAAATCACCTTCGGCGCGTCCTATATCGAGTGGTATGCGGAGGAAGCCAAGCGTGTATACGGGGATATTATTCCGGGTGCCACGGACAAACGCCTGCTGGTCATCAAACAGCCCGTCGGAGTTTGCGCAGCCATCACCCCATGGAACTTCCCTAGCGCCATGATCACCCGCAAAGCTGGCCCTGCATTAGCGGCCGGTTGCACCATGGTCATCAAGCCAGCCTCTCAAACGCCTTTTTCAGCATTGGCGTTGGTCTACCTGGCCGAGCAGGCGGGCATCCCAAAAGGGGTGTTGTCGGTGGTGACCGGTGCGGCAGCAGAGATTGCAGAAGAGCTGACCAGCAACCCAACTGTGCGCAAAATTTCATTCACCGGCTCTACTGAAATCGGCCGTCAGATCATGGAAAAATGCGCTCACGACATCAAGAAAGTCTCGCTGGAGTTAGGCGGTAATGCGCCGTTCATTGTCTTTGAAGATGCCGATCTTGATGCTGCCGTAGAGGGAGCGTTGGCCTCCAAATTTCGCAATGCCGGGCAAACCTGCGTCTGTGCTAACCGCCTGTATGTCCACGACAAGGTATACGACACCTTCATCGACAAGCTCGCTTCAGCGGTGGGCGCACTGAAAATCGGCGACGGTTTTTCTGAGGGCGTCACCCTTGGCCCATTGATTGATGGCAAGGCCGTCGCCAAAGTCCGCGAGCATATTGAAGATGCTTTGGCCAAGGGTGCCAAAGTCATCAAAGGAGGCGCCGCCCATGCCCTTGGGGGCAACTTTTTCGAGCCGACCATCCTGGTGGATGTGCCCGATAGCGCCCGGGTAGCTAAAGAAGAAACCTTCGGCCCGCTCGCGCCAGTCTTCCGCTTCTACGATGACGCCGAAGTCATCGGCAAAGCCAACGACACCGAGTTCGGCCTGGCGGCGTATTTCTATACCGCGAACCTGGGAAGGGCGTTTCGCATCGGTGAAGCCCTGGAGTACGGAATTGTAGGCGTAAACACCGGAATCATCAGTTCCGAAGCCGCGCCCTTCGGCGGTATCAAGGCGTCCGGTGTCGGCCGGGAGGGATCGAAGTACGGACTCGAGGACTATCTCGAAATCAAGTACCTGTGCCTGGCCGGCATCTAACCCGCCACTGTACTTTTTTCAAACAACCACTTTTTTCATGACCGCAACGGCGTTGCCCTGCGGTCTGGCTAACGCTGTGTCGTAAAAACATAAAAACAAGGAAAGTCGACATGAATACCTATTGGCAACTGCCGTTGGGGCTTGGGTTGCTGGCGTGCCTACCTGTATCTGTATCAGCAGCAGACTCCTCGCCCCGATGGGGATTGGGAGATTGGGGCGGTGAACGCAGTGAGTTACTGGAAAAGGGAGTGGACGTTATCGTCGGTTATACCGGAGAAGCGGCCACCAATCTGCAAGGTGGCTACAACCATGATCACACCGCACGCTACACGGCTCAATGGGCACTCGGCACGCACCTGGATCTGCAAAAGCTCCTTGGCTGGAATGATGCAGAGTTCCAACTTTTGGTGACCGAGCGTAACGGCAACAATCTCTCCAATGATCGGATTGCCGACCCTCGTACGGGTCAACTCAGTTCCGTGCAGGAGGTATGGGGACGCGGTCAAACTTGGCGCTTGACCCAGATGTGGTATCGACAGAAGTTTTTCGACAGTGCCCTGGACCTCAAGCTGGGACGATTGGGTGTCAACGAGGACTTCAACAGTTTTCCTTGTGACTTCCAGAGTCTGTCGTTCTGCAGTGCTCCCGTCGGCAACGTTGCGGGGGATGTGTGGTACAGCGGTCCCGTTAGCCAGTGGGGGCTGCGAGCCAGGTACAACATCGATCAACAGTGGGCCGTGCAGATCGGGGTGTACGAGCAAAACCCTTCGAACCTGGAGACCAACAACGGCTTCAAGCTTAGCGGGAGTGGTACCAAGGGTGCACTCGTACCCGTAGAGGTGATCTGGACGCCGACGCTGGGCACTGAGTCATTGCCGGGTGAGTACCGCTTGGGCTACTACCACAGCAGTGCCAGCGCGAATGATGTGTACGACGATGTTAACGGCCAGCCACAAGGGTTGACCGGCCAGGCACCCAAGTCCCGCAGCAGCAAACATGGCGCGTGGATCATGGGCCAGCAGCAACTCACCACCCATCACGGCGATGCGTCACGCGGCTTGAGCGTCTTCGCCAGCGTGACCGTACACGACAAGGCCACTAGCGGCATCGAGAGTTTCCAGAACATCGGCGCGGTCTACAGAGGACCTTTCGATGCCCGGCCGAAGGATGACATCGGTTTGGGAGTCGCTCGGCTGCTGGTCAACGATGACGTGAGCAAACGCCAGCGCCAGATCAATGAAAGCTCGGGCATCGACGACTACGATAACCCGCAATTCGTCCCCGTTCAGCACAGTGAGTACGACATCGAACTCAACTATGGGATTCATGTTTCCGACTGGCTGACCGTGCGTCCGAACCTGCAGTACGTCCGTCACCCCGGCGGGGTTTATGAAGTGGATAACGCCTTGGTCGCAGGCCTGAAAATCCAGGCCAGCTTCTGACGGTTGACTGACTGGCGTGCCTGCCAACGCGGCTTTTTAGTACTCGCTGTCTGATTTCCCCATAACGATCGAGAAGGAAAAATGAAATGAGTAAATCTCACGCAAAAGTTGCTTTTGTCACAGGTGCAGGTCAAGGAATCGGTGAGGCCATTGCGATGCGACTGGCGTCAGATGGTTTTGCAGTGGCCTGTGCTGACATGAACATCGAAAGTGCAAGTTTCGTGGCGGACAGAATCAATAAGGAGGGTGGCCGAGCCCTGGCGATACGGGTTGATGTGGCCGATCGTGAGGATGTCTTCAAGGCCGTGAAGCAAGCAGTGGAGGCTCTGGGTGATCTACACGTGGTCATCAATAATGCGGGCATTGCGCCGATTGCACCAATTGAATCGATAACCCCAGAAATTTATCGGAGAACCTTTGATATCAATGTGGGTGGCGTTCTGTGGGGTATACAGGCGGCTGTTGATGCATTCAAAACGCTGGGGCACGGCGGCAAAATCATCAGCGCCTCCTCGCAGGCCGGTCACGTCGGCAATCCGGACCTGGCGGTGTATGGCGGGACCAAGTTTGCCGTACGGGGCATCACCCAAACGGCGGCCAGGGAGTTGGCCCACCTCGGCATTACGGTGAATGCTTACTGCCCAGGCATTGTGAATACACCCATGATGCGTAAGGTGGCTCAAGATGTGGCGGACAATGCCAACCAAAGCTTTGAATGGGGAATGCAGCAATTCGCCCAGCATATTGCGTTGAAGAGACTGTCTCAGCCAGAGGACGTTGCGGCCTGTGTGTCATTCCTGTCCGGGCCTGACTCTGACTACATGACAGGCCAGGCGGTCATTATTGATGGTGGCATGGTTTTCAATTGAGTCTTGACTGACGGTCATGCGTTGCTGAAGCAATGTCATGCCGAACAGGCGTCGTCCATCACTCAAGCGGATTGACGACGCCTTGTACCGGGGCATTCACCAATACCGTTTTCTTGCGTTAACTCAGCACATGGATGTCTCAGTCAAGCAGGTCGGCAATGGATTGCGCGGCCAGTTGATAGGAGCGGCAGCGTGCGTCGGGGTCATGAATTCTCGCATCGATGATCACCTCGTCCGCCTTGGTGGTCGCGATGAACTGACGCAGCCAGCTTCCCACATCATCCTGATCGCCTACCGCAGTGCAAGCCATGGCTTGCGCCAGATTATGCCGATCCGCGTCGGCGAGCCTCTCCATGTAACCCTCTTGCGGGCTCGGCAGCTTCCCTGCTTTGCCCGCGTATAAATTGGCCACCCAATGACGGTGCGAACTCGCCAGGTAATCGGCTTCGGCGCGTGAGGGGGCCGCGAAGACATTGGCGCCAGCGATGACATAGGGGCGGTCAAGCAACATCGAGGGCCGGAACGAGGCGCGATAGTGCGCGATGGCCTGCATCAGGAATCGAGGCGCGAAATGTGAAGCGAACGCGTAGGGGAGCCCCATTTTTGCAGCGAGATCTGCGCTGTTGAGGCTTGAACCCAATAGCCATAGCGGAACGTCATGGGTTTCAGGGATTGCACGAACCGGCTGATTTCCGTTGTCCGCCAGGTAGTCCGTCAATTGCTGGATATCCTGGGCAAAGTCTCGCTCGGAGGCATCACCGCGCATGGCACGAATAGCCAGCCCTGCCGACCCCGGTGCTCTGCCAATGCCCAAATCGATGCGACCGGGAAACAAGGTATTCAATGTCCCGAACTGCTCCGCCACTATTAGAGGCGAGTGGTTGGGTAGCATGATTCCACCGGAACCGATACGCAGTGTGCTGGTTGCCATAGCAAGATGCTGGATGAGCAAGGTGGTCGCCGAAGAGGCAATTCCCGGAAGGTCGTGGTGCTCGGCGATCCAATAGCGTTTGTAGCCATGGGCTTCCACGTGTCGCGCCAGGGAGGCGGCGTCATCCAGCGTGTTGGCAAAGGTTTTTCCTTCGCCGATCATCATGAGGTCAAGCACAGAAAGGGCTGTCATTGCATGTTCCGTTTTTGAGTTGAGTTCTGTGACGCGGCCATCCGCTACTTCAGCGTGAAATCCGACCAGGACGGATGACGTTCCAGGCGTTGATCGATTTCCCGTAGCGTTGCCAGGCAGCGCTGGAGCTTGAGGTAAATGTCACCCCCGTAATCCCAGCCGAGCACGCCAAGGCTGCCGGTATAACCGACGCGATTCAGCGCGGCGATCAAGGCGAAGTTGTCCATCTCACCGCGGTCGACTGGCTCCATGGTCGCCACGCCGCCCCAGCCCAACTGCGAAAGTGCACTGCCAGAAGTCACCACTTGCATGAGCCAGGGTTTCATTGCTGCAAGGCGCCGCTCCAATTCGCCTTCCTGGCTGGCGTACCAGTGATACCCATTGAACGAGGCCCCCAGGCGTGGGTGAGAAAAGAGCTCGCAAATCTGCACGACTTGCGTAGTGGTCTGGGTGACATGATGAAGATGCGGATACAAGGCGATCCGTAATCCGCGCCGCTCGGCAATGGGCAGCAGCGACTCGATAAACCGCAGAATGGCTTGGGCGCCATTGACGGTGGTCTGAATCGCCAACTCGATCAGCTCTACACCCTCGACGGTTTCGACGATGCGCCGTATCAGGGCATCGTTGCGTCCCTCATGTAGCACCAGATAAAGGCCTTCAATGTGCAGGCCATGGTTTTCCCGGACGCTGGGCAACAGGCTGAGGTCGGTCAGGGGTGTGCCACCCCAGGCGGCGACAGTGATGCCGTCGTAGCCGATCTCGGCCAACATTTCGCACTGTGTCTGAAAGGCGTATACGCCCATCGATGAGTAGAAGAAGGAATCGAGCGCATGGATGCGATGAGCCATGATTTATCTCCTGGCTCAGCGGGGCGAGTCGGTCACGACAGCCCACTCGGGGTGGGCAGCCAACCGTTGTTCCATGGACCGAAAGGCGGTGGCCGATCGGCGCAGGTTGCCGTAGACATCGCCGCCCATGCTTTCCCAGCCTAGCACGCCAAACCGTCCGTCAAAGCCACGCCGTTCGAGCGCGCCCAGCAACACGAAGTTGTCCATTTCCCCCTCATCGAGCGGTTCGATGGTTGCAAGGCCGCCCCATCCGAGCGGGGAGCGTCGAGTGCCAGCGATGTTCACCTGTTTCAACCAAGGCCACATCGCGTCAAGGCGCTGCTCCAAGGC
Organism: Pseudomonas sp. Root562; assembly: GCF_001427125.1. Classification (GTDB taxonomy): domain Bacteria; phylum Pseudomonadota; class Gammaproteobacteria; order Pseudomonadales; family Pseudomonadaceae; genus Aquipseudomonas. Next base: position 12,302 of record NZ_LMGK01000014.1, read on the forward strand.
CTGTTCTTCAGTCGCGTACCAGTGATATCCATTGAACACGATGTTGAGTCGCGGATGATTGAACTCCCTGCACAGGGCGACTGCCTCGGTGGTCGTCTGCATGCCGTAGCGGGCGTGCGGATACAGGCTGATCTCCAGGCCTCGGCGCTCGCAGATCGGGAGTAGGCGCTGGATCATTTGGCGGTCGAAGTTGGTGACTTCGTCGCCGGAGTGCAGGGCCAGTTCGATGGTGGTGCAGCCCTCGATAGTCTCGAACAGGTTGGTCACAAACGATTCCAGGCCCCTGCGATAAATCAGGTAGACGGCACCGACGTCCAGGCCCCAGGTGGGTTTGACCTGGGCGATCGACTTCAAATCGTTACTCCAGGCAGACATCGTCAATCCTTGGTAGCCAAGCTCGGCGAGCATCTCGCACTGCGCCGCCAGGGGATAGGTCCCCATGGCTGTCTGAAAAATGAAATCCATGTGATGCAAAGGACGATTCATGAGTGGGTCTGCGCTGTAGTTGGTTTGGCGGGTAAGGACGCACTTGGAAAGTGCGGCAAGAGGTATTCGCCTAGCTCGTCGATGACTTCCGAGGCGTGGCGTCGTTGAGGTTTGAAGTGCAGGGCTACGTGACTGACGCCTTGGTCCTGTTGACGTTTCCAGTGTTCGATCAGCGCGTTTCGTCCGGCACGCAGCACGCGCCCTGCCTGGAGGGGATGGTTCGGATCTCGGTCCAGGTCGAACAGAGTGCCGTAGCCATAGGGCTTGTAGACGTTGTCGCCGCAGGCTGCACGCCACCGCTCGATGATCTGGGGAATCAAGGCTGGGTTGGAAATGTAGGAAAGAATGCCGTCGCTGTTTTTACCAACCCACTCAAACGACTGGCCGGCTTGACCAATGATCATGGTTGGCATGCGTGAGCCTACTGGTTTGGGAACTAGGTCGATGTCTCCATTCAACTGGCCATAAAACCGAGACGGGTGCACGGCCCAGTGTGTTTCCGAAGCGGCGCGGATGATTGCCAGCGCATCACGGAAACGCTCTGCGCGATTGCTGAAGTCGAGTCCGAAGGCAGGGTATTCCACCGGTCGATCACCTGTGGCCAGGCCCAGAATAAATCGCCCGCCCAGCAGTTGGTCGATACTCGCGGCCTGCTTGGCAACAATCAACGGATCGCGCAGGGGCAGGACAATGCCGGCAGTACCAATGGCTATCTGCTTGGTCACGGCAGCGAGGAAGCCGGCGTATACCAACGGATCAAGAATTTGCCCCACGTCACCGAAGTTCGGATCGTAAAAGGGCACGTCCCGTAGCCAAATGGCAGAAAACCCCGCTTCGTCAACCTTATGAGCTAACTGCGCGTGATCCTGCAGGGTCGGGCCCGGGCTATCGGGATAGCTTTCCAGCGGTGCAATAAAACCGAAGGTCAAATGGCCGGGTTGAAAAACCCGTGCGAAGCCGGGGTGCTGATTGAGCGCCGGTGCGAGTTCAAGGGGGGAAGGCATCGAAGTCATTCGAGGTCTCTCATGTAGTCAGATGACGTTAACTTCGCGGTGCGATAGAGCGGGTGAAGTCACAATGGCGGTGACTATAAGTTGTATGATTGGAAAGAAAAACAGGATGAAATTCCGATCATTTACGAAAATAACGCTCAAATACATTGAGGTGGCCATGGATCATTTTGGAGCGCTCGGCGCGTTCGTTCATGCCGCGCAAACCCGCAGCTTTACCGAAGCCGGGCGCAGAACCGGCGTGTCGTCATCTGCCGTTGGCAAGGCGGTTGCGCGATTGGAGGAAGAACTGGGTGTGAGGCTGTTTCATCGGTCCACGCGGGCCATCACCCTGACGTCCGAAGGCAGCCTGTTTCTGGAACGCTGCCATCGAATTTTTGCGGAATACGAAGTCGCCAAACGGGAGATCACTCAGGCTGCCGGTAAACCCCAGGGAAAGTTGCGCCTCGGTTTGCCGCAGCTGGGGATGAGGCTGATGCCTCACTTGATTGCGTTTCAGCAGGCCTATCCCGACGTGGAGCTGGAGCTGGAGTTCAGTGATCGGTTGGTCAACGTGATCGAGGAGGGTTTCGATGCCGTGATGCGGATCGGTGAAGTTGAAGACTCGCGGCTGATGATGCGCAAGCTCAATGGCTACAGTCACCGCCTGGTGGCATCTGCTGCATATCTTTCACTGCGAGGTGTTCCTTCACGACCCTCGGAACTGTCCAGCCATTCATGTCTGCGTTACCGATTTCCCACCAGCGGTAAACTCGACCCCTGGCCTCTGGTGACGAAAAAGGGGCAGACCAGTGTTGAACTGGGACAGTCAGCTACCGCCAACGCAATTGAACCGTTGATGGCAATGGCTGAGGCGGGGCTGGGAATCGCCTGTCTCCCTGATTTTTTCGTCGAGGGCGCGATTGCTGAAGGACGATTGGTGCCGGTACTGGATCGCTACGTTCGTGACCACCGCACGTTCAGCATTCTTTGGCCATCGAGTCGCCATCCGTTGCCCAAGATCAAGGCGTTCGTGAGTTTCATGACATCGCGCCTGACGTGATGACTTACGGTTGAGTTCAAACGAAAACCACCGACGCTCCGGGGCAGGGCGTCGATGGATGTTGAGCCAGCAGTAACCTACGCGTTGCTGGATGCTTTTGTCGCCATGGCGCCGTCGCCCAGCAACGCGACAACCAGTGCTGTTGCCGCCAGGTAGACAGGATATTCCCAGCCGCCATTGGCGTTAGTGAAGCTCCAGCCATTACCGAAATGGACGGTAGCGGCCACGAACAGTTGAACCACCGCCAGAGCGGCCACCCAGCGTGCGTAGACACCCAGCACCAGCATCAAGCCGCCGATGACTTCAAAGGCCATGACCGGGTACGCCAGGAAACCCGGGAAACCAATGGACTCAAAAAAACCTGCGGTGCCAGCGGGGGTGAACACCAGGACCTTGGTCAGGCCGTGAGCAATGAACATGATGCCAAGGGCCAGGCGCATAACGAGTGCGGCATACGGAGCGGTACGTGAATCGATCATGGTGCAGTTCCTTTTTTTACTTGGAGAGAGACAGCGTGTGGTTCAGCCATTGCGAGAAGTCCGCCAGTTCTTCAGCGACGATCTCGTGGGCCATGTCGTAGAAATGCGTTTCATGGACAACGCCGATTCGATCCAGCCAGGCATCCGCTTCTTTCGCCCAGGCCACAGGCAGGACGTTGTCCTGCTGCCCATGGGCAATGAATGCGCGGACGGACTTGAGCCGATCGGCAGAGGCGATCCGAGGATCAAGTTCACGCAGCATTCGGCCGCTCAAAATGGCGAAACCGGCAACCTGCTCAGGCTCGGTGAGCCCAAGGCTCGCGCTCATGATGCCGCCCTGGCTGAAGCCGGCGATCACGGTCGGCAACGGTGGCAAGGCGTCGATGAAACGCTGCAGCAGTTGACGGCTGGACTCCGCTTGCTCTTGATTGAAGGAGGGGCCGTTGCCGGTGAAGGTCACCTGGTACCAGGCGTAGCCCTGTGGGCCGACTTGCAGCGGACCACGCAGCAGGATCACTTCCAGCTCTTGCGGTAACCATTTGGCCAGTGAGGCTAGATTCGCTTCGTTTGACCCCACACCATGCAGTAAAAGCAGACGGCCCTTGGGCGCCGCAGTATTGCTCCCTTTGCGGAAAAACAGGCCCGTTTGCGGCTCGCGTGCCGCTTCAGAAAATGTCATGTCACCCATGGTCTGTCATGCCTTGATTGAGCTGAATGGATTGAGATCCATTCTTGTGGTTAGAGGAAAAAAGGTAGCTGTCCATCGACAACACTCCGTAGCTCACGCCGCCCTCAAGAACACGGGTTTCATAGTGTTCGCCGGCCGCGCCAAGGGCGATGAGCAACGGCAAAAAATGCTCGTCAGTCGGGTGTGCGCGTTCGGCGGATGGGGCGTGCTGCATGAAGTTCAGCAGTAGATCGGTGTCCCCTGCCTTCAGGGCCTTGGCGGTCCAGGCGGCAAATTCTTTGACGTAGTCCGCCCCATGGCTGGCAGCCCCGCGAAACTCATACAAGTTATGGGTCAGGCTCCCGGAAGCCACGATCAGCACGTTCATATCGCGCAGGGGCATAAGCGCTTTGCCCAGTTTCCAGGCCTGGTAGGTGTCGAGTCCGGCAGGCATGGATACCTGAACGACGGGAATGTCGGCTTCAGGGGCCAGATAAAGCAGAGGCACCCAGGCGCCGTGATCCAGGCCTCGACGGGCGTCAAGCCGAGACTTCCATCCCGCGTTCTGTAGCAGACCCACGATATGGGCGGCGAGGGCCGGAGCGCCCGGTGCCGGGTAGCGCAACTGGTACAAGGCCTCGGGAAATCCACCGAAATCGTGAATGGTTTCGGGGGTGGTGCTCTCCGTAACACAGACTTCGCCGCGGGTCATCCAGTGCGGGGAGAGAATGACGATGGCATCGGGTCGCGGCAGTTCGCGACCGAGTTCGGCCAGACGTTGACCCGCCAGACCAGGCTCGATGGCGAACATTGGAGCACCATGCGACACAAACAACAGGGGGAACGACGTGTTCATGGTGAATGCTCCTCAATGATTTGATCTGCGTTTCAATGGCCTCAGTTTATAGGCTGTGAAAATGAGATAAATTAGGCCAAATGCGATTAACAGTTCCACTTAAAGAGACAATGATGGACAGAGCGCTAGAGATGCAGGTCTTCTGCACCGTGGTCGATAAAGGCAGTTTTATCGGCGCTGCCGAACCGCTGGGAATGTCTAAAGCGGCCATCTCTCGCTACGTGAGCGGCCTCGAAGAGCGACTCGGCGCGCGGTTGCTGCACCGCACGACCCGACGGCTGTCATTGACGGAGGAGGGGCGTCAGTTTTATCACCAGGCGCGTGAAGTCCTGGCGCTCATGGATCAGGCCGAAGAGGCCGTATCGTCCACCGCACCGGAGCCCAGTGGCGTTTTGCGGGTGAATGCGCCGGTCAGTTTCGGTGTGCTCCACTTGGCGCCCATCTGGGGCGAATTCATGAAGGCTTATCCCAACGTCGAGCTGGACATCAGTTTGAATGACCGACTGGTGGATCTTGTGGAGGAGGGCTTCGACGCCGCTGTTCGTATTGCTCGCATGGAGAGCTCTACCTTGATAGGGCGCCGACTGGCGGGCACGCGGATGTGCCTGTGTGCTTCACCCGAGTATCTGGCGAGCCACCCTCAAGTGCGCACGCTGGCAGACCTGGCAGAGCACGGAGTGATTGCGTACACCAACTTCGCCAGTGGCAATGAATGGCAGTTTACGGGCCCTGATGGCAGCGAAAGTGTGCGCACCCGCTCGATTGTGCGCTGCAACAATGGCGATACCTGTCGCAGTATCGCCCTGGCGGGGGGCGGCATTGCCTTGCAGCCCAGCTTCATGGTGGCCGACGATCTGCGCAAAGGGGACCTGATCGAGATTCTGCCTGAGTACCAATCCGTCGAGTTAGGTATTTACGTGGTCTATCCCACGCGCAAGCACTTGGCAACCAAAGTCCGGGTGTTGATCAACTTTCTCGCTGAACGATTTGCCAACCCTCAATGGGAGCAGTAGAGAGGACTTCGCCGGACGGCGGCAGACTCAATACTTGTCCAGGAAGCCTCGCAGGTCGGCCGAGAACTTTTCCGGATTTTTCAACGCCAGGAAGTGATCGCCCTGTTCGGCCTTGGTATACACATGCAGCGCAGATCCGGAAACGACCGAATTCATCCAGCGCTGGCTGTCCAGCCAGTCGCTGTATTCGCCAGTGAAAATCGCGGTAGGAACATCAATCTTTGCCTGGATGACATCCCGCCAATCGTTGGTGACGTGATCGAACAGCACGCGCTCCATAAACGCCATGTCATCCTTCATAACGGCTTGAGCCAGGCTTATTACGTTGTGAAACCAGGCTGAGTCCAGTGCAGTGGCGCGTTCCAGCACCCGAGTCGCGCTGATCAGTTGATTGGTGGGTGCTCCTTTGGCGTAGGACGCAATCATGCGCTCGGGCGAGGTGGTGAACGCCCCGGCTTGCAGTCGTTCCTGTTCCGTCCAGTCTTCGTGACAATAAACGGAGGGTGCCTGGTCAATGATGCTCAGCGTGCGTATGCCTTGTGTGCCGAACAGGTCGATATAGGCCCACAGAATCGACGCCCCCATCGACCAACCGCAGTAATCGGCTTCGGACACGCCCAGGTGATCGGCAAACTGTTTTACGTCCATGGCATAGCGGGAAATCCGGTTGCCGAAGCTGACCTTTTCGGAGAGTCCCTGGTTTCTGACATCCAGCACGTACACGTGATAGTGCTGGCTGAGGATGTGCATGAGGTGGAAATACAAGGCGCCGTTGGCTGACCATCCCGGGATGAAAATCAACGGCGTGCCAGCCCCGGCCTCCCAATAGGCGAGGTTGACCCCGTCGCTGGTGACAAAGCTGTTGAGTTTCAGGCTATCAAAGTCAGAAACCCGAACAGGTTGGCCAGGTATTTCATGGGGAAAGTGAAAGTCTTTGCCCAGCAGTGAAAGCAGCGATTGATTGTTCAGTGGGTAATTCAAAGTGCAATCCAATCCGGTTGAAGATATGGCGAGGAGGGCAGCCCCCCTCCGCGATTTATGGACGTCGAGCGGTGGCCGAATACAGATTGACCGCGATGCAAACCGCCAGGACCAATGCTGAAAACAGCATCGCGCTGGATAGCCCCGCAGAAAAATCGGTTTTGTCCGTATGAGCGATCATCGTGCCGGACACAGCAACACCTATTACTCCGCCCAGTTGCCGGGCGGAGGCCATCAGGCCGGAGGCGATGCCTGCGTCATGCTGCGTGACCGAGGACAGCATCGAGTTGGTTATGAACGGTACTGACATGGCGCTACCGATTCCCACCAGCATCAACGCACCGTTGAGCAGCCAGAGCGAGCTGTTGGATGTGGTCTGAGAGAGCGCGATGAATCCTACGATCTGAACCGTGAAACCCGTCGTGATAATGCGAGTGGCACTGAATCGCCGGGCGAACCTCGATGAGAGCATCGTGGAAAGTGTCAGCACCGCTGTCAGCGGGATAAACGACAATCCGGTTTTGAATGCGTCGTAGTGCAGGAACGCTTGAAAGTAGATGCTGAAAACAAAAACCGTCCCATAAAACGTCAAATTAATCGCAGCGCCTGCAAGCGCCATGCTCCCCAGCACTTTGTTCTTCGCCAGGTGGGTGGGCAGCATGGGATGTTTTACCCGACGCTCGATCAGGATGAATGCCACCGCACTGATCACGGCAATGGCCATTGCCGTCAGTGTCTCGCTTGCCCAGCCTTTTGCACTGGATTCGGTCAAGCCATAGGTCAGTGACGCCAGGCAAATCGCGATACTGATTTGCCCTGGCAAATCGACCTGCTTATTAACCCGAGGGGAGGCAGGGGCATAGCGCAGAATCAGCCCGACAGCCAGAAGGCCGATCGGAATATTAAGCAGAAATACGCTTCGCCAGCCGAAGTACTCGATCATCAAACCGCCAATCACAGGACCGGCGGCCAATGCGATACCCCCACAGGCGCCCCAGAGTGCAACCGCGGCACGACGCGCGTCGGGGTCATGAAATGACACGCGAATCAGGGTAAGTGATGTCGGTATCAGAAAAGCCGCACCGATGCCCTGCACGACACGCATGGTGATCAGCATGCTCATGCTGGCGGCGGCACCACAGCCAATGGAGGCAAGCGTAAAGAGAGCGAAGCCCGCTGCAAACACGGACTTCGCTCCCCATTTGTCGCCCCAGGCGCCCCCCAGGATGAGCAGGGCAGAAAAAGGCAACGCGTAGCTGTTGATGACCCACTGCAGGCCTGTGAGGTCGCTACCGAATGCACTCTTGAGGGCGCCCAGGCCGACGTTGACGACACTCACATCGAGTTGAACGACAAGGAATCCCAAACAGGCTGCGATCAGGATCGCGCGAAGCGAGGCGGGTGAGATGGGGTTCTCGGACACTGGCTTACAGTCCAGGCATGTTGTAGGCGCGTGTTGATCATGAAAGGCCCGCGCAGCCAGGGAGTACCTGGCTCTCGCTGGCAGCATGGCTTACACGAATTGCAGAACTTCGTTAACAGCTTTGCGAGGCTTTTGAGGCCAGTTGGCCGAACCAGGGTAGCCAACGGTGATCAACATCACCGGGATCTCCGTCGCGCCAAGACCGAACGCTTGTGCCACTGCCGATTGGTCGAAACCGATCATTGGCGTCGAAACAAGGCCTTGACCTTTGGCGGCGAGCATCAGGGTCATGGCCGCCAGCGAGCCCGAGCGGATTGCCTCATCGCGTTGCAACTGCGGGTTTTGCTGGTACATGCCTTGAGCGGCGCCGAGCCACATGTCGTAGATCGACTGGTCGATAATGCCGGCGTCCAGCGTCGGTTTCAGGGCCGAAGGTAGGGTTTCATGGGGATTGAGGGTGCCACAGACAATGAAGGTCACGGCGGCGTCCATGACTTTCTGTTGGCCGTAGGCCAGCGGCAGCAACCGTGCCTTGGCTTCACTGCTGCGAACGGCCAGGAACTTCCAGTTTTGGAGGTTGAAGGCCGAAGGGGCGTGCGTAGCCAGATCGATCAGGTCGCTGACCTGTTGGTCGGTCAACTCACGTTCCGTGTCGTAGCTGTTGGCGGAAATTCGGGACTTAATAACTTCAGCAATACCGGACATGGTGGTCTCTGTGCAGGGTGGGAGTGTGCGCAGCCACGGCGGTTACCGTCGGCGTGCACAGTCAATAGACTTATCGACTGAAGCCGTCGAAAGGGGTCATGTAGACCGCGCCGAACGGATCCAGGCGTTTGCGCACTTCAGCATCCGGCGTGCCGTAGACCACCAGACTGGTGATGGTGCACAACTCAAGGAAACGTTTGCCGAAGGGTGCGAAGGTGGTGTCTACGTGACTGACGATGGCGTCGGCGTTATAGCGTTCAAGGATGTGAACCGTGCTGTTGTCTTCGTTGACGCTGTATTCGTAAACCAGCGTGCCAGCCTCAGTGCGGGTGGCGGCGACGATGTTCGAGATCAGCGTCTTGAACTCTGCAAACGCTTCGGGTTTTACAGCTAGGGAGAACAGGCAGGAAATATGTGGGTGCATGAGTAGCCCTTGCTTCAGAGGCTTCCTGAAAAGCCTGTTGAGGATGCATCGCTGGCCAAGCCGATGCATTCGATGGCGGTGGGGTCAGGTTTTTTCGGGGGCGTCCCCGAACAGCTTGCCGGCGCCAGCCCAATCCGAAGCCGCCACGTCCTCGAAAATGACGTAGATGTAATTGGCATCCGTACCGGTGTGCTTAACGATGCTTTCGGTGATGTCGGCGGCAACAGCAGCTTTTTGCGCGTGTTCTTTACCTTCGAACCAGCTCACACGTACGACGGGCATGATGATGTCCTTTTTGGGCATTGATGATCGGGAGGAGGTGCACGCCGTGCGAGAGCAAACTGCACCGTTGTATTGCTGGAGCTCATCTTACTGTTGCGTCTGCTGGCGATAAACGGCCTAAAACTATAATCTGGGTAGATCAAATCTCTACAATCGGCGAGCTGGCATGGTACCTATCGAATCGTTTCAAGGCGTCATCACCTTCGTCGTGGCGGCGCGTTCGATCAGCTTCACCCAGGCTGCCGAGCGCCTCGGGGTGTCAAAATCCGCCGTCGGTAAAGCCATTGCGCGCCTGGAAGAACGCTTGGGTACACAGTTGTTTCATCGCACCACGCGTCGCATCTCCCTGACCGCCGATGGTGAGGCTTATTTCGTTGCGTGTTCTTCCGCCCTTGAAGAAATCGGTGCCGCAGAGAGCGGATTGGGCCCCGGTGGAGGCGAGCCCTCTGGACGCCTCCGAGTCGACATTCCCGTGGCATTCGGGCGTCGGGTCGTGGCCCCATTGCTGTTCGAGATCGCCAACAAGTACCCGGCTTTGCAACTGAGCCTGACATTCTCCGATCACCTGGTTGACCCCTTCGAGGAAGGCATCGATTTACTCGTTCGCTTTGGAGAACTTCAGGACACCAGCGGTCTGGTAGCGCGGCGCCTGACCCGACAACGCTGGGTCATTTGTGCCTCCCCTGACTATCTGATGCGCTTTGGCGTCCCGCAGACGCTGGAAGACCTGAGCCAGCACCGTTGCATTGTCGGGCATCGACGCGGCCAGCCGCTGTCGTGGCGGGTCATGCAGGCAGGGCAGACCGTACGTTACGCGCCACCTTCGACACATCAGATTGGCGATGGGGAAGCCATGATTCTCGCGGCGGTCGCTGGCGCCGGTTTGTGTCAGATGCCACGCAGCCTGTTCCATGAGGATATCCAGGCGGGCAGGCTGGTGGAGATTCTGCAAGGGTATGAACCCGAAGCTGTCGATGTACATGCCGTGTGGCCGAAGGTGTCTCACCTGCGACCGAAGGTCAGGTATGTGGTCGATGAGTTGGTCAGGCTCTGTGAGCATTGGCAGTGATGCAGTCTAATAAGCGGAAAAGGCCTCACTTGAAGGTTTTCTGCGTGATAGAAATGACCAGCGCAACACTGGCGACAATGATGACCGCCCAGAAGTACTCCATGCTCGCGACCAGGGTTGATTGTTGGTGCAAGGATTGGGCAATTGTCGCTACGGATATCTGACTGGCTGGCCCTGCGCCTACAGAGGGTGTCAGGGCCTGAGTCAGCGCATGAATCTGTTCCAGATAGAGCGGGTCGCCAGGTCTTTGAAAATTTCGGCTTCGATCACATCAATCGAACGTTAACTTGCATGCTCGTGCAGGGGCCTCCTGCTTTCCGACGGTCGTCGCAGCAGACGTTCCAATCAGAGCCTTCGATAATTTTTTACATCTAGGTTTTCAGAGGCAGCCAAACTTATAAAAAAGGGATTCGCTGCCTGGAGGACTTGAGACGGGCGCCCAATCCGGGTGGTACACCTCTGTGGGTAGAAGCGCGGGGTCTGCCTTTTTATGCCGCTTTGAACCGGCATGACCGTACGAGGTAAGCTTTGGTCGATTGGAGCGCGGGGGTATGACAAGGGTGGACCATGATTGTGGCTATCTGGTCCGCTTCGAGCTTTGGACGACAGCTCTGTGCTATCACGTTCGAGCGCGACGTTCCCCGGGAAGCCAAGGCAGCAGGTAGAAAAATCAAACAAAAGAGAGTGGGGGAACAGATGGGGGAACAGAAATCCCAGAAAGCAGAAAGGCCCCATAAAATGGGGCCTTTCAGTACAAATATGGCGGAGGCGATGGGATTCGAACTCATGGACCTGTTACAGTCGACGGTTTTCAAGACCGTTGCCTTAAACCACTCGGCCACACCTCCGTTTGCGTTGCGGGCGCCATAATACCTGAATGAAACACACTGTCAAACTCTCTGCATAGCTTGTTACAGGGCGTCTGTTATGATCTTTGCGACTGAACGTTTCAAACCAACAGGAGTGTCGCCATGCGCGAACAGGATTACGCAGTTAATAACAGCGTGCAGGCTGAGCAGCTAGAGGTTAGCCGCGTCCTGCGCAACACATACGGCTTGCTCGCCCTGACCCTCGCTTTCAGCGGTGTAATGGCTTTCGTTGCCCAGCAGATGCGTGTTGGCTACCCGAACATCTTCGTGGTGCTGATCGGCTTCTACGGTCTTTTCTTCCTTACCAACAAACTTCGTGATTCCGCGTGGGGTCTGGTGTCGGCATTTGCCCTGACCGGTTTCATGGGTTTCCTGCTCGGCCCGATCCTCAACCGTTACCTTGGCATGCAGGGCGGTGCTGAAGTCGTCAGCTCGGCCTTCGCGATGACGGCACTGGTGTTCGGCGGCTTGTCGGCCTACGTACTGATCACCCGTAAGGACATGAGCTTCCTCGGCGGTTTCATCACTGCAGGCTTCTTCGTGCTGCTGGGTGCGACGCTGGCGAGCTTCTTCTTCCAGATCAGCGGCCTGCAACTGGCGATCAGCGCAGGTTTTGTGCTGTTCTCCTCGGTCTGCATTTTGTTCCAGACCAGCGCCATCATCCATGGCGGCGAGCGCAACTACATCATGGCGACCATCAGCCTGTATGTATCGATCTACAACCTGTTCGTCAGCTTGTTGCAGCTGTTCGGCATCATGAGCCGCGATGACTAAAAGTCGGCACTAACGAAAAACCCGCTTCGGCGGGTTTTTTATTGTCTGCGATTGGGTGAAATGACCTACGCCATCGGCGGCAAACGGCGTTTTACCGGGGTTTTCTTGACGATGGCGGTGTTGGTTTCTGCGTGGGTATTGAGTCGGTCGAGCAGGGTATCCAATTGCTCCATCGAACGGACGTGCAGGCGGGCGATGAAGCAGTCGTCACCGGTGACTTTATCGCATTCGGTGAACTCGGGGATGGCCATGATCTGCCGTTCCACTTCATGCAACTGGCCCGGCAGCGGGCGAATGCGCACGATGGCCTGGAGTTGATAGCCGAAGCATTTCGGGTCGATTTCCACGGTGTAGCCCTTGAGCACACCTCGTTCTTCCAGACGACGCAGGCGCTCGGCAACGCTGGGCGAGGACAGCCCGCTGATTTGCGCCAACGCTTTGAGCGAACGTCGTGAGTCTTCCATCAAAGCCGTGATCAGCACCTGGTCGATGTCATCGGTCATGGCGAAACCTCTATTAGGCAGTTTTACAAGATCGCCTTCGCATTAAAGGCAGATTTGGATTTTAGCCTTCTTTTTGCGCTGGAGAAGCGCTTCGGCTGATCGGCATAATTTGCCCATCAACACAGGAGTCTAATGATGGACAACTCAATACGTCGCGGCTCATTTGAAATGACCGCTGCCATGCTCATCTCCGGCACCATTGGCTGGTTTGTGCTGGTTTCAGGGCAACCGGTACTGGATGTGGTGTTCTGGCGCTGCTTGTTCGGGGCCGGTACCTTGCTGCTGATCTGCGCGGCTTTCGGCTTCCTGCGCCCCGGCATTTTGACTCGTACCACTTTCCTGTTGGCCGTGCTCAGTGGTGTGGCGATTGTCGGCAACTGGGTGTTGTTGTTTGCCTCCTATTCCCGTGCTTCGATTGCCATCGGCACAGCGGTCTATAACGTTCAGCCGTTCATGTTGGTGGGGCTTGCGGCGATTTTTCTCAACGAGAAAATCACCTTGCAAAAGCTTGCATGGCTGGGCGTGTCGTTCCTCGGGATGTTGGCGATTGTCAGCGCCCATGGAGGGCAGGGCGAGAGTGGCAACGAATACCTGCTGGGCATTGCGTTGGCGCTGGGTGCGGCATTTCTTTACGCGATTGCCGCATTGATCATCAAACGCCTGACGGGCACGCCGCCGCATCTGATTGCCCTGATTCAAGTGAGTACCGGTGTACTGCTACTTGCGCCGTTTGCGCACTTTTCGGCCATGCCGCAGACAACGAGCGCGTGGTCCAGCCTGGTGACGTTGGGTATTGTGCACACGGGTGTGATGTACGTGCTGTTGTACGGCGCTATCCAGAAACTGCCGACCGCATTGACTGGCGCGTTGTCATTCATCTATCCGATCGCGGCGATCTTCGTCGACTGGTTTGCCTTCGGTCATCGCCTGGAGTTGCTGCAATGGGTCGGGGTTGCCGCGATTCTGCTGGCGGCTGCGGGTATGCAGCAGGGTTGGAGCCTGAAATTTCGTCGGGCCGTTACGCCGTAACGAGAGGTCAGATGTTCCAGCGCGGTGCGGTCTTCGCCAGTCGCTGGTGCACTGCGTCAAGGCGCAGCGGCTTTATGCCGATGTTGCCTTGGTGTTGCACCAGCGCTGGCAGTAAGACTCAGCCTACTTAGAAGATGTAGTCGGTGGTCAAAAAGCTCGAGCTGCGACCACTGATGATCTCGCTGATCAGGTCTTTGTTGGTCTCCTGGAATTTGGTGGCCACCAGCGTGCGGATCGAAAACACCCGCAAAGCGTCATGTACCGACAGGGTACCTTCGGCGGAGTTCTTGCGCCCGTTGAACGGGTAAGTGTCCGGGCCGCGCTGGCACTGGGCATTGAGATTGATGCGCCCGACCTGGTTGGCAAAGGTGTCTACCAAACGGCCAACGGCCACCGGGTTGGTGCCGAAGATACTCAACTGTTGGCCAAAGTCCGATTCCAGGACGTAATCGATCACGGTGTCCAGATGTCGATAGGGCACGATGGGTACGACCGGGCCGAACTGTTCTTCCTGGTAAACGCGCATCTGCGGTGTCACCGGGTACAGCACGGCGGGGTAGAAAAAAGACGCCCGGGCTGCGCCACCATTGGGGTTGACCACCTTAGCGCCTTTGTTGACGGCGTCGGCCACCAGCGAATGCAGATAGTCGACCTTGCCTGACTCCGGTAAAGGCGTCAGGGCTACACCGCTTTCCCAAGGCATGCCGGGTTTGAGGGTGGCGAGTTTGGCGTTGAATTTCTCGATAAAAGCATCGACCACATCCTCGTGGACAAACAGGATTTTCAACGCGGTGCAGCGCTGGCCGTTGAACGACAGGGAGCCGGTAACTGCTTCGTTGACCGCGTTGTCCAGGTCCACTTCCGGCAGGACGATGCCGGGGTTCTTTGCATCCAGCCCCAGTGCCGCACGCAAGCGGTGAGGTTTTGGATGGAGTTTTTTCAGGTCGCTGGCGGCTTTGTTGGTACCGATGAAGGCAAAGATGTCTATCTTGCCGCTGGCCATCAGCGCACTGACGGTTTCCCGACCGCTGCCATAGATCACGTTGATCACCCCGGCGGGGAAGCTGTCGCGAAAGGCTTCGAGCAACGGGCGAATCAATAGCACGCCGAGTTTCGCCGGTTTGAACACCACGGTATTACCCATGATCAGCGCCGGAATCAACGTGGTGAAGGTTTCGTTCAACGGATAGTTGTAAGGCCCCATGCACAATGCCACGCCCAGCGGGACGCGGCGGATCTGGCCGAGGGTGTCCTGTTCCAGCTCGAAGCGGCTGGAGCGGCGGTCGAGTTCCTTGAGTGCGTTGATCGTGTCGACGATGTAGTCGCAGGTGCGGTCGAACTCTTTTTCCGAGTCCTTGAGATTCTTGCCGATTTCCCACATCAGCAATTTGACCACGGCGTCGCGTTGCTCCCGCATCCGCGCAAGAAAGCCTTCAACGTGCTGGATGCGTTCGGCCACCCGCATCGTCGGCCACAGGCCCTGGCCGCGATCATAGGCACGGACGGCGGCGTCCAGAGCGGTCAAAGCGGTGTCGGCGTCCAACAGTGGCGTGCTGCCGAGGATCACTTGTTCGTCGCCATTGGCCCCGCTCAGGTACACCGGGCTGCGGACCTGGGCGAGGGCACCGGGCCAGGTTTTCAGGACACCGTCGACCAGGTATTCGCGCTGCTCGGTCGGACCGTCGAGACGGTATTTTTCCGGGATGCTGCCGGCCTCGGGAAACAGGTTGCCGAGGAGATCTGCTGTGCTCATGTCGCTACCCCGTGTGAGATGTCAGCCAATGCTGATGGCTTGCCGTTCGGAAATCGCTGCAAAGGTTATACGCCTTAATGAGCTGGTTTTTTAAGACAATCGAGCGCTAATGGGCAGAATAGAGGGGCTGGGATCGGGTTCTTGTGCCTCAAGCGTAGACCGCTTTGGCCGGATCTAGAAATGCAACTTTTGACCTCGGAGCACACAACGGCCGGTGCTGCGGTTAAACTTCGCGATCTTTATCAAGGAGTTCATATGAGTCATTACCAGCCGGGCATTCTCGCCACCCCCGTTCCACCTCACGCCCGTCATATGTTCTTCGCCCTGGAATCCGCCGCACAATTGCCGGCGGCGCTGGATAAGCTGCTGCAACTGGTGGATGGCAAATCGGCAGTGGTGGGTTTTGGTGAGTCGCTGGTCAAGGCGCTGAATGGCCACATCCAGGGCCTGCGAGCGTTTCCTGCGTTGACCGGTGTCGGTGTCGACAATCCGTCGACGCAGCAGGCGCTGTGGTGCTGGCTGCACGGTACTGACCGTGGCGAATTGCTCAATCGCAGCAACGCCTTTGAAGCCGCGCTGGCACCGGCTCTGCGTCTGGTGCAGGTGACTGAAGGCTTTCGTCACCGTGACGGCCATGACCTGACCGGCTACGAAGACGGCACGGAAAACCCTCGCGACGAGGCCGCTGCGGCTGCCGCATTGGTAAACGACGGCCCTGAAGGGACGGTGGGCGGCAGTTTCGCCGCGATCCAGCAATGGCAGCATGACCTCAAGCGTTTTCACGCAATGGCGTCCCATGAAACGGACGACATCATGGGTCGCCGCTTGAGCGATAACGAAGAGCTCGATGACGCGCCGATCTCTGCCCACGTCAAACGCACCGCTCAGGAAAGCTTCGCCCCCGAAGCGTTCGTGGTCCGTCGCTCGATGCCATGGATTGAAGATGAACGTGCTGGCCTGATGTTCCTTGCCTTCGGTTTTTCCCTCGACGCTTTCGAAGTCCAATTGCGTCGCATGAGCGGCCTGGAAGACGGCATTACTGATGGTCTGTACCGCATCAGCCGACCGATCACCGGGGGCTACTACTGGTGCCCGCCAATGCAAGACGGCCGACTGGACTTGCGTGCATTGCACATCGGCTGATCCTCGCAGGGCATGATCGACGTGGTGCGCTGGGACAGGGCGCCACAATGCCCTGCGCCAGTGCACTTCTAACCTTATGCGTAAACAGTATTTCTCAAGAGGAACGGCGACTCTCTAAGATCATGTCATAACTCGTTATAACAAGTGATCTTGATGACCGATAACGTTCTATCTCTCAGCCCTCTTTCCAACAGCAGTATTCCGCTGCACACCCAACTGCGTGACGTACTGCGCGCCCGCATTCTTGACGGTGAATACCCGCAAGACAGCCAGATGCCGTCGGAAAGCGAACTCGGCACGCTGTTCAAAGTCAGCCGAATTACCGTGCGCCAGGCCCTCGGTGATCTGCAGAAGGAAGGGTTGATCTACAAGATCCACGGCAAGGGCACCTTCGTTGCCAAGCCGAAAACCTTCCAGAACGTCAGCACTCTGCAAGGCCTGGCCGAGTCCATGACCGGTCGCGGCTACGAGGTGATCAACCGCCTGCGCAGCTTCAAGTTCATCGCCGCCGATAAATTGGTGGCTGAGCGATTGCAGGTCGCCGAAGGCGAGACCGTGGCGCAGATCAAGCGCGTTCGGCTGATCAACCGTGAGCCGATTTCGCTGGAAATCACCTACTTGTCCAAAGCCATCGGTGAGCGCCTGGAGAAGGCGGATCTGGTGACCCGCGACATTTTCCTGATCCTCGAAAACGACTGCGGCGTGGCCCTCGGGCACGCCGACCTGGCGATTGATGCGGTGCTGGCCGACAGCGACTTGACCCAGGCGCTGAACGTCGAACCTGGCTCGCCGATCATGCGCATCGAGCGCCTGACCCACGATGCCCAGGGGCGCCCTGTGGACTTTGAACACCTTTATTACCGTGGCGATGCGTTCCAGTACCGCCTGCGGATCGACCGGCAAAAAGGGGAGCAGGCATGAGTCGCAAGACCCTCGAACAGGAATACGACATCGTCGTCATCGGCGGCGGCACCGCCGGCCCCATGGCGGCGATCAAGGCCAAGGAACGCAACCGTGATCTGCGGGTGTTGTTGGTCGACAAGGCCAACGTCAAGCGTAGCGGCGCGATCAGCATGGGCATGGATGGCCTGAACAACGCGATCATTCCCGGCCACTCGACAGCGGAGCAGTACACCAAGGAAATCACCATTGCCAACGATGGCATCGTCAACCAGGCGGCGGTGTACGCCTACGCCACCCACAGCTTCGAAACCATCGAGCAACTGGACCGCTGGGGGGTGAAGTTCGAGAAAGACGAAACCGGCGACTATGCGGTGAAAAAGGTCCATCACATGGGTGCCTACGTGTTGCCGATGCCGGAAGGTCACGACATCAAGAAGGTCTTGTATCGCCAGTTGAAACGGGCGCGGGTGAGCATCACCAATCGCCTGGTGTGCACCCGGTTGCTCAAGGACGAAGAGGGCGCGGTCAACGGCGTGATGGGGTTTGATTGCCGCACCGCTGATTTTTATGTGATCAAGGCCAAGGCGGTGATCCTCGCCTGTGGTGCCGCCGGGCGCCTGGGATTGCCGTCCTCGGGCTACCTGATGGGCACCTACGAAAACCCGACCAATGCCGGCGACGGCTACTCGATGGCCTACCACGCCGGGGCTGAACTGGCGAACCTGGAGTGCTTCCAGATCAACCCGTTGATCAAGGATTACAACGGCCCGGCCTGCGCCTACGTCACCGGTCCGCTGGGGGGCTACACCGCCAACAACAAGGGCGAACGCTTTATTGAGTGTGACTACTGGAGCGGGCAGATGATGTGGGAGTTCCACCAGGAGCTCGAAAGCGGCAACGGGCCGGTGTTCCTTAAACTCGATCACTTGGCCGAGGAAACCATCCAGAACATCGAAGAGATCCTGCACAGCAACGAGCGCCCGAGTCGTGGTCAGTTCCACGCCAATCGCGGCACCGACTACCGCACGCAGATGGTCGAGATGCACATTTCCGAGATCGGCTTCTGCAGTGGGCATTCGGCGTCCGGGGTGTGGGTCAACGAAAAGGCCGAGACGTCGGTCAAGGGCTTGTACTCGGCCGGTGACATGGCCGCCGTGCCGCACAATTACATGCTCGGCGCGTTCACCTACGGCTGGTTTGCCGGCAACAACGCGGCGGATTTCGTCGCTGATCGCGAGTTCTCTGTGCTGGATGCCCGGCAGATCGAAAGCGAAAAACAACGGGTCTACGCGCCGTTGGATCGTGAGCATGGACTGCCACCGGCTCAGGTCGAGTACAAGCTGCGCCGCTTCGTCAACGATTACCTGCAGCCGCCGAAAGTGACCAAGAAGATGCAGATCGGCTTGCAACGCTTCAGCGATATCCAGCGCGACCTCGATCAGATCAAGGCCCACAACGCCCACGAACTGATGCGCGCCATGGAAGTCAGCATGATCCGCGACTGCGCGGAAATGGCTGCACGAGCTTCGCTGTTCCGCGCCGAAAGTCGCTGGGGGCTTTACCACTATCGGGTCGATCACCCGCAGCGCGACGACAGCGACTGGTTTTGCCATTGCCACTTGAAAAAGGGCGATGACGGTCGGATGACCAGTTTCAAGAAAGCCGTCGAGCCTTACATCATCCCGCTGGGCGCCGAAGAAATGCAGGCCTACGACCGGTTGCGGGTCGGTGCCGATGCGGCATGACGTGGTCCCTATAAGAGAGTTCTAAACATGGCCTATCAACCCCAGGAAATTTTCTTTCGTTCCAACGCACCGGTCACGGTCGATGAAGAGCTTTGCATCGCCCACAAAGGTTGCACCGTGTGCGTTGACGTTTGCCCGATGGACCTTCTGGCAATCAACCCGGCCACCCAAAAGGCCTACATGGCCTTCGATGAATGCTGGTACTGCATGCCCTGTGAAAAGGACTGCCCGACCGGGGCGGTGAAAGTCGACATCCCTTACTTATTGCGCTGAACAATGCGGGAGCGAGCCTGCTCGCGATGAGGCCGGCACAGCTTGCATTTGCATTGACAGAGCGAACGCCATCGCGAGCAGGCTCGCTCCCACAGTGGAACGAGTTCAGACAACCCAAAGCCATCCGGCAACCACCGGACGCCTGATCCACAACACCCCTCGTTTCCCACCACGCCCAGATCGTGGCGGAGACGAACATCCAATAAATGATTCGAGGGGAAACACTCATGATGTTGCGTGCAGCGTTGGCCGGTCTGGTACTGGCGTCATTCACCTTGTCGGCCTCGGCCGAAACCATCCGCATTGCCATTGGCACTCAGGACACCACCATCAACTGCGCCGCCGGTGGTCTGTTGATCCGCGAACTCGGCCTGCTGGACAAATACTTGCCCCACGACGGCCCATACAAGGATGCCAAATACGAGGTGCAGTGGAAGAATTTCACCAGCGGCGCGCCGCTGACCAATGAGATGGTCGCCGGCAAACTCGACTTCGGCGCGATGGCCGATTTCCCGGGCTCATTCAACGGCGTGGCGTTTGAAGCAGCGGGCAAGCACAGCCTGTTCATCAGTGTGTTGTCAGGCAGCACCAAAGGCAGTGGCAACGGCATCGTGGTGCCGAGTGCATCAGGCGTGCAGTCGTTGGCGGAGCTCAAGGGCAAGACCATTTCGGTGCCGTTCGCCTCCACCGCCCATGGCATGTTGCTGCGCGCCGTGGCCGCCCAGGGCTGGGACCCGCTCAAGGACGTGAACATCATCGCCCAGCCGCCGGAAGTCGCCGGCTCTGCGTTGCAGGCGGGCAAGATCGACGCCCATGCCGACTTCGTACCGTTCGCCGAACTGTTCCCGAGCCGCGGTTTCGCGCGCAAGATCTACGACGGTTCCCAGGCTGGAGCGCCAACGTTCCATGGCGCACTGGTCGACCAGAACTATGCGAAAAAGTACCCGGAAATTGTCGTCGCCTATCTGCGGGCGAGCATCGAGGCCAATCAGTTGCTCGCCGCGGAGCCCGAGAAATACAGCGAGCTGATCGCCAAGGTCACTGGCGTCGATGCCGAGGTGAATTACCTGTTCCACGGCCCTCTGGGCGTGCAAACCCGCGACCTGAGCTGGAAACCGGAGTACCGCCAGGCGGTGGGCACGGCCATCGATACGCTCAAATTGTTGAAGAAAGCCGATCGCGGTCTGGATCTGAACACCTTCATTGACGATCAGTACATCCGCGCCGCGTTCAAGGCTTCGAACCTGGACTACACCGCGCAACTGGCGAACTACGCGCAGGCGCCGCTCACTGCAACGGATGCGTCCACCGGCAAAGCCATCACCGACTTCAGCCACGTGGCGGAAATCTGGGTGCGCGGTGAGCCGAAAGTCCGCCAATACGCCTCGACGCAAGCGGCGTTCAGCGCATTGGCCAGCCTCAAGCAGGAAGGCAAAAACATCCGCGCGGTGTATGCCCAGGCCAGCGACAGCGGGATCAAGTTGCTGGCGGATCAGGCGTGGTTTGCCAGCGATGCCAACGGGCGCCTCAGCGCGTTCCTGCTCAAAGGCCAGGCCCAGCAATTCGCCAGCGCCCAAGGCGGCAAGGTTTTCGACTTCACCGATGCCACCGCGCAGGCTGTGGCTGTTCGCTAACCCAAAAACGCCGCAATCCCCTGTGGGAGCGGGCTTGCCCGCGATGGGGCCAGACCAGCCGATACCGATGTCGACTGACACTCTGCAATCGCTGGCAAGCCAGCTCCCACAGGTTTTCAAGTGAGAGGGAATATTGTGTACGGACCCTGTTTACGCTGGCTCCCCCGAGTCGCCTCGCTGTTGTTTTGCCTGCTTTTCTGGCAACTCGCCGCCAGCCACCACTGGAATCTCGGCCTGGTAACCTTCGCCAACGTGCCGACCCCCGGGGCGGTTGTTGAGGCGGCGCTGGGGCTGGGTGATTCCGGCAAGCTCGCTCGTCACTTGAGCAGCAGCCTCAGCCGGGTCTTCGCCGGTTACTGCGCAGCGTTGATCGTCGGCGTTGCTCTGGGGCTGTCCATCGGCCGCTCGAAATGGGCTGAGGATTTGCTCTTGCCACCGCTGGAAGTGCTGCGGCCAATCCCGGCGGTGGCGTGGATTCCGCTGGCAATCCTGATGTTTCCGTCGTCTGAACTGTCGATGGTGTTCATCACGTTCACCGGTGCCTTGTTCCCGATCCTGCTCAACACCGTGCACGGCGTGGAAGGTGTCGACCCACGGCTGATTGCCTCGGCGAAAAGCCTTGGGGCAGGGCGCCGGGCGATTTTGCTGGAGGTGATTTTGCCGGGCGCCGCGCCCAGCATCATCACCGGCCTGGCCATCGGCATGGGCACTTCATGGTTCTGCCTGGTGACCGCAGAAATGATCTCCGGCCAGTACGGCATCGGTTATTACACCTGGGAGTCCTACACCATTCAGAACTACCCCGACATCGTCGTCGGCATGTTGCTGATCGGCGTGCTCGGCATGGGCAGCAGCCTGCTGATAAAGCGCCTGGGCGGGTTGTTCACGCCTTGGCATCGACCACGAGGAAAAGCCTCATGAGCGTTTTTCAACATCCTGAAGGGCGGATCGATATACGTGACTTGTCGATCAGCCTCGGCGAGGGCAAGGCGGCCTTCGAAGCCGTGCAGAGTCTGGAGTGTCAGATCGCACCGGGTCAGTTCGTGTGCATTCTCGGGCCGTCCGGTTGCGGCAAATCGACGTTGCTCGGCGCGCTGGCAGGTCACCTGCAACCGCGGACCGGCACGCTCAACGTCGATGGTGCCAAAGTCTGCGGACCATCACCCCAGCGCGGCATGGTGTTCCAGCAGCACACCCTGTTTCCATGGCGAACAGTGCGAGACAACGTTGCTTTCGGCCTGAAAATGCGCGGCGTCGGCAAAGCGGAGCGGCAGCGGGCGGCCGATGAAATCCTCGCCTTGGTCGGCCTTGAAGGTTTCGCCGATCGCTGGCCGGATCAACTGTCTGGCGGTATGCAGCAGCGGGTGGAGATCGCTCGGGTGCTGGTCAATCGTCCGCGCCTGCTGCTGATGGACGAACCCTTCGGTGCTCTCGATGCCTTGACCCGCTTGAACATGCAGGAACTGCTGCTCGGCATCTGGACACGGATCCGCACCACGGTTGTGTTTGTCACCCACGACATTGACGAAGCGTTGTTCCTGGCTGATCGCTTGCTGGTCATGAGCACCCGTCCTGGTCGCATCATCGAAGACCTGCGCCTGGATTTCCCCCGGCCGCGTACCACCGAGCTGGTGACCAGCCCCGAATTTTCCCGCTTGAAGCGTCATTGCCTCGAACTCCTGCGTCACGAAGACGGTCGGCAGCTACCGCGCCTGAACCCTCTCGGATTGCCTCCTGAAAACAAACTGCCGCGATTTGCCTTATGACCTCACTATTTGACGTAACCGATAACGACGACATTCTCGCCCTGCAACCGCGCCTGACGGATGAAGATCCTGGCGTGCGCAGAATTGCCTTGATCGATCTGGCTGACCTCGAAGAACCGGACGGTTTGCTGTGGCTGGTCAATCGTCTGACACGGGACCCGACCGAAGAGGTTCGTGCCGAAGCCGCGCGATTGCTTGAAGCCTGGGAGGACGAGCCTGTGGTCGAAGCGTTGTGCCAGGCCCTGACCGATCCATCCCCGGCGGTGCAGGCTGCCGCCGCGCAAAGCCTCAGCCTGCTCAAGAGCGAGGCGGCGGGCCGGGTGATACTGCCGTGGACCGCGCATGCGGACATCAGCGTGCGCATCGCCGCGTTCAGGGCTTTGCGCGAATTGCGCTTTCCCGATGCCGCTGCGGCTGCTTCAGGTGCCTTGAACGATGAAGACGCCGGCGTTCGTCGCGAAGCGGTCGGCGTGCTTGGCTGGCTCAAACAGCTCGATGCCTTGACGGCCCTGGCGAAATTGGCCAGCGACGACCCGGACACCGAAGTCCGCCGCGCCGCCACGGGCGCTCTCGGCCTGGCCTGCGATGCGCAAGTGTTGCCAGCCTTGCGCCAGGCCCTGCAGGACCAGGCCTGGCAAGTGCGCGAGGAAGCCGCGACAACGCTGGGTAAGGTCGGGCACGTCGATGCAGGAGCGGCACTGGTCGAGGCCTTGAGTGACGATTACTGGCAAGTGCGGCTGCGTGCCACCCGCAGTCTCGGTCGGTTGCGTTATGCACCGGCGCTGGACGCGTTGATCGAAACCCTGGGCCATCGCATCAGCAATCTGCGCAAGGAGGCTGCACTGGCGCTGGGTGAGCTGAGTGAACGCGGTGCAATCGCCCCCTTGCTGGCTGCGCAAGACGACGGCGACCCGGAAGTGCGCAAAGCGGTGCGCATTGCCCTGAGTCAATTGCAATGAGCCCGCTGGCCGTTGCCAATTCCCGGAGCAAACAGCAACTGCATCTGAGCTGGCCCGACGGCCGCGAGCAGTGGCTGGATTACGCGCTGTTGCGCCGCCAATGCCCGTGTTCGCAATGTCGCGCGTTTCGCTTGCAGGGCACACCGCCGCTGGTCGACGCCCGTGTTCAGGTGCTCGGGTTGAACGCTCAGGGCTATGGCTTGCAACTGGTGTTCAGCGACGGCCACGAACGGGGGATCTATCCATGGCCTTACCTGGCACAACTCCCGTCGTACGCTGCGGGGGGTTGAGGATTTGCCTTCGCCAGCGGAGCCTTAGTGAGCGTGCTGGATGGCGGTCGGCAGGGGTAGCTCGATGGGCGTCAGCACCGGTTGCCCGGAGAAAAACGCCTGCAAGTTCTTGCCCACCAGCTCCACCGTACCCTGGGTCGCCTCGGGCGAGAGGCCTGCAACGTGGGGCGTGAGGATCACGTTGTTGAGATTTTTCAACGCATCCGGAACCTGAGGTTCGTTATCGAAGACATCCAGCGCGGCACCGGCGATCCGCCGCTGTTCGAGTGCGGTAATCAGGTCCGCGGTGACAATCACGCTTGCCCGGGCGATGTTGACGAGGAAGCCATTAGGCCCGAGTGCATCGAGGACTTGCCTGTTGACCAGGTGCTGGGTGCCCAGCCCGCCGGGCGCGGCGACGATCAGAAAGTCCGAGGCCCGTGCCAGTTCGCTGGGCGTCGAGCAGAATGTGTAGGGCACGTCGCTGCGATGCTGGCGGTTGTGGTAGCACACGCTCATGTCGAAGCCGGCATTGGCGCGTTTGGCGATGGCCATGCCGACGGCGCCCAGGCCGAGAATGCCCAGGCGTTTGCCAGCCAGGGAAGGGCGCATGATCTTTGGCCATTCTCCCCGGCGCACGGCAGCGTCGCAGCGCGGAACATCGCGCACCAGCGACAACAGCAAGGCCATCGCGTGATCAGCCACTGATGAGGCATTGACGCCGGCACCGTTGGTCACGGTGATGCAACGGTTGGCCGCTGCCTGCAGGTCGACATGTTCGTAGCCGGCACCGATCACACAGATGATTTTGAGCGAGGGCAGGGCGGCTATTTCGTCGGCATACAGACCGAGTGGGCCGCGGGTCAGCACTGCGTCGATCTGGCCGCCGTGTCGGGCAATGGCGGCGGCGCGTTCGGCCGGGGTCGGGGCGAGGATCAGGTGAAAGCCCTGATGTTCGAGGATGGGCAGGTAATCATTAATGGTTTCAACCAGTACCAGAACGGTTGCGGGCATGCTTGGCTCCTGTGTGCATCGCAGAATCGGGCTCGAACGACACTTGAGATTGCTGGCTGCGGAGCGATTTGGCAATGACCAAAACTGCCCGTCCGCGCAGCCGCGTTGATGAGTGTAGGACCTTGGGAAGCCTGCGAGGGTGTTGTCGTGAGATTTCACGCGGCAGGAGGCGTATCGGGCTTCGCTGCGGTCAGAAAACTGCACGTCGCTTCGAGGATTTCATCAGAAAGGGCTTCGCCACGGGTAGCGCGGGCGAGTGTCAGGGCGCCGACCATCATCGAATACTGCACCAGCGCTTGCTTGCGGTTTTCGCCGGGATCAGCCGATTCCATCAGTTGGCTGAAGGCGTCGAGCAGCCTGTTAAGGCCGTCCATGAACGGCTCGCGCAAGCCGCTTTCAGCGCTCTCATGGCAGATGTCCGCGGCGAAGGCCACCACGGGGCAGCTGTCGCCCGGGTTATCGCGGCTTTGGACGGACAGGTAGGGTTCAATCAAAGCCCGGCGCGCCGAGGCTTTGTCTTCGCCGGAGGCGGCCCGTTCCCGCCAGCGCGCTCCTACTTGTTTGAATGCCCGCTCGCTGGCCTCCCTGGCCAGTGCTTCCTTGGATTCGAAGTGCCCGTAGAACCCACCATGGGTCAGGCCGGCGGCCGCCATTACATCGACCACGCTGATGCCATGCAGGCCGCGCTCGCGAAACAGCCGTGTGGCGGCCTCGACAATGATTTCGCGGTTGAGGTCGGCTTGCTTGCGGGAAACTCGGGGCATCAGGCACTCACCATTAGCAGGTTTGAAAATCAGAGGGCGTATTGGGCAAGGCCATTGCCGAACGACCAGTTCTCTTTCTTCACTTCCACCAGATTAATGAAAACATCTTCCGGGCGCACCGCCAGTTGTGCATTGAGGCCATCGACGATGGTTTTATAGAGCAGTTTCTTCTTCTCCAGCGTTCGCCCTTCACTCAGGGTGATCTGGATGATCACCAGGTTATCGGTGCGCTGGATGCCCAGGTACTGCGGGTCGAAAATGAAATGTTGCTCATCGTGTTCGTTGAGGATCTGGAAGTTATCGTTTTCCGGCACGTCGATGGCGCTGCGCAAAGCGGCGTAGATCAACTGCCCGATACGTTTGGCGTAAGTGGGATTCTGCTGTTTTTTGATGTCGACGCGAACCAGTGGCATGGGCAGACTCCAGAAAGGATACAGGTGTATTCAAAATACATGACGATAGACCTTTATCAAGGTCGGTTCGTCGTCTGGGGGTGAAATGCAGTGGTGATACTGCGAATCAACTTGTAGGAGCCAAGCTTGCTCGCGACGGCGCAATCACATTCAACATTGATGTCAGTAGTTACATTGCCATCGCGAGCAAGCTCAGCTCCTACAGGGGGTGCGTCGACCACTCTCTTCGACTTGGCACCACCGTTCCTCACCTAAGTCTTTGCTTCTGTTCACTAATCCCGGACAATCGCGCCCCTGTTTCGGTCAGAGCGCTGCCTGTCGGGTATTCCGACGCGTTCTGGCCGGGTGGCAAGTGACCGGAATGTGGAGATCCCACCGGATGAATGATCAGGCCAATAGCGTCAACAAACGCTATGTAGAAACGACCCCCGCGACGCTGTCGAGCTGGAATCGCCAAGACACCACGTGGATGCTGGGCCTGTTTGGCACAGCGATTGGTGCAGGCACCCTGTTTTTGCCGATCAACGCAGGTCTGGGCGGCTTCTGGCCGTTGCTGATCCTGGCGCTGCTGGCGTTCCCGATGACGTTCTATGCACACCGTGGCCTGACCCGTTTCGTGCTGTCCGGTCGCGAAGGCGCCGACATCACCGAAGTGGTGGAGGAGCATTTCGGTATCAAGGCCGGCGCGTTGATCACGCTGTTGTACTTCTTCGCCATCTTCCCGATCCTGCTGATTTACAGCGTGGCGCTGACCAACACCGTGGGCAGTTTCCTTGAGCATCAATTGCACATCACGCCGCCACCGCGCGCGGTATTGTCGCTGGTGCTGATCCTCGGCCTGCTGGCGGTGGTGCGCTGCGGCGAGCAGATGATCGTCAAGGCCATGAGCCTGATGGTCTATCCGTTCATCGTTGCGCTGCTGTTTCTGGCGGTGTACCTGGTTCCGCACTGGAACGGCGGTATTCTCGCCACCGCCAGCCAAGTGCCTGCGCCATCCGCGCTGTTGCACACCTTGTGGCTGGCGATTCCGGTGATGGTGTTCTCGTTCAACCACTCGCCGATCATCTCGGCGTTCGCCGTCGACCAGAAGCGCCGTTATGGCGAACACGCCGAGGAGCGCAGTTCGCAGATCCTGTCCCGCGCCCATCTGTTGATGGTGGTGATGGTGCTGTTCTTCGTCTTCAGTTGCGTGCTGACGCTGTCGCCAGCGCAACTGGCTGAAGCCAAGGCGCAGAACCTGTCCATTCTGTCGTACCTGGCCAACCACTTCAGCAACCCGACCATCGCCTTCGCGGCGCCGTTGATTGCTTTCGTGGCCATTTCCAAGTCGTTCCTGGGCCATTACATCGGCGCCAGCGAAGGCCTCAAAGGCCTGATCGTCAAGAGTGGCAAGCGGCCGTCTGCCAAGTCCCTGGACCGCATGACCGCAGCGTTCATGCTGGTGGTGTGCTGGATCGTAGCGACGCTCAACCCGAGTATTCTCGGCATGATCGAAACCTTGGGCGGCCCGGTCATCGCGGCGATCCTGTTCCTGATGCCGATGTACGCGATCCGCAAAGTGCCGGCCATGGCGCGTTATCGCGGGCAGGCGTCCAACGTCTTCGTGACGGCGGTGGGCCTGGTGGCGATTACGGCGTTGATCTACTCCCTGACCGCCTGACACATCCTGCGTAGGAGCGAGGCTTGCCCGCGAAGAACAGTTTTTGATCGTTCCCACGCTCTGCGTGGGAAAGCCTCAAGGGACGCTCCGCGTTCCAGCTCTCGAAGGGGACGCGGGGCGTCCTGGGTTGCATTCCCACGCGGAGAGTGGGAACGATCACAGTGAAACCCCACATTTCTTCAGGCATAAAAAAACGCCGCCCATCTCACGATGGGCGGCGTTTTTCATTGCGTTACACCGTTAGGCTTGAACGACCGGGATGTTGGCGTTCGCAGCCGCTTCACGGAACTCGGCGATCTGGTCGAAGGACAGGTAGCGGTAGACATCGGCCGCCATGCTGTCGATCTTGCCAGCGTATTCCATGTACTCCTCGACGGTCGGCAGGCGACCCAGGATGGAAGCCACGGACGCCAGTTCGGCCGAAGCCAGGTAGACGTTCGCGCCGTCACCCAGACGGTTCGGGAAGTTACGGGTCGAAGTCGACACGACAGTCGAGTTCGGCTCTACACGTGCCTGGTTACCCATGCACAGCGAGCAGCCTGGCATTTCCATACGAGCGCCGGCTTTGCCGTAGATGCCGTAGTAGCCTTCTTCGGTCAGCTGGTGAGCGTCCATCTTGGTCGGCGGAGACAGCCACAGACGAGTTGGTAGCTGACCCTTGACCTGATCCAGCAGCTTGCCGGCGGCGCGGAAGTGACCGATGTTGGTCATGCACGAACCGATGAACACTTCGTCGATCTTCTCGCCAGCAACGCTGGAGAGCAAACGGGCGTCGTCCGGGTCGTTCGGCGCGCAGAGCACAGGCTCCTTGATGTCGGCCAGGTCGATTTCGATGATTTCGGCGTATTCGGCGTCAGCATCGGCTTCCATCAGCTCTGGGTTGGCGATCCAGGCTTCCATCGCTTGCGCGCGGCGTTCCAGGGTACGCACGTCACCGTAGCCTTCGCCGATCATCCAGCGCAGCAGGGTGATGTTCGACTGTAGGTACTCGGTGATCGAATCTTTGGACAGCTTGATGGTGCAACCGGCAGCCGAACGTTCGGCCGAGGCGTCGGACAGTTCGAAAGCCTGTTCGATGCTCAGGTTGTCCAGGCCTTCGATTTCCAGGATGCGGCCGGAGAAGGCGTTTTTCTTGCCCTTCTTCTCGACGGTCAACAGACCTTTCTGGATCGCGAAGTAAGGAATGGCGTGAACCAGGTCACGCAGGGTGACGCCCGGTTGCATCTTGCCTTTGAAGCGCACCAGGATCGATTCCGGCATGTCCAGCGGCATGACGCCAGTGGCAGCGGCGAACGCAACCAGACCGGAACCGGCCGGGAACGAAATGCCCATCGGGAAACGGGTGTGGGAGTCACCACCGGTACCTACGGTGTCCGGCAGCAGCATGCGGTTCAGCCACGAGTGGATGATGCCGTCGCCCGGACGCAGGGAAACACCGCCGCGGGTCATGATGAAGTCAGGCAGGGTGTGGTGGGTGGTCACGTCGATCGGCTTTGGATAAGCCGCGGTGTGGCAGAACGACTGCATTACCAGATCAGCGGAGAAGCCCAGGCACGCCAGGTCTTTCAGTTCATCACGGGTCATCGGACCGGTGGTGTCCTGGGAGCCCACGGTGGTCATCTTCGGTTCGCAGTAGGTGCCAGGACGCACACCGGCTACGCCGCACGCCTTGCCGACCATTTTCTGCGCCAGGGTGAAACCCTTGGTGCTTTCGGCCGGGGCTTCAGGCTTCTTGAACAGGTCGAACGCAGGCAGACCCAGTTCGGCACGCGCCTTCTCGGTCAGGCCACGGCCGATGATCAGCGGAATACGGCCGCCGGCGCGAACTTCGTCCAACAGCACCGGAGTCTTCATTTCGAAGGTGGTCAGGACTTCGTCGGTGCCGTGCTTGCAGACTTTGCCAGCATGCGGGTACAGGTCGATCACGTCGCCCATGTGCATGTTGGAAACGTCGAATTCGATTGGCAGTGCGCCGGCATCTTCCATGGTGTTGTAGAAGATCGGAGCGATCTTGCTGCCGAAGCAGAAACCACCGGCACGCTTGTTCGGCACGTAAGGAACGTCGTCGCCGAAGAACCACAGTACGGAGTTGGTGGCCGATTTACGCGAAGAACCGGTACCGACCACGTCACCGACGTAGGCGATAGGGAAGCCGGCATTGCGCATTTCTTCGATCTGCTTCATCGGGCCGGTGACGCCTTGTGCGTCAGGCACAATGCCGTCGCGAGCCATTTTCAGCATGGCCAGGGCGTGCAGCGGGATGTCCGGGCGGGACCAGGCGTCGGGAGCAGGGGAGAGGTCGTCGGTGTTGGTTTCGCCAGTGACCTTGAACACGCGCAGGCTGATCTTGTCGGCCAGGGTCGGGCGGTTCTTGAACCACTCGCCATCAGCCCAGGACTGCAGTACGCCTTTGGCGTGAACGTTGCCGTTCTTGGCTTTTTCCGCGACGTCGTGGAAAGCATCGAACATCAGCAGGGTGTGCTTGAGTTCTTCGGCCGCTACTGGCGCCAGTTCGGCGTCGTCCAGCAGGTTGACCAGGGTCACGATGTTGTAGCCGCCCTGCATGGTGCCGAGCAGTTCTACAGCGCGCTTCTTGTCGATCAGGGGGGATTTGGCTTCGCCCTTGGCGATGGCAGACAGGAAACCGGCCTTGACATAGGCGGCTTCGTCCACGCCAGGCGGAACGCGATTGGTGATCAGGTCAACGAGGAATGCTTCTTCGCCAGCCGGGGGATTTTTCAGCAGCTCGACCAGGCCTGCAGTTTGTTCGGCGTTAAGCGGCTGGGGAACGATACCCAGTGCTGCGCGCTCTTCGATATGTTTGCGGTAGGCTTCAAGCACAGTTATTACCCTCATCAGTGGTCCCAAATGGGTGTCCGGGACGCTCATCCCGAAATTGCCGTACTCATGCGCTGCATGGCGTTGTGAGCCACTTAGCCAGAATTACCGACAATTCCTTACAGAAGCTGCTTTCAAAGTTTTACGCCTGCAGAACGGGAGCTGATGAGGGTTGGCGTTGGGCTTTTCCCCGCTGGAAAAACCCCTCGCCAACACCGCTCTGAAGGAACGACTGTGCTCGTGACGCTTTGAAAACAGCTTCTAACGGACATTGGCGCCTAAAAAGGCAGGCTGATTCTACGGCAAAAAAAAATTAAAGGTAAGTCAGGGTTTATTGGACTTTGGTGGTGACGCCCGGCAAAGGTGCGTTGACCCTGACCCTTCAACTTTGAGGGGTGATGAATATCGGACAAAGGGCTAACATGCCGGCCTGTTTTGCTTTTTCGCGTTTTGCCTACCTATGCCCAATCAGACTATCAAGACGCCGTGCGTCGGCCTTTGCTCCACTGTCTACGGTGACCTGGTGTGCCGTGGCTGCAAGCGGTTCCACCATGAAGTGATTCACTGGAACGGTTACAACGAGGAAGAAAAGCGCGCGGTGTGGTTGCGTCTGGAGCAGCTTTTGTCCCAGGTAATGGCTGCCAAGGTGGAGATTTTCGACCCGGCGCTGCTACGAACCCAGCTGGAACAACGCAAGATCCGCTTTGTGCCCCATCAGTCGGAATACTGCTGGGCTTACCAGTTGATCGCGCGGGGCGCACGGGTCATCAACAACCTGGAAGCCTATGGCATGGTGTTGCTGCCGGAATTCCGCGACTGGAACCTGCCGGAATTGCGCGATGCAATCGACCGGGAGTTTTTCCTGCTGTCCGAGGCGCATTATCAGCGCTATATCGCCCCGGGTTTCCTCAAGGACGCGTTTGGCGGTTGAGAAAGCTTCGCGGGCAAGCCTCGCTCCTTGTATGTTGACCCTGAGTCCAAAGAGAGAGGTTACGCTCAAGGACTCATACAACAGCAAGTGCGTTTCTGGGGGGAGG
>NZ_LMGK01000015.1 GCF_001427125.1 Pseudomonas sp. Root562
CTACAGACAAGGTCAGGAGCAAATCCTGCCTTCAGGAGCGATCGGCCTCCCCCCAGAAACGCACTTGCTGTTGTATGAGTCCTTGAGCGTAACCTCTCTCTTTGGACTCAGGGTCAACATACAAGGAGCGAGCCTGCTAGCGATGACATTCAACATTACAGTTGACTGATCCGCCGCCATCGCGAGCAGGCTCGCTCCTACATTGGCCCTCAGCCAGCCGCGCCAATTCCCGTATTAGTCCGAACCCGCCCTTCAAGCCTGCGCTTCAACCCCCGCGACTCAATCAACAGCTTCGAACCTTTGGCTGCATTCGCCCGACCCCATTCTTCCAGCAGTTCCAGGCATGAGTGATCGATGTAGCTCAGGTTATTGAGCGGCACGTGCACTGTCGCACCTGCGGGAATGGTCGCCAGTACCTTGGTCAGCGCCGGCACTTTGAGAAAAGTCGCCGCGCCTGTCAGGCGCAATTCCATTTCTCCTGCCTCGGGCAGATCGATCAGGCTGATTTTCAACCGTGAAGCCTTCAATGCCAGCTTCACCAGCGTCAGGCCGAAGCCGATCAATACGCCGGTCAGCAAGTCAGTGAAAACGATGGCTAATGCGGTGGCGGCATAGGTGAACATCGGCATCCGGCCGTAGCGCCCCAGACCGCGGAAAGCCTTGAGATCCACAAGCTTGAAGCCGGTATAAACCAGCACACCCGCCAGGCTAGCCACCGGAATGCTTTGCAACACGCTCGACAACAGCAAAACGAACGCCAGCAGCCACAGGCCGTGGAAAATCGTCGAGTAACGCGTGGTAGCGCCGGCCTGGACGTTGGCAGAGCTGCGCACGATCACGCCCGTCATCGGCAGTGCGCCGAGCAGCCCGCAGAGCATGTTGCCGACGCCTTGCGCCGACAGTTCCCGGTCGAAGTCCGAGCGCTGGCCGCTGTGCATCCGGTCTACTGCGGCAGCCGACAGCAGGGTTTCGGCACTGGCGATGAAAGCCACTGCAAAGGCAGCGATGAGCAGGGCAGGGTCTGCCAGATTGAGCAAATCTGCCGGTCGCAGCCAATCAATGGCTTCAGCCAGATTGGCCGGAACCTCCACCCGTTTGACCTGCAACGACAAGAGCAGGCTGGCGGTAGTGGCGAGACCCACACCGAGCAAGGCGCCAGGTATGAAACGCAGGGAATGCGGACGCAGCTTTTCCCATAGCCACATCACGGCGATGGTCGATAACCCGAGCAGGCCGGCCTGCCAGCCAACGGATGGCAAAGCCTGGGCGACTGCGGTGGGAAAGCTCGCGAGGTTATCCAGCCCTGACGGCTTTGGCGCCGCATCGAGCATCACGTGCACCTGTGAGAGGACGATCAGCACACCGATCCCGGCAAGCATGCCGTACACGACGGCAGGCGCTGTCACGCGGAACCAGCAGCCCAGTTTCAAACGGCCGGCCACCAATTGCAGAAAACCTGCGAGCAGTAATATCGGCCCGAGCATGGTCACGCCATGCTGACGTACCAGTTCGAATACCAGTACCGCCAGACCGGCGGCGGGACCGCTTACTTGCAAGGGCGAACCGGCCAGCCAGCCAACGACCAGGCCACCAATGATCCCGGTGATCAGGCCTTTGGCCGGAGGTAAACCCGAAGCAATGGCAATGCCCATGCACAAGGGCAGGGCGACCAGAAAAACGACCACGGAAGCCAGCAGCTCCCTTGGTAAAACATTTTTGAATTGCGCAGCACGCATGGTGATTCTCCCGAAGTTTTCTTCAGGCATGGCGAAGCCAGGCTGCCTGATCGGCAGCCTCGACTGAACCATACGGATTTAGGAGGTTTTAGAAGCGCGCTTTGGGCGTCGCCACCGGAACGGGCAGGCTGCCATTGAGCGGCAGGAAACATCCCTGATCGGCGTCGTAGGCTTTGATTTCGCTGGTTTCGATGTTGTAGACCCAACCGTGGATAAACAACTGACCGTTAGCCATTCGCGAGGCCACCGATGGATGAGTGCGCAAATGCTGCAATTGGGCGATGACATTCTCTTCGGTGAGGATGTGCATGCTTTCGCTTTCATTCGCGCAGTTGCAGTTGTCCTGGACCATGGTCTTCGCCACTTCGGCATGCCGCAGCCAGGCTTTGACCGTAGGCATTTTTTCCAGGCTCTGGGGGTTGAGCACCGCTCGCATCGCGCCGCAGTCGGAGTGCCCGCAGATGATGATGTGGTGCACGCCGAGGGCCAGCACCGCGTACTCGATCGCCGTGGAGACACCTCCGTTCATCTGTCCGTAAGGCGGTACGACGTTGCCGACGTTACGCGTCACGAACAGGTCGCCGGGGGCGCTTTGGGTGATCAGTTCAGGAACGATGCGCGAATCGGCGCAGGCGATGAACATGGCTCGCGGGCGTTGAGCCGTGGCGAGTTTCTTGAAGAGCTCTTCCTGTTGCGGAAAGATCTCATGATGGAAATGCAAAAAGCCGTCAACGATATGCTGCAGCGCTGCATCGGCGGTTTCCGCCTCGGGTTGGGTGGAAGCCGACGCAGCCAACGGCTGTTTATCCTTGTCACTCATGATTCATCCTCTTTGGCGGAGTCAGGGAGTTTTCCGTGAAGTCCGGTGTGAAGCCAGTGGCTGTATAAAAAACATCCAGGTCGAAGGCCTCGACCCGTCAGTCACTCGATGAACAAGGTAGCGGCCGAATCTTAACTCAAACTGAATAAAGCGCTCTAGAACGTGTGTTCCAGGTCACAAAAAACGTGACCAGCTTAATCTTCGTGCGCGCTCTTCAGTACTCAACCATAGGCCAATTGTCCTCAAATCAGTGACATTTGGCGACCCGGCGGACAAAAGGCGTCGCAGTCCAGGTTGAAGCCTTCCCGATGATTAAGCCCCAGGCGCTTGATGGTCTTGGCAAAGCGCTGCGCCAGCAAATCGGCAAACGGTCCTTCTCCGCGCATTCGTGCGCCAAAGCGGCTGTCGTAAAGCTCACCGCCACGACTCTGGCGTATCAGGCTCAACACATGCGCCGCCCGTTGCGGATAGTGGGCGGCCAGCCATTGCTCGAACAGCGGCGCCACTTCCAGCGGCAGGCGCAACATCATGTAGGCAGCGCTTTGCGCCCCGGCCGCCTGGGCTTCAGTGAGCAGGCTTTCGAGTTCGCTGTCGTTGATCATCGGAATCATCGGTGAACACAGCACACCCACCGGAATGCCCGCATCACGCATGACCCTGATTGCCCGCAGCCGGGCCTTGGGCGCCGCGGCGCGGGGTTCGAGGATGCGTTTGAGCTCGTCGTCAAGGGTAGTCAGGCTGATCATCACCGCCACCAGCCTTTGCTGTGCAAGTTCGGCCAGAAGGTCCAGATCGCGAAGAATCAGTGAACCTTTGGTGATGATGGTCACGGGATGGCGATAGCGCAGCAATACCTCGAGAGTCTGGCGGGTGATTTTGTACTCGCGCTCGATCGGCTGATACGGATCGGTGTTGGAACCGAGGTTGATCGGCGCACATTGATAGCCGCGCTTGGACAACTGCTGTTCCAGCACCTCCACTGCATTGGTCTTGGCGATCAACCGGGTCTCGAAATCCAGCCCCGGCGACATGTCCCAATAGGCGTGACTGGGGCGTGCGTAGCAATAAATGCAACCGTGTTCGCACCCACGATAAGGATTGATCGAGCGGTCGAAGGGCAGGTCTGGTGAGTTGTTGCGAGTGATGATGCTTTTCGCCGTCTCGATGCGCACTTCGGTGCCTTGAGTCACTGGCGCTTCCTGATGCCAGCCGTCGTCCTCGGCTACCGAGCGGCTCGGAGCAAAGCGATTGTGCGGGTTGGCCGCAGTGCCGCGACCGCGGGGAGGCAGGATGGTCGCCATCGAAGGTGTTCCTTGGTCTGTATATTCATACAGTATACGAGGTTGCCCCTATCAACCAGTACCGTTCAGCTTTTTACTAGGCTGGGCAGATCTTTCAAATAACGTGTCCGGCAACTGGTAAATTGAAGAAACATATAAGGCATCGCTCGATTAAACGTTACCTTCTATATTCTTACCTCCAAGTAACACCCACTAAGCAAAATAAATAAAAGGATTTGTTTATGTCTTTCTTTAATCAGCGTGGCATCTTTCTACAACTCATGCGGCCGAGCCCTTCGGAGCCGAATACTCTTGTTTCGTTGCAACTTGCTCGTAAAGAGCTAAGTTGGGATGCGGAGAATCAACAACAAGTCGAAGCCTTGGTTGATTCGGTTTTTTTTACGGCCACGTCCAAAGACCTTGGCAACTCTTTCAGTATTGGAAACGTTAACAAGGATGTAGACCGCGACGGGGTCATTGGTGCAGGGGACAAGGCCAAGTTAGAGGCACTGGCCAAGGCTTATGCGGCGATTATCAATCCTTGATGCAAGGGTTCACGTTTCTTTGACAGATAGCTCACGGGTCTTTGACTGATCAGGATGCAAGCTTGACCTCAATGTCCAGCTTCCATCCTGACGGTCACCCAGCATGTTCTTTCTGCGTTTTATTTCGGTGATGTGTTTATCACTGGTCGTATTGCTTCACTTGGCACCGGTGTACGCCGATGATGCCGATTTGCGCCGTCCGGCAGAATGGGCACAACCGGTCGAAGTGCAATACAACCTGTTTAAAATGTCGCCGACGTTGTACCGCAGTGCATTACCCGACAGTGGAGCGCTGCGGTTATTGGAAAGACTCAAGGTCGCAACAGTCATCAGTTTTCTACCTGAGTCGGACGCAAACTGGTTATCCACGCCTGCAATCACTCAAGTACATCTGCCTTATCGAACCAACCACGTCGATGATGCCGACATACTCAAGGCATTACGGGCCATTCGAACTGCCGAAACCAATGGCCCGGTGCTGATGCACTGTAAACACGGCTCAGACCGAACCGGCCTGATCGCGGCCATGTATCGGGTGGTGGTGCAGGGATGGAGCAAGGAGGACGCGCTGAGCGAAATGACCCAGGGCGGCTTTGGAGACAGCACTCACTTCAAGGACGGCATCCGTTACATGATGCAGGCTGACGTGGACAAGCTTCGCACTGCATTGGCCAATGGCGATTGCAGCACGAGCCCGTTCGCGGCGTGTTCGATGAAAAACTGGTTCCAGTCCGCTCATCTTCAGTAACAACAACGCCTCCCACTGCATTGCGCATCGGGAGGCGTCTTTCTACTCAATGCTGCTCGTCAGGTTTCTTTTTCAGCTTCGGGTTCGGGAAAAACTGCACTGCCTGAACCTTGGTATCAGGTGCCTTCAGGGCAGACGTATTGACCCGGGTGCCCAGTTCCTTGGGCACCGACAAACCTTGTTCATTGAGCGTGTCCGAGTATCCGCAAGCCACGCATTCACGATGCGGCACGCTGTCTTCGTTCCACATCATCAACTTGTCCGGCTCACTGCAGGCCGGGCAAACCGCCCCGGCGATAAAGCGTCGTTTGGTAATCACGGGACCCTCACTCATGCTGCCGCGTCCTCACTCAGGCCGCTGTGGCGCAAGAGTGCGTCAATCGAAGGCTCGCGGCCACGGAAGTCGACGAACAACACCATCGGCTCCTGGGAACCCCCGCGCGCGAGAATCGCCTCGCGGAATGCGCGGCCAGTCTCGGCGTTGAGCACGCCTTCTTCCTCGAACTTCGAGAACGCATCGGCGGACAGCACTTCAGCCCATTTATAGCTGTAGTACCCCGCGGCGTAACCGCCAGCGAAGATGTGCGCAAAGCTGTTGGGGAAGCGATTGTAGGCTGGTGGGCGCATCACGGAGACCTCGTCACGCACGCCTTCGAGTACTTGCAGCACGCTACGGCCGTCGCCGTGAGTGGCATGCAGTTCGAAGTCGAACAGTGAGAACTCCAGTTGGCGCACCATCATCAGGCCGGACTGGAAGTTCTTCGCCGCAAGCATTTTTTGCAGGAGGTCCTGCGGCAACGGCTCGCCGGTTTCGTAATGACCGGAAATCAGCGCCAGGCCTTCCGGCTCCCAGCACCAGTTTTCCATGAACTGGCTCGGCAACTCGACCGCATCCCAGGCCACGCCGTTGATTCCGGACACGCCGGCGTGCTCGACCCGGGTCAGCAAGTGGTGCAGGCCATGGCCGAACTCGTGGAACAGCGTGGTGACTTCATCGTGGGTCAGCAGCGCAGGCTTGCCGCTGTCGGCCGGGGTGAAGTTGCACACCAGGTTGGCAACCGGGCTTTGCAGCACTCCGTCAGCGGTGCGGCGACGGTCCCGGGCGCCGTCCATCCAGGCCCCGCCGCGCTTGTTGGCGCGGGCGTAGAGGTCGAAGAAGAAGCGCCCGACGTGCTGGCCGTTTTCCTTGATTTCGAACAGGCGAACATCCGGGTGCCAGGTGTCGAAGCCTTTTTGTTCGGCGATCTCGATGCCGTAGAGGCGCTGAACGATGGCGAACAGACCGCCCAGTACTTTATCGATCGGGAAGTAGGCACGCAGCGCTTCCTGGGCAACGCTGTAGCGCTGTTCGCGGAGTTTTTCGCCGTAGAAACCGCTGTCCCAGCTTTGCAGATCCGCGCAGCCCTGCTCCGCGGCGTAAGCCTTGAGCTGTTGCAGGTCCTGGGCGGCGAACGGCTTGCTGCGTTGGGCCAGATCGCGCAGGAAGCTCAGCACCTGGTCGCTGGACTCGGCCATTTTGGTGGCCAGGCTCAATTCCGAGAAACTGCCGAAGCCCAGGAGTTTTGCCAGTTCCTGACGCAGGTCGAGGATTTCTTCCATCACCGGACCGTTATCGTTCTGCCCGGCATTCGGGCCTTGATCCGACGCACGGGTGCAGTAGGCGGCGTAGACTTCTTCACGCAGCGCACGGTTGTGGGCGTAGGTCATCACCGCGTAGTAGCTTGGGAACTCCAGAGTGATCAGCCAGCCATCCAGTTCTTTGGCTTGTGCCGCGGCGGCCATTTGCGCCTTGGCCGAATCGGTCAGGCCGGCGAGGGCGGCTTCATCGGTGATGTGCTTGGTCCAGGCCTGGGTTGCGTCGAGCAACTGGTTGGAGAAGCGGCTGCCCAACTCGGACAGTTTGCTCTGCACTTCGGCATAGCGCTTCTGCTGCGCTTCCGGCAGGTCGATACCCGACAGACGGAAGTCGCGCAGGGCGTGTTCCAGGATGGTTTTTTGCGCAACGTCGAAACCGGCGGCTTCCGGGCTGTTGGCCAAGGCTTCATAGGCCTGGAACAGTTCACGGTTCTGGCCCATTTCAGTCGAGTAAGCGCTCAATGCCGGCAGGCATGACTCGTAGGCTTCGCGCAGTTCGGCGCTGTTGCACACGGCGTTCAAGTGGCTGACCGGGCTCCAGGCGGCGCCCAGGCGGTCGTTGAGTTCATCCATCGCCAGCACCAGGCCGGCCCAGGTCGGTTGTTTGCCCTGGGTCTTGAGGATCTCGATAATGGCGGCACGGTTATCCGCCAGGATCTGTTCAATGGCCGGTTGCACATGCTCGGCACGGATCGCGGAGAACGGCGGCAGGTCGTAGGACTGCAAAAGAGGGTTGTTCACGCTCACGGTTGGCACCTTGGCTGGAAGAAACATGCAGCCATCTTAATTACAATCGACGTTCACCGCAGCTATCAGCAACAGAGAGAAACCCTATCGTGAATCTTCGCAAATACCAGAACCACACGCCGTTGCTGGGTAAAGGCGCCTTTGTCGACCGCTCGGCGGTGGTGATCGGCGACGTAGAAATCGGCGAGGACAGCTCGGTATGGCCGTTGACGGTGATCCGCGGCGACATGCACCGCATCCGCATCGGTGCGCGCACCAGCGTGCAGGATGGCTGCGTGCTGCACATCACCCATGCCGGGCCGTTCAACCCCGACGGTTTCCCGTTGCTGATCGGCGATGACGTGACGATTGCCCACAAAGTCATGTTGCACGGGTGCAGCGTGGGCAGCCGGGTGTTGATCGGCATGGGCAGCATCGTGATGGACGGCGCGGTGGTTGCCGACGATGTGATCATTGGTGCCGGCAGCCTCGTACCACCGGGCAAACGCCTGGAAAGCGGCTTTTTGTATGTGGGCAGTCCGGTGAAGCAGGTAAGACCGCTGACTGACAAGGAACAAGCCTTTTTCACTTATAGCGCGGCGAACTACGTGAAACTCAAGGATCTGCATCTAGCCGAAGGCTACGACCAAAACTAAGCCCCTGATAACGAAAAGCGCCTCGCCATTGCCCAGGAATTTTCATGCATTACCAAACCGTTTTATTCGACCTCGACGGCACGCTGACTGATCCGCGCGAGGGCATTACACGTTCGATCCAATTTGCCTTGAGTAAGCTCGGCATCGATGAGCCCGACCTGACCCGGCTCGAACACTTCATTGGTCCGCCGTTGTTGCAGGCGTTCATGCAGTTCTATGGGTTTGATGAGCCAAAGGCCTGGGAAGCGGTGAATTTCTACCGGGAGCGTTTCAAAGTCACCGGCTTGTACGAAAACCGTGTATTTGATGGCGTCACCCCGCTTCTGGAAACCCTTGGAGGCCAAGGGCGACAGCTTTACATCGCCACCTCCAAGCCGTGGGTGTTCGCCCGTGAAATCGCCCGGCATTTCGACTTCGCCAAACATTTCAAAGTGATTTACGGCAGTGAGCTCGATGGCACCCGGACCAATAAGGTCGAGCTGATCGCGCACTTGGTAGCCGAGGAAGGCCTGGACCCGGCCAATACGCTGATGATCGGCGACCGCAAGCACGACCTGATTGGCGCACGCAGCAATGGCCTGGACGCCGCGGCGGTGGGATACGGATTTGGCAGTCGGGAAGAGCTGAGCGCTGAAGCGCCGGCCTATCATTTTGAAACGCTGGACGAGATGCACCAGGCGTTTTTGCGCGGCTAATGAAGTCGCCATCGCGGGCAAGCCTTGCTCCTACAGAGTTGTTGTCGTTCATGGATTTTTCACTCGACGCAAATTCGTAGGAGCAAGGCTTGCCCGCGATGACGTCGGTTCAACCTCCAGAGATTTTTGAGCCCGCCAATGTTTTCAACGCCGCTTTACGTTTTTCCAGCGGCAACGCCCCCAGCTCTTCCGCCGCCATATAAAACGCCACCCAATCCCCACCAGCCTGCTTGAATAACGCTGCAAACGCCCGCACCCACTGGTCATAGAGCCCAAACGGCAACAGCCGCGCGTTGTTCATCGGGGCATTGATCCATGCGTCATAGCGTTTATCCCCGGCCCATTGGCTGTCGCGCAATTGGCGGTACTCGTCGCGCATGCGTTCGAACTCCGCCGCTTTGCGCTGACGCATTTGCTCCGGCGGCAAGGGCTGGGCGTACAGGTTTTCAAGGCGGCTGCGGGTGTCCAGAACCAGCTCAATGAATTGAGCCCGTTGCCGTGCCTGCGCTCCGCTTTCAGGCGGCAGGCGACGGTAGGCACGCCATTGGCGGGTGCCCTCCTGTTCGACGAAGGTGGCGAATGACTCGTTGAACTCCGTGTCGTCCTTCACGTACACGCGTTGATGCGCCAGTTCGTGAAAGATCAGCGTGGCCAGGCGTTCGTCGCCCCAGCCCATCATCGAACTCATGATCGGATCATTGAACCAGCCCAGTGTCGAGTACGCCTCGACGCCGCCGATGGATACGTCCAGGCCTTGCAGGCGCTGCAACGCCGCCTCACCGCGAGCGGCACTCTGGCTGTAATAGCCGCGATACGCCACGCACCCGGCAATCGGGAAGCAGTGATTTTGCGGTTTCAGGGAAAATTCCGGCGTGGCAAATACGTTCCAGACTACATAAGGGCGACCAATGTCAGCGTACAAGCGGTAACTCTGGTTATCCGGCAGGTGCAACTGTCGGCTGGCGAACGTCCGGGCCTTTTGCGATTCGGCCAGATGCGCACGCAGTTTCTGATCTCGCTGAGAGTCGGCAATGACACTGGAAACCGGCTCCCGTGCCCGCAGCAACTGCATCTGACCGCTGGCCAGTTGGCTGTAGTAACTGATGCTGGAACAACCGTTGAGCAACAAAAATAACGCACCCGGAAACAAAACGCGTAAAACGCGATCAAGTAACCCAAGGCTTGGACGCGGCCTGATCAAAATAAAAATCCCTGGAGAGTCTGCTCGCAAGACTATCCCGCTTGACTGGAGTTCCGCTATGCGCAAGTTGATGCTGACGGGAGGCCTGCTGATGCTGGCCGGTTGTGCCGGGTTCGGGTTACCTCACCATGATCCGACGCAGGCATGGATCGATCTGGAGTCGCATCAGGAAGACACGGCACTGCTGGCGATGGAGGTGGACAACAAGGCGGCCACCGACAAGCGTTACTTCGAGGTGCAGCCGGGCAGTCATGAGTTGACGGTTCGCTATCAGTTTCCGGTGCAGCCCACCAACATCGGCCCCGATGCCGAGCCGCTGTGGCGTGATTGTCAGATGAACGTGAAATTCAACGGTTTCAATGCCGGTGAGCGCTATCAACTGCAAGCGGGGAACATTGGCTTCCGCCCGTGGGCCAAACTTTACGATCAGCAGCGAAAAGTCATCGGTCAGGGCACACCGGCTGGCTGCCAACGCACCTGATCAGCGCTATCCTGAGTATCCAGACATCGGGATATTCATCATGCGCAGGTTATTGCTGTTACTGACCGCAAGTGCGGTGGCCGGTTGTTCGACACCGATGCCGGCAGCTAATCCGCAAATGGCGTGGGTCGATTTCTCTACGCCATTTCCCAACGACAAATTGTTGATGGCCGAGCGTCTGGACAACCAGCGATTGCGTGATGGACGTTTTTTCCAGGTCACTCCGGGTAGTCATGAGTTGACTGTTCGCTTCGATTTCGAAGTGCCGGGTGGAAGTTCGGACCTTATGGATGGTGGCACGGAACGGCTGTGCTACATGATCATCAAGTACGATCATTTCGAAGCCGGTCAGCGTTACCTGCTTCAGGCCCGCTCCATGGCGTTCACCCCGCAAGCACGCCTGTATAACGCCAAACATGAAATCGTTGCCGAAGAACGCCAGATCAACTGTGTTCCGTAGGGTCGGTCAGCGATCGTTCTTCTGGTAAATGATTTTCTTGGTGCCGTTCTCGCATGAGCCTACGACCATGTTCTGATCGTGCACTTCGTCGTTGGCCACGATCTCCA
This sequence comes from Pseudomonas sp. Root562, assembly GCF_001427125.1. Classification (GTDB taxonomy): domain Bacteria; phylum Pseudomonadota; class Gammaproteobacteria; order Pseudomonadales; family Pseudomonadaceae; genus Aquipseudomonas. The sequence continues at coordinate 11,091 of NZ_LMGK01000015.1, forward strand.
GGGTGTAGGACGTAACGCCACTTGCCTGGATCTTGGCTTCGATTTCGGCCTTGAGTTCTTCACAGGGCTTGGGTGCGGCAAAGGCCGATGTGGCCAACGCGCAACAGATAACCGCCAAGGCAAAACGTTTCATGGTTGAAGCTCCTTTTGAGGCAGCACGCATATCCGTGCGTTTGGGCTGCTGTCATTAATTCGACCACAGTTTTGCAAGCGTTGTTTGTTTCAAGGCAAAAAAGATCGCAGCCTTCGGCAGCTCCACAGATTCACGTTGACCCTGTAGGGGCTGCCTGAGGCTGCGATCTTTAATCAGTGTTCAACTGACCAGCGTGGCTTCCAGGGTGATCCTGGCATTCAGCACTTTGGAAACCGGGCATCCTTCCTTGGCCTTGTTGCTCAGCTCTTCGAACTGCGCCTGGCTGGCGCCGGGTATTTTCGCTTTGAGGATCAGTTTCACGGCCGTGATCGCAAAACCGCCATCCACCTGGTCCAGCGTGACTTCGGCATTGGTATCAATACTGTCAGCCTTGAGGCCCGCGTCGCCGAGGATCATGGAAAATGCCATGGAAAAACAACCCGCGTGGGCGGCGCCGATCAGCTCTTCAGGGTTGGTGCCCTTGCCGCCTTCGAAGCGCGCCTTGAAGCCGTAGGGCGCTTCCCGAAGTACACCGGTTTCCGTGGAAATCGAGCCGATGCCGGTTTTCAGATCACCTTCCCAATGGGCTGATGCTTTCTTGATGATCGCCATGCTTGTCTCCTCCAGGATTCGGCACGAAGCGTCGTGCCTATTTGGTTTGGTTCGTCAGGGTTCTGAGGATAGACCTTGGCGCAAAGTTCATCTCATCTGATCTGTCCGCTTTTTTTGTACGAATTTTCCCCGTGCTATTGAAACTCGGGTATATGCCCTCATTGCATGAAACACGCTTTTGGATTCGGCAGGTTTTCGTTCGCGAGAAAAACCTGCGCCCTCAATTGGAGTAGCAGGTTTATGAAACGACTGTCCGATATCAAGTTCTCGACCCTCGATCTGGTGCCCGTGCGGGAAAACGGCAGCGCAGCGCAATCGCTGCGCAATTCGCTGGACCTGGCGCAGCATGTGGAAAAATTCGGCTACCACCGTTTTTGGGTCGCCGAACATCACAACATGGATGGCATTGCCAGTTCCGCGACCTCGGTGCTGTTGGGTTATCTGGCGGGGGGCACATCGACCATCCGTGTCGGTTCGGGTGGGGTGATGCTGCCCAACCACGCGCCATTGGTGATTGCTGAACAATTCGGCACCTTGGAAAGCCTTTATCCAGGGCGGATCGACCTTGGCCTCGGGCGTGCGCCGGGCTCGGATCAGATGACCGCCCGCGCCCTGCGTCGTGAACGTTCCGGCAGTGCCGATGATTTTCCGGAAGATGTTGCGGAACTGGTGCGTTACCTCGGCCCTCGCACGCCGGACCAGCGCGTCATCGCGATGCCGGGCACCGGTACGAATGTTCCGATCTGGCTGCTGGGGTCCAGCCTGTTCAGTGCGCAACTGGCGGGCGAAAGAGGATTGCCTTACGCCTTTGCGTCACATTTCGCACCGCGCTTCATGCACGAGGCGATTCGCGTCTACCGCAATCACTTCACACCCTCCGCGGTCCTGGACAAGCCCTACGTGATGCTCGGCGTACCGCTGGTGGCGGCTGACACCGATGAACAGGCGGACTATCTGGCCACCTCGATGTTCCAGCGGATTCTCGCCCTGATGCGAGGCCAGAGCCTGGTCCAGCGCCCACCGGTGAAAACCATGGATGGCCTGTGGCTGCCCCATGAGCGAGAAGCGGTGAGCGATTTCCTCGGTCTGGCAATGATCGGCGGCCCGGAGAAAATCCGCGCCAGACTGGAAGTGTTGATCGAACAGACTCAGGCCGATGAGTTGATCTTTACCTGCGACCTGTATGAACATTCCGATCGTCTGCATTCCTACGAATTGTTGGCGCAAGTCATGAAAGGCTGATCTTCAGGCAGGCGTAAAAAGCCGACGTTTTGCGTCGGCTTTTTATTGTCTGAAGGAATCAGGCTATTTTTTGTAGACAATGACCTTGGTACCGCTTTCACAGGTGCCGACCACTTGCCCGCCGGCCTCGGTGCCTTTATCGACAATTTCCAGCGAATACCCGGAAACGCCCTTGGCATCCAGTTTTGCGGCGATTTCCGCTTTGAGCTCTTCGCATGACTTACCGGCGGCGAACACGGTGCCTGCAAGGCTCAATAATCCAATTGCCAAAATAAACTTCTTCATCAGTCGCATCCCCGGTCGGTTCAAAGGGGCGCCCAGCGTCGGCTGGACGCACTTATGTAGCGCTTTGCCATTCCCTATGGCAATCGGCCAGCGCGCAAGTTCAGAAGACGGGTCGACCCTCAGCTGCTGGCAATCCGGAATCCGACTTTCAGCGTCACCTGAAAGTGTGCAGCCTTGCCGTCCTGGATATGCCCACGGGTTTCGGTCACTTCAAACCATTCCATGTGTTTGATGCTTTTGGCCGCTTCAGCCAGGGCGTTGTTGATCGCATCTTCAATACTGCTGGTGGACGAGCCAACCAATTCGACTTTCTTGTAGGTGTGATGGTCAGACATGGGGTTCTCCTTTTGGGTGTGAAGTACAGCCTAGCAGTGAATTTGTGTCTTACTTCTGTCGCTCGATCCGACATGGAAGTTCAGATTTACTGCACTTTCTCGAACCGCTGAAGTCCCAACCAACACACGCCACTCATCAACAATGCAGGAGAGCCACCATGGCCAACAGCTCGTTACGTAAAGCCTCATTGCAAAGCATGGAAGCGGAGATCGAGAGTCTGCTCAAATCCTTGGAAAACCTGAAGGAAGACGCCTCGGACGAGTCGCGTAAAACCCTCAAGGTGCTCAAAGGCAACGCCGAGAACGCATTGCGGCATTCGCGCCATCTGCTCGCCGATGCCTATGAAGAGGTCAAGGTCAAAACCCGTGAGACAGGTATTGCCACCCGGGACTACGCCCAGGAACACCCTTGGACTACAGCGGGTGTTGCCGTCGGTGCACTGGGCCTGTTGGCGGCTTACTTGCTATGCAAACGCGGTGACTGATCCGTCTGGCGCAACTCATTCTTGAGCCAATGCGCCAGTTGCCGGGCGCGCCCGTCCGCGGCGCGCTTGGGTAGCCACAGCGCCAGATGTGCCGGGGTTTCGCTGAAACCCCATGGCGCTACCAAACGGCCAGCCTTCAAATCTTCAGCCACCAGCGGCTCCGGGGCAATCGCCACACCCAGCCCGGCCACGGCCGCTTCCAGCAAGTAATACAAATGTTCGAAACCCTGTCCGTACTTCAACGCCTTGGCGTCGAGGCCGCTTTGTTGCACCCAGCTGGGCCAGGCCTGCGGCCGGGAAGTGGTGTGCAGCAACGATTCATTGAGCAACGCGCTGGGCGGTGCCGTTTTCAGGCGCTCGAAGCCGGCGAACCGCGGGCTCATGACCGGGCCGATCCGCTCGCTGGTCAGTTCAAAGACCTGCATGTCCGCAGGCCAGGGCGGCTCGGCAAAAACCAGCAAGGCATCCAGGCCCGGGCGACGCGGATCGAGATCGCCTTCCCCGGCAGACAGGTGCAAACGCAGGTCAGGCAAGTCGGAATTCAATCGACCCAGGCGCGGAATGAACCAGCGTGCCAGGAGGCTCCCCGAACAACCCAGCACAAATGGCGCATCCGCCGTGCTTTGCGTGAGCTCGGCGCAAACCGTACGCAAGCGTTCGAAAGCTTCAGCACTGGCGTCGCGTAGCCGCATTCCGGCATCTGTGAGTTTAAGGCCGCGGCCATCCTTGACGAAAAGGCTGACGCCGAGGTGTTCTTCCAGCACCTTGAGCTGACGGCTGACTGCGCCGTGAGTTACGTGCAACTGCTCCGCTGCCTGACTGACACTGTTCAGCCGGGCAGTTGCCTCGAAGGCGCGCAGGGCATTGAGCGGGGGGAGGTCGTGGCTCATTTTATCTGTGAGTTTTCCTGACAGGTTATGGCGATCTTATCGGTTTTCAGTCGAGGACGTCAGGGGTAGAGTGGACCCCACTGTCTCTTTATGCCCCATTCACGCATTCAACTGGAGCGCCCAAATGACCCAGACCAATCTGCGCAACGGCCCTGATGCCAACGGCCTGTTTGGCGCGTTCGGCGGCCGTTACGTTGCCGAAACCCTGATGCCGTTGATCCTCGATCTGGCCCGCGAATACGAAGCGGCCAAGGAAGATCCGGCATTCAAAGAAGAATTGGCCTACTTCCAGCGCGATTACGTCGGTCGTCCAAGTCCTCTGTATTTCGCCGAACGCCTGACCGAGTTCTGCGGCGGTGCGAAGATTTACCTCAAGCGTGAAGAGCTGAACCACACCGGCGCGCACAAGATCAACAATTGCATCGGCCAGATCCTGCTGGCGCGGCGCATGGGCAAGAAACGCATCATCGCCGAAACCGGCGCTGGCATGCATGGTGTGGCGACTGCCACCGTGGCCGCGCGTTTTGGTCTCGATTGCGTGATCTACATGGGTACCACTGACATCGAACGTCAGCAGGCCAACGTATTTCGCATGAAGCTGCTGGGCGCCGAGGTGATTCCAGTCGTGGCCGGCACCGGCACTCTCAAGGACGCGATGAACGAAGCCTTGCGTGACTGGGTGACCAACGTCGACAGCACCTTCTACCTGATCGGCACCGTAGCCGGTCCGCACCCGTATCCAGCGATGGTTCGCGACTTCCAGGCCGTCATCGGCAAGGAAACCCGTGATCAACTGCAAGCCCAGGAAGGCCGTCTGCCGGACAGCCTGGTGGCGTGCATCGGCGGCGGCTCCAACGCCATGGGCTTGTTCCATCCGTTCCTCGACGACAAGAGCGTTGAAATCATCGGTGTTGAAGCAGCCGGTTATGGCATTGAAACCGGCAAGCACGCAGCCAGCCTCAATGGTGGTGTACCCGGCGTGCTGCATGGTAACCGCACCTTCCTGCTGCAGGACGAAGATGGCCAGATCATCGATGCCCACTCGATTTCCGCCGGCCTCGACTATCCGGGTATTGGTCCGGAACACGCCTGGTTGCATGACATCGGCCGCGTTCAGTACACCTCGGTGACTGATGACGAAGCCCTTGCGGCGTTCCATCAATGCTGCCGTCTGGAAGGGATCATTCCTGCCCTGGAAAGCGCCCATGCCCTGGCTGAAGTGTTCAAGCGCGCCCCGAACCTGCCGAAGGATCACCTGATGGTCGTCAACCTGTCCGGCCGTGGCGACAAAGACATGCAAACCGTGATGCACCACATGGAACAATCGAAGCAGGAGAAACACTGATGAGCCGCCTGCAAACACGTTTTTCCGAACTCAAGGAACAGAACCGTGCCGCGCTGGTGACCTTTGTCACCGCTGGCGACCCGAGCTACGACACCTCGTTGGCCATCCTCAAAGGCTTGCCGGCAGCCGGCGCTGACGTGATCGAACTGGGCATGCCCTTCACCGATCCGATGGCCGACGGCCCAGCGATCCAGCTCGCCAACATCCGTGCCCTGGGTGCCAGGCAGAACCTGGCGAAAACCCTGGAAATGGTTCGTGAATTCCGCAAGGACAACAACGAAACCCCGCTGGTGCTGATGGGCTACTTCAACCCCATCCACATGTACGGCGTGCCACGTTTCATCGCCGAAGCGAAAGAGGCCGGCGTCGATGGCTTGATCGTGGTCGACATGCCGCCTGAGCATAACGGCGAACTGTGCGACCCGGCGCAGGCTGCCGGCATCGACTTCATCCGCCTGACCACGCCGACCACCGATGACGTGCGTTTGCCAACGGTGCTCAATGGCAGCTCCGGCTTCGTGTACTACGTGTCCGTGGCCGGTGTGACCGGTGCTGGCGCCGCAACGCTGGAACATGTCGAAGAAGCGGTCGCTCGCCTGCGCCGTCATACCGATCTGCCGATCAGTATCGGTTTTGGCATTCGCACACCAGAACAAGCGGCGGCCATCGCGCGTCTGGCCGATGGTGTGGTGGTGGGGTCGGCGTTGATCGATCACATCGCCAATGCCACTACGCCGGACCAGGCAATCGATGGTGTATTGAGCCTGTGCTCGGCGCTGGCCGACGGCGTGCGCCAGGCACGCGTCAGCTGAGGGTGATTTCCCCGACGTACGGGAATCAACAAAAAGGCTTCAGAACTCGGTTCTGAAGCCTTTTTTTGTTGCGTGTCAGGGGAGGGGAAAGGCCTATATCAAGGCAACTCCAGCCCACCCGACGCCTTGTGCAATTTACGCAGATGCTCGCCAATTTGTTTCACGTTAGCCTCGTTGGCAGCCATTTCGGCTGCTCGGGACGGTTCGAGCAGCGCCCGTACTTCCTTGTCCAGATCCCCGGTCAAGGCTTGAAGCTGCTTTTGCCGCAGGCTGCTTTCCGACTCCAGGCGCTGCCATTCATTCGGCTGCGGCAAGCCGTATCCTCCGCTGCCGAGCAATTCGGCCGGTCGACTGAGGAAGCCGCTGTTATCGAGAATCTGCCTCAGCGTTGCATTAGCCTTGTCCATCCCGCCGTTTTTCAATTCTCGAGCGCCCAGGTAACGCTGTTTGACTTCGTCCTGAGCCAGCAACAACTGGCGCCGGAAGCTTGCTTGCTCGAGCAACAGAAGGGCCGCGCTGGTGCGCAGATCTGCCTGTTCGAACCACGTGCGGCGCTCTTCGGCCTTCAAGTCCAGCCAGTCTTCGACGGTTTCCTGTTTGACCGGCAGGCTTTTTTTCAGCACATCAAACATCGCTTGATAGCGATCCCGGAACGAGTCGAACCGATAGCCCAGGCGCAGTGCTTCGCGGGGATCGTCCAGCACACTGGTGTCCGCCAGCCCGCGCCCTTTCAGCACTTCCAGCAGGCCGTTGGGCATGATGTTGTCCAGAGCAACCAGTTTTGAATTGTTAGTGCCACTGCGCAGTAACTTCAGCTCCTCTACGGCGCAATTGTTGGAGAGGAAAAAGTAGTTGCCGTCGTAACTCCAGTGCATCTCGGCGGCGCGCTCAACCACACCTTCGATCTCGCTGCGCGAAAGGTCCAGCGGTACGGATGCCAGGCTGCGCAATTCAGTCTTGGTGTACTCGTCAATGACTTGAGCCAGCGGTAATACAAACAGACGTGACGGATATTTACCCACCAGACCGTCCCAGCTCGACAGCTGCACGTCGCCGACAAAGGCCCGATATGACAGCACCAGATGCTGGTCCAGATCCAACCGACAATCCGGCCCGCGTGGGCGTCCCGGTGCGCAGATCACCAGGCGCAACATGCTGTGGCCCCATCGACTGACCCAGTTCTGGTTAGCCTCGGCCAGCAAATAGTCGACGGCATAAACTCGCTCTGGATCGACCTGGCCCAGCGGGGTTTTGGCAAAATCATTGCCGGCATTCAGGAAAGCGAAGGTTTTACCGCAGTCGCTCTTGGCGGTGGGTGCCCATCCAAAGTGCTCTTTGTAATAGCGGTACAGCGCCGGACGACGGCAGGCATAACTCGGGTCAAGCAGGAAATACTCCATGTTGACCGCGACGAATTCCTTAGGGCTGCTGGTCTCGTAGATGTCCGGGCTGCGGGCAATCTGGCGGTTGTGCTGTTCACGCTCACCACGACGACCCACGTATTGCGGCCAACCGGCGAGATCAAGCAAGCGCGGATCGTCGCTGAGGGTAAAGCGGCGGCCAGACTGGCCTCGGCATTCATCTGGAATACCGACCAGCCCTGCGCTGCTGTCCTGGCGGGTACAGCGCTGAATCAGCGAGCGCTGCGCCTGTGGCCACAAACGCGAGCGATCATAAATGTGGGTCAGTTCGTGCAGAACCGTGGCCAGCATTTCCCGACGCACTGTGCCGTGAGGACGATAGGTTTTCTTGGTGGCTGCGCTGCCATCGGTGAGGCTGGCCAGCAGATTGCGGTTCAAATCGAGCTCAGAAACCGGGGACGCCTGGCCGTAGGCGTTGGCGGGCATGTCATCGGTCCAGCCGACGTCAATTCGACGGTCGAGTTGCTTGATGAAATGCGGCGGCAATGCCTGCATGGCTTCATCCAGCAATGCCTGGCTGGCCTGCTGCTGTGCGGGGCTCAGGCCTTCGGTCTTGAGATGCAGTTCGAGGTCGGCGTGGGCCATGTTGCCGAGCAGCAACATGACCCCGGCCAACAGCCAGGTGACTGGAGACCTCACAGTGCGAGGATGGCTTCAGCGAGATCCTGATCACTGGCGTCTCGGGCTTCCGGAACGCGGGTGCGCAACAAACTGAAAGCCGATTCCAGGTGCGCACCACGGATGTCTCCGTTACTGGCGACAAAGCTGGCGGCATCGTCTTGAGCTTCGCGGACGATTTTCGAGTCGCGAATGGACGTTGTTGTATCAGACGTGAAATCGAGTGTGCGCTGGGTCGCGCGGATAAGGATGTTACTGGTGGCAACCAGGGTATGGGCCTGTGCCACATCGGCCAACAACAGCAGGCCGAGGGTGGCGGCAATCAGCGGGTTACGCATGGAACGACTCCGGAGAAACTTGGGATAACTATTGGACGAGAATTGCCTGTGCCAGTTCAAGGTCGCTTGCATGAAGTTTTGGCTGGGTCCGGCGCAGGTAAGACAGGGCCGATTCCAGTTGTGCGCCTCTGAGTTGGCCATCACTGGCGATGAACGCCGCGGCATCATCCCGGGCGGCGAGCAGCAGTTTATGGTCGAAGGGCGCGGAGGTCACCATGCTTGTGGCGTAACCGCTGGCTACGGTGCCTTGCGTGGACAGGTTGAAGGCATCGAAAGCCTGGGCCGCGCCTGAGTAGGTGGCCGCAAAAAACAGTGAAGGGATTAACAGATATGAAAAAAAACGCATGAGACTCGACAGTTGAAAGTGAGTCTCAAGGCTAGCGCAAGGCCCGGTCTAGAGCCAGCGTCGAAATATCGGGACACGTCTGACGTGTCCCTCTTCAAAGCAGTCGCTTAGATCGTCAGGATCGCCTGTGCCAGTTGTGCGTCTGTCGCGTTGAGTTGTGGCGCCTGATGGCGAATGTGGTCGAGAGCGCTTTCCAGTTTTACGCCACGGATGGCGCCTTCACTGGCAACGAAGCTGGCAGCGTCGTCACGGGCCGCGAGTACAATTTTGTCGTCTCTAAAAGAAGACGTGACGTCGGAGGTCGCGTCCGATGTGGCCTTGAGTGCACCAACGACGGCATCGGTGGTCACGATGAAGCTGGTGGCGTGGGAATTGGCAGCCACGGCAAGCAGGGCTGCAGCGCTAAGCAGACGAAGACGGGACATGGTGTAACTCCTTTTGATGGGCAATTTTAAGGTGGCGCTCTGTGCGGAGTCTGACGCCAGACGCTTGGCATTCGCCACTTATTGGTTTGATATTAGGCCTGTGCGCAACGATTCGCACAGTGTCGTTTGTTCGGGCCGGGATATTGGCTGATTTGCGTGACGCTGATCAGGTTCTCTGAAGACGTGAAATGCCAAAATTGTACTGGTTAGAATATCAATACTTAAAACTGTACCTATTTGAATCAGATGGCCGAAATTCTGGCTCCAAAACGACGAAACCCGTCGTGGTTTCCCACGACGGGTTTCGTTTTTTCAATTCGGGTTGCTGGCGATGGACCATCAGGTCAGGGCCAGCGACGCTAACTTAGCGCCAGAACGGCTTGCTCAGCTCTTCGTAGCGTTGTGCTTCGCTAATCCCGGCATCAGCCAGCAGACGCGAATCCAGACGAGCCAGTTGATGGCGGCTGGAGATGCGGCGCTGCCACAGCATCAGGTTGGCGATAACGCGCAGAGGCATGGAAGCCTGGGTTTTTGCAGCAGTGTCTTCGAAGAACAGTTCGGAACTGAGTGTACGTTCCATGATTGACATCCTTCCGCTTGTGGCGGGATTAGGTAGTGGTTTAACTGGTGCCCATGATCCTCTCTCTTGCCTAGCCACTGTAGATACAGTTCATCTGTATTGTGAGGGCTCAGTTAACTGTTTATAGGCGGTGTACTGGTCTAAATTGAGGCAACTGTACTTGTCTGCGCCATTATGGTGCATTTTCGGCCATTAAGACTTGATGAGTAGGCTATAGCTGTAGGAAAAGACCGGTACAGCAGTACAGTTTTTGTAAGTAAAGCGTCTTGCAATTGCCCGCTGACGAAACTGTGTTTGCGTCAGCGGCAATCTGTACCAATTAACTGGCGATCATTCGCCCGGTTTCTTCCAGGTTCATGTGCCAGCTCAGGGCATCACGCAGGATATGCGGGGTATGTCCGCCCACTGCGCAAGCCTTTTCAAAATAATCGCTGAGGGCCTGGCGGTAATCCGGGTGTACGCAGTTGTCGATGATCACCCGCGCCCGCTCGCGGGGCGCCAGGCCGCGCAGATCGGCCAAACCGATTTCGGTGACCAGGATGTCGACGTCATGCTCGGTGTGGTCGACATGGCTGACCATCGGCACCACGCTGGAAATCGCGCCGCCCTTGGCAATCGACTTGGTCACGAAGATCGCCAGGTGCGCATTGCGTGCAAAGTCACCCGAACCGCCAATCCCATTCATCATCCGCGTGCCGCAGACGTGGGTGGAGTTGACGTTGCCATAGATGTCGAACTCAAGCGCCGTGTTGATACCGATGATCCCGAGGCGACGTACCACTTCGGGGTGATTGGAGATCTCCTGAGGGCGCAGCACCAGTTTGTCCTTGTAGCGCTCCAGGTTGCCGAACACGTCAGCATTGCGGCGGCTGGAGAGGGTGATGGAGCTTCCCGAAGCAAAGCTCAGCTTGCCCGCGTCGATCAGGTCGAACGTCGAGTCCTGCAGCACTTCGGAATACATCGTCAGGTCTTCGAAAGGCGAGTCGATCAGGCCGCACATCACCGAGTTGGCGATGGTACCGATCCCGGCCTGCAGCGGCCCGAGCTTATTGGTCATGCGCCCGGCGTCCACTTCCTGCTTGAAGAAGTCGATCAAGTGATCGGCAATGGCTTGGGTGTCGGCGTCGGGTGGCAGCACGGTGGATGGTGAGTCCGGTTGCTGGGTGATGACGATCGCCACAATCTTTTCCGGCGGGATCGGGATTGCGCTGCTGCCAATGCGATCGTCGACCTTGACCAGTGGGATCGGCGTGCGGGTCGGACGATAGGTCGGAATATAGATGTCGTGCAGACCTTCGAGATTCGGGTTGTGTGCCAGGTTGATCTCGACGATCACGTGTTTGGCGAAAATCGCGAAGCTGGCCGAGTTACCCACCGATGTAGTCGGCACGATATGGCCTTGCTCGGTGATGGCCACGGCTTCGATCACCGCGATATCTGGCAACTTGAGCTGTTGATTGCGCAGTTGCTCGACGGTTTCCGAAAGGTGTTGATCGATGAACATCACCTCGCCTGCGTTAATCGCCTTGCGCAAGGTGCTGTCCACCTGGAACGGCATGCGGCGTGACAGCACGCCGGCTTCGGTGAGTTGCTTGTCGAGGTCGTTGCCCAGACTGGCGCCGGTCATCAGGCTGATCTTCAGCGGCGTGACCTTGGCTCGCTCCGCCAGTGCGTGGGGTACGGCCTTGGCTTCGCCGGCGCGGGTGAAGCCGCTCATGCCAACGGTCATGCCGTCCTGAATCAGAGCGGCGGCGTCGGCAGCGCTCATCACTTTGTCCAACAACGATGGCAGGCGAATACGGTCACGGTACATGGATTGTTATCTCGGGCAACGGGTATCAGGATGCGCAGTCTAGTTAATTTCGCTAGCCGCTGTCCCGCTACCAAGGTCGCAAACGAGGCGTCTATTCCGGGGCTTTCAAGCAAAACACCGTTACCGGATCGGTAACAAAGACGTCGATTGTCCGACGCTTTGCACAAACAAAAACGCCCCGACGAGTCGGGGCGTTTCAGTCGTGCCGAGAGATTTATTCGACGGCTTTAACCATGTCTTCGATGACTTTCTTGGCGTCGCCGAACACCATCATGGTCTTGTCCAGGTAGAACAGTTCGTTGTCCAGACCGGCATAGCCGCTGGCCATCGAGCGCTTGTTGACGATGATGGTCTTGGCCTTGAACGCTTCGAGAATCGGCATGCCGGCAATCGGCGATTTCGGATCGTTCTTGGCGGCCGGGTTGACCACGTCGTTCGCGCCGAGTACCAGCACCACGTCTGCCTGGCCGAACTCGGAGTTGATGTCTTCCATCTCGAACACCTGGTCGTAAGGCACTTCGGCCTCGGCCAGCAACACGTTCATGTGGCCCGGCATACGACCTGCAACCGGGTGGATCGCGTACTTCACGGTCACGCCGCGGTGGGTCAGCTTCTCGGTCAGTTCCTTCAATGCATGCTGCGCCCGCGCTACCGCCAGGCCGTAGCCCGGGACGATGATCACGGTGTCGGCGTTGGTCAGCAGGAAGGTCGCGTCATCAGCCGAACCGGATTTCACCGGGCGGGCTTCCTTGGCGCCTGCAGGACCTGCATCGGCTGTATTGCCGAAACCGCCGAGCAATACATTAAAGAAGGAGCGGTTCATCGCCTTGCACATGATGTACGAGAGGATCGCACCGCTTGAGCCCACCAGCGAACCGGCGATGATCAGCATCGAGTTGTTCAGCGAGAAACCAATGCCCGCCGCTGCCCAGCCGGAATAGCTGTTGAGCATCGACACCACTACCGGCATGTCGGCGCCACCGATCGGGATGATGATCAGCACACCCATGACGAAGGCCAGAGCCAACATCACGGCGAAGGCAGTCAGGTTGCCCGTCAGCATGTAGGTCACGCCCAGTGCCAGCGTGGCTACACCCAACAGCAGGTTCAGTTTGTGCTGACCGCTGAACTGTACCGGTGCGCCCTGGAACAGGCGGAACTTGTACTTGCCCGACAGTTTGCCGAACGCGATCACCGAGCCGGAGAAAGTGATTGCACCAATGGCCGCACCCAGGAACAGCTCCAGGCGGTTACCCGCCGGAATGGCGTCGCCGAGTTGCTTGACGATGCCCAGCGATTGAGGTTCGACCACCGCCGCAATGGCAATGAACACCGCTGCCAGGCCAATCATGCTGTGCATGAAAGCGACCAGCTCAGGCATTTTGGTCATTTCAACGCGTTTGGCCATGATTGAACCGGCGGTACCGCCGATCAACAGGCCGACGATCACGTAGACGATGCCGTCGTGGGCCAGTTCGGATCCCAATTTGTAGATCAGGCCGACCGTCGTCAGGACTGCCAGACCCATGCCGAGCATGCCGAACAGGTTGCCGCGACGCGAGGTCGTTGGATGCGAGAGGCCCTTGAGCGCCTGGATGAAGCAGACCGAGGCGATCAGGTACAGAGAAGTAACGAGGTTCATGCTCATGCTTGCTGCACCTCAGCCTTGACTGCTTCGGCCTTGGCTGCCGGAGCTTTTGCTGGCGCCGCTTTTTTCTTGAACATTTCCAGCATGCGACGGGTGACCAGGAAGCCACCGAACACATTGACCGCCGCCAGGGCTACGGCCAGGGTGCCCATGGTTTTGCCCAGGGGCGTGACGGTCAACGCGGCAGCGAGCATGGCGCCGACGATCACAATTGCCGAGATAGCGTTGGTCACCGCCATCAGGGGCGTGTGAAGCGCAGGTGTCACGTTCCAGACCACGTGATAACCGACATAAATCGCCAGCACGAAGATGATCAGGTTGTAGATACCGTCAGAGATCAGCATGTCTTCCATTGTTTTTATCCTCAGCCGTTCTTGCGCACGATCTGGCCGTCGCGGCACATCAGGCACGCGGCGACGATATCGTCTTCGAGGTTGATCACCAGTTGTCCTTCTTTATCGAACAACAGTTTCATGAAGTCCAGCAGGTTGCGCGCGTACAGCGCCGAAGCGTCGGCTGCCACCGCGCCGGCCAGGTTGGTAGGGCCGACAATGGTCACGCCATTTTCGACCACCACCTGATCGGCTACGGTCAGCGGGCAGTTACCGCCCTGGGCTGCCGCAAGGTCGACGACCACCGAACCCGGTTTCATCTGTGCCACGGTTTCCGCGCTCAGCAGCGTCGGTGCCTTGCGTCCTGGAATCAGCGCTGTGGTGATAACGATGTCAGCCTGTTTGGCGCGTTCGTGCACGGCTGCGGCCTGGCGCTGCATCCAGCTGGCGGGCATGGGGCGTGCGTAACCGCCGACACCAACGGCGCATTCGCGCTCTTCATCGGTCTCGTAAGGCACGTCGACGAACTTGGCGCCGAGAGATTCGATCTGCTCCTTGACTGCAGGACGCACGTCAGACGCCTCGATCACTGCTCCCAGGCGTTTTGCCGTGGCAATCGCCTGCAACCCGGCCACACCGGCACCGAGAATCAGAACGCGCGCCGCTTTCACGGTGCCGGCAGCGGTCATCAGCATTGGCATGAAGCGCGGATAGTAATGAGCTGCCAGCAACACCGCCTTGTAGCCGGCAATGTTGGCTTGCGATGACAGCACATCCAGGCTCTGAGCGCGGGACGTGCGGGGCGCGGCTTCCAGTGCGAATGCGGTAATGCCGCATTCGGCCATCTTGGCGATGGTTTCGTTGCTGAACGGATTGAGCATGCCCACCACAATGGTGCCGCTCTTGATCAGTGCGAGTTCGCTGTCGCTGGGGGCGACTACCTTAAGAATCAGCTCTGCGCCAAACACATCGCTGGCGCTGCCAATGCTTGCGCCCGCTGCTTCATAGGCACTGTCGACAACACTGGCGTTAATGCCGGCGCCGCTTTGTACAGTGACCTTATGACCTTGGCCGATCAGCTTCTTGATGGTTTCCGGGGTTGCAGCAACCCGTGTTTCACCGGTCTGGGTTTCGAGAGGAACACCAATGTGCACGTCAAATCTCCTGCGTGATCTTATTGAGTAAACCCATGCACTACGGATGGTGCGGCTGGGGCGGCCGATCAGCACGACCCCGCCAAATCAGGACGGGGCGCGGCATTTTGCAGGCGAACTTTGTGCCCTTCAAGGGATTATGACGGGTGACGGAAAATTAACTACAAGTCACCCCGTGACCGAATGTCGCAACCAACCGGCTCAATCCCTTGCAGGCCGTGCCTTGTAAGGATTCTGGCGCAAATTCAAGAAATTGGACATCGGCCGTATGAATGATGCGGCATCGGCCCTCAATAGTGGCGCAAAGCCGCGTCTTCAGGCGCTTGTGGGACGTTTGTACTGCTTTGCCAAACAGTTTGTGTTTAAGCGACATATCCGTATATCTGTAGGGTTTTTGAATAGCTGACTACGAGGTCAACAAAGCGGGCCGGGCCTTTATTCTTCTAGGCTATAGCTGTGCGCCTGCGTGACCAGCCAATCTCGAAAAGCCCTTAAAGATGCCGATTCGACCTTTCGCTCAGGAATCATCAAGTAATACGCCTTGATACTGGAGAGCGCCTGAGGGTTGGCGATGACCAGGCGTTTCTCTGTCAATTCGCGTTGAATCAGGAATGGCGGAATCAATGCTATGCCCATGTCGTGCATCGCCGCCTGGGCGAGCATTGAGAATAGCTCGTAGCGCGGGCCTGTCATGTCTCGAGGGATGTTCAGATGCTGGGAGTTGAACCACTGACGCCAGGCATACGGCCGGGTGGTTTGTTGCAGGAGAGGGAGTTCTGCGATTCCTTCGGGGGAAAGGATGGTTTTCTTTCCGAGTAGGCCGGGGCTGCAAACGGGCATGGGATTTTCGCCCATCAAGCGGTGGGATTCCGTACCCGACCAATCCGCGTCGCCAAAGTAAATCGCGGCATCGAAGTCCGTGTCGGCAAACAGGAATGGCCGCGTCCGGTTGGTCAGGTTGACCGTCACTTCGGGATGTTTGTGTTGGAAGTCTTTGAGTCGCGGCAGTAACCACTGGGTGCCGAAAGTCGGTACCACGGCCAGCTCGATTACGTTGGCGCCCTGCTGGCCCATCACCGACAAAGTGTCGCGCTCGACTGCGTCGAGTTGAGTGGCAACCCGACGGCTGTAGGAAAGCCCGGCTTCAGTCAGCTTTACACCGCGCCGTGAGCGTCGAAAGAGTTCCACATTCAGGAACTCTTCCAGGCTGGCGATCTGTCGACAGATTGCACCTTGGGTCAGCGAAAGCTCCTCGGCTGCTTTGGTAAAGCTTTCGTGTCGCGCTGCCGCTTCAAAGCTTATCAGGGCGGTTGTGCTGGGTATCTTTCTGCGCATGTACGTCAACCTCACTAATACATCGCCTTAAATGCATTACGCGACGTTTCGGAGTGAGAAATTAGCACAACAGTATGCGAAATCCTCGTTTGCCGTGACGCCGAACCCGGCCTAGGATCAGTCCACGTTATTTGACCTGTTTCGAGAGGACACACTCATGGCCGGTAAAGCTAGCTTCAACTGGATCGATCCCCTGCTGCTGGATCAACAGCTCACCGAAGAAGAGCGCATGATTCGCGACACCGCTGCGCAGTTCGCTCAGCAGAAGCTCGCGCCGCGGGTTCTCGAAGCTTTCCGCCATGAAAAGACCGATCCGGCGATCTTTCGCGAGATGGGGGAGGTGGGCCTGTTGGGTGCCACCATTCCTGAGCAATACGGTGGCAGCGGCCTGAACTACGTCAGCTACGGCCTGATTGCCCGTGAAGTCGAGCGTGTCGATTCGGGCTACCGCTCGATGATGAGTGTGCAATCCTCGCTGGTGATGGTGCCGATCAACGAATTCGGTACCGAAGCTCAAAAGCAGAAATACCTGCCGAAACTGGCTTCCGGCGAATGGATCGGTTGCTTCGGTCTGACGGAGCCTAACCACGGTTCCGACCCGGGCGCGATGATTACTCGTGCGCGTAAAGTGGAAGGCGGCTACAGCTTGACCGGTAGCAAGATGTGGATCACCAACAGCCCGATCGCTGACGTTTTTGTCGTTTGGGGCAAGGACGATGCGGGTGATATCCGCGGATTCGTTCTGGAGAAAGGCTGGAAGGGCCTTAGCGCACCGGTTATTCACGGCAAGGTCGGCCTGCGTGCATCGATCACCGGTGAAATCGTGATGGACAACGTATTCGTGCCGGAAGAGAACATTTTCCCGGATGTCCGAGGCTTGAAAGGACCGTTCACCTGTCTGAACTCCGCTCGGTACGGTATTTCCTGGGGTGCGCTGGGTGCTGCCGAGTTCTGCTGGCACACCGCTCGCCAATACACGCTGGATCGTCAGCAGTTCGGTCGCCCGTTGGCTGCGACTCAGCTGATCCAGAAGAAGCTGGCCGACATGCAGACCGAAATCACCATGGCGTTGCAGGGCTGCCTGCGCTTGGGTCGTATGAAGGACGAAGGTACTGCGGCAGTCGAAATCACTTCGATGATGAAGCGTAACTCCTGCGGCAAGTCGCTGGACATTGCGCGCATGGCCCGTGACATGTTGGGTGGCAACGGTATCTCTGATGAGTTCGGCGTTGCTCGTCACCTGGTCAACCTGGAAGTGGTGAATACCTATGAAGGTACACATGACGTCCACGCGCTGATTCTTGGTCGCGCGCAGACCGGCATCCAGGCGTTCTATTAATAGGAGAACGACCATGGGCGCGCTTTCACATCTGCGGGTACTGGATTTGTCGCGGGTATTGGCCGGGCCGTGGGCCGGGCAGATCCTCGCCGACCTTGGCGCCGAAGTGATCAAGGTCGAGCGCCCTGGCAACGGTGACGACACGCGCGCCTGGGGGCCGCCCTTCCTTAAGGACGCTTATGGCGAGAACACCAGCGAGGCCGCTTATTATCTGTCGGCCAATCGCAACAAGCAGTCGGTCACCATCGACTTCACGCGCCCTGAAGGTCAGAAGCTGGTGCGTGATCTGGCGGCCAAATCAGACATCCTGATCGAGAACTTCAAGGTGGGTGGTCTGGCCGCTTATGGGCTGGACTACGAAGCACTAAGGTCGATTAACCCGAATCTGATCTATTGCTCGATTACCGGGTTTGGTCAGACCGGGCCGTATGCCAAGCGCGCTGGCTACGACTTCATGATCCAGGGGCTCGGCGGGCTCATGAGTCTGACGGGTCGACCTGAGGGTGAGGAAGGCGCCGGGCCGGTTAAAGTGGGCGTTGCGCTGACGGACATCCTGACAGGGCTCTATTCGACCGTGGCAATCCTCGCAGCGCTTGCGCATCGCGATCATGATGGTGGCGGACAGCATATCGATATGGCGCTGCTCGATGTTCAGGTGGCGTGCCTGGCTAACCAGGCGATGAATTACCTGACAACGGGTAATGCGCCGAAGCGCCTGGGCAATGCGCATCCGAACATCGTGCCTTATCAGGACTTTCCTACTGCTGACGGCGACTTCATCCTCACCGTGGGCAATGACGGACAGTTCCGAAAGTTCGCTGAAGTGGCTGGGCAACCCCAGTGGGCAGACGATCCTCGTTTCGCAACCAACAAGCAGCGGGTGGCCAACCGAGCGGTGCTGATTCCACTGATCCGCCAGGCGACGGTGTTCAAAACTACCGCTGAGTGGGTGGCTGAGCTCGAACGGGCTGGCGTGCCCTGCGGGCCGATCAACGATCTGGCGCAAATGTTTGCCGATCCGCAGGTCAAGGCGCGAGGGCTGGCTATTGAATTGCCGCATGCGCTGGCTGGCATGGTGCCTCAGGTAGCAAGTCCTATTCGTTTGTCCGAAACGCCGGTGGAGTACCGCCAAGCGCCGCCATTGTTGGGTGAGCATACGCTGGAAGTGCTGCAGCGAGTGCTGGGGCTGGATGCGGGTGTGGTGGCTGCGTTGAAGGACGCAGGTGTGCTCTGAAGGCGCCTTCTATATAGAAGGCGCGGGTTTTGTGTGTGCAGGTGCGTTGTTTTCTTGCCTTTCGTAAGTTATTGATAGAAAAACCAAATCAACGCTTGACGGCAGATCTCAGGTGTCTATAATTCGCCCCACTTCCGGCGCGGTCGAAACGGAAAACTCCTTGATAAACAATGAGTTACGCAATTTTCGGCAGCAGGTTGCTTCAGGTCATCGAAGCCAGAAGGAAGTTGAAAAAGAGGTGTTGACAGCGGCGTGTAACGCTGTAGAATTCGCCTCCCGCTGACGAGAGATCGGCAGCGCAAGTGGTTGAAGTTGTTAAGGAAATCCTTGAAAACTTCTGAAAATAACCACTTGACAGCAAATGAGGCTGCTGTAGAATGCGCGCCTCGGTTGAG
>NZ_LMGK01000016.1 GCF_001427125.1 Pseudomonas sp. Root562
AACTCGCGGGTGTAGACCTTTCTTTCGTTCATGGAACCTCCAAGTTGGCGAAATCATATCGCCCTTAAGAGGTGACCGGAATTATTAGGCCAGTTCAGCCTGCTCGCGAAAAACGCAAGAACAACGTGGTCATTCAGGCAACACGCATTATCGTTCACGTCCATCGCGAGCAGGCTCGCTCCTACAGGGGTTATATGTCGGGCATAAGAATCCGGGCGGCTTTGTCGGCCGCCCGGTTTGGGTGAAGGATTACAAATGCGATTCGGCGTATTCGGCCAGGATCGAACGAGGCACCCCTTGCAGGGTGATGTGCACCCCGTTCGGGAAATCCTTGAAGCGCTCAGTGAGGTAGGTCAGCCCGGAACTGGTCGCGGACAGGTAAGGGGTGTCGATTTGCGCCAGGTTGCCCAGGCACACCACTTTCGAACCGGCGCCGGCACGGGTGATGATGGTTTTCATCTGGTGCGGCGTGAGGTTCTGGCATTCATCGATCAGGATCAGACTCTGCTGGAAGCTGCGGCCCCGAATGTAGTTGAGGGATTTGAACTGCAACGGCACTTTGCTGAGGATGTAGTCGACGCTGCCATGGGTGCTTTCGTCATCCATGTGCAAGGCTTCGAGGTTGTCGGTGATGGCGCCCAGCCACGGCTCCATTTTTTCCGCTTCGGTGCCGGGCAGGAAACCGATTTCCTGGTCCAGGCCCTGCACGCTGCGGGTGGCGATGATCCGCCGGTAACGCTTGCTGACCATGGTCTGCTCGATCGCAGCCGCCAGTGCCAGAATGGTTTTACCGGAACCGGCAGCACCGGACAGGTTGACCAGGTGGATATCCGGATCCAGCAAGGCGTAGAGCGCCAGGCTCTGGTAAATGTCCCGTGGTTTCAGACCCCAGGCTTCCTGGTGCAGCAGCGGCTCCTGGTGCAGGTCCAGGATCAGCAATTTATCTTCCTCGATCTCCTTGATCCAGCCGACAAAACCTTGCTCGTCGATGATGAACTCGTTGATGTGCACCGCCGGCAGGTTGTCGATCAGTTGCACCTGATGCCAGGTGCGTCCATGGTCCTGGCGGGTTTCGACCTTGCTCACGCGGTCCCAGAAAGAGCCGGTCATGTTGTGGTAGCCGTTGGGCAGCAGCGACACGTCGTCGACCAGTTGGTCGGTGCTGTAGTCCTCGGCCGCGATCCCACAAGCTCGGGCCTTGAGGCGCATGTTGATATCTTTGGTGACCAGCACTACCGGCAATTTCGGATCGCGCGCGTGCAGGTCGATCAACTGGTTGATGATGATGTTGTCGTTCAGGTGCTCGGGCAGAATGATGTTCGGCTCGGCACGCTTGCTCATCAGAATTGACAGCAAGCCCTTCGGCCCGCTCTTGCCTCGCTGGATCGGCACGCCCTGTTCAACGTCCTCGGGTGAGGCATCGCCCAGGGTCTTGTCGATCAGCCGGATGGCCTGACGGCATTCGGCGGCAACGCTGTGATGGCCGCTCTTGAGCTTGTCCAGCTCTTCCAGCACGGTCATCGGGATGGCGACGTGGTGTTCTTCGAAGTTGAGCAGCGCGTTTGGATCGTGAATCAATACGTTGGTATCGAGTACATAAAGGATTGGCTGGTTGGAAGAAGAGCTACGTCCGTGATCATCCATACTCGGTCACCTTTGTCAGAGCCAGTCGACGCAATACCTTGGCGGTGCTGCGCCTCGAAGTGGCCGCCGAATCTCACCAGCACAGATCCTAGTGACTGCAAACAAACGGGTCTTGGAAGACGCCACCTGTGTTGCAGGTTTCGGCGGTCTGTCTTCGTAATACTCCAAAACCCATGACAGAAAAAAGCACTTTGACGTTTTTTTGAAGTTTATTTTTCAGAGTGACGAAAAGCGCTTGGCGGACTGCCATCACCCGTTTAAAGTCGGAGATCAACCTGCAACGAATCCCCTCCTGAAATCGCCTTTTGCCCAATGTTTACGGGGTTTTGACCTTTTCAGCGAAACCCGCTCTGACAGTCTTCCCAACCGATCCCGCTTTGCGACGTTTGCGTCATCAGCCAAGGCAGCGCCGTTTTCACGCCATCCTGCTTCACATTGAAATTGATCACGCCATGACGCCACAGCAGCATCAAGGTCAGCACCCGCTGTGCGCTCTGATTGGCCTTGAGTTTGCCTGCGCCGTCCTGGGCATCGATATCCCATAGCGCCACCTGCAAGCCCTGAGCCTTGAAGAAACCTTCGGCATCGGCGCGGCGCTGACCATCGGGCGGGCGAAACAGCGGCACAAAATTTTCCGGCAGCTTGCCTTTGATCAGCTCGACACTGCGCCGCACAGAGTCCTGCCAGTCCTGCCAGTGGCTGTGGGAACGAAACTCCCAGCCTTGCACACCGACGCATTGGGCCGAGTACGTCGATTGCAGGCTGGCGACCGAACGCTCCGTCAGCCGGGCCTGGATGTCCCTGCCGAGCACGAAGAACGTGCCGCTCATGTTGGCCTTGCGCAGGTACTCGCTGACCCAGGCCGTGTTATCCGGTGCTGCATTGGCCGCGCTGTCGAACGTCAGCAAAAACAACCGGTCATGCATTGCCTCGCCGTTGCGCTCAAAGTCACCAAAACGATCGACTTCGCTGCTGGTCTGCGGGAAGAGCGCAGCCTTGCGCAGTTGCTCGTCGAGGTACTGGCCATGGAACGCACGACTCGGTTCCGCCCAACGGGTGTAGTAGCTGTCTTCGCTGATCTGGAACTTGGCGGCTTGTTCACGCAGGGTGGGCATGTCCTCGACCAGGAAACAGAAGGACGCATCCTGATCGCAGCTCTGTTGAGCGAAATTGTAATTGGCAAGCAAGCGCTGCCACAGGCGTTGGCGAACCCGGTTGACCGAGTCCAGATTGATCGTGCGCAAGCCCAAACGCTGGGCCAACGCGGGTTCGTCGAGGGACTCGCTGGCCAGCAGCACACTGGCGAACATGAGGATTTCCGCACGCGAGGCGACATCGAACAATGTCGGGTTGCCGAGTTGTTCCGGCCAGGTGCTGCGATCGAGCGTCGCCACGTCGCCCGGCGCCGCCAGGGCGCCGAAGCTCAAAAGCCAGGCCGAGAGTAGAAAAACAATGCGCAATGGGATGTCTCCATAACAAAACCCGCGCGGCACTATAGCTGATCCGACCGCAACTCCCGCAGCCAAGCCGAACGCCTTGTGCGAGGGAGCTTGCTCCCGCAGCCAAGCCGACTCATTGTGGCGAGGGAGCTTGCTCCCGCTGGGCTGCGAAGCAGACCCAACCCGGCGACCTCATTCCGCCAGGCTAAATACGTGCCCCTTCTTGCAACCGCTTCGCGCTCGAGCGCGAGCAAGCTCCCTCGCCACAGAAGCCCATACTGGCAAACCATCGATCACCTATCACCTTGATAGCTGGAGTCATTGAGGCCAACCCCCTAGAATCGCCGCCACGATTAAAGGAGACGACTTCATGCTGATGGTGATTTCCCCCGCCAAGACCCTCGACTACGAAACACCGCCGGCGACGCAGCGCTTTACCCAGCCGCAGTATCTGGACCACTCCCAGGAACTGATCATGCAGCTGCGCGACCTGACGCCGGCGCAGATCAGCGAGTTGATGCACGTCTCCGACAAAATCGGCGGCCTCAACGCTGCGCGCTTCGGCAGCTGGACACCCGTCTTCACTCCGGATAACGCCAAGCAGGCGCTACTGGCGTTCAAGGGCGATGTGTACACCGGGCTGAATGCGCAAACCTTCAGCGAAGCCGATTTCGATTACGCCCAGCAACACCTGCGCATGCTATCGGGCTTGTACGGCCTGCTGCGCCCACTGGATTTGATGCAACCGTATCGGCTGGAAATGGGCACCAAACTGGCCAATGCCCGTGGCAAGGACCTGTACGCCTTCTGGGGCACGCGGATCAGCGAATGGTTGAACGAAGCCCTGGCCGATCAAGGTGACGACGTATTGCTCAACCTCGCGTCCAACGAGTATTTCTCGGCGGTCAAACGCAGCGCCTTGAACGCGCGCATTATCAATACCGAGTTCAAGGACCTCAAGAACGGTCAGTACAAGATCATCAGCTTCTATGCGAAAAAGGCCCGAGGCATGATGAGTCGCTTCGTCATCGAAGAACGCATCGACGACCCGGCAGCGCTCAAAAACTTTGATGTGCAGGGCTATCGTTACAGCGCCGAGCAGTCAAAACCGGACAGTCTGGTGTTCCTGCGCGACCACGCACCAGAGTGATGCGCAAGCACCGCGCAGGAAGGGTCAACCCCCCTCCTGCGCCGTCACTGATCGTCCGACAATCTCCCCGCCAGTTCGCCAGTCAATTGGCGCCAAAAAACCATCGATCATTTTTCTAACTTTAGTTTCACTCGACTTCAATCATTTTTTTACGTAGTGGCACTGACTTTTTTTAACAGTAGTGGCACAAAAATATCCCCTCCGACGATCCGCCTATATATAAAGGGCGAAACGGCAAGTGCTATCAAAATGAGAGCAGTGCCATCTTTCTCAATATTTCAAAAAATTTCAGATTTCGCGATGGGCGGGCTGGAACTATGTCCAAATGCACCGCTCATACCACCGGTAACGATTCTCGCCGAGACTGTACGAGATAACTTACGCAGAGAAGTGATTCATGTAGCGAAGTTGCAATACAAACTTTCGCCAACTAATCCCTGATTTGGGCAACATCAAGCGGACAGGAGATAACGCATTAACACTATCCCCTACAAGGCCAAGGCCGCGCCCCTATAAACGTGCTCACCCGAGCACCCAACCGCTTGATCCACGGGCTATCTGCCTGAGATCGAGCGCGCAGCACCCGTGCACGAACACCCTCTGAACAGGGGGGGTGGCTGCATAACAGGGCAAGTCATAACAACAAGGCCTAGTTGCGCACACCTTGAGTGCACTTATTTAGACACTCGGAACTTTTATGCCAGCACACGGCACAGCTGCGCCTGTAAGCCGCACTTCCGAGTGCACTTTGACCGCTGAAAACATTAACTCCGGCCATCTAATGGCTTGGTAAAACACAAGCTTGATAACGAGGTAATTTCGATGCGCATCAGCATATTTGGTTTGGGTTACGTTGGCGCAGTGTGTGCCGGTTGCCTGTCTGCACGGGGTCATGACGTCGTTGGCGTCGATGTTGCCAAAGACAAGATCGATATGATCAACGCGGGCAAATCGCCAATCGTTGAACCAGGCCTGGGTGAACTTCTGGCGCAAGGTATCCAGACCGGTCGCCTGCGTGGCACCACCAATTTCGCCGAGGCGATTCGCGACACCGACCTGTCGATGATCTGCGTCGGCACGCCGAGCAAGAAGAACGGCGACCTGGAGCTGAACTACATCGAAGCCGTGTGCCGCGAGATCGGTTTTGTCCTGCGTGACAAGTCCACCCGCCACACCATCGTGGTGCGCAGCACCGTGTTGCCGGGCACCGTGGCCAACGTGGTCATCCCGATTCTCGAAGACTGCTCCGGCAAGAAGGCCGGCGTTGATTTCGGCGTGGCCGTGAACCCTGAGTTCCTGCGTGAAAGCACCGCGATTGCCGACTACGACCAGCCGCCGATGACCGTGATCGGTGAGTTCGACAAAGCATCGGGCGACGTTCTGCAATCGCTGTACGAAGAACTCGACGCGCCGATCATTCGCAAGGACATCGCCGTTGCCGAGATGATCAAGTACACCTGCAACGTATGGCACGCCACCAAGGTGACCTTCGCCAACGAGATCGGCAACATCGCCAAGGCTGTCGGCGTCGACGGCCGCGAAGTGATGGACGTGGTTTGCCAGGACAAGACCCTGAACCTGTCGCAGTACTACATGCGTCCAGGCTTCGCTTTCGGCGGTTCCTGCCTGCCCAAAGACGTGCGTGCCCTGACCTACCGCGCCGGTTCGCTGGACGTGGAAGCGCCGCTGCTGAACTCGCTAATGCGCAGTAACGAATCCCAGGTTCAGAACGCCTTCGACATCGTTTCCAGCCACGACAAACGCAAAGTCGCCCTGCTGGGCCTGAGCTTCAAGGCCGGTACCGACGACCTGCGCGAGAGCCCGCTGGTTGACCTGGCGGAAATGCTGATCGGCAAGGGCTACGACCTGAAGATCTATGACAGCAACGTTGAATACGCCCGCGTCCACGGTGCGAACAAGGACTACATCGAGTCGAAGATCCCGCACGTCTCGTCCCTGCTCGATTCCGACTTCGACGCGGTGATCAACAACTCCGACGTGATCATCCTGGGTAACCGTGACGAGAAATTCCGCGCCCTGGTCAAGGACGTTCCGCACGGCAAGCAGGTGATCGACCTGGTCGGCTTCATGTCCAAGGCCACCAGCGTCAGCGGCCGCACCGAAGGCATCTGCTGGTAACACGGAATCCCGTCTCGGATAGCGCACTTTCGCGCATGAAAAACCTGTAGGAGCAAGGCTTGCCCGCGATGGCGATCTCAAGTGTGTCATCGCCGGCAAGCCGCGCTCCTACAGGGGGCGAGGGGCTCGCAAATGACTTTAGGATTCCGATTATGCACAGGCTAAAGCACGGCCTACTCCAGGCCGCCGGTTGGCTGTTTTATCTAAGTTTACTGATGGGCATCGCCATGGCGTTGCCTGTGTCCACATTCGACTCCGAGTCGAAGGACTTCATTTTCCTGATCGGTATCGTCGGTATCTGGCGCTACTCGATGGGTGCCACGCACTTCCTGCGCGGCATGCTGTTTCTGTACGTGGTCTACCCGCACCTGCGGCGCAAAGTGCGCAAGCTGGGTAAAGCGGCGGACCCGTCCCACGTGTTCCTGATGGTCACCAGTTTCCGTATCGACGCCCTGACCACCGCACAGGTCTACAGCTCGGTGATTCGCGAAGCGATCGACTGCGGCCTGCCGACCACCATGGTCTGCTCCATCGTGGAAATGTCCGATGAGCTGCTGGTGAAAAGCCTGTGGAAACGGATGAATCCGCCACCGCATGTGAAGCTCGACTTCGTGCGCATTCCCGGCACCGGCAAGCGCGATGGCCTGGCTTACGGTTTCCGCGCCATCTCCCGTCACCTGCCGGATGACCGCGCGGTCGTGGCGGTGATCGACGGCGATACCGTGCTCGGCGAAGGCGTCGTGCGCAAGACCGTGCCGTGGTTCCAACTGTTCGGCAACGTCGGCGGCCTGACCACCAACGAGTTCTGCGAAGTACGCGGCGGCTACATCATGAGCGAATGGCACAAGCTGCGTTTCGCCCAGCGTCACATCAACATGTGCTCGATGGCTTTGTCCAAACGCGTGTTGACCATGACCGGGCGTATGTCGGTGTTCCGCGCCACCGTGGTCACCAACCCGGAATTCATCGCCGACGTGGAAAGCGACTCGCTGCAACACTGGCGCCTGGGTCGCTTCAAGTTCCTGACCGGCGACGACAAATCGAGCTGGTTCAGCCTGATGCGCCTGGGCTACGACACGTTCTACGTGCCCGATGCCGCGATCAACACCGTTGAGCATCCGCCGGAAAAGAGCTTCATCAAGGCCAGCCGCAAGTTGATGTTCCGCTGGTACGGCAACAACCTGCGCCAGAATTCCCGCGCCCTGGGCCTTGGCATCAAGCGCCTCGGTGCGTTCACGTCGGTGGTGCTGTTCGATCAGCGCGTGTCGATGTGGACCTCGCTGCTCGGCCTGACCGTAGCGATCATCGCCAGCTTCAAGTACGGCACCGCCTTCATCCTGGTGTACCTGCTGTGGATCGGTATCACTCGCCTGATCCTGACCCTGTTGCTGTCCTGTTCCGGCCACCGGATCGGGCCGGCTTACCCGGCGATTCTCTATTACAACCAGATCGTCGGCGCGCTGGTGAAGATCTACGTGTTCTTCCGCCTCGACCAACAGTCCTGGACTCGCCAGCCCACATCCCTGACCCGTGATCTCGCCAGCTTTCAACGTTGGTTCAACACCTGGTCGTCTCGGACCATGACCTTCTCCGCCGGCAGCATTTTTGTCGCCGTGCTGCTGATGATGGTCTGACCGCCCCCTTATTGAATTAACAAGGAAATCGCCTCTATGAATACCGCCGTCAATGCCAACGTAGTCCATGAATCCGAAGCCCAGCGCCAACACGCCCGCGTGAAAATTCCGGCCAAGCTGCGTTTCTTCGGCCCCGACCGGACACCGGTCGAAGCGCGAGTGATCGACCTGTCCGCCGGTGGCCTGGCCTTCAATGCCGGGCAACTGCCACTGAAGGTCGGCGACAAATACAAGGCTCGTCTGCAATTCGTCATCGACAACCTTGGCTTGGCCATGGATGTGGAGCTGCAGGTGCGCTCCAATGATCGCGAGACCGGTCGTACCGGTTGCCAGTTCCAGAACCTGGAACCGCAAGACATCTCGACCTTGCGCCACCTGATCACTTCGCACCTGGCCGGCGACATCGTCACCATCGGCGAAGTGCTGGCGACCCTGCAGCGCGACAACTTCACCAAGGCGCGCAAGAGCAAGGACGGCGGCCACGGCATGAGCGCGTTCGGCCGCATGAAAGCCGTGACCTTCAGCCTGGGCATTTTCGTCGTCGGCCTGGCGGCATTCGGTTTCATCTTCAAGTCGGTGTACGGCATGTATTTCGTCAGCCACGCCCAGGCCGGCCTGGTCAGCGTGCCGGGCGTGAACATCACCATGCCCCGCGACGGTACCGTGCAGAGCCTGGTGAAGTCCGATGGCGTGGCCGCCAAGGGCGCACCGCTGGCGACGTTCAGCACCAGCATGCTCGACGTGCTCAAGGGCCATCTGGAAGACGACCAACTGTCGCCAGCCAAAGTTGAAGAACTGTTCGGCAAGCAAATGACCGGCACCCTGACCTCGCCATGCGATTGCACCGTGGCCCAGCAAATGGTCGCCAACGGTCAGTACGCCAGCAAGGGCGACGTGATCTTCCAACTGGTGCCACGCAACACCGAAGCCAACGTTGAAGCGCGCTTCACCTACCGCCAGTTCGGTGACGTATTGCCAGGCACCGCCGTGCGCTTCCAGATCGCCGGTGAAGACAAGACCCGCACCGGCAAGATCGTCAGCAGCACCAGCCTGAAAAGCGCCGACCTGTCGTCCGACATTCGCGTGCTGATCCAGCCTGACGAAGCCCTGGACAGCACCCTCGCCGGCCGCCCGGTTGAAGTCAACAGCGACCGCGGCCCGAACCTGAACTGGCTGATCGACAAAGCCATGGCTGCTGGTCTGTAACCGGAGGACATGCCCGTGATCATCAACAGTCTCCTGAAAACACCGCGATCCCTGTGGGAGCTGGCTTGCCAGCGATCGGATCAACTCGGTTCATCCGATGCACCGCAGCGGTCGAGTGCGACCCCGGCTGATCGCTGGCAAGCCAGCTCCCACAAGGGTCATATGGTGTGCTCGCTGGCTTTGGCAATCAGCCTCAGTGGTTGCGCCGGTCTGCCAGACCAGCGTCTGGCCAACGAAGCGCTCAAGCGCGGCGACACCGCCACCGCGGCAGCGAACTATCAACAGTTGGCAAACCTGGGTTATAGCGAAGCTCAGGTCGGTCTGGCCGATATTCAGGTCGACAGCCGCGACCCAGCGCAAATGAAACAGGCCGAGGCGACCTACCGCGCCGCTGCCAGCGTTTCGCCGCGGGCCCAGGCGCGTCTCGGTCGCCTGCTGGTGGCCAAGCCCGGCTCCACCGAAGCCGAGCAGCACGAAGCCGAGACTCTGCTCAAGAAAGCCGCCGCTGCTGGCGAAGGCAACACCTTGATCCCGTTGGCGATGCTGTACCTGCAGTACCCGCACAGCTTCCCCAACGTGAATGCCCAGCAGCAGATCAGCCAATGGCGCGCCGAAGGCAAGCCGGAAGCCGGTCTGGCGCAAGTGCTGTTGTATCGCACCCAAGGCACTTACGATCAGCACCTGGACGACGTGGAAAAGATCTGCAAAGCCGCGATCAACACCACCGATATCTGCTACGTCGAACTGGCCACGGTCTACCAGAAAAAAGCCCAGCCTGAACAACAGGCCGAGTTGATCAAACAGATGCAGGCCGGTCATGCCCGCGGCACCGTAACGGCCCAACGTGTCGACAGCGTCGCCCGTGTCCTGGCCGATGCGAACCTCGGCACGCCTGACGAAAAAACCGCACAGTCGTTGCTCGAACCGATCGCTCCGGGTTACCCGGCATCGTGGGTCACCCTCGCGCAACTGCTCTACGACTTCCCCGAACTGGGCGACGTCGATCAGATGATGAAGTACCTGGACAACGGCCGCGCTGCCGACCAACCGCGTGCCGAGTTGTTGCTGGGCAAACTCTACTACGAAGGCAAGATGGTCCCGGCCGACGCCAAGGTCGCCGAAGAACACTTCCAGAAAGCCGTCGGCCGCGAAGTCGCCGCCGATTACTACCTCGGCCAGATCTATCGCCGTGGCTACCTGGGCAAGGTCTATCCGCAAAAGGCCCTCGATCACCTGCTGACCGCTGCGCGCAATGGTCAGAACAGCGCCGACTTTGCCATCGCCCAGCTGTTCTCCCAAGGCAAAGGCACCAAGCCTGACCCGCTCAATGCGTACGTCTTCAGCCAATTGGCCAAGGCCCAGAACACTCCGCAGGCCACCGAGCTTGCACAAACACTCGAAGCGCAACTGCCGCCTGCGCAACTGGCCCAAGCCCAACGTCTGTTGAAACAGGAACAGGCCGTGCGCGGCAACTTGAGCCAGAACACGCTGCCGCTGCATGCCCTGCAAGAAGAAGATGGCGAGGAATCCCTATGAAATTGAATCCATTCATGAAGGCCGGTATCGGTCTCACGTTCGCGCTGATCTGGTCTTGCCCGACACTCGCGGCGATGACTGAAGACACCAAGAACTTTGGCCTGGACGTGAAGATCACCGGTCAGTTCGAAGACGACCGTGACCTGGGCACCCAGAGCGGTGGCGATGTCAACGGCCTCGGCCTCGACTTGCGTCCGTGGGTCTATGGCGAAAGCGGCGCGTGGAGCGCCTACGCCATGGGTCAGGCGGTGACGTCTACCGACATCATCGAGACCGACACCCTGCAACAGTCCGACGGTGCCGAGAACACCAACAACAACGACCGCGAAACCAAGAAGAACTACCTGGCGATGCGCGAGTTCTGGGTCGGCTACAGCGGCTTCACGCCCTACCCCGGCGAGATCCTGAAGTTTGGTCGCCAGCGCCTGCGCAATGACGACGGCCAGTGGCGCGACACCAATATCGAGGCCCTGAACTGGACCTTCGACACCACGCTGTTGCGCGCCAACGTGGGTATCGCCGAACGCTTCAGCGAGTACCGCACCGACTTGAAAGAACTGGCCCCTGAAGACAAGGATCGCCTGCACGCTTACGCCGACGCGGCGTACCAGTGGACACCGGGCAACTGGGTCGGCATTCGTGGTCATCACACCCACGACGACGGCAAGCTCGATTACCCGACGCCCGGCGAAGCCAGCGATTCGCTGGACAAGAAACAGAACGGCGACATCAGCTGGCTGGGCCTCACCGCCGACAGCGACGCCTACAACTGGCGCAACACCAACACCGTCAACTACTGGGGCAGCATCACCGGCATGAGCGGTGACCGCGACACGGTCAACCCGCTGAACGCCGATGGCAGCGCTCCGGCGCAAGCCAAGCGCAGCGGCGATGTCGACGGCTGGGCCACGGACCTGGGCGTGCGTCTGCGCCTCGATCCGCAATGGCAAGTGGGTGCGGCCTATGCCCGTGCCAGCGAAGACTACGAACAGAACGGCCTGGAAAGTAACCGCTCGAACTACACCGGTACCCGCTCGCGCGTGCACCGTTTCGGCGAAGCGTTCCGTGGCGAAATGAACAACCTGCAATCGGCAACGCTGTTCGGTTCGTGGATGCTCAACGACGAATACGACGCCAGCCTGATCTACCACAAATTCTGGCGTGTCGACGGCAACAAACCGGTCGGCAGCAACGGCATCGACGCTGTGCAGAACAACACCGACGACGTGACCGGCGCAATCCTTTCCAGCACCTCCCTGCCGCTGAACGATGGCGAGAAAGACCTCGGTCAGGAAATGGATCTGGTCGTCACCAAGTACTTCAAGCAAGGCTTGCTGCCGGCTTCGATGAGCCAGGCGATCGACGAGCCTTCGGCGCTGGTGCGCTTGCGTGGCGGCGTGTTCAAGCCGGGTGATGCGTACGGCAAGGAAGTCGACTCGTACATGCACCGCGCATTCATCGACGTGATCTGGCGCTTCTGATGCACATTGCGAAGGGAGTCTCCCAGATGAATCATCAAGCCCGAAAAGGCTCGATCAGCCTGTTGGCCGGCGCCATGCTGCTGGCCAGCGCGACTGCCTTCGCCAATGTGGAGCCAGCGGCTCCTCTAGCCGGCAAGCAGGCGACCGTGGCCAAGGAGCTGCAACAGGCCAAGACCTATACCGTCAGCAGTGCACCGACCGCGCCGCTGGAACTGGCCACGCCGAAGCTGCCGGACGTTTCCGGCTACACCGCCGAGGCCATCGCGGCGAAAATCGTGCGCGGCAAAGCGGGCAAGATCAGTGTGCGCCGGATGATGCAGGAAGACGCTCTGAAGGACTTCATCGGCGGCGACAACAAGATGGCCGAATGGGTGGTGCGCCAGCACGGCATCCCTCAGGCGATCTTTGTCGACGACGGCTACATGAACCTCAAGGACCTGGCGAAGAAGCTGCCCAAGCAGTATTTCAGCGAAACCTCGCCGGGTGTGTTCCTGGCCAGATTGCCGATCGTGGTCGGCCGTAACGGCATCCTCGAAATCGACAAACAGACCCAGGAATTGCGTCTGTCCCAAGAAGCCGGTTCGTTCCTGGTCAACGACGGCAAATTGTTCGTGCGTGACACCAGGATCACTGGCTGGCGCGAGAAGGACAACGGCCCGGCGACGTTCAAGTCGCCAAAGGAATTCCGTCCGTTCCTGCTGGCATGGGGCGGCACCGAGACCTACATCGCCAACAGCAAGCTCGCCAGTTTCGGTTATGCCAACAGTAAGTCCTACGGCGTGAGTATTTCCCAGTACACGCCGAACATGGCCAAGGTGCTCAAGCGTCCTGAGCCGACCGGCTGGATCGTCGGTTCCGAATTCTCGGACATGTGGTACGGCTTCTACTGCTACGAAACCAGCAACTTCGTAGTCAAGGGCAACACCTACAAAGACAACATCGTCTACGGCATCGACCCCCACGACCGTTCCCACGGCCTGATCATTGCCGACAACACGGTGTACGGAACGAAGAAGAAGCACGGGATCATTATTTCCCGTGAAGTCAACGACAGCTTCATCTTCAACAACCGCAGCTACGACAACAAGTTGTCGGGCCTGGTGATCGACCGTAACAGCGTCAACAACCTGATCGCCTACAACGAGATCTACCAGAACCACACCGACGGCATCACCCTCTACGAGAGTGCCGACAACCTGCTGTGGGGCAACAAAGTCGTCAGCAACCGCCGCCACGGCATCCGCATTCGTAACAGCGTGAACATTCGCCTCTACGAAAACATCGCCATGGCCAACGGTTTGACCGGCGTCTATGGCCACATCAAAGACCTGACCAACACCGACCGAGACATCAAGCTCGACCCGTTCGACGCCCAGGTGTCGCTGATCGTGGTCGGCGGTGAACTGGCGGCCAACGGCAGCGGCCCGCTGTCCATCGACTCGCCGCTGAGCGTCGAGTTGTATCGCGTGTCCATGCTCGCCCCGACCAAATCCAGTGGCATCAGCTTCTCGGGGATTCTCGGTGAGCGCCAGGATGAAATTCTCGACTTGCTGGTACGCCAGCAGAAAGCCGTGCTGATCGACCCTGTCGAACGCCAGACCGAAATGCAGGACTGAGGATAATTTTATGCACCCACACTTGATCAAATTACTCAGCCTGTCGGCCCTGACCGCGGGCATTCTCGCGGCCAGTGGCGGCGCCCGTGCCGATGAAGTCCAGGCACCCAAATTTTCCGCTGAACCGTGCTGCAGCCTCTGCCCGGCCGCTCACGATGCGAAGAATTACACCACACGTTATCAGCAGAATTTCACCACGCTGGTGCAGGCCCAGGGCGACTGGTTGTTCCGTACGCAAGAAGACTTGCGCACCGAGTTCGACACCACCCCCGCCGGCTACAAACGCATGAAACAACTGCACGATGCGTTCAAGAGCAAAGGCGTGGAACTGGTCATCGTTTACCAGCCGACCCGTGGCCTGGTGAACCGCAACAAGCTCAACCCGGCGGAGAAAGCCAGCTACGACTTCGACAAGGCGTTGCGCAACTACAAGACCATGCTCGGCCGTTTCGCGCAGATGGGTTACGTAGTGCCGGACCTGTCGCCGCTGACCAACGAACAACTGCCCGAGACCCTGCCCGCCCACGACTTTTACTTCCGCGGCGACCAGCACTGGACACCGTACGGCGCGCAGCGCACAGCGAAAATCGTTGCCGAAAAGGTCAAGCAGATCCCGGCCTTCGCCGACATTCCCAAGCGTGAATTCGAGACCCATAAGTCGGGTCGCATGGGCAAGACCGGAACATTGCACAACATGGCCGGTCAACTCTGTGGCACCAGCTACGCGATCCAGTACATGGATCAATTCACCACCGAGCCAAAAGGTGAAGCAGGCGATGGCGATCTGTTCGGCGACTCCGGCAATCCGGAGATCACCCTGGTCGGCACCAGCCACAGTGGCAAGAACTACAACTTCGCCGGTTTCCTCGAAGAGGCCATCGGCGCCGACATTCTCAACGTGGCGTTCCCCGGCGGTGGCCTGGAAGGTTCGATGCTGCAGTACCTGGGCAGCGAGGAGTTCCAGAAGAACCCACCGAAAATTCTCATCTGGGAATTCTCGCCGCTCTATCGCCTCGACCAGGAAACCATCTACCGCCAGATGATGGCGTTGCTGGACAACGGTTGCGAAGGCAAGGATGCACAGATGTCCGGGAGCGCCACCCTGAAGCCGGGCAAAAACGAATTGATGGTCAACAGCAAAAACCTCGACCTGCGTAACAGCAGTCACCAGGTCGACATCCGCTTCGCCGACACGTCGGTGAAAACCTTGCAAGCCACCCTCTGGTACATGAACGGTCGCCACGAGGACATCAAGATCGAAAAACCGGAAACCTCCGAGACTGACGGACGTTTCGCCTTCGAGTTGCGCACGGACGAAGACTGGGCCTCGCAGAATCTGCTGGCCGTTGAAGTCCAGGGCCCGGAAAAAGCGGGCGCCGCGCCACAGAAAGTCGAAGCGAAAATCTGCAAACGCAACGTGTTCCCGGGCGCTGAGCAACGTACCGCTTCAGCCGGGCAATGAGGTCTGCTATGCGAAATCCGAAACTGGCAACACTGACGCTTTTGAGCCTGGCGATGTTCGCCGGTGCGACCCAGGCGGCGGCGCCTTTGCGTCCGCCACAGGGTTACTTCGCGCCGATCGAGAAAGTCAAAACCGGCGACAAGAGCGAAGGCTGCGAAGCAATGCCGACGCCGTACACCGGCTCGCTGCAATTTCGCAGCAAGTACGAAGGTTCGGACAAGGCCCGTTCGACCCTGAACGTACAATCGGAAAAAGCCTTCCGCGACAGCACCGCCGATATCACCAAGATCGAGCGCGGCACCAGCAAGCGCGTCATGCAATTCATGCGTGACGGTCGCCCGGAACAACTGGAATGCACGCTCAACTGGCTTACGGCATGGGCCAAGGCGGATGCGTTGATGTCCAAGGACTTCAACCACACCGGCAAGTCGATGCGCAAATGGGCACTGGGCAGCATGGCGTCCTCGTACATTCGCCTGAAGTTTTCCGACTCCCGTCCGCTGGCCAATCATCAGCAAGAGTCGCAGCTGATCGAGGCCTGGTTCAGCAAGATGGCCGACCAGGTGGTCAGCGATTGGGACAACCTGCCGCTGGAAAAAACCAACAACCATTCGTACTGGGCCGCCTGGTCGGTGATGGCCACCGCCGTCGCCACCAACCGCCGCGACCTGTTCGACTGGGCCGTGAAGGAATACAAGGTCGGCGCCAATCAGGTCGACGCCCAGGGCTTTTTGCCTAACGAACTCAAGCGTCAGCAACGTGCGTTGGCCTACCACAACTATGCCCTGCCGCCGCTGGCGATGATCGCCAGTTTCGCCCAGGTCAACGGTGTGGACCTGCGCCAGGAAAACAACGGCGCGTTGAAACGCCTGGGTGATCGGGTACTCGCCGGGGTCAAGGATCCGGACGAATTCGAGCAGAAGAACGGTAAGGAACAGGACATGACCGACCTCAAGGTCGATTCGAAATTCGCCTGGCTCGAACCGTTCTGCTCGCTCTACACCTGCGCGCCGGACGTACTTGAGAAGAAGCATGACATGCAACCGTTCAAGACTTTCCGCCTGGGTGGTGACTTGACCCGGGTCTACGACCCGGCCAATGAAAAGGGCAAAAAGGGCAGTTGAGTCAACGCTGATCGTTCCCACGCTCTGCGTGGGAATGCAGCCCGTGACGCTCCGCGTCACATGCCGAAGCGGACGCAGAGCGTCCATTGAGGCATTCCCACGCAGAGCGTGGGAACGATCATGTACCTCCCCCGGTTTTCGGTGGGGGGTTTGGGGGGGCCGTTGGCCCTTGACTGTTGGTTCAAACAAGGAGAGATCGGGATGGTTTTTTCGTCCAACGTGTTCCTGTTTTTGTTCTTGCCGATCTTTCTCGGCTTGTACTACCTGAGCGGGCAACGCTATCGCAATCTGTTGCTGCTGATTGCCAGCTACGTGTTCTATGCCTGGTGGCGTGTGGACTTTCTGGCGCTGTTCGCAGCGGTCACGCTGTGGAACTACTGGATCGGCCTGAAGGTCGGTGCCGCCGGTGTCCGGACCAAACCGGCACAACGCTGGTTGCTGCTCGGCGTGGCTGTCGACCTGTGCATCCTCGGCTACTTCAAGTACGCCAACTTCGGCGTCGACAGCATCAACGCGATGATGACGTCGGTGGGCCTGGAGCCGTTCATTCTGACCCACGTGCTGTTGCCGATCGGTATCTCGTTCTACATCTTCGAGTCCATCAGCTACATCATCGACGTCTACCGTGGCGACACCCCGGCGACCCGCAACCTGATCGACTTCGCGGCGTTCGTGGCGATCTTCCCGCACTTGATCGCAGGTCCCGTGTTGCGTTTTCGCGACCTCGCCGACCAGTTCAACAACCGCACGCACACCCTCGACAAATTCTCCGAGGGCTGCACGCGGTTCATGCAGGGTTTCATCAAGAAAGTCTTCATCGCCGACACCCTCGCGGTGGTGGCCGACCATTGCTTCGCCCTGCAAAACCCGACCACGGGCGATGCCTGGCTGGGGGCACTGGCCTACACCGCGCAGTTGTACTTCGACTTCTCCGGCTACAGCGACATGGCCATCGGCCTGGGCTTGATGATGGGTTTCCGCTTCATGGAAAACTTCAAGCAGCCGTACATCAGTCAGTCGATCACCGAGTTCTGGCGCCGCTGGCACATCAGCCTGTCGACCTGGTTGCGTGACTATCTGTACATCACCCTGGGCGGCAACCGTAAAGGCACGCTGACCACCTATCGCAACCTGTTCCTGACCATGCTGCTCGGTGGCCTGTGGCACGGCGCCAACATCACCTACATCGTCTGGGGTGCGTGGCACGGCATGTGGCTGGCGATTGAAAAGGCCCTGGGCCTGAACACTTCGCCGCGCAGCTTCAACCCGATCCGCTGGGCGCTGACCTTCCTGCTGGTGGTGATGGGCTGGGTGATCTTCCGTGCGGAAAACCTGCATGTCGCCGGACGCATGTACGGCGCGATGTTCAGCTTCGGCGACTGGTCGCTGTCGGAACTCAACCAGGCCAGCCTCACCGGTCTGCAAGTGGCAACGCTGATCGTCGCCTACGTGACCCTGGCGTTCTTTGGCCTGCGTGACTTCTACAGCAACCAGCCTGCGGGCAAGACCAAGCCTGCGCTGAACGTGGACAGCGATGGCCCGGCCGCCAGCGAACCGGGTCTGATCAAGGCCGCGCCTGGGGATAACCCGGCGAGCATCCACCAGCCTGGCTACACCGTCGGCGTCGACGCCCAGGTGCAACCGGCCTACTGGACCGCTGACTGGTCGCGCTACGTGATGCGTGCGCTGGTGCTGCTGCTGTTCATCGCCTCGATTCTCAAACTCTCGGCGCAAAGCTTCTCGCCGTTCCTTTACTTCCAGTTCTGAGGGATCTGACCATGACCCGCTCATTACGCATCTTTTACATCGCCCTGTTCCTGGTGACGCTGCTCGCCCTCGGCCTGTGGTCGGTTCGCAGCTTCCTGGGCTTCAGCACCAACGCCGATGCGACGGTGCTCAACGGCCGCTGGACCAAGGCGGTGGAAACCCACTACGACGACGAGTTTCCGATCAAGCGTCTTGGCACCAACCTCTGGGCGGCGCTGGATTTCAAACTGTTCAACGAAGGTCGTCCGGGCGTGGTGCTCGGGCGCGACCAGTGGTTGTACAGCGATGAAGAATTCCACCCGACCGTCAACGAAGAGCTGAACCTGCAAGGCAACTACGCGCTGGTCGAAGGCGTACGCCAGACCCTCAAAGAGAAAGGCGTGAAACTGGTAATGGCGGTGGTACCGGCCAAGGTGCGTCTGTATCCGGAGCATCTGGGCGAGGAAAAACCGGCCAGCATCCACGCCAACCTTTACCAGGACTTCCACAAGCGTCTGGCTGCCGACCGCATCCTTGCTCCTGACCTGCTTGGCCCGCTGCAACAGGCCAAGCAGAACGGTCAGCAGGTGTTCCTGCGCACCGACACCCACTGGACACCACAAGGTGCCGAGATCGCGGCCAACCGTTTGGCCAAGACCATTGCCGACAAGTACCCGCTGAGCGGCGAGCCACAGCGCTTCGTCACCGAGCCTGCGGAAACCGTTACGCACAAGGGCGACCTGCGGCTGTTCCTGCCACTGGACCCGCTGTTCGAAAACCTGATGCCCAAGCAGGAGCCTCTGCAGAAGCGCAATACGGTCGCGGCTGAAGATCCAGCGGCCGGTGACGACGCGCTGTTTGCCAACACCGAAGTGCCGGTGGCCCTGATCGGCACCAGCTACAGCGCCAACCCCAACTGGAACTTCGTCGGTGCGCTCAAGCAAGCGCTGAACAGCGACGTGGTCAATTACGCCGAAGACGGCCACGGCCCGATTCTGCCAATGCTCAGCTACCTCAAAAGCGATGCTTTCAAGAACAGCCCGCCACAAGTGCTGATCTGGGAGTTTCCTGAACGATATCTGCCTGTGAACAACGAAATCGGCGACGCCGACCCGCAGTGGGTCGCAGAGCTTAAACAAGCCGGCGCCCGCCAACAAAACGTAGCCGCAAACACTAAATCCGAGACGCCCGACCGGGCGCAAAACTGAAAGAGAGAGGTACTACCATGACTTTCACTACTCCTCGTCGTCTCGCCAAGACCTTTGCACTGGTTGCTGGTATGAGTGTGCTCTCGATGCAGGCCTTCGCCGGTGGCGATGCTGCGCTGTACGGCCCGACTGCACCGAAAGGTTCATCCTTCGTGCGTATCTACAACGCCAGCAACGCCGAAGTCAGCGCCACCGTCGGCAGCACCAGCCTGAGCGACGTCGCACCGCTGTCCAGCAGTGACTTCAGCTTCATGCCGGGCGGTGACTACAGCGCCAAGGTCGGTAGCCAGACCCTGCCGGTGAAACTGGCCGGCGATCACTATTACACCCTGGTCAACAACGCCAGCGGCGCGCCGCAACTGATCGAAGAGCCGCCGTTCAAGAACAAGCAGAAATCCCTGGTACGTGTGCAGAACCTCAGCGACAAGGCACTGACCCTGAAAACCGCCGACGGCAAGACCGACGTGGTGCCGAACGTCGCGCCCAAGGGCCGTGGCGAACGTGAAATCAACCCGGTGAAAGTCAGCCTGGCGCTATACGATGGCGCAACTAAAGTCGGCGACGTGAAACCCGTCGCCCTGGAACGCGGTGAAGCGGCAGTGCTGTACGTCACCGGCAACGGCAGCAGCCTGTCGCCAGTCTGGGTAAAACGCCCGGTATCGACGCGCTAATTAATTCGTCCGGTTGACCCATTTCCCTGTGGGAGCGGGCTTGCCCGCGATGCAGACGACTCGGTGAAACAGATGCACCAAGTTGATGCCATCGCTGGCAAGCCAGCTCCCACAGGGATCGAGGAATCAACGGGGACACGGAACAAGAACAAGAGTGAAACGACAGAACGAAGTAGCTCTAACCAAACGATTTGCAAGGAGTAACAACATGATTCCGGTGATCTTGTCAGGTGGTAGTGGCTCACGTCTTTGGCCGCTTTCCCGTAAGCAGTTCCCTAAACAGTTCCTGGCGCTGACCGGCGAACACACGCTGTTCCAGCAAACCCTGGAACGCCTGGTGTTCGAAGGCATGGACACGCCGATCGTGGTCTGCAACAAAGACCACCGCTTCATCGTCAATGAGCAACTGGCGGCCCGCAAACTGGAAACCCAGCGCATCCTGATGGAGCCGTTCGGTCGCAACACTGCGCCGGCCGTGGCCCTGACCGCGATGATGCTGGTTAACGAAGGTCGTGACGAACTGATGCTGGTGCTCCCGGCCGATCACGTACTGGAAGACCAGAAAGCCCTGCAACGCGCCCTGGCCCTGG
This sequence comes from Pseudomonas sp. Root562, assembly GCF_001427125.1. Classification (GTDB taxonomy): domain Bacteria; phylum Pseudomonadota; class Gammaproteobacteria; order Pseudomonadales; family Pseudomonadaceae; genus Aquipseudomonas. The sequence continues at coordinate 20,647 of NZ_LMGK01000016.1, forward strand.
CCACTGTGGCGGCGGAAAACGGCGAAATGGTGCTGTTCGGCGTACCGGCAACTAAACCGGAAACCGGTTACGGCTACATCAAGTCGACCAACGATTCGCTGCTGCCTGAAGGCGTCAGCCGTGTATCGCACTTCGTCGAAAAACCCGACGTGAAACGTGCCACCGAATACGTGCAATCCGGCGGCTACTTCTGGAACAGCGGCATGTTCCTGTTCCGCGCCAGCCGCTTCCTCGAAGAACTGAAAAAGCACGACCCGGACATCTACGACACCTGCCTGCTGACCCTGGAGCGCAGTGCCCAGGACGCTGACACCGTCAGCATCGACGAAGCCACTTTCGCCTGCTGCCCGGACAACTCCATCGACTACTCGGTGATGGAAAAAACCCAACGCGCCTGCGTCGTACCGCTGACGGCCGGCTGGAGCGATGTCGGCTGCTGGTCGTCGTTGTGGGAAGTGAACGAAAAAGACGCCAACGGCAACGTCACCAAAGGCGACGTGGTCATCCAGGACAGCAAAAACTGCATGATCCACGGCAACGGCAAACTGGTGTCGGTGATCGGCCTGGAAAACATCGTCGTGGTCGAAACCAAGGACGCCATGATGATCGCGCACAAGGACAAGGTCCAAGGCGTGAAACAAATGGTCAACACCCTCAACGAACAGGGCCGCACTGAAACCCAGAACCATTGCGAGGTCTACCGTCCGTGGGGCTCCTACGACTCGGTGGACATGGGCGGCCGCTTCCAGGTCAAGCACATCTCGGTCAAGCCGGGCGCGTGCCTGTCGCTGCAGATGCACCACCACCGTGCCGAACACTGGATCGTCGTCAGCGGCACCGCCGAAGTGACCTGCGACGAAAACGTGTTCCTGCTCACCGAGAACCAGTCGACCTACATTCCGATTGCTTCGGTGCACCGCCTGCGTAACCCGGGGAAGATTCCACTCGAGATCATCGAAGTGCAGTCTGGTAGTTACTTGGGTGAGGACGATATCGAGCGGTTTGAAGATATCTACGGTCGCTCGACCCCGATCGAGCGTGGCGTGTCGGTGAAAACTATCGCGCAATAAACTTCTGTAACTTAAGCCCTCGACCAACTCGCTGCGTTCCCTATCCGGAGCGGTTTGGAAGAGGGCTTTTTATTATCTCGACAGCCGCCCTTTACAGAGGCCGCGCGTCTCCCCATCCAAGGGCCATTGCTTGCGAGCGAGGGTTTATCGCTTGCGTCCTGATTTTTTTTAGATTTACAGTTTCATTAACTTGATTCAACGCATTCATCGTCAAGTAAGTTCCGGCACCACGAAGGCTCAAAGTATCTTTCGCTATCCCTTCTTCATCGATGGCACGACGCAATTGCTCTCCACTCAACTGAGAGCCTGGATCAATCACGGTAAAATCGACCGTCAATTCTGCTTCCTCGTTTTCTAAAGGAAATTTCAGGGTCATCATCGTAAATCCATAAACCTTACGTTGCGCAGGCTCCTTATCACGGTCCTTTTTATTGACTAGCGCAAATAGTCGTGTGTCTGGTTTTCTCCCCGACATCAAATCTATAACCCGTATTATTCCTTCCCGGCTAACAGCATCTGATAGCCGCTCTGAAATATACTCACCAGCCTTGAAATTCCATCTCTGTTTCGCAGCATCTTTGGCTTTCGTAATGATGGGTGACTTAGAGAGACCAGCATATTCCTCCCTGTAACGCCCCAGTGCATCCTTCATTTCGTCTGTATCCATGACGCCTAGCTCCTTTCGCCTGCGCTGATCCTCTCTGGTACCTACCCCGATTTCTACAACTTCAAAATTGTCTCGTCCCTCATATAAGCCTGACGCCTCATCCAAGACTTTTACCGTCTTTTTTTGAAGCTGTGTTTTAAAGAAAAAAAGATTGAAGGTATTAACCTCTATTTCCAGCGTTTTAAGAGCCCCCGACTTAACCTTGCCTGCGGATTTGGAAGGTAGCAGCTCCAGACCATTTTCGTCCCTATAACTGATCGGGTTATTTCTAACCATGTTATACACATTAAGCCCATCGACAGGTCCCGCCGGATCCGGATTCAACCACCGCTGCCACCCCGCCAAGTAATACCTGAACCCATAATAATAAAGCCCCGTCGCATCGCGTTCTTTCCCCGAATAACGCACGGTTTTATAACTGACCTGCACCGCCGCGCCATTTGCCCACGCGGTGCCGCCGAACGGGTAGTAGCGTTCCTGGCTGATGATC
>NZ_LMGK01000017.1:0-5902 GCF_001427125.1 Pseudomonas sp. Root562
CGTTGTGGCCGCTCGCCGCGTTCGCCGTAGCCGGTTTCGTCGACCTGGGTCAGATGCCCGCCCAGGTTGTAGCTGAAGCGCCGGGTCAGGTTGTCGATCCGTTTTTCTTCGATCAGCCGGTCGGACGCATCGTAGGCGAATTGGTACGCCGCGTTGTTTTCGTTGATCAGCGCAGTCAGGCGAATCGCCGCGTCGTATTCGTAGCGGATGCGCTGGCCCTTGGCGTCCTGGCGGCTGCTCGGCAGGCCCCGGGCGGTGCGTAGAACCCGGCAGCAAGACGAATGCCGTACACTTATTAATCCAGACTTTTAAAGAGCGTGATAAATTGCTCGATCATCTAATTAAAACGCCCCCCACATCTATATTCAATGGCGTATTTCGCAATATAGAAGCCATGTAGCCATGCCTTGCATATTTACCCCTTAAACATACATATTGCCGCACCGAACTCATCACCCCATTTTTTTTGCACCCTTCACCCTGCCCATTGATCGAACTGCTAATATTTCATACACAACCAGCGTCTGGAATGGCAAAAAAATTAAATATCCTCTATGAAAACCGGCGCACCCCCCACATATTTAATAAGCAAATTATAAAACTCAGTAAAGCTCCCAGCGACAAAAAACAAATTCCCACAATCATTTTGCTCCGGGATATCAAAATCATTCTTTAAATCAGACTCATGAAGATGGGTTCTATCCCAATAATAAATACCTTGTTCACCACGCTTGCCAACCATTACATAGGGATTACCTCCTCCATCCTCGCCGATAACCACAGCCTCGTCGAGAAACTCAAGCTCCTCAACAAACTCCTTATTAAAACAAATTACATCATTACAATCTTCCCCAGGTAAAAGCCCAAAAAACCGATCAAAACTTATAACTCCCTCATCAACAGCACTTAACGGTATCTGGGCGTAATCAGGCGCCGTCAAATAAAATCCATTCATCTTACATAAAAACTCTCTATACTCAATTGGAAACGCCCTACCAATTTCCGCCTCAATATAATCGACATCTACAGATTTTAAACCTGGCTTATATACTATTGGCATACTACACCTCACCTTTAGCATGTGGATTCCATATTTTCATGGTGATGCAGGCTGGATGCCGGGGTTGTGGATGCGCGAGAGTTTTCCGCCGGCAGGCGCGATTTCTCTCAAACAACTTATTAAATATAGCCTGTACGTACTTCCAATCTAATATATATATCATTCCACCTAGAATAATGGCGAGCAGACCAGCTCGCCTTTTGCTTGTAACCACTGTTAAAAACTGGTTTAGCGATCAATAAAATAGCAACATTCGCGATACCACTCAAAAATTAACTAAATCGACTAAGAAGTTAGCTTTTTCAAGCCCTGCGAAAGTCGATTTGTATTATTTATATCACCTCCTTTATCTAAATAAGAGAACCAGCCAGGAATTACCTTCTTGAAAAGCTCAACACATTCAGGCGCAGCATCGTTTTTTTTCAAAATATACTCAAGATCCAAACTTCCATCCAATTTAAAAGGATTAGTAAATATGAGATTATTGCCTTTTAAAAAGCCCAGCAACACTGCGAGCTTTAAGATCATTCGTTCTTGGTATTCTTTGCTTTTGTTTCGGCCAAGCAGCATAGGAACACTACATAACGTAAAATTTAAATCAGCCACAATAATACCTCTATTTTGCTCGTATAACAGTAGACACATCAGAAACTTCAATAAGCTTTTTCGTCCCTGGATCCCTTACAAAAATACCACCTGCCTCTCTAATCCGGTCTTCCTTGAGGAGTTGCCCAGTTTTATCCGCCGTAAGGCTAGTGATCTCCTTGGCAGTACCGGAGCCATCTGAATTTTTGACGACGAAGTCGAGCCGACGCCCTTCGCCAGTAAGCGGATCCTTTGCAATTTTTCCATCAGCAGTTCGCAGATATCTTTCACTGAGAACGTTTTTCTTACCGTAACGTTTCTCGAATATTGCTTTGGCCCTAGCTTCTCGAGCAGAGCCGGCCACTTTGTTTGGTATACATTCCCATCCCCACGGATCAGACCATGCAGTCGTGTTTGGAGCATAGCTGTAGAGATTGTAACCCTCCTGCGTAACAAACCGCCCCACCTCCGGATCGTAATACCGAAACGTGTTGTAATGCAGCCCCGTCTCGTCGTCGAAATACTGCCCCTGAAACCGCAGGTTCTGCTCGACTTCATTGACCGTCAGCTTCTCAACCGCCCCCCAAGCCTTGTACGTCGCCTGCCAGACGATCTGCCCTTCCCGGTCAGTCATCTCCAGCGGCGTACCGATCTGGTCGGTGTGGAAGTAGTAAAGCTGCTGCGCTTCACCTTCTGCCTGATCCACCCGCGCCAGCGGCGCATAGCTGCCCGGCTCGTAGATGTACAGACTGCTCTGCCCCGGACTTTCCTCACGCAACATCCGCAGACCTTGCCACAGGAAATGCTTCTGCTCGGTTTTACCCTTGAACTCTGAAACCTTGGCAACCCGCCGTCCGAGGCTGTCGTACCGATANCGCAACATCCGCAGACCTTGCCACAGGAAATGCTTCTGCTCGGTTTTACCCTTGAACTCTGAAACCTTGGCAACCCGCCGTCCGAGGCTGTCGTACCGATATGCACCGGTACTCTCCAGCTTTCCGTTGACCAACGTCTCAGCCCGGACCAGCCGATTCTCACAGTCATAAACAAACGTCTGCAGCGTGCCCATCCCGCTACGCTTTTCAATCAGATTGCCCCACGCATCGTAGGCATATTCCTGATCTCGCCAGCGCTTGAGGCGGTTGTCTTTGACGTGGTCGAATTGGCTGGTGTTGAAGTTCAGTCGGTTCGCCGCGGCGTCGTAGCGGAATTCTTCGCTGTCGATCAACTGGCCGGTGTCGCGGCTGTGCAACTGGCCGTTGGCTTCGTATTCGTACTTGATCTCGCCGCGCAGTTTGTCGAGGGTGCGGGTCAACTCGCCAGCCGGGTCGTACTGGTGACGGCGATGGATCGGGTTGTAGGCGTGCTCCACCAGCAGGTCGGGCTGGATGCCTGGATTGTGAATTTGCGAGAGCTTTTCCGCCGGTAAGCTAGAGGCGAATTGCCAGGCTTTGCGGCCCATGGCGTCGTAGCCAAAACAACTGGTGAGTTTGCCCTGTGTACGCAGGACTTCGCGATGCAGGTCGTCGCGGGTCGTCGCGCTCGATGTCGCTGATGAGCTGGCCGTCGAGGTTGAGTTGGTGCAGGTGGCCACTGCCGTAGTACAGGTGATTTATCTGTTGGTCGGCGCAAGCACTTGATTACTCGACCCGATGCGTCCCATGTAATTTCTGATTATAGAGAAAAGTGACTTAAGAAACCTTACACCACTCTGCAGTTAAAATTTTAAAGAACGGCTCAATCCCCACTAATTCTTGACCACCGATAAACAACTAAATACGCAACAAAAATATCGCACCAACGGTGCAGCAGAATACTCCACCGTCTTCTATACGAAGGTCAGAGAGCCGCTTTTTTCCATTTATCTCCATTTTTTGTTTCTTTTCTCACTATCAACCACCCATTTTCAGTATTTTTCAGAACAAACTTATACACAGCCTTTAGCCTAGCCATTTGCTCGACAACCACAGTGTAATTTTTGCCTTCTTGAACAGGCTTACTTATTACATCCCTCTCAGGATCATAAGTCGGAGGAGACCCACAACCCAGATCTACCAGTCGAGCCCAGCTGCGTTCATCCGATACAGAAAACTTGGTTAGAATTCTCTTAAGTTCTGGTTCATATTTTTTATCACAATCAGACGTATCTTTATCCGCATCGATCAGGCTCATCTGCTCATCGCGAAAAGCTGTCTCCCAATCTCGCATTTCTGACATAAAGCCTTTCAACGCCTCAACCACCGAAACTTCTTTTTCCATAACAAACTCCTACCAAGCACAACAATACAATTGCGAACAGCAGAATAAACCAGAAAGCCTTTGCCGTGGCGGAAGGTGGAGATCAGCTGACCTGTCACCGTTGAAGCGGCTGCGGATGATTGCTGCCTGAGATGAGTACTTCCCTAGTAGTTGGTTTTATAAAACACCCTAATCCAGACCGGTGTTATTGAAAAAAGCGGAAAATGACAATCATTGTCCGCCTCACTGTGCAGGTCATCGCGATCCCTGTCACGGCTCCTCTGGCCTTCGATTTTACAGGTCGATCTCAGATTCGTCCTTTAAACCCTCAACAAAAGCGTCAAATGAACTTGCGAGCCAACGATAGGCCTTTGCATGATTGGCGGCATAACTACTATTCGAATCAAAGGAGTCAGTTGCGTAAAAACACACATCACCATCAGTCAAATCCAGACAGAAAAAGTTACCACCGTCGTCAGTCGCAAACGGCAGCAATGTTTTAGGTATCACATTTTTAGAGGTCATCACTGCATAACAACCGCTTAAATATTTTGTCTCTGCAGCATCCAAAGCACCACTAGCTGCAACTGCTTTAAATTTCTTTATTCGAACAGGCTCATATTCATCACCACTATCCCACCAATCTCTATCTGCAACCCCACCATTATGAGTTAAATAAAAATTTTTAAAGCCTTCAGGCAATGTATGTCCGATCTCGTCCTCCAGCAAACTGAGATCAGAACTATTCACTTCCGGATCGGACTTCGATACTTTCAGTACACCCATCATTGTCTCCTTACTAACAAGTTGTAGAGGCAGCTTTCGGAGCCCGCCCATTCAGTCAGCCCTTAGAGTGCGAGATACCTACAGCATCAGTATTGCCATAAGAACCAGAAGGTAGACCGAAATGCTTTTCAAACTGAGCAACAGAGCCGCCATGTGGAAATGTCGCTTCATGGGCTGATGTTTTGACTAACTGCATAGTGGTCTTACCGGTTTTCGGATCAAAGTCATCAACGTGATGCCAAGTATAATCATCGGCTGCCGAAGCTTTGATACCTGCCTCTTTATATGCCTGGGTGAAGTCCCGTCCTCTCGCACCCTGCATTGTGATTGAAACGATATTTTTTTGATTACCGGTCACCGGAAACAAATCAGGAGAGCCCGTAAAGTCAACGCCCTTGAAAGCCCAACCCCACGGATCAATCCAAACGTTCGTATTAGGGGCGTAACGGTAGAGGTTGAGCCCCCCATCCAACCCAATCGGATCCTGCGTAACAAACCGCCCCACCTCCGGATCGTAATACCGAAACGTGTTGTAATGCAGCCCCGTCTCGTCGTCGAAATACTGCCCCTGAAACCGCAGGTTCTGCTCGACTTCATTGACCGTCAGCTTCTCAACCGCTCCCCAAGCCTTGTACGTCGCCTGCCAGACAATGCTCCCGTCCTGCGTAACAAACCGCCCCACCTCCGGATCGTAATACCGAAACGTGTTGTAATGCAGCCCCGTCTCGTCGTCGAAATACTGCCCCTGAAACCGCAGATTCTGCTCGACTTCGTTGACGTCCAATCGCTCCAGCGAGCCCCACGCCTTGTACGTCGCCTGCCAGACGATCTGCCCTTCCCGGTCAGTCATCTCCAGCGGCGTACCGATCTGGTCGGTGTGGAAGTAGTAAAGCTTCTGTTCCTCACCCTCGGCCTGATCCACCCGCGCCAACGGCGCATAACTACCCGGCTCGTAAATGTACAGGCTGCTCTGCCCCGGCGTTTCCTCGCGCANTACGTCGCCTGCCAGACAATGCTCCCGTCCGCGTCAGTCATCTCCAGCGGCGTACCAATCTGGTCGGTATGGAAGTAGTAAAGCTGCTGCGCTTCACCTTCTGCCTGATCCACCCGCGCCAACGGCGCATAACTACCCGGCTCGTAAATGTACAGGCTGCTCTGCCCCGGCGTTTCCTCGCGCAACATGCGCAAGCCTTGCCACAGGAAATGCTTCTGCTCGGTGACGCCATCGACCTC
>NZ_LMGK01000017.1:5915-6227 GCF_001427125.1 Pseudomonas sp. Root562
CTCGTAAATGTACAGGCTGCTCTGCCCCGGCGTTTCCTCGCGCAACATGCGCAAGCCTTGCCACAGGAAATGCTTCTGCTCGGTGACGCCATCGACCTCTGACACCTTGCCAACCCGCCGCCCCAGGCTGTCGTACCGATACGAACCGGTACTTTCCAATTTGCCRTTGACCAACGTCTCAGCCCGGACCAGCCGATTCTCACAGTCATAAACAAACGTCTGCAGCGTGCCCATCCCGCTGCGTTTCTCAATCAGGTTGCCCCACGCATCGTAGGCATATTCCTGATCTCGCCAGCGCTTGAGACGGTTGTC
>NZ_LMGK01000018.1 GCF_001427125.1 Pseudomonas sp. Root562
AATTCACAATCCAGGCATCCAACCTGCGCTGTTGGTCGAACACGCCTACAACCCGATCCACCGCCGTCACCAGTACGACCCGGCTGGCGAGTTGACCCGCACCCTCGACAAACTGCGTGGCGAGATCAAGTACGAATATGAAGCCAACGGCCAGTTGCACAGCCGCGACACCGGCCAGTTGATCGACAGCGAAGAATTCCGCTACGACGCCGCGGCGAACCGGCTGAACTTCAACACCAGCCAGTTCGACCACGTCAAAGACAACCGCCTCAAACGCTGGCGGGATCAGGAATATGCCTACGATGCGTGGGGCAACCTGATTGAGAAACGCAGCGGGATGAACCGGCTGCAGACGTTCACGTATGACTGCGAAAACCGCCTCGGGGCAACCTGATTGAGAAACGCAGCGGGATGAACCGGCTGCAGACGTTCACGTATGACTGCGAAAACCGCCTCGTCAAAGCTGAGACGATGGTCAACGGCAAGCTGGAGAGTACCGGTGCATATCGGTACGACAGCCTTGGGCGGCGGGTTGGTAAACAGTCTGTTGTTAATGGCGTGACCGAGCAGAAACACTTCTTATGGCAAGGCCTGCGGATGCTGCGGGAGGAGCGTCCGGGGCAAAGCAGTCTGTATATCTACGAACCGGGCAGCTATGTGCCGTTGGCGCGTGTCGACCAGGCAGAAGGTGAAGCGCAGCAGCTTTACTACTTCCATACCGACCAGATTGGTACGCCGTTGGAGGTGACGAACCGTGATGGGGAGATTGTCTGGCAGGCAACGTATAAGGCGTGGGGCTCGGTTGAAAAGCTGACGGTCAATGCCGTCGAGCAGAACCTGCGGTTTCAGGGGCAGTATTTCGACGACGAGACGGGGCTGCACTAGGCGGTTTGTTACGCAGGATCCGATTGGGTTGGATGGGGGAAGCAATCTCTATCGCTATGTGCTTAACCCAACAGGTTGGATCGATCCACTTGGATGGACTGGGTTCGATGCTAGCGGTAGACCTTTGTCTAGTAGTCAGTACAGCGTATGGACGAGTGTAGAGATGCCACAAGATATACATGCCTCTGGGAGGCCTACTCATTTTCGATATGCGAATGAAGAATTGTACAATAGGACGTTGAAATATCCTGAGCTAAATTCCACTCTTCCACCTGAGGTTGTGGAGCATATTAAACCTGGGCCAAGAGGGGGGTTTAGTGACAGGAGTCCACCAAACCATTCTTGGCACCACAATGCTCAAACACCAAAGGATATTGAATTGATACCCAGGTCCCAACATCAGGCGCCTGGACCGGTACAAAATAGTCTTCACCCTAATCAGCAGGGTGGTTTTAAAAAATTGCAAAGTTCAGCGTGTTGAGGTGAATGTGAAAACATATAGTATTAGGGAAGTATTGGAAGATATACATGTAATGCCGGATTCATGGTTTTATCTACCAGATGCGCCATGGACGCTAGATACGAGGGGGGCATTTTCATTAGATAGCCGAGATTTTCCTCCCGAATCAACCGACTATTTGCCACCGCAAGTGGCGAGCGATGGCTGGAAAGAAACGTTGGATACTCCCATGATTGAGGATGTGATTTCAAATGCTAATCAACAGTTAAGGGGGGGGGCGACGGTAGAGGATTGTTTTGAAGCGTTTAAGTTTTACTATGAGAATGATGCATTCAAGGTTTTTTAGTAAGTGTTGTTTGGCTTATTTTGTTGTTTAAAAATTTAGCATTATTTCAAGATGTTTTAGAGCGGTGCGGAAGATTGCGCCAAGCCGCTCACGTATAACGAACCAACTAAGTGTTGATACGCACCGATGGTAAAGGTCAGGCGGTGTGCGAGCTGCGTACTGCCTGAGAGATTTTTTAGTGAGAATCGAGAGAGTTGTTAGAAAGGGCAAATTCGAAACTCTGTGCTGTCTAGCGTTTTTTTGAGTTACGGGTGAGCATATGATCTCGAAAAAAGATGTAGATTGTTTTAAAGGGGCAAGGTTGGTGGTTTGATGACGTTAGCACTGATTATGAAATAGAACTAAAAAATAGGCGTTGATACGTCAGGTGATTTCCAGTTGGTTCTATCTTCATTTTGAGGGCCGGCCGACTTTTATAAGTTGTGGCAAAGAGATGTTTCAAATATTTTGTTTTTTTAAAAAAAACCAATTGATTTGGTGCTGAAACGAACCTGTGAAACGCTTGGGATTCCTATTGAGTATCTTTCATTGGATAGTTTTGAAGGTGAGAGTGGTTTTTTATAAGGCTAGTAGTTGAGGTTGTCGAACTTTCCCGTGACGGTTCATTGTCTGGGTTTAAATAGGGGGGGGGCTCAAGCCCCAGTGGGCAAATTTTAACGACTTCTTAGAGGGTTTCGAGTTAAGTTGAAGGAGGGTTGTGTTTGTCGGCTTTTCTTGATTTATTCGACTCTAAGGTTATGGATATTCTGGATTCGTTTGGAAGTAACTATTGGGATCACATTCGTCGGGCTCTTTAATAATAAGCTATCTGGTGGCTGAAATGTCCTTTCATCCATCATGTTTTTATCGCTAGCAAACGATATCGTTTTTATATTTGAGCCACGCTCGCAGTGATCCAGCTAGAGTTCGCCTACGACCTTACGGGGCTTCTGGTCAAAGAGATCAATTCCCAAGGCGTACTTGGTCTACAAATACGACCCACTGAGCAACCTCACCACGCTGACGTTGCCCACCGGCCAACACCTCAATCACCTGTACTACGGCAGTGGCCACCTGCACCAACTCAACCTCGACGGCCAGCTCATCAGNCGTTCAATCCTACCCATGTAGCTCCGGTCTCGAGTACGACCCGCTAAGCAACCTCACCACGCTGACGTTGCCCACCGGCCAACACCTCAATCACCTGTACTACGGCAGTGGCCACCTGCACCAACTCAACCTCGACGGCCAGCTCATCAGTGACATCGAGCGCGACGATCTGCACCGCGAAGTCCTGCGCACCCAGGGCGCGCTCACCAGTTGCTTCGGCTACGACGCCATGGGCCGCAAGAGCTGGCAGTTCGCCTCGCGCCTGCCGGCGGAAAAACTCTCACGCATCCACAACCCCGGTATCCAGCCCGATCTGCTGGTGGAGCACGCCTACAACCCGATCCACCGCCGCCATCAGTACGACCCGGCTGGCGAGTTGACCCGTACCCTCGACAAACTGCGCGGCGAGATCAAGTACGAATACGAAGCCAACGGCCAGTTGCACAGCCGTGACACGGGCCAACTGATCGACAGCGAAGAATTCCGCTACGACGCCGCGGCGAACCGGCTGAACTTCAACCCCAGCCAATTCGACCACGTCAAAGACAACCNCAGTACGACCCGGCTGGCGAGTTGACCCGTACCCTCGACAAACTGCGCGGCGAGATCAAGTACGAATACGAAGCCAACGGCCAGTTGCACAGCCGTGACACGGGCCAACTGATCGACAGCGAAGAATTCCGCTACGACGCGGCGGCGAACCGGCTGAACTTCAACACCAGCCAGTTCGACCACGTCAAGGACAACCGCCTCAAGCGCTGGCGGGATCAGGAGTATGCCTACGATGCGTGGGGCAACCTGATTGAAAAACGCAGCGGCATGGGCACGCTGCAGACGTTTGTTTATGACTGTGAGAATCGGCTGGTCCGGGCCGAGACGTTGGTCAACGGAAAGCTGGAGAGTACCGGTTCGTATCGGTACGACAGCCTCGGACGGCGGGTTGCCAAGGTTTCAGAGTTCAAGGGTAAAACCGAGCAGAAGCATTTCCTGTGGCAAGGTCTGCGGATGTTGCGNTCGGTACGACAGCCTCGGACGGCGGGTTGCCAAGGTTTCAGAGTTCAAGGGTAAAACCGAGCAGAAGCATTTCCTGTGGCAAGGTCTGCGGATGTTGCGCGAGGAAAGTCCGGGGCGGAGCAGTCTGTACCTGTATGAGCCGGGCAGTTATGCCCCCTTGGCGCGGGTGGACCAGGAAGAGGGTGAAGCGCAGCAGCTTTACTACTTCCATACCGACCAGATTGGTACGCCGCTGGAGATGACTGACGCGGACGGGAGCATTGTCTGGCAGGCGACGTACANAGGTGAAGCGCAGCAGCTTTACTACTTCCATACCGACCAGATTGGTACGCCGCTGGAGATGACTGACGCGGACGGGAGCATTGTCTGGCAGGCGACGTACAAGGCTTGGGGTTCGGTTGAGAAGCTGACGGTCGATGCAGTCGAACAGAACCTGCGGTTTCAGGGGCAGTATTTCGACGACGAGACGGGGCTGCACTACAACACGTTTCGGTATTACGATCCGGAGGTGGGGCGGTTTGTTACGCAGGATCCNCCTGCGGTTTCAGGGGCAGTATTTCGACGACGAGACGGGGCTGCACTACAACACGTTTCGGTATTACGATCCGGAGGTGGGGCGGTTTGTTACGCAGGATCCGATTGGACTAATTGGGAGCTTTAATCTTTACGAGTATGCTCCAAACTCAATAGCTTGGGTTGACCCTTCTGGTTTAAGCCCAGAAGACTTGGTCAGATATAAACCGAGGGCATCGGTGACCCCGCAAGCGGGCGCACGAGGCACTGCTATTAGCCGAGCCTGGGGTGAGGAGAGGGCGCTCGTTGAGAGAGGCGGAGGTAGTCGAAATTGGACCGCTGCGGAGCGCCAGACTATTTTAGGCACTCGCAATAATGCGCAGCTTTCTTCAATCATGTCCGAAGCTGGTTACACTGGCCATCATATTAATAGCGTCGAGGGCAATGGTCGCCTTGGACCCGCTTGGAAGGGTGATCCGAGGAATATCGTTTTCTTGCAGAATGCTAATCATCCAAGTGGTATCGATGAGCACTTGAATAGCCCTCAGGGACACCGCGGAAGTTACACAAACGCAGGGAAGGGACGCTTAATCGATCGTGTCAAAAGTGCAGCGAAATTAGGTTCCTGTGGTTAATGATTTACGTTTTGGAGGACGCTATGAATGGTATAGGGCATGCAGCGGCTGAGTTGGCCAGAGTCCATAATAAATATAACCTGTCCGGTAGTTTTCAGCGGCGCGGTGAAGTTAGTCTTAAATGGCCTTCGACTCTTGGTCGCTCAGTTGAGTTGGATGATTTTTTCAATGATTATGAGCCGGTTGATGTCAAAATCGAAACAGGATTTACGCCGTTAAAGCTTTTTAGTCTTGACTCGATTGAGAAAGGTCAAGTTGGCTATAAGTGGGTTAATGTGGGGTCAGTTACTAAGTTAAACAAGGAGTGGAATCAAGCTTTTGTAGTCGTGATGGATGATTCTGGGGGCGGAAAGCCTGTTATTGCAGTAACAAATGTCAAGAATACTCCGGTTTATGCAAGTTATAGTGCGGTTGCCCCCTTTAAAATTTCAGATTCGCTAGCTGATTTTATTTTTGCATTGGCGAAGCTGGTTGAGATTGTTTATGGCGAATTTAATGTTTTTGAGATTTCTGATGATGACGGATTGAGCTCGTTATTTGTTGCGAGAGTGAATGATGAAATCTCTCCTCTATTAGGTGAAGAAAACTTTGAAAGATTTTTTGACTACTTTTACGGCTGAGCACGTTTTTTTGCCATAATTTCCCCGCGTGATCATTGTGCTCTCTACTGTTCGCTCTTTTATAATCCAACGTAAAAGAAGTGGCTGCCAACGTTGTCTCAGCCGCTTCCTCTATTGTAATTATCGACGCCAGCCACAAGTCCAAATACCTGTGGTGGAACACCCTGGCCCAGGTCGAGCGCTTCCAGGATTGCTCGGGTAAAACCACCACATACCGCTTCGACGAGCGCCAGCACCTGGTCGCCGTNAGCGTTTCGCCTGATTATTTTCAGCAACTGTTCAACAAATACCTGTGGTGGAACACCCTGGCCCAGGTCGAGCGCTTCCAGGATTGCTCGGGTAAAACCACCACATACCGCTTCGACGAGCGCCAGCACCTGGTCGCCGTGACCGACGCGCTGGGTCAGACCACCACGCTGGAACGCAAACCCGACGGCGAAGTGCTGCGCATCCATCACCCGGACGGCAGCGCCGAATCGTTCACCTACAACGCCCTCGGCCAGGTACTGACGCACACCGACGGCAAAGGCCAGACCACGCGTCTGCTACGCACCGCCCGGGGCCTTCCGAGCAGCCGCCAGGACGCCAAGGGCCAGCGCATCCGCTACGAATACGACGCGGCGATTCGTTTGACCGCGTTGATCAACGAAAACAACGCGGCGTACCAATTCGCCTACGATGCGTCCGACCGGCTGATCGAAGAAAAGCGCATCGACAACCTGACCCGGCGCTTCAGCTACAACCTCGGCGGGCATCTGACCCAGGTCGACGAAACCGGCTACGGCGAACGCGGCGAACGGCCACAACGCCGCACCGAATTCGAGCGCGACAGCATTGGTCGGCTGCTGGCCAAACTGAATGCCGATGCCCGTCAGGATTACGCGTACGACGACGCTGATCGCCTGCTGTCGATCCAGCGCCTGCCGACCGCGCAGGGCAAGCAACTGGGCGTCAGCGAAGAAACGCTGGAATTCTCCTACGACCTGCTCGGCCGCCTGATCCAGGAGACCACGGCACAAGGTGCCTTATCCTACGAGTACGACCCGCTAAGCAACCTCACCACGCTGACGTTGCCCACCGGCCAACACCTCAATCACCTGTACTACGGCAGTGGCCACCTGCACCAACTCAAC
Source organism: Pseudomonas sp. Root562 (assembly GCF_001427125.1). GTDB lineage: Bacteria > Pseudomonadota > Gammaproteobacteria > Pseudomonadales > Pseudomonadaceae > Aquipseudomonas. Next base: position 6,696 of record NZ_LMGK01000018.1, read on the forward strand.
CTCGACGGCCAGCTNCAGCTCATCAGCGACATCGAGCGCGACGACCTGCATCGCGAAGTCCTGCGTACACAGGGCAAACTCACCAGTTGTTTTGGCTACGACGCCATGGGCCGCAAAGCCTGGCAATTCGCCTCGCGCCTGCCGGCGGAAAAACTCTCGCGCATCCACAACCCCGGAATTCAGCCTGACCTGCTGGTGGAACACGCCTACAACCCGATCCACCGCCGTCACCAGTACGACCCGGCTGGCGAGTTGACCCGCACCCTCGACAAACTGCGCGGCGAGATCAAGTACGAATACGAAGCCAACGGCCAACTGCACAGCCGCGACACCGGCCAGTTGCTCGACAGCGAAGAATTCCGCTACGACGCCGCGGCGAACCGGCTGAACTTCAACACCAGCCAGTTCGACGACGTCAAAGACAACCGTCTCAAGCGCTGGCGAGATCAGGAATATGCCTACGATGCGTGGGGCAACCTGATTGAGAAACGCAGCGGGATGGGCACGCTGCAGACGTTTGTTTATGACTGTGAGAATCGGCTGG
>NZ_LMGK01000019.1 GCF_001427125.1 Pseudomonas sp. Root562
CCGCAGGCTTCGGTCAACTGGTAGAGGCTGTCGTAAACGTAGCGATTGACCGGTTCGATCCGCTGGTTGGCGAAATAACGAATCGGCAGCGCGGCATCCTCGATGCTCAGCACATTGCCCACCGGATCGTATTCGTAACGCAGGTGTTGCAGCGTGTCGGTGCCACTCTTGGCCTGAAGCCGGGTCAGGCGGCCATCTTCAGCGGCGTATTGCAGCGTGGTGATGACGCCGTTGCCGGCGGTTTCCCGTTCGGTCTGGCCGTGGGCGTTATAGGTGATGGCGCTGACCAGGGTTTTCGGGGTGGGCGCGCCGTTGAGTTGCAGGCGAATCTCGCTCAACTGACCGGCGACGGTCTGGCTGAACAACTGGCGGTGGCCTTTGGCGTCGGTTTGCTCAAGCGCCTCGCCCAACGCATTGGCCTGCGAACGGGTGGTGGCGCCCTCCCCCGGTTCCAGCAGCAACTCACGATCCGCTGGCGACTCCGGCCAATCCGGTAGCGTCAGGTTATTCAGAAAATGCCGCGTCTGCTCCAACGCCGTGCCGTGCAGTCCGAACTCGGTAAATCGCTGCGAGCCCGCCGGGTCGTCGTGACGNAGCGTCAGGTTATTCAGAAAATGCCGCGTCTGCTCCAACGCCGTGCCGTGCAGTCCGAACTCGGTAAATCGCTGCGAGCCCGCCGGGTCGTCGTGACGGATCAGTTGCCCGCACAAGTTATGCGCGGCGAATGCCGGGTCACTCCCAGCATAAGCAAAACGCTCAGTACACAGAGGCTCGCCATTAACCGCCTGCTCGAACAGCGCCAACGGCCGCAACAGGTTGTCGTACTCGCTCCAGCGCCGACTGCCGCGCCCATCCCAGCCCTGCACCGACTGATCCGCTTCACCCAACAGACTGACACGCCACCCGGCATCGACACTGGTCGTGCTCAGCGATTTGCCGGACAGGGTGTAAATCGTGACCAGATTGGCAGGCGCCGAAGCGTTCCTCTGCAATCGCGGATCCCACTGCGCAATCACTCGTCCACCACCGTCATAGGCCGTGCGGTTGATACGCGCGTCGGCCGCCTCACCGATTGCACTGCGACAATAACCCACCGAGCGTACCGCCAATCCACGAGGATCTACGGCCGTCAGGGTCGGGGTATCGCTGTGAAACGTGAATGCTTGAGCCGGCATGACCTAGCGTCCTCCTGTATTTCATGACAGCTAATGGTGAAAAACTGCGTTTGGCTATTGTCAGAAATTACAGTGCCGACCGATGGGCAAGGATGATGAGTCAGAGGTTCATCGTACGACGAACGAGATTCAATTTTTCCTTCATCTCCCCCAATGAAACAATAGGACTTCGGAGACGAGTCAGATCATCATGGCTCAAATGTACTTCGTGCATTTTGTTGGCCTCTCCAGTCTGATTGGACGGCGATACATCCGGATAAGCGTCAAGATGCGCCACCATATTCGAGTTATTAAATACCAGGTTTTCCAGCAAAGAGACTCCGCTTACATCTTTGGCATCGATTTCATAAAAATAATATCGATGGCCGCTTTGGGCTGCATAAAACAAAGCCCCTTCAAGGGCTTCAGCCACAATCAAGGCACTTCCACCGATCATTTTTTTAACAGCCGTGAATTCGTCCGAGGGATTGAACCCATCCCTTAGTACGTCCTCGGGGTTACGTCGGTCTGCCCGATATACCTTTGCGCCAAAGTTGTCTCTGAGCAACAGGTTTCTATTGTTCCAGTCGTAACGGTGCTCAGGGGCATTTCTGTTCAGGAGGTCAAGGATGATGTTTTGGTCCTCTGTTGGAGGGGCAGGATTATCCGGGCTCCCAGGAGAGCCCGGACTCGATTCACCCGGTGAGTCTTGGCTCTGTGAAGAAACAGTTGAGTCCTGAGAATCCATTGACTCATCATCATCGCTCTGTGGCAGGCGATAGCTGGCTCTGAGGCTCTGCTCATTATCCAGAAACTGCTCAAGCGCACTGCTCATCGAAATGGAATCGGGCTCTTGCCACATATGCCCATCCGGATCGATCCTGCTGATGGGGTTGTTTCCACAAAATCCATAGAAACTCAGGCCATCAATCACACCGGCAGGATCCGGATTCAACCACCGCTGCCACCACGCCACGTAATACCTGAACCCGTAGTAATAAAGCCCCGTCGCATCCCGCTCCTTCCCCGAATAACGCACGGTTTTATAACTGACCTGCACCGCCGCGCCATTTGCCCACGCGGTGCCGCCGAACGGGTAGTAGCGTTCCTGGCTGATGATC
>NZ_LMGK01000020.1 GCF_001427125.1 Pseudomonas sp. Root562
TGGGCGTGCATGCGTTCCGGAGAAGAATTTTGGGCGTGCATGCGTTCCGGAGAAGAATTTAATACGGCCAAGCTTTTTAGCGAAAAACATCTCGCGAAAGCTTGACCGTGAACAGAGTATCTACAGGTTCTCCCGACATGCTCGACAGCCTGACCCGCGAACAACTTGACCGTCTCCAGCAACTGATGGCCGATCAGCCGTTCGCCGTCCTGACGGGTGCCGGCATCAGCACCCCCTCAGGCATTCCGGACTATCGCGACAACCAGGGTGTGCGGCGTGGCCGCCAGCCGATGATGTATCAGGAGTTTCTCTCCGCCCCCGAGTCCCGTCGGCGCTATTGGGCACGGGCGATGCTCGGCTGGCCGCGGGTGCGTCAGGCGCAGCCGAATGTGGCCCACGAGACACTCGCCCGCTTGCAGAGCACACAGCGGATCAGCGGCTTGATCACGCAGAATGTCGATACCTTGCACGACCAGGCCGGCAGCCACGACGTCATCGAACTGCATGGCAGCCTGCACCGGGTGTTGTGCCTGGACTGTGGAATGCGCAGCGAACGGGATTCGATCCAGAATCTGATGGAAACCCAGAACCCGTATCTCGCCGGTGTTGACGCGGTTCAGGCTCCGGACGGCGATACCCTGCTCGACCCGGCGTTCGAAGCACGTTTTCAGGTGCCGCACTGCCCGCATTGCCAGGGTGAGCGGATGAAACCCGACGTGGTGTTTTTCGGTGAGAATGTCGCCCAGGCCACGGCAGCCAAGGCCATGGCCGCGGTGGAAAAGGCAGCGGGATTGCTGGTGATCGGCTCGTCGTTGATGGCGTACTCGGCGTTTCGCTTGTGCCGGGCGGTGGCGGATCAAGGCAAGCCGCTGATTGCGATCAACCTGGGCAAGACTCGGGCGGATGACATCCTCGACTTGAAAATAGAAGCTTCATGCGAACAGCTTCTACCCCTTCTGGCCCAACGCCTTTCCCCGAAACACCCCGCCCCTCTGTAGGAGCAAAGCTTGCTCGCGATAGCGCCTGCACATGCGCCTTCGATATCGACCGGGACGACGCTATCGCGAGCAAGCTTTGCTCCTACACATAATCCTGTGCCTTGAGCACATCAAACAACGCCTGCGCCGCCGCCGACAACTCGCCGCCGGGCAACGTCAGCACGCCAAGCGCCCGTTCCACCACCGGATCGCGCAAGGTAATGCAATGCGCACCCAGCTCGCGCATCTGCCCTGCACACAACGCCGGCACCGCGCTGACGCCCAAGCCGCTGGCAACCATCCGCCCGACCGTTGCCAGTTGATGGCTCTCAAATTCCACCGGCAGCTTCATGCCCCGCGCCTGCAAGTGTTCTTCAAGCATCACCCGCACAGTCGATGGTCGTTGCAAGGTGATGAACGGTTCCTTGAGCAACGTTTGCCAATCGATTTCGTCCAACTCGACCAACGGTGAATCACGGGGTACCACCGCGACAAAGCGGTCGATGTATAACGGGGTGAATTGCAGCGACGAATTCTGCGGCGGCTCGAACGCGACCCCCAGTTCCACCTGGCGGTCGCGGACCATTTCCAGCACTTGCTCGTTGATCACGTCGTTGACCGTGACGTTGACTTTCGGATAACGGGCGCGGAATGTCTTGAGGATCGGTGGCAACAGATTGCCGGCAAACGACGGCATGGCTGCCAGGGTCACGCGACCGCGCTGAAGGGTGAATCGCTGGCGCAATTCATCTTCGGCATTGTCCCAATCGGCAATCAGGCGGCGTGCCAGCGGCACCAGCGATTCGCCCTCGGCAGTCAGCGCGACATTACGCGTGTTGCGCGTAAACAGGCGGCCACCCAGGCCTTCCTCCAAGGCCTTGATGGTCAGGCTCAGTGCCGACTGCGACAGGTGCAGGCGTTCACAGGCCACGGCGAAACTGAGGCTCTGGGCTACCGCCAGGAAAGCGCGGATCTGCTTGACTGTCATAGGCTGAGTGCTCCAGTGATGAGCGCAAGTGCTTTTGTAGGCGCTTGGATTGCGCGCGATGGCCTCCTGGAGTTCGCTATCACCGGCAAGCCCTGCGCCTACAGGATTGATTGGTGAGTTTTATCTATCAATCAACCGCAAAAATCAACTTAACAAATGAATACTTCAGCGAGACACTCTTCCCATTCGGCTAGCCAGCCGCCCACAAAGAATAAAAGAGGTGCATATGGCAGGTTTCGACAAGCGTGTGAGTTCCTACGAGGAAGCGTTGGCAGGTCTTGAAGACGGCATGACCGTGATCGCCGGCGGCTTTGGCCTGTGCGGGATCCCTGAAAACCTGATCGCCGAGATCAAGCGCAAGGGCACACGCAACCTCACCGTGGTCTCCAACAATTGCGGCGTCGATGGTTTCGGCCTTGGCGTGCTGTTGACCGACCGCCAGATCAGCAAGGTGGTGGCGTCCTACGTCGGCGAAAACAAGCTGTTCGAAGAACAACTGCTCAAAGGCGAAATCGAAGTCATCCTGACTCCGCAAGGCACCCTCGCCGAGAAAATGCGTGCAGGTGGCGCTGGCATCCCGGCATTCTTCACCGCCACCGGCGTCGGCACCCCGGTCGCCGAAGGCAAGGAAGTGCGCGAATTCCATGGCCGCAAGTACCTGATGGAAGAGTCCATCACCGGTGACTTCGCCATCGTCAAAGGCTGGAAAGCCGACCATTTCGGTAACGTGATCTATCGTCACACCGCCCAGAACTTCAACCCGCTGGCCGCTACCGCCGGCAAGATCACCGTGGTCGAAGTCGAAGAAATCGTCGAACCCGGCGAGCTGGACCCGGCACAGATCCACACCCCTGGCATCTACGTCGACCGGATCATCTGCGGCACGTTCGAGAAGCGCATCGAACAGCGCACCGTGCGTAAGTGATCCCCAGCCCCCGGACCGAATGAAGGAATAACGACAATGGCACTTTCCCGCGAACAAATGGCTCAACGCGTCGCCCGCGAAATGCAGGACGGCTTCTATGTGAACCTGGGCATCGGCATTCCGACCCTGGTCGCCAACTACATTCCCGAAGGCATGGAAGTCATGCTGCAGTCGGAAAACGGGCTGCTGGGCATGGGGCCTTTCCCCACTGAAGAAACCATCGATGCCGACATGATCAATGCCGGCAAGCAAACCGTGACCGCGCGTATCGGCGCTTCGATCTTTTCCTCGGCCGAATCGTTCGCGATGATCCGCGGTGGTCATGTCGACCTGACCGTACTCGGCGCCTTCGAAGTAGACGTCGAAGGCAACATTGCCTCGTGGATGATCCCGGGCAAACTGGTCAAGGGCATGGGCGGCGCCATGGACCTGGTGGCTGGCGCAGACAACATCATCGTCATCATGACCCATGCGTCCAAGGACGGTGAGTCCAAGCTGTTGTCCAAATGCAGCCTGCCGCTGACCGGTGCCGGTTGCATCAAGCGCGTGTTGACCGACCTCGCCTATCTGGAAATCGAAAATGGCGCATTTGTCCTCAAGGAACGCGCACCTGGCGTCAGCGTCGAGGAAATCGTCGCCAAAACCGCTGGTAAACTGATCGTCCCGGATCACGTACCGGAAATGCAGTTCGCTGCCCAGTGAGGAATCATTCCATGCAAGAAGTCGTCATTGTTGCCGCCACGCGTACCGCGATCGGCAGTTTCCAGGGTTCGCTGGCCAATGTGTCCGCGGTCGACCTGGGCGCTGCGGTGATCCGTCAGTTGCTGGCACAAACCGGCCTGGACCCTGCGCAAGTCGATGAAGTGATCATGGGCCAGGTATTGACCGCCGGCGCCGGCCAGAACCCTGCGCGCCAAGCCTCGATCAAGGCCGGCCTGCCCTTCGCCGTACCGGCCATGACCCTGAACAAGGTCTGCGGCTCGGGTCTTAAAGCCCTGCACCTGGGCGCCCAGGCGATTCGCTGCGGCGACGCCGACGTGATCATCGCCGGCGGCCAGGAAAACATGAGCCTGGCCAACTACGTGATGCCCGGTGCGCGCACCGGCCTGCGCATGGGTCACGCACAAATCGTCGACACCATGATCAGCGACGGCCTGTGGGATGCGTTCAACGATTACCACATGGGCATCACTGCCGAGAACCTGGCCGAGAAGTACAGCCTGAGCCGTGAGCAGCAGGACGCGTTCGCCGCTGCCTCGCAACAGAAAGCCGTGGCCGCCATCGAAGCCGGGCGCTTCGTCGATGAAATCACGCCGATCCTGATTCCGCAGCGCAAGGGTGATCCACTGTCCTTCGCCACCGACGAGCAGCCACGGGCCGGCACCACCGCCGAATCCCTGGGCAAACTCAAGGCGGCCTTCAAGAAGGACGGTTCGGTGACCGCCGGCAATGCTTCGTCGCTCAACGATGGCGCTGCGGCCGTGATCCTGATGAGCGCGGCCAAAGCCAAGGCATTGGGCCTGCCGGTACTGGCGAAAATCGCTGCTTACGCCAACGCAGGTGTCGACCCGGCGATCATGGGCATCGGCCCGGTGTCGGCCACTCGCCGTTGCCTGGACAAGGCCGGATGGTCCATCGAGCAACTGGACCTGATCGAAGCCAACGAAGCCTTCGCCGCGCAATCGCTGGCCGTGGCCAAGGACCTGGAATGGGACTTGAACAAGGTCAACGTCAACGGAGGCGCCATTGCCCTCGGCCACCCTATCGGTGCCTCGGGTTGCCGGGTGTTGGTGACCCTGTTGCACGAAATGCTCAAGCGTGACGCCAAGAAAGGCCTCGCCACCCTGTGCATCGGTGGTGGTCAGGGCGTGGCCTTGGCGCTCGAGCGAGCTTAAAGCGTTCATCAGACTGCACGGGGACCCACGAAGATCCGTCGCAGCCTGGCAACACACCCGGTGCGATTCACGTCGCACCGGGTTTTTTTATCCCGTTTTTTTGCCGATAACCCGTGGACATGTAGACAAAACGCTCTGGCTGGCCTGTGTTTTGTATACAAAAACCAAACATCTATAGAGCAATCCGCCCAGTGCGATGTTACCGTTGCTGTCTCACACAGGTCGGAGATGTGCGCGTGTTGATGCTCAAACTGCTGGTGATCCCTGGTTTCCTGCTGCTGATATCCCTGGCCGGTAAACGCTGGGGGCCAAGCGTGGCGGGTTGGTTGTCCGGGTTGCCGGTGGTGGTTGGGCCGATCCTGTTTTTCCTCGCCCTTGAACAAGGCGAAGCGTTTGCCGCTCAGTCGGCCATGGCAGCCTTGTCGGCCATGTTCGCCATGATCGCCTTTTGCGTGACCTATGCGCAGGTCTGTCAACGGACGGGGTGGCCGCTGGCATTGACGGTTTCATTGATGGTGTGGGCGGTGATCGCCGTGGTGCTTTCGCTGATTCCGCCGTCGCTGTTGTTATCGGTGCTCGCCGCCGCGACCGCTCTTTTGGTTGCGCCTTACCTGTTTCCATCGGTGCAGCCCATCCTGACGGGCCCGGCACCGAAGTCCGACAAACTGCTGTTGCGCATGGTTGCCGGTGCCTTGCTCACCTTGGCCGTTACGTGGCTGGCCAGTACGGTCGGTGATCGCTGGAGCGGACTGCTCGCCGTGTTCCCCGTACTCGGCAGTGTCATGGCGGTGTTCTCCCAACAAACCCGCGGCCCGGCATTTACTGCGGTGTTGCTGCAGGCGACGGCCACCGGTATGTATTCGTTTTCGGCGTTTTGCCTGGTCGTGACGCTGACCTTGCCCACCATGGGCCTGATGGGCTTCGTCGTCGGTGTTGCCGTATCGGTGGCCATGCTCGGCGTCACCAGACGCCTGCTGGTCAAAACGCCGCCCAGCGCGACACCGTCAACCCTTTCGAACGATTAGAAGTTCCAGGTACCTGGCCTGCGACCGTCTGTTACCCCGCACTGGAATACCTGGCAACCTCCATGGGATGATCGCCCCCCACCGCGCGACCATCCCTGGAGATTTGCGAATGTCACTGTTGAGTAAAAAAGCCGTTGTCCTGTTGCTGGCAGCAGCTGCCAGCCTGGGGGCTTTGAGTGCACAGGCTGCCAAGGCACCTGCCAAGGAAGCGGCACAGGTGCAAAAGGTCTCGATGCTCGGCGGCAAGTTCACGTTCACCTTGCCCAAGGGTTTCGTCGCCAATCCGCTACCGGCCAGCCCTACCGGTGCGAGCGGCACCATGTACGCCAACGAAGCCACCAAGACGGTAGTGATCGCCGCAGAAAACAACCTGCCGGAAGGCGTCAAGGTCAAGGACAACGACGGCGAATTTCTGGATGGCACGGCCGCCGATTTCGACTCGGCACAGCGCAAGGCGTTGCCGGATTACAACAAGCTCAGTGAGAAAAGCCTGACCCTGAAGAGTACCGGCCTGGGCCTTCGTCAGGTCGACAGCACCGCCACCCAGGGCGGCGGCCAAACCCTCAACACCACACTGATGGCTGCATCCGGCGGGCGCATGACCGTGGTCCAGGTCATTTCCCGCCCTGGCGACATGGCCGCCCACGAGACGCTGATCAAGCAAATCGTCAGCGGCAAATAAACCTCAGGGGTTGAGGCGCTGCAACCAGGCGCTCAAATCCGCGATCTCTTCGGCGCTGATGGTGTGACCAACCCCTTGGTAGGCGTGAAACTCCGGTTCGAGTGAAATGCTCTGCAACAAGCTGTTGGCTTCGGTGCCGTCGCTGTAGGGCAGACGCTTGTCGGCCGTGCCATGACCGATGAAAATCGCCAGCGACTGGCGTTTTTCATCCGGTATCAATTCCGACCGCAACACCGGCAGAATTCGCCCACTCAACGCGGCAATCCCACCCACCGCGTCGGGATGGCGCAGGGCAACCTCATAGGACATGATCGCGCCCTGGCTGAATCCCACCAGGAACACCTTGTCCGGATCTGTTTGATATTTCTTCGTCGCCTGTGCGACGAAATCCAGCAGCAACTGGCCGCTGGACTTCAGATCATCGGTCTCGCCGTTGTAGGCACCTTCGCCTTTCTTGCGAAACCACTGGTAACTGCCTTCCTGCATCACCATCGGCGCCCGCACCGACAGGTAGGTGTATTGCGTGGGCAATTGATCCTTGATGTCGAACAGATCGTGCTCGTTACTGCCGTAACCGTGGAGAAAAATCACCAGCGGTTGATCGCGGGAATCGACGGTGGACTGTTCCAGGTATTTGAGCGGCAGATCGGTTTGCAACGGGGTTTGAGCGTGGACAGCGGCGGACGCCAGCAGCGTGAGCAGAGCGAGAATCTTCAACATAAGCCTTCCTTCACAGTGCGCAGGATTCGGGGAAGAGCCTAACACTGTGAAGCAGACCGAGGCATCCCGGGTGTGGCTGGCGATGACATTCGCTTTAATCGTTGATCAACTTGCCCGCCCGAATGGCCTCTCGCCCCGCCACCTTCGCCTGCCACGTGCCCGGCTGCGTATAACGTCCACGATCGATCGCAAACAACACGCCGCTGGTACCGGCGCACACCGTTGTGAGTTTGTCGCTCAACGGGTCGACCACTTCAAAAAGCGCATCGCCCTTCTCGACCCACTCCCCGGCTTCGCGCAGGAAACTCACCACGCCGTGGTGCGGTGCGAACAGGTACTGTGTGCCCTCGAACGGCATGCCCTCGCAGCATTCGCTCGGCGCTTGCGGCCATTGTCCCTTGATAAAACCCTGTTCGGCGAGAAAGCCCAGAATCGCTTCACAATTGGCTTGTGCCTGCTCAATCCGGGTGTCGCCCATGCTGCCCAGCTCCAGGGTGGTCGCCATATTGGCCGGTGGAATCGCCGCCTCGGGGAATGCCCGGGCCAGGCGTAACCACGGCGAAGAACAGGACTCGTCGAACGAACTGCCGCCGGAGTCTTCGCACAGCAACGCCACGCCCGCCTTCAAACGCGCGGCCAGGGATCGCCATTGCGGCCAGTGTTGCGGCAGCGCATACAGATGAATCGCCGCCTCGAAATCGCAGTGCAGATCGAGGGTGATGTCCGCGTCGCAGGCATGGCGCAGCAACAAACGATGCATGGCTTGCAGCTGTGACGCCGGCGCCGGCAAGCCATCGATTACCTGACCCATGGTCTGGCGGATCAGCGTGATGTTCGCTTGGGCATCACTGCCCAGACGGTCGCCGATCAACTGCGCCACGGGGGCGCTGAGTTCAACGAAGGAACGGTTGAAATTCTTGCCGCTGCCCAGTTCGAAGCGGCCCATGTGACTGCCTTGCAGGTGCTGGTCGAGACCGATGGGGTTGGCCACCGGCACCAGTTCGATCACGCCTTGCAGTTGCCCCTGGCTTTCAAGATCGGCCAGGCGCTTTTTCAGTTCCCAGGCCGTGCGCATGCCCGGCAATTCGTCTGCGTGCAGGCTGGCCTGGATGTAGACCTTGCGCGTACCCGTGCCATAACGAAACACACTGAGGGTGCGCTCGGTACCGAGATGGCTCCAGGGCAGTGGGTGATCGATGCGTTGCATGGGAGAACTCCGCTGTCAGAAACAACCAGATCACTGTGGGAGCAAGCCCGCCCCCACAGGTTTCTCGTTTCGATGGAAAGAAAGCATAAAAAAAGTGGCCCGCGCGTCAACGGGGCCACTTTTTTCTACAGCGTATTAATGGCCATAAACGTCAAAATCGAAGTACTTGTCCTGCACTTGCTTGTACTTGCCATTGGCGCGAATTTCAGCGATGGCGGTGTTGAATTTGTCGGCCAGTTCCTTATCACCCTTGCGCACAGCGATACCGGCGCCGCCGCCGAAGTACTTGGCGTCTTCATAGGTCGGGCCTACGAAAGCGAAACCTTTACCGGCGTCGGTCTTCAGGAAACCGTCGTCCAGGTTGACCGAGTCGGCCAGCAGTGCATCAACGCGACCGGAAACCATGTCCAGGTTGGCTTCCTGCTGGGAGCCGTAACGCACCAGTTCAATGCCGGCCGGCACCAGCACTTCGGTGGCGAAGCGGTCGTGGGTACTGGCGCGCAGTACACCAACTTTCTTGCCTTTGAGTTCGGTCAGCGGGTCCTTGATGTCGGTGCCTGCCTTCATCACGAAGCGCGCCGGGGTGTGGTAGTACTTGATGGTGAAATCGACGTTCTTCTTGCGATCGTCAGTGATGGTCATGGACGACAGGATTGCGTCGATTTTCTTGACCTTCAGCGCCGGGATCAGGCCGTCGAACTCTTGCTCGACCCAGGTGCACTTCACTTTCATCTGCTCGCACAGCGCGTCGCCGATGTCCACGTCAAAGCCAGTGAGCTTGCCGTCAGGGGTTTTCATCGAGAATGGCGGGTAACCGGCTTCGATACCGATGCGGATCGGCTTGGCATCTGCAGCCACGGCGGTCAGGGACAACATCGACAGTGCCAGGGCACCGAACATCACTAGCTTCTTCATTTATAACTCCTGTGTGCGGAGGCTTTTATTGGCAGCGTTCGGTCGCAGTTTGTAACTGACAAATACCGAAGTGGCCGGCAGTCTATGGCGGCTTCCGCCACTTCAGTTATTTTGAAGCGACAAATAAATACAGAAAAAGACCGCGCCAGCTTTGCGTTGCAAGCGCTGACGCGGTTTGCGATCTCCTGGATGGGATCAACACTCGCAACCGAGCACATGGTTCACTGGTTGCGACGTCGCAACACTCAACGCAAACCCTTCATCCAGCCATCCGGTCACGCCGCCAATCATCTCCTTGACCGGATAGCCCAGCGCCGCCAGCTTCACTGCTGCCTTGTTCGCGCCGTTGCAGTGCGGGCCTGCGCAATAGACCACGAACAGGCTGGTTTTCGGATAGGCCGCAAGGTGCTCGGCGTTGAGGAGTCGCCCCGGAATATTGATCGCCCCAGGCAAGTGGCCCCGTTCGAACGCCAGCGGCCCCCTCACGTCGACCAACACAAAATCCACCTCGCCAGCCGCTTGGCTGCCGTGAACGTCAGAGCAATCGGTTTCAAAGGTCAGGCGGTTACTGAAATGCATGAAGGCAATGGCCGAAGGGGCGGCGGGTATTGCGCGGACCAGGCTGGTCATGGGTTTGCTCCTGAGTGTCGTGGGTGTGAGCAGACTTTATCTGCCGGCCACTTGCGGCTAAAGTGGCGCACAAGACACTCACCGGGAACTTTCCGCCAAATGCAGCCCACCCCTGGATTGGTCGCGATCCTGGCCTACGATGGTCTCTGCACATTCGAGTTTGGTATCGCCGTGGAGATATTCGGCCTCGCGCGCCCGGAATTCGATTTTCCTTGGTACAGCCACCAGATCGCCGCCGTCGATCAAGGCCCCATGCGCGCCATGGGGGGCATACAAGTACTGGCCGATGGCGGCCTGGAACTGCTGGAGCAGGCACGGACCATCATCATTCCGGGCTGGCGTGACCGCAACGCAACCGTGCCCGATGCACTGCTCACCGCCCTGCGCCAGGCCCACGCCCGGGGCGCTCGCTTGCTGTCGATCTGTTCAGGCGTATTCGTACTGGCGGCCACCGGCCTGCTCGACGGCCGAAGCGCCACCACGCACTGGCGTTACACCCGCGAACTGGCGGAACGTTTTCCAAATATCCTGGTGGACCCGGACGTGTTGTACGTCGACTCGGGCCAGTTGATCACCTCTGCCGGCAGCGCGGCCGGCATCGATGCTTGCCTGCATCTGGTGGCGCGGGATTTCGGTACGCAGGTGGCCAACGCGGTGGCCCGACGCTTGGTGATGTCTCCGCAACGCACCGGTGGCCAGGCGCAATTCATTCCGACACCGGTCAGCCCCACCCCGCGCAGCGATCTTTCCCGCGTCATGCAGTGGGCACGCGAGCGTTTGCATGAACCGCTGGAGGTCCGCGACCTGGCCAGCGAAGCAGCCATGAGTGAACGCACATTCCTGCGGCGCTTCACCGAGGCCAGCGGCCAATCGCCGAAAACCTGGCTGCAACATGAACGTCTGGGCCGTGCGCGGGAGTTGCTGGAGAGTACCGACCACAACACCGAGCAGATTGCACTGCGCTGTGGTTATCGTTCGGTGGAAAGCTTTCGGGTGGCGTTTCGCAGCGTGGTCGGGGTGCCACCGTCGGTGTATCGGGAGCGGTTTGGCCGGGAGATCAAAGCCATTTTGTGAGGTGGCCTGCCATTTAGGGGATCTCCAGAGAACAGTTTTTTGTACACCCGAATGGTTCCCGTTGGTTGACAGGCCGCCATCGCTGGCAAGCCAGCTCCCACAGGGGTCCCGGTGTGATCGAGATTTTCGACCAATGAAGATCCTCTGTAGGAGCAAAGCTTGCTCGCGATGGCGATCTCAAGGACGCCATCGCTGGCAAGCCAGCTCCCTCAGGAGAACACCAACCCAACAGCCCGAAGGCCGCCTCGATTTACTCGTCCGAACCCTCACCTTCAGGCGTCACCTTGTTCTGGGTCAGATAGCGCTCAAGCGTCTCATTTTGCGGCGGTGCGGAGTTGTCCCCCGCCACCTGCCACATCTTGCGTTCGATCCCCTGTGCCAGCAAATGCCCCACCGCCGCTTCAATCGCCGACAGCACACACAACTGTGCCGGTTCGTTGGTGGTGTAACCGACCTCGGCCTCGAGCAGTTTCTTGAACTCGATGAACTTGAACACGCCGGCGCTGCGCCCAACGGAGTAGATCGTCTTGCTGGTCATCACATTGGCCAGCACCTGCCCGCTGCGTACGTCCACCGCCCGCAGATTCACCGTGACCTGGTCGACCCGATACTCCCGGGAAATATCGATGCCCAGGTAGCGTGCCCCTTCCCCGCCGCTCTTCACGTTGGTGTCGTAGGCGATGATCCCGCCTTCAAGCATCATGTTCGCCGCTTGCAGCGGTGGCAGTTCAGCCTGGATGTTTACCGGCGTGTTCGGTTTTTTCTGCGATGCGCGGATGATCTTGCGCTCGGTCAACAGGTTCTGCAGCCCTTCTCGTTCCAGCACCACGAACCAGCCGCTGGCCTGCATGGCGTCCATCAACATGCTCGCCGCCCCCTGGGTGACGCTGGTGGAGAACGAGCTGGCCGGGGTCGGTTTGTATTGTCCGGTCTGGTCACGGAAACCATACACAACCGCCATCAACCGGCCTTTGGGTCGCGGCATGTTGATCAAATCGTAATAGGTCGACGCCCGGGGTGTCAGGGTCGGCGTTTCGGTGTCCTGCTCAGCGCCAATCGGCTCGCGCAGGCTGCAGCCTTGAAGTGCTGCCAACAGCATCCCTAGCAAAATCAACTTTTTCATGTCCGTTGCTCCCCGTCAGCCCAAATGCCCGTCAAGGGGCGAGGCCATTAACCTTGATTTCCGACACTTCACCGGTCGCTCGATCCGTTACTTCAATCGTCAGTTGCCCCGAGTCGTCGAGGACGTTGACGATAAAAGCGTCTGTGGACAGGCTCCCCGTATTGCCAGTGGAGATGTTGTCCAGCAATTGCCCCAGCAACCGCGATTGCAACTGGCTGCTGAAGCGTTCCAGGGCCGAGGTGCCGGTCAGGGCAGCGCGGTCCTTCAAGTCAGGGTCGTCATAATCGTTTTGCGCCTGGGCGTTGTTGAGCAGCCAGGTGCCGTTCAGCGGGTTGCCGCCAAACGATGGATTGATCGGTGTGTAGACCAACTCCGTGGCCTGGACCAGGCCGCAACCGCCGAGGCCGAGCAAGCACAAGCCACTGCGCTGCAAGAACGTTTTCATTTTCATAGTTCGTCCCTCTCAAGGTCCGTGGTGTCCTGCAACAAGGTTTCCAGCTTGCGCTGGACAATCTGCCCGCGTACCCAGTCGGCGGCGGCATAGGCCTCGTCCTTGAGCTCGACGGTGTTCGGCGGCAGGAAACGCCGATAAACCAAACGCTGTTGAAATTCCACGGTCACCAGGCTGCCCCAGCGAGCCGAAGGTCGTTCGCGAACCACCAGGTTGAAATCCATCGGGCTGGTGGCGCGCAGGCGTTCACTGAACGAATAGTAAAAGTCGTGGCCGATGTGCGAGATCGTGTCGTCGATGATGAAACCGAGCATTTCGTCCTCTTCGCCAGCCGAGGCGGCAGAGGTGCTCAACACCAGGATCAAGGCCAGGCAGAGTCTGTTCATGGCTGCAACGCCTGTGGCTGTTGCGACTGGCCCTTGGCCGGGCCGGATGTGCCATCGAGGAAGGATTTCTCGGCCACGAATTGCCAGTCCTTGTAACTGGCCATGCCGTTGAAATCCGACCATTGACTGGGAAAGTCCGCCTGTTTGAGCGGTTTGTCCGTGGACGGGCTGCTGATGCCAGTGATGCGTCCGTCGAAACCGCGCATCAGGAACCATTCGCCGCCGCCGATCGGGTCCGGGTACAGCTGGCGGATGTGGTGTTTGGCATTGGGAAAACGCTCGTCCTGCAGCAGGTCGGCGAGTTCCTTCGGGTACTGTGCCAGGCCAGGCGAACTGCGGTAATAGCTGCGCAGCGCCTGGGCGTACTGGGTGCCGACCCACAGCAACTGGCGCTCGCGATCACGCCGCGAAGCGGTGGACCACAACTCGCCGGCACTGGCCAGGCCCATGCCCATCACCATGATCAGAAACAGCACCCCCAGGTAGGTGAAACCGTCCTCTGCCGCAGGCTTACCACTCGGAATAAAGGCTGCCATCACGCGCCCTCCCTGTGGCACCACTTTTGATATCGGCAACCCCGCCGGCCACGCCGTCCGGGGGGGCAACCATGACCCAGGCGTCTTTGCGCTCGACAATCGGGTCCATCGGCGAGTTGCGCAGATAACGCTGCTCGACCAGTTGTTCGATGGAATCCGGATAACGCCCGGTGTCGCCGTAGTAGTGATCCAGCGCCTCGCGCATGGCCGACAGGCTCTGGCGCAAAGTGGTCTCTTTCGAGGCCTCCAGGCTGTTGAAATAGCGCGGCAAGGCGATGGTCATCAGCGTCGCGATGATTGCCATGACCACCATCAGTTCCAGTAGGGTAAAGCCCTTTTGCCGGCGCATATGTTCACCACTCCCGGTACGCGATGCCGTTGAGGCCTTTGCCGCGGGCCTTGGAGTAGACGTCAAAGACGTCCTGCCCGTCCCGCGGGTTTTCAGCGGTGCTGTCGTAGGAGCGCAAGCCCCAGCCGCCTTCGTCGTCACGCTTGACCGGCGCCAGAGGGTCGTGGGGCACGCGCCGCAGGAAATAGAACTTGGCCCCTTTGGCGCTGCGCACATCCCGCACGCCTTCAACCAGCACTTGCAGGTTCGGCGGGTAGCCGTTGCTGTTCAGCGATTTCTCGATGTAGCCGGCATCGAATGCACGCTTGTAGGCATCGATGGCGTCGCGGATCTGGTACAGGGCGGTACGCAGTTCCTGCTCTTTGCCCCGGCGCACCACGGTCTCGGTCAGCGGTGCGGCCATGCCGGCCAGCAGGCCGATCAGGGACAGCGTCACCACGACTTCGATCAGGGTAAAACCGCGTTGCGAGGCGTTCATGATCAAGGCTTCCCGACGGTAACGGTGGTGGCGATCGGTGCGCTCATGCCTTGGGTGCGAACCTCTTCGACTCCGACCTTCGAACGATCCGGCGCCTGGATGTGCATGCTGGTTTCAGTGCCGGTAGGGAATTCCATGTCCGACGGGCTCTGGTACGGCAGGTTGCGCACGATCCGCGGGGTGATCGACAGCACCAGTTCAGATTTACTGACGTCATCCTTGTTGCTGCCGAACAGCCGGCCCAGGCCAGGAATGTCACCCAGGCCCGGGATCTTGTTGCCGGTGCTGCCATGGTCGTTGCGCATCAGGCCAGCAAGGATCTGGGTTTCGCCGTCATGCAGGCGCAGCGTGGTCTGCGCGTTACGGGTATCGACCTGCACCGGAATCGTGCCTTGGCGGGTCGGCTCCAGAGGTGTGGCGTTACTGACTTCCAGGGCGACCTTGATCGCCACTTCGTTGTTCAGGTGCACGGTCGGCTGCACTTCCAGTTTCAAACCGACATCGAGGTAAGTCACGCTTTCGGTGATCACCGGTCCTTGGGTCGACGGCACCGACGTGGCGCTGATGATTGGTACGCGTTGACCAATGTGGATGCGCGCCTGCTCGCGGTTACTCACCCGGATGACCGGGCTGGCCAGGGTGTTGATGTCCTTGTCCTGGGCATTGATCTTGGCCTGTGGCGACGGCGAGATCGTGATGCGGCTGGAGTTGATGCCCTTGAGTTGATCGAGAATGGTCACCGCCGAGCCATCGCTGTTGACCACGCCGAAGGTGTTCGGCCATTGAAGGCCAAGGTCGAGGATGCGCTGGGTGGCGACTTCCATCACTTCCACTTCCAGCACCACTTCGGGGTTCGACTGATCCTGGGATTGCAGGAGTTTCTCAGCCATGCGAATCGCGTCGCCGCTGTCGCGCATGGTCAGGGTGTTGAGGCGCTCATCGACGAACACGTCGCGGGTCTTGAGCATGGTCTTGATCATGTTCAGCGCGGTGTTGGCATCGATGCTGGTCAGGTAGAAGGTGCGCATCACCAGCTCTTGGTAATCCTTGAGCTTCTGCGGTGAGTCGGGGTAGATCAGCAGGGTGTTTTCGTTCACCACTTTCTGATGCAGCTGGTTCTGTTGCAGCAGCAGTTCCACCGCATCTTCGATACGCACGTCGCGCACGAAAATCGTCGCTTTCATGTCCGGGCGCAGGTCTTTGTCGAAGATGAAATTCAAACCGGCCACCTGGGACAGCACTTCGAAAATGGTCTTCAGGTTGGCGTCGCGAAATTCCAGGGTCACCGGTTTGTCGAGGCGAGTACGCAGTTGCGGATAAGGAATCACGTTGCGGCTCTGCACCAGGCGGATATTGCCTTGCAGCTCCAGCGCGCCTTCATTGTTCGGGTCCAGTTCGAGGATCTGCCGCACCTGGCGCTCGGACCCGTACACGTCGCCCCGGCGCAGGTCGCCGCGGGCCAGTTCGAGCTTTTCATCGAGGCTGCGCATGTGTTCGAGCTGACGCAGGGCGTCCTGGGCGCGACGGTTGTTCGGCTCGATGGTCAACACTCGGCCGTAACCCATGCGTGCCGAAGCGAAATCACGTTGCGTACGGTCCATGTCGGCCTGGGTCAACAACGCGGTGATCGCGCGGGCTCGGGCACTGTTGAGCGCAATGTGCAGTTCGGTGTCGCGAGGGTTTTCGCGCAACCCTTCCTCGATCCGTGCCAGGCCGGCTTCGTACTGCCCCTGTTCGATCAGGTCAGTGGCTTCCTCCTTGGCAACCTGCGCCGAACTGCACGCGGCCAGCCCTGCACAGAGGCAAAGGCTCATCAGCAAACGGGATTTGTTCATTGCGCGCTCCCCACAGACAAAGTCTGGGACAAATGCAGAGGCAAATAGACCAGGCTCAGTTCCAGATCGGAAATCCCCTCGATCTTCCATGTGTCGTCGATCACATCCCCCTTGCGCACGACGTAGATTTTTTCGCCGTTCTGCAAAAACACTTGCAGGTCAGTGCGATCATCCATCCGGCCAATGAACTGGAAAGGCATCGGCGGTGCAGTGGGGGCCTGCACGACCGGAGCAACGGTGACGGGTTTTTCGGTGACACTGGCCAGTGATGGAGCAGCCTTCCAGCTGCGGGCGGCAAACAGGTCGCCGGCCGGGCTCAGGTCCTTGATCGGCGCAGGCGCGGCGGAGGCTTTTGCCGTAGACGACGCCTTGCCTTTGGCAGGTGTGGCAACAGCGGCGACTTCCACGTCACTGTCGTCAGCCTGCTTGAAAAACTCGGGCAACCAGGTCAGTGCCGCGGCGACACCGAGAAAGGCCACCCAACCCACCACGCGCTTGTTGTTCATCATGACCTCGACAGGTAAAGGGTCATGCGGATCCGACCAGTGAGGTCGGTGTCGGCGATCTTCTTGCGCTGGAACTCCACGTCTTCGATGACCACCGCCGGCAACTGCCCCAGCAAGGCGTGCAGGAAGCGCCGCAATTGCGGGTAGCTGCCACGCACCGGCAGCAGAATCTGATAGCGCGCCAGGTGGGTTTTCGGATCGATGCCCAGCGAGTATTCGCCACGGGCCAGGGTGATGCGTTCCACGGTGGCCAACGCGTAGATCTTGTCGATGGCGACGGTAGCCTGCGGCTGGGAGGGCAACTTGCTGCGGAAATCATCGAGCTGACGCTGCGGCACCACCGGCGCGGCCACGCTGCCCTCCTCGACCTTGGCCAGATATTCACTGGCTTCCCGGGTCTGCTGGCTCAGGTGCTGCAGTGACTGCCAGTCCGGCAGCAAACCGGCCAGGCCCCAGGTCAGTGCCACCACCAGCAAGCCAAGTCCCGCCAGGCCCGGCGCGCCCAGGCTTTGCAGGTATTCGTGGACGATCAATCTAGGGATTTGCATCGCCAATCTCCCAGGTAGCCGACAGGTTGAATTGCACCGGGTGCTCCGGCACGTTGGCGACGATTTCGTGGCTGAGCAGCGACACATCGGACAGCTCGTCGCTGGCTTCGAGGCGGCGGTGGAAGTCGAGCATCGCGTCCAGGTCCCGCGCCTCGGCGCTGATCCTGACCTGGCCTTTGCGGGCGTCCGGGGTCAGGGTCAGCAAGGCGATGTTGTCGCGGGGCATCGATTCGAGCGTGGCGAACAGGCGTTCCCATGGGCGGCGCAATTGCTGCGAAACCTTGCGCATCTCAGCCAGGTTTTGCGCCTGTTCGCGGGTTTCGGCCGGGGTCAGGCTGACCTTGCCGCCGGTGTCGCCGGTGAGCACACGTTGTGCGGTTTGCAGATGACCCTGCTGTTGCTCGGCCTCCCCGCTCAGGTGTTGCTGAATCAGTATGCAGCTCAGCGCCAGCACCACGCCCCCGGCCAGCAGGCTCCAGCCCAGAGGGCTCGAACGGCGGCGCGGTTGAAAGTCGAGCATCAGCGGGCGCATGTCAGGCCACCGCCCGGGACATGACGTACAGGCAATCGCGTACGGCAGTCCGGTCCTCTTCAAGGGTGCGCAAGTGCACACCGGGCACGTCGGGATGCGAGTCGATGCGAGCCGGTGCGTGCAGGTAGACATTCAGTGGCCGTTCGCTGGCGCAGGCCTGCAATTGGCTTTCGCGGCCGATCAGCGCGGTCAGTGCCGCATCGCTGTCGCTGCTGCCCACCGAACGCACCGCCGTCCAGCGACCTTCGCGGGCCAGCAGCATCACGCTGCGCACCGGCTCGGCGACGACGAACAGGAAGTCGCCGGCATCGAAGCTCTTATCGAAGCGGTTGAACGCCGCCATCAGGTATGGCTGTACCGAGCGCAGACGCAGGCCGCGGCCACTGGCCAGCGTCCGCAGGCGCTCCAGCAAGTCTTGTGGCAGCGCGGTTGCGATGCGGTCGTAGCCGGCCGGTTCCGCCGAGAGTACCAGGCTCCAGGGCTGGCTCGGCGCGCCATAGAGGTCTTCGAAACACAGCTGGGCAAATCCGCGCAGCTCATCGGGGCTGCTGATCTGCTCGCTCCAGGGCACCAGGCAAAAACGGCTGAAGTGCCCGGAAACCACCACGGCCAACTCCGCACCGGCACGGGTGTGTTCACCCAGCAGACGGTCGAGGGTTTCCAGGGCCACGGCCCAGGCAAGGAAACCTTCATCGATAAAGCCGACGCTGCCAAGCCACAGGGTTTCATTGCCCCGCCGCTGGCCGAGACCGACACCACTGGCGCCGAGCACGGCGACATAACGCTCACGAGATAAAAGTGACACGATTGATCTCCTCGAGCGTGGTTCGGCCTTGTTGCACCAGTTCCAGGGCTGACTCGCGCAACAGGCGCAAGCCACGTTTGCAGGCATGCGCCTTGATTTTCGCAATGGGTTGGCGCTCGACGATCATCTGCCGCAGTTCGTCGTCCAGGTGCAGCAGTTCGGCAATTGCACTACGCCCGCGGTAACCGGTACCGCGGCAGTGACCGCAACCCTTGCCGTGGACGAACTGGTAGTGAGCGACCTGCTGTGGATCGAGACCCGAGGTCTCCAGCTCTTCTTCGCTCGGCACATACGCGCTGCTGCAACTGGTGCAGACCAGGCGAATCAAGCGCTGGGCCAATACCGCATTGAGGGCACTGACGAGGCTGTAGGGATCGATTTCCATTTGGGTGAAACGACCGATCACGTCGAATACGTTGTTGGCGTGAATGGTGGTGAACACCAGGTGCCCGGTGAGTGCCGATTGCACGGCGATCTGCGCGGTATCCGGGTCGCGGATTTCACCGACCATGATCTTGTCCGGGTCGTGACGCAGGATCGAGCGCAGGCCGCGGGCGAAGGTCAGGCCTTTCTTTTCGTTGACCGGAATTTGCAGCACGCCCGGCAGTTGGTACTCGACCGGGTCTTCGATGGTGATGATCTTGTCCACGCCGTGGTTGATCTCGGTGATCATCGCGTACAGCGTGGTGGTCTTGCCGCTGCCGGTGGGGCCGGTGACCAGCACCATGCCGTAGGGCTCGGCGGCGAGGCGGCGCAGTTGGCGCAGGGTCTCTTCTTCGAAGCCCAGGGCTTGCAGCTGCACGCCGCAGACTTTGTCGGCCAGATCCTGTTTGTCGAGCACCCGCAGCACGGCATCTTCACCGAAAATGCTGGGCATGATCGACACCCGAAAGTCGATCTGCCGGCCACTGATGCCAATCTTGAAGCGACCGTCCTGGGGCACGCGTTTTTCACCGATGTCCAGCTCGGCCATGACCTTGACCCGGGAGATCACCTGTTCGGCAAACTCATTGCCCTGGATTTTGCTGATGTTGTTCAACACGCCGTCGATGCGGTACTTGATCACCAGACCGCTGCCGGTGGTGCCCAGGTGGATATCGCTGGCGTGCATTTTCAGCGCGTCGTACAGGGTTGAGTTGACCAGCTTGACCACCACACTGGAGTCTTCGCTGATGCTGGTCAGGGACAGGCTTTGCAGGTTATCGATTTCGGCGCCGGTGTCGCTCTGGGCGTTGAGCGATTCCACCGCGTGGAAACTCTCCTCGTGGCGCGCCAGGTAGGCTTTCAGGTCATCGGCATGCACCAGGTACAGAGCCGCGCCATGCAGGCAGTCGTCGATCCAGGCCAGGCGCGCGCTGTCGAACGGGTCGGCAAACACGCCGATGACTGCGTCGTCGTAATGCAGCAGGGTGAATTCGCGCTTGAGGCATTGAGCCAGGGTGACCCGGTCGAACACCGGCTTGGATTGAAACAGGCTGTCGGTGTCGAGCACCGGATAATGCAAGGTGGCGCCGAGGCATTGGATGAAAGGCATCGGGGCCAGTTCGGACAGTTGCCCAAGGGCATCGAGCATGCGTTCGCCGGAAGCGGCAGCCAGAACACGCGCCTGGGCCAATTGCTCACTGGTAAACCGGGTCGGTACACAGTCCAGCGGCGCAGCATCGACGACAAGTGATAGACGGTCCATGGCTTGCTCTCCAACGCCCGGGGCTTTGAGCCCTGTCGGCGCGGCGAGCATTTTCGGCGGGGGCCGGAACGTCTTGTCGCGCCACTACTCCCCGGTGAGCAATTGTTCGTCGTCTGGCGCTGTGGCGGCCGAGGAACTTCGTCGGCGATCAGCTAGCACCCAACTACCGTCGTACAACTGCAGCGGGAAACTTTCGGTCCTGCTCTGGCGTCGTTCGACGAATCCTTCGGAAGCGCTCGTACCTGCTCTGGGTTCTCGCCCCCTGCCTAGAAGATCCAGCACTGCCCGGGCCAATTCCGCCAACGGAAAGGGTTTGAACAGGATGTGGCTGACTCCCAGTTGCCGGGCCCGTTCGCAAACTTCTGCGGTGGGGTGCCCTGTGATCAGCACAAAATGACACTTCCTGTTATGGCGGACGGCATCGAGCACCTGAAAGCCTTCCATATCGGGCAAGCGGTAATCGAACACCATCACATCGGGTGCAAAATCGTCAGCTTCAGCGATTCCATGTGCACCGTCGTGAGCAATCCGGACGTCCAACGCCTGCGCCTGCAGGTAACCCTGGAGGTTTTCAGCAAGAAGTTGTTCGTCGTCAACAACCAGTACTTTGTTTAACAAGGTGGACTCCTTGAAACCGCAGGTCCGAATACCGAGCCTGATGGAGTGCGCGCCTTGATAGGTCTAACGCACACTTCATGCCAGGCTGAGCGCCGGTAATTTTATGTATTCATGTCCTTGAATTTAAAAGCAATGCCTGTTCGTCCACATACCCCACCCCCCAAAAGCGGGGAAAAGCGAACGCAGGTGCATTGATGCTTTTCCCCACTGTTGGGGAATGCTCAATCGTCGTCAATCCGTTCGATTCGATTGCTGGAACGCAGCTGTGCCAGCACCTGCAGACGAGCCTGAACCTGTTTCTGTCGGGCAAGGTAAGCCCGAACCATGTCAAGTCCTTGCTCTTGTGTGACATCGGCTGCCTCCATTCGGTTCTGTACATAAATCAGATGCCATCCCACCGCCGTTCGCACCGGCTCGCTGACGGCGCCCGGCGCCAGGGCAAACGCTGCCGCGTCGAACTCCGGCAGCATGCGACCGCGTGCAAAGTAGCCCAGATCACCGCCATCGCTGGCCGAAGCGTCTTGCGAACCGGTCCGGGCGACGCTGGCGAAATCTTCACCCTGAGCGATACGCGTACGCATTGCCTCCAAGCGTAGTCTCGCAGATGAAACAGTGGAAGCATCCGCACCCTGAGGCACTTTGATCAGGATATGCCTGGCCTGCACTTGTTCAGGTCGGTTCATTTCGGCGCGATGCTCGGCAAAAAACGCTTGCACCTCCTTCTCGTCCGGTTCGCTGACTTTGGTCAGATCAGCAAACATCTGCTGGGCCGCCAGCTCGCGGCGGGTGTATTCGACGTAGGTCGCCTCATTGAAACCGGCGTCCTCCAGGCGTCGGGCGAACACCTCGGCACCGCCGAAGGCCTGACGCGTCTGGTCGACCTGATGTTGCACCGCGGCGTCGCTGATCACTACGCCGCGCTTGACGGCTTCCTGCCAGAGCAGTTCCTTGTCGATCAAGGCATCCAGGGCGGCCTTGCGCAATTGCTTGTAGGCCTTGGGATTGCGGATGCTGCCCAGCGCACGGCCCTGATCTTCCAGGTATTCGGCGAAATAACGCTCCAGGCGCAACTGGGAAATTTCCTCGCCATTGACCCGTGCCACGGCCGGACCATTGCTGCAAAACGCAGCGGGAACCCATAACGTCAACAGGACCAACAAAGTCTTGAGTTTCATGTTCGGCCTCCGGTCAGGGCATGGCGGCTATGGGTTTGTACGGTGCAACCAGATAAAAGCGCTGGTCGGGCAGATCCACGGTGACGATATGGGCGCCGCTCAGGCCCAGGCGGCGACCCGGTCCAAAGCTGATCAGCGGGGTCAGGCCGGTATCGAAGTCATGCAAGCCTTCCAGGGCGCTGACCAGTTTCTCGCGGCTGGCATCGCGCCCGGCCTGCTTCATGCCTTCGCTGAGCAACAGCATCGAGCTGAAGGCGCCGACTTGCATGACCGCGTGTTCACCGCCGAGCTTCTGCCGTTCGCGCAACTGGGTCAGAGCCAAACGGCCGGCAATCGTCCAGTCGCTGGGCACGAATGGATAGGCCAGGAATACCCGCCGGGAAAAACCGCTGGGCACTTGCAACAAGTCACCCGCGACCTGGTTCGACGCGGCGAACAGGTAAGGCACCTGCCCCGCTGTTTGCAGGCGCTCGGCCAGCCGACTGAAACCGCCGCTGCTGCCCAGGTAAAACACCGAACGTGAGCCCAGGGGCAACTCGTCCTGGGCCGATTCGTAGGGTTGCAGGCGCACTTTCTGCCAGGCGTTGTCTTGCAGGTATTGCGCGAGTTTTTCCGCTGCCAGACGCTGACCGGGTTCGTCCGGATAGGCGATCAGCGTCGGGCCTTGCAGCACCCGCAAACTGGCGGCGGCATAGTTGGCCAGGGCGATCATCTGTTCACGCAGCCCCGGAAGAGGCTCGAAGATCTGCCGGCTGATCTGGGCCGAGCCTTGCAAAGACAGGGGTCCTATCAGCGGCACACCGGCCTGTTCCAGGCGCGGCACCAGCTCACTGTCCAGCGCTGGCACCAGCGGTGCAATCAGGGCGAAGACCTGTTCCTGCTCGATCAATTGGTCCAGCGCCTGCTCGGCACTGGCACGGTCCGGTCCTGGATCGAGAATGGTCAGGCGTAACTGTCGGCCGTGGATCCCGCCGGCTTCGTTGATCCGCGCGACACTGCCGCGCAGCACCGCCGCCACTGTGGCACCCTCCTCGCTCAAGGCTCCGGTGCTGGGCAGCAAGGTGCCAAGATGCAGACTGTCCGGGCTCAGTCCCGGATCACGATCATCGGCCAGGCGCTTGAGGTACGCCGTGAGGTTGCGTTGGTCATTCATCGACAGCACGAACCGCGGCATCGCCGGGTCCAGCCGATTATTGCCCGGGTCTCGCCCTTCCTGGATCGCCCGGGTCAATGTCCCTTCGGTATACGCCGGGTAAGCGCGGCCGTTGATCTGCTGCTGGCCATAAGTACTGGTCAGCCGCGACCAGCTGAGGTCCGGCGGCCGTACTCCGCCTTCAGGTCGCCCCAGTCCATCGCTGCCGTGGCAATTGGCGCACGGCAGGCTGCTGGCCGGCAACAACACGCCGGAAGCGCCGACCCTGGCCATGATCGGCTCACCGCTCGCCGACACACCCTCGCGGTACAAGCGCTTGCCCGCACTTTCACTCGGGGTCAGCGGCAACGCGTGGGCGGCGCAACTGAGGCCACTGAGGATGAACAGGCCGAGGATGAGGGCGTTTTTCATGGCGCAGGCTCAACGGCCAGCCACGGGCATTGTCAGCAACTGCAAACGCTGGGCAATGGCGGCGGCCGGGGCATCAGGACGGATTTTACTCCAGCGTTTGTTGGCCACATCGCCGACGATCAATTGGGTGGAGTGCTGCTCGGGGCTCGGTATGACCTGGCCGATGCGTCCCAGAACGAGGTCCATTTGCGCTTTGTCGCCGGTAAGAAAAAGCCAGTGGGGCCCATCGACGCCCTGCTTCAAGGTGTAAGCCTTGAGTACCGCCGGTGTATCGCGCAGCGGATCACTGGTAAGGGAGATGAAGGTAATGCCGTCCGCCTTGTCGCCCAGCACTTCGCGTACTTCCTTGAGCTTTTGGGTGATCAACGGGCAGGCATCGTTGCAACTGGTGAAAATCACGTTGAGCAGCACCACGCGGTTTTGCAGGGCGTCGCTGTAAAACCGCAGTGTGTTGCCGTTCTGGTCCTGCAACGGCGTGTCGGTGAACCAGGTTTTTGCGTCCCTCGTGCCACTCGCCGGCGGCGCCGCGGCTGTCGCGCTTGCCGGTTCCGGTTGCTCATGCCCCTCATGGGAAAACGCCGGGATACTGCTCATGCAAAAGCAGGCGGTCAGGACCATCAAGACGAACGCTCTCATGGCTGGTGCTCCATGGCGATGGCGGTATGTTTGGCATGAGCGTTGCGCTCGCCGCTGAGTTTCTCGACTTCACGGCTCAACACTGCCGGATCGGTGAAGCCGTAATAGCGGGTCCAGTGGCGACTGTTGCCGTCACCCACAAGGATCAAGGGTTGGTGATTCTTGAAGTCGCCGCTGAACGAGCCCAGGCCCTTGAGCGTGTCGTTGACTGATTGCGGTGAGCCGGTCAGCCAACTCCAGCCGGGGCCCTTCTGGAACGTACGGGCGTAGTCGTTCAGGCGTTTGGCATCGTCGCGTTGCGGGTCGATGCTGATCGATACCAGTTGCACCTCGGTGCCGACCCGCGCCCCGAGCTGTTTCTGCACCTTGCCCATGATCGAGGACACCACCGGGCAAACTGTGGTGCAGCTGGTGTAGATGAAACTCATGACCACGATCTTGTTGTCGACCAGGTCTTTTTCCAGGCGCACGGTCTTGCCGTTCTGGTCCACCAGCGCCACGTCGGCGAACTTGACCTGGGCGCGTTCCGAGCTGGCGCTTTTGGCCGCCATGTCGTGACCGGCGTGTTCATCGGCCGAGTGCGCCAGGGCCTGACCAATACCGACGGCCATCAGGCAGAGTGTCAGCAATCCATGTTGAGCTAATCGGTTCATGTCGATGTCCTCTCAATGAGCTTCGCCGGGGATCACCCGAACACTGGCAAATGTCTGGTCGCCGAAATTCGCCCCCAGCGACGCTGCACGCACGTGCAGGTACCACGCACCGTTGTGGTCGAGAGTCACCGGGGCTTCATAAACCCCGTTGCCGACATCCAGTGCCGCGACCGTCTCGGGCCGGGACGAAGGCGCCAGGAAATAGCGCACCTGCACGTCCTTTACCCCACTGCGAACTGCCTTCTGCTTGCCTTCGACGATGCGAAAACGCACAACGTAGGGGCTACCCAGTGCGGCAGTGGTTTTGTCGAGCAGGAACTCCACCTTCGCGGCGCCCATTGATTGAGTGAGCGCCGGGTTGACCTGCACGACGGTGTTGAAGCAATGGATGATGTTCGGCTGATTGAGCAGGAACGCCACGTCGAAGCGCCCTGCCGCTGGCAACTGGATCCGCGCGCTGTACAGCCCCGGCTCGACCTCGCGCAGGCTGCGGTCAATGACCATCGCCGCCCGCGCCACTTGCCCGCGGTTGGGGTAGCCGGACATCGGTGCGTTCATGCCTTCGGCGTAGAAGTACGTGGTGTTGTCGGTCGGGTTGACCACAAACACCGCGTTGTCGTCCCGCGACACCGCCAGGCTCGCCGCCAGTGGCAGGTCACCGGCCAGCCGTGGCGGCTGCGGTCCGGCTTCGAAACCCTGCGTGATCGGTTTGCGGCCTTCGCCCAGGGAGGCCAGGTTGATCATCGTCACCTTCGGCGAAGCCAGTCCGCGGACATAGGCGTAGGCCTTGGTGAACACCACTTGATAGGGCTCGGCGGATACATCCATTTCATGGATCAGCGCGTCGTTGGCCGCATCGATCACCGAGGCCTGGTTCTCCAGGGTGTTGAGCACGATGCCGAAACGGCCATCCGCGCTGAAACCCATAGGACCGAGCCCCTGCTTCAGCTTGATCACCCGGCGCACCGACTGGCTGCTGGCATCGACCACGGTCACCGTGCCGTCCTTGCCATCGGCGACATAGGCTGCGCCGGACAGCGGCGAATACACCACCGACAACGGGTGCGAGCCGGTCTTGAGCTGTTTGATGATGCTCAGGCTGGCGATGTCGATAATGCTGACGGTGCCGTCGTCGCGGTTGGTGACGAACGCAAAGCGACTGTCCTTGCTGAAGGCGATTTCATGATGGCCGCCACCGGTGGGCAAATGCTTGAGGGTCTTGAGGCTGAGGGTATCGATCACCGTGACCCCGGATTGCTCCGCATCCTTGGCATTGTTGCCGACCCACAGCAGGCGCTCGTCCGGTTGCAGGGCCACGCGCACCGGGTTGCTGCCGGCCGCGACTGAGTCGACCACTTTGAATCGTTCGCTGTCGATCACTGCGACTTCACTGGCGGCCGGCATCGAGACAAACACCCGCTTGTTGTCCCGCGGGGTGACCCAGTCCATCGGCGGTTGCTTGATATCAATGCGGGCCATGGTACTGGTGATGCCGCCCACCGACACCGACGGATCGACCACCGAAACGCTGGCGTCGCGGTTCATCACCAAGAGGAAGTAGCTGTTGAGGTCGAGCAGTGGTCGCGCGCCGATGTTCGACTTGAGGAACACACCGACCCGGGCCTTGCAGCTCTGATCGCGGCCCTGGGCCTTGTCGGCGGCCACGGCTTCCGGGTCCAGCCAGGCACCGGGGGCGACGCCCGAAAGCGGTCGGCCGGAAGCCTTGTCGGTCACGCGAAATTGCACGTCGGCGAACTCACCCTCACGCAATACGCCATCATCGGCCAGCGGCCGTACCTGCAAGGCCACCGAGACGCCGTCTCGCTCAAGCGTCTGGCCGGTCCAGGTATCGGGCAGCGCCACTTCGCTGAGCAGGGTCGGTGGCGTCGTGCGCGATACCCCGAACCAGATCAATGCCCCTGCGACAGCGAGCGCACAACTGGCCAACATGATGGTCCTGCTCATGACAAACTCCCCTTCAGATCCTTGTCAGCCTATCCAGCCTACCTACCCTTGTGGCGAGGGAGCTTGCTCCCGCCGGGCTGCGCAGCGGCCCCAAAACGTTTGCAGTCAATGCAGATTTTGTGAGTGCTTTGCACTCAAGCGGGAGCAAGCTCCCTCGCCACAGGTTGTCATTTCTTGCTCCCTCTCTCGCTCACGGCGCAGGCGCCGGCTCCGGCTCGTTGGTTACCCGCAACAACCCCCACAACCCGGACGTGTTGCCATAGGCGCCGTAGTCGCGGAACAGGTAGTCACCCGGTATCGCGTTGACGCCCCCGGCGCTCGGCAACATGAAGCTGAAGTGAGCTGCCGGCAGCACACTTTCGCGGGCGCCGATGTACATCGACATCGGGTTGTAGCCGAACTTCACCGACCCCACGCCAGGCGTGCCCATTGGATAGCCACCGGTATCGCTCTTCTCCGACAGGAACGGGTTGGTCGACCAGACGTGACCGTCAAGCTGGAACGTCGTGCCGCGACTGCCGCCGGTAGGCATCAGGATGTGCGTACGGAACGGCTGCCCCGGCTTGGCGTAGAGCACCGGCGTTTGGGGATCACCGCCCACCAGCGCATTGCTGTACGCCATGTGCGCATTCACCATGTCGCCGTAGCCCGCACCATCGGCATGCCCGAACGGTGCATCCGGGGCCAGGCCGAAGCGGTACCACATCGGTTCGGTCTTGTAGTTGATGGCCATGCTGGAGTTATCCTGCGGATCGGTCGGCACGCCGAACCCTTCTGCAGCAATCCCCTCCACCGGCCGACCGTTGGCCCAGCGAGTGTTCAAGGCTTTCTGCCAGACCATCGCAAAGTCACGATAGGTGGTTTGCCCTGGCGCAGTAACCGTCGCATTCACTTTGCGCGTGTCGTCAACCCAGGTGGCGCCCATCGGCAGGATGCTCATCGCAGCGGCCAAGCCTTTTTGCGACTGCTTGATCACATCCGCCGGGGTGAAATTCAACCCGCCGAACTCCACCGCCGTGGCGTTGATGTTGTCGACATTGCGCCCCAGTTGAGTGATCGGTTTGCCTTCACGCTCCAGGTGCCCGGCGTAGTACTGATAGGTACGGGTCGGGTAGGCACCGCTGCTGCCGACACGCGGCGGCACGGTCTGGGTCGGGTTGGCGCCGACGTTGGTGCCATCGGATTTGGTGATGTCGTACGCCAGCAACTGCGCGTGCAGACCCACGTGGCTCGATGGCCGCATCAGGTTGTTGCTGAAGGTGGTCGAACCGGTGCCGCTGTTGCGATCCCGTTTGACCATACCTTGCATCACCGCGGTCTGGGTCAGGTCCGGCATGACGCTTGGCAGACGGTTTTCCAGGGTGATGTTGATGCAGTCACCGGCCGCTGCGCGCAGCACAAGGGGTTCGACAGGCACACCGGGTTTGAGCTTGCCAGTGGTTGGGTCGAGGTCAGCCTTGCGCACGTAAAGGATCGCGGTCGGGTCATGCAGCGGCCCACTTTGCCCGCCGATGGTGATGGTTTCACCATCTTCGGGGTCGACCACGGTGACTTGAGGAATGCTCACCGGCCGCGAGTTGAACACCAGGGTGCCGCCCGCCGGATTCAACGGCCCGCCGACATGCTGGCCGAGCCCCGCCGGATCACCGATGGTCAAGCCCAACGGATTGGTGAGAATGTCGTTGGCCAGCGCCGCGACCACTTCATAGTTGCGTTGCGGGGTTGGCCGAGTGCCAATGCCATTGGGGTTGGCGCC
Organism: Pseudomonas sp. Root562; assembly: GCF_001427125.1. GTDB lineage: Bacteria > Pseudomonadota > Gammaproteobacteria > Pseudomonadales > Pseudomonadaceae > Aquipseudomonas. The sequence continues at coordinate 28,642 of NZ_LMGK01000020.1, forward strand.
ATAGCGTGGGCAGATGCCCTCGAACGCCACGGTGTTGCGCATGCCGGTCGGTTTCGCATTGTTCGGCAACGGGAACAGATCGTTGCGTTGCGCCGTGTAGTTGCGCATCACGCCCCAGATCCCGCTCCAGTAGCCTTCGATCGACGCATCCATCGAGTACAGGTAATCACCCGTGGTGGCCGCCGAACTGGACAGCATCGATACCGGCGCAATGAAGCCCATTTGCTCGGAGATGCCGATCATCTGCGACGCGCGCCAGCCGGAGTTGGAGCTGGTGCCGAAACCGGAGCCGCTCTGCAACCACTTCACGCCGTGCAGGGTGACGTTGTGCTCCTCTTCGTGACCGCCGGCATGCACCCGCAGCCGCACGTTGTCGCCGGTGTAGGTCCGCAGCATCGGGGTGAACGGATCGCCAGGCTCGGCACCGCCCTTGTTGATGTGCGGCGGGAACAGCGTGGTGCCGCCCGTCGGGCCGGTGGCTGCGGTGATCAGGTTCGGTGCCAGGTTCATCGCCGGGATCGCACGGTCTGTCCGGCTTTGCATGGCGTACGCCAGGTCGCCGCCGAGGCCGTCGGCCTGCATGCCGCGCTTGCCGTCCGGGCCGACCTTGTTCGGGTCGTACACCCGCAGGGCCAGCGGTTCGTTGCGGTAATTGACCACGAACATGCCCGGGTCATCCACCGAGATCGCTTGTGGGCATGGCCGGCTCGGGCAGCCAGGCACCATTCCACCCTGCACTTCGATAATGCCGTCCAGCAGGGTGCTGGCGTTGTTGCGCACAGGCGGGTTGATCGCGTAGCGGAAGCTGTCGGCGGTGGCCGGGAAGCTTTGCGCATCCGGTTTACCGTCCGGCCCGGCGCCCACGTAGACACCGGCTTCATAGGCGTGCTGGAAGTCGCTGTACTCGAGGAAGAACTCACGGAAGCTGTCGTTCTTGCCGTCGCCGTCCAGGTCGCCGGTCGAGATTACCGCTTGCCATGATGTCGGCCCGCCGTCCTGCCGCGCACCGCTGTACAACGGCTCGCCGGTTTCGGCATGGAACCAGGTCGAGCCTGCCGGTTCAGCGAGCACGGTGGCGTACAGGCCAATCTGCTGGTGCGTCGATGGGCCGAGGTGGTCGTGGGTGAAGATGGTGCCCAGGCCACGGTCGACGCCCTTGGCGTTGACCACGGGGTCGACAAACCAGCGTTGCATGGCCGTCCGCGCTCCCACCCAGTCGGCCCGGCCGAATTGGCCGAAGAACGGGTGGTTCTTGGCTTTCGGACACGCCGGGGTGCCGTCACGCGGATCGGTGCCTTCGCACTGGTTGAACTCACGGATGGCGAGGATGCGCTCTTGAACGGCGCCGGGGGAAAGTACGCCGTCCTCGTAGTTCCAGCCGTTGGCCGAGCCGTCTGCGGCGGTCAGGTCCCACTTGGGCAAGTGAATGTGCTGGCCGATCACGTCGGTCGGCGTGCGCACTTGATAATCGTCCATCTCGTAGACGGCCGGCACCAGGTTGGTTTGCTGGTACTGCACGCAGTCGAAGGTGTTCATGCGCATCACCAGAGGCTCTGGCGGACGCTGCTTGGTGATCACCGGCCAGGCGTCTTCCCACAGCGCCAGGATGCGCGCTTGCGGGAAGTGATAGCCGACCTTGTTGTACACCGCGTCGAACTGGATGTTCGCCGCTTTGTAGACCCGTGGACGATCGGCGGTAAACGTCGAGGCGCCGATGAAGGACATGCCGTCGAGGCGCTCGCCACTGGCGAACTCACCGGTGCCGGCACTGCTGGTCAGGCGTTTTTGCCGGTCATCCATGCAGGGTTCGTAGTACGGCGCGCCGGCCACCGGCAAAGCGCCGTTGGTGCGGAAATTACGCGCCACGATCTGGTTGCCCGGCAGCAAGGCGTAGCTTGGGTGGTCTTTTTTCGCATGGAAGGCCATGGCTGCCTGTTCGACTTCCGTGCCCTCTTCTGGCAAGTACAGCGGTTTGGCACGTTTGACTTCCTTGGAGAAATCCAGGGATGTAGTCACGGTCTCAGCCTCGCCGCCAGCGGAAAAACCGTCCAGCGAATGACGTCCCAGGCCACCGTCCCAGCCACCGGACTGATTAGGGTCGAGGTTGGCCCACAAGGCATTGCCCGAAGACTTCAGGCTCTGTGCCGTGGCGGCGTCGAGCATGTCCAGCGGCGGAGTCGGCGGGCGTTGGCCGACCGAGCTTTCCATGCCGCCGATCCAGAACGGATAGCCAGGATTTTTCAGGGTGCCATCAGGGTTGCGGTTGGCTTCGCTGCGATCGACCAGCGCCAGCGAACCGATGGCTTGCGCGCCGCCGCTACCGCCGTGCTCGCCGTCGTCGCCTTCTACTTCATCGTCATCATCGTTGGCGGCCACCAGGGTTTCGCCGATTTTCGGCACAACCGCGACTTTGCCAGGCATCGGCGCCATGGCTTTGCCGGGCAGTGGCACCACGGCCGGGATTGGCGTGCCGGCAACAATTTCACCATCGGGCAAGGCCCGTGCACCTGCCGCAGGTTTGCCGCTGCGCAGGGCGAAGGGTTCGCTGTGGAAACCATCGGCGCCCTGTTGCGACACTTCGAGCTTGGTGCCTTCTTCAAACACATCATGCACACGCCACATGGCCCACATGCCCTGGGCAAAGTGCGGGTAGAAGTGGCAGTGATAAATCGCATCGCCTGCGACCCGGTTACGGTTGCCCGAACCGCCGTTGGCGATCTCATAGGTGTAGCCGGCACCTGGGCCGATGCCCTGGGCATCCACGTAGTCCGAGTTGTCGTCATTGGGGTTGAACAGCCACTGATGCCCGTGCAGGTGGAAAATGTGCTGCTCGTGGCCATTGTGGGTGTTGCGGAATTTGACGAAGTCACCGATGTAGCTGTGGTTGACGTTGGATGGCTCGGACGGGTACAGCGCCATGGTGGCCTTGACCCCGATCTGATCGGCGTTCGGTGTTTGACCGGGGGTGATGCCTTCCAGGCCGGCGTTGGCCGGAACGTCCACCAGCATGGCCACGTCGCCCACGGTGTGGGAGCTGAGGAAGAATTCCTCATAGGCACAGGACAGGCAATCATGCATCGGCCCGACACCCAGACGGTTCGCCACGACTTCAGCCCCCATGCCACCGGAACCATAGTTGATCATGAACGAATCGCGGGTCGGCTCCAGCACGTGGGCCATCACCGGGTCGGCCCAGTAAGCGGGAAAGGCCTGGGTCGCGGCGGTTTCATCCTGGAATTGCGAAGCAAAATCGCGGAACGGCTCCAGTCGGTTGGGGATCGCCGGGTTGCGCTTGCCAACGGCTTCCAGCGCATAGGTCGAGGGCGGGAAACTGCCATCGGCGTTGCTGCCCATCACGATCGCGTCGCTCTCGCTGGAAATGATTTCATTACCGTCGACCATATTGATGATCGGTGTGCCGGCCTTGCCTTCACGGATCCATGGCTCGCGCTGCGGGTAGCGCGCCTGGTAGTCGACGATCGGCTGGCCGGTCGGGGTGCGCCCGGTACTGGCCAGGCGCATCTCTTCTTCAGTCACGGTATTGCGATAGGTGCGACCGCCCTTGGGTACCACGACCACTTGACCGAACAGACCATTGGCGACGTTGCCGGCCGCGCCTTCACCACCGAAGGTCGCGCCACGGCTACTGGCCGCGAACACCCCCTCACGCTCGGCGTACAAGGTATAGGAGCGGGTAGCGCCGGGCGCGATCAGGGTGTTGGCGTTGCGCCCGGTGAAAGAGGCGATGTCATCAATGCTGTTGACCGCCTGCATGCCATTGACCTGAAAGCCCACATGGCGGTCGGCGACCTGTTCGTCGACTTTGAATTGATCGGTGTTGCCAGGATTCCCGCTGCCCTCTTCTTCCTCGCCCTCGCCACTTTCGTGAGAACCGGGGTTGGCCTGATAGGCCAGCAGGTTTTGCAGATTGATGGTCAGGCAGTCACCGGCGGCGACCCGCAATACCAGCGGACGCGGGCGTTTGTCAGGCCGCAGTGAAACCTTGCCCGGCACCGCCGCGCCGCCCTGGGCCAATGAAACGTCATGGTCATCGACCACATCGCGACGCAGGGCGAACATCATGCCATTGACGTTTTGCGCACCCAGGCGGTTGAACATCAGGGGCTGGTCCAGCGCCACGACGTTGGCCACCAGGTTACGTTCACAGCGCGCAGCCGCTTCGGCAAACTCGATGCCCAGCATCGAAGCGAGCAACAGCAACCAGGGAATTATGTGTGGAACGCGGTAAATGCCGGACATGATCTCGGGCCTCACTGTGGGTGCTCACAGGGAATAGTTCTCGACAAATCCCCTTCAGCAATCTGCATGCCATAAAAAATTCTTTTGTTTTTCAGTCCCTTGCGTTTGTCACTTGATCCAACGGGGGAAATCACCCAGTTATTCCCCACTTTTTCGCCGGGGCCACCATGCCCCAATGTCGGGGAAAACCGTCCCGGGGGTTTCGCTCATAGCGGCGCATCCGCTGCCAGCCCCTGCAAACGCCGGTACTGGCGCAAGACACTGGGCACATAACGTTGGGTTTCGGCGAACGGCGGGATCACCCCGCCACGGCTGAGCACCGCTTGCGGGCCGGCGTTGTAGGCCGCGACGGCAAGGGCGATGTCGTTGTCGAACAGCGTCATCAGGCGTTTGAGATAGCGGGCGCCGCCCTGGATGTTGGCCTTGGGGTCATAGACATCCTTGACCCCCATTTCCCGGGCCGTGTCGGGCATCAACTGCATCAGCCCACCGGCGCCCTTGGGCGATACGGCGCTGGCGTTGTAGCTGGACTCGGTCTGGATCACCGCGTGCAACAGCGCCGCCGGCAGCTGGTTGTCCGTGGCCGCCGCCGCCACCAGTTCGGCATAGGGGCGGGCGGCGATCATTTGCGGTTGCTGATCGAGGCTGACAACGGCCGCCTCGGCTTCACGAATCACCCGTTCATACTGGCGCCCGGGGCGGTGGACGTTGGACAGGACAAAGTTGCCCTTGGCGTCCACGGAGACGAATACATCAGCCTGTACGGTGCCGGTCAGCAGCAACAAACCGAGCATTGCTGTGGTGAGATTCTTCATGGTTCTGTCTCCCCTGCCCGGCCCCGAAAAATGGGGGTAATGCCCCAATGGCCGGACGTTTATCAGCCATACGCAAGCACTGTGCCGAAAGCGCGAGAGGCCGTATTACGGGGGTTGCAGAAGGAAGGCAAACCTCGGGCAGACCTTTGCATGGCAATTGCATAAGCCCTTGTTGCGACCCTTCTGCCGACTGTGTGAGGTCATCATGAAACAGTGTTCGCGTGTCTCTGCCCCGCGTGCTCAACGCGGGTTCACATTGCTTGAACTGTTGGTGGTGCTGGTGGTGCTTGGGCTCTTGGCCGGCATCGTCGCGCCGAAGTATTTCGCTCAACTGGGGCGTTCCGAAGTGAAAGTCGCCAAGGCGCAAATAGAAGGCCTGGGCAAAGCCCTTGATCTTTATCGCCTGGAGGTCGGCCACTACCCTTCGACCGAACAGGGCTTGCAGGCACTCGTCAGCGCGCCCAGCGATGAAACCCGCTGGACCGGCCCGTACTTGCAGAAAAAGTTGCCGCAGGACCCGTGGGGCCGTAACTACACCTACCGCTATCCCGGCGAAAACGGCGAGTACGACCTGTTGTCGATGGGCAAGGATGGCCAGCCCGGCGGCGAAGGCGAAAACGCCGAAGTCACCAGTTGGCAATGACGGACATGGCGACCATGCGCTTTCACCTCAAAGCAGTGGGCAAGGCCGGTGTGGTCACAATGACCGTGGAAGCGCCGGGGCACAGCGAAGCGCGACGCATCGCCGAAGACCAGGGCCTGCGGGTGGTCAGCCTGCGCGCCGAGCGCCATTGGCGGGCCTTGCGCCTCAAGCAGCGCGAAACCTTCAACCTGGTGTTGTTCAGCCAGGAACTGACCACGCTGCTCAATGCCGGCCTGCCGCTGATCGACGCGCTGGAAAGCCTGGCGGAAAAAGAGTCCGCGCCACAGGCCCGTAAAACCCTGAGCGAGTTGGTGCGCCTGCTTTACGAAGGCAAATCGTTCTCTCAGGCATTGGGCCAGTTGTCGGCGGTTTTCCCGCCACTGTATGTGGCGCTGGTGCAGTCCAGCGAGAAAACCGGCGCCGTGGGCGAAGCCCTGGGGCGCTATGTCAGTTATCGCCAACGCATGGACGAGGTTCGCCAAAAGATCATCAGTGCGTCGATCTACCCCCTGCTGTTGTTGGTGGTGGGCGGCGGCGTGGTGTTGTTCCTGATGGGTTATGTGGTGCCGCGCTTCAGCCTGGTGTTCGAAGGGCTGGGCTCAAACCTGCCTTGGCTGTCGCAGATCCTCATGAGCAGCGGCATGTTCCTGCACGCACATCAGGGCGAATTCTTTGGTACTTTCATGGCCTTCATCGTTGCCCTCGCCCTGCTCCAGCGCCAGCCGTCCTTTCGCCGAGCTCTGGATCGCCTGATCGAAAAGCTCCCGGCGGTACATCAGCGCATCTTCATGTATGAGTTGGCCCGTTTCTACCGCTCCCTGGGCATTCTGCTACAGGGCGGCATTCCCCTCGTCACCGCCATGGGCATGGTCCGCAATCTGCTGACTCCCGCCTCCCGCGTACGCCTGGACCAGGCCTGCGAGCGAGTGCGCGAAGGGCAATCATTGTCGGCGGCGCTGGAACTGAACCACCTGGTAACGCCGGTATCCCTGCGTTTGCTGCGTGCCGGCGAACAATCCGGCAACCTCGGCCAGATGATGGAGCGCAGTGCCGACTTCTACGACGAAGAAATCAGCCGCTGGATCGAATGGTTCGTGCGGCTGTTCGAGCCGTTGCTCATGACGTTTATCGGTTTGTTGATCGGGGTGATCGTGATTTTGATGTACATCCCGATTTTCGAGTTGGCCTCGAGCATTCACTGACCCCTCTGGAACGGGCCTGTTGGCCCGTTCCCTGGTTTGTCGACGGACTGACTGAATAAATCGCCGCACTGGCGTGTTCACCTTCTGAATATGGCAGCACGTTGCAATGTTCATCCACGCTCCAATCTGAACAAGAAGACGGAGAACGACATGCACATCAACAAGCTTTTACTGGCAGTAGCTATTGGCGCGGTTTTGTCGGCGTCTACCGTACTGATCCCGGACAGCTTTTCCGGGGTATCAAGCGCTCAGGCAAGAGATGGTGGTAGTGGCGGCGGTGGCGGTGGCGGTCACGGCGGCGGTGGTGGTGGCGGCGGTGGCGGTCACGGCGGTGGTGGTGGCAGCGGCGGTGGCGGAGGCCATGGCGGTGGCGGTAACGGCGGTGGCGGTGGCCATGGCGGTGGCGGTAACGGCGGTGGACATGGAGGGGGTGGTAACGGTGGCGGCCACGGTGGCAGTGGTGGCGGCGGTCACAGCGGCGGCTCAAGCGGCAGTGGTCATGGTGGAGACAGCGCCGGTAGCGGTCACAGCGGTAGCCACGGCTCGGGACACTCCGGCAGCACGGCTTCGAACTCAGGGCGCAGCGGCACCCATTCCGAACCAGGTGACGATCACGGCGTCCATCGTTCGGGCGATGACAATGGCGTTCACCGTTCTGGTGATGACAATGGTGTACACCGCTCAGGTGACGACAACGGCGTGCATCGCTCGGGTGATGACAATGGCGTTCATCGTTCAGGCGAGATCGGCGATGACCACGGTATTCGTCGGGCCGGGGAAGTGGGCGATGATCGCGGCCTGCATGCGGCCGGTGAACCCGGAGATGACAAACGCATGAACTGACTTGCACTGAACCGTGTAGGAGCGAAGCTTGCTCGCGATGGCGGTGGTCCACTCAACGGTGATGTTGATTGACACATCGTTATCGCGAGCAAGCTTTGCTCCTACAGGGGATCACGTGAATCTTCAGTATCCAGCCGCTCGCGCAGAAACCCGATCAACGCCTGCACCGGCCGCGACGCCTGGCGATGCTGTGGATACACCGCCGATAACGTCAGCGGCTGCGGTCGAAACTCATCGAGCACCGGCACCAGCCTGCCATCCTGCAGCGCCGAACCGACGATGAATGCAGGCAAATAGGTAATCCCCATCCCGGCAATCGCCGCGTCCCTGAGCAACTCTCCGTTATTGACCCGCATCCGCCCGGTGACATTGACGGCCAGTGGCCTGCCCTGTCCGTTGAATCGCCATTGCACCTGTCGGCCGTGGCCATAGGGCAGGCAATCATGGTTGAGCAAATCTTCAGGTTTGACCGGTCTGCCGCGCTCGGCCAAATAGGCCGGACTGGCGCAATACACCCGCTCGATCGAAGCGATGCGTCGGGCAATGAGCGTCGAATCTTCCAGCGTACCGATGCGCAATGCCAGGTCGTAGCCTTCACCGAGCAGATCAACCGGCCGGTCGCTTAAATCCATTTCTACGGTAACGTCACGATAGCGCTGCAAAAACTCCGGCAGCAGCCAGCCCAGATGCGCCAAGGCAAACGACAGCGGAGCGCTGACGCGGACAGTGCCGCGCGGCTCGGTGGTTTGCCCGGCAATGCCCTGCTCCACTTGCTCGACTTCGGCGAGCAGGCGAAGGGCAGATTCGTAGTAGCTCTGGCCCAGAGGTGTGACGTCCAGGCGCCGGGTCGAGCGATTGAGCAGACGCACGCCAAGGCGTTCTTCGAGCTGCATCAAACGGCGGCTGACGAATTGCTTGGACAAGCCCAACTGATCGGCCGCCGCGGTGAAACTGCCAGAATCCATGACCTGGCAAAAAATACGCATGTCTTCGAACGGGTTCATTGTCACGCCTTGGTTGACGGTCCGGTACTTTATACCAAGGTCAGTCTGCCAACGGCTTTTCTGTAGGAGCGAGCCTGCTCGCTCCTACAGGGGCGTTGCTTATTTCGCGGTAAACGTGGTGTAGCTGTTGATCAGGTTGCGGTAGTTCGGGATGCGTTCGGAAAGCAGGTTGGCCAGGCCTTCCATGTCGTTGCGCCAGTCGCCTTGCAGTTCGCAGGCCACGGAGAACCAGTTAAGCAGCTGTGCACCGGCCGCCGACATGCGCGCCCAGGCGGCTTGTTGCACGGTGGTGTTGAAGGTGCCGGAAGCATCGGTCACCACGAACACGTCAAAGCCTTCGGCCAGTGCGGACAGCGTCGGGAACGCCACGCACACGTCGGTCACCACACCGGCAATGATCAGTTGCTTGCGCCCGGTAGCCTTCACTGCCTTGACGAAGTCTTCGTTGTCCCAAGCGTTGATCTGGCCAGGGCGCGCAATGAACGGCGCGTCGGGGAACTGCGCCTTGAGCTCCGGCACGATCGGGCCGTTCGGGCCGCTGTCGAAACTGGTGGTGAGGATGGTCGGCAAGTTGAAGAATTTGGCGATGTCACCCAGGGCCAGTACGTTGTTCTTGAACTCATTGGGCGAAAAATCCTGCACCAGCGAGATCAGACCTGTCTGGTGATCGACCAACAGCACAACGGCATCGTCTTTATTCAGGCGTTTGTAGGGAACGTTGCTCATGGGTAACTCCTCGGTGGATGAATGTCTTTTGGGTGTTCGTCAGAAAGCAAAACACGAGCAGCCGAAGGCGCCCCAGAAACCGGCAAAGTCGCTGACCGGCGCATTCGACAGGCGCGCCCGTTCATGGCTGTGGGAATGCACCGCACACGGACCGCTGCACTGATGAACCTGCGCTTGCAGGGGTGAGGCTGGCCGCCAATGGCCCGGCACTTTCACCACCGGCGACCAATCCGGCAGCACCGGCACACTGGCCGGGCCAAGTTTTTCGAAGTCGCCGGCGGCATACACCACTTTGCCGCCGACCACGGTCAGCACCGACTCGATCCATTTGATCGCTTCTTCGTCGACACTGAAAAAGTCCGCGCTCAACGCCGCGATATCGGCCAGCTGTCCGACCTTGATCTGGCCCTTCTTGCCCTGCTCGGACGAGAACCAGGCGCTGCCATGGGTGAACAGTTCCAGCGCAGTCTGGCGCGACAGGCCTTCGGCATGCAGCGCCATGCCGCCGACGGTGCGTGCGCTGACCATCCAGTACAACGAGGTCCATGGATTGTAGCTCGACACGCGCGTGGCATCGGTGCCCGCGCCTACCGGCACACCTTCAGCGAGCATGCGTTTGATCGGCGGGGTGGCTTCGGCCGCTTTGGCCCCATAACGCTCGACAAAATACTCACCCTGGAACGCCATGCGATCCTGAATCGCAATGCCGCCGCCCAGCGCCCTCACCCGCTCGATGTTCTGCGGGGTAATGGTTTCGGCGTGATCGAAAAACCAGGGCAGGCCATTGAACGGAATGTCGCGGTTGACCTTCTCGAACACATCGAGCATGCGACTGATGGATTCGTTGTAGGTGGCATGCAGACGGAACGGCCAGCGCTGTTCGACGAGGTGGCGCACCACTGGCTCCAGCTCGTCCTCCATGCTCTGCGGCAGGTCAGGGCGCGGTTCGAGGAAGTCTTCGAAGTCTGCCGCCGAGAACACCAGCATTTCCCCGGCGCCGTTGTGACGCAGGAAGTCATCGCCCTGGTGCAATTTGACGCTACCGGTCCAGTTCTGGAAGTCGGCCAGCTCTTCTTTGGGTTTCTGGGTAAACAGGTTGTAGGCGATGCGCACGGTCAGTTGCTCATCCTTGGCCAATTGTTCGATCACCTGATAATCGTCGGGATAATTCTGGAAACCACCGCCGGCGTCGATGGCACTGGTCAGGCCCAGACGATTGAGTTCGCGCATGAACTGCCGCGTCGAGTTGACCTGATACTCCAGCGGCAACTTCGGCCCCTTGGCCAGGGTCGAGTAGAGAATCATCGCGTTGGGACGTGCCACCAGCATGCCGGTGGGGTTGCCGTTAGCGTCGCGAACGATTTCGCCGCCCGGCGGGTTCGGCGTGTCGCGGGTGTACCCGGCTACCCGCAGCGCGGCCCGGTTGAGCAAGGCCCGATCATACAAATGCAGGACGAACACCGGTGTGTCCGGCGCGGCCTGATTGAGTTCATCAAGGGTCGGCATGCGTTTTTCGGCAAACTGAAACTCGTTCCAGCCACCCACCACGCGCACCCACTGCGGTGTTGGTGTGCGATCGGCTTGCTCCTTGAGCATGCGCAAGGCGTCGGCCAGCGAGGGCACACCTTCCCAGCGCAATTCAAGGTTGTAGTTCAGGCCCCCGCGGATCAAGTGCAAGTGCGAGTCATTGAGACCGGGAATCACGCAACGGCCCTTGAGGTCGATCACTTGCGTGACCGGACCGCGTAACGCCATGGCCTGGGCATCGCTGCCGACCGCTACAAAGCGACCGTCACTGATCGCAACCGCACTGGCGTGCGGATTCTCGCGGTCGACCGTATGAAATTGGCCATTGAACAGAATCAGATCGGCGTTCATCGCAGTTCCTTAAGGCAATTTGGCAGGGGACTGGCCGGCTTCCAGCCAGGGCGCAAACAGGCGCGTGGCGAGCGGCATGAAGACGTACACCACTGACAGCACGATGGTCAGGGTGATCAGGAACGTGGCGACCACGTAATTGGAAAGAAATGCGTTGAGCTGCAGCAACGGCCCCCAAAGCAGCGGTACCAACAGCGTGTGCGGCAGGATCACCAGCAGCGTGACCACCGCCTGCTTCCAGCGCGGTGCAGGCGAGCCGGTTTCAGTCTGCGGGGTAAACCAGAACTCGTTGACCGGGTTGACCTCGGTCTGGTCGCCATCAGCGAGCATCGGCGCAGCTTCGTCGACCAGCGCCTGGCGCTGCGGCGAATCGAGCCAGCGCTGCATCGCTTCAGTGGAGCAAAAGCGCAGCACGCAGGTGTACGTGTCGAGACCCGCGCTTTTGCCACGCACCACATCCACCCCCAGGTGCCCCACGCTTTGCCCGGCAACCTTGACGATGTTGCGCAGCCAGGCTTCATACGGCACTTCGGAACCGGCCTTGATCCGATGCTTGACGATCAACGTGACAACTTCATCGAACCCAGGTGTCTGTGTGCTCCGGGACTGGATTTCAGACATGACGAAGGTCTCCGACGTAACAATGTTGAAAGGACTTCAATGTTGCCGATGACGGGAAGGAAAAAATTGCATGTACGTGCTTTTTTTTTAAACGTGCCGCCCGGACTCAGGGCTTGCGCAACAAATAGGTATCCATGATCCAGCCATTGGCCTGTCGGGCCGCCTTGCGGACCCGCTCAATCTCATCCGCGACGTCCCTGAGCTTGCCGCTGATCAGGATTTCATCGGGTGTCCCCAGGTAGGCCCCCCAATAAATCTGCGTGTCCTGATCCGCTACCTGTTGGTAGGCGTCCTGGGCATCGAGCATCACCACCAGGCTATCGGCGTCGCTCACCTGCCCCGCGGCCAGTCGCCGGCCAGTGGTGATTTCAACCGGACGACCGATCTGATTGAGCGTCACTTTGTGCTGCGCCGCCAGCGCCTGAACGCTGGTGATGCCGGGAATCACCTCGTATTCGAAAGCGCAGGTGCCTGCCGCGAGAATGGCCTGCAGGATTCGCAGGGTGCTGTCGTAAAGTGCCGGGTCACCCCATACCAGGAACCCGCCGCACTGGCCGTCCGTCATTTGCTCATTGATCAGGCGCTCGAAGGTACGCTGCTTGACCAGGTTCAGCTCATTGACGCTGCAAGTGTAGTCAACATCGCCACGCTCGCGTTCCGCAACCGGCGCTTCGACAAAGCGGTAATCGCGATGGCTGATGTAACGCTCACAAATGTCGCGGCGCAGGTCGACCAGTTTGTCTTTGCTCCGGCCCTTGTCCATGAGGAAAAACACATCGACCCGATTCAGCGCCTTGACCGCTTGCACGGTGATGTAATCAGGGTTGCCGGCACCGATGCCGATGACCATTATCTTTTTCATCAAGACACCCCTTCAGGATCAGTGCCCGGCAGCCGCAAGCGCCAGCAACCATTGAACCGCAACTCGATGGACGACAGCGGCTCGACATCGATCAGGTTGTAGGCCGGGCTCTGCAGGACGTGACTCAGAGCGGCACGAATGACAAACGGATGGGTAACGGCGATGAAATGCCCAGGTGTTGCTTGCAGCGTCGTCAGCCACTCAGCGATGCGCGTACAAACCTGCGCCACCGACTCACCACCGTGCGGGGCCGCATGCGGGTCGGCAATCCAGCCCTGCAATAATTCAGGTTCGGATGTTTGCACGTCATTGATGCTTGCGCCGCACCAGCGCCCGAAATCGCAATCTCTCAGGGCTGCGACGACCTCCATCGTACTGCCGAACAATTCGGCGGTTTGTCGGGTGCGCAGCTCCGGCCCGCATAACAGCTTCGGCGCACCCTTGAATTGAGAACTGCGCGAACCCCGCGCCGATTGCCAATCCATCTCCAGCGGCTCGTTTGTAGGAAACCGCGCAAGTTTTTGTGCGACAGTTCGTGCATGGCACATCAGGGTCAAACGAGTCGCCTTCACGCGGGGTTTCTCTGTCGGGTGGAAGGGATAAACGGCGTTTAATCGCCAGCCAGAGGCAATTGTGCCGTAAGAGTCGGCATCGGGGTTGTTTCCTTTGACTTGAAATGGGTAATGGCCGGATGCCTTTCATGCTACAGGATCAGCCATCTCTGACTGCTCTTTGGGCGTTTGCCTACAAGCCTGATCGACTTACCTGAAGCCCCGATGCGCATCGATCAAAAATCGTCACTGGACGTTGAAATCCCGCACGAAAATTAACTAGACATGCAGTGCGGCTTAAATAAATACTGCTTTCAACGGATTACCGATAGCCCACATCCAGCAGGAGCCCGGATGCCTGTTTTGCCAGCCCCGAACATCGATTCCGGTCTGGAACCTGACCCATACGAACGCAAGATCCATTCACCCTGACGAGCCCCATGGCAGGGTCTGGAGCGGGCACGGTGATGCGTGTAGTCATACCCGGTAACGAACAAAAAAGAGCGACGCCTTACAAGGCTACCGCCGAAAAAATGCGTGGAAAACCGACAGTGATTGTCAGGCTTGGTGCCCCGTCACCCAGCCCTTTGAGACAGGAGTGCATCCATGCTGGTCTTGCGCCCAGTGCAGTTAACCGACCTGCCCCAGTTGCAGCGCCTTGCTCGCGAAAGCCTGGTGGGCGTCACGTCCTTGCCGGACGACAGCGAGCGCTTGCGCGATAAAATCCTCGATTCCTGCACATCTTTCGAGCAAAACGTGCAGAACCCCGGGCCGGAGAATTATTTCTTCGTACTCGAGGACCTGACAAACCGGTCTCTGATCGGATGCTCGGAGATTCTGGCGACTGCCGGGTTCGACGAACCGTTCTACAGCCTGCGCAATCGCCACTTCAATAGTGCCTCGCGAGAGTTGAACATCGAGCACGGCGTGCCGGCGTTGTCGCTGTGCCAGGACCTCAGTGGCCACACATTGCTGCGCGGTTTTCACATTGATGGCGCATGGACAGGAACGGCCGCCTCCGAACTGTTGTCGCGAGCGCGCCTGCTGTTCATCGCCGCCCATGCCCAGCGCTTTTGCGGCACAGTGATTACCGAAATCGTCGGTTACAGCAGCGATGAGGGACATTCACCCTTCTGGGATGCCGTGGGCAAACACTTCTTCGACCTGCCCTACGTCGAAGCAGAGCGCTTGTGTGGCCTGGAAAGCCGGGCGTTCCTCGCCGAATTGATGCCGCAATATCCGATCTACGTGCCCATGCTGCCCCAAGCCGCACAGGACTGCATCGGCCGGATCCACCCCGATGGCCAGGAAGCCTTCGACATTCTTCAGCGCGAGGGATTCGAAACCAATCACTACGTCGACCTTTTCGACGGCGGTCCAACCCTGCTGGCCCGCACGGGCAACATACGGTCCATCGCCCAAAGCCAAACCACCCAGGCCAGCCCCGGTGCGTTCATCGACGCTCGAGGGCGTTACCTGGTCAGCAATGATTCGCTGGAGAACTTTCGCGTCATCATTGCAGAACTGGACTACCTGCCCGGAAAACCCGTGACCCTCGATGCCGCGATGTGTGCAGCGTTGAAGGTGACCGAGGGCCGTCAGGTTCGGTTGATTGCCCTGTGAGCATCGTTGTGTGCGGTGCCCGACAACGATCCCCGTACAAACCCGAAGCAGGAGCGGCATCATGATTGTTCGACCGGCCCAGGTGACCGACCTGCCTGCCCTGCTCGCGTTGGTTCGGCTTGCGGGTCGAGGGATGACGACTTTGCCGGCCGACGAAGAACGACTGAACTACCGATTGCGATGGGCAAAAAGAACGTTCGCCGAGCAGGTCGAACGTGCCGATGCGGATTACCTGTTCGTACTCGAAGACGACGATCAGCAAGTGGTGGGCGTGAGTGCCGTGGCGGGAGCCGTTGGCCTGCGCGAACCCTGGTACAACTATCGGGTCGGTCTGACGGTCAGCTCATCCCCGGACCTGGGGATCCAGCGACACATTCCGACCTTGTTCCTGAGCAATGAAATGACCGGGCAATCGGAACTCCGCACGTTGTTCCTGCGCCCCGACCAGCGCCTGGGCAGCCACGGTCGACTTCTATCCCTGAGTCGCCTGTTGTTTGTCGCGGAGTTCCCGAGCCTGTTTGGCGACAAACTCATCGCCGAGCTGCGCGGCAGTGCCGACGAACAGGGCTGTTCGCCCTTCTGGGACAGCGTGGGCCGCCACTTTTTCCAGATGGATTTCAGCCACGCCGATCACCTGTCCGGGTTGGGCAACAAATCGTTCATCGCCGAACTGATGCCACGCCAACCCATTTATACCTGTCTGCTCACAGAACAGGCTCAAGCCGTGATCGGCAAACCTCACGCCAACAGCGAAGCGGCACTGAAAATCCTCAGCGACGAGGGTTTTGACCACAAAGGTTATATCGACATTTTCGACGCCGGCCCGGTCATCGAAGCCCCGACCTCCGGCATTCGCACCGTGCGCGACAGTCAATTGCTTGATTTGGCCATTGGCACTCCGGACGAGCAGGCGCCGCTGTGGCTGATCCACAACCGCCGACTGGAAAACTGTCGCATCACTGCTGCCCGGGCTCGACAATCAGGGCACAGTCTGGTGGTTGATCGTCTCACCGCCAAACGCCTGCAATTGCGACCCGGCGATTCTGTTCGAGCCGTCCCCTTGCTCAAACAACAGCAGCAGGCAGTGGCGGCGTAACATCTCAATTGCCTGGCGTGCCGTTGGTCGCTCACCCCAAGCCGACATCCCCCAGACATACCCGCGTTTGCCTTGAAACAGACGATGGCACACACCAAAAGGCAGCAATCACGGCAAATTCGTCATCATTCTCGACTCGCCAGCGTGATAGCCTTTTACAACTTCGGCGTTGACACTTTTGCTCAAGCCCTTCCATTTCCATTGGTGGAACTCATATGTCCAGGCTGTCTCATCAAGATTTGCGCCACAATTTTCGCCAGCTGTTCGCGTCCAAAACCTGCTATCACACCGCATCGGTCTTCGATCCGATGTCGGCGCGCATCGCCGCCGACCTGGGGTTTGAGGTAGGCATCCTGGGAGGTTCGGTTGCATCGTTACAAGTGCTGGGCGCCCCCGACTTTGCCTTGATCACCCTCAGTGAGTTCGCCGAGCAGGCCACCCGTATCGGGCGTGTCGCCCAGTTACCGGTCATCGCCGACGCCGACCATGGCTACGGCAATGCATTGAATGTGATGCGTACCATTGTCGAACTGGAACGTGCCGGCATCGCGGCCCTGACCATCGAAGACACCCTGCTGCCCGCCCAATTCGGCCGTAAATCCACCGACCTGATTACCGTCGCCGAGGGCGTCGGCAAGATCCGCGCGGCACTGGAAGCCCGCTGCGATTCGGAAATGGCAATCATTGCCCGCACCAACGCAGGGATCCTGCCGGTGCAGGAAATCATCAGCCGCACCAAGCAATACCAGCGCGCCGGTGCCGATGGTATTTGCATGGTAGGGGTAAAGGATTTCGATCATCTGGAGCAAATCGCCGAACACCTGAGCGTCCCGTTGATGCTGGTGACCTACGGCAACCCGCTGCTGCGTGACGACAAACGTCTGGCCGAACTTGGCGTGCGCGTGGTAATCGACGGCCACGGCGCCTACTTCGCCGCCATCAAGGCGACCTACGACAGCCTGCGCGAGCAACGCCAGATCTTCACCCAGGCCTCTGACCTGAGCGCTACCGAACTGACTCACACCTACACTCAGCCTGAAGAGTACATCCGCTATGCGGAGGAATTCATGAGCGTCAAGGAGTGATGGGCAGGCGGTAGTCAGGCGGCGACAGTGGGATCAGGGGATCAAACCGAGCCGAGCAGCTCATGCCGTGGCCTGTCGTCACGGCAACAGATCACCCGATTACGCCCCGTGCTCTTGGCTTCATACAGCGCCTGATCCGCATCATTGAGCCACAGGGTCGCGTCGGTGTGGCCTGCATTGAACGCCGCAAGACCAATACTCAGGCTGACCTTCAACGTCGGATTCTGTTCATAACCCAGGGTGGCGAAGCGATCACGCAAGCCCTCCATGACAGCAGCGGCACTGCTCAGGGGCAGGTCCGGCAGGATCACGCAAAATTCATCGCCGCCATAACGCCCGGCGACATCCGTGGCCCGCAGGTTGTGTTTGAGCATCTTGCTCAGTTGCCGCAACACGATGTCTCCGGCGACGTGACCGTAGGTGTCGTTGATGATTTTGAAATGGTCGATGTCGATCAGGGCAATCGCCCCGCCCTGGCGTTGCCGCTGGCAGCGCTGGAATTCCACTTCCAGCTGGTCCTTCCAGGCGCCGTGGTTGAGCAATCCGGTCAGGCTGTCGGTGCGGCTCAGGGCCAGTAACTCGCGTTTTTGCCGCCCGAGGGTATAAGCCTGGCGATAGCAGATCCAGCCCAGCGCCAGCGGATAAAGACACATCAGCGGCAAACAGGCGTAGAGCTGGATCTGGCTGGTTTCGGGAACCACGACGGGGCTGAAAAACAGCCAGCCGACGCCCATCCCGAGTACCTGCGCGGCGGTCCCCGTCAGCAGAAAGCGCAAACCGCCAATGGCGACATTATTCATCGCCATCATCGAAAGGGTGGTGGCGGCAGGCAAAGGATTGAAGTGCATGGCGACAACCCAGAACCCACCCATAAAGGCGTCCACCAACAGGTTACGCTGTTCCGCGTGGTAGGGACGCGCAACCCGACGCGACCAATGGTAGGCCAGGTGCGGCCAGAGCAACCCATTGAACAACATCAGGCCCCATACCCAAGGCGCCGGGTTCAATGGGAACATCGCCACACTCACGCATAACAAGCCCAACCCGAGGCCGAGGATGCGCGATGTGTAGAGCCTCCTGGCCAGTGAAAGTCCTTTTCCTCCCATCTTTCCCATTGGGACCTCTGCCGCACGGAACAAAACCTGATTACACCGGTGGTGCAGGTACTGTCGGAGTCTAACAGGGCAACGTCAAATAGCCATCACCGGCTAGCGGCGCATAAACCGAGCGCTGTGTGCGAGTCTGTTCGCGCCCACTTGATGAAGATCACGCGCAATACCGCTTCGTTTGGCTATACATGAAAGAAGCGTTCGCTAAACCACGAGCAAACAGGAGGCCCATGCAGACCTTTCAAGTGCTGATCATCGGCAGCGGCTTTGGTGGTCAGTGCGCCGCCGTCAATTTGCTCAAGGCCGGCATTACCGACTTCCGTGTGCTGGAGCGGCGGGACTTCTTCGGTGGCACCTGGTGCCAGAACACCTACCCCGGCGCCGCCGTCGATGTGCCTTCACCGCTGTATTCACTGTCCTTTGCCCCCTACCGCTGGACGCAGATGTTTGCCGAACAGGCCGAACTTCATCGCTACACCGGTCATGTGATCGAGCACTTTGGCCTGCGCGAACGAGTGGAATTGCAAGCCGATGTCGAGCGTGTCGAATGGGACGATGCCGGCAAACGCTGGGCCGTGCACACTGCCGCCAAAGGCACGTTTCACGCACAATTTCTGATCAACGCCACGGGTCCCTTGAGCCAACCGGTAATTCCGCATTTCGAGGGGCAGGAACGCTTCCAGGGCAAAACCTTTCATACCAACAATTGGGACCATTCCTACGATTACCGGCAAAAACGCGTGGCCATTGTCGGCAGCGGTGCCAGCGCGGCGCAGGTGATTCCGGCGATAGCCCCGGACGTCGGGCACTTGCATGTGTTCCAGCGTACGCCGCATTGGGTGCTGCCTCGGGCTGACCGCACATTCGGGCGTTTCCAGCGTTGGTTGCTCGGCATCAGGCCGGCCTACAAGCTGCTGCGCTGGATGATCTACTGGCAGTTTGAAACCCGGGTGATCGCCTTCAAATACTCGAAACCGGCGTTGCACATGGTCCAGCAAAAGGCCCTGCGCTTCATCAGGCGCCAGGTTCCCGACGGCGAACTTCGGCGAAAACTGACGCCGGACTACACCATCGGCTGCAAACGGGTGATTCTATCGAGCACGCTGTACCCGGCGCTGGCCCGCAGCAACGTAACGCTGCACAGCCGCGAACAGGCCATCGCCGCTATCGACGAAACCGGTATCGTCATGCAGGACGGCCAACACATCGATCTCGATCTGATTATCTGGTCCACCGGTTATGACGCCACCGACGGGGTGATTTCCTACCCGGTCAGCGGCAAGAACGGCACGAAACTGCGAAATGTCTGGCGCGAATTCCCCCGAGCCTACCTCGGCACTGCCCTGCCGGACTTTCCCAACCTGTTTATCGTCACCGGCCCGAACACGGGCATCGGCCACACCTCGGCGCTGTTCATCATCGAATCGCAAATGAACTACATCCTCGACTGCATTCAAACGTTAAAAGCACAAGGTTTGCGCAGCATTGAAGTTCGCCCGGAAGCAGAACGTACCTACACTGAAATGATCCATAGAGAAATGGAGCGCACGGTGTGGAAGTCGGGAGGCTGCCACAGTTGGTATCAAAGCAAGAGCGGTCATGTGATTGCCATGTTTCCGGGGTTCAGTTTCAGCTTCCACCGCTTGACCCGAACCTTGAAACCGGCCGATCACATTTTGTCCTGATTCGTCAGAAGGAAGGCGCCTGATGCTTTTACTGGTTGTCGCAATCGCGGTTTTTGCCGCCTGGAGCTGGTTGAGCTACCCGGCCATCGGCTATTGGATCTATGAATTGAGCACGGCCGCCGAAGCCAAGTTGTACAAGCTGCACAAGATTGTCGTGCCCATCGCCGAAATGACCGTCTCGACCTGGCAAGGTGGCCCCTACGAAGCATCCAGCAATGTGTTGATGCTGCATGGTTTTAGCGCCGATAAAAATATCTGGCTGCGCTTTGCCCGATATTTTGTCGGCAATTATCGGGTCATCATCCCCGACATCGCCGGTCATGGCGAAACCGGCTTCAAGGCCGGCGGCGGCTATGACATCCCGTTGCAGGCCAAGCGCATCATCCAATTGCTGGATGTGTGCGGCGTGGACAAGGTTCATGTGATTGGCAACTCGATGGGCGGGTATCTGGCGGCATGGCTGGCGGCAACTTACCCGGAACGCATCGTTTCGGTCGCCCTGATTGATCCGGCGGGCGTGACCGCGCCCGAACCCAGTGATCTGGAGCGGCATCTGGCCCGGGGCCACAATCCTTTCCTGATCAACTCCCGCGAAGAATTCAAATACCTCTATGCCATGACCATGGCCGATCCACCATGGGTGCCGCGCGTGGTGCTGGATGCCTTTGCCCATCGCTATGAACAGTCGCGGGACGAACTGGAAGAGATTTTTCGCGACTTCCGCGCCAGCCCGCCGATGGAGCCGAAACTCCCTTCGATCAAAGCCCCGGCCCTGCTGCTCTGGGGACGCAAGGACCGTTTGATCGATGTCAGCAGTGTGGCGATCTGGAGCAAAGGCATCGCTGATCTACGGGTAGAAATCTGGGAAGGCGTCGGCCATATGCCCATGGTCGAGGCACCGGCCGGTTCAGCCCACCTGTATCGGGAGTTTTTGGCATCGCTGCGCTCGGAAAGCCCACAGGATCAACGACTGCACTGAAGATGCAGTCCTTTGCAGAATGAAGTTCGTCAGAAACTTCGTTTGTCGGCGACGCCCAAGGCTGCGATCTTTTGATCCATCCTTCTCGTTACCGCGCCAGGAATTCTGTTCATGAACCACCCTAGCTTCGTCAGCCCTGACCTGATCCGCCAACGCTTTTCCAGAGCGATGTCCGACATGTACCGCGAAGAAGTGCCGCTGTACGGCGCGTTGATGGAATTGGTGGAACAGACCAACCGTCACGTGCTCGACAGCGATCCGCAAGTGGCGCAGCAGTTGAACAGCACTGGCGAAATCGAACGCCTGGACCTGGAGCGCCACGGTGCGATCCGGGTCGGCACGGCCGCTGAACTGGCCACCCTCGCCCGCCTGTTCGCGGTGATGGGCATGCAACCCGTGGGTTATTACGATTTGACCCCGGCCGGCGTCCCCGTGCACTCCACGGCATTTCGTGCCGTGCATGAAGCAGCGTTGCAGGTCAGCCCGTTCCGTGTTTTCACCTCGCTATTGCGCCTGGAACTGATCGAAGATCTTGAGTTGCGGGCCTTCGCCCAGTCGGTTTTGGATAAACGGTCGATCTTCACCCCGACTGCGCTCACGTTGATCGAGCGCGCCGAGACCCAGGGCGGTCTCACCGAACAAGAGGCGGTAACATTCGTCGAGCAGGCGCTGGAAACCTTCCGCTGGCACCACAGTGCCACTGTGACCGCCGAGCAATATCAGAAGCTCAGCGCCCAGCATCGCCTGATCGCCGATGTCGTGGCTTTCAAGGGGCCGCATATCAATCACCTGACTCCGCGTACCCTGGACATCGACATCGTCCAGGCACAAATGCCTGCCCATGGCATCACCCCCAAAGCGGTAATCGAAGGTCCGCCCCGTCGTCAGTGCCCTATTCTGCTGCGCCAGACCAGTTTCAAGGCACTCGACGAACCGGTCGCGTTCATCGACCAAGCCCAAACACGCGGCAGTCACAGCGCCCGTTTTGGTGAGATCGAACAACGTGGCGCTGCGCTCACGCCCAAAGGCCGGGCGCTGTATGACCGCCTGCTCAATGCGGCGCGGGATGAACTCAAGGATTTCCCCAATGAAGCCAATGCCAAGCGTTACAACACGCTGATGGCGCAACACTTCAGCGAATTTCCCGACACCTACGAAGACATGCGCCGTCAGGAGCTGGCGTACTTTCGCTATTTTGTGACAGAAAAAGGCCTGGCAGCAGCCGAACTGAAAACCCTGCCACTGGAAGATCTGGTCAGCGGTGGTTATCTGCGAGTCGAACCGTTGGTGTACGAAGATTTCCTGCCGGTCAGCGCGGCGGGGATTTTTCAGTCAAATCTGGGGGACGCGGCGCAGACCCACTATGGCGTGCATTCCAATCAGCAAGCGTTCGAGAGAGCCCTGGGGCGCCCGACCATTGATGAATTGGGGTTGTATGCCGAGACCCAGCGGCGCTCGATCGAGCAGTGTTTTGCCTCGTTCGTACACTGACACTGGACTGACTGCGGGAGCGAGCACGCTCGCTCCCGCAGAGTGGGTTATTTCAGTTTCGCCAATAGCGCTTCAGCCGTTGCCTGTGACGACGCCGGATTCTGCCCGGTCAGCAACAGACCATCCGTGAGCACATAGCTTGCCCAGTCCGGGCCCTTGGAAAAAATCCCGCCTTTGGCCTTGAGCTCGTCTTCGACCAGAAACGGCACGACGTTGGTCAATTGCACGGCGTCCTCCTCACTGTTGGTGAACCCCGTCACCTTCTTGCCTTTGACCAAGGGCTGGCCGTCGGCGCTCTTGGCATGCCGTAAAACACCCGGGGCATGGCAAACGGTCGCGACCGGTTTGCCGGCGTTGTAAAAAGATTCGATCAGGGCAATCGAATGCTTGTCTTCGGCCAGGTCCCAAAGCGGACCATGGCCTCCGGGATAGAAAATCGCATCGTAATCGCTGGCCTTGACCGAGCTGAGCAGCACGGTGGATGCCAAGGCCGACTGCGCAGCCGTGTCCTTGCGAAAACGCTCGGTGGCTTCAGTTTGTGCATCCGGTTCGTCACTTTTCGGGTCCAGCGGTGGTTGCCCGCCTTTGGGTGAAGCCAGGGTCAACTGAGCGCCGGCATCCTTGAAGGCGTAATACGGTGCCGCGAATTCCTCCAGCCAGAATCCGGTTTTCTTGCCGGTGTTACCCAATTGATCGTGGGACGTTAAAACCATCAGGATTTTCATGTCGTCACTCCGTCTCGGGACTGCAATGGTGGCTTATAGCCGTGATGCGCCGAAAACTGCCCGCTTGGCACGCTGCAGGTTCTCGGCGCGAGGTGGATCATTCGGTCTGTCGGGCGATTCGACAAGGTGCGCCACAATTCGACCTGTATTGCGCAGCAACCTGCGCAGATATCGAGGTGTTTTAGCGAAAGAACGTTCCCCTGAATTGACTCGACCTGCGGCCTCAGGGGCTTCGCGGCTTATGGCACGGACCTTGTTAATCGTGAGACCCCCATCAGGCGAACGTGCCTTTCGGGAGCCTCACTTTACTCTAGCAAGGAGAGCATCCATGGCTACACCCGCGTATATGTATGTGAATGGCGTGACACAAGGCTTGATCACTGACGGTGCTTTCACGGCTGACTCCGTTGGCAACATCTTTCAGGAAGGTCGTGAAAATGAGGTCATGGTTCAAGGTTTCAGCCACGAACTGACAATGCCGCGCGATCCGCAATCTGGTCAAACAACAGGCCTACGCATTCACAAACCGGTAATAATCACGAAGGTCTTCGACAAATCTTCGCCCTTACTACTGCAGGCGTTGACGACGGGTGAAGTGATGACATCTGTCCTGATCAAATGGTACCGCATATCGATAAAGGGGACTCAAGAGCACTACTACACCACCGAGCTTGAAGATGCGATCATCGTCCATATCAAAGATTACATGCACAACTGCCAGGATCCGGCGAATTCGCATTTCACGCATTTACAAGACGTGCACTTTACCTATCGAAAAATAACCTGGACCCACGAAGTAAGTGGTACTTCGGGCTCCGATGACTGGCGCTCGCCGGCAGGCTGATGTGCTCGTGCAATAACTATCGAACCGCTTTTTTCCGGTCTAATTTATAGATCGTATTGGAGAAGCCCCATACGCAAAGAAGAGTTCGCCCAGTGCAATGGCCTCGGCATCCCTGCACCGGTAAAGAGCCGCAACACTGGGCGAACGAGACGCATATTAAATCAACGCCTGGAAGTTGTCCGCGAATATAAACATGAAATTTACAGATACATATTTATCAAATGTCGACTCCAATATAATTTGCATCACTCACTGAACTCACCAGCTCGTTAAAAACAGTGAATATCCCTGTACAAGTTGTACAGGAACATTCAACCGATAGAGCAGATACTCAACTTTTGCGTGTAGTGACCTTGAGTATATCGGTGTAAACCACATTCACCGTCTGGCCTTTCTTCAGATCCTTTAGCTTGGCTTGCATTTCAGGTCTTACGACATCGATCGTCTTGGACTGGCCTTTGGGGTTCTCGAAGGTCACCCGATTGTTCTTCACATCGATGTCGGTGATCTTCAGTTGTACCTGTACCTGACGGTAGGCTTCCCCCCCCGGATTGGCGCTGCCGGGCGCGGCGCGGGCTTCACCGGTTCGCTCGATGCTGCCCGGCAAGCCTTTGTCGATATCGGTGTCGAGGTAAGCCGCCACAGCGCGGGTCACCTCAATGTCCACTTGGTCGCCGGCCTTCAGGTTGCCGAGGTTCTTGGCCTTCTCGGTCAATTGCACATGCACCTGATTGCCCTCAGGCCCCTCAAGCACGACTTGATGATTGGCGGCATCGACCGACACGACTTTGGTGGTGATTTGATCTGCTTCCACGACGGCAGACAGCGGGATGTCAGCCGCAATGACACTCAGGCTGGTGGCAGAGAGCAAGGTGGCAAGGGTGATGGCTTTGGTCAGTGCGTGAAGTTTCATAGGCAGAACATTCCCTGTGATCATTGGCGACAAACGGCTTTGAACCCGGGTTAAAAGCCGCGTGCGAATGAGCATAGACGCTGTTGCGCGAGTTCGACGCTAATCTGCATTCTTCGCGGTTTCTTGCGCTGTCGACTCTCCGCTGCGGGTGCCCTTGCCACTTTCCTCGCGCCGCGTCGGATCGGTTGGACGCAGGGCATCGTTGTCGCGTTCTGTTTCCCCCGGTGGACGGGGCTCGTCGGGGTTTTCTGATTCCGGTGTCGGTTTCATGGCGTATTCCTCATGCCTCGGGGTCTTCGACTTCCCGGGCAACGTTGATGGCCGGTGAGTCTTTGTGGGACTGCTCCGCTTTGGCTCGCAAGTCTTGCCACTGTTGAAGGTCAACCGCGCCCTGACCCAGCAAATCGTCGGCCAGACGCAGCAATTCCATGTAATGCGCGTCCGGGGATTGTTGCCAGTAAGCCTGGTCTTCAAACAGGCGCTGCCATGCGTCAAGGTCGGGTGGGGTGAGGTCTTCGCGCATGACAGTCTCCGGTCTGTGGCCTTCTTGATTTAGGAGGCCCGCGAACATCAGAGAGTTCCGGCTCAATACCCGGTCATTTCCAGATACCCCTGCCCTTTATGGCTGCCGCTCAAGCGCACCGGGCCTTCCCAGTAAGGAATGCGCAAATCCATCCAGGCCCCGGGATTGAGGGCGTTGATGACGATGTCGAGGTGTTTGTCGGGAATCCGGATCGACCAGCGCACCGGCATCTCGCGCCCTGCCACCGAAGCGGTGTCCTGCGGGACGAGGCGGATGTCGCCGGCCCTTAGCAGTTGCGTCTGGCCTCGGGCATCGATCCACGTTCCAGTCAAATAGGGCTCACCGTCCTTGTGCCGCATGCGATAGAGCATCACTTGTTCGCCACTCTCCAGGTGCAGGGAAAACCAGTCCCACCCGGTCTGATTGGCCGTCAGCGGCTGGCTGCTCCATTCGCGGTCGAGCCACGCGGGGCCGCTGACTTGATACGGCTTGCCGTCGATCTCAAGCGTGCCGCTGGCCTGGAAAAACGGTTGGCTGTAGTAATACGACGCCTGGCCTTGCTCGGATTTTTGGCTAAACCCCTGGTCACCTTGCAACACCAGCGGTTGGGTCGACGTCAGCCGCAATCGATAACTGAAGGCTTTGTCCCGGGCACTGAGTTGCAGGTCGGTCAATGGGTTTTCAGCAGGGGCCTGGCTGCTGAACACCCAGTCGTCGATCCACGCGCTGAACGGCGTCAGGCTGACGCCCGCCTGACCGACGCCCCCCCGGGCATAACGTTCGGCTGCATGATGTGCCGTCGCCGAGGTCACTGCTGCATGCCCGAGCCAGATCGTCTGATTCTCCCAGCCCTTGACCTCGGGTGTGGCTTTCAAGGCACTGCGAAACAATGTCCACTGCGCGCCGAATTCGTGACCCTGCGGGTCCTTGAGGTTGGCGGTGACGTACCACCACTCGATCCGGAAACCGTCATGAGGGCCGTGATCCGCCGGGAAGCTGAACACTCGACCGGGCACCACCTTGGTGAATGCACTCGCTTGATTGCCCAGCCCCGCAAAGCCTTTTTCCGATGGCGCCGGTTGCTCGCAACCGCTCGACAAGACTGCCAACAGGCACACGACGCACTTAATCCTCATGGGCAAAAGTCCTCAGCAGGTCCGCTGGCTGCGTGCGGTACAACGCGTAAAGCGGCCATGCCGACGCCAGCAACGTTGCCAGCAATGCCAGCCCCATCAACTGCAGCAATTGCAGCGGGAACACCCGCAGTGGCAAGCGCCAGCCGAACGCCTGAACGTTGATCACCGTGTCGAGACACCAGGCCAACGCAATGCCCAACGGCAGTGCCAGCGCCAGGGTCAGCACTGCCAGCAACCAGGTTTGCCCGAGGTTGAGCCGCATCAATTGCTGTCGCGTCACCCCCAGCGCCCATAATGGCGCCAGTTGCCCGAGGCGGCTCTGACTCTGGGTCAGCAGGCTGATGAACAACGCCACGCCGGCCACGCACAGGGTCAGGCTGTTGAGGGCGGCGGTGGCGGCGAACGTTCGCTCGAATACTTGCGTGGACCATCCCTTGAGCCGCGCCTGGTCGACGATGCGGCTGTCTTCAAGGTCAAAGCGCGCCTGCAAGGCCTGTACGAACGGCGCAATCAACGTCGGCTCGATGCGCAGATTGAAACGGTTCGGCGTCAATTGCGGCCAACCACGCAACAGATGATTGATGTTCACCAGCACGTGGCCCTTGGGATTTCCGTAATCGGCGTAGATCCCGATGATGCGCGGCGACCACGGGCCATTGGGCGTCGCCATCGACAGATGATCGCCCAAGCCGACCTTCAAACGCCGGGCCAGCTGTTCGCTGAGCATCACCGCGTCGTCCGTCGCCAGCTGCTCCCAGGGCTTGTCGCCCAAGGCTTCGAGCAGTGGCCAGTGCTGACGATAGGTCGGGTGATCGATCACCCCGAACACATCCGCCGGCCAACCTTGCAATTGAATCGGCACTTGCCAGTTGGGCAATACCGCCGTGAGTTGCGGCTGCTGCATCAGCCAGCCGTGCAGCTCCCGGGCCTGGGTCGGGTTTTGTGGATTGAGGTAAAGCTCGGCGGTCAGCCGTTGTTCCAGCCAGTCGCTGAACGTCTGGCGAAAACCGGCGGTCATGCTGCCGGCCCCGATGTTCGCCGCCAGCGCCAACAGCAGCGCCATCAGCGCCAGGCTCAGGGCCGGTAACTGCTGGCGGCAATCGGCGAGAAACCACTGGCCGAGCACCGACCGAGCGCGATGCAGCAGCAGATTGAGTAGCGCATCGAGCACCACGGGCAACGCCAGTGCCGCACCGATCAACAGTGTCGCCATCAACAAAAACCCGCTGATCAGACTGTCACCCAACACCAGCGCCAACCCGGCGCTTGCCAGGGCTATCGCCGCCACCCAGCCCTGGCGCCGCAACCAACGCGCATGCGCCTGATGCCACGCCTGCGGATCGGCCAGGGCCAGCAATGGCAAACGCGACGCCCGCCACAGACTGTTGGCACCGGCGAGCAAAGCGCCCAACAGGCTTAACCCTATGCCGCCGAGCCACCACAGCGGGCTGAGGTTCAACTGCCCCGCCACTTCCGCGCCGTACAAGCCGCGCAGGCTGGCGGCGACATCCGGCAGCAACACGCCGGCCAGTAAATAGCCGCTGACCACCCCGGCCAACCCGCCTACCAGGGCCAGCCCACCCAGTTCGACGGCGAGACAGGTGATCAGCATCCGCGCACTGACGCCACAGGCACGCATCGTGCGCAGCAAACCACGGCGCTGTTCCAGGGCGAGGCCGATGGCTGCATGCACGATAAACAGTCCGACCACGAACGACAGAAACCCCAACGCATTGAGATTCAGATGAAAGCTTTCGGTCAGGCGTGCCAGATTGTTTTCTTCAGCGCTGCTTTTGAATTGCAGTTGTCCCTTGAACGCATCGGGAAGTGGCGCAATGAAATCCTTGGGCAGTAACAACCGCGACAGCTGTTCCGGCAAACCGAGAATCTGTTGGGCAAACCCGATGTCCACCAGCAACACCCCCGGGGCCATATCGGTTTGCGCATGCAGGGGCGGCAACGATGTCCCGCTTACGCTCAAAGGTCGGTCACCTTCTTTCAATCCCAATGACTGCAAGGTCGATGGCGCAATCCAGGTACTTCCCGGCGCAGTAAAGAACTCGACCACCTGTTCGATTGCCAACGCCTGGCCCGCCACCGGCGAACCACCCGGCAGTGACACCGGTTCGATGCCCATCAGTTGCAGCCGTTGATCTTCATGGTCCTTGAGCGTCAGCCTTCCCTGCAGTACCGGCGACACCGGCCAACCGGCGCGACGCAGGTCGACAAACCATTGCTGCGGGAACGTCCCGCCAGCGGTTGCACTGAGGCTGGCCTGGGGTTCACCGCCAATCAGCTGGCTGGCGCGGGCGTAGCTTTCTCGCGCCTGGCTGTTCAACGCTTGCACGCCGGTCAGCAGACTGGTGGCCAGCCACAGCCCGGTCAGCACACTGAAAAACTGCACCGGATGCTGTCGCCAGTGACTGAGCAGCGCGCGCAGGGTTTCGCCGAAGATGCGCATCTCAGCGACCGTCCACACCGAGCAGACGACCACCGTGCAGCACCACTTTTTCTGCCAGCTGCGCCGCCACGCCCTGACTGTGAGTGACCATCAACAGCGTCGTGGTGCTGTCGTCGAGCAACGCCAGCAATAACCGCAATACCTCGGCACTGGTGGTTTCATCCAGGCTGCCGGTAGGTTCGTCGGCCAGCAACAGCTTCGGCCGTGAGGCCAAGGCTCGCCCCAGTGCAACACGCTGCTGCTGACCGCCAGACAATTGCTCCGGATAACGTTTGAGCAACTCGCCCAGCCCCAAACGTTGCACCAGATGCGCCTGCCAGCGTGGATCATGACGACCGGCAAGCCGCGCCTGAAAGGCCAGGTTGTCCTCCACCCGCAGGCTGCCGATCAGGTTGAACTGTTGGAACACCAGGCCGATTTCGGTGCGCCGCCACTTCGCCAGTTGCCCTTCGTTCATCTGTTCCAGACGATGCTCACCGCTGCGGATACTGCCGCGGTCGACCTTGTCCAGGCCGGCGATCAGGTGCAGCAAAGTGCTCTTGCCGCTGCCCGACTCGCCCATCAACGCCAGACTGCTGCCGGGCTTGAGCGTCAGGTCGACACCTTGCAGCACCGGCAACGGCCCCTGCGGCGTGGCGTAGCTTTTGAAGACACCCTGGACCTCAAGCATGAGAGAACCCGTTCGATTGGCGTGGGCCAAGGATAGCGGGCCTGAATGGTTTTTGTCCGTTGGCGATTGCCATCTGGAACGGGCGCCGCCCTACCCTCGAGGCTGGTCTGACCATAACGATAAGAAACGGAGACGCCATGCCACGTTTTACTTTGAGCCACCGCGGCCTGCTGGCCTGCCTGATCACCGCGTGCCTGACGCAATCGGCAGTGGCCGCCGATGCACCAGTCGCCGCCAGCGCGCAAACCGCCGCCAGCAACAGTGCCGTGTTGCAACAACTGCCCTTTAGCGATCGCACTGACTTCGAGTCGGTGGGCAAGGGCTTGATTGCGCCCTTCAAGGGCCAGGTCAAGGATGCCGCCGGCAGGGTCATCTGGGATGTTCAGGCCTATGACTTCCTGCTCAAGGACCAGGCTCCGGATTCGGTCAACCCGAGTCTTTGGCGTCTGGCTCAACTCAATGCCCATGCCGGGCTGTTCGAAGTCAGCCCGAAGATTTACCAGGTGCGTGGTCTCGACGTGGCCAACATGACCATCATCGAGGGCGATGACGGGTTGATCATCATCGACCCGCTGACCATGGCCGAAACCGCCAAAGCGGCGCTGGCGCTGTACTACCAGAACCGTCCGCAGAAACCGGTGGTGGCGGTGATCTACAGCCACACTCACGTTGACCATTTCGGTGGTGTACGCGGGGTGATCGACGAGGCCGACGTCAAGGCCGGCAAGGTCAAGGTGTTCGCCCCCGCCGGGTTCATGGAACACGTGATGAGCGAGAACGTGTTTGCCGGCAATGCCATGAGCCGTCGCGCGCAGTACCAGTTCGGCAGTCTGTTGCCTCGCGGTGAAAAGGGCCAGGTCGATGCAGGTCTGGGCAAAAGCACGCCGAGCGGCGGCACCATCACCCTGATCGCGCCGACCGACCTGATCGACAAGGAACTGCAAACCCGCACTATCGCCGGGTTGGAGGTAGAGTTTCAGCTCACACCGGGTACCGAAGCGCCGGCAGAAATGAACCTCTACCTGCCACAACTGCGCGCCTTGTGCATGGCAGAAAACGCCACGCAAATGATGCACAACATTCTCACCCCACGCGGCGCGCAAGTGCGTGACGCCAAGGCCTGGGCGCAATACCTGGACAACAGCCTGGCGCGCTACGGCGACAAGAGTGACGTGCTGTTTGCCCAGCACAACTGGCCGACCTGGGGAGGCGAGCGCATCCGCACGTTCCTCGCCGACCAGCGCGACATGTACGCCTTCCTCAACGACCGTACCCTGCACTTGCTCAACCAGGGCCTGACCCCGCTGGAAGTCGCCGACGCGATCAAGAAACTGCCGGGCAGCCTCGACCAGAAGTGGTACACCCGCGGTTACTACGGCTCCCTGAGTTTCAACGTGCGGGCGGTGTACCAGCGTTACCTGGGTTTCTACGATGGCAACCCGGCCAACCTCAACCCGTTACCCCCGGTGGACAGCGCCAAACGCAGCGTCGAGGCCATGGGCGGTGGCGTAGCGGTGTTGGAGAAAATGCGCGCCGCCATGGCCAAGGGCGATTACCGTTGGGCGGCGCAACTGGGCAATCAGTTGCTGTTCAGCGAACCGGATAACGCCGACGCGCGCACGGCCCAGGCCGAGACATTGGAGCAACTCGGTTATCAAAGCGAAAACGCTACCTGGCGCAACATGTACCTGACCGGTGCCATGGAGCTTCGCAACGGCGTACCCACCCATGCGGGCTCGTCGGTATCGGCCGACATGGTGCGGGCGATGAGTCCTGAGATGTTTTTCGATTTCCTGGCCATTCGCCTGGACAGCGACAAAGCCGTTGGCCACGACATGACCCTGAACTGGACGTTCGAAGAGCCGAACAAGGATTTCACCCTGACCCTGCGCAACGGCGTATTGACCCACCGCCCCGGCCTCGACCCGCAGGCCGATGCATCAGTGAGCATGAGCAAGACAACGCTGGAGCAGATCAGCCTCAAGCAAACGGACTTCCCGACGGCGGTCCAGAAAGGCCTGGTCAAACTGCAAGGCAATGGCAAGAAGCTTGGCGAATTGATGAGCAGCCTGGACACCTTTGCGCCGCAGTTCAATATCGTCACGCCTTGATCGGATGACGCGGGAAAACCGCGTCGCCCCCATCGCGAGCAGGCTCACTCCTACCCAGGCCAGGTTGATCACAACATTTGTGAACAATACGAAACTCTGTAGGAGCACCTGAGCAAGGCTTGCCCGCGATGACGGCGGCAGATTCAACATCCATGGTGTCAGACATTTCGCCATCGCGAGCAAGCTGTGCTCCCACAGGGGATTTGTACCGAGCACAACAACTGCGGCCACCTCAGCGCCTGTGCCAACCTGCTGGCGATGGCTTGGCCCTGACTACACAGAAACCGCTTCCACCACCGGCATTCGCCAGCGCTGTTCAACCACGTCCGGCTTGGGTCCGTACAGGCGCAGGATCAACGTAAACGCGCCCTGCGCTGGCGTTGGCAACCAGTTGTTCGACGACTCGGGCGCTGAGGTCTGCATGACCAGTGTCACCCCGCCATCCGCATCCACTTGCAATGCATCGCGACTGCTCAGGCAGTAACGGTCTATGGGATTGGCGACCAATTGTCGGTCCGGCAAGTCGTACAACGTCAGCGACCAGAACTCGCTGGCCGGCGGCAATTGTCCCGGTGCAAACCGCAATCGATAGCGGCGCCCGCCCTGCAACGGTTGTCCCTGACTGTCCAGCCGCGCGCCGGTGTAGAACGCCTCCTCGACACTGTTGCCGTAGATTCCGACATTCGCGGCGACCGCACGATTCAAATAGTTGCCGTGCAGCGCTTCACGATTACCGAACAGGCCCAGTGTGGTGCGCGTTTGATTGACCGCGGTCTGCAGTTGCGCTTGTGCGTCCGCCACCCCGGCCATCAGGGCGTCACGTACGTCCGTAGTCAGGGCTGCCACATCGAATGCCTGACCGGGCACGATGCCGATCCGCGAAAAACGTTCGAGCAACGCTTGTTCTGATGGTGGGGTCGGGCACAGCGTGAGGATCTGATTCAGCGTCGCGATGAACTCCAATCCAAGGCCGGTTTTGGCATCCCAGGGTTGCCAGGCAATTGCCGCAGCCGCAACCGGTGGCGCGCTGCCGGTGTATTCATGCAACGCACGCAAACGGTATTGCTGCTGCAAGGCACGCACGGCCGGCAAGTCGTCCACATTCTTCAGGCCGGTGCGCCCGAGGATCATCACGATCTCGGTTTCGCTGCGCAGCACAGCCTTGATGCCTTCCGGTGTCGGGCCTTGCCAGTGCGGCCCGACAATCAGGTAATCCCCCGCCTCGCGACCGGTGCTGAGCACGCCGACATAAGCAAAATTGTGGGTGTATTGATCGACCAACTGGTGCACGTAGTAGCGGTCGGCAGCAACCGCCGGCACGCTCAGTACCTGCGGTTCGCTGCGCAGGTCCAGCCAGGCCCAGGAGTACGGTGTGTCGTTGTTCGGCGTAACGATTTCGCGGTTGTTCGGGGTGTACAACGCGCTGTAGTGACGGAAACGATTGAAGCCGCCGACATAGGCCGGCGCACTTGGATCAAGCGCCTGCTTTTCCAGGGTCTGGTAATGCATGAGCATCGGGTAGGCGTAGATCCAGGCCTCCCGGGCAATCGTGCGCAGCTCATCGGAACCGCTGGCCAACAACCAGCGCGGCAACATCAAGCCACCCCCCAACACGCCGATGCCACCCAGTACACGGCGGCGACTGACGAACATGTTCATGGCTCGACCCTCGCGATAGCAGGCAGCGGGTAGCTGCCGTCCAGCGCCCCGCCCTTCGGCAGATACAGGCGCAACAACAGGTTGAATGGGCCTGCGGGCGTCGGCAGCCAGTTGCTTTGCTGCGCTGGTGCATTGGCTTGCAGGATCAGGGTCAGGCCGCCATCGGCGTCGTATTGCAAACCCGGACTGCGATCACCCAGCGAGTAACGCTCGATCGGATTGGCCGCAAGCAATTGCGTCTTGCCGTCGTACAGGGTCAACGACCAGAAGGCATTCACCGGCGGCAACTGCCCGGCCGGGAAGTGCAGACGATAGGCATATCGGCCGTCCAACAACTGCCCCTGAGCATCGTGCAGCGCCATCGGGTAGACCGCTTCCAGCGGATCGTTGGCGTAGATGTAGCGCCAGGCGACGGCTGCGCGCGTCAGGTCGTCATCGCCGAATTTGCCGACATTGCTCGGCGAGCGAAGCCAGCCTTGCTGCTCCACCGAGATCTGGCTGGACGCGGCGCGCACCTGGTCTCGCCCGGCTTCGGCACCTTGGGCAATGGCTGGGTTGAGGTCTTTTGGCGGGGCGAACGCTACGCCGGGTTTCACCCCGATGGCAGCGAAACGCTTGAGTTTTGCTTGCTCGCTGGCCGTCCATTGATGCAACGGCGCCAGCGCATTGAAGGTGCTGAACAAAGCCTGCGCCGGGCCTTGTTTGGTGTCCTGATAGGTCGGCAGGTGCAGCGGCGCCATCGGCTCAGGCGTTGCACTTGCGATCACTTTGGACAACGGCTGCAAGGCATAGCCCATCAACACTTTTGCGGCCTCCTGCTGATCTGCTTTGCCTTTGACTTCGGTTCGCCCGAGCAAAAACACCAGGCGACTCGGCGAACGAATCACGCCGTTGAATCCGCTTGGCAGCTCACCTTTCCAGTCCGGCCCGACGATCAGGTAGCGCCCGGCCTGATCGCCGGTAGCGCGGGTGCCAATGTAGTCGAGGTTATCGGTGCGCATGTCGACCAACTGGAAGCTGTAGTAGCGCCCCTGCACCGCCGGCACTTGCAACACCTGTGGTTCAGCGCGCAAGTCGAGCAAGGCCCGGGAATAGAATGTGTCGTTGTTTGGCGACACCACTTTGTTGTCCTGCGGGCCGAGCAATCGCGGTTCGCTGTAGAGGCGGTTGAACGGCAGCTTCGCGGCGATGGCGCTGAGCACCTTGTCGTGCTCGACGGTAGCGTAAGCAAACACATAGGCCTCTTGCGCCAGCGCCCTGGCCTGCGATTGATCGAGGGTTTGCGCGTGAACCGAGCCCAGGCTTGCGCCCAGGGCCAGCGCGGATATCCAGTAGCGCACGGATAGATCTCCTTAAGGGTGATGAATGATCGTTCCCACGCTCTGCGTGGGAATGCCTCTTGTGACGCTCCGCGTCACGCTTTGGGACGCGGAGCGTCCCGGGCTGCATTCCCACGCAGAGCGTGGGAACGATCGAACGACGACGCGGAGCGTGGGAACGATCGACAAAAAAGGGTTATTTGGCCCAGCGCCGCAGGTCCGACGGGGTGTAGTCGTCGGTCTTGGCGGCAAAGCCGACACGCATCGGCTCGGTCTCTTCGTTGGCCAGGCCACCGGCGTAATAACGTCCGGAAATCAAGTCATAGGAGGTTTCCAGCACGTTGTAGGTGAAGCCGTGGTCGTACTGCTGAATCGCATGCAGTTCACCGCTGCGCCACAGTTCGCCGCGGCTGTCGTACTGGTCCGATTGGGCGATCTGCCAACTGTCTTCGTCGACATAGAACCGGCGCTTGGCATAGATGTGTCGCGCGTCGGGCTTGAGGGTCGCTTCGACCACCCACACCCGATGCTTCTCGTAACGAGCCAGATCCTGATTGATATGGTTGGGTTGGATCACAGCGTCGTACTTGATGTCGCGGCTGCCGATCTTGTAGCTGTTGTAAGGGATGTACAGCTCTTGCTTGCCCACCAGTTTCCAGTCGAAGCGATCCGGCGCGCCGTTGTAGCCGTCGATGTTGTCGGCGGTGATCAGGCCGTTGCTGTAACGGGCGCTGTTGTCATAGGCGATCATCGGTGCACGGCGCACCCGGCGCTGGCCCGGCAGGTATTGCCACGCCGAACGCGGCTCGGCGACCTGATCGATCGGCTCATGCACCAGCACCGCTTCCCCGGACAAACGCGCCGGTTCCAATACGCGGCTCTTGAACATGAACAGGATGTTCGAGTTTGCCTCCAGCCCGCCCACCGTGTCGGCGAAGTTGATCAGCGACTGATTACGCACGTAACTGGTGGCGCCGTTTTCACGCACCAATGCCGCACTGCTGATGCGCTCGTAACTGCCACCGCGATAACGGGTCATATGGTTCCACATCACCTCGAGGCCTTCGGTGGGCAGTGGAAACGGAATGCCCCGCGCATAGTCGTGCAAGCCATTGCCACCGTCGGCCATGCTGGTTTTGGCCACATTGTCACGGCTCGCCGCGAGCACGTCCTTGGGCAGGTTGGCGCTGCGGTGGCTCGGGTAGATGTTCATTTTGTAGCTGTCGGGGAAACGCTTGAACAAGGCAATTTGACCCGGGCTGAGAAACTTCTGGTACTGGCTGACGTTCTTTGCCGTGATGGTGAACAACGGTTTCTCGGCGGCATATGGATCGCTGTACCCGCCCTTGCTATCGACGATACCGGCGTTGGCGCCAAGGCCTCCGGTCCAGACCGGAATGCTGCCGTCGGCATTGGCCGCCATCTCCGAACCCATCGGGGTCAGGGTTTTGCCCAGAGCAGCCGAATCGGTGCCTTTGGCCTGAGCCAGGCCTACGGTGCAGGCCAGGGCCAGCACGCACAATTGCATACGCATTATGATTCTCCTTAGAAGTCTGCCTTGAAGCTGACAGAGGCGAAGTCGCGGTCGTCGAGGGTGCTGTAGTCGTTGGAACCGAAGAAGGCGTTGTAGGCCAGTTCCACGCTGTAATCGTTCATGTAGACGCCGGTCAGGCTGACGCCGAGCGCTTGCTGGCCTTCCTGGAACGGCCCTTGCGGATCGTAGGAATAACCCTCGACGTCATGTCGCCAGTTGACGGCCGGAATCAGGTTGATGCCCGGCAGCACATCGCTGTATTCCAGGCTGGCACGCAAGCGATAACCCCACGACCAATCGGTGGCGAAACCCTTGTCGGTGCAGTACTGGTTGGTCACGCCCGACGCCGCGGTGTTGCACGGCGTACCGTTGCGCGTGGAGCTGCGGCCGAATGCCGAGTTGCGACCCAGGCGCTCGTCGCCCAGATCATCGATGTGCACCACGCCAGCCTCACCGAACAGGCTCAGGCGTGTGGCACCCAAAATGTTATCGAAGGCCTGGGTCGCCGAGGCGGTCGCCTGCCAGACGCCTTTGCGCTCCCAGCCGTCGTAACGGTCGCCACGGTTGATGTTGAACCCCGTCGGCAACTGCACCCAGGAGCTGCCTGCCGCCCCGGTGATCACTGCAACGTTGATGTCCGGCGCGTTGATCGCCAGCGGCATGTTCGGCCGGTAGCTCAGCTCGCCGGCAAGGGAAATTCCGCTGTTGGGCTCGACACCGTTGAGGCTGATGCCGTACAGGCGAATATCTTCCGGAAACGCCGCGGCATAAGTCGGCGGTTGAACGCCGCCAGGGAACGTACCGCGTACGGCGGTGTTCTTCGCATTGAGGGTGAAATACGGCAGGCGTGAGTGGTAGTTGATAAAGTAAATCGCCGCTTCGGCATCGTTGAGCGCCGGGATCATCTGGCGCAAAGCGAAACCGAATTGACCGTTGTCCGACGGCGATTCATTACCCCGCGACGGCGCGTACAAACCGCTGGCCTGCATCTGCTGATCGGTCAACACCTGGCTCAGGTACAACGGCCCGCAACCTTTCTGGATCGCATCGCTACTGGCGAAAAATGTGCCGCAACCGTCAAGAACGCTGGGGCGCCAGTTGTATTGGTAAAAACCTTCGAGGTTGGTGGTGTCCGACAGGCCAAAGCTGAAAGACACCATCTCCACCGGCAACTGGCCTTCCTTGATCTCGACGCCAGGACGGTTGAACGCCGAAACGTCCAGCGGGTTGATCACGTTGATGCCGTTCTGGATCAGCAGCGACTCGCCCCAGGACAACACCTGATTGCCGACTTTCACGTTCAGCGGATGATCGGCCAACTGGAAGTCTTTCCAGACATAGGCATCGAACATCTCGAACCCCTTGAACTTCGACAGATCGTCCCAGCCCGAATCGTCGAAATCCTTGAACCGACCGTTGCGGGTTTCGTAGGCGTGGTCGTACCAGTATTTGAAGCGGATGAACGCGCCCTGCCCCTGGCCATCGAGGCTGAAATCGGTAAGGCCCTTGAAGATCTGCGAGATGGGGTCGCCCCGCTCGAAATTCAGCCGGTTGTCGTCGGCGCTCACGCTCGTGCCATTGGCCTGAACGCCTTGGGCTTGCAAGGCGTTGGCGCGGGTCATGAGGCTCTTGTCGGGATTTTGCGTCGACCAGCTACTGCCCAGGCTCAGCGTGGTCTTGGTCGACAGGCTCCAGTCTTCGTTGATATCGAACGTGGTCGCACAGGCGGGGCCCGTCAGTACGGCAATGATCGCCAGCGCAAGGGGTTGCGGGCGGGTGTGGCCAGGCCGGTGCAGTCGTTGGCGGACTGTGGCGGTGGCCGAGCGTTTTTTTATCATTATTAGGCTCCGGTCAGGTTTGCTCAACCTGATCACGGTGCCTGACGCTCATCGATGACACACAAGCGGTGGCCGACAAAAAGTAATCATCGGAGGTGATTTAAGGGCGGTCATGCGACCAGTCAGGCCGCCGCGATTACCCAAGCAACGGATATACAACCACCTTCAAGGCGCGCCGAACCTCTCCAGATACGCCAACAGATCATCAATTTTCTCTTGATCACTGATCCCCCAGAAAATCATCCGCGTCCCCGACACCACAGCCTTCGGAT
This sequence comes from Pseudomonas sp. Root562, assembly GCF_001427125.1. GTDB lineage: Bacteria > Pseudomonadota > Gammaproteobacteria > Pseudomonadales > Pseudomonadaceae > Aquipseudomonas. Next base: position 67,120 of record NZ_LMGK01000020.1, read on the forward strand.
CTTCGATATACGCCGCCAGTTTCTCCCGGGTCCAGACGATTCCAGATGATTTCATGGCCTCGGAGTACTGATAGTCCGTGGTACTCCCGGCAACTCGCCCGATCACATTGTTGAGCTGCGGCCCAAAAAACGCTCTCGCGGACTCCCCGACCTGATGGCAGCCACCGCACACTCGCTTGAACAGTTTGCCGCCCGCCTCGGCGTCCCCCGCCGCCTGCGCTTGCATGCTGAGCCATCCGAGGCTCAGGACGAGCGCCAACACCGCCGTTTTGTTCATGTACACCCCGTTCAACCGTCGCCTGCTATAAAAAATGCTCGCCATTTGAGCATGACCGGGATCGCTGGCATACCTGAGTATGAATCTTTAACACCTAGATGTTCGCCTGCCCAACCTATGCATGAGTGACGTGTTTTTTAAGCCAATTAAGATGGCTTGCTTGAATGTAAACAACCCCGTGACCCACCAGGTGAACATGATGAACACCCCCAAACTCGCGTTAGGCATTGCCCTCTTTTCGGCTCTCGGTTGCATCGCGGCGAACACTCAAGCGGCCGAAGCGGGAGCTACGACAACCGGTGCCGGCACCGCCGCCCACAACGTTGCCGAAGGCGCGCCCGACCGTATCAAGGAAAGACAACTGGCTGAAGGCGGCGCTGATCGCTTGCAAGAACGTCGACTTGCCGAGGGCGGCGCGGATCGCCTGCAAGAACGGCGGCTCGCCGAAGGTGGCGCGGATCGGCTACAGGAACGTCGACTTGCCGAAGGTGGTGCGGATCGTCTCCGAGAACGGCAACTGGCCTCGGACGGTTCCGATCGACTGAAGCAGAACAACGTCGCGGCGGGCTACAACTCGATGCGCGGCACACGTGTAGCAGAAGGCGGTTCCGACCGATTGCTGCACAACCATTACGCCGATGGCAGCAATGGTTACGATGCCAGCTCCGACGTCATGCCTTACTTCTGCATGGAATGTCGCTGAGCGGCAATTGAATCGCCTCAAACAGATACAGGAGCGAGCCTGCTCGCTCCTGCAGGGGTTGCGGTTTGGCTTCAATCCTTGAAGTCAGTGGACAGCGCCAGGTCTTTCCACTCGGCCAGTTCCTCGGCGACAAAGCGGTTCTTCGCTTCAATCCTCGCAATGGTGTCGCTGCCCAGCGCCAGACGTTGCGGTGGCTTCGGTGCATTGACCAGGGCGAGCATGGCCTCGGCGAATTTCACCGGATCACCCGGCTGCGCATGGTTGGCCGCCTCGGCATGCTTGCGCATCGCACCGACGGTTGCATCGTAGTCCGGCAGTTCCAGCGCGGTCTTTACCAGCGATTGTTCGTCGAGGAAATCCGTGCGGAAGAAGCCCGGTTCGACCACCGTGGCATGAATGCCCAGCGGCGCCAGTTCCTGATGCAGCGCTTCGGTAATGCCCTCCACCGCAAACTTGGTGGAACCATAGACCCCCCAACCCATGTAGGCCTGGTAGCCGCCAATCGAAGAGATGTTGATCACATGCCCGGCACGCTGGCGGCGCATGTGCGGCAGTACTGCACGCGTCACGTTGAGCACGCCGAACACGTTGGTGGCGAACAGTCGCTCGGTCTCGCTGGCGCTGGTTTCTTCGACTGCCCCCAACACGCCGAAACCGGCATTGTTGATCAGCACGTCGATGCGGCCAAAACGCTTGATGCCCTCGGCGACTGCCTGATGCGCTTCTTCTTCGCGAGTCACGTCCAGGCGCACAGCCAGCAGGTTTGGATGATCGCCCAGCCGGGCGATGATTTCTTCGGGTTTACGGGCGGTGGCAATCACCGCGTCGCCGGCACGCAGAGCCTGTTCTGCGATGAGGGTACCAAAACCACGGGAAGCTCCAGTAATCAACCAAGTACGCATTTCAACGCCTCCTGACAACGACCCGAGCGTGATTGCCGGGCCTTCTTGATGAGTTGACGCCACTGTAAAACTCGATTACTGATGTGATAATCCCAGCAATTTTGCATGGCTTTGTGAAAGGCACTCACAAATGAAAGTTCCTTCTGCGGCCGACCTTACGACCTTCCTCAGCGTGGCCACTCACCTGAACTTCAGCCGGGCGGCGGTGGAGCTGGGGTTGACGCCTTCCGCGCTGAGCCATTCGGTACGGACCCTGGAAAACCGGCTCGGTGTGCGGTTGTTCAATCGCACCACCCGCAGCGTCGGCCTGACCGAGGCGGGTGAACGTCTGTTCGCGCGATTGAAGCCCGCGTTTCGCGACATCGACGACGCCCTCGAAGACCTCAACAACTTTCGCGACAAACCCTCCGGCAACCTGCGAATCACCGCCGGCCGCCAGGCCGCGGAGTTGGTGCTGCTGCCCCTGGCCGCGAAATTTCTGCAAGCCTATCCGGACGTGAAGCTGGAGATCGTCGCCGATGACGGTCTGGTCGACGTGGTGTCGGAGGGGTTTCACGCCGGGGTGCGGTTCGGTGCGCGTCTTGAAGCTGATATGGTATCGCTGCCCATCGGTGCCTACATGCGTTCGGTGGTGGTGGCCTCGCCCGAATTCTTCAAGCAACATGCCATTCCGCAAAAACCCGAGGACTTGCATGGCCTGCCATGCATCCGCCATCGCTTCCCCAGTGGTTCGCTGTATCGCTGGGAGTTCGAACGGGGCGGCATCGCCCAGGAAATCGAAATCGACGGGCCGCTGACCTTAGGCGACGTCAGCCTGATGGTCGGCCCGGCGCTGCAGGGCGTCGGTTTGGCTTACGTTTTCGAAGAGATGGTCAAGGTGCCTGTCGCCGACGGCCGGCTGATCCAGGTGCTGGGCGATTGGTGCCCCTACTACCCGGGCCTGCACCTGTACTACCCGAGCCGACGGCATGTGCCGGCGACGCTCAAAGCCTTCATCGAATTTGCTCGCGCTGCCCGGGAGCAGCATCCGGGCTGACGCAGCCGACAGAAAAAAATCATTAACCCCGACTGAGAGAAAAACCGATGGTCACCTGCTACCTCAAATATGTGCTGGACCCGTACAAGCTCGAAGCGTTCGAGCACTACGGGAAATTGTGGATACCGCTGGTGGAGAAATTCGGCGGCCAGCATCACGGCTACTTCTTGCCGTCCGAAGGTGCCAACAATATCGCCATGGCCCTGTTCACTTTCCCGAGCCTGGCGGCTTACGAAAGCTATCGGCAACAGTCCATGAGCGATCCGGAGTGCATCGCCGCGTTCAAATACGCCGAAGAGACCCGCTGCATCCTCAGCTATGAGCGCAGCTTCTTGCGCCCGGTGTTCGGCACCCCGGTGTAAATAACCGGCAGACGATTGTCGGCGTCACCGTCCCTTGGAGGGCGTCGACAGCCCCGGGCTCAACCTTGGTGCAGATCGAGGCAGTAGGTGTAGTAACCGCCATCGCGTACATAACCCAAAGACTCATACAAACGCTGGGCGCTGAAGTTATCGGTAGCGGTTTCCAGGGTCATGCCCTTGGCACCGCTCAACCGGGCAAAGTCGCGGGCGGTGTTCATCAGCAGCGTACCGACGCCTTTGCCCCGAGCGTCCGGTGTGGTGAACAGGTCGCCAAGCAACCAGGTGCGGTGCGCGTCGATTGAGGAAAATGTCGGGAACATTTGCACGAAACCCAATGCTGCTCCGTCGCTGTCTACGGCAATGAAGATCACCGATTCGTCCCGGACAATACGCTCGGCGATGAAGTCACGGGACTGAGGCAGGTGTGTTGGCTGACGGTAAAAAACCCGGTAGGCGTCGAACAATGGGGCAATGATATCGATGTGGGATGCGTCGGCGCGCAGGGCCTGGATAGCCATGAGGATGCTCCATTGCGGTCTCGAGGATTAACAGCCTAGCAGCCCATGATCACCTGTAGGAGCAAAGCTTGCTCGCGATGACGGCGCCACACTCAGCACAGATGTTGACTGCAAGACTGCTATCGCGAGCAAGCTTTGCTCCTACCGGTTGCGTGACCTGTGGAGGTGAAGTGCGATTCAAGCCATTATGAAGTGATGGGTCATCAAGGAGCCGTTGCCGATGTCGCGTTTTCCCGGTCTGTGGATGCTATGCCTGAGCCTTGCGCTGCCGTGCATGGCTGACGAGTCGAAACCTGAACACATGGTGTATCTGCGCAACGTCGATCCCGGCATTGAGCAGGACATCCGGTATGCCGGCGCCCATAACTTCACCGGTCATGCGCTGGATGGCTATCAGGCAGCCGAGTGCCTGTTGGCGGCGGATGCAGCCAAAGCGCTGTCACGGGTGCAATCGGCGCTCAAGGCCGAGGGCTACGGCCTGAAAGTCTTCGACTGCTACCGCCCCCGTCGTGCCGTGGCCGACATGGGACGTTTCGCCAACGAACCGGGCGACCCGCGCAAGGCCGAATTCTACCCGCGGGTAGACAAGCAGGACTTCTGGCGCCTGGGTTACGTGGCGCGGGTCTCCAACCATTCACGGGGCGGCACCGTCGACCTGACCATGACCGGCCCCGGTGCACTGCCCGCAGACAACTGGACACCTGCCGCCACACCGGTCGATTGCACCGCCGACGTTGGCCAGCGCTGGCACGACGGCGCGGTCGACATGGGCACCGGGTTCGATTGTTTTGATGAACGTGCCCATACTGACTCTCCATTGATCAGCGCGGCGGCCAGGGACAATCGCCAGCGACTCAGCCGTGCCATGGAAAAGGAAGGGTTTACCGGCTACGCCAACGAGTGGTGGCACTTCACGTATACCCGGGACCCGTCATTGAAGACTGTCATGGACTTCCCCATTACCCCGCTTGCGCCATGAACAATCTGATCAAGGCCTGGTCGTTTCTGGTGCTGTTGCTGCCCGCTGCAGTCGTGGCCCAGGTACTCGACGACAGCGATCAGCTGATTGTGGTCACCAGCAAAAACTGGGATGCCATCCAGGGCATCGCGCAACGCTATGAACGGCACGGCGACAGCTTTGAAAAATTCGAAGCGGCGTTTCCCGTGGTGCTCGGAAAACACGGCATGGGCTGGGGCAAAGGCATGATTGTCGTGAAGGACCCCTCGGGACCGGTAAAACAGGAAGGCGATGGCAAGGCCCCGGCCGGTGTGTTCAAACTGGGAACCGCGTTCGGCTATGACACCTCTGCCGCCACCCGCCTGCCGTATCTCGCACTGACGCAAACCCTCGAATGCGTGGATGACAGCCAGTCGTCGCGCTACAACCAACTGGTCGACAACGGGACACTCGTCGGGGACTGGACCAGCGCCGAACGCATGCGCCGCAAAGACGATTTGTATCGCCAGGGCATTTTCATCGAACACAACACACCGGCCATCCCCGGCGCAGGCTCGTGCATCTTCCTGCACATCTGGCGCGGCCAGACGACACCGACCCGAGGCTGCACTGCAATGGCCGCGGAAGACATCGCGCGGTTGTTCAACTGGCTCGACCCGCGCCGTTCCCCACTGCTGGTGCAATTGCCCGAGGCACAGTACGAGCAGTGGCGTGAACACTGGAAGCTTCCGCCTCGCTGACCAAAGGACTGCACTTTGCCTGGCGCAGCTTTGCTGCAGTTTCCACGAACGGCATGACGATCAGGCTGTAGAGGGTCAGGTAACGCTCGTCCGCTTCACCGGTGCCAAACCGGATGGATTCGGGTTTTGACTGCGTGACGTAGAGCGTGCCGAACATCCAGTCCCAGAGCGACAAGTTGACCCCGTAGTTTTTGTTGAAGTGTCGAGGCGCATCGCTGTGATGAATCTGGTGTTGCGCCGGGCTGTTCAGCACATGCTCGACTACCGGTCCGAACGAAAGCCAGACATGACTGTGCCGCAGGTTTGCCGCCAGCGCATTGAGGATGAACACCATGTAGGTCACACCAAACAGTGTGTAGCGGCTGATCTCCCCGCCACAGGCATACCAGAAGACACCGGCGAAGGCGCTGATGAAAACGATATCAATCAACCGCCCGACTATTATCTCGCTGAAATGCACGCGACTGGCCGTCACCGGAACCAGCACCGACGCCGAATGATGAACCTTGTGAAACGCCCACAGATAACGGGAATGAAAGGCACGATGTACCCAGTAATGAATGCAGTCCTGTAGCAAAAATACGCCCAGCCCGTAGAGCAAGGACAGCGCCAGATGTTCCTCCATCTGCACCCGTGCGCCCCACAGGTGCGTGAAAAAACGGATGTAATCGCCGGAACTCAGAACATACGGATCAACCAGCCCGACCACGGGCACGACCAGCATGACCTTGAGGATCGCCCGCACAAAGTAATAGCGGTAATCGAGCAATGCCGAAGGATGAAAATGCACACGGTTGCCGCCGATGAATTGCCAGAACGTACGCGCATTGGTCAGGCCACGGGGCTTCCTGAAACGGAACAACCCATAGGCAACGACATAGGAGATGAAAAGGAATGCCACACAGAGGCGGCCATTGAGGTCGAACAGACCGAGGAACCGCTCGCTGACAGGCGCGATCACCCAGCGAAACAGGTATTGGTAGAACGGTGCGAGAACATCCATGAACGGCTGCCCCCTTTCGAAGCAAGTACGTTGTTGGCCAGATTGGAAATGGGTGAAACCCTGTGAGTGACAAGTCCATTTCCGACCAACATCCGTTCATCACATCCAGGCGCACGAGCCCGATGACCTGTGCCTTCCCGGTTTGCACCGTACCATCGAGTGCAGACGCTATTGCGGATGTATCTTATTCAGGCTTTTGTGTTTCGGCAACAGGCGTGCCTGCCTGTTTTGCGATAGTCGCGTCTCACAGCAACGCACTGCTCATGGATATCTTCGGTTCGCCCTGAGTTGTGCGACCTGATGCGTCAATCAAGACCGGGGACCTGTAGGAGCGAGCCTGCTCGCGATGAGGGTGGCACATTCACCGTCTGCAGCGACTGACACACCACCATCGCGAGCCTGCTAGCGCCTTCAGGGAGATTCGGTTTTTTCAGAAGTGAATTTCGGCAGCCGGGATCACATCGATCCGCGCTACCGAGCCGGTCAAGTGCGCCAGATCCTTGTTGTGCTCGGCAATGATGTCTTCGGCGGTGAGGTTACCGTTGTCGACGGTGGAGTGTGCATCCGCCGCCAGTACCACGTCGTAACCCAGTTTCAATGCCTGGCGCACGGTGGCGTTGACGCAGTAATCGGTTTGCAGCCCGCAGATGACCAAGCGATCGAAATCCTGCACCGGCAGCAGTTTTTGCAGGTTGGTCTGGTAGAACGAATCACCGGTGGTCTTGCGTACGCGCCAATCCGTGGCCGCAGTCGCCAAGCCTTCAGCCAGTTGCCAGCCAGCGGTGTCATGAGCAAAAGGACTGCCCTCTTCTTCTTCGTGCTGGATAATCACCACCGGAGCTCCGGCATTGCGCGCACGCGCAGAAAGCTCGTTGATGGTATCGATGACACGCCCGATCTCGAAGCACTCGTATTCGCCTGAACACAGAGCCTGCTGGACGTCGATGATTAACAATGCGGTGGTCATGATTCCTTCCTTGAACATTCAGAGTGGCAGGGGACGAACATAAGTCCGTCCCCCCTCGAACACAACCCTCAGTAACCCAGCGACAAGCCGGTGTTACGCCGCGGATCGTTGGCCCCGTAGAAACGGTTCTTGCCCACCGGTTTGCCATCCAGTGACGGCGCGCCAACCAGGATCGCCGCCAGGTGGTTGGCATCCTGCGGGCCGGCAAATTTGTGGCCCCAGCTTTCGAGGATCTTCACCGTATCCGGGCTGGTGGTGAACGTTTCCAGGTTGGTTTCCTCCGGAAGCCACTGCTGGTGGAATCGCGGTGCATCGACCGCTTCCTGGATGTTCATGCCGTAGTCGATGACGTTGAGCATGGTCAGCAGAGTGGCCGTGATGATCCGGCTGCCACCCGGCGTACCCACCACCATCACCACTTTGCCGTCCTTGGTGACGATGGTCGGGCTCATGGACGACAACGGCGCCTTGCCCGGCGCGATGGCATTGGCCTCGCCCTGCACCAGGCCGTACATGTTGGGCACGCCGATCTTCGAGGTGAAGTCGTCCATTTCATCGTTGAGGATGACCCCGGTCTTGCTGGCCATGACCCCGGCGCCGAACCAGTCGTTGAGGGTGTAGGTCACCGACACCGCGTTGCCCCATTTGTCGACGATCGAGTAATGGGTGGTGTTGCTGCCTTCGTGGGGCGCTACGCCAGGCTTGAGGTCCTTCGACACCCCGGCCTTCTGCGGGCTGATCGCTTCGCGCAGCTTGGTCGCGTAGTTTTTGTCGAGCAGATGGGCGATCGGGTTTTTGACGAAATCCGGATCCCCCAGGTAGCTGTTGCGGTCGACGTAAGCGTGGCGCATCGCTTCGATCTGGTAGTGCATGCCCTGGGCCGAGTGATAGCCCAGGTCCTTCATCGGATAGCCTTCGAGGATGTTCATGATCTGGCAGATCACTACGCCGCCAGAACTCGGTGGCGGTGCCGACACCACGTGGTAACCGCGGTAGTCGCATTCGATCGGCGCCAGTTCGCGGGTCTTGTATTTGTCGAGGTCGGCCTGGGTGATGATGCCTTTGTTGGCCTGGCTGGACGTGACGATGGCGTCGGCCACCCAGCCTTTGTAGAAGCCGTCGGCGCCCTTCTCGGAAATTTCCCGCAGGGTTTTGCCGAGGTCCTTTTGCACCAGCTTTTGCCCGACCTGCATTGGCTCGCCGTTGCTGAGGAAAATCGCGCCGGAATCCTTGATATCCTTCTTGAACACGTCGGTGGCGTATTCCAGCAACTCGACATCACCCTGTTCCAGCACGAAACCGTCTTCCGCGAGTTTGATCGCCGGGGCAATGACTTCCTTGCGCGGTTTGGTGCCGTATTTGCTCAAGGCCAGTTCCATGCCGGAAACAGTGCCCGGCACGCCGACAGCCAGGTGACCACGGGTGCTCAGGTCCGGCACGACGTTGCCGTCCTTGTCGAGGTACATGTCGGCAGTGGCAGCCAAGGGGGCTTTTTCGCGGAAGTCGAGGAAGGTCTTGCGCCCGTCGGCCAGTTGAATGGTCATGAAACCACCACCGCCCAGATTACCCGCCGCCGGATACACCACGGCCAGTGCGTAACCCACCGCGACAGCGGCGTCGACCGCGTTGCCGCCATTTTTCAGAACATCAACGCCCACGTGGCTGGCCAGGTGCTGAGCGGTGACCACCATGCCGTTTTCAGCGGCGACCGGGGCCACAGAGGCCGCGTTGGCCGTCAGACAGCTGAGCGCCAATGAGGTCGCTATCAGCGTTTTGGCAAAAGGTTCGTACTTCATGAGTCGGTCTCTTCTTGTTTTAAAGTCGGAAAATTCGTCAAAAGCAGTAGCCAAGTATGGTCGGGATTGCGCATTGCGCCTCCCTTGAGAAGCAGTATCCTTAACGCCTGTTCAACAATCAGACGGGGCTAGCGCCATGACTTTCAAATGCACCACCCTGGCTTCCCCGGTTGGCGAATTGAAGCTGGTGGCGAACGGTTCGAGACTGGTGGCCATCCTCTGGGAAAACGACAGACCGGGCCGAGTGCGCCTGGGACCGATGAGCGAAGCGCCGGACTCTCCGATCCTGATACGTGCCGCCGCGCAACTGCGCGAGTATTTCGCCGGCACACGCCGAAGCTTCGATCTGGAGCTGGATTTTTCCGGAACGGAATTTCAAAAGCAGGTTTGGGCAGCGCTACTGAGCATCCCGTTTGGCGAGACTCGCAGCTACAGCCAGATTGCCGAACAGATCGGCAACCCGACCGCGGTAAGGGCGGTTGGAGCGGCGAATGGCAAGAACCCGCTATCGATCATTGCACCGTGCCATCGGGTAATCGGTGCGTCGGGAAAATTGACCGGTTTTGCCGGGGGGCTGGAAGCGAAAGAACTGCTATTGACGCTGGAGGGCGGACATTGGCCCGCCACAGCGCGCCCGCCTGGCTTCTAATCCTTTAGGAGCGAGCCTGCTCGCGATGGTCTTCAACGATAACGCGGGAAATCTGAATCCCCGCGGTGTTTGCGAATCCATCGCGAGCAGGCTCGCTCCTACAGGGGGGAGCAATACCTCAGGAGAGCTGCGCCTGGTATTCCTTCTCGTATTGTCCTGCCAGCGCTTCTTTCTGCTTGTCGTCGAGCAACTTACCAGCCATCTGGAAGAACTTCTGCTCTTCCTCCTTGAGATGGTGATGAACCTTTTCCGACAGCTTCTTGGCGGTCGCGAGCCAGGCCGGGCTGGACATCTCGGTCTCGTCCAGTTCCTCCATCATTTCGTCCATTTCGTGATGTTCGGCAATCGCATGGCGGCTGAGGTCGACGCCGTTATCGAACTCCATCAGCGGGATGTAGAAATGCCGCTCTTCAGCGGTTTCATGGGCCTGGAGTTCAGCCTTGAGCTGTTTGTACGCCTCGACCCGCTCGGGGGTGTCGCCACTGGTCTGGATCAGCGCCTTGGCATAGGTACGCTGGCGTTCATGGCTTTCGCGCAAGGCTTCGAAAATATTCACGGATTGTCCTCATCGGTCGCGTTCGGGAAGACGCGTCTTAATCAGTGACATCCGCGCGCGGGCGACGGTTCCACCCGCGTTGCGCTGATGGAACATTGCCGTCGAGCACGATAGGCTGAGTGTTCACAGCCATAAGGATATAGCCATGACCCTGCGTATCGAACGCAAGACCAACCCCAGCAACGAAGAGCGCGAGGCGATCCTCGTGCCGCTGCGCGCCTACAATGCTTCGAAATCAGCCAGCCCGCCGCCGGAACACATCGCGTTGCTGGTACGCGATGACAACGATCAGATTGTTGGCGGAGTTTACGCCCGGTTGTTTTATCAATGGTTGTTCATCGACCTGCTGGCGGTGCCGGAACAGGCCCGTGGCCAGGGCATGGGCACGAAGCTGATGGAGATGGCCGAAGACCTGGCCCGGGAAAAGGAATGCGTCGGCCTGTGGCTGGAAACCTTTGAATTCCAGGCACCGGAGTTCTACAGGAAATGCGGCTACAGCGAAGTCGGACACATCGCCGACTACCCGCCGGGACACAAGCACTTTTTCTTCCAGAAGCGCTTGAGCTACTGACCAACACAACGCCCGTAGGAGCAAAGCTTGCTCGCGATGGTCATGACGCGGTTTCTCAGGAACACCGCGTTATCGTTCATCGCGAGCAAGCTTTGCTCCTACGGTTGGATTGCATCAACTCACAGACAAGTGGCCAATGCCGCCAACCGGCGTTTGGCGACGAAGTCGTCCTGTTGCGCGTAGTAGCTCAACACCGTGCCCGAGGCATCGGTGGTCACGTCCACAAAAGACTCCGCGGAACGGGTGTAGACCGTAGTGCCGCCCTTCTCGGCCGGTTCCAGGTACGCAGCAGCGTCAACACCGAATACCGTTTCGTCCTGCCACGAAAACTGCACACACTGGGCGACGTCTTTCGCCGGTTTGTCCGAGTTCAGGGTTTTGTACGGGGCTTTGGTGCGCGCATCGTTCATTGCCGAGCCCGCGCATCCCGCCAGCAAGGTAGCGGCCAGCGCCACCATCAGAATTCGCATTGCATTCACTCATCAGGAAAAAGCGGACTGTATCACCGTGGCACAGGGTATCGTTCTGCTTTACTGCATTTATAACGCGACACCACGCGACGATTCGCGCACCCTGTCGCGCCATGACGCTGCATCGCACCTTGACTGGAAGCCCAATGATCCCCAACGCCGAGTTTTACAAACCGACCACTGAATACGCTGACAAACTGATCAGCCAGATAGGCCAGACGCCCTCCTGGATCGCCAAGCGGATCGGCGTCACCGACAAGCGGATTCGATACATCCTCGACGGTGAGAGGACCGTCAAAGGCGAAACCACGCCGATCCAGATGACCTACACCGAGCAGTTTGCCCTCGAATGTCTGGCGGCAGCGGCCAAGGCCAGCAAGAAACAGTCTTCGTAATCCGTTCCCGAGGAGTGACCATGGCGGCATCCGAGCTGCAACATGAACAGGCATTGAACAGGTTTCTCGATGAACGCCCCGAACTGCGCATCGAACTGGACAACCTCAACCCGTTGCTGGCCCAGGCCAAAGGCGAGACCCTCGCGCAGTTTCGCGAGGAGCGTTTGCATGAAGCCTTCGAAGCCGAAGCCGAGCGCCTTGGTTTGTTTGCCTGGGAACTGACCCTGCAATTGACCTCTGCCACACCGCAGGAATACGAGGCCCAGCGCCTTGAGGTGCACCGGGAGGTCGCGGAAATGGCCGGCATGGACTGGCTGGAGTATTGCGACTTGTACGGGATAAAATCCTGACCACCGCTCAAGGACGCCATCGCCCATGCTGCCTTCCGCCTCCAGAACTCACGCCAGCCCCGGCCACCTGCACACACAGAAATGGCGCGGGCGCATCGGCCTGAGCCTGGTGGCCATGCTTTCGGTATTGGCCGGCATGACCGACGCTATCGGTTTCATGGCCAGCGGCGATTTTGTTTCGTTCATGAGTGGCAACACCACACGCATGGCCGTCGCGATCAGCGCCGGTGACCTGGGTTTGACCTTGCGTCTGGTGATCCTCGTCGCCACGTTCATCCTCGGTAACGCGCTGGGGATTATCGTCAGTCGCTGGGGTGGTCGCCGGGCGCTGCCTTTGATGTTGTGCATTGCCGCCCTGCTCTGCGCTGCAGCGGCATGGCCATACGACACGCAAATGCCGGCCTTGCTTGCGGCGATCATCGCGATGGGCATGCTCAACGCCGCGGTGGAACAGGTCAATGGTTTGCCGGTCGGCCTGACCTACGTCACCGGTGCCCTGTCGCGTTTCGGGCGTGGGTTGGGACGCTGGCTGCTTGGCGAACGACGCGACGGCTGGCGGGTGCAATTGATCCCCTGGACCGGCATGTTTGCCGGCGCAATACTCGGTGCGGTGCTGGAACACCACTTTGGGCTCAAGGCGCTGTTTGCCAGTGGTTTGCTGGCGGCGGCGCTGGGGGTGTTGTCGCTGAGGATTCCGCGGCGTTGGCAGTTGGGCTACATGCCACGCTGAATTTTGTATCGCCCGCTCTGGTCTCATCGCTGGCAAGCCAGCTCCCACAGGGATTTGTGAAATGATTGAGATTGTAGTGTCACTACATAACCTGTGGGAGCTGGCTTGCCAGCGATAAGGTCCGCACAGGCGACATCGACTTAGCCCCTGCGCCGATAAAGCTTTATCATGGCCGCAGTTTCGCTGATCGAGTCCGTCATGAAGTTCGCAATCGCCGTGTTTTCCGCCGCCCATGCGCCCTCCTCGCGCCGCGCCTTGCTGTTCGCCCAAGCGGCGCTGGCCGGTGGGCACGAGATTGTCCGGCTGTTTTTCTACCAGGATGGCGTCCACAACGCGTCCGGCAGCGTAGTGACGCCGCAGGATGAGCAGGACTTGCCAAAACAATGGCGTGCTTTTGTCAGCGAGCAAAAACTCGATGGCGTGGTGTGCATCGCCGCCGCCCTGCGCCGGGGTGTGTTGAACGAGGAAGAAGCCAAACGCTATCAACGCGAAGCTGTCGCCGTCGGCGCACCGTGGGAATTGTCCGGCCTCGGCCAATTGCATGATGCGGTGCAAGACGCCGACCGCCTGATCTGTTTCGGAGGCGCCTGACATGGCCAAATCCTTGTTGATCATCAGCCGTCAGGCACCGTGGTCCGGCCCCGGTGCCCGGGAAGCGCTGGACATCGTGCTGGCCGGCGGCGCTTTCGATCTGCCGATCGGCTTGCTGTTTCTCGATGACGGCGTGTTCCAGCTCGCGACGAAACAAGACGCCAAGGCTTTGCAACAGAAAGACTTGAGCGCCAACCTGCAGGCCTTGCCGATGTTCGGCGTTGAAGAACTGTTTGTCTGCGCCGACAGCACGGCGCAGCGCGGGCTGGACCCGAGCGCTCTATCGCTGAAAGAAGCCCGGGTGCTGGCTGCCAACGAAATCACCGCCCTTATTGACCGATACGACCAGGTGATCACTCTCTGATGTCGACTTTGCATGTGTTGTCTCATTCCCCTTTCGGCGACGAACGCCTGAACAGTTGCCTGCGGTTGATCGGCAGCAATGACGCACTGCTGCTGTCCGGCGACGCGGCCTATGCCTTGCAACCGGGCACCGCGCCGTTCACCACGCTGCATGCCCGCGGCCTGCAACTGTATGTCCTGGCCGAAGATGCCCAGGCCCGCGCCATCGACGTTCCGGATTGGGCCAATGCCATCGATTACCCGGCCTTCGTCGAACTGTCGCTGCGCCACGACAAGGTCAACAGTTGGCTATGAATGCACTGACGGTCGGCGCACGCGCCATCGAATTGGACAAAGACGGTTTTCTGCTCGAACTGAGCGACTGGTCGGCTGAAGTCGCCTGTGCCCTGGCGGCTGCGGAAGACATCGAGCTGAGCGCCGAACACTGGGAAATCCTCGAACTGCTGCGCAGTTTCTACGCCGAATTCCAGCTGTCGCCCGCCACCCGCCCACTGATCAAATACACCGCATTGAAGCTCGGTCCGGAAAAAGGCAACAGCCTGCACCTGAACCGATTGTTCAAAGGCACCCCCGCCAAACTCGCCGCGAAACTGGCGGGCCTGCCCAAACCGACGAATTGCTTATGACCGACTATCCAGCGCTGACCCTTGAAACACCTGCCGAGCACCCATTCGCCCAGTTCGTGCGGATTCTCGGCAAAGGCAAACGCGGCGCCCGCGACCTGACGCGCTCGGAAGCCCGCGAAGCCATGGGCATGGTGCTTGATGAGAAGGTCGAGGAAACCCAACTCGGCGCGTTCCTGATGCTGTTGCGGCATAAAGAAGAAAGCGCCGAGGAAATGGCCGGGTTCACCGAGGCTTTGCGCGAGCGCCTGCAAGCGCCGGCATTGGCGGTGGATCTGGACTGGCCGACCTACGCCGGCAAAAAGCGCCATTTGCCATGGTATCTGTTGGCCGCCAAATGCCTTTCGCAGAACGGCGTGCGGATTTTCATGCACGGTGGCGGCGCGCACACCGCGGGCCGGCTGTACAGCGAGCAATTGCTGGATGAGCTGCAGATTCCGTTGTGCCGCAACTGGCAGCAGGTCGGCACGGCTCTGGACAACGGTGGCCTGGCGTTCATGCCGCTGGTGGACTGGGCACCGCAACTGCAACGGATGATCGACCTGCGCAACACCCTCGGGCTGCGTTCGCCGATCCATTCGCTGGCGCGGATTCTCAATCCGCTGGGGGCCCGCTGCGGCTTGCAAAGTATCTTCCACCCCGGTTATCAAGCCGTGCATCGTGATGCCAGCGGTCTGCTCGGCGACACCGCCATCGTGGTCAAGGGAGACGGCGGCGAGATCGAGATCAACCCGGACGCCGACAGCCACTTGTACGGCACCACCGGCGGCGCAAGCTGGGATGAGGAATGGCCGCAGCTGTCGAGCCAGCGTCACGTCAAACCTTCCAGTCTCGACCCTGCACACCTCAAGGCCGTATGGCGCGGCGATGTGGTCGACAGCTACCCGCAAATGGCCCTGATCGCGACCATGGCTTTGGCCTTGCGCGGCCTCGGCCAGAGTCGTGAACAAGCATTCGAAACGGCTGAAAAATACTGGAACGCCCGGGATAAATCGATTTAATCGATCATTGACGCCCGAACTTTGCGCTTTTTGTTCGAACTCATCGGCATAGACTCCTCTCCAACGCTTATCGGTTGAGGAGTCCTGGACATGGGTTTGTTAGTTGAAGGTCGCTGGCAAGACAAGTGGTATGAAAGCAGCAAGGACGGCGCGTTCCAACGTGAGCAGGCGCAACGTCGCAACTGGGTGACTGCCGACGGCCAGCCTGGCCCGAGCGGCGTCGGTGGCTTTGCCGCCGAGCCCGGGCGCTATCACCTGTACGTTTCCCTCGCCTGTCCGTGGGCTCATCGCACGTTGATCCTGCGCAAACTCAAAGGCCTCGAAAACCTGATCGATGTGTCGGTGGTCAGTTGGCTGATGCTGGAAAACGGCTGGACGTTCGACAAGGCTCTGGGTTCGACCGGTGACAAGCTCGACGGCCTGACCTTCCTGCACCAGCGCTACACCGCCGATGCCGTCGATTACAGCGGTCGCGTCACCGTGCCGGTGCTCTGGGACAAACAGCGTCAGCACATCGTCAACAATGAATCATCGGAAATCATCCGCATGTTCAATGGCGCCTTCGACGAGCTGACCGGCAATGACCTGGATTTTTACCCGGCACCGTTGCGCAGTGAGATCGACGCGCTTAACGAACGGATTTATCCGGCGGTGAACAACGGCGTGTACCGTGCAGGGTTCGCCACTTCTCAGCAGGCCTATGAACAGGCGTTCGACGAGTTGTTTGCCGAACTGGACCGACTGGAACAGTTGCTGGGCGCCAACCGCTATCTGGCCGGTGAGTACCTGACCGAGGCTGATATCCGCCTGTTCACCACGCTGATTCGTTTTGATGCGGTGTATTACGGCCACTTCAAGTGCAACCTGCAGCGCATTGCCGATTATCCGAACCTGTCGAACTGGTTGCGGGAGATTTATCAGTGGCCAGGAATCGCCGAGACGGTGGATTTCACCCACATCAAGAACCACTACTACGGCAGCCACAAGACCATCAATCCGACCGGGATCGTGCCCAAAGGCCCGGCGCAGGATTTCACAGCACCGCATGATCGCGAGCGGTTGAGCGGGAAAGGGGTTTGGCGCAAGGCCTGAGATTCAGATCGTTCCCACGCTCGCGTGGGAACGCCGCCGGGGACGCTCCGCGTTTCGCTTCTGGAGGTGACGCAGAGCGTCACTGGATGCATTCCCACGCAGAGCGTGGGAACGATCCAAAAAGGCCCGGCGCAGGATTTCACAGCACCGCATGATCGCGAGCGGTTGAKYGGKAAAGGGGTTTGGCGCARGGCCTGAGATTCAGATCGTTCCCACGCTCCGCGTGGGAACGCCGCCGGGGACGCTCCGCGTTTCGCTTCTGGAGGTGACGCAGAGCGTCACTGGATGCATTCCCACGCAGAGCGTGGGAACGCCGCCGGGGACGCTCCGCGTTTCGCTTCTGGAGGTGACGCAGAGCGTCACTGGATGCATTCCCACGCAGAGCGTGGGAACGATCCAAGGCCCCATCGCTGGCAAGCCAGCTCCCACAGTGATCTATGTGATGTTGAAGCTTGTCGTTTCAACACAAAACCTGTGGGAGCTGGCTTGCCAGCGATCGGGACACCCGGGTCTCAGAGTTGCCCCTGAGCCCCTTCGAACCACGCCAGTTTCTCCCGAAGTTGCACCACTTCACCAACGATCACCAAGGTCGGTGCATGGACTTCATGCTCCGCCACCAACCGTGGCAAGTCGGCCAGTGTGCCGGTAAACACCCGCTGATTGACCGTGGTGCCCTGTTGAATCAGCGCTGCCGGGGTATCTTTGCTGCGACCATGCTTGATCAACTCTTCGCAAATGATCGGCAAGCCCACCAGGCCCATGTAGAACACCAGGGTTTGCGCGGGCGCGACGAGGTCGGCCCACGGCAAATCGGTAGAGCCGTCCTTCAAGTGACCGGTAACAAACCGTACCGATTGCGCATAATCGCGGTGGGTCAGCGGGATCCCGGCATAAGCTGCGCAACCACTGGCCGCCGTGATTCCTGGCACAACCTGGAACGGGATGCCTTGGGCGGCCAGCTCTTCGATCTCTTCACCGCCACGACCGAAGATGAACGGATCACCGCCCTTCAGTCGCACCACGCGCTTGCCCTGCTTTGCCAAATCCACCAATTGCTGGTTGATCTGGTCCTGCGGTACGGCGTGATCGGCGCGACGCTTGCCGACGTACACCCGCTCGGCATCGCGACGGCACAGTTCGAGAATCGCCGGCGCCACCAGGCGGTCGTATAGCACTACATCGGCTTGCTGCATCAAGCGCAAGGCGCGGAACGTCAGCAGGTCGGGATCACCCGGCCCGGCCCCCACCAGATACACCTCACCGGTGGCCACTGGCGCTTCACCATCGATCTTGGCTTGCAGCAGGCGCTCGGCTTCACCGCCCTGCCCGGCCAGTTGACGATCGGCAATCGGTCCCTGGAAAACCTCCTCCCAGAACGCGCGACGCTGCTGCACATCCGGAAACAGCTTTTTAACCTGATGGCGAAAACGCGCCGCGAGCCCCGCGAGCTGACCGTAGGTGGAAGGAATCCAGGTTTCGATCTTCGCCCGGATCAACCGCGCCAGCACCGGCGCATCGCCGCCGCTGGACACGGCGATGATCAATGGCGAACGATCGACAATCGCCGGGAAGATCACGCTGCACAGCGCTGGCGCATCCACCACGTTGACCGGCACGCAACGCCGATGCGCATCGGCGGAGACCTGTGCGTTCAGCACTTGGTCGTCAGTGGCGGCAATGATCAGCCCGCAACCGTCCAGATCCGCTTCGACATAGCCACGCACCAGGCACTCGCCGCCACTGGCGGCAACCAGTTCGCGCAATTGCTGTTCGATTTCAGGTGCAACCACCCGCAGCAGCGCACCGGCATCGGCCAGCAGGCGGGATTTGCGCAAGGCAATTTCCCCCCCGCCGACGACCAACACACGACTGCCGCGAAGGTTGTGAAACAGCGGCAGATAGTTCATTCAGCCGATTACCTCAAGGCCACCCATGTAAGGCTTGAGCACTTCAGGCACGCGGATCGAACCGTCGGCCTGCTGGTAGTTCTCAAGAACCGCAACCAACGTACGACCCACAGCCAGGCCGGAACCATTCAAGGTGTGCACCAGTTCAGGCTTGCCGGTTTCCGGATTACGGAAACGGGCTTGCATGCGACGGGCCTGGAAATCGCCGCAGTTGGAGCACGAGGAAATTTCACGGTACTTGTCCTGGCTCGGGATCCACACTTCCAGGTCGTAAGTCTTGACCGCGCTGAAGCCCATGTCGCCGGTACACAGCGCCAGGGTGCGGTAAGGCAGTTCGAGCAGTTGCAGGACTTTTTCAGCGTTGGCGGTCAGGCCTTCCAGCGCTTCCATCGACTTCGACGGCTCGACGATCTGCACCATTTCAACCTTGTCGAACTGGTGCTGGCGGATCATGCCGCGAGTGTCACGGCCCGACGCACCGGCTTCACTGCGGAAGCAAGGTGTGTGGGCGACGAATTTGATCGGCAGTTGCTTGGCGTCGACGATCTCACCGGCAACGATGTTGGTCAGCGACACTTCAGCGGTAGGGATCAAGTACAGGTCGGCTTCGCCTTCACGAGCGATCTTGAACAGGTCCTCTTCGAATTTCGGCAACTGGCCGGTGCCTTGCAGCGCCGGAGCCTGGACCAGATAAGGCGTGTAAGCCTCTTCGTAACCGTGCTCGGTGACGTGCAGGTTGATCATGAACTGCGCCAGGGCGCGATGCAGACGGGCAATCGGGCCACGCAGCAGGGCGAAACGAGCGCCGGACAGCTTGGCGGCGGTTTCGAAGTCCAGCCAGCCGAACTTCTCGCCCAGGGCTACGTGGTCCTGAACCGGGAAATCGAAGGCAGTCGGGGTGCCCCAACGGCGTACTTCGACGTTGCCGTCTTCATCTTCACCGACCGGCACCGATTCGTGCGGCAGGTTGGGGATACCCAGCAGGATCGAGTCCAATTCGGTCTGGATCGAGTCCAGTTCGACTTTGCCGGCGCTCAATTCACCCGCCATGCGCTCGACGTCCGCCATCAGCGGCGCGATGTCTTCGCCGCGCTGTTTGGCCTGACCGATGGATTTGGAGCGCGCGTTACGTTCGGCCTGCAGTGCTTCGGTGCGGGTCTGGACGGTCTTGCGCTGTTCTTCCAGCGCTTCGATGCGCGCGACATCCAGGGCATAGCCACGGGAAGCCAGGCGGTCCGCTACGTCCTGAAGGTTGCTACGTAACAGTTTGGAATCGAGCATGTCGGTCTCTCGTTATCAAAGTTTGGTCAAGGACAGGCCGGCCCAGGTGGCGAGCAGCCCGCCGAATACGCTGATGGCCGCATAGCCCAGGGCCAGCGGCACTTGCCCGCTTTCCAGCAAGCGCACCGTATCCAGTGAAAAGGATGAAAAAGTCGTCAGCCCTCCGAGGAAGCCGACGATCAACCCGGCACGCACCTCGATGGGCACCTCCGGGCGAATCAAAAACAGACCGTATAGAACGCCGATCAGCAAACAGCCCACGATATTAACGGCCAGCGTCGCGGTATAGAAGTGCCGCGGCCAATTAGCGTTGATCCAGTTACCCGTAGCGAAGCGCAACAGCGTGCCGGCGATCCCGCCGACGGAAACCGCGATTATCAATGGGATCACTATTTTCTCCGCTGCCTGGGGCTTAAACGGTCGAGTTTCGCCAGATGACTGAGCTTTTCGCCGATTTTCAGCTCAAGGCCCCGGGGCACCGGCTGATAGAACGGAATAGGGTCGAGTTCTTCCGGGAAATAGTCTTCCCCGGCGGCGTAGGCGTCGGGTTCGTCGTGGGCATAACGGTACTCGTCGCCGTAGCCCAATTGCTTCATCAGTTTGGTCGGCGCGTTGCGCAGGTGCAGCGGCACTTCCAGCGAACCGTGTTCGGCAGCCGCGCGCAATGCGCTCTTGAAACCCATGTACACCGCGTTGCTCTTAGGCGCGCAGGCAAGATAAGTGATGGCCTGGGCCACCGCCAATTCACCTTCGGGACTGCCAAGCCGCTCCTGCACTTCCCACGCCGCCAGGCACAGGCTCAGCGCGCGCGGGTCGGCATTGCCGATGTCTTCGCTGGCCATGCGCACCACGCGCCGGGCCAGGTACAACGGATCGCAACCGCCGTCGATCATGCGCGCGAACCAATACAAGGCGCCGTCGGGATTGGAGCCGCGCACCGACTTATGCAGCGCGGAGATCTGGTCGTAGAACGCTTCACCGCCCTTGTCGAAGCGCCGACGTGTGTCGCCGAGCAGGCTTTGCAGCAGATCGGTGCCGATTTCGCTATTGTCTTCTGCCAGGTCGGAGGCGTTTTCCAGCAGATTGAGCAGACGCCGGCCATCGCCGTCAGCGGCCGACAACAACATCTGGAAGCCTTCATCACTGAGGGTCAGGTTGCGCTTGCCCAGGCCGCGTTCTTCGGTCAGTGCGCGGTGCACCAATTTGCGCAGCGCGGTTTCGTCGAGGCTTTTCAGCACATAGACGCGCGCGCGCGAAAGCAATGCGTTATTGAGTTCGAACGAAGGGTTTTCGGTGGTTGCACCGATGAAAATCAACGTGCCGTCTTCGACGTACGGCAGGAACGCATCCTGCTGGGACTTGTTGAAACGGTGCACTTCGTCAACGAACAGAATCGTGCGGCGGCCGTACTGCGCGGCCTGCTGCTTGGCGATTTCCACCGCCTGACGGATTTCCTTGACCCCGGCCAGCACGGCCGACACCGTTTCGAAGTGCGCCTCCGAGACTTCTGCCAGCAACCGCGCCAGCGTGGTTTTACCGACCCCTGGCGGCCCCCAGAAAATCATCGAGTGCAGGGCACCCTGCTCCAGGGCTTCGCGCAAAGGCTTGCCGCGAGCGAGCACGTGTTCCTGACCGACGTACTCATCCAGATTGGTCGCACGCAAACGGGCGGCCAAGGGCTGAGCGATCGGGGCACTGCGAAACAGGTCCATCACGTACTGTTAAAACCTCGCTTTTATTACGTAGTTCTCAAGTCTGACGAAATCCTGTGGCGAGGGAGCTCGCTCCCGCTGGGGCGCGAAGCCCCCCCAAAATGGGACTGCTGCGCAGTCCAGCGGGAGCAAGCTCCCTCGCCACACAAGCCCGCTCCCACAGGTTATGCGTCTTACTCCTGGATCACGTCCGCCCCTTTAGGGATGTCGAACTTGAATTTCGAAGCCGGGATCGGCTCGTTGGCCTTCACACCGGTAAACAGGATATTGGTGCGCTGGCCGACGCTGTCGATCAGTTGCATGTCATTGACCAAGCCGTTGCGGAACGACAAACGCAGGTTGTCGAACAGCGTGTCCTTGGTTTTCGGCTTCAGGGTGAAGTCAATCACCCCGCCGGCTTCCTTGGCGCTGATGTCAAAGCTCTGGCTGATCTTCGACACGTCACCGGACAACAGCAACGCCGGGGTCTGAGTCAGTCGCTGATCGAGGTTCTTGATGGTGACCTGCTCCAGATCCGGGTCCCAAAGGGTGACCTTCTTGCCATCGGAAACCATCAACTGTTCTTGCGGCGCGTCGGTGTGCCAGTAGAACAGGCCCGGGCGTTGCAGGGACATTTGACCTGCGGTTTCCTGCAACTGGGTGCCGCTGCCATCGAGGGTCAGCTGGGAGAAACGTGCGGTCAGGGTCTGGGATTTTTCCAGCAATTGAGTCAGGCGCGCCACGTCCTTGTCATCGGCGTGAGCCTGCAGCGTGGTCAAGGCCAGTACCGGTAGCAACAGCATGCGGATCAGACGCATGGGAGTCCTCATAACATTCGTGGGAGTGCGGGCGGCGCCTCGGGACGCCGCCCCTTTTCAATCTCGGATCAGTCGCGTACCGGGCCAGGGGCCAGGACTTCACGCGAACCGTTGGTATTCATGGACGTCACGACACCGGCCATTTCCATGGCTTCGATCATGCGCGCTGCGCGGTTGTAGCCGATTTTCAGTTTACGCTGAACCGCGGAAATGGAGGCACGGCGGCTTTCCAGAACGAACTGCACCGCTTCGTCATATAACGCATCGGCCTCGGGATCATCACCGTCGCCACCACCGCTGCTGCCTTCAAAGCCACTGCCGGCCTCTTCGACACCGTTGAGGATGTCGTCGTTGTACTCCGGCGCGCCACGCAGCTTCCAGGCCTCGACCACGCGATGAACCTCGTCGTCGGAAACGAAAGCACCGTGGACACGGATCGGCAGGCTGGTACCCGGCGGCATGTACAGCATGTCACCGTGACCCAGCAGTTGTTCGGCGCCGCCCTGGTCGATGATGGTCCGGGAGTCGATCTTGCTCGACACCTGGAACGCCATACGGGTCGGAATGTTGGCCTTGATCAGGCCGGTGATCACGTCAACCGACGGACGCTGGGTCGCGAGGATCAGGTGGATGCCGGCAGCACGCGCCTTCTGGGCGATACGCGCGATCAGTTCTTCCACCTTCTTGCCGACGATCATCATCATGTCGGCGAATTCGTCGACCACCACCACGATGGTCGGCAGCTTTTGCAGCAGCGGCGCTTCATCATGGATGCTTTCGCGCTTGTACAGCGGATCGCTCAACGGCTCGCCAGCGTCCTGGGCTTCCTTGACCTTGGCATTGAAGCCAGACAGGTTGCGCACGCCCATTTTCGCCATCAGTTTGTAGCGTCGCTCCATCTCGGCAACGCTCCAGCGCAGGGCGTTCGCGGCGTCCTTCATGTCGGTGACCACCGGACACAGCAGGTGCGGAATGCCCTCGTAGATCGACAGTTCGAGCATTTTCGGGTCGATCATGATCAGTTTGGCGTCTTCCGGGCCGGACTTGAACAGAATCGACAGGATCATCGCGTTCACACCCACCGACTTACCGGAACCGGTGGTACCGGCCACCAGCAGGTGCGGCATCTTCGCCAGGTCAGTGATGACCGGCTTGCCGCCGATGTCATGACCCAGTGCCAGTGTGACCGGCGATTTGAAGTTGTCGTACTCGGGAGTCGACAGCACTTCGGAGAAGCGCACGATCTGCCGGTCTTCGTTGGGAATCTCGATACCGACCGTGGTCTTGCCCGGAATCACTTCCACCACCCGCACGCTGGTCACGGCCAGGGAACGTGCCAGGTCCTTGGCGAGGTTGGCGATGCGGCTGACCTTGACCCCGGCCGCCGGCTGAATTTCGTAACGGGTGATCACCGGCCCAGGGTGGATCGAATCCACAGTGACTTCGACGCCGAATTCCTTGAGCTTGATTTCCAGCAAATGGCCGACCGCGGCCAGGGATTCCGGCGAATAATTGAGTTGTTTCTTTTCCGCGGGATCAAGAATCGAAATCGGCGGCAAGGTGCCTTCCACCGCACTGTCGACGAACAGCGGCGCCTGTTTCTCTTTCTCGACGCGCTTGCTCGGGGCTGGTGGCTTGACCGGCGCCGGCGCAATCACCGGCGGCACCTGTTTCTCACGCTCGGACATGTGCTTGCTCAGGGCTTGCTCACGCTCGATCAAGCGTTCCTTGACCTTGGCCTGTTCGCGTTTATCGGTGACGGTTGGCGCGACCACGTCGTGCACGCGGTCGTCGACTTCACGCAATTGCGCCACCAGTTGCTTGCGCTCGGTACGGGCCGCCCACCAGCGGTTGGCTGCGCCCTGGAACAGCTCGAAGAGGTCGAGCGTGATCTTGCCGGTGACGTCCATCACCTTGAACCACGACAAATCGGTGAAAACGGTCAGGCCGAACAGGAACAGGGCAATGAACAGCAGCGTGCTGCCCTGAATGTTCAAGGCGTTTTTCGCCAGATCACCCAGGCTTTCGCCCAGCGCACCGCCAGCACCGGCCGGCAGACCGGTCGCCGCGTGGAAATGGATATGGGCAAGCGCAGCACCGGACAACACCAGAAATACCAGCCCGATCAGGCGCCAGGAGAACAGCCAGCCGCTCCACTGCCACGGCTCGTGACGTTGGCGGAAGATCTGGTAGGCCTTGATCGCCAGCAACAGGGGGAAGATGTAGGCGAAGTAACCGAGCACCATGAACAGGATATCGGCGCTGTAGGAGCCCGCCGGACCACCGAAATTCTGCACATCGTCGATCTTGCTGTTATGGCTCCAGCCCGGATCGTCCTTGCCGTAGGTCAGCAAGGCCATCATCAGAAACAGGCACAACGCGCCAATGGCGATCAATGCACCTTCCTTGAGGCGGTAGTGCAATTGCTGACGCCAGAGCGGCACGACTGTTTTAGGTGCTTCGGTGGATTTCTTCAAAACGCTACTATTCCTGCGCCCAAGGCGCGTCCATCTGTTGATTGACTATTAAAAACTGCCCAATCCAGGCAGGTAAAAAAGTTGACAGCCATAACTCAGACTACTTTTAACACTGCGTTCCGGTTTTTATAAACACGAAACGTCCTGCTTATTTTGTTACAAACGCTGTTACAGCCAGGCATTGTACGGGTTTGTACGCTTGATGCCATGCTTGTGATCCTAGGGTGTAGCATAGTCAACAGCACATCACGTGCGACTCAATTTGAGCATGCATTGTCTTTTGTGACAAAGGCTTATGAGGTGTTTTTATGAGCGAAGCGAAGCATCACCGCCTGATCATCCTGGGTTCCGGCCCCGCCGGTTACAGCGCAGCCGTGTATGCCGCCCGCGCCAACCTCAAACCCGTTGTCATTACCGGCATACAGGCCGGTGGCCAGCTCACTACCACCGTGGAAGTCGATAACTGGCCAGGCGATGTCGAAGGCCTCACCGGCCCGGTGTTGATGGACCGCATGCAAAAACACGCCGAGCGCTTTGCCACAGAGATCGTGTACGACCACATCCATACTGCCAAGTTGCAACAGCGCCCGTTCGAACTGACTGGCGACAGCGGCACCTACACGTGTGACGCGCTGATTATCGCTACCGGCGCTTCCGCGCAATACCTGGGGTTGGCGTCGGAAGAAACGTTTGCCGGCAAAGGCGTTTCCGCCTGCGCGACCTGCGACGGGTTCTTCTATCGCAATCAAGTGGTCGCAGTGATTGGTGGCGGCAATACCGCGGTTGAAGAAGCGCTTTACCTGTCGAACATTGCCAAGGAAGTTCATCTGATACACCGGCGGGACAAGTTGCGTTCTGAGAAAATCCTCCAGGACAAACTCTTCGAGAAAGCCGCCAACGGCAATATTCGCCTGCACTGGAACCAGAACCTCGATGAGGTACTGGGTGACGCCACTGGCGTGACCGGCGCCCGCCTGCGCGATAGCCATACGGGTGAACTCAAGGAACTGGCAGTGGCCGGGGTGTTCATCGCCATCGGCCACAAACCCAATACCGACCTGTTCGTCGGCCAACTGGAAATGCGCGACGGTTACCTGCTGGTCAAGGGTGGCAGTGATGGCGATGCCACGGCGACCGCCATTGCGGGCGTGTTTGCCGCTGGTGACGTGGCCGACCACGTCTATCGCCAGGCCGTGACTTCCGCAGGGGCTGGCTGCATGGCTGCACTGGACGCGGAAAAATACCTCGACGACATTCCCGTCGTTTAACGGCACACTTCACGGCGGGCCGAGAGCCCGCCACCGCCCTCCCCTTCTGCAAGCCCGAACGCCATGCTGACTTGGTTACAACGCAACACCCTGACTTTCCCGCCACTGGAAAAGGCCATGCGTGACCCCAACGGGTTGCTGGCGGCCGGTGGCGACCTGTCTGCCGACCGGCTGATCCAGGCATATCGTCACGGCTGTTTCCCATGGTTCTCGGAAGGCCAACCGATCCTCTGGTGGTCACCCGACCCACGCACAGTTTTATTTCCCGACGAACTGCACGTATCCCGCAGCCTTGGCAAATTGCTGCGCCAACAACGCTATCAGGTGACCTTCGATCGGGATTTCGCCGCCGTTATCCGGGCGTGCGCTGCCCCCAGGGAATACGCCGATGGCACCTGGATTACCGATGCCATGCAGGACGCCTACATTGAACTGCACCGTCGCGGGTTCGCCCACTCGGTGGAAGTCTGGGACCAGCAAGAACTGGTTGGCGGATTGTACGGTTTGGCGATGGGCCAGATGTTTTTCGGCGAATCGATGTTCAGCCGCGCCGACAACGCCTCCAAATTTGGTTTTGCCACATTGGTGCAACATCTGAAAGACTCCGGCTTTGTCTTGATCGACTGCCAGATGCCGACCGATCATCTGCACAGCCTTGGCGCGCGGGCAATTCCCCGCAGCGCATTTGCCGGTTATCTGGCGCAATATCTGGATCGACCCAGCCGCGCAACCTGGGTTTGCTGAGCGACTTTTGCGCGCGTGGCTTACACTTAATCGAAAGCATTATCCCGAGGGTTGATCATGACCGAGTTGGCGCGCCTGAAGTTCTATGCCACTCAGCCCCACTCTTGCAGCTATCTGCCTGAGGAGCAGGCCACGACCCTGTTCCTTGACCCTAGCCAGCCCATGGATGTGCATGTCTATGCAGACCTGTCGGAAATGGGTTTCCGTCGCAGTGGCGATCACCTCTACCGGCCACATTGCCAGAACTGCAATGCGTGCGTGCCTGCGCGCATTCCCGTAGGGCAATTCACGCCCAATCGTCAGCAGAAACGCATTTTCAAACGCAACGCCGATCTGCAGGTGCGCCCGGCCAAACCCGGGTTCAGTGAAGAGTATTTCGATCTCTATCAACGGTACATCGAAGAGCGACATGCCGATGGCGACATGTATCCGCCCAGCCGCGATCAATTTTCTACGTTCCTGGTGCGTGACCTGCCGTTTTCGCGTTTCTATGAATTTCGTCTCGACGGACGGTTGCTGGCGATCGCGGTGACCGACCTGCTGCCAAACGGCCTGTCGGCGGTTTACACCTTCTATGAGCCTGCCGAAGAACGACGCAGCCTGGGGCGTTATGCGATCCTCTGGCAAATCGCCGAGGCCCGGCGCCTGGGGCTGGATGCGGTCTACCTGGGCTACTGGATCAAAAACTGCAAAAAAATGAGCTACAAGACCCAATATCGCCCAATAGAGCTGCTGGTTAACCAGCGCTGGGTCGTTCTGAACTAGAGCACACCCTAAACCCCTTGGCTTGACCCCCACTTTTCGGGCACAATGCACGCCGCTTTTGCCTGGCGCAGTTGCACCGGGCCATTCACTGGACACCGAGGGCTTTACTGCATGTCGAAAGAAGACAGCTTCGAAATGGAAGGCACTGTCGTCGACACCCTGCCCAACACCATGTTTCGCGTGGAGTTGGAAAATGGGCACGTCGTAACCGCGCATATTTCCGGCAAGATGCGCAAGAACTACATCCGTATTCTTACCGGTGACAAAGTGCGCGTCGAGCTGACGCCCTATGACTTGAGCAAAGGGCGCATCACTTACCGCGCTCGCTAATCAAGTCAATACAAAACGCCCGGCTTATGCCGGGCGTTTTTGTTTGCGGATCGTTCCCACGCTCTGCGTGGGAATGCCTCAACGGACGCTCTGCGTTCGGCTTTTGAAGGGACGCGGAGCGTCCCGGGCTGCATGCCCACGCGGAGCATGGGAACGATCAATAGCAGAAAGGCGCCAATTGGCGCCTTTCTGCTTTGTTGCGGTTAACGTCAGGCCATTTCAGCCGTGGTTTGTTTGCGGATCGTTCCCACGCTCTGCGTGGGAATGCCTCAACGGACGCTCTGCGTTCGGCTTTTGAAGGGATGCGGAGCGTCCCGGGCTGCATGCCCACGCGGAGCATGGGAGCGATCAATAGCAGAAAGGCGCCAATTGGCGCCTTTCTGCTTTGTTGCGGTTAACGTCAGGCCATTTCAGCCGTGGTCTCGAACTCGAAGGTCAGTTCGCCGTCCTTGATGTCGATGTGCACCACACCGCCATGTTCGGCCAGTTCGCCAAAGAGAATCTCCTCCGCCAGCGGACGCTTGATCTTGTCCTGGATCAGGCGAGCCATTGGTCGAGCACCCATTGCCGAGTCGTAACCACCGGCCGCCAGCCAGCTGCGGGCCGCATCGGTGACTTCCAGCAATACACGCTTGTCTTCCAGCTGCGCCTGGAGTTCGGTAAGGAACTTGTCCACCACACTCTTGATGACCTCATGACTGAGGCGACCAAACTGGATAATGGTGTCCAGACGGTTGCGGAACTCTGGCGTAAAGCTCTTCTTGATCACTTCCATCGCATCGGAAGAGTGGTCCTGATGAGTGAAACCGATCGAAGCACGTGCGGCAGTTTCGGCACCGGCGTTGGTCGTCATGATGACGATCACGTTACGGAAGTCCGCTTTGCGCCCGTTGTTATCGGTCAGCGTACCGTGATCCATCACCTGCAACAGCAAGTTGAAGACTTCCGGATGCGCCTTTTCGATTTCATCAAGCAACAGCACGCAGTGTGGCTGCTTGGTAATTGCTTCGGTCAGCAGGCCGCCCTGATCAAACCCGACATAGCCAGGAGGTGCACCGATCAGACGCGATACGGTGTGTCGCTCCATGTACTCGGACATGTCGAAACGAATCAGCTCGACACCCAATGCCTTGGCCAGTTGGCGCGCTGCTTCGGTTTTACCGACACCAGTCGGCCCGGCGAACAGGAACGAACCGACAGGCTTGTCAGGCGACTTGAGGCCGGCACGGGAGAGCTTGATCGCGGTTGCCAGCGAGTCGATCGCCGCATCCTGGCCAAACACCGTCAGCTTCAGGTCACGCTCAAGGTTACGCAGCAGCTCCTTGTCGGAACTGGTGACGTGCTTTGGCGGAATCCGCGCGATTTTCGCAACGATGTCCTCGACCTGAGGCACTTCGATGCGCTTCACCCGCTTCTCGATCGGTTGCAGGCGCTGGAAGGCTCCCGCCTCGTCGATCACGTCGATCGCCTTGTCCGGCATATGACGGTCATTGATATAACGCGAAGCCAGTTCGGCAGCGGCACGCAAGGCTTCATCACTGTATTCGATATTGTGATGAGTCTCGAAACGCCCTTTCAGGCCACGCAGAATACCAATGGTGTCTTCCACCGAAGGCTCCGACACGTCCACCTTTTGGAAGCGCCGTGCCAATGCTCGGTCCTTCTCGAAAATCCCACGGAATTCCTGGAAGGTGGTCGAACCGATGCACCGGATATCACCGGACGACAGCAACGGCTTGAGCAGGTTCGAAGCATCCATCACGCCACCGGACGCGGCACCCGCACCGATGATGGTGTGGATTTCGTCGATGAACAGGATCGCCTGCGGACGTTTTTTCAGTTCATTGAGCAACGCCTTGAAGCGCTTCTCGAAATCACCACGGTATTTGGTCCCGGCCAGCAGCGCGCCGAGATCAAGGGAGTAAACCACGCTGTTGGCCAGCAGGTCCGGAACCTGGTTGTCGACAATACGCTTGGCCAGGCCTTCGGCGATCGCGGTTTTACCCACGCCAGCCTCGCCCACCAGCAGCGGATTGTTTTTGCGACGACGCGCCAGGATCTGCGCGACGCGTTCGACTTCCAGCTCACGGCCTACCAACGGATCGATTCGACCCTGGCGCGCGAGTTCATTGAGGTTGCTGGCATAAGCATCCAGAGGATTGCCTGAAGAAGAAGACTCACCGCCCTCGTCGTCCTGCATATCTTGCTCACCTTCAGAGTGATCGCCGTGCCCGGGCACCTTGGAAATGCCGTGGGCGATGTAGTTGACGACATCAATGCGGGCAACGCTCTGCTGTTTCAGCAGGAACACCGCCTGACTTTCTTGCTCACTGAAGATCGCGACCAGCACGTTGGCGCCAGTCACTTCACGCTTGCCCGAGCTCTGTACGTGAAACACAGCACGTTGCAGTACACGCTGGAAGCCCAGGGTTGGCTGGGTTTCACGATCTTCGTCATGCACGGGGATCAATGGCGTGGTGGAGTCGATGAACTCCTGCAGGTCATGCTTGAGTTTGTCGAGGTTTGCGCCGCACGCACGCAAAACGGTGGCGGCAGCCTCATTGTCCAATAGGGCCAGCAGAAGATGTTCGACGGTCATGAACTCATGACGCTTCGAACGAGCCTCCTTGAAGGCAAGATTGAGGGTGACTTCGAGCTCGCGGTTTAACATAGCTTCACCTCATACCCAAGTGGTCGGCGATTAACCGTCCTTCTCGATTTCACAGAGTAGCGGATGCTGGCTTTCCCTGGCGTACTGGTTGACCTGCATGGCCTTCGTCTCGGCGATGTCGCGGGTAAACACTCCACATACTGCCCGTCCTTCTGTATGAACGGCCAGCATGACCTTGGTCGCCAGCTCGCGATTCAGGTTAAAAAACACCTCGAGCACTTCGACGACGAAATCCATCGGTGTGTAGTCATCGTTGAACAAAACCACCTTGTACATCGGCGGCGCCTGTAAAGCAGGCTTGGCCTCCTGAACAGCAATGCCTGCGGAATCGTCGTCGTGTAAATCAGGGCGATCCTGATTGAATGTTAGTCGAATCTGGCTGATTGCATGCATGGAAAGAAAGGTTCGTCAGTTGTTCGAATACAGTGGTGGGGGCGGCTATCAGCGTTTTCAACTCCGACTGCCGGGTCAGCTTGACTATCGGCAAAAGGGTGTTACAAACAATAGAGCCCACAGTGGGTAAAAAAGGTCCGCGGAGTCAACTTTTTTCGAAGAAGTGACTGCGGATGAACTGGATGATACTCCAGTGATGGAGTCTGTTGCAGAGGGAGTTGGGTATGTCAGGTGTCAAGGTCAGCGGCAAGGTCAAATGGTTCAACAACGCCAAGGGTTACGGCTTCATCAATGAGGATGGCAAGACGGAAGATCTGTTTGCCCATTACTCGGCCATCCAGATGGACGGTTACAAGACCCTCAAAGCCGGGCAATCTGTGGTGTTCGAGATCATCCAGGGACCCAAGGGCCTGCATGCGGTCAACATCATGAATCCTGTGGATGCATCGAAACCGGTGACATCCACCACATCATCAGCTGTAACGGCCTGAGCCCGCACAACATCCAGTCATAAAAAAAACCGCCCGGCTCAAACACTTGAGCCGGGCGGTTTTCGCATGCCTTTCGTTCGCTTACATGTGCGAGATCAACGCATCGCCAAAGCCGGAAGAGGAAACCAGTTTCGCGCCCTCCATCAGACGTTCGAAGTCATAGGTCACGGTCTTGGCGGAAATCGCGCCGTTAGTGCCCTTGATGATCAGGTCTGCCGCTTCGGTCCAGCCCATGTGGCGCAGCATCATTTCCGCAGACAGGATCAGCGAACCCGGGTTGACCTGGTCCTTGCCGGCGTACTTCGGTGCTGTGCCGTGGGTGGCTTCGAACATGGCCACCGTGTCGGACAGGTTGGCACCTGGGGCAATACCGATACCTCCCACTTCAGCCGCGAGGGCGTCGGACAGGTAGTCCCCATTCAGGTTCAGGGTGGCGATTACATCGTACTCAGCCGGGCGCAGCAGGATCTGCTGGAGCATGGCATCGGCGATGGCATCCTTGACGATGACATTCTTGCCGGTTTTCGGGTTCTTGAACTGCATCCACGGGCCGCCGTCGAGCAGAGTCGCACCGAACTCTTCAGCCGCCACTTCGTAGGCCCATTCCTTGAAGGCACCTTCGGTGAACTTCATGATGTTGCCTTTGTGCACGATGGTCAGCGAATCACGATCGTTGTCGACCACATATTGCAGGGCCTTGCGCGCCAGACGCTTGGTGCCTTGCAGGGACACCGGCTTGACGCCGATACCGCAGTTCTCGTCGAAACGGATCTTGGTAACGCCCATTTCTTCTTTCAGGAACTTGATGACCTTGGTGGCTTCCGGCGTGCCGGCTTTCCATTCGATGCCGGCGTAGATGTCTTCGGAGTTCTCGCGGAAGATCGTCATGTCGACGTCGCCTGGCTTCTTGACCGGGCTGGGCACGCCTTCGAACCAGCGCACCGGGCGCAGGCAGACGTAAAGGTCGAGTTGCTGACGCAACGCCACGTTGAGCGAGCGGATGCCGCCACCCACCGGGGTGGTCAGCGGGCCTTTGATGGAAACCACGTAATCCTTGACCGCGTCCAGGGTTTCCTGAGGCAGCCAGGTGTCCTGATCGTAAACCTGGGTCGCTTTCTCCCCGGCATAAACTTCCATCCAGGAAATCTTGCGCTCGCCGCCGTAAGCCTTTTTCACAGCAGCATCGACAACCTTGATCATGACCGGGCTGATGTCGACACCAATGCCGTCACCTTCGATGAAGGGGATGATCGGGTTATTAGGAACATTGAGAGAATGGTCTGCATTGACGGTGATTTTGTCGCCGACGGCTGGAACCTGAATCTTCTTGTAACCCATGCTGAACTCCATTGATTGGATTGAACATCTGGCTTGGTTCGAGCGTAACCCAGTTGAATCGGCGCGCAAACCCTATGTTCCATTCATCTGCCGCAAAGCCATACAACCAGCGCGCTACAAGCCTGAAAGCAAAGGGAAAAGCGCCAAACTCAAGCACGACGAATGACCATACGCCTTGCTCGCCCCTGCGACCTTTAGACCAATGGACGACAATCGTTGCATATGAACCATCGGCAGATTGCCAGCAACCTATGTATAATGCCGCCCGCTGACTAAAGGGTCACGATGGCTGAACGGCTCTATGACGAGCCTTTGCGCCGCACAATCTGGTCTGTTACCGCAGACCGGCTACTTGACGCCCTACTGATGCACCCAACATCACAGCAACGAAACCTCGATATTCGGCTCATGGATGACTTTGAACGAACGCGCTTACCCGGCGCCCCTCGAGTTTCTGCGCACGCTTTAGCAAAGAAGAGAGAGTTAATCCGAATATGCCCACCCGCTCGAAGATCATCTATACCTTCACCGACGAAGCTCCCGCCCTCGCCACCTATTCACTGTTGCCTATCGTAGAGGCGTTCACCGCCTCGGCTGATATCGCCGTGGAAACCCGCGATATCTCTCTTGCAGGGCGCATCCTGGCCAGCTTCCCCGAGCAATTGGGCGACAAAGCCGTAGCCGACCACCTCGCCGAACTGGGCGACCTGGCCGTTACGCCTGAAGCCAACATCATCAAGCTGCCGAACATCAGCGCCTCGGTTCCGCAATTGCAAGCCGCGATCAAAGAACTGCAAGCCCAGGGCTACGCACTGCCGGACTACCCGGAAACCGTGACCAGCGACGCCGACAAAGACGTCAAGTCGCGCTACGACAAGGTCAAGGGCAGCGCCGTGAACCCGGTTCTGCGTGAAGGCAACTCCGACCGTCGCGCCCCGCTGTCGGTCAAGAACTACGCGCGCAAACACCCGCACAAAATGGGCGCCTGGGCTGCTGACTCCAAGTCCCACGTTGCGCACATGAGCACCGGTGATTTCTACGGCAGCGAAAAAGCTGCCCTGATCGACGCCGCTGGCGCCGTGAAGATCGAACTGATCGCTCAAGACGGCACCACCACCGTCCTGAAAGAAAAGACCACCGTTCAGGCTGGCGAGATCCTCGACTGCGCCGTCATGAGCAAAAACGCTCTGCGCGCATTCATTGCCGCTGAAATCGAAAGCGCCAAGGCACAAGGCGTGCTGCTGTCGGTTCACCTGAAAGCGACCATGATGAAGGTTTCCGACCCGATCATGTTCGGCCAGATCGTTGCCGAGTTCTATAAAGACGCACTGGCCAAGCACGCTGACGTGCTGGCACAGATCGGCTTCAACCTGAACAACGGCATCGGCGATCTGTACGCTCGCATCAAGGCCCTGCCGGCCGAGCAGCAAGCGCAGATCGAAGCTGACATTCAAGCGGTCTACGCCGTTCGCCCTGCCCTGGCGATGGTCAACTCCGACAAAGGCATCACCAACCTGCACGTGCCGAGCGACGTCATTGTCGACGCCTCGATGCCAGCAATGATCCGTGACTCCGGCAAAATGTGGGGCACCGACGGCCAGCTGCACGACACCAAGGCTGTGATCCCGGATCGCTGCTACGCCACCATCTACCAGGCGGTGATCGAAGACTGCAAGGCCAACGGCGCCTTCGACCCAACCACCATGGGCAGCGTGCCGAACGTTGGCCTGATGGCGAAAAAGGCCGAAGAGTACGGTTCCCACGACAAGACGTTCCAGATCAAGACCAACGGCGTTGTCCGCGTGACCGACACCAATGGCACCCTGCTGCTGGAACAGTCGGTTGAAGCCGGCGACATCTTCCGCATGTGTCAGACCAAAGACGCGCCGATCCAGGACTGGGTCAAGCTGGCCGTCAACCGTGCTCGCGCAAGCAGCACGCCAGCGATCTTCTGGCTGGACCCGATGCGCGCCCACGATGGCGTGGTGATCGAGAAAGTTCAGGCTTACCTGAAGGATCACGACACTGCCGGCCTGGACATCCAGATCATGGCGCCGGTCGACGCAATGAAGTACACCCTGCAGCGCACCCGCGCAGGCAAGGACACCATCTCGGTGACCGGCAACGTACTGCGCGACTACCTGACCGACCTGTTCCCGATCATGGAACTGGGCACCAGCGCCAAGATGCTGTCGATCGTGCCGCTGATGAACGGCGGTGGCCTGTTCGAAACCGGCGCCGGCGGTTCGGCGCCGAAGCATGTTCAGCAGCTGCTGGAAGAAAACTTCCTGCGCTGGGATTCGCTGGGTGAGTTCCTGGCATTGGCCGCATCCCTGGAACACCTGGGCGTGACCTACAACAATCCAAAGGCGCTGGTTCTGGCCAAGACCCTGGACCAGGCCACAGGCCAGTTCCTGGACAACAACAAGTCGCCATCGCGCAAAGTCGGCAACATCGACAACCGCGGCAGCCACTTCTACCTGGCGCTGTACTGGGCTCAAGCCCTGGCTGCCCAGACCGAAGACACTGCACTGCAAGCGCAGTTCGCGACGCTGGCCAAGACCCTGACCGAGAACGAGGCAACCATCGTTGCCGAGCTCAACGCCGTTCAGGGCAAGCCAGTGGACATTGGCGGCTACTACCACGCCAGCGCCGAGCTGATCAGCAAGGCCATGCGTCCAAGCGCCACACTCAACGCGGCGATTGCTGCGCTGGTGTAAGGCTGCAAGGAAGTACCACAAACCCCGGCCCTGTGCCGGGGTTTGTGTTTTCGGTACTTAATGATTGGCACAAAAACCTGTGGGAGCTGGCTTGCCAGCGATGACGATTTATCATTCGACATCAACATTGACTGACCCACCGCTATCGCTGGCAAGCCAGCTCCCACAGGGACTGTGCTCCAGCATTCAACATCGAGGAAGCTTCATGACCTGGCAACCCCACATCACCGTCGCCACCATCGTCGAAGACAACGGCCGCTTCCTGATGGTCGAGGAACTCAAGCACGGACGCGTCGTACTCAATCAACCGGCCGGCCACCTCGACCCGAACGAAACCCTGACCGAAGCCGCCGTGCGCGAAACTCTCGAGGAAACCGGCTGGGACGTCGAACCGACCGGCGTGCTGGGCATTTATCTGTACACCGCCCCGAGTAACGGCGTGACTTACCAACGGGTCTGCTTCATCGCCAAACCACTGAAACACCACCCGGATTATCAACTGGACGACGGCATCGTCGGTGCCAAGTGGTTGACCCGCGACGAATTAATCGAGCAGCGCGATAACTGGCGCAGCGAACTGATCATCCGCTGCATCGACGACTATCTGGACGGCCAACACTTCAGCCTCGAATTGATCCGTCCTTCTCTTTAGCCTTGCGGGCCTGAGCCTGCTAGAATCGCGTCCTTTTTCAAGACACTCATTGAATCCCTATGCGTGATCCAGCCCCTTCTGACACAAAAAAGAAGCGCGTCATTGTCGGCATGTCCGGCGGCGTGGACTCTTCCGTTTCCGCCCTCCTGCTGATCGAGCAGGGTTATGAGGTGGAAGGCCTGTTCATGAAGAACTGGGAAGAAGACGATGGAACGGAATACTGCACCGCCATGGATGACCTGGCGGACGCCCAGGCCGTGTGCGACAAGATCGGCATCAAGCTGCACACCGCCAACTTCGCGGCCGAGTACTGGGACAACGTGTTCGAGCATTTCCTGGCCGAATACAAGGCCGGTCGCACGCCGAATCCGGACATCCTGTGCAACCGCGAAATCAAGTTCAAGGCGTTCCTCGACTACGCCATGATGCTGGGCGCCGACCTGATCGCCACCGGTCACTACGTGCGTCGCCGCGACATCGATGGCCGCACCGAATTGCTCAAAGGCCTGGACCCGAACAAGGACCAGAGCTATTTCCTGCACGCCGTCGGTGGCGAACAGATCGCCAAGACCCTGTTCCCGGTCGGCGAACTGGAAAAACCACAAGTGCGGGCGATTGCCGAGAAATACCAGCTGGCAACCGCGAAGAAGAAAGACTCCACCGGGATCTGCTTCATCGGCGAGCGCCGGTTCAGCGATTTCCTCAAGCAATACCTGCCAGCTCAACCAGGCGAGATCAAGACCACCGAAGGCGAAATCATCGGCCGTCACCACGGCCTGATGTACCACACCATCGGCCAGCGCCAGGGCCTGGGCATTGGCGGCTTGAAAGACGCCAGTGACGAGCCGTGGTACGTGCTGGTCAAAGACCTGGAGCACAACGAGCTGATCGTCGGCCAGGGCAACGATCACCCGTGGCTGTTCTCCCGCGCCCTGCTCGCCTCGGACATCTATTGGGTCAACCCGATCGACCTGAGCCAGCCGCGCAAGCTGACCGCCAAGGTGCGCTATCGCCAGAGCGACCAGCCTTGCACCCTGGAAAAGACTGCCGACGGCTATCGCGCGACCTTCGATGACCCGCAGCGCGCGGTCACTCCAGGCCAATCGGTGGTGTTCTACGACGGCGAAATCTGCCTCGGCGGCGGTGTCATCGAAGTAGCAGAGCCATGGACCAGCAAAGGCGCTCTTGAAGGCGAGCAGCAATGACTCCCACCCAGGAACAACTGACGGCGCTGGGCGGCGTATTTCTCGCCGCCGTGCTGGTAGACAAGATCGCCAAGACCGGACAGACCAGCGAAGCCGGCCTGACCTGCATGCTCGGCAGCCTGTTGATCCGCGACCCCAAGGACACCCTGGAAGTCTACGGGGGCGACGACCTCAATCTGCGCGAAGGCTATCGCGCGCTGATCGGCGCCCTCGAACGCGACCCGAGCGCCCTGCAACGCGAGCCGTTGCGCTATGCGCTGGCCATGCTCGGTCTTGAGCGGCAGCTGGCCAAGCGCAGCGACATGCTGGATGTGATCGGCAAGCGCCTGCCGCAAATTCAATCCCAGGTCGAACACTTCGGCCCGGCCCACGAAAACGTGATCGCCGCCTGCGGCGCGCTGTATCAGGACACCTTGAGCACCCTGCGCCAACGCATCCAGGTGCATGGCGACATGCGCAACCTGCAGCAACCGAGCAATGCCTCGAAAATCCGCGCCTTGTTGTTGGCCGGCATTCGTTCGGCACGCCTGTGGCGGCAATTGGGCGGGCATCGCTGGCAACTGGTGATCAGCCGTCGCAAATTGCTCAAAGAACTTTACCCATTGATGCGTAACGAATAACTCGCATCGACGGAACCGAACCTAGCAATACGCGTAATACGCCGGTCAGTTGGCGACGGACCGGCGGATTTTTTCATGTATGATACGCGCCCCATTTCGTTGCCCGACTGTCCGAGAACACCCCATGCAGCTTTCTTCGCTCACTGCGGTTTCCCCTGTTGACGGCCGCTACGCCGGCAAAACCCAGGCCCTGCGCCCAATTTTCAGCGAGTACGGCCTGATCCGTGCCCGCGTTCTGGTTGAAGTGCGCTGGCTCCAGCGCCTGGCCGCTCACCCTGCCATCAGCGAAGTGCCGGCGTTCTCCGCCGAAGCCAACGCTGTATTGAATGCCCTGGCGGAAAATTTCTCTCTGGAACACGCCGAGCGCGTCAAAGAGATCGAGCGCACCACCAACCACGACGTCAAAGCCATCGAATACCTGCTCAAAGAGCAAGCGGCCAAACTGCCGGAATTGGCCAAGGTCAGCGAATTCATCCACTTTGCCTGCACCAGCGAGGACATCAACAACCTGTCCCACGCCCTGATGCTGCGCGAAGGCCGTGATGACGTGATGCTGCCGCTGATGCGCCAGACCGCCAACGCCATCCGCGAGCTGGCCATCCGCTTCGCCGACGTGCCGATGCTGTCGCGCACCCACGGTCAACCGGCCTCGCCGACCACCCTGGGCAAAGAACTGGCCAACGTGGTCTACCGCCTGGAGCGCCAGATCGCTCAAGTCGCTGCCGTGCCACTGCTGGGCAAGATCAACGGCGCTGTCGGCAACTACAACGCTCACCTGTCGGCCTACCCCGAGATCGACTGGGAAGCCAACGCCCGCGCCTTCATCGAAGACGAGCTGGGCCTGGGCTTCAACCCGTACACCACGCAGATCGAGCCGCATGACTACATTGCCGAACTGTTCGACGCGATCGCCCGCTTCAACACCATTCTGATCGACTTCGACCGTGATATCTGGGGCTACATCTCCCTGGGTTATTTCAAACAGCGCACCATCGCTGGCGAAATCGGTTCGTCGACCATGCCGCACAAGGTCAACCCGATCGACTTCGAAAACTCCGAAGGCAACCTGGGCATCGCCAACGCACTGTTCCAGCACCTGGCGAGCAAACTGCCGATCTCCCGCTGGCAGCGCGACCTGACCGACTCCACCGTACTGCGCAACCTCGGTGTCGGCTTCGCCCACAGCGTGATCGCGTACGAAGCCAGCCTCAAGGGCATCAGCAAACTGGAGCTCAACGAGCAAAAGATTGCCGCTGACCTGGACGCGTGCTGGGAAGTATTGGCCGAGCCGATCCAGACCGTGATGCGTCGCTACAACATCGAAAACCCGTACGAAAAGCTGAAAGAATTGACCCGCGGCAAGGGCATCAGCCCGCAAGCGCTGCAGACTTTCATCGACGGCCTGGACATGCCAGCCGCAGCCAAGGCCGAGCTGAAATTGCTCACCCCGGCCAACTACATCGGTAACGCTGTAGAGCAAGCCAAACGCATCTGATCGACCGCTGGACCCCTTTAAGACGCCCGGCCGCGCCGGGCGTTTTTATTCCCGTATGAAAAGTGCTTTTTTTCAATAGGTTACACATGAATCCTGACACTCCTCTTCAACTTCTGGGCGGCATCACTGCACGGGAATTCCTGCGCGACTACTGGCAGAAAAAACCACTGCTGATCCGTCAGGCAATTCCTGATTTCGAAAGCCCGATCGACGCCGACGAACTGGCCGGCCTGGCGCTGGAAGAAGAAGTTGAATCGCGCCTGATCATCGAGAACGGCGAGCGTCCATGGGAATTGCGTCGCGGCCCGTTTGCCGAGGACGAATTCAGCAAGTTGCCGGAGCGCGACTGGACCCTGCTGGTTCAAGCGGTCGACCAGTTCGTACCGGAAGTCAGTGAACTGCTGGAAAACTTCCGTTTCCTGCCAAGCTGGCGCATCGACGATGTGATGATCAGCTTTGCTGCACCGGGTGGCAGCGTCGGTCCGCACTTCGACAACTACGATGTTTTCCTGCTGCAAGGCCACGGCAAGCGCAACTGGAAGATTGGCCAGATGTGCGATTCCGAAAGCCCGCTGCTGCAACACGCCGACTTGCGCATCCTCGCTGATTTCGAAGCGACCGATGAATGGGTCCTGGAACCGGGCGACATGCTGTACCTGCCGCCGCGCCTGGCCCACTGCGGCGTCGCCGTCGACGACTGCCTGACCTACTCGGTCGGCTTCCGCGCACCGAGCGCCGCTGAAGTGCTGACTCACTTCACCGACTTCCTCAGCCAGTTCCTGCCGGACGAAGAACGCTACACCGACGCCGACGCCTTGCCGGCCGCCGACCCGCACCAGATCCAGCACGACGCCCTCGATCGCCTGAAAAGCCTGCTGGCCGAACACATGAGCGACGAGCGCCTGCTGCTGACCTGGTTCGGCCAGTTCATGACCGAGCCGCGCTATCCAGAGCTGGTGGTCGGCCCTGAAGACCTCGCAGAAGACGACGTCCTGGGTGCGCTGGAGCAAGGCGCCGTCTTGATCCGCAACCCGAGCGCGCGCCTGGCCTGGTCGGAAGTCGATGACGACTTGCTGATGTTCGCCAGCGGCCAGAGTCGTTATCTGCCGGGCAAACTGCGCGAACTGCTGAAAATGATCTGCGCCGCCGACGCCCTGCACGTCGACAACCTTGGCGATTGGCTCAGCGACGAAGACGGTCGCGGCCTGCTCTGCGAGCTGGTCAAGCAAGGAAGCCTAGGGTTCGCCGATGAATAAGATTCACGTACGTGTCGCAGACTGGCAAAAGGACAACGCCGAGATCCGGCGCATTCGTGAAACGGTGTTCGTCGCCGAGCAATGCGTACCGCCTGAACTGGAATGGGACGCCGACGATGCAACGGCCGTGCATTTCCTTGCATTCGAAGGCGACTTCCCCATTGGCACCGCACGCCTGCTGCCGGACGGTCACATCGGCCGGGTGTCGGTCCTCAAGGACTGGCGCGGCTTGAAAGTCGGCGACGCGCTGATGCAGGCCGTGATCGGTGAAGCCGAAGAACGCGGGCTCAAGCAGCAAATGCTCAGCGCCCAGGTGCAAGCCACGGCGTTCTATGAACGCCTGGGTTTCAGCATGGTCAGTGAGGAGTTCCTCGAAGCCGGAATCCCGCATGTGGACATGGTTCGCCATTCTGCCTGAGGTTTAAGGCTTAAAGTTTGATCCCTGTGGCGAGGGAGCTTGCTCCCGCTGGGACGCGAAGCGGCCCTGAAAATTTTAGGGCCGCTGCGCAGCCCAGCGGGAGCAAGCTCCCTCGCCACAAAAGCTTCGATCCCATCACAAAACGCCCCGACATCGCGAGATGCCGGGGCGTTTTGCTGTCTAGGATTCAACTTGCCCCACCCCAGGCCGACAAACTGGCAATATCAAGCCTTTGATTGCGGAGATAACGGATATGTCCCTACGCACCCTGCTCACCACACTGCTGGTGAGCTGCAGTTTTTCGGTCATGGCAGCCACCGAAATCGTGCCTTTGAATTACCACACCAGCGCCGACATGTTACCCGTGGCACAAGACTTCATCGGCAAGGACGGCAACGTCAGCGCCTACGGAAATCAGTTAATAGTCAATGCCGATCAACGCAAGATCGACGAACTTAAAGCGCTGATCGGCCAACTCGATACCGCACCCAAGCGCCTGCTGATCACCGTCGACACCAACGACAACAACGTACAGGGCGATCAGGGTTATTCAGTCAACGGCGCCAAGCCCGGCCAAACTCGCATCATCAGCCGTAGCACCGCCAGTCGTGACGGCGGAATTCAACAAGTCCAGGCCACCGATGGCATGCCGGCGCTGATCCAGGTCGGCCAGAGCGTACCGCTGACCAGCACCCAGAGCGACTCCTACGGCGACCTGCGCAGCCAGACTGAATACCGCAACGTCACCCAGGGTTTTTACGTCACCGCCAACGTCACCGGCGAAATCGTCCACCTGTCGATCAGTACCAACCGTGACCGCTTGAGCCAGGAACGTCCCGATGTAGTGAACGTACAAAGTACCGACACAACCGTCACCGGACGTCTTGGTGAATGGATCCTGCTGGCCGGGGTCAATGGCCAGACCCAGGCCGACAAACAGGGCATAGCCCGCAGCTACTCGACACAGAGCCGCAATGACATGACCCTGCGCGTGAAAGTCGACACTTTGGACTAAGTCATCGAAAACTGACTGATTAGTCGTATTAGACCAAAGATGTAGTGCTTGAAAAAAAGCACTACAAAACGTTTGACGAGCCAAAAAAGCAAAGGCATGATGGCCTCGCTCCCGCTAATCAGGGGCCCTGGCAAGGGCCTTCGAGGCGACGTTCGCACCTACCCCGCGAACCGCTTCGTGTCTGTACCGCCCACAAGGTGTGTTTGACGAGGTTGCCGACTGGAACGAAGTTGTCCCGAGGGACGGAAGCGTATTTAGGTAAACCCGGCATCACACTGAAGTTCGCACCAAGGCCCACGACGCCCCAATGCGCCCACCAGTTCGCCCTTACCTGCTCACTTCCCCTCGAGCCCATCGTTCATCCCGTCGCCACCCCCGCCGAATCCGACTTGACCGCCCAAGCTTCTGGTCAGCGAGCGCAGGAATTTTCCACCGCAGAACAACTTTTCATAAAGACGCGACGAGGTTTATCTCCCATGGCACTGACACGCGAACAGCAAATTGCAGCCCTCGAAAAAGACTGGGCTGAAAACCCGCGCTGGAAAGGCGTGACACGCACTTACTCCGCTGCTGACGTCGTCCGCCTGCGTGGCTCGGTTCAACCTGAGCACACCTTTGCAAAAATGGGCGCCGAGAAGCTGTGGAACCTGGTTACCCAGGGTGCCAAGCCAGCCTTCCGTCCTGAGAAAGATTTCGTCAACTGCATGGGCGCCCTGACCGGCGGCCAGGCTGTGCAACAAGTCAAAGCCGGCATCCAGGCAATCTACCTGTCGGGCTGGCAAGTGGCTGCGGACAACAACTCCGCCGAATCGATGTACCCGGACCAGTCGCTGTACCCGGTGGACTCGGTTCCAACCGTGGTCAAGCGCATCAACAACTCGTTCCGTCGTGCCGACCAGATCCAGTGGAAAGCCGGCAAGAACCCGGGCGACGACGGCTACATCGACTACTTCGCACCGATCGTGGCTGACGCTGAAGCCGGTTTCGGCGGCGTACTGAACGCTTACGAGCTGATGAAGAGCATGATCGAAGCAGGCGCCGCCGGCGTTCACTTCGAAGACCAATTGGCTTCCGTGAAGAAATGCGGCCACATGGGCGGCAAAGTACTGGTTCCTACCCAGGAAGCCGTACAGAAGCTGACCGCTGCACGTCTGGCTGCTGACGTTGCCGGTACGCCGACCATCATCCTGGCTCGTACCGACGCGAACGCTGCGGACCTGCTGACTTCCGACTGCGACCCGTACGACCAGCCGTTCGTAACGGGCGAACGCACCCAGGAAGGTTTCTACAAAGTGCGCGCCGGCCTGGACCAGGCGATCGCTCGTGGCCTGGCTTACGCTCCGTACGCCGACCTGATCTGGTGCGAAACCGCCAAGCCAGACCTGGAAGAGGCTCGTCGCTTCGCTGAAGCGATCAAGAAGGAATACCCGGACCAACTGCTGTCCTACAACTGCTCGCCTTCCTTCAACTGGAAGAAGAACCTGGACGACGCGACCATCGCCAAGTTCCAGCGCGAACTGTCCGCCATGGGCTACAAGCACCAGTTCATCACCCTGGCCGGCATTCACAACATGTGGCACAGCATGTTCAACCTGGCGCACGACTACGCCCGCAACGACATGACTGCCTACGTGAAGCTGCAAGAGCAGGAATTCGCTGACGCATCGAAGGGCTACACCTTCGTGGCTCACCAGCAGGAAGTGGGCACCGGCTACTTCGACGACATGACCACCGTGATCCAGGGTGGCTCGTCTTCGGTAACCGCACTGACCGGCTCGACTGAAGAAGAACAGTTCCACTGATCTGCTTCGCCTGAGACATCAGCCGCTGCGGACCGGATAGAAAGCTAACCGCAGCGCTGCACATCTGACGCCCCGACCGCCTGGTTCGGGGCGTTTTTTTGTCTGCGATTTTCCCGAACGCTTCCCTGAAAATCCCCGCCAATGACTTACGCCTGCCGTGCATCCGGACGCAGCCTTCACCAGCTGCCGCAGGAAGGGTGACGTACGCCCTGCAGGAGCGATGCTTGCCCGCGAAGAACGATGGCGCGCTACATTCAAGACACCGCGATGCTTTATTCGCGGGCAAGCCTCGCTCCTACAAATAACGGGCATGTAAGGCAACTTTCTGCACACTTGGCGAATAAACAGTTTAAATTCAGCGACAAATAATATTGATTATCATTTAGCCAA
This sequence comes from Pseudomonas sp. Root562, assembly GCF_001427125.1. Taxonomy (GTDB): domain Bacteria; phylum Pseudomonadota; class Gammaproteobacteria; order Pseudomonadales; family Pseudomonadaceae; genus Aquipseudomonas. Next base: position 111,520 of record NZ_LMGK01000020.1, read on the forward strand.
AAACATGTTCATTACACCCCCTACAAAACATAATTGACAAAATGCCAGCTAATGCCCACGGGCCAAGGGTTACAGGGCCTCGAGGGAACGCTATGTCCTTATTCCTATAAATAATTTCGCTATAGGAATTTTACTTGCGGGGTGTTTAGCCATAAAATCAGCGGGATTGATTGCTGCGACATATCGTCACTGCTTTGTTCTTTTTCAAGCTCAGAGACCTTTGCTCTCTGTTAAGGATTACCAGCATGCCCGAAGCGACAGGACTCATGGCCCACAACTGGGGCTTTGCCATTTTCCTTCTAGGCGTCGTCGGCCTCTGTGCCTTCATGCTGGGCGTCTCCAGCCTCCTTGGGTCAAAAGCCTGGGGCCGCAGCAAAAACGAACCGTTCGAGTCCGGCATGCTACCTACAGGTGGCGCCCGCTTGCGGCTCTCAGCCAAATTCTATCTGGTCGCGATGCTATTCGTGATCTTCGATATCGAAGCCCTCTTTCTCTTTGCATGGTCTGTGTCCGTCCGCGAAAGCGGCTGGACCGGATTTGTCGAAGCTCTCGTTTTCATAGCAATTCTGTTGGCAGGTCTTGTCTACCTATTCCGAGTGGGCGCCCTTGACTGGGCACCGGAAGCTCGGCGCAAGCGGCAAGCGAAGCTGAAACAATGAGGCTTTGGCAATGCAATACAATCTCACCAGGATCGACCCCGATGCTCCTAACGAGCAATATCCGATTGGCGAACGGGAAACCGTTTCCGATCCGTTAGAAGATCAAGTCCACAAAAACATTTTCATGGGCAAGCTCGAAGACGTGCTTAACGGCACGATCAACTGGGGGCGCAAGAACTCCCTGTGGCCGTATAACTTCGGCCTTTCGTGCTGCTATGTGGAAATGACCACCGCCTTCACGGCGCCCCACGACATCGCGCGCTTTGGCGCCGAAGTTATCCGGGCATCGCCGCGTCAGGCGGATTTCATGGTTATCGCCGGTACCTGCTTCATCAAGATGGCGCCGATCATTCAGCGTCTCTACGAGCAAATGCTCGAACCCAAATGGGTCATTTCCATGGGTTCGTGCGCCAACTCCGGTGGCATGTACGACATCTACTCTGTCGTTCAAGGGGTGGACAAGTTCCTGCCCGTGGACGTCTACGTGCCTGGCTGCCCGCCCCGTCCTGAAGCTTTCCTGCAAGGCCTGATGCTGTTGCAGGAGTCGATTGGACAGGAGCGTCGTCCGCTTTCCTGGGTCGTTGGTGATCAAGGCGTATACCGCGCCGAGATGCCTTCCGAGAAGGACAAGCGCCGCGAACAGCGAATCGCAGTCACCAACCTGCGCAGCCCCGACGAAGTCTGATCCAGATCTGCTTCTTTTATAGAACGAGAAACTGGCTTCATTCTTTACGTTGACCGAAAGCGATAAATAACCATGACTACAGGCAGTGCTCTGTACATCCCGCCTTACAAGGCAGACGACCAGGATGTGGTCGTCGAACTGAACAACCGTTTTGGCCCGGAGGCGTTCACCGCCCAGCCTACCCGCACCGGCATGCCGGTGCTTTGGGTTGCCCGCGCCAAACTCGTCGAAGTCCTGACGTTCCTGCGTAACCTGCCCAAGCCGTACGTCATGCTTTATGACCTGCACGGCGTGGACGAGCGTCTGCGCACCAAGCGTCAAGGGTTGCCAAGCGGCGCCGATTTCTCCGTGTTCTACCACTTGCTGTCGATCGAACGTAATAGTGACGTGATGATCAAGGTCGCCTTGTCCGAGAGCGACCTCAGCTTGCCGACCGTCACCAGCATCTGGCCGAACGCCAACTGGTACGAGCGTGAAGTCTGGGACATGTACGGCATCGACTTCAAAGGCCACCCTCACCTGTCGCGCATCATGATGCCGCCGACCTGGGAAGGTCACCCGCTGCGCAAGGACTTCCCGGCGCGCGCCACCGAATTCGATCCGTTCAGCCTGACCCTGGCCAAGCAACAGCTCGAGGAAGAAGCCGCGCGCTTCAAGCCAGAAGACTGGGGCATGAAACGTTCCGGCCCGAACGAGGACTACATGTTCCTCAACCTCGGTCCGAACCACCCTTCGGCGCACGGTGCGTTCCGCATCATCCTGCAGCTGGACGGTGAAGAAATCGTCGATTGCGTTCCGGACATCGGTTACCACCACCGTGGCGCCGAAAAAATGGCCGAGCGTCAGTCCTGGCACAGCTTCATCCCGTACACCGACCGTATCGACTACCTCGGCGGCGTGATGAACAACCTGCCGTACGTGCTCTCGGTCGAGAAGCTGGCCGGCATCAAGGTGCCGGAGAAAGTCGACGTCATCCGCATCATGATGGCCGAGTTCTTCCGGATCACCAGCCACCTGCTGTTCCTGGGTACCTACATCCAGGACGTCGGCGCCATGACCCCGGTGTTCTTCACCTTCACCGACCGCCAGAAGGCGTACACGGTGATCGAAGCCATCACCGGTTTCCGTCTGCACCCGGCCTGGTACCGCATCGGTGGCGTCGCCCACGACCTGCCGCGCGGCTGGGAAAAACTGGTGAAGGATTTCGTCGAGTGGATGCCCAAGCGTCTGGACGAATACCAGAAAGCCGCACTGGACAACAGCATCCTGCGTGGCCGGACCATCGGCGTCGCCGACTACAACACCAAACAAGCCCTGGAATGGGGCGTCACCGGTGCCGGCCTGCGTGCCACCGGGTGCGACTTCGACCTGCGTAAAGCGCGTCCGTACTCGGGTTACGAGAACTTCGAATTCGAAGTGCCGCTGGCTGCCAATGGCGATGCCTACGACCGCTGCATCGTGCGCGTCGAAGAAATGCGCCAGAGCATCAAGATCATCGAGCAGTGCATGCGCAACATGCCGGAAGGCCCGTACAAGGCGGATCACCCGCTGACCACGCCGCCGCCGAAAGAGCGCACCCTGCAGCACATCGAAACCCTGATCACGCACTTCCTGCAAGTTTCGTGGGGCCCGGTCATGCCGGCCAACGAATCCTTCCAGATGATCGAAGCGACCAAGGGCATCAACAGTTATTACCTGACGAGCGATGGCGGCACCATGAGCTACCGCACCCGGATTCGTACCCCAAGCTTCCCGCACCTGCAGCAGATCCCTTCGGTGATCAAAGGCAGCATGGTCGCGGACTTGATCGCGTACCTGGGTAGTATCGATTTCGTTATGGCCGACGTGGACCGCTAAGCATGAACAGCACGCTTATCCAGACAGACCGTTTCACCTTGAGTGAAACCGAGCGCTCGGCCATCGAGCACGAGTTGCATCACTACGAAGACCCGCGCGCGGCGTCGATCGAAGCCCTGAAGATCGTCCAGAAGGAGCGTGGCTGGGTGCCGGACGGCGCTCTGTACGCCATTGGCGAGATCCTCGGTATCCCGGCGAGCGACGTTGAAGGCGTGGCGACGTTCTATAGCCAGATCTTCCGTCAGCCGGTGGGCCGTCACATCATTCGCGTCTGCGACAGCATGGTCTGCTACATCGGTGGCCACGAGTCGGTGGTCAGCGAAATCCAGAGCAAGCTCGGCATCGGCCTGGGTCAAACCACCGCCGACGGTCGTTTCACCCTGCTGCCGGTCTGCTGCCTCGGCAACTGCGACAAGGCGCCGGCGTTGATGATCGACGACGACACGTTCGGTGATGTGCAGCCAGCAGGCGTTGCCAAATTGCTCGAGGGCTACGTATGACCCTGACTTCTTTCGGCCCGGCCAACCGCATCAAGCGTTCGGCCGAGACTCACCCGCTCACCTGGCGTCTGCGTGACGACGGCGAAGCCGTATGGCTCGACGAGTACCAGGCCAAGAACGGCTACGCCGCTGCGCGCAAGGCCTTCGCCGACATGGCTCAGGACGACATCGTCCAGACCGTGAAAGATTCCGGCCTCAAGGGTCGCGGCGGTGCAGGCTTCCCCACTGGCGTGAAGTGGGGCCTGATGCCCAAGGACGAATCCATCAACATCCGCTACCTGCTGTGCAACGCGGATGAAATGGAGCCCAACACCTGGAAAGACCGCATGCTGATGGAGCAACTGCCCCATCTGCTGATCGAAGGCATGCTGATCAGTGCCCGCGCACTGAAAACCTACCGCGGATACATCTTCCTGCGTGGCGAATACACCACTGCCGCCAAGCACCTGAACCGTGCCGTGGAAGAAGCCAAGGCAGCGGGCCTGCTGGGCAAGAACATTCTGGGTTCGGGTTTTGATTTCGAACTGTTCGTCCACACCGGTGCCGGGCGTTATATCTGCGGTGAAGAAACCGCACTGATCAACTCCCTGGAAGGCCGCCGCGCCAACCCGCGCTCCAAGCCGCCCTTCCCTGCCGCCGTTGGCGTGTGGGGCAAGCCGACTTGCGTGAATAACGTCGAGACCCTGTGCAACGTGCCGGCAATCATTGCCGATGGCGTGGACTGGTACAAATCGTTGGCTCGCGAAGGCAGTGAAGACATGGGCACCAAGCTCATGGGCTTCTCCGGCAAGGTCAAGAACCCGGGCCTGTGGGAATTGCCGTTCGGCGTCACCGGTCGCGAGCTGTTCGAAGACTACGCCGGCGGCATGCGCGACGGTTACAAGCTCAAGTGCTGGCAGCCAGGCGGCGCCGGTACCGGCTTCCTGTTGCCGGAACACCTGGACGCCCAAATGTACGCCGGCGGCATCGCCAAAGTGGGCACCCGTATGGGTACCGGCCTGGCCATGGCGGTGGACGACAGCGTCAACATGGTGTCCCTGCTGCGCAACATGGAGCAGTTCTTCGCTCGCGAATCCTGCGGTTTCTGCACCCCTTGCCGGGATGGTTTGCCTTGGAGCGTCAAGCTCCTGATGGCCATCGAGAACGGCGAAGGCCAGCCAGGCGACATCGAGACCCTGCTGGGTCTGGTCGGTTTCCTCGGCCCGGGCAAGACGTTCTGTGCTCACGCACCGGGCGCCGTGGAGCCGTTGGGCAGCGCAATCAAATACTTCCGCCATGAGTTCGAAGCCGGTATCGCGCCTGTCAGCGCCGCCGTCCCGCCTCTGGCAAGGCCGATCGTAGTCGGCGCGTAAACGCTTAAAGAAGCGAAGGGTCCGTGCCCTTCGCTTTTCGTGTGATGACGCCGTAAGCGGCTGTGTTGATTCACGCGGACAACAAGATTCCATTAGCCACGCCCGCTGACACCGGGCCAACGAAGAACTTTGAACCATGGCCACTATCCACGTAGACGGCAAAGAGCTCGAAGTCGATGGGGCAGACAACCTGTTACAGGCATGTCTGTCGCTAGGCCTCGATATCCCTTATTTCTGCTGGCACCCTGCCCTCGGCAGCGTTGGCGCTTGCCGCCAGTGCGCGGTCAAGCAGTACACCGACGAGAACGACACCCGTGGTCGTATCGTCATGTCCTGCATGACCCCTGCCACCGACAACACCTGGATCTCCATCGAAGATGAAGAGTCCAAGGCGTTCCGCGCCAGTGTTGTCGAATGGCTGATGACCAACCACCCTCACGACTGCCCGGTCTGTGAAGAAGGCGGTCACTGCCACCTGCAAGACATGACGGTAATGACCGGCCACAACGAGCGCCGTTACCGCTTCACCAAGCGTACCCACCAGAACCAGCAACTGGGCCCGTTCATTTCCCACGAAATGAACCGCTGCATCGCTTGCTACCGCTGCGTGCGCTTCTACAAGGACTACGCCGGCGGCACCGACCTCGGTGTATTCGGCGCCCACGACAACGTTTACTTCGGTCGCGTTGAAGACGGCACCCTGGAAAGCGAGTTCTCCGGCAACCTCACCGAGGTCTGCCCGACCGGTGTGTTCACCGACAAGACTCACTCCGAGCGCTACAACCGTAAATGGGACATGCAGTTCTCGCCGAGCATCTGTCATGGCTGCTCCAGCGGTTGCAACATTTCCCCGGGCGAGCGTTACGGTGAACTGCGTCGCATCGAAAACCGTTACAACGGTTCGGTGAACCAGTACTTCCTGTGCGACCGTGGCCGTTTCGGCTATGGCTACGTCAACCGCGAAGACCGCCCACGTCAGCCACTGCTGGCCAACGGCACCAAACTGAGCCTCGACGAAGCGCTGGATAAAGCCGCCGACCTGCTGCGCGGTCGCAACATCGTCGGTATCGGCTCGCCTCGCGCCAGCCTCGAAAGCAACTACGCGTTGCGCGAACTGGTCGGTGCCGAGCACTTCTATTCGGGTATCGAAGCCGGCGAACTGGAGCGCATCCGTCTGGTCCTGCAAGTGCTGAAAGACAGTCCGTTGCCAGTGCCGAACATGCGTGACATCGAAGACCACGATGCGATTTTCGTCCTCGGTGAAGACCTGACCCAGACTGCCGCCCGTGTTGCGCTGTCGCTGCGTCAGTCGGTCAAAGGCAAGGCCGAAGACATGGCCGACGCCATGCGCGTTCAGCCTTGGCTCGACGCCGCCGTGAAGAACATCGGCCAGCACGCGCTGAACCCGCTGTTCATCGCCAGCCTGGCTGAAACCAAGCTCGACGACATCGCCGAAGAGTGCGTTCACGCCGCTCCGGACGATCTGGCCCGTATCGGTTTCGCCGTGGCTCACGCCCTCGACACCAGCGCTCCAGCCGTTGAAGGCCTGGACGCTGAAGCGCTCGAACTGGCCCAGCGCATCGCCGATGCCCTGCTCGCGGCCAAGCGCCCGCTGATCATCGCCGGTACTTCCCTGGGCTCCAAAGCCCTGATCGAAGCCGCCGCGAACATCGCCAAGGCCTTGAAGCTGCGTGAGAAGAACGGTTCCATCAGCCTGATCGTGCCTGAAGCCAACAGCCTCGGCCTGGCCATGCTCGGTGGCGAATCGGTCGACGCCGCGCTGCAAGCGGTGATCGATGGCAAGGCCGACGCCATCGTCGTGCTGGAAAACGATCTGTACACCCGTACCGACAAGGCCCGTGTCGATGCCGCGCTGACTGCCGCGAAAGTGGTCATCGTTGCCGACCATCAGAAGACCGCCACCAGCGATCGCGCGCACCTGGTGCTGCCAGCCGCCAGCTTCGCTGAAGGCGACGGTACCCTGGTCAGCCAGGAAGGCCGCGCCCAGCGCTTCTTCCAGGTCTTCGATCCGAAGTACATGGACGCGAGCATCCTGGTTCACGAAGGCTGGCGCTGGCTGCATGCCCTGCGCGCGACCCTGCTGAACCAGCCGATCGACTGGACCCAACTGGACCACGTCACCGCCGCTGTCGCTTCCAGCACTTCGATCCTGAACCGCATCGTCGACGCCGCACCGTCCGCCGCGTTCCGCATCAAGGGCATGAAACTGGCCCGTGAACCGCTGCGTTACTCCGGTCGTACCGCCATGCGCGCCGACATCAGCGTGCACGAACCGCGTACCCCGCAGGACAAGGACACCGCATTCGCCTTCTCGATGGAAGGTTACTCGGGCTCCGCCGAACCGCGTCAGCAAGTGCCGTTCGCCTGGTCTCCGGGCTGGAACTCGCCGCAGGCCTGGAACAAGTTCCAGGACGAAGTCGGTGGTCACATCCGCGCTGGCGACCCGGGCACCCGCCTGATCGAAAGCACCGGTGACTCGCTGAACTGGTTCGCCAGTGTTCCGCGCGCCTTCAACCCGGCCCAGGGTACCTGGCAGGTTGTACCGTTCTTCCACCTGTTCGGCAGCGAAGAAAACTCTTCGAAAGCCGCGCCGGTTCAGGAACGTATTCCAGCAGCCTACGTTGCACTGGCCAAGTCCGAAGCCGACCGCCTGGGTGTCAACGACGGTGCCATGCTGAGCCTGAACGTGGCGGGCCAGACCTTGCGTCTGCCGCTGCGCATCAATGAAGAGCTGGGCGCTGGTCTGGTTGCATTGCCTGCGGGCATCGCCGGCATTCCGCCAGCGATCTTTGGCAAATCCGTTGACGGTCTGCAGGAGGCAGCGCAATGACCTTGTTCACTCCTGAAGTGATCGACGTGATCATCGCGGTCCTCAAGGCCGTGGTGATCCTGCTCGCCGTGGTGGTTTGCGGCGCACTGCTGAGCTGGGTCGAGCGTCGCTTGCTCGCCCTCTGGCAAGACCGTTACGGTCCGAACCGCGTCGGTCCGTTCGGCGCGTTCCAGATCGCCGCCGACATGATCAAGATGTTCTTCAAGGAAGACTGGACGCCTCCATTCGCCGACAAGATGATCTTCACCCTGGCCCCGGTAGTCGCCATGAGCGCCCTGCTGATTGCCTTCGCGATCATCCCGATCACCCCGACCTGGGGCGTGGCGGACATCAACATCGGCATCCTGTTCTTCTTCGCCATGGCTGGCCTGTCGGTCTATGCGGTGCTGTTCGCCGGCTGGTCGAGCAACAACAAGTTCGCCCTGTTGGGCAGCTTGCGTGCCTCGGCCCAGACCGTGTCGTACGAAGTGTTCATGGGCCTGTCGCTGATGGGTATCGTGATCCAGGTCGGCTCGTTCAACATGCGCGACATCGTTGAATATCAAGCGCAGAACCTGTGGTTCATCATTCCGCAGATCTTCGGTTTCCTGACCTTCTTCATCGCTGGCGTGGCCGTGACTCACCGTCACCCGTTCGACCAGCCGGAAGCGGAGCAGGAACTGGCCGACGGTTACCACATTGAATACGCCGGCATGAAATGGGGCATGTTCTTCGTCGGCGAGTACATCGGCATCGTGCTGATCTCGGCGCTGCTGGTGACCCTGTTCTTCGGTGGCTGGCACGGTCCGTTCGGCATTCTGCCGCAGATCCCGTTCATCTGGTTTGCACTGAAAACCGCGTTCTTCATCATGATCTTCATCCTGTTGCGCGCTTCGATTCCGCGCCCACGGTATGACCAAGTGATGGATTTCAGCTGGAAGTTCTGCTTGCCGCTGACCCTCGTCAACATGCTGGTGACCGCTGCGATCGTGTTGCTCAACACGCCCGCCGTCGCGGCTCAGTGAGGATAGAGAATCATGAAGTACATATTTGACATCGTGCATGGCCTCTACACCCAGCTTCGCAGCCTGGTGATGATCTTCGGCCACGCCTTTCGCAAGCGCGACACGCTGCAGTACCCGGAAGAACCGGTCTACCTGCCGCCGCGCTACCGTGGCCGAATCGTCCTGACCCGCGACCCCGACGGTGAAGAGCGTTGTGTAGCCTGCAACCTGTGCGCCGTGGCGTGCCCGGTCGGCTGCATCTCGCTGCAGAAAGCTGAAACCGAAGACGGTCGCTGGTACCCGGACTTCTTCCGCATCAACTTCTCGCGCTGCATTTTCTGCGGCCTCTGCGAGGAAGCCTGCCCGACCACCGCGATCCAGCTCACGCCGGATTTCGAAATGGCCGAGTTCAAACGTCAGGACCTGGTTTACGAGAAAGAAGATCTGCTGATCTCCGGCCCCGGCAAAAACCCTGATTACAACTTCTATCGTGTTGCAGGTATGGCGATTGCCGGGAAGCCGAAAGGCTCCGCGCAGAATGAAGCCGAACCGATCAACGTGAAGAGCTTGCTGCCTTAAGGAAGAAAGATGGAATTCGCTTTCTATTTCGCATCGGGTATCGCTGTGGTGTCCACGCTCCGCGTGATCACCAACACCAACCCTGTGCACGCCCTGCTCTACCTGATCATTTCGCTGATCGCCGTGGCCATGACGTTCTTCGCCCTCGGCGCACCGTTTGCCGGTGTCCTGGAAGTGATCGCCTACGCTGGCGCCATCATGGTGCTGTTCGTGTTCGTGGTGATGATGCTGAACCTTGGCCCGGCCTCGGTTCAGCAAGAGCGCGTCTGGCTCAAGCCCGGTATCTGGGGCGGCCCCGTCGCCCTCGCCGCGCTGCTGCTGGTTGAACTGCTGTACGTGCTGTTCTCCCACCAGAGCGGTGAAGCCATCGGCCACACCACCGTAGACGCCAAGGCCGTGGGCATCAGCCTGTTCGGTCCTTACCTGCTGGTGGTCGAACTCGCCTCGATGCTGCTGCTCGCCGCAGCCGTCACGGCGTTCCACTTGGGCCGCAACGAAGCCAAGGAGCAATGACGATGCCTGCTATCCCCATGGAGCATGGTCTGGCGGTCGCCGGCATCCTGTTCTGCCTCGGCCTGGTCGGCCTGATGGTCCGTCGCAACATTTTGTTCGTGTTGATGAGTCTTGAAGTGATGATGAACGCCTCTGCACTGGCGTTCATCGTTGCCGGTAGCCGCTGGGCGCAGCCGGATGGACAGATCATGTTCATCCTGGTGATCAGCCTGGCAGCCGCCGAGGCCAGTATTGGCCTGGCGATCCTGTTGCAACTGTATCGCCGCTTCCACACGCTCGATATCGACGCTGCCAGTGAGATGCGCGGATGAACCTACTCTTTCTGACTTTCGTATTCCCTCTCATTGGTTTTCTGCTGCTGTCGTTCTCCCGTGGACGCCTCTCGGAAAACCTGGCCGCGCTGATCGGCGTGGGTTCCATCGGTCTGTCGGCAATCGTTACCGCCTACGTGATCTGGCAATTCAACGTCGCCCCGCCAGAAGGCGGCCATTACACCCAGGTGTTGTGGCAGTGGATGGCGGTGGAAGGCTTCACGCCGAACTTCGCGCTGTATCTGGACGGCCTGTCCGTGACCATGCTCGGCGTGGTTGTCGGCGTCGGCTTCCTGATCCACCTGTTCGCATCCTGGTACATGCGCGGTGAAGCCGGTTACTCGCGCTTCTTCGCCTACACCAACCTGTTTATCGCCAGCATGCTGTTCCTGGTGCTGGGCGATAACCTGTTGTTCCTGTACTTCGGTTGGGAAGGCGTGGGCCTGTGCTCGTACTTGTTGATCGGTTTCTACTACAGCAACCGCAACAACGGTAACGCTGCACTCAAAGCCTTCATCGTGACCCGAATCGGTGACGTGTTCATGGCCATCGGCCTGTTCATTCTGTTTGCCCAACTGGGCACGCTGAACGTCCAGGAACTGCTGGTGCTGGCACCGCAGAAATTCCAGGCCGGCGACTTCTGGATGGTCATGGCCACCCTGATGCTGCTCGGTGGCGCTGTCGGTAAATCCGCGCAACTGCCGCTGCAAACCTGGCTGGCGGACGCGATGGCCGGTCCTACCCCGGTTTCGGCACTGATCCACGCTGCCACCATGGTGACCGCGGGCGTTTACCTGATTGCCCGTACCCACGGCCTGTTCACCCTGGCGCCGGAAATCCTGCACCTGGTGGGCATCGTTGGTGGCGTGACCCTGGTTCTGGCTGGCTTCGCAGCCCTGGTCCAGACCGACATCAAGCGTATCCTCGCCTACTCGACCATGAGCCAGATCGGCTACATGTTCCTTGCCCTGGGTGTCGGCGCCTGGGATGGCGCGATCTTCCACCTGATGACCCACGCCTTCTTCAAGGCCCTGCTGTTCCTTGCTTCCGGTGCGGTGATCGTTGCCTGCCACCACGAGCAGAACATCTTCAAGATGGGTGGTCTGTGGAAGAAGCTGCCACTGGCCTACGCCAGCTTCATCGTCGGCGGCGCGGCCCTGGCGGCCCTGCCTCTGGTCACCGCGGGCTTCTACTCCAAGGACGAAATCCTCTGGGAAGCGTTCGCCAGCGGTAACGAAGGTCTACTGTATGCAGGTCTGGTCGGCGCGTTCATGACCTCGTTGTACACCTTCCGCCTGATCTTCATCGCGTTCCACGGTGAAGCGAAGACCGAAGCCCACGCCGGTCACGGCATTGCCCACTGGCTGCCACTGTCGGTTCTGATCGTACTGTCGACTTTCATCGGCGCAATGATCGTTCCACCGCTGCACGGCGTGCTGCCGCAAAGCGTCGGCCATGCCGGCGGCGAAGCCAAGCACAGCCTGGAAATCGCTTCGGGCGCCATCGCCCTGGCCGGTATCCTGCTGGCCGCGCTGCTGTTCCTCGGCAAGCGTCGCTTCGTCACCGCCATCGCCAACAGCGGCATCGGCCGTTTCCTTTCGGCCTGGTGGTTCGCTGCCTGGGGCTTCGACTGGATCTACGACAAACTGTTCGTCAAGCCTTACCTGGCGATCAGCCACATCCTGCGCAAAGACCCGCTCGATCAGACCATCGGTTTGATCCCGCGCATGGCCAAAGGCGGTCACACCGCCCTGAGCCGTACCGAGACCGGTCAACTGCGTTGGTATGCCGCCTCGATGGCTGCTGGTGCCGTGCTGGTTATTGGCGCCGTCGTGCTGGTAGCGGTCTGATATGAACCTTGCGAATTTGCGAAAGGAAACGAGCCCGTCATGATTCTGCCTTGGCTAATCCTGATCCCCTTCATCGGCGGCCTGCTGTGCTGGATGGGTGAGCGCTTCGGCGCCACCCTCCCCCGCTGGATTGCGCTGATCACCATGTCCCTGTTGCTTTGCCTCGGCCTCTGGCTGTGGGCCAACGGTGATTATTCATTTGCCCCGGCGCCTGGCGCCGACCCGACCTGGGCGCTTGAGTTCAAGCACGTCTGGATCCAGCGGTTTGGCATCAACGTGCACCTGGCCCTCGATGGCCTGTCGCTGTTGATGATCATGCTGACCGGTCTGCTGGGTGTACTTTCGGTACTCTGCTCGTGGAAAGAGATCCAGCGTCACGTTGGCTTTTTCCACCTGAACCTGATGTGGATCCTGGGCGGTGTCGTCGGCGTGTTCCTCGCCCTCGACCTGTTCATGTTCTTCTTCTTCTGGGAAATGATGCTGGTGCCGATGTACTTCCTCATCGCGCTCTGGGGTCACAGTTCTTCGGACGGCAAGAAAACCCGGATCTACGCGGCGACCAAGTTCTTCATCTTCACTCAGGCTTCCGGCCTGATCATGTTGGTGGCGATCCTCGGCCTGGTGCTGGTCAACTTCAACGAAACCGGCGTGATTACTTTTAACTACGCCGACCTGTTGAAAACCAAGATGTCGATGACCACCGAGTACATCCTGATGCTCGGCTTCTTCATCGCCTTCGCGGTCAAGCTACCAGTCGTACCGTTCCACTCCTGGCTGCCTGATGCTCACGCCCAGGCACCGACCGCAGGTTCTGTCGACCTCGCCGGTATCTTGCTGAAGACCGCTGCCTACGGCCTGTTGCGTTTCGCCCTGCCGCTGTTCCCGAATGCCTCGGCCGAGTTCGCGCCGATCGCCATGACCCTGGGTCTGATCGGGATTTTCTACGGCGCGTTCCTGGCTTTCGCACAAACCGACATCAAGCGCCTGATCGCCTTCTCGTCCGTTTCCCACATGGGCTTCGTACTGATCGGCATCTACTCCGGCAGCCAACTGGCACTGCAAGGTGCAGTGATGCAGATGCTGGCGCACGGTCTGTCGGCCGCGGCACTCTTTATCCTGAGTGGCCAACTGTACGAACGCACCCACACCCGCGACATGCGTGAAATGGGTGGCCTGTGGTCGAAGATCGCTTACCTGCCGGCCCTCAGCCTGTTCTTTGCAGCAGCGTCGTTGGGTCTGCCGGGTACCGGTAACTTCGTCGGTGAGTTCCTGATCCTGATCGGCAGTTTCCCGATCGCTCCATGGGTAACCATCATCGCCACCACCGGTCTGGTGTTCGGTTCGGTCTACTCGCTGATCATGATCCACCGTGCGTACTTCGGTCCGGCCAAATCGGACGCGGTACTGCATGGCATGGACGGTCGCGAACTGATCATGGTGGTCGGTCTGGCTGCACTGCTGATCTACCTCGGCGTGTACCCACAACCGTTCCTCGATACCTCTGCCGCTACGATGCATGGCGTGCAGCAATGGCTCGGCACCGCCTTCACTCAACTCGCTTCGGCCCGGTAAGAGCGCTATGGAATTCACGACTCAACACTTTATCGCGCTTGCGCCGTTGTTGATCACCAGCGCCACGATCATCGTGGTGATGCTGGCGATCGCCTGGCGCCGCAACCACTCGCAGACCTTCCTGATTTCCGTGGCGGGTCTGAACCTGGCTTTGCTATCGATCCTGCCGGCTCTGAAGGTTGCGCCTCTGGCCGTGACCCCATTGCTGCAAATCGACACCTTCGCCTGCCTGTACATGGCGCTGATCCTGGTCGCCACCCTCGCCTGTGTCACCCTCGCCCACGCCTACCTCGGCGATGGCGGTTCGGGTTACCCGGGCAACCGTGAAGAACTGTACCTGCTGATCCTGATGGCTGCCGCCGGTGGCCTGGTTCTGGTCAGCGCGCAGCACCTGGCCGGGTTGTTCATCGGCCTGGAACTGCTGTCGGTGCCGGTCTATGGTCTGGTGGCCTATGCCTTCTTCAACAAGCGCTCGCTGGAAGCCGGCATCAAGTACATGGTGCTGTCGGCCGCCGGTTCTGCATTCCTGTTGTTCGGTATGGCGCTGCTGTACGCAGACTCGGGTTCCCTGAGCTTCGTCGGCATCGGTCAGGCATTGGCGGCTACCGGTCTGCCAAGCTCGCTGGCACAACTGGGCCTGGGCATGATGCTGATCGGCCTGGCATTCAAGCTGTCGCTGGTCCCGTTCCACCTCTGGACTCCGGACGTTTACGAAGGTGCTCCGGCGCCGGTCGCAGCGTTCCTCGCTACCGCTTCCAAGGTTGCCGTGTTCGCGGTGATGGTGCGTCTGTTCCAGATCTCGCCAGCGGCAAGCAGCGGCATCCTGAGCGATGTGCTGACCATCATCGCCATCGCGTCGATCCTGTTCGGTAACCTGCTGGCACTGACCCAGAGCAACCTCAAGCGTCTGCTGGGTTACTCGTCCATCGCTCACTTCGGTTACCTGCTGATCGCCCTGGTGGCGAGCAAAGGCCTGGCCGTGGAAGCCATCGGCGTGTACCTGGTCACCTACGTGATCACCAGCCTCGGCGCCTTCGGCGTGATCACCCTGATGTCCTCGCCGTACAACGGCCGTGACGCCGACGCCCTGTACGAATACCGCGGCCTGTTCTGGCGTCGTCCGTACCTGACCGCCGTACTGACCGTGATGATGCTGTCCCTGGCCGGTATTCCGCTGACCGCGGGCTTCATCGGCAAGTTCTACATCATCGCTACTGGCGTCGAGTCGCATCAATGGTGGCTGGTTGGCTCGCTGGTACTGGGCAGCGCCATCGGCGTGTTCTACTACCTGCGTGTCATGGTCACCCTGTACCTGATCGAACCGAACCTGCGTCGCCACGATGCGCAACTGCACTGGGAACAGAAAGCAGGCGGCGTGATGCTGCTGGCCATCGCTCTGGTCGCGTTCTTCCTCGGCGTCTACCCACAACCGCTGCTGAACCTGGTTCAGCAATCGGGGCTGGTGGGTTGATCGCTTGAGCGACACTCGGTAGAAAACAGAAACGGCACCTTCGGGTGCCGTTTTTTCGTGGGGGGTTTAAAGACTGAAAAGTTTTCAGGCTTCGCTTTTGTGGCGGGGGAGTTTGCTCCCGCTGGACTGCGCAGCAGGCCCAATCCCATTAAATCCGGCGTACCTGATGAACTTCATTGGCCTGAAAATCTGGCGTCTGCTGCGCAGCCGAGCGGGAGCAAGCTCCCTCGGGGTTTAAAGACTGAAAAGTTTTCAGGCTTCGCTTTTGTGGYGAGGGAGCTTGCTCCCGCTGGACTGCGCAGCAGGCCCAATCCCATTAAATCCGGCGTACCTGATGAACTTCATTGGCCTGAAAATCTGGCGTCTGCTGCGCAGCCGAGCGGGAGCAAGCTCCCTCGCCACAGGTTATGTGTTGTGCACAGAGTTTTGGTCACACTGTAGGAGCCGGCTTGCTGGCGATAGCRCTGGGTCAGGCACCAACAAAAAAACKGCACCTTCGGGTGCTGTTTTTGCGTTKGRGGTTTAAAGACTGAAAAGTTTTCAGGCTTCGCTTTTGTGGYGAGGGAGCTTGCTCCCGCTGGACTGCGCAGCAGGCCCAATCCCATTAAATCCGGCGTACCTGATGAACTTCATTGGCCTGAAAATCTGGCGTCTGCTGCGCAGCCGAGCGGGAGCAAGCTCCCTCGCCACAGGTTATGTGTTATTGCTCCCGCTGGACTGCGCAGCAGGCCCAATCCCATTAAATCCGGCGTACCTGATGAACTTCATTGGCCTGAAAATCTGGCGTCTGCTGCGCAGCCGAGCGGGAGCAAGCTCCCTCGCCACAGGTTATGTGTTCACACTGTAGGAGCCGGCTTGCTGGCGATAGCGCTGGGTCAGGCACCAACAAAAACGGCACCTTACGGTGCCGTTCGCCTTTCACAGTCCAGGCATGTTACTTACGCGCCGCCTCCCATGATTTCAACAGTTCGGCGTAGCTCACGGTCTCGCCTTTCGGCTTCTCGTTTTCCAGTTTCGGTTTCGGAGCGCCCGGTTGGTCGAACCAGTATTGCGCGTCGCGCTCGGGGTTCATTTTCGGGGCGCAGGTGGCTTGGGCTTTCGAGCGTTCCAGGCGGGACATGATGGCGTCCTGATCCTTGGCCAGACCGTCGAGTGCCTGTTGCGGGGTTTTCTCGCCGCTGGCGGCTTCAGCAATGTGGCTCCACCACAACTGTGCGAGACGCGGATAGTCCGGCACGTTGGTTCCGGTCGGCGTCCATTGCACGCGGGCCGGGCTGCGATAGAACTCCACCAGACCGCCGAGTTTCGGTGCCAGATCGGTCATGGCCTGCGAGTTGATGTCCGACTCGCGGATCGGCGTCAGGCCGACGATGGTTTTCTTCAGAGAGACGGTTTTCGAAGTCACGAACTGCGCATACAGCCAGGCCGCCAGTTTTTGCTTCTCAGGCGTGGATTTCATGAACGTCCACGAACCCACGTCCTGATAGCCCAGCTTCATGCCCTCTTCCCAGTACGGTCCGCGTGGCGACGGCGCCATGCGCCATTTCGGCGTGCCATCGGCGTTCATCACCGCCAGACCCGGTTTGGTCATGTCGGCGGTAAATGCGGTGTACCAGAAAATCTGCTGGGCGATGTTGCCTTGGGATGGCACCGGCCCGGACTCGGAGAAGGTCATGCCCGCCGCTTCCGGTGGCGCGTACTTCTTCATCCAGTCCACGTATTTGGTGGTCGCGAACACCGCCGCCGGGCCGTTGGTGTCGCCGCCACGAGTCACGCTGGAACCGACCGGATGGCAATTCTCGACGCGGATACCCCACTCGTCCACCGGCAATCCGTTCGGAATACCCTTGTCGCCACCACCGGCCATGGAGAACCAGGCATCGGTGAAGCGCCAGCCCAGGGACGGGTCTTTCTTGCCGTAGTCCATGTGCCCGTAGACGCGTTTGCCGTCGATTTCCTTGACGTCTTCAGTGAAGAACTTGGCGATGTCTTCATAGGCTGACCAGTTCACCGGCACGCCCAATTCGTAGCCGTACTTTTCCTTGAACTTGGCTTTGAGGTCCGCACGTTCGAACCAGTCGGCGCGGAACCAGTACAGGTTGGCGAATTGCTGGTCAGGCAATTGGTAGATTTTGCCGTCCGGTGCGGTGGTGAAGGAGATGCCGATGAAGTCCTTGATATCCAGGGTCGGCGAAGTGAAGTTCTTGCCTTCGTTGGCCATCAGGTCGGTGATCGATTCAGTCTTGCCGTAGCGGAAGTGCGTACCGATCAAGTCCGAGTCGTTGACCCAGCCGTCATAGATGTTCTTGTCCGACTGCATCTGGGTCTGCAGCTTTTCCACCACGTCGCCTTCCTGCAGCAAGTCGTGGGTCAGCTTGATCCCGGTGATCTCACTGAAAGCCTTGGCCAGCACTTTGGACTCATACTCGTGAGTGGCGATGGTTTCCGATACCACTTTGATGCTCATCCCGCGAAACGGCTCCGCGGCCTTGATGAACCACTTCAGTTCTTCGAGTTGTTGATCGGCCGTCAGGGTGGACGGCTTGAATTCACTGCCGATCCATTTCTTTGCGGCATCTTCGTAGGCATCGGCCCAGGCCGAAGCGCTCAAACCGCTGAGTGCCAGCATGGCTGCCAATGAAATGCTATGTCGCAGCTTATTGTTTTTGTCGAACATAGAGACCTCCTGTTTAAGTTTCGGAGCAACATTGCCGAGCGATTCGACTAGCCCCAACGCATCACAGCCAACAGCCACACCAGGGACAACGCGAACGCTACCCAGATGCTCCAGTCGGTGACGCCGATTACCAGCAAATGCAGGTAGGCGCTGCCGAGAAGACCGATAAACAAACGATCGCCACGGGTGGTGGCAATCGGTAAAAAACCACGCCGAAGGACACTTGGCGAACGCAATTCCCAAGTGGTCATACCCACCAGGATCAAACCGATAACACCGAAAAACGCCGCCGTCGGGACGGTCCAGCTCATCCATTCCATCATCAGTTCCTCATACCCGGCCCAGGGCAAAGCCCTTGGCCACGTGGTTGCGAACAAACCAGATCACCAGCATGCCCGGAAGAATAGTCAGTACCCCCGCTGCCGCCAGCACACCCCAGTCGATACCCGACGCCGAAACCGTGCGCGTCATGACTGCCGCGATGGGCTTGGCGTTCACCGAAGTGAGGGTTCGCGCCAGCAGCAGTTCGACCCAGGAAAACATGAAGCAGAAAAACGCCGTGACGCCGATGCCGGAGCCGATCAACGGGATGAAAATCTTCACGAAGAACTTGGGGAAACTGTAGCCGTCAATGTAGGCGGTTTCGTCGATTTCCTTCGGCACGCCAGACATGAAGCCTTCCAGAATCCACACCGCCAGCGGCACGTTGAACAGACAGTGAGCCAGGGCCACCGCGATGTGCGTGTCGAACAGGCCAATCGACGAATACAGCTGGAAGAACGGCAACAGGAACACCGCCGGTGGCGCCATACGGTTGGTCAGCAACCAGAAGAACAGGTGCTTGTCACCGAGGAAGCGGTAGCGCGAAAACGCATACGCCGCCGGCAAAGCCACGGTCAGGGAAATGATCGTGTTCAGGCTCACGTAATACAGCGAGTTGATGTAGCCGGTGTACCAACTCGGGTCGGTGAAAATCACCTTGTAGTTCGCCAGCGTAAAGTCCTGTGGGAAAAGGGTCAGCCCGCCGAGGATTTCGGTGTTGCTCTTGAACGACATGTTCAGCAGCCAGTAGATCGGCACCAGCAGGAACAGGATGTAGATCAGCAGTGGGATCAGCTTTCTCTTGCTCATGATGGCCTCAGCGGTTGGCGTCAGAGTGAGTCATGGCGGTGTAAAACAGCCAGGACACCAACAGGATGATCAGGAAATACACCAACGAAAACGCCGCCGCCGGCCCCAGGTCGAACTGCCCGATCGCCATCTGCGTCAGGGTCTGGCTGAGAAACGTCGTGGCATTGCCCGGCCCGCCGCCGGTCAGTACGAACGGCTCGGTGTAGATCATGAAACTGTCCATGAAGCGCAGCATCACGGCGATCAGCAACACACTTTTGAGCTTGGGCAACTGGATGTGCCGGAACACCGCCCAGGCAGAGGCCCGGTCAATTCGCGCAGCCTGGTAGTACACATCCGGAATCGCCCGCAGACCGGAGAAGCACAACAGCGCCACCAACGAAGTCCAGTGCCAGACGTCCATCACCAGCACCGTGACCCAGGCGTCCATGGTGTTCGCTGCATAGTTGTAGCTGATACCCATGGCGTTGAGGCTGGAGCCCAGCAGGCCGATGTCGGCCCGGCCAAAGATTTGCCAGATGGTGCCGACCACGTTCCACGGGATCAGCAGCGGAATCGCCAGGATGATCAGCACCACCGACGACCAGCGGCCCTTGGTCGGCATGGTCAGTGCAATCGCGATCCCCAGCGGGATTTCGATCAGCAGCACGCAGGCCGAATAAATGAACTGACGCAACAGCGAATCATGCAGTCGTGGATCGAGCAGCACCTGCTTGTACCAGTCGGCACCGACGAAGTAGCGGCTGGATTGATCGAAGATATCCTGCACCGAATAGTTGACCACGGTCATCATCGGGATCACCGCACTGAACGCCACCAGCAGGAACACCGGCAGCACCAGCCACCAGGCCTTGTTGTTCTGCACCTTGTTCATGGCTGCACCTCATTGTTGGCCTGTGCTTCGAGCAGGAATTCGTCGGCATAGACCATCAACCATTGCGCCGGAAAACTGATGTAGGCCATGCCTTCCGGCACCGGTTTATCTTCGGCCAGGCGTACTTTCAGCGGTGCGCCGTCGAGGTTCAGGGTCATGATCTTGTAGGTGCCGAGGTCTTCGACGTGTACGACCTGTGCCCGCATCGCCTCATCAAAAGGCTCGTCCCAGA
This sequence comes from Pseudomonas sp. Root562, assembly GCF_001427125.1. Lineage (GTDB taxonomy): Bacteria > Pseudomonadota > Gammaproteobacteria > Pseudomonadales > Pseudomonadaceae > Aquipseudomonas. The sequence continues at coordinate 131,617 of NZ_LMGK01000020.1, forward strand.
CGTGCACGAACTCGGGGCGAATGCCGATTTTCAGGGTTTTCCACTCGGACTCGGCAATGCGTTGCTGCATGGCCTCGGACAGCGGCAAATGCGTTGAAGCGAAACCGACGCCGCCCGGTTGCGGCTGCACATCGATCAGGTTCATGCCTGGACTGCCGATGAAATAGCCGACAAAGGTGTGGCTCGGCCGTTCGAACAATTCCCTTGGAGTGCCGAACTGCACGATCTGCCCGCCGTACATCACCGCGATCTTGTCGGCGAAGGTCGATGCCTCCAGCTGATCGTGGGTGACGTAGACCATGGTGATGTTGAACTGCTCGTGGATCTGCTTGAGTTTGCGCCGCAGCTTCCACTTCAGGTGCGGGTCGATCACTGTCAGCGGTTCATCGAAGAGGATCGCCGACACGTCGTCGCGCACCAACCCACGGCCCATGGAGACTTTCTGTTTCTCGTCGGCGGTGAGGTTGCGGGCTTTTTTGCTCAGCAGGTTCTGCAGGTCGAGGACTTCAGCAATTTCCTGCACCTTGGTGTGAATTTTCGCCTCTGCCATGCCCTGGTTGCGCAACGGGAACGCCAGGTTGTCGAATACCGTCATGGTGTCGTAGACCACCGGGAACTGGAAAACCTGGGCGATGTTGCGCTTTTCCGGGGTCAGGTCATTGACCGCTTTGCCGTCGAACAGCACATGCCCCTGTGACGGGCTGAGCAACCCGGAAATGATGTTGAGCAACGTCGATTTGCCGCAACCCGACGGGCCGAGCAAGGCGAACGCACCACCCTGCTCCCAAATGTGGTCCATTTCCCGGATCGCATAGTCTTCCGGCCCAGCCGGGGTTTTGGTGTAGCTGTGGGCGAGGTTCTGCAAACGGATTTCGGCCATCAGGCAACCCTCGCGACACGCCGGCCCGGCGCCTGGACCAGCCGCCCCTGCGCATCGAACACAAACAGTTTATGGGTCGGAATGTAGATGCGGATCGGCGCATCGACGTCGTATTCGTGAACACCGGGCAAGTGCAGCACCAGCAGGAAGTGTTCGTTGCGCACATGCAGGAAGGTTTCCGAGCCGCTGATCTCGGCGACTTCGACGGTCACTGCCAGTTCGAGGTCATCGTCGTTGCTCGGCACCAGCGAGATGTGGCTGGGACGAACGCCGAAGCGAAACTCGCCCTCGCCCACCGGGCGCAGGTCAACGTTCAACGGAAAGTGCACGAAATTGGCGAAACTCACTTCGTTGCCAGCGATGCGGCCCGGCATCAGGTTGATCGGCGGTTCGGAAAACAATTCCGCCGCCAGCACCGTCTGCGGCTGGTGATAGACCTCGGAGGACTTGCCGCTCTGGATCACCCGGCCTTCATGAAGAATGGTCGTGGTGCCGCCCAATGCCAGGGCTTCGTTGGGTTCGGTGGTGGCGTAAATCGCAATGGTATGGCGCGCCTTGAACAGCTCGCGCATTTCCTGGCGTAGCTCTTCGCGCAGTTTGTAGTCGAGGTTGACCAGCGGCTCATCGAACAGGATCAGCTCGGCGTCCTTGACCAGCGCCCGAGCCATGGCTGTGCGTTGTTGCTGACCGCCGGAGAGTTCGAGCGGATAGCGCTGCAGAAACTTCTCGATGCGCAGCATCTTCGCGGTTTCCAGCACTTTGCTCTGGATCAGCTCGTTGGATACACCGGCCTGACGCAGTGGCGAGGCGATGTTCTCAAAGACGGTCATGGTCGGGTAATTGATGAACTGCTGATACACCATCGACACATTGCGCAGTCGCACGGGCCGTTGCGTGACATCGACGCCATTCATCAGGATACGGCCGGTGTCCGGCTTGTCCAGCCCGGCCATCAGACGCATGAGACTGGTTTTGCCGGACAGCGTGCGCCCAAGCAAAACGTTGAAGGATCCAGGTTCGAAACGCAGACACGCATCGTCAATCCAGGTCTGGCCCTCGACGGTGCGGCTGACATGCTCCAGGGTTAATGACATGGCTCGGCCTTTTTTATTTTTTGGAGTCAAGCGACCGGAGCACTAGAGCGACTTTCGTGCCAGAAATTTCAACCTGTTGATTTACCTGAAAAACCATGGAAAAAGCGTTAACCCAAAGTTCGTTGCTGAACACAAATGAACAATCACAAATGAACAATTGAACAGTTCACCCATTGACAGTGAACAATAGTGAACAACACTCTATGGATGCTTTTTCCCTCTGTAGGAGCACGGCTTGCCGGCGATGGCGCCCTCGAAATCGCCATCGCCGGCAAGCCGTGCTCCTACAGGTTTGTAGTGTTTGAATGTCAACGCAACACCCATAAAAACAATAAAAGCCTGTTCAGAGATCAACTGCCATGGCCGCACCTGCCTCGCCGCTGTCCCACGACACCATCATCCAGGATTCCTGGTCCCGGTGCCGTGCGTTTGGCCTTGATCACCAGAGCGCTCCGGCCTTCGATCAACTTCCGGCGCAGAGCATCAAGCAATTGCTCGAGAGCCAGCATTCATTGGTGCAAACCACCCACCAGGAAGTGCTGCCGTACTACGAAAACATTCTCAGCAACTCCAACTGCCTGATCATGCTCGCCGACAATCAGGGCCAGGTGCTGACGACCTGGGGCACCCAGCGTTTTATCGAACCTGGCCTGACCCGAGGCTTCAGCGCTGGCGCCAGCTGGATGGAGCGCTGCAGCGGCACCAACGCTATCGGCACGGCGCTGGTCTGCGAGCAGGCGGTACACATCGAACACGACGAACACTTTCTCAAGGCCAACCGCTTCATGACCGGTTCCGCCGCGCCGATTTTCGATGCCGAGCGCAAGATCATCGCGGTGCTCGACGTGTCCAGCGACAGCTACCTGCCACCGTCCCACACCCTGGGCATGGTCAAGATGATGAGCCAGACCGTGGAAAACCGGCTGATCCTCAACCTGTTCCATGGCCAGCATTTCCAATTGACCTTCAACACCGGCCTGAACAACCTCGACAGCCAATGGGCCGGCTTGCTGATTTTCGATGAGAGCGGCCAAGTACTCTCGGCCAACCGCCGCGCCGATAATTTGCTGGGCGTGCGCCTGTCGCGGGTCAGTGTCGAAAGCCTGTTCAAGGTTTCGCTGCTGGAACTGCTGAATCAACCCGAAGGGCTGCCCTTCTCGCTGCAGGCTTCCGGGCGCAACCGTTTCCAGTGTTTGCTGAAAAGACCGAAACAGGTTGCGATTCAACCGCGAGTATTCGCCGAACCGGCTGTGACTGTACCCACACCGGCCGTTATCAGCCTCAACACCCTGCACTTCGGCGACAGCCGTGTAGAAAAAGCTGTGCGCCAGGCCGAGCGCTTGCTGGAAAAAGACATTCCACTGTTGATCCACGGTGAAACCGGCGTTGGCAAGGAAGTGTTCGTCAAGGCTTTGCATCAGGCCAGCTCGCGCAGCAAACAGGCGTTCATTGCGGTGAACTGTGCGGCCATCCCCGCTGAACTGGTCGAATCAGAGCTGTTCGGTTACGAGAAAGGCGCGTTTACCGGTGCCAACCAGAAAGGCAGTATCGGCCTGATCCGCAAGGCGAATAAAGGCACACTGTTCCTCGACGAAATCGGCGACATGCCGCTACCGACCCAGGCCCGCCTGCTGCGAGTGCTGCAGGAGCGCTGCGTGCAACCGGTGGGCAGCAGTGAGTTGTTCCCGGTGGACATCCGCATCATTTCCGCGACCAACCGCTCATTGCGCGAGCAGGTGCAGTTGGGGCGTTTCCGTGAGGACTTGTACTACCGCATCGGCGGCCTGACTTTAGAGCTGCCGCCCTTGAGAGAGCGCAGTGATAAAGAGGCACTGTTCAAGCGTTTGTGGGAACAGCACCGCGAACCGAGCCAGTGGGCCGGCCTGAGTCGCGAGGTACTGGAGTTGTTCGGGCGCCATCCGTGGCCGGGAAACTTACGTCAGGTCAGCAGCGTAATGCAGGTGGCGCTGGCCATGGCCGAGGAACAGCCGGTGCGGCCAGAGCATTTGCCGGATGATTTTTTCGTCGATCTGGAGATGGAGCCGGTGGAGACACCCGAGCCGCTGGCCGTGGATCTGAATGACGTCGAAGATTTGAACCGGCAATTGCAGGCGGCCGGGGGCAATATTTCCTATCTGGCGCGCAGGCTGGGGGTTAGCCGCAACACCCTTTACAAAAGACTGCGCCAGACTGAGTGACAAGGGATCGTTCCCACGCTCCGCGTGGGAATGCCTGAACGGACGCTCCGCGTTCGGCTCTAAATGGGACGCGGAGCGTCCCTGGATGCATTCCCACGCGGAGCGTGGGAACGATCAAAAAGCCAGCTCCCACAGGTTCTGTGGGCTGCGACGATTTTGTATACGATACGGACACTGTGGGAGCTGGCTTGCCAGCGATGGGGCCCGCCCTGTCAGCGCCGAATTCGCGAACAGCACCAAAAAACAAAAACCCGCACAAGGCGGGTTTCGTTTTGAAGCGGATCAAGCCATCAGTCAGCCAGACGCCAGGTCGTGCCGCCCTTGCCGTCTTCCAGCACCACGCCCATGGCGGTGAGCTGGTCGCGGATGCGGTCCGATTCGGCCCAGTCCTTGCCGGCACGTGCCGCCAGACGCGCAGCGATCAACGCTTCGACTTCGGCTGCGTCCACTCGCCCTTCGGCGCCGGCCTGCAGGAAGTCATCAGCCTCAAGCTGCAACACGCCCAACACGCTGGCCAGTTCTTTCAAACGGGCTGCCAGACCGGCCGCGGCATTGAGATCGCTCTCGCGCAGACGGTTGATCTCGCGAACCATCTCGAACAGCACTGCACAAGCTTCCGGCGTGCCGAAGTCGTCGTTCATCACCTGAGTGAAACGCTCGACGAAAGCTTCGCCGCCGGCCGGGGCTACGCTCGGCAGGCCTTTCAACGCATGGTAGAAACGCTCCAGAGCGCCTTTGGCGTCCTTGAGGTTGTCTTCCGAATAGTTGATGGCGCTGCGGTAATGGCTCGACACCAGCAGGTAACGCACGACTTCCGGGTGGTACTTGTCGAGCACGTCGCGGATGGTGAAGAAGTTGTTCAAGGACTTGGACATCTTCTCGCCATTGATGCGAATCATGCCGCAATGCATCCACGCGTTGGCGTAGGTCTTGCCGGTGGCCGCTTCACTCTGGGCGATTTCGTTTTCGTGGTGCGGGAACTCGAGGTCGCTGCCGCCACCATGAATGTCGAACGTCTCACCGAGGCAGCAGGTCGACATCACCGAGCATTCGATGTGCCAGCCCGGACGCCCGGCGCCCCACGGCGATTCCCAGCTCGGCTCGCCCGGCTTGGCGGCCTTCCACAGCACGAAGTCCAGCGGGTCCTGCTTGGACTCGTCGACTTCGATGCGGGCGCCGATACGCAGGTCTTCGATCTTCTTGCGCGACAGCTTGCCATAGCCCATGAATTTGCCGACGCGGTAGTACACGTCGCCATTGCCCGGGGCGTAGGCGTAACCCTTGTCGATCAGGGTCTGGATCATCGCGTGCATGCCCGGGATGTGATCCGTGGCGCGCGGTTCCATGTCCGGCTTCTTGATGTTCAGGCGCGCTTCATCTTCGTGCATCGCCGCGATCATGCGCTCGGTCAAGGCTTCGAACGACTCGCCGTTCTCGTTGGCCCGGTTGATGATCTTGTCGTCGATGTCGGTGATGTTGCGCACGTAGGTCAGGTCGTAACCGCTGAACCGCAGCCAGCGGGTCACCAGGTCGAACGCGACCATGCTGCGGCCGTGGCCGAGGTGGCAGTAGTCGTACACGGTCATGCCGCACACGTACATGCGCACCTTGTTGCCATCGAGCGGCTTGAAGACTTCTTTGCTCTTGGTGAGCGTGTTGTAAATCGTTAGCACGTTAACTTCCTTGAATCACTGGCCCCACGAATCACGCAGGGTCACGGTACGGTTGAATACCGGCTGACCTGGTTTCGAGTCCTTGATGTCCGCGACGAAGTAGCCTTCGCGCTCGAACTGGAAACGGTCTTCCGGCTGTGCGTTGCCCAGCGAGGGTTCAGCACGACAACCGGTGAGTACCTGCAGCGAATCAGGGTTGATGTTGTCCAGGAAACTGGCGCTGTCTTCGGCCTTCTCCGGGTTCGGAGAACGGAACAGACGATCGTACAGACGCACTTCGCACTCGACGCTGGCAGCGGCCGGCACCCAGTGGATCACGCCTTTGACCTTGCGGCCTTCCGGGTTCTTGCCCAGGGTGTCCGGGTCGTACGAGCAACGCAGCTCGACGATGTTGCCGTCGGCGTCCTTGATCGCTTCGTCGGCGCGTATCACGTAGCTGCCACGCAGACGCACTTCACCAGCCGGTTCCAGGCGCTTGTAGCCCTTCGGCGGCTCTTCCATGAAGTCTTCGCGGTCGATGTAGATTTCGCGGGCGAACGGCAAGGCGCGCACGCCCATGTCTTCCTTCGGATGACGCGGCAGTTCGAGGTTCTCGACCTGGCCTTCCGGGTAATTGGTGATCACGACTTTCAGCGGACGCAACACGCACATGGCACGCGGCGCGCTCTGGTCGAGGTCGTCACGGATGCTGAACTCGAGCATGCCGAAGTCGACCACGCCGTCGGAACGGTTGGTGCCGATCATTTCGCAGAAGTTGCGGATCGATTTCGGCGTGTAACCACGGCGGCGGAAGCCCGACAGCGTGGACATGCGCGGGTCGTCCCAGCCATTGACGTGCTTTTCATCGACCAGTTGCTTGAGCTTGCGCTTGCTGGTGATGGTGTAGTTCAGGTTCAGGCGGCTGAACTCGTACTGGCGCGGGTTGGCCGGTACCGGCAGGTTTTCGAGGAACCACTCGTACAGCGGACGGTGGCTTTCGAACTCCAGGGTGCAGATCGAATGGGTGATGCCTTCGATGGCGTCCGACTGACCGTGGGTGAAGTCGTAGTTCGGGTAGATGCACCACTTGTCACCGGTCTGGTGGTGGTGCGCGTGACGGATGCGATACATGATTGGATCACGCAGGTTCATGTTCGGCGACGCCATGTCGATCTTGGCCCGCAGCACACGTGCGCCGTCCGGGAATTCGCCGGCCTTCATGCGGGCGAACAGGTCCAGGTTCTCTTCGACGCTGCGGTCGCGGAACGGGCTGTTCTTGCCCGGCTCGGTCAGGCTGCCACGGTATTCCTTGGCTTGCTCAGGGGTCAGGTCGTCGACATAGGCCTTGCCGGACTTGATCAGTTCCACCGCCCAGTCGTGCAACTGGTCGAAATACTGCGAGGCGTAGCGCACTTCGCCGGACCATTCGAAACCCAGCCATTTGACGTCGCTTTCGATTGCGTCGATGTATTCCTGGTCTTCCTTGGCCGGGTTGGTGTCGTCGAAACGCAGGTGCGTGACGCCGCCGAACTCCTGGGCCAGGCCGAAGTTCACGCAGATCGACTTGGCGTGACCGATGTGCAGGTAGCCGTTGGGCTCAGGCGGGAAACGGGTGACGATCTGCGTGTGCTTGCCCGAGTCCAGGTCTGCCTGGATGATCGGCCGCAGGAAGTTGACCGGCACGGCTGGGCCGGTCTTGGCATTCGAGGTAGGGTCGACAGTGGGCTTGCTCATAGGATCCTTGAACGTACAAGTGCGTGGCCGTAATGAAGGCCGGACAAAACAAAGCCGCTATCATAGCCGATGCCGTCAAGCACCTGACAGAGCGCACCTGCAAACGGTCGCATTTAATGAACCGTAAATGAAAAACAGCCTCGAAATTCGCGTCTGTCACGCTAAACTGCGCGTCTCGGCCGCAAAAGGCTGAACCGGTGACGGGACGTTGAAGTCCCAAAATCCACGAATTCCTTGAAAGAGTAGTAATCATGACCCAAGTCAAACTGACCACCAACCATGGCGACATCGTCCTGGAACTGAACGCTGAGAAGGCACCGATCACCGTTGCCAACTTCATCGAGTACGTCAAAGCCGGTCACTACGAAAACACCGTTTTCCACCGTGTCATCGGTAACTTCATGATCCAGGGCGGCGGTTTCGAGCCAGGCATGAAAGAAAAGAAAGACAAGCGTCCAAGCATCCAGAACGAAGCTGACAACGGTCTTTCCAACGACAAGTACACCGTCGCCATGGCCCGTACCATGGAGCCGCATTCGGCTTCCGCGCAGTTCTTCATCAACGTGGCTGACAACAGCTTCCTCAACCACAGCGGCAAGAACGTTCAGGGCTGGGGTTACGCGGTATTCGGCAAAGTGACCGCCGGCACCGACGTCGTCGACAAGATCAAAGGCGTGGCCACCACTTCCAAGGCCGGCCATCAGGACGTACCAGCAGACGACGTGATCATCGAGAAAGCCGAGATCATTGAGTGATATTGCTGATTTCAGACTTGCATCTGGAAGAGGAGCGCCCGGACATTACCCGGGCGTTTCTGGATTTGCTCGCCGGACGCGCCCGCTCGGCGAGTGCGCTGTACATCCTGGGCGACTTTTTCGAGGCGTGGATTGGCGACGACGCCATGAGCCCTTTCCAGCGTTCCATATGCCAGGCCCTGCGCGAATTGAGCGACAGCGGCACGGCGATTTTTCTGATGCACGGCAATCGCGACTTCATGCTGGGCCAGGCCTTTTGCAAACAGGCTGGCTGCACCTTGCTGAAGGACCCGAGCGTCGTGCAGTTCAACGGCGAGCCGGTGCTGTTGATGCACGGTGACAGCCTCTGCACCCGCGACGAAGCCTACATGAAGCTGCGTCGCTACCTGCGCAACCCGATCACCCTGTTCATCCTGCGTCATCTGCCCTTGAGCACCCGGCATAAGCTGGCGCGCAAGCTGCGCAGTGAAAGCCGCGCACAAACCCGAATGAAGGCCAATGACATCGTCGATGTCACGCCCCTGGAGATTCCGCGGATCATGCAGCAGTACGGCGTGAAAACGCTGATCCACGGCCATACCCACCGGCCCGCCATCCACAAGCTGCAACTGGGCGACCAGGCGGCACGGCGCATTGTGCTGGGGGATTGGGATCGTCAGGGTTGGGCGTTGCAGGTCGATGAGCAAGGCTTTGCATTGGCGCCGTTTGATTTCACCCCGCCAGCGCAATGATCGTTCCCACGCTCTGCGTGGGAATGCAGCCCGGGACGCTCCGCGTCCCCGATCAAAAGCCGAACGCGGAGCGTCCGTAGAGGCGTTCCCACGCAGAGCGTGGGAACGATCTGTTTCGTGTTTGACTCAATGCCCGGCAGACGCCGCAGGCCCGGCCTTGGCGGTAAACGGCGGCTTGGCCAGCCACACGATGAGTATCAGCCCCATGAACATCCAGCCCAGCAGGGTGAAGTAATCCACCGTGGACATGATGTACGCCTGGCTGATCACCATCTGATCCAGCTGCGTGTAGGCCTTGGCCCCTGCCCCGCCCAGCTGCGTCAGCGTCTCGCGGGTTACCGGGTCGAACTGGGTGATGCTTTCGGTCAGATACGCATGGTGCTGGTCCGCCCGGCGAATCCAGATCCAGGTGGTCAACGATGCCGCAAAACTGCCGCCCAGCGTGCGCAAGAACGTTGCCAGCCCGGAGCCATCGGCAATCTGCTGCGGCGGCAGGTCCGAGAGCAGGATGGTCAGGGTCGGCATGAAGAACAGCGCCACGCCAATGCCCATGAACAGCTGCACCATGGCGATGTGCTGGAAATCCACTTCGTTGGTGAACCCGGCGCGCATGAAACAGCTCAGGCCGATGGCCAGGAACGCCAGCCCTGCCAGCAAGCGCATATCGAACCTCGGCGCGTATTTACCGACAAAAGGTGACAGCAGCACCGGCAAGATGCCCAACGGCGCCACGGCAAAACCGGCCCAGGTTGCGGTGTAGCCCAGTCGCGTCTGCAACCATTGCGGCAGGATCAGGTTGATCCCGAAGAACCCGGCATACCCCAGAATCAACACGATGGTGCCGTAGCGGAAGTTGCGGTGAGCGAACAGCCGCAGGTTGACCACCGGGTGCTCGTCGGTCATTTCCCAGATCACGAAAAATGCCAGAGCAACCACCGAAATCACCGAACCGATGACGATGAAGCTCGATTCGAACCAGTCGGCGTCGTTGCCTTTATCCAACACAATCTGCAAGGCACCGACGCCAATGATCAAGGCGATCAGGCCGACGTAATCCATCGGCTGGCGGCTGGTGACCACCGGACGCTTCTTCATCTGTTGGGTCACCACCCACGCGGCGAACAGGCCGATCGGCACGTTGATGAAGAAGATCCACGGCCAGCTGTAACTGTCGGTGATCCAGCCGCCGAGGATCGGCCCGGCAATCGGTGCCACCACCGTGACCATCGCCAAAAGCGCCAGGGCCATCCCCCGTTTTGCCGGGGGATAGACCGCAATCAGCAGCGTTTGGGTCATCGGATACAACGGCCCCGCGACCACCCCTTGCAGGACCCGGAACCCTACAAGTTCCGGCATGGACGTCGAGATCCCGCACAGAAACGACGCGATCACGAACAGCAGCGTGGCCCAGACGAACAGCTTCACTTCACCAAAACGGCGGCTCAGCCAACCGGTCAGCGGCAGGGCGATGGCGTTGCTCACCGCAAACGAAGTGATCACCCAGGTGCCCTGCTCCGCACTCACCCCGAGGTTGCCGGAAATCGTCGGCAACGCCACGTTGGCGATAGTGGTGTCGAGCACTTGCATGAAGGTCGCCAGCGACAGGCCGATGGTGCTGAGCAGCAGACTGGGCGGGGTGAAAGACGCGTTATTGCTCATTGCGAATCCTTTGACACCTGATTGACGCTTTGGAGCGGGCCTTTGTGGCGAGGAAGCTTGCTCCCGCCGGGGCGCGAAGCGGCCCTAAAAGCTTTACGACTGCTTCGCAGCCGAGCGGGAGCAAGCTCCCTCGCCACAAAGGCCCGCACCTGAGAAGTGTGATCTCAGCGGTGGGCGGTCTTGCTGACCGCGGCGCTGTTGTCGTGGATCAGCTGCGTGATCATGGCGTCGGCTTCGGCCAGTTGACGGTCATAAATGCCAGTGCTGAACGAAGCTTTTTGCGGGGGCTGTTGCGCCAGCACCGGGCCGCTCTGGTCGTGCAAGTCCACATCCACCACAGTCGACAGGCCGACCCGCAAGGGGTGTTTGGCCAGTTCTTCGGCGTTGACGTGAATCCGTACCGGCACCCGTTGCACGATCTTGATCCAGTTACCCGTGGCATTCTGCGCGGGCAGCAAGGCAAACGCGCTACCGGTACCGGCGCCGAGGCTGTCGATGGTGCCGCTGTATTTCACGTCACTGCCGTAGAGGTCGGTTTCGATTTCCACGGGCTGACCGATGCGCATGTCACGCAGCTGGGTTTCCTTGAAATTGGCGTCGATCCACAACTGATTCAGGGGGATAACCGCCATCAGCGCTTCACCCGGCTGCACCCGCTGGCCCAGCTGCACGGTGCGTTTGGCCACGTAACCGGTCACCGGCGCGATCAACGTGCTGCGGGCATTGTTCAGGTAAGCCTGACGCAACTGTGCGGCAGCGGCCATCACGTCCGGGTGCGAGGACACCACGGTGTCATCGACCAGAGCACTGGTGGTCTTGAGCTTCTGCTGCGCGTTGGCCAAGGCGTTTTGCGCAGAGGTCAGGTCGTCACGAGCGTGGGACAGTTCTTCCTGGGAAATCGCCCCGCCGACGGCGAGGTTTTTCCGGCGGTTGAAGTTGTCCTGGGCTTTCTGCACTTCGGCTTGCTGGGCGTTGACCTGCGCTTTCATGCCGTCGACGTCGCTGTACAAGCCGCGCACCTGACGCACCGTGCGCGCCAGATTGGCCTGGGCACTTTGCAACCCGACTTCGGCGTCGTTGGGGTCGAAATTCACCAGCACCTGACCTTCCTGGACCAGATCGCCGTCATCGGCACCGATGCTCACGACGGTGCCGGTGACCAGCGGAGTGATTTCCACCACGTTGCCATTCACATAGGCATCATCGGTGCTTTCACTCCAGCGCCCGAAGAATTCGTGGTAAGCCCAGACGCCCGCACCGCCGAGCACGACGACCATGGCAAGCACCAGCAACAGGAACTTGCGCTTGCCCGCGTTGGGATTGGCCGGGGTGGTTTGCGGGGATTGAGTTGTATCGGCAGTGGCCATGACAAGTACCTTGAATTAGTGAGTCAGCGTGGCTGGAGCAGTGTTGGCCGAGGCAATGGCCTCAGGCTGAAACCCGCCACCCAGCGCCTGTATCAGTTGGATCGACAGATCGATCTGCTCGGCATTCAGGTTGGCCAGCTGCCGCTGGGCCTGGAGCAGTTGCTGCTCGATGCTGAGCACGTCCAGGTAGTTACCGATGCCGGAACCGTAACGCTGGACCACGGTGTTGTAGGAATCCTGGGCGATGTCGGTGGCGTGTTGCTGGGCGGCAATCTGCCGGCCGACATCGCGCAACTGGTTGATGCTGTCACTGACATCCCCCAGCGCTTTCACCAGGTTTTTGTTGTACTGCGCCACCGCCAGGTCGTAGTCGGCGTCGCGGGAGTCGAGGTCGGCACGCAACCGGCCACCGTCGAAAATCGGTACGGAAATGGTCGGCGCCACATTGAAGAAACGGCTGGCCGAACCGAACATTGCATCGCCCAACAACGATTCGGCACCGGCCGCAGCGCTGAGGTTCAGGTTCGGATAGAACTGCGTCTTGCCGGCGTCGATGTTTTTGCTCGCCGCCTCGACCCGCCAGCGCGCGGCCACCAGGTCAGGGCGGCGACCCAGCAACTCGGCCGGCAGCACCGACGGCAACGCCACGGCACCCGGCTTGAGAATGTTCGGCCGGGCGATTTCATTGCCGCGGTCAGGACCTTTGCCCAGCAACACCGCCAAGGCGATCTTGGCGGATTGCAGGCGTTTTTCGGCGTCGATCAGATTGGCTTCGGAGGTCGCTTCCAGGCTTTCGGTCTGCTGGAACTGATACTGGCTGTCGATCCCGGAGCTCAGGCGGCGCTGGCTCAGGTCGAGCATTTGCCGAGTGCGCTTGAGGTCTTCGGCGGACAGGTCGTAGACGATGTGTGCCTGCCCCAGATCGCTATAGGCACGCGCAACATCGGCGGACAAGGTCAGTTGCGCCGCCTGCTGGTCGATTTCAGCGGCGCGAGCCTGGCCCAGCGCGGCTTCCCAGGCGTCGCGCTGACCACCCCAGAGATCGAAGTTGTAATTGAAACTGGCAGCGATGTTACGCACGGTGGAATAGTTGCCACCCTGCCCCAGCGGGTCCTGATCCCGCGCCAGGCGCGAACGGCTGACACCGGCGCTGGCATCGAGGGTCGGCATGCGTGCGGCATCGGCGGCGTAGGCGGCGGCGCTGGCCTGATGGGTGCGGGCGTCGGCGATCTGCATGTCGGGGCTGTCGCGCAGTGCTTCGCGGATCAGGCCATCGAGTTGCGGATCACCCAGGCTCTTCCACCAATCGCTTTTCGGCCAGGCTGCGGGCGATAGCGTCACGCCGCTGAGGGATTGCCCGGCCTTGAGGTTTTTTGCCTCGAGGCTGACGCCTTCGGTGTGCAGCCCGCTGTAGCTGGCGCAACCGGCCAGGCTCATGGCAAACAGCACCAGACTCAGGCCGGTGCGCAGGGTTTTACTGTTCATTGTTACCACCCAAGCGCAGCACGGTGATTGAGTCACCGGCTGCCAGCAGAATTTTCTTCAGGATCAGTTCCAGGGTTTTCAGTTCTTCCGGGCTGATGGCGCCCGCCAGTTCGTTCATGGCCTCGGCACCGATGTTCGGCAGACGATTCGCCAAGGCCTGGCCTTGTTCCGTCAGCACCAACTGCACTTGCCGGCGATCCGCCTCGGAGCGTTGGCGCGTGAGGAAGCCTTTCTGTTCCAGACGATCGAGCATGCGAGTCATCGAGCCGCTGTCCAGCGACAGGTGCCGACACAACTCACCCGGTGAATCGACACCGTACTGGGCCATGATGATCAGCACCTTGAACTGCGCGGCGGTGATGCCGTGAGGTTCCATGTGCGTGTCAATGATCCGGTCCTTGAGCAATGCGGCACGCCCCAGCAGGAGACCGAGATGGCAGTTGTGAAAGTCGTCTGGCGCGAAATGTTTCATCTGAACACCGATTAGCTGCCTAGGCAGTGAATGTATGTCGAGATGTTACTGCCTAGACAGTGAATGTCAACGTAATAGTTAGGTTGCTTTGTAAATTATTGACAAGTGGTGGAGAGTTTTGGCTGTTTCGACCAGTCAATTCGAGGTGCCCAAACCCAATGCCGGCCAGCCCTGCTGGCGATGATCGTCAACAACAAGGAGCCCTGTCTGGATGATTGCGGTGTCTGGACGTTTTTCGCGAGCAGGCTCGCTCCTACAATGGGATGGGGGGCATCTGATAGAAAGTGGTTGGCTGGCAGGCCGTCATCGCTGGCAAGCCAGCTCCCACAGGGACAGAGGGCATCTGATAGAAAGTGGTTGGCTGGCAGGCCGTCATCGCTGGCAAGCCAGCTCCCACAGGGACAGAGGACATCTGGCAGAAATTGGTTGGCTGGCAGGCCGCCATCGCTGCGATGCGGCGACCCGACAAGCCAGCTCCCACAGGAGAGCAAAAGCAAAAGCAAAACGCCATACAACCACCGTTGCTTCTCACCACTCAACAGGCCGAGCGTTAGCTCGCCTGCCGCTTTTGATCTTGATCCACCCGCCCCCTCGGCAGGCTGAGTGGAGGCGTTTATCCGGGGGTGGGCGCGTAGCGCCGTGCGGCGCAGCCGCACACATCGAGAGGAGGTCGTCGCGAAGCAGACCGGAGGCGATGCCCCCGGATGAATGCCGGAACGAAGGTACCCCGAGCCCTAGCGAGGGGCCGTACGTAAGGGGCGAGCCTTTTGGTTCCTTTTTGGCGTTTGAAAAAGGGACTCGCCGTAAGGGCGAAACCGCCAGCAGCCGTTACCGAAGAAACGGATATGTACTCAACCAACCAAGAACCAGGTCGGCTACTAGGCCGCCTAGTCTAAAAATCCCGCTTATAAAAGATATCCAGCGAACTCGCCACCCCACCCGCCGCTTCCAGATAAACCTTCTTGCTCAGCTTGTAACGCAAGGCAATGGTATTAGCCGGCTCAAACACCCCAACCCCATAGCGCAAACTGAGCTTCTCCGAAAGATTCCCGCTGGCCACAACGCTGGTGGCGTTACCGCTGCCCTGAGTATCGAGCTGGAAATCCTCGATACCCAGATTCTTCGCCAGACTGCCAGTGACGCCCGAACTGCCCATCAGACCCAGACCAAGCGCCGCCTGGGCAAGCATGTTGTTGTCTTCACCGTTGGTACTCAGCGGACGCCCCAGCACCAGATAGGAAAGCGCCTGCTCCTGGCTCATGGCCGGCTCGGAAAAAATCTGAGTGGTCGGCTGTTCAGCGCTGCCGCTCAAGCGAATGCCAGCGATCACGTCGTCAGTCTGGCGAATCGCTTCGACATCCAGATACGGCTGGTCGATCGGACCGGCAAACAACAGCCGCGCCCGACGCACCGACAGGCGCTGGCCGTAGGCGCGGTAGCGGCCGTCGTTGAGCCATAGCTCGCCACGGGTGTCCATGTTGTCGCCGATGTGCACGTGCCCCTGAACATTCGCGGTCAGGCCGAACCCGGAAAAACTGAGTTTTTCTTCACCGACCACCACATCGATGTCCATTTTCATCGCCAGCGGCGGTTTGCCCTCTTCCGTCTGTTGACCGACGATCACCGTGTCATCGGAAACCTTGACCGTCGACGGCGGCAATTCGCGAATGGTGATGTCGCCCTTGGGCACCTGCACTTTACCGGCGATGGCCAGTTCGTCCCCCTTCATCGAGATGGTCAGATCCGGCGCCACTTCGACCTTGGCGTAAGGTTCGATGCTGACCGGCAATCGCGAACCCTTGAGCGCCAGATCCACTTCCAGCGCCTGCCCCCAGGCGATGTTGCCGTTCAGACTGCCCTGCCCGGTCTTGCCACTTTTCCAGCCGCCGTCGAGCTGAACGGTTTCACCGGCGATCACCGCCTGCAACCGCAAGGCTTGAATTTCCAGCGGCAACTCGGGGCCGGACACCTCGCCGTCGCTGAGCAACAAGCTGCCATTGACCAGCGGTGTCAGCAGCCCCCCGGAAATCGTGCCGCTGCCATTGAGGCGCCCGGTCAGTTTCTCGACCATCGGCACGAAGGGACGCGCCACCGACAAGTCCAGGCCACTCAAGCGGAACGAACCGGTCAGCGGCTTGTTCTTCGGCAACGGATTGATCTGAGCCTGCACCATCAATTCACCGAGCTTGCCGCCGACGAAATTGAGGTCGGTGTCGATGCGTTTGGGTGTGAGTTTGCTGGTGAGCTTGAGGGTCTGGTAAGGGAAGTCCAGCCATTGGTCTTTCTCGCGCACACGCAGGTTGCCGCCACTGGCATCGATGCTGATCTCGCCATTCGGGCCGCTGGCGGGCAGGTCCAGTTGCACGTCAGCGTTAAGCCGCCCTTGCCAGGCAAAGTCTTTGGGCAGCCATTGCGCGAGACTTTCGATTGGAAACTGCTTGAGGTGATAACGCAGCTTCGGTTCAGGCATCAGACGCTGGTCTTCGCCGCACAGGCTGGCCGGGCCGGACGCCCAGCAATGAGCGCCGAAGTTGATTTTGCCGTCCGCCAGGCGCTCCAGTTTCGCCGGACCTTGCAGCTTCCAGTCCTGACCACCGGCCTGGATATCGCCACTGGCCAGGCGTCCGCGCCAGTTGCCTTTGTCCAGCGCACCGTCGAGGCCGAGGGCCAGCTTCAGTTTCGGCCCCTGCAAGTCGAGGCTCAGTTTCTGGTTCCTGATATCGCCCTGACCGCTGGCAACCAGGGTGCCCAGCGACGTATCGCCCGCCTGGATGCCGCTGCCCTTGAGGTCGATTTTCGCCCGCTGGGCGCTGTCTAGGGTTGCATCGAGATTCAGGCTTTGCAGGCGGTTGTCCTCGAAAGCCAGTTGCGAGCCCTGTAATCCGAGCTTGCCCTGCGGCGCCTTGAGCGTGCCGGCGACATCGACCCGGCCATTGAGCTGCCCGCGCAATTGCGGCCACAACTGGGCCAGGCGCAGCAGCTTGATATCGATCTGGCCACTGAGCTTCTGTTGCAGACTGCCTTTGCCATTGATGCTGTTGTCGCCGAGGCGAATCTGCAGGGCGTTGAGGTTCCATTGCTCGCCGGCGCCGTCAGCCTTGGCTTGCAGCACCGCCGGTTGGCCGCGCAATTTGCCTTTCAGATCGAGGTCAGCGCTGAGGCTGAGCTTTTCATCTTTCATCTCGCCTTTGCTGCGCAGCGGCCCGGCCAATGTTCCCGGCAACTCCGCGACCCAGTACGCCGGGTTGATCGCCGACAGGTCCAGCGCAGTGTCCCAAGCGATGCCATCGGCAAATTGCAGGTTCAGGTGCCCTTCGGCCTTGCCCTGCCCGGCGGTGAGTTGCAGTTGCTGCAGATAGATTTTCGTCAGGTCGCCCGCGAACGGACTGGTCAGGCTGAACGCACCGGCCGGTCCGTCGAGCGCCGCCTTGAAGTGGCCGAGATACTTGCCATCGGTATAGGAGACTTCACCGTTGAAGCTGCGCAGGGTGACTTGCGGCTCGTCGATCAGCGGGTAGAGGCGGTGCCAGGGGAAATCCAGCCAGTCGATTTTGGCCTCGGCACTCAGGCCTTTGCTCCAGTCCAGTTGCCCTGTGAGCTTTAGGCTTTGCTTGTCGCTGGCCGTCAGGTCCAGTGCAGCGATCTGCGCGCCGTTGGCGTCGACCTTGCCCTGCAGCGCCAGCGCGACCGGGCCCTGTTCGGCGGGCAGCGTCGCGTGGCCAATCAACGCATAGCCGTTTTTCAGGTCACCCGCGCCGGTGAGTTCCAGTTGGTTGAGTTGCAAGGTGTCCGGCAGATCGGCACTCGGTTTGAAGCCATCGGCGGTGATGCGTACCTTGGCCGGCAGGTTTTCCACCAGAGGTTGCAGCTCGCCGGACAGCTGCCCGTTGAGATAGCCGCTGCTGTCGGCTTTCAGGTTCAGGGTTTTCAGCAGGTCGCCATCAATCTTCAACGCCAATGTCCAGGGCGCCGGGGTCGACAGGGTCAACTGGCCTTCGGCGTTGAGCGGCCAGTTTCCACCGGGCTGCAGATGCCCCGAGAGGTTCAGGCTCAGATCGTCACGCTGCACTTTCACCGAGTCGATCTGCATGCCCTTTTCGGTCCAGTGCGCCGCGAGCTGCAACCCCTTGAGTTGCTCACTGCCGTTGAACAGCAGGCTGCCGACTTGGATATCTCCCAGTTCGAGCGCCACCGGCAGTTTCAGATCCGGAAGGCTGATCGGCCCGCTGCCCTGCTCTTGCTCACCCGGCGGGAACTGCAGGCTCACCTGATCAGCCTGCAGTTGATCGATGCACAAGGTCATGCGGGTCAGGCACAGCGGCGACCAGGCGAAGATGACTTTACTCAGTTCAACCCGGCTGGTGTCTTGCTGCCATGACACACGATCGGCGCTCCACTGTCCGCCCAGGCGCCCGTGGAAATTATCCAGGGTCAACCCCGGCACAAAATCGAGCGCCCAGCGGCTGCCCGTCGCCGTACCCAGCACTGTGCCCAGGGTCAAAACCAGCAACATGAGCAGCGCCAGAACGGCCAGCAGCGTGACTTTCAAGCCACGCTTCACAAACACACGCTTCACAGCTCAGGCCCCATGGAGAAGTGCAATCGGATACCGCCATCGTCGTCCAGCGCATGGGCCAGGTCGAGGCGAATCGGCCCCACCGGAGACACCCAGCGCACGCCGATACCGACCCCGGTCTTGAGGTTTGGCAGTTCGAGTGTATTGAAGGAGTTACCCTGATCGACGAAGGTTGCGACCCGCCATTTTTCAGCGACGGAATATTGGTACTCGGCGCTGGCGGCGAGCATGTAACGGCCGCCGATGCGGTCGCCTTCATTGTTTTCCGGGGACAGGCTCTGGTAGTCGTAACCCCGCACACTCTGGTCGCCACCGGCGAAAAAGCGCAGCGACGGCGGTATCGACTTATAGCCATTGGTGGCGCTGCCACCGACTTGCACCCGACCGAGCAAGCGGTGCTTGTCGAAGACGGTGGTCAGGCCTTTGACCAGTGCGGTGCCGTACAGCAAGTTGTTGTCCGAGCCCAGGCCTTCCTTGGCCACTTTGCTTTCGAATTGCAGGCGATAGCCGTTGTGCGGGTCGATGCGGTTGTCGCTTTTGAGGTACGAATAGCTGACGCCCGGCATCAACAGGGTACTGAGGCCGGAGTCGTCACCGAGCCGGTATTCCTCGCGCTGCCACTTGAGCGAAACCACTCGTTGCCAACCACTGGGCAGCTTGCTGTGCCATTCCGGGCCGACGGTCAGCAACTTGCTGAGGCTGTCCTTGTCGGCGATTTCTTCGCTCTGGTAACCACCGGCGAAACGCAGTTTGTCGGTCAGCGGCGGGTCCAGCGGAATGTCGTAGAACAAGCCGACGTTTTGCCGAGGCGCCGAAACTTCTGCTTCCCAACCGTAGCTGTGGCCTTGTGGGTTGACCCAGTGCCGGGTCCAGTTGGCCTTCACTCGCGGACCAACGTCCGTGGAATAACCCAGGCCCAGGCCCATGGTGCGTGGCTTGCGGGTTTCCAGTTTGACGTCCACTGGAATCACTTCATTCCTGGACGCTGTCGGCGCCGCATCGACCCGCACGCCCTCGAAATAGCCGCTCGATTGCAGTGCCTGGTTAAGCTCGGCGATCAGTTCGGAATCGTAGGGCGTTCCGGCCTTGAACGGCACCATGCGTTGCAGCAGATCTTCATCGAACGGCGTGTCGCCTTCAAACTTGACCTTGCCCAGCGAGTAGCGCGGGCCGCTGTCATAGATCAATTCGATATCGGCCACGCCGGCACGCGGGTCGACCGACAGTTTCGAACGGGTGAAATGGCCGCTGAAAAAGCCGTACCGCGAAGCCTGATTCTGGATCAGTCGCTTGGCGTTGTCGTACTGACCATGATTGAGCACGGCGCCGGTTTGCAGCGCATGGTTTTGCGGAACGCGAAAGGATTTCAGCGAGGCCGCCGGGCCGTCTATGCGGATGGTCACATTACGCAAATGCACCGGCTCGCCGGGGTCGATGTTGAGTATCAGGCGCGGTTTGTCGCCGCCCTTCACGTCGCTGTCGATCTGCGGCTGGTAATAACCCAAAGCCTGGGCGGCCTTGCGCGCCTGCTCCTCGGCGCCGCGACTGAAGCGCAACAAGGCTTCTTCGTCACGATCGCCGAGGCTGCCGATATAGCCCTCTATATTGGCTTTGAGTTCATCGTTGGACGGTTTGATCCGCACATCCAATTCACTTTGCGCCAGCGCCGCGCAGCTGGTGATCAGCATCAGCACGCCACTGGTAATTCTTCCTGGAAACTTCATAGGCGCGGATGCTATCACGAGCTTGGGAGCGTGATAGAGCCTGGAGGTCGCGCAAAGTTCGACCTTACGCGGTTGCGCTCTGCACCACCTGTGGGTTGGCGTGAAAAAACACATGTTCGCGAATCGGCCCAACGGCCACCTCGCCAATTTCCTCATAACCCTGACGCTTGTAGAACTCCAGATAACGCGGGTTGCCGGTGTCGAGGATCACACCCTGGGAGTTTTCATCCACCGCGCACCAGTTGTGCACTGCTTGCAGCAATTGCTCACCGAAGTGTTTGCCCTGGAATTGCGGGTGAATCCCCAGCAACGGCAAGACGTGAACCGAATCGGACGGTGAACACGCTGCCACGGCATCGTGATATTCGAGGTAGCGCCGGGTGCAACGGAATCCGGTGCTGAGCACCATGCGCAAGCGCCAGGCCCAACTCTCGGTGATGCCCAGCCGTCGCTGGGGCGGTGCGATCAGGGCGATACCGATCAAGCGGTCATTGACCAGCAGGCCGATGGCCGGCAAATCCTGCAGAAAGTGTTGCTTGACCAGTTCGCGTACGGTCGCACGAACCCGCTGTTCATAACCGGGGCGCTCGGCCTCGAACAGGTAGCCAAAGGTCGGCTCGTGCCGGTAAGCCTGATACAACAGGGATCGCGCTTCGCGGGAATAGCCGCTGTCGAGCATGTGGATATCGGCGATGGCGGTGGCGGTTTCGGGCATGACGGTTGTTCTCCCCGGCACAGCTCGGATGGCTGCGCTCTTATTGGTACGAGCCTTTGGGCGACGACACAGTTCCCCCACAGGTATAGACCAGACTCGTTCATTGTGGGAACTGTACCGGCCCCATCGCGGGCGAGCCCGCTCCCACAGTGGGTTTTGTCGCCCACAAAATTTGCGTCAGCCACGAAACCTGTGGGAGCGGGCTTGCCCGCGATGGGGCCAGAACTGCCGACGAAGATCTGACAGAACACGGTAAATCCCCTTCCCTGCCACTGGCCCGATTCCTACAGGTCAGCTAGCATCGCCCTTTTGCCAGGACTGCCGACCATGAAGATTGTCTCCTTCAACATCAACGGGCTGCGCGCCCGTCCCCATCAGCTGGCGGCGCTGATCGAAAAGCATCAGCCGGATGTGATCGGGCTGCAGGAAACCAAGGTCCACGACGACCAGTTCCCGCTTGAAGAAGTCAAAGCCCTGGGCTATCACGTGTATTTCCACGGCCAAAAGGGTCATTACGGTGTCGCCCTGCTCTCGCGCCAGGCGCCGCTGGCCCTGCATAAAGGTTTCGCCACCGACGAAGAAGACGCGCAACGGCGTTTTATCTGGGGCACCTTCGCCGACACCAATGGCGTGCCGGTGACGATCATGAACGGCTATTTCCCGCAGGGAGAAAGCCGCGACCACCCGACCAAGTTTCCGGCCAAGCAACGTTTCTACAGCGATTTGCAGCTACTGCTGGAAAACCAGTTCAAGAATGAGCAGCCGCTGGTGGTCATGGGGGACGTGAACATTTCTCCGGAAGACTGCGACATCGGCATTGGCCCGGACAACATGAAGCGTTGGCTGAAAACCGGAAAATGCAGCTTTCTGCCAGAAGAACGCGAGTGGATGGCCCGCCTGAAAAACTGGGGCCTGACCGATAGCTTCCGTCACCTGAACCCGGATGTGGCGGATGTCTTCAGCTGGTTCGACTACCGCAGCCGCGGTTTTGAAGACGAACCCAAGCGTGGCCTGCGTATCGACGTGATCCTCGCGTCCCATGGCCTGTTGCCACGGGTCAAGGCCGCGGGCGTCGACTACGAACTGCGCGGCATGGAAAAACCTTCGGACCATGCGCCGATCTGGCTTGAGCTGAGCTGATCCCTGAAATCCAGGCAAAGCCCGCTCCCACACTGGAAAGCGTCATATTTCAGAAACCTTTCTGACTTAATCTCCCGGCACCTCCTTCGGCTATATAAGGTGCCGGCATGACGCTGCGCGTATTGTTCCTGTTGATGCTGTGCATCGGCTTGCCGCACACGGCCATGGCCGGCGCGTTGCCGGTCCCCGACCATGGCCCGGTGTTGCGCATCCAGGGTTCCAACACCATTGGTGCGGCATTGGGGCCGGCGCTGGTCGAAGGGCTGCTGCGCGAACAGGGCTTGCTCAAGATTCACCGCGAAACGCCGGACAATGCCAATGAATTGCGCATCGTCGGTGAAACCATTCAAGGGCACCGGGTCGAAGTCGAACTGGCGGCCCATGGTTCCAGCACCGGTTTTGCTGCACTGAAAAACGGCAGCGCCAACCTTGCGGCCTCTTCGCGACCGATCAAGGACAGTGAATGGCTGAGCCTCGAATCTTTCGGCGACCTGAAAAGTCCCGGCGCCGAGCAAGTCATCGCCATCGATGGCCTGGCGATTATCCTTCATCCGCAAAACCCGTTGAATCAACTGGACACCGGGCAACTGGCGCGGATTTTCAGTGGCGAAGTGAAAACCTGGGAAGAACTCGGCGGCAGCGGCGGGACGATTCATCTATATGCCCGCGATGATCAGTCGGGCACCTACGACACCTTCAAGGAATTGCTCCTGAGCAGTCGTGGGAAAAAACTCAGCAGTACGGCGAAACGCTTTGAATCCAGTGAACAGCTGTCCGATGCGGTCAGTGCGGACCCACAAGGTATCGGTTTCATTGGCCTGCCCTCCGTGCGATCAGCCAAAGCGGTGGCGATTGTCGATGGTCAATCCCAGGCCATGCTGCCGCTCAATAACCTGATCGCCACGGAAGACTATCCGTTGTCGCGCCGCTTGTTCTTTTACTTGCCACCCACTGGAGAAAATCCTTGGGCGCAAGCGCTGGTGACGTTCGCTCAAAGCAGCAAAGGCCAGGCGATTGTCGCTGCCAACGGTTTTATCGCCCAGACCGTCCAAGCCATGGCCGTCTCGCCGAATGCCTTGATGCCCGAGGGTTATCAGGCACTCAGCCGCCACGCCCAACGGCTGTCGGTGAATTTCCGCTTCGACGAAGGCAGCGCCAATCTCGACAGCAAGGCCAGGCAGGACTTGTCCCGGGTACTCGACTATATAGAGCAGCACGACAAAACTGATCGCCAGGTAACACTCGTAGGGTTTGGCGATGCCAAGGACGATCCGGCGCGTGCCGACCTGTTGTCGAAACTGCGCGCCATGGCGGTACGCCGGGAGCTGGTGAAGAGTGGCGTGGTACTGCGCGAGGTTCGCGGCTTTGGCGCCGAGATGCCGGTAGCAGCCAACAATGCGGATGAAGGGCGGATCAAGAATCGGCGGGTTGAGGTTTGGGTGTATTGAATCCGATGGTGATGTGCTGAATGGGCTGACGCCATCGCCAGCAGGCTGGCTCCCACAGGGATCACACTGAACCTGTGGGAGCCAGCCTGCTGGCGATTGAGGGCGCCGCGGTCTTACTGCCCGCTACGCAGCATCTCTTTCGGCACGTACTTGCCGATTTCGAACTTGCCGATTGCTGCACGGTGCACTTCGTCCGGGCCGTCGGCCAGGCGCAGGGTGCGTTGCATGGCGTACATGTAAGCCAACGGGAAATCGTTGGAAACCCCTGCCCCGCCATGCATCTGGATCGCCCGGTCGATGACCCGCAAAGCCACGTTCGGCGCCACGACCTTGATCTGCGCGATCTCGCTTTTCGCCACTTTGTTGCCGACGGTGTCCATCATGTACGCCGCTTTCAAGGTCAGCAGACGCGCCATGTCGATTTCCATCCGCGAGTCGGCGATCTTGTCGATATTGCCGCCCAGACGGGCCAGCGGCTTGCCGAACGCGGTGCGGTTCACCGAACGTTTGCACATCAGTTCCAGCGCACGTTCAGCCATGCCGATCGAACGCATGCAGTGGTGAATTCGGCCCGGGCCAAGGCGACCTTGAGCGATTTCGAAGCCGCGTCCTTCGCCCAACAAGACGTTTTCGTACGGCACCCGCACGTTTTCGAAATGCACCTCGGCGTGACCGTGAGGCGCATCGTCGTAACCGAACACCGGCAGCGGGCGCACGATCTTCACACCGGGGGTATCGATCGGCACCAGAATCATCGAGTGCTGGGCATGACGCGGCGCATCGGGGTTGCTCAGGCCCATGAAGATCAGGATCTTGCAGCGCGGATCGCAGGCACCCGACGTCCACCATTTCTTGCCATTGATCACCCATTGGTCACCATCGCGCACGGCACGGGCTGCCATGTTGGTGGCATCGGAGGACGCGACGTCCGGTTCGGTCATGGCGAACGCCGAGCGGATCTCGCCTCGCAACAACGGTTCAAGCCAATGCTGCTTTTGCTCTTCGCTGGCATAACGCACCAGCACTTCCATGTTGCCGGTGTCCGGCGCCGAACAGTTGAATGGCTCCGGCCCCAGCAGCGAGCGGCCCATGATCTCCGCCAATGGCGCGTATTCGAGGTTGGTCAGGCCGGCACCGAGCTCGGACTCAGGCAGAAACAGATTCCACAGGCCTTCAGCCTTGGCCTTGAGTTTGAGTTCTTCCATGATCGCCGTCGGCTGCCAGCGATCGCCTTCGGCGACCTGACGCTCGAACACGGCTTCGGCGGGATAGACGTAGGTGTCCATGAACGCTGTTACGCGCTCACGCAGTTCCTGAACCTTGGGCGAATAAGCGAAATCCATGAGCGAGATACCTTCTTGGGGGAGGTTGTTTTAAGTCATGTATCGATGCTAGAACAGCGTCGATAATTTACCTAGCCTATTCTCGGCGTGTATAAACATTCATCACCGATATATGATCGGCTGATCTTCACGGTCAGTCCGCCAACACAATAAGAGAGCCGCGTAATGAATCTGAGCAAGGTCGACCTCAACCTTTTCATCGTCTTCGACGCGATCTACACCGAAGCCAACCTGACCCGTGCCGGGCAGATCGTCGGCATTACCCAACCGGCGGTGTCGAACGCACTGGCGCGGTTGCGCGAGACCTTCAATGACCCGCTGTTCGTGCGCACCGCCCAGGGCATGGTGCCCACGCCGATGGCGCAGAACATCATCGGGCCGGTGCGCAACGCCCTGTCGCTGCTGCGCATCTCCGTACAGGAAAGTCGCATCTTCAACCCGCAGCAGGCGAACAAGACCTACCGCATCAGCATGACCGACCTCACCGAAGCGGTGATCCTGCCACCGCTGTTCCAGCGCCTGCGTCGCCTGGCACCAACGGTGATCATCGAAAGCTTCCTGTCCAAACGCCGGGAAACCACCAAGGAACTGGCGGCCGGTCGTCTTGATTTCGCGGTGGACGCCCCACTGAACACCGACCCCCAGGTACGCCACGTCAAGTTGATGGAAGATCACTACGTCTGCGCCATGCGCAAGGGCCACCCACTGGCTGGCAAGGAAAAACTGACGCTCGATGAGTATCTGGGCCTGACCCATATCCATATCTCCAGCCGTCGCAGCGGCCTGGGCTATGTCGACCTGGCCCTCGGCAAAATGGGCATCCAGCGAAAAATCGCCCTGCGCTCGCAACATTACCTGATGGCATCACAGGTGATGCAGCAGACCGACATGGTCATGACGGTGCCGGAACGCTTCGCCCGACGTAACGATCTGCAGGCCTTCAACTTGCCGGTCAACGGTGTACCGCCAGTGGAAACCCACCTCTATTGGCACGAAAGCACCGACCAGGACCCGGCCAACCGCTGGATGCGCGAGCAGATGATCGAGTTGTGCCAGCAGGTGACGGCGCAGGAGAAAAAGCTTGAAAAAGTGTAGGGCTTGATACCTAGGTGCCTCATCGCGAGCAGGCTCGCTCCTACATTTGATTTTCATTGGACACAATTCTCGTGCTCAACACAGATCACCCTGTAGGAGCGAGCCTGCTCGCGATGGGGCCAGCAAGGACAGTGAAAAAACCTGCCCCTTGACGTAAACGTCAACCTGCCATTAGCTTAGCGCCATGACCTTTTGCGAGCGCCTCCATGAGCAGCCAGACCTACAGCATTTCCGATCTCGCCCGTGAGCTCGATATCACCACCCGCGCCATTCGCTTTTATGAAGAGCAAGGCCTGCTCAGTCCCGAGCGCCGTGGCCAGGAACGCATTTATTCGCCCCGTGACAAGGTCAGCCTGAAACTGATCCTGCGGGGCAAGCGTATCGGTTTCTCGCTGGCCGAATGCCGCGAACTGATCGAGCTCTACGACCCGTCCAGCGGTAACACCAAGCAATTGCACAGCATGCTGGCGAAAATCAGCGAGCGTCGGGAACAGCTGGAGCAGCAGTTACTGGACATCGAACAGATGAAGCTGGAGCTTGATACCGCCGAAGAACGCTGCGTGCAGGCGTTGGAGCAAACCCTCAAAAGCCAGGAATCGATTCAATAACCCGCCACAATTCCCTGTGGGAGCGGGCTTGCCCGCGATAAGGGCATGACATTAAACATTGATGCTGACTGATCCTCCGTCATCGCGGGCAAGCCCGCTCCCACAGGATCGTTGTAGCCTCAAAACAAATACAACAGGTCGAATCCCCATGTCCCTTCCCTCCAACGTACGCCTGGTCGAAGTCGGCCCCCGCGACGGTCTGCAAAACGAAGCCCAACCCATCAGCGTCGCCGACAAGGTGCAACTGGTCGACGCCCTCACGGCTGCAGGCCTGGGCTATATAGAAGTCGGCAGTTTCGTTTCACCCAAGTGGGTGCCACAGATGGCCGGTTCCGCTGAGGTTTTCGCCCGGATCCAGCGCAAGCCGGGCGTTACCTACGGCGCCCTCGCGCCCAACCTGCGCGGTTTTGAAGACGCCATGGCCAGCGGAGTGAAGGAAGTCGCGGTGTTCGCGGCAGCCTCCGAAGCGTTTTCCCAACGCAACATCAATTGCTCGATCAGCGAAAGCCTGGAGCGTTTCGTGCCGATCATGGAGGCGGCCAGGCAACACGGCGTGACCGTGCGCGGATACGTGTCCTGCGTGCTGGGCTGCCCCTATGAAGGCCACGTGGCGCCGGAGCAGGTCGCTTTGGTAGCCCGCGAGCTCTACGCCATGGGCTGCTATGAAGTATCGCTGGGCGACACCATCGGCACCGGCACCGCTGGCGCGACTCGCCGAATGTTCGAAGTGGTGTCGGCCGATGTGCCAAGGGACAGACTGGCCGGGCATTTCCACGACACTTACGGCCAGGCCATGGCCAACATATACGCCAGCCTGCTGGAAGGCATCTCGGTGTTCGACAGCTCCATCGCCGGTCTCGGTGGCTGCCCGTATGCCAAGGGCGCCAGCGGTAACGTCGCTACCGAGGATGTGGTGTACCTGCTCAATGGCTTGGGTATCGAAACCGGAATTGACCTGGACGCGTTGATCCTGGCCGGCCAGCAGATTTGCTCTGTGCTTGGGCGCCCTACAGGTTCGCGAGTGGCCAAAGCTCGCAGCGCACAATGAGTGGGGGGAATGTGTCCGGGTGTTACCGCAACAGCTGAAGCGTGGGCACATTCGAGTAACACGGAAACAAAATGTAGGGATCAGCCTGAAGCGAAAAATCTTACATACAACTCAAACTATTGATTTTAAAGGGTTTTCAAAAGTTGGCACGGCTCCTGCTATCTCTATCGCACAACAAGAATAAAAAAATTGCGGCAACCCTAATAAAAACAAGACGTAACGACTCTGACATAACAAAAACAACACGGCAGAGACGCAGCTAACAGATTTTTTTGGAGAAGATGTGCTTTTCAGGGTGCTTTTCGGAGTAACCCGCAACCGGGCAGAGAAAAATAAAACTACCTTCAGGTAGCTCCCGAACTGGTTGGATCGCTTGGCGAGAAAGTAGATCAGCGCTCAAAAAAATACGTTTGCTCTTGATCCCGGATGGGGATCGCCAAAAACAGCGGTAAAGGGCAACGGTTGCCAAAAACAAAAACAGACCGCCCCTCAATAATAAAAAAAGAGCACGCGCAACGAAAATTAAAGGGGAGCTTCGGCTCCCCTTTGTGCTTTTCAGCACAATGCAACCTTGTCTGAAGCACCGGCAAAACACGCCCGGGCTCACTTCGAACAATCCATCACTTGAATCTTTATTGCCTAGTCGCGATTCCTGACCCCTTTGGCGCGCGTTAATGCGTCGCGTGTCAACTGGCGCAGCAGTTCGTCGCGTTGATAACCCAGCTTGTTGAGAAGTTCGCTGGAGCGCGTTTGCGAGATGGGCTCAGTGCTCAATATCTCGGCTTGGGTAACACCAAGATCACTCAGCTCCAGGGCCAGCGTCTCCAGACGGCTCTTGAGTTGCGCGTTGCTTTCAGGCGCCTGATGCTGTGCGTTTATCCAATCGTCATGAGCCGACAGCAAATCATCAAGCGATTCGTACTGTTGGTCATAACGTTCACTGTAAGCCTGTAATTGAGTGCTGTACTGTTCCTTCAAACAGTTTTCCCAGTAGGGTTCAAGCAACATCTTGTTGACCAGGCCGTCACCCTCCCCCATGACCAGCACCGTCTCTTGGGCAGCATCAATCTGGGCTTGGGTGACCAACGCCTGTCGGCGGTATGTCATGTGCTCGGATAACCAGGGCAAATCCAGAGCGTCTGCGAGCCGGGTGTGATAGGCGAGATAGATTTCCACCTCAAGCAAACCTCGTCTTTCAGGCACGCCATCGACCATCTGCCCTCTGAAGTGCTGCCCCAAACCGCCTTCTGCAACCGGCTTGATGCGGTGGGCAATATCGCCCTTGATGACTTCGTCGAGATGTTTACGACGCGCTGCGCCTTTGGCCAACACCGCCTGCTTGAGCTCCCGTTGCTCGGGCAGGAAGTATCGATTGTGCTCCGACGCCAGCACCTCGATCCCCATATCATTGAAGATTCCCGCGCCCCCATCCGCACACAGCCCTGGAAAGCTCGCGTTCTTGAACAATCGATCGCGTAACACATCATCATAGGAAACGGCTTCGAGCATGCGCCAGACGCGACGAGTAAGGTCGTGCCGATTGTCCTCATAAGCCTCTTGGTCTTCGATCGTCTCGAAATGCTCGGATTCCTCCAGCTGCTTGATCACCTCGAAAAAACCTTGGGAGCCATGCTCACGTTCAACGCTATCCCAGAGTTCCTGAAGTTCTGGCTGTTCGGCGACGTCGACCTCCTCCAGCCAGAAACTGCTGTCCCCCTTGGGCTCGTAAGTGCGTTCAGGGTCCAGCCCGACTGATTCCCTGTAGTCTGCAAAACGCGCCTGATCATCGAACTCGAGCTTTTTACGATCGAGCCTGGTGCGAGCAATGGTTTCTGCTTTGGCGGAGCCCGGTGCAACTTCGGGTATGTGTTTGATCGCGGTGTTGTTCAATTCCAATCGGAATGACTGATCACGGGGACTGGCAAAGAGACCGACCGGCCAGTCTTGTACACCGGTGCCACTGAGGTCGAGTTCTCGCAGATCCGGCATCTGGCTGATGTCCGGCACAGCCGTCAACTGCGGGTTGCCGTTGAGGCGCAACTCCCGTAAACGCCGCAATTCCCTGAGCTGAGCCACGTCTTGCGCAGACAGTGCAATTTGGTTTGAGGAAAGATCCAGATGTTGCAGGTTACGCAGTTTTCCGACGGCATCGGGCACCCGTTCGAGTTCATTGCCCGCCAAACCGAGCGCCTCGAGTTTGGGAAACAACTCCAGAAAAGCGTTGTGAGCCTGATTGAAATTGCGACCCGACAGATTCAGGCTGGTCACCTTACGGAAGTTAGCCGTCAACTGCGGAAACTCCAGCAACAGTAAATCCATCTCAACATTCGGCACCTGCAGCCTGACACCGAATCGCCGATCACCGGTTTCGTCCCTGAACACTCTGGACGGCGACTCCCAGGCCTTGAGCAGTTCGGCGCAAAACCGGCGACGCGTTTCAGGCCAGAAACCGCTGTCCCGGAATGATCTTTCCCACCCGTTCAATTGGCTTGCCAACTGCAGCTTCTCCTGTTCGAGCATTTCCAGGGTGATTGACGTATCGGTGCTCAAGGCCTGCACGACCGCGTTCAATTCCTCAGGGCTATGACCCGGATACAGCGCCCGCAGTCGTTGCTCCCTGACCCGGTCCTGATGCCATTTACTGATTTTGCTGTAGACCGGTCCCTTGAGTAAGCTGGCGTCCTCCAGGTCTGGCGTGATGCGCACAGGGGGTTCAGCCAGAGCGATTCGACGCTCAGTGGGCGGCAGCAACTTTTCCATCAGCCATTGTTTGAGCCGCGGCCCCTGGCCCGGACGCAAGCCCAACTGAGCCCTTTCTTGTGCCGGCAGCGCATATAAAATCGCCTCAAAAAAATCAGTGGCGTCCCGCAGCTTGCGACCTTGCGCATCACAGACTTCGTAAAGGCCGTTCTCGTCGCGCACCAAATGCTTGAGTGTGGAAGCCTTTTCAGCCCCCACGCTGTTGCGCAAAGGTCCATCCCAGGTGCCGGAGTGAATTTCGATTCGCAAATCAGCCAATGCATCGCTGTAGACGGCGAGCGCCCTGAGGTTCAGCTTTTCGGTTTCTGGCGTGAACAACGCATCCTGATAAAAGCCTTCGTAAGCACGGACGGCACGGGCTTCAAATTCGAGTTCGCGAGCGAGGTTCTTCAACCGCAACGGCATCCGGCCTTCGTTGGTCATCACCGCTTGCTCGGTCGCGTCGGCACGCGCCAGCACTTGCTCGACGACGCTGCGCGGAAGGTTCGGAAACTCACGTTGCACAAGCCGGGAATTCGTATTGCCAGGTCGCTCGCGAAAACGATAGATATTATTGAACACACTGCCTCGCCTCCCCTCAACGTGATCAGCCAGTTGATTGCGCAGTTGTTGCACCTGTTGGTCCCGGGAGAACTCCCCTCCCAGCAGCGCCCTCAGTTCGCCCTCTTGGAGAAAATTCACCACGCGTTCCGGCAACTTTCCATTCATGACATCGGCCAGGCTGATCCTGAGGGTATTGTCCGCATTGGCATCGGCTTTTCCGTATTTGTGCGAGGGTCCGTTCAGGTCGGATTGTTGAAAGACCTCCAACGCTCTGTCACTCGGCCATCCGTCAAAATCGGTCACCAACTGTGCAAACCAGTTAGACGAAGGATCCATGGGTTGCCCCGCGCGAATTCGATCTTTGGTCAGATCGATGTCTTCCAGCACCTTGTAGCGTTTGATGGTGTCTTCCAGCAGAGGCGGCGCGGGCTCATTCCGGGTGTAGATCCTGCGCAATTCTCCTTCATCGGTGCCGCTGATGGCACGAATGTCCGCTAGCTCGCTGTCGCTGAATGGCGCAACCGTTGGCCCGAGTCGCCGCATCAGGGTTTGCTCATCCCAGGACCTGGGCTTTTCGCCCTCGATGACCAGTGCACCGTTCGCGTTATGCCTGACGACCGGTTGATAAGCCTCGGCTCGATCAGGGTGCTGCAATCGGTAGTGTCCTGTCTGGGGCTCATCCTTGAGTTCAAAATGCTTGCCATCGAGGGGCAGGATTTTCTTGTTTTGGTGACGATGCATCCCCAATTCGTCCGGTGTGGAATTTTCCGGCAGCGCCAGGTTGCGCTGGGTATAGGGATCCAGATCTGGATACCACAACTTTTTACCTTTCGGCGACTCGACAACAATGGCCTGTTCGATGACAGGCGAAAGCTTGGGGAGGATCAACTTCCCGATCTCTGCTCCCGCGGCAAACATCCCCAGTTGAACGACACTTTCCACCACCCCGACCAAATGTTCGGCGGCCTCGGTGCCCAGTCCCAGCGCCAGGTCCATGACGCCTTCGATGATGTCGCTGGTCAGTTGATAGGCGGTATACGCCATCATCAACTCGCCTAGAAACGGCACAAACGGCGTTACCACCAGCAGCGCCACATTGAGCGCCTGGGAAGCTAACTTTTCCAGGTTGTCCCACCAGTCCCAGCGCGCCATCCGGTCAGCGTAGGCCGTGGATATCGCAATTTCGCGGGCGTCGTTGAGAACCCGGTTGATCGACATCCGATAGAGGTATGGCCAGACATTGCCATCAAAGCGATTTTCGGTGTCGGCCTCGAACGGGTGAAATTTATATTCCAGATTAGGTTGAGCGATGTCCTCTTCGCGCCAGGCAGGCTGCCCCTCACCCGGTTGCACTTCATGCCATTTAATCCCGCGCAGGCGATAATTGAGCAGTGCGAGAAAATGCCCTCGCTGCTTGTGCGGAACAAATTGAGTGAAGAAATGTTGATAACTTTCAGCCCGGGCAGGTTGCTGTATGGCGGAGGTCACGCTGAGCGCAGTGCCTTGCCGTCCAGGTGCAGGTTTGTCGCGAAACTGGCGAATCAACTCGCCGGTAAAGTCTGCTCCCGATGCATACATTTTCAGCGGATGTTCGGGATCATGGGGAACGTAGGCAATGACAGGATCAAGATGGTTTGAGGAACGCTCTGTGGCGCTAATGACGACAATCTGGCTCAGCACTACGCCGAGCATTTCCAAGTTGTAAGTGCTTATTCTCTTGCCAGCCCAATACACATTGCGCTGTTCGTTGATGATGCCCATGACCACCGCGTGGGCACTCTCATCAATGTCCCGTTTCATCAACGCGAGGTGCGCCGCAGTGCTCATTGCGGCTTTTTGACTTTTGATGATTTTCCGTTGAAGTATTCGCTCACCCAAGCCATCCAGAGGAAGTAACAAACTTCTGAGATATCGACTGTGCCTGGCGCCAATATCCAGATTTCGGCAAAGTTCCACAAACTGCGCAATCCCCATCGCCCCAAGCGTCGCGCCCTTTACATCAAAATGACCACGGGCGTCGGGAGAAGTGATGAACATCGAATCAGAATGAAAAACTTCGGAACTTGCGAAGTTATGCAGTGCCGCATCCAACAAGGAAACTGTACGAATCTTGAAGCCGTGGACGATGTGTCCTTTGCGCCAATAAAGACGTACAAACGTCTGTTCGACGTCTTCTTCAATACCGTATCTGGATTTCAACCTGGTTTGGAGTAATCGTTTACCGAATGCATAGACATTCTCTTGGCTGGTGACGATTTCATCGATAGCGTTTTGTGAATCCCAGCTTTCTTTCAGAGCGCTGGCCACTGCCTGATGCTGGTCCGTAGATGCAGACTTGTACCATTGCGGAATCTCCAATCGGGCGTGTTTCAGAGCGCCGATTCTGTGCAGAGGGCTGCGCACCAACCACTCCGGCAGACTGTTTTCTATAAAGTCTATATGAATGCTCTTGTCGCCAATTACTTCGGGCTTTTCTTGCCAATTGCCCACGTCAGCCAATGTTTGTGTCATCGTATTTCCGCCTTGAATAAAATACCCAGGCAGAAAAACTACGCGCCTTCACGGCGCTAAAAAAGACTAAAAAACTGCAAGCACCCGAAGAAACAACCTCGAACAAAAACCATTAATCGAATGTGAAATATATATAGTTACCACCCTCTCGAAAACCACGGACTTGAAACCCGAAACGTCATCGGCAAACGGCACCGATGACGTTTCCAGCAATATTTGATGCGCCCGTTTTCAAGGAATGGCCAATTCCTCAATGCTGATTTCGCGCATGCGGAATTTCTGGACTTTGCCGGTCACGGTCATTGGGAATTCGTCGACAAACTTGAAATACCGCGGGGTCTTGAAATGCGCGATGCGCGTCTTGCACCAGTCTTTCAGCTCTTCTTCGGTAGCGCTGTGCCCGGGGTGGAATTTGACCCAGGCGACTATCTCCTCGCCATAACGGGAACAAGGAATGCCGATGACCTGCACGTCGGCGATAGCCGGATGAGTGAAGAAAAATTCCTCCAGTTCTCGCGGATAAATGTTCTCGCCGCCGCGAATAATCATGTCCTTGTTACGTCCGGCGATGCACACGTAACCTTCGTCATTCATGCTCGCCAGATCGCCGGTGTGCATCCAGCCCGCCTGATCGATGGCTTCAGCGGTGCCTTGCGGATTGTTCCAGTAGCCCAGCATCACGCTGTAGCCACGGGTGCACAACTCGCCAATGGTGCCGCGCGGAACCAGGTTGCCTGCTTCGTCGATAATCTTGCTTTCCAGCTGCGGTTGAGTGCGGCCGACGGTAGTGACGCGCAGTTCCAGGTCATCTGCAGGGCCGGTCTGCAACGACACCGGGCTGGTTTCCGTCATGCCGTAGGCAATCTGCACTTCGTTCATGTGCATGTCACTGATGACCCGGCGCATGACTTCGATCGGGCACGTCGCCCCGGCCATGATCCCGGTGCGCAGGCTCGACAGGTCGAACTCGGCACGCTGCGGCTGATCGAGCATGGCGATGAACATGGTCGGCACGCCGTAAAGCGCCGTGGCTTTTTCATCCGCGACGGTGCGCAGCGTCAACAGCGGATCAAACGCATCGTTGGGGTAGATCATCGTGCTGCCATGGGTGATGCAGCCGAGATTGCCCATGACCATACCGAAGCAGTGATACAACGGCACCGGGATCACCAGGCGATCCGCGGCGGTCAGGCCCAGGCTCTCGCCGACCATGTAACCGTTGTTGAGAATGTTGTAGTGACTGAGAGTCGCACCCTTGGGAAAACCCGTCGTGCCAGAGGTGTACTGGATGTTGACCGCCTGATCGAAATGCAGGCTGTCCTGGCGCTCGCGCAGTTGCTCGGCCGACACACTGCCCGCCAGATCAGCCAGTTGCGACCACGGCAGGAAACAGCTGGGCGGCTGAGCATCCAGACTGATCACGCCGCGCAGCTCCGGCAGTTTTTCACAGCTGAGCTTACCGATGGATTGTTCAGCCAGTTCCGGCACC
This sequence comes from Pseudomonas sp. Root562, assembly GCF_001427125.1. Lineage (GTDB taxonomy): Bacteria > Pseudomonadota > Gammaproteobacteria > Pseudomonadales > Pseudomonadaceae > Aquipseudomonas. The sequence continues at coordinate 166,644 of NZ_LMGK01000020.1, forward strand.
AGACCTTGCAACATCGCGTGGTAGTCGGAGGTCTTGAACGCGCCGGCACACACCAGCCATTGGCAGCCTGATTGCTTTAATACGTATTCGAGTTCGGAACTGCGATAGGCAGGATTGATGTTGACCAGGATCACGCCGATTTTCGCCGTGGCGATCTGCGTGATGCACCATTGTGCGCAGTTCGGCGCCCAGATGCCGAGGCGGTCACCGACCTTCAGCCCCAATGCCAGCAATGCCCTGGCGTGCAGGTCCGCGGCGTCCGCCAGTTGTCGCCAGGTGTAGCGCAACTGTTGATGGCGCACGACCAGCGCCTCCCCGGCCGGGTACTGCGCGACCGTATTATCGAACGCCTGGCCGATAGTCATCGCCAGCAAGGCTTTGTCCTGGGAACCACGAGTGTAACTGCGTTGCGGGCTTACATTGGGTTGATCCATGACGACCCCTATTGTCTTTATTGTAGGAGCGAGGCTCATGCGGCGAAGGAGCTTGCTCCCGTTCGGCTGCGCAGCAGTCGTGAAATCTGCAACCCGGTGCTTTCTGACACACCTTGCCTGCCGATTTGCGACCGCTTGGCGCCCGAGCGGGAGCAAGCTCCCTCGCCACGGAAAAGCGACGCCGGTCTTTTCAGAACTGCCTCTACTCTCGCTCAAGTTGACGTTAACGTAAAGGGTGATTGACAGCCTTTCGTCACAGGCTTACGTTAACGTAAAGGTGAGAACCAAATGACAGTCTCATCAACCGACAAAAAAGCCAAAAGGTGACCCATGAGCTACCCATCCCTGAACTTCGCCCTCGGTGAAACCATCGACATGCTGCGCGATCAGGTTCAGTCCTTCGTCGCCAAGGAGATCGCCCCGCGCGCCGCTCAGATCGACATCGACAACCTGTTCCCCGCGGACCTGTGGCGCAAATTCGGCGACATGGGCCTGCTGGGCATTACCGTCCCGGAAGAGTACGGCGGTGCGGGACTGGGTTACCTGGCCCATGTGGTCGCCATGGAAGAAATCAGCCGTGGCTCGGCTTCGGTGGCCCTGTCTTATGGCGCCCACTCCAACCTTTGCGTCAACCAGATCAACCGCAACGGTAACCACGAACAGAAATCCAAATACCTGCCGAAGCTGATCAGTGGCGAGCACATCGGCGCCCTGGCCATGAGCGAGCCGAACGCCGGTTCCGATGTGGTCTCTATGAAGCTGCGTGCCGACAAACGCGGTGACAAGTACGTGCTCAACGGCAGCAAGACCTGGATCACCAACGGCCCGGACGCCAACACCTACGTGATCTACGCCAAGACCGACCTGGAAAAAGGCCCTCACGGCATCACCGCGTTCATCGTCGAGCGCGACTGGAAAGGCTTCAGCCGCAGCAACAAGTTCGACAAGCTCGGCATGCGTGGTTCGAACACTTGCGAGCTGTTCTTCGATGACGTCGAAGTGCCGCAAGAAAACATCCTCGGCGTACTCAATGGCGGCGTGAAGGTGCTGATGAGCGGCCTCGACTACGAGCGCGTGGTGCTCTCGGGTGGCCCGACCGGGATCATGCAAGCCTGCATGGACCTGATCGTGCCGTACATCCATGACCGCAAGCAGTTCGGTCAAAGCATCGGCGAGTTCCAGCTGATCCAGGGCAAGGTTGCCGACATGTACACCCAGCTCAACGCCAGCCGCGCCTACCTTTATGCGGTAGCACAAGCTTGCGAGCGCGGCGAAACCACGCGCAAGGACGCCGCCGGCGTGATCCTCTACAGCGCCGAGCGTGCTACGCAAATGGCCCTCGACGCGATCCAGATTCTCGGCGGCAACGGTTACATCAACGAATTCCCCGCCGGTCGTCTATTGCGTGACGCCAAGCTGTACGAAATCGGCGCGGGCACCAGTGAGATCCGTCGCATGCTGATCGGTCGCGAACTGTTCAACGAAACCCGCTAAACGGAGCTGTCCATGGCTATCCTGCATACCCAGCTCAACCCCCGTTCAGCGGAGTTCGCGACCAACAGCGCGGCGATGCTCAAACAGGTCGACGCACTGCACACCCTGCTCGCCCAAGTCGCGCAAGGTGGCGGTCCGAAAGCGCAAGAACGCCACACCTCGCGGGGCAAACTGCTGCCTCGCGAGCGCATCAATCGCCTGCTCGATCCGGGTTCGCCGTTTCTTGAAATCAGCCAACTGGCGGCTTACGAGGTGTATGGCGAAGACGTTCCCGCCGCTGGCGTGATTGCCGGGATCGGCCGTGTGGAGGGCGTCGAATGCATGATCGTCGCCAACGACGCCACGGTTAAAGGTGGCTCCTACTACCCGCTGACCGTGAAAAAACACCTGCGCGCGCAGACCATCGCCCAACAGAACCGCCTGCCGTGCATTTACCTGGTGGACTCTGGCGGCGCCAACCTGCCCCGCCAGGATGAAGTGTTTCCCGACCGCGAGCACTTTGGCCGGATCTTTTTCAACCAGGCCAACATGAGCGCCATGGGCATCCCGCAGATTGCCGTGGTCATGGGCTCATGCACCGCTGGCGGCGCCTATGTACCGGCCATGGCCGATGAAGCGATCATGGTCCGCGAACAGGCAACAATTTTCCTCGCCGGCCCGCCGCTGGTGAAAGCCGCGACCGGTGAGGTGGTCAGCGCCGAGGATCTCGGCGGTGCCGATGTGCACTGCAAGATTTCCGGTGTGGCCGACCATTACGCCGAAAGCGACGAACACGCTCTGGCAATCGCCCGCCGCAGCATCGCCAACCTAAACTGGCGCAAGCAAGGCGAAGTTCAGCAGCGCACGCCAATCGCCCCGCTCTACAGCAGTGACGAGTTGTACGGCGTGGTGCCGGCCGATGCCAAGCAGCCGTTCGACGTGCGAGAAGTCATCGCGCGACTGGTGGACGGTTCGGTATTCGACGAATTCAAGGCGCTGTTCGGGACGACCCTGGTCTGCGGTTTCGCTTATCTGCACGGTTACCCGATCGCAATCCTGGCCAACAACGGCATTCTGTTCGCTGAAGCCGCGCAAAAAGGCGCGCATTTCATTGAGCTGGCCTGCCAGCGCGGCATTCCGTTGCTGTTCCTGCAAAACATCACCGGCTTCATGGTCGGCCAGAAATACGAGGCGGGAGGCATCGCCAAGCACGGTGCGAAGCTGGTGACGGCCGTGGCTTGCGCCAAGGTGCCAAAATTCACCGTGATCATCGGTGGCAGTTTCGGTGCCGGTAACTACGGCATGTGCGGTCGGGCCTACGATCCGCGTTTCCTGTGGATGTGGCCGAATGCGCGGATCGGCGTGATGGGTGCCGAACAGGCGGCGGGCGTGCTGGTGCAGGTCAAGCGCGAACAGGCCGAACGCAGTGGCCAAGGCTTCAGCGACGAGCAGGAAGCCGAGATCAAGCAACCGATCCTCGACCAGTACGAAGAACAGGGTCACCCCTACTATTCCAGTGCGCGCTTGTGGGATGACGGTGTCATTGACCCGGCCCAGACCCGCGATGTACTGGCCCTGGCCTTGTCCGCGTCGTTGAACGCGCCCATCGAACCGAGCCGCTTCGGCGTGTTCCGGATGTGAATTTTTGTAGGAGCGAGGCTTGTGTGGCGAGGGAGCTTGCTCCCGCTCGATTGCGCAGCAATCGCAAAAAAGATCCCGCAAGCAGTTCCCACAGAAACCGTGGAGACGGATGAATATGAGCGACTTCAACACCCTCGAACTGCTGACCGACCCTCGTGGATTTGCCACGCTGTGGCTCAGCCGTGAAGAAAAGAACAACGCCTTCAACGCCCAAATGATCCGCGAACTGATCCTCGCCCTCGACAAAGTCGCGAGCGATGCCAGCCTGCGTTTCCTGATCGTGCGCGGTCGCGGTAAACACTTCAGCGCCGGTGCCGACCTGGCCTGGATGCAACAATCGGCCGAACTTGATTACCACACCAACCTCGACGACGCCCGGGAACTGGCGGAATTGATGTACAACCTGGCCAAGTTGAAAATCCCGACCCTGGCCGTGGTGCAAGGCGCAGCATTTGGCGGCGCGTTGGGCCTGATCAGTTGCTGCGACATGGCCATCGGTGCCGACGATGCGCAGTTCTGCCTGTCGGAAGTGCGTATCGGCCTCGCACCCGCGGTGATCAGCCCGTTCGTGGTGCAAGCCATTGGCGAACGCGCTGCGCGGCGCTATGCCCTGACCGCTGAACGTTTTGGCGGACAGCGGGCACGGGAACTGGGCCTGTTGTCGGAGAGTTATCCGATCGCCGATCTGGAGCAGAAGGTCGATCAGTGGATCGACAACCTGTTGCTCAACAGTCCCGCCGCCATGCGTGCCAGCAAGGACTTGCTGCGTGAAGTCGGCGACGGTTCGCTGAACCCGGCGCTACGCCGCTACACCGAAAACGCCATCGCCCGCATCCGGGTCAGCCCCGAAGGTCAGGAGGGCCTGCGTGCCTTTCTGCAAAAACGTCCGCCGAGCTGGCAAGCCGAAACCACTACCAAGGAGTCGCGTTGATGAGCGCACCTGTCATTACGTCCCTGCTGGTGGCCAACCGTGGCGAAATCGCTTGCCGGGTGATGCGCACCGCCAAGGCCCTTGGCCTGACCACCGTAGCTGTGCACAGCGCCACCGACCGAGACGCTCGTCACAGCCGCGAGGCGGATATTCGCGTTGACCTGGGTGGCAGCAAAGCCGCCGACAGCTATCTGCAAATCGACAAACTGATCGCCGCGGCCAAGGCCAGTGGCGCCCAAGCGATTCACCCCGGCTATGGCTTTCTGTCGGAAAACGCCGGATTCGCCCGCGCCATCGAAAACGCCGGTCTGATATTTCTCGGCCCACCGGCCTCCGCCATCGATGCGATGGGCAGCAAGTCCGCGGCCAAAGCCTTGATGGAAACCGCCGGCGTGCCGCTGGTGCCCGGTTATCACGGCGAGGCGCAAGACCTCGAGACGTTCCGCGATGCCTGCGAGCGCATCGGCTATCCGGTGCTGCTCAAGGCCACGGCGGGTGGCGGCGGCAAAGGCATGAAAGTGGTCGAGGACGTCAGCCAACTGGCCGAAGCCCTGGCCTCGGCCCAGCGTGAAGCGCAATCGTCGTTTGGCGATTCGCGGATGCTGGTGGAGAAATACCTGCTCAAACCGCGTCACGTGGAAATCCAGGTGTTCGCCGATCAGCACGGCAACTGCTTGTATCTGAACGAGCGGGACTGCTCGATTCAGCGGCGGCACCAGAAAGTCGTCGAAGAAGCACCGGCGCCAGGCCTGAGCCCGGAACTGCGTCGCGCCATGGGCGAAGCGGCCGTGCGGTCGGCACAGGCCATCGGCTACGTCGGTGCCGGCACCGTCGAGTTTTTGCTGGATGCACGCGGCGAATTCTTCTTCATGGAGATGAACACACGCCTGCAGGTCGAACATCCTGTCACCGAAGCCATTACCGGCCTCGACCTGGTGGCTTGGCAGATCCGCGTGGCGCGTGGCGAAGCGTTGCCGATGACCCAGGATCAAGTGCCGCTGATCGGCCACGCGATTGAAGTGCGGCTGTACGCCGAGGACCCAGCCAATGACTTCCTGCCGGCAACCGGCCGCCTGGAGTTGTATCGCGAATCGACGCACGGCGCAGGCCGTCGCGTGGACAGCGGCGTCGAGGAAGGCGACGAAATCTCGCCGTTCTACGATCCGATGCTGGGCAAGTTGATTGCCTGGGGCGAGGACCGCGAACAGGCGCGCCTGCGGTTGCTAAGCATGCTCGATGAGTTCGCGATTGGCGGGCTCAAGACCAACATCAACTTCCTGCGACGGATCATCGGCCACCCGGCCTTTGCCGCAGCGGAGCTGGATACCGGGTTTATTCCGCGCTATCAGGAACAGCTGTTGCCGACACCCACGCCGCTCAGCGACGAGTTCTGGCAAAGCGCCGCCCAAGCGTTTGCCCTGAGCCAGTATCGTGTAGCGAGAGCTGACGACCCGAGTTCGCCATGGGCCAGCGGCAACGGTTTGCGCGCCGGACTGCCAGCGCAAATCACTCTGCACCTCAGTTGTGAAGGCCAGGATCAAGCGCTGACATTGGGCAGCATCGAGGCTCAACTGCGTGGCGAGCATTTGCTCACCGAACGCGACGGCGTGCGCCGCCAGCACCGGGCTATCCGTCGGGGTGACGCTGTGTATTTGCAATGGGACGATGAACTGCGCCGCGTCGAGACCTATGACCCGATCAGCGCCGTTGAAGCCAGTCACAGCCATCAGGGCGGCCTGACTGCGCCCATGAACGGCAGTATCGTGCGGGTGCTGGTCGAGGTCGGGCAAACGGTCGAAGCCGGGGCACAACTGGTGGTACTGGAAGCGATGAAGATGGAACACAGCATCCGCGCACCCCACGCGGGTGTGATCAAGGCGCTGTACTGCCAGGAAGGCGAAATGGTCAGCGAAGGCAGTGCGTTGGTCGAACTGGAAGAAGCGTGAAACGAAGATCGGTCCTACACCTTACCGGGACCGATCTGATCAAAACCTGGCGGTTGCCTGAACCACCACACCGATGATTCGACACTCTTCGGTGTATAGGGCTTTCGGATACGTCGGATTGAGCGGGACCAGGTAACGCTGCCCGCCCTCTTCGATCAACTTGCGAAAAATCGCCTCGTTACTGCCTTGCCACTGGGCAATAATCAGTTTGCCAGGCACCGCTTCCACGTCCGGGTCCACCAGGATCAGCATGCCCTCGGCGATGCTCAGGCCACTGGGCGCGGTCATCGCATCGCCCATCACGGTCAACCAGAACGCCGCACCTTGTGCGTGGTAGTCGGACAATTCGAAACGATACCTGGCCTGCTCGCCATCGCGCACCTCACTGGTTTCGCGCCAGTCACTGACCGGGTAACGGAAGTACGGGTTGTACTTCTGCGTCAGGCAAACCTCGTCGTCCTGCGACTCTCCCGGCTCCCTGATCACCAGCGCCACTTCCAGAAACCCCAGGCCCAGCGCCTGCAAGACCCGATTCATGTCCTCGATGCCTGGCTGGCGGCGTTTTGTCAGCCAATGCCCTACGCCACCCTGGGACATCCCGAGGCGCTCGGCGAGTATCTCTTGAGTGACCTTGAGCTCACTCATCTTGGCCTTGACCAATTCAATCCATTTATCCATGTGCGGCACGATACGTGGAGGGCTCCAGCCATCAAAACACAAATTGTAGTATTTAATTGATGGTCACAAATACAGATCGTACTAGGATGAATTCACGGATCTGAATCTATCACGGAGCTTGCCATCACCATGAACCAACCCGCCAACGACCTGCCCGACCTGCAAATCGACACTTCGCTCACTTCCGCAAAAGGCTCTGCCGCTGCACAGCGGGCACTGGACTATTACTTGAAACCAGCTGTTTCAGTGGAACAGGTCGAAGAGCGTTTCTTCGACGTGAACCGCAACATCAAGAGTGAAGAAGCGCTGGTTCATGCGTCGGATCTTTTACGATGTGCTGCCGCGACAGCCTTCGAGACAGCCAACCATCTGCAGGGTACAAACCGGGACCTGGCGTTTTCTGCGGTGCACATGATCGACATGGCCAGAGCCATGGTGGATCGATCGTTGGAATGTCACCAGAACGCTTGAAGCGAGGATGAAAAGAAGAGGACGGGAAAGAATTTTCCAATCGCGCAGATAAAAACGTTTGACTTGCAAACGAGAATGATTATTATTGCATCAACTGATCGCGAGATCAGTTGATGGCCCAGCGGACCTTAGGTCGGTCTCTGGACTATCTCCTCATCAGGCTAATCACGGTTTTTGACCCGGCTTTTTGCCGGGTCTTTTTTTTGCCAGTTTTCTGGCTTATGGCTTCAGGCTAATGAAGTCTTTGGGTGTCACAAATCGATGGCGCGGATGATATCAAAAGAATATTTGTTGGCAAGCGGTGCCTGTGATCATTAGGGCAAACCAATGGCAAATAGCACTTGAGAATCAATCGCACACTCTCTAAGCTGCCTCGGCGTCAAGGAGGACGCCCCCCCCCCTTGATGCCCCCAACGCCCTTTCAATACACGGCGATATGCGAATCCGTTCGCGGCTCGGTGCCCCCACATAACACGCCCGATTCAGGATCGCGCAAGATGATCTGGCCCCGCCCGTAACTGGTGAGGTCGCAGGCAACTTCTACAGTGTGCCCACGACGTGCCAGCGCCGCCGCCATGTCCCGCGATGCGTCCTGTTCGATCCCGACCTTCAGCCCGCCCAGCCACTGCCAACGCGGAGCATCGAGCGCCGCTTGCGGGTTGAGACCGAAATCCACCAGGTTCATCACCATTTGCACATGGCCTTGCGGCTGCATGTAACCGCCCATCACGCCGAAAGGCCCCATCGCCTCGCCGTCTTTGCTGAGGAACCCGGGAATGATGGTATGGAACGTCTTCTTGCCCGGAGCCAGGCAATTGGCATGACCTGGATCGAGGCTGAATTCTTCGCCACGGTTCTGCAGGGCGATACCACTGTCGGGCAACACCACGCCGGAACCGAAACCGTGGTAGTTGCTCTGGATGAATGAAACCATGTTGCCTTCGGCATCGGCGGTGGCCAGGTAAACAGTGCCGCTGGCATGGGGATCACCCGGTTGCGGCGCGACGGCGCGCTCGCCGATCTGTGAGCGTCGATGAGTTGCATAGTGATCGCTCAGCAAATCATCGACCGCCACACGCATGTGCTGCGGATCGGTGATGTAGTGCAAGCCATCGCTGTAGGCGAGCTTCATGGCTTCCAGTTGACGGTGCCAGGTTTGTTGACTGTCGCGGTGATCGAAGTCAAAGCCCTCGAGAATCTTCAATGTCATCAACGCCACCAGCCCCTGCCCGCTCGGTGGGATTTCCCAGACATCGACTCCGCGGTAATTGACCTTGATCGGCTCGACCCACTGCGCGCGGTAGTCCTGCAAGTCGCTGGCGCGCAAATAGCCACCCGTGGCCTGCGAGTGCGCGTCAAGCCGTTGCGCCAGTGCACCGCGATAGAAGCTTTCACAAGCCGTGGCCGCCAGCTCGCTCAGCGTGCGAGCCTGGGCCGGGTTGCGGAACACTTCACCGGCTCGGGGCGCACGGCCATCGATCAGAAAAGTCTCGAACCAACTTTCAAGTGCCTCACAGCGATCAGCAGAGAAGTCTTCCAGCGCGGTTTGCCATTGCAGCGCAACCACCGGCGACACGGGAAAACCATCGCGCGCCAGGCTGATCGCCGGTTGCAGCAAGTCGGCAAACGGCAGCCGGCCGAAGCGCGAGGACAACTCCGCCCAGGCTGACGGGCAGCCCGGAACGGTGACCGGTGTCCAGCCATGCAACGGCATTTTTTCATGGCCGGCGGTTTTCACTGCCTCGATGCTCAAGGCTTGCGGGGCAGCGCCATTGGCGTTCAAACCGTGCAACTTGTTTTGCGTCCAGACCAACGCAAACGCGTCGCCACCAATACCGCAACCGGTAGGTTCGACGACCGTCAGCGCTGCGGCCGTGGCGATCGCCGCATCGATGGCATTGCCACCGCGGCGCATGATTTCGATTCCGGCTTCGGCTGCCAGCGGTTGCGAGGCGGCGACCATGCCGCGTTTGGCGAAGACACTTTGACGTTGTGAGGCGTAGGGATATTCATGGGCGGAAAACTTGAACATGGCAGGACTCACACAAAAGAAATGTTCGTAAAAGAACCCCGTAGGAGCGAGCCTGCTGGCGATGAACTGGAGAACGACGCGGGATGTCTGACTTGCCTCGTTATCCTTAACGTTTATCGCGAGCAGGCTCGCTCCTACAGCACTCGACTGAGAAACGCGCGGGTACGGGCGTGCCTGGGTTGACTGAAGATCTGCTCGGGCGGCCCCTGCTCGATCAGTTCGCCCTGATCGAGCACCACCACCCGGTCGGCGACTTCACGGGCAAAGCCCATTTCGTGGGTGACCACGACCATGGTCATGCCCTCCTCAGCCAGCTCCTTCATGACTTGCAGCACTTCACCCACCGTCTCCGGGTCGAGGGCGCTGGTGGGTTCGTCGAACAGCATCGCCTGGGGTTTCATCGCCAGCGCCCGGGCGATGGCCACTCGTTGTTGCTGACCACCGGACAGCATCGACGGGTAATGATCGGCCTTTTCCGCCAGCCCGACCCGCTTGAGCAGCGCCCGCGCCTGCTCCAACGCCGCCGCACGCGACACTCCCAACACCTGAATGGGCGCCTCGATGATGTTTTCCAGGGCCGTCATGTGCGGGAACAGATTGAAGCGTTGAAACACCATGCCGATGTCGCGGCGCTGACGTGCAATGTTGCGCTCCGAATCCCGTACCAGGCTGCCATCGGCCCGGGTGCGATAGCCCATCGGCTGACCCGCCACACGGATCTGCCCCGACTGAATGTCTTCCAGCAGATTGATGCAGCGGATAAACGTGGTTTTACCGGAGCCGGACGCACCGATCAGCACCACCACTTCACCGCGCTTCACCTGCAGGGAAATGCCCTTGAGAATTTCCAGGTCGCCGAAGGACTTGTGAATATCCAGCGCTTCGATGACCAGCTCTTCACTCATGTGCGCCATCTCAACGCCCCCTCAGCAGTTTCATGGTGTGGCGTCCAAACATTCGGCTGGCGGCTGGCGCCGGGCGATCGGACTGACCGAAGCGTGTCTCCAGCCAACGCTGGAAAAAGCCCCAGAGCGTGGTCAACGCGAGGAAGTAGATGGCCACCACCAGATACAACTCGAACACGCGGAAAGTCGCCGAGGTCACCATTTGCGTGCTGAGCAGCAACTCCTGCACCCCGATCACGCTGACCAGCGTGGTGTTCTTGAGCATCACGTTGAACTCGTTGCCCAGCGGCGGCACGATCACCCGGAACGCCTGGGGCAACACGATCCGGCGCATCAACTTGGGAAACGTCATGCCCAGGGACCGCCCGGCTTCGTACTGCCCCTTGTCCACCGCGCCGATCCCGGCACGAATGATCTCGGCCATGTAGGCGCCTTCGTTGAGACCCAGCGCGATGATCGCGGCCTGGATGTTGCCCGGCACGATGAACCAGCCGAGGTCCAGGTCTTCGAAACGGAAAATCCCGCCCGCCGCCAACGCGGTGTACAGAAACACGATCTGCACCAGCAGCGGCGTGCCCCGCATCAGCCAGACATAAAAGCGCACCGGGTACTGCAACAGCGGGTTTCTCGACAGCTTCATCAACGCCGCGATCAGCCCAAGCACACAACCGAGCAACATCGCCGAAACGCTGATCAGGCAAGTCAGCCAAAGCCCTGTCAGGTACACATCGCTGGGTTGCAGCAGGTACTGCCAGAACACATCCCAATTGAAGTTCATCAAGTGTTCCCTCAGTCCAGTTTGTCGCTATCGACATGCCATTTACTGAGGAGCGCGGCGTAACTGCCGTCGGCGCGCATGCCTTGCAGCACTTCGGTGAGCGCCACGGTCAACTGCGGATCGCTTTTACGCACGCCGAAGCCGGTGAGGATGCGGTTGAATGCCGGCACCGCCGACTGAAACAGATCCGGGGCCAGTTGCTGGTAGTGGCCGGCAGATTCGACCGTGGTGCCGAAAGCGTCCACCTGGTTGATGCGCAAGGCCTGGAAGGCGTCGGCGTCGACGTTGTACACCACCAGTTTCATCGGCGGCTTGCCGGCCGCTTCGAGTTTTTCGTTCTCTTTGCCCAGCAGCACGCGGATAGTCGAACCGTTACTGACCGCGACCTTGAGCCCGGACAAATCTTCCAGCGTGTTCACCGACTTCGGATTGCCCTTGGGCACCACGATGGACTGGCTGGAATACATGAAGTTGACGATGTCGATCACTTCACGGCGTTCGGGTTTGTCGAACAGTTGGTCGACGATCATGTCGCACTGCTGCGCGAGTAATGCAGGGATCAGCCCGGCGAAGGGCGAGATGCGCCATTCGACTTTCTTGTTACCCAAACGCTGGGCAATCGCTTCGCCCATATCCACCTGAAGCCCGACCGGTTGTTGCTTCAGGTCAAACGACACCAGCGGCGGCGAATCCATGCCGGAGCAATAGACGATCTTCTCGCTCTTGCTTAATCGCTCGGGCAATTCGGGGGCGGCCATCGCCCATTGCGAACACAGACTCAAGGTGAACAGGGCAACTAACGCGCAAGGCTTGTGCATGTCATGACTCCAGTTGGCTGCAAATGCCCCCCTGTGCAGGAGGTGGTTGTTCTTCTATTGATGGGCTTCGAGAAACTGAATCAACCGCGGGATGGTGCCTTCGATGTGTTCGCACACCACTTCTGCGGCTTTGTCCGGATCGCCGGAACGCAGGGCGGCGACAATCGAGGCATGCTCATCCCGGGCACTGCGTGGCTTGTCGGCGTGTTGCAGCCACAGGCGCATGTGCGGTTCGATCACCGAATACAGCGCCGAAATCTGCCGCATCAACCGCGGGCGTTCGCTCAGGCTGCACAAGTACTCATGGAACGCGCGATGACGGCTGACCCACTCGGCACCGTCCTCGCGGTAGTCGTCCATCTCGTCCAGCAGACGCTCCAGATGGCTGAAATGGCGCTCGGTCATCTTGCTCACAGCCACCCGGATCGCGAGCCCCTCAAGGGCGCTGCGCATCTCGAACACCTCACGCATTTCCTCGATGTTCAGGCCGCGCACAATGGCGCCGCGATTGGGCCGCAATGTCACCAGACCGTCAGCATCCAGACGGCGGAAAGCCTCACGCACCGGCATGCGGCTCATGCCGATTTCACCGGCGATGTCCTCGGCGATCAGCCGTTCGCCGGTGCGGTAACGACCTTTGCAAATAGCCTCCAGAAGAAAGTTGTAGGCCTCTTCCTCAGCAGTGACAGGCTGACGCTCGGTATAGGCAGGGGCGAATTTCATCGGTGCACCTTTTGTATTTTTGTATCCAATTATCCACAAAGCCAAAAAAGCATATTGCATGCCAAATTTGGCGCATGGTTTACAGGTGTTTGATTACACTGAAGTATCAGCCTTCAACGGGGCTGCATAAGGCTGAAGGGGCCGACCGGTAACGAGTTGAAATGCCCCAACCTGTCACCTGCCGGCCTCAAAATGGTGCTGGTGGTAACACGGATGATCGCTACGCTTCGATGGGCAGGCTTCGCAGCAAACCTTGAGTCGTAAAGCGCGCGGGCATCCTGGGTGGAAACGATCTTTGCAAGCTCCTAAGCCCTTGCTCTTGCGTGTAAAGTAGCCGCCATAAAAACCTGATCAGGAACCCGACCGTGGCCAAATCTTCCCTCGATATCAGCGCCAACTTCGACAGCGGCAACATTCAAGTCATCGACCTCAGTGACCCGCTCAAGCCGCTGCTGGCGATCCGCCCTGATAGCAAAAGCCACCATTTTCAATGGTTCCACTTCAAGGCCAGTGGCCTGCATGTCGGCCAGGAGCATTGGTTTCGCCTGAACAATGCCAGCCAGTCTTCGTACAACAAGGCCTGGGACGGTTATCAGGCAGTCGCTTCCTACGACCACGTCAACTGGTTCCGCGTACCGACCATCTTCGAAGGCGACTGCCTGCGCTTCTGCCTCGAAGCCACCCAGACCCACGCCTGGTTCGCCTACTTCGAACCCTACAGTCGTGGCCGTCACGACTGGCTGATTGAACAAGCACTGGCCAAGGCTGGCACCGAGTTGCTGGCCACCGGCAAAAGTGTCGAAGGTCGCGATATCCAATTGTTGCGCAAAGGCACCGGCGCCGAAGGCCAGCGCAAGGTGTGGATCATTGCCCAGCAACATCCCGGCGAGCACATGGCCGAGTGGTTCATGGAGGGTGTCATCGAACGCCTCGAACGGCACGACGACCCGGGGCTGAGCAAACTGCTGGCCAGCGCCGACCTGTATCTGGTGCCGAACATGAACCCGGACGGCGCCTTCCACGGTCACCTGCGCACCAACGCCATGGGCCAGGACCTCAATCGCGCCTGGCAGAGCGCCAGCCCGGAAATCAGCCCGGAGGTGTTTTTCGTACAGCAGCAGATGGAGAAGTATGGCGTCGATATGTTCATCGACGTGCACGGTGACGAGGAAATCCCTCACGTGTTCACCGCCGCATGCGAAGGCAATCCGGGTTACACACCGCGGATCGAACAACTCGAAGAACATTTCCGCAGCCACTTGAAACGCACCACCAAGGATTTCCAGACCAAGTACGGCTACACCCGCGACGAACCGGGCAAGGCCAACATGACCTTGGCCTGCAACGCCGTCGGGCAGAAATACGACTGCTTGTCCCTGACGCTGGAAATGCCGTTCAAGGACCACGACGATCATCCGGACCCGTTGACGGGATGGTCGGGCAAGCGTTCGAAGCAGTTGGGCAAGGATGTGTTGACGACAGTGGCGGAGATGGTTGATTCGTTGCGTTGATCTACCCGGATGGCTGCATGCCCGGCATGCAGCCTTCAAGCCCTCAGTTACCCGCGATCTTTCCCTCGCAACATGCTGTCCAGCACCTCATCACGCCGAATCCAACCGTGAAACAACGCCGCCGCCAGGTGCAGCAGCACGGTCAGGAACAACAGATAAGCCAGATACCCATGCGCCTTGCGCAAGAACGCAAACACCTGCGCGTTCGCCGGCACAATCGACGGCAACTGCAGTGAGCTGCTGAGCATCACCGGTTCGCCCGACGCCGAAATCATCGCCCAGCCCAGTAATGGCAAGACCAGCATCAAGGCGTACAGCAACACATGCGAGGCTTTGGCCGCCAGCGCTTGCCAACTTGGCAGGTCCGCCGGCAGCGGTGGCTGCGTGGTGGAAAAACGCACCACCAGACGCACGATGACCAACAGCAGAATCGCGACACCCAAAGGTTTGTGCAGATTGATCAGCCATTCATGACGCTCGGACACCGAGGCGACCATGCCCGCGCCGATGAACAACATGGCAACAATCATCAGTGCCATCAGCCAATGCAGCAGGCGCACCAAGGGAGCGAAGTGGTTGGGTTGGGTGCTCATTGCTGGGCCTCCTGTTTGGCGGCGGGCAACTGGCTGACTTCGCTGGTGCGACGCAGGTAGGAATTGGCGTAACCGGCCGAGCGAGCGGCCAGCAACGGGTCGTCGGAACCTTCGATACCGGCGGGCAGTACCAGCGGGTCGTAGTTGATGTCACGGCATTCGCCGTTGAGTTGCGGCTGGGTTTTTTCCAGCACCAGCGTGCCCGCGTTCAACACTTTGCGTCCTTCAGGCCAGGCTTTGCTGGCGTCGTTCACAGGGTCGCCAGGATTGGCCAGGATGATGTTCAACTGCCAACGCAAGGGGCCGGCGGCGATGCGTTGCACCAGGTCTTTCTCGAGAAAATCGCTGCCCTCGGGCGCAGTGGCACCCGGCGCATCCTGCGCTACCGGCACCATGCTCCAGCGCACGGCCTGGCGTTGTCCGGCAGCGTTCACCAGATAAAACGCGTTGACGCTGTTGTAGGTTTCGGTGACATAACTGGCTGACGGTTTGGCGGTCTTGATCCAGGCCAGGAACGGCGCGGCTTCCGGGTGCGAACCGAAGAACGCCGGCACTGCCGCGGGGTCCGGTTTGCCAGTTGCGGGCAGCGGTGACTGGGCCTGTTGCAATTGATAGAAGGCTTCGGGCGTGGCCACCGGGAACACCGGCATGCTGTTCATCCCGGTGCGCCACTGTTGGCCGTTGGCCTGATTGAAACGCAACGCCATGCTACGGATCGGCACGGCGCTGTCCGGCGCGTAGGGATTGCCGGCCGGCAAGGCAAAACGACCGACCACCGGTGTCCGCGGCTCGTTGAATACTTGCGCGATGGAGTAACTGCGCGCTTCGCCGCTGCTCTCGAAATGGCCGATCACGCACACGCCTTTGGAATGGTTGCGACGGAATCCCGGGTGCACACCGTTGTTGGTCTCCAGCACATTGATCAGCTTTTTCGGCGTCAGGCGCTGTGGGTCAAAGGTGCCGTTGACGTAGGCAAATGCCCCGGCGACGACAGCAACGACCACGGCGATGCCAGACAGACGCAAGATCAGGCTTGCCGTGCTCAGGGGGGGCCGGTTGGGCGGTGATGATCGATCTACCATGAAAGACTCCAGGGCCATCGGCCACAAGTGAGAAGAATCAGGCAGACGAACCGCACGCCGGTTTATTCCAGTGTGCGGTATTTATTTTTCCAGGCGTGGAATAACCTCAAGCCCCGGTCGTCTCCCGACACACACAGCGTAGTGACTGGCCAGAACTTCATGAACGATATCGACGAACAACTGCGAGAAATCATCCCCAGATTGCGCCGATTTGCCGTATCGCTGACGCGCAACGCCAGCAGCGCCGACGATCTGGTCCAGGCCAGCCTGGAGCGTGCGCTGTCGAGTTGGGGCGACAAACGTGCCGACGGCGATTTGCGCGCCTGGTTGTTTTCGATTCTGTATCGACAGTTTCTCGATGCGCACCGACGCACCCGGCGTTATGCGCGAATGCTCGAATTTTTCACCGGGCGTGACGATGCGCAGCCTTCGGTGGAACGCACCGTGATCGCCCAATCGACCCTCGACGCCTTCGATCGACTGCCCACCGAACAGCGCGCGCTGCTGCTTTGGGTATCGGTGGAAGGCCTGAGTTACAAAGAGGTCGCCGAGATTCTCGACGTACCCATCGGCACCGTGATGTCCCGCCTGTCCCGGGCCCGCCAGGCCCTGCGCCAACTCAGTGAAGGCGAAATCACCCGCCCCACCCTGCGGAGACTCAAATGATCAGCATGCCCCCAAGCGAGCGCGACTTGCACGCCTACGTCGACCATCAACTCAGCGACGACGACCGACGTCTGGTAGAGACGTTTCTCACCAGTCATCCGGACGTTGCCACCCAAGTGCGAGCCTGGCAGCAAGATGCCCAGCAACTGCGCGCAGCCCTGAGTGGCGCGTTGCAGCAACCGGCCAACCCGGAACTCGATCCCGCCATGATTCGCCTACGCCGCAAACGCCAATCGCGGCGCCACCTGGCCAGCGCCGCCATGTTGCTGATCGCCGTCAGCGTCGGCGGTTACAGTGGCTGGCAAGCCCGTGAGATGACTTTCACCAGCGCACAACTACCGATGACCGATGCACTTCAGGCCTATCGCCTGATTGCCCAGCAAGGGATATTGCCAGCCGACTACAAGGCCGGCGACGATGGCGATATGCAGGGCTGGCTTGACCGCTACTTTATCCAGGCCAATCGCTTGCCTGACCTGTCGGGGGCCGGTTTCAAACCGGCCAGCGGGCGCTTGCTCAGCACCGAACAGGGGCCGGCGGCAATGGTGGTCTATGAGAATCAGGGCGGGCAGAAAATCAGCTTCTACGTGCGCCCGCCGGGACCGAAAAACTACCTGCTGCCCAGAGGCAGTCGCAGTGACGGCGGCTTGCAGGCCGAGTATTGGTCGGGGGGTGGCTACAACTATGCGATGGTCAGCCCGACCGATACGCCAGCCGCACAGATGCTCAGGCAAACCAGCCGGTTCTGATCCCCCCTGTAGGAGTGAGCCTGCTCGCGATAGCGGTCTTATAGTCACTGAAATGTTGACTGACAGAGCGCTATCGCGAGCAGGCTCACTCCTACAGGGGACGGTAGAGAATTCAAACCTGCCCAAACACCTGCGATGGCCGTCGCAATAGTGGATCAAACGGGTTGATTCGCGGACCGATCAACGCCGCTTCACGTTTGAGCATTTCGACCACCGTCGGCAAACGATCCGGACCTAATCGATCGCTCACGGTGGCCACACTCAACGCCGCCACTGCCCGCCCTTCGCGATCGAGAATCGGCACGGCCACCCCGGCCATGCCCTGCAACACGCCGGTGTTGCGCCCGGCGTAACCGAGCTTGCGCACGTTCTCGACTTCCGAGCGCAGGAACACTTCGTCGTACAAATGGAAATCCTTCAACCGCGGCAGGTTGTAGTGGATGACCGTGTCGCGCTCCTCCTCCGGCAGGAATGCCAGGATCGCCAGGCTGCCCTGACCCACGCCCAGCGCCACGCGCCCGCCGATATCACCGGTGAACGTACGGATCGGAAACGGCCCTTCACTGCGGTCCAGACAAATCGCATCGAAACCACTGCGCGCCAGCAAAAACAACGAGTCGCCCAACGATGCCGACAGCCGCAACAGTGACGGGCGCACCAGCTCGCGCAGGTTGCCACTGTTACCTGCGCGGGCCGCCAGGGCGAAAAAATCCAGGCTCAGGCGATAACGTTTGCTGCGCGCGTCCTGCTCGACCATGCCCTCTTCCATCAGGCTGCGCAGCAAACGGTGGGTAGTCGGTTGCGACAAGCCGATGTGTTGGGCCAATTGCGTCACACGCTCCCCGCCTTCGACGGTGTCACCCAACGCACGCAGCACCGCAAACAACCGTGAGACGGCGCCGACACCGACTTCATTTTTGCTTTCATTCCGGTCAATGGAATCTGACATGTAGTTTCTCGACAATTTATTTACTGATCGAATAAAACTGAAAATAGTTATCGCCTCAGTGAAATAGGCCATTGAGCCCATCCTAGTCTTCGTCCTAATCTGCGTCCAGACAGGGGCGATTCGAACAACAGCGGCAGCCGACTCAAGTCGAGCGCCAACGCACCCCGCAACAATCTTTCGTATCTGCCCATACAAAAAAGCGCGCCTTCGGGCGACGCATAACAATCCCAGGTGGAGGCAGTCATGGCTTTTGTGCAACTTGAAAAACTCGGCAAACGCTACGGTGACATCGACGCCGTGGTCGCCACCGACCTCTCGGTGGAAAAAGGCGAGTTCGTGTCCCTGCTCGGCCCTTCCGGGTGCGGCAAAACCACCACCCTGCAAATGATCGCCGGCTTCGTCGAAGTCACCAGTGGGCGCATCGTGCTCGATGGCCGCGACATCACCCACGCCAAACCCGCCAGCCGTGGCCTGGGCGTGGTGTTCCAGAGTTACGCACTGTTCCCGCACATGACCGTCAAGGACAACGTCGCCTTCGGCCTGCGGATGCGCAAGGTGCCGAGCGCCGAAATCCGGCAGCGGGTGGACCGCGTGCTGAAACTGGTTCGCCTCGATCAGCACGCCGAGCGTTACCCTCGGGAGTTGTCCGGTGGCCAGCGCCAGCGTGTCGCCCTGGCGCGGGCACTGGTCATCCAGCCGCCGGTGTTGCTGCTCGATGAGCCGCTGTCCAACCTCGACGCCAACCTGCGCGAAGAGATGCAATTCGAGATCCGCCGCATCCAGCGCGAAGTCGGGATCACCACGCTGATGGTCACCCATGACCAATCCGAAGCGCTGTCGATCAGTGATCGCGTAGTGGTGATGCAGGCTGGCCGGATCACCCAGATCGATGCGCCCTACACCCTCTACGAACACCCGCGCACCGAGTTCATTTCCGGCTTCGTCGGCAAGGCCAATCTGCTGCCCGGTGAACGAGACAGCAGCGGTGGGGTTCAGGTGTGCAGTCGTGGTGACGGTGATCTGACCTTGAGCCTGCGCCCGGAAAAAATCGATCTGCGTGACGCCGGTCATGGACGCTTGCAGGGCAAGATTGCCAGCCGTTTTTTTCTCGGCAGCCAATGGCTCTACAGCGTGTCGACGCCCCTCGGTGAACTCTGCGTGGTACGCCGCAACGATGGCTCGGCACCGCTGAGCGAAGGCACAGCCGTTGGCCTCGATTGGGATGCCGCACTGCTGCGTGTACTGACTGTCGACGAGGTGATCGCATGAGTTCGTTCACCGCCATCCGCCAGGGTCGCCAAGGCTACTTGCTGTCGGCACCGGCCCTGGCCTTGTACCTCGGTCTGCTGCTGATCCCGCTGGCATTGACGCTGGTGCTGTCGTTCAACGTCTTCGACTACAGCACGGGGATCAACGGCAACGCCTTCACCGTCGAGCACTACAGCAGCCTGTTGGGCGATCCGTATTTCTATGAAATCTTCCTGCGGACCTTGTGGATCAGCGCTCTGACCACCCTGCTCTGCGTACTGATTGGCGTCCCCGAGGCTTACATCCTCAGCCGCATGGGCACCCCATGGCGCTCGATTTTCCTGATCCTGATCCTCACTCCGCTGCTGATTTCGGTGGTGGTACGCGCCTTCGGCTGGAGCCTGTTGCTCGGTGCCGATGGCCTGGTCAACCAGACCCTGCAAGCGCTCGGCGGCTCGCCGATGAAACTGCTCTACACGCCGTTCGCGGTGGTGATTGCACTGGTCCACGTGATGCTGCCGTTCATGATCATTCCGGTCTGGACGTCGCTGCAAAAACTCGATCCCGCCGCTGAGCAGGCTGCGCTTTCACTGGGTGCCAGTCACTTCACGGTGATCCGCCAGGTGGTGCTGCCGCAGGTCATGCCCGGCATTTTGTCCGGAACGCTGATCGTATTCGGCCTCGCCGCCAGCTCTTTCGCGATTCCCGGCCTGCTTGGCGGACGCCGTTTGAAGATGGTCGCCACGCTGATCTACGACCAGTACCTGTCGGAGCTCAACTGGCCGATGGGCGCGGCAATTGCCGTGGCCCTGCTGCTCATCAACCTGCTGATCATGCTGTCGTGGAACCGCATGATCGAAGGCCGCTACAAGAAGTCATTGGGATAATTCGTCATGTCCAGGAACGGTCCTTTCGCCCTGCTGTTTCATTCCCTGGTGGTGCTGTTCATGATGGCGCCGCTGGTGGTGGTGTGCCTGGTGGCCTTCACCCCGGAGAACACCCTGAGCCTGCCGACCACGGAGTTTTCCCTGCGCTGGTTCCGTGCCGTGTTCGAACGCGCCGACTTTGTCGATGCGTTCTACAACAGCCTGATTCTGGCGTTCAGCGCCGCCTCGCTGGCGACGCTGGTGGCCGTGCCTGCCGCGCTGGCGATCACCCGTTTCGAGTTTCCCGGCCGGGATTTTCTCAACGGGCTATTCCTCTCGCCGATCATCATTCCGCACTTGGTACTCGGGGTGGCGTTGCTGCGCCTGTTCGCGCTGATGGGGGTCAACGGCAGCTTCGCCTGGCTGATTTTCGCCCACGTGCTGGTGATCACACCGTATGTGCTGCGACTGGTCCTGGCTTCGGCCATCGGCCTGGATCGCAGTGCCGAATATGCCGCGCAATCGTTGGGAGCCGGTCGCTTCACGCTGTTCCGGCAGATCACATTGCCAATGATTCTGCCCGGTGTGGCCGGCGGCTGGCTGCTGGCATTCATCAACAGTTTTGACGAGGTCACGCTGTCGATCTTCGTCACCTCGCCGGCCACGCAGACCTTGCCGGTGCGCATGTACGTGTACGCCACCGAATCCATCGATCCGATGATGGCGGCGGTATCGGCACTGGTCATCGCGCTGACGGCACTGACCATGATTTTGCTGGATCGGGTCTATGGCCTGGATCGGGTTCTGGTAGGGAAACAATGAGGACGCCATGGCTCTGCTGAAACGACTGGCCGAAGGCGACCGCCCGGCCCTGGACTTTACCCTCGACGGCCAACCGGCCAGCGGCCTGCTCGGCGACACCTTGCTGACGGCGCTGCTGACCTGTGGCGAACACTTGCGCGGCAGCGACTTCAGCGCCGAACCCCGCGCCGGATTCTGCCTGATGGGCGCCTGCCAGGACTGCTGGGTGCGCCTGGGCGATGGCCGCCGCGTACGCGCCTGCTCGACCCTGCTGGAAGCCGGACAACAGATCAATCGCGAACCGGGACGCTGTCTATGAAACCCGTTGTCATCATCGGCGCCGGTCCTGCGGGTATCCGAGCAGCACAAACCCTGGTTGCCCATGGCGTGCGCCCAGTGCTGCTGGACGAAGCGGCGCGTGGCGGCGGGCAGATTTATCGGCGCCAACCGGCCAATTTCAAACGCTCTGCGGTCAAGCTTTATGGCTTCGAGGCGCGCAAGGCCGGCGCTTTGCACCGGACTATCGACACACTGCGCGAGCAGCTCGACTACCGTCCGCAGACACTGGTGTGGAACGCCGAAGACGGCGCTCTCGATACCTTGCACGACGGCCGCGCCGCGCGTCTGGAGTTTTCCCGGGTGATCGTCGCCACGGGCGCCACCGACCGCATTCTGCCGGTGCCGGGCTGGACGTTGCCTGGGGTCTACAGCCTCGGCGCTGCGCAAATCGCCTTGAAATTCCAGGGCTGCGCCATCGGTGAGCGCGTGGTATTCGCCGGTAGCGGACCGTTGCTTTACCTCGTCGCCTATCAATACGCCAAGGCCGGCGCGAATGTCGTCGCGGTGCTCGACACTTCGCCCTTCAGCGCCCAGGCGCGCGCCCTGCCCGGCTTGCTGTCACAACCGGCCACGCTGGCCAAAGGTGTCTATTACCGCAGCTGGCTGACCGCCCATGGGATTGCGGTGCATCAGGGCGCCACACTGAGTCGCATCGACGGCGGACACCGTGTGCAATCACTGAGCTGGACCCGCTCCAACGCGGAACACCGACTGGACTGCGACGCTGTCGCTTTTGCCCATGGCCTGCGCAGCGAAACCCAGCTGGCTGACCTGCTCGGCTGTGAATTCGCCTGGAACCCCCTCAACCGCGCCTGGCTGCCAACGCGAGACAGTGCCGGACGCAGCAGCGTTGCCCAGGTGTACCTGGCCGGTGACGGCGCCGGCATCATGGGCGCCGACGCTGCAGAAATGGCCGGCGAGCGCGCCGCGTTGGCATTGCTCGAAGACATTGGCTACCTGATCGAGCCGCAACGCGCCGCGCATCTGGAACAGGCGTTGTCGCGCATCGGCGATTTTCGCCAGGGGCTGGAACGCGCCTTTGCCTTTCCCGAACACTGGGCTGCGGATGCCGCCGATGACGTGATGGTTTGCCGCTGCGAAGAAGTCCGCGCCGGCGAAATTCGCGAAGTCGTGCGTGAAGGGCATTGGGAAATCAATCGGGTCAAGGCGCACTGCCGAGTCGGCATGGGCCGCTGCCAGGGCCGGATGTGTGGCGCCGCTGCCGCGGAAATCATTGCCTGCGAGAGCGGGCGTGCAGTGTCCGGGATCGGCCGGCTGCGGGCACAAGCGCCGATCAAGCCTTTGCCGTTTGGCCTGGAGATCGAAGCATGATCGAAGTCGACGCGGTGATCATCGGTGGCGGCATTGTCGGGTCTTGCGCCGCGCTGTTCCTGAGCAAGGGCGGTCAGCGGGTCGCGCTGCTGGAACGGGATTTTTGCGGCTCGCATTCCAGCGGAGTGAATTACGGCGGCGTGCGACGCCAGGGCCGTCCGCTGTCACAGTTGCCATTGTCGCAACGAGCCCATGCCCTCTGGGCGCAGTTGCCACAATTGATCGGCATCGACGGTGAGTATCAACGCAGCGGTCATCTGAAACTGGCACGCAGCCTGGATGATCTGCGCGCACTGCAAGACTACGCCGCCAGCAGCCAGGGTTTCGGCCTTGATCTGCAACTACTGGACCGTGCGCAATTACGCGTCCGTTTCCCATGGGTTGGTGACGTGGCGGTAGGCGCTTCGTATTGCCCGGATGACGGACATGCCAACCCGCGGCTGGTGTCCCCCGCGTTTGCGCAGGCGGCACGGCGGCATGGTGCGCAGGTGCATGAGCAGTGTGCGGTGAGCGCCGTTGAACATGACGGCCAGCGTTTCCGTGTTCGCAGCCAAAGCGGACTGGAATGGCGCGCCCCGTGGTTGTTGAACTGCGCAGGCGCCTGGGCCGGCAACCTGGCTGCACAATTCGGCGAACCGGTGCCGATGCACTCCGGGCATCCGGCGATGCTGGTCACCGAACCCTTGCCGTTGGTGATGGATGCCAGCACCGGCGTCGAGGGGGGCGGTATCTATGCCCGTCAGGTCGCGCGTGGCAATTGCGTGCTGGGTGGTGGTCAAGGGTTTGCCCTGGACGATGCCCGCGCCCGCCCCGGCCAAAGCGCGGTGCTGGAAATCCTCCGCCAGGCGGTCGAACTCTACCCGTTCCTTGAAGGGGCCCAGGCGATCCGTACCTGGAGCGGCACCGAAGGTTACCTGCCCGATCGCCAACCGGTGATCGGCCACAGTCGTACCCGGCCGGGCCTGTTGCATGCGTTTGGCTTTGCCGGCGCCGGTTTCCAGATCGGCCCCGCGGTGGGCCAGGCACTCAGCGAGATCATCTGTAGCGGCGCGCCAAAGACGTCGCTGGATGCGTTTTCCATCAACCGTTTTCACTCCATTTCCGTAGCTTGATAGAGGAAGGTCGCGCCAATGAAAAACATCAAACGCACTGCTCTGCTCGGTTTGTCCTGCATGAGCGCCCTGCTCAGCGTCACCCAGGCTCACGCCGAACCGACGCTTTACCTTGGCATGAACGGTGGGACCATGGAGCGGCTCTATGCCGACAAAGTGCTGCCAGATTTCGAGAAGGCCAACAACGTCAAAGTGGTCATCGTGCCCGGCACCTCCGCCGACATCCTGGCCAAAGTCCAGGCCAGCAAAGGCAACCCGCAGATGCATGTGATGTTCCTCGACGACGGCATCATGTACCGCGCCATCGCCATGGGCCTGTGCGACAAACTGCAGGACAGCCCGACCCTGCAACAGATTCCGGCCAAAGGACGGATCAAGGATGAAGCGGTAGCCGTCAGCCTCGGCGTCACCGGGCTGGCCTACAACACGCGTCTGTTCAAAGAGAAAGGCTGGGCTGCACCAACCTCGTGGATGGACATGGCCGACCCGCGTTTCAAAGACAAGCTGGTGTTCCAGTCGATGGCCTCGTCGACGTTCGGCTTGCATGGTTTCCTGATGTTCAACCGGATACAGGGTGGTACTGAAACCAACGTCGACCCGGGCTTCAAAGCCTGGCCAAACAGCGTCGGGCGCAACGTGCTGGAGTACATTCCGAGTTCGGCGAAAATTTCCGAAATGCTGCAAACCGACGAAGCAGCGTTGTTCCCGCTGACCCCGACCCAGGTCACTGCGCTCAAACTCAAGGGTATGCCGGTGGAGTACGCGCAGCCGAAAGAAGGCGCGGTGGTGCTCAACGTCGCCGAATGCGCGATCGCCAACAACACACAACCGGAACTCGCGCAAAAACTCGCCGCGTTCCTGCTCACGCCACAAGCCCAGGCTGCTGCGCTCGAAGACGGGGATCAGATCCCCTCCAACCCGAACACCCCCACCACCGACCGCACCCGTGGGCAGGTCGAGGCGATGAAGCAATACCTGGAAACCGCGATTGCGGTGGATTGGGACCAGGTCAACGAACAGCGCCCGGCGTGGAATGCCCGCTGGAATCGGAGCATTGAGCGGTAGGGATTGCCGAGGCCGATAACACAAACCTGCAGGAGCGAGCCTGCTTGCTCCTGCAGGGGTTTGATTCTCGGGTTTTCGTCGGCACAACTGGAAGCAAAATTACCCAACTGGTTAAACTATGCCGCCGCAGGCCGGGGGCCTGCCAGAAGTTTACGGGGTGATATCTACAGTGGCCGCTCGACCGACCAACCGTTCGCGACTCGCATCACGCTGGCCATCGTTGCGTCGCCTCTTCGGCAAGGCGTCGACTGCCTCTTCCAGTGGCTCGGCCAGCGAACGGGTCATCCGCGACCACTTTCAGCAAAAGGCCTGCGCCCAGGGCTACACCCTCAGTCACAGCCAGCAAAGGGTGATCGACTGCATGGCGCAGCACGCCCGTTCAATGCTTGAAAGCGGATCAAAAAACCTTCCCGGGCTGTATCTGCACGGCGCCGTGGGCCGCGGCAAGAGCTGGCTGCTCGATGGTTTTTTCCAAGCCATCCCGCTCGCGCAAAAGCAGCGCGTGCACTTCCATGAGTTCTTCGCCCGGCTACACCAAGGGATGTTCGGCCATCGTGAGCAAGCGGATGCGCTGGCCACCACGCTCGATGAAATGCTGAGCGACTGCCGCGTGCTGTGTTTCGACGAGTTTCACGTTCACGACATCGGTGATGCCATGCTGATCACGCGGCTGTTCAAGGCGCTGTTTCGCCGCGAGATCCTGCTGCTGGTCACGTCCAACTACCCGCCGGAAGGTCTATTGCCCAACCCGCTGTACCACGCGCGTTTCAAACCGGTGATCGACCTGATCAACGCGCGCATGCTGGTGATGGAAGTCGGCGGGCCACACGACTACCGCAGTCATGCCAGGACCCACGCACAACAGCTGTTCACCCAGGGCCAGTACGTCTGGCCCGCGACATCGGCGCAGCGTCATGCGCTCAACGTGCTGGCGACGGATGCACCGGCCATTGCCCTGCCGGTCGGCACTCGTCATCTGCCCGCCCGTTACTGCGAGGGACGCACCGTCGGTTTCAACTTCACTGATCTTTGCGATCAGCCTACGGCCGTCATGGATTACCTGGAACTGTGCCGACGCTTCGATCACTGGATCATCGATCAATTGCCGAATCTGGCCGACTGCTCGATTGCCGCCCAGCAGCGTTTCATCAATCTGGTGGACGTTTTGTACGATCAGGACAAACATTTGATTCTGCTCGGCCAGCGCTCATTGCGCGAAAGCCTGCACGCCGATGCCATCGATCTGGCGCGCACGCGCAGCCGGCTGGGGCAGCTCAAAGAGGTTCGGGAACCGGTTTGAGGCCGGGTTTGCATCGACGGTAGCGCCACCGTCGCGTTCTTCCCGCTATCATGCCGCCCATTCCTTCGATCAAATAGCGAACCCGTTCATGCACACCGTTGCACAACTGCGCGCCGGTACGCTGGCAGGCATCACTCGCCTCGACCTCAGCGAGAACCTGACACAGTTCCCCCGGGAAATTTTCGACCTGGCGGACTCGCTGGAAGTGCTCAACCTCAGCGGCAATGCCTTGACCCAGCTGCCGGACGATCTGCATCGCCTGAGCCGTTTGCAGGTGTTGTTCTGCTCGGACAATCTGTTTACCGAACTGCCGGCTTGCCTGGGCCGATGTGCGGCGCTGACCATGGTCGGCTTCAAGGCCAACCGCATCGAACACGTCCCGGCAGAGGCGCTGCCGCCGCTGTTGCGCTGGCTGATCCTGACCGACAATTGCCTCAGTGAACTGCCGAGCGAACTGGGTCAACGTCCGCACTTGCAAAAACTCATGCTGGCGGGCAACCGCTTGCGACAGTTACCCGACAGTCTGCGTAACTGCCATCGACTCGAGTTGATCCGCATTGCCGCCAACCGCCTGACCGCGCTGCCGGAATGGCTGCTGCGCCTGCCGAGCCTGAGCTGGCTGGCCTACGCCGGCAACCCGCTGGAAACCGAAGCCGATGCCACCGCCCTCGAAGCCACACCGAGCATTGCCTGGTCGCAACTGCAACTGGAACAACAACTGGGCGAAGGCGCTTCCGGCGTGATCCATCGCGCTTCCTGGGCGAAACCCGGCCAGCCCGCCACAACGGTAGCGGTCAAACTCTACAAAGGCGAAATGACCAGCGATGGCTCGCCGCTGCACGAAATGAACGCCTGCATCACCGCTGGCATTCACCCCAACCTGATCCGCGTAGAAGGCCGGATTGTCGATCACCCGCAACAAACCGACGGGCTGGTGATGCAGCTGATCGCCCCGAGCCATCGCAACCTCGCCGGGCTGCCGAGCCTGGCGTCCTGCAGCCGTGACGTCTATGCCGATGACACCCGCTTCAGCGCCGCTGTCGCCCTGCGTATCGCGCGTGGTATCGCTTCAGTAGCCGGGCATCTGCACCGACGTGGCATCACTCACGGCGACCTTTACGGCCACAACATCCTGTGGAACGAACACGGGGATTGCCTGCTGGGAGACTTTGGCGCAGCGTCATTCCATGCCACCCAGGACAACCTGGAAAGCCGTGCATTGCAGCGGATGGAAGTGCGAGCGTTCGGGGTGCTGCTGGGGGAATTGCTGGAAAGGATCGACTCGGGATTGAGCGATGCGGATCGTCTGCGGCTTGATGCGTTGCAGCAGCGCTGCTGTCAGCCGGATGTGTTGATGCGGCCGGGGTTTAACGAGATTTTGCAGCAATTGAGTTGCGGGTGACCGCTATGCGGTCAATCGCGGGCAAGCCCGCTTCCACAGGGACAGCGCAAAACCTGTGGGAGCGAGCTTGCTCCGGGCGACGTTCCGACGATGACGGTGTCACTGGCGAAACAAATTAACCCGCCAAACCGACAAACATGTCCTGCACGTCATCGTGGTTATCGAGGCCTTCAAGGAACGCTTCGACTTCAGCCATCTGCTCGTCGCTCAGGCCGCTGACCGGGTTCTTCGGCTGGTAGCCCAGTTTGGCCGACAGCACGGTGAAACCCTGCTCAGGCAAGGCTTTCTGAACCGCATCCAGGTCGGTAGGCTCGGTCAGGAACAGGGTCGCGCCCTCTTCACCCGGTTCAAAATCCTGGGCACCGGCTTCGATCGCAGCCATTTCCGGATCCGCATCCGGGGTGTCCGGCGAGGCTTCAATCATGCCCACGTGGTTGAAATCCCAGGCCACCGAACCGGAGGCGCCCAACTGGCCCTTGCGGAATGCGACGCGGATTTCAGCGACGGTGCGGTTGATGTTGTCGGTCACGCATTCAACGATCAACGGCACCTGATGCGGTGCAAACCCTTCATATGTCACGCGATGGTATTGCACGGTTTCGCCCAACAGGCCCGCACCTTTCTTGATGGCGCGGTCCAGTGTTTCCTTGGGCATCGATGCTTTCTTGGCCTGTTCCACCACCAGACGCAAGTGTGCGTTGGTGGCGGTATCGGCACCGTTGCGTGCAGCAATGGTGATTTCTTTCACCAGTTTGCCGAAGATCTTGCCCTTGGCGTTAGCTGCCGCTTCTTTGTGTTTAACCTTCCACTGTGCGCCCATTACTCACTCTCTTGTCTATGGCGCCGAGACATCTATTGGCCGACGCATGGCGCCAAGTTTATACGGCCTAAAGTTGGCAATCGACCAAAAATTCTCAACGGCAGGATCGACATCTTCACCGGCTTTTGTAGGGCATTTCTGAAACTACGATTCGCGATGACTATCAAGGGTCATGGTTTCGTACCCTTCGCACCCGTACTCCTCGGTAGAAGCGCGATCAATGCACAACGACAAGGAAAGTCCCTTCACCCTGACACTGCTCGACGACAATTTGAGTTTGCAGGTGGTGCAGTTCAGTGGCCGCGAGGCTCTCAATCAACCCTATCGATTCGATATCGATGCCATCGGCCTCGCTCCGGGCCTGCCCCTTGAGCGGCTGCTGCAACAACCGGCACTTCTGGTTATCGGCCATGGCCACTACATTCATGGCGTACTGCACAGCGCCAGCCACGAACATCGCGGCCATCAGCGGGTGGGCTACAAACTGATACTGGTGCCTGCACTTCAGGCGCTGGAGCGGCACAGATCACGACGCATTTTCCAGCACCTCAGTGTGCCGATGATCCTGGGTCGACTGTTGCAAGAACATGGTTTACCCGACAGCAGCTTCCGCTTCGAGCTCCAAGACAGCCACTATCCCCTGCGACCTTTTTGCATTCAGTACGAGGAAAGCGATCTCGCGCTGCTGCAACGGCTGTGCGAGGAAGAGGGCATTCACTACCACTTCGAACATCACCGGGCCGGCCATGTTCTGATTTTTGCCGATGACAGCCTGAGTTTCCCGCAGGAACCGCTGCTGATGCCCTTTCAAAACGACATGCTCACGATCGCTCAATCACCGGTGATCAGCGAACTGTTCCAACGCCACGATTTATTGTCTTTGCCGCTCCAGGTGGATGCCCGAAATCGCGCTATAGCAGCTATCGGGGATAGCGCCGTCAATCACTCTTCGCCGCGCTCGGCGTCCAGCCCTGTTCACCCACAGCGTCATCGCGAGCAACTGGGTCGACGGCAGTTGGAGCGCCTGCGAAGTCAGCAGGTGAAAGTCCATGGGCAGAGCAACCACTGCCGATTGCGCAGCGGGTGCATCGTGCAGGTGGCGGAACATCCGTTGCGGGGTTTCAACGATCAATGGCTGGTCATTCAGGCACAGCATCAAGGGCGGCAGGATTCGATTCTGGAGCAGGCTTGCCCAAGCACGCCCCGTCATTACCACAATCAGTTTTGCGCCATTCCCTGGTCAACGGTGTTCCGGCCGGCGCTTGAACAAGACCGGCCGCGCATCACCGGTTTCCAGCCTGCCCGGGTGTGTGGTCCGGCGGGCAAGCCGGCTATTGAGGATGATCAAGGGCGAATCCAGGTACGTCTGTGGCCGGCGACAACCAGCGACTGCGAAGCACCTGCCGACCTCTGGTTGCCGGTCGTGCTGTCGACTGCGAACACCGGGTTCAATCCGACCGGCATGCCCCTGGCGGGTAGCGACGGGCTGGTCAGTTTCATCGACAGCGACCCCGACCGCCCAGTCTTTTGCGCGAGCTTCAGACAACACCCCTCGATTCCAGCAGTTCGCCAGCAAAAGCCGCGCAGCGATACCCGCTTGTTACTCGATTGGCTGGTCAATCGCACCGACCTCAAGCCATGAAAAGTCAGGATTTGCCAACGATGGCTGCAAGCTTCGCCGGAAGCCGGCCTGCCGCAGATGCAGCAGGCGACGAGGGAAAGGATTCAGGTACCCAGAGGTTTGACGGTTATCGCTTGATTGGGTACGCAGGCGAATGGAGTACCCATGCCATTGGGGCGGCTGTTCCAGTGAGGGATCAGTACCAGTGCGGAGAACATCGCACAGCCGGCAAAGACGATGAAAACGGTAACGGTGTCAAAGTAGCCCGGCAGCAAACCACCGAGAATCGCCCCGACCGAACCGCAGCCGTTGACGAACCCGGCCGCTGTCGCGCCTGCCTTTGCAGTGCCGAAGTCGATGGCGGCAGCGCCACTTATCATCGAGTCCGGACCGTAGAGTGTCAGGCCCATGACGAACAACAGCGCCACCACCAGTACCACGCTGCCGGTGTGCAGGGCACCCATGAAAAACGCCAGGGATACGGTCAACGCCAACAGACTGATCACGCAGGCCGGCATGCGTCGGGCGCCGAACAGTTTGTCCGAGGCCAGGCCAATCAGGATCGGCCCGAGCAACCCTGCCAACTCAAACGCGGTGGGAATGATCGCCGCCCCGACCTTGCCCACCGAGGGCATCTGCTCGAAAACAATCACCGGCCCCCACAGCAGAATCGCGTAGCGCGCCGGTTTCAGCATGAAATACGCCAGCCCCAACACCAGCACCGTGCGATTGCGCAGGATTTCCTTCAACGGCACCCACATGCTGATTCTGCTTTGCGCGTCGGCCTGTTCGGCGGTCAGCTCAGGCTCAGGTTCAACTGCCGGCAAGCCGACGTCTTGGGGTTTGTTGCGTTGAAAAATAAAGAACAGCACGGCAACCAGCCCAACCACCGCCGCACTGGAAATGAACGCCGCATGCCAGCTGCCGACGAGCGTGTACGCCCACCAGCCAGCAAACGGAGAGGCCACCAGACCACCGAAGGCGTAGCACGAACTCCATAAGCCCAGCACACGCCCACGTTGCTCCGAGGGGAAGAAACTGCCGAGGTTCTTGCACAGTCCCGACCAACCGGTGGACTGCGCCAGGCCTTGAATCAGCATGCAGGTCGCGAAGATCGGCAGTGTTGCAAAGTTGCCCATCACCAGCGCCGCCGCGGCGGAGATGACCAAGCCGCCGAGCACCACGACCCGTGGCCCGAAACGGTCTGCGAGGATGCCCCAAGTGAATTGGCCAACGGCGTAAGCGGTCAGGTAGATGGCGTCGAGGTTGGCCATGGCCATTTTGTCGAGCATGAACGTCGGGTCTTCGCCGATCCCCAGCTTGGCGACTGAAAACGCTTTGCGTGTGAAGTAGAAAGCGGCGTAGGCGAGCCAGGTGATCGCGAAAATCTGCACGCGCCAACGCTTGATGGTGCCGATGTGCTTGTTCATTGTGGTTCTGACCTCAGGGTTGAGTGTGCCGGCAGAATTAAATGAAAACGCCTGTCTTTTTTATTGTTGAGCACTGCGAAATCACCTTGTCCCTGTAGGCGATTGCGGTCAGATGAGTCCTGTTGATCCACCAGGCTCATGGCACCCCACTGCTGTTCGACTGACAGTCACCAGGGCTGAGGTACATAAAAACAATGACTGATAAATAAATGAAATCGATTTATCGTATTTCCAAAATAAGCTCAGCTTGTTAATGGAGATTCCCATGTCGGTTTCCCACGCCCAACTCAAAGCCTTCCATGCCGTGGCCGTGCACGGAAGCTTTACCAAAGCCGCCGAGCGGCTCTTTCTCACGCAACCGGCGATTTCCGACCAGGTGCGCAAGCTCGAAGAACGCTACGGCGTGTTGCTGTTCCATCGCAACAAGCGCTCGGTACGCCTGACTGATCTGGGCGAGCGTTTGCTCGGCGTCACGCAAAAGTTGTTCGTGATCGAAGCCGAGGCCCAGGAGCTGTTGCAGGATTCCCAGGCCTTGCAGACCGGCAGCCTGATTCTGGCGGTGGACGCGCCTGTGCATGTGTTGCCGCAAATCGCCAGGTTTTGCGAGCGTTACCCGGGCATCAGCGTGAAGATCGAAACCGGCAACACCGATGAATCACTCTTCCGGCTCTTCAACTATCAAGCCGATCTGGCATTGCTGGGACGCGATGTCAGCGATGAGCGCCTGCTCTCGTTGCCCCTGCGCAACGACCCGATGGTGGCGTTCGTATCACGCCATCATCCATGGGCCGACCGCGAGTCCATCACCCTCTCGGACCTTGACGACACGCCGTTGGTGCTGCGGGAAATCGGCTCGGTCACCCGTCAGACCCTGGAAGAAGAAATGGCCGGCGCAGGGTTGCGCATCCGCCCGGCGATTCAGGTCGAAGGCCGCGAAGCCGCACGGGAGGCGGTGGTGGTCGGGATCGGTGTGGGCGTGGTTTCGGCGGCCGAGTTCGGTGCGGACTCGAGGGTTTGCGCACTGCCGATCACCGATTGCAAGCGGCGGTTGACCGAAACGTTGGTGTGTTTGCGCGAGCAGAGTTCGCGGCGGGTGGTGGCGACTTTTCTGGAAATGGTGCGCGATAGTCTTGTTTAGGCAGGGCCGACCTCATCGCTGGCAAGCCAGCTCCCACAGGGATTTGTGTTGACCACTAATCTTGTGGACGACACAAAACCTGTGGGAGCTGGCTTGCCAGCGATGGGCGCACCTCGGTCTACCCCCCAGGCGCCAACTCGAAAAACGCCTGAATCAAACGCAAATCCCGCCGCCGCTCCATGCACCCCATCATGTGCCGGTTCACCAATCCTTCGCCAATGATCGGTACCGCCGCCACCCGCGGATCATGGCTGACCTCCACCGACGACACCACGCCGACCCCCAACTGCGCCGCAACCGCCTCGGTCACCGCTTCGCGACTGTCCAGCTCCAGCAGCACCCTTGGGTTGACCCTGGCCTGGGTGCACGCCTCATCGAACGTGCGCCGGGTAATCGAACTCGGCTCACGCAACACCATGATCACTTGATCCAGTTCCTTGAGCGGCACGCCTTGGGTTCGATGCGCCCACGGGTGCCCATCGGGCACCAATGCACAGATGCGTGATTCGCTCAGGGCTTGCAGATGCAGGCCCTTGCGCGGCTCGACCTCGGTCAGCACCGCCACGTCGGCATGTTCGGACAATAGCGCCGCCAACGTTTCCTGAGCATTGCCCAGGCGCAAATTCACGGTGATCCCCGGATAACGCGCACGCAGGCTGGCAAGCATCGGCATGACCATGTGCGGGCCGTCCGCCGCCACTTCCAGACGCCCGGTCAGCAACTGCCGGTTGGCCTCCAGCATCACCTGCGCCTCGTCCGCCAGGCCAAACATCGCCCGGGTAATCGCCGCCAGTTTGGTGCCCTCTTCGGTCAGCTCCACCCGTCGTGCGGTACGGCGCAGCAGCGTGATCTGGTAATGCTCCTCCAGCGCCTTGATATGGCCGGTCACCGCCGGCTGGCTGATGAACAGGCGCGCTGCCGCTCTGGTAAAGCTGCCCTCTCGGGCCACGGCATCGAAGGCGCGAAGCTGGAACAGGTTCATGAATAACTCTCACTGATGGCTGGCATAACAACAAACAATTTGATTGATAGTCCGGCAAATTGCAATTTAGGCACCAACGCTTCATCCCATCGAATGCGAGGACACGAGAATGAGTATTGCCGCCCCTATCCTGCTCACCCCTGGCCCGTTGACCACGTCGGCCCGCACCCGCCAGGCAATGATGGTTGACTGGGGTTCATGGGATGACCGCTTCAACCAACTGACCGCCAGCCTCTGCGAGCAACTGCTGGCGATCATCAACGGCGCCGCCACTCACCACTGCGTGCCACTGCAAGGCAGCGGCACTTTTGCCGTCGAAGCGGCAATCGGCACCCTGGTGCCTCGCGATGGCAAGGTTCTGGTGCTGATCAACGGCGCCTACGGCAAACGCCTGGCGAAAATTTGCGAAGTGCTCGGCCGCTCGTTCAGCACCTTCGAAACCGCCGAAGACGAACCGACCACTGCCGCCGACGTCGACCGTCTGCTGCGGGCCGATGCCGGTATCACCCACGTTGCACTGATCCACTGCGAAACCAGCACCGGCATCCTCAACCCGCTGCCCGAAATCGCCCAGGTCATCGCGCAACACGGCAAACGTCTGATCATCGACGCCATGAGTTCCTTCGGCGCCTTGCCGGTCGACGCTCAACAGATCCCGTTCGATGCACTGATCGCCGCCTCGGGCAAATGCCTGGAAGGCGTGCCGGGCATGGGCTTCGTCTTCGCTCGCAAAGAATCCCTGGCCAGTGCCGCCGGCAACTCGCATTCGCTGGCGATGGACCTGTATGACCAGCACACCTACATGACCAAGACCGGCCAATGGCGCTTCACCCCGCCGACTCACGTGGTCGCCGCCTTGCATGAGGCCCTGCTGCAATACAACGAAGAAGGCGGCCTGCCGGCCCGACACGAGCGCTACGCCGCCAACTGCCAGGCATTGATGCAAGAGATGAGCAAGCTGGGGCTGCGCAGTTTCCTGCCAGCGGCGATCCAGGCGCCGATCATCGCCACCTTCCACGCGCCGAAAGATCCACGCTACCAGTTCAAGGAATTCTACGAACGGGTCAAGGCCAAGGGCTACATCCTCTACCCGGGCAAACTGACTCAGGTCGAAACCTTCCGCGTTGGCTGTATTGGCCATGTTCAGCCGGCCGAAATGCGCGAAGCCGTGGCCGCGATTGGCGAAGTGCTGCGTGAGATGGAAGTGTTGGAGATTTAAGTCACACCACATTCCCCTGTGGGAGCGGGCTTGCCCGCGATTGCGGCCTGACATTCACCACTGATGTCGACTGACACACCGCCATCGCGATCAGGCTCACTCCTGCATTGAACCGTATTGCCAACTCAGGAATTTAATTGCCATGAACTACACCAACCCAACCACGCTGCAAGCCGCCATCCTCGACTGGGCCGGCACTGTCGTCGACTTCGGTTCGTTCGCGCCGACGCAGATCTTCGTCGAAGCCTTCGCCGAGTTCGATGTCCAGGTCTCCATCGAAGAAGCCCGAGGCCCGATGGGCATGGGCAAGTGGGATCACATCCGCACCCTTTGCGATCAACCGCAAGTCGCCGAGCGCTATCGCAAAGTATTTGGCCGCACACCGACTGACGATGACGTGACCGCCATCTACCAACGTTTCATGCCGCTGCAGATCGAAAAAATCGCCGAGCACTCGGCACTGATTCCCGGCGCTCTGGACACCATTGCCAACCTGCGCCAGCAAGGGATCAAGATCGGCTCCTGCTCCGGCTATCCAAAACAAGTCATGGATAAAGTCGTCGAACTGGCCGCCACCAACGGTTACGTCGCTGACCATGTCGTCGCCACTGACGAGGTACCGAATGGACGCCCATGGCCCGCTCAGGCGCTGGCCAACGTGATTGCCCTGGGCATCGACGATGTCGCAGCCTGCGTAAAAATCGACGACACCGTACCGGGCATTCTCGAAGGCCGTCGCGCCGGCATGTGGACCGTGGCACTGATTTGCTCGGGCAATGCACTGGGCCTGGACTACGAAGGTTATCGCGCACTGGCCAGCGACAAACTTGCCAGCGAACGCAAGCGCATTCATGCATTGTTCGAAGGCTCACGCCCGCACTACATGATCGATACCATTACCGACTTGCCGGAAGTGATCGCCGATATCAATAAGCGTCTGGCCAACGGTGAGATGCCGCAAAATCAATAAAGAAAAGCCGTAGTACTCAGCAGAGTGCTACGGCTCTTTTAAAACTTGAACTATTGCAATATCAATTAACGTTCATCGCCACCGAGAGACATGTAACTCTCAACGTCATCCGAATCTTCAATATTCAGTGCTTGAAGTTCATCCACTGGACTCGCGGCATCTTCCACTTCCTCTTGTTCGACAGAACCTGGCTCTTCGTCAATCGCTGGTTGCCCAAGATCTTGCGTCTCGTCGATGGGCTCGGCCAGGCCGACCTGCCGCCCCGCCGCATCAATGATAACCCCATCAGGATAGAACGTCAGGCCATCAAACTCGAGTGAGCCGTCCGCATACAAAAGGGCGCCATTGTTAAACTCCCGAGTCCCGTCGGACCACAATCTTCCCCACGTGTACTCAGTTACTTCGCCACGGACTCCATTCATGATTTCGTTCATGCTCATTCCTTTGATTACAAGATTTTAACTGCCAAAAACTGTTATTCGCTTTAAATAACGGCCATGCCCGACCAATATTAATCAACGGTCTTTATCACTCAAGCATAAAACTGAAAATACAGCACAAACAGAATCGGCCTACATCTGATCGCTCATTTTCGCCAGCGTGTGGTGACTTAACCGTCCTGACTCACTGAAATCCACGGCGTCCCTGCAAACCGCCTGTATGAACGAAGATCAGGCGTGCACCCTTTTTGAATGTGCCTGCTTCGACCTGCTGCCTGAGCACCAGCAATGCCTTGCCGGTGTAAAGCGGTTCCAACGGGATTGCGCAGGCCTGCTCTGTTTGCGTGATGAATTCGAGCAGCGACGGATCGACTTTGGCGAAACCGCCACGACTGGCGTCGAGTAATTCATAAGCCGGTTCTGTGAAACCCGCCTCCTCGAGAATCACTTCAACCTGCTGCCTCACACCATGATCGTCAGGCACCGCCAGTGCACCGTAAACCTGATGCTCCCCCGCTTCGGCCAGTACCAATCCGGCCAAGGTCGTTCCTGTCCCGCAGGCCAGCCACCAACCGTCGTAATCGCTCCAGCCCAGAGCGCTCAATTGCTTGCAGACCTGAGCCTTGAGCTGCATGCAGCCACGCGCCCCAGGCAAACCGCCGCCACCTTCCGGTACAGGTTGCAGGTCGGGATAGCGGGCTTTCCATGGCACCCAGAAATCCGCTGCATGCCGCGCCCGATAACCGCCATAACCCAGCCAGTGCAATTGCATGCCGAATGCCTGCAAGTCCCTCACCGTAGGGGTTTCCTGAGGGTGCCCACGCAACAGGCCTACGGTGCAAAAGCCAAATCGTTGGCCGGCCGCCGCCAGTGCATGCAAATGATTGGAGTGAGCCCCACCCAGGCTGATGATGCCTTTGGCGCCGGACTGTGCAGCAATGTTGAGGTGTTCGATCAGCTTGAACCATTTGTTGCCACTGATCAGCGGATCGATCTGGTCCAGACGCAGGATCGCGACTTCGATGCCGGCTGTGGTCAGCCAGTCGAGGTGGAGGCGTTGGAGAGGGGCTTCAGGGAGCCAGTCGCTAAAGGAGAAATGCATCGCTGCCGGTTCTGGGTAAAGAGCCAGCATTCTAGTCGCTCAAAGGCAGCCATCGCGAGCAGGCTCGCGATGGCCATGGGTAGGCTAAACCTGCAAATTACAACTCAGCCGCCAACCGCGAACCCTGATTGATCGCCCGCTTGGCATCCAGCTCCGCCGCGACATCCGCGCCGCCGATCAGGTGCACGTTCTGGCCCGCCGCCAGCAGACCATCCTGCAGCTCACGCAGCGGGTCCTGCCCGGCGCAGATCACGATGTTGTCCACCGGCAATACTTGTGGCTCACCGGTTTCACCGATGCGAATGTGCAGGCCTTCATCGTCGATCTTCAAGTACTCGACGCTATTGAGCATTTGCACCTGCTTGTTCTTCAGACCGGTGCGGTGAATCCAGCCGGTGGTCTTGCCCAAGCCGTCGCCGACCTTGGATTTCTTGCGTTGCAGCAGGAATACATCACGGGCCGGTGCATGGGGTGCAGCCTTGATCCCGGCCACACCGCCGCGCGCTTGGAGGTGTGTGTCGATGCCCCACTCTTTCCAGAACTCGTCGCGATTCAGACTGGTGGCCTGGCCCTGGTGAACGAGGAATTCCGAGACGTCGAAGCCGATGCCGCCGGCACCGATCACTGCTACGCGCTTGCCTACAGGCTTGCGTTGCAGAAGCACGTCCAGGTAGCTCAAAACCTTGGCGTTCTCGACGCCCGGAATCGCCGGAGTCCTTGGCGCGATCCCCGTCGCCAGGATGATCTCGTCGAAACCGCCCTCAACCAGCTTCGCCACATCCACGCGAGTGTTCAGGCACACCTCGACGTTGGTGGTCTGCAATTTGCGAGCGAAATAACGCAGGGTCTCGAAGAACTCTTCCTTGCCCGGCACACGTTTGGCCACGTTGAACTGACCGCCGATCTCGCTGGCCGAATCGAACAGCGTCACCTGATGGCCGCGCTCGGCTGCCACGGTGGCGGCGGAAAGCCCCGCAGGACCGGCACCGACCACAGCGATCTTCTTGACCTGCCGGACCGGCACGTAGTTGAGTTCGGTTTCGTGGCAGGCACGCGGGTTGACCAGGCAACTGGTCAACTTGCCGCCGAAGGTGTGGTCCAGGCACGCCTGGTTGCAACCGATGCACGTGTTGATTTCATCAGCGCGGCCTTCAGCAGCCTTGTTGACGAAGTCCGGGTCGGCGAGGAACGGCCGCGCCATGGACACCATGTCGGCATCGCCTTCGGCCAGGATCTGCTCGGCCACTTCCGGGGTATTGATGCGGTTGGTGGTGATCAGCGGAATGTTCACCGAACCGCGCAGCTTGGCGGTGACTTTGCTGAATGCCGCACGCGGCACCTTGGTGGCGATGGTCGGAATTCGCGCTTCGTGCCAGCCGATACCGGTGTTGATGATCGTCGCACCCGCCTGCTCGATGGCCTTGGCCAATAGCACGATTTCGTCCCAGGTACTGCCGCCCTCGACCAGATCGAGCATCGACAGACGGAAAATGATGATGAAGTTCGGGCCAACGGCCTCACGCACCCGACGGACAATTTCCACCGGCAGGCGCATGCGGTTTTCGTAGCTGCCGCCCCAGCGGTCGGTGCGGTGGTTGGTGTGGGCCGCGAGGAACTGGTTAATGAAATAACCTTCCGAACCCATGATTTCGACGCCGTCGTACTCGGCCTGTTGCGCCAGGGTCGAGCAGGTGACGAAATCGCGGATCTGTTTCTCGATGCCTTCCTCGTCCAGCTCTTTAGGCTTGAACGGGTTGATCGGCGCTTGAATGGCGCTCGGCGCGACCTGCTTCGGGCTATAGGCGTAACGGCCGGCGTGGAGAATCTGCATGCAGATCTTGCCGCCCGCCTCGTGCACCGCACGGGTAACGATCCGGTGCTTGAGCGCTTCTTCCTCGGTCGTCAGCTTGGCCGCGCCAGAGTAAACGCCACCCTCATCGTTCGGGCCGATACCGCCGGTGACCATCAGGCCGACCCCACCCCGGGCACGTTCGGCAAAGTACGCCGCCATGCGCTCGAAACCACCTGGTTTTTCTTCAAGGCCGGTGTGCATCGAACCCATCAGGGTGCGGTTGCGCAACGTGGTAAAACCCAGGTCCAGCGGGGCCAACA
Source organism: Pseudomonas sp. Root562 (assembly GCF_001427125.1). GTDB lineage: Bacteria > Pseudomonadota > Gammaproteobacteria > Pseudomonadales > Pseudomonadaceae > Aquipseudomonas. The sequence continues at coordinate 206,323 of NZ_LMGK01000020.1, forward strand.
GGTGCGGGTAATGAGCGGCGGTCATCGGTAACTCCACAACGAGCGATCACGGAAAAGTGTGAGCGCTCTTTGGCGCCCCTCTGTCATGGGTTACAGACTATGAGCAGTCCAGCGGCCGCTCAATGACCGAAACTGACAACTTAATGATCGAAATGAGCAGCAGGTCTTGGCGAGAGCCGGCAAGCCCCTACCCTCGGCACCGAGCCCATCATGAGTTTTCACTTCGATTGGAATTCTTTTCATTAAGAATGGAATCAGCTAGCTATAGCCAGATATCCGTGGAGCGGCGCTGAACAGCTCCGCTCCGAAGCGCACCCCCAGCTTGGCGATACTCTACGCTGATGCACGACCTGAGCGACTTTGGCAAGATGCCGCCCCCCCCCCCCGGGTACTGCGCACAACGCATTCGATACACCTAAAGGTTTCCGTAGTAGTTACTAGAAACTTTTGGTTTACACAGCCTTTTGCAATTACTGCCTCCCTACCCTTCAGTGGTCATTAGAAAATAAAAAGAGGTCATTTGTTTTTAAATCGGGCAAGCAAATCCGCTCTGTTTGCGACAGGCAGTAATCGGCCCAGGCCGTTAGCGCCTTCATCAAGTGGCGGGGGCCGATGATTTTCATGACCCGTTTCAAGTTGTAGGCGAGCACATCCAAGCTCATCTCCGCGCTTACCGCGGCCAGCTTTCGCGTCAGGAGGTGCGTTGCACCCACCCATTATTTGAGCGTCCCGAAGGGATGCTCAAACGTCCGATTTCGGACTCGCTTCATCTCTGGCGCTTTGCTCAGCCGAAGCTGCATTTCCTCCAATACTTCTTCATGCCCCCAGCGTCGAACTCGGCGTTCCGTGCTCGGTGTGCACTGAAATTCAACGTGCAGCCATGGCATTTCGAACTCCAATAACGATGCAACTTCAGGCCTTTTTCAACGTAGGAATAGTGCCAGATCAGCGACTCTCCAGCCGGACAAATGTATTCGTTTTTTACCAAGTCATAGATGAAGGCATCGTTATTGAAACGCCCGTCACCCTTGGCTCCAGAGGTCATCGGCTTGGGCACATAGGCGATGATACTTGCATCGTGACAAGCCAGAATTTGTTCGCTTTTGAAATAAACTCGGTCCGTCACCACCGAAAACGTTTCTGACGCTATCGGCTCGCGAGCCTGCTTGGCCATCGAGCTGAGTTGATCACGGTCGGAACCGACGTTGGTCACCTCGTACGCAACGATCAAATGGTGCTGAATATCTACCGCTGTCTGCACGTTGTAGGCCACTATTTCCGCTGTACCTTTCTTGCGTTACTTGCCGGAGTACCGACACGTTACACCTCGTGCAATCAACACGAAAAATCTGGTGGGAGGGTTTCTTATTCATTTCAAAAATTCAGCATTGCGTCTGCTCCAGGGCCCATTCTTTCTCAGCCAGCAGACAGTCAACCTGTTGTCTTTTGTATAGCTCGGCCAAAATTGGCTCTTTGGCAGACCGAGTCGGTCGACCAAAAGTGTTCTGGAAGATCATTCTCCTGACATTGATTGGCGTGGTGCTCACCCTAGTGAACAACCTCTACTCCTTCGTCATTGGCACAACTGACTTTCACCTTCGGTTTTTTTGGCTCTTATGCCATTGCCAGCAGTTGGATTGGGCGATGTGCGAAGACTGCAAAAGGACAAGCAACTTCCCTTTATCAAATTTTCTTCTATGCAGGTGCCAGTCCGGTGGGTACTTGGGAAGGAGCTTTTGGCAGCATGCTCACTGGCTGGGTGTGGGGCTGTTCATCGCTGGCCTGCTGACTGTTTTCCTTCTGTTCTCACTGAAACTCGCTCAAGAGGCGGCCCGCCAAACCTGACGCTCAACCCACAATCACAAAGGAAGAGGCCTGTCCTGAACGACCCGTTTCATAACCAGCGTCGAGGTCAGACGTTGCACGTTGGGAAGCGTCGAAAGACTCTCATCGTAGAGCCTTTGAAACGCAGGCAGATCCTGAGTGATGACGTGCAACAGGTAATCGGGTTCGCCAAATAATCGTTGAGCGTCGACCACTTGAGGGATATCAACAAGTGCTCTCTCGAATGCCTCGACCGCTTGCATGTCACCTTCACGCAACGTGGCAAATACCATGGCGGAAAAGTTAAGGCCTAATGCGCCTGGATCAAGCTGTGCTCGATAGCCAAGCAGCACACCCGACTCCTCCAGTGCGCGTACCCGTCGATGGCAAGGGGAAAGGCTTAACCCAACGCGCTCGGCGAGTTCGGTGACTGAAAGGCGACCGTCCTTTTGCAGTTCAGAAAGAATCTTGCGATCAATCCTGTCCATTTAGAAAAATCTCCCCACTAATAGCGACTAGCTGATTATCTTTGGAAGTAAATTCTAACAAGAATTCATTATTCTTCCTTGCACCAATAATTACCGGAGCGGGACGATGCAGTACGCGGGATGTCAGCAGCAGGGGTGGATAGCACCATGACCTTGAGCGTTTTCGTTGCCTTTTGGGCAGTGTCGATTTTATTCGTCATAACCCCGGGCGCAGATTGGGCCTATGCAATTTCGGCAGGCCTAAAGGGCCGAGTGGTCATACCCGCCGTGGGTGGGCTGTTGTCCGGCCATTTGATCGCAACCATGATTGTTGCCGGCGGTGTCGGCACGCTGGTGGCCAACCACCCCACTACCTTGACCGTACTGACCGTTGCCGGGGCGGGCTATCTACTTTGGCTGGGCCTGAATATGCTTGCGCACCCCGCTACACCACACTCTGATGAAGTTCAGACATCGGGATCCTGGACGCGCTGGGCGATCAAGGGGCTTTGCGTGAGCGGGCTGAATCCGAAGGTGTTCCTGCTGTTCCTGGCGCTTTTACCGCAATTCACCGACGCCACCGCTGCCTGGCCTGTGCCGATGCAAATGATTGCGCTGGGGCTCATCCACACCTTCAGTTGCGGCGTGATCTATCTGCTGGTCGGATTTGGCTCGCAGGTGGTACTGCGGGCACGTCCAGCTGCAGCTCAATTCGTCAGTCGTTTTTCCGGCGCGGCCATGATCATCATCGCAGTCATTCTGCTCAGCGAGCAGATGTTCAGTTAATCCAATTTTTCCGCGAGACCACATCATGAGCGATCAGCCTTCGCCGTATGGCAACGCCCAACCGGCGACCCGAGTGCGAATTCCGCACCTGAAACAAATGAAAATGGAGGGCCAGAAATGGGCGATGCTCACTGCGTATGACATGTACACCGCAGCCATTTTCGAGGAAGCGGGAATACCCGTCCTGTTAGTCGGCGACTCTGCATCCAACAATGTCTACGGTAATGAATCCACGCTATCGATCACCGTTGACGAAATGATCCCTCTGATTCGTGCGGTCAGCCGTTCGACCCGACGGGCACTGGTGATCGCCGATCTTCCATTCGGCTCCTATCAGGCATCTGCGGAACAGTGCTTCCATACAGCGGTGCGCTTCATGAAAGAAGGCGGTGCGCATGCGGTCAAACTTGAGGGCGGGATCGAAATGCTGCCGCAGGTCGAGAAGCTCGTGAACTCAGGCATGCCGGTCATGGCGCACATTGGCTTTACCCCTCAGATGGAACATCAGCTGGGCGGTTACCGCGTCCAGGGCCGAGGCGAAGATGCGCAGCGCCTGATTGATAGTGCCAAAGCGCTTGAGGCCGCTGGTGCCTTTGCTGTTCTGATTGAGATGGTGCCTGGTGACGTCGGTCGAGCGATCACGGAAGCCATTTCAATTCCGACTGTCGGGATTGGCGCGGGTAAGCATTGCGATGCCCAGGTGCTGGTCTGGCAGGACATGGCCGGACTGCGCGGCGGCCGTCTGCCGCGATTCGTCAAACAGTACGCAGATCTTCGATCAGTACTTCACTCGGCAGCGAGGGACTTTGCGCTTGAGGTGAATGCTGGAACATTTCCAGGCCCTGAACATACTTTTCAGGCCCTGCCCTCACCGTCCAGGGAGTTGTGATGAAAAGTCTAAGAGAGCGTGCAGCCGAAGGTCTTGAGGTCGGAGACCGATTCACGGTAGTCCGCTGTTTTACAGAGGACGATATTTGCCGATTCGCGCAAATCTCTCGCGATTACAATCCGGTTCACTGCGACACACGCTACGCAGAGTTGCGTGGGTTCAAGGCCCCCATTGCCCATGGCTTGCTGACGGCCAGCCTCGTCACCGAAGTGGGTGGGCAAATTGGTTGGCTCGCTACAGGAATGAGTTTCGAGTTTAAACGTCCCGTGTATGCGGGAGACGAGATCACCTGCCACTGGCTCATCGTTGATATCGATGAGCGCGGTCGCGCAAAAGCAGAAGTCAGAATACTGAACGCAGAGGGCATTACAGTGCTGGAGGCGAAGACGACTGGCGTACTGCCTGGGACTGAGGAACGTCAGCGCTTGAAGCAGATGCTCGCTGATGGAGATCCAACCAATGGAGTCAAACACTTTGTCGGGTGATTGCTTGCCATCGATGGGTGGGTGTCAGACTTTAGCTGCTGGGTACCGACTGCGGCTGCACAGGGCGCAGCCCGTCGGCACCATGTCTTTCATTTCGCTAAGTGTTATCGCCGAGATGGGCCCCGACCCTCCCACAAATTCGCCGGAACACATACGGCTCCATCCAACAACAACCTTGCCGTTCGCATCAGCCCGCAACTGACCAACTGGCCATTGTGCAGACGCAGTTCCACGGTGAACTCGCCCATCGAGTGTTCAACCGAAACTTGCTTTACGTCTCCATCCTTCACCCTGGCCAGACGTGAAGCCACACTGCCCTCGATCAAGCAGGCAGCGGCAACACTGACCGCACCGAACACCCCAATGCTGGTATGGCAACGATGAGGGATGAATGTACGGGTGCTAAGCGCCCCACCGGCTTGTGCCGGTGCAATCAGGCACATTTTGGGCACGTTGCGCTGACTAACATCGCCGAGGTTCATGCGCGGGCCGGCCTGCACGCGGATCGATTCAAGGCGGGCTTTCAACTCAGTATTGGCATCCAGTTGTGCCGGACTCTCATAGCCGCTCAAAGCGAGGTCTTCGGCTCGGATCAGCACCACTGGCATGCCATTGTCCACGCAAGTGACTTCAACGCCGTCGAACAGATCCACTGCATTGCCAGTCGGCAACAAAGCACCGCAACTGGAGCCGGCGACATCCTCGAACTCCACGATCAACGGCGCACCACCGCCGGGAACTCCGTCGATTCGCGCATCACCGGTATAGCAAACGGCACCATTGGGGGTAGGCACATGCGCAATCGCAATCTGCCCGGTGTTCTCCATGAAGATACGCACCGGAGTCACATCCCCCGTCACATCCACCAGTCCGCGTTCGATGGCGAACGGGCCGACACCGGTGAGGATGTTGCCGCAGTTCTGGCCATAATCGACTCGCGGCTCCTCCACCAACACTTGGGCAAACAGGTAATCAACATCAGCTTCGACACGCGTGGACGGCTTAATGATCGCCACCTTGCTGGTCAGCGAGTCGCCACCACCGATGCCATCGATCTGGCGCGCATCAGGCGAGCCCATGACGGCCAGCAAAACGCGGTCTCGCAGTGCCGACGCCTCTGGCAAGTCTTGAGCAAGGAAATAAGCCCCTTTCGACGTCCCCCCGCGCATCAACAGGCAAGGAATGCGTGTCTGGCTCATGCTCAATCTCCGAGATCGTCAAGACTGTCGACGTACCGCAACCCTTTTTCAGCGAGGCGTGCACGCATGTTGTAGATGTCCAGCCCCAATTCGCCCTTCGCCAAGCGCAAGGCCTTTTGCTCTTCCAGATCGGCACGCGCTCGACTGGCTTCGACAACCTGGGGCACTTCGCCGCGACGCACAATAACCACACCATCGTCATCGGCTACCACCACGTCACCAGGGTTGACCAACTGACCGCCGCATACCAGTGGCAAGTTGACCGAACCAAGGGTCTCCTTGATCGTGCCCTGAGCACTGATGGCACGAGACCATACCGGGAACCCCATCTCGCGCAGCGTGTGGGTATCACGCACGCCGGCATCGATCACCAGGGCGCGCACGCCGTGAGCCTTGAGCGAAGTGGCGAGCAGGTCGCCGAAGTAACCGTCGGTGCATGGCGAACTGGGGGCGACCACCAGGATATCGCCGGGGCGGCACTGCTCCACCGCCACATGGAACATCCAGTTATCGCCCGGCGCCACCAGCACCGTGACCGCCGAGCCACTGATCACTGTACCTCGTTGTATTGGTGTGATCGAAGATGTCAGCAGGCCTTTTCGCCCCTGAGATTCGTGGACGGTCGCGACACCGAAGCGCCGCAATTCATCGACCAACACCTGGTCGGCCCTGGCGATGTTGCGCACGACAACACCGGTTTTTCCGATCAACTCGCTCATCCCAGATTCTCCGTCACGCGCGGGAAGATGCTTTGGTAGCCCTCGCCATAAATGATGTCGCGGCTGGAGGTGATCCCTACGTTGCGCTTGGCTTGCACACCACGCTGCAGGGCAACGCGCGTGTAGTACTCCCAGAGGTGTTCCTGACCGGCCATGCACTGGATGGCGGCGTACTTTTTGTCCCAGACCGAAGTGATGTCCAGTAACACGTCAGGGCGCCATTCGCATTGCTCGGGCTGGTGAGGTTCGAAGCTGTAGACCGGTGGTGCGCCGACGATTTTCTCACCCGGTTTGTAGCCTTCGGCCTGGGCGATGATACGCGCCTCTTGGGTCAGGTTCATGGCAAGCGGGTGATCGTAGTTGTAAGGGTCTTTCAGCGAATGGCTCAACACGAATTCTGGCTGAACCCGGCGGAACACATCGGCCAGGCGGAACAGCGTTTCCTTGTCGGCACGCATCGGGTAGTCGCCGATATCGAAAAACTCGACACTGGCACCCAGGATATCGGCGGCGGCCTGGGCCTCTTCGCGGCGAGCGCTTTTGACTTTGTCTTCGCTCATCTCGCCCTTGCGCCACAGCTTGGCGGACTCACCGCGTTCGCCGAAGGACAAGCAGACGATGTGCACGTTGTAACCCTGCTGTGCATGCAGCGCGATGGCACCACCGGCACGCCAGACGAAATCGGCAGAGTGTGCGCTGACGACCAGCGCGTTTTTTGGTGATTCGTTCATTGCGGATTCTCCTCCTGCGTTTCGAAAGAGCATCGCACCGCGAACCACTGAGGTAGAAATGCGTTAGAGTTTTCGAGGTATGCTTTTTTTTTATTGTCTACAGCCAATGGGCGATGCATAGTCAGACTTAAACATCGATATGCAGAGCACGCTCCCCATGGAGACCAATGAACTTCCCAGCCTGATGCAGGTGCGAGCCTTCGTCAGAGTCGCCGACCATGGCAGCGTTTCGAAGGCTTCTGTGGCCCTGTTCCGGGCGCAGTCGGTGGTCACCCGGTCTATTTCCGAATTGGAAGCCCGGCTGGATATACCGTTGTTTGAACGTCATGCCAACGGTATGCGTTTGACCGATTACGGTGCGCGGCTATTGCCTCGGGCGCGTCGGGTACTGGCCGAGCTCGAAAGCGTGCCACGCTTACTAGGTAGTGGGGAGAAGCGTGCTGTCGAACCGCTTTACCTGTTCCAGAACAGGCGCCTGCAAGTTTTTGTCAAACTTTGTGAAACCCACCATATGCAGACTGTTGCCAGCTTGCTTGGTCTGAGCCAGCCGGCGATCAGCTCGACCATCAAGGTCATGGAAAATGGCTGTGCCCAATCATTGTTCGAGCGTACACCTCGCGGACTGCAGCCGACGCGTGTCAGCCATGAAATCCTCTTTCCGATCCGTCGGGCGCTGAACGAGTTGCGCCATATCGAGACCGATATCACCGCAATGCGCGGTGACCTGCAAGGCGTGGTACATGTCGGTGCCCTGCCCTTGGGTCGTACGCGTATTTTGCCCGAGGCCATCGTGCGCTTGATGGCCGAACACCCTGCGACCCAAGTTATCACCAACGAAAGCCCATTCGATCTGCTGGCGACCGAGTTGCGAGCCGGCGATGTGGACTTCATTTTTGGCGCCCTACGGCCGCAGGCCTACGCCAGCGACCTGAGCGGCGAAGTGTTGCTCACGGAGGAAATGGTAGTGGTGGCGCGGCGTGATCACCCGCTCTATCTAAAAACGGCTTTGCAAGATGAGCTTAGCGCCGCCCAGTGGGTACTGCCTCGCGCCGGATCGCCCGCCCGGCAGATGCTCGACGAGTGCTTCACCCGGTTCGGGATTGCGCCGCCCCGACCGATGGTGGAAAGCGGCGATATGTCTATCATTCGTGGACTGTTATTGCGTTCGGACATGCTCGCCGCAGTGTCCACTCACCAGCTGGAACATGAGATTGCCTCGGGCGAATTGTGCATCCTGCCGCTGGAGCTGAGGCAAACTACCCGGGCCATCGGCCTGACTTATCGTAGCGGCTGCCTGCACTCTCCGGTGGCTCAAGCCCTGATGGATACGATTCGCCGGGTAATCCTTGAGGCAGGCAGTGGTTCAGGCCCGTCACCAACCTAATATGTGCCTGGAGCACTGCTTCGCGAGGAGGCTCAATGAAACAGTTTGAGTTTGCCCATTTACGGGGAAACTACCAATAGTCACGTGCGAAAGCGTCCTACCAGCCCGCTTAACTCCTCCGCAAGCTGTGTCAGCTGCTTGCTGGCAGTGTTCGTTTGTTGCGCACCTTCCGAAGATTTCGCCGACAGGTCGCGGATTGTGAGGAGATTGCTGTCCACTTCACGCGCCACCTGCGCCTGTTCTTCCGCTGCGCTCGCGATCACCAGGTTGCGCTCATTGATCTGGCCGATGGCAGCGAATACTTCTTCCAGCACTACACCGCTCGCTTGAGTCATGTTTAGCGCCACCTGTGCTTTAGACGAACTAGCATGCATAGCTCCAACCGCCTGTTCGGCTGTGCTCTGCACGCTAGCAATGATCTGTTCGATTTCACGAGTCGACTCCTGCGCCCGGTATGCCAGCGTCCGTACCTCGTCGGCCACCACCGCAAAACCACGTCCGGCTTCACCGGCGCGTGCTGCTTCAATGGCAGCATTGAGCGCCAGTAGGTTGGTCTGTTCGGAAACCGACCGTATTACGTCCAGCACTTTGCTAATGTTTCGCACTTCATGAGCCAGATTTTGAATGCATTCGGCGCTGCCCTGGATATCGGCTGTCATCGATTGGGTTCCCTCGATATTCTCGTGGACTTGCTGACGGCTCTTTTTCGAAAGGTTGTCGGAGGCAGCGGCCGTTTGCGAAGTCGACACGGCGTTACGAGCCACCTCTTCGATGGCGCTCGTCATTTCGTTGACTGCCGTGACGGCCTGTTCCAATTGCTGGTTCTGCTGCTGAAGCCCACGATTGCTTTCTCCTGTTATCGCATTCAGTTCTTGTGCAGCTGACGCCAGTTGGGTCGCGGAACCGGTGATCAGATCCAGGGTGACGCGCTGGCTGGTTTGCATGCGATGAAGCTCGACGAAGAGTTCGCCAATTTCGTTGCGGCCAGGAACGGTCACAGGCTGAGTGAGATCGCCACCTGCGATACGTCGAAAATGTTGACCTGCATCGCGCAAGGGCCGCAATACACGGGTAGCGATAAAGACCCAGCACAGGATGGCCATGGCCAATGTAATAACGCCCAGTGTAGCTGCCACGGTCTGCGCCATTTTCAGCCGGTCAACTGATTGCACAATGATCTGCTTGCTTCGTGTTTCCAGCTCGCCAACCAGCTTTAGGCGTACCGCCTGCAGCTTGGCCATGCCATCAACGGCCGCATTATTTGACTCAATGTAATCTGCGGCCGACAAAGCACGCACCGCTGCGCGCTGGCCGACAACGGCAGCCCCGAACTTGTCGAAGCAGACCTTGAGTTCGTCGGCCATACCCTTGAGCAACGGATCTTTAATGGCGTCGGCGGCAGCGTTGAGCTTGGCGATACTTTCCACCCAGATACCCTCGCTACGCAACAGACGCGCTTGTGCATCCTCAACCTGGCCGCCCATACTTTCTATGAACGCCGAAGAGACGTTAGCACTGGTTCGGGTAGCCAATAGCAGCGAATTGTTTACGCCGTCGATGACAATAGTGGCGCTGTTCAACTCGATGATCTCGTCGTGGCTGGTGACTGCCGCCCGCCAACTGCTCAGGGTCAAGAAGAGCAATGCCACGATGAAGAGTACGAGCACCGTGATCATACCGGTGCGGATTTTAAGATCAGGGAACATTTGACGAGCTCCAAGTAGTGACTGCGGCTGAGCAGGCTCGCACCCTCAGGGGATTGAGGCCGTACACGACTTCGTGAACGACAATGGTCACCTGTGGGGCGAATCTGCTTGCCAAGGCGTTAGAGCAGGCTCAATGGATAGCTGATGATCAGACGGTTCTCATCAAACTCATTACTGCTGTAGTCCCGACGAATGCTGGAATTACGAAGGCGCAAGTTGAGGTTCTTGAAGGTACCGCTCTGCACGGTATAGGCCAGCTCGGACTCACGTCCCCACTCCTCGCCATCGGTGATGCTGCCTGTGTGCACGTTTTCCCCGCTGATGTAGCGGTTCATCAAAGTCAGGCCGGGGATGCCAAGGGCAACGAAATTGTAGTCGTGGCGCAGTTGCCAGGATTTCTCTCGGGCGTTGTCATAACTGTTGTTGAAGCTATCGTTGGCCAGGGTACCGCCGCTGGTGCCGTTGACCCGCATCCATGCGTTGTCACCGGTGAGCTTTTGTAGGCCGACGTAGAAGGTATTGCCACCGTACTTGGCCGAGAGCAGCGCTGAGGCGGTGCGGTTGTCTAGGTCGCCGGCGCGGGCACTGCCGTCCTCGCGCCCCCAGAAGTAACCCAGGTTTGCCCCCAGCGTCCAGGCGCCGAGCGGTTGACTGTGTACCAGTTGCAGATACTGTTGCTGATAGATGTCCTTTAGCTCGGCATTCCACAGGCCAATCATGGTGCGCTTGTCGTTAAAGCTGTATTCACCGCCGACGAAGTTGAAGCGATCGGACGTGAACGCGGTTTTCCCCTGCATGAACATGTCGTCCATGCTTGAATCGTTGCGTGGGCTGTTTTGCCGGAACTGACCGCCGTACAGGGTCAGGCCATCGATATCCTGCGAGGTGATCTGGCCGCCACGGAAGGTTTGCGGCAGCGAACGGCCATCGTCGGAACGCAGGATCGGCAATACCGGCATCCACTCACCGACCTTCAGTTCGGTTTTGCCCACTTTCATTTTCCCGGCGACCGCCAAGCGGCCGAAATCATCGGCAGGACGCCCATCGCTATCGAGTGGCAATAGCTGCGTACCACCGGTGCCCTGCCCACCATCAAGCTTGACCGAATAGAGTCCCAACACATCTACGCCAAATCCCACCGGGCCCTGGGTGAAACCCGAACGAGCATCGAGGATAAAGCTCTGCGTCCACTCTTCGGCCTTGCCTTGCGGGTAAGCCGGATTGGTAAAGTTGCGGTTGATGTAGAAGTTGCGCAGGTTCAGATTCGCGCTGGCGTCATCGATGAAACCTGCGGCCTGAACTTCCAGAGGTGCCGTACAAGCAACAGCCAGCGAGCAAGCGATTCGGCGATTAACGGTGATTTTCATTGTTATTGTTTTCCGATTTTTGGGTAAAGAAATGCCCTGCGCCCTTATTTGCCGGGCACACTGGGATCAAGCGAAAAATGGGTGATGGCGACCCGGAAAAGGTCGCCGAGAACTAACGGAGCGATCGCCCCTGAGGATCAGCGAGAGGTTTTGCCCGCCACCGAGTACAGCACCTGCTGGTTGCGGGTCTTCATAAACTCCTCAAGGGTCTGCCCACGCATTGCTGCGTAGACCTGCAGATTTGGAATGCCGAGCACAGCAGCGAGTTTTTCCAGCACAAAGAAAATCGCCCCGTACTGGATCAGACCGCGCCAGTCACGACGTCGCAGCAGATCGCATTCCTCTTCGCTCAAGCCACCCTCCTCGTACAGCGCCTCCGGTGCCTCAAGAAATCGTTGGCGCCATTGCGGCTCGATCATCCGGTGCAGGAATTTGTTCAGGCGATAGCCCTTGGCGCTGCGCTCCAAGGTGAACGGGTAGGTGCCTTCCAGTTTTTCGATACCCGCCAACTGATGCTGCATATGCTGCAAGTGACGCGTCGTGACTTCGACGGGCACCTCCCTGTCCTGATTCTCCAACAACAGCGTGGCGATACCCGTCATGGACGGCAGGTAGTAGTCCTGATGCAGGTTCTTCACCGTGGCCGACAGCGCACCGCGCATGATCAGCCAGGTGATGACTTCAGAGCCTTCCATTCCGCCGAGGGTGGCGTACTCGGCATGGGTGATTTCGGTCAGGCGCACCGGGTCATTGACCAGCAGATCAACAAATTGCTCATCCCATTGCGGGTTATTGAAGCCGCAACGCTCGCCATGCACCTGATGGGACACCCCACCGGTCGCGACAATGGCCACCTTTAGATCTTCGGGATAGCTTTCAATGGCACGGCGCAAGGCCTGGCCCAGCTTGTAGCAGCGCAGGGCACTGGGAATCGGGAACTGCAACACGCCGACCTGTAGCGGCACGATTTCTACCGGCCACTCAGGTTCGCACGGCAAAAGTGCAGACATCGGCGAAAAAAAGCCATGATCCAGTGGTTTGTCACGGAAGAAACTCATGTCGAATTCATCGGCCATCAGACTTTGACCAATGTGCCGCGACAGCGCCGCATGTCCGCCAACCGCGGGCAGCAAGCGCGGATTACCGCCCTCATCCGCCACCTCGTAATGCTCATCGACTCCCAAGGAGAACCCGCCATAGTGGTCGAAGAAGAACGAGGTCACATGGTCGTTGAAGATGTAGAACAACACATCCGGTTGTTGCTCCTTCAGCCAGACTTTGATCGGTTCGAAGCCTTCGAAGATCGGCGCCCAGGCCGCCTCATTCTGTTTTTCGTGATCGACGGCAAAGCCGATGGTTGGTGTGTGCGATACAGCGAGGCCACCGATGATGCGTGCCATGATGAGTTCCTTTGTTCGAAGTAAATTATTGCGTCAGCAAAGCCTTATTTACCCGTCGCCGAGCATGACCGTTGGCCAGGATTGCCAGTGCAGCGATGAAAGCTGGCACGCTCAGCAGGGTGAACAGCAACGGCAGACCTAACCCGAGGCTGAGCACTGCACCACCGATGAGAGAACCAAAGATAGCCCCGAAGCGACCGATCCCCAGCATCCAGCTCACACCCGTAGCGCGAAAATCAGTTGGGTAGTAGCCGGGAGCAAAAGCATTGAGTCCGGTCTGCGCACCGCTCATACAGAATCCAGCCGCCACTACGCCGAATGCCAACAGACTTGACTCGAGACTGAATGCTCCCAGTAGCAGGATGAACGCACCGCCCATCGCGTAGGCCGTTGCAATCACACGGTTTGGATTACGCCGATCCATGGCCCAGCCGACCACAATTGCGCCGACCGTTCCGCCGATCTGGAACAGGCCAGTAATAGTCGCCGCGCGCTCGATGGACAGACCACCTTCGCGCAAAAGCGTCGGCATCCAGCCCATGGTCAGGTAGATCACCAACAGGCCCATGAAATAAGTCATCCATAGCGCGACGGTGCCAAACCGGAAGCCCTCGCTGAAGAGCATGCGCACGGGCGCCTTATGCTGAGCCTGAGGCTCGGTCATGGTGAATTTTGTGGTGGCCGAAAAGGTGCCACCCAGTTTGTTCAGCACTCGGGCGATCTGGCTGGCGGGGGCATTACGCGTTGCCAGGAAACGTGCGGATTCGGGCAACAGCAGCCAGAGGAACGGCAACAACAGCAGCGGCAGGATTCCACCAGCCAGGAGCACCGATTGCCAGCCGTGGTGCGGAATTAGCCAAGCCGCCAAAAAACCGCCCAACCCCGACCCCATGTTGAAACCGGTAAACATGATGGTAATGAACAACGACCGGTTGCGCTCTGGCAGGTACTCGGAAAGCAGTGTTGTGGTATTGGGCAGCGCTGCGCCCAAAGCCACACCCGTCAACAAACGCAAGGCCGCCAGTTCGTAAGGATTGCTGGCAAATGCACAAGCAAGACTCAACAAACTGAAACCAGTAACGGCGAACAGCAGTATTTTTTTGCGCCCTAGGCGATCAGCATAGGGGCCAGCCGTCAGGGCGCCAATGGCCAACCCGACCATGCCGGCACTCATGACTGGGCCAAAGGCCGCTTTGGACAGGCCCCAATCTTGAATGAGCGAAGGCGCGATAAAACCCATGACCGCGACGTCAAAGCCATCGAACAGCACAATGAAGAAACACAGGCTCATGATGAGCCACTGATAGCCGGCAACCGGGCGGTTGTCGATCCACGCTTTGATATCGACCGTTTCGTGACGCATGCTTTTCACCTTCTTATTTTTGTAGACCATCCGACAGGCTCGGGAATGAAAAGACCTTTTCACTCAGTCGGATACTAGGCATGACTGTAAAGCCGCAAGTGCTCGCCCCGCCTCTAGGAAATCCTTAAGCAGGTATCGGTTTTTCTTATCGGGCACGCAAGGACGGCGTAATCAACGCAATGGTTCGCAAACAGCTAATCAGTGCCAGCATGATCACAGGCACCAGCGTATTGTTTCCCGCGCTGCCTGCTTCGGAGAGCGTTTTGGATGTCTTCGTGGCAACCGACTCTTCCGGCAACTTCAGCATCGCAACTCAACAGGCAATCTATGAGCACATGAAATAAACAGGCGCTCTAATGCTGCTTGGTTATCGCTGCCCCATGAGCAATTGCGCGAATGGCGCTACAACACCACAGCCCTGGAGTGACGAAACCGCATTTGCGCAGATGGTCGCAGGTGCTGCGTGCTCGCACTGTGTTTATCCCTTTGCCAACCGTCGCGCCAATCGCGAGAAGTTGCAGGCGCAGGATAAGCCAAGTTTCTGGCTGGCGGCCCGCCGCCAGCATTAGGCCAAGTTCTTCTTGCCCGATTCTCGGCACGGGTCGCAGATTCAATCACCCACGTTGTTTGCTAGAGAAGCTGACACAAAGCTCAAAATCACCCGATAAAGAAAAACGATACCTGCTTAAGCATTTCCCACAGGTGTAGCAGAGACCTGCGGCCTACAGTCAGCCCCAGCGCTAGGCTATTAGGCAGTCCAGCTCTGTAGTTTTTTTTTACAACAATAAGAAGGTGAAAGCATGAGTCACGAAACAGGTTTCAGCATGAGCGACAACGATGTCAACACGGGGTCGACGTTGAACTCAGATAAGCAGAATCTGAGAACTTTAATTCGCGCCGGTGTGATTGGCGGCCTGACTGGCGCGGTAATCATCTGGATTTACGAGGCCCTGATTTGGGTTGGGGTACAACATCTGATGCCGCTCGCCGGCATTCCGCGTAACGCGACAGGTCTCGTGTTCGGCAAGGAAGTTCAAGAGGCGCTCGGCCCATGGGCCTATCTTCTCGGCACTGCGATTCATTTTTTCTTCGCAATCGGATGGGGCGTCCTGTTTGCTCTCATCTGGCCGTATTTCCGCCGCCGTGGATATGAAGCGACTTTCATCGCGTTGTTCTACGCCATCATCGCGTGGGTCGTGATGCACGTGGCTATCGCCATTGCTTCGGACAATCATCCAAATTACTACGACCCTGTCGTCATCATTGGCGGCTTCATGTCGCACTTCTTCTTCACGGTATCACTCGCACTAACCGTGAAGAGGTTGATGGCGTCGTGCCCGGGCGCGTAGTTCGGAGCACCCGTTAAGACTGATCTATCGGTAGCTTGAAAGCGTTCGACCTTCAGGCGGCGGAGAACCGGGTTTTCGCCTTGCGCCGGTTCACCGCCCCTGAAGGAAATGTCCTTAAGTAACAGCTTGATCTGTTTGGGCCGTTGATACGACGCCAGGTTCTCTCGGCTTACTCTTCCGGGCCCGATTACCTTGAGTCCGGCAGCAAACATCCCATAAGGTCATTAGTTACAGAAAGAAGTCGACCGTTGTCGCTTCCCTACCCACTCGATCATTCCGCTCCCCATTACATCTAGAGAAAACATTCAATCTCTGCGCAACAGAGCCTTGTGGTACTTGCTTGAGACTTCTTACTGGCAGTCTCGATCAGCTCTGAAACTCTTCAGCCAAGAACTCTGTCTGACCTTGCTGCTTCTGCTGCTTATGCGGTAGCGGTTGAATCGCGGTGATAACAGGCGTGCCTGTCTGGGGGCACTTCAACAGTACACAACTCACTCCGTAAAGCTCTTCAATGAGAGCAGAAGTCACGACTGTGTCTGGAGCGCCCTCAATCACAATACGCCCCGCCTTCATTGCCACCAGATGGTCTGCATATCGGCACGCGCTGGAAAGATCATGCAGAACCATGACCACCGTCTTGCCGGCATTGGTCAGTTGGCGAACGAGCTCAAAGACTTCTATCTGGTGACCCAAATCCAGCGCTGAAGTTGGCTCGTCCAACAACAGCAAAGGCGTGTCCTGGGCGATTGCCATCGCAATCCAGGCGCGTTGTCGCTGTCCACCGGACATGGATTCGAGCGCACAGTCTGCCAACTCGACAAGGTCTGCGGCGTGCAATGCATTTTCTACGATCAGTTGATCCTTGGAGCTCCACTGGCGCATCAAGCCCTGATGCGGTTGCCGGCCAAACCGGATGAGCTCATTCACGGTTATCCCCTCTGGCGCACTTGCGTCCTGAGGTAGCAGGGCCAATAACCGGGCTACGTCGCGGGTTGGCAATGAACCAATTGGCAGACCGTTGAGCAAGACGGCGCCACTGCGTGGTTTATTGAGCCGCGCGAGGCCAGCGAGCAAAGTGGATTTGCCACAGCCATTGGGGCCGACGATGACCGTCACCTGTCCTTGCGGAATGTGCAAATTCAGGCCATTGACCACCATGCGTCGTCCGTACCCGAGATACAGATCGCGCGTTTCCAGAGTGGCCATGGCGTCGCCGATGCACGGTAACTCGAATCGCTTCATTGGACTCTCCGATCAGGTTGGCGCAAAACAATCCATATCAGATAAGGGCCGCCAATGATGGCCATCACGATACCGACAGGCACCTCTATGGGGGACAGGATATTGCGACCTGCACAGTCGGCGACCACCATCAGCAGCGCCCCGCTCCAGGCCGAGTTCAAAACCGGAACACCACGCTGCCTGGCAAGATAACGCGCTATTTCCGGTGCGATCAGCGCCACCAGTCCTACCGGGCCGGCCACCGCTACGCCTAACGCTGTAAGCCAAACAGTCGCCGCCAACGTCGTCATGCGCAAAGCGCCCAGGCGCACGCCGAGGCTGATAGACACCCGTTCAGAAAAACCCATCGCAGCCAACTGGCGCCCCAGCAGACAGGCCCAGGGCAAGCCAAAGAGCAATCCTGCCGCGAGCGCCCTAATGGCAACGGCCGACGTCCCATTCAGGCTGCCTACCGTCCACGGGTAGGCGCGATTGGCAGCGTCTATAGGGGCCTGGGAGAGCATGAGATTTGTTAGTGCGCTGAACATCGCGCCGACGCCGATACCCGTAACGATGAAACGATAGCCCCGTGAACCCGACCCAGACGCCAGAGCGAACGTCAAAACAGCTGCAGTGGCCGCTCCGGAAAGAGCCAGAATCGAGGGCAACAGGCTAGTGGACGTTGCCACGATGGAAGCCACCGCAAAAGCCGTGGCGCCATTGTCCAATCCGACAATTCCAGGAGTAGCCAGTCGATTGCGCGCCAAGGTTTGCATCAGGCAGCCGGCGGCGCCCAACGCGGCGCCGGTCAACACAGCCGCGAGTATCCGCGGCATTCGAAGCGTATTGATCAGTAACCGGCTGACAGCATCTCCCTGGCCTGCCAGGACGAGCAGCGCGTCCTTGACAGGTATTGGCCGACTGCCACCGAAGGTCAGTGAGACCAGACAGGCGCATGCCAATAGCAGCAAAAGAAGTGCTCCCGCGACAAACGAACGGCGCGATACCAGCTGAGTCCAAGGGCCTAGGTGCAACAGCCAAAAACCGGCGGGAGCCCTATGTGAGGGACGACGTACGACCATTGATTTCATAGGATCGGCAGACGCTGCGCGCGCACCGTTGCTATGAGTACAGGCGCGCCAATGAAAGCGGTGACGACCCCGATGGGCAATTCATAAGGGCTTACCAGCAGGCGTGACACGATATCGGCACCCAGAAGCACCGAAGGGCCGAGCAACAGGCTTAACCAAAGTGTCTGGCGAATGTCGCTGCCCACCATTCGGCGAGCCATGAAGGGCACGATAAGCCCCAGAAATCCAATCGGGCCAGCTGCGGCATTGGCCGTTCCGACCAGCATCGCGACCACGATCAAAACCCCCAGACGCACTCGCTGTGGATGATGGCCAAGGCTGCTGGCCAACGCCTCTCCCAAGGCCAGCGCCGCCAATGGGCGAACCAAAGGTAGCATCAATATCAGTCCGCAAATCAGGCCCGGTAGCGCTGCGTAGAGTGTTTCGACAGGCCGACCAGCCAGAGAGCCAATCACCCAAAAACGCATTTCGTCGGCAGTACGCTGATCCCGGAGCAGCAACAGACCACTCAGGGCGCTGAGAAACCCGGAAAACGCCGCACCAGCCAAAATCAGGCGAACGGGATCACTGCCTACCCCACGAAGCCGGCAGACAGCCATGACCAGCAAACAGCCGATTAATGCGCCGACCACGGCAACACTGAAAGCGAGAGATGAGGCCGAAGCGCCTAGACTAATCGCCACGACCACTGCAAAGGATGAACCGGCGCTGACACCTAGAAGTCCAGGCTCGGCCAAGGTGTTTCGGGTGACGGACTGCAATAGCATGCCTGCTGCGCCCAACGCGATTCCCACCACGACGGCAAGTTCGGTACGCGGCCAACGCAGGCCATAAATGACAAACCTGGATTGCTCATCCCCCTGCCCGAATAGGGTTTCCAAACTTCGCCAGGCGCCGACATCACCCGCACCGATCAGTAGGCTGATCAGGCACAGCAGCACCAACCCGACGCCAGCTACCGACAACATGGGTGCGAGGTGTCGCGAACGCTCCGGCATCAGAGGGCCAATGCCTTCGCGATATCCGCAAGAATACGCTCGGCCGCCATATAACCCGCGCTACTACTCCATACTTGCCCGTCGACGCTGACTACGTGCCCGTCCTTTACCGCTTTCAGTTGTGCGAAAACCGGTTGCCCGCTGACTTCATCCAGCGCTTTATCGCCATCGGCGTTCAGGGTTGCTAGGAAGATCCAATCGGCATCGGCCTTAGTAAGGTTTTCGAGACTCAAGATGTCACTGTGCGGGCGATGCTTGAGCGAGACAGCCAGCTCATTTGGTAAAAAGCCGAGGCTTGCGAGTATTTGACCGGCGAAGACTTGGGCCGACATCAAGATCGGCCCTTGAGGATTCCAGCGCAACACCGTTGCGCTTTGCCCGGTTGCGATGCTCTGGCGCAAGCTCTCAACCTGATGATCGAAATCCTTCAGACGTTCTTCTGCCATGGCTTGCTTGTCCAGCGCAAGCGCATAAAGGCGGAACGAGGCTCGCCAGTCATCCAGGCTGCCCACTTTCGGAATCACGGTTGGTGCAATAAGGCTGAGCTGGTCAAAGAGTTGCTTGGATAAGTCATTGGTAGCCAGGATTAGATCCGGCTGCAATGCCAACACTGCTTCCAGGTTGGGTTCGCGTACGCTGCCGACCAATTCGATGTGCCCTGCCTTTTCCTGAAGATACTCCGGCACTTGACTACCGCCTCGAGCCGCCAGCGCCCCCAGGGGATGAGCATCAAGAGTCAAACTGGCGTCAAGCGCAGTTTCCCCCAGTGTTACGACTCTTTTAGGCACTCCGTTGATTCTGACCAGCCCGTAGGCGGTATCCAGAGTCCGCTCTGCCGCTGTCACGACATCGCACCACAGGCTAATAGCAACGACTGCGGCCATGAAGCACCGAGCAAACGCGAAGCGTGAAGAGACCAGCAAGAATTTCAATGAAAAGTCCGAAGCAGCGCATGTAGAAGATGAGCGCAATTCTAAGACCACAGGTGTTCAACCGCCGTTGGGAAACCTTTAAGCAGCTATCGATTTTTGTTATTGATAACCATCTGCGATAGTGCGCAAGGCTGCCACCAGTCCCGGACATGCATTACTAGAGATCGGGGCGGCAGCATACTTTCAATGCATAACGGTGATTAGTGATGACGAGTCAGGATCGCTGCCCCTGCACAACGACTGGACTTTCGGATGAGTCGCCGCGCATCGGTGTTTGGGAGACTTCAGTGTTCATATCGACCCCAGTCGCGTTGGGCAGGCACATTGCCGCGAGAAATGCGATCAGATATGAACTGATAGCGAATACTCCCATTGCAGTGGAAAGACCCATGCTCGTTGAAGCAAACCCAACAGCGGCTGGCATGATCGAACCGAAGCCGCGGCCAAAACTGGTGCAGAACCCAGCGCCATTGGCACGGATACGCGTGGGGTATAGCTCAGCGAAGGCAACAGGTAACCCAGATGCCAGTCCACCCTGGAAGGCTCCCAGAAATAAACCCAATCCCAGCGTTACAGCCATATTGATCGGCGCAAAGGTATACACCGAAACCACGCATGCCTGGCAGATCAAAAACAGCATGAAGGCCTTACCGCGACTAATGTTGTCGCTGATACGGCCATAGATGAAAGGCCCCAATAGCGAACCGATGATGTTCACCGCCAGGTATCCTGAGGTCGACGCCACCGGTAGGTTGAGCACCATGCGCATGTAGGTGGGGAGCCATGTGATCATGATGTAGGCACCGCCAAAGATGCCGCTGGCCAGAACCGTACTGATCAAGGTTACTCGACGGTGCTCACTGCCGAAAATTTCCCGTAGGTTCATTTTCTTCGGTGTGCGGCTGGCTTGAGTAAATGCCTCGGATTCTGGCACAAGGCGCCGAATGAACCAGATCAGAAACGCTGGCAACAGCCCAATGGCGAAGAAGGCGCGCCAGGCAATATCTTCGGGCAGCCAGGCAAATACCACCGGCATCAAGGTCAGCGAAATCGCGTAGCCGACGGCATAGCCACTTTGCACTGAGGCGGCAACTCGGCCACGCAAGGCCGGCGAAATGGCTTCACTGATCAGCACTGCACCAACCACCGCTTCGCCGCCGTAGCCGATTCCTTGGAGAAACCGCACGGGCAGAAACTGCCAGAAGCTGCTGCATAAGCCCGCCAGACAAGTAAAGAGTGCAACCCACAACACAGTGACTTGCATAACTCTTACGCGACCGAAACGGTCAGCCAACAGGCCTGCGCCCCAACCGCCAATGGCACTGCCAATCAATGAAACCGATCCCAGCATGCCGGCGTCAGAGCTGCTCAAAGCGAGCACGGTCATCAACACCGGCATCATCAGTGCGTAGATGGTGGAGTCCATCGAGTCCAGGGTGAACCCACCGAAGCAAGCCCAATAGGTACGTTTTTCTTTTGGCGTAAGCGCTGAATACCAACCTAGTCGCATAGCGGAAAACCTTTGTTTTTATGGTCTCCAAATATGTTAACGGCGGCCTTCGGCACGGGGACATGCGAAAAACTTATGCGGCAAGCAGTAATTTTTATGCGGACTGAATCCTCTAAAACGGTATAAAAATCACCAGTCCCCTGTTTACATTCAACTCAAACCGAAGATGGTCGGGACACGAAATCTCCGCAGGAGCGTTCTAGCAAGCGGTAACCCCTTGATCCAAGGGGCTACCGCATCATTGGCGGGTCTCCAATGCAATGAGCTAAACGCTACTGCGCAGCCGCTTTGATGGCCGTATACATCTGCTTGCCAGCTTTACTCGGATCAGCTTTTTTGTCGCTCATGAAATTGCTGACCACATCGAAGATTGCCCCCTGCACTGCTTGGGAAGTGGACATGTTGAAAGCCATACTTGGTTCCAACGTACCAGCCTTTTCGGCTTCGGCGAAATCTTTGGCCGAAGCTTGAGCACAGCTATCAAACTTGCTCATGTCCAGGCCCTTGATAACCGGGATTGAGCCTTTGTTCTGATTGAAGACGTACTGGAATTCCGGTTCCAGAGCAACCTTGGCCAAGTCGTCCCGCGCCGCATTGTTGCCGGGCGTATCATTCTTCTTGGACAATTTGAACATGACCAGTGAGTCAATCGTGTAGGTATAGATCCCTTGCGAACCTGGGAAAGGTACACACTCGTAATCCGTACCAGCATTCTTACCGGCCGCCGTCCACTCACTCTTGACCCAGTCCCCCATGATTTGCATGCCTGCCTTGCCACTGATGACCTTTGCAGCTTCTATGTTCCAGTCCTGACCAGTTCCATCAGGATCCATGTAAGACTGCAGCTTACGAAGAGCGGCAAATACCTCGGTCATTTTCGAACTGGTAAGCGCCTCTTCATCATTATCAATTAAGGCCTTCTTATAGCCGTCTGCTCCCATGATGCTTAGAACCAGATCTTCAAATACCGTGGTGTCTTGCCATGGTTGACCACCGTGAGCAATCGCAACAAACCCAGCGGCCTTAAGTTTGTCGCCAGCAGCGTAGAGCTCCTCCAAGGTCGTCGGGGCTTTGGCGACGCCAGCTTTCTTGAGCACCACCGGATTGATCCACAACCAGTTGATGCGATGGATGTTCACTGGTACTGCTACATAGTGACCATCGTATTTCATGATGTCCGCAACAGTCTGAGGCAGCAGACTGTCCCATTTGTTTGCCTTAGCCACGTCATCGACGTTGGTTAGTAAGTCCAGCTTGCCCCACTCCTGGATATCCGGCCCTTTGATCTGCGCGGCAGAAGGAGGGTTACCGGAGATGGCGCGGGTTTTAAGCACCGTCATGGCAGCAGCCCCCCCGCCCCCCGCCACAGCGCTGTCTTGCCAAGTGAAACCATCCTTTTCGACGATCTGTTTAAGCACGTTCACAGATTTGGCCTCCCCCCCTGATGTCCACCAGTGAACGACTTCGACAGTGCCCTTGCTTTCAGCAGCATGCACAACGAGAGGAAAAAGAGTGGCCAAGGAAATGACAGTGGCGAGGCGATTAATCGCGTTCATCTTTGTACCTTTTTTTGTTGTTATAACCGGCAAGCGTCGCGCTTGCCGTGTGAGGGGTTCATCCAGCAATTGAGCAATGCAACAAGACAGCAGTTTCTATCAGGAGATACCTAACCCGTTACGACCAATGGCGTTCAATTGCTCCAACGTGAATCGGTCTTTCCATGCCGTTTCGTAGTGTTCTGGGGGAAAATCATCCGGCGACTCGCCAGCCTCAAATGCTCGGCATACATCCTTTGCATATTTGAGATTTTTTGGGCACATCGGAGCAGCCGGCACGTACATTACGTTGCCCCAGCCCTCTTGGTTCTCGACAGGGGCGACACTATGGATAACGTCGCAGTGCCACCAAACTGAGTCTCCTGCCTGCACATCGGGAATGGGTGTCATCCCTTGAACCAAAAGCGGATGCCATTTTTGCGAAACCGGAAGTACCTTGCCTGGGGCAACACCACACAACTCATCTTCTGGAACGTCATTAAGCAGCGGACGCAGAAGCATGTAGGCCATAGCCTTGGGGATAGGCAATGTATGCAGCACTCCTTGATCAGCTTTCATGTCGGACAATGCAGTCCATCCTTGAAAGGTTCTAAACGCTGAGCACTTCACTGTGTCCTTATAAGCGTACTCATCGACCTCCGTGCGATGCGCCGCATCCCATGGGTCGTAAGACTTGAAATCATTGCTGTAGATTTTGTCGAACACCTTCAAATAGGCAGGATGTAGCCATCGCTCCAACGCACCGGAGTCTGTGTGTGGCCCGAGCCCTTTAGAAGTAGTGCCTGGTGGACGGCGACGCACGCGGTCAGGGTAAAGCGCGTTGACATCTGGATCGAACCAGTCCTGACCATGAGAATGAATTTTCCATAGTCGATTCAGAAATGATTGCGCCGCCCCCATACGCTCATCCTGGCGCAGTTGCATCTGTGAGCTAGACCAATAAATTGGGAAAATCTCCGGCCGCGAAGCGTCAAGGTTTCCAAAAAACTGATCGACAGGCCCTCGATAAATCCTGTCAAAATCGTTCCTGTCGAGATACTCCAACAGGTTCTTGTCCCACGTCAGGACTTGCTCTCTGGGGAAGTGGTTTTTGATGACCAGGCAGCCTCGACGCTTGATTTGCGCCAATTGCTCCTGCGTCACTTTCCCTTGTGCAATGTCGTCGAACTCAAGGACAGGCCACCCAGAGCCAGTCAGAGCCTGCTGCTCTTTAATCGATGTGATTTCGGCTGCAATGAATTCGCTGACCTCGGCGAAAAGGGATTCCACATCGCCTATCTGCGCGCGCAACGTCTTTTTCATTTTGACGATATTGTCTTTGTAATTTTCGGGAAGGGCAGCACTTTCGAAAGCTTGATACTTGCTCATGACACACCTGAATTCTTGTTTTTTCATACGCGAATGAAAACACTGCAACAGGGTTTTCGGCAGTCTCTTTACTAGCGTTGAACAATACGATTCTGGCGTTTTTATCTGTGTTTCCAGAACGATCGAGCCATTGCTGGTGCTCGACCAACGGCTTTCTCACTCACAACGATCCACTTGCTGTCGAAAAAAACACCGCATTGCCTGAATCAATTTGCGTGGAAAAGATTCAGGCAATGACGGTGAAAAGTAACCGCGTTGAGCTAACGCCCCATCCAAAATCGTCATCACGTGGACTGCGACATGGACATACGCGCCTCGTTTTACTGGATGGTGTTGCCTCCCCCAAGATCAAACGTTTATGTCTGAACCGCGTGTTTCGGGTGCGAAGAACGTTGCTACAAAAGAGATACCGGCCAGCACCACGACGTAGGTCGCTACGGGCCAATAATGGTTGCCAGACCAACTCAAGAGCGCAGCCGCAACGAACGGAGCGATACCGCCAGATGCGAGCGCTGCAAACTCCTTGCTGACCGCGATACCGGTATAGCGATATCGGGCATCAAACAGTTCCGGGAAATAAGCGGCCTGCACGGAATACATGCCGAAGGCGCCCAAACTGATGGCTACAACCATGCTCAACACAATCAGCGTTGAGTCCATGGAGTTGAACAGCCAGAACGCTGGAAATGCCCAGAGCGCGGCGATCAAAGAAGTGACGCGATACATGATCCGACGGCCCAGACGGTCGGACAAATATCCAATGAACGGAATGGTAAACACTGACAATGCTGCGGCTGTAATCAGCCCAACCGTGCCGACAGACTTATCCACCATTAGTACTTTTGCGAGGTAGCTGAGGGCGAACACCTGGTACAAGTAAGACGTGCCGTTTTCCCCAATACGCAGGCAGCACGCTACGACCAGATTCTTGCGGGAGTAGCGCAGGAGGTCTTTGACCGGCTGTTTGCTTGCGAGCTTTTTGCGTTTGATTTCCTCAAACACAGGACTTTCCTTCACCTGAAGCCTGATCACGATGCCGACTGCGATCACGACCACACTGAATAGAAAAGGAATGCGCCAACCCCAGGACATGAAATCTTCCTGCGGCAGTTGCTGAACGGCCCAGAACATTCCCGCCGCCATAAGGATCCCGATGATGATCCCGGCAAATGGAAGAGACGCATAAAAACCTCGCGTTTCTTTGGGTGCGAACTCCGCAACGATCAAAGAGGCGCCAGCTTGCTCTGCACCAGAACCAAATCCTTGAAGCAGTCGTAATAGCACCAAGAGGCCAGTCGCCCAGACGCCTATGTCCGCATAGGTCGGCAGCAAGCCGATGAGCAGCGTCGAAATACCCATCAACAGGACAGTGGATACCAATACAAACTTGCGACCTTTTCGGTCGCCAACCCTACCAAAGAACAGACCACCAAAGGGCCTTGCGACGAATCCAACAGCATAGGTTGCGAAGATCGCTAAAAGTGCGGATGCCTTATCCATCCCTGGAAAAAACAACTCGGAAAAAACCAGGGCGGATGCTGTCCCGTAGATGGAGAAGTCGTACCACTCCATCGCACTACCAGCGACGCTTGCCATAATGACCCGATGAAGGTCTTTCTTCTCAACCACCGCAGTGGATGTCGTTGGAACACTGCTAGCTATGGTGCTCATGGTGAACCTCTTATTTTTGTTGTGGTGCTCAGCGAGACTCACGTAGGTGAGCCTCACCTTCAACAGCAGTCGCTATCCCTAGCCGGTTATCCCGCCACAGACAGAAGCCAGTCCCTTCATGCGCTCCACGGCAAGCTCAGGCTGAATCAGCACGCCTGCTTGATCCGCAAGACGGAAGACTTCGCTGTAGTGCGACAGGGAGCGTGCAGACTGCATACCGCCCAGCATGCTGAAGTGATCCTGGTGGCCGTTCAGCCAAGCCAGCAACACCACACCTGCCTTGTAGTAACGGGTTGGGGCTTTAAAGATCTCGCGAGAGAGCGCCACGGTCGGGTTCATTAGTGCGTGGTAGCGCGCTACATCGCCGTCGGTGAGTGCCGCCAATGCATGAGCCGCGACTGGAGCGATAGGGTCGAAAATCCCCAGAAGCGCGTGGGAATGGTGGGTCGCATCGCCAGCAATCAATTCACCAAAGTTAAAGTCATCGCCGGTATACAACTTCACGCCGTCAGGCAGACGACGGCGTAATTCAACTTCCCACTTGGCTTCCAGCAGCGAAATCTTGATGCCGTCGACTTTGTCGACATTGGATTCAATGATCGACAGCACGGTGTTCATGGCAGTGGGTACATCGGTACTGCCCCAATAACCGCGCAGGTTGGCGTCAAACATCTCGCCCAGCCAATGAAGGACAACCTTTTGGCGTGCCTCGCCCAGCAGGGTTGAATAGACCTTTTCATAGTCTTCCCCACTCTTGGCTACTGCACAGAGTGCGCGGCTGGCCATCAGAATTGCGCTTCCGCCGACACTATCGACGACCTCAAACTGCTCCCGATAAGCGCCCAGAACGTCATCCAAGGTTGTCGACGGCGTAACGACCAACTGATCTGTGCCCACGCCACAGCTCAAATCAGCGCCTTCGATTTGACGGGCGTGAGTCACGCTACGACGAATCAGCTCGGCAGAATCTTTCCATCCCAAGCCCATGCCGCGCTGGGCAGTGTCCATAGCCTCAGCAACCTTGAAGCCAAGGCTCCATAGATACTCTCGAAAGCCCATGGTTTTGTCCCAGTCAATCGCGACTGTTTCGTCCCATGGATTGGCTGGACGGGCTGGATCCACCACAACATGCGCAGCGGCGTAAGCAATGCGGCACAACGGGCGCTTTTGAAAGGTTGCGTAAGGTGCATCCGCATTTTGCAGCGAGTAGCGTTCAACACGGCCATCAAGCGTGGGCAGCAGAATATTCATGAGACTTTTCCTCTGATTGGGGGACTTTGCCAAGAATTAGATCTGCCGCTTTCTCGGCGATCATGATGGTCGGAGCATTGGTGTTGCTGCTGTTCAGACGCGGCATGATCGACGCATCAACCACGCGCAACCTGTCGATGCCATGCACCTTCAGCTCGGTGGAAACTACGGCGTCTTCACCGTTACCCATGCGGCAAGTACCAGCTGGGTGGTGGTCGGTCTTCGCGTTGGCACAGGCGTATTCAAAAAGCTGCTCGTCACTGAGCATATCCAGGCCTGGCAAGCGCTCTGCCAGCACAAAGCGCTGGAGTGCCGGCTGCGCCAGAATCTGACGTGCCAGACGCAACCCTTTGATGGACATCTCACGGTCGTAAGGGTCGGAGAAGTAGTTAGGGTCGATCAACGGTGCATCGGCTGGGTTGGCACTCGCCAAACGCACCGTGCCGCGAGAGCGAGGCCGCAGGAAGGCCGAGTTCAACGTTACACCTGGGTTTCTCATCTGGGCGACGCCGGCCTCAATGCCGGAACCAAGCCCGAGATGAAACTGGATATCCGGCGACCGCGCTTGCGAGTCGGCGTACCAGAAGCCACCTGTCTCGAACAGACTGGACGCAACCGGCCCCTTCTTCAGCAACAGGTATTGGAGCCCCGCCCATGCCGCCATGTGTGGTTTGCCGTAGGGGTCGTAGGTGTGATTACCAGTGCATTCCGCGATAGCAAAAAGATCGAGGTGATCCTGCAGGTTGGAGCCGACACCTGGGAGTGCGTGTTCAAGCGGAATGCCGACTTCGCTCAAATGATCTGCCGGGCCAATACCTGATTGCATCAGCAGCTTGGGAGAGCCGATTGCACCGCTGCTGACGATGACTTCGCGGTCTGCATAGTAAGGCGTCGATTCGCTCGCGCCTTTGGGCACCACTTCGACGCCAATGGCACGCTTGTCCTTGATAATCACGCGCCGAGTAAATGCGCCCAGCATGACCGTCAGGTTGGATCGCCCCATCGCTGGACGCAGATACGCTGCCGAAGTAGATGAGCGCTTGGCATTCAACTGGGTGAGTTGGTAGTAGCCCAACCCGTCCTGAGCAGCCCCGTTAAAGTCCGGGTTGTAAGGAATCCCCATCTCTTGTCCGGCCTGGAAAAAAGCTTCACAGATCGGCAGAGGGCTGATTGGGTTTGAGACTCCCAATGGCCCTTGATACCCATGATACTGATTGGCATAGCGCTGGTTATTTTCAGCACGTTTGAAGTAAGGCAAAACGTCCTTGTACGCCCAGCCTTCAGCGCCACATTCGCTCGCCCACTCGTCGTAGTCCGCCGCTGCTCCCCGGGTGTAGATCTGCGCATTGATAGAAGACCCACCACCAATAACCTTGGCTTGGGTGTATCGCAATACGCGGTTCTTCAGGTGTTTCTGCGGCACGGTCGACCAGCCCCAGGAGCCTCTGCCCTTGGTCATCTTCGCGAAGCCTGCCGGCATCCTGAACAGAGGGTGGCGATCGCCGCCACCGGCCTCCAGGAGCAGCACCTTGTTGCTAGGATTTGCGCTGAGTCGATTGGCGAGTACACACCCCGCCGAACCGCCACCAATGATGATGAAGTCGTATCTCATGACAGCACTCACAGGCGTGGGATGGCGAGCCCGCCATCGGCATGAATGACAGAGCCAGTCGCGAAACCGAATTGCCCGCAAGCCAAAGCGCTGACTATCGAAGCGATGTCACTGGTCTCACCCCAACGGCCCATCGGCACCAAACCATCCTTGAAGCGCTGCTCGTACTTGTCGGCGACGCCGGCTGTCATGTCGGTACGAATGACCCCGGGACGGACTTCAAACACGCCAATGTTTTCTGGTGCCAGGCGTAAAGCGAAAAGCTTTGTCGCCATGCCGAGACCCGCTTTCGACATGCAGTATTCGCCACGCTCAGGTGACGCCATTTCCACACTGACACTGGAAACGTTGATGATGCTGCGCGGCTGCTCGGAAGACGCCTGGATCATCTGTTTTGCGACCTGTTGCGTCAGGAAAAATGTCCCACGCAAGTTGGTATCCAGTACCTGGTCAAAGGCTGCGGGTTTCATGTCCAGCAGATCGCCGCGAACCGGTGAACCGATTCCGGCATTGTTCACCAGGCAGTCAACTACACCGCCCCATGCCTGCACACGTTCAATTAACTCTGCATGTGCCTCAAGGCTTTGTAGCTCGCTCGCAACCGCCAGGCCACGCCCACCTAAGGTTTCAATTTCCGCACACAACTGCTGTGCGACTTCATCTTCATTACGACAGGTAAAGGCAACGTCAAAACCGTCACGAGCCAACCGCAGGACGATTGCGGCACCAATACCGCGACGTCCTCCAGTGACCAATGCAACTGGGCGTTTTGTAATCTTGTTGTTATTTGTCATGGCTTCACTCTCAACGTTTGGAACGTTCCAATTTCTCTGCAAATGAGCGCGAAAATTACTTCGGCAACCACCAGTTCGTACGCTCACCAATGTGCAATTGGACAGTTTTCTGCTCGGTGTAGTCTTCGACTGCGTGACGGCCCAATTCCCGACCCAATCCGGAGTCACGGAAGCCACCGAAAGGTAATTCGGCGAAACCATCGAGGAAGGTGTTTACCCATACGGTGCCAGCGTCAATTTTCCGAGCAGCCTTCAGGCAGACATCGATGTCTTTGCTCCACACTGCAGCCGAGAGGCCGTAGCAGGTGTCGTTGGCCAGCGCGATGGCTTCATCTACCGATTCGAAAGTCAGTACCGACAGAACAGGCCCAAAGACCTCTTCCCGGGCGATGGTCATGTCAGGGGTGACACCGGTGACGATGGTTGGTTGGATGTAGAGCCCAGGTTCCGTGCCGTGACGTTCGCCACCCAAGCTGATCGTTGCGCCGGCCTCTCTGGCCTCATCAATGGCAGCCTGGATACCGCCCATTTGCGTTTCGCTGATAATTGCGCCGACCTTCACGTCTGGATGCAATGGGTCACCCACAGGAACCTGGCGGGTACGCTCGATAACGGCTTGGGTAAAGCGTTCAGCGATATCTTTGTGCACCAGGATGCGACTGCCGCTGTTGCAGCATTCGCCAGCGTTGAAATAGACGCCAAATACAACGGCATCTACGGCAGCGTCCCAATCACAATCCGGGAAAATGATCTGCGGGTTTTTGCCGCCCAGTTCCAGGGAAACTTTTTTCAGTGCGGCGCCGGCTTCGGCTGCAATCAGGCGCCCTACTCGCGTGGAGCCAGTGAACGAAACCATGTCGACTTTCGGGTGGCCGACCAACGGCTGACCCACGGCAGGGCCAAGGCCAGTCACAATGTTTACGACGCCTTTTGGCAAGCCTGCCTCAAGGAGGATTTCGCCCAGCATCAGGGTAGTGCCATTCGTGAGTTCACTTGGTTTGATCACAGCGGTGCAACCCGCAGCCAGAGCAAAGGGCAGTTTCTGACTCAGAATCCAGATTGGAAAATTCCACGGGGTGATCATCGATACCACGCCGACCGGTTGACGCAAGACAACCCCAAGGTGCGACTCGCCCAAAGTGTTGTAGCTCTCACCGTGAAGGTTGCGTGCAAGAGACGCCGCATATTTCCAAAGGTCAACACAGCCACTGACTTCGCCACGAGCCTGGGTCAACGGTTTGCCGGTTTCCAGACATTCGATGAGTGCCATCTCTTCCACTCGGGCAGAAATACCGTCGGCCACTTTGAGCAACACATCGGCCCGCTCACGTGCGGACATGTTTGGCCAAGTTCCTTCATCAAAGGCTGCTCGGGCAGCATCAATGGCCCGCTCGGCATCAGCACGCGCAGCGTTAGGGTAGAGACCAACCACTACGTCATGAGCCGGACTACGGCGTTCCGCCTGATCCCCACTCTGCGCATCGCACAGTTCGCCATTGATCAGCATGCGGCCCTTGTATGGAGCCCCGATAATCTCGGCGCTGTTATCGACGGTCAAAAACTTCATTTCAAACTCCTTGGTAATCGGCTGGTCGACGTTCGTTGAAGCTGATTAAGCCTTCTTGTGCGTCGTTGGTGGTGGCGGCCAGAGCTCCAGCCATCCCCTCAAGCACGGCAGCTACATTGGTGCCAGTGCCTGCGTCGATGAGTTGTTTCGTGAGTTGCACCGAGATCGGCGCCTGCTTACTGATTTGATGTGCCAACTCCAGGGCATGGGCCACGACATTGCCAGGCTCGGTGATGTCTTGAACCAATCCAACGCGTTGAGCTTCAGCTGCATCGATACGTCGACCCGTTAAAGCCATCAGCTTCACCTGACTGGGGCCAATCAACTTGACCAAGCGCTGCGTCCCCGACCAACCTGGGCAAGTCGCGATACCCGCCTCAGGCAATGCAAAAGTCGCGTTCGGTGCTGACACACGAATATCGGCGGTTGCCAGCAACTCAAGCCCACCACCAAATGCATGGCCGTTGATCGCTGCAATGACAGGCAGGCGCAGATTTGCCCAAGCATCGAATACGCGATGCCCGTCTCGCACCCACTGACGCCACATATCCAGAGGCTGCAGACCTGACCACACTCGAATATCGGCGCCCACACAGAAGGCGCGGTCACCGGTGGCGGTCAGTACCACTGCCCGTAGATCTGTGCGTTTATCCAAATCAAGCGCAATCTGACCTAACTGCGTAATCATTTCTGGAGTTAGTGCATGGAGCTTGCCTGGGCGCTCAAGACGAACGACCGCGACCGTTTTTTGAATTTCTACTGATACAAAACCCTCTACTGAGCTCATGCCTGGTGCTCCTTCATTTGCAGCCCCATCAGGGCGTCAGTGAAAAGACAAGGGCTCATTACTCGTACTTCGTCTGCTACAAGCAGCGGGAACTCTGCCTGGGCGAGCACATCTTTTTCCAAGTCCAGGCCGGGTGCGATTTCAGTCACCATCAGGCCATTGGCGGTGAGTTTCATCACGCAACGCTCAGTGACATAGGTGACGTCCTGCCCGCGTTCCAATGCCATGCGACCACTGAAGGTCACGTGATCCACATCCTCGACCAACTTGCGGGATTTACCGTCCTGCAAGATATTCAGACGCCCGTCATCCACAGACAGTTTGGCGCCAGCAGTGAAGAAGCCGGAGAACACAATGCGCTTGGCGTGGGTAGTGATGTCGACAAAGCCGCCGCAGCCAGCAGTGAGGTAAGGCTTTCCTGGCAGCTTCGATACGTTGACGTTGCCGAACCGGTCAATCTGCAGGAAAGACAGCAAAGTCATATCGAAACCACCGCCCTGGAAATAGGTGAACTGAGCCGAAGACGGCATGATTGCGTCGGCGTTTGCGGCGCAACCGAATGCGAAGCCCAGCAACGGCATACCGCCGACAGCACCTTGCTCGATGACCCAGGTAGCGGCGCCGTGGTAACCCTCTTCCAACAGGATCCTAGGCACGTTTGCCGAGATGCCAAAACCCAAATTCACAGCCATACCCTTCTCGACTTGCATGGCGGCGCGACGAGCGATGACTTTTTCAGCGCCCCAGGGTGCAAACTCAAATGCTGATTCCGGCTGTTGGATTTCACCGCTGATGGCAGGGTCGTAAACAACTTGAGTTGTTTGCATTTGATCAGGCGCCACGACGATATGGTCAACCAGGTTGCAGGGGACATGTACATCGTGAGGCTTCAACGAACCGGCACGCACGACTCGTTTCACCTGAGCTATGACGATGCCGCCGTTGTTGCGAACGGCCAAGGCCTGATCAAGAGCACCGAGCAAACCGCCTTCGTGTTCATAAGAAAGGTTGCCGCGCTCGTCAGCGGTGGTCGCACGAATGATCGCGACCTTTGGAATGACGGTGGGAAAAAATAGCCACTGCTCGCCCGCAAACAACACCTTCTCAACGATAGGCATTTCGGCAGCCAAAGCATTCATCGCACAGCCCTGACGAGCTGGGTCTGCGAAGGTATCCAGCCCCACTTTGGTCAACACACCAGGACGCTTGGCCGCAGCGTCCTTATGCAGATCAAACAAGATGCCGCTTGGCACGTTGTACGCGGCGATCTCGTTATCAGTGATCATCCGCCAGATCTCCGGCATCGGCATCGAGGAAGGGCCACTTGGATATGAGCCAGCCATCACTTTACTGATCAGACCTGGTTGTGCCAGATGTTCAATGCCTTTGATGCCGTACATATCACCAGCGGCAATGGGGTGCAGCATTGTCAGACCTGCAGGGTGCGCAGAATTGCGATAACGCTCCCCCACTGCAGCTAACACTGCGTCGGGGCATGCAAGGCCACTGGATGAGCTGACGGTAACGGTAACTCCGTCGTGGATCAGGCTCGCAGCCTGCTCAGCAGTAATGAGCTTTTTCATGAATATTTTCGCCATGTTGAAAACGTAATGGCAGCGCTGATGAAGCGACTGTCGTATCAGTGCCTAGGACTAAAACCAGCGAGGTTTGCGCTTACGGCCACCCCCAAGGCACCAGCGAAGGCATCCAAGCTTTCTTGACGGGATGCGATCGTTTCGGATTGGGAATAGGAAAAAGGGGAAAAGAAGGAATCGATCCGAGTACGTAAGCGCGAGCAGAGCACTGGAAGCACAGAGACAACGTTCATCATGAGTCACCAATTTTTGTTATTAAATCGTTCCAATGTATTTTTGGAACGTTCCAAAAATGTAAATTGAGTATAGAATCCTGTCAACACCATTTGTCGTCGAGAGCACGCAAGCGAACGAAATGCTTTGGCGTAACGATAGGTTCAGTATGTTCTGGCTAGCCGACCGACCGCAAAAAAGGGTAATTTGGAATGTTCCGGCTTCGGTCGACTTCCGCCTCCAACCGAGATTTTTACGTTGACCGATCATCATTTGCCTGAAGAGAAGGCCACCATAAACGACATCGCCAGGGTGAGCGGAGTATCCAAATCCACGGTGTCACTTGTGCTGAATAACAGCCCCTTGATACGTCCTGCGACTGCAGAAAAAGTGCGAGCTGCCGCCGAACAATTGGGGTACGTCTACAATCGCAGCGCTGCAAACCTTCGACAGGGTGTCAGCAACGTTATCGGTATGGTGGTCAACGACCTGAGCAACTCATTTTTCGTTGAGTTACTGATTGGCGCTGAGCGCAAAATGCTGGAATCGAACTACATCACCCTCCTCGCCCACACAGCCGAGGATCAGAATGTTCAGCGCCAAGTGCTTGCATCAATGCGCGAACACAAAGCTGCCGGATTGATCATTTGCCCAACGTTCGAGACACCTATCGAGCTGGTGACCTCACTTAGGCAATGGGGCTTGCCTTTTGTGACCGTCATGCGTGCGCTAGGCGGTGACGAAACTGACTTTGTAGGTTGCGATAACTACCTCGGCATACAGATTGCGACACAGCACCTGATCGACCTCGGGCATACAGACATCGCCTTTATCGGACGAAACAGCACCTATTCGGTGAGCATGGAAAGATTGAAGGGCTACAGCGATTGCCTGGAGAAGAACGGGATTACCCCAAACACCGACTGGATGATCGAAACACCCATCAGTTTGGCCGGGGGCAAGGACGGAATGAGCCGCTTGCTGGATCAACAGCGACGTCCAACCGGAGTGATTTGTTACAACGACCTCATTGCCACAGGCGCGCTGAGCGAGCTGAACAATCGCGGGCTTCGTGCAGGTCGGGACATCGCGATAATCGGCAGTGATGGTGTAGCCGCATCAGCCTATTGCAGCCCTCCCCTTACGACGCTGGCGCTGGAGCCTGAACACCTTGGCGAGGTGGCGAGTGAGATGCTTTTAGCCAGATTGAAGAGCCCCGATGCGCCTCCTATGAGATTTTTACTCAAGCCAAAGCTAATTGTACGAGACACGTGCGGAGCCAAGCTCCCTAAACGCTGAGTTGATGTTGCAATGCACACGGAAATTATCTCGATGACGGCCTTGGAAGAAATGCTTGCAGGGGCTGACGCCCTGATTTTTGATTGTGACGGAACATTGGTAAACAGTTGTCCCGTTTACTCAGTGGCCTGGACTGCCGGGTTTGCGCTGTCTGGAGTAATCATGGACGTGGGCTGGTACGAAGCCCGTAATGGTCTTTCTGAACACGTCCTGATGGATCAATTCGAACATGAACATCGTGTCGTTCTTGATCGCGTAAATGTTGTCGGAACCATGAGACGCTACTACCTGGATCACCTGACAGCCAATCTCCAGGAGATAGCAGCAGTAACCGAGATTGTCAGGCGATTCGCTGGCAAGCTGCCTATGGCCGTGGCTTCGGGTGGATCACGTGAAATCGTTACCAGTTCTCTAGATGCGCTCAACCTCACGAAACACTTCGATAAACTCATCACCATCGACGATGTGGGCGTTCCTAAACCCGAACCGGATCTATTTCTTGCCGCGGCTAAATTTCTTGGAGTAGCCCCTGAACGATGTTTGGTATTCGAAGACAGCCCCCAAGGTATAGAAGCAGCTAGACGCGCCTCTATGTCAGTCATAGATGTGGCACATCTTCTTATAAACCCCTCACGCGAGTTTACGTCAAGATGTGGGGTTCACTTGAAGTGATGGCCGTGCTGACGCCGAAATTCAGTCGGCGTCATACCCTTTAGAGCCTTGAACTGTCGATTGAACAATGCGACCGAGGGATATCCAACTTCCTCGGAGATCAAGGAAATCACAGTCCCACTTTCCATCAACAGCGCGCAGGCTCGGCCGATTCTTAATTTGGCGATATAGTCAAAAGCAGTGCTGCGCGTATGACGCTTGAACATACGGTGAAAAGCAGAAACGCTAACGCAAGCCATCTCAGCAAGATCCGGGATCATCAACGCGGAGGCAAAATTCGCGTGTATATAGTCTAAAACGCGGTGAATGCGTGCGTCCTCGTAAATAATTTCAGGCACGAACGCGGGTTCTGGTGGAATGATGCGTTGAGCCGCAGTGTCCTGAGTCAATTTAATGAGGATATCCAACAGAGAAACCAGGCGTTGCGATTCGTCCTGATAGACCATGTCTTCAATTTTAGGACGTAGCTCACGAGCTATTTCACTACTGAATGACACCGCGCACTGGGCAGCCGAAAGCAAGGTGCGAATCTGACCCATCTCCGGAAACAGGGTAACCAGCGACGTTGCCCACGCCTCCGAAAACCAGATAACCAATGCAACATGGGGCTTCCCGGTATCGATAAGCTCGCGAGAACACCAGCTGTGTGGCACGTTTGGGCCAACGAGGGTCAGATCACAATCGTCGTATAGCTGCACATCACTTCCGATGTAGCGATGCCCTCGGCTGTTAAGGGTCAGGGTCAACTCGTACTCGGGATGATGATGCCACTCAAACGGAATCTCGTCAGGCAAGCGTCTGTTCAGCATCGTCCATGAGGCGTTGGCCTCACTGGGAACCTTCTCAAAACTCGGCTTCATGACGATCCTATCCCACCCATTCAATCGGTACAGACGCCACAATCGTATCACTCAACGCCCGTTACGACACTCCTCAATTCATCGGATTCGAGGCATCCTGAACCTCACCAGTTTGTAAAAATAATAACTATCAATAGGTAATCAAATGGTTAATCCGCCGCGATGCAAAGAGTTCAATCTGTCCCACCAGTCGGACAAATTGTCGGATCCTACATAAGCAGAATCTGCGTACGATCGTTACAAAAAATTCACATTGGAAGTGCTCCACGATCTCTGAACGTTCAGAGCTCGAGACTACGCACAACCGAAATTTCCTTTCCTACTACAAGAAAATATAGGGAGTGGATATTATGCAAGGCGTATATGTAGCAAAGAAAGAGTCTCAAACTTTTTCCAATAGCAATGTACAAAGACTTAGCTTTTTCGTTTTTTGCCTATTTTTCATATTTGGAAGCATCACCAGTTTAAATGATGTGTTGATCCCAAAACTGAAAAGCCTTTTTAGCCTAAGTTATGCCGAGGCGATGCTCGTACAGTCGTCCTTCTTTCTTGCCTATTTTATTGCGTCAATCCCTGCCGGACTGCTGATAGCCAAGATTGGTTACATGCGGGCTGCTTTTGTCGGGTTGCTCACGATGGCAGCAGGTTGCTTGCTATTTATCCCTGCGACCCAGGCTGGCATCTTCGGCGCCTTTCTGGGTGCGTTGTTTATTCTGGCAATTGGCGTGACTGTGGTACAGGTTGTCTCCAACCCGCTTATTAGCCTGCTCGGGCCTGCGAAGACTGCGCACAGTAGAGTCACGTTTGCTCACGCATTCAACTCGCTGGGTACCACAGTCGCTCCATATTTGGGCGCTATCTTGATCCTGGGCACTCTCAACGAAGTGGACGCTTCCGCATTATCTCCAGCGGCGCTTTCTGAGTTCTTGGCCAAAGAAGCAGAAGTAATCAGCAGCACTTACGCTGGCATTGCCATTGCCCTTTTCATCGTAGCGATGATTGTCTGGCATCAACGCAAGCAGATTCCGGCGAGCACAAGCCCTCAACATTCCAACCCGCTTGCAGCCTTGAACCTTCTCAAGCAACCTCGTTTCGCATTCGGAGCTGCCTGCCTTTTCTTTTATGTGGGTGCGGAAGTTGCAATCGGAAGTCTGCTCACTAACTTCCTGATGCAAGAATCGACCTTCGGTTTCGATGCAGAACTAGCAGGTAAACACGTTGCTTATTACTGGGGCGGCGCCATGGTTGGTCGCTTCATTGGTGCCGCGCTTCTTCGTCACTTTGCCCCTGGCAAGATCCTCGCAGCCGCCGCAGCTGTGGTAATCGCCCTGATCACTGTCGCCGCTAACTCCAATGGCTCTACCGCAGGTTGGGCGATCCTTGCCATCGGCCTTTTCAACTCCGTCATGTTTCCCACGATTTTCGCTCTTGCATCCGAGGGCCTGGGCTCACGCGCCGCTGAAGGTTCAGGACTGATCTGCTGCGCCATTGTTGGAGGTGCCATCGTGCCGCCGCTAACAGGCTTGACTGCCGACATGACCAGTCTCTCCTTCTCACTGGTTGTTCCTGCCATCTGCTACACCGCCATTGCCTTGTACGGCTGTTACACCCGCCGAGCTGTACGCTGAATCTCTCAAGATCACATTTAACAACTACAAGAGGAATAAACGATGAAATGGGGACTAATCGGTGCAAGCACCATCGCCAAAGAATGGGTGATTTCGGCTATCCGCGCTGTCGGAGATGATGTGATTGCAGTCGTCAGCGCTGACGATCAGCGAGCAAAGGAATTTGCACAAAGCAACGAAATTGTTCAATACAGCAGTGACATTAATGCACTGCTTGAGAATCCCGATGTGGACTCGGTATATATCTCCACAAAAAATCACCTACATAAAGAGCAAGCGTTGCTCGCAATACGTGCAGGCAAGCACGTGATGTGCGAGAAACCATTGGCGCTAAGCCTTGAAGACGCACATGAGATGGTTAAAGCGGCGCAAGATGCTGGATTGGTTTTTGCTACCAATCACCACCTGCGCAATGCAGCTAGTCATACCGCAATGCGGCAAGCCGTCCAAAGTGGCCTGATCGGTAAACCGCTGGCAGCACGAGTGTTTCACGCAGTATCTCTTCCACCTCACTTGCAAGGCTGGCGGATCGCCGAAGGAGCCGAAGGTGGTGGGGTCATCCTGGACATCACTGTTCATGATGCGGATACCTTACGCTACATCCTGAATGATGATCCTGTAGAGGTCACGGCCTTTACTCAAACGGGCGTCCTGAGCAAAACAGGTTTACCCGATTCTGTCATGGGTGTCATGCGCTTCAAGTCTGGCTTGATCGCTCAATTTCATGACTCATTCACCGCTAAGCACGCAGACACCGGGTTGGAAATTATTGGCACCGAAGGAACATTGGTAGCGCGTAATGTGATGACTCAAAAACCAGTGGGTGAAGTGTCTTTGGTTAACGCCCAAGGAACACGCAAGATGATTCTGGAGCACGTCAATCTTTATGAGTCCGGGTTCCGCCAATTCGGTGAGGCTGTAGCCGGGCGCGCGCAACCTGCAGCGACAGGGCACGACGGCATTTGGTCATTGGCCACCGGCATAGCCGTCGTTCAGGCCGCACAATCTGGCCGAGCCACTCCAGTAGCTCACGGCTGAACCGTCGGAGGCAGCATGAAAGAGTGCCCTGATATCATCATCATCGGATCTGGCATAGGAGGGGCGACAGTAGCAGCCGGGCTTGCCCCCTCCGGTGCCCGCATCACAATCCTCGAGGCTGGCGAACACCTGAATAACTGTCCTGAGCACATAGACCAACGAGCTATTTTCCAGAAGCAATTCTTCCGTCCAAAAGAGGTTTGGTACGAGGAGAACGGCAAAGCATTCAGTCCTGGCAACTACTACAACGTGGGTGGTAACTCGAAGTTCTACGGCGCCGTGTTAGCAAGGTACCGAAAAGAAGACTTTGAGGAAATGGAACATCAGGAGGGGGTATCTCCTGCGTGGCCGTTCAGTTATGAGGAGTTGGAGCCCTGGTATAGCCGCGCAGAATCACTCTACAAAGTTCGGGGAGCGCTTCACCAGAATCCAACCGAGCCGTTCCACTCGCGCCCATATGATTATCCGGCTGTACCAGATGAGCCATCTATCTCTGAAGTTCGGAGCCGGCTGTCAGCCAAGGGGCTTCACCCCTATTCGTTGCCCCTCGGCGTAGACATTGATCGCTGGATAGCAAATCGGGCCACCCCATGGGACGCCCACCCTCATAGCAACGAGGGGAAAATGGATGCTGAAACTGCTGCACTCAATACTGCGCTCGGGTACGAAAACGTCAGCCTTATAACGGGGGCAGCTGTCGTTGCACTGAAGACATGTACAAAAAATGGCCCTATCACTGCCGTTGAATTTCGAAAGGATGGCGCTGTTCATCAGATGAAAGCCAAACTGGTCATCCTTAGCGCCGGAGCAGTTCAGTCGGCTGCTTTGCTCCTGAGGTCAGCGGATGGCAATCACCCTGCAGGTCTTGCAAATAGCTCTGACCAAGTCGGCCGAAATTTTATGAATCATAATGCTTCAGCTGTGATCGGTTTTAGCCCGAGCTTCGTGAACAGCTCGATCTATCAGAAATCATTTGGAATTGACGATTTCTACCTTTCCGACAGCAATGGTGGATATCCCTTGGGGAATATTCAGCTCTTAGGCAGGATTTCCGGTGCGATTCTGAAAGGAAGCATGCCGCTTGTCCCGGAATGGATACTGAATAAATTCAGCCGTCACTGCGTGGACTTTTACGCAATGAGTGAGGATCTCCCCTCGCCCACCAACCGGGTGACCGTTGAAGGCGATCGCACTGTTCTTACCTGGGAGCGTACCAACTGGAATGCCCACCTAACCCTCGTCAACACGTTCAAAAAAGTTCTCAAAGAGGCGGGATTCCCTATTGTTCTCACGCGCCCGTTTGATAAACGCACGCCTTCGCATCAGTGCGGAACCATCCGAATGGGCAATGATTCTGCCAGCGCGCCGCTGGATATCTACTGCCGCTCATACGACCACCAGAACCTGTTTGTCGTCGACGCCAGCTTCATGCCGACTTCTGCCGCAGTGAACCCCTCGCTAACGATTGCAGCTCAGGCTCTAAGAGTGGCGGAACACATATCACTTGTAGACTTAAAGGCTGTTACTGACCTCAAATCACAAGCATTAATGTCCTAAAAAAGCGCCAGATAGCCTTTGAATGTCAATGGCTATCGGCGTGTCCTGCGAGGCCCTCCGCCAAAGAGCTTCTCTGCCTCCCATGGTAAGCCGGCAGCTGTCGCTGATTTTCCAATCGATGAAATGGCAAAACCTGAAGAAGTCGCTTAGCTCGTAGCATTGGTTTTGCGTAAATGGCGGGCCTCGCTGAAAGGCGCGACATAGGACGTTAATGGAGGGAGTTACATCCGCTGAAACCAAAGGCGATCCAACTCATTGAGCGCCCTTGTACCGATGGAGGTACTGCAATGAATTTGAAGGAAGAACTCGCATTATTGGTTCGACAGGAAGAAGCGCTCCAGTTCAGCGGTTTCGATGAAAACACGGCGTGGCAGCTAGGCTCGCTACTGCACGAACGGGCAGTAAATGAGGAATTGCCAATTGTAATCGACGTAAGACGATTCGACCGTGCATTATTTTTTGCGGCCAGGCCCGGGGCGACTTCGGATAATCACGACTGGGTACGGCGAAAAACGAACACCGTGCAACGCTTCCTCTGCAGCACTTATCGAGTCGCCCACCAGCTCGCTATTGAGGAGCAGGACATTCTGCAGCGCTACCATATTTCCCCTACTGATTTCGCCAGTTGTGGTGGGGGCTTTCCAATCATTGTTCAAGGAGCTGGGGTTATCGGCAGCGTGACTGTTTCGGGCCTGCCTGACCGTCAAGATCATCAAATCATCGTTGAAGTACTTTGCAATCTGCTCGGATATGATCAAGCAGAGTTTGCTTTATCAGATAAAGACGTCGCCTAGAAAGAGTTACCGTAGAGGAAACCTGCCTCTTGTAGGGAGTTAATGGTTAGGCATGAGCATTTGTCCGCTGCAATCCTTGTTAGTGCGACAGCAGTGTTCTAATCTCACGCGTAAAAATCAACTACCAATCACTCAGTAGCGGCGCGGATAGAAGTCTCAGCATTCTGATAGCTCGAAGTACTAGCTGTCTGATGTGACTGAGCTCTGATTGATGGTTGAGCCTGGGTTTTATCAGGGGCAGTGTCATCATCATTCATCGCCTTTCGAAAACCCTTAATCGTCTCACCAACATCGGCACCCAACCCTTTAAGTTTCTTCGTGCCGAAGACCAAAACCACAACTACCAATATTACGATCCAATGCTTCCAATCCATGATACCCATCTCATCCACCTTTAACCTGAACTGTTATTTAATAAGTTTAGACGAGAACAAAGCCTCATCCAATTAAGGGAAATAA
Organism: Pseudomonas sp. Root562; assembly: GCF_001427125.1. GTDB lineage: Bacteria > Pseudomonadota > Gammaproteobacteria > Pseudomonadales > Pseudomonadaceae > Aquipseudomonas. The sequence continues at coordinate 248,465 of NZ_LMGK01000020.1, forward strand.
CTCAGAACAATCAACAATTAGTTTCGAAAGTAGAGCCGCTCTTGGAGAAGAAACGACAATTAATTTCATATTTTTACATAATAATGACTCGCACCAAAAAAAGTGCCTTCGATAGCTGAAGGCACTACCACCAAAGGAGTAAGATGAAACCCATTTAGCAAGAGTCGCTACAACGCGACTCTTGCATTCCAAAAAAACATTTGTTATGGCGCCCTGCTGGAACTAGGCTCCCTGATCTCCACTCACGAACTTTGATGCAAACTTTTGACTACACATCAAGAGCCATGTGCAACGCCATTCGAACTTACTGTTTCCGATTTCTTTGCTACATTTGCGACGGGCCCACGCCAGGCTATAACACCAAGCCAAATGTAGAACAGCGGCGTGACATAAGTTACGCCTGTTAGTGCTAAACCAGCTAACTCGCCCATATCAAGCACTTTTCCGAAGCTCGAAACCAAGGCGCAAACAGCATTGAGGAACACCACGACTGCAAAAGCTTTTTTGTGCCGCCACAAAATTATCGAAAGACCGAGATACCATACGCCCGACAAGAAAAACTCCAATCGACCCCACATACCGTCCTGAACAGCCATTGTCAGTATCCGGAAAATTTCCTGGGTAACCAGTTGAGCAGCGGGATCGTTGGACGTCGCGTGCAAAATGGTCAGGACTGGCCAGACAACAGAAAGGATCGCCGCGCCGATGGCACCTACCAATCCGAAAAGGATACCTGCGACCGTGGAGACTGATAGCAAATACGGTCGATCTTCTCTGAGCGCAAACCAGAGATACAATCCTGAGGGTATGCTGAAAAGATAGAAGCCAAACATGTCGCTGAGCATCATCCACTTGAGGTTCGGTGAACCGGCGACACCAACATCGAGTTGACCAACAATGTTACCCGTGGCTTCGTACTCAAAACTGCCTGCTTGGATGGCTAGGTAGACAGTGTTGAAACAAAGGAATACTGCCAAAATGTTTAGCAGCAATAAAAAACGATTTCGCGTGAAATGAGTGAGAGCTGGATTCATTTTTTAATCCCTTCTGCAGCCAGAGGCTAATTATTAGAATTCGCGAGTTTGCAAATTATTGCAGCACGCGTACCGGGGTCCGATATCGGACCGTAGGGCATACCATTGCCAGGAACCAAGGACTGTGGATCAGTCAAAAACAAGTCAATCGTGCTAGGTGCCCATTTTAGGCGGCTTTGTGTCATTGCTGTAGAAAAAACATATCCCGGAAAGGCTCCCGAAATCCGCCCCAAAACTCCATGGAGGTTCGGACCGAACTTGGTGTCATCTCCCTTAACTACCGAATGACATACAGAGCACTGACTCCAGCTCCGCTCGACTTGCACGGGGTCACACTCCATCTGACTAGCAACCGCGCTGCAAGGAAGTAGCGCGATCACGACTGTCATAAAACTGAATCTAATCACGCCTTGCTAGTAAGTAGCTCGGACGTGACTCGACCAGCACGGAGCCCTGTCTCGATGGCTCCGTCGATGAAACCACGCCATCCATCCGCAACATCTGAACCTGCAAAAACGATTCGGCCCTCGGTCTTCCGCATGTCAGCTCCGTATTTGCTCCACATCCCTACCTTATAGTCACACCAGCTACCTTTGGAGTAAGGGTCATTGTTCCAGTCATAAGCGAACGTATCCAGAACTTCAGCGTCAGGCAGCAGCTTCTCGACCTCCTTGAGCACGAGATCTTTGTTGTTGTAGTCAAAGCCAGGAGTCGGGTATCCCATGCAGAAAAGCGTAGTGTGATCGTCATAGAAATGATCGGTGTACACCATGTTTACCGGGTGCCCTACCCCGGCCAGACTCTGGTAGGCACCCTTGTTTCCTTTGACTTTGATCTTCAGCTTAAAGCCGGCACCTACATGGCGTTCTTTGCTCGCGGCAACTTTGCCTGGCAGCAATGCAGGAGACCATTCGATGTCATTCCAGCAATTCATCGGCATAGCTACTACGCAAGCACTGGCCTTGAAAACCTCTCCGCTTTGAGTAGTTACCGTGACTCCGCTCGCATTCTGCTCGACTTTACGGACAGGCATGCTTTTACGTACGTCCGCTTTGCTCTCATCCAGCATGCTATTGATAAGCGAAGATGTACCCGACTTGATGTAGTACTGAGTGCAAGCCCGCAGAAGCCTGCCCATGTCATTGTCTGCGCGGGCGTACCAGTGAATCTGATCCAACATTCCCGCAGTTTCCAGGCTGCCACTTACTGCCGTGGCGAAGAAGGATTCAAGGATGGTATGGGTAGTGATATCCAGATCGATCTGCTTCAGACGCTGAGCGATGGAGATATCGTCGTGTTTCAAGAAGCTCAGATCGAAATTTGGATCATAGGGACGTGGGAACGCATTGATCAGGTCGCCGCAGAAAACCTTCATGCCTTTGTCCAGCATTGCAAAGGAGTCAGCCGGGTCGACGTTTTTCAGCTCATTGTTGATGAGTACAGTGCCATAGGTAGGGTTCGCGCCTGGCGTCTCATCAATTTCGAGTCCATACCGCTTCAATTCAGCCCAAACGTGAGGCTGGTACCAATGGACCCATTGGCCACCAACTTCGGACTGCTGACCGAAAATATCAGCCGTCCAGGTACGACCACCGAGGCGATTGCGAGCTTCCAATACCAAACATTTTTTCCCTTGGGCCCCCAATTCGCGAGCGGCCGTTGAGCCCGCCATTCCAGCACCAATGATGATCACATCATAAGCACCTTTATGTTGGCTGGTTTTACTATTGTCTGATGCGGCTGCACGCACCAGAGAAGAAGCCGCTAACGTTGTTGCACCCAGAGCCATACCCAACAAAGTGCTACGCCGGCTAAGTTGCAAAGGTGTTTTTTGTTCTGGATCTTTATCGTTAGTAGACATTATTAATCTCGCACCCATAGATAAAAACGCGCCTAGCTTCGGCTAACCAAAGAAAGTGAGCGTCGGCCTTTTTATACTTTCACGCATCACGAGAGTATAGAACATTGGAAGCCGCACGGAAGTCCCTCCTCCAACTAATACTACCGCACAGGTCTATTCCACATGACACTGCACATCGGGGCAATCCTAAAACTTAGCAAAATGATCCAAAAAGTTTGCACCAAGCCAAAAAATGCGGATCACACCTACAGCACTTTTGTGCCAATTAATACTTTAGCAGTGAGAAACCAAAAACAATCACAAAAAATGGCCTGGGATCATCAATCAGCCAGGCCATCCTAAAAATTTCAAAACGCATTAAGGGCACGCGATCAAAATACGAAACTGTCACATATGCGCACGACTATTATCATTTCGATGCATTGTCGCACTTGGGATTTCGTTGAAAAGCTTTTTATACTCACTTGCGAATCGGCCCAAATGATTGAACCCCCACTCAGTTGCCACAGTTGAAATATTTATACCCCTGCCCCCCTTTAGCAACTGCTTACGCACTTCAGATAGGCGTAGCTTTTTTAGGTAGGCCATAGGGGACATGCCCATATGTTTTTTAAACCCATCGAAAAGCTTAAACCTCGAAACTCCTGCCGCAAGTTCAATATCCTCTAGCCGAATATCTTCCTGCGCATTGGAGTGAATGAAGTCTTTAGCCTTCAACAAATAACTTGGTAGCTTACCGATCAAACACTCCTGGATTTCATCGGTATAGTTATTCTTTTGAGCCAAAATTAGCCCTCGAACGAGAGACGCTTCAATATCTCTGGAAAATAGCGTTTGATCGAATACAGCTCCTCCAACCTCCTGTTCCGAGACGAAGTGCCCTATCAGGCGCCACCAAGAGGCGCTGGCACCAGCCTGTCCGTCCATCACCGGATCAAAATTGATAGGGATTTCAACCGGACGCTTTAGGATTTCTTCCAGAGCCAACCTCATGGTTACGCGTGGGATAACCACAGAGAGTTTTTTGCAATCACCTGCCATGGATAGCTCCTGGCTGTGAAAGGGCGAGACGATGACACCAATGCTCCTATTCGAGTGGATACGGTTTCCCAGATAAAGCAGCTCCTGCTCGCCAACAATAGGCAAACTTAAACTGTAGCTGTCCAGATGCTCGGATCCTTCGACTCCGATTCGGACGTCAGCCCCGTATTCCATGGTGCCCAGCGTTGTCGCATACGACCGAAAGACCCTCGCACTATGCCGAAAAGACACCCGATCAGGCTGGGCGCTCTGAAGACTGTGGGGACCGCATACTTCCTCCATCCATGCTCGGGCTCCTGCCATGTCATAGCTGTTGATTCGGATATCACTATGGGTAACGACATGAGACTCAGTCATTAGCAAGGCTCCACGATTATGGATGACATGCGCTCTTCGGCGCGTACCTGGAGGACAGCAAGACGTATGCCACAGAACTGATCATGCCGAAAATCTACCTATCCGGACATCCCTATCCGACTAAATGGATAATACCCATGCTCAACGCCAATTATCCTTCGCGCAGTAACACTTTGTGCACCATTTCAGAGCATAAAAGCCAATTGATTGCACCACTTGTTACCGAACGAAATTGGCTAGGTGTTAGTTATTGACACCAATCTACTCAATAAGTAGCACTGCGATAAAAAATAATGATTATCATCCTTATGCAATTCGACGGCATATGATTGTATAAAACCACCAATTTTATCGATCACAATTAGTGGATTTAAGTCATCTACAAACCGGATAGACCAATCGCTGCTGCCCCCTTCTAATGGAACCCTGCATAGCCGCACGATTGAGGATCTACCTATGAGCCGTATGCGTGATATTAGCCAGTGGCAAGAATATATCGAAAGTTGCTTAGACTTCCGGAGTGAAGAAGGCATCTACCGCGTCGCTCGCGATATGTTTACAGAGCCAGAACTTTTCGACCTGGAGATGGAATTAATCTTCGAAAATAACTGGATTTACGCATGCCATGAAAGCGAAATCGCAAACAAACATGACTTCGTTACAATGCGTGCGGGACGCCAACCTCTAATTATCACCCGTGATGGCGAAGGCAAGTTGAATGCATTAATAAATGCCTGTCAACATCGCGGCACTACTTTGACTCGTGTCGGGAAAGGAAACCAGTCCACCTTTACCTGCCCATTCCACGCTTGGTGCTACAAAAGCGATGGGAGGCTCGTAAAAGTAAAAGCCCCGACTGAATACGGCGAAGACTTCGACAAAGCAACTCGCGGCTTGAAGAAGGCACGCATTGAAAGCTATAAGGGCTTCGTATTCGTTAGCCTTAACGTACAGGGTACGGACTCGCTTGAAGATTACTTGGGCGACGCAAAAGTATTCTTCGACATGATGGTTGCCCAATCTCCTACGGGTGAACTGGAGGTTCTTCCTGGCAAGTCGGCGTACACCTACGATGGTAACTGGAAGTTGCAAAACGAGAACGGCCTCGATGGCTATCACGTAAGTACCGTCCACTACAATTATGTGTCGACCGTACAGCATCGACAGCAGGTTAACGCGTCCAAAGGCATTGACTCCGGCGACACCCTTGATTACAGCAAGTTGGGAGCTGGCGATACCGAAACTGACGATGGCTGGTTCGCCTTCAACAACGGGCATAGCGTCCTGTTTAGCGACATGCCAAATCCAGAAGTTCGCCCGGGTTACGCCACCATCATGCCTCGTTTGGTCGAGGAGTATGGCCAAGACAAAGCTGAATGGATGATGCACCGCCTGAGGAACCTGAACGTTTACCCAAGCATGTTTTTCCTGGATCAAATCAGTTCGCAGTTGCGGATCATCCGTCCAATCGCTTGGGATAAGACGGAAATCAACAGTTTTTGCCTAGGCGTGGTGGGAGAGTCCGATGCCGACCGCGAAAATCGCATCCGCCAATTCGAAGACTTCTTCAACGTTTCCGGAATGGGCACGCCGGACGACCTTGTAGAGTTTCGTGAAGCCCAGCGCGGATTCCAAGCCCGCCTTGAGCGCTGGAGTGACATTTCTCGAGGTCGTGACAAGTGGACAACTGGTCCGACTAAAAACACTGAGACCATCGGGATTTCACCCGCCATGATTGGTGCCGAATTCACGCACGAAGGCCTGTACGTCAACCAGCATGGAAACTGGCAGAAGTTTCTTCTTGACGGTCTCGCGCGTAAAGCGGCCGATGCCGAAGCGCTGAAACTGAAAGAGGTATAAGCAGATGAACTTCGAACTCCAATACCAGATCGAACAATTTTTGTTCAAAAAAGCAGAGCTTTGCGATGCCCAAGATTGGGATGGATATTTGGCACTGTTCAGTGAGGACAGCGTATTCCATCTGCCGCAGTGGGACTCTGAACATGTTTACACTACAGACCCAAAGCGCGGAATGTCGCTGATCTACTATCCGAATCGCGGGGGCCTGGAAGACCGTGTTTTCCGTATTCGCACGGGCAAAGCTGCCTCTGCGACACCAATGCCCAGAACTTTGCATCAGATTAATAACGTGCGCATCCACCCATTGGAAGGTGGTGATCTCGAAGTACGTGTGAATTGGCAAACTTTGTATTACCGCCAGTCCACCGCCGAACAGTTTTTTGGACGAGCCACTTACACACTTCGGCCTCATGGTGATAGTTGGTTGATTTCAAAGAAACATACCGTGCTACTGAATGACACGATCAATTCGGTGCTGGATTTCTACCACATTTGAGTCGCAGAAAGGTTAAGTCATGTACAAGGTTGCGTTGAACTTCGCTGACGGCAAGACACTGTTTTGCCCGGTCCAGCCTAACGAAATTTTGTTAGACGCTGCACTCAAGAGTGGAATCAAGATCCCCTTGGATTGCCGCGAAGGGGTTTGCGCGACCTGCCAAGGCCGTTGCGAATCGGGTAGTTACACTCAAGACTATGTGGATGAGGAGGCTCTTTCGGAGCAGGATCTGGCAGAGCGTAAGGTCCTGTCTTGCCAGACGAGAGTGCAGTCTGACGCGTCATTCTACTTTGATTTCGACTCGACCCTCTGTGGAAGCCAAGGAACAGCTGAAGTAACAACTACCGTCACTGAAGTAATTCAGGTATCTGAGAGCACTGCGATACTGAAGGTCGAAATAGGGTCCGATGCAGCTCCTTTGAATTATCTCCCGGGCCAGTATGCGCGGATTCAAGTTCCGCATACCGAGCACAGCCGCTCCTATTCATTCGCCTGTGCACCTGGAAGTCGGACTCTTGAGTTTTTGGTACGCCTCTTGCCCAGTGGCGTGATGACAGACTATATGCGAGATCGTTGCAAAGTTGGCGATACGATCAAGATGGAGGCGCCATTGGGAGCCTTTTATCTGAGGCATATTGACCGTCCGCTGATAATGGCCGCAGGCGGAACAGGCCTTTCCGCTTTTCTGGGCATGCTCGATCAGTTGGCGCAGAAAGGCGGCTCAGGTTTCCCAATCCACCTCTTCTATGGCGTTCGGACCGAACAAGATTTGTGCGAAATACCTCGCATCGAGGCATACAAGAAAAAAATTAGACACTTCGATTTCACGCCGGTTCTTAGCGATGCGGATGAGAAGTGGCCGGGGAAAAAGGGGTTTATTCCTGAGCATCTCCTGCCGTACGAAACGTCTGACACACCATTTGACATGTACATGTGCGGCCCTCCCCCAATGGTGGAGTCCATAAAGAAATGGCACCAGGATAAAAAACTAACGTCAGTCCGGATGTATTTTGAAAAGTTCACCGAAAGCAATACCTAATCTATTTTAGGCCTTGGCTTATTTGCTGATTCTTCCACTGATTGAGAAACATCGTTAAAAATAATCACTGGGACCGGACTACCAGTTAAATTTAATGATCGCTTGTTATATGCGCAGGTTTCCTATGTCCAAATTATCATTAAAAGTAGAAAAAATTGAAGCTCTTACTCCCCGCATTCGGCGACTTGTGCTTACAGCCAATGATGGGGAAAAGCTGCCTGAATTCACCCCAGGCGCGCATCTAGAGCTGCATATTCCTGGTGAGCGGAAGCAGAAACGCGCATATTCAATCGTGAATTTGTCGGCGCATAACCACTATGAAATTGCGGTACAACTCGATGACAAAAGTACTGGTGGTTCAAAGTGGGTGCACAGCCTCACAGAGGGCCAAGTTATTGAGGTCGACCCACCTCGTAACCACTTCCCTCTAATAGAGGACGCTGAGCAATACCTGCTCATTGCAGGAGGTATTGGCATCACACCAATGTTGAGCATGGGTCGTGCGTTGACGGAGTCCGGAAAAGACTTCACCCTGCATTACGCAGGCCGTGATGCAGTGGACATGGCTTACTTAGACGAAGTTAAGTGTTTCGACAAAAGTCGGTGTTGGATCAGCGGCGGAGATGCAACTAAACGTTTTCCCGCATCAACGGTTTTAGCCAACCCCGGTGCACGAACTCACCTATACATATGCGGCCCAACAGAGATGATCACCTCTGTGATCCAAATAGCTCGGGAGCTCGGCTGGCTCGAAGAACACGTCCACTACGAACTTTTCGCCGGATCCCTTGAAGAGGAAGGTGATCAAGCATTTGAAGTGGAACTTCGCGCAAGTGGCGTGACACTGGCAGTTAATGCGGGCCAAAACCTGCTGGATGTGATGATTGAAGCAGGTTTAGATCCGATGTTTGACTGCCGACGCGGCGACTGTGGTGTATGTGTGAGTCAAATCATTGATGGTGAAGCCGATCACCGTGACATATGCCTATCTGATCGCGAGCGATCCAGCGGCGCCTTCTGTACATGTGTTTCTCGTGCCAAAACTTCCAAGTTGGTACTTGACCTCTAATAAGCAACGGAGAGAACAATGATTCCTACGAATGAACAAATCTCGGATTTGATTCGAGAAGATAGTGTGCATAAGAGTGTCTATACCGACCCTGTTCTTTTTCAACTTGAAATGGAGCGAATTTATGGCCACGCATGGATTTATGTGGGCCACGAAAGCCAAGTCAAAAACCCAGGTGATTACCACACCACTCGTATTGGCGATCAAGATGTTGTAATGGTCCGTGCACCGAATGGACAGGTGAACGTTCACTACAACCGCTGCCCGCACAAAGGGGCAAAATTAGTCGCGGACGGTGACGGCAACGTCGGCAAATTCTTCCGCTGCCCCTACCATGCTTGGACATTCAAGCTGGATGGCTCGCACTTGTCGGCCCCGTTGAAGAGCGGATTCGAAGGAACTTGCTATGACCCTAAACACCCTGATTTCTCTATGGTCAGCGTGGCTCGAGTTGATAGCTATCGCGGCTTTGTATTCGCGAGCCAGGCTTCGTACGGCGAAGATCTTAAGACTTTCCTCGGCGGTGTCGTGACGTCAATTGACAACATGTGCGACCGCTCCCCTGTCGGTGAGCTTGAAGTTGCCGGTGGGATTTTTCGAGTACAGCAACGCTCCAACTGGAAAGTTTTCTACGAAAACCTCCATGACACCATGCATGCTCGTGTAACCCATGAGTCATCCGTTGATGCTGCGCGTGAGGAAGCCGAGGCGATTGGCGAAATGCCGTTCGAACTCCTGATCATGGACGGCAATGGCGAGCCCTACGACTTCTGGGAAAAATTGGAGCTTCGCGCTTACCACAACGGCCACGGCTACATGGAAGCGATTTTCGATCCGGGCGCCGCTGAGCGGGACGAAGTATCGCGTGCGCATTTCGAATGCCTGAGTGAAGCATACGGGGCAGATCGGGCTCGTGACATCATGGGTATGAATCGTCATAACACCGTGATTTACGGGAGTGGTTCGCCTCATACCGTATTCATGCAATTCCGGGTTATTCGTCCCGTCTCGGTCGATAAGACCATGGTCGAAATACAGACCTTCCGCTGCAAAGGTGCACCCGATGTAGTGTTCGACCGTGCACTTACTTACGCGAATGTCATCAACTCCCCTTCTTCCAACGTGATGCCAGACGACGTTGAAGTTTATGCACGCTGCCAAGAAGGCAACATGACCAGAGGGGGTAGCTGGATCAGCATGCACCGTTATGTCGGCACAGATAAAGTTCTCGAAGATGGTGCGGTATCAACCAATGGAACAAGTGAGCTTCCAATGCGTAATCAGTTTGCTGCCTGGAAGAAGTTTATGACTGGAACCATCATCGCCAAGGAGAGCAATAATGTTGCTTGACCGCTCTTTCAACGTAAAAACCGACGACCTGACAGCTACAATTGTTGATGAAGAAACCCTGCGTTCGATCGAGCGGTTTATCTTTAAGGAAGCTCGACTTCTAGACAGTTGGAAGTTTTGGGAGTGGGATAAACTATTCACCGATGACGGAATGTACTGGGTACCTCAAAAGCACAATCAGGTGAACCCGTTTGATCACATCTCCCTCTTTTGGGAGAACCGCATGCTGCGTGAAACTCGCATACGTCGGGTGGAAAATGCTCGCAACTGGTCACAGCAGCCACAGACTCAAACGGCTCACCTGGTAGGTAACGTGTGCATCGAAGGCTTGGATGCAGACGACTTCCTTGTCGTAAGTGCCTCTTTTCAAGCCACCGAATGGCGTCTCGACCAGCGTCAACTCGCCGGACGTTATACCTACAAACTTATCGGCAACAAGGTTGACGGCTGGAAGATCAAGCTTAAGCGAGTCGACCTAGTCAATTGCAACGACGTATTCGCTAATCTGGAGGTATTCGTTTGATGGATCGGCCAGTCGTAATTGCTCTCCATTACCAGAATGACGTCCTCCATGCGGATGGGCGAATCAAGGTAGGTCTAGACACTGATGGAGAGGGGCGCGCGAATCTGATTTCAGCTGCGACCGAATTGCTACGCGTTGCTCGTAACAACGGCTGGCCTATCATCCACGCGCGGGTTGCATATCGTGGTAATTATTCCGACCTGATTGCCAACGCCCCGATTTTGGAAAACGTAAAAAAGATAGGTGCAGTAATAGATGGATCATGGGGTGCCGAGTTCTTGGATTGTCTAAGCCCGCACGAAAATGGGAAGGAGTTTGTAATTACTCACAAGCGTATCAATGCTTTTTATGGTACGCATGCGGAGGCACTCTTGCACATGCTTGGCGCTCGAACGCTGATTATTGCAGGTGTAGCAACTCACTCAGTTGTAGAGAGTACGGTAAGGCACGCTGTGGATTGTGGATACAACGTAGTGGTTCCCTCTGACGCATGTTCGGCTGCTGATCCCGCAACCCATGAAGCATCACTTAAAAGCATGAGTTTGATCGCCAAAATTTCCAGCGTCCGTCAATTAATTGAGGTGCAATAATGAGCCTTTCAGGAAAAGTTGCAATCATAACTGGGAGCACTCAAGGACTTGGTCTAGATATTGCTAAGGTCATGCTGGCACAAGGTGCCGAAGTAATGCTTGTGGGTCGGAATGCGGTCGTTGGACGTGAACTTTGCGAACAACTCGGGCCATGCGCTTCTTACACCGAGTGCGATGTCGAAAACGATGAAGACATTGACACGTGCATCGATAACACGATCAATGAATTCGGGAAAATTGACATTCTTGTCAACAACGCTTGTATTTATATCGATCACGGTATCGAGTCCTCTCGCGAAGACTGGCACAAAAGCTTAAATGTGAATGTGATTTCCGCGGCAATGTTTGTGCAGAAAGTGTCTCCCCTTTTAAGACCTGGAAGCACCATTGTGAACATCACGAGCACCGGAGGGAAATTCGGTGCAGCAGGCCGAGCACTCTACCCCGCCTCGAAAGCGGCAATGCTTCAGCTAACAAAAAATTTCGCAGTGAGTTTGGCCGATAAAGGCACCCGTGTTCTCAGCGTATCCCCAGCCTGGACTTGGTCCCCCGCCGTCGCAGGCCTGACAAATAACGACGTCGAGCTTGCGGACCGCGTGGGTGCTGATTTCCACCCACTCGGTCGGATAGGGCGCGGTGAAGAGGTCGGTAACGTTGTTGCGTTTCTATGCACCGCTGGAGCTTCTTGGATGACTGGTGTGGACGTGCCAGTCGATGGGGGATTTTCAATCCTTGGCCCGGACAGAGGGCTATCGCCCCGCGTCTGGTTTCAGCGTCATTCCGATTCCGAATAGTTAAATTCAGAGGAGCACAAATAATGGGCGAATTCATCGACATCCAAACCCTGGATAAAGAACAATCGTTTCGCGGTTATCTCGCTGTACCCGCCAGCGGAAAGGGGCCTGGGGTTGTTCTTGGCCAAGAAATTTTCGGTGTCAACGCTAACATGCGTGCAGTCGCTGACCTCTACGCCGAAGAGGGCTATGTCGCGCTAGTGCCAGATCTTTTTTGGAGATTGGAGCGAGATGTGGACCTGGGTTACACGGAAGAAGATTTCACTAAAGCAATCGACCTCTTCCAGCGTATGGATGTAGATCTGGCTGTTCGTGATATTGCTGCAAGCCTTGCCAAATTAGAATCCTTGGATCAAGTCGAAGGCGACGGCCTCGGCTATGTGGGATTCTGTATGGGCGGTAAGCTAGCCTACCTGACAGCTACACGTACCCGTGCAGCTTGCTCGGTCGGGTATTACGGCATGGGAATCGAAGAGTATCTCGACGAAGTGGGCGAAGTTACCGGTCGACTGGTTCTGCACTTTGCCGAAAACGATGCATATTGTGGCACAGAGGCGCGCTCGAAAATTAATGCGGCGCTAAAGGGTAATAAATGTGCAGAAATCTACACCTATCCAAATGTCGATCACGCATTTGCTCGCGCTGGCAGTGTCCACTTTGACAAACCTGCTGCACTCATGGCGCACGAGAGAACTATCGCCGCATTGAAGCGTGAGATAGGCCCTTACTTCAACCTTTCTGATTTGTGGGACGAGCACGTTAAGCACGAGTTCGACACGCGAGACGTTCCGGCGACTATGGCGACTATGGTGGCTGAGCCATACGTCAACCACATCCCAACGATGACCGGTGGGGTCGGAAGCAAAGAGCTAAGCCGCTTCTACCAGCACCACTTTGTTCACGGAAACCCACCGGATATGAAACTCATTCCTCTGTCGCGAACAGTGGGCGCACTTCAGATTGTCGATGAGTTTATCATGTGCTTTACCCACACCACGGAGATCGATTGGTTGATCCCTAATGTGGCCCCTACAGGCAAATATGTCGAAATTCCCATGCTGGGAGTAGTTAGATTCCGAGGTGACAAGCTGTACCACGAGCACATCTACTGGGACCAAGCGAGCGTGCTGGTCCAGATTGGCCTATTGAACCCTGAGGGGTTGCCGATTGCGGGGGTGATCACCGCACAGAAGCTCCTGGACGAGTCGCTCCCCTCAAACACGTTGATGGATAACTGGAAGAACAGCGAACCCGTCTGACGCAAAGGTCTCGGGGGCCCCGTAACCGGATGACCACCAGGCTCCAGTAATTTGGCGCGACGTTTCGCAACATTTTCTCCGTGTAAAACTTGAATCATAGGTGGGCTGCAATGACCGACTTAGCCATAAAAGACCTGAAAATTTACCACCCTTATATCAATGGTAAATCCTGGCAGAGCGACGACCAACCAGAGCAGATCGTGATCAACCCCTACAACCAACAAGCGATTGCTCGCGTCAAGCTTGCGACAGCGGCTGACATCGACAGCGCTATTGAGGCTGCATTCGAGGCGCAAAAGGCCTGGGGGAAAACGCTTGCAAAAGAGCGAGAGGCCATTCTCTGCCGTGCTGCGGACATCATCGAGCGCCGTCGCGGTGACATCGCGAAGATCCTCATCGAGGAAGGCGGCAATGTGTTCGGCAAAGCGATGTTCGAATGCGACTACATGGTCAGCGCATTCCGCATCGCAGCAGGACAAGCACGAGACATACGCGGAGAGACCATGCCAGCTGACGGTGCTGGGCGTATCTCAATGTCCATTCGCCAGCCACTTGGCGTCATTGCAGGGGTCGGCCCGTTCAACGCGCCGCTGCTGTTAAACGGGAAAAAACTCGCCCCCGCCTTGGCCGCTGGCAACGCATTCCTGCTGAAACCGGCACCGCAAACGCCACTGATTGGGTTGCTGTTTGCTGAAATTCTCGAAGAAGCAGGCGTTCCACCTGGTGTCTTCAACGTGCTGCCGACCACCAATGAAGCACTGGGTGATAAGTTCTTCTCAGACAAACGCGTCAAGATGGTGACTTTCACGGGATCAGCGAAAGTTGGCCAGTACCTGTCTGAGCTTGCTGGGAAATTCCAGAAGCGAATCGTTCTGGAGCTTGGTGGTAAGAGCCCTATCGTAATCCTGAATGACGCCAAGCTTGATTACGCAGTGAGTGCCGCTGCTTTCGGCATTTTCTTCAACCAAGGCCAGGTTTGCATGGCTAACTCTCGGATTATCGTTGAAGAAGCGATCTACGAAAAATTCTGTGCTGCATTCGTTGAGAAAGTCCGCTCCATTCGTTGCGGTGATCCAAAAGATCCTTCAACGATAGTCGGTCCGTTGATCAACTCCAAACAGTGCGAATTCATCCGTGGTCAGATCGATGATGCCCTGTCCAAAGGTGCGACGTTGCTAACCGGTGGAGAGTATCAAGGAAATCTGTTCCAGCCTGCCGTCCTGACCGATGTTGAACCATCAATGGCTGTATACAACGAGGAAAGCTTTGGACCCTTGGTTTCCATTTATATGGCCAAAGACTTCGAGCACGCAGTCGAGCTTGCGAACGACACATCCTACGGACTTTCTTCCGGCATTGTGACCAATGACCTTCAGAAAGCATTTGATTTTGCACTTCGGATTGAAGCAGGCTCAGTTCACATCAACGACAACTCTTTTGACGACGATCCGAACGCACCTTTCGGAGGATTTAAGGAGAGCGGACACGGCAAAGAAAATGGTCGTTATTCGATCCACGACATGACCGAATTGAAATGGGTCACATTACAACTCGGCGAGCGTGCCTTCCCTATCTAAAGTGGAACAATAAATAGCCCCACCGCCATCGGCTGGGGCTTTCTATAAGACTCCTACGCCCGCATCGCCGGGTGCTGCTTCAAAATAATAAAATCAGAAGGCAGCAAGTACATCAGCTTTGTCTCGGACTTTCTAAAATTCCAGGGATCCCAATCCTGCCGTTCTGCTTTAACTCCATTTACCGCTCTACATTGCGTAGAAACTTACCCGGAGTACAAACTGTGGTCAGAAATAATAAAAAAATGGGAACTCTGATAATGCTCGCCGCACTTCAGACCTCCTTAAAAGCTGAAGCCTATGAGTTATATTCGTCAGATAAAGGTGCTGTGAACGCGGATTTCGAATTGGCCTTAGGGGCATTTCATAGCCGTAAAAGTTATGCCCAATCCAGTGACATCAAAACAGGATCAAAAGACTGGCAAGAATCTTATGCAAAATATGGATTCAGCGGCTGGTTTGCAACAGGTGATGCAGAGCAGAGTACTTATGGGGCGCTAAACTGGTTGTCTAGTGCCACATACGGACAAGGCGATGCGGCAGGCTGGACGGATGGAACCGAACGGACCACCAAGATTGAAGACGCTTACCTTGGCTGGAAATCAGGAAATGCTTTTTCGCTGCTTGGTAAGGATGGCCTAGATCTTTCAGTTGGCCGCCAAAATGTCATCGTTGGTGACGGTTTCCTTATTGCTGGAGATGCGCTAAACCTTGGTAAGTCTTTTGGAGATGGGAAATTCAACCGAGGGGGGGCCTATTATCTTACGGGTCGAAAAGCTTTTGATGAGACAGCCGTCATAAAAATAGGTGGCAAAGAAGGCCTCCGCAGCGATTTGATGTGGCTCAAATCAGATAACCCAGCTCAGGGTAAAGCAGAAATAGTTGCGGGAACGCTTGAAAATGTAAATGCCCTAGGGACCGTGGGGCTGACATATTTGAAAGTAACAGATACGGACGAAGCCTTTGACTTCATTGATCGTAAAGGCACCCGAACGGTATCTGTGCGAGCGCAGGGCAATCTAGGACATCCAAATTTGTTTCTAAGCGGCGAGTATGCGCGACAACATAGAAACTCAACTGGCGACGAGAATGCCTGGTACACGGAAGCAGGATGGACTTTTTCTGATATAGCATGGCGCCCCTATGTAAGCTATCGTTTCAGCCGTTTTTCCGAGGGGTACGACACTTTATTCTATGGTAACTTCAGGGCATTAGGAACCTGGTTCCAAGGAGAGGTTGCTAGCAACTACTCAGGCCCCTTCAGTACCAATACACGTATACAGCAAGTCGGCTTGACGCTGACCCCTACGGACAAACTCACATTAGGCGCATTGGCTTATCGATTTGATACCTTAAGCTCCACAGCTGGTGCATTCTCAAATCTCGACGGCAAAGAGCTAGATGTGTATGCCATGTGGCAGGTTACGGACCATATTTCAGCAATCCCCCTAGTTGGCTTCTATAAACCTGACAAGGATATTGAAAGCGGCGGATCTCAATTGGGTGACAACCGAACCAACGTATACTCACAATTCATTCTCCAAGTGAAATTCTAGTGAGGTGACGGGTTCTAACCGACCCGTCATTTTTTAAAAAAACTTGCCCCGCGCTTTGAAAGTTTTATTCTCATCAGTGGGCATACCGAAGCAACGTGTTCCAATACTTAAATGCGAGCATTAGTATGTCCAACTCTCTATCCATTCGGCTTAGAATTACTCTCCTGGCTGGCCTCTCACTCGCAGCCGTAGTTATTACCCTTGTTTGCATGAATATTTACCAGAGCAGTTCGAACAATGTTCTGGTCAGTCATGAAAGCGAACGCGCTCTAACACAAAGCACTGAACAACTCCTGCTCGCCCAAGCAGCTGAGAAAGCCGCTCTCCTGCAAAAGCTTTATTCTTCGGACGTCATGCTCGCGCACGACATGGCTGAACAGCTTTCCAATCTAGGCAGCGCTGCGAAACGGCTCGGCATATCCGACGCTGCCATCCGCGAAGAAGCCACTAGGGCTATAGAAAGGGCATTCAAACGCAACAAATCTGTCTTAGGGGTATGGGGTGTTTTTGAACCTAATGCTCTTGATGGAAACGACCAAGCTTTTGTGAATGACACGGGCCGCGGATCGAATGAACAAGGCCGGTTTGGTTCTTATTGGAGCCGTTTCGGTGGGGCCGACATCCACAGTGCTATCACAGAAGCCGACTTGAATAAGGAGGATGCGAACGCAGCTGGTGCACCAGCTAATACGTGGTACAGATGCGCATTAGCCTCGGGCAAGCAGTGCCTATTAGAGCCCTACGCTGGAATGGTCGGCACCGAAACCGTACTCATGACGACTGTTGCCATACCCATCAATATAAACGGGACGATCGTAGGTGTTGCAGGTGTAGACCTTGCCTTAAGTTCGCTCCAAGTAAACGCTGAGCAGGCTGGAGCTGAGCTGTTTAATGGTGCAGGTCATGTTCTGATTGTATCGAGCCAAGGTATCCTTGCAGCTAACAGTGATAACCCTAAAAGTATTGGAGATTTGATTCAAACGCGCCTTGGCGAGTATGGGCAGGAAATACTCCAACTGACTCAAGCGGGTACGGCCACGGTCGTTGCACGGGGAAGCCTAATCAGAGCAATTTATCCGGTGAGACCGGTCGAGGGGGTGCCAGCCTGGGGAGTTTTAGTGGACGTTCCCAGAGACGTGTTGCTTGCAGACGCATTGAAAATGCAATCAATGCTCAACGACTCACAACGTAGTGGTACCTGGATGACCTTACTTGTTTCAATTGGCGCTGGACTCTTAGGGATGGGCGTTTTGTGGTTAACCGCGTCGGGCGTGTCTAAGCCTATCAATCGTGTCGCTCAGATGCTGGAAGACATCGCTAGCGGTGACGGGGATCTAACACGGCGCCTTGATTACAGCCGTAAAGACGAACTGGGCGCTCTGACGAGCAACTTCAATAAATTTCTAGATAAGCTTCAGCCTACCATCGCCCTCATCAAAACCAGTATCACCGACGCTCGCACGACTGCTGATAAATCGTCCCAAATAGCGCATCTGAATAGTGAAGGAATGCAGCAGCAGTATCGTGAGATCGAGCAGGTAGCTACAGCGTCACACGAAATGAGCGCTACCGCTCAAAACGTTGCTGCCAGCGCCGCCAATGCGGCCACAGCAGCTACCGGCGCTGACGAATCCGCCCGAGAAGGTATGAAAATAGTCGAAACTACAGCTCGGGACATTAAAGCCTTGGCTGAGGATGTCAGCAGAGCGGTCGGTGAAATCGAAACTCTGGCGGTTCACAGCGTAGAAATCGGGACTGTGCTGGAAGTCATTCGCAGCATTGCAGAACAGACCAACCTCCTCGCCCTCAATGCAGCAATTGAAGCTGCACGAGCGGGCGAGAGCGGACGTGGTTTTGCGGTCGTGGCGGACGAAGTTCGCAACCTCGCCAGACGTACTCAAAACTCGGTGGAGGAGATTCGAATCGTCATTGATCGTATCCAAGGAAGCACCCAGGATGTTGTGTCTGCCATGCATTCGAGTCGTGAAAGGGCAAATGTGAATGCTACTCAAATTATCCGAGCGTCCAACGCCCTTACACAAATCAGCGACGCAGTTGGTGTCATCACAGAGATGAACTTGCAGATAGCAAGCGCTGCTGAGGAGCAAAGCTCCGTAGCTGAAGAAGTAAGCCGAAACGTGTCGGCGATACGTAGCGTGACTGAGACACTGACAGGACAAGCCGCTGAATCAGCTAAAGTGAGTGCGCGTCTCAACTCGTTGGCCAGTCACCAGATAAGTTTAGTGAGTCAGTTTAAGGTCTAGTCATTTCAAGCGTTGGTAGATGCAGATACCAAGTACAGTCCGAAAATAAACGTCCGCAAAAGACAGCGATCGGTTCTGTGTTGGCGCTGATGCGAATTTGACCCAAGCCGCCGGAAGTCATTTCCCCATTCGAATACTCAGCAATCGATGACCTTGCGTGGGATTTCAGAGGATGCCCATGGGTCATCAAAAATCAGTAACCTGGGTCAAAATCGCATCAGCGCCAACAGCCTATGCGTGCGTCTCCCAATGATTTGTGCGGCGTGGCGACCATTGTCAGCCGCTTTTTTTCGGCCTATCTTATACAAAACCTATACAACACTAACCATCATGTACAATTAAAAGCAGTGACCATTCACGCTTTACTTCGACGGTGAATGCCCGCTCTGCGCCCGGGAAATCAAATTTCTCAGCCAGCGCGCCCCTGCTGCCGGGGGTGTCCCTTTCATGAAATGCAGCATCGCTGAGAACATCAACGTGGACCCATTTCTAACCGAGCATTACCGTGAAATTCTCGTCGGCGTTGGCGAGAACCCTGAGCGTGAAGGACTGCTGGACACGCCCAAACGCGCCGCCAAAGCCATGCAGTACCTGTGCAATGGCTACACGATGAACCTGGAAGAGGTGATCAATGGCGCGCTGTTCGAGTCGCAAAACGATGAAATGGTCATCGTGCGCGACATCGAACTGTATTCATTGTGCGAGCACCACATGCTGCCCTTCATCGGCAAGGCGCATGTGGCTTACATCCCCACCGGACGTGTCCTGGGCCTTTCGAAGGTTGCGCGAGTGGTCGATATGTTCGCCCGTCGCTTACAGATTCAGGAAAATCTGACAAAGCAGATTGCCGACGCCATCCAGCACATCACCGATGCCGCCGGGGTGGCGGTGGTCATCGAAGCACAGCACATGTGCATGATGATGCGCGGCGTAGAAAAGCAAAACTCGGTAATGACTTCCTCGGTGATGCTGGGCGCCTTTCGCGAGTCGTCCACGACGCGTCAGGAATTCCTGCAACTGATCGGGCGCCGTCGTTAACGTGCGCAAGCAATCACGCTTGTCGGTGGGAGAGGCTAATGAACACGTCCTTCACGATGAACTCCCTTGGCGATGGCTACCATGCCTTAGTGATCGGTGCGAGCGGAGCACTCGGCGCGGCTTTTTGCCAATGGCTCCACGCCGATCCACGTTGTGCGAGTGTTCGCGAGCTGGGACGCCAGAGTGTTCCGCCACTGGATCTGGAAGCGCCCGAGAGTATCGGCAGGGCCGCCGCCGAATTAGCGGCCGAAGCGCCGTATCAGTTGATCGTGCATGCCGCTGGCCTGCTCCATCGCGACGAAATCAAGCCTGAAAAAAGTTACGCCGCGATTGAAGCGGCACAATTTCAGGCGGTTTTCCAGGTCAACACGCTCGGCCCTGCTCTGGTATTGCGCCACTTCCTGCCCTTGCTTGATCCACAAGGCGCGATGGCGGTGCTCTCCGCCAAGGTCGGCAGCATCGGGGATAACCGGCTGGGCGGTTGGTATGCCTATCGCGCCTCCAAGGCGGCGTTGAACATGCTGATCAAAACGGCAGCAATCGAACTGGCTCGCACCCGTCCTCAGACCCGCTTGCTGAGCCTTCATCCTGGCACTGTCATATCAGGCCTGTCACAGCCCTTTCGGGGTGCCTCTGCTGCCAGGCCCGCAAGCATTGCTGCCCGAGAATTGTTGTCACTGATTGACCGCTTGGCGCCAGCCGACAGCGGCGATTTCTTTGCTTACAACGGAGAACGCCTGCCCTGGTAGGCAAGGAGTACACCTTGAATCTGCAAACGTTGATCGAGCAAGCCTCGAAGGGCGAAATCCGGGAGCTGGAGCTGCTGTCGCTGGAGGGTGGTATTTATCTGGCGCGCGTCACGCAGGATCATGGGCAGTTCACGCTGCTCAACGATGCCGCGCAACCACTGCACCTTCGTTCCGTCAGTCATCTGCGTGATTTGCTGCAACTGGTTCCACCTTTTCCCTGCGTACTGGTGCAGCAGTGCGTGCACGATGAAATGTGCGGCGTACGTGAAGGTCCCATAGATTCGTTGCGCATTCCTTTTTCACTCAAGGAGCCATTTTGAGGTGGATGCATCTGGATCATCTCGCATGAAAACCTCCCGCCGCCTGTGTCTGGTTCTGGGCGACCAGTTATCGTTCGACCTCGCCTCTTTGCAAGGCCTGGACGCCGAGCACGATACGGTGTTGCTGGTCGAGGTGATGGAGGAAGCCAGCCATGTGCTCCATCACCCACAAAAAATCGCCCTTGTCTTCAGCGCTATGCGCCACTTTGCCGAAGCGTTGCAGCAGCGCGGCATTCGCGTGCAGTACGTAACCCTCGATGACCCGCACAATACCGGCTCGGTGCCGGGCGAATTGACGCGTTGGCACGCATTGCTTGAGCCGGCTGAACTGCACTTGACCGAGTGCGGTGACTGGCGTCTCGAGCAGTCGCTCAAGGCGTGCGGCCTGTCAATTGAGTGGCATGCCGACACCCGCTTTCTCTGCAGCCGTGACGAATTTTCTGCGTGGGCGGACGGTAAAAAGCAGCTGCGCATGGAGTTCTTTTATCGGGAGATGCGTCGCAAAACTGGTGTGTTGCTCAATGGCGACGGCAGCCCCGTCGGTGGCGCCTGGAACTTTGATGCGGACAACCGCAAGGCGTTGCCAAAAGGCGTGAAAGCGCCCTATCCAGCACGTTTTTCCGCGGACGTAATCACTCAGCAAGTGCTTGCGCTGGTGCGGCAACGCTTCGACAACCACTACGGTTCCCTGGAGGCGTTCGACTATCCGGTGACCCACGCTGATGCCCAGGTGTTATGGGAATACTTTCTGGATTTTGGCCTGGCCGGGTTCGGCGATTATCAGGATGCGATGGCCAGCGGCGAACCGTTTCTGTTTCACGCCCGAATAAGCGCGGCGCTCAATATCGGTCTGTTGGACGTCCGCCAGTTGTGCACCGATGTGGAGTCGGCCTATTGGTCGGGGCGGATTGCGTTGAATGCCGCGGAGGGTTTTATCCGCCAACTGATTGGCTGGCGGGAATATGTCAGAGGTGTCTATTGGCTGAAGATGCCTGACTACGCCAACGGCAATGTCTTCGGCAATAGCAGGCCACTGCCGCAGTTCTACTGGACCGGCAAAACGCAAATGAACTGCATGCGTCAAGCCATCGGCCAAAGCCTGGAACATGCCTATGCCCATCACATCCAACGGCTGATGGTCACCGGCAACTTTGCCCTGCTCGCCGGTATCGCGCCGAGCCAGATTTGCGAGTGGTATCTGGCGATCTATATGGACGCCTTCGACTGGGTCGAACTCCCCAATACGCTGGGCATGGTCATGCACGCCGATGGCGGATACCTGGGTTCAAAACCCTACTGCGCCAGTGGCCAGTACATAAAACGCATGTCTGACTATTGCCGAGACTGCGCGTACAAAGTGAGTGAAAGCACCACGGAAGACGCCTGCCCCTTCAACGCGCTCTATTGGCATTTTTTGATGCGCCATGGCGATCTTCTGCGCGGTAACCAACGGATGGGTATGGTTTACAAAAACCTCGGACGCATGCCTGACCTCAAGCAGCAAGAACTCTGGCAACGTGGACAGATCCTGCTCGCCAAACTGGATGCCGGGGAATCACTGTAAGTGCACCTGGATCGATGAAGCTTGACCGTCCGTGAGGCCAGGCTTCGCCGCACGAGCGCGCGGTTCCGAGACATGGGAGGAATTCATCACGGCGTACGGTCGACAAGTCGAAGCTGAATGTCAGCGAAGACCGCTCAAGCGCTTTTCAAGGGAAATTCCAAATGAAAGCTCGTACCCGCTTCAGTGCTTTCAACGGCTACACAACCGCCATGCAGTTGCATGATTGAGCGAACAATGGCCAACCCCAGTCCCCCGGAATCGTCGGGCTGATTACGTGACGGGTCGCATCGATAAAAGCGCTCAAACAATCGTGGAAGATGCTCTGCGGCAATCGGCTCCCCTTGGTTATTCACCGTGATTTTTAGCTTGTGCTCAGAAACCCTGCTGCTGATCTTCACTGCAGACGCAGGATGTGCGTAGCGCAAGGCATTGGCCAGCAAGTTAGCCAATGCTCGACGGATCAAGTCTGGATCACCCAGCAACTGATCCCGGGCCAGGTTTAGCAGCTGCACATCTCGCTCTTGCGCCACACCTTCGAAATACTCGCATAGCTGCTCAACCAGATCGTTCAAGTTGATGTGCTCGAATTTAACGCCAGCGTTTGGCTGCTCGGTGCGAGCGAGAAACAGCATGCTGTCGATCATACGCGCCAGCCTTTCATACTCTTCCTGATTGGAAACCAGCAGATTCTGATAGTCCTCGATAGAGCGACTGCGCCTCAGAGCTTGCTGGGTATGTCCCATCAGGTTGCCAAGCGGGGTTCGCATCTCGTGGGCCAGGTCTTCCGAGAAACGTGAAAGCTGGGCGAATCCATCCTCAAGGCGGGCAAGCATTTGGTTGAGGGCATTACAGAGCACTTTGAGTTCATTCAATTCATTGAACTCATCCAGCCGCAGATGCAAATGCTGCACGTCAATTCCGGCGGCGCGTTTTGCCAGCAGGCGCACGGGGTGCAAGCCTCGTTGACTCACCCACCAGCCGAATGCAAAAGCCAACAGCGCACCGACGGACATGGCCAACCAGAGCTTGAGTCGATAAGCACCCAGCATCTGGTCGCGCTCACTCAACAACTTGCCAGCGATCAGGGTCAAGCCGCGATCACCCTGCATGACATCCCGCCAGGCAAGCCGCACTGATTCAGGCGCGTGACCGTCACCGAGGCGAGCCTGGGGTGCAGCCGGCAGCGTTGGCAAGGTCATACGCACTGGGTTGATTTCGATCAACACCTTGCCGGTGTCATCGACGATCCATAGCAGATTGTCGTTATTGCCCAACATGTTTTCGTAGAGCTTGGGCCGCCCTCGCAGTTGCTCGATGCTGTCGCTATCGCTGATCAATGCTTGCATGCGCTCCAGCCGCCCCAGCAGGGCCTGGTCATCGCGCCAGGCAATTTCTCGCTGTAACGATTGATAAAGATAAAAACCAAGGGAGCCCAGCAACAGCCCGCTGACCAGTGCGAACATGATCGCCAGGCGCAGGCTCAGGGTGCGCGGATACAGATTCAGGATTGCACCTCGAGCATGTAACCGATACCACGCACTGTGTGGATCAACTTCAGCGCGTAAGGATCGTCAACCTTGGCTCGCAGTCGACGGATGGCGACATCGACCACATTGGTGTCACTGTCAAAGTTCATCTGCCAGATCTGGGAGGCAATCAGCGAGCGCGACAGGACTTCCCCTTCACGACTGAGCAGCAGATGCAGCAGGGCGAACTCCTTGTTGGTCAGGGTGAGGCGCTCTCCGTTGCGCATGACCTTGCGGCGCAACAAGTCCAGGCTCAGGTCGCCAGCCACAAAATGCTCGACTTCGCGAGGCGGACCACGGCGTAGCAATGTGCGTACGCGGGCCAACAACTCGGCATAGGAAAAAGGTTTCACCAGATAATCATCGGCCCCCAACTCCAGCCCTTTGACCCGATCATCAACCGAGTCGCGCGCGGTGAGGAACAGCACTGGAGTCTGCCATTTGCGCCGGATGATTTGCAGTAATTGCCAGCCATCCAGCCCTGGCAGCATGACATCCAGAATGATCAGGTCGAACTCACTCTCCTGCGCCAAATGCTGGCCGTCCAGCCCGTCAAGAGCGATCTCTACCGCATAGCCTGATTCAGTCAGGGCTTTGCGCAGGTAATCCGCCATTTTCGTTTCATCTTCAACCACCAGGATACGCATTTTTTCCTCCAAAACTGGAGCACAGGCTAGCCCGCTTCGCTGAATTCTCACATTACATATTGGTAATCCGCAGGCAATCATTCTGACGGGGTGCACTGGTCATGATGTCTGGCAATGACTCAAACAGACTCAGCCAAGGAAACCGCATGCCTACAAGCCTATCGACTTCATTGCTGCTCACACTCGCAATGAGCTCTGCGTTCGCCGTTGCAGCCCCGGATCAGATTGCGCAGCGCAAGGACGTGTCACTTGCAATGGCCAACGATTTGCTTAATGCCGCGCTGACGGCTTGCCACGCCGAGGGGCGCACAGCCGTTGCCGCCGTTGTTGATCGTGGCGGCAATCTGGTTGCCGTGCAACGCGATGACAATGTTGGCCCGCACAACACGTCAGCCGCGCAACGCAAAGCCTATACCGCGCTGTCGACCAAGACACCGACGCGGTTGTTAACCGAACGCGCTCGCGCTAATCCAGATGCACAAAACCTCAACACCCTTGATGAGCTGTTGCTGCTCGGCGGAGGCGTGCCATTGCAATTCGATGGTGAGGTCATCGGCGCCATCGGAGTGGCCGGTGCGGGTGGCGCTGCAAACGATGAAGGTTGTGCAGTGGTCGCTATCAACAAAGTTTTACCTGCCGTTAAAAACTAAGGACATCACCATGACTGTATTGAAAAGTTTCTTCGTTGGCGCTGTATTGAGTGCCCTTTCAACCCTGGCGGCAGCGGCAGCCAATCCATTGAGCGTGCATGTACTCAACTTGCAGGATGGCCTGCCCTCCCCTGGAGTGAATGTCACTTTGGAAAAACAGGATGGAAAAACCTGGGACCTGCTCAACAGCGCGGCAACCAATGAGCAAGGCCGCATCACCGGGCTGTATCCGCAAGGTCGGGGTCTGGAGAAAGGAACTTACCGTGTCACCTTCAAGACCGGTGAGTGGTTCAAGGCACATAAGACGTCCAGTTTCTTTCCGGAAGTACCCGTCATTTTCGAGGTGGACGGCACCGTCCCGCACTACCACATCCCATTGCTGCTCAGCCCCTATGGCTTCTCCACCTACCGTGGGAATTGATGAATAAGCGATACTCAATCGATTTCATTGCGCACCGATACATCACAACGCCGCCCTAAGGGGCGGCGTTGCCGTTTTGTCTTTGGCATTGAAACCTGTGCGATGACCGAGTGCACAACTTGGGGCAACTGGCAGGGAAATATCCCTGATTGTCTGGATTTTTTTACCAACCCATTGATTTGCCGTAGCCTTCGATACTATCCATACTGAAAAACCATGCCCTTATACGGCCGTTGACTGTTCCCCCATGCGCAAACTTCTGTACCTGACTTTATCCATGGCGCTGGTCGCCGCCCTCACAACCTACGCCATGTGGGCCGCCGATCGCCCGATGGGCCATTACCTCTCGGACCTGCGCATCGATCTCGCTGTCGATCAGGGCCAGCCCGCTGATCGGGGCAACTTGCTGGGTATCCAGCCCGAGCTGTTTCCAACCGACTATCAAAGCCCGGAACGCTTGCACCGCAAGCTCGCCGCTTACCTGCAAAAGGCTCGGGATCAAGGTTTGTTGAATGCGAAAACCATTGTCGTGCTGCCGGAGCATATCGGCACGTGGCTGATGGTCAGCGGCGAAAAGGATGAGTTGTACCAGGCCACCACACTCAAGGAGGCCATGAACTGGCTGGCCGTGAGCAATCCGTTGAAGTTCGTCCGGGCACTGATCGGCGCCGAGGGTAGCAGCCGTCTGGACGATGCTCACTTGCGGATGAAAGCCAAAGGGATGGCCAAGGACTATCAGGCGCTGTTCGGCGGGCTGGCGAAAGAATTCGACGTGACACTGGTGGCTGGCTCCATCGTGTTGCCCGAGCCCAGCGTCATCGACGGCACACTGAAAATCGGTCGCGGCGCGCTGTATAACAGCAGTGTGGTATTCAGCCGCGAGGGTTTGCCCATCGGTCAGCCGCAGCGACAGATGCATCCGGTGTTTGAACAGCGGGATGCGATCAAGGCCAATGGCGAACATGCGCTCAATGTCGTCGACACCCCGGCCGGGCGTCTGGGCGTGCTGATCGGCAGCGACAGCTGGTACCCGGACAACTACCGCAAGCTCGACGCTGAACGGGCACAACTCGTCGCGGTCCCGGCGTTCGTTGGCGGCCGGGGCACCTGGGATCAACCATGGCGCGGCTACAAAGGTTCATCGACACCCGGCTCTGTCAGCCTCAAGCCCGGGGAGCTCAGCGAAGGCCAAGCGTGGCACCATTTGACCCTGACCACTCAAGCGCCCTCCAGCCAGGCTATCGCCGGCATGAGCGTGTTCTTGCGCGGCCAGTTCTGGGATCAGCCCAGCGCCGGGCAAAGTTTTCTCAGCCGCAACGGCCAACACTTTGCCGATGACAATGCCCGCGGCGCGCGTTTGTTGAACCTGTGGTTGTAAGCCATGAAACCATTGCCGATGCGTCTCGGCGATTTATCGGTGGGCTTCGTTCATAGCCTGGCGGACGCCGTGCGCAGCTTCGATGCGGACCCCCAGCCCCTGCTCGAGCAATACGGCCTGGACACGGCCCGCCTCAGCGAAGCGGGTGCGCGCCTTTCGATTCCGCGCTACATGCGTCTGGGACATGGTGCGATTCAGCTGACCGGCAACCCGGCGCTCGGCTTGCGCATGGGCCAACTCAGCCGCCTCAGCCAAGCGGGCCTGGCGGGCATCACGGCAGCCCAGGCACCCACGGTACGCGAGGCGGCGCGCTGCCTGATTCGCTTCGAAGCCTTGTATGGGTCCAACTATCGCGGCCATTCAAGCTTTCACGAAGACCCGCAGGGAGCCTGGCTGCGCTTTTACTCCATCAGCCCTTACAACAGCTACAACCGTTTCGTAGTGGATTCTATCCTCGCGGGCTGGTTGCAGCAGTTGTCCAGCGTGAGCCCTGCCCCACTGAGCGCCGAACGCATCGACATCGAATTCGAAGCACCCGACTACAGCGCCGCCTACGACGCGCTGGGCGACTGCACAATTCAATTTGGTGCCGAACACAATCAATTGCGCCTGAGCCTGGCCAGCCTCGCCAAACGCAATCCGGAGCACTGCCCGAGCACTTGGCGCCTCTTGCTGAGCTTGTGTGAACGGGAACTGGAGCAACTGACACGCACCCGCAGCCTGCGTGAACGCATCACTCAGTTACTGGGGCCATTGCTCAATGGTGGCCGGGAACCCGACCTGGAAGAAGTGGCGGCACGCCTGAAGCTGCCCACCTGGACCTTGCGCCGCAAACTCGCCGAAGAAGGCACGCAATTTCGTGCAATCCTCAACGATACCCGTCGCGACCTGGCCATGACTTACATTCGCGATACCGAATTGGCGTTCGGCGAAATCGCCTACCTGCTGGGCTTTGCCTCAGCCGAAGCGTTTCAACGCGCGTTCAAACGCTGGACCAGCCAGACTCCCGGCGAGTTTCGCCGCAGCCACAGGCAATCGGCTTAAAGCAGCAAGCCTTGACGGCTTAAAGCTCGGTAGCGTCTTCGGCAGGTTCCAGTGGGTCCAGTTCAAACGCCTGATACTCGAGCAGCTCTTCTTGATAATCGTCCATTTTCGAATCCCCCACAGCTTGTTGAAATTGCGTCTGACCCAGTGATCAGCGACTCCGAGGGTAAGGTGCCCGTGTGAAAGAAAAATGACGCGGGCACAACTCTGCGTCGCCTCTGAATAAAACGTAGCAGGGCATCAGGAATTTATCAGCGGCTTTTTTAATTCAGGCCGCCGAACGGCGGCCTGGCTTGATCTGTATCAATGTTTGCAAATGTTACTGGCCAGTAACCGGCATCGCCTGAATCGGCTCACTTGGCGCAGGCAAATCGCTGGGGTTGGCAGGCGGCGTGATGATTTGCGCCTCAGGGGCGGGTTCCGAAGCCGGGGTGGTGGTAATCGGTGCGGCCTCAGGCGGCGGTGCTACCGGTTCAGAAGCGGCTGGCGCCACTTCAGCGGCCTTGGGTGCCTCGGCCGCGGGTGCAGGCGCTGCGGCGGCTTCCGGGGCCAATGATGCCGGTACAGCCTTGGGCTCAGGAACGCCCAGATCGGTTTTCGGTTTCTCGGTAATGTGCGCCGCTTCCTTTACTTCCTTGGGCAGGAACAGCTCGACCAAGGCAAAGAAACGCTCGTAGAACTTGGCGGAAGTCACGGTTTCGCTCGCGACCTTGACCATCGAGTCGTCCGACGAACCGATCGGCATCGACACCGACCCCAGCACGCCGACACCAAGACTGGCGGAGTTGTTGGTTTTCTTCAGTGCGTACTGGTCTTGCAAGGCGTTGGCGAACACCGTGGCGTGATGCCCGGCGCTACCATCTTCGGCACAGACCACACTGAAACTGATTTCCATGTGGGTCTCGCCGGTCTGCTGGAAGCTCTTGTGCCCGCTGACCAATTTCGGATCGCTGCTGGTGATGATGTAACCCTGGCTGAGCAAAGCCCGACGAGCGGCTTCACAGGACGCAGAATCGGTCACCGGATAGTTGCGGGAAAATGTTCCGGAGTCGTCGAAATTCTCATGCTCATAGATGGCGGTCTTCTTCGACGAACAACCGGCAGCAGTGGCCAGCAGCAACGCCAGCCCGACAACCCGCATGGGAAATGATTTAAACATTGAACATCCTGAGAAAAACGGTTCGGGGCGTATTGTGCAACAGATCGATGCTTAGCGGCGCAACGATTGTGTCTTAAAACAGTTACAGGTGTGTTGACTCCGATATTTGGCAAACGTCCCGCGCGTTCGTCGTTGCAGATGTAACAAAAAACCCCGACCTTTCGGGGCCGGGGTTTTTGTGAGACTCAACTCAAACCTGGATCAAAAACGCTTGATCTCGGCCTGGCTTTCCAGCTGCTTGCGATAAGCCGCGAAGTCTTGCTGGCCTACACGCGACGCGAGGAAGCGACGGTATTGAGCCTTCTCTTCTTCGGTAGGTGCTGCTGCTTCATTCACGCCATTGAGGCGTACGATCACCAGGCTGCCATCAGGCAGGGTCACGCTGCTGAACGTCGGCTTGTCCTTGCTGGCAGGCTTGGGCATGCGGAACAGCGCTTGCAACACAGCAGGGTCTACCCCTTCCTGAGCGCGGGTCGCCGCTTCAGTCACTTTCCAGGTCTGACCATCGATCGCCTTGTCCAGCGCAGTCTTGCCATCGCGCAGACTGACAATCAACTCCTCAGCCTTGGTCTTGGCAGCAGCACTGGCGTGTTCTTTGGTCAATTGCACTCGAATGGCAGCTGACACTTTTTCCAGCGGCAGTTGCGCAGGCTTGAGGTGTTCCTTGGCACGCAGCACGATTACGGTTTCCGGATCGAGCTCGATGGCGGTGCTGTTCGCACCCTCATCCAACACTTCGGGGCTGAACGCAGCCGTGACTACGGCACGGTTGGCCGCAATGCCTTCACCACCTTCACGGCCGAACGGCGCGGAGGTGTGAACGGTCAACTTCAAGTCCTGCGCTGGCTGGGCCAGATCGGAAGCCTCGAACGAAGCGTCTTCCAGTTGCTTGGTCGCCTCGACGAAACGCTGCTCAACCTGCGCGGCCTTCAGCTCACGGGTCAGCTTGTCTTTCAGGCTGGCGAGCGTCGGCACTTCAGGCGCTTCCACACCCAGCAGCTTGATCAGGTGAAAGCCGAAGTCGGTACGAACCGGCTCGGAAACCTGGTCCTTGTTCAACGAGTACAACGCTTTTTCGAATACAGGATCGTAAACGCCAGGACCGGCATAACCCAGATCACCGCCGTTATTTGCCGAACCAGGATCCTGCGAGAACTCCTTGGCCAGCGCTTCGAACTTCTCACCCTTGTTCAGGCGTGCCTGGATCTCGTCAATCCTGGTTTTGGCCTGAGCTTCGGTAGTCTTGTCGTTCACTTCGATCAGAATGTGCGCAGCCCGGCGTTGCTCGGACAGGTTCGCGATTTCTTTCTGATACGCCGCTTGCAGGTCTTCGTCCTTGACGCTGACCTGATCAAAGAAAGAAGCCTTCTTCAACTCCAGGTAATCGATGATCACCTGATCCGGCGTCATGAATTCCTTGGCGTGTTCGTCGTAATACGCTTTGACTTCGTCGTCAGTCAGCTTCACCGCTGCCGGGTCGGCCTTGATGTTCAGGGAAGCGAAATCGCGGGTCTGTTTTTCCAGACGGGCGAAGGCCATTACCTGTGCATCCGTGACGAAACCACTGCCCGCCACACCGGCGCGCAACTGACCGATCAGCATTTCCTGAGCCAGCATCTGGCGGAATTGCATACGGCTGTAGCCCAGTTGGCGAATGACCTGATCGAAGCGCTCTGGACTGAACTTGCCATCCACCTGGAATTCAGGGGTTTGCAGGATGACCTGATCCAGGGCCGCTTCGGAGAAAGCGAACTTGGAGCTTTCTGCGCCTTGCAGCAGCAGTTTGCGATCGATCAAGCCTTTGAGAGCCGATTCGCGCAGCATTTTTTCGTCGAGCAAGGAAGCGTCGAAATCCTTGCCCAGCTGTTGCATGAGTTGACGGCGTTGCATATCGACCGCCTGACTCAGCTCGTTCTGGCTGATTTCTTCGCCGTTGACCTTCGCCGCTTCATTCTTGTTGGTCGTGGCCTGAAAAATGGCGTCGAAACCGGTCAAAGCCATCAGTGCAACGATGACCCCGATAATGGTCTTGGCAATCCAGCCTTGTGAATTGTCCCTGATATTCTGCAGCATGCGTCCCCCATAAACGGTTGAACTTCAAAATTAGGCAACCGTGGAGCGTGGGTAGAATCCGGATAGAAGAAAGGCGCATCCGAGGATGCGCCTTCTCGTAACTGGCGGAGCGGACCGATGACTCGAACTGGCGAGCCTCGGTGTCTCGGACCGGCGACCTGCCGACTGGACTACCGCTCCGCTGCCAGGTCAGGCTTGACCCCGACCCGGATAGGCAAAAACCTGAATCAAACTTAGTTGACAGCTTCTTTCAGTGCTTTACCGGCTTTGAAGCCTGGTTTTTTGGCTGCTGCGATTTCCAGTGTCTTACCGGTCTGTGGGTTACGACCAATGCGAGCTGGACGATCAGTTACGGAGAAGGTACCGAAACCAACCAGAACAACAGAGTCGCCAGCCTTGAGAGCGCCAGTGACGGATTCGATTACAGCGTCCAGCGCACGGCCAGCAGCAGCTTTCGGGATATCAGCGGATGCAGCGATAGCATCAATCAGTTCCGACTTGTTCACTCTAAGTCCCCTTATATCTATTTGAGTATGATTCTAAGTTTTTTTGGTGAAAGCAAAAACGTGTGCTGAATGGCCTACAGACACTTAAGAGCCGCTTTATAACAAGGGCTCTAAAAAGCTGTCAAGGAAGCCCCCCAGGCAAATACGTACTAATGCGTGCTAATTCTTTCCTTGGAATCGGACTCGCGTTTTTCATCCTTCGCGACAATCTCCGGAGCCACATCCGGCAAGGGCTCCGGCGCGTATTGCAGCGCAATTTGCAGGACCTCGTCAATCCATTTAACCGGTTTAATCTGTAGATCCTGCTTGATATTGTCAGGAATTTCCTTCAGATCGCGAACATTCTCTTCCGGAATGATCACTGTCTTGATTCCGCCGCGGTGAGCGGCGAGCAGTTTTTCCTTCAAACCACCGATCGCCAACACTTGCCCGCGCAAGGTGATCTCACCGGTCATGGCCACGTCCGCGCGCACAGGAATGCCGGTCAATGCCGATACCAGCGCCGTGCACATGCCTACGCCGGCACTAGGACCGTCTTTAGGCGTAGCCCCTTCCGGCATGTGGATGTGAGTGTCGCGCTTCTCGTGGAAGTCCAGGGGAATGCCCAGGCTCTTGGCACGGCTACGCACGACCGTCAGGGCCGCAGTGATCGATTCGACCATTACGTCACCCAACGATCCGGTTTTGATCAACTGCCCTTTGCCGGGCACGACAGCAGCTTCGATGGTTAACAACTCGCCACCCACCTGGGTCCACGCCAACCCGGTCACTTGACCGATCTGATCCTGTTGCTCTGCCAGGCCGTAACGGAATTTCCGTACGCCGAGGAAGTGCTCCAGATCGTCGGCAGTAACCTTCACCGAGAAGCGTTTTTCCAGCGCATGCTCTTTGACCGCCTTGCGGCAGACTTTGGCAATCTGACGTTCCAGCCCACGCACACCGGCTTCGCGAGTGTAGTAACGAATGATGTCGCGGATCGCTTCGGCGTCAAATTCCAGCTCGCCTTTCTTCAAACCGTTGGCAGTGATCTGCTTCGGCGAAAGATACTTGACGGCGATGTTGATTTTCTCGTCTTCGGTGTAGCCCGGCAGACGGATCACCTCCATCCGGTCCAGCAGTGCCGGCGGAATGTTCATCGAGTTCGAGGTGCACAGGAACATCACATCGGACAGGTCGTAGTCGACTTCCAGATAGTGATCGTTGAAGTTGTGGTTCTGCTCCGGATCGAGCACTTCCAGCAACGCCGATGCCGGATCGCCACGCATGTCGCTGCCCATCTTGTCGATCTCGTCGAGCAGGAACAACGGGTTGCGAACGCCGACTTTCGTCATCTTTTGAATCAATCTTCCTGGCATCGAACCGATGTAAGTCCGGCGATGACCACGAATTTCCGCTTCATCGCGTACACCGCCGAGGGCCATGCGCACGAATTTGCGGTTGGTGGCGTGTGCGATCGACTCCGCCAGCGAGGTTTTACCCACGCCTGGAGGGCCGACCAGGCACAACACCGGACCCCGAATCTTCTTCACCCGCTTTTGCACGGCGAGGTATTCGAGGATGCGTTCTTTGACCTCTTCCAGACCGTAATGGTCGGCATCCAGAATGTCTTCTGCACGCGCCAGGTCCAGTCGAACCTTGCTCTGCGCCTTCCACGGCACCTGAACCAGCCAGTCGATGTACGAACGAACCACGGTCGCTTCCGCGGACATTGGCGACATCTGCTTGAGTTTGTTCAGTTCGGCCGTGGCCTTGGCCAGTGCGTCCTTTGGCAAGCCGGCGGCATCGATGCGCTTTTTCAGCTCTTCGACTTCGTTGTGGCCTTCGTCGCTGTCGCCGAGTTCTTTCTGAATGGCCTTCATCTGCTCGTTCAGGTAGTACTCGCGCTGACTGCGCTCCATTTGCTTTTTGACGCGACCACGAATGCGTTTTTCGACTTGCAGCAGGTCGATCTCGGCATCCAGCAACGCCAGAACGTGCTCGACCCGGGCCGACAGATCAATGATTTCGAGAATTTCCTGCTTCTGCTCGATTTTCAGCGCCATATGCGCGGCCATGGTGTCGACCAGGCGCCCGGGTTCGTCGATGCTGTTGAGCGACGACAGGACTTCAGCCGGGACTTTCTTGCCCAACTGCACATATTGTTCGAACTGCGACAGCAAGCTGCGGACAAACACTTCCGACTCGCGCTCTGGCGCGTCAACTTCGTCGATCAGCGAGACCTCGGCACGGCAATGGCCGTCCACTTCGCTGAAGCGCTCCACAGCGCCCCGCTGCTCGCCTTCGACCAGAACCTTGACAGTGCCGTCAGGCAGCTTGAGCAGCTGCAGGACGGTAGCAATCGTACCCACGCGATAAAGCGCGTCTTCACCGGGATCGTCGTCAGCAGGGTTTCTCTGAGCCAGCAGAAGGATCTGCTTGTCGCCCGTCATCGCGGCCTCGAGGGCTTCGATGGATTTCTCGCGCCCCACGAACAGCGGGATAACCATGTGCGGATACACAACGACATCACGCAATGGCAGGAGAGGCAATTCGATGGTTGTCTTCATGATTTCGCCTCTACGGCGGCCATAAGGCCGGAAACAGATGGAAGTAAGCTTGAAACCAAGATGGGGGCAGCCTTGAAAAAAAACAAGCACAAAGACTGTGTAATAACATGCAAAAAGCAAAGGGGCCCGAAGGCCCCTTCTTTGTACCGGCTGCGTGACGCTTAGGCGTCTGGCGCGGCCTTGGCAGCAGGCTCACTGTTTTCATAGATATACAGTGGCTTGGACTTGCCTTCTATAACGCTTTCATCGATCACTACTTTACTCACCTCGGACTGCGAGGGGATTTCGTACATAGTGTCGAGCAACACACCTTCGAGAATCGAGCGCAAACCACGAGCGCCGGTCTTGCGTTCCAGTGCGCGCTTGGCAACAGACTTCAGCGCGTCGGTACGGAACTCCAGGTCTACACCTTCCATCTCGAACAGCTTGGCGTATTGCTTGGTCAGAGCGTTCTTCGGCTCGGTGAGGATCTGCATCAACGCAGCCTCATCCAGCTCATCCAGCGTAGCGAGAACCGGCAGACGACCGACGAATTCCGGGATCAGGCCGAACTTGACCAGATCGTCAGGCTCGACTTCACGCAGGGATTCACCAACCTTCTTGCCTTCTTCCTTGCTGCGCACTTCGGCGTTGAAACCGATGCCGCCCTTGGTGGAACGGTTTTGAATAACCTTTTCCAGACCGGAGAACGCACCACCGCAGATGAACAGGATGTTACGAGTGTCAACCTGCAGGAATTCCTGCTGCGGATGCTTGCGACCACCTTGCGGCGGAACGGAAGCGACCGTGCCTTCGATCAACTTGAGCAGGGCCTGCTGCACGCCTTCACCGGAAACGTCCCGGGTGATCGACGGGTTGTCAGACTTGCGCGAGATCTTGTCGATTTCGTCGATGTAGACAATGCCCATCTGGGCCTTTTCCACGTCGTAATCGCACTTCTGCAACAGCTTCTGAATGATGTTCTCGACATCTTCACCCACGTAACCCGCCTCGGTGAGGGTGGTTGCGTCGGCGATGGTGAACGGAACGTTCAGCAAGCGGGCCAGTGTTTCGGCAAGCAGGGTTTTACCCGAGCCTGTCGGGCCGATCAGCAAGATGTTGCTTTTGCCGAGTTCGACGTCGTCATTCTTTTTGTCACGCTGGTTCAGGCGCTTGTAGTGGTTGTACACCGCTACGGCCAGAACCTTTTTCGCACGTTCCTGACCAATCACATACTGATCAAGGATGCCGCTGATTTCTTTAGGCGAAGGCAATTTATGCGCGCTGCTTTCGGCCTGTGCTTCCTGCACCTCCTCGCGGATGATGTCATTGCACAGGTCGACGCACTCGTCGCAGATAAAGACCGAGGGGCCGGCAATCAATTTGCGCACTTCATGCTGGCTTTTGCCACAGAAGGAGCAATAGAGCAGCTTGCCGTTGTCCTCGCCGTTGCGGGTGTCAGTCATTCGTTCGATCCAAATCCGATAGGCTTGCAACACAAGATGAAGGCTATTGCGGGCTTTTTCAAGCCCGCCGCTGATCAGACGCGCCGACCAAGCCTATTTTGAGCTGCTTATTTTTAAGCTGGGCGCTGGTTGATCACTTCATCGATCAAACCATATTCCTTCGCAGCTTCTGCACTCATGAAGTTGTCGCGGTTGGTATCGCGCTCGATTTCTTCCAGAGTGCGACCGCTATGCTTGGCCATCAGCGTGTTCAGACGCTCGCGGATGAAGAGGATTTCCTTGGCATGGATTTCGATATCCGAAGCCTGGCCCTGGAAACCGCCCAGTGGCTGGTGAATCATCACACGCGAGTTCGGCAGGCAGTAACGCTTGCCTGGTGCACCGGCCGTCAGCAGGAACGCGCCCATGCTGCACGCTTGACCGATACAGGTGGTCGATACGTTGGGTTTGATGAACTGCATGGTGTCGTAGATCGACATGCCCGCTGTCACCGAACCGCCCGGGGAGTTGATATAGAGATGGATGTCCTTGTCCGGGTTTTCCGCTTCAAGGAACAGCAGTTGCGCACAGATCAGGTTGGCCATGTAGTCCTCTACCGGGCCAACCAGAAAGATCACTCGCTCCTTGAGGAGGCGCGAGTAGATGTCGTAGGCGCGCTCGCCACGAGCGGACTGCTCGACAACCATCGGGACCAGACCGCCTGCGGCCTGGATATCAGAGTTCTGCTGAATATACGAATTACGGAACATGCTCTGCAGTCACTCCCAAATAGTTATGTCTTGAATACGCATAAGCCAGCTCGAGAGCTGGCTTATGGTGTGTGCTTCTTAGCGCAAAAACAATCAGTCGGCTTGTGGAGCTTCTACCGGCTTGACAGCTTCTTCGTAAGAGACCGATTTGTCGGTCACGCTAGCTTTCTGCAGAACAGTATCCACAACTTGCTCTTCCAGCACAACCGAACGAACTTCGTTCAGTTGCTGGTCGTTCTTGTAGTACCAGGACACAACTTGCTCAGGCTCCTGGTAAGCAGAAGCCATCTCCTGAATCATCTCGCGAACGCGAGCTTCGTCAGGCTTGAGGTCGAATTGCTTGACCACTTCAGCCACGATCAGACCCAGCACCACACGGCGCTTGGCTTGTTCTTCGAACAGCTCGGCAGGCAGTTGGTCAGGCTTGATGTTGCCGCCGAACTGCTGAACAGCCTGCACGCGCAGACGGTCAACTTCGTTGGACAGTAGAGCCTTCGGCACTTCGATCGGGTTGGTGGCCAGCAGACCGTCCATTACCTGATTCTTGACCTTGGATTTGATCGCCTGACGCAGCTCACGCTCCATGTTCTTGCGAACTTCGGCGCGGAAGCCTTCCAGACCGGTTTCCTTGATGCCGAATTGAGCGAAGAACTCTTCGGTCAGCTCTGGCAGTTTTGGCTCGGAAACAGTGTTCACGGTCACGGTGAACTCAGCGGCTTTGCCAGCCAGGTCGAGGTTCTGGTAATCCTCAGGGAAGGTCAGGTTCAGAACACGCTCTTCGCCAGCTTTAGCGCCAACCAGGCCGTCTTCGAAGCCAGGGATCATACGGCCGGAACCCAGCACCAGCTGAGTACCTTTGGCGGAACCGCCAGCGAACACTTCACCGTCGACCTTGCCAACGAAATCGATGTTCAGCTGGTCTTCGTTCTGGGCAGCACGATCGGCCACTTCGAAACGGGTGTTCTGCTTGCGCAGGATGTCCAGCATCTTGTCCAGATCGGCATCAGCCACGTCAGCGCTCAGGCGCTCTACGGTGATACCTTCGAAACCGGCAACGGTGAACTCAGGGAACACTTCGAAAACTGCGACGTATTCCAGGTCCTTGCCCGCTTCCAGGGATTTCGGCTCGATCGAAGGCGAACCCGCCGGGTTCAGCTTTTGCTCGACAACAGCCTCGTAGAAGGAAGACTGGATGACGTCGCCTACAGCTTCCTGGCGAGCTTCGGCGCCAAAACGACGCTTGATTTCGCTCATTGGCACTTTGCCTGGACGGAAGCCAGCAATCTTGGCCTTTTGGGCAGTCTGCTGCAGACGCTTGTTGACCTGAGTCTCGATGCGCTCAGCCGGCACGGTGATGCTCATGCGGCGCTCAAGAGCAGAAGTATTTTCAACAGAAACTTGCATGGATATTCCTCGTTGCACAGACGTTAGCCGGCCGTTTCCGACCCCAGAATCAAGGGCATGCATTCTAGTGGGTCAAACTCAAGAAGTCACCCCACTGAAAACGGGTAAAAAAACAGCAGGCAATTTATAGGTGCGAAGGCACGGATGCACTTCGCTCCGGTGGCAAATACAACCAATCACGCCAGGGCTCTGCACCAACCCTTCCTTATATAGAAGCGGTACCAGGCATCTCCCCGACAGCCAACCCGGCGAGCAAGGCCGGTGGGCAGCACGGCATCATCGAGTAACATAAATACGACGAAACGCCCTGCCCTGCGACCCAGTACCTGCAGCCGCTGAAAACTCGATCTTCTGAAACAAAAAAGGCGCCAGACTATTAATCTGGCGCCTTTCGGAATATGGGGTGGACGATGGGGATCGAACCCACGACAACGGGAGTCACAATCCCGTGCTCTACCAACTGAGCTACGCCCACCATATTGCGTAACAAAGAAGCCAAACAACTTCTTTGCTGAACTTCAATCCTGCCAATCGACATGATCGAAGCTTTATTTGGTGCGGATGAAGAGACTCGAACTCTTACGCCTCGCGGCGCTGGAACCTAAATCCAGTGTGTCTACCAATTCCACCACATCCGCGGAGTGAAGCTTTTAAAGCAAAGGCGCCAGATTGTTAATCTGGCGCCTTTCGAAATATGGGGTGGACGATGGGGATCGAACCCACGACAACGGGAGTCACAATCCCGTGCTCTACCAACTGAGCTACGCCCACCATATTGCGCTACTTGTGCCAAAGCTGCCTAATGGCGCACCCGGCAGGACTCGAACCTGCGACCATCCGCTTAGAAGGCGGATGCTCTATCCAGCTGAGCTACGGGCGCCTTGTTAGCTGTACCCTTGAAGGACTACAAACTAAGTGCTTTTCAGCCTTGCAGAACCTTGATTCCGCTCGGCCTTCTCAACCAGTGCTAGGCTGTGCCCGACAAGTGCGACGAATAGTATAGAGCGCCCTAAAGGTCGTCAAATCCTTTTTAAAAAAAATTCATTTAATTAAAGGGGTTAGAGGAATTTGCAGACCAAGCGCCTTTGCCCTCACCGCATGACATGCGAGAATGCGTTCTCTTTTTTTCCCCTCTCGATGGTTAATCACGCGCAATGACTGCACAACTAATCGACGGCAAATCGATCGCCGCCAGCCTGCGCCAGCAGATCGCCCAACGTGTCACCGAGCGTCGCCAGCAAGGCCTGCGCACGCCGGGCCTCGCGGTGATCCTGGTCGGCAGCGATCCTGCCTCTCAGGTTTATGTCTCGCACAAGCGTAAAGACTGTGAAGAGGTCGGCTTCCTTTCCCAGGCTTACGACCTGCCTTCCGAAACCACTCAAGAAGCACTGGCCGATCTGATCGATCGCCTGAATGACGATCCCGCCATTGATGGCGTCCTGTTGCAGCTTCCTCTGCCTGAACACCTGGACGCGTCCAAACTGCTGGAGCGCATTCGTCCGGACAAAGACGTCGACGGCTTCCATCCCTACAACGTCGGCCGCCTTGCCCAGCGCATTCCACTGCTGCGCCCGTGCACGCCAAAAGGCATCATGACCCTGCTGGAAAGCACCGGTGCCGATCTGTACGGAATGAATGCCGTGGTCGTCGGTGCATCCAACATTGTTGGCCGCCCGATGGCGATGGAGTTGCTGCTGGCCGGTTGCACCGTGACCGTCACCCACCGATTCACCAAGGATCTGGCTGGCCACGTCGGTCGCGCCGATCTGGTCGTCGTTGCCGCTGGCAAGCCCGGCCTGGTCAAGGGTGAGTGGATCAAGGAAGGCGCGATCGTGATCGACGTCGGCATCAACCGCCAGGAAGACGGCAAGCTGGTTGGCGACGTGATCTACGAAACCGCCCTGCCCCGCGCCGGCTGGATCACTCCGGTACCCGGCGGCGTCGGTCCGATGACCCGCGCCTGCCTGCTGGAAAACACCCTGTACGCAGCCGAAACCCTGCACAGCTGAGCCTCGCTGCATAGATGACCGGCAACACAAGGAACCCCGCCCATGGCGGGGTTCTTTTTTGCCTGCGCAGCAGCTTCGACCATCCGCCGGAAAATAACTTTTTTTTCATGTTTTCCGGGACTTTCACCTGGTACTTGAACAACCATCGACAGTTATTCAGCCATACTCCAGAATGTCGCGCTTTTCGAGAAATAGCCCGTTACAACACGGCATATCAACACTTTATGAGTCTGCCAGCGTGAAAATCCGTCTTTCCATCCTGAGCCTATTTTTTGCAGTTACAGGGACTTTCATCACGCCAATCGCCAGCGCTGGCGAAACCACTGCAGCGCCTCGATCCACCTCGCAACTCAAACTCGCTTCCGGCAGCTCTTTACTGCTGGATATCCAGACCAACAAAGTCATCTACGCCAGCAACCCCGACGTTGTCGTGCCCATCGCTTCCGTCAGCAAATTGATGACCGGCCTGGTCGTGGTGGAAGCCCGGCAGAACATGGACGAGTACATCAACATCAACATCAGCGACACGCCAGAAATGAAGGGTGTGTATTCCCGGGTAAAACTCAAGAGCGAGTTGCCACGCCGGGAAATGCTGCTGATTGCCCTGATGTCATCGGAAAACCGCGCCGCCGCGAGCCTCGCCCACCATTATCCGGGTGGTTACGCCGCGTTTATTGCGGCGATGAATGCCAAAGCCCGGGCTCTGGGCATGACCAATACCCATTTCGTCGAGCCAACAGGTCTCTCCCCGCGCAACGTTTCGACCGCACGTGATTTGAGCAAACTGCTGATCGCCGCGCACAAGTATCCGCTGCTGACCGAGTTGAGCACGACCAAGGAAAAAACCGTTACGTTCCGCAAACCCGTCTACAGCCTGGGCTTTCGCAACACCGACCATTTGGTCCGCAAGCCGGACTGGGACATCCAGCTGACAAAGACCGGTTTCACCAACGCAGCAGGTCACTGCCTGGTGCTCGTAACGCGGATGAGCAACCGCCCGGTGGCCTTGGTCATACTCGACGCCTATGGCAAATACACCCACTTTGCCGATGCCACGCGCATGCGTAATTGGGTTGAGAGTGGGAAAAGCGCGGACGTGCCTTCGGTTGCCCTGCAATACAAAGCGGATAAAAACCTGAAACAACGTCAGAGCGGTGTCGTCGAAGCTTCAAAGTAAATACTGACAACCGCAAGCAAAAGCCCCGAATATTCGGGGCTTTTTTCTTCAATCGTTGGGCAGCGGCATCTGGTCGTCATCCGGAATGCCGTCGCCTTTGCTTGGGTCTCGCCAGCTCTGGGGATGCTCGGTTGGCGCCACCGTCGGCCGAGCCAGCGGATCGCGCATCGGGCTATCCGGATCCAGTACGGGATCGATGTCCTCTTGCGGTGTAGTGGGAACGGTTTCCGGGCGTTTATCGTTGAAACTCGAATCAGTGGACATACA
Source organism: Pseudomonas sp. Root562 (assembly GCF_001427125.1). GTDB lineage: Bacteria > Pseudomonadota > Gammaproteobacteria > Pseudomonadales > Pseudomonadaceae > Aquipseudomonas. Next base: position 289,804 of record NZ_LMGK01000020.1, read on the forward strand.
CACCTCCATCAGACCTGAGGTTTCAGGTCACCGAGTGGATCGTAGGGCTTTGCGGGAGCCTTAGGGTCATCGCCCGGCTTCACGTCTTTAGGCGCCTTGGCCGGTCCGATGGGATCGACCTGAGGGTCGGCGAGGTCAGGAGAATCGGGGTCGAAGCCCAGCTCATCGCCGGACGAATGCTCAGACGAATGCGGGCCAGCGGGAGTATTGGAATGTGCCATGAGCGCCTCCTGATCGCGGCCCGAAAAGTACGGGCCTTGATAGTCAGAGGATACCGCTGCGCAGGGGTGCCCGGCAGATGACGAACGGGCTTAATGGGCGCCCAAGGCTTTTTTGGCTTTTGCCGCCGCCTGCTCCTGGCCGGCCTGGGCGAGATCGTTTGCCGCCTTCAGCCAGCGCTGCTGGTCGACGTCGGCGGGAATCTGCGTTGGCGCCTGAATCAACACCGCCCAGCCACCCGCATCCTTGAATGCCGATTCGAACGAACCGAAGCTCATCAGCAGCCGCTGATCCATCCCGGCTCGCAGTAATACAGTCTGCTTCTGCCGGTTGTACCCCGTGAGAATGGCATAACGCGGCTCGGACCAAAGCGCCGAACCTTCGGTAAACCGCACCATGACCGGATACCCGGCCGCCACCTGAGTCAGCAAGGCGGGCAAGTCGCTGTCCAGCGGATAGACCATCATTCCGTACTCGCGGGCGAGGTTTTGCATGTTCTGTTGCAATTGGGCCTCGGCGCCCGGCAAACGCAGCGGTTTATCCAGCAGGCCCGGAGTGATCACGATGCCTTGCTGGGACAACATGCTCGCCAGCACCTGCGGCCCGCTTTGATTGGCCACGCCCTTGTAGAAGCGGCCACTGAGCTCCACCCGTTCCGGCAGACGCTTGATTTGTGGCGCCACGCTCCCCGCGCAGCCCGCCAGACCGGCGACACAACCCACGATGACCGCCACTGAAAGCATTCGAGAAATTACCCGCACCATCATCACTCTCTTGTTCAAACGCCAGGCAATCCGCTTCCCGGCTTGGCCGTCGATCATAGGACGCCACGGAGCATCGGTATAGCCTTAACCGGTAGTTGGCTGGTTTGCATAGAGCGAACTGGTTGATGGCTGTCGACCTTCGGTCAATAGCCTGAAACACGACAGCGACTAGACTGTCACTTGCATAGCGTGTCCGCCCGCTGCAGGGCAAAGAGGAGGCATCGATGAGCCTGATTATGACAATCGTGATGTTGATCAGCGGCTGGTTGGCCGTAGCCGCCGCCATGTTATGGGGCGTTCTGCGCGTTACCCGCCGGCACCATCCTTCAGCTCATTCAGCACCCGCGCCGAAAGCCGAAGAACCAGCCGCACACCACGTCACCGCGCACTGACGCCTACCGGATAAAAAAAAGGCCGCCTGGACTCTCTTGAGTTCAGGCGGCCGTTCATTTAGCGAAGATTAAGCTTCAGCAGCTACACGCTTCTGTCTCGCCCGGCGAGACATCATGTTCAGCACTTCGATAGCAGCCGAGAATGCCATGGCGGCATAAACGTAGCCTTTCGGTACATGGGCGCCGAAACCTTCGGCGATCAGCGTCATGCCGATCATGATCAGGAAGCCCAGGGCCAGCATGACCACAGTCGGGTTGTCGTTGATGAACTTGGCCAGTGGATCAGCCGCCAGCAACATCACCAGTACCGACACCACGACCGCAATGATCATGATCGGCAAATGCTCGGTCATGCCGACGGCGGTAATGATGCTGTCGATAGAGAACACCATGTCCAGCATCAGAATCTGACCAATGGCCGCGGCAAAGCCCAGGGTCACGGTCGAGGTTGCCGACTTCGGATCTTCCGGCGCCGGGTCCATGCTGTGATGGATCTCGGTGGTTGCCTTCCACAGCAGGAACAAGCCACCAGCAATCAGGATCATGTCTTTCCAGGAGAACGCATGGCCGAGAATTTCAATGACCGGCGCGGTCAACTGGACAATGAATGCGATGGTGCTGAGCAAGCCCAAGCGCAGGATCAGCGCCATGCCGATACCGATGCGCCGCGCTTTCTGCCGATGCTGCTCGGGCAGTTTGTTGGTCAGGATCGAGATGAAGATCAGGTTATCGATGCCGAGCACGATTTCCATCACCACCAGGGTGGCCAGGGCAACCCAGGCAGTGGGGCTGGCGGCTAGTTGTAAAAGGTATTCCATGGGTCAGTCCTGGCTCGCTGTAAGACGGTTTAGATTTCCTGGGAAGAAGATTCGGTTTTTTCCGATTCTTTTTCTGATTCTTTTTTGCTGATCAGTCCGCCAGTGGCGTCACTGAGCGCCTGTTCGGCGGCTTTGTGGGTATCGTCTATGGCCTGCTTGGCGCTTTCCGCCGCCTTGCCCATCAATTGCTGAGCGCTTTTTTCCGCCTGGTCGCAACCGGCCAACACCAGTAAAGATGAGATCAACAACGCCGTAGCTTTGAATTTCATGATGCTTCCCTCGATAGAACGAACGGGACCGAAACGATGGCCCGTTGATAGCGAGGCATTCTAGGGAGATGAATACTTCAGGAAAATTCGTTTTTTTACCGGCTATACTTCGGTTTTTGCGAACTATGAAAACGACATGCTCAACTATCGGCAATTACATTACTTCTGGGTCGTGGCCAAGACCGGCAGCATCGTTCGCGCCTGCGAACAACTGAACCTGACGCCACAGACCATCAGCGGGCAAATTTCCCTGCTCGAACAAACGTATGGAATCGAACTGTTTCGCCGGGTCGGAAGGCAACTGGAACTCACCGAAGCCGGGCGGCAGACCCTGCCCTACGCCGAGCAAATGTTTCAGTTGGGTGGTGAGCTGGAGCTGATGCTGCGTGCGCAGCCCAATGAACAGCAGATTCTGTTCCGGGTCGGCGTCGCCGATGTAGTGCCCAAATCCATCGTCTATCGGCTGATTGCGCCAACCATGGAATTGAGTGAACCGCTACGCATTACCTGTCGCGAGGACAAACTGGAGCGCCTGCTTGCCGACCTCGCGATCCAGCGCCTGGACCTGGTGATATCCGACAGCCCGATGCCGACGCACCTGGATATCAAGGGCTACAGCCAGAAACTCGGTGAATGCGGGATCAGTTTTTTTGCCACCCCTGAGCTCGCGGCACAATATGGCCAGGATTTCCCCCGCAGCCTGCATGGCGCGCCTTTGCTGATTCCGGGACCGGAAACCGTGGTCCGCAGCCGTTTGCAACGCTGGTTCGCCGAACAGCAAATTCAGCCGCAAATTGTCGGCGAGTTCGACGACAGCGCGTTGATGCAGGCCTTTGGTCAATCCGGCAGCGGGATTTTCATCGGCCCGAGCGTGATCGCCGATGAAGTGAAACGCCAGTGCGGCGTGGAAGTGATTGGCCAGACCGACGCGGTGAGCGAGTCGTTCTACGCCATTTCGGTGGAACGCAAGGTCAAGCACCCCGGCATTGTCGCCATTACCGAAGGTGCCCGACGCGAGTTGTTTACGGCGCTGTGACCACTTCCCGGGGCTTGAAGGTCATCAGGGCGATGGCCAACAGGATCGATGCCAGGATAAAAGCCGCCGCGGCAAAACCAAGGCCTTGCAGGCCTACACTGTCGATCACCCGGCCGCCGATCATGGCGCCCAGGCCAATACCGAGGTTGGCCCCGGCAATGTTCAGCGACGCGGCGAACGCCGGCGCCTGCGGTGCCGCCTTCATCAAACGCACATGGCTGACCAGGAACATCGCCGCCTGCGTCACGCCCCAGATGCCCATCGCCGCCGCCAGCCCCACGGGCGAATGAATGTTCGGCACCAGCGCCACCAGCCCGGCGATCATGAATGCGCAAAACATCATCGACGCCATCAGCGGATGACGGTCTACCGCGCGACCACCCAGCGAATTGCCGATCAACCCGACCGCGCCGAAACCCATCAGGCACCAGCCAACCACGGTGCCGTTGAAGCCGGCCAGGCGCTCGAGGATGTCCGCCAGATAGGTATAAGCAGTGAACATGCCGCTGAACACAATCACCGACAACAACACGTGACCGATCATCAACGGGCTGCGCAGGATCTTGAACTGCGAAAGGAAACTCACCTGATGTTGATGCAGGCTGGTTTTTGGCAAATAGATAAACAGCAACAACGCTTTGGCAAACGCGATGACAGCCAGGATCGCGAAAGCACTGCGCCAGCCGAAGGCATCGGAAATCAGTGTGCCCACGGGTATGCCGAACACCGTGGCGCAGACAATACCGAAGCCGATCTTGGCAATGGCCCGTCCCGCGTAGTCCGGCCCGACAATATCGACCGCTGTTTCACTGGCCAGGGCCCAGAACACCGGCAACCCCAGCGCCGGGATCAGCCGCGCGAACGCCATGACCCAGATATTCGGCGCCAGTGCCGCCAGTGTGTTGGCCAGACCAAACATGATCAACACCGAAATAAACAGCTTGCGCCGCTCGAATCGCGCGAAGTACGCCGTCAGAAATGGGCCGAAGGCAGCAACAGTGAAAGCGAACAGCGTCACCAGCAGACCCGCTTGCGGGATGCTGACGCCTAGATCACGGGCGATGGCCGGCAACAGGCCGACGATGACGAACTCCGTGGTCAGCACCGTGAACCCGGCGGCAGACAACAGAAGGATGGGCAACAGCATGCAAAACTCCAGAAAACGAGAACACCAGCGATAGCCCGAAGGCTCACTGGCAATATGAAAATGAGGATGGCGAATCTTAACAGAGTGCTTGCGGATGCGGTTGCACGAACCTGCAATTCGCGTTGAATGCCGGGGTGGCAGTTCGTCACAGGTCTGAAGGATCGCACCTACGCTGTGATAAAGTCCGCGCCCTGAAAAATGTACACCCTGTGGTGAATGTCCGGTCGGTTAGTCGAGACACCCATGGCGAGGGAGCTTGCTCCCTCGCCACAGGAATCAACGCTGGCATTTGCCCTGTGTTTCCTTCTCGGTTTCCTGCCTGCGGCCTGCCCTGTTTGTTGCCGCAAACCTGCGAAACCATGCATTAATAAAAATCAGAGATGCTGTTTTATGACTGCTTCATCCCCTTCTCTATTACACCGCATTAAACGCTTGAGCCTGGTCACGCAGATCGTGATCGGCCTGATCGCCGGTATTACCCTGGCGCTGCTTGCCCCCGACGCGGCGAAATCCACGGCGTTCATTGGCAAAGTGTTTGTCTCGGCACTGAAAGCCGTCGCACCGATTCTGGTGTTCATACTGGTGATGGCGTCCATCGCCAACCACAAGCACGGCCAGGAAACCCATATCCGACCGATTCTGTTCCTGTATCTACTGGGGACGTTCGCCGCTGCAGTGGTCGCGGTGATTGCCAGCATGATGTTCCCGTCCAGCCTTGTGCTGTCGACGCAGGACGTGGCGGTGACAGCGCCGGGCGGCATTGGCGAAGTGCTGCAAAGCCTGCTGTTGAGTGTGGTGGATAACCCGATCAGTGCGCTGATGAATGCCAACTTCATCGGCATCCTGGCCTGGGCCATCGGCATGGGTATCGCCATCCGCCATGCGGGCGACACGACGCGTGAAGTGCTGGGCGACCTGTCCAACGGCGTGACGGTTATCGTGCGGCTGGTCATCAGCTTCGCGCCGCTGGGGATTTTCGGCCTGGTGGCTTCGACCCTGGCGACGTCGGGTTTTGGTGCCTTGATCGGCTACGCGCATCTGTTGGCCGTGCTGCTGGGTTGCATGTTGTTCGTGGCGCTGGTGATGAACCCGCTCATCGTGTTCTGGAAACTGCGCCGCAACCCGTATCCGCTGGTACTGACCTGCTTGCGCGAGAGCGGCATCACCGCATTCTTCACCCGCAGTTCGGCAGCGAACATTCCGGTCAACCTGGAGTTGAGCAAGCGTCTGGGCCTGCACGAAGACACCTACTCGGTGTCGATCCCTTTGGGTGCGACCATCAACATGGCCGGTGCTGCGATCACTATCACCGTGCTGACGTTGGCGGCCGTGCACACACTGGGGATCACCGTGGATATTCCGACTGCGATCCTGCTCAGCGTCGTCGCGGCAATCTGCGCCTGCGGCGCTTCGGGTGTGGCGGGTGGTTCGCTGCTGCTGATTCCACTGGCGTGCAGCCTGTTCGGCATTCCGAGCGAAATCGCCATGCAGGTGGTAGCGGTAGGTTTCATTATTGGTGTGTTGCAGGATTCGGCGGAGACCGCTCTGAATTCTTCCACTGATGTGCTGTTCACGGCGGCGGCTTGCCTGGGTGAAGAGCAGAAAGCCGAACGGCTGGCGTAGTACATCGCCACTCCCACAGCAGATCGCTTGCCCATGAAAAAGCCCCCGCAGCCAAAGGCTCCGGGGGCTTTTTTACATCTGGACGGTTTAGAACGCGCCCATGTAATCGCGCTTGCCCACTTCCACACCGTTGTGGCGCAACAGTGCATAAGTGGTGGTGACGTGGAAGAAGAACTGCGGCAGGCCGTAGGTCAGCAGGTAAGCCTGGCCAGAAAAACGCTTTTCTTTCGGCGTGCCAGGACGGGTGACGATCTCGATGCCTTCCTTGCCATTGATCTGCTCAGGCGTGAACTCGCCGATGTAGGCCAGAACCTTGGCGATCAGCGCTTGCAGCTCGGCGAAAGTGGTTTCGGTGTCGTCGTACTTCGGCACTTCAACCTCGGCCAGACGCGAAGAAACGCCCTTGGCGAAATCGACGGCGATTTGCACCTGGCGCACCAGCGGGAACATGTCCGGGTACAGGCGGGCTTGCAGGAAGGCGTTCGGGTCGATGTTCTTGGCGGTGGCGTGGGCCTCGGCTTTTTTCAGTACATCGCTCAGGGCGTTGAGCATTTGCTGGAAAACAGGAACGGAGGCGTCGTACAGGGAAATGGTCATGGCAGTCTCGCGTGATGACAGGAGGAAACGTGGGGCCGATTATAGCCATGCGCGACCGTCCTGCGGCTTGTCTTTTATCCTGCAAGGATTAGGCTAGGCTGCTTCGATGGCACAGGGAAAAGCGCGATGAACACTGAACAAGAACAGACCTTTGACGAACCACGCCTGAACGGCACGGAAATCCGCATTCTGGGTTCGTTGATCGAGAAACAGGCCACCAGCCCGGAAACCTATCCGCTTACCCTCAATGCCCTGGTGATTGCCTGCAACCAGAAAACCAGCCGCGAACCGGTGATGAACCTCACTCCCGGCCAGGTTGGGCAGAGCCTGCGTGCACTTGAAGGACGCGGTTTCACCAAACTGGTGATGGGCAGCCGCGCAGATCGCTGGGAACACAAAGTCGACAAGGCGTTGGAGTTGGTGCCGGCTCAGGTGATTCTGACCGGGCTGATGTTTTTGCGCGGACCGCAGACAGTCAACGAACTGCTGACCCGCAGTGGTCGCATGCATGAGTTTGAAGATGCCGAACAGGTGGTGCATCAGCTCGAGCGCTTGATTGCGCGAGGGCTGGCGGTGCTGATTCCGCGACAGGCGGGGCAGCGCGAAGACCGTTATACCCATGCGCTGGGCGATCCGGCGGATATCGAGGCGATTCTCGCGGCGCGGCAGAACCCGTCGGAACGCGGCGCTGGCAGCGGTGTTTCGGTTGAGCGGATAGAGGAGCTGGAGGCGCGGATTGCGGCGCTGGAAGAGCGGCTGGCGCGGCTGGAATAGCTGATCTGCTGCTCATCCTGATGTTGGATGTGCCGCCGTCATCGCCAGCAGGCTGGCTCCCACATTTGGATTGCTTCCATTGTGGGAGCCAGCCTGCTGGCGATGACGGCCGACGCAAACATATAAAAACCAGGATTTATCAACCCCGCGCAAACGCCACCGCTTTCTGAAACTGTTCCTCTGTCGGGCGAACGCCGGTGTACAGCACAAACTGCTCCAAGGCCTGGATTGCAATCACTTCCAGCCCGGTAATGACCTTCTTGCCCTCGGCACGCGCCCGCACGATCAGTGGGGTTTCCGACGGTATCGCCACCACATCGAAGACGATATCCGCGGCCTTGATGACTTCGACGCCGAAGGCCAATTTACCGGCTTCTGCCCCGCCATCCATGCCCACCGGGGTTACGTTGACCAGCATCTGCGGACGACGGGTACCCAGGTCCGCTTGCCATTCATAACCCAGGGATTGGGCCAAAGCGCGGCCGGCGCGTTCGTTACGGGCCACGATCAAGCCATTTTTGTAACCACCGTCACGCAGGGCACTGGCAACAGCCTTGGCCATGCCACCGCTGCCGCGCAGCGCAAACGTAGTGTCCTTGGGCACTTCGTGGGTTTGCAGCAGTTGGGCCACGGCGATGTAATCAGTGTTGTAGGCCTTGAGATGGCCGTCGGTGTTAACGATGGTGTTGATCGATTGAATGGCGGCGGCGGAAGCGTCCATTTCATCGACCAAGGCAATACAGGCTTCCTTGAACGGCATGGACACGCCACACCCGCGAATGCCCAGCGCACGAATACCGCCCACGGCACCCGGCAGATCCTGACTGCTGAACGCCTTGTAATAGAAATTCAACCCCAACTGCTCATACAGATGATTGTGAAATCGCAGGCCAAAGTTGCCGGGGCGCCCGGAAAGTGACATGCACAACTGAGTGTCTCGATTGGGGTTCATCTGCATGAAGATCTCCTTCTAACGCACTTTCAGATGGACGGGATTAGCCAGCCCAAGTGTTCTGATCAATGATAATCGCGTACCTGTCGGCGGCACCTGCAACCGTCAGAAAACCGGTACAGACCTTACACAAAATTTACCCTGCGGCTGTGCTGATTTTCAAAAAAACGCTGTCTTAGAAGTATCCCCGCGACAAACCTTGAGTCTATTGCAGACACAAGCGCCGGGGCGAAGAAGCGAGGAACTATCATGATCCGTACAATCCCCACAGTGGCCTTGCTGATCGGCGCTCTGACTATCGCCGGGCAGGCAGAGGCGCATGGCGGTGGCGGCGGCGGTTGGGAAGGCCCGGCGGTATTTGGCGCGATCGTGGGCACGGCCATCGTTGGCTCGGCCATCATCAACAGCAACCGACCGGTGTACGTCGCGCCGCAACCGGTCTATGCCCAGCCGGCCCCGGTCTATTACGCACCGCCACCGCCTCCGGTCTACTACCAACCAGCTCCGGTGTACGTGCAACAGCCGATCTACTACCGTCCGGCGCCGGTCTATTACGGACCACCCCGTGGCTATTACGGCCCGCCCCGCGGTTACTATCGCCCCCGTTACGGTCACTACTGACTGGTTCATCAAGCCCCGCAGTGACGGCTAGATGCTGTTCACTTAAAGCATCCTGTGGCGAGGGAGCTCGTCTTTGAGTGAGCAGTATTGCGCTGTAATAGCGGGGCTTTTTTGGCCCGTTGTTTCGTCCTGAACAACGCTTTCACCTTCTGACTTATCATCAGGCTGGTCTGAATAAATCTCGCCGAGGTCGCTCTCGGGACAGCGGGCCGGGCATAAATGGGCAACAGTGTCCCGACACTGTTTCTGCCGCGCGGCAGCCAACGGTCATATTTATGTCATGTCAGGTCTGCAAGCTCGGGCCTGTCCGTCAAGAACAGGTTGATAACAACAAGGACGACCTCATGCCAACGCAAAATCCGCACCGCATTGTCGGCCTGTGCACTTCAAGCAAGGTGTACAACGCGCTGACCGAACTCAAGCACCTGGAAGGTCATCGCAGCGCCAAGTTCCTTTCGCTGCTGACGCAAAACCTGGTGCGCAAAGGCCTGCTCAATGAGCAGGAAGTGGTGCACATGCTCGACCAGGTCGTCGATTGAGCGACAGCGGGTCAATTGCCCTCACTCGCATCAATGACCACTATCGAAAACGGTGATTGTTCGTAAAAACCTGCGCCACGTAAGGTAGCCCCATAGATTGATGGAGGTTACTTATGATGTCTCAAGTTCAGATCATGTCCGTTATCGGCAGCGCCGTCCCTGCACCGCTCAGAGCGCTGGGCATGCTTGCCTGCTGGTATCTCGTCCAGGATGGCGAACAAATCAGCGGCCCGCTCACCTCACTGCCCGATGCCCAGGCGCTGTCGCAGCAAATCAGTGCTGGCCAGCAAGGCAAGCTCAACGCCTAAGGCAACTGAACCCGCGGCTTGGTCTCGATGAAAATCGCCCAGCTCGACATGAACAGTGCGGCAATCAACGGCCCGATGACAAAGCCGTTGAGACCGAAGATCGCCAGGCCACCCAAGGTGGAAATCAGGATCATGTAATCGGGCATCTTCGTGTCCTTGCCCACCAGGATCGGTCGCAGCACGTTATCGACCAGGCCGATCACGAACACACCGAACAAGGCCAATGTCACGCCTTGCCAGATCGCCCCGGTAAACAGGAAAAACGCTGCCACCGGCGCCCAGACAATCCCGGCCCCCACAGCCGGCAACAGCGACAGAAACGCCATCAGCACTGCCCAGATCAAGACACTGGGAATATCCAGAAACCAGAAGATCAAACCGCCCAACGCGCCCTGCGTGATCGCCACCACCAGATTGCCCTTCACGGTCGCCCGCACCACGCGGTTGAACTTGAGTTGCAAACGGCGCTTCTGGGTTTCCTCCAGCGGTACGGCCATGCGCACCTTGCGCGCAAGTTCGGCACCGTCACGCAAGAAGAAAAACAGCAGGTACAGCATGATGAAAAAGCTGACGATGAACTCGAACGTGCCCTGACCAAAACTGAACACCTGGGTAGCAACGAATTCATTGCCGGACATGGCGCTCTTGATGATTTTTTCCCGCAGCCCATTCAGTTCGCCCATTCCGAAACGGTCGAGCAAATGCTGGAAGTAGGCCGGCAGGCTGTGTTTGAACTGCGTCACGTAGCCGGCTATGTCCAGTTCACCACTCTCGATCTTCTGGTAGACCGCTGTTCCTTCCTGCACCAGAAAGATGCTCAGGACAATCACCGGCAGGATCGCGATCAACAAACAGATGCTCAAGGTGAGCATGGAGGTGAGGTTGCGCTGCCAGCCGAATTTCAATTGCAGCCTTCGCTGTAGAGGGGCGAACAGAATCCCGAGGATCACCGCCCAGAATACGGCACCGTAAAACGGCAACAATATCCAGATGAAAGCAACGCTTACCAGTGCCAGCAGGATCGTCAACGACCTGTCTTTAAGTGTTTCTTCGTTCATGTCCGATCCATGCCAGTCTGCCTGAACGCGAAAGTACGTCCTGTTCCTTAGGCCGCCACGGCTCGCACGAGTGCCATCCGTTTGTGAATAAAGCATAGATCCAGATCAATAAACCCTCGGAGCAAAGCGTTTACCCTGCTCGGCTTTTGCGATCGACTCACCATGAACCTCATTGCTCCGGAACTGCTCGCCCCCGCCGGCACCCTGAAAAACATGCGTTATGCGTTCGCCTACGGCGCCGATGCGGTGTATGCCGGTCAGCCGCGCTACAGTCTGCGGGTGCGCAACAACGAATTCGATCATGCCCATCTGGCCCTCGGCATTCGCGAGGCGCAGGCGCTGGGCAAACGTTTCTATGTAGTGGTCAACATCGCGCCGCACAACGCCAAGCTAAAGACCTTCCTCAAGGACCTGGCGCCCATCATCGCCATGGCGCCCGACGCGCTGATCATGTCCGATCCCGGCCTGATCATGCTGGTGCGCCGACACTATCCGCAGATGCCGATTCACCTTTCAGTGCAGGCCAACACCGTGAATTGGGCCAGTGTCGAGTTCTGGCAACAACAGGGCTTGAGCCGGATCATTTTGTCGCGGGAGTTGTCGCTGGAAGAAATCGAGGAAATTCGTCAGCAGGTCCCGGCCATGGAGCTGGAGGTATTTGTGCATGGTGCGTTGTGTATGGCCTATTCCGGGCGCTGCCTGCTGTCGGGCTACATGAACAAACGCGACGCCAACCAAGGCAGCTGCACCAACGCTTGCCGCTGGAAATACGCTGCGCAACCGGCCACCGAGAACCTGCTGGGAGAGATCGTCCAGACGTTCGAGCCGGAACCGACCCTGGGCATCGGCGCGCCCACCGACCAGGTGTTCCTGTTACAGGAAGCCAACCGTCCGGCCGAAGAGATGCCGGCCTTCGAGGATGAACACGGCACCTACATCATGAACGCCAAGGATCTGCGCGCGGTGCAGCATGTCGAGCGCCTGACGCGGATGGGGGTGCACTCACTGAAAATCGAAGGCCGGACCAAATCGCATTTCTATTGCGCACGCACCACTCAGGTTTACCGCCGGGCAATCGACGATGCGGTGGCTGGCCGGACGTTCGACCGCAGCCTGATGGCAGATCTGGAATCCCTCGCCCAGCGCGGTTACACCGAGGGCTTCCTGCGGCGCCATGTGCACGACGAATACCAGAACTACCAGAACGGCAGTTCGGTATCAGAGCGACAACAGTTCGTCGGCGAACTGACAGGCGAACGTCAGGGGCGTTTGGCGCAAGTAAAGGTGAAAAACCGTTTTGCCTTGGGCGACCACATGGAACTGATGACGCCCAAGGGCAACTTCCACTTCGATCTGCACCAGCTGCAGAACATGCAAGGCGAGCCCATCAAAGTGGCACCGGGCGACGGACACACGGTGTATTTGCCGATTCCGGATGCGGTGGATCTGAATTTCGGGCTGCTGATGCGGGATTTGTCGTAACCCTCCTATAGAGCGTCAGGCGAACTCTTCGCGCAACATCGCCACAAACGCCTCACGCGCCGGGTGCACCCCGGCGTTTTCATGCCAATAAAACAGGTTTTCAATGGCCGTCAGTTCAGCAAACTCATAGCCCACGCAACCCGCGCCCTTGGCGTATTGATCGAACACGCCCTTGGGCACCAATGCCACGCCTGCCCCGGCACTCACACAGCCGACGATTGCGCCGTAACTGGCCAGACTGACAATCGGCAACGCCATGCCCTGGCGCAACAACCAATGCTCCAGCGCCGCTCGGTACGGACAACCTTGAGGCCACATGAACACGGTCTTGTCCTGCAGATCCGCCATGTCGTGCACCGGCCCAAGCGACGTCGAGGCGATCAGCAACAGGTCTTCGCGGTACATTGGCGTACGCTTGAGATGCGAGCGCTCGACATCCACCGCGACGATTGCGCCGTCAAGTCGATGGCTCAACGTGTCATCGAGCAACTGCCCCCAACTGCCCGTGGTCAATTCCAATGCTACCGCTGGATAGCGCTTGTGAAACTTGGCCAGCAAGCGCGGCAAGCGTCCGGTAGCGGAAGACTCGATGGCGCCAATGCGCAATGGCCCGGACGGCTCAGCCATCGGGTCCACCGCACGCTTGGCTTCAGCGGTCAGGGCCAGAATCCTCGAGGCGTAGGCCAGAAAGGTCTGGCCAGACGGGCTGATCCGCAAACCACGCCCTTCACGCAGAAACAGCGCCACACCCAACTCCGCTTCCAGCGACTTGATGCGCGCCGTGATATTCGACGGCACGCAATGCAACAGCTCGGCGGCACGGGCAATACTGCCAACCTCGGCCACGGTCTTGAACATGCGAATCTGCGCCAGCTCCATACATCACCCAAAGTGAATAGATAGCGCAGTATAAGTCAGTTGTGATGAACGATAAGGATTCCGATACTCGGCGCATATTCCACCGGTGCCCGACCATGAATCCTCTGACCCCCTCCCCCCTGAAAATCATCCTGACCATGCTGTTCGTTGTCGCCTGCTGGGGATACTCCCCGAGCGGCATCCACATCGGATTGCTGGCCTACGACCCTGTGCATCTGGCGTTGCTGCGCTTTCTGATCGCTTCAGTGTTCATGGCCGCGGTCGCGCTGTTGCGCGGCATTCATCTGCCGAGACTCCGAGATCTGCCACTGCTGTTCGGGCTGGGTTTGTTTGCGGTGAGCCTGCATCACGTGGCGATCAATTTGGGCCAACAGGGCGTCAGCGCCGGCGCATCGAGTGTGCTGGCACAGACGACGCCGCTGTTCAGCACCTTGCTGGCGCGCTTCGTATTCAAGGATCGGGTTAGCGTCTGGCGCTGGGGGTGCGTCGTCCTCGGATTGGTCGGTGTGATGATTGTCGTGGCAGGTGATCACGGCTTCGGCAGCATCGACGCCCATGGCTTGTTGATTCTGCTCTCGGCATTGTCGTGGAGTGTCTACTTCGCGATGCAAAAGCATCACACCGGGCGTTACGACGGCCTGACGCTGGTTTGCTACACGGTCTGGTCCGGTACTGCGCTGCTGTTGGTGTTCCTGCCGGGGCTGGCGGATCAGGTGATGAATGCGCCGCTGCGGGTACAGTTCGCGGTGTTTGCCCTGGGGATTTTTCCGAGTGCGCTGGCGTATCTGGCATGGGCCTACGTGCTGGCGCACGTGGATCTGAGCCGGGCAACGATGACCCTGTATCTGGTGCCGCCGATGGCGATGTTGATCGCTTCTTTTACCCTCGGTGAAAGGCCGACGCTGATGGTTGGAGTGGGTGCGGTGGTGGTGTTGATCAGTGTGTTGGCGTTAAACCTGGAGCGGCGCCCAATGCCTCGGGCGGCGAGCGCCTGATCATGAAGACAGGTTGAAAAATTGGGCCTCTTCGCGGGCAAGCCTCGCTCCTACGGATCAATTCGATACCGTAGGAGCGAGGCTTGCCCGCGAACGGCGATAACGCAATATCAGCAACCATCAACTGGGTGAAAACCGGTCCCGGCTGTTGGTCAAATGCAACCACATTGCCGCCCGTGCCGCATCCGGGTCCTGGCGCTTGATGGCGTTGAGAATCGCCTCGTGCTCAAGATTGGCCAACTGTCCAAGTTTGCTCAAGTCCACGGCGCCACGCTCGGCTGCGTTGACCCGGGTTCGCGGGATCATCGCGCTGCCCAGGTGCTGCATGATTTCACTGAAACACACGTTGCCGGTGGCTTCGGCAATCAGTAGATGAAAGCGTCGGTCGGCCTCGACGCAACTGTCATTGTTGGCCAGCAGGTTCTGGTAATCGTCGAGCGCTTCGCGCATCTGCGTCAGTTGCTGATCGGTTCGACGCGTCGCCGCCAGCGCTGCTGCCTGGGTTTCCAGGCCCATGCGCAACTCGAGGATGCTGCGCACTCCCAGCGCGGTATCCACGTTCAGCCGCAACCCCTGCTCCGGCGCCCGCTCCAGTACAAACGTGCCGATGCCGTGACGGGTTTCCACCAACCCTGAAGCCTGCAACTTCGAGATCGCCTCGCGCACCACCGTACGACTGACACCATGCTCCTGAACGATCGAGTTCTCCGACGGCAGCTTGTCACCGGGCAGCATTTGCCCGAGCAGGATGCTCTGGGTCAGCTTGGCCACCAGGTCGTGGGCCAGGTTGTGGCTGCGCTTGCGGGCAGGTGCATCGAGATCTTCTTGCATGGGCGCGTCCGAATGACATGGCTATCGAATCGTAGCACCGAGCGTTGCGGGAATCGTCAGAAAAATCGCACCAACTTGTATGACAACACTCAACAAATCCTGAATCCACCAACAAAATTACGCCTAACCTGACCTCGAATCCTTCATCAAATATCCAACTGGCAGCGGTTTTTATTGGGCAAAACGGGTTGCAAGGCAAAAAAATGTAGTTGTATGATGTCTATCAACAACGCAACACCGTCACACCCCGCATAAAAATAACGAGTGGGAGAAAACACAGTGAATACATCCATCTCCGGGATGAACGACGACGCCAATTGCGTGCTGAAGTCCGCCATCTCCAAAGTCAAACGCCACGTTTTGCCGCTGTTCGTCATCATGTTCATCGTCAATTACATTGACCGAGTGAACATCGGCTTTGTCCGCGCCCACATGGAACACGACCTGGGCATCGGCGCTGCCGCCTACGGGCTTGGGGCCGGGCTGTTCTTCATCGGCTACGCACTGTTCGAAGTGCCGTCCAATATCCTTCTGCAAAAAGTCGGCGCACGAATCTGGCTGACCCGCATCATGTTGACCTGGGGCCTGGTCGCCGCGGGCATGGCGTTCATCCAGAATGAAACCCACTTCTACATACTGCGATTTCTGTTGGGCGTGGCCGAAGCCGGATTCTTTCCCGGGGTGATCTACTACTTCACCCGCTGGTTGCCCGGCGTGGAACGCGGAAAGGCAATTGCGATTTTCCTCAGCGGCTCGGCGATTGCCTCGCTGATCTCCGGCCCGTTGTCCGGATTGCTCCTGCAAATCAGTGGCCTGGGCATGCATGGCTGGCAATGGATGTACTTCATCGAGGGCATGTTCTCGGTGGGTTTGTGCGCCTTTGTCTGGTTCTGGCTGGACTCCAAACCCCACGACGCCAAATGGCTGACCCGCGACGAACAGGACGCGCTGGTAAAAGCCATCGACGATGAACAACTGGCCCGCGAAGCCGCGACGCCGGTCAAGCCGTCGCTGGGCAAACTGCTCAAGGACCGGCAGATCATCCTGTTCTGTGTGATTTATTTCTTCATCCAGCTGACCATCTATGCCGCGACCTTCTGGCTGCCGAGCATCATCAAGAAAATGGGCGACCTCAGTGACTTCCAGGTCGGGATGTTCAATTCGATTCCATGGCTGCTGTCGATCATCGGCATGTACGCCTTCGCTTCGTTGTCAGCCAAATGGAAGCACCAGCAAGCCTGGGTCGCGACCGCGTTGCTGATCGCCGCCGCGGGCATGTTCATGTCCACCACCGGCGGGCCGATCTTCGCGTTCGTGGCGATCTGCTTTGCCGCGCTGGGTTTCAAATCGGCGTCGTCGCTGTTCTGGCCGATTCCCCAGGCCTATCTGGATGCGCGCATCGCTGCGGGCGTCATCGCGCTGATCAACTCGGTGGGCAATCTCGGCGGCTTCGTCGCGCCAACCACTTTTGGCCTGCTCGAAGAGCGCACCGGTTCGATCCAGGGCGGGCTGTACGGCCTGGCCGCCACCTCGATCATCGCCGCAATCATCGTCTTCGCTGCACGCAACAAACCCAAATCCGCGCCCGCCACCGCATCGGCTGAAGCCGCGCCACGTCACGCTTGAAAGGATAAGAAAATGAGCGAGCAAAACACTGCCAAAGCACCGATCATCACCAGCATGCAGATCGTTCCCGTGGCCGGACATGACGGCATGCTGCTCAACCTGAGCGGCGCCCACGGCCCGTTTTTCACCCGCAACATTGTCATCCTCAAGGACAACGCCGGCCACACCGGTGTCGGTGAAGTGCCGGGCGGCGAGCGCATTCGCCAAACCCTCGAAGACGCCCGCAGCCTGGTGGTCGGCAGTCCGATCGGCACGTATCAGAAGATCCTCAATCAAGTGCGCCAAACCTTCGCCGACCGCGATGCCGGTGGCCGCGGCTTGCAGACGTTCGACCTGCGCATCACCATTCACGCCGTCACCGGCCTCGAAGCCGCGCTGCTCGACTTGCTCGGCCAGCACCTCGATGTGCCAGTCGCCGCGCTGCTCGGTGAAGGCCAGCAGCGTGATGAAGTGAAGATGCTCGGTTATCTGTTTTACGTCGGTGATCGCAATGAAACCGACCTCGCCTACCGCAGTGAACCAGAGGCCGACAACGACTGGTTCCGCGTGCGTCACGAGAAAGCCATGAGCGCCGACGCGGTGGTGCGCCTGGCTGAAGCGGCCCATGCCAAATATGGCTTCAAGGACTTCAAGCTCAAGGGCGGCGTGCTCAGTGGCGACGCCGAGATCGAAGCCGTCACTGCACTGGCTGAGCGTTTTCCCGATGCACGTATCACCCTCGATCCGAATGGCGCCTGGTCCTTGAAGGAAGCGATCCGGTTGTGCCGTGATCAGCACGACGTTCTGGCCTACGCCGAAGACCCGTGCGGGGCGGAAAACGGTTACTCGGGCCGCGAAGTCATGGCCGAATTCCGCCGCGCCACGGGGCTGAAAACCGCGACCAACATGATCGCCACCGACTGGCGGGAAATGGGTCATGCGATCCAGCTGCAATCGGTCGACATTCCGCTGGCCGATCCGCATTTCTGGACCATGCAGGGTTCAGTCCGCGTCGCCCAGATGTGCCACGAATGGGGCCTGACCTGGGGTTCGCACTCCAACAACCACTTCGACATCTCCCTGGCGATGTTCACCCACGTCGCGGCCGCCGCACCGGGTGAGATCACCGCCATCGACACCCACTGGATCTGGCAGGACGGCCAGCGCCTGACCAAGGCGCCGTTGCAGATTGTCGACGGTTGCGTACAGGTGCCGAAGAAACCGGGGCTGGGGGTCGAACTGGACATGGACCAAGTTGCCAAAGCCCATGAACTGTACAAAGGCATGGGACTGGGCGCGCGGGATGACAGCGTGGCGATGCAGTTTTTGATTCCGGGATGGACGTTCGACAACAAGCGGCCGTGCCTGGTGCGTTGAGTCGACGGTAGCGCGCTCATTGGCAGTAAACCCGAGCTGCTGTTGGCAGCCCGGGTTTAATGAACGGGGTCTTCCCCCCTAGAATGGCGCACACCTGAATCAACAACGGACAACATCAACATGGATCGCTTGAAAACACTCGTGGTTTGCCTGGGGCTGCTGACCGCAGGCCAGTGTGTCGCACAGGACCCCATCGAATCGGTGGTAAACGCCGCTGTAAATCCGCTCATGCAAACCCAAGGCATTGCCGGCATGGCCGTGGCCGTCACCGCCAACGGCAAGCAGCACTTCTTCAACTACGGCGTGGCATCGAAGGAAACCGCCAAACCGGTCACCGAAAACACCCTGTTCGAGATCGGCTCGGTCAGCAAGACCTACACCGCAACCCTCGCCGGCTACGCCCAGGCTCTCGGCAAGCTGTCGTTTTCCGACAAGGCCAGTCAGGTGCTTCCCGCCCTGCATGGCAGCGCGCTCGACAACATCAGCATGCTGCAACTGGGCACCTACAGCGCCGGAGGCCTGCCGCTGCAATTTCCTGCGCAATTCGATTCGGCCGACAAAATGCTCGGCTATTACCAACAGTGGACACCCGCCTACGCCCCCGGTAGCCACCGACTGTATTCCAACCCCAGCATCGGCTTGTTCGGCTACCTGGCCGCACACAGCATGGGCCAGCCATTCGACCAACTGATGGAAAACACCCTGCTGCCGAAACTCGGCCTCAAGCACACCTTCCTCAAGGTGCCGCAGGAGCAAATGGGGTTGTATGCCCAGGGCTACAACAAGCAAGGCGAGCCTGTGCGCGTCACCCCGGGGGCGCTCGACTCCGAGGCCTATGGCGTGAAAACCAGTGCGGCGGACCTGCTCCGCTTTGTCGAAGCGAACATGCACCCGGCAACGCTGGAAAGGCCGTTACAGCAAGCCATTGCCCTGACGCACACCGGTTACTACAGCGTTGGCGACATGACCCAGGGGCTGGGGTGGGAGCTGTATCACTACCCGGTAACGCTGGATCGTTTGCTGGCCGGGAACTCGACGCCGATGGCCATGCAGGCGCATGAAGCTCAGTGGCTGTCCCCGCCGCAATCGCCGACTCAGGACTTGCTGATCAACAAAACCGGATCGACCGGTGGCTTCGGTGCTTATGTTGCGTTCGTGCCAGCGAAAGACATCGGCATCGTCATTCTGGCCAACAAGAACTATCCGATTGCAGAGCGGGTAAAGATTGCGCATCAGGTGTTGAGCGCTCTGAGTCGCTGATAGAACAAAAAATAAAAGATCGCAGCCTTCGCCAGCCCCTAAAACGAATCCTTTAGAGGCTGGCGAAGGCTGCGATCTTTTTGTTGGGGGTTTAAACCTGCGCGGAGAACAATCGCTCTAGCGGCCAGCAAACCTGCGTCGAGCTCTACAAGTCAGCTCAATCATCCGGCTGTTCTGGCGGTTTGGTCGGTTTCGCCGGTTTGGCGTTTTTCGCGGCTTTGGCGCCTTTGGCTGCGGGTTCGGTTTCAGCGACTGGGGTGGCCACTGTCGGCGGCGGGGTTTCTTTCTCGGCTGCCGGCAATTGGTCAACGGCGGCGAAAATCTCTTCGAGCTTGACCGTGTCCGCTTGTTCGAATTTCTTCTCGCCGTCCTTGCCGACCAGAATCACCTTGGTCTTGGCGCCGGCCCCCAGCTTCAGCGAGCGGATCAACGCTGCCGTGTCCTGAGGCCCCAGATCTTTGCCTTCGCGCTGGCCCATCAGGTTGAGCACGGTGTACAGCACCATGTTGCGATCGGTGAATCCCTTGCGATTGGCCGGCTCGTCCAGCGACTTTTTCAGGCTGACCCATGTCGGATCAACCGTGCTCGGAGCGATGACGATCAGTGGCCTTGCCCTGCCCTTGTCCATGTCCAGCGGTGAGTCGCCATCGGCGGCGAACAGGGGGCTGGCGATCGCCAGCAGGGTAGCCAGGGTCAGTGACCTGATGAGCATGCGCATCTCCTTTTGATATCCACGCTCTAATGATTGCGCATCGCGGCGTTCGTTCCGGGTGACGCTCCGCAAATGTATTTCGCCTTGCCCAAAGCTTAGGTCAGGGCAGTCATTGCGCAACAGGCTGGGGTCAAAGCAGCACATCCCCGTGCTGATTTTCTCCCGTGGCGGTAGCGCCGTCATTCCTCTCTGCTTGTTTAAACGCGCGGGAATCGCAGCAAAGCATGCTTACTCTCCACTCGATCGCATATTGTATTTTGTCGATTCAATATGCGATTCTTCAGATAACAGAAGACTATTCAGTGAAGAATCAATCGTGACCTGATTGCTTTTTAACGCGCGAATACCTGTTTCATGAGCATTTTCCAGATGATTTGGAGGCTTCATCTCATTGACAGGTTTCATCACGCGACTTTGGTATTCAACGTACTGATAACAAGGAAAAAAATGAACAGTATGGAAATGAGTCGTCGCCGCTTTGTGAAAACCATGACGACACTTGCGGGTGCGGGTCTTGCAGGCACATTAACCTCATTTGCAAATGGTGAGGCGCATTATCCTTTTAGCGCGGGATCAAAATCACCGACGCTCAAGGTGCCTCCATTGGCATGCGACTGCCACCACCATATCTATGACAGAGCCTATCCCTACGTCGACAATCGAAACCTGCCAACAGCCAGTGTGGCGGATTATCTTAAACTGCGCTCACGACTACGGTTGACTCGCAGCGTCGCAATTCAGCCCTCTTCTTACGGTACGGATAACAGCTGCCTGGTGGCTGCTCTTTCCCTCCTGGGGCACACCTCGCGAGGCATTGCTGTCGTAGATGACAGGGTTGAGCTGGCGGAACTGAAAAGGTTGGACGCCGCCGGGGTACGTGGTTTGCGATTCAATTTGGGGGTGGCTAGCGTGACCACGCCCGAGATGATCAAACCATTGGCAAACCGGATTGCGGATCTAGGGTGGCATGTGGAGATTCACATGCGTGCTGATGAACTGCTGGGCATGAAAGATATCTTGGCCGACCTGCCCGTTCAGGTTGTCTTTGACCATTTTGGTCGAATCCCACATCCAGCCGGCATCGATCATCCCGCTTACAAACTCATTGCAGACTTGGTGAGCCGAGACCGTGCCTGGGTCAAGATTTCCGGTGCGTATCAGGATTCAGTCCTGGGTGGGCCAGCCTATGAGGACGTCAAATCTCTCGCTCAAACCATGATCGAGCTCGCTCCACATCGGGTGATTTGGGGAACCGACTGGCCACACCCCAGCCTGCAAACAAAACAACAGCCTATGCCTGATGACGCCGGCATGATGGACCTGCTCAGCGTCTGGACTCGGACTAAGGATGATGTGGACAAAATCCTGGTTGAGAACCCGGCACGCCTGTACGGATTCTGAGTGCCATGGCATATCGCGGCTCATTGGGCCTAAGCGCCCCATCACTATCAGATCGTTGGGTTAGCCGCTTTCTTTGCTAACGGCGTTCCTCCCTCCCCGTAACCACACCACAAATCGCAGAAGTCACTATGAAGAAGACGTTTCGCGCTCTGTTCCTTGCCGCTGTCATCCCTGCCATAGCCTTTGCAGAGATATCACCCACCTCGCAACAAGACGATGCAAAATTGCTGTATGCCAGCTTGGGAGAAAAGTTACTGGGTTACAGCATCGACCCTGATAACGCATCGCTAACTTTTTTGAGTGAAACCGTTGCTCCGGCCAATGTGCAGTTCGCCGTCAAAAACAATGCCGGCAATATTCTGTACGTTGTCTCTAGCAATGCTGGAAATGGCACCCTTGGTGCCAAGGGTGATACTCATGTGTTGAGCAGCTACAGGATCGACGTCAAGACAGGAGCGCTCAGACAGTTAGGTGCTGCAATCGCGTTACCAGAGCGCCCGATCAATCTGGGACTGGATCATCAAAATCGCTTTGTCGTGGTGGCATACAACCAGTCAGCCACACTGAGTGTTCACACGCTCAAGGAAGATGGAAGCGTCAGCTCCGCCGTTGCACAGAATCAAGTACCCGAGGCCGGCATATTTACTCACCAGGTGACATTCACGCCTGGCGACAAGTCTGTGGTTGCGCTGGCTCGTGGTAATGACGCGGTAGCCAACGTCCCGGACCAACCGGGCAGCATCAACACCTTTACTATTGATGACCAGGGCCATCTGTCAAAACTTGTGACCTCTTCCATCGACCCGGGTGTTGGCCCTCGTCATCTTGCGTATCACCCAACCCAGCCTTGGGTTTATGTGTCCATGGAGCGCGGCAGCAAGCTATACATGTATCCGTTGGAAAGCAACGGTACCCTGGCAACAAAACCTTTGTTCCGTAAAGACACCCTTCAATACAAGGCCAACCTCGACACTCCACGTCAACGAGGTGGAGTCATCCAAGTCAACCCCAACGGCAAATACTTGTACGTGACCAACCGGGCAGATGCCACGGTTGAACAGGACGGCAAACAGGTCAGCGCCGGGGGGGAGAACAACGTGGCAGTATTCAAGATCGATGGCCAGACAGGCGAACCACAACTGATCCAGATCATCGACGCCCAAGGCATTGAAGGACGAACGATGAAGGTTGATCCATCAGGCAAACTGCTGGTGGTGGCGAATCAGAAAACCTTATGGGTCAAGGATGGCGACTCATTGAAAAAAATCCGTTCCAACCTGGCCATTTTCAGGATCAAGCAGGACGGCAAGCTTGAATTCGTCCGCAAATATGAAATGGACGACGAGAAAAAAGCACTGCTCTGGATGGATATCTAAACAACCGATCAAGGCTGAGCGCGGCACATTTCCGCTCAGCCTTGATCGATTGCTGCGCTAGGGTTGCGAAGCCAAATCAGCCCGTTGAGCTTTGACAGTCCCCGCAGAAACCTCCCCTGCAGCATTACCCCAACTGTTTCTCAGATAAGATGCCAATGCCGCGACCTGGGTGTTATCCAGCCGCCAGCCGAAGGACGGCATGGACGGACCTGTCGGAGCTGCATCAGTGGCAACAGCCTGAGCCCCCTGCAAGATCACGCGAATCACAGTGGTCGGATCTTCAGCCAATACCGATCCCGAGTTCTTGAGCGATGGGAAAAGTTTTGCGACACCCTCACCATTACTCATGTGACACGCCGAACAGTTATCGGCGTAAAGCGCCTTGCCAGCGACCATGCGTGGGTCTTTGGCGTCCAGTTTTGGCGGTTGTTGCAGATCTGCTTTTTGATCTTTAAGGTAATTCGCGATCGCCAGCAGGTCTGTGTCGTCCATAAACTGCGTGGAGTTGGTGACCACTTCCGCCATCGGCCCGGACGCTGCCGCATAACGGTTACGGCCGGTCTTCAAGTATTCGACGATCTCTTCTTCGCTCCACAAACCGATACCACGATAGTCATCGCCCGTGATCGTAGGCGCTACCCAGCCCTGCAGCGTATAGCCTTTCAAGTGTCCATCCGACGTGTCGCCTCCGAGAAAATTCTTGGAGTTGTGGCAAGTACCGCAATGCGCCAGGCCTTCGGCAAGATAAGCGCCACGGTTCCACTTCTCGGACTTGGCCGGATCAGGTTGAAACTCTCCCGGCTTGAAGAACATCATGTTCCAGCCTATCAGGCTCATTCTGATATTGAACGGGAACGGTAACTGATTGGCGACGACCTTATTGTGAACAGGCGGCAATGTAGCCAGATACGCCCGGATCGCCAACAGATCTTCACGCTTTACTTTGGTGTAGGCCGTATATGGAAACGCGCCGTATAGGTACTCGCCTTCATGACCTACACCTTGCTGAAGCGCGCTTACAAATTGATCATCAGTCCAGCCACCAATGCCGGTCTCCCGATCAGGCGTCAGGTTAGGTGCGACCAACTTGCCGAATGGCGTCTCAATAGCTCGTCCCCCCGCCATAGCCGGGCCATTCTCCACCGTATGGCATGCAGCACAGTCACCGACGGTAGTCAGATAGCGCCCTTTTTCGATATCTGGAAAGAATGCATTTGCTGCCTCTGCCAGCGGGGAAAGCATCAACACCCCAAAGATTGCCGTTACTGCTGCTTTATTCATGCTTGCACCAGTGGGCCAGGGTTTTTCAGATACTGGGTGCGAATGGCATTCGCCGCCCAGTAAGCCAAAGCCCCCACCGTGGCGGTCGGGTTGTAGCCGGCATTCTGCGGAAACGCTGAACCACCGATAACAAACAGGTTAGGTACGTCCCAGCATTGGAGGTATTTGTTCACCACACTGTCGCGCGGGTTATTACCCATGATTGCGCCGCCCGTGTTGTGTGTGCTCTGGAAAGGCACAATGTTGTATGGTCCCTTCGGCGCCTTGGCGACGATCTGTTTCGGGCCCATGGCGCGTGCCACTTCAGCAGCCTTGTCGGTCACGAAGGCTGACATTTTCAAGTCGTTCTCCGGGAAGTCGAACGTCAGCTGCATCATGTTGCGGCCATGCCGATCCTTGTAGGTCGGATCAACCCCCAGGTAGTTGGCACGCGTGGGATACGAACTGCCTTGGGTGCGAACAACTGTCGTACTGAGGTAGTTGTCCTTAGTCGCCTGCTTCCACTTTTTGCCCCAACGAGGCGTGCCCGGAGGCGTCATGCGATTGCTGATTGGCCAGCCACTGGTGACGTTCGACATGATGCACGCGCCGCCAAAGAAGCCGAGGCCTGAGTGGTCAAAGTTGTCGCCGTTGAATTCGTCGCACGCCTGGCCTACACCGCCGCCTGCAATGAAGGGGTTGAAGTTTTTGTTATCGAAAAACAACTGAACGCTGGAGTTGGTCTGATACGCATAGTGCTTTCCGATCAGGCCTTTCTCGGTAACCGGGTCGTAGGCTTGGCCAATCCCGGAAGCGAACAGCAAACGTACATTAGGCACCGAGAAGGCGGTCAAGATAACCAGATCGGCCGGCTGCTCGTACTGCTGCCCTGTGGAGTCGACGTAGATCACGCCAGTAGCGCGAGTGCCTGACGCATCCATCTGGACCCGCAAGACCTCGGACTGCACTTGAGCGGTAAAATTGGGTTTACGCATCAATGCCGGGATGATGTTGGTTTGCGGTGTCGCCTTGGAGTAATTCGCACAACCGCAGCGCGAACAGTAACCGCAATAAGTGCAGGGGCCCATGGTTACGCCATAAGGGTTGGTGTAAACCGCAGATGCGTTGCCGCTTGGCGTCGGAAATGGGCGCATGCCCAGGTTTTTTGCTGCTTCTGCAAACAAAGTCGGCGCGTACGTCATTGGCATCGGTGGCAGTGGAAACTCACTGGAGCGGTTGCCTTCAAAAGGATTGCCACCTTCCTGGTACGCGCCATTCAACATGCCGGCTTTGCCGCCAATGCCTGCCATTTTTTCGAACTTATCGTAGTAAGGCTCAAGTTCGTTGTACGTCACGCCCCAATCACGGATGAGCAGGTCTTTAGGTATCGCACGAGCGCCATAACGTTCCGTCAGATGGCTGCGCAATTGAAAGTCCGTGGGGTTATAGCGCCAGGTCAAACCACTCCAATGTGCGCCCGATCCTCCGACACCGGTTCCGAGCAAAAACGAACCGTACTCACGAATTGGCAGCGCCGTCTGATGCGCTGCATTTCGAAACGTATAGGTGTCTTCGGCCGCCGTAATCATCAACTCCTGCTGAATCACATAACGCAGTTCGTCCTGAACATACCCCACATTGAAGTCGGTCGCGGTGTCTCGCCAAGGTCCACGTTCAAACGCAATGACGTCCAGTCCCGCTTCCGCCATTTCGATCGCCATGATGGAGCCGCACCAGCCCAGCCCAACGATAGCGACGTCTTTTTTTGGTAGTTTCTTGATCATGATCAGGCTTTAACCTTCCAGTCAGGACGACCGGAGATGCTTACAGGCGGATGGGGATAGGTTTCGTTGTGGCGATCGATCCAATCCAGATAGTCATAACGCGCGCCGGGATAGCCGAGCATCGTCCAGCTCACCATGTCACGGTTTCCGCCGTAGATCGGGTCAGCAAAAAAGCCTTCCATCGTTCTGGAAAGCAGCACCTCAAAAAAAGCCTTTCCATCGACTTCATTCGGCAATTCGATGTGCCCATCCTCCAGCCCGTGCAGAACCGACTCACGTTCATCGATTGAAAGTTCGGCAAAACGTCTCCCGCCAAACGCTGATGCACAGTGCCATTCCAGCGCAGCCAACCCGATGCGCATTTGTTCAGCCGGTGTCTTGTCTGACTGAGTACCTTGCGTCGGCAATCCTTTTGCAAACGGTCCTTGCAGATAGAGGCGTGCCCCCTGCCCTTGGGGGCCGGACATTTGCCTGTCGATGTAAACCGCGCAGCCGGCATCTTTTCCGCTTGGACTCAAGTGATCGGCCGGGATCAAAGTCTCGACAAGTGCTTCGACTTGAACCCGTTCGTTCTCGGAAAAAAACGTCCAGTTTTGAGGATCGATATTTTTAGGAGGGGCCGCCGCATCGGGAGCCCAAGGCAGTGGACGCCCACCAAGGATCGTTGCCGCACTGGCAAACGAGGAACTGACCGCGATCAGCGCACCGGCGCCTAACAGCTGCCTGCGGCTGATCTGAAAGCGATCGTCAGACATAGGTACCTCACAAACTTGAAAACATGAGGCGCCATAATATTGCACTTCAATGCAACGACGTACAATTTTGTAACATTAAAATTCATTCATACGATTGATTTTTTATGGTGCTTACCTGCGAGGATCTGGTGATTTTGGTTTTACAGAGGCAGAGGTCGATCCTGCACGACCCGCTTCATAACGAGCGTCGACGTCAGCCTCTGCACATTCGGCAACGTCGAAAGACTCTCATCGTAGAGCCGCTGAAAGGCTGGCAAATCTTGGGTAATGACGTGAAGCAGGTAATCCGGTTCACCAAACAGCCGTTGAGCATCGACTATCTGGGGAATTCCGAGGAGCGCTGTTTCGAAAGCCTCAACTGCCTGTCTGTCACCTTCGCGAAGGGTAGCAAACACCATGGCGGAAAAGTTGAGGCCCAAGGCGCCAGGATCCAGTTGCGCTCTGTAACCGAGCAGTACTCCCGACTCCTCCAGCGCTCGAACTCGACGATGGCAAGGTGAAAGGCTCAATCCGACACGCTCGGCGAGTTCAGTCACTGAAAGACGGCCGTCCTTTTGCAATTCAGAAAGAATCTTTCGATCAATTCGGTCCATTTGGAAGAATCTCCCTCATTCACGCGATATACCGAACATCTTTGAAAGTAAATTCTAACAACATTTCACTATTCTTCCTCGCATCCAATTCTTCCGGAGCAGGACGATGAGTTATCAGCAAGACACGTGGGTGGCGCCATGAATCTCAGTGTGTTTATCGCCTTCTGGGCGGTGTCGATTCTATTCGTCATAACCCCGGGCGCAGACTGGGCCTACGCCATATCCGCAGGTTTGAAAGGGAGGGTCGTCATACCTGCCGTGGGCGGACTTCTGTCCGGCCACCTGATTGCAACCATGGTGGTTGCCGCAGGCGTCGGCACGCTTGTAGCCAACCACCCTTTGGCCTTGACGGTGCTAACGATTGCCGGAGCGGCCTATCTGCTTTGGCTGGGAATCAACATGCTTGCCCGCCCTTCGACACCCCATGCCGATGATGTTCAGGTTTCGAACTCCTGGACACGCTGGGCGATCAAGGGCCTGTGCGTGAGCGGGCTCAACCCGAAAGTGTTTCTGTTGTTCCTGGCGTTACTACCGCAATTTGCCCACGCCTCCGCCCCTTGGCCCGTGCCGCTACAGATGATTGCACTTGGTTTGGTCCACACGATCAGTTGCGGGGTGATCTATCTTTTGGTCGGCTTCGGTTCTCAGGCCGTTCTGCATGCACGACCCACGGCGGCTCGGTTCGTCAGCCGGTTCTCTGGCGCGGCAATGATCATCATCGCAGTCATTCTGCTCGCCGAGCAGATACTGGATTAATCCTTTTTTATCGAGGCAGTGTTCATGAGCGATCAGCCCGCACCTTACGGCAACGCAACTCACGCGCAGGCGGCGACCCGGGTGCGCATACCGCATCTGAAACAAATGAAAGTGGAAGGCCGGAAATGGGCGATGCTCACTGCATACGATATGTATAGCGCTGCCATTTTCGACGACGCGGGTATACCGGTTCTTCTGGTGGGCGACTCTGCCTCCAACAACGTCTACGGCAATGAGTCCACGCTATCGGTAACCGTTGATGAACTGATTCCGCTGGTTCGGGCGGTCAGTCGCTCCACTCAGCGAGCCCTGGTGATTGCCGATCTGCCTTTCGGTTCTTATCAGGCCTCGGCCGAGCAATGTTTCCATACCGCCGTGCGCTTCATGAAAGAAGCCGGTGCCCACGCGGTCAAACTGGAAGGTGGCATCGAGATGCTGCCTCAAGTCGAGAAGCTGACGAGTTCAGGCATACCGGTCATGGCCCACATCGGTTTCACACCACAGTTCGAACATCAATTGGGCGGCTTTCGTGTCCAGGGCCGGGGCGAAGATGCACAGCGTTTGCTCGACAGTGCCAAAGCTTTTGAAGCCGCAGGCGCGTTCGCGATTTTGATCGAGATGGTGCCAGGCGATGTGGGTCGAGCGATTACCGAAGCGGTTTCAATTCCAACTGTTGGTATCGGCGCGGGAAATCAATGCGATGCCCAAGTCCTCGTCTGGCAGGATATGGCCGGACTGCGCACCGGTCGCATGCCGCGTTTCGTCAAGCAATACGCCGATCTTCGCTCGGCTCTTCACAACTCGGCGAAGGATTTTGCAATGGATGTAGGTGCTGGAACTTTTCCCGGACCCGAGCACACTTTCTAGCCCAAGGATCTGCTATGAAAAGCCTCAGAGAACGCGCTGCCGAAGGTCTTCAGGTCGGAGACCGCTTCACCATCGATCGTTGTTTTTCCGATGAGGATATCCGCCGATTCGCGCAGATCTCTCGGGATTACAACCCTGTTCACTGCGACGCGCGTTACGCATCGATTCGCGGATTCAAGACACCTGTAGCCCATGGCCTACTGACAGCCAGCCTCATTACCGAAATCGGCGGACAAATTGGTTGGCTGGCCAAAGGAATGAGTTTTGAGTTCAAACGACCGGTTTACCC
Organism: Pseudomonas sp. Root562; assembly: GCF_001427125.1. Classification (GTDB taxonomy): domain Bacteria; phylum Pseudomonadota; class Gammaproteobacteria; order Pseudomonadales; family Pseudomonadaceae; genus Aquipseudomonas. Next base: position 319,143 of record NZ_LMGK01000020.1, read on the forward strand.
AGGAGAACAGATCATCTGTCACTGGCTTATTGTGAACATCGATGAACGCGGTCACGCAAAAGCTGAAGTCAGTGTTTCCAATGCACAAGGTGTCATCGTGCTGGAGGCCACGACCACGGGGGTACTGCACGGCGTCGATGAACGAGAACGCATGAAACAGATGCTTTCTGAAGGCGACCCCACCAACGGTGCTGCCTCTTCGTCGAGGTGATGGCCACGCGTTGGCGACTGTCCTGTCTGTATCTGAAAAAAATTGCCGTAGCGGGGCGTCCTTGCCCCGTCTGCGACGGACTCACGCAGCCTTAAGCGTCCTGAAGCGAATGTTCAATGCCTCGACCGCAAGTGAGAACGCCATTGCAAAATAGACGTAACCCTTCGGTACGTGCATCCCCATCGCATCGGCAATAAGCACGACGCCCACAACAATCAGGAACGCCAAGGCCAGCATTTTCAGGCTCGGATGCTTGTCGATGAACGCACTGATCGCCCCGGCAGCAAGCATCATGATCAACACGGCGACGACGATAGCGGCAACCATCACCGGTACATGCGAAACCATTCCGACAGCTGTGATAACCGAGTCCAGCGAGAAGACGATATCGATGATCGCAATCTGAATGATGGTGCTCAGAAAGCCCGCCCCCTTTTTACCAAACTCAGACTCCCCCTCCTCGCCACCTTCCAGTTCCTGGAAGATTTCGCTGCTGCTTTTCCACAGCAAGAACAATCCGCCGAAGAACAGAATCAGGTCACGCCCCGAAATCCCTTGATCGAAGACATTAAACAGATCGGTAGTCAGTTGCATGATCCACGTGATGGACAGCAGCAGAAGAATGCGCGTGACCATGGCCAGTGCCAAACCGAAGAAGCGGGTTTTGGGCTGCATGGCTTTGGGCATGCGGCTGACCAAAATCGAAATCATGATGATGTTGTCGATACCCAAAACGATTTCCAACACTGTCAGGGTAAAAAACGCGATCCAGATTTCCGGATTGAGAAACCATTCCATAACGTCAAAACTCTCGATTGCCCAGAAAAAAAGGCATCACCAAAATCGGTGATGCCCGCATGCTCAAATGAGCGAGTCGTGGTAAGCCACATCGCCTCGACGGGGGCGACCAAACCAATCGTCGGTGCGGCGATGCACTGATGGCACCTGTCAGCCAATCAGACGGTGAGAAGCGAGTTGCCATCCATCTCAGACGGAATCGGCAAACTCAGCATCTGCAACAGGGTTGGAGCGATATCGCACAATCGGCCATTCTTCAGCCCGTGTCGCCCTGGTTGCTCACTGACCAGAATCAGCGGTACCGGATTCAAGGTATGCGCCGTGTGGGCCTGGCCAGACGTCGCATCGAGCATTTGCTCAACGTTGCCGTGGTCGGCGGTAATCAAACATTCACCACCAGCTGCGAGGGTTGCTTCAACCACGCGACGCAGGCATTCATCGAGCACCTCGACCGCCTTGACGGCAGCATCGAATGAACCCGTATGCCCCACCATATCGCCGTTGGCATAGTTGCAAACGATCAGATCGAATGTGCCGCCGGCGATAGCGTTGACCAGTTTGTCAGTCAACAGTGGGGCGCTCATCTCAGGCTGCAGATCGTAGGAAGCAACGTCAGGTGACGGAATCAGGATTCGCTCCTCACCCTCAAAAGGCTGCTCTCTACCGCCGTTGAAAAAGAACGTCACGTGGGCGTACTTCTCGGTTTCGGCAATGCGCAATTGCGTTTTCCCAAGTCTGGCCAAATGTTCCCCCAAGCTGTTGTGAATAGCTTCGGGAGGGAATGCACACAGGCAATTCAGCTCTTCGGAATACTGCGTCAATGTCAGCAAGCGATCCTTGTCCACCACTAACGGCCGCTCGAACGCCGTGAAATCCGGTTGGATCAACGCCTGGGTCAACTCTCGCGCCCGATCGGGGCGAAAGTTCATGAAGATCATGGCGTCATCCGCACCGACACTGACGGCCTGTCCAATCGTGGTTGGCTGGACGAATTCGTCCGACTCCCCACGTTCGTAAGCGGCAGACAAAGCTACGGACGCCGTTTCAGCCTGATGTTCGGCTTCGCCGCCGACGATCAATCGGTAGGCCGACTCCACGCGCCCCCAGCGATTGTCGCGATCCATTGCATAATAGCGACCGACCAGCGAAACAAGGCGCCCGGCGCCCAGTTTCGCAAACGCGCTTTCCAAAGCCTCAAGCGAGGCTAAAGCGCTCTTGGGCGGCGTGTCTCGGCCATCGAGAAAGCCATGCACATAAACTTTCTCGACCCCCTGCTCAACCAGGCAACCACAAGCCGCGATAATCTGATCGATATGACTATGCACGCCACCCGGAGAAAGGAGGCCCATCACGTGCACGGCACCATCGCGACTCTTTACCCCTTGGAGCAACAACTGTAGTGCCGGGTTGTGTGAGAACTCTCCATCCGCGAGTGCTTTATCAATTCGGGTCAGGCTCTGGTAAACCACCCTCCCCGCGCCGAGGTTCATGTGGCCAACCTCGGAGTTCCCCATCTGACCTTCTGGCAGTCCAACAGCAAGACCTGACGTCGCGATCTCGCTGTGGGCGAAACGCTTGAGCAGCGCATCAAACGTCGGCTTACTCGCTGCGGCGAAAGCATTCGATTCAGTAGCCTGCCGAATACCGACACCATCAAGAATAATCAAAGAGCGCGTAGTCATCGTGCCCCCTAGAAGATGTAGTCAGTGGTCAAGAAGCTCGACTCGCGATTGCGAATGATGTCGCTGACCAGTTCCTTGTTACTTTCCTGGAACTTGGTGGCGACGAGCGTGCGGATGGAGAACACGCGCAAGGCGTCATGAACGGACAGTGTTCCTTCGGCAGAGTTTTTGCGACCGTTGAATGGAAAGCTGTCTGGGCCACGCTGACATTGCGCGTTGATGTTGATACGCCCCACCTGATTGGCGAAGGCATCGACCAATCGACCCACTTGCGCGGAATCCTTGCCGAAGATACTGAGCTGCTGGCCGAAATCGGAATCGAGGACGTATTCGATGACTGTTTCCAGATCACGGTAAACCACTACCGGTACGACCGGACCGAACTGTTCTTCGTGGTACACACGCATGTCGGAAGTCACCGGGTACAGCACCGCAGGGTAGAAAAACGTCTCACAGACTTCTCCCCCGCCGGCGTTGACGACTTTGGCACCTTTGCTGACAGCATCGGCCACAAGTCCGGTCAGAAAATCAGTTTTGCCCGGTTCTGGTAGAGGCGTTAAAGCGACACCCGGCTCCCACGGCATACCCGGTTTCAGCTGGGCCAGCTTCGCCTGGAACTTGTCGAGGAAAGCGTCAACGACGTTCTCATGAACGAACAGGATTTTCAGCGCAGTACAGCGTTGCCCGTTAAACGACAACGAGCCGGTAACAGCCTCGGAAACGGCGTTATCCAAATCGACATCGGGCAGGATGATGCCAGGATTTTTCGCGTCCAGACCCAGCGCGGCACGCAGACGGTGTGGCTTAGGGTGCAGCTTTTTCAGGTCGCTGGCAGCCTTGTTGGTCCCGATGAACGCAAAAACATCGATCTTGCCGCTGGCCATTAAAGCGCTGACGGTTTCCCGGCCGCTGCCGTAAATGATGTTGATAACTCCGGCCGGGAAGCTGTCACGGAATGCCTCAAGCAAAGGTCGAATCAGCAACACTCCGAATTTTGCGGGTTTGAACACAACGGTGTTGCCCATGATCAACGCTGGAATCAGGGTCGTGAACGTCTCGTTCAACGGGTAGTTGTAAGGTCCCATGCACAGCGTCACGCCCAAAGGAACGCGACGAATCTGTCCCAGCGTGTCTTGTTCAAGCTCGAAACGGCTGGAACGACGATCCAGTTCCTTGAGGGCGTTGATGGTATCGACGATGTAATCGCAGGTGCGGTCGAACTCTTTCTCCGAGTCTTTGAGATTCTTGCCGATTTCCCACATCAACAACTTCACAACTGCTTCGCGTTGTTCACGCATGCGGCTGAGGAAGGACTCCACGTGTCGAATACGCTCGACAACGCGCAGGGTTGGCCAGATGCCCTGGCCACGGTCATAGGCTTGTACCGCTGCATCCAGTGCGGTCATGGCCGTTTGCGCGTCCAGAAGTGGGGTACTGCCCAAAATCACGGACTCGTGACCCGATTCTTTTTTCAGGCATACAGGACTGCGGACGGGAGCGAGCGCGCCGTCCCACAACCGCAGCTCGCCATTGACCAGATATTCGCGCTGTTCAATGGAAGGTCCTGGACGAAACGCAGCAGGGATTTCGTCTGCGCTCGGGAAGAGAGTTTCAAGTTGGTTGTTCAACGTCATTTTTCATACCTCTGTGCACACTGTTCAGTGCCGGGAGAGAAAGAACCGGGCACGCTGTGCTTTGCACGTTCAAATAGAATTCAGATCACAACGAGTTCGGCAGCCGGCGCCGTTTGCGCCGCCCAGCAGATGGCAGCAAAGGACATCGCATCCAGCGAAGCTCCTCCGATCAGGCCACCATCGATGTCCACTTGATCAAACAGTTGCTTGGCGTTATCGGCCTTCACACTCCCGCCGTACAGAATCCGGCAATCGACGGCGGCCGCGCGATCATGCTCCGCCAGCCACTTGCGGATGTGCCGATGAACAGCTTGCGCCTGCTCTGGCGTCGCGGTTTCGCCAGTACCAATGGCCCATACGGGCTCATAGGCAATCACCCCCTTGACCAGGTCCTGAATGCCCACTGCCTTCAGAACTGCACTCAATTGTTGGGTGACGATTGCCTCAGTTTCACCGCCCTGTCGCTGAGCAAGTGTTTCACCCACACACAACACCGGGATAAGTCCGGCGCGAAGCGCGGTAGCGAACTTCTTTGCCACAAGTTCATCGTCTTCTGCATAAAGCGCACGGCGCTCCGAATGCCCGACGAGTACGTAGCGGCAGCCGATATCCCGGAGCATGGAAGCACTGACTTCTCCGGTATGTGCACCTGACAAATGAGCGCTGAGATTTTGGGCTCCCAGCGAAACATCAGAATCGTCCAGCAGATCAGCTACGGTCGTCAGGTAGGGAAACGGTGGGCAAATTGCCGTCTCAACACTTTCAAAGCGTGAAACCACCGGAAGCAGGCTGCGCAGCAACGAAGCATTGGCCGCGCTGCTGCCGTTCATTTTCCAATTGCCGATAACCAGTTTCTTTTTGTGAGAAGAGGTCTGCATGATTCAGGCTTTCCTGTTCAAAAGTGCGGCAGCGTCATAGGGCGCACGCCCTTGCAACGCCTCTTCAATACGCAGCAAACGGTTGTATTTGCCCACCCGATCCGAACGACTCAGTGAGCCGGTCTTGATCTGTCCGGCACAGGTTGCGACGGCAAGGTCAGCAATGGTGGTGTCCTCGGTTTCTCCCGAACGGTGAGAAATGACCGCGGTGTAGCCTGCGTCTTGCGCCATACGAATGGCGTCCAGCGTTTCACTGAGAGTGCCGATCTGGTTGAACTTGATCAGAATCGAATTACCAATCCCTTTCTGAATGCCCTCACGCAGAATTTTGGTGTTGGTTACAAACAAGTCGTCACCCACCAGTTGCACGTGGCCGAGTTTTTGAGTCAAACCCGCCCAGCCATCCCAGTCGCTTTCATCCATCCCGTCTTCTATGGAGATGATCGGGTACTTGTCGCAAAGCATCGCCAGGTAATCGGCAAAGCCTTGCGAACTGAATGTCTGGTCTTCCCCGGACAGTACGTATTGACCGTCTTCGTAAAACTCGGAGGCGGCGCAATCAAGCGCCAGAGTAATTTCCTTGCCCAGCTCGTAACCCGCTCGACTTACCGCTTCCTTGATAACAATCAGCGCTTCTTCATTGGAAGCAAGTGAGGGAGCAAACCCGCCTTCATCCCCTACCGCGGTACTCAGGCCACGCTCGGACAAAACCTTCTTCAAGGAATGGAACACCTCGGCGCCCATGCGCAGGCCTTCACGGAACGACGAGGCGCCGACCGGCTGGATCATGAATTCCTGGATATCGATGTTGTTATCAGCGTGCTCGCCGCCGTTGATGATGTTCATCATCGGAACCGGCATGCTGAACTTGCCTGGCGATCCGTAAAGCGCCGCCAAGTGTTCGTACAATGGAATACGCTGAACCTCGGCTGCCGCCTTGGCGGTAGCCAGGGAGACAGCGAGGATCGCGTTGGCACCCAGGATGCTCTTGCTCTCGGTACCATCAAGGGCAATCATCGCGTTGTCGATTTCGCGCTGATTCAACGCGTCCAGTCCGATCAAGCATTCACGGATGGGGTTGTTCACGTTCTCGACCGCACGCATCACGCCTTTGCCCATGTAACGCGAAGCGTTGTCGCGCAGTTCGAGTGCTTCACGTGAACCGGTAGACGCACCCGACGGGACACTGGCGGTGGCACTGACGCCACAATTGAGCGTCACAACCGCTTCGACAGTCGGGTTTCCTCGCGAGTCCAGAATTTCACGGGCAGTGATTTGTTGGATACGGCTGTTCTTGTTAAGCATGATTTGTCCCCTTCGTATGATTCACTGCCGTTGCCTCTTGGCCTTGCGTACCGAGCAATTCCTGCTGCTCGGCATACTGCGCCCGAAAATCGAAATCCCGTGGCCATGATGCAAAGTCGTGTTCTTCAACGACTTTGTGATCAGTAGAATTCGTCTCACTCATCAGAGCATCCTCAATCAGCGGATCGCTTCGCCTACGCGCACAACACGAAGGGAATTGGTCCCGCCTTGGGCGTTGGCGTAGTCGCCTTTGGTAATCAGAACGTGATCGCCTGCCTTCACCACACCACGGCGGGTCAACTCATCCACAGCTTTCTCGTTGACCAATTCAGGGGCGAAATCATCGCTGTCGAACGGGATGGTCGTGACACCACGAAACAACGTGACCCGATTTTGGGTGGCCAGATTGCGAGAAAACGCAAAGATCGGAAGGTGCGAGCGAATGCGCGACATCAAGCGAGGTGTATCACCGCTTTCCGTCATGCAGATGATGGCTTTGACACCGTGCAGATGGTTGGCCGCGTACATGGCGGACATCGCGATGGACTCGTCGATCTTGTGGAACACCTGGTCGACGCGATGTTTGGAACGATGGGACTGAGGATGCTTTTCTGCGCCGATGATGATCCGGTGCATGGCCTCGATCGTTTCGATGGGATAGGCACCCGCCGCGGTTTCGGCGGAGAGCATCACGGCGTCGGTGCCATCAAGCACTGCGTTGGCAACGTCGAACACTTCTGCACGAGTCGGCATAGATTGCGTGATCATCGACTCCATCATCTGAGTGGCGGTGATCACCACACGATTAAGCGTGCGGGCACGTTCGATAATCAGCTTTTGAACGGCGACGAGTTCCGCGTCACCAATTTCCACCCCCAGGTCACCCCGGGCCACCATTACGCCTTCAGATGCTTCGATGATCTCATCGAGAATTCGCAAGTCATTGACGGTTTCTGCGCGTTCAATCTTGGCAATCAGGCCGGCCTGCCCTCCTGCCTCCTGCATCAGGCGACGAGCCAGGTGCATATCCGAGGCGTCGCGTGGAAACGAGACAGCCAGGTAATCCACCTGCATGTGTGCAGCCGTCTTGATATCGGCGAAATCTTTTTCGGTCAGCGCCGATGCCGACAGTCCACCGCCTTTGCGATTGATCCCCTTGTTGTTGGACAGCGGTCCGCTTATCAGGACTTCGCAGATCAATTGCGTCGCTTCGACTTTCAGAACCTTCAACTCGATTCGTCCGTCATCGAGTAACAGAATGTCGTCTGGGCGGCTGTCTGTGATCAAGGCCTCGTAGTCGATTCCGACCCGCTGATTGTCCCCGGCATTTTTGTCCAGCGCAGCGTCGAGAATGAATTGCTGCCCCTTCTCCAGAACAACTTTTCCTTGCGCAAACCGTGCGATGCGAATTTTAGGACCTTGCAGATCGGCCAGTACTGCCACGAAACGACCATGTTTGGCAGCCAGCTCACGCACCAGCCGGGCACGAGCAATGTGATCTTCAGCCTTCCCATGGGAAAAGTTCAGGCGCACGACATCAACGCCCGCTTTCACCAATCCCTCGAGGGCTTCGAATGATTCTGTTGCTGGCCCCAACGTGGCCACGATCTTGGTTCTGCGCTGCATGACAGATGCTTCCTCAAACAGGGTTTTATTATTGAACGCAAAGGAAATCTGGAGGCGCTTGTGATTATTTGCGTGCAAATAATCAATCAGCGCAAAGCAATCCAATTGACTGCTAAAACTGCCAGGGACCGACAAATGGCTTTTTACCTTAGTATTTTCATGCTAAACGCCCAGCACCCAGGTAAACGCCATCGAAAAACGCTTAAAAAATCTTGGCACATTGACACACCAAAATGCAATGCTATTTTAGTCAGCACAAATACACGCATCCGGCCACGACCCGGATCGCACTACTCTGCCGAAGGGATATTGATCATGCTGCCAAGACGCCTCTCCATCGCCAGTCGAATGGTTCTCGGGTTCGTCATCATTGCCGCACTGAGCATTGCGCTAGGGGTTTTCGCCCTACGTCAGATCGATGAAGTGCAGGTCCAATCGACCCAGATAAAAGACAATTGGCTTCAACGGGTACGTGCTCTAGGGGCGGCGAATGCTGCACTGAACCGCTATCGGATGGGATCGATGCAGCACATTCTTTCGGTCAGCGAGAAAGACATGCAGTCTTACGAGGACAAAACCGCCGGGCGGTTGCGTCAGGTTCGCGAGCAAATGCAGAACTACGCCCAGTTGCTCACGAACGAGGACGATAAGGGACGGTTGAGCGCGTTCAATGCCAGCCTTGACGTGTATGCAAAAAATCACCTCGAATTGCTAAAGCTTTCTCGCAAGGGAGACAAAACGGGCGCCAGGGAATTTTTGATGACGATCAGGGATTCCTACGATCAGATGACGCAAAACTTCGAAGACCTCATCGACCGTTCAAACCAAGGCGCAGAGCTGGCTGGTAACGAGTCGATCGATGCCTATCAACGCGCCGTCCAAGGCGTGGCACTGGTCATCATCCTGGTTGGTATCGGGACAGTTCTGGTGGCATGGCTACTGACTCGCAGCATCACTGCTCCCTTGAATGTGGCCGTTAAAGCCGCGAAAACAATTGCTGAAGGTGATCTGAGCCAGCCCATTCAACCAACGGGCAACGATGAAGCTACTCGCCTGCTCGAGTCCTTGGCGACCATGCAAAGCAATCTGATAAAAACCTTGGGAAAGATTTCAGGCTCGTCCCGTCAATTGACCAGCGCCACTGCCCAACTAAACACGGTCACGGAAGCCTCCAGTCAGGATATTCAACAGCAACACGCCGAGATTGAGCAGGCAGCCACCGCGGTGACCGAAATGACCGCAGCCATTGAAGAAGTCGCCCGCAATGCGCTATCCACGTCCGAGCTGTCCGTGGCGTCACGGGACATTGCCCTGAAAGGGCAACAACGCATGGTCGAAACATTGGACGCCATAGAGACGCTCACCCGAGATGTGCAACTCAGTTCGGAGCAGATTGAAAGCCTGGCCGAACAGTCGCAGCGTATTGGCAAGGTACTGGACGTTATTCGCACGATTGCCGAACAAACCAACCTGTTGGCACTCAACGCCGCTATTGAAGCGGCTCGAGCAGGCGATGCGGGTAGAGGTTTTGCCGTCGTTGCAGATGAGGTGCGCGCCCTCGCCCACCGCACTGCACAGTCGACGCGGGAAATCGAAGAGATGATAAGTGGCATCCAAAGCGGAACGGATACTGCCGTTTCAACCATGCTCAGCAGCAGTGAGAACACCCGTCTCACGTTGTCTTTGGCCCAATCCACTCAAAGCGCGCTGGCAGAAATTGTCGCCGCCAACGACGACATCAATCAACGCAATCTAATGATCACGACAGCCACGGAAGAACAAGCGCACGTTGCACGTTCCGTTGACCGCAACTTGCTCAATATCCGTGATCTATCCGTTCAGTCGGCTACGGGCTCACAACAAACCACTGACGCTTCGATATCCCTCGGCCATTTGGCTGTCGAACTCAACAGCATGGTGGGTCACTTCAAGATTTAATCAGTGCAATTTTTTGCATAATGCCACGTTAAAAAGTAGTCATCGGCGACGAAACCTGTTCGAATCAAGCCATGCTTCATTCGCTATCACTCTCCACTACCGCGGACAGTGATCGTCGCCACCCTATTTGTAAGTGATCAAAATATGGCCTCAAGCGCCCTCGTACTACGCATCGCTGCTGAAATCCGGCAGAAAATCCAGACAGGCAAGCTAGCCCTGGGAGCTCACCTGAGCGCACAAAAAGTCGCCGACGAATTCAACGTCTCCCGCTCTCCTGCACGTGAAGCACTGGTATTGCTATCGGAGCAAAATATTCTCGAACAACTGCCAAATCGTGGGTTCTTTGTGTTGGAGCTCGTGCAGGATCCGTCGCAAATCCACGATGAGGTACTTCCGCTTGAAGAGCCGGACGAATACTACCGACTCTCGGAAGACTGGCTGAACAATGCAATCCCCAACGAAGTGACAGAGCAGTTTCTGCGCACTCGCTACAACCTGACAAAAGCCCAGGTCATAGACATTCTCAACCGGGCGGCAAAAGTCGGTTGGGCCGAGCCGAAACCGGGTTATGGCTGGCGATTCCTGGACGTGGCGAAGACACCGGAAACTCTCGAACAGATCTACAAGGTGCGCTCGTTGATCGAACCGGCAGCGCTGCTGGAGCCGACCTACCATCACGACCTGAGCAAGCTCCAGCGCTTGAAAAAAGAACAGCAGGACATGCTCAACGGCGGCATTGATAACCTGCCGGCTGATGTGCTGCTCAAAAATGGTATCCGCTTCCACGAAGAGCTAATCAAGCTCTCCGGCAACCCGCTTTATCACATGATCCTGGTCCAGATGAACAACATGCGGCGCTTGATCGAGTATCGCTCGATGATCGACCGCAAGCGCCTTTTCAAACAGTGCGCCGAACACATCCGGATGATCGAACTGGTGGAGCAAGGCAACAACCTTGAAGCCGCGCATCTCATGAAACAGCACCTGAGTGGATCCTTCGCTCACAAATCGCCGATTCTGAAATTAAGACCCGAATCCGCCGAGGCCAGCCTTTCACTTTCAGGCATCGGCACTGGCCTCACATCACTTCTCGAGGAGAGCACAAGTTGAGCACCGAAGAACAATTGCGCGAAGAAATCTGCACCGTCGGCAAAAGCCTGTACGAACGCGGTTATACCGTGGGTAGCGCAGGCAATATCAGTGCACGTCTGGAAGATGGCTGGTTGATCACCCCCACCGACGCCTGCCTGGGAAGATTGAAGCCGGAAGAAATCGCGAAAGTCAGCAAGGACGGCACCTGGGTATCCGGCAACAAGCCGTCGAAAACCCTGGAGCTGCATCGTCAGGTATACGACCGCAACCCGGAAGTGAATGGTGTAGTGCACACACATTCGACTTCGCTCGTGGCTCTGACGCTCGCCGGAGTCTGGAACAAAGACGACATCCTTCCTCCACTGACGCCTTACCAAATCATGAAAGTCGGCCACATCCCATTGATCGCCTATCAGCGCCCCGGTTCTCCTGACGTGGCGGCACAAGTTGCTCAATTGGCCAACGATGTGCGTGGCGTCATGCTGGAACGGCTAGGCCCAGTGGTTTGGGAAAGCTCGGTATCGAAAGCCAGCTTTGCCCTGGAGGAGCTTGAGGAAACGGCGAAGCTCTGGATGATGAGCAATCCGAAGCCTGCACCGCTAGGTGAAGAGGCAATTGAGGATTTGCGCCGGGTGTTCTCAGTCAAGTGGTGATGCCTCCAAGAAGCAACACAAGTTGTTCCATTGAATAATGCGTTGATACTCGCCTTGTTAATCAAGATCTCCATTCATCTCGCGTCAGAGGTGATTAGCGAGGCGAATGTCCCCTTGCATAGTTGACACTATTTCCCCCTCAACCTAGGTCATGCAGCCTGACCGGGCACTATCTAACTGAATTTCCTCGCTATTACGCTCGTTCTTCGAATTCGGGGCAGATCCGTAAGGTGCGCCGATGGAGAGTGACGGCCGGCTGCGAGTTATTTTCAGTCCATGCGCCAGGCAGCAATCGATTTCTGCGCTTCATGAAATGCGGAAAACGAGTGTGGATTCAACCGGTCGATGCAACAGATTGGCTAAATGAATCGCCTCTGGTTTCGTAGACATCTCGAACGGCTGCAAAGGGTCGATTACTGTCCTTGGTGATAGGCAGAAATCGGCCAAAAGCGGTCACTGGACAGTCCACCCTTGAACAAGTAGCGTGCAAGCCAAATTTCATCTAATTAGAGTTCGCTCATGGTTTCTATGGCTGTTCAGGAAGAAGTTCGAGCCCGCCTACGCCGCGCAGAGGACGAGCACGATGTGAAAGTGCTTTTAGCAGTTGAATCAGGAAGTCGCGCCTGGGGATTCGCCTCTCCCAACAGCGACTACGACGCACGCTTCATTTATGTGAATAAACCTGAGTGGTATCTCGCTGTGGGCCTTGAGGAACAGCGCGACGTCATCGAGTATCCCATCATCGACGACATGGACATCAACGGCTGGGATCTACGAAAGGCACTTAGACTATTTTGGAAGTCCAATCCAGGCTTTGTGGAGTGGATACAGTCGCCCATCATCTATGAGCATACTGGTTCCTTTCACATGTGGGCCAAGGAGTTACTGCCGCAGGTGTATTCGGTAGAAAGCGGCATTTACCACTATCGCAGCATGGCTAAAACTAACTATAGGGGGTATTTGCAGGTCCCTCATGTCCCTCTGAAAAAATACTTTTATGTACTACGCCCGTTGTTATCGGTCCGGTGGCTAGAGCAGTTTGGAACGCCCGCGCCTATAGAATTTGACAGGCTGCGCGGTGTCATCGAAAGGGAGCCTGAATTCCAGCGGGCAATTGATGATTTGCTTGCGGTCAAGCGCGCATCTCCAGAGATGGGATTATCGCCTCAGATCATGCCGATCCAGCAATTCATTGAGCGTGAGCTCACTAGACTTGAATCAATTAAACCGACCCGTAGCGAGCGCAAAGAAGTTGAACCATTGCTTTCCGAACTGTTTCGCTCGGTGCTCAAAGACGCTTGGGGATGATGTTGTACCGGCCCCTCTGTAGACGCCAGGTACGTCAGCCTACATAAATTAATGATGACCGCTTTGGGTCGTTTGCTGCATATCACACCTAGATGAAACTGACCCGTTGCTACCAGTGGAAAAGACAGAACTATCCGCCGCCGGAGTTAATCGCGTTCAATACATAGAGTTAAACAGCTGCTCAGAGTTCTTCAATTCACACGCCGCTTCTGCCTCCGCTCGCGTTGGAAAATGAAGGGGTAGACGGGACTTTTCCTTGTTGTCATAAATGTCGAATCCAGACGACTCCGTTCGCGAATAAAAGCGCACACCACACCTTGCAGATTCTGTCTCTTTAGGTGTTGCTGGTACGACAACAAATCTCAATACCATCTCCTCACCTATAGTTTTTTATTCCTAATTCTTTTGTTTTAGCGGCATATAGCCATCTTATCAATCTCCCGTCATGGGTCTCGACGAGTGGAAAGTACCTAGCCCAGATGCAGAGTTAACCGATGGTGAGCCGATGAAAGCTTCAGGCCGAAGGCAGCTCAAGATTTCGCAGTTTCGACCTGGAAATTTGTTCCGAAGGCTATGCATGGCGGCAAGAAAATATCTGCCGTGGTTTTACAGTCCTCATGGCCCTCTGACAGTCTGCGCGCTTGGTTTTTAGCCACTTTGAAGGCGGCATCCTGCGATGCACTTCCCGCCTCGCTATCAGTTGCTCACCTTCGAAACGACCTTGCGCACGACATACGGCAGGATACCGCCCTCCTTCAAGTAGAGAATTTCCTGTTGTGAATCCAGCTGCAGAATCAACGGCAGCGAGGTCTGACTTCCGTCCGCGCGATTGATCACCAGGCAGAGCGGGTTTGCCCCCACCTGCATTGTCTCCAGACCGTTGAAGTCCAGTGTCTCATCCCCTTTTAACTGCAAGTTCGTCGCGTCGACGCCTGCCGCGAACGTAATGGGCAAGATGCCCATGCCGATCAGATTGCTACGATGGATACGCTCAAAACTCTGCGCGACGACAGCCTTGACGCCCAAGGTGGCTTGCGCCTTGGCTGCCCAGTCACGACTGGAGCCCGCTCCATAGTTGAACCCGGCGAAGATCACCAGCGGCACGTCCTTGGCAACGTAGCTCAGAGCTGCGTCGTAAACGCGCTGGATCGAACCGTCAAAAGCCGTTGCAAAACCACCCTCTCCCGGCTGTTGCTCCAATAGCCGATTCTTCACTGCTCGATTCACGAATGCACCGCGCATCATCACTTCGTGGTTGCTGCGGCGGGTCGAGTATTGATTGAGATCGTTCGGGTTTTCGCCGCGCTCGATCAACCACTGTCCAGCCTGGCTTTCGAGTGGAATCGCACTGGCCGGTGAAATGTGGTCAGTGGTGACATTGTCGCCCAGCACCATCAAAGTTCTTGCACTATGAATCGACAACTCGGGTGAAGCTTCGGCTTTGACGTTTTGCAGGTAAATGGGGCGGCGCAGGTAAGTCGAATTCGGCGCCCAAGGAAACTGCACGCTGCCACTCGCTGACAGTGCCTGCCAGTGATGAGTGCCATCCCACAGCATCGCGTTACGCTGGCGGAACAAATCCGGGCGAACGGTCTGGCTGACCAGTGCCTGAATCTGCTCTTCACTGGGCATCAGTTCATGCAGGTACACATCGTTGCCTGCCGCATCCTGTCCTAACGGCTCAGTCTGGATATCCTTATTGATGGTGCCTGCCAAGGCATAAGCCACGACCAGCGCCGGCGAAGTCAGGTAGCCGACCTGGACGCGAGGATTGACCCGCCCCTCGAAGTTGCGATTGCCCGACAGCACCACCACGGTTTTGAGGCCCTGGTCCGAGAAGCGCTCCATGTGTTCCTCGAGGCTGCCGGAGTTACCGATGCAGGTCATGCAGCCAAACCCGGCGAGATCGAACCCCAAGGCCGAGAAGTCGCTCAGCAGATCGGCCTTTTCCAGGTAGTCCGCGACTACGCGTGAGCCGGGAGACAGAGATGTCTTGACCCAGGGTTTACTGCGCAAACCGCGACGCTGAGCGTTGCGGGCCAGCAATCCCGCCTGGATCATCTGGCTCGGGTTTGCAGTGTTGGTGCAACTGGTGATTGCCGCCAGGGAGATGGCGCCATGGGTCAGGGCCTGGCCAAACGAAGGCTCGAAGTATTCCGCTTCAGCATCCGAAGAACGCGCTATCACGCCCTCCCGCTCACCCAGAATTTCCTGACGAAAGGATGGCGCGGCGTCAGCCAGTTTGCGCCACTGATGCGGTTGATGAGGGCCGGCAACACTTGGCTCGATGGCCGCGAGATCCAGCTCGATCAGGTCATCGAAATGCGGTTCGGGCAGTGCGTCGTGGCGCCACAGGCCTTGTGCTTCGAGGTAAGTCTCAATACGCGCAATGGTTTCTTCGCTGCGACCGGTCAGGTGCATGTACTCCATCGTGCTGTCGTCGAACGGGAAGAACACTACCGTGGCGCCATACTCAGGGGCCATGTTAGAGAGCGTGCCTCGCGCCGCCCAACTGAGCTTCGACAGGCCTGGGCCGCAGAACTCAACGAACTTGCCCACCACGCCCTTCGCACGCAATATTTGCGTGATGCGCAATGCCAGATCGGTGGCCGTCACACCGGGCCGCAATTCATTGCTCAAACGAATGCCGACGACTTCAGGAAAACTGATCGGCACCGGCTCGCCGAGCATGGCAGCCTGTCCCTCCAGCCCACCCACACCCCAGCCCAGGACGCCAATGGCGTTGATCATCGGCGTGTGGCTGTCGGTTGCTACGATATCGTCAGGATGCAGCAGTGGCTGGCCATCGGCGGTCTGGCTTTCCCAAACCACGGTCGCCAGCGACTCCATGTTGACCTGGTGAATGATCCCGGTACCGGGCGGGACCACCTTGAAATTGGTCAGACTCTTCTGCGCCCACTTGATGAATTCGTAGCGTTCGGAGTTGCGACGGTAGTCGATGTCCAGGTTCTTCTCCACCGCGTCCGCTTCGGCGTAGCGCTCGACAATCACCGAATGGTCAATGACCAGCACCGCAGGAATCATCGGGTTCATGGTTTCCGGTGCGCCACCCATTTCCGCCACCATGTCGCGCATACCGGCAAAGTCAGCAAGCGCCGGCAGGCATGTCGTGTCGTGGAACATCAGCCGGTTAGGATAAAACGGCACTTCGCAGGCCGGCGCCCCTTGGCGTATGCATGCGATGAAGTTGTCCAGCGACGCTGGTGAGCACCGCGCCACATTCTCCAGCAGAATACGGATTGAATAGGGCAAGCCAATGAGCTCGTCCGGGGTGAGTATCTTGCGCAGATCCACGTAGGCGTAACGGGTGTCGCCCACTTGAAGATGACTTTGATGACGTGCGTCGATGGTGGAAATCATGGGCTTATCGTTCACCGGTTGAGTGCGTACGCAAACGACTCTATTCGGTCGTTCAGTTGAACCCAGCGTAACCAAAGGCCGAGCCGGGGAAAATTGAACAATGAGCAAGTCATCGTTCGCCAACGGAGAACGCAGCCTTGATGAGTCTGAAATTGTCAGGTCTTGCTCACTTCCCTACTCTCAGGGGCGACGACAATTTCCATGGAGACC
Source organism: Pseudomonas sp. Root562 (assembly GCF_001427125.1). Classification (GTDB taxonomy): domain Bacteria; phylum Pseudomonadota; class Gammaproteobacteria; order Pseudomonadales; family Pseudomonadaceae; genus Aquipseudomonas. Next base: position 335,859 of record NZ_LMGK01000020.1, read on the forward strand.
ATTTATGCTCGCCCCTACCGCAAAAGTCCTTGAAGAGCTTGCCCCGACTGGCGTGCTCAAAGCTGCCATCAACTTCGGCAATCCGGTGCTTGCACAGCGCAATGCCGAAACGGGCCAACCTCAAGGTGTATCTGTCAGCCTGGCGGTGGAACTGGGCAAGCACCTGGGCGTTCCTGTCGAGTTCATCACCTACGATGCTGCGGGAAAAGTGTTCGAGGCTTTGGCACAAAATCAATGGAACATTGCATTCCTGGCCATCGAACCTGTGCGTGAAGCTCAAGTCGCCTTCAGTGAACCTTACGTGATTATCGAAGGTACCTATCTGGTCAAGGACAGCTCCCCATTCCGCAAGATGGAAGATCTGGATCAACCCAACGTGCGGATCGCCGTGGGCAAGGGTGCAGCTTATGACCTGTACCTGAGCCGGACTCAACAGCACGCAACCCTGGTTCGCGCGCCAACCTCTGCCGGAGCGGTGGACTTGTTTCTCGATGAGAACCTGGATGCGGCGGCGGGCGTGCGTCAACCGCTGCTCAAGGTCGCCGAGGCCAACAAGGAATTGCGCGTCCTGGACGGTTACTTCACGTCAATTCGCCAGGCAATGGGCGTTCCCGTGCGATGCGCCGCGGGTGCGGCGTATGTCAGAGCATTCCTGGAAGAACAGAAAGCCAACGGTTTCGTTACCAAGGCACTTGCCGCAAGCGGCCAAAGTGACGTCACGGTTGCCCCGCTTCAAGTCAATTGAGGCCGTTGCGATAAGGGGTTGAAACGCACTTGCCTGCTCAGCGGCGAAGGCGTTTCAACCAGATTTTATGCACCGGCTCAGCGCAGAGCATCACCACTATCAAGCGCATGATCTGCATTGCCGTAACGATGCCGACTCCCAGGTTCAAGGCTTCGGCCGTCAGGTACATTTCCGTACTGCTGCCCGGCATCATGCCCAGTGCCAGCGTCATCAAAGGAAAACCCAGCAGATAACCGATTCCAAGTGCCAGCAACAAGGTGCATACAATCATGCTTAAGGTGAACACCGAAACCTTGATCAGGAATGTCGGTGAAGCCTTGAAGAACTGGCGATCAAAGTAGCCTCCGAGCGCGCAACCGATCATGAGTTGACCGTAATGGCTCAACTCAACGGGCAATGCCGTCTGCAGATTGAAGCTGGCAGTGAATAGCGCGCACAGCGCCATCGGGCCGAACATCCAAGGGTTCGGCAACTTGTACCGTTTCCAGATAATCGCCGTCAGCGCCCCGCCGAGCAACAATGGCAGCAGCCAATACCAATCACTGGGCAATCGGGCATGAACCACCGATGGAGAGATTTTCGAGCTGAAAAACATCGCGGGCGGAACACAAAGAACAATCAGCACGAGCCGAACACTGTGAGCTGCAGCGATTTGACTGACGTTGGCCTTATGCCTGATCCCCGATTGAATCATCTCTGCAAAGTTCGCAGGCATGAAGGCGAAAAAGGCAGTCGTCAGATCCATGCCTCGACGCCGCATGAACTCGATGCCGAGCAAGGCAAGTAACAAGGTGAGAAATGCCGCGAACAGCATCATCGCGAAATGCCCCAGGATCTGCTCCAGCACCGCGGGTGTGAAATGCAGGCCGATGGATGTCGCAATCATCCATTGCCCGGTCAATCGCCCATTGGGGATCTCCCCTACCCGCCAGCCCAGGCAACGCACCAGAATAACCGCCAACATCGATCCAATGATCCAGGGCAAAGGCCAGTTCAGGTAACTGGCAATCAGTGCGCCGGCCACTCCAACCAGCGGTGTCGCCCACCACAATCCCATTGAGGTGAAAAACGCTCTCATAGGTTGGCGCCACCAAAGACCATACACACTGGACTCCCTGTCTCAATCACCTCACCCGTTGGGGTCAAGCTTCCAGTCGTTGGGTCAACACTGAAAACCACGATGGTGTCGCTGTCCTCGTTGGCCACATACATGCATCCGCCGTCGGGCGACAAGGCGAAAAATCGAGGAGTGAGGCCTTGCGTTGGCGTCGCTGATTCGAATGTCAGCCAGCCCGATTGAGGATCAATGCTGAAGCGCGCAATGCTGTCGCTTCCCCGGTTGGAGGCGTAGAGGAAGCGCCCGGCCTTATCGACTTCGATCTCTGCGGCCGTGCTGTCGCCGGTGAAAGAATCCGGCAGCGCAGAGAGCACCTGCTGCGGCTGCAGCTCACCACTTTCGCTGTTCAAGCGATAGGTTGCGACGGTCGAGTCGAGCTCATTGACCGAGTAGACAACGGGTAGTCCCGGATGAAAAGCCACATGCCGCGGCCCGGCTCCTTTGCGGGTGGCAACAGATGGACAGGCTGTCGGGAGCAGCTTGCCCGACAGTGAGTCGAATCGGTAAGTGAAGATCCGGTCGAGACCTTTATCCGGTACGACGACTAGCTTTCCACTGGGGTCGAATGGATTGAAATGCGGTTTCGGGCCTTTTTGTTCAATTCGATGGGGTCCGATCGGCCCTTGCGTCATCACTTGATCGCAGAGTTCGCCGAGTTCCCCCGAATCGAGAATCGGTAAAACAACAACAGAACCACTGTAATGGTTGCTCACCACCAGGAAGTCGCCGTCCGGTGAAATCGCCAAATGTGCGGGATTGTGGCCATGGGTGCTTTGGCTATTGAGATAGCGCAGCGTGCCATTGGCGCCGATGCTGAATGCGCTGGCCTGATCCGTATCACCATGGACGCAGTACAGGAAATCCTTCTGTTTACTGATCGCAAGAAATGAAGGGTTTACCAATCCATCAACCAACTGCACATGAGACAGGCGCCCAGTCTTTGAGTCGACGCTGTAGACGTTGATCCCGTTGCCACGGGCATTCCTTTCACGAGTGGTACGACAGCCTACGTAAATGAACATGAAGTCATCTCAAAAGGCGAGCAGGTGCATGGATGGCACCTGTCACGCGGTCAAGTGTGCGACGAACGCGCGAGCGGTAGGAGGGAGCGCTTCGAATCGTCGAGCAACAATATTCAACTGACGCTTGGCCCATGGCTCGGCCAACGTGACAGCCTGCAAATGGAAGGAACGCAGATAGGGACGCAGAACATCGCGAGGCAAAATGCAAATGCCCAGATTGGTCGAAACCATCCGGCACATGCATTCAAAGCTGGAAACGCGAACCCGCTGCCTGATTGGCTTACCTAACAATTCGGCTTGTTCACTCAGCAGCAAATGCACCGAGCTCTCCACGTGAGGACCAATGAATTCGAAGATCAACGCTTGCTCGAAACTGGCTTGCGTCTGTGCCGCCAACGGATGCCGTTCTGGAACCGCAATCACCAACTCATCCACGCGATAGGGAACGGATTCCAACCCTTGTGAAGGCGTCTGTTCGGCAATGATGCCGACATCCGCACGACCGTCCGACACCGCTCGTACGATTGCCGCACCGACGCGCTCCTCGATATCGAACTTGATATCGGGGTAGGTTTCCATAAACGTGCCGATATCCAGACTCAGCTGTTGGGCCAACGCCGATGTAATGGCGTGCAATCGAACATGGCCCTTGATTCCAGCACCATACTCACTCAACTCCTGGTCCATCTTCTGAAGAGTTTCGTTCACCTGCAACGCGTAATGGCGCAGCGACTGCCCCGCAGGGGTCAGCTCCATTCCGCGCGGATAGCGAATGAACAAGGGAGAACCCACCTTCTCTTCAAGCTCGCTGATCCGCTTACTGACTGCGGAGGTCGCCAGGTGGCAGAGCTGCGATGCCTTGGTCAGGTTTCGCTGCTCCGCCACAGCCATGAAGATTTCCAGGCTGAGCAGATCATGGCGCATTGGCCAATGCCTTCTCGAAGAAGTCTACCGTGCCGAAATTGCCGGATTTCAGCGCCAGGGCAACCGGGTCGTCGCGCAAGCCGAGTGTCCAAGGCACACCAGGATCGATGGTCGCACCAATTCGCAGAGCCTTGACTTGCAGTGCCTTGACTACCGCACCCGATGTCTCGCCGCCGGCAACCACCAGCTTGCGAACACCCATGCCGTAGAGGCCGACAGCGACAGCGGACAATGCGTCTTCAACGATCTGCCCAGCAGCCTCAACGCCGAGCTTTTGCTGAGCAAGCTTGACCGTCTCTGGATGTGCGCTTGCGTAGATCAGGACGGGACCCTTTTGAATCAGATCCTTTGCCCATTCAAGTGCTTCAGCAACCTGATCATGACCATTGGCAAGACGCAGCGGATCAATGGAAAAGCTCGGGCGGGTTTTCTGCCAGTGCTCGACCTGACCATTCGTCGCTACCGAACAACTGCCGGAAACAACGGCGCCCAAGCCCTCGATGACAGGCAGTACCGATGCCGTTTCGGACTGACCGAGCTTGCCTGCACGACGGAAGTTTTCAGGTAGCCCCAGCGCAACGCCAGAACCGCCGGTAACCAGTTTATGGTCCGCCACGGCAGTGCCTATCGCATACAAATCTTCATCATCGATCGCATCGACAATGGCATAACCTCGACCTTGGGCAGTGAGGCTGTTGAAAGCCGCGGAAATGGCTTGCGCGCCCTTGTTTACGACCGAATGTGCAACAAGACCTACCGGTTTGAGCGTCTGCTGCTGCAACACCCGAACCAGATTGGAATCGGTCATTGGCGTCAATGGATGATTACGCATGCCGGATTCGCTCAACAGCACATCGCCGACGAACAAATGACCGTTAAAAATCGTCCGTTTGTTCTCCGGGAATGCAGGACAAGCCACAGCGAACGAGACGTTCATCGCTTCAGCAAGTGCATCGGCGACAGGGCCGATGTTTCCGCGAGAGGTCGAGTCAAACGTCGAGCAATATTTGAAAAAAAACTGTTGGCAGCCTGCCGCACGCAACCATTCCAGCGCTTCGAGCGATTGGGTAACGGCTTCTTCCGGGCTGACGGTACGGCTTTTCAGGGCAATGACGACAGCATCGATGTCGTCAGGCAGTGGCCCTTGCGGCACACCGATCACTTGTAGCGTGCGCATGCCGCCACGTACCAGCGTACTGGCCAAATCCGTACCGCCGGTGAAGTCATCAGCGATGCAACCGAGTAGTAATTGACTCACTGTGGTCTCCTCGTGCCCTCCTCCTTTGGATATCCAAAAGGAGAACAGGCGTTTTCTTGTTATAGATCCGCAACACTCCAGATAACGGGCGACATGCCTGGCATGCCGCCCGTTTCAATCAGCCCAGAATGGCTTTGGCTACCGCTTCGCCGAACGCTTTGGTACCGCTGGAGCCGCCCAGATCAGGCGTGCGCTGCTTAGGATCCTGCAGCACAACATCCACTGCCTTTTCCATTTCCAGGCCGGCCTTGATCAGCGCTTCCTTGTTGTGGTGCTCGCCCATCCACTGCAGCAGCATGCCAACGGACAGAATCATCGAAACCGGGTTGGCCTTGTCCTGACCGGCGATATCCGGCGCAGAGCCATGCTGGGCCTGGGCGCAGCAATGAGTGTCGCTGGCCATCATGGAACCGGCCAGACCCAGGCTGCCCGACAGTTCACTGGCAAGGTCGCTGATGATGTCGCCGTAGAAGTTGGTCGCGACCAGAACGTCGAAGCGCTCAGGGCTACGTACCAGGTGGGCAGTGGAGGCATCGACCAGCAGATCGTCCAGAGTGACCTCCGGGAAGTCCTTCGCTACATCGCGAACGCATTCCAGGAACAGCCCGTCGGTCATGTGGAAGCTGTTGGCCTTGTGAATGGCGGTGACTTTCTTGCCACGCTTCATAGCCAGCTCGAATGCACGGCGGGCGATACGCTCGCTGCAATGACGAGTGATTTTACGAGTGGATAAAGCCATATCCGGAGTCGGCATCACTTCGCCCCAACCGCGGCTCATGTTGCGATCTGGATAAAAGCCTTCAGTCGCTTCACGCATGATCACCAGGTCCATCGTCTTGCCTTCCTTCATGTTGGAAGTCAGGAATGGACGGGTACGGGCAGGACGTACGTTGGCGTAGAGATCCAGGCCGATACGGAAACCGGCAGAAACGTTGCGACCGCCTTTTTCAGGCACTGGATAGTCGGCGTGCGACTGGGTGCCGAGAATGATGCCGTCGTAGCCTTTGGCTTTTTCCAGCACTTCATCACGCAAGGTGGTGCCGTATTTATCCAGGCTTGTGAAACCGACATCGTCGTAATCGAAGCTCAAGCCCAGATCGAATTTTGTGTTGGCTGCCTTGAGCACCGACATCGAAGATTCAACGATTTCTGGACCAATACCGTCACCAGGAAGAACCAAAATACGCATCGCATACCCCTTACTTATTGTTTGAGCTGAATTTTTTCGAAGCCTGTGCGTGATGAACCGGCCCCATTTCTGTACATCGTAAATACAAAGTACAATATTGGCGAGACGAAGTCCTTAACCTTTTGCTCCCGTTCGTCCTGAGACGATATGGGGGGCAGTAGCGCTATCGCCCTCGACAGATTGCATTTTATTGCATGAATATTCAGTTTGTGCAACCTTTACGCTCAACGGTCACCCAATTCACTTTCCCAGGAGATCCTGCATGACAGTCAAAACCTCCGATCTTTGCGATCAATACCCAGACTCAATTCGCGTACTGGCCCCGATTTTTCAGGACTTTGGCGGCAAAAATGATTTCGAGGGACGCGCCTTCACCCTCAAATGTTTCGAGGACAATTCCCGGATCAAGGAAATAAGCAGTCTGCCGGGGCACGGCCGGGTGTTGGTGGTGGACGGAGGCGGCAGTGACCGCTACGCGCTGTTCGGCGATGTGATCGCTGAAGATCTGGTCAAGAACGGCTGGGCCGGTGTGATGATTTACGGTTACATCCGCGACAAAGCGGCATTACGTGACATGCCGATCGCCATCAAGGCACTGGGCACATCACCGCGAAAGACCGTCAAACGAAACGAAGGGCAGATTGGCATAACGGTGGAATTCGCCGGGCACACCATCGCCGATGGCGACCAGCTGTTCGGCGATGATGATGGCGTGGTGTTGTTAAACGAGCTGAGCGCTAGCTGACGACCGATATCTCAAGGCTGCGCTGGTATTCCAGCTCATCCTTGGCCTCTTTATCAGTTTTTTGCCGCCCGACCACATCAAGGTGGTTGCGTAGAAATTCCGCCGCCTCCTCTCGCTGTCCACTTTCGATGAGATCAAGAAGATGGATGTGTTCTTTACATTGGTTGATCAGGCGAGGCCGATCCACGTTGGCCTTGTAGGCCATGAAACGACGCAGTTGGTTCTGGCGGCGGATTGCCTCAAGAAAAAAAGCGTTGCCCGAGCAGCGCACCACCAGCTCATGAAGCTGCGAACCGATCTGGAACAGCTGCGATCGCGACAAGGTGAAAATGTCGCCATCGAGCAGTTGCTGCTGGATTTCCCGCGCTTTGGCAAACGCAGGCTTATCCACCTCGTAACCAGGCTCCAATACGGCGGCCGGTTCGATTGCCATGCGAAAACGGTAGCTCTGAATATGGGCTTTGGAGTCATGCAGAAAACTGTTGATCTCCCACCCCTGCCCAGGCTTGCGCTCAATCATTGCCTCATTGGCCAGCCGGGTCAGAACCTTCATGAGCTGCCCTCTGGGCACCTCATATTTGCGCATCAATTCGGCTTCAAAAAAAGTCGTGGGAATGTCACCACGCAAGACGTCGTCAACAACGCGCAAGTAGAAGTCTTCAAAGGGATCGACTTCCAGAGGGAGCTTGCGACTGTCGATTCCTCGCGCGTCAGCCGTCAGGAAATAACCCCGGTTCGGCTCCTTGGTCGCCAGACCCAATTCGGCCAACAACGCAAAACCTCGTCGAATCGGAGACCGGGACACTCCCAACTCCTTGGCAAAAGACTCCTCACGCAAAGGATCACCAGCGCGCATCGACCGGGCCCTGGCCATGTCGATGATCTTGGGTGCCAACTGCTCCGCAAGGTCTTTCTTAATCTTGGGCTTCATTTTGGCTGGTTCGCCCACCAAGGGTTGTTGAAGAGTCGATTCTGCTGAATTCATGGAAACCGGTAATCAGAGGAGGATGACGTGCATAGCCCGGTATGGAGTGATTACACCCGAATCCAAGCTTTAAAGAAAAATAACACACCTGATGCACATCAACACGCCAGTGACAATTCAGGGCTTCACCGTACACCCACTTGACCTACAGTAACGCAGGAAACCGTCATGACCGCACCACGCATCTATCTGATCCATGCAACGCCAGTAGCCATAGACCCCATCACTGAGGCGTTCACACGACTTTGGCCTGAGGCCAGGCTGGCCAATTTATTGGAGGATTCACTCTCTAGCGATTTGGCCGAGGCCGGTGAGCTGACCCCGGACTTGAGCCAGCGGTTCTTGAAACTCGCGACCTACGCCGCAGAGTCCGGTGCTGATGCGATCCTGTTTACGTGCTCGGCATTTGGTGAGGCGATCGACTTGTGCAAGCGCTCGCTGAGCATTCCGGTGCTTAAACCGAACGAAGCCATGATCGAGGCGGCCCTTCAACGCACAGCAAGAATCACCATCCTTGCGACATTCCAGCCGGCCATTGCATCGATGACCGAGGAATTTTTAGCCCACGCGGGACAACTGGGCGTCGATATCGAGCTCGACACCCTTGTTTGTCCAGAAGCACTCGCCGAACTGCGCAAGGGAAATGCTGAACGCCATGACGCGCTGATCGTCGATTCAGCTCGCTCCCCAACCAATAGCGAATTGTTGTGCTTTGCCCAGTTCTCCATGACCAGCGCAGCACAACAAGTGAGTCAAGCGAGTGGCCTGCCCGTACTGACAACACCCGACAGCGCCGTGTTGAAGCTGCGTGACCTTCTCAAAGCCTGATACAGATCGAATATTCAAGGAGTCCCCATGACCAGGTTGAACGCACACATCGGCTTCCAGTTTACGGAGTTGCCTTTCCTGGAGCGGTTCTCGGCGGCGGCCAACGCGGGTTTTCGAGCGGTCGAGTTCCCCTCGCCCTACGAATACGAAGCACCGCAAATAGCAGAGCTTCTCTGCGAGCATGAACTGCAGATGGTGCAATTCGCCGCGCCATCGGGGCCAACCAAAGGCACTACCGGCATTTGCAGTTCAAAAGAAGCATTTCGATCTGATCTGATCAAAGCCGTCGACTATGCAAATGCACTCGACTGCCGAATGGTTCACCTGATGTCAGGAGTGTCGCAGGCTGCACTTGGGATCATTGCCGATAGCAGCACTTACCGACGCAATTTGAAGTACGCCGTAGAGTTCTTGTCTGGAGAAGGCATCGAGCCTTTGATTGAAGTCATAAGCTCAGATGAAGTCCCAGGTTACCTGATGAGCCGATACGACTTCGCCGAAGAGATGCTTCAGACACTGCCCAGCCTTGGACTCATCCTGGACACGTACCACACCGAGCTTCTAGGCGAGGATTGCCTGCGCAAGCTCAATCAATGGTGGTCTCGGGTAAGTCACATCCAGGTCGCCGACTTTCCCGGCCGCAACGAGCCAGGCACAGGCAACATCGACTTCCCAAAGCTGCTCTCCATGCTTGAAGACCGGGCCTATCAGGGCTGGGTGGGTTGCGAGTACCGCCCTCGCACCTCGACTCTCGATGGGCTGGAAGAACTCCGGAGGATCATGATGCCGCATCCTCACGAGGATGACCGTTGGTAAGAAATCGTTTCTTTTTGAAGAAATTGTACTGCGTAATCTTGCAAAACAATTTCGAGTGGAGTTTATTAGCCCTCAGTAGCCCTCGAAGGTTGCAGGCAATACTCCCAACAAAAAACACAACAGGAGTTTACGCATGAGCAAAAAGATCGCATTTGTTACTGCAGGCATGGGAAACCTGGGGACTGCAGTTTGCCAACGACTGGCACGTGACGGGTTCACCGTCGTCGCAGGATGCGGCCCTGACTCTCCCCTGAAGGACACCTGGCTCGCCCAACAAAAGGAGCTTGGTTTCAACTTCATCGCTTCTGAAGGTAGCGTTGCTGATTGGGAGTCCTGCCAAAAGGCTTTCGATCAAATCAAGAAAAATGTCGGCCCTGTTGACGTTCTGATCAACAATGCCGGTACCGCTCGCAATGTTGTATTCCATGACATGCAGCCCAATGACTGGGCTACCGTCATCGACACCAATCTCAATTCGCTATTCAACGTAACCAAACAGGTTATCGATGGCATGGCCGAACGAGGCTGGGGACGAGTGATCAACATCTCCTCTGTAAATGCTCAACTGGGCCAGGTAGGTCAGGTCAACTACTCCACTGCCAAATCCGCAATTCGAGGCTTCACTCGCGCACTGGCACGAGAAGTCGGCTCCCGCGGGGTCACCGTCAATACCGTCTCTCCTGGATACATCGCCACTGCCAAGCTCAAGTCCGTCACCACGGCGGACGCGATGGATCGCATCATTCAGGACATTCCGACTCGTCGCCTGGGAACACCCGAGGAGATCGCAGCGGTGTGCGCCTGGCTAGCCTCCGATGAAGCCGGTTACGCAAACGGTGCCGACTTCTCGCTCAATGGCGGCCTTCACATGAGTTGATACTCGTGTGAGACTCAGCGGCGACCCGCTGGATCAAACCAAAAATACAGCGGGAACCTTGATGCGCTTTTTGCGCAGATCCCATAAAAACAATTGTACTTTACGTCAAGGTGATACAAATGCTCTCAATACTCGGCTACGGCATGATCGTGACCTTCATGGCACTGATCATGACCAAGCGGTTGTCACCGTTGGTAGCGATGACAACAGTTCCGATCGTTTTCGCACTCATGGCAGGCTTCGGTCCGGACATGGGCAACATGATGATCGATGGCCTGAAAAAGGTAGCGCCAACCGCCGTCATGGTGATGTTCGCGATCCTCTACTTTGGCGTGATGTTCGATACAGGCCTGTTCGATCCGATCATTCGCAAGTTCATCAAACTGATCAACGGCGACCCGATGAAGGCGGTCGTTTTCGCGACCCTGCTGGCAGGCATGGTGTCGCTGGACGGCGACGGTTCGACAACCTACATGATCACCGTCACGGCGATGCTGCCTCTGTTCAAGCGACTCAGACTCGAACCCTTGTCACTGACCTGTGTAGTCATTCTGGCGGCAAGCGTGACAAACCTGTTGCCATGGGGCGGCCCACTTGCACGTGCCGCAGCTTCCTTGCAGGTCGATACGTCCGAGCTGTTCATCCCGCTTATTCCCGTTATGGTAGTGGGCTTCCTCGGCGTGCTGGCGCTGGCTTACTTCATCGGTATTCGCGAGCGTCAACGTCTCGGAAGACTGCGTCTGTCAGTGGGTGCTGCTGCCACCGTTTTTGACGATGAGACTGACGAAGGTCTGCCATCGATGTCAGACGAAAATGCCGAACTGCGTCGTCCAAAACTGTTTTGGTTGAACGCGGGTCTGACGATTGCTTTGATGGCTGGCCTGGTGGTGGAAATATTGCCACTTTCCATTTTGTTCATGGTCGCGTTCTCCGTCGCATTGGTGATCAACTACCCACACATGAACGATCAGCGTCGTCGCATTTCCGCGCACGCTCCAACAGCCCTGAACCAGATTGCGATCTTCCTGGCAGCCGGCATTCTGGCGGGTATCCTCTCCGGGACGGGCATGGTCAACGCGATGTCCGCCAGCTTCCTGGCAATGCTTCCTGCAACCTGGGGCCCGTACATGGCTCCGATCACCGCGCTGGCGAGTATCCCGGGCACGTTCTTCATGTCCAATGACGCCTTCTACTATGGTGTGCTTCCAGTACTCGCCAAGGCTGCCGAGGTTTATGGCATTACCCACGCTGAAATCGGCCGGGCCTCGCTGGTAGGTCAACCAGTTCACCTTCTGAGTCCTCTTGTGGCCTCGACCTACTTACTTTGCGGTCTGGCTGGTGTGGAGTTCAGCGACCACCAGAAATACACCATGAAATGGGCGTTTGCGCTCAGTTTCCTGATCCTGCTCGCTTGCTTGCTACTGGGCTTGTTCCCTCTGGCAGCGGGTGTCTAAGGGGAGGTGAGGAACAACTAGCATCACCGCTGCAAACCAATAAAAAATCCCGGAAACAGAAATGTTTTCGGGATTTTTTTCGTTCGATCAAGATCGCAAAATACATTGGGTTTGTTAGCCCAGCGCGGTGCTTTTACATTGCCCCCAAGCATCACCTCAGCCATGGCAGTCACGTGCGCAAGCCAACTCTCTCGCCCAAGGACAAGCGCTGTCCAAGGCCTGCCCTGAAGCGAAGGGAGTTCATCGAAATAGTCTGGTTGAACGCACTAGTGCTGGATATGCCCTGCTCAAGTCAGCATGTAAGCGCGCTGACTGCGCTTTGCACCCGTGTCCATTGCACCTTCCTGATAAGAAGTCAGAAGGTGTAAACCTTATTCAGGACGAGCCATAAAAAATAAAAAAGCCCTGAATATCAGGGCTTGATGAATATTTTTTAGATTCTCCTAGGTGGTAAACCCTAGAACGCCAGTTTGTAACCGATCAACACCAACATCGTCGCCAGGCAAGGACGCAACAGCTCATCGGAGATGCGCCCGGTGAGGTGGCTGCCCAGGTAAATCCCCGGCAGCGAACCGACCAGCAGAAATCCCAGCACCTGCCAATCCATGTTGCCCATGCTCGCATGCCCCAGACCGGCCACCAGCGTCAGCGGGACGGCGTGGGCGATTTCCGTGCCGACCAGGCGACGGGTCGGCAGCAGCGGATAAAGGATAAACAACGCCACCGTACCCAACGCACCGGCGCCGATGGAGGTCAGTGCCACCATGGTGCCGAGCACGAGCCCGGTGATAACGGTCAGGACGTTGAGGCGCGGACCGCTTGGGTTGTAGTTGCCACCGGCGCGCTTGTGGGCGAAGTCCAGCAGGCGTTTCTTGAACAGAATCGCCAGCGCCGTGGCAAACAACACAAAGCCCAGGGCTTGCTTGATGATCGCGTTCATCGCGTCAGGGCTGGAATGCAATGTGCTGAGGAACCACAACGTCAGCATGACTGCCGGCACGCTGCCGAGGGTCAGCCAACCGGTGATGTGCCAGTCGATGTTGTTGTTCTTTTTGTGAACAAGTACGCCACTGGATTTGGTAATGGCCGCGTACAGCAGGTCGGTGCCGACGGCGGTTGCCGGGTTGATTCCGAACCATAGCAGGATCGGGGTCATCAACGACCCGCCACCTACGCCTGTCATGCCGACGATGAAGCCGACAACCAGTCCGGCCACGACCAACCCGATGTTCACTAAATCCATTGATACGTCCACATAGACCGCAGGGAAAATCTGGCCCGCAGCATAGCGATATTTCTTATAACCAGTTATATCGATGCGATCTATCTTTATGCCTAATACAGTTCCCTGCTCGCGAGGGAGGCAACGATGTCGAGCCCTTTCAGATCAATCGCTGTGTCTTGACGTTTTCGCCAGCAGGCTGGCGCCTGCAGGGGGTTGTGGGGATTTCACTGCACCGGGAGAAAATTCAGGAACAGCAGGCTTTGTGCATAGTTGAGGCCGATACGCCGGTAGCGCTCGTCAAGCATCTGGGTCAGCAAATCCAGGCGCGCGACGATCTTGCCGAACTCCACGGCAAAACTCAGGTTACTGCCCTCCTCCGAAATTTCGTTGGAAAACAGCATGGGCTGGCCATCCTTATTCTGTCGCTGGCTCAAAATCCAGGTGGCGATTTCGATGTTGCGGGCGGCGTTGCTGACAAACGTCGGGTTGATCGCGTCGGTCATGTAGAACTCCAGGCGATTACCGTGGGCGGTGACCAGCATGCTGCCGATGGCATAAATGAACGCGCCGACCCGGTCTCCGAGAAATTCCGGACTCATGGCAAAGCGCAACGCCGCCAGGTCTTTTTTCCCGCCCAGGGTGGGTAACGGCTGTTGCTGTTCGATGGCCATGCGCACTTGCTTGCCGGCAGTGCGGGCGTCGAGGAAGCCGGATTTTTTCAGCTCGTCGGGGTTGCGCAGGTACAACTTGCTCATCAGCAGGTAGAGGCTGTCGAGATTGTCACGCATGGCCAGCGTGGCCATGCGATCAACGCTGGTTTGCAGGAACTCCTGGGGTTTTCCATCACGTATCTGGCTGAAAAGATCATTGCCGGGCTGATGGCTGCAACCGCTGGCGCAGAGCAGCAACAGACCGGCCAGCAGGCGAACGCGGATAAGGTTGAAGGGCAACACTCGAACCATAAGGGATTGGACTGACACATTCCTGTGCGGCGGGATTCGCAGCAACGGCTATGGATAGAGCCGGTCAATTGGAAAAAGTGCAGTGTCGGGGGTGGGCAATCGATCATCGGCAGGGAAAGATCATTTGCACTTCGAAGGAATGGTGGATGACAGGCCGTCATCGCTGGCATGCCAGTTCCCACAGGTGCTGCGAACCGACGGCTTTATTGGATGATGTCTCTGTAGGAGCAAAGCTTGCTCGCGATGGCGATCTCAAGGACGCCATCGCCGGCAAGCCGTGCTCCTACAGGTGATGGAGTGCAACTGGCAGAAACTGGTCGGCCGTCAGGCCGCCATCGCTGGCAAGCCAGCTCCCACTGTAGATCCCGGTGTGATCGGGATTTTCGACCACTGAAGATCCTCTGTAGGAGCAAAGCTTGCTCGCGATGGCGATCTCAAGGACGCCATCGCCGGCAAGCCGTGCTCCTACAGGTGATGGAGTGCAACTGGCAGAGATTGGTCGGCTGGCAGACCGCCATCACCAACAAGCAAGCTCCCACTGCGGCGAAACCCTCAGTCGCCGTTACCGCAGTAACGGGTATCACCCAAAACATCCACAGCATGGTCGGCCCAGAACCCGCCAAGACGGAACCCTGCGGCTATCCTGATGCCAACTGTAGTGTCGAGCAAAAAGGAACCAAGCATGCGAACTCAGCAACTGGCCGGTCGCCAAGTACCCGTGATCGGCCAAGGCACCTGGCAAATGGGCGAAGACCATACCCGCCAAAAAGAAGAAATCGCCGCCCTGCGCCTGGGCATCGATCAGGGCATGACCCTCATCGACACCGCCGAAATGTACGCCGAAGGTGGCGCCGAGCAAGTCGTGGCCCAAGCCATCGCCGGCCAGCGCGACAAAGTCTTCCTGGTCAGCAAGGTCTATCCACACAACGCCAGCCGCCAAGGCATTCCCCAAGCCTGCGAGCGCAGTCTGGGCAGGCTCAAGACCGACCATATCGATTTATACCTGCTGCACTGGCGCGGCCAGTACCCATTGGAAGAAACCGTCGAGGCCTTCGAACGCCTGCGTGAGGCGGGCAAGATCGGTCGCTGGGGCGTGTCCAATTTTGATGTCGATGACTTGCAGGAACTCGATGCCAAGGCCTGCGCCACCAATCAGGTGCTCTACAACCTTGAAGAACGTGGCATAGAATTTGATTTGTTACCCTGGTGTCAGCAGCACAACATGCCGGTCATGGCCTATTGTCCAATCGGCCAGGGCGGAAAAATGCTCGCCAATGCCACGCTCAGACAAGTGGCTGCCCGCCACGGTGTGACGCCCGCCCAGGTGTCGCTGGCATGGCTGCTGCGCCAGGACGGTGTGATCGCCATCCCCAAGGCGGTCCGCGCTGAACACGTGCAACTCAACGCGCAAGCGGCGCAGTTGCAACTGGAAATCGGGGATCTGGAGGCGCTGGACCAAGCGTTTCACGCGCCCAAACGCAAGCAGCGACTGGCCATGGTCTGAGCCAACGCGGTGTCAGAGGGCTTCGATATGAGAAGCACCGATCAACCGGACGACTTTAACCTGCAACGTTTTATTCAGGCACAAGACCCGGTATTCGACCGGGTCCAGGCCGAATTGAATGCCGGCCACAAACGCAGCCACTGGATGTGGTTTGTCTTTCCGCAGTTCGCCGGGCTCGGTGGCAGTGAAATGTCCCGACGCTTTGCGATCCGCTCCCGCGAAGAAGCGCAGGCCTACCTTGAACACCCCGTGTTGGGTGCCAGGTTGCGCATCTGCACCCAGGAAGTGCTGAACATCCAGCAGCGCTCGGTAGCGGCGATATTCGGCCATCCCGACGACTTGAAGTTTCATTCGTCGATGACCCTGTTCGCCCAGGTCGCTGCCGCTGACAGCCCGTTTCACCAGGCGTTGAATCAGTATTTCCACGGCATCCTGGATGACTGGACGTTGTCGCTGATGGACTCAAAA
This sequence comes from Pseudomonas sp. Root562, assembly GCF_001427125.1. Lineage (GTDB taxonomy): Bacteria > Pseudomonadota > Gammaproteobacteria > Pseudomonadales > Pseudomonadaceae > Aquipseudomonas. The sequence continues at coordinate 351,978 of NZ_LMGK01000020.1, forward strand.
CAAGCCCAGTTGCCCCCCAATCAGGGTTGAGAAATCATCGTCGACAAACGGCAGGATCGCGTCCGCCACCGGTTGCAGTTGTTTGCTGATGTAGTGATCGTAATCGATCGGCGCGCTGCGGATCTCCAGCGGTTCGGGGCCGGCGACGGTGATCACGTAACTGATCCAGCCGCCGCTCTGGTATTGGCGGGGGCGACCCTGCTGGTCGTTGTAGTCATCGGCGATACGCGCCGCCCGCACGTGCGGCGGCACATTGCGCTGGTAGTCATCGAGGGTGCGGCGCAGGCGTTTGCGGTAGATCAAGCGATCATCGAACTCACCGGCCAGGGTTTTGCGCACGTACTCGCGCACGTAGTCCTGATACGGCTTGCGGTGGAAGATCATCTCGTACAGCTCTTGCTGAAACTGCCGGGCCAGCAGCGACCAGTCGGTGCGCACGGTTTCCAGGCCTTTGTAAACCATCTCGTCGTTGCCATCGGCCCGCGTGACCAGCCCCGCGTAACGCTTCTTGCTGCCCTCCTCCGCCCCGCGAATGGTCGGCATCAGGAAACGTTTGTAGTGAGTTTCAAACTGCAACTCCAACGCACTCTCCAGGCCGTACTCCTGCCGCACGTGCTCACCCCACCACTGATTGACGTGATCGACCAGCGCGCGGCCGATCTGCGCGGCTTCCTGTTGACCATGGGCACGGCGCAACCAGACGAAGGTCGAGTCGGTGTCGCCATAAATCACCGTATGCCCCTGATCTTCGATCAATTGACGGGTACGCAGCATGATCTCGTGGCCACGCAAGGTGATGGAAGACGCCAGACGCGTGTCGAAAAAGCGACAACCGCTGGAACCAAGCACGCCGTAGAACGCGTTCATGATGATCTTCAGGGCCTGGGAGAGCGGCGCGTTGTGTTCGCGCTTGGCGGTTTCCCGGCCCTCGGCGACCCGCGCGACGATGGACGGCAGGCAGTGCCGGGTGCGGGAAAAACGCGCCCCGCGAAAGCCCGGCACAGAGTCGCTGTCGTCAGGATGCTTGAGCCCTTCAATCAACCCCACGGGATCAATGAGGAACGTGCGGATGATCGATGGATAAAGACTTTTGTAGTCGAACACCAGCACCGACTCGTACAGCCCCGGTTGCGAATCCATGACAAACCCGCCAGGGCTGGCCTGTGGTGGTTTAGCGCCGAGGTTCGGCGCAACAAAGCCCTGGCGGTGCATCAACGGCATGTAGAGGTGGGTGAACGCCGCCACCGAGCCGCCCATGCGATCCACCGGCAACCCCGTCACGCTGGCCCGTTCCAGCAGGAAGGTCAGTAATTGGGTCTTGGCGAAAATCCGCGTGACCAGTTCGCAGTCCTTGAGGTTGTACTTGGCCAGCGCCGGTTTGTCCTCGGCGAACATGCGGTTGATTTCGTCCATGCGCTGGTAGGGGTTGTCGATGGCCTTGCCTTCGCCCAACAGGGTTTGCGCGACGTTTTCCAGGCTGAACGAGGGGAAGCTCCAGGTCGCCGAACGCAGGGCTTCGATGCCGTCGATGATCAGCCGCCCGGCAGCGGATGCGAAGTAATGATTGCCGTTGCCGTGTTCGCGCCATTGCATTTCCTCGCCGCCACGCCCCAGCTTCAGCGGCACGGCCAGGCGCCGGGCGTGCTGGTGAAGCACCCGAAGGTCGAACTGCACCACGTTCCAGCCGATGATTGCATCGGGGTCATGTCGGGCGAACCACTCGTTGAGCTTCTTCAGCAGCAGGGTGCGCGATTCGCAGTACTCAAGCTGGAAATCCACTTCACTGTCATCGCCATTGGGCGGCCCCAACATGTACACCTGACGCTCGCCGCAGCCTTCCAGGGCGATGGAGTACAAGTCGCCCTGAGCCGTGGTTTCGATGTCCAGCGACACCAGTTTCAAGTGTGGTCGATAGTCGGGATCGGGCTTCATCTGCGCATCGCGCAGCAGGTCATCAGCGCCCGGCGTACCGCCAAAACGCACCGGCGCGGTGATGAACCGTTCCATCATGTAGCGTTCCGGCGGGCGCACGTCGGCTTCGTACACTTCAACGCCCATTCGCCGCAGCGCGGTTTCCAGGCGCATCAACTGCCCGTGCTGGCGGCAATACAAGCCGAGCACCGGGCGGTGCTCGAAATCCAGCAAAGACAAAGGCTTGAGTTCGACGTTTTTTTCGTCGTGCAGCAGCGCTTCGGCCTGCTCGCGCTGACTGACCGGCAGGAATGCCACCGATGGCTGATAAGGCAGGCGGATGCGCCGGGGACCGCTATCGGTCGCCAGCCAGAACTCGACCTCCGTACCCGCCGGGGTATCGCGCCAATGCCGGGTCAGGACGAAGCCCTGGGGTAAATCGGCCACTGCAAACCTCGAAATGGATTCAGGGTGTCAATTCTACGCGTCGATTCGGCGGCCGGTTGCTGTAAAAAACCGCCAAATGACGTTTTTTGAGCGTTATCTGCCGCTTTCGCCCTTGCTCTCAGGGCCGGTGTCTACGATTCTTCAAGGACAACGACAACACCCGGGAAACCGCCATGAAAACCGTCGCGCAACTGCTCAAGTTGAAAGATCAGAAAAACCAGGAAGTGCACCAGATCAAACCCGATCACATGGTGCTGGAAGCGCTGATGAAGATGGCCGAGAAAAATGTCGGCGCCTTGCTGGTGGTGGAGAACGATGAAGTGCTGGGCATCATCAGCGAACGGGATTACGCGCGCAAACTGGTGCTGCATGGCCGTTCTTCGGTGGGTACGCCGGTGCGCGACATCATGGTGTCGCCGGTGATCACCGTGGACACTCACCAAACCGTCGATACCTGCCTGGGCATCATGTCCGACAAACGCCTGCGTCACTTGCCGGTGGTGGAAAACGGCCGGCTGATCGGCTTGCTGTCGATCGGCGACCTGGTCAAGGAAGCCATCGCTGAACAAGCTGAATTGATTCGGCAACTGGAACAGTACATCCGCGGCGAATAAACCCAGGTCACCGCAGTCCCCCCTGTAGGTGCGAGCCTGCTCGCGATGAGGCCATGGCAGCCAATATCGAGGCCAAATGCCCGGCCGCCATCGCCAGCAGGCCAGCCCCCACAGGTGGTCGGTGGTGCACTTCAGCCCGGCCAATGCCGGGCAAACACCGGCGCCAACGTCGGATGCCGGTCAATCCGTTCCAGCCAGGCAAAAAACCCCGGCCGGGTCTGGCGCAAATGCTCGCGGCTTCCTCCCCATCGCGTGATCACCGCCGCCAGCACGTCAAGCGCGCCAGGCGGTTCTTCACCCAGATACAACTCCCCCGAAAACTGATCGGCAAACACTTCCCAACTCCAGTGCAGTCTCGCTCGGGTACCCGCCATCAGGTTTTGTCGCGACGATTCATCGGCCTCGGCCAGCCAGCGTTCGGGGTAGTCGATGATGCCGATTGCCGCGTAACAATTGCTGACGATATACACCAGCCCGCGAATGGCCTGATCACGGTCGGCTGGGTGATCGGGCAACAGCTTTGCCGCTGGAAACGTCAGTGCGAGATGGATCAGGATCGCCGCACTCTCGGTCAGGATGCTGCCGTCAGGCAGTTGCAGTGTCGGAATCTGCTTGAGCGGGTTGAGTTTTTCCAATGCCAGCGCGGCCTCCGGGGAGGCTTCGACATCGATGAAGCGGTAAGGAATCTCACACAGTTCCAGCGCGGCCTCGACCGCCGCCGCGCCCGAATTCTGATGACCGTAGAGTTGATACATACACACCTCCTTGGGATGCTCTCAAGCAGCTGACTCTTGTCGCGATGAAAAATTTCTTCGAGGCACTGCATCCAGAATGCCTTGCCAAGGGTAGTACCTGTAGCAGCCCCTGTTGCTGCCGAATGCACTACCCACTTTCGGAGAGCTTTTGATGAACGCCAAACAACTGATTTGCCTTGTCGGTTTGTTCGCCACCGTTCCTGCGACCTACGCCCAGACCGGTCTGCCAGACAACATCAAGGTGCCCGACGGGCACAAGGTCGCCCTGGAAACCACCGGGGTCGGCGAAATCACCTACGAATGCCGGGACAAAGCCAATGCGGCCGGCCAGACCGAATGGACCTTCGTCGGCCCCAAAGCCGTGCTCAATGATCGCAGCGGCAAACAGATCGGAACTTATTTCGGACCGCCGGCCACATGGCAAGCCAACGACGGGTCGAAAATCACCGGCACGCAACTCGCCGTGGCACCGTCGAGCCCGGGGAACCTGCCTTACCAACTGGTCAAGGCCAACCCGGCCGAAGGCAAAGGCGCCATGAGCGGCGTCAGCTACATCCAGCGCGTCGCCCTCAAGGGCGGTGTCGCGCCAAGTAGCGAATGCACGACGGCCAACAAGGGCAAGCAGGAAGTGGTGCAGTATCAGGCGGATTACATTTTCTGGGCGGCCAGTTGAGGCCCGGGAGCTGACTTAGTCGCCTGCGGGGACAAACTTGCGGCTACAGGAATGCCGTTTGTTTGCTAGATTGCATTCGACATCTCAACCACCACCGGCCGAGAACAGTGTCCTTGCCCGAAACCGTCTTCGACTATGAACACCACCTGGCGGCCTGCGCTCGCGGCGAGCGTCAGGCCCTGCACGATTTGTATGTGCAGGAGAGCCCGCGGTTGTTGGGGGTAGCCAAGCGGCTGGTACGGGATTCGGCCCTGGCCGAGGACATCGTCCACGATGCATTCTTGAAGATCTGGACCGGCGCCGGGGGTTTTGACCCGGCGCGGGGTTCGGCCCGAGGCTGGATGTTCAGCGTGACCCGGCATCTGGCACTCAACTACCTGCGTGATCACAATCGCGAGCTTCAAGGCGATGTCGACGTTCCGGACAGCACGGACACCGGTGATGCCCAGGTGCACTCGGCACACATCCACCGGTGCCTGGAACAACTGGAACCGCTGCGGCGCGACTGCCTTGTGCATGCCTATGTCGACGGATATTCCCACGCGCAAATTTCACACAAGCTCGGCACCCCGCTGGGCACAGTCAAAGCGTGGATCAAGCGGAGCCTGACGGCGTTGCGGGAGTGCCTGGGATGATCAGCAAACCGACCGACGAAACCCCGCAAGCGCTCGATGAACTGGCCAGTGAGTATGTGCTGGGAACACTTTCCGCCGAGCAGCGAGCCGAGGTTCAGCAACGCCTGCACAGCGATATCGGGCTGCGCAACGCCGTCGATAACTGGGAGAGCCGATTGCTGGGCCTGACCGAACTGGCCGAGCCGCGCACCCCATCGGCGCAACTGTGGCAGCGCATCGAGCGCAGCGTGGAGGCCCTTGATCGCCCGTTATCGACATCCCGCGTGCTCCCGTCGGCCACCTGGTGGAATCGCCTGCCACTCTGGCGAGGGCTGGCCGGTGCCGGGTTGGCCGCGAGCTTGTTGCTGGGCGCTATGTTGCTGACGCAAACCACGGTCAAACCGACGTATCTGGTGGTGTTGGTCGCTCCGCAAGACAAGGCGCCGGGCTGGGTGATTCAGGCCAGCAACCCCCGGGAGATCCAGCTGATCCCGTTGGGTGTTGTGGAAGTGCCGGCAGACAAGGCACTGGAGTTCTGGACCAAGGCCGAAGGCTGGCAAGGCCCGGTGTCTCTCGGTTTGGTAAAACCGGGGCAAACGCTTTCGGTGCCGTTGGACAAACTGCCGCCGCTGGAACCGAACCAACTGTTCGAACTGACTCTGGAAAACCCCAATGGCTCGCCAATCGGCAAGCCGACCGGGCCGATTCAATTTATCGGCCGCGCGGTGAAAGTCCTCTGAGCGATATCATCAATCCCACGACAGGAATGGCGCTCGCAACATCAATCCTGTCGATGTTCACCATCACGTCAATGAAGTTCTCTTAAAAAATCCGCGGCGTAACATTGGCTCCATACCAACCAACAACACCCCGGAGCACACGATCATGAAACGCCAAACCATCCTCAGCATCGCTTTCTCGGTTTTCGCAGTTAACGCATTTGCCGCGACTTCTGCGTCGTCGCTGAAGGCTCTTCTGTTCAACCCGTCGTCGCTGAAGGCGGCTCGGATCGTCTGATCGAAAGCCGTGTGGCTGAAGGTGGCGCTGATCGCCTGCTGGAAAAACGCAATGCTGTAGCGGCTGATGGTTCGGATCGTTTGAAAGGTAATGAAGTCGCCGCCGATGGCTCCGACCGCCTGCAAGGCAACACCGTCGCCGCTGACGGTTCCGACCGCCTGAAAGGCAACGAAGTCGCCGCCGATGGCTCCGACCGCCTGAAAGGCAACGAAGTCGCCGCCGATGGTTCCGACCGCCTGAAAGGCAACGAAGTCGCCGCCGATGGTTCCGACCGCCTGCAAGGCAACACCGTCGCCGCCGATGGTTCCGACCGCCTGCAAGGCAACACCGTCGCCGCCGATGGTTCGGATCGTTTGCAAGGCAACTCCGTTGCATGACTGAACTGCTTCACCGCAGTACCCGACAAAAAGCCCGGCCTGATCAGCCGGGCTTTTTCGTGCCTGGGATTTTTTGATTCTCAGTTACGCGCCATGCATCGCTGATAGCGCTCATCAACCCGCTTGGCAAACCACGCTGTGGTGAGTTTTCGAGTGATTTTCGGGCTCTGCAGGACGATCCCCGGCAATACCGCGCGCGGCAGTGGTCGCCCCTCAGCCTGTTCGGCCAAGGCAAAGACCCGTTGATAGAGCTTGCTGTTCTCGAATTCGAGGCTGTTGCCCAGCTCCAATTGATCCCTGATCGCCGGATTGCGCATGTCCAACTGCTTGCCGAGGGTGCGCACCGCCAGTTCCGTGCTGCCGGGCATGATCGAGCCGTAGCGGACCAGGTCGCCATCCAGCGCCAGCGGAATGCCCGAGGCACGACTGACGGCATTCTGGAACGCGGCATTGCGGCTGGCGTACCAACCGGCATTGAAATCGGCAAAACGGTACAACGGCTGTTCGTAGCTCACCGGGTAACCCAGCAAATGGGCGATGCCGAAATACATGCCGCCCCGGCGGGTAAAGACTTCACGACGAATCGAGCCATCTACCGGGTAGGGATACCCCTTGGCCTGTTGCTCGGCGAAATCGATGCTGACCTGCATTGGCCCACCGGTGTGTACCGGGTTGAAGCCTGCGAACAGGGTCTTGCCCATGGGCACCATGCCAATGAAATCATCGAAAATCGCACTCAGTTCTTTTTCACTGCGCGCCGCATTCAGGCGGTCGTTGTAGGTTTTGCCATTGGGCGAACTCACCCGCAGGGCTCCGCTGACCAGCAGGTTGGGAATGTGCGCCTTGGTGGCACGACGATCGATTTCCTCGCGGGCAATCTTGCCCAGCCCCGGGACCGACGGGTCGACCTGAAAAGTCGATTCCTGCTCGGTCACCGCCAGCACGGCACACAGGTTTTGCGTGGTCGGTGGAATGTTCTGCGCAGCGAACGCGGCGTAGATATCCGTGGCCCAGCCCTGGCGGTCGACCGTCTTGGCCGGCAGCAACCGCACGATCTGCGCCTTGACCTCGGCAGGTTTGCGCACCGGTGGCTCCTGGGTCCGTTGACTGCTGCAACCGGCCAGCACCAGCAACGCGGCGACGCTCATGATCAATCGTTGGGCTTGCATGTTGCTCCAGGAAGTCCGTTGAACCGGGTTAACCATACGACCAATGGCATGGCGCAGGCTATGACCTTGGCAGGCCACGGCTGTTCCTCGAAATCTGACGAATGCTGACGGAGCGAGCAGGCCGGCTCCCATGGAAAATCCCTGCCCAGCGACAGCCTGTGGACCATACTTCACATCACATGGCGAAGAGGACTGGCTCATGCACCGTAGCGACGTGTTGATCATCGGCGCCGGCCCGACCGGACTGGTTCTGGCCTTGTGGCTGAGCAAGCTGGGAATTCGCGTGCGGATCATCGACAAGGCCTCGGCCCCCGGCACCACGTCGCGGGCGCTGGCGGTTCAGGCGCGGACACTGGAGTTGTATCGCCAGCTCGACCTCGCCGATGCCATTGTGCAACACGGCCATCGCGTGGCTGCCGCCAATTTCTGGGTCAAGGGCGAGCCTGTGGCACGTCTGCCGCTGAGCCGTGTTGGTGAAGGGCTGACGCCCTACGCCTTTCTCGAAATCTACCCGCAGGATGAACACGAGCGGCTGCTGATCGAGCGGCTCGAAACCTTCGGCGTCACTGTCGAGCGCAACACCGAGCTACTGGGTTTCGAAGAATCCGGTGACGGCATTACGGCCACCTTGCGCCTGGCCGACGGTCAACGGGAAACCTGTCAGGCCTGCTACCTGGCGGGCTGCGACGGCGCTCGCTCGATCGTGCGCAAAAACCTCGACACCGGCTTTCCCGGTGACACCTATCAGCAGATTTTCTACGTGGCCGACGTGCAGGCCAGCGGGCCGACGTTCAACGGCGAATTGCACGTGGATCTGGATGAAGCGGATTTCCTCGCCGTGTTCCCGTTGGCCGCGCAAGGCCGTGCACGATTGATCGGCACCGTGCGTGACGAGCGTGCCGAGCAGGCCGAAACCCTGCAATTCGAAGACGTCAGCAGCCGGGCTATCGAGCACATGCAGGTCAAGGTCGAACAATTGAACTGGTTCTCGACCTACCGCGTCCATCACCGGGTGGCGGACCACTTTCGCACCGGCCGGGCTTTTTTACTGGGCGACGCCGCCCATGTGCACAGTCCCGCCGGCGGCCAGGGCATGAACACCGGCATCGGCGATGCGATCAACCTCGCCTGGAAACTCGCAGCGGTGCTGAGCGGCGGTGCCGAAGCCAGACTGCTCGACACCTATGAAACCGAACGCATCGCCTTCGCCCGCAAACTGGTGGCGACCACGGACCGAGTGTTCACCTTCGTCACTGCCGAAGGACGCGTGGCCGATCTGTTGCGCACTCGCCTGGCGCCATTGCTGCTTCCCAAAATGGCCTCGTTCGAAACCTCCCGCGAGTTCCTGTTCCGCACGGTGTCGCAGATCACTTTGAACTATCGGGGGATGCCCCTGAGCCAGGGCGTTGCCGGCCACGTGCACGGCGGCGATCGCTTGCCCTGGGCGCACGACGGTGAAGGTGACAACTTCGAATCGCTGAAATGCCTGACCTGGCAGGTGCATGTGTACGGCGATACCAGCGATGAGATGATCGCCTGGTGCCACGAGCACCATGTGCCGTTGCAGGTGTTCGATTGGCGACCGGCGTTTGAAGAAGCGGGACTGGCACGCAACGGCTTTTACCTGCTAAGGCCCGATACCTACGTGGCGATTGCCCAGACGTGCTCCGATCCGAAGGTGATCGAGCGCTATTTCGATCATCACGGGATACGGCCGTTTTTTTGAGTTTCCTGAAAACACGTCCCCTGTGGGCGCGGGTTTGCCCGCTCCCACAGGTTCCCGGTCAGTTGGCGACAGGTTTCGGGATTTCCAGACCGCGCTTCACCGCCGGCCGTGCGAGGAATTTTTCCAGCACGCGGGTGACGTTCGGGAAATTCTCGATGCCGACCAGATCGCCCGCTTCATAGAAGCCGATCAGGTTGCGGATCCATGGAAACGTGGCGATATCGGCGATGGTATAGCGTTCGCCCATGATCCACTCCCGGCCTTGCAGGTGCTTATCCAGGACACTGAGCAGGCGTCTGCTCTCTTCGACATAGCGGTCACGCGGACGCTTGTCTTCGTAGTCTTTGCCGGCGAACTTGTTGAAAAAGCCGAGCTGGCCAAACATCGGTCCGATGCCGCCCATCTGGAACATCAACCACTGAATGGTTTCGTAGCGTGCAGCCCCTTCCTGCGCCAGCAATTGCCCACTCTTGTCGGCCAGGTAAATCAGGATCGCCCCGGATTCGAACAACGGCAGCGGCTGGCCACCGGGACCATGGGGGTCGAGGATGGCCGGAATCTTGTTGTTGGGGTTCAGCGACAGGAACTCGGGGGACATCTGGTCGTTGCTATCGAAGCCGACGCGATGCGGTTCATACGGCAGGCCGATCTCTTCAAGCATGATCGACACCTTGACGCCGTTGGGGGTCGGCAAGGAGTACAGCTGAATCCACTCCGGATACTGGGCCGGCCATTTTTGAGTGATGGGGAATGCAGACAAATCGGTCATGGGTTGGATCCACGAGAAAATTGAGAACACCGATGATAATGGACATCTCGCGAATTGAGACCGCCGGCGCCATCGATAACGCTGATGGTCAAGATCAATAAGGATCACAGCGTGAATGCGTGCATGGCGGTGTAGGGTGGCCATAAATCCGCAACATCATGTCGATAACCTTCGCTGCAACCCGTTCATGGTTACCGGTACATTGCTGCGCTCTCGGGCCGGAATCGAACCAAATGGGCTTCAGAGGACTCTGAGCACTGCCCCTTTTGAAACGGACCGGCTTCACGACATGGAAAACACCCGACGCAGGAAAGCCGCGGTGTAAAGGTTTGTCAGCCTTAACCAATATGCTGAAGAACTCTTTTTTCCATGACGAATTTTCTGAAACTCGCTAATCGCTTCAAACATCGCGCCTACATTTTCCTGCCCGCCCTGCTGGCGGCCAGCGCGTTGTTCATGTTGCTGGAGTCGAGCGAAAGCCGCGCCCAGCCGGCGGACGGCACACAGACGCTGGTGTTCCTGCGCCACGCGGAAAAACCCGCGGGCGGCCTCGGCCAGCTCAATTGCCAGGGACTGAATCGTGCGATCGACCTGGCCACGTTGCTGCCGGAAAAATTCGGCAAGGCCGACTACGTGTTTGCCGCCAACCCGACGCGCAATGTCGAGGAAGGCGAGCTGGACAACTCTTACAGTTACATTCGCCCTTTGATGACCATCAGCCCCAGCGCGATCAAGCTCGGCTTGCCGGTCAATATCAAATACTCGGCCAACGACACCAGCGACCTGGCCGATGAACTGCTGCACGACAAGTATCACAACTCGGTCATATACACGGCGTGGTCCCACGGCTACCTGCCGGAGTTGATCAACAAGGTCGCCGGGGAAGCCGTCGGCAAGAAGCAGAAGATCACCGAGGATTGGGAATCCAGCGACTTCGACTCGTTGTATGTGTTGACGCTGACCTGGCACAACGGCAAGGCCAGCCTGCAAAGCCATACCTACAAGCAGGGTCTGGATAATGGGCAGGAGACCTGTCCGACCTGAGTTGTGCGGTGTCTGTTCGGGTTTCATCGCTGGCAAGCCAGCTCCCACAGGGGGGCTGCAGTGACCACAAATGTTGTGAGCAACCAATAACACTGTGGGAGGGTCTGGATAATGGGCAGGAGACCTGTCCGACCTGAGTTGTGCGGTGTCTGTTCGGGTTTCATCGCTGGCAAGCCAGCTCCCACAGGGGGCTGCAGTGACCACAAATGTTGTGAGCAACCAAKAACACTGTGGGAGGGTCTGGATAATGGGCAGGAGACCTGTCCGACCTGAGTTGTGCGGTGTCTGTTCGGGTTTCATCGCTGGCAAACCAGCTCCCACWGGGGGCTGCAGTGACCACAAATGTTGTGAGCAACCAAGAACACTGTGGGAGCTGGCTTGCCAGCGATGAGGCCGGTAAACCCACCATCAAACCTTCTGATTCATCCGCTGACGCAAATACTCGATCACCGCTCCCCGCTCCCCGGCGAACTCGATCCGCGCGCCCTTCTTCTCGCGCTGAAAGGCGTACATCGGATCGTAATACTCGACCAGCAAGCCTTCGATCCAACCGCGGTGCAAATCCACCGCGCCGCTGCGCCCCTGCTCAATCAGCGCTTGTTCCATCAGGACCAGCATCCGTTGATGGCGCTCGCCACCCAGGCGCTTCTGCACGTTGTTCAGGCTCTCAAGCAAACGCTCGGAAAACAGCGTAAAGCCCTGATCGCCATGTACGGCGATGAACTCGGCACACAGATCCACCACGTAATCGCGCAGGATTCGCTCGACCCGCCCCGACAGACTGTCTTCGAGCCAGACCATGGGAAACTGTTGCATCCCCTGATACAGCGGCAATGGCAGCGCACAACTGCCGACCGCGCGGCTCTCGTCTTCGAGCACGAATTGCTCATGACCGCGGGCGCGCTTTTTCAACACATCCACTGCCAGGCGGTTCTCAAAGTCGATATTCGACGGCTGGCCCGTGGCGCGTTTGCCGAAACTGGAACCGCGATGATTGGCATATCCCTCAAGGTCCAGGCCGTTGCTCAGTTGAGTCAGGACTTCGGTTTTGCCGATGCCGGTCATGCCACCCAGCAATACGAAATCACACTGGGCAACGGCTTGATCGACAGTTTCCAGCAGGAAGGTACGCATGGCCTTGTAGCCGCCACCGACCCGCGGATAATCGATACCCGCCTCGTCCTTGAGCCATTGCTGAACGATCTGCGAACGCAGACCGCCACGAAAACAATAGAGAAGCCCATCGGGATGCGCCCGGGCGAACGCCGCCCAGGCCTGGATACGTTCGGCCTTGACGGCCCCGGACACCAGTTGATGGCCCAGTTCGATGGCGGCCTGCTGACCCTGTTGCTTGTAACAGGTGCCGATGCGCTGCCGCTCGTGATCGTTCATCAGTGGCAGGTTGACCACCCCGGGGAACGAGCCCTTGGCAAACTCCACCGGTGCCCGGGCGTCCATCATCGGCCGGTCGTTGAGGAATATGTCGCGGTAATCGGTGCAGTCGACAGACATCAAGACACCTCGACCGCGTAGCTCTGTCGCTCGACCAGTTCACCGATCGGCGCCAGATCCAGACCCAGCTCGGCCGCCACGGCGAGAAATCCGGCATTGCCTTCGGGGGTGACGGCGATCAGCAGGCCGCCGCTGGTCTGCGGATCGCACAGCACGCGCTTGTGCAACTCTTGCAGGCGTCCGAGCTTGCTGGCGTAGCTGTCGAAGTTACGTAAGGTCCCACCTGGCACACAGCCCTGTTCAAGGTAGTACTCGACACCTGGCAAGCGCGGTACCCGATCGTATTCGATGCGCGCGGTCAGGTGGCTGCCGTCGGCCATTTCCACCAGATGCCCAAGGAGGCCGAAACCGGTGACGTCGGTCATCGCGGTCACGCCGTCGAGTTTGCCGAAGCGGCTGCCGGGCTTGTTCAGCGTACACATCCAGTCACGGGCCAGGCCGACATCGGCGCTGCGCAACTTGCCCTTCTTTTCGGCGGTGGTGAGGATGCCGATGCCCAGGGGTTTGGTCAGGTACAGCAAGCATCCGGCGGTGGCGGTATCGTTACGCTTCATGTGGCGTTTTTCCACCAGCCCGGTGACCGCCAGGCCGAAGATCGGCTCCGGCGCATCGATGGAGTGGCCGCCGGCCAGTGGAATGCCGGCCTCATCGCACACCGAACGCCCGCCGCGGATCACTTCGCGGGCAATTTCCGGTGCCAGCACGTTGACCGGCCAGCCGAGGATCGCGATGGCCATCAACGGATCGCCGCCCATGGCGTAGATATCGCTGATGGCATTGGTCGCGGCAATGCGACCGAAATCGAAGGGGTCATCGACGATCGGCATGAAAAAATCCGTGGTCGACACCACGCCGCGCTCTTCATCGATGGAGTAGACCGCCGCGTCATCGCGCGAGGCATTGCCGACCCAGAGTTTCGGGTCCAGGTTCTGCGCACCGCTGCCGGCCAGAATCACTTCCAGTACTTGTGGGGAAATCTTGCAACCGCAGCCAGCGCCGTGGCTGTACTGGGTCAGGCGAATCGGCTCGCTCATCAGGGGCACCTCGTTGGGTCAATGGCGCCGATTCTAGCAGAGCACGACAGGGGTGAAGCCGAGGTAAAAAAAACCGCCCTTACGGGCGGTCAAGCATTGCAGAAGCGAATCAGAAGCCGAGGCTGAAACTGATGGTCATCGCATGATCATCGCCATCGCCAGAGACCTGCCCCGAATAGCCGATGCCGAGTTTGCCGGTCGGGCTGATCTGGAAGTCCACCCCGGCTTCGAGCACGGCACTGTCCTTGGCAATGGGCACGCCTTGCACGGTGTACGAGGCCCCACCGTCGATGAAGGTCATGTCAGCGTCGGGCTTGGTGTCACCGAAGGCGTGACGCCAGCCAATGGCGCCACGCGGGGTGAACTGTCCGCCGTTGGCCAGGGTGATGCGTTTGCCGGCACGCAGGCCCAGGGTGGAGAACGTGATGTCCTGGTCGGCATCGGCGCTCAGGCGCCCCACCCCGCCTTTTTCCTTGGCCTTGTCGCTGTCGTAGTTGACGTAGGCGAGGCCGGCGAACGGCTCCAGCGCTGTGCCGGCCGCCTCGACGGTGTAACCGACTTCACCGAACACCTGGGCGCTGCGCGCGTCGTAATCGGCTTCCAGTCGATCGTTGTAGGCACCGACGCTGACGTCGCGCTTGCTCTCGATGTCGTGCCAGCTGTAAGCCGCGCCAAGGCGCACGGCCAGTGCATCGAACTGCGAGTTCAGGTACGCCGCCAGGTGGTAGCTCTCCACTGTCGCGCTGGAATGTCGATCATGGGCATCGAGGTCACTGCGGGTGTAGCCGGCGGCCATCCCCGCGCGCCACTGGTCATCAAGTTGCTTGTCGGTGCCAAGCATGAACCCGCTGAGGTTGCGATCCAGCCTGGCGGTGTTGCTGTCGCCATCGGACTCACCCCACGCCCCCAGGGCACGGACCCAACCGACCATCTCGCCGTGGCAACCGCTGCTGCTCAACTGATTGTCGCTGGGCGCGAGGGCGTTGCGTGGGTCGTTTGCTGCGCTGCACGACGGCTGGCGCATACGGTCGTTGACCGCGTCGCGTACGTAGCGTGAGTCCTCGAGAATCGCGCTGGCGGTACTCGCGTGGATTTCCCCGGACAGATTGTCGAAGGCGCGACGCGCGTCAGCGACACTGAGGTTGAGGATTTCGTTCTGCAACGCCGCCCCCGCCGGGCCATTGTTCGACAACGCCGTGGCGGTGTTGAACTGGTTGCCGGTCGCGGCCACGTCGGCAAACGAGTTGCCGTTGCGACTGACCGCCAGGTTCACCGCATTCGCGTCATACACCAGCGCTGTGTCGAGGAATGCGTATTGCGGCAGATCGGTGGTACTGAAGGTCCCCGAGACGCCACCGCCAGCGCTGATCAGTGAATACGTGGTGTTGCCGGTGAACGGTGCCAGGCTGGTCACTTGCAGGCCGCCACCGAGGACCGCGGTGCCGCCCACCACCAGCGGCGTGGCGGTTGGCGAGCTGACCGTCAGCGCCAGCAAACCATCGGCAGCGTTGGTCAGGTTACCGGTAACGCTCAAAGTGCCATCAGCCCCGCCGGATGCAACAACGCCATGGTTGTCCACCGCGCCAACGCTGCCGTTACCACTGAGGCCGGCGCCATTGGCCACGGTAATTTGTCCGCCGAGCGACGCGCGTGCCGCGAGACTACCGACTTGCAGCACGCCCTGATCCACCGAGACAGTACCGTTGAACGGTTGGTTACCGGTGAGCAACAAGCGCCCGGCACCGCGCTTGGCCAGCCGACCGGTGCCGCTGAGCACACCGTTGAACTGGCCGTTGGCACTCTGCTGGAACACCAATTGCGCATTGTTGAGGATGTTGCCTTGCAGGCTGGTGGTGTTGCCGATCAGCGTACCGCCACTGACGGTAGTACCGCCGCCGTAGGTGTTGGCAGCGCTGAGCAACAGCGTACCGGAATCAAGCTTTTCGATACCGCCACTACCCACCAGCGGCACGGCAATTTCCGTAGTCGCCCCCGCATTCACCCGCACTGGAGCAAGGCTGCCATCCGCGCCGTTTACCGGCGTCAGTGCGCCGTCAGCAGCCGGCACCAGACTGTAACCGCTACCGAGGAACTGCAACCCGGTGAAGCTTTGGTTGCCTTGCACAGTGACGGTACCGCCCTGCCCGCCGAATACGGCGAACTGGCCGTTGGCGCCCAATGCCTGGGTACCGGTCGGATCGGTCCAATTGGTGCCCGGTCCCCAAACGCCGCTGCCGCCACCGATGCTGCCGTCCGGGTTGGTTTTGCCACCGTTCCAGAACTGCACTTCACCCGGCGTGCCTTGCACCAGCAGGTTGATCTGATTGGCCATGGCTGTTTGCAGACTCAGGTTCGCCGCCGATATCGGCAGGCTGCCGTAGACCAGGCCGTTGTCGGTCAGGCTGCCGCCGTAGCTGAACAGTTGATAAACGCCCGTGCCGAAGCCGCCGGCATTGCTGATGTTCAACGTACCGTCGAGGGTCAGGTCCCCGGCGACATTGACCACTGTCGTCGAGCTGGCCGCCGAGCCAAGGCTGAAGTCCAGGTTCGTGCCCGAGGACAACGCCAACGAGCCTACCGACAACGGCGTCGCACTGCCGCCACCGAGCAGCGTCGCGCCACTGGCCAGTTGCAACGCCCCACCGATCTGGCCGCTGCCGCCGACGGTCGCGCCGCTGGCAACATCGACGTTGGCACTGTTGAGCACGCCGTTGACCAGCAGCCTGCCAGCCTGCACCGAAGTGCTGCCGGTGAAGGTGTTGTTGCCGGTCATGAGCAATTCATCGCTGCCGGTTTTGCTCAAGGTGCCCGTACCGGTTAGGTTGCCGGTGTAGCTGCCGGCGCTGTTCTGCTCAAAGGTCAGCGCGGCGTTGTTGACGATCGCCCCTTGCAGGCTGCTGGTGTCGCCACGTGTGCTGCCTGCGTTGAGGGTGGTGCCGCCGCTGTAGCTGTTGGCGCCACTGAGCAGCAGGTCGCCCGCGCCGTTTTTCACCAGGCTGCCGCTGCCGGTGATCGCACCGATCAGGCTGGTGTTCTGATTGCCGGCGAGGGTCAATTGCGCGCCGAGGTTGATGGCGTTGGCCAGTTGCAGTGCCGAAGTGCTGTCGAGGGTGCCGTTGCCGAGCACACTCAGCGCCCCGCTGCTGATGGCGCTGTTGTTGCCGAGGATCAGCGTGCCGCCGTTGAGCTGGGTGCCACCGCTGTAGGTGTTGCTGCCGTTGAGGGTCAGGCTCGAAGCGCCGGTCTTGATCAGGTTGCCGCTGCCGCTGACAACGCCGGCGAGTGTCAAGGCGTTGGAGCCAGTCACGTTCAATCCACCATTGAGCACTACGTCATTGCCGAGGGTGACGACGGTGTTGCTGTCCAGCGCCGTACCGTTGGCGGCGGTCAAGACGCCTGTGCCGAGGGCGGCGTTGTTGCCGACCACGATCTTGCCGCCATTGAGCGCGGTGCCGCCGGTGTAGCCGTTGGCGGCGTTGAGCACCAGGGTGCCGGTGTCGTACTTGCCGAGGGTGCCGGCGCCGTTGAGCGCTACGCCGATGGTTGCCGTAGCGTTCGGATCGACACGCACCGAAGCGTTGCCCAGGGAACCGTTGACCAGATTCAGCGAGCCCGCCGTGCCGTTTTGCAGGCTGTAGCCATCGGTGACGAACTGCATGCCGGTGATGGTTTGCGCGCCGTTGACGGTCACGGTGCCGGCAGCGCCCTGGAACACCGCGAAGTTATTGGTCCAGGCCTGATTGGTGGTGCCGTTGACGTCGGTCCAGTTGGTGGTGCCGGTGCCCCAGGTGCCGCTGCCGCCATCCACTGAACCGTTGGCCACCAGTTGATTGCCATCCCAGAACTGCACGGTGACGCCCGGTGCGCTGACCAGCAGGTTGATCTGGTTGGCCAGCGCGGTTTGCAGGGTCAGATCGCCCGGAGTGACGCTGCCCGGCAGCGTGCCGATCAACAGGCCGTTGTCGGTCAAGCCTCCGGTGTAGTTGATCAAGCGATACACGCCGCTGCCGAAGCCGCCGATGTCGCTGACATTGAGGGTGCCGTCCAGGGTCAGGTTGCCGCCGACATTGACCAGCGCGTTACCACCACCGGACACCGGTGTGCCGAGGCCGACATCGAAGTTGGAGTTGCCATTGAATACCAGCGAACCCACCGACAGTGTGCTGCCGGTAACCCCGGCCAGGTGACCGCCATCGGCCACCGTCACTGCCCCGCCGAGCGTGCCGCTGCCGCCCAGGGTGCCGCCGCTGTTGACCAGCACATTGTCGCTGGCCAGCGAACCGTTGACCTGCAAGGTGCCGGCATTGACGTTGGTATCACCGGTGAGGGTGTTGTTGCCGGTCAGTGTCAATGTGCCGATGCCCAGTTTGGTCAACCCGCCCCTGTCGATGCCGTCCCTGAGGACGCCTGCGAAGGTGCTGCTCTGGTTGTTACCTCCGATGCTCAGGGTGTCAAAGTCACCGATGCCAACCGTGCCGTCACCGGTCAGGCTGCCGATGCTGGTCGAATCACCGATGTTGAGCGTGGTGCCGACCGCAAGGTTGACGGCGGCGTTATCGCCCAGCGCAGTGCTGCCAAGCGTGTTCAGGCTCCCGGCCTGCACATCGATCAGACCGTTGAAGGTGTTGTTGCCGCTGAGCGTCAGGACCGCCAGACCGTTCTTGGTCAACGTACCACTGCCGGCGATCACGCCGCCCAGCGTCAGGCCAAGGTTACCGGCGATGCTCAAATTGGCGTTGACGTTGAGGTCGTTGGCCAGCACCAGCGGCGCATTGTTGTCGAGGCTCGAAGCGCCGGCCACGGTCAGCGCCCCGGAGCCCAGTGAAGCGCCGGTGCCAAGGGTCAGCGTTCCGGCATTCAACGTGGTGCCGCCGCTGTAGGTGTTGATGCCGTTGAGGGTCAGGCTGGAGGCGCCGTTCTTGATCAGCCCACCGGCGCCGCTGATCACACCGGCGAGAGTCAGGTTGTTGCTGCCGGTGTTGCTCAGGTTGGCGTTGAGCACCACGTTGTTGCCCAGGTTGATCGCACCGTTGCTGTCCAGCGACGAGGCGCCGGCCACGGTGAGGTTGCCCAGGCCCAGCGCCGAATTGCTGCCTGCGATAAGGGTGCCAGCGTTGAGGGTGAGGCCGCCTAGGAAGTTGTTATTGCCGCCGAGGGTCAGGTTGGCCACGCCGTTTTTGCTCAGACTGCCAGCGCCGTTGATCGTGCCGGCAAGGGTCAGGTCCGCCGTGCCGCCGACGCCGAGGTTGCCGGCCAGGTTCACCGCGTTGTTCAGCGATACCGCGGTGGCGGCATCGAGCGTGGTGCCACCTGCGGCGTTCAGGGTGCCGGAACCCAACGCCGAGTTGGATGCCAGAATCAGTCCGCCTGCGTTCAAGGCCACCGGCCCGAGGAAAGCGTTGTTGCCGCCGAGGGTCAGATTTGCGGCGCCGTTCTTGATCAGCCCGCCGGTGCCGCCAATCACGCCATTGAGGGTCAGTGCGTTGCTGCCGACCACGGTGAGGTTACCGTTGAGCGTGGCGGCGTTGCCAAGGGTCACGGCCGTATTGCTGTCCAGTTGTGTACCTGCATTGGCGATCAGCGTACCGCTGCCCAGTGCCGTATTGCTGCCGACGACTATCTTGCCGCCGTCCAGTTGCGTGCCGCCGCTGTAGGTGTTGGCACCGTTGAGCACCAGGGTGCCGCTGTCGAGCTTGTTGAGAATGCCGCTGCCATCGATGTTGACGCCGAGGGTGGCGGTCACGCCCGGATCGACCCGTACCGCCGTGGTACCGCCAGTGCCGTTCACCGCAGTCAATTGCCCCGCCGCGCCGTTCACCAGGTTGTACCCGTCGGTGAGAAATTGCATGCCGGTGAACAGTTGCGTGCCGTTGACCGTCACCGTGCCGGCCGTGCCCTGGAACACCGCGAAGTCGCCGGCCCACGGCTGGTTGATCAATCCGTTGGCATCGGTCCAGTTAGTGCCGACGGCATTCCATGCGCCGCTGCCGCCATCGACGACGCCGTTGGCAATCGTCTGACTGCCGTCCCAGTAGCGGATGTTTGCATTAGGCGCCGACACTTCAATATTGATCTGATTGGCTACGCCGGTCTGCACCAGCAGATCGCCGAGGCCGTAGCCGACCGGTACGCTGGCCACATCAAGACCCAGGTTGGTCAGGGCACCGGTGTAGTTGAACAGGCGATACACGCCGACGCCGAAACCACCGGCATCGGTGACGTTGAGGTTACCGTCGAGCGTGAGGTTGCCGCCGACGTTCATCAGCGACGTGGTCGACGGTGTCCCCAGCGCCACGTCAACGTTGCTGCCGGCCGCGAGGGTCAGTGCACCGGCGGACAGTTGGTTGCCCGAAGACAGCGCCAGATGGCCGCCACTGTTGACGTTGACCGTACCGAGCGCCGAACCGTTACCGGTCAGGGTACCGCCGGTGTTGACGTTGAGCTGGGCACTGGCCAGCGAACCGCTGAGATCGACGACGCCGCCATTGATCGCGGTGTTGCCGGTAATGCCGTTGATGCCGGTGAGGTTCAAGGTGCCGGTGCCGACCTTGATCAGGCCGCCGCTGCCGCTGAGATCGCCATCGAAGGTGCTGGTGACGTTGCCGCTGCCCACGGTCAAGGTGTTGCTGCCGGTCAGTTGCACACTGCCGCTGCCGGTCAGCGCGCCGAGGCTGGCGTCGCTGCCCAGATTCAGCCCGGCGCCGGCGCTGATGTTCACGCCGGAAGTATTGCCCAGCGCATTGGTGTTGAGCGTGGTGACGCTGCCGGAAACGATATTCAGCGCACCGCTGAAGGTGTTGTTGCCGGCCAGGGTCAGGTCCGACAGGCCGTTTTTGGTCAGGCTGCCGGCGCCGTCGATGATGCCGTTGAGGCTCAGGTCGTTGTTGCCCGCAACAGTCAGTCCGGCGTTCAACGTGATCGCGTTGCCGATGCCGAACGATGCGCTGTTATCCAGCGTCGCGGCGCCGCCGACAATCAAGGCGCCACTGCCCAGGCCATTGGCATTGCCCAGGGTCAGCGTACCGGCGTTGAGGGCGGTGCCGCCGCTGAAAGTGTTGTTGCCGTTGAGGGTCAGGTTGGCCGCGCCGTTCTTGATCAATTGGCCGGTACCGCTGGTTACGCCACCGAGGGTCAGGTTTTGCGTTCCAGCCACGGTCAGCGCGGCATTCAGGGCCACCGCGTTGTTGAAGCTGACCAGCGGCGAGTTGCTGTCCAGTGTCGCGGCGCCAGCGACGGTCAACGCGCCGGAACCCAATGCTGAACTGTTGCCGACGGTCAAGGTACCGGCATTGAGTGTGGTGCCACCGAGGTAATTGTTGGCCGCGTTGAGAATCAGATTCGCCGCACCGTCTTTCACCAGGCTGCCGGCGCCGCTGACCAGACCGGTCAGGGTCAAGTTAGCTGTGCCGCCGACGTTCAGAGCGCCCGCGAGCGCTACCGCATTGTTCAGGCTGACGGCGGTGTTGGTGTCCAGCGTGGTGCCTGCCGCCGCGTTTAAAGTGCCGGAGCCCAGCGCGGTGTTGCTGCCGACAATCAGCTTGCCGCTGTTCAGCGCGGTGTTGCCGAAATAGGAGTTAGCGCCGTTGAGGATCAGGTCGGCGGCGCCGTTCTTGACCAATCCACCGATACCAGCCACCACACCACTGAGGGTCAGCGCGTTGCTGCCGCCCAGAGTCAGCGTGCCGCCGAGATTGACGTTGTTGGCCAAGGTCGCTGCGGTGTTGGCATCCAGCGTGGTGCCGTTCGACGCGTTCAACGCGCCGATGCCAAGCGCGGTGTTGGAGCCAACGATCAGTGAGCCGGCGTTCAACGACGTGGTGCCGGTGTAAGTGTTGGCGCCGTTGAGGGTCAGGCTCGAGGCGCCGGTTTTGATCAGGCCGTTGCCGCCACTGATCACGCCGTCGAGAGTCAGCGCATTGGCGCCGCCAGCGGTGAGGTTGGCGTTGAGGGTGATCGCATTGGCCAACGTCACTGCCGAACTGCTGTTGAGGCTCCCCGCCCCGGCCACGGTCAGGGCGCCGGTGCCCAATGCCGCGGCGTTGCCGACGGTCAGACTGCCGGCGTTCAGCGTGGTACCGCCGCTGAAGGTGTTGGCATTGTTGAGGGTCAAGTTGGCCGCGCCATTCTTGAGCAACTGGCCGGCACCGTTGATCACACCGGAAAGGGTCAGGCCGCTGGTGCCGCCGATGGTCAGGGTACTGCTGTTGAGGTTGACGTTGTTGCTCAGATTGACGGCGCTGTTGCTGTCCAGCGTGGATACATCGATGACGTTCAGCGCACCGCTACCCAATGCCGCCGCGTTGCCCACGGTGAGGGTACCGGCGGCCAGCGTGGTACCGCCGAGATAGGTATTGGCGCCGTTGAGAATCAGGTTGGCGAAACCGCGCTTGGTCAACCCGCCACTGCCACTGATCACACCGCCGAGGGTCAGGTCAGCGCTGCCCCGGACTTCCAGGTCACCGCCCAGTGACACCGCATTGGTCAGCGCGACCGTGGTGCTGGCTTCGAGCCTGGTGCCTGCGGCGGCGGTCAAAGCGCCGGTACCCAGCGCAGTGTTGCTGCCGACGATCAAAGTCCCGGCATTGAGCGCGGTACCGCCGGAGAAGCTGTTGTTGCCGCTGAGGGTCAGGTCTGCCGTGCCATTCTTGATCAGGTTGCCGGCGCCACTGATTACCCCACCCAAACCCAGCGCCTGAGTGCCACCAATGGTCAGATCCGCCGCCAGCGCTACGGCGTTGGCCAGGGTCACTGCAGTGGTCGCATCCAGCGTCGTGCCGGCCGCCGCGTTCAACGCGCCTGTGCCGAGCGCGGTGTTGCTGCCGACGAACAGGCTACCGGCATTGAGCGCGGTATTGCCGGCGTTGGTGTTGTTGCCGGTCAGGGTCAGGCTGGCGCTGCCACTTTTGCTGATACCGCCGGTGCCGGACAACACGCCTGCCAGGGTCAGGGCATTGCTGCCGAGTACGTTCAGAGTGCCGGTCATCGCGATGTTGTTGGCCAGCGTGACGTTGGCGGTGCTGTCCAGACTGGTGCCGGCGGCGGTGTTCAGCGCGCCGCTGCCCAACGAATTGTCATTGGTCACCAGCAGGCTGCCGGCGCTGAGCGTGGTGGTGCCGGTGTAACCGCTGTTGGCACCGCTGAGGGTCAGGCTGCCAGTGCCGGTTTTGGTAATGCCGCTACCGCCGCTGATCAGACCGCCGAGGGTCAGTGCTCCCGTGCCGCCAGCCGTCAATGTGCCGCCGAGGCTGATGGCATTGCTCAGGTTGATCGTGCCGGGTGCGCTCAGGGTTGTCGCACCGGTCACGTTAAGGGTGCCGGTACTGAACGCCTGATTGTTACTCACCTGCACCGTGCCGCCGTTGAGCGTGGTGTTGCCCAGATAAGTGTTGGCGGCGCTTAAGTTCAACTGGCCGGAGCCGATCTTGGTCAGGCCACCGCTGCCCGATATCACGCCGCTCAACGTCGTGGCGTTGGTACCTTGCAAGGTCATGCCACCAGCCCCCAGCGAAATCAGGTTGCTGATGTTCAAGCCGGCGTTGCTGGCTTGAATGATCCCGCCGTTGGAGGTCAGCACGCCGCTGCCAAACGTGGCGTTGTTGTTGAATTGAGCGACGCCGCCATTGAGCGTGGTCGCGCCGCTGACCAGCGGCCCCTGCAAAGTCCAGGTGCCGCTGTTGATGGTCAGGTTGTTGAAGTTGACGTAGGTCGCGCTGGACGCCGTGCCGGCGCCGGTGGTGCCACCGCCGACACCCACGGGGTTTTGCAGGATCAGGCGGTTGGTGCCGCCGGCACCGCCATCGACGGTGCCGGTCGGGGCGAAAGTCAGGTTGATGCCAATCAGTCCGCCAAGCCCCACCGAAATCTGAACGCCGTCACCCACCTGCACCGAAGAACCGGTCACTGCCGTGAAGGTGTTGGTGCTGCTCGCCCCCATCGACACGCCGCCAGTGATGGCGCCGGCGTTGGTAAAGGTGTTGCCCGCCGCCGAAGTCTCGAACGCGATCCGGCCATTGATCACGCCGGTGCTGCTGTTGGTCATGTTGACCTGCGAGCCGCCGTAGACGCCGATCACCGGCGTATCCGCCAGGGTGATGCCGCCTATCGACAAACCCGTCGAGGTAATGGTGCCGTTGTTGGTGATGCTGGTAGTGCCCGCAGCGGCGTTGTTCACGCCGATGGCCAGGCCGTCAATGCTGGTCAGGTTCAGCCCCAGCAGCATTCCCGTGCCTCGGATGATCCCGGAAGCATTGTTGAGCACGTTGACGGTACTGGTGGCACCACTGCCGATGAACGCACCGCCACTCAACACCGAAACCAGACCCAGCAGCGCCGGGTCGATCGTGCCGGAGTTGTTCAGGCTGATGTTCACCCCGGTCAGGTCCATGACATGGCCGCCGAGGGTTGCGTTCATCTGCGCCCCGGCGTTGACGTTGATCGTCAGGCCGTTGGTGGCACTGCTGAAGTTGTTGAGAAACAGCGGCAGGGATGGCACGCCGGTACAGGTCACCGTGGAGCCGGCTGTCGAGCAGGTGGCCAACGCAGGTGTGCTCACACCGCCGAACAGCCATCCGGCGACGCTTAGGTGCACAGCAAGGGAAAGTGGGGAAAAACGCGAAAAAACCAGGGCAACGCCAAACCTTGCTTCCACGGGAACTCCTTTCGTGGCCAAACCACTTCAATCCATGAAGGGCAGATAGCAATGACGGTAAACCGTTACGTGCTGTCAGAACTGCTACGACCCAAAACTGTTTCACTCCCGAAACACCTTAGTTGACGTTCGCTGATGGGCTAGTTGTCAAATAGTGCTAGTACTTTGGTGCTATCGGTGGCGAATGCGTCGGTTTTGTTGGAGTTTCGCCTGGTAATCCGGCAAAAAACCTGTTGATCGCAAGGCAGCAGTAGCGAGCAAACTCACTTGTACAGAACCGTAAATTTGTACGACAAGCCCAGCGCTCATTCAGGATGGGAGCTCTTCATGATCGTCACCGTCCGACAATCCGAATGAATTTTCCGAGTGGCCTGCGATCCCTCTAATACAACAGGGAGGATCCAGGGCTTTATGAATAACGCAAAACTTTTCGTCATCGAGTACACCCTTCATGGCGCCCCAAAATCGTTCATTATCCGTCTGGACAAGATGGATAACGCCGAAGCCTGGCATTGGGCGAGCTGCGACGCGGGAGTCGGGCGTATCCCGCGCTTCGGCCGCGAAAAAGTGCAAAAGACCAGCAAGCCGATGGCGGAGAAATTCGGGGTGGAGAACGTCAAATGGCGGCCGGCGAATTGAATCTCGGCGGGTACGGGGGAATAGGCATGACAGGTACAACCATCAGCCAACCGGCGCATCTGGACTACGGGCTGGATACGCTGTTCGGTCGCGTCACCAAAAGCGCTGAATGCCGGGTTGGCCTGGAACAGGTCGAACATGCGCCGGACCGCTTCGCCGTGCGCATCACGGCGCCCTTGCCCGAAGACCTGGAACAGGCAAAAACCGTGGTATTGAGAGTCGAGGGACGTCGCCTGACCGGCACCGTTCGCCACAGTGAACGGTTGGACGATAACAGCCTGAAACTGGAAGTGGAGCCCGATTAGGCTCCACATTCCTGCGCACGGCTAACGATTGTCAGTGAGCGCACTTGCAGCCTTGATGACTGCATTCCTCGCCGTGTTCGTGATGCTTGGCGCAGGCTTCACAGCAATAGTGCTTGCCGTGACGCACAATCGGATGCTCGCCGAGCTTGCAGTTGCATTTCGGACAGTCACAGGTACGGTCGTCGGTCATGGAGCTGACTCCTTTTGCAGTGGTCGTCAGGGCTAGAGAAACGGCCCGTCTAATCAGTGTAGGATTTTTCAAGCAGCCCCGCGCCGCCCGCTACTGCGATACATGAAAACCAACGCCAACCCCAACAGCACCATCGCCAAAACACGACTCCCCGACAACTCAATCGCCGGATTCCCCAACCAGCCAAAATTGTCGATCAACATCCCCATCGCCAATTGCCCGACAATCACCGCCACCGTCGCCACCGCCGTCCCCACCCGCGGCACCGCGCCCACCATGACCATCATGTAGACAACCCCAAACAGCGCCCCGCTGAGTTGCCATTTCGGCACCTCCAGCAAACTCACTGCATGAACCGGTTCAAAAAACACAATCAGCAACCCGGTCAGTACCGTGCCGACTACAAAGGTCAGCAAGCTGCTGCGCAATACGCCGACCGTTTCGCCCAGACGCCCATTGATCGCCGCCTGCACACTCAACACCGCACCGGCGGCCACCACCACCGCCAACAAAATAATCAGACTCATCATTACCCCCGGGCAATCAGAACGAGTGCCGCAACAATCAGCAGCAAGGCCAGCCAACGTTCACCGTTAACTTTTTTTCGCGTGGCGCCGAACCAGCCGAAATGGTCGATCAAGACGCTCTTGCCAACCTGCCCGGACAGGATCGCGATCATGGTCATCGCAATACCGATATGCGGGGTTGCCAGGGTCAACACCACCACATAGATCGGCCCGAGAAAGCCACCAACCAATTGCCAGCGCGGCAGTTCGCTCAGGGCCGGCCCCTTTTGCGGGCCACTGAGCAACAGCAGGAAAAACAGAATCGCCGAGCCCACCCCGAAAATGCTCAGGGTCGCCCACAAATGACCGACCTGGACACCCAAAGGGCCAAGCAGACCGGCCTCCACGGAAAGGCCCATACCGGCCAGTATCACCAGTGGCAGCAGTAATAAACGCAACCCGGAGTTGGCGACCGGCGCCGGTACTCCCCCCACATCATCAACAGAAGCATGCATAGAAAACACCTGTGTAAAGGAATGATGGCGTGCATTATCGATTGGCATAGCTGTGCGATAAATGGGAGCATTCGGACAACACTTTTGCGCGTCTCGCACAGCAGGATCTACCATGCAAGGACTCAACGAATTGGGTTTCAAGGCGCTTCGGCTGTTTGTCGCGGTGCTCGACCACGGCAGTTTTTCCGAAGTCGCCCGCCGCGAAGGCGTGGCGCCGTCTTCGATTTCCCGCCAGATCCAATTGATCGAACAGGCCCTCGGCCAGCAATTGCTCTACCGCCACACCCGCGCCGTCATGCCTACCGAAGCTGGCCGAGTGCTGGGCGATCACGCGCGGCGGGTGCTGGTGCAATTGGAGGAAGCCGAACAGGCGTTGCAGGAACAACAAGCCGAACCGAGCGGACTGGTGCGCATCAATGCGCCGGTGGTCTTCGGTCAGCGGCACCTGTCACCCTGGCTGGGTCAACTGTGCGCGCGTTATCCGAAGCTGCAACTGGATATCCAGCAAACCGACAGCTATGTCGCACCGTTGCAGGAAGGCGCAGACCTGCTGTTTCGCATCGGTTCGCTGCACGACTCGAGCATGCAGGCGCGGGTGCTGGCGCCGCAGCGCTTTCAGGTCGCGGCGAGCCCGGCTTACCTGGAACGCCACGGCAGGCCCGAGCATCCCGACGAACTGGTCAACCACCAGTGCCTGCCCTACAAAGGCGTGGCTGGCCTGCAACGCTGGTTTTTCCGCAAGGGTACACAGCCGTGGGTACCGTATTCGGTGAAAGGGTCAATTACCGGCAACCACGCCGACACCCTGACGCAAGCCGCTGAACAGGGTTTGGGCCTGGTGATGTTTCCGTCATGGTTGATTGGCGAGGCGGTGCGCAGCGGCACGCTGGTGCCGGTGCTGGGCAACTATCAGGTATCCAACAGCCTGGAGCCGCAGCAGATCGCGATACTCTGGCCCGGCAGCCGACGCCTGTCGGTGAAGGTCAGGACGGTGATCGACTACTTCGTCCAATGCTTTGGCGAAGTGCCGTATTGGGACAGGTCATGACCCCTCAGGCGGAAAAGTTGCGCTTCTGTGGCGAGGGAGCTTGCTCCCGCTTGGCTGCGTAGCAGCCTTAAAAAAGCGGTGAGCGCTGCGCACTCAAGCGCGAGCAAGCTCGCTCGCCACAAAAAGCATCGCTGATCAGATTCGGAACTGCCCGACCAGACCGCCCAACCGCTGTCCCAGGTCGGCCAAACTGCGCGAAGTCTGCGCGCCGAGTTGGGTTTCATCGGCAACGTTGTCCACCGCCACCGCGATCTGGTGCACGCTGCGGTTGATCTCTTCCGCCACGGCGGTCTGCTCCTCGGCGGCGCTGGCGATCTGTGCGTTCATCGAATTGATGGTGGCGATCAACTGCGCCATCGTATCGAGCGAAGCACCCGCCTCATTGGCCTGCGCGGACGTGCCGTCACCGGCTTCGCTGGAACGTCGCATGGCTTCTACCGCCGATTGGGTGCCGGCCTGCAAGCGGTCGATCATGCCCTGGATTTCCTGGGTGCTGATCTGCGTACGACTGGCCAGCGCCCGTACCTCGTCGGCCACCACCGCAAAACCGCGCCCGGCCTCGCCGGCGCGGGCCGCTTCGATGGCGGCGTTGAGTGCCAGCAGGTTGGTCTGCTCGGCGATCGAACGAATCACCCCAAGCACGCTGACAATCGACGACACGTCTTTTTGCAGGCTGTCCAGGGACACGCCGCTGCTGCGAATGTCGTCCACCAACGCATGAATCTTGACGATGCTGCCGGCCACCACTCGCTTGGCAGCTTGTCCTTCTTCATCAGTCTGCTGGGCAGCAACCGCGGCGTTTTGCGCACTCTTGGCCACTTCCTGGGCAGCGGCGGACATTTCGTTGATCGCCGTGGCCACCTGGTCGGTCTCGTGACGCTGGCGCTCCATGGCCTGGTCGGAACGGTTGGCCTGTTCGGAAACCTGAGTCACCAGCCCGGTCAACTGTGAGGTCATCTCGGTGATCTGGCGCACCAGGCCATGGATCTTGTCGACGAAGCGGTTGAACGAACCCGCCAGTTGACCCAGCTCATCCTGGCTGGTGATGGTCAGGCGACGGGTCAGGTCCCCCTCACCCGCGGCGATGTCGTCGAGGTTGGCTTTCATCAGGTTCAATGGCCGCAGAATGGTGTTGGCCAGCAGCATGCCGGCTGCCGCGATCAGCAACAGCACCACCACGGCCACACCGACGATACTCAGCACCACGCCTTGCATACGCTCCTGAACCTTGGCCTCGACCACGGCGACTTGCGCCTCGATACCGTCGAGGTTGACCGACGTACCCACCGCCATGTCCCATTTCGGCAGGTATTCGGTGTAACCGAGCTTGGGCACCAGCACCTTATTGTTGCCCGGCAACGGCGAGCTGTATTGCAGATAGTGCGTCCCGTCCTGGGCGACTTTCACCAGATCACGATTGACGTAGACCCCGTTGGGGTCACGGTTGTCCTTGAAGCTTTTGGCTACGCCTTCCGGATCTTTGGCCTTGAACAGGCGCACGGTGTTGGAGTCATAGCCGAAGAAGTAGCCGTCCTTGCCGTAGGTGATGTTCGACAGCAACTTGATCGCCTGCGCCCGCGCTGCGTCATCGCCTTGCGCGGCAGCGTCGTACAGCGGCTTGATCGTGGTCATTGCCACGGCAACGTAACTTTGCAGGGTGGCCTTGGCATCGCTGAGCAGGCGCTCGCGGGTGACCTCGACCTCTTGGCGGGCCTGGCCTTGCAGGATGAACAACGTGGTCAGGCTGATGACCAGCGCGAAGAGCAATACCGGGAGGACGGCGAGGGACAGGACTTTGGCCTTCAGGCTCATGCGCATGACGTTCACTCTTTTGATTTTGTTGGCGTGGTTAAAGGCTATAACGGCACGCCAAGGCAAAACTGTAGGAGCCGGGCTTGCCGGC
Source organism: Pseudomonas sp. Root562 (assembly GCF_001427125.1). Lineage (GTDB taxonomy): Bacteria > Pseudomonadota > Gammaproteobacteria > Pseudomonadales > Pseudomonadaceae > Aquipseudomonas. The sequence goes on from NZ_LMGK01000020.1 coordinate 381,394, forward strand.
GAAAGCAATGTCAAAGACGCCTTCGCCGGCAAACCTGGCTTCTACATGAGTGAAATCAGAGGACCATCGCGGCCACCCAGCCAAACGCCAGCAACGGCAGGTTGTAGTGCAGGAAGGTCGGGACCACGGTGTCCCAGATGTGATGGTGCTGGCCGTCGATGTTCAGGCCGGAAGTCGGGCCGAGGGTCGAGTCCGATGCCGGCGAACCGGCATCACCGAGGGCACCGGCCGTACCGACAATGCACACGATGGCGATCGGACTGAAGCCAAGTTGCACGCACAACGGCACGAAAATCACCGCCAGGATCGGCACGGTGGAAAACGACGAACCGATGCCCATGGTCACCAGCAATCCCACCAGCAGCATCAGCAAGGCGCCGATGGCTTTGCTGTGGCCGATCCACGCTGCCGACGTTTCGACGAGTGTCTGCACTTGCCCGGTGGCCTTGATCACTTCGCCAAACCCGGAAGCGGCGATCATGATGAAGCCGATCATCGCCATCATCTTCATGCCTTCGGTGAACAGGTCATCGGTGTCACGCCATTTTACGATGCCCGATACCGAGAAAATCAGGAAACCGGCCAGCGCACCGATGATCATCGAGTCCAGCAACAGCTGAATAATGAAGGCCGCCGCAATCGCCGCACCCGCGACCATCAGGCTCAACGGGTTGTATTGCACCGCAACCTGTTCGACTTGCTCGATCTTTTGCAGATCGTAGACACGCTTCTTGCGGTAACTGACGAACGCAATCAGCAAGCCCACCAGCATGCCCAGCGCCGGAATCCCCATAGCGTGGGTGACGTTGATGCCGCTGATGTCCACGCCGCTGCGGGCGACGTTGGCCAGCAGGATCTCATTGAGGAAGATGTTGCCGAAGCCCACGGGCAGAAACATGTACGGGGTGATGAGGCCGAAGGTAATGACACAGGCGATCAACCGGCGATCGAGTTGCAACTTGGTCAGCACGTATAAAAGCGGCGGCACCAGCAAGGGAATGAAGGCGATATGTATCGGCAAGATGTTCTGCGAGGCAATGGCCACGACCCAGAGCAACCCGATCAACAACCACTTGACCTGGCCACCGCCCGAGGCGTGCTGGCGATCGACCATCGCCAAGGCCTTGTCGGCCAGGGCATGGGCCATGCCGGACTTGGCAATGGCCACCGCGAATGCACCGAGCAAGGCGTAGGACAACGCCACGGTCGCCCCGCCGCCGAGCCCGCTGTTGAAGGCTTTGAGCGTCGCCTCGATCCCCAGGCCACCGGTCAAGCCACCCACCAGCGCACCTACGATCAGCGCGATCACCACATGCACGCGGGACAGGCTGAGTATCAGCATGACGCCGACCGCGGCAATTACTGCATTCATTGTCACTACTCCAGACAAGCGAAAAGAGTCCAGCCGGGCGCCTGCATGAGCCACCAGCGGGTTAAAGAATGGGTCTTATTAGAAGGGCGCGCACTTTGCCGCAGACACGGCCCGGTGTCAAAGCCGCGCTCGAGGTCATTTATTCACCGGGGCGAGATAAAGAAAGCCAAATCACAGCCGTTACAGTGCAAAGTCTCAGATATTTATCGAATAAGGACGTCTCCATGTCGCTCAGACAACTTTCCATTCAATGGAAAATCACCCTGCTGGCCGGGCTGTGCCTGGCGGGCATCGTGACCCTGCTGGTAGGTCTTTCGCTGTACCGCATGGAGCACAGCTCCGAGTTGGTGAAAGCCTCGAGCATGGAAATGCTGACTGAAGCGGCGCAGGCACGGATCGAGTCCCAGGGTGAAAACCAGGCACTGGTCATTCGCCAGCAGTTCATGGACGCCTATCAATACGGGCATGGATTTTCCCGTCAGGTGCTGTTTTTGCGAGACCAGGCCGAGAAGCGTTTCCTCGATGCCTTCGACCTGCGCGAAGACCTGACACGACAGGTCAAATCAGCCCTGCAAGCCAACCCCGAACTGCTCGGCTTGTCCCTGGTGTTTGAGCCCAATGGCCTGGATGGCAAGGACGATCTGTTCAGCGGACAAGCCGAACTGGGCAGTAACGATAAGGGCCGTTTTGCCCTGTACTGGTCACAGCCGACGCCGGGCAAGGTAACGTCCATGGCGCTGCCGGAAAGCGACATGGCCGACACCAGCAGCGGCCCCAGCGGCGAACCGGCCAATGCCTGGTTCACCTGCCCGCGCACCCGCCTCAAGCCCTGCGTGATCGAACCCTACTTTTATGTGATCGACGGCCAGAAAGTGCTGATGACCAGCATCGTGTTCCCGCTGATGGTCAACGGCAAGGTCATCGCTTCGCTATCGGTGGATATCAACCTCAACAGCTTGCAAACGATCAGTCAGGGCGCCAGCAAAAAGCTCTACGACGGCCAGACCAGCGTCAGTATTGTCAGCCCGGCCGGCCTGCTCGCCGGTCACAGCCCGGACGCCGACAAACTCAGCCAGCGCCTGGAAACCGTGGACCAGACCAGCGGTGCCGAACTGATGCGCATGCTCGCCGGCAGCAGCCAGACCGGCAGCCTGCACAGCCATCAGCAGCTCAAAGTCATATCGCCCTTCCAACCGATTCCCGATGGAAAATCCTGGGGTGTGTTGCTCGACGTCCCTGAAAAAGTGCTGATCGGTCCCGCCGAAGCCTTGAAAAAGCAGCTGGATGAAAGCAACACGGCCGGCACACTGACCGAGTTGGGGCTGGGTGTCCTCGCCGCATTGATCGGGCTGGTACTGGTGTGGCTGATGGCCCGCAGTGTGACCAAACCGATCCTCGGCGTGGCACACATGCTCGAAGGCATCGCCAGCGGTGAAGGTGACCTGACTCGACGCCTGGCCTACGACAAACAGGATGAACTGGGTCAATTGGCGGGCTGGTTCAACCGCTTCCTCGACAAACTGCAACCGATCATCGCCGAAGTGAAACGCTCAGTGCAGGATGCCCGCAACACCGCTGACCAATCGTCCGCCATCGCCACCCAGACCAGCGCCGGCATGGAACAGCAATATCGTCAGGTGGATCAGGTCGCCACCGCGTCCCACGAAATGAGCGCCACTGCCCAGGATGTCGCCCGCAGTGCCGCCCAGGCCGCACAAGCGGCGCGGGATGCCGACCAGGCGACTCGCCAAGGCCTGACCGTGATCGACCGCACCACCACCAGCATCGACAACCTCGCCGCCGACATGAGCGCGGCCATGGTCCAGGTTGAAGGCCTGGCTGCCAATAGCGAAAAAATCGGGTCGGTACTCGAAGTGATCCGCGCCATTGCTGAACAGACCAACCTGCTGGCACTCAACGCCGCCATCGAAGCCGCCCGTGCCGGTGAAGCCGGGCGTGGGTTTGCCGTGGTGGCCGATGAAGTGCGCAACCTGGCGCGACGCACCCAGGAGTCCGTCGAGGAAACCCGTGTGGTGATCGAGCAATTGCAAAGCGGCACCCAGGATGTGGTGGGCTCGATGGGCAACAGCCATCGCCAGGCCCAGGGCAGTGTCGAGCAGGTTGGACAGGCCGTTACGGCACTGCGGCAGATCGGCGATGCGGTGACCGTGATCAGCGACATGAACCTGCAAATCGCCAGTGCAGCCGAAGAACAAAGTGCTGTCGCCGAGGAGATCAATAACAACGTCGCGACCATTCGCGATGTGACCGAATCGTTGTCGGGACAAGCCAACGAATCAGCACGGGTGAGCCAGTCGCTCAATTGCCTGGCCAATCATCAGCAGGGGTTGATGGATCAGTTCCGCGTCTAATTACCACTGATCCCCTGTAGGAGCCGGCTTGCTGGCGATGGCGGCGACACATTCAGTATCAATGTGTCCAGTACACCGCTATCGCGAGCAAGCTCGCTCCCACAGGTTTTCGTGTACATCCTTGCCATTCACTTTCCATCTTCAATGATGGCGAGTGGATATCTTCCGGAAGCCGATTATGCTTCATGAAACCTTGCAGCGATGCGAGGCCGTCAGTCTGTGTCCCAGGGCCCGGGTACGGCAACAAATGAGAGGTGCTCCGGCCTAAAACAAGAACAACGGAGAAAACTCATGGCGGCAATCGACAATACAACCACGGGCAGTGCGCCCAACCGCGGGATTACCAAGGAGGAACGTAAAGTCATCTTTGCCTCGTCCTTGGGCACCGTGTTCGAGTGGTACGACTTTTACCTGTATGGCTCCCTCGCCGCGATCATCGCCAAGCACTTCTTCGCCGGCGTCAACGAGACCACGTCCTTCATCTTCGCTTTGCTCGCGTTCGCCGCAGGTTTTGCCGTGCGGCCATTCGGCGCGATTGTGTTCGGCCGACTGGGTGACATGATCGGACGCAAACACACCTTCCTCATCACCATTGTGATCATGGGTGTTTCCACGGCGGTGGTGGGTTTCCTCCCGGGGTACGCGACCATCGGGGTGGCGGCGCCGATCATCCTCATCACCCTGCGCTTGCTGCAAGGCCTGGCCCTGGGCGGCGAGTACGGTGGTGCGGCGACTTACGTGGCCGAGCATGCGCCAAAAGGCAAACGCGGTTACTTCACCTCATGGATTCAGACCACCGCGACCCTCGGTCTGTTTCTGTCACTGCTGGTGATCCTGGCCTGTCGCACAGCGCTGGGCACTGAAGCCTTCGAAGCCTGGGGCTGGCGGATCCCGTTCCTGCTGTCGATCCTGCTGTTGATCATCTCGGTGTACATCCGCCTGCAACTCAACGAGTCACCGGTGTTCCTGAAAATGAAGGCTGAGGGCAAATCCTCCAAGGCGCCGCTGACCGAATCTTTCGCCCGCTGGGACAACCTCAAGATCGTCATCATGGCCCTGCTCGGCGGCACTGCCGGGCAAGCCGTGGTCTGGTACACCGGGCAGTTCTACGCGCTGTTCTTCCTGTTGCAAACATTGAAAATCGAACCGCAGACCGCCAACCTGCTGATCGCCGGCTCGTTGCTGATCGGCACGCCGTTCTTCGTGATTTTCGGCAGCCTGTCCGATCGGATCGGCCGCAAAGGGATCATAATGGCCGGCTGCATCCTCGCGGCGCTGACGTATTTCCCGATTTTCAATGCGCTGACCCAGTACGGCAATCCCGATGTGTTCGTCGCCCAGGAGAAAAACCCGGTCACGGTGGTCGCCGATCCTGACCAGTGTTCGTTCCAGTTCGACCCGGTGGGCAAGGCCAAATTCACCAGTTCCTGTGACTTGGCCAAGACCGTGCTGGCCAGACGGGCGATCCCCTATAAAAACGAAAAAGCCGAGCCGGGCACTGTGGCGCAGGTGCGGATCGGTGAGAAGGTGATCCAGAGTTTCGAGGGCACCGGCATGCCGGCCGCCGACTTCAAGGCCAAGAACGATGCCTTCACCGCCTCGCTCGCTACCGCTCTGAAGGAGGCCGGCTACCCCGAAAAGGCTGACCCGGCCAAGACCAACTATCCGATGGTGTTGTTGCTCCTGACCATTCTCGTCATCTACGTGACCATGGTGTACGGCCCGATCGCCGCGTGGCTGGTTGAACTGTTCCCGGCACGTATCCGCTATACCTCGATGTCGCTGCCGTACCACATCGGCAACGGCTGGTTTGGCGGGTTCCTGCCGACGGTGGCCTTCGCTATGGTGGCAGCCACTGGGGATATCTATTACGGCCTGTGGTATCCGATCGTGATCGCAGTGATGACGGCGATTCTGGGGATTTTCTTCATGCCGGAAACCAAGGATCGGGAGATTCATCACACCTGAAACCGGCACAACACAACCCCTGTGGGAGCACGGCTTGCCGGCGATGGCGGACAGGAGATCGCCATCGCGAGCAAGCTTTGCTCCTACGGGAGATGTTGGTGGGTTATCAGGTGCGTTTTGGTAGTTCGATCAACACTTTCAACCCGCCCCACTCGCTCACCTGCAAGTGCATGCCCCCGCCCCAGGTGTCGACGATATCGCGCACAATGCCCAGGCCCAGGCCATGCCCATCGGCCTGTTCATCCAGCCGTGCGCCGCGGCTGAACACCTGATCGCGCCGGTCTTCGGGAATGCCCGGCCCGTCGTCTTCGACAATCAGCTGAAAACTTTCTGCAGCCTCGACCACACTCAATCGGACTTCGGCATCGGACCATTTGCAGGCGTTGTCCAACAGGTTGCCGAGCAGTTCCAGCAGATCCTCGCGATCCCATGGCAGTTGCAGCCCGGCCGGGGTGCGATAGCTCAGGTTCAGATGGTCGCCGTGAATCATGTTCAATGTCGCCAACAACCCCGGCAGTTCGGCGTCGCAGTCAAACAGTGCGCCCGGCAGTGCATCGCCGGCCAAGCGAGCGCGATTGAGTTCACGATTGAGCCGCTGTTGCACCTGTTCCAGTTGTTCCTTGAGCACCTTGCGCAGTTGCGGATGCGCGTCGAGCTGTTCGCTCGAGGCAAGACTCAACAGCACGGCCAATGGGGTTTTCAAGGCGTGACCCAGATTGCCCAAGGCATTGCGCGAGCGCTTGAGGCTGTCTTCAGTGTGAGCCAGCAGGTGGTTGATCTGCGCCACCAGCGGCTCCAATTCCACCGGTACCTGCTCATCAAGTTGCGAACGCTGGCCCTGTTGCAGTTGCGCGATCTGTTCGCGGGCCTTTTCCAGCGGGCGCAAGGCGCGACGCACAGTGACCCGTTGCAACAGCAGGATCAGCAGCAACCCCGCCAGCCCCAGTCCGAGCCCGACCTGCTGCATCCGCTGGAAGCTCTCGCGCACCGGCGTGTAATCCTGCGCCACACTGATGGAAATCGACTGGCCGAGGCGCCGATAGTCGGAACGCAACACCAGCAATTGCTGCCCTTCCGGCCCCAGTTGCAGGTTGCTGTGCAGGCCGGGATGATCGAGGCGCGGCAGCTCCTGATCCCACAATGAACGGGAGCGCCAATGACTGTCGGCAAAATCGATACGGAAATAATGACCGGAAAACGGCCGTTGATAGGCTGGAGACAAGCGCCGCTCATCCAGTTGCAAGCCCTGCGGGCCACGCACCAGCGCCACCAGCAGGCTCTCGCTGTCGTTGCGCAATCCCGCCTCGAGGTAGCGCTGCAAGCCCATTTCAAACAACCACAGACTGGTTTGCGCCAGTATCAGGCCGACAATCACCATGACGCTGATCAGGCCAAGGCTCAAGCGCCGCTGGATCGACCTCACCTGGCTTGCCCGCCGAACAGGTAACCCTGGCCGCGACGGGTTTCGATCACACTCTTGCCGAGCTTGCGCCGCAGGTGATTGACGTGAACTTCCAGCACGTTGGAATCGCGCTCGGTTTCACCGTCGTAGAGGTGTTCGGCGAGGTGGCTTTTGGAAAGGATTTGCTCGGGGTGCAGCATGAAATAACGCAGCAAGCGGAACTCGGCTGCGGTGAGCTGGACCTCGGCGCCATCGCGTGTCACACACTGACGGCCCTCGTCCAGATGCAACCCGGCAGCCTTGAGCGTCGGTTGATTGGCCTGGCCGTGGGAGCGACGCAACAACGCCTGAATGCGTAAATGCAGCTCTTCGGGATGGAACGGTTTGGTCAGGTAATCGTCGGCACCGGCCTTCAGGCCTTCGATGCGTTCAGCCCAGGAACCGCGTGCGGTGAGGATCAGCACTGGCGTAGCCAAACCTGCGGCGCGCCATTGGGCCAGCACGTCCAACCCCGGGACGCCCGGCAAACCGAGGTCGAGGATGATCAGGTCATAGGGCTCGGTACTGCCCTGATGCAGCGCGTCGCGACCATCGGCCAGCCAGTCCACGGCGTACCCTTGGCGATTGAGGCCGGCCATCAATTCGTCGGCCAGGGGCACGTGGTCTTCCACCAGGAGCAAACGCATCGGTCAGTCTTCCTTGTCTTTCAGTAATCGGCCGGTGGCGGCGTCAAGGTCAAGCTCGCGCACCACGCCTTCAGTAGTGAGCAACTCGACTTCGTAAATATAGATGTCGTGCTTCTCTTCGAGCTCAGCCTCCAACAGTTTGGCCTCGGGGTAGCGGTCCAGCGCCTGTTGCAACAATTGCTCGAGCGGCAGGATCACCCCCTGTTGGCGCAGGCGCAGGGCTTCGTCCTGATCGAGGTCACGAGCCATGGCCACCGAACAGAAAGCCAGCAGCACCAGCGCCAGTCGACTGCCGGCGCGCCGTGTTGTAAAGGAAAGCAGCGTCATTACGAATCCTGATGATCCTTGAGAACCTGCCCGCTGACAGCGTCTAATTCCAGATCCCAATCGATACCCTGCGAGTCGCGCAGTTCAATCTGGTAGATGTACTTGCCGTACTCTTCTTCCAGCTCGGTTTCGGTGATAGTGGAACCCGGGTGCCTGGTCAACGCGGTGGCATTGAGTTTCTCGAAAGACACAATGGTACCAGCGTCGCGCAGCCTCAAGGCTTCATCCGGCCCCAGATCGCGCGCGTGGGCGATACTGGCGGTCAGGCTGATGATGGACGCGGTGAACAGGGCAGTCAGGGTTTTCATGGGTGTCTCCGTATTCTTTTAGGTGTTGCCTACGGGGGCCACGTTAGCGATAAGAACTTAATTGAAGCTGAATTGCCATCATTGGCCACAGCAACACAAAACCTGTAGGAGCACGGCTTGCCGGCGATGGCGCCCGGGAGATCGCCATCGCGAGCAAGCTTTGCTCCTACGGGTTTGGCGCAAGCTGTTACATAATTAACTGTTGCCAGACACAGAGGCCGGTATGACCGCCATCCACATCAAGTTTCCCTCCCTGACGCTCAAGGCCGGGCCGCGTGCCTTGGCGCGCATCCGTGAAAACGGGTTGCAGGCTGCCGATGTCGGCACGTTGCCGGGCGCTGCCGGTGGCCCCAAGGCATTGGGGATTCAGGGGCTGGACCTGGCGTTATTCGGCCAATGGTTGCCGACGGCGCCCCGGGAGCGCTCGCTGATCGGCGCATCGGTGGGTTCCTGGCGCTTCGCCAGTGCCTGCCTGCCGGACGCGGCCGAAGGCATCCGCCGACTTGGCCACCTCTACACCGAGCAGGATTTCGCCAAGGGTGTGACCATGGCGCAAATCAGCCAGAGCTCGCGGCGCATGCTCGATGACTTGCTCGACGGTCACGATGCCGCCCTGCTCGCCAACCCCCATTACCGCCTGAACGTCATGGTGGTCAAAAGCCACGGCCTGCTCGCGGATGACCATCGCGGGCGTCTGGGCCTTGGCCTGTCGTCGGTGATTGCCGATAACCTGCGCGGCCGCGCGCGGCTGTCGCGGCACTTCGAACGGTTGATCATTCACGATCCGCGCCTGGCGCCGCCGGTCAATGCGCTGAATGACTTCCCGTCACGTTTCGTCGCCCTCGATGCCGGGAATCTGCGCCAGGCCTTGCTAGCCTCCGGATCGATCCCGATGGTGATGGAAGGCGTGCGCGATCTGCCGGGTGCCGGCGCCGGGACGTTCCGCGACGGCGGCTTGCTCGACTATCACCTCGACCTGCCCTACAGCGGCGATGACATCGTGCTCTATCCGCATTTCACCGACCGGGTGATTCCCGGCTGGTTCGACAAGACGCTGCCTTGGCGCCGCGCCTGCCCGGCACGCCTGCAAAATGTCTTGCTGGTGGCGCCGTCGAAGGAGTACCTGGCGCGTTTGCCCTACGGCAAACTGCCGGACCGCAACGACTTCAAACGTTTCATGGGCGACGCCCCGAGCCGACAGAAATACTGGCGTGCGGCGATGGATGAAAGTCGGCGCCTGGGCGATGAGTTTCTCGAACTGGCCGCCAACGGTCGCCTTGGCGAGCGCTTGCTGACCCTTTAGTCAGGACAAGCTGTTAAACTCGCCGCCTGCCCGAATCGCTGCGGCGAACGCCATCTGAACAGAGCTGAAAACACTGTGGAAATTTTCAAAGAGTTTACTTTCGAATCCGCCCACCGCCTGCCCCACGTCCCGGACGGCCACAAGTGCGGCCGCCTGCATGGTCACTCGTTCAAAGTGGCGATTCATCTGAGCGGCGACCTCGATCCGCACACCGGCTGGATCCGCGATTTCTCCGAGATCAAGGCGATCTTCAAGCCGCTGTACGAGCGTCTGGACCACAACTATCTGAACGACATTCCCGGCCTGGAAAACCCGACCAGTGAAGTGTTGGCCAAGTTCATCTGGGCCGAAATGAAACCTCTGCTGCCGGAACTCAGTGCGATCCGCATCCACGAGACGTGCACCAGCGGTTGCATCTATCGCGGCGAGTAAACCTGCCAATGGATGCACAACCCTGTAGGAGCGAGCCTGCTCGCGATGGACGTCAAGACACCGCGTTTTTTCCAGATACACCACGTTAACGTTAACGTCTTTCGCGAGCAGGCTCGCTCCTACATTGGGTATGCGTTTCGTCAGTGATACAAAAAACAGCCTTCAACGGCTGTTTTTTTATGCCTATGCTTTTTGGCTCGCACCTGCCAAGAGGACACGTCCATGACTGAATGGCCACTGGCTCAAACCTACCGCTTCAAAGGGCACTCCGTTCGCTATGCCGTTCGCGGCGATGGCCCGCCGCTGGTGTTCGTGCACGGCACACCCTTCTCTTCTTATGTATGGCACCGGATTGCGCCGCATTTCATCACCACGCACCGCATTCACTACTTCGACCTGCTGGGCTACGGGCTATCCGAGAAAGTTGAGGGTGACGTTTCATTGGGCGTGCAGAACGAATTACTGGCGCAACTGTTGGAACACTGGGGCCTGGATAACCCCGATGTGGTGGCCCATGACTTTGGCGGCGCGACCACCCTGCGTGCGCACCTGCTCAACGGCAAGGATTACCGCAGCCTGACGCTGATCGACCCGGTCGCGCTGACGCCCTGGGGCTCGCCGTTCGTGCAACATGTGCGACAGCATGAAGCGGCGTTCAGCGGATTGCCCGACTACATTCAGCAAGCCATCGTGCCGGCCTATATCCGCGGGGCAATCAAACGCGACATTCCGGACGACGAACTCGCACCGTACGTGCAACCCTGGCTGGGCGACCCCGGGCAAGCGGCCTTTTACCGGCAGATCGCTCAGATGGACGAACGCTTCACCCGCGAAGTCGAAGGCTTCTACCCGACGATGCGCTGCCCGGTGCAGATCCTGTGGGGCGAGGACGATCAGTGGATTCCCATCGAACGCGGGCGAGCCTTGCAACAGATGATCCCGGGCGCACAGTTTCACGCGGTTCCCAACGCCGGTCATCTGGTGCAGGAAGATGCTCCTGAGGCCGTTGTCGCGGCGTTGATGCGATTTTTGCCACTGGCGGGGATTGCCATCACCGAGCTAACGTAAGGACATTGACAACCGAACCTCTAAAAGGACTCTCCTGATGCACATCATCAATGCCAGGTTGCGCAACCAGGAAGGCCTGCATGAGTTGCACCTGGAAAACGGCCTGATCAGCAACATCGCCCGCCAGACCGAAGCACCTACCCTGGGGCCAGACGATCTGGATGCCGGCGGCAACCTGGTCATACCGCCCTTCGTCGAGCCGCACATTCATCTCGACGCGACCCTGACTGCGGGCGAGCCGCGCTGGAACATGAGCGGTACGCTGTTTGAAGGCATCGAGTGCTGGGGCGAGCGCAAAGCCACCATCACCCAGGAAGACACCAAGACCCGGGCCAGGAAAACCATCCAGAACCTGGCGGCCCACGGCATCCAGCACGTGCGCACGCATGTCGATGTCACTGACCCGCAGTTGACCGCCCTGAAGGCGATGCTCGAAGTGCGCGAGGAAAGCCGGCACCTGGTGGACATGCAAATCGTCGCATTCCCGCAGGAAGGCATCGAGTCCTATCGCAACGGCCGGGACTTGATGGAGGAAGCGATCCACATGGGTGCCGACGTGGTCGGCGGCATTCCGCATTTCGAGTACACCCGCGAGCAGGGTGTCAGTTCGGTGAAGTTCCTGATGGACCTGGCCGAGCGCACCGGGTGTCTGGTGGACGTGCATTGCGATGAAACCGACGACCCGCACTCACGCTTCCTCGAAGTGCTCGCCGAAGAGGCCCGCAGCCGCGACATGGGTTCGCGGGTCACCGCCAGCCACACCACGGCCATGGGCTCCTACGACAACGCCTACTGCGCCAAACTGTTTCGTCTGCTCGGGCATTCGGGCATCAGCTTCGTTTCATGCCCCACCGAAAGCATCCACCTGCAGGGCCGCTTCGATAACTTTCCGAAACGCCGGGGCGTGACCCGGGTCAACGAGCTGCTCGAAGCCGGCATGAACGTGTGTTTCGGCCAGGATTCGATTGTCGACCCGTGGTATCCGCTGGGCAACGGCAACATCTTGCGGGTACTCGAAGCGGGCCTGCACATCTGTCACATGCTCGGTTACCGCAACCTGCAAAGCGCCCTGGACCTGGTGACCGACAACAGCGCCAAGGCCCTGGCCCTGGGTGACCGCTACGGACTGGAACCGGGCCGGCCAGCGAACCTGCTGATTCTTTCTGCCGAAAGCGATTACGAAGTGATCCGCAGCCAGGGATTGCCGTTGTATTCGGTGCGTGGAGGCAAGGTGTTGATGAAGCGGACGATGCCGGTGGTGGAGTTCAGTGGGGTGGATTGATCTTCCGGTTTAATCAATTACACCCTGGTTATCGCTAGTCGATTTGTCACCGGCTATACACCGTGGCGTAAACTAGCGATAACCTAATGTAAAAAATCAAACCAACAAAAACCTAAGGACAACCATCGAAAAAAACACCACTCCACCTGCAATCCAAGGCGCTATCAACTTTCGCTTAAGATCTAGCGGCAAATTCAACAACTCATCCTTCTCTATAAGACCCCGTTTTTCGCATAGCCGAGGGATCAAAAACATTATTGCAATTGATCCACACCTATGAACCTTTCCAATCAAGCCAAAACCAGAAAACACTTCACGATTGCTTGCAACATATTTACTTTTATCCAAGTAGCTTTCTATTATTTCCGTATATCGAATGGTGAATATAAATATCCACACCAACACCAAAAACATCAAGAATATTAAAAATATTGCAGTAAAACCCAATACAATCCTCATTATTGAAGATACTCATAAATTATGTCACCGCCCATCCCACCTATATTTCCACCGATTGCTCCTCCTGCCCAACCGCCTACTCCACTCCCTACCACCATACAAGCTAGTGCACCGGCCCCGCCGGTAGCGACCCCGAAGGCAACAGCGCATCCGATTGAAGTTACGTAACCTCCAACAAACCCGCCGAAAGATCCACCATACAGGCTGCCCGACAACTTCCCTCCTTCTAGATACTTAGCTTTCCTGCATTGCTCTTCACGCCCAGTCGTGCATGCCTCATAAATTGAGGCACCTGTTGCAGTTACACTCAGGCCGACCCCCAGATAGGTCCCTTTTTTCATGAGGCTGGATGCTTTCGCCACGCCATTAATGGTTTCGGCATAGCCGGCTATGGTCCCCGTATGCAGGTAACTTTTGGTGGAAATGCCCAGCATGTCCTTGATCGAGCCTTGGTTACGCAAACCGGAGCCAAATCGGGCAAAGCTTCTCAACTGATGATCAAGCTTCTCAAATAGAGCCTTACGCTTTGTATAAAAGGCATCTCGACTCTCAGCGCCACCCTGTCTCAATAAATCACCATGAGCGCTTTCGATTTTTTCCAGGGTTGTCTTGATGCCATCAAGGTGTTTGCTCCAGGCACCACCCACCGCGCCAATCCCTATGGATGAATAACCAAGCATTCTTGTCAAAAGTTCGTGATTTTCAACTATGAAACCATCGCTCTGCATTCCATTTGTCATAATCGCCAAATGGACTTCCAACGCTTTGCGCATATAAAACGCTTCTTCGGCCGTACACGACGCTACTGATTCATCACCTACTATTACTATTTCACCGGGCAACACCACTGTATTGATAATGTGAGAATTCAACACATCAAACTTGATACTGGATTTTTGCCCAAGATTCAACTTTGACTTTAAATACGAATAGGGCTGCACATGCTCATTGATAAAAATGTAGGCCTTTGACATCAGCTAAACCTCACGAGCATTTCTTATTAGCAATACGATCCCACCCACCGGCCACGTTTCCGCCGCCTGCGCCGTCTGTACGCTTTTGCTGGGTGTAGATCGTTCTTATGCGCCCGTAATCTAGACTGATACTTTCGGTAGGTATCCCGTCATTTGCTATTTGCGAGTAACTGGAAATGATCACCTCTTCAAGCTGGATCTCGAAGTATTTGAGTTTCTCGCCACCTGCGCGGTGCAAACTTAAAACAACTTCTTTCAGGTGCTCACCCGCGCAACTAGCCTCCAAAAGTTTGCTACTGGATTTATCCAGGGTTTTGGTGAACGTAAAATCGGAAACGGTCGTACGCCCCGAAGAAGCTCCCCCCGCAGAACTGGCCGTAGCCGACGTTCCTTGGTGGGTGCCGAAGCGGTAGCCGGTAATTTCGATCCAGTCACTGTGTTGCTCATCAAGCGCTTCACCCGGGATTCCACTGATTTTCAAAAAAGCGTCAAATGCCATGCCACCGTTCCTTGGCAGTGGAATTGTTCATCAATTCCTTCATGAGCAAAGCTACAACTTTCTCTTTAAACAATGGTTTGACTAACACCCCCTGAGTACTGCGAAAAAGAGCTTTCCTATGCCGCTCTGCCAAATTTCTGTAGGACCTGTCCACATATGCCGGGGTTACTGTGGGCGGCGATTCGATAACGGCGACATAAGATTCAACTAACCAACCGGGCCGTACCAAACAGACTAACCCGACTCAACTTCCCCCGCTCTTCCTCCAGCAAAATCGGCGCAGTACCACCGGGCATCGTCACTTTCACCTCCCCGGCACTCACCCAGCCCACCCGCCAGGCCGCGCACGCCACCGCCGTGGCGCTGGTGCCGGAGGACGCCGTCGGCCCTTCGCCGCGTTCGAATACTCGCGCGATCACTCGCTGCGCGGCATCATGGGCCGCCCATTGCAGATTGATCCCCGCCGGGCACGGTTGTCCTGCCCCGGTGGGCATGGCGAAAGCGATTCGCGTGAGCCCTTCGCCCAATGCGGGTTCACGCATTTGCTCGTTGCTCGGCAGCGCATCCATGTGGTCCACCAGCGTCACACAATGCGGATTACCGACCCGTACAAACTGACTGCGGACCCATGCGCCGTTCAATGCTGCCAACGGCTGTACATGACTCAGCTCACGGCCGTTGAACGTTACACTCTCAACGCCTTGAGCACTGACTGCTTGCGGGCCGAAAGTCGGTTGCCCCAGATCCAGCCAGAAACCCTGCACCCCTTCGACCTGCGCCGCTTTCACCGAGGTTTCTCCCGGTGAAATCACATCGGCCTTGTCGTGATGAACCCTGAGCACGCACGCCTCGTCCCGGGGCAATAACCCTTGGTCACTCAGGGCCTGGGAGAAAATCGTCAGGCCGTTTCCACTGCGTTCGGCGAGGGTGCCGTCGGTGTTGACAATCAACAGATCGAACGGTGGCGACGACTGGAACGGGCCAACCAGCAAGCCATCGCTGCGATGAGCCTTGCTGCCGGTCGGTTGCTCACCCGGTGCCCAGGAACAGCATGCTTCGACGGCTGCCGACGCCCACAATTGGCGGGTTTGCGCGGCGTGGCCGGCTTGATCGGGCACAGCGATGCCCATTTGCCGCAGCGCCTCGGGCGCCGCAACCATGTAGATATTGCCTCGTGCATCGTAGAGCCGAGTCATGTACCAGTCCTGAGTTCAGCCAAAAAAGAGTCTGTACTTTAGGGCCTCACGGAAGACGACAGCAATCGATTGCCCCGTCGAATTGCGGTTACTACGCGCCCGGGGTTTATCGCGAACTGTTGTCGTCACCTGTCATTAATGACAGCAGACAACCTATCCGCACCAGCGCAAAGTTGAATCCTGGCCCTTATTGCCCGGTGACACCATGAAATGGATATCCCTGCCTTTTATTCTGATAACCCTGATTTCAAGCGGTGTGACAATCGCCGATGAGCCGGTGCGCAATGGCGGTGGCGAGGAAATCCTGTTGCAAGGGTTTCACTGGAACTCCAGCCGCAACCCGACGGAAAAGTGGTACGCGGTACTGACACGCATGGCGGGTGGGATTGGTAGCGATGGCTTCACCGCCGTGTGGATGCCACCTCCCTGGAGCGATGTTTCCCAGTGGAAAACCCTCTCGGCCGAAGGTGGAGGTGAAGGCTATTTCTGGCACAGTTTCGATAAGGGCAGCCGCTACGGAAGCGATGCACAACTTCAGCAGGCTGCCGGGGCGTTAAGTCAGGCCGGCGTGAAAGTGGTGTACGACATCGTGCCCAATCACATGAACGATAAAGACGTTTATTCACTATTTCCCAGAGGGCGAAATGAGTGGCGTCACGACTGTGCGCAATGTGACGAAGGCGATGCTTTCATGGACGGCGCGGCCGATCTGAATACCGCCAACACAGAGGTTTTCACCGCTTTCGAAAAGGAACTCATCAACCTGCGCGACCATTACGGTGCCAAAGGCCTGCGCTTCGACTTCGTCCGCGGCTATGCACCGGAAACGGTTGATCGGTGGATGAGGGCCTTTGGCGACCAACAGTTTTGCATCGGTGAAATGTGGAAAGGCCCAGGTGAGTACCCTGAAGGTGACTGGCGTCATAAGGCCAGTTGGCAAGATGCACTCAAGGACTGGGCAGACCGCTCGCACTGTACGGTCTTCGACTTTGCCCTCAAGGAACGCATGCAAAACGGTTCGCTCGCCCAATGGCGAGACGGGCTCAATGGCAACCCGGATCCCGCATGGCGCAAGATTGCCGTAACCTTTGTCGACAACCATGACACTGGCTACTCACCGGGTCCGAATCAAGGACAACATCACTGGCCGTTGCCAGAAGAGCGGCGTAATCAAGCCTATGCCTATATCCTCAGCAGCCCTGGTACACCCGCGGTGTACTGGCCGGACATGTACGACTGGCAACGTGGCGACTTGATTCGCCAGCTGATCAGGCTACGTAAGGAGGCTGGCATCAAGGCTGACTCCGAGATCCGTTTTCATCCGCAGTATTCCGGAATGGTGGCCACCACGACAGGCATTCTGAAAAGCCTGGTTATCGCGCTGGATTCGGATTTCACGAACCTGCCACAAAACCTGGGCCAACCAGCGCTGGCAGCGGACGGCGATAAAATCCGCATCTGGAGTACGCCTTCTGAGCAACCGCCCATAGGCGTTCATTTCAATTGCGACTACGCCCCCACCTCCGTCGACCAAACCGTTTATGCCGTGGGCTCATCTCTTGAACTGGGTGCATGGGACCCGCGCCATGCCATCGCCTTGACGCACAACCCCCAAGAGAACCGCTGGACGCGAGTCATCGAGTTGCCGGCGCATCAGGTCATCGAATGGAAATGCATCATGCGCAACAGCAATTCGCCTGACTCCGTGCGTTGGCAACCGGGTCCGAACGTCAGCTTCACCAGTGGCGAAGTCAGCGTAACCCGAGGAACGTTTTAGCCTGCTGGGCCAGCGGTTGTGAGCAGCCTTCAGGGTCGCGACAGGTGAACTGATGTGCAAGGATGGCGGTCTGCACACAGTCAGTCACCTGCGTTACCAAGGACTTTTCATGACCGCCATCAATACCCCACCGCTCTTCGTTCCCGGGCGCATGGAACAAATGTCCACGCGCGTCGCTTTTTTCATCGCCGGGTTCGGCATCGCCGCGTGGGCACCGCTGGTGCCGTATGCCAAGGCGCGGGCCGGGCTGGACGAAGGCACGTTGGGTTTGTTGCTGCTGTGCCTGGGGGTGGGTTCGATTCTGGCCATGCCGATGGCTGGGATCCTGGCCACGCGCTTCGGTTGCCGCAAAGTGGCGACCGGCGGGACGCTATTGATCTGTGCAGCGCTGCCGCTGCTGGCCACGGTGTCGTCGATTCCGGCCCTGATCGGCGCGCTGTTCATGTTCGGCGCCGGCCTCGGCACGGTGGATTCGACAGTGAACCTGCAAGCGGTCATCGTCGAACGTGCCAGCGGCAAGAACATGATGTCGGGGTTCCACGGTTTGTTCAGCCTGGGCGGAATCGTCGGCGCGGCAGGTGTCAGTGCTTTGCTCGGCCTGGGGTTGTCGCCGCTCGGTGCGATGCTGGTGGTGGTCGCTTTGCTGTTGGTCGCCCTGCTGAAGGCCGTACCACACATGTTGCCCTATGGCAGCGACAGTTCAGGGCCGGCGTTTGCCGTTCCCCATGGCATCGTGCTGTTCATCGGCGGCATGTGCTTCATCGTCTTCCTCGCCGAAGGCGCGGCACTGGACTGGAGTGCAGTGTTCCTGGCGCAGGAGCGCGGGATCGATACGGCCTATGCGGGGCTGGGGTATGCGGCGTTTGCCCTGACCATGACGGTTGGACGCTTGACCGGTGACAAAATCGTGCGGCGGCTGGGCGCGACACGGGTGATCGTGTTCGGAGGGCTGACTGCGGCGGCCGGGCTGTTTCTGGCGACATTCGCCCCGAGCTGGGAAGCGGCGTTGGCCGGTTATGCGTTGCTCGGTGCAGGATGCTCGAACATTGTCCCGGTGCTGTACACCGCCGTGGGCAAACAGACCGTCATGCCGGAAAGCATCGCCGTGCCGGCCATTACCACGCTGGGTTATGCCGGGATTCTTGCCGGGCCTGCGGTGATCGGCTTTGTCGCCCATGCCGCCAGCTTGAGCTTTGCCTTTGGGTTGATGGCGTTGTTGCTGGTGGCGGTGGCGATTGGCGGGAAGGTATTGAAGGTGTGAGCCACTTGTTTACGATAAGTGGTCAATCTTCTGCTCACTTTACTGTCAACTTTGTCAGTAGACCGAGGCCGCAAAAAAATCACACCATAAGTTGAGTTTCCTCAACTTATGGATGAATCATGAAAGCTCTCTTCCTTGACTGGTTAGTGCCGATCGTACTCTTGATAAACATGAGCGCCTGCTCTGTGCTCCCACAATCCATAAGTCGCGACTGGGGAGAAGGAACACCCGACTTCGCGCCGGCACAGCCCTTGGGCAACGTAAACGGTCAATACGATCACTGGCAGTCGATTGGCCGTGTGACGGTGGAAAACGGTATGACCTGTACGGGTTCGTTGATTGACACGCGCCAAACAGTCGATCAGCGGGATAGTCCAGCCTATGTATTGACATCCGGACACTGCACCAACCTGGACTCCAACGTGGTTCTGGTAGACGAAGATGCAACTGGAAAAGTTACTTTCAACTTCTTTGCAGATACCATCGAGTTCACCAAATCGTACCCCGTTAAACGAATCAATTGGAGCACTATCCGAGGGCAGGATATTTCGATTCTTCAACTTGATCGTACTATTGGACAAGTGATTAGCGATGGTATTCAGCCATTAAAATTGGCAACCAGTCTGCCCGCGGAGTCTGGTGTATTGATAGTTGGAGCACCTCTACAACGCCACATTCAACGAATGGCCTGCCCGCGCGAGCACTCGACCGGCATTGTTGAGGGCCTATGGGCATGGCAGGATCAACTCAGCAATCGATGCCTGGATGTCATGAGCGGCATTTCAGGATCGCCGGTACTAGGACGCTTCAACAATGAAATTCTTGCAGTGGTGGGCACGACCACACAAGGCAGTGGGCATTCGCGATGCAGCAGCGGTGCACCCTGCGAAGTCATGGACGGCAAGGTAAGTAAAAAGTTGAATACCAATTACTCCACGTCGGCAATCGGCTTACAAGCGTGCTTTAACCAGGGACGGTTTGACCCTCTCAACCCATCCTGCTCTGTAGGCCCGAACTTCAAGTTTTCAGCCACTCCACCCGTGAACACTTTCATTAAGCTTGAGCGTGATCACTCCGGAGCCGTCATACCATGGCTTTGGACCCAGCCCTTCGCTGTGGATAGTCCTTATTACCGATACAAGTTCACGCGAACAATTAATGAATGTGGAGTGCCAACGGGTTACAGCGAGGCAATTTCCAGCAATACAAGCGGCGAGAACAAGCTGAGTCGAGAGTTGCACGACGGTGCCGGCATGTATTTGCTATGCATTATGGGGCAGGAGCACAAAATCGGCGCGCCGGGTCAATGGGATGCGCGTAATGCACGAGTTTACTGGCGATGGATGCTTGAGGGGCCGAGCCAGCTCACCCCTATTTATTCTATCAGTCAAAACCAGAACGACCCGTCAGAGTATACAGTGAGAGCTTTTCCGGTCTCTCCCGATTTGGATGCTTATTCGTACCAATACAAGGTAGTTTCACGCGAAAAAACTGACTGTCTGGACCAGCAAGGTTACAAGAGGGTACAACCATCAATCGGCGTTTTTACTGTTGATGTAACAAACGGCCCGGTGAAAGTTTGTCTTAAAACTAATGATCTGGCAGGAAACCCTTCTCCTATCGTTGATTTCCAGCTTCCCGAATAAGCAAGGATATGTTCCCGCAGTTTGATAATCTGCGGGAACCATCAGGAAAGCATCACTTAGTAAGATTAAAAGCCAACACTGGCCTGCACGAAAAACGTACGCGGCGCGCCAACGTACATGCCCGAGTTATTGTCGCTGGAGCGAGTGAAGTACTGCTTGTCGAAGATGTTTTTCACCCCCGCGCCCAGCTTCAGGTTCGACACCTGCGGACCGAAGTCATAACCGCCACGGACGTTCCAGGTGACGTAGCCCGGAATGTCACCGTACTGACCATCGGCCGTGCCCTCGGTGATGTAGTTGTTGCTGAAGCTGCCGTCGGCGTTCACCGCAACACCCGGTGAGCGCTGTTTGGACTGGGCAAAGGCGTCGATATTGTAGGTCCAGCGATCAATGTCGTAACGCAGCCCGGCGGTGGCCACCTGACGCGAATAGAACGGCAGGTCACGCCCCTCGAAATCCGGGATATCGCCTTCATAGACGGCACGGGTGTAGGTGTAGCCGGCATTCGCTGTCAGACCGGCCAGACGCGGGTCCAGTGCCGCCATGTCGTAATGCACCGATGCTTCGATCCCCTGGTGGGTCGTTGCGCCCAGGTTGGTCCAGCCCGCATCGTTGCTGATGTACTGCAACTCTTTATCGAAGTCGATGTAGAACAACGTCACTTCGCCGCCCCACACGTCATCGTTGTAGCGCGTGCCGATTTCATAGGTCTTGGCTTTTTCCGGCTCCAGACCATTGGCAGTGCTGTCGCCTGTACCCCCCTGACCGAGCTGGAAATACTGCAGGCTGCCGAACGAAGTTTCATAGTTGGCGAACAGTTTCCAGGCATCGGAGATGTGATACATCACGCTCAGCGCTGGCAGCGGTTCGTTGCTTTCGATGCTGCGTTTCTTTTCCGGTACGGGCCGGCCGGCCGTGTCGAGTACCGGGCGGTCGTGCCAGTCGGTACTGATATGTTCAAAGCGAATACCGGGAGTGACGGTCCATTGGCCGACATCGATCTTGTTGTCGATATACACCGAGTTGGCTTCGGTGCCACCGGTTCGGTCCTGATAGACATGCCCGTCCGAACCTGGACGTACCACCGGCTCGTTGCTGCTGTTGAGCCCCAGGCGGCTGGCCTCTTCGTGCATGGCTTCTTTCAGGTAGCGATAACCGACACTGACTTCCTGGGTGGTCGGGCCGACATCGAACACATGGGATACACGCGGTTCGATGCCAAAGGTGTAGTAGGTACGCGGGAACGAGCCGATGGTTCTCTGATCGCGGGCGGCGATATTACTGCCGCGGAAACTGTCGGTGTAGTACGTCAGCACTTCGGCCTGAGTGCGGTCGTCGAGTTGGCGGACCCATTTGAACGACACGTCCTTGCGACGGCCACTGAAGCTGTCGTTGTTCCGGTCGGACTGGAACGGGTCAGCGTCGTACTGCGCCTGGGTCAGGCCGCCGGGCATGTCGGCGCTGGCATCGTAGTAATGGAAATTGAGGCTGAAATCGTCGTAATCCGTAGGCGCCCAGTGAGTCTTGAGGATCACGTCATCGATGTCGTTGTCGTTGTTGCGTTCACGGTAGCCGTCGCCGTTCACGCCGGAGTACAACAGCGCCACGCCCATGCCGTTGTCCGCCGTGCCGCCGGCAAACAACGTGTCGATGTGCTTCCAGCCACCGTGCTGGGAAGTTTCCAGGGTCGTGCCGATTTCCGCAGAGGCTTGTTCCGGAATCGCACGGGTCACGAAATTGATCACACCGCCCACGTTCTGTGGTCCGTAACGCACGGAACCGGCACCGCGCACCACGTCGATGCTGTCGAGGTTGCCGGAGGAAATCGGTGCCATGGACAGCTGCGGTTGGCCGTAAGGCGCGAACGCCGCAGGCACGCCGTCGATCAGCACGGTGGAGCGCGGCGACAGGCGCGACGTCAGGCCGCGAACACCAACGTTCAGGGAAATGTCGCTGCCACCGGTACCGTTGGCGTCCTGCACTTGCACGCCCGGCACACGTTTCAGAACGTCGCCGACGTTCATCGCACCTTGCTCGACCATCGCTTCGCGGCGGATCACGGTCCGCGCGCCCGGGTGATTCTGCACCACGGCGGCGTCGGCATCATCGAGCCAGTCGCCGACCACTTTGATGTCGGTCACGCCCAATTCCAGTGGCCCTTTTGCAGCCGCCGTTGGCGCCGGTAACAAGGTGACCGAGCCTTCATCGATCTGGTATTGCAGGCCGCTGCCCTGCAACAGCTGACGCAGCGCCTCTTCCGGGGAAATATTGCCCTCCACCGCCGGAGCCTGTTTGCCGGCCACCAGTTCAGGGCTGAAAAAAACCTGCAACGATGTTTGCTGGCCCAGCTCACTCAAGGCCTGACCCAGTGGCTGCGCCCTGATTTTAATGGCGTCGGCCGCGAAGGCCTGGGGCATCGCAACGTTGATCGCCAGTGCGAGCGCCAAGGGCAACCAAGGGAGATTGTTGTTTTTAGCGGCGGATTTTTTCACGTCAAACGGCGTCCTGTGAATCGCAAGAGTGTGCGCTTGTTAATGCAAACCAGTTGCAGTTGAACAGGAAGACGATGAACTCGAAAAAAACCTGAATTTTATTTTGAAATTATTTCCTGACTGCCGTCAGCGAGGGTACGCACGGCCACCGGAAGTATGCTCGGCAAGGCCTTGAGCAGCGCATCGGTGTTGTCGGACTTGAACACGCTGGTCAGGCGCAGATCGCCGACTGCGCGGCTGCCGACCTTGAGCGGCGTCTCGCGATAGCGCGAGACTTGCTCGGCGACATCGGCCAGCCTGGCGTTGTTGAAGACCAGTTTGCCGTTGCGCCAGGCGGTCAGTTCCGCCGGGTTGACCGCATAGGCCGCCGCGACTTTGCCGTGCGCATCGACGTGGGTGCCCAGGCCAGCCGTAAGGTTGATGAAATCGTTGTCGGCAGCGTCGTGCCCCTGAACCTTGACGGTGCCCTGCTCCACCACGACCCGGGTTTCGCTGGCGCCACGGCGCACATCGAAACGGGTGCCGGTGACCGTGACTTTGCCGTTGCCGGCCTCGACGATGAAGGGTCTGCGGGTGTCAGGCTGGACGCTGAACATCGCCTCGCCTTCACTCAGTTCAACGGTGCGCCGGTCTTTTTCAAATCGCACCTGAATCCGGCTGCGGCTGTCCAGGTCGACCACCGAGCCATCCGGCAGCGCCACATGGCGACGCTCGTTCAGTGCTGTGGAAAACTCAGCCGTATAAGGCGCTGGATGATTCAGACCACTGAACAAACCCAGCCCGAGCGCTACCGCCAACACGCTGGCGGCAACCGCATAACGCAGCAGCGGGCGGCGTTTGTTGCGCGTTGGCGCTTCCTGACACAGCGCTTGCAGACGCGCCGCAGGCACCAGGTCGGCAGCTTTCCACAGCCCCTGGAGCCATTCGAATTCGCTTCGATGTTGCGGGTGTTGGTCCAGCCAGGTTTCGAACTGGCGATGCGTTTGGACATCGACCGCAGGTTCCTGCAATAGCACAAACCACCGCGCCGCTTCATCGCGGACCGCTGTTTGCCCGCACGCACAAGCACGAGTATCCATCATGGAAGTTCCTGTTTGGCTGGGGATGAAAAATGGCCGGCGCTCATGATTGCAGTCCGTCCAGGCGGTCGCGCAGATGCCGCAGTGTGCGGATCATATACTTTTCCACCATGTTCTTGGACAACCCCAGGCGTTCGGCGATTTCAGCCTGGGTCAGGCCTTCGATTTTCTGCCAGACAAACACCTTGCGGCAGTTGATCGGCAATTCGGTGAGCGCGCGCTCGATGGAATCGGCCAATTGGATCGCGTGCATGAAATGCTCCGGGTCGCCGGTTGACGACACACTGAGATCAATCGCCTCTGACTCCATGGCGCCCCGCCGATCCTCACGCCGATAACCGTCCACCGCGATATTGCGCGCGGTCTGGTGCAGGTAAGCCCGAGGTTGCTCCACCGCCGCCGAATTCGCCTCAAGCACCCGCACGAAGGTGTCGTGGGCCAGATCCTCAGCCTGCTGACGGTTTCTCAGGCGACGGGTCCAGGTGCCAACCAACTCTTCGTAATGCTCGAAAAAGCCGTGTCTGCGGGGCAGCTTGGGGATCATTTCGGTGTGCTGTGGAGACGGGGGCGTGAATAGTAATGCTTCCTATTAACCCAAGGCAACGATTTGCAGCTCAGTGGGCAAACAGCCCGCCATCCGCTATCGTCCGGCAGCGTTTGCCCTGCGAGCGCCGGGCAATTGCACACGCGCAATCAGCCCCGCGCCGCTGCGATTGCGCAGTGTCAGCTCTCCGCCTTGTTCGCGAACGATTGCCCGCGCAGCGGACAATCCCAGGCCGACACCGCCAGTATCACGGTTGCGTGAGGTTTCCAGTCGATAAAAAGGCTCGAACACTCGCTCAAGCGCAGACTCGGGAATGCCCGGGCCATCGTCCATGACTTCGATGCAAACCCGCTGCTCATCCTCCATCAGCTGGATGCTCGGCTTACTCGCATACTTCACTGCGTTTTCCAGCAGATTGACCACCACCCGCTTGATCCCGAGCGGGCGGCCGTCGTACACCAGATGGGCCGGGCCAGTGAAATCGACCTCGATACCTTGGTCGCGGAAATCATCGATGATCGTTTGCAGCAACTCCGAGAGATCGAACGCAGTGGTTTGCTCCCTGTGGGTTTCTTCGCGGAAAAAGCCCAGCGCCGCGTTGATCATCGTTTGCATTTCTTCGATGTCACGGACCATTTTGCGCTGCTGCTCCAGGTCGTCCATGAACTCGCTGCGCAGGCGCATCCGCGTCAAAGGAGCCCGCAGGTCGTGGGAGATGGCGGCGAGCATTTGCGTGCGCTCGCTGAGAAAGTGCCGAATCTGCGCCTGCATGGTGTTGAAGGCGATGATGGCCTGGCGAATCTCATGGGGGCCCTCGATTTTGATCGGCGGCGCATGCAAATCCCCGCCGAAGCGGCGCGCGGCGCTGGCAAAGCGTTGCAGCGGGTTGGCCAGTTGCCGGGTGGCAACCCAGGCGACGAGCAGGGTTGCGATCAGACCCAGGGCAATGATGATCGGGATCCGGACATTGGCGTCGAGCCCCCAGCTTCGTTCCGGCGGCGTGAACGACAACCAGCTGCCATCGAGCAACTGCACGAGTGCAACGTAGTGCGCCTGAGGGCTTTCGTCCGGCCAGTCGCCGGGGTTGAAGACTTCTATGTCTCGGGGAGTATCACCCAGCAATTGCTGTAACGGCGAACTGTTCGGCGTCACCTGTTTACCGCCCGAGGGCAGGTGGAAATCGGACCGCTGCGGGTGCCAGTTCACCTCAAGCATCGGGCTGCTTGCCGCAGCGGCCAAATGCGAACGCGAGGCCGCCGGCGCCGCTTCGATTACCCGCACATTCGCCGCCATCTGTTCCAGCAAGCCCGTGCGTTCGATGGGCGGACGGCCCCATGTACCGGCGAGCTGCATGAACAAACCATTGAGTGCCAGCGAAGCGATCATCGCCGCGACGATGGTCAGCGCGATCCGGCTTCTGAGAGTGTCGCGAGGGGCCAGTCGACGGATCACGAGCGGGTTACCCTGGCAGAGAACATGTAGCCGCCGTTGCGCACCGTGCGAATCAGGTCCGGGCGCTTGCTGTCCGGTTCGATCTTGCGGCGCAGGCGACTGACCTGCACATCGATGCTGCGGTCATAGGCATCGTGGCCCTGGCCACGCGCCAGGTCGATCAGTTGTTCCCGGGTGAGAATGCGTTGCGGATGCTCGAGAAAAACCAGCAGCAAATCGAACTCCCCGGCCGACAGCGGAATCATCACGCCCTCGGGTGAGCGCAACTCGCGACAGGTGATATCCAGTTGCCAATCGGCAAAGGTAATGACCGGCCGCGTCGGTTCCTGCCCCAGGCTTTTCTCGCCTGCGCGACGTTGCACAGCGCGCAGACGGGCCAGCAGCTCCCTCGGGTCGAACGGTTTGGTCAGGTAATCGTCAGCGCCCAGTTCCAGACCGATGATGCGGTCGCTCAGCTCGCCCATGGCGGTCAACATGATGATCGGAATTGCCGTTCTCGCCCGCAGCTTCTGGCAAAGACTCAGGCCGCCTTCGCCCGGCAGCAT
This sequence comes from Pseudomonas sp. Root562, assembly GCF_001427125.1. GTDB lineage: Bacteria > Pseudomonadota > Gammaproteobacteria > Pseudomonadales > Pseudomonadaceae > Aquipseudomonas. Next base: position 407,838 of record NZ_LMGK01000020.1, read on the forward strand.
CAGGTCAAGAATGATGATGTCCGGGCGGTTTTTTTCGATCACCGCCCACATGGCGTCACCCTGGGTGGCCAGATCCACTTCGTAGGCATGCTGAACAAAGAACTTTTTCAGCAAGTCCAGGATTTCCACATCGTCGTCGACGATCAGCAGTCTGCTCACGTTCAGGGGTCCATGGGTCGGAAAAGGAGCGTATCTAAAACCATTGCGCGGCCGCGGTCATATATTTCAATCGAGCAACATTTCTACATCCCGGACATTTTTCGGACATACCACCGCAATCCCCCTGCGGCACCCTGCGCGACTTTCAACCCATGAGGTCTTCCATGCAGGGATCGAACAGCACCTACCCGATCGAGGCGGTCGATAGCGCGCATAGCGTGATCCTCAATCAGCGCACAAGTACCCCAGGCGACGACGAACCGATTTTATTCCAGCAGGCATGCCTGGGTCTGACCGACGATCGGACCCACGTTGTACTGCGCCGTTATTACGAGCGCTACAGCCCGACCGACAGCAACTGGGTGGAATACATCCACTCAGTGCCCATTGCCGAATTCACCCACTGGATCATGGCCCATGGCGGCCTGCGTATCGAATGCTCGGAAGAGCTGCCGGGCGGCAGATGATCAGCGGCAAGCCCCTTGCGCAATTCATCCACTCAGGAATCCCTTGATGAGAAAACACTTCTCGCTGCCGCTATTGGCTGCCACCACCCTGGCCCTTGCGGCGTGCAGCAACAACAAAGTCACACCTGAGGCCTACTCGGGCTTCTTGAAGGACTACAGCGTTTTGACCGAACACCAGTCGCCGTCGGGGCAAACCGTGCTGAGCTGGGTGAGCCCGACACTCAAGGTCCAGCGTTACACGCAGGTGTACATCGAACCGAGCCAGTTCTATCCACAGCCCCTGCCTACTGAGCGAATTCCGCAGACTACGCTCTCGGACACCACCTGGTATTACGACGCCGTGCTCAAGCACGAACTGGGCAAAGTGTTGCCCGTGGTCACGACCCCAGGCCCCAACACCCTGATCGTTCGGCCCGCGATCACCGGCGTCACGGCCAGCACCCAAAGCCTGCGCTACTATGAATGGTTGCCGATTACCCTGGTTGCAGCGGGCGTCAGCACGGCCACCGGGATCCGCGACCAGGACAGTGAAATCGCTACCGAAGTGCTGTTTCTCGATGGCGGGACCAAGGCCGTGGTAGCTGAAGTGGTGCGCAAAGGCACGGGTGTCCCGCTGGAAAACGACCAGCAAGTCATCACGACGGCGAACGTCAAGAGCGTGCTCGATGGTTGGGCCAGCGACCTGCGCAATTCGTACGTGGCGATGCGCAAAAAACAGTAACCCGGCACGCATCCAAAGCAATCTGGCAGGAATCCCAATGCATCCGGCGGCTGGCTGTAGCAAAGTGCAAGAATGCCAGTCACCGGCTTTTCCTCAGGAATGCACACATGTCCAGCACCCACGCATCACCAAAGAGATCACCGCTTGCCCGGCTCGCCCTGGCCATTTCCCTGAGTGCCCTCGGCCTGTCTTTCTGCGCCGGCAATGCCCTGGCCCATGGTGGCCAAGCGGAAATGGTGCCACTGCAGGCGGGTCTTGAAGCGTTTGGGGCCACGGTCAAATGGGACGATTATTCGAACCTGTTCACCATTGCCAAGGATGGGGTCTACCTCAAGGTCAAGCCTGACAGCAAAGTCGCCATGCTCAACGGCAAGCGCATCGAGCTGACGGTGCCGGTGGTGTTCAAGGACCATACGGCGTTCATGTCCAAGGACTTCATCAACCAGGTGTTCCAGTCCGGCCTGGACAAGACCTTCGTTGTCGAAACCCGCCCCAGCCCGCTCAACCCCTTGAGCGCGGCTGAAATCACGGCGGCGGTGGACATCGTCAAACAATCGGAAAACTACAAACCTGGCTTTCGCTTCACCGAAGTCTCGGTCAAGGAACCGCCGAAGGATCAGGTGTGGAACTTCGTCCTTACGGGGCAAAACGTCAGCCAGCCGCGCCAGGCTTCGATCGTGGTACTGGACGGCAAGCATGTGATCGAAGCGTTGGTCGATCTCGACAGCAAACAGCTCAAGTCCTGGACACCGCTGCAAGGCGCCCATGGCATGGTGTTGCTGGACGATTTCGCCACGGTGCAGACCGCCGTGGAAACCAGCCCGGAATACGCGCAAGCCTTGGCCAAGCGCGGTATCACCGATGTGAAGAAGGTCGTGGCGACACCGCTGACCGTCGGTTACTTCGACGGCAAGGACGGCCTGGCGCAGGACAAACGCCTGCTGAAAATCGTCAGCTACCTGAATGTCGATGACGGCAATTTTTGGGCGCACCCGATCGAAGGCCTGGTGGCGATTGTCGATCTGGAACAGAAAAAACTGATCAAGATCGAAGACGACGCGCTGATCCCGGTGCCGATGAAACCGACGCCGTATGACGGACGTGGACGCCAGGCCGTGGCCGTCAAACCGCTGGAAATCATCGAACCCGAGGGCAAGAACTACACCATCAGCGGCAACAGCATTCACTGGCAGAACTGGGATTTCCATGTTCGCCTCGACTCGCGGGTCGGGCCGATCCTGTCCACCGTTACTTACGACGACAAGGGCAAGAAACGCAAGATCATGTACGAAGGCTCGCTGGGCGGGATGATCGTGCCTTACGGCGACCCCGATGTCGGTTGGTACTTCAAGGCCTACCTGGACTCAGGCGACTACGGCATGGGCACCCTGACTTCACCGATTGCCCGCGGCAAAGACGCGCCGCAAAACGCCGTGTTGCTGGACGCCACCATCGCCGACTACACCGGCGCACCAACCGCCATCCCCCGGGCCATCGCGGTATTCGAGCGCTATGCCGGCCCGGAGTACAAACACCAGGAAATGGGCCAGCCCAACCTCAGCACCGAGCGGCGTGAACTGGTGGTGCGCTGGATCAGCACCGTGGGCAACTACGACTACATCTTCGACTGGGTCTTCCAGCAGAACGGCACCCTCGGCATCGATGCCGGTGCCACCGGTATCGAAGCGGTCAAGGGCGTGAAATCCAGGACCATGCACGAAGATACCGCCAAGGAAGACACCCGCTACGGCACTCTGCTCGACCACAACATTGTCGGCACCACGCACCAGCACATCTACAATTTCCGCCTCGATATGGATGTGGACGGCGAGCAGAACTCGCTGGTGGAAGTGAACCCGGTGGTGTTGCCCAACGACCGCGGCGGACCGCGCACCAGCACCATGCAGACCGAGACCAGAGTAATCACCAGCGAACAGCAAGCGGCGCAGAAATTCGACCCGTCGACCGTGCGCCTGCTGACCAACTTCAGCAAGGAAAACAAGGTCGGCAACCCGGTGTCCTACCAGTTGATTCCGTATGCCGGCGGCACGCACCCGGTGGCCAAGGGTGCCAACTTCGGCAAGGACGAATGGCTCTACCACCGGCTGAGTTTCATGGACAAGCAACTGTGGGTGACGCAGTACAACCCGGAGGAAAAGTACCCGGAAGGCAAATACCCGAACCGCTCGGACAAGGACTCGGGGCTGGGGCAGTTCACCCAGGACAACCAGTCCATCGAGAACACCGACAATGTGGTCTGGCTGACCACCGGCACCACCCACATCGCCCGCGCCGAGGAATGGCCGATCATGCCGACCGAATGGGTGCATGTGCTGCTCAAGCCGTGGAACTTCTTTGATGAAACGCCAACGTTGAATCTCAATTCAGCGAAGTAAAACGGTAAGCACATTACCTGTGGGAGCGGGCTTGCCCGCGATGACGGAGTGTCAGTGGACAGCATTGTTGTCTGATACACCGCTATCGCGGGCAAGCCCGCTCCCACAGGGTCAAGCGGTGCTCATGAAATCAGGCGTACTGTTTGCGGTATTCGCCCGGTGCAATGCCGAAGCGCGATTTGAACGCTGTGGAAAAGTAGCTCGAATCGGAAAACCCCCACGAATACCCCAGCACCGACAATTTCTGTTCCTTGCCTGACTGACGCAGGGATTCAGCGCACAGGTCCAGCCGTCGGTTCTTGATGTAGCGCGCCACCACCAGGCCTTTCTTGGCAAACATCCGGTACAGACCTCGGGTCGACATGCCGACTTCCCGCGCCAGCCATTCCGGGCACAGTTCCTCGGAGCGGATGTTCGCGTCGATAAAGCTCAGGGTCTTGCGGAAGATCCGTTCATGCGGGTCTGTGCAATCGTCGGTCTGGCTGATGGCCGGACGCAGCAGGCTGACAATCGCTTCCAGGGTCGCTTCACTTTCCTGGCGGCTGAGGTTCTGCTGGCGCGTGGCATCGAGGATCAAGCGATGCGAAAGCATGGCAATGGGCGATGTCGCCGCGATCCGGTGGCCGCACTTGACCTGGTTGAAGCGCAGGGTTTGCTGGACCAGTTGATACGGCAGGATCAACGACAATTGCCGGGAATTTTCGCTGTAGGTGAAATCACTGGGCCGCGAGGCATCGATCAGGGTGATGTCACCGGCGGACAACAGCACCTTGTCGTCGCCCTGGGCCATGCCTGCGGTGCCATCGAGCTGGAACACCGCAAAGTACTTGCCGTCCTCGCCCGCCGCCACTTGTTGCGGCGTGCGGTAGAGCCGTGCCTGGCAAGCATCGACGAAGCTGAGCTTTAAGGCATCGCTGTGGTATTCGCGGATCCGCCCGGCAAAGTCGCTGCCCAGGGGTTGTGCGTTGAAGGCGCCGCAGATCTGGTTGATCTGATGGATCCACTGATCGAACCCGTCCTGGCGCTGTGCGGTTGTAGAAATCATGTCAGGCCTCACGCAGGCTTATTTTTATTGTCTACGCCAATCCACACGACATCGGGATGCTTCTAGTCTCCTGAACCGCACCTCTCCCTGAACAATGACGTGTTACTTGAGTCCGCCAAAACGTCGATAAAAGCTTTCACCGACATCCGGCAACGGACCATCGGCCGTCTCCAGTGCGCTGTTGAGCCACTCTTCGGCCTTGGCGTAAATCAAACGGTAAATATTGCGGCACAACTGCCGGGCCGCACGCCCTTCCCAATCACCGGGCAACAACTCGTCGGGCAATTGCGGGTCGCGCAGCAGCAGTTTGCGGTACTCGTGAATCAGCAGAATCCGTGCCAGGAAGCAGTCCGAGGGTTGCAGGTTCTCCTGCTCGCGAAGCGCTTGCCAGAGCGGTCGGAACAGCTGGATGAACTCGCTGTAATGGGTCGCCAGTTCCTCGATGTTCCAGCTCTCGCGCACTTGCAGGCGCAGGGCCTTGGAGGCCAGCACATCCTGAGCGGTGGTTTCGAAGACGATGGTGTCTTCCTGGGCCCCCAGGTCGAGCAGCGTTGCGTTGATATCGGCACGGTCGCTGCGCGGGCAGGCCAGGACCACTGGCGAAATCGCACCAAAACCTTGCCACTCCAGTTCTTCGCGCACTTGTTTGCGCTTGTCCTGGGTCAACTGCGACAGCATCACCAGGCACCACGAACCGTCCCAGGCCGGCATGCTGGTGCTGTAGACCCGCTTGAACGCCTTGTCGAAACGCCGGCGACCGGTGCCGGTCAGGCTGTAATAGCTACGGCGGCCGACTTTCTCGGCGGTCAGCCAGCCTTCCTTGGTCAAACGGAAAATCGAGGTGCGGATCAGCCGTTCGTTGATGCCGATCGGCTCGAGCAATTGAATCAGGCTGCCCAGCCACACGGTGCCACCGTGGGGCTCGATGGCATCACCGTACAGCGTGATGATCAAGGAACTGGCGCGAATCGGCGTCTGCTCCTGGAAGCGCGTAATCAGATGGTTCAAGGGTGTCAGGGACGACATGGGCGTACCGAGCGAAAAAAGAAAAGGAATATACCGAATGCCGGGGTGTTAATCCCAATCCCTTGCAGGAGCCAGCCTGCAGGGGACCATGTTCACAAAGTGTTGCCTTTGGGGCGAAGGCCGCTGTCGCTGATTCGCGGCCGATCCGGCTCCGGTTCGCTCAGCGGTTCGCAAACCTGCATCTGCTCCAGGCAACGCTGGGCCAGTTGCTGGTATTCGCGCGTTCCCGCCTGCTTCCACGCCACTTCCTGATCGCTGAGGGTGCGCTTGACGCCGGCCGGTGCACCCATCACCAGCGATTGCTCCGGACATTCGAACCCGGCCTTGACGAACGCCGCCGCCGAAACGAAAGAACGCGCACCGATCCGGGCGTTGTCCATGACCACCGCGTTCATCCCCACCAGCGCATCGGCGCCGATCCGACAGCCGTGCAGCACCGCGCCGTGGCCGATGTGGCCGTTGCGCTCGACCACGGTGTCGCTGTCGGGGAAGCCGTGCATGACGCAGGTGTCCTGCAGGTTGGCGCCCTCCTCCAGCACGATCCGCCCGAAATCGCCACGCAGGCTGGCCAGCGGACCGACATAGCAACGCGGGCCGATGATCACGTCACCTATCAATACAGCGGACGGGTGCACATAAGCGCTTGGGTCAACCACTGGAGTCAGGCCATCAAGGCTGTAGCAGGTCATGGCAGGTTCCTTCACAAAGCGATGCAATTAATGACTCATTTTGTATCACATCACTTTTGCAATCACAAAGACTAAAAAGCGTATCACTTGAAACAGCCCTTTCCGACGAATGCCAGCAGGGTCCTAAAATCAACGAAAAACCCAATAAAACCGAGTCAAATCACTCACACAGGGCCCCTCAATCGCAGTGACATCAAACCAGAAGACCCTCAATTAAGACACATTAATTCTATTTTCATATTGCTTTTACGTATCACGTTGTAGCTATACTTTGGCAAAACCGGCCCCAGCGGCCGATCCAATAACGAGCCGGCATCACGCCGAGCGTGCACCGTGAGGGCATCCGCCATGCCTCTAACCCTTGCCGTCGAGTTGATCGAGCCTGGCGTCCGCCTGATTACCCTGCAGCGCCCACAAGCATTGAACGCCCTGACCACTGAGTTACTCGGTGAACTGGCCGATGAACTGAATGCTGCGCAAGCCGATCCCGACACCCGCGTCGTCGTACTCACCGGCAGCCGCAAAGCCTTCGCCGCTGGCGCCGACATCAAGGAAATGGCTGAGCGCGATCTGGTCGGTATCCTTGACGATCCGCGCCAGGCATCGTGGCAAGCCATTACCCGCTTCAGCAAACCGCTGATCGCCGCCGTCAACGGCTTCGCCTTGGGCGGTGGCTGCGAACTGGCGATGCACGCCGACATCATCATTGCAGGCCTCGACGCCCGCTTCGGCCAGCCGGAAATCAATCTCGGGATCATGCCCGGCGCGGGCGGTACCCAACGCCTGTTGCGCGCGGTCGGCAAATCCATGGCCATGCAAATGGTCCTCACCGGCGAACCGATCGATGCCCGCCAGGCCCAACGCGCCGGGCTGGTCAGCGAAGTGACGCAACCGGAATTCACCGTCGAACGCGCCCTGCACATTGCCCGCAGCATCGCGGTCAAGGCGCCGCTGGCAGTACGCCTGGCCAAGGAAGCCCTGCTCAAAGCCATGGACACCGACCTCGCCAGCGGCCTGCGCTTCGAGCGCCACGCCTTCACCGTGCTGGCCGGCACCCGCGATCGCAACGAAGGCATTGCCGCCTTTCAGGAAAAACGCCTGCCGACCTTTACCGGCCAGTAATCACTGAATTCGAGATCTCCAAGAGAGCGCCAAGAACATGAACTTCGAACACATCCTGTTTTCCATCGAGGCCGGCGTCGCCCTGCTCAGCCTCAATCGCCCGGACCAGCTCAACAGCTTCAACACCCAGATGCATGGCGAGGTCAAAGAAGCGCTCAAACAAGTGCGGCAAAACCCGGACGTGCGCGTGCTGCTGCTGACCGGTGAAGGTCGCGGCTTCTGCGCCGGGCAGGATCTGAGCGACCGCAACGTCGCCCCGGGCAGCGCCGTGCCGGATCTGGGCGAGTCCATCGAGAAGTTCTACAACCCGCTGATCCGCCAGCTGCGCGACCTGCCGATGCCGGTGATTTGCGCGGTCAACGGTGTGGCAGCCGGGGCCGGTGCCAACATTCCACTGGCCTGCGATCTGGTACTGGCGGCGCGCTCGGCGAGCTTCATTCAGGCGTTCTGCAAAATCGGCCTGATCCCTGATTCCGGTGGCACCTGGACCTTGCCGCGCCTGGTCGGCATGGCTCGGGCCAAGGCTCTGGCACTGCTGGGCAACCGCCTGAGTGCCGAACAGGCCGAACAATGGGGCTTGATCTACCAGTGCGTGGACGACGCCGACCTGCGCGACGAAGCGCTGAAACTGGCCCGCCATCTGGCGACGCAGCCGACCTACGGCCTGGCGCTGATCAAGCGCAGCCTCAACGCCAGCCTGAGCAACAGCTTTGACGAACAGCTGGAACTGGAGCGTGACCTGCAACGTCTGGCCGGGCGCAGCGAGGACTACCGCGAAGGCGTCGGCGCCTTCATGGAAAAACGCACCCCAGTTTTCAAGGGGCGCTGAGTCATGAGCGCACTCAACACCAACGCACGCATCGCCGTGATCGGCGCCGGTGCCATGGGCGCGGGCATTGCCCAGATCGCGGCGCAGGCCGGGCATCCGGTGCTGCTGCTGGACAATCGCCCAGGCGCGGCCGCTCAAGCCATTGAAGGCATCGATCGGCAACTGGGCAAACGGGTCGAAAGCGGCAAGCTGTCGGCCGAATCGCGCACTGCAACCGTTGCTCGCCTGCAGGCGGTGGACGCCATCGAAGCCCTGGCCGACTGCGCGCTGATCATCGAGGCCATCGTCGAAAACCTCGAGGTCAAGCGTGCACTGTTCCGTCAGCTCGAAGGCATTTGCAGCGAACATTGCATCCTCGCCAGCAATACCTCGTCGCTGTCGATCACCAGCATCGCTGCGCAGCTTGAACATCCTCACCGCTTGCTCGGCCTGCACTTCTTCAACCCGGCGCCAGTGATGGCGCTGGTGGAAATCGTCTCCGGGCTGGCCAGCGATCCGACATTGGCCGAGTGCCTGTACGACACCGCCAGGGCCTGGGGCAAAAAACCGGTGCACACCCGCTCCACACCGGGCTTCATCGTTAACCGCGTGGCCCGGCCGTTTTACGCCGAAAGTCTGCGGATGCTTCAGGAAGGCGCGGCCGACTGCCCGACACTGGATGCGTTGATGCGCGAGGCCGGTGGCTTTGCCATGGGCGCGTTCGAACTGACCGATCTGATCGGCCACGACGTCAACTACGCCGTGACCTGCTCGGTGTTCGACGCCTATTACCAGGACACGCGCTTCCTGCCGTCGCTGATCCAGAAAGAGCTGGTCGACGGTGGACGTCTGGGGCGCAAGAGCGGCCAGGGTTTCTACAGCTACGCCCAAGGGGCAGAGCGCCCGCACACCACGCAAATCAGCAGCGACGCGCAGGTCGAGGTTTGTGCCGTGGAAGGCGACCTCGGTATCGCCCAAGGTTTGCTTGTGCGACTGCGCGAACAAGGCGTCCAGATCATCCAGCGCGATGGCAAGGGTTTGCTGCGGATCGGTGACGCCGTGCTGGCCTTGAGCGATGGGCGCATGGCCTGTCAGCGGGCTCGGGAAGACGGGCTGCGCAACCTGATCCTGCTGGATCTGGCGTTCGATTACGTCAACGCCAAACGCATCGCCATCAGCCATGCGGCTGGCATCGATCCACAGGCTCTTGAACAAGGCGTGGCCTTGCTGGAACGGGCCGGGCTCAAGGTCAGCCTGCTCAGTGACAGCCCGGCCCTCGCCGTGCTGCGCACCGTGGCGATGCTCGCCAACGAAGCGGCCGACGCCCTGCTGCAAGGCGTGGCGTCGGCTGCCGACATCGATCTGGCGATGCGCGCCGGGGTCAACTATCCGCAGGGGCCGTTGGCCTGGGCTGATGCCATTGGCCTGTCGCACATTCTTGAAACGCTGGAAAACCTGCAGGCCAGTTATGGCGAGGAGCGCTACCGGCCGTCGCTGCTGCTGCGCCGTCGGGTCGCCGAAGGGAGACACTTCCATGACTAATCACCAAGCCATGACATTGGCCAGCGATTGTGCACAAGCATTGTTCCAGCGCGACACCGCCAGCCAGGCCATGGGCATGCGCCTGCTCTCGGCCGGCCCCGGTTGTGCCCGGGTCGGCATGACCGTGCGCGCGGACATGCTCCAGGGCCACGGCACTTGCCACGGCGGTTACCTGTTCGCCCTCGCCGACTCGGCGTTTGCCTTTGCCTGCAACAGCTACAACGAAGCCACCGTGGCCATCGGTTGCAGCATCGACTACATCGCCCCGGCCCGCCTGGGTGACACGCTCAACGCCGACTGCATCGAGCAAAGCCGCTCCGGGCGCACCGGCAACTACGACGTGCGCATTGAAAACCAGCAGGGCCAGTTGATCGCCCTGTTCCATGGCAAATCCTACAAAGTGCGCGGCCCGGTGCTGACGCAGGAGAACCCGAATGAATGACGCCCTGATCATCGATGCAGTCCGCACCCCGATAGGCCGCTACGCCGGTGCATTGAGCAGCGTGCGCGCCGACGACCTCGGCGCGGTGCCGTTGCGCGAACTGCTGCGCCGCCACCCGCAAGTCGACTGGAGCAGCGTCGACGACGTGATCTACGGCTGCGCCAACCAGGCCGGCGAAGACAACCGCAACGTCGCGCGCATGTCGGCGTTGCTGGCCGGGTTGCCGGTGAGCGTGCCGGGCACCACCCTCAATCGTTTGTGCGGCTCCGGGCTGGATGCTGTCGGCACGGCGGCGCGGGCGATTCGCAGTGGTGAGGCCGGGTTGATGCTGGTCGGGGGTGTTGAGTCGATGTCGCGCGCGCCGCTGGTGATGGGCAAGGCTGAGCAGGCGTTCTCTCGTGCGGCCGAAATGTTCGACACCACCATTGGCTGGCGCTTCGTCAACCCACTGATGAAAAAGGCCTACGGCATCGATTCCATGCCGGAAACCGCCGAGAATGTCGCCGAACAGTTCAACATCTCCCGCGCTGACCAGGATGCCTTTGCCCTGCGCAGCCAGCAACGCGCCGCGGCCGCCCAGGCCAGTGGGCGATTGGGGAAAGAAATCGTCGCGGTAGAAATCCCGCAGCGCAAAGGCCCGGCCAAAGTGGTCGAGCACGATGAACACCCGCGCGGCGACACCACCCTTGAGCAACTGGCCAAACTGGGGACGCCGTTCCGCGAAGGCGGCAGCATCACCGCCGGCAACGCCTCCGGGGTCAACGACGGCGCCTGCGCGCTGCTGCTGGCCAACCCGGAAACCGCCAAACGCCACGGCCTGACCGCCCGTGGCCGGGTCGTGGCCATGGCCACTGCCGGCGTCGAACCACGGATCATGGGCATCGGCCCGGTGCCGGCCACGCGCAAGGTGCTGGAGCTGGCCAACCTGAGCCTGGCCGACATGGACGTGATCGAACTCAACGAAGCGTTCGCCGCCCAGGGCCTGGCGGTGCTGCGCGAGCTTGGCCTGAGCGACACCGATCCGCGGGTGAACCCCAATGGCGGCGCCATCGCGTTGGGTCATCCACTGGGCATGAGCGGCGCACGGCTGGTGACCACTGCGTTGCATGAACTGGAAGAACGTAACGGTCGCTACGCCCTGTGCACCATGTGCATCGGCGTCGGCCAAGGGATCGCGCTGATCATCGAGCGTCTACCCCACTAAAGAATCGCGATTCCCAAGGAGCCCAGAGGTATCCTTGGGGCATGCACTCAAAGCCCCTGCACGCGGGGGCTGGAACACAAAAACAATTCGAGTGAATACATGAACATGCCAATTGCCAAAGCCGTGCTCAACCCTGTGCTGGACCCGCTGGAAACCGCCAGCATCGACGAGCTGCGCCAGCATCAGCTGGAACGCCTGCGCTGGAGCGTGAACCACGCCTACAACAACGTGCCGCTGTATCGTCAGCGTTTCGATGCGCTGGGCGTGCACCCGGATGACATCAAATCCCTGGATGACCTGGCGAAGTTTCCCTTCACCACCAAATCCGACCTGCGCGACAACTACCCTTACGGCATGTTTGCCGTACCGATGCACGACATCGTGCGATTGCACGCGTCCAGCGGCACCACTGGCAAACCGACCGTGGTCGGCTACACCCAGAACGACATCGACACCTGGGCCAATGTGGTGGCCCGTTCGATCCGTGCTGCCGGTGGCCGCCGTGGCGACAAAGTGCACATTTCCTACGGCTACGGCCTGTTCACCGGCGGCCTCGGCGCGCACTACGGCGCCGAACGCCTGGGTTGCACCGTGATTCCGATGTCCGGTGGCCAGACTGAAAAGCAAGTGCAATTGATCAAGGATTTCCAGCCGGACATCATCATGGTCACGCCGTCCTACATGCTCAACATCGCCGATGAGATCGAGCGCCAGGGCATCGACCCGCACAAACTGGCCCTGCGCCTGGGCATCTTCGGCGCCGAACCGTGGACCGCCGAACTGCGCAGCGCTATCGAGGCACGCCTGGGCATCACCGCGCTGGACATCTACGGCCTGTCGGAAATCATGGGGCCAGGTGTCGCCATGGAATGCGCCGAAACCAAGGACGGCCCGACCATCTGGGAAGACCATTTCTACCCGGAAATCATCGACCCGGTCACTGGCGAAGTCCTGCCAGACGGCCAGATGGGCGAACTGGTGTTCACCTCCCTGAGCAAAGAAGCCCTGCCGATGATCCGCTACCGCACCCGCGACCTGACCCGCCTGCTGCCGGGCACCGCGCGGCCGATGCGACGCATCGACAAAATCACCGGACGCAGCGATGACATGCTGATCATTCGCGGGGTCAACGTGTTCCCGACGCAGATTGAAGAACAGGTCCTGAAAGTCAAACAACTTGCCGAGTGTTATGAGATCCATCTGTATCGCAATGGCAACCTGGACAGCGTGGATGTGCATGTCGAACTCAAGGCAGAGCACCAGCACCTGAGTGACGAACAACAGAAGGCTGTTTGCGGGGAATTGAGCAAACACATCAAGACGTATATCGGCATCAGCTCGCGGATTGTCTTGCAGCCGTTCCATTCGATCAAACGCTCGGAAGGCAAGGCCTGCCACGTACTGGACAAACGTCCGAAAGCATGACTGCTGCACCCTTTTCAGCCCCGCTTTTGCGGGGCTTTTTTTTGGGCGCACGGAAGATGATCGTTCCCACGCTCCGCGTGGGAATACCGCCGGGGACGCTCTGCGTCCCGCAGTCGCCGCCTGCGCAACGGTGACGCGGAGCGTCACGGGATGCATTCCCACGCGGAGCGTGGGAACGATCAATCGAAAGCGATACAAAAAACAAACGCGACACGTCATTTTATGTTTGATAATAATTTCTGTATCGCTTATAAAGTTCTCCATGCCCCAGAACAGATTTCAAGGCGGGAACAAAAAATGTACGCACAGCTCGTAGAAACCGGCGTCAAGCGCATCAAGGACCTCTCGGAAATGTCCGAACAGGAACGCGCCTTCCAGGAAAAAATCGATTCAGAAATCAAGATCGAAGCCAAGAACTGGATGCCAGATGCCTACCGCCAGACCCTGATCCGGCAGATTTCCCAACACGCCCACTCCGAAATCGTTGGCATGCTGCCCGAAGGCAATTGGGTCACCCGCGCGCCGACGCTCAAACGCAAACTGCAACTGATGGCCAAGATCCAGGACGAAGCCGGCCACGGCCTGTACCTGTACAGCGCCATGGAAACCCTCGGCGCCGACCGTGATGAAGAAATCGCCAAACTGCACAGCGGCAAGGCCAAGTATTCGAGCATCTTCAATTACCCGACGCTGAACTGGGCCGACATGGGCGCGGTGGGCTGGCTGGTCGACGGTGCCGCGATCGTCAACCAGGTGGTGTTGCAGCGCACCTCGTACGGCCCCTACTCCCGGGCCATGGTGCGCATCTGCAAGGAAGAGAGCTTCCACCAGCGCCAGGGCTACGAAATTCTTCTGACCATGATGCGCCACGGTAATCAGGCGCAAAAAGACATGGTCCAGGACGCGATCAATCGTCTGTGGTGGCCGTCGCTGATGATGTTTGGCCCGAGCGACGAACACTCGCCGAACAGCGCGCAATCGATGGCCTGGAAAATCAAGCGCCAGAGCAACGATGAACTGCGCCAGCGCTTCATCGACCAAACCATCCCGCAACTGGAACTGCTGGGCTGCACCTGCCCCGATCCGGACCTGAAGTGGAATGCCGAACGCGGTCACTACGATTTTGGCGAAATCCAATGGAGCGAATTCTACGAAGTGCTCAAGGGCAACGGTCCGTGCAACACCGAACGCGTTGCCACCCGCCGCAAGGCGATTGAAGACGGTGCCTGGGTACGTGAAGCCGCCGTCGCCCACGCCCGCAAAAAACAAAACAAGAACGCCGCCTGATTCGGCCACCTGATGTGGAGTAATTGAAATGTCCGAGTGGACCCTCTTCGAAGTCTTCGTGCGCAGCAAGCACGGCCTCAACCACAAGCACGTCGGCAGCGTGCATGCCGCCGACACCACCATGGCCATCGAGAACGCACGCGAGCTCTACACCCGTCGCAGCGAAGGCGTGAGCCTGTGGGTGGTGCCTTCAGCCCTGATCACCGCTTCGTCGCCGGATGAAAAAGACCCGCTGTTCGACCCGTCGGACGACAAGGTCTACCGCCACGCCAGCTTCTACGAGTTGCCGGCCGAAGTCGGGCACATGTGAGGTCGACCATGGACAACAAGACTGATTTGATCGAATACCTGTTGCGTCTTGGCGACAGCGCCCTGATCCAGGGGCAGCGCCTGTGCCAATGGTGTGGCAAGGCCCCGGCGCTGGAAGAAGAGTTGGCGCTGATGAACGTCGGCCTCGACCTGGTGGGCCAGGCGCGCAACTGGCTGGAATACGCCGCCCAATTGCTTGGTGACGGCCGCGATGCCGATCACCTGGCGTTTCGTCGCGATGAGCGCGCTTACCGCAACCTGCTGCTGGTGGAACAACCCAACGGCGACTTCGCAGTGACCATGCTCAAGCAGTTCCTCTATGACGCCTGGCATTTGCCGGTGCTGCAGGGTCTGAGCCAGTCCAGCGACGAACGCATCGCCGGGATCGCCGCCAAGGCAGTGAAGGAAGTGACCTATCACCTGCGCCGCTCCGGCGAATGGGTCGAGCGTATGGGTGACGGCACCGAGGAAAGCCACAAGCGCATGCTCGCGGCAATCCCCGAAGTCTGGCGCTTCACTGTAGAACTGATCGCCGCCGACGACAGCGAACAGCGCCTGTGCGAAGCCGGCATCACCCCGGACATCGCCAGCGTCGCCGCGCAGTGGCAAGCCAAGGTCAACGAAATCTTCACCAGCGCCACCCTGCCCGTACCCGCCGCGCCGAGCTATTTCTATCTGAATGCGCGCAAGGGCCTGCACAGCGAACACTTGGGCATTCTGCTGGCCGAGATGCAGTTCCTGCCACGAGCGTACCCCGATGCAACCTGGTGAGCTGATCGCCAGCGACCTCGGCGCCCGGCCGGCGCAACCGTCCGACCTGGCTGCCGCCTGGGCGATTCTGGCCGGGGTCATGGACCCGGAAGTCCCGGTGGTCAGCGTGGTCGACCTGGGCATTGTCCGCGATCTGGGCTGGCAGGCCGGGCACCTTCACGTTGTGGTCACGCCGACGTACTCCGGTTGCCCGGCCACCGAAGTGATCGAGAGCGATATCCGTGATGCCCTGGAGCTCGCCGGATTCAAGGCGCCACAGCTGGAACGCAAATTGACCCCGGCCTGGACCACCGACTGGATCAGCGACAGTGGGCGCGAACGCCTGCGCGCCTACGGCATCGCCCCGCCCGAGGGCAGCACCAGCAAGCGCAGCCTGCTCGGCGAAAGCCCGCAGGTTGTATGCCCGCAATGCGGCAGCGCCCACACCGAGGTGCTCAGCGAGTTCGGTTCCACCGCGTGCAAGGCGCTGTACCGCTGCGTCGATTGCCGGGAACCGTTCGACTATTTCAAGTGCATCTGAGCGGCGAATCGGCCGTCCCAGCTGGAGAACAACAATGAGCAAATTTCACAGCCTGACCATCAAGGATGTACGCGCCGAAACCCGTGACGCGGTGTCCATCGCCTTCGAAATTCCGCAGCACTTGCAGGACAGTTTTCACTTCACCCAGGGCCAGCACCTTGTGATGCGTACCCAACTGGACGGCGAAGAAGTGCGTCGCTCCTATTCGATCTGCACCGGGGTCAACGACGGTGAACTGCGCATCGCCGTCAAGCGTGTGGCCGGTGGACGCTTTTCGGCGTTTGCCAACGAGCAGCTCAAGGCCGGCCACACGCTGGAGGTGATGCCTCCGGCCGGGCATTTCTGCGTCGAACTCGACCCGGCGCGTCATGGCAACTATCTGGCCGTGGCCGCCGGCAGTGGCATCACGCCGATCCTGTCGATCATCAAGACCACCCTGGAAACCGAACCCCACAGCCGCGTCACCCTGTTGTACGGCAATCGCTCCAGCTCCGGCGCGCTGTTTCGCGAACAGCTCGAAGACCTGAAAAACCGCTACCTGCAACGACTTAACCTGATCTTCGTGTTCAGCCGCGAGCAACAGGACGTCGACCTGTACAACGGCCGGATCAACGCCGAGAAATGCGAGCAACTGTTCAGCCGTTGGCTCGATGTCAAGGCGCTCGACGCCGCTTTCATCTGTGGTCCGCAGGAGATGACCGAGACCGTGCGTGATGGTCTCAAGGCCAAGGGCATGCAACCTGAACGCATCCATTTCGAACTGTTCGCCGCCGCCGGCAGCCAGCAAAAACGCGAAGCCCGTGAAGCGGCGCGCCAGGTGGATTCAGCGGTCAGCCAAATCACCGTGATCAGCGACGGCCGCGCCCTGGCCTTCGACCTGCCGCGTAACAGCCAGAGCATCCTCGATGCGGGCAATGCCCAGGGCGCCGAGCTGCCTTATTCGTGCAAGGCCGGCGTGTGCTCGACCTGCAAATGCAAGGTGATCGAAGGCGAAGTGGAAATGGACAGCAACCACGCTCTGGAAGACTACGAAGTGGCCGCCGGTTATGTGCTGTCGTGCCAGGCCTTCCCGATCAGCGACAAGGTGGTGCTGGATTTCGACCAGCTCTGATATCAGGCGCCACACCAAACCCTGTGGGAGCGGGCTTGCCCGCGATGAGGCCATCAGATTCAACATCACTGGTGACTGATCCATCGTTATCGCGGGCAAGCCCGCTCCCACAGTTTTAGCGATAGACCCGAAATACTGTTTCACCCCAAAACAAAAACAACAAAGGAGAGCGCGTCATGACACCCCAAGACATAGAACTCATCCGCCAGCACCCCGACTTCATTCAACTGGTGCGGCGCAAGCAGACGCTGTACTGGTCGCTGTCGCTGATCATGCTGGTGATCTACTTCGGCTTCGTGTTGCTGGTCGCGTTCTCCCCCGCCACCCTCGGCCAATCCCTGAGCGGCGGCGTGACCACCGTGGGCATGCTGGTGGGTGTGGTCATCGTTGTGCTGGCCTTTGCCCTGACCGGTTTCTATGTCTATCGCGCCAACAACGTGATCGACCCGCTGAACGAAAAACTCAAGCGGGAGTGCGCCCGATGAGCCGTCTTCTCGCGTTGTTCCTGTTGCCGCTGGCGGTGGTCACTGATCTGGCGGTGGCCGCCGATGGCGTGTCCCGCCCGCTCAACTGGAATGCCATTGGCATGTTCCTGGTGTTCGTGCTGTTCACCCTCGGCGTGACACGCTGGGCGGCACTGCGCACCCGCTCCGCCAGCGATTTCTATACGGCTGGCGGCGGCATGACGGGTTTTCAGAACGGCCTGGCGATTGCCGGTGACATGATCTCGGCTGCCTCGTTCCTCGGCATTTCCGCGATGATGTTCCTCAATGGCTACGACGGCCTGCTCTACGCATTGGGCGTGCTCGCGGGCTGGCCGATCATCCTGTTCCTGATTGCCGAACGCCTGCGCAACCTGGGCAAATACACCTTCGCCGACGTGGTCTCCTATCGACTGGAACAAACCCCGGTGCGCCTGACGTCGGCATTCGGCACCCTGACCGTGGCGCTGATGTACCTGGTGGCGCAGATGGTCGGCGCTGGCAAGCTGATCGAATTGCTGTTCGGCATCGACTACCTCTACGCCGTGATGCTGGTCGGCGTATTGATGGTGTTCTACGTGACCTTCGGCGGCATGCTCGCCACCACGTGGGTGCAGATCATCAAGGCGGTGATGCTGCTGTTCGGCACCAGTTTCATGGCGTTCATGGTGCTCAAGCACTTCGGTTTCAGCACCGAAGCGATGTTTGCCGGCGCCACTGCCGTGCATGCCAAGGGCGGCGCGATCATGGCACCCGGCGGTTTGCTGTCGAACCCGATCGACGCAATTTCCTTAGGGCTTGGCATGATGTTCGGCACTGCCGGCCTGCCGCACATCCTGATGCGTTTCTTCACCGTCAGCGATGCCAAGGAAGCGCGTAAAAGCGTGTTCTACGCCACCGGTTTCATCGGTTACTTCTACTTGCTGCTGATCATCGTCGGCTTCGGCGCCATCGTCATGGTCGGCACCGACCCGGCATTCCGTGACGCCAGTGGCGCGATCATCGGCGGTGGCAACATGGTCGCCGTGCACCTGGCCCAGGCCGTTGGCGGCAACCTGTTCCTCGGTTTCATCTCGGCGGTGGCCTTCGCCACCATTCTGGCGGTGGTTGCCGGGCTGGCACTGTCCGGCGCCTCGGCGGTGTCCCATGACCTGTATGCCTGCGTGATGCGCAAGGGCCAGGCCAGCGAACAGCAAGAGATGCGCGTGTCGCGAATCGCCACCCTGTGCATCGGCGTGCTGGCGATCATCCTCGGCCTACTGTTCGAGTCGCAGAACATTGCCTTCCTCTCCGGCCTGGTGCTGGCCATCGCCGCCTCGGTGAATTTCCCGGTGCTGTTCCTTTCGATGTACTGGAAAGGCCTGACCACTCGTGGCGCAGTGCTCGGCAGCCTGGCTGGCCTGGTCTCGGCGATTGTCCTGCTGGTACTGAGCCCGGCCGTGTGGGTCAACGTCATGCATCACGACAAGGCACTGTTCCCGTATTCCAACCCGGCGCTGTTTTCCATGAGCCTGGCGTTCTTCAGCGCCTGGCTGTTTTCCGTCACCGACCAGTCACCCCGTGCAGCCCTTGAACGCGGCCGTTATCTGGCGCAGTTCATCCGTTCCATGACCGGTATCGGCGCCTCGGGCGCCAGCCAGCACTGATCCTCTTTTGACCGGCGCGGCTCGAACCGCGCCAGACACTGACCATACCCGGAGCAATCCTGATGTCCTCCTCAACTGCACCGCATGCCCCAACCCTGCAAAGCTTCATCGCCGGCCGCTGGCTCGGCCAACACGGCGCGCAAGTCCTGCGCAGTGCCATCGACGGCCACGATATTGCGTACACCCATGAAGAGCGCCCGGACTTCGCCGAAGCCATCGAGCACGGTCGCCGCCAGGGCATCAGTGGCCTGATGGCGCTGGACTTCCAGCAACGCGCCCAACGTCTCAAGGCGTTGGCTCTGTACTTGAGCGAGCGCAAGGAACAGCTCTACGCGATTTCCCACCACAGTGGCGCCACCCGCGCCGACAGCTGGATCGACATCGAGGGCGGCAACAGCACGCTGTTCACCTACGCCAGCCTCGGCTCGCGGGAACTGCCGTCGGGCAACGTCGTCCATGAAGGCCCGGCGATGCAGCTGAGCAAAATGGGCACCTTCGCCGGCACCCACATCCTGGTGCCTCGTGGTGGCCTGGCGGTGCACATCAATGCGTTCAACTTCCCGATCTGGGGCATGCTCGAAAAGTTTGCCCCGAGCTTCCTCGCCGGCATGCCGTGCATCGTCAAGCCGGCCAGCGCCACCAGCTACCTGACCGAAGCCGTAGTGCGACTGATGGACGAATCCGGTCTGTTGCCGGCCGGCAGCCTGCAATTGATCATCGGCGGCACCGGCGACCTGCTCGACCGCCTGCAAGGCCAGGACGTGGTGACCTTCACCGGTTCGGCCGATACCGCGGCCAAGCTGCGGGTCAACCCGAACCTGATTCGCAATTCGGTGCCGTTCAATGCCGAAGCCGACTCGCTGAACTGCGCGATCCTCGCCCCGGACGTGACCCCGGATGACGAAGAGTTCGAGCTGTTCATCAAGGAAGTCGCCAGGGAAATGACCACCAAGGCCGGGCAGAAATGCACCGCCATCCGCCGCGCCATCGTCCCGGCCAAACACATCGATGCGGTTGCCACCCGCCTGCGCGATCGCCTGGCCAAAGTGGTGGTCGGCGACCCGTCGGTGGAAGGCGTGCGCATGGGTGCGCTGGCGTCCCACGACCAGCAGAAGGACGTGACTGAACGTCTGCAAGCGCTGTTGCAGAGCAGCGACATGCTGTTTGGCGCGCGCGATGGCTTTGAACCGCGTGGTGAAAAAGTCGACAAAGGCGCGTTCTTCGCGCCAACCCTGTTGCAGGCCCGCGACCCGCATGCCGAGGGCGGCGCCCACGATATCGAAGCGTTCGGCCCGGTCAGCACCTTGATGGCCTACGATGATCTGGATGAAGCCTTGGCCCTGGCTGCACGCGGCAAAGGCAGCCTGGTGGCCAGTTTGATCACCAAGGATCCGCACATCGCCGCCAAAGCCATTCCGGTGGCGGCTGCGTTGCACGGTCGGTTACTGGTGCTGGACCGTGAGTCCGCTGGCGAATCCACCGGTCACGGCTCGCCGCTGCCGCAACTCAAGCATGGCGGTCCGGGCCGCGCCGGTGGCGGTGAAGAACTCGGTGGCCTGCGTGCGGTGAAACACTACCTGCAACGCGCGGCGGTTCAAGGTTCGCCAACCATGCTGGCGGCGGTCACCGGCGAGTACGTGCGCGGTGCCAAGGTCATCGAAACCGAAGTGCATCCGTTCCGTCGATACTTCCAGGACCTGCAGATCGGCGAATCGCTGCTGACTCACCGCCGCACGGTGACCGAGGCCGATCTGGTGAACTTCGGCTGCCTGTCGGGCGACCACTTCTACATGCACTTCGACGAGATCGCCGCCAAGGAATCGCAATTCGGCAAGCGCATTGCCCACGGTTACTTCGTGCTGTCGGCGGCAGCCGGGCTGTTTGTGTCGCCTGCGCCGGGGCCGGTGTTGGCCAACTATGGCCTGGACACCTTGCGCTTCATCAACCCGGTGGGCATCGGCGACACCATCCAGGCGCGCCTGACCTGCAAACGCAAGATCGACCAGGGCAAGAAGAGCCCTCAAGGAATTCCGCAAGGCGTGGTGGCGTGGGATGTGGAGGTGACCAACCAACTCGGCGAACTGGTGGCCAGCTATGACATTTTAACGTTGGTTGTAAAACGCGAAGACTGACCTCGCACCATTGACTGATCGTTCCCACGCAGAGCGTGGGAACGATCGTGAAAGGCTCAGTGCCTGCGCAACCACTCGATAAACAGCGCAAACAATTCCGACTGCGACCCCACCTCCAGCTTCAGGTACAGGTTCTTGCGGTGCATGCGCACGGTTTCCGGCGAGATGCCCATCTGGCTGGCCGTAGACTTCACCGAATGCCCGCGCAGGACCATGTGCGCCACTTGCCGCTCGCGCTCGGTCAGCAAATCGCTGCCGAAATGCTCGAAAGCCGACTGCACTCGATGCTTGAGATCATCGCGTTGGCCCTGATCCTGGTCGCACTGGATCTCGCGACTGCGCAGCATCCCGCGCTGGCTGAATTCACTGATGAATTCACGCACCAGCGGTTCCACGGCGCGCAGCAGATTCAATTGCTCGGCGCACAGGCACTCACCGCCGAAACCCTGAAACAGGCTGAGTGAAATCTTCGTGTCATTGCCGGTATCGACGATGTAGTAGCTGTCTTCGGAACAGCCCGCGTTCAGGTAATAAGTCTTGTAGTAGTCGCTGTCGAAGAAGTGGTCCGGGGCGATTTCTTCCAGGTGATAGAACCCTTGCGCCAGCCCCTGCTCCACCGCCAGGCAGAACGGGTCGAGCAAATAGCCCCCGGCAAAATAACGCTCAAGAATCGACACCTGATATTCCTGGGCAATCCCGCGCTGATGCAGCAACTGTGGCACGCGGTCCTTGCGCTCCAGGCTGATCATCATCGACTCGACGCCCGCCAGTTGCGCCAACGCGGATGCCAGGTGTTGCAGGGCGTCAGGCTCATCGATATGGGCGAATGCCTCGCGCATTCCCCCATGCCATTTGTGCAATGCCCCGAAGGGTATGGCGATCAGCGTATTGTCGTCTGGTTTGCTCATGCCCCGCAGTCTAGCGGCTGCGCAAGCCCTTGGTAACAGCTTGATCGACGAAATCATTGGCCCGCGTACTGGCCGTTCGCTGAAAGTTCGGCCGCCACCTCCAGGATGCACACCCGCAGGGTCTCGACGATCTCATCGACTTGCGCATAGGTGAGGATCAACGGCGGCGACATGACGTTGAGGTGCATGATCGGCCGCACCAGCAAGCCTTTGGCCTGGGCCCGCGAATGGATTTTCTCGCCAATGTTGATCTCGTGGGCAAACAGTTCCTTGGTGCGTTTGTCCGCGACAAACTCCACGCACGCCATCAGCTTCATGCAGCGCACATCGCCCACCAACGGCAAGTCCCGCAGCGTCGCCAGACGTTGTTCCAGATAGCCGCCGACATCCTCGACATGGGCCAGCAGGTTTTCCCGTTCGATGATTTCGATGTTCTTCAGCGCCGCCGTGCAGCACACCGGATGACCGCTGTAGGTGAAACCGTGGGTGAAACAACGGCCCTTGCCCGGTTCGGCGATGACCTTCCAGATGCGCTCGGAAAAAATGCACGCGCCCAGCGGCAGGTAAGCTGAGGTCAGGCCCTTGGCAGTGGTGATGATGTCGGGTTGCACATCGAACACATCGAGGGAGGCGAAGAACTTGCCCAGGCGTCCGAACGAAGTCACCACTTCGTCGGCGACGAACAGAATGTCGTAGCGCTGGCAGACTTCCCACATGCGCTTGAGATAGCCCTTGGGCGCAATGATCACCCCGCCCGAGCCCATCACTGGTTCGGCGAAGAAACCCGCGACCTTGTCAGCGCCAATCGACTGGATCTTGTCTTCGAATTCCTTGATCAGAAATTCGAGAAACTGCGCCTCATCCATGCCGTCTGGAGCACGGTACGGGTTGGGGTTGGAGACGTGATGAATCAGCGGGTTGGCGTAATCGAACTCCGGCACCCGGTCGGCAGCCTTGTTGCCGATCGACATGGTCAGTGTGGTAGAGCCGTGGTACGCGTTGAAGCGCGCAATGATGTGCTTCTTTTGCGGTTTTCCACGGCAGTTCTGGTAGTACTGGATCAGTCGGTACGCGGTGTCCACAGCGGTGGAGCCGCCGGTGGTCAGGAACACGTGATCGAGATCCCCCGGCGCCAGGCTGGCGAGCTTCTCGCAGAGCTCGATGGCGACGTTGTTCGACATGTCGGAAAACGGATTCGAATAGGCCAATTGCCGTACCTGGTCAGCGATGGCGTCGGCCATTTCTTCACGCCCCAGGCCGATATTCGTGCACCACATGCCACCCACTGCATCGAGGAAGCGGTTGCCCTGGGTGTCATAGATGTAGGCGCCGTCTCCGGCGACGATGTTCAGCGAACCCTGTTCGGCGTGCTCGTCGAACACGTGATAGCCGTGCATATGGTGGGCCTTGTCGGCTTTGACCAGCCGGGATTCATCCGCTGGGGAAAAAACGCTGCGTGTTGGCGTCGCCATAAGTAAACCTCTAACCGAATTGACTAACGTTCGAACCAATCAAATGCCGCTCTTGACGGTGCTCCAGACCCGGGTCATGGCCCGCATGTCCTTGCCGTCCTGAGTCTTCTGCGGAAACAGCCGTTCGCGGGTTTCGGCATCAGGGTAAATCGCCGGGTTGTTGCGTACATCGGCCTTCAACAAAGGCGTGGCCGCGGCGTTGCTGTTGGCGTAATGGATGTAGTCGGTGACGTCCGCCATCACCTGCGGCTGCATCAGGTACTCCAGGAACTTGTGGGCATTGGCGACGTGGGGCGCGTCGGCCGGGATGTAAAGGTTGTCGAACCAGATCAACGAACCTTCCTTGGGAATGAAGTAGGACAGGTTGATGTTCAACCTGGCTTCTTCGGCGCGGGCCATGGCTGTGGCGTAATCGCCGGACCAGGTCATGGCCATGCACACGTCGCCGTTGGGCAGGCTGGTCAGGTAATTGACCGAGTCGAATTTGCGAATGTATGGCCGCACCGACAACAGCAGTTCCTGCGCGGCTTTCAGGTCCTCTGGCTTGGCGCTGCGAGGATCGCGGCCAAGGTATTTGAGGGCCAGCGGAATCACTTCGGTCGGCGCATCGACCAGGGTCACACCACAATCGGCGAAGCGCGAGACAATTTTCGGATCGAAAATCATCGCCAGCGAACCGATGGGCGCGTCCGGCATGCGCTCCTTGATCTTGTCGACGTTGTAGGTGATGCCATTGCTGCCCCAGGTATAGGGCGCGGAATACATCGTGCCGGGGTCGAAACCTTGCAGGTCCTGCAAGATTTTCGGATCGAGGTTGGTCCAACTCGGCAGCAGTTTCTTGTCCAGTGGCTGGAACACCTTGGCCTGGATCAGCGGCGGTGCGAGGGACGCGTTGAGCACGATCAGGTCATAGCCGGAGTGCCCGGTGAGCAACTTGGCCTGCACCGTTTCGTAAGCATCAAAGGTGTCGTAGATGACTTTGATGCCGGTGGCTTTTTCGAAATCGGCGAGGGTTTTCTCGCCGATGTAATCCGCCCAGTTATAGAGCCGCAGCGTGTTGCTGTCGTTTACCTCGGCGGCGTAGGCATTCAGGGTCAGTGGTACAACAAACAGACTGGAAATCACCTTAAGCAGTGTCTTGCCCATAGCAAATGCACCTTATCAAGCGAGTTCGGCTCTGGATGAGCGGATGTACCTACTATTGGCGGATTCACAGGTCGGCACCATACCCCGAATGGGTGTGAACACCCGATGGGCCGGCGACATGGCAAAAAGCATCAGCCCGGTTGACCCGTTTTGGCATAGCGGCAGGGTTTGCCTGACGCTTAAAGTGCCCGTTGAACCGACTCGCCAAGAGCGCGCCATGACCGACCTGATCAAACAAGAACACCGCGATGGCGTGCTGACGCTGACCATCGACCGCCCGGACAAGCTCAACGCGCTGACCAACAGCATGTACACGCGGCTGGCCGACCTGTTGCTTACCGCGAATGAAGACGATGCCGTGGGGGCGATCATCATCACCGGCGGCCCGAACTGTTTTACCAGTGGCAACGACCTGGTGGACTTCCTGCAGGAACCGCCGAAGCACCTGGACAGCCCCGCGTTTCGCCTGATGCGCGCCGTGACGCACCTGCAAAAGCCGTTGATCGCAGCAGTTTGCGGAGCGGCCATCGGTATCGGCACCACCCTGCTGTTGCATTGCGATCAGGTGCTGATTACGCGCGACGCCAAGCTGCGCACGCCGTTCGTCAATCTGGGTCTGTGCCCCGAATTTGGCGCCAGCCTGCTATTGCCTCGCCTGCTCGGCCATGCCCGTGCCGCGCGCCTGCTGCTATTGGGTGACAGCCTCGATGGCAGCGAAGCGGTGGCCTGGGGCCTGGCCAACCAAGCCTTCGATGACGGCGAACAGTGCCTGGCCGCGGCCGCCAAAATTGCCCAGCGCTTTTTGGCGATGCCTCAGCAAGCCTTGCGCCAATCCCGGCAATTGATAAAGCAGCCGGGTATGGAAGAACTGCAGGCCACCCTGCGCGAAGAAAACACGCTGTTCATCCAGCGCCTCAACAGCGAAGAGGCGAAAACAGCCTTGAATGCCCTGCTCAATCGCAGTACAGATAAGAATCCACCGAAAGGAGCCCAGTCATGAACACCCCGGACATCTTCGTAGTCAGCGCCGCCCGTACCGCCATCGGTACCTTCGGCGGTTCGCTCAAGGACGTGCCATTGGCCGACCTCGCGACCACCGCTGTGAAAGCCGCCCTGGAGCGGGCCGCCGTAGACCCGGCGCTCGTCGGCCATTTGGTGATGGGCAACGTGATCCCGACTGAAACCCGTGACGCCTATATTTCCCGGGTTGCCGCAATGAACGCCGGCATTCCCAAGGAAACCCCAGCCTACAACGTCAACCGCCTGTGCGGTTCGGGCCTGCAAGCGATCATCAACGCCGCGCAGACCCTGATGCTCGGCGACGCCGACATCGTCGTCGGTGCCGGTGCCGAATCCATGAGCCGTGGCCCGTACCTGATGCCAAGCGCCCGCTGGGGTTCGCGCATGGGCAACGCCCAGGTCATCGACTACATGCTCGGCATCCTGCATGACCCGTTCCATGGCATTCACATGGGCATCACCGCCGAAAACGTGGCCGCACGCAACGGCATCACCCGCGAGATGCAAGACGCCCTGGCCTTTGAAGACCAGAAACGCGCCGCCCACGCGATTGCCAACGGCTACTTCAGCGAACAAATCGCCACCGTGGAAATCCAGGATCGCAAGGGCACCAAGCTGTTCAGCGTCGACGAGCATCCGCGTGCCACCTCCCTGGAACAATTGGCCGGAATGAAGCCTGCGTTCAAGAAAGACGGTTCGGTGACTGCCGGCAACGCCTCGGGCCTGAACGACGGCGCCGCTGCCCTGGTCATGGCTACCGGCACCGCTGTCCAGGTCAATAACCTCAAGCCACTCGCGCGCCTGGTCAGCTACGCCCACGCCGGCGTCGAACCGGAACTGATGGGCCTCGGTCCGATCCCTGCCACGCGCCTGGCACTCAAACGCGCCGGCCTGACCGTCGCTGACCTGGACGTGGTCGAAGCCAACATCGCCTTCGCCGCCCAGGCCTGCGCGGTCAGCCAGGAACTCGACCTCGACCCGGCCAAAGTCAACCCGAACGGCTCGGGCATCGCCCTGGGCCACCCGGTCGGCGCCACTGGCGCGATCATCGCCACCAAAGCCATCCACGAACTGCACCGCACCAACGGCCGCTACGCGCTGGTGACCATGTGCATCGGTGGTGGTCAGGGGATTGCGGCGATTTTCGAGCGCGTCTAACCCCTTGCCGTAGGGGCTGTCGAGTGAAACCAGGCTGCGATCTTTTGACCTTGTCTTTATAAGGTCGCAGCCTGCGGCAGCTTCCACAGCACCGAGTGAAACCCGGATCCGACAACAGACTTTCGGTCAGCACGATGATCAGAAGATGCAGTTGCTGGGCATGATGCACTCTTGAAATCCACGACAGTGAGCCACCGACTGATTAGACTGCCAGGTATCGATCCCGGAGGTCACTCAATGAGCGCTGAACTTTCCCTCATCGTTTCAGAGTTTGAAACCGAAGAGCAGGCCGACAGCTACGACCGTTGGTTCCGTGCAAAAGTACAGACATCGCTCGATGATCCACACCCGAATGTTCCGCACGATCAGGTAATGGCTGACCTGCGCGCCCTAATCGAAAGCAAGCGCAATAAGCTCAATGCTGGTTGAGTGGCGACCCGAAGCCCGAACTGAGCTGTGGCAAATCATTGATTACATCGGCGACCGCCACCTTGTAGCCGCTAGCGAGCTGTACCAAGCCATTGAGGTTGCTACCTCAGCCCTTCCGCAACATCCCTACCTATATCGATTCGGTCGCGTACACGGTACGCGGGAGATTGTTGTTCATCCCAATTATCTGGTGTCTACCGGGTGACGGATCGAATCGAAATCGTATCCGTTTTGCATGCCAGGCAAGAATACCCGTGAAGCCTAACAGTGCTGGGTTGGTGTGGTTCTACGTCTGAATACCTTGGTCCGTTGAAGCCTGCACCTGAAATGTGCAATGCCTTATGCCAGATCGCAATTTTTCTGCCGACAGGCAAGCAAATGACATAACCGGAAAGCGATGGTGCCCTTGATGCGCAAGGAGCAACCAGCACCCACGCCGAGTGCCGATGCCCATTGAGCCTCGGCACTGTTCCTGAAAATCAGGCCTGAGGGGTTTTGCGGAAGCCGACGGCCAGGCGGTTCCAGCTGTTGATGGTGTTGATGGCGACTGTCAGGTCGACCAGTTCCTTGGGGCTGAACTGGGCCGCGACCACCTCGTAATCTTCATCCGGGGCGTGGGTCAGGCTGAGCTGGGTCAGGGATTCGGTCCACAGCAAAGCGGCGCGTTCACGTTCGGTGAAGAATGGCGCTTCACGCCAGGCAGTCACGGCAAACAGACGGCGTGGGGTTTCGCCGCCTTTGATCGCGTCAGCGGTGTGCATGTCGATGCAGAAGGCACAACCGTTGATTTGCGAGGCGCGCAACTTGACCAGTTCGATCAGGTTCTTTTCCAGCGGCAGCTTGGATACAGCGGTTTCCAGCGCAATCATGGCTTTGAGGGCGTCAGGGCTGGCGGTGTAGAAATCGATACGCGGTTGCATGGTGTGCTCCAGGGCAAATGGATGTGGAGCTACGTTAGTCTCGCGAGTGTTTTGGGCAAATAGCCAATATTCGAGAAGTCGAGGAGACCACCGACACAGGCCCCGAAAGAAAAGTACGAAATGTGAATTGCCATCACTCGGCCCGCCCTACTAGAATGCGATCAATTCTTAATTGCACTCACGCAGGATGCCCGAGTCGAGTACTTGCCCGCCATGCCGTCCGCCGATCAATCCCTGAACCAGCAAGTTCATCATCTCTACAGCGAACATCACGGTTGGCTGCAGAGTTGGCTGCATCGCAAACTGGGCAACCGTTGTGATGCGGCCGACCTGGCCCACGACACCTTCCTGCGCTTGTTGACACGTCAGGTGGTGAAACCGCTGGGCAGCGAGCCGCGGGCATTGCTGACGCACATTGCCAAAGGCCTGGTGATTGACCGCTGGCGGCGGCAGGACATCGAGCGCGCGTACCTGGAAACCATCGCGCATTTGCCGGCGGCCGAAGTGCCGTCGCCGGAAACCCGTCTGCTGATCCTCGAAACCCTGTGGCGCATCGAAGCGCTGCTACGGGAACTGCCCGCCGTCACCCGCGAAACGTTCTTGCTGTCGCAGATCGAGGGCCTTACGTACGCGCAGATCGCCACCCGTTTGAATGTCTCGTTGATCACCGTCAAACGCCACATGCGCACGGCGTTCATTGCCTGCCTGAGTGTCGCCTGATGAATTCGTCGATGATCAACCCGCAGATTCTTGGCGAAGCCGCCGACTGGCTGGTGCAACTGCATTCCGGCACGGCAACGGCCGCCGATCACCAGGCCATCGCCCAATGGCGCAGCCGCAGTGCCGAGCATGCCCAGGCCTGGCAGCGGGTCGAAGTACTGCTCGGGGATTTTCGTGGTGTGCCGGCCAACCTCGCCATGCAGACTTTGCAACGGGCTTCACGCAAAGAGGGCTTGAGTCGCCGACAGACCCTCACCCGCCTGGGCTTGTTGTTTATTGCCGGGCCCTTGGGTATGGCATCGCAACACCTGCCTTGGGAGCAATGGACCGCCGATCAGCGCACCGCCGTGGGTGAACAGAAAAACCTGCAACTGCCCGATGGCAGCCAGTTGCTGCTCAACACCGACAGCGCGGTGAACATCGCTTTCAATCCGCAAGAGCGACGCGTCCTGTTGCTCAATGGCGAAATGTTGATCAGCAGCGCCAAAGACCCCGGCGCGCGCCCCTTTATCGTCGAAACTCCGCAAGGCACGGCTCATGCGCAGGGCACCCGGTTTTGCGTGCGCACAGAAAACGCCACAAGTCAGGTGTCCGTTCTAGAAGGGCAAGTGGTGGTCACGCCGCAATTACTTAGCCAAGGCACGACCCTCAGTGCTGGCGAGCGTCAGCGCTTCAGGCTCGACAGGGCCGAGGCTGCGCAGCGTTTTGACCTCAACACCGTCGCTTGGGACAAGGGCATGCTGCTGGCCAACAACATGCGTCTGGATGAACTGTTGAGCGAACTTGGCCGCTACCGCCCGGGGGTATTGCGCTGCCACCCGGACGTCGCCGGGCTGCGTGTGTCGGGCGCATTTTCCCTGCGCGACACCGACGCCAGCCTGCGCCTGCTCAGCGATACCTTGCCGCTGAATATCAGCCGCATGACCCAATACTGGTTGACGGTCGAGCCGAGGGTCTGACGCCGACGACCTTTACCGCCGTCAGGCGCGCTTGAGCAACCACTGCAAAAACCCTTTCTTGCGCACCACAACCGGTTCTTCCTGAATCAGCGACTGCACCTTGTGCAAGCGGAAATCCAGCAAGGTTTTCATCGCATCGTTGATGTCGTGGCGAGCATCCAGGCACGGTTTCAGGTAGTCCTTTTCAATACGGTAAAGCGTGCAAAAAGTCTTCGCGGCAAACTCGGCAGCCGACGATGTGTCGGTGAGGATGCCAGCCTCGCCGATCACTTCCCCTGGCCCCATGCGCCCGGTTTCAATGAGCGCGCCGTGGACGTTCAACGTCACCGACACCACGCCGGACTCGATGATGAACAAGTGATGACTGACCTCCCCCGCCGCCAGGATCGTCTCGCCGGCACGGAAAGTCTGCAGGGCCATGTTCTGGCTGAAGGTTTCTTTCTCTTCCTGGCGCAAGGTCGAGAAAATCGGCGAACTGTCGAGCAACGCCCGTGGCCGTGAAGAATCGCTCTCGGGATTGGGCTCGACGCTCGAGAGCAAATTGATCCCGGACGCCCGCAAGTGCCGGAATGCCAGGTCGAACAGCTGATTGCGCACCGTGCGCTTTTCGCTCATCGAGGCAACGAACCCGCTGATTTCATAGTCCGCGCCAGCAGCGCTGGAGCTTTTGAGCGCCACCTTCGGCCCCGGCGCACTCAGCAGAATGCGGCAGCCTTGCATGGCCCGCTCGAGAGCATCGATCACGGTTTGCGGACGGACATGGGGGCTGACCTGCAAACTGATGGAAACGCCGAACATGTCACTGGGCCGGCTGAAGTTGGTGATCTTGGCCTTGGCCGCGAGCGAGTTGGGGATCACGATCATGCTGCCCTGGGATGTCTGCAACCGCGTGGCCCGCCAGTCGATGTCGATAACCCGACCTTCGGTGCCGTCGATGGCAATCCAGTCATCCAGTTGGTAGGGCTTGGTGGTATTGAGGACGATCCCGGAGAACACATCGCTGAGTGTGCTCTGCAACGCCAGGCCGACGATGATCGCCAGCGCGCCGGAAGTCGCCAGCACGCCTTTGACCGGCAAATCGAGCACATAGGCCAGCGCGGCAATCACCGCGATCAGGAAAATCAGCGCACCGAGCAGGTCCTGGAGCAATCGCCCGGTATGCCCGACCCTTTGCATCATCGCCGCGCCAATCAGCACCGTCAGGGTGCGCGCGGCGAATAACCACCAGGCGATCTGCAAACCGGTGGCCGCCAGGTGCAACGGCACGTTGTCCGCCCACGGCGCCGGCACCATCGGGTTCATGCCTTCGTTGAACAGCAAAACGCTGTACAGCGAAAAAATCACTACCCGCAGGAACAGTTTCCAGCTGTGGTGGTTGGCGTCGATCAAGCGCCACATGACCATATCGATCAGGATCAGGACCAAGGCGCAGATCAACGGGTGTTCGGCGATCAACGACAGCATCAAGCAACTCCGGCACAGGACAATGAACGCAAATATCGCACACATTGTAGCTGCCGCAGGCTGCGATCTTTTGATCCTGATTTTTATCGCTCCGAGAACGTCCGAAGATCAAGATCAAAAGACCGCAACCTGCGGTAGCTCCTGCAGTCAACCGTGCATCTGGCCGAAGCGGCCGGACTGGAAGTCGGCGAACGCCTGGTGGATTTCTTGCTCGCTGTTCATCACGAACGGGCCGTGACCAACGATAGGTTCATCAATCGGTTCGCCGCTGAGCAACAGCACCACTGCGTCGCTATTGGCTTCAAGGCTCAACTGATCGCCCTTGCGCTCGAACAGCGCCAGCTGCCCTTCTCGCACCAGTTCCAGGCCATTGACCTGGACCGTGCCGCGCAGCACCACCACTGCTGTGTTGCGACCTTCGTGCAAGTCCAGTGTCAGCAACTTGCCACCATTGAGGCGCAGGTCCCAGACATCGATGGGCGTGAAGGTGTGCGAAGGGCCGGTATGGCCATCGAATTCGCCGGCAATCAATCGCAGGCGGCCGGCGTTGTCCTTCAAGGCGATGCTCGGGATATCGCCATCGAGGATTGTCTGGTAACCGGGCTCGGCCATTTTGTCCTTGGCCGGCAAGTTGACCCACAGTTGCACCATCTCCAGCGTGCCGCCGATTTTGGCGAAGTCGCTGGAGTGGAACTCTTCATGCAGGATCCCGGAAGCGGCAGTCATCCATTGCACATCGCCGGGGCCGATCTTGCCGCCGCTGCCGGTGGAATCGCGGTGTTCCACTTCACCTTTGTAAACGATCGTCACGGTTTCAAAGCCGCGATGGGGATGCTGCCCCACACCACGTCGCTCGGTGGTCGGAGTGAATTCGGCGGGGCCGGCGTGATCGAGCAGCAGAAACGGACTGATGTGTTTGCCCAGGTTGTCGTAGGAAAACAGCGTGCGCACCGGAAAACCGTCGCCGACCCAATGGGTCCGTGGACTGGTGTAGATACCAATGATGTTTTTCATGGTGTCTCCTGATGAAGTGAGTAAGGCCATGGACAAAGCTTAAAACCATGACCTTTGCTGCACTAGACTGCAAAAATCAGTCTCTGTGTTCTATCGGGAGAACGATGGTGCAAGGCATCAACACCCTCTGATAGTGAGAAGCTCAGGATTTATGGGACTGGCGGACTTTTTATTCCGGACATAATATTACCGAGAATTACAACCATAATATCCGCTCCTGCCCGAGGTCTTGAATATGCAAAGCCCCAACCGCGAAGCCACCCTCGCCCAATGGATCGCCCAGGAACAGGCCATGCGCGCCCGACTTCAGGGGCCGGGCAGTTTGTCCATGGCCGAGGTCAGCGCCCTGTCGCCTGCCGAGTTTTTCGAAGGCATCGGCAACGGTGACCTGCCCTCGCCGCCCATTGGCGTGCTGATGGATTTCATCCCAATCGAATGGTCCGCCGGGCTGTTCGTTTTTCAGGGCACGCCCGATTCAAGGCACTACAACCCGCTGGGCACCGTGCACGGTGGCTATGCCGCAACGTTGCTGGACTCCTGCATGGGTTGTGCGATCCATACGCAATTGAAAAAAGGCCAGGGCTACACCACGCTGGACCTGCGCATCAGCTACGTCCGCGCCTTGAACAACGCCAGCGGCCCGGTGCGCGCCGAGGGCAAAATCGTCCATCTGGGGCGCTCGACAGCACTGGCCGAAGGGCGGATTTATGATGTGGATGGGCGCTTGTATGCGACAGGGACGACCACTTGCATGATTCTTGAGGCTCGAGGGTAAGGCTCCAGAACCGCGGTGCTGCCTTCGCAAGCGAGCCCACTCAGACATTTAATCTATATGGGACACAAAAAAGCCCGTGCTCACTGAAGATTAAATGTGGGAGCGGGGTCGCTCGCGAAGAGGACATTTCAAACGTCGATAACCTCACCGGAATACAGCGTTTCTTGACTTACGGTAAACATTGCTTTGCCCACCCAGCGGTTTTTCCCGCGAATGCAGGCGCGGATACTCAATGCATTCCCACTGCAACCTCTGGAGTCATTCATGTCTGTTCCCGCATTCGGTCTTGGTACTTTTCGCTTGCAAGGCCAGGTGGTCATCGATTCGGTCAGCACCGCTCTGGAACTTGGCTACCGGGCCATCGACACCGCGCAAATCTACGAAAACGAAGCTGAAGTCGGTGAAGCCATTGCCGCCAGCGGCATCCCCCGGCAAGAGCTGTTCATCACCAGCAAGATCTGGGTGGCCAATTTCGCCAAGGATCGTCTGCTTGAAAGCCTCAAGGAAAGCCTGCAAAAACTGCAGACCGACTACTTGGACCTGACGCTGATCCACTGGCCCTCGCCCGAAGACCAGGTATCGGTCGAAGAATTCATGGGCGCCCTGCTCGAAGCCAAGCGCCTGGGCCTGACTCGGCAGATCGGCGTGTCGAACTTCACCATCGACCTGATGCAACGGGCGATCGCCGCCGTCGGTGCCGAAAACATCGCCACCCACCAGATCGAACTGCACCCGTACTTGCAAAACCGCAAGGTGGTCGAGTTCGCGCAAAGCCAGGGTATCCAGATCACGTCGTACATGACCCTGGCCTATGGCGAAGTACTCAAGGACCCGGTCATTGCACACATCGCCGAGCGCCTTCAGGCGACACCGGCACAGGTCACCCTGGCTTGGGCCATGCAGTTGGGGTACGCGGTGATTCCCTCGTCGACCAAACGCATCAACCTCGCCAGCAACCTCAAGGCCTGTGGCATGCAGTTGAGTGACGCCGACATGGCGCTGATCTGCAGCCTGGATCGCGGCCAACGCCTGACCAGCCCCAAAGGCATCGCACCGAACTGGGATTAATCGCGCCTGACCTCAAGACTACGGTCCAGGCGCGTCATCGCCTGTTGCAGCTGATCGACGGCGGCGTCGATCAGCGAAGCGCGGCCCTCGCCGCAGGCACGCTCCAGTTGTTCGCAACACGTCACCAATGACTGCGCACGAACCATCTGCGCGCCGCCCTTGATACGGTGCGCCAGCTCTTGCAGGAGAGGATAATTGTGGGTGACATGTGCCTGCAGCAGACGCGCGCGATCATCGCGATTAGTCGCCATTACGTCGCGCAGCAATTCGGCGATCAGTTCATCGTCCGCACCGACATACTTCGCCAAACCGCTCAAGTCGATCTCGGCGTTTGGCCGTTGTTCGTTCGCGCCCGTCGGGAGGTGGCCGAACCTTTCGGCCAGCCATTTGCTCAAGTCGCCCAATCGAATCGGTTTGAACAGACAATCGTCCATACCCGCCTCAATACAGCGGATTTTTTCCTCCGGCTGTGCATTGGCGGTAAACCCCAGAATCAATGTCGGTGATCCGCCCTCGAACCGTTCTTCATCGCGGATCGCACCCGCCAGTTCATAACCACTGGCAACCGGCATGTTGCAATCGGTGATGACCAGGTCCACTTCGTGCCCGCGCCACTGCTCGAAACCCTGCTGGCCATCTTCCGCCAACAGCACGTGATGCCCCAGGTAGCTCAACTGCCGCGAAAGCAACAAGCGATTCGCCGGATAATCGTCAACCACCAGAATCAACAGCGCTCGAGTGGGTGGCAGGTCGTCATGCTTGGGTACTTCAATGGCCGGCAACGGTTGCAGCGCGATCAGCTCAAGGTTGATGTCCACTTGCGTACCGCTTCCGAGCACACTGTGGAGATGTAATCGGCCGCCCATCATTTCGCATATCGTGCGGCTGATCACCAGTCCAAGACCGGAACCCTGGCGGCCAGATTGCCGGCTATTGCCGGCCTGCACGAAGGGGCTGAACAATCGCTGCTGGTCCGCGGTGCTGATGCCGATGCCGCTGTCTTCTACACGCAGGCTGACCGCCAATCGATCGGATGACGTCGACACCGTGCGCAGAGTCAGGCTGACCTCACCTTCTTGGGTGAATTTGATCGCGTTGCTCAACAGGTTGGACAACACCTGCTTGAAGCGCGTGGGATCGACCAGCACATCGCGGTCGCTGTGTTCCTCAAGTTCGACCCGCCAGCGCAGGTTCTTTTGCTGCGCCAGGCCTTCAAACACCCGACCCACCGAGAGCACCAGGTCCTGCAGATTGGCCCGCTCCGGGGTCAGCGACAGATGACCGGACTCAATGCGCGCAATGTCCAGAATGTCGCCAATCAACCCCAGTAACTGTTGCCCGGCATTGGACGCCACCTCGATGGCCGCACGGTCGGTCACGCCCTCGTCCGCCCTTTTCAGCGCCAGTTCCAGCATGCCGATCAAGGCATTCATGGGCGTACGAATTTCATGGCTCATGGTTGCCAGAAACGTGGTCTTCGCCCGGTTTGCCTCATCGGCCGCCTCCTTGGCGTCTTGCAATTGGGCAAGCAATTGCTGGCGCTGACGGATCTGCCGACGCTGCCAGGCAATCCAGGCCAAAGCGAGCAACAACAAACTGCCGGCGACCGCAAAGGCCTGAAGAATTTGCTGGCGATGGCGCAACCAGTAACTCTGTTCGAGCATCAGGTCATTGCGCCAATACTGAGTCATCTCGTCGATTTCTTCGGGGGCAATGCTCAGCAACGCCTTGTCCAGAATCGAATGCAACTCTGTCGCGTTTCGACTGGTCGCCAGCGTGCCGCGAGCAGGTTCGACGCCGACGGTGCTGGTCACTTGCAATCGCCCACGATACAGCCGCGAAATCATGTAGCGGGCGCCGATCAACGAATTGATACCGCCATCGGCCCTGCCCTGCGCGACCTTCTCCATCGCATCCGCCGTCACCGATGCGTTGACCAGCCGGATCTGCGGAAAACTCTGACGGATGAATTCGCCAGCACTGTTGCCTTGGGTAACGGCAAGTGTTTTGCCGGCCATGTCGTCGAGGGTCGCGGGGCTGCCCGGTTCCACGCGGGTGACCAGCACATTCGGACTGGTGAGGAACGGACGGGTGAATAGCAATTGGGCTTCGCGTTCAATACTGGGGCTGATCCCCGCGACAAGGTCCACCTGCCCGGTCCTGATCCACTCAAGCATTTCAGCGACGGATTGGGTCGGTCGCATATCGAACTTCAAACCGGTGCGCAGGCTGACTTTTTCCAAAACGTCGGCAGCAATACCGCGAAATCGGCCTTCACTGTCGAAAAATGAAATGGGCATCATGTTTTCATTGATCGCCA
The DNA here is from genome assembly GCF_001427125.1 of Pseudomonas sp. Root562. Taxonomy (GTDB): domain Bacteria; phylum Pseudomonadota; class Gammaproteobacteria; order Pseudomonadales; family Pseudomonadaceae; genus Aquipseudomonas. The sequence goes on from NZ_LMGK01000020.1 coordinate 444,515, forward strand.
CCCGCAAACGCGGGTTTTGTTTGAGCCAGCGCTGCTCGACCACGCTTAGCTGCAATGGCTGGGTGCCGGAAACAGTGGCCCCCCCTGCGCCCCAGCGGCGCAAGATGCTGATCTGTTCATTGGCGCTGATCGCCGCCAATGCCTGGTTGACGATGCGCAATAACCGGCGATTGTCACCGGCCAGGGCAAACGCAAATCGGCCCGGTTCAATGGAGGAAAATTTCGCCAGTCGAACGTTGTTCAGGTAGTTCTTGCTGATCAGGTAATGGGCACTGATGGCATCACCCAGGTAGATATCCGCTTGCCCGAACGCCACGGCCCCCACCGCGCCCAGCGTCGAAGGAAACAACTCTACCCGAGCCCCGGGATAGAACTGCCGCACGTACTCTTCCGGCAAGTAGTGATACAACATCGCCAGACGTTTGCCGGCCAGCGCCCGATCCAGCGTTTGCGGTGAGTCGGTACGGGTGACCAACACCGGTTGATCGACGGCATAGGTACTGGACATCTGTAACTGCGGGTCTTGCGCCTCATAACTGTTGGCCGTTCCCAGCAGGTCGGCCGCTCCTTGCTTGAGGGCCTGCACCGCCTCGGCGCGTGTGGCGTAGCGGTGAACTTCAATCTCTGTCTGCAACAACTGTTTGAGCAGGTCGGCATAGTCTGCCGTCAGCCCCTCCAGGGCATGTCCCGTGGTGGTGATGTCGAAAGGTGGATAGTCGGGTGCTGACACCGCCAGCACCAATCGACGTTTTTGCTGCAGCCAGCGTGCATCGGCTTCCGACAGTTGGACGCTACCTCCTTCCACGCTGGAGCGCCCGAGCAGCGTCAGTGTTTGCGGTTGCGCACAGACACTCGATGCCCACAAACAAAGCACCAGCAACAAACGTTTTCTAAAGCTGCGCGAAAGTTCGATGGCGTTCTCTCAGATCAAATGATTACGCCGGGCAAGATCCCGCAGATGCACCGACGAATCCACGTTGAGTTTTTCAATCAAACGGGTTTTGTAGGTGCTGACGGTCTTGTGGCTCAAATGCATGATGTCGGCGATGGTCTTGTTGCTCATTCCGCGGGCCAGATGCTGAAAAATCGTCAACTCCCGGTCTGACAGATTGTCGATCATCTGTTTTTCACTGCGCTGCAACGTGCTCATCGACACTGAACTTGTGGGCAGCCGCGAGAAGTAGGTATATCCGCCCATCACCGCGTGCACCGCCTTGTGCAGGTGCTCAAGGTCGTTGGTCTTGGCGACATAGGCAGCGGCTCCGGCGCGCATGCAGCGATCCTGATAAAACGACGGCTCCTGAGAGGTAAAGACCACCACGCGACAATTCACCTCGCCCGCCTTGATGCGAGCCAACACATCAAGCCCATCGAGAAACGGCAGGTTCAGGTCCAGTATCACCAGTTCCGGTTGGTGTTCACGGATCATCGGCAGGACTTCATTACCGGTGGAGGCTTCGTAGATGCGTTTGTACCCTTCCAGCTTGAGGACGATTTTGACTGCGCCGCGAATCACCGGATGATCGTCCACAATCAGCACTGACTTCATGGCAACTCCTGGGCAATTACACGATAAACGGGCGCTGACAGTCTTTGAGCAAGGCGCGAATAGACGCAGCGGCTGCGCCTGGACTGTTGCATGGAAAGCGAGGCGAAACTACCTGACAGAAATGACAGTGCCGACAGACGGTCGCCGTGAATCCGCGAGGGCCATCAGCCGCTGGATCGAAGCGAGATCCGGCAACAAGGCATGGCTAACACTGACTTTGCGCTGCGCGCAGAGCGCGATTGCAGGCAGTTGCGCGCGCTGGCCGTCGTAGATCATCACGCGATCGAGCTGTTGGTTATCCAGGCAGAAATCCAGCAGGTCGAATTTTCCGTGTCCCATTGCGGCGTTGATGATCAACAGATCGAAAGGCTCGCTGGCGTACTCCACCAGAACCAGCAGCTCTGCCATGTCTTGCACCGGGGCCACCCGGTAATAACCGAGCTGGTTGAACCAGCGCTCGATTCTTAGCCGGTTAAAGTGTTGTTCATCCGCGATCAGGATGCGTATGGACTTTTTGAACAACGTGGCCTCCCCGGTCAGATTATTGAGGTGGCAAGACTACGGAAGACCCGAAGGCCTTTCTGTAGGACTTTTCCCAAATACCAATGCACCGGTTCGGTTTATCAGAGCGCAATCGCAGGCAAGCCCGCTCACGCAGGGATCTTCAGTGGACACAAAGATGTGTGATGAAAGATCGAACTGTGGGAACGGGCCCGCGATAACGCTTGTGCAGCCGGCAAATCTTTAGCTGGCAGTCGCCAATAACAGATCCTCCACCGAACTGGCATGCCCGCGATGCTTGCCATGGTCATACAGTGAGCCAGCGATTTCATCGGCGCGGATCGGCAGGATCGACAGCAACGTGTCGCTCAAGCCATGGCTGGCCTGGCAGAAGCCCTGCATATAAATGCCCGCCTTGCAGCGTTCGTCGGTGATCAGCTTGTAATTGCGGTCCACCTCGAAATCACCCAGATACGCTTGCAGCGGTGCCAGCAGTTTTCGGTGCATCTGCCGCTCGTATCCGGTGGCCAGCACTACCGCATCGTAATGGCGAGCCGTGACTTCGCCGGTGGCATTGTTGCGCACCGCCAGTTCGATACCGCGCTCAGTGGCGGTGGCTGTCTCGATGGTGGTCAGGGTGCGGAACGCGTGACGGGCAATGCCCGAGACTTTCTGGCGATAGAAAATGCCGTAGATGCGTTCGATCAGGTCGATGTCCACGACCGAGTAGTTGGTGTTGTGGTACTCGTTGACCAGACGCTCACGCTCGCTGCTCTGCTGGTGGAATACCAGGTCGGTGAACTCCGGCGAGAAGACTTCGTTGACGAATGGGCTGTCGTCGGCTGGCTTGAGCGCCGAGCCGCGCAGAATCATGTCGACCTGCACCGAAGGAAAGCTGTCGTTGAGATCGATGAACGCTTCCGCCGCACTCTGCCCACCACCGATGATCGCGATGCTCATCGGCTGGTTGTTCACGCACGGCTGCCTGGCCATTTGCGCCAGGTACTGCGAATGATGGAACACCCGGCCATCCTCTTTCAGCGCCTTGAACGCTTCGGGAATACGCGGCGTGCCACCGGCGCTGACCACCACGGCACGCGCGGTGCGCACATGTTGATGGCCCGTCGAATCACGGGAAATCACGCGTAGCGCTTCAACCTGCTGGTTGTGCAGCACCGGCTCGATGGTCAGCACTTCTTCGCCGTAGCGGCTCTGAGGCTCGAATTGCGCGGCAACCCAGCGCAGGTAGTCGTTGTACTCCATGCGGCACGGATAAAAGGTGCCCAGGTTGATGAAGTCGACCAGGCGCCCGTGGGCCTTGAGGTAATTGACGAACGAATAAGGGCTGGTCGGGTTGCGCAAGGTCACCAGGTCCTTGAGGAAGGAAATCTGCAACTCGCTCTGGGTCGACAGCGTGTTGCCGTGCCAGCTGTAGTTCGCCTGTTTGTCGAGAAACAGCACATCCAGTTCGCCCTGGATCGGACCGCGCTCTTGCAGAGCGATGGCCAGCGCCAGGTTCGAAGGGCCGAAGCCGACGCCGATCAGGTCGTGAACGATGGGCGATGCAATTGCCTGTGTCATTTCCAGTGTCCTCTGGATGAACCCCGGGGCGACGGGGCAAGGAGAGCCTAAGTGACCTGACCGGCCTGGAGCAGGACAGTAGGTCGTCTGTTGAGTAGGAACGAGGACAGTGAAATAAAATTTAACCGCAAGGCATCAAAGGACGCCGATCAGTGCGCATCCCATTGCTGCATGCGCACCCGGCAATGTTTCATCGCATTGACGATGTGCTTTTCGACCATGGCCCTGGAAATACCCAACTGCTCGGCGATTTGCGGATGTGACAGGCCTTCGATCTTGCGCAGCAGAAAACTCTCGCGACACAACCGAGGCAATTCCGCCAACGCGCGCTGGAGCATGTCCAGGCGCTGGCCGTGATCGAGGCTGTTGAGGGGTGACGGGGAGAAGTAACGCTCCTCGTTGTCCAGCACATCCAGCGGCTCGACCTGGCGCAGTGCATTGCGCCGATGATCGTCGATCACCAGGTTCAGCGCCGTACGATAAAGAAACGCCCGCGGTTGCTCGATCGGCGCGTCGCTGGAGCGCTCCAGGACTCGCAGATAAGCGTCATGCACCACATCTTCGGCAACCTGTCGGTTGCCGAGCTTGGCGTTCAGGAAACACACCAGCTCGCGATAGTAGTTTTCCAACATGACTCCGGCACGGGGACGGTCTTGAGCCACTTCATCGACCAGAAAACAGGCAATGGCACGATAGTGGCAATTGAGCTGCGTAATTTATAGTAATTCTCATATAGATTTAAAGTATTGCTTTGTCTTGGCTGACAAATAGTTGTCGGGCCGTGGAAACCTCCGAATTACACAATACCTGTGGGAGCTGGCTTGCCAGCGATGGCGGAGTATCAGCCGGCACATTCACTGACTGATCCACCGCTATCGCTGGCAAGCCAGCTGCCACAGGAGGGTTGTATCACCCAGGCACGCGGCAGCTGTCACGCCATATGTCCCAGGCTAAATTCCCCAATGGCTTCTTCGTTTACAGGACAGCTACCCGTCTCTATCCGCCCCCCGCGCTGAACGACGGGCCGAAATCCTTTGGCCGGAACCCTGCATGAAACGTCCCCGTCCCGCCCGACGCGCCCTGCTTGCTGCGCTCTGTCTGATCCCCGTTATCGCCGTCGCCGCCTGGCAGATCATCCCTCCTGGCCGAGACCAGTTCGTCACGGTGCAGGTCACCCGCGCCGATATCGAAAGCAGCGTGACCGCGCTAGGCACCTTGCAACCGCGGCGTTATGTCGATGTCGGCGCGCAGGCGTCCGGGCAAATCCACAAGATCCATGTGGAAGTCGGAGATGTCGTCAAGGAAGGCCAGTTGCTGGTGGAAATCGATCCATCCACGCAACAGGCCAAACTCGACGCTGGACGTTTTTCCATCGAAAACCTCAAGGCACAGCTTGAAGAACAGCGCGCGCTGCACGAACTCGCCCGGCAAAAATTCCAGCGTCAACAGCATCTCAAGGCCGGTGGCGCCACCCGCGAAGAAGATGTGCAGACCGCCCAGGCCGAACTGCGCGCCACCCAAGCGCGCATCGACATGTTCCAGGCGCAGATTCGCCAGGCCCAGGCCAGCCTGCGCAGCGATCAGGCCGAACTCGGCTACACCCGGATCTACGCGCCGATGTCCGGCACCGTAGTCGCACTCGACGCCCGCGAGGGCCAGACCCTCAATGCCCAGCAGCAGACGCCGTTGATTCTGCGTATCGCCAAACTGTCACCGATGACGGTTTGGGCCGAAGTTTCTGAAGCCGATATCGGCCACGTCAAACCCGGCATGACGGCCTGGTTCACCACCCTCAGCGGTGGCGCCCGACGCTGGAAAAGCACCGTGCGACAAATTCTGCCGGTGCCGCCAAAACCTCTCGACCAAACCAGTCAGGGTGGTGGCAGCCCCGCCAGTTCAAGCAAAAGCGGCAGCGCTCGGGTGGTGCTGTATACCGTACTGCTCGACGTCGATAACGCCGATAACGCGTTGATGGCAGAAATGACCACCCAGGTATTTTTTGTCGCCGATCAGGCGCAAAACGTTCTCACCGCGCCGATTGCGGCGCTGCAAGCCGGCGCACAAGCCGACAGCCAGACCGCGCAAGTGGTTGCCAAAAACGGCAGCATCGAACAACGCAACGTCCGCACCGGCATCAGCGATCGTCTGCGGGTGCAGATTCTCGACGGCCTGCAAGAAGGCGATCACCTGTTGATCGGCCCGGCCGACGGGAGTGGCGGTTGAATGCAAACGCCCCTGATCGAACTGCAGGACATCCGCAAGGCCTATGGCGGTGGCGACGCACCTGAAGTTCACGTGTTGCGCGGCATTGACCTGTCGATCCATGCCGGGGAATTCGTGGCGATTGTCGGCGCGTCCGGTTCCGGCAAGTCGACGCTGATGAACATCCTCGGCTGCCTCGACCGGCCGACCTCGGGCGAGTACCGCTTCGCCGGGGAAAATGTCGCGGCGCTCGACAGTGACGAACTGGCCTGGTTGCGCCGCGAAGCGTTCGGCTTCGTGTTTCAGGGTTACCACCTGATTCCATCCGGCTCGGCCCAGGAAAACGTCGAGATGCCGGCCATCTACGCCGGCACTCCGGCTGCCGAGCGCCACGCCCGCGCCGCCGCCCTGCTCGACCGCCTCGGCCTGGGCGCGCGTACAGGCAACCGCCCGCACCAACTCTCGGGCGGGCAACAGCAACGGGTGTCGATTGCCCGCGCCTTGATGAATGGCGGCCACATCATCCTGGCCGACGAACCCACCGGCGCCCTCGACAGCCACAGCGGCAAGGAAGTCATGGCGCTGCTTGACGAACTGGCGAGCCAGGGCCACGTCGTGATCCTGATCACCCACGATCGCGAAGTGGCGGCCCGGGCCAAACGCATCATTGAAATACGCGATGGCCTGATCATCAGTGACAGCGCCCGTGACAATCCCGCCGCGCAACAGTCGGCAACCTCCGGTGCACTGCAAGCCGTCGATTTGCGTAAGCGCCTGAGCGAAGGTGCCCAAGCTACCGGTGCCTGGAAAGGCGAACTGGTCGACGCGGTCCAGGCCGCCTGGCGGGTGATGTGGATCAACAAGTTCCGTACTGCGCTGACCCTGCTCGGGATCATCATCGGCGTCGCTTCGGTGGTGGTGATGCTGGCCGTGGGCGAAGGCAGCAAGCGTCAGGTCATGGCGCAGATGGGCGCGTTCGGCTCCAACATCATTTACCTCAGCGGGTCGTCGCCCAACCCGCGTACACCGCTGGGCATCGTCACCCTCGACGAAGTCAAGGCCGTGGCCAGCCTGCCGCAAGTGATGCGCATCATGCCGGTCAACGGCCAGGAAGCCGGGGTGCGCTTCGGCAACCTCGACCATTTGAGCTACGTCGGCGGCAACGACACCAACTTCCCCGCGATCTTCAACTGGCCTGTAGTCGAAGGCAGTTACTTCACCGAAGCCGACGAACAGAACGCGGCAGCCGTGGCGGTGATCGGCCATAAGGTCCGCACTAAACTGCTCAAGGACGTGGCCAACCCGATTGGCCAATACATCCTGATCGAGAACGTGCCGTTCCAGGTGGTCGGGGTGCTGGCGGAAAAAGGTGCCAGCTCCGGCGACTCCGACAGCGACGACCGCATCGCCATCCCCTACTCCGCCGCCAGCGTGCGCCTGTTCGGCACACACAACCCGGAGTACATCGCGATTGCCGCCGCCGATGCGCGCAAGGTCAAGGAAACGGAACGCGCCATCGAGCAATTGATGCTGCGCCTGCACAACGGCAAGAAGGATTTCGAACTGACCAACAACGCGGCGATGATCCAGGCCGAAGCGCGCACGCAGAACACCCTGTCGCTGATGCTCGGTTCGATTGCCGCGATTTCGCTGCTGGTGGGCGGTATCGGTGTGATGAACATCATGCTCATGACTGTGCGTGAGCGCACTCGCGAGATCGGTATTCGCATGGCCACCGGCGCCCGGCAGCGGGATATCCTGCGCCAGTTTCTGACGGAAGCCGTGATGCTGTCGGTCGTCGGCGGGCTCGCCGGAATTGCCCTGGCGCTGATCGTCGGTGGCGTGCTGGTCCTCAGCGAAGTCGCGGTCGCCTTCTCCCTGATAGCGGTGCTGGGCGCCTTCGGCTGCGCCCTGGTCACCGGTGTTGTCTTCGGCTTCATGCCGGCCCGCAAAGCTGCTCGACTCGACCCGGTCACGGCCCTTACCAGTGAATAAACGATTGATGAAGCCGCCACTCAGCCTGTTGACTCTGTGTTTGTTGCTCAGCGCTTGCGGCAGCCCTGCCCAGCGCCCGGACAGCGGCGTTGTGCCGCCCGCCGCCTGGCAATCGCCGCACACCGCAGGCGCCGTTCACGACAATCAGCAATGGTGGAACCGCTTCGGCAGCCCGCAACTGGGACGGCTGATCGAACAGGCCCGGGTCGGCAGTTACGACCTGGCCGCTGCCATCGCCCGAGTGCGCCAGGCACAGGCTGAAACGGTAGTCGCTGGTGGTTCACGGTTGCCCGAAGTCAAGGCCGGGGCCAACGCCAACCGGCAAAAACTGCTGCGCGGCAGCGGTTACAGCCAACTCGACGCCGACAGCAGTAATGACGCTGTGGATTACTTCGACGCCAATCTCACCGCGAGTTACGAAGTCGATTTCTGGGGCGGCCAGCGTGCCTCCCGCGACAGTGCGCAATTTGCCCTGCGCGCCAGCGAATTCGATCAGGCGACCGTTGAGCTGACGCTGCTGAGCGGCGTGGCCAGCGGCTACGCACAGACCTTGTCGCTGCAAGAGCAAAGCCGCATTGCCGAGTTGAATCTGGCCAACGCGCAGAGTGTGTTGAAACTGGTGCAGACCCGTTTTGACGCGGGCTCGGCGACGGCGCTGGAACTGGCTCAGCAGAAAAGCCTGGTGGCCGCGCAGCAACGCCAGTTGCCGCTGGTGCAGCAGCAGGTCAGGGACGCGCAGATCAGCCTCGCCACCCTGCTCGGCCGTCCGGTGCAGGCATTGTCTTTGGGCCAGGAGCGCTTCGATCAACTGTCATGGCCAGCCATTGATGCCGGGGTGCCCAGCCAATTACTCAGCCGTCGACCGGACATCGCCCGCGCCGAAGCACAACTGGCCGCCGCCCAGGCCGACGTCACCGTAGCCCGCGCCGCCATGTTGCCGACCGTGACCCTGAGCGCGGAAATCGGCTCCGGCGCCGATCGTGCCGCAGACATTCTGCGCAGTCCCTTCTACAACCTCACCGCCGGTTTGCTCTCGCCGGTGTTCAACAATGGCCGCCTCGGCGCCGAACGCGACAAGGCCACAGCGCGACAGCAAGAGCTGCTGGAAACCTATAGTGGCGCAATCATCAATGGTTTCGCCGAAGTGGAAAAAGCGCTGAACAGCATTCGCGGGCTGGACGAACAACGGCAGTGGCAAAGTGAAGAACTGCAACAGGCGCAAACCGCGTTCAACCTTGCGCAAAGTCGCTATGAAGCGGGGGCCGAGGATTTACTGACCGTGCTGGAAACCCAGCGCACGCTGTATGCGGCGCAGGACTTGAATGTGCAACTGCGGCTGTCGCGGATGCAGGCGAGTATTGCGCTGTACAAGGCGCTTGGGGGTGGGTGGCAGGCTATGTGATTTGTGGCGATTGATCGTTCCCACGCTCTGCGTGGGAATGCCTCCACGGACGCTCCGCGTTCGGCTCTGGATGGGACGCAGAGCGTCCCGGGCTGCATTCCCACGCGGAGCGTGGGAACGATCACTGCGGTGCTCAGGCCTGACTTTGTTTGGCCTTTAAATGCCGCGCATACCAAGGTCGTTGCGGCACTTTGCGAAACAGGTCTTCGAGCTTCTTTTCATCCTCGCCAAAGGTAATCCGCAGCGCCAGCTTCATGGTTTCCGGGTCCATTTCCACTGACTTACCCGCCTGCAACCCCGGTGTGGTGCTGCAACCATGGGTGGCCGGACCGAGCCACGGGTCGGCGATCTCGACCCAACGCCCCGGTGCGAACCACGGCACACCGTTGACCTCAAGCCGGCTGACCTGCCCCGGATGAAAGCGCTCATGGGCGCGGAACCAGTCTTCCAGGCGATCATCGATCCAGCCATGGAAATGCCAGAACACCGGATTCACGTGAGAGGAAAACGGATCACCGAGAAAATCGTTTTCCGGCGCATACCAACGCGCCGAGAAGTCCGCCGGATCCCGGGCGAACGGCACCGGCTGACCGTTGGATGGGTCACGCGGCACCGAGGCCCAGCGCATGTGCAGCCAGTCGTGCAGACCCAACTCCACCTCCGAGCCGAACTGCCCCAGCGTCAACTTCGACAGATAACGCGGATCGCGGTACTGCGATTCCCAAACCTGGAAATTGCTGTGGTAGGTCTCGGCAGTCTTGATATCGCTGACCCACTGCGAGTACTCGTCATCGTCCTCGGCCAGCCAGGTCGGCGGCAGCGCGGTGCCGTCGTGATTGTCGAAATAGTTGGCGAAGCCGATGCGGTCCCGGGCCAGTTCGGGCTGCGGCAGCGGGAAATGCGTCCACGACGGCAGATCCTGCATTGAGCGCGCGGTGCCGAGCATGTGCCGGTGCATGAAGAAAAAATCCACGCCCGAGCCGTTGCGATCCTTGCGTTTGCCACGGGCATCTCGCTCCTGGTCCCGCGGACCGGGTTGCCAGCCAATACCGCGCAAGGCATTGCGCTTGTCTTCGGGCAAGGTATGCCACTTGTCCCGGGACGCATGCCAGAGCTGGTGAAACAGGCGATGCTCCTGGGACGTCAGCCACGCCAATAGCGGCGGGTTCAAACCGGTGCGCTCCCGGGCTTCGGGGAAGACTTTTTTCACGGCAACAAAACGGTTGTCCTGCGCCGTCAGCATCAAGGGTCGATCCAGATCCAGCACGCGACCACTGAGTGAGCCGCTGCCGGCATTGCCGAACCCGGCCCAGACCTCATCGAGCGCCATGCTGAATTCGTAATCGCAGCTTCCCGTCGCGCTCACCAGTCGCCAGCTCAACTGCGCCGGTTTGGCACTGGCCAGATCACCGAGCACCCGGTAGCGGGGTTGTTCGCTGGAGCGCAGACGTTCAGCGGTGTCGAGAAAACCGATCAGGCCACGGCCCTTGTGACCGATGTCGAGAAACACTTCCAGCCCTTCGCGCGGCAAACCTTCAAGACCTGCGTCACGGCCTTCGAAACGAATCTGCCAGACTCCGCGCAGGGTGTCCGCCAAGCGCTGGCCGGCGACATCCGCGACATCGAATGAAGCTTCACCCGGCGTGATTGTCGGGTCCGGTTTCGTCCATTGGCGATGCCCATAAAAAGCCGCAGGCACGGCAGCGCCGGTCAGCGCCAGGCCCGCCATGAACCATCGTCGAGAAATCGTCATTGCCCTACCTGTGTCAGCCATGGAGCAGGCTTTATCCAAGCTAGAACGTTTGTTGCCCTGCGAAATTTAAAAGCACCGCTGGCAAGCCAGCTCCCACAGGTATCGAGTTTGGATGGGATTATGTGAACACCACCGTCCATTGTGGGAGCTGGCTTGCCAGCGATGAGGCCAGTGCAATCACCTAAATTCTTCAGCTGCCCACTCGTTCCTCCCAGATAGCAAAGCCCCCCGCGGCGAACCTGACTGAGACGGCAATGACAAAACCACGTTCGAAAAAGGCTCTTTACATCGGCCTGCCATTGGCCCTGGCGATCAGCGCAGGTGCCGGCTTCGCGGCTTGGGATTATTGGTTCAAGGACAATCCCGGTTACCCGGTCAAAGTGATGAAGCAGGCCGATGAATTGCACGAACGCCTGCTCTCGTTCGACAGCCACATCACCGTGCCGATGGACTTCGGCACTGCCGGCAACGAAGCCGACAAGGACGGCAGCGGCCAGTTCGACCTGGTGAAAACCGCTCGCGGTCGCCTCTCCGGTGCCGCGCTGACCATTTTCGGCTGGCCGGAAATCTGGAACGGCCCCAACGCACCCCATCGCCCCACCGCCGGTTTCATCGAAGAAGCACGCTTCGAACAGGAAACCCGCTACAAGATCATCACCACGCTGGTGCGTGACTTCCCCAATCAGGTGGCCATCGCCTACACCCCCGATGATTTCCGTCGCCTGCATGGCGAAGGCAAGTTCGCGATCTTCATGAGCATGCTCAACGCCTACCCGCTGGGCAACGACCTCAATGCCCTGGACAAATGGGCCGCGCGCGGCATGCGCATGTTCGGCTTCAGCTACGTGGGCAATAACGCCTGGGCCGATTCGTCGCGGCCATTGCCGTTCTTCAATGATTCGCGGGACGCCCTCGGCGGGCTTTCGGACCTCGGCAAACAAGCCGTGCACCGTCTCAATGATTTGGGCGTGATCATCGACGTGTCGCAGATGTCGACCAAAGCCCTGGAACAAGTCGCCCGGTTGAGCCGCACGCCAATGGTCGCCTCGCATTCGGCGCCCCGCGGGCTGGTGGATATTCCGCGTAACCTCAGCGACCACGAAATGCAGTTGATCAAGGACAGCGGGGGCGTGGTGCAGATTGTCGGTTTCCCGACCTACATCCGCCCGCTGAGCCAGGCCACGCAGGCCAAGCTCAACGCCCTGCGTGCGCGCTTCGACCTGCAACCGCTGCAAGGTCTGGAGATGGCGCTGATGCCGGGGGATCCGGTCATCACGGTCTGGTCCGAGCAACGCTTTGGCGAATACGCCAGCCAGCTCTACGCCATCGTCGACGAAGAACCCAAGGCCACGCTCAAGGATTACGGCGATGCGATTGACTATGCGGTGAAGAAAATCGGTATCGACCACGTGGGCATCAGCTCCGACTTCAACGATGGCGGCGGCCTGGATGGCTGGAAGGATGTCAGCGAGGCGCGCAACGTCACCGCCGAGCTGATCAGCCGCGGCTACGGCGAAGCCGACATCGCCAAGCTCTGGGGCGGCAATTTTCTGCGGGTCTGGGATCAGGTCGAGAAATCCTCCAGACCCGTCGCCAAAAACTGATGCCACATTTGCCAAGCGAAGCCGAAGCCATGACCAACCGTCGTTCATTCCTCAAGCAGGCCGGTATTCTCGCCGCCGGCCTGCCGCTGGCTGCCGGCGTGAATCTGCCGGCGCTGGCCGGCAATCCACAGCAGCCATCGCAACCCCTGGCCAAGGGCAAATGGGCGCAACTGCGCCAGCTGTTCAATCAAGACCCGGACTACTTGCACTTCGCCAACTTCCTGGTGACCTCGCACCCGACGCCGGTGCGCAACGCCATCGACATGCACCGCGCCAGCATCGACCGCAACCCCGGCCGCGCCATGGACTGGGACCTGCAGGAAACCGAAAAACGCGAGCACAACGTGCGGGTCTGGGCTGGCCGTTACCTCAATGCCACGCCTGAACAGATCGCACTGACCGGCAGCACCACCGAAGGCCTGGCGATGATCTACGGCGGTATTCATGTGCGCCCGGACCAGGAAATCCTGGTCAGCGAACACGAGCATTACTCGACCCACTACACCCTGGAGTTTCGCCAGCAACGCCAGGGCACGAAGGTGCGCAAACTCAAGCTGTTTGCAAACAGCCACGACATTTCAGTGGACGAAGTGCTCGACTCGATCGCCAAAGGCATTCGCCCCGAAACCCGCGTGCTGGGCATGACCTGGGTGCAATCGGGCAGCGGCGTGAAATTGCCGATCGGTGAAATCGGCAAGCTGGTCGAAGAGCTGAACCGCCAGCGCGAAGAAAAGGACCGCCTGCTGTACGTGGTCGACGGCGTCCACGGCTTCGGTGTCGAAAATCTCGACTTCCCCGACATGCACTGCGATTTCTTCATCGCCGGCACCCACAAATGGATGTTCGGCCCCCGTGGCACCGGGATCGTTTGCGCGCGCTCGGCCGAGGTCAGGGACGTCACGCCGATCATTCCGACCTTCGGCGAAGCCACCGATTTCGCAACCATCATGACCCCCGGCGGCTATCACAGTTTCGAACATCGCTGGGCGGCGGACGAAGCGTTCAAGCTGCACCTGGACCTGGGCAAGGCCGATGTCCAGGCGCGCATTCATGAACTCAACACCTACGCCAAGCTGCGGCTGCTGGAACAGCCGCGGATCGAGCTGGTTACCCCGCAGAGTCCGCAGCTGTCGGCCGGTTTCACGTTTTTCAGGGTCAAGCAGCAGGATTGCGAAAAGATCGCCAGCGCACTGATGCAAAACAGCGTGGTCTGCGACTCGGTCGACCGCGACGTCGGCCCGGTGATCCGTATTGCCCCGGGTCTGCTCAATAGCGAAAGCGAAATCGACCGTTTCATGGCCCTACTCAACAAAATCGCCTGACGCCTGATTTTCGTAGGGGCCAGGCTTGCCGGCGAAGGCGTCCATCACATCGCCTTCGCCGGCAAGCCTGGCTCCTACAGATTCGACTCTCACCTTTTTATCGAGATGACACATGAACAGTGATCTGCTGCCATTCAAGGCCCTCGCCCTGGCCGCCATCACGGCCGGCCTGCTGCCAACCGCCGTCCACGCCGCCACACCAACGCCACCGGGCAAGGTATTCAAGGACTGCCGCGATTGCCCGGAAATGGTGGTTTTGCCCGCCGGCACCTTCACCATGGGCACCCCCGATGACGAAGTCGGCCGCGAGCCCGATGAAGGGCCGATGCATGACGTGACGTTCGCCAGGCCGTTCGCCATGAGCCGCTTCCAGATCACCGCAGGCGAGTGGGACAGCTACGTCAAGGAAAGCGGCGTGACCATCGCCAACGGCGATACCCGACCCGGTCGCGAGTGCATCGCCAGCAAGCCGCGTTATCCACAGACCCCGCGCCAGCCAGCGGTGTGCATGAACTTCGATGACGTTAAAAACTACATCGCCTGGCTGTCGAAGAAAACCGGGCAGAAGTACAGCATGGTCAGCGAAGCACAGCGCGAATACGCGGCACGCGGCGGTACCAAGGGTCCGTTCCCCTTCCCGTTCGATGAAGGCAAGCAATACAGCATCGCCAGGCACGCCAACACCTACGGCCCGGCTGACGGCTACAGCTACAGCTCACCGGTCGGCAGCTACCCGCCTAACGCCTTCGGCATGTACGACATGCATGGCAACGTCTACGAATGGGTCGAGGATTGCGAACATCCGAGCTACGTCGGCGCCCCCACCGACGGTAGTGCCTGGCTGGAAGCCAACTGCGAAGCCGTGCGCATCCGCGGCAATGACTGGGGTGAAGCGCCGGTGTTCTCCCGCTCCGGCAACCGCAACAGCCAGTACCCACAGGAACGCGGGGACTGGATAGGCTTTCGCGTAGTGCGCCAGCTCTAAGGCACACCACGTTCCCCCTGTGGGAGCCAGCCTGCTGGCGATGACGACTTGTCAGTCAGCAGAGATGTCGACTGACCGTCCGCCATCGCCAGCAGGCTGGCTCCCACAGGGTTGATTGATCGTTCCCACGCTCCGCGTGGGAATGCATCCCGTGACGCTCCGCGTCACCTTCATTCATTCGAGCGACGGTCACCACCAGTCAACCGACGCTAAATTAACCCCTCGACCAGACGTTCTACTGGGTATCTGCCTTACGACCCAAGGAACAGTCTTCCATGACCCAGCCCACTCGCGGCGCCATCGGCGAATTGTTCGCCCTGCTCAAACCCTTTCGACTGATCGTCGCCGCGTCCATTTTCCTGGGCATGGTCGGCGGCCTGAGCGTCACGGTGTTGCTGGCGACCATCAACAACGCATTGCACTCGGACGGCCTGACCCAGGGCGTGGTGGCGCTGTTCGCCGGCCTGTGTCTGTTGGCGCTGGCCAGTTCGATCTGCTCCGACATCGGCACCAACTATGTCGGCCAGCACATCATCGCCAAGCTGCGCAAACAGTTGGGTGAGAAAGTCCTGTCGGCACCGATCGAACAGATCGAACGCTACCGCAGCCATCGACTGATCCCGGTGTTGACCCACGACGTCGACACCATCAGTGATTTCGCCTTCGCCTTCGCGCCGCTGGCGATTTCCGTCACCGTGACCCTCGGTTGCATGGGCTACCTGGCAATCCTGTCATGGCCGATGTTCATGATCATGCTGGCCGCGATCATGATCGGCACGGCGATCCAGGCCTATGCCCAGAGCAAAGGCGTACAGGGCTTCATGGCTGCCCGCGATGCCGAAGACGAGTTGCAGAAGCACTACAACGCCATCGCCGAAGGTGCCAAGGAACTGCGGATTCACCGCCCGCGCCGCCAGCGCATGTTCACTTCGGGCATCAAGGGCACCGCCGAATTCATCTGCAACACCCAAGTGCGCTCGATCAATACTTTCGTCATTGCCAAGACCTTCGGCTCGATGCTGTTCTTCGTGGTCATCGGCCTGGCCCTGGCGCTGCAAACCTTCTGGCCGAGCGCCGACAAGACCGTGATGAGCGGCTTCGTGCTGGTGCTGCTGTACATGAAAGGCCCGCTGGAACATCTGATCAGTACTTTGCCGATCGTCAGCCGCGCGCAGATTGCCTTTCGCCGCATCGCTCAATTGTCCGAACAGTTTTCCACCCCTGAGCCGCACCTGTTGCTCAGCGATCAGGGCGACGTCAAACCCGCCGTGCACCAACTGCAACTGGCGGACGTGCGCTACACCTTCCCGTCGGTGGACGGTGCCACACCGTTCCAGTTGGGTCCGGTCAACCTGACCATCAAACAGGGCGACATCACTTTCATCGTCGGCGAAAACGGCTGCGGCAAGACCACGCTGATCAAGTTGCTGTTGGGCCTGTACACCCCGCAACAGGGGCAGATCCGCGTCAACGGCGAGGCCATCGATGCACAGAACCGCGACGACTATCGCCAGTTGTTCACCACCATTTTTGCCGACTACTACCTGTTCGACGACGTGGTCCAGGGCGACACGCACATCCCGGAAGATGCCAACAAGTACCTGCAACGCCTGGAAATCGCGCACAAGGTCAGCGTCAAGGACGGCAACTTCACCACCACCGACCTTTCCACCGGCCAGCGCAAGCGTCTGGCGCTGGTCAATGCCTGGCTGGAAGAACGGCCGGTTCTGGTGTTCGACGAATGGGCGGCGGACCAGGACCCGACCTTCCGCCGGGTTTTCTACACCGAGCTGCTGCCGGACCTCAAACGCCTGGGCAAGACCATCATCGTGATCTCCCACGATGACCGTTACTTCGATGTCGCCGACCAACTGGTGCGCATGGAAAGCGGCCGGGTCGTGAGCGAATTGACCCCGGCCTGATCACCCATTTCAAGACCTTGCGCAGAACCTGTGGGAGCGGCTTGCCCGCGATAGCGGTGGGTCAATAGACATCCATGTTGAAGGTGATGGCCCTATCGCGGGCAAGCCCGCTCCCGCAGGTTTTTGTGCAGGTTTCAAAAATGGAAAAATTATTTTTCCGGTTTCGCACTCACGCCCCGTCTTAATAATAATTCCCATTAACAAAAACTCTGCACGACACTTTCAGGAGCACAGGCAGTAATGCGATCCCTTCCATGCCGCACACCTCTCGCGCTGGCCGTACAGCGGCCGACCTTGCATCGAACCTTGCTGACCAGCGTACTGCTGACCGCCACCTTGCTGGGGAGCTCGATGGCCAATGCTGCACCTGTAAAAGTGAGTATTCCTGTGCAACCGCTGTCCAGCGCGCTGACTCAACTGGGCATGCAGACCAATCTGCAAATCCTCTACAGCCCGGACCAGGTGGCCGGTCTTAAATCCCGTGCGGTATCCGGTTCGCTCGAACCTTCCGAGGCGCTGGCCGAATTGCTCAAAGGCACCGGCATCTCGTTCCAGATCAACGGCAACAGTGTGACGCTGATGTCCGGCGGCTCTTCGAGCCTGCAACTGGGCGCGACCACCATCTCCGGCCAGGCCCTGGGCCTGACCACCGAAGGCACCGGTTCCTACACCACCGGCGCTACCACCACCGCCACCAAACTGCCGCTGACCATTCGCGAAACGCCGCAATCGGTGACCGTGGTAACCCGTCAGCAAATGGATGACCAAGGCTCCAAGAGCGTGAGTGATGTGCTGCGCAATACGCCTGGCGTCACCATGCAAAAGTACGACAGTGACCGCACCGAGTTTTCCACCCGTGGCTTTGCCATCACCAACTTCCAATACGATGGCGTCAACATTCCTTACGACGGTGTCTACGGCGAAAACCCGAACAACAGCGACGACTCGGCCAGCCTTGACCGTGTCGAAATCATCAAAGGCGCGACCGGCCTGATGACTGGCGCCGGCGACCCTGCCGCCACCGTCAACCTGGTGCGCAAGAAACCGACCAAGGAGTTCAAGGCTTCGGTCAGCGGCACCGTCGGCTCGTGGGACAACTACCGCACCGAAGGCGACATCTCCGGCTCGCTCAACGACTCCGGCAGCGTGCGCGGTCGCTTCGTTGGTGCCCTGCAGGACAAAGATTCGTACATCGACCACTACAGCCAGAAGAAAGACCTGTACTACGGCATCCTCGAAGCCGACCTGACCGACGATACCCTGCTGACATTGGGCGTCGACAAATCCAGCGCTACCCCGCGCGGCAGTTCCTGGACCGGTAACTCACCGTTCTACACCGATGGCGGCCGTACCGATTTCTCCCGCAGTTTCAACCCGGGGTCTGACTGGAGCCGTCGTGATTTCGACAGCACCACTTACTTCGCCTCCCTGGAACAAGCGCTGGCCAACGACTGGAATCTCAAGGTCACCCTCGATCAGAAGACCACCGATCACGACACCCAACTGGCGTCCGCCAGCGGCGGCAACCCGGATCGTGCCACCGGCGAAGGCATGTTCTTCTACTGGGGTCGCTGGGAAGGTCATCGCGTGCAGAACACCGCGGACGTCAACGTTTCCGGTCCGTTCAGCCTGGGTGGTCGCGAACATGAACTGGTGGCGGGTTTCATGACCTCCCATTCCCGTCAGACCGGTTCGACTTACGACAGCAGCGAATTCGGCCTGGTGCCGGGCGATATCTTCGACTGGAAGGGCCACATCGCCAAACCGGAGTTCCCGAAAAACGGCAAGTACGAGCGCACCCAGAGCCAGAACGGCGCGTACCTGGCCACACGCCTGCGACCGACCGACGACCTGTCGTTCATCCTTGGCGGCCGCGTCAGCACCTTCAAGTACAACGAGGATTACACCTACTACCCTGGCGCCGGTCTGGGCGATACGCATGCCAGCTATAAGGAACACGGTGTCGTCACGCCCTACGCCGGCGTCGTCTATGACCTCGACGATACCTACTCGGTGTATGCCAGCTACACCAACATCTACCAGCCGCAGATCTACAAGGACGCCAGCGGCAAGACCCTGGATCCGGTGGAAGGCAACAGCTATGAAACCGGCCTGAAAGCGGCCTACTTCGAAGGCAAGCTGAACGCCAGCCTGGCCTTCTTCCGCATCGAACAGGACAACGTCGCCCAGTACGTCACCACCGACACCGCCACCGGGCAGGACGTCTACAAGCCAACCAACGGCGCCACCACCAAAGGTGTGGAACTGGAAATGGCCGGTGAACTGGCCGAAGGCTGGAACGTGTCGGCTGGTTACACCTACGCCCGTTCCCGCGACAAGGAAGAACAACGCATCTTCGGCTTCCCGCTGGCGACCACCAAACCGGAACACGTCGTGCGCACGTTCACCACTTACCGTCTGCCTGGCGCCCTGGACCAGGTCACCGTCGGCGGTGGCGTAAGCTGGCAGAGTGCGTTTTACGGCCAGACCTTCAACCCGAATGTGGATGGCAGTGGTCAAGGCGCCAGCGTCAATCTCAAGCAAGGCGGCTACACCCTCGTGGACCTGATGACCCGCTATCAGTACGACGAACACCTGAGCTTCACCGCCAACGCCTACAACATCTTCGACAAGAAGTACCTGACGGGTCTGGGCAACTTCGGCACCACCTTCTACGGCGAGCCGCGCAATTTCCAACTCACGGCGAAGTACGACTTCTGAGCTGTTGAGCTGAGCTGAAAATGCCCGCATCGAGAGATGCGGGCATTTTTCATGGATCGTTCCCACGCTCCGCGTGGGAACGCAGCCCGGGACGCTCCGCGTCCCTTCMASRGCCGAACGCAGAGCGTCCGTTGAGGCATTCCCACGCAGAGCGTGGGAACGATCTGGTTTCATCTCACATGCGCGAACGCACCCACCCCGCCACCTTTGGATCGTTCYCACGCTCCGCGTGGGAAYGCAGCCCGGGACGTCCCCCCCCCCCCGCCACTTTTTGGATCGTTCTCACGCTCCGCGTGGGAATGCAGCCCGGGACGCTCCGCGTCCCTTCAACAGCCGAACGCAGAGCGTCCGTTGAGGCATTCCCACGCAGAGCGTGGGAACGATCTGGGTTCATCTCACATGCGCGAACGCACCCACCCCGCCACCTTTGGATCGTTCCCACGCTCCGCGTGGGAACGCAGCCCGGGACGCTCCGCGTCCCTTCAACAGCCGAACGCAGAGCGTCTGTTGAGGCATTCCCACGCAGAGCGTGGGAACGATCTGGTTTCATCTCACATGCGCGAACGCACCCACCCCGCCACCTTTGGATCGTTCCCACGCTCCGCGTGGGAACGCAGCCCGGGACCTGCATTCCCACGCAGAGCGTGGGAACGATCTGGTTTCATCTCACATGCGCGAACGCACCCACCCCGCCACCTTTGGATCGTTCCCACGCTCCGCGTGGGAACGCAGCCCGGGACGCTCCGCGTCCCTTCAACAGCCGAACGCAGAGCGTCCATTGAGGCATTCCCACGCAGAGCGTGGGAACGATCTGGGTTCATCTCACACCCTCGACCGCACCCACCCCGCCACTTCACGGTGAATCCCTTCCACCTCCCCCAACAACCCCGCCATGCGCAAGAAATCATGGGTCATGCCTGGTTGTTCGAGCAAGGTCAGGTCATTGCCGGCAGCGCGCAAACGCTCGGCATAGGCCAGCCCTTCGTCATGCAGCGGATCATGCCCGGCCAGGTACACCAGCGCCGGGGCCACGCCCGACAAGTCTTCAGCCAACAACGGCGAGCAGCGCCAATCCGCCAGGTCTGCCGGAGTGCGGCCGTAGTGGGCGTAGAACCAGTCCAGGGTCGGGGTTTCCAGCAGGTAACCTTCGGCAAAGTCGCGATGCGAAGCGCGGTGAGTGGTGGCGTCGGTGACCGGATACACCAGCAACTGCGCCTTGGGCTTCAACGCCAGTTCTGCGGGGTCGCGCACGGCAATCAACGACAACACCGTGGCCAGGGTCGCACCGACGCTGTCGCCGGCCAGTGCCACCCGTGATGCATCCAGGCCACGCGCCGCACCTTCGCGAACCAGCCAGTT
Organism: Pseudomonas sp. Root562; assembly: GCF_001427125.1. Lineage (GTDB taxonomy): Bacteria > Pseudomonadota > Gammaproteobacteria > Pseudomonadales > Pseudomonadaceae > Aquipseudomonas. The sequence goes on from NZ_LMGK01000020.1 coordinate 465,411, forward strand.
GCCGGCATCGCAGGCGTCCTGCACCGGGGTTGGAAAACGCCATTCCGGCGCCAACCGGTAATCCACCGTCAACACGGCAAAACCACCCTGCGCCGCCAGCCGACGGCACAACGCATCGTGGGAATCGAGGCTGCCGACCACATATCCGCCGCCGTGGAAATACAACATCACCGGTTGCAGGCCATCGGCCGCTTGCCCGTCGCGATACAGGCGAGCCGCGAGGCTGTAACCATCACGCGCGGCGATGCTGAAGTTTTCGCAAGCAATGTGCGCCAGCGGCACATCGAGAAAGCCCGAGGACGCTTCGAAGTCGATCCGCGCCTGTTGCGGCGTCTGTTCGTGCATCGGACGATTTTTACCGGTCAGACGGCCGAACTCGGCGAGTTCGAGGAATGCTTCAAGTTCTGGCAGTACGGCCATTGGGACGAATCCTTTTACACAATGAAGGGAACCTGTGGCGAGGGAGCTTGCTCCCGTTGGGCTGCGAAGCGGCCCCAAGAATGGGCCTGCTGCGCAGTCCAGCGGGAGCAAGCTCCCTCGCCACTAACGTTTTCAAGCAATAGCTGTCCGGCGCTCCAACAGTTGCTCAAGCTCATTGAGCAACACATCACCACGCAACAACTCGTAATGCCCGCCCGCCAACAAGCGATCCACGCCGTGATGACCGACTTGCGCTTCGAACACCCGGCGCTCGTCATCACGCCCGGCCACCCACCAGCGATGCGCCGCCACCTGCACCGATGGCAATCGTCGTTGCGCCAGCGCCAGTTGTTTGAGCGATGAGCCGGTGGCGAAGATCTGCGAAAGCTCGCTCGCGCCCAACGCCGCGTTTTCGTTGGCACCGTGCATTGCCGCTTCAATCACCGCTGCGGCGCCTTCCCGTTCACTCAGGCCAGCGGCTTTCAAATCAATCAATGCTTCTGCTTCTTCAGACGGTTGACCGAGGACGAACTTCAGGAAGTCCGCCAAATCTTCGCGCCAGTCCCCCGCTTCCGCGGTGCCCGCCACGTAGCTGTCGACCAGTCCGGCAAACGCCACTGTTTGCCCTTGGTCTTCCAGTTCCCGAGCGACCAGTTGCGTCAACGCGCCCCCCAACGACCAGCCCAACAGGTAATACGGACCGTGCGGCTGTTGTGCACGAAGCCGTTGGGCGTAGGCCTGGGCCATCGCCAGCAGCGATTCGTCCTGCCACTGCGGATCAAGCAACATGCGGCATTGCAGGCCATATACCGTGCGCCGACCGTCCAGACGCCGGGCCAGCGGTTCGTAGTCGAACACCGTGCCGAAACCGGCGTGCAGGCAGAACAGCGCCGGCACATTGGCGACCCGGCTATTGAGCGCCAACAACGGGTCCGGTGCTTTTGCAGACTCGTTTGCCTGATAGCCGCTGAGCTCGGCGATGCACGGTTTCTGCATCAAGTCGCGCAGTTTCAACTCAAAGCCCAGCTGCGGCTGGCTGCGCACCCGTGAGATGACTTTGAGCACCTGCAACGAGTCGCCACCGAGTTCGAAGAAGTTGTCGTCGATGCCCACTTGCGGCACGCCGAGTACGTCTTGCCAGATCGCGGTCAACGCCTGTTCCAGCGCATTGCGCGGCGCGCGATAGCCGCCCAGCGCCCATTCCGGCTCGGGCAGTGCGCGGCGGTCGAGCTTGCCGTTGGCCGACAGCGGGAAACGCTCCAGCACGAGGATTCGCGCCGGCACCATGTAGTCCGGCATTTGCGCTTGCAGCTCGGCTTTCAAGCGACGGTCCAGCCCGACCGCAGCGCCAGCCACCACATACCCGACCAACTGCTTGCCGGTCGGCGTGTCGTGCACCACCACGGCGGCATCCTGCACGCCCACGCAATCGCGCAAGCGCGCTTCGATTTCGCCCGGTTCGATGCGAAAACCACGAATCTTCACTTGCTGGTCGAGTCGGCCGAGGTAGTCGATCAAGCCGCATTCACGCTGGCGCACCAGATCACCGGTGCGGTACATGCGGCCACCGGCCTCGAACGGGTCGGGAATGAAACGCTCGGCGCTCATCCCCGGCCGCTGGTGATAACCCCGCGCCAGGCATTCGCCGCCCAGGTACAACTCACCACTGACACCCACCGGCAACGGATTGAGATCGGCATCGAGTATGTACAAGCCGCGCCCCGCGACGCCACGCCCAATCGGCGCATAGGCGGCATCGCAACGTTCGCGGGCCTCGGCACGCCACAGCAGCGGCGTGACCACGGTTTCAGTCGGACCGTAACCGTTGACCAGACGCTTCGGCCGCAAGGCACGCTTGACCTGTTCGAAACTCGCGTCCGGCACCGCATCGCCACCAAAGCAATACACCTCGACCGCCGGGGGATTGCCCAGACGCTCGGCCACTTCGGCCATCTGTTGCAGGTACGCAGGCGGGAAGCAGGCGACGGTGACGCTGTGCCGATGCAACACTTCCAGGGTTTGCTCCGGCGTCCACACGTTGTCCTCGCGGATCACCAGGCTGCCACCGGCCAGCATTACGCTCAGCCAACGCTCCTGGGCCCCGTCGAAGGCGAACGACATGAAGTGCAATTCACGGCTGCGGGTTGCCAGTTCGTAAAGATCGATGACGCCGCGGCAATGCCGGGCAATCGGCCCCCGCGCCACGGCCACGCCTTTGGGTTGGCCGGTAGACCCCGAGGTGTAGATCAGGTACGCCAGGTGGCCGGGCAGCGGCTCGACAACCGGGCACTCGCTGCTGCCGGCAACGTTCAGTTGATCAAGCAACAAACGCGGCGGGCTGTCGGCCAACGTCAGGCGTTCACCGATGTCGCTGTCGCAAATCAACAGGCTCGCCGCTGAATCGCTGAGCATGTACGCCAGCCGTTCGGCCGGGTACGCGAGGTCCAGCGGCAGATACGCAGCGCCCGCCTTGAGCACCGCGAGGAACGCGACAAGGGTCCGTTCGGAACGCGGCAGCGCCACGGCCACCAGGTTTTCCGCGCCGATGCCGCGAGCGATCAATTGCTGCGCCAGACCGTTGGCCTGTGCATCGAGCTCGGCATAGCTGAGCTCCCGGTCCTCGCAGAACAACGCCATTTTCTGCGGCTGATGACGGACATGCTGATTGAACGCGTGCAATAGATCAGTGTTGTCGGCAGACGCTTGCGGCAGACTCAAACGCGCTTCGGGCAAGCCAATGTTGCCGAGCAAGCAGTCGGCATCCTCAGGCAATGCACGCAGCAAGCCTTCCAGTTGTGCACGAATGCGCTCGACTTCCTGTTCGCTGAAGCGATCACGCAGGTACAGGTATTCGACTTCCAGGCCTTCCTCGTTGGCGCTGACCATCAAGTCCATCGGGAAGTTGGTGACGCCGCCGCTGCCGACTTCGGCGAAGCGCAACTCGCCTTCCTCGCCACCGCGCAAGGCACGGTCCACCGGATGGTTTTCAAAGACGATGATGCTGTCGAACAGCCCCTGGCCACCCTGCCCGGCCCAGCGCTGGACGTCGGACAACGGCGTGTGTTCGTAGTCGCGCACCGCCAGGTTGTAATCCTGCAACTCGCGCAGCCACTTACCGAGCGGCTGTTGCGGGTCGAGGGTCTGGATCACCGGCAAGGTATTGATGAACAGGCCAAGCATGTCCTGGGCACCGGGCAAAGCGGTTGGACGCCCCGCCACCGTGGCGCCGAATGCCACGCTGCGCTGGCCGCTATGGCGCTGCAACAGCAACAGCCAGGCGCCTTGCACCAGGGTGTTGAGGGTCACGCGCTGGCGCTTGGCGAAGCTGTGCAACTTGCGCGTCGCCTCGGCATTGAGGTCGCTGTACATCACGCCATGGCCGCAACCGCTGGCACCGGAGGCCTTGGCCAGAATGGTCGGTGCTTCCAGCAAGGCCAGACGCTCACGCCAGAAAGCTTCGGCCTGGGCATCATCCTGGCGTTGCAGCCAGGCGATGTAGTCGGCGTAGCGACCGGTCAGCGCCGGCAGGCTGTCGTGGTGGTACAGGCGCAGCATTTCGCCGAGCAGACGCGAAGCACTCCAGCCGTCCAGCAGCAGGTGATGGTAGATCCAGATCATCTGGTAACGCGCTTCACCGAGGCGAACCAGAATGAAGCGCATCAGCGGTGGGCAGCTCAGGTCGAAGCCCTTGGCCTGCTCGGAAGCCGCCAGTTCACTCAGCGCCAGCTCGGTGTCGCTACGCTCGCGCCAGTCAAGTTCTTCGATCGGCAACTCGACCTCGGCGAACACCGCTTGCAGCGGATCGGCCAGCCCATCACGCCAGCGGAACGCCGCGCGCAGTACTTCGTGACGCTCGACCAGCGCTTGCCACGCCGCACGGAAACGCGGCACCTGCAAGCCGTCGACCGCCACGCTCAATTGGTTGACGTAGGGGTTGAGCTCCGGCGAATCGAGGCAATGGAACAGCATGCCCTGCTGCATCGGTGACAGTGGATACAGGTCTTGCAGCCCTGTACGAGCCGCTGCATCAATCTGCGGAACAAGGGCAAACGCCTCGACGGTCGGCGTGTCGACCAACGTAGCTTCACGACGGGTCGCCACGGCGGCGAGTGCACGGATGGTCTGTTGCTCAAACAACTGCTTCGGACTGAACACCAGCCCGCGCTGCCCGGCACGGCTCACCGCTTGCAGGGAAATGATCGAGTCACCGCCCAGTTCGAAGAAATTCTCGGTGACGCCCAGCGAATCCAGGCCCAGCAGCGCCTGCCAGATTTCTACCAACAGCGCCTCGGCGGGCGATGCCGCTGCCACTTGATCGAGGCTCTGGCGCGAGGCTTGCGGCGCTGGCAAACCCTGACGATCGAGCTTGCCGTTCGGCGTCAGCGGCAGTGCCGCCAGGCACATCAGGTGCGCCGGCAACATGTGCGCCGGCAAGCGACTGCGCAGGTGCGCCGTCAGTGCCTCACGCAGGTCTTGTTCATCTGCCAACGGATCGCGCGGCACCACGTAACCGACCAACTGACGGCTGGTCGGGCCATCGCGGTCGATGACCAAGGCTTCACGCACGCCTTCGTGTTCCATCAGGCAGGCTTCGATTTCGCCGAGTTCGATACGGAACCCGCGAATCTTCACCTGCTGGTCGATGCGACCGAGGTATTCCACCACCCCGTCTGCGCGGAATCGTGCGAGGTCGCCGCTGCGATACAGACGCGCGCCCGGCACGAAAGGATCCGGCACGAAACGTTCGGCGGTCAGGTCCGGGCGCTGGTGATAACCCCGCGCCACGCCCTCGCCGCCCAGGTACAACTCGCCCGCCACGCCCACCGGCAGCGGCTGCAAGCCGCCGTCCAGAATATAGGCACTGCGGTTGCCAACGGGCCGTCCGATCGGCATGAACGCCGAGTCGAATTCGGTATCCGGATAGGCCAGCCAGATCAGTGGGGTAATCACCGTTTCGGTCGGGCCGTAGCCGTTGATCAGTCGTTTGGGTTGCAGCACTTGCTGGACTTCATCGAAGGCATGCTTGGCCATGCCTTCACCGCACGGCGTGTAAGAGCGGATCGGCAAATCGCGCCCGGCTTCGCCCATGTAGTCAGCGATCTGCGCCAGGTAGCTCGGGGTGAAGCAGGCGATGGTGATGCGGTGTTTTTCGATCTCGGCGCAGGTGCGCTCCACGCTCCACAACTCGTCGTCGCGCGGCATCACCGCCGAACCGAACACCAGCGGTGTCAGCCAGCGTTCGTGGGCACCGTCGAAGCTGATCGAGGCAAATTGCAGTTCGCGGTCGTCCGGGGTCATGCCGTACAACTCGCCGATGGACAGGCAATGCATGGCCAGCGGACCGTGGGCCACGCTCACACCTTTCGGCCGCCCGGTGGAACCCGAGGTGTAGATCAGGTAGGCGAGGTTTTCACCGCAAGTCAGGTTGACCGGGTTGCTGTCGGCCATGGACTCCAGCGGCTCGCGGTCGATTTCCACTACCGCCAGGCCTTCGGGCGATGGCAGTTTTTCCCGCAGCCAGGATTGGCTGATCAGCAGCGAGATCCCACTGTCATCCATCAGGTAGCGCAGGCGTTCCGCCGGATACGCCGGGTCGAGCGGCACATATGCGCCGCCCGCCTTGAGGATCGCCAGCAGACCGACGATCATTTCCGGCGAACGCTGCATCGCCAGGCCGACCCGCACTTCGGGACCAATACCGCGCCCGCGCAAATGGTGGGCCAAGCGGTTGGCGCGGCGGTTGAGCTCGTCGAAGCTCAGTTGCACATCGTTGAAAATCAGCGCCGTGGCATCAGGCCGGGCAACGGCCTGGGCCTCGATCAACTGATGCACGCACAGCGGGTTTTGCGCGACCTTGAACGGCGGGTTCCATTCCAGCAATTGCTGGGTGCGTTCGGGTGCGGTCAGCAGGTCCAGTTCACTCAACGCTGCCTGAGGCGTGGCAACCATGGCTGCCAACAACGCGGCCAGGTGCTCGCTCATGCGCACAATCGCCGTGCTGCTGAAGTGGCTGCACTGGTAGCTCCAGTGCAGGCTCAGTTGACTTTCGGCGGTGGCCGCCAGGGTCAGCGGCAAATTGGTGCGTTCGTGGTTGTTCGGGATCGAGAAGCTCAAACCGGCCGGCGCGCCCTGTTGCAAGGCCTCGGCCACCGGGAAGTTTTCGAACACCAGCAGGCTGTCGAACAGCGGCTCACCGGCACGCCCGGCCCAGCGCTGGATGTCACCGAGGGCGGTGAATTCGTGTTCGCGCAGTTCGAGGTTCTGCGCCTGCAAGCGGTTCAGCCATTGCTCGACACTTTCCACCGCGTCGGGGCTGCTGATCACAGGCAAGGTGTTGATGAACAACCCGAGCTGGCTTTCGGCCCCCGGCAAATCCACCGGACGCCCGGCCACAGTGGCGCCGAACGCCACGCTGCGTTGCCCGCTATAGCGTTGCAGCAACAGCGCCCACGCGCCTTGCACCAAGGTGTTGAGGGTGACTTTCTGCTGGCGGGCAAAGTCGCTTAAACGTTGGCTGGTGGCGACATCGAAGGTCTGGCGATGGTCGGCAAACTCCGCTGGCGAGGGCTGTTTGTTATCGCCATGCGCAAGGCTCTGAGACAACAGCGTCGGGTTGTCCAGGCTCGCCAGTTGCCCGCGCCAGAAGGCCTCGTCCGCCTCGGCATCCTGACGTTGCAGCCAGCCGATGTAGTCGGCGAATCGTCCTATTGGCACGGGCACTTCCTGTCCGGCGTAACGCTGCAACACTTCACTCAGCAACAACGAATTGCTCCAGCCGTCGAGCAACAAGTGATGGTGGGTGTAGATCAGCTGCTGACGCTCGTCATCCAGGCGCACCAGCGTCAAACGCATCAACGGCGCTTGAGTTGAATCCAGTTGCAGGCGTTCGCTGTCGATCAGTTGCGCCAGTGCTTGGGCCTGATCGTCGCGATCACGCCAGTCAAGGCAGGTCAGCGGTAATTGCAGATGACGATGCACCAATTGCACTGGCGCTTCGAAACCCTGTGGGAAGTGAAAGCTGCTGCGCAGGATCGCGTGACTGTCGAGCACCGCTTGCCACGCCCGGCCCAATCGTTGCGCATCAAGGCCGCGTACCTCGACGCTGAGCTGGTTGACATAGGCGCCGGACGCCGACTCAAAGAGGCTGTGGAACAGCAAACCGGCCTGCATCGGCGACAGCGGATACACGTCTTCGATATGCGCCGGCGGCACCGGCAATTCATCAAGTTGCGCCTGGCTCAGCCGCGCCAGCGGGAAGTCCGCCGGGGTCACGCCGCCCGCGCCGTCGCTCAGGCAATGGTCGATCAGCGCCAACAGCTCAGCACGAAAATCGATCGCCAGAGCTTCAATGTCGCGCAGGTCGAAGCATTCACGGCTGAAGGTCCAATCGAGTTTCAATTCGCCGCCGTAGACCTGGCCGTCCACGGACAGCCAGTTCGGCAACGGCGCATCCGCCGATTGCGCGGCACCGCTGGACTCCTTGGCTGGGGAGAACAAGGCGTCCTCGGCAAAGCTCTGGTCGAACTGGCCGAGATAGTTGAACGTCACCCGCGCCTGGGGCAGCGCGACCAATGCCGATTGCGCCGCAGCATCGCCCATGTAGCGCAGCAGGCCGTAGCCCAGGCCTTTGCCTGGAACTTCGCGCAGTTGCTGTTTGATCGCCTTGATCGAAGCGCCGAGCTCGGCGGTCGGCGTCAGGCGCACCGGGAACAGGCTGGAGAACCAGCCAACGGTGCGGGTCAGATCGATATCGTCGAACAGTTCTTCGCGGCCATGGCCTTCGAGCTGGATCAGCGCCGATGCGTGGCCGGTCCAACGGCTGAGGGTGCGGGCCAGTGCGGTGAGCAATAGATCGTTGACTTGGGTGCGGTAGATCGCGGGTGCTTGTTGCAGCAATTGGCGAGTCTGATCGCGGTCCAGGCCGATGCTCACGCCCTGGCGCAGATGCCCGGCCTGACTCGCTTGCGGGTTGGCTGCCGGCAGCGAATCGCTGGCCCCGGCCAGTTGCGCCTGCCACCAGTGCAGTTCGGCGGCGGCGGTTTCAGAGCGTGCGTAAGCGCCGAGCTTGTCGGCCCAGGCCTGGAACGCGCTGGTTTTTGGCGGCAATGCTTCACCTTGATAGGCGGCCTGCAAATCTTCCAGCAACACCCGCCACGAAACCCCGTCCACCGCCACGTGATGGATCACCAGCAGCAACCGTTGCGAACCATCGGCGTGGGCGATCAGCGCCACCCGCAGCAGCGGACCGTCTTGCAGGCTGAGGCTACGCTGGGCTTCGTCGCACACCGATTCCAGCGAAGCATCGCTGGCCACGCGGGCGGTCCAGAGCATGTCGATGACGTCGGCACTGTCGGCGCCGACATAGCGCGCCGACCATTGACCGTCGACCTGGCTGAATCGCAAACGCAAGGCATCGTGTTGCTTGAGCACACGTTGCAGGGCGCCTTGCAGGCGCGGCAACTCAAGGGTTTCACGCGGCGCCAGTAACACCGCCTGGTTCCAGTGTGCGCGGTGCGAGATCGGCTCTTCGAAGAACCAGCGCTGGATCGGCGTGAGTGTTTGTACGCCGTCCACCGGCCCCTGTTGTGCCAGCGGCGCGGCTTGCTCCTTGACCACGGCGGCCAAGGCTTGCAGGGTTTGCTGCTGGAACAGGTCGCGCGGTTGCAGGCTCAGGCCGGCGCGGCGAGCACGGCTGACCACCTGGATCGAGATGATCGAGTCGCCGCCCAGCTCAAAGAAGTTGTCCTGACGCCCGACCTGTTCAACGCCCAGCACGTCCTGCCAGATCTGCGCCAGCACCTGCTCATGGGCACTGCGCGGTGCTTCGAATGAGCGCTGGCTGACCTGCGCGGTCGGCGCCGGCAGGCGTTTGCGGTCCAGCTTGCCGTTGGGGCTCAGGGGCATTTGCTCGATCAGCACCGTCTGTGCCGGCACCATGTAATCCGGCAGGCTGCCGAGCAAATGGCTTTTCAGGCTTTCACGCCACACGCCCTGCCGTTCGGCATCGGCGTCGACCAAGGTACGTTCCTGCGGCACGATGTAGGCCACCAGTTGCTTGCCGCTCGGGCCGTCGAGGGCCAGCACCACGGTTTCCTGCACACTGGCATGTTCTTGCAGGCGCGCTTCGATTTCCCCCAGTTCAATGCGCAGGCCACGGATCTTCACTTGATGGTCGATGCGTCCGCAGTAGTCGATGGCGCCGTCGGCGCGGTAACGCGCCAGGTCGCCGGTGCGGTACAAACGCTCGCCGCTGCCGAACGGGTCGACCACAAAACGCTCGGCGGTCAACGCGCCGCGACGGTGGTAACCGCGGGCCAGGCCGACACCGCCGAGGTACAACTCACCCACCGCGCCCAGCGGCAATGGTTGCAGTTCGCTGTCGAGGATACAGGTGCGCAGGTTGGCGATCGGGCGGCCGATCGGCACGCTGTCGCGCCCCTCTTCGACGCAGGTCCAGTGAGTCACGTCGATGGCCGCTTCGGTCGGGCCATACAGGTTGTACAGGTTGGCTCGGGGCAGGCTGCGCAGGGTCTGGCGCTGCAACTCCATCGGCAGCGCTTCACCGCTGCAAATGATCCGGGTCAGCGAGGTGCAGGCCAGCGCTTCATCAGCGCCAATGAACGCCGAGAGCATCGACGGCACGAAGTGCAGCGTGGTGATCGACTGCTCGACGATCAATGCAGCAAGGCGTTGCGGGTCGCGATGCTCACCCGGCGCGGCGATCACCAGCGTGGCGCCTTTCATCAGCGGCCAGAAAAACTCCCACACCGACACGTCGAAACTGAACGGGGTCTTTTGCAGCACGCGGTCCGACGGTTGCAGGTTGTAGGCCTGCTGCATCCATTCGATGCGGTTGTGCAGCGCCACATGGCGGTTGCCCGCGCCCTTAGGCTTACCGGTGGAACCGGAGGTGTAGATCATGTAGGCAAGGTTTTCCGCCACGGCAATGTTTGGCAGATCGCTGCCCGGCAGATCGCTCAGCCAATCGGCGTCGGCATGCAGGCACAAGGTGCGCACGGTGTCCGGGGTCGGCAATTGAGCCAGCAAATGCGCCTGGGTCAGCAACAGCGAAATACCGCTGTCTTCGATCATGTAGCTCAGGCGATCGCGCGGATACTCCGGGTCCAACGGCACATAGGCGCCACCGGCCTTGAGAATCGCCAACAGGCCGACGACCATTTCCAACGAGCGCTCGCAGGCGATCCCGACGATCACTTCCGGGCCGACACCTCGCCCGCGCAAGTGATGGGCCAGGCGGTTGGCGCGCAGATTCAGCTGTGCATAACTCAGGGTCTGGCCCTGGAACACCAGCGCCGTCGCTTGAGGATTTTCAAGCACCCGCGCTTCGAAGTGCCGTTGCACACAGACTTCGCCCGGATAGTCCTGAGCGGTGTCGTTGAGTTCATCGAGGATACGCAGGCGCTCGTCGACATCCAGCAGCGGCAATTCGGCCAGCGGGGTTTGCGGGTTTGCCAGCACGCCGGCCAGCAAGTTGCGCCAATGCCGGGCCAGTGTTTCGATGCGCTCGGAGTCGAACAGGTCGGTGGCGTAGGTCAGGCTGGCGAACAGTTGGTCACCCTGTTCCTGGGTGTCGAGTTGCAGGTCGAATTGCGTGGTCTGCGCCGTGGCGTTCAACGCCTCGACCCGCAGCCCCGCCAGCAAACCGCTGACCGCTGCCGGCCGGGCTTGCTGGTGGTTGAACATCACTTGGAACAGCGGGCTGTGGCTGAGGCTGCGCTCGCCTTGCAGCGCCTGCACCAGACGCTCGAACGGCAAGTCCTGGTAATCCTGGGCATCCAGCGAAGTAACGCGGGTCTGCTCCAGCAACTGGCTGAACGGCAGGCGCCCGTCGAGTTCGGCGCGCATTACCTGGGTGTTGACGAAGAAACCGATCAGGCCACGGGTTTCGCTGCGATTACGGTTACCGATCGGCACACCGATGCGCAGGTCGGCTTGGCCGCTGTAGCGATAGAGCAAGGCCTGGAAACTGGCCAGCAACAGCATGAACGGCGTCACGCTGCGTTGTTTGGCCAGGGTCAGCAGACCGCTGGCCAAGTCCGCGTCGAGGGCGAAGTCCAGTCGCGCACCGCGCTGGCTCGGCTGGGCCGGGCGTGGGCGATCGGTCGGCAGTTCAAGTAGCGGCTGTTCGCTGCCGAGTTTTTCACGCCACCAGTTCAGTTGCCGTTCCAGCTCCCCCGCTTCCATCCAGCGCCGTTGCCACGCGGCGTAATCCGAATACTGGATCGGCAACCCTTGCAGTTCTGCGTCCAGCCCTTGGCAATGGGCGGCATACAGTCGGGAAAACTCTTCAATCAATACCCCCATTGACCAGCCATCGGTGACGATGTGGTGCAGGGTCAGCACCAGCACATGATCCTCGGCATCCAGTTGCAGCAGGCTGACACGCAACAACGGGCCGTGCTGCAAATCGAATGGGCGGGCGATCTCCTGCTCGACTTTTTTCATTGCATATTCGAAGCGTTGCGCCGCAGGTTCATCGCGCAAATCGTGCTGCTCGATAGCCAATGAAGTGAACGTCGCCAAGGATTGCAGCACCTGGCCGTCATCCTCGACAAAACGGCTGCGCAGGCTTTGGTGCCGTTCCAGCAACCGGTCAAAACTCTGTTGCAGGGCCTCTACATTCAGCGGTCCATGCAGACGCAGGGCCGCGGGAATGTTGTACGCCGAACCCTGTGGATCGAGTTGCCAGAGGAACCATTGGCGCTGCTGCGCGTAGGACAGTTCAAAGTGCGCTGGCGGCTCGACGGCGGCTGGAATCGGCAGTTGACCGAAGCTCACACCCTGCTCTTGCATCTTGCTCAAAAACTCGCGGCGCTTGTCGGCAGGCAGGCCGGCGAAACGGGTGGCGATACGCATGGCGGTGCTGTGTTCCATCAGTTGATCTCCATCTCGTCGAGAAGCGACTCAAGCGCATCCAGACGTGCATCGTTGTCAGTCGGGGCTTGTTGCGAGGCCATGGCGGCGTAAGCCTGAAGGTCGTGGCTTTCGAACAGCGCGCGCAACGGCAGCTCGATGCCCAATTCCAGTTCCACGCGGGCATTGGCCTGGGCGGCGAGCAGCGAGTGCCCGCCCAATTCAAAGAAGTTGTCGCGCCGCCCGATCTGCGCCACGGCCAGCACGTCGGCCCAGATCGCCGCCAGTTGCTGTTCGAGTTGGCCCTCGGGGGCTTCGAACGGTCGCTGCCAGTCTTCGGCAAACGGCAGCGGCAAAGCCTTGCGGTCGAGCTTGCCGTTGCTGGTCAGCGGCAAGTCATCGAGCAGCAGCCAGTGGCTCGGCACCATGTAGTCCGGCAGGTCGACCTTGAGCGCGGCGCGCAGGTTGTCACGCCAGGCAATCGGGTCATGCGGGGTTTGCTCGGCGACGACATAGGCGCAGAGCTGCGGCCCGGCGTCAGCGGTGTACACGCTCAACACCGCCTGGCGAACGCCGGGTTGCGCCAGCAGCGCGGCTTCGATCTCGCCCAGTTCGATGCGGAAACCGCGGATCTTCACTTGCTGGTCGATGCGCCCGAGGTAATCGATGCTGCCGTCGGCACGTTGGCGCGCCAAGTCGCCACTGCGATAGAGCCGTTGCGAAGCGTCGAACGGGCTCGGTACAAAGCGTTCGGCGGTGAGGCCGAAACGTCCGTGATAACCCCGCGCCAGACCGGCGCCGGCGATGTACAGCTCGCCTGCCACCCCCACCGGCACCGGTTGTAACTGGCTGTCGAGCAAGTACCAGCGCAGGTCGCGGATCGGCAGGCCGATCGGGCTCTGGGCCTTGCCGTCGAGGTCGGCCCGGCGAATGGCGCGGTAGGTCACGTGCACCGTGGTTTCGGTGATGCCATACATGTTCACCAGCGTCGGCTGTTGATCGCCGAAGCGTTCGAACCACGGGCGCAAGCTCGCCACTTCCAGTGCTTCGCCGCCGAAGATCACCTGACGCAGCGCCAGATCGCGTGCGCTGGCGCAGGCAATCGGCAGCAACTGGCGGAACGCGGTCGGGGTCTGGTTCAACACCGTCACCCCTTGATCGCAGAGCAAGCGGTGGAATGCCTGCGGCTCACGGCTGATGTAGTACGGCACGATGACCAGGCGCCCGCCGGTGCACAGCGAACCGAACAGCTCCCACACCGAGAAATCGAACGCGTAGGAATGGAACAGGGTCCACACATCGTCCGGACCGAAGTTGAACTGTTCGGCGGTGGCCGTCAGCAGGCGCCCGACGTTGCCGTGGCTGAGCAAAGCGCCTTTCGGGCGACCGGTGGAGCCGGAGGTGTAGATCACGTAGGCGAGATTGTCCGCCGTCGCCAGCGGCGCCAGGTTGTCGGCGCTGTAAGCGTCCAGTTGCATCGCGCCCAGGTCGAGCACCTGCACGCCATCACGTGCCGGCAAACCGTCGATCAAGTGAGACTGGGTCAACAGCAGCGCAATGCCGCTGTCGTCGATCATGTAGCTCAAGCGCTCGGCGGGGTATTGCGGATCGAGCGGCACATAGGCGCCACCGGCCTTGAGAATCGCCAGCAGACCGACCACCAGCGGCAGCGCCCGCTCGGTGGCGATGCCCACGCGCACTTCCGGCCCGACACCCTGCTCGCGCAGCTTGCGCGCCAGGCGGTTGGCCTGGGCGTTGAGCGCGGCGTAGGTCAGGTGTTCGCCCTCAAAGACCAGCGCCACCGCGTCCGGCCGTTGCGCGGCTTGCGCTTCGAACAACTGATGCAAGGTCGGCGATGGCGCTTGCAGCTGGAACGCCGGATTCCAGTGCTCGATCAAAGCGTCGTACTGCGAGGCTTGCAGCAACGGCAGTTCGGCGACGCGCTGCTGCGGATCGGCCACCACCGCACGCAGCAGGTTCAGCCATTGCTCGGCGAAACGCTGCATCGAGGCTTCGTCGTACAGATCGCTGGCATAGGTCAGGCTGGCGTCCAGTGTGTCGCCTTGTTCCTGGGTATCGAGCACCAGATCGAATTGTGCGGTGTGCTGTTGCCAGTGCAAGCGCTCGACCTGCAAACCGCCGACCACCCGCTCGACGCTCGCGCCCATCTGCTGCTGGTGGTTGTAGAGCACCTGAAACAATGGGCTGTGATTGAGGCTGCGGTCAGGCTGCATGGCATCGACCAGTTGCTCGAACGGCAAGTCCTGATGAGCCTGCGCCATCAGTGCCGTTTGTTTGACCTGTTGCAACAAGACGCTGAACGGCTGTTGCCCGTCAATGTCGGCACGCAGCACCTGGGTGTTGATGAAGAAGCCAATCAGGCCTTCGGTTTCGATCCGCGAACGACCGGCGCTCGGCACGCCGACGCTGATGCCCGACTGCCCGCTCTGGCGGTGCAGCAGGGTCTGCAAGCTCGCCAGCAACAGCATGAACAAGGTCACTTGCTGCTCCTGCGCACGCTCGCGCAAACCGGCCAGCAGTTGCCGATCGACGTTGAGCATCAGGCTGGCACCGCGCCCGCTGCGACGGGCCGGACGGCTCAGTTCGCTCGGCAGTTCCAGCGGTGCCTGGCTGCCGTCCAGTTGCTCGCGCCACCACGCCAGTTGCCGAGCGCCCTCGCCCGCTTCCAGCCAGTCGCGCTGCCAGCGGGCATAGTCGCTGTAAGCCACCGGCAAGCTGTTGAGATTAGGCGCGCAGTCCTCGATGGCGGCCTGATACAAAGCACTGAATTCATCGACCATCACCTGCATCGACCAGCCATCGGCGGCGATGTGGTGCACGGTCAGCACCAGCACGTGATCTTCGGCGCTGACTTGCAGCAGCAACGCTCGCCACAGCGGACCGGTGCGCAGGTCGAACGGCTGGGCAATTTCTTCGGCCAGCGCATCGCTGAGCGCCGACTCAACAACTGGTCGCTCGCTCAACTGCAACGCCAGCTCGGCGTGCACCAACGGGCGGGCATGCTGACCGTCCTGTTCGAAGGTCGTGCGCAGGGTTTCGTGACGGGCCTGCAAGTGCAGGAAGGCTGCACGCAGTGCGTCGCGGTTCAACGGTCCCTTCAGGCGCAGTGCGGCCGGGATGTTGTAGGCACTGCTGTGCGGGTCCAGCTGCCAGAGAATCCACTGACGCTGCTGGGCGTAGGACAGAACTCGCGGCTGATCGGCCGCCGCAGGTTGCAGTGGCGGCTGAGCGCTGATTTCGGCAGGCGCCGCACGCTCGGCAAACTCCGAGAGACTCGCAGCGGAAAACAGGCTGCTCACCGACAGTTCGATGTTCAGTTGCTGACGCACCCGCGAAATCACTTGCAGCACCCGCAACGAGTGGCCGCCCAACTCGAAGAAGTTGTCGTCGCGGCCCACTTCTTCCACTTGCAGCACATGCTGCCAGATCTGCGCCAGCTGCGATTCCAGCCCTTCCAGCGGTGCGACGAAGGCCCGTTGTGCAGCACTGGCTTCAACCCTTGGCAAGGCCTTGCGGTCGAGTTTGCCGTTGTTGTTGAGTGGCAGCTTGTCGAGCAGGAGCAAATGGCTCGGCACCATGTATTCCGGCAGCGACTGGCGCAGAACCGACCTGAGCGCTTGCAGGTATTGTGTCTCGGACGTAACCGCGCCACTGGCGACGATGTACGCCACCAGTTGCGTACCGTCCTGGGCGATGACCGCCGCTTCACGTACCTCGTCCCGAGCTTGCAGGCAGGCTTCGATCTCGCCCATCTCGATGCGCAACCCGCGAATTTTCACCTGATGGTCGATGCGCCCGACGTACTCCAGATCGCCCTGGGCGTTATAGCGCGCCAGGTCACCGCTGCGGTACAGCCGCGCCCCCGGTTCACGGGCAAACGGGTCGGGCAGAAAGCGTTCGGCGGTCAGCGCCGGGCGGTCGAAATAACTTTGCGCCAGGCAGGCCGGAGCTCCGATGCACAACTCGCCGACGCCATCGGCGGGCAGCAGTTGACCCGCCGAATCCAATACATACAGCGCACGACCGGGGATTGCACGACCAATCGGGATACCGAACGCATCGCTGGCATCTTGCAGTTGGCAATCGTGCACGCTGGAGACCACGGTCGCTTCAGTCGGACCGTAAGTATTGAGCAACCTCACAGGGCTCAGACCGGCCTGATGCCACAGGCGCAACCCTTCCACTGACATGGCTTCGCCGCCGACGTGCACCTGACGCAAATCGCCAAGGTTGCGCACCATGCCACTGGCGCATTCACGGGCCAACAGGAACCAGTAGGCCGCCGGCAAATCGGCCACGGTGACGCCTTGGGCGACGATTTGCGCGGCCAGCCGGCCGGCGTCCCACAACTCGTCACCGCGCATGATCAACGCCGCGCCGACGCACAGCGCCGGGTAGCACTGCTCGACGAAACCGTCGAAGCTGAAGGTCGCGAATTGCAGCACGCGGTCGGCGGCCGACAACCGCGAATAATCGGCAGCGGTCTGGCAAAACTCGCGCAGCGCACCGTGGGCAATCGCCACGCCTTTGGGCCGGCCGGTGGAACCGGAGGTGTAGATGATGTAGGCCAGATCCTCGGCAACGACATGGCTTGGTGGATCGTTGGCCGGATAGCCTGCGGCTTCATCCAGGCTCAACAGGCGCACTTGCACTGGCAGCGGCAAATCGGCCAGCAGGCCGGGTTCGCACAGCAGCACCTCAAGGCGGCTGTCCTCGATCATGTAGCCCAGGCGCTCAGCCGGGTATTTCGGGTCCAGTGGCACATAGGCCGCGCCGCTTTTCAGTACCGCGAGCAAACTGACAATCAACTGTGGACCGCGCCGCAAGGCCAGGCCGATACGTTTGCCGGGGCCGGCGCCGTTGTCGATCAGACGATGAGCCAGGCGGTTGGCCTGGGCATTGAGTTCGCCGTAGCTCAGGTTTTGGCCATCGACCTGCAATGCCAGCGCATCCGGAGCGGCAGCTGCTTGCGCGGCAATTCGCTCGTGAGCCAAAAGCCCTGTGGATAACTCGACCATTGCCGGTTGACTGATGGCGAGCAACGCGTCCTTGCCTGCGATATCGAGCAGTTCCAGCTCTCCCAGTGCCATTTCCGGCGCTGCCACGAATTGCCTCAGCAGGTGCTGCAGATTAGCTGCGAGCTGCGCCACCTGAGCGGCACTGAAACGCGCCGCGTCATAGCTGAAATCGACACTCAACGCTTCGCCCAGCTCGACGCCGAGGGTCAGCGGATAGTGGGTGCGTTCATGGTTATGCAGGTTGCCGAACGACAACCCGGCCGGCGCCCCCTGCTTCAGGGCTTCGGCGACGGGGAAGTTTTCGAACACCAGCAGGCTGTCGAACAACGTCGAACCCTGTTGCCCCGCCCAGCCTTGAATGTCGTACAGCGGCACGTGCTCGAACTCGCGCATCGCCAGGTTCAGGCCTTGCAGTTCACCCAACCACTGGCTGACGCTCTGGTCGGGCTTCATCGAGCACACCAGCGGCAGCGTGTTGATGAACAGCCCCAGTTGCTCTTCGATGCCCGGCAGCGGTGCCGAACGCCCGGCCACCGTGGCACCGAATACCACGCAATCCTGACCGGTGTAGCGTTGCAGCAACAGGCTCCATGCCGCTTGCAACACGGTGTTGAGGGTGACTTTTTGCTGGCGGGCAAACTCGCCCAGGCGCTGGGTGGCGCGGCTGTCGAGGGTCACGCGAAGGTCCTCGCTGCCCTCGACGCCGACGGGTGGGCGCAGGGCTTCGGCCAGCATCGTCGGTGTGTGCAGAGGTGCCAACGCAGCTTTCCAGAACTGCTCGCCAGCGTCGGCCGATTGCTGTTGCAACCAGCCCAGGTAATCGCGGTACTGCCCCGTCGGCGCCGGCAGCGATTGCCCGCCTGCGTAAAACTCGATCACTTCGGCAAGCAACTGCGCGTTGCTCCAGCCATCCATCAGGATGTGATGGCTGGTGTAGATCAGGTGCCAGGCGTCGGTGCCGGTACGCACCAGTTTCAAGCGCAATAGCGGTGCGCTGCCCAGTTCGAAACCTCGCGCCCGTTCGGCATCGGCCAGTGCGTCGGTGTCGGTCGCTTCAAGCACCTCGAGCGGCAGCGTCACCTGTCGGGCAATCGCCTGATGCGCGACGTCGAGCCCCTGCCAATGGAAGCTGCTGCGTAGAATGTCGTGACGCTCGACCGCGGCCTGCCAGGCGCGGCTGAAACGCTCGACGTCCAGGCCACCGATGTCCAAACGCAACTGACTGATGTAGGCGCCGACCTGCGGCTCGTGCAGGGTGTGGAACAACATGCCTTGTTGCATCGGCGACAGCGGATACAAGTCTTCCAGCGTCGAGACGCAGAGCGGCAATCCATCGAGTTGCGCCTGATCGATCTGCGCCAACGGGAAGTCCGACGGCGTGGCCTGCGCCACTTCAAGCGCGCAGCAATGATCGATCAGTGCGTTGAGCTGCAACGTGTACTCGTCAGCCAGACGCTGGATGGTGCCGGTGTCGAACATCTCGCGGCTGAAACCCCAGCTCAGGGACAACTCGCCGCCGTAGACCTGGCCTTCAACCACCAGCCAGTTGCCGAGCGGCGCCGTGGGGTCCTGCGCCACACCGTTGCCTTCAGTGGACGGCGTGAACAACGCGCCTTCATCAAACTGCCGGTCGAACTGCCCGAGATAGTTGAAGGTGATGCGCGGTTGCGGCAACGCTACCAGTGCATCGCGTACCGGTGTCGAGGCGAGATAACGCAGCGCGCCGTAGCCCAGGCCTTTGTCCGGAACGTTGCGCAATTGCTCCTTGATGGTTTTGATCGACGCGCCGAGATCGGCGCAGGGTTTCAGGTTGACCGGGAACAGGCTGGTGAACCAGCCAACAGTGCGGGTCAGGTCGATCTCATCGAACAGGTCTTCGCGGCCATGACCTTCGAGCTGAATCAACGTGCTGCCCTGCCCGCTCCAGCGGCAAACGGCACGGGCCAGTGCGGTCAGCAAAAGGTCGTTGACCTGGGTGCGGTAAGCCGCCGGCGCCTGTTGCAGCAGCTTGCGGGTTTGCTCGCTGTCGAGTTTGAGTTCGAGCTTGTGCTCGTAGCGGTTTTCCAGCGCAGCGTTCGGGCGCTCGCAGGGCAGGTCGTTCGGCGCATCTTGCAGTTGGCTCTGCCAGTGACCAAGGTTGCGTTCGAAGGCCGGCAGATGTTCCTGCAAACGCGCGACCCAACGCTGATAGGTGCTGGTTTTCGCCTGCGCGGTACCGCCGTTGTAGAAGTGCTGCAAATCTTCCAGCAGCACGCGCCAGGAAACACCGTCCACCGCCAAGTGGTGGATAACCAACAGCAAACGTTCTGAGCCATCGGCCATCGCAACCAGCATTGCCCGCAGCAACGGTCCGTCGTGCAGGTCGAGGCTGCGCTGGGCTTGATCGCACAAGACGTTGAGCTGACCGACCGATTGCGCCTTGCGCTGCCACAACACCGACTGCGTGGTCGGCGCGGCATAGGTTTGCAGCCAGGCGTTTTCTGCCTGTGCATAACGCAGGCGCAAGCTGTCGTGTTGAGTCAGCAATTGCTCCAGGGCACGCTCCAGCACTTCGACATTCAACGCCACGCGCGGTACCAGCAGCAGCGACTGGTTCCAGTGCTGACGCTCGGGGATCTCTTGTTCGAAAAACCATTGCTGTACCGGGGCCAGTGCCACTTCGCCAACCGCCGGAGCTTGATCGATCTGCGATAGCCCGCCAGTGCGTGCCGCTTGAGCGAGGCTGCGGATGGTCTGGTGCTGGAACAAGTCCTTGGGGCTGAGCACGATCCCGGCCTGCCGCGCACGGCTGACCACTTGCATCGAAACGATGGAGTCGCCGCCCAGCTCGAAAAAGTTGTCTTCCACACCGACGCTGTCGAGAGCCAGCACATCTTGCCAAATGGCGGCGAGGGATTTTTCCGATTCGCTACGAGGTGCAACGTGTTCGCGTTGTTGGGTCGATCCATCAATCGCCGGCAACGCCTTGCGGTCGAGTTTGCCGTTAGGGGTCAGCGGCAGATGTTCGAGGAACAGCAGGAACGCCGGGACCATGTAGTCC
Source organism: Pseudomonas sp. Root562 (assembly GCF_001427125.1). Taxonomy (GTDB): domain Bacteria; phylum Pseudomonadota; class Gammaproteobacteria; order Pseudomonadales; family Pseudomonadaceae; genus Aquipseudomonas. The sequence goes on from NZ_LMGK01000020.1 coordinate 485,784, forward strand.
GGCAAATGCTGACGCAGCGCCGCTTTCAATGTCTCGCGCAGGATCGCTTGAGCATCGGCATCGACTATCAGTGCCAAGTCACTCGGCACGATGTACGCCACCAACTGCTGACCGCTGACGCCGTCCTGAGCCAGCACCGCCAGTTCGCGCACCGCGTCCTGCTGCAACAACCGCGCTTCGATTTCTCCCAGCTCGATACGGAAACCGCGGACCTTGACCTGATGGTCGATGCGGCCCACGTATTGCAGAGTACCGTCGGCCTGATAACGGGTCAGGTCGCCGGTGCGGTACAGGCGTTCGCCAGTGCTGGAAAACGGGTTGGGTACGTACTTTTCAGCGGTCATGCCGGGCCGTGCGAGGTAGCCGCGCGTGATCCCGGCACCGCTCAGGTACAGCTCGGCAGACACGCCTTGCGGCACTGGTTGCAGGTCGGCATCGAGCAGATAGCTGGCGGTGTGCTTGAGCGGGCGGCCGATGTTGGCGCGGCCAGCGGCCTCGCGGCGGGTCCAGGTCGAATAAGTGGTGTCTTCCGACGGGCCGTACAGGTCGTAGACATGCTCGACGCTCGCTTGCCGGTACAACGCCTCCACCAGGCTTTGCTTGAGCGGCTCACCGGCCAGGTTGATGATGCGCACGCTCGGCGGGATCTGCCCGTCGCGTTGCAGCGCATTGATCGCCGAAGGCACGGTGTTGATCAACCGCACCTGATCCCGGGCCGGCAGTAGCGGCAGCTCCAGGGCATTGCGGGCGATGATCAGCGAACCGCCGTTGGCCAGGGTGACGAACAACTCCCACACCGACAGATCGAAGCACACCGAGGTCGAGGCCAGCACGCCCTGGATGTCTTCGCGGCTGTAAACCGATGCGGACCAGTCGATCAGCGCCAGCACGTTACGGTGGGCGATAGCCACGCCCTTGGGCTTGCCGGTGGAGCCGGAGGTGTAGATCACGTAGGCCAGGTTGTCCGGCGTGACACGGGTGATCGGGGCATCGCTCGGGTAATCAGCCAGGCCTGTCGCCATGCCATCGAGCATCAGCAATTGGGTTGCGGCCTGCACGTTCAGGGTCTTGGCCACGTCCTGTTCGGTCAACAGCAGCAGCGCGCGGCTGTCTTCCAGCATGTAGGCGACACGCTCGGCCGGGTAATCCGGGTCGAGCGGTACGTAGGCACCGCCAGCCTTGAGTACCGCGAGCAAGGCCACCAGCAGCTGTTCGGAGCGCTGCATTGCCACGCCGACGCGGATTTCCGGGCCGACGCCCAGTTCGATCAGTTTGTGTGCCAGGCGATTGGCTTGCTGGTCGAGTTCGCTGTAGGTCAGGCGTTTGTCCGCAAAGGTCACGGCCAATGCGTCAGGGCTTTCGGACACTTGCTTGCCGATCATCTGATGAATGCACAAATCTTCGGCGAAGCGTTCATCGGCACGGTTCCAGTCGTGCACGATGCGCTGGTATTCGGCCTGTTCCAGCATCGGCAAATCACTGATGCGTTGCTGTGAATCGCCGGCCATGCCTTGCAGCAAGCGCGTCCAGTGCTGCGCCATGCGTGCGATGGTCGTGGCGTCAAACAGGTCGTTGGCGTAGGTCAATGCGGCGTGCAGCTTTCCCGCCTTTTCATAGGTATCGAGGGTCAGGTCGAACTGGGTGGTGCGCCCTTGCCACTCGATCATGCCCAGCGCCAAACCGGAGGCGGTAGTGACGCTGCTGATGTCGGCAACCTGCGGCTGGTGGTTGTACATCACCTGGAACAGCGGCGTATGGCTGAGGCTGCGTTCCAGTTTCAAGGCTTCGACCAGTCGCTCGAACGGCAGGTCTTGATGAGCCTGTGCGCCAAGGGCCGTTTCCTTGATGCGATACAGCAGTTCGTCGACCCGAGTCTGGCCGTCCAGTTGCGTGCGCAGCACCTGGGTGTTGACGAAGAAACCGATCAGGCCTTCGATTTCGCCGCGGTTGCGGTTGGCAATCGGCACACCGACGCGGATGTCGCGCTGGCCTGTGTAGCGGTGCAGGAGCACGTTGAACGCGCCGAGCAGCAGCATGAACAACGTGACGTTGTGCCTCTGTGCAGTGGCGCGCAGTTGCTCGGCGAGGTGCTCGTCGACGGCGAACTCGTAGCGGGTGCCACGATGACTCGGCATTGCCGGGCGCGGATGATCCAGCGGCAGTTCCAGCACCGGGTGTTCGTCGCCCAATTGTGCCTGCCAGTATTCGAGCTGCCGCGCTTGCTCGCCCGCCTCCAGCCAGCGCCGCTGCCACAAGGCGTAGTCGCTGTATTGGATCGGCAATGGCGCCAGTTGCGGTTGCGTACCGGCATCGAAAGCGTCGTAGCAGCGGATGAATTCATCGATCAGCACGTTCATCGACCAGCCATCCGAGACGATGTGGTGCAGGGTCAACAGCATGACGTGTTCCTGCTCGGCGAGTTTGAGCAAGGTGACACGCAGCAGCGGCCCCGTGCCCAGGTCGAACGGCAACACCGATTGCCGCTCGGCGGCTTGTGCCACGGCTTGCTCGCGCTCATTGGCCGGCAAGCGGCAGAAATCGACGTGTTCGATCTCCAGCGGCGCCGTCGCCGGCACTTGCAGCAGGCTGTCGTCGGGCTGCGGTGCAAACACCGTTCGCAGGGTTTCGTGACGCGCCACCAGGCTGGCGAAGGCCTGCTCCAGCGCCGCCAGATTCAGACGACCGCTCAGGCGCACCGCACCGGGCAAGTTATACGCACCGCTTTGCGGGTCCAGTTGCCAGAGAAACCACATGCGTTGCTGGGCGTACGACAGCGCCTGGCGATCCTCGGCGTCGACGCCGGCAGGAATGGGAAAACGGGCGAAATCAACGCCCTCCTTGTGCAAGGCCGCGAGGAACACCTGGCGCTTTTCCAGGGGCAACCCGATAAACCGGCGAGCAAGTTTCAAGGAGTCTTCAGCATTCATTTCTTGGTATCCGGATCAGTGGCGGGAAGCACAAAGGCACGTCGTCCCTATAAAACGAATGCAGACCGGAAAAATTAGCGAATGAGAACAACTATCAGAAGAGAGATAAAACGAGGGCGATAACAGAAAACTGACCACCCCAAAAACCGGTAGGAGCAAAGCTTGCTCCTACAAGAATCGGGGTCAGGCAGTGACGGCCATAGCGTGCCGTCGATGATGAACGTCGAGCTGATCCTTGATCACCTTGAGTACCTTGGCTTCATGCTCATGAATGAAGAAGTGCCCGCCAGCGAGCATGTCTAAGGAAAAGCTGCCGTGGGTTTCCTTGCTCCAGCCGATCAACTGCTCGGTGGTCGCTCGGTCTGCCTTGCCGCCGAGTACGTGCACCGGACACTTGAGCAGTGGTCGCTGGATCGGCTCGAAACGTCCGCAGAGCTGGAAGTCGGCGCGCAGGATCGGCAGTGTCAGGCTCATCAGTTCCTGATTGGCCAGCACTTCTTCGCGGGTGCCATTGAGGCTGCGCAGTTGCTCGATCAATTCGGCATCGGTTTTCGGCTCGGCAAAACCACGGTCGTATTCCAGACGCATGGTTGGCGCCGCGGTGCCGGAGGCGAACAAGGCCACCGGTTCCGCAACGCCCAGCGAACGAAACGCATGGGCCATCTCACAGGCGAGCAAGGCACCCAGGCTATGGCCGAACAAGGCATACGGTGCCTTGAGCATGGCTTTTTGTTCGTGGGCCAATTGCAGGGCCAGGCGGCGCATGTCGGTGTGCAACGGCTCGCCGTAGCGCGCGCCACGCCCCGGCAATTCCACCGGTTGCAGCTTGATCCACTCCGGCAGTTTGCGCCGCCAGCGGCTATAGACCATGGCGCTCGCGCCAGAATAAGGCAGGCACAGCAATGTCAGCGGGGTCACCGGACGTACCTCAAAAGTTGTCTGTTCAGAGAACGGATGAAGTACGCCTGGAATTAGTCGCCGATCAAATGCCTACAGATGTCAGGCCCATTCCAGAGCCGGCAAGCCAAAGGCGCCCGGCTTGAAGGCTTTGAGCGTACGAAGAATGCCATCGGCGTGTGCGTACTTTTCGTCAGCCATGGCCGCGTCCGGAATCGCGACCGCGGTCATCCCCGCTGCCTTCGCCGCCGTGACACCGAACGGTGAATCTTCGAACACCAGGCAATCCCGGGGAGCAACGCCCAGGCGCCGCGCGGCAGTCAGAAAGATATCCGGTGCAGGTTTGGCCGCGCCCACGTCCGGGTCATCGGCGGTGACGATGAAATCGAACAAGGCAAACCAGTCGCGATGCAACGTGGTTTTCTGACCGAACGACTGGCTCGAAGAACTGGTGCCGACGGCAATCGGAATGTTGTGCGCCTTCAGATGCCGAACCAACTCCTGTGCGCCAGGCATTGCCTGCGCTGTAGGAAAACGCTCGCGCATCAGAGGTTCGCGGATCACCAGGAATTCCTCGGCACTGATCGGCAGCTCCAGCGCCTCGACCACGTAGCGCGCCAGATCACCCGCGCCACGACCGATGATGTTCTGCTTGTGGCTCCAGTCGAAAGTTCGCCCATAGCGTGCAGCGATCAGAGCCGTGACTTCGGTGTAAATGCCCTCGGTGTCCAGCAACAAGCCGTCCATATCGAAAATCACGGCCTTGATCGGGCCGAATTCTTTCAGCGGTGCATTCATCGCATCTGATCCGTATTGAACGATATCCCAGGCGGCTCAGGTGCGGCCGTTCCGTGATGGATTAAAGGTTTCAGCAGCATAGCGAGCGTGGCAGCCCCAGGGCAACGGGCAAAACCCGCCCCATGACGAAGCGGCGACACTGATTTAGCGATTCGCCCTACAGAAAACTCCAATTTTCCCGACTTCTTTCGCACCTGATCCAACGCAAAGTTTCCCGCCTATTTCTCCAGGCGAAACCCCGCGAATGTTTGATCCAGACAAGCTGCTGGCCTTGAACAACACCATCGGCCTGCTGGTGGTCGCTGCCATGAACCCGCAGCGACCGGACGTCGAAGCGGTGCTCGGTGATTTCCGCCTATGCCTCAACGACTATCAATCCTGGGCGGAAAATTTCTGGACTGGCGGGACACTGGCTGTCGAGCAAGTGTTCAAGGTCGGCAACGAAATCCGCCTGAGCGCCCCGAAAAACTCCACCACACCCGTCAGCTCCACGGTTGCCACGTGCCCCGCCAGCGGCCCGTTGACCTTGGTGCACATGTTCGAAGCCGCGCGCTTCGTGCCCATCGGCAATACCCCGGTCAAGCTCGAACCGTTGATATCCGAAGGTGCCGACGGCGCGAAATACGGCGAGCCGATCCATCAAACCATTGGCCCGAGCGGCATCCTCAAAATCCCTGATTGCTGGCGTGGCAAGCGCTACCGCATCACTTTTTTTCCCAACGTAACCCGCGAACACGTCAAAGCGCTGTACGACTCTTACCAGGACGTTGTCGGTGAGTTGGAAGGCTGGCTGCGCAACGAATGGACCCTCGAGTTTGAACCGCAGTGGAGCCACTTTTCCGAGGCGGATTTCATCCAGCGCTACGGCCTGTTGCAGCAAGCGGACTGGCTTGGGTTCGAGAAAGCGCTGCAGGGTCTATGGGATGACGTGAAGCAGGTCTTTGCCCTAATGGCGGACCTGCAGGCCAACAGTGAAAAACTCCTTCAATACCTGAGCGAAGTCGAACTCGCCACGCTGCTGAACGCCTCGGCGGAAGCGATCGCCAACGTGTTGCTGGTGTTGAGCGACGAGCCGTTGATGTTCATTCATCTGGCGGCGTTCACCAGTTGGCTGAGGATGTTGCCGCCGCAGTACATCGCTGAAGTCGTGGCGCAAATTCGTACAGAGTTGTTGATCAGTTTCCTGCTCGTGCGCTTGACCGGTCCTGCCGGCCTGGGTCTCGGCATCAGCACCAAGGTGCTGGCGAAGATCAAGTCCGAACGCACCCGACGATGGCTCGCAGCAGCAGGTTTGCGCCTGGCCGAACTGGCCCGCCGCTCTGATCTGTCCAGCCACGCGGGCGCTCTCAAACCCGTGGTGATCAATGTCCGCAACGCGCCCCTGAAACCCGCGCCTGCGGTGCCAATGCGCATCAGCCCGACAGGGTCGGCAGATGTGCTGGTGGACAACCCCGTCGCCATCGCTCGTAACAAGTCCGCAGCCATGACCCGTCTGGCTCGCCAGGAACATCAGGATGATGTCCCTGCGCAAGCGAAAAACCCCAACGGCGACAGCGCCGACGCCGCCGACCGCACCGCCACCCATGGCTGCCCGGTGTCGCTGGTCACCGGCGAAGAACTGCTGACCCTCAGCGACGGTTCCTTGGATGGGGTGCTGCCGTTCGAATTCACCCGTTTGTATCGCACCAGCGCGGTGGAGATCGACAGCGGCCTGGGCTTTGGCTGGAGCCATTCACTGGGCCAGCGCCTGGAGATCGACGGCGACACGGTGGTGTGGGTTGATGCCGAAAACCGCCGCACGCCGTTTCCCTTGCCCAGCGCGGCCCGCCCGGCGATCCACAACAGCCTGTCGCGGGCGGCGATTTACCTCGGTGATGCGCCCGAAGAGCTGATCGTCGCCCTGGCCGGTGAGGCGGCGCGCTTTTATCACTTTGTCGGCGGGCGCCTGAGTGCGATCAGCGATGCCTATGGCAATCGTCTGACCGTGCAGCGCGACATTTCCCAGGGGTGGTGTGGGTTGATGCCGAAACCCGCCGCACGCCGTTTCCCTTGCCCAGCGCGGCCCGCCCGGCRATYCACAACAGCCTGTCGCGGGCGGCGATTTACCTCGGTGATGCGCCCGAAGAGCTGATCGTCGCCCTGGCCGGTGAGGCGGCGCGCTTTTATCACTTTGTCGGCGGGCGCCTGAGTGCGATCAGCGATGCCTATGGCAAWCGTCTGACCGTGCAGCGCGACATTTCCCAGCGCATCCAGCGTCTGGATAACGGCGCCGGACGTGGCTTGCTGCTGCGTTATGAGCGTCGCCATTTGATCGCCGTCGACTACCAGCGTTTTGATTGTTCGGGCGATCAGCCGCCGGYCTGGCGCACCGAGCAGACGCTGGTCAGCTACCGCTAYGACGCCCGCGGGCGCTTGATCGAGGCCMGCAACGCCGCCGGCGAAAGCGAGCGCTACGACTACGACGAACAGCACGTCATCCTGCAACGGCAGCTGGCCGGGGGTGCGAGTTTCTATTGGGAGTGGGAAAAGTCCGGCAAGGCCGCCCGTTGCATCCGYCACTGGGCCTCGTTTGCCCAGATGGACACGCGCTATGTYTGGGGCGACGACGGCAGCGTGTTGCTCCGGCACGCCGACGGCAGCGAGGAAACCTACGCCCACGACGACCGCGCGCGCCTGGTGCGGCGGGTCGCGGCCGACGGTGGCGAACAGCGCAAGGCCTATGACGCCCAGGGTCGTTTGATCGCCGAGCAGGACACCCTCGGTGCGGTCACTGAATACCGCTACGACGARSTCGGRCGGYTGATCGCGCTGATTCCGCCGGAAGGCGAGCCGACGTCCTACGAGTACCGCAACGGTTTCCTGCATGCCCGTTATCGCGGCCAGGCCAAGTGGACCTATCAACGCAACGCCCAGGGCGATCTGACCTGGCTGATCGACCCCGACGGCCAGAGCACCTACCACGAGTACGACGCGCAGGGACGGCTGCTGACGATCCGGTATCCGGACCACAGCCGGCATGTGTTCGAGTGGAACGGCCTCGGCCARTTGCTCGGCGAAACCCTGCCCGACGGCGCACGCCGGCAGTATGCCTACGATGCGCGGGGGCGCCGGACGACGGTTCAGGATGAATTCGGTGCCATTACGCGTTACCAGTGGGACGCCGTCGGCCGACTGCTGCAGACCACGTTTCCCACAGGCGCCAGCCGTCGTTACAGCTACAACGCCTACGGCCAGATCACCGCTGAAACCGATGAACTGGGGCGGGTCACCCGYTTTGAATACGCCGACGAYCTGCACYTGGTCAGTCGGCGGATCAACCCCGACGGCAGCACGCTCAGGTACCGCTACGAGCACGCCCAGCTGCTGCTCACCGAAATCGAAAACGAAGTCGGCGAYACCTATCGGCTGGACTACACGCCCACGGGCTTGATCCGACAGGAAACCGGCTTCGACGGGCGCCGCACCGCCTACGCCTACGACCTCAACGGCCAGTTGCTGGAGAAAACCGAGTTCGGCGATGACGGCTCGCAGCTCATTACCGCTTACCAGCGTGACAGCGCCGGACGGCTGCTGGTCAAGACCCTGCCCGACGGGGCCAAGGTCGAGTACCGCTACGACGGATTGGGGCGGCTGGTCAGCGTCGACGACGGTCAGGACCATCCGCTGGAGTTCGMGTATGACGCCCACGACCGGCTGATCACCGAGCATCAGGGCTGGGGCACCCTGCGGTATGGCTATGACGCCKGCGGCCAGTTGCAGCACCTGCGCTTGCCGGACAACAGCCGCCTCACGTATCACCGCGCCCARGGCGGGGCRCTGACGGCGATCGACCTCAACGGCTCGCGGTTGACCACCCACCGCTTTGTCGGCGGCCGCGAACAGCAGCGCCAGCACGGTGTGCTGCACAGCGACTTTRCCTACGACGACCAGGGSCGCTTGCAGGCCCACGCCGTCAGCCAGCAGCAGCGTCCGCTGTACCGTCGYGAATACGCCTACAACGCCAACGGCAACCTCGCACAGGTCGCCGACACCCGCCACGGCCAGCGCGATTACCAGTACGACCCGCTCGACCGCCTGACCCACGTGCGCCACGCCCGCGGGCAGGMCCCGGAACACTTCAGCCACGACCCGGCCGGCAACCTGCTGATCCACGACCGCCCCGGCCCCTGGCACCTCAAGGGCAACCGCCTGCTGCGCCACGCCGACCGGCATTACCGCTACGACGCCTWCGGCAACCTGATCGGCGAACGCCGCGGCCAGGACCTGCGCGAATACCGCTACGACAGCCAGCACCGCCTGATCGGCTTCACCGCCCCCGACGGCCGCGAAACGTCCTACCGCTACGACGCCTTCGGCCGACGCATCAGCAAGACCGTCGACGGCCAGACCACGGCGTTTTTCTGGCAAGGCGACCACCTCATCGCCGAAAGCAGCCCAAGCCACTACCGCAGCTACCT
>NZ_LMGK01000021.1:0-411115 GCF_001427125.1 Pseudomonas sp. Root562
ACCTGATCCCATCCCGAACTCAGAAGTGAAACGATGCATCGCCGATGGTAGTGTGGGGTTTCCCCATGTGAGAGTAGGTCATCGTCAAGATTAAATTCCAAAACCCCAATTGCGAAAGCAGTTGGGGTTTTGTTTTGTCCGCAGGAAAGTTCTTACAGCAAAGCCGGGCACGTCTTCGCTGTCAGCATGTCCCGACAATGCTAAGGTTCGGCCCTAGCGTTTGTATTTTCCAAGGAAGCCTTTATGCCGGACGCAACGTCCCTCAGTGCTGGTTTTATGGTGGTTCACGGCAACCGCCTGGACGAGTTACGCAGCCTGGTGGTGAGCTGGATGCGGCGCTACCCGCTGGCTCCCCTGGAAAATGAAATTGCCCTGGTGCAGAGCAACGGCATTGCGCAATGGCTGAAGCTGGCTTTGGCTGAAGACGCTGAAGATGACGATATGGGCGGCTGTGGAATCGCCGCCGCCATCGACGTGCAGTTGCCTGGCAGTTTCATGTGGCAACTCTATCGCATGGTCCTTGGACGCGACGAAATTCCGGCCAAGTCTCTGCTCGATAAATCCCCGTTGACCTGGCGTCTGATGCGCCTGCTTCCGCAGTTAATCAATGAACCTCACTTCGAACCGCTACAGCGTTTTCTGACCAACGACAATGATCTGCGTAAACGCTACCAGTTAGCCGAGCGGCTGGCTGATTTGTTCGACCAGTATCAGGTGTACCGCGCCGACTGGCTCGAAGACTGGGCGGAAGGTCGGCATCAGTTACGTAACGCAAGAGGCGAGCCCAAACCGCTGACTGCTGCCAATTACTGGCAAGCGCAGTTGTGGCGTGCTCTGTTGCTGGATGTGGGTGAAGAGGGCATGGCGCAAAGCCGAGCCGGCGTCCATCAGCGCTTTGTGGAGCGTATCAACAGCCTCGATGTGGCCCCACCCGGGTTACCTTCACGAGTCATCGTATTCGGGATTTCTTCTCTGCCGGCCCAAGCCCTGGAAGCATTGGCGGGGCTGGCCCGTTTCAGTCAGGTTCTGCTGTGCGTTCATAATCCATGTCGCCACCATTGGGCCGACATCGTCGCCGATAAGGACTTGTTGCGGCATCAATACAAGCGCCAGGCACGCAAAAGCGGAATGCCGGTTGTCCTCGACTCCCAAACGCTTCATCAACATGCCCATCCACTCTTGGCGGCGTGGGGCAAGCAAGGACGAGACTACATCAACCTGCTGGACAGCTACGACGACCCCAACAGCTATCGTTCGGCCTTTCGTGATGGCCGCATCGATCTGTTCAGCGACAGCCAGCCGCTGAACATGCTCAATCAGTTGCAGGACGACATCCTCGAGTTACGTCCCCTGAATGAAACCCGTGAACGCTGGCCGGCTGTAGATCTGGATGCAGATCAATCCATCCGGTTTCACATCGCCCATAGCGCACAACGAGAAGTAGAGATACTGCACGATCAGTTACTGGCGCGTTTCAGTGCCGATCCACAATTGCGCCCTCGCGATGTCATTGTCATGGTCCCGGATATCGACAGTTATGCACCGCACATTCGCGCGGTGTTTGGTCAGCTGGAGCGACAAGACCCGCGATTCATTCCGTTCACGCTTGCCGACCAGGGCCAGCGTGGCCGTGATCCATTACTGATCGCTATCGAACATTTGCTCAAGCTGCCTGACAGCCGTTTCCCGGTCAGCGAGATCCTTGATCTGCTGGATGTTCCTGCATTGCGCGCACGGTTTGGAGTAGAGGAGCGCGATCTACCAACCTTGCACCGCTGGATCGAAGGAGCTGGCATTCGTTGGGGCATGAATGCCGAGCAACGTGCCGGTCTCGGCTTGCCGCAAGCTCTTGAGCAAAACAGTTGGCGTTTTGGTCTGCGGCGGATGTTGCTCGGGTATGCCGTCGGTAGCGCCAGTGCCTGTGAAGGCATCGAGCCCTATGACGAGATCGGCGGGCTTGATGCTGCACTCATCGGCCCGTTGGTTGCGCTGCTTGATGCGCTGGAAATTGCGCACCGGGAACTGACGCAGCCGGCATCACCCCAGCAGTGGAGTTTGCGGCTGCAGGCATTGGTGTCGTTGTTTTTCCAGGCCAGTAACGAGCACGACGACTACGTGTTGACTCAGCTTGAAGAGTTGCGTGAAGCCTGGCTTGAGAACTGCGAGGCGGTAGGCCTGCAAGACGATTTGCCGTTGACTGTCGTCCGTGAAGCCTGGCTTGCGGGGCTTGATCAAGGGCGATTGTCTCAACGCTTTCTGGCCGGTGCTGTCAACTTCTGCACCTTGATGCCCATGCGAGCGATCCCTTTCAAATTGGTCTGCTTGCTGGGTATGAATGACGGTGATTATCCGCGTGCACAACCGCCGCTGGACTTTGACCTGATGGGAAGTGATTACCGCCCCGGCGATCGCTCGCGCCGCGAAGACGACCGCTACCTGCTGCTGGAGGCGCTGTTGTCGGCCCGTGATCAGCTTTATATCAGTTGGGTCGGCCGCAGCATTCGCGACAACAGCGAGCGCCCAGCGTCGGTACTGATTGGTCAGTTGCGTGATCACCTGGCGAGCGGTTGGCGACTGGCCCAGGATAGTGAAGACCTGCTCGAAGCGATCACGCAGGAACACCCTCTACAACCTTTCAGCGCCCGCTACTTTCATGAGGGCGATGAGCTGTTCAGTTACGCCAGCGAATGGCAGGTGCTGCATAAATTTGCGGAACAATCGGCTGATATCGAGCGGCTTGATGCCCACTTGCAAGATGAACCACTCAGTCTCGGTCAACTGCAGGATTTCCTGCGCAACCCTGTACGACATTTTTTCAGTCAGCGGTTGAAGGTGTTCTTTGAGTCGGCCCAAGTGCCTTTGGCGGATGAGGAACCATTTGTCCTGGATGCGTTGCAGCGATACAGCCTCAGCGACAGTCTGCTGGAAGCGGGACTGGCAGACCTGGAAAACAGCGATCAGGCGCTGGAGGTACAAGCCCGGCGTCTACAAAACGGCGGTCTGCTGCCAATGGCAGGATTCGGTCAGTGCCTTCAACGGGAATTGATCGAGCCGTTGCCGGATTTGCTGCAACGCTATCAGCAGTTGCTGACCTTGTGGCCAACGCGACTCACCAGCGCACTGCCGGTGAACCTGGAGTTGCATGCCCTGCGTATCGAAGGTTGGCTCAGTGGCCTGCATCAACGGACTGATGGTGGTTTGCTGTCCATCACCACGATCCCCAACAGCATTGGGGCGATCAAGTCTCGTAAATGGCATCGCCTGATCCGACCCTGGGTCAATCATTTGGTCGCTTGCGCAAGTGGTTTGTCGATGACCACCGCGCTGGTGGCCAGTGATGACAGTCTGCTGCTCGCTCCAATGGATGCGGAACCCGCGCGTCGCATTCTGGGGGACTTGTTGCTGGCCTGGCAGTCAGGCATGCGTCAGCCACTTCCTGTGGCAGTGAAAACAGCCTTTGCCTGGCTGGGTCAGAGTGACCCGGTCAAAGCCGAAGCGGCAGCGCGCAAGGCCTATGAAGGTGACGGCGTGAACACTGATGGGGAACGCCGTGAAAGTGTGGCGCTCGTTCGTCAGTTCGCCGACTACGACGCGCTGGTCGCCGATGAGACGTTTACCGATTGGTGTGACGCGCTTTATCGACCGTTGCTGGAGGCGCCCTGGCGTTCCTTGTCCACCGAGGAGGGGCGCTCATGAGTACCCAGACACCGCTCGCCCTCGCGTTCCCGCTACGCGGCAGTCAGTTGATCGAAGCCAGCGCCGGGACCGGCAAGACGTTCACTATTTCTGCGCTTTACCTGCGCCTGGTTCTTGGCCATGGCGTGGAGTCCAACGGGTTTGGACGTGAGCTTTTACCTCCGCAAATCCTCGTTGTGACCTTTACCGATGCCGCCACCAAAGAGTTGCGTGAGCGCATTCGAACCCGGTTGGCGCAAGCCGCTCGATTTTTCCGCGATGAAACACCGTCGCCCGACAGCCTGATTGCCGAGTTGCGTGACCAGTATCCGCCAGAGCAGTGGTCCGGTTGCGCAAATCGCCTGGACATTGCCGCCCAATGGATGGATGAAGCCGCGGTCTCGACCATTCACAGCTGGTGTCAGCGCATGTTGCGTGAACACGCATTCGACAGCGGCAGTCTTTTTACTCAAACACTGGAAACCGATCACAGCGACCTGTTGGGCGAAGTGTTGCGTGACTATTGGCGATTGTTTTGCTACCCGATGCAGGGCGATGCGCTGAACTGGGTACGCGCCAACTGGGGCGGGCCAGCCGCTTTGCTACCGCAGGTTCGTGGACTGTTTGCCAGCGAGCGCGACAACGTCGAAGGCAAGGCTCCCGCCGAGTTGATTACCGAGTGTTTGCAAGAGCGCCGGGCTGCGTTGGTCGAACTCAAGCTGCCCTGGCGTCAGTGGGCCGACGAGCTACTGATGATTTGCCACGAAGGGGTTGTCAGCAAAAGTGTCGACGGACGCAAGATGCAGGCACGTTATTTCGAACCCTGGTTCGAAAAGATCAAAGCCTGGGCCGACGATGAAACCCTTGAGCAACTGGACATCGGCACCGGTTTCACTCGACTGACCCCCGAAGGTATGGCCGAGGCCTGGAAAAAGGGTGAGGTCCCCAATCATCCAGGACTGGACGCCATGCCCGGGTTGAAAGCCTGTCTCGACAACTTGCCGACGCCAGATGCCGCTGTGCTGCAACACGCCGCCCATTGGGTCGGCACGCGGTTCGAGGAGGAAAAGCGTCGCCGCGCGGAAATGGGCTTTGACGACATGTTGCTGCGCCTCGATGCGGCGTTGCAGTCAGATGGCGGTGAACGGTTGGCGACCCTGATCCGTGAACAGTTCCCCGTGGCGTTGATCGACGAATTCCAGGACACGGACCCGGTGCAGTACCGGATTTTCGAGCGCATCTATCGTATTGAAGACAATAGTCCCGACAGCGGGCTGTTCCTGATTGGTGACCCGAAACAGGCGATCTATGCATTCCGTGGCGCGGATATCTACACCTATCTTCGCGCGCGACAGGCAACCACCGGACGCCTGCATACCCTGGGCACCAACTTCCGCTCCAGCCATGGCATGGTCCGCGCAGTGAACCATGTGTTCGACTGTGCCGAGTCGCGCGAATCGGGGCGTGGGGCATTTCTGTTCCGTGAAGGCAATGGTGAAAATCCGGTGCCGTTCCAGCCTGTGGCATCGCAGGGGCGCAAGGAAGTTCTGCAGAGCAATGGGCAAACCGTCCCGGCGCTGAACATCTGGCAGTTGTCCGCCGAGCAACCGTTGTCTGGTGCTGTTTACCGTCAACAACTGGCCGCCGCGTGCGCCAGTGAAATCACCGCCTTGCTCAATGGCGGGCAACAGGGGCGTGTAGGCTTCGCACGTGACGATCGGGATCTGGTAGGGCTGATGCCTGCGGACATCGCCATTCTGGTGCGCGATGGCAAGGAAGCGCAGGCCGTGCGTGCCGAACTAACTGCCCGCGGTGTGCGCAGTGTCTACTTGTCGGACAAGGACTCGGTGTTCGCTGCACAGGAAGCGCATGACGTACTGACATGGCTGAAAGCCTGCGCCGAGCCCGATGTCGAACGTCCGCTGCGTGCCGCGCTGGCCAGCATCACACTCAATCTGTCATTGACGGACCTTGAGCAGTTGAACCAGGACGAACTGGCCTGGGAATCCCGGGTCATGCAGTTCCGTGGCTATCGCGAGTTGTGGCGCAAGCAGGGTGTACTGCCGATGCTGCGACGCTTGCTGCACGACTTCCGGCTTCCCCAGACGTTAATCGCCCGCAGCGACGGCGAGCGGGTGTTGACCAACCTTTTGCACCTGTCCGAATTGCTGCAACAGGCGGCCGCCGAACTGGACGGTGAGCAGGCCCTGATCCGGCACTTGTCCGAGCATCTGGCGTTGTCCGGTCAAGCCGGCGAAGAGCAGATCCTGCGTTTGGAGAGCGACGAGCAACTGGTCAAGGTCGTGACCATTCACAAGTCCAAGGGGCTTGAGTATCCCTTGGTGTTCCTGCCGTTCATTTGCTCGGCAAAACCGGTGGATGGCAGTCGACTGCCTTTGCATTACCACGATGCCACGGGCAAGGCCCAGATCACTTTGAACCCTACGCCTGAACTGATCGCCCTGGCCGATCAGGAACGCCTGGCAGAAGATCTGCGCTTGCTGTATGTCGCCCTGACCCGGGCGCAACATGCGTGCTGGTTGGGCGTGGCGGATCTCAAGCGCGGCAGTAACAACAGCTCGGTACTGCACTTGTCGGCACTGGGATATCTGTTGGGCGGCGGTAGTTCATTGAGCGAGTCGGCGGGCTTGAGCATCTGGTTGCGAGAGCTGCAACAGGACTGTGCCGCAATCAGCTGTAGCGAAATGCCGGAAGCAACCAGCGAGCATTACCATCCACCGCTGAACACAGCTGCATTGCTCACACCATTGATCCCGCTACGCAAGGCGGCCGAGAACTGGTGGATCGCCTCTTACAGCGCCTTGCGCATCAGCGACATCCTGAGCGTGGGGACAGACGAGGCGCCCGAGAGTCCGCAGGCGCAGAAGCTGTTCGATGACGAACGCCTCGATCCGCAGGCACCCCGGGAGATGGCGGCCGGCGGTGCCGATATTCATCGATTCCCTCGCGGCCCGAACCCGGGCACTTTCCTTCATGGTTTGCTTGAATGGGCTGGCGATGAAGGTTTTTCTGCCAATCCACAAACGGTGGAAGATGCGATTGCCCGTCGTTGCAATCGGCGTGGCTGGGAAGGCTGGATCACTACGCTGAGTGACTGGCTTGTGCATCTGCTCAAATCGCCGCTGCCCGTAGGTGCGGGAAAGGCGCCGGTGATTTTCGAGCAGTTGAGCCAGTATCAGGTCGAAATGGAATTCTGGTTTGCCAGTCACAAGGTCGATGTACTCAAGCTCGATGCGCTGGTGCGCCAGTACACGCACAACGGCGTGGCCCGAGTGGCCGCCGAGCCGGTGTTGCTCAATGGCATGTTCAAGGGTTTCATCGACCTGACGTTCGAACACGATGGCCGCTATTACGTCGCCGACTACAAATCCAACTGGCTCGGGGTCGACGACCTGGCCTACACCGAGCAGGCCATGGAGCAGTCGATTCTCGACAATCGCTATGACCTGCAATACGTGTTGTACCTGTTGGCCCTGCATCGTCAGCTCAAGGCCCGGCTGGCTGATTACGATTACGATCGGCATGTCGGCGGTGCGTTGTACATTTTCCTGCGCGGGACGCGGGCATCCAGTCGTGGCGTTTATTTTGCCCGGCCACCCAGAGAATTGATCGAGCGGCTGGACCGGATGTTTCAGGGTAAACCGGAGCCCAAGGCAGAACCCGCGTGGGAACAGGGAGTATTGCTATGAGCCGCACCTTCGCCGATTTGCTGCCCACTTCATTGGCGGCGGACAGCTTCGCGGACCTGGCGCCTCTGAATTGTGCGGACGATCTGTTGTTGCTGCTGACTCGTTGGGTCGAGCGTGGCTGGCTGCGAGCACTGGATAAAGCCTTCGTGGCCTTTCTTCATGAGCTGGCTCCGGATGATGACCCATTGGTGCTGCTGGCGGCCGCGTTGACCAGCCATCAATTGGGACACGGGCATGTTTGTCTGGACCTGTTCGAGACATTGAAAGAGCCTGACTTCGCCCTGTCGTTGCCTCCGGAAGGCGATCTTCAGAGTGGTGTGATGTTGCTGCCTTCACAGTTACTGCAAGCGCTGGATGGCGCCCATTGGTGCAAGGTTCTGGCGGCAAGCAGTCTGGTTGCCTTGGCCGCCGACGAACGAGAAAGCGTGCAGACACGGCCGTTGGTGTTATCGGGCAAGCGTCTGTACCTGCGCCGCTATTGGGCTTATGAGCGGCGTATCGACAACTCACTGCGCGAGCGCCTGGCGGCGCATGAGGCCGCACCGGAGGATTTGTTCGAGCGTCTCACCGGTTTGTTCGGCCCAGCCAGGCCGGGGGAGGTCATCGACTGGCAGAAACTTGCCTGTGCCCTGGCCACTCGCGGCGCTTTCAGTATCGTCACCGGTGGTCCGGGAACCGGCAAGACCACAACGGTCGTACGCTTGTTGGCGTTACTCCAGGCTCCGGCCGTCGAGGCTGGCAAGCCGTTGCGCATTCGTCTCGCCGCACCGACCGGCAAAGCCGCAGCGCGGTTGACGGAGTCCATCAGCCAGCAAGTCCGAACACTGAAAGTCACCGACGCCATTCGCGAAAAAATTCCGTCCGATGTCACCACGGTTCACCGCCTGCTCGGCAGTCGTCCGGGGACGCGACATTTTCGCCACCACGCCGGCAATCGCTTACCACTGGATGTGTTGGTGGTGGACGAAGCGTCGATGATCGACCTGGAAATGATGGCCAACCTGCTCGATGCACTGCCGGAGCATGCTCGTCTGGTACTGCTGGGGGACAAGGATCAACTGGCGTCGGTGGAAGCCGGCGCAGTGCTGGGCGATCTGTGCCGTGATGCCGAGGCTGGCTGGTATAGCCCGCAGACACGCCAATGGCTGGAGGCGGTCAGTGGCGAAAATCTGGACACCAGCGGATTGCAGGAAGACACCCAGGGTACGCATCCACTCGCCCAGCAAGTGGTGATGTTGCGTCACTCGCGGCGCTTCGGCGAGGGCAGTGGTATTGGCCAGTTGGCCCGCTGGGTGAACCAGCAACAGCCGGAGGAAGCGCGCAAGCTGTTGACGGTACGCAGCCACGACGATGTATTCAGCCTGTCTCTCAAGAATGAACAGGACCGGGCGCTGGAGCGTTTGTTGCTCGAGGGCCATGGTGAGGGCGCACAAGGCTACCGGCATTATCTGAACCTGCTGCGCAATCAACGGCCGGCGCTTGATCGTCCATACGATGATCCGCGCTGGATCGACTGGGCCCGACAGGTCTTGCAAGCCTTCGATGCCTTTCAGTTGTTATGCGCCGTTCGCAAGGGGCCTTGGGGCGTGGAGGGGCTGAACCAGCGAGTCACTGATGCACTGCTCAAAGCGCGTTTGATCGACAGTGACCAGCAGTGGTACGAAGGCCGACCAGTCTTGATGAGCCGAAATGATTATGGCCTGGGCTTGATGAACGGCGACATCGGCATTGCACTCAAGCTTCCCGAACGTGAGGGGCCGCAAGCTGGTCGACAGGTGCTTCGAGTGGCGTTTCCACGCAACGACGGCCAGGGCGGTGTGCGTTTTGTCTTGCCGAGTCGGCTCAATGACGTTGAAACCGTGTATGCCATGACTGTGCACAAGTCCCAAGGCTCCGAATTTGCCCACACTGCGTTGATTCTTCCCGACGCGCTGAACCCGGTGCTGACCAAGGAGCTGATCTATACCGGTATCACTCGCGCCAAGGACTGGTTCACATTGATCGAACCGCGCGCCGGCGTGTTTGAAGAGGCGGTGAGGCGCAAGGTCAAGCGTTTGAGTGGGCTGATGCTGGAGCTGAAAGAGAGCAGCTATACGACGGATTGAAAGCAGCGGCGCGAGGCTATGCACACTGTCCGAAGTGCCGTAATGCGCGGCCTCGCTGGCGTTACGCCGCTATGCTATCGTTGCGGCATCATCTGGTAACGATCGAAGAGTATCCCTGCATGAAGGTGGCTGTCCGGGCGACAGAGCGTATCGCTGACTGCAAAAAAGCACTGCTCGCCGGGCTTCTCAGCTTGCTGTCGGCTGCCGCTTTCGCTCAGCCGCAAACCCCGTCGAGCATGGCCGACCAGCGTGCCGAGTCAGTGACTCAGGTGGTGCTGGGAATTCTCAGTTACGCCCGTTGGCCGGTCGAGCCTGCGCAACTGCGCCTCTGTGTCGTTGGCCCCACTGAGTACACTGACGATCTGGTCAAAGGCACGACCCAGGCGACAGGTCGGCCCGTGACGGTGCAACGACTCTTGGCGGACAACCCGTCCATCGCAGGTGAATGCAATGCGGTATACATCGGCAAACTGACCAGTGACGAACGCAGTCGGCTGTTCGCCTCGCTTACAGGGCGCCCGGTGTTGAGCATCAGCGAAAGCGATGATCAGTGCACGGTCGGCAGTCTTTTCTGTCTGCGCGTCACCGACGATCAGGTGTCTTTCGAGGTCAACCTCGACTCGGTTGCCCGCAGCGGAGTGCGTATTCATCCGAGCGTGCTGCAATTGTCCCGTCGCAAACCGGCGGCGACATGAGCCTGTTCAAACCGGGGACTCGTCCGACCCTGCGCTCGGTCATCGGTCGCGGTCATCTGGTCGTCGCGCTGGTGGCTGTTGCGATGGCCAGCGTTTCACTGACGCTGCTGGGCGTTTTGGCCTTGCGGGTGTACGCCGATCACAACTTGCATTTGATCGCACGCTCGATCAATTACACCGTGGAAGCTGCGGTGGTGTTCAATGACAAATCCGCGGCCACAGAGGCATTGGCCCTGATCGCCTCCACCGAAGAGGTAGCTGACGCCCAGGTTCTGGACATGCAGGGTCGGCTGCTTGCTCGTTGGCAGCGACCGGAAACCGGTTTGCTGTCCGACCTCGAAATGCAGTTGGCCAAGGTTTTTCTGGAAAAGCCGATCAACATGCCGATCGTTCACCAGGATCGGCAGATTGGCAGCATTGTGCTCATCGGGCATGGCGGCAGCCTGATGCGCTTCTTGCTCAGTGGTCTGGTGGGTATTGTCCTGTGCACCGCCATCAGTGCGTGGGTCGCGCTCTATCTGGCGCGTCGACAACTTCGCGGCATCATCGGCCCGTTGCGCAGCCTGGCTTCTGTTGCTCATGCTGCTCGCAGTGAGAGGGCATTCGATCGGCGCGTACCTGCCGCAACCATTGCCGAACTCGATAACCTTGGCAGCGACTTCAATGCCTTGCTCGATGAACTTGAATCCTGGCAGACCCATCTGCAGAACGAGAACGAGACCCTGGCTCACCAGGCCAGTCATGACAGTCTGACGGGCTTGCCGAACCGGGCGTTTTTCGAAGGTCGGCTGACGCGCGCGCTGCGCAATGCCAACAAGCTCGACGAGCGAGTCGCTGTGCTGTTTCTCGACAGCGACCGGTTCAAGGAAGTCAACGATAACTATGGTCATGCCGCTGGCGATGCAGTGTTGGTGGCTGTGGCCAAGCGGGTTCGCGCCCAACTGCGCGAAGATGACCTGGTGGCACGCCTGGGCGGCGATGAGTTTGCGGTACTGTTGACGCCACTTCACACCACCGAAGACGCTGAGCGCATTGCCGACAAGATCATTGCCAGCATGGAGGCGCCGATTCTGTTACCGGGTGATCACCAGGCACAGACCTCACTCAGTATCGGTATCGCCGTGTACCCCGATCATGGCGTTACCCCAGGTACGCTGCTCAACGCAGCGGACGAAGCGATGTACCAAGCCAAGCGCCTCGCCCGAGGCGCCCAGCACACGGCAGGGTCGGAGCACCCTGTCGCCGACGTTTAACTCAGGAGCTCGTACCGTGTTTTCATTTTTTTCCCGATCCTTTCGACTTTTTACTCTCCCGCTGATCCTGGCCGCATTGACACTGAGCGGTTGCCAGACTGCACCGCAAAAAGGCCTGACACCGGCGCAGATAGCGGTCTTGAAACAGCAGGGTTTCGAGTTGACCGATGAGGGCTGGGCATTTGGCCTGTCTGGCAAAGTGCTGTTCGGCAGTGATGTTGACAGCCTGAATCCGCAGAGCACGCAGATTGTCGAGCGCATTGGCAAGTCGCTATTGGGCGTCGGGATAGAGCGCGTAAGAGTCGATGGTCATACGGACGCATCGGGTAAAGAAGCCTACAACGAACAACTGTCCCTGCGCCGCGCAAAAAGTGTCGGAACCGTTCTGGCCGATGCCGGCATGCAGCAGCAAAACATTCAGTTGCGCGGCCTTGGCAGCAGCGAGCCCGTGGCATCCAACGACACCGCCACCGGCCGTACTGAAAATCGACGGGTATCGATTGTGGTCAGTGCCGATTGATGACACAGGCCTCGGCCAGTCATTCGTTAAACAGCAACTCCCGCGTTTCACCCAATAACAACGGGCCATTCAGCTCCGTTACCTCACGGATGTAATCCCACAACAGGGTAATCCGCTTGAGCTTGCGCAGGTCTTCGCGGCAGTACATCCAGAATTGTCGGGTGATGTTGATCTCCTGCGGCAATACCGGCAGCAAGCGCGGATCCTGAGCGGCGAGGAAGCAGGGCAGGATCGCCAGTGATCGTCCCTGTTGCGCTGCCACGAACTGCGCGATCACGCTGGTGCTGCGCAAGTTGGCGCTGGCGCCCGGGAGCACGTTGGCCAGGTACAGCAGCTCGGAGCTGAACGCCAGGTCGTCGACGTAGCTGATAAACGAGTGCTCGGCCAGGTCGGTCGGACGGCGGATCGGCGGGTGTTTATCCAGGTATTCCTGTGTCGCGTACAGCTGCAACCGATAGTCGCAGAGTTTGCAGCAGACGTAGGGGCCGTGCTCCGGGCGTTCCAGGGCGATGACGATGTCGGCTTCGCGTTTGGACAGGCTGATGAAGTGCGGCAGCGGCAGGATGTCTACCGAGATCGCCGGGTAGGTGTCGACGAAATGGCTCAACTGCGGCGTGATGAAGAAGCTGCCAAAACCTTCGGTACAGCCCATGCGCACATGCCCGGACAACGCCACTCCAGACCCTGAAACCTGTTCGCACGCCATGTGCAGCGTGCTTTCGATTGCCTCGGCGTATCCCAGCAAACGCTGACCTTCAGCGGTCAGGACAAAGCCACTGGTCCGGGATTTCTCGAACAGCAGAGTTCCCAATGAGGCTTCCAGCGAACTGATGCGTCGCGACACCGTGGTGTAGTCGACGGCCAGGCGCTTGGCGGCGGTACTGGCCTTGCGGGTCCGAGCCACTTCCAGGAAAAACTTGAGGTCATCCCAGTTCAGCGAGCCTAAGGACGTGATGTTTTTTTGCATGATGGACCGGCTTTTATGTGCGTTCTTATTAGAAGTTTGCACATCTATACTCCAAAAACAGCCCGATAAACAAATCGCGGCACACGCCTCATCTCAAGGCGACCTTTTCGCCTTGGCTCCCCTGATAAAAACAACGTCCAGGAGACCCACATGAACGCATCGCTCACGCCCAACGACACCACCGTACAAAAGGTCAAGCTGTTGATCGACGGCGAGTGGGTCGAATCCAAGTCCACCGAGTGGCACGACATCGTCAACCCGGCGACCCAGCAAGTCCTGGCCAAGGTGCCGTTTGCCACCGCCGAAGAAGTCGATGCCGCCATCGACGCCGCCCACCGTGCCTTTCAGACCTGGAAGCTGACACCGATCGGCGCGCGGATGCGCATCATGCTCAAGCTCCAGGCATTGATTCGCGAGCACTCCAAGCGCATCGCCGTGGTGCTGAGCGCCGAGCAGGGCAAAACCATTGCCGACGCTGAGGGCGATATTTTCCGAGGCCTGGAAGTGGTCGAGCACGCTTGTTCCATCGGCAGCCTGCAGATGGGCGAGTTCGCTGAAAACGTCGCAGGCGGTGTCGATACCTACACCCTGCGCCAACCCATCGGCGTGTGCGCCGGCATCACCCCGTTCAACTTCCCGGCGATGATTCCGCTGTGGATGTTCCCGATGGCCATCGCCTGCGGCAACACCTTCGTGCTCAAACCGTCTGAACAGGACCCGATGTCGACCATGCTGCTGGTGGAGCTGGCCATCGAAGCCGGGGTTCCGGCTGGCGTACTCAACGTCGTGCATGGCGGGAAGGACGTGGTGGACGCGCTCTGCACCCACAAAGACATCAAAGCGGTTTCCTTCGTCGGCTCGACCGCCGTCGGTACCCACGTTTACGACCTGGCCGGCAAACACGGCAAGCGTGTGCAATCGATGATGGGCGCCAAGAACCACGCTGTGGTGCTGCCGGACGCCAATCGCGAACAAGCGCTGAACGCATTGGTGGGCGCCGGTTTTGGTGCGGCCGGTCAACGCTGCATGGCCACTTCGGTGGTGGTGCTGGTGGGCGCGGCCAAGCAATGGCTGCCAGACCTCAAGGCGCTGGCGCAGAAGCTTAAGGTCAATGCCGGCAGCGAGCCGGGTACCGACGTCGGTCCGGTGATCTCGAAAAAAGCCAAGGCGCGGATTCTCGATCTGATCGAGAGCGGCATCAAGGAAGGCGCGAAGCTGGAACTGGACGGTCGCGAGATCTCGGTTGCGGGTTACGAAAAAGGCAACTTTGTCGGCCCGACCCTGTTCTCCGGCGTGACCACTGACATGCAGATCTACACCCAGGAAATCTTCGGCCCGGTGCTGGTGGTGCTGGAAGTGAACACCCTTGATGAAGCCATCGCCCTGGTCAATGCCAACCCGTTCGGTAACGGCACTGGCCTGTTCACCCAGAGCGGTGCGGCGGCGCGTAAATTCCAGACTGAAATCGATGTTGGCCAGGTCGGTATCAACATCCCGATTCCGGTGCCGGTGCCGTTCTTCAGCTTCACCGGATCGCGCGGCTCCAAGCTCGGTGACCTCGGTCCGTATGGCAAGCAAGTGGTGCAGTTCTACACTCAGACCAAGACCGTCACCAGTCGCTGGTTCGATGATGACAGCGTCAACGACGGTGTGAACACCACGATCAATTTGCGTTGAGGAGCCGGACATGAAAATCGCTTTTATCGGTCTCGGCAACATGGGTGCGCCGATGGCGCGCAACCTGATCAAGGCTGGCCATGCCTTGCGTATGGTCGACCTGAACAAAACCGTGCTGGCAGAGCTGGAGCAACTGGGCGGCAGCATCAGTGCTTCGGCCCGCGAAGCGGCTGACGGGGCGGAACTGGTGATCACCATGCTGCCAGCGGCCGTGCATGTACGCAGCGTGTGGCTGGGTGAAGACGGCGTGCTGGCCGGGATCGGCAAAGGTGTGCCGGCGGTGGATTGCAGCACTATCGATCCGCAGACCGCGCGGGACGTCGCCAGCGCCGCAGCCAAACAGGGTGTGGCCATGGCCGATGCGCCGGTTTCCGGCGGCACCGGCGGTGCGGCGGCAGGGACGCTGACCTTCATGGTTGGCGCCACCCCGGAACTGTTCGCCACCCTGCAACCGGTACTCGCTCAGATGGGCCGCAACATCGTCCATTGTGGCGAGGTCGGCACCGGGCAAATCGCTAAAATCTGCAACAACCTGCTGCTGGGAATTTCCATGGTTGGCGTCAGCGAAGCCATGGCACTTGGCGATGCCTTGGGCATCGATACCAAGGTGCTGGCGGGCATCATCAACAGTTCTACTGGCCGGTGCTGGAGTTCGGAGATGTACAACCCGTGGCCGGGCATCGTTGAAACGGCGCCTGCGTCACGTGGCTATACCGGCGGCTTTGGTGCCGAGTTGATGCTCAAGGATCTGGGGTTGGCGACGGAAGCGGCGCGACAGGCGCACCAGCCAGTGGTGCTTGGCGCGGTGGCCCAACAGTTGTATCAGGCGATGAGTCTGCGTGGGGAAGGTGGCAATGACTTCTCGGCGATCATCAACAGCTATCGCAAGCCGCAATAACGGATGCTACGAAAACTTTTGTGGCGAGGGAGCTTGCTCCCGCTGGTTCGCGCAGCGGACCCAAAATAAGGCAAATGCGCAGTTTCAGCTAAAACGTGCCTGCTGATTGAGCTTGCTCCCGCTGGTTCGCGCAGCGGACCCAAAATAAGGCAAATGCGCAGTTTCAGCTAAAACGTGCCTGCTGATTTCACGACTGCTTCGCAGCCGAGCGGGAGCAAGCTCCCTCGCCACAGGTTTGGTATTGYCCTGCAGGYTTTTTTGACCGGGAGATCACGTCGGGTGATCTCCCGGTTTTTTCCATCAGGCGAACACGAAATACTTGGCAGTACTCCCATTTCACGTATTTACGCGGACTTTTGTGGCGAGGGAGCTTGCTCCCGCTGGTTCGCGCAGCGGACCCAAAATAAGGCAAATGCGCAGTTTCAGNCTCCCATTTCACGTATTTACGCGGACTTTTGTGGCGAGGGAGCTTGCTCCCGCTGGTTCGCGCAGCGGACCCAAAATAAGGCAAATGCGCAGTTTCAGGAAAACGTGCTTGCTGATTTCACGACTGCTACGCAGCCGAACGGGAGCAAGCTCCCTCGCCACAGGTTTGGTGATGCCCTGCAGGTATTTTTGACCGGGAGATCACGTCGGGTGATCTCCCGGTTTTTTCCATCAGGCGAACACGAAATACTTGGCAGTACTCCCATTTCACTTATTTACGCGGACTTTTGNTTTTTGACCGGGAGATCACGTCGGGTGATCTCCCGGTTTTTTCCATCAGGCGAACACGAAATACTTGGCAGTACTCCCATTTCACTTATTTACGCGGACTTTTGTGGCGAGGGAGCTTGCTCCCGCTGGTTCGCGCAGCGGACCCAAAATGAGGCAAATGCGCAGTTTCAGCTAAAACGTGCTTGCTGATTTCACGACTGCTTCGCAGCCGAACGGGAGCAAGCTCCCTCGCCACAGGTTTGGTATTGCCCCTGCAGGTTTTTTTGACCGGGAGATCACGTCGGGTGATCTCCCGGTTTTTTCCATCAGGCGAACACGAAATACTTGGCAGTACTCCCATTTCACTTATTTACGCGGANGCTTGCTCCCGCTGGTTCGCGCAGCGGACCCAAAATAAGGCAAATGCGCAGTTTCAGCTAAAACGTGCCTGCTGATTTCACGACTGCTTCGCAGCCGAACGGGAGCAAGCTCCCTCACCACAGGTTTGGTATTGCCCTCAGGTTTTTTTGACCGGGAGATCACGTCGGGTGATCTCCCGGTTTTTTCCATCAGGCGAATACGAAATACTTGGCAGTACTCCCATTTCACTTATTTACGCAGACTTTTGTGGCGAGGGAGCTTGCTCCCGCTGGTTCGCGCAGCGGACCCAAAATAAGGCAAATGCGCAGTTTCAGCTAAAACGTGCCTGCTGATTTCACGACTGCTNTGGCGAGGGAGCTTGCTCCCGCTGGTTCGCGCAGCGGACCCAAAATAAGGCAAATGCGCAGTTTCAGCTAAAACGTGCCTGCTGATTTCACGACTGCTACGCAGCCGAACGGGAGCAAGCTCTCTCGCCACAGGTTTGGTATTGCCCCTGCAGGTTTTTTTGACCGGGAGATCACGTCGGGTGATCTCCCGGTTTTTTCCATCAGGCGAATACGAAATACTTGCGCACGGTTTCCACCACTTCCCACGTACCTTTCATGCCTGGCTCGACGATGAAAATGTCACCGGCGCGCAGGTGGATCGGCGCCATGCCTTCCGGGGTGATGATGCAGTAGCCTTCCTGGAAGTGGCAGTACTCCCATTTCACGTAGTCCACATACCACTTGCCCGGCGTGCAGATCCAGGTGCCCATGATCTTGCTGCCGTCTTCGCTGGTGTAGGCGTTCAGGTTGACGGTGTGCGGGTCGCCTTCGAGTTTTTCCCATTTGCAGGCGTCGAGCACGGGCAGCGGGTGAGTGTCGCGAAGAACGGTAATCGGTGCGGTCATGATGACTCCGGCAGTGGGTACTGGAACTGAAGTCGCACCCTATAGCGCCCGTTCCTTGCTCAGTTGTCTGTGCTCGACACTGAGCTGTCCAGAAACGCACAGCGTTCGACGACTCAGGAGAGCGTCAATGCATGCAGCAGGGCCTTGGCGTAGCCGGGTAATGCGGCGAAGTCCCGGGCACAAAGCAACAGCTTGCGTTGGCCCCAGGGTTCTTGCAGGGCGAGGCGCTTGAAGGTCGGTCCGATGGGGGCGCGTTCGATTGCGGCCAGCGGTACGATCGCCAGTCCCGCCCCGCGGGCAACCATGCGCATCACGCCATCGAAGCCATCGGCGCGGATGCGGATCTGCATGCGTGAACCTGCGTGCAGCGCCTGTTCCTCCAGGTACACCGCCAGTGCGCTATTGGCGTTCAGCCCGACGTAGTGGTGATGCAGCGTGTCGGCGAAGCTCACTGAGCTCGCCTGTGCCAAGGGATGTTCGTGGGGCATGATCAGCACCAACGGGTCGTCGCGAAACGCGCAGGTCTGCAGGTCAGTGGTATCCACTGCATCGGAGACAACGCCGAGGTCCGCCGCTCCCTGACGCAGTGCGTGGGTGATGCGTGCGCTGGGCAGTTCTTGCAGGTCGATATCGAGATTGGGGTGTTCGCGCAGGAAGTCGGCGAGCAACTCCGGCAAGTACTCGGTGATTGCCGTGGTGTTGCACAGTAATCGGACCTGGCCTTTGACGCCGTTGGCGTATTCGGCCAGGTCCTGTTGCATGCGCTGTGCCTGTTGCAGCAAAACCCTGGCATGCCGCGCCAGGGCTTTTCCGGCAGGTGTTGGCGTGACACCACGACGACCGCGTTGCAAAAAATCGGTGCCCAATGACGACTCCATGGCGCGGATTCGCGCGCTGGCCGCTGCCAGGGACAAATGGCTGCGCGTGGCGCCGGCGGTGATGTTGCCGGTGTCGAGGATGTTCAGGTAGAGGCGCAGGTCGGTGAGGTCGAAGTGCATGGGTAGCCGCCGGTTATGCGTTGTCTGGACTGGCCTCATCGCGGGCAAGCCCGCTCCCACAGGTGGCCGGGGTGTTCCGGGCGAACGCGATCAGATGTGGGATCGGACTTGCCCGCGAAGGCGTCAGTCGGCGCGATCAATTTTTCAGGCTCTTGCCAGGCAAGAGGCAGCCTTAGTATATGGCAGATTTTCAACTGGCCAATCCGGGCTCAGGATAGCCCCATGAATACGCTCGTCACGTTCTACCAAAACCTCGGTCTGGCCTTTTCATTGCTGGTCATCGCCACCTTCCTGCTGGCCGGCATGATCAAGGGGGTGATCGGCCTCGGCCTGCCTACCGTTGCCATGGGCTTGCTCGGTCTGGCTATGGCTCCGTCGCAAGCTGCGGCTCTGCTGATTATTCCAGCCACCTTGACCAACCTCTGGCAACTGGCGTTCGGAGGGCATCTGCCGGGGTTGGTCAAGCGGTTATGGCCGATGTTGTTGGCGATTTTCCTTGGCACCGGCATGGGCACGCTGTGGATCGGCATGGCCGGTGGGCACTGGGTGGTGCGGGGGCTGGGAGCGGCGTTGATGCTGTATGCCTTGAGTGGTCTGTTTCTGCCAACCCTGCGTGTGGGGAGTCGCAACGAACGTTGGCTGGGGTCGCTCTGCGGTCTGGTCACCGGCGTCATTACCTCGGCTACCGGCGTCTTCGTGATCCCGGCAGTGCCGTATATGCAGGCACTGGGGTTGAGCAAGGATGAACTGGTGCAGGCACTGGGCCTGTCGTTCACTGTCTCGACCCTCGCCCTGGCCGGCGGGTTACTGTGGCGCGGGGCTTTGGGCGGGGGCGAGTTGAGTGCGTCGCTGCTGGTGCTGATTCCTGCGGTGCTCGGCATGATGCTCGGGCAATGGCTGCGTCAGCGGATCAGCGCCGTGCTGTTCAAGCGTGTGTTCTTCATTGGCCTCGGATTGCTCGGCGGCCATTTGTTGATCAGCGGCTAGCGGACGACGGGCTGAGCATCTCGATGGCGCGGATCTCGAAGTCCCGCTCCAGGTACTCATCGCGCTGCTCAAGAAACTGCTTCATGTGCGGCAGGTTCGAGTGCACGTCAAGATGGGCCTGTGATTGCCAGATCTCATAGAAGATGAACAGCGTCGGGTCCTGCTTGTCGCGCAGCATGTGGTACTCGATGCAGCCGGGCTCGGCACGACTCGCTTCTACGTGGTCGCTGAAAAACGCTTCGAAGGCCGCGGATTTTTCCGGGCGGGTCTTGGCATGCAGGATGAAGCCTTGGATTTCACTCATTAGGAGGTCCTCTGGTCAGAATCGGCGCCAGTCTAAGGCAACAATCTCTTGTTGATTCGTGCGTTTGGGTCAAATGAATTTTGTGCAATGAGCGCTTATTCCGCGCGAGGCAGATCGTTAATCTGCCGCCATCCGATTCCTGACCTTCCCGAGACCTCCCATGAAAAAAGTTCTGTTGCTCAACGGCGGCAAAAAATTTGCCCACTCCGATGGCCGTTACAACACCACCCTGCATGAAGCTGCGTTAAGCGTGCTGGACCGTGGCGGCGTGGACGTGAAAACCACGTTCATCGACGAGGGCTACGACGTGGCTGAAGAAGTCGCCAAGTTCCTCTGGGCCGACGTGATCATCTACCAGATGCCTGGCTGGTGGATGGGCGCACCGTGGACCGTAAAGAAGTACATCGATGAAGTCTTTACCGAAGGTCATGGCAGCCTGTACGCCAGCGACGGCCGCACCCGTTCCGATGCGTCGCAAAAGTACGGCAGCGGCGGTTTGATCCACGGTAAGCAATACATGTTGTCGTTGACCTGGAACGCACCGCAGCAAGCCTTCGACGACCCGACCGACTTCTTCGAAGGCAAAGGTGTGGACGCGGTGTACTTCCCGTTCCACAAGGCCAACGAATTCCTCGGCATGAGCGGTTTGCCGACCTTCCTTAGCGTGGACGTGATGAAACGCCCGAACATCGAAGGTGACGTGGCGCGTTATGAACAGCATTTGACCGAGGTGTTCGGCCTCAAGGCCTGAGGTTCCTTTTGCCCCGCATCCAGCTACTATCAAGCCAGTTTTTGAATGAGGGGCAAACGTGAAAGCCAGGTCCGATGAGTTGCAGATTTTCGTCTGCGTGATTGAGTGCGGATCGATTTCAGCGGCGGCCGAGCAGGTCGGGCAAACCCCGTCGGCGGTCAGCCGCACGCTGTCGCGGCTGGAGGCCAAGCTCGATACCACGCTGATCAACCGCACCACCCGGCGCATGGACCTGACCGAGGAGGGCAAGTATTTCTTCGAACACGCCAAGCTGATTCTCGATCAGATGGACGAGCTCGAAGAGCGCTTGTCCTCGCGCCAGCAAACGCCGTCCGGGCGTTTGCGCATCAACGCGGCCTCGCCGTTCATGCTGCACGCCATCGTGCCTTACATCGATGAATTCCGGCGGCTCTACCCTGACATCCAGCTTGAGCTCAACAGCAACGATCTGATCATCGATTTGCTGGAGCAAAGTACCGACATCGCCATCCGCATCGGCACGCTGGCGGACTCGACCCTGCACGCGCGCTCACTCGGTTGCAGCCCGTTGCACATCGTCGCCAGCCCGGCGTACCTGGAAAAACACGGCACGCCGACCGCGGTGGCAGACCTGTCCGCCCATACCTTGCTGGGCTTCACCCAGAACGAAGGCCTCAACCAGTGGCCGTTGCGTTATGTGCATGGCGATCGCTGGCCGATCGAGGCGGCGCTCAGCGCCTCCAGCGGTGAAACCATCCGCCATCTGGCGCTGGAAGGGCAGGGCATCGCCAGCCTGTCGCACTACATGACCATCGAAGACATTCGTGCCGGCCGCTTGAAAGTGTTGCTGGCAGAGTTCAACAGCGGCTATCGCCAACCGATCAATGCCGTGTACTACCGCAACTCGCAACTGGCCTTGCGAATTCAGTGCTTTCTGGATTTTATCCAGGGCAAGCTGGCGCTTTATGCCTCAACGAACTTCAACGACTGAAATAGGCCTGGCATCTCTTTTCTGGTTTGGACTGCGTCATCGTTCATCGCGGGCAAGCCACGCTCCCACAGGTATTGTGTGGTCACGCAACCGGTGAGCGACGCAGAATCTGTGGGAGCGGGCTTGCCCGCGATGGCATTTGTGAATGTGCATCCGTAACATCCGCACACTCTTTTTGCTGCCCTGTATGCGGTCCCCCATGAAACCAAGAATTCTGCGCGCCGATGCCCTGGCCGGACTCACCACCTCTTTCGCCCTGCTGCCCGAATGCATCGCTTTCGCCCTGGTCGCCCATCTCAATCCGCTGATGGGGCTTTATGGCGCATTCATCATCTGCACCCTGACCGCGCTGTTCGGCGGCCGGCCGGGCATGGTGTCCGGCGCTGCCGGGTCGATGGCGGTGGTGATCGTCGCGCTGGTGGTGCAACACGGTGTGCAGTACCTGCTGGCCACGGTCTTGCTCGGTGGTTTGATCATGATGGCGTTCGGTTTGCTAAGGCTGGGCAAACTGGTGCGCATGGTGCCGCACCCGGTGATGCTCGGCTTCGTCAACGGCTTGGCGATCATCATTGCGCTGGCGCAGCTGGAGCATTTCAAGAATGGCGAAAGCTGGCTCAGTGGTACGCCGCTGTACATGATGGTCGGCCTGGTCGTCGTGACCATGGCCATCGTGTATGGGCTGCCACGCCTGACCCGCGCCGTGCCGCCGGCACTGGTGGCAATTCTGGGGGTGGGCCTGGCGGTGTATCTGCTCGGCTTGCCGACCCGCACCCTCGGCGACATGGCGCACATCGCCGGCGGTCTGCCGACGCTGGCATTGCCGGATATTCCATGGAACCTGGAAACCCTGCGCGTCATCGCGCCGTACGCGATCCTGATGGCGCTGGTGGGCCTGCTGGAAACCCTGCTGACCCTCAACCTCACCGATGAAATCACCGAGAGCCGTGGCTACCCGGACCGCGAATGTGTGGCGCTGGGGGCAGCCAACATGGTCTCCGGCGTATTCGGGGGAATGGGCGGCTGCGCGATGATCGGCCAGACAGTGATCAACCTCAGCTCCGGTGGGCGCGGGCGCTTGTCCGGGGTGGTGGCCGGGGTGTCGATCCTGTTGTTCATCCTGTTCCTGTCGCCGCTGATCGAGCGCATTCCGTTGGCGGCATTGGTCGGGGTGATGTTCGTGGTGTCGCAACAGACCTTCGCCTGGGCCTCGCTACGGGTGATGAACAAGGTCCCGCTGAACGATGCGCTGGTGATCATCGCCGTGACGGTGATTACCGTGTTCACCGATTTGGCCACCGCCGTGCTGTGCGGCATCATTATCGCGGCGCTGAATTTTGCCTGGCAACAGGCCCGGCAGCTGTACGCCGACAGTCATCTGGAGAGCGACGGCAGCAAGCTTTACCGGGTCCACGGTACGTTGTTCTTCGCCTCGACCACGCCATTTCTCAACCAATTCGATCCGGCCAACGACCCGGCGCAAGTGACGCTCGATTGTCGTCATTTGAGCTTCGTCGACTACTCCGCCATCGCCGCGCTCGACACTCTGCGCGAGCGCTACAACAAGGCCGGCAAGCATCTGCGAGTGCTGCATTTGTCCGAGCGTTGCAAGAAATTGCTCCGACGCGCCCGGGTTCATCACGACTGAGACCCGCCTGTGATCGTTCCCATGCTCCGCGTGGGAACGCTTCTTCGGACGCTCCGCGTTCGGCTTCGCAGTGNTTCATCACGACTGAGACCCGCCTGTGATCGTTCCCATGCTCCGCGTGGGAATGCCTTTTCGGACGCTCCGCGTTCGGCTTCGCAGTGGACGCAGAGCGTCCCGGGCTGCATTCCCACGCAGAGCGTGGGAACGATCAACGCGCCCGGGTTCATCACGACTGAGACCCGCCTGTGATCGTTCCCATGCTCCGCGTGGGAACGCTTCTTCGGACGCTCCGCGTTCGGCTTCGCAGTGGACGCAGAGCGAACGCGCCCGGGTTCATCACGACTGAGACCCGCCTGTGATCGTTCCCATGCTCCGCGTGGGAACGCTTCTTCGGACGCTCCGCGTTCGGCTTCGCAGTGGACGCAGAGCGCCCCGGCTGCATTCCCACGCAGAGCGTGGGAACGATCGACGCGCCCGGGTTCATCACGACTGAGACCCCCTTGCCTGATCGTTCCCATGCTCCGCGTGGGAATGCCTTTTCGGACGCTCCGCGTTCGGCTTCGCAGTGGACGCAGAGCGCCCCGGCTGCATTCCCACGCAGAGTGTGGGAACGATCGAYGCGCCCGGGTTCATCACGACTGAGACCCGCCTGTGATCGTTCCCATGCTCCGCGTGGGAATGCCTTTTCGGACGCTCCGCGTTCGGCTTCGCAGTGGACGCAGAGCGNTTCATCACGACTGAGACCCGCCTGTGATCGTTCCCATGCTCCGCGTGGGAATGCCTTTTCGGACGCTCCGCGTTCGGCTTCGCAGTGGACGCAGAGCGCCCCGGCTGCATTCCCACGCAGCGCGTGGGAACGATCGACGCGCCCGGGTTCATCACGACTGAGACCCGCCTGTGATCGTTCCCATGCTCCGCGTGGGAAMGCTTCTTCGGACGCTCCGCGTTCGGCTTCGCAGTGGACGCAGAGCGTCCCGGGCTGCATTCCCACGCAGMGCGTGGGAACGATCGAYGCGCCCGGGTTCATCACGACTGAGACCCGCCTGTGATCGTTCCCATGCTCCGCGTGGGAATGCCTGTTCGGACGCTCCGCGTTCGGCTTCTCAGTGGACGCAGAGCGTCCCGGGCTGCATTCCCACGCAGAGCGTGGGAACGACCGACGCGCCCGGGTTCATCACGACTGAGACCCGCCTGTGATCGTTCCCATGCTCCGCGTGGGAACGCCTCTTCGGACGCTCCGCGTTCGGCTTCGCAGTGGACGCAGAGGGTCCCGAGCTGCATTCCCATGCAGAGTGTGGGAACGATCAGTCGGGTCATGAAAATCCACCTGCTCGATTTTCAGTATTCGCGACACGGCATATCCGTGAGCGACACTTCTTACCTCTTCACGAAAATTAATTTCACCTCGTTTGATAATCGCGCCTCGAAATGTTTTATGAGTTTCACAAATATTTCGACGTGACCCTCTCGAGGAGTAGCGCATGACCCTGTCCTTCGGCTATTGGCTGCTGGTGTATGCCGCCATCGCCATCATTGCTCTGATCGTTCTGATCGCCCGTTACCGGCTTAATCCGTTCATTGTCATCACCCTGATTTCCATCGGCCTCGCCCTGGTGGCAGGCATGCCGCCGTCGGGTGTGGTGGGGGCCTATGAGGCCGGCGTCGGCAAGACCCTGGGGCACATCGCGCTGGTGGTAGCGCTGGGTACGATGCTCGGCAAGATGATGGCCGAGTCCGGCGGCGCCGAGCAGGTGGCGCGGACCTTGATCGACCGTTTTGGCGAGAAGAACGCGCACTGGGCAATGGTTTGCATCGCGTTCCTGGTGGGATTGCCGCTGTTCTTCGAAGTCGGTTTTGTGTTGCTGGTGCCGATTGCATTCACCGTAGCGCGACGGGTCGGCGTGTCGATCCTGATGGTCGGCTTGCCGATGGTGGCCGGGCTCTCGGTGGTCCACGCGCTGGTGCCGCCGCACCCGGCGGCGATGCTGGCGGTGCAGGTGTATCAGGCGTCGGTGGGGCAGACCTTGCTCTACGCGATTGCGATCGGCATTCCGACGGCGATCATCGCAGGTCCCCTGTACGCCAAATTCATTGTGCCGCGCATCCAGCTGCCGGCGGAGAACCCGCTGGAGCGCCAGTTCCTCGAACGCGAACCGCGCGACAGCCTGCCGGGTTTCGGCATCACCATGGCGACGATTCTGTTGCCGGTGGTGTTGATGCTGATCGGCGGCTGGGCCAACCTGATTTCCACGCCGGGTACGGGTTTCAACCAGTTCCTGCTGTTCATCGGCAACTCGGTGATCGCGCTGTTGCTGGCGACATTGCTGAGCTTCTGGACCCTCGGTCTGGCCCAAGGGTTCAACCGCGAATCGATCCTCAAGTTCACCAACGAATGTTTGGCGCCGACAGCCAGCATTACCCTGCTGGTGGGTGCCGGTGGCGGCCTGAACCGGATTCTGGTGGACGCCGGCGTCACCGACCAGATCGTCGGCCTGGCCCATGAATTCCATTTGTCACCGCTGTTGATGGGCTGGTTGTTCGCCGCACTGATGCGCATCGCCACAGGTTCTGCCACCGTGGCCATGACCACTGCCTCGGGCGTGGTGGCGCCGGTGGCTATCGGCCTGGGTTATCCGCATCCGGAGTTGCTGGTGCTGGCCACCGGCGCGGGTTCGGTGATTTTTTCCCACGTCAACGACGGTGGCTTCTGGTTGATCAAGGAATACTTCAACATGACCGTCACCCAGACCTTCAAGACCTGGACCGTGCTTGAGACATTGATCTCGCTCGTCGCTTTTGGTCTGACCGTTGGCCTTTCTTACCTGATTTAACCGGAGTCGCCCGTCATGGACATCCTCTACCAGATCCGCGCCCGTCAGGACTCCTTCAGTGCCGGCGAAGGCCGCATCGCCCGGCTGATGCTCGACGACGTAGGGTTCGCCGCGTCCGCCAGTCTCGATGAGCTGGCGCAGCGGGCGGAGGTGAGCACCGCCACCTTGTCGCGGTTTGCCCGCACGGTCGGCTGCAAGGACTTGCGTGACCTGCGCTTGCAACTGGCCCAGGCCAACGGCGTCGGCAGCCGGTTTCTCGACCCGGCGGGCACACCGGATCAGTCGGCGTTTTACGGACAGATCGTCGGTGATATCGAATCGACCTTGCGCCAGCACCTGGCAGCCTTTGACGAGTCGCGTTTTACCGATGCCGTCAAACTGCTGGGCAAGGCGCGGATGATTCACGCGTTCGGCATGGGCGGCTGCTCGACCTTGTGCAGCGATGAACTGCAAGTGCGCCTGGTGCGCCTCGGTTACCCGATTGCGGTGTGCCACGACGCGGTAATGATGCGGGTCACCGCGGCCAGCCTGAGCCCCGACCATGTGCTGATCGTTTGTTCGCTGACCGGGATCACGCCGGAGCTGGTCGAAACGGTAGAACTGGCACGCAACTACGGCGCACGCGTCCTGGCCATCACCCGCAGCGATTCGCCGTTGGCACAATTGGCGGACATCGTCCTGCCGCTGCAAAGCGCCGAAACTTCATTCATCTATAAGCCCACGGCGGCACGCTACGGCATGCTGCTGGCCATTGATGTGCTTGCCACCGAACTCGCACTGGCCAACCCTCAAGACAATCAAGAACGTCTGCGGCGGATCAAACTCGCCCTGGACGATTACCGCGGCGGCGACGATCACCTGCCGCTGGGAGACTGACATGATGTACGACACGCTGATCCGCAATGCCCTGGTCATCGACGGCAGCAACAGCCCCGGTTACCCGGCTGACGTGGCGATCCTGAACGGGCGCATCGAGCGCATCGGCGACTTGCATGACGCCCGCGCCCGTGAAGAGATCGACGCGGCGGCAAAGGTGCTGGCGCCGGGTTTCATTGACGTGCATACCCACGATGACACGGTGGTGATCCGCCAACCGCAGATGTTGCCCAAGCTCAGCCAGGGCGTGACCACGGTGATCGTCGGCAACTGCGGGATCAGCGCCTCGCCGGTGAGTTTGCGCGCTGATCCACCGGACCCGATGAACCTGCTCGGCAGCGCGGCTGCGTTTGTCTATCCCACATTCCGCGACTACCGCGCGGCGGTCGAAGCGGCGAACACCACGTTGAACGTCGCGGCATTGGTCGGGCATACCGCGTTGCGCAGCAATCACCTTGATGACCTGTTTCGCACGGCAACGCCCGAAGAAATCGCCGCGATGCGCGAGCAGCTTCGCGAGAGCCTGCAAGCCGGTGCGTTGGGTTTGTCCACCGGCCTGGCCTACGCCAGCGCCTTCTCGGCTTCCACCGACGAAGTCATGCAATTGACCGAAGAGCTGACGGCGTTCGGTGCGGTCTACACCACCCATTTGCGCAGCGAGTTCGAACCGGTGCTGGAAGCCATGGATGAGGCGTTCCAAATCGGCCGCCACGCGAAATCGCCGGTGATCATTTCCCATCTCAAATGTGCAGGGGCGGGTAATTGGGGTCGCAGTCCGCAACTGTTGGCGTCACTCGAACAGGCCGCCAAAACCCATCCAGTGGGTTGCGATTGCTATCCCTATGCCGCGAGCTCTTCGACGCTGGATCTCAAGCAAGTTACCGATGCCCATCGCATCACCATTACCTGGTCGACGCCGCACCCGGAAATGGGCGGGCGGGACTTGATCGACATCGCCGCGCAATGGAACCTGCCGTTGCACGATGCCGCCCGCCAACTGCAACCCGCGGGTGCGGTGTATTACGGGATGGACGAGGCCGACGTGCGCAGAATTCTCGCTCATCCACTGTCGATGGTCGGTTCTGACGGCTTGCCGGAAGACCCGTTCCCGCACCCTCGGTTGTGGGGGGCGTTCCCGCGGGTGCTCGGACATTTCAGTCGCGACGTAGGCCTGTTCCCGCTGCACACCGCTGTGCACAAAATGACCGGGTTGTCGGCGGCGCGATTCGGCTTGAAGGCGCGCGGCGAGATTCGTCAGGGCCATTGGGCGGACCTGGTGCTGTTCGACCCCGCGACCATTCGCGATGTCGCCGACTTTAACGATCCTCAACGGGCGGCCGAAGGCATTGAAGGGGTGTGGATCAATGGCGTCCTGAGTTACCGGGACGGTCAAGCCAACGGGCGACGTGAAGGGCGGTTTCTGGCGCGGGAAGGTGACTTGCGCGACGGGTTTTAAAGGCAATTCGAGCAATGCGTCACAGTGATGGCACATTGAGATTAAAGAATGCCCTCAACAAGCCGAATTGCTGACGTACAGCCCGGCTACACTGTGGGCTATTTCTGTCTGGGAGCAACTCGATGAGCTTCGGCAAAACCACCCCGATCCTGCGGATCTTCGATGAAATCAAGGCAGTTGAGTTCTACGTCGACTTCCTCGGATTCAAGATCGACTGGCAACACCGCTTTGAAGCCAACTTCCCGCTGTACCTGCAAGTCTCCCGCGGCGAATGCGTATTGCACCTGTCCGAACACCACGGCGACGCGACACCGGGCTCGGCCCTGCGCATCGAAACCGATGAACTGGAAACCTTCCAGCAACAACTGCTGGCCAAGGAATACACCTTCGCCCGCCCTCACATCCAGGCCATGCCCTGGGGCAGCCAGGACATGACCGTGACCGATCCGTTTGGCAATCGGTTGGTGTTTACCAATGCGATCAGTGTTTGAAAATGTTCAGTGACAGATAGATCCCCATCGCGAGCAAGCTCGCGAATGGATCTTTGATTCAGCGCTGACCCGGCGTCAAACGCGGAAGTGGCTCACCATCGCCTGCAATTGATTGCCCAATCGTGCCAGTTCAACACTGGAGGCGGCGGTTTCATCGCTGGCCGCAGCGGTTTGTTCGGAGACGTCGCGCACGTTGATGATGCTGCGGCTGATCTCTTCGGCCACGGCGCTTTGCTGTTCGGCAGCGGCGGCAATCTGTTGGTTCATCGACTGGATGTTCGACACCGTGCGAGTGATGTTTTCCAGTGATGCGCCGGCCTTGCGCGTCAACGCGACACTGCTGTCGGTCAGGGTGCGGCTGTTGTTCATCACCGCAGCCACTTGCTGGGTGCCGTTCTGCAGGCCGGCCACCAGGCCTTCGATTTCTTCGGTGGATTTCTGCGTGCGCTGGGCCAGGCCACGGACTTCGTCGGCCACCACGGCAAAACCACGCCCGGCTTCACCGGCGCGGGCCGCTTCAATCGCTGCGTTAAGCGCCAGCAGGTTGGTCTGTTCGGCCACGGCCTTGATCACGTCCATGACGCTGCCGATCTTGTCACTTTCCTGTTGCAGCACGCTCATGGCTTCGGTCGAGCGCAGCACTTCGTTGGCCAGTCGCTCGATCTGGGCAATGGCCTCGCCCACCACTTTGTCACCTTCGCGGGCTTCGCCATCGGCGGCCGCAGCCGCTTGTGAGGCTTGCTCGGCATTGCGCGCGACTTCCTGCACGGTGGCCGTCATCTCGTGCATTGCGGTGGCGACCTGATCTGTCTCGATTTTCTGACTGTTGACCCCGGCGCTGGTTTGCTCGGTGACGGCCGACAACTCTTCGGCGGCGCTGGCAATCTGGGTGACGCCGTCGCGGATGCCACTGATCAAATCGCGCAGGGTCACGCCCATGCGTGCGATGCCCTGTTGCAAAACCCCGAGTTCGTCGCGGCGGGTGACCTTGACGTCCTGGGACAGGTCGCCACTGGCAATGCGATCGACCACCGCCAGGGTGTCGCGCAATGGGCCGGTGATCTGCCGGGTAATCAGCACCGCGGCAATGATGCCCACCAGCAATGCCAGTAGCGTGCTGACCAGCTGCAGGGTGCGGGCCTTGGCGCTTTCGGCATCACGACGGTCAAGCTGGATCTGATACAGCTGCTCGCTCAGGCTGACGATGGCTGCGCCCTGGTCGGTCATTTCCTTGCGCGCTTGCACGATATCGCTGTTCGCGGTTTTGTAAGCCTGCAAGGCGTTGCGGTAGTTGCCGAGTGCCGTTTCCAGTCGACGCAGTTCATCTGGTTGCGCGTCGGCGAAGTGTGCATTGAGGGACTTCACGCTGGTGATCGCGGAGTCGAGTTGGGCGAGCGCTTTTTGCTCGGTCTCGGCGTTGGAGGTGGCGGTGTAGCCACGCACTTCGTAGCGGGCCAGGAGGAAGGCTTCTTTGGCGGCGGTGATGGCCTGGAACTGTTCGAAGCGTTGCTCGCTCGACGGCATTTGTTGCACGCGGGTGTTGATGTCGTTGATCAACGTGTTGGCCGTTTCTGCATTCGCAGTCATGACGTCACGCGCACTGTTGCCGGCGCGATAAGCACCGCGCATTTTATTCAGCGATGTCTTGTAGGCATCGATGACAGTACCTTGCTCCCTGAGCAGCTTGAGATTCTCCGGGCTCTTGAATTTGACCAGCAAAGCTTGCTGTTGAGCGGAAAACGCGTCGAGGGTGGTTTGCACATTTTGTGCGGTGGTTTCGTCACCGTTGGCCAGCATGTATTGCAGGCGCACCACGCGCAGCTTCGTCAGGCCGGCGTTGAGCTGGGTGATGTCGCTCATCCAGTTGCTGCGGTCAATCAGGCTGCCCAGGCTGGTCCAGCCGGTGAGGGCGAGCACGCAGGTCAAGGCCAGTACCAGGCCAAACCCCAGGCCCAGTTTCAGGTTCACGCTGATATTGCCGAACCAGCTATTCATCAAAATTCCTCCAGGAACGTAATGTTTCTCGATCGTCGGTTGGCTGGAAGATTGTTGTTTTTGGGGGCCAGCATGCGGTGTAGACGGACTGTATCGGCAGCCATCGCGAGAGCTGAAAGGATTTTGTCGGAGGGATCGTGTAACAAGGTTTTTTTCACATGCGTTTCACCGGCTGCCGACGCCAATCTATTTACCTTCGCCGCATTGAATCAAAGGTTGCATGCCGGCGAGGCGGCTTGATGTGGAATTGAGACTGAATCTGTTCGGAATAAACCGCTCGATCGATTTGAGCGGTTTTGCCCGTTATCGCAATGCCGCGGTGGTACTGGCCTCGGCGCTGTTGGTGATCCCCCTCACGGTGTTTCTGTTACGGCCGGCCGCCGTGCCGGACCTGGCTCACGGCAATGTCGCCGGTGCCCGGGCGATGCTGTCGGAGTGGGCCAGGGGCGACCTGATTGTGCTGGTACGCCATGTCGAACGCTGCGATCACTCCCGCGCCGCTTGCCTGATGGGTAACGATGGCATTACCGATCGTTCGCGCAGCGTTGCGCTGGCCGTCGGTGCGCGGTTCGCCCAGTTGGGGCTCGACAGCGCTGACATCTACAACAGCCCGGTACTGCGCACGGCGCAAACGGCTGGGTACATGTTCAACAAGGTCAGCAGCGGTGACGACTGGCTGGTCGACTGCAAGGGTTCCATGTTGCGCGATGCGCTGGCGCACAAAGTCGCGGGGCGCAATCTGATACTGGTGACGCACAGCGAATGCATGGTGCAACTGGAGAAAGACCTCAAACAGCCGAACGCCACCCCGGGTTACGGCGCCTCGCTGTTCATCACTGCGGCAGAACATCAAGCGCCACGCATGCTCGGCCTGATCGATGCTTCGGACTGGCGCTCGGTGACAATCCAATGAATTCACTCTCCCGTTATCGCTTTTATGCGGTCAACTTCGGTATCCCGCTGGCCTGTGCGGTTCTGGTGTTCCTGACGTTCGATTTGACCCGCATCGACATCGCCTTCAGCAATCTTTTCTTTGATCCGGTAACGCAAACATTCCCGTTGGACCATGTGCATCTGTTCGAAAAGATCACGCATAAATGGGCACGGATCATTCCGAACTGGACCGGCGAAATCGCCATCGTGGGCGCCTTGCTGTCGTTCCTCTGGCCGCGCCTGAAGGCGGAAAAACATCCGAAGATCATCGCGTTTCTGGAAAAAATAAAAGTCGCGGCAGTGCTGCGGTTTGCCAGCAAGCATCGACGGGATTTTCTCTACGTAGTGTTCGCGTTTTCCATCAGCACCGGTTTGATCCACTACCTCAAGGGCCACACCAGTGTGTATTGCCCCATTGAAACCACCCAGTACGGCGGCAAGATCGAGCACAAGGAGTGGTACGAAAACTTCGATTTGCTGAAGGTCGCCGGTGACGGTCGCTGCTGGCCGGGCGGGCATGCTTCGGGGGGCTTCACCCTGCTGGCGTTGTACTTCGTGGCACGGCGTTATCGCTGGCGTTATTCCAAGGCAATCCTGTACGGCTCGCTGGCGCTGGGATTCGTCTACGGCACCACGCGGGTGCTGCAGGGCTGGCACTACATGTCCCACACGTTCTGGGCCGGGATAGTTGTGTGGCTCGCCTGCCTGCTGACGGCGCTGGCGTTTTATGGGCGGGCGCTACTGGAGATGCCGGTGCTGCAAAAGGTCGAAGAACCGAGAGTGGTGGCTGAGTCTCAGCCTATTGGTTGAGACGGTTCGCACAGCTCCAATGTGGGAGCGACGTTGCTCCCACATTGGATTGATGCCGTTCGCAGCTTTTGTGCACGAACAATTATGCGGTGGCGCAGATTTATACCTGCGGATCAACGTTATCCAGCGCCCGGTTTACCGCCAGTTCCGCCAGCATGATGATCTGCGCGATGGCCAATGCGGTGTTGCGCTGAGTGCCGGTCAGGAAGGTGGCGAAATCATTGGTCATGACACTGGCTGAGGCCAATGACTCACAGGCGTGGACGAGGAGGTTTTCGGTGCTGATGTCCGGAAGGACTGTGAAGAACGGGCTTGGGCTGTAGGGCTTTTCGGTTTCGAAGGGCGGATCGGGGATTAGCTTGTCCATAGACATACCTCTTGCTGAGGCCACCACTTTCCGTTTCTCACGCGGCGAAGAGGTGGCAGCTATGTACGGGGTGAGAAAACCGGTATGGACACCCGGCCAGACCGAAGTCTGCCCGCACACAGCCGCCATAACGCATTCACGGCCAGCAGATTAGCTGGCGGCGATTATGCGATTACTGACACTGGATGACCATAAGTTGCCGGGGTTCTCACACCCGATCACTGACTTTTTCAGCGACAACAAAAGACTAGAGAGCCCACTTCCGACCGCCAACCTGAAAAACCTGTGGGATTTTTCAGCTCATTCTGAGCGTCTGTAGGACGCGTCACCCGAGGCGTGATCCTGCCATCGTCCCTCAATGTTCAGATACGCCTTGGCATAGCCTTCGCGTTCAAATCCGTCGTTCAGAATTCGTAAAAAAGGAAGCGTCTTACATACAAACTATTTCGAAAGCCTCTTAATTCCCGTGTTTGGGGTTCGCCAGTAGCAGGAGCGCTACGGTTGGCGAACACCGGTTGTTCAGGACGCAGGAAGCTTGTTAATGGAACTGACAAAAATATTCTCGCCACAGAACCGGCGTCTCATCAGGTTCACATCCCCGGTGGCGGGCCAGCAAGAACTGCTGCTCGAAAGCTTTTCCGGTACTGAGAGTTTGTCGACGTTATTCAGTTTCGAGTTGTCGCTGCTCAGTCAGGATGCCCGCCTGGAACTCAAGTCATTGATCGGGCAACCCGCACTGCTCGACATTGAATTGGCGACTGGCGAGGCGCGCTACATTCACGGCTACATCAGTCGGTTCAGCCTGCAGAAAAGCGATGGTGGTTTGGCTTGTTATTCAGCCACCTTGAGCCCCTGGCTGTGGATGCTGTCCCGACGCGTCGACTCGCGGATCTTTCAAGAGCAGAGCATCGAAGACATCCTGCGCACGCTGTTCGCCCACTATGGCGTGCTGCCCAGGTTCGAGTTCCGTCTGGAGCAGCCGCTCAAGTCCCACAGCTACATCACCCAATACCGCGAGAGCGATCTGGATTTCGTCTTGCGCCTGCTGGAACGTGAAGGGCTGTTCTTCTACTTCGCTCACACGAAGGAAGAACACT
This sequence comes from Pseudomonas sp. Root562, assembly GCF_001427125.1. Lineage (GTDB taxonomy): Bacteria > Pseudomonadota > Gammaproteobacteria > Pseudomonadales > Pseudomonadaceae > Aquipseudomonas. The sequence goes on from NZ_LMGK01000021.1 coordinate 33,981, forward strand.
GCCTGATCATCACCGACCACTCCCGCAACCTTGAGCCGTTAATACAACAACCGCGGATCCGCTACCACAGCGCGGCGGTCACCGAGACCGCCGACTCGATCACCCGATGGAGCAGCCAGCGGGTCTTGCAGTCCGGCCAGATGGCCATCCAGACCTTCGACTACCGGCAACCGCGCAATCCGCTGCCGGTCAGCATGCCCAGCCTCAACGCCCAGGGCGATGTGCCTGCCTATGAAATATACGACTTTCCCGGTCATTACAGCCACGGTATGCCTGAAGATGGCGAGGCGCTGGTGCGGCATCGACTCGAAGCCATGGAAGTGCAAGGCAAGACGTTTGAGGGCACCAGCAACTGCCGCGCCCTGCTGCCGGGTTACACCTTCGAACTGACCCAGCACTTCGATCACGATGCTGATCCCGTGGATGATCGCCAGTTCCTCCTGCTCAAGGTGGAGCACCAAGGCCGCAACAACTATCTGACGGATCAACCGGCGAACTACGACAACCGTTTCGTCTGCATCCGCCACAAGATTGCCTTTCGCCCACCGATCATTACCCCGCGACCGACGATTTCCGGGCCGCTCACTGCCATTGTCGTGGGTCCGGAAGGTGAGGAGGTTTTCACCGACGAGCTGGCGCGTGTGCAGGTTCGCTTTCATTGGCAGCGTCGACAGGATGCCGCACAAGGCACCACCTGGCTAAGGGTTGCCATGCCCAGTGGCGGCACCGGCTTCGGCCACCAGTTTTTGCCGCGCATCGGTCAGGAAGTGCTGGTGACGTTCCTCGGCGGCGACATCGACCGGCCGCTGGTGACGTCGGTGCTCTACAACGCCGACCATTTTCCGCCGCACTTCAGTAACGCCTCGGGCCTGCCGGGCAATCGAACCTTATCCGGGATCCAGACCCGGGAGCACCAGGGCAAGGGCTTCAACGAATTGCTCTTCGACGATACACCCGGCGCGCTGCGCGCCCGACTGGGTACGACCCATCAGGCCACCGCGCTGAACCTGGGCAAGCTCGTCACCCCGCGCACCGATGGCAAGGCCCAGCCACGCGGCCAGGGCGCCGAACTGCGCAGCGATGCCGCGATTGCCCTGCGGGCGGCCCAAGGGCTGTTGTTGACCACCTACGCTCGCCACGATGCGCAGGGCTCACAACTGGACCGCGAAGAACTGCTCAAGCTGTTGGCCGAGTGCGGCGAACTGTTCCAGGCCCTCGGCCAGACCGCCGCTGCCCGTGGCAGCCCGAAGATCGACACCCAGGGCATCGAGGCGTTGCGCCAGTCGTTGAGTCAATGGCCTGAACCGACCAGCAACAGTCCGGGCGAACCGGTGGTCGCGATAGCGGCTGAAGCCGGCATTGCCAGTGCCACGCCGCGCTCGCAGGTGCACTACGCCGGTGAAAACCACGACACCACCGCCCAGGACCATTTGCAGCTGAGCAGCGGCGCGGCCATGCGCCTGCAAGCCGGCAAAGGCATCAGCGCCTTCGCCCAGGACGAGGGCATCAGCGCCATCGCCAATCGCGGCAAGGTGTTGGTGCAGGCCCAGGACGACGACATGGTGCTCAACGCGCAAAAGAACCTGCACCTGTCGGCGGCCGAAGGCGAAGTGCTCATCACCGCCCCCACCATCCGCCTGGTGGCCGATGACGGCAGCTACATCAGGATCGGTGGCGGCGTCGAGATTGGCACTCAAGGCAAGGCCGTTGTGCATGCCGGCGAGCATGACTGGGTGGGGCCGAAAACCGACAGTGCTGCCATTCCAGTTTTCGGTCGGGACGGTGCGGACCAACGGCATCGACTGCACTACGAAGATGATCCAGGCGCCATCGTTCAAGGCCAACCCTACAAAATCGCCCTGGAGGACGGCAGCCTGGTGCAAGGCATCACAGGTGCCGAGGGTTTAACCGAGTTGCTCCAGCGAACAGAGATGCTACTCGCCAATCTCGAGGTTTTTCGCCATTCATCCCAACAGGCAGCGAACCCGGGCCCGAACAGTATCGGGGCCGACTCAGCAGGCCCTTCTGACCTCAGCGTCGGATCAGACAACCGTACCGACGGAAGCTAAGCAAAGTGTCGACCCAGTGATCGACACAGAAACATGATTTCAAAAGGATATCGAAAGCATGAGCCATACGGACAACACAGTGATCGCCACCGGCACGAGTCGTTTGCTGCCCAATAGATCGACGGATCGCAACATTGCGGTGCCGCGAGACCTGCCTGGCGTGGTGATTTTCCTGCACGGCGTGAATGACCCCGGGGCATCCTACGAGTCGGTGGAAATCGGGTTGTGCCAAGGGGTTAACGAGCGGCTGGATCGGCAGGATCTGAAGGCGGGGCGGTATGGGGCCAAGTACAACGAGGCTAACAGTACGCCCAGGAAGGAATGGAAGGACAACGAGGGGCAAATACTCGACGATCCGGATACTTATCTTTACCAGCGCGATACAGAGGCCCCCAAGACCCGCAGCCTGTTGATTCCGTTTTATTGGGGCTACCGGGCCGAATCCGGCGAAATCAAACGCGATAAAAATGGCGATCCGGCTCGCTTGCGCGATCAATTCCTGGACCGATTCGACAACCGTCTGGATCGTCACTTCGCCAAAGGCGGCGGATTTTTCGCCAACGCCACCAACAATTTGCTGGAGATGTACGAAGAAGGGTTCGGCAAATGGCTGCGCCATTGGGTTCAACCGACCATGCCTAACTCCCTGTACATGGGCAAGGCGCCGCATCGGAGGTATTTCGTGCTGGCCGCGACCCGGCTGGCGATGCTGGTCAGCGAGATTCGCCGCGTCTCACCCGATGAAACCATCACCATCATGGGGCACAGCCAGGGCACGCTGATCACCTTGCTCGCCCAGGCCATGCTGGTGGATCGCGGTGAACGCTGTGCCGACTGCGCAATCATGGTGGCCTCGCCCTACTCGGTACTGCCGAGTGCGACCCCGAAAAATTCGCAGACCCTGCAAACTCTGTTCGACATCGTGCAACACACCACTCAATCCCCCCATACGCAACCGCCCCTCAGCGCCGTGCGCTATGGCGTACCGGGTTATGGCGGTCGCACGGGGCCGCGCTGGTCACCCGAACAAGGCGAGCGTCTGGGCGCAGACGGGAACACCCTGGTGTTTCCCGAGCGCGACAACCGCGGCAAGGTTTATCTGTATTTTTGCCCGGACGACACCACCGTAGCACTGGATGATGTGCAAGGCATCGGCACGTACGGCGTGCCGGACGCGTTGCCCGATGGCCAACCGGCCATGACCGCGCTGCAATCCATGCGCTTCTATCAACGCCTGTGGACCAGGCGCCTGCGTGATGGTGAGCCGGTACTGGTGGGCAAGCCGCCGCAGGCGGACTTCACCCGCGTCGAAGGCGAGCCGCGCTATCCCGGTGGCGGCTCGGTCGCAGCGCTAGCCTCGCAAACCGGAATCCGCAAAGGCCAGCAACGCACCATCAACGCCGAACAACTGCATCCACCCCATGCACCGCAGATGTTTGGCGGCGAAGCCGTGACGGGGTCTAGCCATCAGGCCGGAAAGGATCGACCGGATGCGGTGTCGCAAAACGCGGCATTGGGCAACCCCGGTGCCACTTTCAAATGGATTTATGTGACCAACAGTGACCAGCGACTCGACCTGGACGATGGGCTGGTTCGCTGGAATCACGGCAAAGAGCCCGACGACCAGACCCGGGCCCTGCGCCAGACGCCGGTGTCCGGCAACCCGATGCTCAATCGTAAGGACCACTACCGCATCTACCGTGAGGAAACCCCGAACGAAATCCGTGCACGCATGCAGGTTGACCAGAAGGAATGGACTGACAACAGCTATCACTCGGCGGTATTGCGCAGCCCGGAGAACCATCGCTGGGTGACGGCGATGGACATTGCGATTGGGCAGGCCAGGTGTCTGGATGATCCGGTGATGCGGGAGGTGTTGGTGGCGATTGCGGATTGGAAACTAGATGAGGAGCGATTCGATAAAGTCATGAAAATGGAAGGTTGGTCGCGACTGAGCGCAGAGGCCCAAGCCTTGGTCGAGGCCGACTATCTGTATTACGACCAAGGCAAGTTTCCTTCAACTGAAATGATTTCGCTGACACCGCCGCAACTGGTGATGGCTTCAATGGGAAAAGGAGTACACCCATGAGGGACCGCCGGCAGGACAAATCACAGCGGCCACGCCTGAAGGGTTATCTCTGGACGGCGGGGATATTGATAGCCACTTGGCTCGGTTTCTTGCTGTTCATCAACTACATGGCACAAGTCGAAAATAGGGAACTCAGGGAAGTGGGTAGCTTTTTGCGTTGGGGAGTCGCGAGTATTTTTGGCACGCTGACATTGATCTACAGCTTCCACTGGCTCGGTAAGGCCGAAGCCTACGAAGAGGCAGAATTGGATGCCTACAAATCAAAAGTCACAGCCGAAAGAGCTGAACACATCGCTACTCAGGAGCGTACTTATGCGTTGGAAATACGGGGAGTTGGACTCGCAGTCGACAATTGGCATCAGTCCTCAATTTGGCGGGAAATCAAAAAGACCAATAACAATTTCACTTCGATCTATTCGACAAATCCGAAGGATTACGACACTTCAGTGAGCTCTCGAGAGATCACTCAAAAAATCAATATACGCGTTGCGTTCAAGCATTCGGCCAGTAACTCAGTGGCCTACTGGCCAATTCCGGTATTTGCGATAGCACCACCCAAGCAGCCTGAGGATGCCGGAGCCCCAAACACTATTCTCAGCGGACGCAATGCCGCTACCTTGGGTGTCACGCTGCTCCTCTGGCAGGACGCGGGCAATACCACTCATGCCCAGAGCATGATCGAGCGCCTATACAAGTTCTTTGACGACAATCAACAGGTGCCCCAGGCACTGATCGTGAGTCGAGACGGCGATGTCACTCGAAACGGCTATCGCGTGGCGGGCACACCGGGTCTGCAAAATATCCATGCCGTGCCAACGGTGTACGAAAGTATGACTGGCTTGCTGCTCACCCGTTCGGATCGGGTAGACCGTTACATTCGCCCCTTTACCACCCAAGACTCAGAGGACAACCAGAACACAAACACCGACATGGGCAAGCTGTGGGCGTTCTACTGGAGTCGAGATGATGCATTTCTTGATTGGTATAAAGAAAGTGAGCGTGCGAAAGGCACTACAGGTCATATTCGTCCTATTACCACCATGTCCTCCACCTACTGGCATACCCAACTCCCCACCCTCTGGCAAACCCTGAGCAACCGCGGCCCCGGCCAATTCCAACCCTCCGCATGGCTACCGGTGCGCTGGGCCGAGCATCAGGTCAAGGAGTTCGATAAAGCCCCGGTGTTGGGCTACCTGCACCGCCCGATCAAAGTCCCGATGCGTGACGAAAACGGCAAACCGCTCAAACCCGCATTACAGGCCAAAGCCCTGCAAGCAGGTTGGCTGCAGGCACTGGAAACCCTGCCCAAAGGTGAGAAACCGGCACGAGTGTTTTACGACAGCACCGACAACACCCCTGGCGAGATCGCCCTGACCATTGCGTTGCACGGTCTCAATGTCGATGGAACCGGCCTCGCGTTAGGCAATGTCGACGAGGGCTACGACATCGGTCGGCGCTTGGGCAACACCGGCGTCAGCAGCGCCCTGGTCGAAATCAACCTGGCCACGATTGCCAGTTATCAGGAAGGTGGCGTCAGCGCGGTGGTGTACACCGGCGAGGACGGCAGCGTCACCGTGCAAATGGTCCGCCCGCCGGACGAAGCCCGCAAAGCGAAAAACCAGCAAACCCACGGCGCCGACCCGTTCAGGTTTCGTATGCCGGGAAACAAACCATGAGCCATCCCATCTGCCTGGGTGATGCCACCAGCAGCGGCGGCACCGTGATTTCCTGCCAGCTTGACGGCACGCATACCCTCAATGGAAAAACTCCGGCGGTGTTGGGCGATAAGGCCAAGTGTCCGCTGCATCTGGGCGAGTTTGCCTTCGTCGAAGGGCACCCGCGCCGGCGTATGAACGGCATTCCGGTCGTATTGCAGGGGCATCTGCTGGCCTGCGGTTGTCATGCCTTGGCAAGCATTGCTTTGAACGTACGAGTTATCTGACGTGGAACTTCGTGACATCAACCCGGTAATGCGTTGGGGTATCGCTGCTATTTTAGGTCCGCTACTGCTGGTTTTCAGCGTTCACTGGTGGGGGAAAGCCGTGGCCAGTGAACGGGCGGGGCTGGCCGCCTACAAAGCCGACGTCATGAAACAAATCGCCGAGCGGCAGGCCACCCAAGCGCGGACTTATGCTTTGGAAATACGAGGCGTGGGGCTTGCGATTCATCAGGATCATCAGTCTGAAATCTGGCAATTCATCAAAAAGAAAAACGACAACTTTGCTTCGATTTATTCTCGAGACCCCAAGGACTATAAGGCGTCACTAAGATCCAGAGAAAACTCCAGAGATATCAAAATCCGAGTTTCATTCAAACATTCGGCGGGCGAGTCGGTGGCGTATTGGCCGATTCCCGTATTTGCGTTGGGTCCACCAGACCCCTATGAGAAAGGCTATCGTGCCGCCGGTCTGATCAACACAGGCCGTAATAAGGCGACCCTTGGGGTTACCCAGTTTCTCTGGCAGGACGATGAAAGCACCACCCACGCGCAGGGCATGATCGAGCGACTGTTCCAGTTCTTTGATGACAACCCCCAAGTGCCCCAAGCCTTGATCGCGAGCCGGGACGGTGATGTGACACGAGATGTCTATCGCAAGCCCGGTACTCCAGGATTGCAAAGCGTCCAGGTCGTGCCCACCATCTACGAAAGCATGACTGGGCTGCTGGTCACCCGTTCGGATCGGGTGGATCGCTACATTCGTCGTTATGCCACCCATGAACGTGAGGACAACCAGAACAAAGACACTGACTTGGGCAAGCTGTGGGCGTTTTACTGGGATCGTGATAGAGCATTTATGCCGTGGTATGAAGCTGCACAGCGCGCCAAGGGAGCTAAAGCCTCGTTAACTCCTACCACCATGTCCACCGCCTACTGGCAATCCCAACTTCCCACCCTCTGGCAAACCATCAGCAACCGCGGGCCGGGAGAATTCCAACCCTCGCCCTGGCTACCCATCCGCTGGGCCCAGCATCAGGTCAAAGAATTCGACGCCGCGCCGGTGCTGGGTTATCTGCACCGACCAATCAAGGTTTCGATGCAGGATGAACACGGCCAGCGGCTCAAACCGGCGTTGCAGGCCAAGGCTTTGCAGGCCGGCTGGCTGCAAGCCGTGGATACGTTGCCTGAAGGGCAGAAACCGGTCCGGGTGTTCTACGACACGACCGACAACCGCGACGCTGAAATTGCCCTGACCATTGCCTTGCATGGCCTGAATACCGACGGCCACGGTATCGAGTTGGGCAATGTCGACGAGGGTTACGACATCGGTCGGCGCCTGGGCAATACCGGGGTCAGTGGCGCGCTGGTGCAAATCAACCTGGCGACCATCGCCAGTTACCTGGACGGCGGAAGCAGCGCGGTGGTCTACGCCGGTCAGGACGGCAGCCTGACCGTGCAAATGATCCGCCCGCCGGACGAAGCGCGCAAAGAAAAGAACCGCGAAAACCGAGGTGCCGACCCGTTCAAGTTCGGCGCCCCTAACGGCGGCGTATCCAGAACATGAGCCATCCCATCTGCCTGGGCGACGCCACCAGCAGCGGCGGCACCGTGATTTCCTGCCAGCTTGACGGCACGCATACCCTCAATGGAAAAACTCCAGCGGTGTTGGGCGATAAGGCCAAGTGTCCGCTGCATCTGGGCAAGTTTGCCTTCGTCGAAGGGCATCCGCGTCGGCGTATGAACGGCATTCCGGTCGTATTGCAGGGCCATCGACTGGCCTGCGGTTGTCATGGCGTTGCGAGTAATGCTCGGCATGTGCGGGTAGGTTAGGTCGAAACCACTGTGACGCTCAGGATGGTCAGGCGCTGCCAGCTTCATTTGATCAAACAAAAAAAAGCCCGCGGGAGGGCGGGCAAACCGTAGTTTCTTGAATGAGCGAGGCCAATGTACAGGTTGTGGCTTCGAGGCGGGGTGAAGAAAAGTTCATCTGGAGGAACGCCACGGGCCAGATATCTCTGGACGGTCAGGGCAAATGATCCGCCGCAAAATCGGCTTCCGATCGCGCACGCAAACGACCCTTGCGGCAGGCCTGCTGGAAAACCTCGAAGTCGCGCTCGTTCTGTTCGGTATAGCCTTGGGCATATTTGTAAAGTGCATCGGCCAGCGCCTCGCCCTTGCCGATGTAGCCGCTGATCTGCGCGGCGTATCCGGACGATTTGGCATGGGCGCGGGCCAGGGCGCGACCGCAAAGTCGACCGTAGGCTGCGAAAGCCTCTGCATCAAACGTTTCGAGTTCGGCCGAAACCTTCATGTCGCGTAACTGACGCACGTAAAAGTGACGACCGCTGGGGCCGGTGGTCCAGCCAAGGAACAGATCGCTGGCCGATTGCATCAAGCGCTGACCGTCGACCACGCGCTGCCCCTCATGGCGGACCCGCGACTTGGCTCTCACGTAATCGGCGAGGACGGAACGGCGTGCTTCCTTGAATTGCAGGAACAGCGGGAATTGCTGTTCGTCGGTCAACAGCGCCACCATGCAACGGGTGCCGACACTGCCGACACCCACCACTTTGAACGTCATGTCTTGAGCGGTGAAGCGTGACAACAATTCACGGCGGTCGGCTTGCAGCGTGCCGCGGTAGTCGCGCATGAACGTGTCGAACAACGGTCGCCAGTCAGACAGTCGCAACCAGTCATCGTCGGCATCCAGCAACGTGGTGTTGTTGTGCAGGTGAAAGATTTCCGGCAAATCATCGCGAATGATCAGGCGACTGTGGTTATCGCGTTCGCTGATTTTCGGCAGCAGTTCGGCATGGGTACGATGTTCGGCTTTGTCGATGGCACGTTGCACGTGTTCCAGGGTGTTTTTGCTCGCCTGTTCACGCAAATCGCCGTAGGTGATGGCCTCGTACCAGGTCTCCAGGGTGCTTTGTTCGGCGCACTCGAGCATGGTCTCCTGATAGGCCCCCAGCAGCTCATGACAGATCGAATCTTCGACCGATTTGCCGTGGCGCAAGTCGCGGGCGGCCACCACAAAACTTGTGGCCAGACGCTTTACATCCCACTCCCATGGCCCTGGATGAACTTCATCAAAGTCATTGACGCTGAACAGCAGGTTGCGTTCGGGTGTGGCGAAACCACCGAAGTTCATCAGGTGACTATCACCACAGATCGGCGAGACCAATCCCATATCAGGCGTGTCTGCCAGGTCATGCGCCTGCAACAGCGCGTTGCCACGGTAAAAGGTGAACGGCGACTCCAGCATGCGCCCGTAACGCAACTCGACCAGCGACTTGATCCGCCCCTCACTCGATGCCTTGATCAGCGGAATCGGATCGCGCTTGGCTTTGCCCGACGTCGCGTGGGCACTGCGGGGGCATTTCTTGCGCGCATCTCTGCCTTGTTTGAAACGGTCTTTGAGGAGGCTCATGTGGGCTCGTTCGGCGGGGGAGAGTGGCTTTGCCGATTGAGTGTAGAAGGGCTTTTCGCAAAATAATCATTCTGCGCTTTAGGCGCCTGTATTTTTGTTGAGTTTGCACAAAACTGCGAAATCGAAAAGCCGAGGGAGCGCATTCAGAGAATGCTCGCCGCTGTTGAGGTGGTGATTGCGCGTTATCCTCAGTATCGAGAACAGGCAACACATGTCGTCGGTGCCATTGAACAGGCTGCGGCACCGTTTGCTGTGACGTTTGGCTGATTCGCACGAGCGGGTGGGTACGTTTGTCCGAATGGATCCGATTTGTGTCGTCAATAAAATGACGGAATCGCGCTTTTATTTGCCGTACGGCGGCAAAGTAGACAAGCTATTGACAGTGTCCGTGGGATCTCCCATTATCTGCCGCGTTTTGATGGCCTTGCGCCATAAAAATGTCGGTGGTGACTGGGCAGTTCCCCATGGTTCGCAACCGCAGTACGATACAAATGCCTACACCGTCAGCGGGCTTCAAAAAGGAGCGTCCGCTTGAATCTTCAGGAAGAAATTTCATGTTCGTTGAGCGCGTACTGGTTACTGGCGGAGCGGGATTCATTGGATCGCACCTTGTAGAAGCGTTGCTGGCCAAGGGTTACAAGGTTCGAGTGCTGGATAACTTGTCGACCGGCAAAGTCAGTAACCTGCCGATGGACAATGCCAACCTGAACCTGGTGGTTGGCGATGTCGCAGACAGTGCCGCAGTGGCCCAAGCGATGCGCGATTGCAGTGCCGTCGTTCATTTGGCGGCGGTGGCTTCGGTGCAAGCGTCGGTGGATGATCCGGTCGGTACACACCAAAGCAATTTCGTCGGCACGCTCAACGTTTGTGAAAGCATGTTGAAGGCCGGTATCAAGCGCGTCGTGTTCGCCTCCAGTGCTGCCATTTACGGCAACAACGGCGAAGGTTCGGCGATCGACGAAGACACGCCAAAATCGCCACTCACACCCTATGCCAGCGACAAGTTGTCCAGCGAGCATTACCTGGATTTCTATCGCCGTGAGCACGGCCTGGAGCCGGTGATCCTGCGCTTCTTCAACATCTTTGGCCCGCGCCAGGATCCGTCCTCGCCGTACTCCGGTGTGATCAGCATTTTCACCGAACGGGCGTTGAAGCAACTGCCGGTGTCGATTTTCGGTGACGGTGAGCAGACCCGCGACTTCGTCTATGTCCTGGACCTGGTGAGCATCCTGCTGCAAGCCGTGGAGACCAGTGAGCCGCGTCCTGGAGCGGTGAACATTGGCCTCAGCCGTTCCACCAGCCTCAATGATTTGATCGCTGAACTGGGGGTTGCCACCGGCAATCCTTTGACGGTAAACAAACAGGCGCCACGTCAAGGCGACATTCGCCATTCGCGCGCCAATAATGCTCGCCTGCTCGAGCGCTTTGATCTTCCGGAACCGACTTCCATCGGCAACGGTCTAGCGCAACTCATCCGCAGTTTGTAACTCGGTCGGCTTAAGCTGCCCGAAGTTCAAGCAGTACTGATCCGTCATTTCAAGAGTGAGTTATGGAAATCGTTTTTCGCAGGACGCGTGTCCGCTCGGTCGCCAAGCGACTGTTAGCCGCTCTGGCGCTGTGTGTGAGTGGCCCCGCCGTGCAAGCCGCGGTATTGACGCCTCCCTCAAGCGTGACTTTCTGGTATGCCGACGAGCCGCCGATCTCTGAGCTGGCGCAGTTTGACTGGGCTGTCGTCGAACCCGGGCACATGACGGCGAACGATGTCAAAACGTTGCGCAAGCTGGGCAGCGAACCGTTTGCCTATATGTCTGTGGGCGAGTTCGACGGTTCAAAAGCGGATATCTCCAAGGCTGGCCTGGACAAGGCTGTCTCTCCGGTGCGAAACGACTCGTGGAACAGCCAGGTCATGGACCTCACGGCACCGGCCTGGCGCGAACATTTGCTCGGCCGTGCCAGGCAGCTGCAAGCCCAGGGCTATGGCGGACTTTTTCTCGATACTCTCGACAGTTTCACTCTACTGCCAGAGGCATCACGTGAAGCCCAGCGTGCCGGCCTTGCCAGTTTTCTGCGGGAACTGCACAAGCAGCAGCCAAAGCTGAAGCTGTTTTTCAATCGTGGCTTTGAAGTGCTGCCGGAGCTTGACGGCGTGGCTGCAGCGGTAGCTTTCGAGTCGCTCTACGCTGGTTGGGACGCATCCGCCAAACGATACCGTCCAGTGCCGGAGGCGGACCGCCAATGGCTGCTGGGCCAGCTGCAACCGTTGCGTGCCAAAGGCATTCCACTGGTGGCGATCGACTATTTGCCACCGGAACGACGCGAGGAGGCCCGCAAGCTGGCCAAGCGTTTGCGCGATGAAGGTTTCATTCCTTTCATCAGCACCCCGGAACTGAATTCGATGGGCATCAGCAACATCGAAGTGCAGCCGCGGCGTGTCGCGTTGGTTTACGACCCGCGCGAAGGTGACCTGGCCAACAACGCCGGTCACACCTATCTGGGCGGGCTGCTCGAATACCTGGGTTATCGCGTTGACTACCTGCCTGCCAGCAGCTCCATGCCGGATTATCGCTTCAGTGGCTTGTATGCCGGTGTGATTACGTGGATGACCAGCGGTTCGCCGCAAGATGCTCCGGCATTCAACCGTTTCATCAGCGCACGTCTGGACGAGCAGGTACCGGTGGTTTTTTTCTCCGGCCTGCCGGTTGAAGACCAGGTTCTGCTCAAGCGCATGGGCCTGAAGCGAGAAGCCCCGCCGGGTACCCAAGCACTGACAGTGACTCATCAAGACAAGGCGCTGCTCGGCGCTTTTGAAGCACCGATGCAGCCCCGATCCCGTGACCTGACGGCGGTCTCGGTATTGCCCAAGGGGCCGACACCGGCACTTTCGCTGAGCAATGCTGCAGGGCAAACCTTCGACCCGGTCGTCATTGGCGATTGGGGCGGTCTGGCGTTGGCACCCTACATTCTTGAGGTGAACAACGAGCGCAGTCGCTGGATTCTCGACCCCTTCGCTTTCCTCAAGGCAAGCCTGCGTCTGCCTGAGCAACCACGGCCGGACACCACCACAGAAAACGGCCGTCGAATCGCCACCGTACACATCGACGGCGATGGCTTTCCCTCCCGCGCCGAAGTGCGTGGCACGCCATATGCCGGCCGTCACACGCTGGATGACTACATCAAGCCCAACCCGTTCCTGACGTCGGTGTCGATCGTCGAGGGTGAAATTTCGCCACGTGGCATGTTCCCGCACCTGGCACGCGAACTGGAGCCCATCGCCCGCGAGATCTTCGCCAATCCGAAAGTCGAAGTGGCCACCCACACCTTCAGCCATCCGTTTTTCATGCAGCCGGAAAAGGCCACTAAACGTGAGAATTTCAAACCGGAATATGGTTTGAACATGGCTATTGCGGGCTACGACAAAATTGATTTTTATCGCGAGGTTGTCGGTTCCCGCGACTACATCAACCAGCAGCTCACCACTCCGGAAAAACCGGTGAAAATGGTGTTCTGGCCAGGTGACGCCTTGCCTTCGGCAGCGACGCTGAAGATTGCCTACGATGCCGGTCTGAAAAACGTCAACGGCGCGGAAACGATGATGACCAAGGCCGATCCGTCGCTGACCGGGTTGAACCCGCTACTGCGCCCTACCGAGGGCGGTTTGCAGTACTACGCGCCGATCATCAACGAGAACCTCTACACCAACCTGTGGAAAGGTCCGTATTACGGCTTCCGCGAAGTGATCGACACCTTCGAGCTGACCGACAGCCCGCGCCGCCTGCGTGGCCTGCACCTTTACTACCACTTTTATTCAAGCACCAAGCAGGCTTCGATCAAGGCCATGCACGAGATCTACGGCTACATGCGCGACCAACAGCCGATGTCGCTGTGGATGAGCGACTACATCGATCGATTGCACGGCTTGTATCAGGCCAGCCTGGCGCGGACCGCCGATGGCAACTGGCAGATTCGCGGCATGGATGCATTGCGCACCGTGCGCCTGGACCCGCAAATGGGCTGGCCGGATTTGCTGCGATCGCAAGGCATTGCCGGTGTTCGAGACATACCGCAAGGGCGCTATGTGGCACTGAGCAGCGACCGGGCACTGCTGGTGCTGCGACCTGATCGGGACAGCCGCCCGGCATTGGAGGAAGCCAATTTGCCTCTGCTGAGTTGGCAGTACCTGGATGATCAACGCGTGAGTTTTTCGTTTGCCGGGCAGTTTGATCTGACCTTCTCGGTACGGTCGGCGAGTGCCTGCCGGGTCGAAGTGGATGGACAGCGTTTTGCAGGCAAGGCATCGGCCGGTCTGTGGACTTTTCAATTACCAATGAAGCAGGTGAGTAATGGTCAGCTCTTCTGCAACTAATTCTTCAGCGAGCAAAAACAGCCGCCTGCTCAACCCGTGGGCGCTGGCGGTGGTGGCGGTTGCCGTGGGCGGTCTGCTGTGGGCGACCTTCCAGCGTGAAGAAGTATTCCAGCCTGACGGCCGCGAACCGGATGCGGTTTCCGCCAACTATGCCGAACTGCTGCTGACCGCTCACCCGGAAGACGATCACCTGCGTCTGCAACTGGTCGACCTGTTGATTCGCCTCGGTGATTACACCAAGGCCCGCCAGCATCTGGAGAATTGGCCCAAGCCGAACCTGCAATTGCAGGCGTATTACCGGCTCGAGCTGGATGCGCTGGAAGCGGCCAAGGACAGTGACCTGATCACCCAGCAGGCCTTGGTCGAGCGTCTGAAAAGCTTCGATCACCGGATGCTGCCATTGCCGCAATTGCAGAACCTGGCCAAGCTCGCACTGACCTTGCAGGCACCGGCGTTTGCCGCCAGTGTCTATGAAGAAATTGCTGCTCGCGACCCGCAGCAGCGCAGCGCGGCGCTCAAGTCCGCTGCGCAATGGTACCTGGCGGGCGAGCAACCGGGGCGCGCCGCAGAAATCTATCTGCAGTTGAGAAAGGATACTGATCAGGCGGGCGAGCGTCGTGAGTACGCCCAGTTGGCCTACAACAGCCTGTTGGCTTCCGGTCAGGGCGACCAGGCTGCGCAGGTGCTTGAAGATGAAATCGACTCGCTGATCAACCCGCAAACCGACTCGGCCTGGGTCCAGCAGGGTGTCGATGTAGCCGTCGCCAGCAAGCGCTTCGATCTGGCGCAGCGCTTCCTGCAACAGTGGCGCATCCTGCAACCGGACAACCCGCAGATCCTGCAGAAGGATTTCAGCATGCGTCTGGCCCTCGGCGATTTGCCGGGCGCCTGGGAAAGTGGCCAGCAACTGCTCGAAAAACATCCCGAAGATGTGCAGTTGCTTGAGCAGATGGCCCACCTCGGCGAATGGCAGGGTGAAAACGAAGCGGCGCTCGGTTACTGGATTCGTCTGTTGAAGCTGCGCGAAAGTGCGCAAACCCGTGAGCACGCCTGGCGCCTGGCCAGCCAGCAGTTCGACTTCGACCGCTCGATTCCGTTGCTTGCCGAGATCATGGAGCAGCGTGCGCTGACCGACATCGAACTCGATGCGCTGATCTACGGTCACGAATCGCGGGGTACGCCAAAAGAGGCTGAAGCCTGGCTGCGCACGTATTTGCGCAAGTACCCCAAGCATCGCCTGGCCTGGACGCGCCTGCTGCAAAACCTGGAAAACACCGGGCAATATGCAGCCAAGGCCAACGTTTACAAGGACTACTCGAAACGTTTTGCGCTGACCACCACCGAGCGCGTCGATTGGGTCGATACCTATCTCAAGTTGTTCGATAACACGTCGGCATGGCAAGTGTTGCAAGTCGATAACCGCACCATCACTGATCCGAACTACTGGCGTTCCCGGGCCTCGCTGGCTTGGGACCTGGAGCGGGACGATGAATTGCAGGTGTCGCTCGAGAAGCTGTTGACGCTCAAGGGCTCGCTCAACAGCGGCGACGAGAGTCAGTTGATCACCCTTTATCGAACCAGCAATCCACAGCGCGCTCTGCAGTTGATGGTCGCCAGCTGGCAACGCAGCCACGACCAGCAGCGTTTGGTCGAGGCCTTGCAGCAAGCCCAGGAATTGCAGGACTGGCCGCAAGTGGAGTCGCTGCTCAAGGACGCCGAGCAATACCCTGATGCCTATGGCCAGTCTCAAGTGTTGGCAGTACGCGGTGCATTGGCAGTGCAGAAGGGCCAGACCGACGAAGCGCTGCGCCTGTATCAGGAAGGCCTCGCGCGGTTCCCTGACGACAACCTGTTCCGCGAACGCCTGATGTGGCTGTACGTCGATCAGGGCAACACCGCCGCACTCAAGCCTTTGCTGAGCCAATGGAAAGCCCGGGCGCGCGAAGACCGTCTGCTGTGGCTGCCATTCGCCAGCGCCAGTCAGATGCTCGGCCGCGACAGCGAAGCGTTGGCCTGGTATCGCATGTACCTCAAGAGCAGTCCTCAGGACTGGCTGGTGCAAGCGGCCTACGCCGATGCGCTGGACAGTGCCGGCTATAAGGATGCGGCCCAGCGTCTGCGCTTGAAGCTGCTGCGCAGCCCCGAAGGCGAAAATCTGCAGCCGTCGTCTCAACGCTACGGCACCTGGTTGCGTTTGATGGCCAGCAGCTATTCACCGAAAAAGGCCCAGCAGGAAGTCCTGAAATGGAAGGACGGCTCGCCGGCGATGTTGCAACTGTGGTTTGAGCGTTTGCTGGCGCGTCTTGATGCGACCAATCAGGAATCGCAAAAAGACCAATGGCTGGCTTGGGCGCGCAGTCAGGGCCTGAAGGTCGAGCGTTATGAGCAGATTCAGGAAGCTCTGCGCAGCCGCAACAAGGCGCAGGTCGAAACGTTGTTGGCCAGCAGCGACCTCAACCCGGCGCAACGCGCTCAGGCCCTCAGTCGTCTGGGTCGCCTGAATGAAGCCCTCGACACCAGCCTGACGGCGCTCGGTGATGAGCAGCCGGAAGCGGTGCGCGAACAGCTGCGCCGCCAGGCTGTGGAGATCCACGAACGCACGCCGCAAGGTGCGCAGTTGTCGTGGCATGAACAGGACTTCGGCGGCCTGGAGTTCAACGCGCCACGCCTGGAGATTGCGCACAACCTGGGCGATAAGTGGTACGCCGATCTTGAGCTGGAGCAGGGCGACTACAGTGGTGACGAAATCGAATCATCGCGCATCGGCGAGGAGCGTAACGCCGCCCTGACCCTGCAACGTGCGGTGGAGGACGGCAGCTATAAACTGTTCGCCGATACCAGCCAGCGCAGCGATGACGACCGCAACGGCCTGGGCCTGTCCCGGACCTGGCAGCTGGGTGTGAGCGATGAACTGGAAACCGGCGTCGACTGGCATCGCAAGAACGAAGACAGCGGCTTGATGCGCGCCTTCGGCCAACAGGACCGCGTGTATCTGGGTGGCCGCCATAGTTTGACAGCCCGCGATCAGGTCAGTTGGGAAGTCGCGCAGCGGTCGTTTTCCACCCGGGCCGGTGACGATCTGGGCGATGGCCATGCGCTGAAAATGGAGTACAACCACACGCTGGAATTCGCCGGTCCCAACTGGACCGTGCGCAGCGGTGTCGACTACCAGAAGAATCGGGTCAAGGATAAGTCGCTGGATTACCTGTCGACTAACTTTGGTGGCCCGGTCATCAGAGCCGCGCCTGTGCAGACGTTCGACCCTGATACCGGTTTGCCCGACCCGATCAATCCACTGGATATCGAGACCGTCACCGCCAGCGACCTGCTGCAAAGTCGCTATGGCCAACTGTATGTCGGCAGCTCCTGGCGTCGCGGCATACCTGGCGCGCTGGTGCGGACCAGGCCGCAGTACACCTGGCTGGTTGACCTGACGGCAGGCTGGCAATGGACCGATCAAACATTCAACTACGGCATCAATACCGGGATCGGCGTTGAAGTGCTGGGTGACGACGAACTGGCCCTGACCTTCGGCTACCAATCCGCGCCACAAGGCGGGGACGGCAAGGCCGGCGGAACACTGGGTGTGAGCTACGGCGTGCGTTTCGGACGCTGATCATGGAATTTCTACGGGAGAAAAACGTATGCAAGCAATTCGTAATCTGAGCCTGGCGCTGGCGGTCCTGGTCGTCGCCGGTTGTGCCAGTTTCACCGACGAAAGCAGCCCGAGCCTGCCGCGCACTGCGCAGTGGGGCATCGTGCCGATGGTCAACTATTCGCAGACGCCGCAGGCCGGTGAACGCAGCGAGCAAATCCTGCTCAGCGTCCTCAGCAGCCATGGCTTGCAGCCACGGGTTTACCCAGCCAGCACTCAGGGTGAGCAAGCGCTGATGGACGATAACGAGCGTCTGGCCGGTGCCCTGGATTGGGCGCGTGAGCAGAAGCTCGATTACGTGGTCGCCGGTAGCGTCGAAGAATGGCAGTACAAGAATGGCCTGGACGGCGAACCGGCGGTGGGCATCAGCCTGCGCGTGCTGGATGCCGACAGCGGCCGGGTGCTCTGGAGCAAAAGCGGCGCGCGTGCCGGTTGGTCTCGTGAAAGCCTCGCGGGTACCGCGCAAAAGGTGCTCGACAAACTTGTTGGCGCCCTTACGTTCGAGTGATCGCAATGAATTCTCCACACATGGATTACAGCCTGGCGCCTCGCGCCAGCGGCCCGGTGTCTTGGCTGGAAACGTTCCTGGTAACCGGCCTGGTCATCGGCCTCGGCCTCTGGTTGACCCCGGACGACCCGATGCAGATGCACGGCGGGTTCCCCTGGCCGATTCTGGCGCCGCTGCTGTTGGGTGTGCGTTACGGTTTTGTGCGCGGCCTGCTCAGCGCCGGTTTGTTGGTTCTGGCCGTTTTCGCCCTGCGCTACAGCGGCCATGCCGGCTATGCGCAGCTTGAGCCGTCGTGGATAGTCGGCGTGCTGGTATGCGGCATGCTGGTGGGCGAGGTGCGCGATCTGTGGGAGCGACGCCTGGAGCGTCTGCAGATGGCCAACGATTATCGTCAGTACCGTCTCGATGAGTTCACCCGTGCGCATCAGATTTTGCGGGTCTCCCATGACCGCCTGGAACAGCGTGTGGCGGGTAGCGACCAGAGCTTGCGCAGCTCGCTGCTGGGCCTGCGCGAAAAACTGCGGGTGATGCCCGAGCATGGCGATGCCCTGGCGGCATTGGCCGACCCGATCGTTGCCGTGCTTGGACAGTACGGCGCGCTGCGGGTGGCCGGGTTGTATCGAGTCGACGAGCGCGGTGAGCGAGTGTTGCCGGCGCCGCTGGCAACCATCGGCGTCATGGGCTCGCTGGACACCGAGGACGGACTGGTCAAGTTGTGCCTGGAGCGCGGTGAGTTGGTCAGCGTACGTCAGGAATTGATCGATGCCGGTGGCTCGGCGCAATTCTCGTCGCTGCAGGCCTGCATTCCGTTGATCGATGCCGAAGGGCGTCTGCTGGCGGTGCTGGCGGTGCGACAGATGCCGTTCTTTGCCTTCCAGGATCGCACGCTGAGCCTGCTGGCGCTGTTGGCCGGTCACATCGCCGACCTGCTGTTGCGTGACGTGCAAGTGCTGCAATTGGTCGATGCCGACGCGCAGCACTTCACACTGCAACTCAAGCGTTCACTGGTCGACGTCGAACAGCACCAGTTGTCTGCCGGACTGTTCGCCTTCGAAATGACCCGTTCCAACGAAGAACTGACGCGCCTGCTGGAACGCAGCCAGCGCGGTCTGGATTTGCACTTGCCGCTGCGCAACAACCGCGATCACCAGTTGCTGCTGGTGCTTCTGCCGTTGACCAGTCCGCAAGGCACCGAGGGCTATCTGTCGCGTATCAACCTGCTGGTGCATGAACACTTCGGCATTGAAAGTGACTTGGACAGCCTCGGCGTGCGGGTCATGCCGTTCAACCTGGAGCCTGATGATCACAACGGGCTGCGTAACTTCCTGTTCAACGAGTGTGGTCTGAATGATCAGCAAGTGGCTGTTTAGCGGAGCCTTGTTGTTAGAGGCGGGCAGTTGGGCCAGTTTGTGGGTCGACGCGCCCGAGGCGCACCAATTGCTGGTGTTCACCCTCACTCACGGTTTGGCCAGCGTGCTGTTGTGTGGCGCGGTCTGGTTGCTGTTGCCGGCGCGTTACCGTTCGCCCCTGCCGTGGAGCCCGCTGTTCATTTTCAGCCTGGCGTTCTTCGTGCCGGTGCTCGGGACCGTGGGCGTGGTCGCGGCGATCTTCCCGGCGCTGTACCTGCCACGCAAACGCGACAAGCAGGCCTGGCAAGCGGTGGGCATTCCGAGCCTGCCGTATCGGGCGCAGATGCAATTGCATTCGCCGATCTTCGCCGATGGCGGTTTGCAGGATGTCTTGCGTCATGCACCGGATCCGGATCAACGTCTGGCTGCATTGCTGGCCACCAAACGCATGCCTGGCAAGGAAGCGGTGCCGATTCTCAAACTGGCACTGGGCGACCCGAGCGACGATGTGCGGCTGCTGGCCTACTCAATGCTCGACAAGCAGGAAAGCGACATCAACCTGCGTATCCAGATTGCCCTCGGCCAACTGCACGGCGCCTCGACCAAGGCCGCCGGTGTGCTGCATGGCACCCTGGCGCGTTGGTATTGGGAGCTGGCGTACCTGGGGCTGGCGCAGGGCAGTGTGCTCGAACACGTCCTCAACCAGGCCAGCGAACATGCCGAACAAGGTCTGCAGGCGGGTGAGGGCGGTGAGCTGTTTCTGTTGGCCGGGCGTATTGCCCTGGAACGCGGCGACATCGAGCGCGCCGAAGTGTTGCTGACCCAGGCCCAGGAAAACGGCATGGGCGCGGCGCAGATTCTGCCGTTCCACGCCGAACTGGCTTTCGAGGCCGGTCGCTACCATGAAATTCCGGGGTTGCTTGCAAGCCTTCCCGAGAAAACCCGCCAGCGACCCCCCTTCGCTGATCTGGTGAGGAGCTGGACATGAGTCACAAGGAAGAGGCGCCGATCGCCGACATCTGCCTGCTGCTCGAAGGTACCTGGCCTTATGTGCGTGGCGGCGTGTCGAGCTGGATTCACCAGATGATCCTCGGCCTGCCGGAGCTGACGTTCTCGGTAATGTTCATCGGCGGGCAACGTTCAGCCTATCCCGAACGCCGCTATCAAGTACCGTCGAACGTGCTGCACATCGAGGAAGTGTTCCTCGAGGACGCGACCCATACGACAAATACCCGGGGCACGCCGCGCGAGGCCGACCTGCAAACACTGGAAGACCTGTATCGCTTCCTGCATCACCCGGACGCGCCCGAGCCCGCACTGGGCGAAAACCTGCTCGAGTGTATCGCGCAAGGCCACTTGACCCTCGACGACGTGCTGCGCAGCCGTGCCAGTTGGGAGGCGTTGAGCGAAGGCTATCGCCTGCATTGCGCCGACCCGTCGTTCATCAACTATTTCTGGACCCTGCGTTCGATGCAGTCACCGTTGCTGATGCTCGCCGAGTCATCGCGCCGGATGCCGCGGGCGCGGGTGCTGCATTCGATTTCCACCGGTTACGCCGGGTTGTTGGGGTGCATCCTCAAGCAGCGCTGGAACTGCACTTACCTGCTCAGCGAGCATGGGATCTACACCAAGGAACGCAAGATCGACCTGGCCCAGGCCAGCTGGATCGCCGAGAGCTCCGGCCAGGCGCTCAACCGCAGCCTTGATGCCGGCTCGGGCTATATCCGGACCTTGTGGGTGCGTTTTTTCGAGCGTATCGGCCAACTGACCTACAACAGCGCCGACAACATCATTTCGCTGTATGACGGCAACCGCCAGCGGCAAATCAAGGACGGCGCCGACCCGGTCCGTACCCAGGTCATTCCCAACGGCATCGACTTGCCGCAGTGGACCACCGCCCTCCAATCCCGTGCGCCCGGCATTGCCCCGGTGGTGGGGCTGATCGGTCGTGTGGTGCCGATCAAGGACGTGAAGACGTTCCTGCGGGCCATGCGCGGCGTGATCAGCGCCATGCCCGAGGCCGAAGGCTGGATCGTCGGCCCGGAAGAGGAAGACCCGGAATACGTCAGCGAATGCCGCAGCCTGATGGCCAGCCTGGGGCTGGAGGGCAAGGTGCATTTCCTTGGCTTCCAGCGCATCCAGGAGATCCTGCCCCAGCTCGGGCTGATGGTCCTGACCTCGATCAGCGAGGCGCAACCGCTGGTGATTCTCGAAGCCTGGGCTGCCGGTACGCCGGTGGTCAGCAGTGACGTGGGCTCGTGCCGGGAAATGATCGAAGGTGGCAGTCCAGAGGACCGCGACCTGGGCCTGGCCGGCAAAGTCGTGGCCATTGCCGACCCGCAGGCCACCAGCGTGGCCATCCTCGAACTGCTGCGCAGTCCGCAACGCTGGCAGGCGGCTCAGGCCAGCGGCTTGTTGCGGGTCAACCGTTACTACACCGAAGCCTTGATGCTGCAGCGTTATCGCGACTTGTATCAAGCCGCCATGGAGAACAGTTAAATGGCCGGGATTGGCTTCGAACTTCGCAAGATCCTGTCGCGCGATTCCTATACCGCGACCTTGCATGCCTACGTCTATGCCGGGCTGATCAGCTCCGGTCCCTGGGTGCTGTCGATCATCAGCGTGATGCTGGTGGGTATCATCAGCCTGAGCCGTGTCGTGCCCAATACGCTGGTGGGGCAGTTCCTGGTGACGGTGACCTACCTGATGGCCAGTTCGCTGATCATTACGGGCGGCTTGCAGCTGTTTTTCACCCGGTTCGTTTCCGACCGGTTGTTTGAGAACAAGCACGACCAGATCCTGCCCAACCTGGTGGGCGTGCTGTTGATGGTCACCATCGGTGCCGGTGTCCTGGGTATCGTCGTGCTGAGCGTGCTGTTCGACCAGCCGCTGATGTACCGGCTGCTGGTGCTGTCGAACTTCGTGGTGCTGTGCAATCTGTGGATGGTGATCATCTTCCTCTCGGGGATGAAAGCTTATAACCGCATCCTGCTGGTGATGCTGGTGGGCTACACACTGATGGTCATCAGTGCGTATCTGCTGAGCTTCCTGGGCATAGCGGGCCTGCTGTTGGCGTTGTTGATCGGGCACAGTACGTTGCTGTTCCTGTTTCTCTACGACATCCTGCGCGAATACCGGGCCGAGAAACTGGTGGCCTTCGATTTTCTTGATCGGCGCCACGTGTTTGTCAGCCTGCTGGTGACCGGGTTTTTCTATAACTTCGGTATCTGGATCGACAAATTCATCTTCTGGTTCAACCCCGGCACCTCGAACGTCGTGATAGGTCCACTGCGGGCGTCAATCCTGTACGACTTGCCGATCTTCCTCGCATACCTGGCGATCATTCCGGGGATGGCGGTGTTTCTGGTGCGCATCGAAACCGATTTTGCCGAGTGGTATGACCGGCTGTTCCGGGCTATCCGCGAAGGCGAGACCCTGCAGCACATCAGTTCGCTGAAGACCGAGATGACCTTGTCCATTCGCCAAGGCCTGCTGGAAATCTGCAAGGTGCAGGGGCTGACCGTGGTACTGCTGTTCCTGTTTGCTCCGCGTTTGCTGGATTGGCTGGGCATCTCCAGCTATTACCTGCCGCTGTTCTACATTGACCTTATCGGCGTGAGCATCCAGGTGGTGTTCATGGCGTTGCTCAACGTGTTCTTCTACCTCGACAAGCGCGCCGTGGTCCTGGAGCTGTGCGTGATCTTCGCCGTGTTGAACGCCGGTTTGACGCTACTGAGCATGCACCTTGGCCCGAGCTTCTTTGGCTACGGCTTTACTCTCTCGCTGCTGGTGTGCGTGTTGTTGGGGCTGCATCGATTGTCCACAGCGCTGGAAGACCTCGAGTACGACACCTTCATGTTGTCGCGCTGAAGCATTCTGGCGGTACGAAAAAAGGCACTGTCGATTACCGGCAGTGCCTTTTTTTGTCAGGCTTGAAGTTGTCGTCTACTCAGCCTCGTGACGATCTTTTGTCGTGCGGATAAGGTTGTTGCGCAGCTTCACAATGGCCTGCTGCATTTGCACGAAATCGTCAGGATCAAGACCGGTTTGCGGGAAGCCGTCCTCGCTCAGTTCTTCACGCAGTTTTCGTCCCTCTTTCGTCAGGCTGATCCGCACCTGGCGTTCGTCTTCCGGGTCGCGTTGGCGCAGCAAATAACCCATCGCTTCCAGTTTTTTCAGAATCGGCGTGAGGGTGTTGGATTCAAGGAACAGCTTTTCGCCGAGGCTGCCAACGGTCTGGTCATCCTGCTCCCACAGCGCAACGAGGGTGATGAATTGCGTGTAGGTCAAGCCCATTCGTTCGAGCATGGGTTTGTAAGCCTTGCCGAAGGCAAGGTTGGAAGAATAAACCGCAAAGCACAAAAACTCGGAAAGCTTCAGGTCGAGAGCGGATGTCTTGTCAGTGGATTTCATGCGCATTCTCTCTGGGCAAGGACGGATGGGTTGCAAGTCTCGACTATACATCGCATGCGATGGTGTCGGAAGTGCTCAGACCTTGGCGTATCGTCCACTGTGACCGGTGATTGAAGCCGGTGGCCGGTCCAGCGGGAGAACAACACCCTGGCGGACCGGCCGTGGACAGCGTTACGCGGTCTGGACGTTGATGGCTACATCAATGTTGCCGCGTGTTGCCTTGGAGTACGGGCAGATGGCATCGGCGTTGTGTGCCAGTTCGGTGGCGATTTCGTGTGACAGGCCGGGTACGCGCAGGGTCAGTCGAGCCTGGAGGAAGTAGGCTGCGCCGGTCTGGCCCAGATCGACTTCGATGTCGACGGCGGTATCGGCCGGTAGCGTCACCTTTAACTGCTGCGCCGCCAGACCTACTGCGGCGATGTAGCAGGCCGACCATGCCCCGGCGAACAGTTGCTCGGCTTTCGGGTGCGGCTGCACACCGGTGAATACATGCGCTGGCGTGGCGCTGCCGGGGGACGACAATTCGATGTTGAGGCTGCCGTTATGCCCGCGCGTAGTAGTGCCAGCGCTGTTCAGGGTGGTGTGGGTTTTGCCGGTGGCCAGTACTTTTTCGATCTTGCTCATGATGATGTCCTCAGGTTTTCAGTTATTAAATTCGTGTGCGCTAACATCGCATGCGATGTTTTAGGCGGTAATAACGCTCAGGGCAACGTCGATATTGCCGCGTGTAGCTTTGGAGTACGGGCAGATGGAGTCGGCGATGTGTGCCAGTTCGGTCGCGACGTCGTGGGCCAGCCCCGGCACGCGCACGGTCAGCCGGGCTTGAAGGAAGTAAGCCGGGCCGGTCTGGCCGAGGTCGATTTCGATGTCGACGGCCAGGTCTGCCGGCAGTGCGATGTTGCGCTCTGCCGCGACCAGGCCAACCGCTGCGGTGTAGCAGGCCGACCATGCCCCGGCGAACAGTTGCTCGGCTTTCGGATGCGGTTGGGTGGCGGCAAACACATGAGCCGGCTGAGTCGAGCCGGGGGACGACAGCTCGATGTCGAGATTGCCGTTATGGCCACGCGAGGTGGTGCCAGCGTTGCTCAGGGTAGTATGGGTTTTACCGGTAGCCAGTACTTTCTCGATCTTGCTCATGGGACGGTTCCTCCAAGGGTTGCATTCTATGCGATAACATCGCATGCGATTTGTTTGATGCGGTAAACGATCTATTGATTGCCTGTTGCTGTGATCCAGTTGTTGCCGTTGTGGCCATTGGAAGCGTGGAAGGTCGAATTGATCTGGGTCTGGCGGCTTCCGGTGTTCATGGCTGAATCTCCAACGGCAATGGGCTGATGTTGTTGGTCGCTTTCGATTAGATCGTATGCGATGTGATAATAATCTGCCGAAGCCTCAACAATGTCAAAGATTATTTTCTGCCCCGACGATGAACGGTGGCACGGGCATCCTGTGAAAAACGCCAAGCGTCGCCCGGCCCATGCCGCGAGGATGCGGCGTAGAGCCTTTCGAGGATTATTGACATTGGGGAGGAGGCTGAATTTCAGGCACAAAAAAAGACGTCCGAGGACGTCTTTTTTTGTTGAGTTGGTGGAGCCGGGGGGATTTGAACCCCCGTCCGCCAGTACTCCGCTGTCGGTACTACATGCGTAGCCGTGTCTATTAAGTTAACCCTCAGCGACCCGACGGGCAGGGTGCTTTGGGCGAGTTGTGTAAGTTTTAGCCGCTTCGTCCACAACGTACTGCACGGCGATTCTGTTCTATATGACAATCACTTTGGGTTTACAGACATCCCCTGATGATTGCTGGACCCGAAGGTACCAGAAGGGAAGAGCTAAGGCTGCTTACGCAGCGAGAGCGTATTCCCCGTAGGTTTCGTCATTGGCAACTATAAGAAGTTGCAACAGTGGATTTACGAGTTCTGTTACCAACTCGGCATGCACCTAAAGTTTCGCAACCGGCGTCGAATCCTAAACGGCCCCGAACTCATTGCTCGTGAAACGGATGAGCAACAAGCACGAACAGTCTACGACATTGTGGCCCGGAAGGCCAACCCGAAGGTTGGCCGCACCTGGTATCAGTTCCGCGTTGGGTTTCGAATCTGCATTTTGGTAATGATACCGCTGGAAATCTCTACGCAATCCTTGTCGTTGCCTGCCGCCTGGGCTGCCTTGGCTTTTGTCTGCGCTGCTTTGACGCTGTCCAGAGTGCCTTCCGGAATAGAGGGCGCACTGTTTACGAAGTCATCAATGGTTTGAAGGTTATCGGTACACAGGTCTTTATCCGCCGCAAACACCGGCGACGCCAACATTGCAGCAGCGATGAACATTCCAGCAATTGCAGAGTGCTTCATGGGTATCTCCTTGCGCATGTGGGCTCGGTGCTGCCGATAACGCGGGCTGCTGGCCGAGGTGGTTATAAGCTCCTTTCAAAGAGCCTAGTCAAATGACTATAGCCGCGCGCAGGAATTCGGTTTTTTTTTCGGGTTGATGATGGTGCTGCAAAGCAAAAAGGGGCGAAAACGCCCCTTTTACGCAAGCCGCCTGTTCAAACCGGACGCGCTTGCGTCACGCGGTCCACGAGGTAAACCAATCCGTGATAATCGATCCCGCCATGCTGGCTCAGGCCGATTTCACAGGTGCGACTGGTAGAGATGCCTTCTTCGCAGTACTGCACGGCGTCTTTCAACGTGCGCAGCGAGTGAGCATTGAGTTCTGGCGTCGTGAAGCCTTTGTCACCGGCAAAGCCGCAGCAGTGAATACCTTCCGGGATGATCACGTTGTTGCTGCATCTGCGCGCCAGATCGATCAATGCCTGGCTTTCGCCCAGGTGCTGGGTGCTGCAGGTGACATGTACCGCGATCGGCGCCTCTTGTGGGATGAAGTCCAGTCGATCCATCAAGTGCGTGCGGATGAAGCGCACCGGGTCGTACAGGTCAAGGCGTACGTCGCCCAGATCCTGAGTCAGGCGCAAGGTGCAGGGGCTGGTGTCGCAGTAGATCGGATCGAGCCCGCCACGGCTGGCGTGGAGCAGGGCACCGATCAGTTCCTGGCGTTTGTGTTCGGCCTGTTCGGCATAACCCTTGGAAGCGAACGGCTGGCCGCAGCAGAGATTGTCCAGATTGTCCGGGAAGACCACCTGATAACCGGCTTTTTCCAGCAGGCCACGGGTTTTGTCGTACAGCGACATTTGTTCTTTGTCGCCGGCCGCCGGCCCCATAGCGCGTGAAACGCAGGCTGCCAAATACACCACGCGCGGGCGTTCGTCGGTCACCGATGGGCTGAAGCGAATGGCTTTTTCCGGCTGCGGCATGGCGCTGGTCCATTGCGGGACCTGGCCTTTGGACAAGCGGGTCAGCGTTGCCGACAACTTTGCCAATCGTGGCGCGCCCAGCAACATTCTTGCGCCGTTGGCTACATGCAGTGTGAAGCGCGCGCCTTGCATGGCTGTGGCGAAATTGCCTTCCAGCCAATTGGCGGTTTTCGTATGAGTGGCGTGTTGGCCGCGAAGCTTTTTCACCAGCTCGCCGGTGTTGATTCCCACGGGGCAGCGTTGCGCACACAGACCGGTCGCGGCACAGGTGTCGATGCCCTGGTATTCATAGGCCGCTTCAAGTTCACGGGTATCGACACCGGCGCGTTTCTTCGCCTGGATATCGCGCCAGATCACGATGCGCTGGCGCGGGCTCAAGGTCAGGCCTTTCGACGGACAAACCGGCTCGCAGAACCCGCACTCGATGCACTTATCCACAATCTCGTCGGCGGCCGGCAAGGGTTTCAAGTGCTTGAGGTGGATTTGCGGATCTTCGCTGAGCACCACGTCCGGATTGAGAATGCCATTGGGATCGAGCAGACGCTTGAGCTGCCACATCAATTGATAGGCATCGCTGCCCCATTCAAGCTCAACGAACGGCGCCATGTTGCGCCCGGTGCCGTGTTCAGCCTTCAACGAGCCGCCGAACTCCACCGCGACCAGTTGCGCGACGTCGTCCATGAACGCCTGGTAGCGTGCGACTTCTTCCGGGCTATTGAAGCCCTGAGTGAAGACGAAGTGCAGATTGCCTTCCAGTGCGTGTCCGAAAAGGATCGCTTCGTCGTAGTGATGTTTGTCGAACAACTCGATCAGGCGATTCACGCCGATGGCCAGTTGTTCCACCGGGAAGGTCACGTCTTCGATGATTACCGTGGTTCCGGTTTTGCGCACCGCACCGACTGCAGGGAAGGTGTCCTTGCGGATTGCCCAGAGACGGGCGTTTTCCAGCGGATCTTCGGTGAAGTCGACTTGCTTCTCCACCGGGAACGACGCCAGCGACGCCATGATTTGCGCCAGTTGCTCGTGCAGTAATGTGGACGATGCTGCGCGGGATTCGATCAGCAGGGCGCAGGCATTGTTCGACAGGTGTTGTACGAAAGCGGGCATGCCGGGTTTGCTTTGCACCGAGCGCAG
Source organism: Pseudomonas sp. Root562 (assembly GCF_001427125.1). Taxonomy (GTDB): domain Bacteria; phylum Pseudomonadota; class Gammaproteobacteria; order Pseudomonadales; family Pseudomonadaceae; genus Aquipseudomonas. Next base: position 62,239 of record NZ_LMGK01000021.1, read on the forward strand.
ACTGCGCCGGTCCAATAGTTCTACCGCCGACACCGGTTGGCTTTTCAGCACGGTGACCGCGTTGCAGCAGGTTTCCACGTCCGGGAAAACAATCAGCGCCGAGGCCTTGTTCGGGTGATCGATCACCGTGTCGTAGGTCACCGCGCTGATGAAACCGAGTGTGCCTTCGGAACCGACCAGCAGGTGGCTCAAGATATCCACAGGCTCGTCGTAATCCACCAGGGCGTTGAGTGACAGGCCGGTGGTATTTTTCAGACGGTATTTGTGGCGAATCTTTGCCGCCAGTTCGGCGTTGGCGCGGGTCTCGCGGCCCAGCGTCGCCAAGCGTTCAAGCAGCTCTGCATGGCTTTGCCGAAACGCCGCGACACTGGTGGCGTCTTCAGTGTCGAGACGGCTGCCATCGGCCAGCACCAGACGAATGCCGGCCAGGGTGTGATAGGTATTTTGCGCGGTGCCACAGCACATGCCGCTGGCATTGTTGGCGACGATGCCGCCGATCTTGCAGGCATTGATCGATGCCGGGTCCGGTCCGATCTTGCGCCCGAACGGCGCAAGCCAGGCATTGGCTTGTGCTCCGATTACGCCGGGTTGCAGACGAATCTGCGTGCCTTGGCCGCGGATCTCACGACCGTTCCAGTTATCCCCAAGGACGATCAGCACTGAGTCGCTGATGGCTTGCCCGGACAGGCTGGTGCCGGCGGCGCGGAAGGTCACCGGCACCTTATCGCGCTGGGCCAGTTTCAGCAGCGCTACCACTTCATCTTCGGATTCGACGCGGATCACCAGTTGCGGGATCAGCCGATAGAAACTGGCATCGGTGCCGAAAGCCAGGGTCGACAACGGGTCGTCGAAGCGCCGTTCGCAGGGAATCAGTTGCTGTGCATCACGCAGGAAAGCGGCCGGTAAAGTCATTGATCCTCCAGGATCAGCACCACCAGGTCTTTCGGACCGTGGGCGCCGTAGGCCAGCACTTGTTCAATGTCAGCGGTTTTCGACGGGCCGGATACCAGCAGGGCATTGGTCGGCATGCCTTGCGCCCACTCGAACTCCTGCTGGACCTGATAAAAATTGTCGCGGATTTCACTGGCCTTGAGCAGGGCGAAATGCACCGGTGGCGCCAGGCTCATCAATCGCGGTTCTTCCCGTGTCGGCCAGATGATCAGGCTGCCGGTCGCGGCGATGGCGCCGAGGGTCGTAGTCAGACTCGCCGGAGTGTCGTTGAACAGCTCGGCTTTCCACTCTTCGACCGGTCGATCATAGGCCTTGAGTGCCGGCAGATCAGGATTTTTCTCCCAGTGCTGTACGACACGCTGCCCGTGGGGGGTGGTCGGTGCAATCAACAGGCTCGGTAATTGGCGATCCTTCAATAATTGCCCGAGCAACTCAGGCCAGCCTTCAGCCGACGTCAGGTGGATTTCCGTGTGCACCGCTTCCATCAGTTTGCGCAGTTGCGGGATGCGCTGTTCCGGTGCGTAGGTGTAAGACTGCGTCACCAGATCGACATCGAAGTTGTCAGCCACCGGTGTGGTGCCTGTCAGGCTTTTGCGCAGTTTGGCGAGGATGTTTTGCTTGGCGCTCATCGACGGTCTCCCTGTTTGGCCAAATGTTCGCGCGCCATGTCATGCAGTGAGCGGGCAGCGGGTTTCGGTGCGCTGTGGTTTTGCGTCCATGGGCCGACATTGTCCGGCACAAGGGCGCGCAGGCGCGTCGCGGCAAAACCGAACAGGCGATACAGCGTCGGTGAGCTATTGAGCTTCGCCCAGGCGTTCCAGATGAACCGCTCCTTGCGCGAGTATTTGCTGCCCTGGCCGCGCATCACATGGTGTGGGCTGTCCGGGGCTTTGACGTTCTCTTCCCGAAGACGACGGAGTAACGCCGGGATCGGAATTTTTACCGGACATACCTCGCCGCAAGCGCCGCACAGGGAAGAGGCGCTCGGATGATCCGGGACTTTCGCCAGGCCAACCATGTGCGGGGTGATGATTTTTCCGATAGGGCCGGGGTAGACCTCGCCATAGGCATGGCCGCCGATTCGGGTATAGACCGGGCAATGATTCATACAGGCGCCACAGCGAATGCAGTTCAGGGTCTGACGCAGTTCGCTGTCGGCAAAGGCCTGGCTGCGACCATTGTCGAGCAGCACCAGGTGCACTTCCTGCGGGCCGTCGAGCTCATGTGCCTTGCGCGGGCCGGAAATCATGTTGACGTAAGTGGTGATCGGAATGCCGAGGGCCGAGCGTGTCAGCAATGACAGCAGCGGCACCACATCGCGCAGGTTTTCCACAACCTTTTCGATGCCGGTCACGGCGATGTGCACCGGTGGCACGGTGGTGGTCATGCGGCCGTTGCCTTCGTTTTCCACCAGCAGCAGGGTGCCGGTTTCAGCCACGGCGAAGTTGACACCGGAAACGCCGATGTCCGCTTCGAAGAACTTCTGTCGCAGGACTCTGCGACCGATCTGAATGAGTTGGTCAACGTCCTTGGTGTATTCCACGCCAAGCTTGTCGTGGAACAAGGACGCGACCTGACCGGCGTTCTTGTGGATCGCCGGCATGATTATGTGTGAAGGCTTCTCGTGGTCGAGCTGGACGATGTACTCGCCCATGTCCGATTCCAGGCATTCAATGCCCTGTTCAGCGAGGACGTGGTTCATCTCCATTTCTTCGCTGACCATCGATTTACCCTTGATCACTTGCCGCCCCTCGTGAGCGCGGATGATCGAAAGGACGATGCCATTGGCTTCGTCCACCGTTTCCGCCCAGTGCACTGTCACACCGTTGCGGGTCAGGTTCTGTTCAAGTTGCTCGAGCAGCTCGGGCAACTTCGATAAAGCACGGGCGCGGACGGCATTGCCCAGCGCGCGTAAATGTTCCCGCTCATGGGCATCGCTGAAAGCCGCGGCCCGTTTGGTCATCAGTGAATCCATCGCCTTGCGGAAGTTGCCCCGCAATTGCGCATCACCCAAGGCCTCGTGAGCCCGGGTGCGGAAATCCTCTTCTACAGCGACCGTAGGAATAATCTCGGCGGCGCTCATTGGGCACCTCCGGTACGTTGCCAGAGGAAACTCGCCAGATGCTGACCGCGTAACGCTTCCTGCTGTTTTTCCAGTGAGCCGTTGATGTTCATCAGGCAACCGCAGTCGGCGCTGAGTACCTTGTACGCGCCGGACTCCTTCAGCGATCGGGTCTTGTCAGCCACCATCGCGCCGGAAATGTCTGGCATACGGACGCTGAAAGTCCCACCGAAGCCACAGCATTCGCTTTCATGGCTGTGGTCGACTCGCTCCACATTGCTCAGCTGCGACAACAGCTCACGGCCGTGCAGGTGGGTGTTCATTTCACGGCGTGCCGAACACGACGTGTGCAACGCTACTTTTACCGGTTCACCGCTATCCTTGAGCTGCACCTTGCAGACGAACAGCAGGAACTCGGTGAGCTCATAGGTCCTGGCCGCCAAGGCCTCGACCTGTTTCAACGTGTCCGGCTCGTCCTTGAACAAGTCGGCATAGTGTTCGCGCAACATGCCGGCACAGGAACCCGACGGCACCACCACCGGATAATCCCCGGCAAATAGCGCCAGCTGCGAGCGCGCCACTGTCCGGGCCTGCTCGGTATAACCCGAGGTGTACGCCGGTTGACCGCAACAGCTTTGCCCTTGCGGGTACTCGACACGGATCCCTTCGCGCTCCAGTAGATGGATCGCGTCCATTCCGGCTTGCGGGTAGAACAAGTCCACTACGCAGGTCCCGAACAGGTACACCCGCTGCGGTTTCTCGCTGGGGTATTGCCGAGGCTCGGGCAGTGGCGGGGCGACACGGGTCGCATTCGGCACAGCGTTGTAAAAAAGCTCGCTCATCAGGCGTGTCTCCGGGTGGGCCCGGTTATCCGTCCGCTGAGGCCGCTGAATATAGAGTGAGATTCTTTCAGCAGCCTTACAGACCGGGTTGTGAATAGCTGACGCCGGAATCGTGGTCCGGCGTCGGTTTTTTCCGTATCGGTTGTGGCTTTTAGTGCACCAGCATGCCGGTGAACCAATAGGCCTGAGCCAGCGTGATCAAGCCGACAATCGTGGCAAAGAACAGGCTGTGCTTGAGGGTGAAGCGGAACAGGTCCGACTCCTTGCCCACCAGCCCGGTCGCGGCGCAGGCCACGGCGATCGATTGCGGTGAGATCATCTTGCCAGTCACGCCGCCACTGGTGTTCGCTGCCACCAGCAAGGTGTCGTTGACGCCGATCTGGTGGGCGGTGGTCGCTTGCAACGAACTGAACAGTGCGTTGGACGAGGTATCGGAACCGGTCAGGAACACACCGAGCCAACCGAGGAACGGTGAGAAGAACGGGAAGGCTGCACCCGTGCCGGCCAACACCAGGGCCATGGTCGACGACATGCCCGAGTAGTTGGTGACGAAGGCGAACGCCAGCACCATGCCGATGGACAGAATCGGCCACCGCAGTTCGTAGAAGGTCTCTTTAAAAGTGGTCAGACCAGTTTTGAGGTTGATCTTCAGAACCAGCATCGAGATCAGTGCGGAGAAGAAAATCGCCGTGCCGGTCGCGGAAATCGGATCAAGCTTGAACACGGCTGGAATGGCAGTCGGGTTAGCCACAATCGGTGCAACCTTGATCACCATCTGATCAAGGTGCGGGATAGCGAAATTGAACACGAAGCTGTACATCGAACCGCCGGCGGCAAACATCGCCTTGAACGGCTTCAAGGTCCAGATGGTCACCAGCACGGTCAGAATCAGGAACGGCGACCACGCCTTGATGATTTCCCCGAGGCTGTAGGGCGATGCCAGGGTGGTGCGCTTCTGGCCGAAACCACCGGCGCTGGCGCTGACCACGGAAGCCGATACGGCCCCGACGATGTGCTGGCCGGCGGCGCGTTTTGGCTGCCAGACTTTCAGGAACAGGGTCAGGGAGATCAGGCTGGCCAGGGCCGAAGTGATGTCCGGCAGTTCCGGGCCGATGAAGTTCGACGTGAAGTATTGAGTCACGGCGAAGCTCAAGCCGGCAACCAGAGCGGCGGGCCAGGTTTCGCGAACGCCGCGCAGGCCATCCATCATGAACACCAGCCAGAACGGCACGAACAGCGACAGCAGCGGCAGCTGGCGACCGGTCATGGCGCCGATCTTGAACGCGTCGATGCCGGTCACTTGCCCGGCGACGATGATCGGAATCCCCAGGGCGCCGAAAGCTACCGGCGCGGTGTTTGCGATCAGGCACAGGCCCGCGGCGTACAACGGGTTGAAACCCAGGCCGACCAGCAGAGCGGCGGTAATCGCCACCGGTGCACCGAAACCGGCCGCACCTTCAAGAAACGCGCCGAAGCAGAAGCCGATCAACAGCACTTGCAGACGCTGGTCGTCAGTGATCGACAGCACCGAGCTGCGGATCACTTCGAACTGCCCACTTTTGACCGTCAGTTTGTAAAGAAAAACAGCGGCCACGATGATCCACGCAATCGGCCAAAGGCCATAGGCGAAACCATACCCTGCGGCTGCGAAAGCCATGTCGACCGGCATCTGGAAGGCAAAAATCGCCACCAGGATCGACAAGGCCAGCGTGATGCTACCGGCAACGTGCCCCTTGAGACGGAACACGGCCAGAGCCAGGAAGAAAAACACGATAGGTATAACGGCCGCGAGCGCGGATAAACCGAGGCTTCCGAGCGGGCTGTAGAGCTGTTGCCAGGTTTGCATATGGGGTGGCCCCTAATTGTTGTTGGTCAGGCACTGATCAGCGTTCTTGGATAATTGGTAATACCAATTTACAATCGCTGTTGGCTAGGGTAAAAGCCTTGTAGGCGGTGTGTCAATTTGCCGCCCTAAAACTTTTGTCGAATACCGGGACTGCAATGGGCTGCGTTGTGTGGATTCAGGTGCTGTACGGCAGGTGCCGATACGGCGGCAATGGGCCAGAATAGAGCGCCGGCGCGCCGTCGGATCTTGGAGAAGGTGAGTTATGGGGTTTGATCAGATTCGTCAGCGCCGTTTGTCTGACGATATTGTCGAGCAGCTCGAGGGCATGATCCTTGAGGGTACGTTGAAGGCGGGTGAGCGCTTGCCGGCCGAGCGCGCGCTGGCCGAACAGTTCGGTGTCTCACGCCCTTCCTTGCGCGAGGCGATACAAAAGCTGACGGCCAAGGGCTTGCTGGTCAGCCGGCAGGGTGGCGGCAATTACGTGGTGGAGTCGTTGGGCACGACGTTCAGTGACCCTCTACTGCATTTGCTAGAGAGTAATCCCGAGGCTCAGCGCGATCTGCTTGAATTCCGCCACACTCTGGAAGCGTCCTGTGCGTATTACGCGGCGTTGCGCGCCACGGATGTCGACCGCGAGCGCCTGACCGCCGCGTTCAATGAGTTGCAGGACTGCTATTCGCGTCACGATGAAGTGAGTCGGGCGGAAGAGGGCGCGGCCGATGCGAAATTTCATCTGGCGATCGCCGAGGCCAGCCATAACGCTGTTTTGCTGCATACCATTCGCGGACTGTTCGATTTGCTCAAGCGCAACGTCGTGACCAATATCGGCGGCATGTACAAGCAGCGCACCGAAACTCGCGACATGTTGATCACGCAACACCGAGAGTTGTATCAGGCGATCATCGAGGGGCGGGCCGAACAGGCGAGGGAAGTCTCCAGTCGTCACATTCTGTATGTGCAGGAGGTGTTGGAGGAGGTGCGCCAGGAAGTGCAACGCGTTGCGCGGGCGGAGCGGCGCAAGGGGATGTAGTCGGTATGATCATTCCCACGCTCAGCGTGGGAATGAATCCCGTGACACTCCGCGTCACAAAGCGGACGCAGAGCGTCCATCGTTGCATTCCCACGCGGAGCGTGGGGAACGATCAACTCAGGCAGAAAAATCAGTCTTCCTTGCCCTTGTTGCGCACCGCACGCTGTAATTCGCGACCGGCGTCGCGCTCGCGCTCGGTGTCGCGCTTGTCGTATTCCTTCTTGCCCTTGCCCAGTGCGATCTCGCACTTGACCATGTGCTTGCTCCAATACCAGGACAGGCACACGCAGGCGTAACCCTTCTGCTGCACAGCGGCGGCGAGCTTCTCCAGCTCGCGTCGGTTGAGCAGCAATTTACGGGTGCGGACCGGATCAGCGATGACGTGGGTGCTGGCCGTCGTCAGGGGCGTAATGTGACTGCCGAGCAGCCAGGCTTCGCCATCCTTGAGCAGCACATAACTGTCAACCAGCTGCAGCTTGCTTGCCCGCAGACTTTTTACTTCCCAGCCGGCCAGGACCAGACCAGCCTCGAACTTATGCTCGATGAAGTAATCGTGTCGCGCCTTTTTATTTTGCGCGATGGTCCCTGTTGGGTGTTTCTTCTGTTTAGCCATAGGGGCGGCATTATAGGGAGTTGCACGCGAGTCGGCTACGGTGTTGCTACGTGCTTGAGCAGGTTGAGTGAATCCCGGACAATGCGCGCTCTTTTTCGAACGCTTGGGCGTGATAACGATGTCGACAGACAAGGTTTCTGTCCACGGCAGTTGGGCTAGCCGCTGGGTCTTCATACTCGCCGCGACCGGTTCGGCCGTGGGCTTGGGTAGTATCTGGAAATTCCCCTACATGGTTGGCGTCTATGGCGGCGGCGCTTTCGTACTGATGTTCCTGGCCTGTATCGCGCTGATCGGTGTGCCGGTCATGCTCGCAGAAACCCTCATCGGCAGACGCGCCCGGCAGAGTCCGGCCAATGCCCTGAAGGTGCTGGCGCTGGAGGCGGGGCATTCGGCCAAGTGGTCGTGGGGGGCATTCGCCGGGATGATCACGGCGTTGCTGATCCTGTCTTTTTACAGCGTGGTAGGCGGCTGGTCGCTGGACTACATCATCGACATGGGGCGTGGCGACTTCCAGGGCGCGACGCCCGATCAGGTGGGCGCTTACTTCGGTGCGGTGATCGCCGATCCATGGCGGCTGACACTTTGGCACACAGTTTTCATGCTGTTGTCGGCAGTGGTGATTGCCAAGGGTGTGGTTGCCGGGCTTGAGCGCAGCTTGCGGATCATGATGCCCTTGCTGTTCGTGATGGTGATTGTTCTGCTGGGTTACAGCATGACTACCGGGCATTTCATGGAAGGCGTGCATTTCATGTTCGACTTCCATCCGGAAAAAGTCCTCGACGGCTTGCTGCCGGCCATGGGGCACGCATTCTTTTCCCTGAGCGTCGGGGTTGGTTCGATCATGATCTACGGTGCTTATATGCCGAAGAGCTCGTCGATTTCCGGAACCATCGTTGGGGTGGCGCTGCTTGATACCTTTGTTTCCCTGGTGGCTGGTCTGGCGCTGTTTCCGATCGTGTTCGCCGCGGGCCTGAATCCGAGCGAAGGCCCTGGCCTGATGTTTGTCAGCCTGCCATTTGCCTTTGGCAACGTAGCGTTTGGTCAGTTGATGGGCGTAGTGTTCTTCGTTCTGGTCGCGATTGCTGCCTGGAGTTCGGCGATCTCGCTGCTCGAACCGATGGTGGCTTACCTGGTCGAGCGCTCGAAAATCAGTCGCGCCTGGGTCACCTTCTGGCTGGCGTTCACTTGCTGGTTTGTTGGTCTGGGCACAGTGTTTTCCTTCAATATCTGGAAGGAAGCCAAGTTTTTCGTGAACGAAGGCGGGTTGTTCCACCTCTACCAGTGGGGGGCGACAGGCGGCCTCGACTTCTTCGGCGTGATCGATTTCTTCACCTCGCGGATCATGCTGCCACTCGGTGGGTTGTGTTTCGTGGTGTTTGCAGGCTGGGTGATGGGTCGTGACGCGGTGCGTGAAGAGTTGTCGATTCGTAATCCGGCGTTGTTCGCTTTGTCCTTGTTCTTGATGCGCTATGTGGCGCCCATCGGCATTCTCGTAGTGTTTGCCGCCCAGCTCTGGAAGTGACGCTGACATGACGACACACATTTCTCGTTCAGCCCTGTTGCCATATCCGGCGCAAGCGCTTTATGACCTGGTCAACGACGTGGCGCGGTATCCGGAATTCCTCCCATGGTGCTCATCGGCTGAAGTTCTGGAGAGTTCCGCTGAACACATGCGCGCCAGCGTCGGTGTGGCCAAGGGCGGGCTCAGCCAGCATTTCGTGACGCGTAATACCTTGGTCCCCGGTCAGTCGATCGAAATGAACCTTGAAGAAGGGCCGTTCACCCAGTTGCACGGTGTCTGGGTGTTCAAGCCATTGGGCGATAAAGCCTGCAAGATCAGCCTGGACCTGTCGTTTGATTATGCGGGGCCAATTATTCGTGCCACCTTGGGGCCTTTGTTCAACCAGGCGGCCAATACGCTGGTGGATGCATTCTGCCAGCGGGCGAAGCAAATGCATGGTTGAGGTAATGATTGACGTTGAGGTCGTGTACGCCGCTGTAGATCGTCAGGTTCTCATGCCTGTCGCGGTGCCGGAGGGAACGACCATTCGCGCCGCACTGTTGAAATCCGGGATCGGCCAGGTGTTTGCCGAACTGGATCTGGCCGAGTGCCCGGTGGGCATATTCGGCAAGGTGATTGTCGATCCCGATACGCGAGTGGTTCAGTCGGGAGATCGAATCGAGATCTATCGGCCGCTGCTGGCCGACCCCAAGGAAGTTCGGCGACTGCGCGCTGCGAAGGCGGCAGAGGCCAAAGCCAAGAATCAATGAGTGACAAAATGAACAGGCAATAAAAAACCCGGACCAGCCGGGTTTTTTATTGCGTCGCAAATTATTGCGGCGAGGTGTCCAGTGGTTCTGGCGTCGGGACCGGAACGGTTTCTACGCCGTCGACATCCTTTTGAATCTGATCCAGCAACGAACCTGGCTTGACCGGTTTCTCCGGCTTCGGCTTCTCGACGTTTTCTGCCGGAGCGGTAACCGTGGTGCCACTGTCCTTGCCGAGAATCGCTTCATCGCGGCTCACGCCTGGCATGAAATCGCCAGAAAGGCTGACAAGCTGATCATTAGGGTTGAAGATAACGCTAATGCGTTCCTGTTGGCGTTCACCGCCCCCGGGTTGCAGGCTGTACAGGTAATCCCAGCGATCGGCATGGAACGTGTCGGTCAGCAGAGGGTTGCCCATGATAAACCGTACTTGCTTGCGGGTCATTCCCGGGCGTAACTGGTCTATCATGTCCTGCGTGACGACATTGCCCTGCTGGATGTCGATTTTGTAAACCCCGGGGAATGAACAACCGGCGAGTGCGAGCAGTCCCACAAAGGTGAAACTGGTTAGCAAGAGCTTGGTGTTTTGCATCGGTGGGCGACTTCCACTATCTTGGCTGGGACAACGTAAACGCCGATCATACCCGCATTAAGAGAAGCTGCGAAGCAGCATCGCGAGAAAGCTGACCATGGTTGAAAATAGCGAACTACGCAAAGCCGGCCTCAAAGTGACCCTGCCACGGGTCAAGATTCTGCAAATGCTCGATTCCGCCGAGCAACGCCACATGAGCGCTGAAGATGTCTATAAGGCGCTGATGGAGGCTGGCGAGGACGTCGGTCTGGCCACGGTTTACCGTGTACTGACCCAGTTCGAGGCAGCTGGCCTTGTGGTGCGGCACAACTTCGACGGAGGCCATGCGGTCTTCGAACTGGACGACGGCAAGCATCACGACCATATGGTCAACGTCGAAACCAGTGAAGTGATCGAATTCTTCGACGAAGAAATCGAGCGCCTGCAGAAAGCCATCGTCGACAAGTACGGCTTCGAGATGGTTGATCACAATCTGGTGCTGTACGTACGCAAGAAAAAGTAAGCATGTCGCGCGAACCTGGTTCGCGATACGAACGAAGGCGACCTCTGGGTCGCCTTCGTGCTTTCTGCCCGCCTTAAACCTTCGCAGTCACCACCATTTTCTTGGCATGAGCCAGGGATTCCTTGGTGAGATCGATACCACCCAGCATTCGGGCGACTTCTTCGACTCGATCGTTTTTGCTCAGCTTGGAGACGGCGGTGCGAGTGGCGTCCTCGCCCCGCACTTTGTGCACAAATAGATGTTGGTGCCCCTGCGCAGCCACTTGGGGCAAGTGAGTCACGGTCAGTACCTGCCCGCGCTCGCCAAGTCGACGCAGCAACTGGCCTACAATTTCGGCGGTCGGGCCACCAATGCCTACGTCCACTTCGTCGAACACCAGGGTTGGCACGCGTGATGTTTGTGCGGTAATGACCTGAATCGCCAGGCTGATCCGTGACAGCTCACCGCCAGAAGCCACTTTCGCCAGGGCCTTCAATGGCTGTCCCGGGTTTGCGCTGACCAGCAGTTCTACCTGTTCGAGGCCATTCGGTAAAAGTTCGTTACTGTTGTTGGGGCGAAGCTCGATAGTGAAACGCCCTCCGGGCATGCCCAGGCGCTGGATTTCCTGCTCCACGGCGCTGGCCAGGCTGCTCGATGCCTGGTGGCGCAGATCACTCAGCTCCCGGGCTTTCTCCTGATAATGACGGGCATAGGACGCCAATTCGTCGCTCAGCCGCTCGATGGATTCATCGTTGGCATTCAGGGTTTCGATTTCGTCCAGCAGGCGCTGCTGCATCTCCGCGACCTCGGTGGGCTGGATGCGATGTTTGCGCGCCATGGTGTAGATCGCGTCGAGACGTTCTTCCAGAAACTGAAGGCGGGCCGGGTCGGCATCGAAATTGTCGAGGAAACGGTTTAGCTCGCCCACGGCCTCCTCAACCTGAATCTGTGCACTGGTCAGCAGGCTGCTGGCTTCGCCGAGCGCGCCGATGGAGCTATTCACGCTCGACAGGCGGTTGAGGCAGGCGGTGAGGGCATTCAATACATTGCCGGAATCACTTTCACTGCATTGCTCGACCACCTGCCGGCAGATCCCCAGCAAGGTTTCGGCATTGGTCAGGTTTTTGTGTTCCTGTTCCAGCTGTTCCAGCTCGTTATCACCCAGGCCGAGGTTTTCCAGTTCTTCAAGCTGATAACTGAGCAGTTGGTGGCGGGCGCGTTGCTCATCGCCGGAGTTGGAAAGGCGTTCGAGTTCCTGATGGGTCTGGCGCCAGCGTTGGGCGGCGAGCTGGACCTGGCGGGCGAGATCGGTCGCCCCGGCATACTCGTCGAGCAGGCGGCGATGGGTGTCGGTCTTGAGCAAGGATTGGTGTTCATGCTGGCTGTGGATGTCGATCAGCAGTTCGCCCAGCGCCTTGAGGTCGCCGAGCGGGCAGGGCGTACCGTTGATGTAGCCGCGCGAGCGTCCTTCGGCGGTGATCACCCGGCGCAGGATGCACGGGCCGTCGTTCTCGAGATCGCGCTCGGCCAGCCAGGTGCTGGCTTCCGGGATATCAGCCAGGTCGAAGGTGGCCAGGATATCGGCCTTGTCTGCGCCGGGGCGGACCACGCCGCTGTCGGCGCGGTCGCCCAGGGTAAGGCCCAGGGCGTCGAGCATGATCGACTTGCCGGCGCCGGTTTCCCCTGTGATCACGCTCATTCCGCGATCGAGTTCGAGATCGAGATGTTCAACGATGGCGTAGTTGTGTACGGACAGGTGCACCAGCATAAAGGCCGCTCCCAGGCTTTAGGTCTGGTTATTTATACAGTGTTTTGTTTCTGGCTGACAATGCCCTCGCTTAGCTCGTTTCGCTCGATCCGACGAAATCGTTAGCGCAGCAAGGAATACCGATACAAAGCTTTTTGTAGGGTTAATCACGTCTGGCCCCTTGAAGCCGGATTTTGCGGCCCCATATAGCTGGACAGAAGCGCGAGTAGAGCTCGCGGACGATATTGAAAGGAGAATTCTATGGCTGACGAACAGACAGTGGATACGCAAAATCTAGACGCCGATCAGGCTTCTCAAGCTTCGGGTGATGATCTGGCGGCTCGGGTACAAGTGCTCGAAGAGCAGTTGGCCGGCGCACAGGATCAGGCTTTGCGTGTGGCCGCCGATCTGCAGAACGTCCGCCGTCGCGCCGAGCAGGATGTCGAGAAGGCTCACAAGTTCGCGCTGGAAAAGTTCGCCGGTGACCTGCTGCCGATCATCGACAGCCTGGAGCGCGGCCTGGAGTTGTCCAGCCCGGATGACGAAAGCATCCGTCCAATGCGCGAAGGCATCGAGCTGACCCTGAAAATGTTCCAGGACACGTTGAAGCGTTATCAGCTGGAAGCCATCGATCCGCATGGCGAACCGTTCAACGCCGTTCTTCATCAGGCGATGGCCATGCAGGAAAGCGCCGATGTCGAGCCGAACAGCGTGCTCAAGGTGTTCCAGAAGGGTTACCAGCTCAATGGCCGCCTGCTGCGCCCGGCAATGGTCGTGGTCAGCAAGGCGCCTGCACCGGTTTCGCCTTCTATTGACGAGCAGGCTTGAAATTAGCCGCAAGGCCCCCATTTAGAAGTCAAGCGTTTAAGTGCTACCGCAGTTAGCCACCACTGCTGCGGCAACCAAATCCAAAAGTTTCGGGAGAGTGAACATGGGCAAAATTATCGGTATCGACCTGGGGACTACCAACTCCTGCGTCTCCGTACTTGAAAACGGCGTAGCCAAGGTTATTGAAAACGCCGAAGGCGCGCGCACCACGCCGTCGATCATCGCTTACGCCAACGATGGCGAGATTCTGGTCGGCCAGTCCGCCAAGCGTCAGGCAGTGACCAACCCGCACAACACCTTGTACGCGGTAAAACGTCTGATCGGTCGTAAGTTCGACGAAGAAGTCGTGCAGAAAGACATCAAGATGGTTCCGTACAAAATCGCCAAGGCTGACAACGGCGACGCCTGGGTTGAGGTCAACGGCCAGAAAATGGCTCCGCCACAAATCTCGGCTGAAATCCTGAAGAAAATGAAGAAGACCGCCGAAGATTACCTCGGCGAGCCGGTAACCGAAGCGGTCATCACCGTTCCGGCCTACTTCAACGACAGCCAGCGTCAAGCGACCAAAGACGCCGGCCGCATCGCGGGCCTGGACGTAAAACGTATCATCAACGAACCAACCGCGGCTGCTCTGGCTTACGGTATGGACAAGGCCAAAGGCGATCACACCGTGATCGTTTATGACCTGGGTGGCGGTACTTTCGACGTTTCCGTGATTGAAATCGCTGAAGTCGATGGCGAGCACCAGTTCGAAGTGTTGGCCACCAACGGTGACACCTTCCTGGGTGGTGAAGACTTCGACATTCGTCTGATCGACTACCTCGTCGACGAATTCAAGAAAGAAAGCGGCATGAACCTCAAGGGTGATCCGCTGGCCATGCAGCGTCTGAAAGAAGCCGCTGAAAAAGCCAAGATCGAGCTGTCTTCCGCTCAGTCGACCGACGTCAACCTGCCGTACATCACTGCAGATGCCACTGGTCCTAAGCACCTGAACGTGAAGATCTCCCGTGCCAAGCTGGAAGCGCTGGTTGAAGACCTGGTTCAACGCACCATCGAGCCTTGCCGCATCGCGCTGAAAGACTCCGGCATCGACGTTGGCGCGATCAACGACGTGATCCTGGTAGGCGGTCAGACCCGTATGCCACTGGTTCAGAAGCTGGTGACCGAGTTCTTCGGTAAAGAAGCTCGCAAGGACGTGAACCCGGACGAAGCCGTTGCCATGGGTGCTGCGATTCAGGGCGCCGTTCTGGCTGGTGATGTTAAAGACGTTCTGCTGCTCGACGTCAGCCCGCTGACCCTGGGTATCGAAACCATGGGTGGCGTGATGACCGCGCTGATCGAGAAAAACACCACGATTCCTACCAAGAAATCGCAAGTGTTCTCGACTGCCGACGACAACCAGGGCGCGGTAACCATTCACGTGCTGCAGGGTGAGCGTAAGCAAGCGGCGCAGAACAAGTCCCTGGGCAAGTTCGACCTGGCCGAGATTCCACCAGCACCACGTGGCGTGCCACAAATCGAAGTGACCTTCGACATCGACGCCAACGGCATTCTGCACGTAGGCGCCAAAGACAAGGCCACCGGCAAGACTCAGTCGATCGTGATCAAGGCCAACTCCGGTCTGTCCGACGAAGAGATCGAGCGCATGGTGCGTGATGCCGAAGCTAACGCTGAGGAAGACCGCAAGTTCGAAGAGCTGGCCGCTGCCCGTAACCAGGGCGATGCTCTGGTGCACTCGACGCGCAAAATGGTCGCTGATGCTGGCGACAAGGTGAGCGCTGAAGAGAAGACTGCAATTGAAGCTGCCGTAGTTGCCCTGGAAGCCGCTGTCAAAGGCGACGACAAGGCCGCTATCGAAGCCAAGGTTGAAGAGCTGTCCAAGGTCTCCGCGCCAGTGGCCCAGAAAATGTACGCCGAACAGGCTCAGCCAGCTGAAGGCGCGGCACCGCAGGGTGAATCGGCTGAAAAGGCTGACGACGTTGTCGATGCCGAGTTCGAAGAAGTAAAAGACCACAAGTAAGTTGTTGGTCGCCCGGTTGACTGCCTTCAGGCGGTGACTGGTAGGATGTCGCCGCGCGGGAGCTTGCTCCCGCGTTGGCGTGTCTGGAACACGCGAATTTTTACAGCATGCGACAACGTTCGTTTGCTGCTGGTATGGCCGGGAATGCTCCTGCTTTTCGAGCCGCGAGTACCACATCTGAATCAAAGACCAGGATCGTTGAATTGACGTGAGTTGGGTCCGGGCCTGTATTGGGGCTCAACGAGTTCGGCGGGGCTCAGGAGAGGTTTGCCGAACGTCCTCAAGAGTGCAAATGACTTATGGCAAAGCGTGACTATTACGAAGTATTGGGTGTTGAACGAGGCTCAAGCGAGGCAGACCTGAAAAAGGCCTACCGTCGCCTGGCGATG
The DNA here is from genome assembly GCF_001427125.1 of Pseudomonas sp. Root562. Taxonomy (GTDB): domain Bacteria; phylum Pseudomonadota; class Gammaproteobacteria; order Pseudomonadales; family Pseudomonadaceae; genus Aquipseudomonas. Next base: position 77,908 of record NZ_LMGK01000021.1, read on the forward strand.
AAGCACCACCCGGACCGTAATCCCGATGACAAAGCGTCGGAAGAGATGTTCAAGGAGGCCAACGAGGCCTACGAAGTGCTGTCCGACTCCAGCAAGCGCGCGGCGTACGACCAGTACGGCCATGCCGGTGTCGATCCGAGCATGGGGGGCGGCGGCGCCGGCTTCGGCGGTCAGAATTTCTCCGACATCTTTGGCGATGTCTTCAGTGACTTCTTCGGTGGCGGTCGCGGCGGTTCCCGTGGCGGTGCTCAGCGCGGCAGTGATTTGCGCTACACCCTGGAGCTGGACCTGGAAGAAGCGGTGCGCGGCACGACCGTGAATATCCGCGTTCCGACCCTGGTCAACTGCAAGCCATGCGATGGCTCGGGTGCCAAGAAAGGTTCCTCGCCGGTCACTTGCCCGACCTGTGGCGGTATCGGCCAGGTGCGCATGCAGCAAGGCTTCTTCTCGGTGCAGCAGACCTGCCCGCGTTGCCATGGCCAGGGCAAGATCATTTCCGATCCGTGCGATTCCTGCCACGGCGAAGGTCGTGTCGAAGAGTACAAGACCCTGTCGGTGAAAGTGCCGGCCGGTGTCGATACCGGTGACCGCATTCGCCTGTCCGGCGAAGGCGAGGCGGGCGCTCAAGGTGGCCCTACTGGCGACCTTTACGTGGTGATCAATGTGCGTGAGCACTCGATCTTCCAGCGTGATGGCAAGCACCTGTTCTGCGAAGTGCCGATCAGCTTCGTCGACGCGGCGCTGGGTGGCGAGCTGGAAATCCCTACCCTTGATGGTCGGGTCAAGCTGAAGATCCCAGAGGGTACTCAGACCGGCAAGCAGTTCCGTGTTCGTGGCAAGGGTGTTGCGCCTGTGCGTGGCGGTGGTGCCGGTGATCTGATGTGCCGTGTGGCAGTCGAAACCCCGGTCAACCTGAGCCGTCGCCAACGCGAAATGCTCGAAGAGTTCCGCAGTTCCCTGGCTGACGACAACAGCCATTCACCGAAGACCACTGGCTGGTTCGAAGGCGTCAAGCGCTTCTTCGGCGACTTGTAAGGAGACAGGCATGCGACGTATAGCAGTGATGGGCGCCGCCGGGCGCATGGGCAAAACCTTGATCGAAGCCGTGCAGCAAACGCCGGGTGCCGGTTTGACGGCGGCAGTGGATCGCCCGGACAGCACGCTGGTCGGCGCTGATGCTGGTGAGCTGGCTGCGCTGGGGCGGATCGGTGTGCCGTTGTCGGGTGATCTGGATCGTGTTGTCGACGAATTCGACGTGCTGATCGACTTCACTCATCCGACGGTGACCCTGAAAAACCTCGCCTTCTGCCGCAAGCACAACAAGGCGATGATCATTGGCACCACTGGCTTCAGCGTTGAAGAAAAGCAATTGCTGGCGGAAGCGGGCAAGGACATTCCGATCGTCTTTGCGGCCAACTTCAGCGTGGGTGTGAACCTGTGCCTGAAGTTGCTCGACACCGCGGCTCGCGTGCTGGGTGACGATGTCGACATCGAAATCACCGAGGCTCACCACCGGCACAAAGTCGACGCGCCGTCCGGTACGGCGGTGCGCATGGGCGAAGTCATCGCGGATGCCTTGGGTCGTAACCTGAAGCAAGTGGCGGTGTATGGCCGTGAAGGCCAGACCGGTGCGCGCGCTCGCGAAACCATCGGCTTTGCCACTGTGCGCGCTGGCGATATCGTCGGTGATCACACTGTGCTGTTCGCCGCTGAAGGTGAGCGTGTCGAGATCACGCACAAGGCCTCCAGTCGCATGACCTTCGCCAAGGGTGCTGTGCGAGCTGCATTGTGGCTGGATGGGCGCGAGCCTGGTCTTTACGACATGCAAGACGTGCTCGACCTGCGTTAAGATGCACCCGAAATCGGGCTCGTGCACAGCGTTCGAGCCCGGTTTTGTTCCGCCAAGCGACGTCCTGTCGCATTCTCCAGCCTTTAAGGCTCATTGGCGGTAGACCAAAAATGCCTTTTTCTGTAAGCTACAGCTTTAGTGTGTCCACTAAAAGCGCGCAGAATAATTCAGTGAAGAAGCGGGGTGACGTGTCCATACGTCACTCCGCTTTTTTACAACCTGCGATCGCCCTTTCAGGCTTTATTTACGGGAGGTCTTCTTGACTAAGCCAGCCATACTCGCCCTTGCTGATGGCAGCATTTTTCGCGGCGAAGCCATTGGAGCCGACGGTCAAACCGTTGGTGAGGTGGTGTTCAACACCGCAATGACCGGCTATCAGGAAATCCTTACCGATCCTTCCTACGCCCAACAGATCGTTACCCTGACTTACCCGCACATCGGCAACACCGGTACTACTCCGGAAGATGCCGAGTCGAACCGCGTCTGGTCGGCTGGCCTGGTCATTCGCGACCTGCCGCTGGTTGCGAGCAACTGGCGTAACACGATGTCCCTGTCCGACTACCTGAAGGCCAACAACGTTGTGGCCATCGCCGGTATCGACACCCGCCGCCTGACGCGCATCCTGCGTGAAAAAGGCGCGCAGAACGGCTGCATCATGGCCGGTGACAATATTTCCGAAGAAGCCGCTATCGCCGCAGCCCGGGGTTTCCCTGGCCTGAAGGGCATGGACCTGGCAAAAGTCGTCAGCACCAAAGAAAAGTACGAGTGGCGCTCGACTGTCTGGGATCTGAAAACCGACAGCCATGCGACCATCGAAGCTTCCGAGCTGCCGTACCACGTAGTTGCCTACGACTACGGCGTCAAAGTGAACATTCTGCGCATGCTGGTTGAGCGCGGCTGCCGCGTGACCGTGGTGCCTGCTCAGACCCCTGCTGCCGATGTGCTGGCGCTGAAGCCGGACGGCGTGTTCCTGTCCAACGGTCCTGGCGATCCGGAGCCTTGCGACTACGCGATCCAGGCGATCAAGGACGTGCTGGAAACCGAGATCCCGGTCTTCGGTATCTGCCTCGGTCACCAACTGCTGGCCCTGGCCTCCGGCGCCAAGACCCTGAAAATGGGTCACGGCCACCACGGTGCCAACCACCCGGTCCAGGACCTGGATACCGGCGTGGTGATGATCACCAGCCAGAACCACGGCTTTGCGGTAGACGAAGCGACCCTGCCAGCCAACGTTCGCGCGATCCACAAATCGCTGTTCGACGGCACCCTGCAAGGGATCGAGCGTACCGACAAGAGCGCCTTCAGCTTCCAGGGTCACCCGGAAGCCAGCCCTGGCCCGAACGACGTAGCGCCATTGTTCGATCGCTTCATCACTGAGATGGCCAAGCGACGCTGATCGCTCGCCCTGATGCAGCAAAGCCTGAGGGTGGTCCCGAAACCGGCGGCCCCCTCAAGGCTTCACAGATTGAACAAGACGGCTTGCCGACTGACCTGCGGATTTGAGTGACAAACCCATGCCAAAACGTACAGACATTAAAAGCATCCTGATTCTCGGCGCTGGCCCGATCGTGATCGGCCAGGCCTGCGAATTCGACTACTCCGGCGCCCAGGCCTGTAAAGCCCTGCGCGAAGAGGGTTACCGCGTCATCCTGGTGAACTCCAACCCGGCTACCATCATGACCGACCCGGCCATGGCCGACGCCACCTACATCGAGCCGATCAAGTGGCAGACCGTTGCCAAGATCATCGAGAAAGAGCGTCCGGACGCGCTGCTGCCGACCATGGGTGGCCAGACTGCCCTGAACTGCGCCCTGGACCTGGAGCGCGAAGGCGTTCTGGAGAAGTTCGGCGTAGAGATGATCGGTGCCAACGCCGACACCATCGACAAGGCTGAAGACCGTTCGCGCTTCGACAAGGCGATGAAATCCATCGGCCTGGCGTGCCCGCGTTCCGGTATCGCCCACAGCATGGAAGAGGCCAACGCGGTCCTCGAGAAGCTCGGCTTCCCGTGCATCATTCGTCCGTCCTTCACCATGGGCGGCACCGGTGGCGGTATCGCTTACAACCGTGAAGAGTTCGAAGAAATCTGTGCCCGTGGTCTGGACCTGTCGCCGACCAAAGAGCTGCTGATCGACGAATCGCTGATCGGCTGGAAAGAATACGAAATGGAGGTTGTCCGCGATAAGAAGGACAACTGCATCATCGTCTGCTCGATCGAAAACTTCGACCCGATGGGCGTGCACACCGGTGACTCGATCACCGTGGCGCCGGCACAGACCCTGACCGACAAGGAATACCAGATCCTGCGTAACGCCTCCCTGGCGGTACTGCGCGAGATCGGTGTGGAAACCGGCGGTTCCAACGTTCAGTTCGGTATCTGCCCGAACACCGGCCGCATGGTCGTGATCGAGATGAACCCGCGAGTATCCCGTTCCTCGGCACTGGCTTCGAAAGCCACCGGTTTCCCGATCGCCAAGGTCGCGGCCAAACTGGCTGTGGGCTACACCCTCGACGAGCTGTCGAACGATATCACCGGCGGCAAGACCCCGGCGTCCTTCGAACCGTCCATCGACTACGTCGTGACCAAGCTGCCACGTTTCGCTTTCGAGAAATTCTCCAAGGCTGACGCGCGCCTGACCACTCAGATGAAGTCGGTGGGTGAAGTCATGGCCATCGGCCGTACCTTCCAGGAGTCCCTGCAGAAAGCCCTGCGCGGTCTGGAAGTCGGCGTGTGCGGTCTGGACGAGAAGGTTGACCTGCGCAACCCGGAAAGCATGAGCATCCTCAAGCGCGAACTGACCGTGCCGGGCGCCGAGCGCATCTGGTACGTGGCGGACGCCATGCGCGCCGGCATGAGTGTTGAAGACATCTTCGGCATGACCATGATCGATCCTTGGTTCCTGGTGCAGATGGAAGATCTGATCAAGGACGAAGAGAAGGTCAAGACCCTGGGCCTGACCAGCATCGACCGTGACCTGATGTTCCGCCTCAAGCGCAAAGGCTTCTCCGACATGCGTCTGGCCAAGCTGCTGGGTGTGACCGAGAAGGCCCTGCGTGCTCACCGTCACAAGCTGGAAATCTTCCCGGTCTACAAGCGCGTCGACACCTGCGCCGCCGAGTTCGCCACCGATACCGCGTACCTGTACTCGACGTACGAAGAAGAGTGCGAAGCCGCGCCGTCGGGTCGCGACAAGATCATGATCCTGGGCGGCGGTCCGAACCGTATCGGCCAGGGCATCGAGTTCGACTACTGCTGCGTACACGCGGCACTGGCCCTGCGCGATGACGGTTACGAGACCATCATGGTCAACTGCAACCCGGAAACCGTTTCCACCGATTACGACACCTCCGATCGCCTGTACTTCGAGCCAGTGACCCTGGAAGACGTGCTGGAAATCGTTCGCGTCGAGAAGCCGAAAGGCGTGATCGTCCAGTACGGCGGCCAGACCCCGCTGAAGCTGGCCCGCGCCCTGGAAGCCGCCGGCGTGCCGATCATCGGCACCAGCCCTGACGCCATCGACCGTGCCGAAGACCGCGAGCGCTTCCAGCAGATGGTCCAGCGCCTGAACCTGCGTCAGCCGCCAAACGCCACCGTGCGCAGCGAAGACGAAGCGATTCGTGCCGCCGCCAAGATCGGTTACCCGCTGGTGGTGCGTCCGTCCTACGTATTGGGCGGCCGTGCGATGGAAATCGTCTACGAAGAAGAAGAACTCAAGCGCTACCTGCGCGAGGCGGTTCAAGTGTCCAACGACAGCCCGGTGCTGCTGGATCACTTCCTCAACTGCGCCATCGAGATGGACGTCGATGCGGTCTGCGACGGCAAAGACGTGGTGATCGGTGCGATCATGCAGCACATCGAGCAGGCGGGTGTTCACTCTGGTGACTCCGCGTGCTCGCTGCCGCCGTATTCGCTGCCGGCACACATCCAGGACGAGATGCGCGAGCAGGTCAAGAAAATGGCCCTGGAACTGGGCGTGGTCGGCCTGATGAACGTACAGTTGGCGCTGCAAGGCGAAGACATCTACGTCATCGAAGTCAACCCGCGTGCTTCCCGCACCGTGCCGTTCGTGTCCAAGTGCATCGGTGTTTCCCTGGCGATGATCGCAGCACGCGTGATGGCCGGTAAAACCCTGCAAGAACTGGGTTTCACCAAGGAAATTATTCCGAACTTCTACAGCGTGAAAGAGGCGGTTTTCCCGTTCGCCAAATTCCCTGGGGTTGACCCGATCCTCGGCCCTGAGATGAAGTCGACCGGCGAAGTGATGGGCGTGGGCGATACCTTCGGTGAGGCGTTCGCCAAAGCCCAGATGGGTGCCAGCGAAGTGCTGCCGACCGGCGGTACTGCGTTCATCAGCGTGCGTGACGACGACAAACCACTGGTTGCGGGCGTGGCCCGTGATCTGATCAACTTGGGCTTCGAAGTGGTCGCCACTGCCGGTACTGCCAAGCTGATTGAAGCCGCAGGCCTGAAGGTGCGCCGCGTGAACAAGGTGACCGAGGGTCGTCCGCACGTGGTCGACATGATCAAGAATGACGAAGTCACGCTGATCATCAACACCACCGAAGGTCGTCAGTCGATCGCTGACTCCTATTCCATTCGTCGCAATGCCCTGCAGCACAAGATTTACTGCACCACCACCATTGCTGCTGGCGAAGCTATCTGCGAAGCGCTGAAGTTCGGTCCCGAAAAGACCGTGCGCCGCTTGCAGGATCTACACGCAGGATTGAAGGCATGAGCATAACGAAGTACCCAATGACCGTTCAGGGCGCTCGCGCCCTGGAAGAAGAACATGCTCACCTGACCAAGGTCGTTCGTCCGAAGCTCAGCCAGGACATCGGTACGGCCCGCGAGTTGGGTGATTTGAAGGAAAACGCCGAATACCATGCTGCCCGCGAGCAGCAGGGTATGGTCGAGGCGCGGATACGTGACATTGAAGGCCGGATTCAGAACCAGGTCATCATCGATGTCACGACCATTCCTCACACCGGCAAGGTCATCTTCGGCACCACCGTTGAAATCGCCAACGTCGAGACTGATGAAAGCGTCACTTACCACATCGTGGGTGAGGATGAGGCTGACTTCAAACTCGGCAAGATTTCTGTCGGCTCGCCCTTGGCCCGTGCCTTGATCGGCAAGGAAGAGGGCGATGTGGTCGCGGTGAAAACGCCAAGTGGCGTTATCGAGTACGAGATTGTCGAAGTTCGCCACATCTAATAAAGGCAAGCGCCCGCTCCGTGCAGGCGCCATGCTTTGGCAGTTGACCCAGATGTTGTGGGTCGGTGGCTTGTGGCTGTTGCACATCGGTCTGCTGCCGGTGCTGGACCGTATAGGTCTGGCGCCGCTGCTGATCGACGAAATCGCAGGCATGCTGAATGCGCTGATGATCGGCTTTGCCGCAGCGTGTGTGATTTTTCAGGCTCTGGTGCTGATTCAGGCCGAGGGTCTTTTCAGTCTCTGGCTTGATATTCGTGGGCAACTGCTGTTGATGGCGCTATATGCGTGTGCGATGTTCATCGCTGTGCGTATCGGTTGGCCGAATGCGGTCCGTTGGCAGGCGTTCAGCTATCTGGTGTTGGGCTTTTCCGGGCTGGTCCTGGTATTGCAGCCGGTGCCGGGATGGAGTGGCAGGGTGCGCGAAGCACACCCGTGACCCTTGTCATCACTTGAAGCGATGAACGTTCGACAGCTGCTTGTTGACGCTGAAGTTCTTGCGGTAAATCAGCGCCATCTTGCCGATGACCTGAACCAGATCCGCTTTGCCGACCTTGCACAGTTCAGCGATGGACGCCAGGCGCGATTCGCGATCGAGGATATTGAGCTTGATCTTGATCAGCTCGTGATCTGCCAGTGCACGTTCAAGCTCGGCTAATACACCTTCAGTCAAACCGTTGTCTGCCACAATCAGAACTGGTTTCAGATGGTGGCCAATGGATTTGTATTGTTTCTTCTGCTCTTGAGTGAGCGGCATAATCTGACCCTTTCGTCTGGATTCTGTAAAATGGCGGCCATTTTACCCGAGGGCTCGTGGATCCGCCCAATTAATCACGACCCTTATCAACGAGGTGCCCAATGGCGCGTTCCAAGACAAGCCTTGGTTGGCTGAAAAGACATGTCAACGATCCCTATGTGAAGCAGGCGCAGAAGGATGGCTACCGCTCGCGTGCGAGTTACAAACTTCTGGAGATCCAGGAGAAATACAAGCTGATCCGCCCTGGCATGAGCGTTGTCGACCTGGGCGCGGCGCCCGGTGGCTGGTCGCAGGTCACCAGCCGGCTGATTGGTGGCCAGGGGCGCCTGATCGCTTCGGACATTCTGGAAATGGACAGTATTCCGGATGTGACCTTCATCCAGGGTGACTTCACCCAGGACGAAGTGCTTGCCCGGATCCTTGAGGCCGTCGGTAATTCGCAGGTGGACCTTGTGATTTCCGATATGGCCCCCAATATGAGTGGTACGCCCGAAGTGGATATGCCCAAGGCCATGTTTCTTTGTGAGCTGGCTCTTGATCTGGCGGAGCGGATACTCAAGCCCGGTGGTAATTTCGTGATCAAGATTTTTCAGGGTGAAGGGTTCGATTCTTATCTGAAGGATGCTCGCAAGAAATTCGACAAGATCCAGATGATCAAGCCAGACTCTTCCCGCGGCAGTTCCCGCGAGCAATACATGTTGGCTTGGGGTTACTGCGGGCGTAGTGAGTAAAACGAGGTTTTTTCGCGGGGTGATAGGTTTTTCGTATTTCGCCCCGAGCGCTTTAGCGAATATTGTGTAGAAAGTGTTTCACAAAGGGTTACAGACGGCGCCTGCCAGAGTCGTAGGTAATGTAGTAAGTTAGGCCGGTGAATATCATGCGAAGCGCGCGCCATCAGCGGCGCTTGCTTCAGAGGGTAGTTAATTGAACGATATGGCAAAGAATCTGATCCTGTGGTTGATCATCGCGGCAGTCCTGGTGACGGTGATGAACAACTTCTCCAGCCCTAACGAGCCGCAGACCCTCAACTATTCCGACTTCATCCAGCAGGTCAAGGATGGCAAGGTCGAACGCGTAGCCGTTGATGGCTACGTCATCACCGGCAAACGCACCGATGGCGACAGCTTCAAGACCATTCGTCCGGCAATTCAGGACAACGGTCTGATCGGCGACCTGGTGGATAACCATGTCGTAGTCGAAGGCAAGCAGCCGGAACAGCAAAGCATCTGGACCCAGCTCCTGGTCGCCAGCTTCCCGATCCTCGTGATCATCGCCGTGTTCATGTTCTTCATGCGGCAGATGCAGGGTGGAGCCGGCGGCAAGGGTGGCCCGATGAGCTTCGGCAAGAGCAAGGCGCGACTGCTTTCCGAAGATCAGGTGAAAACCACGCTGGCTGACGTTGCCGGTTGCGACGAAGCCAAGGAAGAGGTGGGCGAGCTCGTCGAGTTCCTGCGTGATCCGGGCAAGTTCCAGCGCCTGGGTGGTCGTATTCCTCGCGGCGTGCTGATGGTCGGTCCTCCGGGTACCGGTAAAACCTTGCTGGCCAAGGCGATTGCCGGTGAAGCCAAAGTGCCGTTCTTCACCATTTCCGGTTCCGACTTCGTCGAAATGTTCGTCGGTGTTGGTGCCAGCCGCGTTCGCGATATGTTCGAACAGGCCAAGAAGCACGCGCCATGCATCATCTTCATCGACGAAATCGACGCCGTCGGTCGTCACCGTGGTGCCGGCATGGGCGGTGGTCATGACGAGCGCGAGCAGACTCTCAACCAGTTGCTGGTAGAGATGGACGGCTTCGAAATGAATGACGGCATCATCGTGATTGCCGCAACCAACCGTCCAGATGTACTCGACCCTGCGCTGCTGCGTCCGGGCCGTTTCGACCGTCAGGTTGTGGTTGGTCTGCCGGATATCCGTGGTCGTGAGCAGATTCTTAAGGTCCACATGCGCAAAGTGCCGATGGGTGACGACGTCGCCCCGGCAGTGATCGCTCGTGGCACGCCTGGTTTCTCCGGTGCTGACCTGGCCAACCTGGTCAACGAAGCGTCGTTGTTCGCTGCCCGGGCCGGCAAGCGCATCGTCGAGATGAAAGAGTTCGAACTGGCCAAAGACAAGATCATGATGGGTGCCGAGCGCAAATCCATGGTCATGTCCGAGAAAGAAAAGCAGAACACCGCTTATCACGAAGCCGGCCACGCCATCGTTGGTCGCGTCGTGCCTGAGCATGACCCGGTCTACAAGGTCTCGATTATCCCGCGCGGTCGTGCGCTGGGTGTGACCATGTTCCTTCCGGAAGAAGATCGCTACAGCCTGTCCAAGCGCGCGCTCATCAGCCAGATCTGCTCGCTCTACGGCGGCCGTATCGCTGAAGAGATGACCCTGGGCTTCGATGGCGTCACCACGGGTGCCTCCAATGACATCATGCGCGCCAGCCAGATTGCGCGGAACATGGTGACCAAGTGGGGTCTTTCCGAGAAGCTCGGTCCATTGATGTACGCCGAAGAAGAGGGTGAAGTGTTCCTCGGTCGCGGTGGTGGTGGTCAGAGTGCCAGCTTCTCCGGTGAGACAGCCAAACTGATCGACTCCGAGGTGCGCAGCATCATTGACCAGTGCTACGGTACGGCCAAGCAGATCCTTACGGATAACCGTGACAAGCTCGATGCCATGGCCGATGCACTGATGAAGTATGAAACGATTGATGCCGAGCAGATCGACGACATCATGGCCGGTCGTACACCTCGCGAACCGCGGGACTGGTCTGGTGGCACCGGTGCATCCGGCACGCCTCCAGCAGTACAGGGCGAGCGTCCGGAAACACCTATCGGCGGTCCGGCTGCTGACGTTTAAGGTTTGAAATGACTTCTGTTCAGTCCTCGACCCGGTTGCCTTGCGGCAACCGGGTTCTTGATTTGGCCCAGACGCATGTCATGGGCATTCTCAATGTCACCCCTGATTCGTTCTCCGATGGCGGCCAGTACAGCCAGCTCGATGCGGCCTTGCGCCATGCCGAGGCGATGGTGGCTGCTGGCGCGACGCTTATTGATGTCGGTGGTGAATCGACCCGGCCCGGCGCCAGGGCGGTTTCGCCGCTGGAAGAGCTGGAACGTGTAGCGCCGGTCGTCGAGCGGATTCATCGCGAGCTTGATGTGATTATCTCGGTTGACACCTCGACTCCCGCCGTCATGCGTGAAACCGCGCGACTGGGAGCTGGCTTGATCAACGATGTACGCTCGTTGCGTCGCGATGGTGCCCTGGATGCAGCCGCTGCGACCGGCTTGCCCGTGTGTCTGATGCATATGCTCGGTGAGCCGGGCGACATGCAGGACAATCCGCACTACCTGGACGTCACGAGAGAAGTGGGCGAGTTTCTCGCCGAGCGGATGGTCCAGTGTGAGGCGGCGGGCATAGCCAGCGATAAGATCATTCTCGATCCTGGCTTTGGCTTCGCAAAGACCTTGCAGCACAACCTGAGCTTGTTCAAACATATGGATGCCTTGCATGCCTTGGGGCGCCCCCTGTTGGTTGGGGTTTCGCGAAAAAGCATGATAGGGCAGGCGTTGAATCGTCCGGTAGGTGAGCGCCTGTATGGCGGTCTTGCCCTCGCGGCGCTGGCTTCACATAAAGGTGCGCGTATATTGCGCGTCCACGATGTAGCCGAAACAGTCGATGTGGTGAGGATGATCGCCGCAGTGGAATCAGCCGAATAAGAATGATGGAGCGTTTATGAGTAGGAAATATTTTGGTACTGACGGCATTCGTGGTCGAGTCGGTGAATACCCGATTACTCCTGACTTCATGCTCAAGCTCGGCTGGGCCGCGGGAATGGCGTTCCGCAAGATGGGCGCTTGCAAGGTGCTGGTCGGCAAGGACACCCGGATCTCAGGGTACATGTTTGAGTCGGCACTTGAGGCGGGCCTGACTTCTGCGGGCGCCGATGTGATGCTTCTGGGGCCGATGCCGACTCCCGCTATCGCTTACTTGACGCGTACGTTCCATGCAGAAGCCGGTATCGTGATCAGTGCATCGCACAATCCTCATGACGACAACGGCATCAAGTTTTTCTCCGGCAAAGGCACCAAGTTGCCGGATGAAGTTGAGCAGATGATCGAAGAACTGCTGGACACGCCCATGACAGTGGTTGAGTCGAGCAAGATCGGCAAGGTCACGCGCATCAACGACGCCTCGGGTCGTTATATCGAGTTCTGCAAGAGCAGTGTGCCTACGGGGACCAGTTTTGCAGGGCTGAAAATCGTTCTCGACTGTGCCCATGGTGCGACTTACAAAGTGGCGCCGAGCGTGTTTCGCGAACTGGGCGCAGATGTCGTCGTCCTGTCTGCGCAACCCAACGGCTTGAACATCAATGAAAATTGCGGTTCGACCCACATGGGGCAGTTGCAGGCTGCTGTGCTGGCTGAGCACGCCGACTTGGGAATTGCATTCGATGGTGATGGTGATCGTGTTTTGATGGTCGATCACACCGGCACTGTCGTCGATGGTGACGAGCTGCTTTACATTATCGCCCGCGACCTGCATGAGCGTGACAAGCTTCAGGGTGGAGTGGTCGGGACGTTGATGAGTAATCTGGGGCTGGAATTGGCCCTGGCGGACCTGGCGATTCCATTTGTACGTGCCAACGTCGGCGATCGATATGTAATCGCTGATCTGCTGGAGCGCAATTGGTTGGTTGGCGGCGAGAACTCGGGCCATATCGTTTGCTTCAGTCACACCACTACGGGTGATGCGATCATCGCCGCGCTGCAGGTTCTGATGGCGCTCAAGACGCGCTCCGAGAGTCTGGCGCAGTCGCGTCAAGCGCTGCGCAAGTGCCCTCAAGTGTTGATCAATGTGCGGTTTGGTGGAGGAGCGAGCCCGCTTGATCATCCTTCGGTGAAGCAGGCAAGCGAACGCGTCACAAGCGCTATGGCCGGGCGCGGCCGAGTGCTGTTGCGCAAGTCGGGAACAGAGCCTTTGGTGCGCGTCATGGTCGAAGGCGAAGACGAAACGCAGGTTCGTGGTTACGCCGAAGAGCTGGCAAAACTGGTAAGTGAAGTTTCTGCCTGAATTCGGCTTGCCAGCCTTGATTGTGTTGGGTAACATCTGCGCCCACTTTGACCGACGAGGTACAGCATGCGTCGCCCTATGGTAGCTGGTAACTGGAAGATGCACGGTACCCGCGCCAGCGTCGCTGAGCTGATCAACGGCCTTCGTGACTTGGCCTTGCCGAGCGGTGTTGATGTAGCGGTATTCCCGCCTTTGTTGCATGTCAGCCAAGTGGTTGATGGCTTGAAAGGAAAGTCGATTTCGATCGGCGCGCAGAATTCTGCAGTGGAATCCGGGCAAGGTGCACTGACCGGCGAGGTCTCGCCAAGTCAGTTGGTGGATGCAGGTTGTTCCCTGGTGCTTGTCGGGCACTCCGAGCGTCGCCAGATTATGGGCGAGCAGGACGCAACGCTGATCCGCAAGTTCGCAGCGGCACAGGCAAGCGGCTTGATTCCGGTGTTGTGTGTAGGGGAGACCCTCGAGCAGCGCGAAGCGGGGAAGACCGTTGAGGTTGTCTCGCGTCAGCTGAGCAGCATCATCGACGAGCTGGGTGTCGGTGTTTTTGCAAGCGCAGTAATTGCTTACGAGCCGGTCTGGGCCATTGGTACCGGGCTGACTGCTTCGCCGCAACAGGCGCAGGATGTGCATGCAGCCATTCGTGCCCAGTTGGCGGCAGAAAATTCTGAAGTCGCACAAGGTGTGCGGCTTCTATACGGCGGCAGCGTGAAGGCGGCCAATGCGGTCGAACTGTTCGGCATGCCGGATATCGATGGAGGCCTCATTGGTGGGGCTTCCCTGAATGCAGATGAGTTCGGTGCGATTTGTCGCGCCGCGGGAAACTGAAAAAATGCTGGAAACAGTCGTAGTCGTTTTTCATCTGCTGGGTGCATTGGGCGTAGTTGCTCTCGTATTGCTGCAGCAGGGTAAAGGTGCGGATGCTGGCGCGTCTTTCGGAGCAGGTGCTTCAAATACTGTGTTCGGAAGCCAAGGTTCCTCTACCTTTCTTAGTAAGTTTACTGCTATACTTGCCGCAGGTTTTTTCATAACCAGCTTGGGGTTAGGTTACTTTGCTAAAGAGAAGGCTCACCAGCTGACTCAAGTAGGTCTCCCAAACCCGGCGGTACTGGAAGTTCCAAAGCAACAACCGGCTTCTGATGATGTCCCGGTGCTTCAAGAGCAAAAGTCGGCTACTCCAGCGACTGACGTGCCTCCAGCTCAAGAGCAGAAGTAAGAAGGGTTTCAAACGTAGTATTGCCGAGGTGGTGGAATTGGTAGACACGCAACCTTGAGGTGGTTGTGCCCATAGGGTGTAGGGGTTCGAGTCCCCTTCTCGGTACCAATTAGTCAGGAGAGCCCGCAGTTGCGGGCTTTCTTGCAGGTGGAAGGTTACATTGACCCTGTAGGGGATCGGTCGTATACTTCCGCCCCAGCTTTGTCGCGGGGTGGAGCAGTCTGGTAGCTCGTCGGGCTCATAACCCGAAGGTCGTCGGTTCAAATCCGGCCCCCGCAACCAGTTTAAGGAGCCCCTTTTAAGGGGCTTTTTGTTAGCTGGACACTTTCAACGCCGCTGTTCGACGGCGTTTCAAGGATGGGCGTTTCGCCCATTTTTTTATTTTGCATAGCATGCACATACATGCACTAGGGGGTTCAGGTGTCGAGCAAGCTAGAAGAGTTGCAGGCCTTGCTGGCCCCGGTGGTCGTGGCCCTAGGCTATGAATGCTGGGGTATTGAGTTTTCGGCCCAGGGTCGCCACTCAATGTTGCGCGTTTATATCGATAAAGAGGGTGGCGTGCTGGTGGACGATTGCGCCATTGTCAGCCGTCAAATCAGCGGTGTGCTGGATGTTGAAGATCCAATCTCCGTTGAATACACCCTTGAAGTTTCCTCGCCTGGCATGGAACGCCCACTGTTCACTCTTGAGCAGTTTGCAAAATTTGCCGGTGAACAAGTGAAGATCAAGCTGCGCTCGCCTTTTGAAGGTCGACGCAACTTTCAGGGCCTTCTGCGCGGTGTAGAAGAGCAGGACGTCGTGGTGCAGGTTGAAGACCATGAGTTCCTGTTGCCGATCGATATGATCGACAAGGCCAACATTATTCCCAGTTTTGACTGAGACGCGGATCCCGCGGATCCAATGGCTTGCGAAAGGCGAGGCGTACGATGAGCAAAGAAGTACTGCTGGTTGTTGAGTCGGTATCCAACGAAAAGGGTGTACCGGCAAACGTAATTTTTGAAGCGCTGGAGCTGGCCTTGGCCACTGCTACCAAAAAGCGTTTCGAGGACGAAGTTGATCTGCGTGTGGAAATCAATCGCCACACCGGTGCTTATGAGACTTTCCGTCGCTGGACGGTCGTCGAAGAAGCAGACCTGGACGATCCGGCCATTGAAACCTGGCCGAGCAAGGTTGCAGAGACGCATCCTGGTGCCAAGGTCGGTGACGTCGTAGAAGAAAAAATCGAGTCCATCGAATTTGGTCGCATCGCTGCACAGACTGCCAAGCAAGTCATCGTGCAGAAGGTTCGCGAAGCCGAACGCGCTCAGGTTGTTGACGCTTACCGCGAACGCCTGGGTGAAATCATCTCCGGCACCGTGAAGAAAGTGACCCGCGACAACGTGATCGTCGATCTGGGCAACAACGCTGAGGCGTTGCTGGCCCGTGAAGACATCATTTCTCGCGAAACCTTCCGGGTGGGTGTGCGCTTGCGTGCACTGCTCAAGGAAATCCGCACCGAGAACCGCGGCCCGCAGCTGATCCTGTCGCGTACCGCGCCGGAAATGCTGATCGAGTTGTTCCGCATCGAAGTGCCGGAAATTGCTGAAGGCCTGATCGAAGTGATGGCTGCATCCCGTGATCCGGGTTCGCGCGCCAAGATCGCCGTCCGCTCCAAGGACAAACGCATCGACCCGCAGGGCGCTTGCATCGGTATGCGCGGTTCGCGCGTCCAGGCAGTGTCGGGCGAGTTGGGCGGTGAGCGTGTGGACATAGTCCTGTGGGACGACAACCCGGCTCAGTTCGTAATCAACGCCATGTCCCCGGCTGAGGTTGCGGCAATTATCGTTGACGAAGATGCCCACGCAATGGACATCGCCGTTGGCGCAGACAATCTGGCTCAGGCCATCGGTCGCGGTGGTCAGAACGTGCGTCTGGCTAGCCAGTTGACTGGCTGGACCCTGAACGTGATGACCGAATCGGACATCCAGGCTAAGCAGCAAGCAGAAACCGGCGACATCCTGCGCAACTTCATCGAAGAGCTTGAAGTCGATGAAGAACTGGCTCAGGTGCTGGTAGATGAAGGCTTCACCAGCCTGGAAGAGATTGCCTACGTACCGTTGGAAGAGATGCTCAACATCGACGGCTTTGACGAAGACATCGTCAACGAGCTTCGCGCTCGTGCCAAGGATCGTTTGTTGACCAAAGCCATCGCTACTGAGGAAAAGCTGGCAGACGCCCATCCGGCCGAAGACCTGCTCTCGCTTGAGGGTATGGACAAGGATTTGGCGATGGAACTGGCGGTGCGCGGCGTAATTACCCGCGAAGACCTGGCCGAGCAGTCTATTGACGATCTGCTCGACATCGACGGCATTGACGATGATCGTGCCGGCAAGTTGATCATGGCCGCCCGAGCCCACTGGTTCGAGTAATTAGGCGCGGCCTGAGGAGAGAAGTGCATGACGCAAGTCACGGTGAAACAACTGGCCGATGAGGTCAAAACACCGGTAGAGCGCCTGTTGCAGCAGATGCGTGAG
This sequence comes from Pseudomonas sp. Root562, assembly GCF_001427125.1. Lineage (GTDB taxonomy): Bacteria > Pseudomonadota > Gammaproteobacteria > Pseudomonadales > Pseudomonadaceae > Aquipseudomonas. The sequence goes on from NZ_LMGK01000021.1 coordinate 94,507, forward strand.
GCAGGTCTGCCGCACACCGCCGCCGAAGAAAGTGTGACTGACAGTGAGAAGCAATCGTTGCTGACTCACTTGAAAAGCAGCCACAAGGCGAAAGTGGAAGAACCACGCAAGATTACGCTGCAGCGTAAAACCACCAGCACCCTGCGTGTTGCTGGCAGCAAAAGCATCAGCGTTGAAGTACGCAAGAAGAAAGTCTTCGTACAGCGCAGCCCGGAAGAAATCGAAGCCGAGCGCAAGCGTGAACTGGATGAACGTCGCGCAGTAGAAAATGCTGCACGTCAGAAGGCTGAAGAAGAAGCCAAGCGTCGCGCCGAAGAAGAAGCGCGTCGCCAGCCTGCTGCTGCGCCGACCGCTCCAGCCGAACCTGTTGCTGCGCCTGTTGCAGTGGCCGAGCCTGTGCGTGAAAGCGCACCGGTTGTGGCTGCCGCACCGGCTGCAGACGCTCGCAAGCGTGACGAGCCGCGCCGTCCGGACAAGCCACGTGCCGACGATAACAATCGTCGCGGTGGTGGCGATGGCGAGCGCAAAAACGCTCCGCATCGTGCTTCGGTCAAGGAAAAAGCACCTGCGCCACGCGTTGCCCCACGTACTACCGACGAAGAAAGCGATGGCTTCCGTCGCGGTGGTCGCGGCAAGGCCAAGCTGAAGAAGCGCAACGCCCACGGTTTCCAGAGCCCAACCGGCCCTGTCGTGCGTGAAGTGAAGATCGGCGAGACCATCACTGTTGGCGATCTCGCTCAGCAGATGTCGGTCAAGGCTGCTGAAATCATCAAGTTCATGTTCAAACTGGGTACTCCAGCGACCATCAACCAGGTACTGGATCAGGAAACTGCCCAACTGGTTGCTGAAGAACTGGGCCACAAAGTGACCCTGGTCAGCGATACCGCCCTGGAAGATTCCCTGGCAGAGTCCCTGAAGTTTGAAGGTGAGGCTGTTTCCCGTGCGCCAGTCGTGACCGTAATGGGCCACGTTGACCACGGTAAAACTTCCCTGCTCGACTACATCCGTCGTGCCAAGGTTGCTGCTGGCGAAGCCGGTGGCATTACCCAGCACATCGGTGCATATCACGTTGAAACCGACCGTGGCATGGTGACGTTCCTCGACACCCCTGGTCACGCCGCGTTTACCGCAATGCGTGCCCGTGGTGCCAAGGCGACCGACATCGTGATCCTGGTGGTTGCAGCGGACGACGGCGTAATGCCGCAAACCATCGAAGCCGTTCAGCATGCTCAGGCTGCTGGCGTTCCGCTGGTTGTTGCTGTGAACAAGATCGACAAGCCAGGTGCTGACCTCGATCGCATCCGTAGCGAACTGTCGGTCCACGGCGTGACTTCGGAAGAGTGGGGTGGCGATACTCCATTCGTACCGGTCTCGGCGAAGATGGGTACCGGTGTCGACGAACTGCTCGAAGCCGTATTGCTGCAAGCCGAAGTCCTGGAACTGACTGCAACTCCTTCGGCTCCTGGCCGTGGTGTCGTGGTTGAATCGCGTCTGGACAAGGGCCGTGGCCCGGTGGCTACCGTTCTGGTTCAGGACGGTACCCTGCGTCAAGGCGACATGGTCCTGGTCGGTTCGAACTACGGTCGCGTTCGGGCCATGCTCGACGAGAACGGCAAGCCAATCAAGGAAGCCGGTCCGGCCATCCCTGTCGAAATTCTCGGCCTGGACGGTACCCCGGACGCTGGCGACGAGATGAGCGTGGTTGCCGACGAGAAGAAAGCCCGTGAAGTGGCTCTGTTCCGTCAAGGCAAGTTCCGCGAAGTCAAACTGGCTCGCGCTCACGCCGGCAAGCTGGAAAACATCTTCGAAAACATGGGGCAGGAAGAGAAGAAGACGCTCAACATCGTCCTCAAATCCGACGTCCGTGGTTCGCTGGAAGCGTTGAACGGTGCCTTGAACGGCCTGGGTAACGACGAAGTGCAGGTGCGTGTGGTCGGTGGCGGTGTCGGTGGTATCACCGAATCCGACGCCAACCTGGCACTGGCTTCCAACGCTGTACTGTTTGGCTTCAACGTGCGTGCCGATGCCGGTGCTCGCAAGATCGTCGAGCAGGAAGGTCTGGATATGCGTTACTACAACGTGATCTACGACATCATCGAAGACGTCAAGAAAGCCCTGACCGGCATGCTCGGCAGCGATGTTCGCGAGAACATCCTGGGTATCGCCGAAGTACGTGACGTGTTCCGCTCGCCGAAGTTTGGCGCGATCGCCGGTTGCATGGTTATCGAAGGTGTTGTTCACCGTAACCGTCCAATCCGTGTACTGCGTGAAGACATCGTTATCTTCGAAGGCGAGCTGGAATCCCTGCGCCGCTTCAAGGATGACGCTTCCGAAGTACGTGCCGGCATGGAATGCGGTATCGGCGTGAAGAGCTACAACGACGTCAAAGTCGGTGACAAGATCGAAGTCTTCGAGAAGGTTCAGGTTGCTCGCAGCCTCTAACTCGCGCACTTCAGGAGCCGTGATGGCCGGTCGCACTCAATCGTGCGACGCATCACCCGGACTCTAAACGCAACGCCCGGTCTGGCTTCTGTCAGGCCGGGCGTTTGCCGCTTTCAGACCTCACGGGTTTCACCGTGGGGCAGTTACAGGTAACAAGACATGGCAAAAGAATATAGCCGTACCCAACGTATCGGCGATCAGATGCAGCGCGAGCTGGCACAGCTGATCCGTCGCGAAGTCAAAGACCCGCGCGTCGGCCTGGTCACCATTACTGCTGTGGAAGTCAGCCGTGACGTCGGTCATGCCAAGATTTTCATCACCGTGATGGGCCAGGACAGCGCTGAAGACATCGCTCAAAGCATCAAGGTGCTGAATTCCGCCGCCGGTTTCCTGCGTATGCAACTGGCTCGCGAAATGAAGCTGCGCAGCGTCCCGCAATTGCACTTCCACTACGACGAAAGCGTCGTGCGCGGTGCGCATCTGTCGGCATTGATCGAGCGCGCTGTGGCTGAAGACAATCAGCATCCGGTTGCGGCAGAAGCCGAAGACACCAAGGAGTAATCGGTGGCTCAGGTCAAACGTATCCGTCGTAATGTCAGCGGAATCATCCTGCTCGACAAGCCGCTGGGGTTCACCTCCAACGCAGCTTTGCAGAAGGTCCGCTGGTTGCTGAACGCCGAGAAGGCCGGTCACACCGGCAGTCTCGATCCGCTGGCCACCGGCGTTCTGCCGCTGTGCTTCGGTGAAGCCACCAAGTTCTCGCAATACCTGCTCGATTCGGACAAGGGTTACGAGACGTTGGCGCAACTGGGCAAAACCACCACCACGGCGGACGCCGAAGGTGAGGTTCTGCAGGAACGCCCGGTGACCGTTGGTCGCGCCGATATCGAAGCTGTCCTGCCGGATTTTCGTGGGCAAATCAGTCAGATACCGCCGATGTACTCGGCCCTCAAGCGGGATGGCCAGCCGTTGTACAAGCTGGCGCGTGCTGGCGAAGTAGTGGAGCGCGAACCGCGTTCTGTTACTATTGCGCGCTTGGAATTGCTGGCCTTCGAAGGTGATACTGCGCGACTGGCAGTGGATTGCAGCAAAGGCACCTATATTCGTACCCTCGTGGAGGATATTGGTGAAAAACTCGGTTGTGGCGCTTACGTTGCAGAACTGCGACGTACCCAGGCCGGGCCTTTCACGCTGGCCCAGACCGTCACCCTGGAAGAGCTGGAAGCGGTACATGCCGAAGGCGGCAACGAAGCGGTTGATCGCTTCCTGATGCCATCGGACAGCGGCCTGCTCGATTGGCCGTTGTTGCAGTTCTCGGAGCACAGCTCGTTCTACTGGCTCAACGGCCAGCCGGTTCGCGCCCCGGATGCACCGAAGTTCGGCATGGTACGGGTACAGGATCACAATGGTCGCTTCATCGGTATCGGTGAAGTGAGCGAAGACGGGCGCATCGCGCCGCGTCGACTGATTCGGTCAGAATGACCGAACGAGTGTGGCTGTCAGCAGGCACGGTCACTACTCATTTTTAGATACAGGGATTTGTCCCTGGCCTGTTGAAACTGTTTTTCGACAAACAGTTTCCTGATAAAAGGATTGCCTCATGGCTCTCGACGTTCAAGAAAAAGCTCAAATCGTTGCTGACTACCAGCAAGCTGTTGGTGACACTGGTTCGCCGGAAGTGCAAGTAGCACTGCTGACCGCCAACATCAACAAACTGCAAGGTCACTTCAAGGCCAACGGTAAAGATCACCACTCCCGTCGTGGTCTGATCCGCATGGTTAACCAGCGTCGCAAGCTGCTGGACTACCTGAAAGGCAAGGACGTGAGCCGTTACAGCGCTCTGATCGCTCGCCTGGGTCTGCGTCGCTAATAAGCGATTGCGCTAGAGGTTGGTTGTCTGTCGTGCACCAGCGGGTTTCCCGCCAGTGCACGGCAGGCTCCCAGCCTCAAGTTTTATCTGGATACCTGCTTTACCTGAGTAGCACCTGGACAATTGTGTCGGGCCGATTCCCGGCGTTGCCCAAGAATTTCGCAAGAAACCCGTTTCCCCAAGAGCCACAAAAGAAGGTAGGACACCGTGAACCCGGTAATCAAAAAATTCCAGTTCGGTCAGTCGACCGTTACCCTCGAGACTGGCCGAATCGCCCGTCAGGCCTCCGGCGCAGTATTGGTCACCGTTGACGACGACGTCAGCGTATTGGTGACCGTAGTCGGTGCAAAACAAGCCGATCCAGGCAAGGGCTTCTTCCCTCTGTCTGTTCACTACCAGGAAAAAACTTACGCTGCCGGTAAGATCCCTGGCGGTTTCTTCAAGCGTGAAGGCCGTCCTTCCGAGAAAGAAACCCTGACTTCCCGACTGATCGACCGTCCGATCCGTCCGCTGTTCCCTGAAGGCTTCATGAACGAAGTGCAGGTTGTCTGCACCGTCGTTTCCACCAGCAAGAAGACCGATCCGGACATCGCTGCGATGATCGGTACTTCGGCAGCCCTGGCGATCTCCGGCATTCCTTTCGATGGCCCGATCGGCGCTGCCCGCGTTGCCTTCCACGAAAGCACCGGCTACCTGCTGAACCCGACCTACGAGCAACAGGCTGCCTCGAGCCTGGACATGGTCGTTGCCGGTACTTCGGACGCCGTATTGATGGTTGAATCGGAAGCCAAAGAGCTGACCGAAGACCAGATGCTGGGCGCGGTACTGTTTGCTCACGACGAGTTCCAGGTTGTGATCAACGCGGTCAAGGAACTGGCTGCCGAAGCTGCCAAGCCAACCTGGACCTGGGCTCCAGCGCCAGAAGCCACCGAACTGCTGGGCGCTATCCGTGCCGAGTTCGGCGAAGCGATCTCCCAGGCCTACACCATCACCGTCAAAGCCGACCGTTACGCTCGCCTGGGCGAGTTGAAAGACCAGGTTGTTGCCAAGCTGTCCGGTGAAGAAGGCCAGCCTTCCGCTTCCGACGTCAAAGCGGCTTTCGGTGAAATCGAATACCGCACCGTTCGCGAAAACATCGTTAACGGCAAGCCACGTATCGACGGTCGCGACACCAAGACCGTACGTCCGTTGAACATCGAAGTCGGTGTCCTGCCAAAAACCCACGGTTCGGCCCTGTTCACCCGTGGCGAAACCCAGGCCCTGGTCGTTGCAACTCTGGGCACCGCCCGTGATGCACAGCTGCTGGACACCCTGGAAGGCGAGAAAAAAGACCCGTTCATGCTGCACTACAACTTCCCACCGTTCTCGGTAGGCGAGTGTGGTCGCATGGGTGGTGCCGGTCGTCGTGAAATCGGTCACGGCCGTCTGGCCCGTCGTTCGGTTTCGGCCATGCTGCCTGCCGCCGACGTGTTCCCGTACACCATTCGCGTGGTTTCGGAAATCACCGAATCCAACGGTTCGAGCTCGATGGCTTCCGTTTGCGGTGCTTCCCTGGCACTGATGGACGCTGGTGTGCCGATGAAGGCGCCAGTTGCCGGTATCGCCATGGGTCTGGTTAAAGAAGGCGAGAAATTCGCTGTTCTGACCGACATCCTGGGTGACGAAGACCACCTGGGCGACATGGACTTCAAGGTAGCCGGTACCGCCAAAGGCGTCACCGCGCTGCAGATGGACATCAAGATCAAGGGCATCACCGAAGAGATCATGGAGATCGCTCTGGGCCAAGCCCTGGAAGCGCGCCTGAACATCCTCGGTCAGATGAACCAGATCATTGGCCAGTCGCGTACCGAATTGTCGGCCAACGCTCCGACCATGATCGCGATGAAGATCGACACCGACAAGATCCGTGACGTTATCGGGAAAGGTGGCGCGACCATCCGTGCGATCTGTGAAGAAACCAAGGCTTCGATCGATATCGAAGACGACGGTTCGATCAAGATCTTCGGCGAAACCAAGGAAGCAGCTGAAGCAGCACGTCAGCGCGTTCTGGGTATCACCGCTGAAGCCGAGATCGGCAAGATCTACGTCGGTAAGGTTGAGCGCATCGTCGACTTCGGCGCATTCGTCAACATCCTGCCTGGCAAGGACGGTCTGGTGCACATCTCCATGCTGAGCGATGCTCGCGTTGAGAAAGTGACCGACATCCTCAAGGAAGGTCAGGAAGTGGAAGTACTGGTACTGGACGTGGACAACCGCGGCCGTATCAAGCTGTCCATCAAAGACGTAGCAGCTGCCAAGGCTTCGGGCGTTTAATCAGCCCTTCAGCCTGATGGCTTCAACGTTGTAGAAAATGCCCCGCAGTGAAAGCTGTGGGGCATTTTTTTGTCCGCAGAAAATTGAAGCGACTTGGAAGTTGCCTGACCCTAAAGTCAGTGCTAGGTTTAGCCCACCGCCCGTGTAGCTCAGCCGGTAGAGCAGCGCACTCGTAACGCGAAGGTCGCAGGTTCGATTCCTGTCTCGGGCACCAGCGACACTCTGTTTTCAGATGATCCCGAATGGTTCTGAAGGCCAGACAAACCGCGCTTCATACGGTTTTTTGCGTCAGAGAGATCCTTGATGATCCAGATCCATCTTCCATTCCCCAGATCAGCGAGAACGCCATGACCGTTAAAGAGTTGACCCAAGAAGCCCGCCACGAAGAAGCGCTCAAGAAATACTTGATCGACTCACCCCAGTTAGCCGATGAGATCAAGGACCTGCCCGCCGACGATCAGAAAGATCAGATCCAGTGGGCGTTCGAGGATGAGGCGGAGGCCCAGGGCCTGCAGCCTTGGGAGTTGACGCTCAAGTACACCTGCACCCCGCAAGAGTTCGAGGCCAAGCGCCTGGAGCTGCATAAGGAAGCTGCCGAAGTGTTGGGCGTCGAGTGGGAAGAGTACTGCGAGATGAATAATCTGGTGGTTTGACACTCATGTAGGAGCGAGCCTGCTCGCTCCTACAGTTCGATGTGATCAGAGACTCAAGCGCATCGACAGATCCACCGCTTTCACATCCTTGGTCATCGCACCAATCGAGATGTAATCCACGCCAGTTTCGGCGATCGGCAGCAGCGTGCTTTCATTGATCCCGCCGCTGGCCTCCAGTTTTGCCTTGCCGCCGTTCAGGCGCACGGCTTCGCGCATGTCATCCAGGCTCAGTTCGTCGAGCATGATGATGTCTGCCCCGGCCGCCAGGGCTTCTTTGAGCTCATCCAGGCTTTCTACCTCAATCTCTACCGGTTTGCCCGGCGCGATCTTGTGCGCGGCGGCAATGGCCTGCGCAATGCCGCCACAAGCAGCAATATGGTTTTCCTTGATCAGGAAGGCGTCATACAGGCCGATGCGGTGGTTGTGACAACCGCCGCAGGTCACGGCGTACTTTTGCGCCAGACGCAGCCCCGGCAGGGTTTTGCGGGTGTCGAGCAGCTTGACCTGGGTTTCGCCAACGAAGTCCGCCAGGTACTGCGCGCGAGTGGCCACACCGGACAGCATTTGCAGGAAGTTCAGCGCGCTGCGTTCGCCGGTCAGCAGCGAGCGCGCCGGACCTTCGAGGTGGAACAGCGCCTGATTGGGTTTCACCCGCTCGCCATCGGCGACTTGCCAATGCACTGCGACCCGTGGGTCCAGTTGCCGGAAAACCGCGTCGACCCAAGCGGTGCCAGCAATGACGGCAGCGTCGCGAGTAATGATGGTGGCTTTGGCCAGGCGTTCGGCCGGGATCAGCTGCGCGGTGATGTCGCCGCTGCCGATGTCTTCGAGCAACGCGCGGCGCACGTTGGCTTCGATTTCGGCGTTCAGATCGGCGAGACGTAGATTCGGCATAACGGACTCCACAAACAAAGTGGTCCGATTATAGGGCCATGCCGCGGAGCAACCCAAGGCGTGCGAAAGATTGTCGGCGCAGCGAAACATGCATTTGGTCGATTCCCGCAAGCAAATACCGCCCGTACTGGTCTGTATTTCCATGGAGGAACACGGGTCGCTGGTACCGGGGTGGTTTTTTGCAAGATAATCGCGCCTTGCAATTGACGTCATGACTTTGACGATTCGTGGAATCATTGTTTCAGGGGGACCGGGATGCACAACGACGGGAATGTAGTGCCTTTGCACAAGGCGCCTACCGATCAGGCGATTCATACGCCGCTCACCCGCCTGCCTGTGATTCTGCTTCAGGTTCGCGACAAGGCTGTGCTGCAGCTCAGGAAAGGCCTGCAGGCGCTGTTTGACAATGCGGACGACACACTTTTTGAAATGACGGATCGGGCTCGAGATAGCATCGAGCAGAACATTTACTTTCAGGCCATGCGCGATTTGCGCCTCAAGCGCAAAAGTATCGAGCGGCTTTTTTTCGATCAGATCTTCGAGGCATTTGCTCGTCTTTCCCGCTACGACGTAACACCTGTGAACGGCTCCATGGCGCTGTCGGCCGGCGCTTCGTTTGCGCAGCCCGGCGACGAGCTGGAGCGCACAGTCGCGGTAGAAGCGATGGTCAATAAAATACTGGATCGTGACGGTTTGGCGCTCGACCAGCTCACCGCACGCCTCAGTACGCTGTTGGGCAAGACGCTGATTGAAAGGCACAACCCTTTGGGGCCGACGTTGCTGTGTGAGTTTTTCCTGCGGGCCGGGCGCAATCTCGGGGTAGAGATCAAGGTCAAGTTGATTATCCTCAAATTGTTCGAGCGCTATGTGCTCAACGATGCTGACCAGCTCTATGGTGAAGCCAACCAGTTGTTGGTAGTCATGGGCGTGCTGCCCGATCTCCAGCCCGTCCCGGCGCGAACGATTGCTACGTCTGTCGAAACGCCTGTGGCCGTTGAGTCGCAAGTGTCAGCACTCGACGACAGCCTGCCACCGGTGTTTCTGCCATTGCAGCACCTGTTGTCCCAGGTGCGCGGCCGTTTCACGCCAATCCTCGAAGCAAGCGCGCCCGCACAGCCGATTTCCTCACGGGACCTGTTGCGGCTGCTTTCGTACTTGCAGCAATACGTGCCGACGCACGCCAGCCAGGACGATTTCGATCTGCGCAATCAGCTGGGACAGTTGCTGACTCGCGTCAGTGTCAAAAGCGGCAAGTCGCGCGTGGTGGGGGTGGCGGATGAAGATGTCATCAACCTGATCGCCATGCTGTTCGAGTGCATCCGCCACGACCGCGACTTGCCGCAGAGCCTCAAGGCGTTGGTTGGCCAGTTGCAAATCCCGATGGTCAAGGTGGCGGTTCTGGACAAGCGTTTTTTCAGTCGCGGCGATCACCCGGCCAAGCGTCTGCTCAATGAAATAGCCAGTGCCACGCTCGGCTGGAGCAGCTGCGACGATGTTCAGCGCGATAGCCTGTACTTGCGCATCGAACAGGTGGTGAAGCGGTTGTTGAATGACTTCGTCGATGACCCGACGATTTTTTCCGATCTGCTGGCTGACTTCCTGGCGTTCATCGCCGATGAGCGGCGTCGCAGTGAATTGCTGGAGCAGCGCACTCGTGATGCTGAAGAAGGCCGGGCGAAAGCTGCGCTGGCCCGTCAACATGTCGAACAGGCTTTGAATCTGGCCTTGTTGGGCAAAAGTCTGCCGCGCAGCGTGGTGCTGTTTGTTCAGGACGCCTGGAGCAAAGTGTTGCTGCTGACCTTTCTCAAGCATGGTCATCAATCGACGCAGTGGCATGCGGCTGTGCAGACCATGGAGCAGTTGATCTGGAGCGTTCAGTGCCATGACGAACCGGACGCGCGTTCGCGCTTGCTGGCGCTGGTGCCGGGCTTGCTCAAGGCGTTGCGCGAAGGCCTGAGTGGTTCGACGTTCGATCCGTTCGCCACCAGTGAGTTTTTCAGTGAGCTGGAAGGTTTGCATGTTCAGTTGTTCGAGCCTGAGCCTCATGCGCCAAAGGACGCGCCGGAGTTGGTTCAGGTGCTCGAAGCAATGGTCTTGCAGTCAGCCGATGAAGGACCGGTACAGGCCACTGCGGTGCCTTTGTCGGCCGATGATATCGGGCTGTGGCACGTGGACCAGTTGCGCCTTGGTGGCTGGGTCGAGTTCCAGGAGGATCAGGACAATACGCTGCGCTGCAAGCTGGCAGCGATTATCGACGTCACGGGCCATTACATTTTCGTCAACCGCACTGGTATGAAGGTGCTGGAGCACAGCCGTGCGAGCCTGGCCCTGGAGTTTCGTCGCGGTACGGTGCGTACGCTCGATGACACCTTGCTGTTTGATCGGGCGCTGGAGACGGTGATCGGCAATCTGCGACGCCTTGAGCGCGGCAAGTGATCGCATCCCGGGGGGCTATCGCGGCATACTGACGGCCAACACACTTGTCGTTGAAGGAATCGGTATGCAGTTGGACCCCGCGAGCGGTTGGTGTCAGGACGTGCGTTTGTGCCCCTCGCCCAACTTCAATGCGCGCCCCGAGGGCGAAATTTCCCTGCTGGTGATCCATAACATCAGCCTGCCGCCGGCGCAGTTCGCCACGGGCAAGGTGCAGGCGTTTTTCCAGAATCGTCTGGATGTCACGGAGCACCCCTACTTTGAGGGGATTGCCGATCTGCGGGTGTCCGCACATTTTCTGATTGAGCGTGACGGTACGGTTACCCAGTTTGTCTCTTGTCTTGAGCGCGCCTGGCACGCTGGCGTTTCGAATTTCGAGGGGCGGGAAACCTGTAACGATTTTTCCGTGGGCATTGAATTGGAAGGCACGGATGATCTGCCATTCACCGATGCTCAGTATGATGCGTTGACCGGGCTGACTCGGCAGTTGCAAGCGGCGTTCCCGGCGATCACTGCACAGCGGATCTGTGGGCATAGCGACATCGCCCCCGGGCGCAAGACGGATCCGGGGCCGGCGTTCGACTGGGCACGCTATCGCGCAGCCCTGGCAAAAGAGGAAGGACAATGAGTTTTCTGGTGTTGCTGTTGGCGGTCTGGATCGAGAAGTTTTCGGCCCTGCGCCATCGGGTTCAACGCGATGGCGGCTGGGTTCGCGAGCTGCACAAGCTTGAGCTCAGCCCGCGTCTGGTGCAGCGTCCATGGCTGGTTCTAGCGGTACTGGTGCTGTTTCCCGTTGCGCTACTGGGCCTGCTGCTGGTGGTGATTGACCCGGTGGCTTACGGTCTGCTGGCCTTGCCGGTACACCTGTTGGTGGTTATCTACAGCCTGGGGCGCGGAGATCTGCTTGCCGGTCTTGGGCCGTTTCGCGATGCCTGGCGTCGAGAAGATCTGCAAGCGGCGGCCCATGTCGCCAAGCGCGATCTGGATATCTGCGCCGACAGCGGCGAACAACTGCTGGAGCGGGTTGAAGGGCATTTGCTGTGGGAGGCTTACCAGAGTTTCTTTGCGGTGATTTTCTGGTACTTCCTGTTGGGGCCGGTCGCCGCCTTGAGCTACCGCCTGCTGGCCCTGGCTGAAGAGCACGGGCAAAACCCGGCCGTGGTCGAGCGCGCAGGGCAATTGCGTCACGCATTCGATTGGGTGCCGGTGCGCTTGCTGGCCGCGAGCTTTGCCCTGGTCGGCAATTTTGTTGCTGTCAGCCGGGTGATGTTGCACGAATTGCTGAACTGGAACATCAGCGCTGCTCAGTTGATCGAGAAGGCTGGGCGGGTGGCCGCGGAAATTCCTGCACCGGTCGCAGGGCCCGACGGCATCAACAATCTCGACCGGCTCTGGGAGTTACTGCTGCGAGCGGCGGTGCTGTGGTATGCCGGTTTTGCATTGTGGACTGTCTTGCCCTGAAGCGATTGATCCCTGTAGCAAGTGATGCCCGCTGCTACAGGGCTGCGCTGACCTCTCGTTAACCTTAAGTTACAAAACTTCCTGCCGATTTAAGCTATACAGGGATAGCGCTCAATAGTGGCTATCTGCTGCCTCGCTGCGCCTGCCAATAAAAATAAGAAATCCAAGGGAGACTTCCAGTGAAGAGCTTGCTCTATCCCGCCGTTGCGCTAATGAATCGCCTGAGCTTCGGCATGAAGTTCAGCCTGATCAGCGTCCTGTTCCTGGTGCCAATGTTAGTCACCAATTTCTATCTGGTACGCGATTCCTATCGCGAATTCCAGGGCACCCGGATCGAACTGCAAAGCCTCGACCTGTTGGGCAGTAGCCTGACGCTACGACGCGATCTGGAAACCTTGAACAACCTGGTGCAGATCAATTTTGCCCTCGGCCAGTCCGGCAGGGCCGGGAATATCGAGGCGCAAATCAGCAGCCTGGAAAAAAGCGTGCTGACGCGCCTGCAAGGGTTGACGGCAATGAGCAGCGATCCGGAGCACATTGCGGTGTTCGACGGCAAACGCGATGAGATGGTCGCTGCGTTCAAGGCACAGCAAACGGAAACATCCCTGCAAAGCAAAAGTGCCCTGGCGGGCAAGCTGGTGGGTAATGCCCAGCTTTTCAGCCAGCTCATTGCCAGTCAGGCCGGTCTGAGCCTCGACAATCAAAGCGACATGCGCCAACTCAGCGAACTGGTGACCAACGTCACTCCGCGCATCACCCAGATTCTGGGGGACGGCCGTGCGATGGGCGCGGCCTCGCTGGGGCAAGGTTTTCTCAACTCGGCATCGAGCAACCGATTCGATGACCTGTTGGGGCAGATCGAAAAACTCCAGGCCGAGTACGGCTTGAAGTTGCAGGACGCGACAAACTCCAGCAAGGCCGCGGCGCAGACCCTGGCTGCTCAGGCAGACAGCAGCAGAGCCTCGTTGAAAAAAGCCAGCGAGCTGTTCGAAGAAAAGGTGGTGATGGCCGATACACTCGATACGCCATGGCAAGCCTTCTACGACCAGGTCACTGGCTTGATGGATTCGACCTACCAACTCAATGAAGCCACCCTGAAGTTTCTCGGCACCCAGTTGCAGCAACGTCTGGACCAGAACCGCACACACATGATCCTGCAGGCCGTGGCGCTGTCGGTGGTGTTTGTCCTGATCTTCTATCTCTACGGCGGTTTCTACGCGTCTACCCGCACCACTCTCAAACGCCTGGGTGGGGTCATGGACAAAGTGGCGGCGGGCGACATGACGGTTACCTTCAGCGCCAACAGCCGCGATGAACTCGGAGAGTTGGGCGAGGTGTTCAACGGCACGGTGAAGAAAATCCATGACCTGATCGAGCGCGTCGGACAGACCGTCAGCGAGGTCGAGCGTCAAGCCGGGCAAGTGGAAAATGTTTCGGCGCAAAGCAACCAGGCGGTGGCCGGGCAGCGCACCCAGATCGAGCAGGTCGCCACGGCGATGAACCAGATGTCCGCCACTTCCCTGGAAGTGGCGCGCAGTGCGGCGGCAGCGGTCAGCAGCGCCCACAGCGTCAACGATGAAACCATCAGCGGGCGCGGCCTGGTGCAGTCCCAGCAAGGCAGCATCGCGGCACTGGCCAGCGAGATTGATCAGTCGGTGTTGGTGATCAATCAACTGGCCAGTGACAGCCAATCCATCAGTCGCGTGCTGGAAGTGATCAAGAGCATTGCCGAGCAGACCAACCTGCTGGCGCTGAACGCTGCGATCGAAGCGGCACGGGCCGGTGAGCAGGGGCGCGGGTTTGCCGTAGTGGCTGACGAAGTCCGGACCCTGGCCAAACGCACCCAGCAATCGACTGAGGAAATCGAGCAGATGATCGCCAAGTTGCACGGCGGTGTCGGTGCGGCGGTCAAGGCGATGGGGGTCAGCCATGAGATGGCGAACGGCACCGTGGGGCAGTCAGAAAAGGTCCAGCTCGCACTGGAAAATATCCTCGGTGCGGTCGGCATGATCGTCGACCAGAACCAGCAGATCGCCGCCGCCGTGGAGCAGCAGACCGCTGTGGCCCACGACATCGACCAGAACATCGTTGAGATCAACCGCGCCGGCGAGCGCACCGCTGAGGGTGCGCACCAGACCGAGGACGCCAGCCGCGCGTTGTCGGCGCAGGTGGTTGAGCTCAAACAGTTGATCAGCGCATTTCGCGTTTAAATCCGCATCGCATGATCGTTCCCACGCTCTGCGTGGGAATGCCTCATCGGACGCTCCGCGTTCGGCTCTGGATGGGGCGCGGAGCGTCCCGGGCTGCATTCCCACGCAGAGCGTGGGAACGATCTGCTTAATGTGTTTACCAGCCGAACAACTCACGGGCATTGGCGGTGCTGGCGGCGGCCAGTTGTTCGGGGCTGATGGTCATGATGTCGGCCAGTGCGGCACAGATTGCCGGCAAATGCGCCGGGCTGTTGCGTTGACCGGGAAACATCGCGGGCGCCATGTCCGGTGAGTCGGTTTCCAGCACCACCGATTCCAGCGGCAATTTTGCCAGCACGCGGTGCATGCGCAGCGCTTGCGGCCAGGTCGCGGCACCGCCCAGGCCCAGCTTGAAGCCGAGCTTGATGTACTCGCGGGCTTCTTCCTGACTGCCGGCGAAGGCGTGGATGATCCCGGCACGTTTCGACTTGAAGCGTTTCAGTGTGGCAATCACCACCGCGTGACTGCGCCGCACATGAATCAGCGCCGGCAGATTGAAGTCCACCGCCAGTTGCAGTTGCGCATCGAACAACGCTTGCTGACGCTGGCGATCGAGGGTTTCGATGTAGTAGTCCAGGCCGATTTCACCCACAGCACACAGCTGCCGATGCCCGGCAAGGCGGGTCAGCCAGTCGCCGAGTTGCGTCAGGTGTTCAGGCCGATGATCGTCCAGGTACACCGGGTGCAAGCCGAACGCGGCATGCAGGTCGGGATCGTCTTGCACCAGCTCCCAGACCCGCTGCCAGTTGCCCTGACAAACCCCCAGCACCACCATTTCCCTGACCCCGAGGGCGCGGCTTTCGGCCATCAGTGCCTGACGATCCGTTTCGAAGTCGGGAAAGTCCAGGTGTGTGTGGGTGTCGATCAGGTCCATGGCTCAGTCCTGACGAATACGTTGTTTGAACGTCCGGGCAATGGCCTGCACGCCGGGTTGGTAATCGGATTGCTCGATGGCTGCCAGGGCCAGGGCCAGGGCTTTGTCGGCGATCAACTGATGTTGCTGGGCCATGGCGTTGACCGGCAACGGCAAAAAGTCCAGCAATTGGGTATCGCCGAAAGTGCCGAGGCGCAGTGGGCGGTTTTTCAACGGGAAGTCGTGCAAGGCATCGAACACGCCTTGCAGCAGTACGTAAGAAGTGGTCACCAGCGCTTCGGGAAGATGCCCGACACGCTGAAGTAATTCTTCCATCAACTGTTTACCGCATTCGCGGCTGAACGACTCGCCGTGCTCGATCAGCATTTCACCGTTGTAACCGGCCAGCGCTTCTTTGAAGCCGGCGGCGCGCTCCTGGCTGATGCTCAGCTCGGGACGGGCGCCGATCAGGGCAATCTGTTTGGGCAGCGGGTCGAGCAGGCTTTGCGTCAGGTGCAGGCTGGCTTCGCGGTCGTCACTGATCACCGAGCAGAAATGCTCGGGCTCCATGACCCGGTCGATGGCGATGATCGGCAGGCCCTTGGCCTGTAATTGCCGGTAGCTGTCGTCGCCGGGGGGCAGGCAACTGGCAACGATCAACGCGTCACAGCGCCGGGCGCGGAACAGTTGCAGCAATTGCCGTTCGCTGTCCGGTGCATCGTCGGAACTGGCGATCAGCAGCTGATAGCCGCGAGCCCTCGCGCCCTGTTCCAGCAGTTTGGCGATTCGCGCGTAACTGGGGTTTTCCAGATCCGGCAAAATAAAGCCCAGCGTGCGGGTGTGCCGGCTGCGCAGGCCGGCAGCCTGGGGATTGGGTGTGAAGCCGTGCAATTCGACCACCGCGCTTACGCGCTCGACGGTGGCGCTGCTGATGCGTTGCTGTTCGGCTTTGCCATTGATGACGTAGCTGGCGGTGGTGACGGACACACCGGCCAACTGAGCTATATCACTGAGTTTCAACCCGCAATTCCTTGTTTTCTCGAGCTTGCCTCGACATTTTCGCCAATCCTACCCGATTCGGGCAGCCGACCATCGTCACAACGCATCCGACAAGTTGGGCTTCAACGACGCAACAGAATCGAGTAACGTGCCAATCATTCTAGATTAAACGTTTCAGCAGGCGTATTTTCTGGATTAAATACGCTTTGGCAGGTGCTGCCGCGAAACCGCCAAAGATTGTTTCAAGACAAAAGCCTAAGCTGAATCATTCAAAACAATACCTGGCACCCAAGGTGCCAAAAAGGAGAAAGCATGCTCGAGCTCACCATAGAGCAGATTTCCATGGGCCAGTCGGCTGTGGATAAGGCCGCAGCGTTGCAATTACTGGCCGGACATCTGGTCGCCGACGGCCTGGTTGCCGACGGTTACCTGGCCGGTCTGCAGGCCCGTGAAGCCCAGGGCTCGACCTTTCTCGGTCAAGGTATTGCCATTCCCCACGGTACGCCGCAAACCCGCGATCAGGTATACACCACGGGCGTGCGGCTGATGCAGTTCCCCGACGGCGTTGATTGGGGCGACGGCCAGACCGTTTACCTGGCCATTGGCATCGCTGCCAAATCCGACGAACACCTGCGCCTGTTGCAGCTGCTGACCCGGGCCCTCGGCGAGACCGATCTGGGACAGGCCTTGCGTCGCGCCAGCTCTGCCGAAGCCTTGCTCAAGCTGCTGCAAGGCGCGCCGCAGGAGCTGGCGCTGGATGCACAGATGATTGGCCTGGGCGTTGCCGCTGAAGATTTCGAAGAGCTGGTTTGGCGCGGCGCGCGATTGCTGCGCCAGGCCGACTGCGTGAGCAACGGTTTCTCGGCAGTGTTGCAGCAGGTCGAAGCTCTGCCGCTGGGTGATGGCCTGTGGTGGCTGCACAGCGAACAAACGGTGAAGCGTCCGGGACTGGCCTTCGTCACCCCGGACAAACCGCTGCGTTACCTCGGCCAACCGCTTAACGGACTGTTTTGCCTGGCCAGTCTGGGCGAGGCCCATCAGGCGTTGCTCGAACGTCTGTGCGCCTTGCTGATAGAAGGTCGAGGCCATGAATTGGGGCGCGCCACCAGCTGCCGTGCGGTGCTGGAAGTGCTCGGTGGTGAACTGCCTGCCGATTGGCCGAGTGCGCGCATTGCGCTGGCGAACGCCCACGGATTGCATGCGCGCCCGGCGAAGATTCTCGCGCAATTGGCAAAAAGTTTTGAAGGCGAGATTCGCATCCGCATCGTCGATGGTCAGGACAGCGCGGTATCGGTCAAGAGTCTGAGCAAATTGCTCAGCCTCGGCGCCCGTCGCGGTCAGGTGCTGGAAATCATCGCCGAGCCCAGTATTGCCGCCGATGCCTTGCCCGCGCTATTGGCTGCCATCGAAGAAGGCCTGGGTGAGGAAGTCGAGCCGCTGCCACCGGTGAGCCAGCCGCGCGAAGAAATCGCTGAAGTGACGCAAGTACTGCTGGCGCCGACCTCCGGGAGTCTGGTGCAGGCTATCGCCGCTGCGCCGGGAATCGCCATCGGCCCGGCGCATATTCAAGTGCTGCAAACCATCGAATACCCGCTGCGCGGTGAATCCGCGGCGACCGAGCGCGAGCGTCTCAAGCAAGCACTGGCCGCGGTACGCCAGGACATTCAGGGCTTGATCGAGCGCAGCAAGGCCAAGGCCATTCGCGAGATTTTCATCACCCACCAGGAAATGCTCGACGACCCTGAGTTGACCGATGAAGTCGACACCCGCCTCAAGCAGGGCGAAAGCGCCGAAGCGGCGTGGATGTCGGTAATCGAAGCGGCGGCCCGGCAGCAGGAAGCCTTGCACGACGCGTTGCTCGCCGAGCGCGCCGCCGATCTGCGCGACATTGGCCGGCGCGTGTTGGCGCAACTGTGCGGAATCGAAACCCCGCACGAGCCGGATCAACCGTACATTCTGGTGATGGACGAAGTCGGCCCGTCCGATGTGGCGCGTCTCGATCCGGCCCGTGTGGCCGGCATTCTTACCGCCCGTGGCGGCGCCACCGCGCACAGCGCCATTGTCGCCCGGGCCCTGGGTATTCCGGCACTGGTCGGCGCCGGCCCTGCAGTGCTGCTGCTGGCGCCCGGCACGCCGTTGTTGCTCGATGGTCAGCGCGGTCGCCTGCACGTGGATGCCGATGTGGCCACTTTGCAGCGCGCAACTGAAGAGCGAGATACCCGTGAGCAACGTCTGAAGGCTGCCGCCGAACAACGCCATCAACCGGCGTTGACGACCGACGGGCATGCGGTGGAGGTGTTTGCCAACATTGGTGAGAGCGCAGGCGTGACCGGCGCGGTGGAGCAGGGCGCCGAAGGCATTGGCCTGTTGCGCACCGAACTGATTTTCATGGCCCACCCGCAAGCGCCGGACGAGGCGACGCAGGAAGCCGAATACCGCCGTGTCCTCGATGGCCTCGCCGGGCGGCCGCTGGTGGTGCGTACGCTGGATGTCGGCGGTGACAAACCGCTGCCTTATTGGCCGATTGCCAAGGAAGAAAACCCGTTTCTCGGCGTGCGCGGCATTCGCCTGACCCTGCAGCGTCCGCAGGTGATGGAAGCGCAGTTGCGCGCCTTGTTGCGCGCTGCCGACAACCGTCCGTTGCGGATCATGTTCCCGATGGTCGGCAGCGTCGATGAGTGGCGTCAGGCACGAGACATGACCGAACGCCTGCGCCTGGAAATCCCGGTGGCGGACCTGCAACTGGGGATCATGATCGAAGTGCCGTCGGCGGCGTTGTTGGCGCCGGTGCTGGCCAAAGAGGTCGATTTCTTCAGTGTCGGCACCAACGACCTGACGCAATACACCCTGGCCATCGACCGGGGTCATCCGACGCTTTCCGCCCAGGCCGATGGCTTGCATCCGGCGGTGCTGCAACTGATCGATATCACCGTTCGAGCGGCCCATGCCCATGGCAAGTGGGTCGGTGTCTGCGGTGAGTTGGCGGCCGATCCGCTGGCGGTGCCGGTGCTGGTCGGTCTGGGTGTGGATGAGCTCAGCGTCGGTGGTCGCAGCATTGCCGAGGTCAAGGCGCGGATTCGCGAACTCAGCCTCAGCCAGACTCAAATTCTTGCCCGAGAGGCGCTCGCCGTGGGCAGCGCCAATGAAGTGCGCGCACTAGTGGAGGCCCTGTAATGGCCCGGATTCTTACCCTGACCCTCAACCCGGCGCTCGACCTCACCGTCGAGTTGTCGCGCCTGGAGCCCGGTCAGGTCAATCGCAGCGACGCCCTGCACAGCCACGCCGCCGGTAAAGGGGTGAACGTGGCACAGGTGCTGGCGGACTTGGGCCATCAGCTGACGGTCAGTGGTTTTCTCGGTGAAGACAATCTGCAAGCGTTCGAAACCCTGTTTGCCAAACGCGGTTTTGTCGATGCGTTCATCCGTGTTCCCGGCGAGACCCGCAGCAATATCAAACTGGCGGAAAGCGACGGGCGCATCACCGACCTCAATGGTCCGGGACCGATGGTCAGCGCGGCGGCGCAACAGGATTTGCTTGATCGGCTTGACCAGATTGCGCCGGGGCATGACGCCGTCGTCGTCGCGGGCAGTCTGCCGCAGGGTGTCAGCCCGCAGTGGTTGCAGGCGCTGATCGTGCGCTTGAAAAACCTCGGTTTGAAAGTCGCCCTCGACACCAGCGGCGAAGCATTGCGCGCCGCGCTCACGGCCGGCCCGTGGCTGATCAAGCCCAACAGCGAAGAGTTGGCAGAGGTGCTGGGTAGCGAAGCGGTTTCGGTTCTGGCCCAGGCAGAAGCGGCGAACCGTTTGCACGCCCTGGGTATCGAGCATGTGGTGATTTCCCACGGTGCCGACGGCGTGAACTGGTTCAGTGTCGGTTCGGCGCTGCATGCCACGCCACCCAAGGTCAGCGTCGCCAGCACCGTGGGCGCTGGTGATTCCTTGCTGGCCGGCATGCTGCACGGATTGGTCAGTGCCGATACACCTGAGCAAACCTTGCGAACGGCCACGGCAATTGCCGCGATGGCGGTTACCCAGATCGGTTTCGGTATCAGCGATGCGGCGCGCCTGGCGCAGCTTGAACAGGGTGTGCGCGTGCGTCCCCTGACAGAACAATAAGAGGGTTGGTCATGAAGTTAGCCATTGTTACTGCCTGCCCGAACGGCATGGTCACCAGTGTGCTGTGCGCCCGTTTGCTGGACGCAGCAGCCCAGCGCCAGGGTTGGAGCACCAGCGTCGAGATCAGCGATGCGGCGCACCCCGAGCGGCAACTGTCGGCGGCCACACTCGATGCGGCCGAATGGGTGTTGCTGGTCACCAGTGCGCCGGTGGACATGTCGCGATTCGTGGGCAAGCGCATCTACCAGAGCACCCCGGCCCAGGCCCTTCAGGATGTGGAATCAGTGTTGCGCCGCGGGGCTGAAGAAGCTCAGGTTTACACAGCGCCTGAAGCCGTCGCCGAAGCCGTCGTGGAACCGGCGGGGGCCGCAAATAATGCACCGCGCCTGGTCGCGGTCACCGCGTGTCCGACCGGTGTCGCGCATACCTTCATGGCCGCCGAAGCATTGCAGCAAGCGGCCAAGCGCTTGGGCTACGACCTGCAAGTGGAAACCCAGGGCTCGGTCGGTGCGCGCAACCCGCTGAGTGCGCAGGCCATCGCCGATGCCGACGTGGTGTTGCTGGCAGCAGACATCGAAGTGGCCACCGAGCGTTTCGCCGGCAAGAAAATCTACCGCTGCGGCACCGGCATTGCGCTCAAGCAAGCCGAAGCGACATTGAACAAGGCCCTCGCCGAAGGCACCCAGGAAAGCGCAGCGACGGGTGCCAGCGCCGCGGCCAAAAAAGACAAGACCGGCGTTTACAAGCACCTGTTGACCGGTGTCTCGTTCATGCTGCCGATGGTGGTAGCGGGCGGCTTGATGATCGCCTTGTCCTTCGTGTTCGGCATCACTGCGTTCAAGGAAGAGGGCACGCTGGCGGCGGCGCTGATGCAAATTGGCGGCGACACGGCGTTCAAGTTGATGGTGCCGTTGCTGGCGGGCTACATCGCCTACTCGATTGCTGACCGGCCGGGCCTGGCGCCGGGGATGATCGGTGGACTGTTGGCAAGTACCCTGGGCACTGGATTCATTGGCGGGATCATCGCCGGTTTTATCGCCGGTTACGCGGCGCAGGCGATCAACCGCTACGCGCGTTTACCGCAAAGCCTCGAGGCGTTGAAACCGATTCTGATCATCCCGTTGCTCGCCAGTTTGTTTACCGGTCTGGTGATGATCTATGTGGTCGGTAAACCGGTGGCGGGGATGCTTGCCGGGCTTACGCATTTTCTCGACAGCATGGGCACCACCAACGCGATTCTCCTCGGCGTGCTGCTGGGCGCGATGATGTGCGTCGACCTCGGCGGACCGATCAACAAAGCCGCTTATGCATTTTCGGTGGGACTGCTGGCGTCGCAGAGTTATGCACCGATGGCCGCGACCATGGCCGCCGGCATGGTGCCGCCGATTGGCCTGGGGATTGCCACGTTCATCGCCCGACGCAAATTCGCCCAGACCGAACGCGAGGCCGGTAAAGCGGCGTTGGTGCTGGGGTTGTGCTTCATCTCCGAAGGGGCGATTCCGTTTGCTGCGAAAGATCCGTTGCGAGTGATTCCGGCGAGCATTGCCGGTGGTGCGCTGACCGGTGCGTTGTCGATGTATTTCGGCTGCAAACTGATGGCGCCCCACGGTGGGTTGTTCGTGATGTTGATTCCGAATGCGATCAATCATGCGTTGCTGTATCTGCTGGCGATTGTCGCCGGGAGTTTGCTGACGGCGGTGGTGTATGCGCTGGTCAAGCGCCCGGAGACGGTTGAGTTGGCGCTGGAGCCGGCCAAGGCCTGAGGCGGAACCTGTAGGAGCTGAGCTTGCTCGCGATGACGGACTGACATTCAACATCGAGGTGAATGAAACACCGCCATCGCGAGCAAGCTCGGCTCCTACAAGGATCGCGTTTTCACATCAGCGTCACGGACACGTGCTTAAGTTTTTCCTTTTCCAGGGAGAACACCATGAGCGATTTCAACCTTGGCCGTCGTCGTGTGATGCAAGCGGTCGGCGCCGGACTGTTGTTGCCGGGGCTGGCGCCGGCGGTCATCGCTTCGGTCAAGGATCGACCACAACTCACCGACGGCGTGCAGTCCGGCGACCTGTTGGGAGACCGGGCGATTATCTGGAGCCGCAGCGACCGCCCGGCTCGAATGGTGGTGGAATGGGACACCCGCAGTCTGTTCCCCAACCCTCGGCGTTTCGTCTCGGCATTGGCCGATGCCCGCTCCGATTTCACCGCCCGTGTCGAGTTGACCGGGTTGCCCGCCGACCAGGCGATTTTCTATCGCGTACAGTTTGAAGATGCCCAGAGCGGCGTCGCCAGCGAACCGTGGTTCGGCCACTTGCGCAGCGTGCCGCAAACTCGCCGCGACATTCGGTTCGTCTGGAGCGGCGACACCGTCGGTCAGGGCTTCGGCATCAACCCGGACATCGGCGGCATGCGCATCTACGAAGCCATGCGTTTGCGCCTGCCGGACTTCTTTATCCACAGCGGCGACACCATCTACGCCGACGGCCCCGTACCCGCCCAACTCACCACCGAAAGCGGTCGCGTGTGGCGCAACATCACCACCGAGGCCAAGAGCAAAGTCGCCGAAACCCTCGACGACTATCGCGGCAATTACCGCTACAACCTGATGGACGAAAACATCCGTCGCTTCAATGCCGAAGTGCCGCAAATCTGGCAGTGGGACGACCATGAAGTGGTGAACAATTGGTCGCCAGGCAAGCAACTGGATGAGCGCTACAAGAGCCAAGATATCCACAGCCTGGTGGGCCGCGCGCGTCAGGCCTGGCTCGAATATGCACCGATGCGTTTGCAGAGCGCCGATGGTGGCGGACGGATCTATCGCCAGCTCAGTTACGGACCATTGCTCGATGTGTTTGTGCTCGACATGCGCAGTTACCGCGAGGCCAATGACGACAACCTGGGTGGCGCCAAACCCTTCCTCGGTCGTGAACAACTGGACTGGTTGAAAGCATCGTTGAAAGCTTCCAAAGCACAATGGAAAGTCATCGCTGCCGACATGCCCATCGGCCTCGGCGTGCCCGATGGCGAGGTCAGCCCCGGTGTCGAGCGCTGGGAGGCGGTGGCCAATGGCGATCCGGGACCGGCCCAGGGCCGCGAGCTGGAAATTGCCGAGCTGCTGGGGTTCCTGCGGGCGCAGCAGGTGCGCAACTTCCTGTTCCTGACGGCGGATGTGCATTATTGCGCCGCGCATCACTACCACCCGGACCGCGCCGCGTTCCAGGATTTCGAAGCGTTTTGGGAGTTCGTCGCAGGTCCCTTGAATGCCGGGAGCTACGGGCCTAATCCGCTGGATAAAACCTTCGGCCCGCAAGTGGTGTTCCAGAAAGCACCGCCCGCGCAGAACATTTCACCGTTTGCCGGGTTTCAGTTTTTCGGTGAGGTGAATATCGAGGGGCAGAGCGGGGCGTTGAGCGTGGTGTTGCGTGATCTGGATGGGGTTTCCGTCTTTGAACAGACGTTGCAGCCGGTGTGACCCGCTGATGGAGTATCGTTCCCACGCTCTGCGTGGAAACGCCTCTACGGACGCTCTGCGTTCGGCTTTTGGGACGCAGAGCGTCCCAGGGCCGCATTCCCACGCAGAGCGTGGGAACGATCAACGACAGGGGCAGGTGCGCAGTTGTCAGTACACGTCGCGGCGGTAGCGGCCTTGTTCGATCAGGCGCTCGACTTCGACAGCACCGAGCACATCATTGAGCACTTGATCGACCCCGGAGGCCATGCCCTGCAAGCTGCCGCAGATGTAGATCACCGCGCCGTCCGCCAGCCATTTCTTCAATTCGCCGGCCGATTCGCGCAGGCGATCCTGCACGTAGATCTTCTCGGCCTGATCCCGCGAGAACGCCAGGTCCAGGCGCTGGAGATCTCCGGAAATCAACCACTCTTCCAGCTCATCGCGGCACAGGTAATCGTGTTGCCGATGGCGCTCGCCGAACAACAGCCACTGGCGTTGCTGGCCATCGGCAATCCGCGCCTTGAGCAAGCTGCGCAAGCCGGCCAGACCGGTGCCGTTGCCGATCAGAATCATGGGCACGGGTTCGTTCGGGAGATGGAAGCCGCTGTTGCGGCGCACCCGCAGACTGATGCTGCTGCCTACAGGCGCGTGTTCAGTGAGCCAACCGGAGCCGACACCGAGGCTGCCATCGGCATGCAGTTCCTGGCGTACGATCAACTCCAGAATGCCGTCGGCGGCAATCGAGGCAATGGAGTATTCGCGCTTGGCCAACGGCACCAGAGCGGCTACCAGCGCTTGCGCGTGCAGGCCGACCAGATGGCTGCGATTTTCTGGCAGTTGGCGGCTGGCAAGGGCTTGCTCCAGCGGTTGCGACAAACCGTCGAGTTCAATCGTTGCCCGTCCATCGATGCCCAGGCCATCAAGGAAATGTTCAATCGCCCAAGGGCAGTTGCGCGGCAACACTTCCACCAGGTCGCCAGCCAGCCAACTGCTGGTGGTGGGTGCGGTGAGGCCCAGCAAATAGACGGGCGAACCGCTGCTGTCCGGGTTGATTTGTTCGCGGCGGGTCAGGGTCCAGTTGTCGTAGCTCGGCGCTTGCCAGGTGTCCACCGGCGCCTGACCGGTCAACTGGCCCAGTTGTTGCTGCCAGTGACGCAAGGCGTAAGGGTCGCCACTGTCGACTTCCACGGGGGCGAACAGGGTCTTGCCGCCATGTTCGCCGAGCCAGCTGTGCAGGCGTCGGGCGAATCCACAGAAGTGTTGATACTGGCGGTCACCGAGGCCGAGTACCGCATAGTTCAGGCTTTCCAGGCTCAAGCTGCGGCCCAGTAACTTGCGTTCAAACCCCCGGGCGCTATCGGGTGCTTCGCCGTCGCCGAAAGTGCTGACCACGAACAAAGCGTTGCTCGATTCACGCAGATCTTGCTCGCTGACATCCGCCAACGGCTGGACCTTGACCGGCAGGCCGGCGGCCTGCAATTGGCCGGCAGTCTGCCACGCCAGTTGCTCGGCGAAGCCGCTCTGACTGGCGAAACCGATCAGCCACGCTGACGCATCGCTGCCCGGCTGGGCCAGTCCTTTGCGTGCGTCCTTGACCTGGCGTTTCTTGCGTCGACGATCGAGGTACAACATCCAGCCCGTGATGAAGAACAGCGGCATGGTCAGCGCGGTGATCGTCAGGATGATCCGTCCGCCAATGCCAAAGAAACTGCCGACATGCAGCGCATAGATGCTGGTCAGCAACTGTGCCTTGAAGCTCTTGTCGCTGTAGCGCTCGTGCCGCTTGATGACGCCGGTGAGCGGATCGAGGGTGATCTGGTTCAGCGCGCGGTCGTGGGGCGAATCCTTGAGCAAATAGAAAACGGTCGCCGGTTGTCCGGCCACCGGTGGCATGCGGGTGTTATAGAAACTCAGGCCGGGACCGGCCGCGCTGTAGATGCTGCTCCACATGGCCGAATAATCGGCTGTCGGCGCCGGGCCTTTCGGTGCCGGGCCGCGACCACCACGAACGCGTTCGTTCTGCGGTGAGTCGGAGAGCAATTTGTTCAGACCCTTGTTGTACCACTCGTAGGACCAGGACAGCCCGGTCAGCGCTGCCAGGAGATAAAACACCAGGCACCAGGTGCCGGCGATCGAGTGCAGGTCCCAGTTGAAGCTGCGACCTTTTTTCTTCCAGTCGAGAGTCAGCCACGCGCGCCAGCTTTTCCACTGGCGCGGCCAGCGCAGATAGAGGCCGGACAGGCAGAAGAACACCAGGATCAAGGTACAGGCGCCGGTGATTTGCCGCCCGGTATCGCCCATGGCGAGAAAACGGTGCAGTTGCAGCATCAGGCCGAAGAACTGCTGGCCAGTGGCGTCGCCCAGCAATTCGCCGGTGTACGGATCGAAGAAACGCATGGGGCCGCGGCGCTCACCCGGTGCCGGGGTGAAGAAGGCTTTTGCGGCGACGTCGTTGTCGATGTCGACCGAGAGCATCGCGATTTTCAGGTTCGTGGCCGCTTCGATCTTCTCCACCAATTCAGCGGGCGGCAGCACACCGGCGACCTGTTTCTGCACCTGCAACACAGAAGGATTCAACGCATACAGGATCTCGTCCTGAAACGATACCGTCGCCCCGGTGATGCCCATCAGGGCCAGGACCAGTCCGGCGCTGATGCCAAAAAACCAGTGCAACTGGAACAGGGTTTTCTTCAACACGTCGCTCGCCTTGTTCGTTCAAAAGTTGTCATCACGGCGCGCATTATGCCGTGGGTTGTCGAGAAACATTCCTTTTACACACAAAAGCTGTGGGAGCGAGCTTGCTCGCGATGGCGGCCTTACAGTCAACATGCATGTTGAATGTTATGGCCCCATCGCGAGCAAGCTCGCTCCCACAGCGATTGTCGTATGACAGTCAATCAGAAGTGGAAGTTGGTGCTCAGCAAAGCAGTACGGCCCGCCGCCTGGTTGGCGAAGTGAGTCGAGAACGCTTTGTCGTAGTAGGTTTCGTCGGTCAGGTTCTGCACGTTCAATTGCAGGTCGACGTTTTTGGTCAGCTTGTAGGCCGCCATCGCATCGTAGCGAACGTAGGAATCAACCATGGTGGTGTTGGCTGCGCTACCGAACACGTCGTCGACATAGAATGCGCCGCCGCCGATGGTCAGCTTCGGCGTGACCTGGTAAGTCGTCCACAGGCTGGCGCTGTTTTTCGGTGTGTTCGGCAGTTCGTTGCCATTGTTGGCTCGGTTGGCCGGCATGTCGCCGCCATCGATTTGCTCGCTGTCCATGTAGGCGTAACCGGCGAAGACCTGCCATTTGTCGGTGAGCTTGCCAGTGGCCGACAGTTCGAAACCTTGAACCCGAGTTTTGCCGACGTTTTCGTACGTGGTGGTGTTGGTTTGCACCCGAGCGTTTTCTTTCTCGGTGCGGAAGATGTCAGCCGTCAGCGACAGACGATCGTTCAACAGATCCCACTTGGTACCGATTTCGTAGTTCTTGGTGGTCTCCGGCTCCATGTCGCTGGCGAGCAGGTTGCCATTGCGATCAGGCGTGCCACCCAGCGGGTTGCCGTCCTGGCCTTCGCCCAGGGTCGCGCCCGGTGGGGTGGCGGATGTTGCGTAGGACGCATAGATGCTGCCGTTTTCCGCCGGCTTGTAGACCACACCGAACTGACCGGTAACGAACTCGCTGACATCATCGCCCTTGGAGGTGGTGGTGCCGGCCGCGTTGTAGGTCTTGTAGTCGGTGTCGAAGTGGTCGTAGCGCAGGCCCATGTTCACCAGCCACTGCTCGGACAACGTCAAAGTGTCGAACACGTAGAGCGCGTAGGTTTTACCCGTAGTGTCGGTGCCGGCATAGTTGCGCGAGATCGCGCCGTTCCATGGGTCGCTCGGGTTCGGGCTGGACAGCGAGGTGCAGTTGTAACCGCTTGGCGCGCCGATCAGCGCGGGGCTGCAATTGGTGGTCGCTGCGGCAGTTCTTGGCGTGGTGTCGGTGTTGACGTTGTACGAGGACTTCTTGCTTTCTTCGCGGCTCAGCTCGATACCGGTGGCGAAGCTGTTCTTGAAGCCGGCGATGTAGACGTCGCCAAACAGGTCGGTCTGGTTGGTGGTGGTCTCGGTGTTGCTGACGCGGGTGTTCGCACGGCGCCAGACGCTGCCATTGTTGACGTTGCCCTTGCTGTCGTCCGGCTGGGTCAGGATGTAGTCCTGCATGCTGTTGCCATGACGCAGGGTGTTCTTGACCGTGAGCGCGTCGCTCAGGTCGTGCTCGATGGCAATGGTCGCCGTGTCGACGCGGGTCTTGCGGAAGTCGCGGT
Organism: Pseudomonas sp. Root562; assembly: GCF_001427125.1. GTDB lineage: Bacteria > Pseudomonadota > Gammaproteobacteria > Pseudomonadales > Pseudomonadaceae > Aquipseudomonas. The sequence goes on from NZ_LMGK01000021.1 coordinate 122,537, forward strand.
TGTCGAGGCCATAGAAGTTGCTGCTGTCGCCGCCGTCATCCGGTTTGTCCGGATTGGACTTGGTGCGCGCCGCCGAGCCTGCGGTCGGAATCGAATAAGGAATGCCCGAGTCCGGCGTGTCGTTGCTTTCGAGGTGGTAGTAGTCGAGGTTGACCCGGGTGTCGGTGCCCAGGCCGAACGCCAGCGACGGCGCCACGCCCCAGCGATCGTAGTCGACGCTGTCACGGCCGGCGACGTTGCTCTCGTGGCTCATCAGGTTCAGACGGCCGGCGACGGTGTCGGAAAACTGATAGTTGCCGTCCATGGTGTAACGCTGGGTCTGGTCGGAGCCCCAGGTGAAACCACCGTCGAACGAGTCGCCCAGATGCGCTTTTTTGCTCACAAGGTTGATGCTGCCCCCGGCCGCGCCGCGGCCGCCGATGGCCGAGTTCGGGCCTTTGCTGACTTCGATCGACTCTACGGCGAAGATCTCGCGGCTCTGCGAACCGGTATCGCGCACGCCATCCAGATAGGTGTCGCCTTGGGCATCGAAACCACGAATGAACGGACGGTCGCCTTGCGGGTTGCCACCTTCACCGGCACCGAAGGTGATGCCGGGAACGGTGCGCAACGCGTCCTGCATGTTCATCGCGCCCGTGTCCTTGAGGACTTGTTGCGGGATGACCGTGATCGAACGCGGAGTGTCAACCAGCGGCGCGGTGTACTTGGGTGAGGAGGCTTTTTCGACGTTGTAGGAAGTGTCGTCCTGGGCTTCACCTGTGATGGCCGTGGCACCGAGGGAAATCGTGTTGCCCGGCGCTTTCTCGTCGGTTTTTTCAGCCGCGAAAACCATGTGACCAGCGGAGCCGGCGGTGATTGCCACGCCAATTGCAGAAGCGAGCAAACGCGGTGAGCTGACCGGTAATTGTGGGTGTTGACGTGACATTTTGATTCCCCTCCCCAAGGATTTGAGGCGGCGGAATATAGGGTAAACACGTATTTGTAGCAATTGCGAAATATTGCTATTCGCACTGAATTTACATTCTTTACAATTTGACCTTACGGTTTTTGCTGCTTCGTTCGTCTAGCGGGTTTTACACAGGCAATAAGAATCAATACCATTGGCGTCCTTTTGCTTCCAGGTGTCTACGCCATGCTGCTGCACATTCCAGGCTTGTTCGAAAAAGAAGAAGTGCAGCGCATCCGCGAGGCTCTGGAACAGGCTGATTGGGCCGACGGCAAGATCACCGCCGGTTACCAGTCGGCCAAGGCCAAGCACAATTTGCAATTGCCGGAAGGTCATCCGCTGGCCAAGGAGATTGGCGCGGCCATGCTGGAGCGACTGTGGAAAAACCCGCAGTTCATGTCAGCAGCACTTCCGCACAAGGTCTTTCCTCCGTTGCTGAACTGTTACACGGCCGGTGGCAGTTTCGATTTCCACATCGATAACGCCGTGCGCCAACCCAAGGGCAGCATCGAACGGGTACGCACTGACCTGTCGGCCACGCTGTTCTTCAGTGAGCCCGAGGACTACGACGGCGGCGAACTGGAAATCCAGGATACCTACGGCACCCAGCGTGTGAAGTTGCCCGCCGGCGACATGGTCCTGTACCCCGGCACCAGCCTGCACAAGGTCAACGCGGTGACGCGGGGTACGCGATACGCCTCGTTCTTCTGGACGCAGAGCCTGGTGCGTGAAGACAGCCAGCGGGCACTGTTGTTCGAGATGGACGGGGCGATCCGCGACCTGACCCGCGATGTGCCCGATCACCCATCGTTGATCCGCTTGACCGGCACTTATCACAATCTGTTGCGCCGCTGGGTCGAGGTGTAAGTGGCGGATTTTCGTTTGCGCCGCGAGGAAGTCCTCGACGGTGACCAGCTTAAAACCATGCTCGAGGAAAGCCCGGCACGCGCTGCACAGGCGATTTTGATCGCCGCGCGTGAGGGTGTGCTCGACGCTCAGGCCTTGCTCGGGCAAATTTTGCTGGATGGGCAAGGTATTGAGCAGGATCAGCCGCTGGCTGTGCGCTGGTTCGAGATCGCTGCCCAAGGCGGGCATTTGATGGCGCGCAACATGCTGGGTCGTTGTCATGAACACGGTTGGGGTTGCGTAGCCGATGCGACGGTTGCTGCGGGGCATTATCGCCAGGCTGCCGAAGCCGGACTGGATTGGGCGATATACAACTATGCCAATCTGTTGGCGACCGGGCGTGGCGTGGCGGTGGATCAGCGGCAAGCCTTGAGTCTGTATCGCCAGGCAGCCGAACTGGGCCATGCGAAGTCGATGAATCTGTTGGGGCGTTATCTGGAGGAAGGCAAGTTTTGCCTCGCTGACCCACTCGCGGCGCGAAGCTGGTATCGACGCTCGGCGCTCGGCGGGGATTTTCGTGGGCAATTCAGTTATGCAGGGCTCCTGGCGGAAGAAGGACAAATCGGCGAGGCTCTGGAGTGGTTGCACAAGGCGTTGGCGGGAGGAAACAGCAATTTCCTGCGGGTGAGCGTTGTAGCCTTGTCGAGCGCAAGACATCCGCAGATTCGTGGGATGGCTGAAGTTTATCAACAGCGATTATCACAGTTGGTCACGTCGTAACAGCTTCGCTGTTCATTAATTAATAGAAAGCCCATATTAAAATCTCGCGCTGTAAAAGTTGGCGGGCGGGATGGTTGTTGCTGGTCTGGTTATTTTATTAATGTCTGCTGTCTTGAATTTTAATATTTTAAGACTTGTTGATTTGTTTCGTATCGCCTTAAGGTTGTTTTCACAGTATTGAAAAGTGTCGCCGGAAGCGGCGCTTGAATATTGTTGTTGTTAATTCTTTCTTAATACTCGACGAAGACAAGGAGTCTCTGATGGAGTTGAAAACGAATAATGAACTGGTCGAAGCTGCCGCCAAAACACCCCAGGTGTTTGTGAATGCATCGTTAGGTGTGGGTGAAGAGCATCACCGTGGAATGGGGATACAGTTGACCAAGGAACAGATCATCAGTCTCAAGAAGTATGAAACGTTAGGGCTTTCTCTTCCTGTTCGGCTGCAAGATGTAATTGCATACTTGAATTACGGCGCGGGTGATGAGGGGGGCAAGGGGCTGACGGCGAGTGATTTTTTATTTACATTCACTTTGACCTATAACCATGCCAAGCGCTGGTCACCATTACGCCGGGACATAATGCTGACAGGCAACGAGCTGAAAATTTTTGCCGGCAGCATCCTCGGGACAGGTTACTCAATTGTAGAGGTGTATGAGGACCTCAAGATATCGAAATATCTGGAAGAATATAATATCAATACGCCGGAAGAGTATCTGAAACTGAAAATGAAAGTTCCAGGCCTCCCCAGTGATGAGGTGTCTCCCGGAGATGTAAACGAAATTCGAATCTACCTCAATGATCTGCTGTTCAAGGTCACGCAATGTCATCAAAGCGCCGAGTCGGTACGAACCAGACTGAACGAGTTTGGCCACGACATGCTCACGAAAGTGCTGCCGCAAATCAGGTTGCGACTTGAGTTTGTTAAGAACAATACCTATGGGGCAGATATACAGGTTCTGCAGGATGAAATTGATCAGCGCTCAAAAGAGATTGAGGATCTCAACAAGCAATATGATCAGATGGTTCAAGAGGCAATCAAGGCAGCAGCGACCTTGAATGTTGGCGGTTTGATTCTCGGCATCTACCAGGGTGTCAAAGCTGAGCAGATACGCACTCAGCGTAACAAGCTTAAAGATTTGCAAAGAACCGCGAATCAATTGATGGCCAGCAAAAGCCAGACACTGAGCTCTTTGAACAGAGTGCGTGATGATCTGCAGAACCTGAGTTACGTTGCGGTTGAAGCTGAAGTGGCGACTCAAAACCTTATGCTGGTATGGAATGCGTTGAGTAACTACATCGCGGCTTCCATGCAAGACGTTACCAAGCTGGATGAAGCAACCTCCCTGAGACGATTCAAGAATCAGATACTCAGTATTGTCGAGCCTTGGGAGCAGATAAAAGTAGGTTCGGATCAGTTGCTCAGCGTGTTCGCAGAGGCTGATAAAGAATATGAGAGCAATCGTTTGGTTTTTGGGGAGGGGATGGCAATGCGTGGGTTGATTTATAGTGTGGATGTTCCGGTTTTTAATGTGGTCAAGCTGCGTGGTCATAATGCTGAAGTGCAAGGGGCGAATACTTCTGCGCAAATGCTTTTCGAACAATTCGATTACTTGCCGGGCACTGTTGTTACGATGAATAGCGTAGCGTTCAATATTAACAAGATTACATTTGAGCTGCGCAAGAATGCTCAGGACTTTACTCTTTTTCTTGAGCGTGCCGAGAAAAAGCTCAAAGGCTACCAGGCAGAATTGGTTAATCCGGAGGATGCGGATGAAGTACGGGAGGATATGGAGGTGGAACTCAATAACCTTTCCAATAAAGTCTGCGCACATGCTGAGGATCTAAAAAGCATTCAAAGGGGTATTAGCATCCCGTATGATCGGGAGGCTCCTGAAGGATGGATTGTAGCGCTCACGCAGGATCGGATATTCACGGAAGACCTCAAGATTAAAACCGAGGAAAAATTGGCCGAGCTGACTGAGCAGATGAAGTCGGTGTCCGAAGCGATTGACTTGATCGCCAAAGCTGGCGTCGAAAAAATTGGCGAAGAAGCTCAATTGTCACTTGAAAGTTTGAAAGCGTTGGGTTTGGCACCCCCGCAGGTCCAGGTTGCGTTATTTGCTGTTGATATGCTTAAGAAAATAATCTCGGGTATAGGTGAGGCTATTTCTTTTCTCAATATGGTGGCCGCGTATAACCGACTCGCCGAGAAGGCAACTGATTTGCGAGCGCACTCGCAAAAGTACGCCAGGCATATTCTCCAGATTGATGGGAAAATCACTCTGGTCAAGACATTGAACGAGGTGGATGACGGTCGTTCGAAATACGTAAATGAGTTTTCAAAGCTGAAGAATGATGTAGAAAAATTTTCTCGTGAGTTCAAGCAAGATGCTTCGATTTCCGTCGAAAAGCGAGCGGATAGTGCAGTGTCCAAAATAGCGGAAGTTGTCAAATACATGAAACCAGTTTATCAATAAACAGGATTTAGGGGGTGGTCATATGCCCATCCCCTTCAAATGATGAATATGAATTCACAAGACTATGGTTTTACATCAGCGCAACGGCGCATTTTAAATCGATACAGCACTTTTCTAGGTTCTTTGTATCCGACCTTTGATCGTATATCGCTTATGCTTGAGCTTCGTAGAAAAAACGGCCATCAACTTGCCAGTCTGCCCAAGGACTCGCGGCTGGTGAATGCCCCGTTCAATGAGCGATATTTAAAGACCTTTTGGGGGCGTACCAGAGAAACTTTGCTTTTAGGCGAAGCTTTTTTTTCAGATCTCGACATATTCACTCGTGAATGTTTGGAGATGACCGGAAAAACCTCGCGGGATGAGCCCATTGATCAGGTGGATTTCAGGCAGTTCAGTTTATCCAGGTCCCCGACCTGGATGTTATTTCCGCCTACGAAGGTGCCAGATTTGATTCATGAACTGGCTCTTCGATTCGATGAGCTAAGAATCGCGGTAGGAGAATTGAAATTTACGTTGGGAGAAGTATATGTAGAATCGTTTGGGTTGAGGTCGGTATTCACCACAGCCATGGAATATCGGTCCTGTAATTGCCATGCAACGCCAAAGGTTGCGCAGGCGTTATTCGGCGAGCCTGTGACTACTCCGGTCTGGGACTTCAATTACTCTTCGAGGGACCCTTCAGTCAGCGCTGAAGAATATAAGGCAGATATTGCAGCGTTATTCACCGGGTTCGTTGCGGTGATCGCTCAGATGCAGTTATTCATTGAGGAGCTTTATCGACGTATCCATGGGGTGTTCATTGAGCTGCTCCGGGCAAAGACGGCAGCGAGGCTCGGCGAATTAAACTTCAAGCTGGCCGGCACCCTGGAGGGCGCTGGTGAGTGCGTGAAGATGATGAACCACCTTGAGCTTTGGCTTCGTGAATGAAAAAAAAGCCCATAAAATTTATGGGCTTTTTTAATGGAGTTGTCTCGTCCTGAACACGGGTTACCCTGTTTCAGGACCAGAGAGGATGCCTATCAAACGTAAAACGATTTCAGCGGCGGAAAGCCATTGAACTCAACGGCGCTGTAACTGGTGGTGTAGGCACCGGTCGACAACCAGTACAGGCGATCACCGATGGCCAGGTTCAGCGGCAGGCCGTACTTGTAGTTTTCGTACATGATGTCGGCGCTGTCGCAAGTCGGGCCGGCGATGACCACTTCTTCCATCTCGCCTTTCTTTTCGGTCCAGATCGGGAACTTGATGGCTTCGTCCATGGTTTCGATCAGGCCGGAGAACTTGCCCACGTCGGTATATACCCAGCGCTCAACCGCAGTGCGGGACTTGCGCGCGACCAATACCACTTCACTGACCAGGATACCGGCGTTGGCGATCAGCGAGCGGCCGGGTTCGAGGATGATTTCCGGCAGGTCATCACCGAAGTCTTCCTTGAGGAAACGGATGATTTCTTCAGCGTAGGTTTCCAGGCTGTTGGTGCGGGTGATGTAGTTGGCCGGGAAGCCGCCGCCCATGTTGATCAGCTTCAGTTCGATGCCGTCTTCTTCTTTCAGACGCTCGAAGATTACTTTGACCTTGGCGATAGCCGCGTCCCAGACGCTGATGTCGCGCTGTTGCGAACCGACGTGGAAGGAGATGCCGTAGGGCACCAGGCCGAGGTCACGGGCGAGGATCAGCAGGTCCATGGCCATGTCGGTCTGGCAGCCGAATTTGCGCGACAATGGCCAGTCGGCGGTGGTCGAGCCTTCGGTGAGAATACGTACATAGACTTTCGAACCCGGCGCTGCTTTGGCGATGTTGCGCAGGTCGGCTTCGGAGTCGGTAGCGAACAGACGTACGCCCTTCTCGTAGAAGTAGCGGATGTCCCTGGATTTCTTGATGGTGTTGCCGTAGCTGATCTGGTCGGCGCTGACGCCGCGGCTCATCACTTTGTCCAGCTCGTAGATCGAGGCGATGTCGAAGCTCGAGCCTTTCTCTTTGAGCAGGTCGATGATTTCCACGGCCGGGTTGGCCTTGACCGCGTAGTAGACCTTGGCGAATTCGAAACCGGCGCGCAGGTCGTCATAGGCCTGGCTGATCATCGCGGTGTCGATCACCACGAACGGGGTTTCTTGCTTGTCGGCGAACGCCTTCATTTTCTGAAAGGTTTCGCGCGCAAAATAGTCTTCGACCTGGATCGACATACTTGGGACTCCTAGTGGCAAACGTCGTTAATCAATGGGTGCAAATGAACGTCCTCCGTATCCCCACTTTGGTTCGCCTACTTCCCAAGGCATGTCGCCGAAAGCAAAAAGGCCATGGGAAGTGCAGCTTTCCCTTGGCCTTGCTGTCTCGTCGTCAGTACTTGAGCCGGATGGATCGTTTCCAGCATGGACGTTCGGCGCGAACTTTAGGGCGTGAGGGGCTTGAGATCAACAAAAAATGTCGCGTTTTTGCACGCTTCTGACGTGCGTACCCGATATCACTCTTTGTAGCGGACCTGTGTGACGGGCAGATGTTCCCCGTGATTTTTCCAGTGTTAAAAATACCTGCACGTTCGATGCTTTTGTCAGCTAGTTCGTAGAGAAGTGTGATGGCGTCAACATCGGCGACGTTGGCGGCGAGAGGCGGGTGTGAAGGCGATTTTGATTAATGTGGCGGGTGCTTTAGCAGTGCCAGAGCCCACCTCGGTGTTGATATTCTTTTCCAGTCTTTGAAAACACAAAAAACTGTGGCGAGGTAGCTTGCTCCCGCTGGACTGCGAAGCAGTCCCCGCTTTTTTAAAAGAGGGGCCGCTTCGCGACCCAGCGGGAGCAAGCTCCCTCGCCACAGGTTCGTTTCTGACTATTTATTGATCAGGCGACCACGGCCTCTGCTGGCGAGACGATACTGGTCTTCATCCCGCGTGAACGACCTGAACTCAGGTAGGCCGCAATCGACTCCTGCGTCACCTCACCCAAAAACACCCTTTCGGCATCCATCACCGGCAGCCACGAACGGTTGAACTCATACATCCGTGACAACAGGATGCGCAAATGTTCGTCGTAGGCAGCGGTGGCGTTGAACTCGCGCAGGTATTGCCCGCACGTGCCGGTCTGGCGGTGCAGGTCGCGGCGGCGCACGTAGCCCAGCGCCTTGTTCTCGGTGCAAGTCACCACCACGTAACGGCGGTCGTGCTCGTCCATCAATTCCAGCGCCTCGGCCACGGGTGTTTCGGGGCTGACAGAGGGCGCGTTGTCCGCTGCGTCTTCGGCTTTCACCAACAACAGGCGCTTGAGGGTGCTGTCCTGACCGACGAAGCTGCTGACAAAGTCATCCGCCGGATGCGCAAGCAGTGTGTCCGGATGGTCGATCTGCAGCAGCTTGCCAGCGCGGAAGATCGCGATCTTGTCACCGAGCTTGATGGCTTCGTCGATGTCGTGGCTGACCATGATCACGGTCTTGTTCAGCGCCCGCTGCATTTCGAAGAACTCGTTCTGGATCATTTCGCGGTTGATCGGGTCGACCGCGCCGAACGGTTCGTCCATCAACAACAGCGGCGCATCGGCCGCCAGTGCACGAATCACGCCGATCCGTTGTTGCTGGCCACCGGACAATTCCCGTGGATAACGATGCAGGTATTGCTTGGGTTCGAGCTTGATCATGCTCATCAATTCGCGGGCGCGGTCGTGGCATTTCTGTTTGTCCCAGCCGAGCAATTTCGGCACTACCACGATGTTCTCTTCGATGGTCATGTTCGGGAACAAACCGATCTGCTGGATCACGTAGCCGATGTTGCGACGCAGGGTCACTTCGTCGAGGCCGGTGGTGTCTTCGCCGTTGATCAGGATCTTGCCCGAGGTCGGCTTGATCAGGCGGTTGATCATTTTCAGCGTGGTGCTTTTGCCGCAACCCGATGGCCCGAGGAACACACAGATTTCGCCTTCATTGACAGTCAGGCTCACCGAGTCCACGGCTTTCACATCTTTGCCGTTGCTTTGGAAGGTCTTGCTGAGGTTTTGAAGTTCGATCATTTGAGGAGTCCTTTTGGAGTCAGCGTGCGTTGCAGCCATTGCAGAAGCAGGTCGGCGAAGATGGCCAGCAAACTGACCAGCACGGCGCCGACAATCAGCATCGACATGTCGCTGCGGCTGATGGAAGCGAGGATGAGTACGCCCAATCCACCGGCACCGATGGTGGCGGCGATGGTCATGACACCGATGTTCATGACCACGGCGGTGCGCACACCGGCAAGGATCACCGGCACGGCAATCGGCAGTTCGACCATGCGCAGGCGCTGGCCGAAGGTCATGCCGATACCTCGCGCGGCTTCACGAATACCCGGCTCGACACCGCTCAGCGCCAGGTAGGTGTTGCGCATGATCGGCAGCAGTGAATAAAGGAACACCGCAGTGATCGCCGGCATCGGACCGAGGCCTTGGCCGAATTTCGAGTAGAACGGCAGTAGCAGGCCGAACAGCGCAATCGACGGCACGGTCAGCAGCACCGTGGCGCTGGCCTGCAAAGGCCCGGCGAGGCTCGGGAAGCGTGTCATCAAAATGCCCAGCGGCACCCCGACCACGATCGCCAGGGTTACGGCGATCCCGACAAGCGTGATGTGTTGCCACGTCAGGTGCAAAACCTGCGACCAGTCGAGATGGGAAAAGGCGTTCAAGAATTCCATGACTTTTCCTCCTTAATTAATCGGGTGTCGGCGCAGGAAATCGGCGGCGACGGCTGACGGACTTTGATGCTCGACATCGACCCGCGCGTTGAGCTCGCGCATGGTGTCGTCGTCGAACAGTTCAGCCAGTGGCTTGAGCTGTTCGGCGAGTTGCGGATGCGCATCAAGGTAGGCCTTACGCACCACCGGTGCGGCGGTGTAGTCCGGGAAGTAATGCTTGTCGTCTTCCAGCAGTTTCAACTTGAAGGCGTTGAGTCGACCGTCGGTGGTGTAGACCAGTCCGGCAAACACCTGGCCGTTGCGCAGCGCGGTATAGACCAGGCCAGCGTCCATCTGGCGGATGTTCTTGCGGCTCAGGTTCATGTCGTAGAGCTCGACCATGCCGTCGAGTCCGTCCGAGCGATTGGCGAACTCGGTGTCCAGCGCCACCAGGTTGTTGGTCTGGGCTTCCTTGCGCAGCACCGAGTTGAGCTCGCTGATGGTGTTGATCTGTGGGTACTGGTCAGCGACGTTTTTCGGCAGGGCGAGGGCGTAGGTGTTGCTGAACTTCGACGGAGTGAGCCAGACCAGGCCTTTTTTCGCGTCGAGTTCTTTGACTCGTGCGTAGGACTGTTCGCTGTCGAGTTTTTCAGTGACATGGTTGTAGGAAACCAACGACACGCCGGTGTATTCCCAAAGCATGTCCAGTTGCCCACTTTCGTGGGCACTGCGGGCGAGGTTACTGCCCAGGCCGCCGGTGACTTGCACCTCGTAACCTTTGGTACGCAGGTATTGCGAAGTGATCTCCGCCAGCAGGGTCTGTTCGGTGAACACCCGGGCGCCGATGCGAATAACCGGTTTTTCCGCGGCTTGGGCAAATCCTGCAAACAGCAGAACGCAGCCCAGTAAAAAGCTTGATGTTTTCATGACGATTCCTTTGCCGAGGCTTAAGACGGGCGCAAACCGCGTTCGAGCCAGAGACGGCTGGCGAGGGTCACCAGGCCATCGAGCAACAAGGCCAGCAGCGCGGTACACGCGGCGCCGAGCAGCAGTTGCGGCTGATTGTTCAGGGCAATACCGGGGAAGATCAGGCTGCCGAGGCTGTTGGCGCCAATCAGGAAGGCCAGCGGCGCGGTTCCGACATTGATTGCCAGTGCCACGCGCACGCCGCCGATGATGATCGGCACGGCGTTGGGCAATTCGACACGCCACAACACTTGAGTGGGTGTCATGCCGATACCGACCGCGGCTTCCTTGAGTGAGCCCTGGACGTTTTTCAGGCCTTCGTAGGTGTTGCGCACGATGGGCAGCAAGGAGGCGAGGAAGAGGGCGAAGATCGCCGGGCCACTGCCGATGCCGAGGATGCCGAGGGCGATGGCCAGAACGGCGAGAGGCGGAACCGTGTTGCCGATATTGAAGAACTGCATGAAGCGCTCGGCGCGGCCGATCATGTTCGGGCGGCTGAGGAATATGCCGGCAGGGATGCCCACGACAAGGGCGGCCAGCATGGAGGCGAGGACGAGAATCAGATGAGCTTGCAGGTAAAACAACAAATCGTCGCGGTAATGTTCGATCGTGTTGATGCCGATCCAGTGGATCAGCAGGGCCAGAAGGGCGATTACCAGCACGCCTCCTATCAGCCCTTTGCCATAGCGAATAGCCACAGGCGGACTCCTTTTTTTCAGTCGGCGAACGCCATTCCGTGTGGCATGCCATGCCTGGCTGCCGGAATAACGTTCGCGAGAAGTAGCTGATACCGAGCGCGCGCCCTGTAGGGACGGCGTACGGCTTATCGAGCCATAAGCGCAGCCTCGTCAGGCCGACAATGCAGATGTTTCATCCCCTGACGAATGGTCGTAACGGGGGAGTGGACGTCTCCGTGATTCAAAAGGTTCCCATCTGAAACAGCATTTGGCCACCCCTGATGTGCTCAACGGTTCGGTTCTTCGATCAACTTGGGCTATAATCTGCGCCCTTTTTTGAATCACCTGCCAGGCGATTTCCCATGACCAAACAGGCCGCCGAAGTCGCGAAACGCCGCACTTTCGCCATTATTTCCCACCCCGATGCCGGTAAAACCACCATCACCGAAAAGCTCTTGCTGATGGGCAAGGCGATTGCGGTAGCCGGCACGGTGAAGTCTCGCAAGTCCGACCGCCATGCCACCTCCGACTGGATGGAAATGGAAAAGCAGCGTGGTATCTCCATCACCACGTCGGTCATGCAGTTCCCGTATCGCGAGCACATGATCAACCTGCTCGACACCCCGGGCCACGAAGACTTCTCCGAAGATACCTATCGCACCCTGACGGCGGTGGACTCGGCGTTGATGGTGCTCGACGGCGGTAAAGGTGTAGAGCCACGGACCATTGCGCTGATGGATGTCTGCCGTCTGCGTGACACGCCGATCGTCAGCTTCATCAACAAACTCGACCGTGACATCCGCGACCCGATCGAACTGCTCGACGAAATCGAAGCGGTCCTGAAGATCAAGGCCGCGCCGATCACCTGGCCGATCGGCTGCTACCGGGACTTCAAAGGCGTGTATCACCTGGCCGATGACTACATCATCGTCTACACCGCCGGTCATGGTCATGAGCGCACCGAAACCAAGATCATCGAGAAGCTTGATTCCGATGAAGCGCGCGCGCACCTGGGCGACGAATACGAGCGCTTCCTCGAACAGCTCGAGTTGGTGCAAGGGGCCTGTCATGAGTTCAACCAGCAGGAATTCCTCGACGGTCAGTTGACCCCGGTGTTCTTCGGTACGGCGCTGGGCAACTTCGGTGTCGACCATGTTCTCGACGCTGTGGTTGATTGGGCTCCGCGCCCTCTGGCCCGGGTGGCCAACGAGCGCACCGTGGAGCCGGTGGAGGAGAAGTTCTCCGGCTTCATCTTCAAGATCCAGGCGAACATGGACCCGAAACACCGCGACCGCATCGCCTTCATGCGTATCTGCTCGGGCAAGTACGAAAAAGGCATGAAGATGCGCCACGTGCGCACCGGCAAGGACGTGCGGATCGGCGACGCCTTGACGTTCTTCTCCTCTGAGCGTGAGCAACTGGAAGAAGCATTTGCCGGCGACATCATCGGCCTGCACAACCACGGCACCATCCAGATCGGCGACACCTTCAGCGAAGGCGAAGTCCTGGGCTTCACCGGCATCCCGCACTTCGCTCCAGAACTGTTCCGCCGCGTGCGCCTCAAAGACCCGCTCAAATCCAAGCAACTGCGCCAGGGCCTGCAACAGCTGGCCGAAGAAGGCGCGACCCAGGTGTTCTTCCCGGAACGCAGCAACGACATCATCCTCGGCGCCGTCGGTGTGCTGCAGTTCGATGTGGTCGCCAGCCGTTTGAAAGAGGAATACAAGGTCGAGTGCTCCTACGAGCCGATCACCGTTTACTCGGCGCGCTGGATCGAATGCAGCGACAAGAAGAAGCTTGAGGAATTCTCCAACAAGGCCGTGGAAAACCTCGCGCTGGACGGCGGCGGTCACCTGACCTACCTCGCCCCGACCCGGGTCAACCTGGCACTGATGGAAGAACGCTGGCCGGACGTGAAATTCCGTGCGACGCGTGAGCATCATTAAGCGCTGAGCTGCAAAACCAAAAGCCCCGTGGCGAAAGCACCGGGGCTTTTTAATGCCTGGCGAATGGCCTGATGCTTTAGTGGATTTGGGTATAGGCCTTATTCGAAAGCAATCTGCCGATTCACGGCATTTACGGCTCAGCTTCAGCATCCTATCTGGAGAACCGAGTTAATCGGAACTAGATTTCACTAAGCGCCAGACAGGCACTCTACGAAGGACGGATTCGGCCATGAACAGCTTGCTACGCGTTATTTTGATGTTGAAGGTGTTGGTGATGTTGGCCCTCGGCAGCTCGGCGGTCTGGGCTGAGTGCGAGGATCATGAAACTCAGGCTTCAAGCAGTCAGGCAGGGCATGCTGAGCTGATGATCGCCAAGTCCGAATCGGAGCCGGGCGACAAGGGTCAGGGTGGCAGCGCGGGGGACGACGACTCGATGACCGATGACCCGGACTCCGATGAAGCCGACGAAGGTGATAGCCAGACGTAGATCTACAGACAAAATAAAACCCCTTCTACCGGAAGTAGAAGGGGTTTTTGCTCAACTCAGTCCCTGTGGGAGCTAGCCTGCTAGCGATTGCGGTGTGCCAGTCGATGCAGAGTCGACTGATATTCCGTAATCGCCAGGCTGGCTCCTGCATTTTTTTCAAGGCGGTTTTTATGCCGCGCCGTGTACAAATTGCTCGGCGTAATGGCACGCCACCTGGCGGCTGTCGAGCAGGCGCAGGGCCGGCTCTTCAGTGCTGCAACGTTCGGTGGCGTATGGGCAGCGCTTGTGGAAAGCGCAGCCGGGCGGCGGGTTCAGCGGGTTGGGCAGTTCGCCGACGATCTTGATCTTCGGCTTGTCCGGATCCGGGTGGATGGTCGGTGTCGCCGACAACAGCGCCTGGGTGTAGGGGTGCAGGGGACGGGTGTAGATGTCTTCCTTCGGCCCCATTTCCACCGGACGGCCGAGGTACATCACCATCACGTGGTCGGCAACATGGCGAACGACCGCCAGGTTGTGGGAAATGAACACGTAGGCAGTGTTGAACTCTTGCTGCAAATCCATGAACAGGTTCAGTACCTGTGCCTGGATCGACACGTCCAGCGCCGAGGTCGGTTCGTCCGCCACCAGCACTTTCGGTTGCAGCATCATCGCCCGAGCCAGCGCAATACGCTGGCGTTGACCGCCGGAGAACATGTGCGGATAACGCTGGTAGTGCTCGGGACGCAAGCCTACCTGCTTCATCATCGCCTGGACTTTCTCGCGACGTTCGGTGGCCGACAGGTTGGTGTTGATCAACAGCGGCTCGGCGAGTTGATCACCGATTTTCTGCCGTGGGTTCAACGACGCATATGGGCTCTGGAACACCATCTGCACGTCTTTGCGCAGTTGCTTGCGCTGGGCCTTGTCGGCGCCGGCGACTTCCTGGCCGGCGATTTTCAGGGAACCCGAAGACGGCTCTTCGATCAGGGTCAGGGCGCGGGCCAGGGTGGATTTGCCGCAGCCCGACTCGCCGACGACGGCGAGGGTCTTGCCGGCTTCCAGTTCGAATGACACGCCGTTGAGGGCGCGCACGGTGGCGTGACCCTTGAACAGGCCTCGGGACACTTCGTAGTGACGGGTCAGGTCGCGGGCGGTAAGTACGACGGCCATTACGCCACCTCCTGGTTCAGCGGGTAGAAGCAGCGGGCGAGGCTGTTGCTTTTCGGGTCAAGGGCCGGACGTTGCACGCGGCAGTTGTCCTGCACGTACGGGCAGCGCGGCGACAGCAGGCAGCCCTGCGGGCGATCGTAGCGACCGGGCACGATGCCCGGCAGGGTCGACAGGCGCGAGGCGCCCAGGCTGTGTTCCGGAATCGCCTTGAGCAGCGCTTCGCTGTACGGGTGCGCCGGGATGTCGAACAGTTGCGGCACCTGGCCGACTTCGACGGCCTGGCCGGCGTACATCACGCACACGCGCTGGGCCGTTTCGGCCACGACGGCGAGGTCGTGGGTGATCAGCACCAGGCCCATGTTCTGCTCTTTCTGCAAGGCCAGCAGCAGGTCCATGATCTGCGCCTGGATCGTTACGTCCAGCGCGGTGGTCGGTTCGTCGGCGATCAGCAGTTTCGGTTCGCCGGCAATCGCCATGGCGATCGCGACGCGCTGGCTCATGCCACCGGACAGTTGATGCGGGTAGGCTTCCATGCGGCTGGCCGCGCCCGGGATTTCAACTTTTTCCAGCAACTCAATGGCGCGCTTGCGAGCGGCCTTGCCGGACATTTTCAGGTGCAGGCGCAGCACTTCTTCGATCTGGAAACCCACCGTGTAGCTTGGGTTCAGCGCGGTCATCGGGTCCTGGAAGACCATCGACAGGTCTTTGCCGACGATCTGCCGACGCTGACGGTTGCTGAGCTTGAGCATGTCCTTGCCGTCGAAGCTGAGCGAGTCGGCGGTGACGATGCCAGGGTGCTCGATCAGGCCCATCAGCGCCATCATGGTCACGGATTTACCCGAACCCGACTCGCCAACGATGGCCAGCACTTCGCCTTTGTCGACTTTCAGGTCGAGGCCATCGACCACTGGCGTAGCGTTTTTGTCGCCGAAGCGAACGTTGAGATTCTTGATTTCTAGCAGTGACATTGGAATCTCCTCAGGCGGCGTTCTTGAGTTTCGGGTCCAGCGCGTCGCGCAGGCCGTCACCCATCAAGTTGATTGCCAGCACGCTGAGCAAAATGGTCAAACCAGGCAGACTGACTACCCACCAGGCGCGTTCGATGTAGTCGCGGGCCGAGGCCAGCATGGTGCCCCACTCAGGGGTTGGCGGTTGTACGCCAAGGCCGAGGAAGCCAAGGGCGGCAGCATCGAGAATCGCCGAGGAGAAGCTCAGGGTCGCCTGAACGATCAGGGGCGCCATGCAGTTGGGCAGCACGGTCACGAACATCAGGCGCGGCAGGCCGGCACCGGCCAGGCGCGCGGCGGTCACGTAGTCGCGGTTCAGTTCGCCCATCACCGCGGCGCGGGTCAGGCGAACGTAGGACGGCAGGGACACGACGGCGATGGCGATCACGGTGTTGATCAGGCCAGGGCCGAGGATGGCGACGATCGCCACGGCCAGCAGCAGCGATGGCAGGGCCAGCATGATGTCCATCAGGCGCATGATGGTCGGGCCGACGGCTTTCGGGAAGAAACCGGCGAACAGACCCAGCAGGATGCCCGGGATCAGCGACATCACCACCGACGACAAGCCGATCAGCAACGACAGCCGCGAACCCTCGATCAGGCGTGACAGCAGGTCACGACCCAGTTCATCGGTGCCGAGCAGGAACTGGATCTGCCCGCCTTCCAGCCAGGCTGGCGGGGTCAGCAGGAAGTCACGGTATTGCTCGCTCGGGTCATGGGGGGCAACCCACGGGGCGAAGATGGCGCAGAAAATCACCAGCAGCATGAACATCAGGCCGGCAACGGCACCTTTGTTCCTGGAGAACGCTTGCCAGAACTCTTTGTACGGCGACGGGTACAGCAGGCTTTGATCCACGGCGGACGCGGCGGTGGCTACTGAGGATGTTGGAGTGCTCATGGGTATTGACCTCAGCGCTGATGACGGATGCGTGGGTTGGCAAAGCCGTAGAGGATGTCCACTACGAAGTTGACCAGAATCACCAGGCAGGCGATTAACAGGATGCCGTTTTGTACAACCGGATAGTCACGGGCGCCAATGGCTTCGATCAGCCATTTGCCGATGCCCGGCCAGGAGAAAATGGTTTCGGTCAGGACCGCGCCGGCCAGCAGGGTGCCGACTTGCAGGCCAACCACGGTCAGTACCGGGATCAGCGCGTTACGCAGGCCGTGGACGAATACCACACGCGATGGCGACAGGCCTTTGGCGCGGGCGGTACGAATGTAGTCTTCACGCAGCACTTCGAGCATCGACGAGCGGGTCATTCGCGCGATCACCGCCAATGGAATGGTCCCCAGCACGATGGCCGGCAGGATCAGGTGGTGCAGCGCATCGAAGAACGCGCCGACGTCATCGGCCAGCAGTGTATCGATCAGCATGAAGCCGGTACGCGGCTCAATGTCGTAGAGCAGGTCGATCCGCCCGGATACCGGGGTCCAGCCCAGGCTCACCGAGAAGAACATGATCAGGATCAGGCCCCACCAGAAGATCGGCATCGAGTACCCCGCGAGGGAGACGCCCATCACCCCGTGGTCGAACAGCGATCCTCGCTTGAGTGCCGCAATCACCCCGGCCAGCAGGCCCAGGATGCCGGCGAACAACAGGGCGGCCATGGACAGTTCCAGGGTCGCGGGGAAGAGGGAGGTGAACTCCGTCCAGACGCTCTCACGGGTACGCAGGGATTCCCCGAGATCGCCGTGGGCCAGTTTGCCGATGTAATCCAGGTACTGGGCATAGAGGGGTTTGTTCAGACCTAGGCGTTCCATTGCCTGAGCGTGCATTTCGGGGTCGACCCTGCGTTCTCCCATCATGACTTCCACGGGGTCGCCAGGGATCATGCGAATCAACGCGAAAGTCAGCAAGGTGATGCCGAAGAACGTGGGGATCAGTAACCCCAGTCGGCGGGCAATAAAACTAAACATCGTGTGGTGTACCTCATCAGCCGGTTAGGCGTGCCCGGCAGGCCTGGATCAGGCTTGCCGGGAGTTTTCTTATTTACTTCACCTGGGTGGTGGCGAAGTTATTCGTGGTGAGGGGGCTAATGTGATAGCCCTCTACGTTGTTGCGCATTGCGGTGAACATTCTAGTGTGCGCCATGCTGATCCATGGCTGGTCCTGGTTAAAAATAACCTGAGCCTGTTCGTACAGGGCTGCACGCTCGGCCGGGTCGGTTTTTTCCCGGGCCTGATCGAGCAGTGCCTGGAACTTGTCATTGCACCAGCGTGCGTAGTTTTCGCCGTTCTTGGCCGCTTCGCAACTGAGCATAGGCGTAAGGAAGTTATCCGGGTCGCCGTTATCGCCCGCCCATCCGGCGGAAACCATATCGTGCTCGCCGTTTTTCGCGCGTTTGAGCATTTCGCCCCATTCCATCACGCGGATGTCGACCTTGATCCCGACCTTGGCCAGGTCAGCCTGCATCATCTGCGCGCCGAGCATCGGGTTCGGGTTGGTCGGGCCGCCACCGTTACGGGTGAACAGCGTCAACGTGGTGCCTGCCGGTACCCCGGCTTCCTTGAGCAGGGCGCGGGCCTTGTCCAGGTCACGGGCAGGGTTCTTCAGGCTGTGGTTGTAGCCCAGCAGGGTATCCGGGTACGGGTTGACCGCGGCGGTCGCGTTGCCTTTGCCGAACAGCGCGTTGACGTAGGCCTCTTTGTCGAAGGCGATGTCGATGGCTTTGCGCACCCGCACGTCGTTCAGGTACTTGTGGGTGGTGTTCATGGCGATGTACGAAACAGTCATCGCGTTCAGCTCATCGACTTTCAGGTTCGGATCTTTCTTGATGCTCGGGATGTCGTCCGGTTTCGGATACAGCGCGACCTGGCACTCGTTGGCCTTGAGTTTTTGCAGGCGCACGTTGTTGTCGGTGGCGATGGCCAGGATCAGCGCCTCGGCCGGTGGCTTGCCACGGAAATAGTCCGGGTTGGCCTTGAAGCGAACCTGAGCGTCCTTGTTGTAGCGCTGGAAGATGAACGGGCCGGTACCGACCGGTTTGTTGTTCAGATCGGCGGTTTTGTTGGCCTTGAGCAACTGATCGGCGTACTCGGCGGAATAGATCGAGGAGAAGGCCATGGCGATGTCGGCCAGGAACGGCGCTTCACGGCGGGTCAGGGTGAACTTGACCGTGTTGTCATCGACTTTTTCGACACTCTTGAGCAGTTCCTTGAAGCCCATGCTTTCAAAGTAGGGGAAGCCCACGCTCGACAGTTTGTGCCATGGGTGGTTTGGGTCCAGCTGGCGCTGGAAGCTCCAGACCACGTCGTCGGCATTCATGTCGCGGGTCGGCTTGAAGTATTCGGTGGTGTGAAACTTGACGCCTTTACGCAGGTGGAATGTGTAGCTCAGGCCGTCGTCGCTGATGTCCCACGATTCGGCCAGTGCCGGAATCACATCGGTGGTACCGGGCTTGAAATCTGCCAGGCGATTGAAAATGGTTTCTGCCACCGCATCGGCTGTGACTGCAGTGGTGTACTGGACCATGTCGAAGCCTTCGGGGCTGGCTTCGGTGCAAACCACCAGCGGCTTGGCCGATACGCCCACCGCGACACTCAGCAAGGCGGCCGCGATGGCCGCACGTAGGGGAAGCATTTTCATCAAGAACCCTCTGCAATCGGTTAAAGGACAAAAGCCGAACGGCGACTCATCGCTGAGCGCACCGTTCGGCCCAATGCATTACAGAATATTGAACGGGATGGTGGTCACGAGACGGAACTCGTTGATGCTGCCATCGGACTGGAACTCGCTGGCACGGTGAGCGGTATAGGTGCCGCGGATCGTGGTGGCCTTGAACGGACCGCTCTGAACTGCATAAGTGGCACCGATACCGTATTCGTAGTGGTGTTCGCCGTCCTGTTCCTGCACACCGTCGTAGCCTTTGCCAGCGACGCCTTTGTTGCCGGTGTAGTGGGTGCCGTCGATGCCCCAGCCACGCGCCTGGTAGATGTTGAATTTCAGGCCTGGCACACCGTATTCAGCCATGTTCAGGCCATACGCTACCTGGAAGGATTTCTCGTTCGGGCCGTTGAAGTCCGACAGCAGGGAGTTGGCCAGGTAGATGCCGTTGGTTTCGTGCAGGTAGTCGAAGTACTCGTTACCGTTCACTTCCTGATACGAGAAGGTCAAGGTGTGAGCCTGGTGGGTCAGGCCGAACGACAGCGAGTAAGTATCGTTGTCGATGTCGCCGATCAGCGCCTTGCCTTCTTCCTGGGTTTTGTAATAGTTCAGGCCAGTGGTCAGGCTCAGCACCTGGCTGTCGCCCAGCACGTGGGTAGCGCCGAAGTAGTACTGGTTCCAGATGTCTTCAGCCTGGGTTGCCCAGAGGCTGGTGGTCAGGCTGGAGAATGGGGTGTAGGTGATGCCGCCCGTGTAAATGTGATCGGATTCCACGCGGCCGTTGGCGTATTCCGTACGGAATTTTTGCAGGCTTTGTTCCATACGCGGAGACACGCGATCGAAGGTCGCGATATCAAAGGTCAGGTTTTCCAGCTCCGCGACATTCAGGCTCACACCCTCGAAACTCGAAGGCAGGGCACGGTTGCCGATGGTGTCGACTTGCGGGCTGCTGTAGCTCTGGCGACCGGCAGTCAGGGTGGAGTTGGAGACGCGCGCCTTGACGTTGGCCAGGCCCAGTTTGCTCCACTGGCCCACCGCATCGCCGCCTTTCTCGGTCAGGGTACGGTTGTTACCCGAGAAGGCGCCGGTCTTGGGCGCGCCACCGTTGCCGGCAGCCAGGTTTTCGCGATCACGCTCCAGTGCAATGGCGTTGTAGGCGGCGACTTCAGTGCTGAAGCCGACCGTGCCCTCGGTGAAGCCCGAGTTGTACTTGAGGATGGTGCCTTGCACCCAGTTGATACGGCGATCGGTTTCCGGCAATGCGCCGTCTTTGCTGTAGCGGAACTTGCCGCCGCGTTTCAGTTGTTCATTGGCGTACCAGTTACGCGTGGTGCCGGTAATCGACTGGCCTTCCACAAAGCCAGTGGCTTCGCTTTGAGCGGATTTTTCTTTCACGGTAACCGGTGTGAAAGCCTGGCTCTGGGTTTCAGCGTAAGCCGTGGCGGTCACGCTGCTGATGGCCAGGGCCAGTATTGCGGTGCTGCTCAGTTTCATGGGTGAAGCTCCTTTTTATTTCTTTTTTTTATGCCGTTCTTTTTTGATGAGCGGCTATTGCTTTGGAACTCTTTCACGCAACGCAAACGTTTGCTGCATGCCTTTTGGGCGAATTACGGCAAGGCGCCTGCATGGGGGCGCAGTACGCCCCCAGCGATTCAGCTACACGGTTTTATTTTTCGATGCTGACACCCGAGAAAACGTTACGACCGAAGGGGCTGACCTTGAACCCTTCGATTTTGGCGCTCAACGGCTGATTGACCGTCGAGTGGGCGACTGGCGTGATCGGCACCTGCTGCTTGAGGTACTGCTGCGCCTGTTTGTAGAGGACGGTGCGCTGGTCGCGGTCGGTCACGACCTTGGCTTGCTTGATCAGCTTGTCGTAAGCCGGATCACACCACATGGAATAGTTGTTGCCGCCGATGGCATCGCAGCTGTACAGCGTGCCGAGCCAGTTGTCCGGGTCACCATTGTCACCGGTCCAGCCGATCAGGCTGACGTCGTGCTCGCCATTCTTGGTGCGCTTGATGTACTCGCCCCATTCATAGCTGACGATCTTGACCTTGAGGCCGATTTTCGCCCAGTCAGCCTGGAGCATCTCGGCCATCAGCTTGGCGTTGGGGTTGTACGGACGCTGGACGGGCATGGCCCACAAAGTGATCTCGGTGCCTTCCTTGACGCCGGCAGCCTTGAGCAATTCCTTGGCTTTTTCCGGGTTGTAGGCGGCATCCTTGACGGTGTCGTCGTAGGACCACTGGGTCGGCGGCATGGCGTTGACCGCCAGTTGCCCCGCGCCCTGGTAAACGGCGTTGAGAATGCCTTGCTTGTTCACCGCCATGTCCAGCGCCTGACGCACTTCAAGCTGGTCGAACGGTTTGTGGCGCACGTTGTAGGCGATGTAGCCGAGGTTGAAGCCGGGCTTCTCGATCAGTTGCAGCTTGGGGTCGTTCTTCAGCGCGGTGACATCGGCCGGACGCGGATGCAGGGTGATCTGGCACTCGTCGGCCTTGAGTTTCTGCACACGTACCGAAGCGTCGGTGTTGATGGCGAAGATCAGGTTGTCGAGCTTGACGCGCTCAGGCGCCCAGTAATGTTTGTTGCCGGTGTAACGGATGTTCGAGTCTTTCTGATAGCTCTTGAACACGAACGGCCCGGTGCCGATCGGCTTCTGGTTGATGTCGCTCGGCTTGCCCTCGGCCAGCAGCTGGTCGGCGTACTCGGCAGAGAGAATGGCGGCGAAGCTCATGGCGATGTTCTGAATGAACGCGGCGTCGACGCTGTTGAGCGTCATGACCACGGTCAGCGGCCCGGTCTTTTCAACCTTGGCGATGTTCTTGTTCAGGCTCATCCCGTTGAAGTACGGAAACTCTGTCGGGTAGGCCTTGCGGAAAGGTTGTTGCGGATCGAGCATGCGGTTGAAGGTGAACAGCACGTCGTCGGCATTGAATTCACGGGTTGGGGTGAAATATTTGGTGGTGTGAAACTTCACCCCTGGGCGCAGGTGAAAGGTGTACTTGAGGCCGTCCTCGGAAATATCCCAGTTTGTGGCCAGGCCCGGTACGACATTGGTCGAGCCTTTTTCAAACTCTGCCAGCCGGTTGTACAGCGGCTCGGCGGCATCATTGTCAGTCGCTGTCGTGTATTGCGCCGTATCGAACCCGGCGGGGCTGCCTTCGGAGCAGAACACCAGGCTGTTACTGGCCGCGTGGCCCATGGAGGTAGCGGCCAGCAGACCGGTGCCCAGCAGTGCAGATAAAACCAAGGTATGGCGCATGACGCTCTCTCTTGTTCAGTGTTGTGACAATGAGCCTGCAATCCGTGCGTAGACGACGAGGCTTCACTGGTTTCAAGCCATGACGTGCAGCAAACAAACCGATGACCCACGCATGAGCTGGTCGGATACCGACGGTATGAACCGTGGCTCCGGCAGTAAATGCGAAGAGTCCGAAAGTCTCGTAGGAAATGACTACGTGGCCTGACGTTCTGCTGTAAGCAGCAGTCGACTTGGATGTAGGCGAATTCCTGCTTTCTCGGTTGATAAAGTAACGGCGACGTCCAGGACGTCGCCGTTACCCGATCTTATTTGCTGACGCTGACGCCGTAGAAGGAATTCAAGCCAAACGGGCTGATCTTGAAGTCCTGCACATTGGCGCGCATGGGTTGGAACACCGTCGAGTGAGCGATAGGTGTCATTGGAACAGCGTCTTTGAGGACGTGTTGCGCTTGCTTGTACAGTTCGGTGCGCTTGCCTTGATCCGAAGTGCGCTTGGCTTGCTTGACGATGTCGTCAAACTTCTTGTCGCACCACTTGGAGAAGTTGTTGCCTTCCAGCGAGTCGCAGCCGAACAGCACGTTCAGCCAGTTATCGGGATCACCATTGTCACCGCTCCAGCCAATCAGCATGGCCTGGTTCTCGCCGCCTTTGGAGCGCTTGATGTACTCGCCCCACTCGTAGCTCTGGATCTTGACCTTGAGGCCGACTTTCGCCCAGTCGGACTGCAGCATTTCTGCCATCAGCTTGGCGTTCGGGTTGTACGGACGCTGTACCGGCATCGCCCACAGAACGATTTCGGTACCTTCTTTCACGCCGGCTTCCTTGAGCAGCTCTTTGGCTTTCTCAGGGTTGTACGGTGCATCCTTGATGGTGGTGTCGTAGGACCACTGGGTCGGCGGCATGGCGTTGACGGCCAGTTGGCCGGCGCCCTGGTAAACCGAGTCGATGATCTGCTGCTTGTTGACCGCCATGTCCAGTGCCTGACGCACTTTCAGTTGGGCCAGCGGGTTCGGCTCGTTGCTGCCCTTGACTTTGTCCATCACGTTGTAGGCGATGTAACCGAGGTTGAAACCAGCCTGGTCAGGCAGCTTCAGGGTCTTGTCTTCACGCAGCGCCTTGAGGTCGGCCGGACGCGGGAACAGGGTGACCTGGCACTCGTTTTTCTTCAGTTTCTGGATGCGTACCGACGGGTCGGTGGTGATGGCGAAGATCAGGTTGTCGATCTTCACGTCATCCGGCTTCCAGTAGTCCTTGTTCCCGGTGTAGCGGATGTTGGAGTCTTTCTGGTAGCTCTTGAACACGAACGGACCAGTGCCGACCGGCTTCTGGTTGATGTCGGCGGCCTTGCCTTCCTTGAGCAGCTGGGCGGCGTACTCGGCGGACTGGATCGAGGCGAAGCTCATGGCCATGTTCTGGATGAACGCGGCGTCTACGTCCTTGAGGGTGAACTTGACGGTCTTGTCGTCGACTTTATCGATCTTGGTGATGTTGGTATCCATCCCCATGTCGGTGAAGTACGGGAATTCGGTCGGGTACGCTTTGCGGAACGGGTCATCCTTGTTAATCATGCGATTAAAGGTGAACAGCACGTCGTCGGCGTTGAACTCACGGGTCGGCTTGAAGTAAGGAGTGGTGTGGAACTTGACGCCTTCGCGCAGATGGAAGGTGTACGTCAGGCCGTCAGCGGAGACGTCCCAGCTGGTCGCCAGACCAGGAATGACAGCGGTGCCGCCGCGCTCGAACTGGGTCAGGCGGTTGAACATGGTTTCTGCAGAGGCGTCGAAGTCGGTTCCGGTGGTGTATTGACCTGGATCGAAACCGGCCGGGCTTCCTTCGGAGCAGAACACCAGGTTGGTCGCAGCTTGGGCGAACGGTGCGGCGGCCAATAAGCTGGCGCCGACTAAAAACGGAATGACCGCTTGTTTAAGCATGGTGGCCTCATGATTTGTTGTCATTTTTTAATTTTGAGGACGACCTCGTGAGTCGTGCCTGCGGATACTTATGCAGGGGGCATACCCAATGCAAGATCTTGAGCGACTGCAGGTCTTAAACGGTGGCACGAACGTACCTTAATGTCGCATTTGTATAAAAGTTGACGCATTTGACCGTTTGCGCGGCATTTTTGCAGTGCATTTAGTGCACCTTTGTGGTGCGAATATAGCTTGGGTTGCCCGTGGGTGGGGCGAGGTGTTACCTATTTATACCCCGCTCTAAAGGGGTGGGTAGAGGTTGATGGGAGTGGTTATCGTTGCACTGCAATTGGTCGAGTTGTACGAAGTGCAACTGTGGCTGTTTTTCAGGGATTTCTGTCGTCGCAGATAGAGCATAGATGGCAGTTTGCAAAAAAAAAGGCGATCACCGTGTGATCGCCTGATTGAATGGTGGCTTCGACTCAGGGCATCAGCACTTCGATCGAGCCGTCAGCCGTCATGCTGACCTGGCTGGTGCCGGCTTCGACTTGTGGAGTGACCGGCGCCGCTTCGTCCATGCTGGCCGCTTTCATCATCATCGGCGCGCGCATGTACGGTTGCGGATAGCCGTTGCTGTTGAGGTTCAGGTTGACGATTTTGTAGCCTTTGCCGCCCAGCGCATCGGTTGCCAGTTGCGCCCGTGCCTTGAAGGCAGTCACTGCTTCCTTGAGCAAGGTGTCTTCGCTGGCCTTGCGGGTTGGCGTGGCAATGGCGAAGTCCATGCCGCCCATCTTCAGGTCTGTGAGCAGTTCGCCGGTCAACTTCGACAGGGCGGCAAAGTCGGTGCTTTCCAGGCGCAACTCGGCGCGTTCACGCCAGCCGGTGATCTTCTGGCCTTTGGTGTCGTAGATCGGATAGCTGTTGCGACTGCCTTGGCGCAGGGTGATGTCCTTGACCTGTTTGGCCTGGGCCAGCGCCTTGTTCATGGTGGTGCTGACGTCGGCCGCGAGTTTGGCCGGGTCGGTGTTTTGTTCTTCGGTGTAGAGGGTCACGATCATCAAGTCGCGAGCCACTTCCTGGCTGACTTCGGCGCGCAGGGAAATCTGGTTGTAATGAAGTTCGTCGGCCGCCAGGGTCGGGAGGCTGGCGAAAGCGCCAACGCTCAGGGCAAGGAGGGCGGCGCTGCGGCGGAATGTGTGCATGAAAGCTCCTGGGATGATGTGCAGGGAATCGTTCGGGCCTGCGTGAACCCATCAGACTCTAGCGATAATGATCCGGTTCGCACAGTTACAACTTCTATACAGATAACGTGTGCTGGGCTTTTTGTGGTAAGGGAGCTTGCTCCCGTTCGGCTGCGAAGCAGTCGCAAAGTCGGATTGCAGGACCTCCCTGTTTTACCCGGTACGATGGAGCGGGCCTGCTACGCAGTCCAGCGGGACGGTGCGGCGATCCGACAAGCCCCCTCGCCACCACAGCGTTATCAGATTTGGCATGTGGTCGTTTGCCGCACTTTCGCTTCTGAAGGCGCCGCTTGGTTATACTCCCAATGATCCGCCTGGAGCGCTCATCAGGAGAGCTCATGCTCGCCCCCGTTCAAATCACTTCCGCCACTCGCCAGAATCTCTGGCGGCTGACTTTCATCCGGACTTTGGTACTGGCTGCCCAAGCCGGGTCGGTAGGCCTGGCCTACTGGTTCGAATTGTTGCCGTTGCCCTGGTTTCAACTGGCCGCCACCCTCGGTTGCTCAATGCTGCTGTGTGCATTCACCGCGATTCGCTTGCGCACCTCATGGCCGGTGACCGAGCTGGAATACGCCGTACAACTGGCCTGCGACCTGTTTATCCACAGTGCCTTGCTGTATTTCTCCGGGGGGTCGACCAACCCCTTCGTTTCCTATTATCTGGTGCCGCTGACCATCGCTGCCGTAACGTTGCCGTGGCGTTATTCGGTGATCCTGTCGGGCATTGCGCTGACGATGTACACCCTGTTGCTGGCACGCTTCTATCCGCTGCAAACCTTCCCCATCGCCCGGGAAAACCTGCAGGTGTACGGGATGTGGCTGAGTTTCGCCCTGGCGGCGGCGGTGATCACCTTCTTCGCCGCTCGCATGGCCGAAGAACTGCGCCGACAGGAAGAGTTGCGCGCCATCCGCCGTGAAGAAGGCCTGCGCGACCAACAGCTCCTGGCTGTCGCCACCCAGGCCGCGGGCGCGGCGCATGAGCTGGGTACGCCATTGGCGACCATGAGCGTGCTGCTCAAGGAAATGCGCCAGGACCATCACGACCCTATGTTGCAGGACGACCTGAGCGTGTTGCAGGATCAAGTCAAGCTGTGCAAAGAGACCTTGCAGCAATTGGTACGCGCCGCCGAGGCCAATCGCCGGTTGGCGGTGGAAATGCAGGACGTTACCGATTGGCTCGACGAAGCGCTCAATCGCTGGCACCTGATGCGTCCGGAGGCCAGTTACCGCTTCCAGCGCCTCGGCCAGGGCACGGTGCCACGCATGGCGCCACCGCCTGACCTGACCCAGGCCTTGCTGAATTTGCTCAACAATGCCGCTGATGCCTGCCCGGAGGGCTTGCAGGTGACGCTGGACTGGGACGCCGAAAACCTCACCATCAGCATCCGCGATCACGGCGCAGGCGTACCATTGGCTATCGCCGAACAGATCGGCAAACCGTTTTTTACCACCAAGGGCAAAGGCTTCGGCCTGGGCCTGTTTTTGAGCAAGGCCAGCGTGACACGCGCCGGCGGCTCAGTGAAACTCTACAGTCATGAGGAAGGTGGCACGCTCACCGAGCTGCGCCTGCCCCGTGTCGCCCGAGGAGACCAACATGAGTGACGAAACCCAAGTCGAAGGCGAAGAACTGCCGCATTTGCTGCTGGTCGATGACGACGCCACCTTCACCCGCGTCATGGCTCGCGCCATGGCTCGCCGTGGTTTCCGCGTCAGCACGGCTGGCTCCGCCGAGGAAGGCCTGGAACTGGCCAAGGCCGATCTGCCGGACTACGCCGCACTGGACCTGAAAATGGATGGCGATTCCGGCCTGGTGTTGTTGCCCAAGTTGCTGGAAATGGACCCGGAAATGCGCGTGGTCATCCTCACCGGTTACTCAAGCATTGCCACTGCCGTCGAAGCGATCAAGCGTGGTGCCTGCAACTACCTGTGCAAACCGGCCGATGCCGACGACGTATTGGCGGCGCTGCTGTCCGAACACGCCGACCTCGACAGCCTGGTGCCGGAAAACCCGATGTCGGTGGACCGCTTGCAGTGGGAACACATTCAGCGGGTTTTGACCGAACACGAAGGCAACATTTCCGCCACGGCCCGCGCCCTGGGCATGCACC
The DNA here is from genome assembly GCF_001427125.1 of Pseudomonas sp. Root562. Lineage (GTDB taxonomy): Bacteria > Pseudomonadota > Gammaproteobacteria > Pseudomonadales > Pseudomonadaceae > Aquipseudomonas. Next base: position 150,572 of record NZ_LMGK01000021.1, read on the forward strand.
GCCGCACGCTGCAGCGCAAACTGCAGAAGCGCCCCGTTCGTCGCTGAACCTGCGCTGAACGAATGCGGGCCGCTCCTCGCGACAAACCGAACCGATCATCTATGATCGGTTCGTGCGTGTACTTTTCTCTATTGAGCCTTATCCATGAACCAGAACGCTGAGTACTCCGCGGTCAACGATGCTGTGCGCGGGCAGTTTTTTCGCAAAGTGTGGGCGATGATCACGCCTTACTGGCAAAGTGAGGAGAAGGCCAAGGCCTGGGCGTTGTTGATCGCGGTGATCGCGTTGTCACTGATCAGCGTGGGCATCTCGGTGTGGTTCAACACCTGGTACAAGGATTTCTATAACGCGCTGCAACAGAAAGACGAAGCCGCTTTCTGGCGCCTGATCCTGTACTTCTGCGCGATTGCGGCGGTGGCGATTGTCGGTGCGGTGTATCGCCTCTACCTGACTCAGATGTTGACGATCCGCTGGCGGGCCTGGCTGACCGAAAAACATTTCACGCGGTGGCTCAACGACAAGAATTACTACCAGCTGGAGCAGGGCGGCTACACCGATAACCCGGACCAGCGGATTTCCGAAGACCTCAACAACTTCACCAACAACACCCTTGAACTGGGTATCGGTCTGCTGCGCAATATCGTCAGCCTGGTGTCGTTCTCGATCATTTTGTGGGGCGTGTCGGGCAGTATCGAAGTCTTCGGTATCACCATTCCCGGCTACATGTTCTGGTGCGTGCTGGTTTACGCCGTGGTGGGCAGTTGGCTGACGCATTTGATCGGTCGTCGCTTGATCGGTCTGAACAACCAACAACAACGCTTCGAGGCCGACCTGCGTTTCTCCATGGTGCGGATTCGTGAGAATGCTGAAAGCATCGCGTTGTACAACGGCGAGCCGAACGAAAATCGTCGCTTGAGCGGCCGCTTCGGGATGGTCTGGCACAATTTCTGGGACATCATGAAGGTGTCCAAGCGCCTGACCTTCTTTACGGCAGGTTACAACCAGGCTGCCATTATCTTTCCGTTCATCGTTGCTTCGCCGCGTTACCTGGCGGGCAAGATCGAACTGGGCGAGTTGATGCAGATCAGCTCGGCGTTCGGCAATGTGCAGGAAAGTTTCAGCTGGTTTATCAGTGCCTACCAAAGCCTGGCTTCCTGGCGCGCCACCTGCGATCGTCTGCTCAGCTTCCGTCAGGCCATGACCGACAACGAACAGCGCGCACCGGCCATTGATGTACAGAACCAGGGTGATGCATTGCAAGTGCACAACCTGGGCCTGGACCTGGCCGACGGCCGTCACTTGCTGACCAATGCCGACCTGACTGTGGAGGAGGGCGAGCGCGTGATGCTCAGCGGGCGTTCCGGCAGCGGCAAGTCGACGTTGCTGCGGGCGATGGGGCATCTGTGGCCGTCCGGTCACGGCAGCATTCGTCTGCCGGCGGCGCGTTATCTGTTCTTGCCGCAAAAGCCGTATCTGCCGATCGGTACGTTGCGTGAAGCGCTGAGTTATCCACAGGATGGCGGTACGTATCAGAGCGAGCGTTATGCGCACGTCCTGGAAACCTGCCGATTGCCGCATCTGGTGGCGCGTATTGATGAAGCCAATCACTGGCAACGCATGCTCTCGCCGGGTGAGCAACAGCGACTGGCCTTTGCCCGCGCGCTGCTTTACGCCCCGCAATGGCTGTACATGGACGAAGCGACCTCGGCGATGGATGAAGAGGACGAAGCGTCGCTGTATCAGGCACTGATCGACGAATTGCCCGGGCTGAGCATTGTCAGCGTTGGCCATCGCAGCAGTCTCAAGCGCTTCCATCCACGGCATGTGCGTATCGAAAATGGGCACTTGGTGGACCAGGCCGTGACCGCCTGAACATCATGCCTCTGTAGGAGCAAAGCTTGCTCGCGATCGCCGTCATGCGGTTTTCGACCTGGGACCGCGTGATCGTTCATCGCGAGCAAGCTTTGCTCCTACCAGGGGTGGTGGTGATCGTACAACCGCGTTGCGCTATGATGCGGTTTCAGCAGCCGAATATTTCGAGACAGACGTCCACCATGGAAAACCCGAACGACGCACCACGCCTACCTCGCAAGCGCCGCAGCCTCGCTCAGGAACTGGTGACGGTGCTGTCCGAGCAGATCCGCGACGGTCACCTCAAGCGTGGCGACAAGCTGCCCACCGAGTCGGCGATCATGGATGCCCATGGTGTCAGCCGCACGGTGGTGCGCGAGGCGATTTCCCGTTTGCAGGCGGCGGGGCAGGTGGAGACCCGCCATGGTATCGGCACCTTCGTTCTCGACACACCGAGCCCGAGTGGTTTTCGCATCGACCCGGCAACCGTGGTCACCTTGCGTGACGTGCTGGCGATCCTGGAATTGCGCATCAGTCTTGAAGTGGAATCCGCCGGCCTCGCTGCCCAGCGTCGCAGTCCCGAGCAATTGGCCTTGATGCGCGCGGCACTGGATGCGCTGAACGAAAGCGTGTCTCACGCCAGTGATGCCGTGGCTTCGGACTTCCAGTTCCACCTGCAGATTGCCCTGTCCACCGGCAACCGTTACTTCACCGACATCATGACTCACCTGGGCACCAGCATCATTCCGCGCACTCGGCTCAACTCCGCGCGGCTGGCCCATGACGATCAGCAGCACTACATGAATCGCCTGAGCCGCGAGCACGAAGAAATCTACGACGCCATCGCCCGCCAGGACTCCGATGCCGCCCGCGCCGCCATGCGCCTGCACCTGACCAACAGCCGCGAGCGGTTGCGTCATGCCCATGAAGAGGCTGAGGCGCAGCGGGTTTAGGGGAGCACAGGATTTTCCACTGGCACCGTCACATAGTCGATGTACTCGACTGTGTTATCACCCAATACCTTGAATTTTTTTTGAGTGACCTCCAGGGTTTTTCCCGGCATCAACTCAAATTCGACCCAATCTCCAATGCTCACGTGCAGGTCGAATTCCATTGGCATGACCAGCGGCTTGAGCTGGGCGCTGGTCGGAAAGTTAAATCGATGTTTTGTTGGCATGACTGATTACCATTCGATGCGCAATGTCAGCAGTGAGCTGGTTTGTGGTTCGTTCTCGCCGCCGATCTGGTAGCACAGCGTGACTGTCTTGTTTACGTGTCTCTTCACTTCTTCTCTGGAGACGTAAACTTTCAGGTTTGGCGTTCTTGCGACGTCGTCAATGTCTTCGTTGTATTGTCCGGTAGGGATCTTTTTCCCCCGCCATTCCAGGTCGCCCTTGTCCAGATTCAAGATTGCAAAGGCTTCGTTGTAAGGCGAGGAATATGCGGAATCGGGAATGCAGACTTCCAGATCTCCTTGGAGCTTCGACAACACCACGACAGTTTCCTGATCGTCGGGCCGGGTTGTGATTCCTGTAAGCGTTGGGGCTTCAAGCGCCATGATGTATTCCTTGGAGTGTCGAGGTTGGCGAAATGGGTTGCGGCACATGCCAAGCTCCGGATCAGAGTTATCCCTCTAGAGATGCGTCATTCGGAACTGATAGAAATTACAGTTTCGACAAGCGGTTATGCTTCTTAGGGTCCTAGGATGACGTATCTCTAGGATTGGTATTATTCGAAGCGCCATCTTCTTCAGTCCCACCAAAGGCTTTTAAACATGGGGTTTCCGAGCCTTTTGTCGAACAATTTTCACCCAGCGCGATGAAATGCAGTTGACGGTTGTATTTTAAGTTGTACGATGACCTACAACTTCAGCGCAGGCTGAACGGTCATCACACACAAACGTCGCAACCCAGGGTGTTCGAATAATGAATCCACAAGAACTGAAGTCCATCCTCTCTTCCGGTCTGCTGTCTTTCCCGGTTACCGATTTCAATGCACAGGGCGACTTCAATCGCGCTGGCTACATCAAGCGTCTGGAATGGCTGGCCCCATACGGCGCCTCGGCTCTGTTCGCCGCAGGTGGCACCGGTGAGTTCTTCTCTCTGGCGGCCAGCGAATATTCGGAAATCATCAAGACTGCCGTCGACACTTGCGCCACCAGCGTGCCAATCCTGGCCGGCGTGGGCGGTTCGACCCGTCAAGCCATCGAGTACGCACAGGAAGCCGAACGTCTGGGCGCCAAAGGCCTGTTGCTGCTGCCGCACTACCTGACCGAAGCCAGCCAGGACGGTGTTGCCGCTCACGTTGAAGCGGTGTGCAAATCGGTCAACATCGGCGTCGTGGTCTACAACCGCAACGTTTGCCGCCTGAACGCGCCGCTGCTGGAGCGTCTGGCCGAGCGCTGCCCGAACCTGATCGGCTACAAGGATGGCCTGGGTGATATCGAGTTGATGGTGTCGATCCGTCGCCGCCTCGGTGATCGCTTCAGCTACCTGGGCGGTTTGCCGACCGCTGAAGTCTACGCCGCTGCCTACAAGGCGCTGGGCGTGCCGGTCTACTCCTCGGCGGTGTTCAACTTCATCCCGAAGACCGCGATGGATTTCTACCACGCGATCGCTCGCGAAGATCACGCCACCGTTGGCAAGATCATCGACGACTTCTTCCTGCCGTACCTGGACATCCGTAACCGCAAAGCGGGTTATGCGGTGAGCATCGTCAAGGCCGGGGCAAAAATTGCCGGCTATGACGCAGGCCCTGTGCGGGCGCCGCTGACCGATCTGACTGGCGAAGAGTACGAAATGCTCGCGGCGCTGATCGACAAGCAGGGTGCGCAGTAACACATCCGTTTAAGTAAGGCCGCTGAGTGATCAGCGGCCTTTTGCGTGAGGAGATCTTAAAGTGGCAGATGCAAAGCGTTTCGATAACTACATCAATGGCGAATGGGTTGCCGGTGGCGATTACTCGGCGAACATCAACCCGTCCGAGCTGAGCGACAACATCGGCGATTACGCCAAGGCTGACCTGGCCCAGGTCAACGCCGCCATTGATGCTGCCCGTGCCGCATTCCCGGCCTGGTCCACGTCCGGTATTCAGGCGCGTCACGATTCCCTGGACAAAGTCGGCAGCGAAATCCTCGCCCGTCGCGAAGAGCTCGGCACGCTGCTGGCCCGGGAAGAGGGCAAGACCCTGCCTGAAGCCATCGGTGAAGTGACCCGCGCCGGTAACATTTTCAAGTTCTTCGCCGGCGAATGCCTGCGTCTGTCCGGCGACTATCTGCCGTCGGTGCGCCCGGGCGTCAACGTCGAAGTGACTCGTGAGGCCTTGGGCGTGGTCGGCCTGATCACTCCGTGGAACTTCCCGATTGCCATTCCGTCGTGGAAAATCGCCCCGGCCCTGGCCTACGGCAACTGCGTTGTGCTCAAGCCTGCGGACCTGGTGCCGGGCTGCGCCTGGGCGCTGGCGGAAATCATTTCCCGCGCAGGCTTCCCCGCCGGTGTGTTCAACCTCGTGATGGGCAGTGGTCGAGTAGTGGGCGATGCACTGGTGCACAGCCCGAAGGTCGACGGCATCAGCTTCACCGGTTCCGTGGGCGTTGGTCGCCAGATCGCCGTGAGCTGCGTCTCGCGCCAGGCCAAGGTTCAGTTGGAAATGGGCGGCAAGAACCCGCAGATCATTCTCGACGACGCCGACCTCAAGCAAGCGGTCGAACTGTCGGTACAGAGCGCGTTCTACTCCACCGGCCAGCGTTGCACCGCGTCGAGCCGCTTCATCGTCACCGCCGGGATTCACGACAAGTTCGTTGAAGCCATGGCCGAACGCATGAAGTCGATCAAAGTCGGCCACGCCCTGAAAGCCGGCACTGACATCGGTCCTGTCGTTTCGCAAGCGCAGCTCGAGCAAGACATGAAGTACATCGACATCGGCCAGTCCGAAGGTGCGCGTCTGGTCAGCGGCGGCGGTCTGGTGACCTGTGACACCGAGGGCTACTTCCTCGCGCCAACGCTGTTTGCCGACAGCGAAGCTGCGATGCGCATCAGCCGTGAAGAGATCTTCGGTCCGGTGGCCAACATTGTCCGCGTCGCCGATTACGATGCTGCGCTGGCCATGGCCAACGACACCGAATTCGGTCTGTCGGCGGGCATCGCCACCACATCCCTGAAGTACGCCAACCACTTCAAGCGCCACTCCCAAGCCGGGATGGTAATGGTCAACCTGCCGACCGCCGGCGTGGATTACCACGTTCCGTTCGGTGGGCGTAAAGGTTCATCCTATGGATCACGTGAGCAAGGTCGCTATGCGCAAGAGTTCTACACGGTCGTGAAGACCAGCTACATCGGCTCCTGATCCACGCAATACCCTGTAGGAGCCGGCTTGCTGGCGATCGCATCACCCGGTGTCAATGACACACCGGGGTGCCCGCATCGCTGGCAAGCCAGCTCCCACAAAAGACCGAAGAAGATTCACCCGCGCATAAAAATAATTTGTGGGAGTACATCTACATGCAATCGACGCAAAAGCCGACTCACGTCCGCTATCTGATCCTGCTCATGCTTTTCCTGGTGACCACGATCAACTACGCCGACCGGGCTACCATCGCTATCGCTGGCTCCAGCCTGCAAAAAGACCTCGGCATCGACGCCGTCACCCTTGGCTATATTTTCTCCGCATTCGGTTGGGCCTACGTGGCCGGGCAAATTCCCGGTGGCTGGCTGCTGGACCGTTTCGGTTCGAAAAAAATCTACGCACTGAGCATCTTCACCTGGTCGCTGTTCACCGTGCTTCAAGGCTTCGTCGGTGAATTTGGCATGTCCACGGCGGTGGTTGCGCTGTTCATGCTGCGCTTCCTGGTGGGCCTGGCCGAAGCGCCGTCCTTCCCTGGCAACGCGCGCATCGTTGCGGCGTGGTTCCCGACCGCTGAACGCGGTACGGCCTCGGCGATCTTCAACTCCGCGCAATACTTCGCCACCGTGCTGTTCGCCCCGCTGATGGGCTGGATCGTCTACTCCTTCGGCTGGGAACATGTGTTCATCGTCATGGGTATCCTGGGCATCATCTTCTCGCTGATCTGGCTGAAAGTGATCTACAGCCCGCGTGAACACCCACGGATCAACGATGCCGAGTTCAAGCACATCTCCGAGAACGGCGGCATGGTCGACATGGACCAGAAGGGCAAGAAGTCCGACGGTCCGAAGTGGGATTACATCCGTCAGTTGCTGACCAACCGCATGATGCTCGGCGTGTACCTGGGCCAATACTGCATCAACGGTATCACCTACTTCTTCCTGACGTGGTTCCCGGTGTACCTGGTGCAGGAACGCGGCATGACCATCCTAAAGGCCGGTTTCATCGCCTCGTTGCCGGCGATCTGCGGCTTCATCGGTGGTGTGCTCGGCGGGGTGATTTCCGATTACCTGCTGCGCAAAGGCCATTCCCTGACCTTCGCCCGCAAGGCACCGATCATTGCCGGCCTGCTGGTTTCCAGCAGCATCGTGGCCTGCAACTATGTCGATGTTGAATGGATGGTCGTCGGCTTCATGGCCCTGGCATTCTTCGGCAAAGGCGTTGGCGCACTGGGCTGGGCCGTGGTGTCCGACACCTCGCCGAAACAGATCGCCGGTCTGAGCGGTGGCCTGTTCAACACTTTCGGTAACCTGGCCTCGATCACCACCCCGATCGTGATCGGCTACATCATCAGTTCCACCGGCTCGTTCAAGTGGGCGCTGGTGTTCGTTGGTTGCAACGCACTGGTCGCGGTGTTCAGCTATCTGGTGATCGTCGGTCCGATCAAGCGTGTGGTGCTCAAAGAGCCACCGGTCAGCGGTCCTGAAACCAACAATAAATTGTCTCAAGCGCATTCCTGAGGAGCGGCGTCATGCAGTTGATTGAACATTCCGACTCGCCGCGCTACATCCGCCTGCACGAGCGGGACAATGTGGTGATCGTGGTCAACGATCAGGGCGTCCCGGCCGGCACCGAGTTTGCCGATGGCCTGGTCACCGTGGACTTCGTGCCACAGAGCCACAAGGTCACCCTGGAAGACATTCCCGAGGGTGGCCAGGTGATTCGTTACGGCCAGGTCATTGGCTACGCCTTGCAGCCGATTCCACGCGGCAGTTGGGTCAAGGAAGATCAACTGCGCATGCCGACCGCGCCACCGCTGGACAGCCTGCCGCTGTCTACCGAAGTGCCGGCCGCGCAAGCACCGCTGGAAGGCTTCACCTTCGAGGGTTATCGCAACGCCGACGGCACCGTCGGCACGCGCAACATCCTTGGCATCACCACCACCGTGCAATGTGTGACCGGTGTGCTCGACCACGCGGTCAAGCGTATCAAGGACGAATTGCTGCCCAAGTACCCGCACGTTGATGACGTGGTGGCGTTGACCCACAGCTACGGCTGTGGCGTGGCAATTACGGCCACCGACGCCTACATCCCGATTCGTACTGTGCGCAATCTGGCGCGCAACCCGAACTTGGGTGGTGAGGCCCTGGTGATCAGCCTGGGTTGCGAGAAATTGCAGGCCGGGCAAGTGATGCACGAGGACGATGCCTCGGTGGACTTGAGCGAGCCGTGGCTCTATCGCCTGCAGGATTCCAGTCACGGTTTTACCGAGATGATCGAACAGATCATGGAGCTGGCGGAAATCCGTCTGAAGAAGCTTGATCAACGCCGTCGGGAAACCGTGCCGGCGTCCGAGCTGATTCTCGGCATGCAGTGCGGTGGCAGCGATGCGTTTTCCGGCATCACTGCCAACCCGGCCCTCGGCTATGCCTCGGACCTGTTGCTGCGGGCGGGCGCGACGGTGATGTTTTCCGAAGTCACCGAAGTGCGCGACGCAATCTACCTGCTGACATCTCGGGCGCAGACCAGGGAGGTCGCCGAGGAACTGGTACGGGAAATGGACTGGTACGACCGTTATCTCGCCAAGGGCGAAGCGGATCGCAGCGCCAACACCACGCCAGGCAACAAGAAGGGCGGGTTGTCGAACATCGTCGAGAAATCCCTGGGCTCGATCGTCAAGTCCGGCAGCAGCGCAATCAGCGGCGTGCTCGGCCCTGGCGAGCGGTTCAAGGACAAAGGCCTGATCTTCTGCGCGACCCCGGCCAGCGACTTCGTCTGCGGGACGTTGCAACTGGCGGCGGGGATGAACCTGCACGTGTTCACCACCGGACGTGGCACGCCTTATGGCTTGGCCATGGCCCCCGTGGTGAAAGTGTCGACCCGGACGGAACTGGCGCAACGCTGGCCGGACCTGATCGACATTGACGCCGGGCGCATTGCTACAGGCCGGGCCTCCATCGAGGAGCTGGGCTGGGAGTTGTTCCACTACTATCTGGATGTGGCCAGCGGCAAGCAGCAGACGTGGGCTGAGAAGCACAAGCTGCATAACGACATCACCTTGTTCAACCCGGCGCCGATCACCTGAGACTGTGGCGAGGGAGCTGATCGTTCCCACGCTCTGCGTGGGAATGCAGCCCGGGACGCTCTGCGTCCCAAAAGCTCGACGCAGAGCGTCACAAGAGGCATTCCCACGCAGAGCGTGGGAACGATCCGGGTGAAAGTGGCTTATCATTAGCCTACTAACGACGCTCACCCAAGGTTACCCCCGGCATGCTGGCAATTTTCCTCGAAACCCTGAACATCACCGCACCGGTGTTCGCCATGCTGTTTCTCGGGGTGTTGCTCAAACGCATCGACTGGATCAACGACAACTTCATCCACACCGCGTCGGCCCTGGTGTTCAACGTCAGCATGCCGGCGTTGCTGTTTCTGGGCATCCTGCATGCCGACCTGCACGCCGCGCTGCAACCGGCGCTGCTGATCTATTTCTCCCTCGCGACCCTGGTGTGCTTTGCCATCGCCTGGGGTTGGGCGATTGTCAAATGCCCGCGCGAAGACCGCGGAATTTATACCCAGGGCGCCTTTCGCGGTAACAACGGGGTCATCGGCCTGGCGCTGGCAGCGAGCATGTACGGCGACTATGGGATTTCCCTCGGGGCGATTCTCGCGGCGTTGGTCATCCTGTTCTACAACACGCTGTCGACCATCGTGCTGGCGGTGTACAGCCCGGTGATCAAGTCCGATCCGTGGAGCATCTGCAAAAGCGTCATGGTCAATCCGTTGATCATCAGCGTGTTTGCGGCGGCCCCGTTTGCGTACTTCAAAATCAGTCTGCCGGGATGGCTGGAGACGTCCGGCCAATATCTGGCGCAAACCACTTTGCCGTTGGCGTTGATCTGCATTGGCGGCACGTTGTCGCTGGCGGCGATGCGCAAAAGTGGTTCGATGGCATTCAGCTCGAGCCTGGTGAAAATGCTCGGCCTGCCGATCCTGGCGACACTCGGCGCCTGGCTCTGGGGCTTCCGTGGTGCGGAGTTGGGGATTCTGTTCCTGTACTTCGGCAGCCCGACTGCAGCGGCCAGTTTCGTCATGGCCCGCGCGGCGGACGGCAATCATGAATTGGCGGCGGCGATCATCGTGATCACCACGCTGATGGCAGCGGTCACCACCAATATCGGGATCTTTTTGTTGCAGTGGGGTGGGTGGATTTAATCGATAGATTTGCGGCGTGTATCAGTGCTCTTCGCGGGCAAGCCTCGCTCCTACGGGTTCGATATCCCCTGTAGGAGCGAGGCTTGCCCGCGAAGGGGGCGGACCTGATTACTCCGGCTTCTGGTAGCTATCAATCACTTCCTGCGCCGCCCGAAACGCATCGATTGCCGCCGGCACACCGGCATACACCGCGCAATGCAGCAGCGCTTCGCGGATTTCATCCACGGTGCAGCCGTTGTTCAGTGCGCCGCGTACATGACCTTTCAATTCCTGCGGGCACTTCAGCGCGGTCAGCGCGGCGAGGGTGATCAGGCTGCGGGTTTTCAGCGGCAAGCCTTCACGATTCCACACGGCGCCCCAGGCGTGTTCGTTGACGAAATCCTGTAATGGCTGGGTGAAATCTGTGGCGTTGCCCAGGGCGCGGTCGACAAAGGCGTCGCCCATCACTTGGCGACGTACTTCAACGCCGGGTTTTTTATGCTCGGTCATGGCAATTCCTTCTTGTGGTGTTGGCGCCGCCAGGCGCGCAGCGACGTGAACAACAAAAATGCCACCAGCGCCGGCAGGATGAAAAACAGCATCAGGTGCTCAAGCTTGCCCGCCAGTGGCATGCCGGTGGTGAACGACAACACGTGCAGGCCGTAAGCCAGGTACAAGCCCAGAAACAGCAGGCCTTCGGCGCGGGTCACGCGATAACCGGAGTAGAACACCGGCATGCACAGCACGGCGACACCGAGCATCACCGGCAGGTCGAAGTCCAGGGCGTTGGGCGATACGGACAGGGGCGATGGCGCAAGCAGTGCCGTCACTCCGAGCACGCCCAGAAGGTTGAACAAATTACTGCCGATCACGTTGCCCACGGCGATCTCCCGTTCACCGCGCAACGCTGCGATCAGCGATGTCGCCAGTTCAGGCAAGGAGGTGCTGACCGCAACGATGGTCAGACCGATGATCCGCTCTGACAAACCCAGGTCGGTGGCAACCGCCACCGCTGCACCCAGCAACAGATGCCCCGCATACACCAGCATCCCCAGCCCGGCGATGATCATCAGCACGCTGGTGAACCATGGCGCTTCGCCGGTGTGGCTGTGAGCCGATACCGGACGCACAGAATGCCGTGACTGGCGCAGCAGCAACGCCAGGTACAGAAGCAATGACGCGAGCAGAACCACACCGTCGGCGCGAGTCAGTTCTTCATTCCACGCCAGTAAGAAAACCAGCAGGCTGGCACCGATCATCAGGGGAATATCCAGGCGCACCAGTTGCCGCGACACCCGCAGTGGAATGATCAACGCCGAGAGGCCGAGAGTGACCAGGATGTTGAATATGCTGCTGCCGATCACACTGCCGACAGCGATGTCGGCGTTATGGGTCAGCGTGGCTTGCAGGCTGACGGCCATCTGCGGCGCGCTGCTGCCGAGGGCGACGATGGTCAGGCCGATGATCAGCGGTCGAACATGCAGGCGCGCGGCCAGTCGTACCGCGGCGCGCACCATCAATTCGGCGCCGGCAATCAACAGCACCAGGCCGCTGAGCAATTCGATCACGCTGATCAGGGGTAGGTCGGCTAGTCCGAAAATGGCTGGGGCTCCAAGTGTCAGTCGTCGAGGGCCTGGACGCGAACCCGCGCAGTGCCGCTCCTGAGCATGCCCAAGCGCGCGGCAGCTTCATGGGACAAGTCGATCAGGCGTCCACGGGTATGTGGCCCGCGGTCGTTGATGCGCACCACGCAGGACTTGTCGTTGTTCAGGTTAGTGACCTTCACCCGTGTGCCGAAAGGCAATTGGCGATGGGCGGCGGTCAGGGAATTCTTGTTGAAACGCTCACCACTGGCGGTGCGCTTGCCTTGGTGTTTGGCGCCGTAATACGAGGCAACTCCGGTCTTGTCATAGCCGTGCGGATCGACGATATCGTTGCTGGCGCAACCGGCAAGGAGCGAGAGGAGGGCGCAGGCACTTAGCAGACGCTTCATTAGGTGACCCCATGATCGTTCCCACGCTCCGTGTGGGAATGCAGCTCGTGACGCTCCGCGTCACAAAATAAGCGGACGCAGAGCGTCCAGAGAGGCGTTCCCACGCAGAGCGTGGGAACGATCCCTGTGGTTAGCCTTCGAGCTTGCTTTTCAGCAATTCGTTCACCTGCTGCGGGTTGGCCTTGCCTTTGGAGGCTTTCATGGCCTGGCCGACGAAGAAGCCGAACATCTTGCCGCGCTTGGCTTCGTCTGCCGCGCGGTATTGCTCGACCTGTTCGGCGTTGGCCGCGAGCATTTCGTCCAGCACCGCCGAGATGGCGCCGGTGTCGGTCACTTGCTTGAGGCCACGCTTGTCGATGATCTCGTCGGCACTGCCTTCGCCGTTGGCCATCGCTTCAAACACTACCTTGGCAATCTTGCCGGAGATGGTGTTGTCCTTGATGCGCAACAGCATGCCGCCCAGTTGCTCGGCAGAAACCGGCGACTGTTCGATGTCCAGGCCTTGCTTGTTGAGCAGGCTGCCCAGTTCGACCATCACCCAGTTCGCCGCCAGTTTGGCGTCGCCGCCGATGCTCGCGACTTTCTCGAAGTAATCGGCTTGTTCGCGGCTGGTGGCCAAGACGTTGGCGTCGTACACCGACAGGCCGAATTGCGCCTGGAAGCGCTCGCGCTTTTGCGGTGGCAATTCCGGCAGGGTGGCGCGCACGTCGTCGAGGAACGCGTTCTCGATGACCACTGGCAGCAGGTCAGGATCGGGGAAATAACGGTAGTCGTTGGCTTCCTCTTTACTGCGCATCGGACGGGTTTCGTCCTTGTTCGGATCGTACAGGCGTGTCTGCTGGATCACCTTGCCGCCATCTTCGATCAGCTCGATCTGACGCTGGATTTCGCTGTTGATCGCCTTTTCGATGAAGCGGAACGAGTTGACGTTCTTGATCTCGCACCGGGTGCCGAACTCGACCTGGCCTTTCGGGCGGATCGACACGTTGCAGTCGCAACGCAGCGAACCTTCGGCCATGTTGCCATCGCAAATCCCCAGATAACGCACCAGTGCGTGGATCGCCTTGACGTAAGCCACGGCTTCCTTGGCGCTGCGCATGTCCGGCTCGGAGACGATTTCCAGCAGTGGCGTGCCGGCACGGTTCAGGTCGATGCCGCTGGCGCCGCTGAACTCTTCGTGCAGGCTCTTGCCGGCGTCTTCTTCCAGGTGCGCTCGGGTGATGCCGACACGTTTGACCGTGCCGTCTTCCAGGGCGATGTCCAGGTGGCCCTTGCCGACGATCGGCAATTCCATCTGGCTGATCTGGTAGCCCTTGGGCAGGTCCGGGTAGAAGTAGTTCTTGCGGGCGAACACGTTGTGCTGGCCGATCTCGGCGTCGATCGCCAGACCGAACATCACCGCCATGCGCACCGCTTCCTGGTTCAGCACCGGCAGCACACCGGGCATGCCCAGGTCGATCAGGCTGGCCTGGGTGTTCGGCTCGGAACCGAAGGTGGTGGAACTACCGGAAAAGATTTTCGACCGGGTGGTGAGCTGAGTGTGAATCTCCAGCCCGATCACGACTTCCCATTGCATGTGTGTCTCCTCAGAAGCCGGTTGGGGTGCGGGTGTGCCAGTCAGTATTCAATTGATACTGGTGGGCAACGTTCAACAGGCGGCCTTCCTGGAAATACGGAGCGAGCAGTTGCACGCCGACCGGCAGGCCGTCGACAAAACCTGCCGGCATCGACAGGCCCGGCAGGCCCGCGAGGTTGGCGGTGATGGTGTAGACGTCTTCCAGGTAAGCAGCGACCGGGTCGCTGTTCTTGGCGCCGAGCTTCCAGGCCGGGTTCGGCGTGGTTGGGCCGAGGATGATGTCGACCTCATTGAAGGCCGCCATGAAGTCGTTCTTGATCAAGCGACGGATCTTCTGCGCCTTCAGGTAGTAGGCATCGTAGTAACCGGCGGACAGCGCGTAGGCGCCGACCATGATCCGGCGCTGCACTTCCGGCCCGAAGCCTTCGCCGCGAGAGCGTTTGTACAGGTCGATCAGATTGACCGGGTTTTCGCAGCGATAACCGAAGCGCACGCCGTCGAAACGCGACAGGTTGGACGAGGCTTCCGCCGGGGCGATCACGTAGTACGCCGGAATAGCGTGCTGCATGTTCGGCAGACTGATTTCCTTGATCACGGCGCCGAGCTTTTTCAGCTCTTCGACACTGGCCATGATCAGGTCGGCGATGCGTGGGTCCAGACCTGCGCTGAAATATTCCTTCGGCACGCCGATGCGCAGGCCTTGCAGCGAGCCGTTGAGGCTGGCGCTGTAATCAGGCACGGGCTCGTCGATGCTGGTGGAGTCGTTCGGATCGAAACCGGCCATGCCTTGCAACAAAATCGCACAGTCTTCGGCGGTGCGCGCCATCGGGCCGCCCTGATCGAGGCTGGACGCGTAAGCGATCATGCCCCAACGCGACACGCGACCGTACGTCGGTTTCAGGCCTGTAAGGTTGGTCAATGCAGCGGGCTGACGAATGGAACCACCGGTGTCGGTGCCGGTCGCCGCTGGCAGCAGACGAGCGGCGACTGCCGCCGCCGAACCACCGGACGAACCACCCGGCACGTGTTCCAGGTTCCACGGGTTTTTCACCGGGCCGTAGTAGCTCGACTCGTTGGCCGAACCCATGGCAAATTCGTCCATGTTGGTCTTGCCCAGGGTTACAGCCCCGGCAGCGGCCAGCTTGGCGACGACGGTGGCGTCGTACGGTGCCTTGAAGTTGTCGAGCATCTTCGAGCCGCAGCTGGTGCGAATACCCTGGGTGCAGAACAGGTCCTTGTGGGCGATCGGCGCGCCCAGCAGCGCGCCGCTCTCACCATTGGCCCGGCGGGCGTCAGCGGCTTTCGCCTGCGACAGCGCCAGGTCTTCGGTGAGGCTGATGAAGCTGTTGAGCTGAGGATCGAGTTGGGCGATGCGCGCCAGCAGGACTTTGGTCAGCTCTTCGGAAGAAAACTTTTTATCGGCGAGTCCGCGGGCGATCTCGGCCAGAGTCAATTGATGCATTGCAGGCTCTTTCCCTTTAGTCGATGACTTTCGGAACCAGGTACAGGCCGTTTTCGACCGCTGGTGCGATGGACTGGTAGGCCTCGCGGTTATTGGTCTCGGTCACGACGTCTGCACGCAGGCGCTGGCTGGCTTCCAGTGGGTGAGCCAGCGGTTCGATACCGTCGGTATTGACCGCCTGCATTTCGTCGACCAGCCCGAGAATGCTGTTGAGGGCCGAAGTGATGTGTGGAAGATCGGCATCATTGAGGCCAAGGCAGGCCAGATGAGCGATTTTTTCCACGTCGGAGCGTTCAAGCGCCATTGGGATTCTCCAGTGGAAAACAAAACGGACGGCGTCCGTGTGTTAGATTGTCGGAACACTACCGCACTTCTACGGTCATAAGGCCGCGATTGTGGGGCTTGGTGCACAGAAAAGCGGCCAATTTAACATATTGGCGCCTTGCCCAAAATCCCTGTCGTTGTTAGAGTTTGCCGCACTTTTTTACCCACGCGTTGCCTAGGGTCCCTTTCCCATGTTCAAGAAACTGCGTGGCATGTTTTCCAGCGATCTTTCCATTGACCTGGGCACTGCCAACACCCTTATTTACGTGCGCGAGCGCGGTATCGTCCTGAATGAGCCATCGGTTGTGGCCATTCGGACACACGGTAACCAGAAAAGTGTCGTGGCTGTCGGCACCGAAGCGAAGCGCATGCTGGGCCGTACGCCAGGCAACATTGCTGCCATTCGTCCGATGAAAGACGGCGTGATCGCCGATTTCAGCGTTTGCGAAAAGATGCTGCAGTATTTCATCAACAAGGTTCACGAAAACAGCTTCCTGCAGCCCAGCCCTCGTGTGCTGATCTGCGTCCCGTGCAAATCCACCCAGGTTGAGCGTCGTGCCATCCGTGAGTCGGCCCTTGGTGCCGGTGCCCGCGAAGTGTTCCTGATCGAAGAGCCGATGGCCGCTGCGATCGGTGCCGGCCTTCCGGTTGAAGAAGCTCGCGGTTCGATGGTTGTCGATATCGGTGGCGGTACCACCGAAATCGCACTGATCTCCCTGAACGGTGTGGTGTACGCCGAATCCGTACGTGTGGGCGGCGACCGTTTCGACGAAGCGATCATCACTTACGTACGTCGCAACTACGGCAGCCTGATCGGCGAATCCACCGCCGAGCGCATCAAGCAGGAAATCGGTACGGCCTACCCGGGCGGTGAAGTTCGTGAAGTCGACGTTCGTGGCCGTAACCTGGCTGAAGGCGTTCCACGCGCATTCACCCTGAACTCCAACGAAGTGCTGGAAGCTCTGCAGGAGTCTTTGGCCACCATCGTTCAGGCAGTGAAAAGCGCCCTGGAGCAATCGCCTCCGGAACTGGCTTCCGATATCGCCGAGCGTGGTCTGGTGCTGACCGGTGGTGGCGCCTTGCTGCGCGACCTCGACAAGCTGCTGGCCCAGGAAACCGGTCTGCCGGTGATCGTCGCCGAAGACCCGCTGACCTGCGTTGCTCGCGGCGGTGGCCGTGCATTGGAAATGATGGATAAACACACCATGGATCTGCTTTCCAGCGAATAAGTCGCCGGAACGCCTCTATGTTGTTGAGCGCGCAGGCGGCACTTTGCAGTGCTGCCTGTTCGCGTTTATCTTCTGTCACTCTGCATCCAGGCCGGTTTGCTGCCGTATGAATAAAGAGAACATTTGCCTGGGAGGAGCGGCTTATTAAACCGCTTTTCACCAAGGGTCCCTCACTGGGCGTGCGCTTGTTGGTGCTGGTCGTGCTTTCGGTCGCGCTGATGGTGGTCGATGCCCGCTTCACACTGCTCAAGCCAGTGCGTAGCCAAATGTCGCTGGTGTTGATGCAGTCTTACTGGATCACCGACCTGCCGCAGCGGCTATGGCAAGGTGTCGCCAGCCAGTTTGGCAGCCGGACCGAACTCGTCGCCGAAAACGAAAAACTCAAGACTGAAAACCTGCTGTTGCAGGGGCGCATGCAAAAGCTTGCCGCCCTGACCGAGCAGAACGTCCGGCTGCGCGAGTTGCTGAACTCTTCGGCACTGGTCAACGAGAAGGTCGAAGTGGCCGAGTTGATCGGCATGGACCCTAATCCGTTCACCCATCGCATCATCATCAACAAAGGTGAGCGCGACGGTGTGGTTCTCGGTCAGCCGGTACTCGATGCCCGCGGCCTGATGGGCCAGGTGGTGGAGTTGATGCCGTACACCTCCCGCGTACTGTTGCTGACCGATACCACCCACAGCATTCCGGTGCAGGTCAACCGCAACGGCTTGCGCGCAATTGCCAGTGGCACCGGTAATCCGGAGCGCCTGGAGCTGCGTCATGTGGCCGACACCGCCGACATCAAGGAAGGCGATCTGTTGGTCAGCTCCGGTCTGGGGCAGCGTTTCCCGGCCGGTTATCCGGTCGCGACGGTCAAGGAAGTGATTCACGATTCCGGCCAGCCATTCGCCATTGTCCGTGCGGTGCCGACTGCAGCACTGAATCGCAGCCGTTACCTGCTGCTGGTGTTCAGCGACACCCGTACCCCGGAAGAGCGTGCCAACGATGCCGCCCAGGCGCAGGAATCCCTGGATGCGCAGGGCGGTGGGCCGGTTATTCCGGCGACCGTGCCCAAACCGGCGCTCGTCCCGTCAGCCGTTGCAGCTCCTGCGACACCGGCAGCGGCCACACCGGCAGCCCCGGCGACCACACCGCCTGCCGCCACACCGGTCAAGCCAACGGCCACGCACCCGGCCGCCCCTAAACCGCCTGCGACCGCACCCGCTGCCGCCAAACCACCGGCCGCTCAACCTGCCGTCGTCAAGCCTGCTGCCAAACCGCCAGTCTCTGCGCCGGCTACTCCTGGGGGACGAGAATAATGGTCGGTGTTACTGCCTCCCGAAATGGCTGGATCGTCTGGCTGACATTCGCCATCGGTTTGCTGCTCAGCGTTTCGCCGCTGCCGCAATTCATGGAAATCCTGCGTCCGCTGTGGCTGGCGCTGTTGCTCGCGTTCTGGGCGCTGGCCTTGCCGCAGAAGGTCGGGATGGTCACCGCGTGGTGCCTGGGCCTGGCCGAAGACGTGCTCTACGGTACGCTGCTGGGCCAGAACGCATTGATCCTGACTCTCATCACTTACCTGGTCCTGGCGCTGCAACAACGTCTGCGGATGTTCCCGATGTGGCAGCAGAGCCTGGTGATACTGGTGATCTTCGGTCTCGCGCAGTTGGTCCAGTTGTGGCTCAGCGCCCTGACCGGTAACCGTCAGCCAACCCTGGCGCTGGTGTTGCCGGCGCTGGTCAGCGCCTTGCTCTGGCCCTGGATCAGCTTCGGTTTGCGCGGATTGCGTCGACGCTACAAAATCAATTAATTCGCTCAGGCATTAGACAGGGAGAGGTCTTGATGAAACGGTTGTACCTCGCCTCTGGTTCGCCGCGTCGGCGTGAACTGCTTACGCAGATCGGCGTACCGTTTTCCGTCATCAGTGCGGATATCGATGAAACCCCTTTGATCCATGAAACCCCGTCGGCCTATGTCGAGCGCCTGGCGCGCGGCAAGGCCGAGGCCGGGCAGCGTACGGTCGTGTCTGAAGAATCGTTCTGTGTGCTCGGCGCCGATACCGCCGTGGTGCTCGACGGAAAAATTCTTGGCAAACCGCTTGATGAAGCCGACGCGTGCGCCATGCTGATGATGTTGTCCGGCAACGAACATCAGGTGCTGACCGCAATTGCCGTGCTTGAAGGCGAGCATTGCGAGTCTCGGGTAATTACCAGCCTGGTGCGTTTTCGCCCGATCACGCGTGACGAGGCCGCGGCCTATTGGGCCAGCGGCGAGCCGCAGGACAAGGCCGGCGGCTACGGCATACAAGGGCTGGGCGCGGTGTTTGTCGCCGGGCTCAATGGAAGTTACTCGGCGGTGGTCGGACTGCCGCTGTGCGAAACCTTCGAGGTGCTCGGCCATTTCGGCATACCCTGTTGGCAAACCCATAACGCGCGTTGAGCGTCGTACTGAACAGATGCGGCCATTACCGTGAACATGCCTGAACGAGACCCTGCCATGAGCGAAGAGATCCTGATCAACATCACGCCGATGGAATCGCGCGTGGCGGTGGTCGAAAACGGTGTCCTGCAAGAGGTTCACGTCGAACGCACGCAAAAGCGCGGGATCGTCGGCAACATCTATAAAGGCAAGGTTGTGCGGGTATTGCCGGGCATGCAGGCGGCATTTGTCGATATCGGCCTGGATCGCGCCGCCTTCATTCATGCATCGGAAATTTCCCTGCGCGAGGGGCCGGCGGTCGAGAGCATCAGCGCGCTGGTGCATGAAGGCCAGAGCCTGGTAGTGCAAGTCACCAAGGATCCGATCGGCTCAAAAGGCGCACGGTTGACCACGCAACTGTCGATCCCTTCGCGCTATCTGGTCTACATGCCGCGCACCGCACATGTTGGCATTTCGCTGAAGATCGAGGATGAAGCCGAGCGCGACCGCCTCAAGCAAGTGGTCACCGATTGCGTTGCCAAAGAGGGCATCAAGGAAGCCGGCGGATTTATCCTGCGTACAGCAGCCGAAGGGGCCGGGGCCGATGAAATCCTCATGGACATCCGCTATCTGCGCAGGCTGTGGGACCAGATCAGCGAGCAAATCAAAACCATCAGCGCACCGAGCGTGATCTACGAAGATCTCGGCCTGGCGTTGCGTACCCTGCGCGATCTGGTGAGCCCCAAGATTGAGAAAATCCGCATCGATTCCCGGGAAACGTTCCAGAAAACCACGCAGTTTGTCGCCGAACTGATGCCGGAGATCGCCGATCGTCTGGAACACTACCCCGGCGAGCGGCCGATTTTCGATCTGTATGGCGTCGAAGACGAAATCCAGAAAGCCCTGGAGCGCAAAGTGCCGCTCAAGTCCGGTGGTTATCTGGTGGTCGACCCGGCGGAAGCCATGAGTACCATCGACGTCAACACCGGCGCGTTTGTCGGTCACCGCAACCTCGAAGAAACCATTTTCAAGACCAACCTCGAAGCGGCGACTGCCATTGCTCGTCAACTGCGTCTGCGCAACCTCGGCGGGATCATCATCATCGACTTCATCGACATGGAAGATGAAGAGCATCAGCGCCAGGTGCTGCGCACGCTGGAGAAGCAGCTCGAACGGGATCACGCCAAGACCAACATCATTGGCATCACAGAGCTTGGCCTGGTGCAGATGACCCGCAAACGCACCCGGGAGAGTCTCGAACAAGTGCTTTGCGAGCCGTGCACGAGTTGCCAGGGCCGCGGCAAGTTGAAGACTCCGGAAACCGTTTGCTACGAAATTTTCCGCGAAATTCTCCGTGAGGCGCGCGCCTATCAGGCGGAAGGCTATCGTGTATTGGCGAACCAGAAAGTTGTCGACCGACTGCTCGATGAAGAGTCGGGCAACGTCGCCGAACTCGAAGGTTTCATCGGGCGCACCATCCGTTTTCAGGTGGAAACCATGTACTCCCAGGAACAATACGACGTGGTGTTGCTCTGAGTCGCTGCGTCGTGATTTTTCCACAATGGCTGGCCTCAGCTTTTTGCAAAACATTTGCCATGGGAGCCAACTGACATGGAGCGTCTGACACGCATTTTGGCCGCACTGACCCGCTGGGGTCTGGGCCTGTGCGCGTTGGTTTTGGTGTTGATGGCGTTTTACGTCAGTCTCGGCCGGGAACTGACGCCGCTGGTGGCCGAATACCGCGCCGAAGTCGAAACCAAAGCCAGCGAGGCTTTGGGCATGCCGCTGCAAATTGGCGAGCTGCGGGGCGACTGGAGTGGTTTCGCGCCCATTCTCTCGGCCCACGATGTGACGGTCGGTGTCGGCACCAATGCCTTGCATCTGGAAAAGGTGCGCGCGGTGCCGGACCTCTGGGCCAGCCTCATGGCCCGTGAAGTGCGCATCGCCCATCTGGAACTCAACGGCCTGAAGATCAGCCTCAAGGAAGGCGAGGACGGGCAGTGGGCGCTGGAGGGCTTGCCGGTCAAGGACGATCAGCCGCTGGACCCCGAGCAAATGCTCAATCGCATGCAAATGATCCAGCGCTTGTCGGTGCTCGACAGCCAGGTCACCTTGCAACCGTTTGGTGAGTCGCCGCTGACCCTGACCTACGTCGGCCTGAGCCTGAAAACCGGTGCGGTTCGCCAGCGACTGGATGCCCGCCTGACGTTGCCGGACGGGCAGCCGGTGGCCATTAACCTGCGCACCCGCATTCGCGCGAGTCAGTGGAAGGACGGCGAAGCGCAGGCTTATGTCAGCCTGCCGCAGAGCGACTGGTCAAAATGGCTGCCCGAACGACTGACCCGACAGTGGAATTTCTCCGAGATCAAGGCCGGTGGCGAGGTGTGGGTCACCTGGGGGCAAGGGACGCTGCAGAGTGCAGCGGTGCGCCTGAATGCACCGCAACTCAATGGCGCCTATGCCGAGCGTAAACCCGTCAAGATCAGTAACCTGGCGCTCAACGCCTACTTCCAGCGCAACGCCGAAGGCATGATGGTGACCCTGGATTCGCTGGCCATGAACCTTGGTGAACGTCGCTGGGAAACGCATCTGCAGCTCAAGCAAACCGCGGCCTCCGACAAGTCCGAAGAGCTCTGGCACCTGCAAGCCGACCGCCTCGACCTGACTCCGCTGACACCGTTGCTCAATGCCCTGGCGCCCTTGCCTGAAGGTCTGGCTACAGTGGTTGATCGGCTGAAGGTGACCGGAGGGTTGCGCAACGTTCTGATCGATTTGCGCCCTAACGCCACCGACGACAGCAAGTTCAGTTTCGCGGCCAACCTTGAGCAGGTTGGGTTTGATGCCTATCACGGGGCTCCGGCGGCACGAAATGTAACGGGCAGCATCAGCGGTGATCTTGGGCACGGCGAACTGCGCATGGACAGCAAGGATTTCATGCTGCACCTGGACCCGATTTTCGCCAAGCCATGGCAATACATCCAGGCCAACGCCCGCCTGACCTGGAAACTCGACAAAGAGAGTTTCACCCTGATCGCGCCGTACCTGAAGGTGCTGGGCGAGGAGGGCAAGATAGCCGGTGACTTTCTGATTCGCCTGTTTTTCGATGAAACCCGGGAAGATTACATGGATCTGCGGGTCGGCCTGGTGGACGGTGACGGTCGCTATACCGCCAAGTACCTGCCGACTGTCCTCAGCCCGGCGCTGGACGAATGGCTGCGCACGGCGATTCTCAAAGGGGCGGTGGATCAAGGCTTCTTCCAGTATCAAGGTTCGCTCAACCACGGCGCCGCCGAGACCGACCGCAGCATCAGCCTGTTTTTCAAGGTGCACGATGCCGAACTGGCGTTCCAGCCAGGTTGGCCACACGTCAGCAAGGTCACCGGTGATGTGTTCGTTGAAGACAGCGGCGTGCGCATCCTGGCCAGCAAGGGCCAATTGCTCGATACCCAGGTCAGCGACATTTACGTCAATATTCCCCACGTACCCCAGGGGCAGAACAGTCATCTGTTTCTCGACGGTGGGTTCGCCGGCGGGTTGGGCGATGGCCTGAAAATCCTCAAGGAGGCGCCGATCGGCACTGCCGAGACCTTTGCCGGCTGGGAAGGCGAGGGTGATCTGCAAGGCAAGCTGAAGCTGGATATCCCGCTGGCCAAAGGTGAGCAGCCGAAAATCCAGGTCGACTTCAAAACCGCCAAGGCTCGCCTGAAACTTCCCGAGCCCCCTCTGGAGCTGACTCAACTCAAAGGCGATTTTCGTTTTGATAGCACCAAGGGGCTTAGCGGGCAGAACATCACCGCCCGGGCTTTCGATAAACCGGTGAGCGCGCAAATTTTTGCCGATGGCCGTGAAGGCAAGCTCAATACCCGGGTCGTGGCCTCGGGGCAGGTTGAAGTGAAGAAACTCACCGAGTGGCTGAGCGTTACCCAGCCGTTGCCGGTCAGTGGCGTGATCCCGTATCAGCTGCAACTGACACTGGATGGTGCCGACAGCCAGTTGATGGTCAACTCCAGTCTCAAAGGCGTTGCCGTCGATCTGCCCGCACCTTTCGGCCTGACAGCAGAGGAGGGGCGAGACACGACATTTCGCATGACGTTGCAGGGCGCAGAGCGGCGTTACTGGGTGAACTACGGTCAGCTGGCGAATTTCACCTTTGCCGCACCGACGGGCAACTTTAACAACGGCCGTGGTGAGTTGTTCCTCGGCAACGGCGACGCGGTGTTACCCGGCGCCAAGGGCTTGCGTATTCGCGGAGTGCTGTCGGAGCTGGATGTCGGCCCCTGGCAGGATCTGGTCAATAAATACGCCGGACAGGATCCGGGGGGCAGTGCCAAGCAACTGCTCAGCAGCGCCGACTTCAAGGTCGGCAAGCTCAGCGCGCTCGGCACTACGCTGGATCAGGCTTCTGTGCAATTGACGCGCAAGCCGTCCGCCTGGGCCTTGCAGCTTGACAGCCAGCAAGCCAAGGGCAGTGCCACTATTCCCGATGCGAAATCCGCGCCGTTGGTGGTCAACTTGCAATACGTGCGTTTGCCGGCACCTGATCCGACGGTACTGGCCGACGAAAACTCCCCGGACCCACTGGCCTCAGTCGATCCGACGAAGATTCCGGCGCTGGATATCACCATCAACCAGTTGTTCCAGGGCAACGACCTGGTCGGCGGCTGGTCATTGAAGATTCGTCCGACGCCTAAAGGCATTGCGTTCAATTCGCTGGACATGGGCCTGAAGGGCATTCTGTTGCAGGGCAGTGGTGGCTGGGAAGGCGTGCCCGGTTCCAGCACAAGCTTTTTCAAGGGCCGGGCCAGCGGCAAGAACCTCGCTGATGTGCTCAAGGGCTGGGGCTTTGCACCGAGCGTCACCAGCCAGGAGTTCCATATGGACGTCGATGGGCGCTGGCCGGGATCGCCAGCATGGCTGGCGACCAAGCGCTTCTCGGGCACGCTGGACGCCTCACTCAAAGAAGGCCAGTTTGTCGAAGTCGAAGGCAGTGCCCAGGCTTTGCGTGTGTTCGGCCTGCTCAACTTCAATTCCATTGGTCGCCGCTTGCGTCTGGACTTCTCCGACCTGTTCGGCAAAGGCTTGAGCTATGACCGGGTCAAAGGCCTGCTGGAGGCAAACAACGGCGTGTACGTCACGCGTGAACCGATCCGCCTGACCGGCCCGTCGAGCACCATCGAGCTTGATGGCACTTTGAACATGGTCGCCGATCAGATCGATGCGAAACTGCTGGTGACCTTGCCGGTGACCAACAACCTGCCGATTGCCGCGCTGATCGTCGGAGCACCGGCCATCGGTGGTGCGCTGTTTCTGATCGACAAGCTGATCGGAGACCGCGTGGCTCGCTTCGCCAGTGTGAAGTACACCGTCAAGGGGCCGTGGAAAGAACCGAAAATCACCTTCGACAAGCCGTTTTGAGTTTCTTTTTTGAAAAGGCGCTCGGCAAATCTATGGAGTAGCATGGCCGCATACGTTTCCAGGAGTGCGCCATGTCTGTAGCGGTGATTCAAATGGTCAGCCAGAGCGATGTGCTGGCCAATCTGGTCCAGGCCCGACGCCTGCTCGAACAGGCTGCGAAGGCTGGGGCTGTGCTTGCCGTGCTGCCGGAAAACTTCGCTGCCATGGGGCGCCGCGACATTGCCGACATCGGCCGCGCCGAGGCCTTGGGCGAAGGCCCGATCCTGCCATGGTTGAAACAGACCGCACGTGACCTCAAGTTATGGATAGTGGCCGGCACTTTGCCGTTGCCGCCGGTGGATCAACCGACGGCCAAGGTGCATGCCTGCTCGCTGCTGGTCGATGATCAAGGCGAAACAGTGGCGCGCTACGACAAACTGCACCTGTTCGACGTCGACGTGGCCGACAATCGTGGCCGTTACCGTGAATCCGATGACTATGCTTATGGCAGTGGCGTTGTGGTGGCGGACACGCCGGTTGGCCGGGTTGGCCTGACAGTCTGTTATGACTTGCGCTTTCCGGAGCTCTACAGCGAATTGCGTGCAGCCGGCGCGGAGCTGATTACCGCTCCATCGGCGTTCACCGCGGTGACCGGCGCGGCGCATTGGGATGTGCTGATTCGCGCACGGGCCATCGAGACACAGTGTTATGTGCTCGCGGCCGCCCAGGGCGGGACGCATCCGGGGCCGCGGGAAACGTTTGGCCATGCTGCCATCATCGACCCGTGGGGCCGGGTGCTGGCGCAACAGGATCAAGGCGAGGCCGTGCTGCTGGCCGAACGCGATAGCAGCGAACAGGCGTCCATCCGGGCGCGGATGCCGGTGTCCAGTCATCGGCGCTTTTTCTCGCAGGGCGCCCAGCGACCTGCCTCAGAACGATGAATTTTAAGGCGTAAAGCATATGAGCGAGTTGTTGTCCTCAGTCAGTGAACATCTCCTGGCGCCTGGCGGCGTAACAATCGAAAGCCTGCAAGGCGTACTCGGCGACCTGGCCGGGCCGGGCATCGATGCCGCCGACCTGTATTTCCAGGGGCAGATATCCGAGTCCTGGGCGCTGGAAGACGGCATCGTCAAGGAAGGCAGTTTCAACCTCGACCAAGGGGTTGGCGTGCGGGCGCAATCGGGAGAGAAAACCGGTTTTGCCTACAGCAACGCGATCACCCTGGAAGCCTTGGGTGCGGCGGCCCGTGCTGCCCGTTCGATTTCCCGGGCGGGACAGAACGGCACCGTGCAAGCGTTCACCACGCAAGATGTCGCTCAGCTGTACGCTCCGGACAATCCGTTGGAAGTGCTGACCCGCGCCGAGAAAGTCGACCTGCTCAAGCGCATCGATGCCGCGACCCGTGCCCTCGACCCGCGTATCCAGCAAGTGACCGTGAGCATGGCGGGGGTCTGGGAGCGGATTCTGGTGGCATCCACCGATGGTGGTCTGGCGGCGGATGTGCGGCCGCTGGTGCGTTTCAACGTCAGCGTGATCGTTGAGCAAAATGGTCGACGCGAGCGCGGCGGCCATGGTGGCGGTGGTCGTACCGATTACCGCTATTTCCTCGCTGAAGACCGCGCCATGGGGTATGCCCGTGAGGCACTGCGTCAGGCGCTGGTGAATCTCGAAGCCATCCCTGCGCCGGCCGGTACGCTGCCGGTGGTGCTCGGCTCCGGTTGGTCCGGCGTGCTGCTGCACGAAGCGGTCGGTCACGGCCTGGAAGGCGATTTCAACCGCAAGGGCAGCTCGGCCTACAGTGGGCGCATGGGCGAGATGGTTGCGTCCAAGCTTTGCACCATTGTCGATGATGGCACCCTGTCGGGGCGCCGCGGATCCTTGAACGTCGACGACGAGGGCACGCCGACCGAATGCACCACGCTGATCGAAAACGGCGTCCTCAAGGGCTACATGCAGGACAAGCTCAACGCGCGTCTGATGGGCGTCGCCCGAACCGGTAACGGTCGCCGCGAATCCTACGCGCACTTGCCGATGCCGCGCATGACCAACACCTACATGCTCGCCGGCGAAAGCGATCCGCAGGAAATCATCGCTTCGGTGAAACGCGGCATCTACTGCGCGAACCTTGGCGGCGGGCAGGTGGATATCACCAGCGGCAAGTTTGTGTTTTCCACCAGCGAGGCGTACCTGATCGAGGACGGCAAGATCACTGCGCCGGTCAAAGGCGCGACCTTGATCGGCAACGGTCCGGAAGCCATGAGTAAAGTGTCGATGGTCGGCAACGATCTGGCGCTGGACAGTGGAGTGGGGACGTGCGGCAAGGATGGGCAGTCGGTGCCGGTAGGTGTCGGCCAGCCAACGCTGAAAATTGATGCGATCACCGTGGGTGGCACGGGCGCATAAGACGTGAAGCTTCGGGTGAGTCGCCTGGCGACTCACCCGGTCAGAGATTCAGCGCAGACCGCGTTGAGTCTCGTCCAGCTCACGGATGTACTTGAAGATTTTACGGCTGGAAGCAGGAGGCTTGTTTTGCGCAACCTCGTGCTGGGCCTGTCGGATCAGGGAGCGTAATTGCTGGCGGTCCGCGTCCGGGTAGTCGACGACGAATTTTTCCAGCACGGCATCGTCGCCGGCGATCAGGCGATCGCGCCAACGCTCCAGGTTATGGAAACGTTCGTTGTACTGGCGAGTGGAGGCATCGAGTTGATCGAGCAGAACCAGAATGGCGTCAGTGTCCTGATCGCGCATCAGCTTGCCGATGAACTGAAGATGCCGTTTACGCGCGATGTTCGCGGTGTGCTTGGGCGCATCGGCCAGAGCCCGGCGCAAAGCGTCGGTCAATGGCAGTTTTGCCAGCAAGTCAGGCTTGAGTGTTGTAAGGCGCTCGCCGAGGTCAACCAGAGCATGCAGCTCGCGTTTAACCTGGGATTTGCTTTTTTCTCCCGTATCGAGGGAGTCGTCGTAAGAATCAACCATGGTGGCCGTCCGCAAAGAAACGCCGCCATGATAACCAGTCGGGGGCCGCTTGTCCGGCCCGGTCGCTCGATGACCGTTACCGAAAGCAGAATTTGAGTGGAGAACAGCATGAGTGCAGTTGAAAGCGTCGGCCCACAAGCGTTGCCGGCACTGCAGGAACAAGTCGAGCAGATCATCGCTGAAGCCAAGCGCCAGGGTGCCAGTGCCTGTGAAGTGGCAGTGTCCCTGGAGCAGGGCCTGTCGACCACAGTGCGCCAGCGTGAAGTCGAAACCGTTGAATTCAATCGTGATCAGGGTTTTGGCATCACCTTGTATGTCGGCCAGCGCAAGGGCTCGGCCAGCACTTCGGCGAGTGGCCCGGATGCCATTCGCGAAACCGTCGCGGCGGCGTTGGCCATTGCCAAACACACCTCGGAAGACGAAGCGTCGGGCCTTGCAGATGCTGCTCTGATGGCGCGTGACGTGGAGGACTTCGACCTGTTCCACCAATGGGACATCACCCCGGAACAAGCCATAGAGCAGGCGCTGGCCTGCGAAGCTGCGGCGTTTGCCGCCGATAGCCGGATCAAGAATGCCGACGGCACCACCCTGAGCACGCATCAGGGTTGCCGGGTCTATGGCAACAGCCACGGTTTTGTCGGTGGTTATGCGTCGACCCGCCACAGCCTGAGCTGCGTAATGATTGCCGAGGCCGATGGCCAGATGCAGCGTGATTACTGGTACGACGTGAATCGCCAGGGCAGTTTGCTGGCCGACCCTGTCAGCATCGGCCAGCGTGCCGCGCAGCGAGCGGCGAGCCGCCTGGGTGCGCGTCCGGTGCCGACCTGCGAAGTGCCAGTGCTGTTTTCGGCAGAATTGGCCGGTGGCTTGTTCGGCAGTTTCCTGTCGGCGATTTCCGGCGGCAGCCTGTATCGCAAATCGTCGTTCCTTGAGGGCACCCTCGGCCAGAAGTTGTTCCCGGAATGGCTGACGATCGATGAGCGACCGCACCTGATGCGCGCCATGGGCAGTGCCGCGTTCGATGGCGATGGCCTGGCAACCTACGCCAAGCCGTTCGTCGAAAAGGGCGAATTGGTTTCCTACATCCTCGGCACCTATTCCGGCCGCAAGCTCGGCATGCCGAGCACCGCGAACGCCGGCGGTGTGCACAACCTGTTTGTCACCCATGGCGACGAAGATCAGGCTGCCTTGCTGCGACGCATGGGGCGTGGCTTGTTGGTCACAGAGTTGATGGGCCAGGGCCTGAACATGGTGACGGGCGATTATTCGCGCGGCGCGGCGGGCTACTGGGTCGAGAACGGCGAGATCCAGTTTGCGGTCCAGGAAGTGACCATCGCCGGCAACATGCGCGACATGTTCAAACAGATCGTTGCCGTGGGTAATGACCTGGAGCTGCGCAGCAACATTCGCACCGGTTCGGTGTTGATCGAGCGGATGACAGTCGCCGGTAGCTAACCTCAGCAGCCCATGAAAAAGGCGCGCCACCCATTGGGTGGCGCGCCTTTTTCATGGGGCTGACTCGGCAGAAGCAA
The DNA here is from genome assembly GCF_001427125.1 of Pseudomonas sp. Root562. Taxonomy (GTDB): domain Bacteria; phylum Pseudomonadota; class Gammaproteobacteria; order Pseudomonadales; family Pseudomonadaceae; genus Aquipseudomonas. The sequence continues at coordinate 179,841 of NZ_LMGK01000021.1, forward strand.
CCGTGGTCGCGATTTCGCAGTGTCGGTCAACGATAGGTTTGCCGCTTACTCGCCTTCGTCGAAGTAGTTGTTGATCAGTGCGACCAAGGCGTCCAACGCTTCCTGCTCCTGTTCGCCTTCCGTACTCAGGTAGATCCTCGTACCTTTGCCGGCAGCCAGCATCATCATGGCCATGATGCTTTTTCCGTCGACGGTGGTTTGCGGCGTGCGGCCTACCCTGATCGTACAGTCCTTGAACTGACCGGCGACCCCAACGAATTTTGCGGATGCCCGGGCGTGCAGGCCCAGCTTGTTGATGATTTCGATTTCCAGAGCAGGCATCGCGATGTGAATCCTTTAGCTGAGGTCGCGGTGGCGAACCTGGACGTTCTTCAGGGATTGCTGCAGGGTCTTGCCCAAGCGTTCGGTCAGGTAGACGGAGCGGTGATGTCCGCCGGTGCAACCGATGGCAATCGTGACGTAAGCGCGGTTACTGGCCGCAAAGCGCGGTAGCCATTTGAGCAAGTATGTGGAAATGTCCTGGAACATCTCCTCGACATCCGGTTGCGCCGCCAGGTACTCGATCACAGGTTGATCAAGGCCGGACTGCGCGCGCAGCTCCGGCTTCCAGTAGGGGTTGGGCAGGCAGCGCACATCGAACACCAGATCGGCGTCCACCGGCATGCCGCGCTTGAAGCCGAAAGATTCCACCAGGAATGCCGTGCCGGGTTCCGGCTGGTTCAGCAGGCGCAGCTTGATCGTATCGCGCAGCTGATACAGGTTCAGGTTGGTGGTATTTACCTTGAGATCGGCAAGGTCGGCAATCGGCCCGAGCAGGCTGGTTTCATCACTGATGGCCTCGGCCAACGAGCGATTGGCGCTGCTCAATGGGTGGCGACGACGGGTTTCGGAAAAGCGTTTCAGCAAGGTTTCTTCGTCGGCGTCCAGGTACAGGACATCACACTGGATATGCCGGCTGCGGACTTCTTCGAGCAGTTCGGGGAACCGCGACAGGTGACTCGGCAAGTTACGCGCGTCGATGGATACGGCAACCAGTGGTTGCACCAGTTCGGTATGGATCAATGCGCGCTCGGCCAACTCGGGCAGCAACCCGGCAGGCAGGTTGTCGATGCAGTAATAGCCATTGTCCTCAAGCACATCGAGGGCAGTACTTTTACCTGAGCCGGAGCGTCCGCTGACGATGATCAAGCGCATGATTAATGACCGTTTTGCTCGTCCAGGACTACCTGATACAAGGCTTCATTGCTCGGCGCGCTGCGCAGTTTTTCACGCACTTCCTTGCGGTCGAGCATGCTGGCGATCTGGCGTAAAAGTTCCAGGTGCGCATCGGTAGCGGCTTCCGGGACCAGCAGAACGAACAGCAGGTCAACCGGTGCGCCGTCGATGGCATCGAAATCGATAGGGGCATCAAGGTGCATCAAGGCACTGATGGGTGAATGACAGCCCTTGAGGCGACAGTGGGGGATGGCGATACCGTTGCCAAAACCGGTTGAACCGAGTTTTTCACGGGCGACCAGGCTCTCGAAGACATCCTGCATGGCCAGATCCGGCACTTCGCGATGGATGAGGTTGGCAATTTGCTCGAGGGCTTTCTTTTTACTGCCGCCCGGCACGTTCACCAGGGAACGGCCGGGGGTCAGGATGCTTTCAAGTCGGATCATGGGTAGGGAGTGTTAACGACCGGTCGCGCCCTGGAGGAGGCTCTGGGTCTTTTCCTTATGCTTTTTGAGTTGTTTATCCAGCTTGTCGGTCAATGCGTCGATCGCCGCGTACATATCGGTATGCTCCGCGTTGGCGACCACTTCATTGCCGGGAATATGCAACGTGGCTTCGATTTTCTGCTTAAGCTTTTCGACTGTCATCGTGACCTGCACGTTGGTGATCTTGTCGAAATGTCGCTCCAGTCGTTCGAGTTTTTCGCCGATGTAGGTGCGAAGAGGTTCGGTCACTTCCAGTTGGTGTCCACTGATGTTGACTTGCATACAGCTTCTCCTTCGTTGCCAGTGCATAAAGCGGCAGACCCGATGATCTGCCACTGGAACGCTGTGGCGTGGCTCTACATCAACCGCTTGCGTTCGCTCGAAGGCGCGATCCCGAGGGATTCGCGGTACTTGGCGACGGTGCGGCGAGCCACCTGAATGCCTTGTGCCTCCAGTAAACCAGCGATCTTGCTGTCACTCAACGGCTTTTTCTGATTTTCCGCGGCAACCAGTTTTTTGATGATCGCGCGGATCGCCGTAGACGAGCATTCGCCGCCTTCGGAGGTGCTGACGTGGCTGGAAAAAAAGTATTTCAGCTCATAAATGCCCCGGGGGGTATGCATGAATTTTTGCGTGGTCACCCGGGAGATCGTCGATTCGTGCATGCCGACCGCTTCGGCGATGTCATGCAACACCAGCGGTTTCATGGCTTCGTCGCCGTACTCCAGAAAGCCGCGCTGATGCTCGACGATCTGGGTGGCAACTTTCATCAGGGTTTCGTTGCGGCTTTGCAGGCTCTTGATGAACCAGCGAGCCTCCTGCAACTGATTGCGCATGAAGGTGTTGTCGGCGCTGGTGTCGGCGCGGCGCACAAAACCGGCGTACTGGGCGTTCACTCGCAGCCGTGGTACCGACTCCTGATTGAGCTCTACCAGCCAGCGCTCATTGTCCTTGCGCACGATGACGTCGGGGACGACATACTCGGCCTCGGTGGACTCGATTTGCGAGCCCGGACGCGGGTTGAGGCTCTGGACCAGTTCGATCACCTGGCGCAGCTCATCTTCCTTGAGCTTCATGCGGCGCATCAGCTGGCTGTAGTCACGGCTGCCGAGCAGGTCGATGTAGTCGGTGACCAGACGCTTGGCTTCGGCCAGCCACGGAGTCTTGGCGGGCAACTGGCGCAGTTGCAGCAACAGGCATTCGCCAAGGTTGCGCGCGCCGATACCGGCCGGCTCGAATTGCTGGATGCGGTGCAGGACGGCTTCGATTTCGTCCAGCTCGATATCCAGTTCCGGATCGAACGCTTCCAGGATTTCCTCGAGCGTCTCGTCCAGATAGCCCTGATTGTTGATGCAATCGATCAAGGTCACGGCAATCAGGCGATCGGTGTCGGACATCGGCGCCAGGTTCAGTTGCCACAACAGATGGCTTTGCAGACTCTCGCCGGCCGAGGTGCGGGTGGTGAAATCCCACTCGTCGTCATCGTTGCTCGGCAGGCTGCTGGCGCTGGTCTGGTAGACATCTTCCCACGCGGTGTCGACCGGTAGCTCGTTGGGGATGCGCTCGTTCCAGTCGCCTTCCTCGAGGTTGTCCACCGTCGGGGCGCTTTCCTGATACGAGGGTTCCTGAATCTCGGTGTTGGGCTTCTGTTCGACGTTGTCGGCCAGAGGGTCGGAATTGTCGAAATCCTCACCATCTTCCTGGCGTTCGAGCATCGGATTGGACTCCAGGGCCTCCTGGATTTCCTGTTGCAGGTCCAGGGTCGACAATTGGAGCAGGCGGATGGCCTGTTGCAGCTGCGGTGTCATCGTCAGCTGCTGGCCCATTCTCAAGACTAGCGATGGTTTCATGGCAGGGGCTTAACACCTTATTCGCCGGCGCACATGCGCCATCCACTACAGGGCGCCGAAGCGCCAAACATAAGCAAATTATATGCCTGAAACTGAAGTGTTTGCCTAGACCGCTGTAACAATAAAAACTGGTTGATTTTTACTGTTTGTCGCGAACTGTACCGCCATGAGCTTCAGTGCTTACAGGCGGAACTCGTGGCCCAGATACACTTCCTTGACCAGATCGTTGGCCAGGATGGTGTCGGAGTCACCTTCGGCGATCAGTTGGCCATCGTTGACGATGTAGGCGGTTTCACAGATATCCAGCGTTTCACGGACGTTGTGGTCGGTGATCAGCACGCCAATGCCCTTGGCCTTGAGGTGATGAATGATCTGCTTGATATCGCCTACCGAAATCGGGTCCACGCCGGCGAAAGGTTCGTCGAGGAGAATGAATTTCGGGTTGGTGGCCAATGCCCGGGCGATTTCCACGCGACGACGCTCACCACCGGACAGGCTCATGCCGAGGTTGTCGCGGATGTGGCTGATGTGGAATTCCTGCAGCAGGCTTTCCAGTTCCTTGCGTCGGCCAGCCTTGTCGAGTTCCTTGCGGGTCTCGAGAATCGCCATGATGTTATCGGCGACCGAGAGTTTGCGGAAGATCGACGCTTCCTGCGGCAGATAGCCGATACCCGCCTTCGCACGACCATGCATCGGCTGGTGGCTGACGTCCAGGTCGTCGATCAGTACGCGACCCTGATCGGCCTGTACCAGGCCGACGATCATGTAGAAGCAGGTGGTCTTGCCGGCGCCGTTGGGGCCAAGCAGGCCGACGATCTGACCGCTGTCGATGGACAGGCTGACGTCACGCACGACCTGGCGGCTCTTGTAGCTCTTGGCCAGATGCTGAGCTTTCAGAGTTGCCATTACTGGGCCTTTTGCTCGTCGGTTTTCTTTTTCGGCTGGATCACCATGTCGACGCGCGGACGCGACTCGGTCACCTTGCTACCCGTGGCGCGACCGGCGCTGGCCAGCTTCTTCTGGGTGTCGTAGACGATTTTCTCGCCCTGGGTGACGTTGTTGTCCTTGTCGATGACTTTGGCGCGGTCGATCAGCACCACGCGATTTTGCGAGGCGTGGTACTGGATGGTTACGCCGTAGCCCTGCACGGGTTTGGTGTCGCCCGCGGTCTGCAGTTGCTCGAAGTAGGCCAGGTTGCCCACCGATGTCACCACGTCGATGTCGCCATTCGGAGCGCGTGTCATGGTCACTTTGTTGCCGGTGACCTTCATCGAACCCTGGGTGATGATGACATCGCCCGTGTAGGTGGCAATACCGTTCTTGTCGTCCAGTTGGGCGTCGTCGGCCTGGATGCGAATAGGCTGCTGTTGATCGTCCGGCAGAGCCCAGGCGCTCACGCTTCCCAGTGCAGCGCTCAGACTGAGCAAAATAGGGAGGGTTTTAACGAGCCTCATACTGTCCTCTTACGTTCGATAGCAGGTGTATCCTGCTTTCTTTCAAATACGCTTTCATTCCCTTGCCAGTCGATACACCGCCAGCGCCGTCGATTCTAACGGGTTGCTCGGTCTGCGCATATTGCTGCTGCGGGAACACCGTCATACGAGTGGTGGTGATCAGGGTTCTGCGGTTTTTCTCATCGAAACGGGTGATGCGTACCGAGTCGATCAGTTCGACCTGGGTGCCGTCTGGATTGACTTCACCCTTATCGCTCTGGACATGCCATGGAAACTGCGTGCCGCGGAACATGTTCAGGTCCGGATTGGTCAGTAGCGTTACTTCAGTCGCTTTCAGGTGCTCGACCTTGTCCGAAGTCATTTCATACTGCAACTTGCCATCGGGCAGGAACTGCACGCTATGGGCATTGATGGCGTAGTAATCAATTGCGCTGTTATCGACCTGCACGACCGGCTTGTCGAGGAAGCGTTCCGGACTGATGTTCCAATAGCCCACCGCGGCGAAAATCGCCGTGATGCAGCCGAACAGCAGTATGTTGCGTATTTTTTTGCTCAGCATGTTTGGCTCACAGGTACGCGGCGTTGGCCGCATCGAGGCGGCCCTGGGCGCGCAGGATCAGTTCGCAGAATTCACGGGCGGCACCTTCTCCACCGCGGGCCATCGTGACGCCGTGGGCGTGCTCGCGCACGAAGCTGGCGGCATTGGCCACAGCCATGCCCAAACCGACGCGGCGAATCACCGGCAGGTCCGGCAGGTCGTCACCGAGGTAGGCGACCTGTTCATAGCTTAAGCCTAATTGCTCAAGAAGACCGTCGAGAACCACCAGTTTGTCTTCGCGCCCCTGGAACAGATGAGGAATGCCGAGGTTTTTTGCCCGACGTTCGACCACCGGGGTCTTGCGGCCGCTGATGATGGCGGTCTGTACGCCGGCGTTCATCAGCATTTTGATGCCTTGCCCGTCGAGCGTATTGAATGTCTTGAATTCACTGCCGTCTTCAAGGAAATACAGGCGACCGTCGGTGAGAACGCCGTCGACGTCGAAAACCGCCAGTTTGATTGCCTGGCCGCGTTGCAACAGGTCGGTACTCATTACATTACCCCCGCGCGCAGCAAGTCGTGCATGTTCAAGGCGCCGACCGGACGGTCTTCGTCGTCAACCACGACCAGTGCGTTGATCTTGTGGTCTTCCATGATTTTCAGGGCCTCGGCGGCGAGCATTTCGGCGCGGGCAGTCTTGCCGTGGGCGGTCATGACCTGATCGATCGTGACGCTATGGATGTCGATGCTGCGGTCCAGGGTGCGGCGCAAATCACCGTCGGTAAAGATCCCGGCCAGTTTGCCATTGGTTTCAAGGATCACCGTCATGCCCAGACCCTTGCGGGTCATTTCCATCAATGCATCCTTGAGCAGGGTGCCGCGCTGGACCTGTGGGAGCTCCTGACCGGCGTGCATGACGTTGTCCACTTTCAGCAGCAGGCGTCGGCCCAGGGCGCCGCCCGGGTGCGAGAACGCGAAATCTTCAGCGGTAAAGCCGCGGGCTTCAAGCAAGGCAACGGCCAGGGCATCGCCCATGACCAGTGCGGCGGTCGTCGATGAAGTCGGCGCCAGGTTCAGCGGGCAGGCTTCGTGTTCGACGTGAACATTCAGGTTCACCTCGGCGGCCTTGGCCAGCGGCGAGTCAGGGTTGCCGGTGATGCTGATCAGCTGGATGCCCAGGCGCTTGATCAGTGGCAGCAGGGTGACGATTTCATTGGTCGAGCCGGAGTTCGACAGCGCGAGAATGATGTCGTCCCGGGTGATCATGCCCATGTCGCCATGGCTGGCTTCGGCGGGGTGGACAAAAAATGCCGTGGTGCCGGTGCTGGCCAGGGTGGCGGCGATCTTGTTGCCGATGTGCCCCGACTTGCCCATGCCGACCACGACTACGCGGCCTTTGCTGGCCAGAATCATCTCGCAGGCGCGTACGAAATCCGCATCGATTTGTGGCAGCAAGCCTTGTACGGCTTCCACTTCGAGGCGAATGGTGCGTTGGGCGGATTGAATCAGGTCGCTGGATTGGCTCATGTCAGAAATCGTTTAGCCTGATGAAAAGGCGGCGATTATAGCGGTTATGATCGAAACCCTCACGCAAGTTCGTCGCGCATTGTCATTCCTTGTTACTCAATCCCTCTAAATGACGCGTCATGGCGGGCATGTGACCGAATATGGCCCGGCTTTGGCCTTGGGCGCGTGACCATTGCAGTGATATAGTTCGCCGCCAGTTCGGCCCGCCCGAGAGGCATGTGCTTTCGTCAGAAAGTCAGGCGTCCGAGTGAGAGGCTGCATCGCAAGGAGTTTAGATGAGTGCCGATAACGCCTACGCGGTCGAGCTGAAGGGACTGACCTTCAAGCGCGGTGCGCGCAGCATTTTCAATAACGTCGATATCCGTATTCCCCGCGGCAAGGTCACCGGCATCATGGGACCTTCCGGGTGTGGCAAGACTACGCTGTTGCGGTTGATGGGCGCACAATTGCGGCCCAATAGCGGCGAAGTCTGGGTCAATGGGCAGAACCTGCCGACGCTGTCGCGCAGCGATCTGTTCGATGCCCGCAAGCACATGGGCGTGCTGTTCCAGAGTGGCGCACTGTTTACCGATCTCGATGTATTCGAGAACGTGGCTTTTCCACTGCGCGTTCACACCGAGCTGCCGGAAGAAATGATCCGGGATATCGTCCTGCTCAAATTGCAGGCCGTAGGTTTGCGCGGTGCCATCGACCTGATGCCCGACGAACTGTCCGGCGGCATGAAGCGTCGTGTCGCGCTGGCGCGGGCCATTGCGCTCGATCCCCAGATTCTCATGTATGACGAGCCCTTCGTTGGCCAGGACCCGATCGCCATGGGCGTATTGGTGCGCCTGATCCGCTTGCTCAATGATGCCTTGGGCATCACCAGTATCGTGGTTTCCCACGACCTGGCCGAAACCGCGAGCATTGCCGACTACATCTATGTAGTGGGCGACGGGCAGGTTCTGGGGCAGGGCACGCCGGACGAACTGATGAACTCGGACGACCCGCGCATCCGTCAATTCATGACCGGTGAACCCGATGGTCCGGTCGCGTACCACTTTCCAGCGACGGATTACCGCGCAGATCTTCTGGGGAAGCGTTGATGCGCAAGATTTCACTATTGGAACGAGTGCGCCGGTTCGGCCACGCCGGCATCGATGTGCTGGCGGTGTTCGGGCGCTCGACGCTGTTTCTGTTTCACGCACTGCTGGGTCGCGGCGGTATCGGCGGCGGTTTCGGTCTGCTGGTCAAGCAACTGCATTCGGTAGGCGTGATGTCCCTGGTGATCATTGTGGTCTCCGGGGTGTTCATCGGTATGGTGCTGGCGCTGCAAGGCTTCAACATTCTGTCCAGCTACGGCTCGGAGCAGGCGGTAGGGCAGATGGTCGCGCTGACGCTTTTGCGTGAGCTGGGGCCGGTCGTGACCGCGTTGCTGTTTGCCGGGCGTGCCGGATCGGCGCTGACAGCCGAGATCGGCAACATGAAATCCACCGAACAGCTTTCCAGCCTGGAAATGATCGGGGTCGACCCGCTCAAGTACATCATTGCCCCGCGCCTGTGGGCCGGCTTCATTTCCCTGCCGGTGCTGGCGATGATTTTCAGCGTGGTGGGCATCTGGGGTGGTTCGTGGGTGGCTGTCGACTGGCTGGGTGTCTACGAGGGCTCCTACTGGTCGAACATGCAGAACAGTGTGACTTTCACTGACGATGTGCTCAACGGCATCATCAAAAGCATCGTATTTGCCTTCGTCGTGACCTGGATCGCCGTATTCCAAGGCTATGACTGCGAGCCCACTTCCGAGGGAATCAGTCGCGCCACTACCAAGACCGTGGTCTATGCCTCGTTGGCAGTCCTCGGTCTGGACTTTATTCTGACCGCCTTGATGTTTGGAGATTTCTGATGCAAAACCGCACCCTGGAAATCGGTGTCGGCCTTTTCTTGCTGGCTGGCATCCTGGCTTTGTTGCTGCTGGCATTGCGGGTCAGTGGCCTGTCCCCGAGCCCGAGCACCGACACCTATAAACTTTATGCGTATTTCGACAATATCGCCGGTTTGACGGTCAGAGCTAAAGTGACCATGGCCGGTGTCACTATCGGCAAGGTCACAGCGATCGATCTGGACCGCGACAGTTTCACCGGTCGGGTGACCATGCAGCTGGAAAAGCGTGTAGATAATCTGCCGGCTGATTCCACTGCATCTATCCTGACCGCTGGCCTGTTGGGCGAGAAGTACATCGGTATCAGCGTGGGCGGGGAAGAAGCGTTGCTCAAGGATGGCGGGACCATCCATGACACGCAGTCGTCGCTGGTGCTCGAGGACCTGATCGGGAAGTTCCTTCTCAACACCGTTAGCAAAGACCCCAAATGAGGAATTTGTAAATGATCTCTACCTTGCGACGTGGCCTGTTGATATTGCTCGCGGCCGTGCCGTTGATGGCTAACGCCGTGGCGGCCCCTTCCGCTCATGACCTTGTCCAGGACACCACCAATCGGATGCTGGCCGACCTGGCCGCCAACAAAGAGAAATACAAGCAAGATCCGCAAGACTTCTATAACGCGCTGAACACGATTGTCGGGCCTGTCGTCGATGCCGAGGGCATCTCCAAAAGCATCATGACGGTCAAGTACTCGCGCAAAGCCACGCCTGCACAGATGAAGACCTTCGAAGAGAACTTCAAGAAAGGTCTGTTCCAGTTCTATGGCAACGCCTTGCTGGAGTACAACAACCAGGGCATCACCGTTGACGCTCCCAAGGAGGAGTCCGGGGACCGCACCAGTGTCGGCATGACGGTCAAGGGCAGCAGCGGTGCGATCTACCCAGTGTCCTACACCCTCGAAAAAATCAATGGCGAATGGAAACTGCGTAACGTCATCATCAACGGCATCAACATCGGCAAGCTGTTCCGCGATCAGTTCGCCGATGCAATGCAGCGCAATGGCAACGATCTGGACAAGACCATCAATGGTTGGGCCGGGGAAGTCGCCAAGGCCAAGGAAACTGCCGAACAATCGTCCGAGAAGCAAACTCAATGAGTGAGTCGGCAGTCCGGATGGACGAAGCCGGCGAGCTGCGGCTCAGCGGCGTGCTGGACTACCGCACCGGCCCGGCCTTGCGTCAGCAGGGGCAGGCGCTGATCAAGGCCAGCAAGGCGGCGACAGTGGTGGTCGATTGTTCGGCGGTAGAAAAATCCAGCAGCGTCGGTTTGTCGTTGCTGCTGTGTTTCATGCGCGACGCACAGGCTGCCGGCAAGGCGCTGAGCATCCGCGCAATGCCGGAAGACATGCGTGAAATCGCTCAGGTCAGCGAGCTGACCGAGCTGTTGGCGCATCCCTAACCCGCATCTATAAAGAAGCCCCCCGTCAGAGTCCTGCTCCGCGGGGTTCGCAGGCGCGGGGCTTTTTTGTATGATGTCCGACCCGCGCGCACATGGCGCCGATTGAGGTTGAGCATGCAGGCCGTAGAAGTGAAGAGCTTCCTTGAAGGAAAGCTGCCCGGAACAAAGGTTGAAGTCGAGGGCGAAGGCTGCAATTTCCAGCTGAACGTGATTAGCGATGAACTGGCGGCGTTGAGCCCGGTGAAGCGTCAGCAGCAGATCTATGCCCATTTGAACCCATGGATCACCGATGGCAGCATCCATGCGGTCACTATGAAATTTTTCAGCAGCGCGGCCTGGGCCGAGCGCACCTGAGCCCAAGGGCGTCGAGATTCTTATGGATAAATTGATTATTACTGGCGGTGCTCGTCTTGACGGCGAAATCCGCATCTCCGGGGCAAAGAACTCTGCCCTGCCGATCCTGGCTGCCACGCTGCTGTGCGATGGCCCGGTCACCGTTGCCAACCTGCCGCACCTGCACGACATCACCACCATGATCGAGCTGTTCGGTCGCATGGGCATTGAGCCGGTGATCGACGAGAAGCTGGCAGTCGAGATCGACCCTCGCACCATCAAGACCCTGATCGCTCCGTACGAACTGGTTAAAACCATGCGTGCGTCGATTCTGGTACTGGGACCGATGGTTGCCCGTTTCGGCGAAGCCGAAGTTGCCCTGCCTGGCGGTTGCGCCATTGGCTCGCGTCCGGTTGACCTGCACATCCGCGGTCTTGAAGCCATGGGCGCGATCATCGACGTCGAAGGCGGCTACATCAAGGCCAAGGCGCCTGAAGGCGGCCTGCGCGGTGCGCACTTCTTCTTCGATACCGTCAGCGTGACCGGTACCGAGAACATCATGATGGCCGCCGCCCTGGCCAAGGGCCGCAGCGTTCTGGCCAACGCCGCGCGCGAGCCTGAAGTCGTCGACCTGGCAAACTTCCTGAATGCCATGGGTGCCAAGGTTTCCGGCGCCGGTACCGATACCATCACCATCGATGGCGTCGAGCGTCTGCACACCACCACTTACAAGGTGATGCCGGACCGTATCGAAACCGGTACTTACCTGGTTGCTGCTGCCGTGACCGGCGGGCGCGTGAAGGTCAAGGACACTGATCCGACCATCCTTGAAGCCGTGCTGGAAAAACTGCGCGAAGCGGGTGCCGAAATCACCTGCGGCGAAGACTGGATCGAGCTGAACATGCACGGCAAGCGGCCAAAAGCCGTCAACGTGCGGACCGCTCCGTACCCGGCGTTCCCGACCGACATGCAAGCACAGTTCATCTCCCTCAACGCCATTGCCGAAGGCACCGGTGCTGTGATCGAGACGATCTTCGAAAACCGCTTCATGCACGTTTACGAACTGCACCGCATGGGCGCCAAGATCCAGGTCGAAGGCAACACCGCCATCGTCACCGGTACCGAAAAGCTCAAGGGCGCGCCAGTCATGGCTACCGACCTGCGCGCTTCGGCCAGCCTGGTGATCTCGGCACTGATTGCCGAAGGCGACACCCTCATCGATCGCATCTACCACATCGACCGTGGTTACGAGTGCATCGAAGAGAAACTGCAGATGCTGGGCGCCAAGATCCGTCGCGTTCCGGGCTAGTTCCTGCTGCTGGGGCATAAGGACATGCCCGTTGAATTGTTGAAGTCGAGCCGGTTTCCGGCTCGATGTGTGTCCGGCGCCGTTTGCGACCGGGCATGAGTACCTTGATAAGGACTGACGTTTCCCATGTTGACCATCGCACTGTCCAAGGGCCGCATCCTTGACGACACCCTGCCGCTTCTCGCTGAAGCGGGCATCGTGCCGACCGAGAATCCGGACAAGAGCCGCAAGCTGATCATTCCCACGACCCAGGAAGATGTACGCCTGCTGATCGTGCGTGCCACCGATGTGCCGACCTATGTCGAGCATGGTGCCGCCGACCTCGGTGTCGCCGGTAAAGACGTGCTGATGGAATACGGCGGCCAGGGCTTGTATGAGCCACTGGACCTGCAAATCGCCCAATGCAAGTTGATGACGGCTGGCAAGGTCGGCGCGGTCGAGCCCAAGGGCCGCCTGCGCATCGCCACCAAGTTCGTTAACGTTGCCAAGCGTTACTACGCCGAACAGGGGCGCCAGGTCGACATCATCAAGCTGTACGGTTCGATGGAACTGGCACCGCTGATCGGTCTTGCCGACAAGATCATCGACGTGGTCGACACCGGCAACACGCTGCGGGCCAATGGCCTGGAGCCACAGGATTTCATTGCGGCCATCAGCTCCCGTCTGATCGTCAACAAAGCTTCGATGAAAATGCAGCACGCCCGTATCCAGGCGTTGATCGACACCCTGCGCAAGGCAGTGGAGTCTCGACACCGCGGCTGATTCACCTGCGCGACGCTGAGTCGCGCCGTCTATCCGCCTCATAGCCAGAATTCTCAGGTGCCCAAGCGGATCGAATGTTAGCTTCGGGCGCCTGAGTTTTTTGCCATTCCTATGAGGCTCTCGCTATGACCGCACCGACTGCAATTCGCCGACTCAACGCTGCTGACCCGGATTTCGCGCATCATCTGGATCATCTGCTGAGCTGGGAAAGTGTGTCTGACGACTCGGTCAATCAGCGAGTGCTGGACATCATCAAGGCTGTGCGCGAGCGCGGTGACGCGGCGCTGGTGGACTTTACCCGCCAGTTCGACGGTTTGGACGTTCAGTCCATGGCCGACTTGATCCTGCCGCGTGAGCGCCTGGAGCTGGCATTGACCCGCATCTCCGTGGCGCAGCGCGAAGCGCTCGAAGTCGCTGCCGCCCGTGTGCGCAGCTACCACGAAAAGCAGAAACAGGACTCCTGGAGCTACACCGAGGCCGACGGCACGGTGCTGGGCCAGAAAGTCACGCCGCTGGATCGCGCTGGCCTCTACGTGCCGGGCGGCAAGGCTTCTTACCCATCGTCGGTGCTGATGAACGCCATTCCGGCCAAGGTTGCCGGCGTGACCGAAGTGGTCATGGTGGTGCCAACCCCGCGTGGTGAGATCAACGAACTGGTGCTGGCCGCTGCCTGCATCGCCGGGGTCGACCGGGTCTTCACCATCGGCGGTGCGCAAGCCGTTGCGGCATTGGCCTACGGCACCGAAAGCGTGCCGAAGGTCGACAAGGTGGTCGGCCCGGGCAACATCTACGTCGCCACCGCCAAGCGCCACGTGTTCGGCCAGGTCGGTATCGACATGATCGCCGGTCCGTCGGAAATTCTTGTGGTGTGCGACGGTCAGACCGATCCGGACTGGATCGCCATGGACCTGTTCTCCCAGGCCGAGCACGACGAAGACGCCCAGGCGATTCTGGTCAGCCCGGATGCCGAGTTTCTCGACAAGGTCGCGGCCAGCATCGCCAAGCTGATGCCGACCATGGAACGCGCCACGATCATCGAAACCTCGATCAATGGCCGTGGTGCGTTGATCAAGGTGCGCGACATGGAACAAGCCATGGAAGTGGCCAACCGTATCGCGCCGGAGCACCTGGAGCTGTCGGTTGCCGATCCACAAGCCTGGTTGCCGCAGATTCGTCACGCCGGGGCGATTTTCATGGGCCGACACACGTCCGAAGCGCTGGGCGATTACTGTGCCGGCCCGAACCACGTGCTGCCGACTTCCGGTACTGCGCGCTTCTCGTCGCCGCTGGGTGTGTATGACTTCCAGAAACGTTCGTCGATCATCTTCTGCTCAGAACAGGGTGCTTCGGAACTCGGTAAAACCGCTTCCGTGCTGGCTCGTGGCGAGTCGCTGACCGCGCACGCCCGTAGCGCCGAATACCGCATCGTTGACGACAAGAAGGGGAACTGAGATGAGTAAATTCTGGAGCCCGTTCGTCAAGAATCTGGTGCCTTACGTGCCGGGCGAACAGCCAAAACTGGCGAAGCTGGTGAAGCTCAACACCAACGAAAACCCGTACGGTCCATCGTCCAAAGCCCTGGCAGCGATGCAGGCTGAACTGAACGACAACCTGCGCCTGTACCCGGACCCCAACAGCGATCTGTTGAAGAATGCCGTGGCCAAATACTACGGCGTGCAGAACAACCAGGTGTTCCTCGGTAACGGTTCCGATGAAGTGCTGGCGCACATCTTCCACGGTCTGCTGCAACACGATCAGCCATTGCTGTTCCCGGACATCAGCTACAGCTTTTACCCGGTCTACTGCGGGTTGTACGGCATCACGTTCGACGCCGTACCGCTGGACGAGCAGTTCCGAATCAACCCGGCGGACTATGCCAAACCGAACGGCGGGATCATCTTCCCCAACCCGAACGCGCCGACCGGTTGCCTGCTGGCACTGGACGCGGTCGAGCAGATTCTCCAGGCGAGTCCGGATTCGGTGGTGGTGGTCGATGAGGCGTACATCGACTTCGGCGGTGAAACCGCGATTGCGCTGGTGGACCGCTATCCAAATCTGCTGGTGACCCAGACCTTGTCCAAATCCCGTTCCCTGGCGGGACTGCGAGTGGGTCTGGCAGTCGGCCATCCGGACCTGATCGAGGCGCTGGAGCGGATCAAGAACAGTTTCAACTCCTATCCGCTGGATCGCATGGCCAATGTCGGCGCCGCCGCCGCATTCGAGGACCGCGAGTATTTCGACAAGACGTGCCGATTGGTGATCGAGAATCGCCAGAAGGTTGTTGCGCAGTTGGAGGAGAAGGGTTTTGAGGTGCTGCCATCGGCGGCCAACTTCATTTTTGCCCGTCACCCGCAGCACGATGCGGCAGGGCTTGCGGCGAAGTTGCGTGAGCAAGGCGTGATCGTTCGGCACTTCAAGCAGGAGCGGATTGCACAGTTCCTGCGGATCAGCATCGGTACGCCAGAGCAGAACCAGGCGCTGATCGACGGTCTCGGCGATCTCTAAACCGGCCCGGAATCTGTAGGAGCGAGGCTTGCCCGCGAAAAAGGACGACTCGGTAAAAAACGAATACCGAGCCATCGTCCTTCGCGTGCAAGCCTCGCTCTTCACTTAAGAGAACGTCAGCATCCCTCGCCACGGGTACAGTGTTCGTCCTTAAGTGAACAGCATTTCGCTCCTACAAGGTTTTATGGGTTACTCGTGATGCGGCTCGCCTAGGAACGTCAGCGAGCTGAACAGCCCGCGACTGTTCACGTCAGGGCTGTCTTTTACCGGCACTTCCATCTGCGCCGAAATCACGTTCAAGCCTTCATTGCGCACCACCACCTGTGCCCGACCCTGTGCATCGGTTTCGGTGCTCAAGGTATTCGGTGCGTTGCGATAGTCCCCCACCAACTTCACGCCCGCCGCCGGTTTGCCATCCAGCAATACTCGCACCGGCAATGATCCGCCCGGTCCTACAGTCAGCGGATCGACCTCAGGCAGAATCAGCAATTTCAGTTGATCAAGTTTGGGCAACTTCGCCCCCGGCTGATAAATCGCCAGGCTGTACTTGAACGTCTGGGTCGCCTCGATCGCCCCCGGTACCTTGCTGCGGCCTTCGTTGATCCATTTCTTGTCGCTGGTCTGCGACCACATGCCATTGTCGAGCGCCACCGCCATCACGGCGGGTGGTTTAAGCGGTTGCAGGCGTGCGTGATCGGGCAGCCGCTGTACCGTCACCGGAATCATTTTTCCATGGCCGTCATAAGCCCAGGCGCCGCTGATTTTCTGTGCCTTGAAAGCATTGTCTTCGGCGCCGTGACCGTAAATGACCTCGATGTTGCCTCGACGTTGTTCGGTCCACAGGCCGTGGGCCGAGACTTCTGTGGCAAACAGCAAGCCGAGCAGTGCCAGGGGTTTGAGTGGGTGCATGGGGACTTCCTTTTACAGAGTGAGTGTCAGGCTGACAGTGAAATTGCGCGGCTCGCCGGGGTTGACCCAGTAGTTGCTGTAGGAGCGCTCGAAGTATTTCTCGTCGAAAAGGTTGTTCAGGTTCAGGCCCAGCGTGACGTTGTCGCTGGCCTTGTAATGGGCCAGCAGGTCGACGGTGTGGTAGGCAGGTAGTTCAAAGTCGCTGCCGGCTTCACCCGAGCGATCACCGACGTAAGTGAACGCGGCGCCAACGTCCGAACCGCGCAGTCGACCGTCCTGGAACTCATAAACCCCCAACAGACTGCCACTGCGTTTGGCCACGCCGAGAATGCGGCTGCCGGTGGGAATGACCTTGTCGCCTTCAGTGACTTCAGCATCGATGTAGGCGAAGGCGCCGATCAGCCGGACAGCGTCGGTGACTTGCCCGGTCACTTGCAGATCGATTCCCTGGCTGCGTGCCTTGCCCATGGCGCGGCTGGTATCTGTAGCCGGGTCGAGGGCGAGGACGTTTTCTTTTTCGATATGGAAAGCGGCAAGGGTGCTGCTCAAACGGTCATCGAACAGCTCACTCTTGATCCCGATCTCGTAGCCGATGCCTTCTTCCGGGTCGAAGGATTTACCGGCCGCGTCCAGGCCATTGTTCGGTTTGAACGAAGTGGAGGCGTTGGCGAACAGGCCGACCTCAGGCGTCAGTTGGTACAGCAAACCGGCCCTTTGGGTCAGCGCGTCGTGAGTCTGGTTGCTGGTGGCGCCACGGGTGCGATCGTCGATGCGTTGCTCGAAGTGTTCGAACCGCACACCGAGCAGCCCGCGCAGTTTGTCGTTGAAAATGATCTGGTCCTGCAGGTTCAGTGCATGGCTCTCGACATGCTCGAAGAAGTCCGTACCGGAACGTGCGCCGTTGGGTTTTGGCTGACCGTAGACCGGTTGGTAGATATCGATGGCGTAGGGGCTGCCGGCAATGGTTGTCACCCGCTCGTTCTTGCGAAAGTTCTCGTATTCGCTGCCGATCAACAATTCGTGCTGCAAGTGGCCGGTGTCGAAAAAGCCGCGCAGTTCGAGTTGGCTAATGCTGTCGTGCCAATTGTTGTCACGTTCTCGATAACGGCGGTTGACGGTATGGCCGTCGGCATTCAGCGGGCGCGCCTCCGAGGCGAAGCCCCAGAGTTTGCCTTGCTTGTAATGGCTGGCCAGGCGCAATTTCCAGGTGTCGTTGAGCTGATGCTCGAGGGCGGCCTGCAGCTGATTGTTGTGGTTGTCGATGTCGCCATCGTCGGGTTCGCCGAGGAAGGTCGAACGGGATACGCCACTCCAGGTGTTGTCGGGTGCGACGATGCCGCGATCGAAGGTCGAGCTGTGACGAACGAATTCACTCTCTACCAGCAGGCTGGTGTCCGTGTTCAGTTGCCAACTGAAGGAAGGCGCGACAAACACCCGCTGGCTGTCGACGTGATCGCGAAAGCTGTGGTTGTCCTCGACGGCCAGATTCACCCGCGACAGCACGTTGCCCTGGTCATCGAGTGGCGTGTTGACGTCCAGCGCCGTGCGATAACGATCCCAACTGCCCGCGCTGGTGTGCAGGGTCGCGAAGGCTTCGGGTTGAGGTTTCTTGGTGACGATGTTCACCGTGCCACCCGGATCACCTCGCCCATACAAGCTGGCGGCGGGGCCTTTAAGCACTTCGATGCGCTCGATGTTCGCCACATCCGGCGAGCTCGGGTAGCCACGGTTGGCGCTGAAACCGTCCTTGTAGAACTCCGATGTGGTGAAGCCGCGCACGCTGTATTCGTACAGCGTCAGGCCACCGAAGTTGTTCTGTCTGGAAACCCCGCCGGCGAAGTCCAGTGCGCGCTCAACGTGGGTACTGCCTAGATCGTCGAGCACGCTGACGGGGACCACGCTGATCGATTGCGGGATGTCGCGGATGGCGGTATCGGTCTTGGTCGCGCTGGCAGAGCGGGTGGCGCGGTAGCCAGCGACAGGCCCGGTGGGGGATTCGTAGTCGGAAGTGACGCTGATGGCGTCCAGTTCCAATGCCTGGGATTGTTCGGCGAAGACCGGTTCACCCAGCAGCCCGAGGGCAAGACTTGCCACGCAGGACTTTGTTCGAGACGACATGTTATGTTGTTCCAATTGCTAGAATTGAAACAATATAACATGACCGATGAGAATGTCTTCCATTGACCCGAATTGATCGGGTCTGGCTTATTTCTCTTCTTTTTCTTTCACCGGCGCCGGCGGCGGACGCAAACCGATTTCCGCCGTCAGTTTGATTTCCTTGCCGTTACGCATGACTTGAATCGTGACCTTGTCGGTCGGTTTGATCCGCGCGACCTGGTTCATCGAGCGGCGGCCATCACCCGCAGGTTCGCCATCGATGGCAAGAATCACGTCGCCCAGTTGCAGCCCGGCTTTCTGCGCCGGGCCGTCACGGAAAATCCCGGCCACGACAATGCCCGGGCGCCCCGAAAGACCGAACGATTCCGCCAGCTCCTGGGACAACGGTTGTACTTCAATACCCAGCCAGCCACGAATAACCTGGCCGTGCTCGATGATCGATTTCATCACTTCCATCGCCAGTTTCACCGGAATCGCAAAGCCGATGCCTTGAGAGCCGCCGGACTTGGAGAAGATCGCCGTGTTGATACCGGTCAGGTTGCCGTTGGCATCTACCAGCGCACCACCGGAGTTGCCGGGGTTGATCGCGGCATCGGTTTGAATGAAGTCTTCGTAGTTGTTCAGGCCCAGTTGATTGCGCCCGGTGGCGCTGATGATGCCCATGGTCACGGTCTGGCCGACGCCGAACGGGTTGCCGATGGCCAGCGCGACGTCGCCGATGCGGATGTTGTCCGAGCGGCCGACAGTGATCGAAGGCAGGTTTTTCAAGTCGATCTTCAGCACCGCGAGGTCGGTTTCCGGATCGCTGCCGATCACGCGAGCCAGGGTTTCACGCCCATCCTTGAGCGCCACGACGATTTGATCGGCACCGGTGGTCACGTGGTTGTTGGTCAGGATGTAACCTTCCGGGCTCATGATCACGCCGGAACCGAGGCTCGATTCCATACGTTTCTGCTTGGGCGAGTTGTCGCCGAAGAAGCGCCGGAACTGCGGATCCTCGAACAGCGGATGGCTGGGTTTGTTGATGACCTTGGTGGTGTACAGGTTCACCACCGATGGCGCGGCGGTGGTTACCGCGTCGGAATAGGAGACCGGGCCTTCTTTCATGCTGGTGGTTTGCGGCGCTTGCTGCAGGTTGACGTCGAGGCTTGGAAGCCCGACCCACTGCGGGTAACGCTGGATGATTAACAGAGCGACAAGCACGCCGGCCAACAGCGGCCAGCCGGAAAAACGCAGCGCCTTGAGCATTAAGCACGTCCTGAGAGAGTTGCAGGCGGAATGAGACCGCTCATAATGACGCGCATTATACGAGGCCGCGCGTGCCTCTGAACGGGATATTTAGGAGTCTTTTATGGCCGTCGCCCTGAGCACCCTGGTCGAAGAAGCCGACCGTTACCTCGCCAGTTCGAAAATTGCCGATTACTGCCCCAATGGCCTGCAGGTCGAAGGCCGGCCGCAGGTGATGCGCATCGTCAGTGGCGTCACCGCCAGCCAGGCCTTGCTCGATGCCGCCGTGCAAGCCAATGCCGATCTGGTGCTGGTGCACCACGGATATTTCTGGAAGGGCGAAAATCCGTGCATCACCGGCATGAAGCAGCGCCGCTTGAAAACCTTGCTCAAGCACGACATCAGCCTGCTGTCGTATCACCTGCCGCTGGACCTGCACCCGGAGGTTGGCAATAACGTACAACTGGCGCGGCAGCTGGACATTACTGTCGAAGGTCCGCTGGACCCGGATAACCTGAAGATCGTCGGGCTGGTCGGTTCATTGAACGAGCCGGCGACCCCTCGCGATTTCGCCCGCCGTGTGCAGGAAGTCATGGGCCGCGAACCGCTGCTGATCGAAGGCAGCAACATGATCCGCCGGGTCGGCTGGTGCACCGGTGGTGGCCAGGGCTATATCGATCAAGCCGTGTTGGCGGGCGTCGACCTGTACCTCAGCGGCGAAGCGTCGGAGCAGACCTTCCACAGCGCCCGGGAAAACGACATCAGTTTCATTGCAGCCGGTCACCATGCCACCGAGCGTTATGGCGTGCAGGCCTTGGGCGATTACCTGGCAAGGCGCTTTGCCCTCGAGCACATCTTCATCGATTGCCCGAATCCCATCTGACCACACCCTCCCTTTGTAGGAGCGAGGCTTGCCCGCGAAGAAGATAACGCGGTGTACCTGACCAAATCGCGTTATCGTTTTTCGCGGGCAAGCCTCGCTCCTACGGGAGCTTGGCCCAAACAGGCAGGCATATTCATATGCTCTTTCGATCTAGTTGGCGTCCTGATTAGAAGAGGTCGCTGTGCTAGGATTCCTCGCTCGAACACGGCCCGCTGGCCGTTCATAAGAAAGATTTCGTGAGTAGCCATGGTCGACAAACTGACGCATCTGAAACAGCTGGAGGCGGAAAGCATCCACATCATCCGCGAGGTGGCCGCCGAGTTCGACAACCCGGTGATGCTGTACTCCATCGGTAAAGACTCCGCCGTGATGCTGCACCTGGCACGCAAGGCGTTCTTCCCGGGCAAATTGCCGTTTCCGGTGATGCACGTCGACACCCGCTGGAAATTCCAGGAGATGTACAAGTTCCGCGACAAGATGGTCGCTGAGCTGGGCCTGGACCTGATCACCCACGTCAACCCTGACGGCGTGGCGCAGGGCATCAACCCGTTCACCCACGGCAGTGCCAAGCACACCGACATCATGAAGACCGAAGGCCTGAAACAGGCTCTGGACAAGTATGGTTTCGATGCCGCTTTCGGCGGTGCCCGCCGCGATGAAGAGAAATCCCGCGCCAAAGAGCGCGTGTACTCGTTCCGCGACAGCAAACACCGCTGGGACCCGAAGAACCAGCGTCCCGAGCTGTGGAACGTCTACAACGGCAAGGTCAACAAAGGCGAATCGATCCGCGTGTTCCCGCTGTCGAACTGGACCGAACTGGACATCTGGCAGTACATCTACCTTGAAGGCATCCCGATCGTCCCGCTGTACTTCGCCGCCGAGCGTGAAGTCATCGAGAAGAACGGCACGCTGATCATGATCGACGATGAGCGCATCCTCGAACACCTGAGCGATGAAGACAAAGCGCGCATCGTCAAAAAGAAAGTGCGTTTCCGCACCCTTGGCTGCTACCCGTTGACGGGCGCGGTGGAGTCCGAGGCCGAAAGCCTTACGGACATCATTCAGGAAATGCTCCTGACGCGAACTTCCGAGCGCCAGGGCCGTGTCATCGACCACGATGGCGCAGGCTCCATGGAAGACAAAAAACGTCAGGGTTATTTCTAAGGGGTTGTTATGTCGCACGCATCTGATTTGATCAGCGAGGACATCCTCGCCTACCTGGGCCAGCACGAACGTAAAGAGCTGCTGCGCTTTCTGACCTGCGGTAACGTCGACGACGGCAAGAGCACCCTGATCGGGCGCCTGCTGCACGATTCCAAGATGATCTACGAAGATCACCTGGAAGCCATTACCCGCGACTCGAAAAAAGTCGGCACCACCGGCGAAGACATCGACCTGGCGTTGCTGGTCGATGGCCTGCAGGCCGAGCGTGAACAGGGCATCACCATCGATGTCGCGTACCGCTATTTCTCCACCGCCAAGCGCAAATTCATCATCGCCGACACGCCCGGCCATGAGCAGTACACCCGCAACATGGCCACCGGTGCTTCCACCTGTGACCTGGCGATCATCCTGGTCGATGCCCGTTACGGCGTGCAGACCCAGACCCGCCGTCACAGCTTCATCGCCTCGTTGCTGGGCATCAAGCACATCGTCGTCGCCATCAACAAGATGGACCTCAAGGGCTTCGATCAGGACGTGTTCGAGTCGATCAAGGCCGACTACCTGAAGTTCGCCGAAGGCCTGAAGCTCAAGCCGACCAGCATGCACTTCGTGCCGATGTCGGCGCTCAAGGGCGACAACGTGGTGAACAAGTCCGAGCGCTCGCCGTGGTACACCGGCCAGTCGTTGATGGAAATTCTCGAGACCGTGGAAGTGGCGGGCGACCGCAACTTCACCGATCTGCGTTTCCCGGTGCAGTACGTCAACCGTCCCAACCTGAACTTCCGTGGCTTCGCCGGTACGCTGGCCAGCGGCATCGTCAAGAAAGGCGACGAAGTCGTGGTCCTGCCGTCGGGCAAGAGCAGCCGCGTGAAATCCATCGTCACCTTCGAAGGTGAGTTGGAGCATGCAGGTCCAGGTCAGGCAGTCACGCTGACCATGGAAGACGAAATCGACATCTCCCGTGGCGACCTGTTGGTGCATGCCGACAACGTGCCACCGGTGACCGACAGCTTCGAAGCGATGCTGGTGTGGATGGCTGAAGAGCCGATGCTGCCGGGCAAGAAGTACGACATCAAACGCGCCACCAGTTATGTGCCGGGTTCCATCGCCAGCATCGTCAACAAGGTCGACGTCAACACCCTGGAAGAAGGTCCGGCCAGCGCGTTGCAACTGAACGAGATCGGCAAGGTCAAGATCGCGCTCGATGCGCCGATTGCCCTCGACGGTTACGACAGCAACCGCACCACCGGCGCGTTCATCATCATCGACCGCCTGACCAATGGCACCGTCGGCGCCGGCATGATCGTCGCCCAGCCTTTGGCCCATGGCACCAGCACCCACCACGGCAAGCTGGCTCACGTCGCCACAGAAGAGCGTGCCCAGCGCTTCGGTCAGCAACCGGCCACCGTGCTGTTCAGCGGTTTGTCGGGTGCGGGCAAGAGCACTCTGGCGTATGCGGTTGAACGCAAGCTGTTCGATTTGGGTCGTGCGGTGTTCGTACTCGATGGCCAGAACCTGCGTCACGACCTCAACAAAGGTCTGCCCCAGGATCGCGCCGGGCGTACCGAGAACTGGCGTCGTGCCGCGCACGTGGCGCGTCAGTTCAACGAAGCCGGTCTGCTGACGCTGGCGGCGTTCGTTGCGCCGAGTGCCGAAGGTCGTGAACAGGCTCGGGAGTTGATCGGCAAGGAACGTCTGTTGACGGTCTACGTCCAGGCCTCGCCGACTGTCTGCGCCGAGCGTGACCCACAGGGCCTGTACGCGGCGGCCGGGGATAACATCCCGGGTGAGTCCTTCCCGTACGACGTGCCGCTGGATGCCGACCTGGTGATCGACACCCAGTCCGTATCGCTGGAAGAAGGCGTCAAGCAAGTGCTGGATCTGCTGCGCAAGCGTGGCGCGATCTAAGGCTTAGCCGTTAATAGAAAACCCGCCGATGAGTGATCATCCGGCGGGTTTTTTGTGTCCTTGAGATGATCGTTCCCACGCTCGGCGTGGGAATGCAGCTCGGGACGCTCTGCGTCCCCTCCAGAGCCGAACGCGGAGCGTCCGTGGAGGCATTCCCACGCGGAGCGTGGGAACGATCAGGCAACGATCAGTCACAGGGGATCAGCGTTTGGCTGGATACTCGCGGTGCATCTGTTCCAGCAGCGCATCCTTGTCCTGCCACATCTGATTGATCCAGCCCTGGAACTGCAGCCGATACTCACCATCCTGGTCGTAGTTCTTGCCAATGAACTGCGGTGGAATCTTCAGCTCTTCAAAGTGCACCACCACGTCCGCGACGTTGCCGCACAGCAAATCCCAGAAGCCCGGGCGGCCGGCGGGGTAGTGGATGGTCACGTTGACGATGGATTCCAGTTGCTCGCCCATCGCATCCAGCACAAAGGCAATGCCGCCGGCCTTGGGTTTGAGCAGGTATTTGAACGGTGATTTCTGCTGGGCATGCTTGCCCTCGGTGAACCGCGTGCCCTCGACGAAATTGAAAATCCCCACCGGGTTATTGCGAAACTTCGCGCAGGTCTTGCGGGTGGTTTCCAGGTCTTTGCCTTTCTTCTCCGGATGCTTCTCCAGATAGGCCTTGGAGTAGCGTTTCATGAACGGAAAGCCCAGAGCCCACCACGCCAGGCCAATCACCGGCACCCAGATCAGTTCCTGTTTGAGGAAGAACTTCAACGGCTGGATGCGTCGATTGAGCACGTACTGCAGCACCAGAATGTCGACCCAGCTCTGGTGGTTACTGGTGATCAGGTACGAGTGCTTGTAGTCGAGCCCTTGCAAGCCGCTGATGTGCCAGCGCGTGCGACGGACCAGGTTCATCCAGCCTTTGTTGAGGCTGATCCAGGCCTCGTGGGTGTGGCTCATCAGCCAGCCCGCAAGACGTTGAGTGACAGCGAATGGCAGAGCCTTGACCAGCGCCACGCAGAACAGGAACGAGCAGAGCAGAATCGTGTTCAACGCCAACAGCAGTGAAGCGATCACACCGCGAACCGGTGCAGGTAGGAAATCCAGCATTTAAACATCCATAGGTCGGTTGGCTGCCTGAATCGCGGTCAACGCGATGGTGTAGACGATGTCGTCGACTTGCGCGCCTCGCGGCAGGTCGTTCACCGGTTTGCGCAGACCCTGGAGCATCGGTCCAAGGCTCACGCAGTCGGCGCTGCGCTGCACGGCTTTGTGGGTGGTGTTGCCGGTGTTGAGGTCAGGGAACACAAACACGGTAGCGCGACCGGCCACCTGGCTGTTCGGCGCCAGTTGCCGGGCCACGGTTTCGTTGGCGGCGGCGTCGTATTGCAACGGGCCGTCGATCAGCAGCGAGTTTTGCTGTTCATGGGCCAGCAGGGTGGCTTCGCGAACCTTCTCGACTTCTTCACCGCTGGCCGATTCACCGCTGGAGTAGCTGATCATCGCCACGCGCGGCGTGATGCCAAACGCCGCGGCCGAATCGGCACTTTGCAGCGCAATCTCGGCCAGCTCGCTGGCGCTCGGGTGCGGGTTCATCACGCAGTCGCCATAGACCAGCACTTGCTCCGGAAACAGCATGAAGAATACCGACGACACCAGGGTGCAGCCCGGCGCCGTCTTGATCAGTTGCAGGGCCGGGCGGATGGTGTTGGCGGTGGAGTGAATGACCCCCGACACCAGGCCATCGACTTCATCCAGCGCCAGCATCATGGTGCCAATCACCACCGTGTCTTCCAACTGCTGTTCGGCCATCGGCGCGTTGAGGCTTTTGCTCTTGCGCAGCGAAACCATCGGCTCGACGTAGCGTTCGCGGATCAGGTCCGGATCGAGAATTTCCAGCCCGGGCGGCAACTCGATCCCTTGGGCACGGGCCACGGCCTGCACGTCTTCGGGCTTTGCCAGCAACACGCAACGGGCGATACCTCGGGCCTGGCAGATCGCGGCAGCTTGCACGGTCAACGGCTCGCTGCCTTCAGGCAACACGATGCGTTTGTTGGCGTTCTGCGCTCGCTGGATCAGTTGATAGCGGAACACGGCTGGCGACAGGCGCATTTCCCGCGGCGTGCCGCAGCGCTGATGCAGCCAGCTGGCGTCCAGATGGCTGGCGACAAAATCGGTGATGATTTCGGCCCGTTCGCGGTCGTCGATCGGGATTTCCTTGTTCAGTCCGTTCAACTGGTTGGCGGTGTCGTAGGAGCCGGTGCTCACCGACAATACCGGCAGGCCCGCCTGCAATGCACCCCGGCACAAATCCATGATGCGTGGGTCCGGCAGGGTGTCGCTGGTCAGCAGCAGGCCGGCCAACGGCACACCGTTCATGGCCGCAAGGCTGACAGCGAGGATGATGTCGTCGCGATCGCCCGGGGTTACCACCAGCACGCCGGGCTTGAGCAGTTCCACGGTGTTGCGCATGGTGCGGGCGCAGATGATGATGTTGGTCATGCGCCGGGTTTCGTAGTCACCGGCGTTGAGCACCTGGGCGCCCATCAAATCGGCCACGTCACGGGTGCGCGGCGCGTTCAGTTCCGGTTGAAACGGGATGCAGCCCAACAGGCGGAAATCCCCGCTGCGCAGCAGCGGTGAATGCTCCTTGAGGCGCGCGGCGAAGGCCTCCATGCTCTCGTCGGTTTTAACCTTGTTGAGGATCACGCCAAGGACTTTCGGGTCTTTCGGGCCGCCGAACAATTGCGCCTGCAATTCCACGCGGCCGGAGAGTTCGGTCAGCACCTCGTTTTCCGGCGCCGACACCAGGATCACCTCGGCATCGAGGCTCTTGGCCAGGTGCAGGTTGACCCGTGCGGCGTAACTGGCGCTGCGGGTCGGGACCATGCCTTCGACAATCAGCACGTCTTTGCCGATGGCAGCCTGCTGATACAGGGTGATGATTTCTTCGAGCAGCTCATCGAGCTGGCCGTCGCCGAGCATGCGTTCGACGTGGGCCAGGCCCAAGGGTTGCGGCGGCTTCAAACCGTGGGTGCGGGCCACCAGTTCGGTGGAGCGCTCGGGTCCCGTGTCACCCGGATGCGGCTGGGCGATCGGTTTGAAAAAGCCAACCTTGAGGCCAGCGCGTTCAAGGGTGCGCACCAGCCCGAGGCTGATGGAGGTCAGACCCACACCAAAATCGGTGGGCGCGATAAAAAAAGTTTGCATGCGGATTCTCTGAAGGAGCATGGCAAAGGTGAGGGCCTATGACTGGCCGTCTACCGAAATTCAGTCACCAAGGTTATCGCTAACCGAGCCCTGTGCGCACCAACCGCAAGCAAAGGGCTGGCCTATTTTTTCCAGGCGTTGCACCGGGTCCATGACCCAGGCCCTTGATTGCCACGGCGGCTGGTGGCGCAGGTGTTGGGTATGGCCGCAGGAAAGCTCGACCACCCAGTGACCGTCCTCATCCTGATGAAACCCAGTAATCGTCGAATCCCGTCTGTCCGGGTTGTGTTCGCTTTCGGGCGATTGCTTCGCTAAACTGGGTCTTTCTATATTCTTATGCAAAAGGTCTCGCCCCATGCTGATCGCCGCCAATAAGGCTGTCTCCATCGACTATACCCTGACCAACGACGCTGGTGAGGTCATCGACAGCTCCGCCGGCGGCGCGCCGCTGGTCTACCTGCAAGGCGCAGGCAACATCATCCCTGGCCTGGAAAAAGCCCTGGAAGGCAAAGCTGTCGGCGACGAGCTGACCGTAGCCGTTGAACCGGAAGACGCTTACGGCGAATATGCCGCCGAACTGGTCAGCACCCTGAGCCGCAGCATGTTCGAAGGCGTTGATGAACTGGAAGTCGGCATGCAGTTCCACGCTTCTGCTCCGGATGGCCAGATGCAGATCGTTACCATCCGCGATCTGGACGGCGACGATGTAACCGTCGACGGCAACCACCCGTTGGCCGGCCAGCGCCTGAATTTCCAGGTCAAGATCGTTGCCATCCGTGACGCCAGCCAGGAAGAAATCGCTCATGGCCACGTCCATGGCGAAGGTGGCCATCACCACTGATTTGTGCGCTAAGCTCAGATGACTGGAGAGGCGCCCCGAGGGCGCCTTTTTAGTCTGCGGCTGTCCCGTGTGACGCCGCCAAGCGGCTGTTTCGAGAAGAACACTGGAATCTGGAGTACGTCATGAGTGCTTTTCACGACCTTAATTTGACAGCCCTGGATGGTCAGGCGCTACCTCTGGCACCGTTCAAGGGGCAAGTCGTGCTGGTGGTCAACGTTGCCTCCAAATGTGGCCTGACCCCACAGTACGCCGCGCTGGAAAACCTCTACCAGCAATACAAGGGCAAAGGTTTCAGCGTGCTGGGTTTGCCATGCAACCAGTTTGCCGGGCAGGAGCCTGGCAGCGAGCAAGAGATTCAGGAGTTTTGCAGCCTCAACTATGGCGTGACCTTTCCGTTGTCCAGCAAGCTGGAAGTCAACGGTCACGAGCGTCATCAGCTGTACAAGCTGCTGGCGGGCGAGGGTGCCGAGTTCCCGGGTGACATCACCTGGAACTTCGAAAAATTCCTGCTGGGCAAGGATGGTCGGGTACTGGCGCGGTTCTCGCCACGTACTGCACCGGATGATCCCTCTGTCATTCAGGCGATTGAAAAAGCCCTGAGCTGATATCTCCCCTGTAGGAGCGAGGCTTGCCCGCGAAGGCGTCAGATCAGTCAGTAATGATGTCGACTGACCGACAGCCTTCGCGGGCAAGGCTCGCTCCTTCGATGCTTTCCGCCTTTTATTCCTTGATCACCAATATCAATAGTGCTGTTCAAGGCGCTCCAGTCTCCATATTATCGCCGTCATAAAGTCATCCTCCGTGGAGCGTCCCATGCCTGTAAAAGCCTTGTTTAAACCGTTCCACCTCGGCAGCCTCGAACTGCCGACCCGAGTCGTCATGGCGCCGATGACCCGTTCGTTTTCGCCGGGTGGCGTGCCTAACTCCAAAGTGATCGAGTACTACCGTCGTCGTGCCGCCGCGGGTGTCGGCCTGATCATCACCGAAGGCACTACCGTTGGTCACAAGGCTTCCAACGGCTACCCGAACGTTCCGCATTTCTACGGTGAGGCCGCGTTGGCGGGCTGGAAAAAGGTCGTCGATGCCGTGCACGCCGAAGGTGGCAAGATCGTTCCGCAGTTGTGGCATGTCGGCAGCGTGCGTCGTATCGGTACCGAGCCGGACGCCAGCGTGCCGGGCTATGGTCCTTCGGAAAAAATCAAGGACGGGCAGGTCGTGGTTCACGGCATGACCAGGCAGGATATTCAGGACGTGATTGCCGCGTTCGCCCAGGCTGCCAAGGATGCCCAGAGCATAGGCATGGACGGCGTGGAAATCCACGGCGCTCACGGTTATCTGGTGGACCAGTTCTTCTGGGAGGGCAGCAACCAGCGCACCGACGAATATGGCGGCAGCCTGGCCAATCGTTCGCGCTTCGCCATCGAGCTGATTCAGGCCGTGCGTGCTGCGGTCGGTGAAGGTTTCCCGATCATCTTCCGTTTCTCTCAATGGAAGCAGCAGGATTACACCGCGCGTCTGGTGCAGACGTCGCAAGCCTTGGGTGAATTTCTCAAGCCGTTGTCTGACGCTGGCGTGGATATTTTCCACTGCTCGACCCGCCGTTTCTGGGAGCCGGAGTTCGATGGCTCTGAACTGAACCTCGCAGGCTGGACCCGCAAACTCACCGGCAAGCCGACCATCACCGTGGGCAGCGTCGGTCTGGATGGCGAGTTCCTGCAGTTCATGGTCAACACCGACAAGGTGGCGCAGCCGGCCAGCCTGGAAAAATTGCTTGAGCGTTTGAACAACGACGAGTTCGACCTGGTGGCGGTCGGCCGTGCGCTGCTGGTAGACCCGGACTGGGCGCAGAAGGTGCGCGACGGTCGTGAAGAAGACATTCTGCCGTTCAGCCGTGAGGCGTTGATGACGCTGGTTTAAGCGTCGGATGCCTTCGCGGGCAAGCCTCGCTCCTACAGAAGAGCGCGATCACTGTAGGAGCGAGGCTTGCCCGCGAAGCTGTCAAGGCAACATCGCCGCCCCCGGCAGCACCTGCCCCTGTACACAGGCCCCACGCAACTGCCCCTCAAACTGTTCAATGATCGCTGCCCAACCCTGGCGACTGGCATGCTGGCGCGCATTGAGCCGCACGCAACGCAAGGTTTCCCGCTCTTCGAGCATCCAGGCTGCCGCATCGCAAAATGCTTCTTCATCACCAGGCATCGCGAGCACACCGTTGTAACCATGGCGAATATGTTGCGCGGCCGCCGCCTGATCGTAAGCCACCACGCCGAGCCCCGAGGCCAATGCCTCAAGCACCACGTTGCCGAAGGTTTCCGTCAGGCTCGGGAATAGAAACACATCCCCCGACGCATAATGAGCAGCCAACGCTTCGCCGCGTTGAGAACCGCAAAAGATCGCCTCGGGCAGATCCCTTTCCAGGTCCGCCCGTTGCGGCCCGTCGCCGATCACGATCATTTTGAGGTGACGCTGTGGATAACTGCTTTTCAGGCTGTCGAAACAGCGCCTGAGCAAGCCCAGGTTTTTCTCCGGCGCCAAGCGTCCTACGTGGATGACAGCAATGTCGTTCTCACCCAGCCCCCATTGCTCGCGTAGAGCGCCCAGGCGTTTGGCCGGGTGGAACAATTGGCTGTCGACGCCCCGGGATAGTAATGCCAGGCGTTCGAAATGCCGGCGCTCCAGTTCCATGCGCTGGCTGACACTCGGCACTAGCGTCAGGTTCGAGCGGTTGTGGAACCAGCGCAGATAGTGCGTCAGCAACCGGGTCAGCAAGCCGAAGCCGTATTGGCTGGAGTACTGCTGGAAATTGGTGTGGAAGCCGCTGACCACCGAAATGCCCAGACGCCGTGCCGCGCGCAATGCCGACAAGCCCAGCGGACCTTCGGTGGCGATGTACAGCACATCCGGGCGATGACGCTTCCAGCGTCGCAACAACTTGTGCATCGACGACTGACCCCATTGCAAGCCTGGATAACCTGGCAGCGGCCAACCCCGGCACAGCAGCAATTCATCGTCGCTGCCGGTCTGCTGATCGCAGCCCTGACGAGGCCGGACCAATTCCACCTGATGCCCGCGCGCGCGCAAACCGTCACACAGGCGACCCAGTGTATTGGCCACGCCGTTGATTTCCGGAGGGAAGGTTTCAGTGATCAGGGTGATATGCAGAGCTGTCGTCATGACCCCAGTTTCTGCTGAGGCCATGTCGACGTTGTGACGGTCAGATGATGGATTTATGACCGCGTCAGCGTTGTACCACCAGGTTCTCCGCACCGCGCTCGCGCACCCAGAACAGTGTCGCACCAGCCACGGCGGCCGGCATCATCAGGATGTTGACCACCGGGATCAGCAGCACCAGGTAAACACTGCCGCCAAAACCCATGCTCTGCCAGCGTTTCTGCCGCAGCCAGGCAAGCATTTCGTTCCAGCCCAGCTTGTGGTTGTCCGCCGGGTAGTCGATGTACTGGATCGCCATCATCCACACCCCGAACAGCAGCCACAGCGGTGCGGCAATGATGTTCACAACCGGGATGAACGAGAGAATGAACAGGCCGATCGCCCGTGGCAGGAAGTAGCCGAGTTTGCGCATCTCGCGGGCCAGGGTGCGCGGGATCATCGCAACCAGTTCAGCCCAGCTGAACGCCGGGAAATCGTCGGTGCCGCGTACCACCACCTCGACTTTCTCTGCGAGAAAGCCGTTGAACGGCGCGGCGATGATGTTGGCGAGCATGGTGAAGGTGAAGAACACCATCAACACCACCAGCACCACGAACAGCGGCCAGAGGATGTAACTGAGGAAACTCAGCCACTCGGGCAGGGAAGGCATCAGCGTATCGACCCACAGGCTGAACTGATGGCCGGCCAGATAGATCAATCCGACGAACAGCACCAGGTTGATCGCCAGCGGCAACAACACGAACAAACGCAGGCCGGGGCTGAGGACCAGTTTGAGGCCTTCACGCAGGTATTGCGGGCCGGATAGAACGGGGGCGGGCATAACGAGCTCCGAGCAGAGGGTAAACGCGCCGACCTTACCGGCTTTGCCTGGCAGGTGAAAGCACGGCAGCGGTATCGACATTCACTGTAACAAAGGCGTCCTGAAAATCACCCTGACGGCATAGAGACCACCTATGAGCTGGATTGTTAAACCGTATTTCCTTAATCTTCGCCCCCTCGATACGCTGCACCCAATCTTTTTACAGGACGGTCGGGTTCAAGCCTTCCCCAAGTGCTTTCAACCGTTCTTTTTTATTCCCGCCGGTGATCCGGCGTTCCGCGCCAGGTGTTCCGGGCCGGTCAACAGGAGCAGGTCATGTCTGAAGTCCGTCATTCGCGAGTGATTATTCTCGGTTCCGGCCCTGCCGGTTACAGCGCTGCGGTATATGCCGCCCGTGCCAACCTCAAGCCACTGCTGATCACCGGCATGCAGGCCGGCGGTCAACTGACCACCACCACTGAAGTCGACAACTGGCCTGGCGATGTCCACGGCCTGACCGGCCCGGCGCTGATGGAGCGGATGCGCGAGCACGCCGAACGCTTTGAAACCGAGATCGTTTTCGATCACATCAACGCCGTGGACTTCGCTGCCAAGCCATACACCCTGACGGGCGACAGCGCGACCTACACTTGCGACGCCCTGATCATCGCCACCGGCGCCAGTGCTCGTTACCTGGGCCTGCCGTCCGAAGAAACCTTCATGGGCAAAGGCGTTTCGGCCTGCGCGACCTGCGACGGTTTCTTCTATCGCAACAAGCCAGTCGCTGTGGTCGGTGGCGGCAACACCGCGGTGGAAGAAGCCCTCTACCTGGCCAACATCGCCAGCAAGGTGACGTTGATCCATCGTCGCGAAACCTTCCGCGCCGAGAAAATCCTGATCGACAAGCTCAATGCCCGTGTTGCCGAAGGCAAGATCGAGCTGAAGCTGAACGCGACGCTGGACGAAGTCCTGGGCGACAACATGGGCGTGACCGGTGCCCGCCTGAAAAACAACGACGGCAGCTTCGACGAAGTGAAAGTCGACGGCGTGTTCATCGCGATCGGCCACACCCCGAACACCTCGCTGTTCGAAGGTCAGTTGACCCTCAAGGACGGTTACCTGGTGGTACACGGCGGCCGTGATGGCAACGCCACCGCGACCAACCTGGAAGGCATCTTCGCTGCCGGTGACGTGGCTGACCACGTTTACCGTCAGGCCATCACCTCCGCCGGCGCCGGCTGCATGGCGGCATTGGATGCTGAACGTTACCTCGACGGCCTGCAGAACGCCTGATTCTGCTTTCATGAAAAAACCGGCCTCGGCCTAATGATGTTCACTTAAGAAAAAGTTGGCATCCTGTGGCGAGGGAGCTTGTCGGATCGCCGCACCGTCCCGCTGGGCTGCGCAGCAGTCCCTTTTTTAGGGCCGCTTCGCGCCCCAGCGGGAGCAAGCTCCCTCGCCACGGGTATAGTGCTCGTCCTTAAGTGAACAGCATTAGGCCTTGGCCGGTCTTTTTATACCTTCGATTAATCATCAATTGCTTTAGGAGCGAGTGCACTCAGGTCAGTCTGGCCAGGCACGCCTCAAGGATATCCAGCCCCTCTTCAAGCACCGCCGCCTCGGTGGTCAACGGCGCCAGCAAGCGAATGATGTGCCGCGACTTGCCGCTTGGCATCAGCAGCAACCCGGCGTCCCGCGCCAGTGCCAGCAGTTGCGTCAACTGCGCGGCGGCGGGTGTGCCGTCGGCGTGGGTCAGTTCAATGCCGCGCATTGCGCCAACGCCGGTCAGGCGCCCGAGGAAGGGCGATAACTTGCGATCACACCAGGCTTGGTAGCGACTGACAATCGCCTCTTCCTGCTGCGAGCCCCAGGCTTGTAGGTGGGCATCGGTCATCTCGTCCAGCGTCGCCAAAGCGGCGGCGCAAGCGATGGGATTTCCGGAGTAGGTGCCTCCGAGCCCGCCCTTGGGCAAGTTGTCGAGCAGCGATTTGCGCCCGACCACCGCACCCAGCGGCACGCCGCCGGCGATGCTTTTGCCGAGCAGGATCAGGTCCGGCTCGATGCCCAGACGCGAGAACGCGAAGCGTTGCCCCGTACGGCCGAAACCCGACTGGATTTCATCGGCAATCAACACAATGCCCTTGTCGTCACAGAAACGGCGCAGCGCTTGGGCGAACGTTATGTCCATGGCCAGAAACCCGGCTTCACCCTGCACCGGCTCGACGATGAAGCAAGCCACGTCCTCGACGTCGATTTCGACGCTGAACAGCCGTTCCATGGCTTTCAGGGCTTCGGCGCAGGTCACGCCGTTGTCCTGGCTGGGGAAAGGCAAGTGATACACCGGTCCGGGCAGCACACCGACCTTCTGTTTGTAGGGCGCGACTTTGCCGTTGAGGTTGAGTGTCGCCAGGGTGCGACCGTGGAAGGCGCCGTCAAAGGCAACCACGGCACTGCGACCGGTGGCGCCACGGACGATTTTCAGCGCGTTCTCGGCGGCTTCGGCGCCGCTGTTGGTCAACATGCCGCTGACCGGGTAATCGACCGGGATGAACGCGCAGAGGCGATCCATCAAGTCGATGTACGGCTGATGAGGCGCGGCATTGAACGCGTAGTGGGTCAGGCGCGTGGCTTGCTCGCGGATGGCCTCGACGATGCGCGGATGGCAATGGCCAAGGTTGAGCACGCCGATGCCACCGACAAAGTCGATGTAGCGTTTGCCGTCGGTGTCCCAGACCTCGGCGTTTTTGCCGTGGCTGAGCGTGACAGGGTGAACGATGTTGATCGACTGGCTGATGGTTTCGTTGCGCATGGATGACCGGCTCGGAAGAAGGAGGACTTCTTTTTATCTAAGCCGTGAGCAGCGGTGCCAGGCAAACGAAATAAAATCACCGGGTCAATCTGAAAAGTCGGGATGTATCGCCGATCCCTGCAGGAGCACGGCTTGCCGGCGATGGCGATCTTGAGGACGCCATCGCCGGCAAGCCGTGCTCATGCAGAAAGCTGTCAGCGGCGGGTCAGGGGCTGTTGGGTGAACTTCACACCGGCCAGGCCATGGGCGATCAACGCACGAATATTGCCGTGATCGCTGCCCTCAGGCGTCGCCAGCACCGAACGATAATGTTCGCCGAACGCCAGCAGCGCTTCTTCATCACTCAGGCCTTCCATCAACGCCAGGCCCAGGGTCTTGCACGAGCCTTCGTTCTGCCCGGCGGCGTTTTCCACGCCGCCATTATTGAAGGCCTGAGGCTGGTAGTCGTAACCGGCAGCAATGAACGCGAGGGTGTCGGCGAAGATGTGTTCACCGGTCTTGAGACTTGCGCGCAGGGTGTTCAAATCACTCATTGGGTTTTCCTTTGGCAAACGCCGCTTGTTGTTCGGCGCTGGCTTCTTGCTGAAATCGGGCTTTCCATTCGGTATACGGCATGCCGTAAACCACTTCGCGAGCGTCATCGAGGCTGACGTCGATCTGACGTTCGTCGGCGGCGGCCTTGTACCACTTGGACAAGCAGTTGCGGCAGAACCCGGAAAGGTTCATCAGGTCGATGTTCTGCACATCCTTGCGGCTGTCCAGGTGGGCCACTAGCCGGCGAAAGGCCGCGGCTTCGAGTTCGAGGCGTTGTTGATCGTTCATGGCGGTCTCGGCGAGACAGCTTCAAGCGGCAAGCTTCAAGCTGCAAGTTGGGTTGTGGTGGCTGCAAGTTTACAGCCTGACGCTTATAGCTTGAAGCTAGCGGCTTGCCGCCAGCGTAATCGACACCGACTCGGCAAACCGTAGCGCGTGGGGCTTGTCGACTTCGACTTCGGCATACAGCACCGAGGCGTTGGCCATGACCAGATCGAGAATTTCCTGGGTCAGGCGTTCAAGCAGGGCAAAACGATTGCCCTCCACGTGGGCGATGATCGCTTTGGTGATGGTGCGGTAGTTCAGCGCGTGATCGATATCGTTGTCACGCACCGCTTCCTGGGCCGCATAGAGGATGGTCAGGTTGATCAACACATCCTGCTTGTTGAGGATTTCATCTTCGTTGATGCCAATGAAAGTGCGCAGACACAGGTCCTTGACCCGGATGCGTGCCATGCCTGGTTGAAGTTGTGGCATTACTACTTGCTCCGTCCAATCAATTGCAGGAACTCCTGGCGGGTGTTGCTTGACTCGCGAAAGGCGCCGAGCATCACCGAGGTGTTCATGGTCGAATTCTGTTTCTCGACGCCGCGCATCATCATGCACATATGCTGGGCTTCGATGACCACTGCGACGCCTGCCGCGCCGGTGACTTGCAGCACCGCGTCGGCGATTTGCCGGGTGAGGTTTTCCTGGATTTGCAGGCGGCGGGCAAACATGTCCACCAGCCGGGCAATCTTCGACAGGCCCAGCACCTTGCCAGTGGGAATATAAGCC
This sequence comes from Pseudomonas sp. Root562, assembly GCF_001427125.1. Classification (GTDB taxonomy): domain Bacteria; phylum Pseudomonadota; class Gammaproteobacteria; order Pseudomonadales; family Pseudomonadaceae; genus Aquipseudomonas. The sequence goes on from NZ_LMGK01000021.1 coordinate 215,761, forward strand.
ACATGCGCCTTGCCGATGAAGGGCAGCAAGTGGTGTTCGCAAAGCGAATAGAGCTCGATGTTGTCGACGATCACCATTTCATCGTTGTCGGAGGCGAACAGCGCGCCATTGACGATCTCTTCGACACTTTGTTCGTAGCCATGACATAGGTACTGCATCGCCTTGGCCGCACGCGCCGGGGTGTCTCGAAGGCCTTCGCGATCAGGATTTTCACCGAGGCCGATGAGGATCTCGCGATAGCTCTGGGACAGGGCGTTCTGGTGCAGGAATAGCGTCATGGAAGATCCTCGCGGGACACTTATTTGATGTGCCTTCCGCCATTGACGGTCAGGGTCGTGCCGGTGACATACGGGTTGTCGAGCAAATATCGCAGGCTTTGATAGATCACTTCGCTGCCCGGTTCGATGCCCAGGGCGGACTTGGCCAGTGCCTTGGCGCGATAGGCTGCATCGTCGTCAGCATTGAACATTAGCAGGGCGGGCGCGATCCCGTTGACCTTGATGTGCGGCGCGTACTTTGCAGCGAAGGACAGGGTCAGGCTGTCGAGCCCGGCTTTGCTGGCGCAGTAGCCAATGTGCTTGCTGCTGCCCTTGCGGGTCACGTCGTCGCTGATGTGCACGATATCGGCGGGGCTCGAGCGTTCCAGCAAGTCGGCGCAGTGCAAGTTGATCAGGTAGGGCGCCAACATGTGTACGCTGAACATGCGGGTGAATGCCGCTGCATCGGTATCCGCGGTTTCGGCGAGCCATTCGGAAGCGTTGTGGACAATTGCCCGCAGGCTGTCGGTATGGGTTTTCAGTTCACGGATGAATGCAAAAATCCCAGCCTCGCTGGAAAAGTCCGCAAACACTGCCGTCGCCCCCAAATCCCGCAGGGTCTGTACGCCGGGCCGTTCACTGCGGTAGCTGAAGATCACGCGATGACCGTCTTCGAGCAGTCGCTGCGCACAGTGCAGGCCAACACGCTGGCCGGCACCGGTGATGAGGATAGGGGCTGCAGAAGAGGTCATGAGCGGCTCGCATCGCGTTAAGAGCAAAACTATACCAGCGCATTGCAGCGTTCACCTACGCCCACCGCAAGGGCAGTGCCGAGGTCACTCAGGAGAGGTGTTTCGCCAGGCGCAGCGTCGGGGGTGATGGGGTGCGTCTCGGGCCAGACAAGGCCTATTGCTGATGTGCCAGAAACGACAGTGACATTCTTTCCCGCGTCAGGTTGAATTTTTTCGGGACTGGAGAGTTAGAATGGGCCTCGAACGCTACAAGGATGTTTAGCCAGATGCCCGTAATCACTGACATCGCTTCGGATTCCCGCCACAGCGGCTTACTGGAGCAGGATGAGCTCTTCCCCATTCGCGAGGTGTCGCGCCTGACCGGCGTCAACCCGGTCACCCTGCGTGCCTGGGAGCGCCGGTATGGGCTGATCGTGCCGACACGCACCGCTAGTGGGCATCGTCTGTATTCGATGGCCGATGTCGAGCGGGTGCGCAGCATTCTCGGCTGGATCGAACGCGGTGTGGCAGTCAGCAAAATCGGCAAGATCCTGGCCAAGGCTGCGCCGCTTCAAGCGTTGTCGCACCTCATACCTCAAGACCTTGTGCAGGCTGACTACTCGCAGTGGCAGCAACAGATCGAGGCCGCCGTCGTGTCATTCGATGAGGTTCGGCTGGATCAGGTCTACGGTCAGATTTTTTCCACGTATTCGCAGCCGGTCGTTTTCCAGGACATCCTTCTTCCGCTCTGGAAGCAGTTGCTGCAACGCCAGGATACGTTCGGCAGGACCAGCGAGTGGCTTTTCCTCGATGGTTTTCTGCGATCAAGAGTGTTGCAGCGCCTGCTGCTGATTCGCGACAAACAACCAAGACGAGTCATCGTTTGTGCCCTCGCGGGACAATGCCGGGAGCTTGAGCTGTTGCTTGCTGCGCTGTTTCTCGGCTCCGGGCAAACGGGCGTGCGGGTATTGACCATTGGTCAGCCGTTTGATGAATTGACCCTGGTTTGCGAACGAATCAAGCCACAGGCATTGGTGCTGTTCTCCAACCACGTGCCGACGGCGGAACTGCCACGGCGTTTGAATCGCCTGGCGATGAGCCTGGATTGTCCAGTGTTGTTGGCGGGCGATGCATCGGATCTGGCGCAGGAAAGCCTGGCCGGATCGTCGATTGGCTGCCTGGGGAACGAGGGAACGGTGATGCGCCAGCGCCTGAATCAATTTCTTGCTGGCGGTCTGGATACCTGATCGTCAGAGATGCAGGGCGGGGTGGGTCAGTCGGTGCTGCTGCAGGATGTACTGGCGCAAACGCTCGGTTTCATCCTTGTCGTCCTGGCTCAACTGATAGGCATAGAAGCCTTGTTCGGTTTCCTTCTCGAACGTGCCACGCAAGGCGATTCGCTCATAGCCTGACGGGCTGAACCACAAGGCGAAGTGCTTCGGTGCCTTGGTTTTGTTGCGAACCTCCAACAGCACGCCCTTGAACGATACTTCATGCACCCACATCGTGCCGGGCTGGCCCTTGGCATTTTCAAGGGCTACCGGCTCGTCGAGCACCAGCCGCCATGGGCGGACCAATGGCCCGTCTTCATAAATGCTGGGTACGCCCAGCCGAAGATGCAGCGCGTGAAATTCGTCTTCCACCAGATGCAGGGGGAAGGTCATCTGTTGATTTTCGAAATTGGCTTGGATGGTCACTTGCTCATGCGCAGCAAGGCGCGTGAGCAAGTCACGGATTTGCGATCCACCGTTGACCAGCAGACTCGACGTCGCATCCCGCACATTGAGCTGCGGGTTATGTTGCATGGTCTGGATGAAATCCAGCTCATCCTGGGTCAGGAGCGCGTCGCGTTGCATAGCAAACTCGAAAGATATAGATACAAAGTCATTGGTGATTGTAGTTAATGACAATTAATTCGCCGTTTTGTTTGCGCCGTTCGTCGCCTTTATCGCCGCGAGTTCGGCCTGGACTTCAGCCAGTTGCGCTTCGAGCTGTGCAACCCGCTGCTGCGCCTTGACCTGCACGGTCACATCTTTCTGGACGCCGATGAAGTAGACCTGTCCGTCATTCGGATTTTTCACCGTGGAAATCGACAGCTCGTTCCAGAAAGGGGTGCCGTCCTTGCGGTAATTCCTGATGATCTCCCGGCAGGAGCCTTCATTGTTCAATGCATCGCGGATCAACGGGAGGGCCTGCTGATCTCGGTCTCCCGACTGAAGGAAGCGGCAATCCTGGTAGAGGATTTCTTCGCTGGTGTACCCAGTCAGGCGTTCGAAAGCAGGGTTGACGTAAATCAGGATCTTGTCTTGCTCGCCTTCCTTCTCGGCAATCACGATGCCGTCATTGGAGGCATTGATGGCCAGTTGCAGCAGCTTTGCGTTGATCATCGGTGAAACCCTTCCTTGTTGGTTGTCTGCGGCATTCTAAAAGAACAATGCTGACCGTGCTGTTAATATCCCGGTCTTTCACTCAGGTTCAGGATCAGATTGATGAAAGTCGCCATCATTTCCGGCTCGGTTTACGGCACGGCTGAAGAAGTCGCCCGTCACGCCGCGAACATTTTGAACGCTGCCGGTTTCGAAACCCTGCACAACCCCCGTGCAAGCCTTGCAGACATTCAAGCGTTTGCCCCGCACGCCTTGCTCGCCGTGACCTCGACCACTGGCATGGGCGAATTGCCGGATAATCTTCAACCGCTGTATTTCTCGATTCGCGACCAGTTGCCCGCTCAATGGCGTGGTTTGCCCGGTGCGGTCATCGGGCTGGGCGATGCCAGTTATGGCGATACTTTTTGTGGCGGTGGCGAGTTGATGCGCGAGCTGTTCGGCGAGTTGGGTATTCGCGAAGTCCTGCCGATGCTGCGTCTGGACGCCAGTGAAAGTGTGACCCCTGAAGCCGATGCAGAGCCCTGGCTGGCAGAACTGGTCAGCGCATTGCGCGGTTGACCGACAGTCTTCAACGTTCGTTTCAACCGCTGTCACGGTTCTGTCGAGGTTGCTTCAAAGGCGCGCCTCGCCTTGCCTGGCGGCGGTACTTTGACACGGATCCAAACTCTTTGAGCCACTGACTCGTTCGGCCATCAAGCTGGCTGCCAATGCAACTACGGGAACCCTGGAGGCTGACTAGACTCGGTAGTCATTGGAAACACTCCATAATAAAAAAGCCGAGGTTCCTTGCCGTGAGCGTAACCCCAGTCCAATCCTCACACAGCGTCAAAGACCTGGTCAGCGCAGCCGAATGGCAGACCCGTGTCGACCTCGCTGCCTGTTACCGTCTGGTGGCCCAGCATGGCTGGGACGATCTGATTTTTACCCACATCTCTGCCAAAGTACCTGGCACCGAAGACTTCCTGATCAACCCGTTCGGCTTGATGTTTCATGAAATCACCGCGTCGAGCCTGGTCAAGGTCGATCAGGCCGGTAACAAGTTGATGGACAGTCCCTACGAGATCAATCCGGCCGGGTACACCATCCACAGTGCCGTTCACGAAGTTCGCCATGACGTGGTCTGTGTGCTGCATACCCATACGGCGTCAGGTGTTGCGGTCTCGGCGCAGAAGCAGGGCATTTTGCCGATCAGCCAGCAGTCGCTTTTTGTTCTGTCGAGCCTGGCGTATCACGCCTATGAAGGCGTTGCGCTGAATCACGAAGAAAAGGCACGTCTGCAAGCCGACCTCGGCGAGAACAACTTCCTGATGCTGCACAACCATGGCCTTTTGACTTGCGGCAACAGCATCGCCGACACCTTCCTGATGATGTTCACCTTTCAGCGCGCCTGTGACATTCAGGTCATGGCACAGAACGGTGGTGCCGAGTTGATCGCCATCGAACCGCAGATTCTTGCCGGCGCCAGGGCAATGATTGCCGGTGTCACCAAAAGCTCCCAAGGCATGGGCGGAGCGTTGGCGTGGCCGGCGTTGCTGCGCAAACTCGATAAACAAGACCCGGGTTATAAACTCTAATGGCACTCGCAGAGATCCCCCTGAGTGTCTGGCGCAAACGCGGGCAGACCTTCGATTTCCATGGTCAGACCATCCATTACTGGACGGCGGGACAGGGTGAGCCGCTGTTGCTCATCCATGGTTTCCCGAGTGCCAGTTGGGACTGGCATTATCTCTGGCAACCGCTGGCCCAGCGTTATCGGGTGATTGCCTGCGACATGCTGGGCTTCGGCGACTCGGCCAAACCGGTCAACCATGAATACAGCCTGCTGGAGCAGGCCGATCTGCAACAGGCATTGCTGGCTCATCTGAATGTCGAGCAACCGGTGCATGTACTGGCTCATGATTATGGCGACAGCGTGGCCCAGGAACTGCTGGCCCGGCATTACGAATCGCGGATCAATCTCGCCAGTTGCGTGTTTCTCAATGGCGGGTTGTTTCCGGAAACCCACCGTCCGGTGCTGATGCAAAAACTGCTGCTCGGCCCCCTGGGCTGGATGATCGGCCGCGCGTTCAGTCGCGACGGCCTGGTGAAAAGCTTCCGCCAGATTTTCGGGCCGCAGACCCGTCCCAGCGAAAGCGAAATGGATGATTTCTGGAGCCTGATCGAAAGCAATCGCGGGCCTCGGATCATGCACAAATTGATCACATACATTCCGGAGCGCCGCGTCCAGCGCGATCGCTGGGTCAGTGCAATGCAGCGCGGTGAAGTACCGCTGCGGGTAATCGATGGCGAAGTCGATCCGATCTCGGGCGCGCACATGGTCGCGCGTTACCGCGAGCTGATCCCCGAACCGGACACCGTGCTGCTGACCGATATTGGTCACTATCCCCAGATCGAGGCGCCGTGCCAGGTGCTCAAGCATTACCTGGCGTTTCGCGACCGGTTGGTGATGCCACCCCTCAAAGTGGCCTGTTCCTGAGGCTGGGGCTCATCATCCCCCAGCCTTATCGCGCACCATTCAGCCTCCGCCGTGTTCATTGTGAGCGGCAGCGCCGTGCCTGACACTCCCGGGTAATGTCCCTGGCCTGCTGGAGTTTCCTCACATGAATGAGTCTGTGCGCTTCGAAGATAAAGTCGTGATCATCACCGGTGCAGGTGGCGGCCTGGGACGGGCGCATGCACTGTTATTCGCCAAACAGGGTGCGAAAGTGCTGGTCAATGACCTTGGCGGCTCGGCCCAGGGCGAAGGCGCCAACGCTTCGGCCGCCGACCGCGTTGTGGCTGAAATCCGCGAGGCCGGCGGCACCGCCGAGGCCAACCACGACTCGGTCACCGATGGCGACAAACTGGTCCAGCACGCCCTCGATGCCTTCGGCCGGGTCGACGTGGTGGTCAACAACGCCGGTATCCTGCGCGACAAGACGTTCCACAAAATGGACGACGCCGACTGGGACCTGGTTTACCGCGTCCACGTCGAAGGTGCCTACAAAGTCACCCGCGCTGCCTGGCCGCACATGCGCGAGCAAAACTACGGTCGAGTGATCTTCACCGCGTCCACTTCAGGCATCTACGGCAACTTCGGCCAATCCAACTACGGCATGGCCAAACTTGGCCTCTATGGCCTGACCCGCACCCTGGCCATCGAAGGCCGCAAGAACAACGTCCTGGTCAACGCCATCGCCCCCACCGGCGGCACCCGCATGACCGAAGGCCTGATCCCGCCGCAAGTCTTCGAACAACTCAAGCCAGAACTGGTCAGCCCGCTGGTGGTATACCTGGCCAGCGAAAACTGCCAGGAAACCTCCGGCCTGTTCGAAGTCGGCGGCGGCTGGATGGGCAAAGTCCGCTGGGAACGCAGCCTCGGCGCCGGATTCGATCCACGGGTGGGGTTCTCCCCGGAAGACGTGGCGGCGCATTGGCAGCAGATCTGTGATTTCGAAGGGGCGGCGCATCCGAAGGACAATATTGAAGCGTTGAAGGAGATGATGGGGAATTTGCAGAGGTATTCGTTGTAAATAGAACTTGAAAAGGGAACAAGCACGTATGCTTGCTCCCTTGTATTTTTATTCTTCGGTTTTAAATCCATTCTTTCCGTTCGCAGCTCGCCAATCTTTAATGGCTTTCAATGCTCCGGCTGGACTATCTTCAACACCTTCTTCAGGGTAATACAAGACTCCTGTTCCGTTTGGGTGTTCAGATGTGCTGACTATATTTTCGACAATGGCGTCATGCTCTTCTTCTGAACGGAATCCACCTTGAAATAGACGGATGATAAGATTCGCGTATTCGGATTCGGTGTATTCTTCGAATTTGTTTTTGAGTTCCATTTTTCTATTCGCCTTTCTTGGAGTGAGTTGCAATGTGTTGCTTTGGCGTTAATACACGCAGATTATCGAGATTATAGACCGTCTCTGCGCCGGGTTCGGTCCACGGGTGGGGTTCTCCCCGGAAGACGTGGCCGCGCATTGGCAGCAGATTTGTGATTTCGAAGGAGCGGCGCATCCGAAGGACAATATTGAAGCGTTGAAGGAGATGGCAATCTGTAAAAGTATTCGTTGTGAAACAGAATCAAATAGGAGAGGGGCAAGCAGGAGTGCCTACCCGTCTTTAAAATTTTATTCTTCGATTTTAAATCCTTTCTTTCCGTTCGCTGATCGCCAAGCTTTTACTTTTTCAATAATAGCCTTGGGAGTAGATTCTTCATCTGAGTCTGCGTAATAAATCAAGTCAGACCCTTGTGGGTGTTCTGTAAGCTTCTTGAACAGAAGTATTGCATCCGTATGCTCCTTTTCAGTCGGAAAGGCTGCGTCGCAAATTTTTGTGACAAATTGGAGAAATTCGGCTTCTGTATAATCTGAGTAATTATCGTGGCTCATTGATTTTTACCTTTTTATGCAATTCAGCGTGACGTTTCGGGGTCACAACTCTTATGTTGTCAATGTCGTACACTGCGCCGCCTTCGGAAATCAGCTTTATATGGTGTAGTTCAAACTTGACTTTGTCTCCAAGGTGGTCGTCCTCTCGGGCAGATGGAGCCTTTCCGTTTATCATTGCTTTTATGTTGTGAGCTCTAAACTGTGTTGCCACGTCGGGATCGCTAGCTACTGCTTTCCAAAGTGCCTCTCTAAACGCTCTAAAGTTCGGAAAGTTTTGTCCTCTGAGTTTATCCGCAATTTGATTGGGAATCACCGCGCCATCACCTTGCGAGGCTGGTCCCAACCAAATTCCCGATAACGGTTCCCCATACCCGTTGGCAACCCCGGGCTCACCCCGCCGATCCCTGAACATCGTGAAGATTGGAGGGATTCCCGAGTCCGCCGGGAAAACCGTAATAAAGCCACCAAAACTGTACAGATCCAGCTCAGGGAACGAATCAGTCCTCCCTTCAAGGGCCGTTAGGGTAGTGCCGTCATAAACAGCGGTGTTTGGCGCGCTTGCCGGAAAATAGGTTGATGCGTTAGCGGAGTTGACTATCGGCGTCCAGGTCATACCGATCGACGGGGCGTCTGGATTGTCAACGGTGTAAACGTTGAGGTTTGGATCGTATGTGGCGAGCCGAACTGGGACTTTACCCGGCACGGAAGTGCCATTGGTGGCTGCGACGAAGAACTCCGTTGTATTACCTACGGTTTTGGAACCGATAGCGACTGGCAGTTCGACTTCTGCATTCGCCTGCGCTGAGGCAAGCAGACCATCAATCTCGACAGTTGTGAGTTCCGAAAGGGGAATGCTAAATGCGTGAAGATTGTCGGGCTCGTATTCGTCGAACGTGAGAGACCAAGTATGGATATCGTCGGGAATCAGATCCCGAAGTGGCACGTTCAATTGGCGGCTTTCGCCGTCTCCTAATGGCGAAGGGAACAGCAGCGCCGCGAATCCTATAAGGACCGCACTGGCTGAGGTCGCTGCTGCCGTCATCACGGCAGTTGTTCCGGTTCGCAGGGACGTCTTGATTGCTAAGGACGTGGCTGCGTTTGTGGCGAGGCGCCCTTTTGCCACGGTGAACACCGGACCAGCAGTCACGGCCGAGCCCGATACGGGAAATGACCGACTGGTTTTGGCGGCTTCCCATGAATCGAACATCGCAACCATCGCATTTAATCTTGCGAGCCCTTCCGCCTGTTTTTTAGCATTGACCTCCTTTCGCTCTTTCGCCTCGTGTGCCTGCTCGGCTTGTCGTTGGGCCTCAGCCTGTATGTTCAGAAGAGCTTGTTGCTGCTTTTGTTCTTGCGCCTTTCTCTCCACTCGGAGCTCTTTTTCAATGCGCTCCTGCTGGTTTTGCCTTTGAAGTTCGGCCTCGGCTTCGAGACGAGCCTGTTCAGCCGCGAAGTACTGTGCGGCAGCCTCAGCGGCAATCCGGGCCTGCTCGGCGGCCGCTCGTTCGGCTTCTGCCAATGCGGCCAGTCGTGACAGCTCCTGTGCATGTGCCAGTGCTTCGGTTTCCGCTCTGACGCGTGCCTGCTCGGCGGCTTGCAGGACACTGTAGGTCTGTTGGAGGTTGGCGGCTCGCTGGTGGAGCAACTGTAGTGATTGAGCCAGCAATCTTGCTTCGATCGCTGCTCTAAGTGACTGATTCAACATTTGCATGGCAATGCCATTCGGGCCGGGCCACTTCTCTATTTTTGTGGCCCTTACCATGAATTCATTGATATGCCGGTTGAATGGATCACCTCCATAAAATGAATTTGCAGCGGCAGTGTTTGCGTGTTGTTGTGCGGTTTTTCGTTCAATAAGTTTACTGACTACCCCTAATTCCCGAGCAGTCGATTGCAAAGGTGGAAGTGGGTCAGTCGGACCTTCATGTCGAGTTGCCGAAAGTTCAGATTCGGTTGTGTGTGCTAATTGATTGAGTCTGACCTGATATTCCTGTTCCAGGGCTCGAGTCGTGTTTATTACGGTGCCACGATTCTGATTGTAATTTGATACGTTTGGGCCAAAGGGGCCTGCTTGCAAATTATTGCCCGCGCGCTGCGGGGGAGTGAAGTGGTCGGGCGCTACTCCGACAATTTCGACAGGCCGACTAATTTCATGATAACCCGGCCTCGAAGTATTGGGCCGCGTTGGTGGTTTTTGCATATTCATATCCTTTTGAGTGTGCATATAGTTGAGGCACAAGCGTGGCATGCATGCGCTGTATTTCTTTTCTGCTGTTTTAAGCTACATTGGAATGAGAAGTAATGCGTCTGAGATCCATGTGGGATTTCACATAGATGTTCGTGTGACGTTTCGGGTGGGCGATATATAAGCGAGATTGCCCTCTACGAAGAAATGAACTTTCCTAAGCGATTATAGGAAGTACCTTGTAGGACTGGTTTTAAACATCAAATGAGGAAAGTCTGCTCGCAAAAGCAATTGCCCATAAAAAAGGCCGCTGCAAACGCAGCGGCCAAGCAAGACGTTGGATCCAGGAGCTACAAATCAACGTCGGTGTACACGGGGCGATGAGTCGAAACGCTTCAACTCACCTGAAATCTGTTGTGCTTCCGGGCTGTAATCCGTGAAAGCCCGGTAAGAATAAGTCTTTGCCGGCAAAGGAAAAACAGCGATTCCCGACATGCACCGTTACCGGCTGCGTAACAGTTCGATCGCCTGCAGCGTAGTCCATGAATTCGACTGATGCCTTCACATCCAGTCTGTCTATGCCCCGCGCAATCGCCCGTTCCATATGGCCAGTCATCCTTTGGAGGTACATCGCGAATACCTCCTTGGTGCGCTTATCGCCCCAGGCCTGCGGCAGTAGGGTGAGGCCTTCTGTCACTCACCGGGGAAGACGCATGACAAAAACAACAATGCGCGCCATCTTCACACCGCAGGCGCTGGCCGCTGCGGTTGCCTTGGGCTGCTGTGCCCAGGCGCAGGCTGTTTCATTCAACATCGGGGAAATCGAAGGGACGTTCGACTCTTCGCTGTCGGTCGGCGCCAGTTGGGGCATGCGCGATGCGGACGATGCCCTGGTGGGCACGGTCAACGGTGGTAGCGGGCAGGCGTCGACCGGCGACGACGGTCGTCAGAATTTCAAGAAAGGCGAAACCTTCTCGAAGATCTTCAAGGGTATTCACGACCTTGAACTGAAATACGGCGACACCGGTGTGTTCGTCCGTGGCAAGTATTGGTACGACTTCGAATTGAAGGACGAAGACCGGCCGTTCAAGCCGATCAGCGATCACAACCGCAAAGAGGGCTCCAAGTCTTCCGGTGCGCAGATTCTCGACGCCTTCGTCTATCACAACTATTCCATCGCCGATCTGCCGGGGACTGTTCGTGCCGGTAAACAGGTGGTGAGCTGGGGCGAAAGTACGTTCATCGGCAACTCGATCAACAGCATCAACCCGGTCGACGTTTCCGCGTTTCGTCGTCCGGGTGCCGAGATCAAGGAAGGGCTGATCCCGGTCAACATGTTGTTTGCTTCCCAAGGCCTGACCGACAAGTTGACCGTCGAAGGTTTCTATCAACTGGAGTGGGATCAGACCGTCGTCGATAACTGCGGCACCTTCTTCGGGGTCGACGTGGTAGCGGACGGATGTAACAAGGGATACACGGTCGCCAGCCCTGCGATTGCACCGTTGCAACCGATTGCTGCGGCGTTTGGCCAGGGCTTCGAGGTGACCAGCGAAGGCGTGGTCGTTCCCCGTGGTGGCGACCGCGATGCCCGGGACTCGGGGCAGTGGGGGACCGCGTTGCGTTGGCTGGGCGACGACACCGAGTACGGCCTGTATTTCATGAATTACCACAGCCGAACCCCGACAGTCGGCACCACGACGGCGGGGCTCAGAACGCTGGCGAGCATTCCGGGCATTGTCACCACGGCCAACCGCATCGCTCCGGGTAGCGGTGGGGGGCTGGCGCAGAGTGTGATGCTCGGTCGCGGTCAGTACTACCTTGAATACCCCGAGGACATTCGCCTCTACGGCGCGAGTTTTTCCACGACGCTGCCTACCGGCACGGCGTGGACCGGCGAGATCAGTTATCGCCCCAACGCGCCGGTGCAGGTCAACACCAATGACCTGACCCTGGCGATGCTCAACCCCATTGCCGGTGGCGCAGCGTCGCCCATTGCGACCGCGCCCGGTGCCGACAACACAGGTTATCGGCGCAAGGAAGTGACGCAGGTCCAGAGCACCCTGACGCACTTCATCGACCAGATTGCAGGCGCTGATCGCCTGACCCTGGTGGGTGAGGCGGCGGTGGTGCGGGTCGGAGGCCTGGAGTCTCGCAGCAAACTGCGCTATGGCCGCGACTCGGTGTACGGCCAGTATGGTTTCGGTGGCGATACCGACGGTTTCGTGACTTCGACCTCTTGGGGTTATCGCGCCCGGGCAATCCTTGATTACAACAACGTCATTGCCGGGATCAACTTCAAACCCAATCTGTCCTGGTCCCATGACGTCGCCGGTTATGGTCCCAACGGGTTGTTCAACGAAGGGGCCAAGGCCGTCAGCCTTGGCGTTGATGCGGACTACCGCAACACCTACACCGCAAGCCTCAGTTACACCGATTTCTTCGGCGGTGACTACAACGTGCTCGAAGACCGCGACTTCGTGGCGTTGAGCTTTGGCGTGAACTTCTGATCTGGCTGAAAAGGATGAATTCAATGCGCAAGATGATTCTGCAAATCGGTTCCGCCCTGGCCCTGAGTCTGCTGGCCGTCAACGTGATGGCCGCCGTATCGGCACAAGAAGCCGACAAGCTTGGCACCACGCTCACCCCGCTCGGTGGCGAGAAGGCCGGCAATGCCGACGGCTCGATTCCGCCGTGGACCGGTGGCATTCCGAAAAACGCTGGTGCGGTGGACAGCAAGGGTTTCCTGGCTGATCCATTCGCCAATGAAAAACCGCTGTTCGTGATCACTGCCGCAACGGTCGACAAATACAAGGACAAGCTGTCTGACGGGCAGATCGCGATGTTCAAGCGCTACCCCGAGACCTACAAGATTCCGGTCTACCCCAGCCACCGCACCGCGGCCCTGCCGCCAGAAGTCTATGAGGCGGCCAAACGCAGCGCGTTGAACGTGACACCGACCAACGATGGCAACGGTCTGGCCAATTTCACTGGCAATCGCTATTACGCCTTTCCGATTCCGAAGAACGGTGTCGAGGTCATCTGGAACCACATCACCCGTTATCACGGCGGCAACTTGCGTCGCACCATTACCCAGGCCACGCCACAGTCCAATGGTGATTTCACCGTCATTCGATTCAAGGACGAAGTGGCCGTGCCATCGCTGCTGGGGGATTTGAAGCCGGGCAGTGACGAGAACGTCCTCAACTATTTCAAGCAGGAAGTGACCGCGCCGGCGCGGTTGGCGGGTAACGTGCTGCTGGTTCACGAGACCCTCGATCAGGTTCAGGAACCGCGCAAGGCGTGGATCTACAACGCCGGTCAGCGTCGTGTGCGTCGCGCGCCGCAAGTGGCGTATGACGGTGTGGGCACTTCGTCTGACGGGCTGCGTACTACCGACAACTTCGACATGTTTTCCGGCGCACCGGATCGCTACGACTGGAAGCTGGTCGGCAAGAAGGAAATGTACATTCCGTACAACAGCTACAAACTCGATTCGCCAGACCTCAAATACACCGATGTGATCAAGGCCGGCCATATCAACCAGGACCTGACACGCTATGAGCTGCACCGGGTCTGGGAAGTGGTGGCCACGGTCAAGCCTAACGAACGGCATGTTTACGCCAAGCGTCATATGTACATCGACGAAGACACCTGGCAGGTGGCGCTGGCCGATCACTACGACGGTCGTGGCCAACTGTGGCGAGTCGCCGAAGGGCATGCGCAGTTCTACTACGATCATCAGGTACCGGCCTACACCGTCGAAGCGCTGTATGACTTGATTGCCGGTCGATACATTGCCCTGGGGATGAAGAATGAGGAGAAACGCAGCTTCGAATTCAACATCGCGGCAAAAGCCGGGGACTACACGCCGGCGGCGCTCAGGAGTACGGGTGTGAGGTAATCGTCCTACAGCGTCTTACACAAAAAGGTGACCTCGCAGTCACCTTTTTTATGGCCGCAAATCAGCGTGCTGAATACTTCTTCAACAAGCGCTCGGGAGGGGGCTAGGGTGGCGCCACAACAATAACAAGGCGCATCACTATGACTGCCATGACATTGTGTCTGGACCGTCCTGGATTCCTGCCTCGCCTGTCCTCCCATCACCTGGCTCGAGAGCGTTTGGTCGAGCCATTGCTGGCCTCGACGGCTCGAGTGAAGTTGCTCTGCGCACCAGCGGGCAGCGGCAAGAGTGCGCTGCTCACCGAGTGCCTGTTACGTGCGCCGGTGGATTGCCGGGTGTGTTGGTTGCCGATGGCCGGGGAATCCCTGGGTATCGCCGCTTTCCGGCAACGCCTTGCACATGCGCTGGGTCTGGCTTCGGCCGATGAGACTTTTTTGCTGGAGTACCTGTCCCGTTTGCAGGTGCCAACCTGGCTTTTCATCGACGATTATTGCCGGGTTTCCAACCCCGAACTCGATCGCTTTCTGGATCGTTTACTGGCTGTCAGAAGCCCGACATTGAATTGGTGGCTGGCCTCGCGCCGACGTCCACAATGCAACTGGCCCCGGCTGTTGCTTGATGATGAGTTGTACGAATGCGAGGCGCGCGCGCTGGCGTTTACCGAGTGTGAAGTCCAGCATTTGCTCAGTCATGTCGAGCCAGCAATGGCCACGCATACAGCACGCAGAATTATTCAGCGCAGTGCAGGCTGGTGTGCCGGTGTGCGCATTGCCTTGCTGGATGCCTGCCAGTGGGCAGCCGAGCAGAACAAACAGGAGCGCTCGGCGACACTGCTCGATTATTTGCACCATGAGTTGTTCAGCGCGCTGGCCCCTGAACTGATTGAGGCTTGGCAGGTACTGGCGCGTTTGCCGCGATTCAACGCCAGCCTCTGCGAGCATCTGTTCGGCGCCGGTGAAGGGGCGCAATGGTTGCATCAATTGCAGGACATGGGCTGTTTCATCGAGCCGTGGGAAGACTCCAGCGAGTGGCTGCGGGTTTTTGTGCCGTTGGCCCGGGCCGTGGGCGACGAGCGGGGTTCGGCGGGGCGTGCCTGGCATCGGCGCGCATGTCAGTGGTTTTGCGCCGAGGAAGACTGGCAGGGGGCGTTCGAACAAGCGCTGCTGGCTGAAGAGTTCGAGGTTGCCGTCACTCTGTTGCAGCACTTCAGTCTTGAGCATTTGTTCCGGCGAGAAAACGTGCGCTTGTTGTTGAATCTGCATGAGCGACAGGGCGAAGAGTTGACCCTCGGTTCGCCGCAGTTGGTGGGACTGATCACGGCGGCGTTGTTGTTCGCCGGGCGCTTCGATCAGGCTGCCGAGTGCATTGGCCAACTGGCCCGTTTCGCACCACAACCGACCGCCACGCTTCAGCGGCAATTGCTGGCTCGCTGGCAGGCACAACAAGGTTGGCTGTTGCATTTGCTGGGGCGCATGGAAGCGGCACGTGCACACTTTATTGACGCGCTGGCTGAATTGACGCCGGATGCCTGGCCCGCACGGCTGTTGTGTTTGTCCGGGTTGACTCAACAAGCCTTGCTCAACGCCCAACTCGATACTGCGCAAGCCTACAATCGTGAGGCGTTGTGTCTGGCCCGTGCGCAAGGTTCGTTGCTGTTTGAAGGCTTGCTTGAACTTGATCACGCCCAATTGCTGGAGCAGCGAGGTGCGCCGCGGCGAGCCGAAAGCTTGTTGGCCGATGTCCACGCATTGTTGAGTCGACAGGCTGATCGGCCGACGCCGTTGCTGGGCAGGATTGCCCTGCAGCGCGGGCGACTGGCGCTATGTCAGGGGCAGGAAGAGGTGGCTGCCGAATTCTTCCAGTCTGGTTTGCAAGACTGCCTGCACAGCCAGGACAAGCGTGCGTTGTATGGCTTTCTGGGGCAGGCCCAACTGGCCGCCAACCAACGCGATTACGCCCTCGCTTTCGATCGATTGCGCGATGCCGAGCGCTTGATGCAGCAGCGGCAGATTCCCGAAACGGTTTATCGGGGTGTATTGCTGCAAATCAGCAGTCATTTCTGGTTGCAGCAGGGGCGCCCGCAATTGGCTCGCGAAGCGTTGACCCGTGTGTTGCGTCACTATCGCGGAACGCATGCCCGCCAGGCCCCTCCCGCGACCGTGATGCTGATTGCCCGTGTCGAGTATTTACTGGTGCTTGCCCAAACCCGACTGCAGGAGGCGCAACAACCGCTCGAACAACTCAACAACCTGCTCGTTCACGCCCAGCAACATTCAATGCTGGCGCTGGAAGCGGAGTTGCAGTTGGCGATCTGCGAAGTAGCGGACCTGACGGGCGAAACCGATCTGGCGAAATCGGCATTGCTGGCGGGCCTGAAGCTGGCAGGGCGTGGGCAATTGCAACAGGCCTTGTGTGAACTGCGCCTGCGCCAACCGACCTTGCTCAGCCGTTACGGCATGGACGACGAGTCTGCGGCAACAATCGACGACAATCCATTGAGCGGGCGGGAACTGGAAGTACTTGGCCTGATTGCCCAAGGCAACTCCAACCAGCAGATTGCCGAACAGTTGTTCATTTCATTACATACAGTGAAAACCCATGCGCGGCGAATCCACAGCAAGTTAGGTGTAGAGCGTCGCACTCAAGCAGTAGCGATAGCAAAAAAGCTGGGATTGATTTCCCGGGAGTAATGAATGCAAACACTCCCTTGGGTGCAACGATGATGGTTTTAATTAAGATGTTGGCAGGACTCAGACATAGGCAACCATGGTTTGAGTCTGGCGTTATCAACTCTAATTAACAGGTTATTCAGTCATGGAAGAATTAAATATCGAGCGAGTGCGTGCCATATTGCATGCAAGGCTCAGCGGGCGTGGAATTGATGTTGACGACGTTTACATCAATGGCGTTTATTCGCTTGAAAAACCACTGGTCACTTACTCGCAAACGCTGGTATGGGCCTTGTATCTGAAATTGCAGGACGGCGAAGTTCCTTACTTTGAGGGCGACCATCTAGGTTTGTTTGTCAAAGCCTATACATTTGATTCGATACATCGTTTCAAAGGTCTGGAGTTTGACGAAGTCAACGGTATTAGTGCAGATATTGCAGAGCTGTTCCAAATTCAATCTGTAGTTTGATTCAGCGGTTGTGCCGGCGCGTGCCGGCACAACCGCTATTCAAGCGCCGGGTGTTTTTGCCTCATAGCCCATTCGCCAACTGACGGCGCGTGTTGCGGACAACAAGCGCTGCGCGGCCGGGCCATTTTCGTCGGCGTGGAACAGCGACGTCGGGCCGACCACGGTCAACACGGCCACGACATTTCCCATTGCGTTCATCACCGGTGCCGACAAGGCGTCCACCCCCGGCATCAACAAGCCATGCACATGATGCAGGCCCCGCGCACGGATCTGCTCGCACAACAGGGTGTAAGCCTGCTCATCTGCCAGCGCGTGACTGGCATGCTCCTGCAATTCCCGGTCGCGCAGCTCAACGGTTTCGCGCTTGGGCAGGTATGCGCCAAAGACCAGGCCAGTCGAAGAACTGAGCAAGGGCAATACCGAGCCCAATTGTGTGACCACCGTAACCGCACGCACCGCGGGTTCGATGCGCACTACGGTCGCGCCCTGATTGCCCCACACCGCTAAAAAACAGGTTTCATTTAAGTCATCGCGCAGCTCGGCCAAGGGCAGGGCGGCGACGTTCAGCACATCCATTGCGTTGAGGGCCGCAAGGCCAACGCGCAAGGCTTCACGGCCCAGGCCGTAATGGTTGGTCGCCGCGTTCTGTTCGGCAAAGCCGCTGGCGATCAGCGCCTGCAAATAGCGGTGAACCTTGCTCGCCGGCATCTGCACGTGTTCGGCCAGGCGCGAAAGAGAGGTCGAGGGCGACAACTCGGCCAGCGCCTTGAGGATGTCGGTCCCCACCTCGGCGGAGCGGACTTTCTGTTTGCCGTTGCTGTCGCTGCTGGGCTTTTCCATGTTGGTGCTGTGATCCCGGGACGAATGGGCGTCTTTATAGCTTGACGGTCAATACCAATCAAATTACGTTATGCGTAATTGAATTACGATAAAAATAACCCAGACGGGCCATGAGCGCTGCTCCAGAGCGATCGGTTACCGTCGACTCCCGTTCAGGAGGCTCCATGAACCCCGATTCAACCGCCCAGGCGTTGGCTTATCAGTCAGGCTTCGGCAACGAATTCAGCAGCGAAGCGCTACCCGGTGCATTGCCCGTCGGCCAGAACTCCCCGCAAAAAGCCCCTTACGGCCTCTACACCGAGTTGTTC
The DNA here is from genome assembly GCF_001427125.1 of Pseudomonas sp. Root562. Classification (GTDB taxonomy): domain Bacteria; phylum Pseudomonadota; class Gammaproteobacteria; order Pseudomonadales; family Pseudomonadaceae; genus Aquipseudomonas. The sequence continues at coordinate 233,881 of NZ_LMGK01000021.1, forward strand.
TCCGGCACCGCTTTCACCATGGCCCGCAGCGAAGCGCGGCGTACCTGGATGTACCGCATTCAGCCATCGGCCAATCACCCGGCATTCGTCAAACTCGACCGACAGATGGCCGGTGGCCCCTTGGGTGAAGTGACGCCCAATCGCCTGCGCTGGAACCCACTTGAGATTCCCGCTGAGCCGACCGACTTCATCGACGGCCTGGTGAGCATGGCGGCCAACGCCTCCGCCGAAAAACCGGCCGGCATCAGCATCTACAACTACCTCGCCAATCGCTCCATGGAGCGGGTGTTCTTCAATGCCGACGGTGAAATGCTGCTGGTGCCACAGCAGGGGCGTTTGCGCATTGCCACTGAACTGGGCGTGCTGGAAGTGGCGCCCCTGGAAATTGCCGTACTGCCCCGGGGCCTGAAATTTCGTGTCGAGCTGCTTGATCCGCAAGCGCGTGGCTACATCGCGGAAAACCACGGTGCGCCATTGCGCCTGCCGGATCTCGGGCCGATCGGCAGCAACGGCCTGGCCAATCCACGGGACTTCCTGACCCCCGTCGCGGCGTACGAACACCTTGCGCAGCCGACCACCCTGGTCCAAAAGTTCCTCGGACAATTGTGGGCCTGCGAACTCAATCATTCGCCGCTCAACGTTGTCGCCTGGCATGGCAACAACGTGCCGTACAAGTACGACCTGCGCCGTTTCAACACCATTGGTACCGTCAGCTTCGATCACCCGGACCCGTCGATCTTCACCGTGCTGACTTCGCCGACCAGTGTCCATGGGTTGGCCAACCTCGATTTTGTGATCTTTCCGCCGCGCTGGATGGTGGCTGAAAACACCTTCCGTCCACCTTGGTTCCACCGCAACCTGATGAACGAGTTCATGGGCCTGATCCAAGGCGAATACGACGCCAAGGCCGAAGGCTTCGTACCCGGTGGCGCGTCGTTGCACAGCTGCATGAGCGCCCACGGCCCCGATGGCGAAACCTGCACCAAAGCGATCAACGCTGAGCTCAAACCGGCGAAAATCGATAACACCATGGCCTTCATGTTCGAGACCAGCCAGGTCTTGCGCCCGAGCCGGTTCGCCCTTGATTGCCCGCAACTGCAAACCACCTACGACGCTTGCTGGGCTACGCTGCCCGCCACTTTCGACCCGACCCGGAGATAACCCATGACGCAGACTTCCATCACTCGCAGCTGGGTTGCTTCCGCCAACGGCCACGCGGATTTCCCGCTGCAGAACTTGCCGCTGGGCGTGTTCAGCGTGAAGGGTTCGGCGCCACGCAGCGGCGTGGCCATCGGCGAGCATATTTTCGACCTGGAAGCCGCACTGGATGCCGGCCTGTTCGACGGCGCCGCGAAAGCTGCCGTCGAAGCCACCCGTGGCGGTCAATTGAATGCGTTCTTTGAGCAGGGCAGCGCCGCTCGTGTGGCGCTGCGCGAACGCTTGCTGGAACTGTTGAGCGAAGGCAGCACGCTGCACGGCAAGATCGAAGCCCAAGGCGCAAAACTGTTGCCGCTGGCGACGGATTGTGAGATGCACCTGCCAGCGAAGATCAACGACTACACCGACTTCTATGTCGGCATCGAGCATGCGCAGAACGTCGGCAAACTGTTCCGTCCCGACAACCCGCTGCTGCCGAACTACAAATATGTGCCGATTGGTTATCACGGCCGCGCTTCGACTGTTCGTCCATCCGGCACCGACGTACGCCGCCCGAAAGGCCAGACCCTGCCGGCCGGCCAGACCGAGCCGACCTTCGGCCCGTGCGCACGTCTGGACTACGAACTGGAACTGGGCATCTGGATCGGTCAGGGCAACGAAATGGGCGACTCGATCGCCATCGGTGACGCCGCCGATCACATCGCCGGATTCTGCCTGCTCAACGACTGGTCGGCGCGGGATATCCAGGCTTGGGAATACCAGCCATTGGGGCCATTCCTGTCGAAGAGTTTCATCACCAGCATCTCGCCATGGGTCGTGACCGCTGAAGCGCTGGAGCCTTTCCGTCGCGCCCAGCCTGCGCGCCCGGAAGGTGATCCGCAGCCACTGCCGTACCTGTTCGACAAACGTGATCAGGCTGCAGGTGGTTTCGATATCGAGCTGGAAGTCTTGCTCTTGACCGAAGCCATGCGCGAGCAAAACCTGCCGGCTCATCGCCTGACCTTGAGCAATTCGAAATACATGTACTGGACCGTGGCGCAAATGGTCGCGCATCACAGCGTCAACGGCTGCCAATTGCAGGCCGGTGACCTGTTCGGTTCGGGAACTTTGTCGGGGCCGGAAAACGGTCAGTTCGGCAGCCTGCTGGAAATCACCGAGGGCGGTAAAAAACCGATCGAGCTGGCGTCGGGCGAGGTGCGCAAGTTCCTTGAAGACGGTGACGAAATCATCCTGCGTGGCCGATGCACTCGCGAGGGCTTCGCGTCCATCGGCTTCGGCGAGTGCCGCGGCAAAGTGCTGCCGGCGCGCTGAGAGGAACGGAGCATGGAACTCTATACCTACTACCGCTCGACATCGTCCTATCGGGTGCGCATCGCGTTGGCGCTCAAGGGGCTGGACTATCAGGCGCTGCCGATCAACCTGATCGCGCAGCCCGGTGGCGAACACCGCCAACCGCCGTACCTGGCCCTCAATCCCCAAGGGCGGGTGCCGGCCTTGAGCACTGAAGAAGGCGCGTTGCTGATCCAGTCACCGGCGATCATCGAGTACCTGGAGGAACGTTATCCACAGGTGCCGCTGCTGTCCAAAGACCTTGTCGCTCGTGCACATGAGCGCGGTGTGGCAGCGTTGATCGGTTGCGACGTGCATCCATTGCACAACGTCAGCGTGCTCAATCGGCTGCGGCAATTGGGCCATGATGAACCGCAGGTGATGGAGTGGATCGGACACTGGATCGGCCAGGGGCTGGCGGCCGTGGAGCAGTTGATCGGCGAGCAAGGCTACTGCTTCGGCCCGCAGCCCGGATTGGCAGATGTTTACCTGATCCCACAGTTGTATGCCGCTGAGCGTTTCAACATTTCCCTTGAGGCGTACCCGCGAATTCGTCGGGTGGCGGCATTGGCAGCCACGCATCCGGCGTTCATCAAGGCGCATCCGGCAAACCAACCGGACACGCCGTAACACCTCTGTAGGAGCGAGCCTGCTCGCGATACGGTCTTGGATGGACCGCCGTTATCGCGAGCAGGCTCGCTCCCACAAAGGTTTGTTTTCAGTGGACGATTGAGTTGGGCGGCAAATGCCCAAGCCGTTCCGTCAGGCGAATGCGCTGGATCGGGTCGTCACTGAGCAACAGCGCATGCTCCAGATCGAAGCGCTCGGCGTTCGGGCAGTCCAGGCGTTGGTAGAGACTGGCGCGGGCCAGGTAGTCGGCGGCGTTGGCGTTACCCAGTTCAAGCACGCGCTCGGCGTCGATCAGGGCACCAATGTAATCGTCGTGGGAAAGGTGCAATTGGCGCAGGTTGCGTGACAGGCGCTGCAGCATCTGCACCGGTTCGGCCGTCACCAGGTGTTCGGCACTGAGCTTGATGTTCGGGCCGTACTGGCGCTGCAGCAGTTCGCGGCAGTCGTTGGGGTAGAGTCGGCGACCGCCGCAGGGATCGAGCAAGTGATCGGCACCGGGCACACGCAAGAGAAAATGGCCGGGGAAGTTTACCCCGACCAAGGGAATTTCCAGGCCTCTGGCCAATTCCAGCGCAATCAGCCCCAGGGCCAGCGGTTGCCCGCGTCGGCGTTCCAACACTTTATGGATCAACGCTGCTTGCGGCCGCAAGGGTGTGGCATCGTCCTGCGCGAACCCCAGATCATTCATGCGCCGCAGCAACGGCTGCGCCAGCTCGCTCACCGGCAGCATTGGCAAGCCGCCGCTGGCTCGTTGTTGCAGTTCTCGCACCTTTTCCAGCGTTGCCTCGGGGGACACTTCGCTGTCATGTTCGACGCAAATCCACAGCGCCGCCTCGAACAGGGCGGGCGGTGAACGTTGCAGGCAAGCGAAAAACGATTGTCGCGGCGTCATTGAAATCTCCGGGCAATGCCTCGTTTTAGCCCCGTCTCCGCTATTCGTCCAGTGCCTTGCAGGGGCAACAACAGGTTATTTCCGAAAGACTCTACAGCTGCGTCGCTTATTCCGGTGCGCTTCTGCAATTTTTGGGCGCAAGCCTATACTGGCGACTACAAGAAGTGATTCGGGAGCCTTACGATGTTTGCTCTCATGCAAAGCACTCGCCTTGAATCGCTGCACCTGAGCGTTGACCCGGTCACCGGGTTGAAGGCGGTCATTGCCATCCATAACAGCCGACTGGGACCTGCCCTGGGCGGTTGTCGTTACCTTGCCTACCCTAGCGACGAGTCTGCTGTCGAGGATGCCATACGCCTTGCCCAAGGCATGAGTTACAAAGCGGCACTGGCCGGCCTGGCCCAAGGGGGCGGGGTGGCGGTGATTGTCCGGCCTGCCCATGTCGCGAACCGCGGGGCGCTGTTCGAAGCTTTCGGACGCTGTATCGATCAACTCGACGGACGCTACATCACGGCCATCGACAGCGGTACTTCCGTGGCGGACATGGATTGCATCGCGCAACAGACCCAGCACGTCACCAGCACGACCTCGGCGGGTGATCCTGCGCCGCATGCGGCGATGGGCGTATTCACTGGCATTCGCGCTACCGCCATGGCCCGCTTGGGCAGCGACAATCTAGAAGGTTTGCGCGTGGCCATCCAGGGCCTGGGCAATGTCGGATTCGCCCTCGCGGAACAGCTGCATGCCGCGGGTGCCGAGTTGTTGGTCAGCGACATCGATCACGGCAAAGTGCAACTGGCCATGGAGCAACTTGGCGCGCATCCGATTGCCAACGATGCATTGCTCAGCACGCCATGCGACATTCTGGCCCCGTGTGGTCTGGGCGGGGTGCTGAACAGTCATAGCGTCACGCAATTGCGCTGTTCGGCGGTGGCGGGGTCGGCGAATAATCAGCTGACGCACCTGGACGTCGCCGATCAACTTGAGCGACGCGGCATCCTGTACGCACCGGATTACGTGATCAATGCCGGTGGCTTGATCTACGTTTCGCTCAAGCACCGTGGGGAAGAGCTGTCGACCATCACTGCGCATTTGTCGAAAATCAGCACGCGACTTACTGAAGTCTTTGCCCATGCCCAGGCGGAGAAACGTTCACCGGCGCGGGTGGCCGATGAGTTGGCCGAGAAAGTGCTGTACCGATAACAAGAACCTTTGAGTCTGGAAAATGAAAAAGGCCCTGAGTCATTCGACTCAGGGCCTATTCAATTCGCATGTCACTTCGCAGCTTTCGGTGCCTTGGCCGGTTTGGCCGCTGGTGCCGGCTCTTCGGCTTCAACCGCTTCGACCGTTGGCGCGATTTCAGCCGGTGCGCTCAGCAATTCGGACAGGGCGTCCGGCTGGCTCTTGAATGCCTTGGCGAAGACATCGCGATTTTTCGCCATGTAGATCCCGGCTTCTTCCACTTGCTGCTCGGTCAGGGACGGAACGGCTTTTTGCAACACTTCAGCCAGCAACTCGGCCAGTTCGAGCATTTTGTCATGACGGTCAGCTTCGGCTTTATCCATGAACAAGCGCTCCAGATCTCGGCTGCTGCGGTATACCACTTCGACGGCCATTCACCACCTCACATGCCTTCACATTGGTTGTCGATTTCGACTACTGTATCTATATACAGCGAAAAGGATAAGCGAATCCCTTTGCTTTGGGTAGTGGCTTTTTAATGTAGTCCGGATTCAGGGTTTGTCAGGTGCACGGCACCCAAGGTGCGACCAAACGCCACGGCGCGCAATTGCGGGCCGCTCGCCATCATGCAGTGGCCTTTTTTCTGCATGCGGAAAACCGTCACGTCCAACCCGCATTATCCGGTCGAGCCGACCTAAGGAAGCATCATCGTGAAAATCAACTGGGCCGAAAAGCTGCGGCAGAATGTGCATCAACTGGCTGAGTCCCTGGGCAACCTGTTCGTCGAAACCTTTCATTACCTCGCACTGTTCGCCATCGGTGCGGTGACCGCGTGGGCGGCGGTGATGGAGTTTCTCGGGATGCTCGAGAAGGGGCACATCAAGATTGATGACATCCTGCTGCTGTTCATCTACCTGGAACTGGGGGCGATGGTCGGGATTTACTTCAAGACCAACCACATGCCGGTGCGTTTCCTGATCTACGTGGCGATCACTGCGCTGACGCGGCTGTTGATATCCAACGTGTCGCACCACAATCCACCGGACCTGGGGATCATCTACCTGTGTGGCGGTATTCTGCTGCTGGCGTTTGCGATTCTGGTGGTGCGTTACGCTTCGTCGCAATTTCCGTCGGTGAAGATAGAAAACCCGCACCGCAAGATCGGTGCGGGTTCCAGTGAACACCCGGAGGTGGAGAAGGGCGAGCTTTAAAGGCCCATGGTGGGGCGCGGGCGCCCTTTGGCTGGGGGGGGCGGCAGGCTGCGCGTGCCGCCATCGGTCATGGATTCGAGGACGGCCACGGCGCTGTGGCCTTGTTCGATGGCGATGCCGAACTGGATGCTTTGCACCAGTCGTTTAAGGCGTGCAGGGTCATTGCGTTGCTCGGCACTGATCATGCGTTTGGCAACGATCCGGCCATTGTTGGAAAGGGTCAGCATGATGCTGCCGTCCAGGCCCTGAATGCTCAGGTTGATCTGGTAATCCGCTGCAAAGGCATCGGTAATGAGCTGAAAGGGGTTGTCCATGATGCGTCACCGCCTGATTGAACGTGCAGTTGTTGACCGGCCGTGATCGGGTTGGTTCGCAACGCCGGACCACCGGCCATTTCACGGCCATATCGCCATCATTGTTCCAACAGGGATGTAGCAAGGGGCATGCCGACTGGATTGTCGGACAATGATCACGGCAAAAAGAAGGCGGGCACTGTGGCCCGCCTTCTTTTTGCCTGCACGATTCAGGGCATTAAACCGTGATGCGCCTCGAAAACGATCAGCACTCTACCCAGTTCACCGCCAGGCCGCCGCGTGAGGTCTCTTTGTATTTGTCGTGCATGTCGGCACCGGTGTCGCGCATGGTGCGGATCACCCGATCCAGGGAAATGAAGTGTTTGCCGTCGCCGCGCAGAGCCATTTGCGTGGCGTTGATCGCCTTGACGGCGGCAATCGCGTTGCGTTCGATGCACGGCACTTGCACCAGCCCGCCCACCGGGTCACAGGTCAGGCCGAGGTTGTGTTCGAGGCCGATTTCCGCGGCGTTTTCCAGTTGCTCCGGCGTGGCGCCCAGCACCTCTGCCAGGCCAGCGGCAGCCATGGCGCAGGCTGAGCCGACTTCACCCTGGCAACCCACTTCGGCGCCGGAGATCGAGGCGTTTTTCTTGCACAGAATGCCCACCGCTGCCGCGCCCAGGAAGAACGCCACGACATCATCGTCCGAAGCATCCGGGTTGAACTTCATGTAGTAGTGCAACACCGCCGGGATGATGCCCGCCGCGCCGTTGGTCGGTGCGGTGACCATGCGCCCGCCGGCGGCGTTTTCTTCGTTCACGGCGAGGGCGAACAGGTTCACCCATTCCATCGCCGAGAGGGTGGAGGTGATGACGTTCGGTTTGCCGATTTCCAGCAGGCTACGGTGCAATTTCGCCGCGCGACGAGGAACATTCAGACCGCCCGGCAGGATGCCCTCATGGTTCAAGCCCTGCTCGACGCACTCGCGCATCACCGACCAGATATGCAGCAAGCCCTGGCGGATTTCGGCGTCACTGCGCCAGGCCCGTTCGTTGGCCATCATCAATTCGGAAACCCGCAAGTTGTGCTGGTTGCACAGCTGAAGCAATTCGACGGCGCTGGAAAAATCGTACGGCAGCAGCACTTCGCTGGCCGGTGAGATCCCGGATTCGGCTTCAGCCGCTTCGATGATGAAACCGCCACCAACCGAGTAATACGTCTGTTCAAACAGCTCGCCGGTTTCGCCGAAGGCTGTCAGGGACATGGCGTTGGGGTGGTAGGGCAGGCTTTCGTCAAGCAGCAGCAGATCGTGTGCCCAGTCGAAGGCGATGGTCACCTGGCCTGCCAGGGACAATTCGCCGGTTTCGCGCAGGGTCTGGATTCGACTGTCGATGGACGTGGGATTGATGCTGTCCGGCCACTCGCCCATCAAGCCCATGACACAGGCGCGGTCGGTGGCGTGGCCGACGCCGGTTGCCGACAGGGAGCCGTAGAGGCGGATTTCAACTCGCCGCACATCGGCGAGCAAATGTTGATCGACCAGCGCTTGGGAGAAGGTCGCAGCTGCACGCATCGGACCCACGGTATGAGAGCTGGATGGGCCGATGCCGACTTTGAAGAGATCGAAAACACTGATAGCCATGCTAAAGCCTATTCCTGCAATGGAAGATGAATCGCTGCCATTTTTGTAGGACAAGCGCACTTTCAGCGATACTGCCTGCCTCGGTCCTACGTGACCAACGAAACTTCCTAAGACAGCCTTTAGCAGGACTAAACAATGAGCCGTCAATTGCACGCCCAGACCTACGTGTGGCTGCAGGTGTTTTCTTGCGCCGCCCGGCACTTGTCGTTCACCCGTTGTGCGGAAGAACTGCACATCACGCCGGGGGCGGTCAGCCAGCAGATCCGCCAGCTTGAAGAGCGCCTGGGTTTTCGCTTGTTTCATCGACGTGCAAGGGGCGTGGAGTTGAGTGCCGAAGGCCAGCGACTGGCCATCACCGTCAATGAGGCTTACGGCAGCATCGATGCGGAATTGCGTCGACTGGACGCCGGCATGATCAGCGGCACCTTGCGCGTGCGTTCGATTCCATCGTTCCTCAGCAAATGGCTGACGCCACGCTTGCCGCGATTGCAGCAGCGGTTTCCGGACATCCAGTTGCGCCTGGTGGCCGAGGACAGCAGCGTGCCGTTGCATGAGGGCGATTTCGATTTGGCCATCGACCTCAACGACGGCAGTTATCCGGGACTGTTATCCACAGCCTTGCTCGACGAACAGATTTTTCCGGTCTGTGCACCGGGCCTTCTGCGCGGTCGCCCGCCGCTGCATGGGCCGGCGGACTTGATGCACTATCCACTGCTGCATGACATCACAGCCTGGCGTGGCAGTTATGAATACGCCGAATGGGAGTTCTATCTCAACGCCATCGGTTTCGAAGGAGCCGATGTGCGTCGCGGTCACACGTTCAATCGCAATCACCTGACTATCGAAGCGGCCATCGCCGGGATGGGCGTTGCCATTGCCCGGCGAACGCTGCTCAACGATGAGTTGGAGCGCGGCGCATTGATCGTGCCGTTTGGGCTGACGGTGCCTAATCATAAACGCTACATGGTGCTCTATGCGCCGGGGGCGCTAAGTCATCCGGGCGTGCGTGCGGTGCATGACTGGCTGGTGGAAGAAGCGGGGATTTTTCGCGGTTTGCATCCGCTGGGCGAGCGGCAAATGTGAGCAATTATTACCTAGGGGCGGACCGAACCAACTCCCGACCTTAACAGCGCTTTTGCCAGTTGTCCGGCTTTTTTTGCGATTAGAAATTTATCTTTTTTTAGGGGTTGAATTGTTCAGCGTACAGACCGATTGTGTAAGTAAGAGGTCACGGTGATGACGCCCAAGGGCTTAGCTGACCGGCCTCTCGCGAGCTAGCTGAAATAAGGGATGAACTATGCAAATCCAAGTCAATAGCGATAACCATATTCAAGGCAGTAAACGACTGGAGGAGTGGGTACGTACTACCATTGAGAGCACGCTCGAACGATATGAGGAGGACCTGACACGCGTCGAGGTTCACCTGCGGGACGAGAACGGCGACAAGCCGGGTCCCCACGATTTGCGCTGCCAACTGGAGGCGCGGCCAAAAGGCCACCAACCGATTTCCGTCACCCATAAAGCCGCCAGCCTGGAACTGGCGATCGATGGAGCCGCTGAAAAACTCGAACATGCGCTGGAACATCTGTTCGGCAAATTGCGAGGCAAACCACGAGCCGCTGTGGTGCCGTTCGAGCGCAGGGCTCACGCCGATGTGCTACTGGAAGAAGAGTTTCTTGAAAACGAACAGGCTGCGCAAAACGGTTGAAGCCTGATTCACTGTTTTTACTTACCCACCGAAACGGGCCTGCATTGCAGGCCCGTTTTGTTTTCAGGATTCACTGAGCAAGTGATCACGGCTTCACTTCTTTTGCGTATAAGAATCTTTATCATTAGTATTGCGCCTTGCTGGCCACGTGATATTCACGCCGCCTCACCAGGTTCCAAGGTCGCAACATGAAAGCCACAAGCAAGACGCTCCCCGTTTCCTATCGACTGGCGGTCACATCACGCGTGCTGGCTGCCGTGCTTGGCGGCTATGTCGTCTCGGCGCTGGCGAGTGTCTGCCTGACGCTGTGGGTGCCAATGGCCCGCGCCGAAGCGGTGGTGACCGGAATGCTCAGTTCCTTCCTGGTCTATCTGCTTGCGGTGATCTGGTGCTTTGCTTGTCGAACAGCGTGGCGAGCCTGGGCCGGGTTGATCCTGACAGGCCTGCTGTTGGCGGCGTTGGCAGGGCTGGCTTACTGGATGGGGCAATCATGAAAGAGGGATTTCGCCAGGCAATGGCCTGGTTGCACACCTGGGTCGGTTTGCTCTTCGGTTGGCTGCTGTTTGCGATTTTCCTGACCGGCACACTGGCCTATTTCAAAGATGAGACCACTCACTGGATGCAGCCGGAAATCCCCGCGCGGTCGGTGTCCACCGAATCGAGCCTGACCCTTGCCCAGGATTACCTTCAGCAACAGGCTCCCGGCGCATCACGCTGGATCATTGAATTGCCCAGCGCCCGCGAACCGGCACTCTCGGTACGCTGGCAACAGGCACCGGCAAAGCCCGGTGAGCGCGGCCAACTCACGGCAAAACTGCTCGATCCGCAAACCGGCCGTGAGGTGCAGGCCCGGGACACCCAGGGCGGCGAGTTCTTCTACCGTTTCCATTTCCAGCTGCAAATGCCCTATCCGTGGGGGCGTTGGCTGTCGACCATTGCAGCGATGGTGATGTTCGTCGGGTTGATCAGCGGGATCATCACCCACAAGAAAATCTTCAAGGACTTTTTCACCTTCCGCCCGCGCAAAGGCCAGCGCTCCTGGCTCGACGGGCATAACGCAGTCGGTGTGCTGGTGTTGCCGTTTCACCTGATGATCACCTACAGCAGCCTGGTGATTTTCATGAGCATGGTGATGCCGGCGAGCATTTTGGCGGCGTACAAAGGCGATGTGCAGGCGTTTTTCAGCGACGTGTTTCCAGCGGCCAATATCGCGAAAGCCGCTGGTCAGCCAACGCCATTGCTGCCCCTGGCACCGCTGCTGGAAAAGGCCCGCGGGCAATGGGCGGGTGGCCAGGTCAGGCGCTTGACGGTGAACAATCCGGGTGATGCGAACGCCACTGTGGTGTTGGCTCGCAGCGGTGCAGACCGCGTGGTTCACGATTTCGGCAGCGCCGTGACGTTCAACGGCGTGACCGGGCAACTGCTCGCCGCGACCCCGGCGCAAGCCATGCCAATGGCCGTCGCCGGCACTTTCTACGGTTTGCACATGGGCCATTTCGCCGGCCCGCTGTTGCGCTGGTTGTACTTTATCTGTGGGCTGGCAAGCACGGCGATGATCGGCACCGGGCTGGTGATCTGGCTTGGCAAGCGGCAGCTCAAACATGCCAGGAGCAGCGTGATGCCTTTCGAACTGCGGCTGGTGGAAGTGCTGAATATCGCCGGTATGTCGGGGTTGGTCGTCGCGGTAGCCGGGTTTTTCTGGGCCAACCGTTTGTTGCCGATCGGGTTGGCCGAGCGCGGCAATTGGGAGGTCAACAGTTTCTTCATTCTATGGGCGCTGAGCCTGCTGCATGCCATCTCTCGCCGAGGGCGCACGGCGTGGGTCGAGCAGTTGTCGTTGGCCGCGTTGCTGTTTGGCGCCGTGCCATTGCTCAATGCACTGACCACGCCGTATCACTTGGGCACCTCCTTGATAGAAGGTGATTGGGCCATGGCCGGTTTCGATTTGGCATGCCTGGTCAGCGGGCTGTTCCTCGCCTGGGCTGCCTGGAAAATGCGGCGCGCCGCAAAGACCGATGGCGTCCGGCAACGCGCCCAAGCAATCACCCTTGAGCAAGAGGCGAACTGAATGTTGCTGGCCCTTTTGCTCTGCTATAGCGGTTTTACCGCGTTGTGTTTGTCGATGGACCGCCATCATGCCGACCTGCTGGGACGCAAACCGTCAATGCGCTCGCGTCAGTGGTTGAAAGTCGCGGGCTGGGTGTTGCTGGCGATTTCGTTGTGGCCGGCGGTATCAGCGATGAACTGGGCGCTCGGGTTAGTGGATTGGTTTGCGGTGTTGATGCTCAGTGCCTTGCTGCTGGTGTTGCTCATACCGTATCGCCCGCGCCTGGCCTTGGCGTTGGCCGGTGTGAGCTTTCTGGCCAGCCCGATTGTCGCGTTCGCGCAGTATTGAATGGATCATCTGCCAGCCTCTGGATATCAGCGCCAAAACGCCTGCCGATATTCCCCGGGCGTCCCACCCAGGCTCTGGCGAAAACGATTGGTAAAGTGACTGGCGCTGGCAAATCCGCACGCCAGGGCAATTTCGCCCAACGGCTGCGAAGTCGAGCGCAACAGTTCCCGCGCCCGGTTCAGGCGTCGTGCCAACACGTACTGATGTGGCGGCAAACCGAAACTCTCACGGAACATCCGCGCAAAGTGGTATTCCGACAGCGCGCACAACGCTGCCAGTTGCCCCAGGCTGATGGCTTGATCCAGATGGCTGTCGATGTACTCCACCAACAAACGCCGTTGGTGTGCTGCCAAACCACCCTTGAGACGCAGACCCGGTCGCACGCTGACCTGACTGAGCAGGGCGTGGCTGAGAATCTCGTGGGCCAGGCTGCTGGTGAGCAGGCGCTCGCCCGGTTCTTCCCAGTTGAGGCTGATCAACTGACGAAAACGCACCGCCTGCTGCGGGTCATCGAGAAACGTCCGTTCGCGCAGTTGCAACTCCCGTGGTTCGCGGTCCAGCAGAGTGACGCAGCCAAGGGCAAATTGTTCCGGGCTGAAATACAGGTGAGCCAGGCGAATGTCGCCATTGATCACCCAGCCTGACTGGTGGTCGGCGGGCAATATGCACAATTTGTCGGGGCCACCCTTGTTGCCGGGTTGGTCACGGCGAAAGGTGCCGGTGCCGCCAGCGATATAGCACGACAGCGTGTGATGGCTTGGCGCTTCGTAATCCTGGGCGTCGTGGTGGTTGCTCCACAAGGCTGCGGACAAGCCGTCACCGAGCTCGGCGCTGTGCTCAAGGCGAGCATTCGGCGAGCGGTTGAGGGCTTGAAAGACTTGTAGGGTATCCAGTGAGGCCATGTTCGTTGCTCGCTAACGCCTGCTTCCAACGCCTTGCATCCTACTCTGTAGCGCTGCGACTGCCAGCCAGTTGCCTGACAAAAGCGCAAGTTTATGCAAGTGCGCAAAGGCACGGCGCAGGACACTGAGCGCCTATCGAGGAGCCTTTGCCATGAACCTGTCGTTATACCTGTTGACTGTGCTGATCTGGGGCACCACCTGGATTGCCCTGAAATGGCAACTGGGCGTGGTGGCGATTCCCGTATCGATCGTCTATCGCTTCGGCCTGGCCGCACTGGTGCTGTTCGCGATGTTGTTGCTCAGCCGAAAGCTGCAAGTGATGAACCGGCGCGGGCATTTGATTTGTCTGGCGCAGGGTTTGTGTCTGTTTTGCATCAATTTCATGTGTTTCCTGACGGCCAGCCAGTGGATTCCCAGCGGTCTGGTGGCCGTGGTGTTTTCCACCGCGACCCTGTGGAACGCCCTCAATGCGCGGGTGTTCTTCGGCCAGAAAATCGCCCGCAATGTGTTGATGGGTGGTGCGTTGGGCTTGCTCGGGCTGGGCCTGTTGTTCTGGCCTGAACTCACTGGCCACACCGCCAGCCCGCAAACCTTGCTCGGGTTGGGTCTGGCGCTGCTCGGCACCTTGTGTTTCTCGGCGGGCAACATGTTGTCGAGCCTGCAACAGAAAGCCGGGCTCAGACCGTTGACGACCAATGCCTGGGGCATGGCGTACGGCGCGGCGATGTTGTCGGTGTGGTGCCTGGTCAAGGGCATCCCGTTCGAGATGGAATGGAATGCGCGCTACATTGGCTCGCTGCTGTATCTGGTGATTCCAGGTTCGGTGATCGGTTTCACTGCTTACCTCACGCTGGTCGGTCGCATGGGGCCGGAGCGTGCGGCTTATTGCACCGTGCTGTTCCCGGTGGTGGCGCTGAACGTCTCGGCGATTGCCGAAGGCTATCAGTGGACCGCGCCGGCGCTGGCAGGGTTGGTGATGGTCATGTTGGGTAACGTCTTGGTGTTCCGCAAACCCAAGCCGAGTGTAAGTCCGATGGCGAGGAAACTGGCATGAACAGCCAGGGAGTCAGTTATCCTTCACCGCCAGCAGATAGATCAGCCCAAAAAACATGTATTCGATATTGCTTCTTGCCCAATAGAAGGCATTACGATTGACGGAAGACTCCATGTCGAACCACTCGTTGAGAATGATTACATATAAAACCTGGTAAACGAAAATGGCGCTGCTGAATCCAATGATGGCGAATTTTTTTGCTTCATGGAATTCACTTCGTGGTGCTGCAAGTTTGCGGTATATCTGATAGGCGCCTACCAGGAAACTGATGGTAAAGATGACTTCCAACGTTATGATTGCCCAGTAAAAACGATGATGAAAAAGCGGATGAGTGACGGCCCGGTAAAGTCGAGAATCATTACCGGTGGTATCGCTCATGCTGATGATTCGCCCGATATACTCGGTGTAGGCTGCATAGTCGGTGAAGTTGTTGATGGAAGTAGTGAATCCGAACAAAAAAGCTATCAGGACGACGAGTAGTTTGCTCCTTCTGATAACTAAGGTGGTGGTGAAGTTGTTCATTAGAGTGCACTCCGATTGCACGATTATTGCCATTGTTGTGTCGGAGTCTATCTATCTTTCTCGGGAAGAAGTTTGGTACTGAATTGCAAGTTGTGTCGTTGTGCATGTTTGTAGGAGTTGACGAGGGCTGCGATTTTTATTTGACGATCAAGATTTAAAAATCGCAGCCCTGGGCAACTTCTGCAGGAATACTCGGTTTAATTCTTGCCTTTCCAGACGTGCGGGTTCACCAGGTCTTGCGGTCGTTCGCCGAGCAGCGCGCTGCGCAGGTTGGCCAGGGCGCGGTTGGCCATCGCTTCGCGGGTTTCATGTGTGGCCGAGCCAATGTGCGGCAAGGTCACCGCGTTTTTCAGCTGGTAAAGCGGCGACTCAGCCAGCGGTTCTTTTTCGTAGACATCCAGCCCTGCGCCTCGAATGCGGTTGTTTTGCAGCGCTTCGATCAGTGCCGGCTCGTCGACCACCGGGCCACGCGCAATGTTCACCAGAATGGCACTTGGCTTCATCAGCGCCAGTTCGCGGTGGCTGATCAAGTGTCTGGTTTTCTCACTGAGCGGCACCACCAGGCACACGAAGTCGGCTTCGGCCAATAGATCATCGAGGCTGCGCAACTGCGCGCCCAGTTCCTGTTCCAGCGCCGTCTTGCGGCTGTTGCCGCTGTAGAGGATCGGCATGTTGAAGCCCAGGCGGCCACGGCGGGCGATGGCGGCACCGATGTTGCCCATGCCGACGATGCCCAGGGTCTTGCCGTGCACATCGCAACCGAACAGCTGCGCGCCGACCGTGGCCTGCCATTGTCCGGCCTTGGTCCACGCATCCAGTTCGGCGACGCGACGGGCACTGCTCATCAGCAAGGCGAAAGCCAGGTCGGCAGTGCTTTCGGTGAGCACGTCCGGGGTGTTGGTCAGCATGATCCCGCGTTCGCTCAGGTACGCCACATCATAGTTGTCATACCCCACCGAGACGCTGGACACCACTTCCAGTTTCGCGGCGTTCTCCAGTTGCGCGCGTCCGAGCTTGCGACCGACGCCGATCAAGCCATGAGCATGGGGCAGGGCTTCGTTGAACTGGGTGTTGATGTCGCCGTTTTTCGGGTTGGGCACAATGACGTCGAAATCTTGCTGCAGGCGTTCGACCATCTCAGGCGTGACGCGGCTGAAGGCGAGGACGGTTTTTTTCATGGATGCAGGCTCGTCGGGCGGAGGAGGATGCTGAGCACGCTAACATTCTTCGCGGGATTTGTGCGAGTCGCTTAACAGCAGCTTGCAGCGCTTCATCCAGTTATACTGGCGCCTTTCGTGGCTCGCTGACCGGGCCCGACATTTGCGCATCACCCGGAGCTTTCATGACTTCCCCGAAACAACCGCCGGCCGACGACGTCTTGAGCGACAGCGTCGACGCCAGCGCCGACAGCGAAACCAAAGCCGAAATCCCGGCGTTCAAGTTCCCGTTCAAACCGGGTGAACTGGCGTCCGCCAAGGGCTCCAACCAGCCGTGGTACAAGAACGGTGCCAAAAACGGCCACACCAAGACCCCAGGCATGGCGCCTCCGGGTACTCGGCGGTCGATGGGCAAGCGCTGAACACCGGATGATCGCGGTGGCAGGACTATCCCCATCGCCAGCAGGCTGGCTCCCACAGTGGTATGAGATGTTCGTGAATTTTATGTTCAGCGCTGACCCTGTGGGAGCCAGCTTGCCGGCGATGGCGCCGGTGCAAACACAGCAAATCCCGAATCAAGCCGCCCGCAACGAAATAAACGCATAGTTCGCAGGCTGCTCAGTCGCCAATTGCGCACCGGCCGCCATTACCTGCCCGGCAATGTCCTCGCCGGATACATGAAACTGCCACTCGCTGCTCCACTCCGGCAGCGTCTGCCCGGTCAATTCGTCGATGATCGTGGCGAACTCGTGCATGTCCGGCAGAAAAGCGGTGAATCCATCGCCTTTCAGCGCGGCCGTGCGAAACCCAAGCAGCGCACAAATGGCGTCCTTGACCTGGATGTCATCGCGGTCCGCTTGACGGGAACGCTGGATCAGCTCTGACAACTCGCGGTCGACCAACTCGCCACCGACGATCAGCTCAGGCCCTTTTTCCCACGACTCGGGCGGGCAATCCTTCCCGGCCGTATTCAGTGGAATGTGCGGATTGATCTCCATCGGATAAATGCGGCACACCAGCGGCCGCCGCTCATAGATGCGGCAGAGGTTGTCTTCGTCAAGATTCTGGCAGGCACCGACGTTGTAAGCCGCAAAGGTGATGGCGACGTAGGCCTCTGCGTCGGCGCTGCGAACCCGCGCCGATCGGCGTTCGGCGTGTTCTCGTTGCTGCTCCGGCAAGCCCAGCCCGTTACTTAAAAAGGCTTCCGCCAGAATGATCACTTGCCCCCCGTCCGCCGCCCACATGCGGGCTTCGTGCAGGGTCAGGGGTACATGGTGGTCATTGCAGCATTTGCCACAGCCTACGCAGGAAAACGTCGTATTCATTTAACGGTCAGTCGCATCCGGGGGCATCAATCGGCGACAGGATGCCGCCGTGCAGATCCCTGACGAAGCAAGTTATGCGCCACTCACTGCGCCTTGGTGGCCGGGCGGATGGAGTCCCATTCGGTGACGTAAGCGGTTTTGCTTTTTTTGTTGTACAGGCACAGCTCGGTGCCTTGCGCGCCTTTCATGTGTTTTTGCGGATACTGGCCTTGCAACAAAAGCGCGGTGTAGCCAACGCGGTCATCGAACTGCGCGGCATTGCCGACGGGTTTGGCATCCTTGAGGCCACTGGCCTTGGTGCAACTGGCGAGCACGGTTTTATCGTAGGCGGCCCAGGCATCAGGGCTGGAGGCGTGGGCCTGGGTAGCGAGGGCCGTGAGGCAGAGGAAGGTCAGGGTGGCAGCTTTCATGGGTCAGCAATCCTTGGGCAGACAGGGCCAGCATGTGAGTATGTCAGAGTGGAACCGGTTCCCGACGCACCTCACGCATTCCGACACTTTCATATAACCGCCGCGCCCGATGGTTGTCTTCCAGTACCTTCAAATCCACAAAACCTTCCCGTCTCTGATCAAATACCTTGAACGCATGCAACAGCAGCGCGCGTCCCAGGCCCCGGCGTTGCGCCCGTGGATGCACCACCAGATTCTTGATGTAGGCACTGGTCCAGCATTGGCACACGGCAACTACGCCTTCGGCGTCCAGGGCCACAAAGCACAGCGCGGGATCGTATTCAGGATCGGTTTCAAAATTTTGTTGCCAGCGCTCCAGCGCCGGCACCCGGCCACCGCCGTCGCGGTAACCCAGTTCCATCAAGCGATGTACCGCTTGTGCAAGTTCGGGGCGATAGTCAATCAATTGGACGCCAGTTGGCCAGTCAATGGCCGGCGCGACCTCTGCGAGGTTGCGCCGCATCAACCAGCAATAGTCCCCGGCCAAGGCTCAATGACCTTGTTCGGCCACAGCCTTGGCCGCGTCGATCAGGCACTTGGTCAGTTCCGGCGAGGAGAATTTGGTCAACACCGCGTTCGCCCCGGCCTGACGGGCCTTTTCGCTGTTCATCGCGCTGTCCAGCGAGGTGTGCAACAGCACGTAGAGGTGCGCGAAGTCCGGGGTTTCGCGCAGGGTGCGGGTGAAGGCGTAGCCGTCCATCTCGGACATTTCGATGTCGGAGACAATCAGGTTGATCTGTTGCGCGGTGCCTTGCAGGTCGAGCAGGCAATCGATGGCTTCCTTGGCGCTGCGTGCGGTGTGGCATTGCAGGCCGAGGTTGCGCAGGGTATGCACCGATTGCTGCAAGGCGACCTGGCTGTCATCGACCACCAGAATCCTCGCGTTACCCAATATTTCGGCGTCTTCCATGCTCAGTTCGGTCGGTGCCATCTCGATCTGCACCGGGGCGATGCCGTGGATGACTTTTTCGATGTCCAGCACCTGCACCAGCGTGCCGTCGACCGAGGTGACGCCGGTGATGTACGCGCTTCTGCCACCGGAACCAAAGGGCGGCGGGCGGATGTCGGTGGTCAGGCAGTGAACGATCTTGCTCACCGCCTGAACATGCAGGCCCTGCTTGGAGCGGCTGACATCGGTGACGATCAGGCAGCCACCGTCCGGATCTTCCAGTGGGCGCTCGCCGATGGCGCGGCTGAGATCGATCACTGACAACGAGGTACCGCGCAAGGTGGCAATACCCTTCACGTGCGGGTGCGACTCCGGCAGTTTGGTCAGCGGCGGGCAGGGG
Source organism: Pseudomonas sp. Root562 (assembly GCF_001427125.1). Classification (GTDB taxonomy): domain Bacteria; phylum Pseudomonadota; class Gammaproteobacteria; order Pseudomonadales; family Pseudomonadaceae; genus Aquipseudomonas. Next base: position 253,019 of record NZ_LMGK01000021.1, read on the forward strand.
ATGATTTCGCTGACTTTGAGCAGGTTGATCGCCATCAACTTGCCGCTGCGCAAGGTAAACAGCAGAAGCGAAAGTGAGTCTGCGCGGGCTTTGGTGGAGGACATAAGAACCTTCTGTGGAAAAAGGTGGCGGGCGACCGCGAGGATCGCCAACAGCTATCGATGCCGGGTTATCGACTTGTCAGGGGCAGGCTTTAGGTTAATTACCGGCTGCCAGTCAATTGGTCCCCCCTGTGGCGAGGGAGCTTGCTCGCGCTCGGCTGCGTAGCAGCCGCAACAGCTGCAAACGCATTCCTTCGCCTGATTTGGGACCGCTTCGCGCTCGAGCGGGAGCAAGCTGCCTCGCCACAAGGGCTTACTTCATGCCCAACCTTTTGGCCATGCGCCCAAGATTCGCCCGATCCAAGCCTAGCTCACGGGCGGCACTGGCCCAGTTGTTGTTGTGCCGCTCCAGGCATGCGCCGATCAACTGGCGCTGATAATTCTCTGTCGCCTCGCGCAAATCACCCGTCACCAACGCCATCGCGGCGGCGGCCGGTTGCTCGGTAGTGGCTTCAATGCTGCCGTTGGGCAGGTCCAGGTCAGCAGCGCTCAAACTGAGAATCTTTGGCCGCTCTTTGCAGTTGCCCAGCGCCTTCAATGCGCTACGACCGATCAGGTGTTCCAGTTCCCGCACGTTACCGGGCCAGTCATAGGCGAGCAACGCAGCTTGGGCATCACTATTGAGGCGCAAACTGTTGAGGCCCATGCGCGAGCGGTTCTGCTCGAGGAAGTAACCGCTGAGCAGCAGCACATCGCGGCCACGGTCACGCAGGGCTGGCACCAATAAAGGATAAACACTGAGGCGGTGATAGAAGTCGGCGCGATAGCGGCCGCTGCGCACTTCTTCGGCGAGATCGCGGTTGGTCGCTGCGATCAGGCGAACGTCGACCTGATGTTCCTTGTCCGAGCCCAATCGCTGCAACTGGCCGCTTTGCAGTACTCGGAGCAATTTGGCCTGTACCGTCAGTGAAAGCTCCCCAACTTCATCGAGAAACAATGTACCGCCATTGGCCAGTTCAAATTTGCCGCGACGATCACTCATCGCTCCGGTGAAGGCGCCGCGTACGTGGCCAAATAATTCACTTTCCACCAGGGTGTCGGGCAGCGCGGCACAGTTGAGGCTGATGATCGGTTTGTCGGCCCGTGGCGAGGCCGCATGGATGGCTTGCGCCACCAGTTCCTTGCCGACTCCGGTTTCCCCGGTGATGAGCACAGTCAGGTCGCTGCCGCCCACCAGATTGATTTCTTCCACCAGCCGTTTCAGCGCTTTGCTCTGGCCGATCATTTCGCGGTTCTGCTGGCCGCTGGCCTGGCGATAGACCTCGGCGCGCTGATGTTCGTCTTCGACGCGATTGTTCAGGCGTTCAATGCGTTCGACGGCATTGACCGTGGCGGCGGCGAGGCTGGCGAAGGCCTCGAGGGCGTCCAGTTCGATCGGTTCGAATTGCTCCGGGTCGAGGGCGTCCAAGGTCAGCAAGCCCCACGGGCGCTCATCGATAAGTAGCGGGCAACCCATGCAATCGTGGACTTCCAGATGGTCATCGAGGCCATCGACCAGACCGTCATACGGGTCGGGCATGTCGCTGTCGGCGGCGAACCGTGTCGGGCCGCTGCTGCTCAGTAATGCTTCAAAGCGCGGGTGTTCGCTGACCTTGAAACGTCGGCCGAGGGTGTCGGTACTCAACCCATCGACAGCCAGCGGGACCAGCCATTCACCATCGAGGCGCAGCAAGGCGGCGGCATCGCAGGGCAGCAGGGCGCGCATGGCTTCGAGCAGGCGCCGATAGCGCTCGCTTTCGGGCAGTTCGCGGGACAGGTCCGAGACCAGGGGCAGCAGGGCAGTAAGCAGGGATTTTGCAGTCATAGTGACTCCATGTAGTCGGAGTGACTATAAGCCAGGCTGTGTCGTTCTGACTATCATGTTTTCAAGTTATTGATTTATATGGATTAAATTGTTGGCACGGAACCTGATAAGCATAGAGCAATAGTCAAGAAACCTTGTTGCTCAGGAGTCACTTTATGCTTAGCGTCCAAGACCGTGCCATCGTCAAATCCACTGTGCCGCTGCTGGAAAGCGGTGGCGAAGCGCTGATCACCCACTTCTACCGCATGATGCTGTCCGAGTACCCGCAAGTCCGCCCGCTGTTCAACCAGGCCCACCAGGCCACGGGTGATCAGCCGCGTGCGCTGGCCAACGGTGTGCTGATGTACGCGCGCCATATCGACCAGCTCGACCAATTGGGCGATCTGGTGGCGAAGATCATCAACAAACACGTGGCCTTGCAGATTCTTCCGGAGCACTACCCGATTGTCGGCACCTGCCTGTTGCGCGCAATCGCCGAAGTGCTCGGCGAAGAAATCGCCACGCCGGAAGTGATTGCGGCGTGGGGCGCGGCTTACGGTCAACTGGCGGACATCCTCATCGGTGCTGAAACCAGCATCTACGACCAAAAAGAGCAGGCACCGGGCGGCTGGCGTGGGGCGCGGGAATTCATCGTCGCGGCCAAGGTCGAGGAAAGCGCGGAAATCACCTCGTTCTACTTCGAACCGGTGGACAAAGGTTTGATTCTGGCAGCAGAGCCGGGTCAGTACATCGGCATGAAACTGATCCTCGATGGCGAAGAGATTCGCCGTAACTACTCGCTGTCGGCCCTGGCGAACAAAGGTCAATATCGCATCAGCGTCAAGCGCGAGGCCGGTGGTCGTGCCTCCAACTTCCTGCATGATCAATTGCACGTGGGTTCGACCATTCAGCTGTTCCCGCCATCGGGCGAGTTCACCCTGACCGCCAGCGACAAGCCGTTGGTGCTCATCAGCGGTGGCGTGGGCATCACCCCGACCCTGGCAATGCTCGAAGCGGCGTTGCAGACCCAGCGGCCGGTGCACTTCATCCACTGCGCGCGCAATGGCAGTGTTCACGCCTTCCGTGACTGGATCGACGGGCTGGCCGAGCGTCATCCGCAACTCAAGCGCTTTTACTGCTATGCCGAAGACGACGGCGTGAGCCCGGCGGCGCACAAGGTTGGCTTGCTGAGTCAGGAACAGTTGGGCGAATGGCTGCCGCAGGAACGCGATGTGGATGCTTACTTCCTCGGGCCGAAAGGTTTCATGGCGGCGATCAAACGCCACCTCAAGGCCCTGGGTGTGCCGGAGAAGCAAAGCCGCTACGAGTTCTTCGGGCCGGCTGCGGCACTGGAGTGAGCGGTTTGGCGCGGTGAAGCAATCTCACCGCGTTGCCTTTACCTCGGTTGATCGTTCCCACGCTCTGCGTGGGAACGCCTCCACGGACGCTCTGCGTCCGCTTTATGGGACGCAGAGCGTCCTTTGCTGCGTTCCCAAGCAGAAGATGGGAACGATCAGTTAATCCCTTCTTAACCCGCTTATCGTCTATTCCCCCGGCATCCCCCGGCTCGCGTCCAGCGTGTAGACTGGCGGTTAATCGATATCTTCAAGGGAAACGCGATGAGCGAGGAAACAATGCGGTTGGGGCGTGAACGGCGCTTTCTGGTATTGCTGGGCATCATCTGCCTGGCGCTGATCGGCGGTGCGCTGTACATGCAAATCGTACTGGGCGAGGCGCCATGCCCGCTGTGCATTCTGCAGCGTTATGCGTTGCTGTTGATCGCGATCTTTGCCTTTGTCGGTGCAGCCATGCGCAACCGTCGCAGCATCACGGTGTTTGAAACCCTGGTGGTGATTTGCGCCCTGGCAGGCGTCGGCGTAGCGGGGCATCACGTCTATACGCAGTTCTACCCGGCGGTCAGTTGTGGCGTCGATGTGTTGCAGCCGATAGTCGACGACTTGCCCCTGGCGAAGATTTTCCCGCTGGGCTTCCAGGTCGACGGCTTCTGCTCCACGCCGTACCCGCCGATTCTCGGTTTGTCGTTGGCGCAATGGGCTTTGGTTGCCTTTGTGCTGGTGGTGATACTGGTGCCGCTGCTGACCATACGTAACCGCAAAGCGCTGCGCTGAGATTAAAAAAACGCCCCGGTCCTCGCAGAGAGGGCCGGGGCGTTTTTGTGTTTTCAGGGGGTGGCTGAAAAGTCCCTGACAGGGCGCAAGCAGAGGTGCGATACGTGTGCGACATGTTGTCACAGCTTTTGTGTCGCAGTGGCCTTCAAGGCTGCGGATTGGCACGCGGTCCGGCAATGAAATTGGTCTGTTTCGCAGTGTGTCGACTTTGCCCGCCATCCGGCTGGAGCAGGCAGTTTTAACAGGCTCTGGCGATTTGCCAGAGCCCTTGTCATCTGGGGGCTTGGGCCAGATCGAGCATCGCCGCCAAAGCGCTGAAGCTGTCTGAATCGCGGGTGGTAGACCTACAAATTTTGGTGTTTTTGTTGAGAATCAATTTCGATAAGATGCGCCACTTTTACGAATTTGGCGAAGCATTGTTGCGGCTCGGGATATAAATTATTTCGGGATGAGACATGGTTTAAAAAACGCTACATAACTACAATCGCCCGCACTGAATTCCCGGCGCTGCTCACCCTCGCGAGGTGCTTGAGCAGAATCAGGGTGTCGAGAGGCCGGGCGGCTTCATGCGACTCCCAGGTGTCGGTGCCTCCAACTATCCGCACCAAATGGAATTGGTCTGTAACAAGGCCTTTGACCACGAATTCGAATAAGAACTCACCGCTGGCCCAGGATTTGTCGAAACGCGTCTGACGCTCGACGGGCAAGCCCTTATTCAATCCAAGAAAATGCCAACCCTTGGCAGGGTGAAGTGTTGGCGATCAAAACCCAACTGCATTGCGCAAGCTGCTTTAGAGGTCGTGAGATGAGTAAAAACAGGTACCCCAGACTACTAGGCTTATTGCCGCTGCTCGGCACGTTGTTGCTGGGAGGCTGCAACATGACCTTGCTCAATCCCACGGGCCAGGTCGGCCTGGAACAGAAAAACCTGATCATCACCGCAACGCTGCTGATGCTGTTGGTCGTGGTTCCGGTCATCGTCATGACCTTCCTGTTCGCCTGGAAATACCGCGCGTCCAACACCAAGGCGACCTACACGCCTAAATGGAACCACTCCACCAAGATCGAGATCGCGGTGTGGACTGTTCCCGTGTTGATCATCATTGCCCTGGGTTACATCACCTACAAGTCGACCCACGAGCTGGACCCTTATCGTCCGATCGAATCCGACGTGAAGCCTGTGACCATCGAAGTGGTCGCACTGGACTGGAAGTGGCTGTTCATCTACCCGGAACAAGGCATTGCCACGGTCAACAAGATCGTGTTCCCGGCGCACACGCCAATCAACTTCAAGATCACCTCCGACGCCGTGATGAACTCGTTCTTCATCCCGGGCCTGGGTGGCCAGATCTACGCGATGGCGGGCATGCAGACCAAGCTGCACCTGATCGCCGACCGCAACGCTGAAATGGAAGGCATCTCCGCCAACTACAGCGGCGCCGGTTTCACCGGTATGAAATTCAAAGCGATCGCAACTTCCCAGGAAGAATTCGACGCCTGGGTAAGTGAAGTCAAAAAGGCACCTAAACAGCTTGAACAAGCTGAATACGCAGCCCTTTCCAAGCAGAGCCAGAACAACCCAGTCGAGCTCTACTCCTCGGTTACGCCGAACCTGTTCCAGATCATCGTCGACAAGTACGAAGGCATGAAACCGGGTCCTAAGGTGAAGCACGAGAAGAAAGAGAAAGAAGTGGCCGCTACGGACATGAACTCGCATTCAGCTGCCGGGGCAGAGGAGTAAACGATGTTTGGTAAATTAAGTTGGGAAGCGGTCCCGTTCCACGAACCGATCGTGATGGTGACCATCGCCATGATCGCGCTCGGTGGTCTGGCACTGTTCGCTGCAATCACCTACTTCAAGAAGTGGACCTACTTGTGGACCGAGTGGCTGACGTCGGTCGACCACAAGAAAATCGGCGTGATGTACATCATCGTCGCCATGGTCATGCTGCTGCGCGGCTTTGCCGACGCCATCATGATGCGTACCCAGCTGGCCATGGCCACCGAGGGTTCGCCTGGCTACCTGCCACCTGAACACTATGACCAGATCTTCACCGCTCACGGTGTGATCATGATCATCTTCATGGCGATGCCATTCTTCACCGGCCTGATGAACCTTGCAGTGCCGCTGCAGATCGGCGCGCGTGACGTTGCCTTCCCGTTCCTGAACTCCCTGAGTTTCTGGCTGCTGGTATCGGGCGTAGTGCTGATCAACCTGTCCCTGGGCGTCGGCGAATTCGCCAAGACCGGTTGGGTTGCCTATCCGCCGCTGTCGGGCCTGCAATACAGCCCGGGCGTGGGGATGGATTACTACATCTGGGCGCTACAGCTATCCGGGTTAGGTACGACACTGACGGGGGTCAACTTCCTGGCCACCGTGCTGAAAATGCGTACCCCTGGCATGAAGCTGATGGACATGCCGATCTTCACCTGGACCTGCACCTGGGCGAACGTTCTGATCGTAGCTTCGTTCCCGATCCTGACCGCTACCCTGGCTCTGCTGACGCTTGACCGTTACATGGATTTCCACATTTTCACCAATGAACTTGGTGGCAATCCAATGATGTACGTCAACCTGTTCTGGGCCTGGGGTCACCCTGAGGTGTACATCCTGATCCTGCCGGCATTCGGCATTTTCTCGGAAGTCATCTCTGCCTTCACCGGCAAGAAACTGTTCGGCCACCACTCGATGATCTACGCCTCGGGCGCGATCTCGGTACTGGGCTTCATGGTTTGGCTGCACCACTTCTTCACCATGGGCTCGGGTGCGAGCGTCAACGCCTTCTTCGGTCTGGCGACGATGCTGATTTCCATCCCGACGGGTGTGAAGCTGTTCAACTGGCTGTTCACCATTTACCAGGGCCGTCTGCGTTTCACCAGCCAGGTGCTGTGGACCCTGGGCTTCATGGTGACCTTCGCCATCGGCGGCATGACCGGCGTACTGCTGGCCATTCCGGGTGCCGACTTCGTTCTGCACAACAGCCTGTTCGTGATCGCGCACTTCCACAACGTGATCATCGGCGGTGCGGTATTCGGTTACATCGCAGGTTTCGCGTTCTACTTCCCGAAAGCGTTCGGCTTCAAGCTGCACGAAGGCTGGGGTAAAGCAGCGTTCTGGTTCTGGATCTCGGGCTTCTTCGTCGCGTTCATGCCGCTCTATGCACTGGGCTTCATGGGCATGACCCGTCGTCTGAACGCCACCACCAACCCTGAGTGGGTGCCGTACCTGTACGTCGCCATGTTCGGTGCGGTGATGATCGCTTTCGGTATCGCCTGCCAACTGATCCAGCTGTACGTCAGTGTGCGTGACCGCAACAAGCCAGAGAACATGTGCGAACACGGTGACCCGTGGAATGCCCACACGCTGGAATGGTCGACCTCGTCGCCACCACCGTTCTACAACTTCGCCGTGCTGCCTAAGGCTGACTGCATCGACCCGTTCACCGAAGCCAAGGAAAACGGCACCGCGTACAAGGCTCCGGCCAAGTACGAGCCGATCCACATGCCAAACAACACCGCCACCGGTGTGGTCATGGGTGCTCTGTTGACCGTGTTCGGTTTCGCCATGATCTGGCACATCTGGTGGTTGGCCATCGCCAGCCTGGTAGGCACTGTCGTCTACTTCGCGATCCACGCTGCACGTGATGACCAGGGCTATATGGTCCCGGTTGAAACGATCGAGCGCATCGAAGCCGAGCAGCACAAGCGTCTGGTCGCGGCAGGGAAAATCCCGGCCACCGCCACCCGTGTTGAAACCTCGTTGGAACAGGCTTAAACCATGTCGAATTTAGTGACCAATGTTGGACACGCCCATGGTGACCATGGGCACGATGACCACCACGACTCGGGCGAGATGACCGTATACGGTTTCTGGCTCTACCTGATGACCGACTGCATTCTGTTTGCATCGATCTTTGCGGTATACGCGGTACTGGTTAACAACGTAGCGGGTGGCCCGTCGGGCCACGACATTTTCGAACTGCCATACGTGCTGGGCGAAACCGCTCTGCTGTTGTTCAGTTCGATCACCTACGGCTTCGCCATGCTGGCGTTGTACAAGGGCAACAAGAAGGCGGTACTGACCTGGCTGGGCATGACCTTCCTGTTGGGTGCAGGCTTTATCGCGATGGAGATCAACGAGTTCCACATCTTGATCTCCGAAGGCTACGGCCCTAGCCGTTCAGGCTTCCTGTCCGCGTTCTTTACCCTGGTCGGTACTCACGGTCTGCACGTCTCCGCCGGTTTGATCTGGATGGCGATCATGATGTATCAGGTGCAGAAAAAGGGCCTGACGTCGACCAACAAGACTCGCCTGAGCTGCCTGAGCCTGTTCTGGCACTTCCTGGACGTGGTCTGGATCTGCGTTTTCACCGTTGTCTACCTGATGGGGACCCTGTAATGGCTAATGCACACTCCCATGACAGCCATGATGCTGGCCACGGCAGCGTCAAGTCGTACGCCATCGGCTTCATCCTGTCGGTGATCCTGACCGTCATCCCGTTCGGTCTGGTGATGTACCCGAGCCTGCCGAAGGCCACCACGCTGGCAATCGTTCTGCTGTTCGCAGTGATCCAGGTGATCGTTCACCTGTATTACTTCCTGCACCTGGACCGTTCCATCGCGCAGCGTAACAACGTGATCGCCTTCGTCTTCACGGCGATTGTAATCGTGCTGCTGGTTGGCCTGTCGCTGTGGATCATGTTCAGCATCCACACGTACATGATGGCGAAGTGAGGTAGACCCGATGTCGCTCAAGCACTTTATCCAAATCACCAAACCGGGGATCATTTTCGGTAACGTGCTTTCTGTGGCAGGCGGGTTTTTCCTGGCCTCGAAAGGGCATGTCGATCTGGCCGTGTTTCTGGCAGCCATGATCGGCACGTCCCTGGTCGTCGCCTCCGGTTGCGTCTTCAACAACTGCATCGACCGCGACATCGACATCAAGATGGAACGCACCAAGAACCGGGTGCTGGTCCAGGGCCTCATCTCCCTGAAACTGGCCCTGATCTATGCGACCGTCCTGGGTGTTCTCGGCGTTGCGTTGTTGTACAAGGTGGCCAACCCGTTGGCCGCTCTGTTCGCCGTCATCGGCTTCGTGATCTACGTCGGCTTCTACAGCCTGTACCTCAAGCGCAAGTCGGTTCACGGCACGCTGGTGGGCAGTCTGTCGGGCGCCATGCCGCCGGTGATCGGCTACGTCGCGGTGAGCAACACCTTCGACATGGCCGCGCTGACCCTGCTGGTGATGTTCAGCCTGTGGCAGATGCCGCATTCCTACGCCATCGCGATCTTCCGCTTCAACGATTACCTGGCCGCATCGATTCCGGTGCTGCCCGTGAAGCGCGGGATCGAAGTGGCCAAGAAGCACATCCTGCTCTACATCCTGGCCTTCCTCGTGGCGACCCTGATGCTGACCTTCAGCGGCTACGCCGGCATGAGCTACCTCGCCGTCGCCGCAGCCATGGGCATGTACTGGTTGTACATGGCCTGGACCGGCTACAAGGCAGTGGATGACACGGTCTGGGCACGCAAGCTGTTCGTGTTCTCGATCTTCACCATTACCGCATTGAGCGTGATGATGTCCCTGGACTTCAAAGTGCCGGCAGAGCTGTTGCTGACGTACGCGCCTTAAGAGTCAGATGCTGTAGCGAAAAGCCCCGCCTTCGAGAGAAGAGCGGGGCTTTTTGTTGGGTTGAATCTGCTGTACCGAGTTGCCGCCAATGTTGAATGCAGCCCCGGTCCCTTGCTCGCGATAGTCGCGACGCGGTGTTTCAGGCATGAGAGCAATGTTATAGCGAGGTAAGGCCTAACCGCAGACAAGCAGGGGGTGTTTTTCCATGGGGCTGAGATTGGCAAAATGCCTACGGATTAGCCTGAACTTTCTCACGGGGTTTTCAGGTTGAGGCTCGGAAGTCGGCTCTCTAGCCTCAGGGTGCCGTTTTCACAAGCATCCCCGAGGATCCACGATGGAAGTGCCAGAGGTAATCACCCCCCGTGTCAAGACGGATACAGCGCTGGGGCAGGCTTTGATTTCGATGTTCAAATCTGTCGAAGCAGAATTGGAACTTGAGAACGCGGGACCAGGGGCGGTCAAAATAATCCTGTTCGGTGGCTGCGCTGTTCACCTTTATACCCATCATCGCGTTTCTACCGATGTCGATGCAGAGATTTATGAGGCAAATGTTCCCGAAGGTTTACACCTGCAAACCATGCTCGCAGAGATACCCGAGCAGTTTGTCGATGAGCGAACCGGTCGCGTGATGGAGCTGAACTACGACCTGCAATACAACACCAGTTTTGGCCCCATTCATGAGGACTATTGGGAGCGGAGCCTTCCCTTTACAGAGTTCCCGGTTGAGTCCCCGCTGCACGTTCATATTGCGGCCCCCATCGACATTGCCATCTCAAAGCTGGGTAGAGCCACCGATCAAGACATTGGTGATATCAAGGCACTTCTCAGAGCGGGTTTTATCCTGGCTCCCGAATTTCGTCGACTGGCGTTGCAGGCGATTGATGTATATGTTGGCAACAAGGAGCTGCCGATCTCCGTCCTCACAAATATTTTGCATGATTATCTGGAGAGCACAGATGACGAAGCCCCATAGCGGCCACGTCCTCTCATTTGCCTTGGACACGCTGGTAAAAAGACCGTTGAATCAAGCAGATGACGCTGCCCTCGTAAGCGCTGCCAAAGCTGTCTGGTACTCGGATTCAAATCTGGAAAGCGAGGTAAGCTTTTTTTTGAATCGTCATACTGACGAGGTGGAGGTCCGGCGTGCTGGCTATCTGCTCGAGCGATTCGCTCGATTTACTTGCTTATCCGATCTCCGGGTGTCGGAAACTCTCAATGTGCTTGAGCTTTTTGCCCATTCAACTTCAGTGCAAGCGGTGAAGCAACCAGTTGCCACGCCATTGCGTCGACGTCGTGATGAGCTCGCTGTCTCTTGGGGGTTGAGTGAGGGCCTCGGCCTCAAAGCCCAAGCCCTCATGCCTTTTCAGACCCGGCATTACGAAGCAGAGCAACGCGCCATTTAGCGCAGATTGAATCGAAGAAGTCGCATCGTTTGGTCTTGTAACGGCCTGCAGCCTAAGCCCGTTATTTGTACGCTTTATCCAACAACCGGAAAAACCGCTCCCGCACTTGCACGTGATCACTGTGCGCCACGTTGAATCGCAGGAACTGATTGGCGTCCGCCGCTTTGCTGAGCAAGGTCCCCGGTGCCAGTACCAGGTCTATTTCCAGGCCCTTTCTGGCCAGGCATTCGGCTTTGTATCCCTCTGGCAATCGCGTCCAGATGTACAACCCTTCTCCCGGCAGGGACGACACCGAACACCCGGCTTCAGCCAGCCACGCTGCCACCCGGCTGTTCGATTCATAGAGCCGGTCCACGGTGCGGCGCATGTGTTTGGCATAGCTGCCATCGCTGAGCATGGTGCAAATGATCTGCTCGGCCATTTCCGAGGTCATGCCGCCGCAGGCCATTTTCAGGGTCACCATCCGCGCCGCCAGTTGCGGGGAGAGCACCGCGAAGCTGACGCGGCTGTTGGCGGTCAGGGTCTTGGAGAACCCGGAGACGTAAGACACATTGTCCAGCCCGCTCGCAGCCAGGCGAGGGGTTCGGCGTTGCTGCATGTCGCAGTACAGGTCGTCTTCGAGGATGTGGAAGTTGTAGCGGTGACTCAACTCCAGCAAGCGATAAACCTGCGCCGAGGTGAACGAATGCCCGGTCGGGTTGTGCAGCGCGTTGTTGGTCATGTAGAGCACGGGACGGTGGGCGATCAGCAGTTGCTCCAAGGCGTCCAGGTCCATTCCGTCGCATTCGCGGCGAATGGTGATGACCTTCGCCCCGTGCCAGGCCAGATTGGTGTGCATCGTGAAATAACACGGATCGTCGAGCAGCACCGTGTCGCCGGGTTTGACCAGCAGGCGCATCAGCATGTCGATGGCCTGGACGGTATTGGCGGTGGTGATGATCTGCTCTACCGGCGCCTCGATGCCCAGGGTCGCCATCTTCACCCGCAGGGCCTGACGCAGTGGCAGGTAACCGCTGGCGTTACCGTATTCACCCATGCGCAGGGTGGTGGCGCGCAGTGTGCCGCGTACGGCTTTGAGCAGTTCTTCGGCAGGCAGCCACGAGGAGGGCAGAAAACCCGCCCCCGGGCGCAGTGCGCCATTGTCCAGCAGCACGGCGCGGCGGACCACGCTGAGGGTGTCCTGAGGCAGCAGGTCCGGACCGGCGTTGGCCGGGAGGGTGCTGCTGGAACGGTGCACGTAGTGCCCCGAGCCCTGGCGTGAAACCACCAGGCCCTTGGCCCGCAAGCGGTCCAGGGCGTCGACCACCGTGGATTTGCCCACGTGCATCAAGTCTGAGAGTTCGCGAATCGGGGGCAGCCTGGAGCCGTGGGGCAGGCCGCCCTGGCTGATTGCTACGGTCAATTGATCGACGATCTGCTGCACCAGCGGCACACCCTGCTGGAACTCGATGGCGGCGATCACTGCGCGCTGAGCCTGCATTTTACTGGTCTCTCCGGCAGTAAAGTTCGTTTGATTCTATACGAACTTGCTCTGATCAAGACAAGCATCTCTTTCTACTATCGCTTTGGAGTGTTTATGGATTGTCGACCTTTTGCCGGTCGTTCAGTCAACCAGGTTCAAGAGGTGCTGCATGAGTGTAGAAACAACCGCCGTCGTGGCGAAACCGGTGATCAACCTGCGGTTGTTCACCATTCGAATCATCACGGCCGTGGCGTTGTTCGCGGTGCTGGGCAAGGCCAACGTCTGGCTCGATACCGCCACCAACAGCATTCTGGCCCTCGGCTATCGGGCCTTGTTGCTGCTGTTGCCGCTGACCTTGCTGGTGCTCGGTCGCCGTTCCTTGAGCGTTACGTTGCTGTGCGCCGCCGCCGGCCTGGTGCTGCTGGCGGTCACCAGCAACCAGGGCGTTGTCATGTTTGCCGCGGCGTTGTTTGCCTACGGTATCGCGATTGCCGGTTACCTGATCAAGAGCGAAGCGGCACAGACCAAAGAGGGGGCAGCCTACAACCGCGTGGCCATGAACATGGGCAGCCTGTTGGCGGGTCTGATCCTGCTGTCGCCACTGTTGACCCCGGGCATGTTTTTCTTCGGCGCCGCCGCGTTCGTCCTGTTGTGCCTGCCCATCGCCATGGGCGCGACCTTTACCACCGAAGCCGCGGTGTCTCGCCCGGCCAGCAAGGACGGTAGCGGTTGGGGTAACAAACTGCCGTGGGTCATCGCCGGCATCATCATGGGCATCAAGTTGTTTGGCGTGTTCTCGATCCTGCCGCAAGCAATCCTGCTCAAGACCGGCGAACTGCCGACCTGGTACGGCTTGATGCTGATCCTCAACAGCGCCGTGGTGGTGTTCGCGCAAGTGCCGGTCATGAAACTGATCGAGAGCACCGGGCGTTTCAAGGTGCTGACGGTGATCGCCATCATCGTCGGCGGTTTTGCGGTGCTGTCTTCGCCTGCCGCATTCCACGTCGAAACCCTGGCCGGCGCACTGGTCTGGGTGGCGTTGCTGTCCATCGCCGAATGCGCGTTCAGTCATCTCGATTACTTCTCGGTCAAGCAGAACAACATGTTCGTCAAGGAAGTGTCGCTGGGCGTCGGTGCGGGTCTGACCGTGTTGATCATGCGGGTCATGCCACCGCCGTACAACGCGTTGGTGCTGGCCGCCATTGGCGCCGCCGGGATCATGGTCTGGTACGGGCTCAACCGTAAATCAATCGCGTCGCTGCATGACTGAGTCATCGCCGTTTCGGTTTTCACTTTGCAAGTCGGGGGTTTTATGAATACGACTTCGTGCGTAGTAGTGGTGGGGTACAACGGCAGTCGGGTTCACGATATCCAGAAGCTGCGCGATTTGTGCAAGTCGCTGTACAACGCGAGGCTGATCCTGCTGGTCGAGCAGATCCAGCCTCAGGACGAACAGGTCGCTGATCACGTTTGCACTACATCGCTGGCCGAGAAAGATGTGTCGGCGTCGCTTGAACTGGTAGTCGGTTGCCTGAATGCAGATCGCTGGAAGCTGATCGGCGTCCTGCCGTTTTCCGATCGCGGCGTGCTGCTCGGTGCGGCGCTGGCCGACCATTTCGGCCTGCCGGGCATTACCCCGGCCGAGGCACGGGCGGGGCTGGACAAACAGATTTTCCGCCAGCTCGAAGCCTGCGCCACGGTGGCACCCGAGGACTATCGGCCGATCGTTTCGACCCGTATCGAAAGCCTGCCGGAGCTGCGCCAGCGGGTGATTGAGCTGGGCGGCAAAGCTTTCATCAAACCCGCCTGCGAAGGCGCCAGCCGAGGCTGCCGGGTTATCCGGCATCCGTCCGAATGCGACGAAGCCTGGCAGGCTCTCAAGCCCTATCGCGAGGGCGGCATCGTGCTCGAAGAGCTGATCCAGAACGCTCGGGAGTACAGCTGGGACTATGTCGCCGGAAGTACCTGGATCACCGAAAAAACCACCACCGATGGTGCCTACCGTGCCGAGATCCAACAAGTGGTGCCTGCGCCGCTGGCGGCCGATGCCCAGGCTCGGCTGATGGCCGCCGGCCGCCACATGGCTGGGCTGGTGTCGCAGGACAACGGAGCCTGGCACAACGAAGTTTTCCACAGGGCCAACCACCGCACCTCGGCCGTGGAAACCAACATGCGCCCCGGCGGCATGCATATCTGGGATCTGGCGCGTAAGGCGTTCATCGACTTCGACCCGTGGGAGCGCTGGGTCCGCTGGGCGGTGGAAGGTCAGGTCGATAGCCATGATCCAGTCGCGCGCGGCTACTGCGGCATCCGCCTGTTGAGAGCGAACACCAGTGGCCTGCTGCGCGATGTTCCGGACGTCCAGGCCCTAGCCCGGGCGCTGAATATCGAGCTGGTGGAAGCCGTGCTGAGCAAGCGCATCGGTGATTCAGTGAGCGCATTGGTGAAGGACAACTTCTCGTTCATCGGCCACATCGTGTTGTTCAACGAGCGGTACGAGCAGCTCAGCCTGGACCTGTCGCGTCTGGCCGAGGCCATTGAATCAAAGGTCGGGATCACCCCTCTGGCAGCACCGGCCAGGGCAGTGGGGTGAGGCGTGGGGCAAGTGGTAGCGATCGATGTTTCATGCAGTATTGATCAAGAGGGTTCAGTAAATGATTCAACACATGACCTGTGATGAGCGCTTCATCGCTCTGGCGCGGGAATTCGACTATGACATCTACGGCGAGAACACCGTTGGCGGTCATTACGCGCCGTTGATTCGTCACCACGACGAACTGTATATCAGCGGTCTGGTGCCGCGCATGAACGGCAAAATGCACTACACGGGGCGGGTCGGGCGCGACCTCGACATGGCGGATGCGCAAGCGGCCGCGAGCATCAGTGCGATCCGCGGATTGGCTTTGATCGTTGATGCCATTGGCTCGCTGGACAAGATCAAGTCGCTGATTCGGGTAACGGTGTATGTGAGGTGCACGGAGGATTTCGTCGATCTCAGCGATGTCGCCAATGGTGCGTCGGATGTCTTCAGCCACGTGCTGGGTGATGCCGGTAAACATACACGCACCACGGTCGGTGTTTATCAGTTGCCAAAAAATGCAGCGATTGAAGTTGATATGATCGTGGCGTTGAGACCATCGGCGTTATAAGTGAAGTTGTTCGACTTTACACTGTTGAAATGTTCGCCTAAGGTCGGTTGACTCCATTCGGCAGAATAAGTTGGAAACGGAAAAATGAATAACGTTCAGGGTGCGTTTTTTTCATATAAGGACTTTCGCCAGAGTCTGGATCGGCAACCGATAAAACCCCGGGTATGGAAAGGTGCCGAACTTGCCGGTATGCGTCAGGCGCTTGAAGCCAGTGACATCGATATTGTTGCGCTGGCCCACGAAAGTCATATCGACGGTTGCCAATTGACACCCGGCATGGCGGTCTCCATGCAATGGCTGGTGCCGGGGGCAACGCTCGACGGCCATTGCCATGCCTGGTGGCATCTGTTCATCATCCAGTCCGGCAGCGGCGCGTTGTCGCTGGGCGAGGCCGAGCAGGTAGACGTTGGCCCAGGCGATGTATTGCTGGTGCCCGCCTGGACGCAGCATGGCTTCGTCAACTCCAGCGCCACCGAGCCGCTGACCATGCTCAACCTCAGCAACATGCCGCAGATGGCGTTGTTGTCCAACCATGCCGACCACGTTGGCCTGATCCCCCGCCAGCTGTAATTTCCCGTCTGCTGCACACCAGGGAGTCCGCCTACGCTGACTCCCTTTTTCGTTTTTGCGTACCCCAAAAATGCTTGCTGGCGAATAACACGCCACGAATTTCTGTATCGATAGAAACAGATAATTTCTGTATCTGTTCAGCGCTTAATCAACTTACTACGATCGCTTCAAATGCAACGGATTAATGTGTTTAGTGCAAGGGGGCGTTCCATGGAAAGTACCAGCTTAAAACTGTATCTCGGCGCGGATTATGTCAGTGCTTTTGCAATGTCGGCTTATGTGGCGTTAAAGGAAAAACAACTTTCATTTGATCTGGTGACGGTGGATTTGAAAGCCCGTGATAATTACCAGGATCATTATCGTGATCTTTCGCTGACCTGCAAAATTCCGCTGCTGGTTCACGAAGGTTTTGCGCTGTCGGAATCTTCGGCCATTGCCGAATATCTGGAAGAACTCGCTCCAGGTTCAAAAAGCATTTACCCAAAAGACATCAAGCAGCGTGCCCGTGCCCGTCAGCTGCAGGCCTGGCTGCGCAGTGATCTGCTGGTGGTACGCAAAGAGCGTCCGTTTGACCTGGTGTATTTCGGCAAGAAAGACACGCCGCTGTCCGACGAAGCCCGGGCCGCTGCCGAGCGCCTGTTGTTCGTGGCCGACCGTTTGCTGGAGGAGGGGGCCGAGCATCTGTTCGGTGACTGGAGCATCGCCGACACCGACCTGGCAATCATGCTCAACCGCCTGGTCGCCAACGGTGACGAGGTGCCTGCGCGATTGGCGGCGTATGTCCGTCGTCAGTGGGATCGCGACAGCGTTCGCGCATGGATGGACCTGGAGCGCAAAGCGCCGGCCGTCGTGTAGCAATCGTCAGGGCAAACACCAGGAGCGCTGCCATGCAAGGAATGTTGGAGCAGGAAAGATACAAACCCTATAACGCACGCACCATTCGCGACACGCCCTATTGGGACAGGTTGACCCCGGCATTGCAGGAAGCCATGAGCGTCGTGGCGCGGGTCATGCCATTTCGCACCAACGACTATGTACTGGGGACGCTGATCGATTGGGACAACATTCCGGACGATCCGATTTTCCGCATGACATTTCCGCACAAGGACATGTTGCTGCCGGAGGAGTACGCCTCGCTCAAGCAGCTGATCGAGTTGGACGATCCCGCGGCGATCAAGCGTCGTATCGAAGCGATCTGGTTGCGCATGAACCCGCACCCGGCCGGGCAACTGACGCACAACAGCGCGACGCTCGACGGAAAAGTCCTCGCGGGCATTCAGCATAAGTACCGTGAGACCGTGTTGTTTTTCCCCGGTGCCGGTCAGACCTGTCACGCCTACTGCACGTTCTGTTTCCGTTGGGCGCAGTTCATCGGCGAGGAAGAACTCAAGTTCAATGCCCGTGAATCCCAAGAGTTGGTGAACTATCTGCAGCAACACAGCGAAGTCACCGATGTGCTGATCACCGGGGGTGACCCGATGATCATGAACACCCGTTCGCTGGCCGGTTACATCGAGCCATTGCTGGATTTGCCACACCTGAAGAGCATCCGCATCGGCACCAAATCGGTGGCGTATTGGCCGCAGCGCTTCGTCAGCGACAAGGATGCGCTCGACCTGCTGGAGCTGTTCCGGCGCATCGTGGCTGCGGGGAAAAACCTGTCGATCATGGGGCACTACAACCACCCGGTGGAAATCCGTCAGGACATCGCGCGCCAAGCCGTTGAACGCATTCGCAGCACGGGGGCAACGCTGCGCATGCAGGCGCCGGTTATCCGCCACATCAACGAAAACCCGGCCGATTGGGCGGACCTCTGGACCGAAGGCGTACGACTCGGTGCGGTGCCCTATTACATGTTCGTCGAGCGCGACACCGGCCCCAGCCATTACTTCGCGATGCCGCTGGCCAGGGCCTTCGAGATTTTTCAGGCGGCCTATCGCACGGTCTCCGGACTGGCGCGAACCGTGCGCGGGCCGTCCATGAGCACCTTCTACGGCAAGGTGTTGATCAACGGCATCGAAACCGTCGCTGGCGAAAAAGTCTTCGTGCTGCAGTTCCTGCAGGCGCGCGATCCGCAGTGGGTGTTGCGCACTTTTTATGCGCACTTCGATCCGCACGTGACCTGGTTCGACGACCTGCGCCCGGCGTTTGGCGAGCGGGCGTTTTTCTTTCAGAGCGAAGCCCAGGCAAGCCCCGAATTGATACCGGTCCTGCTGCAAACGGCGTAGGACGATTTACAGGAGATAAGGACATGAGCGGTATCCCGTTTGATCAGCGCGAAGGATGGATCTGGCTCGATGGCGAATTTGTCGAGTGGTCCGAAGCGCGCCTGCATGTACTGACCCACGGCTTGCATTATGCAAGCACGGTGTATGAAGGGGAGCGCGTGTACAACGGCAAAATCTTCAAGCTGCGCGAGCACACCGAACGGCTGTATCGCTCGGCGCAACTGATGGACTTTGCCCTGCCGTTTGAGCCCGCTGAGCTGGAAGCGGCGAGCCACGAACTGCTGCAACGCAACGGTGTGGTCGAAGGTTACCTGCGACCGGTCGCGTGGCGTGGCAGCGAGATGATTTCCACCTCGGCACGTTTCAATCGCGTGCATGTGGCGATCGCTTGCTGGCAATGGCCGAGCTATTTCGACCCGGCGGCACGCATGGCCGGCATTCGCTTGAAAACCGCGATCTGGCGTCGACCGCCACCCAACAGCAGCCCCTTTGAAGCCAAGGCCTCCGGGCACTACCAGATCGCCACGTTGAGCAAGCATGACGCTGAGAACAACGGCTACCACGACGCCTTGATGCTCGACTGGCGCGGGCACGTTGCCGAAGCCACCAGTGCCAATGTGTTTTTCGTCAAGGACCGGACATTGCACACGCCGGTGGCGGACTGTTTCCTCAACGGCATTACCCGGCAGACCGTGATCGAACTGGCGAAGGCGCTGGATTATCAAGTGGTCGAACGGACGATCCTGCCGACCGACCTGGGCGCCTTCGATGAGTGTTTTCTGACCGGCACTGCCGCTGAAATCACCCCGGTGCAATGCATCGACGAGCAGTCCTACCGACCGGGCAATGCCTGCCGCGATTTGATCGCCGCTTACACCTCAACCGTCAACGCCTGAACAACAGCCAGGAACTTCGCCATGTCAGATCAAGGGATAGTCGCGTCTACACCTTATGTTTCACTGGGCCATCGTCATCAACAATTGTCGGCGCAGGGCTGGACGGTGCTCACCCCCGGGGAATTTGCTCACGATGTTGTAGGAACACTGCACGAGTTCGGTCAGGTCATTCCGCAGTTCAACGGTCAGGTCGCCTTCGCTATCACCCGCAAACCAGGGTATGAAGCGTTGCCGTACTCCCAGAGCATGAACGGCATCGGCCCGCACACCGAAGCGCCGGTCTATGGACCGCCGCCCCGTTATCTGGCGTTGCATTGCCATAAACAGGCGACCTGCGGTGGCGGGCACACGGGGCTGGTGGACGGTTATGAATTTCTCAAGTCCCTCGAGCGCTCCGAACCGCAACTGCGCGAATGGCTCGACGACACGCCCGTGGAGTTTGTCGCCACCGCCAAGCCTGGCGAGCCGGCGCAAACCCGAGTCAGGGAGTACATCCTCACCCCGACCGCAGACGGCGATATTTTTCGCTTCAGCTACAACCAGTTTCACTATGGCGACGTGAACCCTTCGAAGGAAGCGTTACAGCAGTCGCAGGTCGCCAACGGCACGTCGCCGCTGGCCAGGTTTGCGGCGCTCGGCGAGGCCTACTTTGTCGAGCACAACACCCCGGTGCTGATTCCCGACGGGTGCCTGCTGATTTGGGATAACTGGCGGATGATTCACGCCCGCAGCCGATACACTGACCCGGCGCGCAACCTCACCCGCTACTGGCTGGCCTGATTTTTCCGTCGCCCTTCATTCTTCAGGCGCACCCCTCGCGGGTGCGCTTCTTACAGGTATTGCGTCATGCAAACAGCAATCGAGATTGCTCAAGTCGATCATCAACTGATCGTTCGGCTCAATCAGGCCTGGACCAAACGCGCCACGGTGTGTGCGCCGGACAAAGCCCAGGTCAACGAAGTGTTCGATCCGTCGCGCCCTGATTATCCAGAATGCATGGTGCCGTTTTTCCATCACCCGGCATTCCAGGCCTTGAGTGATGAACTCAAAAGCAGCGTGGTGACCTGGGGCTGGATCGGCTACAACCTGCGCACCGTGACCGCCGAGGAACACGTGGTGAATCCGGCGCTGAGCGTCATCGCCAATCAGTACCTGGGCAAGGACGACTGGCATTTTCGCGAGGCCATGCAACAGACGCTGATCGACGAGCACTACCACACGCTGATGCACCTGCGCGCTATCGAACGAACAAAACTCGACCGCGCACTGGATCAGGATCTGGACTTGCCACCGTCAGTCACTTACCTGCGCCTGAAAGCCTTGTGCGAAGAGCTGACTGAGCAATGGCAACGGGACTTGGCGGCGATCACGTTTGCGGTGGTGGCCGAGATCAGCGTCAATGCCTACCTCGACCTGCTGGCGGATGACCAGACCATCCAGCCGCAAAACCGCCGCGTCGCCGAACTGCATAACCGCGACGAATATGCCCACAGCAAGGTGCTGGCCGAGGTGGCCAAGGTCATGTACGCCAATATGCAGCCAGTCCAGCGGGAATTTTTCGCCCGCAACCTGTCGGTGGCGCTGAGTGCTTTTATCGCCCAGGACTACTCGATGTGGGAGGCGATCCTGACGCAGCTGGGGATTGAGGATGCGGCGCTGATCATTGCCGATACCCGCGAGAGCAACAAGAACGCGACGATCATGCGCGACTACAGTGGCCTGCATAAACTGGCCCGCGACCTGGGCATCAGCGAGCAGATCGACTTTGATTTTCGTCCAACCCTCAAAGCTACGGCAGCGGCTTGAATCCGGAGGTGTGCATGTCCGTTCCTGTGTACGAAGTGTTCGCCATCCGCGTCGGCGCCAATGCCCAACGCACCGCCCGAGAGAATTTTCTCTACGACGCCTGCTGCGGCGATCCGAATGCGCCGATGCCGCTGGATTATTACTTCTGGGTCATCCGCAACGAGCAACAGGTGATCGTGGTCGACACCTGTTTCCAGCCGGCCACGGCGGATCGCCGCAATCGCCAGATGTATCGCCTGCCGGAAGAATCCCTGCGCCAACTGGACATCGATCCGGCGCAGGTCGAGCACCTGATCCTCACGCATTTGCATTGGGATCATGCCGGCAATCTGGGGTTGTTTCCGAAAGCCACGGTGCATTTGCAGGAGGCTGAATTGCGTTTTTGCACCGGGCCGAAGATGGCCCATCACACGGTGAATAAAACCTACGAAGTCGAGGACGTGATGTCGGCCCTGCCACCGCTGTTCGAAGGGCGGATGCGTTTGCACAACGGCACGGTTGAAGTCATGCCCGGCGTGACCTTGCACGCCGTGGGCGGCCACACGCCGGGCAGTCAGGTGGTGCGGGTCAATACTGCGCGTGGTTGGATTGTGCTGGCGTCGGATGCCGCGCATCTGTGGGTCAACATTCGCCAACGCAGCCCGTTTCCGATCATCGATGACCTGGCGCAAAGCCTTGAAGCGTTCAGTGAAATCGACCGCCTGGCCGACAGCGAAGACCACGTCATCCCCGGCCACGACCCGCTGATCGCCGAGCGCTTCCCGCACTGGAATGATGACCCGCATATCATCAGCCTGCACCAGACCCCGATCTAAAGCTCACCCCTGACCTGTAGGAGCAAGGCTTGCCCGCGATAGCGGTGTTTCAGACACAGCAATGTTGCATGTGCTGACGCCATCGCCGGCAAGCCGTGATCCTACAGGGGTTGGATCAGCCCTGAAGTTTGAGCAGGTTCCCCAACGTCCCCAGTGCCTCATCGATCCGCGGCGAATATGGCGTCCCACAGCCAATACGCAGAAAATTCCTGAACCGCTTGGCGTTGGAAAAGATATCCCCAGGTGAAATCTGGATGCCGACGTCCAGCGCTTCATGAAAAAGCGCCATGGACGAATACTGCACAGGCAATTCCACCCACAGCAACGTGCCACCCTGCGGATTGGTCACTCGGGTACCCTCGGGAAAGTAGCGCAGGATCGCTGCGCTCATTTGCTGGCGCTGTTGGGTCAGGGTTTTTCTCAAACGTCGCAGATAGCGCTCGTAGGAAGGTGTGCCCATGAACGCACTGACCGCCAGCTGTGACAGCTTCTCGCAGCCGCGGGTCTGGGTGTGCTTGAGCATTTCCACGCGGTCGTGCCACTTCCCCGCACTGATCCAGCCCAGGCGCAGGCCCGGGGCCAGGGTTTTGTTCAGCGAAGCGCAATAGATCACATTGTCGCTGCGGTCCCAGTGCTTGAGGGTGGACAGCGGTTGCTCGGTGTCCACCAGGTCACCGTAGGTGTCGTCCTCGATCAGCACCGTATCGTGCTCGGCGCAGAGTTTCACCAGTCGGGCCTTGTGGCTGTCGGGCATGATGCTGCCCAGCGGATTGTGCAGGTTGGGCATGACGATCAGCGCCTTGATCCGCTCCGGCCCTTGCAGCAAATGTTCAAGGGCCGGCAGATGAATTCCCGCATGGGGCGAAGCGGGGACTTCGAGCACCCGCAGGTTCAGGCTTTCGAGAATTTGCAGCACGCCGTAGAAGGTTGGCGATTCCACGGCCACGGTATCACCGGGGTGGGTCACGGCACGCAGGGCCAGGTTGATCGCTTCGGTGGCGCCGTTGGTGATGACAATGCGTTCGGCTGTCAGATGGGTCTTGGCGGTCAGCATTCGGCGGGCAAGGACGCTGCGCAGCGTACTGTTGCCGCTGGTCGAACCGGTGGTGTCGAGCAGGTGCTGATCCTGGCGCAAAGTCTTGATCATGTTGTCCTGCAAGGTCTTCAACGGATAGAGCTGAGGTGCGCAATAGGCGCTGGCCAGATTGACCTTGATCGTCGCCCGCTGACTGGCTTTGAGCACCGCTGACACTTGCTCATGGATGCCGACATACACCCCGCTATCCAGCGGCGGGAGCAGGGTGATCGGCGCGGATTGTTTTGGCGTATCCGGCTGGCGAATGTAATTGCCCGAGCGCGGTCGCGCTTCCAGCACGCCATAGTCCTCAAGCTCCCGGCACACCTGCACGGCGGTCGACAGGCTGACGGCGTGTTTTTCCATCATCAGCCGTATCGAAGGCAGGCGCTCGCCGGTTTTCAGGGTGCCGCTACGGATCGCGTCCAGATAATGATTGGCCAGCTGACGGTAGAGAGGGAGCGTGTTCATGATGACCTCGGCAGTCGCACCGCTGAGGTCTTGGGCTGGAAACTGAGTTGACGCTTCCCGCAGACGGACCCGTGGTGCAGAAGGGGGAAGGGAAGTGGTGTTCTGGCGTTGATACTGGAAGAGTAATCGGGGATTCGCCGCAATCGCGGGCAATAAAAAGCCCCGCACGAGGGCGGGGCGCTAAGTGAGTCGCTGAGGTGACTGTGGCGATGGAGCTGGCTTGTGCTTGAGTGCGCTGCACTCACGAAAATCTGTAAGTGCCGTCAAATTCCGGGGGCCGCTGCGCAGCCCGACGCGAGCCAGCTCGCTCGCCACAAATAATGGGGTATCAGGTTATTGAGCGGTGATGCTATAGCCGTCGAACGCCGTCTGCTGTTGCAGGGCGGTGATGATGTTCTTGCGGTTGACCGCTTGTTCGCTGCCGGCATTGTCCAGGAATGTCTCGTTTTCCAGCTCGGCTTCATCGCCTTCGCCAACAAAACTGAAACCGAGGAATTCCAGGGCTTCACGGTCGACGCTCAAACGCGAGCGCGGGGTGCGCAGCGGCAGCGTCACACTCATGCCGTCCTTGCTGATGGTGAACACTTCGACTTCTTTCTTGGCCTTGGCAGCCTTGCTCTTGCCACCGCTCGGGTTGCTGATGGCCTGGTGGGTCTGGTTCAGCACTTTCAGCGCCAGGCCGTAGACAATTTCCTGGAACGCCGGGTCATCCTTGAAGCTGGACAGGATGCGGCTGATCGGGAATTTGCTGCTCAGGTCTTCGAGCGCGGCGATGTCGGCGGCTTCGGCGTCCTTGAGCTGCTTGAGCTGGCCCATCAGTTCGTACGCCTTGTCATCGTCGAAGCTGTCGTGGGCCTGACGGATCGCGGCGCGCAGCTCGCGGATCTGGTCGCTTTCGCGGGTGGACTGGAAAGCGTCCAGCACCATCTCGCTGATGGTTTTGGCCTGGGGCACGTGTTGTGAAAGATTGATGGAGTTTTCGTATTCCGCTTTGGACGACAAGGTGACTACGGATTCAGCGGTATTGGAATCGGACATTGAAATTTCACTACTTTTTTCAGCTTGAATAGGGGCGAGAAAGCACGGGGGCTTTTTCAGGTCGCCTAATCTATTGGACCGGGGCGGCGTTGTCACGGAGCAACGGGCGGTTGGTCGTTTTTTTGCCTTGCTGGATAATCGCGATCCCCTGTAGGAGCGAGCCTGCTCGCGATGTGATCGTTCCCACACTCTGCGTGGGAATGCAGCCCGGGATGCTCCGCGTCCCTGCCAGAGCCGAACGCGGAGCGTCCGTTGAGGCATTCCCACGCGGAGCGTGGGAACGATCAAAATCGCTGGCAAGCCAATTCTCAAGCCTGCCCCGGTGTATTGAGGTTCATCGAACGCACCGCCAACGCAGTCGCTGTCTCTTCATCAATCGGCAACGAAAACCGAAAGGTCGCCCCGCGTCCCGGCACATCGATCAACTGGATATCGCGCCCGTGCAATTGCAGGATGCGATGCACGATTCGCAAACCCAACCCGCCATCACGCCGTGCGCCGCCGATATTGAACGGGCGCAGGAACAACCCGTCGCGCAATTGCGGGGCAATCCCCGGTCCTGTATCGCTGACGGTCACTTCGATAAACGAGCCTAGCGGGCGCAAGCCAAGTTCGATTTCGCCACCTTGTGGGGTATGGCGCAGAGCGTTGTCGAACAGGTTGGTCAGCACCCGTTCGATCAAGCCGAGATCCGCGCACGCCACCGAGACGTTCGGGGCAAAGGTGGCCTTCAATTCGACCTCGCGCGCTTCGGCGGTGAGCTCGAACTTCTGGAAAATGTCCTGGGCCAGATCGGTCAGGGAAAACCGCTCCAGCACCGGCTGCACAAAACCATGTTCCAGCCGCACCAGCTCCAGCAGTGATTGCGCCAGCCCACCGACCTTGCGGCTCTGATCCAGCGCAATGCCCAGATAACGGCGGCGATCGGCGGGGGACAGCGTGGCGTCCTTGAGCGACAGGGTTTCCAGATAGCCGTGCAGTGAGGCCAATGGCGTGCGCAAGTCATGGGAGATATTGGCCACCAGTTCACGGCGCTCCTGATCCTGGCGGGTCAGCGAGCGCCACTGCTCGCCGAGGCGTGCCTGCATCTGCCGGAACGTGGCGTCGAGGATGGCAATTTCATCGTGGCTGGCGGTTTTTTCTACGGTAACGGGCAGGGCCGGGGTGACCGGGACGCCGTCAATGTCGAACTGGCTGACGGTTTCGGTCAAACGGCGCAACGGCCGGGTGATCAGGGCAAACGCGGTGAGACCGGCAATCAGGCACAGCAGCGCGACCAAACCGATGGACAGCAGGGCGGTGTTGAGTGCGGCACTGGTGGCACCGCGTTCGGCCAGCCGATCGTGGTCTTCGCCGAGCAGGACCACGTAGAGGTAACCGGCGGGTTTGCCATCGACCTTCAGTGGCGCGGCGCTGAATACCTTGCGGGTATCCACACTGCGCGGATCGTCACCGAGAATCGGCAGTGCATCGCCCCGCAGCAGGCGCTGGATCGGCGCCAGGTCGAGCCGGTCGCGCCGAATCCTCCCTTCGGGCGCGGCGCTGCCAACAATCCTGCCTTCGGTATCGAGCAGGTACACCTCGACACTCGGGTTGACCTGCATCAGCTTGCTGAACAGATCGCGCACCGCATTGGGCATCAGTCCCTGGGTGTCCATCAGCACCGTGTCATTGGCGATGTGTTGCGCCAGGTCGCGGGACAAGCCTTGCACCACTTCCTGTTCATGCATCTGGTTGGAGCGCACCTGCATCCACGCGGACGTGCCGCAGCACACCAGCAACAACACGGCGAACACCAGCGACAGGCGCTGTGTGAGCGTCAACCTCATGGCTGCGGTTCCTCCCCGGTGGCGAATTTGTAGCCACGCCCCCATACCGTGAGGATGCGCACCGGTTGCGCCGGGTCAGTCTCGATCTTGGCGCGCAGGCGATTGATGTGGGTGTTGACCGTGTGCTCGTAGCCTTCGTGGCTGTAGCCCCACACGGCATTGAGCAGGTCCATGCGCGAGAACACCTTGCCGGGCTGACGGGCGAAGAAGTACAGCAAGTCGAACTCACGGGGTGTGAGGTCCAGCCGCCGACCGTTCAGAGCCACTTCGCGGGTGATCGGGTCGATGGCCAGGCCGTCGATGTTCAGGCTGCCGGCGTCCATCTTCAGGTTGCGCGCCATCGCATCGACCCGGCGCAACAGGGCTTTGACCCGCGCCACCAGTTCCAGCATGGAAAACGGCTTGGCCAGGTAATCATCGGCACCCAGTTCGAGGCCGAGGATCCGGTGCACTTCGCTGGAGCGAGCGCTGGTGATGATGATTGGCGTGTAGCGGGCCATGGCCCGGGCGCGGCGGCAGATTTCCAGGCCATCGACACCGGGCAGCATCAGGTCGAGGATCAACGCATCCCAGTTGCCTTGCTGCAACAGGCGCATGCCCTCATTGCCATCGGCACTGTGGACCACCTCGAATTGCTCATCACGCAGATGCAGGCAAATGAGGTCGGCGATGTGCGTATCGTCCTCGACCACGAGGACGCGTTTAGTCTGTTCCATCCAGCTCAATCCTTCGGCGCAATGAGCGCATTGTGCGGGTTTTCCAGCGCCCGAGTTATCACGAATTGTTTAACTTACCGTGAGGATTTGGCGATCACCCAAAGCCTAGGCTGTGTTCCATGAAACACCCCTGGTTTTGGGAGACAAGCATGTTTTCACGACGGCAATTTCTTGTAGCGAGCAGCGGGCTCGGGGTCACGGCCCTGGCGATCGGCCTGTTGCCGAAGTTATCCACAGGCTCGGCGTTGATCAGCGAGGTCAACGCGGCCGAGGCGTTCGAAGTGACCCACACTGATAGCGAATGGCACGCGATCCTCAGCGACGAGCAGTACGAAATCCTTCGCGAAGAGGGCACCGAGCGCGCCTACAGCAGCCCGCTGAACAACGAACACCGTGACGGTACGTTCACCTGCGCCGGTTGCGATCTGCCGCTGTTTTCCTCGGCCACCAAATTCGACAGTCGCACCGGTTGGCCGAGCTTCTGGGCGCCACTGGACAAGGCTGTGGCCACTCGACAGGACCGCACTTTCGGCATGGTCCGCGAAGAGGTGCATTGCCGACGTTGCGGCGGGCATTTGGGCCATGTCTTCGATGACGGCCCGAAACCGACAGGCCTGCGTTATTGCATGAACGGACTGGCGATGAAGTTCGTGCCCAAAACCGTCTGATTTTTGCCTGCCTGCCCTTTGAATCATTCTGGAGTTGCTTACATGAAAAACCTGCTCACCTGGCGTCGTGCGCTGCTGGCCCTGGCCACCGTTAGCGTTATCGGCCCATGCTCGGCGTTCTCCTTGGGTGGTGCCGAAGAAGCGGTGGTGATTGCGCCGCCAGCGCTCGATGAAGTCACTCAGGCCCGCAGCGCAACCGCGGTGTTCGCCGGCGGTTGTTTCTGGGGCGTGCAAGGGGTGTTTCAACACGTCAAAGGGGTGAAGAATGCGGTTTCCGGTTACGCCGGTGGTGCAGCCGACACGGCACAGTACGAGCGCGTCAGCGACGGCAATACCGGCCATGCGGAATCTGTCGAAGTGACGTACGACCCGAGCCAGGTCAGTTACGGCACCTTGCTGCACATCTACTTTTCAGTCGCCCACAACCCGACCGAACTCAACCGCCAGGGGCCGGACACCGGGACTCAGTACCGTTCGGCCATCTTCACCAAAAGCGCCGAGCAGCAAAAAATCGCCCAGGCCTACATTGCCCAGCTCGACGCGGCCAAGTCCTTCAACAAACCGATCGTGACCAAGCTGGAAAGCTACAACGGTTTCTACCCGGCCGAAGAAGAGCATCAGGACTTTCTCACCGAGCACCCGACCTATCCTTACATCGTGATCAATGACCTGCCGAAAGTGGCGCAGCTCAAGCAGCTGTTTCCCGAGCGTTATCAGGAAAAACCGGTGCTGGTGAAGGAGGGGAGGTAAGCGTCAGGAGTGCTTGCCCCACTTCTGTACCGCGAATTCGACGAAACGGCGCAATTTCGGCAAACGGTGGCGATCCTGCGGGTAAACCAGATGCATCGGACGGCTGGGCGGGCAGTAATCCGGCATCAATGCCAGCAGGTTTCCTTGCCGCAGGTCTTCTTCGACCAGCGCGTCGGGCATCATCACGATGCCCATACCCGTCAGCGCCGCCTGATGCAGGCCGGCCGAACTGTTGATCAGCATCGGCCCGCTGACTCCCACGCTGACTTCGCCATCAGGTCCGGCCAGACGCCATTCCTTTTGCACCGACTGCCAGTCATCCCCGGCCGGATAGGCAAACGACAGACAATCGTGCTGTCGCAGGTCTTCAGGCGTTTGCGGTGTGCCCCGACGGGCCAGATATTGCGGCGAGGCGCACATGGTCAGGGTGTAGTCGATCAGCGGGCGGGCGATCAGGTTTGAGGGTTCCAGTGCGCCGAGTCGAAACGCCACATCCAGGCCGTTCTCCAGAAGGTCCGGACGGCGGTTGGTCAGCACCACATCAAGCTTCACCCGCGGGTTTTGCAAGCTGAACTCACTCAGCGCCGGTGCCAGCCGCTCGGTGCCGAAGGTCAAGGGAGCGGTGATGCGCAAGATGCCGCTCGGTTCGTCGAGGGCCTGTTCTGCAAGCCGCTCGGAATCCGCCACCAGTCCCAACACTTCCAGACAACGCTGGTAATACGCGGCACCGAATTCGGTCAGGCGCTGACGCCGCGTGGTGCGGTGCATCAGGCGCACACCCAGACGCTGTTCCAGTGCCTTGAGGTGATTGCCGACCATGGTCGTGGACATTTCGCACTGAAAAGCCGCGGCGGTCATGCTGCCGGTTTCCACCACTTTCACGTAAACACTCATTGCCTGGAATAAATCCATTATCAAGCTCGGCTTTTAAATGATTGAAGTTTTGAGGCGTTTATCCAGCTCAGGTGGCTAACCATACTGCAAAAACACCGACCCTTGCTGGAGCTTGATGTCATGACCGCCGCCTGCCTGATGAGCACTTACCAACCCTTGGCCCTGAGTTTCAACAAAGGCCTGGGCACACGCCTGTGGGATCAGGCCGGTCGTGAGTATCTGGATGCGGTGGCCGGTGTGGCCGTGACCAACGTTGGCCATTCCCACCCGAAAATCGTTGCCGCCATCAGTGAGCAAGCCGGATTGTTGCTGCATACGTCCAACCTCTACAGCATCGACTGGCAACAACGGCTGGCGCAAAAATTGACGCGGCTGGCAGGGATGGACCGGGCGTTCTTCAACAATTCCGGGGCCGAGGCCAACGAGACGGCGCTGAAAATCGCCCGGTTGCATGGTTGGCACAAAGGCATCGAGCAACCGTTGGTGGTGGTCATGGAGAACGCTTTCCATGGTCGAACTCTCGGCACGTTGTCCGCCAGTGATGGCCCGGCCGTGCGTCTGGGCTTCAACAAATTGCCGGGTGATTTCGTCAAGGTGCCGTTCGGCGACCTGCAAGCGCTCGACCAGGTGCAGCAAGCGCATGGCTCGCGGATCGTGGCGATCCTGATGGAGCCGATCCAGGGCGAAAGCGGCGTACAACTGGCGCCGCCCGGTTACCTCAAGGCGCTGCGCGAACGGTGCAACCGGCGTTCATGGTTGCTGATGCTCGACGAAATCCAGACCGGGATCGGTCGTACCGGACAGTGGTTCGCCTTTCAGCACGAAGGCATCGTGCCGGACGTCATGACCCTGGCCAAAGGCCTCGGCAACGGCGTGCCCATCGGTGCCTGTCTGGCCCGTGGCAGGGCCGCAGAGCTCTTTACCCCGGGCAGCCACGGCAGCACGTTCGGCGGCAATCCGCTGGCCTGCCGCGTCGGTTGCACCGTGCTGGATATCGTCGAAGAACAAGGGCTGCTGGAGAACGCCCGGCTTCAAGGGGAGCATTTGCTCGAAAGATTGCGCACAGAATTGGCGGGCCATCCGAACGTCGCGCAGATCCGCGGTCAGGGCCTGATGATCGGCATCGAACTGAAACAACCGATCCGCGACCTGAGCCTGATCGCCGCCCGGGACCACGGCTTGCTGATCAACGTCACACGCGGACAAATCATCCGCCTGCTGCCGCCGCTGACCATTGATGAGCGGGAGGTGGAGATGATTGTCAGGGGGATAAGTGGGTCGATAAAAATCAGTGCCTGATCAAAGCATTGATTTCAGCCCGATCTTTCAACTGGACCTTCGAACCGCAAAAGCGCTCGAACAACCGCTGATGCGCCACAAACCCACTGGACCCATCACGTGTTCGATAGCTTGCGGCCCACTCCAGCAACGCCATCGATCGCTCGTCGTCGTTGACTTCGCGCTGGCGGATATTGGCGAGGCAAGCTTCATCTTCAATGCACAACCAGATCAGCGCTGTTGCGCGGTGCAGCAGTTCGCTGATGATCCAGCCGTAAACCCCTTCGATCACCCAGCAGGGTTCATCGGCGGCGATGCGCGCCATGCCCAGGGCTTCGGCGCGGGGGCGGGGGATGCTGTGTTCGTCGGATAGCCAGTGAATCTGATCGAGATCGACCCATGGCACGCACAATTGCTCGGCGAGCCGTTGCGCTAGCCAGCTCTTGCCGGAACCGGAGTTACCGATGATCAGGGTTCGGGTGAGGTCCATGAGCGACACCAAATGAAATGGAAATCAGCCGGTTTTCAATCTTCTGTCTCGGGAGCCACCATGCGTGTCTTCGGGGAGCCATTCGAGTTGTGCTGATAAATATCCTGCGGCTGTCCCTTGTCATTGAAAAACACCTGGCCGATGCCCGCGGAGTTCCACAGTCGTTCACCTGCTTCAGCATGCTCCGGAACGTGCGGCACGATGCGCATGCGCCGACGTTTGGTCAGCCAGTTCAGCGGTGAGCGCGGCGAATACAGCCAGCGGTTGAGGCGGTCGAACCATTCCAGCAGCGCCGGCGGAAATTCATTCTTGATGCCGCTGCTGGTGATCTGCCAGATACGCGGCCCAGCCTTGCGATGGCGAATCAGCACTTCGTAGACGAAGGAATAATGCACATCGCCCGACAGCACCACGTAATTACCCGGTGTGCGCGAGTGGCGGAAAATGTTCAGGATCACCTGGGCCGCGCCGCGATGGGCCATCCAGTTTTCCGCGTCCACCAGCAGCGGATAGCCGAACCAGCTGAACACCCGTTGTACCGTCTCGATCAGTTTCACGCCGAACACTGGCGCCGGTGAAACGATGATCGCCGACGGATGATCCAGCAGCTCCTGTTGCAGTTCGCTGAGGGCCTCCCAGTCGAGCAGGCCCGAGGGTTGCTTGAGGTTCATCTCGCTGCGCCAGCGTCGGGTGCGGGTGTCGAGCACGACCATGGCTGGCGTGGTGGGCAGCACGTAATGCCAATGCTGGAAACGCAACAGTTCATCGATCAACCGGTCCTGGACGTCACTGTCGAGATAGCGGTCGTGCCCGGTGTCGCTGAATGCACGGGCCTTCTCGACGACATCGACAAAGGCGTCCGGATTGTTGCCCCAGCCCTGGCACAGCATGTAGGCGATCAGCGCATTACCGATGATGCGTCTGGAGAACGGATGGCCGTAGGCCGTTTCTTCCCATTGCGCAGAGAGGTTCCAGTCATCGGTGATGTCGTGGTCGTCGAAAATCATCAGCGTCTGCACGTGCGCCAATGCCCGCGCAACGCGGCCCAGACCAGCCTTGAAACCGTCGATGCGCACCTGTTCCAGCGCATAGCGTTCACGACGTTCCTTGATCAGTTTTGGCGGCTTTGGCGCGATCAGCGACCATGGGGTCGGCGACCAGACCAGCAGGTACATGGCCATGACTTCGGCGAACGTCACCAGATGATTGTCGGCACTGCTGCTGGTGAAAATCGGCTTGCGCGCTCCCCCGAAAAAGCGATCGCGCAGGGTTTCGTTGCTCTTGAGTGCCGGCAGCAAATCGGCGCGGTGGTAGTAGCACGCCGCGTGGCCGTACAGCTCGGCGCTGTCGCTGACCACGGCACCTTGCAGATGCTCGCCGAACAATCCCAAGCGCTCGATAAGGCCATGAATCGCCCGCAGCATCGGCCCGGCGACATCGTCGGCGTACACCTGATCGCCACTCATCATCAGCAGCGCCGGACGATCCTTGGCTTCGTGTGCTTGCGCCAACAGGTTGTCGACGCACAGCAAGCCGTCGGTCGCCGGGTGATGGGGCTTGCGGCAGGAACCGTGCAGCAACTGATCGATGCGCGAGCGCAGGACGAAGTTCGGGCAATCCGCCTCGCTGTAAAGCAAATGCGGCGCCCAATCGGCGATGCCTTTGCCGTCTTCCAGCAGCAGGTCGTATTCGATACGTTGGTCAAAGGGCAGGGCAGCGTCCAATGACACATCGATCAAATGCACGAAGGCGTGCGTGCCCACCGCAATCACCGTGCAATGCCCGGCGTCGAGACGGATATCGGCAACGCCCTGCAAACGCAGGGTCAGTTCCAGCGCACGGGACCCCACCAGCCACATCACCAGTCGTGTGGGCTCCAGCCGCCGCAGCAGCGGGCCGGCGAGGACCGGGGGCAGGGATTGAGCGTCGGGCAGGGGCAGCGTTGCGGACATCCGGGGTCAAGACTCTTGAGGGCTCAGAGGCGGGCGATGATAGCGCAGGTGGCGGCGGGACAGGCTATTGTGGGTGTCAGAACATCTCGATTGGAAAGGGTCTGCCATGAACACACGTATCCTGCCGGCACTGGCCATTTTGCTGCTGGTGCAATCCCCGGCCCATGCCATCAACGACAAGTACCGCCAGCAGCTGGAAAAGTCCGGTTGCACCCAGGTGAGCGAGTTGCAGGGCTGCGATATCCACAAGACCAAGGCGGAAAACGCCAAGGCCGGATTCAGCAACCCGGCCGTGCCTGCCGCTGGCGAAAAGACCAAGGAACCGAGCACTGGCACCCAAGAGGGAGCCGCCCCGCCTGTCACCAAATGAAAAGCCATTGTCGTCTGATGAGAAGCGTCTCAACAGGCCTGGTCCTACAGTCCAATCAGCGCAATTCGATGCAACACGCCCATATTGCAGATTGGAGAATAAGAAAAATGGCTAAAGCCGTACGCTTTTACGAAACCGGTGGTCCTGAAGTCCTGCGTTATGAGGACGTTGAAGTCGGCGACCCCGGTCCGGGCCAGGTGCGTCTGCGTCATGTGGCGGTCGGCCTGAACTATGCCGACACCTACTTTCGCAATGGCACTTACCCGATCCCGATGCCCAATGGCATGGGGGTTGAGGCGTCCGGCGTGGTCCAGGCCATCGGCGAAGGGGTAACCAATGTCCAGGTGGGGGATCGCGTCACTTACACCGGTTTCCTCAACACCCTCGGCGCCTACAGCACCGAGCGCCTGATCCCGGCCGCACCGTTGATCAAGCTGCCGGAAACCATCAGTTTCGAAACCGCTGCCGCCATGACCATGCGCGGCCTGACGTCTTCGTACCTGATGCGCCGCATCTACGACTTCAAGGAAGGCGATAGCATTCTGCTGCATGCCGCTGCCGGTGGTGTGGGCCTGATCGTTTCGCAGTGGGCCAAACTGCTGGGCCTGAACGTGATCGGCACGGTCTCGACCGAGCAAAAGGCTGAAATCGCCCGGGCTCACGGTTGCGACCATACGATCAATTACAGCCATGAAGACGTTGCCGCTCGCGTTCGCGAACTGACCGACGGTGTGGGCGTCAACGTGGTGTTCGACAGCGTTGGCAAGAACACCTTCATGGGTTCGCTGGATTCGTTGAAACCCCGTGGCCTGATGGTCTGCGTGGGTACGGCGTCCGGGCCGATCCCGGCCTTCGACCCGGTGATGCTGGCGATGAAAGGTTCGCTGTTCCTGACCCGCCCGGCCCTGGCCAACTACATCAGCGACCCGGCGGAAAAGGCCGAGCTGGCCGGTGAGTTGTTCGACCATGTCGGCAGCGGCCGGATCAAGATCGAGATCAACCAGCACTACGCCTTGCAGGATGCGGTGCAGGCGCACCGTGATCTTGAATCGCGCAAGACTACCGGCTCGTCGATTTTCGTCATTTAAGGAGCTGCCAGCCATGAAAGTCGAACAATTGACCTGCAGCATCGGTGCCGAGTTGACCGGCGTAAACCTGGCCGACGCGGTGCACGACGACGGTCTGTTTGCCGAAATCCGTGCCCAGCTGCTAAAGCATCGAGTGGTGTTCCTGCGCGATCAGGACATCACTCGCGCCGAGCACGTGGCTTTTGCCCGGCGCTTCGGTGAACTGGAAGATCATCCGGTGGCCGGCAGTGATCCGGAGCATCCCGGGCTGGTGCAGATCTACAAGAACCCCGACCAGCCGATGGACCGCTACGAAAACGCCTGGCACACCGATGCCACCTGGCGCGACGCCCCGCCGATGGGTTGCGTGCTGCGCTGCGTGGAGTGCCCGCCGGTGGGCGGCGATACCATGTGGGCCAACATGGTTCTGGCTTACGAAAATCTGCCGGATGATGTGAAAGTGAAGATCGCCGACCTGCGCGCCCGTCACAGCATCGAAGCCAGTTTCGGCGCGGCCATGCCGATCGAGAAGCGCCTGGCGCTGAAGGCGATGTACCCGGACGCCGAGCACCCGGTGGTGCGCACGCACCCGGAAACCGGCGAAAAGGTGCTGTTCGTCAATGCCTTCACCACTCACTTGAGCAATTACCACACCCCTGACCGGGTGCGTTTTGGCCAGGACGCCAACCCTGGTGCGGGCGAGTTGCTGCGTTACCTGATCAGTCAGGCATATATCCCTGAGTATCAAGTGCGCTGGCGCTGGAAGCCCAACAGCATCGCCATCTGGGACAACCGCAGTACCCAGCATTACGCCGTCATGGATTACCCGCCGTGCCATCGCAAGATGGAGCGCGCCGGGATCATCGGCGACAAGACTTACTGATCCACCGCCTCTGCATTCGCTCTCGTAAACACGCCTGCCTGGCGCGACCCCGGGTGGGCGGGACAATCATAAGAACTGGAGTAAACCATGCAATTCTTCGACGATTCCCTGCACCCCGAAAACATGGAAAAAGTGGTTATCACCGTGGCCCCGTACGGCCCGGAGTGGATGCCCGAAGATTTCCCGGAAGACATCCCGCTGACCATGGACGAGCAAATCCACAAAGCGGTCGAGTGCTATGAAGCCGGCGCCACGGTCCTGCACTTGCACGTGCGGGAACTGGACGGCAAAGGGTCCAAGCGCCTGTCGAAGTTCAACGAACTGATCGCCGGTGTGCGTGCCGCCGTGCCGGACATGATCATTCAGGTCGGCGGCTCGATTTCCTTCGCCCCGGAAAGCGACGGTGAAGCGGCCAAGTGGCTGTCCGACGACACCCGCCACATGCTGGCCGAGCTGACGCCGAAACCGGATCAGGTCACGGTGGCGATCAACACCACCCAGATGAACATCATGGAACTGCTGTATCCGGAATACCTGGAAGGCACTTCCCTGGCCAACCCCCTGTATCAGGCTGCCTACAGCGAAATGACCGTGCCGGCAGGTCCGGCCTGGGTCGCCGAACACCTCAAGCGCCTGATGGCCAATGGTATTCAGCCGCACTTCCAGTTGACCGGCATGCACGCCATGGAAACCCTCGAGCGCCTGGTGCGCCGTGGTGTCTACAAAGGCCCGCTGAACCTGACCTGGATCGGCATCGGCGGTGGTTTCGACGGGCCGAACCCGTTCAACTTCTTCAACTTCATCCACCGCGCGCCGGACGGTTGCACCCTGACCTCCGAATCGCTGCTCAAGAACGTCATGCCGTTCAACACCATGTCGATGGCCATGGGCATGCACCCGCGCGTGGGCAACGAAGACACTATCATTGATCACAAGGGCGAGCGTTTCGGCTCGGTGGCGCAGATCAAGCAAACCGTGCGCATTGCCCACGAACTGGGTCGCGAAATCGCCACGGGCAAAGAAGCCCGTGAGATCTATCGCATCGGTGTGCAGTACGACAGCATCGAGGAAACCCTGTTGGCCAACGGCATGGCGCCCAACCGCAAGGCCGGGCAGAAAGGCGTGCCGCAACGCGGCTGACCGACACGGCGAGCGAGCGGCCGTGACCGCTCGCTCGACGCACTGCTACACGCTTGATAACAACAATAAAACAAAGCTTTGAGGAGGCTGCATGGCCTTTCACCCAATCGCCGACGATGACGACTCCGGTGGAGTCGTTGTTGCGCGTAAATATGCCTGGATCGTCTTTGCCCTGACGTTCAGCCTGTTGATTTCCGATTACATGTCGCGCCAGGTACTGAACGCGGTGTTCCCGCTGCTGAAAAGCGAGTGGGCGCTGAGCGACGGCCAACTCGGCCTGCTCAGTGGCATCGTTGCGCTGATGGTCGGGCTGCTGACGTTTCCGCTGTCGCTGATGGCCGACCGTTTCGGCCGGGTCAAGAGCCTGGCGCTGATGGCGATGCTCTGGAGTCTCGCGACCCTTGGCTGCGCATTGGCCCAGGATTACCAGCAGATGTTCATCGCGCGTTTCATGGTCGGCGTCGGCGAGGCAGCCTATGGCAGCGTCGGCATCGCCGTGGTGATTTCGGTGTTTCCGAAACACATGCGTGCCACCCTGGCCAGTGCCTTCATGGCCGGTGGCATGTTCGGCTCGGTGCTGGGCATGGCGCTGGGCGGGGCCATCGCCGCCAAACTGGGCTGGCGCTGGTCGTTTGCCGGCATGGCGCTGTTCGGCCTGGTGCTGGCGATGCTTTATCCGCTGATCGTCAAGGAAGCACGCATTGCGCCGCAACGCGCCGCCAAGGCTGTCGCGGTGGTCAAGCGGCCGTTGCGCACGTTGTGGTCCAGCCGTTCGGTGGTGGCAACTTACGTCGCCAGCGGCTTGCAATTGTTCGTCGGTGGCACGGTGATGGTGTGGATTCCCAGCTACCTCAATCGCTACTACGACATGCCCACCGACAAGGCTGGCGGCATGGCGGCGATCATCGTGTTGTGCAGCGGCGCGGGGATGATCCTGTGCGGCATGCTCAGCGATCGCCTGTGCCGTCACTCGCCGGAGCGCAAAGTCAGCCTGGCCATCGGTTTTTGCCTGGGCAGTTGCCTGTTGTTGTCAGCAGCATTTGCCTTGCAAGCAGGGCCGTTGCAACTGGCGCTGATCTGCCTGGGCATGTTGATCGCCACCGGCACCACCGGCCCATGCGGCGCGATGGTTGCCAACCTGACGCATTACTCGGTCCACGGCACGGCGTTCGCCACGCTGACCCTGGCCAACAACATGCTGGGCCTGGCACCGGGGCCGTTCATTACCGGCCGGGTGTCCGATCTCATCGGTTTGCATGCCGCGTTTCAACTGGTGCCGCTGGTCAGCCTCGCGGCAGCAGCGGTGTTCTTTTATGCCAAGTGTCATTACCACAAAGATATTGCCCGCCTTCAGGGTCAGAGCGTGCCTGACCCTGTCCGTGAAGCCGGGATAGAGGTGAAGTTGTGAGTCGTCGTTTACGTATTGATGTGTTTTTCGATTTCATCTGCCCCTGGTGCCTGATCGGTAAACGCCAACTGGAGCATGCGCTGGTGCAGTTCCGCAGTCGCCATCCGGATGTACAGGTCACCACGGCGTGGCACGGTGTGCAGTTGCTGCCGCAGTTGCCGGTGGAGGGTGAGCCATTCGCCGATTTCTACCGCAAGCGCTTGGGCAATGCCGACGCCATGACCATGCGCCAGGCCCAGGTACAGGAGGCTGCCAGGGCGGTTGGACTGGCGATTGATCTGAGCCGCATCGAAACGATGCCCAACACTGCCGACGCCCATCGCTTGTTCCAGCGTGCCACGGCGCTGGGCAATGCGGCTCAGCGTGAAATGTTGCTTGAACGCCTGTTCGCCGGCTATTTCCAGAGACGCGAAAACCTCGGTGATCGCGAGACCCTGCTCGCCATTGCCCGCTCTTGCGGCCTTGACCCGGACACCCTGGTCGACTGTCTGAAAGGAGACGCCACACCGTTTGCAGCGCCACCGGAGGCGACCAGTGGTGTGCCGAGTTTCCAGTTCGACCAGCGCGTGACCGTCATCGGTGCACAACCGGCCCAGGCGCTGCTCGGGGCGATGAACGAAGCCCTCAAGCACAGTGAGCGCGAGCGGCAGCCGGCATGACCCGGCGCATTCCCGTACCTGCTGGCAAACACCCGCAGGCCGGTGGCCGTGCGCTGTTCGAATTCGAAGACAAAAGCCTGGCGTTGTTCAACGTCGACGGGCAGTTGTTTGCCATCGACGACAGCTGTCCGCATCAGGGCGCCTCGTTGTGCGGCGGGCGGCTTGAGGGCTGCGTGATTCAGTGTTGCGCCCATGGCCTGCGATTCGATCTGCGCAGCGGCTACATGCTCAATTCCACGCTGGTCAAAGTCACCCACTACCCGGTCGAGATCATCGACGACCAGGCGTTTATCGTCATCACTTGCGAGGAGTCCGCGCCATGAGCGCCATCGCTCTCACCCGTATCCACAGTCGCACGCGCGAACTGGCGCCGGGGCTTATCGTCAGCCTGATCGTGGCGGCCGCCGCGTCGTTCCTGTCCGAGCATTACGGTGCGCCGGTCATGCTGTTTGCCTTGCTGCTGGGCATGGCCCTGAATTTTCTGGCCGATGACGGCCCGTGCAAGGCCGGTGTCGAGTTCACCGCCCGCACAGTGCTGCGCATCGGGGTCGCACTGCTGGGCATGCGCATCACCCTGGAGCAAATGGCGGCGCTGGGCTGGAAGCCGATTGCGCTGGTGGTGATTCTGGTGGTGGTGACCATTGGTGTGTCAGTGATCGCGGCCAAGGCGTTGGGCTTCCAGCGCCTGTTCGGCATGCTGACCGGTGGGGCGACGGCGATCTGTGGTGCTTCGGCGGCGTTGGCGCTGGCGGCGGCGCTACCCAACCATCCGCAAAAAGAGCGCGCTACGTTATTCACGGTGATTGGTGTCTCGGCGTTGTCGACCCTGGCAATGATTGTCTACCCGATGATTGCCAACTGGCTGGAGTTGTCGCCGCAGGTGGCAGGTGTATTCCTCGGCGCGACCATTCACGATGTCGCGCAAGTGGTCGGCGCCGGTTACAGCATGTCCACCGAAACCGGTGACACGGCCACGGTGGTCAAACTGATGCGCGTGGCGATGCTGCTGCCGGTGATCGTCACCGCCGCGATGATCACCCGCATGCAGGGCGCCGACCCGACCGGCAAGCGCCCGCCATTGCTGCCGTGGTTTGCCGTCGGTTTCCTGATCCTGGCCTGCATCAACAGCACCGGCTGGGTGGCGCCGGCGGTGCAGGGCTCGGTCAATGAACTGTCACGCTGGTGCCTGGTGGTTTCCATCAGTGCCCTGGGCATGAAGACCCGCTTGAAGGAGCTGGCAGCGGTCGGGATCAAGCCGATTTTGCTGATGGTGGGGGAGACAGTATTCCTCGTCGTGCTGGTGTTGTTGCTGCTGCGCTGGGGTTTCTAGGATTCACACAGAGCGCTCGATGCAACCAGCCACGAAACCCGTAGGAGCAAGGCTTGCCCGCGATAGCGCCGGGTCAGGCGCCATTGATGCCGGATGTGCCGGCCTCATCGCGGGCAAGCCTTGCTCCTACAGGGAGAGGGTTGTTTATCGAGTTTTCGGACAGCCACAGAGAAATGAATGCTGATTTCGCTCTTTGCGGCGACCGTGCCAGCGGTCGCCGTTTTTTTTTGCCTGCTGTCAGGACGGTTTCTGTTTCTGCGCCCGCCACGTCGCCGGCGGCATGCCGAACTGGCTGATGAACCACCGCGTGAACGAACTTGCCATCGAATAGCCGAGCATGTCGGCAATACGGCTCAGCGAGTAGTTCGGGTTGTCCAGATAACGCAGCACCAGATCGCGGCGCACATCGTTGATCACGTCGTTGAACGCACAGCCGTCGTCCTTGAGGCGACGTTGCAGGGTGCGCACGTTCATGCCCTGGCTCTGCGCGACTTGCTCGATGGTCGCGCGCCCCATGGGCAGCAGCAGGTAAATGGCTTTGCGCACTTCGAACAGCATCGAGGTGCCATCGTGGCTTTGCAAAGAATCGAGATAACTTTGGGCGTAGCGGGCCATGGCCGGGTCGGCGTTGGGGTTGGTCATGTCGAGGCTGGCATCTGAGCAGACGATGCCGTTGAACTCACTGCCGAATTCCAGGGTGCAGCCGAACAGCCGGCGATGCAGTTGCAGGTTGTCCGGTGCCTTGTGCATGAAGTTGACGCTGTACGGGTGCCAGTGCGAACCGAGCAGCGCCGCGCACAAGCGGAACATCACACCGATGGCCAGCTCGGTGGCCTGGCGGCTGGGCATCGGCGTTTCGGTGACGACTTCTTCGCGGATGATCACCATCTTGCCGGCCTCTTCAATGAAGATCGCCAGCGAATCGTTCATCAGGTGCCGGTAATGCACCACCACCTGCAAGGCATCGCGCAACGTGCGCTGATGGCTGAGCAACAGGCTGACCACGCCGAAGTCCGAAAGCTGGCGCGACTCGGCCATGCTCAAGCCGAACGTCTGGCAACCACTGGCGGTGGCCGAGTCTTCCAGCAAGCGTACGGCGGCGTCGATCGCAATGCGATGCTCGGGGGCTTGCAATTGCGCCCTGCTCAGGCCGACGGCGGCCAACACATCGCGCGGGTTGAATCCCAAGTACTGGGTGACCTCCAGGTAGTTGGTCAGTACAGCAGCGCGAACAAGCTTGGGCATGCGTAGGTCTTCCCTGGGCCGATGGCTTCTTTTTCTGATGGGCGGGCGTGGCGACTATATCCAGCGCATCGACCGTTGAACAGTTGTCTTGTTGGCGATGGACATCACGCTGGCGGGCGTTGAATCAGCGC
This sequence comes from Pseudomonas sp. Root562, assembly GCF_001427125.1. Taxonomy (GTDB): domain Bacteria; phylum Pseudomonadota; class Gammaproteobacteria; order Pseudomonadales; family Pseudomonadaceae; genus Aquipseudomonas. Next base: position 294,387 of record NZ_LMGK01000021.1, read on the forward strand.
TGCTTGCGCGAGCAATCCAGGCTCATCCGTTGATTACAGTGACCCTGCGCCAACCTGTGGGGTTATTCGACCAGCGGTCGAGGCGATAAAGTGTCGGACAATTTGTCATCAAAAGAAAAGTGCCTGACGTCCAATGTAAAGCGCCTCGAGTGGGCGCTCTTTAATGTCGACCCTACAAAAAGCCTCTGGCGAAAACAGCCAGTCGAGATATCGAGAAAGCGAAGGTGTTGACCGTGGACAAATTGCAAACTGCCGCCACCGTTCTGATCGTACCGGGCCTGCGCGAGCACGTTGCCGAGCATTGGCAAACGTTGCTGCAAGCCAAGCTCGCCAAGGTACGCAGCGTCCCGCCGCTGGAGACCGACAAGCTCGACTGCGGTGCTCGCGTACGGGCTATCCAGCACGAACTGGAGCAGATCGACGGCCCGGTGATTCTGGTAGCCCACAGTGCCGGCGTGCTGATGGTCGCGCATTGGGCGGCGCAGTACAGCCGTCCAATCAAGGGCGCATTGCTGGCCGCTCCACCGGACCTCGATGCAGTCTGGCCGGCCAACTATCCCTCTTCGGAAACACTCAGCAACCAAGGCTGGAATCCTCTGCCACAAGGCCCGCTGCCATTCCGCAGCATCGTGGCCGGCAGCACCAACGATCACCTGGCCAGTTTTTCCGCCGTGACCCGCATGGCTGAAAACTGGGGCGCCGAATTGCTCGATCTGGGCGATGTCGGCCATCTCAATCCGGCCGCAGGATTTGGCCACTGGGCGCAAGCCGAGGCACTGATCCTGCGATTGGACCAATAAAACAGCACCGCTAATACAGGAGCCGGCAGGCATCACGCCAGTCGGCATTTGCCCTCACTCCTGAAAACGCAGACCCGAAGAGGAATGCGCGAGGGCGGCTGCGCTTAAAACAAATACAAAAAGGCGGAGACAACGCAATGCACAACAACAAGAGTCACGGGTTCACCGCATCACGCTACACATTGCTGGCCTCGGCCATTCTCGCGGCAACGGTGCCGATGGCCCATGCGGCCGAGATCGAGACAGGTAACCCGGACTGGACCGTTCGCCTGGATAACACAGTCAAGTACAACTATGGCGTGCGCACCGAAAGTGCCGACAAACGCATGTTGGCTACGCCAAACAACAACGACGGCGATTACAACTTTCGCAAGGCCGGCACCAACATCACCAACCGCGTCGACCTGTTGACCGAGATGGACGTGGTCTACCAGAACCACATGGGCTTTCGCGTCAGTGCCGCCAGCTGGTACGACAAGGCGTACGAAAACACCGGTTCCAATTCCAACCCGTTCGTCAACGGCAACGGTTCGACCTCGGGCCTGATCGCCAACGACCCGCGCCTGGCAGGCGTCACCCGTGACAACGTCGGCACCGGCAGCCCGCACCTGAGCAACTACGCCCAGCGCTACTACACCGGCCCGTCCGGCGAAATCCTCGATGCCTTCGTGTTTTACAGCACCGAAGTGGGCGAGGAGTCGATACTCAGCGTCAAGGCTGGCCAGCACAACGTGTTCTGGGGCGAGACCATTCTCAACCCGGTGCACTCGGTCAGTTACGGCCAGTCGGGCCTCGACCTGGCCAAACTCGCCGCATCGCCGGGCACCGAAGCCAAGGAACTGTTCGTCCCGCGCAACCAGCTGTCGATGTCGTTCACCGTCAACCCGGAATTGACCGTCGGCGCGCAGTACTTCCTCGATTGGGATGAGGCGCGCCTGCCGGAAGCGGGCACTTACTACGGTGGTTCCGACCTCGTCGGTTTCGGTGCGCAATCGTTCCTGCTCGGCAACACCAACGCCGTGGTTCCGGGCAGCCCGCTCGGTTGTGGCCTGGCGCCGTGCAACGGTTTGACCAACGTCCGCCGCGGCCATGACCTGACGCCGGACAAGCGCGGTGACTGGGGCGTCATGGCCAAGTGGTCGCCAGCCTGGCTGGACGGCACCCTCGGCGTTTACTACCGCGAAACATCGGAGATCCTGCCGCAAGCCTGGCTGGACGCCCGTGGCCTGACCTCGGCCAACCCCAACGGCACCCGCCCGGCCGGTCAAGTGCCTGCGGTGATCAACACCCTTAACTCGCTGAACACCGCCACCTATCAGATGGCCTACGCCGACAACATCAAGATCGTCGGCCTGAGCCTGTCCAAGGATGTCGGCGGTGTGAGTGTGGGGTCGGACCTGAACATTCGCCACAACATGCCGCTGGCCAGTATTCCGGCGATCGTCAGCACCAACAGCCCGTTGGGCCTGGGTCAGGGTCTTGGCTTGCTGCCGGCGCGAACTGCTGCCACGGGTGTGATTTATGACACGCCGGAAAAGGGCGACAGCATGGCTGCCACCGGCGACACCCTGCATTGGACGATCAATGGCCTGATGACCATTGCCGATACGCCGCTGTTCGATTCGGCAACCCTGCTCGGCGAGTTGTATTACAGCAACCTGCTCAAGCTCGATAGCAAGAACGAGGCGCTCTACAAAGGCAAGGACAGCTATCGCGGCATCGACGCACCGACCCGGGACAACTGGGGCATCGCGGTCAACTTCACCCCGACCTGGTACCAGGTGTTCCCCGGTGTTGACCTCAACGCGCCGATGTCCGTCAACGTCGGCCTCGATGGCGTGTCACCGGTCTCCGGTGGCGGTGCCAAAGACACCGGCAACTACGCCGTCGGCCTCGGTGCCGTTGTGTACAACAAATACTTTGTCGACCTGAAGTACGTGGACTCCTTCGGCAAAACCGACAAGTGCAATGTCAGCGGCGTAAGCACCGGCCCGACCGGTGGCGACGGCTCTACGCCGAACGCTTTCAGCGGCAACGAAAACTACGCCTGTTACGCCGGTGGCTACTCGGCCTTCTCCGGAGGTGGCGCAACGACTGAGGACCGTGGCGCCGTTTACCTGACGATGAAAACCACTTTTTGATTCACCACTGATTTGCTCAATGCAAGCAGGAGAATAACAAGATGAAATTCGCACAAACCGTGTTGGCCGTTTCGCTGGCCATGGTCCTGGCCGCTCAGGCACAGGCCGCTGTTTCAACCCAGGAAGCCGCCAAGCTGGGCAGCAGCCTGACGCTGGTCGGCGCTGAAAAGGCCGGGAACGCTGATGGTTCCATTCCGGCCTACAACGGTGGCCTGACCACGCCACCGGCCAGTTTCAAATCCGGTGACAGCATGCGCCCGGACCCGTTTGCCAGCGAAAAACCGCTGCTGGTGATCGACGGCAAGAACGTCGATCAGTACAAGAACCTGCTCAGCGCCACCACCGTTGAACTGGCCAAGCGCTTCCCGACGTTCCGTGTCGATGTGTTCCCGACTCACCGTACCGTCTCGCTGCCACAGGCCATTCTGGACAACGGCGTGAAGAACGCCAGCGGTGCCAAGTCCCTGGAAAACGGCCTGGCCATCGACAACGTGCTGCCGGGCGTACCGTTCCCGATCCCTCAGTCGGGCAACGAAGCGATGTGGAACTTCCTGTTGCGTTATCAGGGCGTGAGCATCAACTCCAAGTACGACTCCTGGAACGTCGACTCCGCGGGTGTGCCGAGCCTGGCGACCACCGGGCAGGCGTTCATTTCCTACCCGATCTACGAAAACCTCTCGCAGCCGATCAGCAGCGCCGACGTGTACTACCAGATGAAACTGTCGTACACCGGCCCCGCGCGCCGAGCAGGCGAAGCGGTGATGCTCAAGGACGCCGCCAACCCGCTGCAACAACCACGCCGCGCCTGGCAATACCTGCCGGGTCAGCGTCGGGTGAAACTGGCGCCGAACCTGGCTTACGACACACCGAACCCGGGCACCGCCGGTGCGGGCACCTACGATGACGTGTTCGTGTTCAACGGGGCGCTGGATCGCTACGACTGGAAGCTGGTGGGCAAGCAGGAAATGATCGTGCCCTACAACACCTACAAGCTGACCTACGCCCAGGATCCGAAGTCGCTGACCACCGCCAACCACCTCGCGCCGGACTTCGTGCGCTGGGAAAAACACCGTGTATGGGTCGTCGAAGGCACGCTCAAGGCCGGTGCCCGGCACATCTACGCCAAGCGCCGCTTCTACCTCGACGAAGACAGTTGGAGCGCTCTGGCCTCTGACCAGTACGACGCCCGTGGACAGCTCTATCGCGGCTCCTTCGCCTTCCTCAGCCAGAGCTACGACAAGCAGGTGCCGGACTCCACGCCGTTCATGATCTACGACCTGGTAGGCGGTTCCTACAACATCAACGGCGTCGTCGGCCCGTACGGCGGCATCAAGTACATCGAGCCGCTCTCCAAGGCGCAGTGGTCGTCGGAATCCCTGGCCGGCGCCGGCATTCGCTAAGCCTGTGGGAGCGAGCAGGCTCGCTCCCACAACAGCATGAACGTCGGGCACACGCCTGTGTGTCCCGACGCGGCTTTCCGAAGAGGACGCGGTATGTGTTCGTATAAAAACTGCTTGCAGCTGGCGTTGGGCATAGTGCTCGGCGTATTACAGGGCGTCACCCACGCCACCGATTATGTCGACGTGCTGGACCTGCCCGCCAGGGTCAGCGCCTTGGCCATCAACAGCCCGTTGTCCGGCATGGCCCGCGCCGGTGAGCGCGTGATTGCCGTCGGCCAGCGCGGCCATATTCTGTTTTCCGACGATGCCGGCCAGCATTGGCAACAGGCCGCCGTGCCCGTCAGTGCCGATCTCACAGCGGTGAATTTTCCGACCACCACCCAAGGCTGGGCGGTGGGCAATGACGGCGTGGTGCTGCACAGCAGCGACGCCGGCGCGACCTGGCACAAGCAGCTCGACGGCCGCCAGATCGGCGACATCCTGGTCAAGCACTACACGGCACTGGCCAGTGCCGAACCGGCCAACGAGCAGTGGCCATTGCTGGTGGCCGAGGGCGAGCGACTGGTCGAGCAAGGCGCGGACAAACCGCTGCTCGATGTCTGGTTTGCCAATGACAAAGTCGGTTATGTGGTCGGCGTATTCAACCTGATCCTGCGCACCGAAGACGCTGGCCAGAGCTGGACGCCCTATCAGGATCGCACCGACAACCCGCAAGGTTTCCACCTCAACGCCATCGCGTCGACTGGCGACGCGTTGTACATCGCGGGCGAACAAGGCCTGTTGCTCAAATGGGATGACAAAGGCCAACGCTTCGCTGCTGTGCCAACGCCTTATCAAGGCAGCTTCTTCGGTGTGCTCGGCAAGCCGGGCGAAGTACTCGTCTATGGCTTGCGCGGCAACGTCCTGCGCAGCACCGATGGCGGCCACAACTGGAGCGCGCTCGACAGCGGCCTGCGCGTGAGCATTACCGCTGGGCTGATCGATGCCCGTGGCAATTACCGCCTGTTCACCCAGGGCGGGCAGATGCTGGTCAGCCAGGGCACGGGCGCGCAATTGCGCCTGCTGCGCCAACCGGTGCCGACTCCGGTCGCCGGTGCTACCCAGTCCGCCACTGGCGCGTTGGTGGTCGCGGGCAGCCGTGGCGCCCAGACGCTAGCCCTCGAACCCTAAGAGCGAGAACCCAGACATGGGCAATATCAAACAAGACGCCATGCCGGTCATCCGCGAGCTGCGGGATTTCGATCGACACTCCGGCAACCTCCTCGAACGGCTGGTGTTCAACTACCGCCCGCTGTTCATGCTGCTGATGGCGCTGGCCACCGCGGTGCTGGGCTTCATGGCCGTGACCCGCCTTGAACTGCGCCCCAGCTTCGAAAAAATGATTCCGCAGAGCCAGCCGTACATCCAGAACTTCCTGGAAAACCGCCAGTCATTGCGCGGCCTGGGCAACTCGGTGCGGGTGGTGGTCGAGAACACCCAAGGCGATATTTTCGACCCCGCGTACCTCGACGTGCTCAAGCAGGTCAACGACCAGTTGTTCCTCACCGAAGGCGTCGACCGCGCGTGGATGAAATCGCTGTGGAGCCCGGCGGTACGCTGGACCGAAGTCACCGAGGACGGTTTCCAGGGTGGCCCGGTGATGCCCGATACCTATTCCGGACAGCCGGAGCAAATCGAGCAGTTGCGCCAGAACATCTCCCGCGCCGGCATCGTCGGCAGCCTGGTCGCCAGCGACTTCAAGTCGAGCATGTTGATCGTACCGCTGTTGGACAAAGCCGCCGCGGGTGGCCAACCGATCAACTACCACGCGTTCTCGCAGATGCTCGAAGAGCAGTTGCGCGACAAGATCGAATTCGCCGGCGACAGCGCCGCGCGTAAATCCGGGGAGGAGGGCAAGGGCCAGTACAAGGTGCGGGTGATCGGCTTCGCCAAATTGATGGGTGACCTGATCGACGGCCTGATCCAGGTGATGATGTTCTTCGGCCTGGCCGTGATCACCTCGCTGGCGATCATCTACGCCTACACCCGTTGCGTGCGCAGCACCTTGCTGGTAGTCGGCTGTTCGCTGATCGCGGTGGTCTGGCAACTGGGCATCGTCGCCTGGCTCGGTTATGCCATCGATCCGTATTCGGTGCTGGTGCCGTTCCTGATCTTCGCCATCGGCGTGTCCCACGCCGCGCAGAAGATGAACGGCATCATGCAGGACATCGCCCGTGGCACCCACAAACTGATCGCCGCGCGCTACACCTTCCGCCGCCTGTTCATCGCCGGTGTCACCGCGTTGCTGGCCGACGCGGTGGGTTTTGCGGTGTTGATGCTGATCGACATTCCGGTGATCCAGGACCTGGCGATCACCGCCAGCATCGGTGTCGCGGTGCTGATCTTCACCTCGCTGTTGCTGATGCCGGTGGCGCTGTCCTACGTGGGCGTTGGCGCCAAAGCGGCCGAGCGCGCCCTGAAAATCGACAACCGCGCCGAACACCACAAAGGGTTCGGCAAATTGTGGGACCTGCTCGACCGCTTCACCACCGCCAAGTGGGCGACCGGCGCGGTTCTGGTCGCGGTGCTGATGGGCATTGGCGGCTTCATGGTCAGCCTCAACCTGAAGATCGGCGACCTCGAAAGCGGTGCGCCGGAGCTGCGTGCCGACTCGCGCTACAACCGCGACAACGCCTACATCACCCAGCATTACGCGCTGTCCAGCGACCTGTTCGCGGTGATGATCAAGACCGCGCCGGAAGGCTGCCTGAACTACAAGACCCTGGTGCTCGCCGATCGCCTGGCCTGGGAGCTGCAACAGTACCCGGGCGTGCAGGCGACGACCTCGCTGGTCAACGCCGTGCGGCAGATCACCGCCGGCACCTATGAAGGCAACCCCAAGCTCAACAGCATCCAGCGCAACCAGGACGTGCTCAACTACGCCGCGCAGCAGGCCTCGGTCAACTCGCCGGAGCTGTTCAACAACAACTGCTCGCTGATGCCGGTGATCACCTTCCTCAAGGATCACAAGGCTGAAACCCTGGACGCCGTGGTGGCGATTGCCGACAAGTTCGCCAAGGAAAACAGCACAGAAGATCGGCAGTTCCTGCTGGCGGCCGGCAGCGCCGGCATCGAAGCGGCGACCAACATCGTCGTACGCGAAGCCAATCGCACCATGTTGCTGTACGTCTATGCAGCGGTGACGCTGTTCTGCCTGATCACCTTCCGCAGCTGGCGCGCCACGCTGGTGGCGCTGTTGCCGCTGGTGCTGACCTCGATCCTCTGTGAAGCGCTGATGGTCGCCATGGGCATCGGCGTCAAGGTCGCGACCTTGCCGGTGATCGCCCTCGGCGTGGGCATCGGCGTCGACTACGCCTTGTACCTGCTCAGCGTGCAATTGCACTTCCAGCGCCAGGGCTTGCCGCTGTCCCAGGCCTATCGCAATGCGGTGTCTTTCACCGGCCGTGTGGTCGGGCTGGTGGGCATCACCCTCGCGGCGGGCGTGGTGTGCTGGGTCTGGTCACCGATCAAGTTCCAGGCCGACATGGGCATCCTGCTGACCTTCATGTTCCTGTGGAACATGCTCGGCGCGCTGATCCTGATCCCGGCCCTGTCGTACTTCCTGCTGCGCGAACGGGTGCCGCAAACGGCGCCTGTCATGCCGGCCGAAACCACCGAAACCACTGAACGTCCCGGCATGCCCAATGCCCTGACCACTTCCGAGTAAGCCAACAATGTCTGAATACAAAGCTCCCCTGCGCGACATGCGCTTCGTACTCAACGAGGTTTTCCAGGTATCCCGGCTGTGGGCCAAATTGCCTGGCCTGGCCGACGTGATCGATGAACAAACCGCTGCCGCGATCCTCGAAGAGGCCGGCAAGATCAGTGGTGAAGTGGTGGCGCCGTTGAACCGCGCCAGCGACGAACAGGGCTGCACCTGGAACAACGGCGCAGTCAGTGCAGCGGACGGGTTCGCCGAGGCCTATCAGGCGTTTGCCGAGGGTGGTTGGGTCGGCGTCGGCGGTGATCCCCAATTCGGCGGCATGGGCATGCCCAAGGCGATTTCGGCGCAGGTCGAAGAGATGGTCAACTCGGCCAGCCTGTCGTTCGGTCTGTACCCGATGCTCACGGCCGGTGCCTGCCTGTCGATCAACGCCCACGCCAGCGAAGCGCTGAAAACCAAATACCTGCCGAACATGTACGCCGGCACCTGGACCGGTTCGATGTGTCTGACCGAAGCCCATGCCGGCACGGATCTGGGGCTGATCCGCACCCGCGCCGAGCCGCAGGCTGACGGCAGCTACAAGGTCAGCGGCAGCAAGATTTTCATCACCGGCGGCGACCACGACCTGACCGAGAACATCATCCATCTGGTGCTTGCACGCCTGCCCGATGCGCCGGCAGGACCGAAAGGCATCTCGCTGTTCCTGGTGCCCAAGGTGCTGGTCAACGACGACGGTTCATTGGGCGAACGCAACGCGCTGTCTTGTGGTTCCATCGAACACAAGATGGGCATCAAGGCTTCCGCTACGTGCGTGATGAACTTCGATGGCGCGACAGGCTGGATTGTCGACGCACCGAACAAAGGCCTGGCAGCGATGTTCACCATGATGAATTACGAGCGCCTGGGCGTGGGCATTCAAGGCCTGGCGCAGGGCGAGCGTTCCTACCAGAACGCTGTCACATACGCCCGTGATCGCCTGCAAAGTCGTGCACCGACCGGGGCGCAATTCAAGGAAAAATCCGCCGACCCGATCATCGTCCACCCCGATGTGCGCCGCATGCTGCTGACCATGAAAGCGCTGAACGAAGGCGGTCGCGCATTCTCCAGCTACGTGGCCCTGCAACTGGACACCGCCAAATACAGCGCAGATGAAGCCACCCGTAACCGCGCCCAGGAACTGGTGGCCCTGCTGACGCCGGTGGCCAAGGCATTCCTCACCGACATGGGCCTGGAAACCACCTTGCACGGCCAAATGGTGTTCGGCGGCCACGGCTACATCCGCGAGTGGGGCCAGGAGCAACTGGTGCGTGACGTGCGCATCACCCAGATCTATGAAGGCACCAACGGCATCCAGTCCCTTGACCTCGCCGGGCGCAAGATCGTCGGCAGCGGCGGGGCGCTGTACCGGTTGTTCGCCTCGGAAATCCGCAACTTCACTGCCAACGCCTGCGCCGATCTCAAGGAGTTCACCCAGCCACTGAACGCCGCCGTCGACACCCTCGACGAACTCACCGCATGGCTGCTGGACCGGGCGCAAAGCAACCCGAATGAAATCGGCGCGGCCTCGGTCGAGTACCTGCACGTGTTCGGCTACACCGCGTACGCCTATATGTGGGCGCGGATGGCCAAGGCGGCCATGAGCACCCATTCCACTGACGACTTCTACGTCAGCAAACTGGCCACCGCGCGCTTCTACTTTGCCCGTGTGCTGCCGCGTATCCACTCGCTGAGCGCATCGGCCAAGGCCGGCAGCGAATGCCTGTTTGCGATGCAAGCCGAGCAGTTCTGAAAGGACAAGGAACCCCGACATGATGGCGACAAAAATAATTCCACCCGCCGAAGGCGCTTACGCCTACCCCTTGCTGATCAAGCAATTGCTGCTGTCCGGCGTGCGCTATGAACCGGGCCGGGAGATCGTCTACGCCGACAAACTGCGCTACACCTACCAGACGCTCAACGAGCGTATCCGCCGCCTGGCCAATGCGCTGACGGCGGCCGGGGTCAAGGCGGGCGACACCGTGGCGCTGCTCGATTGGGACAGCCACCGCTATCTGGAGTGCTTCTTTGCCGTGCCGATGATCGGCGCGGTGCTGCACACGGTGAACATTCGCCTGTCACCGGAGCAGGTGCTGTTCACCATGAACCACGCCGAGGATGACCTGGTGCTGGTGCATGATGATTTCTTGCCGCTGGTCGAACAAATCCACGGTCGACTGCAAACCGTAAGAGGCTACCTGCAACTCACCGATGACGAAGCGACTGCCACCTCGTTGCCGGTGCTGGGTGAATACGAGCACCTGCTGTCCGAGGCATCCGAGCAATACGACTTCCCCGACTTCGACGAGAACTCGGTGGCGACCCTGTTCTACACCACCGGCACCACCGGCGACCCGAAAGGCGTGTACTTCACCCATCGCCAATTGGTCCTGCATACCCTGAATGCCGTCGGCACCCTGGGCGTGTACCAAGGCCAGCCGCTGCTGCGCTCCGACGACGTATACATGCCGATCACGCCGATGTTCCACGTGCATGCGTGGGGCGTGCCGTATGTCGCAACGCTGATGGGCATCAAACAGGTTTACCCCGGCCGCTACGAACCCAACAGCCTGGTGCGCTTGTACCGCGAAGAGAAGGTTACGTTCTCCCACTGCGTGCCGACCATTTTGCAGATGATCCTCAACTGCGAGGAAGGCAAGGCGACCCGTTTCAACGGCTGGAAAATGCTCCTCGGTGGCAGTGCCCTGACCCTCGGCATCGCCAGCGAAGCCTGCGCCAAAGGTATGCACGTGCACGCCGGTTACGGCATGTCGGAAACCTGCCCGCTGCTGTGCCTGACTTACCTGCGTGATGAAGACCTCGCGCTGTCACGCGAAGCGCAGTTGCCGATCCGCATCAAGACCGGCACGACGGTGCCGATGGTCGACTTGAAAATCATCGATGCCAACGGCAACGACGTCGCCCACGACGGCGAATCCCTGGGTGAAATCGTGGTCCGGGCGCCGTGGCTGACCCAAGGCTATCTGAGGGAGCCGGCAAAAGGCGCCGAGCTCTGGGAAAACGGCTGGCTGCACACCGGCGACATGGCCTCCATCGACACGCTCGGCTGCGTGGAAATCAAGGACCGCATCAAGGACGTGATCAAGACCGGCGGCGAGTGGATCAGCTCCCTGGAACTGGAAAGCCTGATCAGTGAACACCCGGCGGTGATGTCGGTCGCGGTGGTGGGTATCGTCGATGAACAATGGGGCGAGCGTCCCATGGCCATGGTCGTCAGCGAGCCGGGGCAATACCTGGATCGCAAGATGCTGGAAACTCACTTGCAAGCTTTCGTCGACGGCGGCCGTATCAACAAATGGGCAATCCCCAAGCAGTTCAAGTTCGTCGCCGAAATCCCCAAGACCAGCGTCGGCAAGATCAACAAGAAACTGATCCGCGAAAGCGAAGCGAACTAAGCGCTACATCCTCGGCCGTGGCATGGTCGAGGGCATGCGTTGTTGCGGCGGGATAATCCTGCCGCTGCCTCCGTTGGCGGACGGCCGCGCCTGATCGTCCTGACGGCTGTCGTGGCAGGACGAACCGCTGATGGCCACGGCCACGGCGAACAGGAGAGGCGCGAGCAAGTGCTTGGACATGGGGATTTTCCAGTGCCGGGTCATTGCAGCTTAATCGCTGTTACGCGCCTGCCACGTTCCGTTGGTCCGGCTTCCGGTTGGCGATTCTTGTGCCAAGCTGTTCGGATGCCAATCCGCCTGCCGCCGCCAGGAAACCCAGCACATGAAACTCATCCACACGTCGCACATCCGTCGAGAGTTCTACAAAGCCGTCGGCTACTCCCTTCGAATCGTCTGGCCGATTCTGTCCACCATGCTGGTGGTCATCGTTATATTCGGCCTGATCATCAGCTACCTGGAAGGCTGGGACCCGTTCGACGGCATCTATTTCGGTTTCGTGACGGGCTTGACCATCGGCTATGGCGAATTGGTGCCGAAACTGCCGTTGTCGCGGCTTTTGGCAATATTGCTGGGCTTCAATGGCGTGCTGCTGACGGCGATTTTTGCGGCAATCAGCGTCAGGGCGATTGAAATTGCCGTGCGTGTGACAGGCGCAGACAAGTAACGGGTTCAACCCACCCCTGTGGGAGCGGGCAAGCCCGCGATGGCGTCAGTCCAGTCGACATTAATGTTGAATGTGATGGCCTCATCGCGGGCAAGCCCGCTTCCACAGGTTTTGCAGTCAATTTCCAGGGATCGGCAGGCTAAGCCTCCCAACCAGCCCCACTCACCGCGGCCTGCACCAGCGGGTGCAAGTCCGCGCCCTTATGCTCCGTCTGCCAGGCCAACAACTCCTTGCGCATGCTCGGCGCCCAGAACATCTGCAGATGATTACGCACACTGAGCACGGCCTGCTCCTGGTCCGGTTGAGTGGCGAAGTACTGGGCGATCTGGTTGGCCATCTTGATCAGGTTGTCGGTGCTCATCGGCGTACCTCCGCTTTATCGCCACGGGCCTTGCGGCGGTCCTTGAGCAAGCGGTCCTGTTCGTCGCTGAATGCCTGGAAGCGTTTTTGCCACTCCGAAGGGTGATAAACGCGGCTGACTTCGACGGCCGTAACCTTGTACTCCGGACAGTTGGTGGCCCAGTCGGAGTTGTCGGTGGTGATCACGTTGGCCCCTGATTCGGGGAAGTGGAACGTGGTGTACACCACGCCCGGCGCAACCCGTTCGGTAATCCGCGCACGCAGCACCGTCTGCCCGGCGCGGCTGCCGATGCCGACCCAGTCACCTTCGTTGATGCCACGGCTCTCGGCGTCGGTCGGGTGGATTTCCAGGCGGTCTTCATCATGCCAGGCAACGTTCTCTGTGCGCCGGGTCTGGGCGCCGACGTTGTACTGGCTGAGGATGCGCCCGGTGGTCAGCAGCAGCGGATAACGCGTGTTGACCTTCTCTTCGGTAGGCACATAACCGGTGAGCATGAAGCGCCCCTTGCCGCGTACGAACTGCTCGATGTGCATGGTCGGCGTACCGTCAGGTGCCGCGGCGTTGCATGGCCATTGCACGCTGCCGTGACGCTCCAGTTCGGCGTAGCTGACGTTGGTGAAGGTCGGCGTCAGGCTGGCGATTTCATCCATGATTTCTGACGGATGCCGGTAATTCATCGGGTAGCCCAATGCGTTGGCCAGCGCCACAGTGCCTTCCCAGTCGGCCTTGCCACCCAACGGCTCCATGACTTTGCGCACCCGCGAGATGCGCCGTTCGGCGTTGGTGAAAGTGCCGTCCTTTTCCAGGAACGAACTGCCCGGCAGGAATACATGGGCAAACTTGGCGGTTTCGTTGAGGAAAATGTCCTGCACCACCACGCATTCCATGGCCGACAGCGCCGCGGTGACGTGTTGAGTATTCGGATCGCTCTGGGCGATGTCCTCGCCCTGGCAATACAGACCCTTGAAACTGCCACCCAGCGCGGCCTCGAACATGTTGGGGATACGCAGGCCCGGGTCGGGTTGCAGGGTGACGTTCCACGCCTGTTCGAACTGGGTGCGCACTTCCACGTTGGAGACATGCCGGTATCCAGGCAGTTCGTGGGGGAACGAGCCCATGTCACAAGAGCCCTGCACGTTGTTCTGCCCGCGCAACGGGTTCACGCCTACACCTTCGCGACCGATGTTGCCGGTGGCCATGGCCAGGTTGGCGATGCCCATCACCGCGGTGCTGCCCTGGCTGTGCTCGGTCACACCCAGGCCGTAATAGATCGCCGCGTTGCCGCCTGTGGCATACAGCCGCGCTGCGGCACGAATGTCGGCAGCAGGCACGCCGCAGATGGCGCCCAGTACTTCTGGCGAGTTGTCCGGGCGGCTGACGAATTCGCGCCAATTGGCAAAATCGCTGCCTTCGCAACGGGCGTCGATAAAGGCCTGATTGAGCAGCCCTTCAGTGACGATCACGTGCGCCAAGGCATTGAGCATGGCGACGTTGGTGCCCGGGCGTAGCGCCAGGTGCAGCTCGGCGCGGGCATGCACCGAGTCCACCAGATCAATGCGCCGTGGATCGATCACAATCAGCCGTGCGCCTTCACGCAGGCGACGTTTGAGTTGGGAGGCGAATACCGGGTGGGCATCGCTGGGGTTGGCGCCCATCACCAGGATCACATCGGCCTGCATCACCGAATCGAAACTCTGGGTGCCCGCCGATTCGCCAAGGGTTTGTTTCAGGCCATAGCCAGTCGGCGAGTGACAGACCCGCGCACAGGTGTCGACGTTGTTATTGCCGAACGCGGCGCGCACCAGTTTTTGCACCAGGTAGGTCTCTTCGTTGGTGCAGCGGCTGGAGGTGATGCCACCGATGGAATCGCGGCCGTATTTTTGCTGTAACCGACGGAATTCGCTGGCGGCGTAGGTCACCGCTTCATCCCAGCTGACTTCCTGCCACGGATCGTTGATGTGTTTGCGGATCATCGGCTTGGTGATGCGATCCGGGTGGGTCGCGTAACCCCAGGCAAAGCGGCCCTTGACGCAGGAATGGCCGTGGTTGGCCTGGCCGTTCTTGTCCGGCACCATGCGCACCAGTTGGTCGCCTTTCATCTCGGCGCGGAACGAGCAGCCCACGCCGCAATAGGCACAAGTAGTGATCACGCTGTGTTCGGGCTGGCCCATTTCGACCACGCTTTTTTCCATCAGCGTCGCAGTAGGGCAGGCTTGTACACAGGCGCCGCAGGACACGCATTCCGAATCGAGGAAGTTATCCCCACCGGCAGCGGCCACGCGGGATTCAAAACCGCGACCGGTAATCGTCAGGGCGAAGGTGCCCTGGGTTTCTTCGCAGGCGCGCACGCAGCGGTTGCAGACGATGCACTTGCTCGGGTCGTAGTCGAAGTAGGGGTTGGAGGTGTCCTTCACGTCCTCCAGATGGTTCTCGCCTTCATAGCCGTAACGCACTTCCCGCAGACCAACCTGGCCGGCCACGGTTTGCAGCTCGCAATTGCCGTTGGCCGAGCAGGTCAGGCAGTCCAGCGGGTGATCGGAGATGTACAACTCCATGACATTGCGCCGCAGCGTCGCAAGCTTCGGCGTCTGGGTGTGGACGCTCATGCCTTCAGTAACCGGCGTGGTGCAGGACGCCGGATAACCGCGCATGCCGTCGATCTCCACCAGGCACATGCGGCACGAGCCGAAGGCTTCCAGGCTGTCGGTGGCGCAGAGTTTGGGGATGGTGGTGCCGAGCATTGCAGCGGCGCGCATCACCGAGGTGCCTTCGGGCACGCTGATGCTGCGACCGTCGATATTCAAGGTGACTTGCACCTGGCTGTCGCGGGCCGGCGTGCCCAGATCGATATCGGTTTTCGGGTCGAAGAGAGTGATCATTGCTCGGCCTCCGAGGGCTGCAAGCCGAAGTCGGCGGGGAAGTACTTGAGGGCGCTGACCACCGGGAAGGGCGCCATGCCGCCCAACGCGCACAGCGAACCGTATTGCATCGTGTCGCACAGGTCCTTGAGGATGATCACCTGCTCATCGCGGACACTTTGGTCCGATGCGGCGAGCATGCGGTCGATCACCTCGACACCGCGGGTAGAACCGATGCGGCACGGCGTGCATTTGCCACAGGATTCCTCGGCGCAGAACTCCATCGCAAAACGCGCCATCTGCGCCATGTCCAGGGTGTCGTCCGCCACCACCACACCACCGTGACCGAGCATCGCGCCAATGGCGGCGAAGGCTTCGTAATCCAGCGGCGTATCGAATTGCGACGGCGGCACCCAGGCGCCGAGCGGGCCACCGACCTGCGCCGCCTTCAGCGGCCGGCCACTGGCGGTGCCGCCGCCGTAATCTTCCACCAACTCCCGCAGCGTCAGGCCAAAGGCCCGTTCCACCAGTCCACCGTGACGAATATTGCCCGCCAGCTGGAAAGGCATGGTGCCCAGGGAACGGCCCATGCCGTAATCGCGATAGAACTGCGCACCCTTGGCCAGAATCAGCGGCACCGAAGCCAACGTCAGCACGTTGTGCACCAGCGTCGGCTGACCGAACAGGCCCTTCAAGGCAGGAATCGGCGGCTTGGCGCGCACGACCCCGCGCTTGCCTTCCAGAGAGTCCAGCAGCGCGGTTTCTTCACCGCAGATGTAGGCACCGGCACCGACCCGCACTTCCATATCGAAGGCCTGACCGCTGCCGCCAACATTGGCGCCCAGGTAACCGTTCTCCCGGGCAATCTGCAGCGCGTTGCGCAGCGTGGCCACGGCATCCGGATATTCTGAGCGCACATAGATGTAGCCGTAGGTAGCGCCGACGCACAGGCCGGCAATCGCCATGCCTTCGATCAGCAGGAACGGGTCACCTTCCATCAGCATGCGGTCGGCAAAGGTGCCGGAATCGCCTTCGTCGGCGTTGCACACGATGTACTTCTGCGCCGCTTCGGTCGCACGCACCGTGCGCCATTTGATCCCGGCGGGGAAGGCTGCACCGCCACGGCCACGCAGGCCTGAGTCGAACACTGCCGTGGCAGTTTGCTCGCCGCCGATGGCGACGGCTCGGTTCAAACCTTCGAAACCGCCGTGGGCCCGGTAATCCTCCAGCGACAGCGGCTGGGTGATGCCAGCGCGGGCAAACAACAGGCGCTGCTGAGTTTTCAGATAAGGCAACTCTTCCACCAGACCCAAGGCCAGTGGATGCTTTGAAGGTTCGTCTTTTAATGAATCGAGCACAGAGGGCACATCGTCAGCGGTCAAAGGGCCGAAGCCAATACGACCTTGCGGGGTGTCCATTTCCAGTAGCGGTTCCAACCAGTACAGGCCACGGGAACTGGTGCGCTGCAACGCCAGCGGCAGATTGCATTCCTGGGCTTGAGTGATCAGGGCCGTGGAGACCTCGTCGGCACCCACAGCACGGGCCAGCGAATCACAGGGCAGATAAAGAGTCGGCATCACGCGTCCTCCCGGCAAGCGTCAAGCAAGGCATCGAGACGCTCGGCGCTCAGCCGCGCATGCACCCGGCCATCCAGCTCCAGAGCCGGCGAACAGGCGCATGCCCCCAGGCAATACACCGGCCGCAAGCTGATGCTGCCATCGGCACTGCTGCCGTGGTCGTCCAGTTGCAGGCGCTCACGCAACTGCGCCGCCAACTGCTCGGCACCACGGCTCTTGCACGACTCGGCCCGGCAAAGCCGCAGGATATGCCGCGCGGGCGGCGCAGTACGGAAGTCATGGTAAAAACTGATCACCCCACGCACCTCGGCCTGGCTCAGGTTCAGGGCATGGGCAATCTCGGGGACGGCGACATCGGGGACGTACCCAATACGCTCCTGAATATCATGAAGAATAGGCAACAGCGCACCCGCAGAGCCCTTGTGGCGCTCCAGCAAACTGTTGACCACCGGCAGGTGCAACATCTCATCAGGCATTCAGCAATCCTCACGGTCACGGACAAACCAGATGGCTGTCGGTCGTCCGAAAGTGTCGGCTGCGGCACTTACACCACGTCACGGTATCGTGGCAATTCAGGCCGTTGGCCAGGGCACCCTGAGCGGGCATCTTGTTGTGCCCGGCACGGTCTTCGCCGCACCTCGACTGGGCATAAAAGGCAGCTTGCCACGCCGCTATTGAATGACCTGCACCAAAGCGACGTGTTTGGTTCTGCCTACGACCTCTTATTGAGTCTAGATGAGAGTGGCGCGGGGGCATTGACCCATGGACGTGCGCGCCTGATGTCTATCGGGCGCGCACGCCAAATGTAGGAGCGAGCCTGCTCGCGATAGCGCCAGCCGAACCACCACCAACCTCGAAGAAAAAGGTAGTGACGCCGGAAACATCCTACATCCCGCCAGCCATTACAAAATAGGAAAGGTCCGAATCGTCAGTTTAACGATATCCGAATGAGCGAATACTCGTTCCGAAATACGTAAATTCTCTCCTGTAAGTTTGATAAACAACTACTGCAAGGAACGGTCACATGGCGTTCGACGCTTACGTCAAAATCGAAGGTATTCCAGGCGAAGCGCTTGATGACCAACACAAGGACTGGATAGAAATTACCGGGTACAGTTTCAGCACTCACCAGGAAGCCTCGTCTACTGCCAGTTCCGCAGGCGGTGCCTCATCGGGGCGCACGACCGTTAGCGACTTCACATTCACCAAGAATCTGGACAAGTCCAGTTGCAAGCTCATAGAGGCCAGTTGCGCAGGGGACCATCTAAAAGAAGTCGTCCTGACCCTGCATCGCGCTGGAGGCGAGAAGCAGAAGTACTTCGAAGTTGTGCTGGAAGAAGTCATCATTTCAAGTTACGCACAAGCCGCAAATGAAGGTGTACCTACCGAAAGCATCAGCTTGAATTATGGGCGGATTAAAACGATCTATATCCAGCAAAAAAGAACGGACGGTGCTGGCGGAGGTAATGTGGCGGGTGGTTGGGATCGCATCAGCAACAAAAAATACTGCTGAGGTGCCATCCATGTCAGAGACCTATAGTTTTATAAATTCAAGAATGCAACCTTATTCCTATTTGAAATCGACCTTGCAGCTTGGCAAGAACTCGATGTCAAAATTCGATGTGTTGAATGCACATGTTGTCAATTCGGTGGTACTGCCAGGCGAGCTGGTAATCGTAGGTGATAATTCAACACCGTCGTGTACGGCTGAAGAAGCGTTCTACATGAAGAAGGCCTTTGAAATCCACTTGGCACTCATGGTCAATGGAATGCAAAGTGATGGATTTCTATTAGAGAATCATGAACTCATAACAAGAGCGCTTGGGTATTCATCTATTGGAATAGGTAGCGTTGGCAGTGCTTGGAGTAAGCACCTTGATGGTATCAAGCAAACTCTTGAAGAGATCGAAGCGGCTCATCGTTATCACATTAGAAGTGGGACGGCTCAGGCTCGAAATGAGTTTTTGACGAAGCGCGAGTTTCTATTTAAACAGCTTGATCATCAATTGGAAGGTTTTGCTAAATACGGCTCGGGCCTGCGTAATCAAGGCTCGATAAAAAATATGCTTGGGATATCCACGAAAAGCTATTTGCACTCAGGGGTGATTACAGGTTATGCCGACACTATTAATGGAGTGGCGAAAGCTTCGAATCTCATGAAAAAAGGTACTTATCTGGGTGTTGGTCTCAGTGTGGCTGGAGCTGGAACGTCTATCTACACTGCATGCACGACTGGGCGCGAAACGGAATGCAGAAAAGCTAAATATGTTGAGGGTGGTAAGTTGTCTGGAAGTCTTGCATTAGGAAGCTTGGGAGGCAATGTTGGTAGTATGGTGGCTACGTTCGGATGTGCTGTTGCTATCGGTTTCGTTACAGGTGGCGCCGGATTGCTGGGGTGTGCTGTGATTGGCGGTGGGCTCGGTGCGTGGGCTGGAGGCGAAGTTGGCGAGAGTGCTGGAGAATGGGTAGGTGAAGTGGTCTATGAGTCATTGCAACAATGAGTGAGATTGTACTGGCAGGTATCGGGGTTTTCATAATTTTTTTCGCAATGGTGACTTCATGTTGGATGTATGTGTTTTCTTATCTGTTTACTGAGTTGATAGAGAGTTATTTAGATAAGAGTAAGTTTGTAGCGAGTAATCGTAAGGCTTTGTCTGGGTTTGGATTGCTCGGTAAGCCGGTGAGAAACGGTTCGGTGGCATTGATGTTCTTATGTCCTAAACTTTGCGAGAGGCGTGGTCTAATTGAAAAGGATGAGTTGTTGAATTTGCCATTAAGCCTAAAGAGAAAGCTGTTGGCACTCTGGATTACCGCTGGAATGTTGCTTTTTTTTGCGTTTGTTTTTTGGCTTTTGGTCGTTTGATTTTAGCATGTAGTGAAAAGCGTGCTTATTATCTTTGGATGCTAAAAAGTGGACGACACTAACGCTAAAAGTGGACCGCTAAAAGGGAGTAATTTTATTTTTTCTTGAGAAATAAATCTGGCCCCTTTCTTGTTCCTTTCTTGGATGTAAGTTTCCAACTACTCTATAGTTAAATGTGTTTTTCGACTGCGGTTGAAAAAGTAGCTGATTCACACGTAAAAGGGGACAGATTTATTTTCCTCTTCCGCTTGAGAAATAAATCTGTCCCACTTCTTCGTCCGAGTCTGTCCCCTTGGCTGCCAGTGGACAGCAAAATGACAAAGCAGTAGCGTCGCGCCACTGCCCTCAACTCTGTAACGGACTACACATGCGCACTCTCGCTCCAGCCTCGCG
Organism: Pseudomonas sp. Root562; assembly: GCF_001427125.1. Lineage (GTDB taxonomy): Bacteria > Pseudomonadota > Gammaproteobacteria > Pseudomonadales > Pseudomonadaceae > Aquipseudomonas. The sequence continues at coordinate 314,599 of NZ_LMGK01000021.1, forward strand.
TCTGTTCTGCGCGATCACTTTCGCCGTCGTGATGACCCCGGCACTCGCCGATTGGGAAGAATCCCCGGAATACGCCTGGAAAACCTACCTCTCCGATTGCCAGCAGTTACAGCGGGATGTGACCGATGTACAGAACGGGCGCAAGTTGGCCATGGATGTCTTGCCCAACATCCAGGGTTTTCTGCGAACCATTACGGTACACCGCAAGAACCTGGCCCAGCCAAGCCTCGGCTCCCCCGATTACGCCCGTTGTGAAAGCGTCGTCTCCCAAGCCAAAGACCTAGCGGCCAAGGGCGGTGCTGAAAACGACGAGGCGATGGATCAGCATTTCCGCCAAGCCCAAACCGAGCACCTGAACTCACCGGAATACAAACGTGCTCGCTCTATGGGCTTCACCGACGTCGGCGAAGTCGGCGCCCTCGACCAGCACGCCGAGCTGGATGGCGAAGACAATCTGAAGACCTTGATGATCACAGTCGATTTTGGCTGCGGCCGCCATTTCCGCGCCGCGCAATACGTCAAACCCTATGTGGTGTACACCGTCCATCGTTCCGATGGCAGCTGCGGCGTCTACAAATACGTCGCCGTGCTGGGCGGTGAAACCGTGGAGCGAGGCGACTTCATTGATCAGGAAGGGATTTTTCAGTACGTGGGATGGAAGAAACTGGCCGGTGCGGATGGCTTTCCCATCGACGTTCGCGTCGTAAAAGCGCTGAAGTAACCCGTAGGACATTTCTTCAGCGCAGGATGGCTGGCGATACCGCCAGCCCAACCACCCCCGACAGCCCACCGCAATACCTGTGGGAGCTGGCTTGCCAGCGATAGCGTCCGCTCAGTCAACAAAAATGCCGAACCAGCCACCACCCTCACAAACCACACCCACAGGCCTCAACCACTAACCCTCAGCCTTCGCCCCCGCCCGCTTGGATACCGCCGCACAACCCCGATCCCGCGTCAGCACCTTCACCGCATCATCCACCAACGCCTTACTCATCGAAGTCAGGTAATGCGCAGCCCAGGCGTGATAGTCCGTATCCCTGGCATAAGCCGCATCCTTGCTCAACGCCTTGGCCAGAAACAGAAAATCAGAAGCCATCGCCAACGCATCCCCAAGGGGAACATCACGAGTGACATGGAACAGCGCTTGATCCGCACAGTAGATGGCCGGTGTCAGGCCGATGGTTTTGAGTTCAGATTGGTCAGTCATTGGCCATCTCCGAAGATGGAGAGGCAATGGGGGAGGGGAGTACGCGATTGGGGATTGCGTAGGGGGAAAAGCCAAATTTCAAACGGATTGATACTGCGCATTATCCAACTCCTTGATATGAGGAGCTGCCACGTTCGTTACCACACGAATGGGTGACAGCTGTGCGCAGGGTGGTAAACCGGGAATCAAGGAAACCGGCACGCCCGAGGGCGTCCCACGCACAGCCGCCATGACTCACGCTGCAGGCAGAAAAAAAGCGCCTGATGACGTGACTGGGGCGCTGTTGCGCCTTGAATAACTCGGGTTACCACACCCGGTCGCTGAATTGGCAGCGACGGTGGGAGGGTATCGTGCAGGTCCCGTTCTTGCAACCTCCGCCCCACCCCACACGTCTTTTGCTATCTCTCACGATTACTTAGGAGAAGCGCCTTCGAGGAAGGCCCAGAAGAGCTTGCTCGAGGATTGTGAACGTCTACCACACAGCTTTTTTAAACATCTGTAGATATTTCATCTATCCGAATGTTTACTTTTCCAAAAGGTAAGCAACCTTTTTTAACCATGTTATCAATTGCTTCATCTAAGTATGGGTTGATTGAATTTGCCAGTGTCTCTTTTTTTCGGCTGCAGGGCTTAACAAAGTTAGAGCTACTGTCTTTTTCGATCGGTTTATCAAACCAGTAACACTCAAATCCTGAGGAGATCTCCGAATCATCACTCCAAAATACCAACGGAAATAGCGATAACCCTACACCAGTTTCAGGGTCTAGTATGATAGGTGTCTCACGAGCAAGATGAATCTGTGAGCTAAATCCCAGCGACTCAATGAAAGGTTGGATGTCATTCGCAACTTTGAATAGACCTACGAAATTTCCAGGATTAAATGGCATAGGTCGCGTTTCTGACGCATATCCGAATTTCCGTCCTCTCATAATTTCAAGGCATAGGTTTATGATGAGGAAGAGGTAGCTATGACTATCGAAAGCATCGTCCGCGAGCTTTTCATGTTTGTGTTGAGTGAAGTCTAAAATTGCTCTTTCTAGTTGATCTAAATGCTTGGGTAATATTTCGGAAAGTCGGAGGCAAAAAATTAAGTCTTTACCTCCGTGCTCAATCGATCTAATAAGAAGGTCTTTTAGGGGGCCCATGGACCGATGTTGGAAACTTTTGAAAAAGCGCTCTGACGGTTTTAGTGATAGAGCTTCTGCAGCAGCTGAATAAGCGAGAAAAGCGAGTGCTGCTTCAAATGCTTCACGTGCAACCGTTGTGGATTGACTGGAATTTTTTACATCTAGATATTTTCTTAAAGGATACGCAACCGGATAAGGAAGCTTCGATAATGCATCGCTTAATTCTAGCCAAGTAGACTTGGTTGTTCGTAAATTTGTAGTCTTTACTTGGTCTTGGGTGATCATGCATATCGCGGAGCAGCTGGTGCCGAAATCATACCCGATATAATTGGCTGATGGGCTGATGTTGCTTGTGGGGGCAGTCATGTCAATGGCGAAAGCTTTTCCTTCAACAATGTTACCCGATATTCCGTACTCTGAATTTGGTATTTTGTATATGAACGTTGGTTTCGCAGTCCCATCTTCGCTTACCACCAGTTGGACAGTTACGGATGAGTCAAATTGCTTGTTTTCCCTAGTGTGGACAATTTGGGACTCTGCGTTGTATACATCGTCCTCGCCAGAGGCTGAAGGTTTAGAAAATTCATACCGGAGATGATTTTTAGGAGGGCTATTAAGTCTGATCTTCCACTGGAGAGGTTCGTTAATAAAATTATTGAGTGCTAGCGCGGAGGGCATCAAGTCCGTAGGTTTTGCACCTTTCATGTCTACTTTGTCGCCTACGGAGATGAAAGTTTTGTTGGTCTCAAATCCTTTATTGTCGGGATCCAATTTTAGCCGTATTGGATTATAAGTGACGCCAACAAACTCCGACTGTTCCTCATAATATCTGCGGGCACATTCAATGGCTAATCCGGTAGCAACAACCTCTTGGAATGATTGGCTAATGGGTATTGGTTCGGCCCCGGAAAGATCGCTCTCAAAATCTCTCTTTAGCAACTCTAGCAGCCATCGGATGTTGGATGATCCCCCTGAGATTAGTGCGGTAGTAATTTCCTTGCCGATTAATTCGGTTTCGGCGAGTTTAAATACTTTTTTTATCACCTTGGCTAGGTGCTGGTCCCACACTTTTTCAATAAAAATGTTCCGCAGTTGTTGTGCGAAAAGCTCATCTTGGATCCATGGTTCGTTAGTGAACGGGTCTTTCGGTAAAGTAATGCTAATTCTTTCGTATGCTTCATTGTGTAAGCTCCAGTTCTTTACCGAAGATACCAAGTCAATTTTATAACGTTCGCATAAATGTATTAAGTGGCGGAAATTTTTTAGGAATGTCTGCTTTCTGTCACTGAGGCTTGCAATGTCGAGTTCGCCGGTGCGAATCCTTTGGTGGTTTTTAATACAGCTGTCAGCATCTGCTTTGTTGCGTGGGTCTATATTTCTTTTTATTAGGTATTCTGCGATACATTGATTAATGTAGAAGCCGCCGCGCGGTACTGAGTCAGCGCCCAGTGGCTTGGAGTGTTTACCCGCTAAGCTGATGTCTCCTTTGTTTGTGGATTCGATTATACATCCATCAAAAGTTCCGCCTCCAAAGTCTAAAACTAGGGCGATGTGTTTAGCGTTTTCCTGTAGGTGTGGTATTCGTTGACCATACCGGTAGTATTGATAAACGGCAAAAGGTTCTGGGAGAAACTCTACTTCTTCATATCTGCTGAGTATGCGGCGTATGTTGCCTCGATAATTTTGAACCCATGCTTTATAGTTTTCTTGAAGTTGAAAATTTAGAGGTTCTGCAACAATTATTTTTGCTGGTATTTTGGTTTTGTTTTCGGGGTTTAACTCTTTTTCTATCGATGCTAAGGATAGTTCAATAAAATCTTTGCTAAGCTCATAGGCGCTTTTTTCGGAGCCGGATTCTGTTGGAAATAATTTACGGCTTGGAGAGCCTGGCGAGATGTCGCCTAAATCGATTTTAAAGTTATTGTTCAGTATTCCTGAGGTGGAAGAGGAGGCGGGTAGTCCGAAAGTTGTAGTTCCATCCTTTCCGTACATTAGAGCTGTAGGGATATAGCGACTCCCATCAACTTCTACCGGTTGGACACCTGTGACCCATAATGTTTTTTGAGTTTTTGTTGTCATCACAATCCTTGGTCTATTCCGGTGATGGGCGTGACGCGCAAAATTTTTCATTGAGCGTTCAGCATGGATCTTGGAGCCCAATCAGTTCGGTGGTGATTTTTCCTACAAGTCTGCGGATGAACGTAGCAAACTGCCATGCAATCGTCCATTGCGGAGTTTGCGTTAATTTTTTGGCTGAAAAAAGTGTGCGTGTGGGACGGAAAAGGGGACGGATTTTATTATTGGGTATAAAAGAAGGGGGCTAATGTCGGTCCTGCTATAGGACGCTGCCGGTTTTCAGGCGGCTCGCCTTCATTCATTGAATGTCTTTCAGATATTCCTTAAGCGCAACGAGCGGAGCACCAAGCTCCTCCATCCCCCGAACCCCAGCAACTTCCCCCGCCAACCTCCCCAACTCCCGCCCCAACGGCTTTTCCACACCCCCGACCGCCTCCAACGCCAACCCCACACATTCCCCCACCTTCACCTGAATCCCTTCGACATCCCCTCGTCGCACCAGCAACTCAAACACATCGCGCTGGTAATCGCCCATGACCAGGTCATCACGCAAAATCGGGCTTGAACCTTCCGATTCGTAAGCCAGTTTGAGGGAGAAGAGGGCGAGGGTTTCCAGGTGCAATTCCATGGGGAATCCTTGATGAGTGTTTTACTGACCGAGGGTGAGGGAGATCAAAAGCATCGCTGGCAAGCCAGCTCCCACAGGATGGCGGTGGGGGCCGGTGCTTTTCTGCGGGCGAAAAAAAAGGCCTTGCTAAGCAAGACCTTTCTTAATTTTGGTGCCCCGAGGGAGACTCGAACTCCCACTCCTTTCGAAAACGGATTTTGAATCCGCCGCGTCTACCAATTCCGCCATCAGGGCTCAATGGCGGCGAAGTATAGAGATGAGATAACCGTCGGTCAATCAGGTACATGGAGAATTTTTGATATTTCCGCTAGACTTCCCGGCCCTGCTAGACGAACCCCATCATGCGCGTTGCTGACTTTACTTTCGAGCTCCCTGATTCGCTGATCGCCCGCCATCCTTTGGCCGAGCGTCGCAATAGTCGCCTGTTGACCCTGGATGGGGTCAGCGGCGCCCTGGCACACCGTCAATTCACTGATTTGCTGGAGCATTTGCGCCCCGGCGATTTGATGGTGTTCAACAATACCCGGGTGATTCCGGCGCGGCTGTTTGGCCAGAAGGCTTCCGGCGGCAAGCTGGAAATTCTGGTGGAGCGGGTGCTCGACAGTCATCGCGTGCTGGCCCATGTGCGTTCCAGCAAGTCGCCCAAGCCTGGGTCGAAGATCCTGATCGACGGCGGTGGCGAGGCCGAGATGCTGGCGCGGCACGATGCGTTGTTCGAGCTGGGCTTTGCCGAGGAGGTGTTGCCGCTGCTCGACCGTGTCGGGCACATGCCGTTGCCTCCTTATATAGACCGCCCGGATGAAGGCGCTGACCGCGAGCGTTACCAGACCGTCTACGCCGAGCGTTTGGGCGCGGTGGCGGCGCCGACGGCGGGGCTGCATTTCGATCAGGTGCTGCTGGAGGCGATTGCCGCCAAGGGCGTCGAGACGGCGTTCGTGACCTTGCACGTTGGCGCGGGTACGTTCCAGCCGGTGCGGGTCGAGAAGATCGAAGACCACCATATGCACAGCGAATGGCTGGAAGTCGGCCAGGACGTGGTCGATGCGGTTGCCGCCTGCCGTGCTCGTGGCGGTCGTGTGGTGGCCGTGGGGACCACCAGCGTGCGGTCGCTGGAAAGTGCCGCGCGCGATGGCGTGCTCAAGCCGTTCAGCGGCGATACAGACATTTTCATTTACCCTGGCCGGCCGTTTCATGTGGTCGATGCCTTGGTCACCAACTTCCATTTGCCCGAATCCACGCTGTTGATGCTGGTTTCGGCGTTCGCCGGTTATCCCGAGACCATGGCGGCCTACAAGGCCGCGGTCGACAACGGGTACCGCTTTTTCAGCTACGGTGATGCGATGTTCATCACGCGTAATCCTGCGCCGACTGCCCCTAAAGAATCGGGCCCAGAGGAAACAGTATGAGTCGCACCTGTCGTATGTCTTTCGAGCTGCTGGCCACTGATGGCAAGGCTCGTCGTGGTCGCTTGACCTTCCCGCGCGGTACCGTCGAGACCCCGGCTTTCATGCCAGTGGGCACGTATGGCACGGTCAAGGGCATGCTGCCACGGGATATCGAGGCGACCGGTGCCGAGATCATTCTGGGCAACACGTTCCACCTGTGGCTGCGCCCGGGCACGGAAGTGATCAAGAAGCACGGCGACCTGCACGATTTCATGCAGTGGAAAGGCCCGATCCTGACCGACTCCGGTGGTTTCCAGGTGTTCAGCCTGGGTGCCATGCGCAAGATCAAGGAGGAGGGCGTGACCTTCGCTTCCCCGGTCGACGGCGCCAAGGTGTTCATGGGCCCGGAAGAGTCGATGCAGGTCCAGCGCGACCTGGGCTCCGACATCGTGATGATTTTCGACGAATGCACGCCGTATCCGGCTGACGAAGACGTCGCCCGTATTTCCATGGAATTGTCGTTGCGTTGGGCTCAGCGCTCGAAAAACGCCCATGGCGACAACACAGCGGCGCTGTTCGGTATCGTTCAGGGCGGCATGCACCAGGATTTGCGCATGCGCTCCCTGGAAGGCCTGGACAAGATCGGCTTCGACGGCCTGGCCATCGGCGGTTTGTCGGTGGGCGAGCCCAAGCATGAAATGATCAAGGTGCTGGATTATCTGCCGGGCATGATGCCGGCTGACAAACCTCGTTACCTTATGGGCGTTGGCAAACCCGAAGACTTGGTTGAGGGTGTGCGCCGCGGTGTGGACATGTTCGATTGCGTGATGCCAACCCGTAATGCCCGCAACGGGCATCTGTTCATTGATACTGGTGTGCTGAAGATCCGAAACGCGTTCCATCGCCATGATGATTCGCCGCTCGATCCGACCTGCGATTGCTATACCTGCCAGAACTTCTCCCGCGCTTATCTGCATCACCTGGACAAGTGCGGCGAAATGCTGGGAAGCATGCTTAATACCATCCATAACTTGCGTCATTATCAAGTGCTTATGGCTGGTTTGCGCGAGGCTATTCAACAGGGTACATTGGCCGCCTTTGTCGATGCCTTCTACGCCAAACGCGGGTTACCTGTTCCGCCTTTGGACTGAGTTTTCTGACCCCAAGATTCAACATTTGCAACTGGAGTGCTAAATGAGCTTTTTTATCTCTAATGCCATGGCTGACGCTGCTGCACCTGCGGCAGCCCCAATGGGCGGCGGTTTCGAGTGGATTTTCCTGGTCGGCTTCCTGGTCATCTTCTACCTGATGATCTGGCGTCCACAGGCCAAGCGCGCCAAAGAGCAGAAAAACCTGCTGAGCAGCCTGCAGAAAGGCGACGAAGTCGTGACCACTGGCGGTATCGCCGGCAAGATCACCAAAGTGGCTGATGATTTCGTGGTTCTGGAAGTTTCCGACACCGTCGAAATGAAATTCCAGAAAGGCGCCATCGCCGCCACGCTGCCAAAAGGCACGCTGAAAGCGATCTAAGTTTCATCTTCATTTTCAATCGACGGGGCGCGCAAGGCGCCCCGCGTCATAAACGGGCGGCGTGATGCTGAACAAATATCCTCTGTGGAAATACATTCTGATCCTGGCGGTGCTGGCGATCGGTCTGATTTATTCCGCTCCCAATCTTTATCCTGATGACCCGGCCATTCAGGTCAGCGGTGCCAGCACAGCACTGCAGGTCAATCAGGCTGATCTGGACCGTGTGAGCGCTGCGCTCAAGGAATCCGGGATCAATGTCAAGGCTGCCACGCTGGCTGCCGGCGGCAAGGGCGGGCTGATTCGCCTGACCAAGGCTGAGGATCAGTTGCCAGCCAAGGACGTCGTGCGCAAGGCATTGGGTGATGACTACGTCGTCGCGCTGAACCTGGCACAAACCACCCCGCAATGGCTGCGCAACCTCGCCGCGCACCCGATGAAGCTGGGTCTGGACTTGTCCGGTGGTGTGCACTTCCTGCTGGAAGTGGACATGGACAAAGCCCTCGACGCACGCTTGAAAGTCTACGAAGGCGACGTCAAGAGCCTGTTGCGTAAAGAGAAACTGCGCTATCGCAGCCTACCGCAACTCGATGGTGCCATTCAGCTGGGCTTCAGTGATGAAGCGACCCGCGAACAGGCCCGTAGCCTGATCCGCAAGAATTTCAACGATTTCGACATTGTTCCGGCCGACCTCAATGGTCAACCGGTACTGCGTCTGGCGATGACCCCGGCCAAGCTGGCGGAAATCCGCGAATACTCCATCAAGCAGAACTTGACCACGGTACGTAACCGCGTCAACGAGCTGGGTGTTGCCGAACCGATCGTTCAGCGTCAGGGCGCCAACCGTATCGTGGTTGAGTTGCCGGGCGTGCAGGACACCGCAGAAGCGAAGCGTATCCTCGGCAAGACGGCCAACCTCGAGTTCCGTCTGGCGGCCGAGCCGGGTGCTTCGAAAGCCACTTCCGAATCCTTTGAGTTCCGTGAAGGCAATCGTCCAGCGGCACTGATCGAGCGTGGCCTGATCATCACCGGTGACCAGGTAACCGATGCCAAGGCTGGCTTTGGCGAGCATGGCACTCCGGAAGTGAATATTCGTCTGGACGGCCACGGCGGCGAGCTGATGAGCCGTGCGACCCGTTCGAACGTCGGTCGCAGCATGGCGGTGATCTTCATCGAGCAGCGTCCTGTGACCACTTACACCAAGCAAGTGGTGAACGGCGTCGAGAAAGACGTGCCGGTGCAGACCTTCAAGGAAGAGAAAAAGATCATCAGCCTGGCGACCATTCAGTCGCCGCTGGGTGCGCAATTCCGTATCACCGGCCTGAACGGCCAGGGCGAATCGTCCGAACTGGCGCTGCTGTTGCGTGCCGGTGGTCTGGCGGCGCCGATGTACTTCGCTGAAGAGCGCACCATCGGCCCGAGCCTGGGTGCGGACAACATCACCAAGGGTATCGATGCGTCGCTGTGGGGCATGCTGTTCGTCTCGCTGTTCATCATCGCCATCTACCGCTTCTTCGGCATCATCGCCACCGTCGCGCTGGCGGTGAACATGGTGATGCTGCTGGCCTTGATGTCGCTGCTGGGTGCAACGCTGACCCTGCCGGGTATCGCCGGTATCGTGTTGACCATGGGTATGGCGGTCGACGCCAACGTGCTGATCTTCTCGCGGATTCGTGAAGAGATCGCCGCCGGCATGACCGTGCAGCGTGCAATCAACGAAGGCTTCGGCCGGGCATTTACTGCGATTCTCGACGCCAACCTGACAACCCTGTTGGTCGGCGGCATCCTCTTTGCCATGGGCACCGGCCCGGTCAAGGGCTTCGCAGTGACCATGTCCCTCGGGATCTTTACCTCGATGTTCACGGCCATCATGGTGACCCGCGCGATGGTCAACCTGATCTTCGGCGGTCGTGACTTCAAGAAGTTGTGGATTTAAGGGGCTGCCATGTTACGTACAATCAACTTCATGGGCGTTCGCAACTTCGCGTTCGGCGTCACATTGTTCCTTACCGTGCTGGCCCTGTTCAGCGTCGCCACCAAGGGCATGAACTGGGGCCTGGACTTCACCGGCGGTACGCTCATCGAGCTGACCTACGAGCGTCCGGCCGACGTCACCAAGGTGCGTGAACAGCTGGTGACTGCCGGCTATCACGAAGCCATCGTGCAAAACTTCGGTGCGACCACCGATCTGCTGGTGCGTATGCCTGGCGAAGACCCGCAACTGGGGCACCAGGTCGCCGAGGCCTTGCAGAAGGTCGGTGGCGAGAACCCGGCAACGGTCAAGCGTGTCGAGTTCGTCGGCCCGCAGGTGGGTGAAGAGCTGCGCGACCAGGGCGGCCTCGGCATGCTGATGGCGCTGGGCGGCATCCTGATCTACCTGGCTTTCCGCTTTCAGTGGAAGTTTGCGGTCGGTGCGATCGTTTCGCTTATCCACGACGTGATCGTGACCATCGGTATCCTGTCGTTCTTCCAGATCACCTTCGACCTGACGGTGCTGGCGGCGGTATTGGCGATCATCGGTTACTCGCTCAACGACACCATCGTGGTATTCGACCGGGTTCGTGAGAACTTCCGGGTCCTGCGCAAGGCCAACCTGATCGAGAACATCAACATCTCGACCACGCAAACCCTGCTGCGGACCATGGCGACGTCGATCTCCACCTTGCTGGCGATCGCAGCATTGCTGTTCTTCGGTGGCGACAACCTGTTCGGCTTCTCCATTGCCCTGTTCATCGGTGTTCTGGCGGGTACCTACTCGTCGATCTACATCGCCAACGTGGTGCTGATCTGGCTGAACCTGAGCACTGAAGACCTGATTCCTCCGGCGAATACCGAGAAGGAAGTCGACGACCGTCCATAACGGCCATCGTTTCCAGCTGTCAGCCGAAAAAGGCGCGAGTTGAACTCGCGCCTTTTTTTATGCTCCAAGGCTGGGAGAAGCGTGGACATGTTCCGCGGGTGATGGTCAGGAGGTTCATGTGAACAAGTCGATGCTGGTTGGTGCGGTATTGGGTGCTGTCGGTGTGACTGCCGGGGGTGCTGTGGCCACCTACAGCCTGGTTAAAGATAACGGTCCTGAGTACGCGCAAGTACTCGCTGTTGAGCCGGTGAAGACTCAAATCAAGACTCCACGTGAAGTGTGCAAGGACGTCACGGTCACCCGGCAAGCGCCGGTGAAAGATCAACACCAGATCGCCGGTACAGTGGTAGGTGCGCTGGCAGGCGGTTTGCTGGGTAACCAGATCGGCGGCGGCACTGGCAAGAAGATTGCCACGGTTGCGGGCGCGGTCGGTGGTGGTTATGCCGGTAACAAGGTTCAGGAGGGCATGCAGGAGCGTGACACCTACACCACGACCCAAACCCGTTGTAATACGGTGAATGACATCAGCGACAAGGTTGTGGGTTACGACGTGCGTTATTCGCTGGACGGCAAGGAAGGCAAGGTGCGCATGGATCGCGATCCAGGCAACCAGATCCCTGTGGATAAAGAGGGCAAGTTGGTCTTGTCGGAGAATCAGGCGGCTCAGTGAAGCGCTGAGGTCGGTTAAAAAAGAAGCACCCTGCGGGGTGCTTTTTTTGTATCCGCAATTTCTGAATCACTACCAATCCCCCTTGTAGGAGCCGGCTTGCTGGCGATCACGGTCTAACAGTCGACATCAATGGTGAATGTCAGATCGGTTCGCCAGCATTCCGCCTCTGTAGGAGCCGGCTTGCTGGCGATCGCGGTCTAACAGTCGATATCAATGGTGAATGTCAGATCGGTTCGCCAGCATTCCGCCTCTGTAGGAGCCGGCTTGCTGGCGATCGCGGTCTAACAGTCGACATCAATGGTGAATGTCAGATCGAATCGCCAGCAAGCCGGCTCCTACAAGGGTTGGCAGTTTCGGGCATAAAAAAAGCACCCCGCAGGGTGCTTTTTTCTGTCGCGGGAAGCTTAGCGCTTCAGCGAGGCGGGCAGGTGCGGCTGGATGGCCGTCAAAACGGCCTTGAAGCATTTGGTGTTACCGGCAACGACGTGGCCTTTCTCGAGGAAGTCGTGACCACCGGTGAAGTCGCTCACCAAACCGCCTGCTTCCTGAATCAGCAGGGCGCCTGCCGCCATGTCCCACTCGGACAGGCCCGACTCCCAGAACGCATCGAAACGGCCGGCGGCCACGTAGGCCAGGTCCAGGCTCGCCGAACCGGCACGGCGGATGCCGGCAGTCTGGCCCACCAGGGCGCGGAACATGCCCAGGTAGTTGTCGAGGTTGTCCATCTGGTCGTCACGGAATGGGAAGCCGGTACCCAGCAGGGCGCCGTCCAGGCTGGTGCGGCCGCTGACGCGCAGGCGACGACCGTTCAGTTGAGCGCCGCGACCACGGCTGGCGGTGAATTCTTCCTGGCGAACCGGGTCCAGAACAACAGCGTGCTCAAGACGACCGCGGTATTTGCAGGCGATGCTGACAGCGAAGTGAGGAATGCCGCGCAGGAAGTTGGTGGTGCCGTCCAGCGGATCGATGATCCACAGGTACTCTTCGCCTTCGATGCCGGTGCCGGCGTGCAGGCCGGTTTCTTCACCCAGGATCGAGTGATTAGGGTAAGCCTTGCGCAGGGCGTCGATGATTTTCTGTTCGGCGGCGCGATCCACCTCGGATACGTAATCCTTGGCGTCTTTTTCGTCGACCTTGATGGTATCCAGGCGCTCGATGGAGCGGAAGATCAATTCACTGGCGCTGCGGGCGGCGCGCAGCGCGATATTCAGCATGGGCTGCATGGATGTGTCACCTAAGGTTGTTAAAGAAAGCCGGGCATTCTATCAGAAAGTTTCTACAGGAGAAGGACGACGTTCGCTTTCATGGCTTAACGGTAGGATGAGCTGTAAGATTCTGCTCCCGATTATTGTGTTCGAGAGCGCCTCCCTTGCTGCAAAACATTCGTGTCGTCCTGGTCAATACCAGCCATCCGGGCAATATCGGCGGGGCTGCGCGTGCCATGAAGAACATGGGCCTGTCGCGGCTGGTGCTGGTCGAGCCTCGTCTGTTCCCGCATCACGAAGCCGACGCCCGTGCTTCCGGTGCCGGTGACATCCTTGAAAACGCGCAAGTCGTCGCCACTTTGGAAGATGCCCTGGTCGGCTGCAATCTGGTGCTGGGCACCAGCGCCCGTGATCGTCGGATTCCATGGCCGCTGCTCGATCCCCGCGAATGCGGGACGAAAGTGGTCGAGGAAGCCGGGCAGGGCGCGGAAATCGCCCTGGTGTTCGGGCGTGAAGATTCCGGCCTGACCAACGAAGAGCTGCAGCGATGTCATTATCACGTGCACATCCCCTCAGACCCTGAGTTCAGTTCGCTGAACCTTGGGGCGGCGGTGCAGGTGTTGAGTTATGAAGTGCGCATGGCCTGGCTGGCCGCGCAAGGTCAGCCGACCAAGGTCGAGAAGGAAGAAGTGGCTTCCGTCAAAAGCGCCGAGCTGGCAACGATGGATGAGCTTGAGCGGTTCTATGAGCACCTGGAACAAACCCTGGTGAGCATCGAGTTTCTCGACCCGGAAAAGCCACGGCACTTGATGGCGCGCCTGCGCCGGTTGTACGGTCGCAGCTCGGTTAGCCGGGCGGAAATGAATATTTTGCGTGGCATCCTCACGGAAACCCAGAAAGCGGCCCGTGGTGAGCTTCTTAAGCGGAAGGATTAATGATGTTCGAGCGTTTGCGTGAAGATATCCAGAGTGTTTTCCATCGTGACCCGGCGGCGCGTAACGCTTTTGAAGTCCTGACGTGCTACCCCGGCATGCATGCGATCTGGATTCACCGTTTGTCGGCAATGCTGTGGCGTGCGGACCTGAAATGGCTGGCGCGGCTGGTGTCGAACTTCGGTCGCTGGTTGACCGGGATCGAGATTCATCCGGGTGCCAAGGTCGGGCGTCGCTTTTTCATTGACCACGGCATGGGCATCGTCATTGGCGAAACCGCTGAGATTGGCGATGACGTGACCATTTATCAGGGTGTGACCCTCGGTGGTACCAGCTGGAACAAAGGCAAGCGCCACCCGACGCTGGGTGATGGTGTCGTTGTCGGCGCCGGCGCCAAGGTGCTTGGCCCGTTCACTGTCGGTGCCGGTGCCAAGGTCGGCTCCAACGCCGTGGTGACCAAAGAGGTTCCACCGGGCGCTACGGTGGTGGGTATTCCGGGGCGAATCATCGTCAAACCCGACGAAGAACAGGACGCCAAGCGCAAGGCCATGGCCGAGAAAATCGGCTTCGATGCCTACGGCGTGACCGAAGACATGCCGGACCCGGTGGCTCGCGCCATCAATCAGTTGCTCGATCACCTGCAGGCAGTCGACGGTCGTCTGGAGGGCATGTGCGGGGCGTTGAAGGATCTGGGCAGCAATTACTGTGCGAAAGATCTGCCTGAACTGCGCGAAGAAGACTTCGCCTGTGTGAAGGACAAGGATCAGAGTCAGGCCAGCTGAACCGAGTCAATTTCATCGCGGGCAAACCCGCTCCCACAAGGTCTCCAGTGAGGCGCCGATTGTGTGAGCGCCCACAATCCCTGTGGGAGCGGGCTTGCCCGCGATGAACGATAACGCGCAATTGCTGGCTGTAACCGGTCAGCCTTTGCTATGATGCGGCCGCTCTTTTGCGGGTAAACCTGACTAAAGTACTAGGTCTTATAGTTGACTTAAATACTCGGGAATTGCATACTCGCCCCATTCCGAACTCCGTGGTAAACGTCCATGCGACTGACTACAAAAGGCCGATACGCCGTGACCGCCATGCTCGATCTGGCGTTGCACGCGCAGCACGGGCCCGTGTCCCTGGCCGATATCTCCGAGCGCCAAGGCATCTCCCTGTCCTACCTCGAACAGCTGTTTGCCAAGTTGCGCCGCAGCAATCTGGTGTCCAGTGTCCGCGGTCCGGGCGGTGGCTACCAATTGTCCCGCGACATGCAGGGCATCCAGGTCGCCCAGGTGATCGATGCGGTGAACGAATCGGTCGATGCAACCAAATGCCAGGGCCAGGGTGATTGCCATTCCGGTGACACTTGCCTGACTCACCACTTGTGGTGCGACCTGAGCCTGCAGATCCACGAATTTCTGAGCGGTATCAGCTTGGCTGACCTTGTGACTCGCCGTGAGGTGCAAGAAGTAGCCCAGCGTCAGGATCAACGCCGTTGCAACAGCAAGGCGCCACGCCTGGACAAGATTGAAGCGTCCGCCGTCGAATGACAGCCACAGAGCTAACGGCGCGCCAGCCAGCCTGATTTAGGAGATAGTCCATGAAATTGCCGATTTACCTTGATTACTCTGCGACTACCCCGGTTGATCCGCGTGTCGCGCAAAAGATGAGTGAATGCCTGCTGGTCGACGGAAACTTCGGTAACCCGGCGTCCCGTTCCCACGTGTTCGGCTGGAAAGCTGAAGAGTCCGTCGAAAACGCCCGTCGTCAGGTGGCCGACCTGGTCAACGCCGACCCGCGTGAAATCGTCTGGACCTCTGGCGCCACTGAATCCGACAACCTGGCAATCAAGGGTGCGGCACATTTCTACGCCACCAAAGGCAAGCACCTGATCACCACCAAGATTGAGCACAAGGCTGTCCTCGACACCATGCGCCAACTGGAGCGTGAAGGCTTCGAAGTCACCTACATCGAGCCTCGCACCGATGGCCTGGTCACGCCTGAGATGATCGAAGCCGAACTGCGTGACGACACCATCCTGGTGTCGGTCATGCACGTGAACAACGAAATCGGCACCATCAACGACATCGCAGCGATCGGCGAACTGCTCCGTTCCAAGGGCATCCTGTTCCACGTCGACGCCGCTCAGTCCACCGGCAAGGTCGAAATCGACCTGCAGAAACTGAAAGTCGACATGATGTCGTTCTCCGCCCACAAGACCTACGGTCCTAAAGGCATCGGCGCCCTGTACGTAAGCCGCAAGCCGCGTGTTCGCATCGAAGCGACCATGCACGGCGGCGGTCACGAGCGCGGCATGCGTTCGGGTACCCTGGCGACCCACCAGATCGTCGGCATGGGTGAAGCTTTCCGTGTGGCCAAGGAAGACATGGCTGCCGAGAACGTGCGCATCAAAGCCTTGAGCGACCGTTTCTACAAGCAGGTCGAGCATCTGGAAGAGCTGTACGTCAACGGCAGCCTGACTGCCCGCGTTCCGCACAACCTGAACCTGAGCTTCAACTACGTTGAAGGCGAGTCGCTGATCATGGCGCTCAAGGATCTGGCGGTTTCGTCCGGTTCGGCCTGCACCTCGGCATCGCTGGAGCCTTCGTACGTACTGCGCGCCCTGGGCCGCAACGACGAACTGGCACACAGCTCGATCCGCTTCACCTTCGGCCGCTTCACCACCGAAGAAGAAATCGATTACGCCGCGCAGAAAGTTTGCGAGGCCGTTACCAAGCTGCGCGCTCTGTCGCCGCTGTGGGACATGTACAAAGACGGTGTCGACATTTCGAAAATCGAGTGGGCGGCACACTGATTTCAAGTCGCCGCGAACCGGCCCCGCGAACTTCGGTTACGGGGCTCAAAGAGCGACTCTCTGATGAGTGAGGATTAAGAATCATGGCTTACAGCGAAAAGGTCATCGACCACTACGAAAACCCGCGCAACGTCGGCAAGATGGACGCGCAGGATCCTGATGTCGGCACCGGCATGGTCGGCGCGCCGGCTTGCGGCGACGTCATGCGCCTGCAGATCAAGGTCAACGACGCCGGCATCATCGAAGATGCCAAGTTCAAGACCTATGGCTGCGGTTCGGCTATCGCTTCCAGCTCCCTCGCCACCGAGTGGATGAAAGGCAAGACCCTGGACGAAGCAGAAACCATCAAGAACACTCAGCTGGCTGAAGAACTGGCCCTGCCGCCAGTGAAAATTCACTGCTCCGTACTCGCTGAAGACGCTATCAAAGCGGCCGTTCGCGACTACAAGCAGAAGAAAGGCTTGATCTGATTTTCGAGTTTTGGCGACGAGTAAGGAGTCACCGATGGCTATCAGCATGACAGAAGCGGCTGCTCGACACGTGCGGCGCTCCCTCGACGGGCGCGGCAAAGGTGAAGGGATTCGTCTGGGTGTTCGCACCACAGGCTGTTCCGGCCTTGCCTACGTGCTGGAGTTTGTCGACGAGGTGGTTGCAGAGGACCAGGTGTTCGAAAGTCACGGCGAAAAAGTGATCATCGACCCGAAAAGCCTGGCCTATCTGGACGGCACCGAGCTCGATTTCGTCAAGGAAGGGTTGAACGAAGGCTTCAAGTTCAACAACCCCAACGTACGCGGTGAATGTGGCTGCGGCGAAAGCTTCAACATCTGAGGCTTGTCGTGGGTACTCCTTGTCACTTCGCTTTATTTGAGCTGCAACCGAGTTTCGATCTGGACCTCGATCAGCTGGCTACGCGCTACCGTGAGTTGGCGCGCAGCGTTCATCCGGACCGTTTCGCTGATGCTTCCGAGCGTGAGCAGCGGCTGGCGCTAGAGCAATCCGCGAGCCTCAACGAGGCCTACCAGACGCTCAAGAATCCGCCCAAGCGCGCGCGTTACCTGCTCGCCTTGAATGGTGGCGAGCTGCCGCTGGAGGTCACGGTGCATGATCCGGAGTTTCTTCTGCAACAGATGGAGTTGCGTGAAGAGCTCGAAGACCTGCAGGACAGCGCCGACCTCAATGGGGTTGCCGTCTTCAAGCGTCGCCTGAAAGCTGCCCAGGATGAACTGAACCAACGCTTCTCGGCTTGCTGGAACGATGCCGCGCAACGTGAACAGGCCGAACGCCTGATGCGGCGCATGCAGTTCCTCGACAAGCTCACCTACGAAGTGCGCCAGCTGGAAGAGCGCCTCGACGATTAACCCAGTGCCGCTCCGGTCGCACGCCTGATATACAGATAAGTCCTGATAACGATGGCCCTACTGCAGATCGCCGAACCCGGCCAAAGTCCTCAACCGCACCAGCGTCGTCTGGCTGTGGGGATCGACTTGGGCACTACCAATTCGCTGGTCGCTGCATTGCGCAGTGGTCTTTCCGAGCCGCTTGCCGACGCAGAGGGGCGGGTCATCCTGCCGTCTGCCGTGCGCTATCACGCTGATCGCGTCGAAGTGGGCGAGTCCGCCAAACTGGCGGCCGCTACCGATCCCCTGAACACTGTGCTGTCGGTCAAACGCTTGATGGGTCGTGGTCTGTCCGACGTCAAGCAATTGGGCGACCAGCTGCCGTACCGCTTTGTCGGCGGCGAGTCGCACATGCCGTTCATCGACACGATCCAGGGCCCGAAAAGCCCGGTCGAAGTCTCCGCCGATATCCTCAAGGTCCTGCGTCAGCGCGCTGAAGCGACCCTCGGTGGCGAACTGGTCGGTGCGGTGATCACCGTTCCGGCCTATTTCGACGATGCGCAGCGTCAAGCGACCAAGGATGCGGCCAAGCTGGCCGGTCTGAATGTGCTGCGTTTGCTCAACGAGCCGACCGCAGCTGCTGTGGCTTACGGCCTGGACCAGCACGCCGAAGGCCTGGTCGCCATTTACGACCTGGGCGGCGGTACCTTCGATATTTCGATTCTGCGCCTGACCGGCGGTGTTTTCGAAGTGCTGGCCACTGGCGGCGACAGTGCCCTGGGCGGCGATGACTTCGACCATGCCATCGCTGGCTGGATCATCGAGAGCGCCGGCTTGTCCGCCGATCTCGATCCGGGCGCGCAACGCAATTTGCTGCAAACCGCCTGTGCCGCAAAAGAAGCGCTGACCGGTGCTGCGGCTGTCGAAGTCACGTATGGCGACTGGAAAGCCGAGCTGACCCGCGAAGCGTTCAATGCGCTGATCGAGCCGATGGTTGCACGCAGTCTGAAAGCCTGCCGCCGCGCTGTTCGCGATTCCGGTATCGAACTGGAAGACGTGCATGCCGTGGTCATGGTCGGTGGTTCGACTCGCGTTCCCCGCGTACGCGAAGCCGTCGCCGAAGCCTTCGGTCGCCAACCTCTGACTGAAATCGACCCGGATCAAGTGGTAGCCATTGGTGCTGCGATCCAGGCCGATACCCTGGCCGGCAACAAGCGTGACGGCGGCGAATTGCTGCTGCTGGACGTGATTCCGTTGTCCCTGGGGTTGGAAACCATGGGCGGCCTGATGGAGAAGGTGATTCCACGCAATACCACCATCCCCGTCGCTCGTGCACAGGACTTCACCACTTATAAAGACGGCCAGTCGGCCATGGCGATCCACGTGTTGCAGGGCGAGCGCGAGCTGATCAGCGACTGCCGTTCCCTGGCACGCTTCGAGCTGCGCGGTATTCCAGCGATGGTTGCCGGTGCAGCGAAGATTCGCGTGACTTTCCAGGTCGATGCCGACGGTCTGCTCAGTGTCTCGGCTCGCGAGCTGGGTTCGGGCGTTGAGGCGAGCATTCAGGTCAAGCCGTCCTACGGCCTGACCGACGGCGAAATCGCCAAAATGCTCAAGGACTCGTTCCAGCACGCCAATGACGACAAGGTTGCCCGCGTGCTGCGTGAGCAGCAGGTCGATGCCCAGCGCCTGATCGAAGCGGTGCAGGCGGCTCTGGAAGCTGACGGCGAGCGTTTGCTCGACGCCGAAGAGCGCATGGTCATCGATGCGCAGGTGCAGGAACTGACTGAACTGATGAAAGGTACCGATGGTTATGCCATCGAGCAGCAGACCAAGCGTCTGTCGCAAGTGACCGATGCCTTTGCTGCCCGCCGCCTGGACTCGACGGTGAAAGCCGCGCTGGCGGGGCGCAACCTGAATGAGATTGAGGAATAACGATGCCGCAGGTCATTTTTCTGCCACACGAGAAGTTCTGCCCTGAAGGCATGGTAGTCGAGGCCGAACCCGGCATCTCGATTCTCGAACTGGCCCACGAGCACCACATCGAGATGGAAAGCGCTTGCGGTGGCGTTTGCGCCTGCACCACCTGCCACTGCATCATCCGCGAGGGTTTCGACTCGCTGGAAGAGGCCGATGAGCTGGAAGAAGACTACCTCGACAAGGCCTGGGGTCTTGAGCGTGAGTCCCGCCTGGGGTGCCAGGCCAAGGTCGGTACCGAAGACCTGACCGTCGAAATTCCGAAATACTCGCTCAACCACGCAGCCGAAGCGCCGCATTGATTCAAGGAATTGTCATGAGTCTCAAGTGGACTGATGTGCTGGAAATCGCCATCCAGCTGGCTGAAAGCAAGCCCGATGTGGACCCTATGTCGGTCAACTTCGTCGATCTGCGCAAATGGGTGATGGAATTGCCCGAGTTCGACGACAAGCCTGAGCATTGTGGCGAGAAGATCCTGGAGGCCATTCAGGCCCACTGGATCGAAGAACGCGACTGAGCCACGCTGCAGGTTAGGCAATACCCAAGAACCCGCGTATAATTCGCGGGTTTAATTTTTCGCAAATTACCGTTTCTGGAGTTACACCATGGCTGTTCAACGTACTTTCTCCATCATCAAGCCTGACGCCGTTGCTAAAAACGTGATCGGCAAGATCACCACTCGCTTCGAAGACGCTGGCCTGCGCGTTGTAGCTTCGAAACTGAAGCAACTGTCCAAAGCCGAAGCCGAAGGCTTCTACGCTGAGCACAGCGCTCGTGGTTTCTTCGGTGACCTGGTTGCCTTCATGACTTCCGGTCCGGTTGTCGTTCAGGTTCTGGAAGGCGAAAACGCTATCGCTCGCAACCGTGAGCTGATGGGCGCTACCAACCCTAAAGAAGCAGCTCCTGGCACCATCCGTGCTGACTTCGCTGAATCGATCGACGCCAACGCTGTTCACGGTTCGGACTCCGAAGCCGCTGCTGCTCGCGAAATCGCATACTTCTTCGCAGCTACTGAAGTAACCACTCGCTAAGCATTGGCTTAAAGAGTGAAGGTGAATCCATGACTACATCGACTGTAAAAACCAACCTGCTGGGGCTGACTCAACAGGAAATGGAAAAATTCTTCGACTCGATCGGGGAGAAGCGTTTCCGTGCCGGTCAGGTAATGAAATGGATTCACCACTTTGGCGTCGATGATTTCGACGCCATGACGAACGTCAGCAAGGCCTTGCGCGAAAAGCTCAAGGCTGTTGCTGAGGTCCGTGGTCCGGAAGTGGTCAGCGAGGACATCTCCAGCGACGGCACCCGTAAGTGGGTGGTGCGCGTGGCGTCCGGCAGCTGCGTCGAGACCGTGTACATTCCCCAGGGCAAGCGCGGCACCTTGTGCGTTTCGTCCCAGGCAGGCTGTGCCCTGGATTGCAGTTTCTGCTCCACCGGCAAGCAAGGCTTCAATAGCAACCTCACTGCCGCCGAAGTCATCGGCCAGGTGTGGATTGCCAACAAATCCTTTGGCAGCGTCCCGGCGACCGTCGACCGTGCCATCACCAACGTGGTGATGATGGGCATGGGTGAGCCGCTGCTGAACTTCGACAACGTCATCGCTGCCATGCACCTGATGATGGATGACCTGGGCTACGGCATTTCCAAGCGCCGCGTGACCCTGTCGACCTCCGGCGTGGTGCCGATGATCGATGAGCTGTCCAAGCACATCGACGTCTCCCTGGCGTTGTCCCTGCACGCACCGAATGACGCATTGCGTAACCAATTGGTGCCGATCAACAAGAAATATCCGCTTAAGATGCTCCTCGAGTCGTGCCAGCGCTACATGTCGTCCCTGGGCGAGAAGCGCGTGCTGACCATCGAGTACACCTTGCTCAAGGACGTCAACGACAAGGTCGAGCACGCGGTCGAGATGATCGAGTTGCTGAAGAACATTCCGTGCAAGATCAACCTGATCCCGTTCAACCCGTTCCCGCATTCCGGGTACGAGCGGCCGAGCAACAACGCTATCCGCCGGTTCCAGGATCAGCTTCATCATGCCGGCTTCAATGTCACCGTCCGCACCACCCGTGGTGAAGACATCGACGCCGCCTGTGGTCAGTTGGTAGGGCAGGTGCTGGATCGCACCCGTCGCAGCGAACGTTATATCGCCGTGCGTGAACTCAGCGCCGACAACGATATGGCGCAGAACGCCGCGAAATAACCAAGAGAGGATCTCTATGTCCCTGCGCTTTGCGCTGCTTTTGCTGTTGGCCAGCCTGTGTGCTGGCTGCGTGCTTTCGGGCGATTACAACCCGATGAAGACCAGCAAAGGCCGTGATGAAGCGCGGGCCGCCTATGTGCAACTGGGCATTGGTTACCTGCAGCAAGGCATGACCGAGCGCGCCAAGGTCCCGTTGAAAAAAGCGCTGGAACTCGACAGCGCCGACCCTGATGCCAATGCTGCGCTGGGGCTGGTGTTTCAGGCCGAAATGGAGCCCGAGCTGGCCGACGAGCATTTTCGCAAAGCGCTGTCTTCTCGTCCCGCCGACGCGCGAATCCTCAATAATTACGGCAGCTTTCTGTTCGAGCAAAAACGCTATAAAGAAGCCTACGAGCGCTTCGAGCAGGCCGCCGCCGATACCCTGTATCCTGAGCGTTCGCGAGTGTTCGAGAACCTGGGCATGACGGCTTCAATGCTCGGCCAGCGTGAGTTGGCCCAGCAGCAACTGGAAAAAGCCTTGCGTTTGAACCGCCAACAACCACGCGCATTGCTGGAAATGGCTGAGTTGTCTTACGAAGACAGGCATTATGTGCCCGCGCGTGACTATTACGACCGTTTTAGCCAGCTCACAGAGCAAAATGCACGTAGTCTATTGCTCGGCGTTCGGCTGGCAAAAGTGTTTGAAGATCGCGACAAGGCAGCCAGTTATGGCCTGCAATTAAAACGACTCTATCCCGGTACACCGGAATATCAGCAATACCTGTCGGAGCAATGATGAAAGCGGCGCATCCCGAAGTTGTAGCAGCGAATCGCGTTAACCCCGGTGAGACCTTGCGCCAGGCCCGCGAAAGCAATGGCTGGTCGCTGGCCGAAGTGGCTCTCAAGCTCAACCTCACCGTCAATTCCCTGAGCAATCTGGAAGCCGGTGAGTTCGACAAGCTGCCTGGGCACACCTTCGCCCGTGGCTATATTCGCGCCTATGCCAAATTGCTCGGCATGGACCAGGCCGTTCTGGTTCAGCAATTCGACCAATCCACCGGTACCGACTCCCAAGGCAGCAGCGTACATAGCCTGGGTCGAATCGAAGAGCCGGTGCGGGTTTCCCATACCATTTTGCGCATCGTCAGCCTGTTGTTGCTGGTGGCGGTGATTGGCGGTGGTTTTGTCTGGTGGCAGGATCAAACCTCGTTGCGCACCAAGGACCTGATCGGCCTCACTCCGGAACACGTTGAAGTCGAAGGCGCCGATGGCACCACCCAGATTCATCCGCTGGATGAGCCGGAAGACCAGGCTGTGGCGCAAGGGCAGGCCGAAGGCGAGACTGCTCTGGCATTGCCGCAGGCCGAAACCTCGGCTGAGGTGCCGGCTGAAACCCCGGCAACCGCACCCGCTGCTCCGACTGCTACAACGCCTGCCGCGCCTGCGCATAATGCCGCCCCGGTTGTCGCCACACCGGCTACACCGGCCACGCCAGCCCCTGCAGTCCCTGTCGTTCCAGCGCCGGTCGTGACTGCCCCGGTCGTGCCGAGCACGCCAGCACCCGCCCCGGTTGCTGCGGCTCCTGTTGCCGGTCAAGGCCAGGTGCAAATTCAGTTCACGGCTGATTGCTGGACGCAAGTGACCGACGGTAGCGGTAAAGTGCTGTTCAGTGGTCTCAAGCGTAAAGGCGACAATGTTTCCGTCAGCGGCAAACCGCCGTTCGCTGTACGTCTGGGTTATGCCCGTGGCGCGCAGGTCAATTACAACGGTCAGGCGGTTGATGTTGCTCCGTTCACCAGTGGCGAGACTGCTCGCCTGAAGTTGGGTCAATAAGTCATGCACGGCGAATCTCCAATCAAACGTCGCGAATCGCGCAAGATCTGGGTCGGTAACGTTCCTGTTGGCGGCGATGCGCCCATCGCTGTGCAGAGCATGACCAACAGCGATACCAACGATGTCGCGGCCACCGTTGCCCAGATCAATCGTCTGGAAGCGGCCGGTGTCGACATCGTGCGGGTTTCCGTCCCGGACATGGACGCTGCCGAAGCGTTCGGCAAGATCAAGCAACTGGTCAAAGTACCTTTGGTTGCCGACATCCACTTCGATTACCGGATCGCATTGCGCGTAGCCGAACTCGGCGTCGACTGCCTGCGAATCAACCCGGGCAACATCGGTCGTGAAGACCGCGTGCGTGCGGTGGTTGATGCTGCCCGCGATCGCGGGATTCCGATCCGCATCGGCGTCAACGCCGGTTCCCTGGAAAAAGACCTGCAAAAGAAATACGGCGAGCCGACCCCGGCTGCACTGGTCGAATCGGCCTTGCGCCACGTCGAGCACCTTGAACGCCTGAACTTCCAGGACTTCAAGGTCAGCGTGAAAGCCTCCGACGTGTTCATGGCTGTCGAAGCCTACCGCCTGCTGGCCAAGGAAATCGTCCAGCCGCTGCACCTGGGCATCACCGAAGCCGGTGGTTTGCGCTCCGGCACAGTGAAATCTGCCGTGGGCCTCGGTATGCTGCTCGCCGAAGGGATTGGCGATACTATCCGCATCTCGTTGGCGGCCGACCCGGTCGAGGAAGTGAAGGTCGGCTACGACATTCTCAAATCCCTGCACCTGCGTTCCCGTGGCATCAACTTCATCGCCTGCCCGAGCTGCTCGCGGCAGAACTTTGATGTGGTCAAGACCATGAACGAGCTGGAAGGGCGTCTCGAAGACTTGCTGGTGCCGCTGGATGTCGCGGTCATCGGATGCGTGGTCAACGGTCCGGGTGAAGCCAAGGAAGCCCATATCGGCTTGACTGGCGGCACGCCGAACCTGATCTACATCGACGGCAAGCCGTCGCAGAAACTGACGAATGACAATCTGGTGGATGAGCTTGAACGCTTGATCCGCCAGAAAGCGGCCGAAAAGGTCGAAGCTGACGCTGCCGTTATTGCGCGCGGCTGACGAACGAATTTAAGGATTTATAGTGAGCAAGTCTCTGCAAGCCATTCGTGGCATGAACGACATCCTGCCCGAACAGACACCCCTGTGGCGTCATTTCGAAGGCACCGTTTCGCGTTTGCTGGATAACTACGGTTACAAGCAGATCCGCATGCCGATCGTCGAGTTCACCGAGCTGTTCAAGCGCTCCATCGGTGAAGTGACCGACATCGTCGAAAAAGAGATGTACACCTTCGACGACCGTAACGGCGATTCCCTGACGCTGCGTCCTGAAGGCACGGCGGCGTGTGTGCGTGCAGTGCTCGAGCACGGCATCACTGGCGGTGGCCAGGTACAGAAACTCTGGTACATCGGCCCGATGTTCCGCCACGAGCGTCCGCAGAAAGGCCGTTATCGCCAGTTCCACCAGATCGGTGTCGAAGTGTTCAACCTCGACGGTCCGGACATCGATGCCGAGCTGATCGTGCTGACCTGGCGCCTGTGGGGTGAGCTGGGCATCCGTGATGCGGTCAAGCTCGAACTCAACAGCCTGGGCACCAGCGAGTCCCGTGGTCGTTATCGCGAAGCACTGGTCGAGTTCCTGTCCGGGCACCTGGACAAGCTGGACGAAGACAGCCAGCGCCGCCTGAAGACCAATCCGCTGCGGGTCCTGGACACCAAGAACGCCGACACACAGGCGATTCTGGTCGATGCGCCGAAGATGGCCGACTACCTCGACGATGACTCTCGCGTGCACTTCGAGGGCCTCAAGGCTCGCCTGGACGCCGCCGGCATTCCTTATGTGATCAACCCGAAGCTGGTTCGCGGGCTGGACTACTACAGCAAGACCGTTTTCGAATGGGTCACCGACAAACTCGGCGCCCAGGGCACCGTGTGTGCCGGTGGTCGTTACGACGGCCTGGTCGAGCAGATGGGCGGCAAGCCTACTGCCGGCGTCGGTTTCGCCATGGGCATCGAGCGTCTGGTGCTGTTGCTGGAAACCCTGGAGCAGATCCCGGCTGAGATCGCCCGTCAGGTCGACGTCTACCTCTGCGCCTTCGGCGAAGAAGCCGAACTGGCCGGCCTGGCCCTGGCAGAACGTGTGCGCGATCAATTACCCAACCTGCGTCTGCAAGTGAATGCTGGCGCCGGCAGTTTCAAAAGCCAGTTCAAGAAAGCCGACAAGAGCGGTGCGCTGTATGCATTGATCCTCGGCGACGACGAGATGGCCCAGCAAGTGGTAGGTTTCAAACCCCTGCGTGGCCAGGGCGAACAACAAAGCATTGCCTGGGATGCGCTTGCGGATCACCTGGCCACCTGCGTCGTGCAGGGTTGAAGCTGTCTTAAACAGCCGAATTAGCGATTAAGGAGTATTGGGGTGTCGAGTACCGAAGACGAAAATTTGGCGGATTTGAAGGATTGGTGGTCACGCAACGGCAAGCCCCTGGTCACTGGTGGCCTGTTGGCGCTGGTCATCGTGTTCGGCTGGCAGGCGTTCCAGAAGTATCAGAGCAACCAGTCGCAAGGCGCCTCGATGCTCTATCAGCAATTGCTGGAAACCACGCTGACGCCTGACGGCAAGCCTGATGCGGCGCGTGTTTCCGATCTGGCCGGCAAGCTCAACAGCGAATTCGCCGGCAGCGCCTACGCGCAGTACGGCAGCCTGTTCGTGGCGAAAGTCGCGGTCGACAGCGGCAAGCTCGATGACGCAGCCAGCGAACTGAAAGCCATTGTTGCCAAGCCTGCCAACCCGGCGCTGGGCGAAATCGCCCGTCAACGCCTGGCTCAGGTGCTGGCCGCGCAGAACAAGGTCGATGAAGCCCTGAAACTGCTCGAAGGCGATGCCGACAAGGCGTTCCTGGCCACTCGTGAAGAACTCAAGGGTGACCTGCTGGTGCAGTTGGGTCGTACCGATGAAGCACACGCGGCGTATCAAAAAGCCAAGGCGGCACTGTCGGATGAAGCGGCGGTCGGTGGCCTACAAATCAAGCTGGACGACCTGGCCAAAGGGGATGCGTGACGTGATCCGTTGGAAACATGCAGCATTGCTGGCCCTGGCCATTCTGGCCGCGGGTTGCAGCAGCAATAGCAAGAAAGAATTGCCACCGGCCGAGTTGACTGACTTCAAAGAAGAAGTGGTCCTGCAGAAACAGTGGAGTCGTTCGATCGGTGACGGTCAGGGCGAAACCTACAACATGCTGGTACCAGCAGTCGAAGGCGATACCATCTATGCCGCCGACGTGACCGGTGTGGTGATGGCACTGGATCGCAGCAACGGCGACGTCAAGTGGAAGAAAGATCTCGAACTGCCTGTTTCCGGCGCCGTTGGCGTAGGTTACGGTCTGCTGACGATTGGTACGACCAAGGGTGAAATCGTTGCCCTCGACGCCATCAACGGCGAAGAGAAATGGCGCGCTCGCGTGTCCAGCGAAGTTCTTGCACCACCTGCCAACAACGGCGACGTTGTGGTGGTTCAGACCCAGGATGATCGTCTGATCGGTCTGGATGCCGCGACCGGCAACCAGCGCTGGTTGTATGACAGCACACCTGCGGTGCTGACCCTGCGTGGCACCAGTGCGCCGATCGTAACCAACCGCCTCGCGGTGGCTGGCCTGTCGACCGGTAAAGTGGTTGCTCTGGATATTTCCAACGGCGTGCCGGTATGGGAACAGCGTGTAGCGGTCCCGCAAGGCCGTTCGGAACTGGAGCGTGTTGTCGACATCGACGGCGGCTTGCTGCTGTCCGGCGGTACTTTGTATGTCGCCAGCTACCAGGGTCGCGTTGCGGCACTGGACCTGGAAAGCGGTCGTCAGCTCTGGCAGCGTGATGCTTCCAGCTATGCCGGTGTCGCCCAGGGTTTCGGTACCGTGTATGTGAGCCTGTCTTCGGGCACCGTTGAAGGCGTCGACGAGCGTTCCACCACCGCATTGTGGAGCAACGACTCGCTGGCCCGCCGTCAACTGTCGGCTCCGGAAGTGTTCTCCAGCTACGTTGCAGTCGGTGACCTGGAAGGTTACCTGCACTTGCTGAGTCAGGTGGACGGTCGTTTCGTCGGCCGCGAGCGCATCGACAGCGACGGCCTTCGCGCTCGTCCGCTGGTGGTGGGTGACACGATTTATGTATATGGCAACAGCGGCAAACTGGAAGCCCTGACCATTAAGTAAAGGTTTGACTATGCTTGGGGTTAATCCCCAAGCGGCCCCGTTTTGCGGGGCTCGCAGCGCTTACAGGCGCTGCCCCGAGCACCAGCCGCTGCCTCGCAGCGGCTTTTGTATTTTCTGAAATAACGAAGTGGAGAGCCGCATGGTTCCCGTAATCGCCCTGGTGGGCCGACCGAACGTCGGCAAGTCCACCTTGTTCAACCGCCTGACCAGGACTCGCGACGCCATCGTCGGCGACTTGTCCGGTCTGACCCGTGATCGCCAATACGGTGAGGCCAAGTGGCAAGGGCGTTCCTACATTCTGGTCGACACCGGTGGTATCTCCGGTGACGAGCACGGTATGGACGAAAAAATGGCCGAGCAGTCGCTGCTGGCCATTGAAGAAGCGGATGTTGTTCTGTTCCTGGTAGATGCCAAGGCCGGTTTCACCGCCGCCGACCAGATGATCGCCGAGCATTTGCGCAAACGTAACAAGCGTTCCTACGTGGTTGCCAACAAGGTCGACAACATCGACCCTGAAATGGCCCGCGCCGAATTCGCTCCGCTGGGCATGGGCCACGCGATCCCGATCGCCGGTGCTCATGGCCGTGGCATCACCCAGAT
The DNA here is from genome assembly GCF_001427125.1 of Pseudomonas sp. Root562. Classification (GTDB taxonomy): domain Bacteria; phylum Pseudomonadota; class Gammaproteobacteria; order Pseudomonadales; family Pseudomonadaceae; genus Aquipseudomonas. The sequence continues at coordinate 343,201 of NZ_LMGK01000021.1, forward strand.
GCTGGAAATCGCCCTGAGCGACTTCCCGAAAGACGAAGAAGAGCCGGAAGAAGGCGAGGAAGAGATCGTTGCCGAAGGCGAGGAAGCCAAGCGCATTCCTGGCCCAAGCGAAAAAGACGGGATCAAGATCGCCATCATCGGCCGTCCGAACGTCGGCAAGTCGACCCTGGTCAACCGCATGCTCGGTGAAGATCGAGTCATCGTCTACGACCAGCCCGGTACCACCCGCGACAGCATCTACATCCCGTTCGAGCGTAACGACGAGAAGTACACACTGATCGACACCGCGGGTGTGCGCAAGCGCGGCAAGATCCACGAAGAAGTCGAAAAGTTCTCCGTGGTCAAAACCCTGCAAGCGATCAAAGACGCCAACGTGGTGATCTTCGTGATGGACGCCCGCGAAGGCGTGGTCGATCACGACCTCAATCTGCTGGGCTTCGCCATTGAGTCGGGTCGTGCACTGGTTATCGCGATCAACAAGTGGGACGGCATGACGCCGAGCGAGCGCGACTTCGTGAAGGTCGAGCTGCAGCGTCGCCTGTTCTTCGTTGACTACGCCGACATCCACTTCATTTCGGCACTGCACGGCACGGGCGTGGGCAACCTCTACGCATCCGTACAGAATTCGTTCAAGTCCGCAGTCACCCGCTGGCCAACCAACCGCCTGACCCAGATTCTGGAAGATGCAGTTGGCGAGCACGCGCCGCCGATGGTCAACAACCGCCGGATCAAGCTGCGCTATGCGCACTTGGGTGGTGCCAACCCGCCGATCATCGTGATCCACGGTAACCAGATCGAGAAAGTACCGAAGTCGTATGTGCGCTATCTGGAGAACACTTACCGCCGTGTCCTGAAACTGGTCGGTACGCCGATCCGTATCGAGTTCAAGGGCGGCGAGAACCCGTACGAAGGCAACAAGAACTCGCTCACCGACCGCCAGGTCAACAAGAAGCGTCGCTTGATGTCGCACCACAAGAAGGCCGACAAGAAACGCCGCGACAAGCGTTGATTCAAGCCAGCCCACACATATGTGTGTGGGCACTCTGTGGCGAGGGAGCTTGCTCCCGCTCGGCTGCGCAGCAGTCGCAAAAACAGTCGATGCGTTTAATCTGATCATTCTCGGTTGCTGATCTTGGGACCGCTTTGCGGTCCAGCGGGAGCCAGCTCCCTCGCCACAGGTTTGGTGGTGATCAATTGAAGAAGGGCGTCTTTAAGGCGCCCTTTTTCATGCCTGCCGTTTGGGCTATCCTCGGGCTCTCCCGCGCCGTCGTAGAGCCGGGTGTAGAGCAGGGAATCACCGATGATCACCAGCAAGCTGCCGAATGTCGGCATCACTATCTTCACTCAGATGTCTCAGCTCGCGGCGCAAACCGGGGCCATCAATCTGTCCCAGGGTTTCCCTGATTTCGCTGCCCCGCAGGCCCTGTGCGATGCAGTCGGGCGTCACGTTGCCAATGGGCATAACCAGTATTCACCGATGACCGGGCTGCCGGCACTGCGTCAGCAAGTGGCGGCGAAGATTGCTCGCAGTTATGGCGTGCATGTCGATGCCGACAACGAAGTGACCATCACTCCTGGTGCTACCCAAGCGATCTTCTGCGCGATTCAGGCCGTTATCCACAGCGGCGACGAAGTGATCGTTTTCGATCCGTGCTACGACAGTTACGAGCCGTCGGTGGAGCTGGCCGGTGGTCGTTGTGTGCATGTGCAGCTCGGGCTGAATGACTTCTCTATCGATTTCCAGAAACTGGCTGAAGCCATTACGCCGCGCACGCGGATGATTGTGCTGAACACTCCGCACAACCCGAGCGGCGCGTTGATCAACCGTGCCGAGCTGGATCAGCTGGCGAATTTGATCCGTGATCGCGATATCTATCTGGTCAGCGACGAAGTCTATGAACACCTGGTGTTTGACGGCGTACCCCACGTCAGTGTGCTCAATCATGAAGAGCTGTATCAACGTGCGTTTGTGGTCAGCTCGTTCGGCAAGACCTACCACGTTACCGGCTGGAAAACCGGCTATGTAGTCGCGCCACCGGCGCTGACGGCGGAGCTGCGCAAGGTTCACCAATATGTGAGTTTCTGCGGTGTGACGCCGCTGCAGTACGCATTGGCTGATTTCATGGCCGAGCAGCCGCAACACGTCGAAGAGCTTCCGGCCTTCTATCAGGCCAAGCGCGACCTGTTCTGCGATCTGCTTTCGCCGTCGCGCTTCAGTTTCACCCGGGTAGCGGGCACCTATTTCCAGTTGGTCGATTACTCGCAGATTCGTCCGGATCTCAATGATGTCGAGATGGCGTTGTGGATGACCCGAGAGCATGGCGTGGCGAGTATTCCGATCTCGGTGTTCTACCAGTCACCTCCGCTCGGCCAGCGCCTGGTGCGGCTGTGCTTTGCCAAACGCGAGGAGACCCTGCGTGAAGCAGCGGAAAAACTATGCGTGATCTGAGTGCTCTGCCGAATCTGACCGTCGCGCTGATCCAGACGACGTTGGCTTGGCATGATCGCCAGGCCAACCTGGAGCATTTCGAGCGATTGCTGGAGCAGGCCCGCGGAGCTGACTTGATCATCCTGCCGGAAATGTTCACTACCGGTTTCTCCATGGAATCGCAAACCCTGGCCGAGCCGGAAAATGGCCCGACCAGCCAGTGGCTACGAACTCAGGCGGCGAAGCTAGAGGCGGTGATCACCGGCAGCGTGATCGTGCAGGCGGCCGATGGCAGCCACCGCAATCGTCTGTTGTGGGCGCGGCCGGACGGTGAAGTGTTGCATTACGACAAGCGCCACCTGTTCCGCATGGCCGGTGAGCACAACCACTACACACCAGGTGAGCGTCAGGTGCAGTTCGAGCTCAAGGGCTGGCGCGTGCGGCCGCTGATTTGCTATGACCTGCGCTTCCCGGTGTGGAGCCGCGATGCTCAGGATACTGACCTGCTGCTCTACACCGCCAACTGGCCGGGGGCACGTCGTCAGCACTGGAATCGGTTGTTGCCGGCACGGGCGATCGAGAACCTGTGCTACGTGGCGGCGGTTAATCGCATCGGCACTGATGGCAAGGGTTTCGCGTATACCGGCGACAGTCAGGTGCTGGATTTCCAGGGCGAGACGTTGCTCAGTGCGGGGGAGGCGGATGGGGTGTTCACGGTAGTGCTGGATGCGGCGGGACTGGCGGCGTATCGGCAGCGGTTTCCGGCGAATCTGGATGCGGATACCTTCGAGTTCACCTGACTGATCGTACCCACGCTCCGCGTGGGAACGCAGCCCGGGACGCTCTGCGTCCCATTTCTGCAGCCGGAACGCGGAGCGTCCCTTGAAGCATTCCCACGCAGAGCGTGGGAACGATCAACAACCCCCGGTACCTTTCGATCGTACCCACGCTCCGCGTGGGAACGCAGCCCGGGACGCTCTGCGTCCCATCTCCGCAGCTGGAGCGCGAAGCGTTCCTTGAGGCGTTCCCACGCAGAGCGGGGGAACGATCAACAACCCCCGGTACCTTTCGATCGTACCCACGCTCCGCGTGGGAACGCAGTCCGGGACGCTCTGCGTCCCATTTGCGCAGCTGGAACGCGGAGCGTCCCTTGAGGCATTCCCACGCAGAGCGTGGGAACGATCAAACAAGCAGGTAAAAAAAGGCCCCGAAGGTTCACACCCCGGGGCCTTTTGCATTGCAGCGAAGGTTTACGCCGCTTTCGCTTCCGGCTGGCTCAGCGAACGGTTCAGCGCGCTGAACAGTGCCTTGAAGCTGGCGGTGGTGATGTTCTCATCGATACCCACGCCGTGCACCGCACGTTCACCGTTTACACGCAGTTCGATGTAGGCCGCCGCCTTGGCATTGGTGCCCGCGCCGATGGCGTGTTCGTTGTAGTCCATGATTTCCACAGGAATCGGCAGACCGGCCACCAAGGCTTCCAGCGCGCCATTGCCCTTGCCGCGCCAGTGCAGGTTGGTTTCGCCCTGACCTTTGCTGGCCACTTCCACTTCGACGGCGCTGTTGCCGTTTTCCTCCTGCAGGCGATGGCTGACCAGCGCGTACGGGGTGTTGGCTTGCAGGTACTCGCTGTGCAGCAGGGCGTGGATCTGCTGGGCAGTCATTTCCAGGCCCAAGCGGTCGGTTTCCCGCTGCACCACCTGGCTGAACTCGATTTGCATGCGACGCGGCAGGCTGATGCCGTATTCCTGCTCCAGCAAGTACGCGATGCCGCCCTTGCCCGACTGGCTGTTGACGCGGATCACCGCCTCGTAGCTGCGACCGATATCGGCCGGGTCGATCGGCAGGTATGGCACTTCCCACAATGCATCGGATTTCTGCTGGGCGAAGCCCTTGCGGATTGCATCCTGGTGCGAACCGGAGAACGCGGTGTGCACAAGGTCGCCAACGTACGGATGACGCGGGTGTACCTGGATCTGGTTGCACTCTTCGACGACTTTGCGCACGCCATCGATGTCGGAGAAATCCAGTTGAGGGTCGAGACCCTGGGTGTACATGTTCAGGGCCACGGTCACGAGATCGACGTTACCGGTACGCTCGCCGTTGCCGAACAGGCACCCTTCGACACGGTCGGCGCCAGCCATCAGGCCCAGTTCGGTGGCGGCTACGCCAGTACCACGGTCGTTGTGGGTGTGCAGGCTGATGATCACGCTGTCACGACGGTTGATGTGACGGCCGAACCATTCGATCTGGTCGGCATAGATGTTCGGGGTCGCGCATTCGACGGTGGCCGGCAGGTTGAGGATCATCTTGTGCTCAGGCGTCGGGTTCCAGACCTCGATCACCGCATCACAGACTTCCTTGGCGAACTCCAGCTCGGTAGCGCTGAAGGTTTCCGGGGAGTATTCGAATGTCCACTCGGTTTCAGGCTGCTGGGCGGCGTATTTGACGAACAGCTTGGCCGCGCTGACGGCGATTTCCTTGATCCCGTCCTTGTCCTGATTGAAGACAATGCGGCGGAAGGAAGGGGAGGTTGCGTTGTACAGGTGAACGATGGCTTTCTTCGCGCCACGCAGGGATTCGAACGTGCGCTCGATCAGGTCTTCACGGCCCTGGGTCAACACCTGGATGGTGGTGTCGTCCGGGATGTGGTTGCCTTCGATCAGGGTGCGGACGAAGTCGAAGTCGGTTTGCGAGGCGGCCGGGAACGACGCTTCGATTTCTTTCACACCGACCTGCACCAGGGTTTTCCAGAAGCGCAGTTTCTTGACGGCGTCCATCGGTTCGATCAGCGACTGGTTACCGTCACGCAGGTCGGAGCTGCACCAGATCGGCGCGCTGGTGATGGTCTTCGACGGCCAGGTGCGGTCCGGAATGTCGATGGTCGGGAACGCGCGGTATTTCGAAGACGGGTCTTTGAGCATGCTCATCGGGAAATCCTTATTGTGTGGGCCGAAAAAAGGCGGCCTGCCGGTGGATCAAAAGTTCTTGGGGTAACGCTTGGGATGAGGCGCCGCGATTCAGCCCGGCAGTCGCGCGCTGACGAGGCACAAACTGCGGTGCTGGCGGAGCTGAATGAGGGTGTGAGAGGTTTTCATGCCTTCAACCCTAACCTTGGGGGTGAAGGATGGCAAGCGGTCGAAAAAAATTGAGAGGAATCCTCGCTAGCGCATCTTTATCGAGATTATATTGCGTTGATTCGCGTTGTTCTTTTGCTTGTTTGCGCAAGGTTTGGTCGATGCGCAATCGCCTGTGGTGCTGAAAGCTTCTGTAGGAGCGAGCCCTGCTCGCGATGGACGTCATCGATAACGAGCCATGCCTGAATGGTCGCGGTGCCTAAGCGTTTTTCGCCAGTAGGCTGGCTCCTACAGGGATTGAGGCGTATCCGGCACAAATTACTAAGGCTGAAATGCCCCAATGAAAATCGCTGGATCCACCCGCGCATCATTCAGGCTGATATTCCAGTGCATGTGCGGCCCGGTCGCGCGGCCAGTCGCTCCGACTTTGCCGACCACTGCGCCGCGAGCCAGTTGCTGGCCGACCTTCACGTCGATCTTCGACATGTGACAGAACATGCTGATGAAGCCCTGACCGTGATCGACGAACACGGTGTTGCCGTTGAAGAAGTAATTGCCGAGCAAAATCACCTTGCCCGCCGCCGGGGTCTTGATCGGTGTGCCTGCGCCCACCGCGAAATCCAGGCCGGAATGGGGATTGCGTTCTTCACCGTTGAAGAAGCGGCGCACGCCGAACTTGCTCGACAGCGGCCCGTTGACCGGTTTATCCAGCAGCAGGTTGCTTGGGGTGTTCGGGCTGAAGGTGCGATAGGCGGCAATCTGCTCGGCGAGTTCACGCTCGATGCGCTTGAGATTCTCCGGGTCCGGATTGACCTGCTGGGTGTTTTTCAAGGTGATGCGCTGTTCCGGGTATTTCTTGTTGCCGACAGTGAATTTCAGGTCGCGACCGCCGCTGCTGATGGATTGGGCACCCGGCTTGACCGTCAACGGCACGCCAACGATGGCCAGCCAGTTGTTCTGCTCCTTGACCACCAACACCGGTTTGCCCTGATAGCTGGCTTTCGGTGCTTGTGCCGCAACTCCCAGGTCGACGACGGCCACGCCGCCTGGCACCGGTTTGTTCAACAGGCGCGTGATGTAGCTGTCGGCATGGGCATTGAAGGTCAGGCACAACAGCAGCAGCGAAGCAAAAAAACGCGGCATGGATCAGTCCAGTAAAGAAAGGGTGACGGGTGTCAGGTGATTGTCTTCGACCCGCACTTGCAGTTCACCTTCACCGAGCTTGGCCTTGAGGCGCTGACCCGTATGGGTTTGCTTGGCGCTGCGGATCGCGTTGCCGCGTTCGTCGAGCAAGATGCTGTAGCCGCGGCCGAGGGTCGCCAGAGGGCTGACCACGTGCAACGTCTGCATCTGGCTTTGTAACTGCAAGCGGCGGCTTTTCAGACCCTCGCGGATGGCGCGGGGCAGGCGTTCGGCAAGGCTGTCGAGGCGTTGGCGCAGCATCGCCAGTTGCCGGCCGGGATGTTGCCCGGCGAGGCGGGTTTCCAGGCGGATCAGTCGCTCGCGTCGGGTGTTGAGGCTGCGTTCAAACGCGCGACGCATGCGCATGTCCAGATCATCCAGGCGTTGCGCTTGCTGCCGCAGGCGTTCTCCCGGATGGCGCAGACGGCGAGAGATGCCTTCCAGGCGCAATCGATCACGCATCAGCCGGTCGCGCATGCGCATCACCAGTCGGCGATGCAGGCTTTCGACCCGGCGCACCAGGTCGCTGGAGTCCGGTGCCAGCAGTTCGGCGGCGGCGGATGGCGTCGGCGCTCGAACGTCGGCCACGAAGTCGCTGATCGAGACGTCGGTTTCATGGCCAACGGCGCTGACAATGGGCGTCACGCAGGCATCCACGGCGCGGGCCACGGCTTCTTCGTTAAAGCACCAGAGGTCTTCCAGCGAGCCACCGCCCCGGGCCAGGATCAACGCGTCGAAGCCACGGGCATCCGCCAGCTTCAGGGCGCGGACAATCTGTGCCGTCGCTTCGCGGCCCTGTACGGCGGTGGGAATCAGCGTCAGTTGCACTTGCGGCGCACGGCGGCGGAATACGCTGATGATGTCGCGGATCACCGCTCCGGTCGGCGAGCTGATAATGCCTATGCGTTGCGGGTGCGCCGGCAATGGCACTTTACGTTCGGCACTGAACAAGCCTTCGGCGCTGAGTTTTTCCTTCAAGGCATCGAAGGCCAGGCGCAGCGCGCCGTCACCGGCTGGCTCCACGGTGTCGAGTATCAGCTGGTAATCGCCGCGTCCTTCGAACAACGAAACTTTGCCGCGCACCTTGACCGCCAGGCCGTCCTTCAACGCTTGGCGCACTCGCGCGGCGTTCTGCCGGAACAGCGCGCAACGCACTTGGGCGCCGCTGTCCTTGAGGGTGAAGTAGACGTGGCCGGAGGCAGGACGGGCGAGGTTGGAGATTTCGCCTTCGACCCAGATGTTGCTGAACACATCTTCGAGCAACACCCGCGCGCGGCCGTTGAGCTGGCTGACGGTGAGGACTTCGCGGTCCAGGCCGAGTCTTGCAAAGGGATCTTTAATCATGGGGCGCAGTTTAAAGGCATTTGGTGGGCAATCTCCATGATCCGGCATAAATCCGTTGTGGAAGGTTTTTTTGTGGCAGCGAGTTGGCTCGCACAGGGTTAAAGTCGTCAGCGGTAATCAAGGATGACAAGGGGAATGAGCGTGGTTGAGTTGTTGACCCAATGGCCATTCGGCGCCATGGACTGGTTGATCATCGGCGCGGGCATCGTCCTGGCCTACATCGTATTCGGCATCGCCGGCTTCGGTACCGCGCTGGTCGCCGGGCCGATTCTGATTCTGTTCATGCCACTGTCGAAAATCGTGCCGCTGTTGGTGTTGCTGGATTTTGTCGCGGCGTTCGGCAACCTGTTGCCCTCGCGACGGGATGTGGCGAAACCGGAGTTGCTGCGATTGCTGCCGTGCATGGCGCTGGGCTGCACCCTCGGGGTGATTTTCCTGCTGAACCTGAAATCCGATCTGTTGCTGCTGCTGATGGGGGTGTTCATCAGCGCCTACGCGGTCTACAGCCTGTGGATAAAAGTCCGACCGGCACAATTGTCCGCCGCGTGGGCGGTGCCCATGGGGACAGTGGGCGGGATGTTCGGCGCGTTGTTTGGCAGTGGCGGTTTCTTGTATGCGATCTACCTGAACAGTCGGCTGCCCAAGGATGAGGCGAGGGCGACGCAAAGCGCGCTGATCAGTTGCAGCACCGTGGTGCGCTTGAGTCTGTTTGCGGTCGCAGGCGTGTATGCCGAACTGCCATTGCTGGTGTTGGCGCTGTGCCTGCTGCCGGCAATGGCGCTGGGGTTGTGGATTGGCCGACGGCTGACCAAGCGCTTGTCCCGCGAGGCGTTCGTGCGGTTGGTGACCTGGTTGGTGCTGGCCAGCGGGATTGCCTTGATCGGGCGTTACCTCAGCACCTGATGCGCAGCGCTCTTGTAGGAGCATGGCTTGCCCGCGATAGCGATCTCACGGACGCCATCGCGGGCAAGCCTTGCTCCTACAGGTGTCAGCTCGGTATCAATCGTTGTACTGGCTCAACAACCGCTCAAGCCGCGCGCTGAGGCGTCGTTTGATTTCGGTTTCGATGTGCGGTGTGAGTCGTCAATGAAGACTCAGTCTGTGGCGAGGGAGCTTGCTCCCGTTGGGGCGCGCAGCGACCCCTATCAGGTAGATGCAGTCTTTTTGAAAAAATGGTGACAGTTGTTTGGGGGCTGCTGCGCAGCCCAGCGGGAGCAAGCTGTGTTTTCCGTCAATCGTTGTACTGGCTGAGCAACCGCTCAAGCCGCGCGCTAAGGCGTCGTTTGATTTCGGTTTCGATGTGCGGTGCGAAGTCGTCAATGAGGACTCAGTCTGTGGCGAGGGAGCTTGCTCCCGTTGGGGCGCGCAGCGACCCCTATCAGGTAGATGCAGTCTTTTTGAAAAAATGGTGACAGTTGTTTGNTCCCTCGCCACAGTGGATGTGTTTTCCGTCAATCGTTGTACTGGCTGAGCAACCGCTCAAGCCGCGCGCTAAGGCGTCGTTTGATTTCGGTTTCGATGTGCGGTGCGAAGTCGTCGATCACGTCTTGCATGATCAGTTGCGCGGCGGCGCGCAGTTCGCTGTCGAGGTACAGCAGCGCGTCGCCGTTCTTCTCGGCACTTGGCGCTGGTTGAGCGGCGGGCCTGGGGGGAGGTGTCGGTGCGATGGTCGGCGCAGGTTCGCTGACGGTGTCGAACAACATTGGGATCTGTTCCTGGTCACCGTCCTCGACCGTGTCGGTCAGCAGCGGTGGTTGCAGGTTGTCATCGCCGAGCAATTGGCGGATCGACTCAAGGTCGTCCAGCAGATGCGCGGACTTTTGCAGCGGTTTTGGAGTGTCCATCGGAATGCTCAGAGTCGCTGTAAACGGTGATCTTGCAGAGGATAGCCCTGTTCGCGGTAGAAACGGAAACTCTCCCGCGCGGCCGCTTTGATCGTCGGATCTTCAACCACCACTTCCGCCACGCGGGCGAAGCGCTGGGCAAAGGCCGGGACTTTCAGGTCGAGGTTGACCAGCAGGTCCTGATGCTGACCGCAGTCGTCACCCAGACCCAGGACAATCAAACCGTCCGATTCACTTTCAGCAGGGCCGTGGGGCACAAAACTTTCGCCCTTGAAAGCCCACAGGCGTGCATCGAGATCATCACGCTGGGCGGCGTCGCTGCAATGCAGGTAGACGCGGTGGCCCATGCGCCAGGCTTTTTCGGTGAGCTTGCAGGCGAAGTCCAGGCGTGCCGAAGGATCGGCACTGGGCAGGATGTAAAAGTCGACTTTGGTCATTGCGGTTCCTGAGCCTGGGCGGCGTCAGCCGAAGCGACGCCGCCCAGGTTCATTGGTTTCAGGCTTTGGCGCGATCCAGCAGGTATTGGGTCAGCAGTGGAACCGGGCGGCCAGTGGCGCCCTTGTCCTTGCCGCCGCTGGTCCAGGCTGTGCCGGCGATGTCCAGGTGTGCCCAGTTGAGGTTCTTGGTGAAGCGCGACAGGAAGCAGGCCGCGGTGATGGTGCCGGCTTTCGGGCCGCCAATGTTGGCGATGTCGGCAAACGGGCTGTCCAGTTGTTCCTGGTATTCATCGAACAGCGGCAGTTGCCAGGCGCGGTCGTCGGCAGCCTGGCCGGCGCTCAGCAGTTGGCCGATCAACTCGTCGTTGTTGCCCAGCAGGCCGGAGGTATGGGAGCCCAAGGCAACCACGCAGGCGCCGGTCAGGGTGGCGATGTCGATCACCGCTTGCGGCTTGAAACGCTCGGAGTAGGTCAGGGCATCGCACAGCACCAGACGGCCTTCGGCGTCAGTGTTGAGGATTTCCACGGTCTGGCCGCTCATGGTGGTGACGATGTCGCCCGGACGCGACGCGTTGCCGCTCGGCATGTTCTCGGCGCACGCCAGGATGCACACCAGGTTGATCGGCAGCTTCAGTTCGAGCACGGCACGCAGGGTGCCGAACACGCTGGCGGCGCCGCCCATGTCGTACTTCATTTCATCCATGCCGGCACCTGGCTTGAGGCTGATGCCGCCGGTGTCGAAGGTGATGCCTTTACCGACCAGCGCATATGGCTTCTCGGATTTCTTGCCGCCGTTGTATTGCATGACGATCAGGCGTGGCGGCTGGGCGCTGCCCTGGCCTACGGCGTAGAACGAACCCATGCCCAGGGCCTTGATCTTCTTCTCGTCGAGGACTTCGACTTTCAGATCCTTGAATTCCTTGCCGAGGTTTTTCGCCTGCTCGCCGAGGAAGGTCGGGTGGCAGATGTTCGGTGGCAGGTTGCCCAGGTTACGGGTGAAGGCCATGCCGTTGGCGATTGCGGTGGCGTGGGTCACGGCGCGCTGGACTTCAGCCTGGGCGGCCTTGATGGTCAGCAGGGTGATTTTCTTCAGGGCACGCGGTTCGGCTTTCTGGCTCTTGAACTGATCGAACTGATATTCGCCGTCCACCAGGGTTTCGGCCAGCAGACGGGTCTTGCCGTAGCTGTCGCGGCCCTTGACCACAACTTCGTCCAGGGCCAGCACGGCGTCGCTGCCGCCCAGGCCTTTGAGGGTGTTGAGGATGCCGGCGATGGTTTTGCGGAACGGACGGTCGCCCAGCTCTTCATCCTTGCCCACGCCCACCAGCAGCACGCGTTCGGCTTTGAGGTTCGGCAGGCTGTGCAGCAACAGGCTTTGGCCAACTTTGCCCGCCAGGTCGCCGCGCTTCAGAACGGCGCTGATGGCGCCACCGCTGAGTTCGTCGAGTTGTTTGGCGACGGCGCCGAGCTTGCGGCCTTCGCTGACGGCAACCACCAGGGTGGCGGTCTTCAACGTTTCCGGGTTAACGCTTTTTACAACCAGTTCCATGTCCGGGTCCCTGAATTTGATAGTCAACACGCAAGCGCTCGACAAGTGTGTATGTCGCTCGCCTATAAATAGAAAGGCGCCGGTCGTGACCGGCGACGAAGGCCGCAGTTTGAACCTCGCTACCGGCGCCTGACAACCCTCGGTTGTACGATCTTCAGCGCTTTGACAGCCTGCTCGCGCGGTGCGAAGTGACAGGCGCGATCAATCACAGGATAATGCGCCATCTTTTTTTCGGCGGCTCTGCATTAGGGCTGTCTGATATGTTTGCTTGTTTGGCCGCCTTAGCCTGACAACCCTGGAGTGTCTGGTTTGATCGTCTTCCGTTATCTATCCCGCGAAGTCCTGTTGACCTTGAGCGCCGTCAGCGCCGTGCTGCTGGTCATCATCATGAGTGGGCGCTTCATCAAATACCTCGCCCAAGCCGCTTCGGGTCAACTGGATCCGGGGTCGCTGTTCCTGATCATGGGCTTTCGCCTGCCGGGCTTCCTTCAACTGATCCTGCCATTGGGCCTGTTCCTCGGGATTCTGCTCTCATATGGTCGCCTGTACCTCGAGAGTGAGATGACCGTGCTTTCGGCCACCGGCATGAGTCAGCAGCGCCTGTTCCGCATGACCCTGTTTCCAGCCACGCTGGTGGCGCTGGTCGTGGCATGGTTGAGCCTGAGCCTGGCGCCACAGGGTGCCAATCAGTTTCAACTGTTGCTGAACAAACAGGACGCCCTGACCGAGTTCGATACCCTGGAGCCGGGCCGTTTCCAGGCGCTGCGTGACGGCACCCGGGTGACCTACACCGAACAGTTGTCGGATGACCGCATCAACTTGGGCGGCGTCTTCATTTCGCAGAAAAACATCAGTTCCGACAAGAAGGATCGCGGGATCTCCGTGCTGGTGGCTGAGAAGGGCCGCCAGGAAATTCGCCCCGACGGGAACCGTTACCTGATTCTCGACAATGGCTATCGCTACGACGGTAACCCCGGGCAGGCCGATTACCGGGCGATCAAGTACGACGAGTACGGTGTGTTGCTGCCCAAGCCGGATGTCAGTGACGAAGTGACCGACCGCGACGCGATGACCACCACCTCGTTGCTCGGCAGTGACGACATTCGCTCCCGTACCGAACTGCAATGGCGCCTGTCCCTGCCATTGCTGGTGTTTATCGTGACCTTGATGGCGGTGCCGTTGTCGCGGGTCAATCCGCGCCAGGGTCGTTTCCTCAAGTTGTTGCCGGCGATTCTTCTGTATATGGCTTACCTGACCATCCTGATTGCCGCTCGCGGCGCGCTCGAAAAGGGCAAGATTCCACCTGCGCTGGGCTTGTGGTGGGTGCATGGGATATTCCTGGCCATTGGCCTGGGCCTGCTTTATTGGGAGCCTCTGCGCTTGAAGATGGCGAGTCGCCGCAGCGCGCTGGAGGTGGCCCGTGGTTAAGCTCGATCGCTACATCGGCAGCAGCGTATTCATGGCGATCCTTGCGGTATTGGGGATCATTCTTGGCCTGGCAACCCTGTTTGCGTTCATTGACGAGATGAGCGATGTCAGCGATACCTACACCCTGGTCGACGTGCTCAGCTATGTGTTGCTGACGGCGCCGCGGCGTCTGTATGACATGTTGCCGATGGCGGCACTGATCGGCTGCCTGATCGGCCTCGGCAGCCTGGCCAGCAACAGTGAACTGACCATCATGCGCGCGGCTGGCGTATCGATCGGGCGGATCGTTTGGGCGGTCATGAAGCCGATGCTGGTGCTGATGCTGGTAGGGCTGCTGATTGGCGAGTACGTCGCGCCGGCAACCGAAAGCACCGCTCAGGCCAACCGTTCGCTGGCTCAGGGCAGTGGCGATGCGCAGAGTGCCAAGCATGGGCTGTGGCACCGTCAGGGTGACGAGTTCATTCACGTCAACTCCGTGCAGCCCAACGGCTTGCTGTATGGCGTGACCCGCTATCGCTTCGATGATCAGCGCCACATGCTGTCTTCCAGCTTCGCCAAGCGTGCGGAGTTCGACAAGGATCACTGGCAGCTGAGCGACGTCACCACCACGCTGTTCCACGAAAAGAGCACGGAAGTGGTCAGTACGCCGGTCGAGCGCTGGGATGTGGCGTTGAGCCCGCAGCTGCTGAGCACCGTGGTCATGGCGCCCGACTCGCTGTCGATCACCGGCCTGTGGGGTTACATCCACTATCTGGCGGACCAGGGCCTGAACAATGGTCGCTACTGGCTGGCATTTTGGGTCAAGGTGTTGCAGCCGCTGGTCACCGCCGCCCTGGTATTGATGGCCATCTCTTTCATCTTCGGCCCATTGCGCTCGGTGACCCTCGGTCAGCGAGTGTTCACCGGTGTACTGGTGGGGTTCACCTTCCGCATCGCCCAGGATTTGCTGGGGCCTTCGAGCCTGGTGTTCGGTTTCTCGCCGCTGTTTGCGGTGCTGGTGCCGGCCAGTGTCTGTGCCCTGGCCGGGCTCTGGCTGTTGCGTCGCGCCGGTTGATGGCAGCCTCTTGCTGATCTCGCTGATGATAAAAAACGCCCCTGTCGCAAGACCGGGGCGTTTTTGTACAGGCCGTCCGGCCTGCAAACGTGACGCTTGCACCGGGGATCAGGTACAATTCCCGGCTATTTTTCGGCGGGCTATGCCTGCAGCCTTTTTGAGTGTTGATCCGTGAGTGATTTGAGTCATATCCGCAATTTCTCCATCATCGCCCACATTGACCATGGCAAGTCGACGCTGGCCGATCGCTTCATCCAGATGTGCGGCGGCCTGGCCGAGCGTGAAATGGAAGCCCAGGTACTGGATTCCATGGATCTTGAGCGTGAGCGCGGGATCACCATCAAGGCCCACAGCGTTACTCTGTATTACAAAGCCCGCGATGGCATCACCTATCAGCTGAACTTCATTGATACCCCGGGCCACGTTGACTTCACCTACGAAGTCAGCCGCTCGCTGGCCGCTTGTGAAGGCGCACTGCTGGTGGTCGATGCCGGTCAAGGCGTTGAAGCGCAGTCGGTTGCCAACTGCTACACGGCCATCGAACAGGGCCTGGAAGTGATGCCGGTGCTGAACAAGATCGACCTGCCACAGGCCGATCCGGACCGTGTCAAAGAAGAAATCGAAAAAATCATCGGCATTGATGCCACCGACGCGGTCACTTGCTCTGCCAAGACCGGTCTGGGCGTCGATGAAGTGCTTGAGCGTCTGGTCACCACCATTCCTGCGCCGACCGGCAACATCGAAGATCCGCTGCAAGCGTTGATCATCGATTCCTGGTTCGACAACTACCTGGGCGTTGTCTCCCTGGTGCGTGTGCGTCACGGCCGGGTGAAGAAGGGCGACAAGATTCTGGTCAAGTCCACCGGCAAGATCCACCTGGTGGACAGCGTCGGCGTATTCAACCCGAAACACACCGCTACCGTTGACCTGAAGGCCGGCGAAGTAGGCTTCATCATCGCCGGCATCAAGGACATTCACGGCGCGCCAGTGGGCGATACCCTGACCTTGAGCTCGACGCCGGACGTCGACGTACTGCCAGGTTTCAAGCGCATCCAGCCGCAGGTCTACGCCGGTCTGTTCCCGGTCAGCTCCGACGACTTCGAAGATTTCCGCGAAGCGCTGCAAAAGCTCACCCTGAACGACTCGTCGCTGCAATACACCCCGGAAAGCTCCGACGCCCTGGGCTTCGGCTTCCGTTGTGGCTTCCTCGGCATGCTGCACATGGAGATCATCCAGGAGCGCCTGGAGCGCGAGTACGACCTGGACCTGATCACCACCGCACCGACAGTAATCTTCGAGCTGCTGCTCAAGACCGGTGAGACGATCTACGTCGATAACCCGTCGAAACTGCCGGACTTGTCTTCGATCGAAGACATGCGCGAGCCGATCGTGCGTGCCAACATTCTTGTGCCGCAAGAGCACCTGGGTAACGTCATTACCCTGTGCATCGAAAAACGCGGCGTGCAGGTCGACATGCTGTTCCTCGGCACCCAGGTTCAAGTGACCTACGACCTGCCGATGAACGAAGTGGTGCTGGACTTCTTCGATCGCCTGAAATCCACCAGCCGCGGCTATGCTTCGCTGGATTATCATTTCGATCGTTACCAATCGGCTAGTCTGGTGAAACTGGACGTGCTGATCAACGGCGACAAGGTCGATGCCCTGGCGTTGATCGTGCACCGTGACAATGCGCACTACAAAGGTCGCCAGTTGACCGAGAAGATGAAAGAACTGATTCCGCGGCAGATGTTCGATGTGGCAATCCAGGCCGCCATTGGCGGGCAGATTGTGGCGCGGACAACCGTCAAGGCGCTCAGAAAGAACGTATTGGCCAAATGCTACGGTGGTGACGTCAGCCGTAAGAAAAAGCTGCTGGAAAAGCAAAAGGCCGGTAAAAAACGCATGAAGCAGGTCGGTAACGTGGAAATTCCACAAGAAGCCTTCCTTGCCGTGCTCAGGTTGGATAGTTAGGTCCTATGTCACTAAATTTCCCGCTGTTGCTGGTCATCGCCGTGTTCGTCTGCGGCCTGTTGGCGTTGCTTGATCTGTTGATCCTGGCGCCGCGTCGGCGTGCCGCCATTGCCTCCTATCAGGGCAGCGTCAGCCAGCCGGACAGGGTGGTTGTCGAAAAGCTGAACAAAGAACCGCTGCTGGTTGAATACGGCAAGTCGTTCTTCCCGGTGTTGTTCATCGTGCTGGTGCTGCGTTCGTTCCTGGTGGAACCGTTCCAGATTCCTTCCGGTTCGATGAAGCCGACCCTGGACGTTGGCGACTTCATTCTGGTGAGCAAGTTTTCCTATGGGATCCGCCTGCCGGTGATCGACAAGAAAATCATCGAAGTCGGCGAGCCGCAGCGCGGCGATGTGATGGTGTTCCGCTACCCGAGCGATCCGAACGTCAACTACATCAAGCGTGTAGTGGGCCTGCCGGGGGATGTAGTGCGTTACACCGCCGACAAGCGCTTGTTCGTCAACGGCCAGTCGATTGCCGAGCAACTGGTCGGCTCCGAGCCGGGCACGCTGGGCAGTGCCGAGCTCTACAAGGAAAAACTCGGCATCGCCGAGCACCTGATCCGCAAGGAAATGAGCCGCTACCGCGCCGCACCGGATCGTTCCTGGACGGTGCCTGCCGGGCACTACTTCATGATGGGCGACAACCGCGACAACTCGAACGACAGTCGCTACTGGGATGATCCGAGCATTCCCAAGGATCTGCTGGGCATGGTTCCCGACAAGAACATTGTCGGCAAGGCCTTTGCAGTCTGGATGAGCTGGCCGGAACCCAAACTCAGTCACCTGCCGAATTTCTCGCGGGTTGGCCTGATCAAGTAATCAAACACGGCGCTGTTGAACACAGCGCCGAATGCATTTCTGGAACCGGCACAATCGGCGCCAGATGCATGAAGCCAATGATATTCAGGACGTTATTTTTGAACACAGCGTTAATTGTCCCAGGCCTGCGCCAAATCCCGGCGATGGCGGTGGAATCCAACCACGAACTCAGCGTGGGTAAACCGTGAGCGTCTCCTTAAGCCGTCTCGAGCGTCAGCTCGGCTACACCTTCAAGGATCAGGAACTGATGGTCCTGGCCCTGACTCATCGCAGCTTTGCCGGGCGCAACAATGAGCGCCTGGAATTCCTCGGTGATGCCATCCTCAATTTCGTTGCAGGCGAAGCGCTGTTCGATCGCTTCCCGCTGGCCCGCGAAGGTCAATTGTCGCGTTTGCGCGCGCGTTTGGTGAAAGGTGAGACCCTGGCCGTACTGGCTCGTGGTTTCGATCTGGGCGAGTACCTGCGCCTGGGTTCCGGCGAGCTGAAGAGCGGCGGATTCCGTCGCGAGTCGATTCTGGCCGATGCCCTGGAAGCACTGATCGGTGCGATCTATCTGGATGCCGGCATGGAAGTGGCGCGTGAGCGCGTGCTGGCCTGGCTGGCTGGAGAATTCGAAGGCCTGACGCTGGTCGACACCAACAAAGACCCGAAAACCCGCCTGCAGGAGTTCCTGCAGTCCCGTGGTTGCGAACTGCCGCGTTACGAAGTGGTGGATATCCAGGGTGAACCGCATTGCCGGACGTTCTTCGTCGAATGCGAAATCATCTTACTGAATGAAAAAAGCCGAGGTCAGGGTGTGAGTCGTCGTATTGCCGAACAGGTAGCGGCCGCCGCAGCACTGATTGCCCTGGGTGTGGAGAATGGCAATGACTGATACAAACGCAACTCGCTGTGGCTATGTTGCCATCGTCGGCCGTCCCAACGTGGGCAAGTCCACGCTGCTGAACCACATCCTGGGTCAGAAGCTGGCGATCACTTCGCGCAAACCGCAAACCACCCGCCACAACATGCTCGGTATCAAGACCGAAGGTGACGTGCAAGCGATCTACGTCGACACCCCGGGCATGCACAAGGGTGGCGAGAAGGCCCTGAACCGCTACATGAACAAGACCGCTTCGGCGGCGTTGAAAGACGTCGACGTGGTGATCTTCGTGGTCGACCGCACCAAGTGGACCGACGAAGACCAGATGGTCCTCGAGCGCGTGCAATACGTCACCGGCCCGCTGATCGTGGCGCTGAACAAGACTGACCGCATCGAAGACAAGGCCGAGCTGATGCCGCACCTGTCCTGGTTGCAGGAACAGCTGCCGAACGCTCAGATCATTCCTATCTCGGCCCAGCACGGTCATAACCTTGATGCCCTGGAGCGCGTGATCGCCGATCACCTGCCGGAAAACGATCACTTCTTCCCGGAAGATCAGATCACCGACCGCAGCAGCCGTTTCCTCGCCGCCGAACTGGTACGCGAGAAAATCATGCGCCAGATGGGCGCCGAGCTGCCGTACCAGATCACCGTCGAAATCGAAGAGTTCAAGCAGCAGGGCAAGACTCTGCACATCCATGCCTTGATCCTCGTCGAACGTGACGGCCAGAAGAAAATCATCATTGGCGACAAGGGCGAGCGCATCAAGCGTATCGGCACCGAGGCGCGCAAGGACATGGAGCTGTTGTTCGACTCCAAGATCATGCTCAACCTGTGGGTCAAGGTGAAGGGTGGTTGGTCCGATGACGAGCGCGCTTTGCGTTCGCTGGGTTACGGCGACTTGTAAATCAACACGGATCGACTGTGGGAGCGGGGCCTCTGTGGCGAGGGGCCTCGCTCCCGCTCGGCTGCGAAGCAGTCGTAATCCCTGCCATTGTGTTTTCCCTGAAACACTGAGGTGCACGGTTTTGGGGCCGCTTCGCAACCCAGCGGCAGCAAGCTCCCTCGCCACAGTGGATCTCCAGAGTTTCGAAAACTGATGTCAAGCAGCCCGCCTCCCGCCCAACCCGCCTACGTCCTGCACTCCCGCGCCTACCGCGAAAACAGCGCGTTGGTCGACTTCCTCACGCCGCAAGGTCGGTTGCGGGCGGTGTTGCGCAGTGCACGGGGCAAGGCCGGAACATTGGCGCGGCCGTTCGTGCCGCTGGAAGTCGAGTTCCGGGGCAGGGGTGAGCTGAAGAATGTCGGGCGCATGGAGAGTGCCGGTGTCTCCACCTGGCTCAATGGTGAAGCGCTGTTCAGTGGCCTTTATCTCAATGAATTGCTGATTCGTCTGCTGCCCGCCGAAGACCCGCATCCCGGCGTTTTCGATCACTATGCCGCGACCTTGCTGGCCCTGGCCGAAGGCCGTCCGCTAGAGCCGTTGCTGCGTTCGTTCGAATGGCGCTTGCTTGATGATCTCGGTTACGGTTTCTCGTTGAGCACGGACATCCATGGCGAGCCCATCGCTTCGGACGGCCTCTATCGGCTGCAAGTGGATGCCGGGCTGGAACGGGTCTACCTGCTGCAACCGGGGTTGTTCAATGGCGCTGAACTGCTGGCCATGGCCGAGGCCGACTGGAGTGCGCCGGGTGCTTTATCCGCAGCCAAACGCCTGATGCGCCAGGCGCTGGCCGTGCATCTGGGCGGGCGACCACTGGTTTCCCGCGAGTTGTTTCGAAAGCCGTAAATTCCCCGTGTATGCTGTGCACCGAACTTTCTCTTCTTCTGGAGCGCTTTCCGTGACCACCAGCACCCGCATTCTTCTTGGCGTGAACATCGACCACGTTGCCACCTTGCGTCAGGCCCGGGGCACTCGCTACCCCGACCCGGTCAAGGCGGCACTGGATGCGGAAGAGGCGGGCGCCGATGGCATCACCGTGCATCTGCGCGAAGACCGTCGGCACATCCAGGAACGCGACGTGCTGCTGCTCAAGGACGTGCTGCAAACTCGCATGAACTTCGAGATGGGCGTCACCGAAGAGATGATGCAGTTCGCCGAGCGTATCCGCCCGGCGCACATTTGCCTGGTGCCGGAAACCCGTCAGGAGCTGACCACCGAAGGCGGTCTGGACGTAGCGGGTCAGGAGGAGCGGATCAAGGCGGCCGTTGAGCGTCTGTCGAAGATCGGCGCTGAAGTGTCGCTGTTCATCGATGCCGACGAGCGCCAGATCGAAGCCTCGCGCCGCGTTGGCGCCCCGGCGATCGAATTGCACACCGGGCGTTATGCCGATGCCGAGACGCCGACCGCAGTGGCTGAAGAGCTCAAGCGTGTGGCCGATGGCGTGGCGTTTGGCCTGGCCCAGGGGCTGATCGTCAACGCCGGCCATGGCCTGCATTACCACAACGTCGAAGCCGTGGCGGCGATCAAGGGCATCAACGAGCTGAACATCGGCCATGCGCTGGTGGCCCATGCGTTGTTCGTCGGCTTCAAATCGGCGGTGTCGGAGATGAAGGCGCTGATTCTGGCGGCTGCTGCCAAGGCATAGGCCTTACGCCGCTCGTTCCCACGCTCTGCGTGGGAATGCTGACCTTGACGCTCTGCGTCAGCTCTTGAAGCGGAACGCGGAGCGTCCCTGGCGGCATTCCCACGCGGAGCATGGGAACGATCAAATTCAGAGTGGGGCTGGCTCTTGGGCCGGTTTGGACTTGTCGATCCCCGGCACGAGCAGTTTGCCTTCGGCGACCTGATCGCCTTCAAGCTGCGGCTGCGTGACCCAGGTCAGGATGTCGTAGTAGCGACGGATGTTCGCCACGAAATGCACCGGCTCGCCGCCACGGGCGTAGCCGTAACGGGTCTTGCTGTACCACTTCTTTTCCGACAGGCGCGGCAGGATTTTCTTCACGTCCAGCCATTTGTCCGGGTTCAACCCTTCCTTGGCCGCCAGTTTGCGGGCGTCATCGAGGTGACCACTGCCAACGTTGTAGGCCGCAAGGGCAAACCAGGTGCGGTCCGGTTCCTGGATCGAGTCGTCCAGTTGCTCCTTCATGTAAGCCAGGTATTTGGCGCCGCCCATGATGCTCTGCTTCGGATCGAGGCGGTTCGATACGCCCATGGCCTGAGCGGTGTTCTGGGTCAGCATCATCAGGCCACGTACGCCGGTCTTGGACGTAACGGCCGGTTGCCACAGGGATTCCTGATATCCGACCGCCGCCAGCAGGCGCCAGTCGACTTTCTCGATTTTGGCGTAGGCCTTGAAGTGCTTTTCGTACTTGGGCAAACGTTGCTGCAAATGCTGGGCGAAGGTGGTGGCGCCCATGTAGCCGAGCACGTCGACGTGTCCGTAGTAACGGTCCTTCAGGCGTTGCAGGGTGCCGTTTTTCTGAACCTTGTCCAGATAGTCGTTGATTTCGTTGAGCATGCTGTTGTCATCGCCTGGCGCGACAGCCCAGCTTTGGTTGCTGGCGTCACCCAGGTCGAAGGCGACCCGGATATTGGTGAAATACACCTGGTTCATCGCCACTTCGTTGGAGTCGACCAGGGTCAGGTCGATCTGGCCTTCGTCGACCATGCGCAACAGATCGACTACTTCTACCTGGTCGGACTCTTCGTATTCGATGCCGGGAAATTTCTTTTTCAGCTCGGCCAATTGCCCGGCGTGGGTGCTGCCCTTGAGCACCATGATTTTCTTGCCCACCAGGTCCTTGGCATCAGTAGGTCGCGACTGGCCGTTGCGATAAATGACCTGCGGGGTGACCTCCAGATAGGAGTGGGAGAAGCGCACCTGTTTCTTGCGCTCTTCGCTGCTGACCAGTCCGGCCGCCGCCAACACCGGGCCATTGGGCTTGCCCACCTGGTTGAACAGGTCGTCGAGGTTGTCGGCGGTCTCGATCTTCAATTCGACCCCCAGATCGTCGGCGAAGCGCTTCACCAGCTCGTATTCGAAGCCGGTTTCACCGTTGCGATCCTGAAAGTAGGTGGCGGGGCTGTTTCGGGTAACCACCCGCAGCACACCATCCTCCTTTACGCGCTCGAGCGTGTTGGGTTTATCAACACAGCCACCGAGCATCAGGAAGAGTCCGGTTGCGATCAGCCATTTGGCGTACCGCGGACGCAAAGCCGTTGGGGAAAACATCTGCGCAGTATACGCAAAGGACCACGGACGCCATATCTCGACAGCGAAGGGCTTGTCTGCTAGAGATCACAAAACCGGCCGAAACCCCGCAGGAATGGGACTTGTGTGCTTTTTGTTACAGTAAAAATAAGCGCTCGTCTCACCGCGGATTAACCTGACTTTCGAGGCAGAAACACAGATCGATACTCGAGTGCAACCGTGCGTAGCGTTTCGGGTGATGTCGCGGGCTGTTTAGGCTAGAATGCACGGCCTCAAAGCACACCCCTTCCCGAGGCTGTCCCGAAGATGTTGATCCTGCGCGGCGCTCCTGCCCTTTCCGCCTTTCGCCACAGCAAGCTCCTTGAGCAACTGAGCCAGAAGGTTCCGGCTGTCAGCGGCCTGTATGCTGAATTCGCTCACTTCGCCGAAGTTACCGGCGTCCTGACCGGCGACGAACAGCAGGTGCTCGCGCGCCTTCTGAAGTACGGTCCAAGCGTTCCGGTCCAGGAGCCGACCGGTCGTCTGTTTCTGGTGCTGCCGCGTTTCGGCACCATCTCGCCGTGGTCGAGCAAGGCCAGCGACATTGCTCGCAATTGCGGCCTGACCAAGATCCAGCGCCTGGAGCGCGGCATTGCGTTCTACGTTGCCGGCCAGTTCAGCGATGCTGAGGCGCAACTGATTGCTGACGCTCTGCACGACCGCATGACCCAGATCGTCCTGGGCAACCTTGAGCAAGCCGCCGGCCTGTTCAGCCATGCCGAGCCAAAGCCGCTGACCGCGATCGACGTGTTGGGTGGCGGCCGTGCCGCGCTGGAACAAGCCAACACCGAGCTGGGCCTGGCCCTGGCTGAAGACGAGATCGATTACCTGGTCAACGCCTTCGTCGGCTTGAAGCGCAACCCCCACGACATCGAATTGATGATGTTCGCCCAGGCGAACTCCGAGCATTGCCGTCACAAGATCTTCAACGCCAGTTGGGACATCGACGGCGAGAGCCAGGAAAAAAGCCTGTTCGGCATGATCAAGAACACCTACGTGATGCACAGCGAAGGCGTTCTGTCGGCTTACAAGGACAACGCTTCGGTGATCGTCGGCTCCGTGGCCGGGCGTTTCTTCCCGGACCCTGAAACCCGCCAGTACGGCGCGGTGCAGGAACCGGTGCACATCCTGATGAAAGTCGAGACGCACAACCACCCGACCGCGATTGCTCCTTTCCCGGGCGCATCCACCGGTTCCGGCGGCGAGATCCGCGACGAAGGCGCAACCGGTCGTGGTGCCAAACCCAAGGCTGGCCTGACCGGTTTCACCGTCTCCAACCTGCAGATCCCTGGCTTCGAACAGCCGTGGGAAGTGCCGTACGGCAAGCCCGAGCGCATCGTTACCGCGCTGGACATCATGATCGAAGGCCCGCTGGGCGGCGCTGCGTTCAACAACGAATTCGGTCGTCCGGCCCTGACTGGCTACTTCCGTACCTTCGAACAATCGATCACCACCCCGCACGGTGATGAAGTTCGCGGTTACCACAAGCCGATCATGCTCGCAGGCGGCATGGGCAACATCCGTGAAGAGCACGTCAAGAAAGGCGAGATCGTCGTCGGCTCCAAGCTGATCGTGCTTGGCGGCCCGGCGATGTTGATCGGCCTGGGTGGCGGCGCCGCTTCCTCCATGGCCACCGGCACCAGCTCGGCAGACCTGGACTTCGCTTCCGTACAGCGTGAAAACCCTGAGATGGAGCGTCGCTGCCAGGAAGTCATCGACCGTTGCTGGCAACTGGGCGACAAAAACCCGATCAGCTTCATCCACGACGTGGGTGCGGGCGGTCTGTCCAACGCCTTCCCGGAACTGGTCAACGACGGCGACCGCGGTGGCCGTTTTGAACTGCGCAACATTCCAAACGACGAGCCGGGCATGGCCCCGCACGAAATCTGGTCCAACGAATCCCAGGAACGCTACGTTCTGGCGGTCGGCCCGGCTGATTTCGAGCGCTTCAAGGCGATCTGCGAACGTGAGCGTTGCCCGTTCGCCGTGGTCGGCGAAGCGACCGCCGAACCGCAACTGACGGTCACCGACAGCCACTTCGGCAACAGCCCGGTGGACATGCCTCTGGAAGTGCTGCTGGGCAAAGCCCCGCGCATGCACCGTTCCGTAGTACGTGAAAACGAGCTGGGCGACGATTTCGATCCGTCGACCCTCGACATCGCCAATTGCGTCGAGCGCGTCCTGCATCACCCGGCCGTCGCGAGCAAGAGCTTCCTGATCACCATCGGCGACCGCACCATCACCGGCCTCGTGGCCCGTGACCAAATGGTCGGCCCGTGGCAGGTTCCGGTGGCCGACGTGGCCGTCACCGCCACCAGCTTCGACGTCTACACCGGTGAAGCGATGGCCATGGGCGAGCGTACTCCGCTGGCTCTGCTGGACGCTCCGGCGTCGGGCCGCATGGCCATCGGCGAAACCCTGACCAACATCGCGGCCTCGCGCATCGGCAAGATTTCCGACATCAAACTGTCGGCGAACTGGATGTCGGCGGCCGGTCACCCGGGTGAAGACGCACGTCTTTACGACACCGTGAAAGCGGTCGGCATGGAACTGTGCCCGGAGCTGGGCATTACCATTCCGGTGGGCAAGGACTCGATGTCCATGGCCACTCGCTGGAACGATGAAGGCGTCGACAAATCCGTCACTTCGCCAATGTCGCTGATCGTTACCGGTTTCGCGCCAGTGACTGACATCCGCCAGACCCTGACCCCGCAACTGCGCATGGACAAGGGCACCACCGACCTGATCCTGATCGACCTTGGCCGAGGCCAGAACCGCATGGGCGCTTCGATTCTCGCCCAGGTGCATGGCAAGCTCGGCAAGCAGGCTCCAGACGTCGATGATGCCGAAGACCTGAAAGCCTTCTTCGCGGTGATCCAGGGCCTCAATGCCGACGGTCACCTGCTGGCTTACCACGACCGTTCCGACGGTGGTCTGCTGACCAGCGTCGTGGAAATGGCGTTCGCCGGTCACTGCGGCCTGAGCCTGAACCTCGACGGCCTGGCGGAAACCTCCGCCGACATCGCTGCGATCCTGTTCAACGAAGAGCTGGGCGCGGTGATTCAGGTTCGCCAGGACGCTACCCCGGATATCCTCGCGCAGTTCAGCGCTGCCGGGCTGGGGGATTGCGTGTCGGTGATCGGTCAGCCGATCAACAACGGCCAGATCAACATCACCTTCAACGGTGACACCGTGTTCGAAGGCCAGCGTCGTCTGTTGCAACGCCAGTGGGCCGAAACCAGCTACCAGATCCAGCGCCTGCGTGACAACGCCGACTGCGCCGATCAGGAATTCGACGTGCTGCTGGAAGAAGACAACCCGGGCCTGAGCGTCAAGCTCAGCTACGACGTCAACCAGGATATCGCCGCGCCTTACATCAAGAAAGGCATTCGCCCACAGGTTGCCGTGCTGCGTGAGCAGGGCGTCAACGGTCAGGTGGAAATGGCGGCGGCGTTCGACCGTGCCGGTTTCAACGCGATCGACGTGCACATGAGTGACATTCTGGCCGGCCGTGTCGACCTGAACGAGTTCAAGGGCCTGGTCGCTTGCGGCGGCTTCTCCTACGGTGACGTATTGGGTGCCGGTGAAGGCTGGGCGAAATCGGCGCTGTTCAACAGCCGTGCCCGCGATGCGTTCCAGGGCTTCTTCGAGCGTAACGACAGCTTCACCCTCGGTGTGTGCAACGGTTGCCAGATGATGTCCAACCTGCACGAGTTGATCCCGGGCAGCGAGTTCTGGCCGCACTTCGTGCGTAACCGTTCCGAGCAGTTCGAAGCCCGTGTGGCGATGGTGCAGATCCAGGAATCGAACTCGATCTTCCTGCAGGGCATGGCCGGTTCGCGTATGCCGATCGCCATCGCTCACGGCGAAGGTCATGCCGAGTTCTCCAGCGAAGAAGCCTTGCTGGAAGCCGATCTGTCCGGTTGCGTGGCGATGCGTTTCGTCGACAACCACGGCAAGGTCACCGAAACCTACCCGGCCAACCCGAACGGTTCGCCGCGCGGGATCACCGGTTTGACCAGCCGCGACGGTCGCGTAACGATCATGATGCCGCACCCGGAGCGTGTGTTCCGTGCCGTGCAGAACTCGTGGCGTTCGGAAGACTGGAACGAAGACGCACCTTGGATGCGCATGTTCCGTAATGCTCGCGTTTGGGTGAACTAAGCGCTGTGTACAAGCTCTGCTTTTTTGTTCCTGACAGTCATGTCGAAGTGGTCAAAAACGCCGTATTCGCCGCCGGTGGCGGACGGATCGGTGCTTACGATCACTGCGCCTGGCAGGTGTTGGGCCAAGGCCAGTTTCGTCCATTGGACGGCAGCCAGCCGTTCATTGGCGAAGCGGGGCAGGTCGAACGGGTGGAGGAATGGAAAGTTGAGCTGGTGGTGGCCGATGAGTTGATTCGCCCGGTAGTGGCGGCTCTGAAACACAGCCATCCCTACGAGACGCCGGCTTACGAGGTGTGGCGGTTGGAGGATTTTTGATTCTTCTGCTGCTCAAATGAAAAACCCGCTGAAAGTGATTTCAGCGGGTTTTTTATTGCTCAGGATGATCGTTCCCAYGCTCTGCGTGGGAATACAGCCCGGGACGCTCCGCGTCCACGCCAGAGCCGAACGCGGAGCGTCCGTTGAGGCATTCCCACGCAGAGCGTGGGAACGATCAAAACTGGCTGAAAGTGATCCGCGTCCACGCCAGAGCCGAACGCGGAGCGTCCGTTGAGGCATTCCCACGCAGAGCGTGGGAACGATCAAAACTGGCTGAAAGTGATTTCAGCAGGTTTTATTGCTCAGGATGATCGTTCCCACGCTCTGCGTGGGAATGCAGCCCGGGACGCTCCGCGTCCCTGCCAGAGCCGAACGCGGAGCGTCCGCTGAGGCGTTTCCACGCAGAGCGTGGGAACGATCAATATCCCGGAACACTGTGGGAGCTGGCTTGCCAGCGATGGCGGCCTGTCCGGCAGCCCACAGCTAAACCTTGGCACTCACCTCGCTGCGATTGACCAACGCCTCGAGCGCATCACTCAGGCTCGGCGCCTTGTCGCCAATCAACAGATGCCAGATGCCGCCTTCCAGCGGGCTGATTCCCTGACAGCCCAACGCTTTCAAATCACACTCCGACAACGCCTTGCCATCCGCCAGTTGCAGACGAATGCGGGTCATGGCCACGCAATCGAGTTGCAATACATTGTCGCCACCGCCCAAAGCGTTCAGCCATTGCCGGGCTTCAGATGCCGCCACCGTAGCTGCGGGCGGTGCGTCGACTGCGACTGCCGGGGTTGAGATCAGCGCGCGACCCAGCGCCGGCATGGCCAGGCGGATTTCGTCGGCAATGCTGTCGGCCATCGGCCCGACCACCACCTGCAAACTGCCACCCTTGCCCGGACGCACCACGGCCATGGCACCCAGTGCTTTCAAATCGGCGTCCGAGGCCTTGTTGCGATCAACCATGTCCAAGCGCAGCCGAGTGGTGCAGGCGCCGACGGTGATCAGGTTTTCGGCGCCGCCCAAGGCCTTGATGTAAGCCGCGGCCCGCTCGTTGTCGGCCACTGCGACCTGCGCGGCGCTCGCGAGACCTTCACGCCCCGGGGTTTTCAGGTCGAAGCGGCGGATGCAGACATCAAACACCAGGTAATAGATGACGGCATAGGCCAGGCCCACCGGGAACACCAGCCAGCCGTTGGTTGACTTGCCCCAGCCGAGGATCATGTCGATGAAGCCACCGGAGAAGGTGAACCCCAAATGGATGTTCAGCGCGTTGGTGATCGCCATCGACAGGCCGGTCAACAAGGCGTGCAGCAGAAACAGCAACGGCGCGAGGAACATGAAGGCGAATTCGATCGGCTCGGTCACGCCGGTCAAAAATGCGGTCAACGCCATCGACAGGAAGATCCCGCCCATGACTTTGCGTCGCTCGGGCAGGGCATTGCGGTACATCGCCAGGCAGGCGGCGGGCAGGCCGAAGATCATCACCGGGAACATGCCGGTCATGAATTGGCCGCCCTTCGGGTCACCGGCAAAGTAGCGCGACAGATCGCCGGTCACCAGCGCTCCGGTGGTCGGGTCGGTGAAGTTGCCGAACACGAACCACGCCATGTTGTTGAGGATGTGGTGCAGCCCGGTGACGATCAGCAGGCGGTTGAACACGCCGAAGATGAACGCGCCGAAGCTGCCGCTTTCCATCATCAGGGTGCCGAAGCCGTTGATACCCTGCTGGATCGGCGGCCAGATGTAGCCGAACACCACGCCCAACCCGACGGCGGCGAAGCCGGTGACAATCGGCACGAAGCGCCGACCGCCAAAGAACGCCAGATACTCCGGGAGCTTGATGTCCTTGAAACGGTTGTACAGCGCGCCGGCCATCAAGCCACTGACAATCCCGGCGAGCATGCCCATGTTGATGCTCGCATCCAGCACCTTGAGCGTGGAGATCATCACCAGATAACCGATGACCCCGGCAAGGCCCGCCGTGCCGTTGTTGTCCTTGGCGAAACCGACGGCGATGCCGATGGCGAAGATCATCGCCAGGTTGGCGAAAATCACTTGGCCGGCGTCATGGATGATCGCGATGTTCAGCAGATCGGTGTCGCCCAGGCGCAGCAACAAACCGGCAATCGGCAGGATCGCGATCGGCAGCATCAGCGCGCGGCCGAGGCGTTGCAAGCCTTCGATGAAAAGTTGGTACATGGCGGTTCTCCCTGGATTCTTGTTTTTTGTTGTCGAGAGCTCAGCTCAACGGCCAATGCTGATGACAGGCGTGACGCACCGCGCCGGCGCTGCTCAGTTTCAGCAGGCCCTGACTGATGCGCCGACACTCATTGGCGTCGAGGTGACGCACGCGGTCCTTGATTTCGCCGACCTGCACCGGGCTCACCGACAGTTCGCTTACGCCCAGTCCGATCAGCACCGGTGTGGCCAGCGGATCGGACGCCAATGCTCCGCACACCCCGACCCAGCGCTTGTGCTGTGCAGCACCGGCGCATGTCTGGGCAATCAATCGCAGCAACGCCGGGTGCAGCGCATCCACGCGTGAGGCGAGGCCGGCGTGGTCGCGGTCCATGGCCAGGGTGTATTGCGACAGGTCGTTGGTGCCAATGGACAGGAAGTCCGCGTGTTCGGCCAGTTGTTCGGCCAGCAGCGCGGCGGCCGGGACTTCGATCATCACGCCCAGCTGCGGGCGTTGCGTGAGGCCCAATTCGTTGCACAGGGCGTCGAGGCGCTGGCGGATGTGCAGCAGCTCGTCGACCTCGGTGACCATCGGCAACAGGATGCGGCAGCGCGACAACGGTGAGACGTGCAGCAGGGCGCGCAATTGCTGGTCGAGGATTTCCGGACGGGCCTGGGCCAGGCGAATGCCGCGCAGACCGAGCACCGGATTGGCCTCGGCGGGCAGTGGCAGGTAGTCGAGCTGTTTGTCGCCGCCAACGTCGATGGTGCGGATGATCACGGATTTGTCGCCCATGGCATCCAGTACTGCTTGATAGGCGTGATGCTGTTCGTGTTCGTCCGGTGCGGTGTGGCGATCGACGAACAGAAACTCGGTACGCAACAAGCCGACGCCGTCGGCGCCGTTGGCCAGGGCGTGCGCCGCTTCCTCACTGGAAGCGACATTGGCCGCGACTTCGATGTGCAGGCCATCGAGGGTTTGCGCCGGCGTGTGCGCCTGAGCCTGTTGCTCGGAGCGACGTTGTTGCCGGTCCAATTGAACCTGGCGCACCTGCGCCAAACGCTCGGCGCTCGGTGCCAGTTCGAGGCGACCGCCATCGGCGTCCAGCACGACTTCTTGACCCTGTTGCTGAACCAGCAACGACGCGCCCAGCGCGACCATGCACGGCAAGCCTTTGCCCCGCGCAAGAATCGCCACGTGGGAGGTTGCACCGCCTTCGGCCATGCACAATCCGGCTACGCCTTGCTGGCTCAGTTGCAGCAGATCGGAGGGAGTCAGTTCATGGGCGGCAACAATGGCGCCGGGCGGCAAGTCGTAATGCCAGGCTTCACCGAGCAGGGCGCGCAACACCCTTTGCTTGAGGTCGCGCAGGTCGTTGGCGCGTTCGGCCAGCAGAGCGCTGCCCAACTGCTGGAGCACCTCACATTGCGCGTCGATCGATTGGCTCCAGGCGTGGGTCGCGGCAATGCCGAGATCGATCGCATGATGGGCGGCATCGAGCAATGCCGGGTCCTCCAGCAAGGCGAGGTGCGCGGCAAAAATGGCTTCTTCGTCGGTGTGTTTGTGTTTTCTGGCGTGGGACAGGGTGCCGGCGATTTCGCTGTGCACTTGGGCCAACGCGGTGTCGAGGGTTTGTCGCTGTTGCGCTGGATCATTGTGCCCGGCATCCGCCGGCAGGCTGATCGCGCTCAAGCGAAACAACGGCCCGCCGACCAGCCCCGGCGCTGCGCATACACCGTGCAGGACACCCGCTTCAGGCTCGCGGTTGCGCTGCGATGTCGGCACTGGCGCGGCGGCGTGGTGCTCCTCGGCCAGCGCCGTGGACAAGGCAACCAACAAGGCTTGCAGTGCGGCTTCGGCGTCCGGTCCCTGACAACTGACTTGCACTTCGTCCTGCTCGCCGATCGCCAATCCCATCAGCCCGATCAGGCTGTCGCAGTTCGCCGATTTGCCAGCGAAGTGCAGCTGCGATTTGCTCTTGAAGCCTTGCGCGGTCTGACGAATCAGCGCGGCCGGCCGTGCGTGCAGACCGCCACGGTGGGCGATATGGATGTGACCGCTCAATACTTCGCCGGCAAGTTCAGCTTCACTCAGTGCACCGGCGCCCTGGCGGCGAATGATGTGCAGCAACGGCTCACCGACCTTCACTGATTTGAGCGTGATGGGGCGCGCCTGAAAATCCTGGCTATTGGTGAGAATCAGCAAGCTGACCAGGCTTTTGCACTGTTGCGCGACTTTGTCCTGATCGTAGCGCAGCAGTGGCTGGCCGTTCGCGACCCGCGCACCTTCCTGCACCAACATGGAAAAGCCCTGGCCTTGCAGCTCGACCGTATCCAGACCCAGATGCAGCAGCAGTTCGGCACCATTGTCGGCCCGCAGGGTCACGGCGTGCCCGGTGCGTGCGACGTGCACCACAACACCGGCACACGGCGCGTGGAGGGTATCGTTCAGCGGATCGATGGCAATCCCGTCGCCCATGGCGCCGCTGGCGAACACCGCATCCGGGACTTTGGCGAGCGTGAGCACCGGGCCGCTGAGCGGGGCGCTGAGGGTCAGCTCTTTATTGTTTTTGTGCATGGCTCGGTCTCATCAGGAAGTTCAAACGTTCCCCTGTAGGAGCGAGCCTGCTCGCGATGGTCGCCAACGATTACGCTGGGAACCTGACACTGCGCGGCGTTCTCAGGTCCATCGCGAGCAGGCTCGCTCCTACAAGGAATCTCTTAATGCGTGCGCGTGACTTTGCTCAAGTGCCGCGGCTGGTCCGGGTCCATGCCGCGAGCGACGGCCAGGTTGGCGGCCATCACGTAGAAACTCTGGATCGCCAGAATCGGATCAAGGGCCGGGTGCTCTGCGCGGGTCAGGGTCAGGTCGCGTTCGAGCACGTCATCCGGCGCGGCGAGCAATACGCGGGCACCGCGTTGGCGCATGTCCGTCGCCAGGCTCAGCAAACCGGCCTGCTCGGCGCCCCGTGGGGCAAACACCAGCAGCGGGTAGTTGTCGCCGATCAACGCCATCGGGCCGTGACGCACTTCGGCGCTGCTGAAGGCTTCGGCTTGAATGGCCGAGGTTTCCTTGAACTTGAGCGCGGCTTCCTGGGCAATGGCGAAACCGGCACCACGGCCGATCACCATCAAGCGCTGACAATCGCGCAGGGCCTCAATGGCCGGGCTCCAATCCTGTCGTGCGGCATCGCGCAAGCCTTCGGGCAAGGCCTGGCCGGCGTCGAGCAATTCGCTGTCCTCTTTCCAGTGGCCGATCAACCGCGCGCTGGCGCTGAGGGTGGCGATGAAACTCTTGGTGGCGGCGACGCTGCTTTCTGTACCGGCCAACAACGGCAGGCTGAATTCGCAGGCGGCTTCCAGCGGCGAGTCTGCGGCGTTGACCATCGATACACTCAACGCGCCGCGTTTGCGCAACAGGCGCAGGCTGTTGACCAGATCGGGACTTTGCCCCGATTGCGAGAAGGCGAACGCGACCTGGCCGCTGACCTTCAACGGCGCCTGCTGCATGGTCACCACCGACATCGGCAGCGACGCCACCGGAATGCCCAGCAGTTGCATGGTCAGGTAGGCGAAATAACTGGCCGCGTGATCGGAGCTGCCGCGAGCCACGGTCATGGCCACTTGCGGCGGCTGGCGGCGCAGGCGACCGGCGATCTCGATCATTTGCGGGTCGAGTTGCTGCAGTTGGGCTTGCACGGCCTCGAACGAGGACAGCGCCTCCTCAAGCATTTTTGAAGTCAATGTCTTCTCCTTCGACCATGACGGCGGTCAGTTTCAGTGAGCGATCCAGCCGCACGCAGTCGGCCCAGGCACCCGGTTGCAAGCGCCCGCGGTCGGTGATGCCGAGGTAGTCGGCGGGGAATTGCGACAGGCGTTGCGAAGCCTCGGCGATCGGCAAGCCGATCTTCACCAGGTTGCGCAGGGCCTGATCCATGGTCAGCGTGCTGCCGGCCAGCGTGCCGTCGGGCAGGCGTACACCGCCCAGACATTTGGTCACGGTATGGCTGCCGAGCTTGTATTCGCCGTCAGGCATGCCGGCGGCGGCAGTCGAGTCGGTCACGCAATACAGGCACGGGATCGAACGCAGCGCGACGCGGATGGCGCCGGGGTGCACGTGCAGGAGATCGGGAATCAATTCGGCGTATTTGGCGTGGGCCAATGCCGCGCCGACGATCCCCGGTTCGCGGTGATGCAACGGGCTCATGGCGTTATAGAGATGGGTGAAACTGCTGGCGCCGGCTGCCAGTGCGGCGACGCCTTCCTCGTAACTGCCCAGTGTGTGGCCGATCTGCATGCGGATGCCACGGGCGCTGAGAGCACGGATCAGCGCATCGTGACCGGCGATTTCCGGGGCGATGGTGATCACCCGGATCGGCGCCAGCGCCAGATACGCTTCGACTTCGGCCATCAGCGCGGTGTGGGCGAAATTCGGTTGCGCTCCCAGTTTGCCGGGGTTGATGTACGGGCCTTCGAGGTGCACGCCGAGGACCCGGGCGCTGCCTTCTGGCCGCTGCTCACAGAACTCGCCGACGGCTTTGAGCACGCGCAAGATTTCCTCGCTCGGCGCGGTCATGGTGGTGGCCAGCAACGATGTGGTGCCGAAACGCACATGGGTTTTGGTAATGGTTTCGAAGGCCGGCGCGCCCTCCATGATGTCTTTGCCACCACCGCCGTGTACGTGCAGGTCGATGAAACCCGGCAGCAGGTAAGCCAGGTCATTGTCTGCCGGATCGCAGGGTTCGCCTTCGATGGAGACGACCTTGCCGTGTTCGTGAACCAGCCGGCCGCGAACCCAGCCTTGGGTGGTGAGGATGTTGTCTTCGGACATGTCGGAATCTCGGTATTTGGCGGCAGCGGTGGGTCAGCGACGCAGCTCTGCGACAAAGTCGTAGTAGTCGTTACGGCAATAGGTGTCGGTGACTTCGATGGGCGTGTTGTCTTCGAGGTAGCCGACCCGGGTCATCAGCAACATGGCGGTGCCAGGAGCAATGCCCACCAGTGCGGCGAATTCGTCCGAGGCGTTGATCGCCTGAATGTGCTGCAACGCGCGCACGATCGGTTTGCCGATGCCGTCGAGGTATTCGTAGAGGGAGGCACCCACTGCCTGCGGCTTGGGAATGATCGAGGCGGGCAGGGTGCTCATCTCGATGGCCATGACCGTGTCGTCGGCTTTGCGCAGGCGCTTGAGGCGCGCGACTTTGTCGTTGGGTGACAGGCCGAGGCGGATCAGTTCTTCGTGGGTGGGCAGGGTGATTTCCCGTTCCAGCCATTGCGAGCCGGGTACGAAGCCCTTGAGCCGGAGCATTTCGCTGAAGCCCGACAGGCGCGACAACGGTTGTTCCAGGCGTGGTGTGATGAACGTGCCGGAACCCTGGTTGCGGCGGATCAGGCCTTGTTCGAGCAGCACTTCCAAGGCTTTGCGTGCGGTGACACGGGAAATGCCGAGCATTTCGCTGAGGTTGCGTTCCGACGGCATCGCCTGTTCGGCTTTCCACTGGCCGGCATGGATCGCCGTTTCCAGATTGCGCGCCAGTTGCAGGTACAGGGGCGTCGGTTGAGTGTCGTCGGGGCGCAGGGCCTGGAGGTCGTTCATGTTTGGCTGTCCGAAACGTATGTAGGAATTGTCGCTCGGGTGTGCCGGAAAACTAATACCACTTGCATACCATGTCAACGCACTGGCCAGGCTTTGGACGCAGCAAAGCGGGCCTGGACGGCCGAGCAGACCAGGCGTTGGTATCAAGTGGTATTAAGGGTGGGAAATGGAGAAGCAAAGATCGCAGCCTTCGGCCGTTCCTGCAGGAGCAAATGGTATTCACCCTGCAGGAGTTGCCGAAGGCCGCGATCTTTTGAATTTATTTTTCGGGGGCGACCGATGGTCGTCGGAATTACGGGCGGATTTCGATCATCGTGCCGTCCGGCACCAGGTTCCAGACTTCGCGCATGTCCATGTTGCGCATGGCGATGCAGCCGTCAGTCCAGTCCAGGGTGTGGAACAGTTGTTCAGGGTTGTCTTCGGTGTCCGGAGTGCCATGGATCATGATCATGCCACCGGGATCGACACCTTCGCGTCGCGAACGGGCCGAGTCGCTGATGTTCGGGTAGGAAATGTGCATCGCCAGGTTGAATTTTTCACTGGTCTTGCGCCAGTCGAGCCAATAGAAACCCTCTGGCGTGCGTTTGTCGCCTTCCATCAGTTTCGGTCCCTTGGGACGTTTGCCCAGGGAAATGCGATAGGTCTTGATCGGCTTGCCGTCATTGATCAATTGCAATTGATGAGCGGACTTGAGAACCAGAACTTTCTCGATGACCTTGCCGTTCAGGGTTTCCACGGCAGAAGCGTGGGACACCGAGATAACCGACAAACAGAACAGGGCAAGCAACCAGCGCATTGAAACGATTCCCCAGAGAGGTGTCGCGACTATTTATTTATAGATGTTTTTGTAGGGAGCTGCCGCAGGGCACGATTTGCAGCGGCTACGAATGATACCAAAGTGGCATCAACTAATGGCAGGCTGAACAAGCGGCGGGATCGATTCGGACCGTACGGGGTAGACCTCGGTCCGCCGATCAGCGAAGAAGCATTCTAAGGTACGGCCCACCGTGCGAAAAGCCAGCTCGTCCCATGGAATGTCCGCTTCGTCGAATAGTTGCACTTCCAGGCTCTCGGGACCGGCGGCAAAGTCCAGGTCCGCCAGTTCGGCGCGGAAAAACACATGCACCTGGCTGATGTGCGGCACATCGATGAGGGTGTAGATGCTCAGGTTGCGCACCCGGGCGCAGGCTTCCTCGGCGGTTTCGCGGATGGCGGCCTGTTCGATGGTTTCACCGTTTTCCATGAAGCCGGCGGGCAGCGTCCAGTAACCGCGACGCGGCTCTATCGCGCGGCGGCAGAGCAGGACCTGGGTGCCCCAGGTCGCGACGCAGCCGGCGACGATGTTGGGGTTCTGGTAGTGAATGGCCTGACAACTGTCGCAGACAAACCGCAGGCGCGAATCGCCTTCGGGAATGCGTTGGGTCACCGGGTTGCCGCACTGACTGCAAAATTTCATGCTTGGGTTCCTGAATGCTGCGCCTATCTTGGCGTGCGGCGGTGTCTGTCGGCAAGTTGTCGTTTCGCGACACGCCACTGTCCGGGGGGTTGGGCGACCGCAGCGATTGGTGCATGATGCAGCGTAAGGCACAGATCGAGAACACTCATGCTGGACGAGCTACTGCATCGGGTAAGTAATCACACACCGCGTACGCTGGAGACTGACCTGCGTTTCCCCGAGGCCGCCGTACTGGTGCCTATCACCCGCAGTGACGAACCGGAACTGGTACTGACCCTGCGCGCCAGCGGCCTCTCGACCCATGGCGGCGAAGTGGCCTTTCCCGGCGGTCGTCGCGATCCTGAAGACCCCGACCTGATTTTCACCGCCCTGCGTGAAGCCGAGGAAGAAATCGGCCTGCCACCGGGACTGGTCGAAGTGATCGGCCCGCTGAGCCCGTTGATCTCCCTGCACGGCATCAAGGTCACGCCTTATGTCGGCGTGATCCCGGATTTCGTCGAGTACCGGGCCAACGATGCGGAAATCGCCGCGGTGTTCAGCGTGCCACTGGAATTTTTCCGCAAGGACCCGCGCGAACACACCCATCGCATCGATTACCAGGGGCGCAGTTGGTACGTGCCGAGTTACCGCTACGGCGAGTACAAGATCTGGGGGCTGACGGCGATCATGGTCGTCGAGTTGATCAATCTGCTCTATGACGCGAAAATCAGCCTGCACCAGCCACCCAAAAGCTTCATCAATACCTGAAGCCATCGTTCGAATGGCCGGAAACGCGGCTGCCTGAGCTGTGAGGAAACCACAAATGAAATACCGCCTGGGCGACGCCCGCGTCGAAACCCATCCACAGAGCTGGGTCGCACCCAATGCCGTGCTGGTGGGCAAGGTCAAACTGGAAGAGGGCGCCAATGTCTGGTTCAACGCCGTGCTGCGCGGCGACAACGAATTGATCCTGATCGGCAAGAACAGCAACGTCCAGGACGGCACCGTGATGCACACCGACATGGGCTATCCACTGACGATCGGCACCGGCGTGACCATTGGCCACAATGCGATGTTGCATGGCTGCACCGTGGGCGATTACAGCCTGATCGGGATCAACGCGGTGATTCTCAATGGCGCGAAGATCGGCAAGAACTGCATCATCGGCGCCAATTCGCTGATCGGTGAAGGCAAGGAGATTCCCGACGGTTCGCTGGTCATGGGCTCGCCTGGCAAAGTCGTGCGCGAGCTGACCGAACCGCAGAAGAAAATGCTCGAAGCCAGTGCTGCACATTACGTGCACAACGCTCAGCGCTACGCCCGCGACCTTGTCGAGCAGGAAGAATGACGGTTGGCGAACGCCCGGTGGCATCGCCCTGCGTGAGCATCTGTGCGCTGGACGACGATGACATCTGCACCGGTTGCCAGCGCACCGTCGAAGAAATCACCCGTTGGAGCCGCATGGACAACGACGAACGCCGCAAGGTGCTGGGGTTGTGTCATGAGCGGGCCAAGGCCAGTGGATTGGTGTGGATGTTGCCGACTAAATCCGATAGCTGAATGGTGTGGGCTTTCGTGGCGAGGGAGCTTGCTCCCGCTCGGCTGCGAAGCAGCCCCAATCCATCTGGTACAGCCCGTTCATTTCAGGGCCGCTTCGCGCCCCAGCGGGAGCAAGCTCCCTCGCCACAGGTTATTTGTGTACCGAAGATGAAGTACCCTGTGCACAAAATTGACAGGTACTACTGCTCCCATGCTCTTCCTGATCGCCTACATCAGCAGCGTCGTGCTGATCAACTACGCCTTTTCCACTGCGCCACACCTGGACATCATCTGGTCGGCCTGGGGCGGGCTGGTGTTTGTGTTGCGCGACATGGTGCAAACCCGCTTCGGCCACGGTGCGATTGCAGCGATGCTGGCCGCGCTGGTGCTGTCTTATGTCACGTCGGATCCGTCCATCGCCTTGGCCAGCGCTACGGCGTTCGCGGTGTCCGAATGCATCGACTGGCTGGTGTTCAGCATCACCCGGCGCCCGTTGCATGATCGCCTGTGGATAAGTTCGGCCCTGAGCATTCCCCTCGATACCTTTATCTTCTTCGGCATGATCGACGCGCTGACGCCAGGGGTGATCATCACCGCGCTGGGCTCGAAGTTCGCCGGCGTCACGGCCGTGTGGCTGATCATGGCCTGGCGTCTGCGCAAACAGGCTGTCGTCAGCTGAAGTTCATGTAAAATGCCGCGCTTTCTCCCCATGGGAAGCGCGCCAGCCGTCGCATCCCTCGATGATCCGCTCCTTGAGGACCTTCAGATGACCCGTATCGGAACTCCATTGTCGCCCACCGCGACCCGCGTATTGATGTGTGGCTGTGGCGAATTGGGCAAGGAAGTGGTGATCGAGCTGCAACGCCTGGGTGTTGAAGTGATTGCCGTCGACCGTTACGCCAACGCGCCGGCCATGCAGGTGGCGCACCGCAGCCATGTGATCAATATGCTCGATGGCGCGGCCCTGCGTGCCGTGATCGAAGCCGAGAAGCCGCACTTCATCGTGCCGGAAATCGAAGCCATCGCCACCGCGACCCTGGTCGAGCTGGAATCTGAAGGTTTCACCGTGATTCCGACCGCGCGCGCCGCGCAGTTGACCATGAACCGTGAAGGCATCCGTCGCCTGGCCGCCGAAGAGCTGGACCTGCCGACCTCGCCGTACCACTTCGCCGACACCTTCGAGGATTACCGCAAGGCGGTCGAAGACCTCGGTTTCCCGTGTGTGGTCAAGCCGGTCATGAGCTCGTCGGGCAAAGGCCAGAGCCTGTTGCGCAGCGCCGATGACGTGCAGAAAGCCTGGGATTACGCCCAGGAAGGCGGGCGTGCCGGTAAAGGTCGGGTCATCATCGAAGGCTTTATCGATTTCGATTACGAAATCACGCTGCTGACCGTTCGCCACGTCGGCGGCACCACCTTCTGCGCGCCGGTCGGCCACCGTCAGGAGAAGGGTGACTACCAGGAATCCTGGCAGCCTCAAGCCATGAGCCCGATCGCCCTGGCTGAATCCGAGCGCGTTGCCAAAGCGGTGACTGAAGCCTTGGGTGGCCGTGGTCTGTTTGGCGTCGAGTTGTTCATCAAGGGCGATCAAGTGTGGTTCAGCGAAGTCTCGCCGCGCCCGCACGACACCGGTCTGGTGACGCTGATCTCCCAGGACCTGTCGCAATTTGCCTTGCACGCTCGGGCGATTCTGGGTCTGCCGATCCCGTTGATCCGTCAGTTCGGCCCATCGGCCTCGGCGGTGATTCTGGTGGAAGGGCAGTCGACCCAGACTGCATTCGCCAACCTCGGCGCAGCGTTGAGCGAATCGGATACCGCGTTGCGTCTGTTCGGCAAGCCTGAAGTCAATGGCCAGCGCCGCATGGGCGTGGCACTGGCGCGCGACGAGTCGATCGAAACCGCTCGCGCCAAAGCAACCCGTGCTTCGCAGGCGGTGGTCGTAGAGCTGTAAAAACCGCACTCACGGGCCTATACCTTCTATGGGCTCGCCGCAATTTACTGTAGGAGTGAGCCTGCTCGCGATAGCGATTTCAGAGTCGACATTGATGTTGGCAGGCACTCCGCTATCGCGAGCAGGCTCGCTCCTACAGGGGTTGTTGATCGTTTCCCCTTCATCAAAGCTCCAGGCCTGTACCCCATGAATTCGCAAAGCATCATCGTCCCGAAAATCTCCACGCTGCCGGTGCACGAGCCCCGGGCGCGGGCGATTGTGCGTTGGCTGGTGCGCAAGAACATCATCCACGAAGAATTGACCACCTGCGGTCGTACCGGCAATCGCATGGCCCATGCCATCGGCGACGGTGCGCGCGCGGTGGTGCTGCATCCGGAAGCCTTGCCGTACGGTGAGCCGGTCAACGGCCTGGAAATCGTCACCAAGCGCTGCATCTATACGCCGGCCAAGGGGTTCCTTGAGGAAGCGGGCTGCGCCGAATGCCGCAAGGAAATTGGCGAAGCACTGTTCGAAAGCCTCGAAGACTGGATGCCAGGGCGCACCGACAACTTCACCTGCCCCGAATGCGGGCACGAAGACGATATCAACGGCTTTCTGTTTTTGCAGGAATGCGCTTTCTCCAACCTGGGTTTCATCTTCAATAACTGGGCTGAAGCCGGGTTCAAGCAGAGCTTTCTCGACGAATTCGCCGATTGGCTCGATCAGCCGGTGAGTTGGGTGAAAGTCGAACTGTAGGTGCGGTTGATCCAGCGTGCACCCTTCTGTAGGAGCAAGGCTTGCCCGCGATGGCGCCCTCAAGATCGCCATCGCGGGCAAGCCTTGCTCCTACGGACAATCGTTCGGCCGAACATCGCAAGCGGCCCCGGTTCTCGGAGAATTTCGGTTCTGCAAGCCCCGTCGATCACCGCGTCGAGAATAGACAGAGTTTTACATTGAACCCGAGGGGGTGTCTGACTATAATGGCGCGCTTCCATTTTCCCGCTCGGGAGCCCCCGCGATGCTGCGTATCAGCCAAGAAGCTCTGACATTCGACGACATTCTCCTAGTGCCCGGTTATTCCGAGGTGCTTCCTAACGAAGTCAGTCTCAAGACCCGCCTTACCCGTGGCATCGAACTCAATATTCCATTGGTTTCTGCCGCCATGGACACCGTCACTGAAGCCCGTCTGGCGATTGCCATGGCTCAGGAAGGTGGTATCGGCATCATCCACAAGAACATGACCATCGAGCAGCAAGCTGCCGAAGTGCGCAAGGTCAAGCGTTACGAAGCCGGTGTGGTCAAGGACCCGATCACCATCGACGCCGACGCCACCGTGCGCGAGCTGTTCGAACTGACCCGCATGCACAACATCTCCGGCGTTCCGGTGCTGCACAATGGCGACCTGGTCGGCATTGTCACCTCCCGTGACGTGCGTTTCGAGAACCGTCTGGAAGCCACTGTC
Organism: Pseudomonas sp. Root562; assembly: GCF_001427125.1. Classification (GTDB taxonomy): domain Bacteria; phylum Pseudomonadota; class Gammaproteobacteria; order Pseudomonadales; family Pseudomonadaceae; genus Aquipseudomonas. The sequence continues at coordinate 384,048 of NZ_LMGK01000021.1, forward strand.
CGTGAAGTGATGACGCCTAAAGAGCGTCTGGTCACGGTCAAGGAAGGCGCCGACAAGAACGATGTGCGTGAACTGCTGCACAAGCACCGCATCGAGCGCGTGCTGATCGTCGACGACAAATTCACCCTCAAGGGCATGATGACCGTCAACGACATCGAAAAAGCCAAGGCCTACCCGCTGGCCAGCAAGGACGATCAAGGTCGTCTGCGCGTTGGCGCTGCGGTCGGCACCGGTAAAGACACCGGTGACCGCGTAGCTGCCCTGGTCAATGCCGGCGTTGACGTCGTCGTGGTCGACACGGCTCACGGTCACTCCAAAGGCGTGATCGACCGCGTTCGCTGGGTCAAACAGAACTTCCCGGAAGTGCAGGTCATCGGCGGCAACATCGCCACCGGCGCTGCCGCCAAGGCCCTGGCCGAAGCCGGCGCTGACGCAGTCAAGGTCGGTATCGGTCCTGGCTCGATCTGCACCACCCGTATCGTCGCCGGTGTCGGCGTTCCGCAAATCAGTGCCATCGCCAACGTCGCCGCTGCCCTCGAAGGCACGGGCGTGCCGTTGATCGCCGACGGCGGCATCCGTTTCTCCGGTGACCTGTCCAAGGCCATCGTGGCCGGTGCTTCCTGCGTGATGATGGGCTCGATGTTCGCCGGTACCGAAGAAGCGCCGGGCGAGATCGAACTGTTCCAGGGGCGTTCGTACAAGGCTTATCGCGGCATGGGTTCGCTGGGCGCCATGTCCCAGGCTCAAGGTTCCTCCGACCGTTACTTCCAGGACTCTTCGGCAGGCGCCGAGAAACTGGTGCCGGAAGGTATCGAAGGGCGTGTGCCTTACAAAGGCACCCTGAGCGCGATCATCCACCAACTGATGGGCGGCCTGCGTTCCTCGATGGGTTATACCGGCAGTGCCGACATCGAAGAAATGCGCACCAAGCCTGAGTTCGTGCGGATCACCGGCGCTGGCATGGCCGAGTCCCACGTTCACGACGTGCAGATCACCAAAGAAGCGCCAAACTACCGCGTAGGTTGAGCCTTCAAGCAACAAGTTAAGCAACCGGGGCTGTTTTATTCAGCCCCGAGTTGTTTCTGAATCACGACTGTTTCTGAATGACTTAGACGAGACTGAATCATGGCCCTCGATATTCACGCTCACCGTATCCTGATCCTCGACTTCGGTTCCCAGTACACCCAACTGATCGCCCGTCGCGTGCGTGAAATCGGTGTGTACTGCGAACTGCATCCGTTCGACATGGACGAGGATGCGATCCGCGAATTCGCACCTAAAGGCGTCATCCTCGCTGGCGGCCCCGAGTCGGTCCACGAAGCCAACAGCCCTCGCTGCCCGCAAGCCGTGTTCGACCTGGGCGTGCCGGTCTTCGGTATCTGCTACGGCATGCAGACCATGGCCGAGCAACTGGGCGGCAAGGTTGAAGGTTCCGAGCTGCGTGAGTTCGGTTATGCCCGTGTCGACGTGGTCGGCAAGAGCCGCCTGCTCGACGGCATCGAAGACCACATCGACGCCGATGGCCTGTTCGGCCTCGACGTGTGGATGAGCCACGGTGACAAGGTCACCAGAATGCCGGAAGACTTCCACATCCTGGCCAGCACCCCGAGCTGCCCGATCGCCGGCATGTTCAGCGATGAGCGTCGTTACTACGGCGTGCAGTTCCACCCGGAAGTGACCCACACCAAGCAGGGCGGCCGCATCCTGTCGCGCTTCATCCTCGACATCTGCGAATGTGAAGCCCTGTGGACCCCGTCGAAAATCGCTGAAGACGCCATCGCCCAGGTTCGCGCCCAGGTCGGCACCGACAACGTATTGCTCGGTCTGTCCGGCGGTGTCGACTCCTCCGTGGTTGCCGCGCTGCTGCACAAAGCCATCGGCGACCAGCTGACCTGCGTGTTCGTCGACAACGGCCTGCTGCGTTTGCACGAAGGCGAGCAAGTGATGGCCATGTTCGCCGAGAACATGGGCGTCAAGGTGATCCGCGCCAATGCCGAGGAGCAGTTCCTCAACAACCTGGCCGGCGAAGCTGACCCGGAGAAGAAGCGCAAGATCATCGGCCGTACCTTCATCGACGTGTTCGATGCCGAATCCTGCAAGCTGGACAACATCAAGTACCTGGCGCAAGGCACCATCTACCCGGACGTGATCGAGTCGGCTGGCGCGAAAAGCGGCAAGGCGCACGTGATCAAGTCGCACCACAACGTGGGCGGCCTGCCGGAAGAGATGAACCTCAAACTGGTCGAGCCACTGCGCGAACTGTTCAAGGACGAAGTCCGTCGCCTGGGCCTCGAGCTGGGCCTGCCGTACGACATGGTCTACCGTCACCCGTTCCCGGGCCCGGGCCTGGGCGTGCGGATCCTCGGTGAAGTGAAGAAGGAATACGCCGACCTGCTGCGTCGCGCCGACCACATCTTCATCGAAGAACTGCGCAAGGCCGACTGGTACCACAAGGTCAGCCAGGCATTCGTGGTGTTCCAGCCGGTGAAATCGGTTGGCGTGGTCGGCGATGGCCGTCGTTACGCCTGGGTCGTGGCCCTGCGTGCCGTGGAAACCATCGACTTCATGACCGCGCGTTGGGCACACCTGCCTTACGAACTGCTGGAAACCGTATCCGGCCGCATCATCAATGAAATCGAAGGCATCTCCCGCGTTACTTACGACGTGTCGAGCAAGCCGCCAGCGACCATTGAGTGGGAGTGATCCCACGCCGTTTCTGACGGCTTGATCGCAAGTTAAAGGCCGTGTGAACCCTGTTCGCACGGCCTTTTTGCGTTTCAGACACCGGGGAGTCGAACGGGGGCCAAGCCCATCCTATGCAGCGCTGAACTCAATCCCTCGGTAGTTGCAAAACGTCGTCCGCTGATCTCCCAGGAATCCCGTTCGATGTAATAGCCGCCTGCATCATGTTTGATGGGCGTGCGAACGAGTTTCCCCCAGGTCACGATGCCGTTGTTGGTGACGGTTCTGCTGCGATGAACCAGTATGGGTTCACCGGTACTGGTGCTGAGGGTGTACATGCCAGGCCTGGGCAGGCCATCCTCCAGTCTTTGTGCAAGCACCACGCTTGGCGGCGTCGGGATTTGCAGCAACAAGTCATTTTTGGCGAACCCGGGCGGCTGTCCCGGTCGTGGCACGTCGGACACCCCCGGGTCGACCTTGATGCCGCCGAGCTCGTCCGCGCCGACGCTTTCAATACGCAGGCCGATGCTGCCCTCAAGTTCGCTGACACCCGCTACCCCGCCATAGGTATTGGCGTGGCTGTTCCCGACCAACGCCACCCAGCGATGAGCGCCTCTGGCCGCCTGGTCGGCGCTGATGACCTGTTGGGCGAAAAAATTCATCATTTTTTGCCGGAAGTGGATATCGGCCCCCTGAATGCCGGCGCTGCGGTAACTGGCCAGGCAGTCGATGGCTTGCACGCGGATACGGTTTTGTTGCGCTGTCCTGACCACCTGTTCAAACGTGAATTGTTTGCTCGGGTCGGTCGAGAAACCAGCATCAAGATCCTTGAGATAACGTTCCAGATCCTCGGACATTACCCCGGTGCGGTTAAACGCATCGAGATCCGCTTGATGGAAATCGGTGAGCAGATGCTCCATGTACAGGGTTTTGACTTTTTGTTTTCGCAGCACGCTCATGTTTTCGATCAGAAACTGTTTGCTGCCCACGCTGGAATGACCTTCACCGATGACCAGACTTTGTGAGCGTTTGAAAATGATTTTGATGATGTCCTTGAACCTGGCATTCGCAACGAACGACGGGATCGCCGGCCTGGGTGGCAACTGGGGTTGCGGCAGGGAATAAAACGACACGGCGTCGTCGTATAGCCTTCGGCGCAGTCTTTTGAAGGCTTCCAGCTCATCGGCCGGCTTGTTGGGATTGATAAAGCCGTCCTTCAAATCTCCCTTTGCCTCCAAACCATTGGCTGCCTTTTTGAGGGCTGGCTTGATGTCCTGTGGCACATCGTATGCCGTCGCGGGGGCATCAAAGTCCGGAAGGGCCGGCTCGGCCCTGGCGAACAGATCGGAGAACCAGCCACCACCCGCCAGACCGGGACGCGTAATCGGCACCCAAGCACCCGTTTCATCCAGGTACACCGGTATGTTGCGGTAAAAGGAGTGGGGATTGACCGGGTCAATGATTGTCCAGCAATTCAGTTCGTTGCTGTAGCGGACCTGATAGAAACTGTCATCGATGGCAATGTAATTCCCCCCTGTTTCAGGCTGATAGATACCTTGGAACTTGCCTTCTTCGCTGACGGGAGAATAGCCGTCGAGAATCTCGTTGGTTTCAAAAGGAGCCAACAGGCCGGTATCTCCCGGGGTGGGTTGGATGGATTCGATAGGCAGTTGCACCGGGGGGCTCGGCGACTTCACATCTTCCCCGGGCGTGATTGCTGCTTCTGTTTCCGCTTCGGCTTCCGCTGCTTGGGCGAACTCGCTTGCCCCTATCAGGAACGGCAGGTTGAACAGGATGTCCACGCTGCCAAGGATGGCGCCTTTCACTGCAGCCTTGCGTTCGGCCTGGGTCGTGGCGTTAATGGCTTGATCGATGTGCAGGCCGACATTGGCAATGCCCGCGCCTATGACCACCAGCGCCGCTGGCCATGCCGTTGCGGCCATCGGCCCAAAGACGCGGTTGAAGGCATTGAGATAGCCGATCCACAGCTTTTTGCGCAGCTCTGCATTGGAGTGCAGCAGGTAATCGGCGTCGCTCAACATGCGCTCATGGGTGGACTGGCTCAAATGGGTGAAAGCATCGCCGTTGATTATCTCGCCACGGTAGTGAAGCAAGTGGTGGTCGTTGGCGGTGTTTTCATCCGGTAGCACGTCGTACTCATGGGTGAGGCCGACGTTTTCATATTCGGTGTTCTCCAGGAAGTGGATGATCAGGCCAACGCCGGTGAAATTGGCGAGCTTGTGCCCCAGCGACGTGGGCTTTTCCTGCTCGATGTCGCGCTCTTGCTGTTTGAAATGCATGAGCATGCGTTCACGGCCTTCGGCGTCCTTGACCTCATTGACCAGCCATTCGTGCAACGCCTCGACGTTATGGAAGGCGTGAAAACCCTGGGCTTCGCCTGGAACGTAGAGAATGTTCAGGTCACTGCCGTCAGTGATGCTGAACATGTCCGTCGACACGAACTCGTCAATGCAGAACTTGCGAATCGTCAGACCATTGCCGGCGGGTGATTCGTCCAGCAGCATCTGCCGGGTCAGCGGTCTGCCCAGATTGCCGGCGCAGGCGCTGAGCACCAGGGTGAAGTGCTCACCAGACAGATGTCCGTGTTCATAGTCTTCAATGGCCTTGGCGATGAACGTGCATTTGGCCAGCGCGCGGAAGTTGGCGCTGTGTTTTTCCCAGAACGCCGCGACGGCGGTTTTGTAGCGATCAGCGAAATTGATGTCCCAGAAGGCTTTCAGCACGTCGCTGACATGCAGGCGCACTTCGTTGTTTTCATCGTAACTCTCGGCATCGTCACCCACCCGGTAAAAGCCGCCGTAGAGATCCAGCAGGTCGGCATTGTCCTGGTCATGGACGCTGAAGCGTTGCATGACCAATTGCGGGAAGGTCATGGATTCCTTGGGTTTTTCCAGAATGTGCTGCCAGCCGGTAAAGGCCCTGGAGCTGCTTTGGGCACCATGGAACCGGTGCCACCAGACCGTGTCCGGTGTGAGGTCGGTGATGTGATAGTGAATGAGGATGTCCTGGGCGATCTGATACGCCATGGCGTACAGGTCGGGGCAGTCGTCGACCAGTTCGGGGATCAGGGCTTGAAGCGCCAACCCGTCGGCAGAGTTGAGCAGCGTGATTTCTTGAGTATCGTCCATGATATTTTCATCGAAGAGGTGGTAAGGCCGCTCACTGTCTCAAGGAGCGGCGTTTTTCATTGTGCAGGCTGCTGGTTAGCGCTCGGCCTGCTCATGAGGGCTGTGGGCGAGCGTTTCCCAGTTTCCTTCTGAATCCAGGCGAACCGGGATCGAGTCCGAGAGCGTCGTCGGGTGTTCCGGGTCGATGATGGCCCAGTTTCCTGCGCCGCTGAGGTCCGTTTCGTAGCGTACGTAGTAAGGTTTGTCGTCCAGCATGATCGCTGTCGAAGGGACGGAGTCGAGCTGGTAAATACCCTGGTACTTTCCGGGTGTGCTTTCGGGCGTCATGCTCTCGAGCAGCTCATTGGCCTGCCAGTTGTCCGGAATGACCGTTCGTTTCGGCGCTCCAGCCACATTCGTGAAGGCTTCACTCAGCGTTGCCGCGCTCTGTGCCTCGCCTTTGAGCACCGTCTCAGTGGCGCCCGCTTGAGACAGTTCCCCGGGGCTCTCGGGGTCAGGCCAACCCATGAGCTTCATGCCTTTGGACGCCAGCCGTTGATTGAGTGTGTCGAGGCTATCGAAAGGCTGGAAATCGAAGTCCGGCCAGACAGGGGACGCCAAGGTGAATTGTCCATCAGCCATTCTCTGGAGGGTGGTTTCGGCAATTTGTGCATTGGCATCGCGATAGATAAGTTTGATGGTGCTATTTGAGCGCTGGAACGTGTACATGCCCGATTTTGCCAGCAGTGTTTTCAGTGCTCTTGGGGGGCGATAGGCCCAAGGGGTTTCGACGGGCACACGCCATTGCGCAACCACCAGATCTTGCTCGGCTCCGGGGTCGTTCAGCCCCTCTTCGACGTTGTAGACCGGGGAATCCGGATAGTCGCTGTACTCCAGTGCCAGGCCGGGATCGGATGTTATGGCCTGCGCCGATCCCGGGACTAAATCATCTACGCGCAGACTCACGGCGTCCGTCTGCTCACTGATACCTGCATAGTTTCTGAATGACGTCAGGTTTTCCCGATCGACCAATGCGATCCAACGACCGGGGCCACGCGTCGACTCATTCAGTTGAATCACTTCGCTGGCGAAAAAACTCCTCGCCATTTGTTGTTGTGGCTCCAGGTTCACATGTCCGTTGATGTTGTAAGTAATCGCACAGTCGATGGCTTGAACCCTGACCTTTTGCGCATTGGCGGCTTTGACCAGGGACAGGACATTGAATTTGCCCTCGGGGTCGTTGCCTGCCTTCAGATCAAGTGTCGTCAAGTAGGTTTCGAGATCTTGCGGCATCTGGCCTGTTCGCGCGAAGGTGTCCAGATCGATTTGATTGGCGTTGGTCAGAAGCTCTTGCAGGTAAATGGTCTTCAATCCACGCCTGGCGAGCTCCGGCATGTTTTCGATAAGAATTTGTTTGCTGCCGATACTGCCTCGTGTCTCGCCCAATACCAGGCCCGGTTTTTGTGCGAACGCCGTTTCAAACAGTTCCGTTTGGCTACCGATCACCGTGGGGGAGGACGCCCTTGCGCGGTAGGAGGCCGGGTTAGCCTGGTAGTAGCGTTCGGCATCTGCAATCAAGCGCGCTCGTGAGGTGGCCTGGCGCTGTGCGAATCGACTGACACGGACCTGCTCGCCAGCGGCATTGCGCACGGTCACATATTCATCGGGACCGCCGAGCGCCCATTCCCGCATGCCGGGTGTCTCCAGTTTTTTTACATAGGTTCCTGGCGTTTGTGCCCATGCCTGGGCATCGGGTTGGCTGCTGACACCTTCAGTCCCGTCGGGCGGTGTCTCCATTCCGCCTCTAAGACCTGTTCGAGGCGCGAGTTCCCATTGACCTTCGGCGTTCAGTCGCACGGGTATCGAAGAGGTGAACCCGTCGGGGTTCGCCGGATCAATGATCGCCCACGTACCCCCACCGTTGACATCAGCTTCGTAACGTACGAAGTACTCACTGTTATTGAGGCGGATTGCAGTCGACGGATTCGAGGACAGGCGATAGGTTCCCAGGAACTTGCCGGGGGTCCGCACCAGGTTTTGCTCATCGAGCAGTATCGGGATTTTGTAGTTTTGCGGTGGCGACTCTACAGCGGCTGTCCCTGTCAGATCGTTGTTCTGTGCTGTCCGGCGAGGATCAATCAACTCTTCTGCCTGAGCATCGAACAGTTCGGTATCAGCGCCTGGATGCGCTTGCGGCGTGTCGGGCACTTGCACCGCTTCGCCCACCTCGGCGTCCACTTCGGCGCTGGCTTCCAGCAACGGTCCTGTACCTTTGAGAAACGGAAGGTTGAACAGGGTGTCGATGCCACTGAGGACCGCGCCGATGATGCCGGCTTTACGGTCCTGGCGGGTCTTGCCGTTCACCGCCTGATCGATGTTCAGTCCCATGTTGGCCAGACTGGCACCAATGACTGGCAGGGCCACGGGCCAACCGACGACGGCCATCGGCCCGAAAACCCTCACGCCGGCACTCAGGTAGCCGATCCACAATTTCTTGCGCAGATCGCTGTTGGAGGTAAGCGACAGGCTGGCCTCGGCGAACATGGCTGCCTGGGTTGAGTCAGTCAACCAGCGGAAGGCATCACCACGGATGATCTGATTTTTTGCATTGATCAGATGATGATCCTGCTTGCCCCAGGTGCTGACCAGGCGGTTCATGATGTCCGGGATGTTGTCGGAAATCAGTTGCCGATCCGCCAGGCTGAAGTGGCTCAGGAACGTCTGTCGGGTCGGGCTTCTGTTCATTTGCAGCAGCACCCAGAAATGCATGTCCATGGGTGTTTCCAGCACCTGGAATGACTTTGTGTCACCGGGGAGGTAAAGAATCTGTCTGCCTTCGGGACCAACGATGCGCAGAATGTTGTTGGCGACGTAGCCCGCCATGTCCAGCGTGCGAATGGTTGAGCCGCCGGTGATCGAGTAATCGCTTTTCAGCATTTGCAGGCTGGCGGGGGAGGTGACCGGGCCGCAGGTGGCCTGGATAACCTGCCGCAGGTTTTCATCGCTCAGCTGTCCGCCTTCATTGGCCTCCAGCGCTTTGACCAGAAAGGTGCATTTGGCGAGGGCCTGGAAATCGACCGACGAAGTGTTCCAGAACGCCTTGAGTCTGGCGGTGTAAAGCGAGCTGAAATCGAGGTTCCAGAAATACTTCAAGACGTCATTGCCATGCAGGCGAACTTCGTTGGTTTCATCGAAGTCTTCGGCTTCCGGGCCAGCGGTGTAAAAGCCGCCATAGAGGTCCAGCAAGTCAGCGTTGTCCTGATCGGTGGCGCGGAACCGGTGGATCACGAGTTGCGTCAGCGTGGTGGATTCGTGGGGTTTTTCCCGAATGTGTTGCCAGCCGGTAAACGATCTGGAACTGCTTTGCGCCGCTTTGAATCGGTGGAAATAAATGAGGTCCGGGTCGAGGCCGGCAATGCCTTGTTGCTTGAGCAGCTCGCTGGCGACTTCGCTTGCCATGTCTTGCAGGCCCGGGCAGGACAGGATCACCTTGTTGGCAATGGCCTTGAGCGTTGCTTTGTCTACTGCGTTGGACAACGGACGGGATTCGGTTGAGTTCATCAGCTCTCGTTCCTTGAGAAAAAGTGAGCCGAAGATGCCCCTTACGCTCGAGCAATGTGCACTACATAGTTACGCCTGTTTGCGATTCGATTTCCGGTAGGCGCCAGTCTTTACCTCGTTCCGTTTCAGCCTGAATGTCCGATGCCGCGCTGCGTCTATCCGCCGCGCCGCCCTTACTGTTTCTCATCCGCAGGTGTATCGTATTCGCCTTTTGCGGGCTTGGGCCTGCCGCGTTCAAGTGAGGTAGTTGAGTTCATGTCCTTTACCCGTCGCCAAATCCTCGGTGGCCTGGCCGGTCTTGTTGTCGTTGGCGTGGGGGCCGGTGGCGCGTCGCGCTATTGGTTGGGCAAGATGGCCGATGCGGACGCGGGCCACGACTATGAGTTGATCGCTGCACCGCTGGACGTCGAACTGGTGCCCGGCCACCAGACCCAGGCCTGGGCGTTCGGCCCGTCGGCGCCGGGCACCGAGTTGCGCGTACGTCAGGGCGAATGGCTGCGGGTGCGTTTCATCAATCACCTGCCGGTGGCGACCACCATTCACTGGCACGGTATCCGCCTGCCGCTGGAGATGGATGGCGTGCCCTACGTTTCCCAGCTTCCAGTGTTGCCGGGCGAATATTTCGACTACAAATTTCGTGTCCCGGATGCCGGCAGCTACTGGTATCACCCGCACGTGAACAGCAGCGAAGAACTGGGGCGCGGGCTGGTCGGCCCGCTGATCGTCGAAGAGCGCGAACCGACCGGTTTCAAATACGAGAAGACCTTGAGCCTCAAGAGCTGGCATGTCGACGAGGTTGGCAATTTCGTCGAGTTCAGCATCCCCCGGGAAGCGGCCCGGGGTGGCACGGCAGGACGCTTGTCGACCATCAATGGGGTTTCGCAAGCCGTGATCGAATTGCCCGCCGGGCAGATCACCCGCGTGCGTTTGCTGAACCTCGACAACACCCTGACCTATCGCCTGAACATTCCCGGCGTCGAAGCGCAGATCTACGCGCTGGACGGCAACCCGATCGAGCCACGGCCGCTGGGCAAGGAATACTGGCTCGGCCCCGGCATGCGCATTTGCCTGGCGATCAAGGCACCGCCGGCCGGTGAAGAATTGTCGCTGCGCAACGGCCCGGTGCGCCTCGGGACACTCCGTTCGGTCGCCAACAGCGATGCGCCGACCGAGTGGCCAGCGGCGCTGCCCGCCAACCCGGTGGCCGAGCCGGACCTGGCCAATGCCGAGAAACTCAACTTCAATTTCGAATGGGTCGGTTCGGTGTCGGTGAACGTCGACAACGGCAAGCCGCCCAGCCTGTGGCAAATTAACGGCAAGGCCTGGGACATCACCGACAAGACCTGCGCCGACCGGCCGATTGCCAAACTCCAGAAGGGCAAAAGCTACATTTTCGAATTGAAGAACATGACCCAGTATCAGCATCCGATTCACCTGCACGGCATGAGTTTCAAGGTCATCGCCTCGAACCGGCACAAGGTGATTCCGTACTTCACCGATACTTACCTGCTGGGCAAGAACGAGCGCGCGCAAGTGGCGCTGGTGGCGGATAACCCCGGGGTGTGGATGTTCCATTGCCATGTGATCGACCACATGGAAACCGGCCTGATGGCCGCTATCGAGGTGGCATGATGCGGCAGATTCGACCCGCGGCGATCATCGACCGCAGCCGTGATCGCGACTTCATGCGTGAAGCGCTGGCGCTGGCCGCCCAAGGCGCGGCCCTCGGTGAAGTACCGGTGGGCGCCGTGTTGGTGCAGGATGGTGAGATCATCGGTCGCGGCTTCAATTGCCCGATCAGCGGCAACGACCCGAGCGCCCACGCCGAGATGGTCGCGATCCGCGCTGCCGCCCAGGCCGTCAGCAACTATCGCCTGCCGGGCAGCACGCTCTACGTCACGCTGGAGCCGTGCAGCATGTGCGCGGGCCTGATCGTGCATTCGCGCATTGCGCGGGTGGTGTACGGCGCGCTGGAGCCCAAAGCGGGGATTGTGCAGAGTCAGGGGCAATTTTTTACCCAGGGCTTTTTGAATCACCGGGTGTTGTACGAAGGTGGGGTGTTGGCGGAAGAATGCGGGGCGGTGCTCAGCGAATTCTTCAAGGCCCGCCGGGCAAAACCAACAATCTGAAAACCGCATCAATTCCTGTGGGAGCTGGCTTGCCAGCGATGACGTCGTCACATCAAACATTGATGTCGACTGAAACACCGCTATCGCTGGCAAGCCAGCTCCCACAGGTTTTTGCAGGGGCTGGAAGGAAAGGTTACTTCTTCGCGACGATCACTGCCCGCATCGGCGCCGGCAGCCCTTCAATCGTCTTGCTGTGATCCTCCGGATCAAGGAAATCGCTCAACGATTGATATTTCATCCACTCCGTCCCGCGCTGCTCTTCAACGGTGGTGGTGCTCACGTCCACGCATTTCACATCGCTGAACCCGGCACGGCGCAGCCACAACTCCAGCGCCGGCACCGAAGGCAGGAACCACACGTTGCGCATTTGGGCGTAACGGTCTTCCGGCACCAGCACCTGGTGCTTGTCACCTTCGACTACCAGCGTCTCCAGCACCAGTTCACCGCCCTTGACCAGGCAGTCCTTCAGTGCCAGCAAATGCTCGATCGGCGAGCGGCGGTGGTAGAACACACCCATGGAGAACACCGTGTCGAAGCCTTCGAGGTTCGGCGGCAGGTCTTCGAACGGGAAGGGCAGGTGCCAGGCATTCGGTTCGGACAAGTAGCGTTGCACTGCCTGGAACTGGCAGAAGAACAGCCAGTTCGGGTCGACACCGATCACGCTGTCCGCACCGGCGCCGAGCATGCGCCACATGTAATAGCCGTTGCCGCAACCGACATCGAGAATGCGTTTGCCCTTGAGGTCCAGGTGCGGGGCCACCCGCGACCATTTCCAGTCCGAACGCCATTCGGTATCGACGTGCACGCCGAACAAGTCGAATGGCCCCTTGCGCCACGGCGACAAACCCATCAGCGCAGTGCGCATCTGTGCGCGGGTTGCGTCGTCGCAATCGGTGTCCAGTTTCAAACCGTTGAGCAAATCGACGACCTTGGGCTGGATCTTCGGCAAGGCGTCCAGCGCGCTTTGCCAGCGCTCCAGATCGCCATGTCCTTTTTCCATTTTCTTGTCGAGTTGCGCCTGCAAGGTGTTGGCCCAATCGGCCAGCGGCGTGCCGGCCAGACGGCGGGCGAGGGGGGACAGATCAATCATGGCAAGGCAATCAACGAGGCAAAGTTAAGACACTGGAACCACGGCACGACTTTCGAGAACCCGGCCGCCAGCAGGCGTTCGCGGTGTTCTTCGAGGCTGTCGGGCTTCATGACGTTTTCGATGGCGCTGCGCTTCTGGGCGATTTCCAGTTCGCTGTAGCCGTTGGCGCGTTTGAAGGCGATGTGCAGGTCGGTGAGCAGCGCGTGCTCCTGCTCATCCTCGAAGCGCAGTTTTTCCGAGAGGATCAATGCCCCACCGGGCAGCAGCGAGTGGCGGATGCGACTGAGCAATGCGCTACGCTGGTCCGGGGCGATGAATTGCAGGGTGAAGTTCAGTGCAACCACCGAGGCAGGCTGGAAGTCGAGGGCGAGGATGTCGCCTTCGATCACCTCGACCGGCAGCAACTCCTGGAACATCGAATCCTGGCCGTTGAGGTACTCGCGGCAGCGTTCGACCATCGCCGCGGAGTTATCCACAGCGATCACCCGGCAACCCTCGGTGCGCACATGCCGGCGCAGCGCCTGGGTCACTGCGCCGAGCGACGAGCCGAGGTCATACAGCACGCTATTGGGCTGAGCGAACTGCGCGGCGAGTACGCCGAGGTTTTCGACGATGGTCGGATAACCCGGCACCGAGCGCTTGATCATGTCCGGGAACACCCGTACCACGTCTTCGTTGAAGGCGAAGTCAGGCACCTGGGCCAAAGGCTGGGCGAATAGGCGATCGGGTTCTTTGCTCACGGCGGTTCCAGCGGCGTAGGTGGAAAAGGCCGGCATTTTAGCCAAGTTGGCGCGGGGATGCGCGGGTTGTCTGATAAACCGCTGGAGTTCACTCCGGTCAACGTAAAGAAACACCATTGTGGCGAGAGAGCTTGCTCCCGCTCGGCTGCGCAGCAGTCGCAAACCCGGCTAGGTGGAGTGAATCTGTTGACGCGCGGTTGAATGGTTTCGGGGCCGCTTCGCAGTCCAGCGGGAGCAAGCTCCCTCGCCACAATGGTTAGCGTGATCTTTGGGGGAACGCCGAGGCAGTGATCCCCCATTGCCCCAGCCAGTAGCTGAGGATAATCACATAAGGGGCAGCATCAAATGGCATCACAAACCGGCTGATGCCAATCACGCTGTCGGAAAACACGAACGCCACCGCGCCCGCTGCCGCCAGCAGCGCAGAGCGTTTGGGCACGTCGGTCCCGAGTCGGGCCAGGGCGCGCCAGAGCATGGCGCTGATGGCTGTGCCATAGACAATCACGGGCACCAGCAATGGGCCGAGGCCGTTGGAAATCAGAATCCCCAGCAGGACGACGCCGACACCGAGGGCCAGCACCAGCGGCAGCACGGCCAGGCGTCGGCAATCGCTCAGATACGCCTTGAGATAGGCCAGGTGCGCAACCAGAAACGCACCCAGTCCAAACACGAACAAATCCCCCGGCCATGCCAACAACACATCGCCCAGCAGGGAAAAAATCAGACCGAGGCTGATCCAGCGGCGGTACTCACCGGGCGGTGCATCGTGCAGCCAACCGAGCAGAGCCAATACGGGCAACGGCTTGACCAGCAGGCAGAGCATCGCAGCATGCACGCTCAAGCCATACAGGAACGTCACCGCGCCCATCAGTGCCAGAATCAGCCAGCCCACGATCAGTTGACCGAGACAGTGCAGTCGAAGGAATCAACCGGCAGCACTTCCGGCGCCCATGGTTGTTGTGAGGTCAGGCGCAAACGCCCGGTGCCAGCGGCAAAGGCTTGAAAACGCCAGGTCGATACGCCTGCAGCGCCCACCACACCCGCATCTTCGGGGTTTCGATAAACCTCTGGCCCCAGCGGGCGCAACACGCCACCGGCCGAATCCTGGATCGCCCAGCGGTAGCCGGTGGTGGGATTGCTCGGCAAGGTCAGGATCAGGTTTTGCCCAGCAGTGAGTTTCACCGGGCATTCGCTTTGTTTCTCCACCGTCACGTTATGTTTCGGTTGCGTGGCGCAAGCGGCCAGCAAGGCGAGTACGAGAGGGACAAACAGACGAATGGGGGACATAGGGTCAGTAGCTCCGGCGTTCACGACGAACGGCGAGCATAACCGAGATGAGACAAAGTGTGACCAGAGCCTTGGAGAAGAATGTTGGCAAATCAGGCTCTGGTTTGGAGGGAATGGTGAGGCTGATTAAGGATGTAAGCCCGTAATGTCGAGCTCACCTTCGATTTCGAGCTTATCGTGACCATAGAATTTCAGGTTAAATGTTAGTTGATACCTTTTAGTCGAATTATTTAAGTTGGCCGTGAAAGTTCCTTCGTATGCAGATTGCATAGAGCTTCCGCTGTGATACTCAACGGAGCGCAAATACCCTCCCCGCACAAAGTTCTGTTGTCCGCTTGGCGTGGCTTCATCGATATCCAACAGGAAAAACCTTGGATCTGGAAGGGCGAAGTTGATGTGCGCCTCAATTTCAATCCATTTGTCATAGCGGCTTGCGAAAACGACCTCGGAACTGAAGAATTCCTCATTGTTTCTCTTAGCCTTGAGGTAACCGGTAGCTTCTGATCGAGTAGCCTGTTTCAGGTTGGTCATGGAGTGTGCCTGTCAGTAACTAGGAATGATTTGAATTGAAAAGTTAGCATCACACCTTTTGAGAGGATACTGTCAAATGTGCTAGTTTTTTAGATTTAAATTGCGGTGCTAGTTGATCTTTTTATACTTAATAGTTCAATTCGCAAGGTGTTGATCAAATGCACAAAAAAAGACCAGGCAATAGCCTGGCCTTTTTGGTATTGGGTTGCCGGCTTAGAACAATACCTTCGCCACCTCCGCAAACCGCTTGGCAAAGTGCACGGTAATGCCTTCTTTGAGATATTCCGGCAGCTCTTCGAAATTACCGCGATTGGCCTCTGGCAAAATCAGTTCGAAAATCTTCTGCCGCCGCGCCGCAATGACCTTTTCGCGCACCCCGCCAATCGGCAGCACATGCCCGGTCAAGGTGAGCTCGCCGGTCATGGCCACGCCTTTTTTCGGTGGCTGGTTGCGTGCCAGCGACAACAGCGCACTGGCCATGGTCACACCGGCGCTCGGGCCGTCTTTCGGTGTTGCACCTTCCGGCACGTGCAGGTGCACAAAGGCTTCATCGAAGAATTTCGGGTCGCCGCCAAACGACTTCAGATTGGAGCTGACGTAGCTGTAGGCGATCTCCGCGGACTCCTTCATCACATCGCCCAATTGTCCGGTGAGCTTGAAGCCGCGGTTAAGGGTATGGATGCGGGTGGCTTCGATCGGCAAGGTCGCGCCGCCCATGCTGGTCCAGGCCAGTCCGGTGATCACGCCCGTTCCCGACAACACTTGTTCATTGCGGAACACCGGTTTGCCAAGGGACGGTTCGAGGTCTTTCGGGCCGAGCTTGATCACCGCTTTGGGATCGTCGAGCAGCCTCATCACCGCTTTGCGAACCAGCTTGCCGAGGTTTTTCTCCAGCTGACGCACCCCGGCTTCACGGGCATAACCGTCGATCAAGGCTTTGAGCGCATTGTCGCTGATGCTCAGGCTGCCTTTGGATACGCCAGCCTTCTCCAGCTGTTTCGGCCACAGGTGACGCTTGGCGATGGCGACTTTTTCTTCGGTGATGTAGCCCGACAGGCGAATCACTTCCATCCGGTCGAGCAACGGGCCGGGGATCGAATCCAGGGTGTTGGCAGTGCAGATGAACAGCACTTTCGACAGGTCCATGCGCAGATCGAGGTAGTGATCGAGGAATTCGACGTTCTGCTCAGGGTCGAGGGTTTCCAGCAGCGCCGAGGCCGGGTCGCCCTGGTAGCTTTGGCCCATCTTGTCGATCTCGTCGAGCATGATCACCGGGTTCATCACTTCGACGTCTTTGAGCGCCTGCACCAGTTTGCCCGGCTGTGCGCCGATGTAGGTGCGGCGGTGGCCCTTGATCTCGGCTTCGTCACGCATGCCGCCGAGGCTGAAGCGGTAGAACGGGCGCCCGAGGGATTCGGCGATGGATCTGCCGACACTGGTTTTACCCACGCCCGGTGGCCCCACCAGCAACACGATGGAGCCGCTGATCTCGCCTTTATAAGCGCCGACTGCGAGGAACTCGAGGATGCGGTCCTTGATGTCGTCGAGGCCGGCATGATGGTTGTCCAGCACCTTGCGCGCATGCTTGAGGTCGAGTTTGTCCTCGCCGTACACGCCCCATGGCACCGACGTCGCCCAGTCGATGTAGTTGCGGGTCACTGCGTACTCCGGCGAACCGGTCTCGAGGATCGACAGTTTGTTCATTTCCTCTTCAAGGCGTTTCTGCACCTGCGCGGGCAGCACTTTGCCGACCAACCGCTGTTCGAACTGCTCGAGGTCGGCGCTGCGGTCGTCCTTGGTAAGACCCAGCTCCTGCTGGATGACCTTCAGTTGTTCCTTGAGGAAAAACTCGCGCTGGTGCTCGCCGATCTTGCGGTTTACTTCAGCGGAGATTTCTTTTTGCAAACGCGCGACTTCGACTTCCTTGCGCAACATCGGCAGGACTTTTTCCATGCGCTTGAGCATGGGCACGCAGTCGAGCACTTCCTGCAGCTCGCTGCCGGTGGCCGAGGTGAGCGCAGCGGCGAAGTCGGTCAGCGGTGACGGGTCGTTGGGGCTGAAACGGTTGAGATAGTTCTTCAGCTCTTCGCTGTACAGCGGATTGAGCGGCAGCAGTTCCTTGATCGCATTGATCAGCGCCATGCCGTAGGCCTTGACCTCGTCGGTCGGCTCGGTGGGCTGGTGCGGGTATTCGACTTCCACCAGATACGGCGGGCGATGGTGCTTGAGCCAGGTTTTCAGGCGAACCCGGGTCAGGCCCTGGGCGACGAATTGCAGCTTGCCGTTCTCGCGACTGGCGTGATGCACCTTGACCAGCGTGCCGTACAGCGGCAAGGCCGAGGTGTCGAAATGGCGCGGGTCTTCCTGGGGCGTGTCCATGTAGAACAGGGCCAGGGAATGGTGATCGGACTTGGCGACCAGATCGAGGGTCTCGGCCCACGGCTCTTCATTGACGATGACCGGCAGCACCTGGGCCGGGAAGAACGGTCGGTTGTGGATCGGGATGATGTAGACCTTGTCCGGCAGGTTCTGGCCGGGCAGGGCAAGGCCTTTGCCGGGAGTGTGGTGAGTGGCGTTTTCCGGGTCTGCGTATTCGCTCGGGTCTTCAGGGAATTCTTGCTGGTCGCTCATGGGGGCACCTGCGCAATGGGTATGGGTCTTAGATGGGGCAGGTTGGCGGTGGTTTCAATGCATGCCTTGGCGTTAATGAATCATTCGAAGGTGTGTTCAGCAGGGATTCAGGTTAGCTGGACTTTGGCGCGGACGTATTGATCCAGGAGACGCAATAACGGTACCCACAGCATTGACGTACGCTGACCCCACACCTATCAGTTCTGCTAGTTGTTTGCGCCCGCACTTGGGTTGAGGATAACAATCTGATTTCGAGAAGGTGATGTCATGTCGATCAAGACCTCATTGTGCTATGACGCGCTCGATCGCCTTGCCGGGACTACGCCGTTTGGCAAAGCCCCTTGGCAGGATTTTTACAACGCAGAGCATCTGAGTACCGTCATACAAGGTCCTGTCGGTTTCAGTATTTTTCGCAGCGCCCATGGCTTGCATGCACAGCAGCAGACAGAGGCGAGTCACAGGTTGACTCACTTACTCGTCACAGATATGAGCCGCTCAGTATTACTTGAAACTCAGGATGCACGGCATACGCGCTTTGCTTACATGCCTTACGGCTTTCGACAGTCTGTAGCGGGTATGAACCACCTCCTGGCCTTTAACGGTGAGCGGCCCAACGCGGCCACGGGGCATTACTTGTTGGGTAATGGACGTCGTGCCTTCAACCCGGTTCTTATGCGCTTCAACAGCCCAGACAAACTCAGCCCGTTTGAACGTGGTGGCGTTAACGCTTTCGCCTATTGCAAAGGGGATCCGATCAATTTCAGCGACCCTTCTGGTGAGTTTTTTCAATCGATTGCAGGTGCATTGCGAGCAGTTCAAAGTGGGCTGAAAAGCGGATGGAAACTTTATTCGATGTTCGTTCCGCCAGCGGGGGAAGGATTGCGAGGGATCGGAACTGTGGTATCTCGCGTCGGCTACATAACGTCCGTAGCGGGTATGGGGCTACAACATGGAGGGTATGCTGCAGGGGTAACAGTTACAAACGCTGGGGTTGTTTTGAGTGGCGCGGGCAAAACGCTGAAGTTAGTCGATAAAGTGGTCTCCGCGATCAAGAGTGGGAAAGCGATGAATTTCTTCAGATACAGAGTTCGCCAGTTTCGCCAACTGACTGGACCGGAGGTGATTGATCCGGAAAAGGCAAATATACGTTCACGTTGATCGAGAAAGCCGATGGCGCATGTTTCAAATCAAATGACTCGTCAGTCGACCGGATAAGCGCAAAGTTTCTCGGGGGAGAGGCGCTGATCGTGTGCATCCTCGCGAATCTGCAAGCCATCGACGGCCAGTGGCGCTTCGATTCTGCGGTATCGCGACAACTCCGGTAGCGCGGGTGCGCCGATCACCAGAAGTGCGCCGGCCTGGTCCCCCGAGAGCGCGCCGGCGCCGCAGATTTTCGCCGCGCCACCGGCCTTTTCGATGACGCGAATGAGTTTGGCGATATTCCTCGGCACCACGCCGAGGCTTTCCAGCGCGGCTTCGTATTCTTTGAGCAGGTGCTTGAGTGTCGAGGGCATCAGGACCGGCCGCTGCAGCAGCGCCCGGAAGCGTTCAGCGGTGTGACGCATGCGTTTTAAAAGTGCATTGTCGGGGCCTTCGAGCCGTTGGCGGGTGGCGGTGATGACTTGGCCGGTGGTCTCACGGGCGGCGCCGGTGTCGTAGAGTTGTACGTCGCGCAACTGCAACCACGCCGCGCTTTTTGGCCAGGCGATCAGTTTGAAATTGCCATCGGCCATGGGGCGCCGCTCGACCGTCGAACCCAGCAGGCTGGTGTTGTGATCGATCCCTGACGGTTGGCCGTGCTGGTAACGTTCGATGCTCATCGCCACCGATTCCAGCGGGTGTTGTCGCGGTTGCAAATCGAAGAATCGCAACAGCGCCGCGGCCAGGCTGACAGCCAAGGCGCCTGAGCTGCCAAATCCGCAATGGATGGGAATGGTCGACTCCACCCGCACGGAAAATCCCCGCCATTGATTCGGTGTCAGCTTGCGCAGAATTACGCCAATGGCACATTTGACCAGGTAATCGGCGTCGATTTTTCCAGTGAGGGTAAAGCCCGGGATACGCAATTGGGCCTCGCGACTCGGGTAGTCGAGCAATGTTGCCAGTGTGTAACAGCGATGATGGTCAAGACCGGGCAGCTGCAACTCTATGTATTGGTCGTTACGGGGGCGCACTTGCACGTCGCAATACAGGCCCAGAGATGTGGCGATTGCCGGACAACCGTGAAGGAGGGCGTGCTCGCCCATCAGGATGATTTTGCCGGGTGCGCGGGCTTGTATGGTGGTGGCTGTCATGGTTCAGCTTCCTGGCTTTCGCATGTTGCCGTTTGCATGTCGGGCGCGCAGCGGCCTTGCAAGGCCTGATTGGGTGTGAGGCATGAGGGCTCCGCGGGTCATCCATGAGAACGTGTTCACGGTTGATGATGCGCAGCGGAGATGCGGAAAGATACTGTGAAAGTTGACAGTTTTTTAGAACGATTGGCGATTGATCGGTACGCCTCATCAAGTAGCAGACCAGGCCCGGACACACAGACAAAAAAGGCGACTCCCTCTCAGGAGTCGCCTTTTCCGGTTAACCGCCGTTAAAACTTATTCCGACAGTTTGTAAGCAATCACATAGTCACCCTGTTTGGTGCCCAGTGAACCATGACCGCCGGCGACGACGAGCACGTATTGCTTGCCGTCCTTGCCGGTGTAGGTCATTGGCGTGGTTTGTGCGCCGGCCGGCAGGCGGCCTTCCCACAGTTGCTTGCCGTTTTTCACGTCGTAGGCGCGCAGGTACTGGTCGAGGGTGCCGCTGAGAAAACCGACGCCACTGGCGGTGGTGAAGGTGCCGCCCAGGCTTGGCACGCCCATGCTCAGCGGGATCGGAACCGGCGAGCTGTCGCGCACGGTGCCGTTCTTGTGCATCCAGATTTTCTGCTGGGTCGTCAGGTCGATGGCGGCGACATAACCCCACGCCGGCGCCTGGCAAGGCAAGCCCATCGGCGACAGCAGCGCTTCGAGGATTACGCCGTAGGGCGCGCCCTTGTTCGGCTGCACGCCTTCGGTTTCGCTTTTGCGCGGGCCTTGGGCGGCGATTTCAGCGGCCGGGATCATTTTCGATTTGAAGGCCATGTAGCTCGGGTTGACGAAAGCGATCTGACGCACCGGGTCAACCGAGATACCGCCCCAGTCGAACACCCCGAAGTTGCCTGGATAAACAATCGAACCCTGCAGCGATGGCGGCGTGAACGGACCGTCGTAGCGCATGGATTTGAAGTCGATCCGGCAGATCAGTTGGTCGAATGGCGTCACGCCCCACATATCGCGTTCTTGCAGCGGTGGCGGCATCAGGTTGAGGTCGGACTTCGGTTGGGTCGGCGAGGTATGATCGCCTTCCACCGCGCCTTGCGGCACCGGCACTTCGTTGATCGGCACGATGGCCTGGCCGGTGCTGCGATCGAGCACGTAGATGCTGCCTTGCTTGGTTGACGCCAGGACGGCCTGCTTCACGCCATCGGCGGTTTTCAGGTCCATCAGGGTCGGCTGACCACCGACGTCCATGTCCCACAGGTCATGGTGGGTGAACTGGAAGTGCCAGCGCACCTTACCGGTGGCGATGTCCAGAGCGGTCAGGCCCGCGGCGTGCAGTTCCGATTCAGGGGTACGCGCGCCACCGAACTGGTCCGGGGTCTGGTTACCCATCGGCAGGTAGAGCATGCCGAGTTTTTCATCGACCGCGAACATCGACCACATGTTTGGCGAGTTGCGGGTGTAGACCTTGCCTTCGGCGATCGGCGTGGTGTCGTCCGGGTTGCCGCTGTCCCAGTTCCACACCAGTTTGCCGGTGTGCACGTCGAACGCGCGGATCACGCCGCTTGGCTCGTCGGTGGAGACGTTGTCGGTGACGTGACCGCCAATCACCACCAGGTCCTTGGTGACCGCTGGCGGCGAAGTGGAGTAGTAACCACCGGCCGTGAAGCCGCCGATGTTGGCGCGCAGGTCGACCTGGCCTCTGTCGCCGAAGTCTTCGCACATTTTGCCGGTGTCGGCGTTGAGGGCGATCAGGCGGGTATCGGCGGTTGGCAGGAAGATCCGGCGCGGGCAGACACTGGCCACCGGTGCGCTGGCGCTGCCGGTCGGGCTCTGCTCGGAGGCGTACACCGCGTCATCGTGATAGGTCACGCCACGGCAGGTCATGTGCGCCCAACCCTTGAAGTTCGCCGCGTTCTGCGTGGAGAGCTTCGGATCGAAACGCCAGATTTCCTTGCCGGTGTCCGGGTCCAGCGCAATCACCTGGCTGTGCGGCGTGCACACGTACAGCATGCCGTTGACTTTCAGCGGGGTGTTTTCGGCGGTGGTTTCGCCCGGGTCGTTCGGCCCTGGCAGGTCGCCGGTGCGATAAGACCAGGCTTGCACCAGTTTGTGTACGTTCTGCGGGGTGATCTGCGCCAGTGGCGAGTAACGGTCACCGTGGGCGCTGCGGCCGTAGGAGTTCCAGTCACCCTCCGGCATGGCCGGGGCGGTGTTGGTCATGCCATCGACGCTGTCGCGGTCCAGTTGACCCTTTATTTCACCGGGGGTGGTGAACTGGCTGGCCAACGCGGTAACGCCAGCGAGCACCACGGCCACACCCAGCGCGCCGGTGCCCATCGGTGCGGCACCGTCACGCAGCAACGGACGACGGAACCACTGCAGCAACATCACCAGGCCCAGCGCAAACAGCATCGCCAGGCGCGGCACCAGTTGCCACCAATCGAGGCCGACTTCCCACAATGCCCATACGGTGCTGGCGAACAGCACCAATGCGTACAGGCCCAGTGCGGCACGGCGGGCCAGCAACAACAGGATGCCGGTCAACGCCAGGCCGATACCGGCCAGCAGGTAGTACAGCGAGCCGCCGAGCATGCTCAGCTTGATCCCCCCGGCCAGCATGGCCAGGCCCATTAGCAGAAGCAGTATGCCAAGCAGGCTTGGCCATAGACGGCTTCGACCCAAGGCACCATCAGTGCTCATAGTGTGATTCTCCGTGACGTTTCAAGTAGTCCCGCGCAAGTTCACTGTAGATGACGATCCTGTGCGGGCAGGGTTCAGTACAAAAACGGTTGGTTGATGCCATTCCTGTAGGAGCGAGGCTTGCCCGCGAAGACGGTGTGTCATTTGGCATTGAGGCTGCCTGACCCACCGCCATCGCGGGCAAGCCTCGCTCCTACAAGGGTTTTGCTTGTTTTTTAGAACGACGACTGGATCTTGATCCCGCCAATCAGCGCGTCATCGACGTCGTTCACGCCACCGGGGTGGCGGATGTATTGCAGGTTCGGGCGCACGGTCAGCCAGTTGTTCACATGCACGCCGTAATAGAGTTCGGCGCTGTATTCGGTGTCTTGCGGCGGCAAGTAGGCTGGATCGTCGTAGTCGAAAACCGCGTGGGCCTGGTTGGTTGCCTCGGCGTTCTTGCGATACGCCGGGTTGACGTGCACGCGCGCCATGGCGAAACCGATATCGTCCCTGGCGCGAGCGTCGAACAGGCCTTTGTAGACGACGCCGGCCTGGACGTAGTTGTCGATGGCGTTGGTTTTCTTGTCGTGCATCGTGCCGTTGGCGAACACGCTCAGGCCGCGGGAGTGGTCGCTGGCGATGCTGGTGATCTGCTGCTGGATGCCGAGCCACACACCATGCTTGCTCGATGCACTGCGGTAGGCTTCGCCACTCAGGGCGGCGGGCTGGCCATTGCTGTCTTTGTAGACGTCGGTGGCGTTGGCGTTGCTGTAGTAATAACCGGCGCGGTATTCGCCCGGCAGGCCATTGAGCCTGGGCGTCCACACCAATTCCACCGGGAGAATCGCGCCTTGGGTGCCGCTGCCACTGAGCTTGAAGCCGTTGTCGCGATCAAGGTTCGACGGGTTTTGCTCGTACACGCCGACCTGTGCGTACAGTTCGGGCGTCAGGTGATACTTGACCCGCATCGCCCACTGGCTGACCGGCCAGTTGTACCAGATGTCCCCCGCCCAGTTGCCGACCTGCGAGCCGCAAAATGCCAGGTTCTGGAAATCGCACGGGAAACTGTTGAAGTCTTCGCCTTCACCGAAGCGGCCGACCTTGATGTCGAGTTGCTGATCGAAGAATTTCTGCTGATACCACATCTGTGTCAGGCGCCAGGTCTGGCCGCGGCCCCAGACTTCCTGGGCCGATGTGAAGCCGCCGACACGCGGATCGTTGATACGGTCGTTGCTGATGTTGTTGCCGCTGCGTTCGGTGATGGTCAGCTGAAATTCGGCGTCGTCCCAACCGAGTATCTTTTGCAGGTCCAGGTGCGTACCCAGACCAAACTGGTCGCTGTAACGCGCCGTACGATCGTGATCGTAACCACCGTGCAGATTGCTGCCCATTTCACCGGTGTAATCGATTTTGAAGTCGTAGCCCTTTTCCGCCAGTTCTGTACGCGTGCCGTTCCAGTCGCCGAGCATCCACGGTGAATCGCTATCGAAGGCCGGGGCAGCCTGGGTACAAGTGGCAAGGCCAAGCGCGGTGCAGCCACCGAGCATTTTCAGGACTTTTCGACAGGCGACCGGCATTGAGACAGCGCTGTCTTGGGGGGAAGGGAAATCAGGCATAGAAGGAAATTCTTAATCTTTTTCTAAGGAATGAACGACGCGTAGCAAGATGGATGAAGCGTTTCAGCGATAGCGGGGCGCAAGCATAATGTTCTGTTACAAATAGAGAAAGCGCTTTTCCTGACATGCATCCTTTCTGAATTGGTAACAGTCACGACCTATTACTGTAGGAGCGAGCCTGCTCGCGATGAATTCAAGAGCGCCGCGAGGCGTCTGCAATCCAGCGTTATCGTTGACGACCAACGCTGACAGGCTCGCTCCTGCAAGGGGCCGCAATTCACCTACATTTAGCGAATAGCGCATGCAGCGCTTCCACCGCAACAGCCGCTCGGCTAAGGTGCGCGGCTTCCCCATTCCAACATCGCTGAAGGCCCGGCATGACCGAACAGAACAACGACCCGCTGCATGGCGTCACCCTGGAGCAGATCCTCAATGCCCTGGTCGAGCACTACGAATGGTCGGGGCTGGCCGAACGCATCGATATCCGCTGCTTCAAGAGTGACCCGAGCATCAAGTCGAGCCTGACGTTCCTGCGCAAAACCCCGTGGGCACGGGAGAAGGTCGAGCGCTTGTACGTGAAACTGATGCGTACCAAGCGACCGCTCTGAACATGTTCAAGGCGCCTGCCGTGCGACGTCGTTTCGTGGCCGTGGCTGCCATCCTCGGTTGGGCCGGTTTGAGCATCCAGATGTACCTGATCTTCCATTCACGCTGGACGCTGGGTGCCAGTCTGCTGGGTGGGCTGGTGAGCTTCTTCAGCTATTTCACCGTGCTGAGCAATACGCTGGTGGCCACAGTCCTGACCTGTGAACTGACCTCGCGCGAGTCGGCTGTGCGTCGCTGGTTTTTACAGCCGTGGGTCAGCAGCGGCATCGCCGTGAGCATCGTCGTGGTCGGGCTGGTGTACAGCCTTTTATTGCGCCATCTATGGCATCCCGAAGGTTGGCAATGGCTGGCCGATGAGCTGATGCATGACGTGATGCCAGGGTTGTTCCTGGTTTACTGGTTGTGTTGCGTACCCAAGGGTTTTTTGCGCTTGCGCCATATCGCCCTGTGGATGATTTATCCGCTGGTGTACTTCGGCTATGCGCTGTTGCGCGGGCATCTGCTGGCGGTTTATCCCTATCCGTTCATCGATGTCGAGAAGCTTGGTTATCCACAGGTGTTCGTCAATGCCGGAGGCTTGTTGCTAGGGTTCGTGCTGATTTCAGTTTTGCTGATTGGGCTGGATCGGTGGCGAGCGGCGAGATGCTGAACGCTTTTGTGGCGAGGGAGCTTGCTCCCGCTGCGCTGCGAAGCAGTGCCAACACCTGCGAAGNCAGTTTTGCTGATTGGGCTGGATCGGTGGCGAGCGGCGAGATGCTGAACGCTTTTGTGGCGAGGGAGCTTGCTCCCGCTGCGCTGCGAAGCAGTGCCAACACCTGCGAAGGGGAACTTCAGACGTACCCGGTTTGCYGAKGTTGCGACTGCTGCGCAGCCGAGCGGGAGCAAGCTCCCTCGCCACAGGAGTCATGTCAGGYTGAATCACTCATCATCGCCAGCATTCAGCTTCCAGTAACCAACGGGTGGTGATTTCAGTTTTGCTGATTGGGCTGGATCGGTGGCGAGCGGCGAGATGCTGAACGCTTTTGTGGCGAGGGAGCTTGCTCCCGCTGCGCTGCGAAGCAGTGCCAACACCTGCGAAGCTCGCCACAGGAGTCATGTCAGGCTGAATCACTCATCATCGCCAGCATTCAGCTTCCAGTAACCAACGGGTGGTGATTCCAGTTTTGCTGATTGGGCTGGATCGTTGGCGGGTGGCGAGATGCTGAAYGCTTTTGTGGCGAGGGAGCTTGCTCCCGCTGCGCTGCGAAGCAGTGCCAACACCTGCGAAGGGGRACTTCAGACGTACCYGGTTTGCYGAKGTTGCGACTGCTGCGCAGYCGAGCGGGAGCAAGCTCCCTCGCCACAGGAGTCATGTCAGGCTGAATCACTCATCATCGCCAGCATTCAGCTTCCAGTAACCAACGGGTGGTGATTYCAGTTTTGCTGATTGGGCTGGATCGGTGGCGAGCGGCGAGATGCTGAACGCTTTTGTGGCGAGGGAGCTTGCTCCCGCTGCGCTGCGAAGCAGTGCCANATTCAGCTTCCAGTAACCAACGGGTGGTGATTCCAGTTTTGCTGATTGGGCTGGATCGGTGGCGAGCGGCGAGATGCTGAACGCTTTTGTGGCGAGGGAGCTTGYTCCCGCTGCGCTGCGAAGCAGTGCCAACACCTGCGAAGGGGAACTTCAGACGTACCCGGTTTGCTGAGGTTGCGACTGCTGCGCAGCCGAGCGGGAGCAAGCTCCCTCGCYACAGGAGTCATGTCAGGTTGAATCACTCATCATTGCCAGCATTCAGCTTCCAGTAACCAACGGGTGGTGATTCCAGTTTTGCTGATTGGGCTGGATCGKTGGCGAGCGGCGAGATGCTGAACGCTTTTGTGGCGAGGGAGCTTGCTCCCGYTGCGCTGCGAAGCAGTGCCAACACCTGCGAAGGGGAACCTCAGACRTACCTGGTTTGCTGAGGTTGCGACTGCTGCGCAGCCGAGCGGGAGCAAGCTCCCTCGCCACAGTAATCATGTCAGGCTGAATCACTCATCATCGCCAGCATTCAGCTTCCAGTAACCAACGGGTGGTGATTCCAGTTTTGCTGATTGGGCTGGATCGTTGGC
>NZ_LMGK01000021.1:411161-462009 GCF_001427125.1 Pseudomonas sp. Root562
CTGCGCAGYCGAGCGGGAGCAAGCTCCCTCGCCACAGGAGTCATGTCAGGCTGAATCACTCATCATCGCCAGCATTCAGCTTCCAGTAACCAACGGCTTTGACGAACTGCTCATCCAGCCCATGCTCATCCAGCAGTATCCGACGGATCTGCCGCGATACTTTGCTCTCTGTCGCAACCCACGCATACAGGCTGCCGGCCGGCACCTTGATCTGCCGCACGGTGCTCAGCAAATGGTCCTTGCCGCCCTCGCGCAAGACCCAGATCACATTGACCTCGGCAGCGCTTTGCAGCACTTGCTGTTCCTTGCCGTTTTCCACTTCCACAATCACCAGCGCACGGCGGTTGGCTGCCAGGCTTTCCAGGCGTCGGGCGATGGCGGGCAGGGCGGTTTCATCGCCGATCAGCAGATAGCTGTCGAAGATATCCGGCACGATCATCGAACCCCGTGGCCCGCCGATGTGCAGGAACTGTCCGGGTTTGGCCTGCTCGGCCCAGGTCGAGGCCGGGCCGTCGCCGTGCAGGACAAAATCGATGTCCAGCTCCAGTTTTTCTAGGTCGTAGCGGCGCGGGGTGTAGTCACGCATCTCAGGCATCGGGCCGCCGCTCTTGCCGGCGCCGAGCTCCAGCGTTTCCAGCACCGCGGCTTGCTCGGCATTTTGCGGGAACAGCAATTTGACGTGGTCGTCGGTGCCGAGGCTGACGAAGCCCGCCAGCTCCGGCCCGCCCAGGGTAATCCGGCGCATTCGTGGGGTCAGGTCAACCACGCGCAAGACTTCCAGGCGACGACGTTTGATTTCATGCATGACACGGTGAATGGCTTGTGTGTTCACTTCAGTCATTCGCTTTCTCCTGGGTTGATGGAACGGCGGGGCCGTCGACGATGGCATTGGCGGTGTTGTTCAGCAGCGTCGCGACACGCTGGATTTCTTCCGGGCTCCAGCGTCCATGGTGCAACTGCAACGCATGGCGCAGGTTATGCACGGCCTCGTGAATTTCGGCCGGACGATCATGCCCGCGCAATGAACGCTTGCTGACGTCGATGCGCATTCGCACGCCTTCGAGCGCAACGGCTTGCTTAGCCAATGACTGGCGACCGGCCTCTGTGACGCTGTAGCGCTTTTTTCCGCCTTCGGCATCACCGGTAATCAGTTCGCTCTCTTCCAGAAAAGTCAGGGTCGGATAAATCACACCGGGGCTCGGGCTGTAGGCGCCGTCGAACATGCCTTCGATCTGGCGGATCAGGTCGTAACCGTGGCACGGCTGCTCGGCGATCAATGCCAGTAACAGCAATTTCAGATCGCCGGGGGCAAATACCCGTGGCCCGCGACCACCGCGTTCGCGGCCGGGGCGTTTTTCGAAGCCGTCGCGACCGTCGCCGTGTTCGCGGTGGGGAGAATGATGGTCTCTCATCTCTAGCGTTCTCTTTGTCGTGTTTAGATACAACTTAAGATATATCTTTGTCGGGATGCAAGCATCCCCGATCAACGGTCGATTTCGTGGCGAGCAGACTTGGTGCCGGAGGGATTCATGTAATTTAGAGTAATTGAACTAATTGTCGTGTATTAATGTTGTAGATCACACACGCCTTACAGAAAGTTTAGCTGGGACTATCTGTATGTTTTTTCGATTAATACTGTATGTAGTTTATTTCTGAAGGTTAAACAGTTAAGTTGCGACGATGGCGACTTTTTCGTCCCAATTACAGGCTGAAAGAACTACATGTGTTGAGGAATTTTCCTACTTACTTTGTTGTAAAAATACTTGATCATGCTGTCGCGTTGAGGAGGGTGAGTCAAAACGCCATTATCTAAATGGCCGGCTCGCAAGAACTTCACGTTTATTCCAATTAAGAAGACAGGTACTTAACATGTTCAAGAAGTTTGCTATCGCTGTTCCGATGTCCGTCCTGGCTCTGAGCTCTTCCATGGCTTTTGCTGCCGAGCCGATTAGCCAGGTGATTAACATCAAGGCGTTCGTTCCGACTTCGCTGTTCAGTGTCGCGCCGCAAGACAGTAATTTCGGTCGCGACGAAACCATGACCCAACAGGGCAGCGGTGAGTTGACCAGTGTACGTGGTCTCTTCAACTTCAAGCACACTGACCCGAGAGGCGCCATCAACGCACTGATCGACGGCGATGCGGCACTCTATAACGGCCGTGACACTATTCCATTGACCGTCAAGATCGGCACCGTTGAATTAAGCAACACCACCACTGAAGTCGTAGACGAAACTGAATCGGTGCCGGGCATCCAGCGGGAAATGGTCATTACCGCCGATACCCCGACTACCGGCCAGAATGGCAACTACACCACCAGTTTCGCCGTTATTTTCGAGCCTGTAATGAAGCCATAATCGTAAACTTTTTGAATAAACTATTTTATTCAGCGGTCTTGCCTGCTTGTTATCGCCTGATGACAAGCAGGTGCCGACTTCATTTGTAATCGAGTATTAAGATCATGTTCCCGATGACTCCCATCGCGGCAGCGCTTGCACTTTTTATATGTGCTGGTGCCGTTGCTGCGCCCACTAATAACGTCAACACACCTCGAAGTCTGCTTGCTCAGGCCAAAGGGTTGCCGGCGGAATTCGAAGAGCATTTCTTCGATGTGCCATTAGCGGTACGAGTGGAACGTGATCAACAGTTTCTTGGTGAGGCGATGATCGTTTTGACGAAGGATGATCGCGTCACGTTGCTGGAATTCACCGACACCGGTGACAGCCCGATTTCTGCCAATGAGCGAGAAACCTGGGCGGCTTATCTCAAGCAGGGCGTTGTCCTGGGTGCCTGCCAGGGCAGTTGCCCGGAGCAAATGCTGGCGGTGCATTACAATTTGCAGAGTTCGCTGGTATCGATCGCCACCGAAAATGCCGAACGCGATAGCGAGGCCCGGCGTTATTACGATCTGCCTGAAAACGGCAGTACTGGCCTGATCGTGCGCAACCAGTTGAACCTCAACGGCGGCCAGGATCAGGACCTGGGCGGGCGTTATGGCCTGGAGGCGAGCAGCAGCCTGGGTAACTGGACTCAGCGCGCGAACCTGCAATTGGCCCGTCTGGGCGGCCCGGATGACAAGCTCTATCACGCGGTTCATGAGCTTTATGGTCAGCGTGAGCTACAGGGCAGTTTTGTCCGCCTGGGGTATTTCACGCCCAACTCCGAAGGACTGAGCCGGCAGTTGCGTTCGTTTGGCGCCAGCCCCGATACGGCGGTGGGCCTGATGTACGGCAGCTCCGACAGCCTGGCCATCAACAGCCCAAAACCCAGCGTTTACCCGATCTACGTCACTGCCAACCGCCAGGCCTCGGTGGAGATTTTTCGCAATGGCGTGTTGATCAACACACAGGCGGTCAGTGCCGGATTACAAACCCTCGACACCCGGCCGTTGCCGGGAGGTATTTACGAAGTCGAGGTGCGGCTGATCGAAGATGGGCAAATCACATCGACAACCCAGGAGCTGGTGTACAAGCCCAGCAACTGGCGCAACCTCGATGAACGCTGGCGCTACAACCTGTTTGCCGGGCAGGAAAGCAAACTGCTGAGCAACTGGGACGAGCAGTCCTACGGCGACATGACGGCCGGCGCAGCCATCAATTACCTGTTGCACCCGCGGGTGATTGTAGGGCTGTCGGGGCGGCAGTTGCAGGGTACACAGCAGTATGGTTCGTCGATCGACTGGACTCTGCCCAACAACACCAGCCTGTACGGCAATCTTTATCGAACCCAGGACCACGGCACCGGGATGGACCTGCAAGCCAATTACAGTTATGGCTCCGGAAACCTGTTTGCCACACACAACCGCAGTTGGCTGGACACCACCAACACCTACGAAACCTTGCCGGACGGCACCCGGGTGCGTCAGCGCAACGTATTTATCGGCCAGACCAGCAACACCTCGCTGGCGATCAATCATCGGCTCAACAGCAAGAATTCGATTAACGGGCGGGTCTCCTACAGCGAGGGCAATACCGAAGGTGCCGCACTCGATCTGGGCTGGTCGCAAAGAACCGTGCTGTTTGGCAGTGATGCCAACTGGCGCTTCTCGGTGTTCGACCGACCGGGCAGTTATAGCAGTGGCGACCAACGCAATCGCGGGGTCGACCTGAGCGTCAGTGTGGCGCTTGGGGGCCCGGGTGAACAATGGTCGGGCAGCATCGGCACTCGAACTGCGCGGGAGGGCGGGCGCGACAACAATGGCTCGCTGTCTTATCGCAAGACCCTTGAAGACCATGTGCTGCAAAGCGTCTCTGTGACGGCCCTGGCCGATACCTATGGCGTCGGGTTGTCCGGCCTTACCAGTTTTGAGGCCGATGCGTTCAATGGCGATGCCTTCCTCCAGCGCTCCTCCTACAACGGTAACTACACCGGTGGTTTGAACCTCGACAGCACCGTGGCCGTGGGTAAGCAGAACATGGTCATGACCAGCCAGCATCACACCGGTGGCGCCGGGATGATCATTGATGTGGAAACCGATCTCGACGAAATCGCCCTGCGCGCCGACGACCTCAGTGGCGGCAGTGCGACTTTGCGTCCCGGGCGCAACTTCGTGCCGCTGACCGCCTACAAAAACAGTTCGGTCAGCTTCGACTTCGAAGGCAATCACGTGCCATCGGCGAGTATCCAGCCGCAGCGAACCCGCTATCACCTGAACAAGGGCGGGGTGGACTACCGCAAGATCACCGTGAGCAAAACCCTGACCGTACTCGGGCGCCTGCTCGACCCGCAGGGCAAGCCGCTCAAGGGGCACCACGTCATCAACCACGCCAGCCGTGGC
Source organism: Pseudomonas sp. Root562 (assembly GCF_001427125.1). Lineage (GTDB taxonomy): Bacteria > Pseudomonadota > Gammaproteobacteria > Pseudomonadales > Pseudomonadaceae > Aquipseudomonas. The sequence goes on from NZ_LMGK01000021.1 coordinate 415,937, forward strand.
GTCAGTGAGGTGGACGGCTTCTTCTCCATGGAAATGAACGCGGGTTCGCCAACCCTTGAAGTGCGCCGGGGCGAGGAATTGTTGTGCCAATTCCGCCTCGACCCCAGCAATGCGCGCAGTGAAAACAATGTGTTGATGATCGGGGATTTGCGGTGCTCGCCGGACACCTTGGCCAACACCACCTTCTCGGTGGACTCGGCGGGATAATGATGAAAAGTTGCTTGAAAAATTACCTGGCCGGATTGCTGTGTGCGGTGTTCGCGCCGGCAGCCCATGCGCTGACTCAGGAAATCACCGCGGTCTTTACACCTGATCCGGCGAATCCGCTGAAGAATGAATTCATCAACACCACGCCGATCAGCGGCTTTTGTGCCGATTTTGGTCATACGATTTGTAAACATCACGGATATTTTTCCATTGAAGCGCCTCTCAGTGGTTCAACACCGGACCTGGGGCCGGGGGTGCCCGTTATTTATGCGGGTCACACCAATCCTCGGGAGGGGGTGATGTACAAGGTGCCCTCCGAATGGCGAGCTTTTCAGGTCACTCACACTCGCACGGGCGAAGTGGAAACCGTGCAAATGCGTATCTCTGGAATTGGTCAACATACATCGACGCGTCCAGATTTTAGTGTATGGCCGTCGTCCTCGTGGTTCTCCGCCCCCCCGTGTCGCTCAACCGGACTTATCTCGGGTATAGGGCCCAATCTGCGCTTCTTCTGGATAGTTCCTGAAGATGCAGGTGCCTGTAATAAGAGAGCGCCGATAGCGGACATAACACGCTTTGCATTTTCGAAAACGGAATATGCGTACGCGCTGAAAACGCCCAATCCGTTGTCCATGTCTTCCGGGGAATACACGGGCTCGCTCGAATACAGCATAGGGCCAGGCGGTGATTTCGACTTCGGTGATGTGGTGATCGCTGACGACAAATCGATGAAGTTCAACTTCACCCTCAATGTGCAGCATGCGCTCAAGGTGGAAGTCCCACCCGGTGGCAACCGAGTGGAACTGGTCCCCCAGGGCGGCTGGCAGGCCTGGTTGCAACGCAATCGCCGTCCGGAGCGGTTGTTCCGCGACCAGACCTTCAATGTATCAGCCTCGTCACGTTTCAAGATGCAGCTCGAATGCCAATACCACGATGGCGGCAATACCTGCTCCGTGTATGAGCCGATCTCCGGGCATTCGGTGCCGCTGAACATCAGCGTGAGCTTGCCCAATGGCCTGACGGACCCCTCTGGTCAACCGGTCAGCCGCCGTCCGTTGTTACGTGACGGCAGCGGCACCGAACTGTTTCAACCCGGTTTTTATGTCGAGCGTAGACCCGGAACCCTGCATTTCGAAATCAGTCGCGAAGAGGTCGAAAAGATGCTCGATGGCGATAACAAAACCTACAGGGGCAACGTCACGGTGGTCTGGGATTCGGAAGTTTGATCACCGCACCAATCGAGCTGTTCCACTGTTAAACACCATGAGGTCAGGAAAATGAATTATCGATGGGCATTGCTGTTTGCAGGTTGGTTGCCGCTGATGGCGAACGCGGGGCCGCAGATCAATGTCGGTGTCGTCTACGACTACCTGGATGCCGACAAAAGTACCTATCTGAAGCGCGTGTTCAACGGCGGTGATGCCACTGCGTTCGTCAAGGTCAACATCCTGGAAATTATCTACGACGCGGATGGCACTTCGCGGGAAATTCCCCTGGCAACCCAGGCCGATACCGCTGCCCGCGACGGGTTGATGGCCAGCCCCGCACGGTTGATTGTCCCGGCCAACGGCATGCAAGGCAGCCGTCTGGTGTTCATGGGCGAGCGTGAAAAAGAGCGGTATTTCCGCGTGCGCTTCGTGCCGGTGGTGCCGGAAAAGGAAGATGAGTTCGCCGTGTCCGCCGAGGAGCGCGAAGAGTACAAAAAGGGCTTGTCTGCCGGGGTCAATGTGCTGGCCGGTTACGGCACGGTGTTTTTTGTACGGCCCGCCCAGACCCGCTTCGACAGCGCGATAGATGACGGCCCCGGTCAGTACCGGATGCGCAATCAAGGCAATTCCGTGGTGGTGATCGATGAGTTCAGGGACTGCGCGGTCAAGGATGAAAACGACTGCCAACCGACCACCAAACATCACATTTTGCCAGGCCGTACCTTCGAGTTCGAAAAACAGCGCGGTCGTGCTTATAGCTTCACGCTGATCGAAGGCAAGGCGACGAAAGTGATGGAACTCAAAGGCTGAAACTCTCTGTGCGAGTGGCCATATTGACTGTGTCAGGTGACAAAAAATGTTCAAGGCAACGCGGGTAACCCTATCACTGGCGCTCCTGGTGTCCAGTGGTGCAGCGCAAGCGATCACCGAGCGCGAAACGTTCGAGGTGGCGGTCACCATTCCCACCGCGGAGTTTTACGTGCTCCCGTCGGAGTCCGACTGGATTCATCAGGAGCAGCCGCTGCACTTCAACCCGGTGACGGGCCAGTTGGCCTCGTTGCGTAAAAATTTCGATGTGAAAAACACCAACGGCGGTATTTCCGCACGGCTCAACGCCGAGCCGTATCTGAGCAACGGCAGGCCCATCGACAACATTCCCTTGATCGTGACGTTCAACCAAAAACGACTCACGCTGGATGCCGAGCAAGTGATCTCCGAACTCGATGGCCGACTCGGCAAGCGTGTGAGGCTGGAAGTAGCCGCGGCTGACATGCCGGATGGCTACAAACCGGGCGATTACTTCGGCAGCGTGCACATGATTTTCGAAGCGTTGGCACCTTGAAGAGTTCGGTTGCCAGGTGATTCAGTGATTCAGGGATGCAACGATGTATCGGAAAACAAGAGCGGCAAAAAATCGCATAACGACGTTTGGCGCAGGGATTGTGCTGTGGTTTGGCGCGCAGGTTGTCAGTGCCGCCACGCAAGAGATCACGGCGGTTTTTCGCCCGGATCCGACCAATCCAACGGTCAACAGATTCGTTAATACGACACCGGAAAGCGGGTACTGCCCCTCCTTCGCATCTGAGCTGTGCAAGTCACTTGGCATTTTCAGCATTCGCTCCAACGACATAAAGTTTACCTCCACCGGACCGATGCCTGCGGGACCAGGTGTGTCTGAACGCCAGGGTGTGATGTTCAAGGTACCCTCTGAATGGCGCAGATTCGATGTGGTGTCGGAGCGTGGCGAACACCATACAGTTGAAGTACGTATTGCTGGCGTTGGTAATCGCTTTGATGTCAAGAGTCCTGCAACAATCGATTCCTGGAACGGCCGCTTCAATTCCGCCCCAACTCCTTGTCTGAGTACTGGATTTGGGGCTGGACACTCGCAAATGTATTTGTGGTTCTGGAGGGTTCCGGAGAACGCCGGCTCATGCGTAAAGATAGCCAGAGAGGAAATTCCCTGGCTCCACTATTTTAATTTCGAATATGCCTATGAGCTGAGAACCCCCAATCCGCTGGGTATGTCCACGGGGCGATACCAAGGATCGATTAAATACACGTTGGGGCCGAATCAGGATTTCGACTTCGGCGACATCATGATCCCCAATGACAGCACGTTGACCTTCAACTTCAACCTTGATGTGCAACACACCCTCAAGGTCGAAGTGCCGCCCGGTGGCAATCACGTTGAGCTGCTTCCACAGGGGGGCTGGCAGGCCTGGCTGCAACGCAACCGCCGCCCGGAGCGTCTGTTCCGCGACCAGACTTTCAATCTGTCGGCATCCAGCCGCTTCAAGATGCAGCTCGAATGCCAGTACAGCGGCGGCAATGAGTGCCTTCTGCATGAGCCAAAGAGTGGACACACCGTGCCGTTGAACCTTTTCGTCAGCCTTCCCGGCGGCATCACCGATGCCTCAGGACAATCGGTCAATCGCCGCGCATTGTTGCGAGATGGCAGTGGCACTGAACTCTTTATGCCGGGGCATTACGTCGATCGCAGACCTGGCACCCTGCACTTTGAAATCGGCCGCGAAGAGGTCGAAAAGATGCTCGATGGCGATAACAGAACCTACAGCGGCAACGTCACGGTGGTCTGGGATTCGGAAGTTTGATCACCGTACCGATCGAGCTGTTCCACTGTTAAACACCATGAGGTCAGGAGAATGAATTATCGATGGGCACTGCTGTTTGCAGGTTGGTTGCCGCTGATGGCGAACGCGGGGCCGCAGATCAATGTCGGTGTTGTCTACAACCCCGTCGGAGTCCGACTGGATTCATCAGGAGCAACCGCTGCACTTCAACCCGGTGACGGGCCAGTTGACCTCGTTGCGTAAAAATTTCGATGTAAAAAACACCAACGGNGTCCGACTGGATTCATCAGGAGCAACCGCTGCACTTCAACCCGGTGACGGGCCAGTTGACCTCGTTGCGTAAAAATTTCGATGTAAAAAACACCAACGGCGGTATCTCCGCACGGATCAATACCGAGCCGTATCTGAGCAACGGCAGGCCAACATTTTCAGCCCGGAATATACGGGTTGCAGGCATGCTTGGAAGGAAAAAATGAAATTTATACATTCGCTGAAGAATGATCTCGGACGATACCTGGTAGCGATATGTTTTGCCGGCGTTCCACTGTTGGTCGAGGCTGGTTCTGTCGAGGTGACTGCGCGTTTCAGGCCCGACCCGGCGAACCCCATGGTCAACCGTTTTGAAAATACAACGACCAATAGCGGTTATTGCGTCTACTTCGCGGTGTATTGCAAAAACAATAATTTGTTCAGCTTGGGCATGCCCTTGGGAGGTCTTCCGCAAACGACCGGTGGCAAGGTATTGGCCAATCATACCGATCGCCGAGAAGGGGCTTACCTGAAGGTGCCCTCGGAATGGCGAACGCTGACCGTTTCGAACGACGAAGACACCGAGCAATTGGAAGTCCGAATATCGGGAGTGGGTGGACGCGTCGACCTTAACGCTCATGTGGAGGATTTGACGGGGGGGCAGGGGTGGCATCAGCTATGGAGCGGCCGCAGTTGGAGCTTCGCGCCTGCTCCCTGTGTTTCCACGACTTCGGTAGCTGGCCTCAGCTATTACGCCATGTTCATGTGGAGGGTGCCGGAAAATGTCGGTGCCTGTGCCAAGACAGCGTTGTTTGATATTCCCACACTCCATTATCGCTACCTGCATTTTGGTTACGAGCTGCGTACACCCAACCCTCTGAAGATGGCGACCGGAATCTATAGAGGCAGCATCACTTACAGCGTCGGGCCAGGCATGGACTTCGATATAGGCAATGTAATTGTCCCTCACGATTCCCAGATCACCATCGATTTTGTGTTGAGCGTGGAACACATCCTAAAGGTGGAAATACCACCGGGCGGCAACCGGATTGAGTTGCTTCCCCAAGGCGGTTGGCAGGCGTGGTTGCAACGCAATCGCCGTCCGGAGCGGCTGTTCCGTGACCAGACCTTCAATATATCGGCCTCCAGCCAGTTCAAGATGAAGCTTGAATGTCAGTTCACCGAGGGCAATACCTGCGCGTTGCAGGAACCCGTGTCCGGGCGAAACGTGCCACTGAATATTGCCGTCAGCCTGCCCGGCGGCATGGCCGATGACTCTGGCCAAGCGGTCAACCGCCGTCCCTTGTTGCTCGATGGTATGGGTACTGAACGCTTTGAGCCGAAATTCTACATCGCACGAAAACCCGGAACTCTGCACTTCGAAATTGGCCGCGATGAGGTCGAAAAAATGCTCGATGGCGATAACAAAACCTACAGCGGCAACGTCACGGTGGTCTGGGATTCGGAAGTTTGATCACCGCACCAATCGAGCTGTTCCGCTGTTAAACACCATGAGGTCAGGAGAATGAATTATCGATGGGCATTGCTGTTTGCAGGTTGGCTGCCGTTGATGGCGAACGCGGGGCCGCAGATCAATGTCGGTGTTGTCTACGACTCCGTCGGAATCCGACTGGATTCATCAGGAGCAACCGCTGCACTTCAACCCGGTGACGGGCCAGTTGACCTCGTTGCGTAAAAATTTCGATGTAAAAAACACCAACGGCGGTATNCTGGATTCATCAGGAGCAACCGCTGCACTTCAACCCGGTGACGGGCCAGTTGACCTCGTTGCGTAAAAATTTCGATGTAAAAAACACCAACGGCGGTATTTCCGCACGGCTCAACGCCGAGCCGTATCTGAGCAACGGCAGGCCCAGCGACAACATTGCCTTGATCGTGACGTTCAACCGAAAACGCCTCACGGTGGATGCCGAGCAAGTGATCTCCGAACTCGATGGCCGACTCGGCAAGCGTGTGGGGCTGGAAGTGGCCGCAGCTGACATACCGGACGGCTACCAACCGGGCGATTACTTCGGCAGCGTGCACATGATTTTCGAAGCGTTGGCGCCTTGAAGAGTTCGGTTGCCAGGTGATTCAGTGATTCAGGGATGCAACGATGTATCGGAAAACAAGAGCGGCAAAAAATCGCATAACGACGTTTGGCGNGGTTATGACGAATAAAATCGACTTTACTTCGGCAGCGTGCACATGATTTTCGAAGCGTTGGCGCCTTGAAGAGTTCGGTTGCCAGGTGATTCAGTGATTCAGGGATGCAACGATGTATCGGAAAACAAGAGCGGCAAAAAATCGCATAACGACGTTTGGCGCAGGGATTGTGCTGTGGTTTGGCGCGCAGGTTGTCAGTGCCGCCACGCAAGAGATCACGGCGGTTTTTCGCCCGGATCCGGCCAATCCAACGGTCAACAGATTCGTTAATACGACACTGGAAAGCGGTATCTGCCCTGGACACATTCCCGAGCGATGTAAGGAATTAGGTATTCTCAGTATCCGCACGTGGGATCTGAATTTCAGGTCGAACGCACCGATGCTGGTAGGTGCCGAAAATCCGCGCAGGGGGGTGATGTTCAAGTTGCCATCCGATTGGCGACGTTTTGAGGTGGTTTCCGACAGAGGGGAGCGGGAGACGGTAGAAATGCGTATTGCCGGCATCGGCAATCGGTTTGACACGCATTCTGGAGGCACTCGCTCATGGGGTCCTCGTGATTTTACGTATGCCCCTGCTCCTTGTCAGTCCACCGGGTACACGGTGGGAACCAACACCTATCGGCTGTGGTTCTGGTTAGTTCCCGAAGGCGCTGGAGCTTGCATCCTGAATACCATTTCCGAAGTTCCTGCGATCGCGTACGTCAACTTCGAATACGCCTATGAACTGAGAACGCCCAACCCTTTGGGCATGTCCACGGGGCATTACACCGGATCGATCACTTACACCGTCGGGCCGAATCAGGATTTCGACTTCGGCGACATCATGATCCCCAACGACAGCACGTTGACCTTCAACTTCAACCTTGATGTGCAACACACCCTCAAGGTCGAAGTGCCGCCCGGTGGCAATCACATCGAGCTGCTTCCACAGGGTGGCTGGCAGGCGTGGTTGCAACGCAACCGCCGCCCGGAACGTCTGTTCCGCGACCAGACTTTCAATCTGTCGGCATCCAGCCGCTTCAAGATGCAGCTCGAATGCCAGTACAGCGGCGGCAATGAGTGCTCCGTGTACGATCCGGTTGCTGGTCACGCGGTCCCGATGAATATCTTCGTCAGCCTTCCCGGAGGCATCACCGATGCCTCCGGACAATCGGTCAATCGCCGCGCATTGTTGCGCGATGGCAGCGGCACAGAACTCTTCATGCCGGGGCACTACGTCGATCGCAGACCCGGCACGTTGCACTTCGAAATCGGCCGCGAGCAAGTCGAGGAAATGCTCACCGGGCCTGGAAAAACCTACAGAGGCAACGTCACGGTGGTCTGGGATTCGGAAGTCTGACGAGCGATCTCGGGATTTTTTTGCAGGCATCACAACACTTTCCCGAGACCACCACGCAGAGGCTATTGCTGCGCCACTTGAACCGGCAGACACATCGTATGGGTCCCCGGTTGCAGGTACTGCGTCAGGATCGGCGCCATACCCTTGAGCACCTGTACCGGCAGGGCAGAGGTGAACTTGAATGCTTCAGCCGAGCGTCCCGGTACGTAAGCGGTCAGCGTGCCGAAGTGGGTGTCGCCGATATAGAAGACGAAGGTCGCCGTGCGGTTGATTGATTTCGAACTGAGAATCCGCCCACCCGAACCGATGGCTTCGATACGGTTATCGCCAGTGCCGGTCTTGCCACCCATGGCCAGCGGTGCGCCATCGGGCAGTTTGAAACTGCCGGCCAGCCGTTTGGCGGTCCCGGCGTCCACCACTTGCGACAGGGCTTCGCGCATCGCTTTGGCAACTTCCGCAGGCATGACCCGTTTACCGACATCCGGGTCATTGATCAGCTTGGTTTCATACGGCGTCCCGGCGGCAAAGTGCAGGCTGTCGATACGCAGCGTCGGCATGCGCACGCCGTCGTTGAGGATGGTGCCGATCAACTCGGCCAGTGCCGCAGGGCGGTCGCCGGAGCTGCCGATGGCTGTGGCCAGTGAAGGCACCAGATGGTCGAAGGGATAACCGACGTTCTGCCAGCGCTGGTGAATGTCGAGGAATGCCTCGATCTCCAGCATGGTGCGGATGCGATTGTCGCGCGCACCTTTGTGCCGGCTCTTGAACAGCCAGCTGTAGACTTCCTGGCGTTCGAACTGGCTGGCTTTGACGATGTCCTTGAACGTCGCGTCCGGATGGTTGAGCAGGTAGCCCATCATCCACAGGTCCAATGGATGCACCTTGGCGATGAAGCCTTGGTCGGGCAGGTCGTAGCTGCCGGGGCCGTAGGCCTGATAGAGCCGCTCAAGGCGCTCGTCGGTGAGTTTTTCGGTGAGTTTGGCGCCGGTCAGGTGTGAGCGCACGAAGCTGTTGAAGCTTTGCTGGCTGGCCTGTGGCAACAGATACCGGTGCACGGCGGCCATGCGGATCGGCGTCGGGCGCATACCATCGAGAAAGGTTTCGAGCCGTGCCTGGGTGTCCTTGTTGCGGTACTTTTTCCAGAACTTGAGCAGGAACGACGTCCCTTCGCGGTCGGCAAAACTGGCCAGGTATTCCTGACGACGCGGGTCGCGGTCATCCTTGAGCAGTTCGGCGCTGCTGTTGGGACCGGAATACGTGACGTAGCGCACTATATCGCGCATCAGGCGTATGAACGGCAGGTTGATCGACTCACGCAGGGCGTCGCGCAGGGTCGGCAGGCGACCGTTGTCTTCCTTGCGGAAGTTATTGAACGTGTGCAACCCGCCGCCGGTGAAAAACGCTTCGCCGGGGCTGGCGGAATATTTGCGGTCCAGCGCTGCACTGAGCAAGGGTTGCAGGCTGTGGTCCTTGTTCTCGATAAAGTAGTCGACGACCCAGCGGCTGAGGCGGTCCTGCTCCGGTATTTCGACTTTCTTCAGGTCCGGTACGCTCATGTCGGCATATTTATCGTGCAACTCGGCGATGATTTGCAGGTAAGTCGTCATCACCCGCATTTTTGCGGTGGAGCCCAGTTCCAGTTTGCTGCCTTCATTGATATCGAACGGCTGGTCAGTGCTGTCAGTTTGTACCCGCACCCGCGAACCGTCCGGGGTCAGTTCGAACAAAGTGAAGCTGTAGCGCACCTGAGTGGTGCTGGTGGGGGTCAGCAAACGCTCGCCCATCAGGCCGATTTCTGCGGCATACACGGGGTCGGCGAGTTTCTTCAGGTAGGCAGTGGCCTGGGTTTGCAGTTCACCTTGCAGGGTGCTGGTGGCCGAAAGATCGAGGCGGTCAAGGTCGTACAACGGACGATTGAGCAACCCCGCCAGCCGACTGCGCGCCACGCTGATGCCTTTGTTGGTTTCGATCGGTTGAATGGTCGGCTGGGTCGCCCAGTCGCGGTACGTGACCTTGCTCGCCAATGCCGCCGCGGCGAAAGGCGCGTCGATCACGTTGTTCTGTGCCAGCAGACGAATATGGCTGTCGGTGAGCGAAGCCAGTTCATCGCGGCCTTTGGTCAAGTAGTGCGAAGGGCGGCGCTGGGCGATCATCAAGGACAGCATTTCGCGCAAGGCCAAGCCTTTCTCCGCCAGGCTTTTTGGATCCGTGGCGTCGCTGGCCAGGCGTTGGTTGGCCTGGTTGAAATCGGCGCCGTACCACACGCGCAAACCTTCCGCCATGCCGTGCACTTCACCGTGGCCAGGCACAGCCGACAGCGGCACGCTGTTGAGGTAGTCGCGTACCACGTTCTGCCGCGACTTGAGTGTCTGCGGGCCGTCCTGATAAGCGCGTACGCTGGCGGAAATCATCTGGCGGATCTTTTCACCACCCGACATGGTCAAGCCATCGGGCGAATGCCGGTATTTTTCCAGTTGCGTCGCCAGAGTGCTGCCGCCCGCCGATTGGCCAGGCAGATGGAGCATCTTGGCGACCTGGGTGTAGGCCGCCATGCCAAACCGCGGCCAGTCCACCGCAGGGTTGGCCAAGGGTTGGCGAGGGTCGAGCAAGAAGCGGTTTTCGATGAACAGCAGGCTGTTGACCACGACCGGCGGGATCGAGTCGAAGCTGGCATAGAGTTGTTGCGGATATTTGTACTGGTACAGCGGTGCCGCCCGGCAATCGGTGATCGACAGACCGGCCTGGATTTTTTCCGCATAGGGTACGAAAAGGCCTTTGTCGGTGTAGTTCATCAACGCCGGGGAAAAGCGGGTCTGTTCGGTAATCACGTAATTGCGCTTGAGCAATCTTGGCAGGAACTCGCCCATGGAGCTGTAGCCCAGACGCAGGTCGAACGGACCGGCGCCCGGGTAGTGAATCGCATCGCTGGGGCCAGGTTTTAGCTCATACGTGAGCGTCTTGGCGAACTTGCTGACCTCGCGAGCTTGAAATCGCGACGTGCGCATCTCTTTGGCAGCCGCGAGCCCTACCACGATGGCAATAATCAGCAGCAACAGCCAAAACGCCTTCCAGCCGTGCTTTACGCGGCTGCGAGGTGGTTTTTCAGGTAATGGCGCTTCATCCACAGCTTCAGTCGGGACCACGGTTTTACTCGAATCGGTTTGCCATAAAGCGCCCATAGTCGACTGATCCATTCACGCAGATTGATCGGACTTGTCTGAAGCTTAGACGGTGGTTGGCGATGGTGAAAAAATTGTGAACCTCCAGATATCGGTTAGCTGCTTGCCCTGTGGCGAGGGAGCTTGCTCCCTCGCCACAAAGTGAGCAACGTTGGATTCAGAGCCAGCAGGCATCCCACAGAGGGTAATCACCGATTTTTTCAACCAACCCTGCACGCAAGGGATTAGCAACGGTGTAGCGGGCGAAAGAGCGTAAATCCTCGCCGTCGCGTATTGCCCGGTCGTGATAGCCGGTTTGCCAGAATGCGCCAGTTCGATTCAGTGCCCGGTTGATCGTCAACGTGCTACGGGACTTGATGGCCTGCATGAGTTGCGCCAGGGTGCATCGTTCGATTTGGACGAGCCAATGGAAGTGGTCAGGCATGATCACCCAGGCAATCGAGTTCACTCTTCCCTGATCGTGGGCGTGTCTGAGTTCCGCTACTAGCAAACGCCCCAGATGCCAATCGCTGAATATGGACCTTCTCTGATGTACAACCGCAGTGATGAGGTAGGCCCGGCCTGATTCGGAAAAACGTCCTTGGCGCAACAAGTGTGAGTTTGGTCGTGGAAGCATTCCTTGCGTCCTTTTGATAGGTTCCTTTTGAAGTTAGTTGCTCGCTGGCCTACAGGTAGCTGTAACGTTTGCGGGAAAAGTCCGAAATCCCCAAAGGAAAGTAACCCCTGCAAACCCTTGTGGCGAGGGAGCTCGTCGGATCGCCGCACCGTCTCGCTGGGCTGCGAAGCGGCCCTACATAGGGCTATCGGATGTTTCTGACCAAACCGGTTGACGGGGGTTACGACTGCTGCGCAGCCGAGCGGGAGCAAGCTCCCTCGCCACGAGTTCATTGCGAGCTGGAAGTGCCGAGGTGGGTGAAGACGGCCTGCCTGACGCAGCACCCTTACCGCAAACCCTTGTGGCGAGGGAGCTTGCTCCGGTTGGGCTGCGAAGCGGCCCCACATGAGCTATTGGATGTTCCTGGCCAGACCGGTTGCCTGGATTGGCGACTGCTGCGCAGCCGAGCGGGAGCAAGCTCCCTCGCCACGGGTTCATTGCGAGCTGGAAGTGCCGAAGTGGGTGAAGACGGCCTGCCTGACGCAGCACCCTTACCGCAAACCCTTGTGGCGAGGGAGCTCGCTCCCGCTGGGCTGCGAAGCGGCCCCAAATGGGTTATCGGATGTTCCTGGGCAAACCGGTTGCTTGGGTTTGCGACTGCTGCGCAGCCGAGCGGGAGCRAGCTCCCTCGCCACGGGTTCATTGCGAGCTGGAAGTGCCGAGGTGGGTGAAGACGGCCTGCATGACGCAGCACCCTTACCGCAAACCCTTGTGGCGAGGGAGCTTGCTCCCGTTGGGCTGCGAAGCGGCCCTACATAGGGCTATCGGATGTTCCTGACCAAACCGGTTGACGGGGTTTGCGACTGCTGCGCAGCCGAGCGGGAGCGAGCTCCCTCGCCACGGGTTCACGGCAGGCTGGAAGTGCCGAGGTGGGTGAAGACGGCCTGCATGACGCAGTACCCTTACCGCAAACCCTTGTGGCGAGGGAGCTCGTCGGATCGCCGCACCGTCCCGCTGGGCTGCGAAGCGGCCCTACATAGGGCTATCGGATGTTTCTGACCAAACCGGTTGACGGGGTTTGCGACTGCTGCGCAGCCGAGCGGGAGCAAGCTCCCTCGCCACGGGTTCATTGCGAGCTGGAAGTGCCGAGGTGGGTGAAGACGGCCTGCCTGACGCAGCACCCTTACTGCAAACCCTTGTGGCGAGGGAGCTNCCCTCGCCACGGGTTCATTGCGAGCTGGAAGTGCCGAGGTGGGTGAAGACGGCCTGCCTGACGCAGCACCCTTACTGCAAACCCTTGTGGCGAGGGAGCTTGCTCCCGCTGGGCTGCGAAGCGGCCCTACATGAGCTATTGGATGTTCCTGGCCAGACCGGTTGCCTGGATTGGCGACTGCTGCGCAGCCGAGCGGGAGTGAGCTCCCTCGCCACGGGTTCATTGCGAGCTGGAAGTGCCGAGGTGGGTGAAGACGGCCTGCCTGACGCAGCACCCTTACTGCAAACCCTTGTGGCGAGGGAGCTCGTCGTCCGAACCCGACTGCCGATGACACNCCCTCGCCACGGGTTCATTGCGAGCTGGAAGTGCCGAGGTGGGTGAAGACGGCCTGCCTGACGCAGCACCCTTACTGCAAACCCTTGTGGCGAGGGAGCTCGTCGGATCGCCGCACCGTCCCGCTGGGCTGCGAAGCGGCCCTAAAGGGGACTGCTGCGCAGCCCAGCGGGAGCAAGCGTCTGATTCAGCCGTTTGTTGAACTCCAGCCAAACCGCCAGCAAAGCCATCAACCCGGCACCCGCCAGCGCGGTGAAAATCTGCATGGCGAACGCGTCGTCCGTCAGCGCATTGATCATGTCCGCCAGCGGCGCGAGCAATACGCCCAGGCAGAAAATCTCCAATGAAAAACGGCCCATGCGACAGCTTTGCTGCGCCAGCCAGTTTTGCGTCCATCCCGTGTCGGGCAGCAGTTTCGCGGTGACATACGCCAGCGCCAGGAAGTGCACCAAACGCTGGGGCGACAGGTTGGTCTTGCTGATCGGGTACAGCAGGTTGCTCAAGCTCGACGGCAGTAAAGCTTCGTGGATGTGCGGCCAGCGCCACAGGACGGTCAGCACCCCGGCGGCCATTACGTACAGCGCCGCGCTCATGAACAACGGCTGGCGCCACAGCGGTCGGCTGTCGGACTCGCGCGGGCGTTGGGAGTGAATGGCCGCGGCGCCACCGAGGACAAACAGCAATTGCCAGGCAACAGGGTTGAAGTACCACACCCCATCCTTGATGGCAGCCAGGTTCCAGTCTGCCAACGGCACCATCAGGTACAACGCGACTGACATCGCCACCACCACCCAGGTCTTGCGCACCAGTATCGGCAGGACCAGCGGCAAACCCGCCAGCAGCACAATGTACAGCGGCAACGGGTCCATCAGGTTCGGTTTGAAGCGCAACAGCAGCTCATCGATCAAGGCCTGCTGCGGGTCGCTGATGAAGTGGTGCATGCCCATTTCTTCGACCAGGTCGCGGGTTTCCACGTGGCTGTTGGCGAAGAACACGATGCCCATCAGCATCGCCAGCAAAAAAATATGCACCACGTACAGCACCCAGGCACGGCGCAGGATTTTCACGCAGGCAATCAAAAAGCCTTCGCGCGCCAGGATTTTGCCGTAGGCCAGCACCGCCGCGTAACCAGCGAGAAACACGAAGACCTCGGCGGCATCGCTGAAGCCGAAGTTGCGCAGGGTAATTTGACCCAAAGGGTTGTGGGGCACGTGATCCCAAAAGATGAAGATCAGTGCCAGACCGCGAAAAAAGTCGATCCGGTGATCGCGCACTAACGTCATGACGGCAGGCTCGTAAACGGGGTGTTGAACAAAGGAGTGGTCGGGGCGACAGAGTTTAACTGCCGCTCATCGGCGGCGCGCAGGGTGGACTGATTCGCCCTCAATTGCAAAGTCGGGGTATTTCGGAATGTCTCCTGGCCGGGGCCGAGGGGGTAACCGCTGGTCTGAAAGGTGCGACAACCTGCGAATTCTGACAGTAGACAAGCTCCAATACATATGAGTCGCAACGGGTTCCAGCAAAGGATCGTCAGCATGAGACGTCTGTGGCGTGGGTTTTCCAGCTACATGGTGATCGGGGTCGCCAACACCCTGATTCACTGGCAGATCTTTTTCCTGCTCAGCGTGGCTGCCGGGTTCAGCCAGGCGGTCAGCAATCTGGTGGCGTTTTGCGTGGCCGCCTCGTTTTCCTTTTACATGAATGGGCTCTACACCTTTGACAGCAAGCTGTCGGTTGGCGGTTATCTGCTGTTCATGACAGCGATGGGCGCGTTGAGTTACGGCGTCGGTCATGCCGGTGATGTGTGGCGACTGCATGGTTTGCTGACCGTGGCGCTGTTTTCCGCGTTGAGCCTGGTGCTCGGTTTCCTGTTTTCCAAGTACGTGGTGTTCCGCGAGCGTGGCGTATGAAGGTCTCGCTGATCGTCCCGGTGTTCAACGAAGAGCAGTCGATCAACCTGTTTTATCAGGCGGTGCGCCGTGAATTGAGACTGGGCGATATCGACGTCGAAATCGTCTTCATCAACGATGGCAGTTCCGACCGCACTGCTGAGCAGGCCGCAGCCCTGGCAGAGTCGGATGATCAGGTGATGCTGATCAATTTCTCCCGCAACTTCGGCAAGGAGCCGGCACTGTTCGCCGGACTGGAGCATGCCACCGGTGATGCGGTGATCCCGATGGACGTCGACCTGCAGGACCCGATCAGCGTGATCCCGTTGCTCATCGAAAAATGGCAAAAAGGCGCCGATGTGGTGTTGGCCAAGCGTCGCGATCGACGGTCTGACAGCTATTTGAAGCGGCACAGTGCGTCGCTGTTCTACCACCTGTTGAATCGCATTTCGTACACGCGCATCGAAGAGAACGTCGGAGATTTCCGCCTCATGGACCGCAAGGTGGTCGATGTGATTCGCGCGTTGCCCGAGCATCAATTGTTCATGAAAGGCGTGCTGTCCTGGGCCGGCTTCAACACCGTTGTAGTCAGCTACGAGCGCGCCCCGCGAGTAGCGGGCAACAGTAAATTCAATGGCTGGAAACTGTGGAACCTGGCGCTGGAAGGGGTCACGTCGTTCAGCACCGTGCCGTTGCGGCTCTGGACCTATGTCGGTGGTCTTGTGTCATTGTTCGCTGTGCTGTACGCGGTGTACATGGTGCTGGACAAGATTGTCTACGGCAACAGCGTCCCCGGTTACCCCTCTTTGATGACCGCCATTCTGTTCCTTGGAGGCGTGCAACTGATCGGCATCGGCATCCTCGGCGAGTACATCGGGCGGATCTACATCGAGGCCAAGCATCGGCCGCGGTATGTCATCAAGGACATCGTAAAAAGTACCCACAAGACGACAGAAAAACCCGCGATGACCAAAAGCCTGTGAGCACGATAACGCGGGTGGCTGAGATGCCTGTGAGCCAGCAGCGGCTGTACCGTGCGGGATTGATGGCGTTGGTTATGCTGGCGCTGTTGCTCAGGTTCCACGGGATGTCTGTTCCGGTGATCTGGTATGACGAAGCCTTCAGTGTGTTGCTGAGTGAGCGCTCGCCGGCGCTGATCTGGGCCGCAACGGCCCGTGACGTTCACCCGCCGCTCTATTATGTGATTCTGCATTACTGGGTGCTGTTGTTTGGTCACAGCGTGATTTCCTTGCGCGGGCTGAGTGCGGTGGCGGACGTGGGGGCGCTGATGCTTTGCCTCAAACTGATGAGCCTCGTCGCGACGCGCAGAGCGACGATCTTTGCCGGACTGATGCTGGTGCTGTTGCCGCTCTCGCTTCGCTATAGCCAGGAAGTGCGCATGTACACCTTGCTCGGCTTTTGGCTGATGGCGGCGACGGTCGCTTTGGTGTGCTGGAGCCGGCAGCCGCAAGCGCGGCTTTACGCGATTGCCTATGTCCTGCTGATGGCTGCGGCGTTTTACACCCACTACTTTGCCGCGCTGTGTGTGTTAGTACATTGGCTGTACTGGTCGGGATTCGGGGATGGTGAGCCGGCGGCGTTGCCCATTCGAAAATGGCTGATGGCCAATGTCGCGATAGTCGCGCTCTACCTGCCCTGGTTGCCCAATCTCATTGATCAGCTCAGACGTATGGATGGGCTCGAGTGGGTGGCACCCACAACCTGGGAGATGCTGCCGGGGCTTGTTTCGCGCTGCATCATGATGGTGTCGGCGACCGGTGGCGGGTTGTGGTGGGCGCTGCTGGTCACGGCATTGATGCTCGCCTGTTGTGTCCTGGCATTGCGGTACGGGCGTGCTGATCGCCGCTCGACGTTCCTGTTGATGGCTTATTTCTTTGTGCCGGCCATCGCGGTTTTTCTGGTGTCCTTGATCATTCCGGTGTTCGTCACGCGTTACCTGGTGTTTGCCGCACTCGGCTTGCCTCTGCTTGCGGCGCTCGCCCTGGATGGACTGGCAAAACAGCGGCCGCTGATGGCTTACCTCTGTCTGAGTCTGTTTCTAGCCGCCGAGGTGCATGGCGCACTGAAGGTCTATGCACAGGAGGACGGTTTGAATGGTACCGACGTTCGCAAGTTGGCCTGGCTGGATTCGGTGGCAGAGGGCATCAATCGCCAGGCCCAGGCGGGCGATGAGATCGTGGTCGATGGTCTGTTCTGGTATCTGCCTTTCACTTACTACAACGCCACGGGTATCCAGCCAAGGCTCTACATCTCCCGTTCGCCGGACGGGACGCCGCAGGGGCCTTACGACTATGGCGGCTGGCGCCTCATTCCGCAGCGTCTGGACTGGATTTTTTTCAGCAATGTATCGACCTTGAAACCCGTCGCCAAAAGAATCTGGTGGGTGACGGGCAAGCCCAGGCCCGAGGACGTAGTGACATTCCCCAAGGACTGGAAGCAGACGCTGACGGTCAAAGGGAATGAAGCCGAAGCTCGCCTGTTCATTCTGGACGGCGGACGCTGAAGTCATCCCAAATCTTCAGCGCCGCACTATCGGCGTCAGGCCGCCGCAATCTCATTGGGCTCGAAACTGTCCGCCCGCGCCATCTGCCACATCCGCGAATAGAACTCGCCATTCACTTCGCCGGTCAGCAACTCACCGGGTTTGAGGAACACATGCAGTTGCGAGAACAACTTGATTTCGGTCGCCGACATGCGCCGCACCAGGTGCTTGGCCGACAATTGCGACGGATGTTCGAGACCGGCCGCAGCGAGCATTTCGGCCAGGCCCTTGAGGGTGTTGCGGTGGAAGTTGTAGACGCGCTGGGCCTTGTCCGGCACCACCAGCGCGCGCTGACGCAGGGCGTCCTGAGTCGCGACACCGGTCGGGCATTTGTTGGTATGGCAGCTTTGCGACTGGATGCAGCCGATGGCGAACATGAAACCGCGTGCCGAGTTGGCCCAGTCGGCACCGATGGCCAAGACGCTGGCGATGTCGAAAGCGCTGACGATCTTGCCGCTGGCGCCGAGTTTGATCTTGTCCCGCAGATTCAGGCCGACCAGCGTGTTGTGTACGAACAGCAGACCTTCACGCATCGGCACGCCGATGTGATCGGTGAATTCCACGGGCGCCGCGCCGGTGCCGCCTTCCTTGCCATCGACGACGATGAAGTCCGGGAGAATGCCGGTTTCCAGCATCGCCTTGGCAATACCCATGAACTCCCACGGATGCCCCAGGCAGAACTTGAAGCCCACCGGTTTGCCGCCGGACAGCTCACGCAATTGCTGGATGAAATGCATCAATTCGATCGGCGTGGAAAACGCACTGTGGCGAGACGGCGAGATGCAGTCTTCACCCATCAGGATGCCGCGGGTTTCGGCGATTTCCCGGGTGACCTTGTGCTTGGGCAAGATTCCGCCGTGACCGGGTTTGGCGCCCTGGCTCATCTTGATTTCGATCATCCGTACTTGCGGTGTTTGCGCCTGTGCGGCGAAGCGTTCCGGGTCGAAGCGGCCGTCGCTGGTGCGGCAACCGAAGTAGCCGCTGCCCAGTTCCCAGGTCAGGTCGCCGCCGTGTTCGCGATGATAGGGGCTGATGCTGCCCTCACCGGTGTCATGGGCGAAGTTGCCGAGTTTGGCGCCCTGATTCAACGCACGGATGGCGTTGGCGCTGAGCGAACCGAAACTCATGGCCGAGATGTTGAACACCGACGCGGAATACGGCTGGCTGCACTGCGGGCCGCCGACGGTCACTCGAAAACCGCTCGGGTCGCTCAACGGTGCCGGGCGCATGGAGTGGCCGATGAACTCGAAGCCCGATTGATAGACGTCGATCAGGGTGCCGAACGGTTTGTCGGCGCTTTCGTTCTTGGCCCGGGAATAGACCAGCGAACGCTGGGCGCGGGAGAAGGGCAGGGCATCGCTGTCGGATTCGAGCAGGTACTGGCGGATTTCCGGGCGAATGCCTTCGACCAGATAGCGGATATTGCCGAGGATCGGGTAATTGCGGCGCACTGCATGGGGGCTTTGCAGCAGGTCGAACAGGCCGATCAGGCTGAGCACGCCCGTGACCGCAGTGATCGGCCAGAGCCAGTCGTGTTCGAGGAAAGGCAGGCTGGCGAGGGTGAAGATCACGCAGACGGCAAAGAAGGCGTAGCGGCTCAGGAGTGACAGGCTCATACGGTTTCCTTGGGTTCGGACTCAATTATTCGGTGGCAACAGCGCATTTGTGGCGAGGGAGCTCGCTCCCGCTCGGTTGCGCAGCAGCCGCAAAACCTGTTGATGGATTTTGTCTGACTG
The DNA here is from genome assembly GCF_001427125.1 of Pseudomonas sp. Root562. Lineage (GTDB taxonomy): Bacteria > Pseudomonadota > Gammaproteobacteria > Pseudomonadales > Pseudomonadaceae > Aquipseudomonas. The sequence goes on from NZ_LMGK01000021.1 coordinate 435,208, forward strand.
ATTGCGGTGTTGGTTTTGGGACCGCTTCGCGGTCCAGCGGGAGCAAGCTCCCTCGCCACAGGTGTCCTGCAATGCAGGGGTTATCAGGCATTTTGTGCCTGGAGAAAAATCGAAAACAGCTCGGACTGGGACTTGATCCCCAGCTTGCTGTACATGTGTTTCTTATGGACTTTCACGGTCTCGATGGAAATTTCCAGTTTGCGGGCGATTTCCTTGCTGGAGCAGCCACTGAGCATCAAGCGCCCGACATCCAGCTCCCGGGCGGTCAGTTGCGCGCCCTTGAGTTGCTGCACCGACGCTTCGAGCTGCACCCGCCAATCGCCCTGTACCGGCGTCGGGGCGAGAGCCACCGTTTCGTTGATCTCGTAGGGCAGGCGCTGACGCAACAACCCGAGCACCCACGGCTGGATCAACGACAGCAAGGCAATCTGTCCGGCGCTGAAACGTTGCTGGCTGCCCAGTGACAGGCACAGCGTGCGGTCGCCTTCGAGCTGGCAATTAAACTGTATTTCGTCGGCCACGACATTCACACGAAAGTATCGTTGATAGTACTCGGTGAGTTCGAAATGCTCCGGCGCCACTTCCGACAGGCGATACAAACCGGTGCGCGATTGTTCGCGGCAGGCGATGTAGAACGGATCGAGCAGGTACAAACCGCGCAGGTAATCCTGGAACAACGGGTCGGGGCCACCATCGACACCCGGCGATTCGGCGAACACTTGTGGATGCCGGTCGGCGCTGAACAGCAGCGCGACCCAGCTGTCGCAGGGCACGTACTGATCCAGCAAGCGGACCAGTTGCGTCCAGAAATTGGGCTTGTCCAGGGCGTCGATCAATTGCCCCACCGAGCGGTGCCAGGCGATGTCGTCCAACGAGAGTGCCATGCATCTACCCCTATCGTGTTACCCCAGCGGCGTGATTTCCCGGCCGCTCGCTTGCTGCGCATACTGGCGCACAGACAGCGACCGGGCAATCTTTCTCCCAGCCCGGCCTTAGAACAAGGACTACCCATGAAGGTCGAACTCGCCCAACTGGCGGGCCGTGACAACGACACGGCTTACAACCTCGAACGTGCCCTGACGGCAATCAACGTTTGCGCCGCCGACACGCAACTGATCATGTTCCCTGAAAGCCACTTGATGGGCTTTCCGTCGGCCGAGTCCGTGGCTCAAGTTGCCGAACCCTTGGACGGCCCCACCGTCAGCGCCATTGTCGCCGCCGCCCGTGAACGCAATATTGCTGTGGTCGTCGGTACCGCCGAGCGCGACAACGGTCGTTTCTACAACACCACGCTGCTGATCACCCCCGAAGGCATTGCCTTGAAGTACCGCAAGACGCACCTGTGGGCGTCGGATCGCGGCGTGTTCGAGGCCGGCGACCGCTACGCCACTTGCCTGTGGAACGGTGTGCGCGTTGGCCTGCTGATTTGCTACGACATTGAGTTCCCTGAAAGCGCCCGCGCCCTGGCGCAACTCGGTGCCGAGTTGCTGCTGGTGACCAACGGCAACATGGACCCCTACGGCCCGACGCACCGCACCGCCATCATGGCTCGCGCCCAGGAAAACCAGGCGTTCGCGCTGATGGTCAACCGTGTGGAAGAGGGCGATGGCGGCTTGCTGTTCGCCGGTGGCAGCGCGCTGGTCGATCCCCTGGGCACGCTGTTGTTCGAAGCTGGCCGTGAGGAAGGGCAGTTTGCGGTTGAGCTGGACCTGAACCGCTTGACGGCGGCGCGGCAGGATTACCGCTACCTGGATGATCAGCGGCTGAAGTTGCCGGGGGAAATGGTCGAGCATGCTTGCGGATTGCGCGAGCTGCTGATTCCTTCTCGATAACCGTTAACCCGATCGTTCCCACGCTCTGCGTGGGAATGCATCAACGGACGCTCCGCGTTCGGCTGTGAAGGGGGCGCGGAGCGTCCCGGGCTGCATTCCCACGCGGAGCGTGGGAACGATCATTGCGCCGAATTCGGCTCTGCCATAAATCCAATAAAATTCCGGAGTAGTCGCTCATGGCTCGTTTGCAACGCACCCTGTCATTAGGGTCGGTGGTGCTGTTTGGCATCGCCTACATGACGCCGATCATTGTGCTCGGCACCTTTGGCATCCTCGCTCAATCCACCGCCGGCATGGTACCGGCCGCGTACCTCGCGGCGCTGGTGGCGATGTTTTTCACCGCCATGAGCTACGGGCGCATGGCCTCGGCGTTCCCGGTGGCTGGCTCGGCCTACAGCTATGTGCGCAAGGCCATCAGCCCGAAACTCGGGTTCATCGCCGGTTGGGCGGTGCTGCTCGATTATCTGTTCTTGCCGATGGCGATCTGGCTGATCGGCGCGGCCTACCTCAATTCCGCGTTCCCGGCGGTGCCGCAGTGGCTCTGGGTGCTTGCATTCATCGGCATCACCAGCGCCATCAACATCGTCGGCCTGAAGCTGGCCAACGGCATTAACGCCTTGCTGATGCTGGTGCAGTTTCTGGTGCTGATCGCTTTCGTCGCACTGTGTGTGCACTACGTCGGTGGCGATGCGAGCACACCGTTGTGGTCGATCAAGCCGTTCTTCAATGGCGACATGCAAATGCCGTTGATCATGAGTGGCGCGGCCATCGCCTGTTATTCGTTCCTCGGTTTCGACGCGGTCAGCACCCTGACCGAAGAAACCCGTGACCCACGCCGCACCATCCCGCGGGCAATCATGCTGATCACCCTGATCGGCGGCCTGATTTTCGTCGGCGTGTCGTACTTCGTGCAGATCGCCCATCCGTCGTTCCAGTTCAACAGTGTCGACTCGGCTGCCTACGAGATCGCCCGCAATATCGGCGGCGACCTGTTCGTGTCGATCTTCCTGATCGGCCTGATCGTCGGCCAGTTCGCCTCGGGCCTGTCGGCGCAAGCCAGTGGTTCGCGCCTGCTGTATGCCATGGGCCGTGACGGCGTGTTGTCCAAGTCGTTTTTCGGCACCTTGCACCAGCGCTTCGGCACACCGATCAACAGCATCCTGCTCTGCGCAGTGGTGGCTTTGCTGGCATTGAAGCTGGACGTTACCACCTCGACTTCCTTCATCAACTTCGGCGCATTCCTGGCGTTCAGCCTGGTAAACCTGTCGGTGATTTTCCATTACTGGATCGGCGGCGAGAAAAAAGGCCTGCGCCAATTCGTGTTGTTCCTGCTGTTCCCGTTCATCGGCCTGGCAGCGGATTTGTGGCTGATGGTCAGCCTCGATCACCTCGCCATCTACCTGGGGCTGAGCTGGCTGGCGATCGGTGTGGTGTACCTGGCGGTGCTGACCGGTGGGTTCCGTCGACAGCCGCCGGAGATGGATTTCCAGGAAGCCGCATAAGGCGAGGCCTTTGCTCACGAATGGCGGACATGTGATCCTTGCCGTTTTTGAGTCAAAGGCCTTTTGTTCATGTCGACACTTATCCACATCGCCGCCGCCCTGCTGATCGGTCCCGACGGTCGAACCCTTCTGGTGCGCAAGCGCGGTACCCAGGCGTTCATGCAACCGGGGGGCAAGATCGAAGCCCAAGAGCAACCCGTCAACGCGCTGGCCCGTGAACTGGAAGAAGAACTGGGTCTGCTCATCGATCCGGCGCACGGCACGTTCCTCGGGCAGTTCTCGGCGCCTGCCGCCAATGAACCGGGATGTGTCGTAAAGGCTGAGATATTTCTGCTGACCATCGATGCAGAGGTCACCCCGGCGTCCGAGATCGAAGAAGTGCTCTGGATAGATCCGGCCACCGACGGCGATGTCATCCTGGCGCCATTGACACGGGATCTGATCCTGCCGTTTTATCGAGCTTCGCTGACCGCGATCGCTTGATCATTTACGCAAAGGACTTCGCCCATGATCCCGCTTCAGGACTTGCTGATCTTTGCCGCCGCCGCTCTGTTGATGGTGCTGACGCCGGGGCCCAACATGATCTATCTGATCTCCCGCTCGATCTGCCAGGGACGCGCGGCGGGGGTGACGTCGTTGCTCGGCGTGGTCGCGGGTTTTTTCGTCCATCTGTTTGCGGCGGCGGCCGGTCTGACCGCCGTGTTCCTCGCGGTACCGATGGCTTATGAAGTGCTGAAGTGGGCCGGCGCGCTGTACCTGTTATGGCTGGCCTGGCAGGCGGTCAAACCCGGTGCGCGCTCGCCGTTCGAGGCCCGGCAGTTGCCGCCGGACTCTGCGCGCAAACTGATCACCATGGGGTTTCTGACCAGCGCGCTGAATCCGAAGATCGCGGTTTTTTATCTCTCGGTTTTTCCTCAGTTCATCACCCCGGAACACGGTTCTGTGTTCACCCAAAGCATCGTCCTTGGCCTGACCCAGATCAGCGTCAGTTTCTGCGTCAACCTGATGATCGCCGTGTTCGCGGCGGGCATTGCCTCGTGGTTTGTCAACAACCCGACATGGCTGGCGATGCAACGTTACTTCATGGGCTTCGTGCTGTCGGCACTGGCGCTGCGCTTGATACTTGAGCAAAAGCGGATGGCCTGAACATGTGGATCGAACGGCTGGATGCCAGCCACGCACTGGACTATCGGGCGTTGATGCTCGAAGCCTATGACCTGCATCCGCAAGCCTTCACTTCAAGCGTACGCGAACGTGCGGCGATGCCATTGAGCTGGTGGGAATCGCGTCTGACCAGCAAGCTCGATGTGGTGCTGGGGGCGTTCGAAGAGGGCAAGTTGGCGGGCATTGTCGGGCTGGCGTTCGAACCACGGGAAAAGGCCCGGCACAAGGCGACGCTGTTTGGCATGTACGTGTCCGCCAATGTGCGCCGGCGAGGGCTCGGCATGCAATTGGTGGAGGCGGTTCTGGCCGAGGGGCGATGCCATCGCGAACTCAGGCTGATCAAACTGACGGTCACGGCCGGTAACGATGCGGCGTTCAATTTGTACCAACGCTGCGGCTTCATCCAGTTCGGCCTTGAGCCAATGGCCGTGCGGGTTGGCGAGGAGTACTTCGACAAGATCCATATGTGGCGCGAAATCTGAAAGCTAAGCGAATGATCGTTCCCACGCTCTGCGTGGGCACGCCTCAACGGACGCTCCGCGTTCGGCTCTGGATGGGACGCGGAGCGTCCCGGGCTGCGTTCCCACGCAGAGCGTGGGGAACGATCGTGTAAAGGATGTTCTGCGAATGATCGTTCCCACGCTCTGCGTGGGCACGCCTCAACGGACGCTCCGCGTTCGGCTCTGGAGGGGACGCGGAGCGTCCCGGGCTGCGTTCCCACGCAGAGCGTGGGGAACGATCGTGTAAAGGATGNCCTCAACGGACGCTCCGCGTTCGGCTCTGGAGGGGACGCGGAGCGTCCCGGGCTGCGTTCCCACGCAGAGCGTGGGGAACGATCGTGTAAAGGATGTTCTGCGAATGATCGCTCCCACGCTCTGCGTGGGCACGCCTCAACGGACGCTCCGCGTTCGGCTCTGGAGGGGACGCGGAGCGTCCCGGGCTGCATTCGCACGCAGAGCGTGGGGAACGATCGTGTAAAGGATGCTCCGCGAATGATCGTTCCCACGCTCTGCGTGGTAACGCCTCAACGGACGCTCCGCGTTCGGCTCTGGATGGGACGCGGAGCGTCCCGGGCTGCGTTCCCACGCAGAGCGTGGGGAACGATCGTGTAAAGGATNGCCTCAACGGACGCTCCGCGTTCGGCTCTGGATGGGACGCGGAGCGTCCCGGGCTGCGTTCCCACGCAGAGCGTGGGGAACGATCGTGTAAAGGATGCTCCGCGAATGATCGCTCCCACACTCTGCGTGGGCACGCCTCAACGGACGCTCCGCGTTCGGCTCTGGAGGGGACGCGGAGCGTCCCGGGCTGCATTCCCACGCAGAGCGTGGGGAACGATCGTGTAAAGGATGTTCTGCGAATGATCGTTCCCACGCTCTGCGTGGGCACGCCTCAACGGACGCTCCGCGCTCGGCTCTGGAGGGGACGCGGAGCGTCCCGGGCTGCGTTCCCACGCAGAGCGTGGGGAACGATCGTGTAAAGGATGCTCAGCGAATGATCGTTCCCACGCTCTGCGTGGTAACGCCTCAACGGACGCTCCGCGTTCGGCTCTGGAGGGGACGCGGAGCGTCCCGGGCTGCGTTCCCACGCAGAGCGTGGGGAACGATCGTGTAAAGGATGNCCTCAACGGACGCTCCGCGTTCGGCTCTGGAGGGGACGCGGAGCGTCCCGGGCTGCGTTCCCACGCAGAGCGTGGGGAACGATCGTGTAAAGGATGTTCTGCGAATGATCGTTCCCACGCTCTGCGTGGGAACGCCTCAACGGACGCTCCGCGTTCGGCTCTTGATGGGACGCGGAGCGTCCCGGGCTGCATTCCCACGCAGAGCGTGGGAACGATCGGGTAAGGCGCCTTCGCGGGCAAGCCTCGCGCCTGCAGGGGATTCGTCGTTTTAGCGAACTGCGCTAACCCCGTCCAATGTCGAAAACGACGTGTCCTTGGCCGTCAGCAAAAAATCCCTCATATACGGCGCATCCAGCATGTCCGCCCGAATGGCTGCATACAGCGTCGCAAACAAGCCTTTCTCACCCAACCGCTTGGCCTTCACATAGCCCCGTGAACTGTATTCATGCAGCGCCCAGTGGGGCATGCCGCACACACCGCGTCCGCTGGCCACCAGCTGCATCATCATCACGGTCAGTTCCGAAGTACGGACCTGGGCCGGTTCGACGTCGGCGGGTTCGAGGAAGCGCGTGAAGATATCCAGGCGATCCCGTTCCACCGGGTAGGTGATCAGGGTTTCCGTGAGCAGGTCTTCCGGGACGATGTACGCCTTGCTGGCCAATTTGTGCTGGTTGGCCACAGCGAGCATCGCCTCGTAAGTGAACAACGGCACGTAGGTGATGCCGACCAGGTCCACCGGATCGGAGGTGACCACCAGGTCCAGATCGCCACGGGCCAGGGCGGGCAGCGGGGCGAAGGAGAAGCCCGAGGCCAGGTCCAGCTCGACTTCCGGCCAGGCATCGCGGAACTGGTCGATGGTCGGCATCAGCCATTGGAAGCAGCTGTGGCATTCGATAGCCATGTGCAAGCGCCCGGCGGTGCCACCGGCCAGTCGCGCAATGTCACGCTCGGCAGCACGCAGCAGCGGCAGGGTAGCGTCGGCCAGTTGCAGCAGGCGCAAACCGGCGCTGGTGAAACGCACCGGTTTGGTCTTGCGCACGAACAGCGGCATGCCCATGCGCTCTTCCAGTTCCTTGAACTGATGGGACAGCGCCGACTGGGTCAGATGCAGGCGGTCGGCGGCATCCACCAGGCTGTCGGCTTCGCGCAAGGCGTGCAAGGTCTTGAGGTGACGGATTTCAAGCACCGTGGGGCTCCATGAGGAAAACTTGTGATCAACACGAAAAGGTTGAGTTTGTCTCATGTTGCCTTGGCTGTCGACAATAGTGCCATTATTTACACAGGAGCACCTTCGACATGGCCGTGGCCCACACCCTTGGTTTCCCGCGCATCGGCGCTGACCGCGAACTGAAAAAAGCCCTCGAGTCGTATTGGCAGGGCGACATTGACCACAATGCATTGAACAGCGTTGGCCGCCAGTTGCGCGCCACCCACTGGCAATTGCAGAAGGACGCCGGGATCGACCTGCTGCCGGTCGGCGACTTCGCCTGGTACGACCAGGTATTGACCCACTCTCTGACCTTCGGCGTGATCCCCGAGCGTTTCGACAACACCCGGGACGAGCGCGGCCTGCCGACCCTCGACACGCTGTTCGCCATGGCCCGGGGCGCCACCGCGACCTGCTGCGGCGGCGAACATGACCAGGCGCAGTATGCGCAAGAGTTGACCAAGTGGTTCGACACCAACTACCACTACCTGGTCCCGGAATTCACGGCTGACCAGTCCTTCAAATTGAGCTGGGAACAGCTGTTCGACGAAGTCGAGGAAGCCAAGGCCCTGGGCCATACCGTCAAACCGGTCATCATCGGCCCGTTGACTTATCTCTGGCTGGGCAAAGCCAAAGGCAACGACTTCGACAAACTCGACCTGCTGGAACGCCTGCTGCCGATCTATGGCGAAATCCTCGGTCGCCTCGCCGCCCAAGGCGTGGAGTGGGTGCAGATCGACGAACCGATCCTGACCCTTGACCTGCCGCAAGCGTGGAAAAACGCCTTCGAACGCGCTTACCACATCCTTCAATATTCGCCGCTGAAAAAACTGCTGGCGACTTACTTCAGCGGCCTGCAAGACAACCTCGGTCTGGCCGTCGGCCTGCCGGTGCAAGGCCTGCACATCGACGCGGTGCGTGCCCCGGATCAACTGCTGCACGTGCTCGACCGTCTGCCGATCTACAAGATTCTTTCAGTGGGGCTGGTCAATGGTCGCAACGTCTGGCGCTGCGAACTGGAGCCGGTGCTGGCACAACTGCAGTTTGCCCAGGAGCGCTTTGGCGACAACCTGTGGGTCAGCAGTTCCTGCTCGCTGCTGCACAGCCCGGTGGATCTGGAGCGTGAAGACAAGCTCGACCCGGAACTGAAAAGCTGGCTGGCCTTTGCCGTGCAAAAGTGTGGCGAAATCGCGGTTTTGCGTGATGCCTTGAACGATCCTCAGGCTCCCAAGGTGCAAGCGGCCCTGGCCGAAAGTCGTGCCATTCGGATCAGCCGCGCCGAGTCGCCACGCATCCACAAAACCGAAGTACAGGCACGTATCGCGGCGATAGGCCCGAACGACAGCCAGCGCCAGTCACCGTTCGCCGAGCGCATCGAGCAGCAGCGGGCACGCCTGAAACTGCCGGCATTCCCGACCACCACCATCGGTTCGTTCCCGCAGACCGCTTCGATTCGTCTGGCCCGCCAGGCGCACAAGCAAGGCAAGCTGTCTGTGAACGACTACACCGACGCCATGCGTCACGAAATCCGTCACTCGATACAGGTTCAAGAACAACTGGGGCTGGACGTGCTGGTGCACGGTGAAGCCGAGCGCAACGACATGGTCGAGTACTTTGCCGAGCAACTCGATGGTTATGCCTTCACCCGTTTCGGCTGGGTCCAGAGCTACGGTTCGCGTTGCGTGAAACCGGCGATCATCTACGGCGACCTGAGCCGCCCTAAAGCCATGACCGTCGACTGGATAAGCTATGCGCAGAGCCAGACCGACAAAGTCATGAAAGGCATGCTCACCGGTCCCGTGACCATGCTGATGTGGTCGTTCCCGCGCGAAGACATTTCGCGCAAAGTCCAGGCGCAGCAACTGGCCCTGGCCCTGCGTGATGAGGTACTGGACCTGGAAGCTGCCGGGATCAAGATCGTGCAGATCGACGAAGCGGCGTTCCGTGAAGGCCTGCCGCTGCGCCGGGCGCAATGGCAGGAGTATCTGGACTGGGCCGTGCATGCATTCCGCCTGAGCGCCAGCGGTGTGCGTGATGAAACCCAGGTCCACACCCACATGTGCTACAGCGAATTCAACGACGTGATCGAAGCCATCGCGGCCATGGACGCTGATGTGATCACCATTGAAACCTCGCGTTCGGACATGGAACTGCTGGAAGCCTTCAAGGCGTTCGATTACCCGAACGACATCGGCCCGGGCGTCTATGACATCCACTCGCCACGGGTGCCGGACACGGCGGAAATGGTCAAGCTGATGGCCAAAGCGGTACAGCGCATTCCGGCCGAACGCTTGTGGGTCAACCCCGATTGCGGTCTGAAAACCCGTGCCTGGCCGGAGACTGAGGCGGCGTTGGTGAACATGGTGGCGGCAGCGCGACAGTTGCGCAGTCAGTTGGCTTGACGAAGATCAAAAGATCTCCGCCTGCGGGGAAATCTAAACACCCGCAGGAGCTGCCGCAGGCGGCGATCTTACTGATTGGAAAATGACCGCCCGGCACTCTTCATCAAACTGTCATGGAAGTGTGGCAGCGCGCTTGAACAAACTTCATCAGACTCGCGCTCTACTGGGGTTCTGCGTTTTGGTGTTTTTCATGTGTGTTTTTTTATCGAGAATAGTATTTTTGGCCGCATGTCTGTTCGGCCTGCCGTCCTTGGCGGCGTCTCGTTGCGATGTCGATGTACCGACCGAGCGAGTCGATCTGGATCAGGTGAGCCTGGCGTATCAAAGCATCGGCCGTGCCTCGGACCCGGCGCTGCTGCTGGTGATGGGGCTGGGCGGGCAATTGATTCACTGGCCCGACGAAGTGGTGGTCGCATTGTGTCAGCAGGGCTTTCGCGTGATCCGTTATGACAATCGCGATGTCGGCTTGTCGACCTGGCGGCATACGCCGCTCGAGGCCAACCTGACGTTTGAAGTGCTGCGCTACAAACTCGGTCTGCCGGTGTCGGCACCGTACTCGTTGACCGACATGGCGAACGACGGCCTGGGCCTGATGGACGCGTTACACATCGAGCAGTTCCATGTGCTGGGTGCGAGCATGGGCGGAATGATCGCCCAGCACATGGCGGCCATGGCGCCGCAACGGGTCGAGAGCCTGACCCTGATCATGACCACTTCCGGTGCCGAGGGCTTGCCGGCACCGAGTGCGGCGCTGGTGCAATTGCTGTCGCGGCGTGGAGCGCCCAACCGCCAGGTCGCCCTGGAGCAACAGGCCGATTTGCTGGCGGCGCTGGGCAGTCCGACGGTGGCCGATGATCGTGAAGCACTGCTGCATCAAGCGGCATTGTCCTATGACCGGGCGTTCAATCCCGAAGGCGTGAAGCGGCAGATCATGGCGATTCTCGCCGAGCCGAGTCGGGTGGCACTGCTTAACCAATTGCGGGTGCCGGCGCTGGTGGTGCATGGCACCGCCGACCCTTTGCTGCCGGTGATGCATGGCGTGCACCTGGCGGCGCATTTGCGTGGCAGTCAGTTGAAGCTGATTCCGGGCCTGGCCCATCGTTTTCAGGAAGCGTTCAAGGCGCCGTTACTGGCGGCGGTGCTGCCGTATTTGCGCGAACATCGCGACGACACTTCCCACTGGGCGCAGATCGAGCCGGTAGCCGAGCACAATCTCTTGTAACCCGTGACCACAGGGGCTTGCTGTCAGCTGACAAAACACTGTCGTCAAAAATATATCAATGTGCCACTATTGTTTGCGTCGTCGCTGTCGATACAGACAGCGACTTTCAATCATAGGGACTTGATCCATGTTTTTTCACGCTCTACGCACCCTCGCTGCAGTCACTTTGCTCGCCTGCCTGACCCTCACCGGCTGCGCCAACGTCCAACCTCCCGTACCGCTCGACCAACAATTCTGGGATGCCAAGGAGCCGACCATCGGCGTCGCAATCAGCGAATTACCGCCGCCAGTACTGGCCTTGACCGGCAATCAGGGGCTTCTCGATTACGCGATCAACGCGGGCGTCAACAGCAAGCTCAGCGACAACGTCAAAACCTGGCAAGTGCGCGATTTCGAAACCCTGCCGGATACCATCGTCGCCAAGTTGCAAGCCAAGGGCTACAAAGCCAAGCGCATCGACGACAAGGTTGATCTGAAGGCCTACAAGGAAACCAAATTTCGCGAAGGCTACACGATCAAAGACCTGACCCCGATGAAAGCCAAGTACGGTATCGATCGCTTGCTGCTGGTGTACGTCACCGCCACCGGTGCGACCCGCAGCTACTACAGCATCGTGCCGACCAGCGTGCCGATGGCGCAAGTGGGCGGGCAGGGCATGGTGGTTGATCTGGCCGACAACAAACTGCTGTGGTTCCAGCCATTTGTCGCGGTACAAGCGGCACAGGGTGAGTGGGACGAACCGACCTACACCAACTTGTCGAACGCGTTCTACCAGGCTGTGGATAACAGCCGTCAGCAAATGATCACCCCGTTCGCCAAATGAAGCGCTCAATCGTAGCGGCCGGCGCACTGGCCCTGCTGATGGTGACTGGCTGTGCGCAGAAGCCGGCTCCCGAGGCCGGTTTCAAGGACCACGGGGCGTTGCCTTATGTTCAAGCACACGGACTCAAGGTCGATGTGCAGGTAACGCAAGCCTTCGTCGGCGCCAGCACCGTGATTGACAGCCAAGAGGCGTTGAAGGCTGCGTCTTCGAGTCAGGCGCTGTTGCTCAGTTCGGGCACCAGCGCCGGGTTGGCGGGGGTGTTGGTAGCCAGTCTGGTCAATACCCAGATGGGCAGCGGCACCTTGCAGCGTGATGCGGAAAAGTCCGCCCTCAAGGACTCACGCCCCATGGCGGATCTGCTTGCCGGCGTACCCTTGCAGGAGCGCTTGCAGCAACGCTATCAGCATGCCGCGCAAGTGGCCGGATTAAAGCAGGGCGAAGGGCAGGTGACGGCGCGTTTGTTGATTGAGCCGAAACTGATGTTGACCCCCGATCGCGGCAGTTTTGTCCTGGTCAATCAGGTTCAGGTCCAGGACATCGCCGGGTCGCCGCTGTACCGCATGCGCATCGAAGTGACCAGCCAGCCGATCCGTCGTTGCGGTAGCCAATGCGTCGATGACGGTGGCCTTGAACTGGCGAAAGTCACCGCGGTGCTCGATGAGTGCATCGACGAGTCCATGCGCGTGCTGGCCACGGACTTGATGCAACCGACTCCGCCACCGGCCGCTCAGGAAACCTTGCGTTACGTGCTCGATGGCCGGCGTGTGGTCGAACGTGGCTATCAACTGGCGAACAACGGCAACTATTGGCGTTACCGCAATCTTTACGGCGCGGTGAAATCCGTACCGGTGCCGTTCGAGGATGCGCTGACCCAGGCGCAGCTTGAGAAAGTGTACGGACGCTAAACCCCAAACCTGTAGGAGCCGGCTTGCTGGCGATAGCGGTCTAATAGTCAAATCAATGCTGACTGACATACCGCCATCGCCAGCAAGCCGGCTCCTACAGGGATTGGTGAATCAGTGGCTCAAACCGTACTTCTTCACTTTGTCGAACAGCGTGGTCTTGGCCATGCCGAGTTCCTGGCTGGCCTGGGTCAAATTGCCGCCGCTGCGCTGCAAGGCATCGCTCAACAGGTTGCGTTCGAACGCTTCCACCGCTTCGGCAAACGCCAGGCCTTGGGCGCTGCCACTTGCGCCGGGTTTCTTGAATGCCGGCAGGCCTAAGGCAAAGCGCTCGGCGACGTTGCGCAGTTCGCGCACGTTACCCGGCCAATCGTGGCTCATCAGGTTCGACAGGGTCTGGTTATCCAGTTCCGGTGCGATACGGTCGAAGCGCAAGGACGACTGCTGCAAGAAATACTCGAACAATTGCAGGATGTCTTCGCGACGCTCACGCAGCGGTGGCAGTTCCAGGGTTACCACGTTGAGGCGGTAATACAGGTCGCTGCGGAATTCGCCGGCCTTGCTCGATTCGTCGAGGTCGGATTTGGTCGCCGCGATCACCCGGCAATCCACCGCCACACTCTGGTTCGAACCGAGGCGTTCGAGGGTGCGCTCCTGCAATACTCGCAGCAGCTTGATCTGCAAGGGCAGGGGCATGCTTTCCACTTCATCGAGGAACAGCGTGCCGCCGTCGGCGTGTTCGATCTTGCCGATTCGCCGTTTGCCGGCGCCGGTGAAGGCGTTGGCCTCGTGGCCGAAGATTTCGCTCTCGAACAGGTTTTCCGGCAGGCCGCCGCAGTTCAGCGCCACGAATTGCTTGGTGTGCCGACGACTGAAGTCGTGCAGGCAGCGGGCAACCAATTCCTTGCCAGTGCCGGTTTCACCCTCGATCAGCACGTTGGCCGAAGTATCGGCGACGTTGGCGATCAATTCGCGCAAGTTTTGCATGGCCGGCGAACGGCCGATGATCCGCCCTTCGAGGGAGTCGCGCTCGGCCAGTTGCCGACGCAACGACGAGACTTCCCGCGCCAGACTGCGTTGCTCCAGCGCGCGCCGCGCTACGTCCACCAGGCGCTCCGGGGAGAACGGTTTCTCCATGAAGTCATAGGCGCCTTTCTGCATCGCGCCGACGGCCATGGAAATATCGCCGTGGCCGGTAATCAGCACCACCGGCAAACTGCGATCTCGCTCCTTGAGGCGGCCCAGCAACTCCAGGCCATCGATGCCCGGCAGGCGAATGTCGCTGATGACGATGCCGGCAAAGTTGTCGCCGACCCGCTCGAGGGCTTCTTCTGCACTGGCGACACCTACGCACGGAATGTCTTCCAGGGTCAGCGCCTGTTGGCAGCCAAGCAGCACGTGGGGGTCGTCTTCGACGATCAATACACTAAGGTCGTTGTTCATATTGGCTCGGCGGGAAGGGGGCTTACCAACGGTAAACTGAGAACGAATGCGGTGCCACCGCTGGCCGGGTGTTCGACACCCAGGTGACCGCCGGTGGCGGCGGCCAGGCTGGCGGAAAGGGTCAAGCCAAGGCCAAGGCCCTGTTCGCCGGGTTTGGTGGTGAAGAACGGTTCGAACAAATGCTTGCGCGCTTCGGCGTCGATGCCATGGCCGTTGTCACGTACCCGCAGCCGATACTTGCCATCGAAGGTTTCGCCTTCGAGCCACAACTCGGGCTGCGGTTGCGCCTGCATCGCGTCGAGGGCGTTGCCGATGAGATTGACCAGGATCTGTTCGAGGCGGGTCTGGTCGATTTGCACCTGCACATCTTCAAAGTGACGGTGCAATTGCAGGGCGATGCTTTCCACTCGGCCACCGAGCAATTGCAGGGCTGCGTCCACGCCCTTGCCCAGACACGCCTGGCCCTTGTCGTCACCGCGGCGGGCGAAGGAGCGCAGGCTGGCGGTGATGCGGCCCATGCGGTCGATCAGTTCGTTGATGGTCTTGAGGTTGGTACTGGCCACGTCGAGTTGGCCGCGTTCCAGAAAGCGCACGGTATTGCCGGACAACGTGCGCAGCGCCGCCAGCGGCTGGTTCAGCTCATGGGCGATGCTGGTGGACATCTGGCCGATCGCCGCGAGTTTACCGGCCTGCACCAGTTCATCCTGGGCACGGCGCAAAGTCTCTTCGGCTTGACGGCGTTCGCGGATCTGACCCTTGAGCCGCTCGTTGCTGGCGCGCAGGTCGACGGTGCGTTCGGTAATCCGACGCTCCAGTTGATTGTTGGCTTCCTGCAAGGCTTCCCGGGCCGCGAGGCGGGTGGCGATGACCTTGCGCCGCTCGTTCCAGGCAATCAGCAGGAACGCCACGAGGGCAAATGCCACGGCCACCAGAATCCCCTGATTGATCGCTTCGCGACGCAGATCCTGGAGCGGTGTCAGCAGGGTGAAGTTCCAGGGGGTGTCGCTCAGTGGCCGAGTCTGTGACAGATAGCTGATGTTCTCGTCGTCGGAAACCAGTTCACTGTTGGCCGGGAAGGTGAGTTTTTCCACACCTTCAGACAGAGTTTCCCGGGCCAGCGGTTGCAATTCGTTCAGCGGAAACCAGTAGTACTGCAGGCTGCGGGCGAGTTTTTCTTTGGTGTCATCGCTCAGCGGCACTACTGACTTGAGGCGGCGCGCCGGATCGCTGGAGAGAATGATGATGCCGTTCTCGTCGCTGACGAAGGCTTCCAGACGCGCCCGTTGCCAGCGTTCTTCCATGGCTTCGAGACGCACCTTGACCACCGCGACGCCGATGATCTTGCCGTGTTCTTCCAGGCCATGGGCCAGGTAGTAACCAGGTTCGCCGTTGGTGCTGCCGATGCCGTAGAAGCGCCCGGGCTGGCCGCGCACGGCGTTCTGGAAGTAGGCACGGAAGGACAGGTCTTCACCCAGATAGCTGTCGACATCGCGCCAGTTGCTGGTGGCCATGACGCGACCGGTGGTGTCCATCACATAAATGGCCCGACTGCGGCTGCGCCGGTTCAGGCCTTCAAGGTAATCGTTGACCGTTTGCCGGTGTTCCGGAGTCGGGTCGGCCAGCAGCTTCGAAACACTGGTTTCGAGTTCCAGCAGGCTGGGCAGGTAGGTGTATTTGCTGATTTCGCTTTCGACGGCGCGGGCGTGCAGCTCCAGCTGGCGCTGGCCGTTTTCGCCGAGGCTGCGAATGCCGTAGTGTTCACTGACCAAGAAGCCGATGTAACCCAGTCCGATCATCAGCGCGATGATCAGCGGCGGCAGGAACAGATGGCGGATCAGACGAGGTTTCACGGCGAGTGATGGCGACGTGGCGCGGTAGAGTTCGGGGTCGCATTTCATCACAGATGCCTTGGGTCAACCAGCATGGCAACGGGCTTGCTCTGGTTCCTGCCGAACGAAGAATCTGTGGCGAGGGAGCTTGCTCCCGCTCGGCTGCGAAGCAGTCGTAAAACCGATGAATGCGGTGTGTCAGAAAAATTGCATTTACAGGTTTCGGGGCCGCTGCGCGACCCAGCGGGAGCAAGCTCCCTCGCCACAAGGAGCAAAGCCAGTTGCTGATTAGTGCTGCAGAATCTTGTTCAGGAAGTGCTGCGTCCGCTCGGCGCGGTGGCTGATGTCGCCGAAGAACTCTTCTTTCTTGCAGTCTTCGATGATTTTGCCCTGGTCCATGAAAATCACGCGATCAGCCACTTTACGGGCAAAGCCCATTTCGTGGGTCACGCACATCATGGTCATGCCTTCGTGGGCCAGTTGCACCATCACGTCCAGCACTTCGTTGACCATTTCCGGGTCCAGCGCCGAGGTCGGTTCGTCGAACAGCATGACGATCGGGTCCATCGCCAGTGCACGGGCAATCGCCACACGCTGCTGCTGACCACCGGACAGTTGGCCCGGGTGCTTGTGGGCGTGGGCCGAGAGACCGACACGTTCGAGCAGTTGCAGGCCTTTCTTGGTGGCCTCTTCCTTGCTGCGGCCCAACACCTTGATCTGCGCGATGGTCAGGTTTTCGGTGATGGTCAGGTGCGGGAACAGCTCGAAATGCTGGAACACCATGCCCACGCGCGAACGCAGTTTCGGCAGGTTGGTTTTCGGGTCGGCGATGGAGGTGCCGTCGACCACGATGTCGCCTTTCTGGAACGGTTCCAGGGCGTTGACGCATTTGATCAGGGTCGATTTGCCGGAACCGGATGGCCCGCACACCACGATCACTTCGCCTTTTTTGACCTCGGTGCTGCAATCAGTCAGTACCTGGAAGTCCCCATACCACTTGTTGATGCTTTTGATAGAGATCATACGGCGAACCTTTTTTGCAGACGCTTGACCAGCTGCGAGGCGGCAAAGCTGATGATGAAGTACACGAGACCCGCGAAAATCAGGAACTCATTGGAGCGGCCAATGATGTCGCCACTGGCGCGCGACGCATTGAGGAAGTCCACCAGACCGACGGCGTAGACCAGCGAGGTGTCCTGGAACAGGATGATGCTCTGTTGCAGCAGCAACGGCGTCATCTTGCGGAACGCTTGCGGCAGGATGATCAGGCGCATCATCTGGCCGTAGGACATGCCCAGCGCCTGGGCAGCACCCATCTGGCCCTTGGGAATCGACTGCACACCGGCACGGACGATTTCGCAGAAGTACGCCGCTTCGAACATCATGAAGGCGACGATGCACGAGGTGAACGCACCGATCGGCGTGTCTTCGCCCGTGATCCAGCGCAAGACGAACGGCACCGCCAGGTAGAACCAGGTGATCACCAGCAGCAGCGGGATCGAGCGGAAGTAGTTGACGTAGGCGCCGGCCAGGTTCGACAGCAACTTGTTGTGGGACAGGCGCATCAACGCCAGGATGGTGCCGAGGATGATCCCGCCGATCACGCCCATGGCCATCAGCTTGAGGGTCATGACCATGCCGTTCCACAGGCCCGGCAGGGACGGGATGATGCCCGAGAAGTCGAATTCCATCATTTACCCCCTACGGAAATCAGGCCCGGCACGGCGACTTTCTTCTCGACCAGACGCATCAGCAACATCAGGCTCATGTTCAGGGTGAAGTAGATCAGCGTGGCCAGGGTGAAGGCTTCGAACAGGTTGGCGGAGAACTCGGCGGTCTGTTTGGTCTGCGCGAGCAACTCCATCAAACCGATCAGCGAGGCCACGGAGGTGTTCTTGAAGACGTTGAGGAATTCCGAGGTAAGCGGCGGAATGATGATCCGGTAAGCCTGGGGCAGCAGCACGTTCCAGTAAATTTGCGGCAACTTGAAACCCATGGCGCGGGCCGCGGATTCCTGGCCTTTTGGCAGCGCCTGGATACCGGTGCGCACCTGTTCGCAAACGCGGGCGGTGGTGAACAGGCCGAGGCACACGACCACGCTGAGGAAGGCCGAGGTCGTCGGGTTCAGGTCCTGCTTGTACCACTCTTGCAGGTCAGCCGGCAGCAGATCGGGTACCAGGAAGTACCAGATGAACAACTGCACCAGCAGCGGCACGTTGCGGAAGAGTTCGACGTAGCAGGTGGCGATGCCCGATACGATGCGGTTCGGCACGGTACGCATGACACCCAGGATCGAACCCAGTGTCAGGGCGATGATCCAGGCCGCGATGGCGATGCCGATGGTCCAGGCCAGACCGGACACGTACCAGTCGAGATACGTCTCGCTGCCCACGCCGGTGGACTTGAAGAACACGCTCCAGTCCCAGTTGTAATTCATTAGGGTCTCCCCTCAGATCGATCGATGTACAAGTACCCGCTTGGGGAAGCTCCGTTCCCGCCTGAACTCGATGTTCAGGCACACGCGATCGGCTCGACAGCCACCGGTCCGAGTGTTTCCTAAAATGCCAGCAGGGAGTGACAACCTCCTGAAAGGGCCTGGGCCCTGTCAGGAGATAAGGTTAGTCAGAAATCAGGACTTTTTTTCCGCAGACTTGTCGTCAGCCGCTTTATCGGTCGGATTGGCGATCAAGGCCTTGAGCTCGTCGCTCATCGGGAAGTTCAGGTTCAGGCCTTTTGGCGGGATTGGCTGCATGAACCATTTTTCGTAGATCTTGTTGATCTCGCCCGACGCGTAGGTGGCCTTGATGGCGTCATCTACAGCCTTCTTGAACGGCGCGTCGCCTTTGCGAACCATGCAGCCGTAGATTTCGTAGGACTGTGGAGTGCCGGTCACGGCCCAGTCAGAGGCTTTCTTGGCCTTGGCTGCTTCACCTGCCAGCAGGGCGTCATCCATCATGAACGCAACGGCGCGGCCGGTTTCCAGCATCTGGAAGGACTCGCCGTGGTCTTTGGCGGAGATGACGTTCATGCCCATTTGCTTGTCGGCATTCATCGCCTTGAGGATGCGCTCGGACGTGGTGCCAGCGGTGGTCACGACGTTCTTGCCTTTGAGGTCGTCGAAATCCTTGTACTTGGAGTCAGCCTTGGACAGCAGGCGAGTACCGATTTCGAAGATGCCGACGGAGAAGTCGACTTGCTGCTGACGCTCGACGTTGTTGGTGGTGGAACCGCACTCGAGGTCCACGGTGCCGTTCTGTACCAGCGGGATACGGGTTTGCGAAGTCACCAGGTTGTATTTGACCTGGAGGTTCGGCATGTCGAGGTCTTTTTTGATGGCTTCGACGACTTTCAGCTGGATGTCGTGGGAGTAGCCGACCGGTTTGCCGGAAGCGTCAGCGATGTAGGAAAACGGAATGGAAGCGTCGCGATGGCCCAGGGTGATGACACCGGACTCTTTGATCTTCTTCAGGGTGCCGGTGAGTTCGGCGGCGAAAACTGGCGTGCTGATCAGAGCGGCAGCAATGGCTGCGCCCAGGATATGGGGAACGATGCGCATCAAATTTTCCTCGACATTGTTTTTTTTATGGAGCCAGTTGGCCGGCCCTTTTGTGCTGCAAAAATGCCTGGGCGCTACGTGAGTTCGCGCAAAGGACATTCGTCGAAGAAGTGTAGAGCATGACTCGTGCCAGACCAGTGCCAATTGGTCAAAGCATTGATTTATAAGGAAATTAAATATTTATGGCGGTGTTGTTGTGATGAAAAAATCCGGTTAACCGAACCGACCCGCAGGTCGCGTTCGGAAAACCGAATGGTGGCAGGGTGCTACCGGTTCATCAGGTGTATTTGCGCTTGTCCGGAGCGGGCGGGAAGTACTGGTACAACCAGGTTTCACTCAGCGTACGGTCGTTGGTACGGATGAACAGGCGCATCTCGACGGGAGCGACGCTGTCATTGGTCGGGTACCAGTCGAAGAGGATGCGGTAGCCCTTGATGTCGTCCAGCTTGAGCACGCTGAAATCCTTGACCTCACCGTTTGAGCACGTGACCACCGGTTCGATGCCCGTGCCTTCAGGCAAGCGGTCCAGGCCGCCACCGTTGAAGTCCACGGCAAAGCGCCGTGCCCAGACCGGTGGATAGTGTTCGCCAGGTGCCCAGCCTTCAGTGAAACCGCCCATTCCCGAACGCGTGGCATGAACCCGCGCCAATGGCGTGCCGACGGGTGGCAATGCGCTCCAGTACAGCTTGTAGCCGTAGTTCAGTGAGTCGCCGGCAGCCACCGGTTTCTTCGGCGTCCAGAAGGCGACGATGTTGTCCATGGTTTCGCCGGTGGTAGGGATCTCCAGCAGATCGATCGAGCCTTCGCCCCACGCCGTGGTCGGTTCGACCCACAGGCTTGGGCGGCGGCTGTACCAATCGACGGTGTCCTGATAGTTGGCGAACTCGTGATCGGTCTGCACCAGGCCGAAACCTTTCGGGTCGGTGTCGGCAAAGGCGTTGAATTGCAGGGTGGCCGGGTTGTTCAACGGGCGGCAGATCCACTCGCCGTTGCCGCGCCACATGGCCAGGCGATCGGAGTCATGGATTTGCGGGTGAATGGTGTCGCACATGCGGCGCTCGTGGGTGCCGCAGCTGAACATGCTGGTCATCGGCGCGATGCCCAGTTGATCGATGGCGGTACGCGCATTGACGTGGGCATCGACCTCCATCACCACGCGCTCGGCCTGGCAATCGATGTCGAAACGGTAGGCACCGGTGGCGCTCGGCGAATCGAGCAGGGCGTAGACCACGAAGCGGGTGCTGTTCTTGTCCGGCGTCTCGAACCAGAACTTGGTGAAATCGGGGAATTCTTCGCGCTTCTTGGCGTAGGTGTCGATCGCCAGACCACGGGCCGACAAGCCGTATTGGCCAGTGGCATCAACTGCGCGAAAGTAACTGGCGCCGAGGAAAGACACCACATCGTGCTTGTCCAGCTCCGGCGCCTTGAACAGCTTGAACCCGGAAAACCCCAGGTCGCCGGTCAGTTGCTTGGTGTCGACCGTGGTGTTTTCGTAGTTGAACAGCGAAGGGCGGAAATGCACTTCGCGCGCCATGCGGGTTTTCGGATCGACACTGTACATGCGCACCGGCTGCTTGAAGCCCATGCCGACGTGGAAGAACTGCACGTCCAGTTGGCCCTTGTTGTCCTTCCACAACGAATGATCGCCGTCGTAACGGATCGCATTGAAGTTCTGCGGGGTCATCGTCGCGAGGGTCGGCGGCAGCACTTGTTTGGTGTCCTGATAGCGATTGCTGGCCAACTGCTTGGCCTGCACTTTCAGCGCCTCGAAATCGAAGGCCCTGGCTTCACCATCGGCGGTGCCGGGGGCAGCCCAGGCGCGGGCGGCAAGCAGGCCGGAGGCGGACAAACCGGTGTAGGCAGCGATGGCCATGGAGGCTTTGAGCAAGTTCCTGCGATGCATAAATACAACCTGTCGTTAACAATCCCGCGCCGTTCCTGGCACGTGCTGGATCAGAAATATCGGTTCGGACATGCCTTCGGCCAAACGCAACGGACTTTAAAACAGATGCCCGCTAGCTTAAACCGTTCGATTGCAGAGCAAAAATGATTGATGGCACCACGCTGGCGCGGCAATGAAACAAGACATGTCGGGAAACATTTCCGACAGCACCTTCTGATTTACAGGGCATTTCTGCTTTTTTCGACTAATTACTCTAAAAACCGCTTTTCAGCGCCCGGATTATTTCTATCCTGTGTACATGACCGGTTTATGCCCTTCGGGCCGGTGCGGTTCAGCTGACATGAGGCGCTGCTGAAAAAGGATTAGGGCGATGCGGTTTCTGAAGTTTTCTTTGACGTAGAGAAGGACATCGTCCATGTCGAAAGTACAAGGCATCACCGAAATGTTGGGAATCTTTCCATGCCTGGCCAGCGGCCGGCGAAGACGTCGTCTGAACAGTGAGGAAATGAAACTGGTGGAACGCTATCGAGAGTTGTCGGAGAGCGACCGGATCGCGATGAGGTATCTGGTGGATGCGATGAGGAGTGTTTCGAGGTTTTGAAGCAGGGCTGGTTACCGTGAAAGCCATTTGGCTTTTACGTTGGCCAGATCCATCAACTTGCTGTGGCGAGGGAGCTTGCTCCCGCTGGGGCGCGTAGCGGCCCTCGCTTTACCTTCAAAACGAGGACTGCTGCGCAGTCCAGCGGGAGCAAGCTCCCTCGCCACAGGTCATGCACTCAAGCCCTAAAAGCCGGAGAAGGTCGCTGTCCATGCATCAGCTCAGGCATGTCGCGCCACTTGATCCAGGCGTGATGTTGGTAATGCAGCAAAGGCACTGAGACTCCGGCCCAATTCAATGAGCTCAGGCTGGGCAGGTTTTCCATGGTTTCTGATTTCGCGGCACGCATCGAGGGTATGACCTCTTTACTCAACCACTGGCGCAGGTTGCGGTTTTCCGGGACGAAGTGGTGAACCAGTAAGGCGTACATACCTGATTCGCTGACCATCAGGGTTTCAACTGTTTTGCCGTCCTTGAGCAACCAGACTTTGCGGCGTTGGTCGGGGTCGAGTTTCAGGGTCAGACGTTCATTCAGTGGTTTGCCCATCAGGCGACCAAGATCCTGGACACAGAACCAGGCTTGGTTGTCTTGCATGAAGGCGTGGAGGAAGCGGTTGTGGCGGGTGAAGACGGTCGGATCGAAATAGGGACTAGGCGAGCTTTGAGGATGCATTGGCATGGCGTGAATTCCGTTTTGGTTTGGAAAGTCGCCACCAACCCTTCGACAGGTTGGGTGGCGGACCGAGTGGCGTTCGAAGTCGGGACACTTCCAGGTCAAAACGGAAGCCGAAAGGCCCGCGCCACACGGCCCGCCATAAAACAGAACTGAAGGCAAAAACAGCCACAGTTCTATGGGGGCGCGCAAGCACCGTTTTGACGTGTTCCGGCTTCGACTCCGGATCGCTGATTTGGCAGCGACGGGACAAAGCCTATCGGTCAGGCGCTCGCGGCGCCAAGTCTACTCTGGCGACGCTTGTTGTAGGAATCGGGGGATTTTCAGGAAGGGCGGATCTGTAGGAATTTCCTGTTTTTGTGCCGGCTGCAGAGAAGCTGCACATGATGGGCAATTTTTCCGCTATCTATTCGAATTCTCATCCACCTAACCGCTGTGCATCAGGAACAGAGTGATGACTGATAGTGAAAACGAATGCGTAAGTTTGAAGCCCTGGATCGCTTCGAAGCTGTACGGTGTAAAGCCGATATCAAATGGCGTACGGATGATCTGATGATTTTGCTGCGTGGTGACGAAAGTGGTTGCTCGATGGGCAGAGCTCGCCCCGGGACCCCACATGATCCCGGAGCGATTTGAATCAGCGACTAACCTTCCACGCATCCCCCGCAGGCGCCGTACCGTGATCATACGGTTTGGCAATCCACATGTAGAGCAACCCCAAACCAATCACGATGGCCGTGCTCAGGACCATGGCGTAGTTGATGTACCACGCGGCATCCGGGGTGCGTGGCCAGGCCATGTTGATGATGGCGCCGACGCCGTAGACCAGCGCGCCGATGTTGACCGGCCAGCCCCAGGCGCCGAGGGTGAATTTGCCGCTGGGCTTCCAGCCCTTCATGCGGGCGTACAGGGCAGCGAGCACGATCATCTGGAACGCCAGGTAGATGCCGATCGCAGCGAAGCTGACGATGGTGGCGACCGCGTCTTGCAGGAAGAAACCGAGAATGATGATCAGCGCCGGCAGGACGCCGGAGACGAACAGTGCGGCCACCGGAACCTGAGTCGCAGGCGAAATCTTTTTCAGCAGCCGGCTGCCGATGACCATTTCGTCGCGAGCGTAGGAGTACAGCAGACGACTCGCCGCCGCTTGCAGGCTGATCACGCAGGAGATGAAGGAAATCATCACCACGGCCATCACCATTTTCGAGCCGACCGGGCCGAAGGCGTTGTTGAGGATGGTGCCGACCGGGTCCTTGTCAGTGCCGTTGATCACCGCTTGCATGTCCGGCACGGCCAGGATCAGTGCCAGGCAAGCGAACATCGCTGCGATACCGCCGATGTAGATGGTCATGCGCATGGCCACCGGGATTTTCTTGCTCGGGTTCGGGGTTTCTTCGGCCACGTCGCCGCAGGCTTCGAAACCGTAATACAGGAACATCCCCGCCAGTGAAGCGGTGAGGAATGCCGGCAGGTACGAGCCGTTGATGCTGATGTCGAAGGTGTTGAACAGCACGCTGATCGGCTGATGACGTTCGAAGAGCAACAGGTAGACGCCAACGATCACCGCACCGACCAGTTCGCAGAGGAAACCGAACATGGCGATGCGCGCCAGCGTCTTGGTGCCGCTCAGGTTGACCAGCGTGGCGAACAGCGTCAGCACCAGGGCAATGACGATGTTGGTGTTGTTGCTCGGCTCAAAACCGAGCATGGCGGCGAGGTAAGGACCTGCACCTACCGCAACGGCGGCGATGGTGACGCACAGGGCGATGGAGTAGATCCAGCCGACCATCCACGCCCAGCGTTTGCCCACCAGGCGACGAGCCCACGGGTACACGCCACCGGAAATCGGAAACTGCGAAACCACTTCACCGAAGATCAGGCACACTAGCAACTGGCCGCAACCGACCAGCAAATAAGCCCAGAACATTGGTGGCCCGCCAGCGGCGAGGCACAAGCCGAAGAGGGTATAGACCCCTACCACCGGCGAGAGATAAGTGAAGCCCAGGGCGAAGTTTTCCCACAGGCTCATGCTGCGGTTGAAGTTGGAGGTGTACCCCAGTTTGCGCAGTTGCTCGGCATCGCTGTCGGCAATGGCTGCAGAGAGATCGGGTGATGCACTCATGTGTGTTTGCTCCGGGAAATCGGCAGATTTCGGATGTCCGAGGCCGTGGCGGTGCCATGGAGGCGCCGCCCGGATCGGTGGTTATTGTTTTGACTTCTTTGGTGTGGCGCCTGGTGCTGCCTGGTGTCGGTTTCTTCCCTGAGATTGCGGTGACGCCATCGCGGGCAAGCCATGCTCCTACGGGTTTTGTGGCGTGCACCCATTCTGCCAACGACATCAATCCTGTAGGAGCAAAGCTTGCTCGCGATGCTTTTAATGCTTGAACATCACATGCCGTACGACGGTGTAATCCTCGAGCCCATACATCGACATGTCCTTGCCATAGCCAGACAATTTCTGCCCGCCATGGGGCATTTCGCTGACCAGCATGAAGTGTACGACGGTGTAATCCTCGAGCCCATACATCGACATGTCCTTGCCATAGCCAGACAATTTCTGCCCGCCATGGGGCATTTCGCTGACCAGCATGAAGTGCGTGTTGACCCACGTGCAGCCGTACTGCAAGCGCGCCGACAGGCGATGGGCGCGGCCGACGTCGGCGGTCCACACCGAGGAGGCCAGGCCGTAGTCTGAATCGTTGGCCCAGCCCAGCACTTGGGCTTCATCGCTGAATTTGGTCACTGACACCACCGGCCCGAACACTTCGCGGCGGACGATTTCGTCGTCCTGCTGGGYATCGGCCAGCACGGTCGGTTCGAAGAAGAAACCATTGCCCTCGACCGCTTTGCCGCCAGTGATCAGGCGAATGTGCGGCTGGGCGATGGCGCGTTCGACTTCGCGGCGGACGATTTCGTCGTCCTGCTGGGCATCGGCCAGCACGGTCGGTTCGAAGAAGAAACCATTGCCCTCGACCGCTTTGCCGCCAGTGATCAGGCGAATGTGCGGCTGGGCGATGGCGCGTTCGACAAAACCGGCGACGCGGTCGCGGTGTTGCGCGGTAATCAGCGGGCCGAGCTCGGTCGCCGGGTCATCCTGCAAGCCGTACTTGATGCTGCTGACCGCCGCGCCGAGCTTCTCGACGAATGTGTCGTAAATGCCTTCTTGCGCATAGATGCGGCAGGCGGCGGTGCAGTCCTGGCCGGCGTTGTAGAAACCGAAGGTACGGATGCCTTCGACGGCGGCGTCGATGTCGGCGTCGTCGAAGATGATCACCGGGGCCTTGCCGCCCAGTTCCATGTGCATGCGTTTGACNCCGAAGGTACGGATGCCTTCGACGGCGGCGTCGATGTCGGCGTCGTCGAAGATGATCACCGGGGCCTTGCCGCCCAGTTCCATGTGCATGCGTTTGACGCTGTCRGCGGTGCTGGAAATGATGTTCGAACCGGTGGCGATCGAGCCGGTCAGCGACACCATGCGCACTTTCGGGTGAGTGACCAGCGGGCTGCCGACGCTAGGACCACGGCCGAACACCAGGTTGAGCACACCGGCCGGGAANCCGGTCAGCGACACCATGCGCACTTTCGGGTGAGTGACCAGCGGGCTGCCGACGCTAGGACCACGGCCGAACACCAGGTTGAGCACACCGGCCGGGAAAATCTCCGACGCCAATTGCGCCAGACGCAGGGCGGTCAACGGCGTTTGCTCCGATGGCTTGAGCACCACGGTGTTGCCGGCGGCCAGGGCCGGGGCGATTTTCCAGGCRACCATCATCAGCGGGTAGTTCCACGGCGCGATGGAAGCGATGACGCCCACCGGGTCGCGGCGGATCATCGAGGTGTGGCCCGGCAGGTATTCGCCACCGACCATCATCAGCGGGTAGTTCCACGGCGCGATGGAAGCGATGACGCCCACCGGGTCGCGGCGGATCATCGAGGTGTGGCCCGGCAGGTATTCGCCACCGGCCGAACCGCTCATGCAACGGCTGGCGCCGGCGAAGAAGCGGAACACGTCGGCAATCGCCGGGATCTCGTCGTTCAGCGCGGCGCTGTAGGGTTTGCCGCAGTTGTCCGATTCCAGTTTGGCCAGCTCTTCGCCATGGGCCTCGATGGCATCGGCGAGTTTGAGCA
>NZ_LMGK01000022.1:0-38097 GCF_001427125.1 Pseudomonas sp. Root562
GCTGAACTGGCCTAATAATTCCGGTCACCTCTTAAGGGCGATATGATTTCGCCAACTTGGAGGTTCCATGAACGAAAGAAAGGTCTACACCCGCGAGTTCAAACTGCATGCTGCGAGCATGGTGCTTGATGATAACTGCCCGGTTCCAGAGGTTTGTGCTTCGCTGGATATCGGGCCCACCGCTTTACGGCGCTGGGTTGATCAGGTTCGTAAGGAGCGCGAGGGCCGGTCAGTTGAAGGCACCAAGGCGATTACTGACGATCAGCGCCAAATCCAGGAGCTAAAAGCCAAGATCAAGCGCATGGAGATGGAAGCTGAAATCTTAAAAAAGGCTACCGCTCTCTTGATGTCGGATCCCGATCGTTTCCGATGATCGTAGAGCTAAGAGAGTCATTTCCGACGGCCGTGGTGTGTCGTGTTTTCGGTGTGAAGCGCAGCAGCTTTTATGAGTGGATTCAGCGGCGATCCAAGCCGCGGATCAGACGTGAAGAACTCAGGATGAAAGTCGTTGAGCTGCACAGTGAAAGCCGCGAAGCCATGGGCTCCAGGATGATCAGCGAGGGCCTGAAATCGCAAAATATTGCAGCAGGAAGGAGCCTTGTCCGAGCGCTGATGAGGGAAGCCAACATTGTCAGTAAACAACGCCAGCCGCATCCATTTAGATCCAAAGGCGTGGAGGCATTTGTCGCGCCTAATCGGCTCAAACGCAACTTCAAACCGACTGCAATCGATCAGGTTTGGTGTGGCGACGTTACCAGCCTGATGGTGGGCAAACGCTGGATTCATCTGGCCATCGTGATCGATTTGTATGCTCGCAGGGTCATTGGTTGGGCTTTTTCTCTGGTCAATGACGCCAACCTGGTCAGCAAAGCGCTACGCATGGCGACAGCTGTACGAACGTGCCCTCCAGGGCTGATGTTTCACTCAGACCAAGGATGTCAGTACACCAGTCGCAAGTTTCAAGAAGAACTGACCCGCCACAGCATTGTGCAAAGCATGAGCCATCGGGGACAGTGCTGGGACAACGCTCCAACAGAGCGTTTTTTTGGCACGCTGAAGTCAGAGTGGGTACCTCGCAACGGCTACAGCCTGATCGAGGAGGCAAAAACGGACATGGTGCGTTTCTTCATGTACTACAACCGCACCAGGCTCCACAGCTACAACAACTATCTGTCGCCGATAGCCATGGAGCAAAAAGCGGCATAAACACCGTAATCGGTGTCCGGGATTACTTGACCAGTTCANAGGCTCCACAGCTACAACAACTATCTGTCGCCGATAGCCATGGAGCAAAAAGCGGCATAAACACCGTAATCGGTGTCCGGGATTACTTGACCAGTTCAAGCCCGCTCCCACAGGGATTTGTGTTGGGTCAGGTTTATTTGTGGCGTTTACGCACCAGTTTCATCACCACCACAAAAAACACTGGCACAAACAGCACCGCCAACGTCGCGCTGATCATCCCGCCGATGACCCCGGTGCCGATGGCTTGCTGGCTCGCCGAGCTGGCGCCGGTGGCGATCGCCAGGGGCACCACGCCGAGGATGAATGCCAGCGATGTCATCACGATGGGCCGCAACCGCAGGCGTGCCGCTTGCAAGGTGGCGTCGAGCAGGTCGTGGCCTTCGTCGTACAGGCTCTTGGCGAACTCGATGATCAGGATCGCGTTCTTCGCCGACAGGCCAATGATGGTGATCAACCCGACCTTGAAGAACACATCGTTGGGCATCCCGCGCAGGGTTACCGCCAGCACCGCACCGAGCACACCCAGCGGCACCACAAGCAGCACCGACGTCGGAATCGACCAGCTCTCATACAGCGCCGCCAGGCACAGGAACACGATCAGCAGCGACAACCCGAGCAGGATCGGTGCCTGGCTGCCGGAAAGGCGTTCCTGCAACGACAGCCCGGTCCATTCCTGACCCAGTCCCACAGGCCCCAATGCCACCAGCCGTTCGATCTCGGCCATGGCTTCGCCGGTGCTGTGGCCGGGTGTCGGTTCACCGGAAATGGCCACTGCCGGGTAACCGTTGTAGCGGGTCAATTGCGCCGGGCCTTGAATCCATTTGGCCTGGACGAAAGCCGAGAGGGGTACCATTTTTCCGCTGTTGTTTCGCACGTGGATCTTCAACAGGTCGTCAACCTGACTGCGTTGGTCGCCCTCGGCCTGCACCACAACGCGTTGCATCCGCCCTTGATTGGGGAAATCGTTGATGTAGGTCGAACCGACGGCAGTGGACAGCACGCTGCCGATGTCGGCAAAGGACACGCCCAAGGCATTGGCCTGTTTGCGGTCGACGATCAATTGCACCTGCGGCGCTTCGGCCAGGGCGCTTTCGCGCACGTTCATCAGGATCGGGCTCTTTTCGGCGGCCGCCAGCAACTCGCTGCGGGCCTGCATCAACGTGGCGTGGCCGAGGCCGCCGCGATCCTGCAAGCGGAACTCGAAACCGCTGGAGGTACCGAGGCCGTCCACCGGAGGCGGCAGCACAGAGAAGGCCATGGCGTCCTTGATCTGGCTCAGGGCGATGTTGGCACGATCGGCAATCGAGCTTGCCGAGTCATCGCTGCCACGTTGCGACCAATCCGTGAGTGTCGAGAACGCCAGCGCCGCGTTCTGCCCGCTACCGGAGAAGCTGAAACCGAGAATCACCACGCTGTCGCCGATACCCGGCTCACCAACGTTATGCGCTTCGATCTGTTCTGCCACCTGCACGGTACGGTTCTTGGTAGCGCCGGGCGGCAACTGAATGTCGGTAATGGTGTAGCCCTGATCTTCCACCGGCAAAAACGAAGAGGGCAGGCGCGCGAAGCACAATCCCAGACCCACCAGCAGCACACCGTAGATCAACAGATAGCGGCCGGTGCGTTTGAGGGCATAGGCGACCCAGCCCTGATAGCGGTCGGTCAGTTGCTCGAAACGACGGTTGAACCAGCCAAAGAATCCGCTTTTTTCATGATGCTCACCCTTGGCGATCGGTTTGAGCAGGGTCGCGCACAGCGCCGGGGTCAGGGTCAGGGCGAGGAACGCCGAGAACAGGATCGAGGTGGCCATCGACAGCGAAAACTGCCGGTAGATCA
The DNA here is from genome assembly GCF_001427125.1 of Pseudomonas sp. Root562. GTDB lineage: Bacteria > Pseudomonadota > Gammaproteobacteria > Pseudomonadales > Pseudomonadaceae > Aquipseudomonas. The sequence continues at coordinate 3,082 of NZ_LMGK01000022.1, forward strand.
CCCCGACCGAACCCTGCATGAATGCCATTGGAATAAACACCGCGACCAGCACCAGGGTGATGCCGATGATCGCCCCGGTGATCTGCTTCATGGCTTTGCGCGTGGCGTCCTTGGGCGACAGGCCCTCGTTGGCCATGATTCGCTCGACGTTCTCCACCACCACAATGGCGTCGTCGACCAGGATACCGATGGCCAGCACCATGCCAAACATGGTCAGCACGTTGATCGAGAAACCCAGGGCGAGCATGGTCGCAAAGGTGCCCATCAGCGCCACCGGCACCACCAGCGTCGGGATCAGCGTGTAGCGGATGTTTTGCAGGAACAGAAACATCACGGCGAACACCAGCAACATCGCCTCGCCGAGGGTGTAGACCACTTTGGTGATGGAGACTTTGACGAACGGCGAGGTGTCGTAGGGAATCTTGTATTCGACGTTCGCCGGGAAGTAGCGCGACAGCTCGTCCATCTTCGCCCGCACCAGGGTGGCGGTGTTGAGGGCATTGGCGCCGGGCGAGAGTTGCACGCCGACAGCGGTCGACGGCTTGCCGTTCAGACGCGTGGAAAACTGATATTCCTGGCTGCCGATCTCGACCCGCGCGACATCGCCGATGCGCACCGTCGAGCCATCGGGATTGGCCTTGAGCACGATGTCGGCGAATTCTTCCGGCGTCGATAACTGGCCTTTGACCAGAATGGTCGCGGTGATTTCCTGGCTGCTGCGGCTCGGCAAATCACCGATGCTGCCGGCCGAGACCTGGGCGTTCTGCGCGACGATGGCCGCGTTGACATCGGCCGGGGTGAGGTTGAAACCGATCAGCTTCTGCGGGTCGATCCAGATGCGCATCGCTCGTTCGGCGCCATACAGCTGCGCCTTGCCGACGCCGTCCAGGCGCTTGATCTCGTTCATCACGTTGCGCGCCAGATAATCGCTGAGCGCCACGTCGTCGAGCTTGCCGTCGCTGGAGGTGAGGGTGATCAACAACAGGAAACCGGCGGAGACTTTTTCTACCTGCAAACCCTGCTGGTTCACCGCTTGCGGCAGACGCGACTCCACGGCTTTCAGGCGATTTTGCACATCCACCTGGGCCATCTCCGGGTCGGTGCCGGGCTGGAACGTCGCCTTGATCGTGGCGCTGCCGAGGCTGCTTTGCGATTCAAAATACAGCAGGTGATCAGCACCGTTGAGTTCTTCCTCGATCAGGCTGACCACGCTTTCGTCCACGGTCTGCGCTGAAGCGCCCGGGTACACCGCGTAGATTTCGATTTGCGGCGGCGCGACATCGGGGTACTGCGCCACCGGCAACTGCGGGATGGCCAGGGCACCGGCCAGCAGGATGAACAGGGCGACCACCCAGGCAAACACCGGGCGGTCGATAAAAAACTGCGGCATATACAAGCGTCCTGCTTACTGGCCAGAAACCTGGGCAAGTGGAAGAGGGGAGTCGTCGATCTGCACTTTCTCGCCGGGGCGGGCATGTTGCAGGCCTTCGGTGACGATGCGGTCGCCCGGTTTGAGACCGCGGGTGACGACCCAGCGGTCGTTCTGCACCTGGCCCAATTCCACCGGTTGCTGGCTGATGCGCTGTTCAGCGTCGAGCAGCAGCACTTGCGCGATACCGGCGCTGTCGCGCTGGATCGCCCGCTGCGGCACGCTGATGCCTTGTTGATTGACCGCTTGGTCCAGGCGCACGCGCACGAAACTGCCGGGCAACAGGTCAAGGTCGGGGTTGGGGAATTCGCTGCGCAAAATGATCTGGCCGGTACCCGGGTCGACCGTGATATCGCTGAACAGCAATTTGCCCGGCAACGGATAGAGGCTACCGTCGTCCTGAATCAGCGTGGCTTTGGCCTGTCCTTGACCGACTTCTTCAAGCTGGCCGGAGCGGAATGCGCGGCGCAGGTCATTGAGTTCACGGGTCGATTGGGTCAGGTCGGCGTGAATCGGATTGAGTTGCTGAATCAATGCCAGCGGCGTGGTTTCGTTCTGCCCGACCAGCGCGCCTTCGGTGACCAGCGCACGGCCGATGCGTCCGGAAATCGGTGCGGTGACGGTGGCGTATCCGAGGTTCAGCCTGGCACGTTCAACCGCAGCTTTGCTGGCGGCGACATCGGCGGCGGTCTGCCGTGCGTTGGCCCGCGCATTGTCGTAATCCTGACCGCTGATGGCCTTGTCGTCGATCAACTGGGCGTAGCGCTGTTCCTGCAGTTTCGCCTGGAACGCATTGGCTTCGGCTTTGCGCAGCGCGGCTTCGGCGCTATCGAGGTCAGCCTTGAACGGCGCCGGGTCAATGCGGAACAGCACGTCGCCTTTTTTCACGTCGCTGCCTTCGCGGAAGGTGCGTTGCAGGACCACGCCCGCCACTCGGGCACGCACTTCAGCAATGCGCGGCGCGGCAATACGCCCGCTCAATTCGCTGCTGATCGACAGCGGTCGGGCTTCGATGGTTTCGATGCGAACGCTGGCCAAGGGTGGCTGTTCCTCGGCGATCGAGGACTTGTCGCACGCGCTCAACGTCAACGCCAGGGCCAAAAGGCTCAGCCTGGCAAGCAGTTTCTTTGACATGAATTACCCCAATAATGACCCCCAGCATCCTACTGGGCGTCGGCGAGGGTAGCGGTGAAGCTTTGTAGGCGCTGTGTGAAATTGTGTAAGGGTTTTACTCAGGAGTGTGTGTGGGCGTATATCCTTCAAGCCTTGAATCTTTTTGCGCCTGTCAGGCCGCTATCGCTGGCAAGCCAGCTCCCACAGTGGTTGAGGCTGCACACACAATTTGTGTTCACATCAGACCCTGTGGGAGCTGGCTTGCCAGCGATTAGGTTCTGACTGGCGCCACTGCACTTCTGGAAACACCCCATGCCCAACATCCTCCTGGTCGAAGACGACACCGCCCTCGCCGAACTGATTGCCAGCTATCTGGAGCGCAACGGTTATTCCGTCAGCGTGATCGGCCGCGGTGATCATGTGCGCGAGCGTGCGCGGCTCAATCCGCCGGACCTGGTGATCCTCGATCTGATGCTGCCAGGCCTCGATGGCCTGCAAGTCTGCCGCTTGTTGCGTGCCGATTCGGCGGCGCTGCCGATTCTGATGCTCACCGCCCGCGACGACAGCCACGATCAGGTGCTGGGGCTGGAAATGGGCGCTGACGATTACGTCACCAAGCCGTGCGAACCGCGGGTTCTGCTGGCACGGGTGCGCACGTTGCTGCGGCGCAGCAGCCTCAGCGAGCCGCAAACCGCCAACGACCGGATCCTCATCGGCAATTTGTGCATCGACCTGTCCGAGCGCACCGTGACCTGGCGCGGTCAGTCGGTGGAAATGTCCAGCGGCGAGTACAACCTGCTGGTGGTGCTGGCCCGGCATGCCGGTGAAGTGCTGAGCCGTGACCAGATCCTGCAACGCTTGCGCGGCATCGAATTCAACGGCACCGACCGCTCGGTGGACGTGGCGATCTCCAAGCTGCGGCGCAAGTTCGACGACCACGCCGGCGAGGCGCGCAAGATCAAGACCGTGTGGGGCAAGGGTTACCTGTTCAGCCGTTCCGAGTGGGAATGCTGAGGCCATGTTCAGAATCCTCTTTCGTCTGTACCTGGTGACCATCGTCTCGTTCAGCGCGGCGATTTACCTGGTGCCGGACCTGGTGATCAAGGTTTTCCACGACCGATTCATCACTTACAACCTCGATTACTCCCGAGGCTTGCAAACCCTCATCGTCAAACAATTCAAAGCCGTGCCGACCGAGCAGTGGCCCGCGCTGGCAGCGGAAATGGACGGTGAGTTCAAACCGTTGCACATTGTGCTCAGCAGCATGGATGACCCCGGGCTGTCCATGGATGAGCAGCAACGTTTGCAGCGTGGTGAGAACGTGGTGCGCGTGGGCGATTGGGGCTGGCGTACCCTGGCGGTGGCGCCGCTGAATGAACGCACCGTGGTGCACATGGTGGTGCCGCCGGATCCGATGGATGTCAGCCTGTTGTACTGGAGCATCAACGTGCTGATCGGCGCGACCATGCTGGCGTGCCTGTTGCTGTGGTTGCGCCCGCACTGGCGCGATCTGGAACGCCTGAAAAGCGCGGCTGAACGTTTCGGCAAGGGCCATCTGAGCGAGCGCACGCAGATTGCCCAGAGTTCCAACATCGGCAGCCTGGCCAATGTGTTCGACACCATGGCCGGCGACATCGAAAACCTGTTGAACCAGCAGCGTGACCTGCTCAATGCGGTCTCCCATGAATTGCGCACGCCGCTGACACGCCTGGACTTCGGCCTGGCGTTGGCGCTGTCCGATGACCTGCCAGCCGCCAGCCGTGAACGCCTGCAAGGATTGGTCGACCACATCCGCGAACTCGATGAGTTGGTGCTGGAGCTGTTGTCCTACAGTCGCCTGCAAAATCCGGCACGGATACCGGAGCAGGTCGAGGTGTCGCTGGACGAATTCATCGACAGCATTTTGGGCAGTGTCGATGACGAACAATCGCCAGACATCGTCATCGACGTACTGCTGCATGGTCAGCTCGAACGCTTCACCCTCGACCCGCGGCTGACTGCCCGCGCACTGCAGAACCTGTTGCGCAACGCCATGCGCTACTGCGAAAAACGCATCCAGGTCGGCGTCCAGGTGTGTCCCAAAGGCTGTGAAATCTGGGTAGATGATGACGGCATCGGTATTCCGGACGACGAGCGCGAACGAATCTTCGAACCGTTCTATCGGTTGGATCGCAGTCGTGATCGGGCTACGGGCGGGTTTGGTCTGGGGCTGGCGATCAGTCGCAGGGCGCTGGAGGCGCAGGGTGGCACGTTGACCGTAGAGGCCTCGCCGCTGGGTGGGGCGAGGTTTAGGTTGTGGTTGCCGACGCCATCCTGAAACGACTCTTGCAGGGTTATGCGCTGAGCCGGCCGCGCAGTGATTTGGCCATGCCTTCCAGGTCGGTCATGGAATTACGCCCGATCAGCATCCACGCGTGTTGCATATCCGCCCAATAGACAATGTTCATGCCATGTCGACGCTCCCGGGCGATAGGCCGGCTGCCGCTGTTGGAGCGGGTGATGCATAGCGCCAACGGGCCGTGGAGCGGATCGAGGTAGGTGATCTGGGCAATAGGCACGCCATCGTATTCAAGAATTTGCGCACGCTTGAGTTCGGCGCGAGGCAAGGCCAGTTGCGCCGGCGCAATGTTCAGGTCCAGGCTGGCCTCGATCGTGCGCAATTGCGTGCGCTGGGTGGCTTCATCGTTGGGCAAATGGTCGAGGGTTTGCGGAATGTACAGGACCATGTAGTCAGCCACCAACTGGCGCCAGTTGTCGTTCTGCTGACTGGCTTGCCAAGCGAGGAACAGACGATCCGCCAGCACACCGGTCACCAGAAATCCGGCTGCCGCCGCGAGAAACCTGCGCCGATTGAGGGGCTGGCGGGCGGGCGATGGCAGGGTATCGAGCATCGCTTGCAGACGATCCACCGGGGCCTGTCGTTCCAACTCGTCGTAGGCCGACTTGAACGGCAGGCTGCTGCGGTTCAGCCATTGCAGGCGCAGGCCGAGCATCGGGTCTTCGGCCACGGCGGCGTCGATGCGCTGGCGTTCCTGGCTATCGAGCTGATTGTCGAGGTACGCCACCAGTTGCTCGTCCGTGGGGTTCACGTTCATCGACGTTCTCCGTGAGTGGAGGGGTTCGGTACAGCTTGCAAGGGCGGGTACTCGGCCAGTTTGGCCCGGGCAGTGGCCAGGCGGCTCATTACGGTACCGATCGGCACTTGCAGGACTTCGGCGACTTCGCGGTAGGACAAGCCTTCGACATAGGCCAGGAACACCGTTTCGCGCTGGGTTTCCGGCAGCGCATCGACCCGGCGGATGACTTGCGCCGCCATGACATGGGTTTGCGCTGCATACTCACCGTCGAACGACAACACCTGTTCACCCTCTATCGTGCCTTGCCCCTGACGCACCCGGCGCGCGCGTATTTCATTGAGCCAGATCGAATGCAGAATGCTCATCAGCCAATGGTCCATGCGCGTACCCGGCGCAAACTGCGCGGCCCGTTCCAGCGCCCGCACGCAGGTTGCCTGCACCAGGTCTTCGGCGACATGCCTTTGTCGGGACAACAGCAACCCGTAACGCCACAATCGCGCCAGATGCTGGCCCAGTTCTGCCCGTATTGCCTGATCGCTGGCGATAGCGACCTCCGCGTATTCGATAAGTCAGGTTTTCGATGAGTCGTTGATGGCTTCGGCCAGGTCCTGGTATTCCTCGCAAGTGGTATTGCCGCATATCGATTTGATCTGCTGCAACTGCTCCTGTGCGAGAGCCAGTTGACCCTTGATCACGTAGGCTTCACCCAGGTACTCGCGGACCTGTGCGTAGTGAGGATCGAGTTTTACCGATTGCAGGTAATAACCGATACCTTCGTCGGTGCGCCCCAGTTTACGCGTGGCATACCCTCGATAGTTCAAAGCCTTGGCGGTATCGGGCTGCTTGAGCGTATCGAGCAGCGCCAGGGCCTCCTCATAGCGCCCGTGTTTGGCCAGTTGATAGGCGTAATCGGTGCGGTCGGCGTCCGAGACAAGCTTGCTGGTTTGCTTGACGCATTTCTGCGCCTTGGTATCGAACACCTGATCTCTGGGGCACTGCGGCTTGGCGGGTGTGTCTTCCTCGCCGTTGGCCCATGCCTGTGAACCGGACAGCACGACAGCAAGCATCAACGGTGCCGAAAGAATCGAAAAGCGGCTATTCATCGGTAAAGCTCCATGGCTGTCAGGGTTGTGGCATCGAACGGACCGAAAGAGACTGTCATGATGTGAACACGCCAGCGCGAACAATTATTCATTGGTATGTGCTGTTTTAAGAAAAGCACAAATCAGGTGCCAGTGCGGCCTGTCGCTAGCAGGCTGACTCTCACTTCGGACCTGCGGCGTACACAAAACCCTGTGGGGCTGGCTTGCCAGCGATGAGGCCCGGCAATACGCCAAATGACTTGAGTTGGTCCCGCTTTTGGCCGAAACCCTGCCTTACTGCCCGCCATCACGCCTTGGTATAGTTCAGGCCTCTTTTTTGCCCGGTAAAGGATCACTAGCATGTCTCAATACACCGCGTTCACCGTCGAACTGGTCGATAAAATTGCTCATGTGCAGATCAATCGTCCGGAAAAGATCAACTCGATGAATGCTGCGTTCTGGAGCGAAATCGTCGAGATTTTCCAGTGGGTCGATGACACCGACGAAGTGCGCGTGGTGGTCCTCAGCGGCGCAGGCAAGCATTTCTCCTCGGGTATCGACCTGATGATGCTGGCCGGCGTGGCCAATGAATTGGGCAAGGATGTGGGGCGCAACGCTCGCCTGCTGCGCCGCAAGATTCTCAACCTGCAAGCGTCCTTCAACGCCGTCGACAATTGCCGTAAACCAGTGCTCGCGGCCATTCAAGGGTATTGCCTGGGCGGTGCCATCGACCTGATCGCCGCGTGCGACATGCGTTACGCCGCCGAAGACGCACAGTTCTCGATCAAGGAAATCGACATCGGCATGGCCGCCGACGTCGGCACGCTGCAACGCTTGCCGCGGATCATCGGTGACGGCATGCTGCGTGAACTGGCTTACACTGGTCGCACTTTCGGCGCCGAAGAAGCACGCGGCATGGGCCTGGTCAATCGCGTCTACAGCGACACTGCCAGCCTGCTCGACGGCGTCATGGGCATCGCCCGGGAAATTGCGAGCAAGTCGCCGATTGCGGTCACCGGCACCAAGGCGATGATCAGCTATATGCGCGATCACCGCATTGATGACGGTCTCGAATACGTCGCCACCTGGAACGCCGCCATGCTGCAATCCACTGACTTGCGCGTGGCCATGGCCGCCCATATGAGCAAACAGAAACCCGAATTTCTGGATTGATTGAAAATGACTTCACGCTGGACCACTGCAGTACTGGACACCGACCAACCCGGCGGCTGGGCCGTGGCGCGCAGCCCGGAAGGCTTTATGTTCGATGACAATGGCGCGCTGTTTCCCCGTGAATGGCTCAAGCGTCAGGACTTGTCGATTCTCGCCGAGCACGGCATCGGCCACCTCGACGGTGAACCGGTGTACCTGCTGGAGTTGCGCAGTCACAGCGAAGTGCCGGGTTGCAACTGGAAGGGCCTGCGGGCGTTCATGCTTGAAGGCGATCACACGCTGTACAAGGTGCTTGGTTACGCAGCGCAGATTGGCACCTGGGCCCGTGAGCATCGTTTTTGCGGTAACTGCGGCCAGGCCATGACACAAGTGCCGCGCGAACGGGCGATGTATTGCCAGCCGTGCGATTTGCGCAGCTATCCACGGATTTCGCCGAGCATGATCGTGCTGGTGACCCGGGGTGATGAAGTGCTGCTGGCACGTTCGCCACGGTTCGTCAGCGGGGTCTACAGCACCTTGGCGGGGTTCGCCGAACCGGGGGAGTCGGCTGAGGATTGCCTGATTCGCGAGGTGCGGGAAGAGGTGCGGATCGAGGTGAAGAACATCCAGTACATGGGCAGCCAGTGCTGGCCGTTCCCGCATTCGATGATGCTCGGCTTTCATGCCGAATATGCCGGTGGGGACATTGTCTGTCAGGAAGACGAGATCGAAGACGCCCAGTGGTTCAACGTGCACGAGCTGCCGCCGTTGCCGGCGTCACGCTCGATTGCCCGTTACCTGATCGATGTCTACGTGGCCCGGCGATTAGGCCACGCTGAACCAGTGTTGCCAGGCTAGCCGCACGGTCAGCCCGAGCACCACGGTGATGAACACCGGACGTATGAACTTTGCACCGCCGCTGATGGCGGTGCGGGCGCCGAAGAACGCGCCGACCATCAACGACGAGCCCATGCTCAGGCCGATGATCCAGTCCACCTGACCGGAAAAAATGAAGATCGACAGCGCCGCCGCGTTACTGACGAAGTTCATGCTGCGTGCTACGCCACTGGCCTTCACCAGATCGATGGGGTAGAGCAACAGGCTGCTGACGGTCCAGAACGCCCCCGTACCGGGACCTGCCACGCCATCATAAAAACCGAGGCTGAAACCCTGGGTCGATTGCCATTTTTTCTTGATGGGCGCGTTGTTGTCTGACGGCGCTTTCGGCGTGCCGCCAAACAACAGATATAGACCACAGGCAAAGACGATCACCGGCAGCATCTTGTTCAGCCACTCGGCGGGCAGGTAATGCGCGACCACCGCACCGCTCAGCGCGCCGACCAGGGTGCCGACAATGGCGTGTATCCATTGCCCTGGATGAAACAGTTTGCGGCGATAGAAGGTAAAACTGGCGATGGCCGAGCCGAAAGTCGAGCTGAGTTTGTTGGTGCCCAGCACCAGGTGCGGCGGCAGGCCAGCGGTGAGCAAGGCCGGGGTAGTCAACAGGCCACCGCCGCCGGCAATGGCATCGATGAAACCGGCAACAAAAGCGACTGCGGCCAGAATGGCCAGGGTGGTGAGGTCAACGCTGAGTTCGAAAGGCATGGAATCGGCTTAATCGGCGGGTGCAGCAAAGGGCTGCGGGGAAGGGCCGATATCTTACCTATATCCAGGTTCTGCGGCGACTGGTCTGGCCCTGTCGTCGGAGCGCCTGGGACGCAAAGCGTCCCGGGCTGCGTTCCCACGCAGAGCGTGGGAACGATCATTAAAGGGTCAGCAAGCTCGCGCCTGCATTTGGAGCGGCGTTTTCTGATCGTTCCCACGCTCTGCGTGGGAATGCCTCAAGGGACNGTGGGAACGATCATTAAAGGGTCAGCAAGCTCGCGCCTGCATTTGGAGCGGCGTTTTCTGATCGTTCCCACGCTCTGCGTGGGAATGCCTCAAGGGACGCTCAGCGTTCCAGTGGCACGCAAAGCGTCCCGGGCTGCGTTCCCACGCAGAGCGTGGGAACGATCATTAAAGGGTCAGCAGGCTCACGCCTGCATTTGGAGCGGCGTTTTCTGATCGTTCCCACGCTCTGCGTGGGAATGCCTCAAGGGACGCTCAGCGTTCCAATGGCACGCAAAGCGTCCCGGGCTGCGCCTGCATTTGGAGCGGCGTTTTCTGATCGTTCCCACGCTCTGCGTGGGAATGCCTCAAGGGACGCTCAGCGTTCCAATGGCACGCAAAGCGTCCCGGGCTGCGTTCCCACGCAGTGCGTGGGAACGATCATTAAAGGGTCAGCAAGCTCGCGCCTGCATTTGGAGCGGCGTTTTCTGATCGTTCCCACGCTCTGCGTGGGAATGCCTCAAGGGACGCTCAGCGTTCCAATGGCACGCAAAGCGTCCCGGGCTGCGTTCCCACGCAGAGCGTGGGAACGATCAATAGGCCACCGTGCTGGTTTGGAGCGGTGTTTACAAGCCCAGATCCGACAAGCCCGGGTGATCATCAGGGCGACGGCCCAGCGGCCAATGGAATTTGCGCTCGCTTTCCTTGATCGGCATGTCGTTGATGCAGGCAAAACGATGGGCCATCAATCCGTCCTCGTTGAACTCCCAGTTTTCGTTGCCGTAGGAGCGGAACCAGTTGCCAGAATCGTCGTGCCATTCATAGGCATAACGCACGGCGATGCGATTGTCGGTGAACGCCCACAGCTCCTTGATCAACCGATAATCCAGTTCCTTGGCCCACTTGCGCGTCAGAAAGCCTTTGGCTTCTTCTCGGTTGTAGGCGAACTCGGCGCGGTTGCGCCACCGAGTGTCCAGGGTGTAAGCCAGCGACACGCGCTCAGGATCGCGGGAGTTCCAGCCGTCTTCGGCGAGGCGGACTTTTTCGATGGCCGATTCACGGGTGAATGGCGGCAATGGCGGACGAACTTCGGCATTAGACATATCAAGTCTCCGTATACAATCAAGTTAAAACACGTTGTCGGGCTTGGTTAAGTTGTTACAGGTCCAATAACTTTCGCGCCATGCATTGCGCATTATCGGCGGCACTGTGATCACCCATGACAAGCGCCAAGGTAATGGCACCATCGATCAGGATCAGCAGCTGTCTGGCCAGACTCTGCGGATCCTTGGCACCATATTCGGTACACAGCTCGCACACGTAGTCGAGCAGCTTTTGTTTGTGGTCTTTGGCGACCAGCCGGACCGGGTCTTGCGGGTCGCCGGTTTCACCGCTGGTGTTAATGAACGCGCAGCCGCGAAAGCCTTCAGAGTCAAACCAGGACTTGAGCACGCTGAACAGATTGAGCAGGCGGTCCGCCGGGGTCCGGGCTTTGCCGACTTCAGTTCTGTACCAGTGCATCCAGCGTTCGTCACGGCGTTGCAGGGCGGCGACGACCAGCTCCTCCTTGTTGGCGAAGTAGCGGTAAATGCTCTTTCTGGAGACGCCGGCGGTTTTCACCAGAAGATCCATGCCAGTGGCAGCGATGCCACTTTTGTAGATCAACTTTTCGGTGACATCCAGAATGATGTCGCGTGTGTCATTGCTAGTGATTTCGTTCATGTGGCAAAGAGTAGAACGATCGTTCTTCTTGGTCAAATGTTTTTCCATTGCCCATAAAACCGCCATCGCTGGCAAGCCAGCTCCCACAGGGAAATGCGATCAACCTGTGGGAGCTGGCTTGCCAGAGATAGCGTCATTATGGACACCCACAAGACCCGAGCCGATCCATGGTGTAAGCTCTCAAACTCTCTGGATTCGACCCATTGCGAGCCCTATGCCGTCGCTTTTCAAACGCTCCCTGCTGCCTAAACTGCGCAGTTTTCCGCTGACCGCCGATGCCGTCACCTTCCTCAGCGGCGCCGCCGAGTTCCGTCGTTGCCTGCTGGAAAAAATCGCCAGCGCCACCCAGCGTATCTATATCGTTGCGCTGTACCTGCAACAGGATGAGGCCGGCCAGGAAATACTCGATGCCTTGCACGCGGCCAAACTGGCGCGTCCACAGCTGGACGTGGTGGTGGTCGTCGACTGGCTGCGCGCGCAGCGCGGTTTGATCGGTGCCGGCAAGCAACCGGGCAATTCGGCCTGGTATCAGGAGATGACCCGCACTCATGCCAGCGAAGTGCCGGTGTATGGCGTGCCGGTGCAAACCCGCGAGCTGTTCGGCGTGTTGCATTTGAAGGGCTTCATCATCGATGACTGCGTGATTTACAGCGGCGCCAGCCTGAACAACGTCTACTTGCACAAGCTCGACAAGTACCGCTACGACCGTTATCACCTGCTGCACAACCGTGCGCTGGCCGATTCCATGCACCACCTGGTTCAACACGGTCTGGTGGCTTCCAAAGCGGTGCATCGCCTCGACCTGCCGAACCTGCCGACCACCCGCAGCCTGCGCAATGACATCGGCGATCTGCGCAGCCGTCTCAAGCACGCTGCGTACGACACCACCCAGGGCTCCACGGACAAGAGCGGTCTGTCTGTCAGCCCGTTACTGGGCGTGGGCAAGAACAATCCGTTGAGCCGGGTGATTGGCGAGCTGATCGGCAGCGCCCAGCATCAACTGACCATCTGCACGCCATACTTCAACCTGCCATTGGCCGTAACCCGGGATATCAACCGGGCGCTGGCGCGGGGTGTGAAGATCGATATCGTGGTCGGCGACAAGACCGCCAACGATTTCTATATTCCACCGAGCGAACCGTTCAAAGTGATTTCGGCGCTGCCATATCTCTACGAGATCAGCCTGCGCCGATTCGCCAAGCGCCATCAGCGCAACATCGACAGCGGGCAGTTGAACCTGCATCTGTGGAAGGATGGCGACAACACCTACCATCTCAAAGGCATGTGGATCGACCAGCGTTACACCTTGCTGACCGGCAACAACCTCAACCCGCGAGCGTTTCGCCTCGATCTGGAAAACGCCTTGCTGATTGATGATCCAAAGGGCGAGTTGTTGGTGCCGCGCCGTACAGAGTTGGCGCAGATTTTCCAGCACACCCGGCGCATCGAGCGTTTTGGGGACCTGGAAACATTGCCGGACTACCCGGCGGGGGTGGCGAAGTTTCTCAAGCGTGTGAGCCGGGTGAGGGTTGAGCGGTTGCTGTACCGCATTCTTTGAATGTGTGGCGTGGCCACTGGCGCAATCGCGAGCAGGCTCGCTCCGATAGGGGATGCAGTGCGCTAAGATGCCCACCATTCAAACAAGATCAGGGCTTGTCTCGCTCAATGTCCGAAAAAGACACCATCTCCATCCAACTGGTGCGTGAAGCGCTGTTGCAAAGTTGCGCCCCGGGCGTTGTGACCGACGAGGTGTTGCACAAGGTCGGCATCGAGCCGTTGTTGTTGAACAGCAGCACCGCACGGGTTCCCGCTACAGCGTACGCTCGACTTTGGCGCTTGCTGGCGCGGCGCGGGGACGATGAGTTTTTCGGCATGGACCCGCGCAAGCTCAAGTCCGGCAGTTTCGAATTTCTGTGCCGCTGCGCCATGATTCAGCCGAATGTCGCGGCGGGCCTGACCAGCGGCCTGGGCTTTTTGTCTTTGATGCTCGAATGCACGCCCGCCGAGTTGGTGCGCCAGCAAAGCCTGGCGGAAATCGTACTGCTGGAAAACCACCACGAGCCGCGCCGCGCCTTTACCTATTTCACTTACTGGATGATCGTGCACGGCGTGGCGTGCTGGTTGGCGGGGCGGCGGATTCCGATCCTGGCCATCGAATTGCGCTGCCCCAGGCCGGACTTCTGTGATGACTATCAGGTGATGTTCTCCGAAAACCTGCGGTTCGACCGTCCACGCACGCGGATGATTTTCTCTGCCGATTGCCTCGATCTGCCGATCAAGCGTACAGCGGAAGAACTCAAACGCTTCCTGGCCCATGCGCCGGCCAACATCCTGGTCAAGTATCGCGATCCGCAAAGCCTGGCCAGCCGTATCAAGCACGACCTGCGGCAATTGCCCGCCGAGCAATGGCCAGAAACCGAAGCGCTGGCACAACGCCTGTGCATGTCCGCTTCGACCCTGCGGCGCCGCTTGGCCGAAGAAGGTCAGACGTATCAAGCGCTCAAGGACAGCGTGCGCAAGGAACTGGCGATTGTCTGGCTGGCCGAGCCGAGCATCAGCTTCGCCGAGATTGCCACACGGCTGGGTTTTGCCGATGCGAGTTCGTTCTACAAGGCGTTTCGCAAGTGGTCGGGGTCCAATCCGGGTCATTATCGGAGTTTGATTCTCAACGAAGCGAGCTAGACACTGATCGTTCCCACGCTCTGCGTGGGAATGCCTCAACGGACGCTCCGCGTTCGGCTTTGGATGGGACGCAGAGCGTTCCGGGGGGCATTCCCACGCGGAGCGTGGGAACGATCATTGCGCCAGGTGGGATCTTGGCCAAACCAGTCAAGCAACTTGATAACTTTGACCATTGCCCCGCACACCGTGCAGAGCGAGTATTTCCCTGTTGTTTACGGTTCCCCCAACCAATAAAAAACAAAGGGATTCTGGCAATGCGCGATTACTTGTCTGCTGTTTCACAGTTCGATTATCAGCACACCGTCGACGCTGCACTCGCGGGCGATCTGACCGCCCTCAATGCCTGCGTCGAATGTTGCGACCGGCATGCGTTGCCCGGGCGGATCGCATTGTTTTGGGAAGGACGCGACGGCGCCAGCGCCACGTACACCTTCACCGATCTGCAAGACAAAGCCGCGCGCTTTGCCAATTTCCTGTTGGCCCAAGGCGTAAAAAAAGGCGACAAGGTCGCCGGCCTGTTGCCACGTAACATCGAATTGCTCATTACCGTGTTTGCCACCTGGCGCATTGGCGCGGTCTACCAGCCGCTGTTCACCGCGTTCGGCCCCAAAGCCATTCAACACCGCCTCGGCTGCTCCGGCGCCAAAGTGGTGGTCACCGACGCGGTCAATCGCTCAAAACTCGCCGAAGTCGCCGAATGCCCGACCATCGTCACCGTCGCAGGCGCAAAAGGCCAAGGCATCGTACGGGGCGATTTCAGCTTCTGGGCCGAACTGGCCAACTATTGCAACGATTGCGAACCGGTGATGCTGAGCGGCGAAGACCCGTTCCTGCTGATGTTCACCTCCGGCACCACCGGCCCGTCGAAAGCGCTGTCGGTACCCCTGAAGGCCATCGTCGCGTTCCAGAGCTACACCCGCGACGCCGTGGATCTGCGGCCCGAAGACGCATTCTGGAACGTTGCCGACCCGGGTTGGGCCTACGGCATCTATTTCGGTGTCACCGGGCCGATGTCGATGGGGCATCCGATCACGTTTTACGATGGCCCGTTCACCCTCGAAAGCACCTGCCGTGTCATCAACAAATACGGCATCACCAATCTCACCGGCTCGCCGACCGCTTATCGTCTGTTGATCGCCGGCGGTGATGAGTTCGCCAAGTCGATCAAGGGCAAGCTGCGCATTGTCAGCAGCGCCGGTGAGCCGTTGAACCCGGAAGTGATCCGCTGGTTCGCCGATCAGCTTGGCGTGGTCATTCATGACCACTACGGCCAGACCGAACTGGGCATGGTGCTGTGCAACCACCACGCACTGGAACATCCGATCCACATGGGCGCCGCCGGTTTTGCCTCGCCGGGTCACCGCATCGTGGTGCTCGATGATGAATACAACGAACTGGGTGTCGGCCAGCCGGGCATTCTGGCGATCGACCGGACCCAGTCGCCAATGTGCTGGTTCGCCGGCTATGAAGGCGCACCGACCAAGGCCTTCGTCGGTCATTACTACCTGAGCGGCGACACCGTCGAGTGGAATCCGGATGGCAGCATCAGCTTCGTCGGCCGTAGCGATGATGTGATCACCACTTCAGGCTACCGCGTCGGCCCGTTCGACGTGGAAAGCGCGCTGATCGAACACCCGGCGGTGGTCGAAGCCGCGGTGGTCGGCAAGCCCGATCCGGAACGCACTGAGCTGGTCAAAGCCTTCGTCGTGCTCAGCGCGCAATATCGTGCCGCGCCGGAGTTGGCCGAAGAGCTGCGCCAACATGTACGCAAGCGCCTGGCGGCGCACTCGTACCCCCGTGAAATCGAATTTGTCAGCGAATTGCCGAAAACCCCAAGCGGCAAATTGCAGCGCTTTATCTTGCGCAACCAGGAAATCGCCAAGGCTCAAGAGGCCGCGGCGAAGAACGTTTCAGCTTGAATCCAAGGAAACAATGATGCAGATCCAAAACAAGGTTTTTCTCGTCACTGGCGGCGCGTCCGGCCTCGGTGCCGCCACCGCTGAAATGCTGGTCGCCGCCGGCGCCAAGGTGATGCTGGTGGACATGAACGCTGAAGCTGTCGCGGCGCAGGCCCAGCGCCTGGGCGCGCAAAGCGTGGTCGCGGACATCAGCAACGAAGCAGCGGCTGAAGCGGCGGTGCAGGCCACGGTCAAAGCCTTCGGCGGCCTCAACGGTCTGGTCAACTGCGCCGGCATCGTGCGTGGCGAGAAGATCCTCGGCAAAAACGGTCCGCACGCGCTGTCCAGTTTCAGCCAGGTGATCAACGTCAACCTGATCGGCAGCTTCAACATGCTGCGCCTGGCCTCGGCGGCGATTGCCGAAACCGAAGCGGACGCCGATGGCGAGCGTGGCGTGATCATCAACACGGCGTCTGCTGCGGCATTCGACGGCCAGATCGGTCAGGCGGCGTATTCGGCATCCAAGGGGGCGATTGTCAGCCTGACCTTGCCGGCCGCACGGGAGCTGGCGCGCTTCGGCATCCGGGTGATGACCATCGCCCCGGGCATTTTCGAGACGCCGATGATGGCCGGCATGACCCAGGAAGTGCGCGATTCCCTGGCGGCTGGCGTGCCGTTCCCGCCGCGCCTGGGCAAACCTGCCGAGTATGCATCACTGGTCCGGCATATCATTGAAAACAGCATGCTCAATGGCGAGGTGATCCGTCTCGACGGTGCCTTGCGCATGGCCGCGAAATAAGGAGGATTTGTCATGAGCCTTTCCAACGATCCAATTGTCATCGTCAGCGCCGTCCGCACCCCGATGGGGGGTTTCCAGGGTGAACTGAAAAGCCTGACCGCGCCGCAACTCGGCGCGGCCGCGATCAAAGCCGCTGTGGAGCGCGCCGGTGTCGCCAGCGATGCCGTCGATGAAGTTTTATTCGGCTGCGTACTGCCAGCCGGTCTCGGCCAGGCCCCGGCGCGCCAGGCGGCGCTGGGCGCCGGGCTGGATAAATCCACTCGCTGCACCACCCTCAACAAAATGTGCGGCTCGGGTATGGAAGCGGCCATCCTCGCTCACGACATGCTGGTCGCCGGCAGCGCCGAAGTGGTCATCGCCGGGGGCATGGAAAGCATGTCCAACGCGCCGTACCTGCTCGACCGCGCCCGCAGCGGCTATCGCATGGGCCATGGCAAGGTGCAGGACTCGATGTTCCTCGACGGCCTGGAAGACGCCTACGACAAGGGCCGCCTGATGGGCACTTTTGCCGAAGACTGCGCCGAAACCAACGGCTTCAGCCGCGAAGCCCAGGACGCCTTCGCCATTGCCTCGACCACTCGTGCGCAACAGGCGATCAAGGACGGCAGCTTCAAGGACGAAATCGTTCCGCTGACCGTCATGGTGGGCAAAGAACAGGTGACGATCAGCAATGACGAGCAACCACCGAAGGCCAAGCTGGACAAGATCGCCTCGCTCAAACCGGCGTTCCGGGACGGTGGTACGGTCACGGCGGCGAACTCCAGTTCGATCTCCGACGGTGCGGCGGCGCTGGTGCTGATGCGCCGTTCCGAAGCTGACAAGCGTGGTTTGAAACCGTTGGCGGTGATCCACGGTCACGCGGCGTTTGCCGACACGCCGGGCCTGTTCCCGGTGGCACCGATTGGCGCCATCAAGAAACTGATCAAGAAGACCGGCTGGTCGCTCAATGAAGTGGATCTGGTGGAAGTCAACGAAGCCTTTGCCGTCGTCGGCATGGCCGCAATGACCCATCTGGAAATCCCCCACGAGAAACTCAACGTGCACGGCGGCGCTTGTGCTTTGGGCCACCCGATCGGTGCGTCCGGCGCGCGCATTGTGGTGACGTTGCTTTCGGCCCTGCGCCAGAAAGGCCTGAAGCGTGGCGTTGCGGCCATCTGCATCGGCGGCGGCGAAGCTACGGCAATGGCTGTGGAATGCCTGTACTAACCGCGGGACCTCTGTAGGAGCGAGCCTGCTCGCGATGAACGCAAGGGCACCACGTTTATCCAGGCAGCCCGCGTCATCGTTAACCTCCATCGCGAGCAGGCTCGCTCCTACAGGTTTTTGTGCTTCAACCCAATTAAGGACTTGTCATGATTCCCAATGACGACCAACAACAAATTCGCGACATGGCCCGGCAATTTGCCGAGGAACGGCTCAAACCATTCGCTGCCGAGTGGGACCGTGAGCACCGTTTCCCCAAGGAAGCCATCGGCGAGATGGCCGAACTGGGCTTCTTCGGCATGCTGGTGCCGGAGCAGTGGGGCGGTTGCGACACCGGTTACCTGGCCTACGCCATGGCCTTGGAAGAAATCGCCGCCGGCGACGGTGCCTGCTCGACCATCATGAGCGTGCACAACTCGGTCGGTTGCGTGCCGATCCTGCATTACGGCAACGATGAACAGAAAGAACGCTTCCTCAAGCCGTTGGCCAGCGGCGCAATGCTTGGCGCGTTTGCACTGACCGAACCCCAGGCCGGCTCAGACGCCAGCGGCTTGAAAACCCGCGCCAAATTGAACGGCGATCACTACGTGCTTAACGGCTGTAAACAGTTCATCACCTCCGGGCAGAACGCAGGCGTGGTGATTGTGTTTGCGGTGACTGATCCTGCAGCCGGCAAGCGCGGCATCAGCGCATTCATCGTGCCCACCGATTCGCCGGGCTACAAAGTCGCGCGGGTCGAGGACAAGCTCGGCCAGCATGCGTCGGACACCTGCCAGATTCTCTTCGAAGACGTAAAAGTCCCGCTGGCCAACCGCCTGGGTGAAGAGGGCGAGGGCTACAGGATCGCCTTGGCCAACCTCGAAGGCGGACGCGTCGGTATCGCCTCGCAATCGGTGGGCATGGCCCGCGCCGCGTTCGAAGCGGCCCGCGATTACGCCCGTGAGCGCGAGAGTTTCGGCAAACCGATCATCGAACACCAGGCTGTCGCGTTCCGCCTGGCGGACATGGCGACCCAGATCGCTGTAGCGCGGCAAATGGTGCATTACGCCGCTGCCCTGCGTGACAGCGGCAAACCGGCGCTGGTCGAAGCGTCGATGGCCAAGTTGTTCGCCTCGGAAATGGCCGAGAAAGTCTGCTCCTCGGCGTTGCAAACCCTGGGCGGTTACGGTTATTTGAACGACTTCCCGCTGGAGCGGATCTATCGCGACGTGCGGGTGTGTCAGATTTACGAAGGCACCAGCGATATTCAGCGCATGGTCATTTCGCGCAATCTTTGAAGAAGGAACCACTCCGTGAGCTACGAAACCATTTTGCTGGAAACCCATGGCCGCGTCGGCCTGATCACCCTCAACCGCCCGCAAGCGCTGAACGCCTTGAACGCGCAGATCGTTAGCGAGCTGAACCATGCCCTCGATGGCCTGGAGGCCGATTCGAACATCGGTTGCATCGTGCTGACCGGCTCGAAAAAGGCTTTTGCTGCCGGTGCCGACATCAAGGAAATGGCTGAGCTGACCTACCCGCAGATCTACCTCGACGACCTGTTCAGCGACAGCGACCGCGTGGCCAACCGGCGCAAGCCGATCATCGCTGCGGTGAATGGTTTCGCCTTGGGCGGTGGCTGTGAACTGGCGCTGATGTGCGATTTCATTCTGGCCGGCGACAACGCCAAATTCGGTCAGCCGGAAATCAACCTCGGCGTATTGCCAGGTATGGGCGGCACCCAACGTCTGACCCGCGCCGTGGGCAAGGCCAAGGCCATGGAAATGTGCCTGAGCGGGCGTTTGATCGATGCGGTGGAAGCAGAACGTTGCGGCATCGTGGCGCGCATCGTGCCGAGCGATGAGCTGCTGGAAGAAGCACTGAAAGTCGCGGCATTGATCGCCAAGAAGTCGTTGCCGATTGCGATGATGGTCAAGGAAAGCGTCAACCGCGCCTTCGAAGTGAGCCTGTCCGAAGGCGTGCGTTTTGAGCGTCGGGTGTTCCATGCGGCGTTTGCGACGCAGGATCAGAAGGAAGGGATGGCGGCGTTCATTGCCAAGCGTGAGGCTGAGTTCGTCGGCAAGTAATGCGGCGTTCTTGCTGACGTCATCGCTGGCAAGCCAGCTCCCACATGATGTAGCACCGATCGTTCCCACGCTCTGCGTGGGAATGCCGACCGGGACGCTCCGCGTTCCTTCGCAAGCGCGACGCAGAGCGTCACCGGATGCATTCCCACGCAGAGCGTGGGAACGATCATCAGGACTTCACACCAAGTAATTCTTCAGTTCGCGGGCGATGACCATCCGCTGAATCTCGCTCGACCCTTCATAGATCTGCGTGATTCGCGCATCCCGGTAATACTTCTCGACCGGGTAATCCTCCAGATACCCATAACCGCCGTGAATCTGAATCGCTGACGAACAGACTTTCTCGGCCATTTCCGAAGCAAACAGCTTGGCTTGCGAAGCCTCGGACAGACAAGGCTTGCCCGCGGTGCGCAGGCGAGCGGCATGCAGGATCATCAACCGTGCGGCATTGAGTTGCATGTGCATGTCCGCCAGCAAGTTGGCGATGCTCTGGTGCTCGATGATCGGCTTGTCGAACTGCACCCGGTCGCGGGCGTAAGCCAGTGCCGCTTCAAAGGCGGCGCGTGCGATGCCCAGCGCTTGGGCGGCAATGCCGATGCGGCCGCCTTCAAGGTTGGACAGGGCGATGGCCAGGCCTTTGCCGCGCTCACCCAGCAGGTTGGCTTCGGGGATGGTGCAGTTATTGAGCGTGACGGCGCAGGTGTCGGACGCGCGAATGCCCATTTTGTGCTCGGTGCGGTCGACGATAAAACCGGCGGTGTCAGTCGGCACCAGGAATGCCGAAATGCCGCGCTTGCCCAGATCCGGATCGGTCACCGCAAACACGATCGCCAGTTTGGCCCGTTTGCCGTTGCTGACGAATTGCTTGGCGCCGTTGATTACCCAATGGCCATCGCGCAGTTCGGCACGGGTGCGCAGGTTGTGCGCTTCGGAGCCAGCCTGGGGTTCGGTGAGGCAAAAGCAGCCGATAGTCTGGCCGCTGGCCAGATCCGCCAGCCAGGTTTGCTTCTGTTGTTCAGTGCCGTAGTTGAGCACCGGCCCGCAGCCCACCGAGTTGTGGATGCTCATGAAGGCGCCGGTAGCGCCGTCGCCGGCAGAGATTTCTTCTACCGCCAACGCATAAGCCACGTAGTCGACATAGGTGCCACCCCATTCCTCGGGGACCACCATGCCGAGCAGGCCCAATTCACCCATTTTCGCGACCAGACCGTCATCGATCCAGCCGGCCTTTTCCCAGGCTTGTGCGTGAGGCGCGATTTCACCACGGGCAAAATCCCGGGCCATGTCGCGGATCATGACTTGCTCTTCTGTCAGTTCGAGATCGTGCATGGCTCAGCTCCCGCTCTCATCAAAACCGTTGAAGAAACTCGCCACGTGTTCGGCGTCCAGCGCCTGCAACGTGGGCGGGTTCCAGCGCGGATTCTTGTCTTTGTCGATCAGCAAGGCGCGCACGCCTTCGATCAGGTCGCCGCGCTCGAACCACTGGCGGTCCAGGTGCAGCTCTAGGGCGAAGCATTGTTCGAGGCTCAGGCGGCGACCGCGCCGCAGCATTTCCAGGGTCACGCCCATGGCCAGCGGCGAACGGGTTTGCAACAGGTCGGCGGTGGCGGTGGCCCACTCGTGGCTATCAGCGACCGTTACTTCGCGCATTTGCTCAACCATACTCGGCACATCGGGCAGGGCGAAGAAGTGGTCGATGGCCGGGCGTAAAGTTGCCAATGGCGCATCTGGCAATTGTTGCACGGCGAGTTTCGCCAGCAGGCCCTGAAGGTCTTTGAGTGGGGTGTCGCGCCACTCCAGCTGATCGAGTTTTTCATCCAGCGTGGTCAGTTTGCTGCTGTCCAGATACCAGTCGGCCAAACCGCAATACAGCGCATCGGCAGCCCGGATCTGCACGCCGCTGACCCCCAGGTAAATCCCCAGTTCGCCGGGAATGCGCGGCAGGAAGTAACTGCCGCCGACGTCCGGGAAATAACCGATACCGACTTCCGGCATCGCTAGGCGGCTTTTCTCGGTGACCACTCGCAGATCGGCGCCTTGCACCAGGCCCATGCCGCCACCGAGGACGAAACCGTCCATCAAGGCCAGCACGGGTTTGCGGTAATGGTGAATCGCCAGGTCGAGGGCGTACTCCTCAACGAAGAATTCTTCGTGCAGGGTGTCGCCGTTCTTGAAGCTGTCGTACAGCGAACGAATGTCGCCACCGGCACAGAAAGCTTTTTCGCCGGCACCGCGAAGAACCACCGCATGCACCTGTGGATCACCGGCCCAGGCATCGAGCTGGCGGTGCAGGTTGCGCACCATGTCCAGGGTAATGGCGTTGAGGCCGGCGGGGCGGTTGAGGGTCAGATGGCCGATATGGTTGCGTACTTCGGCCAGCACTTCATTTTGCATGGCTTCCATGGACTGCGGTCCATTCGATGTAACCTGAGCAGTCATCACTAACTCCCTGCTTTTATTGTTCTTTATTAGAGAAGCTCGCGCGCGAGCGATGCAAGATCGTAACAGTGCAAATTTGTGATGTACAACCGGGATATGTGCAGGTTTTATCTGCACAAATGCATGGCGAGAACGCAATACCCTGCAGGAGCGAGCCTGCTCGCGATGAGGCCCTGCCAGTCAACATCGATGCTCAATGGCAGACCGCTTTCGCGAGCAGGCTCGCTCCTGCAGGGATTTCATCAGGCGCTACGGCTCAACACCTCACCAATACTGCGCCGCTTGGCATGCAGTTCACTGGCATGGATCAGCTGTTCGAGGTCTTCGGGGGTGACGTCGAAGAACGCTTCCATCTCGGCCAGGGCCAGTTTCAAGTCCTGGGCGGTAATGGCTTGGGTCTCCACGGGCGTGTGATCAGCAGGAATCACTGCCACGGGCTCGGCGGCACGCTTGGGGTAACGGATACGGGTGAGGTTGTTGTAGGCCAGGGCGCTGAGCAACATGATCGACGCGCCGAGCATTACCGGACCCAGCGCTTTCCAGTCCATGGCAATGGTTGCCGGATCGGCCAGAACCAGGGTCAGCGCCAATGCGCCGGCGGGTGGATGCAAGCAACGCAGCCAGCACATCAGGATCAACGCCATGCCGGCCGCCAGACAGGCGCTGCCCAATGTCCGCCCCAGCACATGAGCGACCAGCAGCGATATCACACCCGCGCTCAGATAACCACCGATGATCGACCACGGCTGGGCCAATGCACCGGAAGAAACGGCGAACAGCAACACCGCCGATGCGCCCAGCGGCCCGATCAGATGTTGCGCCACTTCGATGCCAAACACCTGACCACACAGCCAAACGCTGAGCAGCGTTCCCAAGGCCATGCCGATGGCAGCACGACTCCATTCCGTTGGGCGGGTGTTGATGGCGGCAGGCAACCAGCGAGCGAACATGATGTGGTGGTTTCCAATAACAAAATTCGAGGAAAAAAAAAGGCTTATCTGGGATAGCCAGAAAGCCCTTGAAGTTGTTCCAACTATTGGGGGAGGAACGCCGACAGTGTGCCGATCATTACTGATGCTGACAAATTCATATTAATGAAGCTTCAGTTCATTAATTCTGATGTAAAGCGACGCGCCGACCAAGTATGAAACACAGGAATTGCACCCCACCGCCAGGACAGTGGCCTTTATCGGCGATATTTGACTTTATCGGCCATGACCGGCAGCGTAACGGCCCTCTTTGTCTGCACTCCGTTTGTAGCGATTTCTTTTATCAAGGCCGTTTCGTTTGACTGACTTACCTGTTGCTGATTCAAGTACGCCCAAGACCAACCCGCTGACTCTCTATCTGGCGCGATTGGCGCCCTCCAGCCAACTGACCATGCGCTATGTGTTGCAGGACGCCGCCGATCGCCTGGGCTTCGATGAAGTGAACATCGAAGAGATTCCCTGGCACAACCTGCAACCCGAAGACGTCATTGCCCTGGTCGCGACGCTGCGCACCGATGGGTACGCACCGAACACCTCTTCGCTGTACGTCAATGCCGTGCGCGGGGTGATGAACGAGGCTTGGCGCATGAGCCTGATCAGTCAGGAACATCTGCTGAAGATGCGTTCGGTCAAGGGCATTGCCGGCACGCGCCTGTCCCAGGGCCGCAATCTGCGGCGCACGCTGATTCAGGAACTGATGGAAGTCTGCGCCGCCGATCCCCGGCCGCAGGGCCTGCGGGACGCGGCGATCATCGGGATTTTATACGGCTCGGGCATGCGCAAGTCGGAATCGGTCAACCTCGACCTGAACCAGGTCGACTTCGCCGAGCGCAGCCTGCGGGTGACGGCCAAGGGCAACAAGCAATTGATCAAGTACGCCCCGGCGTGGGCTTTCGCTAAACTGGACGCCTGGCTGGAGCTGCGTCGCTCGATGCTCAAGGAAGGCGAACAGGATGACCCGTTCCTGTTCAATCGAATCCGTCGCGGCAGCCATATCACCCGCGAACGCATCACCAAACATGCGATTTACTACATCGCCAGGCAGCGCGGAACGCAAGTCGGGGTGAAAATCATGCCCCATGATTTCCGCCGCTCGTTCATTACTCGGGTGATTGAAGAGCACGATCTGTCGATCGCCCAGAAACTCGCTCATCACAGCAACATCCAGACCACCGCCAACTACGATGTTCGCGATGACAACGAGCGGCGGCGGGCGGTGGATCGCTTCGATCTGTGAGCCCTCAGCTCAGTACGTGAGCATGGCCGATGGTCGAGATGTGAACGGCGCTGCCGGCCGGTGGAGCGTACATGCCCGAGCTGCGCACCAGCAATGATCGGCCGGGTTGTTCGCTGGCGATCAATGGCTGCAACTGCACTGTCAGCGTGCAGGTGTTGCCGCTGAAATCCCGGTCGGTGACCACCGCACGGCATCCGGAAATTTCCGTGTCGCTGGGCAGCAGGCTGGCCAGTTGCAACTGCTCGGGCCGCAGCATGATTTGCGCCGTGCTGTTGTTGCGGTGATTGTTCACCGGAATTCGCCCCAGATCGCAGTGTGCCCAACCGGCTTCGATGCGTGCCGGCATGACCACGGCATCACCGAGAAACAGCGCGGTCTGTTCGTCTTCGGGATAGCGGTAAAGATCCAGTGGATGCCCCGACTGTACCAGGCGACCGTTACGCATCACCGCCAATTGATCGGCAAAGGACAGGGCTTCGCTCTGGTCGTGGGTGACCAGGATCGTGGTTACGCCGGCATCGTCGAGCAAGCGCGCGACCATCTTGCGCATGGCCGAACGCAATCCGGTATCCAGCGCGGAAAAGGGTTCATCCAGCAACATCAGCCGAGGCTGTTGCGCCAGTGCCCGTGCCAGGGCTACCCGTTGTTGCTGACCACCGGACAACTCATGGGGCCAGCGTTCGGCCATGCGCGAGTCCAGGGCCACGCTGTCCATCAACTGCGCCACGCGCTGCTGTTTTTCATTGCCCTTGGTCGACAAGCCAAAGCCGATATTGGCCGCCACCGTCATGTGTGGGAACAGTGCGCCGTCCTGGGGAACATAGCCAATCAGGCGTTGATGCGCCGGTACCTCGTGGGTGCTGTCGACCAGGGTCTGACCGTTCAGCGACAGGCGTCCGCTGTCAGGAAATTCGAAACCGGCGATCATGCGCAGCAAGGTGGTCTTGCCAGAGCCCGAAGGGCCGACAATCACCGTGCGACTGCCGCTGGGCACGGACAGGCTGACGTCGTCCAGCGCACGATAGGCGCCGTAGGTTTTGTTCAGGGAATGCAGTTCAAGCGTGTTCATCGGCCAGCCGTTTTTTTCGATTGGTGATAAAGAAGTCCGGTCAACGGTAGCGACAGCACAATCATCAGCAACGCGTACGGCGCCGCGGCGGCGTAGTCGATTTCGCTGGTCATGGCCCAGAACCCGGTGGCCAATGTGCGTGTGCCGTTGGGGGCGAGCAGCAGGGTAGCGGTCAATTCGTTGGTGATCGCCAGAAAAACCAGTGCTGCCCCGGCGGCGGCACCCGGTGCCGCCAGCCGCAAGGTAATCAGCCACAGCGCGCGGGCAGGGGAGCGGCCGAGGCTGCGGGCGATATTTTCCAGTTCCACCGGCGCCTGGGCGATACCGGCACGCAGGCTCACCAATGCGCGGGGCAGGGACATCAACAGATAAGCCAGCAGCACGGTGATGGTGGTCTGATAGATCGGCCGTGCGAAATGGATGGTGACGGTCACCAATGCCAGTGCAACGACAATGCCCGGCAATGAGCTGGTGATGTAGTTGCAGCTTTCGAGGACGCGTTGCATTCGTCCGGGATAGCGAATCGACAGCCAGGCAATCGGGATCGCAGCGCACGTGGTCAGGGCGGCGCCGCCGACGCCGAACAACAGGGTCTGCTCCAGTGCCGGCAGCAGTTCGGCCATGTCCCACACTTGCGAGCCTCCGGCAATCAGCCAGTTGCCCAACGTCAGCAGCGGTACGCCCAATGCCAGCAGGCAGGTAACCCCCTGCAAAGCCAATCCGATTGCGGTTGACGACGTGCGCAGGCAGACGATCCGCTGCTCACGGGCACTGCCCGAGCCGACACGAGCATAGCGCGCGGTGCCACGCGCTGCCGACTCAGCGGTGAGCATCGCCAGGCAACACAACGCAAGCACGCTGGCCAGCATGTGGGCGGCAGGCCCGTTGAAGGTGGATTTGAACTGATCGAAGATCGCGGTGGTGAAGGTATCGAAGCGGATCATCGCGTACAGGCCGTACTCGGCCAACAGATGCAGCCCGACCAACAATGCGCCACCGCAAATGGCCAGGCGTAACTGCGGCAGCACCACGCGGAAGAACACCGCCCAGGGCTTGAGCCCCATTGATTCGGCCACGTCTTCGATGGCCGGATCGAGGCGGCGCAGGGTGGCGGCAACCGGCAGGTACAGGAACGGGAAATAGGCGATGACCGAGACCAGCACCCCGGCAAACAATCCGTGAATCGGCGGCACCAGGCTGACCCAGGCATAACTGTGGACGAAAGCCGGCACCGCCAACGGCGCCGTGGCCAGTAATGACCACCAGCGGCGCCCCGGCAGATTGGTGCGTTCTGTCAGCCAGGCCAGCGTGACCCCGAGCGCCACGCACAGGGGAATGGTCAACAACACCAGCAACACGGTGTTAACCAGCAATTCGCCCACCCGCGGCCGGAAAACCAGGGTGACCACCGCAGACCAGCCTGTCTGCAAGGACACGCCGATGACATAGGCAATCGGCAGCAACGCCAATAACGAAACCAGCACCGACAAACTGATCACCCACGGGCCGCCACGGCTCGCGAACGTGCCGCGAGATCGTCGGCGCAGATTGGCGGGTACGGCGTCAGTCACTCCCGCCGGCAGGGTTTCAGGTATCAATTAGAGCAGTCCCGCCTGAGTCATCAGTTCCACGGCTTTTTTGCTGTCAAGTTTCGAAGCATCGACAGTTGGCGCATCGAGCTGCTGCAAAGGCATCAATTTCGGGTTGGATTGAGCGTTCTTGCCCACGGCGTATTCAAACGATTTGCCGTCCTTGAGGATGGCCTGGCCGTCCTGGCCGGTGATCCATTTGAGGAACGCCTGGGCTTGTTCCTTGTGCTTGCTCGACGCCAGGACGCCGCCGCCGGAAATGCTGACAAAAGCGCCCGGATCCTTGTGTTTGAAGTAGTGCAGGGCGGTGTTCTTGCTGTTTTCGCCGGTCTTGGCCTGGTCGACGAAGCTGTAATAGTGATAGATCACGCCGCTGTCGATCTGCCCGGCATTCACCGCTTTGAGCACCGAACTGTTGCCCCGATACGCGGTGAAATTGGTTTTCATCGCCTTGAGCCATTCGAGGGTTGCGGCTTCGCCTTTTTGTTCCAGTATGGCGGCGACAATCGCCTGGAAGTCGGCGCCGCCCGGTGAAGCGCCCCAGCGACCTTTCCAGGCCGGGGCGGCCAAATCCATGATCGATTTGGGCAGGTCGGCGTTCGGCAGTTTGCTCGGGTTATAGACGAACACGGTTGAACGCGCGGCGATTCCGATCCAATTGCCATGGGCTGGACGGTAAGCGGCGTCGACTTGTTCAAGCGTGGCTTTGTCGACGGGGGCGAACAAACCGGCGTTATCGACCAGCACCATGGCCGGCGAGTTCTCGGTCAGAAACACATCGGCCGGTGAATCGGCGCCTTCCTGGACGATCTGATTGCCCATCTCGGTGTCATCGCCGTTGCGCAGGGTCACCGGAATCCCGGTTTCCTGAGTAAACCCTTCAACCCAAGCCTTCGTCAGGCTTTCGTGCTGCGCGTTGTAAACCACGATGCCGACGGAATCGGCTGCGTATACATGACCTGCGCTGACAAGAGCGCTGGCGAGCAAGGCTTTTTTCAGAAAAGACGGGACGCGGAAAATCATGCTTTAGCAGCTCCTTTTAATATTTTCGAGCAAACAGATTCGACAAGATAGACGTCGATTATTGTAGATCAATAGGAATCATTTGCATGTTTGCGGCGCGGCAAATGTAATGCCTGAAATGAGAAAAATTCGTCAACTCATGGGTTTGATGGACAACCTTTTTGTGACCCGGAGGCAGCCTGGCTGATCACCGCGGCCAAGCGTTTGACGTTGTTTTGCTGAGCGGCTACCAACTCATCGATGGACGAACCGGAAGGCGTCTGCAAAGTGCTGCGACAACTCAACAGGGTGTTTTCATCGCCATTGGCGCCCCGCAGGCGCCACTTCACATCGATCAGCCCATACTGACCCGGAATCGAATCGAAGCGTTGTACCTCCAGCCTCACCGATATTCTGCGTTGCGGGTTGTTGTTGACCATCTGGTCGAGCAGGGCGCTGCGCAGTTCATCCACCAGGCTGGCGCCCCACCATTGGGTTTCAAGAATGGCCATGCCTGTATTGCCTTCGCGCACCACGATCTGTGGACGATCCACTTGCGGCGGCACGGTAAGACCTTCGATCTGGATGTCCGTCGTGGTCCTGGTATTGCCGGACAGTTGCGCCGGCGTCAGGGTGTGAAACTGGATCGGATCGCTGCGGCAGGCGGTGAGCAAAGACAACGCGACGACCAGGGTCATTTTCATTGGAAAAGCCATGGGTGTTACTCCTGTAGTCATTTGCTCGGTGGTCCTTGCAGATCAATGGGGGCGGCGTTGTTCGGGCGGCCACGAATCAGCGATTCCGGATGGCGGCCCAGATAATCAGTGAGGTCGCGCAAGGACCGCGACGTACGTCCGAGTTCTTCCAGGGTCTGGCCCAGTTGCTCGCGTTGCGGCGAATCATCGGCCAGGGTCGAGTTGGCCGATTTCAGCGTCGTTTCGGCGGACTGCAACGTCTTGCTGACGGTCGACAAGGTGGTTTGAACCCCTGGCAATGTCTTGCTGTTGAACTGCCCCAGGGTTTTGCGCAATTCCACCAGATTGCCGTCCAGGTTGCCGGCAATGCTCTCCACCGGCAGTTTGTTGATCTTGTCGACCATGGCTTCGAGTTTTTCCTGCAATTGCTCCAGGCTACCCGGAACGGTCGGGATGGTGACCGGGCGGGCCGTGGGATCGAATGCCACTTTTTCCGCTTTGGGGTAGAAGTCCAGGGCGATGTACAACTGACCGGTCAACAGGTTGCCGGTGCGCGCCTGCGCACGCAGGCCGTTCTCGATGAACGTGCCCATCAGGCGCACACCGGCGGCTTCGTCGTTGGGGTCGTGCTTGAGCGCAGTGAGCATTTTTATGTGTGCCTGGCCCAGACGCTGTGGGTAGATCACGATGCCGACATTGAGTGGGAAGGTGCGTTTCTTGGCATCGAAATCCAGATTGACGGAGACCACTCTGCCGAATTCAATACCGAGAAATTCCACCGGCGCATCGACCTTGAGCCCACGCAGTGCCTGATCGAAGCGCAAGGCCAGGTATTGCGGCTTGCCGCTGGGTGGGGCGAGGGCGGTTTGCTGGTCGTCGAACAGCTCGTAGGCATACTGCTCGGGGGCGGGCTTGTCATTGGGGCTGTATTCAGGTGCGCGGAAGGCAATACCGCCGACCAGAATCGAGGACAAGGATTCGGTCTTCACCGCAAAACCGTTGGCTCCGACGTTCACGTCAATCCCGCTGGCGTTCCAGAATCGGGTGTTCTCGGTGACGTATTGATCGTTGGGCGAGTGGATGAACAGTTCGATGTTCACGCCTTTTCCGTCCGGATCCAGCGCGTAGGCCACCACCTGGCCGACCGGAATCTTGCGGTAGTAGACCGGGGAGCCGATATCCAGCGAGCCCAGGTCCTGGGTGTGCAGAGTGAAGCGTTTACCTGGCTCGCCGTAGGTGATCGGTGGCGGGTTTTCCAGGCCAGTGAAGTTTTTTGCACGTTTCTTGGCCTGGCCGATATCGGCACCGATGTAATCGCCGGACAGCAACGTATCGATCCCTGATACCCCGCCCGCTCCGATACGCGGTCTGACCACCCAGAACTGTGAGTCCTCGCGGGTGAAGCTCTCGGCCTGCTTGGCCAGTTTGATGGTGGCGTTGACGCTTTTCTGATCGTTGCTCAGTTCTACATCCGAGACGTGACCGATCACCACGTTGCGGTATTTGACCTCGGTCTTGTTGGCGGTCAAGCCGCTACCGGTCTTGAAGGTGACAACGATGGTCGGTCCCTCCTGAAGAATACTGTGCACCACCAGCGAAATACCCACCAGCACTGCGACGATCGGCACGATCCACACCAGCGAAATGCTGAAACGCCGGGTTTTTATCGGGGCCTGCCCTGGGGCACGTGATTCGTCAGTGATTTGCGACTGCATCCGTGACCTCCTGATTGTGAGGAACTTTCCTTGCGTTATCCCAAATCAAACGCGGGTCGAAACTCATCGCCGACAGCATCGTAAATACCACCACCAGACCAAAGAAAAGAATGCCCGGGCGCGGTTCTATATCGGCCAGGGCTTGAAATTTCACCAGCGACGCCACCAGGGCCACCACGATCACATCGAGCATCGACCAGTAACCGATGACTTCGACGAAACGAAACAGCTTCGACCGCTCCTTGCGCGCCCAGTCGCTGTCACGCTGCACGGTGATCAACAGCAATGTGATTGCGCCGAACTTGACGCCCGGCACGGCGATACTGGCGATGAAAATGATCAGCGCAATGTCCCAGGCGCCAGCTTCCCAGAACTCCAGGACGCCGCTCATGATCGTGCTGTCGGCGCCGTTGCCGACCATTTTTGTATTCATCACCGGCAGCAGATTGGCCGGGATGTAAAACACCAGGGCCGCAATCATGAACGCCCAGGTCCGGGTCAACGAGTTGGGTTTGCGGCGATGCAGCGGGGCGCCGCAACGTTCGCATTCGTGGGGGTTGTCGGACACGTCGCACGCCAGGCCGCAGGTGTGGCACAGGCATAGATTGAGGTCGTCGGCAACCGGAGGGGTGGTCATTGGATGTCCCATAGTTCGCGGATATCACGGCCGGCAATACGGATCATCATCAGGCTGAGGATGGCCAAGGCAAACAAACCGATGCCGGGTAGCACGTCCAGCAGCCCGGCGAGTTTGATCACCGCGACCATGGCTCCGAGCAGACACACTTCCAGCATGCTCCAGGGCCTGAGGGTTTCCAGCCAGCGCATGCAGAACTTGAACGCCGGTGAGCGTCTGTTGCCCAGTGCAAAACTCAAGACCCAGATCAGCAGCAGCAGCTGGATGATGGGCGCGATGATCATCGCGATCGCTGCCACCAGGGCGATGAATGTGATGGGGCCCAGACTCAGGGCCAGGACCGAATCCCAGAGCGTCGCGCTGTTCTTCAGCCCTTTGAGGCTGATGCTCATGACGGGATAGAAGTTAGCGAAAATCCATAACATCAATGCGGTGAAGGTCAACGCAAGACGCTGCTCTACCGTAAGGCCGTTATAGCGCTGAAGCACGCCGCCGCAGCGCGTACACAGGGTTTTCTGATGTTTGGCGAGCGTCGTTTTTTCGTACACGCAATCACAGTGCTCGCAAATGATCAGTTGATCAGTAGATGCCATGGGCCAGGCTCGACAGAGAGCGGGAAAGAATGAGCACACCCTTAATATAGAAGCGACTTGCAATTGAGCAAATTGAAAGGCTGCACAACGGCATGGATAGACGGGGAAGGGCGTAGAACGGTTATGGGAGCGAACGGATTCGCTCCCACCGGGAAGCTCGCCAGGCCGGGTGGATCAGCCCAGCATTTCGCGCATCCGATACCAGAGCATGCCGAGCGCCAGCAACGGGGAGCGCAGGGCGCGGCCGCCGGGGAAGGTCATGTGTGGCACGGCGCTGAACACGTCGAAACCTTTGCTGTGGCCCGCATGGATGGCCTCGCCCAGCAGTTTCGCGCACCAGTGGGTGACGTTCAGGCCATGACCGGAATAACCCTGGGCATAGAACACATTCGGGTGCTGGTTCAAACGGCCGACCTGGGGGAAACGATTGGCAGTGATGCCGATCATGCCGCCCCACTGGTAATCGATGCGCACGTGCGCCAGTTGCGGGAACACCTTGAGCATCTGTGGACGCATATAGGCGGCGATATCTGCCGGATCGCGCCCGGAATAGTGGCAGGCACCGCCGAACAGCAGGCGTCGGTCTGCCGAGAGCCGGTAGTAATCCAGGCCAACCTTTTGGTCGCACAGCGCCAGATTGTGCGGGATCAGTTGCCGGGCCGCGTCTTCGGGCAACGGTTCGGTGGCGATGATGTAGCTGCCGGCCGCAAGCACTTTACCGCTGAGTTTCGGCTCCAGTTCTTCAAGGTGCGCATTGCAGGCAAGTACCAGACTGCCGGCACGCACCGTGCCCCCGGCACAGCGAACCTGCACGGTGCTGCCATGGATCAGCTCCAGCACCGGGCTCTGCTCGAAGATTTGCACGCCAAGGGATTGCGCGAGCCTCGCTTCACCCAGCACCAGATTCAACGGGTGCAGGTGACCTGAGCCCATGTCGATCAATCCGCCGGCATACACGCCCGAATCAACCACGTGCTGACGAATCTGCCCGGGCTCGATCAGGCGGGTTTCGTGGGCGTACGCCGATGCCTTGAGGTGTGCGTATTCAGCCTTCAATCCGGCAAACTGCGCCGGGGTGTTGGCCAATTCGCAGAAACCCCAGCGTAGGTCGCAGTCGATGCCGTGCTCACGGATGCGATTACCCACCACTTGCACAGACTCCGTCCCTGCGTGCTCCAGATAACGCACGCCTTCGGCCCCGATATGTTTGGCGAAGCCACTGACGTCGTGGCCGATGCCGCGGATCAATTGCCCGCCATTACGTCCGCTGGCACCCCAGCCAATCCGGCGCGCCTCCAGCACAATCACCGAAAGGCCGCGCTGTGCCAGTTCGATGGCGGTGTTGATACCGGTGAAACCAGCGCCGATCACGCAAACGTCGGCGACCAGGTCAGACGTCAGCTCAGGGCGATCCGCCATGCCCTGGGCCGAAGCGGCGTAATACGAGTGAGTATGTTCCCGGGTGTACTGGTTCATTTGTTGGACTTCACTTTGCTCCAGGAGCGGGTCATCAGGCGCATGATCGACTGCGGCGGGGTGGTGGAGATGTAGAGTTTGTCGAGCACCGCCTGAGGCGGGTAAACCTCGGGATTGTTGACCAGGTCCGGGTCCATGTACTGCTTGGCGGCCGGGTTCGGGTTGGCGTAACCGACCGAGGCACTGACTTTGGCGATCACCTGTGGGTCGAGCAGGTAGTTGATGAAGGCGTGGGCTTCTTTGGGGTTGCTGGCATCGGCGGGAATCGCCAGCAGGTCGAACCACAGGTTGGCGCCTTCCTTGGGGATGGCATACGCGATGTTGACGCCGTTGTTGGCTTCCTTGGCGCGGTTGGCGGCCTGGAATACATCGCCCGAGTAGCCGAAGGCTACGCAGATGTCACCGTTGGCCAGGTCAGAGACATATTTGGACGAATGAAAATAGGTGATGTACGGACGGATACTCAGCAGCTTGGCTTCGGCTTTTTTGAAGTCCTCGGGGTTCTCGCTGCGCGGATCCATGCCCATGTAGTTCAGCACGGCGGGGAACACTTCATCGGCCGAATCCATCATCGACACGCCGCACGCGCTGAGTTTCTTGATGTTCTCCGGTTCGAACAGCACGGCCCAGGAGTCGATCCTGTCGATGCCCAGCACAGCCTTGACCTTGTCGACGTTGTAGCCGATGCCGTTGGTGCCCCACAGGTACGGCACCGAATGCTCATTGCCCGGATCGTTTTTCTCCAGTAGTGCCAGCAGTTTCGGATCGAGGTTCTGGTAGTTCGGCAGTTGTTCGCGGTCCAGTTTGAGGAACGCTCCGGCCTTCACCTGGCGAGCGAGGAAGTGGTTGGACGGCACCACCACGTCATAGCCGGTGCGCCCGGCGAGCAATTTGCCTTCCAGGGTTTCGTTGGAGTCGAAGACGTCATAGATCACCTTGATCCCGGTTTTGGCCTGGAAGTCGGCGAGGGTGGTTTCGCCGATGTAGTCGGTCCAGTTATAGACGCTGACCTGGGGCTGGGCCTGCACAACCGCGCTGAACAGGACTGCCAGCGTGGCCGGGACCATGGATTTCAATAGACGCATATCGATACCTTCTTGGAATTATTGGATTGTTCAGGTGATTCATGGCCCCTGTGGGAGCGGGCTTGCCCGCGATGGCGGCGCATCAGTCGACAAAGATGGTGAATGTGCCGGCCTCATCGCTGGCAAGCCAGCTCCCACAGGGGAATGTTGATCGTTCCTACRCTCCGCGTGGGAATGTCTCCACGGACGCTCCGCGTTCGGCTGTTGCAGGGACGCGGAGCGTCCCGGGCTGTGTTCCCACGCAGAGCGTGGGAACGATCCTTTATCGCTGGCAAGCCAGCTCCCACAGGGGAATGTTGATCGTTCCYACGYTCCGCGTGGGAATGYCTCCACGGACGCTCCGCGTTCGGCTGTTGCAGGGACGCGGAGCGTCCCGGGCTGTGTTCCCACGCAGAGCGTGGGAACGATCCTTTATCGCTGGCAAGCCAGCTCCCACAGGG
>NZ_LMGK01000022.1:38125-429759 GCF_001427125.1 Pseudomonas sp. Root562
CTCCGCGTGGGAATGTCTCCACGGACGCTCCGCGTTCGGCTGTTGCAGGGACGCGGAGCGTCCCGGGCTGTGTTCCCACGCAGAGCGTGGGAACGATCAACGATCATGAGAACTGGTCAGACGCTGAGCATCAGGAACTCACGCTCCCACGAACTGATCACCCGTTTGAAGTTCTCGTGCTCGGCGCGTTTGACCGCGACGTATCCGCGCACGAACTTGTCGCCCAGGTAACGGCCGATGGTTTCGCACTCTTCCATTTTGGTCAGGGCGTCTTCGATGGTGATCGGCAAACGCAGGTTACGGCGTTCATAAGCCCGACCCTGGACGGCGGCGCTCGGCTCGACGCGCTCGACCATGCCCAGGTAACCGCACAACAAGCTGGCCGCGATGGCCAGGTACGGGTTGGCATCGGCGCCCGGCAAGCGGTTTTCCACGCGCATGGCGTCCGGGCTGGAGGTCGGTACACGCAGGCCGACGGTGCGGTTTTCTTCGCCCCATTCGACGTTCACTGGCGCCGAGGTATCCGGCAGGAAGCGGCGGAACGAGTTGACGTTCGGCGCAAACATCGGCAGCACTTTCGGGATGTATTTCTGCAAGCCGCCGATGTGGTGCAGGAACAGCTCGCTCATGTTGCCATCGGCGTCGGCAAAGATCGGCTTGCCGGTGGCGATATCCACCACGCTCTGGTGAATGTGCATGGCGCTGCCCGGCTCGTCGCCGACCGGTTTGGCCATGAAGGTCGCCGCCACGTTGTGCTTGAGCGCCGCTTCACGCATGGTGCGCTTGAACACGGTGATCTGGTCGGCCAGGTCCAGCGCATTGCCATGGCGGAAGTTGATTTCCATCTGCGCCGGGCCGTCTTCGTGGATCAGCGTATCGAGGTCCAGGCCCTGCAATTCGCACCAGTCATAGACGTCTTCGAACAGCGGGTCGAACTCGTTGGCGGCATCAATGGAGAACGACTGACGACCGCTTTCAGCACGACCCGAACGGCCCATCGGTGCCTTGAGCGGCAAATCCGGGTCTTCACAGCGCTGGGTCAGGTAGAACTCCATTTCCGGTGCGACAATCGGCCGCCAGCCTTTGTCGGTGTACAGCTGCAAGACTTTCTTCAGTACGTTGCGCGGCGACAGTTCGATCGGGTTGCCGAACTTGTCGAAGGTGTCGTGGATCACGATCGCGGTAGGCTCGATGGCCCATGGCACCACGTAGACTGCATCGGCGTCCGGCTTGCAGACCATGTCGATGTCGGCGGGGTCGAGCAGGTCGTAGTAGATGTCGTCGTCGACAAAGTCCCCGGTTACCGTTTGCAAAAGCACACTTTCCGGCAGGCGCATGCCTCGCTCATGCAGGAACTTGTTGGTGGGTGCAATTTTGCCGCGTGCAATGCCGGTCAGGTCGCTGACGACGCACTCGACTTCGGTAATCTTGTGATCTTTCAGCCAAGTGAACAGCTGATCGAAAGGGACATTCATAAAGACCTCGTTATTGGTTTTATTAACGCCAGGAGAGGCCGGTTTCATCCGCCGGACACTTCCCCTGTAGCGCGTTGACGTCTATCTTGGGCGAGCCTCGCGGTTCCATCTATCCACTTTAAGCAGCACAAAGCGCACCAAAAGAGTGCGCAAGGTCACCCATGACAAACGGCAATTCACTCCAGGTTCAAGCGTTCAGCACCGTCGATGTGGCCGAGCAAATCCGTGTCACGCCGGGCTGGACTCAGCATTACCAACAGATGTCACCGGGGCATTTCGCCGGTCTGGTGCGCTATCTGGATTTACAGGGCGTGGAGATCTACGAAGAGCACATGAACACCCGGGTCGAGCAGAATTTCAGTGCACCGCAGGGGGCGCTGGCGTTCTGTTTCGATCGCAGTGACAACGCGCTGTACGTGTTGAATGGTGAAAGCCGCAACATCTGGATCACCCCGGAGAACTACCAGGAAATCGCCGTGGTGTTCGGTCCGGAGTTCGTGCAACGCAATCGCCTCGATGTCGCCCGGCTCGAAGGGTTGTTCATGGCGCCGCTCAACTCACAGCAGAACGCGTTGTTCTGCCGTTGGCTGAGCAGCACGCTGACGCGGCTGTCGCAGACGTTCGATCCGCCGACCCGGGAAGCGCTGACTCAGCAATTGCTGGATGACTGTCTGTTTATTCTCGACAACGCCTGCGTCTGTCTCGATCAAGGCGCGTTGCAGCGCCGGGCCGGAGAGCGGGCGATCATGAAGCGGGTAGGGGAATGGGCGGCGGACACCCCGGAAGAACACCTCAACCTGCTGGAGCTGTCCCGGGTTGCCGACGTTTCTCTGCGCCAGTTGCAGCATGCGTTCAAGGCCTATACGGGCATGGCGCCAACCCAGTGGCTGCGACTGCGGCGCCTGAACAGTGCCCGCCGTGAATTGCTCAGCCGCACGCCGACGCAAACCACCGTGGCCGAAGTGGCCATGCATTGGTCGTTCTGGCATTTGGGGCGGTTTTCCAGCAGCTACCGTGCACTGTTCAAGGAGTTGCCGAGCGACACGCTCAAGCGGGCAAGTGCCACTCAACCCATTGGTCGTGGCCGGCGTTAAAACGTCGGCGGGGTAATCACCCAGATCACTACCGCATCGACTTCACCAGGGTTGCCGTAGCGGTGCGGTTCCCGGCTGGAAAAGCTGAAGCTGTCGCCTTCACAGAGCTGGAAATGGCGCTCGCCAACCCACAACTCGAAGCGCCCCGACAGCACATACCCGGCTTCCTCGCCTTCGTGGCTGTAGCTTTGCTGGCTGTAGGTGCCGGGCGGAAAACGCGAGTGGAGCATTTCCAGCTGTTGATTGGGTTGCGACGTGAGCAACTGGTCGACGATGCCATCCTCGTAATGCACGCTCAGTCGGCTGTTCTTGCGCACCACGATGCCGTCATCTTCGGGGGCGGTATTGGCTTCACTGGCGAAGAACCACTGGATGGTCACGCCGAGGCTGCGGGCAATATTGAACAGCGCCGGGATCGACGGATAGGCCAGGTTGCGTTCCAGCTGGCTGATGTAGCCGGCGGTCAGTTCGCTCTGTTGCGCCAACTCTGCCAAGGTCATGCCCCGACGTTTGCGCAGGCCGCGAATTCGCGTGCCGAGAAAGTGCGGCTCTGCGGCGCCGGTTGCGGGCTGTGTGGTGTTGCTGTTGCTCATGGTCAAATCCGAACCGGAAGGAGTGGCGCAAACCCCTGTAGGAGCGAGCCTGCTCGCGATAGCGGTGGCTCAGCCAACTTAGTGTTGAATGCAGTGACGCTATCGCGAGCAGGCTCGCTCCTACAGGGTCGGTGTTAGCCGTTGATGGCCCGGAGTATAAACAGGCTTAAAGCTCCCACGCGACTTTCAGACCTTCATAAATCGCTTCTTCAGCCGTGCGCGGCGCGAGGCAGTCGCCGATACGGCGAAACTCCACCAAACCTTGCAGTTCGGCCCCCAGCGTGTCGACCGGTTGATGGCCCTGGCACAGTACCAGCGTGTCGATATTTTCCAGCAGCATCGGCTCACCACTGGCGGTGTGTTGCAGATACACGGTGTTGTCATCACAACCGTACAACCGGGCGTACGGAATGATCGGGATGCCCAGTTTGTGCAATTCACCGGCCAGTTGATCGCGGACATACAACGGCAGGTTTTCCCCGCAATGGGTGCCGTTGACCGCCAGTTGCACCTGATGCCCGGCGCGGGTCAGGCGCTCGGCGATGCCGGGGCCGATCCAGTCGCAGCGCCAGTCGACCACCACTACCGAGCGGCCAATCTGCACCTCTTCGCGCAGCACTTGCCAGGCGTCCACCACCTGCAATTCGCCACCGCGTTCGAACATGGGCCAATAAGGTTCGGCGCCGGTGGCGATGATCACCATGTCCGGTTTTTCCTGCTCCACCAAGGCGCGGTTGACGCGGGTATTACGCACCACGCGCACACCGGCCAATTCCATCTCCCGTTGGAGGTTGGTGCTGGCCCCACCGAACTCGCTGCGCCGTGGCAGCAATTGCGCGAGCAATACCTGGCCACCGAGTTGCGGACTGGCTTCGTACAGCGTCACTTCATGCCCACGTTGTGCGGCGACGGCGGCCGCTTTCATCCCGGCCGGACCACCACCGGCGATCATGATCCGTTTGCGTGTTTTAGCTGTTTGCCGTTCGCCAAAAACCAGCTCACGACCGGTTTCCGGGTGCTGGATGCAGGAGATCGGCAAGCCCTTGTGGAAGTGGCCGATACACGCCTGATTGCAGGCGATGCACGCGCGCACGTCTTCGGCGCGGCCAGCATCGGTTTTGTTGGGCATCTGCGGGTCGCAAATCAACGCCCGGGTCATGCCGCAGACATCGGCCTGGCCCCGAGCCAGAATCAGCTCGGCCTCCTGGGGCTGGTTGATGCGTCCGGTGACGAATAGCGGAATAGCCAGACTGGCCTTGAACGTCCCGGCTTCCCTGGCCAGGTAAGCCGCCTCGATCGCCATCGGCGGCACGATGTGCACGGCACCGCCCAGCGACGCCGAGGTGCCGGCGACGATGTGCACGTAATCGAGCTGAGTTTGCAGCGACTGCACGGCGGCCAGGGATTCGTCTTCGGTCAGCCCTTCGGGATCGCGCTCATCGGCAGAGATGCGCAGGCCGATGATGAACTGCTCGTCAGTGGCGGCGCGTATCGCAGCGATGACTTCGCGAAGAAAACGCAGGCGCTGTTCGAGTTCGCCGTTGTAGCCATCGGTTCGGCGGTTGACCCGGGGATTGATGAATTGCGCCGGCAGGTAACCGTGGCTGGCGACCACTTCCACGCCATCGATGCCGGCCTGATGCAAGCGGCGGGCGGCGGCGGCATAGCCGGTGACAATCTCGTCGATCATCGCCTGGTCCAGAGCTCGTGGCATCACCCGGAAGCGCTCGTTGGGCACCGCCGAGGCCGAGTAGGCCACCGCCAGCAAGCCGTCGCTGGACTCCATGATTTCCCGGCCCGGATGGAACACCTGGGACAACACCACGGTGCCGTGGGCGTGGCAGGTTTGCGCGAGTTTGCGATAACCCTCGATACAGGCATCGTCGGTGGCCATCAGCACATGGGAGGTATACCGCGCGCTGTCATGCACGCCGGCCACTTGCAGCACGATCAACCCGACACCGCCTTCGGCACGCGCCCGGTGATAGGCGATCAGTTGCTCGTTGACCAGATTGTCGGTGGGCATCGACGTGTCATGACCGCTGGACATGATGCGGTTTTTCAGGCGCTTGCCACGGATCTGCAAGGGTTCGAACAGGTGCGCGAAAGCAGGTGTCGGCATGGTGCGGGCTACTCCAGGCAGGCTGACTTTGTAGGAGCGAGCCTGCTCGCGATGGATTCAAACACGCCGCGGGGTATCCGGTTCACGGTGTCATCGTTGACGTCCATCGCGAGCGGCTCGCTCCTACAAAATTGTCAGTTGATGTTGTTTTTTTCTATAGAAATTTACCTGTAGTAAAAAATCAATCTATTTCTTTACTTGGGTGAACGGAAAGCGACTGGACGTTCAACACGTCCAGCCTTACTGTCTGCCCCAGCCGATCAACCTGGAGAACCATAAAAATGATTGAGATCGCGAGCCATCTGACTGCCGCCCCGGGGCGCAGCGCCATCGAACAGCGACTGCGCGAGGAACTGGCCGCGTGTTATCGCCTGATCGCGCACTTTCGCATGACTGACCTGATCTTCACCCACATCTCGGTGCGCATTCCGGGGCCGGACCATCATTTTCTGATCAACCCCTACGGGCTGATGTTCGATGAGATCACGGCGTCGAATCTGGTGAAGATCGGTCTGGATGGCCGAGCCGTCGAATCGTCGCCGTACCCGGTAAACCCGGCCGGTTTCGTGATTCACAGCGCGATTCACGGTGCCCGCGAAGATGCGCAATGCGTATTGCACACCCACACCCGGTCCGGCTGCGCGGTGGCGGC
Organism: Pseudomonas sp. Root562; assembly: GCF_001427125.1. Taxonomy (GTDB): domain Bacteria; phylum Pseudomonadota; class Gammaproteobacteria; order Pseudomonadales; family Pseudomonadaceae; genus Aquipseudomonas. Next base: position 44,062 of record NZ_LMGK01000022.1, read on the forward strand.
ACTCAAGTGTGGTTTGTTGCCGGTGAACCAGATTTCCATGGAGTTCTATGGCCGCGTTGCTTATCACGAATATGAAGGCGTGGCGCTGGACATGAGCGAGCAACAGCGCTTGGTGCAGGACCTTGGCGACAAGCCGGTGTTGATGCTGCGTAACCATGGTTTGCTGACCGTTGGTGAAACCGTCAGCCAGGCGTTTTTGCGCATGTATTACCTGGAAAAGGCCTGTGAGATTCAGTTGGCTGCTCAGGCCGCCGGTGAGCTGGTACTTCCATCCGCCGAGGTCTGCGCGCACACCGAGCGCCAGTTCAATGATCCGGGGCGACCGTTGGAAGAGGGCGAACTGAGCGATCCGGATGCGATGCAACTGGCCTGGGCGGCGATGTTGCGGTTGCTGGAGCGGGTGGCGCCGGGTTATCGGGACTGATCTGGATTCTCGGTTGTTGAGGCGGGCCTCATCGCTGGCAAGCCAGCTCCCACAATGTTTTCAGGTGTGCACAGATTTTGCGTTCGCCCACAATGTTTTCAGGTGTGCACAGATTTTGCGTACACCCACTAACCCTGTGGGAGCTGGCTTGCCAGCGATGGGGCCCGGTCATGCTCCGAAGTCTTTCAGGCTGGTAACTGACTGGAGGTTTTTCCTGTTCTTGCTGTACAGTCGTTCAACTCGCGGGCCAATCGCGAGTCCCCATGATTGAATCCAGGAGCGTGTTGCCGATGAATCAGGAAGCCCGTTTTTCCCGCATGGAACCGGAGTTGCGCAAGGCCAACCTGATCGAGGCCACGTTGACGTGCCTCAAGCGCCACGGCTTTCAGGGCGCCTCGATCCGCAAGATTTCCGCCGAGGCCGGTGTGTCGGTGGGCTTGATCAGCCATCACTATTCCGGCAAGGACGAACTGGTGGCCGAGGCCTACATGGCGATCACCGGCCGGGTCATGACCCTGTTGCGTGACGCCATGGAGCAAGCGGCGCCCAATGCCCGCGAACGTCTGTCGGCGTTTTTCCGTGGGTCGTTCTCCGCCGAACTGCTCGACCCGCAACTGATCGACGCCTGGCTGGCATTCTGGGGTGCGGTGAAAACCGCCGAGGCGATCAACAAGGCCCACGATCACTCCTACGGCGAGTATCGCGGCATCCTGCGCAAGGTGCTGATGGAACTGGCACAAGAAGAAAACTGGGAAAACTTTGACGCCGATCTCGCGGCGATCAGTCTCAGCGCATTGCTCGATGGCTTGTGGCTGGAGTCCGGCCTCAACCCTGGCACCTTTACCCCGGAGCAAGGCATTCAGATTTGCGAAGCCTGGGTCGACGGTTTGCAAGCCGGTGGCCGCCAGCGTTTCTGCATACAGACGAGTAGCTGTTGATCACCCGTTCAGCAGTGGCTACTCTCTGGCGCTGATGCAACACCCTTCTAATAAGAAACAAGCAGGACACCAGCAATGACTCCTCGGGTACTGGTCGTCGATGACGATCCGCTGATTCGCGAACTGTTGCATGCCTACCTTTCCCAGGAGGGCTATGAGGTGCATAGCGCCGCCACGGCGGAACTGGCCGAAACCTTTCTGGCCAGCCAAAGCGTCGACCTGGTCATGCTTGATATTCGCCTGCCGGGCAAGGACGGCCTGACCCTGACCCGCGAGCTGCGGGTGCGTTCGGAAGTGGGCATCATCCTGATCACCGGGCGCAACGATGAAATCGACCGCATCGTTGGCCTCGAATGCGGCGCCGATGACTACGTGATCAAACCGCTCAACCCACGTGAGCTGGTATCTCGGGCGAAAAACCTGATTCGTCGGGTCCGCCACGCGCAGACGCCGCCACCGGTCGCCGCTGTGTCCAAACCGGTCAAACAGTTCGCCGATTGGGCGCTGGACACCGACCGCCGCCGACTGATCGATGCGTCCGGCAGTGAAACCCTGCTGACCCACGGCGAGTATCAGTTGCTGAGCGTGTTCCTGCGCAACAGCGGTCACACGCTCAGTCGCGACCAGTTGATGGACCAGATCCGCAACCGCGAATGGGTGCCCAATGACCGTTCCATCGACGTGCTGGTGGGGCGTTTGCGCCGCAAGTTGCACGACGATCCGGCGGAACCGCAGTTGATCATCACCATTCACGGCGCCGGTTATCTATTCACCGCCAGCCTGGCGGCGTGATGGCTGCAATCAGGCTGCTCTGCCTGATATTGGCGCTGGTGGCGGGCAGTACGTCCGCGGCGCAGACGGTGCGCTATTGCGATTACCCGGTGTATCCGCCGATTTCCTGGAGCGATGGCAAGCACGTCCGTGGGTTGGCGCCGAGCGTGGTGAAAAAACTGTTCGGCCAACTGGGCTACGAGGTTGAAGTGGTGGTGCTGGGCAATTGGAAGCGTTGCCTGCTCGATGCCGCCGAAGGCCGGGTCGATGTGGTCCTGGCGTACAGCACCGCGCAGCGCGAGCAAAGCATGCTGTTTTCTACTGTCCCGGTGCTGCGCGAAGAAGTCGCGCTGTTCGTCAACCGGCAGCACCCGGTGCAGTTCGAACACCTGCAAGACCTGGCGCATTACCGGGGCGGGCTGTTGTTCGGCGAAAGCTACGGCGTGGAGTTCGATCGCATGGTCGCGCAAAACAACAACATCGAATGGGTCTCCGATAGCCGCCAGAATTTCGGCAAGCTGATTCGCGGGCGCATTGATTTCATCACCCAGGAACGCCGCACCGGCCAGTTGTACGTCGAAAGCCTGGCCGGCGCGCAAGACATCGTCGCGTTGCCCACCGCCCTGAGCGTCGACTATCTGCGGGTCGCTGTATCCCGCCGCTCACCGCTGGCCGCGCGGATGCCGGACATCGATGCGCAGCTGCAGCGCATGGTCGATGCCGGTGACATCGAGCGCCTGCTCAATGAAAGTGAAGTCACCTACCGCGACATGATCAATCTGCCGGCGAACATCCCATGATCCGCGGCAGATCCGGTGGTTTATTGCGGCGTCTGCTGCTGTTCATTCTGTTGTTCAGCCTGTGCTTTACCGTGCTTGCCAGTAGCGTACAGCTGTATATCGAGTACCGGCGCGAGATGCGCGAGATCGATTCGCGCATGGAGCTGATCCGCGCCGGGTACCTGGCAAGCCTGGAGCGCAGCCTGTGGGATCTGAACCAGGAACAGTTGAACGTGCAATTGCGCGGGCTGGTGGACTTTTCCGACGTGGCACGGGTGCATCTGATCAGCAACGATTTCGATCTGGTGCAGGGCAACCCGCGTCCGATCGGGCCGCTGCGTATCGAGCGTTTTGTACTGGACTATCAACCACCGTCCGGCCCGTTGCGCCAACTGGGTGAGCTGGAAGTCAGCACCGATCTGGGGGCGGTGTATCAGCGCCTGTATGCCAGCGGCTTGACCAGCCTGTTGTGGATGGGCGCCTTCCTGTGTGGCCTGGCGGTGGCGTTGTCCGGCCTGTTTTATCGCCTGGTGACCCGCCACTTGCAGGTCATGGCCGAATTTGCCCGGCGCATTGCCGCCGGCCAGTGGCAGGAACCCCTGCGCCTGGGCAAGAGCCGTAGCGCCAACGAAGATGAAATCGACACAGTCGCCCACGCCCTTGACGACATGCGCCGGGCAATCCTCAGCGACATCGAACGCCGCGAATCCGATCGACTGGCCTTGCAGGACAACCGCGACGAATTGTTGAAAATGGTCGAGCGGCGTACCGCCAGCCTGATGCGCGCCAAGGACGAAGCCGAAGCGGCCAACCTTGCCAAGTCACGGTTCCTGGCGACCATGAGCCATGAGTTGCGCACGCCGCTCAACGGCATTCTCGGCATGGCTGAGTTGCTGCGCGATGCCCGGCTGGACGAGCGCGACGGCAAACGGCTCGATGCACTGCACAAGGCCGGCGAAGGTTTGCTGACCATCCTTAACGAAGTGCTGTTCTTCGCCAAACTGGAGGAGGGCGCGAGCCTGCCGGAGCCGGTGGATTTCTCGGTTCGGCAATTGCTCGATGAAGTGCTGACTTTGCTGGAGCCGAAGGCCTTGGCCAATGACACGGTGCTGCAGTGTCGAATAGATCAGCGGGTAGCCGAGCGTTATTACGGCGCCGAACAGTTCTTGCGCCAGGTCTTGAGCAATCTGTTGGCCAACGCGATCAAGTTCACCGAGAACGGCGAGGTCAGTGTCGATGTGGCGTTGCTCGCGCAGCCTGAAGGCACTCGCGCAGATCGCTTGCGGGTGAGTGTCACCGACAACGGCATCGGCATCGCGCCGCCGATGCAGGCAAAGATCTTCGAGCGTTTCACCCAGGCCAGCGATGAAGTGGCGCAGCGTTTCGGCGGCACCGGGTTGGGACTGGCGATCTGCAAACACCTGGTGGAGCAGATGGGCGGGAGCATCGGTGTCACCAGTGAAGTCGCGCGGGGCAGTTGTTTCTGGTTTGAACTGACGCTGCAACCTGCTGTTGGCGTGACGAGTCCAGTGCCGGTGGACGTGCCGGGGCCGGCGTTGAAGGTTCTGGTAGTGGAGGACGTGGCGCTCAATCGGGAAGTGGTTTCGGGTCTGCTGGAGCGCGACGGCCATCGGGTCTGGCTGGCCGAAGAGGGCGAACAGGCGCTGCGCCAATGTGCTGCGCAGGCATTCGACCTGATTCTGTTGGACGTGCATCTGCCGGGCATGAGCGGTGTGGAACTGTGCAAAAGCCTGCGCAGCCTCGACGGACCGAACCGCACCGCACGTATTTTTGCCCTGACCGCCAGTGTGCAACCGGCACTGGTGCGCGGCTATCTCGATGCCGGCATGGACGGGGTGCTCGCCAAACCGTTGAAACTGGACAATCTGCGCAAAGCCCTGAGGGAACAACGATCGACTCCGCCACCGATGCACGAAGACAGCGCGATGGACTGGCCGCTGCTGCAAACCCATCGCGACTTGCTGGGCGAACAGAAAGTGCAGGGGCTGCTGGCAGTACTGCGCGAATCGATCCTGCAGCATCGTGAGGCGTTGCGCGAAGCCATTGGCGCCGAAGACGGGACCGAAGTCGCGCACCTGGCTCATCGCCTGGCGGGAAGCTGCGATTCGTTGGGGTTTCGTGCGTTGGCCAATGCCTTGCGTGCGCTGGAAGACGCCGCACGAATCAACGATGAGGCGGCCGTGCGCCTGCTGGCACCGCAGATCGACGGGCAATGCCAACGGGCGCTGGACACGCTGGAACCGCTGTTGCAGAGCTGACGTACAAGTTTGTTACGACTTTGCACAACTTCGATCTTTACGTTCAACGCGACCTTACATGGCTTTCCAATAATCGACGCAACCGCCGCAGCGCGGTCTTCGAAGCTTATTGGAGATAATAATAATGAATGGCCGTAAAGCTGATTTCTCCCCGTGCCCTGACGTCCTGTCATGCACTGCGCACCTCACTGACTTGGGGTGCTGACATGAACGAAAATTCTGATCGCAAAGGCATTCACCTGACCCGCGCCCTGAAAAGCCGGCACATCTTCATGCTGTCCCTGGGCGGGGTGATCGGCACCGGGCTGTTCATGGGCTCCGGCGTGACCATCAATCAGGGTGGCCCGGTAGGGGCGATACTGGCGTATCTGGTGGCCGGTTTCCTGATGTACCTGGTGATGGTCTGCCTGGGGGAACTGTCGGTGCAGATGCCGGTATCGGGATCGTTCCAGACCCACGCCACCAAATACATCGGCCCGGCGACCGGGTTCATGATCGGTTGGGTGTACTGGATGAGCTGGGCGACCACCGTCGGCCTTGAATTCACGGCCGCCGGGATGCTGATGACACGCTGGTTTCCGGACGTGCCGATCTGGTACTGGTCGGCGCTGTTCGTGGTGGTGCTTTTCGGTATCAACGCGCTGGCGACCCGGGCGTTCGGTGAAGCCGAGTATTGGTTTTCGGGGATCAAGGTGGCGGCGATTCTCGGTTTTATCGTGGTTGGCGTGCTGGTAATCTTCGGGGTGATGCCGCTGAGCAGCGGTGCTCCGGCGCCGATGGCGAGCAACCTGATTGGCGATTCGCTGTTCCCTAACGGCTTGTCGGCAGTGTTCGCGGTGATGATGACCGTGGTCTACGCCTTCCAGGGTTGCGAAATCATGGGCGTGGCCGCCGGCGAAACCGATCAGCCGGAAAAAAGCATCCCGCGTGCGGTGCGCAACGTGGTGTTCCGCGTGCTGATTTTCTATGTGCTGGCGATCATCGTGCTGTCCGCCATCGTGCCGTGGCAGCAAGCGGGGCTGATGGAAAGTCCGTTCGTGCAGGTGTTCGACATGGTCGGCATTCCTTACGCCGCCGACCTGATGAACTTCGTGATCCTCACCGCGATCCTGTCGGTGGGCAACTCTGGCCTGTATGCCTCGACGCGCATCCTGTGGGCGATGTCGAAAACCGGAATGGCGCCCAAGAGCCTGTCGCCACTGAGCAAACGCGGGGTGCCGCTGCGTGCCTTGAGTATCACCTTGTGTTTCGCTTTGGTGTCGCTGATGACCAGCTTCATCGCGGCTGACACCTTGTTCATGGTGTTGATGGCAGTGAGCGGGATGTCGGGCACTGTGACCTGGATTGTCATCGCGCTGGCGCAATACAAATTCCGCAAGGCCTACCTGCGCGAAGGCGGCAAACTCAGCGATCTGAAATATCGCGCACCGTGGTTCCCGGTACTGCCACTGATGTGCATCACGCTGTGCTGCTCGCTGTTCGTGTTCCTCGCATTGGATGAAACCCAACGGCCATCGCTGTACTGGGGCTTTGGTTTCATTGCGCTGTGCTACGGCGCGTACTTCCTGATTCACCGCAAGCGCCAGGGCGTGTTGGCGCCGAGCTTGCCCACGGTGTAATCCCTTCAATCCGTACATCCCCTGTGGGAGCCAGCCTGCTGGCGATAGCGGAGCATCAGTCAACAGAGATGTTGAATGTGATGACGCTATCGCCAGCAGGCTTGCTCCCACATTGGTTTTGGGGAGGCCGTAGCGAGTTGTTCGAAGTTGTAACAGCGCCACCGGCTTGCGCTCGCGCCATCAGAAAAAATTCAACAAAACCAATGCTTTAGAGATTCATAGAGCTTGTTACAGCTCATTCCACCAACAATTGCCGCCTTGCTGAACACTCGTTTAGTATGGCTTCAAGTCGCATCACCTCAGACTCATCAAAATAATTCGAGGATTCGCATGACTACTCATGATTCGCTGCTCAGCCAGGTCGAAGCAGGCGTTGCCTGGATCACGCTCAATCGCAGCGCACAGCGCAACGCGCTGGACATCCCGACCCTGAAAAACCTGCAGGCGTTGCTCGATCGCTTCAACACCGATCCAGCGGTGCGCGTGGTTGTGTTGACTGGCAGCGGTCGCAGTTTCTGTGCTGGCGCCGACCTCGATGAGTGGGCCGACGCCGAAGCCCGTGGCGCATTGGAAACCTACGGCTGGACCGAAACTGCCCACGCCTTGATGACGCGTCTGCACAGCCTGGCAAAACCGACGATTGCCGCCATTAACGGCACCGCCGTCGGCGCCGGGATGGATTTGACCCTGTGCTGCGATCTGCGCATTGCCGGGCAGTCCGCGCGGTTCAAGGCCGGCTACACCAGCATGGCCTACTCGCCGGATGCCGGCGCCAGTTGGCATTTGCCACGCCTGATTGGCAGCGAACAAGCCAAACGCCTGCTGTTCCTAGACGAATTGTGGGGCGCTGACCGTGCTCTTGCAGCCGGGCTGGTCGGCGAAGTCTGCGCCGACGATCAACTGCTGACCGTTGCCAGCGAGCTGGCCGCGCGGCTGGCGGCCGGGCCGACATTCGCTTTCGCCCAGACCAAAAAACTCATCCGTGAAGGTGCCGAGCGCAGCCTGCCCGAACAACTGCAAGCCGAACTCGCCGCCGGACTGCTCTGCGGTCGCAGCGAAGACGGTGGCGAAGCCTTGCGCGCCGCCATGGAAAAACGTCCGCCACGCTTCATCGGCCGCTAAGCCTCGCACCCCTTTATCAGCACACGAACAACAGGTAGCAGCATGAATTTCCAACTGACCCAAGAACAAGAAATGTTGGTGGACTCGGTACGCAGCTTCGTCGAGAAGGAGCTGCTGCCCTATGAGACCGAAGTCGACCGTGCCGACGAAGTTTCGCCGGAACTGGCGGCACTGATTCGCGGCAAGGCGATTGCGGCCGGTTTCTACGCTTTCAACATGCCGGAAGAGGTCGGCGGTGGCGGTCTTGATTACCTGTCCCAGGCGCTGATCGAGCGGGAACTGTCGAAAGTCTCCTGGGCGCTGCATGTGTTCGTTGCGCGACCGTCGAAAATCCTCATGGCTTGCACCGGCGAGCAGATCAACGATTACCTGCTGCCGTGCATCCAGGGCGAGAAAATCGATTGCTTCGCCCTCACTGAGCCGGGTGCCGGCTCCGACGCCAATGCGATCAAGACCCGCGCCGTGCGCGAGGGCGATGACTTCATCCTCAATGGCAGCAAACACTTCATTAGCCATGCCGGGCATGCCGATTTCGCCATCGTGTTCGCCGTGACCGACACCTACGAACACAACGGTAAAAAGCGTAACGCCGTGACCTCGTTCCTGGTCGACCGCAACACACCGGGCATGACCATTCGCCGTGGACCGAAATGTGTGAGTAACCGTGGTTACCACACTTTCGAAATGTTCTTCGACGATTGCCGCGTTCCTGCCAGCAAAGTGCTGGGCGAAGTCGGCAAGGGATGGGAAGTGGCCAACGCCTGGCTGACTGCCGGGCGGGTAATGGTGGCGGCCAACTGTGTCGGCCAGGCCCAGCGCGCACTCGATGTTTCGTTGCAATGGGCGGCGGATCGCAAGCAATTCGGCCAGCCGATCGGCACCTATCAGGGCGTGTCGTTCAAGTTGGCCGACATGGCCACGCAGATTCGCGCTGCCGAACTGCTGACCCTGCACACCGCGTGGAAAATGGACCAGGGCACCATGACCGATGGCGAGGCCGGCATGGCCAAATTGTTCGCCAGCGAGGTGCTCGGACGTGCGGCTGACGAGGCGGTGCAGATCTTTGGCGGCATGGGCCTGATGGACGAGAGTCCGGTGGAGCGCATTTGGCGCAACGCGCGGATCGAGCGGATCTGGGAAGGCACTTCGGAAATCCAGCGCCACATCATTTCCCGCGAACTGCTGCGGCCACTGTTGCGCTGATCCGCCCGGAGAATTTCCATGTCGCAAACCATTCGTGACAACCTCAAACGCATGCTCGCGCCACAGCATGTGGCGTTCGTGGGCGGGCGCAGTATGGCGCGTGCCCTCAAGCGCTGCGCCGAAGGTGGCTACCAAGGGCAGATGTGGCTGGTCAATCCGCAGAACGACAGCCTTGAAGGCGTGCCCTGCGTACGCAGTATTGCTGACTTGCCCTGCGGCCCTGACGCGGTATTCATCGCCACCAACCGCGACTTGACCCTGACCTGTATCGCTGAACTCGCCGCCATCGGTGCGGGCGGCGCGATTTGCTATGCCTCGGGTTTTGCCGAAACCGGTGCCGAAGGCCAGGCGCTGCAACAACAACTGCTCGAAGCCGCCGGTGACATGGCCTTGCTCGGCCCCAACTGCTACGGCCTGCTCGACTATCTGCACAGCTGCGCACTCTGGCCGGTGGCCCACGGCGGCAAAGCGGTGGAGAAGGGCGTGGCGGTGCTGACCCAAAGCGGCAACTTCGCTTACAACCTGTCGATGAGCGACCGCTCGCTGCCAGTGGCCTACATGGCTTCGGTTGGCAATCAGGCGCAACTGGGCGTCGCTGAGTTGATGGACGTGTTACTCGACGAGCCGCGGGTCACTGCTATCGGCCTGCACCTCGAAGGCCTGAAAAACGTCCCGGGTTTCGCCCGCGCCGCGCACAAGGCGCTGGAGAAGGGCATCCCGATCATCGCTTTGAAAACCGGCGTGTCGCAGATCGGCGCCGAACTGGCCCTGAGTCACACCAGTTCGCTGTCCGGCTCCGATGCGCTGTATGACGCGCTGTTCGATCGCCTTGGGGTTATTCGCGTCAGTGGCCCGGTGAGTTTCGTCGAAACCCTGAAAGCCGCGGCCTGCGGCAACTTGCCGGCGGGAAACAGCGTGATCGCGCTGGCGTGCTCCGGCGGTGATGCGGGGCTGATTGCCGACTACGCCGAACGCAACGATCTGGGCTTGCCAAAGCTCGATGACGGCCAGGTCGGTGAACTGGCCCAAGTGCTGCCGAGTTACGCCAACCTGGTCAATCCGCTGGATTTCACCACGGCGATCTGGGGCGACGGCGAAGCCTTGAACCGCATGCTCGACAGTGCCCTGCGTACTGAAGCCGATGCGGCGATGCTGGTGCTCGATTATCCGGCCGAGTTCACTGGCGAGCGCAAGGAATGCGACCTGCTGCTGGACCTGTTCTGCAAGGCGCTGGTACGGCATGGCAAGACCGGTTTTGTCACTTCGGCGTTCCCTGAGTTACTGCCGGCCCACGCCCGCATTCGTCTGCATGCCCAGGGCGTGGCGGCGTTGCAAGGTGTCGAGGATGGCCTCGCGGCGTGGGGGCGCATTGCCGGTTACCAGCGCAATCGCCGGGCTTTGCTGGAGCTGGGTGAATCGGCGTTGGTGCCGCTGTGCCCGCAAGCGCTGACAGGCGAAGGCGAATTGCTCAATGAATGGGATTCCAAACAAGCGTTAAGAGTCTTCGGCCTGCCGACACCCAACGGTGTTCTCAGCTCACCGGCCAATGCGTTGAAAGACGCCGAAGCATTGGGCTATCCGCTGGTACTCAAAGCCGTCAGCGCACAGTTGCCGCACAAGACTGAAGCCGGCGCCGTGGCGCTGAACCTCAAGGATGGCGTCGCATTAAGCGCGGCTCTGGAAAAAATGCGTTCGAACATTGCCGCGTATGCACCGGGCGTACCGTTCGATCAACTGCTGCTGGAGCCCATGGCCAAACCGCCGTTGGCCGAGTTGATTGTCGGCATCAAGCGCGAAAACGACTTTGGTCTGGCGCTGGTGATTGGCGCGGGCGGCATTCTGGTGGAATTGCTCAAGGACAGTCGCAGCCTGTTGCTGCCAACCACCGACGGCGCCATCCGCCATGCCGTGCTCAGCCTGCGCAGCGCACCGTTGCTGCAAGGTTTCCGTGGCCGTGAAGCGGCGGATCTGGAGGCGTTGGTGGCAGCGATTCGCGCGGTCGCCGATTACGCCTGCGAAAACGCCTCGCAGTTGCTGGAACTCGATGTGAACCCATTGTTGGTCGGTGCCGATGGCACGACCGCAGTCGATGCGTTGATTCGCCTCGGCCACGAGTGAGGACATGAACATGCAAAGCAAAACCTTGACCGGCGGCCAGGCGCTGGTGCGTCTGCTGGCCAATTACGGCGTCGATACCGTATTCGGCATTCCCGGCGTTCACACCCTGGAGCTGTATCGCGGCCTGCCGGGCAGCGGCATTCGCCACGTCTTGACCCGTCACGAACAGGGCGCCAGTTTCATGGCCGACGGTTATGCCCGGGTCAGCGGCAAGCCCGGCGTGTGCTTCGTCATCACCGGCCCCGGCGTGACCAACGCCGCCACCGGCATCGGCCAGGCTTACGCCGACTCGATTCCGATGCTGGTGATTTCCAGCGTCAACCACAGCGCCAGTCTCGGCAAGGGGTGGGGCAGCCTGCACGAATGCCAGGACCAACGGGCGATGACCGCGCCGATCACTGCGTTCTCCGCCGTGGCACTGACCGCCGAAGACCTGCCGGAACTGATCGCCCGGGCCTATGCGGTGTTCGACAGCGAGCGCCCGCGTCCGGTACACATTTCGGTGCCGCTGGACGTGTTGTCGGCGCCGATTACCCGCGACTGGAGCAATGACGTGGTGCGGCGTCCGACCCGCGGCCCGGCTTGTGCCACCGCCCTTGATGACGCAGCAGCCAGGCTCATCGGCGCAAAACGGCCGATGATCATCGCCGGTGGCGGTGCCTTGAATGCTACCGAGCAACTGCTGGAGATCAGCACACGACTGGCGGCGCCGTTGTTCACCAGCGTCGCCGGCAAAGGCCTGTTGCCACCGAACGCAGCGTTGAACGCCGGCTCGTCCCTGTGCGTAGAACCCGGCTGGAAGCTGATTGCCGAAGCCGACGTGGTGCTGGCGGTCGGCACCGAAATGGCCGACACCGATTTCTGGCGCGAACGCCTGCCGCTCAACGCTCAATTGCTGCGCGTGGACATCGACCCGCGCAAGTTCAACGACTTCTACCCGTGCGCGGTGGCTTTGCATGGCGATGCGCAACAAACCCTCAGCGGTTTGCTCGAGCGCCTGCCATCCAGCGTACGTGACGCCAGCGCAGCGATTGCCTCGGTTGCCGCGCTACGCGAAGCGGTCAAGGCCAGCCATGGTCCGCTGCAACAGATTCACCAATCGATTCTGGCGCGCATTGCTGCAGAGCTGCCGGAAAACGCGTTCGTCAGCACCGACATGACCCAACTGGCCTACACCGGCAACTACGCCTTCGACAGTCTTGCCATTCGCAGCTGGTTGCACCCGACCGGTTACGGGACGTTGGGTTACGGCCTGCCGGCCGGCATTGGCGCCAAGTTTGGCGCACCGCAGCGCCCCGGTCTGGTGCTGGTGGGCGATGGCGGTTTCCTCTACACCGCTCAGGAACTGGCCACCGCTGTCGAGGAACTGGACAGCCCACTGGTGGTGTTGCTCTGGAATAACGATGCATTGGGGCAGATCCGCGACGACATGCTCGGCCTCGATATCGAGCCGATTGGCGTGCTGCCGCGCAACCCGGACTTCGCCGCGCTCGCACGTGCATTCGGTTGCACCGTGACCCAGCCGCAAAGCCTGGCGGAGCTGCAAACCGACCTGCGCCACGGCTTCAAGCGCAACGGCGTGACCTTGATCGAACTCAAGCATGCCTGCGCCCATTGATCTGTATTTGAAGGATATGAAGCCATGCGCTTTTCCGATCTGACTCAACGTATCGCCGGGGACGGCGCTGCCGCCTGGGATATTCATTACCGCGCTTTGGCACTGCGCGAGCAGGGTGAAGACATCCTGCTGCTGTCCGTGGGCGACCCGGATTTCGACACGCCGCAGCCCATCGTGCAGGGCGCCATCGACAGTTTGCTCAACGGCAACACTCACTACGCCGAGGTGCGCGGCAAGCGTGCCCTGCGTGAAGCCATCGCCAGGCGCCATCAGCAACGTAGCGGGCAACGCGTTTCTGCCGATCAGGTCACGGTGCTGGCCGGTGCGCAGTGTGCGCTGTTCGCCGTTGCCCAATGCGTACTGAACCCAGGCGATGAAGTGATCGTCGCCGAGCCGATGTATGTCACGTACGAGGCAGTGTTCGGTGCCTGTGGCGCCGTGGTAGTGCCCGTGCCGGTGCGCTCGGAGAACGGCTTTCGCGTGTTGCCCGAAGACGTTGCCGCACGCATCACCCCGCGTACCCGTGCGTTGGCGCTCAACAGCCCGCACAACCCGTCGGGCGCAAGCTTGCCGCGCAGCACCTGGCAAGCGCTGGCCGAGCTGTGCATCGGCCATGACCTGTGGCTGATTTCCGATGAGGTCTACAGCGAACTGCTGTTCGAAGGCGAGCACGTCAGCCCGGCGAGCCTGCCGGGCATGGCCGAGCGCACCGCGACCCTCAACAGCCTGTCGAAATCCCACGCCATGACCGGCTGGCGCGTCGGCTGGGTGGTGGCGCCACCGTCACTGGCCGCGCACCTGGAAAACCTGGCGCTGTGCATGCTCTACGGTTCGCCGGACTTCATTCAAGACGCCGCGGTGATCGCGCTCGACAGTGACTTGCCGGAGCTGCACGCCATGCGCGAGGCCTATCGCCAGCGCCGCGACCTGGTGTGCGACATCCTCGGCAGATGCCCCGGCGTACGGGCGTTGAAGCCCGATGGCGGAATGTTCGTGATGGTGGATATCCGCGAAACCGGGCTCAGTGCCCAGGCATTTGCCGATCGCTTGCTGGATCGCCACGGCGTTTCGGTGCTGGCCGGTGAAGCTTTCGGCCCGAGCGCGGCCGGGCATATTCGTCTCGGCCTGGTGGTCGGCGCCGAACCGTTGCGCGATGCCTGTCAGCGCATCGCCCGTTGTGCCCAGGAACTGATGGAGGCCCAGGTTGATGCATAACCACAAGACATTGTTTATCGATGGCCGCTGGCAAACACCTTCGGGGCAAGGCGTGGCCGAGGTCATTAACCCGGCCACCGAGGAAGTCGCCGGCAGCGTGCCGTTGGGCGATGAGCGCGATGTCGACAACGCTGTGGCCGCGGCGCGCAAAGCCTTCGCGTCATGGTCGCGTACACCTGCCAGCGTTCGCACCGGATACCTCCGTGCCTTGGCCGAACAACTGCGCAACCGCGCCGACGAAATGGCCGCGGTCATCACCGCCGAACTGGGCATGCCGGTGCAATGGTGCCGCTCGGTGCAAGTGGACGGGCCGATCATCGGCCTTGAGCAGTACATCGAGCTGACGCACTTGATGGACGAAGTGCGCGAAGTCGGCAACTCGCTGGTGATTCGCGAGGCGGTCGGTGTCTGCGCCTTTATCAATCCATGGAATTATCCGCTGCATCAACTGATCGGCAAGCTGGCCCCGGCACTGGCTGCTGGCTGCACGGTGGTGGTCAAGCCGAGTCAGGAAACGCCGCTGCACGCGTTTTTGCTGGCGCAAATGATCGAAGCCATTGGCCTGCCGGCCGGGGTGTTCAATCTGGTCAGCGGGCCGGGTTCGAAGGTTGGTGAAGCACTGGCCAAGCACCCGGATGTCGACATGGTGTCGTTCACCGGTTCTACCGGCGCAGGCGTTCGTGTGGCACAGGCGGCAGCGCCTTCAGTGAAACGGGTGTGTCTGGAGTTGGGTGGCAAGTCGCCGCTGCTGATCGCCGAAGACGCCGACCTGGCCGCAGCGGTTCGTTATGGCGTGCAGGACGTGATGATCAACTCCGGTCAAACCTGCACGGCTCTGACCCGCATGCTGCTGCCAGCCAGTCGCTACGCCGAAGCGCTGGAGCTTGCGCTGGCCGAAACCCTGAGCCTGAAAATGGGCGATCCGCTCGACCCGTACAGTTTTCTCGGGCCGATGTGTTCGGCGGGGCAACGTCGCACCGTGCTCGATTACATCAAGGTCGGGCAACAGGAAGGTGCGCGGCTGTTGTGCGGTGGTGATACGCCGTCAGCATTTGAACGGGGTTTCTACGTCAGCCCGACGCTGTTCGCCGATGTCGACAACCGCATGCGCATCGCCCAGGAAGAAATCTTCGGCCCGGTGCTGTGCCTGATTCCCTATGCCGATGAAGCGCAAGCCATCCAGATCGCCAACGACTCGCCGTTCGGCCTGTCCAGTGGCGTGTGGGCCGGCAGCGCCGAGCGTGCCTTGCATCTGGGGCGGCAAATGCGTGCGGGCCAATGCTTCCTCAACGGCGCGGCGTTCAACTATCAGGCGCCGTTCGGCGGTTACAAACAATCGGGCAATGGTCGGGAGTGGGGGGAAGAAGGACTGAACGAATTTGTCGAAGTGAAGGCGATCCAGGTGTGACCGTTGGCGATTCAAACGTTGTACGCACCGGGCCTTGGTCCGGTGTTTTGCGTTGTTTTGAATGGGTATTCCGTTAGCTTTTGATCAGGGGCAATCCAATGAGCGATAACAAAAACAAGATTACTCAAGCGAACCATGAATTCAGCTTCCCGCGTCGCGACTTCTTGAGGTACAGCGCCGCGGCGGCTGCCGTAGCCGGGGCGTTCTCCATGGGCCTGCCGTTTGGCGCCATGGCGGCGCAGGCGACGCCGAAACCCGGTGGTGTATTGCGCCTGGGCCTGGCCGGTGGCAGCACCACCGATTCGAAAGACCCCGGCTCCTGGGTCGATACCTTCACCTTCGTCGGGTTCTCGGCGATCTATAACACCCTGACCGAGATTGCCGTCGACGGCACGGCGATCCCCGAACTGGCCGAAAGCTGGACCTCGAGCCCGGACGCACGGGTCTGGACGTTCAAATTGCGCCAGGGCGTGACCTTCCACAATGGCAAGACCCTGACCGCCGACGATGTGGTCGCCTCGATCCAGCATCACCTCGGGGAAAAATCCAGCTCGGCGGCCAAAACCGTGCTGGGCGATGTGGCCAAGGTCAGTGCCAACGGCAGCGACAGCGTGGTGTTCGAACTCAAATCAGGCAACGCCGATTTCACCTACGTGGTTGCCGATTACCATCTGGTGATCATGCCGAGCAAGGACGGTGTGCCGGACTGGCAGGCTGGTGTCGGTACCGGCGGTTATCGTTTGAAGGATTTCGAACCGGGCGTGCGCATGACCCTGGAACGCAGCCCGGATTACTGGAAGGCAGGGCGGGCACACTTCGCCGGCGCCGAGCTGATTGCAATTGGCGATGGCGCGGCGCGAATCAACGCACTGGTCACCGGGCAAGTCGACGTGATCAACAAGGTCGACTTGAAAACCGTGGCATTGCTCAAGCGCAACCCGAACCTGGTGATCGAGGAAACCAAAGGCGCGCAGCACTACACCTTCCCGATGCTCACCGACAGCCAGGTGTTTCAGAACAATGACGTGCGCCTGGCAATGAAGCATGCGATCAACCGCGAAACCTTGTTGGCCTCGGTGCTGTACGGCTACGGCCTGGTCGGCAACGACCATCCGATCCAGCCCGGTAGCCGCTTCATCAACACCGCACTGGAGCAGCGCACCTACGATCCGGAGAAGTCGCGCTTCTATCTGAAAAAGGCCGGCCTGGATTCGCTCAAGGTGCGCCTGCAAGCCTCCGACGCGGCGTATACCGGCGCTGTCGACGCATCCGTGTTGTTCAAGGAGCAGGCCCGTGCAGCCGGGATCGACATCGATGTGGTGCGTGAACCGGCCGACGGCTTTTTCACCAACGTGTGGATGAAGCAGCCGTTTACCACCTCGTTCTGGTACAGCAGCCTGACCGCCGACCGCATGTTCAGCATCGGTTACGCCAAAGGCGCAGCGTGGAACGAAACCCACTGGGACAACCCGCGATTCAATCAACTGCTGAATGCCGCCCGTGGCGAGATGAACGAACCGCTGCGCCGCGAGATGTACAACGAAATGCAGGGCCTGTGCCGCGATGAGGGCGGGGCGATTGTGCCGTTGTTTGCCAGTTCCGTGGCAGCGCGATCCAACCGTGTCGCGCACGGCGGGCAGACAGCGCCGTATGGCGAACTGGATGGCTTGCGGGTGATCGAGCGGTGGTGGCAGGCATAAAACCGGCTCTTGAAACCTGTGGAGATCAACGGCTGATCGTTCCCATGCTCCGCGTGGGAATGTCTCTAGGGACGCTCTGCGTCCAGTGACGCGGAGCGTCACGGGCTGCATTCCCACGCGAAGCGTTGGGAATGTCTCTAGGGACGCTCTGCGTCCAGTGACGCGGAGCGTCACGGGCTGCATTCCCACGCGAAGCGTTGGAACGATCATTCAAGGCCTGCAATCCGTCTTAAGGAACTGCATGATGAGAAGTATTTTCAAGCTGTTGGGGCAACGTTTGGCCCTGGGCCTGTTATCGCTGTTCGCCGTATCGGTGATCATCTTCCTGGCTGTCGGCCTGCTCCCGGGTGACATCGCCCAAGCCATGCTCGGCCAGTCCGCCACTCCGGAAACCGTGGCGGCTTACCGCGCGCAATTGGGCCTGGACCTGCCGCCGCTGACCCGTTTCGGGCACTGGATCTGGCAATTGCTGCAGGGCGATCTCGGCGTGTCACTGGCCAACCAGCGACCCATCGCCGACCTGGTCGGTTCGCGCCTGGGCAACACCTTCAGCCTCGCATTGCTGGCGGCGCTGGTATCGGTGCCACTGGCGTTGCTGCTGGGCATGCTCGCGGCGTTGTATCGCAATAGCTGGTTTGATCGCTTGCTCAATACCTCGGCGTTGAGCGCTGTGTCGTTCCCCGAGTTCTTCGTCGCCTACATCCTGATTCTGCTGTTCGCGGTCAAGCTCAACTGGTTCCCGAGCATCTCCAACCTGTCGCCAGACGCCTCCCTCGGCACAGTGCTGGAACGTTCGGTGCTGCCGGTGGCGACCCTGAGCCTGGTGGTGATCGCGCAGATGATGCGCATGACTCGCGCATCCCTGATCAATTTGCTGGCCAGCCCCTACATCGAAATGGCCCGGCTCAAGGGCATCAGCCAATCGCGGATCATCTTTCGCCATGCCTTGCCCAACGCCCTGGCGCCGATCGTCAACGTCGTCGCGTTGAACCTGGCGTACCTGGTGGTCGGCGTGGTGGTGGTCGAGGTGGTGTTTGTCTATCCGGGGCTCGGTCAGTTATTGGTGGACTCGGTGGCCAAGCGCGACATTCCGGTGGTACAGGCCTGCAGCCTGATCTTTGCCGCGACGTACATCCTGCTCAACACCAGCGCCGATGTGCTGTCGATCGCCAGCAATCCACGCCTGATGCATCCGAAGGGGTAGTTCATGAACCTGTTCAAACAATTGATCCGGGCGCCGCTGAGCGCGAAATTCGGGCTGCTGGTGATTGTGCTGTACATCCTCGTGGCGTTGTTCGCGCCGCTGCTTGCACCGTTCGGTGAAACCCAGGTCGTGGGCGAGGGCTTCGCACCCTGGGGCGGGCAGTTCCTGTTGGGCACCGATAACCTGGGGCGTGACATGTTCAGCCGTCTGGTCTACGGCGCCCGCAACACCCTGGGCATTGCCTTCCTGACCACGCTGCTGGCGTTCTTGCTTGGTGGTTCGTGCGGGTTGGTTGCAGCGATCAAGGGGGGCTGGATCGATCAGGGTTTGTCGCGAGTCGTGGATATTCTGATGGCGATTCCGCAATTGATCTTCGCGTTGCTTATCCTCAGCGTGGTCGGCACCACGGCGACCTCGCTCGTGCTGGTGATTGCGCTGCTGGATGCGACCCGGGTGTTTCGCCTGTCACGGGCGGTGGCGATGAACGTGGTGGTGCAAGACTTCGTCGAAGCCGCACGCTTGCGGGGGGAAGGCCTGTACTGGCTGGTGACCCGTGAAGTGCTACCCAATGCCGCAGCGCCACTGATTGCCGAGTTCGGCCTGCGCTTCTGTTTCGTGTTCCTGTTCATCAGTGCCTTGTCGTTCCTCGGCCTGGGCATTCAACCGCCCACCGCCGACTGGGGCAGCATGGTGCGCGACAACGCCGTGCTGATCACCTTCGGCGACATCAGCCCGCTGCTGCCCGCCCTGGCCGTGGCGTTGATCACGGTCAGCGTCAACTTCGTCGTCGACTGGATGCTGCACAAGTCCAGCGGCCTAAAGGAGTGCTGAACATGACGACGTCCAAACCATTGCTGGAAATCCGCGACCTGCACATCGAAGGTCACTACGAAGACGCGTGGCATCCGCTGATCAAGGGCATCGACCTGACACTGCAACGCGGCGAGGTCCTGGGACTGATCGGTGAGTCCGGCGCGGGGAAGTCGACCCTAGGGCTGGCGGCCATGGGCTACACCCGTGACGGCTGCCGGATCACTGGAGGCTCGGTGCATTTCGACGGCATCGACTTGCTCAAGGCCAAACCCGAAGCCCTGCGCAAGCTGCGCGGTTTGCGCATCGCTTATGTAGCGCAAAGTGCGGCGGCCTCGTTCAATCCTGCCCATCGGCTGATTGACCAGCACGTTGAAACCGCCGTGACAAACGGGGGTATGAGCCGCGATCAGGCCATGGCCGAAGCCGTTGAGCTGTATCGCGTGCTGCGTCTGCCCAGTCCGGAAACCATCGGCCAGCGCTATCCGCATCAAGTGTCTGGCGGTCAGTTACAGCGAGTGATGACCGCCATGGCCATGGCTTGCCACCCGGACCTGATCATCTTCGACGAACCGACCACCGCGCTGGACGTCACCACCCAGATCGAAGTGCTCGCGGCGATACGCGATGCGGTGAAGACCTACGGCAGCGCGGCGATCTACATCAGCCACGATCTTGCGGTGGTCGCGCAAATGGCCGACCGCATCATGGTGCTGCGTCACGGCAAACGGGTGGAAGAGGCCGTGACCCGCAAGATGCTCGGCGACCCGCAGGAGGACTACACCAAATCGTTGTGGGCGGTGCGCAGTTTCCGCACTGAACCCAAGGCGTGTCCACAGCAGGAACAGCCGCTGCTTGAACTGCGCAAGAGTTGCGCCAGCTACGGACATCAACCGGTGCTGCATGACGTTTCGTTGCAGCTGTATCGCGGCCAGACCCTGGCGGTGATCGGCGAATCGGGCAGTGGCAAAAGCTCTACGGCTCGGTTGATCACCGGTTTGCTGCCGCCCACCTATGGCGAGGTGCTGTATGACGGCCAGCCACTGCCGGCGGACTTTCGCCAGCGCTGCAAAGAGCAACTGCGGCGCATCCAGATGATCTATCAGATCCCGGACACCGCACTGAACCCGCGTCAGCGCATCGTCGACATCATCGGCCGGCCGCTGACGTTTTATCTGGGGCTCAAAGGCAAAGCGATGCGCACACGGGTCGCCGAGTTGCTGGAAATGATCGAGCTGGACCCGGCAACCTTCATGGAGCGCCAGCCCCGGGAGTTGTCCGGAGGGCAGAAGCAACGCATCTGCATTGCCAGGGCATTGGCGGCCGATCCGCAATTGATCATCTGCGATGAAGTGACGTCCGCCCTCGATCAATTGGTGGCCGAAGGCGTGCTCAAGCTGCTCAACCGCATACAGCAACAGCTCGGCGTCGCCTACCTGTTCATCACCCATGACGTCGCCACCGTGCGGGCGATTGCCGATCACGTGCTGGTGATGCAGCGGGGCAGGGTGGTCGACCAAGGCACGCGCAGCCAGATCTTCACGCCGCCGCACGAGGACTACACCGGACTGCTGTTTTCTTCCGAACCGCAAATGGACCCGGACTGGCTCGACCGTTTGCTGGCGAGCCGCACCAAGAATTCAAACCCTACGCTGGAAAAAGTCTAAGGAACCACCATGAAAGTATTGATCGTCCACGCTCACCCGGAGCCAAAATCCTTCACCGCCGCCCTGCGTGATCAAGCGCTAGCCACCCTCGAAGCCCAAGGCCATGAAGTGCAGGTCAGCGACCTGTACAAAATGAACTGGAACCCAGTGGCCAGCGACGCTGACTTCTCGTCGCGGGAAAACCCGCAATACCTGGTCTACGCCCTGGAACAACGCCTCGGCGTGAAAAGCCAGTCCCTAGCGCCGGACATCCAGGCCGAGCTGGACAAACTGCTGTGGGCCGACCTGCTGATCCTCAACTTCCCGATCTTCTGGTTCTCCGCCCCGGCCATGCTCAAAGGCTGGATCGACCGGGTGCTGGTGTCGGGTATCTGTTACGGCGGCAAACGTTTTTACGATCAGGGTGGTTTGGCAGGCAAGAAAGCGCTGGTGACGGTGACGCTTGGCGGGCGTGAGCACATGTTCGGTGATGGCGCCATTCACGGACCGCTGGAGGACATGTTGCGGCCGATCCTGCGCGGCACCCTGGCTTATGTGGGTTTCGATGTGCTGCAGCCGTTCGTGGCATGGCATGTGCCGTATATCAGCGAAGAGGCTCGCCAGCAGTTTCTGGCTGATTACGGGCAGAGGTTGCAGCATTTGAGTGATGAGCAGCCGCTGGTGTTTCCGAAGCTGGCGCAGTTTGATGAGCAACTTTATCCTTTGTTTAATTCAACGGTCGTCGAAAAGTGATTTGATTTAACTAGCTGTTAATTGGTCCTTGATGGAGGGCCAATTAACAGCTAGTGAGTTTAGAGTTTAAAGCGTCCAATGCTCAACTGAAGCCTGTGTTTTTGAGTCCGTAAGTCGGAAATTTCTTTGAGTAAACTAGATGTTTTCTCTAGGAAGTTTTTCGTTAGGTCTGAAAGATGTCGTTTATCGCCTGCATCCAACGAAAGGTGTCCTAATCTCGTTATATCAACAGTGCCACCCCTTTCAAGTTCAAAAAAATCGGCTGAAGCTGGCTTGGTTTCTAAAAATGTTTGAAGTGTGGGTGGTAATTCTTTTGTACTCACGCTTGGGTTTGTGTTGATGACGTCTTTCGCTAAATCTTTTAAAGGAATTTTCTTTAAAAATTCATTCTTGTCCGCACGAAAAATCTGGTTAATTTCATATTTTTTGCCTTGGATACTTTCGTTTATTCTACTTGTTTCGTCTATTACATTTGCTATCTCCCGACGGGTTGCTCTTCTGTACACCTGTAATTTCATTCCGTCGATTTCTACGGTCCTACGAAACAGTGACCAATGCCCATTGGGATCGCGTCCATTAATCGGGTCTCCCAAACAGTACGTATACGAATTAAAACCGCCTTTTCCGAACGGACTCAAACTGTCCGGACTATTGAATCGCATCAACGCAGGATTGAACGCCCGATAACCATTCCCCAACAAGTAATGTCCGGTCATTGGATCAGGCCGTTCACCGTTGAAGCCCAACCGACTGGTTAACCCACTTTCGGCGCTTCGGTGACCGTAGGCGGAGTAGGCAATAGGTTGACTTTCAGTGTTCTTCTCTAGCGTGTGTAGCACCGAGCGCTGTAAGTCGGTTGCCAGCAAAGTAGTACCGAAGACCTCGTTCTCGTGCTGTTGTTGCGCCAGCAACAGATCGTCATGCTGAACGATGGAGTGCCTGAGCGCTCCCTGTATCTCAGTGACCAAGCGGTTTTCGCAATAGAAACGGAGCGCTGGAGCGGTTGACCGGGTGTGGCTGATCAACCGATCCAGGGGATCGTAGCTATAGCGGGCGAGTACACAACTTTGCGGGGAAAGCATGGAAGTTCCTCACTTTCAAGGCTTGAGAGGCTTGAGAGGCTTGAGAGGCTTGAGTATCGGCGGAAATGAAGGTGGTGGGTACTAGCAGAACTGATAGGTAGATCTTTCATATCCTATGTAGGTTTTGATGTGCAGAGACCTTCATGGTGTGGCACATGCCTTATACGCAACACTTAAGTCGCGCTGCCCGACTGACCGTTTAACGCTCGGAGCCAAGAGCGGGCCGGGGGGTGAACTACACTGTTTCTACTTCACCCAGCCCGACTTCAGTCGGAGGTCAACATGAAACGCTTGTCACCTATCGGCCTGTGCGTTGCCTTGTGTTTTTTCAGTGTCCAGGGATGGGCGCAGACGGTGACGCCGTTGAAAGGCCAGAGTTCGCAGCAGACTCAAATGGATATCACCGAGTGCAACAACATTGCCGCCAGTCAGACGGCGTCGACCTCATCGACGCCCTCCGGAGGTCGGGTCAAGGGCGCCGTGGCCGGTGCGGCTGCCGGGGCTGCGGGTGCGCAGGTGCGCGGGCGGCAGCACGACGAGTTTTATGATCGCGTCGACGACGACACCAAACAGGATTACCGCCAGAACCGCGCCAAGGAAACCGCAGCGGCCGGTGCCGTGGTCGGTGGCTCGCGCCAGCGTCAGGAGCGACGCGCGCAGGAGAAGACCAACACCGCGAACACGGCGACGGCTTATACCAGTTGCCTGCAAGGCAAGGGTTATCAAGTCAATCCCTGAGAATCGCCGGTTGCTATGGAGCAGTGGCGGCATCCGCTCGGGTTGGTTTTTGCCGCTGTTCAAGTAAATGAACCATCAAGCACGCATACAGCGTTACGCCGATGAACAGCGCCATGC
This sequence comes from Pseudomonas sp. Root562, assembly GCF_001427125.1. Lineage (GTDB taxonomy): Bacteria > Pseudomonadota > Gammaproteobacteria > Pseudomonadales > Pseudomonadaceae > Aquipseudomonas. Next base: position 67,606 of record NZ_LMGK01000022.1, read on the forward strand.
GCACGGCAAATGCGGTCTGTACGTCCTTGCCTTCTGCACTGTCCTGAACAGATTGGCCCAGCAGGATGATCAGGGTCAGCAGGCTGTTGAGCCAGAATCCCGGGCTAAAGCGGCCCGATTTCAACCCGTAGAGCTTGCGCGCGACGATCAGGGCGAACAACAGCATCCACAAGAAGAACATCCACAAGTGGGCGAACAGGCTGAGCGCCCACCAGAACATCACGGCCAACAGCCCCCCGAGCAGGGTCGATCCGATCAGCTCGCGTGCGGCGTTTCGCGCCGAGGTCGTCGAACTCTGTTGCCCCAGGTTGACCGCCTTGAGGACGATGGGCAGGTAACTTGCCGGATCAATCAAAGCGAGCAGGAATGCCGGAACCACGATCAAGGTGGCGCGCAAGGCGATTCGGTCCACTTCGCTCGTCGGGAGGGCTGGGGAAGGGGGCTGAGCCGGTGCGTTGACCGGTTCGCGGAACAGCCAGTGACTGAACATGCCGACGATCACTGCCAGAAGCAGTCCCGAGACCATGGCCGTGATGACCATGACTGCCAGGCCAAAATCGGCAACACCCGCCGAGGAAATCAGGGTCAGGCCAATCACCAGAAACGTGACGATCAGGTTATTGCCGCCCCGCAAGCCGAAGCGAAAAACCAGGAACAGGCACAGGCCGATCAACAGCACCCCGGTGTTGGGGTAGTAACGCAGTACCGGGATCAACAACAGGCCGGTGCCGGTGGTCAGCATTGCAGCCAGCGCCAATACCACTGCTGTCTTGAACGGTAGCGGCCGATTGGCGGACGCGAGCAGCAGCGCACAGAGCACCGGGGCTAAAAAAGGGATCGGCAGTGCCAGGCCAAAACTGGCGGCCAGGCATACCGACGTGCCAGTGGCCAGGCGCAATGCACGCTGAGCCCTGGGCGTGCGCTGTGCGCTAGTAAACATACGACAGCCAACTCATCAGCCGCAGGAACACCCGACCCAGTGGGTTCAGCAGATTATCTTCAGAGGGAAAAGCCATGACTTCCGCCTGGCCGCCAGCGCGGATGCCGCGGTTGTCACGCAGCTTCGCCAGGGCGTCAGGGGAAAACTCGATGATCACCGGGAAGCGTTGCGCGGGACGCAGCCAGTCGCGGCTGTTCTGCACGGTCGGCAGGCTGCCGGGCGCGGCGGGTTGGCCAACGCTGACGCCGTAACCGATGCTGCGTATGCGCCCCTCGAACACTTCACCGGGCAGGGCATCGAGCACAATCGACACCGGGGTTTCAGGCTTGACCAGGCCGAGGTTGTTTTCAGTCATGTCGGCGCTGATCCATACATCGTGGATGGCAATCAGGGTCATGACCGGGTTGCCGGCTGCGGCGAATTGGCCGACATCGGTGCGCAGGTCAGTGATCAAACCGGCCGAACGGGCGCGGATCTGCGTGTTGGAAAGGTCCAGTTCAGCTTTTGACAATGCCGTCGCGGCGCTACGCAGCAGGGCGTTGTCTTCCGCGCTGCCACCCTCCGTTTCACGGGCGCGCTGGACCTCGGCGCGGGCGGCGGCCACCTGGCTGACCGCCGCTTCGCGGTTGGCGCGGGAAACTTCCAGCAAACGCACGGAAATGGTTCCCGGGTCCTCTCGATACAACCCTTCCAAGCGCTGATTGTCCTGGCGCGCCTTGAGCTCGTTGGCTTGCGCCGCACGCAAGCTGGCCTGGGCCGAAGCAATGCCGGCGGTACTGGCGCCGATCTGCCGGCGGGTGGATTCGAGGTCGGCGCGGGCACGGTCGACGGCAATCTGATACGGCTGCGGATCGATCTCGAAAATCACTTCCCCGGCCTTGACGTCCTGGTTGTTGCGCACATTGACGCGGGTTACCCGCCCCGCGACTTCCGCCGCCACCGGAATCACGAACGCACCGACCCGTGCCTGTTGCGTATAGGGCGTGAATCGGTCTGCCAGCAGGTACCACGCAAGGCTCAGGACGATCAGCAACAAAACCCACTTGATGCCTTTGCCAGTCGGGTCGGCAGCCGGTTCGGCGGGCGGCGGGGAGGGCGCGTCGGGCGTCACGGGCGCGGCTTCACTCATGGTTTTTCACCTGGTCGGGCAAAGGGGATACGGGAAGGTCGGCAGAGGGATCAGTCAGCAAGTCGCCCCAGTCCGTGCGTTGCTCCATCTGCTTGCGCGTCGTGGAGTCGACTCGGGCTTGGGCGCTGTACCAACCGCCGCCGAGTGCCTTGTACAAGGCAATCACGTTGCTCACGGCATCGCCGCGACTGAGCAGGTAACTGTCCTGGAGTTCAAGCAGTGCACGCTGTGCATCGAGTACGCGCTGGAAATCCGAATAGCCTTCGCGATACAGCGCGTTGGCCAGCTCCAATGAACGTTTGGCCGCGCCTTCGGCCTCACGCAGAATGCGTTCGCGCTGCAATGCGCGAACCAGTCCATTGGCTGCATCATCGGCCTCGCGCGCGGCCTGGCGGACTTTGTCGCGGTAGGCCTCGATCAATTGCTGCAACCGCGCATCCTGCACGCGCACGTTGTTGCTGATACGGCCATAGTCGAACACGTTCCAACGCAGGCTTGGGCCGCCAATCAGGTCGAGGCTGCGGGATGTCCCGCTCAAGGTATCGGCGGACCAGACGATACTGCCCAGCAACGTCAACGACGGGTAGAAATCGGTTTCGGCCACGCCGATCAATGCCGATTGGGCGGCGACATTCAGTTCTGCGGCGCGTATGTCCGGGCGACGCAGCAGCAGATTGGCCGGGACATCCTGCAGCACCGCACGGTCCACCAACGGAATCAACCCAGTGTTCTCGGCCATCAGCGGCAGCGCCCCGGGTGGACGACCAATCAACACCGCCAGGGCATTGCGGATTCGACCGATCTGATCCTCGAGAACGGGGATTGTGCTCAAGGTGCCCAGGTATTGGGTCTTGGCTTGTTGCAAGTCGAGTTCAGCCGTCTGGCCACTCATGAACAGTTTTTCCGTTATCTCGTAATTGCGCTGTTGCTGGCGGGCGTTTTCCCGAGCCACACGCAAACGCGCTTCGGTAGTGCGCAGGGAAAAATAGGTATCGGCAACCTGAGCCCGGAGCAATACCAGCGCATCTTCATAATTGGCTTCGGCAGCGAAGTAACTGGCATCGGAAGACTCGATGGCGCGGCTGAAACGGCCCCAGAAATCCAATTCCCAGCCCACATCGAAGCCGGCGCTGTGCTGCCAGAAATGGCTGTCGACAGGGTTATTGCCGCCGGACTGCCGCCGGTTGACGTAAAGGCTGTCAACGCTGACCTGCTGCAGTTGCGGATAGAGACCGCTTTGGGCAATGCCCAATTGTGCGCGAGCTTCCATGACGCGCAACCCGGCGATCTTCAGGCTGGCGTTGTGCGCATCGGATTCGGCAATCAACTGGTCCAGCGCCGGGTCGGCGAACACTTGCCACCACTGGCGGATGTCCGGATTCACTGCACGTTGGCTGGCGTGCTCAAGGGCCGGGGTGTTCCAGTGATCGATCCACGTTTCGCCGGGCGATTGAAAGTCCGGTCCCAACCGCACGCAACCGCCAAGGACAAGCACGGCAGACAGCAGCAGCTGGAGGGTACCTGAATGCATTACGCGTTTTCCGACCAAGAACATCACAGCAGCATAGACGCCCGGACGACTGCCGCTGTGTTTCAACGTCACGCGGCGTAAAAACGCCACCACTGTCGCAAAAACGACCTGTTTACGCTGAACGCGAACCACCACGACTTTTCTGTTGAACGAGTGTTCAGCCTGGTCTATGTTCGTTCCACCTTCTTTCCCGGCTGGTTGCGGGCTTGCGTTTCTTCTATTTGAACGAGGCACTGGCATGCGGTTTTCACCTTTTGTTGAGCGGATCTCAGGTCAAGGTGTCGCTGCCTGGGATATTCACAATGCGGCGTTCGAAGCCCGCCGCAATGGTGAGGATGTGATCATTCTCAGTGTCGGCGACCCGGATTTCCCAACCCCCGATTTCATTACCGATGCCGCCATCCAGGCGTTGCGCGAAGGAGATACCCACTACACCGAAATCGCCGGCCGCCAGGCGTTGCGCGAAGCCATCGCGGCGCGCTACGGCAAGCTGTTCGGGCGCGAGGTGCAGGCGGCAAATGTGATCACCGTGGCCGGTGCGCAGAACGCCTTGTTCGTCACCTCGATGTGCCTGCTCAGTGCGGGGGACGAAGTGATTGCCCTCGATCCGATGTACGTGACCTACGAAGCGACGCTCAAGGCTTCTGGCGCCACCCTGGTGCGGGTACCGTGCTCGGCGATGGATGATTTCCGTCTCGACGCTGCCGTATTGGCAAAAGCCATTACTCCACGAACCCGGGCGATTTTCCTGTCCAACCCCAACAACCCCACTGGCGTGATGCTCAATCGCGAAGAGCTGCAAGCCATCGCAGACCTGGCGATCGCTCATAACCTGTGGGTGGTCGTCGATGAGGTCTACGAGAGCCTGGCTTTCGAACGCGAGCACCTGAGCCTGGCAGCGCTGCCGGGCATGGCCGAGCGTTGCGTGGTCATTGGCAGTCTGTCGAAATCCCACGCCATGACCGGTTGGCGGATCGGCTGGATCGTTGCCGACCCCGCCCTGATCGCGCATGCCGAAACCCTGGTCCTGAGCATGCTCTACGGTTTGCCGGGGTTCGTCATGGAAGCCGCGCTCAAGGCTGTCGAGGCCCACGCTGAAGTGACCCACGGCATGCGCGACATCTATCGCCGCCGCCGTGATCTGGTGGTGAACGGGCTGTCCGATTGCCCGGGCATTTCAGTGCTCAAACCCGATGCCGGCATGTTCGTGCTGGTGGACGTGCGTGGCACTGGCCTGACTTCGCTGGAATTTGCCTGGCGCCTGTTGCGGGAGGCGAGGGTATCGGTGCTGGACGCGGCGGCTTTCGGCGAACCGGCCCAAGGCTTTGTGCGCCTGTCCTTCACTTTGGCTGAAGAGCGGCTGGCCGAGGCTTGCCAGCGCATTCGGGATTTCGTCCTGGTATTGAAGGGCGAAGCGCCGCGACCCGTGATCACGTGTGTCGCGACCGAGGCAAAGGTCGAACCCGTCGCGGCGCGGACCATGATCGAGGTCGAGAAACTGCACAAGCACTTCGGCAATATCGAAGTGCTCAAAGGCGTGTCCCTGACCGCCCGTGAAGGGGAAGTGATTTCACTGATTGGCGCCAGCGGTTCGGGCAAAAGCACTTTGTTGCGCTGCATCAACATGCTCGAAGTGCCGGACCAGGGGCGCATTCTGGTGGACGGCGAAAGCATTCACCTCAATCACACCCGCCCCGGCGCGCCGCTCATTTGCGACGCCAGGCAACTGGTGCGCATTCGGTCCAGCCTGGGCATGGTGTTCCAGAACTTCAACCTCTGGCCCCATCGTACGGTGCTGGAGAACCTCATCGAAGCGCCGACCCAAGTCCTGCGCGAAAGCAAAGCGGAGGCCACCGAACGCGCCGAAGCCTTGCTCGAACGCGTGGGGCTGGCGGCCAAGCGCAACGAGTACCCGGCGTTTCTTTCCGGGGGACAGCAACAACGGGTGGCCATCGCCCGGGCCCTGGCCATGCGGCCCAAGGTCATGCTGTTCGATGAACCCACCTCGGCTCTCGACCCGGAACTGGTCGGGGAAGTGCTGCGGGTGATCCGCTCCCTCGCCGAAGAAGGCCGGACCATGATCCTGGTGACCCATGAAATGGCCTTCGCACGCGATGTCTCTTCCAAAGTCGCCTTCTTGCATCAAGGCCTGATCGAGGAAACCGGTTCGCCGGACGAAGTGTTCGTACACCCACGCAGCGAGCGTTGCCGGCAGTTCGTCAACGCTCATCAAACTCGCTAACGCCACATAAAAAGACGGGAAAACACCATGGGAAATCGACGTTTTGCACACTGGTTGACTGGCGCCGCCTGCGTATTGCTGGCCGGCATGACCGCAGCTCAGGCACAGCCCATTCGCTTTGCAGTCGCCGCGGAACCTTATCCGCCGTACACCGAAAAACAGGCCAACGGTGAATGGAAAGGTTTTGAGGTCGACTTGATTCACAAGCTGTGCAGCGAAATGAAGGCCGAGTGCGAGATCAAGGAAGTGGCGTGGGACGGGATCATTCCATCGTTGTTGGCGAAGAAAATCGACGTGATTTTCTCCTCGATGTCGGTGACCGAAGAGCGCGAAAAACAGATCGCATTCAGCAAAGCCTATTACGACTCGGTGGTCGCGGTGGTGGGGCCGAAGGACGCCGTCGTCAAAAAGTACCCGGATGACCTCAAAGGAAAAACCATCGGCGTGCAGAACTCGACAGTCAGTGCGAGCTACCTGAAGACCTACTACGAAAAAATTGCTGACGTGAAGTACTACGACACCCAGGACTCGGTGAACGCCGACCTGCTCGCTGGCCGCATCGACCTGATGATGGCCGACGGCACGGCCATGGCTGCTTTCGTCAAGACCCCGGATGCCAAAGACCTGGCCTACCTCGGCGCGGTGCCATACGACCCGATCTTCGGCAAAGGCGTGGGCGCCGGTCTGCGCAAGGACGACACCGAGCTCAAGAGCAAACTCGACAAGGCGATCCAGGAGTTGCTGGCGAGCAAGGACTATGACGACTTGTCCCAGCGCTACTTCGGTACAAGCGTGAAGCCGACGTTCTGACCAACCGGGCGCATATAGAACCCTGTGGGAGCTGGCTTGCCGGCGATTGACGCGACGCGGTGTGCCTGACGTACCGCCTTCGCTGGCAAGCCAGCTCCCACAAAGGCTATGCGGTGCGTTCACGGTTGTTACGGGAGACTGAAATGCCTGCAATGTTCGATTTGATCAATTTCAGCGAGCAAGGGTGGGGCGGGGCGCTGCTCAAGGGGCTCTGGATGACCCTGCAGATCTCGGCCGGAGCATTCGTGCTCGGGCTGGGGATCGGCTTGCTGGTGGCCTGCCTCAAGTTGGGTGCGCCAAAACCGATTGCAGCACTGGCTCGCGGTTACACCACATTGTTCCGCGCGGTGCCGGAGTTGTTGCTGATTCTGTTGCTGTACTACATGGGTTCGATGCTGCTCAACTCGCTGATGACCTCGCTGGGTTACGAGGTGGTCAATGTCAGCGGCCCGTTGGCGGCGATCGTGGTGCTGGGACTGGTGCAGGGTGCCTACGCCTCGGAGATTTTCCGTGCGGCGATCCAGGCGATTCCCTATGGCCAGATCGAAGCAGGCAAGGCCTTCGGCTTGCACGGTTTTGGCCTGTTCCGGCGTGTCACGTTGCCAATCATGGCCCCTTACGCAATGGCGGGGATGGCCAACCTGTGGATCAACCTGATCAAGGACAGCGCCCTGATCAGCGTGGTCGGCACCAACGAGTTGCTGTACACCGCCAAGCAAGCGGCGGGTTCGACGCGTCACTATCTGTTGTTCTACCTCACGGCCGCGGCGTTGTATTACGCGGTGACGCTGGTGTCGAACTACCTGTCGGGACGGTTGGAGCGGCGTATTCGTCGCTGGATGCCTCTTGTTGACTAAACCGGCTGAGTAAATGAAATGATTCCAGCGTGGACAGTTGAATACGCATCGCTGTTGATCAGGGGGCTGCAAACGACCCTCATGATTCTGTTGATTGCCAGTGTGCTGGGTTTCTTGCTGGCGATTTTGGTAGCCCTGGCGCGAATCTCGAAGAACACAGTGATCGCCAGGGTCAGCCTGTTTTACACCAGCGTGACCCGCGGCACGCCGCTGCTGATTCAGATTTACATCTTCTACTACGGACTCGGCAGCCTGTTTGCGCAGTTCCCGCTGATTCGCGGCAGTTTTCTCTGGCCGTACCTGCGCGATGGTTACTGGTACATCGTGTTTGCCCTGGTGGTGTCGGTTGGCGCCTATGTCGGCGAAGTGATCCGCGGCGGTCTGTTGGCCGTCCCGAAGGGTGAAATGGAAGCAGCCTCGGCGTTTGGCATGACGGCTCGCCAGGCACTGTTGCGCGTGCGGCTGCCGCGGGCCTTGCGTTTGCTGTTGCCGACCCTGGCCGGGGAAACCGTGATGCTGCTCAAGTCCACGGCGCTGGCCTCGACCATCGCGGTCATCGATCTGCTGGGGGCGGCCAACGTGGTTCGAGCGCAAACCCTGCAAGTCTACGAACCGTTGCTGCTGGTGGCCGGTGTCTACGTCTGTCTGACGTTCCTGATCGAAGCCTTGTTTGCCTTTTTCGAGCGCCGGGGAACGCCGGTACGCAGGTCCGCATGATGAACAAACCGTTGGTTGACCGCTCGCTGCAAGGCATCGGCCTGTGCACCTTGGGCTACGCGTTCCTGTCGTTGCAGGACGCCGGCATCAAGTGGCTGGTGGCCGACTATTCGGTGGTCAGCATTTTGTTCTGGCGAGCCTTGGTGGTTGCGGTTGCGTGCTTGCTGATCGGGCGTTTGTCGCTGGTGCGCCGTGCGTGGCAGTCGTCCAGTCGCCGCTTGCTGGTCGTGCGCGGGTTGCTGTCGATCGCTGCGTGGCTGCTGTATTACACGGCAGCCCGGGACCTGACACTCGCGGAAATGACCACGTTGTATTTTTCGGCGCCGATCATGGTCACGGTGCTGGCGACTACGATACTCAAGGAACGCGTCAGCGGTTGGCAGTGGTTTACCTTGCTCATCGGTTTTGTCGGCGTGGTGATTGCTTGTCGCCCCAACAATCTGGCCGATCCGCTGCCGATTGTGCTGACGCTGTTGGCGGCGATGTGCTGGGCATTCACCTATATCCAGCTGCGCCAGGTGGATGACCAGACCTCGGTGCTGGAGCAGATGCTGATCACCAACGTGGTGTTCGTCATTTGCATGGCGGTGGCACTGCCCTGGACCCATACGCCAGCGCCGACCCCGGCCTGGCTAGGCATGCTGGGAGCGGGCCTGTTGGGCGGCATCGGCCAGTTCCTGCTGTTCGCCAGTTTCCAGCGCGCCACCGCGACGGTATTGGCACCCTTCGAGTACACGGGATTGATCTGGGCGTTCCTGCTGTCGAGCCTGATCTGGGGCACGCTGATGGATGTGTCGTTGATGATCGGCGCCGGTTTGATCGCGGTCAGTGGCACCCTGGCGATGATTTTCGGCCGGCATCCCTCACAGGATGTCGTCGGTGCTGAATGCTCCGTGTCGCAACCCCTTTATCCAGCAACGACAGAACTGGAGCCTGTTGACCAGGCTGAAAAATTACGTTCATGACAGAGGGGAAGGGCATGGCGCAGGACGTTTCATTCAGCGTTCTTAACAACAATGGTGACGCGGTGCAGGTCGGTGCCTGGCGTTTCGAAGGCGACAATACCGGGCCGAAGGTGCACTTGCAGGCTGGGGTGCATGCCGATGAAATTGCCGGAATGCTGGTCTTGCACGTCTTGATGCAACGACTTGCAGTGGCCGAGGCCGAGGGCCGACTGAAGGGCAGCGTGACCGTGGTGCCACAGGCCAATCCCCTGGGCATCGGCCAGTTTCGCCAAGGTCGGATTCTGGGGCGCTTTCACGATGCTACCGGCCATAATTTCAACCGGGGCTTCGATCAATCAGCCGCGATGGAACAACCGGCTACGAATGTCCAGCAATGGCAAAAGAAACTGGTAGAACTGGCCGCGTCGGCAGAGGTGATGCTTGATCTGCATACCGATGACGAAGCACTTCCCTATCTCTACGTGCATCGCAGTTTCTGGCCCCGAGGTCACGAACTGGCGACAGCGATGAAGATGGACGTGGCAATCATCTGGGACAATGGCGGCGATGGCTCATTCGAAGAAACCGTCATCGCACCGTGGTTGCGCGAAGGTACGACGCACGGTCGCATGGCCGCTACCCTGGAGCTGCGAGGGCAGGGCGATGTCAACGACCGGTACGCCACGCAAGACGCCGATGGCCTGTACGCCTGGCTGTGTGGCTACGGAACAATCGACGAAGTGACCGCACTGGCCGAATGGCCTGTCGAGATCAGGGACATGGCGCAGATGGAGACCATTCTCGCGCCACAATCGGGCGTACTGATCTTTGAAAAAGAACTGGGTGATGTCGTGGAGCAAGGCCAGCGGTTTGCGCGAATCCTGCGCCGGCCGGGAGATCCGTCTTCGCAAGTCGTCTTGTTGGCCGAACAAACCGGGCGCATGGTCACGCGTTATCGCGATCGCCTGATCCCACAAGGCGCGGTAGTGGCCAAATTCACCGGTAGCCGTGTATCACGCAACTGGAGCGGCGGGTTGCTGGATCCGAACTGAGCGTTGAAGGGATGAATTTTATAACTACGCTAAATGCCTGTTTAGTCGAGTTAATCGCCGATCGTCGGCGAAAACACGTAAATAAAAGCCAAAAAACGTTAGCAGTGCGCGACGGACTCAGCCGGACAATTGATCGTCGCACTCGAACTGGCACTGCACCAGATGCAGCGAATACCATCGACGTTACGCTCCGACAAACAAGCCATACCGACCAACAGGGACGGCTCACGATATTGCGGATGGCTGAAGATTCGCCCACAGGACATTTTCCCCCAACCAGTCAGGCGTGATGCATTACTACCATTTGGGTGACGCCATCGAGTACTCACTGATTTTCCCAGCCGGCACATTGAAAACGCAACGACGTTGTTGCCGGGTGAAGTTTGCAAATGCACATAGCTGGCGGAATCTGGAAAGCGTCATCGGCTGATGACGGGCTCATCAGGATTCGGTCTGGCCAGCGAAGCCATTTCGCCAGGGCTTGATTTTTGCCGATAGGGAAATCGTCAGCCAACAAAAACTGGTAGAGCAATTTTCAGAACAACTGACAGTTGATTGATACGCTGGCGATTCGATGAGTATTCCTTGGGACGATTAGAGCGTTGAAATCCCTGTGCAACGAGCCTGCTTCTGAAATATCCTGTTACGCATAATGTATATTATGTTAAACGACAGGCTATGTCATAGATGTTCATGAGCTGCCTAAGCTTGCGACTCCATGAATGTGAAACTTTTCCATCAAAAAAGCCGATGGCGCACTGCCTCTGAAATGTAAATTTGAAACTCTCGTATAAAGAGATCTGCGATCAATGTTTTTTTCAGGAATCAATGGCTTTCAGATCTTTCCGCACTTGAGCTTTAAAGCGCTTGGGTGACTTCGAACGAACCCACTGTGTTGGCCGTTTCTGGAAACAAATACGCCGTACCTTCTTCAGTTTTCCCTGCGGGCATGGATGCAAGCGTCCATCCCAAAAGAACCACCTGAGTAAGTCCTCCACCGATTAGCTCCGTTCCCGTAGGCGGTGTGACCTTCCACGGCCCGCCATCCACGTCAAGGACGCCTTTAGGGTCTCCTGTCACTGACCATGTCCTGTCATCCAGAATTGTGATCGCGACTTCGTTCCCAAAATCCAGTAGCACGTTTGCAACCGTTGCCATTTCGAACCTCCAGATGTGAGTCAACATCAATTGGCCAGGCCGTTCTTCAGTCCACGTTTGTTCCTTCAGCTTCGGCAGTTGAAATAAGCCCATGTGTGGTCTTAACAATCGGACCAAATCATGGGGCAAACACTGACAATCACTTTAGCGGCGGCACTTCAATTCGCACGCTAAAACGCGCCCCGCTCTCCACCAGGGTGTCCTTGTTCTTGATGTCATCCCATGTGACAGGCTCAGCAAAATCATCCGTGTAAGTCGCGGGCATGAATCGCTCAAACTCCGATAAAAACACGACGAAGTTCCCGGAACCCAGCTTGGCCCGTCGTTGTGCGGTAATCGTTGCTACGAATTTACACTCGTCAAGACCATCGGCAACTCTATGCCACGGCACTCCACGCTCGAACTTATGTCCATCAGGGTCGTCTGGCAGCAAAACCGGTCGTCGCCTCAAAGGTGCTTGAGACAATGGCGCAGCATCGCCAAGAACGCTCTCATGGAACAGTCGCATGCGCATGCGCGGCACCGCTTCATCGGAACCAGTCAGACCGGGAGCCATGCTCGGGCCGCGGTGAGAGAGGCCTTTGACCAGAACAGACACGCACCAGTCTTTGGTTTCGGCATTAGCCTCGTCATCGCACTTTTCCTGTTCCTTGCACTTGTCCTTGCACCTTTCCTTGTAACTGCAGATGACCTCCACGTCGCGCAAGGGCAGCAGCTTCGCCCAGCTTTCGACTGGGGGCGAAGTCTTCTCGAACCCTTCGGCGGTATGCTGCTGATACCGAACCAGCACAAACCGTACGAATGGATCGGCACTCTTGCGCCTGCGTAATGGAACATCGACATACCACTCCTCACGGTCAACGTCGAAGTGAGGCTCGAACAGTAAAAGCGAAACGGGCTTGATTGAGGTACATGCGGAGGCTCCGACCTCGCATTCGGTATCCGCAACCGGAAAATCGTAGTGTTCAATCACTCTATAGGCGTGCCGGCAGCGGCCCCAATCAAATTGATTGATTTCAGTCAGCTCGGTCTCACCCTCTCCTCCGACCCATATCGGGTCGCCGCCCCACCGCGTGAAGGGTGCCTGTGCAGACGTATCATCGTTTACCAGGCCTTCATCGGCAGTGCCCTTGCGAGTCAGGACGATACCCAACATCTCACCTTCACCGGAGCTGAACCACGGTCGCTTGATCCGGATTCTGACATCGGCGAAGCGTGTCATCGTCACCATCGCCTGTTCCCGTGCACTGCATTGAAGGAAGGTAAAACTGGGCTCGCAAGCCAGTAGTTCAGGCGGCTGCGGTCGCATCATCGCATCGAGCCAGACTTCCTGCTCAGTGCCGACCCGACTCTGATCGCCTGCCCTGAGTGGGCTGATCCGCCGCTGAACACGTTGACGATCATAATCCTGGCCGAATGTCGTACGGGTATTGAAAAACGGTGCATGCCGACCGATCGCCACCGGGCGGACAAACAAGCGTCGGGCCTTTTCATCGGCAAACTGATGGGAAAGCGCGACCTTACCAACCGCTGGGTCGACCAGGTCATCTGCGTCCAGAGGAGCGGGCTGCCGGACTGCCTCGCGCAGTATCGATTTCACGTCCAGGGCCGGCGGTTGCCCCTCCCACGGCTCGGGTGGCGGAACATCATCGCCGCGCACCAACAGAACAGTGCTCATGGGCAAGGTCACTTTGCCGCTGCTCGACACATCGAAGCCGAAGATTGACCTGGCAGACATGCAGTCCTTTTCTTGGGTGTTTTTTTCACAATGTTCATCAGCGTCATTATCAACTTTCTGCTCAGCGTACTTGGGCCACTGGGCGGCGCGACGCTTGCTGAGGGTACGCCCGCGCTGATCATCGTCGAACCGGCTGGAATGCGGCGAAACACACTTCAAATAGAGTTCGTAGCTGTCTGCGCTGGCCGTAGGGAGCTGCAACTTACCTTTGAGCACCAACTCCGCGCTGGCATTGGGGCGCTCAGCGCCGTCTGCGCCCTTTCTGCGTATCCGGCTGGCACACTTCGAGTCAAGCACAAGAACCGGATCGGTCGCCGGGCGGTTGAGTGCATGCACGGCCTTGATGATCTGCACCGCGCCCAGCTCTTCGATGGGTCCGGTTTCACTCACGTGAGTCCATAACTGACCGGCAACATTGGCGCCAATACTTTTCATGTACTGCGGCAGGGCGAACTGTTTTTCCAGGGTTACCACGTCTGGTACGCACCACAGGTGCACCTCGACCTCATCGAAGGGGGCAAGTGCGATGATCACGCTACGGGCCTTGACCCGCAGACGATCAGCTTCAAGCAAGGCGACACCCTGATCGACAACCTTGCAACTCTTGAGGTCCAGGCGCGCCTCGAACGTGATCATCACCGGCATTACGCTGTTGTAGTGTTTAGCCTCGAGTAAACCTTGTACCGGTGCGCTGCCGTAAAAAGGGATACAGGTCAGCAGCGTGTTGCCGGGTTGGCGCACATAGGTCTTCGAGCCTTTCCTGAGCAGGCCGATAACCAGGTACCGCGCTGCGGGATCGGGATAAAAACGATCGTCCGCCTTAAACTCTGCCGGTGTCTTTCTCAGGTGAAACGCCGCCACACCCTGCCCTGTGGCGTAGGTTGGATCGGACCGTTTCACGATGACTTCTTCATCGTTCCAGCCGCGCTCAACATGGTCCCGACACTTCGGATAACCGCCGTGATAGTCCAGGAGCGGCATTGCCCCGTGCGTCCAGTTTTCGATTCCTGACTGGCCGTCGAACATCGAATGCCGCGCTGCGTCCTCCATGCCCACCGGGGGAGGCATGATGATCCGTTTGGTGGAATGGGGGAACGCTCGCTTGTCGAGGTCGACGTAGCTCGCATCCTTGTCTTTCTTCGGGAACATGCCTTGCGCATTGCCCAGCGTGCCGTTAGCGGTGCGCAGAATGACCTCGAGACTACTCTCGAAACCCATTACGTCACGCTCCTGGATGGCATCGCCAACCAACATCAAAACGTCCGGAGACAATATTGACTCGTTACGTCGAAACACCTGCCCGCCTGTTCGCGGAAGCACAAAAGCGTTGCTTGCCCGCTTATATTGGTTAGCTGCCTGGCTGAGCGTCAGCCCACCGCCACCGGCATACACACAACGCATCGCAAACCGGTAGCTCACGCCGTATCTGAGCGGGGGTGGCCGTCGCTCTTCACCGGCATGGTAGCGACCAGGCAAGTCCAGGTGACGAACAAAAGGCGGTTTCGGGGCGCTCGCCATGGCGTCAACTTTGTCAGTCAGATGGGTCTGTTTGAGGACGTTGTCGTTCGGTCCGGTATCAACGCCCATGGGCGAGCCATCCCATATCGCCACGGATTCTTCGACGATCAAGTCCTTTTTATCCTTCGATACCGGCTGCGACATGACTCGGGTGATCGGCGTGATACGGGCTCGCTCAAGGTCCATGCGTTGTGGTGATGTCGCAGTGCCGATCAGCGGTCGCACAATCCCATCGAGTCCTTCGAGCCCCTCGAAACGAACATGGCGCTCCATCAGACAGCGCCAGGGCGAGGGTGGCAGGGGGTGATTGCGCAGGACCTGAACATCGATCACATGCCCAACGACCAGGTCCTCGGCATACAGCGTATCTTTGGCGGCGTCTTTTTTTACGTATGCCATGACCGCCAGTTCTTCCAGCACACCAATGCTGCGGCGTCGATCATTGAGGCAGAAGCCGACCGTGGCATAACGCTGGCCCGCGTCCACTGGTACACGAAGCTTGTCAGCAGCCGGATCAGGGGTATCCGCATCGGTGTGCAGTGCCTGATCAACGGCTCGGCGGACATCGAGCGTGGTCAGCACAAAACGCTGACCTTCCACACCACACGCCTCAGGTAGCAGGCACCCGGACATCGGGACCAGACCGCTGTGATGATCGCAGCTGTCGAGCCAACTCTGCCGATCCGTGTTATCGCAAGCCGCCGATAGCGCGAGCTCGGCGCGGGTCGCCGGCAAAAAACCGACCACCTTGCCACTGACGACCTCCAGACAGACGGCCGTTGCTGCCCGCGAAACGGAACAAAGCTGTTGGTCGGCCCCCAGAAACCCATAGAAGTAACCGTCATCGACCGGCGCAGGACGCCCCGCCAGTAGGCTACGGACATCCTCAATCTCGATTTCCGCATCGAACGCCAACCCGAATAGACGAGCAAGCGACGGGCTGGACTGCAGGGCAAAGAATGCCTGGCTGATCGCATCCTTCATTGCCTGCTGAACATCGGGATCAATGGTCTTGGCGTCAGAACTTTCAGGCCAGTTTCCATAGTGCTGGATCGCAACGTGCTCTTGCATCTCCGGGGAGTCGCTGGTCATCGGAACGACAGAAGCTGCGGTGGGCTTCGCGCACGGAGTGATACAAGATGAGCTTTGCAAATCATTGGTGATCTTGCAGTAGCGCTGATTCATTCGAACCCGTACGGAGTCGGTGCTCTTGTAGGCGGTGCTTAACCGCTGCGCAAGCACGGGGAGCAGTGTTTCTTTATTGGCGCTGTCGGGTATTTTCGACGCCTTTTTGAGCAACGTCAGTCGCGCCTGATAATCAGCCTTCGACACATCTCTTTTGCGTTGAAGGACCTCAGGATTCAGTATGGCGGCGCAGACGCGCTCGCCCCTTGTCTGTTCAAGGTAATGCGCAAACGCTGCATGACCGACAGGCAGTACCGTCGTTATCGTCTCTGTTGTGCCCTGCCCCGAACCACCGCCCTTCAGCGATCCATTGTCATTGAGATTGCTCTGTATATCACCCGGTGAGTGCTCTGGGACACTGTCCTCGAGCCCCATGGAGAAACCTTCATTTTTGGCGGTGTGCCTGAGTGCTTCCTTAAGCACGGTCCATGGCGAAGCCATGGTTTCGACGCAAGTACCCACATCACACTTTCCAAGCGAGCAGAAGAAAGTCTCCTTCCATTTTTCGTTGATCTGTTGCCATTGAGGCGGCGTTTTAGTGGAAGGATGGGTCACACGCAGAAGCCGAAGCCGGGCCTCTATTTTATCGCCGGTTCCATCACACTCGGGGCGCGTCTGTCCCTGAACTTT
The DNA here is from genome assembly GCF_001427125.1 of Pseudomonas sp. Root562. GTDB lineage: Bacteria > Pseudomonadota > Gammaproteobacteria > Pseudomonadales > Pseudomonadaceae > Aquipseudomonas. The sequence continues at coordinate 84,057 of NZ_LMGK01000022.1, forward strand.
GATTCGTTGGAGATAGAGCGAGAGGCGATAGTCTTTTTCGGCAAACCACTTGGCAATATCTTTGGGCCAGTCTTCCAGGTTGCACTGCGCATCGCCCTCCTCTACCAATGGCGTTGCCAGGATCGTCACTGCAAGACGGGTTACATTCCCTTCAGTCACCAACCCGTTGGGTACCACGCGAAAGACCGGGACCACATTGATCGTCATAGGGCACCTTTGAGCAACGAAGAATCGAAATACTCCGAGTATGTTTTCCAGCCGTCTTTCATGCTGCGAGTGTCCCTGATCGCCTCTTCACTACGTGGTGGAGGGAGGTCTTGCTCGTCGGGCGACTGGCGCCCCACGCTGGCATAGGTGCTGGAGTCGATGGACGCGAGTTCGAGGTAAGGATCGCGCGGATAGGTTTGTCTCATATGATTGGCGGTTTTCTTCGCTCCGCCAGCCGCTTTCCCGCCGTCGTTACTCAGTTTGTTCTGGGAGTAATGGGCACGTACCTGATAGCTGAACTGGGCAAAACCTACCTTGAACGAAAACGCGAACACTGCCTCGCCCTGCATGGAGCCGCTTCCGGTGTCCATGGTCAGGCGGACATACAGGCAGGCGGAAAATGTGAAAATCCAGATATTCGCCGAACCTCCGGCAAAGAAAGTGCCGGAGATCTCCGTCACCCGCTTCCCGTTCTTCAGTTCAACCGTGCGAATTGCAAACCCGGCCTGAACACGCCCCTGGCCAACGAGCGGGCCGAACATGAAAGCTCCGCCGACACCGAATTCCAGGCCCATTTCGAAGCCGACGATCTCTTGAGCGGTGGAAAGAATGGCCAGGTACCCAGAACCCGCCCACGGAAGGGCCGAGATCATGAACGGTGCCATGCGTCGCCCAAGCGATACCGAGAACAAGGCTTGGTCGTCGCTGAAGGGCAAGTCGGCGGCAATGCCGACCGTGACATTGGAGAAGCTGAGCGCGCCCAGGGTAATGATGCCGATGTCCAACCCGTAACCGACCCGAATGCCCGGCGTCCCGCGCAGAGGTTCCAGATAGACACCGGAGGCGCCGATAGAAAGCGACTCCTGCAGTTGCTGAACAAATTCCAGTGCGGGACCGATTTCAAAGTCCTGGAAGTCGGCATCGAACGAAACCTTTTCCCCTCGCGCCATGCGGAAAGTGGCACCGCCAAATATCAGCCTTATCGCTTCGATGCCGAACTGGTGCACCAGATTGATATTGAATGCACCGATTGCCCCCTGTGTCTCGAAGGTGAACTGCTCGGGATCCAGCAGATTGACCTCGGAAAAAACCCCGACCTCGAACCGGCAGCCCGGTTGGGGAGAAAACAATGCGGTGGGGCCGCCGTCCGTCAGCGAAACTCCGAAGTCGTAACGCAACGTCTGCCGGGTCGGTACCAAGGCACTGATGCGATCCTCGATCTCGTCACGCAATCCCGAGATATCGATAAAACTGAGGATGTCACCGCGCAACACCCGCTCAGTGATCGACTGCAACCCTTTGAGTATGAGAACGGGCGCTGCCTGGCCCGAGGACCAGAGTGAAGCGAAAGCCATAATCTTTTCACGTTTCACCGGATCTGAAAGTGGATCCTCCAGTGGCAACTCATCAACCAGTTTTTTCTCGATGAACAGGAAATCAAAGGCATCGCCCTCGCCTTCGGGTGGTGAAAGCGCGGCATCCAGTTCCCTGGTATCGATCCATGAAGCGTTTTTGTCCAGCCACTCAATAAGGTCCTGACGAGTTTTGTAGAGCGTTGCATAGATTTGGCGCAGACCGTTGGGGCCATTACCGAAGAAGTCCTTGGCATAACGAGCAAGCACGCTCAGCAATGCATCCGGCAGGCCTTTTATCCTGTTCTGCACATGTTGATACAACTGCTGCAGAACCGCTTGCGCGCGTAGCAGATTGTCCGGCTCAAGAATCTTGGGTGTTTGAGGCGCAATGATGAAGTCCCGCAGCGTTGTCTTGTCTAATCGTTGTGCGTTCAGCACCGTATCAAGATTCAACTGAGCAGTACCGCCCTGAGGTTCCTCGAATGTCGCAAACATGTCTGCCGGGAGCGTCAACAATTGGCGACCTTGGGTGACCAGACGCCGCGTTTCGGCATCGATAAAGCCGGCCGGCAATCCCAATTTCGGATCGATGATCCGCGCCAGCGCTGCGTCCAGTCCGGCCAGCGGAGCACGCACTAACTTTTCCAGCTGCTTGAAGATGGCATTCAATGTTTCCAGCAGAGACTTCGCGAATTCTGCAGTCTGTTGCTGAAGGGTGGTGACAGCAGCAAGGATGTCCTTTGCCGCCTCTTCTACGTCCCCGGTGAGCGAAGGCGCCCGCCTGCCCAGTTCCTTTAGCGCCCCCCCGACAACGAGTATCGCCCCTTCGTCTTTGACATATTTTCCAAGTTCAGTGACCACATCCAAAACCGCCTCAAGCACCGATACCAGGAGCATCGCTTGTACCTGCAGCACCCTGGTGAGAACGGCCGCTGGATCGGGCTGATCGGCAACCGCCCTTTCAAGCGTCTGGGCAGCGTCCTTGAACCTCACCACACCACAAAAGGCCTTGGCGCCGTCTACGAGGACGCAATGCAATAGCTTCTGAGAATGGGCGGTGCCTAACTTGATGCACTTCGAGAGTTTTCCATCATCAATGTTTTCCAATTCGACCAGATTTTTTTTGGAGTCACTGTCGAATTTTTCAACGTCGACCTTGAGTTTCTTCGCCTGCTCCATGAGGTCGCGAATCTGTTTGAGCGGCTCCTCGACGGTGCTCAGATCAATGATTGGCTGCGAGTCCCACTCCTTGCTCTCGGATTCTTTGCATGCCTGACGCTCGTCATCGGACGCTGATGCAAAGCCCTTGAACGATAGGGCAACGTCTTTGGCAGTCGTGATCAGAAACAAACCAAGCTGCTCTACCGCTCCGGCAAACTGAGGCCCGCCCACTCCCAGGGCTAACTCTGCCAAGCAACCGAGTATCCCTGCCAGATTGCCCTGGCGCATAAAGTCTTTGAGCCATGACAGTTGGCCACGGAAATGCAGCAGCCGGTAGCATTCCGCATTGATCCGCCCGAGGATTGCCTCTGTCTGAGCCGAAACCTCAGTTTTTTTGAGATCACCAACAAACGTCTCTAACCGGTAAATGTAGAGATTCATCGCGACAAGCGCGTCATCCTGCGTCACCAGTTCATCGCGCTCTTCAATGGTGAATCGTGCCTTCTTTGCTTCCTCGATCAACGGCTGGATCAAGATCGTGGCTAATGCAACCGGTGACTTGTCAGGGCGTTCCAGCAGCGATTTCAAAACGTCGCCAATATCAGAATCCTTGAGCCGGATAGAGCCAAAGGTCGACTTCAATATCTCTTGATAGGCGCTTTTTTCGGCTTCGAATATTTCAGGAAGGTCGGGCCAAGGTATGAGCCTGAAGCGGTCGGGGATGACGCTGGAGAATTCCTCTTGCAGCTTTTCAGAGACTGTTTCGACGATCAATTTGCGCAATCCTGCGTCGAAGCCTGCCGGATCTTTCTCCAGACTCTGTAGTAGCTTGACGAGGCCAGTCGGCACCCCTAATTGGGTCAACGCTGCGCGCAAGTTGCCCACAGCGCGATCAAGCAGCGTGCGCAAACTGGCGGCGAAAGTTTCCACCGGCCGACGCGCAAACTCCCCGAGCACCAGCAGGAAACGGCCAGCGGCTTCTTGTAGGGCCGATAACTTGCCGGGCATCTGCAACACGTCTTCTTCGGCGATTGCCTCGTTCAGGCGCATGCGCAGCATCAACCGGGTTTCGTCCAGAACAGGAAACAGTGACGCGAGGGTTAACTGTTGCGACGCGTCGTCGGTGCTGAATTCTCGAGTGTGGCTTTGCAGCTGCCGTTCCAGTTCTACCCACTGGGCCTCGAATGCCTGAAGCAGATCGGAGAGCGGCAGGAGGACACGCTCCTTGAGCATTTTGCGCGTTGCTTCGACCGTGTCCGCAACGGCAAGGCCAAAGTCGAGGGCCTGCTCGAGCGCAGGCAATATGTCAGAGAGGGCACCGCTGTCGTCCACCAGCTCAAACAGGTCTGCAAAGGTTATGGTGCCGAGGAGTTTCGCATCCGAGGCAAAGAAGCTCTTGGCGATTGTTTTCGGGCCTCCACTGGTGGGGGCAGCGAGCACCACGCCATCACCGGCCGCGTACTGTTTGGTGTCGTAGAGATGGGCAATTGACCTATAGCCATCCGCTGCCAGCGGCGAACACTTAGGCGCGGTAAAACGTCTGCACAATTCGTCCGATGGCCCGTCCTTGAACGTGGGTGATTCGTGCCCGAGGGGTCCCAGTTCGCGGCTTAGTCCTCTCAGTACTGCGTTTGGCCGGGCAAACCCCGCGGTCCGGTCGCCGTTATTACCCACATCGAGAACCGGGCCTTCGCCGTTGAAGTGAAGATAGACACCCAGCGGATTCGGTTGCAACGCTTTGTCGTCCGATACTGCAAATCCCTCTCGGACATAGCAACCGTCATAGTAGGCCGTGACGGTCTTTGCTTCGGCTCCGGTCAATTTCCCCGGACCGTCCAGACTGATATCCGCCCATTCAAGCGCCGGAAAAAACGGTGGCTCACCCGCGCCCTCCAGTACGGATGACGATTGGAATTCATCGCATGGCCCCACCCAACTGTCGGCCGGTAGCGGCGAGAGGTTGCGTCCCGTGACGCGAACACACAGCCGCTGGGTGCAGAGGTCGGTATCTCCCCTCTTCTTGGCTTGGGCGTACGGCAATTTGGCCCCGCCGAATGACCATATCCGCTCGTTGACTGTACCGTTGTAAACAACTGCCAGTTTGGCCAGTACGCCTGGGTCGCCAATTGCAACATTATCGACAAACATCATCTGCGCTTCGGTCGAGGCGCCCCCGACCGAGAGGCTGAATTTCAGTGGATTAAGGTCCGCCGCCCTAACCGGCCAGAAGGCAAGTCCGACGGTCGCCTGCGGAATGGAGGCCCCATACGGATCCGCAATCTCGATCGCCGAAGGGTCTTGGACAATAACCTTGGCGCATGGCCACCCGCGACCGGCACAAGGCTGTTCCAGGCGGGGGAAATTCAGCTCGGGCGTCGACAAGGTGATGAACATGCGCTGCACCTGTACGGCCCGCAGCTTGCCATCGGCGGTGTGGACGATGCGCCGCTCGGTCAGCTTGACGAAGGTTGCCTGGTGACCTGTCGGCATCAGATAACCTTTGTATGCCACACGCACACGCAGATCACGCCCCAATAGGCTGTTGTGCTCCCAGCGACAGATCGACAGGCCGTCAAAGGCCGGACGCTTGTCAAAGATCTGCGGCGCACCACGTGCCTTTAGCAGCAGTGCCGGGAGGGGCGGATTAAAGTGTGTGTCGTGACGAAACGTCGCGCCAAGCGCTGAGAGCGCCAGCTCGCTCACGTCCAGGCTTCTGGGGGCGTAGATCGCCTGGCCGGGGTCCAGTTCCGCCAGGGTGTAACCCGGTTCAGTAGAGAATTGATCGGAGTCGGCGACCAGCTCGCCTGCCTTGCCGTCCTGGTTCTGCTTGCGCTTGCCAATGACCGGCAGGCCGTAGGCACCCGACAGCAACAACAGTTGATGTCGGTCGTTGGCGCTCAACCCGGTACGAAACTGGGCTTCCTTGCGTTGCTCACTGACGTCACCGCTGAGAATCTGCTGGCATTTCTGGATCAGGCCTGGACCTGCGACAGCGGGCGGAGCGGTGGGGACAGTAAAATCCTCAGGTGGGAGGGACGCAGTCGGGGCCCGGGGTAATAACCACGGCGCCTTATTGCCATAGGGCGGTGCTCCGAACACTTCGTCACGTTTGCCAGCCGGCCAGGGTCGCAATGCTTCGGCACGGTAGTCCGGGGTGGCGACCACACGAATGTCCGACGAGTGCGGACCATAGCGGCCGTCAATCAATAGTCGCAGTGACCAAAGACGAGACGGCTCGGATAAGTACGAACATTTGTACGCAAACTTTTCTGCGGGTGCGTCGACGAAGACCTGTTTCGGCACCGGTGCATCTGTCAGGAAGATGGCGCGCTGTGACGGCGAAAAAATGAGCCGCGAAACCAGTTCAAGTGAGGTCTCGTCCGGCTTCGGCAGACGAGCCAGCGCGCTGCGGACACTGTTCATGTGAGTGAACACGGTACGCTGCCCACCCACAATGCCCTGATAATCGAGCACCGTGGTGCCGTCGATATTGTCGTAACTCGCTTCATCGGCCGCGGGCACCCGGCCATCCGGCAATGGACGGGCAAGTAGTTCGGCGCGACGGGTTACAGCCGGTTCGAGCCGGCCCAGCATGGTCAGACCGGACACGGTAAAAGGTACGGTTCCCAGGATGCCGAGATCTTCAGAGACGGTATCGCAACGCATACGGAAGGCTAGTCGACTGCGCCCGCTCAGCCGAGCACGCATGACGTTGGGCGGCAACGCCACCTTGGCCAGCAGCGCGATGAACTGCGTCTTCAATTGATCCACTAGACAGTCGTACGTCGACAAGTCGGCGGGATCCAGATGCTGACGGTTCGTAAATGCAAAAAACTCGAAGTCAACGGACCTGTCGAGGAGCGAGTCACGAAAAAACTCACGCCACAGGGCATAAAAGGCATCCGCCGACTCCACCTGTCCCTCGAGCAGACGCGCCAGATCCGCACGTGATACATCGCCGTCGTTCGGGATACCGCCCTGGCGTTTACGCAGATTGTCGATGACAACATCAGCCTGCTTCAAAGACTCATCCAGCCTCTTTTCGGCCTTATCGGCCTCTGCAATTCGAACCGGTCGGAACCACGCCTCCTCCAGAACATGCTGCGGCGGCAGATCAATGATCAGCACCGGCCGGGTGTCGACCAGAGAACCGTCCGTCATGCGTTGCACCTGACAACCGCTGTTGTCCGGCAGCAGGCGGGGCGCGCCGCCATCGAGCAGCAGCGACAAGCCGCGAAAGCCAAAACTCAAATCCACAAGCCCCTTGGAGCTGGCAACATCGAGCCGCGCCCGGTCCATTGAGATCCGGGCCAAGACCGAGTCTTTGGCGGGAAACATCGCAATGACAACGGCATAGTCTGTCCGAAGGATATCGGGCATGGGGTAAATCAGATGAAGCGCCGTGCCCGCGGTTTTGCTGCTGACCTGGTGGTCGTCTTTTTTCGCCGTCACCTTGCTACGCCGCATCTGATCGGGCACCACGCCGAAACGCAAACGGCTCCAATCAGAACCCGGTAACGCCTGGTCCATTGCATGAAGCGCTGCACTGATGACAATCGTCTGAAAGGTAACCGGCAACTGGTTAGGCCCGTCACTCGAATGGGCGCAGATGTAGATCGTCGCCTGATCGCCGTACGGCCGGTTGGGCGCTAATAGCGCGAGATAGCTCTTGAGCTTCTCCTCCAGCGGGTCTTCTCCCGCCTGTCTGTCCTGCCGCTGCTGAACACCCTCGATCCCGGACTTGGCAATTTGTGCCTGTCGCTGTTCAACGTCCAGACGACGTCCGCTGTCATTCGCTACACCGATCGGCTGCAGCGATGCCAACATCACCGTTCCTCCTGCCGTTCGGCACTCGACAGCATCATCCTGAGCCACCGACCCGGAGATGACCGTACGCAGCTCACCGGCTTTCTCCAGCCGTTCAAGTATGTAGAAATCTCGAGCCGGTAAAGTTGAAAAACCGTCAATGCCGAGCGTATGGCCTGCCTCTATCGTCCCATGCGCCAAGGACAACACCGCGAGTGAAGGGGAGGTCTGAACAGGTTCGGCGTCAGGCCTGTGGAAGATACACAACTCGGCTGGTTTGCCACCTTTTATCGCACTAACGCGCAGCCAACGCTTTTGCGAATCCAACAGCTCAAAACCGCCGAACGCAGGTTCCGTGGCTTTAATCAGATGGATCGGGTTGACCAGGTCCTGCGTTGTCTCGAACTCGCCTGTGCTATGTAGCGGCAGCGCCGCGCGGCCCACCCACCACCAACGCATTTCGATGGGTTGCGTACTGACCAGGCGTCTGCCGAACGCAACGAAGGATGCCATTGACTCCACGCCACTCAGGCGCCAAGTGAACTCGCTGTCCACTGTAACCGACCATTTACCATTGCCACTGATGCTCATCCGACCGCCCGACAGTTCAGGCAGCACCTTGCTCATCTCAATGGCGCGTATCTTTTTTTGCAAAGGGTCGCCGAAAAGGAAATTGCGGTACCTGATCGGCCCCAGGTCGAGTGTCCCGCCGAAAGCGGTCGTGCTTAACGAAATCGTCCAATGGGCGTCCGTGTTCTCACGATTGAAGATTATCTGGTGGGCGATTCCCCTTTTGCTGCCCATGGCGGCATTGTCGATATAGACAGTATGCCGTGTGTCTTCGGGGCCAAAGCTGCGTCCCAACCGGAACGTCGTTTTATCGCCGAATTGACTGGCCATGATCCGCAGCGCACGCCCTACTGGACTTTCATCCATTTGCCGCGGCGTTGCTTGCTCATTAATGGACGGAGTCTCGATCACGATAACTTGCCGGGCATCTTCCGATAGTTTCAACACCAGATGACCTGGCAGAATCCTGTCAAACGAACCGGCTAAAACGCCACTCCATTTGCCACTGACGGAACTCACTGCAAGAAGGCTCGTGGAACCTGCTATAAAAGTGCGCCGCTTCATCGAGAGTGTCCTGCTGTTAATGGAAGATAGAGTTCAAAGCAAGGGCAAAAGAGCCCTCCCTCCTGCATGAGTGCAAGAGCAGCTTTCACAACAACCCCCATTACACAGCCTGGACTTACAGCTATCTAATTATCGAAAAAACACCTGCCCACGCATCCGCCTGCCCGCCACTGATCACTCATAACAACAACTCATCAAGTACGCACCGCAGCACTATTAGACGACGTATAAAAAACCAGGAGCCCACTTGATACAAACTCAACCTTCTGGCTTTATGACTTGAATAAACTTATAAGTCCGACATAGCGCCTACCCTTCTCGTTACTTCCAGGCCACCTCCTTGGCACCTTTGCCATGAGACCATCACAAGTGAGTTCATCCGCATAGGGTGGCACTGAGGGATAGTTGCTGAACTTGCGGCCGAGACAGAAAACAAGCAGCTGCCTGGACGTAATGATGATGTCGTCGTAAAGGTCGGCCAATACAACTACCGGCATGTAACACGAACCCAGAAAAAAACCTCGGCGCAAAAACATAACAGCCTCCGGTCTCAGTGCCCATCTCACTGAGAATCAGGCTCTCCGACAAGCTTCCCTCTTAACCGACGACAGAACGTACTTCTTAGAGGAGATAGAGTCGCAAGATAGTAGCGAATGACTGAATCAGCCAGTGACGGCGACGCGGCGGCTGCAAGGATGTCCGCAAACTCAAATTCGTGCCCTTAGTCAGCCCGATCCCGAACAGCTTAACTTTACCTCGTCAATGACTGCGTTGTTGGCTTGCCGGCCTCCCGCCTATGCTCTGTTTCAGAATGGATCCATGATCCTGTCAAAGTTAATGTCAGGCTAGCTCAAGGTTGCTCAGGTGAAAGGTTTGTCACTTGTTTTTTTGGGGTTTTCAGTGACCATCCGACCGACGGCTATGTCCGCTATAAACTGGCATCCAAAAACGCTTGTTACTTTATTCACAGGTTTAATCCGAAGGCCTGAAGAAGTACCTTGTATTTGAAACGCCGCTGGCCGAGTGGCTGTTGGAATCCGGTTGCACCTCGGTCGACTGTGTCAACCCAAGCGGTAATAAATCGCTTCCGCAAGTAACACACGGCGGGTCGGTGCTGATTGGCACGGCGTTCTTGTTTACCGCCACTTCCCCTAAGTCAGAACGAACATGGTTTTTCTCGCCCTTGATTTCCTTGCAGCCCAAGCTAGCGTTAAACGTCACACCGAGTTCAGAAGGATCTGCCAAGCGACATCGCTAATGCAAAGGAACTGGCAAAAGAGCAAGCCCGTCCAGCCAGGCACCGTAGACGGCAAACGCATCTGCTTACCATAGTGTTAAAGAGGAAGACCCTATGAAATATCTAGCGTTGAGTTTCCTGATACTGGTTAATACAGCCGCTGCGCAATGTCCGGTACCACCGGCCAATGTCCCGTCGGAAGCGGCAAAGCAATTGGCGATCAGCAAACTCGGTCAATTCCTTAAATGCGAAGCGAACGATCCGCTGAACGATCAAAGCCCCTGTAACACTTTTGCGAGTCGCGGGCTTGAGTCCATCTACGGCGTGAATGACTTCAAGTCCAATGGCACGTCTCATCAGTCGGCTAACCAGATGTGGGATACCGTCAATGCCCCTGGGTCGAAGTGGTCGAACCTCGGCAAGGTTTTCGATGAGCAAAACAACCTTTGCGCCCAGAGTGCTGCCAACGCCGGCTGGCCAGTGATCGCCTTGCTCAAAGCTGCCGGTCATGGGCATGTGGCCCTGGTGATCCCCGGGGAGCCCCAGCAGTCCGGCAGTTGGGGGATGCTGGTGGCGAACTCTGCCAGCTTCCTTCTTAACGCCCCTGCCTCGGCTTATCTCAATAAGCCACTCAGCAACGCCTTCGGTGCAGCTAACGCGCAGAACGCCGTATTCTTTTATCGCAAGCCATAGGAAAGTCAGTGCCTGCATAATAGTGGAGGCCTCTTCATGCGCTTATTCGGCAGCGTTGCGCTTTCGTCGCGCCTGTTCATCCTCCGTCAGTGCCTGACGAACGAGCGCCCGAGCCGCGCAGGCGGCGGTGTCGAGGGACTCTTCGATGCTCGCGCGACCGATATCGCGCACGGCGATCAACGCCTCGATGCCCATGACAATTGCCAGCGCGTGCTTCAGGCGTTTGCGCGTCCGGGGTGAGAGCACGTCCTTGAGCGAGTCGACAATCGGCTCGATGTAGCTCATGCGTCGGCCCGGCCGCAGGGGCTCGTGGGACTCGCTTTCGAGCCATACCGTCATGAACGAACGCTCCATTTGCCGTTCGCCCGATTTTCGCCTTGCCGGTGGGCCACTCTTGGGTACACCGCCCTGGATTGACCTTGATCGGCGATGCATCTCACGTGATGTCACCTTTTGGCGGCGACGGAGTGAACAACGCCATGCTCAATGCCGCTAAGCTTGCCCACTTGCTGATCGAACGTCGCCAATGCAACAACGCCGTAGCCCAGCCTTTGCTGATTTCGCGGCTATGCGCCAGAAAGTCGGCAGCCATGAACAAGAATCGATGAACAGCCGCATTCATTTCAAAAGCATCTGGTCAGCAGCAGTAGTCCTGCGAGCGGCTTATGAACATCTGACATCGCCCACTTGTTAAATCATGTGCTTCAATGTAATAACGCCCAGATTTTCCGGGCGTTGGCCCAAATTGAATATCCGCACCTTTAGACGGGTATTGACTCACGGCTGAAAGCATCCAGCTCCCGCACCAGGCTTCGTGCTGCCAACATTACCAGTTCACGGCCCTTTTCCGGCGTCGCCAGCGCCGGGTCGGAGCCCATGCGGCCATCGGGATGGCGTGCTCGGAAGTCCATTGCTTCGCGGATCGGACCCCAAGGCGCGATCTGCGGCGCGTACTCAGCCGATTTAATCGAACCCGGGTAGGCCCATTGTGTGACCGCGATTTCGGACGGCGTGGCATGAATGCCGTGCCCCGTAGGGAACTGCTCGCGCGCGAGATCCCCTACCCCTTCAAGGTCCCACCAATTACACAACTTCAGCGCGAAACCTGATGGGCGTCGAGCGAAGCTGGCTTCGGCGTAGAGCTCAGAGAACGCCGCCTCGATCGATGCAACGTTGCCACCGTGGCCATTGAGGAAGAGAATTTTTTCAAACCCGTGAGCGGCCAGTGAGCGGACCCAATCTCCGATCGCCGCAATAAAGGTCGACGGACGCAGCGAGATGGTTCCAGGGAACCCAAGATGGTGCTGAGCCATGCCGATGTTAAAGGTCGGTGCAATCAGGATGTCTGCGTTTTTTTGCGCTTCACCGGCGATGATTTCCGGGCACATCCAGTCGGTTCCCAGAAGACCGGTAGGACCGTGCTGTTCGTTCGAACCGATCGGTATCACGATGGTGCGGCTGCGTTGAAGAAATTGACCGATCTCGGCCCAGGTCGACAGATGTAAAAGCATTTGAGGTCTCTCTTTTAAAGTGTTCCTTGCGGAACATTGCAAAGGGTGCGGATGTTGACGGATCAACCCGCACTGTATTTTGAAATCGCGACGTCACGGGTTTTCGGCTTGGTCGACAGGATCACTAATGCTGCGCACAGAAACACGCACCCCACGATAACAACGCCGAGATTTGCGCTGCCGGTTGCCGTTTTTGCCCAGCCGATTACTGCCGGCCCCCAGAAGCCGCCGGAAAGACCGATGGTATTAATCAAGGCAATGCCACCTGCCGCCGCCTCGCCCTTGATGTGTTCTGAGGGCATTGCCCACAATACGGTGTAGGCCATGAACATCATGGCGGTGGCCAGGGTCAACAATGCAAGCGCAGCCATCAGGTTGCCGTCTGCAAAGGGGTACATAAGCAGCAAAATCGCACCGATGCCCGAAGGCACTGCGCAGTGATAGCGTCGTTCACCAACACGGTCGGATCGGCGCCCTATCCAGTACATGCCGCAAGCGGCAGCGGCATACGGAAGCGCGGCGTACCAGCCCAGTTGCATGGTGTCGTTGACGCCCTGTGCCTTGAGGATGGCCGGCAGCCAGAAACTCAACGCGTAGATCGAGAAGATGATGCAGAAATAGGCGCTGGCAAGGATGTAGATTTTCGGGTCGCGCAACACCCCGCGGAACGAATGGACGCGCCCGGTCGATTCACCCAGCTCGCTGGCCAGCAAGCCCTTTTCTTCATGGCTCAACCAGTTTGCCTCAGCAGGTCGATTGGAAAGGATGAAAAAGGTCAACACGCCGAGTAAGACGCACGGCAAGCCTTCAATCAAAAACATCCACTGCCAGCCGGCCAGACCGCCAACACCTTCGAATGTGGTGATCAACCACGCAGACAGAGGGCCGCCAATAATGCCGCCAATAGGTCCGGCGATAAACACGATCGCAATGGCTCGCGCCATACGCTTGGGGCCGTACCAGCAGGACAGGTAATAAATCATGCCCGGTGCAAAGCCGGCTTCGAACACACCCAGTAGAAAACGCATGGCGTAAAACATCGGCACACTGTCCACAAACAACATGCAGGCCGAGGTGATGCCCCAACACACCAGAATGCGGCTGAAGGTTTTCCTTGCTCCTACCTTTGGCAACATCAGGTTGCTTGGCAACTCGAACAGCACATACCCCAGAAAGAAAATCCCGGCGCCCGCCCCATACGCTGCATCGGACAGCCCAAGGTCATTTTGCATCTGCAGTTTGGCAAACCCGACGTTGATACGGTCCAGGTACGCAAAGACATAACAGATGAACAGGAGTGGCAGCAGCCGCAAGTTGAGCTTGCGGTACAGGGCAGAAAGGACATCACTTCGTGCCGGCGTCTGAAGAGTTGCCATGGAAATCTCCCGTTATTGTTGTAGGTATGAGTTCGTGCCAAAGAATGTTGCACCGACGCCTCCTGCCCAGCAAGAGCAACTAAGTTCGTGTAGTGTTGCTCCACAGGCAACGCTATATTTCTGAAGAGAGTCCCGGAATGCGCGAAATCAATCAGCAACGGCTCAGGTATTTTCATGAAGTGCTGACCCACGGATCGATTCGTGGCGCAGCCGACAACATCAATACATCGCCATCGGTGATCACGCGCCAGATCAAGCTGCTGGAAGAGGAAATTGGCGCAAAACTGTTCGAGCGCCAGGCGCGTGGCGTTCAGCCCACTGAGGCCGCGGCGCACCTGCTGGAGTTCTGGCGCGGCTACCGATCGCACCAGGAAAAACTCGAAGATCAGTTGCAGGCGATCAAGGGCCTGCAGCAAGGCCATGTGCGCGTCGTCATCAGCGAGGGCTATGTCGATGCGTTGGTCGACAACGTGCTAGCGCCATTCTGCAAGCAGTACCCCAAGCTCGATGTGCGGCTGGACATCCTGCCTGTCGACGACGTCCTCAACGAAGTCGCCGAAAACCGTGCGCACATCGGCCTTGCCTACAATCCGCCGCCGCATCCGCACATCGACTATCGCGCAACGTTTTCACAACCGGTGATGCTGTTGGTTCGCCCGGATCATCCGTTGGCATCACGAGGCACAAAGGCAACCATTGAAGAAATCCGCGCCTGCCAACTGGTCCTGACGCCCACGACGTTTGGTATCGGGCATGCGATCAAGATGCTCGAATATGCCGAAAAAATTGAAATCCGCCCGGTACTCGTCAGCAACTCCCTGGCAGCGCTCAAACGCATGGTGGAAGGCGGCGATTTTGCTTCGTTGCTCGGAGAATTCGCGGCGTATCGGGAAATCGCCAGCGGAAGCCTGGCAGCGGTATCGATCGACCATCCGTTGTTTCTTGGGGTTGAAGCAAAACTACTGGTGAAATCCGGCAGACCGTTGGCCGCGCCCGCGCAAGAGCTGCTGACCTGGATGTTGCAGCGCTTGCCGATGTTTGCCTCTGGCGCTGGAATGCCTGATTAATTCCTTCCCCTTTTGCAAGACGTGATTGTCTAGCGCCAATCCAGATAACGAAACAGTTCCTCCTCCTGATCAAAGTGCAGTCGCACGAGGGTATCCAAACGGATCAACTGATGCTGGATCTGGTCGGCAGATGTCGTTGCGGGGGCGGCACTGAAGTCTTTGCTCATACGCGCAAGCAAATGAATAAGTCGGAAAATCTCACGGTGAGCGTGGCTCATGGCGGACATAGGGTCCTCCCCCGGCATGCTTCTTGTCAGCAGCGGATACAGTGCGTTTTCATCTTCATGTTCATGCTGCGCCAGTGATGACTGCAGTTTGTTGACCAGTTCCAGCAAGTCGCTACATGCTTGCGCAAGCGGGCGCTGGGCAAAGTCGTTGGCCAGGTGGTGCAGATCGCTCAGCACGGTGGAGAGTTGCTGGTGTTCGTCTTGCAGGCGGTCGATTTGCTCTTCGGTAAGTTTTTGTTTTCTGCGTCCCCACAACGGCCCCAGTGCCCGCAAGGCGTTAAGGATGATGACCACGTCTATGCCCTCCTGCACCACGGCGCCAATTAGTGGCGGTAGATAACCGAGGGCTGCCACCAGCATGGCCAGCATCGACATGCCCATCCCGACCAGTACACCCTGGTGGGCGATGTAGCGGGTGCGTCGGGCAATGTCCAGTGCCTCGACCAGACGATCCAGACGATCCACCAGCAGCACAATTCCAGCGGCTTGCGCAGAAGCAGTGGCACCGCCGGCCCCCATGGCCACACCGACGTTGGCCGCTGCCAGTGCGGGAGCGTCGTTGATGCCGTCGCCAACCATCAGCGTGCTGGCACGCAGGCAACCTTGCTCAACAGCACGCACTTTTTCTTCTGGGGTCAACCCGGCACGCAGTTCATCAATCCCGGCAGACAGTGCAATCATCTGCGCGGTTTCCAGCCGATCGCCGGTGAGCATGACGATCTTTTCGATACCTCTGTTGCGCAGTCGACGCAAAGTCTGCGGGGTTTCGCGCCGAACGTTGTCCGAGAAAACGAGCAGGCCGGCGAGTTTTCCATCCACGTCAATGAAGCTTCCGCTGCACGCCAGGTAATCCATGTGGCGCAGCATGGCTGAGGCCCATTCGGTTGCAGGGTTGTCGTCATCAGCAAAAGACAACGTACCGAAACGCACCTGCACGCCATCGACGCGCCCACAAAGCCCCGAGCCCGGGTTTTCCTCTACGTCCTGCGGCACGCTGAGGGGCAATTGGCGCTGATGCGCCGCTTCGACAATGGCCTGGGAGATGGGATGAGTCGAGGCTTGCGCCAGCGAAGCCGCCAGGCCTAGCAGGCGTTGCGGATCGCCGAGTCCATTGATCTCTATCGACTGCAGGCGGGCATGGCCGCTGGTCAGCGTGCCGGTCTTGTCGAGAAATACCTGTTTTACCCCGGCCAGTGCTTCCAGCGTCGCGCCATCCTTGATCAGGATCCCGCGCCGTGCCGCCCTCGAAATGCCAGACATGATGGAAATGGGTACCGCCAGGATCAACGGGCAAGGTGTAGCCACCACCAGCACCGCCAATGCTCGCAAGGGATCACCACTCACTTGCCAGGCCACTGCGGCAATCAGCAACGTCAGCGGTATGAAATACAACGCATAGCGGTCAGCCAATCGCACAAAAGGAGCACGCGAACGGCGCGCGGCCTCGGCCAGCCGGACAATGCCGGCATAGGTGCTTTGCGCTGACGTTCTTGTGGCCGTGAGCAGGAAGGGTGCACCCACATTGGATACCCCACTGGGCAGTAACTCTCCCTCCTGATGGGTGACCGGTAACGACTCCCCGCTCAGTGCCGACTCGTCCAGTATGGCTGCCGCACTCAGAAGGCAGCCGTCGACTGGCACGACCTCTCCCAGCCGTACCAGAATTGTTTGATGTGGCTGGATTTGCTCGACAGGGATCTGGCGTAAGCCGCCCTCCTCCTGCAACCAGGCCGTCCGTGGCGCGCGGTCGACGAGGGCTCGCAGTTCGCGTTCGGCGCGCTGTGTGGTGAAAAATTCCAACGTCCGCCCGGATGCCAGCATCAAGGCGATCACCGCCGCGACCAATGTCTGCTGGAACAGCAGCGCAGCGACTATCGACAGCAATGCGATCAAGTCGACACCTGCCTCCCCTCGAGCCAGTCGCCGGGCAATCTCGACGAGCAGGATCACCGCCATCACCACGCTTCCTGCAGCCCAGCATAGTGATGCCCAGTCAGGTTTCTGCCCAAGGTGCGCAGCGCCCCCCACCAGCAACGTCAAGGCGGTGAGCAACAACAGCGCTGGGTCTGGCCATTTACTGAGCATCGAAGCGAGTACCTGAAAAAACGATTGGCGTTGCACATACCGCCGGTGGCTTGAACGTGAGGGTGACATCAACGACTCAAGTCAGCGACGCCTCTGCAGAGCTTAGGTCTGGAATGCCTGACGTGTCCGATGGGGCTCATTGATTGAAGTTGAACACAAGCCGAGTGAAGGCGGCATATGGAAAAAACAGGTGTGTGCCCTCTTTCTGATTTAAATCAAACACGCTTGGGTCGTTCAGGAGAAATTAGAGACAGTCGTTGCGTCATCAGATTCGATGCCTGCACACCTCGCGTCAGGCGCAGAGTGCCATGACCACGCAATTACAAGGTGCAGCCCCTGGGCCTTCGCTCTGTTCTTTCAAAGTGGATCGACAGATGTGATGCCGGCAGCCACCTTCATCTAAGAGGAATGTAAACATGAGCAATTCCGCGAAAAAAATGCCCGTGACTCACGACGATAAAGCCCGTGAGCATTCAGTGGTCACTGATCTTTGGCGCCCTCTGGAACAACTCCGGCAACACGTCGATCACCTGTTCGAAGACTTCAATCACCATTCAAGCCTGTCACCCTTTGGCCGTGGCTTGTTTGATGTCGATCCGCTCTGGCGGCGAGAACACATCGGTCACAGTCTGCCTGCCGTGGACATCACCGAAAAAGACAAGAGTTTCGAAATCACGGCCGAACTGCCCGGCATGGATGAGAAAAATATTGAGGTCAAACTGTCCAATGGCAGCCTGATCATCAAAGGGGAAAAGAAAGAAGACAAGGAAGAAAAACGTAAAGGCTACTACCTCAGCGAGCGTCACTATGGTTCCTTCGAGCGGGTTTTCAACCTTCCCAAAGGCGTCGATGCCGATAAGATCGAGGCGAGCTTCAGCAAAGGTGTGCTGAGCCTCTCGCTGCCGAAAAAGCCGGAAGCCATGAAAGCGGACAAAGTCGTGCCGATCAAAGCCGGTTGAACCAGACAACTCGCCCCCGGCAGGTACACTGACCGGGGGATTTATATTGTTAACATCATCGGTATCAAGGCTGTTCGATACCGCTGAATCAGACGCTGTCGCTACTCGTAAACACTTGCACGTCAAACTCTATTCAAGCAGTTACGTCGGCGCAGGACATACGATAGGCGGGGATAAGATTTGCAGAGGCGCATGGACTCAAAACCCGCGATACGTCTTACTTCTTCCGACTGGCACGTACGTTGGCACCTTATTGATTTAACTCAATACCCCGACGGTGCCCAGGCGTAAAAAAGGGAAATGGGCAAATACCGCCCTTCAACCGAGGACATCGTCATGAACGACTTGAGCCTGCGAAAAACCATTCTGGAAGAGCTCGAATTCCAGCCCGACATTGATGCCGCCCACATTGGCGTCGCCGTAGACAAAGGTGTGGTCACCCTGACCGGCCACGTCACCAACTACGCTCAGAAAGTCAGCGCCGAGCGAGCAGTCAAGGCGGTTACAGGCGTGCGTGCACTGGCCGAAGAAATTCAGGTACGACTGGACAAGGGAGCCGGCACGGCGGACGACACCATCGCCAATCGTGCGCTGAACATCATCGACTGGAGTTCCGATCTTCCCGTGGGCGCCGTCAAGGTCATTGTGGAAAACGGCTGGGTCAGCCTGGAAGGTCAGGTCGACTGGCAGTACCAGAAGGAAATCGTGGAGCGGGCCGTGCGCAAACTGTCCGGTGTGGTGGGCGTGGACAACCGTCTCACGCTTCGTCCCCGGGTTGACGTGGGCGATATTCAAAAACGCATCGAAGAAGCGCTCAAGCGCAATGCCGAAGTTGACGCCAAGGGGATTCATATCAAGGTTGAAGGCAATGTAGTCAAACTCGAAGGCAAGGTGCATCTGTGGCGTGAGCGTCAAATCGCGGAGCGTGCCGCCTGGTCGGTACCCGGCGTAAACAAGGTGGAAGATCATTTGCTTATCGCTTGAACCAATGGCCCGGAGAGATCCAGTTTCCTCCGGGCTTTTCTGACACTGGGTGCCCTTCCACACTGCCTTTTCCGCGAGCCAAGGCCATGAAGAAAAATCAACAATGGAACCTGTCTTACTTTGCGATCGCCTTCATCGTGTTTGGTCTGCTGCAGTTTCTTTTTGTTGAACGCCATGTCGTTCAGCCCATCCCATACAGCGACTTTTTGCAACTGCTGAACGAGCAAAAGATCAGCGATTTGCGAGTGGAACAGCAAAGGATCAGCGGCAAACTGCAGGTACCCATTGATGGGCATACTCAATTCTCAACCGTCCGAGTAGATCCGGCACTCGCGGCGGATCTCGCCCATTCGGGGGTCGGGTTTACCGGCGTACAGGAAAATACGCACCTGATCGGATTACTCGGATGGCTGCTGCCTTTCGTTTTGATCATGGTGATCTGGCATTTCCTGTTCCGCGGTCTGGCAGAAAAACAAGGCTTCGGTGGCCTGATGAGCATCGGAAAGTCCAGGGCCAAGGTATTCGTCCAGCGCGATACCGGCATCACGTTTGCCGATGTGGCGGGTATCGATGAAGCCAAGGCTGAGTTGGTGGAAATCGTCTCGTTCCTCAAAGACAAGACAAAATATGCGCGCCTGGGAGCGCACATCCCTAAAGGCACACTGCTGGTTGGGCCGCCCGGAACCGGAAAAACCTTGGTGGCTAAAGCTATTGCCGGTGAAGCCGGCGTACCGTTTTTTTCGATCTCGGGATCTGAGTTTGTCGAAATGTTCGTTGGGGTGGGGGCCGCTCGAGTCCACGATCTGTTCGAACAGGCACGTCAGGCCGCCCCCTGCATCATCTTCATCGATGAACTGGATGCGCTGGGAAAGATGAGGGGCGTCGGTGCCTTTGGTGGCAATGACGAAAAAGAACAAACGCTCAATCAGTTACTGTCCGAACTCGATGGATTCGACCCTCGTGAGGGCGTTGTATTGCTGGCCGCGACCAATCGACCGGAGATTCTGGACCCGGCACTGCTGCGTGCTGGACGAATCGACCGCCAGGTGCTGATCGACCGCCCGGACCGAAAAGGTCGTCAGGCAATACTCAAGGTCCATCTGCAAAAAATAACGGTCTCGCCGGACCTCGACAACGACCGCATTGCTGACATCACCACGGGTTTTACCGGCGCCGATCTGGCCAACCTGGTCAATGAAGCCGCCATCGTGGCGACACGTCGCGGTGCTGATGCGGTCAACCTGGACGACTTCACGGCTGCCGTAGAGCGTATCGTTGCCGGGGTTGAACGCAAAAGCAGCGTGCTGCGCCCCGATGAACGTCGAGTGGTGGCGTTTCATGAGATGGGGCACGCCCTGGCGGCGAGCGGCCTGCCAGCCATGGACCCGGTCCATAAGGTCTCAATCGTGCCCGCGCTGTGGGTTCACTGGGCTATACGCTGCAGCGACCGACCGAAGACCGCTTCCTCATCAGTTGCCAAATGCTCAAGGACCGGATTGTCGTTCTCATGGCAGGACGCGCCGCCGAACACCTCGTGTTTGGTCAGATATCCACCGGGGCGGCTGATGACTTGGCGCGGGCCACTGATATCGCCCGACAGCTGATAACCCGGTTTGGCATGAGTGCCACGCTCGGCCAGTCGGTGCTGGAGCGGCAAAGCGCGTCCTTTCTTGGCGAACACATGCCGAGCGC
Source organism: Pseudomonas sp. Root562 (assembly GCF_001427125.1). GTDB lineage: Bacteria > Pseudomonadota > Gammaproteobacteria > Pseudomonadales > Pseudomonadaceae > Aquipseudomonas. The sequence continues at coordinate 104,551 of NZ_LMGK01000022.1, forward strand.
CATGGATAAAGATTATTCGGAACAAACAGCCAGGGAGGTCGACCTGGAGATTCGTGCCCTGCTCGACGAAGGCTACCATCGGGCAACGGCCTTGCTCGAAGGTCGTCGGGCAGATCTGGACGCTGGTGCACTTCTGCTACTGGAGAAAGAAACGCTCACGCCTGAAGAGTTTCCACCGATCCTGCCGTTCAAAGCCGCCACGGTGAATCGTGCCCCGGTCCTGACGACGTGTGTAGACACTCTCGATTTCAATACGCAGCGGCGTCACTGACGACGGTCAACATTCCACTTGCGTCCATTGCCAGTTCAAGACCTCGGGCATGTCCTGCCCATGCTCGATCAGATAAAGCTTGTGCCGCTCCATCGTCGACCAATATCGCGCCCTGGCGAGCAGCATGTGATCCTGCAGACGAGGCACACGCTCAATGACGTCCAGTGCCAGCTGATAACGGTCCAGATTGTTGATCACCGCCATGTCGAAGGGGGTGGTCGTGGCGCCCTCCTCCTTGAAGCCTCGCACATGGAAATTCTCATGGTTCGTGCGTTTGTAGATCAAACGGTGAATCAACGCCGGGTAGCCGTGGAAAGCAAAAATCACCGGTTTGTCCCGCGTAAATAATTCATCGAACTCGCTGTCCGGCAGGCCATGGGGATGCTGGTACGACGGCTGCAGCACCATCAGATCCACAACGTTGACCACCCTCACCCGCAAATCCGGCACGTACTCCCGCAACAAGGTGACAGCGGCTAGCGTTTCCAGGGTCGGCACATCACCGGCGCAGGCCATCACCACGTCGGGATCCTCATCATTGCGGCACGCCCAGTCCCACCGACCGATACCCTTCTGGCAATGCGCAGTGGCTGCATCGATATCCAGCCACTGCCATTCCAGCTGTTTGCCGGCGACAATGACGTTGATGTAATCGCGGCTTCTGAGGCAGTGGTCCGTCACTGACAGCAGGCAATTGGCATCGGGGGGCAAATAAATCCGCGCTATGTCCGACTTTTTATTGGCTACCAGGTCAATGAATCCCGGGTCTTGATGTGAAAAGCCGTTGTGGTCCTGACGCCAGACGTGGGATGTCAGCAAAAAATTAAGCGAAGCAATGGGTTGACGCCATGGCACGTCGGCGGCGGTCTTCAGCCATTTGGCATGCTGGTTGACCATCGAATCGACGATATGGATAAAGGCTTCGTAACAGGACAACAGACCATGACGTCCGGTCAGCAGATAACCCTCGAGCCAGCCCTCGCAGACCTGCTCACTGAGAATCTCCATCACGCGACCATCGGCGGCCATATTGAGGTCGTCCGGTTCCAGTGGCTCCATCCACGCCTTGGCGCTGACCTCATACACCGCATCGAGCCGGTTCGAGGCGGTTTCATCCGGGCCGAACAGGCGAAAATTGCCGGCGGTCAGGTTGTTTTTCATCACATCGCGCAAAAACGTACCCATCACCCGTGTCGCCTCCACGCGCAGGCTGCCAGGTGTTTCAAACTTCACGGCATAATCGCTGAATCGCGGCACATCCAGGGGGCGCAGCAACACACCGCCATTGGCATGGGGGTTGGCGCTCATTCGCCGGTGTCCGGTCGGTGCCAGTGCCGTAATCTCAGGCAACAACGCACCGTTTTCATCAAACAGCTCATCCGGCCGGTAGCTGTTGAGCCATTCCTCCAGTTGGCGCAGATGTAACGGCTGCTTAAAGTCGGCCAATGGCACTTGATGTGCGCGGCACGTACCTTCGACGCGCTGACCATCGACGAATTTCGGACCGGTCCAGCCTTTGGGTGTACGCAAGACCAGCATTGGCCACAGTGGCCGTTGCGGCGGTGTGGATCGGCCCGGCCGACGCGCCTCAAGCTGAATGTCACGAATTTTCAGAATCATCGTGTCCAGTGTTTGCGCCAGCGCCTGATGCACCTGCATGGGTTCATCACCTTCCACGAAGTACGGATCGTAGCCATAGCCATACAACAGGGCCGAAAGCTCATTCTCACTGATTCTGGACAGTACGGTGGGATTGGCGATTTTGTAGCCATTGAGGTGCAGGATGGGCAATACCGCGCCATCGCGCGCCGGATTGAGAAACTTGTTGGAGTGCCAACTGGCCGCCAGTGTCCCTGTTTCAGCTTCGCCGTCACCGATGACACAAGCGACAATCAGATCCGGATTGTCAAACGCCGCGCCGTAGGCGTGTGCCAGGCTATAGCCCAGTTCGCCACCTTCGTGGATGGATCCCGGTATCTGTGCCGAGACATGGCTGGAGATGCCGTAAGGCCACGAAAACTGGCGAAACAGGCGCAGCAAGCCGCTTTCATTACATTCCACAGCGGGGCAAAACTCGGTGTAGGTGCCCTCGAGGTAAGTCTGGGCGACGACCGCCGGTCCACCGTGACCGGGACCGGCAATGAACAGCATGTTCAGCTCGTACCGGTTGATCAGATGATTCAGGTGGGTATAGATCAGGTTGAGCCCGGGCGTCGTCCCCCAATGACCCAGCAGACGCGGCTTGATGTGCGCCAGGGTCAGGGGTTGTTTGAGTAGCGGGTTGCCTCTGAGGTAAATCTGACCGACGGCCAGATAATTGGATGCCCGCCAATAAGCATCCAGTCCCTCCAGTTGCTCAGCATTCAGGAAATCGCTCATGAACTTCTCCGCCGAAGGACCAGGCTCCAGGTAGGCTTTGAACGAGTCTGAGAGTCTGGGAAGCTTAAGACTTGATTTACATCAATTTCCCACGTCGGTACCCGGGTAAAGGGTGCAAAGGCAGGTCCATTCGTCGATTACACCGGTTGATCCGCAAATCCGGTGAGTCTAAATTTCCTCGACGCCTATCCTTAGGGAGTCACTCCTACTGACGTCACCTCTCAATGCCAGACATTCGCGCTTTGCAAGTGCATTTCCTGAAAACTGCGTGCTCGACCTGCAGTGTGATGGAGTTGTGCCTGCCCATCGGAATGACAAGCCAGGAAGTCGAGCGTCTGGACACATTGATCGTGCAACGCTTCAAAGTCAAAAAGGGCGCGGCGCTTTACCGGGCAGGCGATCCGTTGCGCTCGCTTTATGCGGTACGCATCGGCTCGTTCAAGACCAGCTTTTTGTCGGTCGATGGCCGCGAACAAGTCACCGGGTTCCAGATCCCCGGCGAAATGCTCGGTCTGGACGCTATCAGCACGGACCTGCATGCGTGCAATGCCGTTGCCCTTGAAGACAGCGAGGTCTGCCCTATCCACTTTGCTCACCTGGAAGAACTTGCCCATGAGCTGCCTTCGCTGCAGCACAGCTTCAACAAAATCCTCAGTCGGGAAATCGTGCGTGATCACGACATGCTGATGATGCTGGGCAACATGAGCTCGGACGAGCGTCTGGCAGCCTTTCTGCTAAACCTGTCGCAACGTTTGAAAACCCGTGGCTATTCATCGACGGAGTTCGTGTTGAAAATGCGCCGCGAGGAAATCGGCTCCTACCTGGGGCTGCGCCTGGAAACCATTTGCCGAGGCATCGCACATTTGCGGGATCAGGCACTCGTAGAAATTTCAGGCCGTGAGGTCAAAATCCTTAATCCAGAAGGCCTCAAGCAGTTGATTGCCGGCTGCCATCGCCCTCCTGCCTGTTGATCCCGGTCATCCTATGCGCGCCATGGTTTTACACTCGTCCGGTCAGCCGTTGCAATTGCAAGACCGCCCCATTCCGGCACCCAGTGCCAACCAACTGTTGATCAAAGTCCTGGCCTGCGGTGTCTGCCGCACGGATTTGCACCTGGTGGACGGAGAATTGCCACAAGCGGTGCTGCCCCGGGTGCCGGGGCATGAAATCGTCGGTGAAGTTGTCGCTGTGGGCAGCCATGCAGACCCCGAGCGCATCGGCCAACGGGTAGGCGTTCCGTGGCTTGGCTGGACGTGTGGGGAGTGCTCGTTCTGTCAGGCCGGGCGGGAAAACCTTTGCGATCAGGCGCGGTTCACCGGATGCCATCTGGACGGTGGATACGCCGAATACGTCGTGGCCGATCAACGCTTCTGTTTTTCTATCCCTGAGGCCCTTTCCAATATTGAAGCGGCACCGCTGCTGTGTGCCGGGCTAATTGGCTTTCGCGCTTTGCAAATGGCACAAGGCGCGCGCCATCTCGGGTTCTATGGCTTTGGCGCTGCAGCGCATCTGGCCATTCAAGTCGCACGGGGACGCGGTCAGGAGGTGTACGCCTTCACTCGTCCGGATGACACGCAAGGACAGGCGTATGCCCTGTCCCTGGGCGCGAAATGGTCCGGTTCGTCGGACCAGCCTCCCCCTCACCTGCTCGATGCCAGCCTGATTTTTGCTCCGGCCGGTGCGCTGGTGCCGCTGGCGCTCGCCGTCACCGTCAAGGGCGGCTGCGTGATTTGCGCCGGCATCCACATGAGTGACATCCCGGCCTTTCCTTATCGGCTGCTATGGGGCGAGCGCAGTGTACGATCGGTGGCTAATCTGACCCGCGACGATGGCACAGCGTTCTTCAAAGAACTTCAACACACCCACGTGCACTGCGACACCACCCGGTTTTCCCTTGAGGATGCGAATCAGGCACTGGCGCTATTGCGCAGTGGTCAATTCAACGGTGCGATCGTGCTGGTGCCGTGACTCGCGGCTCATTCATTGCTTTACACCGAGCGCAGCCCCGTCCCATGACAAGCGCTGTACGCTGCGATGCTCCTTCTCAGGCAAGCCAAGGCGAAAGATCACTTCACCTCGCACATCTTGCGTCCCGGTGTCAGCCTGAATGGCTCGCCGGCTCAAATCGCCTCTCCCTTTGCCAGTTCGATATCAGGCAGCCACAGGGCGTTGATGCAGGCCTCCTCGTCCTTTCCCGTCACCGGTTCCAGGGCCATCGGATCAAGCAGGTGTTTATTGAGCATGGCCAGGCGCACCATGCCGTTTTTGTCGAGGAGCGAATGTGCCACGCACTCGCACAATGACCGAGGCAGGGCTTCTGGAAGGGACTCTATTTCAGCATTTGCAAACTCGATTTCTAATCGCAAGGTGCAAGTGTCGACCAGATCCCGCATCGCGTGAGAAGCGAAGTTAAACACTGTTGAGTAGCCCGCCATCAACGCCATCGAGACCGACAGCAAGAGGGTTGCCTCGCGTTTCCACGAAAGGGTGCCCGTCCGGTGCAGGTATTTGTGTGCCGTTGCCTTGCTCCAGTCTTGAACTGCATGACACCGGCTGAAAAGCTTGTGGTTTGACATGACTGAATCTCTCACCATCTTTATCAAAACAATGGCGCTCACTGAAAAATACCGTTTGATCTGAATCAACCTCCGCCAAGCTGAGTCCCAGCTTCTTGACTTGCTGGCGATCCTGCTGCAAACGGCGGTGGCTTTTGGGATTCACTTGATCAACTTGCAATGAAGTCATCGCTAGAGAGTTCCACGTTGTCGCGATACTCCGGCACCGACACCGACCACCCCAACTCCAGACTGATGCGCCGGCGCAGCACATCCGACGCGTTAGGTTCCCCATGGACGACAAAGGTATGTTTTGGCGGTCGTTTGAACCCACGCAGCCACTGCATGATTTCATCAGCGTCGGCGTGTGCGGACAGTGTTTGCATCGGTACCACTTCGGCGCGGATCGGCACGTCCTTGCCGTGGATACGCACCGAAGAGACGCCGGCAACAATTTGCGCACCACGGGTGCCACCGGCCTGGAAGCCAGGCATTAACAGTGTGTTATTCGGATTGGGAGCCAGTGCCTTGAGGTGATGGACCACCCGCCCTCCTGTCGCCATGCCACTGGCCGCAATAATCACCGCCGGGGTGCGTTGCTGATCAAGCGCTCTCGACTCATCGACCGTGTGGACGAATTGCGCCACATGGCACATGCCCTCGCAGTCTTCCAGGGATAATCTGTGCTCGTTCCGGAAGCGCTGGTACAACAATGTGACGTCGGTGGCCATCGGACTGTTGAGGTAGATTGGAATATCGGGAATCGCCCTTTTGCGCTTCAACTGATACAGGTGATACATCAGCAGTTGAGCGCGCCCGACCGCGAAGGATGGCACAAGGGTTATCCCTCGGCGCAGTGCCGTGCGGGTGATGATGTCGGCCAATTGCGCCTGTGGCGCCTCGACCGGATGTTGACGGTCACCGTAGGTAGACTCCACCAGCAGATAATCCGCCTCCTCGACCTTTTCGGGAGCAAACATCAATGGATCGTCCGGACGTCCCAAATCTCCTGAAAACACCAGGGCCAGACCGCCGGCTTTAACTTCTACTGTGGCGGCTCCCAAAATATGCCCGGCGCCACGAAACAGAAGTGACATGTCCGAGAGGATTTTAACGCTGTGGTGCAATTCCACGGGCCGCAACAGTTTCAGGGCTCGCTCAGCATCTTGCTCGGTGTAAAGCGGCAGCGCCGGGCTGTGCTTCGAGAAGCCATGCCGGTTGGCAAACTCCGCTTCTTCTTCCTGCAAGCGACCACTGTCCAACAGCAGGATTTTCACCAATTCACAGGTGGCGGGCGTGGCGTATACCGGGCCGCGATATCCATTGCGCACCAGCACGGGCAGATAGCCGCTGTGATCAAGATGGGCATGGGTCAGCACAATGGCATCGAGGTCGCTGACCGGAAGCTGGAACGGGTCGCGATTGTGCAGTCGCAATTGCTTGTAGCCCTGGAACAGACCGCAATCGACCAGCACATGTTGGTTGCCATGTTCCAGCAGATACTTGCTACCCGTGACCGTACCCGCGGCACCTAGAAATGTGATTCGCATGGCCGTTGCCCTTGAACATTCAGAGGAGCGCTATTGATCGCTCCTTTTGGCCCAGGGTCAGTTGATTTTTATCAACTGCGGGCTCGATGGGGGCTCGTTCAACCGTATGGAGTGACCGGTTTGACGATCACCAGACTGCACGGTGCCCGGTTTAACAGGCGTTCAACGGTGTCGCCGATAAACCGGTCGGGCCCTGGGTGATAGACCGTGCCCAGTACCAGCATGTCGAAGTCATGCTGGTGAGCAAACAACTCGATGACCTTGTAGGGCGTGCCCGACAACAAATGTCGATGTGCATCCTTGATGCAATAGCGTTCGGCAAGCACGTCGAAAGCCTCTTGCTGGGCATCTTCAATGGCGTCCCGCAAACTGTCATCAAGGCTGACTGTCGGCACACTCCTCGGTGCATCGCTGATCTCTGACCAGCGACTGACGTTAAGCAAGTGCAACTCGGCGCCAAAACTGGCCGCCAGAGTTGAGGCCAGATCGACAATTCGGTCATTCAAGCCCTGAGTCAGCTCCTCGAGATGGGACAAATCGATCGAGGCCAGGATTTTCAACGGTTTGGGGTTTCTGGCACTGGTCACTAAATGCAAGTGGGTAGGACATTCGCGCAACAGCCGCCAATCCAGAGGCCGGTGAAAGACGCGGTCGAGTGCTGGCACGTGATGGGCGTCCTTGATTACCAGGTCCGGATGGAAGTCACTTATGTACTCCAGCAGGTTGGTCAGACTCGACCGGGCCCAAACCGCCTCGGTACTCACCTGAAGGCCGCCGCACCTGTAAAAACGGGCTTGCTGTTCCAGCCAATGACGGTGCACCTGTAAATAGCCTTCTCGTGCCTGGGCCATCGCATCGTGGTCCAGCAAACCGGCTACGGCCAATGCCTGGACATAATCGAACGCTACAATGTGCAACAACGCACCGGTTGCACATGCCAACGCATGTGCACGCTCGAACGCCGGGGTATGGCTCATTTCGCTGGGAGCTATCAATAGAATGCGTTTGAGCTTGAGCATCACATACCTCGCCCTGGGTCATGGTTGCCATTCGATTATTTGGCGTTACGCCGAGGGGGACATGACTTTTATCAACGAATCAGCAGCCGGAGAAATGCACCGATTCGCCCTCGCTAGTCCATCCATGGTTGATTCAGCTCAACCTTTTTTCGGTTTTCTGCTGTAGAAATACATTGACCACTGGACCCGGTGCGGCGGCTAGGTGAAAGGAATCACTGGAATCGCTACACACCTCATATTCCATGCCGCGTGCCCCCGACTATCCGCCCCTTCTCCCTGGAGCTTTGCCATGTTGGCGGTCACCCTGATCAATATGCTGGTGGTCATCATCGTTGTCGTGATCCACTACGAATGCCTGCTACGACTGAACGATTGGCTGCCCCGGCTCAAGTTGTGGAGCCGCTTCAGGATTGTCGTTGGCGTATTCGGCGCCCTGGTTGCCCACGCGACAGAGGTTTGGTGCTTTGCATTGGTTTACTACCTCATGGTGCACGCTGGTAAATGGGGCACTCTGACGGGCAGCTTCGACGGTTCACTGATGGATTGCGTCTACTTTTCCTTCACGACGTACACGACGATCGGCTTCGGTGATATTTCACCCGTGGGCGACATCAAGTATTTGACCGGGCTGCAAGCGCTGACCGGGCTGGTACTCATTACCTGGACAGCCTCCTTCCTGTTTCTGGAAATGCAGAAATACTGGAAACGCAAATAGTTGCCACTCGTTCGCATCGGCGCTCTACAAGCTCGCTCTAAACCGCCAACACGCAGCATGGCGCTTGATACAGAATATGCTCGGTCGTGCTGCCCAGGAGCTTGTTTAATCCCTTGGACTGGACCCTGCCCATTACGATCACATCCACGTTGTGTTCATCAGCGAACTCACACAAAACCTTGACCGGATGACCGTCTATGAAATGCCGACGATCTGCAGGCACGCCGAACTGATCTGCCAGGCGAAGGAAAGACTTTTCCAGGTCTCGTCGAAGCGCTTTGGTCAGGTCAGCGAGCGTGAGACCGTCCATGTCCGCCAGAAAATCGGCCGAAATATCGCAGGCGTACAGCAAATGCAATTCGGCATTGCACTGCATGGCGAGATTGCAAGCTTGCTTGATGATTTGTTCATTCAGTTCGTCGCCGGCTGACTCGACATCCGATACTTCGACAGCCGCGACAACTCTGCCAGGCAGGTTCAAGCCGGTGTTACCCATCAGATAAACCGGTGCCGAGCAGTGTCGCAACAAATGCCAGTCCAAAGGCGTGAAAAAGGCCCGCTTGAGCCTTGACGCATGGTCAATTTCCTTGATCAACAAGTCGGGCTGCATATCCGTCACGTGATCGATAATGTCTTGCTTCAGATCCTCAGCCCATGCCACTTGCGTGGTCACCTCAATTCCCCGGCCTCGCACACTCTCAGCCTGAGACTCAAGCCAGTCGCGATGGTCCTGCAGGTATCGCTCGCGAGCCAATATTCGATCGCCCTCCTCAAGCAGCGACAACCATTTGAACGAAGGGATCAGCGCGGTGATATGCAAACTCGCCCCGCAGGCCTTGGCCAGGGATGCTGCATGGCTCACGGCTGGGGAATGACGCAGTACCGGATTGATGATCAGCAACAAGCGTTGATACAGGCTCATGATAAATCTCCGGGTGACGGAAATATTTGACGCAAACCGCTTATGGATACGTCAGCGTTTGGCCCTGACCGCCAGAATGCTGCCAGGCACGGAGTACAGCGCGCGCTCTGTGTTGCTGCCAATCAGCCGGTCAAAACCCGTACGGTGCACCGTGCCCATTACCACGACATCAGCCAGGTATTGCTCGACAAACTCACTGATAACCGGCACCGGCAACCCCATGACGAAATGCCGACGCTCTGGCGGTACGCTATAGCGCTGCGCCAGTGCGATAAACGCCTGGTGCAAGGATTGACGCAGTTCCTCGATCAGGTCCACGCCCCACCCTCCCCCGGCCAGTGGTGCGTCGCTATTGAAAACGGGCGACAAATCATAGGCGTACAGCAGGTGTAACGGCGCATCGCATTGCAGGGCCAAGGCGTTCGCAGTCTGAATGATCGTATCGTTCAATCCGCTGATTTGTGTCGAAGGATCGAATGGGTCCACTGCCGCAACAACCCTGTGCGGCAAGCTGTAGCGAACCTGGTTGACCAGATGCACGGGGATTGGGCATTCACGCAACAAGTGACAATCAAGTGGCGTAATGAATACCCGCTTGAGCGCTGGCTCAAGGGTGACATCCTTGATCAACAGGTCGGGTTTGAGATTCTCGACCGTCTTCAAAATATCCAGCAACGGATGGGTAGTGAAGACGGCTTTAACCGTTGCCTGTAAACCCAGGTCGCTGAGCCGGTCCAGTTCTTCGGCTTCCCAGCGACGGTAGCGACGCACATAACGCTGTTGCTGTGCATCGTCGACCTGTTCTTCAAAATAATGAATCACCGGCGCAGGTTCGACAAAGACTCGCACATCCAGTACAGCCCCTGCTTCCATGGCCAATGCAACCGCGCGCTGTTGTGCAGGTGACTCATGCAAAGATTGATCGGCGATCAATAGAAAACGTTGGTAATTTCCCATCACACACCTCCGTTCAGCGTCAGGATTGCAGCATTTTTTGTGGTTTGATCGCGAGCAAACTGCAGGGCGCCCGGTGCAGAAGTTGCTCGGCCGTGGTGCCCAGCAGTTTGCTCAGGCCCTTGTGCTGCACCGTACCCATGACGATGACATCGGTATGGTTCTCGCCAACAAATTCACAGATGCTCGGCACCGGAGCACCTTCGATGAAGTGCCTGCGCTGCGGTGGCACGCCGTGGCGCTCAGCGATGGCTGCAAAGGCTTCAAGTTGGGCCGCGCCCAACATTTCGTATATCCCGGTTGCCAAAGGCAACGCGCCAAAACCCATGTCGTGAACGTATGCGGACGTCCAGTCATAAACGTGCAGCAGGTCAAGGCTGGCATCGCAGATCGCCGCCAGTTTCGAGGCTGCGTCGATAATCTGGTCGTTAAGCACATGGCCCTGATCCTCATCGCGAAACACATCAATGATGGCCAGTAACTTATGCGGTCGAGCATTGAGCGGCGTGGTCACCAGATGCACCGGTACAGGACAGTCACGCAGCAACTGCCAATCCAGCGGGGTAAAAAATACGCGCTTGAACGCCGATTCTTCCTGAGCATCCTTGATGATGAGTTTCAGCGGCATCTCGTTGATAAAGGTCAGGATCTCCTCGTAGGGATCTTGCACCCACATCACCTCGGTAGTGACCTGCACCCCATGTTTCCTCATCAATGCGGCCTGGTCGGCGAGCCATTGGCGATGGGTGTGCAGATAGCCGTCTCGAGCCAAATCGAATTGCTCAGGGGCGAACAGCCCTGCCACCGACAGGGCCTGTGAATAGTCGAACGCCACGATGTGCAAGGGTAATTGCATCGCCAGCGCCAACGCTGCAGCCCTGTCGAAGGACGGGGTACGAGTCATGGCTGGAGGGGCGATCAAGAGTAAACGTTGAGTCTGCGGCATGGGGCACCTCGGCACGCGGCCATTACAATCCAGAACCAGAGTCACAGATTGATCAATGCCTGTTCCGGTCATTTGATATTTGTCAGTTACGCACGCGATGTCCGTCAGGAAATCCCCATGCCTGCTCATTGATATCTTTGTTATGGGCGCGAGCCATTTGCCGCTCAGGCATCCGAATGGGTTCTTTTGCCAGGTCAGCGACACTGGGCCAGATATGCGGGGCCTCGATACGTGCCTTGAGTAGACCCACAAATGCCTGTGCTTCGCACAGACTGTTGAAGTTCACTTGCAAGGCATCCATGCACACGACCCAGCAATGGCTTGCCGGTTGCTCCGTGATATCAATGATCATAAAGACCTCCGTATTGCTTTGAGAAACAGCACGCAAAGCCTTCCGGCTTTATCGCGACCTCCTTGACGGCTATTGCTCCTTCAGTGAAAAAGCCGTGCGCTGCACATCCTCAAGACTGCACCGTAGAGACCGGCAAAAGATTGATCATGGTCAATAATTTCGTTATCGGGCGATGTCCACACAACTGCATGTCAGGCTTCGTTCGATCGACTATTTTTGACAAAGATCAAACCTGCCGCCCCTAACCGCTGCAGGCTTGTTGGAAGACTTCCGCCGTGGCTAACGGATCAACCGATCACCTGGCGCAGATGTGTCACCTCTGATCAATCGCTCTTTGCTCCGGAGAGGCTTCATGAACGTCGACTGGCTGAACTTCACTCCTTGGTCGTCTCTTGCAGGAGGCGCATTGATTGGTCTGGCTGCCAGTCTTTTCGTTATCTTCAACGGGCGTATCGCCGGTATCAGTGGTCTGATTGGCAGTCTTTTGCAGCGTGGGAGTGAGGGCGTGAGTGAGAAAGCACTTTTTCTCCTGGGCCTGGCGATTGCCCCGCTTGTATGGCGTTTGTTTTCCTCGCTGCCGCCAATTGAGTTCAAGAGCGGCTGGTTTGGACTTTCCTTGGCCGGCTTGATGGTGGGCATCGGTACACGATACGGCTCGGGTTGCACCAGTGGACATGGCGTTTGCGGCCTATCGCGTCTCTCGCCACGATCGATGGTCGCTACCGCGTGCTTCATGTTCAGTGGTTTCGCCACGGTGTTTATCGTGCGTCATCTGCTCGGGGGGTGAACGTGATCAAACTGAGTGCATTCATTGCAGGCTTGCTGTTCGGCATCGGCCTGCTCCTGGCTGGCATGACCAATCCGGTGAAAGTACTGGCCTTCCTGGATGTAGCCGGTGCATGGGACCCCTCCTTGGCTTTGGTCATGATCGGGGCCATTGGCATCGCCGTGGGGCCGCTAGCCTGGGCACGCCAACAATCCCGTTCGCTGCTGGGAAGGCCAATGCAGCTACCGGTCAAACGGGAGTTGGATACCCGTTTGATCGGCGGGAGTCTGGTGTTTGGAGTCGGCTGGGGATTAGCAGGCATTTGCCCCGGCCCCGCAGTGGCAATTCTGCTGACAGGGCGCTGGCAAGGGATCGTGTTCATGCTGGCCATGCTGACCGGCATGTGCTTGTTTACTGTGCTGCAGGCCCGACGAAACCAATGAAAGGGAAATCGCCATAAAAACGGACACTCGAACCATAGGCCCTCGCCTTTTCGCCCACCCCACCGTTTGATGCGTGCTGCAACTGGCCTTGGAATATCTCTTTGGGAACAGTGGACACCGTTGATTTCTTCATCGATGGCTGCATGGTCTCGTTGGCAATGTTTCGTTCCCCACGCAAATGAGGACCCCGGTGTATCAATACGGCATCTGATATATATCAAGGTGCGTTGTGACAGTGCTGCTAATTACTAGGTGGTCGGGCTGTGGTTTTTGATGTTGGCAAAGTGATCTGACGCAAACAGCAATGTTCATTCAAAACCCTGGCTCAGCTCCCCCCACTAAAAAAGGCGGCTAGACATGAAATACAGCAGACTGGCCATGCTCTTGTTTACTGCATCGTTAGCCCCCACAGGGACATTTGCAGCAGAGCAAGCTCAAGTGACGCAGACGCAACAACAAGCTCCAAATGTTGCCGAGTTCGATAAACAGATGGTTCAGGCGCAAGATACCTTCAAGAAAATGCAGGCACAGATGGAGAAAATTCAGCAAACCCAGGATCCCCAGCAAAGGCAGAAGCTTCTTCAGGAACATTGGAGTGCGATGCAGAATGCAATGAGCATGATGAACGGTATGTGGGGGCCGGGAATGATGGGCAGAGGACACATGATGGGTGGTAGCCACAAGATGGGGTGGCATGACTACGCGAACATGACCCCTGAGCAACAGAGTCAACGCCAATACATGATGGACAGGTATACGGGGATGCAACAGATGATGATGGATAACATGATGAAGCATCAGAACTACATGCAAGGGCAGCCGCCGGCAAAGCCTGGACAATAGGCACTTGTACTCTGCTTTGTGAAGTGCGTTTTCGGTGGACTGGGAACGCACGCCTCTATCGCTTTTAGCGCGAACAGATTCACTCAGACCTGCCAAAGGTTTCAACGCTTGATAAGGTCAATACCGATGACCTTGATATCCTCAATGTTGGGAAACCTAGCCGTCTTGAGCGACGAGACCTTTTTGCCGACCATACCTCAACGGTATCGTACAGCACTCAAATGATATTAGACCCCGATTGCCTTCGAACTTAGCCTGTGAGTCCTCAGGCTATGCGTGCGAATAAAAATAAATGCTTTTTCGAAGCAATCATGAGTTCTCATTGTTCGATACCTCAACGCAATTCATCGCGCTGCCCGCCATGGTTCTGTTCGTTAATCGCACGACATCGCCTGCCGAGCCCCCCGCCTCAACTCATTTCTTGGCACGCTATACACACCTTGGCAATCACCGTGATTCACGCGGCTTGCCGTCGGATCATTCTGTTCAGCCAACATAAAAACAGGAGTATTCCTTGATCAATAAAACATTTGAATCAGTCGCGGCTGCACTAGACGGCATTGCCGATGGTTCGGTCCTCATGGTGGGTGGATTCGGCACTGCCGGGATGCCGTCGGAGTTGGTCGACGGCGTCATTGCTTCGGGCGCTCGCGAGCTGACCATCATCAGCAACAATGCCGGTAATGGTGAAATCGGTCTGGCTGCATTGCTCAAGGCCGGGCGTGTTGCCAAGGTCATCTGCTCGTTTCCACGCCAATCCGATTCCTATGTCTTCGACGAGCTCTACCTGGCAGGAAAGGTTCAGCTCGAAGTGGTGCCACAAGGCAACCTGGCCGAACGTATTCGCGCGGCAGGCTCTGGTATCGGTGCTTTCTATTCACCGACCGGCTACGGCACTTTGCTGGCCGAAGGCAAGGAAACCCGTGTGATCGACGGTCGCAACTACGTGCTGGAAATGCCGTTGCATGCCGATGTCGCACTGATCAAGGCCGAAAATGGCGATCGCTGGGGCAATCTCACTTACCGTAAAGCCGCGCGTAACTTTGGGCCGATCATGGCGATGGCCGCGAAAACGACAATCGCCCAAGTCAATCGGATCGTGGAGTTGGGAGAACTGGACCCCGAACACATCATTACGCCGGGAATCTTCGTTCAGCGCGTGGTCGCAGTGCCCCGCTCCCCTTTCACGAAAGCCAACGTCAACTGAGGTTCGCCATGACTGTCATGAATAAACTATCGCGTAGCGAAATGGCGCAACGTGTGGCCGACGACATTCTCGAGGGCTCTTACGTAAACCTGGGTATTGGCGTGCCTACGCTGGTGGCCAATTACCTGGGTGACAAGGAAGTGTTCCTGCACAGTGAAAACGGTGTGCTGGGCATGGGCCCGAGCCCTGCGCCGGGTGAGGAAGACGATGACCTGATCAACGCGGGCAAACAGCATGTGACACTGCTGCGTGGCGGGGCCTTTTTTCACCACGCCGATTCGTTCTCGATGATGCGTGGCGGGCACATCGACATTGCCGTCCTGGGCGCTTTCCAGGTCTCGGTCAACGGCGACCTGGCCAACTGGCACACCGGAGCCGAAGGTTCCATTCCGGCTGTGGGTGGCGCGATGGATCTCGCAACCGGCGCGCGCCAAGTGTTCGTAATGATGGATCACCTGACCAAGACGGGCGAAAGCAAATTGGTGCCGCAATGCACCTACCCGCTGACCGGCATTGGCTGCGTGACCCGGATTTATACCGACCTGGCTATCCTGGACGTCACTCCAAAAGGCTTGCAGGTCAGAGAAATTTTTGCCGATATCAGTTTTGAGGCATTGCAAACGCTCAGTGGCGTGCCACTGATTCGGTAAAGCCGGTTGGCGCCCACCCCACGATTGGGCGCCCCTCCTCACCGAATATTCGCCCTTTATCGAACCCCTTCCCGAGCGACAGGTCTGCATCTTTATAACTCCTCGGGAATGAAGCCAATGTCCGCGCAACACACCCTTGTCGTGCTCGCTCGGGGCGGATATGCCGCTCGAGGTGTTCTGTACCTGATCATCGGTATCTTCGCTCTGCTGGCGGCACAAGACTCGACAAAACCCAAGGACAGCCACAAAAGCCTGGAGGCTTTGCTAAGCCAGCCTTTTGGTTACGTCCTGGTCGGGCTGGTGGTGGCTGGTTTACTCGCATTCGCAGGCTGGCGAGTGTTGCAGGCCATTCGCGACGTCGATCATCACGGTACGTCGTTCAAGGGTCTGGTCATTCGTGCAGGGTTGTTCGCGGGTGGTTTGATCAATGGCGCACTGGCGTTTTTTGCGCTGGGCCTGCTCATCAGTGGTATCAGAAGCTCAAGCAATTCAGGCGGCGGGAATACCCGGGATCTGCTGGCGCATCTTTTGTCGTGGGATCACTCAAACGTGTTGATCTACCTGGTGGCGCTGATCCCACTGGGTGTAGGCATTGCTCACCTCATCAAGGGGTGGAAGGCAACATTCGAGAAGTACTTCGAGGCCGACGAAGAGGTGATGCGCTACATACGTCCCGTATCTCGGTTCGGACTCATAGCCCGAGGCGTCGTGTTTATCGAGATAGCGGTGTTGCTGGTAATCGGCGGCTCACGTTATCAAGTCAAGGATCCCCCGGGCATGAAGGAAGCGCTTGATGCTCTGCAGAATCTGCCAGCGGGAAGCGTGATTCTGATGGTGATGGCTTTGGGCTTGATCGCCTTTTCGGTTTACAGTTTTTCCGAAGCCGCCTGGCGCAAAATCAATATGGATGTGCCTGGAGTCCCGGCATCGTAGTGGCATGACGGCACCTCAGGCTTTCGCTTCTTGCGTGATTGTGCCATCACGATCGGCGGCATTGGGTACTGGCAACACCCTGCCCTCGCGCACTTCAAGAATCTGGTCTGCAATGCGGATCATGGCGGGCCGATGGGACACCGCGATGACGGTTATGCCGGGGGTCAGGCTTTTCAGTACCTGGCATATTTCGGTCTCCGATTCCGGATCGAGCGCGCTGGTTGCTTCGTCCAGAATCAGAAGCTTGGGGCGATGGGCCAAGGCACGTGCGATGACGATACGCTGCCTCTGGCCGCCGGACAGTTTGGCACCTCGCTCGCCGACGATCGATTGCAGCCCGCCTGGACATTCCTGCACAAACTGCCACGCGCCGGCCTGACGTAGCGCACGCTCTGCATCGTCGGCATTCAACGACCTGTCCCCCAGGGTGACGTTCGCCAGAATGCTGTCGTGCAGCAGCAAGGTTTCCTGTGTAACGTAGCCGATCATCCGCCGCCAGGCCCTGCGGTCCAGGTCGTGCAAGTCACAGTCGTCTACCCTGATGCGTCCGGATTGAGGCGCGAGCAGCGAACAGATCAGGTCGAGCACGGTGGTTTTGCCTGCACCGGAAGGACCGATCATGGTGGTGAATGAACCGACCGGAAAACTCATCGACACGCCGTCGAGCACTTGCCGTCCGCCGTAGCCAAAGCTGATGTTTTCAAAAACGATATGGCGCTTCAAGGCAGGAACGCAGTTCCCTCCAACCGGCTCGGCATCGGCCACGGCATTGTCGATTGCTTCGTTGATGGCCCAATAGGCGCTCTCTTGCGCGGCCATCCGGTGATAGCGCTGTTGCGCTTTGTGCAGCAATCCCAGCATTCGCACCACCACGAATATGAGCACCATCACCGAAGACAGCGGCAGTCCGCCGATGACAAGCCCGGCGTAGAGTCCCGCGGCGGCAAGGATTGCCAGCATGGGTTCCTGCAAGGCCCGCAATGTTTCGCGGCTCATCACTTCGCGCTCCAATGCGGTGTTGAGCTCGCCGGCGTGACCGCGCAGCAAGGAATCGGCAATGTCATCCCGGGCCATGGCCTTGAGCGGTTTAACCGAAGCCAGCGTATCCGTCAGGTAGACCAGCAGCTCACGCATCAAGCGGGTCTGGCTTTTGCCCACGCGCCGTGACGTCTTCACCAGCCCCCGCACGGCCACCAGCAGGACAAAACCGATCAGCAATGAGAGGAACGCTGCCTGCCAGGATACGAAAAGCGCGATGATTGCATAGGCCGCTGCCTGGATGCCCAGCGCCAGCATATTGGCCGCATGCTCATAAGCGGTGGAAGCGCGGTAGGCTTCCGTTGCCACGGCGTTGGCCAGTGCCCCGGCAGGCTGGCGCAGATAATATTCCCAGCGACTGCCCAGCGAGGCTTTGATCAGGTCGATGCGCAGGTCGGTCGCCACATGTGCCACCGTGTAGCCAACCTGCCGATTGCCCAGCAATATCAGCAGGTTACTCAGCGTCATGCCCACGACAATAATCACCAGCATGTTGGGGATCGAGGGCTCAAGGCCGAGCGTGTCCATGACGGCGAAGACCTGAACCGCCAGGTTTGAATGCGGCTGGTCTTCAAGCACCGCCGATATCAGTGGCAGCATTGTGCTCAGGCTGACGCTTTCGACCACCCCTGCCAGCAGCAAACTCAGGAGCATCAGGACGGTACGGGCCGGATAAGAGCGGCCAAAGGCAAAAATAATCCGCATGAGTGTCGTTCACTATGACGTAGGTAAAGATTAGCTCACCGACAGCTCGCGACACTGTTCAAGCGCCCACTGTGACGAGGTCCACCGGGCTACGCAATGACGCGAAGGCCTCGATGATCTGGTCTATTTGCTCGGGTGTATGGGCCGCGCTGACGCTGCAACGTATCAGGGTGACGGCACCGGGCGTCGCTGGAGGCAGGACCAGATTGACATAGACGCCCTTCTCTATCAGCGCCCGCCAGAAGGCCAGCCCCTCGTGTGGCGACTTCAGCATCACGGCAATCACCGGACTGGCTTGTGGCCCCAATTGGTAGCCTGACTCTGCCAACCCCTGATAAAGCCGCCGGGCATTCGTCCACAGCTGACGCCGCAGCTCCGGACGTTCCTTGATGGCCTTGAGCGCTGACCTCACGGAGGCAATGGCCGAGGGCGCGGGTGAAGCGGTAAAGATATAGGGCCTGCTGGCGTAGCGAAGCAGGTCCATTTGCGCATCGTGACAAGCAGCGAAGCCACCGACCGCGCCCAGGCTCTTGCTGAACGTGCCCAACAGAATGTCGACTTCCGAGTCCACCCCCAACTCTTCGGCCAGCCCTCGCCCCTTGGCACCCAGCACACCGAAGGAATGCGCCTCGTCTACCAGCAGGTAACCTCCGAGACGACGCTTGACCTCGACTATTTCTCTGAGCGGAGCCTGATCACCCAGCATGCTGTAGATGCCTTCCACCAGGATAATCGCTTCGCGCGCGCGGTCGCCGAGCCGGACCATGCGCCGCTCCAGATCAGCGACATCGTTATGGCGAAAGCGGATGATCTCTGCACCACCCAGCTTGCAAGCGTCGTAGATGCTCGCGTGGCAATCGGCGTCAAGCAATACCACTTCGCGCGCGCTCGCCAGGGTCCCGATGACACCCAGATTGGCGACATAGCCTGTGGAGAACACAATGACGGAACGCCGCCCGAGAAAATCGACAAGTTCCTCCTCCAACGCGCTGTGCCCGGCGTAACTGCCATTGGCCATACGAGAACCGGTGGTGCCGGTCCCTTCCAGCTCCAGCGAGCGCTGCGCCGCCTTGATGCCGTCGGGATCGAATGTCAGCCCGAGATAATTATTGGTGCCCGCCAGTATGACTCTCTTCCCCTGGATACTGCCCTCGGTCGGGGAGTACATCTCGTCGATGCGAATTCCAAAAGGATGCGAATCCGAGAGGCTGGCGCGTTCCGCCGCCAGTTTGCCGAACTTGTCAAACAGTCCCATCGGCATGCTCCATCAAGTTGAGAATCGCGTGGGACAGCTGTGCAGGCGTTCGCACATCCATCAGGATGTTGAGGTGGATCGAGATGTCGAATTCGTCCTCCAGCTCCATCAGCATGTCCATCACCTTTATCGACTCCATCCCCAGGTCCTGGGCCAAATCGGTATCCGGATAGATTGGCGTCCCGGGAGGTGCAAGCCGCCCGATGAGCATTATCACCCGTTCGAGTATCGCTTCTTGTGTGATCATCGTGGGTTTCCTTGAGTTCAGTGGCTCTTTGCCCGCTCAGAACATGTGATTGCGCAACGCTTGCCTTAACAGTATCTGCGGCTCCCAGCCCAATGACGCGCTGATGCGCGCATTGCTGCAGGTCCAGTCCGGGTGCATCAGTTCATTGACTTTGCCGGGGGTCAGCATGGGTGCCCGGCGGGTGAACCGGGACAGCACCAGGTTCGCTCGTGCAAGGCCTTTCAGTACCCCGGCAGGCACTGCGGCTTGCCGTACCGGCGCATGGCGGATATCGCAAGCGATGCCGGCCAGGCTTGCCCAGTCGTACCCTTGCACCTGGCCATCACACAACTCAAAGGTCTGCGATTGCACGACAGGTGCGTCCAACCACTGCATGACGGCACTGACCAAATCGTCCACATGCAGAAAGCTGAACTGTGAATCGTCTCGACCGAGGGTTACCAGCCAGCCGCGCAAGAGCCAGTCGAACAGCGGACGCAACTCGCGGTCGCCGGGACCGTATACGGCGGTCGGCCTGAAAATACACACGGGAATCGCTCCGGCAGCGGCCTTTACCTGGCGTTCACCTTCGAATTTGGAAGCGGCGTACCAGGACAATGTCGGATGGCGCGCCGCAAGGGACGAGATCAGCAGAAAACGCTCGCAACTGCCGTTAAGTCGTGTCGCCTCCATCAAGTGTTTGCTGCCCTGCACGTTGACCGAGTCGAAATCCCGGGCAGCCCGGCCCCTGACCTTGCCAGCGCAGTGAATAACCGCATCTGCGCCCCGGGTAAGCTCGGCAAGGGCCGGCTCATCTTCCAGTGTTCCCTTGATCCACTTCGTTCCATCCTCTGCCGTACCGCTCCTGGAGCGAGCCAACGCTCGTACCTCCACGCCTCGGGCAACAAGTCGTTCGCGCAGGACGCTGCCGATGAAGCCAGTGGCGCCAGTCAGCGCAACCACGCGAGCGCTCACGTCGTCTCCAGTGCCGGACAGGGAAGAACAGCGTTGGCCTGGGCCATGAACCGTTCGAGGGCTTCGGCGCGAGAGGGTTTGCCCGAAGAGGTTCGTGGCAATGAATGAGGTGGCACAAGGTGTACGTCGGCAGCAAGGCCGAACTCACTGATGATCTTGGCCAGCAGTGTCCGGACCAATTGCTCGCGGATTTCCGGCTCACGGACCCGGCATTGAACCTGGACCACGACCTGAGGCTCATCATCGCCGGGCACGACAAACACGATGGCATCGCCAGGCCTCAGATCGGGTTCGGACTCCACCAGGTATTCGATATCCTGCGGCCAGATGTTTCGGCCCCGGACTATGAGCAAATCCTTGCGCCGGCCAGTGATATGCAGCTCGCCCCCGGACAGATAGCCCAGGTCACCGGTGTCGAGCCAGCCATCTTTCAAGGCTGCCTGGGTATTTTGGGGATCATTGAAATAACCCGACATGACGCTGGGCCCCCAGACGAATATCTGGCCTACCTCGCGCTCTGCGACCACCCGCCCCGCCGCGTTGCGAATTTCCACGCGATGCCCTGGCAATGGCGCACCACAATTGGTAAACGCACAGCTTCCCGGATCATCGGCAGCACATTTCTGCGCCTTGAACTGATGTTCCAATGCCTGGCGAGCGACATGATCCACCAGCACCCCTGCCCCGCGGCGGGCGAAGCAGACGGCCAGGGTGCTCTCCGCCAGACCGTAGCAAGGCGTGAATGCAGCCGCATTGAATCCCGTGTCGAGAAAACAATCCGCGAAACGGCGTAACACCGATGCCCGAATGGGCTCTGCCCCAATCCCCGCGACACGCCAGCAGGAGAGATCCAATACGGCTTTTTCCGGGTCCCGGACTCGCCGGGTGCAGAGGTCATAGCCAAACGGCGGGGCAACCGAAACATTCACCCGATTCTGGCTTATCAGTTTGAGCCATTGCCCGGGTCGCGTGGCGAAATCCCGGGTGTGCAAGTAGTCGACTGTCAATTGTGCCGCCATGGGCGCCAGGACAAAGCCCACCAGCCCCATGTCATGATAAAAGGGCAGCCATGACGCACATCGGTCCCCCGGGCGAACGCCGATACCGTTCACGACGATGCCTCTGATGTTGGCCATCACCGCACGCTGGGTAATGATCACGCCACGAGGAAATCGGGTGCTGCCGGATGTGTATTGCAGGTAGGCGATGTCCTCCGGCAACACGCGGGGAAGCGTCTGCACGGGCGGTAAATCGCTCAATTGCTGGACAGTCCCGACGAACGCCTGAAGCGAGGTCCCCAGCGCTTCCCGTGCATAGGGAAGCCATTCCTCCTGTCCGAGGACGGCTGCCGGCGTGCAATTGGCGAACAGTCCTTTCAGCTTTTCCACGTAGGAATGATGGCTTCCCAAACTGGATGGCACCAAAAGAGGAACGGCGATCAGGCCCGCGTATTGGCAAGCGAAAAACGACTCGATAAAGCTTTGGTGCGTATCGGCGATGAGTGCGACCCGATCACCCTTCTTCAACTTGAGCCCAAGTAGATGTTTAGCCAGCGCGACAGCATTGCTTTTGAGCTCAGCGTATTCAACCGCAGCAATCAAGTGGCAATGCCTGTCGTAGAAGTTCATCCCGGTCTGACCAGACGCGGCATAATCGAGTGCTTCCACTAGCGTGGAAAAGTCCGCGAGACGTTGAGTGAGTGCCTGTTTTGCAACGGTTGCAGACATAAGGAAACACCCATCCATTTAGCCCGAGTAAGGATAAGTCAAATAGCGGGTCGACCCCCTGCGCCAGTAAAACACTTGTCGTTTTACTGCCCCGTTGCCGTTTCCATGGAGTCCAAGCTCCAGGGATAACCGGCTCGCAGAAGATCTTTCGGCTTTTTCAAGTATTTACAAAGCCTAACGCAATACTAATCGGCATCTGGGTGATCGCAAATTTTTTCCCGGATGAGCGACGACCGGCGAACATCGCATGTAGCTGTAGCACCTCGTTCTCAAATGCGACAGCCATCGAAAAGTACAGGGTATTTAAGCCTTAGAGGCGCATTCACGCCAATATTTAGATCACGCGCGCCCGACGCCAAAAGTTCAGCTACGCTCTGACGGCAAATCCGAAGAGAAGCTAGTTCAACTGCTACCGACTTTTGGGCCAACGATGATCAATAAGAAGTTGCCAATCATTACGCGACCCGTCCTTACACGTTTGGAACTCAAGACATTCATTAGCTTCCCCGGCACTCTTTATCGCAACGATCCTTGCTGGATCGAGCCGATCCATTACGAGCGCCAGGAACTCCTTTCCAAAAAGAACCCGGCGTCGTCCCATTTAACGTGGCAGGCGTGGCTGGCCTGGTCGGGAACGGAAGTCGTGGGGCGTATCACGGCACAGATCGACAGCCTTCACCGGCAATTGCACGGCAATGATTCCGGGCACTTCGGGATGTTTGAAGCCGTGGATGACCCGGCCGTAGTCGACAGCCTGTTCGCGGCAGCTGAGGCCTGGTTGCGCGAACGTGGCGCCGCGCGTATCACCGGTCCGTTCAATCTGACCATTAACCAGGAAAGCGGGTTATTGGTGGAAGGATTCGATCATCCCCCCTCTGCGATGATGGGACACGGACAGCCCTACTATGATCAAAGGCTCACCGCCATCGGCTATCGGCAAGCCACGGACCTGCTGGCCTACTGGATGCGCACCGACCAATTGCACTTTCCGCCGGCCTTGTCGGCGATGATGGCGCGCGAGCGAAAGCGCGTGGTGGTCAGGCCTCTGGACACCCGTCAGTTCCGGCGCGACATGCGCATCCTGCGTGAAATATTCAATGACGCCTGGAGCCGTAATTGGGGGTTTGTACCTTTCACCGAATCCGAATTTTTCGAGCTTGGCAGCCAGTTGAGGTTGTTGGTCCCCAAAGACCTGTTGTACATCGCTGAAGTCGATGGCGACCCCTGCGCTTTTATCGTGGCCATCCCTAACATCAACGAGGCGATCGCCTCTCTCAAAGGACAATTGCTGCCCTTTGGCTGGCTGCGGCTGTTGTGGCGGCTTTATGGCAAGGGCACGCGCACCGCACGCGTGCCCCTGATGGGCGTCAAGCAGCGTTACCAGTTCAGCCGTTTGGGACCAACACTCGCCCTGCTGTTGATCGAAGCGCTCAAGCCACCCTTCGTCAAACGGGGCATTGAAGCGTTGGAGATGTCCTGGATCCTGGAATCAAACGCGGTGATGCGCAAAATCCTCGTCCAGATCGGTGCCACCCCTTATAAGCGCTACCGGATCTATGAAAAGCACATCTGAGGCGAAACAATTCACTGCGCTGGTGCTGGCAGCGGACAGGGGCTCGGCCGATCCGGTTGCCGCAATGGCCGGGACCAGCTGCAAGGCCTTGGTGCCGGTGGCCGGGATACCCATGGTCTGTCGGGTGGTCGGGGCGTTGCAGGACAGCGAGTGGATTGATCGAATCGTACTGATTGGCCCTGCGCAAAACTTACTCGCACAAGATGCCTCAATGACGCAACTGCTCGACAGCGCCGGTGTCGGTTGGCTGGAACCCGCCAACTCGCCCAGTGTTAGCGCCGCACAAGCCCTGGCGCTTCAGCCCGCAGACAGACCGGTGTTGGTGACAACCGCGGACCACGCACTGCTTTGCCGGGAGATGGTCGACTACTTTCTACAGCACGCGGCCTCGGGCGGGCATGATTTTGTGGTGGCGGTGACGCCCCTGGACACGGTTCTGGCGCGCTTTCCAGGCACCCGGCGCACCGGCATCCGGCTGCGCGGCGGCCCGTATTGCGGCAGCAATTTGTTTGCGTTCATGACCGAGGACGCCCGCCGGCTCGCCAGCTTCTGGCAACGGGTCGAACAGGACCGCAAAAACCCTCGACGCGTCATTGCCGGTGCGCTGGGCTTTACAGGCGTTTTGCGCTACCTGATGGGCCGGTTGACCCTGGAACAAGCGCTACAACAGCTTTCCAGCAAGTTGGGGGTGAGTATCGGCGCGGTGATCATGCCCTTTGCGGAGGCCGCTATCGATGTCGATTCGCCGCTGGATTATCAAATGGTGGAGCGGTTTCATGCGCAGAAAAATCAGTCGATACCGAGCGGTTCCTGATGGATCTGGATGGCAACGCTCCGCGGTTTCGCGAGCGTTGGCAGGGTCCGGATTATGTTTCTGATCGAACGCTATGTGATCGCCGAGATCCGTCGACCGGTGTTGGTGATGGTCAGCATCCTGGTGTTCATCTTTGCCAGTTATTCCGCAGAGCGCTACCTGTCTGACGCGGTACAGGGAACCCTCGCTTTGCAGGCCGTGCTGCAAATGGTGTTCTACAAGGTACTGATTGCGCTGGAAATGCTGGTGCCGGTGGCGTTGTATGCCTCGGTGACCCTGGCGGTCGGGCGCCTGTGCCACGATTCCGAAATCATTGCGATATCGGCCTCGGGGGCAAACCCGCTGCGCATCTATCGGGCTGTCCTGTTATTGGCAATACCGATCTCGCTGGCGGTGGCCATGCTCTCGCTTTACGGGCGTCCCTGGGCCTACACGCAGGCCTATGTACTGGAACAGCAGTCGCGAACAGATCTGGACGTCAATCATCTGCAAGCGCAACGCTTCAACCTGAATAACGAAAACGGCAGGATGATTCTGGCAGAGCGGATCGATCGCACCGATGGCCGGCTCCACGATGTACTGATCTATGACCCGGGCGACTCGAAAACCCGTGTGTTTCGTTCCGCACAAGCGCGCATTCTGGATCCCGATCCAGACGATCCGGTCGTGGAACTGACGCAAGGCCATTCCTACTTGCTCAAGCACAGCACCTCAAAGGATATTTCAGAAAAATTCGAGCACATGCGGCTGCACTTGCTGCCCATCGAAAGGGCTGCCGAAGGCAAGCGCAAGGCGGCTCCCAACCAGGTGCTGGAGGCTTCCAGCGCACCGTTGGACAAGGCCGAACTGCAGTGGCGCCAGACGCGGGGCGTGAGCGCGACCATCCTTGCATTACTCGCCATTCCGTTGAGTCGCACCCGGCCCAGACAGGGACGATTCGCCACCCTGCTGCCCGTAACAGCCGCGTTCGCCCTGATTTATTACGCAGCGGACATCTGCAAGACAATGGTGGGCAACAGCACCTTGCCCCTGTACCCGGGGTTGTGGATCGTGCCGCTGTTGATGAGTCTGGCGCTGCTGATTTTCCTGGCGCGGGATCTGGCACTCTTTCGGTTCGGCCTGCGATGAAAATCCTCGATCGCTACATCACCCGTCATGTGTTCTTCGGTTTCGCCGCTGCCGCAGCGCTGTTGCTGCCGTTGTTCACCACCCTCGACCTGGTGGGCGAACTCGATGATGTGACTGCTGACGGCTACCGATTGAGCCAGGCGATCGAAGTCGTCTTCATGACCCTGCCCCGTCGTATCGTTGAGCTTGGCCCGTTCATCGCCCTGCTCGGCGGCATTGCCGCGCTCGGGCAGTTGGCCGCCACCCGGGAACTGACTGTCATGCGCGCCACTGGCCTGTCGATTGCCCGTATCGGGTTCACGGCGACGCTGGCCGGGCTCGCGCTGGCGTTGGCATGGGCGGCGCTGGATGAATGGGTGGCCTCTCCCCTGCAGCAAAATGGCCTGGAGTTGCGCAACGAAGCCATGTCCGCCGGTGCTCAGGCCAGCAACGACCAGGGAAGCGTCTGGGCTCGCCAGGACGACCAAATCGTGCGGGTGGGCAATCTTCAGCACAAACGGCTGCCGGTCAATATCGAAATCTTCCGGTTCGACAACGACCGCTCACTGGTGTCCTACCTCTTTGCAGAGTCGGCGGACATACAGGACGCAGGCCAATGGCGTTTGAACAACGTCCAGGTCAAACAGTGGGATCAGGGCACCGAAACGACACAGCAACTCGATCATATGGTTTGGCATTCGATTTTTGGCGGAGCGCGACTGGGCGACATTACCCTGCCGACTGAAAGCCTGTCCGTGCGCCAACTCTATCGTTACATCGCCTACCTCAAAGGTTCGGGCCAGCCCTCGGCGCAATATGAAATGGCGATGTGGCAAAAACTCGGGCGGCCGATCCTGACCCTGGCGATGATCCTGTTCGCCATCCCGTTTGCCTTCGCACAACCGCGCTCACCCAACCTGGGGGCGCGGCTGGCGTTGGGTGCGCTGGTCGGGTTAATGGTCTATGTAAGTAATCAGATCATCGTAAACCTTGGTCTTCTGCTAAAGATGAACACACTGATCACTACCTTGGGGCCGGCACTGGTCTTGCTCGCGGTGGCGATCGGGATGGTGGGTTACATGGACCGGGGCAGTCGCTGAGACTGCCCACGCTATTTCAATGAACAGGGCGCTGAACAATGAAGACTCTCGTATACCTGATCTGTAGCAGCCCGGTGCGTCTGTGGGGCCTCACCTCCAGAGAACGAGTGGGCCGTATGCTCGCAAAGTTTCCCGACGCCCACCTCTGCGATGCAGACGAGCCATTGCCGGCACAAGGCGAGGTCGTGCTGCTGCGCGAAGATTACCTTTACGATGATCGGGTGTTGCGGGGGTTGTTGAAAACGCCTGAGGTCGCCCTGCAAGACCCCAAGACCGGCGCCATCGTTGCCGCCCATGCCAGCGTGGAGCGACTCGCGCACCTGCCCAGCCTGGATACCGACGCCGTCGCCGGATTGCGTAAAGTGGTTCCCGCTACCGTGGCCACCGCCATGCAGACCCAACTGCGCAAGTTCGATCCTCCGTGGGTCGCGCAAATCACCGACAGCAATCAAGCGCACCTTGAAAAGTCGCTGTTCAACGGATCCTACAAAGGTGTCACTGACTTCATAACCCGAGCGATCTGGCCTGTCCCGGCGCGCTGGGCCACCGTCTGGTGCGTGCGGCTTGGGCTCAGCCCCAACCAGGTCACGGCAGCCAGCTATGTGCTGGCCATTCTGGCGGGTGTGCTGTTCTGGCACGGGCATTTCGGTGCGGGCCTGGTGGCCGGCTGGCTGATGACGTTTCTCGATACGGTCGACGGCAAACTGGCACGCGTCACTGTCACCTCCACCCGCTTCGGCAATATTTTCGACCATGGCCTGGACCTGATTCACCCGCCGCTCTGGTATATCGCCTGGGGAATGGGCTATGCGGCGACCTGGGACTCGGACATACCGCTCAACCCCGTGCTCTGGGCCATTTTCCTGGGCTATGTCGCAGGGCGGTTGTGCGAAGGTGCGTTCAAGTTCGCCGCGCCCTTTTCAATGTTTCTGTGGCGCCCGTTCGACTCGCTCAACAGGCTTGTCACTGCGCGGCGTAATCCCAATCTACTGATACTGACCTGCTTGTGGGCGGTGGATGCCCATGACACGGGATTGATTTGGGTGGCCGTCTGGACCTGTGTTTCGACACTGGTGCTGGGGGTTCGCACAGTGTCCGCCATTGTCTTGAAACACCGGGGCCACCCGCCGCAGCCCTGGCTCAGCCGAATCGACATGGCCGCCGAGCGCGACCGCTTGATCGTGCGGATGTTTGCGCCGCGCTCGGGCCTCAATGATGCGTGACGCTTGTCCGCGGCCGCAGAAAATCGGCATCTTGCTCAACCCTTGCAGCGGCACCCTGCGACGTGCCTTGCCCAGGTTTCGTCTTCTCGCCCGCGACGTCCCCGGCGCCTCTGTGCTCGAAGCCACCTCGGCCGATGAGATCGCCGATGCCGTGTGCGATTTTCAGCTCCGGGAGAGTGACCTGCTGGTCGTTGTGGGTGGCGATGGGACCTTGCAAGCCGCGATCTCCTTTCTGCTGAGCCAAGAACCTGCGTGCCTGCCAACCGTACTGGTCATTCCGGGTGGCACCACCAATATGAGCGCGATCGATCTGGGGGCGCGCCTGAGCGCCGAAAAGGCCTTGACGGGCTTATCCGCCTGGCTCGCCGGCGATGCAACCGCCGCAAAAGTCGTATCGCGTGCTGCGCTTCGCGTTGATAGCGGGTTGCAACATGCGGCGCAATTCGGAATGTTCTTCGGCGTCGGCGCAGTCGTGAACGGCGTGCGTTACTACCATCGAACGCTGCGGCCCAAGCGCGTACCCGGGGCGCTGGGGCCGACACTGGCCTTGGGTCGAATGCTGTTTTCTGCGCTGCACAACCTGCCACACGACCTGTTTTGCGCGTTGCCCGCCCGCCTGGGCACTCATCGTGGTGTCTGGGAACGTGACTGGCTGGTGGTGTTTGCCACCACCCTGGACCGTCTTCTTGCCGGAAGCAGGCCCTATTGGGGCACCGAACCGCAGCCCATACATCTGACCGCCATCGCGCATCGGCCCCGGCGCCTGGCCCTGGTCCTGCCGCTCTTGCTCTGGGGCCGGGCCGTCTCGCTGATCAAGGAGCAAGATGGCTACTTCAGCCACAATTTCACCCGGATGGATCTCGGTGGCGCTGACGAATACGTGCTCGACGGTGAAATTTTTCCAGCACAAGGCACGATCACCCTGGCCGCCACGGCCCCGATCCGCTTCATGACCTTTTAGGACCCCTGAGAGCCGATGCGAGCCTTTGATTGCCTACCGCCGCCCGTGGCCTTGCTCGAACAGGTCAGGGCGCAATGCACGCAGCCGATGCCCGCTGATCTGGACGGCATCGCCCAGGCCGTGCATGCACGCCTGGGCGGTGCATTGGTCGGGTTGCTGGTCTACGGTTCTTGTCTGCGCAATGGCGATCTGAGTGATGGCATGGTCGATTTGTATGCGCTGGTTGACAGTTACGCGCATGCTCATCCCAAACGCTTGCAACAACTGGCCAATGCATGGCTTCCGCCTACGGTAGTCGTCATCAGCGCTGCAACGCCCGATGGCCGGATGCTCCACGCAAAATGCGCCATTCTCTCGCTGCAGGACTTCGAGACAGGCACTCGTTCGTGGTTCCAAAGCTACCTCTGGGGCCGTTTCGCCCAACCGTGCCGACTGGTGTATTTCAAGGACGGGGAAACGCAAAGGCGTATCCACTTTGCGCTGGCTCAAGCGGTGATGACGCTGCTGGGACGCTGCATCGCTCATTTACCGGATCAATTCGACAGTTTTACGCTTTGGGAACAATCCCTGTCGCTGACCTACCGGACCGAGTTGCGCCCGGAATCAGCCGATCGGCCCAGGCAGCTGGTCAGGCATGACATGAATTATTACTCGCGCATCACTCAAGCCGCAGCGCCTGCGGTGAAGCAAATGGCCGTCTGTGCGCACGCAACGGATCGCTATCGCAACCTCTGTCCGCCGGCAGCACGCCGCCGTCATGAGCGACTGTGGAAGTTGCGGCGGATTCAGGGACGAACCTTGAACGTGGCACGCTTGGTCAAATCGTTTTTTACCTTCGAAAACGGTGTCGACTACCTTGTCTGGAAGCTGGAGCGTCACTTGGGTGAGCCCATCGTCGTGACTCATCGGTTGCGTCGTTTTCCACTGGTCTTTGGCTGGCCCCTGCTCTGGCGCCTGCTCAAAAGCCGCCGGCTACGCTAAGAAATGCGCCTTGCCGACTCGAACAACAGAGGGCGACCATGGATAGAGACAACGTACGCGTCAGCACCCCACCCACCAAGCGCAAACATCGCCCCAGCGTGGCGCTCGGTTTGTGGATCATCAAGCGCCTGGAAAAGACCATCCTGCGAAACTCCACGGTGGGCGACAGCCCTTTCTTCGAGCCCCGACAGTTTGCCTGGGTGACGGAGCTGGAAGCGAACTGGCCAAGCATTCTCAAGGAGCTCGAAGTCGTCCTGGATGACCGCGACCGGTTGCCCAATTTTCAAGACATTTCTAAAGATCAACGCAACATTACCCAGGACGACAAGTGGAAAACTTATTTCCTCTACGGCTATGGCTACAAGATGGACAAGAACTGCGCCCGCTGCCCTGACACCACGAGGATCGTCGAAGCCATACCGGGCATGTTTACCGCGTTCTTTTCGATCCTGGCCCCGGGCAAACATATTCCCCTGCATCGAGGCCCTTACAACGGGCTGCTGCGCGTGCACCTGGGGCTGGTGGTGCCTGAGCCCCGGGAGAGCTGCCGAATCCAGGTCGGCGATCAGATCCGCCATTGGGAAAGTGGCAAATGCCTGATATTCGATGACACCTACCGGCATCAAGTCTGGAACGATACGACCGGGACTCGCGTGGTTCTGTTTCTCGACGTCGAACGACCGCTCAATGCGCGGGGTACGTTGCTCAACAGGATTGTGCTCCGGCTGATTCGCTGGTCGCCGTTCATTCAGGACGCGCGCCGCAACCACCGTGCCTGGGAGCGTGGTCTTGAACCATAGCGACGCCCACGGGTCCCTCAGTAAGCACCCAGCACGCCCCGGCACAGAGGATTTCCAACAACGATGACCAGTCTTCTGCATATCTCCGACACGCATTTCGGCACGGAACTGCCCCTCGTCGTGCAAGCCTTTGAATCGCACGTCAAGGCGCATGGCGCCGATCTGGTGCTGTTTTCAGGGGACATTACGCAACGCGCCAGACGCGCTCAGTTCGCCTCGGCGCAGGCATTCATCCAGCGCATCAAGGATTACGGAATACCTCAGGTGCTGACGATTCCCGGCAATCACGATATCCCCCTGTACAACCTGCTCGCGCGCGTGTTTTCACCCTATGGGAATTATCACCGGTACATCGACAGCAATCTGGCACCCATTTTCGAAAATGACGATGCATTGATCATCGGCTTGAACACAACGCATCCTTCACGGCGCAAGGCAGGCAAGGTCACTGCCCGACAAGTTGAGGAAGTGGCTGAGCGACTGCAGAGGTGCGATCGGCAAAAGTTGCGCATCGTTGTCGCTCATCAACCGTTCGGCGCTATCGTCGCGTCCGACCGGCGCAATTTGCAGATCGGTGCACGGGCTGCACTGGAGCGTTGGGCTTCGTCAGGGCTCGATGTGGTGATGGGAGGGCATATCCATCTGCCCTATGTGCTGGCACTCAGCACGCAATATGCCGGGCTGTCCAAGGAAATCTGGGGGGTGCAGGCCGGCACCACGCTCTCGTCACGCCTGCGTGGCAATGCCCCCAACTCATTCAATCGAATCCATCTGGATAAACTGACAAGGCAAGTTAACGTTGAGCGCTGGGAATACTCTTCCTTGCAAAGCGCATTCGAGCGCTGCGAAGAAATTCGCTGCGACTGTCTGTTGCCCGGGGTTGCGAGCGCAAATTAACGGGGTTGCGTCACCGTCAGGAACTCTCCTTCGCTTCCTCAGCGAGGGAGAAGGCCGTGCCATATTTGCGGCCCGCCCAAAACTCGACCATTGCCTGCGCAGCCTGGAGGTCGGCGGGAAAGTCCAGCTCATTCCAGTCCAGTCCTTCGATGGATTGCGCGAACACCTGCCCTGTCGTCGCTGCGAGGTAATTGATAATGCTCAAGTACCACATTTGCAGGGCTTCGGGACGGCGCATACTTTCTTCCAGCGCATTGCGAAACAACGGTCCTCCGCCCGCCTGGAAATGCATCATGCCGATGGATTCCCCGTCGACCTTATCGAGCGCAATCTGCTTGCTGACAGCACTGATCCGTTCACCGGCGAGCTGGATCTTCATATCGTCGCTGTCATAAGCCGACTTCTTGTCGATCGCGAGTGTAATCGGTCTGACAGGCGCCTCCAGCAGCCTCTCCAGCACCGGCTGTTCGAACAACGTATCGCCATTGAGCAAGATGAAATCATCATGCATGACATGGCGAGCCATCCAGCAACTGGCCAGATTGTCGGCGACCTCGAAGAACGGATTGTAGATCGTCGAGATGACGCCCGGCCCATAGCGCTCGTTCAGAACCTGTTCAACCTGGCCTGCCCCGTAGCCAATCACGGCGGTGATCCGGCTTATTCCGGCAGCCAACAACGCATCAATCTGCCATTCAATGACCCGCAGCCCGCCGACTTCGATCAGGCATTTGGGAGAATTCGCTGTATATGGAAGTAGCCGTCGTCCTTGTCCGGCACTCAAAATAATTGCGGTTGTACGGGTGCGTTGTTCGAATAACCCCATATTTCCAGGCTCCCCAAGTCCAGGATCTGAACCACTAGCACCCTTCGATCAGTGAGGGCGTGCTTGGTAGACTAGATCAATGATTGGACTGAGGACGCCCGCCCATCGGCTCAATTCAATCAGTATCGCGACGAAGTTTTATTCTCGACGCCTCGGATTTTCGCTCTATGCTTCTGAAAACCAATTTTCGGAGGAAACGCCCATGCGCTTGGAGGGTTCAGTACAGCCATCCTCAAGCATTGACACCCTCGACCCCATCGTCGAAACGAACAGTGGGCAACCCGTGGCGATTCCCCGCATCGAGCCGATAGTCCTGGCGGCCAGGGCCGGCGCACCGCAAGCCCCCGCCGTGCGTATATTCCTTGGGACCGAGCCTGCGCAGTACCGTGCCGAACGCATTTTTGTCTTTGCGCTGGCGCAAGTGCGAAACCCGGATCGGCGCTACGAAATTTACCGCATGACTGGCCTGCCCGGTTTCGATCAGACCGGCTGGCGTACCGGTTTCACCAATTATCGCTTCGCTATTCCGGACCTGGCCGGGCGCCACGGCCGCGCGTTGTACAACGACGTCGATCAGCTCTACACCGCCGACCCGGCCGAGCTGTTCGACCAACCGATGGGTGAACACGGCTATCTGGCGCTCGCGCCCAGAGAAACGGCAGTCATGCTCATCGATTGCGAGCGGATGCAGCGTTGCTGGAATATGAAAGCCGCCACCACGATCAGTAAGAAAAAGCTGCATGCGGCTGCGTCAGACATTCCGGGGAACTTCGGAATACTGGATGCCATCTGGCACGCCCGGGACCTGGAGTACAAACACGGCGAATCCCGGTTGTTGCATTACACGACGCTGCATCTACAACCCTGGCGACCGCTGCCTGCCCAATACAGCTATCAAATCCATCCCTATGCCGAAATTTTCCTCAGCCTTGAAGAAGCGGCAGACGCAACCGGGTATGAGCTCTACACGGCAGCCGAACCCAGTCCGCGATTCTTCCAGCTCAAGCGCGAAGCCACTGCACAACCGGCGCTGATGCCAGAGGATGTCATGCTGCGCAGCCGTAACCTGCAGTGTGCGAAGTTCGGGCTGATCGGGCCGTGGCAACAAACGCCGGCATTCGGCCCTGCTGTTCGGCAACTCGATGTGGAACAGCTGCGCCAGGTCGATTTACCTGCTCAGGATTTCATCGCTGCGCATGATCTTGAAAAGCTGGCGCCGGAAGACCTGCCCTGGGTCGTGGATCGCCTGTTCGCACTGGCCACGCGAATGCTCTACGTCAAGGCCAGGCTCAGTGGCAATGGCTCGATGATCAGTTCTGTCAGCGGTTGGCGCCGGCTTCTGCGACGCATCGCGCGGCGTTATCCCGATCGGTGCTGGCAGCTCGACTGCGTCGATGAAAAGGGGCACACGCAGCGCTTCGTCGCTGACTATGCGCTGCGGCTCAAGACCGCCGAAAGTCCTAAGGTATGGGTGCTGCTGAGCAATCATGCCGGTGACAATGCGCAGCTGATTGCCATGGCGGACGCCTTGGGTTGGCCTTACGAATGCAAACGGATCACCATTCCACCGCGTTCTTATCTGCTCGACGCCCTGCTGGGAAGCAAGCTGCCCAGACGGCCAATTCCTGGCCTGAACGCACCTTGGCCAGACCTGGTCTTCAGTTCGGGGCGACGCAGCGCCCAGATTGCCCAATGGATCAAACATCGCTCCAAAGGCACGACACAACTGGTGCATGTGGGACGTGCCCAGGTTCCGTTGTGGCGATTCGACCTGGTCCTTTCCACCCCGCAATATGGGTTGGCCCTGGCGGATAACGTTGTCGACCTCCCTGCGCCATACATGAACCCGCGTGCTCTCGATCAGGCGCAACTGGAGCAATGGCGACAGCGTTTCGCTTCACTGCCGCGCCCCTGGATCGCCGTACTCGTGGGAGCCAGCGCCTCTCCCTACTGCATGGACACGCAGGCAGTGCAACGACTCGGTGTTGAAGCCAATGCAGCGGTCAAAGCCATGGGGGGCTCGATTTTGTTATCGACCAGCCCGCGCTCATCCGCAACGACCACCGATACCTTGCTGTCGGTCATTGACGTTCCATGCTGGTCGTATCGATTCGGTGAGACCCAAGACAATCCTTATCCTGCGTTTCTGGCCCTGGCCGATGGTTTTATCGTCACCGGCGACAGCCTTTCGATGCTGACGGAAGCTTGCATGACCGGACGCCCGGTCGCGGTTTTTCCGTTGCCGATCCAACGCAACCGCAAAGCCCGACTTCGCCACGCTCTGGAACAGCGCCTGGGAGTGATTGACCGGACAACGGGGGTGCGTGGCACGCCCAAGCAGCAGGAGGGATTCAGCAGGTTCTATTTCAAACTCGTGTCGGGCGGCTTGATCAGGCGGGAACGCCAATTCGAACAGGCGCACCTCGCACTCGGCGTCATGCCCTTGTCACAAGGCCCTCTGCAGCCGCCGCTGCTGTCTCCACAAATGCTGCAAAGCGCCCGCGAACGAGCGATCAACGCCATTCGCGGCTTGATCATTGGCGAGCGGCCGTCTGGTCAAGGCCACTGAAGCGGAGGCAATTGTCCAATCACCCCCGCCTACGCAACCACTGCAAAAAGCCTTTTTTCTCGATGGCCTTCGGTTCTTCCTGGGTCATGGTGTGGGCGATCTGCAAGCGGAAATCCAGCAACGCTTTCATCGCTTCACCGATGTCATGGCGGGCCTCAACGCACGGCCTGAAGAATTCCTTGTCGATCCGGTACAGGTTGCAGAACGTCAGTGCGGCAAATTCCGCTGGCAGCGCCGTACCCGAGACGATCCCGCCTTCGCCAATCACTTCGCCGGGGCCCATGCGCCCGGCTTCGAACTTCACACCGGCGCGGCTCAAGGCCACCGTCACTACGCCCGATTCGATGATGTACAAGTGATCGCTGACCTGGTTGGCCGGCAAAATCACTTCACCTGGCTGAAAAATCTGCCGGGTCATGGCCTGGCTGACGTCGTCTTTTTCTTCCTCACTCAACGTTGTCGCGAAGATGCTCGCGTTGTCCAGCAAGCCCCGGGCTTTTGATTGCACCGGGGGCAAACTGGTTTCGACAGTCGACAACCAGTTGATACCGGCCGCCTGCAAATGCCGATACGCCAGATCGTAGAGCTGGTTGCGCACATTTCGCTTCTGATCCATCGACACCACGAAGCCGCTGACTTCGTACTCCACGCCATTGCTACCGGTACTCTTGATCGTCACTTTCGGTGCCGGTTTGGTCAACAGGATGCGGCAGCCTTGCGCCGCGCGTTCAAGGGCATCGAACACCCGGTTCGGGCGCACAAGGGGGCTGATCAGCAAGCTGATCGAGACCCCGAACATATCGCTGGGCCGACTGAAATTGGTGATCTTGGCCTTGGCCGCCATCGAGTTGGGGATCACGATCATGTTGCCCTGAGAGGTTTGCAGGAACGTGGCACGCCAGTCGATATCGGTGACCCGGCCTTCGGTGCCGTCGATGGCGATCCAGTCATCGATTTGATAAGGCTTGGTGGTGTTCAGGACGATCCCGGAGAACACATCGCTGAGGGTGCTTTGCAGGGCCAGACCGACAATGATCGCCAAGGCGCCGGACGTTGCCAGAACGCCCTTGACCGGCAGATTGAGCACATACGCCAGGGCGGCGATGACCGCTACCAGGAAAATCACTGCGCCGAGAAGATCCTGGAGCAAGCGCCCGGTGTGCCCTACCCGGTACATCATCACCGCACCGATGATGACTGTCAGGGTGCGTGCGCCGAACAACCACCACATGATCTGCAGCACGGTGGTCGCGAACTGCAGCGTCGCGTCATCGACCGCAGGCCCCGGCTCCCATGGGCTCAAGCCTTGATGGAACAACAGCGCGCTGTACAAGGTAAAAATCACCACCCGCGCAAGTACTTTCCAGTTGTACCGGTGGGAACCGACCACACGCCACATCACCATATCAATGAGGATCAGGAGCAGGCCGCCCATCAAGGGACTTTCAGAGAACAAGGACAACATCGGGCATCTCCCGCTCCAGCCAATGGTCGCCGCGCTACTGCGGACCTGTATCCGACCTTTGAAGGATAGTCAGGCCGGCCGAAAGAAGTCGGCGGATTGCGCGTGAACATGTCTCCCAAGGTGGCTTAGTGCAGTTTTTGTGGCTGCTCTGCGCCAGCCCTTTGCGCGCACCCAGCCGTCAGTCGGCGTGGCAAGTTCTGAACACTGACTTACACTGCGATACAGCCGCGTTCCAATGACTACTCAACGGATCGATGGGTCCCAAGGCAATCCGGTGATCTGGGTGACGCCAACATGAAAACGCTCATGGCCTGCTTGGCCGCTGTGTCCGCTGCCAGCGTTTGCCTGGTGACGGTCCCCTGCACCCAAGCCGCATCCTTTGCCACCAGTTACGATTGCACCAAGGCAACGGCTACGGTCGAGAAGCTGATCTGTCGCGACGCGCAACTGGCGCAGATGGATGTCGAATTGATGCGTCTTTATCGCCTGGCGCTGACGGATGAACATTCAGTTCCGCGCCCGGATAAAGTACTGATCGACCAGCAGTTCTGGGTCGATGCCCGTAACCAATGTGCCTCCAGGCCTGACCCCCGGTCATGCACGATCAGCAGTTATGCCCAGCGCGCGCACCAGCTGCGCCAAGGTTCGGCAATCGTCAGGACCAAAGACCCATACCGACTCACCGAAGGCCCTCTGGCATTTCGCTGTAACGGGCTGAACGCACTGGTTTCCGCGACTTTCTTCACCACCCAGCCAGGTGTCGTTTACCTGGCGTGGGCCAATAGCTCGATCACCTTGAACCAGGTGCCGAGTGACGTTGGTACTCAATACATTGGCAAGGATTTGCAGGGAACCTACAGCTTCCGGCAGGACGGCAGTGGCGTCCTGTTCCAGAAACCGGGCTCGGGAATATTGACCTGTACGGCTGAACCGACGGGCTGAAGTTCATGCCGGTGAATCGCGCACCCACTGCCAGAAAAGCTGATACCCGACCGCCAGCACCACCGGACCAATGAACAAACCGATGATGCCGCTGGTGACCATGCCGCCCAAGGCGCCGATCAGTACCACCGGCATGGGTACGTCCACCCCACGCCCCAACAACAATGGCTTGAGGACGTTGTCCACCAGGCCGGCAACGAAGACGTAAATCGCAAAGATGATGGTGACCGTGCTGGGGCCTTCCGTGGCAAAGACATAGGCGATCACCGGCACGGTAATCAGCGTCGCGGGCAATTGCATGATCCCCAGCAACAGCACCGCCAGGGCCAGCAGGCCCGCCCCCGGCACGCCCTTGAGGACAAAGCCGAGCCCGACCAGCAACATCTGAATGAAAGCGATACCGACGACACCCAGCGCCACGGCACGGATGGTTGCCGTGCACAAGGCGGCGACGCTGGCGCCCTTCTCCGGCCCGTTGATGCGCGAGGCAATCTGCACGGAAGCACGGCTGCCGGCTTCGCCGTAGGCCATGAAAATCCCGGCAATGATCAGCGCGAAAATAAAGGTCAGAAAACCCATGCCCACACCGGCCAGTTTGCCCAGCAGGCCCAGGCTGACGCCCTTGATTTGCGGGATGTATTTGGCGGTTAGCCCGGGAAGGTCAGTTGCCGCTTGCTGCCATAGCGCAAACACCCGGTCACCCACCAGCGGCCATTGCGCCACGGATGCCGCCGGCGCCGGAATATGCACGCCCTCGTCCTTGACGACGCTGATGGCATTTTCCACTGAGTCGGCAATCGAGGTTCCCAGCAGGTAAATCGGCACCATCAGAATGATGATTGCCACGAGCACGATGAACGTCGCAATGCGCCCGTCCTTGTGCCCCAACGGGCCTCTGAGACGCTTTTGCAGCGGATACAACGTGATCGCCAGGATCACCGACCACAACATCAAATCGCGGAACGGCCTGAAAATCTCGAAACAGAACAACACCAGCACAACAATCAGTCCTGCGCGGATCAGGACATCCAGCAAGCCGCGGGACAAGGCCTTCTCTGAAAGCGGTAGGGGCACCATGGATATCTCCTGGCAGTGCACTGGAAAGATAGAGTGTCGGTATGCCCAGCATAGTTGCTCATCGGCAAATGTGATGAATGTATGACTGTCGATAATCAGCGCAGGAAAGTGGCGGAAGGTAGCCGGAGTCGAACCTGCCCGGGAACGGATGCCGTCCCCAACCGGGTTTGAAGCCCGGCCGCGCCACCGGGCGCGATTACCTTCCTCAATTCAGTGCCCGGTTCGCCGGGCCAGGGCGTTGTCCGGACGAATCTGGCGACGATCGCCAACGCGTCGCGTCAGGCCCAGCCGATCGAAGTATTCGAGAATCTGAATGCTGCGCTTGCGGCCCAGCCCCACGGCATCACGAAATGCCGAGACCTGGATCACCGGATTCTCATCGGCCAGTTGCAACAGCATAGCCGCCAGACGATGGAGCGTTGCGTCGGTGTAAAACAAGTCACGCACGATCTGATGCACCCGCCCAAGCCTGGCCATTTTGCGCAGCAACAATCGCACAGCGGCTTCGTCGTGGCCCAGCTCGCGTATCCATGGCGGATCGAAACCCGCCGCGTCGAACAGCGGCTGCAATTGCAGCCACATCGCTTCATCCGCCGCGCTCAGGCGCACCTGGTGGTCGGGCAAATGCAGCCACGGCCCACTCGCAGTGATGGCGCCATGGCTGAGTAGATGGTCGAGCAGGCTCATGAATGTCGAGCGGTCGAGGGCAAAACCGGCGAATCGACGCAAGCGATCGCGGTCCGGCCCCATTTGATCGGGTTCCATTTGATGAAAGCGTGTCAGGTGTTGCAACAGCTCATCCTGCAATGTCTGCCACCGGGTGGTGCTGAACAACACGGTAGACTGCCGTGATTCGATCAGGCGCACGTCATCGGGCAGTGACCAGTTCGCTCGAAGCTGGTTGAACTGGCGCTCCAGACGTTGCGGATCGAACCCGGTAGCGCTGTTGGCCAGTAACACCGGCAGGGCATCTTCCAGGCGATTACTCGCGGCCAACGCCTGCAACTGCGCCAGTCGCTCCGGGCTGCGGCGATGTCGGCTGGGGGCGAACGGGTCAAGTACGCGTCCACCGCCGAGGGTCCGTTGCGCGCTCTGGTCACGCACGATCAGTGGATCGCCCTTCACGGCTTGCACCGGCGAATTGAGCAGGATCTGCGCCAACATCCGCTCGCCCGGTGCCACGCTCGCGCCCTCCAGCAATGCCACGCGCCCGGTAACGTCATGAGTGCCGATGTGTACGTGAACCGGCTGAAAATGCTCAAACGCGCGTGGCTCAGCGGGGAGTAACTGAAAGTCGATGTCCAGGCGCTGAGTCGGCGCGTACAGCCACTCTGACACCAGCCACTGACCGCGATTCATGTGCTCCAGCGCCAGGCGTTCGCCGCTGATGTTCAACGCAACACGCTGCCCGGCCACTGCCACATCGGCCGCCTGATTTTGCGCATGCAAGCCGCGCACGCGCACGGTTTTGCCGAGCGGGCCGAGCATCAGTGTATCGCCCACCGCGACCTGGCCGGACACGGCCGTGCCGGTCACCACGATACCGGCGCCGGCGACACTGAATGCCCGGTCGATGGACAGCCGAAAACCACCGTCGATTCCGTGTTGCGCGACCTGGTTTTGCGCTTGCAGCAGCGCCTCGCGCAAGGTGTCTACGCCCTGCCCGGTGACGCTCGACAGCGCAATCAATGGCGCTGCCGCATAAGGCCCAGGTGCCAACAATGCGCTGACCTGCTCGCGCACGATGTTCACTCGGGAAGGTTCGACCCGGTCGCACTTGGTGATCGCCACAATGCAACGGGCGATGCCAAGCAGTTCGACGATGGCCAGATGTTCGCGGGTTTGCGGCATCACGCCGTCATCGGCAGCCACCACCAGCAACACCAGATCGATGCCCTGCGCCCCGGCCAGCATGTTGTGGGTGAAGCGCTCATGACCCGGCACATCAATGAAACCTGTCAGCGGTGCGCCGGGCACCAGCTCGGCGTAGAGATAGCCAAGGTCGATGGTCATGCCGCGCTCGCGCTCTTCCCGGCGCCGGTCGCCCGCCTGCCCGGTCAGGGCCTGGAGCAACGCAGTCTTGCCATGGTCGATGTGCCCCGCCGTGCCGACAATCACCCTGCCCGGTCCTCCACTTTCAATTGATCGAGCTGCGCCAGCCACGTCGGTTCATCATCGAGTTGCCGCAAGTCGAGCCACAGGGCGTCGTCATCGATGCGCCCGAGCACCGGAATCGGCAATGCCCGCAAAGCAGATTCCAGCGCCATCAGCGAGCGTCCGCGCAATCGCTTGCTAGTGTTCGGGCGCAGGCACAGCGCGGCGCTCGGTAATCTCGCCACCGGTTGGCTGCCGCTGCCGATCATCCCCAACGCCGCCGTCGCGCTGACATTCCAGCCTTCGCCCAATTGTTTGGCCAAGGCCGGTTGCAGGCGCTCGGACTGGGCGAGGATGTCGGCCTGTGGCCGGGTCAGCAAGCGCAGACTTGGCAGACGTTCGGCCAGTCGATCCGGATTGCGGTACAAGCCGAGCACCGCTTCAAGGGCGGCCAGGGTCAGTTTGTCGACTCGCAACGCGCGTTTGAGCGGGTTCTTCTTGATTTTGCCGATCAGTTCCTTGCGCCCGACAATCAACCCGGCCTGCGGCCCGCCGAGCAATTTGTCACCGCTGAAGGTGACGATATCCGCACCATCGAGCAGCGCCTGGCGC
This sequence comes from Pseudomonas sp. Root562, assembly GCF_001427125.1. GTDB lineage: Bacteria > Pseudomonadota > Gammaproteobacteria > Pseudomonadales > Pseudomonadaceae > Aquipseudomonas. The sequence continues at coordinate 146,023 of NZ_LMGK01000022.1, forward strand.
ACCGTCGGTTCAGCAGGCAACCCCCAGCGCGTCAGGTCCAGCAGGCTGCCACTGCCAAGGTCTTCGAGCAGCGGTAACCCATGCCGGTGCGCCAGTTGTGCGAGCTCGGCAGTCGGTACGCAAGCAGTGAAGCCCTGAATGCTGTAGTTGCTCGCGTGCACCCGCATGATCAAACCGCTGCGCGGGCCGATGGCGGCTTCATAGTCGCGGGCGTGGGTACGGTTGGTGGTGCCGACCTCATGCAGTTTTACCCCGGCGCGGGCCATGATGTCGGGAATGCGGAAGGCACCGCCGATTTCGATCAATTCACCCCGAGAGATGATGCCTTCCTTGCGCGCGCCCAGGCTGTTGAGGGTCAGCAGCACGGCGGCGGCATTGTTGTTGACCACCGTCACTGCTTCGGCACCGGTCAGTTCGCGGATCAAGCCTTCGATCAGATCGTCGCGGTCACCGCGTTTGCCACTGTTGAGGTCGAATTCCAGATTGAGCGGGTAGCGTGCGGCCATTTGTACTGCGTCAATCGCCTCTAGCGGCAACAACGCCCGCCCAAGGTTGGTATGCAATACGGTTCCGGTGAGGTTGAACACCCGCCGCACATGGCTGCGGTGTTGCACCTGCAGCCGTTCGCCCGCCCTGCCCGCCAACACTTCAGGACTGACTTCGATCGCCTGGAGCAGACCCTGTTGTACAGCTTCGCGCAATTCATCGAGCAATTGTCGCAACGTCGCCAGCAACGCGTCGCGCCCATAACGCTCGGCCAAAGGCTGAAACGCCGGATGACGCAACAGGCTGTCGATGGAAGGCAATCGCAGGTTGGGACTGGCACCGCTGGCGGACATCGGGCGCTCCTGAAATAGAAAGACCGTCGCGCCAGAGTGTAGACGCTGTGGTCATTCGTCTCCCGGTGCCAGTAACAGGTTCGGTGCCAGGCGCTGATAGCCGTCCTGGGCCAGGCGCATGTCGAGCATCAAGCTGCTCAAATCCGCCGACAACGCTTCAGCGGCCGCATCGTTTTCCAGGTAGAGCAGTTTCAGGTAGCTGTTGCAGCTCGGGCACATTTCGGCGCGCAGCGGTGCCTGGTTGGCGGCGTGGCGATCGTCTTCAAGGCTGAGATATTCCAGGCCCTTGCTCTGCTCGCAATACACACATTTGACCCGCACAACGTGCCATTCACAGGCGCACAACGAGCAGACCAGATACCGCAGACCGTTGTGCTTGCCACGATTGCGAATCACCCCGGCCATGGCCGGCGAGCCGCAACACGGGCATTGGCTGAGGCTGTCGCCCGGTTTGAGCTGCAGGTTCGGCGTGCGGAGCAGCCAATGGCTCCAGGCCGCTTGCAGGGCAGCACCGAGAAACGGTACCAACGCTGCCGGCACCAGCGAATATTGGCCGCTGACCAGCGCCACGGCCCACGCACGACGCTGGCCCGGGCTGGCTGTGCGCAACGTGGCCAATGCATCGTTTACCGCCGGTTGCGCTGGCGGTACATAGCGTTGCAGCAAGGCGTCCAGATACGCTTGCCAGTCGTCCTCGCGAGTCAGGCTGTCGGCGGCGAACGGCGGCAATCCGTGGTGTCGGCAAAGCTCGATGCGTTGTGCGTCGAGTGGCTCGCCAAGCGGCGGATCGTCCAGGATCTGCTGTTGCACCCGACACAGGTCTGCGATCAAGCGTAAATAGTCAGCCAACGGATGATCCACAGCCAATTGCTCCAGGCGTGCTGCGCGCAGGCTGAACAGGTTATGCGGTGGCAGGTGCAGAAACGGCGGCGAACTGGCCGCCGCTTCGATTTCTCCGGGTTCAAGTATGGTTGGCAAGCGTCAGCCCTTTTTGGTGATCGGTCGCTCGGGAGGTACGTCGCGCGTCTCATCGTGAGTCACTTGGCGATACCAGAGTTCGTGGTGTTTCCTGGCCCAGGCACGACTGACCCAACCGTGCGTCATGGCGCTGACCGAACCCTTGATCCAGATGCCCGCATAAATGTGCACGATGATGCTCAGGATCAGCACGAAACCCGCCAGCGCATGCAGCAGCATGGCCCAGCGAATGCTGCTGATGCCGAAGTAGGCACTGAAATATGCACGCCAGATCACCAGGCCGCTGAACAGCAGCACCAGCATGCACAGCAGTAAAGTCCAGAACAGCAACTTCTGCCCGGCGTTGTATTTGCCCACCGGCGGTACTTCTTCCTCGTTGTTGGCCATCACCCGATTGATGCGCCTCAGCCACAGGCGATCATTGGCAATGAAGTAGTTGGAACGCCAGAAGCTGAACACCAGCCCAAGGAAAAACACGAACATCAATACGCCCATGAACGGATGCAGAATGCGAGTCCAGGGGCCACCGCCAAACAGATTGCTCAGCCAGTACAGCGCCGGGTGGAACAACGCCAGCCCGGACAGCCCGGCCATCAGGAACAGAATCGCCACCAGCCAGTGGTTGGTGCGCTGGTTGCTGGTGTAGCGCAGGATGGTCTTGTTCATGGCCTGCCCTCCCCGCGTGGGTCATAGGTGTGCACCGCAGGATCGACCTGATGAACCGAAGTATCCGGCGGTTCCGGGTATTCATCTTCCTCGACCCGGTTCGGTCCGATGCGCACATAGTGGAAGAACCCGGCCAGCACCGCCGCGCCCATGGCCAGCAGCGCCAAGGGTTTGCTGATGCCTTTCCACAAGCCCACCAAGGGACTGATCGCCGGATGATCCGGTAAACCGGCATACAACTTTGGTGTGTCGGCGTGATGCAGCACGTACATGACGTGCGTGCCGCCGACCCCTTCGGGATCGTACAAACCTGCATTGTCGAAACCACGACTTTTCAGGTCGACGATGCGTTCAGCCGCGTGTTCCTTCATGTCGTCCTTGGTACCGAACACAATGGCACCGGTTGGACAGGTTTTTACACAGGCCGGCTCAAGGCCAACCGAAACACGGTCCGAACACAGTGTGCATTTGTAGGCTTTGTGGTCTTTTTGCGAGATCCGCGGAATGTTGAACGGGCAACCGGTGATGCAGTAACCGCAGCCGATGCAATGGTCCTGGTCGAAATCGACGATACCATTGGCATGTTTGATGATCGCCCCTGGGCTGGGGCATGCCGCCAGGCAACCCGGTTCGGCGCAATGCATGCAACCGTCCTTGCGGATCAGCCATTCCAGGTTACCGGCATCGGTTTCATGCTCGGTGAAACGCATCAAGGTCCAGGTGTCGGCAGTCAGGTCATGGGGGTTGTCGTAGGTGCCGAGGTTGTGGCCGACCTCGTCGCGCAGCTCGTTCCACTCCGAGCATGCGACCTGGCAGGCCTTGCAGCCGATGCACTTGGTGGTATCGATCAGTTTGGCGACTTCCTCCACACCACGCACCGATGGCGCGGGCGTGGTGGTGGCCGAGCGGGCAATGATGTCTTGGCTGGCCATTTAGACTTTCTCCACGTTGACCAGGAATGACTTGGATTCCGGGGTCTGTGTGTTGCCATCGCCGAGGAACGGCACCAGGGTGTTGGTCAGGTAGCCGTGACGGGTCAGGCCGGTAAACCCCCAGTGCAGCGGGATGCCGATCTGATGCACGACCTGATTGTTGACCTGCAGCGGACGAATCCGTTTGGTCACCACCGCCACCGCTTCGATAAACCCGCGCTTGCTGCTGACCCGCACCCGATCACCGGCCACGATCCCCTTTTCCTTGGCCAGCACTTCGCCGATTTCCACAAACTGCTCAGGCTGGGTAATCGCATTGAGCTTGCAGTGCTTGCTCCAGAAGTGGAAATGCTCAGTCAACCGGTAACTCGTCGCGGCGTACGGGTAATCCTTGGCAACGCCGAGGGTATCCCACACCGAATCGAAGATCCGCGCTGCCGGGTTACTGGTGGCTTTTTTGTTGCTCGGGTGCAATGGATTGATGCCGATCGGCGTTTCGAACGGTTCGTAGTGCTCGGGAAACGGGCCTTCGTTCATCTTGTCGACGGCGAAGAAACGCGCCACGCCCTCGGGGTTCATGATGAACGGATTCATCCCGGCTTCCGGTGGCACATCGGCCTTGTAGTCCGGCACATCGGTGCCGGCCCACGCTTTGCCGTTCCACCACACCAGGCGTTTGTGCGGATCCCACGGTTTGCCCTGCAAGTCCGCTGAAGCGCGGTTGTAGAGAATCCGCCGGTTCGCCGGCCAGGCCCACGCCCAACCCTGATGCTGATGCATGCCGAACGGGTCATTGTTGTCGCGACGAGCCATCTGATTGCCCAGCTCTGTCCAGCTGCCACAGAAAATCCAGCAACCGGACGCCGTGCTGCCATCGTCCTTGAGCTGACCAAAACCGGCCAGCTGGGCGTTGGCCTTGATGGCCGCGCCCGTGGCGTCGGTGATGTCGGTGATGGCCGTGCCGTTGATTTCCCTGGCCAGTTCCTCGGGCGAAGGTTCGTCAGGGATCTTGTAAGGCCACGACAACTTGAGCAGCGGGTCGGGGAATTTGCCGCCATTGGCCTGGTAACGCTGACGCAACCGCAGAAACAGCTCACTCATGATCTGTACGTCGGTGCGTGCTTCGCCGGGACCGTCGGCACCTTTCCAGTGCCATTGCAGCCAGCGGCTGCTGTTGACCAGCGAACCGTCTTCTTCGGCGAAACAGGTGGTGGGCAGGCGTATCACTTCAGTTTGGATATCGGCGCTGTTGACGTCGTTGAACGGCCCGACTTTTTGCCAGAACTCAGATGTTTCAGTGGCCAGCGGGTCCATCACCACCAGCCATTTGAGCTTGGCCAGCGCAACCATCACCCGGTTTTTATCGGGCAGCGCGGCGATGGGGTTGAAGCCTTGGCACATGTAGCCGTTGACTTTGCCCTGGCCCATCAGGTCAAACACCTTGAGGATGTCGTACTGAGGAATGTCCAGTTTCGGCAAGTAATCGAAAGCCCAGTTGTTCTCGACGGTGGCGTTGGCGCCGTACCAGGACTTCATCAAGCTCACATGGAACTTGCTGTAATGCTGCCAGTAAGACAACTGCCCCGGACGCAAGGGGACTTGCGTACGCTTGGTAATGTAGGCGGCGTAATCCTGTTCAGCGTCGCCCGGCAGGGTCAGATAACCGGGCAGTGAGTTGGACAGCAGCCCCAGGTCGGTCAGGCCCTGGATATTGGAGTGCCCGCGCAAGGCATTCACGCCCCCGCCCGGCATGCCGACGTTGCCCAAAAGCAATTGCACCATCGCTGCGCTACGGATGATCTGGGCGCCAATCGAGTGTTGGGTCCAGCCCAAGGCATAGAGAATGGTCATGGTCTTGCCCGGTTGCGAGCAAGTGGCGATTTCCTCCCAGATTTTCTGCATGGCATCGACCGGCATGCCACAGATCTGGCTGGCCAGATCGATGTTGTAACGGCTGTAGTGCTGCTTCATCAATTGATAGACGCAACGCGGGTCTTGCAGCGTCGGATCGACCTTGACGAAACCGTCCTCACCGAGCTCGTAGCCCCAGCCGGATTTATCGGTGTACAGGCGCTTGTCGACATCGTAGCCACTGAAAATACCGTCCTCGAAGCCATACCCGGCTTTGACGATGAACGACACGTCGGTGTAGTTACGCACGTATTCGTGCTGGATCTTGTCCTCGGTCAGCAAGTAATTGATCAACCCGCCCATGAAGGCGATGTCGGTGCCGGTACGAATCGGCGCGTAGTAATCGGCCACCGAGGCGGTCCGGGTAAAACGCGGATCGACCACGATCAAGCGCGCCTTGTTGTGCGCCTTGGCTTCGGTCACCCATTTGAAGCCGCACGGGTGCGCTTCTGCTGCGTTGCCGCCCATCACCAGTACCAGATTCGCGTTGGCGATATCGGTCCAGTGGTTGGTCATGGCACCACGGCCGTACGTCGGGGCAAGACTTGCCACCGTCGGGCCGTGTCAGACACGCGCCTGGTTATCGAACCCCAGCATGCCGAGACTGCGAATGACCTTGTGGGTGATGTAACCCGCCTCGTTGGACGCCGCCGATGCCGCAAGGAAACCGGTGGTCAACCAGCGGTTGACCGTTTGGCCCTGGGCATTCTTCTCGATGAAATTGGCGTCGCGGTCGGCCTTCATCAGGTCCGCCACGCGGTCGAGTGCTTCGTCCCAGGAGACGCGGGTCCATTCCGAGCTGCCGGGTTTGCGTACCTGCGGATATTGCAGGCGCCCGGGGCTGTGAATGAAGTCCAGCAGGCCTGCGCCTTTGGGGCAAAGGGTGCCGCGGTTGACCGGGTGGTCGGCGTCACCTTCTATGTGGATGATGTTTTGCGCGACATTTTTCGCTGCATCGCCCTGGCTGTACATGATCAACCCACAGCCGACCGAGCAGTACGGACAGGTGTTGCGGGTTTCTCGAGTGTGGGCAAGCTTGAAGTGGCGCACCTGCTCGGCGAAAGCGGCTGTCGGGGCCATGCCCAACGCGCCCAGGCTCGAACCAGCAAGGCCGATACCAGCGACCTTGAAGAACTGACGACGGCTGAGGTCCATCGTGCACTCCTGATCAGGTGGAAATCCGGTGCATTGCCGGACTTTTCTGGACAATCACGGTGGCGGCAGTCTGGCTGCCGACACCTGAAATAGTAGACAAGGCTGTCGAAATCACCATGACAACCGACCGTCGGGCATTTGCGGACAACCACAGAACATTGTGGGAGCTGGCTTGCCAGCGATAGCGTCGTGTCATTCACCATTTCGCCGTCTGACCGGCCCCCATCGCTGGCAAGCCAGCTCCCACAGGGGATGTGTTGCCGGGGATTGGCGCTTATCATGGCCGGCATGATTAACCAGCCTTTACGAGATTTGCGCATGACTTTCGATTTTGATCAGGTGTTCGACCGCCACCACACCGGCAGTACCAAGTGGAGCCGCTACCCGGCCGACGTGTTGCCGATGTGGGTTGCCGACATGGATTTCGCGGCACCACCAGTGATCGTCCAGGCCTTGCAAAAACGTCTGGAGCATCCGTTGCTTGGCTACAGCGTGGCTCAGGATGACCTGCGCGAAGCCATCGTTGCTGATTTGTGGAACAAGTACGTCTGGCGAGTCGAGCCGCAAGAGCTGATCTTCCTGCCGGGTGTCGAATCGGGCTTCAACATGGCCCTCAAGGCATTGGTGCAGCCGCAACAGAATGTTGTCGTGCAAGTGCCGAACTACCCGCCGCTGCGCCACGCGCCAGGGCATTGGGGCCTGAACAAGGTGGAGTTGAATTTCAATCCGCAAGCCGACGGCACCTACATCACGCCATTGGCCACGTTGAGCCAGTCGCTGCAAGGTGGCGGCGCCCTGCTGCTGAGCAACCCGCACAACCCATTGGGCAAAGCATTCCCTCGGGCCGAACTGCAAGCGATCGCCGACATCTGCCTGGAGCACGGTGCCTGGATCATCTCCGACGAAATCCACGCCGAACTGTGCTTCGACGGCCGCCAGCACATTCCGATGGCCTCCCTCAGCCCGCAAATCGCCCAGCGCACCATTACGCTGATGTCGGCGAGCAAGGCCTATAACATCGCCGGGCTGAAAACCTCGTTCATGATCATTCAGGATCGCCACCTGCGCGAGAAGGTCAACCATGCCCGCTGCGGCATGGTCGACAGCGTCAACCCGCTGGGCATGGAAGCCACGCGCGTCGCTTACAGCGAAGCCGGGCCATGGCTGGCCGCGCTGAAGGACTATTTGCAAAGCAATCGTGATTATCTGGTCGACGCCGTGCGCAGCCGCTTGCCGGGCATCAGCATGAACGTGCCGCAGAGCACTTATCTGGCCTGGCTGGACTGCTCGGCGCTGGGGCTGGACAACCCACAGCAATTCTTTCTCGAACAGGCCAAGGTCGGTTTGAGCCCGGGCCTGGATTTCGGTGATGACGGCCGGCAGTTCGTGCGCTTGAATTTCGGCTGCCCGCGCTCGCTGCTCGAAGAAGGCATTGCGCGGATGGAGCGCAGTTTGCGCAACCTCAGGGCCTGATAAATCCCCCGGCAGAAGCGCACTTAAGGACGAACACTGTACCTGTGGCGAGGGAGCTCGCTCCCGCTGGGGCGCGAAGCGGCCCTGAAAAGGACTGCTGCGCAGCCCAACGGGACGGTGCGGCGATCCGACAAGCTCCCTCGCCACAGGATGCTAACGTTTTCCCACCATCAAAAATCCAACCGAACTCAAGCCAAAACGCCAGGGTCAACCCTTTGACTCCCCCGCCTGAGACCGGAGATTGATGATGAACGAATACCCAAAACCACCCTTCCCGAAACAACAGCAACCCGTCCCTGGCTCCCAGCGCAAAATGGATCCGTACCCGGACTGTGGCGAGCAAAGCTATAAAGGCTCGGGACGCCTGAACGGCAAGATTGCCCTGATCACTGGTGGCGACAGCGGCATTGGCCGTGCGGTGGCGATAGCGTTTGCCCGTGAAGGCGCGGATGTGGCCATTGCCTACCTTGATGAACAGGAAGATGCCGAGGAAACCGCCCGTTGGGTCGAACAGGCTGGGCGCCAATGCCTCTTGCTACCCGGCGACCTGGCGCACAAAGTGCATTGCCAGGCACTGGTCGAGAAAACCGTCGAGCGCTTCGGACGCATCGATGTGCTGGTCAACAACGCCGCTTTCCAGATGACCCACGAAAACCTCGAAGACATTCCCGATGAAGAATGGGTGATGACCTTCGACGTCAACATCACGGCCATTTTCAGGATTTGCCAGGCAGCACTCAAACATATGCAGCCGGGCAGCTCGATCATCAACACCAGTTCGGTCAACTCGGACTTTCCTAACCCGACGCTGCTGGCATACGCCACCACCAAGGGCGCGATTGCCAATTTTTCTGCCGGCCTTGCCCAGATGCTGGGACCGAAGAACATTCGGGTAAACAGCGTCGCGCCTGGGCCAATCTGGACGCCGCTGATCGTTTCGACCATGCCTGAAGACAAGGTGCAGGATTTTGGTGGCAATACCCCCCTTGGGCGCCCCGGGCAACCGGTTGAAGTCGCGCCCATCTATGTGCTGTTGGCAAGCGACGAAGGCAGCTACATCACCGGCCAGCGCTATGGCGTCACGGGTGGCAAGCCTATCCTCTGATGCCCGGCGATCCCGAAAAATGGAACCGGTCGACGCTTGCGGCGCTCAACACTCCATAGGCCCACCTCAGGCGGGCCTTTGGATATCAGGAGGTCGCCATGTCCGCACCTATCGTCAAGCTGTTTACTCAACCGAACTATGCGTGGACGGATATTCGCAAGGAAGAGGAAGCGCATCCACGTCATTATCTTGCACATTTGCTGTTGCTCGCTTTGATCCCCCCGGTGTGTCTGTTCATTGGGACCACCTACGTAGGCTGGAGCCTGGCGGAAAACGAAACGGTCAAGCTCAGCGCGGCCAGTGCGTTACAACTGTGCATACTGCTTTACGTCAGCATCCTCGTGGGCGTCGCCGTAATGGGCATGTTCATCCGCTGGATGTCGCGTACCTTCGACGCACGCCCGACTCTCAATCAATGCATCGGTTTTGCCGCCTACACCGTCACCCCGTTTTTCCTCGCCGGTATTGCGGGGCTGTACCCGAGCCGCTGGCTGGCCATCCTGGTATTAGGCGCGGCGTCGGTCTACTCGACCTTCCTGCTGTTCGTTGGCTTGCCGACGTTCATGCATGAGCGCAAGGAACAAGGCCTGCTCAACTCCGCTTGCGTCTGGGGCGTCGGGCTGTTGGTGCTGGTGACCATCCTGGTGGAAATGATCCTGCTGTGGTTCAACGTGCTTACGCCTGAGTATTTGCGCGCTACTGTCGGTTGAACACCGAAGCCATGAGCTTCATCATCTGGGTCGCCGTGCTGGGGGCCGTGCTGCTGACATTGGCACTCACCTCGTCGTACCTGCGGTGGATGCCGGTGACCACATCGGCAGTGTGCCTGCTGCTGGGCGTGGCCATCGGGCCGGCAGGCCTCGGTTGGCTCAGGCTGGATATCAAGGACGCGTCGTTCTGGATGGAGCACCTGACGGAAGTCGCGGTGCTCTTTTCTTTGTTCGTCTGCGGGCTCAAGTTGCGGCTGCCGCTCAAGGATCGCAAATGGCGCGTGGCCTATGGGCTGGCGGGACCGGTGATGCTCCTGAGCATCACCGGCGTCTGCCTGATGCTGCATTTTGTTTTCGATCTGGCGTGGGGACCTTCGCTGCTGATCGGCGCAATACTGGCGCCGACCGACCCGGTATTGGCATCGCTGGTTCAAGTCAATGATGCCAAGGATGACGATCCTGTCCGCTTCGGGCTTTCCGGCGAAGCCGGGTTGAACGACGGGATCGCGTTTCCGTTTGTGATCCTCGGCCTGCTGTTTATTCAACAGGGTGAGGCCTCATCCGCAGCCTGGCTCGATGAATGGGCGCTCAAACGACTGTTGTGGGCAGTTCCCGCCGGTTTGCTGATCGGTTATTGCATGGGCCGTGGCATCGGCCGGCTGACCTTGTCGATGCGCATCAGAAACGCCGACAGCACAGTTTCCCCCAATGATTACCTGACTTTTGCCCTGATCGCACTGGCCTATGTCGCCGCCGAGTCGGTGCATGGCTACGGGTTCCTTTCGGTATTCGCTGCGGGCCTCGGCCTGCGTGGTGCGGAGGTCAAATCCACGGGAGATTCCCAACCACCGGCAGAGCATCTGGTCCAAGCGGTGGTCGGCCATCAGAACGTCGAGCCTGATGCTGCTCTGCATGGCGACGTGGAGCATCTGGAGGAAACGCAAGTCGCGGCCGGGATCATGATCGGCGACATGCTGTCCTTCGGCAGTCTGGTGGAACGTGCCATGGAAGTTTTTTTGGTGACGCTGCTCGGCGTGGTGTTGATGGCGCATTGGGATTGGCGCGCACTGGCCATCGCAGGGGTGTTGTTTTGCCTGATTCGTCCCATGAGTGTCGCGCTCATACCTTGGGGGAACCTGCTCGACGGTCGGCAACGACTGCTGATCGGCTGGTTCGGCATACGCGGGATCGGCAGCTTTTATTACCTGTTCTATGTCCTCAATCACGGGCTGAACCCAGCGGTGGCGACGCTATGCACTGACCTGACATTGTCCGTGGTCGCGCTTAGCATTTTGATCCACGGCATCAGCACCCAGCCGGTCCTTGCCCGTTATGAGCAGCGCAAAAAGCCAGTGGCAGGACCGCGAACTGCATGAGTCAATCTTCGAACTCATGCACCCTGCATGACTTCCATTTGCCAGCACTCAATCCTATGTCTTTGATGTTTCAGGTTTTTATAAATCAGTCAGAAACGGCACGACAAATGCTCCATTCCCATGAGCGACCTTCGGCATCGAGACCGTTTGCGCCCTACCCCATCCGTGACGATTTGAGAGACCTGACCATGAATGCCATCGACCTGTTGAAAGCCGACCATGAACGCGTAAAGGGCATTTTGAGCCAATTGAGCGAATCCACCGAGCGCGGCGTAAAAAAACGCACAGAGCTGCTTAACAAACTGGAAATGGAGATTTCCATTCACACCCGTCTCGAAGAAGAAATTCTGTATCCGGCGTACAAAAAAGCCGGCGGCAAAGAACAGGACGTCATGTATTACGAAGCCAAGGAAGAACACCGCACCGTTGATTCACTGGTTTTGCCGGATCTGAAACACACCGACCCGTCGACCCCTGAATTCGCCGGTCGCGTCAAAGTGGTCAAGGAGTTGCTGGAGCACCACATTGAAGAGGAAGAGACTGAAATGTTTCCTCAAGCGAAGAAATTGCTCGGCAAAGCTGAACTGGAAGAACTCGGAACACAAATGGAAACCCTGAAAACCCAGCTCAAAAAGCAATTCAGCGAATCGCACATGGCTGCCTGATGAGCCACGACACACACAGGCCTGGCTTTCGTCAGGCCTTTTTTTGCGCAGTTATTTCATTGCCGAGGCAATCGATTTCACCAGATTGAGCTGGGTGAACGGCTTTGAGAGCCGTGGCAGCCTGGCAGCGAAGCCTTCCAGTCGCTCGGCGTAGCCGGTAGCGAGAATGATCGGTATGTCGGGTTTCACGGCGCGGATCGCATCCGCCAGTTGTGCACCGTTCATTTCTGGCATTGCCATGTCGGTGATCACCAGATCAATGGTGGGATTGACCTCAAACAATTCAAGCCCCTGAGCACCTGACGTCGCGGTGATAACCCGATGGCCGAGGTCTTCGAGCAGCAGGCACGTGCTGGTCAGTACCAGGCTGTCGTCATCGACCACCAACACACACAACCGATGGGTCTCTGGCGTTTTGGCTGGGTCGGCAACCTGGACCGCTACCGCTCCCTCCGATGCGACGGGTAACCACAGTTCGGCTGTGGTGCCGTGATTCTTTTGGCTTTTGAGAATGAACCGCCCGCCCAGTTGCTCGACAAATCCATGGACCATCGACAAACCCAGCCCGGTGCCTTTGCCAAGCCCTTTGGTGGTGAAAAACGGATCCATCGCCGATCCCAGAGTGGCCTCATCCATGCCGTCCCCGGTGTCGCTGATGCTCAGGCAGACATAGCGCCCGTCATCGGGTAAAGGCCGGGGCTCATCCCGGGCATCGGCTTTACGGGCGCTGATGATGATCGTGCCGCCGTTGGGCATTGCATCACGGGCATTGGTGACCAGGTTGAGCACGGCCAGTTCCAGCTGATTGACATCCGCCATGACCGGTTCGATCTCTGGAGGAAAGCGGGTTTGCAGAACCACTGACGGCCCGAGCGAACTGCGCAGCAAGCCGGAAATGCCTTGCACCAGCACGGGAATTTCGACCGGCTCGGATTTCAGTTCCTGGCGTCTGGCAAATGCCAGCATCCTTTGAGTCAGTGAAACACCGCGCTGCGCGCCCTGGGTCGCATTGTCCAGCAGGCGAACGATTTTCGGATCATCGGCCAGGCGTTTGCGCACAATCTCCAGATTGCCAAGAATCACCGTGAGCAAATTGTTGAAGTCATGGGCAATCCCGCCGCTGAGCTGACCAATGGCTTGCATTTTCTGCGCCTGGAACAATGCCTCGCGGGTTTGCTCCAGGGCTTGTTGCGCCTGGGTGACTTCAGTGATGTCACGGGTAATCTTGGCGAAACCGAGCAAGGTGCCGGTTTCTCCCCAAATCGGATCGACCACCACGTGGGCCAGAAAACGCGTGCCGTCCTTGCGAACGCGCCAACCCTTGTTTTCGAATCGCCCTTCATTCGTAGCGATGCTCAGCGTGCGTAGCGGTTCGCCAGCCTCGCGGTCTTCGGGCGTGTAGAACATTGAAAAGTGCTGGCCGATGACCTCTTCCGGCAAATAGCCCTTGATGCGCTGGGCCCCCAGGTTCCAGTTGGTCACATGGCCGCGGGGATCGAGCATGTAGATGGCGTAATCGGTGACACTTTGCACCAGCAAGCGGAATTGCTGTTCGCTTTGCTTGAGGGTTTCTTCAGCCATTTTGCGATCGGTCAGGTCGCGGGTGATCTTGGCGAACCCCAGTAACTTGCCTGTTGGATCGAGAATCGGATCGATCACCACGTGAGACCAGAAATACGTGCCGTCCTTGCGTACACGCCAGCCTTCACCTTCGAAACGCCCTTCTCGAATCGCCGTATCAAGGGCCTTTTGCGGCAACCCGGCACGGCGATCCTCTTCGGTGTAAAAACGCGAGAAGTGCTGACCAAGGATTTCGTCTTCGTCATACCCCTTGAAACGCCTGGCACCGGCGTTCCAGCTAGTGATGATGCCATCGGGATCAATCATGTAGATCGCATAGTCAACCACCGCATCGATCAACAAACGAAGTCGCTTGTCCTCGAATCCGTCGGTATTGGTTCGATCTTCGCTCATTGACCCCTCACCCGTTTATGCTTGCTTTGAAGTATGCGACAAACCGCAGGATTGGAAAGCTCCAGTATTTGCGTCATATAGACGCCACGCGGATTTTACCGGTACACGTACTTTTCGATATAGGTATACAGGTTGTTATATACAAAATCCGGCACTTGCCTGGCGTGGGCTCCAGTCTTGAGCAATGCCAAATGGCAGTCTTTCACCATTTCGTTACGCTCCGCCATGGTGTAGACCTTCTTGTCGATGATGGCTTGGTACTCGCTGTAGGTGTATGCCTTTGTCGACTCGCTGACGTTGAGATTGTCCCTGGCATCTCTAGTGTAGGTACTGTGAGCCCGCAAAGTGCGCTCGTTCAAGGTCCCCAATCCGCGTTCATACAAAAGGATCTGTGAACCGCTATGCACTTTGGCGATGGCTTCAAACGCAAGAAGGATGGCCTGCGCGTTACTCATGCTGGCCGTGAGGGCCGAATAGCTGACAAAGCGTTCCAGCTCCTCGTTTTCAAGACTTTTGAGTGCCCTCTTGATGCTGGACACGTGCGCAAACGCCTGGTTGCAACCGACGACATGGGCTTCCAGACGATAGCCATTAGCGATGGACGACAAATCGGAAAAGCGGATGTCATCGAAGGCGCATTCCATGATGAGGTTGTATTTGCGTGTTAGAGCCTCGATAAAGATTTTGCCGCTGAGTTCTCGAACAAACTTCTCTGTGTGGGCATACGCATGCAGGACCCCTTCCTTGATCATGTCCGCGTATTGAGGGTGCTTTTCTCGATACTCGGGCAAGTAAAGCCGAACATAATTGGCGTATTGCCCTGAAGGCAGCAGTTCCTTTTCAAGCAGATAGGTTTTACCTGAGCCCTGTAATCCTGCGGTGACCAACAGTTTGGGCGGGGTTTCGGCGGTTTTACCGGCGAACAGTGTGGCCGTGATTTCGTTGAGTGCTTTGGACACGTCTGCAGGCGTATGGGCGTACTTTGGTGTTTCTGACATGGCTTGATTTCCTTATCAAAGAACCGGGTGAGAGTGATACCCGGTCATTTCAATAAAGTGTGCTTTCGGTGATTGTTCAAATCGTCGTTTGCTTCAAGGTATGTCAATGTTTTTAAAGGTAAAAAATCCTACTGGCCGGGGTGAAAAAGCGTTGGTTCCACAGACCACCATCGCGGCAGCAATTGCTTGACCTTGCCCTCGCCAAAGCGGTCATCGATCAACATCACCACGCCTTGATCCTGTTGTGTGCGAATCACCCGGCCTGCGGCCTGGACCACTTTTTGTACGCCGGGAAACAGGTACGTGTAGTCGTAACCGGCACCAAATATCGCCGCCATGCGCCGTTTCATTTGCTCATTGACGGGATTGAGCTGTGCCAGCCCAAGGGTGGCGATAAACGCGCCGATCAGGCGCGCCCCCGGCAAATCGATGCCCTCGCCAAACGCCCCGCCCAGTACGGCAAAGCCGACACCTTGGCCATCGGCGGTGAATTGATCGAGAAACTGCTGGCGTTGTTCCTCTGTCATCCCCCGCGATTGCGACCACAGATTGATCTGCGGATGGCGTTCGGCCAATAGCTGTGCAACTTGCTGCAGGTAATCGAAGCTGCTGAAAAAAGCCAGGTAATTGCCCGGGCGCTGGCTGAACTGCCGGGCAATCAATTCAACGATCGGTGCGAGTGACGCCTGACGATGAACAAAACGGGTGGAGATGCGGTTGACGATGTGCACCTGCAATTGGTCGGCATGAAACGGTGATTCAACATCAATGCACACGGTGCTCGCCGGTGTTCCCAGCAAGTCGGCGTAATAGTGCCTGGGGCTGAGCGTCGCGGAAAACAGCACGGTGCTACGCGCTGCCGTCAAACGGGGGCCGATGAACCCCGCCGGCACCACGTTGCGCAGACAGAGTTGCGAGAGGTTGCGTTTGCGATCGAGATCACGCTTGCTGATGTCGAACAGGTACTGCTCGTCAAAGAGTTCGCCCACACGGCAAAACTGCAGCATGTCGAAGTAAAAGCTCTGTAGCGCGCTGTCCAGCCCCTGCGGGTGATCGTTCAGAAAGTCGCCGATGCTTGCGCTGCAGGATGACAACGCCTGGAGCAACTTTTCCGGAGGTTTGTCATAAGCCTGATAGACGCCGAGTTGCTGGCTATGCAGGGCGTTCCATTCACGGTTCACCCGTTGCAGTGGCTTTTTCAATGCCTCGGGGGCGGTTTTACGCACGCCATTGAGCGTCGCCTGGTCGAGGCTGGCGCTGTACATCTGACGACCGCGCTCCACCAGGTTGTGGGCTTCGTCCACCAATACCGCGACTTTCAATTGGTTGGCCTGGCATAGCCCGAACAACAACGCGCTGAAATCGAAGTAATAGTTGTAGTCGGCCACCACGACGTCGGCCCAGCGCGCCATTTCCTGGCTCAAGTAGTAAGGACAGACCTGGTGCGCCAGGGCGACCTCACGCAGCGCATTCTGATCCAGCAGACGCAACTCACTGGCAGCCTGCCGTGCCGCGGGCAGGCGATCATAAAAACCCCGTGCCAGCGGACAGGATTCGCCGTGACAGGCGCTGCCTGGATGCTCACAAGCCTTGTCCCGGGCGATCATTTCCAGGACGCGCAAGGGTGGCGCATCGGCGCTGTCGAGAATCACCTGCGCGGCATCCAGGGCCAGTTTGCGCCCCGGCGTTTTTGCCGTCAGGAAGAACACTTTGTCCAGTTGCTGCGGCGCCAGGGTCTTGAGCATCGGAAACAAAGTGCCGACGGTCTTGCCGATCCCTGTCGGTGCCTGGGCCATCAGGCAACGGCCGGTGCTGACTGCCTTGAACACGGACTCGGCAAGATGTCGCTGGCCCGGGCGGAAACCGGCATGGGGGAATTGCAATTGCTGGGCGGCGCCATTACGTGCTTCGCGATGAGCCTCTTCCTGTTCAGCCCAGTGTAGAAACAGTCGGCAATGCTGCTCGAAGAACACTTGCAGTTGCCCGGCGCTGAAGGACTCGACCAGACAGGTTTCCTTTTCGCTGACGATATCGAAATACACCAGCGCCACATTGATCTGCTCAAGCACCAGTTTCTGGCACATCAACCAGCCGTAGACCTTCGCTTGAGCCCAATGCAGTTGACGGTGGTTGGCCGGTTGCTTGTTCAAGTCGCCCCGGTAGGTTTTGACTTCTTCCAGGCAGTTCTGCGTCGGATCGTAGCCGTCCGCCCTGCCCTTGACCTTCAGGCTTTTGAACAACCCTTCAAGCGCGACTTCACTCTGGTAGCCCTCGCTGCGCCGGGACGCTACCGTGCGATGGCCGACAATGCCTTCCAGCGCTGTCGGCGACGGTGTGAAGCGCAGGTCAAGGTCACCGACCTTGGCGGTAAATTCACACAGCGCCCGCACGGCAATGCTGTAGCTCAAGCGGCTTGCTCCGCCCATTGCACATAGCAAACGGCAATCGGCATGCCGTGCTCATGACAGAACTCCAGCCAGCGCAGCTGGTTATCCTGCAAGCGATCCCCTGGCCCTTTGACTTCGATCATGCGGTAGGTTTTTTGCTGCGGCCAGAACTGGATCAAGTCGGGCATGCCCGCGCGATTGGCCTTGATGTCGAGTAACAGTCGATTGAACCAGTGCTTGAGGTGTTCCGCCGGCAAACAATCCAGTGCCTGCTCCAGCAACGCTTCGTTGAGCGCTCCCCAGAACACGAACGGCGATTGCACCCCCCATTTTTCGATAAAGCGTTCACGGATGGTCTGCCGATAACGCCCGTCATCGAGTTCTGCCAGGCACGCCTGGAACAGATCTGCGCGGCGCTCATGGAAATCCTCGTTGAGCAGGTCCACCGGGCCACGCTGGAACGGGTGGAAGAAAGCCCCGGGCAACGGCGCGAAAATCGCCGGCCAGCACAACAGACCGAATAACGAGTTGATCAGCGTGTTTTCCACATAGTGGACCGGTGCCTCATCCTGCGTGAGGTGCGCCTGCACGTAATGCTCCACCGACAACGCCAGGTCCGTGCGTGGCAATTGCAGGTCCAGGCGCAGCATTTGCCGGGGTGATGCGCGTTTCATTGGCGGCCCGCCGAGCTTGCGCCGCAGCCTTGGCAGCATCCGCAGCAGCACTTGTTGCTCGGCGGCACTTTCCGGTGCCTGTTCGGCCTGGGTGGCCAACGCCAGTGCCAATTCGAATTCACCGCAGCGCTCCAGTACGCGGATCAACCGCAACCGCGCGCCGGGATATCTGCACTGGCGATACAGCGTCAGCGCAGAGGCGAAATCGGCGATGCGCTCGCAATGCTGAGCGATCTGGAACAGCAGTTTCTCGCGGCGCCTTTGCAGCCATGGGTTGCTCAATGTCAGCCCGTTGACCTGTCCGATAACATCCCCCAGCGCTTCACCGGCCTCGAACAGTTGCTGGCAATGGTGCAGGAACATGCAGGCATCCACGTCTTCGCGGCTGCGCAGGCCTCGCGAGTCGGCGCAAAAGTCGACTTTTTCATAGGTAAAGATACCCAGGTCCGCCAGCACGAACTCGGACCAATCCTGGAAAAGATTGCCAAAAAACATCAAGCGCAGGCGATCACACAAGCCCATGATCGTCAGGCTGAACAACTGGTCGTCCAGCGTCGGGCACCATTGCCTGAAGGTGCGAGCCTCGGGAAACTGCTCGCTCAGTGCCGGTAGCCAGTCAGACTTTTTTCCTTTTGGCTGATCAATGGCCGTACCCAGACATTGGAGAATTTCGGCTTTGAGCAACACCTCGAACAGCGTCTCCACCGCCAGGGGCATTTGTTGATCAACCCACGCCAACGCCAGCAACGGGCTGGCAGCGGCGGCGATGTCGCCAATTTCGGGGTAATGCAATTTACCCGCTCTGAAGTGAATGCCCTTGCGCATGATCAGGCGGACCAGCAAGGCCCGGGACTCGCGAGGTAACCCTTTGAAGTCGGTAATGAAGCGCTGCTCCTCGTCAGCCAGCACATCGGCATAGCGATGTTCAAGCCAATCAATGACTTGCATGAAGTTGTTCAAGTAGTAGAACGGATCGTCGAGGGGTTTTGCAGTCACGGGGAATGGGAGCCATGGGAGCGAATACTGGTTATGCGTACAGATACCAGCAACGGCCTGCCCGGTGCAAACGGAAAAGGATAAGCGGCGGCGCTGTCAGGTATTTTTTCCGGCGCGCAGAACTTTCCGCCGATCCACGGCACCAACCGCGTTACAGGCACTGTTTAAAGCAACAGTCGGTCTTTTTTGTGGGAGTGTGAGTTATGAATATCAAGACTTTGGGTATGTCCGTGGCGATAGCGGCCTCATTGGCACTCGCCGGTTGTTCTACCCCAACGGTGGTTACCCTGCAGAACGGCACCCAATATTTGACCAAGGACATGCCGAAAACCAAAACCAAGGACGGCTTCTACGAGTTCGAGGATATTTCCGGGGCGAAGGTCAAGGTCAGGGCTGACGAGGTGTCCACCATTCGCAAGGAAGACTGACCGGTGGGGTTCACCTGGTGCGAGCTGCTCACGATGGCGGCGTATCGGGCACCAACAATGTCGAATGTACCGGCCTCATCGCCAGCAGGCTGGTAATGAGGCCTTCAGGTGCTGCCGTCTGACGAATCAGCTACCGGTACGGATCTTGTTCCATAGCCGTGTCCGAATCCGGTCGATGTTCAGTGGCATGGCTTCCAGGGCGAACAATTTGCCCATCATTTCCGGGCTCGGGTAGACCTTGGTGTCATTCTTGATGGCCGGGTCGATCAGGCTGTCTGCCTGTTCATTGCCATTGGCGTAATGCACGTGGTTACTGATACTGGCCATGACGTCGGGGCGCAGCAGGTAATTCATGAACGCATAACCGGCCTTTTCGTCCGGAGCATCTACAGGCATGGCAACCATGTCGAACCAGATCGCTGCGCCTTCCTTGGGAATCGAGTAGCCGATGTCGACACCATTTTTGGCTTCCCTGGCGCGGTTTTCCGCTTGCAGGATGTCGCCCGAGAAGCCGACAGCCACGCAAATGTCACCGTTGGCCAGGTCACTGGTGTATTTGGACGAGTGGAAGTAACTGACATAAGGGCGAATCTTCATCAGCAAGGCCTCGGCCTTTTTGTAGTCTTCCGGACTTTTGCTGTGATGCGGCAGGCTTAGATAATTCAGCGCCGCTGGCAACAATTCGGGGCCGTTGTCGAGGATGGCCACGCCGCATTTTTGCAGCTTTTGCATGTTTTCCGGTTTGAAAATCAGGTCCCAGGAATCCACCGGTGCATTATCACCGAGCACCGCTTTGACCTTGGCAATGTTGTAGCCGATGCCAGTGCTGCCCCACAGGTATGGGAAGCCGTGCTCATTACCCGGATCGTTGGTTTGCAGTGCCTTGAGCAGCACCGGATTGAGATTCTTCCAGTTCGGCAACTGGCTCTTGTCGAGTTTTTTCAGCGCTCCGCCTTCGATTTGCCGCGCCATGAAGTGGTTCGAAGGAAACACCACGTCGTAACCGGATTTGCCGGTCATCAGCTTGCCATCAAGGGTTTCGTTGCTGTCATAGACGTCGTAGGTGAATGCAATGCCGGTTTCTTTCTGGAAGTTTTTCGTAGTGTCTGGCGCTATGTAGTCCGACCAGTTGTAGATTTTGACCGTTTCAGCCGCCTGGCTGATGGATGCGACCAGCATCAGCGGGGCCAGTGTCAGTGTCTTTCGGATCATGAGCGATTCCTGTATGGGTTTGTTTTTGTTGGCAGGCAATCAAAGGATCAGCTTTTGTTTTTTTAAGAGCTCAAAAAATCAAAACGTAGGTCTTGCGCACGGTTTCCTGGATATCCCAGATACCGAGGCTGTTGGCGGGCAACATCAGTGCATCGCCGGCTTGTATGTGCAGGGTTTCGCCATCGTCCGGGGTGAAGGTGCAGCGGCCCTGGATGAAATGGCAGAACTCCTGGGCAACGATCTGTCGGCGCCAGCGACCGGGGGTGCATTCCCAGACGCCGGTTTCGACGCCGTCGTCGCGCTCGACACTGGTGGTCGAGGCCACCGCCACAGGCGTGCCGAGCGGCACGGCGACCGGGTTCGACTCCTCCAGTTGCAGGGTTGCGGTGTTCTTGAATTGCGTGATGCTCATGGGAATACCTGTGGTTGTAGAACGCGTCGGTTACTGCATGAAACCTTCCATGAACCCCGCCACTCCACTGGCGAGTTTGCGCCGCCAAGGCGCGGTGGCCGGGTTGGCGAGGGTCTGGTCTTCGTGGACAAAGCTGCGGATGATCGCGTTGTAGCCGAGCCAGCGGCAGGGCTCGGGCTCCCAGGCCCGCAGTGCATCAAGGCTACGTTGGGGAATGACCCATGGCTGCCGGACCTGCTCGGTGTCGCGTTGCAGGATCAGGTCAGCCAACGTCCGCCCGCCCAGGTTGCTGGCACCCACGCCCTCCCCGCCATAACCGCCGGACAAGGCGATGCCACTGGCCTGATCGCACAGCATGTGCGGTTTGAACCGCCGCGACATGCCAAGATTGCCGCCCCAGCCATGGGTGATCTGGACGTTCTTGAGTTGCGGGAACAACTCACCGAACAGATAGCGGCGCAGTTCGATTTCACTGCGGGTCAGGTCAAAGTTGTGGCGCAACTTGCCAGCAAACTGGTAACCACCGCGGGCACCGAAAACCAGGCGGTTGTCTGCGGTACGCTGGCCGTAAGTGACCTGGCGGCTGCTTTCACTGAACGCCTGGCCGCGGCTCAGGCCGATTTCGTCCCAGGTCGCAGCGGACAAAGGTTCGGTGGCGACGATCAAGCTTTGTACCGGCAGTTGATAGCGACCTAACGGTGGTAACGTTACCGAATAGCCTTCTACCGCTGGCACTATCCAACGGCTGCGCACCGATGCTTTCGCCGTGCGCAGGCTGCCGGACTGCCATTGGGTCACCGGGCTGTTCTCGTAGATCCGCACACCCATGCGCTCCACCGTCCGCGCCAGGCCGCGTACCAGTTTGGCTGGGTGAATGGTCGCGACATGCGGGGCATAGATGCCGCCGTAGGGTTTGGCGACACGGATCTGCTGCGCCAATTGTTCAGGGCTGAGCCAACGGTAATCGCGCTCGTTGAGTCCCTGCTTGTAGAGTTTGTCCAGGTATAGGCGCAGGTTGGCTTCCTGTTCCGGGTAGCGGGCAGCGCAGTACAGCACTCCACCTTTGCGATAATCGCCGTCGATGCCCTCACGTTCCAGGACGATTTCCACTTCATCGGGAATACTGTGCAATAAGTCGTATGACGCCCGGCGCTGTTCAGGTGACAGCTCGGCAAGCAGCCGGTCCTCCCCCAACAGATTGCCCATCAACCAGCCGCCATTGCGTCCCGAAGCACCAAAACCGGCGGTTTGCGCCTCGATAATGGCGATGTTCAGGCCAGGCGCCTGACGCTTGAGGTAGTAGGCCGTCCAGAGTCCGGTATACCCGGCGCCGATGATCGCTACATCGATGTCCAGATCCTGTTCCAGCGCCGGACGCGCCAGCAACGGCTCGTCGAGTTGGTCCATCCACAAACTGATAGTGCGCCACGCCGGCATGCAAGACTCCGCCAATCAAACTTCGTTGGCGCTGATCCTAGTGCGTGAGCTCAAGCGTTGTCTTGCGCGCGTGCACGCAAAGAAATTTGTTTGGCATACGCCTTGGGTGACAGCCCGGTGTGTTGACGGAAACAGCTGTAGAACGCCGACAACGAATTGAACCCGGCAGCGAACGCCAGTTCGTCGATGCGCAGCGGTGGTGCGGCGTTGTCCAGCGCCGCGAGAAGATGTTGCAGGCGCGCCTGGTTGACGTAGCGATAGAAGCTCTGCCCCAACACCTGATTAAGCAAATAGGAAATCTGGTTGCGACTGTACCCGCACTCCTTTGCCACCCGTTGCAGGTCGAGTTCAGGGTCGAGATAGGGTTGCTGGCGCTGGAAATACTGTTGCAGATCCTCGGCCATGAAACTCAACTGCCGTGGTGACAAGCCCAGGCGACTGACCGCCGGCCGCTGGCTGCTGCTTTTACCGGTGGGCTGTTCACGCACCACAGAGGCGTATTCGTTGACCCGCCAGATCAGCCCGTCCTTGACGGTAATCGCTTCACTGGCGCGAAACGACACCAACCCTTCGCCGCCACGCAGGGTGATGCGGTACTGAATGAACGCCGTGTTGCCGTCCAGCCGAATGCGGTCCGAATGTTCCAGCGCCTCATCCGGATCGCGGGGCATGCTGCTGCGCACGTATTCGCGCAAGTGCTCAAGGCCCATCACGCGGTTCTGGAAAAAGTCGTTGTACTGGATCTCGGGATGGTAAAGCGCCATGACCCCGTCGAGATCCCGGTGTTTCCAACGCAGGTGATAACGCATGACCGTCTCGGCCGTGGCCTGGGTTTGCTGCGGGCCATCATCCTCGGCGTGCATAAAGGTCTCGACGTGAAAAAGCCGAGCTTGCCCAACTTCGGCTTCTGCATCAATGGTTAAACGGATAGCGGTATATTTACGAAAACGTTTGCGCCAAAAGGCGTGAATAAAAAATGCGAAGCAATTGCCAAACGACCTGAAAAATCCACATTTTTTTCACATTCAGGTGCTACTTTTAAAGTCTGTCATCGGTAGAGCCAATGAAGGCTCTTCCCTCCTAACGTGAGCTAAAGGAAGCGCTCGATGAAGAAGGTGGGCAACACATGAATAAAGGGTTCAGCAAGGTCACTTTTCCAAACGCCTGCCAGCTGATGCGTTGGCATTTTCATCCCATGGGTTTCGAGGCCAGCATGGATGCCCCGGGCAGCATGATTGCCCGTTTGTTTGATCGAGCAACCGGCGAGACCATGATCGCCATTGCCGGTATTCCGTGTGCGACGGTGATGAATGCAGCCGATGTGGAGCGAATCATCGAAGCCGTGGAGGATGAGCTTGAGGCGTTCATTCCCCCGGTAGCCCTCAGGAGCTATGCCTGAAGGCCTGAAAGTCATAAAAAAGCCCACTTCACGTGTAATGCTGTTCACTTAAATGAGCATTAGCATCCTGTGGCGAGAGAGCTCGCTCCCTCGCCACAGGTACAGTGTTCGTCCTTAAGTGAACAGCATTACACTCCCGGTGGGCTTTTTGTTGAGTGAAATCCAAAGACTCACGCCACAGTCTTGCCCTGGCGATGATCAGCAAAGAATGCCTTGCCCTTACCGATCCGGTCGGACGCCTTGGGCATGTTTGCAGCCTGATTGTCCGCCGTATCGACATACCAGTAGCAATGACTCACTGCCCGGGTAATGCCCACGTAGGCCAGGCGCAGGATTTCGTCTTTCTGCGCATTGTCGTACGGCTCGTTATCACCAGCCTTGCCCAGGCCGGCCATGCGGTACACCTGATTCTTGTAGGGAGAACTGGTCAAGTGCTGACAGTCGCCAAGCAGGAAAACCGCGTCCGCCTGCAGACCCTTGGCGCTGTGATAAGTCAGCTGTTTCAAGCGCCTTGCGTCATACGGCAAGCTAGAATCAAGATTAACTACAGACTGAATATGCTCTTCTATAAATGACTTATCGCTGCTTTTTCGATAGAGCATCAAGATTGAATCGCCCTTCCTGTAATGTTCCATCAACCTTTGAGCCAGGCCTTGGTCGTCGCGGTCCAGCACGTTGACTGGCAGTAACGGCTTTGGCTCACCGCTGGCCTTGGCCTTCTTGCCAGCAATCGCCGGAGCGGCGCGCACGATGTGTTCGGCAGCGTCAATGATGTGTTGATGGCTGCGGTAATTGTCGCTGAGCATGACTTTGGTGGTGCTCGGGGACGAGAACGACTGGTTGAACTCCATGAAATAACTTGGCGAACTGCCGCGCCAACCATAAATCGACTGCCAATCATCCCCCACGCAAAGCAAAGACGAGCGTTGCGCGCCGCGCCCGACATGCATGGCCGGACCCCGACTGCGGATTTCTGCCAGGCTGGCACGAATCCACGACACGATCTGCGGTGAGACATCCTGGAATTCATCGATCATCAAATGCGACAGTGGCCGCAGCAACTCGTCACTGAGTAATTTGAGGTTTTCCGGCGAGTGTTCGCTGAACAGCGCGAACATCCGGTTGTAGGTCATGATCGGCGGTTTCTGGTCGAGCAAATGATCTTCCAGTGCACGCCAATACAGACTCAAGGCCTCAAAGAAGAACCGGTCCGGGTCATCCTTGCCGAAGCTCATCTGGCCCACGGCGGTCGGTACGTCCAGGCCCAGGTTCTCGATAAACCCGGCAGCAGCGACAAAACAGTCGAGCAACGGTGCAGAAGCGAGTTCACCCTTGACCTTGTAATCGAAGCCTGGCCCGGCACTGGCCTCTCCTGCCAGCGACGCCAGAACACGTTTCGACGATTCATAGCTATCCAGCCATATCAAAGGCTTACGGCAGAAAGCTTGAAACAGGGTGCGCTTTACAGCCCATTCCGCGCGCACGCTCAACTTTGCGTTGGGACGCGTCAGTTGAGGGTTTTCCCGAGGATCGAAACCCAGCACCACCCAGGCATCCAGCGACGGAATGTAGCCGTGACAATGAAATCTCGAACCGTTGATATCGAACGTCTGGCGATTGGGCTCGATACCTTTGATCGGCCAGGCTTTGGCGCGAAACCACAGGTCTTCGATCATGTCGCAAAGTTCTTCATCGCGCTTGGCGGCCAGTTCGGTCACGGCCATGCGTTTCTGCACATCCGGGTGATCGCGCTCCAGCTCTTTGAGCTGCAAGGCATGGCGCGACAGCGGCTTGATCAACTCGCGAAAGCGTTCGTCGCGGGTATGCAAGGCGTGATAACAGGCATTGAGTTGCTGGCGCTGGGCATCGTTGATGCGCAAGTCGAACGGATTGCTGTCCACCTCTTCCTCAGAACCTTGTATCCGGTGGCTGAGGTTCTCGAAGGCCTGCAAGCGCTCAAAACCCGGCAGGCTGCGCACCATGGGCAGAATCCGCGAGTGGAAAGTACGCACCAGATCGCGTGCTTCCTTGAAGCTGAGCGCCCGCCCCCAAAGGGCAAACAGCTCGATCAGCTTGTTGATGAAGTCTTTGCGCGATTCGCGGGTGAAGGTCACGACTGTCATCGAACTCAGCTCGAAGCCCAGGTATTGCGTCAGCAACACAATACGCAGGACCAGCGTTGTCGACTTGCCCGCACCCGCGCCGGCGATTACCGAGGTAGACGGTGTATCGCTGAAAATCATCTTCCACTGAGCGGTGCTGGGTTGCGCGTGCGGCGGCAGCAGTCGTGCGACGTCCGCCTTCATGCGTTTTTTCAGTTCGGCGGTCAACGGCAGGCGCCAATCATCGAACAAATGATCATCAATGTTGGGCGGCCTGTGTTCAGTGCTGCGTGAGTCACGAATCAGCAATACCTGTCGGCCTTCTTCCAGCCCTTCCAGTTTGCCTTCCTTGTAGCCGTAGTCCACCCCGGCAATATGCCCGCTGCGAAAACCGTCCGCCTGGCCGTGCAACCACGAAGCACGGTGCTGTGCACGCAAGCGGGTCAAGCCATGGCCAAAAAACCGGGCGGCCAGACGCTTGAGCAGCGGCATCTCGGCCAAAGGGCGAAGTTCAGGTGGAAGATCGGGGGTGTGTTGCGCCACGCGGACGGACTCCATGGTCTGAGACTGTTGACGGCTATGGTGTCTGCATTTGCCGATGAGTTCTAGTGAAATGCTTGTAGCTCATTGGCTTATACGATGAAGTGAAGGCCGAATGACAATATTTCGAAGGGTTTTTATATCGATACATTCGATTGTTATGAGGCATTTTTTACGCTTTTTATCGATTGTTGCCTGTTGGATGATGGCCGTCATCAACCACCGGTCTCGCTTCATGGCTCATGCATCAAGCCCATGACGAACCTTTCAGGAGACGATCATGCTTGAACTCAGACCTTTCAACTCGCTGGGTGGCGCTCACCACGGCTGGCTGGATGCACATCATCACTTTTCGTTCGCCGAGTACCATGACCCAAAACGCATGAACTGGGGCAACCTGCGGGTGTGGAACGATGATGTTATCGCCCCTGGTACCGGCTTCCCGCAGCATCCACATCGGGACATGGAAATCATCACTTACGTGCGTGAAGGTGCGATCACCCACCAGGACAACCTGGGCAACAAGGGTCGCACTGAGGCCGGTGACGTCCAGGTCATGAGCGCCGGTACCGGTATTGCCCACAGTGAATACAATCTGGAAGCGACACCGACCAGGATTTTCCAGATCTGGATCATTCCGAATGAATCCGGACTGGCACCGTCCTGGGGCGCCAAGCCGTTTCCCAAAGGCCAGCGCGAAGGTTTCGTGACGTTGGCCAGCGGCAAGGACGGCGATGATCAAAGCCTGCGTATTCGCGCCGATGCCCGGTTGGTGGCGGCGAACCTGAAAGCGGGTGAAACCGCGGAATATCGGCTGGACAGCGGTCGTCGCGCGTATCTGGTTCCGGCCACTGGCGTCATTGAAGTCAATGGCTTGCGTGCACAGGCTCGCGACGGCATTGCAGTTGCCGACGAGCAGGTACTGCAAGTAACAGCCGTCGAGGACAGCGAGATTGTGCTGGTGGATCTGGCTTGATTGGGTAATTGCGACGCACAAAAAAGGGGTGGCCAGAACGGTCACCCCTTTTCTATAGGCCGTCTATCAATTTGTGGCGAGGGAGCTTGCTCCCGCTCGGCTGCGCAGCAGTCGTAAATACAACGAATGCGCACTGTCAGGAACAGCGCCATGGGGGCCGCTTCGCCGCCCAGCGGGAGCTTGCTCCTTCGCCACCAACGCCCATCACTTACTTCGTGGAAATAGCGCCATCCACCAACGTCTGCGCTTCGGCCACCAACTGCTTGAGATGGTCGTCGCTGACAAAGCTTTCCGCATAGATTTTGTAGATGTCTTCGGTACCCGACGGACGCGCAGCGAACCAACCGTTCTCGGTCATGACCTTCAAGCCGCCAATCGCCTGGTCGTTACCGGGCGCATGGCTGAGAATGCTCTGGATGGGCTCGCCCGCCAACTCGGTGGAGGTCACCTGTGTCGGCGACAGCTTGCTCAGCAAAGCTTTTTGCTCCGGGTTGGCCTTGGCGTCGACCCGCACGGAGAAAGGTTCTCCCAGTTCATCGGTCAAGGCTCGATAGGCCTGGCTCGGGTCGCGACCGGTGCGGGCGGTCATTTCAGCGGCCAACAATGCCGGGATCAGCCCGTCCTTGTCGGTACTCCAGACGCCACCGTCCTTGCGCAGGAACGATGCTCCGGCGCTTTCTTCACCACCGAAGCCCAGCGAACCATCGAACAAGCCATCGGCAAACCACTTGAAGCCGACCGGCACTTCGTACAGGCGACGCCCCAGACGCTTGGCCACGCGATCGATCAGCCCGCTGCTGACCACCGTTTTGCCTACGGCAGCGTCGGCGCGCCATTGCGGCCGGTTCTGGAACAGATAATCAATGGACACCGCCAAATAATTGTTCGGCGCCAGCAAGCCACCGGACGGCGTAACAATGCCATGACGGTCGTGATCCGGGTCGCAGGCGAATGCCACGTCGAAGCGTTCCTTGAGGCCGATCAGACCTTGCATGGCATGCGTGGACGATGGGTCCATGCGAATCTGGCCGTCCCAGTCGACGGTCATGAAGCGGAACGTCGGATCAACCTGCTTGTTCACCACGTCCAGGTCCAGGCGGTAATGCTCGGCAATCGCCGACCAGTAGCGCACCCCTGCTCCGCCCAGCGGATCGACACCCAGGCGCAGTTTGGCATCACGGATCGCATCGAAATCAATGACGTTGATCAGGTCGGCAACGTAGGTGTTCACATAATCGTGGCGATGGGTGGTGCTGGCCTTCAGCGCTTGCTCGTAACTGATGCGCTTGACCCCGGCGAGCTTGTTGCCCAGCAGTTCGTTGGCTTTGGCTTCGATCCACTTGGTGATGTGGGTATCGGCTGGGCCACCGTTGGTGGGGTTGTATTTGTAACCCCCGCTTTGCGGCGGGTTATGCGACGGGGTGATGACGATGCCGTCAGCCAGGCCCGAGGTGCGTCCACGGTTGTAGCAAAGAATCGCGTGGGAAATCGCCGGCGTCGGGGTGTATTCGTCGCCTTCGGCAATCATAACCGTCACACCGTTGGCCGCCAGCACCTCCAGGGCGCTGGCGCCTGCTGGAGTGGACAGCGCATGGGTGTCGATACCGACGAACAGCGGGCCGTCGATGCCTTGCGCCTCGCGATACAGACAGATTGCCTGGCTGATGGCCAGAACGTGCCATTCGTTGAAACTCAGGTCGAAGGAGCTGCCTCGGTGCCCGGACGTGCCAAAAGCCACGCGTTGGGTCGAAATGGCGGCATCTGGCTGGCCGGTGTAATACGCCGTAACCAGTCGCGGGATATCGACCAACAATTCTGCCGGTGCCGGTTTGCCCGCATATTGACTGAGTGTCATGCAAAAACCTCTGGAATAGAGTGGTTCAGGAATTGGAACGCAGTTTACTGGCAGTTTGACCGTCGCGCGACGTTATCGATCCCGTGCAGGATCGAGCTCAGTGTTATAAAAGTCGAGCATTGCGCCAGACAGGGTGATGCGTTCATTCGATCGACTCCATTCGCAGCGCATCCGCCAGCAGACCCAAGGCGTTCGCCAGATCCTGTTCAGCAACCACGCTATGACTCAATCGCAGATGCTGTGCATGTAACCCCTGGAGGCTGAACAGTTCTCCCGGCGCTATGACCACATGTTGCTTGAGCAGGCGCTGGAATACCCGGCGCACGTTGACCCGCCGTAACGGACGCACCCAGATCGTTGCACCTCCTTGTGGCTCGACGAAATGCAGGGCATCGGCCAAGCGTTCTTGCAATAACTGAATCATCTGCACCTTGCCGTCCTTGAGTCGACGCCGCAGCAATTGCAGGTGTTGGTCGATGCGTCCGTTGCTGTACAAGCGGGCAATGGCTTTCTGGCGAATCGCGGACAGGCGGAAAGCGCGCAGCAGGAAATGGCGTTGCAGCTCCACGCGCAAATGGCGCGAAAGTAGATAACCAAAGGGCGCTTCCGGCCCCATTATTTTTTCGAAAGTAGAAAATACGATCAGACGTTCCGGGGCCAGCCACTCGCGAAATCGCGGGCCGCCGGGTTCGAATTCGAGCTCACCGTAGCAGTCGTTCTCCAACACCCAACAGTCATGCTGCTTCAATAACTGCGCAATGGCCTCACGGTTGCCCTCGGATGCCTGGCTGCCACTGGGCGTATTCATGCCGGACGAAAGCATCACCAGGCACACCGGTTCAGTTTCCAGCAGTGTCTTGAGAAGGTCATGATTCAGGCTGCCGTCGGTCATCACCGGCCACTCGATGACCCGGACGCCTGCCGCATCCAACAACCGCAGAATCCCCCAGTCACACGGTGACTCGACCACCACCGTCGCCTCCTTGAGGCCCAGCACGACGATCAGGATTTCCAGCACACCACGAAGGTCCGCCCCGATGTAGACATCTTCAGCGTGCCAGCACCGCACCGGCGAAGTGGTGTAGCGCGCAGCCAATGCCATGCGCAACTCCAGTTCGCCGCAGGGTTGCGAGTGTGCCTGCGGCTGGCGCGGATACTGACGAAGCAACTCTCTTTCCAGCAGCAGCAACGGACTGTCTATGGGCTGCAGCATTGCCGGATCGTCTGTACTCAGTACCAGCATGCCTGGACGGCGGGCGTTGACGTAGACGCTTTCGAGCAAGTCATTACCGCTGTAGAGCGTATTCGCAGCAGGCACCGGCTGCGCGAAATATCCTGACTTGGCCTCTGAGTACACCCGGCCTTCCTTTTCCAGTAGCGCGTAGGCGTACTGAATGGTCGAGATCGACACATTCAGCCGCACTGCCAGTTGCCGCAATGAAGGCAGGCGAACCCGCGCATCATTGGCTGTTTCGCCGATGAGGTGGGTCAGGTATCGATATACCGCCTGATAGGCAAAGTCGGTAGTACGCGGTCCTTTCATGGACAAGGACCGCGGGCCTGGCAATGACGGCTCACCTTCAACCACCGGCGGACGACTCACCCGGCACGGATGAGTGATAGTCGACCGGATCAGCAACGGCATCGCCGATCACCGGTTCGGCTACCCTGCCCTCCAGTACCGCCACCGACTTCATGCGATAAAGGTCGCAGACGAGATTCACCGGCAGACCACTGACGTCGGTGAGCCATTGCTTGATCTGGTCGGCAACTTGTTGCCCCTGCATGGCCCGATGCAGATCAGGCAATGCCACCATCATGCCTGGGTGGCACTGGCGCAGGAATCGCTCGAGTGTTGCGCCGTTGTCGACAAAAGGCGCAAACAAGAGGCACACCAACTGGGCTTCATTCAAACCCAGGCTTCGTTGCAATTCGGTTGCAGTCCTTGTCCGCTGCTCTGCCAGTGTCACTGGCCGACCAAAGGTTTCCATCGCCTGTTCGCACAAGCGTTCCGGCAGTTGTTTACGGCGCATCATCACCAACGCCCGTTGCAGGTATTCGCCAATCCCCTCTTCATAGGTACGACCTTGCACGAAGCAGGCATCCAACCCGCGCACGTGGGCGCAAACCGGGAGACTGCTGTAGTCATTGTCACAGAGGTGAGCCGCCAGTTCGTCCGCCTGGAATCCGAGAAATTCGGTAAGCAGCGGCCATCGTTCTTCCAGATTGCTGACCAGCAAATCGTGAATATCAATCAATGTCGCGCGGCGGCAGATTTCAAAATCCTCTGCGGGACGCCAGGGTTGATAACCCGGTTGCGAGTAAAACCGTTGGTAGCCTTGAGCGCCCAGGTCGTCGAGCAGCCGGAACAATCCCTCATAGCCCGGCTCGGGATGCCTGGACATATCGTGGCCAGCCTTGGTGGCAGCCCGTTTCAGGCCTTCGATAAATCGCCTCTGTTGGCGCGGCGTATCGTGGCTGATCAGGGCGTCGACGCCATGACTCCAGCGGGTGATTTGCCCGCAGAACTCGCCGGTGGCCAGGTAGCCGTTGTCCCACAGGTCAAGCGGCCCGTCCATGGCCCGCACGTGCCCGATCATCAGCAGGTTGGTGCGTTCGGACTCACGGCCTGCCGCAGACAACGGGGCCACGGGATCGAACGCTACAACCTCGCGGTTATCCACCATCAGAACTTCAACCCGCGGGTCATCGTAGACGAACAAGGCGCTGTAGCTGCGATGAATGTTTTCCAGGGCTGCCTCGCTGGAACTGCCAAGGCGCAGGGTTGCCACGCGCAACTGGAACGTTGCCGGCGCTCGACTGGCGATGGTCAGCTGTGCGGCCCGCAGCAATGCCAGGGAGTAGCAACTGTCACGGGAGCCGGTTTGAATGGCCAATACTTTGAAGTCACCGATCTGCTCCATGCCGCCGGCGGCCACGCCCAGGCGTTGAATCAACAACTGCAATGCCGTGCGTTCGGCCCGGGAAAAGAAACTCAGCAATCGTTGCAGCACTTGTTGATAGACATTGCTCATGGCTTGTTCATGGATATTGGTCATCTATATGTACCTGATACTCGTAGTTCAATATCGCGCACACAGCAGGACGCGGCGCAGGAGGTTGGCCTGAACAGGGTTTGGATACTGGTTATATTGGTAAATGCTAGCACTTAAATGTTCATGTCGACATTTGAGTGCGTCGGAGGCTGCGCAGGCCTTGCATCCTGTCGATCAGCCGTGGAGCCCGTATTAACGGGGGTTCACTCCATGCCTTTCGACGTCCTAGGAAATATCCGACAGAGTCCCACAGACATTTAACACAGGAAATAAAGAAAGAAGTAGCCAATAAATTTCCAGCAACTACCGAGACGATCGTTAATGGTTGAATATTTATCAGCAGTGCACATTGAAAAGTATCAGCCTGATACCGGCTCATAGCTCATTCCTTGAGATGAAAGTAATCATTCAATTATCAGGGCTTAGATGCTGATTAGAAGCTACAGATTGAGAGCAAAAACCAGTTCAGTTGCTGAACTGCTCCACTGACAGATCAATGGAAGGTCTCATGTAGGAAAGTACTGAAAGCAAAGAGTCCGTGAAGGCACGGACTCTTTGAGTGGATCAGGCTGGCTCGACCTGGAGCGCAACCCTTTCCCGGCAGGGGCATTCGTCCATGTAGCGGTGAGCCTCGACAAACTCGGCAAACGGAAAGACCCGAGTCTTGAGCGGCAGCACCACGCGGTCGGCGGTCAACTGGTTGATGTCACGCAAGGCCCGTTGCAGTGCAACCTGATCCTGGATGATGCCCAGTTCCGGCTTGCCGGTGAAGTTACCGATACAATGCACGAAGAACTGAATATTTTTCTGAAACGCTGCGCAAGCCGGGAATGGTGTCTGGTTCCCGCCTTGCAGGCCGTACAGAACCAGGCTGCCACGTGGCGCAAGAACGTCGCCAAGCAGTGACATCTGTGGGCCGCCCAGACCATCGAACACCACATCCACGCCGCGATTGTCAGTGATTTTGTTGATCCGCATCAGCAGATCCTCTTCCTCGGTGACAATCACTTTCTCGGCGCCCAACGACAGCAGGTATTCACGTTCATCCGCCGACTTGGTGGCCGCGATCACCCGCACACCCAAGGCCTTGCCCAACTGGACAAACGAAGGGCCTGCGCAATGGCTGGCGTCAGTGACCAGGGCAAACTGCCCGGGTTTGACCCGTGCCAGATCCGAGTAGGCAAAGTAGGCAATCAATAAAGGCGTGTAATGCACGCTGGCTTCAATCGGGCTGAGCACGTCCGGGTAGCGGGTCAGCGACGTGCGTGGCAGCACAATCAATTCGCCGTAGACCGGGTAATCGTTCGGGCTTTGAGCCGGGAAACTGGCGACCTTGTCACCCACGGCCAGATCATCGACACCCTCACCGACAGCCGTGACGACACCGGCCATTTCCTGGCCAAGGCCGGCGGGCAATTGAGCACGGGAAGACGCCAGGTTTTGCCGCCAGAGTGTGTCGTACCAACTGATGCCAATGGCCTCGACGCGCACCTGCACTTCACCCGGTGCAGGCAGAGCGGCCGCATGCTCTTCGCATTTGAGCACCTCGGCTGGACCAAATTTGTGAAACCGGATCGTGCGGGACATCGCAAACCTCGCCAAATGAACCTCTAATGCCATGAACTCTAGCTGGGCTTTCAACCCAACACTATCTGTGGCTATTAATAGTCGACATGCTTGTCATTGATTCCGCATCAGCGGCAACATCGTCAAATGTCGTAAGAAACTGAAGCAGCCTTTGTAGGAAAACTGAATTACTCGGTGCAGAGTACCAGCCTTTCCCCGTAATATTCCTGCTGGCCATTGTTCTCATATGGCCGCCCACGTCAAGTTTACTGACTCTGCCTGGACTCCAGATGAATCGTAATGACCTGCGTCGTGTCGACCTCAACCTGTTGATCGTATTCGAAACCCTGATGCACGAGCGCAGCGTGACCCGCGCTGCGGAGAAGCTTTTCCTTGGTCAGCCAGCCATCAGTGCGGCGCTTTCGCGCTTGCGTGGGTTGTTCGATGATCCGTTGTTTGTGCGCACTGGCCGCAGCATGGAGCCGTCTGCCCGGGCCGTGGAGATCTTCGCCCTGCTTTCCCCGGCGCTGGATTCCATTTCCACCGCCGTCAGCCGAGCCGCCGAGTTTGACCCGGCCACCAGCACCGCGGTGTTCCGCATCGGTCTTTCCGACGATGTCGAGTTTGCCCTGCTGCCGATGCTGCTCAAGCGCCTGCGGGCCGAATCTCCGGGGATTGTGCTGGTGGTCCGGCGGGTCAATTACATCCTGATGCCGGGATTGTTGGCCTCCGGCGAAATCTCCATTGGCGTCAGCTACACCACCGACTTGCCGGCGAATGCCAAGCGTAAAGTCCTGCGCCGCAGTTCGCCCAAGCTGCTGCGTGCCGATACCGTGCCGGGCCCCTTGAGCCTGGATGACTTCTGCGCGCGGCCTCATGCTCTGGTGTCATTCGCCGGCGACCTCAGCGGCTTTATCGATGAAGAGCTGGAAAAACTGGGACGCAAGCGCCATGTCGTGCTCGCGGTGCCGCAGTTCAACGGGTTGAGCACGCTGCTGAGCGGGACTGACATCGTCGCCACCGTTCCGGACTACACGGCAGAAGCCCTCACGGCCGCGGGTGGTGTACGTGCGGAGGAACCGCCGTTGCCGGTGCGCAGCTTTGAATTGCATATGGCGTGGCGCGGGTCACAGGATAATGATCCGGGTGAGCGCTGGTTGCGATCGCGGATTCAGATGTTTTTCGGGGACCCGGATAGTCTTTAAGTGTCGTCGGGCAGGCTCCTAATCTGATTATTTTGCCTTTCCACACACTATGGACCACGGTGTAACCGAGCTACGTTCTGATCGATGCGGTCTTGGATCGTGCGCAAGGTGTCTCGAGTAATAACCTGTGGATACAGGTTCTCGGCGATGCTTTCAAACTGGCTCGCCACATCACAAATGCCGTCAATCATTCTGCCTGCAATCTCCGGGGGCACCTCGGCTTCCTCGGCCAGCCGAAGCATTTGCGTGCGGGAAATCGACAGTGCTTCCCCCATCACATCCATCTGGTGATATCCACTTGGCCCCTCGCAGAAGGTCACGTCGTAAGCCGGTGACAGTCTCCACTGACCGTCTTGCGACATGATGTAGGCGAAGTTCTTGGGATGATCGTCTCTGTTGTTGAACGCAACGTTGAAGACTGCACGTTCGAACGCCCGCGCCATTTCTCGCACGTCGTTGGTACACATCTGTGTTGCCCGCAGGAAGTTGACGTAGTCCAACACTCCCGGGGAGCGGTAATTTGCCCCCGTAAACGCCGCGAGGCTTTGCATGGGTACGCGTAGACCATCCCGACGGTCAAATCGCTTACTGGCGAACGCCGCCAACCCATCAGGCAGATTGAAATACTGCGTGTCAGGGGTCTCGATACCGCACATGCGCAGGCATTCGGCGTAGACCATTTCGACAGCGCACACCTCGGCATGTTCTTCTTTGGCCGGGAACTTGATCAACCATGCTTCAAAGCCCGGCGTGGCGGCAGTGGTAAATCCGCCAGTTTCTGGATCGCGATAGACGAGGGCCTTAGGCCTTGCGCCTTGAGGCGAGCCGCCCACCAGCAGCAACGTCTGCAGGAACTCGCCACCGTCTCCATGGAGGACTTTCTGTACTTCGGCGGCAAGCTGCTGCAGCGGGATGTGGACTTCAGATTCCTGCCCTTCGGGTGCCACGGGCTCAAACGTCATGGCCCCCATTGCATTGCTACCAATGTAGGTCAGCCGTTCCAGTGAACCGATGCGTGCTGTGGTGAGCCCGCGACGCCTGAACAAACGGTCCATCAGCAACATGCCCCACCCATCCGGCAAGGCGTCGTAAACAGGCCCTGGCAAGTACAGTTGGTGCTCTGGAAAATCTCGGCGCAAGTTAGCCCCCCCCAACGGCAGCGTGTAGGAGGACAGTTCCAAGCCCCTTTGCCTGGCTTCATTGCTGTACTCGAACACGATCAACGGGCGACCGGTCAGGGCAGTCGTGGAGACCAGCGTGCCCCATTGCCATCGTTCACCCCATCCCTCGTAGAAGACGTTCACCTGCTCAAGCATTGCCGGACTTCCTTTTTGTACGGAGACGATTGGCGCTGTTTTCGTAGCGCCGAATGTCCTCGATGCTGTCCAGTCTAGGCAGAAACAGGCCTTCCAGTTCCTTGGTTCGGCCAAGAGCCATCGCCACCCGAACGACGTTCTCGAATCCGACATTGCGCCCGGCTTCAAGGTTGGAGACTGTATTTGTGCCGATGCCGGCACGTCCGGCCAAGTCGGCTTGTGTCATATCCTGCGCCAAGCGCTCTGTGCGCAAGCGATCGCAGAGGCGCTTGACGACCTCGCTCGGCTTGCTGAAGCTTAAATCCAACATAGAGTGCACCCAGCCTGTTCTGTGCCAGTTAATTCCCAAAATTATAGAATTAACGCCCAGCCCTATCAAGCAACTTAATTCCCTGAAGTTGTGTCTTATCGCCTAATTTCTAGCTTTAGACACAGTTCAAAGGATTTACATATCACCTGTGATCGGCCTGTTGAACTCGCCTGAGATCCCTGTCTGGTTTGACTGACCGCGCTGCAGGAAGCAAAGACAAACTGCGTTTGATCACATCGTTTGAACCTAGGCCAGTGCCCGACCCTCGGATACTAAAACCCCATAGGTGATGACATGGCAATCGAGGAGACGCTTCTGCGCCAGCGCAAGGTGCTTGCCAAATTTGGCGAGCTGGCCTTGGCGTCAGATGATTTGGAGCAAATTCTCGATGAAGCTTGCCGCTTGGTCGGCGACGGGCTCGGAACCAACATGGCGAAATTCATGCTGTTGTTGGAAGACGAGATCACTTTTTTTGTGCGAAATGGTGTGGGCTGGGCACCCAATGTCGTCGGGAAGGTGAAAGTAAAAGCCTGCGAGGGAACCCCTGAACGTCACTCTCTGGACACCAACGGCCCGGTCATTTCAACGGATATTGCAACGGAAACCCGCTTTCGCTATCACGATTTTCAAATCGAAAACGGCGTTAAAGCGTTCGTTAACGTGCTCGTCCACGGTGCCGATGGAGAACGTCCATTCGGCATTTTTGAGGTGGATAGTCGAATCCCTCGCCAGTTCACCGACAGCGATATCGATTTTCTTCGCGGTTACAGCAATTTGCTTGGCGCAGCTTTAAAGCGTTCCAAAACCATGCAAGCCATGCGCTTGACCGAAAAAAAGCTACGGGAAAGTGAAAGGCACTATCGAATAGCGGCTGAACTCAATCCGCTCTGGCCCTGGACGGCCGACAAAAACGGCAATCTCATTTCCATCGATCATCGCTGGTATGAATACACCGGCCTGACACCTGAGCAAACGTTGGATCGTCAATGGTCCAACGCGGTGCATCTTGAGGACAAGACGGCGTTGATAGTGCTCTGGGATCAATCATTGACCACCTTGCAGCCTTTCGACTCTCAAATCCGCTTACGCAAAGGCACCGGAGAATATCGTTGGTTCCGCGTCCGCGCGTTGTGCAGCCTCGGTATCGACGGTCATTGCGAGCAGTGGTACGGCACCATTGAAGACATCGACGATCGGGTTCAGCTAGAGAACGCATTGCGAGATTGGAACGAGCTGCTGGAGGACCGAATCAATCAGCGCACTCAGCAGTTGGAAGCCGAACAACATGAACGGGCGATGGCGGAACTCAAGCTTCGGCAGAGTCAGAAAATGGAAGCGGTAGGTCAACTGACCGGTGGCATTGCCCACGACTTCAACAACCTGTTGGCGGGCATCATCGGTAACCTGGAGCTGATGCAACGTCGAATTGATGCCGGTCGCCATGACAAACTGGCCCGTTACAACTCGATTGCCATGACCGCAGCGTCTCGCGCAGCCGCTTTGACGCAACGTCTGCTGGCGTTTTCGAGACAGCAATCACTCAACCCCGAAATTATCGAACCTCGCAAAGTAGTGGCCGATTTTGAAGACATGATCCGCCGTTCGGTCGGGCCGAGCATTGTAGTGGGGTGCTCGTTCAAGACCAGTGATCGTATCAAGTGCGATCTCAATCAGCTGGAGAATGCCCTGCTCAATCTTGCCATCAACGCAAGAGATGCCATGCCCAATGGCGGTACGCTGGATCTTTCGGTCGACCGATGCGTGATAGATGAAGCGTCGTCTTCCGAGAAAATGATGCCTACAGGATCCTATGTGAGCATATCCGTGACAGATTCCGGCACCGGGATCAAACCAGAGCTTTTGTCGCGCATTTTCGATCCGTTTTTTACCACCAAGAAAATCGGCGAAGGAACTGGCCTGGGTCTTTCAATGATCTATGGATTTACCCAACAATCCGGTGGGCAGGTGCGGGTCCACAGCAGCGTCGGCGTCGGCACCACCGTAACCCTGTATTTTCCAGTGGACAATTCTGAACCCGATAAGACCCAAGCCCATTCCGAATCAGGTTCGACGGAGCCAGTGGGGAACGGCGAAACTATTTTGCTGGTGGATGACGAAGCCGCGGTACGCCAGATGGCCTCGGAATTATTGAGCGAAACAGGTTACTGCGTAGTAGAGGCGGTCGATAGCGTATCGGCAATAAAGCAGGCAGAAAAGCTCGGGCACCTGGATTTGCTCCTGACTGACATTGGTCTGCCCGGCATGATGAACGGGATCAGCCTGGCGGCTGAACTGAAATTGAAATTCCCGCAAATGAAGGTGCTGTTCATCACCGGTTTCGCAGGTGGCTCCAGCCTGATTTCTGTCGATGCCACTACCAAGGTGCTGACCAAACCCTTCAGCCTGAATGAACTCAGTTCGCGTGTTCATGCTTTGATTCAGGTGAGTGCGGCAGACAGTGGTGCTTCGTAAAAAAGATCAGCAGCCAAAAGAGTCACCCGGGAAACTTTAAACCAAGCCCCGAAAAATCGGGGCTTGGTGATTACAAGGCATCAGGACTGACGCCCTCCGCCACCACTGTTTTCTCCTCCTTTGCGGCCTGCTTCAGACGCCTTGTCCCTGTCATCGGCAAAATTGCCGCCGCGTCCACTTTGCTGACCACCACCGGTGGATTGATCAGCCTCGTTGGATTGCCGTCCACCCGATGCCTGTCCGCCTTTCTGTCCAGGCTTGTTCATGTCCTCCATGTCATCGGTGAACTCTCCACCGCGTTGGGTACCCTGCCCGCCTCCGGACATACGATCAGCATCTCTCGATTGTTGTCCACCTGATGCCTGGCCACCTTTTTGGCCGGCTTCAGATGCTCGTTGTGGATCATTGGCGAAATTACCGCCTGAAGCTTGGCCACCTTTCTTGCCAGCTTCGGATGCCTTATCTCGGTCATTAGAAAAATTGCCGGGATTGTTATTTCCTGTATTGGCCATTTCAATCACCTCTGAATCATTGACACGAGCAGTCGCCCGTTTAATTCGGATGGCATGGGAAATCGAAAGTTTGAACAAAAAAAAGGCTTCGCGACCAGTGGATTTACGACGTTAGTTCAATGAAAAATAAAGACTTTCGACTGACGGAACAGGCACTCAAAAACCGGTTGATAAAGTCGAATATTTCGCTAACGAAAGGTCAATATTTACTAGACTGCATAGCGCATACGCAGCTTTACAAATTATGGATTTCGGAGGTCGGGCCATGACCGAACATATCGTGCATTTTCATTGCCAGATCGACCAGGCAACCACCGAGCGTTTCAGGGATTGCTGTCTCGAAGCCATTGATCAAGGTGCCACGTCTTTACTGTTGAACCTGTCCACATCCGGGGGCAGTACCAATTTCGGTTTCACGCTTTATACCTTCCTGAAATCGCTGCCAGTGCCATTGTGTGCAATCAATGCGGGGAACATCGAATCGATGGGCATCATCATGTTCCTGGCCGCAGGGCGCCGGATCACCTCTCCCCACTCACGCTTTCTGATCCACCCGATGAATTGGTATTTCAGTCAGAAATCCGTTGATCACCAACGTCTGCGTGAATACCTGTCGAGTCTCGACAATGACCTTGCGCGCTACGTGCAGATTTTCGCGCTGGAAACCGCTGAAGCGCAGACCAAACTCGATATCTTCCATTGCTTGTCCGCGGAGGAAAAAGTCATCGCCGCCCATGAGTCTCTCGCATACGGCATTGCTCACGAGATGAGGCAAATGGTGTTTGCCGATGATGTTAAACACTGGAAAGTCAGTGGCGGATGATCTGGCCAATGCAGAAACAATAACGCGAGTGTTTTATCCCAGCGCAGTATCGAGAAACATCATGACGCCAAAGCCCAGCATCAGGCCCAGTGTTGCCGGTGTTTCATGACCATTGCGATGGGTCTCGGGAATGACTTCATGGGACACCACAAAGATCATGGCGCCGGCGGCAAGGCCGAGTGCGATGGGGTAGCCAAGGGCAAAGCTGTTGGAAATACCGAGGCCGACCAGGGCGCCAAAAGGCTCCATCAGGCCTGATCCGACGGCAATCAGCGCCGCGCGCAGTGCCGTAATACCGGTCACTCGCAAAGCCATTGCAACCGCCAGACCTTCGGGTATGTCCTGAAGGGCGATCGCCGTGGTCAGCGGTATTCCCACCTGCATGTCGCCTGTTGCAAAGCTGACACCGATCGCCATGCCTTCGGGCAAGTTGTGCAACGTGATGGCCAGGACGAACAGCCATACCCGATTGATCCGTTTGGCTTCTGGGCCGCGTCGGCCGCTTTTTTCGTGCTCGTGAGGCACAAATCGATCAAGACCGATCATCAAGGCAACGCCCTGTGCCAAACCCAATACGACAATACCGGCTGCCAGTAACCCATTGCCGCTCAGTTGCCGAGCCGCCTCGATGCCAGGAAGAATAAGCGAGAAAGAGCTGGCGGCCAGCATCATCCCGGCAGCAAAGCCGAGCATGATGTCCTGGGTGCGAGCCGCAATGTCGCGAAGCGCAATCGCCACCACTGCGCCGAGCGCCGTTGCGCCGAATCCGGACAATCCCCCGAGTAAAGCAAAACGCAGATTGTCCTTGTTGCCCCCGACAACAGCGCTGTAACCGCTCACCATCAGCAACGCCATCACACAGGCCAACACCAGCCAAAACGCCATGCCTCCCCGTCCAGAACGGGTCAACTGTGTAAAGAAAGCACGCAGAGGAGCTACCAATGAAGAAGTCGACTGAGCCATGCAAGCCCCTTGGTTTTAAACACCGCGCGCTCAACAGCACGCGGTAAACATGTCGGATGGCACTCGATAGTAAAAGCAGCCCGGATGCCAGGCCACATTTATCTGAAACAAATGCATCGGGTTGATTTCAACACCCTGCCCCCAATGACAACCCGGTACAGCCTGGCCTTTGCTGTGCTCCGTTGAGCTCGGGCCTTGGTTGATCCCGCGGGGTCCTGCGATTCGCCAAACAATCAATCGAAACTCTGGAACACAACACCACGTCGATCATTGGTAATTTGTTGACCGGCCTTATTCAGGATGGGGAAGATGCACGCTGAACCGAGTGCCCTCCTCGGCCGTCGAGCTGACCGCAACCTCCCCGCCATGGGACCTGGCTATTTCTCTGACGATGAACAAACCAAGCCCCACGCTTCGCACATCACTGTCGGTTTCGGTGCCACGGGTCATGGGTTCGAACAGAGCGGCCACTAATGCATCCGCAATTGCCGGGCCGTGGTTATGGACCGAGATCACCGATTGATCGTCACCCCATTCGGAAACAATAGTGATCGGATGCGCCAGATCACCATACGCCACGCTGTTGGCGACCAGATTGCCAATGACTTGCTGCACCCGGTCAGCATCCAGATAAGCGCGGCCAGAACCGTTGGACGTGTGCAAGAGTGTGGCTTGCGGAAAAGCGACACGCAGTTCATCAATGCTTTGGCTGATGAATCGATGCAAATCCAGCCAATCGGGATTGACCGCTATACCCCGCCCAATGCGCGCCAGGGCAAAGTCCAGCAAATCTCCGATCATGCGCTCGGCGCGGTCGGTCGAGCGACTGATGTGCTCGAGCATCTTGCTTTCCTTTGCGCTGCGCTCGGATTGGGCGAGGATGTCGGAAGCCATTCTGATAGCCGTCAAAGGGTTCTTCAGATCGTGGCTGACAATCGCGACCATTTGTTCGGCGAATGAAGCGCGGCGCTGGGATTTTTCGTAAGCGTCGTTCAACGCTGTTTGCGCCTGTTGCAGGGCCGTTTCGGCTGCTGTTTTTTCCCGCAGCAAAGCTTCTGCAGTTCGCCGGGCGTTGAGCAATTCGCGCTCGTACTTGTCGCGATCGGTGGTGCCGAACAGCGCCAGTTCATAAAACGCGCCACTTTCGTGCTCTCGTCGCACGCCGTTGAGCAGCATAGTGATGATGCGTTTGTTTCGGTGCAGCAGATCGAGCTTCACTTCGGCCACCGAACCCTGCATCTGCATCAGGGGCGCCCAGTGGGTCTGGTGGAAAATCCGCCCACCCATCGTCAACAGGTCCTGGAAACGCCGACCGACCAAATCAGGGGCATCGCAGCCGATCCAATGGCTGAAGGTCTGATTGCTACGCACAATGGTGCCATCTTCCCTGGTGACGACCAGCCCGCAGGGAGCCCCGTCGAACAGTGCTTGCGGATCGAGCAAAAACGGTATGTCAGCCGGCATTGGCAGCCGTCCACGGCAACAAGAAGTTGTCGATAGCTTCAGAACAGGCGCTAGGTACACTCATGTGCGGGCAATGACCGACG
Organism: Pseudomonas sp. Root562; assembly: GCF_001427125.1. Lineage (GTDB taxonomy): Bacteria > Pseudomonadota > Gammaproteobacteria > Pseudomonadales > Pseudomonadaceae > Aquipseudomonas. Next base: position 188,993 of record NZ_LMGK01000022.1, read on the forward strand.
TTGGCGACGATGCACAGTGTGCTGTTGGGCATTACGGCTTCCAGGTACTTGCCGACCGCAATGGGGGCGATCAGATCATCGGCCGATTGCAGAATCAATGTCGGGGTGGTCAATCCGGCAACATCCTTGCGATTGTCGGACATGAACGTCACCCGTGCGAACTGCTTGGCGATCTCAGGCTCGGTACGACAAAAGCTGTTGGTCAACTCTTCGCTCAGCGCCGGCTGGCCGGGTGCGCCCATGATGACCGGGGCCATGGTGCTGGACCAGCCCAGATAGTTGCTGTCCAGGGTATCAAGCAGCGAGTGAATGTCTTCAAGCTTGAAGCCACCCACGTAGTTGTCGGAATCGATATAGCATGGCGACGGGCCGATCATCACATGCGCGTCGATTTTCCCGGGGGACATGCGGTCAGCCAGGACACCGATCATACTGCTGACGGAGTGGCTGACCACGATCACTGGCCCGCAGGCATACTCATCAATGATGTCACCCAAATCCTGAGCGTAGCCCGCCAACGAGTCGTATTTTTGGCGAACATAGGCCCCGAGGTCCGATTGACCCGCGCCTACCAGATCGTACAGCACGACTTTGAAATGCCCGGTGAAGTGATCGACGAGATAACGCCACATGGTCTGGTCGCAGCCAAAGCCATGGGACAAAATGAGCGTCGCCGAGCCTTCACCGATCACTTTTACATTGTTGCGACTTTGAAGGGACATGCTTGTTATCCAGGGCGGGCCGGAATCAACTCCGATAGCGGGCAGTGTAGATACTCGACAGTGTCCGGTCACGCTTAACTGCCTGCCGGTGGCGTTGACTCATGCCCTTTGATGCATTTTCGGCAACACTGAATTGCTATTGACTCAATTGATAGTCCGCTGATCAGAGGTGCATGCTAGAGGGCTGCATGGGGCCTCATATCATTCCGGATGATAGTTACCTTCGGCTCATTCGATTCGTGCCATACAACCTCGCCGAGCATCATTCGCCAATCTAAACACATTGGCGGATGCATCCATGGAACAGTCATTCAAACATTTGCGCTTCCCGTTGGCTTTATTGGCCATGGTGGTGATCAGCGCTTGCGGCAAGGCACCGGAAACGGCCGCTACGATGCCGGCGGCGAAAGTCAGCGTCGCCAAGGTGCTCGAGCAGCCGGTCAACGAGTGGGACGAGTTCACCGGGCGCCTTGAGGCACCGGAAACCGTAGAGATCCGTCCACGGGTCTCCGGCCAGATCGATGAAGTGGCGTTCACCGAGGGTGCCCTCGTCAAGAAAGGCGACCTGTTGTTCCAGATTGACCCGCGTCCGTTCCAGGCCGAGGTTCGCCGCCTCGAAGCGCTGGTCTCTCAGGCCCGCGCCACCGCCACCCGCAGCGAAAACGAAGCCCAGCGCGGTGAGCGCCTGCGTACCAGCAATGCGATTTCCGCCGAACTGGCCGATTCGCGAACCAGTGCCGCCCAGGAAGCCCGCGCCGCAGTCGGCGCCCTGCAAGCTCAACTGGACCTGGCCAAGCTGAACCTCAGCTTTACCCGCGTCACCGCGCCGATCAGCGGTCGCGTCAGCCGTGCCGAGATCACCGCCGGTAACCTGGTGACCGCCGATACCACCGCGCTGACCAGCGTGGTGTCCACCGACAAGGTCTATGCCTACTTCGACGCTGACGAGCGTGTGTTCCTCAAGTACACCCAACTCGCACGCCAGGGTAAACGCGGCGCCACCACCCCGGTTTACATGGGCCTGTCCAACGAAGACGGCAACCCGCACCAGGGCGTGATGAACTTCGTCGACAACCAGGTCAACCCGAAAACCGGCACCATCCGTGGTCGCGCCGTGTTCGACAACAGCGACGGCAGCTACACCCCGGGCCTGTATGCACGCCTGAAACTGGTAGGCAGCGGCACCTACAACGCCATGCTGATCAATGACGAAGCAGTCGGCACTGACCTTGGCAAAAAGTTTGTGCTGGTGATGGATGCCGACAACAAGACCGCCTACCGCGCCGTTGAGCTGGGGCCGAAGATCGAAGGCTTGCGCATCGTGCGCAACGGCTTGAACAAGGACGACACCATCATCGTCAAGGGCCTGCAACGGGTACGCCCCGGTTCGCCAGTCACCCCTGAAGTGATCCCGATGGCCAGCGAACAAACGCTCGCGGCCCTCGCACAACAACGACAAGCGCTGGAAGCCAGCAACCTGCCACAAGTCGCACCTGCCAAGGTTGCGCCGGGCACGGCTGTGAAACTGGCTGCAGCGACCCCACGCGGTTAAGGGATAACGACTCCGATGAATTTCTCCCAATTCTTCATTTCACGGCCGATCTTCGCAGCGGTGCTTTCGCTGCTGATCCTGATCGCCGGTGCGATCTCGCTGTTCCAGTTGCCGATCAGCGAATACCCGGAAGTGGTGCCGCCGACTGTTGTGGTTCGTGCGAACTTCCCGGGTGCCAACCCGAAAGTCATCGGTGAAACCGTAGCCGCTCCCCTGGAGCAAGCGATCACCGGCGTCGAGAACATGCTCTATATGTCCTCGCAGTCGACCGCCGACGGCAAGATCACCCTGACCATCACCTTTGCGCTGGGCACTGACCTGGACAACGCTCAGGTGCAGGTGCAGAACCGCGTGACCCGGACCGAGCCGAAACTTCCCGAGGAAGTGACGCGCATCGGCATCACCGTGGACAAGGCGTCGCCCGACCTGACGATGGTGGTGCACTTGACCTCGCCGGACAAACGCTACGACATGCTCTACTTGTCCAACTACGCCCTGCTCAACATCAAGGATGAGCTGGCGCGTCTGGGCGGTGTCGGTGACGTTCAACTGTTCGGCATGGGCGATTACTCGCTGCGGGTGTGGCTCGATCCGAACAAGACCGCTTCGCGCAACCTGACTGCAACGGATGTAGTGACCGCGATTCGTGAACAGAACCGCCAGGTAGCGGCCGGTGCCCTGGGCGCCCCGCCTGCGCCGAATGCCACCGCGTTCCAGCTGTCGGTCAACACCCAGGGTCGTCTGGTTTCCGAGGAAGAGTTCGAGAACATCATCATTCGCTCGGGCGATAACGGTGAAATCACTCGCCTTAAAGACATCGCTCGGGTCGAGCTGGGTTCCAGCCAATACGCCCTGCGCTCGTTGCTCAACAACCAGCCGGCGGTGGCGATCCCGATCTTCCAGCGTCCGGGTTCGAACGCGATCGAAATCTCCAACGAAGTGCGGTCGAAAATGGCCGAGCTGAAGAAGAGCTTCCCCGAAGGCATGGACTTCAGCATTGTCTATGACCCGACGATCTTCGTGCGCGGTTCCATCGAGGCAGTGGTGCATACCCTCTTCGAAGCGCTGATCCTCGTGGTGCTGGTGGTGATCCTGTTCCTGCAGACCTGGCGCGCGTCGATCATTCCGTTGGTGGCGGTGCCGGTATCGTTGATCGGTACGTTTGCGGTGATGCACTTGTTCGGATTCTCGCTGAACGCCCTGTCGTTGTTCGGCCTGGTATTGGCGATCGGTATCGTGGTCGACGATGCGATCGTGGTGGTGGAGAACGTCGAGCGCAACATTGAACTCGGACTGACGCCGGTCGAAGCGACCAAAAAAGCCATGGGCGAGGTCACCGGCCCGATCATCGCCACGGCGCTAGTGCTGTGTGCGGTGTTCGTACCGGCGGCGTTCATTTCTGGCCTGACGGGTCAGTTCTATAAGCAGTTCGCCTTGACCATTGCGATTTCGACGGTGATTTCGGCCTTCAACTCGCTGACCCTGTCGCCGGCACTGGCTGCGGTATTGCTCAAGGGCCATGACGCACCGAAGGATCGTTTCTCCAAGGTGCTGGACAAGATGTTTGGCGGCTGGTTGTTCCGCCCGTTCAACCGTTTCTTCGAAAAGGCCAGCCACGGTTATGTCGGCACCGTTGCCCGTGTGATCCGCTCAAGCGGTATCGCCCTGCTGCTGTATGCCGGCCTGATGGTCCTGACCTTCTTCGGTTTTTCCAGCACCCCGACCGGTTTCGTACCCGGCCAGGACAAGCAATACCTGGTGGCCTTCGCGCAATTGCCGGATGCGGCGAGCCTGGACCGTACCGAAGACGTGATCAAGCGCATGTCCGACCTGGCGCTGAAACAGCCTGGCGTGGAAAGCGCGGTGGCCTTCCCTGGCCTGTCGATCAACGGTTTCACCAACAGCCCGAACGCCGGCATCGTGTTCGTGACCTTGAAACCGTTCGACGAGCGCAAAGACCCGAGCATGTCCGCCGGTGCCATCGCCGGTGCCTTGAACGGCCAGTACGCCGGGATTCAGGAAGCCTACATGGCGATCTTCCCGCCACCGCCGGTACAAGGCCTGGGCACCATCGGTGGTTTCCGCCTGCAGATCGAAGACCGGGGCAACCTGGGCTACGAAGAGCTGTACAAAGAAACCATGAACATCATCAACAAGAGCCACAGCGTGCCGGAACTGGCCGGGTTGTTCACCAGCTACACCGTGAACGTGCCACAGGTCGATGCCGCCATCGACCGTGAGAAAGCCAAGACCCACGGCGTGGCCGTCAGCGACATCTTCGACACCCTGCAGATCTACCTGGGTTCGCTGTATGCCAACGACTTCAACCGCTTCGGTCGCACCTATCAGGTCAACGTTCAGGCCGAACAACAGTTCCGCCTCGAATCCGACCAGATCGGCCAGCTGAAAGTGCGCAACAACAAAGGCGAGATGATCCCGCTGGCGACCTTCATCAAGGTCAGCGACACCTCGGGACCTGACCGCGTGATGCACTACAACGGTTTCATTACCGCTGAAATCAACGGTGCGGCAGCCCCCGGCTACAGCTCCGGCCAGGCCGAAAAAGCCATCGAGAAACTGCTCAAGGAAGAACTTCCGAACGGCATGACCTACGAATGGACCGACCTGACCTACCAGCAGATTCTGTCCGGCAACACCGCGCTGTTCGTGTTCCCGCTCTGTGTGCTGCTGGCGTTCCTGGTGTTGGCGGCCCAATACGAAAGCTGGAGCCTGCCACTGGCGGTGATCCTGATCGTACCGATGACCCTGCTGTCGGCCATTACCGGGGTGATCGCCTCCGGTGGCGACAACAACATCTTTACCCAGATCGGTTTGATCGTACTGGTGGGGCTTGCCTGTAAGAACGCGATTCTGATCGTCGAGTTTGCCAAGGACAAACAGCTCGAAGGCATGAGCCCGCTGGCGGCGGTACTCGAAGCGTGCCGTCTGCGTCTGCGGCCGATCCTGATGACCTCCTTCGCGTTCATCATGGGTGTGGTGCCACTGGTGTTCTCCAGCGGTGCCGGTGCCGAGATGCGTCATGCGATGGGTGTGGCGGTGTTCTCCGGGATGCTCGGGGTGACCTTCTTCGGTCTGCTGCTGACGCCGGTGTTCTACGTACTGATCCGTAACTTCGTCGAACGCGGTGAAGCGCGCAAAGCCGCCAAGGCGCTGAAACTGCAAAATCAGCTGGAGTCGCATTGATGAGTTTGAAAGCTTTCCTGCCGAGCCTGCTGGTACTGGCACTGAGCGCCTGTGCCGTCGGCCCGGACTACAAGACCCCAGCCACAGAACCGGCCAACATCACCACCGCCACCGACGGTGCGGCCGGTCAGAAGAATTTTGACCGCTCGCGTTTCGAAGGCATCTGGTGGCAGCAGTTCGAAGACCCGACCCTCAACCAGTTGGTGACTGAATCGCTCAAGGGCAACCGCGATCTGCGCGTCGCCTTCGCCCGCTGGAAAGCGGCGCGGGCGATCCGTGACGACGTCAGCAATGACGCGATGCCGACGATCACCAGCCGGGTCAGCAGTGACCTGGGCAAGGGCCAGATCCCTGGCGAAACCACTGACCGGGTCAATAGCGAACGCTACGACCTGGGCCTGGACATGGCCTGGGAGATCGATCTGTTTGGCCGCATCCAGCGCAATCTGGAATCGGCCAACGCCGAGCAACAGGCACTCGAGGCTGATCTGTACCAGCTGCAAGTGACCATGATCGCCGAACTGGTGGATGCTTACGGTCAACTGCGCGGTGCCCAGCTGCGGGAAAAGATTGCCCTGGCCAACCTGGAGAACCAGCAGGAATCGCGCAAGATCACCATCAGCCTGCGTGATGCCGGCGTTGGCGATCAGCTCGATGTCGAGCGCGCCGATGCGCGCCTGGCCTCGGTCGAAGCCAGCGTGCCGCAATTGCAGGCGGAGCAGGTGCGGCAGAAAAACCGCATCGCTACCCTGCTCGGTGAACGCCCGGACAAGCTGACTGTGGACCTCAGCCCCAAAGACCTGCCGGCGATTGCCAAGGCGCTGCCGATTGGTGATCCGGGTGAACTGCTGCAACGCCGTCCGGATATTCTCAGTGCCGAACGCAAACTGGCCTCGGCCACGGCGCGCATCGGCGTGGCCAAAGCGGATTTGTTCCCGCGTGTCAGCCTCAGCGGCTTCCTCGGCTTCACCGCCGGGCGCGGTTCGCAGATCGGCTCCTCGGCGGCCAACGCCTGGGCGCTTGGCCCGAGCATTACCTGGGCGGCCTTCGATCTGGGCAGCGTGCGTGCCCGTCTGCGCGGCGCCGATGCCGACGCCGAAGGCGCACTGGCGACCTACGAGCAACAAGTGCTGTTGGCCCTGGAAGAATCGGAGAACGCCTTCAGCGATTACGGCAAGCGCCAACAACGGCTTATTTCATTGATTCGCCAGAGTGAGTCCAGCCGCTCCGCAGCCGATCTCGCCGAGATCCGCTACCGCGAAGGCACCGCCGATTTCCTCGTGCTGCTGGATGCGCAGCGCGAACGTCTGGCGGCTGAAGATACCCAGGCCCAGGCTGAGGTCGATCTGTATCGCGGCATCGTCGCGATCTACAAGGCCCTGGGCGGTGGCTGGCAGCCGGAGACGGTCGCCAGCAAGTAATTCGGTTTACTAAAGAGCTCCTTTGGTTGGCCGCAACCAACCAAATTTTTTGCCCCGCGTATCATTCGGTCGCGGGGCTTTTTTTGCATTTTTTCAGCCAAACAACATGGATCCTGTAGGAGCTAAGATTGCTCGCGATGACGGTCGAAACTTCAACATTGATAGTGGCTGACATGACGCTATAGCGAGCAAGCTCGGCTCCTACGGGGGGTAGCGCTGGTCTTCGGAATTTTGGGATTGCTGCACGGTCACGGTGGCTGTTGTTCCGGCGCGCAGTTTGTCCTTGCCCGCATAATCCTCGTCGATCCGTATCCGCACCGGCACCCGCTGCGCCAGTTTCACCCAGGTATAACTGGGGTTGATGTTGGCCAGCAAACGCCCGCCCGGCAGGTTTTCACGGTCGGCGATGGCGAAGGCGATGCTTTGCACGGTGCCGCCAAATCGCTCGCCACTCATCAACTCGATAGCGACCCGGTCGCCCTCCCCGATTCGCGGCAATTTGGTTTCTTCGAAGTAGCCGCTGATATAAAACGAATCGCTGTCCACCAGCGCCACCAAGGGTCCACCCGCCGTTGCATAGTCACCCTGGCGGGTCAGCAGATTGGTGACGTAGCCGCTGACCGGCGACTCGACCCGGGTGCGTTCAAGATCATGTTCAGCCTCGGCCAGCGCAGCAATCGCCAGTTGCACGTTGGCCTGGGCAAACCCCAGATTGGCCTGGTTGCGCAGCAAATCAGCTTCGGCCACGGATACATCGGTGTTGGCTTTTTCCCACTCTTCGCCGGAGATTGCCGAGCGTTCCTTGAGGGTCCGCCGACGGCGTTCTTCGCTCTGGCGCTGGCGAAGCAGTGCCTGGCTGGCGACAATCGTCGCTTGCGATTGCCCCAGTGAGGCCTTGGACACTTCCACCGCGCGCTTGGCGTGCTCCACTGCCAGGGTGTAGCGCGAGGGATCGATCTCCAGCAGCAACTGGCCCTTGTCCACATGCTGGTTATCCTGCACGTTGAGTTTGACGATGCGTCCGGCGACATCAGCGGACAATGTCACCACATCGGCGCGTACCCTGGCGTCCCGGGTCCACGGCGCGCGCGTGTAATGCTCCCAGGCAAACCAGCCGAGCACAAACGCCAGCGCTACCACGGCTAACGTCGAGAGTCGGGCAAGAATCGTCTTCAAGGCATCAGGCTCCCATCCACAGAATCAGTGTCGCGCACACGCAGGCGTACAGCGCGCCTTCGAACAACGCTTCATGCCAGACCAACCGCAGCACGCCGAGGCGGCGCAGCAGCCAGTCCAGCAGCAAAAATATCGGCAGCCCCAGCAACAGTGCCTGGGCAATCGGCGGCAGATAAACACCGCCTATTTCCAGATCAATGGGCAAGTGTCGGTTCTCCTTGGGGTGCTGTGGATTCAAAGTGGCCGCGGTGTCGTTCCAGGAATGACACGACGATCAGCAGCGCTACGCGCATGCGGAACACCGACCATAAATGTTCATGCACGCTTGAATGCAACGCGTCCAGTTCATCACCCAAGCTGTGCAGGCTGCCTAGCACGCGATCGACATCGATATTGGCCCGGCCGGCGACCAGGCGCCCGGTTTCCTGAACGGTGGCGAACAAACGCTCCTGCGTCTGCGGGCTCAACAACACGTTGTTTTGCCCCTGCTGCCTGAGCTGATTCAAGGCAATGCCCAGGGCCATACTGCCAAGGCTGACTTCGAACAGTTCCCGCGAAGACGAGTCCTCGATGGCTGGCAACAAGCCCAGCATCATGGTCAGGCGATCGACCATGCGGCTTTCGAAAGCAAACTGGTTTTCATCGGTGGCCGCAGCTTTCAGCAAGGCGTAGACCTGTTCGCAGTTTTCCTGGTGCAACCGACGCATGCGCAGGCCGGGCCTGAAGGGGAAAATCAAGGCATAGACACTCAAGGCAAGAGCGGCAGCGCACACGTAAGCACCGGCAAATTCGAACCATTGAATCGCGGTGTTCTGGCCCAAACCGGTGTTTTGCGGACCTAACAGCAAAAACGTGGTCAGCCCCAGACCGATCCCGGTCCCTGTGGTCGGCGGGCTGGACAACCCGACGGCGACCGCATACAGCAATGGCACCAATAACAAAGCGAGCAATTCGAAGCTGCTGATCATCGGTACCAGGGCGAACTGAAGCACCGCCGACACGACCAACGCCAACCCCAACCCTCTGGCGTAACTCTGGACTGCCAGCAATGGCCGGGGAAATGTCGCCATCAACGAACAGAGAATGCCGGTCACAATCATCCCGCCACGCGCGCCGTCCCAGCCGGTTTCGATCCAGATCAGGCCCGCGACCATCAGCGCGCTGTAGGCGCGGATAGCGTTCATCGCCGCCAGCGTGTAATCCAGATGCAAGGGATTCTTCTGCCCACGAAACATGCTGCTGGCGCCGCGCCCGCTCTGGATCGCGTCGCTCAACTCAAGAATGGTTTCCAGCTGCTGCAGCATTCGCGCCTGTTCCCAGCGCAAAGACCATGACAGCGAGCGTAATGTCGCCTTGAGCGGTTCGGTAAGCTGTTCCGAGCGATAAGCCAGCGCATCAAAACGCTTTTGCAATACCGCAAACTGCCGTCGTTGCTCCGCCGGAAGTGCGCGCCCTTGCCGGGCCAATTCATCGAGAAACTCCAGTTCTTCGGTGAGCAACTGCCGAATCTCCAAGGGAATCTCACCCTCCCAGCGCTCCAGCAACAATTCGCGCTGATGGCGCAACGCAGTCAGCCGTGCCGTCAACAGCACCAGTTGGTTGCCCAACAATTGCACCAGATCGTCGGCACTGCGCAACCGCGGTGCATCGTAATAGAGGTGGCGGCGAACGCCTTCCAATGCACCAATCTGCGCAAGCAGCTGCATTTGTCGCCGATGGAACTCGGCCTCGCTTTCTTCAGTACGGATGACGGCGCTGGCGTGCGTGGCCAGCAGCTTGATCACCTGATCGATCCGCGCGAAGTAATCCTTGGCCACGGCTTCCGGACGGGCGGTCAATAGACTCACCACGCAAACACAGGCCACCGCGAGCAATGTTTCGGTGACACGGGTGACGGCCAGCAAAAATGTGCCGTCAGGTTCCGGCACGGCCAGCAAACCGACGACCACCGCCGTATACCCGCTGAGTACGAATGCCTGCGAACTGGTGTAGCGCAACAAGGTGCCACCGGCAGTACACAACGCCAGCCACAGGGACAGCGTGATAAGAAACGGCACCGGCGCCTGGGGGAAAATCGCCATGATCAGCACCGCCACAGCCGCGCCAAGCGTAGTGCCGATGACTTGGCCGAAACTGCGGGCCAAGACCATGCCGGCCAAGGGCTGGCTAATGATGACCACGGCCATGATCGACCATTTGGGTTGCTCAAGATCGAACACAAATGCCAGGTACAGCGTCAGCAACCCGGCCGCAATGGTTCGCAAGGCAAACAGCAACACCCCGGGGCCGGGGTGAATGATCGCCTTGAAGTACTGCAAAAACGGCTGCATGGAACGCTCGTTGATTGCTATTCAGCAAGCGTAGACACTGCTTCGCAACCTCGACAACCTGAAGAAAGCGCTTTGCAAGCGCCCAAGGTTTGACTCACAGCCCTGCCTGACCGAAGCTGATCACTTTGCAAAAGCTTGCCAGCCCGGATTCTGCATGCCCAAGTCCCGCCGTTACCTGCTAATCAGCCTCTGTGTCCTGTTCGCCATCGGTCTTGCGTGGGCGTTTCTGCGCAGTACAACCCCTGTGATACCGGAGGCCATCAAGCGTGGTTACAGCGAAGCTCTGGAAAAGGCCCGGGCCGGCCAACCGGGTGCGGCACGGGTGCTTTACCAGCAACTGGCCCGGCCTGACATTTCGCCGAAACGACGCGTCTGGCTGCATGCCGAACTGCCCAACTATCCGAGCTCCGTCGCGCTGAAACTGGCTGATGCGGATTTGCAGCATGAATCAGCGGACGTGCGTATTGCCGCGATCAAAAGCATCAGCGGGCTGGTGTCCAGTGGCCAACGCACTCTGTTGCTGGGGCCATTGCTCGATGACCCCGAGCGAAGCGTACGCCTGGCCGCGGTCAACGCATTGCTCGGGCTTTCACCGGATGACCTTGGTCTGTATTTCGCGCCGCTGGAACAGGCCATCGATGCCTGGCAGCAAACGCTCAAAAGTGCGCCGCAGAGTGCCGAAAACCAATATCAATTGGCGCGGTTGTATCTGCACAATGCCCAATTCAAAGAAGCCCAGCAGGCTCTTGAAAATACTTTGCGCCTTGCCCCGGACAATTTGCCGGCGCTGGTGATGCAGATCGAGGTGCTGGATAAACTTGGTCAGAACGACGCCGCTCGCCAGTTGCTGGCCAAACAACTGAAGGCGCAGCCCGATTCAGCCTATTTGCAACATGCACTGGGGATGTGGCTGTTGCATCACGGACAAAGCGAGTTCGCCCTGCTCGGCCTGTCCAAGGCCGTAGAGCTTGAACCGGACAACAAGGATTACCGCTATGACCTGGCCACCACGCTGCACGGTGAACAGGAACTGGCAGCGGCGCAGAAGCAATTGCAGGATATCGTGCAGCGACACCCCAACGATCGCCGGGCGCGGGTGCTGCTGATCAACTACTGGAAGGAAAGCGGCCAGTTGCAAAACGTACAGATCCTGCTGGCCCAACTCGAACAGCTCAATCCGGATGATCCGGCCTTGCAGCAAGGTCTGTAAGGACGCGCTCTCTGCTGTGTTTCCTTATGCGCATCAACCGCCCATAGCAGAAAAGGTTGAACCGTCGTCTCGACAAAGGGTCAAGTGAAACAGGCAGCCTATAATGGCCATCGTGCCAGCAGCCTCGTTTCCCCTATTCAAGAGAGGGCATTATTTGTCTATATCCAACGAGTTGATCAGCACAAAAGCGGCCACAGGTATTGAAGGCCTGGATGACATCCTCAATGGTGGATTGTCCCGCGGCCATGTGTTTTTACTTGAAGGCGAACCGGGTACCGGCAAGACCACTGTCGCACTGCATTTCCTCATGGCGGGCGCCGAAGCCGGCGAGCGTTCGTTATACATCACCCTGTCTGAAACCGAACACGAGTTGCGCCAGGGTGCCCGTTCCCACGGTTGGGAGCTGGGCGAAAACGTCCATATCTTCGAACTGACGCCGCCCGAAAGCGTGTTGAACGCCGAGCATCAGCAATCACTGCTGTATTCCTCCGATCTGGAGCTGGGTGAAGCCACACGACAGATCTTCGAAGTGGTCGAGCGGGTCAAACCGACCCGCGTAATCCTCGACAGCCTGTCTGAAATCCGCTTGTTGGCGCAGAGTTCACTGCGCTACCGCCGCCAGATCCTGGCGATCAAGCATTACTTCGTGCGCTACGATGCCACGGTGTTGTTGCTCGACGACCTGACCACCGAATCTTTGGATAAAACCGTGCACAGTGTGGCCCACGGTGTGATTCGCCTGGAGGAGTTGACGCCCAATTACGGTGCCGAGCGCCGCCGTATCCGCGTAGTGAAATATCGCGGCCAGAAATACCGTGGCGGTTTCCATGACTTCACGATCATGACCGACGGCGTGCACGTGTTCCCGCGCCTGGTGGCCGCCGAACATCGCGGCAACTACGTCCGGCGGCAGTTGACCAGCGGCATTGCCGAAATGGACGCGCTGCTCGGTGGCGGCATCGAAACGGGTTCCAGCACGCTGATTCTCGGGCCGGCCGGCACTGGCAAATCGCTGATTTCGATGCTGTTCGCCGCCGCCGCAGTGGCTCGGGGCGAGAAAGCAGCCCTGTTCATCTTCGACGAAGAGCTTGGATTGCTGTTCGAGCGGATGAAGAACATCGGTATCGATCTGCAGGCGTTGCAGGATGGCGGGAACCTGCTGATCGAGCAGGTGGATGCCGCCGAACTGTCCCCTGGCGAGTTTTCCCACCGGGTGCGGCGCTGCGTCGATCAAGGCAACATCAAGACCGTAGTGATCGACAGCATCAACGGCTATCAAGCGGCGATGCCAGAGGAGAATGCCCTGGTACTGCACATGCACGAGTTGTTGCTTTACCTCAACCGCAAAGGCGCTGCGACCTTCATGACCGTTGCCCAGCATGGACTGGTCGGCGACATGCAGGCCCCGGTGGACATTACCTACCTGGCCGACTCAGTGATTCTATTGCGCTACTTCGAAGCCTTGGGCAAAGTCCGCCGGGCCATTTCAATCATCAAGAAACGTACCGGCAGCCATGAAGCAACTATCCGCGAATACCGCATCAGCGCCAAAGGCATGACCATCGGCGAACCGTTGGAAGCCTTCCAGGGCGTACTGCGCGGCGTGCCGACCTATATGGGCGCGAGCATTCCATTGCTTGGGGATGAAGGCCTGTGATGACCCAACCTGCGACATCCGAACGCGCAATTATTCTCGCCCCGCTGGGGCGAGACAGTCAGATTGCGATGATGTTGCTCAAAGAAGCAGGGTTCGACGGGATCATCAGCCAGGATTTACCGCAACTGTGCAGCGAACTGGAGCAAGGCGCCGGTTTGCTGCTGATCTCTTCCGAAGCGCTGTTGCGCAGTGATCTGGGTCCGCTGTTGACCCTCATCGATCAACAACCGGCCTGGTCGGACTTGCCGATTGTTTTGCTGACGCACCACGGTGGCCCGGAACAGAACCCCGCTTCGCGCTTCGGGCCGCAGTTGGGCAACGTCACGTTCCTGGAACGTCCTTTTCACCCGGAGACATTGATCAGTCTGGTGACCACCGCCTTGCGCGGCCGTCGACGACAGTACGAAGCCAGGGATCGGCTGGTCGACTTGAGCCAAAGCGAACTGCGCCTGCAAAACACCCTGGAAACCCTGGAACAACAGGTCGAAGAGCGCACCGCGCAATTGCGCCACAACGAAGAAGCTTTGCGTCAATCCCAGAAGATGGAAGCGGTTGGCCAACTCACCGGCGGTATCGCCCATGACTTCAACAACATGCTCACCGGCATCATCGGCAGCCTTGAGCTGCTGCGCCGGCGCCTGGCCCGCGGCCGCATCGAAGACCTGGACAGCCTGATCGATCTTGGCGTGACCTCGGCCAACCGGGCCGCCGGCTTGACCCATCGCCTGCTGGCGTTTTCTCGCCGGCAGTCGCTCGATTCCAAACCCGTGGAAATGAATACGCTGGTGGTTTCCATGGGTGAACTGTTGCAACGCAGCATCAATGAGAGCATTCGCCTGGACATGCAGTTGAGCGAACAACTGTGGGTGGCCGAGGCCGACCCCAATCAACTGGAAAGCGCCCTGCTCAACCTGGTCATCAATGCCCGCGACGCCATGCCCAACGGCGGCAGACTGGTAGTGACCACTTCGAACCAACATCTGGAAAAGTCCTTTACCGACCTGCACAGCAATCTCGAACCCGGTGATTACGTGACGCTCAGCGTCACCGACAATGGCTGCGGCATGCCGCAAAGCACCATCAACCGCGCGTTTGACCCTTTCTTCACCACCAAGCCGATCGGCCAAGGCACCGGCCTTGGATTGTCGATGATCTATGGCTTCAGCAAACAATCGCGGGGCCACGTCGCCATTCAAAGCGAAGTGGGTGAAGGCACCACGGTGAGCATTTATCTGCCGCGTTACGGTGGTGATCTGCCGCAGGATCCGCCGGTAGACAGTCACCACCCGCTCTTCGCGCAGAATGGCGAAACCGTCCTGATCGTTGAGGACGACCCGGCTGTACGGGTGCTGGTCAGCACGGTGCTCAGTGATTTGGGCTATGCCTTCGTCGAAGCGTGCGATGCCGATAGCGCCCTGCCGATCTTTGAATCCGCGCAACGCATCGACCTGTTGATCAGCGATGTCGGACTGCCCGGCATGAACGGCCGGCAACTGGCAGAAATCGGCCGGCAGTTCCGGCCCGGCCTGAAAGTCCTGTTCATCACCGGTTATGCCGAACACGCGGCCGTACGCGGCGGATTCCTCGATCCGGGCATGCAGATGATCACCAAGCCATTCACGTTTGACCTGTTGACGGCCAAGGTGCGGGAGATGATCAGCGCCTGAAGCGGCTTCTGCCGCGATTCAGGAGAGCATGTCCTGCATGATTTCCTGTAACACGTCCAGGTCGAATGGCTTGGCCAGTATCGGTGCCGAGCGGGTGATCGGGCTGTCTGTTTCACGGATTTCCTGCGGGTAGCCGCTGATGAAAATCACCTTCAGCTCCGGTCGCAGTTTTACCGCGGGCTCGGCGATCTGCACGCCGGAAATCCCACCCGGCAGGCGGAAGTCAGTGATCATCATGTCCAGGTGCGGCTTGCTGGCGAGAATCTCAAACGCTTGCTCGCCATTCTCGGCCTGCAACACCCGGTAGCCCTCCCCCGACAGATAGGCCGACAGGACCATCAGAATCGAGGGGTCATCTTCGACGATCAGTACGACGTCTTGTGCATCTTCACTCATGGGAAGCCTTTGTTCGGTCAATAGCTGCTGATACGACCGTGGGGTCGATCAGAGGTTGCGTTTATCGGGCTGTTTTCCTACAGCGGCAGACAAACGCGAAACAGGGCGCCTTCGCCAATCCGGCTTTCGACGGTAATGGTACCGCCATGGGCGGTGACAATCTGTTCGGAAATAAACAATCCCAAACCCAGTCCGGCGACGGCGTGCTTGGCCGACACCCGCTCGAACTGCTGGAAAATCCGTTGCTGGTTTTCTTCACTGATGCCGATTCCGCAATCACGGACTTCTATCCGTGCTTCGCCGTGCTCACTGTACACCTTGACGCTGATCGGACTCTTGGCGCCGTAGCGCAAGGCATTGGTCAACAGATTGGAAACTACCTGCTCAATGCGGAATTCGTCCCAATTGCCGACCACTGGTTGTTCGGCTTCAAGTGTCACGGTCGCTTCGGCGGCTTCGATCTGTTGGGCAAAATTTTCCAGCAGGGCGCGCACCAGGGCCGAAAGATCAAACCGCGTGGGGCGGATCGACAATTTGCCGGTGCGGATGCGTGACACATCGAGCATGTCTTCGATCAGCCGGATCAGGCTTTTGATCTGCCGTTCGTCGCGATCGACCATGGCGTGCATTTTGTCGAGGGTGAACGCCGAGGCGTTATCCCGGGCCAGGTGCATCTTGCGCAGCTGGGTTTCGAGGATCAGGCCGTTGAGCGGCGTGCGCACCTCATGGGCGACAATCGACATGAAGTCATCGCGCATGCGTACCGCCTGTTGCAATTCCAACTGGGTGCTCTGCAATTGCTTGAGCAGCGCTTCCTGCTCGCGGCGACTTTGCTCGAGTTCTTCAACTTGCTGTTTCATCGCCTTGCTCTGGCGGAACAGCTCGACGAAAACGTTGACCTTGCTCTTGACCGCATGGATGTCCAGCGGTTTGTGCAGGAAGTCCACAGCGCCGCTTTCGTAGCCCTTGAACGCGTAATTGAGCTCACGACCGGCGGCACTGACAAACACGATTGGAATGTTCTTGGTTTTTTCCGTACCGCGCATCAACTCGGCCAGTTCGAAGCCATTCATCCCAGGCATCTGTACATCGAGAATGGCCATGGCGAATTCGTGTTGCAGCAACAGCGACAAGGCCTCGTCGGCAGATTGCGCTTTGTAGACGGTACGGTCTTCACGCTTGATCAGCGCTTCGAGTGCCAACAGATTCTCCGGCAGATCGTCCACGATCAGCAGTTTGGCCTGGATATTACTTAGCATGCGATTCGTTCCAGCTCGACAAGCAGACGGCCGATGCCGCGGATAGGGAGAATGTGGTCAGGTTGGTGAATATCCAATGCTGCCTGGGGCATGGTTGCAACCTGGGCTTCCTGCGGGTCTTGCACGATGGTCAGACCGCCGCGCTGCTTGACCTGCGCCAGACCGTTCGCACCGTCACGGTTGGCGCCCGTCAGCAAGACTGCCGCCAGGCTGGGACCGTAGGCGTCGGCGGCAGACTCGAACAGGTAATCGATGGCCGGCCGCGAATGATGCACGCGGTCTTCCAGGCTCAGGGAAAAGCTGCGGTCCTGCTCCACTGACAAGTGATAGCCGGGCGATGCGAAATACAGGGTGCCGGACACCACCGGAGTCTTGTCGCTGGCTTCCTGAACCGGCAGCGACACTCGCCGGGCGAACACTTCCGCCAGATGGCTGCGACGCTGTTCCGGCAAGTGCAACACGACAATGATCGGCAACACGAAGCCTGCACGCAGCGGGCCGAGAATACTCAGCAGCGCCTCGACCCCACCGGCCGAAGCGCCGATCACGATCGCTTCTACTGAAGGCAAACCCGTTGCGCTGTTCATGATTTGCGATAAATCCGTTCTTGTTTGACCAGCGGTTCGAACTGGTTGCCGAAGGCTGAAAAATCCGGGGTTTCCTTGCTGCCCAGCACCAGGAAACCACGGTGGCACAGCGACTCATGAAACAAACCGAAAGCCCGATCCTGAAGTTTTTTATTGAAATAGATCAATACGTTACGACACGAAATTAATTGTGTTTCTGAAAATACACTGTCGGTAGCCAGGCTGTGGTCGGCAAAGGTCACGTTCTCGCACAGCGACTTGTCGAAAATGGCGTAGCCATACGCCGCCGTATAGTAGTCGGCGAACGAGCGTTTACCACCGGCTTGCTGGTAGTTGGAAGTGTAGGCGCGGACATTCTCCATCGAGAATATTCCCTGCTTGGCCTTGTCCAGCGAGCGCGGATTGATGTCGGTTGCATAAATGATGGTGCGCTCAAGCAAGCCCTCTTCACGCAGGAGGATGGCCATCGAATAGACCTCCTCCCCCGTGCTGCAGCCAGCAATCCAGATCTTGATCGACGGGTACGTCTTGAGTAGCGGCACCACTTCCTGGCGGATGGCCAGGAAGTGCGAAGGGTCGCGGAACATTTCACTGACCGGAATTGTCAGCAATTGCAGGAGCTGCATGAAGGCCATCGGGTCATGCAGGACTTTTTCCTGGAGGGCCGAAATGGTGTTGCATTCGAACTGACTCAGCGCATGGCTCACCCGGCGCTTGATGGAAGCGCCTGAATAATCACGAAAATCGTAGCTGTACTTGAGGTAGATGGCCTCGATCAACAACCGCAACTCTATCTCGCTGATTCGTTCCCCTGAATAATTGCGCTCCACTTAGATACGTTCCATCTTTGGCAACCACACACGGATCAACGAAAACAACCGATCCAGGTCGATGGGCTTGGCCAGATAATCATTGGCGCCTGCTTGCAGGCAGCGTTCCTGATCGTCCTTCATGGCCTTGGCCGTCACCGCAATGATCGGCAATTTGCGCCAGCGCGGGTCCTTGCGGATCTCGATGGTGGCTTCAAAACCATCCATCTCCGGCATCATCACGTCCATCAACACCAGATCGATGTCTTCCACTTCATTCAATCGCTCAATCGCTTCCCGGCCGTTACGGCCGATGACCACGACCGCACCTTTATGCTCCAGCGCGCTGGTGAGGGCGAAGATGTTGCGTACATCGTCGTCCACCAACAGCACTTTGCGTCCCTCGAAGACTTTGTCGCGGCTGCGGGCAGTCTTGAGCATCTTCTGTCGCTCATGGGACAACCGCGATTCGACTTTGTGCAGAAAAAGTGTCACCTCATCCAGTAAACGCTCGGGCGAGCGCGCGCCCTTGATGATGATCGAGCGCGAATACTTGCGCAGTTCCGCCTCTTCATCCCGGGTGAGGTTGCGTCCGGTATAGACAATCACCGGCGGAAACGAGCAGATATCTTCGGTAGACATGCGCTTGAGCAAGTCATTGCCGAGCATGTCCGGAAGCTTCAGATCGATGATCATGCAATCGAACATCGTGCTTCGCAGTAAGTGCAGTGCATCCTGGGCCAAGCCGACCGCGGTGATCTCGATGTCATCGTCGCCAATCAACCGGGAAATACTGTCACGCTGCAAGTCGTCGTCTTCAACCAGCAAGACGCGTTTGACCTTCTGGGTCAGTTTGGCTTCCAGACGCGAGAAAACGTCCTTGAGTTCTTCACGGGTGGTCGGTTTGACCGCATAACCGATCGCGCCCATGTGCATCGCCGCTTCGACCCGGTCCTCGACCGAAATCACGTGCACAGGAATGTGCCGGGTTTCGGCGTGTTCCTTCAAACGTTGCAGCACGGTCAAGCCGGAATGGTCCGGCAGGCGCATATCCAGCAGGATGGCATCGGGAATGAACTCCCGGGCCAGGTCGTAACCTTCGTCGGCACCGTGGGCCACCAGGCAGTGGTAGCCCAGTTCATGCGCGAGATCGAAGAGGATGTGCGCAAAGTTCGGCTCGTCTTCCACCACCAGGATGCAACGCGAGGTGAACGGCGCCTTCTGCCGGTCATCATTGAAACGCGGAATATCCTGCGCCACCACCGACGCCACGGTAGCTGGCGCAACATAAGGTGCAATCGCCACCGGCGCGGCACGCATCGGTTCGACCGGTTCTTCTCCGGGCTCAATGTACTGCTGCGGCAAGACCAGGGTGAATACACTGCCCTGCCCCGGCGTGCTGCTCACGCTGATGGAGCCACCGAGCAGGGCCGCCAGGTCGCGGGAGATCGACAGCCCCAGACCGGTTCCGCCGTATCGCCTGTTGGTGGTGCCGTCGGCTTGGCGGAACGCTTCAAAAATGCTTTCGTGCTGATCGGCGGCAATGCCGATGCCGGAATCACGGACGCTGAAGGCTATGCCATTGTTCGGCGCTGCGGCGACGCTCAGGCTCACGCTGCCTTTTTCGGTGAACTTCACCGCGTTGGACAACAGATTCTTGATCACCTGCTCCAGGCGCTGACGGTCGGTGAACATCATCGCGGGCACGCCGTCCTGCAAATCGACATGGAATTGCAGCTGCTTGTCCGTTGCCAACGGCTGGAACATTCCGCGCAGGCCGTCCACCAGACGCGCAACACTGGTGTTCTCCGGGCGAATCTCGAGCTTGCCGGCCTCGACCTTGGAGATATCGAGAATGTCGTTGATCAGGTTGAGCAAATCGTTGCCGGCGGAGTAAATCGACTCGGCGAACTTCACCTGTTCGGCGCTGAGGTTTTCCTGAGGGTTTTCCGCCAGCAACTTGGCCAGAATCAACGAGCTGTTCAATGGCGTGCGCAGTTCGTGGGACATGTTGGCGAGGAATTCGGACTTGTACTTGCTTGAGCGCTGCAACTCTTCGGCGCGCTCTTCGAGCTGGATCTGCGCCTGATTGAGTTCAGTGTTCTTGAGGTCCATGGCGTCGCGTTGTTGGGCCAGTACTTCGGCCTGTTCGGCGAGTTGTTCATTGGTCTGTTCCAGCTCGACCTGTTGCGTCTCGAGATGGGCCTGGGATTCCTTGAGAATCCGCGACTGCTCTTCGAGTTCTTCGTTGGCGGTCTTGAGTTCTTCCTGCTGCACTTGCAACTCTTCGTTGAGTTGCTGGGTTTCGGCCAGCACTTCCTGCAAGCGCTGACGATAGCGCGCAGCCTCGATAGACGTGCCGATGTTACCGGCAATCAACTCCAGCAATTCGATGTCGCGGTCAACCAAGGGCCGCAGGAAACCCAGTTCGATAACACCGTTGACCCGGTCGTCATCGCTGGTCGGCACCACCAGCACACTGCGTGGCAGGCCTTCACCGAGGCCGGAGCTGACCTTGAAGTAGTCGCTCGGCACGTTGTCGAGGCGAATCAACTTAGCCTGATGCGCAACTTGACCAACGATGCCTTCCTCACTGTAGATATGTTGCTCAAGTGCTTCCTGTTCGCGCGAAAAACCGTAAGACGCCACGCGCCGCAGGCCACCATGTTCTTCGCGCACGTAAATCGCCGCCACGGCGCTGCCCAGGTACTGCGCGCAGAATTGCAGGATGTTGCGCCCCAGTAAATTCAGGGACAGTTGCCCCAATACCTGCTCGGCCAGTTCGGTCTGGCCGTTGCGCAGCCACGCTTGTTGCTCCAGGCGCTGAGCACTGGCTTGCTGCGCAGCCAATGTCGCGGAGTAGCTTTGCGACAGGTTCAACAGATCACGACGGCCGATGTAGGCCAGCAACGCGCTGATGCCTGCGATAAACAGCAGATAAAGGCCAATGCTCCAGACGGTGGTGCGCCGCACCTCTTCATTGCGCGTGGCACGCAGTTGCTGCTCCATGTCGATCACGTCTTCGAACTGCTTGCGTATCTCGTCGGTCAGGCGCTTGCCTTTGCCGGCGCGGACCGCGCTGCGGTAATCGCCGCTCGATCGCTGCAGATCAATCATCGATTGCGCGTAATTGGCCCACTCTTGTTGCAACGACTGCAGGCGATGCAAGCGATCGGTCTGGACCGGATTGTCAGCCGTCAGTTCGAGCAACGTATTGAGCACCACCTCGACCCGAGGCTTAGCCGTTTCATAAGGTTGGAGAAACTTTTCGTCGCCACTGAGCAGAAACCCGCGCATCCCGGTTTCCAGGTCGACCGTCAGCTTGACGGCCTCATTGGCGTTATTGATGACCCGATCGGTGTGCTCGACCCATTGGATCGTCGACAGCAGATAGGTAATCAATGACACGAAGAAAACAGCGCTGATGGCGCCGACACCCAGCGGCAGGCTGATATTGCGGCTCAGGAGTTTGCGGAATCGTTGCTCATCAACCAAAGACGCAGAGGTCATGGGGCAGGCCTTGTCGAACTGTCAGAATTGGGCGAGTTTGCCCCAAAACTGGCACATTGATCCATTTTTCTCACATGTTTTAACGCCAGGTCCTACATTCCCCTGCGCCAGTTGATGGACGCGGGTATCCTTGCCTGACATGTGCGACCAATCTTTTTCCGTCCCTCGGGAACTTGTCGGGAGCCGTCACTTACTCATGCAAGAGACCGGCGCTTTCGCAAGCCGGCAACCGCCAATCATTTTTCAGGAACCCCACTATGTCCACCGCCAATGCGTCCACCATTCTTGTCGTCGAAGACGATGCCATCGTGCGCATGCTGATCGTCGATGTGCTGGAGGAGTTGGAGTTCAAGGTACTTGACGCGGATGGTAGCGAACAGGCGCTGGAGTTCCTCAATGACGAGGACCAGCACATCGACTTGATGATGACCGACGTCGGCCTACCGGTGATGGATGGTCGGGAACTGGCCGTCCAGGCCCGGATGCTGCGCCCGCAATTGCCCATCCTGTTCGCCAGTGGTTATGCGGAGAATATTGACGTGCCCGAAGGCATGTCGGTGATTGGCAAACCGTTTTCGATCGATCAGTTGCGAGACAAGGTCCAGGGAATTCTCGCGCAGTCGAAGTAAGCTGGTTTGGATGAACAACAATTGCTGGTGATCCGCATTCGATTCAGGTGACCTGGAAGGTTACGTACACTCTCACCTGTTTTTCCCTGGTATCGCTTTATTCTCGTTTGTAGCCTGGAACAATCGCCCATGAATCAACCTCGCCAAACCAAAGTCCTGGTCATCGGCTACGTCTGGCCCGAGCCCCGTTCTTCGGCGGCCGGTGGGCACATGATGCAAATTCTCGAGACCTTCTTGCAGCAAGGTTGGGACATCACCTTCAGCAGCCCTGCCGGTTATGGTGAGCAGCGCGCTGACCTGACGTCGCTGGGCATTCGCGAAGTGCCGATCGAATTGAACAACAGCAGCTTCGACACATTCATCCGCGAACTCGCGCCGGATGTGGTGCTGTTCGACCGTTTCATGATGGAAGAACAGTTCGGCTGGCGCGTGGAAAAACACTGTCCCGACGCCGTTCGCGTGCTGGAGACGTCGGACCTGCAGAGCTTGCGTGATGCCCGGCAGCAACGTCTCAAACAGCGTTTGAAGGCCAGTGACGACGCGAATGACTTCGGTGAACTGTTTGCGCCCAGCCTGCGTGAAGAGTTTGAGTTCATGGCCGATAACGATCTGGCCAAGCGTGAGATTGCCGCGATCTATCGTTGCGACTTGAACCTGATGATTTCCGAAGTGGAAATCCAATTGTTGATCGAACAGTTCAAATTGCCCGCTACCCTCTTGCATTGGTGCCCGCTGATGGTCGATCTGCCGAGTGTGGCGCCGGCCGCATTTGAAGACAGGGCGCACTTTCTCAGCATTGGTAACTTCCGGCACGCGCCCAATTGGGATGCGGTGTTGTGGATGAAAACCACGATCTGGCCGCTGATTCGCGAGCAACTACCCGCGGCGCAACTGCACATCTACGGCTCATACACGCCACCCAAGGCGACAGCACTGCATAACCCGGCCCAAGGATTTCATGTCATGAACTGGGCAGAAGATGCCTTGCAAGTCATGTCGGCGGCTCGAGTGTGCCTGGCACCGCTGCGTTTCGGTGCCGGCATAAAGGGCAAGATTGTTGATGCGATGCTCTGCGGCACCCCCAACGTCACGACGCCCGTAGGGGCGGAGGCGATGCATGGCGACGAAGCCTGGCCCGGCGCTGTCGCTTGCACCGCTCGCGAGATTGCCGATCAGGCTGTGCAACTGTACACCGACAAGCCTCGCTGGCTTGAGGCACAGGCGCATGGCCAGACCTTGCTCGCCAACCGCTACCGACATTCCTTGCATGGCCCGGCGTTGATTCAGCGACTGATGGAATGTCGACAGAATCTGGCGAACATTCGACGGGATAATTTCACCGGCAGCATGTTGCGCCATCACCACCACAAAAGTACCCAGTACATGGCGCAATGGATTGAGGCAAAGAACCGGAATACGATCGACGCCATGTAACCAAAACACAAAAGCGCCCTGCCATGACCCGAATCGCCAGAGTCACCGACCCTTCCTACGAATTGATGGACGACCACAACGGTTTGTCCATCATCTATCGTCAGCACGGTTTTCCTTGTCCATTGGTGCGCTGGCATTTCCACAAGGAATACGAACTGCACCTGATCGTCGCCAGTTCCGGCAAAGTATTCATCGGCGATTACATTGGCAATTTTTATCCCGAAACCCTGTTTCTGACTGGCCCTAACCTGCCCCATAACTGGATCAGCCAGGTCGCCGAAGACGAAGTCGTGCCCAAGCGCGACATGCTGGTCAACTTCACTGACGAGTTGTTCGACAGTGGCTATCAGGTCTTCGCCGAACTCAAGACCCTCGCGCCGCTGCTGGAGCGCGCCAAGTACGGCATCGAGTTTCGTGGCAAGCAGACGATTGGCCGAGCGATGGACCTGATGCAACGCATCGCCGATAGCACCGGCGTGACCCGGCTCGGGCACTTTTTCATCCTGCTGGAATTGCTGGCCGCTACTGATGACTATCAGTTGCTGTCCGGCGCAACCACGCCACAATTGGCGGACGAGCACAATATCGACCGCACCAACCGCGCGGTGGATTACATTTTTGCCTATTACGCCCGGGACTTGACGCTGGAGGAAGTGGCCGAGCATCTGGGCATGAAGCCGACCTATTTCAGCCGGGTATTCAAGCAGGCCACCGGGCGCAACTTCATCGAGTTCGTCAATCGCCTGCGTATCAGCAAGTCCTGCGAGTTGTTGGCCGATGGTGATAAACCGGTGACCGACGTTTGCTTCGAGTCGGGCTTCAACAACATTTCCAACTTCAACCGACGCTTCCAGCAGCTCAAGGGCATGACGCCTTCGCATTACCGGCGGTTGGTGGTGCAGCGGTTGACCGAACAAAACCTCGGTTAAATACCGCGCAAGCTTTTGTAGGAGCAAGGCTTGCCCGCGATAGCGACCTCAAATACGCCATC
This sequence comes from Pseudomonas sp. Root562, assembly GCF_001427125.1. Classification (GTDB taxonomy): domain Bacteria; phylum Pseudomonadota; class Gammaproteobacteria; order Pseudomonadales; family Pseudomonadaceae; genus Aquipseudomonas. The sequence continues at coordinate 213,547 of NZ_LMGK01000022.1, forward strand.
GCGGGCAAGCCTTGCTCCTACAGGATGTTTGGCGACCTTGGGGTAGCGAAGACCTGTACGGATTCAATACCCCTGCCTCGCTGGAACCCCCTTCCCTGCGTCTACATCGCCAAACAGCAGTGCAAAAAAGTATCGATCCCAGTGCGATGGATGATTTGTCTCGCCCGCCATTGAAGGCTGTAATCAGCACAGATTCTTCCAGCCTTCGGAAGACACAAAAACAATAACTGTCCTTCTGTTGCCTTTCGGGTGCAGAAAAGGAGTGCTCGATGCAACCTTCAGTCAAAGCTCTGCTTGCCCTCACCTGCATGACCCTCAGCAGCGTCACCCTCGGCGCCCAGACCCTGACCATCGCCACCGTCAATAACAGCGACATGATCCGCATGCAGAAACTCTCGAAGACCTTCGAGGCCGAGCATCCAGAGATCAAACTCAATTGGGTGGTGCTGGAAGAAAACGTTCTGCGCCAGCGTCTGACCACCGACATCGCCACCCAGGGCGGGCAGTTTGACGTGCTGACCATCGGCATGTACGAAGCGGCACTTTGGGGAGCCAAAGGCTGGCTGGAGCCGATGAAGGACCTGCCGGCCGGTTATGACCTCGACGACGTGTTCCCGTCGGTGCGTGAAGGCCTTTCGGTGAAAGGCTCGTTGTACGCCCTGCCGTTCTACGCCGAAAGCTCGATCACCTATTACCGCACCGACCTGTTCAAGGACGCCGGCCTGACCATGCCCGAGCGTCCGACCTGGACCCAGATCAGCGAATTCGCCGGCAAACTCACCAACAAGGACAAGGAACAGTACGGCATCTGCTTGCGCGGCAAGGCCGGCTGGGGCGAGAACATGGCGTTGATCACCACCGTGGCCAATGCCTACGGCGCCCGCTGGTTCGATGAAAAGTGGCAACCGGAATTCAACGGCCCCGAATGGAAAAACGCGCTGAACTTCTATGTCGATACCATGAAAAAGTTCGGTCCGCCGGGCGCATCGAGCAACGGCTTCAATGAAAACCTCGCGTTGTTCAACAGCGGTAAATGCGCGATCTGGGTCGACGCCAGCGTTGCCGGTTCGTTCGTCACCGACAAGACCCAGAGCAAGGTCAGCGATCACGTCGGCTTCACCTACGCGCCCCATGAAGTCACCGACAAAGGCTCGGCCTGGTTGTATTCCTGGGCGCTGGCGATCCCGACCAGTTCCAAGGCCAAAGACGCGGCAAAAACCTTCAGCACCTGGGCCACTTCCAAGGAATACGGGGCACTGGTGGCCGAGAAAGACGGCATCGCCAACGTGCCGCCAGGCACTCGGGCCTCGACCTACAGCGAGGCCTACATGAGCGCCGCGCCATTCGCCAAGGTCACACTCGAATCGCTCAAGGCAGCAGATCCGAGCAAGCCGAGCGCCAAACCGGTGCCGTACATCGGCATTCAGTTGGTGACCATTCCCGAGTTCCAGGGCATTGGCACCCAGGTCGGCAAATCCTTCTCTGCGGCGCTGATCGGCCAGACCACAGTCGACCAGGCCCTGGCCGCCGCCCAGCAAACCACTGAACGAGAGATGAAGCGCGCCGGTTACCCCAAGTAACGCGTAAACATCCATTTTTGTGGCGAGGGAGCTTGCTCCCGCTGGGCTGTGAAGCGGCCCCTGCGATCTAACAGTCGCAACGTGCGAACCGGTTTTACGACGGCTTCGCCGCCGAGCGGGAGCAAGCTCCCTCGCCACAGAGAACTCGTCGGACAACGAGCAAGTGATCACCATGAATACTTCAACTGCCAAAGCTCACATGGAAATGCCCCAACCGGTACGCAAGAGCCGGTTGGTCAACCCCGGCTGGTTTCTCGTCAGCCCTTCGGTAGCGTTGCTGCTGTTATGGATGATCGTGCCGTTGGGAATGACCGTCTACTTCTCGACGATTCGTTATAACTTGCTCAATCCCGGCGAGAACGAGTTCATCGGGCTGGAAAACTTCACCTATTTCCTAACCGATTCGGGGTTCCTGCCCGGTGCCAGCAACACTCTGTTGCTGGTGGGCAGTGTGCTGCTGATCAGCGTGGTGTTCGGCGTGTTGATCAGTGCACTGCTGGAGGCCAGCGAGTTTTTCGGTCGCGGCATCGTGCGGGTGTTGCTGATCTCACCGTTCTTCATCATGCCCACGGTTGGCGCGCTGATCTGGAAGAACCTGATTTTCCATCCGGTGTCGGGGATCCTCGCCTACGTCTGGAAGCTGTTCGGCGCGCAACCGGTGGACTGGCTGGCGCACTACCCGCTGCTGTCGATCATTATCATCGTCTCGTGGCAATGGCTGCCGTTCGCGATACTGATCCTGATGACCGCCATGCAGTCCCTCGATCAGGAACAAAAAGAAGCCGCGCGCCTGGACGGTGCCGGGCCACTGGCGATTTTCTGGCACCTGACCCTGCCGCACCTGGCGCGGCCGATTGCGGTGGTGGTGATGATCGAAACCATCTTTCTGCTCTCGGTGTTCGCCGAAATCTTCACCACCACCAACGGCGGCCCCGGCTACGCCTCGACCAACCTCGCCTACCTGATCTACAACCAGGCGCTGGTGCAGTTCGATGTCGGCATGGCCTCGGCCGGCGGCTTGATTGCCGTAGTGATCGCCAACATCGCGGCCATCGTGCTGGTGCGGATGATCGGCAAAAACCTGACTGACAAAGCCTGAGGCCTGCCATGACCCTTCAACAATCGCGCCGTCTGCAAAGCCTGCTGCTCGGCACCCTGGCCTGGGCCATTGCGATCCTGATTTTCTTCCCGATCTTCTGGATGGTGCTGACCAGTTTCAAAACCGAAATCGACGCATTCGCCACGCCGCCGCAGTTCATCTTCGCACCGACCCTGGAGAACTATCTGCACATCAACGAGCGCAGCGATTACTTCAGTTTCGCCTGGAACTCGGTGGTGATTTCCTTCAGCGCCACGGCCCTGTGCCTGCTGATCGCGGTGCCGGCCGCTTACTCGATGGCGTTCTACGAAACCCAGCGCACCAAGGGCACGCTGCTGTGGATGCTCTCGACCAAAATGCTGCCGCCGGTGGGCGTGCTGATGCCGATCTACCTGCTGGCCAAGAGTTTCGGCCTGCTCGACACGCGCATCGCGCTGATCGTGATCTACACCCTGATCAACCTGCCGATCGTGGTCTGGATGATTTACACCTACTTCAAGGACATCCCCAAGGACATCCTCGAAGCCGCCCGCCTCGATGGCGCCACGCTGTGGCAGGAAATGGTCCGCGTGCTGCTGCCGATCGCCAAGGGTGGCCTGGCCTCCACGGTTTTGCTGTCGCTGATCCTGTGCTGGAACGAAGCCTTCTGGTCGCTGAACCTGACCTCATCGAAAGCGGCGCCGCTGACCGCCTTGATCGCTTCGTATTCCAGCCCCGAAGGGTTGTTCTGGGCCAAGTTGTCGGCGGTCTCGACCCTGGCCTGCGCGCCGATCCTGATCTTCGGCTGGATCAGCCAGAAGCAATTAGTGCGCGGCCTGTCGTTTGGCGCCGTGAAATAAACGGTTCGCCCCTTGTAGGAGCCAGGCTTGCCGGCGAAGGCGCCCGTCAAATTGCCTTCGCCGGCAAGCCTGGCTCCTACGAAAAGCCGTCCGGTTTAAATGAATAAAAACATGCGGAGGCCCATCACCATGGCCAACCTGAAAATCAAGAACCTGCAAAAAGGCTTTGAAGGCTTTTCCATCATCAAGGGCATTGACCTTGAAGTGAACGACAAGGAATTCGTGGTCTTCGTCGGCCCATCGGGCTGCGGTAAATCCACCCTGCTGCGGTTGATCGCCGGGCTGGAGGAAGTCAGCGGTGGCACCATCGAACTCGATGGCCGCGACATCACTGAAGTCAGTCCAGCCAAGCGAGACCTGGCGATGGTGTTCCAGACTTACGCTTTGTACCCGCACATGAGCGTGCGCAAAAACATGTCGTTCGCCCTTGATCTGGCCGGCGTGCCCAAGGCCGAAGTGGAAAAGAAAGTCGGCGAAGCGGCGCGCATCCTTGAACTGGGGCCGATGCTCGAGCGCAAGCCCAAGCAACTGTCCGGCGGGCAACGCCAGCGTGTGGCGATCGGCCGGGCCATTGTGCGCAACCCGAAAATCTTCCTGTTCGACGAACCACTGTCCAACCTCGACGCGGCGCTGCGGGTGCAGATGCGTCTGGAGTTGCTGCGCCTGCACAAAGACCTGCAAGCGACGATGATTTACGTGACCCACGACCAGGTCGAAGCCATGACCATGGCCGACAAAGTCGTCGTGCTCAATGGCGGCAAGATCGAGCAAGTCGGCTCGCCACTGGATCTGTATCACCAGCCGGCCAACCTGTTCGTCGCCGGTTTTCTCGGCACGCCGAAAATGGGCTTCCTCAAAGGTCGGATCACCCAGGTCAATGGCCAGGGCTGTGAAGTGCAACTGGACGCCGGCACCCGCATCAGCCTGGCGCTGAGCGGCGCCAAGCTGAGCGTCGGCGGTGCGGTGACGCTGGGCATTCGCCCCGAGCACCTGGAATTGGCCAAACCCGGCGATTGCACACTGCAAGTCACCGCCGATGTCAGCGAACGCCTGGGCAGCGACACCTTCTGCCATGTTCGCACCGCTTCCGGCGAAGCCCTCACCATGCGTGTACGCGGCGACCTCGCCAGCCGTTATGGCGAAACCCTGAGCCTGCATCTGGATGCCGAACACTGCCATTTATTCGATGCCGACGGCGTGGCGCTGACCCGTCCTTTGCGCGTTGCTGCCTGATTTGCGAGAGTGTGTGATGAAACTGAATAAACAGAACCTCAACCGCCTCGCCCCCGAAGTGGCACTGCCCGCCTACGCCCTGAGCGACACGCGCCAAGGTATCGCCCACATCGGCGTCGGCGGTTTCCATCGCGCCCATCAGGCGTACTACACCGACGCGCTGATGAACACTGGCGAGGGCCTGGACTGGGCGATCTGCGGCGTCGGCCTGCGTGCCGAAGACCGCCGCGCCCGCGACGATCTCAAGCAACAGGATTGCCTGTTCACCCTGTTTGAGCTGGGTGATACCTATGACACCGAAGTCCGGGTAATCGGCGCCATTCGCGACATGCTGCTGGCAGAGGACGGTGCGCAAACGCTGATCGACAAACTCGCCGACCCGCAGATTCGCATCGTCTCGCTGACCATCACCGAGGGCGGTTATTGCATCGATGACAGCAACGGCGAGTTCATGGCGCACCTGCCGCAGATCCAGCACGACCTCGCCAACCCGGACTCACCCAAAACCGTGTTCGGTTTTCTTTGCGCGGCACTGGCCAAGCGCCGGGCCGCAGGTATACCCGCGTTTACCTTGATGTCCTGCGATAACCTGCCGCACAACGGCGCGGTCACTCGCAAAGCACTGCTGGCATTCGCCGCGCTGCGGGACGCCGAGTTGCGCAACTGGATCGAGCGCAACGTGACGTTCCCCAACGCCATGGTCGACCGCATCACGCCGATGACCAGTACTGAGCATCGCCTGCTGCTGGCGGACAAACATGGCGTCGATGACGCCTGGCCGGTGGTCTGCGAACCCTTTGTGCAATGGGTGCTGGAAGACAAGTTCGTCAATGGCCGGCCGGCCTGGGAAAAGGTCGGCGTGCAGTTCACCGACGATGTCACGCCCTATGAAGAGATGAAGATCAAACTGCTCAATGGCAGTCATCTGGCCCTGACCTATCTAGGGTTCTTGAAGGGCTATCGCTTCGTTCACGAAACCATGAACGACCCGCTGTTCGTGCGCTACATGCGTGCCTACATGGACCTCGACGTCACGCCGCAACTGGCGCCAGTGCCAGGCATTGACCTGACCGATTACAAGAACACGCTGGTCGAACGCTTCTCCAATCAGGCCATTGCCGATCAACTGGAACGTGTGTGCTCGGACGGGTCGTCGAAGTTTCCCAAGTTCACCATTCCGACCATCAACCGCTTGATCGCCGATGGCCGCGAGACCAAGCGTGCGGCGCTGGTGGTGGCCGCATGGGCCTTGTACTTGAAAGGCGTGGATGAAAATGGCGATACCTACTCGATACCGGATCCACGGGCGGCGTTCTGTCAGGCGTTGGTGGCCGACGACGTATTGATCACCCAGCGCTTGCTGGAGGTTGAGGAGATTTTCGGCACCGCGATCCCTCGCTCGGCAGAGTTTGTCGCGGCGTTTGAGTGGTGTTGCAACAGTTTGCGCGAGGTGGGTGTGACGCGCACGCTTGAGCGGGTTCTGGTGTAAGCATGCGGTGAATCTGCTGCCGTCATCGCGGGCAAGTCGAATCGTCGCACCGCCGCTCCCACAGTGATTTCTGATCGTTCCCACGCTCTGCGTGGGAATGCAGCCCGGGACGCTCTGCGTCCCCATCCAGAAGCAGACGCGGAGCGTCCATTGAGGCGTTCCCACGCAGAGCATGGGAACGATCTTCATACACCAAGGACCCACCATGGCAGACCAACAATTATTCCTCGGCATCGACTGCGGCACCCAAGGCACCAAAGCCATTATCCTCGATGCGGTCAGTGGTGCCGTGATTGGCCAGGGCGCCGCTGCCCACACCATGATCAGCGGCGCCAACGGCCGTCGCGAGCAGGACCCCGCTCAGTGGCTGGATGCTTTCGCCAGCGCCACTCGCCACGCATTGCTGGCGGCCGGTGTCGATGGCCAATCGATCCTCGGCATCGGTGTGTCCGGACAACAACACGGCCTCGTCCTGCTCGATGATCAGGGCCAGGTCCTGCGCCCCGCCAAACTCTGGTGCGACACCGAAACCAGCGCCGAGAACGATCGCCTTCTCGAACGCCTGGGCGGTGAAAAAGGTTCGCTGGAGCGCCTTGGCGTGGTCATCGCACCGGGTTACACAGTCTCTAAGCTGCTATGGACCAAAGAACAGCATCCGGCGGTATTTGCCCGAATCGCCCGCATTCTGTTGCCCCATGATTACCTGAATTTCTGGCTCGCCGGCCGCAGTTGCAGCGAGTACGGCGATGCTTCCGGCACGGGCTATTTCAACGTGCGCACTCGCCAGTGGGATTTACAATTGCTGCGCGACATCGATCCAAGCGGGCGCCTGCAAGCGGCATTGCCGGAGTTGATCGACGCGCACGCAGCGGTCGGTACGGTCCTGCCGGCGATCGCTGGACGATTGGGTATCAATCCGCAAGCCCTTGTTTCCAGCGGCGGTGGCGACAACATGATGGGCGCCATCGGCACCGGCAATATTCGGCCAGGCGCCATCACCATGAGTCTCGGCTCATCCGGCACGGTGTACGCCTATGCCGATCAACCGATCGTCAGCCCGGACGCTGGAGTCGCCACATTCTGTTCTTCGAGCGGTGGCTGGTTGCCCTTGATTTGCACCATGAACCTGACCAATGCCACCGGGGTGTTCCGTGAGTTATTCGAGCTGGATATCGATCGCTTCAATGCACTCGCGGCCCAGGCACCGATCGGTGCCGAAGGCGTTTGTGTGCTGCCGTTTTTCAATGGTGAACGCGTACCCGCCCTACCCCACGCCACCGGCAGCGTGCGCGGCTTGACCATGACCAACCTGACCCAGGCCAATCTGTGCCGTGCAGTGGTTGAAGGCACGACCTTCGGATTGCGTTTCGGTGTGGACCTGCTGCGCCAAAATGGCTTACAAAGCCGCAGCATTTGCCTGATCGGCGGCGGCTCGAAAAGTACGGTATGGCGCCAGGTAGTCGCGGACATCATGAACACTGCGGTGGTCTGCACTGAACAAAGCGAAGCCGCGGCCCTTGGGGCGGCGATTCAGGCAGCCTGGTGCAAGTCCCGGGAAAGCGGCCGAGAAGAGAGCCTGGCGGATCTGTGCGAGCGCTGCGTGAAGCTCGACCCGGCGAGTGAAACCTTGCCCATTGCACAAAACGTCGTGGCTTCGCAGCAAGCCTACGAACGCTATCAACAGCATGTCGCAACCCTTTGAAGAGTGAGCAATTATGTATCTGGTGTGTGGCGAAGCGCTGTTTGATTTTTTCAGTGAAAACGATGCCAGTGGCCTGGCTTCAAAAGTGAATTTCAAGGCGATTGCCGGCGGTTCGCCGTTCAATGTTGCGGTGGGTTTGCGCCGATTGGGTGTGAACGTGGCGCTGTTTGCCGGGTTGTCCACCGATTACCTTGGCCGACGACTGTTGCAAGTGCTGCAGGACGAAGGGGTACAAACCGGCTATCTACGGGATTTCGCCGCCCCTACCACGCTGGCGATGGTTGCGGTGGGTGCTGATGGTTCGCCACATTACAGCTTCCGTGGCGAAGGTTGTGCCGATCGGCAATTGAAAGTTGAGCATCTGCCGGAACTTGGGCCTGACGTACGCGGCTTGCACATCGGCTCGTTTTCGCTGGTGGTGCAACCGATTGCCGACACGCTGCTGGCGTTGGTGCGACGGGAAAGCGGTAAACGCCTGATCAGCCTCGATCCGAACGTGCGCCTCAACCCCGAGCCAAATATCGAGTTGTGGCGTTCGCGCGTGGCCACGCTGGTCGAACATGCCGACCTGATCAAGGTCAGCGATGAGGATTTGCGCCTGTTGTATCCCGAACAGGACCCTGCGCGGGTCATCGAGGGCTGGTTGCAGCACCGTTGCCAGTTGGTGTTCCTGACGCGCGGTGGCGAAGGCGCGACGGTGTTCAGCCGGGTCCATGGTTCGTGGTCGGTGCCGGCCTGCGCGGTCAAAATCGCAGATACCGTGGGCGCTGGCGATACTTTTCAGGCGGCGTTGATTGCCTGGTTGACTGAGCAACAACTGGATTCAATCGAGGGATTGCGTGAGCTCAGCCGCGAGCAGATCGAAGCGATGATGCGGTTTGCGGTTCAGGCAGCGGCACTGACTTGCGGCAAAACCGGGCCGGACCTGCCCTATCGAAAACAACTGGCATAACGCACCTGATGGTGTGGTCGTCCGCCGAACGGTAGTGGCAAAGCGACAGGTGGCGTTCAGGAGAATTAACCAATGCTTAATCGTGCAGTCCAACACTTACTGGACCGCACGCCCTCAGAGTTCTCTGACGCCCAGTGCGGCAGGTTCGACGATCCGTCGAGCTGACTTCCGTCTGCACTGGAGATTGCCCCATGAACTCGCGCGTTTTGCTCGTTTCTTCAGCTCTTGTCTGTGCCAGCTTTTCAGGTTTTACCGTAGCGGACACCACCGTCGCCGACGCGATACCCTCGTATCATTACGGAATGCCCCTGCACATTGGCAAAGTGATTGCCCTGACCGAACCCACGACGATGGATTGTGAAGTGATCACGGCAACGATGACGTATATCGATAAGCAGTCGGGCAAACCCGCGGAACTCGCCTACCGAAAACTGTCGGACGCTTGCAGTTATCAAAACTGACTGATCGCACAAGTTGCATTTATGCGTTCGATCTGGCGCTGGGCCTGGTATTTTGATCCAGGCCCGCAGCGCACGGCAGATTCAAACGTTGGGCTACAGCGCTTTGCCCAGCACCTCATGGTGCTCGTTTTCCCCGTGATGGTGGTAAAGGTCTGAGCGCAGCCCCGCAATCAACTCATGGATTTCCCTGCAGCTGTTCAGATGCTGGGCATCGATATCCGTTCTCAATAGATCGAGGGTATCAGTGCCATCCTCCGCGAAGACCTTGACGGTCATCTTGAGGTCCGGAGAGAGCGAGCATTGGCAGCGTTTCGGCAGGAAACTGCTTTCAATGATGTTGCGAAGTTCCAAGGCAGAAAGAAACATGGCGACCCTCTCCTTTGTGAGACTGCCAACGGTTATCGATGGCTGACTCGTGTGCGATCCCGGTCAGCTTAAGAACATCTACAGCATAAAACATGCCTTGAATTCAGCTATGCAGCTCATCGGTAAATCAGAGGTTTAGGTTAACAACCTGTAACAACCGTCATGCAATTTGCACTGTCGGCCTCAGATAGCCCTGCAATTTGCACACAGCGTGAGTTTGCATCGGGTGCCCGTGGAAGGGAGAATGCGCGCAGGCGATCGTTCGCTTCTGTTTACCTGCAAGGAGGCACCATGAGTCCTTTAATTGTTCGCACATCCATCGGCTTTATCGCGGCTGCACTGTCGGGCGTCATCCACGGGGCAACGCTGGAAAAAACCGCGCCATTTCCAAAAGCCGAGGACGGCTTCAGTCGCCAGGTCATTCACTTGGCACCGCAAACCCGGGAAGACGATTTCCAGGTCGAAATCCTCGCTGGCAAGACCCTTGCCGTCGACTGCAACCGCCAACGCCTGGGCGGCATGCTTGAGGAAAAAAACCTCGAAGGCTGGGGTTATCCGTTTTACCGACTGGAAAAAGTCATCGGCCCGATGAGCACCCTGATGGCCTGCCCGGACGGCAAGCGCAAACAGGATTTCGTGCCCGTGGTGGGTGACGGTTTCATGCTGCGCTACAACAGCAAACTGCCGATCGTGCTCTATGTACCTGAGGATGTAGAGGTACGTTACAGGATCTGGTCGGCGTCGACTAAAGTCGAAAAAGCCGTTGCCGAATAATCCTTGCACATCATGCCAACGCGTCGCCAAACGCGGCGCGCTCGACCGCATGGATGCGGCTCAACAGCTCTGATCCGGACATTTTGGCGATTTGGAAGCGGCTATCGCGAGCAGGCTCGCGCCCACAGGCCTGGTGAACATCACCCGATTCATTTCGCCAAGCGCTTGAGCCCCAGCACCATCACCCCTGCCCCCAGCAGCATCGCGCTCAAGAACAACGGATAAGAAATCCACCACGGCGTGCCTGCCGTCATCATGCTGAATTCGGACATTCCGCCGATGCTTGCGATCAGGTTCAGCGGCAAAAACACCACATTGATCAACGTCAGTTTGCGCAACAGGTTGTTCATGCTGTTGTTCATCAGATTGCCCCGCGCGTCGATCAGCCCGGAGAACACCGTCGAGTAGATTTCCGCCTGCTTGTAGCACTGGTTGTTTTCTATGATCAGGTCGTCGATCAGGCTGATGGCATGGGCATTGAAGTGTTGCTTTTCTGCGTGGTTGCGCAGTCGGGTGAGGACCGCGCCGTTGCTGTGGATGGCATTGATGTAATAGATCAGGCTTTCGCTGAGGTTGAACATCTGGATCAGGTGCTGATTCTGCATCGACGCATTGAATTTCTGCTGCAGCTCCCGGGCAACCAATTTGATCACCTTGAGGTGACCCAAGTAGTGATGGATGTTGTTGAAGAGCAGATCGAGCAACACATCCAGCGGCGTGTTCAGCGCCTGACGCTTGCCCAACCCGCTCAGCGGCGCGTCATCGGTGGCGATCACCAGCAAGCGGTCCGGGCAAAACAGCAAGCCACAGGATGACACTTCAAACGCCAGGCTCTGCGAGCCGGAGTAGTTTTCCGGGCGTTTCCAGATCAGGAACAGGTTGTCGGGGTGAAACTCGATGCGCGACACCTCGTCAGGGTCGAGTGCCGACGCCAAGGCGTGTTCATCGAGTTTGAAATGGCTGTGCAACAGGTCGCGCTCGGCCACATCGGGATTGCTGAACAGCACGACCGGGGCATCCAGCCGATCGACGGCGTGCAGAGCGCCGTGGGTCAATTCAAAGCCCTTGATCATCGGCTGATCACCAGGCCTGGCCGCGACGTTTCAGTTCCAGGCGTCGCACGAACTCTTCCAGCACCAGTGAATACAGGTCGTCTTGCAAATACGCGTCTTCGATGCCTGCGTCCATGTTCGGGTTGTCGTTGACCTCGATCACCACCACTTTGTCCCCCGACTGCTTGAGATCAACGCCGTACAGACCATCGCCGATCAGGTTGGCGGTCTTTACCGCCAGTTCCACCACCGCTCGCGGCGCTTCGTGGACGGCCAGGGTTCGGCACTCACCGTTGATATCCTGGCCTTTGGCCTTGTGGTTGTAGATTTGCCAATGGCCCTTGGACATGAAGTACTGGCAGGCAAAGATCGGCTTGCGGTTCAGCACGCCAATGCGCCAGTCGTACTCGGTGTAGAAAAACTCCTGCGCCAGCAACAACACCGAATGCTCGAACAATTCAGCGGTAGCTTCGAGCAAGGCTTGCTGGCTTTCGACCTTGATGACACCCCGGGAAAAACACCCGTCGGGGATCTTCAGCACCAACGGAAACCCCAGGCGTTCGCCCACCCGTTCGAAATCTTCCGGTCGTTCCTTGTAGAGGATTTCAGTAGCGGGCATGCCCAGCTGGTGGCTCTTGAGCAAGTCGGTCAGGTACACCTTGTTGGTGCAACGCAGAATCGACGCCGGGTCGTCCATCACCACCAACCCTTCGCTTTCGGCCTTCTTGGCGAATCGATACGTATGGTTGTCGACGCTGGTGGTCTCGCGGATCAGCAAGCCGTCGTATTCGGCAATTCGCGAATAGTCCTTGCGCTCGATCAGATCAACGTCGATCCCCAGCGTCCGGCCGACCCTGACAAAATTATCCAGCGCCTTGGCATTGGAGGGCGGCAAGGCTTCCTGGGGGTCATGCAGAATGGCCAGGTCGTATCGGGCCAATCGCCGGGATCGCGGCTGGCGCCAGATTTTTCGACTGAAACTATCCAGGGATTGTGCAAACTGATCTTCCTGATCTTCGCGCAACTTATGCAGTGCACCCGACTTAACGCCTTCGATGTGCCAGCCGTTAGTTCGACGAAATTCAACTAACAAAATCGGGCAGGCAAATACTTCAAATAATTGCCGCGCCAAATCCTGCAACGGCTCGATATTGGTCTTGCCGAAATAAAGTGTCAGGGTAAAACCTTCGGTATCGCTGTAAGCATGATGACTGAGCGCTTTTTCCAGGGTTTTATCCAAGTCATCCAACGCTAGACCGTACAAGGATTTACGGGTGAGTTCACTGATGGTTCGCACAGAGGGAATGACCTTGTGCCCACGGGCCTCTGCCAGCAGCGAGCAGTAGTACCCGTGCCCCAGATACTTGTAGCTGCGGCACAGGTTGATGACCTGAACCCGCTTGCCCTGGTCGTTGTCGCGGTTTTGTTCCAGGTATTCCTGGGCCGTGACAATGTCCTCGCTGGGAAAGTAGGAAGCCCAGTCCTCCCTGCGTTCGACGATGATAATCAACTGGCTGGAAGTTCTACCCGACTCATTTGATGAACCTTTTAAATAAGTTTCAGAAGTGATTGCCGCCGGCAAAGTTTGCTCGGATACTTCGCGCCAATGACCTTGTACCGCTGACATAGTGATCGATCCGTTGGTGAACAAGACCTTTCCTATTAAGCACGATGTTTTTCGAAAGTCCCGTTTCGTTACGCAACTTTTACGGCGGTCGTATGAATACATTATTTCGTTTGGCGGTATTGCAAGACGTGCCTCAGTTATTGCAACTGGAAGAGCAGTGCTTCACCACCGATCGGCTCAACAGTCGCAGCTTTCAATGGATGATTACTCGTGCCCACGGGCAACTGTTGGTAGCACAGCACGGTGAGCATTTGCTGGGTTACGCCGTGGTGCTATTTCATCGAGGTACGTCGCTGGCACGACTGTATTCGATCGCCATCGCCGCCCAGGCGCGAGGCAACGGATTGGGTAAAAAATTGCTCGATCGCGTCGAGGCCTGCGCTCTGGAGCACGACTGTGCTTATTTGCGGCTGGAGGTGCGTATCGACAATCCTGCGGCGATTGCCTTGTATGAACGCAACGGCTACCGGCGCTTCGCCGTGATTCATGACTATTACCAGGACCATGCCGATGCGCTGCGCCTGCAAAAACGCATCCTTGAGCATCGCGAGTCGCGTAACGTTCAAGTGCCTTATTACGCACAAACCACCGAATTCACCTGCGGTCCGGCTTGCCTGATCATGGCCATGGCCGCACTGCAGCGTGACCAATATCCGCAGCGCCGCGAAGAACTGCAGATCTGGCGCGAGGCGACTACCGTTTTCATGACCTCCGGCCACGGTGGCTGCAGCCCTCAAGGCTTGGCGTTGGCGGCCTGGCGCCGCGGGTTTCGGGTGCGTCTGCAACTGAGCATGAGCGGGCCGTTGTTTCTCGACGGCGTGCGCAACGAGCATAAAAAAGACGTAATGCGTCTGGTGCACGAAGCGTTCACTGAACAGCTGCTTGCCAGCGACGTCGAGTGCGAAATCGGCGGACAGCTGGACCTCCCACGGCTGCTGGAGCAAGGCGGTCAGCCTTTGGTACTGATCAGCAGCTATCGCCTGACTCGTTCCAAATCACCGCACTGGGTGATCGTTACCGATTGCGACGACGAATTCGTCTATCTACACGATCCCGATGTGGACCACAGCCAGCATCGACAAACCATGGACTGCCAGCATGTGCCGGTCAGCCATGGGGAATTCGAGAAGATGTGCAGCTTTGGTCGGGACAAGTTAAGGGCGGCGGTGATCCTGCATAACCGTTGAAAAGATCGCAGCCTGCGGCGACGCTTCCAGGTCGCGCGTGTTCATACAGGCGCTGCAGCAGGCTGCGATCCTTTTTGCGTTACTTCAATCCGACTTTATACAACGTGCCGTCCTCTTCATCGGTCAACACATACAAGTAACCATCCGGCCCTTGCCGCACATCGCGGATGCGCTTGTTCAGTTCCCCCAGCAGGCGCTCTTCGTGAACCACCTTGTCGCCGTCGAACTGCAAACGGATCAGTTCCTGCGTGACGAGCGCACCAATGAAAACGTTGTGTTGCCAGGCCTTGAAACGATCGCCGTCGTAGAACGCCATGCCGCTCAACCCGGGAGATTTTTCCCAGAAATGCCGTGGCCCGACGGTGCCTTCGGCGGTTTTGCCCTGGGCTTCAGGAATGGGCAGCCCGGAATAGTTGATGCCGTGAGTCGCCAATGGCCAACCGTAATTCTTGCCGCGCTCAATCACGTTGATCTCGTCCCCGCCCCGAGGCCCGTGTTCGTTTTCCCACAGTGTGCCGGTCCATGGGTTGAGTGCCGCACCTTGCGGATTGCGCACCCCGTAGGACCAGATCTCGGGACGCACACCGGACTGACCGACAAACGGGTTGTCGTCCGGTACCTTGCCGTCGGGATAAATGCGTACGACCTTGCCTTGGAGTTTGTCGAGGTCTTGTGCGGTTGGCCGGTCGTTGTTTTCCCCGAGGGTAATGAACAGATAACCATCACGGTCAAATACCAGCCGTGAGCCAAAATGGTTGCCGACGGATAGCTTGGGTTCCTGACGGAAAATCACCGTGAAATCCCTGAGGCTCGTCAGGTCTTCGGACAGCCTGCCGCGACCGACGGCCGTACCGGCCTTGTTACCCTGACCACCACCCTCGGCGTAGGACAGGTAGATCAAGCGGTCTTGCTTGAAGTCGGGTGACAGCACCACATCCAGCAAGCCGCCCTGCCCTTTGGCCCAGACCTTGGGCACTCCGCTGATCGGCGCCGACACCTTGCCCTGCGTGTTGACCAGGCGCAGATTACCGGGCCTTTCCGTTACCAGCATGCCCTGGCGATCCGGCAGAAACGCCACGGACCAGGGGTGCTCCAGCCCCTCGGCGATGGGCGTGACTTCAAGCGTGCCCAGTTCACTTTTCATCGCCTGCGCGGACGCGGCAAGCACAGGCGGCGTAACGGTCAACATTGCACTGGCACAGAGAGCGGTCAGAAGAGATTTACACAACATGCACGATTCCTTTTGTCATGAGAATGGCGGGGAGAAATGCAGATTTTGCCGTTCAACGAATGGGAGTACCCCGCGCTGGCGGGTTGGGTATGAATCTGGGAGAGCTGGCGGGAGCCGCTGGCGTCTGCGGGTAGCGATTGCCGATGCCACCGTTGTCGAGGGTTGGCGGACGTGGCACAGGGACCGTGTTCGGTCCTCGGATCGCCGGGGCACTGGGTTGCGTGCCTTGCATGCTGTTGGGATTGGCCCGGCGAATCGGGCTGTTGTAGGGGTTGTTGTTACCGCTGTTCGGCAGGCTCTGCGCCAAAAGCAACGGCGCGTGAGTCGAAGGGACTTGCGCCTGGGCCAATGGGCCGAGAATGCTGCTCGAGGCCAACAGGATGAAGCCGAAGATGCATCTGTTCATGGGTTGCCTCTGGGCACGCGCGTGTAAGGTCTTCGATAGCACGCTACGCCCCGGGTTCGGATTTGTTAATCAAAACCTCAACGGCAAGGTGTAACACGAAGTTGATCCTGCGCGAGAGACGGGCTGCAGGCCGCTGAAACTTTTGCTCCAGGCCTACGGTCACCTGATCATCACTCGCGAGAACACGACCATGGCACGGGCAATCTGGAAAGGCGCGATCAGTTTCGGACTGGTGCATATCCCCGTGGCGCTGGTCTCAGCGACCTCTTCCCAAGGGGTGGACTTCGACTGGCTCGACAGCCGCAGCATGGAGCCGGTGGGCTACAAGCGTGTGAACAAGGTCACCGGCAAGGAGGTGACCAAGGAACACATCGTCAAAGGTGTAGCCTACGAAAAGGGTCGTTATGTGGTGCTCAGCGAAGAGGAAATTCGCTCAGCGCACCCCGTATCCACGCAGACCATCGACATTTTCGCCTTTGTCGACGGCGAGCAGATTCCGCTGCAAAACATCGATACGCCCTATTACCTGGCACCGGATAAACGTGGCGGCAAAGTCTACGCGTTGTTGCGCGAGACGTTGACCAAAACCAAGAAAGTCGCGTTGGCACGCGTGGTGTTGCATACCCGCCAGTACCTCGCGGCATTGATGCCACTGGAATCGGCGCTGGTACTGGTCAAACTGCGTTGGCCGGCGGAAGTCCGCAGCCTTGACGAGCTGGCGTTAGGGCCGGACGTCACCAAAGCAGAACTGGCCAAAGGTGAACTCGACATGGCCAAACGCCTGGTGGAGGACATGAGCGCAGAATGGACGCCCGAAGATTACCGGGATGAATTCGAAGACAAGATCATGGCCCTGGTCGACAAGAAGGCCCATGAAGGCAAGATCGAAGACGTTGAAACGGCGACTGGCGAAGAAGAGCGCAAGACCGCGGATGTCATCGATTTGACCGAACTGCTCAAGCGCAGTCTTGGGGGCAGGAGCGCCGACAAGGCGCCAGCCAAGAGCAAATCAGCGAGTAAACCGGCTGCGCGGAAGAAAGTCAGCAAGTGATGCGGTGAATTTTCCGGCGTCATCGCAGGCAGGCCCGCGATGACGTCAGCAGCACTGACAAGAGATTCAGACCAGGACAAAAATCGCCAGCAGACCACCGAAGAAGGCCCATTTCTGCAAGTAATAGAGCTTGCGATTACGCTTCTTCAATTCCTTGCCGCGCAGACGAATCTTGTAAATCCTGCCGAACAGGCGATTGATGCCACCCGTCTTGTCGCCCGCCTCGTTGGGCGCGCCGGCAGCCGACATCACCGTGCGGCTGAACCAGCCATTGAACGCGGCTGCCCAGCGATACTTCATGGGGCGCTCGATATCGCAGAACAGAATGATGCGGTTCTGTTGGGTGGTGTTTTCCGCGTAATGAATGAAGGTCTCATCAAACATCACGGCTTCGCCATCACGCCAGTGATAGTTCTCGCCATCGACGTTGATATAGCAACCGGCATCATTAGGCGTTTCCAGTCCCAGGTGATAACGATAGGAACCAGCATACGGATCACGGTGACGAACCAGTTTGGAGCCCGGCGGCAACTCGGCGAACATCGCGGCCTTGATCGAGCCGATGCTCTGAACCAACTCAGTGGTGCGCGGGCACAGTTTCATCGCCGACGGGTGATTGTCGCCGTACCACTTGAGATAGAAGCGCTTCCAGCCCGTCTTGAAAAACGAGTTGAAGCCAACATCATCGTATTGGTTGGAACGCTTGATCTCGCCGGCACGCAGCAGGTTCTGGCCTTCGGCGCGGATTTCCTGCCAATGGGTTTGCAGGGGCGTCAGGTCGGGAAAGTCCGCCGGATTCAGGTAGGGCTTGTTGGGGACTTTCGAGAACAGATAAAGAAAGCAATTGATCGGCGCCAGAAACGTCGAGTGATCGCTCAACTGGCGCCCCAACTTGTGGCGCACGCGACCGCGCAGATGGACGTACGCGATGGATACAACGTAGACAGCGGCAATGATCAGTTTCACGGAAATCGTCACACATCAGAAGTGAACAAACTGCGCCCCTTGCCAGCCAGCGGCGTGTGGAGGCTTGTGCAGCGTCTTTTGGCCCGTTTTCGAGCCAGGCCGTATGTCGGCCTCGGTGAGAGATGGCATTTTAGCCACACTTTGTAACCAATAGTTAACCTATAACATTGAAAATGCGCACTGCTACCGCCAAAACGACGGTGTGGCCTCCATTGCCCTATCGTTTAAAGAGCCAGACCAGTACAATCGCCGCCAAACTTTACGCGCCACCTCGTTGATGACGGAAAAAACCCGTTTCAGCGCACCTTGACTCGGGTCAAGCGCGGTCCAGCCGCCACCCTGGCTACTCTGAATGCTTCGCAGGAAAAACCTTTGATCTCTACAGCTAACATCACGATGCAGTTCGGCGCCAAGCCGCTATTCGAAAACGTTTCGGTCAAATTCAACGGTGGCAACCGTTACGGCTTGATCGGCGCCAACGGCTGCGGCAAGTCGACTTTCATGAAGATTCTTGGCGGTGACCTCGAACCTTCGGGTGGTCAGGTCATGCTCGAGCCGAACGTGCGCCTGGGTAAATTGCGCCAGGACCAGTTCGCCTACGAAGAATTCACCGTGATCGACACCGTGATCATGGGTCACGAAGAGTTGTGGAAGGTCAAGGCCGAGCGCGACCGCATCTACTCGCTGCCGGAAATGAGCGAAGAAGACGGCATGGCCGTGGCCGAACTGGAAACCGAGTTTGCCGAAATGGACGGTTATACCGCCGAGTCCCGTGCCGGTGAGCTGCTGCTGGGCCTGGGCATTCCGCTGGAACAGCATTTCGGCCCGATGTCCGAAGTCGCTCCAGGCTGGAAGCTGCGCGTATTGCTGGCCCAGGCGCTGTTTTCCGATCCGGAAGTGCTGTTGCTCGACGAACCGACCAACCACCTGGACATCAACACCATTCGCTGGCTGGAATCGATTCTCACCGTGCGTAACAGCACCATGATCATCATTTCCCACGACCGTCACTTCCTCAACAGCGTGTGCACCCACATGGCTGACCTGGACTACGGCGAACTGCGCCTGTTCCCGGGCAACTATGACGAGTACATGACCGCGGCGACCCAGTCCCGCGAGCAACTGCTGTCGGACAACGCGAAGAAGAAAGCCCAGATCGCCGAACTGCAAACGTTCGTCAGCCGCTTCTCGGCCAACGCCTCGAAAGCCAAGCAGGCCACTTCCCGTGCCAAGCAGATCGACAAGATCCAGCTGGCCGAGGTCAAGCCATCGAGCCGCGTGAGCCCGTTCATTCGCTTTGAACAGACCAAGAAACTGCACCGCCAGGCTGTCACCATCGAGCAGATGTCCAAGGGCTTCGACGGCAAGACGCTGTTCAAGAACTTCAGCTTCACCGTTGAAGCTGGCGAGCGCGTAGCGATCATCGGCCCGAACGGTATCGGCAAAACCACCCTGCTGCGCACCTTGATGGGCGAGCTGACCCCGGACGCCGGTTCCGTGAAGTGGACCGAAAGCGCGGAGCTGGGCTATTACGCCCAGGACCACGCCCACGACTTCGAAGACGACGTCAGCCTGTTCGACTGGATGGGCCAGTGGACACAGGGCGAGCAGATCATTCGCGGCACGTTGGGCCGGATGCTGTTCTCCAACGACGAGATCCTCAAGTCGGTCAAGGTCATCTCCGGTGGTGAACAAGGCCGCATGCTGTTCGGCAAGCTGATCCTGCAAAAGCCGAACGTACTGGTGATGGACGAACCGACCAACCACCTGGACATGGAATCCATCGAAGCGCTGAACCTGGCGCTGGAGAACTATCCAGGCACGTTGATCTTCGTCAGCCACGACCGTGAATTCGTATCCTCCCTGGCCACTCGCATCATCGAGCTGAGCCCGAATGGCGTGACCGACTTCAGCGGTACCTATGACGATTACCTGCGTAGCCAGGGCGTAGTGTTCTAAGCGTCCGCTTTAATCGAAAAGCCCTGTCCTTGTGACGGGGCTTTTTGCATTCCAGGGCTGGAATTTTGATCGTTCCCACGCTCTGCGTGGGAACGCCTCTTGGGACGCTCCGCGTTCCAGCTTTCGAATGGGACGCGGAGCGTCCCGGGCTGCGTTCCCACGCAGAGCGTGGGAACGATCAGGATCACGACCTGGAAAACATAGTTAGCCAGCTTTCTTTTATCCCGCGCCCAAGCCATCATGCAGCTCTTCCTCCGCCGCCCGCGAACGAGCCCTCATGTCTGCGCAGCAACAGCCACCGCACAGTTCCATGGCGATCACCCTGCAGATCGTCTCCATCGTTTTCTACACTTTTATTGCCTTCCTCTGCATCGGCTTGCCCATTGCGGTGTTGCCGGGGTATGTCCATGAACAACTGGGGTTCAGTGCTGTAATCGCGGGGCTGACCATTGGTTCGCAGTACCTTGCGACCCTGCTCAGTCGGCCCATGGCCGGACGCATGTCCGATAATGTCGGGACCAAACGGGCGATCGTTTACGGGTTGTCAGGGATTGTATTGAGCGGTGTGCTGACGCTGCTGTCGACCTTGCTGCAAGGGTTTCCGTTGTTAAGTTTGTCGATCCTGATCGCCGGCCGCTTGTTGCTGGGGATCGCCCAAGGCTTGATCGGCGTCGGCACCATCAGTTGGTGCATGGGCCAGGTTGGCGCGGAGCACACGGCACGTTCGATTTCCTGGAATGGAATAGCTTCCTACGGTGCGATCGCCATCGGAGCGCCGTTGGGGGTGGTGATGGTCGCTCAGTTGGGGTTCGCCAGCCTGGGCATTGCCCTGTCGATACTGGCCTTGGCGGCGCTACTGTTGATTCGCAACAAACCGTCGGTGCCAGTGGTGCGTGGTGAGCGCTTGCCGTTCTGGGCGGTGTTCGGGCGCATTGCACCGTTCGGTGCGAGCTTGAGCCTGGCGTCCATTGGCTACGGCACCCTGACCACCTTCATTACCTTGTACTACTTGAACCGCGGCTGGAGCGGTGCGGCGTACTGCCTGACGGTGTTCGGCGTGTGCTTTATCCTTGCGCGATTGTTGTTCATTTCCAGCATCAGCCGGTTTGGCGGATTCAGCTCGGCCATTGCCTGCATGACCATCGAGACAGTCGGCCTGGTGCTGCTGTGGCTCGCACCCTCAACCGGGTATGCCTTGATAGGTGCCGGGTTGACCGGGTTTGGCCTGTCGCTGGTTTACCCCGCGCTCGGTGTCGAGGCGATCAAACAAGTGCCCAACTCCAGCCGTGGCGCGGGACTGAGTGCTTACGCAGTATTTTTTGATCTGGCATTGGCGATTGCCGGCCCGCTGATGGGGGCCATTGCGCTGAACATGGGGTACTCGTGGATTTTCTTCAGTGCGGCGCTGTTGTCGATCAGCGGTCTTGGATTGACGCTGCTGCTCAAGCAGCGTTCGATGGCCCAATGAACTGTGGGGGCGTTGAGCTACTGATCGGCGGTTTGCATCCCGGCCCGGGTTGCCTTGCCCAGAGTACGCGAGAAAAAACGTCCAGCCTCGGCAATCAGATTGCGATGAATGTCTTCGCGGTCGACGCCATCAGCATCGGTGCAAAGTGCCGGCATGATCGCGATCTGTTCGTCATTGCAAGGTGCCATGAACACGAAGTGCCCTGCCCCGGACAATAATCTGAAGTCCGGTGCGATGGGCAGTTTGCGCGCCAGCGCTGCGGCGTTCTTGTCAAAGGCCACCAATTTGTCGCCGTCACCGCTGTAGAGCAGCACCGGCACATGCACATCGGCCAACGTGTGTCGGCCGAACTTCAGGCTCAGCGGCGCCATCAGCAGTAACGCATGGACCCGCGGGTCAGCCACCGGTTGCAAATCATCACGGTCGACAATCAACTCACCCTGGGTATTGCAGGCGTCACGGTCATCCGGACGCTCCTGGCAGTAACGGCGCAGGCGATCGAGATCGGGCGTCGCACCGGACAGAATCAACGCGGTCTCACCGCCGGCTGAATAACCGATAACGCCCACCTGCTCGGCATTGACGAACGGCGCGAGCATACGATCGCCCAACGTCGCGGTGATGGCTTCGGAGATCTGGATCGGCCGCCCGTACAGGTTGCTCAAGGTGCCGAGTCGGCTGTGGTCCCTGGAATTGTCCCCGGGGTGAATCACCGCCACCACCACAAACCCTTTGCGAGCCAGCGACGTGGCCAGATCGTGCAGCGCCAACGGAGTGCCGGTATTGCCGTGGGAGAGCATCAGCATCGGGAAGCGGCCCATGGCGACCCTGGTGTCTTCGCCGGCTTCGACCGTGTAGCCCTCAAGCTTGCTGGAATGTTCTTTTTCGCTGGAGGGATAGAACGCGATGGCGCGCATCGGCTGCAGATCGAGCGGGTCGAGAAAACTCATCTCGTGATAACCGACGCTCCAGTGAGGATGTGGCGCGGGGGCGGCGTGCACCGAATTCAGGCTGCTCAACAGGCATAACACTAAGGTTGCACAAAGACGCATCATGGGATGCCCACCTTGTTACCGGACCATGGAGGTAAACCCTCGATTGCATATCTTGGGCCACAACCTGTAACGACCAGAAACAAAAAACTCCGCACCTGGTACTTGCATATCCAGAATACAGAGTTTTTTGGGGCTTTACCTGAACGGTTTGCTGCTTTACGCAAGCCTTACGCAGCGGCGAACAGTTGCTCGCTGATTTGCGTCTGGGCGTCGTTCATGGCTTTGGTACGCACTTCATCACCATAGGCGAGGCCGTGGGCGCGAACGAACTCGATATCGGTGATGCCGATGAAACCGAACAGCACTTTCAAGTACTCTTCGTGGGCTACGCCGGTCGCCTGACCTGCGTGCAGGCCGCCGGACGTCGAAACGATCACCACTTTCTTGCCACCGCACAGGCCTTCAGGACCGGCTTCGGTGTAACGGAAGGTCTGACCGGCCACGGCAATGCGGTCGATCCAGGCCTTGAGCTGGGTTGGAATGGTGAAGTTGTACATCGGCGCGGCAATCACTACTGCGTCGGCAGCGAGAAATTCAGCGAGGGTTTGGGCGCTCAGTTCGGCTTCGTGCTGTTGTGCGGCATTGCGCAGTTCAGCGCTGGTCCCGGCAGCAACCAGCGTCGTCGCGGAAAAGTGGCTGATGGCATCAGCGGCCAGATCACGATAGGTCACCACAGCGGATGGCTCGGCAACTTGCCAGGCTTTGACCACTTCACCGCTCAGCTGACGGGAAGCCGAGTTGTCACCAAGAATGCTCGAATCGATATGCAGCAGTTTCATGTGGGATCTCCAGGTGAGGATCGCCCACAAGGGCGATCTGATGGAAACAATCCTACAGACGAAACCAATAGCTGATTAGCATGCAACAATGCGATAGTTTGTCTCACTGATAGAACAATCGAGCACACACGCATGCAAGACCTCAATGACCTTTATTACTTCGCCAAAGTTGTCGAGGCTGGCGGCTTCGCAGCGGCCGGGCGCTCGCTGGGGATTCCCAAATCGCGCTTGTCGCGGCGCATTGCCGAACTGGAGGAGCGTCTCGGCGCACGTCTGCTGCAACGCACCACCCGCCAGCTCAAGCTGACGGCTGTAGGTGAACGCTACCTGCGACACTGCCAGGCAATGCTGCTCGAAGCGGAAATGGCTGATGAGGCTGTGGCCAGCATGTCCAGCGAACCACGCGGTCGTTTACGGGTGTCTTCGCCGGTCGGATTGGCCCATGAAATGTTGCCGGGTGTGATCAGCAATTTCCTCGAAAAATTTCCCCAGGTGCAATTGGAAGTGATGCTGGTCAACCGCCGCGTCGATCTGGTGACCGAAGGCGTGGACGTCGCTTTACGTGTACGCGAGCCCGGCGACGAAGACCCGCTATTGGTTACACGCCGACTGCGTCAGGCGCAAATGCTGATGGTGGCCAGCCCCGCGTTCCTCAAGGGACATGACATCAGTCATCCCGATGACCTGAAAAGCCTGCCAGTGCTGGGTGCACTTGAACCCGATCGAATGGTGCACATTCGTCTGGTTGATCGTCAGGGTAAAAGTTACGAGCTGTCCCTTGAAGCACGACTGGGCATTGATGACTTCATCGTGCGCAAGACCTGCGCCCTCGCCGGCCAGGGCTTTACCACGTTGCCGATGATGTACTGCGAGCAGGAACTGGCAAACGGCTCTCTGGTGCAGTTGCTGCCCGAGTGGTCCTTGCCGGGAGGCTGGCTGCAAGCCGTCTACCCTCATCGACGTGGGGTGATGCCGGCGGTTCGCGCCTGGCTTGACCATTTGATCGAAACATTCAATGCCTGCGGAGATCGCTTGATATGAAGGCTGGGCGCATGAGCGAAGACGAGGTCGCAGCATTCTGCCTCGCACTGCCGGGTGCACGGGAAGACTACAAATGGGGCGGCGTACGGGTGTTTTCGATTGCCGCAAACAAGATGTTCGCCCTGCAGAATCTGCGCGGTGCGTCACTGGCGTTCAAGGTCGACAAGGATTTGTTTCTCGGTCATTGCGATCGCCCGGGAATTCATCCGGCGCCTTATCTGGCACGCGCCCAGTGGATCATCATGGCCACGCCCTATCCGCTGGGCGGCGAGGAATTGCAGGCGCTGCTACGGCGCTCCCATCAACTGGTCGTCAGCAAATTGCCCAAGCGCAGCCAGGTCGGCTTACTGCTTTAGAACAGCGCGAACAGGTGTGCGCCGAGGAACAAGTGGTCGATCCAGAACACCTGGTGCATCAGCACGATCAACCAGAACACCACTTGGAACGAAACCTTGCGCGTCTTGTGCCGAAACGCCTGTTGAGCCAACAAGGCGCCCGGCCAGCCACCGGCGAACTCCAGCGCATGCAGCACGTTTTCCGGGGTTCGCCACTGATCGGCGCGGGCCTTGCGCTTGTCGCTCCAATACAGCAAAAACGCCAGCACACTGACGATGCCATAGGCCGCCAGGGGAATCGTCGACACCCCATGCAGCCATAACGACGTCGAACCGAACAGAGGCAGCGCACACAGGATCGCAAACACCAGCCACTTCAGGCGAAGGTTTTGCACCCCTCCCCCGGATTGCCGACCGGGGTTGTTGCGTGCGCTGGAATCACTCATGGCTGGGCCGCTGTCCAATCGACCCAGCCGAACTGCCAGGTGGCCAGGATCAGCAGGCCGAAGGCAATGCGATACCAGGCGAACGCCGCATAACTATGGCTGGCGATGAATTTGAGCAAGCCACGTACGGCGATCATCGCGAAGATGAAAGCGGTGACGAAACCTATCGCGAACACCGGGAAGTCTGCCGGCACGAACAGGTCGCGGTACTTGTAGCCCGAGTACACCGCGGCACCGACCATGGTCGGCATGGCCAGGAAGAACGAGAACTCGGTAGCGGTCTTGCGCGACAGGCCGAACAGCAGTCCACCGATGATCGTCGAGCCGGAGCGCGAAGTGCCGGGAATCATCGCCAGGCACTGGGCGAAACCCACCTTGAGCGCATCTTTCCAGGTGATGTCATCGACGGTTTCGGCATGCACTTCATGCTGACGCTTTTCGGCCCACAGCATGATCACGCCACCCACGACCAGGGCTGCGGCCACGGTGATCGGGTTGAACAGGTAATGGTGAATCAGGTCGGCAAAGATTACCCCCAGAACCACGGCCGGCAGGAAGGCAATCAGCAGGTTCGCGGTGAAACGTCGCGCACTTGGCTGGGTTGGCAATCCAATGACCACGTCGAAAATCTTGCGGCGAAACTCCCAGACCACCGCCAGGATCGCCCCGAGCTGGATGATGATGTTGAACGCCATGGCGCGTTCACCACCGAACTCGAGCAAGTCCGCAACAATGATCTGGTGCCCGGTACTGGAAATGGGCAAAAACTCTGTCAGTCCTTCTACAACGCCAAGAATCAAAGCCTGAAAGGCAGTCCAAAGGTCCATCAATCCCCCAAAAGGCTATGCATCTGCGCATGCCCCGTCATTAATACCAAGCGTTCACTGCGATCAGCGTCGTTGAAGTCCGCGTGCGCAAAGTCCCCCCTGGCCCCTGAAAATCGCGTGGAAAATCAATTTGGATTCAGGTTTTTGCGCGCCGGGCCGAAATCCTAACAGACAAGTCTGAAAAGCGCTGCCGCGTTATCGGACCTGGCAGGATGCTGGCGATCACTTTACAAAAACAAGAAACCGGAGCACCGCGTTATGAACAGCTTGCGCAATATGTCGATCAGCCGTCGGTTGTGGCTCATCTTGATCGTGGCCGTCATGATGCTGCTGGCCTTGGGCGTTTTGATGCTCAAGCAGATTCACGATGACCTGTATGACGCCAAGGCTCAAAAAACCCAGCATGTGGTGCAGACGGCCAGCGGTATCTTGAGTTATTACCATGGCCTGGAGACCACCGGCACGCTGAGCCGTGAAGACGCCCAGAAACAGGCGCTGACCGCCGTACGCGGCCTGCGCTATGACCAGAATGACTACTTCTGGATCAACGATCTGACGCCGGTGATGATCATGCACCCGGCCAACCCGAAGCTCGACGGCCAGAACCTTTCGGCGATCCGCGATCCCGACGGTTTTGCCGTGTTCAACGAAATGGTCGCCGTGGCCAAGAGCAAAGGCGCCGGGATCATCAATTACCGCTGGCCGAAACCGGGGGCCAGCGCGCCGGTCGAGAAAACCTCCTACGTCAAACTGTTCGAGCCCTGGGGCTGGGTGCTCGGCTCGGGGGTGTACATTGATGACATGCAGGCCGAGTTTTACGGGCAAGTATGGAAAGCAACGATCATTGGGGTGACCATTGCGCTGATCATGGTTGCGCTGGTGATCCTGATTGCCCGCAGCATCGTGCGTCCGCTCCAGGAAACCGTGAACGCAATGGCCAACATTGCCAGCGGTGAAAGTGATCTGACCCGCAGCCTCGACACCCATGGCCAGGATGAAGTCACGCAACTGGCGCGGCACTTCAATGCTTTCACCGCCAAACTGCGCCTGGTGATCGGCGAGTTGCAGGCATCTGCCAGTGCCTTGGGCCAGTCGTCCAGCGAACTGGGCAACGACGCCACTCAGGCCCAGCAACGCAGCCAGCAACAGTCGCAGCAAATGGAACTGGTGGCCACGGCGATCAACCAAGTCACCTATGGCGTGCAGGATGTGGCCAAGAACGCCGAACATGCCGCCAGTGAAATGCGCGACGCCGAAGCCCAGGCTCAACAAGGCCAGATCAACATCGACGGCAGCCTGCAACAGATCGATACGCTGTCTTCGACCATCGATCAGGCCGTGGAAGTCATTCGTACCCTGGCCGCCGAAAGCACGCAGATCGGCAGCGTGCTGGAGGTGATCCGCTCCATCGCCGAGCAGACCAATCTGCTGGCCTTGAACGCGGCCATCGAGGCTGCCCGTGCCGGCGAGCAAGGTCGCGGATTTGCCGTGGTGGCCGATGAGGTTCGACTGCTGGCCCAGCGTACACAGAAGTCCACGGCGGAGATCCAGTCGATGATCGAACGCCTGCAAAGTCATTCCGAAGCGGCGGTCAAGGTCATCGGCGACAGCAGCCGTGCGTCGCAACTGACGATTGAACAGGCTGGCCTCGCCGGCGCGAGCCTTAATGCCATCGGCCAGGCATTGCGCAATCTGAACGGATTGAATGCCTCGATTGCCAGCGCGACCTTGCAGCAGGCGCATGTGGTCGAGGACATCAATCAGAACGTGACGCAAGCAGCCGGGTTATCCCATTCCACTGCACTGGCGGCGGAGCAATCCAGTGCCGCCAGCGTGCGGCTCAGGGGCTTGAGTGAGCAGTTGAACGGGCTGCTGAAGCAGTTCAGGGTATAAGCCTTAAAAGAACGCAGGCTTGGGCAGCGGCTACAGGCTTGCCGAAGTCTGCGTTCTGTTGATCTGCAAACCAAAATCCGCTGCCTGCGGTTACAATCCGCCCCTCTTCGATTTTCTCCAAGGAACCGACATGTCCGGGCTTGAACTGTTTGCCGCCACCCTCGGTGTGATTGCCGTCTGGTTGACGGTCAAGCAGAACCCCTGGTGCTGGCCGATCGGCCTGGTCATGGTGCTTATCTATAGCTGGATCTTCTTCGAGGTGAAGCTGTATTCGGACATGTTGCTGCAAGTGATCTATGCCGCGTTGCAATTGTATGGCTGGTGGCAGTGGACACGTGCGGGCGATGCCAGCCATGGCCGTGAAGTGAGCCGGCTGGACACGCAATCAGTGACCCTCGGATTGATCCTCGGTGCCATCGGCAGCCTGCTGCTGGGCGCCGCGATGGCGCACTGGACGGATGCCGCCCAACCCTGGCTCGATGCGGCCCTCACAGGTTTCAGCCTGGTGGCGCAAGTGTGGATGGCGCAAAAGCGCGTCCAGTGCTGGCCGCTCTGGATCGCAGTGGACGTGATTTTCGTCGGGCTATTCATTTACAAAGGCATGTACTTGACGGCCGCACTGTACGGTCTGTTTTTGCTGCTGGCCGTGCAAGGTTGGCGTGAATGGCGCGCGGCCCCGGCGTTACGCACATGAAAGTACTGGTACTCACAGGTCCCGAGTCGAGCGGCAAGAGCTGGCTGTCGGGCGAGCTGCAAGCGCATTTCGGCGGGGTGCTGGTTGGTGAATACGTGCGCCGATTCATTGAAGAGAACCCGCGAGATACCTGTCTGGCAGACATCCCGACCATCGCCCGCGGCCAGTTGCAATGGGAAGACGAGGCTCGCGCCTTGCTACCGCAACTGCTCATCCTCGACACCCATTTGCTCAGCAATATCCTCTGGAGTCGCACGCTCTTTGGTGACTGTCCAGGCTGGATCGAGCAGGTACTCCTGGCCCGGCGATATGACCTGCACTTGTTGTTGTCACCGGACAACGTTGAGTGGACCGACGATGGTCAGCGCTGCCAGCCTGAGTTGAAAGAACGCCAGGTTTTTTTCAACGACATCCGGGCGTGGCTTGAACAGCATGGGAAACCGGTGAAAGTCTTATGCGGCAACTGGGCTGAGCGACGCGCCCAGGCGTTTGATGCGGTTGCGAAATTGATTGGCCCTAGCCCCTGATTCTGGGGGTATTTACCCATCCTTTGCCCTTTTCTGGGGAAAAAGTGTCCGCTCCTGAAACACCCTTGTACCCGCAGAAGGCCTATCTCAACACTCTTCCCTCGTTGCCAACGCATTTGTTAAAGCGTTGATACACCTTCGCGCAAAGTACTGTTCTAGAGCATCGCAAGCACTTTGGCCCGGCGTAAGCACGACGAGCTGTCTCATGGTTGAAACAGCGTCGTTGCCGTGCGCCCGGACAAAATCCACAAACTATTGAATCCAAACACAAATTCAAAACAGGCATAGCTTTCGCTCTCTCCTTCACAACGCTGACCAGGGCCAGCCCACAAAAAGAAGGAATTGCACCGTGGGGACTTACACGAAAGGCTTGACCTGCCTCCTGCTGATCGCAAGCGCCGCCAGCTCGGTGCTCAGTTTCAATGTCCAGGCTGAAGGCGATGGCGTTATCGTTCTTCAACGGACTGTCCAGCCGGTGCACATCGGCCGCAATCAGGGCAAGGATCCGAATCCGGTTACCGTCAATACCAACCCCTCGGCACGCATCACTGGTGAACTGAGCGATGGCGACTTCGCCAACGTCGCCAGCGGCACCTCTTTCCGTGGCGCCAACAACCAGGCCATAGGCGGCATGCAGGGTCTCAACACTGTCACCAACCCCAACGGCATGCCCGGCATGGGTGCCGGCCATCAGGGCGGCAGCGGCAATGCGATTTCGGGAACCATCAACCGCGCCATGAGTTCCGGCCTCGCCCCACTGGGCAGACTGGCTGGAGGTCAATGACATGAATCGCTCCCTGCTTTTCCTCGCTTTGTTCGGCTGCGCCAGCGTCATGGCTGATTCCGGCGTGAAGGCCATCAACAACGCCGACATCCAGGATTCCGGCACGCAATACAGGGGCAACTTCAACGTCAACCAGGCCGCTGGTGACCAACAGCAACAGACCAACGTTCGAGCGATCGCCATTGGCACAGAAGCCGGTGCGACCACCATTGTCAACCAAAGACTCAATACGCCCGCCAATCCGTCAATGAACGCGACGGCCACCATCGGCGGCACTTCTTTCAGCAATGGCAACGGTGTACTGGGCGTCAACCAGAGCGCCGGGGCCAACAACCAGATGGCCAACGTCATGCGCATCAGCATCAGTGCTGCTCCGCAGGCGATTGACGATAGCGCCCTTTCGCAACAGAACGTGGCGTTGCTACCAGGCTCAGGAGCAACTGGCACCCCAACCGGCAGTCGCCAGGTCGTGACAAGCGACCAGGCTTTCACCGGCAGCCGAGGGGTGATTCAGGTGAACCAGAGTGCCGGGGTGGGAAACCGAATGGCTAACACCCTGAGCATCCGGGTCGCTGACTGACCCAAACGCAGTGCGATTAGAAAGTACCAACACTTAACCAACTAATAAGCACGGAGAAACACCATGAAACCTACAATGGCCTTAAAACCACTGGTTTTCGCTCTCGCAGCAGTGATGGCAATCGCAGCACAAGCAGGCGGTCGTGATGATCACGGTCATGGCAATGGTCACGGCAACGGGCA
Source organism: Pseudomonas sp. Root562 (assembly GCF_001427125.1). Taxonomy (GTDB): domain Bacteria; phylum Pseudomonadota; class Gammaproteobacteria; order Pseudomonadales; family Pseudomonadaceae; genus Aquipseudomonas. The sequence goes on from NZ_LMGK01000022.1 coordinate 244,132, forward strand.
CGGCAACAACGGACCTAGAGGCCCGTCTCTGGAACAAATTCTGCAGATCACCGCCGGTGCCGGGGCCACCGTCATGGATCAGCAAAGCAGCAGCGGCAACGAAGTACTGAACCAGGGCACCACCAACCGTGCCACTGTTGAAAACTCGGCTAATGGCTCCAACGGCAACGTGGGCCTCAACAACGCTGGTGGCGACGGCAACCAACAAGACAACGCCGCTGCACTGGCTACTGCTGACGAAAGCTTCATCTTCGGCACCGCAGTCGCCGCTTCCAGCGCTACTCAAGTAAACGGCGGCAACACCGTATCCAACTACTCCAGCACTGCTCGCGCAACCCTCGACAACGTGGGTAATGGCGGTTCCGGCAACATGGGTGTGAACAACGCTGCCGGCAACTTCAACCAACAGAAAAACAACCTGGCAATTGCCGTATCGGGCGGCCGTGTCGCACAAGCTGCTGCAGCGGCCAACCAAAGCTCGACCGGCCTGAGCGTTACCAACAATGCTGATCAGGCCTACTCTACCGACACGCTCACCGGGACCTTCAACGCTGCCGGGAAATTCGTCGCAGTCGGCAAGGCAAAAACCGAAGGCAACGGCGGCGGCCACGGTGGCCCACGTCATGGCGGCGGCCACGGTGGTGGCCACGGCGGCAACGGCGACACCACTTCCGACTTCGTAGCCGTAGGTGTATTCGGTCTGGCTGGCGTAACCACTCAACAAGTGATGACTCCAGACGGCTGGAAAAACCCTGTCACCAACAATGCCAGTGTCAGCAACGTAGGCAACAACTTCTCCGGCAACGCAGGGTTCAACAACGCTGCCGGTGTTGGCAACCAACAAAGCAACTCGCTGTCCATCGCTGCCGGCTGCAGAGCCTGCCTGTAATCGCGATAGCACTGAAAGCCCCGGCAACGGGGCTTTTTTCCTCAGTCCCAAGGCGTATCGACCATGCGTAAGACTGCCCTTATCGCCCTTCTCTGCCTGTCTGGCCTGACCGAGGCCGCTCAGATGTCAGTGGCCGCCCTGCCTGGCGGAACACTCATCTACAAACAGGTGCAGAGTTTGCGTGAGCGCAAATTCAGCAACATTGTCGAACAGAAGACCGATTTCAGCTGCGGCGCCGCCGCGCTGGCAACGATCTTGCGCCAGGCCTATTGGCTCGACGTCGATGAAGAGCACGTCATCAAAGGCATGCTGGTCAATGCAGACCAGGACCTGGTTCGTACCCAGGGTTTTTCCATGCTCGACATGAAGCGCTACATAGAAAGCATCGGCATGCGCGCCAGGGGCTACAAGATCCCGCCGGAAAAGCTCGACGCAGTAACAATCCCGGTGGTGGTACTGACGGAAGTTCGCGGTTACAAGCACTTCGTGGTGTTGCAGCGTGCTGACAAAAACTGGGTCTACATCGCCGACCCGGTACTCGGTCAAAAACGCTACTCCCATGATGACTTTGTCAAAGGTTGGAACGGTATTGTCTTCGCTATTGTGGGTGCCGGTTACGAAAAAACAAATGTACTGCGCAGCCCACCGGAACCCCTGACAGCCAAGAACAAGCTGGATAACTTCAACCCGGTCAAAGATGCTGAATTGATGGATTTTGGTTTCATACAGAGCGACTTCTTTTAATCGCCAACAAGAAGATTTGGAGCAGGACGCTCCGGGAGCAGCACATGAAAACCTCTTATTGGGTGGCGGCTGCGTGTCTGGTAGCCAGCACCTCAGGTTTTGCCAATGGATTCAAACCCATCGAGATAAAAGATCAGGAGCTGGCCGAGCTGCGTGGTCGATATGTGATGCCGGGCAGGATCATCAGCTTCGGTGTGGTCATGAGCAGTACCTGGCGCAATGCCAGTGGCGATCTGATCGGGGCAACCACCTCAATGCAGATACAGGCCGCAACGGTAAAACCCGAGTTCTACGTTTCAACCTATAGCCAAAGCGGTAACGGTGGACCTGCCGAACAAGGCACCGGCAGTGTGATTGGAGGTGCAGGGCTCAACAGCACTCAGGGTATCAACCAGAGTGTGCGCGCCGCAGGTGACGGCAACAGCGCTTACAACAACATCGCCATTGATGTGAAAGAAGCCAGCCATGCGCCGGCTTTGGTACCGGCCCAAGGGCAGGCACTGATGGCCGGCCATACCATCACCGGCAGCAGCGCCGCTGGCAGCATTGCGGTTTCTGCCAGCAATGGCGGCGTGCAAATGGCTATTCAGGCCAACAACAATCAAGGTTCGGCCATCCAGCAAGTCGCCCAGGGCGGCCTGCTGCAAAACACTCGATTGCTGGGCAACAGCAACATGGTCAGCAACCTCACTCAGCTCAACGTCGTTCTCAATAACAATGGCCCGACTGCAGGTGCTTTGGACTGCAACCTGAACCAACTCACTGCCCTTCGCTCCCTGGGATATTGAACTACGCTGAGTCTCGACCATTAGGCATTAAAGGGACGGCTTGATTCATGTATCGATCAGTATCACTGCGTGCAGTTGTATGTTTGAGCACTCTGTTCCCGGCGGTGATGGTGCAAGCAGCACCGAATGCGGAAGTAGAGCTTCTGAAACAGGAACTTATGGAGCTGAAGCAACGATACGAAGCACAACAAAAAGCCCTGGCGGTACTCGAACAACGGGTCCGCCAGGTTGAGGAACAACCGGCAGCCCCTCCTCCGAAACGCCTGGCCAAATCGCCAGCAGACATGAAAGGCAACTCACAAGTCGCGGTCGGCACCGGTGCTGCAGCGGCTTCGGGAGGCGCAGCCGGGGGCGGCAGTTCCTACGGGCAGTCGCTGGCAGACGATTCCCAACCGGCACAAAGCGTTTCCAACCTGTATGACGAGGCCAGCGGATTCTTCGGCGGCGGCAGGTTCAGCGTGGAAACCGGGCTGACCTATTCGCGGTACGACACTCGCCAGTTGATCCTTAACGGTTTCCTCGCACTGGATTCTATCTTTCTGGGCAACATCAACCTTGACCGGATCAAGGCCGATACCTGGACACTCGACCTGACCGGTCGCTACAACTTCGACAACCGCTGGCAATTCGACCTGAACGTGCCGGTGATCTATCGCGAATCCACTTACCAGTCGGGCGGAGGCAATGGTGGCTCCGCCGGTGTGACAACCGAAGAAACCGTAACCCGCGATCCGGAAATCGGTGACGTCAACTTCGGTATCGCCTACAAATTCCTCGACGAGTCGGTCAACACGCCGGATGCGGTGGTCACCTTGCGCGTCAAGGCTCCTACCGGCAAGGACCCGTTCGGCATCAAGCTGCGCCAGGTGGACGCCAACTCCAACCTGTTCGTACCTGACACACTGCCGACCGGTAACGGCGTCTGGTCGATCACGCCAGGCATTTCCCTGGTCAAGACCTACGACCCGGCCGTGCTGTTCGGCAGCCTGTCATATACCCATAACTTCCAGGAGTCATTCGACGACATCAGTTCAACGGTCGGACAGGACAACCCGGGCAAAGTGGACATCGGCGACAGCTTCCAGCTCGGTGCCGGTATTGCATTCGCCCTCAACGAGAAGATGAGTATGTCGTTCTCGGTATCCGATGTGGTGCAACGCAAAAGTAAAATCAAACAGGATGGCGGTGATTGGGAGTCGGTGGTGTCCAGTGACGCCAACGCGGGCTACTTCAACATCGGCATGACCATTGCCGCCACCAACGCCCTGACCATCGTTCCCAACCTGTCCATCGGCATGACGGACGATGCCCCGGACTTCCAGTTCAGCCTGAAATTCCCGTACTACTTCTGATCCACAACATAAAGCCTGGCTGCGATCTCAATCACAGCCAGGCTTTTTTGTTGGCTGCCTAGCGAATTTGATGCTTGTGCAACAACCGATAGAACGTCGGCCGCGAAACGCCCAGCACCCGTGCAGCCACACTCAGGTTGTCGCTATGGCGATTCAACACATCGCACAGCGCCTGACGCTCGGCCCGAGTCTTGTAGTCCTCGAGCGTGCCCATTGGCGTGGCAATTGCCTGCTGGCTGATCAAGCCCAGATCCCGCGCTTCGATCTGCCGGCCTTCAGCCAGTACCAGCCCACGGCGGACCCGGTTGGCCAGCTCCCGGACATTGCCCGGCCAATCATGTTTACCCATGGCAATCAACGCGTCTTCACTGAAGCTGCGAGGACGGCGCCCGGTTTCATGGCTGTAGAAATGGGAAAAGTGGTTGGCCAGCATCGACAGATCGCCATGACGCTCACGCAGTGGAGCTGTCACGACTTGCAGGACATTCAACCGATAGTACAAGTCTTCACGAAAGCGCTTCTTTTCGATCGCTGCTTCAAGATCAACGTGGGTCGCCGCCAAAACCCGCACATCCACGGGAATAGGCTGACTGCCACCGACCCGTTCGATGTGTTTTTCCTGGAGGAACCGCAGCAGGTTGGCCTGCAGTTCCAAAGGCAAATCACCGATTTCATCGAGAAACAACGTGCCGCCATTGGCCGCTTCGATTCGTCCGACCTTGCGTTGATGGGCGCCGGTAAAGGCCCCCTTTTCGTGGCCGAACAGTTCCGACTGGATCAGATGCTCGGGAATTGCCCCGCAATTGATCGCGACAAAAGGCTTGCTGTGACGTTGGGATTGTCGATGCAGCGTGCGCGCGACCAATTCCTTGCCGGTACCGCTCTCGCCCCGGATCAGCACCGGCGACTCGGTGGGAGCCAGTTTGCTCAGCAGTTTGCGCAGTTCCCGTATCGGCTTGCTGTCGCCAAGCAATTCATGTTCAGGCTGATCGATGTGAACAGTGCCCTGACCGCGCAGGCGCGCCATGCCGAACGCGCGCCCGAGCGTGACCTGTACCCGGGATACATCGAACGGCAAGGTATGGAAATCGAAAAACCATTCACAGACAAAGTCGCCTACGTTCTGCAATCGCAGGACTTCCTGGTTGAGAACGGCAATCCACTCCGTACCGCTGCGGCTGATGAGTTCTTTGACGGCATCCGGTCGTTCGAGGTGAAAAGGCTGCAAGCGTAGCAGCCCCACGTCACACGTTCGGTCGATGGCGTTTTCCAGCGAACAGCTGTCTACATCCCAACCCACGGAGCGCAATCCCGGTAATAGACGATGACAGTCGTCACACGGGTCAACCACTAATAGACGTCGTAAGGCAGGCGCTTCACTCATGACTGTTCCTTGGCGCCAAATTTAAGAAATTTTATTAAAAACAGTCATTTGGCGGACCTGGCTGTAACATTAGCAAGAATTTGACGTGTGCTTGTACCGTTTGACTATAGGGTTATTGCGTAATTAGTTATAAGCAGGTAGTTGGATAGTTACCTAACGAACTTCAATCTTTCATTAAGCTTTCAAATAGCCACTTTCGCGTGGGTCTTTCGAAAGAAAGTTGAAATTTCTTTTGTTTGGGTGTGACCTGAACCTTGGTTGCGGACATCAGTACAAGTAACCAGCCGATTGGTAAGCCCAACCTTCGGCACATCATCTGATTGGGCAATACTGAGAGAACATTCCATGAACGCCCCGATCCGTATCAACGAAGCTCTTTTAATTGCCGACCGCGCTTTCAAGCCTTTTCAGTGCGTGGCCTGGGCGCCACAGGATGGCAACGGTGAACTCAGCCTGACGGTTATTGACCGGACCAATACCAGTATAGGTCGCAAGCTGATCCCCAGCAGTGCCTACACCGATCCGGCACAGCTCGAACGTTTGCTTGAACAGGCCCGTGCCGAGTTGAGCGAAGAAGGTTACACGCTCCAGTCATGGTCGATGCCGCATTGATCCTTGTGCGGATTACTCCATGAGTAATCCGCGCCCTCTTTCTCTTGATTAGTTGCCTGGTTGAACCTGGCGTGTCTGCACTTGCGACGTATTGCTATTTGAACTGCGCACACGCCTGAATTCTTTGCAGGCTTGCCTTTGGTTCGAAAAGACACTGTTGTGGCGCACTACGACCCTCCGTCTGTTAGTTCTGTCAGTTGTGCATCCAAGCATTCAAGGATTGAATGATCTCCTTATCAGGTCGCCTCCCCAATCCGGATAAGGACGACTCGCAAGGAGATGCGTGCATGTCAACCCAGTCCGTTTTAGCCTTCCCTCTACCCGCCCATTCCTCGGGACAGCTCGACACACGTTTTGCCTCCCATGGCCAAGCGCAGGTGTATTTCGCCGACAGTCTTTCAAGCATGACCAACGGGGTCACGATCGATTCCAGCGGCCGGCTGTTGGTGGCGGCGAAAGTCGGCATGGCGGACGGCAGCCGTTTCGGTCTGGCGCGCTTGCTGGAAGATGGCTCGGCAGATTTGGGCTTCGGCGAACAAGGCAGCATCATCGGCCAGTTCGAACCGGGCTTCGATGCGATGGCCGGGAAGGTTCAGGTACTGCCGGATGGTCGCCTGCTGGTCATCGGCCTGCATTACGAGAATGCCCACCGCACGCTGCCGGCCCTGGCGATGTTCGACGCACAAGGCCGTCCCGTCCAGGAATTCGGTGACAACGGCCGTTGCGTCGTTCGATTGCCGGGCAATCTGTCCCATGGTGTGCGCGATGCCTGGCTGCCACCCGGCGTGCCGGGGGCCGAAGCTTGCGATATCAACGTCCAGGAGGATGGCCGGATTTTGCTGGTGGCCAATCACCATTTTGAGCTGGCAGACCACGCTGGCATTCTCATACGCCTCGACACCGATGGATCCCTGGACCCAACCTTCAATGGGCGAGGGTTCGTGATCGTCAGGCATTTGCTGATGAACACCTGGCTCAGTACGCTGAAACTGCAGAGTGATGGCCGAATCCTTGTCGGCGGCTCGATCAACTTCCCCGAGGAAGGTTTGCTGGCCCGTTATCACAGTGACGGCAGTCTTGATGAAAGTTTTGCCGTGGACGGTTTCATGAGCTTCAAGGCGCAGGGCCGCAGTGCCCAGATCAGCCACATCGTCCAGCATCAAAACGGTGACATTCACTGCTTTGGCAGCAGCCGCGATCCGATGCATTGTCTTGCCTTGAAGGTGCACAGTAATGGTCGCCCGGACATTCATTGCAACGGCGGCCTGCCGCAATTGCTGGAAATCGCTCGTGGAGGCAGTCAATGGACCGCCGCTCACCTGCAGCCTGATGGCCATGTGCTGACCGCCGGAGCCACCATCGGTGGTATCGAGGCCGATTTCCTGGTGGGCCGCTATCAACCTGACGGGCAGCTGGATTCGGACTTTGGCGACCGCACCGGATGGGTTCGCACGCGTCTGGGCCGCAGCCTCGACACGGCCACCTCTATCACCGTCCAGGACGATGGCAAGATCGTTGTCGGCGGCTATTCACTTGATGGCAACTATCGGGCAGTTGTCGCTCGCTATCTGGCATAGTCAAAAGGTACTTTTCCTACACTTGATCTTCTTCTCCGCTTACGGCAACTTGCGCGCTTCTTTATACAAGGAGTAGCCGATGTCCGGTTCCATGGCCCAGGCGTTCGCGCATAACTTTCTCGGCAACTCACCCCGCTGGTACAAGGTTTGTATTATCGGTTTCCTGATACTCAACGCGTTGGTCTTTTGGACCGTAGGGCCGGTTGCCGCAGGATGGCTGTTGGTGCTGGAGTTCATCTTCACCCTCGCCATGGCGCTCAAGTGCTATCCATTGATGCCGGGTGGCTTGTTGTTGGTCGAAGCGCTGCTGCTGAAAATGACCACCCCTCAGGCACTTTACGACGAACTTCTGCACAACTTTCCGGTGATCCTGCTACTGATGTTTATGGTGGCGGGTATCTACTTCATGAAAGATCTGCTGCTGTTCCTGTTTTCACGCTTACTGCTCGGGGTTCGCTCCAAGGCAATGCTGGCGTTGATGTTTTGTTTCCTGTCTGCGTTCTTGTCGGCATTTCTCGATGCATTGACGGTGACCGCCGTGATCATCAGCGCCGCCGTGGGGTTCTATTCGGTGTATCACCGCGTGGCATCCGGCTCCGATCCGCGTCAGGACAGCGAGTACGGCGATGACCAGAAACTACCTGCACTTCATCATGGCGACCTGGAACAATTCCGCGCGTTCCTGCGCAGCCTGCTGATGCACGGCGCAGTGGGCACCGCGCTCGGCGGCGTTTGCACACTGGTGGGTGAGCCGCAAAACCTGTTGATCGGCCATGAAATGGGCTGGCACTTTTCCGAGTTCTTTCTGAAGATCGCGCCGGTCTCGTTGCCGGTGTTGGTGGCAGGCCTGGTGACCTGCGTAGTGTTGGAGAAGCTGCGCTGGTTCGGATACGGCACGTTGCTGCCGGACAACGTACGCGCTGTGCTGGCCAATTACGCTGATGAAGACAATGCCGAGCGTACTTCGCGTCAGCGCGCTGCATTGATCGTGCAAGGCGTGGCGGCCTTGATTTTGATCGTCGCGTTGGCATTCCATGTGGCTGAAGTCGGCCTGATCGGGCTGATGGTCATTGTGTTGATTACCGCGTTTACCGGTATTACTGACGAGCATCGGCTTGGCAGTGCGTTCAAGGACGCCATGCCGTTCACTGCACTCTTGGTGGTGTTCTTCGCTGTAGTGGCGGTGATTCACGATCAGCAGTTGTTCACGCCGCTGATCCAATGGGTGCTGGCCCTGCCCGCCGATCAACAACCGGGCATGCTGTTCATCGCCAATGGCTTGTTGTCTGCCATCAGTGACAACGTGTTTGTCGCGACCATTTACATCACCGAAGTGAAGCAGGCATTCATCTCCGGACACATGAGCCGCGAGCATTTCGAAACGCTGGCCATTGCGATCAACACCGGCACCAACCTGCCAAGCGTGGCAACACCCAATGGCCAGGCAGCGTTCCTGTTTCTCCTGACATCCGCTATTGCACCGCTGATTCGACTGTCCTATGGACGCATGGTCTGGATGGCCTTGCCCTATACCGTGGTAATGGGTGCGTTGGGTTGGTATGCCGTGAGCTACTGGCTGTAATCGCTCTATCCCTGCAGGGGCTGCCGAAGGCGGCGATTTCTTGATCTTGATCTTGAACTTGAAGAACAAAATCAAAAAATCGCAGCCTCAGGCACCTCCAGAGGGCGGTATCTGAGGCTCGAACCCCACGGGCAGCAGCAACGTGCCGTCCAGGTCATCGGGCAGAACGCGGGTCGCTCAGTCCAAACAATGCCAGACCCGACCATCACGGCTCAGCAGTTCTTCAGCGGACGGCGGACCGTCCTCGCCCGCCGCGTAACCTTGCACCGTTGAATCCTGCTGCCAGGCATCGAGAAAGGGTTGCACTGCGCGCCAGCCATTCTCGATGTTGTCGGCACGCTGGAACAGCGTCTGATCGCCGGTCAGGCAATCGTAGATGAGCGTTTCGTAGCCGGTGGACGGCTGCATCTCGAAGAAATCCTTGTAGGCAAAACCCAGTTCGATGTTGTCCATCTTCAAGGCCTGCCCTGGCCGTTTAGCCAGCAAATCGAACCACATGCCTTCATTGGGCTGGATCTGGATCCGCAGATAGGTCGGGGCCAGTTCATCGACTGCGGTATCGCGGAATTGCGCGTAGGGCGCCGGTTTGAAGCAGATGACGATCTCGGTGTCACGCACACTCATGCGTTTGCCGGTGCGCAGGTAGAACGGCACGCCAACCCAGCGCCAGTTGTCGATCATGACTTTGAGGGCGACATAGGTTTCGGTATTGCTGTCGGGGGCCACCTTGTCCTCTTCGCGATACCCCGGCATGGGTTTGCCGTCGACTTCGCCAGCGGTGTACTGCCCGCGCACCGAGTTGGCCCGGGCCTCTTCGACCGACCAGGGGCGGATCGCACCAACGACCTTGGCTTTCTCACTGCGCACGGCGTCAGCGGCAAAAGCAGCCGGTGGCTCCATGGCAACCATCGCCAATAATTGGAACAAGTGATTGGGCACCATGTCGCGCAGGGCGCCGGTGTGTTCGTAGAAACTGCCACGGGTTTCCACGCCGACGGTTTCGGCGGCGGTGATTTGCACATGGTCGATGTAATGGTTGCTCCAGAACGCTTCGAACAGGCTGTTGGAAAAGCGGCTGACGAGAATGTTCTGTACGGTCTCTTTGCCCAGGTAGTGATCGATGCGGTAGATCTGCTTTTCCGACATGACCTTGAGCAAGCAAGCGTTCAACGCTTCGGCGGTGTGCAGGTCAGACCCGAAAGGCTTTTCGATCACCACCCTTCTGAACGCCTCGGGCGTTTCTTCCAGCAGACCGGAGGCGCCGAGGCGGCGAACGACCTCACTGAAGAAACGCGGCGCGGTAGCCAGGTAAAACACCGCATTACCAGTGCCGCTGTCGGCAATTTTCGCCGCCAGCGCTTGATAGGTGCTGTCGTCCAGGAAGTCGCCCTGGACGTAGCTGATGTTTCTTGCGAGTTGAGCCCACAATTGCGGATCAAGAGACTGATCTCCCTTGCCGACCTTGGTGGCCACTTCGTTGCGAATGAAGTCTTCGAGTTTTTTCGCGAAGCCTTCATCGCTGATGGCGTTGTGGTCAACGCCAATGATCCGCAGTCCATCCCCGAGTAACCCGTCGCGCTTGAGGTTATACAGCGCCGGCATCAGCAGACGCTTGACAAGATCACCATGTGCGCCAAACAAAAACAGAGTGGTCGGTGGTGCGGGTTCAGTCTTGGATTTTCTGCGGATCGCATGGGTCATTTTTTCGCAGTCTCCACGTGGCCGCCGAAGCCGAAGCGCTGGGCCGAAAGGACTTTGTCGCCAAATGAGCCCTGCCCGCGTGAACGGTAACGAGAGAACAGCGAGTTCGACAGCACCGGCACCGGCACCGCTTGTTCCATGGCGGCTTCAATGGTCCATTGACCTTCGCCGCTGTCGGCTACGGAGCCGGAGAAACCATCGAGTTTCGGATCGCTGGCCAGCGCGTCGGCAGTCAGATCGAGCAACCATGAGGACACCACGCTACCGCGACGCCAGACTTCGGCAATGTCGGCGACGTTCAGGTCGAAGCGCTGATCTTCGGGCAGTTTCTCGCTGTTCTTGGTCTTGAGGATGTCGAAGCCCTCGGCAAAGGCCTGCATCATTCCGTACTCGATGCCGTTGTGGATCATCTTGACGAAATGCCCGGCGCCAGCAGGGCCGGCGTGGATGTAACCGCGCTCGGCACGGTCGTCATCGGACTTGCGGTCTTTGGTGCGCGGGATATCGCCCATGCCCGGTGCCAGGCTTGCGAACAACGGGTCGAGGCGCTGAACGGTCTCGGTATCGCCGCCGATCATCATGCAGTAACCGCGCTCCAGGCCCCAGACGCCACCGGAAGTACCGACATCGACGTAGTGCAGACCTTTTTCGGCGAGGGTTTTCGCCCGGCGGATATCGTCCTTATAGAAGGTGTTGCCGCCATCGATAATAGTGTCGCCGGCTTCGAGCAAGGTGCTCAGGGTGTTGATGGTGTCTTCGGTCGGTGCGCCTGCCGGCAACATGACCCACACCGCTCGCGGCTTGCTCAGGCCAGCCACCAGGGCCGGCAGATCGGCTACGCCGGTGGCACCCTCTTCGGCCAGGGTTTCGACAAAAGCGGTATTGCGGTCGTACACAACGGTGGAATGTCCGTTGAGCATCAGGCGCCGCGAAATATTACCGCCCATGCGGCCCAGTCCAATAATCCCGAGTTGCATGTGCTGATGCTCCCTACTACAAATAAAAAGTGTGTCAAAGGTTATAGCCCAACGCGACTCATTCGGTTTAGTCCAGCGAGCAGGCGTGAAGTTTCCGGGCATTGTGCCCGATCCTGATTGATAACGTCGGGAATCGTGCCGAAGACACACCGACCATGAAAAATAAAAAAGTTCCCTTCGGGGGCAAAAGAAATCAAAATTGGCGCCGATAGTAGATCAGCCGCTGATTTCAGGCGGATCTACAGTTGAGACACGCCATTTGCGAGGTGAGCAATGGGCACAGTACACACCGCACTGCCAGCACAAACCCTTTACGTCACAATTCGTCGCGATGAATTGCGTCAGTTGAAAGATGAGCACGAGCAAATGAAGCAGGAGCTGGCGCACTTGCGCTTGCTGATCCAGGGTCAACAGCCGTTAGCGGTGACCCAGCGCGCCCCTCACGCCTGATCTCTCGCTTGAATCGGAAGCAGCACCGCCCTGCTTCCGATACGCCATAGCGCTTTGCCAGTCCTGGCAACTCACAAAGTTTTCACATCCGCTTGTTGATACTCCGGTTCATTGTGGCCGCTCGGTATGCGCGCGCCTCCCGTTCGTCGGCGACTTTGCAGTGGCTCGACGGTGGAAGTGAATAGAGATTGGAGCGGTGAATGTCTTGGTTTAAACGCAGCGAACAGTCTGCGAATGGTTTCGATTGGGCAGGCTTTCTCTGGCTCTTCCTGTTCTTCTGGTATTTTTCCGGCATCACCCAACTGCTGATTCAGTTGACCGGCACTTCCGGTTTTTCCGGCTTTCGCCAAGCCTTCGTGATGAGCGCCATCTGGCTCGCGCCGATGTTGCTGTTCCCGAAACAGACCCGCGTCATGGCTGCCGTGATCGGTGTTGTGCTCTGGGCCTGCTCCATGGCCAGCCTGGGTTACTTCTTTATCTATCAACAGGAATTTTCACAGAGCGTCATCTTCATCATGTTCGAATCGAACGTGTCTGAAGCCGGCGAATACATGACGCAATACTTTGCCTGGTGGATGGTCCCGGCCTTCCTCGCCCATACCGCCTTCGGCTACTTCCTGTGGACGCGCTTGCGCCCGGTGTACCTGCCGCGCGGCAAGGCTTTGATCGCAGCCACAGCGATCCTGGTGGCCGTTGTCGGTTATCCATTAGTCAAGCAAACCCTGCGCACCGGCAGTTTTGCCGCCGGCTTCGAAAAATTCGAAACCCGTATCGAACCGGCAGTGCCTTGGCAGATGGCTGTGGCCTACCACCGCTATCTGGACACCCTGGCCGGTATGCAGGAGATGCTCAATAGCGCCAGCACGATTCCACCCCTGCACAACTTCAAGGATTCGATGGCCAACCAGCCCTCCACCCTGGTGCTGGTAATCGGTGAGTCCACCAATCGGCAACGCATGAGCCTGTACGGCTACCCGCGCAAGACCACGCCGGAACTGGACAAGCTGAAGGATCAACTGGCTGTCTTCGATAACGTCATCACGCCACGCCCCTACACCATCGAAGCGTTGCAGCAGGTATTGACCTTCGCCGACGAAGACAACCCTGACCTGTACCTGAGCACGCCTTCGCTGGTCAGCATGATGAAACAGGCCGGTTACAAGACCTTCTGGATCACCAACCAGCAGACCATGACCAAGCGCAACACCATGCTCACGACGTTCTCCCAACAGGCCGACGAGCAGGTGTATCTGAACAACAACCGTAACCAGAACGCCGCCCAGTACGACGGCGACGTCATCGAGCCGTTCAACAAGGCCCTGGCTGACACCGCGCCGCGCAAGCTGATCGTCGTGCATTTGCTCGGCACGCACATGAGTTACCAGTACCGCTACCCTTCGACTTTCGACAAGTTCAAGGATCGCAACGGTGTTCCGGCCGGTGTCCGTGACGATCAGTTGCCGACCTACAACAGCTACGACAACGCGGTGCTGTACAACGACTTCGTGGTGTCGAGCCTGATCAAGGACTACGCCAGGACCGACCCGAACGGCTTTTTGCTGTACCTCTCCGATCACGGTGAAGACGTCTTCGACTCCCCGGGCCACAGCACGCTCGGGCGCAACGAAAGCAAACCGACAGCGCCGATGTACACCATCCCGTTCATGGCCTGGGCCTCGCCAAAATGGCGTGAAACCCATGACTGGAACTTTGCCGCTGATCTGGGGCGGCCGTACAGCAGCTCCCATCTGATCCACACCTGGGCAGACCTGGCGGGCCTGAGTTTCGACGAGCTCGATCACAGCAAGAGCCTGGTCAGCGACAGCTTCAAGCCTCGCCCGTTGATGATCGGAAACCCGTACGAACGCCAACAACGGCCGTTGATTGATTTCAGCCTGATCAAACCGAAAGCGCCGGTCGCGGCGGAAGTTGTCCTCAAATAGTCAGTTCATTGCAACACAAACCCGGTGGGAGCACGCTTGCTCCCACCGCAGATTCAAAGATGTGCAATAGCGTTCCCATTTAACGGAATCGGCGGATAATGAGCGTTCGACTTTGATTCATTGACTCATGGACGACAGGCATCCGACATCTGTAAGTGGGAGGCACACCATGAAACGCACCACACTCATTCTCGCCGCACTCATGACATTCGGTTCCGCCAGCGCATTTGCCGAAGGAGGCGCCGAGCGCATGAGGTATTACTTCGAAACGCTGCGCTACAACCAGCAACTGGCACTGGGCAATATCACGCAAAGCCAGGCCAACGAGCTGCGAGTCCCGGACGACCAAACCGCACAAATGACTGAAACCTACAAACCGAAATGATTGACCTGGCTACTTGCTTGCAAGCGCGAGCCTGCTCGCGATGATCGCCGACGATGGCGCGTGAACTCTGATTCACCGCGGCGTATTCGCCTTCTTCGCGAGCAGGCCCCCTCCTACAGTGGCTTGATCCAGAACATCATGCGCCCGTGGGCGGGGTCGAACTCGCCTGGCGCAAAGCCGAACTTGCCGTAGGAGGCTTGCGCCACCGCATTGCCCTCCAGCACCTCCAGAGTGATTTTGCAGCAGCCACGCTGACGGGCGATTTCTTCGACCTTTTGCAGCATCCGCTGGCTCAAACCCAACCCGCGAAACTTCGGCACCACCGCCACATCGTGGACATTGACCAATGGCCGGCAGGCAAAAGTCGAAAAGCCTTCAAAGCAATTGATCAGCCCGGCTGGTTCGCCATTGACGAACGCCAATACACTGAACGCATGCGCGCGCTTGGCCAGCTCACCCGGTAAATGCTCCAGAACACTGGCGGCCAAGGCATGGCCGCCGCCCATCGGGTCCTGGGCGTAGCTGTTCAGCACCAGCCCGATGGCTTCGGCATGCACCGGGTTGGTGTAGCTGGCTTGCAGTACAAGAATTTCTGCGGAATCCATTTCCATCCTCGATCGAAAAAAGGCCCCGGAACGCAGTTCGTCCTGGAAGGCCGGCGTGACGATATCGCGAGCAGCAAAAAATCGAAAGGTCCTAATGCCCCCAGATCAAGGCTTCGGTCCAGCCTAACTCGGCGAAATCCTGTGCTCGCAGGGACGATTCACCCGCGCAGAAAAACTCGTCCAGTTGCGGTGGTTTGACCCGCGTTCCACTGAGCATCGCGTGAACCTGGCCACGATGATGGATCTGATGTTCGAACAGATGTGACAACAGACGCAAACGGCTGTCGTACTGCGGCGTATCGCGGGCAATGGTAACGATTTTGCCCAGATCGGCGTCACGCATCTGTTCGCAATAAGCGATCAGGCGTCGGTCAACATATGCCTGTTCGCGCTTGAGATCCACAGCGCGGGTGAACGGCTCGTCCTCATTGAAAAACACTTGGCAATCGGGATGAGGCTCATCGCCGCGCAGCTCCCGCTCAAGGGCATCCACGTAAAACCAGTCGCAGGTCAGGATGTGATTCAGGGTCGCGCGGATACCGGGAAAGAAACTGACGCGGTGCGCCTGCAGCTCATCCTCGCTCAATTGGCACCAGGCCTTGGCCAGGCGATGATTGGCCCAGGCATTCTGGTAAGCCATGGTCAGCAAGTGATGCGAAAGAGGTTGATTCATGGTCATTCCTCCTGGGTTTCAAACCTCGGCGAAACGTTCCAGCTGCATTTCCTGCAGACGACTGAGCGTGCGGCGGAACGGGAATTCCAGATAACCCTCGGTGTACAGCGCATCCATCGGCACTTGTGCTTCGAGGTATAACGGCACTTTGCGGTCGTAGCACTCATCCACCAGGGCAATAAAACGTCGCACGCCGTCGTCGTGCACCGACAACTGCGGCAACTCCCGGTCGCCGGCTTCCACGCGCACGGGCGCGTCTTCGGTGCCCCGGGCAATGCGTCCGGCACGTTTTTGCGCGCTGAGGTTGGGCACGTCACTCAGCAGAATAGCGCTGAAGGTGTCACACAAAGCCATGAAATCCATGGCGGCGAACGGCTGTTCACAGAGATCGGCGTAACGACACCAGAGCACGGATTGACTGGCTTGCACCACAGCCAGCGGTCGATAACCCACGTTGATCGGCGCGCTGGAAACCGTTTGCCCCACGGTCAGGACCTTGAACACATCCGCCAGCGGACTGGGCTGTCCGGGTTCGGCAACCCAGTAGCGTTGCAACCCCTGCCCCGGATGCAGACGATGATCCTCGCCGCCGTCGACTGCAATCACCTGCATATGCTGTTTGATCGCGGCAATGGCCGGCAAGAACCGGTCGCGGTTGAAGCCATCGGCATACAGTTGATCGGGTGGAAGGTTGGAGGTGCAGACCACCACCACGCCCTGTTCGAACATCACCTGGAACAGGCGCCCGAGAATGATTGCGTCACCAATGTCGTTGACGAACAGCTCATCGAAGCACAGCACCCGCACTTCTTCGCTCAATTCACGCGCCAGCGCCTTCAGCGGGTCAGCGGTACCGGTCAATTGAAACGAGCGCTGGTGCACCCAGCCCATGAAATGGTGAAAGTGCTGCCGCCGGGCCGGCACCCGCAAGTGCTGGTAAAACTGATCCATCAACCAGGTCTTGCCGCGCCCGACCGGCCCCCACAGGTAAACGCCCATGACGGGCGAGCGCCCTTCATGCAGCGCTTCATGGCACTTCTGCAAGGCCCAGACGGCATGTTCCTGGGCTTCGTCCTGGACGAAGCCCTTCTGTTCGATGGCGTGTTGCCAGGCTTTGAGTGGGGAGTCGACATTCATGCGCGGCAGTATGCCACCAGATCGCGACAGCTACAGTGAAATGTCCAACCGGGCGATCTTGCCCTGATCATTGAGGCGGAACATGTAGCGCAACGTCAACGGACTGCCGGGAAATGTGCCGGAAATCAGGCCGTTGACCAGCACCTTTCCAGTGCGTTGCTGCACTCCCAGCACTTCGACCCGTGGCTGGTACCGCTCGGCCGTGTCCTGCATCCATTGGGCGATGGCCTGGGTGCCGACCCGATGCTGGCCCTCATCGAACACATTGGCATCTTCAGCGAAAAAACTGCCGACGCGCGAAGTGTCACGGGCATTGGCGGCAGCAATGTAGGCGGCGATGGCCGGCGCCAGCGCAGAAGCTGAATGAGACATGATATGGCTCCTTGTTGGTTGGTTCTGGAGCCATGCTAGAACAGGTGAATGTCAATTCTTGTCAGGAGTGAAACGCCCTGCATCGTCCAGTTGCATCTGCTTGCGCCATGTTCGCAGCAGGTCGCTGCGTCGCCCCGGATAGCGCTCGCCCTGCTCCCTCGCTTGCGAAATACGGTCTGTGCGAAAGGTGCGATAGGCACTGCGCAATTCGCACCAGGCGACGATGATTCGCACCTCATTGAGAAAACCCAGGGCCAGTGGCCAGATTAACCGCTGGCTGGGCACTTGCTGCGCGTCTGCATAATCGATGTGCAACTTGGCTTGACTGCGAATGGCCTGGCGAAACACGTTCAACGGCACCGCATTTGGCGCAAAGCCATAACCGGACGGTCCCGGCAGAACGGTCGGGTTGTGCAACGCGTCCAGCGCTTCCGGCGCCAGTACCGCGGCAATCTTGGCCAGGGCGTCGGCAGCGGCTTTGCTCAATACCTCGTCCCCTCGCTGGTCGACATAACGCAAGCCAAGCACGATGGCTTCGGTTTCATCGGCATTGAGCATCAACGGAGGCAGGAACAGACCGCTGCGCAACACGTAGCCAATTCCCGCCTCGCCATAGATCGGTGCACCGAGGGCGGTGAGTTCGGCGATGTCGCGATACAGCGTGCGTTCGGAGATGTCCAGTTCCCCGGCCAGCGTCGCCGCCGTCACCGGCCGGCTTCGGCCGCGCAACACTTGCAGCAACGTCAGTAAACGAGTGGTTCGCGACACGATCGGCAGGCCCAGTCCGGAAATTCGAGTGAGCTTAGCAGAGGCCACTGACAGAAATTGGCAGTAGCAAACACCTCAGATTCGGGCGCCATCATAGCGCCCGCTTGAAGTGTGCAAAATCATTTGGCCAGTTCAGCTTGCTCCCACGGGAGATTGCTACTTAACGGTCGACCTTATGTTTTGCCGCATAGAGGCACAACATTTCCATCGCCAACGTCGCCGCCGCGAGCGAGGTGATGTCTGCATTGTCATAGGCTGGCGCCACTTCCACCACATCCATGCCCACCAGATTGATCCCGCGCAAGCCGCCGAGGATTTCCAGCGCCTGCACCGTGCTCAATCCGCCACACACCGGCGTGCCGGTCCCTGGGGCGAAAGCGGGGTCGAGGCAGTCGATGTCAAACGTCAGATACACCGGGTTGTCGCCGACCCGCGCCCGAATCGCTTCGACGATTGCATCCACGCCACATCGATGCACCTGTCGCGCGTCCAGCACCTCAAACCCCTGATGATCATCGTTAGTGGTGCGCAAGCCGATCTGCACTGAGCGTGACGGATCGACCAGCCCTTCCTTGGCCGCGTGCCAGAACATGGTGCCGTGGTCGATGCGCTTGCCCTCTTCGTCCGGCCAGGTGTCGCTGTGGGCGTCGAAGTGGATCAGCGACAGCGGCCCGTGTTTGCGGGCGTGAGCCTTGAGCAGCGGATAGGTAATGAAGTGATCGCCACCAAAGGTCAACATCGCGCTGCCGGCACCGAGGATATGTTCGGCGTGGGCTTCGATGGCTTGCGGAGTCGACTGTGGTGAACCGTAATCGAAGTCGCAATCGCCGAAGTCGATCACCGCCAGATGATCGAACGGGTCGAAGGCCCACGGCCAGTGGCGTTCCCAGGCAATCCCGGTGGACGCTGCACGAATGCCGCGTGGCCCGAAGCGTGCGCCGGGACGGTTGCTGGTGGCGGTGTCGAACGGCACACCGCTGACCGCCACGTCGACACCGCGCAAATCGCGGCTGTAACGACGGCGCATGAAACTGGTGATGCCAGCGTAAGTACTTTCGGCCGCGGTGCCGTAGAGGCTGTCACGGGTGATGGCTTGGTCGTTCTGCGCTGGGACGTCCATTGAAGGCTCCTTGTTATTGACGGCTACGGAAACTGGTCCATACGCGGGTGCGCTGGCGCATGTCCTTGAGGCTCATGCTGCGGTCGGCATACAGCCGCTCACGCACCTCGGCGGGCGGGTAAATGTCCGGGTCGGTGCGTACAACCTCATCCACCAGCGGCGTTGCAGCCTGGTTGGCGGTGGCGAAAAACAGGGTATTGGTCAGTGCGGCGACGGATTCAGGGCGCAGCATGAATTCGATGAACTGGCGCGCCGCTTCGGGGTGCGGTGCATCCTTGGGGATTGCCAGGTTGTCCTGCCACACGAGCGTGCCTTCCCTGGGAATCCGGTAGGCAATGTCATAGGGCTTGGCCGCCTTGCGCGCCTGCTCGGCGGCCATGCTCGCGTCACCGTTGTAGGTCAGTGCCAGGCACACACTGCCATTGGCCAGATCATTGATCTGCCGGCCGCTGGCGACGTACAGCACCGATGGCTGCAATTGCTGCAATAACGCCTGGGCCGATTCGAGATCGCGCTTGTCGGTGCTGTAGGGGTTTTTGCCCAAGTAGTGCAGTGCCAGGCCGATCACCTCTTGCGGTGAGTCGATGATCGCAATGCCGCAGTCCTTGAGCTGGTGGGCATATTCGGGCTTGAACAGCAGGTCCAGGCTATTGAGCGGCACGTTCGGCAGGCGTTGTTTGACCGCCTGAACATTCATTCCCAAGCCCAGCGTGCCCCAGGTGTAGGGCACGCCGTAGCGGTTGCCGGGATCGACCGCCGCCAGTTTTTCCAACAGGTCGGGATCAAGATTGGCGTAACCCTTCAAGCCATCGTGGGGAATGGCTTTGAGTGCACCCGCCGCCAGGCCGCGTGCCAGCACACTGGAGGACGGCACCACCACGTCATAGCCACTGCCACCGGTCAGCAGTTTGGTTTCCAGCACTTCCGGCGCATCGAAGGTGTCGTAGCGCACATGAATGCCGGTCTCCTGCTCGAATCGCTGCAAGGTTTGCGGTGCCACGTAATCGGCCCAACTGTAGAGGTTGAGCACTTTCTCCTCGGCACTGGCCGACGCGGACACGACAAGAAACAACGCGGGTAAACACAGCTTGAACGTGGGAGCCATGACGAACACCTGACCATTGGAAGTGGTTGCAGGATGCTGCGTCGGATACATTGGTGAAATATCACGTTTATTAACCTGACATTACCCGGGAGTAATGTTTGATGCTCGGTCAACTGCACGATGTGGATCTGCAACTGTTGCGTCTGTTTGTCAGTGTGGTGGAGTGCGGCGGCTTCAGCGCGGCGCAGGGCGAGCTGGGCTTGAGCCAGTCGAGCATCAGCCAGCAAATGGCCAAGCTCGAGACTCGCCTCGGCTATCGGCTGTGCAGCCGTGGCAAGGGTGGCTTCAATGTCACGCCCAAGGGCGAGCAACTGCTCAACGCCACGCGCAGCCTGTTCGAGTCCATCGAAGCGTTCCGTCACCAATCCAATGGCGTGGCCGGTCGCCTGATCGGCGAAGTGCGCCTGGGCTTGTCCGAAGCGCTGGATCAATCGGTGCTGCAACGGGTCGCGGAGGCCATCCGACGCTTTCGCCAGCGCGACGAATCGGTGCGTATTGAGTTGATGAGTGCCATGCCCGGCGAAATGGAACGCCTGCTGCTGCAACAGCGACTGGATTTGGCGATCGGGTACTTCTCGCAGATCCAGAACGCTTTTGATTACCGCCAACTCTTCAGTGAAACCCAGCATTTGTATTGCGCAGTCGGCCATCCGCTGTTCGCCGATGCAGCGCCGGATGACCGGGCCCTGCAAGCCTGCGACCGGGTCGATCACCCTTACCGCTTCCTGCGCAGTGACGAGCCGTTCCAGGGCAAACTGTGTTCGGCGCGGGCAGAACAGGTCGAAGGCACCCTCGCCTTTATTCTGTCCGGCAAGCATATCGGTTATCTGCCCAGCCACTTTGCCCGTGCTTGGGAAGACAAAGGCCTCTTACGTGCGGTGCGCCGCGAGGAAATGAGTTTCGACGTGGCGTTTCATCTGGCCAGACATCGGGCGCTGGTGCCGGGGGATGCGCAGAAAGCGTTTGAAGAGGATTTACTGGCGGCTTTTGCCTGAAGGTTCTTTTGCCGTGATCGGACCGTTCTGGCATCCTGCGCCTCCATTTTCCGACCCGGTCCCGCCTCCCGGCACGCAAACCACCATGACCTCCCCAGAAAAAACCCCGCGCAATAACGACCTGATCTACGGCCTCGACGACCGCCCTCACCTGACGGCTACCGTGTTCGCAGCCCTGCAACATGTGCTGGCCAGTTTCGTCGGCATCATCACCCCGACGCTGATCATGGGCAGCGCCCTCGGCCTGCAAAGCGAAATACCGTACCTGATCAGCATGGCGCTGTTCGTTTCCGGCCTGGGCACATTTGTTCAGGCGCGACGCTTCGGACCGGTCGGTTCAGGCCTGCTGTGCCTGCAAGGCACGAGTTTTTCGTTCATCAGCGTGATCCTCAGCGCCGGGTTCATGGTCAAGGCCCGGGGCGGCGGCACCGATGAGATTCTCTCGACGATCTTCGGCGTGTGCTTCTTCGCCGCGTTCATCGAAGTGGTGCTGAGCCAATTCATCGGCAAGCTGCGCATGCTGATCACCCCGGTGGTCACAGGCACCATCATCACCCTCATGGGCTTGTCGTTGATCAAGGTTGCAATGACCGACATTGCCGGCGGTTTCGGCGCGCCTGACCTCGGTGCAGCGAGCCATCTGGGCCTGGCGGCACTGGTGCTTGGCACTATCGTGGTACTCAACCGCGTGGACGTGCCGTTCCTGCGCCTGGGGGCAATCGTCATCGGCCTGACCCTTGGCTATCTCGTCGCCTGGCTGCTGGGGCACGTCGATTTCGCCAGCCTGCCTGCTGTGCCGTTGATGAGCGTGCCGGTGCCGTTCAAGTACGGCTTCTCTTTCGATTGGGTCGCGTTCGTGCCGGTGGCGGTGATTTTCCTGGTGTCGCCACTGGAAGCCGCCGGTGACCTGACCGCCAACTCAATGATCTCCCGGCAGCCGGTCAAAGGCCCAGTGTACATTCGCCGGATCAAATCCGGATTGCTGGCTGATGGTCTCAACTCGGCGATGGCCGCGGTGTTCAACAGCATGCCGATGGTGACGTTCGCGCAGAACAACGGCGTCATCCAGCTGACCGGCGTGGCCAGCCGTTACGTGGCGTTTTTCATTGCTGGTTTGCTGGTCGTGCTGGGGCTGTTCCCGATGATCGGCGCCGTGCTGCAATTGATGCCAAAACCGGTACTCGGAGGCGCTGAACTGGTGATGTTCGGAACGGTTGCCGTGGCCGGGATCAAGATCCTCGCCGAAGCCGGTCTGCATCGGCGCAACATGCTGATCGTGGCGATTTCCATCGGCATGGGCCTGGGTGTGGCCGCGGTGCCGGAAGTCTTGCGTGAGCTGCCGAAGGCGCTGCACAACATCTTTGAATCGCCGATCACCGTCGGTGCATTGTGCGCCATCGTTCTGAACATCTTCCTGCCGGAAGAATTCATCGAGCTGGAAGAAGACGATTTCGATCCTGAAGCGTCGATTCTGCAGGTCATGGAAAACCCGGATGTCCCGGCCAAGAGTGAACCCGCCAGACCTGCGGTTGTCGCACAGTTGAACAGCTAGGCAAATGCTCAAGGGCCGAGCCATTGCGGCTCAGCCCTTTTTTACTTGTGAGAGCACGTCCATGCGCAGCGTCCACGCCGTTATCCTTTCCCTGTTGTTACTCTCCCTCAGCGCCTGCGCCCTGCTCCCGAATCGCGATCCGCTGAACATCAACGTGGTTGGCATCGAACCTTTACAAAGCCAGGACATGGAGATCCGTTTTGCGGTGAAGATTCGTGTGCAGAACCCCAATGAGGGCTCGATCAGTTTCAACGGGGTGGCGCTGGATCTGGACATCAACGGCCAACCCTTCGCTTCCGGTGTCAGCGATCAGTCGGGTTCGATTGCGCGCTTCTCCGAAACCGTGCTCACGGTTCCCGTCAGCGTCTCGGCGTTCTCGGTGCTGCGCCAGACCTTCGGCTTGAGCAAGACGCAGACCCTGAACAACATGCCCTACATCCTGCGTGGCAAACTCGCCGACGGCTTGTTCGGCACCATGCGCTTTGTCGATAGCGGCAAGCTCAGCCTGCCAGGGCCGACGACGGGCAGCCGGTAACGCTGAAGATGCAGAGGCTATGAAGCAAAGCGCACACCCGGTTTCGCTCGCTCATCCACCGTCAACTCGAACACATCCGGGCGCGCATAGTGCCCGACCACGTCGTAGTCGTAACGCGCGCGAATCAAGTCGTCCGTGTCAATTTCGGCGGTCAGCAAACCGCGACCACCACGCAGCGGACCGGCCAAAATATCGCCCATCGGCCCGACAATCACACTGCCGCCAGCAATCAATGGCCGGTCCGAAGGCCAATTGGCGACTTCCAGGCCCAAGGCCTGTGGCGAGTCCTGAACCTGACAAGCGCTGACCACAAAGCAGCGCCCCTCGTGCGCGATGTGCCGCATGCTGACTTGCCACATTTCCCGCTCATCCACCGTCGGCGCGCACCACACCTCCACCCCCTTGGCGTACATCGCTGTGCGCAACAGCGGCATCATGTTTTCCCAGCACACCACCGCCGCGACCCGCCCGACCTGGCTGTCGATCACCGGTAACGTCGAACCATCGCCCTTGCCCCAGATCAGCCGTTCGGTGCCGGTCGGCATCAACTTGCGGTGCTTGCCGACCAGTCCCGCCTGCGGATCGAAATACAGCGCAGTGCAATACAACGTGCTGCCCGAGCGCTCGATGACGCCGATCACCAGGTTGGCGCCGGTACGCGCTGAAAGCCCGGCCAGCGCTTGCGTTTCCAAGCCCGGCACGTCGATGGCGTTGGCAAAATAACGGGCAAAGGCTTCGCGCCCTTCCGGCAGTCGATAGCCCAATTGGGTGCCGAACCCTTCACCTTTCGGATAACCGCCGAGCAGCGCTTCGGGCATCACCACCAGAGCGGCGGCGGATTCGATGATCGCACTTTCATACGACAGAATTTGCTCCAGCGTGTCGGCCTTGCCGCCGGGCAAGGCGCCGATTTGCAGCGCAGCAACGATTGACTTGGGCATCACAGTAACTCCAGCGGGGTCAGATGTTGCTGATTCTGCGGCGACACGGGATCATGAATAAAGCCCAGTTAGCTGCTGAATGATATGAACCAAATGAATATCAGCGACATCGATCTCAATTTGTTGAAAGTCTTTGAAGCCCTGCACGAAGAGTCCAGTGCCAGTCGAGCGGCGCTGCGCCTTGGTGTCACGCAATCGGCGGTCAGTGCCGCATTGCGGCGGTTGCGTGAGGTGTATGGCGACCAATTGTTTGTCCGAACCGGCCGGGGCCTCGCGCCAACGCTCAAGGCCAATCAACTCAAGCCGGTGGTCAGCGATGCACTGAATAAATGCCGGCAGAGCCTGGCGATGGTCGATCCGACCACCCACCATTACGACGGACGCTCGGTGAGTATCGGCTTGTCGGATGATTTCGAGATTGCCTACGGGCGTGGGCTGATAGAGGAAATTGCCCGCTGCGCGCCGAATTTGCGCCTGATCTTTCGCCAGACCCACAGCCAGATCGTCGCTCAGGCCTTGATGGAACGCAGCATCGATCTGGCGATTACCGCCGGCGGGTTCGCCGAACGCTTGCTGAGCCGTCAGGTGCTGGGGGAAGGAAGTTACTTGTGTCTGGTCGACCCGCTCAGCCTCAGCGAGGGCCAGCAGACCATCAGTCTGGAGGAGTTCGTCACCCGTGAGCACATCCTTGTGTCTTCGGGGGGCTTTATCGGCATTACCGATGAAGGGCTGGCGGCAGTGGGCTTGAGTCGCCGGGTGTGCGCCTCGACCACGCACTTTGCAGCACTGCCGCATCTGCTCAAGGGCAGCCAGGCGGTGGCGACCATTCCGGCTCACGCGGCCAGGAGCATTGCTGCGCTCAGCGGCCTGACATTGCTGCCTTGCCCCTTGGCATTGCCGCGCTATCCGATCGAACTGGGCTGGCGTACCAGCACCCAACCAGACCCGGTGGTGCTGAAAGTGCGCGAGGCGATCGTGGCGAGTTTTATGTAGCGACTTACTTGTTGGCGGCCATCAGGCGATTGACTTCACTGCGCACCATGTTCGAGTACTCCGGTGGCGACATGCCGTCCAGCTCGGCACGAACCCACTCGGCCCACTTGCCTTTGCGTTTAGCACGTTCGCCAAACAAGCGCGCCGCTTCACCCTTGGCTTTGCCCAGGTTGTTTTGCCAGAGTTCGAACAGACGGGATTTTTCATCTTCAAGCGCAGCGCGCTCGGCGAGGGATTTGTCGGCCAGATTGAAGCTCATGGGATTTTTCCTGCTGCATAAAATAGGCGACATCTTACACTGTAGGATGAATCGTCCTGCGCTGGATTTCTTTGGAATCGGGCTGACGCGAGAAATCGCTGCAACTTTTTCCAGTGCCGAGGACTCCATTGTTCACTGTTCACCCACTGCAAGGAGTACTTCAATGGCCCGGAAAACCGCCGCACAGGCTGCCGATGAACAAATCAAGGATCAAGCCTTCAGCGAGCTTCAATCGCTGATCGAAGAGTCGGAAAAGCTGCTCAAAAGCAGTGCCTCACTGGTCGGTGAGGAAGCAGAGACATTGCGTGGGCAAATCGCCCTGAAACTCCAGCAGGCCCGGGATTCGGTGACCAGCGTACGCAACCGGACACTGCCTGCAGTCGAGGCCACTGAAACCTACATCGGCGGCCACCCTTGGCAGACGGTTGCGGTATCGGCGGGTTTCGGCCTTGTGGTGGGGATGCTCCTGGCACGCCGCTGATCATCAACCTGAACACAAAACCTGTGGGAGCGAATTCGCTCCCACAGGTTTTTCAGATCAGAGCCCTGCCAGCTCCCGCAGATCCGCCAGTGTCTGCTCATCGAGTGCGATGCCGTCGGCTTGCGACTTGGCCCGCTGATAGTGACGCCGATCACCCGGCAATCGCTTGAGCCCCACACCGTGCATCTGTCGCACCAACTCCTGACTGCGTTCGGCGAAGTTCTGCCCGGCGGCTTTGCTCGGGTCGATGACGATCAACAATTGACCGGTCCAGGGAGTCTTTGCGCCCGGGTGATTTTTCCAGTCGAACTCGAAAGAAAAATTACCCCCGGTCAACGCCGCCGCCAACAGCTCCACCATCATCGACAGCGCCGAGCCCTTGTGCCCGCCGAACGGCAACAACGCGCCACCTTCAAGAATCGCCTTCGGGTCCTGGGTCGGCTGACCGAGACTGTCCACGCCCATGCCGGGTGCCAGGCGCTCGCCCTTGCGCGCAGCGATCTGAACATCGCCGTGGGCGATGGCGCTGGTGGCCAGATCGAACACGATTGGCTCGCCGTCAGCCCGAGGGGCAGCGAAGGCAATCGGGTTGGTGCCGAACAATGGTCGATCGGCACCGTGGGGCACCACACACGTCATGCTGTTAACCACACTGAGCGCCACCAACCCTTCATAGGCAAAGGGTTCAACGTCCGGCCAGAGCGCCGCGAAGTGGTGGGAATTACGGATCGCCAGGACCGCGATGCCCGCGCTGCGAGCCTTTTCTATCAATAGTGGCCGAGCGGCAGCCAGGGCCGGTTGCGCAAAACCGTTTTTGGCATCGACCCGGACAAACCCCGAAGCCACATCCTCGACCGTCGGAACAGCCTGGCCGTCGACCCAGCCGCTCTTGAGCGTCGAGACATAGCCAGGCATACGGAACACGCCGTGGCTGTGGGCGCCGTCGCGCTCGGCACCGGCGCAGTTTTGCGCCAGCACCCGCGCGACATCGGCCGAAGTGCCGTGACGCAGGAATATCTTCTCAAGCAGTGCCGTCAGCTCATCGAGTGACAGGTTTTGCGAGACAACAGTAGACACATGTTCGTGTGGCGCAGACATCTGAAGCTCCAGACTAATTATTGGAGGGGGCTACAGCGTACGTAGAGCGCCGATTAACAACGCGCGGCGTATGCGCTGTCAACCCTTCGGTGGTGCCTGTTTGCATGAACATGGACCTGTCGTGCGTTAACTATCTACCACCCGTACCGCAGCCGCGGCTTTTAGTCTCGACGCTCCATCCATTGGCGCTCTGCGCAGTGCCTTGTTCGAGATTCGATAATGCCTGTACCTCCAGATCCACTGTTTTTCCCCGAAGCCCTGCAGTCCCCCGGCCGTTGGACTGAACTGGGCAATATCCACGGCCTGGCGCGCAAAGATTTCGAATGGTTCAAGCACATTGAACTCACCAGCCAGACCCTGCGCAGTCGTCAGTCACCACCGATGCTCGTCGAAAGAATACTGATAGGCACCTCCGACCAGGTACCGGTGCCTCTTGCCGGCTGTTTCGTGTTGAGCCCTTCTCCGGATACCAACGGGGCGATCGTTTATACACCCTACGCCGGCATTCAGAAGTTCTACAGCCGAGCAGCCTTGACCGAACACCTGGTACAAAAACTTGGCGACGCTGACGAGGACGATAACCTGCTGGCCTTCATGCCCCTTGCCCAGCGCAAGACGCTGGCGGAGGCTACCAGCGTCCAGGTGACTTATCAGACGATCGATGGCGATGTATTCGAAGACCAGGGTGCTGCCATTCGCCAAAACCTGGCTGTGAATGATCAGGCACTCATCGACGAACTGGTTGCCCTGCCGTCCCTCGATTCATTGCTCGACACGATAATTGCCGACTTGCTGGCGAACACGCAGCCCGGGCTCGATCAGCGTCAGACCCGGGCAGATTTTTATCTCGACGCCACTGTCGGCCAGACGCAGAACACCTTTGAACGCTTGAGCAACTCCTTGTCACTGAAGGCTGCGGTGCTGTCCCATTACCGCAATCAACAGTGGCCAGCGGGTCAACATGTCGAGTTTTCTCACCCGCAGAAAAAGGCCAGCAGTTCCGACCAGCAACATTGGCAAGCTGCGGTACTTAGCGCCTCCAGCAAACTGCTGCCCCTGCTTTTCCAGCGTTTGGAAGCCTACTGGGAAGCACCCGCGGCCGGTGACGGTGCAACGCGCCGGTCACTCTTCAGCAGGGCCCTGTGTCAGCAGGCACGAGCAGATATTTTGCTCAAGCGTGAGGCGAAGATCATCAGCCCCGACCAAAGCCGTGCCCTGCACACTTTGTTTCAACCAACCGCCACCACGCACACCGTTACCCTGGAGACGGTGCGCCTGTGGGAGCAGCAAGCCAACTTCGTGGAATTGGCGGGCTCGCTGATGATCAGCCACTCGACTGCCTACCTTTACACCCCGACCCAGGGATTACAGGTACTGAAAGACTATCAAGACTTGAAAGCGACGTTGATGAGCAAGTTCAGCGCCAGTGGTCACGAGGATGAACTCTATGGTCTGCTGAGTCTGGGCGAACGAAACAGCTTCATCGGATTCGATCAGCCGCAAGTCTCCGGAGAGGTCGTTTACGGCCCGATATTCACGGTACTGTTCGAGGCAATCATCACCAAACAACGGCAAAACATCGAATACGCCTTGCAGGTTTTCCGTCACAGCGACGGCACGGTGAACTTCCATGCCCTGTTCGACAAAGCGCTGGATATACGTTCGATGATCAGCGAACGCTTGCTCGCGCTCGGCACCGATGGTCGCTGGAGTACACAGCCAATGCTGGTGGGCAAGCAAAAACCCTCGGCGGTGCGCGGCGACACCGCGGCGGCCTACGTGAAAACTTTCACGGCTGTCGAAACACCGATCAGCACAGACTTCGCCGCCCAACCGATCACTTCACTGGCGTTGCAACGGCTCTATCTGGAGAAAATCAAACCGAAAATAGCCCATGCCCTGTCCGTCGGAGTTGGCGGGGAAGCCAGGCTGCGGGTGCTTGATAAAACCTTGCGGACGGCAGAACAGTCCATCGTCGACACGGTGTTCAACCCCGATCAACCGGATCGCAAAAGTCGCCGCGCACTCAATGGATTCCGGCCTGACGCCTACACGCTGATGATTGAATGCAGCGGACAGAAAGAGCTGCTGCCCTTGGCCAATTGCGTGCTGCTGACCGAGCGTGGCGGACTTGATAACCAACATTCGGGACGCGTCATTTTAAGGTCCCCGGCAGCAGGACTCGAGGTCTTTGATTCGCTCAACCGCGCGAAACAGGTACTGAACCGACGCCTGCTCGACCCTCGCATCCGTCTGGAGCTGCTGGAGAACCTGTCCCCCGCCCTGCGTCAATTTCATCAACGCTACTCAATCCACGCGTTGCGGCTGATCGAAGGCAACGTGATGGAGCACCTCACGCAATCATCCATCGAACACTTTCTGGCCACTTGTGAGCAGGTACGCTCGCGCAAGCTTGCGCAGGCCAAAGAGCGCAAGGCACTTGGCGAACTGACGAAAAACATCATCGACACCAACTTGCCCAGGGCCGCCAGTATCGCCAAAGCCATTTCACAACAGCAGTCCTTACCCGCCTGGCTGGGCATGGCGCCCGTCGAAGAGCAACAGTTGCACATCGAATTGCTGGAGCAGTACCGCAACAGCGTTACCGATGACAAAGACTATCTGCATGGAATACAGACGCTATCTGACTACACGCGCGAGCGGTTGAAGTCATTGCTTGCCAGCCGGTTTCCCGGGACGTCGCTCAGCCCTGACGACATCACAATCACCCCCAACCTGGCGTTGGCCGGCCCGCCTCTGGCCCTGACCGATTTCGCCCTCAATCACGTCAAGATTGCTCAAGGCACGGGCTTCAAGATCACATCAACCACGACCACCTCGCTGCCCGAGGGACTGAACCAGAGCGTTGTTCAACAGTTTTTGCAGTCCCTGAATATCGAGAGTGACTTTGCAAAACGGGTGGCGGATACATTGACCGGCGCTGACACTGAAGAGTGTAAACGTCGTTTTGCCCAACAGCTTCCTTGGCAGCTCTTGCAGCATGCTCACGCATTGAAGTTGCAACAGCGTCTTTCCAGCGAGGCATTCGATCTGGTCAGCCAAGTGCTCGATATGCCGGACGCCACCGCTCGAGCCTCGGTGGAAGGCGCGCACGCTATCGTCCGACCGCTCGAACTGATCAAGACAGCGGGGGCTGCTGCCATCAAAACCCTGGGACTGTATTTGATCAGCCCTGGTGCCGGCCATCACGGGCCGCATGTCCTGTATGCGCCATACTTTGCAGGCTCGGCTTTCAGCGAGTTTGAAAGCGAGGCCAAAGTCGTTGCGGCGATCAATACCCCCGGTTCATTCCAGGACCTGGTGATTCGGCGATTACCTGAAAACCAACAATCGATCTTCAGTAACCTGCTCAAGTCCACGATCGGCGAGGAAAGCGAAATCACCCTCGCCTCGTCTGCCATTGACGGCAATCTGTTGGATAGCTTGTTCAGCGACAATGCCAGCCTGTTGCAGCGAATGCTCGGCAGCCGATCGCTTGCCAACGGCCAGTCGGATTGGGAGGCCGTCAAACATCTGTTCAGCTCCGGTCTCAAATTGGCGTCCGGTCTGTTGCCGGGCAAACTCGCCTATGTGCAGTTCTTATGGCAAAGCTTCAAGGATTTCAAAGCCTCCGCCGAAGCGTTGCAGGACCACCATTGGACGCGGGCCTTGCAGGCGTTTATTGCCGGTACGGTACAAATGGTCTCCTTGGGGCGTTTGTCGCTCGAGAATGAACAGCTGACATTGCAGGAATCCAGCGAAACAACACCGGTCATCACCGCCGTGACTAAACCGAAATGGTCTGAGATCAAACTGACGTCTGCCTCACGCACTCAATTGCAAACCTTCGAAGCGTCGACCGTGTCCCTGAAAGATCTGAGCAAAAATGCCGTCGATGGCACCTACCTCAATTCAGTCGACAAACACCGTTACGCGCCCATCGCCGGCAAGGTCTATCGCGTCGATAAACCCGCTGCGGTCTGGCAAATCCTCAATGCCAGCCACGACGGGCCCTATCTGGCGAGCACATCGACCCGGCAATTGGTGCTCGACCCCGACGTGCACACCGTGCATTACGGAAAAGCCCTGTCAAAAATGCGTAACGACTATGTGGCGAGCCTCGAAGCCAGGCTGGTACTGAACATCGAAGCGCGGGGCATGGCAGCCATCCGCGCCAATCATCCGGAAAAGGCCCGCATGATTGTGCAGGCCATCGACCTGGCGCGCTATTACGCCTTCAACAGCCTGCACAATCTGGCGCAACAAAGGCAACTCACCAGTGGCACGCGCCTCGACACCTTTCTCAAGCGTTTTTTTGATGTCAGCGCCGTCGACACCGCCCTGCTCGATAAAATCAAACAGGCGATACTGCCGGTGTGTACGGCACTGGTGGATCCGGACGAAGACTTGATGAACACCGAGCGCTTTGTCGTCGGTTCGAACAAATACCAGCAAGCCAATCTGATCGCGTTCGTGGTCAATGATGACGCAAGCAACCATGTGCATTTCACTGAAAGGTTCTTCGATCAACAACTGGACTGGTACAAGTCCTGTCTGACTGAACCCTTTGATGTCGATGGTCACAGCCAGGCAGCCACGCTGATTCACGAATTTTCCCATCAGTTTTCAAAAACCCTGGATATCGCGACCCTGGAAGCCCGGCGGCCATTTCTCGATCTTGTCGCACCGATCACCGGTTACGGCCGGGCAATGAAGCAAAGTCAGACGAAGTTTCAGCGGGAGGCGTTGTCCCTGAGCACCCCGAAGGAGGAACTCTTCGCACGCTGGAACAGTCGCTTGCAGTCATGGATAAGCCTGGATTCGATCCCGGGTTCGACTCACATTGGCAAGGAAATCCTCACTATTGCGGGCACCCGTACCATGGCAGCAGCCCGCAATGCGTTCCTGGATCCGAGTAACGCAGAGAAACGGATCGACATCATTTTGCGCAATGCCGATTCGATTGCCTTTCTGATTTGTGAAATGGGGCGGCAGCTCGACCCGCTTCCATCCACTTCCAACACGTCAGCCTGATCTATTAAACATGCGCAGATCCGCCGGGTCTGCCCGTGAATGTTTTTTCACACTGACGACGAATAAAACCTGGCGTCCCCGTGTTTACGGGCATCCCGGTAAAAATAAACACTCTTTGATGGTTAATTGCCATGACCGATGTTTCTCGCCGGCCGCCCTCAAGGTTAGAATGGCGCAAATCAGGATGAGTCAATGACCGACCACTCTCTCTCCCAAGACGAATACGACGCCATCACCGATGCCGCAGCGCATTGGTGCATGCGCTTGCACGCCGAAGACTGCACCGCGCAGGAGCGTCTGGCGTTCGAGCAGTGGCGCAGTGCACACCCGCTTCATGCCTTCGAGTACGAAGCCATGCTGGAAATCTGGGATGTCGCGGGGGATTTGCCTCGTCCAGAGCCTGCTGTCGTCGTGCCGATGGTGCCCGTCAAGTCACAGTCTCCATGGCGCACCGTTGGCATGGCCGCCGCCGTCTGTGCACTGGCACTGCCGCTGGCGGCCTACAGCGGCTGGAATCTGGGCTGGCTGCCCAATTCATACCAGCACTTTGAAGCGACCAACAACATACGCCAGGTCACTTTGAATGACGGCAGCAAAGTCGAACTGAACCTGGGCAGCGAGCTGACCTACAGCAATTACAAGGATCGTCGTCAGGTCACTCTGAAAAAGGGCGAAGCGTTTTTCAGCGTCAGCCATGACACTGGCCACCCTTTCGTGGTCAAGGCGGCTGAAGGCAAGATCCGCGTCACCGGTACCAGGTTCAATGTCTGGATGTATGAAGACCAGGTCAAAGTGAATCTGATCGAAGGATCGGTGCTGGTCAGCAGCAATGATGACCTGCCGGGAGATGGTTTGAGGCTTGGCCCGTCGATGCAGGCCAGTTACCGCCAGGGCGATTACATTCCGCAGATCAGCCAGACCTACGACAACGACAACGCGTTGGCCTGGCTCAACGGCAAGTTGGTACTCGATGACCTGGCGCTCAACGATGCGTTGCCATTGATCAACCGCTACCTGGAAAACCCGTTGATGGTTGCCGACCACAATACCGGCGCGATCCGGATTGGGGGTATCTACAACATCAAGGAACTCAATAGCCTGGTGGCAACCCTGCCCAAGGTGCTGCCGGTCTACCTGACCCGCAACAAAGAGGGCAACCCGGTCCTCAACTCCATCCCGCAACAACCGCCGAAAAGCTGAAAGGCCGCATCCTTTGCCGAGTGCGGCCTTTCATTCAACGGCTGCAGCGGTGTTTACTGTGCCGCCACCTTCCCGGTTCTTTCATCCTGCTCGCGCAGGGTCATGGCCTGATAGTGCGGATCGGCCTGGATCTGTTGCTCGGTAAACGGCAGCACACTCAACTGTTTTTTCGAAAATGCCTCAGTCTGATCCCGCGCGTACTTCGAAGACGGGTCACTGGAGAGCGAGAACGCCAACACACCTTTGGCCTGCGGACCGTTCTCATCGAACGTCACCACCTGCAAGTAGCTGGTGCCGCTGACAACTTCGCGTTTGCCGTCGCTGCGGGGCACACTCTGGATGGCGTTGTAGACGCCCAATGTTCCCGGCCCACCGTGAATCGGCGTTTGCTGGCCACCGCTGCTGACGACTTGAACATCACCCCAGCGCGTGGCCTGCTTCAGCCCGGAGGCGTTGACCTGCTCCACCGAGGCCAACATCGCCTGGCGCAACGCTTGCACCACGTGCGGACGATCGAGCGCCAAACCCCGTGGCGTGTGTTGCGGGTCTTTGGGATCGAACGCTACACGCCAGACATCCGGGATTTGCAGCAAAGGTTCCATGACATTCTGGAAGTGTACGAAGCCCAGGCCACTGTCCAGATTTGCCTTGCGGTCCCAGGCCTTGAAACTGGCGCACAGCGGGGCCAGCGTTTTCGCATCGGTGCCAAGACCATCGGCGCAGAACTGCAGCAGGTCCGGCATCACTTGTGCGGCCTGATAGACCTGATCATCCATCACCATGTGTTGCAGATCCTGCGCGCTGAGCGTTCCCGCCTGGGTCAGTCTGCCCAACCGTTGCAGGGCGAATCGCGAACGCAAACCCAATGGCTGATTGTCCTGGCTGATCAGCGGCGAGTAACCGGTCAACGGTTGCGCCGGGTTGACCATCCAAGCCGAATCATTGGAATGCTGCACAAAGTCCTTGCGCAACAGTTGCGGCAGCTTGTCTGCTGCATAAATGCCTTTCTGCGCGGCCCGCGGGTCAATGTCCCACGCGCACGCACTGTTCGAACCGTCGAGAATGATCATTTCCAGACCGATACGCGGATCGCTGCACTGCGCCAGTTTCTCGGCACTGACGTTGGGCACCACCGACAGATTCATGTACAGGGTTTGCCCCTTGTCATCCGCCGCCAGCGTATTGACCCAAGGGATGCCCTGGATCTTGTTGACACTGGCCTGAAACGCTTCAAGGCTATCAGCGCGATTCATCGCGTACCACTGGGCCAACACCCGATCGTTTTCCAGGTTGGCATCACGCAGGCTGTAGGCAAACTGGTTATCCCAATCCAGTTTGCCGGGCCATTGCACGATCGGGCCGAACTGCGAGCTGTACACCACGTGGGAAATGGCTTTGACCGTTCCATCGGCTTGCTTCACATCGACGGTCAGTGCTTGCCTGTGCATCGGCAGTGACTTACCGTCGAGCAGATAGCGGGTCGGATCCTTTGGATCGAGTTGCAAGCGGTACAGGGTGAAATGCTTGGACGTGTCCACGGTGTGGGTCCAGGCCAAATGCCGGTTGAAACCGATATTGATCAACGGCAGGCCCGGCAATGCAGCCCCCATCACATCCAGTTTGCCCGCAATAGTCAGGTGCATCTGATAGAAACGCATGCCGCCGACCCACGGAAAATGAGGGTTTGCCAACAACATGCCACGGCCGTTGAAGGAGCGCTCGCTGCCCACCGCCACCGCATTGCTGCCGCGGTCGAGGGCAAAACGCTGCAGGCGCGAAGCAGCCAGCTGAAATGACGCGCGCTCACCGGCATGGGTGGCGACGGCAGTCGGGGGTGTCGCCCCCGCCACCGCCTCGGCAAATTGCCCGATCCCCCCTTCGACCAACAGCCGTCGAGTCAACTTGACCAGGTCCGTGGTGGTGATTTCCCGCACCCAGTCGCCCTGACATTGCGCCGGTAGCCCCTGCCCTCGGCTTTGCGACAGGAATCGGTTGTAGCCGGCCACATAACCTTCCATCAGTTCGCGCACTTCAGGGGTTTGTGCCCGCCAGAACCCGCTGACCGCCTGCTCTGTGTTCAAGCCATTGAAAAACAAGTCGCTGGCCAGGTTTGCTCGCTCTTCCAACGTGAATTGATCAGGGCCGAAATAACGCGAGCGTTGACCGTTCACCGTGACGATCTCATTCGCCAGCAAACACAGGTTATCCTGAGCGTAGGCATAGCCGATGCCATAACCGAGCCCTCGCTCGTTTTCGGCACGAATGTGCGGAACACCGAACGTGGTCCGGCGGATATCGGCACTCGCCTGCTCAGGCTGGCTGCGTGCATTCGCCGCGAGACTGAGCCCCAAGAACAAACCTGCCAGGCTCAACCTGGTTAACTGGCTGGAAATAATCACACTCGCTCCTGATCGAAAAACAATGGTCACAGTTCTGCGTACTGACACGCACTGCGCATCCTTTCAGGGACGAAGCAAACGACAAAAATTTAGGAGAATGAACTGCCATCCAGAGGCGCCCGACAGAGCGGTGACGTAATGACGACGAAATTTCTACATTCAAGTCTTCATTATTTGGGTCGCTCATACGTCTTGTTATGCAAGAGCGCCCCATTTTTCCTGATCAGGCTCTGAAAAGGAGTTTTGCAATGTACAACTCGCATCTGCCAACGGACGGTAGCAACGCGCCAAAGAGCACCTCCATTGGGGTCGGCGTTTTCGACCAGCGTACCGAGCGCAATGGCAACGAGAGGATTCGCTTCCTGCTCAAAAGCTTTGGCTTGCGAACGAGTCTGATTCGCCTGAAAGTCATCGACGCTTTGCTGACAGCCGCCGAAAGCGACCGCAGCCTGGGCGTGCGCGGTGTACACAGTCATTTGCTGGAACTGGATATTCCCCTGTCCTTTCTGAGTGTGCGCGAGGTGTTGAAACGTCTGTGCAGCGAAGGCGTGATCGTCCTCAACCCGGACAAAAGCTACAGCCTCGACCCACGGGCCGCCGCGGTGCTGCACAACGATTGATCAAGTGGCCTTGAGCCTCACGGCTCAGGGCTTCACCTTGCGGCGCATCACGCCATTGATCACGACCACGATCACCGCCACGCCAATGGCGATGTACTGGAACAGTTTTTCACTGATGACACCGGTGTTCTGCAAATACGAAAGGCCAAACATGATTCCCAGGACCACCAGGGAGATCAGAATCGAATATTTCAAACGTTGCGACTGGGTCATTGCAGTTCCTGAATCTGAATAAGTGTATGCGCTGTGTACCCGATTGCTGCCAGATCCCTGCCGTTCAGTGGGGATGGGCGTTGCAACCGGGGCCACATGTTACATCAACTGCCTGAGCGCCGCCCCGGCTGACAAATTTGTCATGCCGCCCTCATCTGCCTGACAGCCTTGATCTACGATAATAGGGCTGCACTGCGCCGTAGTACTTTGAAACAAACCATGAATGCCTGCCCGGAAAAACCGGTCAGAATGCGTTTTTTCGCCCGCAATCCGAGACTTGACCCGTCATGCGAAACTCTCTGCGTCTGGCTGCCTTGAGCGCCCTCTTCATTTCTTCCCTGGCCCAGGCCGCTGACCTGATCCCGATCGAAGTCCACCGCGACGCCAATTGCGGCTGCTGCAAAAAATGGATCACTCACCTGGAAGCCAACGGCTTCAAGGTCGAGGACCACGTCGAAGCCAACATGAGTGAGTTCAAGCAACAGCATGGCGTACCGCCGCGTCTGGCGTCTTGCCACACCGGGCTGGTCAACGGCAAATTCGTTGAAGGCCATGTCCCGGCCGATCAGGTGCTGGCCCTGAGCAAACGCGACGACCTGCTGGGCGTGGCCGCGCCCGGCATGCCCATGGGCTCGCCCGGCATGGAGATGGACGGCATGAGCGATGCCTATCAGGTGATCGGCCTGAAAAAGGACGGCACGGATGTGGTCGTGGCCGACTACCCGGCCCATTGATTTTCGGCGCCTATATCGGTTTGTTCCTGGCGGCATTTGGTGCCGCGACCTTGTTGCCGTTGCAGTCCGAAGCCCTGCTGGTGGGCTTGCTGCTCAGCGACAAATACTGGCTATGGGCATTGTTGGCAGTGGCGACACTGGGCAATGTCCTCGGCTCGCTGGTGAACTGGTGGTTGGGCCGCGCCGTTGAACGCTACCGTGACCGGCGCTGGTTCCCGGTCAGCCCTGCTCACCTGGAAAAAGCCCGTATCCACTATCAGCGCTACGGACATTGGTCACTGCTGCTCAGTTGGCTGCCGATCATCGGCGACCCGCTGACGCTGGTGGCCGGTGTGTTGCGTGAGCCGCTGGGGCGATTCCTGCTGATCGTGACCCTGGCCAAGGGCGCACGCTATGGCGTACTGGCATTGGCCACTTTGGGCTGGATGGGTTGAACCAACCGTGGTGGCGATTGCCTGTTTAATGTCGCCCTAATCATGCCGATCCAGGATCGGCGGATTTCCAATGGAGTTCACCCATGCCCTTGACCCGCTCACACTGGTTTGCCGGCCTGCTGCTCACCGCCGCACTGCCGGCCCTTGCCGCTGAAGGCCCGGCGTACGGTCCTGAATTACAAGGTTTTGCATACCCTTACACCGTCAAACACTTTGCCTTCCAATCCCAGGGCAAATCCCTGCAAATGGGTTACATGGACGTCGCCGCCCATGGCAAGGCCAACGGGCGCAGCGTGGTGCTGATGCACGGCAAGAATTTCTGCGGGGCCACCTGGGAAACCTCGATCAAGGCACTGAGTGACGCCGGTTACCGGGTCATCGCCCCGGACCAGATCGGTTTCTGCACATCCAGCAAGCCTGACCACTATCAGTACACGTTCCAGCAATTGGCGAGCAACACCCAGCAATTGCTCAAAGCCCTCGGCATCCAGAAAGCCACCCTGCTCGGCCACTCTACCGGTGGCATGCTCGCCACCCGCTATGCGCTGCAGTATCCCGATCAGGTTGAACAACTGGCGATGGTCAATCCCATCGGCCTGGAAGACTGGAAGGCCCTCGGCGTCCCGTACCGCACCGTCGATCAGTGGTACGAACGTGAGCTGAAGGTCAACGCGCAGGGCATTCATGATTATCAGCGCAGCACCTATTACGACGGGCGCTGGAAACCGGAGTTTGATCGTTGGGTAGACATGTACGCCGGTCTGGCCAAAGGCCCTGGCAAGGCTCAGGTCGCATGGAACTCGGCACTGATCTACGACATGATCTTCACCCAGCCGGTGTATTACGAGTTCAAGGACTTGAAGATGCCGACCCTGTTGTTGATCGGCACGGCCGACAGCACCGCCATCAACAAGGACCTCGCTTCACCCGAGGTCAAGGCGAAGATCGGCCGTTACGACGTACTCGGCAAGCAGGTGGCAAAACTGATTCCCCAATCGACACTGGTCGAATTCCCCGGCATGGGCCACGCCCCGCAAATGGAAGAACCGGCGCAATTCCACAAGGCCCTGCTCGACTGGCTGAACAAAACCAACCCTGTGCGTTAATTGAGGCAAGGCTGAAGGCGGTGCCAATGACGCTGATTGGCGATTCGTGGGGTCAGCCCGTTCGTGTACTCAACGGATACCGCGTTATCGTTCATCGCGAGCAAGCTTTGCTCCTACAGGAGCCCAGACATTGAAGCGACCTGTAGGAGCAAAGCTTGCTCGCGATGAGACCCGTACTCATGGCGACCACCCAAGAGCCTGCACTGCAATGGTGCATTGCCGCTGTTCACTGACGCACACCGATGTGACAGTACTGCTTCATTTCCTGACAAAACTGCAAAAAAACCTGCCCTTCGTCGGTGCGTAAGCCCTCAAATCCGGCACGCTCGTACCTCGTCAACCGATTGTCGAACAATTTTGCCATCTGCACTTTACCGCTCTAACTTCTGGCCTAGACTCATTTTCGGGGGGTAAAACCAGTCGGTCACAAAGTGGGAAAAAAGTCGAAACTTTTGCTACGCGTGGTCGGTCGACTAAAAGGAAGCTGCGATGCGACTGGTGCAATCCTTGCAATGGCTACTCCACCCATCTTGCTACAGCGCATTGGGCAGCGCTTGCTCACTGATGCGCAGCGCTTCAGCGCCCGGCCACAGGATTTGGCCACGAAACACCGTCTGCCAGGCCTAAGAAGATCAACAACGCGGGAGATTCATATGATTAGTGCGGCTTTAGATGTTCAGGGAGAACGTGCTCATCAGCATGTCGGCGAATCAAGCACTGTGAGTGCACCGGCTTCCCAATCGATCAGCGTTCCCGGCACCAAGACACTGGCTCCCGTGGCCAGCCGAAATCCGAACAAGAAAAAAGTCTTGTTCGTGACCTCGGAAATCGCCGACCTGGTGAAAACCGGTGGTTTGGGCGACGTTTCCGCTGCACTGCCCCGCGCCATGGCGCACTTGCACGACGTGCGGGTGTTGATTCCCGGTTACCCGCAAGTGCTGCACAGCGAAAATCCGATTCACATCATTGGCGAGCTTGGCGGTCATGCCGCATTGCCGCCGTGCAAGATCGGGCGCATGGACATGCCCGATGGCTTGGTCATTTACGTGTTGATCTGCCCTGAACTCTACGAGCGCGAAGGTTCGCCTTATGGCGCCAACAATGGCCGCGACTGGCCGGACAATCACATTCGTTTCGCCCGCCTCGGTCTGGCCGCTGCCGATATCGCCGCCAACCTCGCCCAAATCCACTGGTGCCCGGACCTGGTGCACGCCCACGATTGGCCGGCCGGCCTGGCGCCTGCCTATATGCACTGGCGCGGGCAGCGTACCCCGACGCTGTTCACCATCCATAACCTCGCCTATCAAGGCGTGACCAGCCTGGGTTCCTGCCCGGAACTGGGTATTCCCCATCACGCGCTGCAACAGGAAGGCATGGAATTCTACGGCAAGATGTCGTTCCTCAAGGCCGGCATGGCCTACTCGAGCCACATCACCACCGTCAGCGCGACCTACGCCCAGGAAATCACCACACCGGATTTCGGCTGCGGTCTCGACGGCTTTCTCGCCGCCAAGACCCAGCAAGGTTTGCTCAGCGGCATTCCCAACGGTATCGATGAAAGCTGGGACGCCGCCACTGACGCGCACCTGCTCTGCCCGTTCAGCATCGGTGACTGGGACGGCAAGGCCGCCAACGCCGCCCATGTACGCGAGTTGTTTGGCCTCGACGACTCCGAAGGTCCACTGTTTGCCGTGGTTTCACGTCTGGTTTACCAGAAAGGCCTGGACCTTACCGAAGCGGTTTCCGAATACATCGTCAAATCCGGTGGCCAGATCGCGATCATCGGTCGTGGCGAGCCGGAAGAAGAACAAGCGATGCGCGAGCTGGCCTTGCGGTTCCCCGGGCAGATCGGCGTGCGCATCGGCTTTAACGAAACCGATGCCCGGCGCATGTTCGCCGGCAGCGATTTCCTGTTGATGCCTTCACGCTATGAACCTTGCGGCCTGAGCCAGATGTACGCCCAGCGCTTCGGCTCCCTGCCGGTGGCGCGCAATACCGGGGGCCTGGCCGACACCATTGAAAACGGCGTGACCGGTTTCCTGTTCGATGAATCCACGGTCGAGAGTTATCAGGAAGCCCTGAGCCGCGCGTTCAAGGTCTTCGCATTTCCGGACTTGTTGCACGCCATGCGTTGCCGAGCCATGGCAGCACCGTTCAACTGGTGCAAAGCCGTCGAACCCTATGCCGAACTCTATGAACAACTGGTGGCCAAGGCCTTGGGGAAATCGCACAAACAATAAGAGGTTTTGCAAATGCCGTTACGGACCCTTGAGACCTGGCCCCACGGCGCAATCAAGCTGGACGCAGAACAAACGCGATTCGCGTTGTGGGCGCCAGATGCGTTTTACGTCAGTGTCGAATTGGAAAATGGACAATCCTTGCCGTTGATGCCCCAGGCCGACGGCTGGTTCGTGATCAACACCCGTTGCCCGGCGGGAACTCGCTATCGCTACAACATCGATGGCGAGATAGAGGTGCCTGACCCGGCCTCCCGTGCCCAGTCTGGTGATATCGACCAACCCAGCGTGGTGGTCGATCCGCTGGCTTATCAATGGCAGAACAGCGCCTGGCAGGGGCGACCGTGGCACGAAGCGGTGATCTACGAGTTGCACGTAGGTCTGCTCGGCGGCTTTGAGGCGGTCGAGCAGCATCTGTCGCGGCTGGTCGAGCTGGGCGTGACCGCGATCGAATTGATGCCTATCGCGCAATTTCCCGGAGAGCGCAATTGGGGTTACGACGGCGTGTTGCCGTACGCGCCGCAAGCTTCATACGGGACGCCCGAACAACTCAAGCACTTGATCGACACGGCCCACGGCCATGGTCTGGCGGTGATTCTCGAC
Organism: Pseudomonas sp. Root562; assembly: GCF_001427125.1. Lineage (GTDB taxonomy): Bacteria > Pseudomonadota > Gammaproteobacteria > Pseudomonadales > Pseudomonadaceae > Aquipseudomonas. The sequence continues at coordinate 285,730 of NZ_LMGK01000022.1, forward strand.
GTGGTCTACAACCACTTCGGGCCGGACGGCAATTACCTGCATCGCTACGCCAAAAGCTTCTTCCGCGAGGACAAGCACACGCCGTGGGGCGCGGCGATCGACTTCCGGCGGCGCGAGGTGCGGGATTTTTTCATCGACAACGCCTTGATGTGGTTGATGGAGTACCGCTTCGACGGTTTGCGCCTGGACGCGGTGCATGCCATAGAGGACCCGGACTTTCTCCAGGAGCTTGCTCAGCGGGTGCGCCAGCAGACGGACCCCGCGCGACATATCTGGCTTACCGTGGAAAACGAACACAATCAGTCGAGCCTGTTGGAAAAAGGCTACGACGCGCAGTGGAACGATGATGGCCACAATGCGCTGCACGTGCTGCTGACCGGCGAAACCGACGCTTATTACGTCGATTACGCGAACAATCCTACGCAACAACTGGCCCGCTGCCTCAGCCAGGGTTTCGTGTTCCAGGGCCATATCAACCGCCATGGCGAACCCCGTGGCGAGCCCAGCGGTCATTTGCCGCCCAGCGCTTTCGTACTGTTCCTGCAGAACCATGACCAGATCGGCAACCGGGCATTCGGCGAGCGCCTGCACCAATTGGCCCATCCCGATGCACTGAAAGCTGCAACCGTATTGCTACTGCTTTCGCCGATGATTCCGCTGATGTTCATGGGCGAGGAATTCGCTGCGCAGCAGCCGTTTCTGTTTTTCACCAGTCATCACGGCGAGTTGGCACAGCTGGTACGTGAAGGAAGGCGCAACGAGTTTGCTGCCTTCAGCGCCTTCGCCGATCCGCATAGACGCGAGCAGATTCCCGATCCCAACGACCCGCAGACCTTCAAAGCGTCACGGCCGAATCTGGCGCACCACCAGACTTCGCCGATGCACGCCTTGTATCGCCAGCTGTTGCAGATCCGCCACCAACAGATCATTCCGCGCCTGCCCGGCACCCAGGCCCTGGATGCCGACGTCCTGGGCGTCGGTGCAGTCAGCGCGTCCTGGCGGTTGGGCGACGGCAGTTTGTTGCACATTGACCTGAACCTAAGCGACACGCCTGTACTCCACACTGCGTCGGCCAGAACTTCGTTGCTGTTTGAACACCCGCCCCGGTCCGCCAGTTTGCTCGACCGAGGCACTCTGGCTCCGTATTGCGCGCTTGTCAGCCTCACGGCCGCAGCCCCTTTGCTACCCCCGATGGAGAGCGCCAATGAGTGATGCGCAACTGGAAATCCTTGCAAGCCGGGCGGGCCTGGCAGTCGACTGGATCGACGCCAATGGCCGCCCGCAAAAAGTCGCCCCCGCAGTGCTGCGCAATGTCCTCACCGGTCTTGGTCACCCGGCCGGAAGTGCCCAGGAAATCGACGCCAGCCTGCAAGAGCTGCAACAGGTACAAGACACCCTGCACCTGCCACCTTTGATGACCGTGGACGTCGGTAGCGGGCTCGACCTGGCCCGCTACTTCCAGCCGGAAACGCCCTGCGAAGTTCACTTGGAAGACGGCTCCCGCCTGCATCTGAAACTGGATGCCGAGGCGATTCTGCCTGGGTTGATCCCGGTGGGTTATCAGCACGTCACCATCGACGGACAAACCTTTACCCTGGCCGTGGCCCCTGAGCGCTGTTACAGCGTCGGCGATGCGGTCGACAGTCCGATCCCCCGCGCCTGGGGCCTGAGCGTTCAGTTATATGCCTTGCGACGAGCCGGCGATGGCGGATTCGGCGATACCCAGGCGCTGGAAGATCTGGCACGGGTCGCCGGTGAGCGCGGCGCCGAGGCCCTGGCGATCAGTCCGCTGCATGCGATGTTCAGCAACGATACCGAACGCTACAGTCCTTATTCGCCCTCCAGTCGTCTGTTTTTGAACAGTCTGTACTGCGCGCCGGGGAGCATTCTCGGCGAACGGGCCATGCGTGCCGCTATCGATGCCACCGGTCTGGGCGCCGAGCTCAAGGATCTTGAGGCGTTGCCGCTGATCGACTGGCCCGCCGCCGCGGCAGCCAAACACAAACTGTTGCAGGCGCTGTACGAAGGCTTCGTACAAGGCGAGCACCCGTTGCACGCCGACTTCAGCAGTTTCCGCCACGCCGGTGGCGAAGCCCTGGAAAACCATTGCCGCTTCGAGGCCATCCAGGAGACACGGGCCGCCAATGGAGAAAGCCTCGACTGGCGCCAGTGGCCGGAACAATGGCGCAATCCGCGCAGCGCCGCGCTGGCTGAGTTCGCTGAGGAGAATGCCGGACGCATCGGTTTCTTCGCCTTTTGCCAGTGGCTGATCACCCGCTGTCTGGAGCGTGCGCAAGCCGCTGCCCGCAGCAGTGGCATGAGCATCGGCCTGATCGCCGATCTGGCGGTGGGTGCCGATGGCGGTGGCAGCCAGGCCTGGAGTCGTCAGGATGAATTGCTCGCCGCCCTGACGGTCGGCGCGCCACCGGACATTCTCAATCGCACGGGCCAAGGCTGGGGGATTTCGGCATTTTCCCCCGAAGGTCTGGTACGCAACGGCTTTCGTGCCTTCATCGAAATGTTGCGGGCCAATTTCGCCCACGCCGGCGGACTGCGAATCGACCACGTCATGGGCCTGCAACGTTTATGGGTTATCCCTAACGGCGCACCGCCTGCCGACGGCGCCTACCTTTACTACCCGATTGACGACTTGCTGCGTCTGCTGACGCTCGAATCCCATCGTCACAAGGCCATCGTCCTCGGCGAAGACCTGGGCACAGTGCCCGAGGGCCTGCGGGAAAAACTCAGCGCCCGCTCGATGCTGGGCATGCGTGTGTTGCTGTTTGAACAGGACAACACCCATTTCAAACCGATCCTCGACTGGCCGGACAATGCCCTGGCGACCACCAGCACCCACGACCTGCCGACCCTCAATGGCTGGTGGCATGGCCGCGACATCGACTGGAATGCCCGCCTCGGCCTGGTCGATGCCAGCGGCGAAATCGAATGGCGTCAACACCGCGAACGCGAGCGCGAAGGCTTGCGCAGGACGCTGAGCCAGGACCCGCAGAATTTTCGCGAAGAGTCCCACGAGACCGATCAGGTGCTCGATGCCAGCGTGCGCTTCCTCGGCCACACCCGCGCGCCGCTGGTGTTGCTGCCGCTGGAAGATGCGCTGGGTATAGAACAGCAGGCCAACCTGCCCGGCACCATCGATACCCACCCAAACTGGTCGCGACGCCTGCCCGGTTACAGCGAAGCGCTGCTCGATAACGCCGACGCAGCCCGGCGTCTGGAACTGCTCGCTTGTGCGCGACTCCAGGCGGCCGAGCGTGACCAATGAATCAAGTGACGACGCTGCCCTTGCGGGCAACCCTGCGACTGCAATTCCATAAAGGCTTCACCCTGGACGATGCCGTGCCACTGGTGCCGTACTTCGCCCGCCTCGGGATCAGTCATGTGTATGCCTCGCCCTTGTTGAAAGCCCGCGCCGGCTCCATGCACGGCTACGACGTGGTCGACCCGACTTCGGTCAACCCGGAACTCGGCGGTGAGGCCGCATTGCGGCGCCTGGTCGACGCATTGCGCGGGCAAGGCATGGGGCTGATCCTCGACATCGTATCCAACCACATGGCTGTGGGGGGTTGCGACAACCCCTGGTGGCTGGATTTGCTGGAATGGGGACGCTTGAGCCCGTACGGCGAGTTCTTCGATATCCAATGGCACTCGCCCGATCCGTTGATGGAAGGCCAACTGCTGGTGCCATTTCTCGGCAGCGATTATGGCGTGGCCCTGCAGGACGGCACACTGCCCCTGCGCTTCGATGCGCAGAACGGTGCCTTTCATGTCGAGCATTACGACCACCACTTTCCGATTTGCCCGATGCATTACGGCGAACTGCTCAAGTCGGACAACGAGCTGCTCAAACAGCTGGCGGACCACTTCAGCACCTTGAGCTATCAGACTGACGCCCACAGTCTGGCGGGTCCATTGAAGGATCAATTGCGCGAACTGGCCAGCGACCCCGCGATTCTGCAAGCCATCGAGCACAACCTCAAAGCCTACGATTCGCTGACCCCTGAAGGCTTCCAACGCTTGCACGATCTGCTGGAACGGCAGAGTTATCGCCTCGCCAGTTGGCGTACCGCCGCAGACGACATCAACTGGCGGCGTTTTTTCGATGTCAATGAGTTGGGTGGTTTGCGGGTGGAGCGTCCAGCGGTGTTCGAGGCGACCCACGCGAAGATTTTCCAATTGGTGGCTGAAGGGCTGATCGACGGTTTGCGCATCGATCACATTGACGGTCTGGCCGACCCGCGCGGCTACTGCCGCAAACTGCGGCGGCGGGTCGACAGCCTGTCAGCGAGCCGCCACTTGCCGATCTACGTCGAGAAGATCCTTGGCGACGGTGAAACCTTGCGCCGTGATTGGTGGGTGGATGGCACCACCGGCTATGAATTCATGAATCAGTTGTCACTGCTGCAACACGATCCCGACGGGCAAACCACCTTGGGTGAAGTCTGGCACCGCTACAGCGAACGCCCGGCCGACTTCCGCCAGGAAGCACAACTGGCCCGTCAGCAGATTCTCAACGGTTCACTGGCCGGCGATTTCGAAAGCGTGGCCCAGGCCCTGCTGCAAGTGGCCCGCGATGACCTCATGACCCGCGATTTGACGCTGGGCGCGATCCGTCGCGCCTTGCAGGAACTGATCGTGCATTTTTCGGTGTACCGCACTTATATCAGCGCCCTTGGGCGGTCAGCCCAGGACGAGGTGTTTTTCCAGCAGGCCATGGACGGTGCCCGCCAAACCCTGGGCGAAGCCGACTGGCCGGTGCTCGATTGCCTGGCTAAATGGTTGGGCGGTGAAACCTGGCGCGAACGCCCCGCCGGCCGCCTGCGCAAGCGCCTCAAGCATGCTTGCGTACGTTTCCAGCAGCTGACTTCACCCGCCGCCGCGAAGGCCGTGGAAGACACGGCGTTCTATCGCTCCGCGGTGTTGCTGTCACGCAATGACGTCGGTTTCAACACCGAGCAATTCAGTGCGCCGGTGGCTGACTTCCATGAGGCCTGCCTCAAGCGCTTACAACTGTTTCCCGACAACCTGCTCGCCACCGCGACCCACGACCACAAGCGCGGTGAAGATACGCGCGCGCGCCTGGCGATCTTGAGTGAGCGCAGTAAATGGTACGTCGAACAGATCGGCCTGTGGCGCGCCCTCGCCCGGCCACTGCGCGACGATGACCAGATGCCGTCTGCCGGTGACGAGTTGATTCTTTATCAGGCACTGCTTGGCAGTTGGCCGCTCGATTTGCAGGCCGATGACCCATCGGCGCTTGAAGCCTACGCCGCGCGTGTCAGCCAATGGCAACGCAAAGCCCTGCGCGAAGCCAAGTTGCAAAGTAGCTGGAGTGCACCAAACGATGCTTACGAACAAGCCAGCGAAAACTTCACCCGGCGCCTGCTGCTGAGCCCGGAGGGTGACCTGCTGCGCAGCGCCCTTGGCAAGGTGGCACGTACCATCGCCGTGCCCGGCGCCCTCAATGGATTGGCGCAAACCTTGCTGCGCATGACCGTGCCTGGGGTGCCGGATCTCTATCAGGGCGACGAGTTCTGGGACTTCAGCCTGGTCGATCCGGACAACCGTCGCCCGGTGGATTACGCCAGTCGCCAACAGGCCTTGTCGCAACCATTGGATCTGCCTGATCTGTTGCAACACTGGCATGACGGGCGCATCAAGCAAGCCTTGATCGCACAGACCCTGAACCTGCGTGCCGAGCATGCCGAACTGTTTCGCCACGGCACCTACCAGGCACTCGATGTCATCGGCAACCAGGCACATAGGGTGCTTGGGTTTGTTCGCCAATGGGAGGGAAAACGCGCCATCGTCATCGTGCCAATCCGCTGTGCGCCGCTGCTGGAAAACAGTGCCGTACCGCACGTGGATGCGCCGCAGTGGGGCGATACCCGCATCAGTCTGCCGTTCACTACCGCTGAGGAAAATCTGAAGGGACTTTTTTCTGGCGTCGCAGTCACAAAAAACAGGGAGCTGATGATCAGCGCCGCGCTGGGGGATTTCCCGGTCAATCTCTTTATCCAAACTACCGACACTTGAGTTCAGTGCAGGAGCATAGCGATGAGTACCGACGATAAACGCATCCGCGAGTTTGCCTATCAGATCTGGGAGTCAGAAGGAAAGCCTGAAGGCCAGGAAGCCCGGCACTGGGAAATGGCTCGCAAGTTGGCCGAGGCCGAAGCCCTTGCGCCGAAAAAGCCGGCAAAGGCGCCGGCGAGCAAATCCACCGTCAGCAAGACGGCCAATGGCAAGGCTGGCGAGGTCAAGGTGACGGCGCCCAAGGCCAAAACCAAACCGGCTGCGGCGTCGTCCGTCATTCCTCCCGGGGAAAAAGCCGCCGAGAAAAAGCCTCGCGCAGCACGAAAACCGCCTGCGGTCTGACGTTTCCGCTGTTGCCCTGAATGAACATGTGGCGAGCCTGCTCGTCACAACGGGCTCACTCGCCCGCAAAAAACACGCCGATTTCCCTCCATTGCAGGAGCATTTATGACCCGACCAAAAAAAGACACGCCAGCACCCCGTGCCGAGCCCTCGCGCATCCGTGAGGGTCTGCCCTTTCCGCTGGGTGCGACCTGGGATGGTCTGGGGGTCAACTTTGCCTTGTTTTCCGCCAACGCCACCAAGGTCGAACTGTGCATTTTCGATGATGCCGGGGAAGTGGAACTGGAACGCATCGAACTGCCGGAATACACCGATGAGATCTACCACGGTTACTTGCCCGACGCCCATCCAGGGCTGATCTATGGCTATCGTGTCTACGGTCCTTACGACCCAGCGAACGGGCATCGCTTCAATCACAACAAGTTGCTGATCGACCCTTACGCCAAACAACTGGTAGGCAAACTCAAGTGGTCCGAAGCACTGTTCGGCTACACCATTGGCCACCCCGACGCCGACCTCAGTTTCGATGAGCGCGACAGCGCGCCCTTCGTACCCAAATGCAAAGTCATCGACCCGGCACACACCTGGGGTCACGACCACCGCGTCAGCGTGCCTTGGGACAAGACGATCATTTACGAGACACATGTGCGCGGCATCAGCATGCGCCACCCTGGCGTTGCGGAAAACCTGCGCGGCACCTTCGCCGGCTTGATGGTCGACGACGTGCTGGAACACATTCGCAAACTCGGCGTATCGACCGTGGAGCTGTTGCCGATCCACGCCTTCGTCAACGACCAGCACCTGCTGCACAAGGGCATGACCAATTACTGGGGCTACAACAGCATCGCCTTCTTCGCCCCCGACCCGCGCTACCTGGCCAGCGGCAAGATCGCCGAGTTCAAGGAAATGGTCGCGCACCTGCACGAAGCCAACCTGGAAGTGATCCTCGACGTGGTCTACAACCACACCGCCGAGGGCAACGAACAAGGCCCGACCCTGTCCATGCGTGGTATCGACAACGCCTCTTATTACCGCTTGATGCCCGACGACAAACGCTTCTATATCAACGACTCCGGCACCGGCAATACCCTCGACCTGAGCCACCCATGCGTGCTGCAAATGGTCACCGACTCGTTGCGGTATTGGGCCACGGAAATGCACGTCGACGGCTTCCGTTTTGACCTGGCGACCATTCTCGGGCGTTACCACGACGGTTTCGACGAACGTCACAGTTTCCTCGTGGCCTGCCGCCAGGACCCGGTGTTGCGCCAGGTGAAAATGATTGCCGAGCCTTGGGACTGCGGCCCCGGTGGTTATCAGGTCGGCAATTTCCCGCCCGGTTGGGTTGAGTGGAATGACAAGTTTCGCGACACCGTGCGAGCGTTCTGGAAAGGCGACGACGGCCAGTTGGCCGACTTTGCCAGTCGCATGACCGCTTCCGGCGAGATGTTCAATCAGCGCGGTCGACGGCCGTATTCATCGGTGAACTTCATCACCGCCCACGACGGCTTCACCCTCAATGACCTGGTGTCCTACAACGACAAGCACAACGAAGCCAACGATGAAAACAACCAGGACGGCAGCAACAACAACCTGTCCTGGAACCACGGCGTCGAAGGCCCGACCGACGACCCGCAAATCAACGAACTGCGCCATCGGCAGATGCGTAACTTTTTCGCCACGCTCCTGCTCGCCCAAGGCACGCCGATGCTGGTGGCCGGCGACGAGTTCGCTCGCACCCAGGACGGCAACAACAACGCCTACTGCCAGGACAGCGAAATCGGCTGGGTCAATTGGGACCTCAGCGAAGACGGCAAGGCGCTGCTCAAGTTCGTCAAACGCCTGATCAAATTGCGCCTGGCTTACCCGATCCTGCGTCGCGGGCGCTTTCTGGTGGGCAATTACAACGAGGACATCGGTGTCAAGGACGTGACCTGGCTGGCGGCGGACGGCAGCGAAATGACCACCGAACATTGGCACGATGCGCACAATCGCTGCCTGGGCATGCTGCTCGATGGTCGTGCACAGGAAACCGGCATTCGCCGTAAAGGGGCCGACGCGACACTGCTGCTGGTGGTCAATGCCCATCACGACATCGTCAACTTCCTGTTGCCGGAAGTGCCTGACGGCGGCTTCTGGACCTGCATGATCGACACCAATCAGCCATCGATACGCGGCCAGGAGCGATTCGAGTTCGGCCACGAGTATTCGGTCACTGGCCGCTCGCTGCTGCTGTTCGAGTTACAACATGAACAAGAGGAGTAAACAATTTGCAACGTACCGGTCAGCTAAAAAAATGCCGCTGAAGGGCCTCGGACGCGACGAATAACGTTACATGAGCAATACTCGGTGCGCGGCATTTCAGGGTTCGTAATGCCGCGATCGTTATCAATCCGCCCTCACGGGTCTGCCGTGCTTGCCTGTCGCCAGCATCGCGCACGACTGAAGGCGACATGAAACAAGGACGTAATCCCATGAAACCTGTTTCCATCAACGAAAGCAGCCTGCCAGCACAGATCTGGAACAGCGCCCTGCAACTGGACAACGTTCCGGTCATCAGCACCCAATCCCTGGTCCCGCCCGGCGCCCGCGTGGTGGTAATTGCCCCACATCCCGGCGACGAAGTGGTGACCTGCGGCGGTCTATTGCAACTGCTCAGCAATATGGGCCATCCCTTGCAATTGATCTCGGTTACCGACGGCAGTGCCAGTCACCCGGGGTCGCAGCAGTGGTCGGAAAAACGCCTGAGTGTGTTCCGCGCCCAGGAAAGTGTCGAAGCCCTGCGCCGGCTCGGCTTGCCGATGCACAGCCTGAAATGGATTCGCGGCGGCTTCACCGACAACGCCCTGGCCGAGCACGAACTGGAGTTGACCCGTTTCATCGCCCGTTACCTGCGCCCCGGCGACGTGGTGTTCAGCACCTGGGCCGCGGACGGCAACAGCGACCATGACGCCGTGGGCCGAGCCAGCGCCCAGGCGTCGGCGATCGCCGGCGCGACGTTCAACGAAGTACCCGTCTGGGCGTGGCACTGGCCAGCGCGGGATCGCGAACTGATCCCGTGGCATCGCGCTCGCAAACTGCGTCTGGACACCTGGACGGTTGCGCGTAAAAGCCACGCCACCCACGCTTACGCCAGCCAACTGGACGGCGAGCCCGCCATCGGCATCGCTCCGCCCTTGCCCCGCGTGCTGCTGGAGCGAATGCGCTTGCCCTATGAAATCGTCTTTGTCTGAACGGATCATCCCGTGGCAAGACTTTACGGGTATCGATCCTGCAATCGCTCAAACTGAACTGCCCGGCGGTGCATCAGTCGCATACATATGCCACACGGATTCAGAGGAGTGATCGTGACCACCCATTCCAAGTCGCAGACGGCCGAATCGGTGCCGTTGACCAGTCCCCCGGCCATTCATCGCTTGCGTGTATTGACGGTCAACACGCACAAAGGCTTCACCGCCCTCAACCGCCGCTTCATCCTGCCGGAACTGCGAGAGGCGGTACGCAGTACTTCGGCGGACCTGGTGTTTCTCCAGGAAGTCGTCGGCGAGCATGACGGCCATTCCACCCGTTACCACAATTGGCCACAGACCTCGCAATACGAGTTTCTCGCGGACAGCATGTGGAGCGATTTCGCCTACGGTCGCAACGCGGTCTACCCCGATGGCCACCACGGCAACGCCCTGTTGTCGAAGTACCCGATTCGCGAATACCGCAACCTCGACGTTTCCATCACCGGTCCGGAACGTCGCGGCTTGCTGCACTGCGTGCTCGATGTGCCCGGCCACGCTGAAGTCCACGCGATCTGCGTGCATCTGAGTCTTCTGGAAAGCCATCGTCAGTTGCAGTTGCAGTTGCTTTGCCAATTGCTTGAATCGTTGCCAGACAAGGCTCCGGTGATCATCGCTGGCGATTTCAACGACTGGCAATTGCAAGGCAACGCCGCCCTCGCCCGCCGCGACTATCTGCACGAAGCCTTCGAGCGGCACCACGGCCGCCCGGCCAAGACCTACCCGGCACGTTTCCCTCTGCTGCGGCTGGACCGTATCTATCTGCGCAATGCCAGCAGCCACGACCCGAAAATTCTCGGCAGCAAGCCCTGGACGCATCTGTCAGACCATTTACCGCTGGCGGTGGAAGTCCACTTGTGACCCGCTGATGTGTTCCTCGAGGGTTGAATCATTCGTCCGACCTGTCATTTGTGACAGTAGCCGTGCGCTCAGGCGGCTGTTACGGTCGTGTCGTCCGGATTCATTCGATGCGAGGGATTTGCATGACATTGGCTGCCGATCTGCCCAAATACCGTTACAGCGCCTGTGCCTTTTCCATCTGGCTGCTCCTCGGATGGCCCCATCCCGCCCAGGCAGCTTGTGTCCTTACTCCAACCGCCGGTGACGATACTCATTTGTGCGACAGTGGCATTGGCGGCCCACTGAGCGATCTGGCCGGCAATAACACGTTGAACCTTCCCGCCAACGGCAGCGCAACGATCAATGGCAACGTTACATTCGGGGCCGGTAGCGACACCGTCAACATGGATTCCGGTCGGATTGTCGGCAGCGTCGATCAGGGCGATGGCGCAGATTTCTTCAACATCAGCGCCGGACAAGTAACCGGAGCCGTCAATCAAGGGAGCGGCATCGACAATTTCACCATGACCGGTGGCACGATCCAGTCACTGGCCCAAGGTGACAACCGCGACTTTTTCCTGATGACCGGCGGCACGATCACGGGTGCCTTCGAGGACGGTGATACCGCGAAGATGACCAGTGGAACCATCGGCCGGGTCGACATGAAGCTCGACAACAATCTGTTCGACATGTCTGGGGGGCAAATCATCGGTAACCTGGTCACCGGGTTCGGCACCGACACCATCATCGTCTCGGGCGGCCGGATTGGCGGCAACATCAGCGTCAGCGGCGGCAACGACAGCATTACCGTGACGGGCGGCGAAATCGTCGGCGACATCCGCACCAGCACCGGCGATGACACGTTTGTCTGGGACGGTGGTGGCATTATCCGTTCGCAGATTCTGATGGAGGCTGGCAACGACCGCGCAACCCTGCGCAATCTGTTGGAGAGCTCCCTGTCCCTGACCCCGGGCCTCAACGGTGGCACCGACAACGACGTGCTGACCTTTAACCGCACCACCACTGCGGGCGCCGCGCGTTACGCAAATTGGGAAACGATCAACCTGAGCAACGGCTCGCAGTTCGACGTCGACGGCAACCTGATGCTCGGCGACAGTGCCAGTGGCAGCGGCGTGTTCAACATCGACAGCAGCAGCGTCATGACGTCTGTCCAGGGCAGCATCATGCCCTTCACTGTCGGCCAGCGCGCCACGCTGAACAACGCCGGGATCATTGACCTCAGCAGTGGCAACAGCCGAACCAGCGACACCCTGACCGTGCAGGGCAACTACGCAGGCAATGGCGGCCAGTTGTTTGTGCAAAGCGTACTCGGCGGCGACAACTCGCCCAGCGACAAACTGGTGGTCAATGACGGTGCCTTGACCGGCACGACTGCCATCACTGTCAGCAACCTGGAGGGCGCAGGTGCAGAAACCCTGCAAAACGGCATTCAACTGGTTCAGGCCCAAGGCACCGCTGTCAGCAACAATGATGCCTTCAGCCTGAAGACACCGGTGTCGGCAGGTGCGTTCGATTACGTCCTGTACAAGGGCGGCGTAACGGTTGGCAGCGAAAACAGTTGGTACTTGCGGTCATCGGTGGTGGCAGCGCCACTGGTCGCGGTACCCAACCCCGACCCGACCCTGCCACCGATTCTGGTGCCGTTGATAGCCGCGCCAGTGGCAGCGGCCGGTAGTCCTTCGTTGCCTACTCCCGCACCCGGCGCCGCGCCCATTCCCCTGTATCGTCCGGAAGTGCCTGTATGGTCGGTGCTGCCACCTGCAGCGGCGCAGTTGACCCTGAACGCTCTCGGGACGTTTCACGATCGTCAGGGCGAGCAGCGCCTGCTGACCGAGACCGGCGCCTTCGGTGCGGGCTGGGGTCGGGTCTATGGCAAGAACTTCGAGCAGACCTGGGCCGGCACTGTGACACCGAAACTCGACGGCTCGCTGAACGGTTTCCAGGTTGGCAATGACCTTTTCGGTTCGCAGTTGTCTGGCGGGCAAATCCAACGCAGTGGATTCTTCGTCGGCCACAGCCGCTTGCAGGGTGATGTCGACGGGTTCAACCAGGGCTTTGAAGACAAACGCGCCGGCAAGGTCGAGCTCGAGGGCGACAGCCTGGGTGCTTACTGGACACTGACCGATCCTGGCAATGCGTACCTCGATGCCGTTGCGATGTACACCTGGCTCGATGGAGACAGCCATTCCGATCGCGGCCTCAAGCTCGATAACGATGGACACGCCCTGAGCCTGTCCGTAGAGGCCGGTTATCCATTCCCGATAGCGAACGACTGGATCATCGAACCCCAGGCACAGCTCATCCATCAACGCATCGAACTCGACAGTCAGAACGACGGTGTCTCCGATGTGGAGTTCGATACCGACCCCTCCTGGACCGGCCGGCTCGGCGCACGTCTCAAGGGGCACTACGACGTCAGCGGCCTACCGCTGGAACCCTATCTGCGGGCGAATCTGTGGCACACTTTTTCAGGCACCGACACGGTCACTTTTGCCAATACCACTGATATCGATACCGAGCAGCAAGTTTCATGGGCTGATCTTGGCGTCGGCGCGACTCTGTCGCTCGCACCCGGCGTCAGCGTGTACGGCAATATTGATTACAGCAGCAATGTAGACAGCAATCAGCAGCGAGGCATGGCTGGCAACCTGGGCTTCAGAGTGAGTTGGTAGGATCGAGCAAAGGCTCTATAGGGTGACTTTCTTGACGATTTTGCAATTAAACAAGTACTTAGAGACGCGGCATAAATCAGTCACTTATAAGACCTGAAATACCCATACCACTTATCGGCCATTTTCTTGACGCAGTGGCGGCGGTCCACTTGACTTCACGTTACTACCCCCGGAAACACAATCAGGGGCAAGCCCCCAGGACACCCGCGCATACGGGCGGCCCCCGGCTTGCCCCACTCATTCGGTCGCCCCTCGTTCGGGGTAGGAGAGACGCCAAGGCAAGTACGGCACGCGATTGCAAGGTAGCCCGCCATGAGAACTTCATTCACCCAACAAGAGATCAAAATCACTTTTTGCACTGTCTCGAGTTCACTCCTGCTGTGCTCCTCCATGGAAGTACAGGCCCAACCGGCCGAGGAAGAGGCGACGCCGTGGTATCGCCAGGACATTCCCGCGCTTGCCTTGCCTGCTCTCACTACCACTTACCCCGGCCGATTCAGCCCCCATCCCGACATACGAAGTAGCCACGTCACCACCGAAGACGCAACGCCCTATGCCTGGGATCAGATTTACGGGCAGACCTCGCGCCAGTCGCAAACCGATGCCCTCGCCCAAGGCTTTACCTACGTCGGCTCAGGCGAACTCAAAAGCCCGGCGATCCTCACATTGCAGAGCAACAGCGGCCATACCCAACGGGTCGGCCTGATCGGCGGCACCAGTCAGATCCAGGGCAACAGCAATGGCTTGTTGACCAACCGCGGCATGTCCGACCCGCACAGCGACACTCTCAATCTGCAAGGGCAAAGCCTGGGCGCTTACTACAGCCTGACCGGCCCACAAGGCTGGCACGTCGATCTGTCGGCCAGTGGCGGGCGGGTCAACGGTTTCAGCCGCAACGAACAAGGTGCGCGCCAGGCCACCGAAGGCAGCGCGGTGACGCTGTCGGTCGAAGGCGGGTTCCCGATTGGCATCAGCGAAAACTGGGTGGTCGAACCCCAGGCGCAGTTGATCAATCAGCGAATCACCCTGGACACGCCCTATGCCGGTTCGGGCAATGCGTCCTCCAGCGATCTGACGTCGTGGAGCGGACGGGTCGGTGCGAAATTGAAAGGTAGCTACGACATCAACGGCCTGCCGGTCGAACCTTATGTGCGAACCAACGTGTGGCACACGGTCTACACCGGCAATACCGTGACCCTTGATGAGGTCGACAAGATCAGCAGCAGTCGCAAATCGTCGACGGTCGAGTTGGGCCTGGGCTTGGTGGCACGGGTGACACCGGCGGTGAGCCTGTATGTCAGCGCCGACTACAGCAGTGATGTCGACGACAATGATTTGAACGGGATCATTGGCAGCCTGGGTGTGCGGATGCGGTGGTGAGGATCAGACCTCAAGAAATGCGTGGTTCAATCTGACGCCATCGCGGGCAAGCCCGCTCCCACAAGGATCACCACTGAACCTGTGGGAGCGGGCTTGCCCGCGATTGGAACGACGCAATTTCGGATCAGCCCTGCGGACTCAACATCAACACCGCCAACGGCGGCAAATTCAACACCAGCGACAGATTCTGCCCATGGCTCGAGATTTCCTCGGTGGACGTCCCACCGTTGTTGCCGTAGTTGGAACCGGCATAGGTTGCCGAATCACTGTTGAACAACTCGGTCCAGCGCCCGGCAAATGGTACGCCGATGCGATAAGCCTCGCGCGGTACCGGGGTGAAGTTGGCGACCACCAACACCGGCCGCCCCTCTTTGCTCCAGCGCAGCCACGCGTACACGCTGTTGATCGCATCGTCGCCGATCAACCATTGGAAGCCTTGCGGCACATCGTCCTGCTCATGCAGCGCCGGAATATCGCGGTACAGACGGTTAAGGTCACCGACCAGTTTCTGCACGCCTTTGTGTTCGGAATACTGCAGCAGGTACCAGTCCAGTTGCTGGTCGTGGTTCCACTCGCGCCACTGGCCGAACTCGCAGCCCATGAACAGCAGTTTCTTGCCCGGATGCGCCCACATGAAACTCAGGTAGGCTCGCAGGTTGGCGAACTTCTGCCAACGGTCGCCGGGCATCTTGTCGATCAGCGAATGCTTGCCATGCACCACTTCGTCATGGGAAATCGGCAGGATGAAGCGTTCTGACCAGGCATACACCAGGCCGAAGCTCAGTTCGTTATGGTGATGGGCGCGATACACCGGATCTTGCTGGATGTAATGCAGCGAATCGTGCATCCAGCCCATGTTCCATTTGTAGGCGAAGCCCAGTCCGCCCTGTTGCGTGCTCTGGCTGACACCCGGCCACGCCGTGGACTCTTCGGCAATCACCAATGCTCCGGGAGCTTCCAGCGCTACGACGTCGTTGAGGTGGCGCAGAAAGTCGATTGCCTCGAGGTTCTCCCGACCGCCATGGCGATTGGGCACCCACTCGCCCGCCTTGCGCGAGTAATCGCGATAGAGCATCGACGCCACCGCATCCACCCGCAGGCCATCGACATGAAAATGCTTGAGCCAGTGCAGTGCTGAAGCGAGCATGTAGCCGTGCACTTCGGTGCGCCCGAGGTTGTAGATCAGCGTGTCCCAATCCTGGTGAAAGCCTTCCTGGGGGTTGCCGTACTCGTACAGCGCAGTGCCGTCGAATTGCGCCAGGCCATGGGTATCGGTCGGAAAATGCGCCGGCACCCAATCGAGAATCACGCCAATTTCCGCCTGGTGGCAGGCATTGACGAACGCTGCGAACTCGTCGCCCGTACCGTAACGGGCACTGGTGGCGAATTGCGACAGCAACTGATATCCCCAAGACCCGCCGAACGGGTGCTCCATGATCGGCATCAGTTCGATGTGGGTGAAACCCAGTTCCTTGACATAGGGAATCAGCCGCTCAGCCAGTTCGGGCCAAGTGTACTGGCGGGCCACTTCACCCAGATCATCCAGTTCGCATTGCCAGGACCCGGCGTGCAGTTCGTAAATCGACAACGGCTCGCTCGGACGCTGGCGCTCGGCACGGGACAGCATCCAGTCCTGATCCTGCCAGTCGATGTGCAAGGGAGGAGCGACTTTCGAGGCGGTATCTGGCGGCAGGCTGGTGGCCAGCGCCATCGGGTCGGCCTTTAACGGCAGAATGCCGTCTTTGCCAAGAATTTCATATTTGTACGCCTCGCCCGCTTGCAGGCGCGGAATGAACAATTCCCAGACACCACTGGGATGGCGCAGGCGCATCGGATGGCGGCGCCCGTCCCAGACGTTGAAGTCCCCAACAACCGACACCCGTCGGGCATTCGGCGCCCACACTGCGAAACGCACGCCGTCGACGCCGTCGACAGTTTTCAGCTGCGCGCCGAGGCAACTGCTCAGGTCGCGGTGATTGCCTTCGGCGAACAGGTACAAATCCATTTCGCCAAGCAGTGGACCAAAGCTGTATGGATCTTCGGCGGTTTGCTCGCCACCGGCCCAACGAGTGCGCAACAGATAGGGTTGCGCACGCTCGAAATGCCCAACGAACAGACCGGGGGTCTGGGTAACTTCAAGTTGACCGAGCTCTTCACCGGTTTCTCTGGCGACCACGTGTACGCTCAAGGCATCCGGGAGGTAGGCCCGGATGAACTGCCCACCGACGCCATCGCCGTGGGGGCCAAGAATGGCAAAAGGATCATGATGCTCGGCACGTACCAACGCGTCGATATCCCGCGCCCTGGGTAGCAGTGCTTCTTTGTGATGTTGACCCTGTTCCTTGTTCGAGAAACTCATGACTACTCTCCACCAAGATCGGAAAAGGGTTTAAGCCCACTCAATAATCCATATAAACCGTGCAACGGCACGGGCAACCAACCGGGGCGATTTTCCGCCTCGTAAGCGACTTCATACGCCGCCTTCTCCAGGCCGAACAACGCCAATGCAGCGTCCTCGCCTTCTGGATCTTGCCATGCATGATCAAGCGTAGCTGCCGCCAGCCGATAAGCGTCGACAAATGCCTGCCTGGCTTCGGTCAAATAGCGAGTCGCTACGCGCTCGCGCGCGACCTGGGCCTGCGCCGTGTTGTCGACGTTGTGCACGTTGATGGTCATGGCCGCTGCGTAATCGAAAGAACGCAGTACCCCGCTGACATCCTTGTACGGGCTGTGCTTGCCCCTTCGTTCATGCAGCGGTCGTGCCGGTTCACCTTCGAAGTCGATCAGGTAGGCATCGCTCTTGATCACCAGTACTTGCCCCAGGTGCAAGTCACCATGCACGCGGATACGCAGGCCACCGGCGGTCTTTTTGGCCAGCGCCTGCACATGGGCGAGGATGGCTTTTTTGTTGTCCAGTAAACGGCTGACCAAGGTTTTGTCTGCCGGGTTCAGTTCGTTTTGATGCTGCTTGAGCAATTTCAGTGCGTGCTCGATTTGCGCAGCGACGTCCTTGGCCGAAGCCAGCGCCTCTTTTGCCGTGGTGATTTGCGGTTCGAAGTCCGGGTTGTTGCCCGGTGCCGCCAGTACCTGATGCATTTCGCCCAGGCGCTGGCCGAGCATGCCGGCGAAATCCTTCAGCTCGCCGAGGGCGTTGTAATGCTGTTCCTGTTCCGACACAGCGTCCGCCAACTCATCGCGCAGTGCCCGTTCGAGGTTGTTCTGGGTCCATTCCCAGGCATCGCCCTGATTGCTCAAGTAGCCTTGGGCGATCATCAGCAGGTTGTCTTCGCCTGCGGCGTCCCGGCGAACCACCGCGCCCAACAGCGGCGAAATGTTGCTGAAGCCGGCGGCGGTCAGATAAGCGCTCATTTCCAGTTCCGGGTGCACGCCCGACGCCACCTTGCGGATCAGCTTCAATACCAGACTGTTGCCGACCACCACCGAACTGTTGGATTGCTCCGCCGACAGATACCGCACTTCGGATTCCGCCGTCAGGCCCAGCTTGGCCAGTTCGGCGGTCGGTTCGAAGCGGATCTCGCCACCGTCCGAAGGCAACACCATGTTGTTATGCATGCCCTGCAATACGGCGCGGACAAAGCTTTCCAGACTGAACGCATCGGTGATCAAGCCGACTTGAGGCCCTCGGCGCACCCGCGACAGCGCCAGTTGTTGAGGCAACGCCGCGCCTACCTGGTCTTCGGCGATGAAGCCGAACGGCAATTGATAGCGGCTGATCTGGCCGCCGCTGGTGACTTCGATCTCACTCAACAACACCGGATGCTGAGCGTCACCAAACCGCACACCGTAAGCCAGCTCGACCTTGTCGATAGCCGCATCCTTGCCGGCAAACCAGCGACGATTCTGCAACCAGCTCGGCAGGATGCTCTGTTCCAGCGTGCCCCGTGATGGCGCTTCGAGCAGTTCTTCCATGCGTTTTTTCAGCACCAGCGTGGTGAAGTCCGGCAGGCTTTGCGCCGGCTCGACGTGCCAGCTGGGCATCTGGTTTTCGGCGGCAAGTCCGAACCAATAGAAACCGTAGGGCGCCAGGGTCAGGAGAAAATTCAACTGGCCGATCGGCGGAAAGGCATTACCGCCAAGCATTTCCACCGGAACCATGCCGACGTAGGCCGACAGATCAAGCTCCACCGCCTGAGCGCTGCGAGAAACGTTGGCCACGCACAGAATGATTTCGTGCTTGCCGTCAGGCCCGGTGTATTCACGGGTGTAGGCCAATACGCGACGGTTGGTCGGCGAGAGCATTTTCAGCGTGCCACGACCAAACGCCTTGGATTGCTTGCGCACGGTCAGCATGCGTCGGGTCCAGTTCAACAACGAATGCGGGTCGCCGGCCTGGGTTTCGACATTGACCGACAAGTAGCCATATTGCGGGTCCATGATGGGCGGCAAGACCAGGCTGGCCGGATCGGCGCGAGAGAAACCACCGTTGCGGTCAATGGACCATTGCATCGGCGTGCGCACGCCGTCGCGGTCGCCGAGGTAGATGTTGTCGCCCATGCCGATTTCGTCGCCGTAATACAGGGTCGGCGTGCCGGGCATCGACAGCAGCAAACTGTTGAGCAGCTCCACCCGGCGGCGGTCACGTTCCATCAGCGGCGCCAGCCGGCGGCGAATCCCCAGGTTGATCCGCGCCCGACGGTCGGCCGCGTAGTAATTCCAGAGGTAATCGCGCTCTTTGTCGGTGACCATTTCCAGGGTCAGCTCATCGTGGTTGCGCAGGAAAATCGCCCATTGGCAGTTGGCGGGGATTTCCGGGGTCTGGCGCAGGATATCGGTGATCGGGAAACGGTCTTCCTGGGCCAGCGCCATGTACATGCGCGGCATCAGCGGAAAGTGAAACGCCATGTGGCATTCATCGCCGTTCAGGCCTTTCTTGTCGGTGTCGCCGAAATACAGCTGGGTGTCTTCCGGCCATTGATTGGCCTCGGCCAGCAACATGCGGTCGGGGTAATTGGCATCGATTTCGGCGCGGATCTGTTTCAGCACATCGTGGGTTTCAGGAAGGTTTTCGTTGTTGGTGCCGTCACGCTCGATCAGGTACGGGATAGCGTCGAGGCGCAAACCGTCGATACCCATGTCCAGCCAGTAACGCATCACCGACAGCACGGCCTTCATGACCTGCGGGTTGTCGAAATTCAAATCGGGCTGGTGCGAATAGAAGCGGTGCCAGAAGTACTGGCCGGCCACCGGGTCCCAAGTCCAATTGGACTTTTCGGTGTCGAGAAAAATGATGCGCGTGCCGTCGTACTTTTGATCGTCATCTGACCACACGTAGAAGTCCCGCGCCGCCGAGCCTTTCTTGGCCTTGCGGGCGCGCTGGAACCAGGCGTGCTGGTCGGAGGTGTGGTTGATGACCAGTTCGGTTATCACCCGCAGACCGCGCTTGTGTGCCTCGGCAATAAAGCGCTTGGCATCGGCCATGGTGCCGTAATCACTGTGGACACCGCGGTATTCGGCAATGTCATAGCCGTCGTCGCGGCGTGGTGAGGGATAGAACGGCAGCAGCCAGATGGTGTTGACGCCGAGTTCGGCGATGTAGTCGAGTTTGGCGATCAGGCCAGGAAAGTCGCCGATCCCGTCGTTATTGGAGTCGAAATAAGATTTAACGTGCACTTGATAGATCACCGCGTCCTTGTACCAGAGCGGGTCCTTGATGAAGGTGGCTGCCTTGGGTTTCTTCGCCATTTGAAACTCCTGTTGAATACGAGAGAACTCCCTGAAGCAGATCGTTCCCACGCTCTGCGTGGGAATGCCTCAAGGGACGCTCTGCGTCCAGTGACGCGGAGCGTCACGGGCTGCACTCCCACGCGGAGCATGGGAACGATCATTTGCTAGACGGTAATCCGCCAGATCCCGAACGGCTGGTAGGCCGGGTCGATCCGCATGAATTGATATTTGCCATGCCAGGTCCAGCGATGGCCGTTCATCAGGTCCTCGCCCTGGGTACTGGCGTCGTCGGGCAGGCCCATTTCCCACAGCGGCAATTCAAAATTCGCCTCCTGGACGTTATGCGGATCAACGCTGACCGCTACCAGAATGAAATTGCTGCCATCGGCACTGCGCTTGCCGAAATACAAGATGTTGTCGTTCCAGGCGTTGTAGACCTTCAGGCCCAAATGCGTCTGCAATGCCGGGTTCTGCCGGCGGATGCGGTTGAGCTGGGCGATTTCGGCAATGATGTTGCCTGGGGCGGTGAAATCCCGTGGGCGGATTTCGTATTTTTCGGAGTCGAGGTACTCCTCTTTGCCCGGCACCGGTGCCGATTCGCACAGTTCAAAACCGGAATACATGCCCCACAAGCCAGAACCCATGGTCGCCAGCACAGCACGGATGAGAAAACCGGGGCGCCCGGATTCATGCAGGAATGCCGGATTGATGTCCGGTGTGTTAACGAAGAAATTCGGCCGGTAGCATTCGCGCCAGGGCGATTCATTGAGTTCAGTGAAATATGTCGCCAGTTCGGTCTTGGTATTGCGCCAGGTGAAATAGGTATAGCTCTGGGAGTAACCGACCTTGCCCAGTCGGGCCATCATCGCCGGCGTGGTAAACGCTTCGGCAAGGAAGATCACCTCCGGATACAGCGCCCGCACATCGGCGATCAGCCATTGCCAGAACGGCAGCGGTTTGGTGTGCGGATTGTCCACGCGAAAAATCTTTACCCCCTCCTCGACCCAGCCCAGGACGATGTCGCGCAATTCGATCCAGAGGCTGGGAATCGCATCAGCGGCATAGAAATCGACGTTGACGATGTCCTGGTATTTTTTCGGCGGGTTCTCGGCGTATTTGATCGTGCCGTCGGGCCGCCAGTTGAACCAGCCCGGATGCTGCTTGAGCCATGGGTGGTCCTGAGAACACTGAATGGCAAAGTCGAGGGCGATTTCCAGGCCGTGCTCTGCGGCAGCGGCGACCAGTCGCCGGAAATCCTCGCGGGTACCCAATTGCGAATGGATCGCCTCGTGCCCGCCTTCTTCACTGCCAATGGCATAGGGGCTGCCGGGATCGTCAGGTCCGGCGGTCAGGGAATTGTTCGGCCCTTTGCGAAAGCTGCGACCGATCGGATGGATCGGCGGGAAATACAGCACGTCAAAGCCCATGTCCTGAATCATTGGCAGACGTGAGTGCACGTCATTAAAAGTGCCGTGGCGATTAGGATCGTCGGTGATCGAGCGCGGGAACAACTCATACCAACTGGCAAACTGTGCGAGCTCGCGCTCAACGTCTATCGGAAATTCAGCGCTCAGACTCAGGTAGGCACGATGATCGGCCTGAGCCATCAAGTCGGCGCTACGCTGGTGCAGGAACAATGCGACCTGCTCGGTTTCGAGCAGGCCCGACAATTCATGGTGCAACGCGGCGAGTTGTTCGCTCAGTTGCCCTTCACTGCGCTCGGCCGCTTGCTGGACGTGCAGGCGCCCTTCCTGTAACTCCAGGCTGACCGGCACTGCGGCGGCGTGTTTTTTCTCCAGCTCGTAGCGAAAACTGGCGAACTGATCGATCCAGGCTTCGATGCAAAACACATAACGGCCCTGACTCGGCACCCGAAAGCTGCCTTGCCAGCCGTTATTGCCCAGATCGGCCATGACTTCGCTTTGCCAGGTGTCATCACTTTCGGCCCGCCAGCGCACACGCACCGCCAGTTTGTCGTGACCGTCGGCGAACACTTTGCTGGTGACCACCACGTCCTGGCCCACAACGGCCTTGACCGCAAACTGGCCACCTTCGAGCGTCGGCATGGTGTTTTCAATGACAATGCGCGGCAGTAGCAGCGCTTGCGACAATGGCATGTGCGGGTTGTAGCTCAGTTCTGTCGGTTTTTCAGCCGTCATCGAGCATCTCTCCTTTACGCCCCATGGACGCTCAAGTGTCTGGTTGTCATCCCGTCGGGCCATCCGCCCGGCAATCAACTCACTTAGGTTCCGAGCAACCATCGCCGGGAAAAGTTCATCGGCATTTGGCCGGAATCAAATCCCTCAGTCGGTGGTCAACAACTTAAGCACGACTCACGCCATGTGCCACTGGAGGCAGGAACGATGAACAATCCATTCCCGGCTGAAACACCCGATCCGAACATCGACAACCCGGTAATACCGCCGAGCGACCCGCAACCGGTGCCCGAGCAAGACCCACCCGGAACGAACCCTCCTCCAAGGGAAGAACCACCGACGACCATGCCACCTGTCATCGTTACACCGGAATAACGACCAATCGCCGTTTACCTGCAGGAGCGAGCCTGCTCGCGATGATTGTCAACAATGACGCGGGAAGCCTGATGCTCCGCGCAATACTCAGGACCAGCGCGACCAGGCTCGCTCCTTCCGTTAATTCTGTTGATCATTGTGGTCGTTGTTCTTCTCGAAGATTTTCACCACTCGGGGCATCGCGCTCAGAATCCCCAACGCCAGCAAAGTGCTGAGTACCGCCGTTGCTTCCCTCCCCAACCCGGCCGACACCCCAATGGCAGCGGTCATCCACAAACCGGCGGCGGTGGTCAGGCCTTTGACGTGACCTTCATCACCTTCCTCATTTTTCAGGATGGTGCCGGCGCAGAGAAAGCCGATCCCGGCGATCACACCCTGCATGACGCGGCTCATGGCATCGGCTTGCGAGCCGGACATCTGCGGCACCAGCACAAACAGCGCCGCACCGATGGCCACCAGCATGTGGGTACGAACGCCCGCTGCCTTGCCCTTGTGCTCACGTTCAAAACCGAGAATCCCGCCGAGCACCGCCGCCGTCACCAGGCGCACGGTAACGCGTGTCAGCTGTGACGCGTCGCCAATGTCGGCGAACTCCGCCTGCAGGGTCACCCAGACTTCATGCCACCAGGCATTCATGTTGTTTTTCCTTTTGAACGATCCATGGAGCATGGACCATGGCGACCATTAATCGGTTGCACAGAACGATATCCAGTGCAGACGCCCTAAAGTTTCAGTACTCGCAAAAAAACAGGGACATCGCCATGACCGTACGTATCGAAAACGAAACCTGCTTCTTTACCACTGAAAACGGCGAGGAAATTCGCCTGTGCCCCGATGTGACGATCGTCACGGACGGCGAAAAAGCCATGTCGGCGGTGGACATCGACGGTCAGCGCATTTACATCACTGAAGCCGAGGCTGATGCATTGACCGTAGCAGGTGCTGTCGATGGTCGCCGTCACTTGAAAGCCACGGACAGTGATTCGGTGATCTGACCGATCCTGTCGACCACAGCCGCAGGCGTATGACAGGGGCGTTTGCGCCGCGCCTGGACGAGTGCTTCAACTTGTCGCAGGTCATTGCTCGTCCTTCATCTGATCTGCTTTTTATTGCAATACCTGAGTCTGTTATGCAAACAGATCGACGCTCATAGTGCGCCTGCCTGATGGAGGCTGATGAGCGAAAGACCATGAGCGAGAGAATCCCCGTCCGAACCGTTGAAACATTCGAACCTTCACGTGCAAAGATGAAGGTCAAATCCAGCGACAACCTGATTCACACCCGCAGCTTCACCGGCCTTTTCCGCAACTTGCGCATAAGCGGTGCAGGACTGCTGTTCCTGTTGTTTTTCGGTACCGTATGGCTGAACTGGGGTGGACGTCAGGCAGTACTCTGGGATCTTGGCGAAAGCAAATTCCACATCTTCGGCGCCACGTTCTGGCCGCAGGACTTCATTCTGCTGTCGGCACTGCTGATCATCGCTGCGTTCGGTCTGTTCGCCATCACCGTATTCGCCGGCCGCGTTTGGTGCGGCTACACCTGTCCACAGAGTTCCTGGACGTGGATCTTCATGTGGTGCGAAAAAATCACCGAAGGCGAGCGCAATCAGCGCATCAAACTGCAAGCCGCGCCCTGGGGCTTGAACAAACTCATGCGTCGCTCAGCCAAGCACACCTTGTGGCTGGCCATCAGCCTGCTGACTGGCCTGACCTTCGTCGGCTACTTCACGCCGATCCGGCCGCTGGCCGAAGAACTGCTGACCCTGCAGATGAGCGGTGTCAGTTTGTTCTGGGTCGTCTTCTTCACCGGCGCCACCTACATCAATGCCGGTTGGTTGCGTGAAGCGGTGTGCATGCACATGTGCCCGTATGCACGGTTCCAGAGCGTGATGTTCGACAAGGACACCCTGACCATTTCCTATGACGTCGCCCGGGGCGAAAATCGTGGCCCGCGCAAGCGTGAAGTCAAACCGGCCGAGGTCGGCCTGGGCGATTGCATCGATTGCCAGTTGTGCGTGCAGGTCTGCCCCACCGGCATCGATATCCGCGACGGCTTGCAAATGGAGTGCATCGGTTGCGCGGCGTGCATCGATGCCTGTGATTCGATCATGGACAAAATGGGCTACGCGCGCGGCTTGATCAGCTACACCTCCCAACGCCAGTTGCAGGGTGGCAAGACCCACTTGCTACGGCCACGGCTGATTGGCTACACCGCCGTGCTGTTGGTCATGATCGCGACCTTGGTATTTGCCTTGATCGAGCGGCCTATGGTCTCGCTGGATGTCAGCAAGGACCGTGGCCTGTTCCGCGAGAACAGTCAGGGGCAGATCGAAAACATCTACAGCCTGAAAGTGATCAACAAAACCCAGCAGCACCAGGATTACCAATTGACCCTCGTCAACGCTGACGGCTTCCAGTTGCAGGGCACGACCGACTTGAGCCTGGCACCCGGTGAAATTGTCGACGTGCCGGTCTCGGTGGCCATGACTGCCGAGCGGCCGACCAGCAGTTCGCAGAGCATCAGTTTCAAAATTGTCGACGGTGATGAACCGGGAATCTACAGCGTAGCGAAGAGCCGGTTTGTTGCGCCGATGAACCGTTGATCCTTTAAGATGCAGGCCTTTGTGGCGAGGGAGCTTGCTCCCGCTGGGGTGCGAAGCGCCCCCCAAAGAACTGGCGACTGCTGCGCAGCCGAGCGGGAGCATGCTCCCTCGCCACAGTTGATTGATTCGATCTCGGGATACCGATGAAACGCTACGAAAAATTCGCCGATGACATCGCTGAACTGATCCGCACCGGCGTCCTGGGTCCCGGCCAGCGCGTGCCGTCGGTGCGCTATGCGAGCCAGACCTACGGGGTCAGCCCGTCCACGGTGTTCCAGGCTTATTACCTGCTTGAGCGCCGTGGCTTGATTCGCGCCCGCCCGCGCTCCGGCTATTTCGTCAATGCCCACGCACCGCGGCCGTTTTCCGAGCCCGTGATCAGCAGCCAGGTCAACGAATCCACCGAGGTCGACGTCAGCGAACTGGTGTTCTCGGTCCTTGATTCGATCAAAGACCCGAACACCGTGCCATTTGGTTCGGCGTTCCCCAGCCCGACCCTGTTTCCGCTGCAACGCCTGTCGCGCTCGCTGGCCAGCGCCACGCGGGAGATGGACCCGCGCATGGTGGTCACCGACATGTCGCCGGGTAACCCGCAGCTACGCCGGCAGATTGCCCTGCGCTACATGGTTGGCGGACTGATGCTGCCCATGGAGGAACTGCTGATCACCAACGGTGCCCTCGAGGCGCTGAACCTATGCCTGCAAGCGGTGACCCAGCCCGGCGACCTCGTGGCCATCGAAGCCCCGGCGTTCTACGCCTGCCTGCAAATACTGGAACGGTTGAAACTCAAAGCCGTGGAAATCCCGGTGCATCCGCGTGACGGCATCGATCTCGGGGTTTTGGCGCAAACCCTGGATCGTTACCCGATCAAGGCTTGCTGGTGCATGACCAGTTTCCAGAACCCCATGGGCGCGACCATGCCTGAGGCCAAGAAACAACAACTGGTGCAATTGCTGCGCGGTCATCAGGTGCCACTGATAGAAGACGATGTCTATGCCGAGCTGTATTACGGTCAGCAGGCACCGAAACCCGCCAAGGCGTTCGACACCGAAGGCCTGGTGATGCATTGCGGTTCGTTCGCCAAAAGCCTTGCCCCCGGCTACCGCATCGGCTGGGTCGCTGCCGGCCGCTATGCGCAAAAAATCGAACGGCTGAAACTGATGACCTCGCTGTGTGCATCAATGCCAGCCCAGGCCGCCATTGCCGATTACCTGCAACACGGCGGCTACGACCGGCATCTGCGTAAATTGCGCCATGCGCTGGAAGATCAACAAAGCGCCATGCTGGCGGCCATTACACGCTATTTTCCCGCACAGACTCGTGTCAGCCAGCCAGCTGGCGGGTATTTTCTATGGCTGGAACTGCCGGCGCAGATGGATTCGTTGAAGTTGTTCCAGATGGCGTTGGCGCAAGGCATCAGCATTGCGCCGGGGCCGATCTTTTCGCCGGCGCAGCGGTTCAGGAACTGTATTCGATTGAATTATGGGAGCCCGTGGACCGAGGAATCGGAAAAGGCGATGGAGACGTTGGGGCGGATTGTGCGGTCGTTCTGATGGGTTGATGGTGTCTCGACTGACGCCATCGCCAGCAGGCTGGCGCCCACAATAGGGTGCAACACTCAACCCTGTGGGAGCCAGCCTGCTGGCGATGAGGCCAGTGCAATCAACTCAACTCTACGCTTAACGGCCACCGCCCAGATCGACGAACGTCCCCGTCGCATACGATGCCTTGTCCGACAGCAACCAGACAATCGCCTCGGCCACTTCGTCCGGTCGTCCGCCCCGTGCCATCGGGATCGCCGACTCAAGTTTGCTGACCCGGTCCGGATCGCCGCTCAAGGCGTGAAAATCGGTGTAGATGTATCCGGGCCGAACCGCGTTGACGCGAATCCCCTCGCCTGCGACTTCCTTGGACAGGCCGATGGTGAAGGTGTCGAGTGCGCCCTTGGATGCCGCGTAGTCGACGTATTCATTAGGTGCGCCCAGACGGGCGGCGACCGAGGACACATTGACGATGCTGCCGCCTTGCCCGCCGTGTTTGGGCGACATGCGCAGGATGGCGTGCTTGGCGCACAGCATAGGGGCCAGAACGTTGGTCTTGAGGATTTTCAGGATGCGGAATTCGGACATTTCGTCGACCCGGGACTTTTGCCCGACGGTGCCAGCGTTGTTCACCAGCGCCGTAACCCGGCCCAGTTCGGTGTCCACTCGATTGAACAAGGCGATGACTTCGTCTTCGATGCTGACGTCTGCGCGAACCGCAATGGCTTGGGCACCGAGGGCACGAACCTGCTCCAGCACGCTCTGCGCAGCTTGTTCATCGGACTGATAGTTGATGCAGATCCGATAGCCTTGTTCGGCGGCCAACAGGGCGGTGGCGGCACCGATGCCACGACTGCCACCAGTGATGACGATGACTTTAACCATGCAGGCTTTCCCCATTTCAAGCGTAAGCGGTCGAGGGGAAGAATAACTGTCCTTCGCGGTTTTTGCATGAACCTGCTGCCAACCGATGTGCCGAGCGCAGCTAGCGCCCGCTCTACTGCGCAGTATTCGCTGAACTGAGCGTTACCGAGGGCCGCTTCGCGACCCAGCGGGAGCAAGCTCCCTCGCCACAGGTCAGGCGAGTTCCAATTGCTCCGCACGATGGATTTCAACCATGAAACGTTGCGCCGGCAACGGATGACCGAGCAGATAGCCTTGCAGCGAATCACAGCCGAGCTGGGTCAGGAAGTCCTGCTGTACCCCCGTCTCCACGCCTTCGGCGACGATGCGCAAACCCAGCGCCTGACCGAGGGCGACAATCGCGGAAACGATCGCTGCATCGTCACTGTCACGCTCGAGATCACGCACGAATCCCCGGTCGATTTTCAATTCATTGGCCGGCAGGCGCTTGAGGTACATCAAGCTCGAGTAACCGGTACCAAAGTCATCGATGGACAGGTCGACACCCATGTCCGACAGTTCCTGCAACACCGTCATGCTCGCGTCGGCATCGCTCATGGCCGTGGTTTCGGTGATTTCCAGGGTCAGGCTGTTGGCTGGCAAATGGTGCGTGGCCAGCGCCTTGGCGACACTTTGCACCAGTCCGGCATGGCAGAACTGCAACGCGGAAAGGTTTACCGCGATACGCCAATCGGTGTAGCCCAGCACATACCACTCACGCATCTGACGGCAGGCTTCGTTGAGTACCCATTCGCCAATGGGAATGATCAGGCCGGTCTTTTCCGCGAGTTCGATGAACTTGTCCGGCAGCAACATGCCCTGGGTCGGATGCTCCCAACGCAACAACGCTTCGGCACCGACCGGCCGGCCGTTGCTGGCGTCGAACTTGGGTTGGTAATGCAAGCAGAATTGTTGATGCTCCACGGCATTGCGCAGGTCTTGCAACAATTGCAGTTGCTTGCGCGCGTTGCTGTTCATCGAAGCGTCAAAGAAGCTGTAACCGTTTTTACCCGCGCCTTTGGCGTGATACATCGCCGCGTCGGCGTTCATCAGCAATTCATGGGCACTCTGGCCATTACCCGGATACAAGGCGATGCCCACGCTGGCGGAGATCTGCAAATCATGTTCAGCGACGCGAAAAGCCCGGGAAATCAAGCTGACCTGACGTGCCGCCAGCCCCACCGCGTCGTTCGGCTCGGTCAACTGCACCAGCAACACGAACTCATCGCCACCGATTCGCGCCAGCGTGTCCTGGCTGCGCAGGTCTTCGCGCAGGCGCAGGCTGACTTCACGCAACAGCTGGTCGCCCATGTGATGACCGAACGCATCGTTGACCGGTTTGAAGCCGTCCAGATCGATGAACATCAGGGCAAAGCAACCGCCCTCGCCGTTGACCCGCGACATCGCCTGATCGATACGGTCGGCCAGCAAGACCCGGTTCGGCAGACCGGTCAGAGTGTCATGCAAAGCCAATTGTGTGAGTTCACGATTGGCCTCGGTCAGGGATTGGGCCAGGCTTGCGGTGCGGGCTTCCAGGCGGGCATCGAGAATCGAAGTCAGCAAGGCAATGCTCAGCACCGCCAGAGTAGTGATCAGTACGAGATTATCCAGGCCCTCGCCGTTAAGGCCATCGGTGGCCGCGCCACAGAAGCTGCCATCGGCAAACTGTGCAGCCGCCATACCGGTGTAATGCATGCCGACAATGGCAATCCCCATGATCACCGCCGCCCCGCCACGAATCAGCCGCACGTGAGGGGTGTTCCGACGCAAGTGGAAGGCAATCCACAACGCCGCACCGGACGCGGCGACCGCTATGAACAACGACGTACTGAACAGCGTCGGGTCGTAGTCGATTCCCGGCTGCATGCGCATGGCGGCCATGCCGGTGTAGTGCATCGCACTGATTCCCGCCCCCATCACCAGCGCACCGAACCCCAATTGCCACAGCGGCAATTGCGGCTGACTGACCAGCCACAGGGCGAAGCCGCTGGAGAGAATGCCGATCAGCAGCGAGAGCAACGTTATGGCGATGTCGTAGCCCAGATCGATGGGTAAATTGAAGGCCAGCATGCCGATGAAGTGCATCGACCAGATCCCCACGCCCATGGCAAACGCGCCCCCCGCCGTCCACAGGTGCACGGCCCGGCCCTTGGCCGTGGCGATACGGCCGGTCAGGTCGAGGGCGGTGTACGAGGCAAGAATGGCCACGCAAAGCGAAATGATGACCAGTGTGGGGGAGTAGCTACCGATGAGCATGGAAAGTTCTCGAAATCACCGCCGTATCGCTTCCATTCTCGGGGGCGCAAAAAGGGCGATTGTACTGATTCCAAATGAGAACGCACTCACAAAATTAGCAAAAGGCCATCAAGGCGATGAAACGCTTGTTTGATCCGAAGTCAGCGCTCTGAATCGGTGGATTCGAACGCTGGATTCGCCCCCGCCCCCCCCCTGCTATTCCTACAGATT
Organism: Pseudomonas sp. Root562; assembly: GCF_001427125.1. Lineage (GTDB taxonomy): Bacteria > Pseudomonadota > Gammaproteobacteria > Pseudomonadales > Pseudomonadaceae > Aquipseudomonas. Next base: position 316,054 of record NZ_LMGK01000022.1, read on the forward strand.
CTGCGGTGACACCTGCCCGTCCCAGCCGCCGCCCAGTGCAGCAATCAACTGCACGCTGGCGATCAAGCGGCTCTGCAACAAATCCAGGTTACTGCGCTCATTATTCAACGCCGCCGCTTGCACCACGACCACATCGAGATAAGCGATCACACCGGCCTTGTACTGATTCTGGGTCAAGCGCAACGACTCGCGCGCGGCATCCAGCGCCTGTTGCCGCACGACGGCCTCATCCTGCAATACCTTGAGCTGGACCAGATAGTTTTCCACTTCACGAAAGCCATCGAGCACGGTCTGTCGGTACTTGGCCACGGTTTCGTCGTAGGCGGCTTCACTGCGGTCCACTTCAGCAGAGCGTTGCCCGCCATCGAACAACGTCATGGCCAGTTGCGGCCCCACCGACCAGAAGCGGTTCGGTACGCTGAACAGGTCTTTGGAGGTGCTACTGCTGTAGCCGCCGTTCAGACTCAGGGTCAGGTCCGGGTAGTACGCCGCCTTCGCCACGCCGATGTTGGCATTGGCGGCGATCACCGAGCGCTCGGCCGAAGCAATGTCGGGGCGCCGTTCCAGCAGTTGCGAAGGCAGGCTCAGGGGTACCTCAGGCAGCGCCGGGATGTTGGGGGTTTCTGCCAGGCTGAACTCTGCTGGCGGCAAGCCGACCAGCACAGCAATGGCATTTTCGAACTGGGCACGCTGCCAGATCAGATCGACCATGTCCGCTTCGGTGCCCTTGAGCTGGGTCTGCGCCTGCGCCACCGCATCCTTGCCGGAAACACCGGCACGGTACTGGTTTTCGGTCATTTTAAGAGAACGTTGATAAGCCTCGACCGTGGCTTCCAGCAGACGCTTTTGCTCGTCGATCACCCGCAATTGCAAATAGTTCTGCACCAGCTCCGATTGCTGGCTCAAGCGCATTGCCGCCAGGTCGGCAAAACTCGCCTGGGCATTGGCTGTGTCGGCTTCGAGACCACGGCGCAGTTTGCCCCAGACATCCGCTTCCCAGCTCACCCCGGCCTGAGCGGTGTAGGTGTCGCGAATACCGCTGGAAGAACTGGTCAGGCTGGAACTGCTGCTGCCGGTGCCCTGGCTGGAGCGGTTTTTGCCAAGGGTCAGGTCAACCGTTGGAAAAAACGCGCCCCGGGCGCTGCGCACCAATGCCTGGGCCTGGCGATACTGGGCTTCGGATTGCGCGACAGTCTGGTTGGAGCTGTTGAGTTTCTCGATCAGGCCATTGAGCTGCTGATCGCCATACAACTCCCACCACGCACCGCGAGCCAGGGAATCGCTCGGACTGGCCTGACGCCAGCCTGCCGCTTCCTTGTACTGCGCAGGTTCGGCGGTTTGCGGGCGCTGGTAATCTGGGCCGATAGCGCAGGCGCTGAGCAGGGCCGCGCACAGCGACAGGCTCAACAATCTCGAGCCTCGGGCGGTGATCAGCGGTGTAGCCAGGTTGAACAGCGAACGGTCAGTCATAGCGGAGTTTCCAGAGCAGCATCGGTACGCACCCCACGCCAGTGGTTGAAGCGATGGCGCAGTTTGTCGAGATAGAGGTAAACCACCGGGGTGGTGTAAAGGGTCAGCACCTGGCTAAAGATCAGCCCGCCGATAATGGTCAGGCCCAGCGGCTGACGCATTTCCGCGCCTTCGGCACGCCCCAGCAGCAACGGCAATGCACCGAGGATCGCGGCCAGCGTCGTCATCAGAATCGGCCGCAAACGTTGCAGGCAGGCGTTGCGAATCGACTCCAGCGGCGCCATGCCCTGATGCCGTTCCAGTTGCAGCGCCAGATCGATCATCAGAATCGCGTTCTTTTTCACCACGCCGATCAGCAGGAACAGGCCCAGCAAGGAAATCAGGCTGAACTCGCCACCCAGCGCGTAGATCGACAGCAATGCGCCGACACCCGCCGACGGCAACGTGGAGAGAATCGTCAACGGGTGGATATAGCTTTCATACAGCACGCCAAGGACCAGATACACCGCCACCAGCGCGCCGAGGATCATCCACGGTTGGCTTTTCTGGGTGGCGGCAAAGGCATCGGCGGTACCGGCCATTTTCGCGATCACATCTTCAGGCAAACCCACCGAGGCAATCGCCCGCTCGATGGCGGCGCTGCCCTGCTCCACGGTTACGCCTTCGGCCATGTCGAAGGCGATGCTTTCCGAGGCGAACTGGCCTTCATGGCTGACCCGATCGTCTTCCAGGCTGTTTTCATAGCGAGCGATGGTCGACAGCGGGATCCGTGCGCCATCGGCGGTAATCACCTGCACCTGATTGAGGGTTATAGGATCCTGGGCGTATTTCGGGTTGACCTCCATCACGACCCGATATTGGTTCAGGCTGTCGTAGATGGTGGAAATCTGCCGCTGGCTGTAGGCGTTATTGAGCACCGCCGTGACCATGTCCATGTCCACACCCAGGCGCTTGGCCTGGTCACGATCGACAATCAACGTCACTTGCTGCGCACCCCGGCCTTCGCGGGCGTCAATCGCGGTCAGCTGCGGCAGCGCTTTAAGCGCGGTGACGACTTTCGGATACCACTCGCGCAGCGAGCCCAGATCGCCACTTTGCAGGATGTAGGAATACTGCGACGAGGATTGCTCGCGGCCACCACCGAATTGCAGGTCCTGGTCGGCCATCAGCATCAGTTGTGCGCCGGGCACCTTGGGCATTTCCTTGCGCAGGCGTTCGATGACCTTTTGTGCGGAAATCCCGCGTTCCTTGATGGGCTTGAGGCGCACCAGCATGAAGGCGTTATTGGTGCCGTTCGAGCCCCCGATGAAGCCCGCCACGCTTTCGACCGCCTCGTCCTTCAACACCTCGCGGCGGAAAGTTTCCATTTTCGGCTGCATCACCGAGAACGAAAGGCCATCGTCGCCGCGCACGAAACCGATCAGCTGGCCGGTATCCTGCTGCGGCATAAATGTTTTTGGAACAACCACATACAACGCTATGTTCACGCCAATTGTCACAAACAGGCTAAGCAACGTCAGGCGCCGATGACGCAGCACCCAGTCCAGGCTGGTCGCGTATTTGCCGACCATCCACTCGTTCGCCCGCTGGCTCCAGCGTTGCAGACGGTTTTCCTGGCCCTGCGTGTGCGGCTTCAACCAACGCGCGCAGAGCATGGGCGTCAAGGTCAGGGAAACGATCAGCGACACCACGATGGACGCCGCCAGCGTAATGGAAAACTCGCGGAACAGGCTTTCGACAATCCCGCCCATGAACAGGATCGACAGGAACACCGCCACCAGCGATACGTTCATCGACAGCAAGGTGAAGCCGACTTCCTGCGCGCCCAGGTACGCCGCTTTCATGGGGCGAATGCCAGCGTCGATGTGCCGGGAAATGTTCTCCAGCACTACGATGGCATCGTCAACCACCAGGCCGGTGGCCAGAATCAGTGCCATCAACGACAGGTTGTTCAGGGAAAACCCGTACAGGTACATCACGGCAAACGTACCGACCAGCGACACCGGCACCGCTAGCGTCGGAATCAGCGAAGCGCGGAAATTGCCGAGAAACAGGAACACCACCAGAATCACCAGAGCCACGGCGATCAGCAGGGTCATTTCCGCTTCGTGCAGGGTGGCCTTGATCACCGGTGAACGGTCCATGGCCAGGTTCAGTTTGACACTGGCCGGCAGCACCGCCTGCAACGCCGGCAACTGGGCCTTGATCTCGTTGACCGTCTCGATGATGTTGGCGCCAGCCTGGCGGTTGATCACCAGCAGCACCGCCGCGTCATTGTTGAAGAAACCGCTGTTGTAGCGGTCCTCGACGCCGTCGCTGACCTTGGCCACATCCTTCAGGCGCAAGGCTGCACCGTCCGCGTAGTGGATGATCAGCGATTCGTAATCCTTGGCCTTCTCCAATTGGTCGTTGGCCTGCACCTGCCAGAGGCGCTGGGCATCTTCCACCGAGCCCTTGGGCCGGCGTACGTTGGCATCGGCGATGGTTTTACGTACATCGTCCAGCGCGACGCCGTACTGGTTGAGCGCCTGGGGTTCGAGTTCGATACGCACGGCCGGCAGGGAACTGCCGCCGATCTGCACTTCACCCACGCCCTGTACCTGGGACAGGCTCTGGGACAGGATGGTGGAAGCCAGGTCGTACAACTGGCCCTTTTCCAGTACATCAGAGGTCAGCGACAGCACCATGATCGGCGCCTGGGACGGGTTGACCTTCTTGTACGTCGGCATACTGCGCATGCCGCTGGGCAACAGATTGCGCGAAGCATTGATCGCCGCTTGCACTTCCCGCGCCGCGCCATTGATGTCGCGATCGAGATCGAATTGCAGGATCACCCGGGTCGAGCCCTGACTGGAGCGACTGCTCATGGTGTTGACCCCGGCGATGGCGCCGAAGGAACGTTCCAGCGGCGTGGCCACGGTCGACGCCATGACCTCCGGGCTCGCGCCAGGCAAACTGGCCTGAACCACGATCACCGGAAAGTCCATTTGTGGCAACGGCGACACTGGCAGAAGGCCGAAACTCACACCGCCCAGCAGCATGATCGCCAGGCTCAACAACATGGTCGCCACCGGGCGCTTGATGAAAGGACCGGAGAGGTTCATGGCTGCTCTACCGCGTCCACAGGCTCAGGCTTGCGCCCCCAGCGCCGGCCAAGACGGTCGAAATACAGGTAGATCACCGGCGTGGTGAACAGCGTCAGAACCTGGCTCAGCAACAAACCACCCACCATCACCAGACCCAACGGCTGGCGCAATTCCGCGCCGGAACCGGTGGCCAGCATCAACGGCACTGCACCGAATAACGCCGCCAGTGTGGTCATCAGGATCGGCCGGAATCGCAGCAGCGCCGCTTGATAAATTGCAGTCTGCGGGTCCATGCCCTGATTGCGTTCGGCGTCGAGGGCGAAGTCGATCATCATGATCGCGTTCTTCTTGACGATACCGATCAGCAAAATGATGCCAATGATCGCGATCATCCCCAGGTCATTGCCGCTCAGGATCAACGCCAGCAGGGCGCCGACCGCCGCCGAGGGCAAGGTCGAGAGAATGGTGATCGGGTGGATGTAGCTCTCGTAGAGTACGCCCAGCACGATGTACATGGTCACCACCGCCGCCAGGATCAGCAGCAAAGTACTCGACAGCGAAGCCTGGAACGCCTCGGCAGCGCCCTGGAACTGGGTCTGCACACCGATCGGCATGCCGATGTCCTTTTGCACCTGCTCGATGATCTCCACCGCATGCCCCAACGCCACGCCGGGCGCGAGGTTGAACGACATCATCACCGCCGGGAACTGACCAATGTGGGTAATCGCCAGTTGCGCCTGACGCTCTTCGATGCGCGCCAGACTGGACAAGCGCACCTGCCCGCCATCGGTGGTCTTGACGTGGATCTGGTCCAGCGCCTGCGGGCCGATTTTCTCGCCGGATTGCGATTGCAGCACCACCCGATACTGGCTGGCCTGGGTGTAGATCGTGGAAATCTGCCGCTGACCGAAGGCGTCATACAGCGCATCGGTGATGTTCGACACCGACACGCCGAGCCGCGACGCCGCATCACGGTCGATCACCAGATAGACCTGCAAGCCCTTGTCCTGCAAATCGCTGGCGACATCAGTCAGTTCAGGCTGTTGTGCCAACGCCTCCACCAGACGCCCACTCCACAGACTGAGCAGTTCGGAGTCCGGCGAGGACATGCTGAACTGGTACTGCGTGCGGCTGACCCGGTCCTCGATGGTCAGGTCCTGTACCGGCTGCATGAACAGGCGGATGCCCACCAGTTTGTCCAGTTCCGGTTGCAGGCGCGCAATCACTTCAGTGGCGCTCAGGTCGCGGTCACTGTGGGATTTGAGGTTGATCAGCAAGCGGCCACTGTTGAGTGTCGAGTTGTCGCCATCCACCCCGATGTAGGACGACAGGCTCTCGACCGCCGGATCCGCGAGGATGACCTTGGCCAGCGCTTGCTGACGCTCACTCATCGCCGCGAAGGAAATCGACTGCGGCGCCTCGGAAATGCCCTGGATCACTCCGGTGTCCTGCACCGGGAAAAAGCCCTTGGGCACCACCATGTACAGAAACACAGTCAGCGCCAAGGTACCGATGGCCACCATCAGCGTCAGCGGTTGGTGCTTGAGCACCCACTGCAACTTGCGCCCGTACGCCGCGATCATCCAGTCGATGAACGCGCCGCTGGTCCGGTAGAAACGACCCTGTTCCTGTTCCTTGGGCTCGCGCTTGAGCAGGCGCGCGCACATCATCGGCGTCAGGGTCAGGGACACCACAAGCGAAATCAGGATGGCGACCGCCAGGGTAATGGCGAATTCGCGGAACAGGCGCCCTACCACATCGGCCATGAACAGCAGCGGAATCAGTACGGCGATCAGCGACAGGGTCAGGGAAATCAGGGTGAAGCCGATCTGTTTGGCGCCCTTGAGCGCGGCGTTCAGCGGGCTGTCGCCTTCTTCGATAAACCGGGAAATGTTCTCCAGCATGACGATCGCATCGTCCACCACAAAACCGGTGGCGATGGTCAGGGCCATCAGGGTCAGGTTATTGACCGAGAACCCCGCCAGGTACATCACGCCGAAGGTGCCGATCAGCGACAGCGGTACGGCCACCGACGGAATGATCGTCGCACTGGCCCGGCGCAGGAACAGGAACGTGACCATGACCACCAACGCAATGGCGATCAGCAGTTCGTGTTGCACGTCCTTGACCGAGGCACGGATGGTCTGGGTGCGGTCGGTGAGCACCACCACATCGAGACCAGCCGGCAGGTTGTCGGTGATGCTCGGCAGCAAGGCCTTGATCCGGTCGACCACTTCGATGACATTGGCTCCGGGCTGGCGCTGGATGTTCAACAACACCGCCTGGTTTTCGTTGGCCCACGCGGCCAGACGCTCGTTTTCGGCACCGTCGACGATTTCCGCCACGTCCTTGAGGCGCAGGGGCGCACCGTTGGCGTAAGCGAGGATCAGGTTGGCGTAGTCCTTGGGCGAGGTCAGTTGATCGTTTGCATCAAGCATCGACACCCGGGTCGGGCCGTCGAAGTTGCCCTTGGGCTGGTTGACGTTGGAGGCACCGATCAACGTGCGCACGTCGGACAGGTTCAGGCCGTTGGCGGCGAGCGCCTCGGGGTTGACCTTGATTCGCACGGCCTGACGCTGGCCACCGGCAATGCTGACCATGCCGACGCCACTGATCTGGGCAATCTTTTGCGCCATGCGGGTGTCGACCAGGTCATTGAGCTTTGGCAACAGCATGGTCTTGGACGTGATGGCCAGGGTCAGCACCGGCGTATCGGCCGGGTTGACCTTGTTGTACACCGGCGGCGCCGGCAGGTCCGAGGGCAGCAGATTGGTGGCGGCGTTGATGGCCGCTTGCACCTGCTGCTCGGCCACGTCCATGTTGATGTCGAGGCTGAACCGCAAGGTCAGGACCGACGCACCACCAGAACTGGTGGAGGCCATTTGCGTCAGACCGGGCATTTGCCCGAACTGGCGTTCAAGGGGCGCAGTCACGGCGCTGGTCATGACATCCGGGCTGGCGCCGGGATAGAGCGTCATGACCCGAATGGTCGGGTAGTCGACCTGGGGCAAGGCCGACACGGGCAGCAACCGATAGGCGATCACACCGGCCAGAATAATGGCCAGCATGCTCAGGGTCGTCGCTACCGGACGAAGGATGAACAGCCGCGAGAGATTCATGCGCCGCCCTTTTTCGCCTTGTCGGCAGGTGCCGGTTCAGTCGTGGTAGCCGCGGATTTGCCCTGTAGATGGCCGGCTGGGCTGGTCGGCACTTGCTGCGGATCGTTGACCACTTCCACATCGCTGCCGTCCTTCAAGCGATCAGTGCCTTCCAGCACCACACGATCACCGGCGGCCAGGCCTTCGGTGACCACGGTGTTCTCACCGTCGCTGGCACCGATCTTCAGTTGACGAATCTTGACCTTCTTGTCGCCGTCCAGGGCATAGACGAACGTGCCGTTGGTGCCGAACTGAATCGCCGCCGAAGGTGCGAGCACCACGCCTTTGAGGGTGTCGGCCAGCAGGCGCACATTGACGAACTGGTTGGGAAACAGCGCCTGGTCACGGTTGTCGTAACGCGCCTTGAATTTCAGGGTGCCGGTGGTGACATCGATCTGGTTGTCCAGGCTCTGCAACACGCCGGTGGCCTGCAATTTGGTGTCGCCGCGATCCCAGGCTTCGGCGGGCAGTTTTGCACCGCTGCGATAACGGGCCAGTACGGTCTCGAGGCTGTTTTCCGGCAAGGTGAAGGCCACGCTGATCGGTTGCGTCTGGGTGATGATCGCCAGCGCCGTGGTGTCATTGGCCGCTACCAGGTTACCGACATCGAGCTGACGCAAACCGACGCGCCCGGCGATTGGCGCCCGGATCCGGGTGAATTCGAGATTGAGCTTGGCGTCGTTGACTGCCGCCTGATTGGTCTTGACCGTGCCCTGGTACTGGCCGACCAGTGCTTCGGCGGTGTCCAGGGTCTGCTTGGCGATGCTGTCTTCGCGATAAAGGCCGCGATAGCGCTCGACGTCGACCTGGGCGTTCTTCAGTTGCGCCTGATTCTGCAGCAAGGTGCCTTCGGCCTGGAGCAGCGCGTTCTGGTAAGGACGCGGATCAATCTCGGCCAGCAGATCGCCGGCCTTGACCATCTGCCCTTCCTCGAAATGGATCTTGACCAGCTCACCGCCCACGCGGCTGCGCACATTGATCGTGTTCAGCGCGGTGACCGTGCCCAGCGCCTTGTAATACAGCGGGAAGTCACCGGTGACCGCCGGCGCCACACGCACCGGAACGGGCCCGGACGCCCCGCCGAACCCCGGACGCATACCGCCCGAACGGCCTGTGTGTCCGGCCACGGCTTTCTGCCCCGCCCCCTCTTTGGGCGCAGTACTGCCGGGCCAGAATTTCCAGCACAGGCCAGCGATGACCAGCAGGACAAGCAGGCCGAACAGCCAGCGACGAGGACTACGGGAAGCAGAGGATTGCATTGAATGATCAACCATTGGGCGCGTGGGCTTGTTTTACATGAGGCTGAACGATAAGCACTGGCGGGTCTTAAGCAAAGCGCCTTTACCGGCAATTTACCTTCGGCTTACGTAACAGGAAATGTATCCAAGACACTGAAACACAAATGAAAACGGCCTGGACAGAGGGGTAATGCTATTCAGTTATGGACGAACACTGCACCTGTGGCGAGGGAGCTTGCTCCCGCTGGGGCGCGAAGCGGCCCCAAAAAATGGGACTGCTACGCAGTCCAGCGGGACGGTGCGGCGCTCCGGCAAGCTCCCCCTCCACAGGTTACTGATTACTCGCTCTATCTCTTAACTGAACAGCATTGTGGAGATTAGGAGGCATTAAACTTTGTAAAGGTAAGCTTATTTCAGGGCAGCGAGCGCTGCTTCGTAGTTCGGCTCTTCAGCGATTTCCTTGACCAGTTCGCTGTGCAGCACGTTGTCATTCTCGTCCAGAACCACCACGGCACGAGCGGTCAGGCCTTTCAGTGGGCCGTCAGCGATGGCCACGCCGTAGTTTTCGATGAACTCGGCACCGCGCAGGGTCGACAGGTTCTGGACGTTTTCCAGGCCTTCGGCACCGCAGAAACGCGCCTGGGCGAATGGCAGGTCGGCGGAGATGCACAACACCACGGTGTTGGCGACATCGTTGGCCTGGGCGTTGAACTTGCGCACAGATGTGGCGCAGGTCGGGGTGTCGACGCTTGGGAAGATGTTCAGCACTTTGCGCTTGCCGGCAAAGTCTTTCAGGGTGACGTCGGACAGATTGCCGGCAACCAGAGAAAAGGCTGGCGCCTTGGAACCGGCTTGAGGCAGTTGGCCGTTGACTTGAACGGGGTTGCCTTTAAGAGTGACTTGAGCCATGAACGGAGTCCTTCTGAACGTTGTGGTAGAGAATTTTGAAGAGGTCGAAGTTAACCACGAAATGGCCCGGTGACCTACCCCGGATACAAATCGTGAGGTATTGCTTTGCCAGTCACCACCAAACCCTGTGGGAGCCGGGCTTGCCCGCGATGACGGCCGTACATTCAACAACGCTGTGACCGGCCGATTGCTATCGCTGGCAAGCCAGCTCCCACAGAGAATCGCGGTGTTACATAAATAATCGCTACGCATCGCAATGCCGCGCCTAAGGTTCTTTCAGTTTTTTTGGACGCGCTGTCGATTTGCGTCCTCACCATTCGACCATTAGCGAATCGTTCAAATCATGCGGAGAAACCACCATGCGCTTCATGATCATCATCAAGGCCAGCCAGGATTCCGAAGCCGGCATCATGCCCAGCACCGAACTGCTGACCGCCATGGGCAATTACAACGAAGAACTGGCCAAGGCCGGAATCCTCCTCGCTGGCGAAGGCCTGCATCCGAGCAGCAAAGGCGCCCGCGTGCGCTTCGCGGGTGATAAACGCACGGTCATCGACGGCCCCTTTGCCGAAACCAAGGAACTGATCGCCGGTTTCTGGCTATGGCAGGTGAAATCAAAAGAAGAGGCAGTCGAATGGGTCAAGCGCTGCCCCAACCCAATGCCCGGCACCGAATCGGAAATCGAGATTCGCCAGGTATTTGAAATGGAGGATTTCGGTGCAGAGCTGACGCCGGAATTGCGGGAGCAGGAAGAGCGGGCGTTTGGCAAGGGCAAGCAGTCCTGAGCCATTTTCAAGTGGGTTGCCTTGATGCGCTGGCATGGTCACGTCCCGAGTGGACGTGATCTCCGACGGGCTCTACCTCTGTTAAACCGCTTACTTTTGCTCAGCGTCAGTGAGCGTGATGTTTTGCATCAAAATGCCAGTTTCCGGGAGGCTACAGCGCCTTGCGGCATTGCCTACAACTACGCCAGAATCCGCCGGCTTGTGCGTCCCAGAGGCCATCGGTAACTTGATTTGCGTCGCTGATTGTCAGTGACCGGGTTTAGTAGCCCGACTACCTTCCTGATACGGTTGTACAAGCTTCATTCAGTCAGGCATTGGCCTGTACTTAATGGTAGCTGTGCGCATGGCGCCCTTGGGCGCGCCGGATTTGGGTCGGTATCCGGTCTACTAACTTGCGCATAGCTGCCACCTCTTCGTTTAGTAGCGAGATAGTTGCAGCCCTAACTATTAGGACTACGACCCATGACCAAATCGAGCTCAACTCCACCGGACACCGATCCAGACACCTCCAGCCAATCTCCCCACCAACCCAGCAACATCTTCCTCATCGCCCCCAATATCGACAATCAAACCCTGCTGGCATACGCCTGCGAATCGCTGGCCTCGGCGAATGTCATGGCCAGTGATTTCGCCAGGTATCTGCAAGGCTCGCAGAGCAACACGCTGCTGGGGATTCAGCAATCGATCATGCTCGGGGAGCTGGCAGTCAACCGGGTGCTGGACAACCTCGACCCGCCCTGATTCACACTGAACTGCAACGTCCGTGAAACCCGCCGTTTGTTTCATTACAGACTGCGGGTTTTTCGTTCCAGCAACCACGCCTGTGTCCAACCTGCTGATTCGTATTAACTTTTCAGTACATACAAAAAATCAAAAACTTATACAAGAAACCAAGGAATTAACACTTTCGACTGGCTAACCCGGATTTAGCTGCTACGTTCAAGAGACGTGTCCTACAGGCTTGATAAGAAAGGGATTACGCAGTAACGGCCATCAAGTGCCGAGTCATCCAAGTGAGCCACCAGGGAGCCGGGGGAATCATGTCAAACACATTGGGGAAGCACGCCTTTCTTTTGGCGTTTTCGTTCGTGCCTTTTATTTACGCGCACGCGGATGACGCCGAGACCGCCAACAAAAGCAACAACCCCCTGAACATCGCACCGGGGATGAGTCTGCAGGACTATTACACCCCGAAGTTTTACGACTCCAATATCCACACCAACGATCTGTTGGTGCGTGGCACGCTGCCGATTGCGCCCAACGACTTCATCGGTGTCCCGCAGTTGATACGTGCCACTGCGCCTATCAGCACTCGCCCCGACCCCAGCAGCGGCTACAGCACCGGTGAGGGCGACCTCAACCTGTTCGATATCTTTCTGCTCAAGACCGAGGGTGTGCAATTGGGTGTTGGCCCGATGATCACCGCGCCCACCGCCGATCAGGACGAGCTCGGCACCGGCAAATGGCAAGGTGGTCTGGCCGCCGTCGCCATCGATTCCTCGCCCCGGGGCCTTTTGGGTGCGCTGGTGCAATACCAGAGCTCTTTCGCAGGTGACAGCGACCGGCCCCACGTCGAAAGCGCAACCTTGCAGCCTTTCATCATTCACAACCTGGAAAAAGGCTGGTACCTGCGTTCAACCGGTACCTGGACCTTCGACCTGAAAAACGACACCCACTACATCCCACTCGGTTTGGGTGGCGGCAAAGTCTGGAAGTCCGGTTCCAATATCCTCAACGCGTTCATCGAGCCGCAGTGGACCGTCGATCACAAAGGTGATGGCCTGCCGAAATTCACGCTGTACGCCGGCCTCAATGTCACGTTCGGCAAATAGGGATTTTTATATGCACATTGCACTTCGCGCCGCCGGTTTCAGCCTGATGACCATGTTCGTCAGTTGTGGGGTCGGTGCGCAGGAGCTGGACACGCGAATCGGCAAGATCAGCATGGAAGGCGAGCTGCCGGCCCACGACTCCGTCGCCAAACTGTACGCTGAACTGGATTTCCAGCAGGCCACCCAGAGTTACCTGTGGGCCTTGCCACTGGTGTCTTACGCGCAATGGCAGGCAGAGTTTCGCGACAAACTCGGCGCCCACAGTGGCGACCTGATGGTACTCAACAGCTACGAAGACAAGCTCGGTGTGATCACCGCCAATGCCACCACGCCGTATATCCTGGGCTTTGTCGATTTGAATGAAACCGGGCCGCTGGTCATTGAATTGCCGTCAGGCCCAACGGCGGGCGGCATCGGTGATTTCTGGCAGCGGGCGATCATCGACATGGGCCAGACCGGCCCGGACAAAGGCAAGGGCGGCAAATACCTGGTGCTGCCACCGGGCGCCGAGCCGCCGGCCGATGCTGGCAAGTATTACCTGGCCAAATCGGAAACCATGAACGTGCTGGTGGGTTTTCGTGTGCTCGATCCGGACCCGGCCAAGGGCAAGGCACTGGTCGAACAATTCAAGATGTACCCCTACGCCCAACGTGCCGAGCCGACCAAGACCAAACTGCTCACTCCCGGCGGCAAAGCCTGGTCCGGCACCCAGCCACGCGGCCTGACGTATTGGCAGCGCCTGCACCAGATCATCCAGAAAGAACCGGTCAACGAACGCGACCGCTTTTACATGGCCATGCTCGCCAGCCTCGGCATCGAGAAAGACAAGCCGTTCAACCCCAATGACAACCAGCGCAAGGCACTTGAGCAAGGGGCACAGGTCGGTGAGCTGATCGCCAAGGCCAACACCTTCGCCAAGCGTTTCCCGGATGCACAGTACTGGCCTGATCGGCAATGGGACACGGTGCTGAACATCGCCGAGCCATCGCAACGCGTGGCCTATTACGACCAGCTGTGGGAACGCAGTGCGTGGTTCTACGAAGCGGTCACCAACACCAAAGGCATGGTCTCGAAAACCCCGGGCCTCGGTCAGACCTACCTGGGCGCCTACACCGATGCCAAGGGTGAATGGCTCGACGGCGGGAAAAACTATCGCCTGCACGTCGGCGCCAATCCTCCGGCCAAGCAGTTCTGGTCGATGACCGTGTACGACATCGACAGTCGCTGCCTGATCGACAATCCGCAGCGCAAGGCCGACCTCTCCTCGCGCCAGGACCTGAAGAAAAACGCCGATGGGTCCGTCGACCTGTACTTCGGCCCGACCGCACCAAAAGGCTTCGAGAATAATTGGGTACAAACCCTGCCGGGCAAGCACTGGTTCAGTTACTTCCGTCTGTACGCGCCGACCGAGGCCTATTTCGACAAAAGCTGGAAACTCGACGACATCACAAACGTGGAATAACGCCCGCGATTGCAACAAGGACGCATGATGAATCAACGTAACGTGCTGTTGACCGTAGTGACCCTGGCGCTGAGCACCAGTGCCTGGGCCGAGTTCACAGCCACCCCGGAACAAGCAAGAGGCATCGCCAAGGAAGCCTATTTATACGGTTTCCCGGTGGTGGAGATGTACAAGACGCTCTACACCCAGGCCGTAGACGAGACGAGCGCGAACTACAAGGCACCGTTCAATCAGATCGGCAACACCGCCAAGGCCTTTACCGCCAAGGACACCGCGTTCGTCACGCCAAATGCTGACACGCCCTACTCCTTCGTGTGGATGGACTTGCGCGCAGAACCGCTGGTACTGACGCTTCCGCCCGTCGAAGAGCACCGTTATTACTCCGTGCAGCTGATTGACGCCTATACGCAAAACTTCGCCTACCTGGGCACCCGCAGCACTGGCAATAACGGTGGCCATTTCATGATCGCCGGCCCCGACTGGCAGGGTAAGCAACCGTTGAACATCGATCGGCTGCTGCGCAGTGAAAGCAACATCGCCTACGCGCTGTATCGCACCCAGCTGTTCGATGACGCGGACTTGGCCAAGGTCAAGCAGATCCAGAAGGGTTACAAGGTCGAAACCCTGAGTCATTACGACAAGCACAAGGCGCCGCCGGCCCCGGCAAAAATCGCCTGGCCCAAACCCGCGCCGACCATGAGCGACACCCCGGACCTGTTCCGCTACCTGAATTTCATGCTGGCCTTCACCCCGCCCCAGGACGTTGAAAAGGATCTTCTTGCACGTTTCAAAACCATTGGCATCGAAGCCGGCAAACCATTCGACCTGAGCAAACTGAGCGCCGATCAACGCCAGGCCCTGGAAGATGGCATCGCTGACGCGAAAGCAGAGTTCGCCCAATTCAAGAAAAGCAGAGTCGATACCCACGAAGTCACCAGCGGCGATTTTTTTGGCACCCGCGACCACCTCAAGGGCAACTACCTGTACCGCTACGCGGGCGCCAACATGGGGATTTTCGGCAATTCCGCTGAAGAGGCGAATTACATCGGTTACTTCGTCGACAAGGACAACCACCCTGTCGATGCCTCGAAGCACGACTACACCTTGCATTTCGATAAAGGTGCCCTGCCCCCGGCCGACGCTTTCTGGTCGCTGACGATGTACGACGGCAGGAACAAACTGCTGGTGGCCAATCCGCTTAATCGCTACCTGATCAACTCGCGCATGCTGCCGGACCTCAAGCTCGACGCGGACGGCGGCCTGACCCTTTACATACAAAACAAGGCACCGGCCAAAGAGCTGGAAAGCAACTGGCTGCCAGCACCGAACGGTCCGTTCTATGGCGTATTGCGCCTCTACTTGCCGAAACCGGAAGTCAACAGCGGCCAATGGAAAATGCCGTTGCTGACACCCGTCAACCAACAAGATCAATAAGCGGAGTCAGTGATGATCAAGCCCTGTGTTGTGCGCCCATTGTTGGCGCTGTGCATGATCGGCGGCAGTCCGCTGGTGTTGGCCGTTGAAGGCGGCGTCGGCCGGCCGATCACCGGGCAGCAGGTTTTTTCCAATGCCGGGATCGTGCCGCCCGAACCGGGCTGGGTCATGTCGCTGACCAGCATCTGGTATGACGGCGATCTCAAGGGCAACACCCAAGTGCCGATTGTCGGCGCGTTGAGTACCGGGCTGGACATGAAGGTTTCCTACACCATGGCCAACTTCACCCATGTCTGGGACACCGGCAAGGGACGCTGGAACTACGCCTCGGCCATCGGCGTGCCCGTGCAGTACACCGACGTCACCGCCAACATCACAGGTCCTCGCGGCAGAACCCTGGGGACAGAAGACACAGGCACCCAGTTTGCCGACATGCTGGTGACACCGATCGCCGCCGGCTATCACTTCGACGAGGTCAACCACATCTCGTTCTCGCTGCCGATCTACTTGCCGACCGGCGCCTATAACGACGACCGCTTGGCCAACCCCGGGCAGAACACCTACACCTTCATGCCTACCGTGGCGTTCACTCATCTGGACGGAAACGGTGGCGAGCTCACCCTGTCCAGCGGCCTTGAGTTCTACAGCGAAAACGACGCCACGGATTACCAGAACGGCGATCTATTCACCTTCGACGCGCTCTGGACCCACGGCTTCGGCAATGGCTGGGCTGCCGGTGTGGCCGCCGGTTACATCCAGCAGATCAACGACGATAGCGGCAGCGCCACCAGCGGTTTTCGCGGGCGCTCGGTGGGCGCCGGTCCTGTCGTGGGCTGGACCGGCAAGTTTGCCGACGCCGAAGCCAACCTGAGCCTGCGCTGGGTGCCGGAGTTCGACACCAAGAACCGGCCGGAAGGCAATGGCATCGCCGTCAACATGACACTGGCATTTTTCTAGGAGGCCGCGTGACTGCGCTCAATGACCTCAACGCCCTGCAAGCCAGCATCGCCGAAGCAGTGCTCGGCCAGGACCAGGTGATCCGGCAAATCCTCCTGGGCTTGCTGGCCAACGGGCACCTGCTGCTGGAAAGCCTGCCCGGGCTGGCCAAGACCCGCACGGTGAAAGCGCTGGCCAAGCACCTGGACGCGAAGATGAGCCGCATCCAGTTCACCCCGGACTTGCTGCCGTCGGACATCACCGGCGCCGAAGTGCTGCATCAGGTCGGTGGGCAAAACCAGATCCAGTTCCAGCCCGGCCCGCTGTTCGGCAACCTGATCCTGGCCGACGAAATCAACCGCGCCCCGGCCAAGGTCCAGGCCGCCTTGCTGGAGGCCATGGAAGAACGGCAGATCACCGTGGCCGGCAACAGCCATGCCTTGCCGGAATTGTTCATCGTCGTTGCCACCCAAAACCCGATCGAACAGGAAGGCACTTATCCGCTGCCGGAAGCGCAGATGGACCGTTTCCTGATGAAAGTGCTGCTGGATTACCCGAGTGCGGAAAACGAAAGCCAGGTATTGCGCCTGCTGCGCGAAGAAGAACAGGCCCTCGGCGCCAAAGCCCCCGCGGTCAAAGGCTTCGAGCTGTCGCAAGAGGTGATCTTTGCCGCACGCCGGGAAGTCAGTGCGGTGCACGTGTCCCCCGCCATCGACCGCTACCTGATCGACCTGATCAACGCCACGCGCCACCCGGCTGATTACGACGCCGACCTAGCTCGCTGGATTGCCATCGGTGCCAGCCCTCGCGGAGGGATCGGCCTGGACCGTTGCGCCCGGGCCGATGCGTGGTTGCAAGGCCAGGACTTCGTCTCGCCGGATAACGTGCGCGCCGTGGTGCACCCGGTGCTGCGTCATCGCCTGCAACTGAGCTACGACGCGGTGGCCGATGGTGTAACGGCCGATCAAGTGCTCGACCGTTTGCTCGATAAAGTCGCGATTCCTGCATGAATGCTGATGGGCGGGTCTACGTTTCTCTGGCGCAATTGATGGCCGTGGAGTTTAAGGCTCGCGACCTGAGTTTTGCTGCCCGCCAACCGCAGGGCAGTATTCTGGCCGGCAATCACGCGTCGCGCTTGCGCGGTCGCGGATTGAACTTCGATGAGCTGCGACGCTATCAGCCGGGGGATGATTTGCGGCACCTGGATTGGCGCGCCTCGCTGCGTACCGGTAAACCGGTGGTGCGCACCTTCACCGAAGAGCGCGATCGCCCGGCGTTGATCCTGGTCGATCAACGCATGTCGATGTTCTTCGGTTCGCAACGCAGCTTCAAATCCGCGGTCGCCGCCGAGCTGGGCGCGCTGGCGGCGTGGATGGTGTTCAACGCCGGCGACCGGGTCGGCGGGCTGGTGTTCAACGACCGGCGCATCGACAGCATCGCGCCGCTGCGTAGCCGCAAACGCATCGAAGCGTTGTGCAGCCGCATCGCCGAACAGAATCAGGCGTTGAATGCCGCCAACCCGGACGCTGAAGGTCAAGACCAGCTCGACAAGGTCTTGCAACAGTGCCTGGCCGTGGCCGGTCACGATCACCTGATCTGCATCGTCAGTGACTTTGCCGGTGCCGGCGAACGAACCTTGCAGTTGATGCGGCAGCTCGCGGCGCACAACGATGTGATCGCCATGCAGGTCTACGATCCCTTGGCCTTGAATCTGCCGAAAAATGGCCGACTGCTGATCACCCAAGGCCAGCTCCAGGTTGAACTGGCGGTGGAACGCCGTCAGGTGCACCAGCCATTGGGCGACTTTCTCAGCGGCCGGCTCAAAGATGTGGCCACGCTGCTGCGGCGCAGCCAGGTGCCACTGATGATGTTCAGCACCGCCGTTGAAGCTCACGAACAATTGCGCGCCGAGTTGGGCAAGCAGTCGGGGACGCGGCGATGAACCCGAATATTCCGGGCATCGAGCAGCTCAAGGAAATCGCCTTGCCGGCACCGATCAGTTATGCGCCGCAAACCTGGGGTTGGTGGATGCTTTTGGCAGTATTGGTTGTTGCGATTTCATTACTGACCGCCCGCCGATATCGGCAATGGCGGCGTGACCGCTATCGGCGTGAAGCCCTGGTGCGGCTGGCACAGTTACAAAAACGCAGCAATGACCTGAACGCGTTGCGCGAGCTTCCAGAACTGCTCAAGCGCGTGGCCATCTCAATGCCCCGCACAAACCCCGTAGGAGCGAGGCTTGCCCGCGAATCAGGCACCTCGGACGCCAAGACCGATCGCGTTATCGTTCATCGCGGGCAAGCCATGCTCCTACAGGGGCCTGCTGCGCTTGGAAAAGAGGATTGGCAGGCTTTTTTGCAACGGCACAGTAAAGAGCCACTCCCCGCCGATTTCAGTCAGCAACTGGCCCTGCTTGCCTATGCACCGGATGCGCTGTTGCGCGCCCTGCCCCCCGAACAACGCCAGCAGTTGTTCGACACCTGCAAACTCTGGGTGGAGCGGCATCATGTGGCAGTTTGAATACCCGTGGCTGTTATTGCTGCTGCCCTTGCCGTGGCTCGGTTATCGCTACCTGCCTGATTATCGCGAAGCTCGCAGCGCGGTCCGGGTGCCGTTTTTCGGCGCCATGAGCCGTGCGGTTGGCCAGGCGCCAAGCCAGGCCGGAACTCGCACCAACCACTGGCAGTTGCTGCTCAATCTGCTGGTGTGGGCGCTGTTGCTGCTGGCGGCCGCCCGCCCGGTGTACGTGGAAAAACCTATCGAGCGCCAGCAACCGGTGCGCGACCTGATGCTCGCCATCGACATTTCCCAGTCCATGGAAACCACCGATTTCACGGATGCCAACGGCCAGAAGATCAATCGCCTGGCAGCGGTCAAGGACGTGGTGCATGGTTTTATCGACAAACGCAAAGAGGATCGCCTGGGCCTGATCGTGTTTGGCAGCGGCGCTTACCCGCAGGCGCCACTGACCCTCGATCATGCCAGCCTGTCGCTGTTGCTGGACGATACCGGCATCGGCATGGCCGGGCCCAACACCGCGATCGGGGACGCCATTGGCCTGAGCCTGAAGCTGCTGGACCAGGCCCATGAACAGGAAAAAGTCGTCATTCTGCTCACAGACGGCAACGACACCAGCAGCGCCATCACGCCGGATCACGCAGCACAAATGGCTGCCGCCAAAGGCGTAGTGATCCACACCATCGGCATCGGCGACCCGGGCGCCGAGGGCGAAGCCAAGGTCAATTTGCAGGGCTTGCAGCAGATTGCCACAGCCACCGGTGGCAAGTTCTTCCGTGCCGAAGATCGCGATGCACTGGATCAGGTCTACAGCACCCTCGATCAACTCACCCCTCATCAAGTGCAAACCTTCAGCCACCAACCCAAACGCGATCTGTTCTGGTGGCCGCTCGGGATGGCCATCGCGGTACTCGCGCTCTATCACCTGTTCGCCATGCTGCGTCCACGTTTGTTTATTGTGCGTCAGCGGCAGGAGGTTTGAGATGGAGATCAACCTCGGCGACTTGCACTTCCTGCGCCCGCTTTGGCTGTTGCTGCTGCCGTTCGCGGCATTATTGCCATGGCTGTGGCGCCGCAGCCGTGACATGCAGCGGCGTTTGCGCAGCAACATTGCCGAGCACTTGTTGCCGCACTTGTTGATCACCCCGCAAGACCAGCAATGGCTGCGCCCGGTGCACCTGGTCAGCGCAATGCTGATGCTCGGCGCGGTTGCCGCTGCGGGGCCGACCTGGGAGCAGGATCGCCCGGATTTCCTGGAAAACCGTGCACCGCTGATCATCGCCGTTGACCTGTCGCCCTCGATGGACGCCAATGATGTGCAACCGACACGCCTGGAAGCGGCCAAACACAAGCTGCATGACCTGATCCAGCGTCGGGCCGGCGCGCGCAATGCGCTGATCGCCTACGCCGGCAGCGCCCATCTGGTGTTGCCGGCCACCGACGACCCGGCCCTGCTCGACACGTTCATTCAAGCACTGAGCACCGACCTGATCAGCAAACCCGGAAAGGACGTCGGCGCCGTGATCGACCAGGCCAAACGTCTGCTGGCTGCTGAAAAAACCCCCGGCACGTTGCTGCTGATCACCGACGGCGCAGACACATCGACGCTCGATGACCTGAACAAGAAACTCGATGGCGGAGCTCTGCAGGTACTGGTCCTCGCCGTCGGCAACGAGGATGGCGGCATCATCCGCGATGGCAGTGGCCAACCGCGCACCGACAGCAATGGTCGCCCGCAACTCGGCCGTTTCGATCAGGCAGCGCTCAAGCAGTTGGCCTCTGCGGTGGATGCGCCGCTGGGCAGCCTGACGCTCAACAACGACGATCTGGATTGGGTCGACCTGCATGCCCAACAACATTTCCAGACTGCGAGCGATGAACAGCGTGAGTTGCATTGGAAAGACGCCGGGTACTGGTTGTGCTGGCCACTGCTGCTGATCGGTTTTTTCAGCGTGCGCAAGGGTTGGAGCGTGAATTGGGTCGCCGGTCTTTTACTGGCCATCGGCGTCGGCTTGCAACCAACCCCGGCACAGGCCAACCCGCTGACCGATGCGTTCTTCACCCCGGACCAGCAAGGCCGCTGGGCCTTCGAGCATGGGCATTTCCCCCAGGCGGCAGCGCATTTCGTCGACCCTTACTGGAAAGGCATCGCCGCCTATAACGCTGCTGATTTCGACCTGGCACTGGTCAGTTTCGCGCGCCTGCAAACGCCACAAGCCTATTTCTATCTGGGCAACATTTACGTGCGGCGCTTCAAGTTCGACGAGGCCATCGCGGCCTACACCCTGGCGTTGAAGTTGCAACCGCAGTTTCCTGAGGCAACGGCCAACCTGGCCTTGGCGATCGCCTTGCAGAAAGACACCGAAGACGCGCAGAAAAATGCCCCCGAGGTCAAACCCGACGAAATCAAAATGGACAAGGCGCCGGGCAAGGGTCAGGAAAAACCGGTGCAAACCGAACAGGCGGCTTCGGATGAACAATGGTTGCAGAACCTGACGACATCGCCGGCGAAATTCCTCAAACAGAAGTTCAGTTTGCAGGATCAGGCGGGGGTCAAACCATGACCTTCCTGAAAAACCGAGTCACCTCCATCGCTGGCAAGTCGAATCGTCGCACCACAGCCCCCACAGGTTTTGCGTCGTTCATTAGATTCCAAAACCACACAAAACCCTGTGGGAGCTGGCTTGCCAGCGATAGCGCCAGAGCAATCACCACCTTATTCGGCACCCTGTTAATCAGCCTCAACGCCCTCGCCGCCGAACCCGAACTGCGGGTCCAGGCCAGCCTGCAACCCAATGAACCGGCGATGGTCGGCAGCCTGATCGAACTGCAACTCGATGTCCTGACCGATACCTGGTTCACCCGTGCGCCCACCCTGCCCGACCTGAAGCTGCCCGGCGCACTGGTGCTGCCGCCTGACGGCCATGCCGAACACATCAATCAGACCCTTGATGGCCAATCCTTCAGCGGCTTGCGCTACAGCTACCTGATCACCCCGAACGCAGCACAGAGTTTCGATATTCCAGCACTGACCGTACGCGCCACTCCCGGTCAGGCCAGTACCGAGTTGAGCGCCCGCAGCTTGCCCCTGCATTTCACGGCGACACCACCACCAGGGTTTGACGTCGGCGAGCCGGTGCTGGTGGCGCAAGGCTTGCGCTTCACGCAAAAGGTCGTGAATTCGACCGCCCCACTGAAAGTCGGCGACAGCATCACCCGAGAACTGACGCTACAAGCGGATGGCGCGCTGGGCATGTCATTGCCAACGCCGTCACTGGGCGATCTTCGAGGCCTGAGTCGTTACGCGAAATCGCCACAGGTCAGCAATCTGGATGATGGCCGTGGCCACTTCAACGGCGGGCAGCGCATCGATACCGTGACCTACCGGATCGACGTCGAAGGCCATTACAGTCTCCCGCCCATCGCGGTGAAATGGTGGGACGCCAGCACTCGTCAGATCCGCACTGCGCAAGTGCCGGCGATCAGTTTCGATGCCGCCGCCAACAGTGCCTACAAACCGGTTTTCGCGATCACTGAAGACTTGAAAACACTCGGTCAGGGCCATCGCCTTCACCTTTCGGGTTTTGCCTTCGGCCTGCTCGCGCTGCTGTCGGGGTTGCTTGTGCTGGGCTGGTTTGCCCGTCCCTACGCCTGGCGCGCGTACCTCGGCTGGAAGGCTCGACGTCAGGCTCGGCACAAGGCCTGGCTGGCCTCTGCCGATTACGCCTGGGAACAAATACCGGCGCAACTTGATGGCAAGCCGCCGCAACTGAGCGCGCTGTACCTGTGGACGCGCCGCAGCCGCAAGGGCTTGAAGCTCACTGGCCTCGGCCCGCGCCTGCAAGCGTTTCTGCGGGCCTGCTACGGCCGAGAACCGACCAAAGATCAGGCAGTGCTCCAACTGAAGAAATCCTTGACTACGCTGCATAGTCAGGCCGAACACAACAAAGAATCAGTCGCTACTGCATTGCGACCACTCAACCCCGTTCTCGAGAAGGATTTCCCATGACTAGTCCGAGTTCGTTGCGCCAAATTCAAGGGCTCAAGTTCCTGCTGGCGCTGGCCTTGAGCCTGCCGTTGCTGGTACAGGCCGCCGAGCCGCTGGCGTCATGGAACGACGGCCCATCGAAAAAGAACATCATCGAATTCGTCCAGGCCGTCACCGATCAGGGCAGCAAGGACTTCGTCAAACCCGAGGACCGCATCGCAGTGTTCGATAACGACGGCACGCTGTGGAGCGAGCAACCGATGTACTTCGAATTGCTGTTCGCCCTCGAAGAGGTCAAGCGCACGGCGGCGCAGCACCCGGAATGGAAAACCACCCAGCCGTTCCAGGCCGTGCTGGAAAACGATCACAAGGCCCTGGCCGCCACCGGCCTGGAAGGCATGATGAAGATCTTCGGCGCCACCCACACCGGCATGACCACCGAGGCCTTCGACGATTACGCCAAAACCTGGCTGACCCAGGCCCGCCATCCGAAAACCGGCAAGCCGTACACAGAAATGATCTTCCAGCCAATGCTGGAAATGCTCGACTACCTGCGCAGCCAGAATTTCAAAACATACATCGTCTCCGGCGGCGACACCGCGTTCATGCGTGCGTTCGCCGAAAAGGTCTATGGCATTCCACCCGAGCAAGTCATCGGCACCACTTTTGTCACCACGTTTGAGTACAAGGATGGCAAGGCGTCGATCCTGCGCACGCCGAAACTGGCGCACAACGATGACGGCCCGGGCAAACCGGTGAGCATCGACGCGGTGATCGGCCGACGACCGATTCTCGCCTTCGGCAACTCCGACGGTGACTTGCAGATGCTGCAGTGGACGGCGGCCGGGCCGGGCAAACGATTCATGGGGCTGGTGCACCACACCGACGCCAAACGCGAATGGGCTTACGACCGCCAGTCGCAGATCGGTCGTCTGGACAAGGCACTGGACGAAGCAAACAAACGTGGCTGGACCGTCGTCGACATGGCAGCCGAATGGCGTCGTATCTATCCGTTCGATACCACCACTACCGGGCAAGTGCAGTAAAAAAAGCGTAACGCAGGGCCGCAATAAACGTTTGTCGCACCGAGCGACGTAAGTGAAAGGAGCTAGTCAGATGACTCGCATACGCAACTGGTTACCGAAACTCGCCCTGGTGGCGACATCGGTAATGGCGATCTCGGCAACCGCCGTGGCCGCCGATAAACCCAATATTCTCGTGATTTTCGGCGACGACATCGGCCAGACCAATATCAGTGCCTATTCCATGGGCGTGGTCGGGTACAAGACTCCGAACATTGATCGCATCGCCAAGGAAGGCATGATGTTCACCGACTATTACGCGGAGAACAGCTGCACTGCTGGGCGCTCGTCGTTCATTACCGGGCAGACTCCCTTGCGTACCGGTCTGTCGAAAGTTGGCATCCCGGGCGCCCCCGTAGGCCTGCAAAAACGCGATATCACCATCGCCCAGGCGCTGAAGTCCCAGGGCTACGCCACCGGTCAGTTCGGCAAGAACCACTTGGGCGACAAAGACGAATACTTGCCGACCAACCACGGTTTCGACGAGTTCTTCGGCAACCTGTACCACCTCAACGCCGAAGAGGAACCCGAGCGTCCGTACTGGCCCAAAGACGATGCCGCGTTCGTCAAAGCCAACGCCCCGCGCGGCGTAATCCACAGTTTTGCCGATGGCAAGATCGAAGACACCGGTGCCCTTACCGCCAAGCGTATGGAAACCATCGACGACGAGACCACCGCCGCAGCACAGGCGTTCATCGAGAAACAGGCCAAGGCCGACAAGCCGTTCTTCGTCTGGATGAACACCACGCGCATGCACCTGTTCACCCATGTGCGCGAGTCGATGAAGGGTCAGAGCGGCATGCCCGGCAACGAATATGCCGACGGCATGCTCGAGCATGACGGTGACGTCGGCAAACTGCTGAAAACCCTCGACGACCTGAAAATCACCGACAACACCATCGTCGTCTACACCACCGACAACGGTCCGAACCAGTTCTCCTGGCCGGACGCGGCAACCACGCCGTTCCGCAACGAGAAGAACTCCAACTGGGAAGGCGCTTACCGTGTGCCGGCGATGATTCGCTGGCCGGGCAAGATCAAGCCGGGTGAAGTGTCCAACGAGATGTTCTCGGGCATGGACTGGTTCCCGACGCTGCTCGCGGCAGCCGGTGAAACGGACGTGAAGAACAAGTTGCTCAAAGGTTGGGCACCCACTTCGGGCGCCGCGAACTTCAAAGTGCACCTGGATGGCTATAACCAGTTGCCTTACCTGACCGGCCAACAGCCCAAAGGCGAGCGCAAGGAGTTCTACTATTTCAACGACGACGGAATGCTGGTGTCGATGCGCTTCGATAACTGGAAGGCGGTATTTTGCGAGCAGCGCGCACCGGGTGGTTTTAAAGTCTGGAGCGAGCCCTTCGTTTGTCTGCGCGTGCCAAAAATCTTCAACCTGCGTATGGACCCGTTTGAAAGGGCCGACGTGGTTTCCGATCAATACTACGACTGGACCACAAAGAACGTTTATCTGACTGCAATTGCCGTAGGCAAGTCGGCCGCGTTCCTCGAAACATTCGTCGAGTATCCACCCAGCCAGAAACCGGCAAGCTTCAGCATTGACCAGATCCGTGCTGCGGTAGATGCCAAGATCGCTGAAAAAGCAAAAGCTGCACAGTAAGACCGCTGTCGCGCCGCTCGCCTTTATCGGCGAGCGGCGATCGTTCCCACGCTTTGCGTGGGAATGCAACCAGGGACGCTCCGCGTCCCCTGCCGAAGTGGACGCGGAGCGTCCATTGAGGCATTCCCACGCAGAGCGTGGGAACGATCAAAGCCAGCCTCCCACAGGTTTTGGTTCAATTCGAATTTTGTACAAGGCAATCCGCAATGTCCTCACGTGTCGCCAGCAAGTCGTCGGCCATGCCTGCCCCGCAAGTCGCCTCTCCGGCACTGTTGATCCCTGCCCTGTTGCTGTTCGTTTCCGGCGCCGCAGCGCTGGTGTATCAGGTGCTATGGATCAAACAACTGTCACTGGTGGTGGGCGTCGAGGTGTATGCCATTACTGCCGGGATCAGTGCATTCTTTGCCGGGTTGGCGTTGGGTGGCTTGCTGTTCGGTCGTTGGGCGGATCGCCTGCGACAACCGGTTCTGCTGTATGCAGGGCTGGAAGTGCTGGTTGCCGTACTGGGCGTTGGCGCTACGTTCGCCATGAGTCTGGCGGCCAGTCCGTTTGCCTGGCTGGAGCAGCATGTCGGTCTGCTGGCCTGGGTGTTGCCGTTTGCACTGGTGGGTATTCCGGCGTTGCTGATGGGCGGCACGTTGCCGGTGTTGGTGCGTTCCCTGGCAACCGATCCGCAGCACCTGGGCAAGTCTGGCGGGCACCTGTATGCGGCAAACACCGCGGGCGCCATCGCGGGCACCCTGCTCGCCGCTTTCGTGTTGATTGCCACCCTCGGTGTACGCGGCAGCGCCCTGGCCGCTGCGATGCTGAATCTGCTGGCCGCTGCGGGTGCCTTGTGGTTCCAGCGCCATTGTTCGCAGTCCGTGGAAACGGCCGTCACACACCACACTAAAACAGCGCCGGATCGCCTCGCTTTGTGGCTCTATTCAATCGCCGGTGGCGTGGCCCTCGGTTATGAAGTGGTCTGGTCGCAATCCATCGTGCAATTCATGAGTACGCGCACCTACGCCTTCGCCGTGGTGTTGGCGACCTACCTCACCGGTTTGTTTTTGGGTAGCGCCCTGCTCTCCCGTCGGGTTGATCGCCTGCGCGATCCCTGGGGCGTGTTTGGTCTGCTGATCGCCGGGGCCGGGCTGATCGCGCTACTGGAAATTGCCTTGCTCGGGCGCTGGCTGGTACTCGCCCAAAGCGTGGTCGAAGCCTGGGTGCTGTCGTTGGGAGCCAGCGAACTGCTGGGCATGAGCGCACGCTTCGCAGTGGCGGCCGTGTGCATCGTGTTCGTGCCGACCGTACTGCTCGGCGCGGCGTTTCCCGTGGCGCTGCGTTTGAGCGTCGGACACGATCACGTGGGGCGCAACGTCGGTGAAGTGGTGGCGTTCAATACCCTGGGCGGGATCGTCGGCGTCATGCTCTGCGGTTTCGTGCTGATCCCGCTGCTGGGCCTGGTGCGAACCCTTGGGTTGCTGGCGATTATCGCTGCCGCGATTGGCTACTTTGCGGTGCGCAAGGGTCACGGCGTGAAGAAAGGTCGGCGTCAGGGGGTGATTGCTGTCGGTCTGATTTCGCTGGCTCTGGCACTGCTGACACCGATAGACAAACTGGCCAGCCTGCTTCCCGGCGCGCGTAACGGCACGCTGGCGTACTACGAGGAAGGCCGCGGCGGCACCGTTGCCGTGGTCACCCAAGGCAAGGGACAAAGGACCTTCGAGCGTTTGTATATCCAGGGCGTATCCAATACCGGCGACGCCATGCCCTCCCTGCGTTACATGCGGATTCAGGCGCTGCTGCCGTTGCTCATCCACAACGGTGAACCCCGCTCGGCCCTGGTGATCGGCTTCGGCACTGGCATTACCGCGGGCGCGTTGACGCAGTACCCGGGTCTTGAGCATCGGGTGGTCGCCGAGTTGCTGCCCGCGGTGGTCAAGGCGGCACCGTTGTTCAAGGGCAACTTCAACGCGGCAGCCAATCCCGCCGTCGATGTCCGGCTGCGCGACGGTCGCCAGGAACTGCTGCGCAACCCGCAACGCTATGACCTCATTACCCTCGAGCCGCCCCCGCCCTCCGCGGCCGGCGTGGTAAATCTGTACTCCCGCGACTTCTACCAACTGGCTGCCAGTCGGTTGAACAAACAAGGCCTGGTCGCACAATGGCTGCCATTGCCGACCCAAAACATCGACGATTCGCGCTCGCTGGTACGCAGCTTCCTCGACGTTTACCCCTACGCCAGCCTGTGGACCAGTGAGTTTCATGAAATGCTGCTGGTAGGTTCCATGGAACCGATGGAACTGGACGCGACGAAGATCAACCAACGCTTCCAACAGGACAGCGTGCGGAGCACCTTGCAGGACGTGGGCATCGGCTCGGCGGCCGCGCTGCTGGCCACCTGGGTCACAGATCGCGCCGGGCTTGAGCGATTCGCCGCGAATGCGCCACCGGTGACCGACGATCAACCACGAATCGAATACGCGCCGTGGGTACGGGCCAAGGAAATCACCCGTGTGTTGCCGACGCTGCTGGACCTGCACACTGCGCCACCGTTGTTGAATGCCGACCAAGGGTTTACCGAGCGGATGAACACTCATCAACAACGCCTGATGCAGTTCTACCGGGCCAGCCTGCATGCCTATGAGGGCGATCGCGATGCCTGGAGCCGGGATATCCGCGAAGTCATGCGTGGCGATGGCGGCAATCCGTATTACCGGTGGTTTGTCGGGGAATGAGAGATCGCTATCGCTGCGATGCGGCGACCCGACAAGCCAGCACCTACAGGTGTTGTGTCGTGCCGGAATGTTGTGACCGATGCAAATCCTGTGGGAGCTGGCTTGCCAGCGATGGGGCGATCCGATTCACCACAACCATCATTTGACACACGCCGGCCTTACGGCAAAGCTGCACCCAGCATGAACGCACGCCTGACGGCAAACGCACCTGGACCACGGAAGTCGCAATGCCGAAACATAAAAACAAAGCAGTAAACCCTGGTCCTGATTCACGGCCCACGCTGATTCATCGTTATCTGTTCCCCGTCACCATCGGCATCCTGCTCCTGGCGGTCGCAGCTATCGGCTGGTTCCTGTTTGCCAGCAACCCCGCGCCGACGACCTATGCGCCCGTCAGCACGCCCGCCGTGCAACCTGCCAAACCGCAGCCAAAACCGCTGGCCACGGCGCCGGCAACAATGGTCGACGAACAGCAATGCCAAGGCTGCCACAGTGCCCAGGTCAAGGATTGGCAAGGCTCCCATCACCAATTGGCGATGCAACCGGCCAACGCCGATACCCTGCTCGGTGACTTCAACAACGTCACGTTCAAGGCAGAAAACGAAACCACCCGTTTCTCGCGCAAGGACGATGGGTTCTGGGTCAATACGCCTGGAATCGACGGCAAGAACGCAGACTTCAAAGTCGCCTACACCTTTGGCATAGCGCCATTGCAGCAATACCTGATCGAGGTCGGAGACGGTCGCTTGCAAGCGCTCGGCATCGCCTGGGATACCGAGAAACAGCGCTGGTTTCATCTCTATCCGGGCCAGGGCGTGACTTTCAAGGACCCGTTGCACTGGAGCAAACCGAGCCAGAACGCCAATTTCATGTGCGTCGAGTGCCACACCACCGGTTATAAACGTAACTTTGATACGGCAAAAAACACCTTCGACAGCCAGTGGAACAGCCTCGGCGTCGGCTGTCAGGCCTGCCACGGTCCAGCATCCAATCATCTGGAATGGACAGCAAAGAAAACCGACCTGATTCATGCCGGGTTTGCCGTCGACCTCAAGGACAAGGACGCCACCGTTGAAATCGAAACCTGCGCTCGTTGCCACTCCCGTCGTGCGCCGCTGGGTGATGGTTTCAGCGCCGGTAACCGACTGATGGATGATTACCTGCCAAGCCCCCTGACCCGCGAGCTGTACGCCCTGGACGGCAAGATCAAGGACGAAGTGTTCGAGCACGGCTCTTTCGCCCAAAGCAAAATGTTCGACAAAGGCGTGCGCTGCAGCAACTGCCACAACCCGCACAGCAGCGAACTCAAGGCGCCGGGCAACGGTGTCTGCCTGCAATGCCACAACACCGCCGGCAAGACTCCGGTGGAAGGTGTCGACGGCAAAGGCCTGCAAGCGAAAAACTACGATTCCATCGAACACACTCGCCACACCATGGGCCAGCCGGGTTCGCAGTGCATCGATTGTCATATGCCCGGCAAGTTCTACATGGGCAACGATTTCCGGCATGACCACAGCTTCAGCATTCCCAACCCGGAGCGAGCGAAAAAACTCGGCACCCCGGACGCCTGCCTGACCTGTCATCAGGGCAAGGCCGGTGACAAGGTCACCGAGCAGTTCAAGCTCTGGAACACCGCCAACGCCAGTGCGCCGCAGGCCCCGCGTTACGACGAAAGCCTGTGGCTGATCCGCAATGGCCAGCCAGGTGCAGCGCAAGCGCTGTACGAGCAGCTGCAACGCAACAACCTGCCGGCGATTCAACGAGCGACGCTACTGGGCGAATTGCCTCTGTACCCGAGCGAACAGGCACTGAAACTGGCCACCAAGGACTTGGCCAATCCGGCGCCGCAAGTGCGCGAAAGTGCCATCCGTGCGATCAGTGCCTTCCTGCCACCACCGGAGCGAGCCCCACTGTTGACGCCGTTGCTCAGCGACCCTGTCAAAGCCGTGCGCATTGCCGCCGCCCGCGACTTGTTAAGCGTGGCGCGCAGCGGTATGGGCACGGATCAGGACAGCTGGAACACTGCCATTGGCGAGTACGAAGCAGTGCAAAAGAGCCTTGCCGAACGTGCCGAAGCCAACCTCAATCTGGCCATGCTGTACCAGGCCGATGGCCGCGGCGGCGAAGTCGAAGGGCTGCTGCGTACTGCGCTCAAGCGCGATCCGGACTTCTACCCGGCGCTGGTGACGCTGGTGCAATGGCTGGAGGCCAATGGCCGTGGTCAGGAAGCTCAGGCACTCCTGGCGCAAAGCCTGAAAGACCACCCGAATGCCGCCCTTTTGCAGCACACTCAGGGCCTGTCGCTGGTGCGTGCGCGCAAAACCGAACAGGCCATGCCGTTCCTGCGCAAAGCCGCGCAATTGGAACCACAAAGTGCCCAGTACGGTTACGTGCTGGCCGTGGCGCTTCACGACAGCGGCAAGATTGATCAAGCCTGCGAGGAACTGGAAAGGCTGTTGAAAGTGCAGCCCGCCAACCGCAACGCTCGGTTGGCGCTGATTCAGTACTACCTGAATAACGGCCAGGAGCCCAAGGCCCAAGTGCTGCTGCAAGGCTGGAAGAAAATGAACATGGGCGACCCGGCGTTGAAGTGATCGCTGGTCGCTGAAGATCCCTGTAGGAGTGAGCCCTGCTCGCGATGGACGTCAACGATAACGCTGGCAGCCTGACACCCCCGCGGCGTCCTTGCGTGCATCGCGAGCAGGGCTCACTCCTACAGGGGAGACTTGCTTCAGCCGCGATCGCGGGGAATCAGGCTCTGCAACTGCTGCGCCAGGAAGTTCGCATCAAATGCAAAAGTGTCCGGGTCTTTCAAGCCATTGGTCTTGCGCCACTGCCAGTTCGAAGCCGGCGGCAGGCACACCAGCGACACACTGCCGACACGCGCAGCAGTAAAGCCCAGCACCGCCACCGAAATCTGCCCGCCAGCGCCCATCACCTCCGGCACAAACTCCACCGGCCTACCGGCAATCAGGATGCTCAGCTTTTGCGTCTTGAACGTCGAAGTCTCGAGCGCAACGCTCGGCCCTGACGCGACATACGCTGCGCGGCTGACCTCCAACAGATGTGGTGCCTGCACCGGCTCGAGCCACTGCTGGATCTGATCGAACAGTTCACCAATGCGCTTGGCCCACTCGGCCGATTGCGCTTCGAACAACTGCTTCTTGTGCGCTTCGCTTTCTGCGTAGTGACGAAGCATCTCGCCCAGTTGCTGTACGTCGTCCATTGCATTGTTCCTTTGATTGAAGCGGTGCTGCGGACATTGAGCATGGCAGATGCGCGTTGCCGATGTACGACTAAAAGCGCGAACGGTGCAGGCAATCAAGCATTAGGGCTTTGGCGAAAACTCACCGCCAGTCGATTCCAGCTGTTGATGGTGGTGACTGCAATGGTCAGGTCGACCAGTTCACCCTCACTGAACTGCGTCCGTGCCTGTTCATAGACGTCATCGGGCACATGATTTTGCGAAAGCAGCGTCACCGCCTCGGTCCAGGCCAGGGCTGCGCGCTCGCGCGGGTTGAAGAAGTTGCTGTCGCGCCAGACCACGATTGAATACAAGCGCCTGTCGGTTTCGCCCAGGCGCCGGGCGTCCACCGAATGCATGTCGGTGCAGAACGCGCAGCCATTGAGTTGCGAGGCGCGAATCTTGATCAGGTGCAGCAACGGCGCTTCGATGCTAAGGCTGCTGGTCAGGGCCTCCATGGCGATCATCGCCTTCATCGCTTTGGGTGAAGCACTGTAGTAATCCAGGCGGGGGGTCATGGCGGGCCTCGTGCAGCGGAGATGTTCCTTTCAAGGTAGTCGCTGCTGCGTGCGCGTTACAGGTCCAATTCTGCGGAAATTCCGTGGACCACTGGATGCCAGACCAATTAACGGTTTTTCCAGCACGCAACTACTGCACCCGCACCCGATGAGGGTAATCTGGCGCCACGCACACGCGCCTCAACTGCTCCGGAGCCTCGCCGGTATGGAACTTCATGTTGTCATCAATGGCCGCAAGGACCTGGCGGGCCAGCTGTACAACCAACTGCGCAGCGCCATCGAATCGGGCCGCCTGGCAGCGGGCACACAGCTTCCGCCCAGCCGCTTGCTGGCCGAGCAACTGGGCATTTCACGCAAGACCATTTCCGATACCTACGCACAACTGACCTACGAAAACTTCCTCACTGGCGTGATCGGTAAAGGTACCTACGTCAATGCGCGGGCCTCCAAGATCGAGCGCAAGCAAAGCCATACGGAATTGGCAGGCTTTGAGGTGATCGAGTCCTGGCGCAACTTGCCGGTGTTTCTGCGCCATCCGACGCTGGAAGGTTCGTTGCGTTATGACTTCATTGGTGGCGCCACCAGCAAGGGCCAGTTTCCGCAGGATGACTGGCGACGCTGCACCGCTCACGCCTTGCGCCAGATTGCCGCGTCCAAGGGTTTCTACAGCCTGCCCGAAGGCTTGCCGGCGCTGCGCAATGCCATCGCCCGACACATCGCGTTCTCCCGTGGGGTCAATTGTCAGGACGAAGACGTGGTGGTGTGCAATGGCGCTCAGCAGGCGCTGGACCTGATTGCCCGGGTGCTGACCCGCCCCGGCAGTATCGTGGCCATGGAAGACCCCGGCTATCCGCCCGCGCGCCTGCTGTTCGGCACCCACGGCGCGACAGTGGTAGGCGTACCCGTGGATGCCGAAGGCATTCAGGTGGACAAGATCCCCCTCGGCACGCGGTTGATTTACGTCACCCCGTCACATCAGTTTCCGCTGGGCATGCCCATGAGCCAGGCGCGTCGGGTCGCCCTGCTGGCCAAGGCCCATGAACTGGGGGCGATTATCATTGAAGACGACTACGACAGCGAATTCCGCTACGAAGGCCGCCCTACGGACTCGCTGCAAAGCATGGATGAGCGCGGGATCGTTGCCTACGTCGGGACGTTCTCGAAAACCCTGTTGCCAGAGCTGCGCCTGGGGTATGCGATTTTGCCGCCGGCGATCCACGAGGCGGTGGTTCGCGCCAAACAACTGACCGACCTGCACACCTCCACCCTGCCCCAATGGGCGCTGGCCAAATTCATTGCTGAGGGCTGCCTGCTCAAGCACATCCGCCGCTGCCATACGATTTATGCCGGTCGGCGCGACCGCATACTGGCGCGCATGGCCGGTGACCTGTCGCCCTGGCTCGAAGCGATCCCGAGCACGGCAGGTTTTCACATGGCGGTCATGTGCAAAGTGCCGATTGATATTCCCCTGGTCATCGAACTGGCGAAAAAAGTGGAAGTGGGGCTTTACTCCATCGAAGGCTTTTTCCACCAGCAAGCGCCACGGGCCGGCTTGCTCATGGGCTTTGGCGCCATCGAAACCCTGGACATCGACCCCGCTCTGGACCGGCTGCGGGACATTTTGCAGCAAGTCGCCTGACGGATTGGTCTGCGGCTTTATCCGGCGATTGGCTATTGGTTGTCCAGGGGGGCAGGCCTATCCTGCATAGGCGTTATCCCTCAATGAGCAGGATTCGTCCGGCCTGATTCAGGAGTCTGAGCCAATGTCCTACAAAGTGATCAATACCGTTAAGGTGCAGGCCGTCGCCGGCCGCTCGGAAGAACTGGGTAAGCAACTGCAAAAGATTGTCGACACCCTGCGCGAACTACCGGGCTGTGACTCCTACATGGTCGACCGCTGCCCTGAGGACAGTAACCGCTGGACCGTCAGCGCCCATTGGCAATCGGAAGCGGCCATGCAGTCGCACTTCAACAGCCCTCAGGTGCAGGGTTTCATCGACCTGATCGACTGCCAACTGGCCAATGCCGTCGACTTCAACAGCTTTCCGATTCGCTAAAAGCCAGATCGAAAAATCGCAGCCTGCGGCAGATCCTACAGGGTAGGAGCTGGCGCAGGCTGCGGTTTTTTTTGCTTTCAACGCTCAGGATTGGTCCCCTGACCTTCCGGAAAATTGGCTGTTTTCCAGTCCGGATGCGCAGCTTATTGTGATCCCGACAACCACTCTTAGAAGGTCATGAACATGAATGTTTTGCGCTTGTGTGCCACTCCTCTTGCTGCCCTGGCCCTGGCCTTTTCCGCCTCAGCCTTTGCCCATGACCCTTCGGAAAAGGTCACGGTGCTGCAAGACCAGATGCTGAAAAACGTACCGGGCAAAAAAGCATTGATGATCGAAGTCGATTACAAGCCCGGCCAATCGTCCATCGCCCACAGGCACGACGGTACGGCCATGGCCTATGTCCTTTCCGGGTCGATTACTTCCCAGGTCAAAGGCGAGAAAGCAGTGACCTACAAGGCGGGCGAATACTGGTACGAAGCGGCCGGCTCCGAGCACCTGGTCTCGAAAAACGCCAGCGCTACCGAGCCTGCAAAGTTGCTGGTGTTCATGGTGCTGTCGCCGGATGAAGAAGTGCTGGTCCCCTTGAAAAACTGATCGCTGAGCGTATAGCCATAAATAAAAACGTCCAAAAATTCTATTCGGGCGTTTTTATTTCCTCGAGCAATTAACTTTCTGTGTTTAAACCAAACAATACTAGCGGCCTGCCAATAACCATGGATATTGGCTATTTCCTTCTGGGCTTCCCGGTTTAGTCTGGAACAACTGCCGGCCAATGCCGGACACTGCAACTTCCTTACTGATGTTGTTTCACTGGAGTAACACAATGAAACTTGCACTTGTCAGTACGTTAACCCTTACAACTGCTCTTTTGTCTGGCTGCTCGGTTCCCACCGCACCCTCGGCGGTTTCCTCGCTGGACGCAATCTTCACTCAACCCGTGGGCCGCAGCAACGCAACCCGCATCCCCAACGGCAGCCATGTTGCCCTGGGCGTGGTGTACAGCCGCAACACCCAGGCCAACCGTGAATACCTGCAGGATTATCAGGCCAATGCCGGCACCGGTTTCGGCCAGAGCCTGTTGGTGCAGGAGATCCACGATGCCTACGTCGCCACCTCCAAGCCCGACCTCGCCGTGGATTGGGTCAAAGCCTCGTTACAGCGTCAGTTTGGCTCGGTCACGGTGTACCCGGACATGCAAAGCCTCAAGGCTGCGAAACCCGATGTGGTGGCCGTCATCGACAGCCGCAGCCAATTGATCACCTCGCGCAGTTCGGACGTCGAATCCAGAGTCAGTGCCGATTTCTATGACAACCAGTTCAATTATATCGGCACCGCGAAAGGCTATGACGCCAGAGCGCTCAGCCCGGTGTGGGCCGACTATAAACGCAGCGAAGAGATTGTTGCTGACATTAACGAACAACAAAACGTGCAAGTAAGGGCATTGCAGAAGTTTGACCAGTCGCTCAATAATTTATTGACTAGCCCGACAAGTAATGTGTCGATGATAAACAACATTCCGAATATGAAATTGTATTAAGTCGAATGGCCTCATCGCCAGCAAGCCGGCTCCTACATGTTTTGCAACAACACATCACCGTAGGAGCCGGCTTGCTGGCGATGAGGCCTGACCTGACACCACAAAACCTTGGGACAAAAAAAACCCCGCATCTCTCAATGCGGGGCTTTTTCATTCAGCGCCTGATCAGGCAGCCGGTTCCAGTTCTACCGCGACAGCAGCAGGCACTACCGCTTGCCCGCTCAACGCCAGGTCCAGCAGTTCACGGTTGGCCACTGCGTACATGGCGTAGTCGGTGCCGCTGGCGGCACGGATTTCCACCAGCATGGCACGCCAGCGTTCGATCATGCTGTCGTGCTGCGCCATCCACAGCGACAGGCGTGTTTCCACGTCCTGAGTGCCGTCGCCCTGTTGCAGGACCGAGATGGTGATCGCGCGTTGCTGCCAGTCCACATCATCACGGAACGCTTCACGGGCCAGGGCCTGCCAGTTGTTTTCAACCGGCAGAGCACTGATCTGTTGCATGTACCAGGTGATGTCCAGCGCACTGCCCACGGCGAAGTAAGCCTTGGCCACCTCGGCCGGGTCCTGGCCGGTCACGTCGGAAGCCTCGATGATCGGCAGCAGGGTGTACAGGTGCGAAGTGCCAGCCACCATGCGCGCCAGCAACTCCGGTACACCGGCTGCGACGTAAGCCTGGTAACGGGTCTGCCAGGTTTCGCGGATCTCGCCACTGAGCAACTCGTCGAGCTTGAGCCCCAGTTCCTTCAAATGCGGACCGAAGTGCGCCACATCACGGGCAGCGTTCTGCTCGTTGCGGCGGGCACGCAGGAACCAGCGCGTGGCGCGACGGCCCAGACGCATCAGCTCGTCCATCAGCTCCAGTTGCACATCAGCGGAAACCTGATAATCCAGGGCTTCGATCTGACGGAACCAGTGCGGGAGATGGAAAATGTCGCGCACGATCACATAAGCGCCAGCCACGTTCGCCGGGCTCATGCCGGTGGACTCTTTGAGTCGCTGAACGAAGGTGATACCCATGTGGTTGACCAGGTCGTTGGCGATCTGGGTGCTGACGATTTCGCGCTTCAGACGGTGACGGCGCATGGCTTCGGAGAACTTGCTCACCAGGGTCGGCGGGAAAGCGGTTTCCATGTCGCGGGTCAGGTAGTCGTCATCCGGGACCAGCGAATTGAGCAGCTGTTCCTTGAGGTCGATCTTGCTGTAGGAGATCAGCACCGACAACTCGGCACGGGTCAGGCCATGGCCTTCGGCGATGCGTTCGTTGATGGCTTCTTCGGACGGCAGGAACTCGATTGCACGATCCAGCTTGCCGCGACCTTCCAGATCGTTCATCAGACGCTTGTATTCGGCGATCCGCGGCAAGGCACGACGGGCTGCCAGGGACAATGCCTGAGTCTGCTTGTAGTTGTTGCCCAGCACCAGACCACCGACTTCGTCGGTCATGCTCGCCAGCAACTGGTTACGTTGCTTGTCGGTCATGTCGCCAGCCTGAACCACTTCGTTCAGCAGGATCTTGATGTTCACTTCGTGGTCGGAGCAGTCCACGCCACCGGCGTTGTCGATGAAGTCGGTGTTGGAACCGCCGCCATTGAGACCGAATTCCACACGACCCAGTTGGGTCATGCCAAGGTTACCGCCCTCGCCCACGACTTTGCAGCGCAGTTCGTTGCCGTTCACGCGCAGTGCATCGTTGGCCTTGTCGCCGACATCGGCGTGGCTTTCGCTGCTGGCCTTGACGTAAGTGCCGATACCGCCGTTCCACAACAGATCCACCGGCGCCTTGAGCAAGGCGTTCAACAGTTCGGTCGGGGTCAGCTTGTCGGCCTTGATGTCGAAGCGTTCCTGCATTTGCGGGGAGATCGCGATGCTCTTCGCGCTGCGCGAGAAGATACCGCCACCTTCGGACATGATGCTGGTGTCGTAGTCCGACCAGGCCGAACGCGGCAGGTCGAACAAACGCTGACGCTCGGCGAAGCTGGTCGCCGGATTCGGGTTCGGGTCGATGAAGATGTGCAGGTGGTTGAACGCGGCGACCAGTTGCAGCTTGTCGGACATCAGCAAGCCGTTACCGAACACGTCACCGGCCATGTCGCCGACGCCCACTACGGTGATGCTGTCTTGCTGGACATTGATGCCGCGTTCGCGGAAGTGACGCTGAACGCCAACCCACGCGCCCTTGGCGGTGATGCCCATTTTCTTGTGGTCGTAACCGGCAGAACCACCGGACGCGAACGCATCGCCCAGCCAGAAGCCATAGTCGATGGCGATGCCGTTGGCGATGTCGGAGAAGGTTGCAGTGCCCTTGTCCGCCGCCACCACCAGGTACGGGTCATCGTCGTCATGACGCACGACGTTGGCCGGTGGTACCAGCGCGCCGTCCTTGAGGTTGTCGGTGATGTCCAACAGACCGGAAATGAAGATGCGGTAGCACGCGATACCTTCGGCGGCGATCTCGTCACGGCTGCCGCCCAGTGGCAGGCGACGCGGCAGGAAGCCGCCCTTCGCACCCACCGGCACGATGACCGAGTTCTTCACTTGTTGGGCTTTTACCAGGCCGAGGACTTCGGTCCGGAAGTCTTCTTCCCGGTCGGACCAGCGCAGACCGCCGCGGGCAACGTTGCCGAAGCGCAGGTGTACGCCTTCGACGCGTGGCGAGTAGACGAAGATTTCAAACTTCGGCACTGGCTTGGGCAGTTCAGGGATCAGGTGCGGGTTGAACTTGAAGCTGAAGTACGACTTGTTCTGGCCGTTGGCGTCGGTCTGGTAGAAGTTGGTCCGCAGGGTCGCCTTGATCAGGTCAAGGTAGCGACGCAGGATGCGGTCTTCGTTCAACACCTGGACGTCGTCCAGTGCCGCCAGGATCGCGTGTTCCAGACGTTGTTGCTTGTCGTCCAGGTCATCGCCGCTCAACTTGCGCGCCAGGTAGAAACGGGTCTTGAACAACCGGGTCAGCTCGCGAGCGATGTCGGTGTGGTTGTTCAGGGTGCTGGCGATGTAACCCAGGTCGAAGCCCAGACGGATCTGCTTCAGGTAACGAGCGTAGGCACGCAGCAACGCCACGTCGCGCCATGGCAGGCCGGCGGTCAGCACCAGGCGGTTGAACGCATCGTTCTCGGCATCGCCACGCACGATGTGGACGAACGCGTCCTGCAGGGTGTCGTTGAGTTGCTGGATGTCCAGGTCCAGGCCTTCAGCCGCGGTGAAGGCGAAATCATGAATCCAGAACTCGCGGCCATTGGTGTGACGCAGGCGGTACGGGAATTCACCCAGTACGCGCAGGCCGAGGTTTTCCAGGATCGGCAGCACGTCGGACAGTGCCAGCGGGGTATCGGCGTGGTACAGCTTGCAATGCAGCTCACGCTGACCGGACACCTGGCCCAGCGGCTGATAGAAGCTCATCACCAGCGGATTTTTTTCGCTGAGGTTCAGCAGGTGCTGCATGTCGACCACGGCCGAATGCGCAGCGAAACGCTCGCGGTAACCGGCCGGGAAGCCTTTCGGGAAGTCGGCCAGCACGTTGGTGCCATGGGCTTCGCCGAAGGTTTCGACAGTCAGGGCCGAATAGTCGTCCTGCCAGCTGCGGCAGGCCTGGATCACTTCGTTTTCCAGCTGCTGCGGGTCGATGTCGATACGGTTTTTCGGATCGACACGCAGGATCAGTTGTACGCGGGCCAGCACGGATTCGGAGAAGAAGGTCCAGAATTCGCAGTCCGAGGCTTTCAGGCGATCCATCAGCACTTGCTGGATCTTCTGGCGCACTTCGGTGGAATAGATGTCACGCGGCACATAGGCCAGGCAGTAGCAGAAACGGCCGTACGGGTCTTTGCGCAGGAACACGCGGATCTTGTTGCGTTCCTGGATCTGCACGATCGACATCACGGTGCTGAACAGCTCGTCCACCGGCGTCTGGAACAGATCGTCGCGAG
Source organism: Pseudomonas sp. Root562 (assembly GCF_001427125.1). GTDB lineage: Bacteria > Pseudomonadota > Gammaproteobacteria > Pseudomonadales > Pseudomonadaceae > Aquipseudomonas. The sequence continues at coordinate 355,571 of NZ_LMGK01000022.1, forward strand.
GCAAGACTTCAACGACCTGGGCCAGTTCCTTGCCCAGGTGAGCCTTGGCCTGGAAGCCCGAACGGCGTTCGATTTCCGCGACCTTGCGGCGGATATACGGAATGACTCGCACGCTTTCGCCATACACCGACGAGGTGTACAGGCCCATGAAACGGCATTCCTTGATGACGTTGCCATCGGCGTCGATCTCACGGATCGACACATAGTCGGGGTAAGCCGGACGGTGTACACGGCTTGGGTGCGCAGCCTTGGCGAACGACAGCAGGGTCGGCTCGCGCAGGTAGTTCACGGCGTAGTCTTCGATGCGCAGGTCATCGTAGGTCAGGCCGGCGCGCAACAGTTTGGTCAGGCCCAGGAAAGAGTTCTGGTCGTAGACGATGTGACCGCCATCGGCCTCATCGCGGACAACGAATTCTTCATAGCCTAGGAAGGTGAAGTGGTTGCCCACCAGCCATTCGAGGAAGCTTTTGATTTCGGCTTTTTCGTCGGCATCGACGACAAACTGGCTGCTGTCCAGGTTGGTCAGGATTTCCTGGACCTTGGCTTTCATCGGCTCGAAGTCAGCCACCGCGACGCGCACTTCACCGAGCACTTGCTCCAGCTCTTTGCTCAGCACGTTCAATTCGGCGGTGTTGGCGCAACGGTCGATTTCCAGGTACATCAACGACTCTTGCAGCACGTCGTCGCCCTGGGTGCCTTTTGGCAGGATTTCCAGCAGTTCACCCTTGCTGCCGCGACGCACGCTGAGCACGGTGGTCTGCAGGGTGTGAATGCTGTAGCCGCGACGGTTCAGCTCGGTGCGCACCGAGTCCACCAGGAATGGCAGATCGTGATGCAGCACTTCGACCGCGGTGTGGGTCGACTGCCAGCCGTGGCGTTCGTAATCAGGGTTGTAGACGCGCACTTGCGGTTGCGCATGATCGAAGCGCTCAAGCAGGCGCCACGCGGAAAGGGTACAGCCAGCGAGGTCGGACAAACGACGCTGGGTCAGCTCGTCCAGGGAAATGATGCCGAAGAATTGTTCAGCGAACAGCGCCACTTGTGGCAGTGCCTGTTCACTGATGTGCTGCGCCAGTGCCGCTTGCAGTTGGTGCTGGAAGTCGGCTTTGCTGGCTGCGGTGAAGAACGCCATCTGTGGTACTCCGCTTGGGCTTGTTATTGATGGAAGCGTCGCGTGCAAAACCCCTGTCAGGGGCTACCCGTCAGCCTGTTCCTGATTCTCGGGCAGAGGAAACAGGGTGACAGGTGGGTGAAGCTGGACGAGACACTCGGGTCACATTCACCTTCCGTGAATGGGCATCTGCAAAAACGACTGGGCTGCGTGCAGCGCAATGTCTTTACGGGTGCTCATCCGTTGCGCAGCTTAACGAGTGCGGCAAGGCCCGTGCTTGCGGTGCTGCGACATATTCGGTCAACGGCACGCAGCTTGACGCCGGTGCAACGGATAACACTAGCATCCGCACAGAAAAATGACGGTTTTGCGCTCGTATTTACGGGACATACGTACCAGAAATGACCAGCAACACTTCGCTCGTTCACGACATATCCTCTGACACTCGGACGAGCATAATTGTGCGTGTGCTGGCAAAATCGCCCTCTATTGCGCCTATCACGCTCGTTCAGCCAGGAATTGCCCCATGCAAATGACAACCGCCCTCTTGATCGTCAACCCATGCGATGACGAAGAAGACAACATGGCCATGCTCTGCTGCCACAGCGAAAAGGGCGAAATGTTCCTGATGAGCCGTTATCCGGACGAGGATGAGCTGGAAATCACCCTCGATGGCGAGCCATCGACGCTGGACGGGGTAAAAGTCACCCTGAGCCCGACCCTGCTGAAGATCGAAATCGCCGCGGCGGATGCCGATGCGTTGAATGGGGATGATGTACTGGAGATCACCTTCAATCCGGACATGGTCGATATGGCTGAGGTTGAGCTGACCTTGAAGAATATTCTGGACGGCACTGGCACCTATATCAGCCAGATTTGATGGCGTCTGGACAGGCCCAATCGCTGGCAAGCCAGCTCCCACAGGTTTTAGCGGCGTGCAGGCAATTTATGCAACGCAGCGATCACTGTGGGAGCTGGCTTGCCAGCGATTGGGCCGGAACTGCCGGTCCAACACTCCCCTGCTACAAAAAACCACCAATGCGCCCCGGTATTTCCCGCGCTTTGCACAAATGCCGTTAGTCGCCGCCCACCGCGATGGATTAAAGTAACGCCCCCAGCCTTGGCGTATTACGCACGCTCTCGGCCATCCATTTCCAGGAACAGTCATCGATGGAACATCGTGAAGCGCTGCTGGCGCTGCGAACCTTTCTTTCAACGCAGATTCTCGGCCAGGAAAAACTCATCGAGCGCTTGCTCATCGCCTTGCTTGCCGACGGCCACATGCTGGTAGAAGGCGCGCCTGGGCTGGCCAAGACCAAGGCCATCAAGGAATTGGCCGAAGGCATCGAGGCTCAGTTCCATCGCATCCAGTTCACGCCCGACCTGCTCCCTGCCGATATCACCGGAACGGAGATCTATCGCCCGGAAACCGGCAGCTTCGTGTTCCAGCAAGGCCCGATCTTCCACAATCTGGTGCTGGCGGACGAAATCAACCGTGCTCCGGCCAAGGTTCAGTCGGCGCTGCTTGAAGCCATGGCCGAGCGCCAGGTCAGTGTTGGACGCAGTACTTACGAGTTGTCGCCGCTGTTCCTGGTGATGGCCACGCAAAACCCCATCGAGCAGGAAGGCACCTATCCACTGCCTGAGGCGCAGCTCGACCGCTTCCTGATGCACGTGAAAATCGGCTTCCCGGATGCCGCCGTCGAACGCCGCATCCTGCAACAGGCCCGTGGCGAAGCGTTGAATGGTGAAACCAAACCCGAACGCCGGGTCAGCCAGCAGGCGATCTTCGCCGCACGCAAGGAAATCCTCGGCTTGTACATGGCCGACGCCGTGGAGGAATACCTGGTGCAACTGGTCATGGCCACCCGCACCCCGGCCAAATTCGACCCGGAGATGGCCGAATGGATCGCCTATGGCGCCAGCCCTCGCGGCTCGATTGCCCTCGACCGCTGCGCCCGCGCCCACGCCTGGCTTGCCGGGCGCGACTTCGTCAGCCCGGAAGACATTCAGGCGGTGCTGTTCGATGTGTTGCGTCACCGCATCATTCTCTCCTTTGAAGCCGAAGCCGCTGGCATCGATCAGGACCGAGTGGTCCAGCGGATTCTCGACGTCGTAGCTGTCGCTTGACTCCGATGAACGCCCTCCTGCCGTCTCAACCGGGCATCCGCGTCACGCTGGCCGAGCTGATCGAGATGCGCCATCGCGTGCGTGAAGTGCAGCTGTTTTCCACGCCGAGCCAACGCAGCCCGCTGATTGGCCTGCACCACTCGAAGCTGCGCGGGCGTGGGGTGGATTTCGATCAGGTGCGGGTCTATCAGGCCGGCGACGACGTGCGCACCATCGACTGGCGCGTCACCGCCCGAACGCAAGAACCACACACCAAACTGTTCCATGAAGAACGCGAGCGGCCGATTTTCATCATGGTCGAGCAAAGCCGCCGACTGTTTTTCGGCTCGGGCCTGATGTTCAAATCGGTGCTCGCCGCCCAGGCCGCAGCGCTGATCGGCTGGGCCGCACTGGGCCACAATGACCGGGTCGGCGGTCTGGTGTTCGGCGACAACGAGCACTACGAAATCAAGCCCCGCCGCAGCAAACAAAGCCTGTTGCAATTGCTCAACCGCCTGGTACGGGTCAATCAGTCGCTGCACACCGAAAGCGAGCCGGATCGCGACGCGTTCGGCATTGCCCTGCGCCGCGCCCGCGAGGTATTGCGCCCCGGCAGCCTGGCGATCGTGATTTGCGATGAGCGCGCCTTGTCGGAAAGCGCCGAACAACAGCTGAGCCTGTTGTCGCGCCATTGTGATCTGTTGCTGCTGCCTCTTTCCGACCCGCTGGATCATGCCCTGCCTGCAGCCGGGCTGCTGCGCTTTGCTGAACGCGGCGCACAACTGGAGCTCGACACGCTCAACTTCGATCTGCGTCAGACCTACCGTGCCCAGGCTGAAAGCCGCATCGCCCGCTGGGAATTGCTCGCGCAAAAGCTGCGGGTATTGCTGATGCCCTTGAGCACCCAAAGCGAAATGGTCGAACAGCTGCGCGAATACTTGAACCCGCAGAAACCAGGAAAAGGCCGATGAACGGTCTCGATCAACTGCAACCACTGATCTCTCCGCCCCAGATCGGATTCTGGCCCCCTGCGCCGGGCTGGTGGTTCTTGCTGTTGCTGCTGCCGATCATTGGTTTCGGCGTGTGGAAGCTGCGCCGATTCATTCCCAACAAACGCCCCGTCGTGCGTGCCGAACAACCGCTGGACCCGGTACGCGTCGCCGCGCTGGCCGAACTGGCACTGATGCCCAAGCCTTACGACGGTGCTCCGGCCGGCGCCTGGTTGCAGCAACTCAACGGCTTGCTCAAGCGTCTTTGCCGCAACCACTACCCTTACAGCCAGAGCCATACCCTCAACGGCCGCAAATGGCTGGCATTCCTCGACAACCGCTGCCCGGCTGCCGGCCTGACCCGCTGGATGGTGCTGGTCGAGGGCGCCTACAAGCCCGAATGCAAGCTCGACGACAAGGCCATCGCCGGCCTGACCCAGGCGGTTGAAACCTGGATTCGCAAACATGTTTGAGTTCGCCTGGCCGTGGATTTTTGCCCTGCTGCCCTTGCCGTGGCTGATGCGCATCGTGTTGCCGGTGGCCGACAGTGGCGAACCGGCGCTCAAAGTCAGCTTCCTCAACGACCTCGAAGGCCTGGCTGGGCGTCGCGCCCGGGCCAATCTGCCAGCCTGGCGCCAACAGGCTCCGTTCCTGCTGTTGTGGCTGATGTTGTTGACCGCCGCCGCGCGCCCGCAATGGCTCGGCGACCCGCTGCCGATTGCCGCCAGTGGCCGGGATCTGTTGGTGGCGGTCGACGTCTCCGGTTCCATGGACTACCCCGACATGCAATGGCAGGACGAGGACGTCAGCCGCCTGGCGCTGGTCCAGCATTTGCTCGGCGACTTCCTGGAAAGCCGCGAGGGCGATCGGGTCGGCCTGATCCTGTTCGGCAGCCAGGCTTACCTTCAGGCCCCGCTGACCTTTGATCGGCACACGGTGCGTGTCTGGCTCGATGAGGCGCGCATCGGCATTGCCGGCAAGAACACCGCCATCGGCGACGCGATTGGCCTGGGCCTCAAACGCCTGCGCCAACGGCCGGCCCAAAGCCGGGTACTGATTCTGGTCACTGACGGCGCCAACAACGGTGGCGAGATCGATCCGCTGACGGCGGCGCGACTGGCGGCCAAGGAAGGGGTGAAAATCTATCCGATCGGCATCGGCGCAGACCCGGAACAAAGCGGCACCTTGGGTTTTCTCGGCATCAACCCAAGCCTGGATCTTGATGAACCCTCCCTGATGTCCATCGCCGAAGCTACCGGCGGCCAGTATTTCCGCGCACGTGATGGCAAGGAGTTGCAGGCCATCAAGGCTACCCTCGATCAACTGGAGCCCGTGACCCAGCAACCGACCCAGGCTCGTCCAGCCCAGGCGTTGTATCACTGGCCGTTGGCGATTGCGCTGTTATTGAGCATTTTATTGGTGGCACGCGAACTCTGGCCGGACAACCCTCTTCAACGGCTGTTTACCAAGGATCTGTTTTTGCAAACGCAACTACCTGACTGGCGCCAGCGTCTTAAACGCCTGCGCCTGCGGAGACGCCGATGAGCGCGCTCTGGCCGTATTGGTTCCGCCCAGGGTGGTTGCTGCTGTTGCCATTGCTAGGCTGGCTGCTCTGGCAGCTCTGGCACCGGCAGAAGCGCGCCGGCCGCTGGCAGATGATCCTGCCGCCAGCCTTTCACGCGGCGCTGCTCAGTGGTGGCAATGGCCGCGACAGTAAATTACCTTGGGTCGCGCTGGGTGTGGCGTGGCTACTGACGGTTTTCGCGCTGCTCGGCCCGAGCTGGTCGCGAGTAGAACAACTCAGCCAGAAACCTGCCGATCCGCTGGTGGTCATCCTTGAATTGACCCCGGAAATGCTCGCCACCGACGTCCAGCCCAACCGCCTGGAACAAGCCCGGCGCAAGCTGTTTGACCTGCTGCAATACCGTAGCGATGCGCAGACCGCCATTGTCGTCTATGCCGGCAGCGCCCACACGCTGGTGCCGTTGTCGGACGACCTGTCGACCAGCCGCAACTTGCTGGATGCACTCAAGCCGTCGCTGATGCCGGAACCCGGCCACCGCGCTGATCTGGCGGTAGCCAAGGCCCTCGCATTGCTGGAGCAAGCAGCGCTGGGAGACGGTCGGATCCTGATGATCGGCTCATCCCTCACGGAAACCGAACGCGAAGGCATCCGCCGCGCGCTGAGTGGCAAATCAACACAATGGCTGATGATTGGCGTCGGCACCGCCGAAGGCGCGCCGATCACTCAGGAGGACGGCAGTTTTCTCAAGGACGAACAGGGCGCCATTCTGGTGCCGCATCTGGATGACCCCGGACTGAAAGCCTTTGCCAAAGATCTGGACGGGCGCTATCGCCATGCACGCCTGGGCGACGCGGATCTGCGTGCCCTCGGTTTGCTCGATGGCCCACGCAACTTGCGTAACGATGGCCAGACCTTGCGCCTGGATACTTGGGCCGATCAGGGTTATTGGCTGTTGTTGCCGCTATTGCTTCTGGCGGCTTGCGCTGGTCGCCGTGGCTGGTTGTTGTGCCTGCCGTTGTTGCTGGCACTGCCACAGCCCAGCCAAGCCTTTGAATTCCAGGACCTGTGGTTGCGCCCCGACCAACAGGGCTTGCACTTGCTCAAGCAAAACCGCCCGGCGCAAGCCGCGCAACACTTTGCCGATCACCAATGGCAAGGCGTGGCCCTCTATGAGGCCGGTGATTACACTGGGGCCGCCCAGCGTTTCGCCGAAGGCAACGACGCCCACGCCCACTACAATCGTGGCAACGCCCTGGCTAAAAGTGGTGAACTGGAGGCGGCGCTGGATGCTTACGAACAGGCCCTCGAGCGGCAACCGGATTTGCGTCCGGCGTTGACCAACAAGGCACTGGTGGAAAGTCTGCTCAAGCAAAAGGTATCCCCGGCTGCAGCCGAACCGGACAACACCGCCAACGCAACGCCCCAGGTCAATGAGCAGGAAACACCGCCCGGCACCCAGGCTCAACCGTTGAGCAATGGCGAACCGAAAGCCACCGATCATCAGGCCAGCGATACCGAGCAACCGTCGACCCTGCCTCCGCGTCCCGGCGCCAACGAAGTCCCGGGCAGCGAGCTGGGTGACGAACAGCACACTACACCGCCCATGCGCCCGGCCAGCGACAGCATCGAAGGCGAGCAGCAACAGGCACTGGAGCAATGGCTGCGGCAGATTCCGGACGACCCGGCAGAATTGCTCAGGCGCAAATTCTGGTACGAACAGCAACAACATCAGGATCAGGGAAAAACTCGATGACCCGCTTCACCGCTTTCACCATCGCCTTGCTGGTCTGCACTTCGCAGGTCCAGGCAGCCGAGCTGGTCGCCAGTGTCGATCGCGCGCGCCTGAACTCTGGCGAGACGGTCGAGCTGACCCTGGAATCCAACGACGTCACCCAATTCGGCAAACCTGACCTGACGCCGCTGGAGCCGCTGTTCGAAGTCCGAGGCACACGCCAGGTCAACCAATTGAACACGCTCAGTGGCGACAATCGCGCGACCACCCGCTGGATTGTCACGCTGTTGCCATTGCAGAACGGCAGCGTGGAAATTCCGCCATTGACGCTCGGTGACGCGCAGAGCCAACCGATTACCGTGCAAGTGGTCGCGAGCGAAAGCCAGAACAATCCGAGCAAACAGGCCGCGGTTTTCATCGACGCCAGCCTCGATCAAACCAGCGTCTACGTGCAAGCCCAGGCGATCCTGACCTTGCGCATCTACCATTCGGTGTCGCTGTACGACGACAGCAGCTTGCCCCCGCTGCAGATTCCCGATACTCGCATCGAACAGCTCGGCGAATCGCGCACCTACGAAAAAGACATCAACGGTGTGCGCCACGGCGTTATTGAAATGCGCTACGCGATCTATCCGCAGCACAGCGGCGAACTGATCATTCCGGGGCAGATTTTCAACGCTGCCCTGGTGGACGCGCAGCCCGCCAAGGACGCCTCGACCCAAACGCCGAAGTCGGGAAAACTCATGCGTGTCAGCTCCGGCGAACTCCTGCTGACAGTCAAGGCCAAACCCATCACCTACCCTGCCGACCTGCCGTGGCTGCCGGCGCGCAGCCTGAGCCTGAGCGAGAGCTGGAGCCCGGAGCCGGAACATGTCCAGGTCGGCGACTCGCTGACGCGCAGCCTTAAAGTCACCGCCGAAGGGCTGTCCAGCTCGCAACTGCCGCCGCTGCCGGGTACCGAAGTCAGCGGCTTGCGCCGTTATCCGGATCAGCCGGTGCTGGGCAACCAGAACAGTGAACGCGGCCTGGTTGGCAGTCGCGAAGACCGTGAAGCGCTGGTTCCGTCCCGAAGCGGTTCGATCGAATTGCCGTCGGTTGAAGTGGTCTGGTGGAACACCTTTGAAGATCATCTGGAACACACCAGCCTGCCCGCCCGAACCCTGCAAGTAGCGGCCAATCCAAGCCTGATGGTCGATACACCGGCCGGCACTGCCCCGACCAATGCCACCGCCGACAGCGAAACGCTGTGGCGCTGGCAACTCAGCACGCTGATTCTGGCCTGTACCACCCTGCTCGGCTTCGGCCTGTGGTGGCGGGCGCGCTGGCAACCGGCAATCCTGCGCGCCGCGCAAACCGGCCCGAGCCCGCGCACCGTGCTCGACGACCTCAAGCGTGCCTGCCAGGCCAACGACCCCCACGCCACCCGCCAGGCCCTCGACGCCTGGGCCAGGCAACAACCGGAAACCCTGGCCGACATGGCCGCCCGCTTCGTCCCGTTGTCCGACGCGCTCGACGGTCTGAACGGCGCGCTCTACAGCGAGACCGGCCAGCATTGGCAAGGTGAAGAACTGTGGCGGGTGATTCGCACCATTCCGATAGCCGAACGGGTCCAGGACCCGGTAGCTGACAGCGGCTTGCCGCCGCTTTATCCCAAATAAAAATCGCAGCCTGAGGCAACTTCTACATTGATCTCTGTAGGAACTGCCGCAGGCTGCGATCTTTTAAGCCTTTCCAGCCATCAACAGGTCAGGCGTAAGCTTTCCAAAGGACATTGTCGCCCACCCCGGGCGCCCACTCCTCTACGTGTGCCGTATGAGCCTGAATGCAGACCCAGTTCTGTCCGGCGTGGCTCACCAGGTCATTTTTTGCGTATGTATTACCCAGCTTCCACGCCGGATACTCGCCCCCGTCAGCCTGGGTTCTGACGCTCAGGACGTTACTGAACGACGAAAGTCGTTTATTCAGGTCGCGCGCTTTGACGGCGTAACGATATTGGGTGTTTGGAGTGAGATCAGCGTCCTCATAAGAGGTGCGAGAGGCGCTTACGGTTTTGATGTGAATGTCGTCTCGATAGATCAGGTAGTCCACAACCGGCGCCGAACCGGTTGATGCCCCCCACATCAGGCTGACGCTTTGCGAGGTCTGACCCATGCTGTGCAAGTTAGTCGGAGCGGTGGGACCTACTCCACCTTCGGGCAAGGTGTGCACTTGAATCGGCCGACTTGGAACCGAGACACTGCCTCGATCATCGACTGCACAAATGGCATAGTTGTAACGGGTTTCAGGCACCACAGCGTTATCGGAAAATGTTAGTTGCGGTACATCTACCTGGACTAAAAAGCTTCCGTTGCGCAAGATATGGTAAGAGGTAATCGGTAACTGACCAGTTGCTGCATTCCACTTCAACGTTACCTGCTTGTCAGTAACCTTGATAGCGGACAATCCGGTCGGAGTGTCGGGCAGTTCACCTCCCCCTTCCGACGGTACAAAATTGAGGTCAATCACCTGGTAAAAGGCCATCGACGTATTGGCGACTTCCCAAACCGCCAAACATACATGGTACCCCTCACGATTGGGCAGCGGGATGCCATGGGTCGTAGGTGAGTCAGGCAGCATTGCCTCGCCATGGGCCCAATGCGGTTTCAAGTTGATTTGCACGGTGTAAAACGGCTCTGCTTCAAACTGGCTGCGCGACAAGACCTCGTCAGGCACCCAATCAACTTTCGTGATGAAATAATTCCAGCGACGAGTGGCATGCGTCGCACTGTAATACCACGAAACATCCAGCGTATCGCCACTTCGCACATCGTGCTTTTGCCAGTGTGTGCCCGGTTCATCCAGCCATGCACCGGTCAGCTGATTTGCACTGGCGATTTTTCCATCCGGCGGTGGCGGGACGTTGGCGTCGTCATCTGGAGCAAAAACATCTCTGACCCCACCAGAAACCAAAGGAAAAAACTTGCCCGACTCGCGTTGATTCAATGCCCCTTCGTCAAGTCTCCCCGCAAGCCACTCAAAATGTGCGCGTGAAGAGGGGGAAAAGACATGGCCATGGCGCGGTGTATTGCTTCTGCTGATCGTGTTCGGACGTCGCTGTGACATAGTATTTCTCCATTAACATTCGTTGCAGCTTCGATAGTCCTGGAATCACATGTAACGCCCTAACCACTTCAGTCACTGCTCGACCTACCCGCCCTTCGATAGAAGACACATTCCGTCGCTTGCGCTGTAAGGCTCCATGCTCGACTTCATTAAATACCCGGGTTACCTATGCCGACTACTGACAGAACTGACAGTAAGGGACAGGTGGTAGCCATATTCTTCGCCAAATGCAGACGCCGTCAGCGTTCAAAGGTGCTCTGCAACAACCGTCGTTTGCCAGTAAACTCTCTCCCCTTTCGCCGCTGTCATTTGTCTTCGCGGCCATCATTTTTTATCTAGCGGAGTTGCCCTTGCGTCTGTTCCACACCTCCGACTGGCACCTCGGGCAGAACCTGCACGGCCAGGATCGCGATTTCGAGCACGGTTGTTTTCTCGACTGGCTGCTGCGCCAGCTCAAACTGCAGCAACCGGATGTGCTGCTGATCGCCGGCGATATCTTCGATACGGTCAACCCACCGGTCAAAGCCCAGGAACGTCTTTACGACTTCATCGTCAGCGCCCACGAGCAGCAACCGTTGCTGACCATCGTGATGATTGCCGGCAACCACGATTCCGGTTCGCGGATCGAATTGCCCGCGCCGTTGATGCGCCGCTTGCGCACTCATGCGTTGGGCCGCGTGTTGTGGCTGGACGACGGGCAACTCGACGCCGAACGTTTGCTGTTACCGCTGCCGAACGCAAAAGGTAAAACCGTCGCCTGGTGCCTGGCGCTACCGTTCTTGCGGCCTGCCGAAGTCACCGGCCCGCACTTGGGCGACAATTATCTGCGCGGCATCGGACAGGTTCATGAATGGCTGATCGAGGCAGCCAACGCCAAACGCAAGAAGGGCCAGGCGCTGATCGCCATCAGCCATGCGCACATGGCCGGTGGTTCGGTCTCGGAAGACTCCGAGCGCAGCCTGATCATCGGCAATGCCGAAGCCCTGCCCGCCAGCCTGTTCGGGCCGAGTATCAGCTACGTTGCCTTGGGCCACCTGCACAAACCGCAGAAGGTCAACGGTGAAGAACGTATTCGCTACAGCGGCTCGCCAATCCCGCTGTCGTTCTCCGAGATCGGCTATCAACACCAGATTCTCGACATCACGCTCGATGGCGAAACCCTGGTCAGCGTTGAACCGAGACTGATCCCCCGTGCGGTCAATCTGCAACGCATTGGCCCGGCGCCTCTGGCAGAAATCCTCCTGCAACTGGCCGATCTGCCCAATATCGATCTGCTGGCCGACTACCAACGCCAACCCTGGCTTGAAGTGCGGGTTCGTCTGGACGAGCCGCAGCCAGACCTGCGCAACCAAATCGAAACCGCGCTGCAAGGCAAGGCCGTGCGTCTGGTGCGAATCGCCGCCGAATACGCGGGTAACGGCAACCGCGAAGGCGCCGACGAGGGCGACGCCTTGATCGAGCTCGACCAGCTCACACCTCAGGAACTGTTCCGCCGTGCCTGGCAGGACAGCTACGGCAGTGAGGTTGACGAACAAACGCTCAAAGACTTTGCCGAGCTATTGCAAGACGTACAGCTGGAGAGCGAACAACCATGAAGATCCTCGCGATCCGCCTGAAAAACCTTGCCTCCCTGGCCGGCCCGTTTGAAATCGATTTCACCGCCGAACCGTTGGCCAGCGCCGGTTTGTTCGCGATTACCGGACCGACCGGCGCCGGTAAAAGCACCTTGCTTGACGCCCTGTGCCTGGCCCTGTTCGGTGCCGTACCGCGCCTGAACAACACCGGACGCGACGCCAAGGTGCCCGATGCCGATGGCGAAATCGGCACCGGTGACCCGCGCACCTTGCTGCGCCGTGGTACTGGCGAAGGCTATGCCGAAGTGGATTTCGTCGGGGTCGATGGTCGTCGCTACCGCGCACGCTGGGAGGCCAACCGCGCCCGGGAAAAGGCCGGTGGCAAGTTGCAAGCCAGCCGCCAGAGCCTGCGCGATATCGATCAGGATCAACTGCTGGCCAGCCAGAAAGGCGAATACAAAAGCCAGCTCGAAGCCGCCCTGGGCCTGAATTTCGAACAGTTCACCCGCGCCGTGCTGCTGGCGCAGAGCGAGTTCAGTGCCTTTCTCAAGGCCGATGACAACGACCGCAGCGAACTGCTGGAAAAGCTCACCGACACCGCGCTCTACACCCGCCTCGGTCGCCGCGCCTTCGACAAGGCCAAGGAAGCCCGCGAAGCCCACAAGCTGTTGCAGGATCAGGCCAGCGGTGTCACGCCGCTGTCTCCTGAAGACCGGGTCGAACTGGATTCGCGCTTCAATGCCGCCCAGCAACAATTGAAGCTGCAACAGGCACAGCTCAAACAACTGGAACAACAGCATGGCTGGCTCAAGGATTTGCGTCAGTTGCAAGACGCGCAGCAAGCCGCCGCCGAGCAACTGCACAGTGCACAGCAAACGTGGGAAGCTCTGGCCGGCGAGCGCCTGAAACTCACGCGCCTTGAACAACTCGCCCCGCAACGACACCAGTTCGCCCGCAAGACTGGGCTCGATGCGCAACTGACGCCGCTGGCCGAACAAATTGCCGAGCACACTCGCCAGCACGGCGAACTCAACCAGCGGCAGACGCAACTGGAGCAGGCGCTCGAGTCGGCAACAATTGCCCTGAGCCAAGCGCAGCAGCGACACAGCGAAAGCGCCCCGCTGTTGCGTCAGGCCTTTGAAGAGCAAAGCACCCTCGCCCGCCTCGCCAGGGACACCGCCCTCAGCGCCGAAACCCGACAAGCTGCCGAGCAGGCCTGCACCGAAGGCCAGAGCGCGATTCAGGCGTTGCAGGAAAAACAGGTTCAGGTCGCCGAGCGCCTGCAAAAGATTGCCGCCGAGCTGGAACAAAGCGCCTCTCTGGCGCCGCTGAGCGATGCGTGGAATGCCTATCGCGACCGCTTGCAACAACTGATGTTGATCGGCAATCGCCTGAACAAGGGCCAGGCCGAACTGGCCAGCCTCGAACGGAGCGCCGCGCACAGCGCCCAAGCGCTGGCCGAGCAAAAGCAACAATTGGAAGTATTGTTCAAAGAGGCTGGCGCCGAGCCTGAAGCGGTCGCCGAGCAAATCGGCATCCTAGGCAATCTGCTGCAGGACAATCGTAAACAGCTGCGTGCCGTCGAAGACCTGACGCGGCTCTGGGCCAGTCAGCAAGCGCTGGAAAAACACGGCGCCGAGCTGCATCAGCGCCTGCTCGATGCGCAACTGGAGCGCGAGCGGTTGACTGAGGACGGGGTGAAGACCAAAGCCGAACTCAGCGTCGCCGAGCAAACCCTCAACGTCACCCGTGAACTGCTCGAGCGTCAGCGTCTGGCTCGCAGTGCCAGTGTCGAAGAGCTACGCACGCAGTTGCAGGACGACCAGCCGTGCCCGGTCTGTGGCAGCAACGAGCATCCGTATCATCAGCCGCAGGCCCTGCTGCAAAGCCTCGGCCGTCATGATGAATCCGAACAGGCCAGCGCGCAGCAAGCGGTGGATCGGCTCAAGGAAAAACTCACCGAGTTGCGCGCCGACGTCGGTGGCGTGATCGCCCGACAGAAAGAGCTGTTGCAACAACAGGAGCAATTGACCGCCCAGCTTCAGGCGCTGACGCCGAGCCTTGAAGCGCATCCGCTGGCAACCACGTTGCTCAATCAGGACGCCGACAAGCGCGACGCCTGGCTGGTCCGGCAAAACGAGCAATTGAACCAGAGCATCACCCAGGACGAGCAACGCCAGAGCGCCCTGCTCACCCTGCAACAGGACGCGGCGCGTCTGACCCAGCAACTGCGCAACGCCGAAACCGCGCATCAGCAAGCGGCGCAGCACCTGAGCGATCAACAACGGGAACTGAGCAGCGACCGTCAGCGACTCGATGAGGAACTCAGCGCGTTCGCCAGCCTGCTACCGGCAGACACCTTGGAAGCCCTGCGCGTCGAGCCTGCGGCGACCTTCCTGCAGCTGGATCGGCAAATTGCCGAGCGCCTGGCGCAAGCCGATCAGCACAAAGAAGAGTTGACCGAACAGCAGCAACGTCAGCAGACGCTGGAGAAGGAACAGGATCGCCAGCTCAGCCGCGCGCAACAGTTGCAAAGCGCCGAACAGCAATTCAACGCACTGGCCGCCCAGCAACAGGCCAGCGAGGCGAAACTCGCGCAACTGCTGGGTGAACACGGCAGCGCCGAGCACTGGCAGCAGCAGCTCGAACAGGCTGTGGAACAGGCGCGCAACGCCGAAAACTCAACGGCCCAGGCACTGCAGAACGTGCGCACGCAATGTGTGCAGATCGTTACGCAGTTGAAAGCACAACAGGAGCGTCAGCAGATCCTGGAAAACGAAGACCGCGAGCTAACGGGCAAAATCGCCGAGTGGCGCGCGCGTCATCCTGAGTTGGACGACGGCGGTCTCGAAGACCTGCTGCGTGTCGATGACACTCAGGTCAGCGAACTGCGTCAGCGCTTGCAGCACAACGAAAAAGCCGTTGAGCAGGCCAAGGTGCTGCTGCAGGAACGTGATCAGCGTCTGGCCGATCATCAAGCGCAGCACAACGGCAATCTCGATGCCGAACAACTCGCCGGCGCCCTCGCCGACCTGCAAGGTCAATTCAACCTCAGCGAGCAACAATGCGCCGAACTGCGCGCCGAGCAAGCCGAAGATCAGCGACGGCAGAATGCCAATCAGGCGCTGGCCGAGCAAATTGCCAAGGCCTACGCCGAGTTCCAGCGCTGGGCGCGCCTGAATGCTCTGATCGGTTCCGCCACTGGCGACACCTTCCGCAAGATCGCCCAGGCCTACAACCTCGACCTGTTGGTGCACCACGCCAACGTGCAACTGCGGCAACTGGTGCGCCGTTATCGCCTCAAGCGTGGCGGCAGCATGCTCGGCCTGTTGGTGATGGACACCGAGATGGGTGACGAACTGCGCTCGGTGCATTCGCTGTCGGGTGGCGAGACTTTCCTGGTGTCGCTGGCCCTGGCGCTTGGGCTCGCCTCAATGGCTTCAAGTACCTTGAAAATCGAATCGCTGTTCATCGACGAAGGCTTCGGCAGTCTGGACCCCGAGTCGCTGCAACTGGCCATGGACGCGCTCGACGGCTTGCAGGCGCAAGGTCGCAAGGTTGCGGTAATTTCCCATGTGCAGGAAATGCATGAGCGCATTCCGGTGCAGATTCAGGTGCGCCGCCAAGGCAACGGTCTCAGCACGCTGGAGGTGAAATGAGTACGCTGTATTCGTTCCGACGTTGCCCATACGCCATGCGTGCGCGCATGGCCTTGCGCTACGCCGGCGTTGCCGTGGACATCGTCGAAGTGAGCCTGAAGGCCAAGCCGCCAGAGATGCTCGCGCTATCGAGCAAAGGCACGGTGCCGGTGCTCAGCGTCGACGGCCAAGTGATCGAGGAAAGCCTGGACATCATGCGTTGGGCGTTGGCACAAAACGATCCGCAGGACTGGCTGCTCAAGGATGATCCGCAAAGGCAGTTGCGAATCGCAGAGCTGATCGCGGAAAACGATCAGTCGTTCAAAATTCATCTCAATCGCTACAAGTACGCCGAACGCTACCCCGAGCAACCGATGGAAACCTATCGCGCCGAGGGCTCGCAGTTTTTGCACAAGCTGGATCAACTGCTGGAGCGTCGCGACTACTTGTTGGCGCAACACCCCAGCCTGGCCGATGTGGCGCTGATGCCGTTCATACGGCAATTCGCTCATGTCGATCGCGACTGGTTCGCGCAGACGCCGTATCGGCATTTGCAGGCGTGGTTGCAACGGTTTCTGGAGTCAGACCTCTTCACTTCAATCATGAAGAAGTAACCGATACCTGTAGGAGCAAGGCTTGCCCGCGATGGGGCCGTCAAGGACGCAAAAAAACATCGCGGGCAAGCCTTGCTCCTACAAGGACGGTGGTGTTTCAAGGAATCAGGCCAATACTTCGCACATTCCGATCACCGAGCAATCGACCTGGAACGGCCCGAAAAAACTGCTCTCAGGTTCGATTGGCGGATTACCGGCCAGCAGGCCCATGCCCTTGGCGATGTCGATGTTGCGCGCAATGTTGTGGTTAGCTTCGATGGCCCGCGCTACACCACCTATCGAACCTTGCCCGATCCCCAGCAAGGAAAATCCATTGGTGATGAAAGCCAGGAAGGCGATGACCAAGAGTTTGCATCTGTTCATGCTCCGCCGACTCCTGCGAGGTCAGCCTGATCGACCATCGCCTGTTGGGCGCGGTGTTCAAACTGGATACCAGGATGGGCGACCTGAATCGGCGCTTCGTAGGTTTGTTGTGACTGCGGCGAAAGACTGACAACCAGCACCATGACCAGGTAAAGACCGATAGCCACATAGGCGCCGCGTTTGGCGGAAGTGATGATTGCGTGGGCCATGATGAACTCCGTGGACATGTTTCAGAGTCCACAGATTCAATCAAAACAGCCCCAAGAACCAACGAGTCTCGTCTATACCAGATATCAACTTCGTTGATCATTAAGCCAGACTATCTCAGTCTTCAATAAAACTGATCATGCGCTCGCGGGCCGCGTCAGGCTCGCCGGAAATCGGCTCTGCCGCTGACAGAATCGGGGTCGAATAGAGAAACAGCAAAACCACGGCCAGACGCATCGCCATATTGTCGATCCTTTTCTTGGGAAGGAGTCAATAAATTCGCGCCAAATTTAAACCGCTGGCCAGATGATATCAAGCGATACCTTGATGGCAATTTGATACTGTCGTAAATGCGTTATGCAGGAGCGACATCACTTCAGCGCTTTTCGAGTGGTTGAACCTCGATCGGCAAGTGACTTCGCTCCTGCATAAAGGCAGCAGAAAGGAAATTTCAGTGCTGGGTTTTGTGATCCAGCGCGGCGTAGAAGTTAGCGCTTTGTTGCAAGTATTTCTGGGTGTAGCTCTGGGTGTGGGATTTTTTGTCGCTGATTTCAACGTTGGCGCTGGCTGGCAGAGCCACGGTGGCAGAGATGGCGGACGCGGCGATTACGGAGAAGAGATTGAAGTTCATGCTGTATTCCTCGAAGTCAGTTGGCTTGCATGCCCGGTGGGGCCGTGAAGCAAACTTAACCCTCGAAGAACGAGGCCTTGAAATGCTTTGTAGCATTACCACATATCAGCCTCATTGATAGAAAGACGCAGGCCCCGCAAACCGGGGCCTGCGGCCTATTGTCGCAGCAAAAACCTGAGGTCGCTCGGGGCGTCCATCGGCAGTTTTTGTACGGTCTTGCCCAGCAAACCGGTGTTGGCGTCGCGTTCGATGACGACAATCTGGTTACTTTTCTGGTTGGCGATCAGCACGAACTTGCCGCTTGGATCGAGGCTGAATTCACGCGGATGATCGCCCTCCACCGCTCGGCGTTGCAGCTCCTTGAGATGGCCGGTCGCCGGGTCGATGGCGAACACCAGCAACTGATTGGCGGTGCCACGGTTACTGACGTAGAGGAATTTGCCGTCGGCCGAGCTGTGCAGCGCAGCAGCGGCTTTGTCGGTAACCGGCTGACCGGCTGCCAGCTCAACGAGCTGCGTTTGTTCAAGCTTGCCATCGCGGTAGTCGAACACGGCGACCTGGGCGCTCATTTCCATGGTCAACCAAGCGTGGTTGCCATCGGCGCTGAACAGCAGATGACGCGGACCGCTACCGGGCGGTAGCTGGACGAAAGCTGGCGTGGCCGGGGTCAACGGCAGTTGCGGATTGGCCTTTGGGTCGAAACGGTAGACAAAAACCTTGTCCGCACCCAGGTCATTGGAGAACACGAACTTGCCATCGGGCGATGGAACCGTCGAATGCACGTGCGCTGACATCTGCCGCTCGGCATTGACCCGACTGGCCGGGTGACTGCTCATCTGCACCACGGGCTTGAGCGCGCCATCAGCGCCGATCGGCAACACCGCCAGGGTCCCGCCCGGGTCTTCGGCCACCGAATAATTGCTGACGAACAAATGGCTGGCATCGTTGCTCAGGCTCGAATGCGTCGGCTCATTGCCCAGGCTCTGTACCTGATTGATCAGGCTCAGTGCCTGGCTTTTCGGGTCAATCGAGTAGCTGCTGACACGCCCAACCGGATCTTTCTGGCCCGGGCCGTTTTCGTTGACCACAAACAGGTGCCGCTGATCCTTGGAAAGGGTCAGCCACGACGGGTTTTCGCTTTGAATGACTTGCAAGGGCCTGGCGGCGATCTGCCCGGTTGCGCTGTCAAAATTGAGCCGGTAAATGCCTTGGCTCTGCCCACCGGTGTACGAACCCACGAGCAATTGATAATCATCGGCCCACGTTGCCTGAACGCCCATCGCGCCCATGCTGCCGGCGATTAACAGTGGCCACAGCTTATTCATCCGCAGGTTCATCGTCGTCGTTGTCGCCACTGACGACATCGCCGAGGCACACCAGTCGGTGTTCGCCGTTGTTATCACTGATCAGCCAGCTTTGCAGTGTGGCGTCGAACGTCGCGGCCTGGATCTGCGCCGGGGTGAACTCCCAGTGCAACGCATTGCGGCCATCCATGCACTCGATGTGCAGATTGTCGTCCTCATCGAGGGCGAATTCGAAGGCATGCAGCCCATCGATTTCCACCATCCCGCAGTGTTCGAGGGCGTTGAGCAAGGTGTCGGTTGCAGCTGTCATGGCAGTCGATCTTTGAATGGGAAAAACGCAATGATAGCTCATGCACTTGATGATTGTTCCACACAAACCTGTGGAAGCGGGCTTGCCCGCGATGACGGTATGTCAGCCAACAATTGCGTTGACTGATACACCGTCATCGCGAGCAAGCTCGCTCCCACAGGGAACCCGGTCGTTAGATGGCCTCGCGCGATGGCTTGCCATCCACCAGCCGCTGAATGCGCAACGGATTGGCATTTTTCAGGGCATCCGGCAGCAGGTTGTCCGGGTAGTTCTGGAAACATACCGGGCGCAGGAAGCGATCGATCGCCAGGGTGCCCACCGACGTGCCGCGGGCATCCGAGGTCGCCGGATACGGTCCGCCATGGACCATCGAATCACACACTTCGACCCCCGTCGGATAGCCATTGAGCAGGATTCGACCGACCTTCAGTTCCAGCAACGCCGTCAGTTCGCTGAACTGCTGGAAGTCCGCCTGTTCGCCGATGATGGTCGCTGTCAGTTGACCGTGCAGGCCGTTCAACGCAGCGCTCAGCTGCGCTTGATCCGCCACTTCGACGACGACGGTGGTCGGCCCGAACACTTCCTCCTGCAGTACTTCATCGCCGTTGATCAACAAACTGACATCAGCCTTGAACAACTGGGGTTGCGCCCGGCGTCCCTGCTGCGGTTGACCCGCCAGTTGCTCGATTCCCGGATGATCGAGGAGCTTTTGCAGGCCTTTGCCGTAGCTGGCCAGCGTCCCGGCATTGAGCATGGTTTGCGCCGGCTGATCCGCCATCACATCGGCCAGCAGTTTTTGAAACGCGCTGAACTGAGGCGAGCGAATACCGATCACCAACCCCGGATTGGTGCAGAACTGGCCGCAACCTTGCACTACCGAGGCCGCCAGCTCACGGGCAATGGTCTCGGTACGCACCTGCAACGCCTCGGGCAGGAGGATCACCGGGTTGATGCTCGACATTTCGGCGAACACCGGAATCGGTTGAGGGCGCGCCGCGGCCATATCGCACAATGCCCGACCGCCCTTGAGCGACCCGGTAAAGCCCACCGCCTGAATCGCCGGATGCTTGACCAGCGCTTCGCCGACCCCACCGCCATAAATCATGTTGAACACACCGGCCGGCATCGAGGTTTTTTCCGCCGCCCGGATGATCGCGTCAGCGACGTGCTCGGCCGTTGCCATGTGGCCACTGTGGGCCTTGAACACCACCGGGCAACCGGCGGCCAATGCCGACGCGGTGTCGCCACCGGCAGTCGAGAACGCCAAGGGAAAATTACTGGCGCCGAATACCGCCACCGGGCCGAGACCGATACGGTACTGGCGCAGGTCGGGACGCGGCAGCGGTTGACGGTCCGGCAGTGCCTTGTCGATACGCGCACCGTAGAAATCGCCGCGACGCAGCACGTTGGCGAACAGACGCATCTGCCCACTGGTGCGGCCCCGTTCGCCGATGATCCGCGCTGCCGGCAGTGCCGTTTCGCGGCAAACCAGAGAGACGAAATCATCACCCAGCGCATCCAGCTCAGAGGCAATCGCGTCCAGAAACTGCGCGCGCCGCTCTGCGCTCAAGCTGCGATAAGCCGGGAACGCGGCAGCGGCAGCCTTGGCGGCGGTATCGACTTCCTCCGGCGTGGCCTGGATGAAATCATGGGGCAATGCCTCGCCGGTTTCGGCGTCGACGCTCTGCAGCTTGACGCTACCCAACGCGCTGCGCTGGCCGCCGATGTAGTTGTGACCAAGAATCAGGGACATTCAATATTCCTCAAAGTGTGCCAACGGTGCCGGGCTCGAACGCTGCTGCATCCGGTGCGATGCCATTGATCAGCGGCGCGCCGAATTCCGCCTGGCTGATCTCGAACACATCCCCCGGTTGCGTGCGCACGCCATCGGCGAACGACAGCGTTGCAGTGCCGAAGAAGTGAATGTGCACATCCCCCGGGCGCAGGAATTGGCTGTATTTGAAATGGTGGAACTCAAGGTTCGCCAGGCTGTGGCACATGTTGGCTTCGCCGCTGAGGAACTCGTTCTGCCACAGCACTTCGCCGTCGCGCAGGATTCGGCTGGTGCCGGCCAGATGCTGGGGCAATTCACCGACCCGCAACTCCGGACCATAACTGCAACTGCGCAGTTTCGAGTGGGCCAGATAAAGGTAATTCTTGCGCTCCATGACGTGATCGGAGAATTCGTTGCCCACGGCGAAACCGAGGCGATACGGTTTGCCGTCATGGCCGATGACATACAGGCCGCTGAGTTCCGGTTCCTCACCGGCGTCTTCGGCAAACGGCGGCAACGGGAATGGCTGGCCGGGACGCACAACGATGCTGCCGTCTCCCTTGTAGAACCATTCCGGTTGTACACCCGCCTGACCTGCGGCGGGTTTACCGCCCTCCACGCCCCACTTGAAAATGCGCATGGTGTCGGTCATCGCCGCTTCGTCACCGGCCTGCTGGTGCATCTTGTCCCGGGCCGAGGCGCTGCCCAAGTGGGTCAGGCCGGTGCCGCTGACCAGCATGTGCGCAGGGTCCGGGTGATCCAGCGGTGGCAGGATGCGCAGTTGTGTCAGCAGTTGCGCGTAATCGTGGCTGATCCCCAGGCCCAAGGCTTGTACTTGTTGCTCAAGGCCAACGCCTGCCTCGATAGCCGCCAGGGCCAGGTCGCGAACGGTGCGGGCGTCTTGCACTTCGCACACCAGGCCATCCTCGACCACACCAACGCGGCGTTCGCCGTTACTTAATTCGAATTGAACCAAACGCATGAAATTTCTCCTGTTATTCCAAACACTTCAGTTCCCTGTGGGAGCGGGCTTACCCGTGATGACGGCTGCACATTCAACATTGATGTGCCAGATCAATTGCTATCACGGGCAAGCCCGCTCCCACAGGGATGGTGGTGATTTCCGGTTTTGTGTCAGGTACGGGTCGCGCCACGTGCACTGGCCGCAAACTCATCCGCCGGCAGCACATGCTTGCGCTCCAGCAAGCGGTAAACCACGCCAGTCAAGATCAACCCGAACACCATCACGCACGACAGGAAATACAAGCCGGAAGCCAGGTTGCCGGTGTATTCCTTGAGCGCACCAATGACGAACGGGCCGATGTAACCGCCGAGGTTGCCCACCGAGTTGATCAGCGCAATCCCCGCCGCCGCACTGGCACCGGCGAAGAACCGGCCCGGCAAGGTCCAGAACACCGCCGTACAGGAGAACAGCGCGAACGCCACCAGGCACAGTGCTGCCAGTTGCAGCACTGGCACCGACAGCCAGGCACTGAGGAACAGGCCGATGGCGCCCAGTACATAGAGCACCGCCAGATGGCCGTAGCGATCATTCAATCGGTCGGAACTGCGTGGAATGATCAACAGGCCGATGATCCCGAAAATGTACGGCACCGATGACACGAACCCGGTCACCAGATCGCTGCCGCCGAACTGCTTGATCAACGTCGGCAACCACAAACCGAGGCCATAAATGCTCAAGGTCACCGGCAGGTAGAACAGCGCCAACAGCAACACGCGCTTGTCCTTGAGGGCGTGCAAAGGATTGCCGTGACGGGTCTGGCCGTACGCTTCGAGGTCTTTTTTCAGTTCGCCGGTGAGCCAGTCCTTTTCCGCCTGGTCCATCCACTTCACTTGCTGAGGGCCGTCAGGCAACCAGCGCAACACGGGCCAGGTCAGCAGGATCGCCGGGGCGCCGATAACGATGAACAGCCACTGCCAGCCGTGCAGCCCAAGCACACCGTCCATGCCCAACAAGCCGCCGGACACGGGACCTGTGATCATCATGGCAATGGGTTGGGACAGGATGAACAGCCCGAGGATCTTGCCGCGATGGCGGACCGGGAACCACTGGGTGATGTAGTACAGAACGCCAGGGAAGAAACCCGCTTCGGCGGCACCGAGCAAAAACCGCATGACGTAGAAGCTGTTCGGCCCTTGTACGAACGCCATGCCAATGGTGATTGCACCCCAGGTGACCATGATCCGCGCAAACCAGCGCCGCGCGCCGAAGCGGTCGAGCATCAGGTTGCTGGGGATTTCCAGCAGGAAGTAACCAATGAAGAACAGCCCTGCACCGAGACCGTAGGCCGCGTCGCCCAGACCGATGTCAGCGCCCATGTGCAATTTGGCGAAGCCCACTGCGGAGCGATCCACATAGGCGATCAGGTACAGCAGGATCAGGAAGGGAATCAGTTTCAGCGTGATGCGACGAATAAGCCGCAGTTCCTGGCTCATGAGATCGGTCTCCGATTGTTGTTTTTATAGAACCTCGGGGGACGCCTCTCGCGACAAATCGCCAGGACCATCCCTCCGCTGAAAATGACTATATAGTAATACTATTTACTCAACAACACTTCCAAAGCGGCGAAATTGAGCTTATGTTACGCCTCAGTTCGAACAATATAGTCATACAATAAGAGAATCGATCATGTCTGATAAGAAACCCACCCTGCGCTCCGCCCAATGGTTTGGCACCGCCGACAAGAACGGCTTCATGTACCGCAGCTGGATGAAGAATCAGGGCATCGCCGACCACCAGTTCCACGGCAAGCCGATCATCGGCATCTGCAATACCTGGTCGGAACTGACCCCATGCAACGCGCATTTCCGCCAGATCGCGGAACACGTCAAACGCGGGGTGATCGAGGCCGGGGGCTTCCCGGTGGAATTCCCGGTGTTCTCCAACGGCGAATCCAACCTGCGCCCGACCGCCATGCTCACCCGCAACCTGGCGAGCATGGACGTTGAAGAAGCGATTCGCGGCAACCCGATTGACGGTGTGGTGCTGTTGACCGGTTGCGACAAGACTACCCCTGCATTACTGATGGGCGCCGCCAGTTGCGACGTGCCGGCCATCGTCGTCACCGGCGGGCCGATGCTCAACGGCAAACACAAGGGCAAGGACATCGGCTCGGGCACCGTGGTCTGGCAGCTCAGCGAACAGGTCAAGGCTGGCACCATCACCATCGATGACTTCCTTGCAGCCGAGGGCGGCATGTCCCGCTCGGCCGGCACCTGCAACACCATGGGCACCGCCTCGACCATGGCCTGCATGGCGGAAGCCCTCGGTACTTCCCTGCCCCACAACGCCGCGATTCCGGCCGTGGATGCACGCCGTTATGTGCTGGCGCACATGTGCGGCATGCGCGCGGTGGAGATGGTCCGCGAAGACCTGAAACTGTCGAAGATCCTGACCAAGGAAGCCTTCGAAAACGCTATTCGTGTGAACGCGGCCATTGGTGGCTCGACCAACGCGGTGATCCATTTGAAAGCCATCGCCGGGCGCATCGGCGTGGAACTGGATCTGGACGACTGGACCCGCATCGGTCGCGGCATGCCGACCATCGTCGACCTGCAACCGTCCGGGCGCTTCCTGATGGAAGAGTTCTACTACGCCGGCGGTCTGCCTGCGGTACTGCGTCGCCTCGGCGAGGCCAACCTGATCCCCAACCCGAATGCTTTGACCGTGAACGGCAAGTCCATTGGCGAGAACACCAAGGATGCGCCGATCTATGGCGAAGACGAAGTGATTCGCACCCTCGACAACCCGATCCGCGCCGACGGCGGTATCTGCGTGCTGCGCGGCAACCTGGCGCCACTGGGCGCGGTACTCAAGCCGTCCGCCGCGACGCCTGAATTGATGCAGCATCGTGGACGCGCCGTGGTGTTCGAGAACTTCGACATGTACAAGGCGCGGATCAACGACCCGGAGCTGGACGTGGATGCCAACTCGATTCTGGTCATGAAGAACTGCGGGCCGAAGGGTTATCCGGGCATGGCTGAAGTCGGCAACATGGGCTTGCCGGCCAAGTTGCTGGCTCAGGGCGTGACCGATATGGTGCGCATTTCCGATGCGCGCATGAGTGGCACCGCGTATGGCACTGTGGTCCTGCACGTTGCCCCTGAAGCCGCTGCGGGCGGTCCGTTGGCGACGGTAAAAGAAGGCGACTGGATCGAGCTCGACTGCGCCAGCGGCCGGCTGCACCTGGACATCCCGGATGCGGAACTGGCCGCACGCATGGCCGACCTGCAACCACCGCAGCAATTGCTGGTAGGCGGTTACCGTCAGCTGTACATCGACCATGTGTTGCAGGCTGATCAAGGCTGCGACTTCGACTTCCTGGTCGGCTGCCGCGGAGCCGAAGTGCCGCGTCATTCTCACTGACCCCTCTCCACCGATCGTTCCCACGCTCCGCGTGGGAATGACTCAACGGACGCTCCGCGTTCGGCTGTTGACTTGGGACGCAGAGCGTCCCTGGCTGCATTCCCACGCGGAGCGTGGGAACGATCAATCCGCCTCAAGATTGTGTCGTGCCTGCTATCATGCGCAGCACCTCCACGCACAGGACCGCGCCACTCCCCATGGATTACCGCAAACCCTCCGACCGCAAAAGCATGCACTCGCGTATCGTCCAGGAATTGGGCATGCAGATCGTCTCCGGACGCTTCCTGCCAGACGACAAACTGCCCGCAGAGGCGTTGCTGTGTGAAGAATATGCGGTCAGTCGGCCAGTCCTGCGTGAAGCCACACGGGTGCTGGTTGCCAAGGGTCTGGTGTACTCCCGCCCGC
Organism: Pseudomonas sp. Root562; assembly: GCF_001427125.1. Taxonomy (GTDB): domain Bacteria; phylum Pseudomonadota; class Gammaproteobacteria; order Pseudomonadales; family Pseudomonadaceae; genus Aquipseudomonas. The sequence continues at coordinate 381,346 of NZ_LMGK01000022.1, forward strand.
GAGTGGGCACCGTGGTCAAACCACGTCGGGAATGGCACATGCTCGACCCGGACGTGTTGCATTGGCTGATGCAAAGCAGCCCGCAAAATGAATTCTTCAATCTGTTGACCAGTGTACGCAGCATCATCGAACCGGCGGCCGCCGCCCTCGCCGCGCAGTTCGCCACCGACGACGACATCGCCGCGATCGGCGAAGCCTACCAACGCATGGAAACCGCGCCGACGCCTGAAGCCTTGCTGCAACCGGACCTGGATTTCCACAGCCGCATTGCCGACGCTACCCACAACGACTTGCTGGCCAACCTGTGCAACATGCTGTCGGTGGCCATCGCCGAGGCCTTGAAGCATTCCAACCAACGCCCGAACCTGCATGAACTGGCGTTGCCACGGCACAAGGCGATTCTCACCGCCATCGAAAACCGCGACGCCCTGGGTGCGCGGCATGCGACGCTGGTGCAGCTGGATGATGCGCGCAGTGCGTTGAATGTCGTGCTGGGTAGCGATCCCACCTGACCACCACTATCCCAGTGGGAGCTGGCTTGCCAGCGATGGCGGCTTATCAGTTACATCATCGTTCAATGTTAAACCGCAATCGCTGGCAAGCCAGCTCCCACAGGAAGTGTGTCGATCTTCAGATGCAAAAAAGCCGCAACCAGGGTTGCGGCTTTTTCATTGCAGCGTGAATCAGTGGGCGAACAACGAATTGCCCTTCTGCCCTGCCAGTTTCTCCGGTTTGATCAGGAATCGCGCCAGTGCCGGCAACAGCCACAGCGCACCGAACATGTTCCACAGCAACATGAAGGTCAGCATCAGACCCATGTCGGCCTGGAACTTGATGGCCGAGAAGATCCAGGTGCACACGCCGATGGCCAGGCACAGGCCGGTGAACAATACGGCTTTACCGGTGGATTTCAGAGTCTGGTAATAGGCTTCCTGCAACGGCAGACCGGCACGCAGGAAACTTTCCAGTCGGCTGTAGATGTAGATGCCGTAGTCCACACCAATCCCCACCCCGAGCGCCACCACTGGCAGGGTCGCCACTTTCACGCCGATGCCCATGAACGCCATCAAGGCGTTGCCGAGCACCGAGGTCAGCACCAGCGGCAGCACGATGCACAAGGTCGCCGCCCAGGAACGGAAGGTGATCATGCACATGACCGCTACGCAGATGTACACCAGGATCAGGATGGTCAACTCGGACTTCTTGATCACTTCGTTGGTGGCAGCCTCGATCCCGGCGTTACCGGCAGCCAGGATGAACTCCAGGTTCTCGGTGTTGTGTTCCTTGGCGAAGTCCTGCACGGCGTGGACCGCGCGATCCAGGGTTTCAGCCTTGTGATCGTTGAGGAACACCAGCACCGGTGCCAGCGAGCAACTGTTGTTGTACAGGCCATCGGCCCGGGCAATCGAGTTGTTCAGCACGTCCGGGTTGCGCGACAGGGTTTCCCACTTCAGGTTGCCTTCGTTCATGCCCTTGATCATTTGCTTGGACACGGTCACCAGGGAAATCGCCGACTGCACGCCCTCGGTGTTCTGCATCTTCCACATCAGCTCGTCGATCGGCGCCATGGCTTCGTAGCGTGAGCAGCCTTCGGACTTGGTCTTGACCATCACCACCAACACGTCAGAGCTGGTGGAATAGTTGTTGATGATGAAGTTGTTGTCCTTGTTGTAGCGCGAGTCCGGACGCAGCTCCGGCGCACCCTGGTCGAGGTCACCGATTTTCAGGTTCTGGCTGTACCAGAGGCCGCCGCCGAACGCGATCAGTGCCAGCGCGATGGATACTGGCGCGACTTTCGGGCTGGCGAAGTTCGACAGCAAGCGCCAGAACGGATGTTCGCGAGTCGCATCTTTCTTGCTGCGCGCAACTGCGCGCTTGCTGATGCCGACATAGGAAATCGCTACCGGCAACAGGATCAGGTTGGTGAACACGATCACCGCCACACCGATGGAAGCACCGATGGCCAGCTCGCGAATCACGCCGATATCAATGATCAGCAGCGTGATGAAGCCCACGGCATCGGCAAGGATCGCGATCATCCCGGGCAGGAACAGCTGGCGGAAAGTCCGGCGCGCTGCGGTCAGGGCGTTGTCCGCCTCACTGGATTGCAGGGCGATGCCGTTGATTTTCTGCACGCCGTGGGAAATACCGATGGCGAAGATCAGGAACGGCACCAGCATCGAATAAGGATCAAGACCGAAACCGAAGAAGTGCATCAGGCCCAATTGCCAGACCACCGCCACCAGCGTCGTACTCAACACCGCCACGGTACTGCGCATGCAGTTGGTGAACCAGTAGAGCAGGATCAGGGTAATGACAAACGCGACCCCGAAGAACATCACCACCATCACCAGGCCATCGATCAGGTCACCGACCTTCTTGGCGAAACCGACGATGTGGATCTTGATGTTGGGGTTCTGCGCTTCGAACTTGTTGCGGATCTTGTCTTCAAGCTCATGGGAGAACTTGCGATAGTCCAGGGCCAGCAACTTGCCCTGGTCCTGCGGGTCCGGATAGGCCTCCAGCAACGGGATGTCGACGATGCTCGACTTGAAGTCGTTGGCCACCAGGCGACCGACCTGCCCGGACTTGAGGACGTTGTTGCGCAGCATGTCGAGGCTGGCCTGGGAGCCGTTATAGCTCTGCGGGATCACTTCACCCCCGGCAAAGCCCTCCTCAGTCACTTCGGTCCAGCGTACGCTCGGACTCCACAGCGACTTGAGGCCGGAACGGTCAACGCCGGAAATGTAGAACACTTCGTCGTTGATCTGGCGCAGGGTCTCCATGTATTCCTTGGAGAAGATGTCGCCATCGGTGGCTTCCACCGAGATCCGCACGGTGTTGCCCAGGTTCGCCAGATCGTTGCGATGCTCCATCATCTTCTGGATGAAGGGGTGCTCGAGCGGGATCATTTTTTCGAAGCTGGTGGACGGACGAATCAGCGTCGCCTGCCAGAACAGGAAAATACTGACCAACAGGCAGATGAAGATCACTGCCGGGCGGTTGTTGAAGATCAGGCGCTCAAGGAGTGTCGCCTTTTCCTGGTGATGAGTACTCAAGGAAGTCATAGCTGCGCCTTCTTATTATTAACCTGGCTCATTTGCCCGACTCGGTGCCGTTCGGCGAAGTGACGCGAACGCCACCCTGTCCTGCCAGAACCAGATTGCCATTACCTGCCGCCGTGACCGCCGAGACGGAAATACGATCCGCGCGGTTGACCACTTTGAAGGTTTCACCATCGTCGCTGCTGCGAATCACCGAACCGCCGTTACCGACAATCACGATGGAGCCGTCTTCGAGCAGCGTGCCGCCGGACAGACCGAACTCCAGATCGCCGCGCTCAGCCTTCAACTCGATCTGTTCCCAGTTGCTACCGAAATCGGTCGAGCGATACAGATTGCCACGCAGGCCATACGCCAAGAGGGTAGAAGGTTGCGCGGTGCCGATCACACCAAACAGCGAGCCTTCGTAAGGGCCTTCAAGTTTTTCCCAGGTCTGGCCCCAGTCGGCGGAGCGGAACATGCTGCCCTGCTCACCGACGATGAACAGACCGGAATCCTTGACGGCGGCGATGGCGTTGAGGTGGAACTGGTCTTCGTTGTCCAGGCGATCACTGACGTCTTCCCAGTGCTTGCCGCCATCGCTGGTTTCCAGCAACGCCCCGTAAGCGCCCACGGCAAAGCCGCTGTTGACGTCGCGGAACCAGACGTCGAGCAGTGGCGATTCACGCTTGAGGTCTTCAAATTGTTTGGTCCAGGTGACACCGCCGTCCTCGCTGGCGAGGATCTGCGCATCATGGCCGACCGCCCAGCCGTGCTTGTCATCGACAAAAAACACTGAGGTCAGCAATGCCCGGGTCGGGACCTTGGCTTGCATCCAGGTAGCACCCTGGTCATCAGAATACAGAATATGCCCACGATCCCCGACCGCCACCAGGCGCTTGCCAGCGTGGACGACATCGAGCATCAGGCTTTTGCTGGCCTTGGCCGATTCAATGGAATAAACAACGTCGGATGCCGGCGCAGCCGCGGCCAGCACAGGTGCTGACAGCATGGCAGAGCCCAACAGCGAGAGCGCTGTAGCCAGCAACGCGAATTTGCGTAATGCCAGCGGGCGGCAGATACCCACACCCATGACAGGCTCACTCATAGACCTTCCCCCATTATTATTGTTAGGTCATTCAACCTTTCTGGGCGCCGCAAGGGTGCTGACCGGGATTACCTGTTTCAGAGCATAGACCTGAAACCCGCAATCCAGAGCCCCTTCGGAAGCTGGCTTATCCTATCGGTGTTTTCGAAGGGCTGACAATCGACGGCACGTTATGTTTTGTTAACCGCAGGGGTGGTTGTTTTTTCTGAATGGTGGGGTATCAGGTGGGGTGATTGGGGGGCATCTGGTAGAAAGTGGTCGGCTGGCAGGCCGCCATCGCTGGCAAGCCAGCTCCCACAGAAGAGCAAAAGCAAGAGCAGAACGCCATACAACCGCCGTTGCTTCTAACCACTCTACAGGCCGAGCGTTAGCTCGCCTGCAGCTTTTGATCTTGATTCACCCGCCCCATCGGCAGGCTGAGTGGAGGCGTTCATCCGGGGGTGGGCGCGTAGCGCCGTGCGGCGAAGCCGCACACATCGAGAGGAGGTTGTCGCGAAGCAGACCGGAGGCGATGCCCCCGGATGAATGCCGGAGCGAAGGTACCCCGAGCCTTAGCGAGGGGCCGTACGTCAGGGGCGAGCGTTTTTTGCTTACTTTTTTGCTGGGCCGGCACTCCGGCGCTTGTAAAAAAGTGACTCGCCGTAAGGGCGAAACCGCCAGCTGCCGTTACCGAAATAACGGATATGCCCCCAATCAACCAAGAACCTGGTCGACCCAAAGGCCGCCAAGGTCAAGATCCAACATCAAGCCAAACTCTTGCTCACCACCTCAAACACATCACTGGACAACTGCCCCGAATTCAAAATCCGCTCCAGCTCGCCCTTCATCAACGCCTGACGCGCATCGTCATACTTGCGCCAGCGAGTCAAAGGCGCCAACTGGCGAGAAGCAATCTGCGGATTGAAGCCGTTCAACTCGATCACCAGATCCGCCAGGAAGCGATACCCGGAACCATCCGCCGCATGGAAATTGATCAGGTTCTGCCCGGCAAACGCACCGATCAACGCCCGCACCTTGTTCGGGTTCTTGATGTTGAACGCCGGGTGCTGCATCAATGCCTTGACCCGCTCCAGCCCGCCCGGCAACGTACTGCCGGCCTGGACACTGAACCACTGATCCATGACCAACGGATTGTCCTTGAAGTGCTCGGCGAAGCTCGCCAGTGCCTTGGCTTTTTGCTCTTCGAAGGGCGAGTTGACCAACACCGCGAGGGCGGTCAGGCGCTCGGTCATGTTGTCGCACGCGGCGAACTGCTCCAGTGTCGCGGCCAATACTTCTGGCTTGCCGCTGAGCATCAGGTACGACAGCGCGATGTTCTGCAAGGCACGGCGGGCGAAATGTTCGGCTTCGGCCACATACGGGGTTTGCTTGGACAAGTCGCGGTTGGCCTGATAACGCAGCCACAAGGCCTCGAACAGCGCATCCGCCAGCTGCTTGCGGGCAAACTCGCGGGCGGTGTGGATGGCGTCCACATCGGCCACTTCACTGATTTCGGCCAAATAAGCTTCGCTTGGCAGCGAAAGCATTTCGGCGACCATCGCCTGATCCAGCGTCTCATCGGACAGCACGGTACGCAAAGCGGATACCAGACGCTGATCCAGCACCAGCGCTTCGCCCTTCTGTTGCTGGGCGATCAATTCCTGCAACACCTGCACCGACAATTGCTGGCCGGCATCCCAGCGGTTGAAACCGTCGCTGTCGTGTTGCATGAGGAACATCAACTGATCGCGGCTGTACGGGAAGCTCAGTTTCACCGGGGCCGAAAAGCCGCGTAGCAGCGATGGCAGCGGCTGTTCGGCGATGTCGACGAAGGTGAATGTCTGCTCGGCTTCGGTCACCGAGATCACCCGCGAGGTGCCTTGCGCCGACGCTTCACCAGCCAGACGCAGGGCTATTTCAGCACCCTTGCTGTCCAGCAGACCGAGCTCCACCGGGATCACGAACGGCAGTTTTTCGACCTTGTCCGGAGTCTGCGGGCAGCTCTGGCGGAAGGTCAGGCTGTAGGTTTTTGCTGCAGCGTCGTAGGACTCGCTCACTGCCAGTCGTGGCGTGCCCGCCTGGCTGTACCAGCGCTTGAACTGGGTCAGGTCCACACCGTTGGCGTCTTCCATGGCCTTGATGAAGTCGTCGCAGGTCACGGCCTGGCCGTCGTGGCGCTCAAAGTACAGGTCGCTGCCTTTACGGAAGCCTTCGGCGCCAAGCAAGGTGTGGATCATGCCGACCACTTCCGAACCCTTTTCGTACACGGTCAGGGTGTAGAAGTTGGAAATCTCGATGAAGCTGTCCGGGCGCACGGCGTGAGCCATGGGGCCGGCGTCTTCGGCGAACTGGTGGGTACGCAGGTACGCCACGTCCTGGATGCGCTTGACCGTCGCCGAGTTCATGTCGGCGGAGAAATGCGAATCGCGGAATACGGTAAAGCCTTCCTTGAGCGACAACTGGAACCAGTCGCGGCAGGTCACGCGGTTGCCCGACCAGTTGTGGAAATATTCGTGGGCGACGATCGCTTCGACCCGCTGATGCGCGGCGTCGGTGGCGGTTTCGGCGCGGGCCAGCACGGCGCTGGAGTTGAAGATGTTGAGACCTTTGTTCTCCATGGCGCCCATGTTGAAGTCGTTCACAGCGACGATCATGAAGATGTCCAGGTCGTACTCGCGACCGTAGACCTCTTCGTCCCAGCGCATGGACTTCTTCAGGCTGTTCATGGCGTGCTGGCATTTGTCGATGTTTTCCGGCTCGACATAAATGCGCAGCGCCACGGTGCGCTCGGTCATGGTGGTGAAGGTGTCTTCGACGCACCACAAATCACCGGCCACCAACGCGAACAGGTACGCAGGCTTCATGAACGGGTCTTCCCAGGTCGCCCAGTGCCGGCCATCTTCGCCGGGGCCGCTGGCAATCGGATTGCCGTTGGACAGCAGCACCGGATAGCTGTGCTGCTCGGCGACCACGGTCGTGGTGAACTTGCTCATCACGTCCGGGCGATCGAGGTAATAGGTGATCTTGCGGAAACCTTCGGCTTCGCACTGGGTGCAGAACATCGTGCCGGACTTGTACAGGCCTTCCAGCGCGGTATTGGTTTCGGGATGGATCTTGACGCTGGTATCGACCGTGAAGGTAGCGCTGGTCGGGTGCAGGGTCAGGTGATTGTCGGTCAGTTGATATTCCGCCGCTGTAAGCGCCTGATCGGCCAGCGTGACCGATAGCAGTTCCAGTTGCTGGCCATCCAGCACCAGCGGCGGCAGGCCCGGACCGCGTTCGGGGTTGCGGCGCATCACCAGTTGCGCGTGGACCAGGCTGTGGTCCTCGAACAACTCGAAGGTCAGGTGTGTTTCATCAATCAGGTACTCAGGGGCCTGATAGTCCTTGAGGTAGATCATCTTCGGTTGTTCGGTGCGCATGCTGGAGTCCTTAACTATGCACGGCGAGCTGATAGGCCGTGTACTTACGAATATTGATCACGCCGGTGTCGAAGATCAGGTATTGGCCTTTGATCCCCATCAGCGTGCCTTCGGCAATCGGATTCTTGTCCAGGTTGAAGCTGACGATTTTCGCCGGATACTGCTCGACCGGAAAGCGGATTTCGAGCGGTTCGACGTCGGCAATCGTCTGGATCGCCTGTAGGCCGAATCGTTCCTGTAATCCTTGCAGGCCCTCGGCGCAGCGATCGAACAACTGGTCACGGATCTGTGGCAGGTCCACCGATATTGCATCGCCCTTGAGCAAGGCACGCCAGTTGGTCTTGTCCGCTACCTGGCTGCGGAACAGGTCTTCGACGAAGCCCGATTGCTGGCGTGTGGAAACCCGCATGATCGGCAACGCCTGGCTGGCACCCTGATCGATCCAGCGGGTCGGCAACTGGGTAGCGCGGGTGATGCCGACCTTTACCCCGGATGAGTTCGACAGGTAGACGATGTGGTCGGTCATGCAGAACTTCTCGCCCCACTCCGGCTCCCGGCAGGTGCCGGCTTCGAAATGACAGCGCTCGGGGCTCATGATGCACACGTCACACTGGGCCAGTTTGGTCATGCACGGGTAACAGTACCCCTGGCTGAAACTGGTTTTGGTCTTGCGTCCGCAATGGGTGCAGTGGATCGCTCCCAGATATTCCAGGCGCACAGTGGTGCCGATCAAAGGGTTGACCGGAACCTCTGCGTCGCCCAGACGAAATGCGTATTGCACGTTCGGCCCGTCCAGGCGCGCCGACATTTTGCTGATTGCACCGCGGCCAATCTCGATCAATGGATGGCATCCGACTTGAACAGGATGTTGGGCACTTGAATCGACTTGGAGCTGCATTCTTGCGGACCCATGTAGCCAGTACGCTCTTCCTCGGGCAGGTTCTGGATTTCCCAGGCGATCATTGCTTGCAGCGACAGTTCGCGTTGCTCGGCGGTGAGCTTGCCACCGTCGGACCATTTACCGATTTCCACCGCCAGCTTAAGGCTCTGGTAGATGTCCGGGGTGATGTTCTTGATCATTTCGTTAAAAGAGGACATTGGGTCTCCGCGTTCTCTATACACAACGGTTTCAGACGGTCAGTTTACGGCGGTTGTACAAACCACCCAACAAACCGGTCAAGCATCCGACGAGCAACCCGCTGACGTGGGCCGCGTTGGCGATTTCGCCGAAGCCGATCATCGAGACCAGCCCGGACAGGCACAGCAGCAACCACACCAGCATCATCGCCAGCACGCCACGGGGCAGGCGGTAAGCGGCGTTCGGCGACAGCAACTGGAAGATCCAGCAATGCCCCAGCAGACCGTAAAGCACCCCGGACAATCCGCCGAACAGGGTCGGGCCGCTGAAAACAAACTGAACGTAGTTGGAGACGAGGCTGAACAGCAAGGTCAACCCGACCAGGTTGATAGTGCCCTGGCGCGACTCGATGCGTCGTCCCAGCTCCCAGTACCACATGCCGTTCATGGCCAGGTGCAAAATGCCGAAGTGGATCAGCATCGGCGTCACCAGTCGCCACCACTGCCCCGCCGCCAGGCTGTCAGCCAGGGGCACGAAATGGATGTATTCGCCGACGACGCGGAAATCGAGGAAGGTCAGCCAGCGCAGCGTATCGAGATTGTCGCCGAGCAACGTGATCGCACCGACGATCAGACTCAGGATCAGCACCAGCGCCGTGGCTTTTGCGTGGCGAACCTGCTCGGCGAACCCCGGACGCTTTCGGGTTTGCGCCGGCTGGATGTCCAGTTGTTGATCGGGGTCGCCCGCCGGGAAGCGTTCGTAGAGCGCACGGACGTCTTCGCTGATGTTCTGCGGCACCCACAACACCTGCTCACCGGACTCTTCGCTGACCCGATGCGGCACCTGCATGCGTTCCAGCAATTTGACGAAGCCGCTCAGGTCTACCGCCAGGGGCAGACGCAACACCGCTACTGCACTCATCGCAGAACCTCTGGCCGCTCGACATCGACCCAGACGAATTTATGCGGATCGAGCCGCGTTTCCTGATCCAGCCGATAGGCGACCAGTTTGCCGTAGAGCACGGCACTGTAATCCAGGCACGCCAGGTTCGGGCGGATCGGTGCCGGTTTACCGCTGCGCCAATAATGTCCGACGAACAGCAACGGTTCATCGATGCCGTAACGCAGCAGCATGTTTTTCTCGGTCGAAGACAGCGGTGTGCGGGCCACCGGGTCCGGCAAGGCGTCAGGCTGGAAGACGATGTCGCCGTAGGTTTGCGGATCGTCTTCCCAGAACTTGGTACGGAAGAACGACCGCACCAGGCCATCGCCGCTGGTCATGGTCAGGCCGTCAGGCAGGCGCATGTCGGTGCCGCGCAGCAAGCGGTCGAAAACGGTGCAGGCAAATGAGCCCGACTGGGCCGAAGCCTGGAGGAAGTGCTCGTCGATACAGCCATCGGGAAACAACTGGCGCAAAGGTTCAATCAGCCCGGCATCCCAGCAGGCATGCACCACCCGGAAACGCCCGGCATCGACGAACAGCGGCAGCTCATAGAACCATTGCTGGAAGTCATGCCAGTCGCCGGGATGATGTTCGAACTGGGTCAGGGTTTCCTGAAGCAGCCGGGCATGGCGCGGCGTGTGCTCGCGCACGAACTGCTTGCCACTGCCGGGCAGTGCCGGCGTGACCCAGCCCAGCGCGTTGAACTCGTGGTTGCCCATGATGCACAGCGCCTGCCCGGCCTCGACCATGTCGTGGACGATGTGCAACGCCTCGCGAATTCGCGGGCCACGGTCGATGATGTCGCCGACGAACACCGCCATGCGCGACGCATGGCGCCAGACGCCACCGTGCTTGTGATAACCGAGCCGGTCGAGCAAATGCTCAAGGGTCATTGCGCAACCGTGCACGTCACCGATCAGGTCGTAGCTACGCGCGGGATCGAGCATCAGTCGCCTCCACCACCCAACTTGCTGCCCCAGCCGAGCTTGGTCCGGCAGACTTCGTAGTAGTTGTGGTCGAGCGGATGAATCAACCGCAGCTTCTGGGCTTTCTTGCTGACGGTGATGGTGTCGCCGGGCGCACAGGTAAAGTGGTTCTGCCCGTCACACGAGACTTGCGGGTAAATCTGCATATCCTTGGACACGACGATTTTCAGCTCACTGTTGCCATCGACCACAATTGGCCGACCCGACAAGGTATGGGGGTACATCGGCACGATTACAATGGCGTCGAGCTTGGGATGCATGATCGGCCCGCCGGCAGACAGCGCGTAGGCGGTGGAACCGGTCGGCGTGGCGACGATCAGGCCGTCGGCCTTCTGGCTGCAGACGAACTGGCCGTCGATGTACAGCTCGAACTCGATCATCCGCGTGGATTTGCCGGGGTGCAGCACCACGTCGTTCAGCGCATCGCCCTGGCCGATAGCCTCGGCATGCCGGCGAACTTCAGCCTGCAACAGGAAGCGGTTCTCCACCAGATAGTGGCCATCGAGCACTTCGGCGACCTTGAGTTCCAGCTCGTCAGGGCGGATATCGGTCAGGAAACCAAGACTGCCCCGGTTGATCCCCAGTACCGGAATATTGTGCTTGGCCAACGCCCGGGCGGCACCGAGCAGGCTGCCGTCACCGCCCACCACAATCACCATGTCACAGACTTCACCGAGCATCTTGCGCGACGAGGTTTGCAGGCCGTGACCCGGCAGGACTTCGGCAATGGTGTCTTCGAGGATCACGTGCAGGTGACGATCGAGCAGAAACCGTTTCAGTCGGCGGACGGTATCCAGCACCTGGGAACTGCCCAGGCGACCGATGATGCCGATATTGCGAAATTGCTCCATGGGGCTCCTGCTGGGAATCTGTGCGACGACGAAAAACACGATTATGGGCGAAAGCCGCTGATAGACAAAATCCTTTCAGTCTCAAGGGTGTGCTCGGGTTTCGGGCTATGCTCGCAAGATGATCCTATTTCCAGATTTGCTCCAGCTGCCCCACCAGTTGCGCCACCCCGAAGTGCGCGACCTGGCATGGGTCATCCTCGCGCCGCCGATGCTCGTCGACACACCGTGGCCGCAACGCCACCCGCTGGCCGGCAGCGACTGGGTGCAGGCACCTGAGCGCCTGGAACACTGGCTGCGTCAGCTGGACCAGGACAGCTACGGACTGCTGCACTGGCTGGCCCAGGCCCGCACCCGGCGTCTGGGCTTGTACTACGAGCGTCTCTGGCAATTTGCCGTGGAGCATGCGCCCGGCATCGAACTGATCGCCGCCAACATGCCGATCCGTCGCGAAGGCCATACGCTCGGCGAGCTGGACATGCTGCTGCGTGACCGCGACGGTGTGCATCACCTGGAACTGGCGATCAAGCTGTATCTGGGCCCTCAATCAGGTGATGGATGCGACACCGCGCAATGGCTTGGCCCCGGTTGTCACGATCGACTGGACCGCAAGCTGGCGCACCTGAGCCAGCATCAACTGCCGATATCCGCACGTCCCGAGAGCCGCGAAGTGCTGGCAGCGCTGGATATCCGCCAGTTCACCGCGCATTTGTGGCTGGGCGGCTATTTGCTCTATCCATGGCCGGGGCACGCGGCAGCACCGAGCGGTGCACATCCACAACATTTGCGCGGTCGTTGGTTGCATCAAAAGGATTGGCAGGATTTTGTCGAGCAAAGTCCGCCGGGGCGCTGGCAACCCCTGCCCCGCCACGCTTGGCTGGCGCCGGCGCACTACTCGGCGGAACACACCTGGAACGTCGAGCAATTGAACGCCTGGCTGTGCGACCTCGACCCGCTGGCGCCGGCACAATTGCTGGTGCGATTGACCGAAAATGCCCATGGCGACTGGGAAGAAGCCGAGCGATTGTTCCTGGTGTCGGACCTTTGGCCGAATGTGCCCGGCCAAGGCTGATCCGAATCTTGTGCGAACTTTTGAACCAGCCTTTCAACAATCTAAATGGACAACCGCAAAGCCAGCGCCGCCAACGTCACCAACAACACCGGCACCGTCAGCACGATCCCGACCTTGAAGTAATACCCCCAGCCGATCCGGATGTTTTTGCGTTCCAGCACATGCAGCCACAGCAAGGTTGCCAGACTGCCTATCGGGGTGATTTTCGGCCCCAGGTCACTGCCGATGACGTTGGCGTAGATCATCGCTTCCTTGACCACCCCGCTCGCCTGGCTGGCATCGATGGATAGCAGTCCGATCAACACCGTCGGCAAATTGTTCATGATCGAGGACAACAACGCGGTCAACACCCCCGTACCCATTGCCGCGCCCCAGACACCGTACTCGGCAAAGCCATTGAGCCAGCCCGCCAGATAGCCTGTGAGTCCGGCGTTGCGCAGGCCGTAGACCACCAGATACATGCCAAGCGAGAAAATCACGATGTGCCAAGGCGCTTCCTTCAGCACTTTGCGCGTGGAAATCTTGTGACCACGGGCGGCAATCGCCCACAGCAAGGCCGCGCACACGGCCGAAATGGCACTGATGGGAATGCCCAGCGGTTCCAGCGCGAAGCAGCCGAGCAGCAGAATCACCAGCACCGCCCAGCCGGCGTAGAACGTCGCCTTGTCATGGATCGCCGACGCCGGATGTTCCAATTGCTCAGGGTCATAGTTTTTGGGGATGTCGCGGCGGAAAAACCACATCAATACCGCCAAGGTGGCCGCGACACTGACCAGGTTGACCGGGATCATCACCGCCGCGTACCGGTTGAAACCGATGTTGAAGAAGTCAGCGGAAACGATGTTCACCAGGTTCGACACCACCAGCGGCAGGCTGGCCGTATCGGCGATGAAGCCGGCGCCCATGACGAACGCCAGCGTCGCCGCCGGAGAAAAACGCAATGCCAACAGCATGGAAATCACAATGGGCGTGAGGATCAGCGCCGCGCCGTCATTGGCGAACAACGCCGACACCAATGCCCCGAGCAACACCATGTAGGCAAACAACTGGCGCCCACTCCCCCTTCCCCAACGGGCCACATGCAGCGCTGCCCAGGCAAAAAATCCGGCCTCGTCCAGCAACAAACTGATGATGATCAGTGCGACAAAGGTTCCGGTGGCGTTCCAGATGATTTGCCACACCAATGGAATGTCGCTCAGGTGCACAACGCCGAACATCAAAGCCAGCACCGCGCCCAGTACCGCGCTCCAACCGACGCCGAGCCCTTTGGGTTGCCAGATCACCAGTGTGATCGTCAGCAGGAAAATCAGTGACGCTACAAGCATGCGCAGCTGCCTTTAAAGAATGGAGAGATAATCAGCAGCAACGAACCGGTCGGTCTGTCATCGCCTGCAGACGTACCACATCGGCGGCAAGCCAATCAGCATTGGCCGCCAACGCTTCTTGCAGCATCGTGGCGACCCAAGGTGCAAGTTGCGGGTTCAATCGGTAATAAACCCATTGCCCCTGCCGTCGATCCGTCAGCAAGCCATTACTGCGCAATTGCGCCAGGTGACGGGAAATTTTCGGTTGGCTGAGGTCAAGCGCAGCCGTCAGCTCGCATACGCACAGTTCGCCTTCACGAGCGATCAGCAAGGCAACACGACTGCGAGTGTCATCGGCCAAGGCCTTGAAAACATCGACGGGACTGCGGAAGTCGGACACGAAAACACGCCTCTGTGCGAACGAGGCGTGAATATATGGAATTTCGAATATTCAGTAAAGCACTGCCTGGAAAAGCACCTCCGGCGCTCCGTCACCCGGAGCGCCAGAAGCGGCAATCACAGCTTTTTGTGTTGCTCGACCCACTGCCCATAGGCATTGATGAAACTCTGCAGGAACGGCTTGACCGACTCCGACAGTTTGCCGGCCTCATCAAACGCCGAGCCAGCGCCGCCCAGATAGGCCTCGGGTTGCTGCATCAGCGGCACATTGAGAAACACCATGGACTGGCGCAGGTGATGGTTGGCGCCGAAACCGCCAATCGCGCCCGGCGAAGCGCTGATCACCGCGCCTGGTTTGCCGCTCCAGGCACTCTTGCCATACGGGCGCGAACCCACGTCGATCGCATTTTTCATCGGGGCCGGCACAGAACGGTTGTATTCAGGAGTAACGAACAACACCGCGTCGGATGAGCTCACTTGTTGTCGGAAAGTGCTGTAGGCTGCCGGCGGTGTATCAACATCGATATCCTCGTTGTAAAGCGGTAGATCGCCAATTTCAACGATAGTGAGCTTCAGATTCGCCGGCGCCAGATCGGCCAGGGCGAGCGCGATCTTGCGGTTGATCGATGCTTTGCGCAGGCTGCCGACGATAACGGCGACGTTATAGACACTACTCATGGAAGACTCTCGATTGTCCGTGGGGGAGCCTGTAGTTATAGATGATCGGACGATGTTTCAACCAGTAAACACAGGTATATCTGCGTCCTGATTATTTTTTTCGAGCAGGAAAACTTACCGTGCTCGACGGCGGTCTACAAAGCCGTCAATCAAGTGTTTTATCTCCAGAGGTTCTAAGCAGATGGCAGCAGTACTCGTCGGTCAGTTCCATGCAAGAGACGCGGAAGGCCGTA
Organism: Pseudomonas sp. Root562; assembly: GCF_001427125.1. Lineage (GTDB taxonomy): Bacteria > Pseudomonadota > Gammaproteobacteria > Pseudomonadales > Pseudomonadaceae > Aquipseudomonas. The sequence goes on from NZ_LMGK01000022.1 coordinate 396,436, forward strand.
TTTATTCGGTACACGAGTTTCAGGAGTCCACCCCGTCCGCAGACGGTTCCGGGCCTGCAACCACGTACAAACTGGCCATTGGCGATCGGGTCAACAAAGTTGATGACAATGAGTTCATGCTGGTGCAAACGGGCGTCACTCTCACCCGTGAGCCGGCAACCTGCGTCGCGTCATAACTCGATGTTATGAGCAGAAGTCATATGCGCGGACTTGGGTTAGGATTCAGTGACTGACTCCTCACCTGCTGAACATGGACTTCACGCATGCGCTTACGCCATATCGAAGTGATCCAGGCGCTCCTTCAGACCGGTCACACAGGCACCGCCGCCGAATGGTTGCAGTTGCCGGTGGCCGAGGTCGAAGGTATTTTGCGCGACGCAGAGGGCCAGTTGGGTTTCATGCTGTTCTCCAGCGTGCGCGGGCGGTTGCAGGCTACGCGCGAAGCACGGGAGCTCCAGGTAGAAATTGCCCGCGTCTACGATGCGCTTGAACCGGTGCAACGCCTGGCCAATAGCCTCAAACAATACCTGGCACCGCCGTTACGCATCATCTGCACCCCGCCCCTCGCCCAACAATTGTTGCCACAAAGCATCGCGGCCTTGCGCCGACGCCTGCCCGACGCACCTTGCACCCTCCTGAGCCAGCCCACCCGGGACATCGTCAAAAGCCTTTTGCTGCGCGAAAGCGACCTGGGCCTGAGCCTGCATGACCCGGATCGCGCAGAAATCGATTGCCAGGTGATTGCCCAAGGCAAGCTGCAATTGCTGGCTCCCCATGGCTGGCTGCAACCGAAGCAAAAGTACATCTCCCTGCAAGACCTGGCTGGCCAGGCGATGGTCGGTCTCGAAGGCCATGACCCGCTGAGCCCCGCTCTGGAAAACAAACTGCATGGCTTGCGTCCGGCACCGGTGATCCAGACCCGGGTTCAGACCCACCAGATGATGCGCAGCATGGTCGAGGCCGGTGAAGGCCTGGCCATTGTCGACCCCTTTACCGCCCTCGGTGCCAAATCGGCCGGGCTCGATGTATGCCCACTGGCACCTGCCGTACCGATCAGCGTCTACGCATTGACCTTGAAGAACGGCGAGCCATCCCCCGCCGTCCAGACCTTGTTGACCATCATTACGGAACAAGCCGCGGCGATGCTGACGAACTGATCGGGTTTTCCAGCGGGTTATCGAACAATCGATACCAGAACAGCGCGACCTCGGCAGTATTGGGGTCAATGCCGCGATAGCGCAGGTGGTCGATGCCGCCAATCACATAGCCACAACGCTCGTACAAGCGGCAGGCACCGAGGTTGTTGTTCTGGGTTTCGAGCATGATGCCCGGCAGTTTCTTCTTGCGACTCCAGAACTGCGCCACATCCAGCAACGCCTTGGCCACCCCATGGCGCCGCGCCGGAGCGTGCACCGCCAGTTCGTCGATATGGGCAAAACCGTTCCAATTGGTACTGATCACCAAGTGCCCTACCGGCTCGTCATCCAGGAATGCCATGAAAATCGCACTGTCCGGTGCATCGCGAAAACTGCTGAATTCCTCGGGATCGATGCCATAGCATTTACGATAAGGGGTAATGGGGGTGACTCGCCATTGCTCGACCGGCTGCCCTATTTCAGGCGCTCCGTAGGCGGCAACCTCAAAACTGAAATCGCTGCCCCAGATGTAGGCAGCAAAACCTTCGTCGGCGACGCGCACCGACAGCCCTGGATGATTCGGATTCATGACCGGCTGCATACTGGGAAAGGTCCTCATTCCTTGATGCAATCGACGGTGTAGTGCCGCCCATTGCCCTCGTCTTCATGTTGCAATCCGTGCACATCAGCAACGAACCCCGGAAAATTGCTATCGAACGTGCGAGCAAACGCCAGGTAGTCAATGATTGAGCGGGTCGCTCCGGTAAAACGCTCCCCTGGCATGATCAACGGAATGCCCGGGGGATACGGCACCAGCATCACGGCAGCGATTCGCCCATCCAGCGCATCGATCGATACGGCTTCGACTTCGCCACGTACCAAATGATCATAGGCGTCAGCCGGCTTCATGGCGATTTCCGGCATGACCGTGTACATGCGCTTGAGGTGTTTGGCCGTGGCATTGCTGCGATAACAGGCATGCAACTGATCGCACAGGTCACGCAGCCCCATGCCCTGATAGCGCGTGACATGTTGCTGTGCCACGCACGGCAGACAGCTGGCCAGACTGACGTTGGCGTCATAGCTGCGCTTGAACTCCAGCAATTCGGTGAGCAACGTGCTCCATTTGCCCTTGGTGATACCCATGGAAAACAGCACCAGGAACGAATACAACCCGGTCTTTTCCACCACCAGCCCACGCTCCCAAAGGAATTTGCTGACAACCGCTGCGGGAATCCCACGCTCACTGAGCGCACCACCGGCGGTCAACCCCGGCATCACCAGGGTGACCTTGATCGGATCGAGCAACACGTAATCGTCGGTCACGCCGCCAAAGCCGTGCCAGTCAGCGTCCGGTTGCAGCAACCAGTCTTCGGTAACCACACGATTGATGCCTTCAGCGGAGGGTGGCTGCCAGATGGAAAACCACCAGTCATCCGCCGCGATGTGCTGACGCAAGTTGGCCAGGGCGCGGCGAAAGCTCAAGGCCTCATCGAACATCTCCTGTAACAGCGAACGACCGGCAGGCCCCTCCATCATGGCCGAAGCGACATCCAGCGAGGCGATGATGCCGTACTGCGGCGAGGTCGAGATGTGCATCATGAACGCTTCGTTGAAACGGTCTCGATCCAGTTGCCTGGCACCGCCGTCCTGCACGTGAATCATCGACGCCTGGCTGAATGCCGCCAGCAGCTTGTGGGTGGAATGGGTCGTGAACACTAACGGGCTGTCCTGTCCACGGGAGGTGCCCATGCCATAACGCCCGCTGAAAAACTCATGAAACGCCGCGTAGGCATACCAGGCTTCGTCGAAGTGCAATACCTCGACGCTGTTGCCCAGTTGCTGCTTGATCAGCTCGGCGTTGTAGCAGAGGCCGTCGTACGTCGAGTTGGTGACTACCGCGAGCTTGACCTTGGGCGCCCGGCCCTTGGTCAACGGGCTGGCGTCGATCTTGGCCTGAATCGCTTCGGGACTGAATTCGCTCAAGGGAATCGGACCGATGATCCCCAGTTCGTTACGCTCCGGGCACAGGTACAACGGGATGGCGCCAGTCATGATGATCGAATGCAACACCGATTTATGGCAATTGCGGTCCACCAGCACCAAGTCATCGCGGGCGACCATCGAATGCCAGACGATCTTGTTGGCGGTGGACGTGCCATTGATGACGAAGAACGTATGATCGGCGCCAAAATTGCGCGCCGCCCGGGCCTCGGCTTCGGCCAGTGGGCCAGTGTGGTCCAGTAAAGAGCCAAGTTCTGGCACCGACACCGACAGATCCGAGCGCAGGGTGTTTTCCCCAAAAAACTGATGAAACGCCTGCCCCACCGGACTCTTGTGGTACGCCACGCCACCACCGTGTCCGGGGGTGTGCCACGAATAGTTGGAATCGGCGGTGTGTTGCACCAAGGCTTTGAAGAACGGCGGCAGCAACCCATCCAGATATTTGCGTGCGGCCCGCGCCACTTGCCTTGCGAGAAACGGCACCGTGTCTTCGAACAGATAGAGAATGCCGCGCAACTGATTCAGCTCGGCCATCGCGTCGGCGGGTGCGTTTTCCAAAGTCACTTGCTCGCCGAGGGCGAAAATCGGTAGATCGGGCGCACGCACTCGCGCCAATCCGATCAGTTCAGCCATATTCTGTAACAAATGCGAGTGAGCGCTGGCGTCCTCCGCCGCAATCAACATGCACGAGAGGCCGTGATGGGTGGATGCGACCAAGCGTCCTTCGGTGTAGTCCATCGCCGAAACGATACTGAAACCTTCCTGTTCCAGCTCCCGGGCGATTCCACGCACACGGTCGCCGGCAACGGTGTCGGCCTTTATGTCGCGATGGACGATCAGGACCGGGAATTTCAAATCTTTATACATGGGGCTCAGTGTCCTGAGGCGGCAGGCCAGAGCCTGCCAATCACCTCAGGGTAGAGGGTCGCAGCCGATGTGGCGAGTGCGTTGCACTGAAGCGGTACCGGCGCCGCACTATTTTGTAGCGAAAATTTTTTTTGTAGGGGCAAGGCTTGCCTGCGATAGCGATCTTATAAACGCTATCGCGAGCAAGCTTTGCTCCTACAGATGACCGCAGATAGATGACCGTAGACAGATGAGCGCATGCAGATGAGCGCACATCAGGCCTGCGCTTGCGCCTCAGCCAATTGCAACCACAACGCCGGAGCGCCCGCGGATTTGCTGATGATTTCCAGGCGCGCTGCGTGCTGGGCCAATTCTTCTTCACTGGCGCGAATGATGCGGGCTGGCGTGCGACCGGCCGGCAAACGGCGGATCTCCGTGGCGGAGTTGTCAGCCCCCTCACCGGAACCATTGCCGTCGGAGGCATTGCCGGCCAGCGACAGGCTGGTCTGGCCGCCCGTCATGGTCAGGTAGACGTCAGCAAGAATTTCGGAGTCGAGCAAGGCGCCGTGAAGTTCACGACCGGAGTTGTCGACGCCATAGCGTTTGCACAGGGCATCGAGGCTATTGCGCTGCCCGGGGTGACGTTCCCGGGCCATCATCAGCGTATCGAGGATCGTACAGTGCTGCGTGATGTCCGCACGATCGTGCTGGCCCATCAGAGCGAATTCGTTGTTGATGAAGCCAACGTCGAACGCCGCGTTATGGATGATCAGCTGCGCGCCCTTGATGAATTCAAAGAATTCCTCGGCCACTTCAGCGAAACGCGGCTTGCCTACCAGAAACTCGTTGGTGATGCCGTGGACGCCGATGGCACCCTCGTCACTTTCACGGTCCGGTTGCAGGTAAACGTGAAAATGCCGACCGGTCAGGCGCCGACCGATCAACTCGACACAACCAATTTCGATAATCCGGTGGCCGTCGGTCACCGGCATGCCGGTGGTTTCGGTATCGAGTACAACGGATCTGGTGGCCATCAGTGCTCAGCTCTCAATCGGTCAATCGTGCAAAAGCGGCGATGTTAACACGCTCGCTGGGGTCTTTGATTGATCGTTCCCACGCTCTGCGTGGGAACGCCTCAAGGGACGCTCCGGGTTCCAATGGAACGCAGAGCGTCCCGGACTGCATTCCCACGCAGAGCATGGGAACGATCAGCAGGCACACATTCAGTCTTGTTTGTAACCGCGCACTTCATCCACGCCGCGGTTGGCCAGTTGGTCAGCGCGCTCGTTGCCGTGATGGCCAATGTGCCCGCGCACCCACTTCCAGGTGACGTTGTGGCGGTTGACCTGTTCGTCGAGCAGTTTCCACAGGTCGGCGTTCTTCACGGGTTCTTTCGCTGCGGTTTTCCAGCCGCGTTTTTTCCAGTTGGCCATCCACTCGTTGATGCCTTTCATGACGTATTGGGAGTCGGTCACCAGCAGCACATCGCATGAACGCTTGAGTTCTTCCAGGCCGCGAATCGCGCCCATCAACTCCATGCGATTGTTGGTGGTGTTGGCTTCGCCTCCCCAGAGTTCCTTTTCAACGCCCTTGCACACCAGCAACGCACCCCAGCCGCCAGGGCCAGGGTTGCCTTTGCAGGCGCCATCGGTGAAGAGTTCTACGCTATCGCTCATGCAATCTATCCAGAAAATGCGGTGGCTCGCCGATCGTTGATCGACAACGCCCGAGACCGGGGCAACCCGGTCGGAAAATGATATGAGGTATTACGGCTCGATATTGCGACGATTGACCTTGGCCATCGGCAGCGGAATCAACTTGCCCATTGTTTCGCGGCGTTCCTGACGCAGCGGCCGCAGGCCTACGACGATCTTGCGCGCCACCAATAAATAGAAGCCGCCGCCAGACAACTGCCAGTCGCCGGCCTTGCGTTCCCAGCCAGCCAGACGGGTCTGCCAGGCAGGTGAAGCCAGCGGCGGACGATAGCACCCGAAGCGGCGTTTCTCCAGCGCGAAGCCCAGCAGGTTCAACCAGTCAGCCACCCGTGACGGAGAAATGCAGCGAGCCTTGCCCAACCCGTCATGGGCAAACACATGACGCAAGCCCCAACTGCTCCAGGGATTGATACCGATGATCAACAGGTGCCCGCCAGGCCGCACACTGCTCGCGGCTTCACGCAGCAACCCATGGGGCGACAGGCAGAAATCCAGTCCGTGCTGCAACACCACCACATCGGCGGCATGCTCACTGAGTGGCCAGGCCTGCTCTTCGCAGACGATCTCGACACCCGGCAAGGGCGCACCCAAGCGCACATTGCGCTGCACCTGAGGTGCAGAAGGCGGCGTCTGCGCCGAGGGGCCGTAATGCACCAGGTAGCCACCGAAGAAGCGCCCGAGTTCGTCTTCGAGCATGCGCCGTTCTTCGTCCAGCAAAAATTGCCCGATGGGGCCGGACAGCCATTCACGGGCCATGCTGATCAGCGCCAGCCAGTCAGGATCAGCTTGAGCGAACGCTTTATCGGTCATTGCATTCTCCAACGCGCCAGGAAGTTCTAAGATGCGCCATTGTTTCCAGCTTGGCGAATCCGACGATGATACAGATCACTGCCCTGCCCGCCTTCACCGACAACTACATATGGTTGTTACAAGACACTGCCACCCGCCACTGCGCGGTGGTCGATCCAGGGGACGCAGCCCCGGTGCAAGCCTGGCTCGCGGCCAATCCGGGTTGGGCCTTGACTGATATTCTGATCACTCACCATCATCATGACCATGTCGGCGGCGTCGAGCAGCTGAAGAAAGCGACGGACGCGAAGGTCTATGGTCCGGCCAGCGAAAAAATCCCGGCGCGGGACGTCGCGCTGAAGAACGACGACCGGATTACCGTACTGGGCCATGATTTTGATGTCATCGCCGTACCCGGTCATACCCTGGGCCACATTGCCTATTATCACAGCGGTCTGCTGTTCTGTGGCGATACCCTGTTCGCTGCCGGTTGCGGGCGATTGTTCGAAGGCACGCCGCAACAGATGTACGCCTCGCTGTCGCGTCTGGCCGCCCTACCCGAGGACACCCGCGTCTACTGCACCCACGAATACACCCTGAGCAATCTGCGCTTCGCCGCTGCTGTCGAACCGGGCAATCCAGACACCCTTGAACGCCTGGCTAGCGTCACTCGACAACGAGAAGCCGGGGAGATCACACTGCCTTCCACGGTGGCCCTGGAAAAGCGCACTAATCCGTTTTTGCGCACCGGCGAAACATCCGTTAAAGAAAAAGCGGACGAACGGACCGGCACCGATAACTCTCGGCCCGATATGGTTTTTGCTGCGCTCAGGGCGTGGAAAGACACGTTCTAAACAGCTTGCACGATGGTCCAAAAACGCTGAATGGTTGACCGCAGGGGGTCCGCTTTCTAGAATCGCCCGACATTTTTGCCCGGAACTTACTTCCAGCCAATGTCGTCATCCATACGTAAGTCCATCAATTCAGACGCATTGACCCGCTTGGCTCAAGCCATAGCGGTGGCTGTGTCCGCCACGTTGGCGGGCTGTTCCAGCCACGCTCCGCAGCCTGAAGCGACACATACGCCGAACGTGGCGGCCCGCGCCAAGCAGAAGCCCATCTGGCTCAGCGAAAAGCCGAGCCCGCAGATCCCGCAGGACGTCTGGGAGCGCATGCGCCAGGGCTTTCAGTTGCAGGACAACGTCGGCGTGAACCCGCGCATCGAACAACAGCGCCTGTGGTTCGCCAGCAATCCGTCCTTCCTCGAAAACGCCGGGGAACGCGGCAGCCTTTATATTCACTACATCGTCGAACGCCTGGAAGAACGCAACATGCCGCTGGAACTGGCGCTGCTGCCGGTGATTGAAAGCGCCTACAACCCGATGGCCTATTCCCGCGCCAATGCGGTGGGCCTGTGGCAATTCATCCCGTCCACCGGGCGTTACTTCAACCTGCGCCAGACCCGTTTCTATGATGGCCGTCGCGACATCACCGCTTCGACCACCGCCGCGATGGATTACCTGACCCGCCTGCACGACATGTTCAACGGCGACTGGCTGTTGGCGCTGGCCGCCTACAATGCCGGTGAAGGCACGGTCAGCCGTGCCATCGAGCGCAATGAAAAGCTCGGCCTGCCAACCGACTACTGGAACCTGCCGCTGCCGGCAGAAACCCAGGCCTATGTGCCGAAGCTGCTGGCCCTGTCGCAAGTGGTGCTGGCACCGGAAGCCTACGGGGTGAACCTCAACCCGATCGCCAACGAACCGTACTTCCAGGTCGTCGAAATCAACCAGCGCATGGACCTTTCCAAGGTCGCCGCAGTGGCCAACATCGACGAAGACGAACTGTTCCAGCTCAACCCGGCCTTCAAGCAACGCACCACCATCGACGGCCCACAGCATTTGCTGGTGCCGACGTCCAAGGCGCAATTGCTGACCACCAGCCTGCAGACGATGCGTCCGGAAGAGCTGATCAGCAAGAAACCGCTCAAACCGGTCTTCGAAGGCTCGGACAGCACGGCAGTGGCCAGCGCCAAACGCAGTTACCGGGTCAAGCGCGGCGACAATCTGGGCTCCATCGCCAAGGCCAACAACGTCGACGTCAAGGACCTTCAGCGCTGGAACAAACTGTCCGGCAAGAACCTCAAGCCCGGCCAGACCCTGGTCATGCAGGACACCAGCAAGCGCAGCGCCGGGCGCATCAACACCGTCGTCGCGGCCAATGCCAAGACCAAAAGCCCGGACAAAAAACCGCAGTCGAAGTACAAGGTTCAGCAAGGCGATTCGCTGTACATCGTGGCCAAGCGCTTCAATGTTGAAATGCAGCACCTCAAGCGCTGGAACCCACGTGTCGGCCAGGCATTGAAGCCAGGTCAGATGCTGACGGTTTCCAATCCGCACTAAAAAACGAGCCCCTGATTATCAGGGGCTTTTTTATCTTTGCAGCATCGAAAGGCTTTGTGGCGAGGGAGCTCGCTCCCGTTGGGCTGCGCAGCAGCCCCAAACCCTGATCCCTGGATACTTCTGACATACCGCGTGCACTGGATTTACGACGGCTTCGCCGCCGAGCGGGAGCAAGCTCCCTCGCCACGGGATTGGCGCAGGCAGAACTGTCTTGCCAGTAATTAAGAGCGCATTAACCCCCCGTCTTTTTCCTGTCCATACAAGCTGTTACTGTACGGGCCACAAAGCCCAAGCCGCTGGATCGGATTTCTTATTTGAAGCGTCCCCTGCTCCCGCTCCTGATCAGCCTGGCCTTGAGCTCCACCGCAAGCGCGACGATCAGCGAAAGCCATGGTTATGCGCAGTTCGGCACGCTCAAGTATCCGGCCCGATTCACCCACTTCGACTGGGTCAACCCGCAAGCGCCCAAGGGCGGTACGTTGCGGGTAATGGCGTTTGGCACGTTTGATACGCTCAACCCTTACACTTTCAAAGGCACCAGCCCGGTCGCCACGCCGAACTTCCTTCAATACGGCATCAACGAGTTGAACGAACCGCTGATGGTCGGCACCGGCCAGTACGCACCGTCCGGCGACGAGCCCACCTCAAGCTATGGCCTGATCGCGCAATCGGTCGAGTACAGTGAAGACCGCAGCTGGGTGGTGTTCAACCTGCGTCCGCAAGCGCGCTTCCACGATGGCACGCCCATCACCGCCTATGACGTAGCGTTCTCCTACCGCTTGCTGCTCAAGGAAGGTCACCCGCAATACCGCACCAATCTTCAGGAAGTATTGCGGGTCGACATCCTCAATCCTCAGCGCATTCGCTTCGTATTCAAGCGCGCCGGCAATCCATTGCTGATCCTGCGCCTTGGCGAGTTGCCCGTGCTGCCGCAGCATTACTGGAAAAACCGCGACTTCAAGGCCACGACCTTCGAACCACCGCTGGGCAGCGGGCCGTATCGCGTCACCTCGGTGACGCCGGGGCGACAAATCGTTTTCGAACGGGTCAAGGACTATTGGGGCAAGGACCTGCCGGTCAACCGCGGCAAGTACAATGTCGACCGTATGGAAGTCGAATTCTATCGCGACAGCGACGTGGCGTTCGAAGCGTTCAAGGCCGGCGAGTTCGACATCTATATCGAACACCAGGCCAAGAACTGGGCCACTGGGTACAACTTTCCGGCAATCCGTCGTGGCGAAGTGATCAAGGCACAGATTGCGCACCAGATCCCCACCCAGACCCAAGGCTTGTTCATGAACAGCCGGCGCCCGACGTTTGCTGAACCCCGGGTTCGGGAAGCGCTGGGGCTGATGTTCGACTTCGAATGGACCAACCGCACGCTGTTCAGCGACGCTTACAAACGCGCCACGAGCTACTACCCCAACAGCGAGTTTTCCGCCACCGGCCTGCCGGTCGGCCATGAATGGCTAATGCTCAAGCCGTACCGCGAGCAACTGCCCGCCCGATTGCTCAGCGAACCGTTCAGCCTGCCGCAGACCCAGGGTCGCGGCATTCCCCGGGAAACCATGCGCAAGGCCCTGAGCCTGCTCGCCGAAGCCGGCTGGAAGCTCAATGGTCAGCGCTTGCAGAACGCCGCCGGGCAGCCGCTGCGCCTGGAGATCCTGCTGGTCAACCCGAACCTGGAACGCATTCTCCAGCCTTACGTCGAGAATCTCGCCAGCATCGGCATTGATGCGCGCTTGCGCACGGTGGATCGCGCCCAATACAAACAGCGCCTCGACCAGTTCGACTTCGACATGATTCTGATGACCCTCAACCAGACCCTCAGCCCCGGCCTGGAACAGTGGCAGTACTTCCATTCCAGCCAGGTCGCGGTCAAGGGCAGCAAGAACTACGCCGGTATCGCCAACCCGGTGATCGATCATCTGCTCGAGCAATTGCTCGCGGCCAAGACCCGCGACGAACAAGTCGCCGCCGGCAAAGCCCTCGACCGGGTGCTGCTGTGGCAGCACTACATCATTCCCAACTGGTACCTCAATTATCACCGCCTGGCGTACCGCAACCGGTTCGCCTTCGTCACCACGCCGCCCTACACTCTGGGCTTGAGCGCGTGGTGGCTGAAATCTTCGGAGAAAGATCGATGAAAGCCATCAGCGCCCTGCTCTTGCAGGCCAGCGCCCTGCTGTTCGCCGGGCTGGCCAGCGCCGCCCCGCAACATGCCCTGACCCTGTACAACGAACCGCCGAAATACCCGGCCGATTTCAAACACTTTGACTACGTCAATCCGGATGCTCCCAAGGGCGGCAAATTTCGCCAGGCCGGGTTCGGCGGCTTTGACAGCCTCAACCCGTTCATCAGCAAAGGCGTGTCGGCCAACGACATCGACCTGATCTACGACACCCTGGCCAAGCAGAGCCTTGACGAGCCCTTCACCGAGTACGGCCTGATCGCGGCCAGGATCGAGAAGGCTCCGGACAACGACTGGGTGCGCTTCTATCTGCGGCCCGAAGCGCGCTTCCACGACGGCCATCCGGTGCGTGCCGAAGACGTCGTGTTCAGCTTCCAGACGCTGATCAAGGATGGCGCGCCGATGTACCGCGGCTACTACAACGACGTCGCCGATGTGGTTGCCGAAGACCCGCTGACCGTGCTGTTCAAATTCAAGCACAGCAACAATCGCGAACTGCCATTGATCCTCGGCCAGTTGCCGGTGCTGCCCAAGCATTGGTGGGCCACCCGCGACTTCAACAAAGGCAACCTCGAAGTGCCGCTGGGCAGCGGTCCGTACAAAGTCAGCGAGGTGAAGGCCGGACGTTCGGTGCGCTATGAGCGGGTCAAGGATTATTGGGGCAAGGACCTGCCGGTGAATCGCGGCTTCTACAATTTCGATGTCATGACCACCGACTATTACCGTGACAACACCGTGGCGCTCGAAGCGCTCAAGGCCGGGCAGTTCGATTACTGGCTGGAAATGACCGCGAAGAACTGGGCCAACGCCTACAACATTGCGGCTGTCACCGAGGGTCGCTTGATCAAGGAACAGATCCCCAACGGCAACCCCACCGGCATGCAAGGCTTCGTCTTCAACTTGCGCCGACCGGTGTTCCAGGACGTGCGTGTGCGCCAGGCCCTGACGCTGTTGCTGGACTTCGAATGGACCAACAAGCAGCTGTTCAACGGCGCCTACGCGCGCACTCGAAGTTATTTCGAGAATTCGGAAATGGCTGCCACCGGCCTTCCGGACGCCGATCAACTGGCGATCCTCGATCCGTTTCGCGGCAAGATTCCCGAGCAGGTGTTCAGTGAAGCATTCCAGAACCCGGTCACCGACGGCAGCGGCATGATCCGCACCCAGCAACGCAAGGCCTATCAACTGCTGCAAGAGGCCGGCTGGCGTATCGTCGATGACAAAATGGTCGATGCCACCGGCAAACCGGTAAGTATCGAATTCCTGCTGGCGCAGACCGAGTTCGAACGGGTTTTACTGCCGTTCAAACGCAACCTCAGCGACCTGGGCATCGAGCTGGTGATTCGCCGGGTCGACGTCTCACAGTACGTCAACCGCGTGCGCTCGCGGGATTTCGACATGGTCGTCGGCAGCTTCCCGCAGTCCAACTCGCCGGGCAACGAACAGCGTGAGTTCTGGATGACCGCAGCTGCCGACAAACCTGGCAGCCGCAACTCCATGGGCCTGAAAGATCCAGTGGTGGATCAGTTGGTGGAGCAATTGATCAACGCTGATTCGCGCAAAAGCCTGGTGGCCCATGCCCGGGCACTGGACCGAGTGCTGCAATGGGGCTATTACGTCATTCCCAACTGGCACATCAAAACCTGGCGCGTGGCGTACTGGAATCACATTGGTCACCCGAAGGTCTCGCCCAAATACGACATCGGCATCAATACCTGGTGGATCAAGCCCGATGCCAAACCGGCCATAGAAATCGAAACCAAATTGCAAGCCGACCCTGCAGGCATGGAGTAATCAGATGCTGGCGTATATTTTTCGGCGACTGCTGCTGATCATTCCGACCCTGTTCGGCATTTTGCTGATCAACTTCGTGATCATCCAGGCCGCCCCCGGCGGGCCGGTGGAACAGATGATCGCCAAGCTCGAAGGCTTCGAAGGCGCCACCAGCCGCATTGCCGGCGGCGGTGCCGAGGTGTCGGTGGCCGGGTCCGCCTATCGCGGTGCCCAGGGCCTGGACCCGGCGCTGATCAAGGAAATCGAGCACATGTACGGCTTCGACAAATCGGCGCCGGAACGCTTGTGGATCATGGTCAAGAACTACGCATCACTGGATTTCGGCGACAGCTTTTTCCGCGATGCCAAGGTCATCGACCTGATCAAGGAAAAGCTGCCAGTGTCGATCTCGCTGGGACTGTGGAGCACGCTGATCATGTACCTGGTGTCGATCCCCCTGGGGATCGCCAAAGCCACGCGACATGGCAGCCACTTCGATGTCTGGACCAGTTCGCTGATCATTGTCGGCTATGCGATTCCGGCGTTCCTGTTCGCCATCCTGCTGATCGTGGTGTTTGCTGGCGGCAGTTATCTGGATTGGTTCCCTTTGCGTGGGCTGACCTCGAACAACTTTGATGAACTGAGCACGGGCGGCAAGATTCTTGACTACTTCTGGCACTTGGCGCTTCCCGTGACCGCGCTGGTGATCGGCAACTTCGCGACCATGACCCTGCTGACCAAAAACAGCTTTCTCGACGAAATCAACAAGCAGTATGTGGTCACCGCCAAAGCCAAGGGCCTGACCCGACACCGCGTGCTCTACGGCCACGTATTCCGCAACGCCATGCTGTTGGTGATCGCCGGATTCCCGTCGGCATTCATCGGGATTTTCTTCACTGGCTCGCTGCTGGTCGAAGTGATCTTCTCCCTCGACGGCCTCGGCCTGATGAGTTTCGAAGCAGCGATCAACCGCGATTACCCGGTGGTGTTCGGCACGCTGTTCATCTTCACCCTGCTGGGGCTGGTGGTGAAACTGATCGGTGACCTCACCTATACCTTTGTCGATCCGCGCATCGACTTCGAAAGCCGGGAGCATTGAGATGAACCTGTCCCCTCTCAACCGCCGCCGCTTCGAACTGTTCAAGGCCAACAAGCGCGGATGGTGGTCGCTGTGGCTGTTCCTGATCCTGTTCGGCGCCAGCCTGGGCGCCGAGCTGATCGCCAACGACAAGCCGCTGGTGGTGCATTACGACAACGGTTGGTACTTCCCGGCGCTCAAGCGGTACCCGGAGACCACCTTCGGCGGCGAATTCCCACTGGAAGCCAACTACAAGAGCCCGTATATCCGCGAGCTGCTCAAGGCCAAGGACGCCTGGGTGTTATGGGCGCCGATCCCGTTCAGCTACCAAAGCATCAACTACGACCTGAAAGTCCCGGCACCGGCACCGCCCTCGGCGGACAACCTGCTGGGCACCGACGATCAGGGCCGCGATGTACTGGCACGAGTGATCTACGGGTTCCGTGTCTCGGTGCTGTTCGCCCTGACACTGACACTGCTGAGTTCGATCATCGGCGTGGTCGCCGGGGCGTTGCAGGGGTTTTATGGCGGCTGGGTCGATCTGGCCGGACAGCGGTTCCTGGAGATCTGGTCCGGGTTGCCGGTGCTGTATCTGCTGATCATCCTCGCCAGTTTCGTCCAGCCCAACTTCTGGTGGCTGCTGGGGATCATGCTGCTGTTTTCCTGGATGAGTCTGGTGGACGTGGTGCGCGCCGAGTTCCTGCGTGGGCGTAACCTGGAATACGTGCGTGCGGCGCGGGCGCTGGGCATGCAGAATGGCGCGATCATGTTTCGCCATATCCTGCCCAATGCCATGGTTTCGACCATGACCTTCATGCCGTTCATCCTGACCGGCGCCATCGGTACGCTGACCGCCCTGGATTTCCTCGGGTTCGGCTTGCCGGCCGGCAGTCCGTCACTGGGTGAGCTGGTGGCCCAGGGGAAATCCAACCTGCAGGCGCCGTGGCTGGGCATGAGCGCGTTTGCGGTGCTGGCGTTGATGTTGAGTTTGCTGGTGTTTATCGGCGAGTCCGCTCGCGATGCCTTCGACCCGAGGAAGTGAAATGAATCAGGACAATCTGATCGAAGTGCGCGACCTCGCCGTCGAATTCGTTGTCGGTGACAACAGTCAGCGTGTGGTTGAAGGCGTCAGTTTCGACATCAAGCGTGGCGAAACCCTGGCTTTGGTCGGTGAAAGCGGCTCCGGCAAGTCAGTGACTGCGCACTCGATCCTGCGCCTGCTGCCCTACCCGCTCGCCCGGCATCCATCCGGCACCATCGAGTATGCCGGCCAGAACTTGCTGGACCTGAAGGAAAAAACCATTCGCCACATCCGCGGCAACCGTATCGCAATGATCTTCCAGGAGCCGATGACCTCGCTCAACCCGCTGCACTCGATCGAGAAGCAGATCAACGAGGTGCTGGGCATCCACAAGGGCCTGACCGGCAAGATCGCGACCCGGCGTACCCTGGAGTTGCTGGAGATGGTTGGCATTCCCGAGCCGCACAAGCGCCTCAAAGCCCTGCCCCATGAGTTGTCCGGTGGCCAAAGGCAGCGAGTGATGATCGCCATGGCGCTGGCCAACGAGCCGGAGCTACTGATCGCCGACGAACCGACTACCGCGCTGGACGTGACCGTTCAGCTGAAAATCCTCGAGTTGCTCAAGGAATTGCAGGCACGCCTGGGCATGGCATTGCTGCTGATCAGCCATGATTTGAACCTTGTGAAAAGAATTGCGCACCGCGTATGTGTCATGCAGCGCGGTTGCATCGTCGAACAGGCATCGTGCGAAGAGTTGTTCCGCGCGCCGCAGCATCCGTACACTCGGATTTTGCTGGCAGCGGAGCCGAGCGGGACGCCGGCAACCAATGAAATAGGCCCGCCGATGCTCACGGTCGAGGACTTGAAGGTCTGGTTCCCGATCAAGAAAGGCCTGCTCAAGCGCACGGTGGATTACGTAAAAGCGGTGGACGGGATCAATTTCAGCCTGCCCCAGGGCCAGACCCTGGGGATTGTGGGGGAAAGCGGGTCCGGCAAGTCGACGTTGGGGCTGGCGATTTTGCGGTTGATCGGCAGTACAGGCGCGATCCGTTTTGAAGGCAAACAGCTAGACTGCCTGACGCAGCAACAAGTCAGGCCGCTGCGTCGAGAGATGCAGGTGGTGTTCCAGGACCCGTTTGGTAGCCTGAGCCCACGGATGTGCGTGAGCCAGATCGTTGGCGAAGGCTTGCGGATCCACAAGATCGGCACCGAAGCCGAACAGGAACAAGCGATTATTGCGGCACTCAAGGAGGTAGGCCTGGATCCGGAAACCCGGAACCGCTACCCCCACGAATTTTCCGGTGGGCAACGGCAGAGAATCGCCATTGCCCGGGCATTGGTGCTAAAACCGGCGTTGATTTTGCTGGACGAGCCGACTTCGGCCCTCGACCGCACCGTACAGCGCCAAGTGGTGGAGCTTTTGCGCTCACTGCAAAGCAAGTACAACCTGACGTATCTGTTTATCAGCCATGACCTGGCTGTCGTCAAAGCGCTGAGCCACCAACTGATGGTGGTCAAGCATGGCCAAGTGGTCGAACAGGGAGACGCGCAAAGCATTTTTGCCGCCCCCCAACATCCGTATACACAGCAGTTGCTGGAAGCCGCTTTTTTGGCACCAGCCACTGCGCAATAACCTGAAAAGAGGAGCAACACATGGGTTTTCTCGCCGGTAAGCGCGTACTGATCGTCGGTGTCGCCAGCAAGCTGTCCATCGCATCCGGCATCGCTGCCGCCATGCATCGCGAGGGCGCTGAGCTTGCCTTCACTTATCAGAACGACAAACTCAAGGGTCGTGTCGAAGAGTTCGCACAAGGCTGGGGTTCGAGCCCGGAGCTGTGCTTCCCGTGCGACGTGGCCAGCGATGCCGAAATCGCCAAGGTCTTCGAAGAGCTGAGCAAGAAGTGGGACGGCCTGGACTGCATCGTGCACTCTGTCGGCTTTGCCCCGGGCGACCAACTGGACGGCGACTTCACCGAAGCCACCACCCGTGAAGGTTTCCGCATCGCTCACGACATCAGCGCCTACAGCTTCGTAGCCCTGGCCAAGGCCGGTCGCGAAATGATGAAAGGCCGCAACGGCAGCCTGTTGACCCTGTCGTACCTGGGTGCCGAGCGCACCATGCCGAACTACAACGTGATGGGCATGGCCAAGGCTTCCCTGGAAGCTGGTGTGCGTTACCTGGCCGGTTCCCTGGGCCCGGACGGCACCCGCGTCAACTGCGTATCGGCTGGCCCGATCCGCACCCTCGCCGCTTCCGGCATCAAGAACTTCCGCAAGATGCTGGCTGCCAACGAAGCGCAAACCCCGCTGCGTCGCAACGTCACCATCGAAGAAGTCGGCAACGCCGGCGCCTTCCTGTGCTCCGACCTGGCGTCGGGCATCAGCGGTGAAATCATGTACGTCGACGGCGGCTTCAACACCACCGCGATGGGCAACATCGAAGAGTGATCTTCGCTTAGCCCCAAAAAACCCGCCTGTTTCGGCGGGTTTTTTATTGGCTGGGATGTTCAGGAAACAACGCAACCCCCTGTAGGAGCGAGCCTGCTCGCGATGGACGTCAACGATAACGCGCCTTGCCTGAAGAGCTCGTCGCAACAACTATCGTCTTTTAATCGATATACACATGGCTAAACTCAACTCAACTTCCCATGACCGAGACTAGCCCGATGCAACTATCCCCCTTTCACTTGGCCATCCCCGTTTACGACTTGGCCGCCGCGCGGCACTTTTATGGTGCGGTATTTGGCCTGGAAGAAGGTCGCTCCAGCGATCATTGGGTCGATTTCAACTTTTTCGGCCACCAACTGGTGATACACCTGGCACCGAAAAATGCCTCACAAGAAGCCGCTCATACCAATGCCGTTGACGGGCATGACGTACCGGTGCCGCATTTCGGTGTGGTGCTGGGGATGGCGGAATGGGAGGCGCTGGCTGAGCGTTTGCAGTCCCTGGGTACGCGATTCGTGATTGAGCCGGGGATTCGCTTTCAAGGGTTGGTGGGTGAACAGGCGACGATGTTTTTGTTCGATCCATGCGGGAATGCGCTGGAATTCAAGGCGTTCAAGGATATCGGGCAGTTATTTGCCAAATAAGCGCTGACTGTAAAGGCCTCATCGCGAGCAGGCTCGCTCCCACAGGGGATTTGTGAACACCGCTGATCAAACTGTGGGAGCGAGCCTGCTCGCGATGAGGCCAGCCAATTCAGCACAAAACTAGCGGCCCAATACCGCTTGCGCCTCAGCCAAAAGCTCTTCCACCGAGCCATGCACGGTGGGGTCGAATTCGATCTGTCCGATGCTGAACCTGATGTCATAGCCACGATGCACCGTGGCGTTGCGCTCATCGAGCATTTCCTCAAGCCGCGCCTTGATCGCCGCGGGATCCACGCTGCCGGAACCGGTCAACAACGCGACAAAGGTTGCGCCTTCCAGTCGGCCGATCACATCGTTTTCCCTGAAGCCGATGCGCAACACATCGGCAAAGGTTTTCAAGGCATCGTCGCCCTCGGCATGCCCGAACAGGTAGTTGATACGCTTGAAATCATCGAGGTTGAAGAACAGCAGCGTCGCTGGCCGTTCCAGTTGAGCGCAGGCATCCAGCCCCATTTGGGCCAAGGCCAAAAAGCCATGGCGATTAGACAACAGCGTCAGCTCATCCATGCTAGCCATCTGCACGCCCGTCAGCTCCTGTTCAGCCTTGCGGGCCAGGTCGCGCAACATTTCGCGCTCCTGTGCGGGCGTGCGCAGAGGGTCTGCGCAGACGCTTTTCTTGTGTGGCTTGCCTGAAATCAGCATCACATACTCCATTGGCGGGTATGTTCTTTAGAGCCCTGGATATCGGGTTTGACTCCCTGTTTAAAAGCCGTTGGTCAGCTACCCGTCACCGGACACGGCCCACCGGCCTCCGTCCAGAGCTTGAATTGCGCGACGAAAACATCGTGCGCTACCGGCACCGGGGCGCGATTGCCGCCAGGATTCCAGCCCCATAGCACCAGCTTGTCTTCGCTGACATGTTTGAGCAGCGCGGCGAAATCACGGTCGCCATTGCTCCCGCGGTCTTTGATCATGGCGCACAGCTTGTCAGGTGGCAGGCCGATCCAGGCCATCTTGTGCGCCGCTGGCGGCAGGCTCCAGTGCGGCGCTCCCGGTGGTGCGTTGGGACCGTAACTGGCCGGGGGATTGGCTTCGGCATGGCAGCTGGCGCAAGGCAACCCGGCCGCCCCCTTGCCGTCCAGGCCTCGCACCACATTCATCGCGTGGGGTGTTCCGGCATCGAATTGCAACGGCGCATCGCCGGAAATGTGGCAGTTCTGGCAACGTGGGCTCTGGAAGACTTGTTGCACGGTGTCGAAGGCTTTCAATGCCGCCTTGTCCTCGGCAAATAGCTCCGTCGCATAAACAAAAAGACCCAGCAACAACACCGAGCCGAGCAACCAATGGTGTCGTTTCATCTCACACCCCCGACAGTTGCAGCGGCAATTCCCGCAGGCGTTGCCCGGTCAAGGCAAAAACCGCATTGGCCACTGCCGGTGCGGTAGGCGGTACGCCGACTTCGCCGATCCCTCCAGGCTTGTCGCTGCTGGGCACGATGTGCACTTCCACTATCGGCATCTCGTTGAGCCGCAGCACTTGATAATCATGGAAATTGGACTGCACCACCTGACCCTCATTGAACGTCAGATGGCTGTGCAGGGTGAAACCCAGGCCAAAGGCAATGCCTGACTCCATCTGTGCGGTGATACTTTGCGGGTTGACCGCGATCCCGCAATCCACTGCGCATACCACGCGATGCACGCGGATTGCCAGGTTGTCCTGGGACACCTCGGCGACCTGCGCCACGTAACTGCCGAAGGATTCATGCACCGCCACGCCCAGGGCATGACCGTCCGGCAGTGGTGCTTTCCAGTTGGTCTTTTCCACGGCCAGGTTCAAGACACCCAAATGACGCGGGTGCTCCTTGAGCAGTGTCCGTCGATATTCCACCGGGTCCTTGCCCGCCGCATCGGCCAATTCATCGATCAATGATTCCATGACGAAAGCCGTATGCGTGTGCCCCACCGAACGCAACCACAACACGCTGATGCCGGTTTGCGGCGAATGAAGATCCACCTGATGATCGGCCATTCCCGCGAGGTAAGGACTGTCCGCCACGCCTTCGACCGAGGTTTTGTCGATGCCATCCTTGACCATGCTCGCTTCGAGCGAAGTGCCGGCCATGATCGACTGCCCGACCAATACGTGCTTCCACGCCACCGGCAGCCCATCCGCACCCAGGCCAACCTGCGCCTGGTGCAGGAACGCCGAGCGGTAATAACCGCCACGGATATCGTCCTCCCGCGCCCACACGGTTTTGACCGGTCCACCCGCCGCTTTCGCCACGTGCACCGCTTCGGCGACAAAATCCGAGGTCGGGTTGGCCCGTCGGCCGAAACCGCCTCCAAGGAATTCGGTGTGGATCTCGACTTGCTCGGGTTTAAGACCGGTGATTTTCCCGGCGATCATCTGGTCCAGGGTCTGGAATTGCGTGCCCGTCCAGATCTCGCATTTATCCTGGGTGATCTTTACGGTGCAGTTGAGCGGTTCCATCGGCGCGTGGGCCAGGTAAGGCACGCTGTACTCGACCTCAAGCTTCTTTGCAGCCTTGGCCAACGCTGCCTGGGCATCCCCTGCCTTGCTGGCGGGCAAGCCTGGGGTGGCGGCGAGTTTGCGAAAGTTTTCCAGCAGCTTCTGACTGTCGAGACCGGCATTCGGCCCCAGGTCCCAATCGACGTGCAGGGCATCGCGACCGAGCTTCGCCGCCCAGTAATGATCGGCAATCACCGCCACGCCCGTCGGCACCTGCACCACTTTGTGCACGCCCGGTATCGCCAACGCCTCGGCACCTTCGAAGGATTTGACTTTGCCACCGAACACCGGCGATCGGGCGACCATGGCAGTCAGCAAACCGTCGAACTGCACGTCCATGCCGAACTTCGCCCGACCGGTGATTTTTTCCGGGGTGTCCAGGCGTTTGGTGGGTTTGCCAATCAACTTCCAGTCCTTGGCTTCCTTGAGCTTGATCGACGCCGGGTCCGGCACAGGCAACTTGCCGGCATCATCCGCCAACTCGCCGTACGTGGCGCGCTGGTCGCCGGCAATGACCACGCCGGATTCGGTACGAATCTGCGAAGGCGGCACATTGAAACGCTTGGCCGCGGCCTCGATCAGCATCAACCGCGCCGCCGCGCCGGCCTGGCGATACCGGTCGAATTCCATCCAGGTCGAGGTGGAACCGCCGGTGATCTGCATCCCGCCGAACCCGGCCATGCCGTAATCAACAGCCGAGGCTGGCGAATGCTCGACCTTGATTTTCGACCAGTCGGCGTCCAGCTCTTCGGCGATCAACATGGTCAGGCCGGTCCAGATCCCCTGACCCATTTCCGAATGGCCGAGCAGTACAGTAACGCTGTTGTCATTGCCGATCCGCAGGAATGCATTAGGCGCGAACACATTGCCCTGATTCTCCGCCGCCCCGGCAAAACGGTGGGCACCGGGGATGACGAACGCCACCACCAGCCCCCCACCCAGCACGGCAGTGCCCTTGAGAAAACCGCGACGTGAAAGCCGATTGAGACTGTCCATAATCACCTCACCCCAACTCGGCAGCGCGTTTGACTGCGGCGCGGATCCGCGGGTAAGTGCCGCAGCGGCAGATATTGCCCGACAACGCCTGATCAATGTCGCTATCGGTCGGCTTCGGGATCTTCGCCAACAACGCCGCGGCCGACATGATCTGCCCTGACTGGCAGTAACCGCACTGCACCACATCGAGTTCGGCCCAGGCTTGTTGCACCGGGTGCGAACCGTCGAGGGAGAGCCCTTCGATCGTGAGGATTTTTTGCCCGTGAGCCACTGCGGTGGCCGGCGTGATGCAGGAACGCAGCGGCGTGCCGTCGACGTGCACGGTGCAGGCACCGCACTGGGCCATGCCGCAGCCAAACTTGGTTCCGGTCAGGTGAGCAACATCACGCAAGACCCAGAGCAGCGGCATATCCGCGGGGACATCCAGTTCCTGGTCCTTGCCATTGATATTCAGGGTCAGCATTTGCGAAGGTCCTCAGACTCACGGTGTTCTGAAGGGGCGTCGCTGCGGTGATCTGATCCCTGTGCGCCGCCTCGGGTTATCCCTACAGCTAAGCGCAAAATGACTTGATGGCCGGGGTGTATCGACCACCGGTCACCGATGGTGAGTTTTGTGGTGCCTGTAGGCCGCCATCGCTGGCAAGCCAGCTCCCACAGTGATCCCGGTCATACACGGGATTGAGGCGCTAGAGGTCCCTGTGGGAGCGGGCTTGCCCGCGATGGACGTTAACGATGACGCGCACTGTCTGAATGATCGCGTTGGCCGGACGTTTTTCGCGAGCATGCGGTGGGTCAACCGACTCAATTTTCGCAAGCTCTAAACCCTTGGCCCCATCAAAACCCCGGTATAACGCAACAAAAACACCGCAAACGCCATACACCACAACAACGCCGAAAGCCCGAGTCCCAACCCGGAAAACGGCACCAGCACTACCCGCGACAAACCCGCCAGCAGAATCAGCACAAACCCCATCACCACAAACCTGGAAGGCTGCAACGCGCGCCCGGTATGCCCCAGACTGACCCGGGCAATCATTGCCAAAATCAACCCACCCGCACCACCGACCGCCAGCGAATGAGTGGCCAGACTCTGTTGCGCCATCAACCCGAGGTGCCACAGCACCATGGCAAAAACCGCTACCACCAACCAGACGTAAGACAGATACAACGACCACAACAGCGGTACCCGCCACAGGCCTCGATCATGCCAGCGCCACAGACGAAACGAATGCAATAACCCCATCAGCGCAAACACCGCCGCCAGCCACAGCCTGGGCACGTCCTGCAAACCCACCAGGAATGTCAGCGTGACCAGCAAACCACTCACCAACAAGACCCGGGTCGGCCATGGATTGGCTGCCGGTAAAGCCGGCCGATTCAATCCACGCTGAATGAAGAACGGGATGACTCGACCGCCAATCACACTCATCAACGAACCGATCAGCCACAACGCCGCCAGCACTCCACGCCGCTGCAGATCGAGCTCTTCGATCCAGAGGCCCCAAAGTGTCATGGCCTGACACCCGGCCAGCAACGTCACCATCAACAAAACCGGATAATTGTCGCGCTTGCCGGCAGCCACCAGATCACGGCCCAGCACCCAGGCCAACAAGGGCAAAAACGGAAGCTGCGACAACAGCAACACAGCAGGCGACACCGGCAGGACCCAGGCAAGACGCGCCAGCAGCCACACCAGCATCAGTGCGATCAATGGCCACCCGTTGAGCCCCGGCCGACCTGTCCAGTTCGGTACGGCTGTCAGCAAGAAGCCGGCGATGATCGCCACGGCGAACCCGAACGGCATTTCATGCCGATGCCAGGCAAGCATGCCGCCCACCGGTTGCGCGCCAGGCAAGCGACCGTACAACCACAAGGCCCAGATCGCCACCGCCAACGCAGCGAACGCCGCGCCCGCCAGAAAGAATGGACGAAACCCGAGACTGAAAATCGGCGCAGCCGCCAGTTTGCGCATCAAACCATCACCTTCGAGAAAGGCCTGTACAACTGGTGCTGGGACAGCAGGCGCATGACATAGCCGATTTTCAGCAACGTCGGCCCAACGATGGTCATCGCATGCAGCGACACCAGCGCCAGGATCGACAGATGGCCTTCATAGAGGTAAGCGCCGTAGATGCCTGCCATTAGCATCGCCAGGCCAGTCACGAGCACGCGACTGGAAAGCTGCAGAACATTCTGAGGATTGCTGAAGAAATGGAACATTTTCCGTACTCCTGTAGCAGTTCAGTTGTACTGGAGAGGTATCAAGTCCCGTGCCAGAAATTCAGCCGTTAATAATCAATCAGTTAACAAATCCGAGTCAAAACGACTCTGCCCAATAATAGTCTTTACGACTCATTGAATAGTCATATTGACTTCAATCCAACAACATCTGCTTGCACACTTGTCGATCTACGGCACCACCCTAGAGGCCGCGGCTGGCTACGCTGAAAGTCCAGCATGCAAAAACCTGCCAAGGAGACCCGCCATGCTCCACGTACAAAAACTCACGCCGTGCCTGTGGTTCGACGGCCAGGCTGAAGAGGCTGCGAAGTTCTATTGCGCGATCTTCGATCACTCAAAAATCACCGCCATCACGCACTACGGCAAGGCCGGACAAGAAATCCATGGTCACCCCGAAGGCTCCGTGCTGACGGTCAGCTTCGAACTCGACGGACAGACGTTCACCGGACTCAACGGTGGCCCTGAGTTCAAGTTCAACGAGGCGATCTCTTTTCAAGTCAACTGCCAGACCCAGGAAGAGGTCGACCATTTCTGGGGACGGCTGTCTGCGGGTGGACCGGTCGAGGCCCAGCAATGCGGTTGGCTCAAAGACAAGTACGGTGTGTCGTGGCAGATCGTGCCCGTGGCGATGATGGAGATGCTCAAAGACCCGGACACGAACAAATCCCAACGGGCCATGGCCGCGATGATGCAGATGAAAAAGCTCGATATCGCCACGCTGAAACGAGCCTTTGACGGTGAGAGCTAATACACTCCGAGGCGAACCTGCCAAGGATTGACCATGAAGCTCTCAAAGCCCAAGGATACCGACAAGGCCCCGCGCTTCTGGCGTGATGACGCCCTGCCCTTCATCGAAGCACGCGCCATCGCCGACGGACGCGAGGTCTGCTACACCCGGCATTCCCACGAGCACTTTTCCATCGGTGCGATCACTGCCGGGCGCAGCACCTATGTCCACGAGCACTCGCAGCTCGAGGTCAACGCCGGTACCGTGGTGTTGATGAACCCAGGCGATGTGCATGCCTGCAATCCGATCGATGACGAGCCCTGGTCGTACTTGATGCTGTATGTCGAGACTGCATGGCTGACCGACTTGCAGCATCAGTTGGGGTTCAGCGATGACCTGGCGTTTCGCCGCTTTGCGATCACCCATACCGCTGACGCCGATCTGTTTGCGGGTCTGCTGGGCTTTTATGAGGTGCTGGTCGATCAGCAACAGGACGTGCTGCGCAAGCACAGTGCTGCGGTGGAGTTTTTCAGCGATGTGCAACAGCGACTCAATCCCGTCGATCAGCCATTGCGCGAACCGAATTTCAAACTGGAACGCGCCGCCGAATTCATCCGCGAACATTGCACGCAAATGCTCAAGCTCGAAGATATTTGCGCAGCGGCGCAGCTGTCACCGTCCTACCTGATCCGCGCGTTCAGGCAGCACTACGGCATGACGCCCCATGCTTTCCTGGTCAACCGGCGCATCCAGTTCGCCCGCGATCAGTTGCGTAACGGCAAGCTGATCGCCGAGGTAGCGCTGGAAGCCGGTTTTGCCGATCAGGCGCATTTTCAGCGGGCGTTCAAGCAGCATCTGGCAGCGACGCCAGGTCAGTATCGCGGTTGATCAAGGGAGCAGCAGGTACACCGCACTCACCGCCAGCAGCAACGCCATGCTCCGGTTGAACCAGCGCATGTTTGCCGGATTGTTCAGATAGCCGCGCAAGAATGTCCCGGCATAAGCCCAGCAGCCGACCGACACATAGCAGATCACCAGATAGATTGCCGCGAATTGCCACACCAACCGCGCCTCGCCATCGGCAACGAACGCGCCCATGCCCGCTACGCAGGCCAGCCAGGCCTTCGGGTTGAGCCATTGCATGACCGCGCCGTAGAGCATCGACGGCGCGCGACCTGAATCATTCGCCTCCAGCTGCCCATCGTCGGCCGCCAGTTTGAAGGCCATGTACAACAGGAATGCCACACCGGCCCACTGCACCACTTGGGTCATGGCGGGCCAAAGCTGCAGCAACTGGTGCAAGCTCAACCCCATCAACACCAACAGCAATACGAATCCCAGGGTCGCCCCGGCCACGTGCCGTTGGCTGGCCTTGAAACCGAAGCGCGCCCCGGAACTCAAGGCCACGATATTCACCGGCCCCGGGGTGATCGAAGCGGCCAACGCAAATGCCGCCATGGACATGATCAAACTCATCGCACACCTACTTTCAGTCAAATGAACCAGGCGCCACGGTAAAGCGCCCGGTGGTGTGCGTATTGAACAAAACTGCCCTCAGATCGACCGTCAGGCGAAGTAGCCCACCACCCTCTTCACTTTGATCAATGCCTGACGCAGGGAATCCATGTCTACCGAACCCAGCGCCAGGCGAATGGCGTGAGGTACATGCGGGGTGATTGCGAAGGGCTCGGCAGGCGACACCGACACTTGTTCGCGCATCAGCGCCATGGCGATCCGGTCGGCCCGGGCGTCTTCGGACAACGGCAGCCAGACGAAATACGAAGACGGATGGCTGACCATGCTCAGGCCCGCCAGCACCTCGCGGGCAATGGCCTGCCGGGCCTGCGCATCCGCACGTTTTTGTGCTTCCAGTTGGTACACCGTGCCGTCATCCAGCCAGGCCGTGGCGATAGCCGTCACCACCCCCGGCGTGTTCCAGGTCGTCGCCATCACGGTGCGTTCAAATCCCGCGATCCAGTGAGTGGGGGCTGCGATAAAACCGACGCGCAATCCGGTGGCAATGTTCTTCGATAAACCGCTAACGTACGCGGTTCTTTCCGGCGCCATTTCAGCCAACGGTGGTGGCGGGTTCTCGGCGAGAAATGCGTAGGCCGCGTCCTCGATGATCATCAGGTCATGCTGACGCGCAATCGCTACAAGTCGCTCACGCTGCTCTGCGTCCATCACCCAACCCAGCGGATTGTGCAAGGTTGGCATCGAGTACACCGCCCGCACCGGACGAATGCGGCACAGTTTGTCCAGGGCTGACAGATCCGGCCCTTTGTCCGTGACAGGAATGGGCAAAACCTCCAGGTGCAGCGTTTCGGCCAAGGTCTTGAACCCGGGATAGGTCAACGCATCAGCGGCAATCACGTCGCCGGGTTTGAGCAACGTCATCATCACCACGGCCAATCCATGCTGGGCACCACTGACGATCAGTACCTGTTCGGCCGGTACGTTCACTCCGCGCTCACGCAGGTGGCGTGCAACCGAGGCCCGCTCGTGCAAGCGCCCGGCGTGGGGCTGATAACGCAACAACGACTCCAGGTCCCCGGACAATGCCAGTTGACGCAACGCCTGGCGCAACAGGTCGGCCTGGCCCGGCAGCGATGGATAGTTGAAGTTCAGGTCGATCATCCCCGCCGCTACCACGGATTGCGAAATGCCCTGGCCAGGCGGCAGCGATGTCTCCCGGACAAAGGTCCCGCGCCCGGTTTCACCACTGACCAGCCCCATGCCTTCAAGCTCGGCATACACCCGGCTGGCGGTGACCAGCGCCAGGCCATGCTCGGTGGCGAGTTGGCGGTGGGTCGGCAGCCGTGTACCCGGCGGCAAACGCCCCGCGCGAATGTCGGCGGCAAAGCTGTCAACCAGGGTTTTATAGCGGGATTTCGGCATGAGGCGATGTATCCATGACAATTTTTTGATTGTATCGATTGCCAACCCTACCATGACTTTCGTGCAATCAAACAATGAGTGAGAGCGAACATGGAAAGGACTTCGAACCTGCAAAACCGTACGCTGGACAGCAATGCCAGCGGCTGGATCAATGGCCTGATCGGCGTGGTGATTTTCAGCGGCTCACTGCCGGCAACGCGGGTGGCGGTGCTGGAATTCGATCCGGTGTTCCTCACCGTGGCCCGCGCCACCCTCGCCGCACTTCTGGCGCTGTGCCTGCTGCTGTTGTTCAAGGAACAACGCCCCGCACGCCATCAGCTGGTGCCGCTGATCATCGTGGCTCTGGGCGTCGTGGTGGGTTTTCCGCTGTTGACCGCGCTGGCACTGCAATACGTGACATCGGCACATTCCATTGTGTTTGTCGGCCTGCTGCCTCTCGCCACCGCGGTGTTCGGCGTGTTGCGCGGTGGCGAACGGCCACGGCCAGTGTTCTGGTTGTTCTCGGTGCTCGGCAGTCTGCTGGTGGTTGGTTTTGCCGCGTCACAAGGCCTGAGCGCTTCACCTCAAGGCGACATCCTGATGTTGTTGGCGATCCTCGCCTGTGGCCTTGGGTATGCCGAAGGCGCCAAGCTGTCCCGCACGCTGGGTGGTTGGCAGGTGATTTCCTGGGCGCTGGTGCTCGCACTGCCGGTCATGGCGGCACTGGCCTGGTGGCGGATGCCGGCGTCGTTCAGCGGCATCAGCACACCGGCCTGGTTCAGCCTGGCTTACGTGTCGCTGTTCAGCATGCTGATTGGCTTCGTTTTCTGGTATCGCGGCCTCGCCCAGGGCGGGATTGCCGCTGTCGGTCAACTGCAACTGCTGCAGCCGTTCTTTGGCCTGGCGCTGGCGGCAACCCTGCTGCATGAACACGTCAGCATCGGCATGCTTGGGGTAACGGTCGCGGTGATCCTGTGTGTCGCCGGGGCCAAGAAATTCGCCCGCTGATGTTCGGCCAATTTGCCGGTGACTGTACGGGTCCGAGGTTGCGGCAGCTGTGATAAAAATACCGCTCTCGCAACTGGAACCTGCCCCATGGACCTCGCCACCCTTAGCCTCTTTCTCCCGGCCTGCTTCGCCCTGAACATGGCGCCCGGCCCGAACAACTTGCTGTCGGTCAGCAATTCGACCCGTTATGGCTACCGCACCGCTTGCCTGGCCGGGATCGGGCGCTTGCTGGCATTCGCCGCAATGATTGCCCTCGCCTCGGCGGGCCTGGCGGTGGTGTTGCAAACCTCCGAGCTGTTGTTCTACGGGATCAAGATTCTCGGCGCAGCGTATCTGTTCTATCTCGCCTGGCAGCTGTGGCGAGCAGATCCTGGGGCAGAAAGCCTGGTAACCGGTGCGCCGGTCGGCATGCTGGCACTGGCACGGCAGGAATTCCTGGTGGCGGCGGGCAACCCCAAAGCGATCCTGATCTTCACGGCATTCCTGCCGCAGTTTGTCGATTCGACCCGCGCCATCACGCCGCAATTTGCCGTGCTGGGCGCGTTGTTCCTGATGCTCGAATGGGTTGCTATCGCGGCCTATGCCTACATGGGTCTGCACATGCGCCGCTGGTTTGCCAAACCGTCGGGCAAACGGATGTTCAATCGCTGCTGCGCCGGTCTGTTGTCGGCGGCGGCCTCAGTTTTACTGCTGGCACGCCGCACCTGAGGAACGGGTGTGCGCGCAATTCTCTGTCGATTTTGCGGTGGAGGCTGTCGATGTCGCGCACTATGCTGGGCTCATGAACCTACAAAGCACGCTACTTCCGCCCCATGCCGAGATGGTCCGCGCCATGCTCGAACGCGACACCGCCTACGAGGGGGTGTTCTTTACTGCAGTCAAGACAACCGGGATTTTCTGTCGCCCCAGTTGCACGGCGCGCAAGCCTAAACCGGAAAACGTCGAGTTTTTCGCCCACGCCGATGAATGTCTGTCGGCGGGCTACCGCGCCTGCCTGCGGTGCAAGCCGCTGGACGCTGCCGCCATAGCGCCGGACTGGGTGCAGAACCTGCTCAAGTCGGTGGACGCCGATCCCGAGCAGCGCTGGACCGACGCCCAACTGCTGGCCGAAGGGATCGAGCCGCTGAAGCTGCGTCGCTGGTTCAAACAGCATTTCGGCATGACCTTCCACTCCTGGTTGCGCACCCGGCGCCTGGGCATGGCATTGGGCGGAATCAAACAAGGTGATTCCATCGACAGTGTGGCGTTCGACTCCGGCTACGAATCCCTGAGCGGCTTTCGCGATGCCTTTCAAAAGTCGTTTCACATCACCCCGGGACGCGCCGCCAACAGCGAGCCCTTGTTGTTCACACGTCTGACGACCCCGCTGGGGCCGATGATCGCCATGGCCGAACGTCGTGGCCTGGTTTTGCTGGAGTTTCTCGACCGTCCGGCGCTGACCCGGGAAGTCGAGCAATTGCAGCGCCGTTATGGCTACGCCGTGGCGCCTGGGCACAATGGGCATTTGCAGCAGATCGAACAGGAACTGGCGCAGTACTTCGCCGGCCAACTGACGCAATTCAACGTTGCGCTGCACCTGCCCGGGAGCGAGTTCAGTCGGCAGGTCTGGGCTGAGCTGGCACTCATTCCCTACGGCAAGACCACCACTTACGGCGCCATCGCGGCCAGGCTGGGCAAGCCCGGCGCCAGTCGTGCGGTCGGCCTGGCCAATGGACAGAACCGTCTTTCGATTGTAGTGCCTTGCCATCGGGTAATCGGGGCTGACGGCTCATTGACCGGCTATGGTGGGGGACAACCGCGCAAGGCGTTTTTGCTCAGACTCGAAAGCGCCGCCGACCAGATCACCCGGCAATTGGCTTTCTGATCGCAAGCCGTGTTCGTCAGTACGCAAGGATGATTGATGCCCGACCCCTATATGCCCGCCACGCAGTTCCTCGCGTCCATCGACGACGACTGGCGGCGCCATGTCGCCGCCGTCGGCCCGTGCCGGCATCAACCCCACGCCGCCCGTGATCCCTACGAATCGCTGGTGCGGGCGATTGCCTACCAGCAACTGCACGCCAGGGCCGGTGATGCGATTGTCGGGCGGTTGCTGGCGTTGTTTCCCGGGCAGGCATTCCCAAGGCCCGAACAACTGATCGCCACGGATTTTGATCGACTGCGCAGTTGCGGCTTTTCCGCCAGCAAGATCGCGACCATCCAGGGCATCGCCCAAGCGGCACTGGATGGCGTGGTGCCGGATTACACCACGGCGCTGGCCATGGATGATGAAGCGTTGATCGAACGCCTGATCACCCTGCGTGGTGTGGGTCGCTGGACCGTTGAAATGCTGCTGATTTACAGCCTGGATCGACCGGATATCCTGCCGGCTGACGATTTCGGGGTCCGCGAGGGTTATCGTCGACTCAAAGGTCTGGACGTACAGCCGACGCGCAAACAGATGATCGAGATCGGACTGGCGTGGAGCCCTTATCGGACGGTCGCTGCGTGGTATTTGTGGCGGGTGACGGGCAATTAGAGAAACTGCTCGCGACAGGCGCTACGATTCTGGTACCGGTCTAGTCTCAAGGGATAAACCCATGGCCTGCCGGAGGTCGCCATGCAACTCGAAGGTTCCTGCCATTGCGGTGCGGTGTCGTTCAGCCTGACCAGCGCCCACCCTTACCCTTATCAACGTTGCTACTGTTCGATCTGCCGCAAGACCCAGGGCGGTGGCGGCTATTCGATCAATATCGCCGGTGACGCCAACAGCCTGAAAGTGCGCGGGCGCAAGAACATCGCGATTTACCATGCGCTGCTCAAGGGCGACGGCGAAAAACGGGCGCACCGCAGCACTGCCGAGCGCCATTTTTGTTCGGTTTGCGGCTCAGGATTGTGGCTGTTCAGCCCTGAATGGCCGGAACTGATTCACCCGTTTGCGTCAGCCATCGACACACCGCTGCCGGTGCCGCCGGTGCATACGCATTTAATGCTCAGTTCAAAAGCGTCCTGGGTCGAGGCAGAGGTCGAACCGGGTGACAAACAGTTTGATGTTTATCCCGAAGAGTCGATTGCCCAATGGCATGAACGGTTGGGGTTGAGTGGCTGAGTGTCAGCGGTGCGATCTTTTGATTATGCGGCTACCGGCACGCCGCTGTGGAACCGGAACTCCACATCCGCCGACTCGATAAGCGCCTGCTCGGCGGCGCGAACCCTGTCGATCACCTGGGCAATGTCCTTGGCATCCCCGTACTGGTAAGCCAGTTTCAGATATCCCTGGAAGTGCCGGGCTT
Source organism: Pseudomonas sp. Root562 (assembly GCF_001427125.1). GTDB lineage: Bacteria > Pseudomonadota > Gammaproteobacteria > Pseudomonadales > Pseudomonadaceae > Aquipseudomonas. The sequence continues at coordinate 428,136 of NZ_LMGK01000022.1, forward strand.
CGCTTTTGAGCAAGCCGAAATAGAACTTGCCCAGTTCTTCGTCCAGATGCGGTACCAATGCCTCGAAACGCTCGCAACTGCGGGCTTCGATGAACGCGCCGACCACCAGCGTATCGACCAGTTTCACCGGTTCGTGACTGCGCACTACTTTGCGCAGGCCCGACGCGTAACGCCCGGCGGACAGCTGACGCAGTTCGATCTTGCGCTTTTTCATCAAACGCATGACTTGCTCGTGATGCACCAGCTCTTCACGGGCCAGACGCGACATCATGTTGATCAGATCGACGTGGGAGTGATATTTGGCTATCAGGCTCAGCGCGGTGCTGGCAGCCTTGAATTCGCAATTCTTGTGATCGATCAGCAAGGTTTCCTGATCGGCCAGTGCGGCCTGGACCCAGCCGTCAGGGGTGCGACAGCCAAGGAACTCGTGAATTTCGGGAAGGATCATGTGGCCCACGGGATAAAAGGTTCAAAACGAAGGGCGCCGATTATACCGGCCTGTCGGCAGACCACCAGACACCGACCGTTGATATGCATCAAGTCGCTGAATGCCGGGCAGCAACTATAGTTGAGCAACGCCATGCTTATTCATTTTCAGGAGATCCCGATCATGCAAGCCATTCGCAGCATTCTGGTGGTCATCGAGCCCGAACACTCGGAAAGCCTGGCGCTCAAACGAGCCAAGTTGATTGCCGGGGTAACGCAGGCGCATTTGCACTTGTTGGTGTGCGACCCCAAGCATGATCACAGCGGCATGTTGGGTGTGCTCAAGGCCGCATTGCTGGAGGACGGCTACAGCGTCACCACCGAACAGGCCTGGAATCAGAGCCTGCACGAAACCATCGTCGATGTGCAGCAGGCCGAAGGTTGTGGCCTGGTGATCAAGCAGCATTTCCCTGACAGCGCACTGAAAAAGGCGCTGCTGACCCCCGCAGACTGGAAATTGCTGCGCCACTGCCCTACTCCGGTGCTGCTGGTGAAGACTTCAGGCTCGTGGAAGGACAAGGTGATTCTGGCGGCCGTCGACGTCGGCAACACCGACCCCGAACACCGTCACCTGCACAACACCATCATCGATTACGGCTATGACATCGCCAGCCTGGCCAAAGCGCATCTGCACGTCATCAGCGCCCATCCCTCGCCGATGCTGTCGGCGTCCGATCCGACGTTGCAGCTCAGCGAAACCATCGAGGCGCGCTATCGCGAGCAATGCAGGGCGTTCCAGGCGGAGTTCGACATCGACAACGATCACCTGCACATTGCCGAAGGGCCGGCGGATGTGTTGATTCCGTTCATGGTGCACAAGCTGCAGGCGGCCGTGACGGTGATTGGCACGGTGGCGCGTACCGGGTTATCGGGGACGCTGATCGGCAATACCGCGGAAGTGGTGCTGGATGCGGTGGAAAGCGATGTACTGGTGCTCAAGCCTCAAGAGGTCGAGGATCATCTCGAAGAGATCGCAGCAAAGCATTGAGAGGTGTCGCGTCGGTTAGATCGTCTTCGCGGGCAAGCCTCCCGCCTACAAAACCTGTAGATACTCTGTTCACGGTCAAGCTTTCGCGAGATGTTTTTCGCTAAAAAGCTTGGCCGTATTAAATTCTTCTCCGGAACGCATGCACGCCCA
>NZ_LMGK01000023.1 GCF_001427125.1 Pseudomonas sp. Root562
GAGTAACTTGTGATGCTGATAATCTGTTGACTAGCAGYCTGACTCCACAAGCACCCACACGAATTGCTTGATTCAGTTGTTAAAGAGCGGTTGGTTAAGMGCTTTCGTCTCAACCGAGGCGCGCATTCTACAGCAGCCTCATTTGCTGTCAAGTGGTTATTTTCAGAAGTCTTCAAGGAATCCTTAACAACTTCAACCACTTGCGCTGTCGATCTCTCRTCAGCGGGAGGCGAATTCTACAGCGTTACACGCTGCTGTCAACACCTCTTTTTCAACTTCCTTCTGGCTTCGATGACCTGAAGCAACTTGCTGCCGAAAACTGCGTAACTCATTGTTTACCAAGGAGTTTTCCGTTTCGACTGCGCCGGAAGTGGGGCGAATTATAGACACCTGAGATCTGCCGTCAACCACTATTTACGCCTTTTTGGCAGAAGAGGCCTTTTTTGTCATTAATCGTGGGATTCGGCGTGCCACCGGCGGTAGGCGCAGCACTAGCAGCAACACACCTATAACGGCATAGATCGCCCACTCCTTCAGATCGGCACGCACGATCCACAGCATATGCAGCAATCCAAGCCCCAGAATCACATACACCAGACGATGCAACTTCTTCCAACGAACACCCAACCTTCTTTGACTGTATCGATTGGACGTCACAGCCAGTGCCAGCAAACACAGAAAACCTAGCGCACCAACAATGATGTAAGGACGCTTGTGCAACTCGACGCCCAATTGCGACCAGTCAAACCCCAGAATAAATGCCAAATAGGCGCTCAAGTGCAGTACGACATAACAGAAGCACCAAAGCCCCAGCTGACGCCGGACAGCAATCCACCCCGCCCAACCTGTGAGTTTCTGCAGTGGCATCATACTTAATGTAATAAGCAAGAGGACAAGCGTTCCCAATCCCAACCGGTCGACCAGCACTTTGCCAGGGTCTGGCCCCAACACATCCTCCCAAGCCTGATACAACCAGAGCAGGGGCCACACCATCGCCGCAATGAAAACGCCAATACGCCAAAGCGGATATCGCATCAGTAATTCTTCCGCAGATCGAGCCCTGTATATAGAGAAGCAACTTCGTCCGCATAGCCGTTGAACATTTGCGTGTCCCGCACATTCGGCTTGAACAGACCACTTGGCAAGCGTCGCTCACGCGCCTGCGTCCAGCGTGGGTGGTCAACCGCAGGATTCACGTTCGCATAGAAACCATATTCGTCCGAGGCAATACTCTGCCAAGTGGTTTTGGGCTGCTCGCTCACCAGACTGATGCGCACGATGGACTTGATGCTTTTGAACCCGTACTTCCACGGCACTACCAAACGCAGCGGCGCTCCGTTCTGGTTCGGCAATTCGCGCCCGTACATCCCCACCGCCAGTATCGCCAAAGGATTCATCGCCTCATCCAGTCGAAGTCCTTCCACATAAGGCCAGTCAATCAAGGCAAAACCAGAGCGCTGCCCCGGCATGCTCTTGGGATCCTGCAGAGTTTCAAAGCGAATGAACCTGGCCTTTGACGTTGGCTCGACCTGGCTGAGCAAAGCCGATATCGGGAAGCCTATCCAGGGAATCACCATGGACCACGCCTCAACGCAGCGAAGTCGGTAAATGCGCTCCTCCAACTGATAAGGCTTCATGAAGTCTTCCAGCGCATACCGTCCCGGCTTGCCCACCTCCCCGTCCACGACCACCGTCCACGGTTCAGTTTTCAGCGTGCCGGCATTGGCAGCCGGATCGCCCTTGTCGGCACCGAACTCATAAAAGTTGTTGTAATGGGTCGCATCCTTGAAGGGGGTTATTGCCTCATCCCTGACATTGACCGCCCCCCACTTGGTCGAAGGAAGCTTTTCGCTGAACCAGGAAGGCGCCTTGCCAGGCTCCACATCCGGATAACGCGCCGCCTCATCAGCCACTGCCCATTGAGGCAGAGCGCCCACAGCCAATCCGGCAGCAGCAGCGCCCAACACAGTGCGTCGAGAAAGATAAATAGATTCAGGCGTGACGTCCGATTCATGGCAATCGGACGCTTTGGGGATTTTGATCAGCATGGCTACTCCGCAGCATTGGAGAACAGATGCACCAACAGTCTGCGGAGTATGAGGGAAATTACATCACTCGACGCTTTTGCGCCGACGAAGATGTAACAAGTACTGCACCGGTCCGGAAGCCGCATAGGCGAGGAACACCAGCAGCAGAATGCGCGGAGGATCACTGAACACGACTGCGAACACCAGCACGACAGCGAGGATAGCCACGAAAGGTACGCGTCCTTTCAGGTCCAGCTCCTTGAAGCTGTTGTACTTGATGTTGCTGACCATCAGCATGCCCGCCGCTGCCACCATCAACGCCACCAGGAAGGACATCTTGGAGCCCTGAATGCCGTAATCGCTGAACGCCCAAACGATACCCGCCACGACTCCGGCGGCAGCCGGGCTGGCCAGACCGATGAAATAGCGCTTGTCGGCGGTGCCGACCTGAGTGTTGAAGCGCGCCAGACGCAACGCAGCGCCCGCTACATATATGAAGGCGACCATCCAGCCAACCTTGCCCATGTCGCCCAGCGCCCAACCAAATGCCAGCAATGCCGGCGCCACACCGAAAGCGACCATGTCCGACAGCGAGTCGTACTCGGCACCGAACGCACTCTGGGTGTTGGTCATGCGGGCAACACGACCATCCAGGCCGTCAAGCACCATGGCGACAAAGATCGCGATGGCAGCGAAAGCGAAGTACTTGCTTGCGCTGACCGAGTCGCCGGCGCTCAAGGCGGCCTGCGCGCTCATCGAGTTGATGATGGAATAGAAACCTGCGAACAGGTTCGCAGTGGTAAACAGATTCGGCAAAAGATAGATACCACGATGCCGGACTTTACGGCCTTCAGCGTCGTGCCCTTCTTCGATATGTTCATCGATGGGCAGCAGGCTTTCGGCGTCAGAGGCCTGGTTTGGCTCTTCGGGACGTTCGCTCATGGACAATACCTTGCAACGGGGTGGAAAGTTTCGACAGGTGTCTGCGACAGCGGTTCGCATCGCAAACGATGCAGCTTTATACCAGAACCGGCGATCCAAACGAAAAAACGCGGCCTAAGCCGCGTTTTTCGTACAAGTGTCAGACTTAGTTTTTGGCTTTGTCGACGATCTTGTTGGCACCGATCCACGGCATCATGGAGCGCAGTTGCTCGCCGATGATCTCGATACCGTGAGCGGCGTTGTTACGACGCTTGGCGGTCATCGAAGGATAGCCGGTAGCGCCTTCGCTGATGAACATCTTGGCGTATTCGCCGTCCTGAATGCGTTTCAGGGCATTGCGCATGGCCTGACGGGATTCGGCGTTGATGACTTCCGGGCCAGTCACGTACTCGCCGTATTCGGCGTTGTTGGAGATCGAGTAGTTCATGTTGGCGATACCGCCTTCGTACATGAGGTCAACGATCAGCTTCAGTTCGTGCAAGCATTCGAAGTAGGCCATTTCCGGCGCGTAGCCAGCTTCAACCAGGGTTTCGAAACCGGCTTTAACCAGTTCAACGGTACCGCCGCACAGAACGGCTTGCTCGCCGAACAGGTCGGTTTCAGTCTCGTCCTTGAAGGTGGTTTCGATGATGCCGGTACGACCGCCACCAACGCCAGCGGCGTAGGACAGTGCAACGTTTTTGGCGTTGCCCGAAGCATCCTGGTAGATAGCGATCAGGTCAGGGATACCGCCGCCTTTCACGAATTCGGAACGTACGGTGTGACCTGGAGCCTTCGGCGCGATCATGATCACGTCGAGGTCAGCGCGTGGCACTACCTGGTTGTAGTGGATCGCGAAACCGTGGGAGAAGGCCAGGGTAGCGCCCTTCTTGATGTTCGGTTCGATTTCGTTCTTGTACAGGGAGGACTGGAACTCGTCCGGGGTCAGGATCATGACCAGGTCGGCAGCTGCAACAGCGGAAGCAACGTCAGTCACTTTCAGGCCATGAGCTTCAGCCTTGGCAACGGTGGCCGAACCTTTACGCAGGCCAACGGTAACGTCAACGCCGGAGTCTTTCAGGTTGCACGCCTGAGCGTGGCCTTGGGAACCGTAACCGATGATGGCAACTTTCTTGCCCTGGATGATCGACAGGTCGCAGTCTTTATCGTAGAAAACTTTCATGAATTTCCCCTATATCAGGCCGTTCAGGCCATTCGCTAATTTGGTTTAGATGCTGAGTACTTTGTCGCCGCGGGCAATACCGGTGACGCCACTGCGGACGGTCTCCAGAATCGAGGCGGTGCCAATGGACTGAATGAAGCTGTCGAGCTTGTCGCTGGTACCGGTCAATTGAACGGTATACACGCTGGCACTGACATCGACGATCTGTCCACGATAAATATCGGTGGTGCGTTTGATCTCGGCGCGCTGGGCACCGGTAGCCTTGACCTTGACCAGCATCAGCTCACGCTCGATGTGCGCGCTTTCCGACAGGTCGACCAGTTTGACTACTTCGATCAGTTTGTTGAGGTTCTTGGTGATCTGCTCAATGACCTCATCGTGACCGACAGTGGTCAACGTCAGACGCGACAGGGTCGGGTCTTCGGTTGGTGCCACGGTCAGGCTTTCGATGTTGTAGTTGCGCTGCGAGAACAGACCAACCACACGAGACAAAGCGCCCGGTTCGTTTTCCAGAAGCAAGGAAATAATGTGCCGCATGATTAGGTACGCTCCGTCTTGCTCAGCCACATATCGCGCATGGAGCCGTCTTTGATCTGCATCGGATAGACGTGCTCGCTGGTGTCGACCGAAATATCGATCACTACCAGGCGATCCTTCATGGCAAACGCTTCTTCCATCTTCGACTTCAAATCTTTCGAATCGGTGATGCGCACGCCAATGTGACCATAAGCCTCTGCCAGCTTGACGAAATCAGGCAGCGATTCCATGTAGGAGTGAGAGTGGCGGCTGCCATAGCTCATGTCCTGCCACTGGCGAACCATGCCCAGTACACCGTTGTTCAGGATGACGATCTTTACCGGCAAACCGTATTGCAGGCAGGTCGACAACTCCTGAATGTTCATCTGGATGCTGCCCTCGCCCGTTACGCAGGCGACGTCATCATCCGGAAAGCTCAACTTGATGCCCATGGCCGCCGGAAAACCGAAGCCCATGGTGCCCAGGCCGCCGGAGTTGATCCAGCGGTTCGGCTTGTTGAACTTGTAGTACTGCGCCGCGAACATCTGATGCTGACCCACGTCAGAAGCAACAAAGGCATTGCCCTTGGTCACTTCGCAAAGGGTCTCGATCACGGCCTGCGGCTTGATGACGCTGCCGTCACCCTTGTCATAAGGGAACAGGCCACGATCACCGCGCCACTCGTCGATCTGCTTCCACCAGCTGGCAACGGACTCCTTGTTCGGGGTCTCGCCGATTTCCTTGAGGATCGCGACCATTTCGGTCAGGACGCTCTCGACCGGGCCAACGATTGGCACATCGGCCTTGATGGTCTTGGAAATCGAAGCCGGGTCGATGTCGATGTGAATGATCTTGGCATTCGGGCAGAACTTGGAGGCGCCGTTGATCACGCGGTCGTCAAACCGTGCGCCGACAGCCAGGATGACGTCAGCGTGGTGCATCGCCAGGTTGGCGGTGTAGCTGCCGTGCATGCCCAGCATGCCGATGAACTGACGATCCGTACCGGGGAAACCGCCCAGGCCCATCAGGGTATTGGTCACTGGCAGGTTAAGCATTTTCGCCAGCTCGGTCAGCGGCGCGGAGCCACCACCGAGAATCACGCCACCGCCCGAGTACAACACAGGACGCTTGGCCGCCAGGAGCATTTCTGCTGCCTTGCGGATTTGCCCGGAGTGACCGCGAACGGCCGGGCTGTAGGAGCGCAACTTGGCTTTTTTCGGGAAGACGTATTCGAACTTCTCGGCCGGGTTGGTCATGTCTTTCGGGATATCGACAACGACCGGACCAGGACGACCGGATTGCGCCAGGTAGAAAGCTTTCTTCATGACTTCCGGGATTTCCGACGCATGCTTGATCATGAAGCTGTGCTTCACGATCGGCCGGGAAATACCGATCATGTCGGTTTCCTGGAAGGCGTCGGTACCGACCATGGTGCTCGGCACCTGGCCGGAAATAACCACCATCGGAATGGAGTCCATGTAGGCGGTGGCAATACCGGTGATGGCGTTTGTAGCGCCAGGACCGGACGTCACCAGTACCACACCGGCTTTACCGGTGGCACGGGCGTAGCCGTCAGCCATATGGGTAGCCGCTTGCTCGTGACGAACCAGGATGTGGGTCACTTCCGGTTCTTTGAACAGGGCATCGTAGACATGAAGAAGAGCACCACCCGGGTACCCGTAGATATATTTGACGCCTTCGTCACGCAAGAAGCGGACGAGCATCTCACCGCCAGATAAAAGCTCCACGTTGCTCACCTCTAAAACGCCAGAATACCGCCCACGAAAAATGGGACGGGTCTTAATAGGTTTACTTCTCTGCAGAGCATGAGCGACGGTGGTCGCCGACTACGTCAGCACTGACTGAGCAAGTATTGGGATCGTCCCAAGTGTTGCGGGCTTCTCCCACCCAGCGCGAGGTAACGCGTTGCGGGTGTAACAGGTCGGCGCGGATGTGCGCCTCATGATCTGCTGAGAGGGTCTGCTTCTGGCAGTCCCTGTACAGCGGACTTTGGATTCTTCTGTTTCGCCCTTCGCAAGTCAAGCCGTCTATGTGCTTTATTCTAGTAACCGCATGAGAACGCAAGAAAAAACCTATAAATCCCATGTGTGTTAGCTTCAATTGCGCAACTTTTGACTAGGAATTGGCATGCGTACGCACTTCTTCATCGCCGGCCTGTTGGTCGTCCTCAGCCCGGCGGCCATGGCCGCGCAGATTTACAAATGGGTCGACACCCAAGGCGTTACCCATTTCGATGGCCAGCCGCCCCCAGGCCTGCCAGCCACGACCATTGTCACCCCCGCTTCATCGCCGGGCAAACCACCCATCCCCGCCAACGGCGGCGCCATCGGCAATCAACAGGCCATCGACAACAGCGTCAAGAAGCAGGTTGCCGAGCAGCAGGAACAGTTGAAAGTGTTTTGTGAGCAGGCGCGAACGAATCTTGCGCAGTTGCAGAACAATCCGCGACTCAGGGAGGAAGTGGAAGGACAGTTGCGCCGTCTGGACGATGCACAGCGGCAAGAGCGCATCGGCGAAACGCAGAAACAGATCGCGGACAACTGCCAGTGAACGCCTGCAGGAGCCGAGTTTGGTCCGGCTCCTGCAATGGGCGGTGGGGTCAGCGGGCCGCGGTGATCAGTTGATCAAACTCTTTGAGCAGCACTTGCAACTGGCGATCCCGGCCCTGGACATTGCGTCCAGCGAAGACCATTTCGGCCATTTCCTGAATCCCTGAAGCATTCGGCAACGGCAGGTCCTGCTCGAGGATCGCTTTCATGCGCGGCAGGAAAATCCACTGCAGCCATTGTTCGAAGTCCAGCGTATCGACCGAAAAGGGTTCCACGCTGGAAAGCGCTTCGGCGGATGGCCGAGCGTCGTCCCACCACCCTTGTATCCGCAGCTCTCGCTCGATCAGCAGTAACTGATCGGCGATCTGGAGAAAACGTGCGTCCATTACGACGTAACCTTGGCTTTCTGACGGGCCAGTGCCGCACCCGAGGAATCACCCTGTTTCTCGCGAGCCTGAGCGATCAGCTCCCAGAGGCTGGCTTGAAGAGCCGGACGGCCATTGGCGAAGGTCAGGCCACGACGGGCGAATTGCTCGGCTTGCGCGGCATCACCTTGGGCCATGCGCACTTGCGCCAGTCGATAAAGCACTTGAGGCTCACGCGGGGCTACTCGTTGGGCGCGCTCCAGGCTCGAGGACGCACCGTTCAGGTCGCCGCCAGCCTGTTGTTGCTGAGCAGTGGTCAGCAGCGCAAGGACCGGGCCGTCCAATTGCTCGTCGGCGGACAGGCCACCGGAACTCGCCGACGGAATTCCGCTCGGCGTCGACGGCATGCTGTAGCTGCCCTGATTGACCGGCGCAGATTGAACCGGCGATGTATCAATCGGCCCTGGCGTGATCGGCCCAGGAGTAATCGGTGTGGTGCTGATCGGTGTCGACGTCGTTGCGCCCCCGCCCGGGATCATCACAACCACACCGGTATCGCCTTGTGGAATCGCCTGTGTTTGCGATTGCACGGGACGCTTCACCGTCGTCTGGCGATAACCACCGTTCGCGGAAACGCGCTCGCTGTTGGAAACCGCGGTACCGGAATCCACAACCGGAATCGAACCACGCTGCACTGAAGAACAACCGCTGAGCAAAGCCACGGCGGTAACCGCTGGAATCAACCACTTGTTCACTTGAAACCCTCTTTGCTTAATTCATCCAGCCCTTGACCCAATCCATCACCGTCTCTGCAGGGTTTTCACCCCCACAAGCGGCACCGGGAGGCGGTTCGCTGCCGCGAATATACGGCATCTGCACGGCACCTGGGCAACCGGCATCGGAGCCTTGTCCGGTTCGCGAATCAACCCAGGCCTGAACGATATTGTCCGGCTGCGGCATGTCCAGGGGAAGTGGGTCTGCCTTACGCATGAAGCTGGTCCAGACCTGCAATGCGCCAGTAGCGCCGGTGAATGGCGTCTTGCCATTGTCATCGCGCCCCAACCAGACCACCGCCAGCAAGTCCTGACTGAAGCCAGCGAACCAACTGTCTCGGGAGTCGTTACTGGTCCCCGTCTTGCCCGCCAGGGTCAAGGTTTTCGGTAACACGTTGTAAACCGAACTGCCGGTGCCTTCCCGCATGACCCGCTGCATGGCGCTCTGGATCAGATAAATCGAAGCCGGGTCGAAACGCTGTTGAATCTGGAAAGGGTAACGCTTGAGCGGCTCCCCCTCCGCCGTCAGCACGCTGCGAATCCCGCGCATCGGCGTATTGAAGCCACCGTTGGCGAGTGTCTGATACATGGTCGCGACTTCAATCGGCGTCATGCCGCCAGCGCCCAGCAACATCGAAGGGAAGGCCGGAAATTCGCGGCTTACGCCCAGACGCCCCAAAGTCTTGAGGACATTGGGCACACCCACCGCCAGACCGAGACGCGCAGTCGACAGATTGTAGGAATGCGCCAGACCTTGATAAAGGAAGACCGTGCCGTGAGAACGACGATCATAGTTTTGCGGCTTCCAGACCTGGCCATCCGCCCCTTTGACCGAAAAGTATTCGTCCGACAACCAACTGGTCAATGTGTACTGGCTGGGTTTCTCAAGCGCGGTCAGATACACCGCTGGCTTGATCAACGAGCCGATAGGTCGCACAGCATCCAGTGCCCGGTTGAAACCGGCAAAACTGGCCTGGCGACTGCCAATCATGGCCTGGACCTCACCGGTTTCCGGATTGGTCACGACCATGGCCGCCTCGACGTCGTCAGATCCTTTGCGCCCGGAAAGACGCTTGAAGGTGTCGTTGACCGACGCTTCGGCCTTCATCTGCAGGATCGGGTCAAAACTGGTGAAGATGCGCAGGCCTTCTTCGGTCAAGTCTTCGTCGCGATAGTCTTCACGCAGTTGACGCTTGACCAGATCAAGGAAGCCAGGGAACGAGCTGTCCGCCAGCTTGCCTCGCGTTGTCACGCCCAACGGCATTTTTTTCGCGGCGGCGACTTGCTCGGCACTGGCAACACCTTGTTGTTCAAGCACGTCCAGCACCAGATTGCGCCGCTCGAGTGCCCGCTCAGGATTGCGACGCGGGTTGTAATAGGAAGGCCCCTTGACCATGCCTACCAGCATCGCGACTTGATGCAGCTTCAGTTCGGACAATGGCTGCCCGAAGAAAAACTGGCTGGCCAGACCGAAACCGTGCACAGCGCGCTGACCGTCTTGACCGACGAACACTTCATTGAGGTAGGCCTCAAGAATTTCCCGTTTGTCGTAATGCAACTCGAGCAACATCGCCATCATGGCTTCGGTGAGTTTACGACTCAGGCTGCGTTCGCTGGTCAGGTAGAAATTCTTGACCAGTTGTTGCGTGAGCGTACTGCCGCCCTGAGTCATCTTGCCGCCAGAAGTGTTGACGTAGACAGCTCGCGCAATCGACTTGGGCGACACGCCCCAATGGCTATAGAAATCCCGATCTTCCACCGCGACCAGGGTTTCCAGCAAATAGGGCGGGACTTGATCGATTTTGATCAGAATGCGGTCTTCGAGGTTCTTCGGATAAATCCCGCCGATCAGCAGCGGCTCCAGGCGCACTACCGAAAGCTTCGAACCGTTCGTCGCCGAGAGTTCGGCCACATAGTCGCCGGAGAAACGCACACGCACCGGCTGCGCCTGTTCCATGCCTTCATAAAACTGGAAACCACGGGTATTCAAATCAACAGTATTACCGTTGACCGCCGCAGCGCCGGGGCCATTGCTCACACTTTCACGGCGATAGCCCAAAGCATCGAGCTCGGTAAGAAAGTCGTCGCGACTCAGCTTTTGTCCGACGAACAGCTCGAGCGGGCGCGCGTATACCTTCGCCGGAATGGTCCAGCGCTTGCCGGAAAACTTCTCCTGCACGACGGCATCGAGGTAAACCGCGAATCCGGCCAGCACTACCAGGCCGACCAGACTGAGTTTAAGGGCCCAGCCCAGCCAAGGCCGCAAGCCTCGGGAAGGTGGTTTTTTAGGGGTACGGGGGGATCGGGTACGAGTCATGGCGGCGGATTATACGCACTTTATTCGTCCCCAACAGGAGCCCTCCGAGTTTGCGTTAGGCTGGCTAGCCGCCATAATAGCGACCTGAAATTTTTCCAGACTCTGAAGGATCGCCTGTGAGCCAGTCCCTGATCGCCGCCCTGCAAAACCCGGCCCTCTACCCGCACTCCGTAGACGGGTTCCAGCTCATCGAAACCCACATTTCCTGGGTACTGCTGACTGGCGACTTTGCATATAAAGTGAAGAAACCGATGAATTTCGGTTTCCTCGACTTCACGACCCTCGAAGCCCGCAAGCATTTCTGTGGCGAAGAGCTGCGCTTGAACCAGCGCCTGACTGACGATCTTTATCTTGAAGTATTGCCGATTACCGGCAGTGCCGAAGCACCTCAATTGGGCGGGGATGGCCCGGCCATCGAATACGTGCTGAAAATGCGCCAGTTCCCCCAGACCGGCTTGCTCAGCACCCTGCAAGCCAACGGCGAACTGACTACCGCACACATCGATGAGATGGCAGCCCAGATTGCTCGCTTCCACCTCAACGCACCGAAAGTCCCGGCGGAACATGAAGCCGGCACCCCCGACAGCGTGATGGCCCCCGTGCGCCAGAACTTCGAACAAATCCTGCCGTTCATCAGCGACAAGGCTGACCTTCAACAACTCGACGCCCTGCAAGCCTGGGCCGAAAGCAGCTTCGAACGCCTCAAGCCACTGCTCGTGCAACGCAAGGCAGATGGCTTCATCCGCGAATGCCATGGTGACATCCATTTGGGTAACGCCACGGTGATCGACGGCAAGGTCGTGATCTTCGACTGCATCGAGTTCAACGAGCCCTTCCGCTTCACCGATGTTTACGCCGACAGCGCTTTCCTGGCGATGGACCTGGAAGACCGCGGCCTTAAATGCCTGGCACGGCGTTTCATCAGCCAGTACCTGGAACTGACTGGCGATTATCAGGGCCTGGAACTGCTGAACTTCTATAAAGCCTACCGTGCGCTGGTGCGCGCCAAGGTCGCACTGTTCAGCATGCCGGCCGATGCCACGCCGGTGCAACGTGCCACCAGCCTGCGCCAGTACCGCAATTACGCCAACCTGGCGGAAAGCTACAGCACCATTCCTTCCCGTTTCATGGCCATCACCCACGGCGTCTCCGCAGTAGGCAAAAGCCATGTGGCCATGCGTTTGGTGGAAGCACTGGGCGCCATTCGCCTGCGCTCCGACGTAGAACGCAAACGCCTGTTTGGTGAACAGACGATGGCGAACGATCTGCAGGCAGGCATCTACAGTAGCGAAGCCAGTACCGCCACGTACCAGCGCCTGCATGAAATTGCCGCGGTGATTCTGCACGCCGGTTTCCCGGTGGTGGTTGATGCGACCTACCTAAAGCACGATCAACGTGACAGTGCAGCAAAGGTGGCAGAAGCGACTGGCGCACCGTTCCTGATTCTGGATTGCAATGCCCCTCAAGCTGTCATCGAAAGCTGGCTGCAACAACGTCAGGCCGAGAAATCGGATCCATCCGACGCGACATTGGCCGTTATCGAGGCTCAACAAGCCAGTCGCGAAGCCCTCACGCCAGCGGAAATTCTCTGCAGCAAACGCGTCCAGACCAATGAAAGCGGGACGCTTGACACCGTGGTAGAGCAGATTCGCCAACGCCTTCCGGGGCTGTAAAAAGTATTTCGGTCGTGAAGCCCTCTGCGGCTTCACGGCTGTCAAATAGTGGCACTATACTGGCGTCATAAAACCAACAGGTGATGCGACATGAGCCAGCCGAAACTTCTCGACACCCCGCTGTATGCCTTGCTGCACAAGGACGACATCACAGGATTCAATAACGAACGACCAAAGGAAGGACCGATCGACATGGTCGGAGGTGATTTCCGAGGCCTGGACCTGCGCGAACTCAATGCTGATGGTATCGACTTCACCGATGCCTATTTTCGATCCGCCGATTTGCGTGGCATCGATTTTCGCAAGGCTTCGCTTGAAGGCGCGAGCCTGGCCCATGCACAGATTTCCGGCGCCTACTTTCCAGCGGAACTCAGCGCTGACGAAATTCTGATGTCGATGAACTTCGGTACCCGATTGCGTTATCGCACACGCTGAATCCCGTGCGTAAATTGACAAGTCCAGCGCCCCCGCCTTGCGCTGGACTTCAGGTGTATTTCCTCTGATTTCCAGCTGTTCCCCGCTGCTTCCTGCCCGTTTCGCGGATTTTATCCGCGTGCTTTTTCAACGACGCTTAGAAGCTTTTGCGTCGAAAACGACCAAACGATAACGCTTTTCCTGCTGATGGCTACACTCCTCAGAAGCTTGCCCACGCACCATTCGGCCATCGCAAGGAGGCTTGATGAATGATGAACTGCAACACCTGAAAAATCTTGGCAAGACGTCGGCGCAGTGGCTGCATGCCGTGGGCATCCACAGTGCCTCTGACTTGCGTCGCCTCGGGGCGGTGGATGCTTATCGGGCCGTGCGCACGCGCGGCTTCAGGGCTTCCAAGGTGTTGTTGTATGCAATAGAAGGCGCCCTGATGGATGTGCACTGGAATGACATTCCTGCCGAACGCAAAGAAGCCCTGAACAAACAATTGGAGGCTATTTCTTCACGCCACAAGAGCTGAATGACGGCTGTCGCTTCCCTTGGAATCAAGCCAATGAAAAATTAACTCATCAAAACGATCGACCAAAGCCCGCTATTTCAATGACTTACATCGAAAGCTCATCAACAGGCTGGAAAACGGGTAATCAGATGTTGACTCGCTAATGAGAATCGCTATGATTATCACAACTGGTCGCGAGACTGGTCGATTTTCTGAATAGCCCTTGGTTCGGACTCTCAGATTATCTCCTCATCAGGCTAATCACGGTTATTTGACCCGGCTCTTGCCGGGTCTTTTTTTGCCTTGGAAAAGTCACACGACTTAATGAATGTCTGTTTCGGGATAGAACTCGTCGGCGAGCTTTTTCAGGACCTCAGGTAAACGTGGCCCCAATCCACCTACGAGCAAGGTTGGATCGAGCTCGATGACCCGCCCATCCCTGGCGGCACGAGTGGATGCCAGAATCGGGTTTTCCTTGAACAACGCGGCCCGCGCCGCATTGCCACTCAATGCCCTGTCGGCAAACACCAGGACATCGGGATCCAGACTCACCAGCGACTCGCTGGAAAAAGGTTTGTATCCGGTATGGGTCGCCAGATTGTGGCCGCCGGCCCGTTGCAGCAGCCAATCGGCAGCGGTGTCCTTGCCGGCAATCAGCGGTTTGCCACCTGCATGACCGAGCAACATCAGAACACCGGGCGATGGTTTCGTCAGCTGTGCACGGGTCACCCGGACTTTCTGTTGCTCAAGGGCCTGTTGATAAGTGGCCAGCAATTGACTAGCCCGGTCTTCCGCGCCGAGTAACTTGCCCAAACGCTGGAGGTTATTCTGCAGCGTGGAGAGGTCCGGTTGCGCCGAGAATAATTCGACCTGCACACCCGCACTGCGTACCTGCGACAGCACCGGCGGCGGCCCCATTTCCTCTGTGCCGACCAATATCTGCGGGCGCAAACTCAAGATGCCCTCCGCCGAAAGCTGGCGTTGATAGCCGATACTGGGCAGTGCCTTGAGGGTTTCAGGATGTTGACTGGTGGTATCGACCCCCACCAATTTCGCCTCGCCACCCAATGCAATCACCCACTCGGACAGCGCTCCCCCCGCACTCACCCAGCGTTGCGGTAACTCGCCGGCAGTCGCGTGATAGCAAACGAAGAATCCGACGCAGAGTGCAGCAACACGGGTAGTCAGACGCATGAAGAGCTTCCTTTTAGGGTTTCCCGGGCACTGAATCGACAAGCCAAGTATCCTGCGCATCTGGCAGCCGCTAGGCCGGCTAGTCAGTCATTTGATAATCACTCGCATTTTTACGTCAAGATACACATCCGATCACCATTGCGGGACCTGAGGACCAACATGAAACTTCTGTGTGCCGGCGTTGAGCTGGCCGATGCCAGTAGCCGCGGCTTCGAGATCGATGGCCAGAAACTCTTTGCCGTGCGCCGGGGCGGCCAGGTTTATGTGTACATCAATCGCTGCCCGCACCGGGGCGTGGGCCTGGAGTGGACGCCTGACCAGTTTCTCGACCCCAGCAACAGCTTGATCCAGTGCGCCACCCACGGCGCGCTGTTCTTGATCGAGGATGGCGAATGTGTGTCCGGCCCTTGCGCGGGCCAATCGCTGACCCGCGTTACCTGCCGTGAGGATAGCCAAGGGATCTGGGTCAGCCTTTAATCGCCCAACAGCACCTCCAGCCGTCGATCCACCACCATTTCTTCATGGGTCAGGCTCACGCCATAAGCCAGGACTTCAACACCACAAGCCACAGCCTCACGTAACGCCGTCGCGTAGACCGGGTCGATTTCTTGTGCCGGGCGCACGGCGTCGATCCCGGTCAGGTTGACACAATACAGTTGCACCGCACGAATCCCGTCTCGAGCCAAGTGGGCAAGCTCCCGAAGGTGTTTGGCCCCACGCTGGGTCACGGCATCAGGGAACGCGGCAATGGCGATGCCGCCGAAACCCAGGGTGACGCTTTTCACCTCTACATAGGCCGGCCCTTCGGGGTAGTCGAGACGGAAATCGATCCGGCTCTTTTCCTGACCATAGGCCACTTCGCGCTTGAGCTCGGTAAAACCGTTCAGTTCCGTGATGACACCCGCCCGCAGCGCTTCTTCGATCAAGCCATTGGCCCGACCGGTATTCACGCAAAAATGCCTCCCATGTGGCGTCTCACCAATTTCCCAGGTACCTGGCAATTTGCGTTTGGGGTCATTGGAGCGGCTGAACCAGACTTGCCCGCCTTCGACCTGACAATTGAGCATCGAGCCGGTGTTTGGGCAATGAATAGTCAGCAACTCGCCGCTAACGGTCTCGATATCGGCAAGAAAACGCTTGTAACGACGTATCAGCCGACCTTCTTCGAGAGGAGGATGAAAGCGCATCAGCCTTGCCAACTCCGCAGACCACGAGCGATCCGATCCACCGCTTCCTCCAGGCGATCCAGACTTTGGGTATAAGCAAACCGCACATGGTGCCCCGCCTGATAGCGACCGAAATCCAGCCCAGGGGTAAACGCTACGTGTTCGGTTTCGAGGAAATGGCGGCAGAACGCGAAGGCATCACCGCCGAACTTGCTGATATCAGCGTACAAATAGAAGGCACCTTCCGGCTCGACGGCAATCCCGAAGCCTAACTCACGCAGCGCTGGCAACAGGAAATCCCGACGCCGCCCGAATTCGGCACGACGCTCTTCGAGAATGCTGATGGTCGCCGGCTCGAAGCAGGCCAATGCGGCGTGTTGAGCCATGCTTGGGGCGCTGATGTACAGGTTCTGCGCAAGCTTCTCCAACTCGCCGACCGCGGCTTCTGGCGCGACCAGCCAACCCAGGCGCCAGCCGGTCATGCCGAAATACTTCGAAAAACTATTAAGCACGAAGGCACTGTCGTCGACTTCCAGCACACTGGCGGCATCGGTGCCATAGGTCAGGCCATGGTAGATCTCGTCCACCACCAGGTGACCATGGCGCTCCTTGATCGCGCGAGACAGCCCGGCCAGCTCATCGCGGGTCAGTATTGTCCCGGTCGGATTGGCCGGTGACGCAACCAGCGCGCCGACGCTGTCATGATCCCAATGCCGCTCGATCAAGCCGGGCGTCAATTGATAACGCACATCCGGGCCGACCGGCACCAATTGCGCCGCGCCTTCGACCAATCGCAAAAAGTGTCGGTTGCACGGGTATCCCGGGTCTGCCAGCAGCCAATGCTTGCCCGGATCGACCAGCAAGGCACTGGCCAGCAACAGGGCACCGGAACCCCCGGGCGTTATGAGAATGCGGCGCGGGTCGATGTTCAACCCGTAACGCTGTTGATAAAAGCCCGAAATGGCCTCACGCAGTTCAGGAATGCCACGGGCCGCGGTGTAACGGGTCCGGCCTGCCTCCAGCGCGGCTTGCCCCGCACGAATGATCGGCTCGGCGGTAGTGAAGTCCGGCTCGCCGATTTCCAGGTGGATGACATCGTGGCCGGCGGCCTGCAATTCATTGGCCCGTGCGAGCAACGCCATGACATGAAAAGGTTCGATCGCGCGACTGCGAGCACTGTAGGACTGAGCCATTGGCCTTCCTTCAACGAAGAAAAGAATCGATTCTACCCAAGCGCAGGAACGAGCGAGAACCTAAAGCGGTCAGAGGCGTTATGGCCCAGACCCAAAACGACTCAAGCGAGCGCCCAAGGTTTGACTAAAATCAATATTTGAGCAGCGCTCCAGACCCACCAGACAGCGCTTTGCCAGCATTTGCAAGCGCCACAGGCCGCGGGCTCGACATCCGGGAGTAGCGCGGTCTGATTTGATCTGGTAAGTTCGCCCGCTTGCAGCCGCAGGGCCGGCAGGTGTCGGTGATGGAGCAATCCTGCGCAGATGGATTACAAGAGTAGAGGCGGTCTATTTCATGTCCACCCAAGCAAAGCAACAGGCAGTCCCGTCGATCAGCGGCTTCGAACCCTATAAAGAAGTTCCGGGCGAGGAGTACATGGGCAAGCCCATGCGCGCTCATTTCACCAAGGTCCTGAACAAGTGGAAACAGGACTTGATGCAGGAAGTCGACCGTACGGTTGATCACATGAAGGACGAAGCAGCCAACTTCCCGGACCCGGCAGACCGTGCCAGCCAGGAAGAAGAGTTCGCCCTCGAACTGCGAGCCCGCGATCGTGAGCGCAAGTTGATCAAAAAGATCGACAAGA
This sequence comes from Pseudomonas sp. Root562, assembly GCF_001427125.1. Taxonomy (GTDB): domain Bacteria; phylum Pseudomonadota; class Gammaproteobacteria; order Pseudomonadales; family Pseudomonadaceae; genus Aquipseudomonas. The sequence continues at coordinate 17,456 of NZ_LMGK01000023.1, forward strand.
CGCTGCAACTGATCGAAGACGAAGAGTATGGCTGGTGCGAGTCGTGCGGCGTTGAAATCGGCGTCAAGCGCCTGGAAGCCCGCCCTACGGCCGACATGTGCGTTGACTGCAAGACCCTGGCGGAAATCAAGGAAAAGCAAGTCGGCAAATAATGGCGACTTGAATGAAAAACGGAGCGTGCGAACGCTCCGTTTTTGTTTCCGATATTTGCCGATACCTGTTACGCCTTCGGAATCGCCTTCGCGAGCAAGCTTCGCTCCTACAGAGACTGGCGATATCTCCTGTAGGAGCGAAGCTTGCTCGCGAAGGCCGCTCGAGCCATGCTCAAAACGATTGGACAGCCCGACATCGCTTTATGACCACCATCACCTCCCCCACCTACATCGGGCGCTTCGCCCCCACGCCAAGCGGCCATTTGCATTTTGGTTCGCTGGTCGCGGCACTGGCTTCTTACCTGGATGCGCGTGCGGTGGGTGGCCGTTGGCTGATGCGCATGGAAGACCTGGACCCGCCCCGAGAAGAGCCCGGTGCCCAGGCCGCCATACTCAGGGCGCTGGAAAGTTACGGTTTCGAGTGGGATGGCGAACTGGTTCGCCAGAGCGAGCGTCACGACGCCTACGCTGAAGTGCTCAATCGCCTGTTCAACATCGGTCTGGCCTACGCCTGTACGTGCTCGCGCAAACAATTGGAGCCGTATCACGGCATTTACCCGGGTTTGTGCCGCAACGCCGGGCATGGCACTGAAGATGCCGCCATCCGGATTCGCGTCCCTGAACTGGATTACCACTTCATCGACCGCGTACAAGGCGAGTTCCACCAACACCTGGGCCGGGACGTCGGTGATTTCGTCATTCGCCGCCGCGACGGACTCTACGCCTATCAATTGGCGGTGGTGCTGGACGATGCCTGGCAAGGCATTACCGACATCGTGCGTGGCGCCGACCTGCTCGACTCCACGCCGCGCCAGCTTTACTTGCAGGAACTGCTTGGCTTGCGCCAACCGCGGTACTTGCACATCCCGCTGATTACCCAGCCCGACGGCAACAAACTGGGCAAGTCCTACCGTTCGCCACCGCTGACGGAAGACCAGGCCACACCTTTGTTGCTGCGAGCCTTGCGCGCACTAGGGCAAAACCCCGGCGCCGAACTGGTTCATGGCACACCACGGGAAGTGCTCGACTGGGGCATCGCCCACTGGGACGCCTCGCTGATCCCGCGCACACTGAGCCTTCCCGAGGCACAACTACAGTGATCATGCTTGCAGTGGCACGCCCATCCGTTACCATCGCCGCACGTTTTCGGGCACGCGGATAAAAAAGAGAGGCCGGGATGTACATCTATCGCTTGGTCCTGCTCCTGGTAGTGGGGATTTATCTGTTTTCCCCGGCCATCATGGATTGGTGGATCGACGCCACGGGCGCCTGGTATCGCCCTTATCTGCTTTGGCTGATCCTGATCGTCGTGACCTTCATCCTGCAGAGCCAAAAAGATGCCGATGAGCTTTAGCCTGACCCAGATGATCCTGATCAGCGCCGCGTACCTGGCGGTGCTGTTCGGCGTAGCCTGGATCAGCGAACGGGGCATGATCCCGCGGGCGATCATTCGCCATCCGCTCACCTACACCCTGTCGCTGGGCGTCTACGCCAGTGCCTGGGCGTTTTACGGCACGGTCGGCCTGGCCTATCAATACGGCTACGGCTTCCTGTCCAGCTATCTCGGTGTTTCCGGCGCATTTCTGCTGGCGCCGGTGTTGCTGTATCCGATCCTGAAAATTACCCGTACTTATCAGCTGTCGTCCCTGGCGGACCTGTTTGCCTTCCGCTTTCGCAGCACCTGGGCTGGTGCGCTCACCACGATTTTCATGCTGGTCGGCGTGTTGCCGCTGCTGGCGTTGCAGATTCAGGCGGTGGCGGACTCCATCGGCATCCTCACCCGCGAGCCGGTGCAGCATCGCGTGGCCCTGAGTTTCTGTGCGCTGATCACGCTGTTCACGATTTTCTTCGGCTCCCGACACATCGCCACCCGTGAGAAACATGAAGGGCTGGTGTTTGCGATTGCCTTCGAATCGGTGATCAAGCTGATTGCACTCGGTGGCGTCGGCCTGTATGCGCTGTACGGCGTATTCGATGGCCCGCAGCAACTCGAGCTTTGGCTGCTGCAAAACCAGACCGCTCTCGCCGCGCTTCACACGCCGCTGCAGGAAGGCCCGTGGCGAACCTTGCTGCTGGTGTTCTTCGCCTCCGCCATCGTGATGCCGCACATGTATCACATGACCTTTACCGAAAACCTCAACCCGCGCTCATTGGTGAGTGCAAGCTGGGGCTTGCCGCTGTTCCTGCTGTTGATGAGCCTGGCAGTACCGTTGATTCTCTGGGCCGGCCTGAAACTCGGCGCCACCACCAACCCGGAATATTTCACCCTGGGCATTGGTATTGCCGCCAATAGCAAGGCGTTGGCGTTGCTGGCCTATATCGGCGGATTGTCCGCCGCCAGCGGCCTGATCATTGTCACTACGCTGGCGTTGTCGGGGATGGCGCTCAACCATCTGGTGCTGCCGCTCTATCAGCCGCCAGCCGAGGGCAACATCTACCGCTGGCTGAAGTGGACCCGCCGCGCCCTGATCGTCGCGATCATCATGGCCGGTTACGGCTTCTATCTGCTGCTGGGTGCCGAACAGGATCTGGCCAATCTCGGCATCGTCGCGTTCGTTGCCACCTTGCAGTTCCTGCCCGGCGTACTCTCGGTCCTGTACTGGCCGACCGCCAACCGCCGCGGCTTCATCGCCGGTTTGCTGGCGGGGATTCTGGTGTGGCTGGTGACCATGCTGTTGCCGTTGGTCGGCAATCTGCAAGGCTTCTACATTCCGCTGTTGAACATGATCTACGTACTGGACGACACCAGTTGGCACATGGCCGCAATCGCCTCGCTGGCCGCCAACGTGTTGATGTTCACCCTGATCTCGCTGTTCACCAACGCCAGCACCGAAGAAGCCAGCGCCGCCGAAGCTTGCGCCGTGGACAACGTGCGTCGCCCGCAACGCCGCGAACTGCATGCCGCCTCGCCACAGGAGTTCGCCACGCAACTGGCCAAACCGTTGGGCGCCAAAGCGGCACAGAAGGAAGTCGAACAGGCCCTGCGCGACCTCTATCTGCCCTTCGACGAGCGTCGACCTTACGCCTTGCGCCGCTTGCGTGACCGCATCGAGGCCAACCTCTCCGGTCTGATGGGGCCGAGCGTGGCCCAGGACATGGTCGAGACGTTCCTGCCTTACAAGGCGGGTGGCGAAAACTATGTCACCGAAGACATTCACTTCATCGAAAGCCGCCTCGAGGATTACCACTCGCGCCTGACCGGCCTGGCGGCTGAACTCGATGCCCTGCGCCGCTATCACCGCCAGACCCTGCAGGAGTTGCCGATGGGCGTCTGCTCGCTGGCCAAGGATCAGGAAATCCTCATGTGGAACAAAGCCATGGAGGAGCTGACCGGTATCGCCGCGCAGCGCGTGGTCGGTTCGCGCCTGAGTACGATCGCCGCCCCATGGAAAGAACTGCTGCAAGGCTTCATCAACGTCCCCGACGAGCATTTGCACAAGCAGCACTTGGCCCTCGACGGCCAGACGCGCTGGCTCAACCTGCACAAAGCGGCGATCGACGAGCCGCTCGCGCCAGGCAACAGCGGCTTGGTGCTGCTGGTGGAAGACCTGACCGAAACCCAGATGCTCGAAGACAAACTGGTGCACTCCGAACGCCTGGCCAGCATCGGTCGACTGGCCGCCGGGGTAGCCCACGAAATCGGCAACCCGATCACCGGAATTGCTTGCCTGGCGCAAAACCTGCGCGAGGAGCGCGAAGAGGATGGCGAGCTCAAAGAAATCAGCGGGCAGATCCTCGAACAGACCAAACGTGTGTCGCGCATCGTGCAATCGCTGATGAGTTTCGCCCATGCAGGCAGCCACCAGCACAGCGACGAGCCCGTTTGTCTGGCGGAGGTCGCCCAGGACGCAATCGGTTTGCTGGCGCTGAACCGACGTAATTTCGAAGTGCAGTTCTACAACCTGTGCGACCCCGATCACTGGGTCGAAGGCGACCCGCAGCGGCTGGCGCAGGTATTGATCAATCTGCTTTCAAACGCCCGCGATGCCTCGCCTCCCGGCAGCGCAGTGCGGGTCAAGAGCGAAGCCGGCGAACACACGGTCGACCTGATCGTGGAAGACGAAGGCAGCGGTATCCCCTCGAGCATCATGGACCGATTGTTCGAACCCTTCTTCACCACCAAGGACCCGGGTGAAGGTACCGGTCTGGGCCTTGCACTGGTCTATTCCATCGTTGAAGAGCATTATGGACAAATCACCATCGACAGCCCGGCTGATGTTCAGAGCCAGCGCGGCACCCGTATACGGGTGACATTGCCGCGTCATGTCGAAGCGACGTCCGCTGTGAACTGAGACCGTCGAGAGTATCGAATCAATGCCGCACATTTTGATCGTCGAAGACGAAACAATTATCCGCTCCGCCTTGCGCCGCCTGCTGGAACGTAACCAGTATCAGGTCAGCGAAGCCGGTTCAGTGCAGGAAGCACAAGAACGCTTCACCATTCCCACGTTCGACCTGATCGTCAGTGACCTGCGTCTTCCGGGCGCCCCGGGCACCGAGCTGATCAAACTCGGCCAGGGCACTCCGGTGCTGATCATGACCAGTTACGCCAGCCTGCGCTCGGCGGTGGATTCGATGAAAATGGGCGCGGTGGATTACATCGCCAAGCCTTTCGATCACGACGAAATGCTCCAGGCCGTCGCGCGCATCCTGCGCGACCGCCAATCGTTGCAGACCAGCGGTGAACCGGTTGTCGGCAAAACCAGTAATGGCGCAGCCAAATCCGGCCCGGACAACAGCAACGGTGAAATCGGCATCATTGGCTCGTGCCCGCCGATGCAAGATCTGTATGGCAAGATCCGCAAAGTCGCACCGACCGATTCCAATGTCCTGATCCAGGGCGAATCCGGCACGGGTAAAGAATTGGTGGCGCGCGCCTTGCACAACCTCTCCAAGCGCGCCAAGGCACCGATGATCTCGGTGAACTGTGCGGCGATTCCGGAAAGCCTGATCGAGTCCGAATTGTTCGGCCACGAAAAAGGTGCGTTCACCGGCGCCAGCGCCGGGCGTGCAGGCCTGGTGGAAGCCGCTGATGGCGGTACGCTGTTCCTCGATGAAATCGGCGAGTTGCCACTGGAAGCCCAGGCTCGACTGCTGCGCGTGTTGCAGGAAGGCGAGATTCGCCGGGTCGGCTCGGTTCAGTCGCAGAAAGTCGATGTGCGCTTGATTGCCGCGACCCACCGCGACCTCAAGAGCCTGGCCAAGATCGGCCAGTTCCGTGAAGACTTGTACTACCGCCTGCACGTGATTGCGCTGAAATTGCCCGCCTTGCGCGAGCGAGGTGCCGACGTCAACGAAATCGCCAATGCCTTCCTGGCGCGGCAGAGCGCACGGATCAATCGTACCGACCTGAAATTCGCCCCGGACGCGGAGCAAGCCATTCGTCATTACTCATGGCCAGGCAACGTGCGTGAGCTGGAGAACGCCGTCGAGCGCGCGGTCATTCTTTGCGAGAGCCCGGAAATCTCCGCCGAGCTGCTGGGCATCGATATCGAACTCGGTGATCTGGAAGACGACGAGTTCATCGGCCTGCCCCCGCAACAGGGCAGCGCCAGCACCGGTAACAACAATCACGAGCCGACCGAAGATTTGTCCCTGGAGGATTATTTCCAGCATTTCGTACTCGAGCACCAGGACCACATGACCGAAACCGAACTGGCCCGCAAACTCGGGGTCAGCCGCAAGTGCCTGTGGGAACGCCGTCAGCGCCTGGGCATTCCACGGCGCAAAACCGGGGTGGCCAGCGAGAGCTGAACCGCAGCTACCTCATGTGCGGGTAACAGGTGACTTTGTGAAAAAACTGTTACCTCAGTTTTTTTCACGTAACAGAAGCCGGGGCTTACGGTAACGAAGCCCCGGCTTTTTTTGGCCTGCGCAAACCTCATCAGCACGCCTAACCCCTTGTTTTACTGGGTTTCACAAAAGTTGGCACGCACCCTGCTATATGTTTGGTACAAGAACAATAACAAGCAATGCACAAGACAATAAAAATAAGACGAATCGACTCACGCACAATAAAAACAAGACGGCGAGAGGCGCAGCTAACTGATTCTTTTGGAGAGGCGTTGTATTTGGGGCTTGCCCCACGACCAGGCCGAGAACAACAAAAACTGTCTTAAGACAGAGCCTGTACTGGTTGGATCGAGAGATCACTGCAATTCAGCGACCAAAGCAATCCGTTTGCTCTTGGCTCCCGATTGGGAGGGTCATGAAGGAAAGCTTCATGGCGAGGGCACTTAACAAAAACAAAAAGCCCGAAACCAATAACAAAAATAGAGCATGCAACTACTTCTTGGGGAGCTTCGGCTCCCCTTGTAGTTTCTGGCGTTTGGCGCCCTGCGCTCCCAGAGTCTGCCGCTATGCCTATTGCGTCCGCAGACAGCCCTTCAAGCTCTTGCGCAGCTTCCTACACCATCCCCCGACTAAATGCTAGAATCCCCGCCCATCATGCGGTCATTCTTCTGTTTTGGCCGAACATTCCTTCAAACAGTGCATCCCATGCTGAAGAAGCTGTTCCAGTCATTCCGTACTCCCCTGCGTCGTACGCAACACATCCGCAGCACGCCTGAAGTGCTCAACAGCGGCCAACACTCGCTGCAAAAGGGGCAATTCAGCCGTTACGCGGTGAACATCGTCGAACGCCTGCAGGGCGCTGGCTATCAGGCGTATCTGGTTGGCGGCTGTGTGCGTGACATGCTGCTCGGCATTACGCCGAAAGACTTTGACGTTGCCACCAGTGCCACCCCTGAGCAGGTTCGGGCCGAATTCCGCAATGCGCGAATCATCGGTCGCCGGTTCAAACTGGTGCATATCCACTTTGGTCGCGAAATCATCGAAGTTGCGACCTTCCGCGCCAATCACCCGCAAAACGATGAAGAGGAAGACAACAATCAATCCTCGCGTAACGAAAGCGGGCGCATCCTGCGCGATAACGTGTATGGCACCCTGGAAGAAGACGCACAACGCCGCGACTTCACCATCAACGCCCTGTATTACGATCCGGTCAGCGAACGGATTCTCGATTACGCCAACGGCGTACACGACATTCGCAATCAATTGATCCGTCTGATCGGCGATCCGAAACAGCGCTACCAGGAAGACCCGGTGCGGATGTTGCGAGCCGTGCGTTTTGCCGCCAAGCTGAATTTCGGCATCGAAAAACACAGCGCTACGCCAATCCGCGACCTGGCACCGATGCTGCGCGAGATTCCATCGGCACGTCTGTTCGAGGAAGTACTCAAGCTGTTCCTTTCCGGCCACGCCGCGGACACCTTCGAGATGCTGGTCGACCTGCAACTGTTCGATCCTCTGTTCCCGGCCAGTGCCGAGGCCCTGGAGTACAACCCGACTTACACCCATACGTTGATCAGCGAAGCGCTGATCAACACCGACCTGCGGATCAAGCAGAACAAACCGGTGACTCCGGCCTTCCTGTTTGCGGCGCTGCTCTGGCCAGCCTTGCCGGCTCGCGTCCTGCGCTTGCAGGAGCGTGGAATGCCGCCGATTCCGGCGATGCAGGAAGCAGCCCACGAACTGATTGCCGAGCAATGCCAGCGCATCGCGATCCCGAAACGCTTCACCATGCCGATCCGCGAGATCTGGGACATGCAGGAACGCCTGCCCCGCCGCAGCGGCAAGCGCGCCGATCTGCTGCTGGACAACCCACGCTTCCGTGCCGGTTACGACTTCCTCTTGCTGCGCGAAAGCGCCGGCGAGCAGACCGATGGCCTGGGCGAATGGTGGACCGATTATCAGGATGCCAATGAAAGCGAACGTCGCGACATGATTCGCGACCTCAGCGGCAAGGACGAAGCTGGCGGCGCGCCGCGCAAGCGTCGTCGCAGCGGCGGCTCCAAGCGCAAACGCGCAGCGGGCGCTTCGAGTACCACGGGCGAGTAATCGATGGAACGCATCTACATCGGCATGGGCAGCAACCTGGCTGACCCGGCTGAACAATTGCGCAGCGCTGTTGAAGCGCTGGCGCAGCTGCCGCAATCGAAACTGGTCGGGGTGTCCGCGTTTTATCAAAGCGACTCGCTGCTCCCTGGCCAACCGCGTTACACCAATGCGGTGGCCGCTCTCGACAGCACGCTGGCGCCACTGGACCTGCTGGATGCCTTGCAAGCCATCGAAAACGGCCAGGGCCGCGAGCGACTGGAGCGATGGGGCCCGCGTACGCTGGACCTCGATATCCTGCTGTTCGGTGATCAGGTGATCGATGAGGCGCGCCTCAAGGTGCCGCACTATCACATGCAGGAGCGGGCTTTCGTTCTATACCCGCTGGCCGAACTGGCGCCCGCGGATCTGCACCTGGCCGATGGCCGCACCCTCCGCGAACTGCTGGCCGCCTGCCCGTTCGTCGGACTTGAACGCCTGTCCCAAGATTGACGCAGCCCCCTGTAGGAGCGAGCCTGCTCGCGATGGCGATTGAACAATCACCAGGATTGTTGACTGACACGCCGCTATCGCGAGCAGGCTTGCTCCTTAATTGGGTTACTTTGCGTCCGGCAGTCTGCTGAAACGCATCAGTTACTTCGGTAACACCCCACCCGTAACAATGCGGTAACACACCGGATTGACTTCCCGAGTTCTCATCACGACTATAGGCGTCCCGCTGCCGCCAATGCGGCACACAAGGGCGCAATCCAGGCCTTATAAGCACGACAAAAGACCGTGCGCCTGAGTACATGACGAATCACGCGCGTTACTCGCAGTAGTTTCCATAGCGCCTGAACGAGGATTTTTTGACATGCCAGCCATCACCCTGACCACGCTCCAGAGCCTCAAGCAGAAAGGTGAGAAAATCACCATGCTGACCTGCTATGACGCGACCTTCGCCCACGCCTGCAATCAGGCTGGCGTCGAAGTACTGCTGGTGGGCGACTCACTCGGCATGGTTTTGCAGGGTCACGACAGCACCTTGCCGGTCACCACTGCCGAAATGGCTTACCACGTCGCCGCCGTCAAACGCGGTAACAGCGATGCGTTGATTCTCGCCGACCTGCCTTTCATGGCCTATGCCACCACCGAACAAGCCATGACCAACAGCGCCCTGTTGATGCAAGCGGGTGCGCACATGGTCAAGGTCGAAGGTGCATTGTGGCTGGCAGATTCCATTCGCCTGCTCGCCGAACGCGGTATCCCGGTTTGCGCGCATATGGGCCTGACCCCGCAATCGGTGAATATCCTTGGCGGCTACAAAGTCCAGGGCCGCAACGAAAACCAGGCACGGCAGATGCGCGCCGACGCAATTTCGCTGGAACAGGCCGGCGCAGCCATGCTGTTGCTCGAATGTGTGCCAAGCGAATTGGCCGAAGAAATCACTCAGGCCGTCAAGATTCCCGTGATTGGCATTGGCGCAGGCAACCGCACTGACGGCCAGGTACTGGTCCTGCACGACATGCTCGGCCTGTCGATCACTGGTCGCGTACCGAAGTTCGTGAAAAACTTCATGGCTGGCCAGGAAAACATTCACGCGGCCTTGAGCGCCTACGTCAGCGAAGTCAAGGCAGCGACCTTCCCAGGCATCGAACACGGATTCTCTGCATGAACACCGTAAAAACCGTACGCGAACTGCGGGCCGCCGTGGCCCGCGCCCGCAGCGAAGGTAAGCGCATCGGCTTCGTGCCGACCATGGGCAACCTCCACAGCGGTCACGTTGCGCTGATCACCAAGGCCACCCAGCGGGTGGATTTCGTGGTCGCGAGCATTTTCGTCAACCCGCTGCAGTTCGGCGCCGGCGAAGACCTCGACAAGTACCCGCGCACTCTCGCGGCGGATCAGGAAAAACTGCTCGAAGCTGGTTGCGATCTGTTGTTCGCACCCACCGTTGAAGAGATGTACCCCGAGGGCATGACCGGCCAGACCCGTGTCAGCGTCCCGCAGCTGTCCGAAGGCCTGTGCGGCGCCAGCCGTCCGGGACACTTCGAAGGCGTGGCGACGGTGGTCAGCAAACTGTTCAACATGGTCCAGCCGGACCTGGCGATTTTCGGCGAGAAAGACTTCCAGCAACTGGCGGTGATTCGCGCGCTGGTTCATGACCTGAACATGCCGATCCAGATCATCGGCGAGCCGACCGTCCGTGCGGCCGATGGGTTGGCGCTGTCGTCGCGCAATGGTTTCCTCAGCGAAGAACAACGGGCCGTGGCGCCAGTGGTTTATCGCACGCTGCGCGAGATTGCCGAGTCGATCAAGAAGGGTGAGCGGGATTTCCCGGCGCTGATCAATGCGCAGATCCAACAGCTTGAAGCTGCAGGCTTACGCACGGACTACCTGGAAATTCGCCACGCCCTGACCTTGCGCCCGGCAACGGCCGAGGATCGCGACCTGGTGATTCTGGTGGCGGCGTTCCTCGGGACGACGCGGTTGATCGACAACCTGCACCTGAATCTCGACACCCCCATCTAAACAGCACAAACCCTCTGTGAGAGCCAACCTGCTGGCGATCGTGAATGTTCAGTCACCCATGTTTTTTGACTGACACACCGCCATCGCCAGCAGGCTGGCTGCCACGAAGGCGATCTTCGCCAGTCCAAATTGCCTGATTCCAGACCTCTCCCCTTCCGTTTGTCGGACCGTTCCTAACCTTGATGTTAAAAAAGTACCGGAAACGGGTCAGACAAAGTCAAGACAGATCACTGCGCGGGGTTTACTGTAGTCGCCCTGCGCCATGAATTCGTGTCGACGCAGTTGACCGGACCGCCGACCCCTGGCGCTCCGGTATTTTTAGTGTTCAAAAGGCCGTTCAAGTAAAAAGGAAACCCGCAGCGATGGCGTATTACCGCACTCCTCACGACGTGACCGCTCTGCCCGCCTGGCAAGCGTTGAATGACCACCGCCAAGCCATGCAGGATTTCAGCATGCGCGAGGCTTTCAATGCCGACCCGCAGCGTTTTACCCAGTTCACCCTCAGCAGTTGCGGCCTGTTTCTCGACTATTCGAAGAACCTGATCAACGCCGAGACCCGCAACCTGCTGGTGGGTCTGGCCAATGCGGTCGACCTCCAGGGCGCAATCAAGTCGCTGTTCGACGGCGAAATCGTCAACGCCTCCGAAGGCCGCCCAGCCCTGCACACCGCGCTGCGCCGTCCGGTTGGCGACAAGCTGTCGGTCAACGGTGTCAACGTAATGCCCGAAGTGCACAAGGTGCTGAACCAGATCACCGATCTGGTGGGCCGCATCCATGACGGTCTGTGGCGCGGTTACTCCGAGAAGCCGATCACCGACGTGGTGAACATCGGTATCGGTGGCTCGTTCCTCGGCCCAGAGCTGGTGTCCGAAGCCTTGCTGTCCTACGCGCAGAAAGGCGTGCGTTGCCACTATCTGGCGAACATCGACGGCAGCGAGTTCCACGAGCTGACAATGAAACTGCGCGCCGAGACCACGCTGTTCATCGTCTCGTCGAAATCCTTCAACACCCTTGAAACCCTGAAGAACGCCCAGGCCGCCCGCGCCTGGTACCTGGCCCAGGGTGGTTCGGAAGCCGAGTTGTATCGCCACTTCATCGCGGTTTCGAGCAACAATGCCGCCGCCGTGGCCTTCGGTATCCGCGAGGAAAACATTTTCCCGATGTGGGACTGGGTTGGCGGGCGTTACTCGCTGTGGTCTGCCATCGGTTTGCCGATTGCCCTGGCCATCGGCATGTCGAACTTCAAGGAATTGCTGTCCGGTGCCTACACCATGGACCAGCACTTCCAGAGCGCGCCGTTCGAACAGAACATGCCGGTGCTGCTGGCGTTGCTCGGCGTGTGGTACGGCAATTTCTGGGGCGCGCAGAGCCACGCAATCCTGCCTTACGACCACTACCTGCGGAACATCACCAAGCATTTGCAACAGCTGGACATGGAATCCAACGGCAAGAGCGTGCGCCAGGACGGTACGCCGGTTGCTACGGATACCGGGCCAGTGATCTGGGGCGGCGTCGGCTGCAACGGCCAGCATGCTTATCACCAGTTGCTGCACCAGGGCACCCAGCTGATTCCGGCCGACTTCATCGTGCCGATCGTCAGCTTCAACCCGGTGTCCGACCACCACCAGTGGCTGTACGCCAACTGCCTGTCGCAAAGCCAGGCGTTGATGCTGGGCAAGACACTGGCCGAGGCGCAAGCCGAGCTGCGTGAGAAAGGCATGAGTGAAGACGACGTGCAGAAACTCGCACCGCACAAGGTGATTCCGGGCAACCGTCCGAGCAACACCCTGGTGGTCGAACGCATCAGCCCGCGTCGCCTCGGCGCACTGGTGGCAATGTACGAACACAAAGTCTTCGTGCAGAGCGTGATCTGGGGCATCAACGCCTTCGACCAGTGGGGCGTGGAGCTGGGCAAGGAACTGGGCAAAGGCGTCTACAACCGCCTGGTCGGCAGCGAGGAAACCCCGGCTGACGACGCGTCCACCCAAGGCCTGATCAACTACTTCCGCGGGCGTCACCGCGGTTGATCTGACACCGTTCCTGTGGGGGTACTAATCTTGTAGGAGCCGGCTTGCTGGCGAAAGCGGTGTGTCATTCAACATTTTTGTAGACTGATACGCCGCTTTCGCCAGCAAGCCGGCTCCTACGAGGGTCGCGCAGCTCCCCTCTTGTCGCACAACAAGAATAAGGAACCGTCATGTTCGATATCAGCACGTTCCCCAAGGCCGATGCCGTCCGCCGGGCTGCACAACTGAGTCAAGACGACTACCACCGCCTGTACCGCGAATCCATCGAACACCCCAGTACGTTCTGGGCCGAGCAAGCCACCCGCTTCCTCGACTGGAGCACGCCTTGGCACACCGTCCAGCGCTACGACCTGAAAACCGGTGAGGCCAATTGGTTTGCCGGCGCGAAACTCAACGTCAGCTACAACTGCATCGACCGTCACCTGGAAAAACGCGGTGATCAGATCGCGATCATCTGGGAAGGCGACGATCCGGCCGAATCCACCCAGATCACCTATAGAAAACTCCATCACAATGTCTGCCGCCTGGCCAACGTGCTTAAAAGCCGTGGCGTGAAGAAAGGCGACCGTGTGTGCATCTACATGCCGATGATTCCTGAAGCGGCCTACGCCATGCTCGCCTGCACGCGTATCGGTGCGGTGCACTCGGTGGTGTTCGGCGGTTTCTCCCCGGATTCGCTGCGCGACCGGATTCTCGATGCCGACTGTCGCACCGTGATCACCGCCGATGAAGGCGTGCGCGGTGGCAAATTCGTGCCGTTGAAACAGAATGTCGACAAAGCCCTGCAAAGCTGCCCGGACGTGAGCACCGTAGTGGTGGTCGAGCGCACACAGAATCAGGTGAATTGGGTCGAAGGCCGGGACATCTGGTATCACCAGGCATTGCGCGATGTCGGCGACGACTGCCCGCCCGAGCCGATGGACGCCGAAGATCCGTTGTTCATCCTGTACACCTCCGGCAGCACCGGCAAACCCAAAGGCGTGCTGCACACCACCGGCGGTTACCTGCTGCAAGCGGCGATGACCTTCAAGTACGTGCTGGACTACCGTGATGGCGAAGTGTTCTGGTGCACCGCCGATGTCGGCTGGGTGACGGGCCACAGCTACATTGTCTACGGGCCGTTGGCCAATGGTGCGACCACGTTGATCTTCGAGGGCGTGCCGAGCTACCCGAGCACTTCGCGCTTCTGGCAGGTGATCGACAAGCACAAAGTGAACATCTTCTACACAGCACCCACCGCTTTGCGCGCACTGATGCGTGAAGGTCCGCAACCGTTGAAGGAAACCTCCCGGGCCAGCGTCAGATTGCTCGGCACGGTCGGTGAGCCGATCAACCCGGAGGCGTGGGAGTGGTACTTTCATGCAGTCGGCGAAGAGCGCTGCCCGATTGTCGATACCTGGTGGCAGACCGAGACCGGCGGCATCATGCTCAGCCCGCTGGTGAGCGCGCAACGGATCAAACCCGGCTGCGCCACACAACCGATGTTTGGTGTGCAACCGGTATTGCTCGACGAACAAGGCAAGGAAATCAAGGGCGCCGGTAGCGGCGTGCTCGCCATAAAATCAAGCTGGCCGGCGCAGATCCGCAGCGTCTATGGCGATCCGCAACGGATGGTCGACACCTACTTCAAGCCCTACCCCGGCTATTACTTCACCGGTGACGGCGCCCGTCGTGACGAAGATGGCGATTACTGGATCACCGGGCGCATCGACGATGTGATCAACGTGTCCGGGCATCGCATCGGCACCGCCGAAGTGGAAAGTGCCCTGGTGCTGCACGACAGCATCGCCGAGGCCGCCGTGGTGGGTTACCCTCACGACGTCAAGGGCCAGGGCATCTACGCCTTCGTCACCCCCATGAACGGCGTCGAACCCGGCGACGAACTGAAGAAAGAATTGCTGGCGCTGGTCAGCAAGGAAATCGGCAGTTTCGCCAAACCGGATCTGATCCAGTGGGCACCCGCGTTGCCAAAAACCCGTTCGGGCAAGATCATGCGGCGCATTCTGCGCAAGATCGCCTGCAACGAACTCGACAGTCTGGGCGACACCTCGACCCTGGCCGACCCAAGCGTGGTGCAAGGCCTGATCGATAAACGCCTGAACCAATAACGCACTGCTGTCGGTAGGAGCAAAGCTTGCTCGCGATGAACGATAACGCGGTTCAACAGTAGATGGCGTGATCGTTCATCGCGGGCAAGCCATGCGCCCACAGAAAAACAGGAAATCACCGGGACACCATGGAATTCATCCGCACCCGCATTGAAACCCAGATCATGAGCCTGACCGGTCTATCCTTGGGCAAGCTCGATCTGGAGAACCCCAAGGGCGATCCCGGGCTGTTCGGGCCTGACTCCGTGAGCTGGCAAGTTCATGGTGACTTCAGCAGCATGCTCATCGGTGGCATCAGCGCGCTGATGCTTCAAGCTTTGCATCCGCTGGCCCTCGCCGGCGTCTGGGACCATTCGAATTTCCGCGAGGACATGCTCGGCCGATTACGCCGCACCGGGCAGTTCATTTCCGGCACCACGTTCGGCTCGCGACAGGATGCCGACTGGCTGATCGAAAAAGTCCGCACCATTCACCTGCAAATAACCGGCACTGCGCCTGACGGCCGCCCCTACGCCGCCAGCGATCCCGAGCTCTTGACCTGGGTGCATGTAGCCGAGGTCAGCAACTTCCTCGCCGCACATTTGCGCTATCGCAATCCACATCTGTCGCCGGAAGATCAGGACCGCTATTACGCTGAAATAGCGCGGGTGGCAGAACGCTTGGGTGCCCGGAATGTGCCGTGCTCACGGCAGGAAATTTCCGCATACCTTGAGCGCATTCGCCCGCAATTGCTGTGCGATGAGCGCAGTCGGGAAGTGTTGCGGCTGTTGTTGAATGCGCCATCCCCCAGCCGCCTCGCCAGGCCTTTCGGCGGATTGATGATGCAGGCCGGCATTGACCTGTTGCCGGACTGGGCCAGTGACATGCTGGGCGTCAGCCAAAACCCACTGCAACGCAAACTGATCCGCGCCAGCGTCAATCGCAGTGCGCCGATGTTGCGCTGGGCGGTACGCAATGGCTCGGTACAGCGGGCCAAGCGACGGATGGGCCTGCTGACTTGACCCCGGACTCTGTGGCGAGGGAGCTTGCTCCCGCAGGGCTGCGAAGCGGCCCCAAAACCCAGGGACATTTCGATTTTTTGCGAGCGCTGCGCACTCGAGCGGGAGCAAGCTCCCTCGCCACAGGCAAGCCCCTCATCCAAACTCCACAGTGTTAAACTCCCGCGCCAAATCACCTCCTGCAAGGCGCCCAGCATGTCTTCCTTGAACCAGGCGCTGCGCGCCGCCCTCGATCATCGCCAGGACCTGTTGGCCGAGCTGCACAGCCAGGGCACCGATTGCTATCGCCTGTTCCATGGCAGCCAGGAAGGCGCCGGTGGCCTGACCATCGATCGTTATGGTCCGCAGCTGATGGTGCAGAGCTTTCATCAATCGCTGGAACGCGAAGACCTGCTGAACCTGCACGAAACGATCAACAACCATCTGGGCCTTGAAACCCTGCTGGTCTACAACGACCGCTCCCGCGGCAACTCGCGCATCGACCGCGAAGACAGCGTCTACCGCGCGGAGGAAGCAGCGCTGCAAGATCTGGTCGGTCACGAGTGGGGCCTCAATTACCGCGTTCGCGGCCGTCACGCCGGGCAGGATCCGCTGCTGTTCCTCGACCTGCGCAATACCCGTGGCTGGGTCAAGGATCACAGCAAGAACAAAAGTGTACTGAACCTGTTTGCCTACACCTGCGGCGTTGGCCTCAGCGCAGCAGCCGGTGGCGCCCGCGAGGTGTGCAACCTGGACTTCGCCGAAGGCAACCTGGCGGTCGGTCGCGAAAACGGCATGCTCAACCCGCAGTTGCCGACCATGGCGTTCATCCAGTCCGATTATTTCCCGGCCATTCGCCAACTCGCCGGCCTGCCGATCAGCCAGCGTCGCGGGCAGAAGCTGCCGAGCTATCCGCGCCTGGAACAGCGCCAGTACGACCTGGTACTGCTCGACCCACCCGCCTGGGCCAAGAGCGCGTTCGGCACCGTCGACCTGCTGCGCGATTATCAGAGCCTGCTCAAACCCGCGCTGCTGACCACCGCCGACGACGGCGTGCTGATCTGCTGCAACAACCTGGCGAAAGTCAGCATGGACGATTGGCGTGAACAGGTTTTGCGTTGCGCCGAGAAAGCAGGACGGCCGGTGCGCGAGTGGACGGTCATGAAACCGGGTGCCGATTTCCCGTCCATGGACCAACAACCACCGCTGAAAACCCTGATCCTGCAGCTTTGATCCGTGTCAGATAAATCTGAAAAAAGCTGAACAGGCTGATTGCTTCGGAACCGGAATCGCGTGCCATACTCCAAGGCACTCCGATTCACACAGATGAAGCCACGCATGTACAAAGGATTGATTCGCGCCGTCGGCGCCTTGTTGACTGCTCTGGCCCTCTACAGTTTGCTGGGCTTCTTGATTTTGCCGGGCATTGCCCTGCGCATCGCCAACCAGCAATTGGCCAATTATTCCACGATGCCCGCCACGCTCCAGCGGATCGAACTCAACCCGTTCAGCCTCGAAGTCACGCTCTGGGGTCTGAGCATTGGCGAGCCCGGCAAAGAGCAAATCGGCTTCGAACGTCTATACGCCAATCTGCAACTCGACAGCCTGTGGACCAAGGCGCTGCATCTGTCGGATATCGAACTGGACAAGTCCAAGACCGAAATCCTCTTCAGCAAGGACGGCAAACTCAACCTGCTCGGGCTCTTCAAGATTCCGGCCAGCGAACCGACACCCGCCGACCCGGATGCCAAGCCGTTTCCGTTGCGCATCGAACGGATCAAGCTGGCTGGCGGTGCCGTGCACTTTGAGGATGCCCGGCCCAGCGAGCCCATCGAATTCATCTACGACTCACTCGATTTCGAGCTGAAAAACCTCAGCACCCTGCCCGAAGACAGCGCCGATATGACCCTGGTGGCCGTCGGCCCCAACGGCGGGCAAATCGACTGGACCGGTAACTTCAGCCTGATCCCGATTGCCTCCGAAGGTAAGCTGAAAATCACCGATGGCAAGATGAAAGCCTTCTGGCCCTATGTGCGCGATGCTGTCCCGCTGGACCTCGAAAGCGGTGTCATGAGCATCAGCACCGACTACAAGCTCAATCTGTCCAAGGAAACCGAACTGCTGCTGAGCAACGTCTCGGCCACCATCGCCCCCTTCGCGATCAAGGCGCCGGACGGTCGGCCGCTGGTCAGGCTTGAGCGTCTGGACGTCAGCGAAACCACCGTCGACCTGGCCAAGCAACAAGTGGTGGTCGGCAAGATTCGCAGCCACAAACTGGAAACCTGGGCCGCGCTGGAAGCCGATGGCCAGCTCGACTGGCAGAAACTGTTCGCCAGCCAGCCTTCCAAACCCGCCGCCAAAGCGAACGCCGAACCGACCAACACGCCCGCTGCCGCTGACTCGCCGAAAGCGGACCCCGTCCCGAGCAAGCCCTGGCAAGTGCTGCTCAATGACGTGCAACTGCGCAACTATCAAGTGCACCTGGCTGATCGCAAGGCTCAGCCCGCCGTGGCGCTGGAACTGGGGCCGCTGAATCTCGACCTGCAGAAATTCGACAGCCTCAATGGTTCACCCTTCCTGCTCAAGCTCGACACCGGTGTCGGCAAGCAAGGCAAGCTGATGGCCGATGGCGAGGTCAACCTGGCGCCGATCAGCGCCAGGCTGAATGTGCAGACCAAGGACATCGACCTGCGCGTCGCCCAGTCCTACATCAGCCCGTTCATTCGCCTGGAGTTGCGCAGCGGCATGCTCGGCAGCGATCTGGCCGTCAACCTGAAAAGCACCGAGCCGCTGGCTTTCAGCGTCACCGGACGCGCCCAGGTCGATCAACTGCATACCCTCGACACCCTGAAAACCCGCGACTTCCTCAAGTGGCAGCAGGTGATGGTCGAAGGCCTGAATTATCAGCATGGCGACAGCCTGTCGATCGACAAGATCAACCTGCTGCAACCCTATGTACGCTTCATGATCAACGATGACCGCACCACCAACATCGATGACTTGTTGATCCCGCAACCCCCCGACACCGCCGCCAAACCTGCCGTCGCCAAACCCGCCGCCAGCAAAGACAAACCGCTGGGTATTCACATTGGCGGCATTGCCATCAATGACGGCTCGGCCAACTTCGCCGACTTCAGCCTGACGCCGAACTTCGCCACCGCCATCCAGCAGCTCAACGGCCAGATCGGCACCATTGACAGCCGCCAGGCGAAGCCGGCCAGTGTCGACGTCAAAGGCAAGGTCGACCGCTATGCACCGGTGACCATCAAAGGTGCGGTCAACCCGTTCGATCCGATGGCCAGCCTCGATATCGCTACCAGTTTCAAACGAGTGGAACTGACCACGCTGACGCCTTACTCCGGCAAGTTTGCCGGCTATCGCATCCGCAAGGGCCGGCTGAACCTCGACCTGCATTACCAAATCACCAAGGGCCAGCTGAAAGCCGAAAACAAAGTGGTGGTCGAACAGTTGCAACTGGGTGAAAAAGTCGACAGCCCCGACGCCGTCAGCCTGCCGCTGAAACTCGCAATTGCTCTGCTCAAGGATGTCGACGGCAAGATTTCCATCGAACTGCCAGTCACCGGCGATCTCAACAACCCGCAGTTCAGCGTCATGCCGATTGTCTGGCAGACCCTGCGCAACCTGATCGTCAAGGCCGCTGCCGCGCCGTTCAAACTGATTGGCGGTCTGGTCTCGGGGGGAGGTTCGGAAGATCTTGGCAGCGTGTCGTTCGCGCCCGGTTCCAGCGATCTGAGCAAGGATGCCGAAGGTGCCCTGGACAAACTGTCGAAGGCGCTCAAGGAACGTCCGGCCCTGCGCCTGGAAATCGAAGGTACGGCGGCGAAAAGCAGCGATGGTCCGCTGATCGCCGAGCAGCGTCTGGAGCGGGAATACCAATACAACTACTACAAAATGCTCCAGCGTCGAGGCGATAAAGTTCCGGCCCAAGCGTCGTTGCTGGATGTTCCGGACAGCGAAAAAGGGCCGTTGCTTGAAGGCATCTACCGCACACGCCTGAAAACCCAGCCACCGGCCGAATGGAAAGACCTGGGCAAGGAAGAACGCACAGCGAAGATGCGCGAAGGCGTCATTCAGTTCTGGAGCTCCAGCGATGTGCTGCTGCGTCAGTTGGGCCAGGACCGGGCCAGCAGCATCAAGGATTATCTGGTCGACAAAGGTCAGCTCGCCGATGACCGTGTGTACTTCATCGACGCACAGTTGGGCGAAGCCGAAAAAGACGGCAAGGTCGTCACGCCAATGCATCTGGACGCCGAGTGATGTACAAGCATCGCCTGCTAGCACTGGCGTTGACGGCAGCGGCGAGCCAGGCCTGGGCGGCGGATACTTTGCGCTGTGGCAGCCAACTGATCAGCGTCGGTGACCGGTCGAGCGAAGTACTGCAAAAATGCGGCGAACCGGTCGGTCGCGATTTGCTCGGTTACAAGCGCAGTGCCAATCGACGGGAAGAGTTCCAAGTCGAGGAATGGACTTACGGTCCGAATGGCGGGATGTACCAGTACTTGCGCTTTGAAGGAAATCGGCTGGTGCAGATCACCAGCAAGCGCGGGAATTAGGAGTTTTTGCGTTACCCACAATAGAACAGGCCCCGACACGAATGCCGGGGCCTGTAATGGCCACGTCCTTGTGGCCGTTCGCATGAACACTCAAGAAGCGATAGACGTATGACTCGGCCCGTCTATCGCGTCTTCTCCCGGTCCAGGCGAGAAGCCTAGCCTTACTCGGCTTTCAGGCCGTCAGCGGAGACCGCTTTGACGCCTTTGATTTTCTTGGTGATCGCCACAGCAGTGGATTTCTGAGCATCGGTCACCGCAACGGTGGACGACAGGGACACCACGCCTTTGTTGGTTTCCACTTTGATATCGGTACCCGGAATGCCTTTTTCGGTAATCAGGTCTGATTTGACTTTGGTAGTGATCCAGGTATCGGAAACATCCTCTTTCGCTTCGGTGACTTCACCGGCGGCCAGCATCATCGGTGCTTGAGTGGCCTGAGTCTGGGCAAATGCAACGTTGGCCATGGTCAGGGTCAGCGCGGTAGCAGCAGCGGCAGAGATAGCGAACTTCTTCATACGAGTAACTCCTGTTTTTCTGGAAAGTCTGCTGGTTTCATGTCAGCAGGGTTACCAGAGATATTGCGAACGCTGTGCCAAGTTTGAGACAGACAATTAATCCTTAAAAATCAATACGTTATGAAAAACGCAATTTTCCGCATTCGTGCAAAATGCATGAGTTGAACTTTATCTGCATGCAAGTTGCGGGTTTTCTCGCCGGCCTAAGGCCATGAAATTTCGGCAATTTTTATCAATACTCAATCCAACTGCCTGACGCGAAAAAAAAACCCCTGCATAAGCAGGGGTGGATATACCAAAAAAGGTCAGACTTTGGTGCAGCCTTTAGGTGCATATTCCTGATCCACAGTGGTCGTACAGGTCCACCCGGTCAGAGCACGCGTAAGAGTGATGGTCTTGTTTAGTACCGGCCCTGGCGCATTTAGAATCGTGCAAGCGATCGTGCCAGTTCCATCAACAGCCTTGCCCGACGCGGTCGTAGTGCAATTAGCCGTAGTCGCAGTTCCGCCTACCTTGGTTAGATCAGGGTCGGTCCCTTGATTGATAACGTCCTCAAAAGGCACTTTCAACGCCGAAATCTCCGCCAGCCCCGCCGTGACCTTGGCCCGCGCCTGATACTTGGAATACGCCGGTATCGCAAACGTCGCGAGAATCCCGATGATCGCCACCACGATCAGCAACTCGATCAGGGTAAAACCTTTTTGAGTGTTCATAGACAGCCTCCGTGCATGAGTCGAAATCTCATGATCTGAACCTGTCGCAGCACAGCCCATGCCAAGCCCTGCACGCCCTGTTGGCGGGGTACTCGCCAGCCTTGAAGGCCTTTCCTACTCCCAGGATCCGCACTATCTGACACTTTTTGTCACCTCGGCGCTGCTGGTTTGGTTCCGTTGCTTGACTAGGCTATAAGTCATTAAATGTCTGCGTCCGGTATCCCAATGAATGACATCGCCCTCAGCGGTCTGGCCAAGCAATTGGTCCTGGCCGAGCTGCTCACTGACAAAAGCGCGCAACAGGCGTATCAACAAGCCCAACGCAACCGGATTTCCCTGGTGACCTACCTGGTCCAGAACAAGCTGGTTAAAAGCCGCCAGGTTGCCGAGATCGCCTCGGAACATTTCGGCATGGCCCTGCTCGACCTGCATACCCTGGACAAGGACATTCAGCCCAAAGGCCTGGTCAGCGAGAAACTGGTCCGCCAGCATCACGCCCTGCCCCTCTGGCGCCGTGGCAACAAGTTGTTCGTCGGCGTTTCCGACCCGACCAACCATCAAGCCATCAATGACATCCAGTTCAGCACCGGGCTCACGACCGAAGCGATCCTGGTCGAAGACGACAAACTCAGCGATGCCATCGAGAAGTTCTTCGACAGCCATGGCTCTGGCCTGGAAGACATCGCCGATGTAGACCTCGATGGCCTCGACATCGAGACCACCGACGACAAACGCCAGGACGCTATCGGCGGTCAGGAGGCCGATGACGCACCGGTGGTGCGTTTCGTCCATAAAATGCTGCTCGATGCGATCAGGAGCGGTTCTTCAGACCTGCACTTCGAGCCCTACGAAAAGAACTACCGCGTGCGGATGCGCACCGATGGCGTGTTGCATGAAGTCGCCCGGCCGCCGTTCCAATTGGCCAACCGCATCGCCGCACGATTGAAGGTCATGGCCAGCCTCGACATCTCCGAACGCCGCAGACCCCAGGACGGCCGGATCAAGATGCGTCTGTCCAAAAGCAAATCCATCGACTTCCGGGTCAATACCCTGCCGACACTGTGGGGCGAGAAAGTGGTCATCCGGATTCTCGACCCCACCAGCGCGCAAATGGGCATCGACGCCCTCGGTTACGAGCCGGACCAGAAAGACCTGTACATGGCTGCGCTGAAACAGCCGCAGGGAATGATTCTGGTGACCGGCCCCACGGGTTCGGGCAAAACGGTTTCGCTCTACACAGGGCTGAACATTCTCAATACCGTGGATATCAATATTTCAACCGCCGAAGACCCGGTCGAAATCAACATGGAAGGCATCAACCAGGTCAACGTCAACCCGAAACAGGGCATGGATTTCGCCCAGGCGCTGCGTTCATTCCTGCGGCAGGACCCGGACGTGATCATGGTCGGCGAAATTCGCGACCTCGAAACCGCCGAAATCGCCATCAAGGCTGCGCAGACCGGGCACCTGGTGCTGTCGACCCTGCACACCAACAGCGCCGCGCAAACCCTGACCCGTCTGCACAACATGGGCATCCAGGGTTTCAATATCGCCACCTCCGTCAGCCTGATCATTGCCCAGCGCCTGGCGCGCAAGTTGTGCAGCCATTGCCGCGTTCCGCTGGAAATTCCCCGCGAAGCGTTAATCAAGGAAGGCTTTCCTGAGGAACGCATCGGCACCTTCACGATCTATGGACCGGTCGGTTGCGATCACTGCAATGGCGGTTACAAAGGGCGAGTGGGGATTTATGAAGTGGTGAAGAACACGCCGGACCTGCAACGGCTGATCATGGCCGAAGGCAACGCACTGCAAATCGATGACCAGATGCGCAAGGATGGTTTCAACGACCTGCGCACCTCAGGGCTGCTCAAGGCCATGCAGGGCATCACCAGCCTGGAAGAAATCAACCGGGTCACCAAGGACTGAACATGGCGGTCAAGGCAGCGAAAATCAGCGTGTATGCCTGGGAAGGCACAGACCGCAAAGGCACTAAAATCAGCGGTGAGCTGAGTGGGCAGAACCCGGCGCTGGTCAAGGCCCAACTGCGCAAGCAAGGCATCAACCCCGGCAAGGTACGCAAGAAAACCACGTCGATTTTCGACATGGGCAAACGCATCAAGGCCCACGACATTGCCCTCTTCACCCGGCAAATGGCGACCATGATGAAAGCCGGTGTACCGCTTCTGCAATCGTTCGACATCATCGGCGAAGGCTTCGACAACCCGATGATGCGCAAGCTGGTGGACGAGGTGAAACAGGAAGTCGCGGCGGGTAACAGCTTCGCCGCCGCCTTGCGCAAAAAACCGCAATACTTCGATGAGCTGTACTGCAACCTGGTGGACGCCGGTGAGCAGGCCGGCGCGCTGGATACGCTGCTGGAACGGGTAGCGACCTACAAGGAAAAGAGCGAAAGTCTCAAGGCCAAGATCAAGAAAGCCATGACCTACCCGCTGGTGGTGGTGTTCGTCGCGATCATCGTGACCGGCATTTTGCTGGTCAAGGTGGTGCCACAGTTCCAGTCGGTGTTCGAAGGCTTCGGTGCCGAACTGCCAGCGTTCACCGTTATGGTCATCGGCCTTTCACGGTTCATGCAGGACTGGTGGTGGGTCATGCTCGGCGCGCTGATTGCGGCGATTTTTGGAGTGCGCCACGCCTTCAGGACGTCACAGGGCTTTCGCGATCGCACGGACGCCTGGCTGCTGAAGCTGCCGCTGGTGGGCACGTTGATGTACAAGTCCGCCGTGGCCCGTTTTGCCCGCACGCTGTCGACCACTTTCGCCGCCGGCGTACCGTTGGTGGAAGCCCTGGAGTCGGTGGCCGGGGCCACCGGCAACATCGTGTTCAAGCGTGCGGTACTGCGCATCAAGCAAGACGTGTCGACGGGCATGCAGCTGAATTTCTCCATGCGTACATCCGGCATTTTTCCAAACATGGCGGTGCAGATGACCGCCATCGGCGAGGAGTCCGGTGCACTGGATGACATGCTCGACAAAGTCGCCGGGTTCTACGAAGACGAGGTCGACAACATGGTCGATAACCTCACCAGCCTGATGGAACCGTTCATCATGGTGGTGCTGGGTGTTATCGTCGGGGGATTGGTGGTTGCCATGTACCTGCCCATCTTCCAACTCGGTTCAGCGATCTGACATGCCCTTGAGCGAAATATTGATTCAACACCCGCTGGCGTTCGTAGTGATCGCCGGGGTGATCGGCCTGCTGGTCGGCAGCTTTCTCAACGTACTGGTGTGGCGCCTGCCGAAAATGCTCGAGCGCGAATGGCGCGTGCAGGCCCATGAAATCCTCGGCCTGCCCGGCGAATCGCCGCTGCCGACGTTCAACCTGATGCTGCCGCATTCCCATTGCCCACAGTGCGGCCACCGGATTCGCCCGTGGGAAAACATTCCACTGCTCAGTTTCCTGTTCCTGCGCGGGCGCTGCTCTGGCTGTGCAGCACCGATCAGCAAGCGTTATCCGCTGATCGAACTGGCCTGCGGCCTCGGGTCGGCATTCATTGCCTGGCATTTCGGTTTCGGCTGGCAAGCGTGCATGGCATTAGCTCTCAGCTGGGGCCTGTTGGCCATGAGCCTGATCGACGCCGAGCACCAACTGTTGCCGGATGTGCTGGTACTGCCCTTGCTGTGGCTGGGGTTGATCGTCAACAGTTTCGCTCTGTTCGTGCCGTTGCCTGATGCGTTGTGGGGCGCGATTGCCGGTTACATGGCGCTCTGGTCGGTGTTCTGGCTGTTCAAGCTGCTCACTGGCAAGGACGGCATGGGTCATGGAGATTTCAAGCTGCTGGCGATGTTTGGCGCCTGGGGCGGCTGGCAGATTCTGCCGCTGACGATCCTGTTGTCGTCCCTGGTGGGCGCTGTTGTTGGCGTGATTTACCTGCGTGTGCGCAACGCCAGAACGTCGACGCCGATCCCCTTTGGCCCCTATCTGGCAATTGCCGGCTGGATTGCCTTGCTCTGGGGTGGTCAAATAACCGACTTCTATTGGCAGTTTGTCGGTTTGAAATGAATACCCCTGTGGAAAAACCCTGGATTCTCGGCCTGACCGGCGGCATTGGCAGCGGCAAAAGCGCGGCTGCCCAGCATTTCATCGACCTGGGTGTGCACGCGGTCGATGCCGATCACGCCGCACGCTGGGTGGTGGAACCGGGCCGGCCAGCGCTGGCGAAAATCGCCGAACACTTCGGCCCCGGCGTATTGCAGGCCGATGGCCAACTGGATCGCGCCGCGTTGCGCAATCTGATCTTCGAAGTCCCGGATGAACGTCGCTGGCTGGAAGCCTTGCTGCATCCGCTGATCGGTGAAGAAATCGCCCATCACCTGGCACTGGCAAAATCACCTTACGCGATCCTGGTATCACCACTGCTGATCGAGTCCGGCCAATACGCGATGACCCAAAGGGTGCTGGTCATCGATGCCCCTGAACAGCTACAGATCGAACGCACCTTGCAGCGCGACAAGACCAGCGAACAGCAGGTCCAGGCGATTCTCAAGGCGCAGTCCAGCCGTCAGGATCGCATCAGCCATGCCGACGATGTGGTGGTCAATGACCGCGACCTCGCCTGGCTGCACAGCGAGGTCGAACGCCTGCATCACTTTTACCTAACTTTGCGTGGAGGCCAGTCATGAGCCAAACCCCAACCGTCGAATGCCCGACCTGCGGCGCCCCTGTGGAATGGAGTGCAGAGAGTAAATTCCGGCCGTTCTGCTCGGACCGTTGCAAACTCATCGACCTCGGCGCCTGGGCGTCGGAAGAGCATAAAATTCCGGTCGCCCCCGATGCCGAGGACGAACTGTTCAGCGGCGATTTCGATCCGCGCCACTGAGCCGTCGCAACGACGATCCCGGGCTCATCAAGACTTGGGATCGTCGTCCTTCCACGGCGCCGACAGATAGCGCGTGCGGTTGAAGGTCTCCAGCCACTCGGGACAGAACACCACCAACGCGCTGACCACCATGCCGTTGATGAACGCCTCCGGAAAAATGATCAGCCACAGGTAACCGACGAAATCTTCCAGCCAGTACGGCATGGCAAAACGTTCGTCGAACCACAGCAACCAAAGCGCAAGCAGCAGGCACAGTAACGCCGACAGAGCCGCCGCAAAAAATCCGGAAACGAAGATGTACACGAAGGGGTTACGCGGCTGCGCGCGCTCCACAAGGATTGCGCAGCATTCGGTCACCAGCACCGGCAAGGCGATCAACAAGGCGCCGTTGACCCCGACAGCGGCCAGGTCCTGACGCCCCAGCAGCACCAGCCCCATCTGCGCCACCAACCCGCCGACGAGTGCCAGCGGCCAGTCCAGCAGCAGGGTCACCGCCGTCATGCCGATGAAGTGGTAAGACACGCCGGTATCGAAATCGCGCCGTACCAACCACAACAGAAACAACGCGAACACCGTGCCGAACAGCAAATGCTGGCGACGACTGTCGGTGAACAGTTCGACCCAAGGCGCACGCGCAGCGGCCCAAATCAAAACCGGTACGTAGATCAACCAACCCACGGTGAGGGTTGCGCAAGACAGTAACTCGGCACCGATCATGACGGGGCGCACTCCCTTTTCTTGCCGTAGGCGGACAGGCCTCCAGTCTACACCGCCCCTTTCGATCTCATGCCCAATGCTGCAGATCGTCGATGACCGCCTCATACCTGGCGAACAATTTCGCCAACGCTGCACAGAGCAGGCCGTGATTGTTACGTTTTACGCAAGACTGCATCCGGCATTCGCCCCTTTATCGGACGCTGGCGAAGACTAAAATTTACCCATGAAACCGAACCGGAGCACGCCAGCATGAAAACGTTGATCAGCCTGTTGCTGACCGTCATCGCCACCTCGGCCATGGCTGCCGACAACCAACCTGCCGCGGTGATGTACAACCCGGCGCAGCCACTGGACATCGCCAAGGTGGTTTCGGTGTCCGACACAGCGACCGCCTGCGGGGTTGTACCGGCGACTATGGTGTACATCGATCATCAGGGCCAGACCCATCGCGTGACCTACGACGTCATGGGTGATTGCACCAGCAACCTGTGATCAGCGCTTCATAACAAGGTCCAGGTGTAACTGAAGATCAAGCGGTTCTCATCGATATCGCTGCGGTAGTTGGATCGCGCCATGGCATTGCGCACGCGTATGCCCAAACCCTTGAGACTGCCGCTCTGCAGCACATAGCCGATGTCCAGGTCTCGCTCGCGGTCCTTGCCTTCGAAGCCTTGCCCGGTATCGACATTGTTGCCACTGATGTAGCGCACGGTACTGGTCAGCCCCGGAACTCCGAGCGCCGCGAAATCATAGTCATAGCGCGCCTGCCAGGAACGTTCATCGGTGTAGGCGAACTCGTAGGTCGGCACTTCGTTGCCCAGCGGTGAGATGTTGGCAAACACCCGTGGGAACGCGCTGTCGCCAAACATGCCCTGATAGCCGACGTAAAACGTATGGCCACCACGCTTGGCCGACAGCAACGAGAAGAGCGCCTGGTTGTCGATGTTGCCCAGTAACTTTTTGCCGTCCTCGCGCGAATCGAAGTAACCGAGATTGGCGCCGAGAATCCAGTCGCCCAAAGGCTCACTGTGCTTCAGACCGAGGAAGCGCTGGTTGTAGATGTCTTCCAGCTGACCGTACCAGGCGCTGACCGAGGTGCGCTTTTCGTTGAAGGCGTAATCAGCACCGGCAAAATTGAACCCGTCACTGCTGGCCTGACGCTGCGGAACGTGGCCAAGCATGGCTTGCATCTTCTCATCGCCAGCCTCGTTGCGCAGGCTGGTTGAACGCAAATGACCACCTTGCAGGGTCAGGCCATTGATCTCGTTGGAAGTAATGCTTGCGCCCTGGTAACTCGGAGGCAGAAGGCGAATATCGCTGAACACCAATACCGGCAGATTGGGTTGCAGCTCACCGACTTTCAGCTCGGTTCTGGAGTAGCGCATTTTCAATGCGCCCTCCAGACGGCTGTAGTTGTCCGCCGCACGGCCGTCGTCCTGCACCGGCAACAAACCGGTATTGGTCCGGTCAGGGGCACTGTCGAGCTTGAGGCCGAGCAGGCCAATGACGTCCACACCGAAGCCGACGGTACCCTGGGTGTAACCGGATTTCACATTGAGAATGAAGCCTTGCGCCCACTCCTCGGCCTTCGATTGCCGGTTGGCGCCGACGATGTCGGAATAGTCACGGCTGAAGTAATAGTTGCGCGCCTGCAACGTCGCTGTGGTGTCTTCGATAAAGCCTTTTTCTGCGGCCATTGCGTCCGTGGAAAAACCCGAGACGAAAGCCAGGGACAACGCTGAACCGGTTGTTGGGAGACTCTGTTTCATTGCCTTTCTCTTATTGTTTTTGATCGACAGGTTGAAGAGCTTCAGTTGCATCGGATTCGCGACGGACGTTCAACAGCGCATGGGTGACCATGCCGAAAATCAATCCCCAAAACGCCGCGGACAAGCCATACAAAGACATGCCCGAGGCCGTGATCAGAAAGGTCACCAGCGCGGCTTCACGATCGCTCGGCACAGCCATCGCGCCCGTTAACGCCGAGGCAATGGCGGCGAACAACGCCAACCCGGCCAGCGCCGCGATCAACTCTTTGGGGAACGCCGAAAACAGCGAAACCAGCGTGGCACCGAAGATCCCGAGCAGCAGGTAGCAGAGGCCGCCCACAACCCCGGCTACATAGCGTTTGCGTGGGTCTTCGTGGGCTTCGCGACCGGTGCAGATCGCGGCGGTGATCGCCGCCAGATTCAGCCCATGGCAACCGAACGGCGCCAGCAGCGCCGTGCCCAGCGCACTGCTGGCGATGATCGGGCTGGCCGGCGTCGGATAACCGCTGGCGCGCAGCACCGCCATACCGGGCACGAACTGACCGGTCAGCGCCACCATCACCAGCGGCAAGGCGATGTTCAGGATTGCACCCAGGCTGAACTCGGGCGTGATCCACACCGGCGTGGCCAGGCCGATCACCAACGCTTCACGATGCAAATCGCCAGTGAATGCGGCAATCGAACAGCCCACCAGCAACACCATCATCACCGCATAACGCGGCATCACCCGCTTGCACACCAGGTAGCTGGCAAACATGGTCAGCACCAGCAACGGCTTGTGCTGCATCGACACAAACAACCCGGTACCGAAACTGAACAGGATCCCCGCCAGCATCGCCGCGGCAATGGCGGCGGGAAGCTTGCTGATGATCCGGTCAAAAGCTCCGGAAATGCCGACCAGGAAAATGATCAGGCTGCTCACCAGATAAGCGCCGACCGCCTGCGCCATGGAAATTTCCGGCAACAGCGCCACCAGCAACGCCGAGCCCGGCGCCGACCAGGCGATGATCACCGGGACGCGGTAGCGCAGGCTCAAACCGATTCCGAGCACAGCGCTGCCGATGGAGATCGCCCAGATCCAGGACGACAACACTTGCCGAGAAAGATCTGCCGCTTCAGCCGCCTGAAAGATGATCACCAGCGGCCCGGCGTAGGAAATCACCGTGGCGATGAATCCAGCCACGGCCGCTGATAGCGAGAAGTCCTGGAAAAACCGTTTCATGACTCAGGCACCGGTCGCTGGCAGCGCCGGGCTGACGCTCAAGGCGCTGCGACGGCTGCTGATGGCGAACACGGTCATGGCCAGGGCCGCCACCGCACCGGGCACGGCAAACGCCATGAAGTTCAGTTGCAGGGGCAGGCTGATCCCGAGCAAGGCACCGCCCAGCAGCGGACCGACAATGGCGCCGTTGCGTCCGATGCCCGAAGCCCAGCCCAGGCCGGTGGATCGAATGGTCATGGAGTAAAACTGCGCGGCGCAGGCGTACAACAGAATTTGCGAACCGATGGTAGTGGCGCCGGCAATGGCGATCAGCAGGTACAACACCGGCATCGGGCTGTTAAAGCCCAACAGGGTGATCGACACCGCCGCCATGGCAAAAAACCCCGCCAGCACTTTCGGCAGATTGAGTTTGTCGCCCAATACCCCGCCGCCCACAGCGCCGAAAATCGCCCCGAAATTCAATACCAGCAGGAACGACAAACTCGAACCCAGACTGTAACCGGCATTCGCCATCAGCTTCGGCAACCAGGAACTCAACGCGTAGACCATCAACAGGCAGCAGAAGAACGCCAGCCACAGCATCAGCGTACGCAACGCACGGCCCTCGCGGAACAGCTGCAACACCGGAGTGCCCGTGCCCTTCACTTCAGCCATGTGCAATTGATCAGACGTTTGCGCGACGTAAGCGGGATCAATGCGTTGCAGAACGTTGCGCGCCTCTTCATTTCGCCCCTGACGCAACATGAAGCCCACCGACTCCGGCAGGAAATACATGATCAGCGGCAACAACAGCAACGGCAGGATCGCTACGTAAAACACCGACTGCCAGCCGAAACTCGGGATCAGCACAATGCCCAGCCCAGCGGACAACATGCCGCCCACCGAGTAACCACTGAACATGATCGCTACCAGTGTGCTGCGGATTTTTTTCGGTGCGTACTCGTTCATCAGGGCCACGACATTGGGCATCACGCCACCAATGCCGAGGCCGGCAATGAAGCGGCAAATGCCGAACTCGGTGGGGTTTCGTGCAAAACCGTTGATCACGGTGAAGCCACTGAAGAGTATTACGCAGAGAGTGATGGCTTTCTTGCGGCCGATCCGGTCAGACAACGGGCCGAAGAACAGTGCGCCGAACATCATGCCGAACAGGGCATAGCTGCCCAGAGCACCGGCCTGCAGGGGACTGAGCCCCCACTCTTTCATCAGCATTGGCAAGACCACGCCGTAGATCACCAAATCGTAGCCGTCGAAGATGATGATCAGCGCACACCAGAACAGCACCATCCAGTGAAAGCGGTTGAAACGAGCGTTGTCGATAACCTCATGTACGTCGATCTTGCGCATGGCATATATCTCTTGTTGTTGTTTTTTTAGAGCGTCGGTAACACGGCTTACGTCCGTACAGCCGAGGGTAGAGCCAGCGGATACGCGGCAATATCCAGTGCGCGCAGATCACTATCCGTTTTGTGCAGCGCCCTGAAACGGGCATGGGAACGTGAGGAATCGGCCCTCCGCGACAAATTGTCTTCTTTGCGAACACATTTGGACGCTAAGCTTGGGCCTATGGATGACTCAGATTACTTACGCCTGCTGACCATCGCGGCCGAGCAAGCCAACGCGTTCCTGTCCAATGCCCGCAAATGGGAGCGTGAGCGTTGGGTCTGCCAACGCCTGCTGCAAGGGCTGAACATTCCCTATCGCGCCGACGAATTCGCCCCGGCCGGGGAACCGCCGGATGTGTTGTTTCGCGATGCCAGTTTCGAAGTGTTCTTCGTGCTCGATGAGGGCCGGCGCCTCAATGATGAGTGGCGCGATGAACTGCAACGTCGACGCAGTGCGTTTTCCCTGAGCCAACTGGTGCGTCGCGAGGCCAAGCCACGACGCATCCCGGCCAACGAGTTCCTGCTGCGGCTGGCGCCGACCTTGCGCAAAAAGGCGCATAACTACAAAGAACGCGGCATGGACCTGGGCGAACTGGACATCATTGCCTTCGCCAGCCTCAAGCGCGAGGTGCTGGACCTCAACAGCCATTTCCCGCCGCCCACCGAGTACCTGCGCCAGGGTTGGCGCTCGCTGTCGCTGGTGGGGCCTACATTCGCCCGTGTGCTGTTCGCCCATCCCGATGCACCGGACTTTCTGCGCAGCAACCTGGGACGCAGCATCGTGTTCGATGTAGGGATCAGCCTGTGAGTCCATTGCAGGAACTGATTGCCCAAGTCCCGCAAACCGGCCGCGTTCGCTGGATCGGCGTGCGCCCGGCACCGCACGTGCCAATGATCGAGCTGGATGCCGTGGAAGCCCGGCTCGAGGCCGGGTTGACCGGTGATCGCGCACGTCCCGGTGTGCGCAATGCGCGGCAGGTGACGCTGATTCAGTGGGAGCATCTGGCTGTGATCAGCTCATTGATGGGCCGCCCGGATGATCGACCGGTCAAGCCTGAGGATCTGCGGCGCAATCTCGTTATCAGCGGGATCAACCTGTTCAGTCTCAAGGGCCGGCGCTTTCGCATCGGCCAGGCGATTTTCGAAACCACCGGCTGGTGCCAACCGTGCGCTCGCCTGCAAAACAACCTCGGCCCAGGGACATTTCAGGCCGTACGCGGACATGGCGGGATCACTGCCCGAGTGTTACAAAGTGGCATCATCCGTCTGGACGATACGCTGAGCGTCGAGCCTGTTCCGGACACCGGCTATGCTCCGTTCAACGTTCGTTGAATCAGCCTGTAGCTTCTACACACTCAGCAACGTCTACCTGACGAGGCCTTTATGACCAGCCGCCTGAACCCCGACGACCAAAAGCATGTCGAAGAGTACCTGCAACTGTCCCAGCACCAAGTCGAGCGCCGACCTTTCCGGCCGTGGATGCTCCTTGTGCTGGTGCTGGCAGTGACCATTGGTTTGGGCCTGTTGAGCCGACTTATCAGTTACCTGACGCTATGAGCTGCCTCGCGCTCGCACGGGTAATTGCACCGATTTCCTTTAGCCTTGCGAGTTATCCCCATGTCCCATCGTATTGTCATTGTCGGCGGCGGCGCCGGCGGTCTGGAGTTGGCTACCCGTCTGGGTAAGACTCTGGGCAAGCGCGGTACGGCCAGCGTGATGCTGGTCGACGCGAACCTGACCCACATCTGGAAACCGTTGTTGCACGAAGTGGCGGCCGGGTCGCTGAACTCCTCCGAAGATGAACTCAACTATGTTGCCCAGGCCAAATGGAACCACTTCGAGTTTCAGTTGGGGCGCATGAGCGGGCTCGATCGTGCGAACAAGAAAATCCAGCTGGCTGCCACCTATGACGAAGCCGGGCTGGAACTGGTGCCCGCCCGCGAAGTACCTTACGACTCGCTGGTGATCTCCGTCGGCAGCACCACCAACGACTTCGGCACCTTGGGCGCGGCCCAGCACTGCCTGTTCCTCGATACCCGCAAACAAGCCGAACGCTTCCACCAGCAATTGCTCAACCACTACCTGCGCGCCCATGCCGGGCAGACCGACAAAGTCGAGCAGATCAGCGTGGCCATCGTCGGCGCCGGTGCCACCGGGGTCGAACTGGCCGCCGAACTGCACAACGCGGCACATGAGCTGGCAGCCTATGGCCTGGACCGGATCAAACCGGAAAACATGCACATCACCCTGATCGAAGCCGGGCCACGGGTACTGCCAGCGCTGCCGGAACGCATCGGCGGGCCTGTGCATAAAACCCTGGAGAAACTCGGGGTCAACGTGATGACCAACGCAGCGGTCAGCGAAGTGACGGCCGACAGCCTGATCACCGCCGACGGCAACGTGATCAAGGCCAGCCTGAAGGTCTGGGCGGCGGGGATTCGCGCACCGGGTTTCCTCAAGGACATCGACGGCCTGGAAACCAACCGCATCAATCAGCTGCAAGTACTGCCGACCCTGCAAACCACCCGCGACGAGAACATCTTCGCCTTCGGCGACTGCGCCGCCTGCCCGCAGCCGGGCAGCGACCGCAACGTACCGCCGCGAGCCCAGGCTGCGCACCAACAAGCGTCACTGCTGGCCAAATCGCTGAAGCTACGGATCGAAGGCAAGGCGCTGCCGGAATACAAGTACACCGACTACGGCTCGCTGATCTCGCTGTCGCGTTTTTCGGCAGTCGGTAATTTGATGGGCAACCTCACCGGCAGCGTAATGCTTGAAGGCTGGTTGGCGCGGATGTTTTACGTTTCGCTGTATCGTATGCACCAGATGGCGCTGTACGGGCCGTTCCGTACGGCAATGCTGATGCTGGGCAGCAAGATCGGACGTGGGACTGAGCCACGGCTCAAGCTGCACTAAAACACGCCAATCCCTGAGGGAGCGGGCTTGCCCGCGATTGCGGTGTCTCAGTCGACATCTTCGCTGAATGACCCACCGCAATCGCTGGCAAGCCAGCTCCCACAAGTTTTTATGGTGTTCGAGAGCGTTTTTCGAAGACAAAAAAAATCCCCGTATCTTTCGATACGAGGATTTTTAATATGGTCGGGGTAAGGGGATTCGAACTCCTGACATCCTGCTCCCAAAGCAGGCGCGCTACCGGACTGCGCTATACCCCGGTAAAAAAAAGGCACCTTCGAAAGGCGCCTTCTGCGAACAGAGCTTTTGGCGTCTGATCTTAAGATTCGATCCCAGCGCTAACTGGTTTCAAAAATGGTGGGTCGTGTGGGATTCGAACCTACGACCAATTGGTTAAAAGCCAACTGCTCTACCAACTGAGCTAACGACCCAAAAATGGTCGGGGTAAGGGGATTCGAACTCCTGACATCCTGCTCCCAAAGCAGGCGCGCTACCGGACTGCGCTATACCCCGGTTTGAAATTGGCTCCGTGACCAGGACTCGAACCTGGGACCCAATGATTAACAGTCATTTGCTCTACCGACTGAGCTATCACGGAACTACATATTTCAATTTACAACATTGAAGCTTTACTGCGTTCTCTTCGACTCGTTCGCATCGCTGCGTTCGTGTGTCTGAGGCGCGCTATTCTACAATCTTCAGCACCTCTGTCAACCCCCTAAATTGCTTTCAAGTTAATGATTTGCAACTTATTTTGGATTCCTGCTTGGGGAGCAA
The DNA here is from genome assembly GCF_001427125.1 of Pseudomonas sp. Root562. Taxonomy (GTDB): domain Bacteria; phylum Pseudomonadota; class Gammaproteobacteria; order Pseudomonadales; family Pseudomonadaceae; genus Aquipseudomonas. Next base: position 52,549 of record NZ_LMGK01000023.1, read on the forward strand.
AAACCCTGGCGGGTGACTGACTGCGGGGCGCACTTTACAAGCCTTTTCCTTTGAGTTCAACAGCCTAACGAAAAAAAGGCCTCGCAATGCGAGGCCTTTTCATTTTTGCTGCCGCCGAGGATCAGACGAAGACGATTTCGTCGTTTTCCACCACACCGTGGGCTGTGTCGCCTGGCATGAATCGGCCCGACAGAATCAGCTGTGCCAGCGGGTTCTCGATCCAGCGCTGAATCGCTCGCTTGAGCGGCCGAGCGCCATACACCGGGTCGTAACCCACCGCGATGAGCTTATCCATCGCCTCAGGGCTGAGCTCGAGTTTGAGCTCACGTTCAGTCAGACGACTACGCAGACGACCCAACTGGATCTCGGTAATGCCGGCGATCTGATCCCGCGCCAACGGTTCGAAGATCACCACTTCGTCGACCCGGTTGATGAACTCAGGCCGGAAGTGCGTGGAAATCGCATCCATTACCGCCGCACGCTGTGCTTCACGATCACCGACCAGTTCCTGGATCTGCACCGACCCCAGGTTGGAAGTCATGACGATCACAGTGTTCTTGAAGTCCACCGTGCGGCCATGGCTATCCGTCAGGCGACCGTCTTCAAGCACTTGCAGCAAGACGTTGAACACATCCGGGTGCGCCTTCTCGACTTCGTCCATGAGGATCACCGAGTAAGGCTTGCGACGCACCGCCTCGGTCAGATACCCGCCTTCTTCGTAGCCGACATAGCCTGGTGGCGCCCCGATCAAGCGAGCCACGGAATGTTTCTCCATGAATTCGGACATGTCGATCCGCACCATCGCCTCTTCAGTGTCAAAGAGGAACTCGGCCAGCGCCTTGCACAGCTCGGTTTTACCGACACCGGTAGGGCCGAGGAACATGAACGAGCCGCTCGGCCGGTTCGGGTCGGACAACCCGGCGCGGGAACGCCGTACCGCGTTGGAAACCGCGACCACCGCTTCGTCCTGGCCAATCACACGCTGGTGCAACAGGCTTTCCATCTTCATCAGTTTTTCGCGCTCGCCTTCGAGCATCTTCGACACGGGAATACCGGTCCACTTCGAAACAACTTCGGCGATCTCTTCTTCAGTCACCTTGCTGCGCAGCAACTGGTTTTCCGCTTTGCCATGCTGGTCGACCATTTGCAGGCTGCGTTCCAGGTCCGGGATCACCCCGTACTGCAATTCCGCCATGCGGTTCAGGTCGCCCTTGCGGCGAGCGGTTTCCAGTTCCTGGCGGGACTGTTCGATCTTTTGCTGGATCTGCGCAGAACCCTGCACCTCGGCTTTTTCCGAATTCCAGATTTCTTCGAGGTCCGAGTACTCGCGCTCATGCCGAGCGATTTCTTCCTGGAGTTTTTCCAGACGTTTCTTCGCTGCGTCGTCGCTTTCTTTCTTCAGCGCCTGGGATTCCACCTTCAGTTGAATCAGGCGACGCTCGAGTCGGTCCAGCACTTCGGGCTTGGAATCGATCTCCATGCGGATGCGGCTGGCAGCCTCGTCGATCAGGTCGATGGCCTTGTCCGGCAATTGCCGGTCAGTGATGTAGCGATGACTGAGCTTGGCCGCCGCGATGATCGCACCGTCGGTGATCGCCACCTTGTGGTGAACCTCGTAGCGCTCTTTCAGGCCACGCAGGATGGCAATGGTGTCCTCTTCGCTCGGTTCGTCCACCAACACTTTCTGGAAGCGCCGTTCGAGAGCGGCATCCTTCTCTATATATTGGCGGTACTCATTGAGCGTGGTAGCGCCGACGCAATGCAATTCACCGCGCGCCAGGGCCGGCTTGAGCATGTTGCCTGCATCCATCGAGCCTTCGCCCTTACCGGCGCCAACCATGGTATGCAGCTCGTCGATGAACAGAATGATCTGTCCTTCCTGCTTCGACAGTTCGTTGAGCAATGCCTTGAGCCGCTCTTCGAACTCACCGCGATATTTGGCACCGGCAATCAACGCCCCCATGTCCAGGGACAACAGGCGTTTGCCCTTGAGGCCATCCGGCACTTCACCATTGATGATGCGCTGGGCCAGGCCTTCGGCGATCGCGGTTTTACCCACGCCAGGTTCACCAATCAGCACCGGGTTGTTTTTGGTGCGGCGTTGCAGCACCTGAATCGTACGGCGGATTTCGTCGTCGCGGCCGATCACCGGATCAAGCTTGCCCTCTTCAGCACGCTTGGTCAGGTCGACGGTGTATTTGTCCAGCGCCTGACGCGCCTCCTCGTGGTTCGGGTCGTTGACGGCCTCGCCACCGCGCAGGTTGTTGATCGCGTTTTCCAAAGCCTTTTTGCTCACGCCCTGACCGAGCAACAGCTTGCCGAGCTTGCTGTTTTCGTCCATGGCGGCGAGCAGGACCAGCTCGCTGGAGATGAACTGGTCGCCCTTCTGCTGAGCCAGACGGTCAGCCTGGTTGAGCAGACGCGCCAGATCCTGCGACATATTGACGTCGCCGGTCGGGTTCTGGATTTTCGGCAGTTGGTCGAGCTCTTTGGTCAGCTCTTTACGCAGGCTGTTGACGTCGAAGCCCACCTGCATCAGCAGGGGCTTGATCGAGCCGCCCTGCTGTTCGAGCAAGGCCTGCATCAAGTGCGCCGGCTCGATGGCCGGATGATCGAGGCCGACGGCCAGGGATTGGGCATCGGACAACGCCAACTGCAATTTGCTGGTTAAACGGTCTATACGCATGGGTCACCTTCCTTTTGAGCAGGCCGGACCTATAAAACATCCTGAATGAAGAAACCTGCCAGATACCGTTATAGATGCGGTCGATTCTGGGAGTTTCAAGCATCAATACATTGATGCAGATCAGAGAAGCTTAGCGGGCGAGCCAGATCAAGGAGGCGAACCGACCGGTGCGAGGGGCCCGGCGGTAAGAATAGAAACGCGGGTCGGTCACGGTACAGAAACCGCCACCGTAGACAGCGGTGACGCCGCGAGCAGCCAGGCGCAGACGCGCAAGCCTATAGATGTCGGCCATGAACTTGCCGGGGTTTTGACTCGGCACGAAGGCTTCAGCCGCCTGCGGCAATTGCTGCACGAAGGTTTCGCGCACTTCCGGGCCGACTTCAAAGGCTTGCGGGCCAATGGCTGGACCGAGCCAGACCAATACTTCGGCAGGTGGCACCGCCAGACTGTCGAGGGTGGCTTCCAGCACGCCAGCCGCCAACCCGCGCCAACCGGCATGGGCTGCAGCAACGCGGGTACCGGCACGATCGCAAAACAGCGCAGGCAGGCAATCGGCGGTCATCGCCGCGCAGGCGACGCCCGGCGTTGAGGTCCAGCTGGCGTCAGCCGTGTCCACCCGGCCCGGATCGGCATGGGCCACGACAATGCCGTGGACCTGCTGCAGCCAGGCCGGTTGAATAGAGAAATGATCGGTAAGACGACGGCGATTTTCGGCGACGGCCTCAGGGCTGTCGCCGACGTGATCGCCGAGGTTGAGGCTGTCGAACGGCGCCAGACTGACGCCGCCCGCACGGGTGGTCACACAGGCTTTGACCCCGGCCGGCGCGGGCCAGTCAGGAATCAGCCAGTCACTCATCCGATGAACGCCTCGCGGTCTTGCTTGAGCAGGGTCAGCAACCAGACGAAATCTTCCGGCAGCGGCGACTCCCAACTCATGCGCTCACCGGTCGTCGGGTGATCCAGCTCCAGGAACCGTGCATGCAGTGCCTGACGCGGGAAGTTTTTCAGCGACTCGACCATGGTCGGGTTGGCTGCCGGCGGAATCCGGAAACGACCGCCGTAGGCAGGATCTCCGACCAACGGGAAGTTGATGTGGGCCATGTGTACGCGAATCTGGTGCGTACGACCGGTCTCCAGCTTCACCCGCACGTGAGTGTGGGAGCGGAAACGCTCAAGCACGCGGTAGTGGCTGACGGCCTGCTTGCCCCCCTCCATTACCGCCATGCGCTGGCGCTGCTGGCCGTGGCGACCGATTGGCGCGTTGATCTTGCCGCCAGCCGTTACCACACCGATCACGATGCATTCATAGATGCGGCTGACGCTGCGGCTCTGCAACTGTGTAACCAGCTGCGTCTGCGCCTGAATGGTCTTGGCCACCACCATCAGACCGGTGGTGTCCTTGTCCAGGCGATGCACGATACCGGCGCGGGGCACATTGATGATGTCCGGTACATGGTGCAGCAGGGCGTTGAGCAAGGTGCCGTCGGCGTGACCGGCAGCCGGATGCACCACCAGGCCCGCAGGCTTGTTGATCACCAGGATTTCGTCGTCTTCGTAGACGATGTCCAGGGCTATGTCTTGAGCGACCCATTCGCCCTGAGCTTCCTGCTCGGCAGTGAGTTCAAGAATGGCGCCACCATGAACGATGTCTCGCGGGCGGATAACCGCCCCATCCACAGTCAGGCGGCCGTCTTTGATCCAGGCGGAAAGGCGCGAGCGCGAGTGCTCAGCGAATAATTGTGCGGCGACTTGATCGAGGCGTTGGCCGCCCAATTCGGACGGCACCTCTGCGCGAAGTTCAATTTTATCGGACATGCTCAGACTAGGCGTCGGCACAGCCTTTGGTTTCGGCTGCGCGCTTGTGGTTAAATACGGCGTCTTTTGCCCCGAGGCTATTCAACGGGGCGCTCATCATAACAGGACGGCCACGCCCAAGACAGCGGCCGTCATAGGGACGCAAGCCGCCATGCAAGTGAAACACCTGCTGCTGATCGCCATCCTCGCATTGACCGCTGCTTGCTCATCGAAGGAAGTCGTAGACGAAAACCTGAGTGAAGTCGAGTTGTACCAACAGGCTCAAGCCGACCTGGACAACAACAGCTACACCAGCGCCACCGCCAAGCTGAAGGCTCTGGAATCGCGTTATCCGTTCGGTCGTTATGCCGATCAGGCTCAACTCGAGCTCATCTACGCCAACTACAAGAACGCGGAACCCGAGGCTGCAAAAGCCGCTGCGGAGCGTTTCATTCGTCTGCATCCGCAGCACCCGAATGTCGATTACGCTTATTACCTCAAGGGCCTGACTTCTTTCGACCAGGACGTTGGTCTGCTGTCGCGCTTCCTGCCGCTGGACATGACCAAGCGTGACCCGGGTGCCGCGCGCGACTCCTACAACGAGTTCGCCCAGCTGACCAGCCGCTTCCCGAACAGCCGCTACTCGCCTGACGCCAAGCAGCGCATGATCTACCTGCGCAACCTGCTGGCAGCCTACGAAATCCACGTTGCCGACTATTACCTGACCCGTCAGGCCTATGTCGCTGCGGCAAACCGTGGGCGCTATGTGGTGGAAAACTTCCAGGAAACCCCATCGGTCGCCGACGGCCTGGCGGTGATGACCGAGGCCTACCAGCGTCTGCATCTCGACGAACTGGCCGCCACCAGCCTTGAAACCCTGAAACTCAACTACCCGAACCACCCATCGTTGGTGGACGGTCAGTTCGTACCGTCGGTTGACGAAGCCGACAACCGTTCGTGGCTGAGCAAGGCCACCCTGGGCCTGATCGAATCCCGTCCGCCGCTGCCGCCGGGAGAAACCCGCGCCAACCAGGACGTGCAGAAGCAGTTCCAGGACGCGAAGGACGCCATTCCGAACGAACTCAAGCCTAAAGACGCAGATGGCGAAGTGATCGAGGAAGAGGAACACGAAGCTGAAGGCAACAACGAAGACCGTTCGTGGTTCAGCTACATGACCTTCGGCGTGTTCGACTGACACGACCGGCGGTACAAAAGGGAGACGCTTGAGTCTCCCTTTTTTATTGGGTTTTTTTTGTGGTTGGCGAATGCGCTGTGCGCCTGTCATGTCCCCGGCTAAACTGCCTGTTCATCAGCCAATAAAGCAGCTCATCATGCTTCGTATACTCTTCTGGATCGCCGTGATTGCCGCCGCGGTGTGGTTCTGGCGCAAGTACAAGGGCCAGGCCTCCTCTCCCAAATCCAATGCCGAGCTGGAAGCAGCGCCAATGGTCCGTTGTGCTCATTGCGGTGTGCACCTGCCACGCGATCGCGCACTGAACCTTCAACAACAGTGGTATTGCAGCCAGGCTCATCTTGAGCAAGGCCCCGGTTCCAGTGATCGCTGAGGCATCCAGTCACAGCGACAAGCAGGCCCAGCGCCTGCTGCGCCTCTATCATCTCTACCGTTTAAGCGTCGGCATCATCCTGGTGCTGCTGATCTCCAGCAACATGGATAATCGGTTGCTGACGTCAGCCAACGACGATTTACTGCGCATTGGCAGTTGGTTGTACCTGGTGCTGAATATTGTGCTGGTGGTCTTCTTCGAGAACACCCGTCGACCGGCACAACTGTTCAGCCTGGCACTGCTCGATATCTTTCTGCTGTGCGGCCTGTTCTACGCCGGCGGCGGTGTGGCGAGCGCCATCGGCAACTTGCTGATCGTCTCAGTGGCCATCAGCAATACCTTGTTGCGAAGGCGCATCGGCCTGTTGATTGCCGCCCTCGCAGCGATCGGCATCGTCGGTTCAAGCTTGCTGTTGAATTTCAGCCATCGCGCCAGTCCCAACGACTATTTGCAAGTCAGTACCCTCGGCGCCCTGTGTTTTGCCGCAGCGTTGCTGGTACAGGGCCTGGCCCGACGCCTGGAAGTCAGCGAAACGCTGGTGGAGCAGAAGGCCAGCGAAGTCATCGGCCTCGAAGCACTCAATGCGCTGATCCTGCAACGCATGCGCACCGGCATCCTGGTGCTCGACGATCAGCGCCGAGTGCAATTGGCCAATCACGGCGCCTTGACCCTGCTGGGTTGTGATCGCCTTGAAGGCCGACTGATCGACGAGCTCCTACCGTCGCTCGTCGAGCGTCTGCACCTGTGGCTCAACAACCCGACGCTGCGCCCCCAGAGCCTTAAAATCGCCAGCAGCGGCATGGAGCTGCAACCCAGCTTCATCGCCCTGGACCCGAGCCCACAACACCAGACCCTGGTTTTTCTCGAAGATATCGCGCAAATCGCCCAACAAGCCCAACAAATGAAACTCGCCGCCCTTGGCCGCCTGACCGCCGGTATCGCCCATGAAATACGCAATCCGCTGGGCGCCATCAGTCACGCCGCACAGCTATTGCGAGAATCAGAGGAACTGAACAGCGCCGATCAACGTCTGACGCAGATTATTCAAGACCACTCTCAACGAATGAATCGGGTAATCGAAAACGTCCTGCAAATGTCCCGCCGCCAACAAACCGTGGCGCAGCGCCTCGACCTGAAGCCGTGGCTGCAACAGTTCGTCACTGAAATTCGCGAGGCCGCGACCGAGCGTCAACAGATACACCTGAACATCGGCCCCGGCGACTTCAAGACGTTGATGGACCCGGACCAATTGCACCAGATCATCGACAACCTGATACGCAACGCCTGGCGCCACAGCGCGCAAAACCACGACCTGGCGCAAGTCTGGCTTGAATTGTTCATTGATCCCGACAGCCAGTTGCCGATCCTCGAAGTGCTCGATGACGGGGCCGGTGTGACGCCGGACCATCAGGCGCAACTGTTCGAACCGTTTTTCACCACCAGCCACCAGGGCACCGGCCTTGGGCTGTATCTGTCCCGTGAGTTGTGCGAAAGCAACCAGGCACGCCTAGACTTCAAACCACGCCAAGGCGGCGGCTGCTTTCGCATCACCTTTGCTCACGGACGGAAACAAAGTTGAATATGAGCCCACGGCAAAAAGTCCTGATCGTCGACGACGAACCGGACATCCGCGAACTCCTGGAAATCACCCTGGGACGGATGAAACTCGATACCTACAGTGCGCGTAACGCGAGCGAGGCCCTGGCTCTGCTCAAGCGTGAAACATTCGATCTGTGCCTGACCGACATGCGCCTGCCCGATGGCACCGGCCTGGAGCTGGTGCAGCACATCCAGCAACGTTATCCACAGATCCCGGTGGCCATGATCACGGCGTATGGCAACGTTGATACGGCAATCAACGCGCTCAAGGCCGGCGCTTTCGACTTTCTGACCAAACCGGTGGATCTCAACCGCTTGCGGGAACTGGTCAACAGCGCCCTGCTCCTGCCCTCTCCTGGCGTCGCCATCGACCGACGGTTGTTGGGCGATTCGTTGCCCATGCGCAACTTGCGCAAGCAGATCGACAAATTGGCGCGCAGCCAGGCTCCGGTGTACATCAGCGGCGAATCCGGTAGCGGCAAGGAGTTGGTGGCGCGGCTGATCCATGACCGTGGCCCACGTGCCAACCAACCCTTTATCCCGGTCAATTGCGGAGCGATCCCGTCGGAACTGATGGAAAGCGAGTTTTTCGGGCATCGCAAAGGCAGCTTCAGCGGCGCCATCGAAGACAAGCCCGGCCTGTTCCAGGCTGCGCATGGCGGCACGCTGTTTCTCGACGAGGTGGCTGACCTGCCGCTGCCAATGCAGGTCAAACTGCTGCGGGCGATCCAGGAAAAAGCCGTACGCAGCGTCGGCGGCCAGCAGGAAGAGGTGGTCGATGTGCGCATTCTTTGCGCCACGCATAAAGACCTTGGTGGCGAAGTCGCCGCGGAACGCTTTCGCCAGGACCTCTACTACCGTTTGAACGTGATCGAGCTACGAGTGCCGCCCCTGCGCGAACGCCGTGACGACATCGAGCCATTGGCCAGCCACGTACTCAAACGGTTGGCAGCCGATACGGGTCAAGCGCCGGCAAAACTGCACCCGCAAGCACTCGACGCACTGAAAAATTACCGTTTCCCCGGTAATGTGCGGGAACTGGAAAACATGCTCGAACGAGCGCACACCCTCTGCGAAAACAAACAGATCGAGGCCGGCGACCTGCGATTGGCCGAGGGTAATTGCACGCCTGAGGGCGGGGTGCCGGATCTGACGCAAATCGACAATCTGGAAATGTATCTGGAAAACGTCGAGCGCCAGCTGATTCTTCAGGCACTGGAAGAAACCCGCTGGAACCGCACGGCGGCGGCTCAGCGGTTGAATCTTTCATTCAGGTCGATGCGTTACAGGCTGAAAAAATTAGGGTTGGATTGAGGGCCCCCATCGCGGGCAAGCCCGCGATGGCAATCTGACAAGCAACTAATTCCTGACGGTCAAATCCGCCCGGACGGAGCATACGGCGCCGGGTCAATAATCGGATCGCGATCCAACATCACATCGGCAAACAACTGGCACGACGCTGGCGCCAGCACCAGCCCATTGCGGAAATGCCCGCAGTTGAGCCACAAGCCTTCAAACCCGGGCACCCGGCCAATGTAGGGAATACCTTGCGGCGAACCCGGGCGCAAACCGGCCCAATGCCCGACCACTTTGGCATCCGCCAACGCCGGGATCAGCTCAATCGCCGAGGCCTTGAGGCTCTCCAGCGCCGATTCGGTTGGCGTCTTGTCGTAGCCTTCATACTCCAGCGTACTGCCGATCAGAATGTGCCCGTCGCGTCGGGGAATCGCGTAACGCCCCTTGGCCAGCACCATGCTCGGCAGAAAATCCGCCGCGCACTTGTAGAGAATCATCTGCCCTTTCACCGGCTCGACCGGCAATTCCAGGCCCAGGCCCTTGAGCAAATCACCGCTCCAGGCACCCGCGGTCAAGACCACTTGATCGCCATGAATCGCACCGCCAGAAGTCTGTACACCGACGACTTTTTCACCTTCGCGAATAAAGCCACTGACCGCGCACTGCTCATGAATCGTCACGTTCGGCAGTGCCTGCAGTGCTGCCTTGAGCGATTTCACCAAACGCGGATTGCGTACATTGGCTACATCAGCCATGTAGATGGCCCGGGAAAAACCACCGCCCAGCACCGGCACCGCATCGTGCGCCGCCGAGATATCCACAGCCCGCAACGGACGGTTCTCGCGCACTGCCCAGGCCAGCGCCTCGGCCTCGTCATCCAGATCGAGCCAATACAGACCGGTGGTATGCACCTCTGGATCGACCCCGGTGGCAGCAAACAAGCGCTCACCCAGCTGTGGATAAAAGTCCTGGGACCAATGAGCCAGCGCGGTAACTGCCGGGTTGTAACGCCATGGATAGAGCGGCGAAACAATGCCGCCACCCGCCCAGGACGACTCCTGACCGACATTCGAACGGTCCAGCAGCACAACGCTCTGCACTTCGGACGCGAGATTGAATGCCGTCAGCAGGCCGATTACCCCGCCACCGACAATCACCACTTGCTGTTGCCTGTTCATATTGTGATCCAACCGATAAATAGACAGTGGACGCAAAAGGCGCCCGAAAAACCTCAGCGACCCCAGCAGTCCTTGGTGGTCAGGCCGGCCGTGGCGTTGACCATGCCGCGCACGCCTGTATTAGTGATCGTGAAATCACCGCACTTGTCGGTCGCCATGGCTGTACCGGCCTTGCGCACCGCCGTCAGCAGGAAAGTCTGGTCGGTCAGGGTCGACGTGATGGTGTAGTAATCATTGCCAGGGCTCAGGCCGGCAACGCCGGTATACACATTCTTTTGTGTATAGAAACGCTCGAGAATCTGCGCCTGCTCGGAAAGCAGGCCGGCCACTTCGGCACGACGGCCCTTCTTCAGGTACTCGGTGAAACTGGGTGCAGCGATGGTCATGACAATCCCGATGATCGCAATCACGATCATGATTTCGATCAGGGTAAAACCGCGGTTGGATCTGTGCATGCCTCAACTCTCACTTACTGTATTTGTCGCCACATGATGCGACGGCTGCCACCGCCGGATTTTTCCACCAGCGTGGTAATGCCGCCACTGGAATCGTTCACCACTTTGCGTGTCCCGCCATTGACGATGGCGTTCAAGGTCGGATTGCCTCCGGTGAAAATAACACCCGCGGACACGGTATCGTTGCTGTCGACCACGCCGTCGCTATTGGTGTCGAGCACCGCATAGTTGAGCATCTTACCGCTGAACGCATCGAGTTCGACCAGTTTGCCGGTGCCGAAGCTCGCGCACGGGTCCGTGGTGTCGACACTGGCCGTGGTAAAGACGATCCGACCCAGTATCAGATTGGCCTGATTGATCACCCGTTCACCGGTCAACACGTTGTTGTACACCAATGGCAGGTACCAGCCCTTTTCCGCTGGATAAGTCACCTCGTTCTGGCTGGTGGTGATGAACTGACCTGAGCTACCCGAGAACACACCCGTCACCGCCTGAGCCTGCAAGCTCGAGGTGGTGATCTGCCCGGAACCACCGTCCGCATCCCAAACCGCGTAGAACGCCTGCAAATCCTTGTTGGTCTTGTCCGCCGTTTCGTTGAATTTTCCGCTGCCGAAAAATACCACTTTGCCACCCAGCGAGTTATCCGCCAGCAAGGGTTGCGCGGTGATGGGCTGGGTCGTACCACCCGCCGTGGTGAACAACGGCTTGCCGGAAAACGCCACGCCCCAGGTGTCGGTAGAAGTACCGCTCAAGTCAAACTTCCACAGCCGCCCCTTCAAATCCCCGCCATAAGCGGCCTGCACCACGTTCTGCGAGTTGACCCTGAGCTTCACCGAGGACAAACCGTTGCTGGTCTCGCTGCCGTCGACGACGATTTTCTTGATCAGCGAGCCGTCGCGGACATCCACTACGTACAGGGCTGCGACCCCGGAGTTGCTGCCGTAGCCGTTGGAAATGAACGCAGCCCAACGACCGTCGGCCAAGCGTGCCACTTCCGGACGGGCGTAGGCATAACCCAGATCATTGAAAGCGTTTGCGGTGTTTGCGCTGGTCGGCGCGCTGATTTCCCACAACGCTCTGGTCGCATTGCCCGCCGAGGCATCGAACAGTTGCAAGGCGTAGAAGGTCCGCCCTCCCGCCCCGGTGCCACCAAGCGCCAGGGTTTTCCAGGCACTGTTGAGTTGGGCATCGAACACGCCCACCTGCCCGTCCACCAGGAACTTGTGGCTGACGCCGTTGATGTAGCCGGTATCGGCGATGTAGCGCAGCGACGGCAACACACTCGACGGCATGTAGGCGTAGCGTCGTGCGCCGCTGGTGGAGTTGATGACGTTAACGAAACCGTCGTTGGCGTTGACCACCAGGCTGGCATTCATGTTGGCCGCTTTGGTGGCCAGATAAGCGCTGTAGGTGCTGTCGCCGGAAAGGTCGGAGGCGGTTTTGTCCGTGGGTGACGCCAGGACCAGCGGCGAGTTGATGATATCCCCCAGCAACACACTGCGTACTTTCAACCCGGTCTTGTTGGTGCCCTTGCTCCACTCCACCAGATCGCTGCCGGTGATACCGCTGGGCAGGCCTTGATTGAGGGTGGTTTGTTGCGCTGTGGAGAAGTTGGCATAGGCCAACGTCACGACGGTGTTGGTTTGACTGTTCCAGGACTGATAGATCGGCGCCGTGGCGCCAGGCACGATGGCCGTGTCGGTGGTCCACTGCACCGCACTGGTGTTGACCGTGCCACTGGCGGTGAAGCCGTAGGACTTGATGGTGCCGCGCCAATCCTTGGGGTCATAGCTGGTTTGAAAGAAGCTGCTACCGCTGCCGAGAATCGTCCCACTGGTCACGCCACTGCCACCGGACCCCGCCTTGGAAGTGATTTCGCTCAGCGCGGAGGACAGCGCGGCATTCAGTCCGGTGCTGTCGGTAGCCTGATAGTACTTGCCCTGACCGTAGTTGGCAGCATCCGACAGCATCTGGTTCGCCGCGGTGAAACCCACGGTGTAGGTGTTCATGTTTTGCTTGGGGAAATCTGTCGCGTTCCAGCTTTTGCCGGCCAGATCGGTTCCGGTGGAGCGCATGTCGATGTCGAAGGCGAATTTGGCGATGTCGTCCAGATAGAGGGTGTCGCCCTCGCCGTCACCGCTGAGGTTGTCACCGTCGTTGGCGCTGTTGCCGTCCCAGTTCGGCAGACGAGTGCCACCCAGCGGATCGTTGGTGGGAAACGTCCGGTCGTAGGTGGGCAAACCGTCGGTAATGACCACCCCGTAGTTCTTCTGGCAGCGATACTGGATCGGGCTGGTATAGGTCGCCGGCGTGGAGTTGTAGTACGGCGCCATGCCGCGCATGTATCGCGTCACTTCGTAATAGGCTTCCGCCAACGGTGTGTTGGCCACGGCACTCAAGCCATTGATCGAGGCAATCAGCGCGTTGTAGTTGGCATCCACCGACAGATCGCTGACCGCCCGGGCGATGTAGCCACCGTTGCCCGGGTTATTGCTGATGGGGGAATTGAACGTCGCAAGTCCGATACGCAATGAGCGATTGCTGGTGACCAGATTCTTCGAGACATCCTGAGCGACGCTGATCCGATACTCATCGGGAATTGCATTGGCGCCCGAGGTGAAATCCCGGCTCGAACCGTTGGCCAGCCCCAACAGATACGCCAGATAATTTGCGGTATACCGGGTGTTTTCATTGCCGACCGGGTCGGGCAGTTTCAGGCAAATCGGTGTCAGCCCGAGAAAGCCTCGATAGAAACCGTACCAATTGCCGTTGTTCGGGCAACCGCCCCGGTTCAGGCTCGACAGGGAAATATTGGTGTCGCTCATGTCCAGGTTCTGGCCACTGAGGCATGACGAGTTGGAACCGCAGATCGCGATCTGCGCGCGATTGACCGTGGGATCGAATCCCGGCGCCCAGATGATGTTATTCATGCTCCCTGAATCGTCGATCATCAACATCACGTTTGGCGCGACCGCTGCGGCGCTTAACAAAGGTGAGTCCGAAGGCGTGAAGGCGTAGGTCGGTGCCGCCAGATACAGGCCCAAAACAGCACCGCAAATTAACTGCCAATGCCGCGTGCGCCTTTCAGTACTTCGCATAAATGCTCTCCACCACACTGCGCGAGTTGCCCGCGATGCCCACGGCAGTTACCCGGTACAAGGTTGCCGAGGTGTTGCTCGGCACGTTCACCGCCGTCAGGGTGGTGCCAATGTTTTGCACCCCGTAGAAGCCATTGCCCGAAGCGATCCAGGTCACCCCTGAGGTTGAATTGAAACCGGCAGCCTTGATGGTCGATGACTCGGCCGGCGGCGCACATTGGCTGGTGCCGCTGCACACTGCCAGTGTGAAGCTCTCGAGTTGCACTGCGCTTTCACCCACGCGCAACGCCGCTTCGGCGGTCTGGAATGACTGATTGCGCAGGCTTACGCTGCCGGCCATTTTTTCTTGCAAGGTGGCGTTCTGCATCGATGAAATGCCGATTAGCGTCAGCAATAGCAAGAAAACCAGGCTGACCAGCAATGCCATGCCGCGCTGGGCGTGAAACGCCATCATTTGTCCCCCGCTCATGGCAGTCGGTTGCGCAACGCGGCAACCACGTTGAAGGTTTGGTTACTGACCCGGTTGTTCGGATCGGTGAGGGTCAAACTCAATCGCACGCTGCGGATGCGTGCCGGGTCGGACGGGTTGCTGCTGTAACTGGAAGCCGACGAGTCGGCAGCAGAGCTGGCAAGGCCAAAGCTCACATTGAAGGCGCTGACGTTGTCCACCAGGACCTGCTGGGCCGGCGTGCCTCGGCCTACACCCATGGTCAACTGGCCGTTCTTCAAGCTGTAGATCAACCGTCGAATCGGGAATGCCAGCTGCCCCGAAGCCGGCGCGCGCAGGTCGCTGTATGCCGTTGCAGTGTTTCGACAGTCGGATATCACCGTCCAGGTCGGCGTCCCGCCGCTGCTTCCGACATCCGCCGTTACCAGAGTCAGCTTGAGGTTGGCGTTATCCCAACTGATCGGTGTGATTTGTGCCGCGTTGAAATCACCCGGCGTACTGGCGTCCGTGATCGTCCCCAGACAACCGAACATGCCCACCATGCGGATTTCCTGAATCATCTTGCTCAGCACGAAACGCGCGTCTTCCTGCATCGCAGCGGCGGCGTTCTGGCTGACGTAGGTGTTTTTCGACGCGATGAAAATCTGCACCACGCCCAGGACCACCACCAGACTCAAAGCCAGGGCGACCAGCAATTCGATCAGGCCGAAGCCTCTTTGCCGGCGGATCATGGCGTCGATACCGGGTCAACGGTGGCACGGCTGGTGAGGACGAAACTGCGACGTGCATTGGCGCTATTGGCGGCCCTGGAGTCATCCCAAGTGATGGTGATGGTATAAACCCGCTGATTGAGTGCGATGCTGCCCGTGGCGGTGGGACCGCCGAAATTGACGATATTGCTGGTGAAGTCGTACAGATCCTGGTCCCGGGCTACGTTGAGGTTGCCGGAAGTCGGAGGTGTCACGGTATAATCGGCAGCGGAGTTGGCGCGGATACGGTCCATCATGTCGTAGGCGATGAAACTGGCCTGGCTGGTCATCCGCGCACTGTCGGTGTATTTCAGCGCATTCAATTGAAAAGCTGCCGCCCCCAACAGCCCGACGCTCAATATCAACAACGCAACCAGAACTTCGATCAATGTCATGCCGTCCTGTGCATGCTTGCTCCATGGCCTCATCCGCAATTTCCACCCAATAGAATTCGTCCGTTCAAACACACATTCAGCGTCCTGCTTTGCGACCCCAGCACATAACTGATCACCACCGCCGTGGACGATGACGCCAGCCCGCCCAGATTGTTGAAATCAATGGGGTTCACCCCTGAGGTTAGCGTCAGAGTCGCTCCGCTGCTCATCGCTGGAACAACCCGCAATACATTGGCCGCAGTGCCAGTACCGTCATAAACCGCTAACTCTCCGGTCCAGACGCCGTCGCCTGCCTTGGGCCGCAGCCGCGTCGTCACGCCTCGGTCGATGGCCTCGAGGCGAGCGAAATTCAGACTGCGTTGCAGGTCGCCGATTTCAGTGTCGGCCTTTGTCGTTTGGGCCGAGCGGGTAAACGCCGGGACGGCCAAAGTGATCAGCACCAGAAAGATCCCCAGCGCGATCAACAACTCGACCAGCGTGAAACCTTTTGAATGATGTTGCATCGGTGCCCTCCGTTGCCGTCGGCTATACCTGCAATTACACGCTAGAACATTCCACCGCCCCAGCGCGGTAGATTTGCCATCAGTCGCGCAGGGAGCGCACAGATCACGCCACTCCAGGGAGGGAGATATCATGCGTCAGCACGGTTTCAGCCTGATTGAACTGCTTATGGGACTGACGATTGTCGGGATTGTTCTGCATTTGGTCAGTCCGGCATTCGCGGCAGTTACCGAATCGAACCTTCGCGAGCAGGCTGCGCAGTCGCTGTACAGTGACATCCGCACCGCCAGAACCGAGGCGATCGCCCGCCATCAAAGCGTGATGATTCATTCCATCAACGGTGACTGGGGCCAGGGTTGGCGAATCATTCTGGATATCAGTGGCAAGGGGCACAAAGACCCCGGCAATCCGCTGCTGGTCGAGCGTCAAAGCGCCACGCCGATGCCGATCGTCGGTAACCGACCTGTCAGCCAGTTCGTGCGTTTCAGCCATCTGGGCGAACCACAGTTCGCCCAGGGAGAATTTCAGGCGGGGACATTACATGTTTGCGCTGCGCGCGAAGCGGTCAGTCAGTATCAGGTGGTACTGGCGCCGAGCGGACGCGTCAGCCTGCGCAGCGCGAAGGCTGAGCAGGCGTTGTGCGCAGAAGGAAAAACGCTTAAAGCAGGGAGCGGACGCGCAGCTCTTTAGGCATGGAGAACGTGATGTTCTCCTCACGACCGGCCAGCTCATCGGCACCGGTAGCGCCCCAGGCCTGCAACTGCTGGATCACGCCGCGCACCAGCACTTCCGGTGCAGAGGCGCCAGCCGTAATGCCGATACGTTCGACACCGTCGAACCAGCTCTTTTGCAGGTCTTCAGCGCCATCAATCAGATAGGCCGGGGTCGACATGCGTTCGGCCAGCTCACGCAGGCGATTGGAGTTCGAGCTGTTCGGGCTGCCGACAACCAACACCACATCGCATTCGTCGGCCAGTTGCTTGACCGCATCCTGACGGTTTTGCGTGGCGTAGCAGATGTCGTCCTTGCGTGGCCCACCGATGGCCGGGAAACGCGTACGCAGGGCATCGATGACGCGACTGGTATCGTCCATGGACAAGGTTGTCTGGGTCACGAACGCCAGTTTCTCGGGGTTATGCACTTGCAGCGCGGCGACATCCTTTTCGTCTTCGACGAGGTAGATCGCGCCACCATTGCTGGCATCGTACTGGCCCATGGTGCCTTCGACTTCCGGGTGCCCGGCGTGGCCGATGAGGATGCATTCGCGACCGTCGCGGCTGTAGCGTGCGACTTCGATGTGCACCTTGGTCACCAGCGGGCACGTGGCATCGAATACTTTCAGGCCACGGCCGGCAGCTTCGGTGCGCACCGCCTGGGAAACACCGTGGGCACTGAAGATCACGATCACGTCGTCCGGTACCTGATCCAGCTCCTCGACAAAGATCGCGCCACGGTTGCGCAGGTCTTCGACGACAAATTTGTTGTGGACCACTTCATGGCGCACATAGATCGGCGGCCCGAAGACTTCCAGGGCGCGGTTGACGATTTCGATCGCCCGGTCCACACCGGCGCAGAAGCCACGGGGATTGGCGAGTTTGATTTGCATGCTGTGCCTCGTGTCTTGCGCGCAAGAAGTTAGATCATTACAAACCTGTAGGAGCAAAGCTTGCTCGCGAAAGCGGCAGATCAGTCGACATCAATGCTGGATGTGATGACGCCTTCGCGAGCAAGCTTCGCTCCTACAGTTGACCGAATCCGGTCAGTTACAGCGCTTTGACGGAGATGATTTCCACGTCAAAGGTCAACGTCTTGCCAGCCAGCGGATGGTTGAAGTCGATGGTCACTTGCGCGTCATCGAACTCTTTGACCACACCCGGCAATTCAGTATTGGCCGCATCGTTGAAGATCACCAGCAATCCTGGCGACAGGTCCATGTCCTGGAACTGTGAGCGCGGGATGATCTGCACGTTTTGCGGGTTAGGCTGGCCAAAAGCGTTTTCCGGCTCGATGCTCAGGGTACGCTTGTCGCCCGCCTTGAAACCGAACAGTGCCGCTTCGAAACCTGGCAACAGGTTGCCATCACCGACCTTGAAGGTCGCCGGGGCTTTGTCGAAGGTGCTGTCCACCGTGTCGCCGTTCTCCAGGCGCAATGCGAAATGCAAGGTGACTTCCGTGTTCTGGCCGATGCGTTGCTCAGCCAATACCTGTTCAGTCATGAACGGTTTCTCCGGTCTTTTTACTTTTGAACATATCCAGTGCCAGCATTACCGCACCGACCGTAATTGCACTGTCGGCAAAGTTGAACGCCGGGAAGTACCAGCGGTTTTGCCAGTGCACCAGGATGAAATCGATCACATGGCCCAGGGCAATGCGGTCATACAGGTTGCCCAGCGCGCCACCGAGCACCAGCGCCAGCGCAACCGCCAGCCAGGTCTCGTTACGCCCCAGACGCTTGAGCCACACCACCAGCACCGCACTCACCCCAATCGCGATCAGGGCAAACAACCAGCGCTGCCAGCCGGAGCTGTCGGCCAGAAAGCTGAATGCCGCGCCAGTGTTGTAGGCCAGGGTCCAGCTGAAGTAATCGGGAATGATCACGATCTGCTGGTACATCTCGAGCCTGCCTTCGAAGTAGAACTTGCTGGCCTGGTCGATGACCAGAACCAGCAAGCTCAACCAGAGCCAGCCCAGTCGCCCGAAGCGACCAACGGCATTAGGCATAGTGACGAACCTCGCCGGCGCCGCTGATGTTGTCGACGCAACGACCGCAAATTTCCGGATGTTCCGGGTTCACGCCGACATCTTCACGGCAGTGCCAGCAACGGGCGCACTTGGCGTGGGCCGATTTGACGATTTTCAGTTTCAGGCCGCTGACTTCGGTGACCACTGCGTCGGCAGGCGCCTGTACGAACGGCGCAACGCTGGCGGTCGAAGTGATCAACACGAAGCGCAACTCGTTGCTCAGCTTGGCCAGGTCGGCGCTCAGGGCGTCTTCGGCGAACAGCGTCACTTCGGCTTGCAGGTTGCCACCGACGGCCTTGGCCGCACGCTGGATTTCCATTTCCTTGTTGACCGCCACCTTCACTTCCATGATGCGATCCCAGTAGGCGCGACCCAGTTCGAAGCCTTCCGGCAGTTCGGTCAGACCTTCGTACCAGGTGTTGAGCATGACCGATTCGTTACGCTCGCCCGGCAGGTACTGCCACAGCTCGTCGGCGGTGAACGCCAGGATCGGCGCGATCCAGCGCACCAGCGCTTCGCTGATGTGGAACAGCGCGGTCTGGCACGAACGACGGGCCTTGCTGTCGGCGCCAGTGGTGTACTGGCGATCCTTGATGATGTCGAGGTAGAAACCACCCAGCTCCTGCACGCAGAAGTTGTGGATCTTCGAGTACACGTTCCAGAAACGGTACTCGCCGTAGTGCTCTTGCAACTCGCGTTGCAGCAGCAGGGTACGGTCCACGGCCCAACGGTCCAGCGCGAGCATTTCTTCAGCCGGCAGCAGGTCGGTGGCCGGGTTGAAACCGGTCAGGTTGGAAAGCAGGAAGCGCGCGGTGTTACGGATACGCCGGTAGGCGTCCGCACTGCGTTGCAGGATCTGCTCGGATACCGCCATTTCACCGGAGTAATCGGTAGACGCGACCCACAGACGCATGATGTCGGCGCCCAGTGTGTCGTTGACCTTTTGCGGTGCGATCACGTTGCCCAGGGACTTGGACATCTTGCGGCCGGACTCGTCGACGGTGAAACCGTGGGTCAGCAGCTCGCGGTACGGCGCGTGGTTGTCGATGGCGCAACCGGTCAGCAGCGACGAGTGGAACCAGCCACGGTGCTGGTCCGAACCTTCCAGGTACAAGTCGGCGCGCGGGCCGCTCTCGTGGCCCATCGGGTGCGAACCGCGCAGGACGTGCCAGTGCGTGGTGCCCGAGTCGAACCAGACGTCGAGGGTGTCGCTGATCTTGTCGTACTGCGGCGCTTCGGCGCCCAGCAGCTCGGCGGCGTCCAGCTTGAACCAGGCTTCGATGCCTTCGACTTCGACGCGCTTGGCGACTTCTTCCATCAGCTCGACGGTGCGTGGGTGCAGCTCGCCGCTTTCCTTGTTCAGGAAGAACGGGATCGGCACGCCCCAGTTGCGCTGACGGGAAATGCACCAGTCCGGACGGTTGGCGATCATCGAGTGCAGGCGCGCCTGGCCCCAGGCCGGGACGAACTTGGTGTCTTCGATGGCTTTGAGCGAGCGCACACGCAGGGTGTCGCCGCTGGTGGGCTCTTTGTCCATGCCGATGAACCACTGCGCAGTGGCGCGGTAGATCAGCGGGGTCTTGTGGCGCCAGCAGTGCATGTAGCTGTGTTCGATGACAGTGGTGTGCAGCAGCGCGCCGACTTCGGCCAGCTTGTCGACGATGGCCGGGTTGGCCTTCCAGATGAACTGGCCGCCGAAGAACTCCAGCGATGGCACGTACACGCCGTTGCTTTGCACTGGATTGAGGATGTCGTCGTTGACCATGCCGTATTTCTTGCAGGTCACGAAGTCGTCCACGCCGTAGGCTGGCGCGGAGTGAACCACGCCAGTGCCTGCGCCCAGTTCAACGTAATCAGCCAGATAAACCGGCGACAGACGGTCGTAGAACGGGTGACGGAAGTTGATCAGTTCCAGTTGTTTACCGGTGGTGGTCGCGACGACCGAGCCTTCAACGCCATAGCGCGCAAGGCAGGCCTCGACCAGTTCTTCAGCCAATACCAGCAGCTTGTCGCCGATGTCGACCAGCGCGTAGTTGAATTCCGGGTGAACGTTCAGCGCCTGGTTGGCCGGGATGGTCCACGGGGTGGTGGTCCAGATCACGATCGACGCAGGTTTGGCCAGCGACGGCAGACCGAAAGCGGCAGCCAGCTTGGCTTCATCGGCAATCGGGAACGCGACGTCGATGGTCGAAGACTTCTTGTTCTCGTACTCGACTTCCGCTTCAGCCAGGGCCGAACCGCAGTCGAAGCACCAGTTTACGGGCTTGAGGCCCTTGAACACGAAACCGCCCTTGACGATTTCAGCCAAGGCACGGATTTCACCGGCCTCGTTCTTGAAGTCCATGGTCTTGTACGGGTTGGCGAAGTCGCCCAACACGCCCAGACGGATGAATTCGGATTTCTGGCCTTCGATCTGCTCGGTGGCATAAGCCCGGCACAGTTCGCGGGTTTTGTCCGCGCCCAGGTTCTTGCCGTGGGTCACTTCGACTTTGTGTTCGATCGGCAGACCATGGCAGTCCCAGCCAGGAACATACGGCGCATCGAAGCCCGACAGGGTCTTCGAGCGGATGATCATGTCCTTGAGAATCTTGTTCAGTGCGTGACCGATGTGGATCGTGCCGTTGGCGTACGGAGGGCCGTCGTGCAAGACGAACTTCGGACGATCCTTGCCAATCTCGCGCAACTTTCCGTACAGGCCAATACTGTCCCAGCGCTGCAGAATCTGCGGTTCGCGCTGTGGCAGGCCGGCCTTCATTGGGAAGGCGGTGTCCGGAAGGTTTAGCGTGGCTTTATAGTCGGTCATTTAAGGCTCTTCATTAGCGATTGGCGCTAGGTGCGACAGGGCACGGGCGGCGGCGACATCCGCATTGATCGCCGTCTTAAGCGCCTCCAGAGAGGCGAAACGCTGCTCTTCACGCAGCTTTTGGTGGAAAACCACCGTCATACGCCGGTCATACAGATCGCCGGCAAAATCTAAAAGATGAACTTCGAGATGGGCTTTGCCATCCCCCTGAACCGTAGGTCGAACGCCGATATTGGCGACACCCGGCCAGGTCTTGCCATCGAGGTCGACGCTGACCAGGTAAACGCCTGTCAGCGGCACACGACGGCGCTTGAGTTGAATGTTGGCAGTGGGCGTACCCAGTTGGCGCGCCAGTTTCTGGCCATGCAACACGCGACCGGCAATCCGGTACGGGCGCCCGAGCAGACGTTCAGCGAGGGCAAAATCGGCAGCCGCCAGTGCGTTACGCACCTGGGTACTGCTGACGCGAATGCCATCGAGCTCGACGGTCTGCGCCGCTTCAACGGTGAAGCCCTGCATGACGCCGGCCTGTTGCAGGAAATCGAAATCGCCTACCCGGTCACAGCCGAAACGGAAGTCGTCACCGACTTCAAGGTGCTGTACACCGAGGCCGTCCACCAGAATGGTATCGACGAATTCGCTGGCGCTGAGTTTGCTCAGGCGATGGTTAAACGCCAGGCACAAGACCCGGTCGACGCCTTCGCCAGCCAGCAGCTGCAGTTTGTCACGCAGGCGGGCCAGACGGGCCGGTGCGGTGTCCGGAGCGAAAAACTCTCGCGGCTGCGGCTCGAAAATCACCACGCAGCTGGGCACGCCCAACTCGAGCGCACGCTCACGCAGCCGCGCCAGGATAGCCTGGTGGCCACGGTGTACACCGTCAAAGTTGCCAATAGTGGCGACACAGCCCCGATGCTGGGGGCGCAGATTGTGGAGGCCTCGAACCAGCTGCATAACGCGCTTCTTGCTCATAAAGTGGTCGATTATAACCACACCCGGCGGCCGACGACAGGCAACACCGTATCCCAAAGTAATCGAGCCGACAGAAATGCCGGCCCGTGCCGTTTTTTCATGACAGATATCGAGGTTTTATCCTCAGCCCAACGCCTTGCGGTTGAAGTCGCGCAAACGGAAGCCCATCAACATTAACATGCCGAAATAGGCAACCACACCGGCAACCACCAAAGCTCCGAGACGCAGGAAACGCTCAAGCATCTGCCCTTCGCCCCAGGCCGGCATAAAGTGCATCCCGGCCAGCAATACGCCGGACATCACCACCACCGCAATCACCAGCTTGAAGCCGAACTTTGCCCAGCCCGGTTGCGGCTGATACATCTGCTGCTTGCGCAATTGATAGAAAAGCAGCCCGGCATTCAGACAGGCCCCAGCGCTGATGGCGAGCGCCAGGCCGGCGTGCGCCAGCGGGCCGATCAGCAACAGGTTGAACAGCTGAGTGACCACCAGAGTGAAAATTGCGATTTTTACCGGCGTGCGGATGTTTTGTTGCGCATAAAAGCCCGGCGCCAGCACTTTGATCACGATGATCCCGAGCAAACCGACGGAATAGGCGATCAACGCACGCTGGGTCATGGCGGCGTCATGGGCATCGAACTGACCGTACTGGAACAGCGAAACCGTGAGCGGTTCGGCCAGAATCGCCAATGCCAGAGCGCAAGGCAGCACCAGCACAAAGCACAGTCGCAACCCCCAATCAAGAATGCGTGAGTATTCCTGGCGATCCTTGCTGGCGTAGGTCTTGGCCAGGGTCGGCAGCAGGATTGTCCCCAGCGCCACACCCAACACACCGGACGGCAATTCCATCAAACGATCGGCGTAATACATCCAGGACACGGAACCTGCGACCAGGAACGAAGCGAAAATAGTGTTGATGATCAGCGAGATCTGACTCACCGACACCCCGAGAATCGCCGGCAGCATCTGCTTCATTACTCGCCAGACACCGGTGTCGCGCAAATTCAGGCGCGGCAGCACCAGCATGCCGATTTTTTTCAGATGCGGCAGTTGATAGAGCAGCTGCGCAAGACCACCCACCAACACCGCCCAACCCAGTGCCATTACCGGCGGATCGAAATACGGGGTCAGGAACAGCGCGAAGACAATCATGCTGACATTGAGCAGCGTCGGCACGAACGCCGGCACCGAAAAACGGTTCCAGGTATTGAGGATTGCGCCTGCCAGCGATGAAAGGGAGATCAGCAATATGTAAGGAAAGGTCACCCGCAACAGGTCAGTGGTGAGCTCGAATTTTTCCGGGGTATCGGTAAAACCCGGTGCTGTTACCCAGATGACCCATGGCGCAGCCAATATGCCCACCGCAGTGACCAACGCCAGCACCAGTGTCAGCAGGCCCGAAACGTAAGCAATGAATGTTCGCGTCGCCTCATCGCCCTGCTGACTTTTGTATTCGGCGAGAATCGGCACGAAGGCCTGGGAAAACGCGCCCTCGGCGAAAATCCGTCGCAACAGGTTTGGCAGCTTGAAGGCGATGAAAAAGGCGTCGGTCGCCATTCCCGCGCCGAATGCCCGCGCAATGAGGGTGTCTCGAACGAACCCGAGAACCCGGGAAAGCATCGTGATAGAGCTGACGGCGGCCAACGATTTGAGCAGATTCATTGAAAGAGTTTGTGCCTGTCGATAAACAGCAGGCGAACAATGCGCCTACTTATGCGATACTCCGCGCCGCAACAGCACAGAGCCAAAGCTCGCGAGTTTACAGGTCGCACGCTGGAAAGAAATATCCAGAGGTGTAGTACCTACCACTTAGCGGAACGTCTCAACCGCCCTTGACAAGACCTCAACTCATCGGCATGATTCGCGGCCTATTTTGTTTGCTATTTCCTAAAAAGTCTTTCGAGGAGCTCGACGGTGGCCAACTCACCTTCCGCCAAAAAACGTGCAAAACAGGCTGAGAAGCGTCGCAGCCACAACGCCAGCCTGCGTTCCATGGTTCGTACCTACATCAAGAATGTAGTTAAAGCCATCGACGCAAAAGACGCTGAAAAAGCTCAAGCTGCTTACGTTCTGGCTGTGCCAGTTATCGACCGCATGGCCGATAAAGGCATCATCCACAAGAACAAGGCTGCTCGCCATAAGAGCCGCCTGAATGGCCACGTTAAGGCCCTGAACGTTGCCGCTGCTGCCTAAGCGACTCGTTCATTAAAAAACCGACCTCAGGGTCGGTTTTTTATTGCCTGCGATTTGGTGCGCATCAATCCACACCTTCGCGGGCAAGCCCCACCCTGCAGGAGCGAGGCCTGGCCACGAAGACAATCTTCAAATCACTGCTGAGCCCACGGCAAGATCGGGATCGCCGTCACCGCATTCTGCGGACTGCCTTCGATCAAGCGATCGCTGTACACCAGATACACCAGCGTATTGCGCTTCTTGTCGAGGAAACGCACCACCTGCATGGTTTTGAACACCAGCGACGTGCGCTCCTTGAACACCTCGTCGCCATCCTTGAGCTCACCCTTGAAACTGATCGGCCCCACCTGGCGACAAGCGATGGACGCTTCGGCACGATCTTCAGCCAAGCCAAGACCCCCCTTCACGCCGCCCGTCTTGGCGCGCGACAGATAGCAGGTCACACCTTCGACCTTGGGATCATCAAACGCCTCGACGACGATCCGGTCATTCGGGCCGACGAATTTGAACACCGTCGACACTTGACCAATCTCCTCGGCCGAAGCCAACAACGGCATTGCCAACAGCAGCCCCAACAATCCTTTTGCCACGCGCATTCAGGTATTCCTTCAGACCAGAATCAGGTTATCGCGGTGAACCAGTTCCGGTTCCGCCATGTAACCCAACAGACCGACAATCGCATCAGACGACTGACCGATGATTTTTTGTGCTTCCAGCGCGCTGTAGTTGGCCAGGCCACGGGCAATCTCACGACCGTCCGGCGCCACGCAAACCACCATTTCGCCGCGACGGAAACTGCCCTGGACCAGCTTGACCCCAACCGGCAACAAGCTTTTATTGCCCTTAGACAACGCCGTCACAGCCCCCGCATCGAGCACCAGGGTGCCACGGGTTTGCAGATGCCCGGCCAGCCATTGCTTGCGCGCCGCCAGCATGCCGCGCTCCGGCGAGAGCAAGGTGCCAATGCGCTCGCCAGCCTTGAGGCGATCCAGCACACGCTCAAGACGCCCACCAACGATGATGGTATGCGCCCCGGAACGCGCCGCCAGACGCGCCGCGCGCAGCTTGGTCTGCATGCCGCCACGACCCAGCGCACCACCCGTACCACCCGCCACCGCATCAAGTGCGGGATCATCGGCGCGCGCTTCGTAGATCAGCTGTGCATCGGGATTGTTGCGCGGATCGGCGTCGAACATGCCGTCGCGATCGGTCAGGATCACCAGCAAATCAGCCTCGACCAGGTTGGCCACCAGCGCCGCCAGGGTATCGTTGTCGCCGAAACGGATTTCGTCGGTGACCACGGTGTCGTTCTCGTTGATGACAGGGATCACTTTCAGCTCAACCAGCGCACGCAAGGTACTGCGGGCGTTGAGGTAGCGCTTGCGGTCAGACAAGTCGTCGTGGGTCAGGAGAATCTGCGCCGTGTGCCGACCATGCTCGGCAAAGCTCGACTCCCAGGCCTGCACGAGCCCCATCTGACCGATTGCCGCAGCGGCCTGGAGTTCGTGCATTGCACTGGGTCGGGAGGTCCAGCCCAGACGGCTCATACCGGCCGCCACCGCCCCGGAGGACACCAGCACCAGCTCGACGCCCGCCTCATGCAGGGCCACCATCTGCTCTACCCAGACACCCATTGCCGCGCGATCCAGGCCTTTGCCGTCCGCCGTCAGCAAAGCGCTGCCGATCTTCACGACCCAACGCTGCGCACCTGTCACCTTGCTCCGCATCATCTTCAACCTTTGCTTTGAGGACAGCGCGACCTGGCACTGCCCGTGACGTTATTCGTGGTTATTCGTGGTTATTCGTGGTTATTCGTGGTTATGAGTGACCATCGACGATTTCCAGATACTAAAACGCCGCTCGATTGAGCGGCGCTTAAGTTTATCGCAACGAATCAGTCACGCACGTAAATGATTTCCGGACCGTCTTCGTCATCCACATCTTCTTCATCCCAATCATCGTCACCGATGTCATGGACCGACTTCACGCCACTGCGACGCAGAGCACGCTGATCGTCCAGCGCCTGCAGCTGGGCACGCGCCTCATCTTCAATGCGCTGATCGAGATCGGCCAATTCTTCCTTGTAGGCCGGGTCGTTGGCCAGGCGATCGGCGCGATCTTCCAGGTAACGCATGATGTCGTGGCACAGACGCTCGGTGTTCTGCTTGGCGATGGCCGAGATCACATAGACCGGACCGGTCCACTCCAGACGATCGACGATCTCCTTGACGCGAGCATCGTGCTCTTCATCGAGGATCTGGTCGCACTTGTTCAGGATCAACCAGCGATCGCGCTCAGCCAGCGACGGACTGAATTTGGTCAGCTCGTTGACGATGACTTCGGCGGCGTCCGGAGCGCTGGTTTCATCCAGTGGCGCCATGTCGACGAGGTGCAGCAACAGACGGGTACGCGACAAGTGCTTGAGGAAGCGAATCCCCAGACCCGCGCCATCGGAAGCGCCTTCGATCAGACCCGGGATGTCCGCGACCACGAAGCTTTTCCAGCGATCGACGCTGACCACCCCCAGGTTCGGCACCAGGGTTGTGAACGGGTAATCGGCCACTTTCGGCTTGGCGGCCGATACCGAACGGATAAAGGTACTTTTACCAGCGTTCGGCAAGCCCAGCAGACCGACGTCCGCGAGCACTTTCATTTCCAGCTTCAGGTCACGCTGCTCACCCGGCTTGCCCGGCGTAGTCTGGCGTGGCGCACGGTTGGTACTGGATTTGAAACGGGTGTTGCCCAGGCCGTGCCAGCCACCATGAGCCACCATCAGCTTCTGGCCGGCCTTGGTCAGGTCGCCGATCACTTCTTGAGTGGCAGAGTCGATCACCGTGGTACCCACAGGTACACGCAGGATCAGATCCTCGCCCTTCTTGCCGGTGCAGTCGGTGCTGCCGCCGTTGGAGCCACGCTCGGCATCGAAGTGCCGGGTGTAACGGTAGTCGACCAGGGTGTTGAGGTTCTCGTCGGCCATCATGTAGATGGAACCGCCATCACCGCCATCACCGCCGTTAGGGCCACCGTTTTCGATGAATTTTTCGCGACGGAAACTCATGCAGCCATTGCCGCCGTCACCGGCCTTTACTCGAATCGATACTTCATCAACAAACTTCATAACAAACGCCTCTCGCCATACGGACGAGCCGAAAAACAATCAAGACATAAGACTCTTGCAAAAATGAGCGCAGCGACCCCAAACCACGACACCTACATCGTACGCCGACAGCCCATACAAACAGCTTTGCAAGAGACTCACCCCACAAACGAAAAAGCCCCGTCGCGAGACAGGGCTTTTCCAGCGATCGCGCAATTAAGCTGCGACTACGCTCACGTAACGACGACCGAAGGCGCCTTTTACTTCGAACTTGATCACGCCTTCGACTTTAGCGAAGAGGGTGTGATCCTTACCCATGCCAACGCCGTAGCCAGCGTGGAATTGGGTGCCGCGCTGACGCACGATGATGTTGCCTGCTTTGATAGCCTGGCCGCCATACATCTTCACGCCAAGGCGTTTGGCTTCTGAGTCGCGACCGTTACGGGTACTACCACCAGCTTTTTTGTGTGCCATGAGTTCAATTCTCCTAGTGAGGAATTAGGCTGAAATTAAGCCTGAATACCGGTGATTTTGATCTCGGTGTACCACTGGCGGTGGCCCATACGCTTCATGTGGTGCTTACGACGACGGAACTTGATGATGCGGACTTTATCGTGACGACCTTGGGAGATCACTTCAGCCACAACGGTAGCGCCAGCAACAACTGGAGCACCGATATTCACGTCGTCACCGTTGGCAACCAACAGAACGCGATCAAAGGTAACGGATTCGCCGGTAGCGATTTCCAGTTTTTCGATCTTCAGGTATTCACCTGGGGCGACTTTGTACTGCTTGCCGCCAGTAACGATTACTGCATAAGACATGGTATTTCTCCGATAATCCTGCTCACCCAGCTCTTTATAAGAAGAGGTATTGGCTGGCATGGCTGCATGGGGCTGGAAGGCCCGCTTGCAATTGCGTAAGGCAGGTGCTGCCCAGGAAGTTCAGGGTGCGCGATTGTACGCAAGGCACGAGCGCCTTGCAATAGGCCGTCCATCGCGCCTTGACAGGCCCGGACGTGGGTCCTAGCATGCCGCGCAACCCTTCTGGAGCGACTGTCGCTGATGCAACCCCAAGCTTTCTACCGCGCGGTGGCGGACGATTTTAGCGCCGTCGACGGCATCATCAAGAAGCAGCTGACTTCCCGAGTGCCGCTGGTATCGAAAATCGGCGATTACATTACCTCGGCCGGCGGCAAGCGCCTGCGTCCTTTATTGGTGCTGCTGTCTGGCAAGGCCCTGGGACGTGAAGGCGATGACCTGCGACTGCTGGCCGCCACCATCGAATTCCTGCACACCGCTACCTTGCTGCATGACGACGTGGTCGATATGTCCGGCATGCGCCGAGGCCGCTCGACCGCCAACGCCATGTGGGGCAATGCACCCAGCGTACTGGTCGGCGACTTCCTGTATTCGCGTTCATTCGAAATGATGGTCGAACTGGGCTCCATGCCCGTGATGAAGATCCTTTCGCAAGCCACGCGCATCATCGCCGAAGGCGAAGTCTTGCAGCTGTCGAAGGTTCGTGACGCCAGCACCACCGAAGAAACCTACATGGAAGTCATCCGCGGCAAAACCGCGATGCTCTTCGAAGCCTCGACCCACAGCGCCGCCGCCTTGGCCGGCGCAACGCCCGAGCAGAGCGAAGCACTGCGCATGTTCGGCGATCACCTGGGCGTGGCTTTCCAACTGGTCGACGACCTGCTCGACTATAAAGGCGATGCCGAAACCCTGGGCAAGAACGTCGGTGACGATCTGGCCGAAGGCAAGCCGACCCTGCCGCTGATCTACACCATGCGCGAAGGCACGCCGGAACAGGCCGCCCTGGTGCGCAAGGCGATCCAGAAAGGCGGCATCGAAGACCTGGAGAGCATCCGCGTAGCCGTGGAAGCCTCGGGCTCGCTGGAATACACCGCACAACTGGCTCGCGATTATGTGGCCCGAGCGATCAAATGCCTCGAAGTGCTGCCGCCGAGCGAGTATCGCGATGCGCTGGTTGAACTGAGCGAGTTTTCGGTAGCCCGCACGCACTGATACTCCCTTCGTAGGAGCGAGGCTTGCCGCGAAGGCAATTTGTCAGTCAAATTGATGTCGACTGGTAGATCGCCTCCGCGGACAAGCTTCGCCCCTACAATTCAGGTGTCGCCCCTCACCCGCTAAAAACCCTATACAATGTGCGCTTTTTAGCGATCCTGAATCCAAGGAGCCTTAGTGAGCACGTTGCCACCCTGCCCGAAATGCAATTCCGAATACACCTATGAAGACGGCGCCCAGCTGATCTGCCCTGAGTGCGCCCACGAATGGTCCGCCACCGGCGAAGCCGAAGCGGCATCCGATGACGCGGTGAAAAAGGATTCGGTCGGCAACGTCCTGCAGGACGGCGACACCATTACCGTGATCAAGGACCTCAAGGTCAAGGGCACGTCCCTGGTGGTCAAGGTCGGCACCAAGGTCAAGAACATCCGCCTGTGCGATGGCGATCACGACATCGACTGCAAGATCGACGGCATCGGCCCGATGAAACTCAAATCCGAGTTCGTCAGAAAAGTCTGATATTGCTGTATTCCATCCCGCGCCAAGCGTGGGATGGTGCTTCGCCCTCTCCCGTCCCACCCAGCAATTTTACGCAATAGCCAAAGGCCAGCCGTTTTGACCTTACGCAATCTTTGCCCGGAAAAAAGCGCAAACCTCTAATCGATCCTTGCTATTTATTGAATAGGAATTATTCTCATTGAAAACCATCAATGGAGATGAGAACCCATGACTTATTTGATCGATGCCTGGCTGGATCGCCCGCACCCTTACCTCAGGATCCTTCATCGGGAAACCGGGGAAGTCTGTGCCGTACTGGAAGAGGAAGCGTTGAACGAACTTCAGGATCAGGGTGACCTGGACCTCAACGGCTTGAGCTCAAGCGAGCCTGTGGTGCTCAAGGAAGTGGTGCGCAACCTGTTTCTGTTCTGCTATGCCCGAGCATTGCGCCCGACACACGAGTTGCACCACAAGATAGAAGTATGAAAAACGCCGCAAGACTCTGTAGGAGCGAGCCTGCTCGCGAAAAACTCAAAGACACCGCGTTCATTCAGAATGCCCGCGTCATCGTTGACGCCCATCGCGAGCAGGCTCGCTCCTACAGGAAATCGGCCTTACAGAACGTCGAGCAGTTCGACGTCGAACACCAGAACGCTGTGCGGCGGAATGCTGCCAACGCCTTGAGCGCCGTAAGCCAGTTCACTCGGCACGTACAGGCGCCATTTGCTGCCGGCATTCATCAGTTGCAGGGCTTCGGTCCAGCCAGCGATCACGCCGCCAACCGGGAATTCTGCAGGCTGGCCACGCTCGTAGGAGCTGTCGAACACAGTGCCGTCGATCAGGGTACCGTGGTAGTGAGTACGCACGGTGTCTTCACGGGATGGCTTGGCGCCTTCACCGGCAGTCAGTACTTCGAACTGCAGGCCGGAGGCCAGGGTGGTGATGCCGTCACGCTTGGCGTTTTCAGCCAGGAAGGCCAGGCCTTCGCCAGCGGCCGCTTCAGCCTTGGCTGCTGCTTCGGCTTGCATGATTTCGCGAATCACCTTGAAGCTCGCGGACATTTCTTCCTGGCCGACACGGCTAGGCAGACCGGCAAACGCGTCGGTCAGGCCGGCCAGGATCGCGTCCAGGCTGACGCCCGGTGGCGGGTTGTCGCGCAGTTGGTCGCCCAACTGACGGCCGATACCGTAGCTGACGCGTGTTTCGTCGGTGGACAGATTTACTTCGGACATGACACTGCTCCGCTGTGCGGACGGCCCGGGAACTTGCCGTGCGTGCACAGCGCGTCCCGGAACGCCCGGAACCAAAAGGGCCAGCAGACTAGCACAGTTGCCATAGCGTTGATCAGGGGCATCAGCCCTGATGCGGTGAACGCTGCTCGATCGGCACTTTCAGGCTTTCTTCAATGCCACCCAGCCCGCACATCTCGTCATGCACCAGAGTGTGCACCAGATTGAAGTTCAGCTTGGGAAAGGAGCGCAGCACATCACGGGCGTGCTCCACTGATCGCAGGTGCATCATGTGGCCGTGGGTATCGCTCAACGGATACGCCGCGCCATGCATCCGTGCCTCCAGCAAATAGATGCCTCCCTCCAGCGAGATCAGGTTCAGCTCATCGACCTTCCCGGCGACGGCATAAGCATTCAACTCTTGCAGGTTCATGAAACACACCTCACGCATTGGCGAACCAAGACATCTACAGGCATATGCCTCGGCACCTCAAAGCACAAGCCAAAAACGACGCCGCCCGTCTGTTTCTGCAACAGACGGGCGGCGGCACAGCGATCAGCAACAGGTGATCAGTGCTTGGTCACTTTATCCAGGTAACCCATGGCGAACGCTGACACGACGAAGGTCATATGGATGATCACGTACCACTGCAAATGCTCGGGATCGACATTTTTGGCGTCCATGAAGATGCGCAGCAGGTGGATGGACGAAATGGCCACGATGGAGGCGGCCACTTTCATCTTCAGCGACGAAGAGTCCATGGTACCCAGCCAGTTGAGCTTTTCCTTGCTGTCGTCGATGTCCAGTTGCGAGACGAAGTTTTCGTAACCGGAAATCATCACCATCACCAGCAAACCGCCCACCAGCGCCATGTCGATCAACGACAGCAGAACCAGAATCAGGTCCGATTCGGCCATCGAAAATACATTGGGTATGACGTGGAAGACTTCCTGGAAAAATTTAAGCGCCAGCGCCAACAACCCAAGGGACAAGCCAAAGTAGATCGGCGCCAGCAACCAGCGGGATGCGTACATTGCGTTTTCGATAAAGCGTTCCATTGAATCTCACAGGTGGTCTGAAAATGGACGCGAGTATAACAGCCACCTGCCCTTCCTCAGAAGCGGCCATAAACCACCGGGAATCTGCCACCTGCGCGGTGTGTGGCAACGTTTTCTGCTAGTGTCCAGATCATTGATATTGCCGTGATATCGGACAGGAAGACTGGAAATGGATGTGCGACTACCCCTGACGAGTGCCGGAATCTGCCTGGCCGTGCTGCTGAGCGGCTGTTCGCCCAGCGAAGAGAAACGCCAGGTGAGCCTCGAGGAAAAGACTGCGCAGTTCGAAAAATCGCTGGATGCGATCGAGGATCCGAAACTCAAGGATGCCGTGGCCGAGCTCGGCGGTTCGCTGCTGTTGCTTGAACGGGCGCAACTCAAGCTCGACAGCAAACCATTGGAAACCGAGTACGGCGAAGACGTCCTCGCCGTGCTAAAGCACTACCCCACGCCACAAGCGCTGGTCGATACCTACATCAACGGCCTGTTCGTACTGCATAAAGATTCCAGTTCAGATTACCTGACCGACCTGCAGCCGGTATTCCCCTTCAATTTCAGTATTCCGGCGGCCTTCATTTTCCCTCATGGGCTGCAATGGCAGTCGGTGACCCTGAGCAATAAACGGGTGATAGCCTTTCAGCCGGAATGGTCGGAAACCGATCCCGGCATTCAGTTGAGTCCGTCGAGTTCAAACCTGACCAACCCTGATGACCTGACGGTGGCCTATCCCTTCATCGACGGGCTCGACGTCGACATCAAGAATCAGCCTCAGCCGGTCAGCCTGCAAGGCACGGTGGAGGTCATCGCACCTCGCCGGCTCTATAGCTTCGACCTGACGAAAAAGGACGAGGGCCAGACCCGCACCAATGACAACCTGAGCGTCACCTTGATCAAGCTGGGCACCAACTATGCCGAAGTCGAGTTCAGCAACAGTGCGCCACAAGCCCCCGAGATCGGGGAAACCCCGCTGAACCCATTGATCGTCCAGG
This sequence comes from Pseudomonas sp. Root562, assembly GCF_001427125.1. Lineage (GTDB taxonomy): Bacteria > Pseudomonadota > Gammaproteobacteria > Pseudomonadales > Pseudomonadaceae > Aquipseudomonas. The sequence continues at coordinate 85,925 of NZ_LMGK01000023.1, forward strand.
CCCGGGACGCCACCGGGCAATTTCTCTCACGCTCTGGCTCAATCAACGAAACCGCTACACAAATCGCCTTCTACCAAAAGCAGCTGGCGAAGATGCAGCAACAAAAGGTCTGGAGCGAGGCGCTGGAAAAACAACTCGATGATGAGCAACGCAACTTCGAGAAACAACAAACCCACCGTTATTCAAAAGTGTATTTCAACGGTCCCATCGAAACCCTCGAAGTCAGCCTGCTGGACTTCTCGAGCGCCACGGTGACCCGCAAGGACTTGAACCTGCCGGTACGCCGTTTCGACCGCAGCACCACGGACAAGGCCATCCAACCGCTGAACCTGCCGGTGGTGGTATATGACGACCAGGCCTCGACATGGCTCAAGGGGGCAACGCTGACTGAGGAACAACTGAAAAAAGGTGTGAGCATCAGCCAATCGGTCGAAGACCCCAGCGCCGCGCGAATCGAATTCAATCACTTGAGAAGCTTCAATGACGAGTTGCTGGGGACGTCATTCAACCCCGGTGAAAGCCCGGTCAGTTTCTTCACCGAGGACAGCCGTGGCAAACGAGATGAACCCATTGAATTGCCACCGCAGGCCTATCAGGTCGACCCATTACGCGGCAGCATCACCTACGATCTGAACCTGTTCCCGGAAACACCGGCTTATGTGGTGGGCTCCATACCGTTGTTTCTTGCGACCATCGACAAAAAGACCTTCGATGCCCATCAATTGCCCAAGGGGCTGGAGTTCAAAGGCAATACGCTAGTGGTGGATCTCAAGAAATTTCCCGAACAGGACTGGCGCTTTTTCACCAAGGATGAGAGCGGCAATTACCTCAAGGAAATTCTAGCGGTCAATCATCTCGCGAGCGCAGAAGGGCCGGCGCTGTTTGCCGTGCATTACTTCTATGGGCAGCCCACACGCCTGGAGACCTATCAACGAACTGACCTCGCCACCGTGCCCTACGGTTTCGAGGTCAGACTCGACAAGGCCGACTTGAGCAAACTGCCCGAATAGCAGAAGTCAGTGTTCGGGACGAAATTCGAAGCCACCCACGTTACGGCAGCGGCCGCCATTGATTTCCCGCAGCTGGGCTTGCAGATGCAGGCACCAGATTTGCGGATCATCGGCCAGCTCATAGCCGTGCAGTGTCAGGCTTTCAACAATGGTGTCGAGGATGGTTTCAGCCGCAAAGGGGCCATGGAACGGGCCTTGGGCTTTGATGGCTGAAGGTTGCTCGCCAGCCATTCCGGCGGCGAAGAGCAAGGTCCACATCCCCGTATCCCCGGCCAGCGGCTTGATGGCGCATTCGATACGGGTCACGAGACCCAGGCATTGACGAGTGAGGCAGAGGTTGCGCGACATGGCGGCGACCCTCGGTCGATCCGGTATTCAGCCCTCATGGGAAAGGCTGTTTCGATCCAGTGATTACTGTCCTTGTCCTTGAGCAGAGAATAGAAGAAAAGAACGAGTTGCAGACCAATCGACACCAGAAGGCGCCGAATGGTCATAGTGTGAATATTGACGCCAGAGTGATGGCGTTTTTTTGTTGAATACACCGTGTAAAAATGCAGAAGCGAGCCTGCTCGCGATGGCGGTGTGCCAAACAACATAATGTTGAATGTCAGTCCGCTTTCGCGAGCAGGCTCGCTCCTACAGTGGATCGGTGCGAAGTTCAGGCTTGCATCAAGCCGGTTTGGCCTCCACCAACGCCTCGATCGCCATTTCCTTCTCGGCTTCCTTCAGGTCGTCCTCGTTGATCATCTCCGCGATGACCCGCAAGCGCTCCACCACCCGCGCGTTGACGCTGCCTTCAGGGAATTCGCCATTCTCGTCCGGCTCACCCGCAGGCTCACCCACCAGCAGGCTCAACGCCTCATCGGCCTGGCGTACCGCATAAACGTGGAATTGCCCGGCGCGCACCGCCGCCAGCACTTTTTCATCCAGCATCAGCGTGGCGACGTTGGCCTGGGGAATGATCGCCCCCTGCTCGCCCGTCAACCCGCGGGCTTCGCACAGACGGAAGAAGCCTTCGATCTTCTCGTTGACTCCTCCCACTGCCTGTACTTCACCGAACTGGTTGATCGAACCGGTAATCGCAAAGCACTGCTTGAGTGGGGTTTTCGACAAGGCCGAAATCAGTGTGCATGCCTCACCGAGTGAAGCGCTGTCGCCATCCACATAACCGTAGGACTGCTCAAGGGCGATACTGGCGGAAATGGCCAACGGGAATTCCTGGGCGTAACGGCTGCCCAGGTATCCGGTGAGGATCATCACGCCTTTGGAGTGAATGGGCTGGCCGAGGTTGACCTCGCGCTCGATGTCGACGATGCCGCTGCCCCCCGGGTACACCGTGGCGGAAATCCGCGCCGGCACGCCGAAGGCCGAATCGCCGACCTCCAGCACCGTCAAGCCGTTGCACTTGCCGACAGCCGCGCCATCGGTATCGATCAGGATGATCCCCGCCAGCATGTCATCGAGAATCCGCGCTGACACGCGCCCGGTGCGGGTAGCCTTGGCTTTGAGCGCACGTTCGATGTGCCCGGCGTCGGTCATTTCATCGCCAGCCAGATGGCGAATGAAATCCGCCTCGCTGACCAATTGGAACAAATCACCAATACGCGCCGACAAGCGCCCCTGATGCTCGGCCAGACGCGCACTGTAGGTCGCCAGACGTGCAACCGCATCGGCGGTCAGCGGCGCCATGCCTTCCTCGGAAGTGCGGGTTTTGAGCAACTGGGCGAACTGTTCCAGGCTCTCGTCGACCATCGGGATGTCTTCGTCGAAGTCCACCAGCACGCGGAACATTTCCTGGAAGTCCGGATCGAGGTCCTGCAGCGTGTAATACAGCGAACGGGCACCAATGATGACGACTTTGACCTGCAAAGGAATGTGCTGCGGGTTCAGCGTGACAGTGGCGAAACGGCCCATTTCGCCCAGCGGCGATTCCATTTTCAGTTTGCGCGATTGCAGGGCTCGCTTCAGCGCATCCCACACGAAAGGCTCGCTGAGCATTTTTTCCGCTTCGAGAATCAGGAAACCGCCATTGGCGCGATGCAGTGCACCCGGGCGTAATTGCCGATAGGTGGTGTACAGCGCGCCCTGATCGGTGCTGTATTCAATGCGGCCGAACAGGTTTTCGTAGGTCGGGTGCGGTTCAAACACCACGGGCGCGCCGCCACTGGCCGAATGGCCGACCACCAGGCTCGGTGCGTATTGTTCCTCGAGCAATTTGCGGGCGACGGCGTCGGTCTTGCTGTCGTCTACCAATTGCTCGACCACGGTCTTGAGCAGATACACCTGCATCGCTTGCAAATACCCGCACACGGCGGCGTTCTCGGCGTACTTCTCCGACAACGGCGACAGCAGCGGCTGCAGGGCCAGGGTGATGGTTTCTTCGTTGAGGTGGCGCAGTTGATTGCTCGATTCACGCTTCCATTGCGGCAGGCTGGCGAGCTCTTCGTTCAAGCGCTCCTCCAAAGCCGAGATGTCGTCGTGGAATCGATCGCGTTCGGCTTCCGGCAACTGCGCGAACTCCGCTTCGTCCAACGCCTTGCCTTCGCTCATCGGTGTGAAGGCGATGTTGCTGGCATCGCGGTACAGCGCGACTTCCTTTTCCAGGGCCAGGCGCTCGATCACGTCCAGCGCCTTGTCATAGCGCTGGTTGAAGGCGCGGTCGATGGCGCTTTTTTTCTGCTGGTAGGACGGGTGTTCGAACACCGCTGGAAAAGTCGCCAGCAGGTTATCGATCAAGCCGTTGATATCCCCCATGAAGGCACCGGCGGTGCCCGACGGCAGTTCCAGGGCACGCGGCTCGCGCGGCTCATCGAAATTATTGACGTAGACCCAGTCCGCCGGGGTCTGCAGGCGCTTGCCTTCGGCTTTCAGGTAGCGTTTGACGAAGGAGAACCGGCCGGTGCCGGGCTCGCCCATGACGAACACGTTGTAACCGGGGCGTGGCATGGCCACACCGAACTGCAAGGCTTCGACCGCACGTTCCTGGCCAAGCACACCGCGAAAGGGCTCCAGATCATTGGTGGTAGAGAAGCTGAACTGTTCAGCGGAAAACGGACGGGTCAGCGCTTCGGGCGCTAGACGCAAGCTGGCAGCAACAGGATCAGGCATCGGGCTTCCTTACATCAGGCGGGGCAGATAGCGGCATTCTGGCGCTGCCTGTGCCTGACTGGCAAGGAGCGCCTGCGGCCAAAGCATAGACAAGTCGCTGCGCCCCGATGAGCTTGCGTCAAATCACTGTTTTCAACGAATGTTTTGCAAAAAATCACGGAACTGCGCGATCGTGCCTAAACTCCAAACTGCGCGGCTGGACTTATAACCGGCCCAACTGACGTCGGAACGCCGTCAGACCCCTTGTCCATTGGTATGCACATAAAGAGAACAAAGCTATGAAACGGATTCTTCTCGGTACTCTCTTCACCGCTGTATCCATCAACGCCATGGCTCAGGCGCCAGGCGGCCCGGATTGCGGTTGGGGCAACATGCTGTTCGAAGGTCAGCGTGGCACCCCGGCTCACTTCCTGGCATCCACCACCAACGGCACTTCCGGCAACGCAACCTTCGGTATGACTTCCGGTACCAACGGTTGCTCCACCAACGCGTCGCTGACCTATGGCGGCAAATCCTGGTTTGCCATGAATGGCATGATGAACGAGCTGTCCGAAGACATGGCCAAGGGTCAGGGCGAAGCGCTGACTACTTACGCCGTGGTACTGGGCGTGGCGCCGGAAGACCGTGCGCACTTCGCCGCCGTCACTCACCAGCACTTCCAGCAGATCTTCAGCAAGGCTGACGTGACTGCAGAAGATGTGCATACCAACACCCTGGCCGTGCTGAAGAGCGATCCTCGTCTGGCCAAGTACGCTACTCAGGCTTAAGCTCGATCAGCCCGTTTCTCTTCGGAGAGCGGGCTTTTATTTTTTCGACCTGCCCTTCTTCGGGGTCTTTGTTTTTTCCTGTTTAAGTTGCCGACTATGCTCAAACGCCTTGCCTGGCTGGCGCTCTGTGTCTGCGCCCCGCTGTCCGCCGCGCCCGTTATCGACAATCAACGTTTGCAGCAACTGGCCAACGACCCTTTCTGGATTTCACTGGGCCATTACGAAACCGCCAAGCTCGGCGGCTGGCGCAGCTATGTCAGCGATCCGAAGTTCTTCCTTGCCGCCGATGGCAACGCACACCCGGACCGTGAACTGGCGGCCACCGTGCAAGCGCTGTACGCGCCCGCCAGCGCGGGCGAGCAGCACGCTCAATGCGTTTATCCGGCGCGCACCCGTTGGCTCAAAACACAGCTCAACCTGACAGATCTGCCAGTCCTGGACTGCGCCGAATTCAAGCAATGGTTCAAGGATGTCTCGCCCCACAGCGCGGTAATGATCTTCCCCGCGGCGTATTTGAACAGCCCTTCCTCGATGTTCGGCCACACCCTGTTGCGTATCGATCAGGCGGATGTGCAAAGCGACAAGACTTCGCTGCTCAGCTACGCAATCAACTTCGGTGCGTACATCGAAGGTTCGGACAACAGCATTCTCTATGCCTGGAAAGGCTTGATGGGCGGTTACCCGGGGTTGTTTGCCCTGGTGCCGTATCAGGAAAAACTCTCGGAATACCGCAGCCTGGAAAACCGCGACCTGTGGGAATACCGGCTCAACCTGACCCAGCAGGAAACCGCGCGCATGGTCGAGCATGTCTGGGAGTTGAAGCAGATCAAGTTCGACTACTTCTTCTTCGACGAAAACTGCTCCTATCGCCTGCTGGAACTGTTGCAAGTGGCCCGCCCGAGCCTGCGCCTGACCGAACAATTCCCTCTGACCGCCATTCCCACCGACACCGTCAAAGCGGTGAAAGACGCAGGGCTGGTCGAGTCGATCGAGTATCGTCCATCCCGCGAACGGGAGTTGTTGAGCCGCGCCGAGCCGTTGTCCGATGAAGAACAACAATGGGTGCTGAAAGTCAGCGCCGACCAGAAGCAACTGCAAACCCCGGCGTTCAAGGCCCAGCCTCGCGCGCGCCAGGCACTGATCATCGACGCGGCCTATCGTCTTGAACGCTATCGCGCCAACGGCCAGGAACGCGATCCGCAGCGGGCACAGCGCAGCTTCGAACTGCTGCGGGCGATCAACCAGAACCCGGCACCGGAACTGGACATCCCGCAACCCGGCCTGCCAGAGGATGGTCATGAATCCCGCACGTGGCAGGCCGGTCTAGGTACCCGTGGCGACCGCGCCTTTGGCGAATACGGTTTGCGCATGGCCTATCACGACCTCAACGACAACTCGGAAAGCTTCCCCCTTGGCGCGCAGATCGAAATCCTGCAACTGAAGCTGCGCCAATACGAAGGCAATGATTGGCAGGTGCAGCAACTGGACCTGGCGACCATCCGCTCCCTGACCCCGCGCAACGAGTTGCTGCAACCGCTGTCGTGGCAAGTGACCGGCGGCCTGGAACGGGTGCCGGGCAAGCATGACGATGAAACCCTGGTCAGCCACGTCAATGGCGGTGGCGGCGGCACCTGGCAACTGGCCGACGACATGCTCGGCTTTGCCTTGGGCACTGTGCGGGTGGAGCACAACAATGACTTCGCCGAATTCATTTCTCCGGCAGCAGGTTTCAACACCGGCCTGCTCTGGAAAAACCCGCTGGGTAACTTGAGCCTTGAGACCAGGGGCGATTTCTTCACCAATGGCGAAGTGCGCCGCTCCATCAGCTTGAACCAGCAATGGGAGCTATCGCGCAACCTGGGCCTGCGCCTGAGCGCCCAGCGCGAATTCAGCCACCTGGCTTCGCCAGAGAACGAAGTGATGCTTGAAATGAAGTGGTATCACTACTGATTTGAGTCGCTTTCAGACATTCAAAGAAACCAAATGCCAGCAACCATGGCCCAAACCCTATAACGGGAGAAAACCATGAGTCGCGCCTTCGTCAATGAAGATAACGCCGCCGCGCAAGCCGATCAGCCAGTTGAACGGCAGGTCAGTGCGCAACCCAACTACGTCACGCCGCAAGGGTTGAAGTTGTTGCAGGGAAAAGTCGCCGAGCTGCAAGCGCTGCATGCCGAACAATCGGCCAGGATCGACCAGACCGACAAACAACGCCTGGTCGACCTCGAACGGGACCTGCGCTACTTCAAGCAGCGATTGAGCAGCGCACAGGTTGTAGCTGTCGCCACTTCAACCGAAAAAGTGCAGATCGGCAGCTGGGTGACCTACGCCGATGAGCATGACAGCGAACACCGGGTGCAATTGGTGGGCGAAGATCAGGCCGATGCTGCCCATGGCCTGATCAATTGGGGCTCGCCACTGGGTCGGGCGTTGCTCGGCGCACAACTCGGTGACGAGGTGCTGTGGCAACGCCCGGCCGGTGATCAAGTGATTGCAGTGATCCGCATCGAACCGGCTTAAACCACACCCTGAGCAAGCATCGCATCGGCGACTTTGACGAAGCCGGCGATGTTCGCGCCCTTGACGTAATTGACCTGACCGTTCTCTTCGCCGTAATGCACACAGGCGTGGTGGATCGACTGCATGATCGCGTGCAGCTTGCTGTCCACCTCACCGCCGGTCCACAGCAGACGCATGGCGTTCTGCGACATCTCCAGACCGCTGACGGCAACGCCACCGGCATTGGACGCCTTGCCCGGGGCGAACAGGATCCCCGCCTCGATGAACAGGTCCACTGCTTCCAGCGTGGTTGGCATGTTCGCGCCCTCGGCCACGCAGATGCAGCCATTGCGCAGCAGAGCGCGAGCCGCCTCGGCATCCAGTTCGTTTTGCGTGGCGCAAGGCAGCGCGATATCGCACCTCAGCCCCCACGGGTGTTGCCCGGCAAGGAACTCAAGACCAAAACGGCCGGCCAATTCGCTGATGCGCCCGCGCTGGACGTTTTTCAGCTCCAGCACCGCGCTCCATTGCTCTTCGGTCAAACCGCTTTCGCAGTACAGCGTGCCTTCGGAATCCGACAGCGAGATCACCTTGCCACCCAGGTCCATGACCTTGCGCGCAGCGTATTGGGCGACGTTGCCGGAACCGGAAATCGCCACACGCTTGCCCTCGACGGTTTGCTCGCGACGCTTGAGCATTTCCTCGGCAAAGTACACGCAACCGAAACCCGTCGCTTCCGGGCGGATCAGGCTGCCGCCGTAGCTTGGACCTTTACCGGTCAGCACGCTGGTGAACTGGTTGCTCAAGCGCTTGTACTGACCGAACAGGAAACCGATCTCGCGGGCACCGACGCCGATGTCTCCGGCCGGCACGTCAACGTCGGCGCCGATGTGCCGGTACAGCTCGCTCATGAAGGCCTGGCAGAAGCGCATGACTTCGGCATCGCTTTTGCCTTTGGGGTCGAAGTCCGAACCGCCCTTGCCACCGCCCATGGGCAGCGACGTCAGCGAGTTCTTGAAGGTCTGCTCGAAGGCGAGGAATTTCAGCACGCCGAGGTTAACCGAAGGATGGAAGCGCAAACCGCCCTTGTACGGACCGATGGCACTGTTCATCTGGATGCGGAAGCCACGGTTGACCTGCACCTTGCCATGATCATCGACCCAGGAAACCCGAAACACGACTGCCCGCTCCGGTTCACAGATGCGTTCCAGAATGCCCGAGGTCAGATAATGCGGATTGGCTTCGAGAAACGGCCACAGGCTGCGCAGGACTTCTTCGACAGCCTGGTGAAATTCGGGTTGATCCGGGTCGCGTTTTTTCAGGCGCGCCAGGAAAGATTCGACGGATTCGATCATGAAGAGTCTCGGCAAATTTATTGTCGTTGGGAGAGATTGCGCCGGACTTTAACAAACGGATCGCGCACAGGAACAGAGCAAAATGTCGCTTTTATGAAATTAAATGGTGCACAGGATATAAATCAGACCGGTTTTTAGCCCTATTTTGCACTTGAATGGTGAGATCAGACTCAAATTATGCACCAACAGTTATATCGCCATCGCTGGCAAGCCAGCTCCCACAGTGTCAGCGGTGACTACATTTCCGGGCATGACAAAAATCCTGTGGGAGCTGGCTTGCCAGCGATGAATTCACCGCAGTATTCCTGAAAAAAACCGGGCAAAAAAAAACGGAGCCCGAAGGCTCCGCTCTTTATGCAACCAACCCAATCAGGCCAGTTTCTTGTGCCGTACACGATGCGGCTGGGCAGCCGCTTCGCCGAGACGCTTTTTACGATCGGCTTCGTATTCGGTGTAGTTACCTTCGAAGAACACCGCTTGGGAATCGTCTTCGTACGCCAGGATGTGCGTCGCGACGCGGTCCAGGAACCACCGATCGTGAGAGATCACAATGGCGGCGCCCGGGAAGTCCAGCAGGGCTTCTTCCAGGGAACGCAGGGTTTCAACGTCGAGGTCGTTGGACGGTTCGTCGAGCAGCAGGACGTTGCCGCCCTCCTTCAGGGTCAGCGCCAGGTGCAAGCGACCACGCTCACCACCGGACAGGTCCTTGACGAACTTCTGCTGGTCGCCGCCCTTGAAGTTGAAGCGACCGACATAGGTACGCGACGGGATCTCGTAGTTGCCGATGCGGATCTGGTCGGAACCGTCGGAGATCTGCTGGAAGACGGTCTTGCTGCCGTCCAGGTCTTCGCGGCTCTGGTCGACACAAGCCAGTTGCACGGTTTCACCGACTTCGATGCTGCCCGAATCCGGAGTTTCCTTGCCCATCAGCATGCGGAACAGGGTGGATTTACCAGCACCGTTACCGCCGATCACGCCAACAATGGCGCCTTTAGGCATGGAGAACGACAGGTTGTCGATCAGCACGCGATCGCCATAACCCTTGGTAACGTTCTTGAACTCGATGACCTTGTCGCCCAGGCGTGGACCGGCCGGGATGTAGATCTCGTTGGTTTCGCTGCGCTTCTGGAATTCCTGCGATTGCATTTCTTCGAAGCGTTGCAGACGAGCCTTGGATTTCGACTGGCGGGCCTTGGCGCCTTTGCGCACCCATTCCAGTTCTTCCTTCATGGCTTTTTCGTGAGCCGACTGCTGCTTGGATTCCTGGGCCAGACGATCGGACTTGGCTTCCAGCCAACCCGAATAGTTGCCCTCATAAGGAATGCCCGCGCCGCGGTCGAGTTCCAGGATCCAGCCCGCGACGTTGTCGAGGAAGTAACGGTCGTGCGTGATCGCGACCACGGTGCCCGGGAAGTCGTGCAGGAAGTGCTCCAGCCAGGCGACGGAATCGGCATCCAGGTGGTTGGTCGGTTCGTCGAGCAGCAGCATGTCCGGCGCGGACAGCAGCAGACGGCACAGGGCCACACGGCGCTTTTCACCACCGGAGAGGTGTTCGACCCTGGCATCCCAGGCCGGCAGACGCAGCGCATCGGCGGCGACTTCCAGCTGACGCTCGAGGTTGTGGCCGTCGCTGGCCTGCAGGATCGCTTCGAGCTTGGCCTGTTCAGCGGCCAGTTTGTCGAAGTCGGCATCCGGATCGGCGTAGGCCGCATAGACCTCGTCCAGGCGTGCCTGGGCGTCCTTGATCACGCTGACCGCTTCCTCGACCACTTCACGCACGGTCTTGGTCGGATCAAGTTGTGGCTCTTGCGGCAGATAACCGATATTCAGGTCCGGCATCGGACGAGCTTCGCCGTCGAATTCAGTGTCGACGCCGGCCATGATTTTCAGCAGCGTGGATTTACCCGAGCCGTTTAAGCCGAGTACGCCGATCTTGGCGCCCGGGAAGAACGACAACGAGATGTTTTTCAGGATTTCCCGCTTCGGCGGAACAACTTTACCCAGCCGATGCATGGTGAATACGTATTGAGCCATGGAGAACCTTGGGTCAGTGACTATGAATGATTGGAGCGCAGGCGATGCCCGGGCCAGACCGTGCGCGTTCTACGCTTGACGAGGGCAATGCGTGCGCGCTGAAAGAAGTCTGATTCTAGGAGCTGGAACGCTCCCGCGTAACCGGCAAAGCTACCTGAATGACAGGTGGCCGTCCAGCCGAGCGGGGCTGGCACTTTGCCACAACTCAAGGCATGCTAGCCGCCCTTCGGGCGTCCGGCTTATAGTGCACGTCGCGCCAGTCCAGCCAAACCGCAGGATTAAAGTTTGTCCAACGTCCCTTCGTCCCTGATCACCAGTGCCCCCACTGCGGCGCCCGGCTCGCCCCTGCGCGGCACCCTCAAAGGCGCGCTCGCGACACTGGTGCTGATGCTGCTCGCCCTGATGTTCTGGCAGCTCCTGGATCAGTTGCGCGAAACCCAGAAAACCCAGCGCCAGTACACCATCGACTACACTGCTGACCTGGCAGCGCAAGTCAGTCTGAACATGGCGCTCAACGCGCGGATCGCCCTCAATCTGCTGCCGATTGTCGAACAGCCGCAAACAGCCGACGAACAGCAGGAGTTGCTGCGCAAGCTGCAAAAGTCCCTGCCCGATCTGATCAGCCTTGCCTTGCTGAGCCCCTCGGGCAGGATCCTGAATGACAGCGCCAGCAACAGCGAAGATGCCGACTATCTGGCCGAGCTGGTCCGGCGCAGTCGTGCCCAGCCTCATTACTTCAGCAATGCCATCGATGGCTCGGTGGTGCACCTGTTGCTGCATCAAGCCAGCGGCAGTACCCGCGGCTATTGGGCCCTGCGCCTGAAACCAACGTTTTTCACGACCTTGACCAAGCTCAATGAAGCAGGTGACCGGCCATTATGGCTGGTGGAAAACCGCTTCAATCACCAAATCATCAGTCGTGATGAATCACTGCCGCTGGTCAATCCAGGCACGCTGACCCAGGACGACCTGACCAACAGTGTGCTGACGGTTCCCCTGAGCAGCAGCGACTGGCAACTGCGCGGCCTGTTCGATCGCCACCGCGTGCTCGAAGAACTGCTGCCCGCCTTTATCGGCAAATGCCTGCTGGGGCTGGCCTTCTCGATGCTGCCGTTCATCGTTCTACTGAACATGCGCCGCCGCCAGCGCCAATTACATGAAGGCCGGCGCCGCTATCAGGAGATTTTCGAGGGCACCGGTGTTGCGCTGTGCGTGCTCGATGTGGCCAGCCTCAAGAACGTATTCGACAAAGCCCGATTGCACAGTAACGAGCAACTGCATACCTGGCTTGCCGATCCGGAACAACGTCGGCAATTGCTGCAAGAACTGCGGATTACCGAGGTCAACCAGGTGGCCCTGCAACTGCTCAATGTCAACACCACCCAACAGGCCTGGGACTTGCTGATAGACGGCAACCCGCTGGACGGCAGTGCCATCGGTAATAAGGTGCTCGAAGCGCTCCTCAACCGGCAGGAGCAGCTGGAACTGGAGATCAAACTGCAGGACGCCACAGGCCGCGATCAGCACCTGTGGCTGGTGCTGCGCCTGCCGCAAGACCTGGCCGACTATAAAGCGGTAATCCTGAGCATCACCGACATCACCAGCCGCAAGCTCATCGAGCTGTCTTTGCAAGAGCGCGAAGGGTTCTGGTCGGATGTGGTGCGTACCGTGCCCGATCACTTGTACGTGCAGGACGTGATCAGCCAGCGGATGATCTTCAGCAATCACCATCTGGGCCAGACGCTGGGCTACAACCGCGCTGAACTGCAGCAGATGGGCGAGTATTTCTGGGAGATCCTCCTGCATCCCGACGATGCCGACTTCTACCACCGTTCACGCCAGAGCCAGCGCCTGGGTGGTTACAGCCAACTGTTGCAATGCCAATTGCGCTTTCGTCACCGCGACGGTGAATGGCGGCGCTTCGACATTCGTGAACAGGCCCTGGCGCGGGACAAGCATGACCAGGTGACGCGCATCATCGGCGTGGCCAAGGACGTCACCGAACAGATCGAAGCCAGCGAGTCCCTGCGCGACAGCGAGCAGCGTTACCGGATGCTCGCGGAAAGCATCAGCGATGTGATTTTCTCCACCGACAGCCGCATGGCCCTCAATTATGTCAGCCCGTCGGTGCAAGCCGTACTCGGCTACGACGCCGAGTGGATTTTCCAGAATGGCTGGCAATCGACCATTGCCAACCCTCACCAACTGACCGGTATCTACAGCCTGATGGAACGGGTCGGCAAAGCCCTGGACCAGCCCGACCAGTTGGCACTGTTGCGCAACCAGGTGCAGACCCAACTGTTCCTGTTTGACTGCCTGCGCGCAGACGGTCGCAAGATCCCGATCGAGTTGCGCCTGGTGCTGGTCTGGGACGAGCACGGCGCCTTCGAAGGCGTGCTCGGTGTCGGACGTGATATCAGTCAGCAACGTCGCGCCGAAAAGGACCTGCGCATGGCCGCTACGGTTTTCGAGCATTCGACCTCGGCGATCCTGATCACTGACCCAGCCGGCTACATCGTCCAGGCCAACGAAGCCTTCAGCCGTGTCAGTGGCTATGCCGTGGAACAAGTACTCGACCAGTTGCCGAACATGCTGACCGTCGACGAGCAGCAGGAAGCTCACCTGCGTTATGTGCTCATGCAACTCAATCAGCACAGCACCTGGGAAGGCGAAGTCTGGTTGCGGCGCCGCAACGGTGAGCATTATCCGGCGTGGGTTGGCATCACCGCTGTGCTGGACGACGAAGGCGACCTCGCCAGTTACGTGTGCTTCTTCAGCGACATTAGCGAGCGCAAGGCCAGCGAGCAGCGGATTCATCGCCTCGCTTATTACGATGCACTGACGCACCTGCCTAACCGCACGCTGTTCCAGGACCGCTTGCACACGGCGCTGCAAGCGGCCGAACGTCAGAAGTCCTGGGTGGTGCTGATGTTCCTCGACCTGGACCGTTTCAAACCGATCAACGATTCCCTGGGCCACGCCGCCGGCGACCGCATGCTCAAGGAAATGGCGACACGCCTGCTCGGTTGCGTCGACGATGACGACACCGTGGCGCGCATGGGCGGTGATGAGTTCACCCTGCTCCTGCAACCGCGCGCCAATCGTGAAATTGCCTTGAACCGGGCCATTCACGTAGCGGAACAGATTCTCGCCAGCCTGGTAAAACCCTTCGTGCTCGAAGGCCGCGAATTCTTCGTCACCGCCAGTATTGGCATCGCCCTGAGCCCGCAGGACGGCAACGAACTCAGCCAGCTGATGAAGAACGCCGACACGGCGATGTACCACGCCAAGGAACGCGGCAAGAACAACTTCCAGTTCTATCAGGCGGACATGAACGCCAGCGCCCTTGAGCGCCTGGAGCTGGAAAGCGACCTGCGCCACGCTCTGGAGCAGAATGAATTCGTGCTGTATTACCAGCCGCAATTCAGCGGCGACGGCAAACGTTTGACCGGCGCCGAGGCCCTGCTGCGCTGGCGCCATCCGCGCCGTGGCCTGGTACCGCCAGGGGACTTCATTCCGGTGCTGGAAGAGCTCGGCCTGGTGGTGGATGTGGGTGACTGGGTGATCAGTGAAGCCTGCCGTCAACTCAAGACCTGGCATCAGGCCAGATTGCGCGTGCCGAAGGTGTCGGTGAACATTTCCGCGCGGCAATTCTCCGACGGCCAACTCGGCATGCGGATCGCCACCATTCTCAAGGAAACCGGCTTGCCGCCGGCGTGCCTGGAACTGGAGCTGACCGAAAGTATCCTGATGCGAGAAGTCAGTGAGGCGATGCAGATTCTCGACGGCCTGAAAAATCTTGGCCTGAGCATTGCTGTCGATGACTTCGGCACCGGTTATTCATCGCTCAACTACCTCAAGCAGTTCCCGATCGACGTGCTGAAAATCGACCGCACCTTCGTCGACGGCCTGCCATCCGGCGAACAGGACGCGCAGATTGCCCGCGCGATCATCGCCATGGCCCACAGCCTCAACCTGGCGGTGATCGCCGAGGGCGTGGAAACCCATGAGCAGCTGGATTTCCTCAGGGAGCACGGTTGCGACGAGGTTCAAGGCTACCTGTTCGGCCGCCCGATGCCGGCCGGGCAGTTTGAAGTGCAGTTCAGCAATGATGCGCTGTTCATGTTCGACTGAGACGTTGTGGTGAAACAGCCGGGCCTCATCGCTGGCAAGCCAGCTCCCACAATGTCCGTGTCGGTCGTGAATTGATCGTTCCCACGCTCCGCGTGGGAATGCAGCCCGTGACGCTCCGCGTCACATGCGAAGCGGACGCAGAGCGTCCAGTGAGGCGTTCCCACGCAGAGCGTGGGAACGATCAACAACACAAGACCCTGTGGGAGCTGGCTTGCCAGCGATGGGGCCGGCACAGGTGCCGCATATCCGGTCATGAAGCCCACTTGTCTGCGACATGATGCCGTTTCATATGCCATCTAAAACCCATTGGGTTAGAATGCCCCCCTTTTCCGCCCCCGATCCTTGAGGACCGCCATGTTCAGCCGTGATTTGACTATTGCCAAGTACGACGCCGATCTCTTTGCCGCCATGGAGCAAGAAGCTCAGCGCCAGGAAGAGCACATTGAGCTGATCGCTTCGGAAAACTACACCAGCCCTGCGGTGATGGAAGCTCAAGGCTCGGTGCTGACCAACAAGTACGCCGAAGGCTACCCAGGCAAGCGCTACTACGGTGGTTGCGAGTACGTCGACGTCGTCGAGCAACTGGCCATCGACCGCGCCAAAGAACTGTTCGGCGCCGATTACGCCAACGTTCAACCGCACGCCGGTTCGCAAGCCAACGCCGCTGTCTACCTGGCGCTGCTGTCGGCCGGTGACACCATCCTGGGCATGAGCCTGGCCCACGGCGGTCACTTGACCCACGGTGCCAGCGTTTCGTCTTCGGGCAAGCTGTACAACGCCATCCAGTACGGCATCGATGCCAACGGCCTGATCGACTACGACGAAGTCGAGCGCCTGGCAGTCGAGCACAAGCCGAAAATGATCGTGGCCGGTTTCTCTGCCTACTCGCAGATCCTCGACTTCCCGCGCTTCCGTGCAATCGCCGACAAAGTGGGTGCCTACCTGTTCGTCGACATGGCCCACGTGGCCGGTCTGGTTGCCGCGGGCGTCTACCCGAACCCGGTTCCATTCGCTGACGTCGTGACCACCACCACCCACAAGACCCTGCGTGGTCCACGTGGCGGCCTGATCCTGGCTCGCGCCAATGCCGACATCGAGAAGAAGCTGAACTCCGCCGTATTCCCGGGCGCCCAGGGCGGCCCGCTGGAGCATGTGATCGCTGCCAAGGCAATCTGCTTCAAGGAAGCGCTGCAGCCTGAGTTCAAGGCTTACCAGCAACAAGTGGTGAAGAACGCCAAGGCCATGGCCGGCGTGTTCATCGAGCGCGGTTTCGACGTGGTTTCCGGCGGTACTGAAAACCACCTGTTCCTGCTGTCGCTGATCAAGCAGGAAATCTCCGGTAAAGACGCCGACGCCGCGCTGGGCAAAGCGTTCATCACCGTGAACAAGAACTCCGTGCCAAACGACCCACGCTCCCCGTTCGTCACCTCCGGCCTGCGCTTCGGCACTCCGGCAGTGACCACTCGCGGCTTCAAGGAAGCAGAGTGCAAGGAACTGGCCGGCTGGATCTGCGACATCCTGGCAGATCTTTCCAACGAAGCGGTGATCGACGCCGTTCGTGAGAAGGTCAAGGCCATCTGCAAGAAGCTGCCAGTGTACGGCGCTTAATCAGCGTTGCTGAACCGCAGTTGAAAAACCGGCCAGGAAACTGGCCGGTTTTTTTTCGTCGACAAATCAACCTGGTCAGCGCCGCTCTTTATCAAGCTGATCCTGACGCCTTTGCGCTCAAGGCTCGACTGTCGGCTGCGCGAACTTCATGGATAACACATCAGGCAAACCGCCTTCTACCGCATTCAGCAGGGCCTGACCGACACCCGTAATCCCCAGCATCAGCCCCAGGTCCGGGACACTGCCCTCCCCCAAGAAGTCTTCATCGAGGAAGTTATGGAGCACCTGAGAGAGCGCCCCCATGACCCTGGCAATGCCCGGTGCGTTGCCCGTGTCACGGTACTCGCTCAGCAAGCACATGAGATTGCCGAAATCGCCGTGACACAAACTGTAGCCCGAACCCAGCCCCTGTTCCCAAAGGTGGCGCTCACAACGCTCGGCGTCTTGTTCGAGCAAATCCCGGGTGTCGCCATCCAGCGTGCCGCCCATCGTACGTATCAACCAACGCCGGGCAATCAGAATACCCGCGTCGCCATGACACCACTTGATGGTGGACGAAGACTTCGCGTTTTCACGTAAATCAAGCCAGTACCCCTCGACAGTGAGGCGATTTTCAGCCCGTACGTACTGTGCGATCAACTGAGCCAACAGCGGATCGCGAGTCACGTCCCACACCTTGCCCAATGCGTACAGAACACCGGAAATACCATGGGAAAAACCTGTCCACAGCGGCTTGCCCGTGTTTTTTAACAACAACACTCCGTTATCCAGCGTCACTGCCGATTGGATCGATTGCGAGAAACGTTCGATCAGGGGGAGCAATGTCTCACGCTGTTCAAGCTGATAAAGGTTCACCAGTACAGTCACCGCCCCGCACCAGCCATGAATGAAATCGAACTCATCGGCTGTGCTCGGGATATCTGCCAGTTTGCCCAGCAATTCATCGACCTTTGTCTCGTACGTCAGACGACCAGTCATGAGTCGATAATTGACCAACACGTATAAGTAGGAGGACAGGCCGAAATAGGCACTGACTGTCAGTTCACTGGCGAAGTGCCCGTGGGACAGGGCCATGGAGCACAGAATGCGTTCGGCATCCTCCAGATAAGGCAATTCACCGGTGATCCGGTACAGGCTCAAGTAGAAAATCGCCAGGCCGCCCATGCCGTTGTATACACCGCAGCCCATGGGTGAAATGAAATGGCGGCTTGTACGAGGGTGCGTATCCATGAACCTCCAGCCTGCATCCCCTTGCTCACCGTCAATACGCACCTTTGCGATGGCCTCAGCAATCTTCATCGCACAACGCACATACTGCGCCGAACTCAGGTCTGGCACGACGTTAAGTTGATGTTCGCGGTTCATAGGCAAGGCTTCGCTTGCCACGGGAAACAGGCACATCTGCAATACATGCCTCTGAAAGGCTTTATCGCTTGACGAGAAACTCTCCAGCTTGCGGCGGCAACTGTCGAACGAGTTCTCGATCGCCAGGGAAGCAACAGTCTCGCCATGGGCATTGATCAAGTGGCTGGATAACAATGGCAAGGTGAAACAAGGGACGTCGGTTTTTTTCAGATCCCTGATTTCATGCCGAGGTATCTCATAATCGTTGAGTGTCTCAGGCAAGTCTGACCACAGGGTCGCCAGCAACAACTCCTGTTGAACGCGACACTGAGTAAAACGCGGATGAAGCATCATCGCGATGAAATCCGCATAGCGCTGCGTATTTTTCATCAGGACGCGAGTCTTCAGTGAGGCGGCATGTTGCGCGAGCAGCTCAAGCACGGCTTCCCGAGTGTTCATCAATTCATCGTAGGCGCGCTCGAAACCCAGAAAAAATGCGGCCTGGTGATCAGCGACCGAATGCGTCGTGCCAGCGAAAACCGGCAAGTGCCGGATGACCGGCCGACTGTCGAATTCAACGGATTTCAATCGATAAAAGCGTTGCTCGCGAACCAGCTGTTTTCTCTTCCCCGTGAAGTGCTGCTGGCGGCTAAGACCGCTGTAATCATTGTCTGAATCCGGGGTGTAAGGCACGAAGCCACTTGAAAAAACGGATTGCCCATTGAGCTTGATCGTTTTGAACAGGGCGCGGCTGTGCGCCAATGGCGTTCTCAAATCAATCATGGACGGGGTGAACAAACACTCCAGATCGATCATGACCGGACTGCTGCCGCAGGCAATGATGTTTTCGTAGTGAAAGTCGATGCCGTTCAAGGCGTGGATCACTGCAACCTGGGCGCCCAGACGCTGAAAAAAAATATCCAGATCGCCTACGTTTTCGCATTCCCGGTTTTCGATTTTTTCAATCCAGCAATGATCGTCCTGCGACACCATGACCGGGGCATAAACGTCAAAGCACGCATTACCGCTGCTCGCACGCAATTGCTCAAGCAATGCCCCGTAAAACAACGCTTCCCGGTTGCTGCGGGGTTTGTACACCAGTGATCGGTCGCCGACCTGAACGAAGCAGACTGTTTCACCATTGGAGTGGAAGTCGCCCAGCCCCAGGACGATGGAGTCGATGCGTCGGTCGGAAAGCGGGAAGGCCGCTACGAGTCGTTCGATATCCTGGCTGAAGTGATCGATGACCTTGTAAAGATAAGCCACAGTGTCGTCGATTCGCTGAAACAACAGATCGGTCAATACCGGGTAGGCAGCCAGGAACGGCACTAAGGCGCCTTCTGAGAACTCTCGGTTGAATGCCTGTAGATCCAGTTCGGGGCTCTCGGCGATCCGGCTGTTCAATTGGTGAACAAGCGATTTTTCGGCCAAGTATCTGATATTCGAAATGATACTTGCGCGAGCGCTGAGCAAGAAGGCTTCGACATTAATCCATTCACAAGCTTGCGTATATTTTTGGTCACTTTTGAAAACATGTTTCAGATAAACATACCAACAGGCATGAAAAAAACCAAACCCTTCGCTATCACTGTCATGCGCTTCGAAAGGCAACGAGGCAAGATCGTCAACTCTTTCATTAAGCAGCGGAATAAAACAGCAACTTCCCCGATACGCACCCGATGAATAATATGCCAAATTCTTTATAAGCGCTTGTCGATCAACTCCAAAGTATCGCAGTACAGCCTTGTCATCCGCGTGCAGCAGTTCTATTGTCTTGCGCAGTGTTTCAGGGGATGGAACGGTATTTTTTGCTTTCAACTCATTAATATTCAAATTATCGGTCAACATCGCCAAACACCCAAGACAAGCAGAGCGGGACGTGCCCGCCCTGCATGGAGATCGGTTAGCAGCAGCCTAGAACAGTACACTGCAGGGTTCCACAAGACACATTAGTGCACATTGTTTCCCCTCCGACATCTGCCTGACCAGAACTTGCATACGCTTCGAACTCGGCATCCAACTCACCCGACAGATCCATAATTTGCTCTTGCATGGGATTTCTCCTGAGATATACATTTGTCTGAATTGACGACGGCGACTTTAGCACTTGACCGCAACACGTAAAGCCGCAATTTAGAACAAAATGTAAAGCAAGACATCGCATATTTCGTTACATCCAACAGCCAATATAAAATAATGACACCGCCCCGGAATTCAACAAACTCGACACGCAGCCCCTTACAAATCTCAACCCACTATGAACCTGACACACAAAAAATCACGCACCATCAAATAGCAAATAAAACAAATGCCTTCAATAAAAACACCTATTTGAGCCGGCGTCCCTGCCGCCATTACTGCCCGTACTTTTTTAATCCGAGACAACTCGCGCAAAACCTTCGCGAATCTTTTCTTCCGGTAAATCGTCGGCAATAAACACGATCACACTCTCACGCGCTTCGCCCTCGGCCCATGGGGTGTCCCAATCGAAACCGTAAAGCTTCAGCACGCCCTGAAACACCATGCGCCGCGGTTCGCCAGCGATGTTCAACACGCCTTTGTAGCGCAGCAGTTGTTTGCCGTGGTCTTCCAGCAGCTCGTTCATGAACTCGCTGAGCTTGTCGATATCCAGCGGCTTGTCGCTACGCAGCACAAGGCTGCTAATGCGGTCGATGGAGGGCGCCTGGCTTACCGGACGCAGACTCACGCCACCGCCAAGGTCAGCATTGAGATTGAAACCACGTACGTCGAGCATTTCGGCCAGGTCGATCTTGCCGTGATCGACCACACGGATCGGAGCCCGACGATTGATCCGGGTCAGCCGTTCGCTCAATGCGTTAAAGGTCGGCTCGTCCACCAGATCGCGCTTGCTCACCAGCAAGCGGTCGGCGAAGCCGATCTGGGCCTGGGCGATGGTCTGTGTCAGGTGGGTCTCGGCATGTGCCGCGTCCACCAGGGTGATGATGCCGTCGAGGATATAGCGTTCTCGCAATTCTTCATCGATGAAGAAGGTTTGCGCCACCGGCGCCGGGTCGGCCAGGCCGGTGCATTCGATCACCAGCCGGTCGAATACGATGTCGCCGCCGTCGAGACGCTCGAGCAGCAGGTACAGGGCCTTGGTCAGGTCGGTGTGGATGGTGCAGCAGACGCAACCGTTGGACAGCGTCATCACTTGTACCGGCTCGTCACCCAGCAGTTGGGTATCGACACCGGCGTCGCTGAATTCGTTTTCGATCACGGCGATTTTAAGGCCGTGCTCGGCTTTCAGCAGGTGGCGCAGCAAAGTGGTTTTACCGGCGCCGAGGAACCCGCTGAGGATTGTTACCGGGATAGGGGGTAGCAAAGGAAGGTCTCCCATACACTGAAAAAACTGTAGGAGCCTGGCTTGCCAGCGATGGCGTCCTGAAGATCGCTATCGCCGGCAAGCCGTGCTCCTACAGTGGTGTGTTACCTAAGCGTGGTGCTTCAACAGCACTTCGGCCCACCCTTGCCACCGTAACGGGCTTCCTGACGTTCGCGGAAGAACATCTCGTAGCTCATTACCGGTTTGTCCGGGTGTTTGGTTTGCATGTGCTCGACATAGTTGTCGTAGTCGGGCATGCCGACCATCAGGCGTGCGGCCTGACCGAGGTATTTACCGAGGCGACTCAGGTCATTGAACATGCTGCAGATCCTCGATTACGCATCCGGCAATGCCTGGAAGGGCGACTCTTTATCCGTGCGTTCTTTTTTACCCCAGGCGGCGATGCCGACCTTGAGCGCATAGAACAGGATGCTGAACACCACGAACAGGAACAGCGCGGTCAGCGTTGCGTTGGTGTAGGCGTTGAAGATCACGTGCTGCATCTGAGTGATGTCCTTGGCCGGGGCGAGGATCTGGCCGTTGGCCAGGGCATCGCTGTATTTTTTCGCCAGGGCCAGGAAGCCGACTGCCGGGTTGGCGTCGAACAGCTTGATGAAGCCCGCCGTCGTGGTGCAGATCAGCAGCCACACCGCCGGCAACATGGTGACCCAGACATAACGCTGGCGTTTCATTTTGATCAGCACCACGGTGCCGAGCATCAGCGCGATACCGGCCAGCATCTGGTTGGAGATACCGAACAGCGGCCACAAGGTGTTGATGCCACCCAATGGGTCGATCACGCCCTGATACAACAACCAGCCCCACATCGCCACACAACCGGCAGTGGCGATCAAGTTGGCAGTCCAGGATTCGGTGCGCTTCAGCGCCGGCACGAACGAGCCGAGCAAGTCCTGCAGCATGAAACGACCGGCACGGGTACCAGCGTCTACCGCCGTGAGGATAAACAGCGCCTCGAACAGGATCGCGAAGTGGTACCAGAACGCCATGGTGTTTTCACCCGGCAGCACGCTGTGCAGGATCTGCGCGATACCCACCGCCAGGGTCGGCGCACCACCGGCACGGGCCAGGATGGTGGTTTCACCAATGTCATGGGCGACCGCTTGCAGCGCTTCGGGAGTAATTGCAAAGCCCCAGTTGCTGACCGCCGTCGCCACGGACACGACATCACTGCCAACCACAGCCGCCGGGCTGTTCATGGCGAAGTACACCCCTGGCTCGATCACCGAAGCGGCGACCATCGCCATGATTGCCACGAACGACTCCATCAACATGCCGCCATAACCGATGTAACGGGCATTGACTTCGTTATCGAGTAGTTTCGGCGTGGTGCCGGAAGCAATCAGCGAGTGGAAACCCGATACCGCGCCACAGGCGATGGTAATGAACAGGAACGGGAACAGGCCGCCCTTCCACACCGGTCCAGTGCCATCGACGAACTGGGTCAGCGCCGGCATTTTCAGCTCTGGCATGGTCACCAGAATACCGATGGCCAAGGCAACGATGGTGCCGATTTTGAGGAAGGTCGACAGGTAGTCACGCGGCGCCAGGATCAGCCACACCGGCAACACTGCCGCGACGAAACCGTAGCCGATCAGCATCCAGGTAATTTGCACGCCAGTGAAGGTAAAGGCCTTGGCCCACACCGGGTCAGCGGCGATTTCTCCTCCAAGCCAGATCGAACCCAGCAGCAACAGCACGCCGATGACCGAGATCTCACCGATGCGGCCCGGGCGGATGTAGCGCATGTAAATGCCCATGAACATCGCGATCGGGATGGTCGCCATCACCGTGAAGATCCCCCACGGGCTCTCGGCCAAGGCTTTGACGACGATCAGCGCCAACACGGCGAGGATGATGATCATGATCAGGAAGCAGCCGAACAGCGCGATGGTGCCGGGGATGCGGCCCATTTCTTCACGGACCATGTCACCCAGCGAACGACCGTTGCGGCGGGTGGACATGAACAGGACCATGAAGTCCTGAACGGCACCGGCCAACACCACGCCGGCGATCAGCCACAGCGTGCCAGGCAGATAGCCCATCTGCGCCGCCAGCACCGGACCGACCAGCGGTCCCGCGCCAGCAATGGCCGCAAAGTGGTGACCGAAAAGGATGTGTTTGTTGGTCGGCACATAGTCCAGACCATCATTGTTGAGTACGGCGGGGGTGGCCCGTCGCGGGTCGAGTTGCATCACATTGTTGGCGATAAACAGACTGTAGTAGCGGTACGCGACCAGATAGATGGCCACAGCAGCGACCACAATCCACAAGGCATTGATTGCCTCACCTCGGCGCAATGCCACTACACCCAGAGCGCACGCCCCTACGATTGCCAGCACCAGCCAGGGTAAATGGCGTAGCAGGCTATTATTATTTTTCATTTTATTATTCCAGCCAGAGTGGACAAGAAAGACAGCCACGTCGAGTTTAGCTCTCCTGACGGCAAAGACCATAGCCAACATTGGTCTAGAGCCCTTGTCCTGGCTGGCAGGTTTCAACGATGCGGGTCTATAGTCAGCGAACATCCAGAGGATTGCGCCATGAGCGAACACCCCGCCGACCGCCGTCGCTTCAAACGCATCGCCTTCGATGCCAGGACTGAGCTGAGCCAAGGCGAGTACATCTGGCCGGTAAAGCTGATCGACCTGTCGCTCAAAGGGCTATTGATCGAACGCCCTGAACCTTGGCTGGGTGATGCGACGCAGGACTTTTTCGTCGACATTCATCTGAGCGATGACATCGATATCGAGATGGATGTGCAGCTGGCCCATGAAGAAAACGGCCAGTTAGGGTTTGTCTGCCGGCACATCAGCCTGGAATCCATTGAGCGCCTGCGGCGACTGATTGAGCTGAACCTCGCAGACGAGGCTGAGCTTGAACGAGAGCTGGGTGCCCTGATTACGCCATGACAGCACCCAGTGAGAGCGGGCAAGCCCGCCCTCTCAGAATCAAAGACTATTCAAACAGTGCGTCGAGCGCCTGCTCCAGACGGGTGACGGCAATGATCTGCAACCCCGCTGGCGCTTCCTTCGGCGCATTGCCCTTGGGCACGATTGCCCGCTTGAACCCGTGCTTGGCAGCCTCTTTCAAGCGCTCCTGACCGCTGGGCACCGGTCGCACTTCGCCGGACAGGCCGACCTCGCCGAATACCAGCAAATCGTGAGGCAGCGGCCGATTGCGCAAACTGGACATGACTGCCGCCATCAACGCCAGGTCAGAGGCGGTTTCCAACACCTTCACGCCGCCGACGACGTTGAGGAACACATCCTGGTCATGGGTCGGAATGCCGCCATGTCGGTGCAGCACCGCCAGCAACATCGCCAAACGATTTTGGTCCAGGCCCAGGGTAACGCGCCGCGGATTGGCCAAATGGCTGTCATCCACCAGCGCCTGAACTTCTACCAGCATCGGCCGGGTGCCTTCCCACGTCGCCATGACCACACTGCCTGGCACTTCTTCCTGAGCTCGAGTCAGAAAAATCGCCGATGGGTTGGAGACTTCTTTCAAGCCCTTGTCCGTCATGCCGAACACACCCAGTTCGTTGACCGCACCGAATCGGTTTTTCACCGCTCGCAACAAGCGCAGACGGCCATCGGACTCGCCTTCGAAATACAACACGGTATCGACCATGTGCTCCAGCACACGCGGGCCGGCCAGAGCTCCTTCCTTGGTGACATGGCCCACCAGGAAAATCGCCGTGCCGCTCTGCTTGGCATAACGCACCAGCAGGGCCGCGCTTTCACGCACCTGGGACACACCGCCCGGCGCGGATTGCAACTGCTCGGTGAAAATCGTCTGGATCGAGTCGATCACCATGACCTTGGGCTTCTCGAGGCGCGCCGTGGCGATGATGGTTTCGATGCAGGTTTCGGTCATGACCCGCAATTGATCCTGGGGCAAGCCAAGACGACGGGCACGCATGGCCACTTGCTGCTGGGATTCTTCCCCCGTGACGTACAGGGCCGGCATGCTTTTGGCGAGGTTGCACAGGGTTTGCAGGAGGATGGTCGATTTACCGATGCCCGGATCACCACCGATCAGCACCACGGAGCCGTCGACGAGGCCGCCGCCCAACACCCGGTCCAGTTCACTGGAGGCGGTGGAAAAGCGCGGGATCTCCTCGACGCTGACTTCGGCCAGGGTTTTGATCTGCGCCTGCTGACCGGTCCAGCCCGTGCGTCCGCTGGGTGCCGCCGCCCCGCCGCTTTCCACCATGGTTTCAGTCAGCGTATTCCAGGCGCCACACTCGCCACACTGGCCGGCCCATTTCGGGAAGGTTGAGCCGCACTCGGTGCAGCCGTACATGCGCTTGGCCTTGGCCATCTGAACTCCCGGCAAAAATCGCGATGATAGCTCAGGTGACGGCGATCAGTGCGATGCTGTTGTCGGAATGAATCAGCGATCGTATCTGACTGTTCCGAGAGTGAGGGGGCCAGGCAAATATCATCACTTACATTAAATAAAGCTGTGAACGGTACACACACTTCCAATCCAAACGCCTTTAACAACCTGTACAAACTATCCGAAATAAATACCAGCCCCCCTAATCAACTGTCATTAAAACTTGTACAACACTTAACCGCTTTAAATCTGAGCGTACAATTTTCAACAAAAATGCAATCAAAAACCCCCATCAATAACCACACACTTATAACGGATAAGATTTTATATCAAGCCTTCGAAACTCCGAGCGGATTGATCCAGCCAAACCGTCAGTCCTTTATTGTTATGGAAGTGTAAAAGATCATCAGAATAGCGGCTGATATTGATTCGCCACCAACCTTTTGTTCACACTGATTACTGCATCATCAGTCCACAAAGCCTGATCCAGAAAGCTCAAGCCATCCGGTGGCAGGCAAGGCTCGCTAAAACTTTTCGCCGTCGGTCCGGTCGATTGCAGGCGAGCATCGTAAGCAGTTGTTTCGGGCAGGAAGCATTTGGCTGATTTACACTGCGTTCACCAACTCATCTGTAACAAGGAAATAACCTATGGGCGTGCTTAACGAGTTCAAGGCCTTCGCGGTCAAAGGCAATGTGATCGACATGGCCGTCGGTATCATTATCGGCGCCGCTTTCGGCAAGATTGTGTCGTCGTTCGTCGGTGATGTGATCATGCCTCCCATCGGGCTGCTGATCGGCGGGGTGGACTTCAGTGACCTGGCCATTACGCTCAAGGCCGCGCAGGGCGACGTCCCGGCGGTGGTGTTGGCGTACGGCAAGTTCATTCAGACACTGATCGACTTCATCATTGTCGCTTTCGCGATCTTCATGGGCGTCAAGGCCATCAACCGTCTCAAGCGCGAAGAAGCTGTTGCCCCGACCCTGCCGCCGGTTCCGACCAAGGAAGAAGAGCTGCTGGGTGAGATTCGCGACCTGCTCAAGGCGCAGAACAGACAGCCCTGATTATTCGCAAACAAAAACGGCGCCCCCCGAGGCACCGTTTTTTTTTACCAGAAATTCTCCACCGCTACCTGCCCGGGGCGGCGGCTGAGGCTTAAATGCATATCGCGCTGTTTGAGCAATTTGCGTGTGTCATCGATCATTTGCGGGTTACCGCAGAGCATGACCCGCGAGTGCTCAGGCGTCAGCGCCACCCCGGCTGCGCGTTCCAATTCGCCGTTTTCGATCAGCGTGGTAATGCGGCCGTTGAGCGCGCCTGGGTGCAACTCGCGCGTGACAGTGTTGATGAGTTGCAGTTTGTGTACGAACTCCTCCAGATACTCGCGTTGGGCCAGCCCCGCGATCAGCTCCTGATACGCCAGCTCGCGGGATTCGCGCACGCTATAGACCAGGATGATGCGTTCGAATTTCTCCCAGACTTCAAAGTCCTGCAGGATCGACAGAAACGGCGCAATTCCAGTCCCCGTGGATAACAGCCACAGATCACGCCCATCGACAAATCGGTCGAGGGTCAGGTAACCGAAGGCCTGTCGGTCGACCAGCAACGTATCGCCAACCCCCAATCGACTGAGTTCGCTGGTGAACTCGCCTCCCGGAACGACGATGGAAAAGAACTCCAGAAACTCGTCATGGGGCGATGACACCATGGAATAGGCTCGCCAGACTGTGCTGCCATCGGCCTTGGTCACGCCCAGTCGGGCGAACTGGCCTGCACGAAAACGAAACCCGGCGTCCCTTGTCGACCGAAGCGTGAACAGGTTCGGGGTCAATGGCTGGACGTCGAGCAAGGTCTGGCGGGTAAATTTTTCTTCACTGGCTGTCATTGGGACGCTCCATTCAACAGACGCTCCCAGTGTCGCGCAAATAGACAGGTAGAAACACCGATGGTTTGTGGTGCCTTTAGGGTGAAAAAAACTTGTTCAATTAATTCAGCTCGCCCAGCACAACTAACTGCTCGGTTAATTGATGATATTAAAATCAACATACTTAAACGTCAGTGGCGTTATAGAACCAGACACATGTTTAAAACTGGTTTAGCCAAGCAAAAAAATCTCAACACGATGTAAGAATCATCCTACACTTCCACTCGCGCCGATCGCTTGGATCCAAAGCGCCCACACGCGAGTTCATACATGGAGCCGATAATGGAACGGTGGAAGGAGCTACAACTCATTCAGTTATCCAACACAACGGATATGGATAGCGCCTATCGGGTTGCGTTGAGTTTCGCAAAAAATATCGGGTACAAATTTTGTGCTTTTTCAGCAAGTTGCTTACCGGTGAATGATCAATTTCAACCTGTGCAATTGAACAATTACTCTAAGCAATGGAACAGTGAATATGAACACACAAAGTTCAGTTTGATTGATCCGGTAATAGCACATTGCAATCAATCCACGCTGCCCATCCTGTGGACCGAGGAACTCTTCCATGACGTGCCATGGATATGGGACACCATGGAGCAACAGGGAATGCAGCATGGTTGGTCACAAGCCGTTCATAACGAGAACAGTGGCTTGTGCTCTATCTTGAGTCTTGCCAGAAGTCATTGCCCGATCAGTGCGTGGGAGCTGTACGAAAACCTCGGTTTTTCGGTATTCATTGGCAATCATTTACACAAACTGATGCTGGAGGCGATGCCCAAAGCTGCCAAGAGGCCCCAAACCCCGCATCTGACGCCACGGGAAGTCGACGTGCTGAAATTGGCGGCCGATGGCAAGACAGCCTACGAAAGCGCGAGGATTCTCAACCTCAGTGCACGGACGATCAACTTCCATGTACAGGAAGCCATCCGCAAACTCGGGGTCAATAACAAAATTTCGGCCGTGATTGCCGCTGTCAAGGAAGGCTATCTGACTGGCGACGCGATTCGCTGAAGCGAAAACCTGCGAGTAATCGGATACAAAAAACCGTACCATTCGCGGTCCCTCCCGAGTGTTTTGCCGTGTGATTTTTCCACAACGCAGGCCACTCGGCCGGCCCGCCGCCAAGTTGACCAAGGGCCGCGGGATACCCGTTGATTACCCAGAGCCCCGCCCCATGCCTTTGCTCGAAACACCTTTTGCCAGCCTTGACCTGATTCGTCAGCCCGAACAGCAGAATGAACCGCTGCAAGCCTTCGATGCAGCCGACGAATACCTGCTCAACCATCTGGCTGAGCAGCAGCCCTCGATCGATACACGGGTGCTGGTGTTGAACGATAGTTTCGGCGCGTTGGCAGCCAGTCTGGCGGGCAAGGTCAACGTGGTCAGCAGCGGTGATTCGTTCCTGGCTTTGCAAGGGTTGGAAAAGAATCTGGCCCGCAATGGTCAGGCATTTGACGCAGTGCCACATGTGCCGGCCAGTGAAATCGTTGCAGGGCCATTCGACCGGGTGTTGATCCGGGTACCGAAGACACTGGCATTGCTGGAGGAGCAGTTGATCCGCCTGCAGGGCCAACTCGCGCCCGGTGCCCAAGTGATCGCCGCAGCCATGATCAAACACCTGCCGCGTGCGGCCGGCGACTTGCTCGAACGCTACATTGGCCCTGTGCAAGCTTCGTTGGCGGTTAAAAAAGCCCGGCTACTGATTGCCACTGCTCAAGCAATGGCACCTGCAACATCGCCCTACCCGACGCGCTATCGGCTTGACGAACCGGCCATTGAATTGCTCAACCACGCGAACGTGTTCTGTCGCGAAGGGCTGGACATCGGCACGCGGGCATTTCTGCCGCACTTGCCGAAGAACCTCGGTACGGCGCGCGTGGCCGACCTCGGTTGCGGAAACGGTGTGCTGGCGATTGCCAGTGCTCTGCAAAACCCTGACGCCCATTACACCTTGGTGGACGAGTCGTTCATGGCGGTGCAATCGGCTGCCGAGAACTGGCAGGCAGCATTGGGCGAGCGCGATGTCATCGTGCGTGCCGGCGACGGGTTGGCCGGACAGGAACCTCAGTCGCTGGACGTGGTGCTGTGTAATCCGCCGTTTCACCAGCAACAAGTGGTGGGCGACTTCCTCGCCTGGCGAATGTTCCAGCAAGCCCGGGAGGCGCTGGTCGTCGGGGGGGCGCTGTACATTGTCGGCAATCGTCACCTGGGTTATCACAGCAAACTTGCGCGTCTGTTCCGAGGTGTGGAGCAAGTGGCGGCCACGCCGAAGTTCGTGATCCTCAAGGCGCGCAAGTAACCCCAAAAAGCTTCCGGGTGCGGATATCAGTGAGTGCTCAGACCGGCGGCGTTCATGAACATCCGCATCAGGCTGGCGACGATGAACAGCGCACCGACGCTGCCGGCCCAGATCATGGCCAACCAGCCGAGCCGCTGCCACAGCGGTTTTTTTTCGGCTTCTTCGATGTCGTGCAGGGAATGTTTGCCGGACATGATTCAATTTCTCCAGTAAGGGTGGATGGCGTCTGTGATGACGCCATCGCGAGCAGGCTCGCTCTTACAATTTTTCGCACTGCGCCCTAGTGATAACCGTCCTCATGGGTGACCTTGCCGCGGAACACGTAGTAGCTCCAGAAGGTATAACCCAGAATGAACGGAATGATGAACAGCGTACCCACCAGCATGAAGCCCTGGCTCTGCGGTGGTGCAGCCGCGTCCCAGATCGAGATCGACGGCGGTACGATGTTCGGCCACAGACTGATGCCCAAGCCGCTGTAACCGAGAAAGATCAGCACCAGCGTCAGCAGGAACGGCGTGTAGTGCGCATTGCGCGCCACCGCGCGAATCAGGCCGTACAAGGTCACCAGCACCAGGATCGGCACCGGCAGGAACCAGAACAGGTTCGGCAGGGTGAACCAGCGGGCTGCGATCTCGGCATGGGCCAGCGGCGTCCAGATACTGACGATACCGATTACCGCCAACAACACGAACGCCAAGGGCCGCGCCAGGTCATGCATCTGTTCCTGCAATTTCCCTTCGGTCTTCATGATCAGCCAGGTACAACCGAGCAACGCATAAGCCACCACCAACGCTGCGCCGCAGAACAGGGTGAATGGTGTCAGCCAGTCCAGTGAGCCACCGGCGAATTGCCGATTGACCACTGGCAAGCCATCGATGAACGCCCCCAATGCCACGCCCTGGAAGAACGTCGCGGCAATCGAACCGCCGATGAAGGCCTTGTCCCACAAGTGACGTTTGTCGTCCTTGGCCTTGAAGCGGAACTCGAACGCCACACCACGGAAAATCAACCCGACGAGCATGAAGATCAGCGGCAGATACAACGCCGAGAGCACCACCGAATAGGCCAGCGGGAAGGCGCCGAACAACGCCGCACCGCCCAGCACCAGCCAGGTTTCGTTGCCGTCCCAGACGGGCGCGACGGTGTTCATCATCACGTCACGGTCGGTCTTGCCGGGAATGAACGGGAAAAGAATGCCGATCCCCAGATCGAAGCCATCCATGACCACGTACATCATGATGCCGAAGATGATGATCACGGACCAGATCAGCGGAAGATCAATACCCATGATTCAAATCTCCTTGGTCACGGTGCGGTCGGCATCGGAATGCTCATCGTCGGCTGCGGACAGCGGCCGCGCCGGGGTGCGTTTCTGGCCAGGACCACCGTCGTTGGTTTCCTTGCCTTCATCGATCTTCGGCCCTTTGCGCACCAGGCGCATCATGTAGCCCAGGCCCGCGCCAAACAGCGCGAAATACACCACGACGAACAGGATCAGGGTGATGCTCATCTGCATGAAGCTGTGATTGGAGGACGCGTCCGCCGTGCGCATCAGCCCGTAGACCACCCACGGCTGGCGACCGATTTCAGTAGTGAACCAACCGGCGAGGATTGCGATCAGCCCGGACGGCCCCATCCACAACGCCAGGTACAGGAACGGTCGCGAGGTATAGAGTTTGTCGCGCTTGCGCAGCCACAGGCTCCACAAACCGGTGAAGATCATCAGCATGCCCAGGCCTACCATGATCCGGAACGACCAGAACACGATGGTCGAATTCGGCCGGTCTTCGGGCGGGAAATCCTTGAGCGCCGGCACTTGTTTATCCAGCGAGTGGGTCAGGATCAAGCTGCCCAGGTACGGGATCTCGACCGCAAACTTGGTCCTCTCTTCTTTCATGTCCGGCCAGCCGAACAGAATCAGCGGCGTTGCCTCGTCGCCTTTGTTTTCCCAGTGGCCTTCGATCGCGGCAATTTTCGCGGGCTGATGTTCCAGCGTGTTGAGGCCGTGGAAATCGCCAATGACCGCCTGGATCGGCGCCACGATCAGCGCCATCCACATCGCCATCGAAAGCATGGTACGGATCGCCGGGTTGTCCTTGCCGCGCAGCAAATGCCAGGCCGCCGAAGAGCCGACGAAGAACGCCGTGGCAACGAAGGCCGCCGTCGCCATGTGCATCAGGCGATAAGGGAACGAAGGGTTGAAGATCACCGCCAGCCAGTCGGTTGGAATCACCTGGCCGTTGATGATTTCAAAGCCCTGCGGTGTTTGCATCCAGCTGTTGGACGCAAGAATCCAGAACGTCGAAATCAGTGTGCCGATGGCGACCATGACCGTCGAGAAGAAGTGCAAGCCGCGCCCGACCTTGTTCCAGCCGAACAGCATGACCCCGAGGAACCCGGCTTCCAGGAAGAACGCCGTGAGCACTTCGTACGTCAGCAACGGTCCGGTGACCGACCCGGCGAAATCCGAAAAACGGCTCCAGTTGGTGCCGAACTGATAAGCCATCACCAGCCCGGAGACCACCCCCATGCCGAAGTTGACCGCAAAGATCTTCGACCAGAAATGGTAGAGGTCCCGATAGGTGTCGTTGTTGGTTTTGAGCCACAAGCCTTCGAGTACAGCCAGGTAACTCGCCAGGCCAATGGTGATGGCCGGAAAAAGGATGTGAAACGAAATGGTGAACGCGAACTGAATTCGGGCGAGATCAAGTGCCTCTAAACCGAACATAAGTCTTCCTCTGTCAGGTATTACGGCTGCTGGCTGGAAGCCTGCATCCACGGGTCCCACGGGTATGGAGTGCGGCGAATTCAAATTCGTTCTTTTTTTTACAGGCATCGCAACGCAGGGATTCTGGCCAATCAATTCCCTTCGCAGGGCGTTGATCTGGATCAAGCAACGTTGAAAGAGTAGTCCCAATTTCGGCGATGAACTGCGTGGCCGTTTGCCGCGTGACAAGTTGCCTCATGGCGTTCGAGATCGGCTGCCTCAGCAAAATCGATGTCTGGCTAATGAAATTTTCAGGCGTGGCAACTTCCTGTTACAGGTTGGTGATAACCTCGCCCTTCCCCTATTCCAAGATTTGCCCGCAGATGCCCAGCCAAGCGCCCTTGCTGTTACGTCACCATCGCCCTTTCCTCGCGTTCTGGCTGGCCCGGGTGTTTACCGCCAGCGGTTTCCAAATGCTTACCGTGGCCATTGGCTGGAACCTGTACCAGTTGACCGGCAACGTGCTCGATCTGGGACTGGTGGGGCTGGTGGAATTCGCACCTCGCGTACTGTTCATGCTGCACACCGGGCATGTCGCAGACCGCTACGACCGACGCAAAGTCGCCGCCATCTGCCAATCGCTCCAGGCGCTGATCGCCCTGTCGCTGGCCATTGGCAGCGCGACGGATCATGTCACCCGGGAGATGATCTTCATCCTCGCCTTCCTGCTGGGAGCCGCCCGCTCCTTTGAGATGCCGACCACCCAGGCCCTGCTCCCGAGCATTGTGCCCAGCGCCTTGTTTCCCCGGGCGGTAGCCGCCGCGCAATCGGCCCAGCAATCGGCAACCATCGTCGCCCCGGCCCTCGGCGGTCTGCTCTATGCCTTTGGCAGCGTGTGGGTGTATGGCCCGACGGTGGTCCTGTACATCATCGCTTGCGCATTGATGCTCAATTTGCCCGCTCGGCAAACACCGCTGAACAAGGGTAAGGCGACGCTGGATTCGTTGCTGGCGGGGATCCGCTTCATTCGCAGTCGCCCGGATATCCTCGGGGCCATTTCCCTGGACCTGTTCGCTGTGCTGCTGGGCGGTGCGACAGCGCTGTTGCCGGTGTTCGCCAAGGACATTCTGCTGACCGGCCCGTGGGGCCTGGGCCTGCTGCGCTCAGCTCCGGCGGTGGGTGCGCTGCTGATGTCGCTGTTCCTGGCGCGGTTTGCCGTGGAGCGCAACGTCGGGCGGGTGATGTTTACAGCCGTGGGCGTATTTGGCGTGGCAACCATTGCCTTCGGCCTGTCGACCTCGTTCTGGTTTTCCCTCGCCGTGCTGGTGGTATTGGGCGCGGCCGACATGATCAGCATGGTGATCCGCGCCTCGTTCGTTCAACTGGAAACCCCGGACGAAATGCGCGGCCGGGTCAGTGCGGTGAACGGGCTGTTCATCGGGGCCTCAAACCAGTTGGGCGAATTCGAGTCGGGCCTGACCGCCCATTGGTTCGGTACGGTTCCGGCGGTGGTCATGGGGGGAATAGGCACGCTGCTGGTCACCGGGACCTGGATCAAACTATTCCCGACCCTGGCCAATCGTGACCGCATGCATGTGCCAAAGGAAGAGGTGAAAGTCTGAAGCAGTCATCCATCACAGTTTTGCCGACCATGTGCAATACATAGATACCGCATAAAGTGTAATGTATCGCCTTACACTTTTTTCCATGATCAAATCCTTCCAGCACAAAGGCCTTCGTGTCTTCTATGAAACGGGTTCGACTCGCGGAATTCGAGCCGATCATGCAAAGCGTCTGGCTCGCATCCTGCAGTTCATGGATCGCGCCATGGTCCCTGACGACCTCAACCTACCGGGATGGCGATTGCATCCGCTGAAGGAAGGATTGGCCGAGTACTGGTCCCTGAGTGTCTCAGGGAACTGGCGAGTCGTTTTTCGATTTATCGGCACAGATATCGAACTGGTCGATTATCTGGATTACCACTGACAGGAGGCAGGACATGCCCATGCACAACCCGCCGCACCCTGGTGAAACACTTTTGATGGATGTATTGCCCGAGTTGGGAATCAGCGTCGCGCAGTTAGCCCGGCACCTCGGGTTCGCACGCCCACATTTGTCGCGAGTATTGCATGGGCATGCGCCGATCAGTCCGGACCTCGCTGTACGCCTGGAGCGGGCGGGGATTGGTAAGGCGCGGACATGGCTAGGGGTTCAGACCGACTACGATCTCTGGCAGGCTGAGCATCGTGAGCAACCGCTCATCAAACCCATCGGCATTCACGCTGATGCTGTCTAAACCAGCAACTCCCCCGCCACAGCCGTTCGCGTGGCTTTGCCGCAAAGCTGTTCCACCAGTGTCAGAGCAAACGCCAACGCTGCGCCCGAACCTTGGGCGGTGATGCAATTGCCGTCGACCACCACCGGTTGATCGACGAAATTGCAACCTGACAGTTGATGGCTGACGGAGGGCAGGCACGTCATGCGCCGCTGACGCAGCACTCCGAAAGTTTGCAGGGCAACCGCGGGCGCTTCGGCGATACCTGCAAATAGCCGACCGGCCGTAGCCTGGTCTTTGATCAACTGTTGCAGTGGCTGATGGCCAGCCAGGTGTTGCGTGCCCACGGCACCGCCTGGCAGCACGATCAGATCGAAAGGCTGGGCGAGCAAATCCACCAGCATGGCATCAGCGGTCAGGCGTGTACCGCGCGCGCAGGTCAGCATGCGCCGGCCTTCGATGCTGGCGACCACCACTTCCACCTTGGCGCGGCGCAGTACATCGATCAAGGTGACGGTCTGCAGGTCATCGGTGCCCTCGGCGAGGGTAATCAAGGCTCGAAAGGTCATGGGAACAATCCACAGGAGGGTTCTTAAAGCGTAGTCAGCTTTCCCTACCCTTGTTCGAGGCTTGCCGTTACTTGATGTAAAGCTGTGTCGACATCGTGTTGCCCGGCGCGTTGATCGACGTGTTGCTGTACGTAAAGGTACCTTCCTGCTTGCCCGCCAGGCTGAAGATGTACAAATTGCCAACGATTTTCGTGCGTTGCGAACAATCCGTCAGGTTGCCGTTTTCATAGGCGCAGACTGGCGTGCGGGTGCCATTCACCTCGAAGCCATCCAGAGCAGCATGGGGCTGGCTGCGACCGTAGCCCACTTCCAGCACGTAAATCCTGATGTTCGGGCCACTGTGATTGCAGCGGGTCTGGATCTGTCCCTGCTCAATGGTTTCAAAACCACATTGAGGCGACTCGACCTTGAGCACCTTCACTTCGGTCAACGGCGGTGCCGAGGCCGCCGAGGCGCTTTGTGCCGCCAACAGCAACGCCATCCCGATAGCGGACAAGATCGACAGACACTTTTTCATCCAATAGCCACCTCAATAAACCAGCGAGCAGTATGGCTGGTTTGGGTGAAACGCAAAACATCGACGACGATCACCGCCATAAGCAGCCATAACGCTGTGCTACTGGTATGATGCGCGGCTTTTTCCGACCCACAGAAAAATCCCAGGCGCTTGCAGCGGTCTGTGCTTTGCTGTTGAAGTCGATACATTCACGGCGCCGGGCGCGCCACGGGGAGCAGGCATGCTGGAAAGGCTGTTTCAACTCAAGGCACATAACACCAACGTACGCACCGAGATCCTGGCGGGCGTTACGACCTTCCTGGCCATGGCCTACATTCTGTTCGTCAACCCGAGCATTCTCGGCGAGACCGGCATGGACAAGGGCGCGGTGTTCGTCGCGACTTGCCTGGCTGCCGCCATCGGCTCGACGACCATGGGCCTGATCGCCAACTACCCGATCGCCCTTGCACCGGGCATGGGTCTGAACGCCTTCTTCACCTACACCGTGGTCCTGCACATGGGCCACACCTGGCAAGTGGCGCTGGGCGCGGTGTTCATCTCGGCGGTGTGCTTCTTCCTGCTGTCGATCTTCCGCATCCGGGAATGGATCATCAACAGCATCCCGCTGCCGCTGCGCTCGGCGATCGCCGCCGGTATCGGCCTGTTCCTGGCGTTGATCGCCCTGCACAACGCCGGCATCGTGGTCAGCAATCCGGCGACCATGGTCGGCCTCGGTGACCTCAAGCAACCGGCTCCGATCCTCGCCACCATCGGCTTCGCCCTGATCGTCGCCCTTGAGGCGCTTGCCGTGCGTGGCGCAGTGCTGATCGGCATTCTGGTGGTGACCATCGTTTCCATCGTCATGGGCTTCACCCCGTTCGGCGGCGTGATGTCGATGCCTCCGTCGCTTGCTCCGACCTTCCTGCAACTGGACATCAAGGGCGCGCTGGACATCGGTCTGGTCAGCGTGATTTTCGCCTTCCTGTTCGTCGACCTGTTCGATAACTCCGGTACTCTGATCG
Source organism: Pseudomonas sp. Root562 (assembly GCF_001427125.1). Taxonomy (GTDB): domain Bacteria; phylum Pseudomonadota; class Gammaproteobacteria; order Pseudomonadales; family Pseudomonadaceae; genus Aquipseudomonas. The sequence goes on from NZ_LMGK01000023.1 coordinate 122,782, forward strand.
GCGTCGCCAAGCGCGCCGGCCTGATGGGCAAGGACGGCCACATGCCGAAAATGGGCCGTGCGCTGATCGCCGACAGTACGGCCGCGATGGCCGGCTCGCTGCTGGGCACCTCGACCACCACCAGCTACATCGAATCCGCCGCGGGCGTGAGTGCCGGTGGCCGCACTGGCCTGACCGCCATCGTCGTGGCCATCCTGTTCCTGCTGGCGCTGTTCTTCTCGCCGCTGGCTGCCAGCGTTCCGGCATTCGCCACCGCACCGGCCCTGCTGTTCGTCGCCGTGCTGATGACTTCCGGCCTGGCCGAAATAGACTGGGACGACATTACCGTCGCCGCGCCAGTGGTGATCACCGCGCTGGCCATGCCGTTCACTTATTCCATCGCCAATGGCATCGCCTTCGGTTTCATTGCCTGGACCGCCATCAAGCTGATGTCCGGTCGCGGCCGTGAGCTGAACCCGGCGCTGGTGATCCTGTCGATTCTGTTCGTGATCAAGCTGGGTTGGTTCAACGCATGACTTTTGATTCCCAGGCCTACGCCGTTCAGCTCGAAGACAAGGTCACGCGCTTGCGTGACCTGCTGGCCCCGTTCGATGCGCCACAGCCGAGCGTTTTCGACTCGCCGCTGCAGAACTTCCGTCTGCGTGCCGAATTCCGCCTGTGGCGTGAAGCCGGTGAGCGTCACTACGCGATGTTTTCCCAGGAAGACAAACGCACGCCGATCCTGATCGAAGAATTCCCGATTGCCAGCCTGCGCATCAACCAGTTGATGCCGCAGCTCAAGGCTGCGTGGCAGGCCAGTGCGGCACTGAGCCACAAGCTGTTCCAGGTGGAGTTCCTGACCACCCTGGCCGGCGATGCGATGATCACCCTGTGCTATCACCGTCCACTGGACGAACACTGGCATGCAGCGGCTTCGAAGCTCGCGGCCGACCTGAACGTCAGCATCATCGGTCGCTCCAAGGGCAAGCGTGAAGTCATCGGCCACGATTACGTGGTCGAGAAGCTGGAAGTCGGCAGCCGCACGTTCAGCTATCGCCAGCCTGAAGGCGCGTTCACTCAGCCCAACGGCACGGTGAACCAGAAGATGCTCAACTGGGCATACGATGCGCTGGGCGATCGCCCGGACGATTTGCTCGAGCTGTATTGCGGCAATGGCAATTTCACCCTGCCGCTCGCGACCCGCGTACGCAAAGTGCTGGCCACCGAAATCAGCAAGACTTCAGTGAACGCTGCTTTGAGCAATCTCAGCGAAAACGCTGTGGATAACGTCACTCTGGTGCGACTGTCCGCCGAAGAGCTGACCGAAGCCCTCAACGAAGTGCGGCCGTTCCGCCGCCTGCACGGCATCGACCTCAAGAGCTACGAATTCGGCAGCGTGTTCGTCGACCCGCCCCGCGCCGGCATGGACCCGGACACCTGCGAGCTGACCCGGCGCTTCGACAACATCCTCTACATCTCCTGCAACCCGCAAACCCTGGCGGCCAACATCGCCCAACTGCACGATACGCATCGCATCACCCAATGCGCGATGTTCGACCAGTTCCCGTGGACCCATCACATGGAATCCGGAGTGTTGTTGACCCGGCGGTGAGTGCTGCAGTGATACAAAACAGCCGTCAGTACGACGGCTTTTTTGTGCGTGCTCAATCGGTGACATCTGCCTTGCGCGGACGCCCGCCCTTACGGCCATTCGCCCGCGCAGCCTCGGCTTTGGCGGCGCTGCTCTGGCGGCCATTCCGCGAGGCAATGACCGAGGCGGCCATGTCCATCAACGGCTTGCTTGCGCTAATCATTCCGGCGATGGAAACGTGTAGATCCTTGCCTTCATGGCAGAGAGCAGTCCCGGAAAAGCCGACTTTCAGATCCGCGAAATCCTCGACGTCAAACTCATCGAATTCCGGATAGTGCTGTACGGGTAACAGCACGCCACTTCCATCTATGAAACTGACCGCCAGACAAGGTTCTACATAAGTCACCGAAGTCGCCCGCAAACCGTTTTTGTGGCGCACTTGCCCACGCTGGATGGCTTCATCCAGCACCGCATCGGTTACGGACCGATCAGCCAGCGTTCCTGCCCGTATCGTTTTCATAGCTGAATCTCCACGCCCTCTGGAACGCCAATCAGCGCCAGCAGGGTCTTATTCGTCTCAGGCTCGTAGCAAGCCGAGCCAATCATCCCTGTCGTACTCGCGATCCTTTTTACCAACACGACTTCGCTGGTTTGCCAGTCCCAGATCTGATGATCGAGGCACACCGTGTGCAACTTTTCCCACCAGATACACCGAGCGCGGCGCATATGAGCGGGTTGTTCGAGCGCATGACGCAAGCCTTCCAGTACCGACACCGGTGGCCTGCGTGAATGAGGATTCACGTCCCACAGCTCGACACTGTTGTGCCAGAAGCTGAATTTGAAGCGCGCACTCCAGGTTCCTGCATCCACATGTGCATGCGGTGGGCAATGTTCATCGCGCAACATGATCACCATTGACAACCCTTTGTAGCTGAACAATCTCATGCTAACCCATCCGTTAGGTTAATGAATCCGAAGACTCGACTTTCCCTGAAAATCCGACCGCTGGCGCTGAGCATCGAATTGGCAATGCATCTCAGAGACTAGTGCGCAGATCCACTTCAGACTTGATGGGTAGAGCTGGAGAATCGTAAGCATTCCTTTCCATGCACCCACAAAAGCCGCCTTGATGACGGCTTGTTTTGTAAGCGAGATCAATCAGCCTGGCTGCTTACGTTGTTCGGTCACCGTGAGTCCGGCATGTCCCCAATTATCGGTGTCGACTTCCTCGATGACGATGTGAGTCCATTCTGGAGGCTTGCCGAGAACCCGCTGCAGGGTTTCGGTGATTTCCGCGATAACCTGGGCTTTTTGCTCCGAGGTAACGCCCTCACGGGTGATACGCACGCTGACGAAAGGCATGGCGCTGCTCCTGATCGTTGATTAACGAAGGCTTATCACTTTATTTGTACAATCGAGCCTGCTAAACAGTTTGCAAAATACTTTATCTGATCCCCGGTGTAACCAATCATGCAGCGACAATTCGACGATCTACAGTTGGGCAGCATCGAGCTGTTTTGTCTGGCCGCCGAGGCCGGCAGCTTCACGGCTGCGGCGCTGGTGGCGGGCGTCACGCCGGCTGCGGTGAGCCGCTCGGTGTCGCGCATGGAAGAGCGTCTGGCCGTGCGACTGTTTGCGCGCACCACCCGCAGCGTCAAACTGACCGACAGCGGCCGACGCTACTACGAGGAATGCCGACAGGCACTGGCCCAGTTGGTAGAAGCCCAGCGCGAAGTCATGGGCCAACAGCAAGTGCCGTCCGGCACGCTGCGTATCAGCATCCCGACCACTTACGCCCACCATCGGATCCTGCCGCTGATGCCGGCCTTTCGTGCGCGTTTTCCGGCGGTGAAGGTCGAGTCGCACATCAGCAATCGCAATATCGACTTCGTTGGCGAGGGCTACGACCTGGCCATTCGAGTGCGGGCGATTCCGGATTCCGGTTTGATCGCCCGGCCGTTAGAGGACGCCGAGCTGGTGATGATTGCCAGCCCCGAGTACCTCAAGCACGCCGGCACGCCCCAAACCCTCGACGATTTGCAGCAGCACGAATGCATCCAATACGAACTGCCCAGCAGTGGTCGGCGCATTGCCTGGCTGTTCAATGACAACGGTGATCAACGCGAGATTCTGGCGGAGGGCAATTTCGTTTGCTCCGATGATGTACTGGGCGGCGTGACCCTGGCAAAACATGGCGCCGGTCTGTTCCAGACCTATCGCTTCATCGTCGAAAAAGAATTGGCCGAAGGCTCCTTGGTAGAAGTGCTCAAGCCATACGGAGGACGCTCGCGACCGTTTACGTTGCTGTATCCGCAAAGCCGACATGTGCCACTGCGGTTACGGGCATTTATCGACTTTCTGGTAGAGCATTTGCCCCGCTGATCGCGAAAGCGTCCGATCACCGCACACATTAAGCCAGGGAGCTGTCGCTTCAATTGACCGAATTAACCATCTAGTACAATTTATCTCCACAGGTCGAAACCTACGGCCAAAGCCAAAAATAATAAGTGGAGATATTTTGATGGCCCCCATCATTCTGGTGCTCAACGGCCCGAATCTGAACCTGCTCGGCACTCGCGAACCGGCCACCTACGGCCACGAAACCCTGGCTGATATTTCTGCTTTGTGCGGTCGGGCCGGCGAAGAATTCGGCCTGAAGGTGGAGTTTCGCCAGACCAACCATGAAGGCGAATTGCTCGACTGGATTCACGCCGCCCGCGGCCGCTGCGCCGGGATCGTGATCAACCCGGCTGCCTGGACTCACACGTCGGTAGCGATTCGCGACGCGTTGGTCGCCAGCGAGTTGCCGGTGATTGAAGTCCACCTGTCCAACGTCCACGCCCGTGAAGCCTTCCGCCACCACTCCTTTGTGTCAGCCATTGCCACGGCGGTGATGGCGGGTTTTGGCAGCCATGGCTATCGCCTGGCGCTTGAACACTTCAGTCAACGTTTGAAAGGGTGAGCATCGTGAGCCAGAACAAAGCGGTATTGGCCGGACTGATCGGCGCCGGCATCCAGGCTTCGCGCACCCCGACATTGCACGAGCATGAAGGCGACGCCCAAGGCTTGCGTTATCTCTATCGCCTGATCGACCTCGATCAGTTGCAACTCGACAGCAATGCCCTGCCCGACCTGTTGCTGGCTGCCGAACGCATGAATTTCACCGGGCTGAATATCACGTTCCCGTGCAAGCAGGCGATCATCCCGCTGCTCGACGAATTGTCGCCGGAAGCCCGCGGCATCGGCGCGGTAAACACTGTGGTGTTCAAGGATGGCAAACGCATCGGCCACAACACCGATTGCCTGGGTTTTGCCGAGGGATTTCGCCGAGGCTTGCAAGGTGTAGCCGTCGAGCGCGTGGTGCAGATGGGCGCCGGTGGTGCGGGTGCGGCGGTGGCCCACGCGCTATTGAGTGAAGGCGTACAACAGCTGAGTATTTTCGATGTGGAAATCAGCCGCGCCCAGAGCCTGGCTGACAATCTCAATCAACATTTTGGCAGCGGTCGCGCAGTGGCCGGTCATGACCTGGCGCTGGCTTTGGGCGAGGCCAACGGCCTGGTGAATACCACGCCGATGGGCATGAAAAAGCTGCCGGGGATGCCGGTGCCGGTGGAGTTGCTGCGTGCTGAATTGTGGGTGGCGGAAATTGTGTATTTCCCGCTGGAAACCGAACTGCTGCGCAACGCCCGCGCGCTGGGTTGCCGGACACTCGATGGCGGCAACATGGCAGTGTTCCAGGCGGTGAAGGCATTTGAGTTGTTCAGCGGCGTGGTGCCGGATGCGCAGCGAATGCTGGCGCATTTTCAGAGCATGAATGGTTGATCGGATCTGGCGAGGGGGTTAGCCCCCTCGCCCGCATCAGGCCTGCAGATACCGCAGGACCGACTCGCAAATCATCTCGCGATGGCGCTGCTTGATGCGTTCATCCGGCAGGTCGATCTGAAAGATTTCGCCAAAGGTATGACGGTTCGACACGCGATAGAAGCAGAACGAACTGATCAGCAAATGCACATCCAACGGATCAAGCCCCGTGCGGAACAGCCCTTGCTCGGCGCCGCGACGCAGAATCTCGCCCAGTGAATCGAGGATGGTGTTGTTCATCGCCTTGATGGCATCGGAGCGCTTCACATACTCGGCGTTGTGAATGTTCTCGATACTGACAATGCGCACGAAATCGACGTTGCGATCATGGTGATCGAAGGTGAATTCCACCAGGCGTCGAATCGCCTCTACCGGCGCCAGCTCAGTCAGGTGCAGGCGGTTTTCGGTGTTGCGGATATCGCCGTAGAGCTTTTCCAGCACTTCGACGTAGAGCTGTTCCTTACTGCCGAAGTAGTAATAGATCATGCGCTTGGAGGTGTGGATGCGCTCGGCGATAGCATCGACGCGAGCCCCGGACAGGCCTTGTTGAACGAACTCGACAATCGCTTCCTGAAGGATGTTCTCGCGGGTTTTTTCCGGGTTGTTCTTGCGACTCTTGCGCGGCTCGGCCAGGGGTTGCTCGGGCGCTGCGGAGAGTTCTGAGGTTATTGTCATTGCGGGCTCACGGCCATCACTGCACAGGCTGGCGATTATGAGCCGCGCCGCACAGCGAAGGAAGCCGTGCGGCAGCGGTTTGTCGGCGTGTTTACTATTTTCCTACAACTTTGCCTGGCGTACGGCGCCGCTTCGGGATTTGGCCATGGCGGCCAAACGCACTGCTACGTTGGCCGCGCCGTAACCGGCATAACCGTTCTTGCGCTGGATGATTTCGAAGAAGAAGCGTCCTTCGAACGGCTCGGTGTAGACGTGAAACAGCTCGCCACCCTGGGCATCGCGGTCGTACAGCACGTTGTAATAGGCCAACTCGCTGAGAAACTCGTCGTCGAAATCGAAACGGGCTGCCAGGTCATCGTAGTAGTTGAGCGGGATATCCAGCAGCGGCACGCCTGCCTCTTTGGCGCGGCTGACCTGGGCGAAGATATCGTCGCAATCAAACGCAATGTGATGCACGCCGGAGCCGCGATAACTCGACAGCGCATGTGAGATGGCCGTGTTGCGGTTTTCGGAAATGTTCAGCGGCAGGCGAATCGAACTGTCGCGGCTGCGCAGTGCACGGCTTTTCACCAGGCCGTAGGGATCGGGCAGCACCACTTCGTCATCGGCTTCGAAGTCCAGCAGGCTCTTGTAGAACAACACCCAACTGTCGAGGCTGTCGGCCGGCAGCGCCATGGCCATGTGGTCGATGCGCTTGAGGCCGCCAGCGGTCTGCGCATCCGGGAACAGATTGAAGTCAGTGCCGTAGACGTCGGCCTGCTGGTCGACCAGGTAAATCAGGCTGCCGTCCGGCGCCCGCACGGCGGCCAGCTCCAGTTCGTTCGGCCCGACCAGCCCGCGATAGGGCTGGCCTTTGTAAGCCACGGCCCGGGCCAGCGCACTGGCGCTGTCCTTGACCCGCACGGCGGTGGCGCACAGTGACGGCCCGTGCGCCTCGAAGAAACTGTGGCCGAACGAGTACGGCTCGGAGTTGAGGATCAGGTTGATGTCGCCCTGGCGCAGCAGGCTGACGCTCTTGGAGCGATGCTGGCCTGCCTTGACGAAACCCAAACGCTCCAGCCAATGGGATAGCTTGGCGCCGAGGCTTTCGTCCACGGCAAATTCGAGAAACTCGATGCCGTTGTATTCGCTGGCCTTCGGTGTTTCGAACAGAATGTCGAGGTTGCTCGATGGCTTGGCTTGCTGTTCCAGGCGCTGGCGGGTTTTCTCTTCAAGGTAAAGCAACGAGCGCAAACCGTCGGCAGCATTGGCCCGCGGCGGCGCGGCACGGAAACCGTCGTTGAAGATCTCCAGCGACAGCGGGCCGGTGTAGCCACTCTTGATGATCGGCGCGAGGAAGCCCGGCAGATCGAACTCACCCTGGCCCGGGAAGCACCGGAAATGTCGGCTCCACTCCAGCACATCCATGGCCAGGATCGGCGCGTCGGCCATTTGCACGAAGAAAATCTTGTCGCCGGGAATCTCGGCGATGGCGCTCGGGTCGCCCTTGAGCGACAGCGTATGGAAGCTGTCGAGCAACACCCCGAGGCTTGGATGATCCGCTTGGCGGACAATGTTCCACACCTGCTGCCAGGTGTTCACATGCCGGCCCCAGGCCAGCGCTTCGTAACCGATGCGCAGGCCTCGTGCGCCGGCGCGCTCGGCCAGCAAGCGCAAGTCATCGACCAGAATCTGTTCGTCACCCACAGAGTCAACCGAGGCGTTGCTGCACACCAGCACCAGGTCGGTGCCCAGTTCCTGCATCAGGTCGAACTTGCGCTCGGCCCTTTCCAGATTGCGCGACAAGCGGTCACGGCGGCAGCCTTCGAAATCCCGGAACGGTTGGAACAGGGTGATGGCGATCCCGAGATCGGCGCACATCTGTTTAATTTCCCGAGGGCTGCCGTCGTAGTAGAGAAGGTCGTTCTCGAAAATCTCGACACCGTCAAAACCGGCAGCGGCAATGGCTTCGAGTTTTTCCGGCAGGGTACCGCTCAAGGACACGGTGGCAATGGAACGCTGCATGTTTTCGACTCCTGGTGGAGGCTTCGGCTACAGGGAATTTGCGCCGCTTTTAATAGAGTGAGCGAATTATTGAGCGGGCCGGTGCATTGATCAATTCAAAGTGTACTACCCGGTTAGTTTTGCGTGCGATTATCGAACACAATGGCCGTTGGCGAATTGACGATTTTTTGTTCACTGCGCAACATCAATCCCACATTGAGGCCGGGTAACCAACCACCGGTCGCCGTGTTCAAAAAACTGTTCGACGACCCAGAACACTCATAACAAATTCAAAAACGGGTGGTACACATGATTCCTACTCAAAGCTCCCGCATGGCTCCGGCCATGAGCGCTGCCACTGGTGGCATCGGCGATAAAATCCGTGGTGCCATGGCGGTCGGCAAAACCCGCTGGGGCATGCTGGCGCTGGTGTTTTTCGCCACCACCCTGAACTACATCGACCGCGCCGCCCTCGGCGTCATGCAGCCGATCCTTGCCAAGGAAATGAGCTGGACGGCGATGGACTACGCCAACATCAACTTCTGGTTCCAGGTCGGCTACGCCATCGGCTTCGTGCTGCAAGGCCGATTGATCGACCGGGTCGGCGTCAAGCGCGTGTTCTTCTGCGCCGTGCTGCTCTGGAGCCTGGCGACCGGTGCCCACGGCCTGGCCACTTCGGCTGTCGGCTTCATGGTCTGCCGTTTCATTCTCGGCCTCACTGAAGCCGCCAACTACCCGGCCTGCGTGAAAACCACGCGCCTGTGGTTCCCGGCCGGTGAACGTGCGGTGGCCACCGGTATTTTCAACGCCGGTACCAACGTCGGTGCGATGTTCACGCCGATGCTGCTGCCGCTGATCCTGCACGTCTGGGGCTGGCAAGCCGCGTTCCTGTGCATGGCCGCACTGGGCGGTATCTGGTTGCTGTTCTGGGGCCTGAAGTACTTCAACCCGGAAGATCACCCGAGCGTCAAACAGTCCGAACTGGACTACATCCAGAATGAAGTCGAACCGGAACAGACCCGCGTACCGTTCTCGCGAATCCTGCGCATGCGCGGCACCTGGGCCTTTGCCCTCGCCTACTCGATCACCGCGCCGGTGTTCTGGTTCTACCTGTACTGGCTGCCACCGTTCCTCAATCAGCAATACAACCTGGGCATCAACGTGACCCAGATGGGCATCCCGCTGATCATCATCTACCTCACTGCCGACTTCGGCAGCGTGGGCGGAGGCATCCTCTCTTCGTTCCTGATCGGCCGCGGTGTCAACCCGATCAAGGCGCGACTGATGTCGATGTTCCTGTTCGCCTGCTGCATCATCGGCGTGGTCATGGCGGCGGGTTCCAGCAACCTGTGGGTCGCAGTGTTCGCCATCTCTCTGGCCATCGGCGCGCACCAGGCCTGGACCGCCAACATCTGGAGTCTGGTGATGGACTACACGCCCAAGCACATGATGAGTACGGTGTTCGGTTTCGGCGGCATGTGTGCGGCCATTGGCGGGATGTTCATGACCCAGTTGGTCGGCCACATCCTGACGGTCACCAACAACAACTACACCGTGCTGTTCACCCTGATCCCGGCGATGTACTTCATTGCACTGACCTGGATGTACTTCATGGCACCGCGCAAGATTCCGACAGTAGAAGACTGATGTTCCCTCGGCGCAGGCCCGCTATCGGGCCTGCGCTTTTTTTTGCCTGCTGTTCAGGGGCTATCAGCGACGACTTTGCTGCCAGGCCGCTGCCAGGCCACTGCAGCAAATAATGGCGATGCCGATCACGGTGGTCAGGGTCGGCGTGTGGGAAAACAGCCACCAGCCCAGCAGACCGGCGAAGATGATCTGGCAGTAACTGAACGGTGCCAGCAATGCCGGCGCAGCAAGCCGGAAAGCCTGGGTCAGGAACAGGTGCGCTGTCATCCCGCAGGCACCCAGCGCCAGCATCATCGCGCCGTGCGCCAGGCTCGGCGTCTGCCAGAAGAACGGCACCAGCGCGCTCATCACCAAAGTGTTGCACAGGCCGGCGAAGAAGTTGCTGGTGGTCGGGCTGTCGATCTCGCTGAGCTTGCGCGTCAGCAATTGGTAGAAGCAGAAAAACAATGCCGAACAGAATGGCAACAACACTGCCGGGGTAAACAAATCACCGCCGGGATGAACGATGATCAATACACCGATGAAGCCGAAGATCACCGCCAGCCATTGCCCGCGAGTGACCCGCTCGCCCAACAACGGCACCGACAATGCGGTGACCAGCACCGGTGCCAGGAAGTTGACCGACGTCGCCTCGGCCAGCGGGATGTACATCAACCCGGTGGTGAAAAACAGGCTGGTGCCCAACAGGCACAGTGCGCGAATCAATTGCAGCAGCGGTCGCTTGGTACGCAGAACCCGCAGCCCCGATTGCGGCAGGAAAATCCCGGCCATCAGCAACGTGTGAACCACGTAGCGCGCCCATACCACCATCACAATCGGATAGAAACCGGAGAGGTACTTCGAGAATGCGTCGTGACTGGAAAACAGGAAGGTTGCGACAACGATCAGCAGGATCCCCTTGAAGGGCTGATTGACGCCGGAGAGCGGGGTGCTGACGGTCATGAAGGCCTCTTAGTGAAATGGGTATGTGGCGAGGGAGCTGGCTCCCGCTGGACTGCGCAGCAGTCCCAAAACAGCATCGGCGACCGCTCCGCGCTCGAACGGGAGCAAGCTCCCTCATCACAAAAGCAAGTCAAATCCGCGCCAGCAATTCCCGGGTTTTATCCAAAGCCATCTGCGCCCGATCCAGCCCACTCACGCCCTGCTCCAGCAACTGCACAGTGGGAATCTCCAGGCTCAGTGGAATGTTAGCCGGCAAACAGCGCAACAATCCCGGCAGATCACAATCGCCATCCCCCGGAAAACGTCGCTCGTTACGCGCCTGACGCAAAATCTCGGCCATGTCGGTCGGTCGCGGCCCGGCAACATCGCACAACTGTGCATACCGTAACCGTGAAGGCGCAACGCTGGCCAGATCTTCCAGTTGCGATGCCGAACGATCGAAGTGAAATGCATCCACCAGCACCGCACCGTTTTCACGCCCGGCATTCTCGACGATACGCACGGCTTGTTGCAGATTGCGCGCATCGGTCCAGGGCATGAATTCCAGATGCGGATGCAGGCCGTAGGGCTTTGCAAGATCACACAGCCGCGCGAAGTTTTCTGTCAGCCGTTGCTCGTCAGAATCGTTACCGGCGACCAGCAACTCACTGGCGCCGAATTCGGCACCGACCGCCAGAACTTTCTCGAAGTCGGCGACGACGGTGTCCGGTTTCAAACGCAGGATTTCAACATCCAGCACACGAACGCCGGTATCGCGCAGACGGGTCAAGGTCTGGCGGCGTAAATCGCCATCGGCCACCAAGGCAAAATGATGTTCCTCCGGCGTCGCCGGCACCAGGCGCAAACCGACGTGGCTGTAACCGGCCCGCGCCGCGACTTCGACCATCTGCGGCGGTGAAAGCTCCAGCACCGTCAGACTGGCCAGGGAAAAGATTCGTTCGCTCATGGTCAGCCCTCGATCAGCGACGGTGCGCAGGCACGACCGGTTTCGGCGGCCTCGCGAATGGCTTCGATCAATGCCAGCGTGCGGGCGGCATCCGCGGCGCTCACCAGCGGCTCGACCTCTCGGCGCACAACCCGCACGAAGTGCTGCAACTGTAGACGCAGGGCTTCATCGGCAACGACATCTTCCTGAGCTTCGAGCAACGGTTGGTGCCAACCGCCATCGACTTCGTTGTAATGCCAACGCTTGAGTTGCGCAATGCTCAACGCGCCGCCGGTCCCGGCCAATAAATAACACGGCTGGTCGGCCTGACGTGGATACACCGGGTTCTCCCCCGAACCCAACTCCCAACTCCAGGGCGCGGCCACCGCATCGGAACCGGTCAGGCTACCCAACGCGCCGTTGTCGAATTGCAGCAGCACCGCCGCGCAATCCTCGTTGGCAAACCCGCGTATTGCGTTGCTGGTAATGGCCTGCACCTGGCGCACCTCGCCACACAAATGCCGCAGCAGATCGAGGTCGTGGATCAGATTGGTCAACAGCATTCCTGCACCCGCCTCGCGGCGCCAAGGTGTTTCGAAGTAACTGTCGGGCTTGCGCAATTGCCAGAGCGCCGTGACCGTGGTCAATCGGCCCAGCGCGCCGCTGTGGATAAGTTCATGGGCACGGACGATCAACGGATTGTGACGCCGGTGATGGCCCACCAGCACCGGAACGCCGCTCGCTTTCGAAGCGGCCACCAACGTCCGGGCTTCATCGAGGTGCACACCCACCGGTTTTTCCAGCAGCACCGGCACGTTCGCCGCCAGACAGTCGAGCGCAGTACTGACATGCAACGTGTTGGGGTTGGCGATGATGACCGCGTCTGGCTTCGCCTGCTCCAGCATCTGACGGTGATCGGCGAAATAACCGACTCCCCATTGCGCCGCGAGAGCGGCCGCTTGCGGCCCGGGATCAGCGACGGCGCACAGGATCGCTTCACTCAGGGAGTTCAAATGCTGGTAGTGCTGCTGGCCCATGTTGCCGGCGCCGATCAACGCGATTCGAAGGGGCGAATTCAAGATGCGGTCCTCTTGTGGTTCTTGTTGGAAAAATGAATTCCATTAATTTAGAACCGAGTTCCACAATCTTACACAGATCGGTACAGAAAGTGTTCGAACAGCGCACAGCTTCTCGATTGGCGGTTTTAGCTGAACAGTTCCGACGCCAGACTCGCCGCCGACAACTCTTCGGTAAACGCCAACAACAACGGCGCCAATTCATGCAACCGTGCGCCCGGCATCCGTGCACTGGGCCCGGCGATGCTGAGCACGCCGATCACCCGCCCGTCCCCCGGATGGCGAACCACCGCGGCAATCGCTGAGGTGCCTACGGCCGAACTTTCCTCGACACAGGCGTAGCCCTGCTCCCGCGCCAGACGCAAACGCTCAAGCAATTCGATGTTGGAACGCGGCGCATTCGGCCCCGGTTCCAGCGGCCGATCCGCCGCCTGGCGCTCCACCAGCGACAAGGCCTCGGCATCGCTCATGCACGCCAGCCACGCATGCCCCGAGGCGGTATAAAACAAGGGCGCATCACGGCCCATGTCAGGGTCATAACGCAAGCCCGAGCGAGCCCCCTGGGACTTGGCGATCCAGGTCTGGCGCTCGCCCTCGATCACCCCCAGTCGCACCAGTTCACCGGTTTCCTGTGCCAACCGGTCCAGCACCGGCTGCACAATGTCGGCGCCGCTGCTCGACAGGTATCGGAATCCCATAGCCACCAGTTTGGTCGACAAGTGATAACGCAAGTTTTCCGGATTCTGCCGCACGTAACCCAGCCGAATCAGCTCGGCGAGCAAGCGGTGAGTCGCGCTTTTGGGAATGTCCAATTGCTCCGCCAAGGTCTGCATTGGCAGACCGCGAGGGTCGCTGGTGAGGCTTTCGAGCACACTGAAAACACGTTCGATCTGACTGCCGGCCATGGGAGTTTCCACGCAAAATTTGCTCGATTCTAGAAGACAACCCGCGGAACGGGAAATCTGGAACTGTATGTCCGATAACCGCCCCCTTTACGCAGCCTTCACTTGCTCGCCTTAGGAAGACTCTTATATTTTCTGGAATCAAATTCCAAAATAACAACACCGGAGTGCTCACCATGCCTGCCGATTCGCACATTTTTCCCGACATCGACTGCGATGTGCTGATCGTCGGCTCAGGTGCGGCGGGCCTGTCCGCAGCCGTCACTGCGGCCTGGCACGGGCTGAAGGTGATCGTGGTAGAGAAGGACCCGGTATTCGGCGGCGCCACGGCCTGGTCAGGAGGCTGGGCCTGGGTGCCATGCAATCCATTGGCGCGGCGTGCCGGCATCGTCGAAGACATTGAGCAACCGCGCACCTATCTGCAACATGAATTGGGCGACCAGTACGATCCGGCAATGATTGACGCGTTCCTTCAAGCCGCTCCGCGAATGGTCGCGTTCTTTGAACAGCACACCTCGTTGCAGTTTGCCGACGGCAATGCCATTGCCGACATCCACGGCGACACACCTGGTGCCGGGACCGGGGGGCGCTCGGTTATCGCAGCGCCGTTTGATGCCAGAAATGTCGGCAAACTGCTCAAGCGTTTACGTAAAACAATGCGCGAAACGTCTTTCATGGGCATGCCGATCATGGCCGGCGCGGACCTCACGGCGTTCCTCAACCTGACCCGCTCGCTGTCAGCGGCGTGGCACGTCACCCGACGCTTCACCCGGCATTTGTTCGATCTCGCCGTGCATGGTCGTGCCATGCAACTGGTCAACGGCGTGGCCTTGGTGGCGCGTCTGGCAAAGTCTGCCGAAGACCTCGGTGTACTGCTCTGGGAATCGGCGCCGGTCACCCAATTGTTGTGTGAGAACAATCAGGTGCACGGGGCGATCGTCAGCACAGGCAAAGGCTTGGTGCGCATCCGGGCGCGCAAGGGCGTGGTGCTGGCGGCCGGCGGCTTCGCCAATGACATCGAACGGCGCAAAGCGCTGTTTCCGCGCACGCCGACCGGCCATGAACATTTGGCCTTGCCACCGCTCGGTGTGTCCGGTGACGGCCTGCGACTGGGCGAAAGTGTCGGTGCACAAATCAATGCCGACATGGCCTCTCCCGTGGCCTGGGCACCGGTGTCGCAAGTGCCGCACGGCGACGGCAGCCTTGGTCATTTCCCGCACATCATCGAGCGCGGCAAGCCCGGAATCATCGGCGTACTGAGCAACGGCCAGCGCTTCGTCAATGAAGCCAACGGTTACTACGACTATGTGAAGGCCATGGTCGCCGCCGCGCCGCAAGGCGAAGAAGTCGCCTCCTGGCTGATTTGCAATCATCGTTTTCAGCGGCGTTATGGCTTGGGGATTTCACGGCCATTTCCTGTGCCGCTGACATCCTTCATCCGCAGTGGCTATCTGAAAACCGGTAACACCCTGGAGGAATTGGCGTCGGCCTGCGGCATTGATCCGAGCGGCTTGTGCGCCACGGTGTCGGACTACAACCGTCACGCACGCAATGGCGAAGACCCGCAGTTCGGCCGTGGCTCGACGCCTTACAACCGCAAACAAGGTGATGCGTCGCAACACCCCAACCCCTGTGTCGCGCCTATCGAACAGGGGCCGTTTTATGCCGTGAAGGTCCAGCCCGGAAGCTTTGGCACTTTCGCAGGACTCAAGGTCAACCCGCATGCGCAGGTTCTGGACCACGCCGGTCAGGCCATTGAAGGGCTCTACGCGGCGGGCGGCGACATGGCGAGCATCATGGGTGGCCATTACCCCGCCGGCGGCATCAACATCGGCCCGGCGCTGACCTTCGGTTACATCGCCGCACGCCACATCGCAGGCGTCACTGCTTTTGAAAAGGAGATCGATCATGCAGCACATCGTTAACAGACAAGGTCTGAACATGCCGAAACTGGGCCTCGGCACCTGGCCAATGCTTGCAGATGAGTGCACCCGCGCCGTGGAGCAGGCCCTGGCGCTCGGATACCGGCATATCGACACGGCAGCCGGCTACAACAACGAGGACGCTGTCGGGCAGGCAGTGGCGAACAGTCCGACACCTCGCCACCAGATCCACATCACCACCAAGGTCTGGTGGGACCAACTGCAACCCGATGCGATGCGTCATTCCATGGACCGCAGCCTCAAGGCCCTGCGTTCCGATTACGTCGACTTGTTCATGATCCACTGGCCCAGTACCGATTGGGATTTGCCACGCACCATTGAAACCCTGGTGGCGCTCAAGGAACAGGGGCTGGCACGCAACATCGGCGTGGCGAATTTTCCTCTACCGCTGTTGCGCAAAGTCATCGAAGAACTGGGCGCGCCGCTGTCAGCCATTCAGGTCGAATACCACGTGTTGCTCGGACAAAACGCACTGCTCGACTACGCTCGCCAACACGACATGGCGTTGACGGCCTACACACCGCTGGCACGGAACAAGGTGTCGGATATCCCTGCCATCCAGCAGATCGCCGCCAAACACGGAGCACTGCCAACCCAGGTCGCGCTCAAATGGTTGCTGGATCAATCGAACGTCGCGGCCATTCCCAAGGCCAGCAGCGAGGCCAATCAGCTGGCGAACCTGGCGGCATTCATGATCAATCTGGATGATCAGGACCGTGCCTTGATCGCCAGCCTGTCCAAACGCCAGCGACAGGTCAGCCCGGACTTTGCGCCCGTGTGGGACGCGTTCGACGAATAACTTGCGGGACCGGCGATCACCCTCTGGATAAAAACCCATCGCAGAACGGAATTCGATGGGTTATCCGCGTTCAATACAAGCCTGAACAGTTCTCGGCAGCCGTTACGGAGTGCCGGAAACACCGACGTGCGCAGGAAAAGCCGGACGACCGGACTGGCGCCGCTCTCACTTGGCAGCAACACTCATCGCACGGATTATCAGAGGATTCCCACATGCTATGGAAAAAAGGCCGACGCAGCGACAACGTGGTCGATGCCCGTAGTGAGGGTGCCGGCGGTGGCGGGATGCGCTTTGGTGGCGGCAAGGGCTTAAGCCTGACCGCGATCGTATTGATTGTCGGAATCGGCTGGATCACCGGCCAGGACCCGATGCAGATTCTCGGACAACTGGCCGGCCAGATGGGCGACACATCGGCGCCCGCCACCACCCAGCCCCGCAAAGCCCCACCGACCACGGATGAAGGCGCCGAATTCGTGCGCTCGATCCTTGGCGACACCGAAGACACCTGGCAGCAGATTTTCCAGCAGGGTGGGCGGCAATATAAGGACCCGACCCTGGTACTGTTCAGCAACCGGGTGAACTCGGCCTGCGGGATGGCGACATCGGCGACCGGTCCGTTCTATTGCCCTGCAGACCAGAAGGTCTATCTGGACATGGCGTTCTTCCAGGAGATGTCACAGCGCTTTTCCGCAGCTGGCGATTTCGCCCAAGCCTACGTGATCGCTCACGAAGTCGGACACCACGTGCAGACCTTGCTCGGCGTTTCCGCGAAAATTCAGACAGCCCGCCAGCAGGGTCGGCAAATGGAAGGCGACGGCGGTTTGCTGGTACGCCAGGAACTCCAGGCTGACTGCCTGGCCGGTGTCTGGGCCAACCATGCGCAGCAACGGTTGAACTGGCTGGAACCGGGCGATATCGAAGAAGCATTGAACGCTGCCAATGCCATTGGCGACGATCGTTTGCAGCAACAGGGTCAGGGCCGTGTCGTGCCGGACTCATTTACCCATGGTACGTCAGCGCAACGGGTGCGCTGGTTCAAAACCGGATTCGCTCAGGGCCAGGTGGGCCAGTGCGATACCTTTGCGGCGAAAAATCTGTAAATGAAGAAGTGGTTGTTGGTATTACTGTTCACATGTGCAACGTCCCAGGCTCAAGAGCAAGGGGTCAAAGAGCTCAGTCCCGGGCGCCTGCTGTTGAAGTCAGGTGAAATGGCGGTGGGCATCAGCCGGGCACCGGCAAAAATAGAGCGCGTATTGATCATCGTCCATGGCCGGTTGCGCAATGCGCAAACCTACTTGCAGAGCGGCCTGCGCGCTGCCGAACTGGCCGGACAAAGCGAAACCACCCTGGTGATCGCCCCGCAGTTCCTTGATGAAACCGATGTCGCAAAGCACCCAGTGGCTGACACCGTCCTGCGCTGGCAAGGCAATGAATGGATGGCCGGCGGTGAATCCACGGCACCGTTTCGAATGAGTTCCTTTGAGGCGCTGGACGAAATCATCGCCCGGCTGAGTGATCGTCGGCAGTTCGCGGATGTGAAGGAAATCGTGATCGCCGGTCACTCCGGCGGCGCACAGGTGGTGCAGCACTATGCTTTGCTGGGCCGCGATCAGTCGGCACTGGAAGGCGCCGGGGTAAAGCTGCGTTACGTGGTCGCCAACCCATCTTCCTATGCCTATTTCGATGAACGCCGGCCGGTAGCGTTCAACCATGCCAAGTGCCCGGACTTCAATCGCTGGAAGTATGGCCTGTCAGATCTACCAGCCTACGCCGACGGACAAACCGCCGCGCAATTGCAGGAAAAATACCTCAAGCGTGAAGTTGTTTATTTGCTGGGGCAGCAGGACATCGACCCGAACCACCCGGCGCTGGATAAAAGCTGCGAAGCCAAGGCCCAGGGCCCGAATCGACTGGCCCGAGGGCGTTTTTACTTTAATTATCTGAAGCGGCTGAAGCCGCGAGGGCTGGATCAGCAGCTGATTGAAGTCCCCGGGGTCGGGCATAACGGGGACGGGATGTTTACGTCGCCTGAGGGGCAGAAGGCGTTATTCGGGCGATGAGTCTTGTTGTCTGATTTGACGCCATCGCGAGCAGGCTTACTCCTACAATGAAATGCGATCAACTGTAGGGCGAGCCTGCTCACGATGAGGCGTTCAAGCCGAAAGCATCTGCCGCAACTCGACACAATCCACCGCATGCCAGTCGGTCAATTCCGGCCACGGATTATCCGGCAGATTCACCAATACCGTACGCGCCCCCGCTGCCCGTCCGCAGTCCAGATCAAAACGGTAGTCACCGACCATCACCATCTGGCTGGTCGACACACTCCAGGCCTCGGCCAGCTTGAGCAAACCACCGGGATGCGGCTTTGGTGGGGCCTCATCGCGACCGAGCACATCCTCGACTGCAAAGCAGTCGGCCAGGCCGATCGCCTCAAGCGTAACGTGCGCCAACTCACGGGCATTGCGCGTCAGAATCCCCAGGCGATAACCACGTCCGGCCAACTCACGCACCAGTTCTACCGCGCCCGGCGCCGGTTTCGAACCCAGCGCCAGATCCCGTTCATGTTCCAGCAACCAGGCGTGTTTGGCCGCTGCTTCCTCGGCGGGCAGCGCGGCCAGGTGGGTCAGGATGTCGTCTTGCGCGGGGATCGCCAATGCCACGCGAATCGCCGCGAAATCATGCACGGCCACCGTCAGGGTGCCGTCCATGTCGAACACCCAATGACGTACGTCGGTCAGGCTCATGCCCAATCCTTGCGATGGCGGATCAAACCTTCCTGCGTGACCGAGGCCACCAGTTGTCCGGCGCGGTTGAATACGCTGCCACGGGAAAACCCGCGGGAATTGCCGGCCCACGGACTGTCCATCGCGTAAAGCAACCAGTCATCGGCGCGCAGGTTGGCGTGGAACCACAACGCATGGTCGAGGCTGGCGACCTGCATGTCCTTGTGCCAGACCGATTTGCCGTGAGGCTGCATCGACGTCACGAGCAGGCCGAAATCCGAAGCGTAGGCCAGCAAGTATTTATGCAGTGCCGGGGAATCGATCAAGGCACCGTCGGCGCGAAACCAGACGTATTTGATCGGGTCCGATGGCAATGGGTTGTAGGGATCTTTCTCGGTCACCGGGCGGAATTCGATCGGCTTCGGGCACAGCAGCTTTTCGCGCATTTTCTCGGGGATCAGGTGCGCGCGTTGCTGGGTCAACTCCAGCTCCGACGGCAGATTCTCCGGGCCGACCACTTGTGGCATTTCACTCTGGTGCTGAAAGCCTTCTTCGTCGTACTGGAACGAAGCGCTGCACGTGAAGATCGGGTGGCCCTTCTGGATGGCCGTCACACGCCGCGTGCTGAAACTGCCGCCGTCACGCACCCGGTCAACCTGGTAAACCACTGGCAAACCCGCGTCGCCCGGACGCAGGAAATAACCGTGCATCGAATGCACATGACGCGCCTCTTCCACAGTCTGACTGGCCGCCGACAGCGACTGCCCGAGCACCTGGCCACCGAACAACTGACGAAACCCGAGGTCCTGGCTGCGGCCACGGAACAGGTTTTCCTCGATCGGTTCCAGCGTCAGCAGGTCGACCAGATCTTCCAACACTTGGCTCATTCAGACTCTCCTCACACAACGCAATACCGCGCAGTCTTGGCTGCAGCGGTCGATTCAGTTTCTGGCCCGGGCCAACATGGGGTCCATTGTAAACGTCCGTGTCAGGTTATCCATGCAAGGTTTGCAGCCATTGTTCACGGCTGATGCGGTACAACACGTGATGACGCAGGGGATGATCGACGGCAAGCTTGGGGTGATCGAAGTCATCGGCCGGATCGTGATGCATGCCAATCGCCTGCATGACTTTTTGCGACGGCAGATTACTGTCAGCGGTAAAGGACACGACTTCGCTCAGCAGCAAGCGGTCAAACCCGCAGCGCAGAGCGGTCCACGCCGCTTCGCTGGCGTAGCCAAGGCCCCAGTGCCCGCGAGCCAGGCGCCAACCGATTTCGATGGCCGGGGTAAAAGGTGCCTCGAAACCGACCACGCCCAGCCCGGTGAAACCGATGAATTGCCCGGTATCCTTGCGCTCCAGTGCCCACAGGCCAAAACCGTGCTCGGCGAAATGGCCACGGACTCGCCCGATCAATTCAGCACTTTCCAGTCGGCTCAAGGGTGCGGGAAAATAACGCATGACCTGAGGATCGACGCACATCGCGGCAAATTCCGGCAAATCGTCATCACGCCATTGGCGCATCAGCAATCGCGCGCTTGCCAGTTCAAGTATCGGCTCCATCGTGCCCTCCCCCCATTTCCATGCCGCCAGTCTACAACGCTGGTAGGATCCGTCTCTCATTCCCGATTGAAATCATCATGCCGTTGCCGTTGATCTACCACGAAGACTACAGCCCCGAGTTTCCGGCGGATCACCGCTTCCCGATGGACAAGTTTCGCCTGTTGCGCGATCACCTGGTGGACAGCGGCCTGACCCGCGACGCCGATCTGCTGCGCCCACAACTGTGCCCGCCAGAGATTCTCGCCCTCGCCCATGACCCTTCGTATATCGAACGCTACATGAGTGGCGAGTTGTCCCGTGAAGATCAACGGCGCCTTGGCCTTCCCTGGAGCGAAGCGCTGGCGCGGCGCACGGTGCGGGCGGTCGGCGGTTCGCTGCTGGCGGCCGAGCAAGCGCTGGAACATGGGCTGGCCTGCCACCTCGCCGGCGGCACTCACCACGCGCATTACGATTACCCGGCGGGTTTCTGCATCTTCAACGACCTGGCGGTGATCAGCCACTACCTGCTGGAGAGCGGGCGTGTGAATCGGGTGCTGATTTTCGATTGCGACGTGCATCAGGGCGATGGGACTGCTCGGATTCTGCACAACACTCCAGAGGCGATCACCGTTTCCCTGCACTGCGAGAAGAATTTTCCTGCACGCAAGGCTGAAAGCGATTGGGACATTCCGCTGCCCAATGGCATGGGCGATGCCGATTACCTGAAGGTGGTGGACGATGCACTCAACTACCTGTTGCCGCTGTATCAACCCGACCTGGTGCTGTACGACGCCGGGGTCGATGTGCACAAGGATGACGCCCTCGGTTATCTGAAACTGACGGATGAAGGCGTCGCCGCCCGCGATGAAAGCGTGATGCGCCATTGCCTGGGCCGGGATATTCCGGTGGTCGGCGTGATCGGCGGCGGCTACAGCAAGGACCGGCACGCCCTGGCCCGACGTCACGGCATACTCCATCACAGTGCGCAACGCGTCTGGCAGTCATCAGGTTGTCACTGACCTGTGGATGCTTTACCCACAATGCCTGTGGAACCGCCTGTGGATAACCTGAGTGAAAGGGACTACAGGCCATGCTGGGCATGGGCTACAGACCACTGATCACTTTTTGACCACCTCTTTTTGAGGAACGCCACAATCCCTGTAGGAGCGAGCCTGCTCGCGATAAGGCCGGCACTTTCAACATCTTCGTCAACTGACAGATCGCCATCGCGAGCAGGCTCGCTCCTACAGGGGGCGGGGCTGCTAGAATGCCCGCCTTCATTCCGTCAGACCGCAGCGCTCTCCATGACTCGATCCTCGACCTCTTCCTCTTACCAAGTCGCCATCATCGGCGGCGGCCCTGCCGGGCTGATGGCGGCCGAAGTGTTGAGCCAGGCCGGGGTCAAGGTCGACCTGTACGACGGCATGCCCTCGGTAGGCAGGAAATTTCTGCTGGCCGGTGTCGGTGGCATGAACATCACTCACTCCGAAGCCTACCCGGCGTTCCTCTCGCGCTATGCCGAACGCGCACCGCACATGGCGCCGTTGCTGCGTGGCTTTGGCGCCGATCAGCTATGCCAGTGGATTCATGAACTGGGCATCGACACCTTCGTCGGCAGCTCCGGCCGGGTATTTCCCACCGACATGAAAGCCGCGCCGC
Organism: Pseudomonas sp. Root562; assembly: GCF_001427125.1. GTDB lineage: Bacteria > Pseudomonadota > Gammaproteobacteria > Pseudomonadales > Pseudomonadaceae > Aquipseudomonas. The sequence goes on from NZ_LMGK01000023.1 coordinate 145,032, forward strand.
TGTTGCGCGCCTGGCTCAAACGCCTGCGCGACAGTGGTGTAGTTATCCACACCCGTCACCGCTGGCTCGGCTGGAATGCCGACGGCAGCCTGAACGTTTCCAGCCCCGATGGCGATAAAAGCCTGACACCCGATGCGACCCTGCTCGCCCTCGGCGGCGGCAGTTGGTCGCGCCTCGGTTCGGATGGCGCGTGGATGCTGGCGCTGGAGCAGCACGGTGTCGGACTGGCGCCCTTACAACCGAGCAATTGCGGCTTCGAGGTGCAGGCCTGGAGCGCGTTGATGGTCAGCAAATTCGCCGGCACCCCGCTGAAAAACATCGCTATCGGCCTCAACGACGACGTGCCACGGCTCGGCGAATGTGTGATTACCGCCACCGGCATCGAGGGCAGCTTGATCTACGCCCTGTCGGCGCCGATTCGCGAGGCGATCAACCTGCACGGTTCGGCAACCATCCACATCGATCTGTTGCCCGGCCGGCCTGTGGATAAAGTTCAGGCAGCCCTGAGCAAACCCCGTGGCTCGCGGTCGATGGCCAAGCATCTGCACAGTCAGTTGGGCATCGACGGGGTGAAAGCGGCGCTATTGCGAGAATTGACCACCGCCGAAACCTTCGCCAATCCAGCCCTGCTGGCCAACGCCATCAAGGCATTGCCGCTGACACTGGTGAAAACGCGGCCATTGGACGAAGCCATCAGCAGTGCCGGTGGTGTGTTGTTCCAAGCGATGGATGAGCGCTTGATGCTCAAGCAAATGCCTGGGGTGTTTTGCGCCGGAGAGATGCTGGACTGGGAAGCGCCGACGGGCGGCTATCTGCTCACCGCGTGTTTCGCCAGTGGACGGGCGGCGGGGATCGGGATGGTGGAGTGGTTGCGGCGCAAGGGTTAAGCATCTTCTTGATCGTTCCTTGATCGTTCCTTGATCGTTCCTTGATCGTTCCTTGATCGTTCCTTGATCGTTCCTTGATCGTTCCTTGATCGTTCCTTGATCGTTCCCACGCTCTGCGTGGGAATGCAGCCTGGGACGCTCTGCGTCCCTTTTCAAGCCGAACGCGGAGCGTCCGTAGAGGCATTCCCACGCAGAGCGTGGGAACGATCATTACAGGGTCAAGGCTTACGCTTGCGCGGCCCGGTATTGAACACCGGGACTTTTCGCACAGGCTTGATCGAAGGTTCCGCTGGAGCAACTTCCCCGCTGTCCACCCACTTGCCAAGATTGCGCTTGCCGCCACCACCCGAAGCCTTTGGCTTCTTCGGTTTCTTCGGCTTTTTGATCACCTGGCCACTGGCATCGGTGTCCGGCACGCGGTGCTCGGGTTCGAAGTCCGGTTCGTTCTGACGCTTCAAGGTCTGACGGGTCAACATCTCGATGGCCGACAGCAGATTCACCTCATCGGCACACACCAGGGAAATCGCCTCGCCGGTCGAGCCCGCGCGGCCGGTACGGCCGATGCGGTGGATGTAGTCCTCAGCGACAATCGGCAAGTCGAAGTTGACCACCAACGGCAAGTCTTCGATGTCCAGGCCACGGGCTGCGACGTCTGTCGCGACCAGGATCTGCACTTCACTCGCCTTGAAACGATCCAGTGCACGCTGACGAGTCGCCTGGGGTTTGTCACCGTGGATGCCGTCGGCGTTGATGCCCAGACCCTGAAGTTTTTCCACCAGCGCGTCCACGCCGTTGCGGGTCTTGGCGAACACCAGCACTTGCTTCCACTTGCCCTTGCGCATCAGGTGCACGAACAGTTCCGGCTTGCGCTTTTTGTCCACCGTCACGATCCACTGCTTAACAGTGTTGGCTGCGACGTTGCGCGGGCTGACTTCGATGCTCAGCGGGTCGTTGAGCATCTGCCCGGCCAGCAGGCGAATGTCATCGGAGAAGGTCGCGGAGAACAACAGCGTCTGACGTTTCTTCGGCAGCGCGCGGTAAATGTTCGCCAGCTCTTCGGAAAAGCCTAGATCGAGCATGCGGTCGGCTTCGTCCAGTACCAGGGTTTGCAGCTGGTTGAACTTCAGCGCGTTCTGGCGAAACAGGTCGAGCAAGCGGCCCGGGGTCGCCACCAGCAGGTCGACGCCGCTGCGCAGCTTCATCATTTGTGGGTTGATGCTGACGCCGCCGTATACCGCGTAGGTGCGCAACGGCAGGTTTTCGGCGTACTGGCGCACGGCTTCGTGCACCTGCTCGGCCAGCTCGCGGGTCGGCACCAGGATCAGCGCGCGGACCGAATTGGCAGTGACTTTCGGCCCTTCCATCGCCAGCAGTTGCAACAGCGGCAGCGCGAAACCGGCGGTCTTGCCGGTGCCGGTCTGGGCAGCGGCCATCAGGTCGCGACCGGCCAGCACCGCCGGAATGGCTTGCGCCTGAACCGGCGTCGGAGTCTGGTAGCCGAGCGTCTCAAGGGAGCGCAGCAAGGGTTCGATCAGGCCAAGGGTGGCGAAAGTCATGGGAATACCGTAGGAAAATTCAGCGCGGGTTGTTCAAAGCAAGTGTGCAAAGCATGATGCAATGCCGCGCAGTTTACCCTAATTCACACGGGATTCTGTCGGTACTGCCGTCACCACCACCGGCCGCTCTGGCGTACGGCGCCACTGCGGCAGGCCAATCAGCACCACGGCGCTGATGATCACCGCCATTGCCAGCGCTTCCTCGATACCGATGGTCTCGCCGACGAAGACAATCCCCAGCAACACTGCCACTGCCGGGTTGACGTAGGCATAACTGGTGGCCGCTGCCGGACGCACATGCTTCAACAGGTACATGTAGGCGTTGAAGGCGATGATCGAACCGAACACGGTCAAGTAGGCCAACGCAGCCCAACCTTCAATCGGCGGCAGCTTTTCCAGGTGTTCCCCGCTGACGGCGCTGGCGATCAGCAACACGACACCGCCCACCAGCATTTCCACGGCGCTGGCCATTGCGCCTTGAGGCAGCGGCAAGTGCTTGCTCCACACCGAACCGAAGGCCCAGGTGGCCGCTGCAAAAATCAGCAGCGCCGCACCCAATGGGCTCGACTGCAGGTTGGACCCCAGGTTGAGCATGGCGATGCCAATTATCCCGAGCACAATCCCGGCCCATTCGAGACGGGTATTACGTGCGCCCCAGAAATATCCGCAGAGCAAGGTAAACAGCGGCACCGTCGCCACCGCCAGCGCTGCGACGCCGGAAGCAACGCCGGTGTGTTCCGCCACAGTGACCGCACCGTTGCCACAGGCCAGCAGCAAAATCCCGATGATCCCGGCAGCTTTCCATTGCGCCCAGGTCGGTGCCGGTGCGCCGCGCCAGCGTAAATAGGCGTACATCAAGGTCCCGGCAATAACGAAGCGAATCCCGGCGAGCAGCAACGGCGGCCAGTACTCCACGCCAATGCGAATCACAAGATAGGTCGACCCCCAAATCACGTACAACGCGAAAAAGGCTGCGATCAGCGGTAAAGGGAAACGACGTAGGCCAGGCATGGGACGACTCACAGGCAAGACAAGTGAACGGCTATTCTAGAAAGGCCGACGACGAAAAATAAGTTACAAAACTTGTTTAAAGCGCCGGTACACTTTTCAAAACACGGAGTTGAGCGCTATAAACCGTGTTTTCGAAAGTCGGCCTTTTTTTTCCAGGAGTCGCCCCGATGGATAAGTACGACCGCATGCTGCTCAGCGCCCTGCTGGAAAACGGCCGTGCGTCCTACGCGGACCTGGCGCGCAAGGTCAACCTGTCCCCCCCGGCCGTGGCCGAGCGCGTGGCCAAACTCGAGGCCAGCGGCGTGATCACTGGTTATCAGGCGAAAGTCGACATGGCCAAGCTTGGCTTGCCGATCCAGTGCGTGATCGAACTGCGCCTGAACCAGCACGGCAATCAAAAGGCCTACGACGACCTGATCAAAATCCCGCAATTGACCGAGTGCCACCGCGTAACCGGTGACCCGTGCGTGATCATGCAAGCGGCGGTGGGCTCGATGCCGGAGCTGGAAGAGCTGATCAACCGGATCGCCACGTTCGGGTTCAGCAAGACCTCGATTGTGCTGTCGAGCGCCATCGAAAAGCGCGTGCCGTTGGGGCAGTTGGAAGGAAAACCCTGATCAGATCGTTCCCACGCTCTGCGTGGGAATGCCTCAATGGACGCTCTGCGTCCGCTTTGGGACGCGGAGCGTCCCGGGCTGCATCCCCACGCGGAGCGTGGGAACGATCAGTGACGTTGAATTTAGAACCCGCGATGGCGTTTGAGATGCTCGTTGACCTTCGCCGCCGGGACTTTCTGCAACTTGCACAGCAAATCATGGGACAACTCCCGCAGCCCGTGCTTGTGCCGCAACTCTTCAGCCAGATGCGCAGTCAGGTTGGCGGCCATTTCCGCATCAGCCATCGCCCGGTGAGCCTTGCCGGTGTGCGGCAGGTTGGCGAACGTGGTGAGGGTGCCGAGTTTGTGGTTCGGCGCGGCGGGCATCAGTCGGCGGGCCAGCAGCAGCGAACAGGCGAAGTTCTGCAACCGCGTACGTTTGATTCGCCCCAGTTCGAAGTCCCAGAACTTCTGGTCGAACGCGGCGTTGTGCGCCAGCAACGGTGTGATGCCGACGAATTCATTGACCTCGTTCATCACCTGCTCCGCCGATGGCGCAGTGCGCAGCATGGCGTTGCTGATGCCGGTGAGCTGTTCGATGAAGGCCGGGACACGCACGCCGGCATTCATCAGGCTTTGGTAACGCTCGACGATGCGCCCCTGTTCAAGGATCACCACGGCAATTTCCGTGGCCCGGCAACTGCTGCTCGGGGAGATCCCGGTGGTTTCAAAGTCGATGACTGCAATGCGTTCCAAACCTGTTTCAACTCCGTAAAAAATCAATTCTTGAGCAGCAGGGCGCCTTCGATCGGCACGTAGCGGCTGGCAGCGCGGATCAGCGAGTTGGCGGTCAAGCCCGGCACGCCATAAGCCACCGCTTGCACCCCGTGCTTGCTGATGATGCGTTCGAGCAACATATCGAAATCGCCGTCACCGGAGGCCAGCACGATTTCGTCGACGTGGTCGGCGGCGTCCATGATGTCAAGGGTGATGCCCACGTCCCAGTCACCTTTGGCCGAGCCGTCGCTGCGCTGGATGTAAGGCTTGAGCTTCACGGTGAAACCGAGGTTGCGCAGGATCTGCTGGAACTGCTGCTGTTTGCTGTCGCCACGGTCGATGGCGTAGGCATAGGCTTCGACAATCTCGCCCTGTTTGCTGACATCAGCCCACAGCGCGGCGTAGTTGAAGTGACAACCATAGGCCTGACGCACGGTGTAGTAGAGGTTCTGGACATCGGCGAACACAGCGATCTTTTTCACCGCACATCCCCTTGGGCGCAGACAGGATCAGGCACCAGGCCCGAAAAGTTGCCCAGTATGCCAGCCAAAAGGAAGGTTCCGCGAATAATCGGCTATGTGGCGAGGGAGCTTGCTCCCTCGCCACAGATTTATCAGACGAAGGAGTCGTCGTCGCCGCCGAACAAAGATGAACTGTCATCGCTGTAGTCAGCGTCGCTGAAACCGCCCTGGTCGTTGTCGTAGGAATCGTTGCCGGCCATGCGCTGGTCGTCGCCCCAGCCGTTGTTGCCCTGGTCGTTGACCTGGGCCGGTTCTTCCTTGATCACTTCGACGATTTCCTGCGGTTGCTGGTTATGCTGGAACAGGCTGCTGATGCCTTGCGCCAGCATTACACCACCGGCGACACCGGCCGCGGTTTTCAGCGCGCCACCGAGAAAACTGCCGCCGGCCGCTGCGGGCGCTTGTTGCTGCGGTGCATAGCCCTGTTGTGGAAAGCCTTGCTGTGGCGGTTGCGAGTTGAAGGAAGGACGCGCCGGCTCGCGCCAGCCGCCCCCACTCGACACCGGCGGATGTTGCGCGGGCACAGGCTGAGGATCACGGTGTCCGCCACCAAAGATGCTCGACAGAAATCCACCGCTGCTCGGCGCCGGTGCAGCCGTCTGCGCCTTGGCCTGTTGCAGCTCGGCCTGCAATGTCTGGACTTGCGCACTCAGCTGTTTGTTCTGCTCGTCGAGGCTTTTGATGGCCGCCTCTTGCACCAGAATCGCCTGGGTCATGAAATAACCTGCCGCCGGTTGGCGCGTCAGGTGTTCCTTGATCCGCGCCTCGGCCTGGGCGTCGCGCGGGGCTGAGTCCGTTTCGGCCTGTTGCAGCCGGGAAAACAGTCCATCGATCAGGGTTTGTTCTTCGCTGTTCATGGCGACCTCGTAGATTGCCGGGGAAATCGTTGCCCTTCTCCACTGAAGATAAGGCACTCGACCTTAATGGAGGCTGAAACAAGATGTTTCAATGCCCTTTACCGAACGTTTACGTTTGCGTCCCCAAGGGCTTGATCGGTTAAAGTGGGCCACTGCTTTCAACCTGCGATACCGACTGATGAATCCGTTAGATGTACTGCGAGACTCCCTGTATTTCTTCAAGCGCAATCTGGGCCAGATTGTGCAGCTGTGCCTGCCGCTGGTGATTATCGAGGCGCTGTTGCAACAAGTCGTCGACCGCTCCACCGAGCCGGACAGTTTCCCCGGCATCAGCGTGATCGTCGGCCTGCTGGTTTACCCGCTGTACACCGCCGCGCTCATTCTGTTCCTCGATGCCCGCAGCCGTGGCGAATCGCCAAGCAACCGCGAACTGCTGTCGAGATCTGCTTATCTGTGGCCGCGTTTCGCCCTGCTGACGGCACTCAACACGCTGCTGATTCTGCTGGGCCTGTCGCTGTATTTCCTGCCGGGCATCTGGTTGATGGTGACCCTGGCGTTCGGCGAGTACCTGCTGGTGCTGCGCGGCCTGGCACCACTGCAAGCGATGAAGGAAAGCCTGCGCCTGACCCGTGGTCATTTCCTGCGCATCCTGGTGTGCATCCTGTGCGTGATGGGGCCATTGTGGCTGCTCAAGGGCGCGACGCTGGCGGCGTATCCAGAGCCGCAAAACCCGGTGATCTCGCTGCTGATCGACAGTGCCCACAGCTTCCTGCAACTGTTCACCAGCGTGGTGCTGTTCCGTCTGTTCATGCTGATCGGCGAAGAGCCGAAAAAAATCGACGGGCCACTCTGACCTTGGGCGACCGCCCGTCACTCGGGTATGCTCGGGGTCAACTTCCGTAACGCTATAAGCCGAGCCATGACCCGACTGCTGCGCTACACCTTGCTGGGATTGTTGATCGTCATCGGCCTGACCGGTGTGATGGTGTATAGCCTGACCTGGCGCCCCGAAGCCCGCGAAGTGCTGCCAGTCAGCTGCAGCACCGGGGCACCGACTCTGGTTCCCGGCCAGGCGCTGAAGGTGATGACCTGGAACGTTCAGTACCTGGCGGGCAAGCGGTACGTGTTCTGGAATGACCTGGCCGACGGCACCGATGAGAATCCCACGCCGCAAGACATGGCCTTCAGCCTCGATGAAGTGGCGCGTGTGATTCGTGACGAGCAACCGGACGTGGTGCTGTTGCAGGAACTCGATGACGGGGCCAAGGCCAGCGATTACCAGCACCAGCTCAAACTGCTGCAGGAACGGCTCGCCGACCTGTACCCGTGCAGTACCAGCGCATTCGACTGGAAGGCTGAGTTTGTTCCTGATCCACACATCTTCGGCAGCGTTGGCCGGCAACTGGCAACCTTGAGCCGCTACCAGATCGACCATGCCCAGCGCCTGCAATTGCCGGTCGCGTCGGCCAACCTGATCAGTCGCCAGTTCCAGCCAAAAAACGCCTTGCTGGTGGCTTATCTGCCTTTGAGCGACGGCAGTCAATTGGCGCTGCTCAATACTCATCTGGAACGCGCCACGCAACCCGACGAAACGCTGCTGGCGCAGGTATCGGCCGTGGCCAAAGCCCTCGATAAGCTCGAAAGCCGCGGGACGCCATGGCTGATCGGCGGCGACTTCAATCTGTTGCCGTTGGGGCAATACCAGCGCCTGCCCGCCGAACAACGCTCGCCCTACTCCGCCGACAGCGCCCTGCACGTGTTGTGGGACAAATACCCGATGATCCCCAACAACAACGAAGCCAGCGGCATCGATCGTGCGCGCTGGCTGACCCATTACCCGAACGATCCGAACCTGAGTGGCCCCGACCGCACCGTCGACTACCTGTTCTACAGCCCGCGCATCAAACGCGTCGAGGCAACGGTGAGGCAAGACGATACGTTGCGCATTTCCGATCATTTGCCGGTGATTGCGCGGTTCCTGCTGCCGGCGACACCATGATCCTGTGAGCAAAGCTTGCTCGCGATGACGCCGGCACATTCAAGAGAGAGGTGACCGACACACCGCCTTCGCGAGCAAGCTCGGCGCCTACAGGGTTTGCGTTGCCTGCCAGTCGTCCGGGATGACCGCGATCACGTCGATTTCCATCAGCCACTGCGGTTGACCAAGCCCGGAAATCACCAACCCGGTCGAGATCGGGAACACGCCTTTCAACCACTTGCCCACCACTTGATACACCGGTTCGCGGTAACGCGGGTCAATGATGTAGGTGGTGGTTTTGACGATGTGCGACAGATCACTCCCCGCCTCTTCCAGCAGCTGCTTGACGTTTTTCATCGCCTGTTCGGCCTGGGCGGCCGGGTCGCCAAGGCCTACCAGGTTGCCCTCGAAATCAGTGCCGATCTGGCCGCGGACATACACCGTGTTGCCCGCGCGCACAGCCTGGCAAAGATCATTGTCCAGTGACTGGTTGGGATAAGTGTCTTTGGTATTGAACATGCGAATTCGCGTGTGAGTAGGCATCAACTGAGTCCCTGAAACGTGATTGAAAAGGGTCATTCCCGCGGTCGACTGTCACCGCTGTGAAGGGTCGCGGTATTCGAGGTACTGGCGCTGCGTGGCAATGTGCCCGGCGACATGTTTGGCGTCGTGCCAGACACCCCAGATAAAGCTCGAACCGCGACGCGACAGCCATGGCAGGCCTACAAAATAGACACCCGGCTCGTTCGAGACACCGCGCTGATGCCGTGGCTTGCCCTTCTCGTCGAAGGTGTCGACCTGCAGCCAGCTGTAATCGACGGCGTAGCCGGTTGCCCAGATGATCGAGGTAATGCCCGCCTCGGCCAGATCGAGTTCGAGAATCGGGCGAGTGACGCACTCCGGGTCGGGCAGCATGAAGCGGGCTTCGGGTTCTTCCGGAAGGTCGAGTCCGTTGCGGGCAATGTAGGCATCCGCCGCGTCCAGCAGCGACAGGTAATTCTCGTCGCCCGCAGCGATGTTGCGCGCCAGATCCGGCTGGAACGTCACCACGCCGTCGTTGAACGATCGGGTCAGCCCCACCAGCGTGACGCCTTGTTTGGCTAGACCGCGGAAATCGACGGTGTGGCCACCCCGCGCACCGCTCACCGCGATGGTCACGTGCTCGCGACCCGGCTCCATGGTTTCAAGATCCCACAACCCCAGAACCCCCAACCACCAGCAAAAATCACGGTTGCGATAGCTGCGAGGCGGACGATCATGCTGGCCGACCGACAGATAGACCTGTTTACCGGCGCGCTGCAGCTCATCGGCAATCTGCACACCGGAAGAGCCTGCACCGACCACCAGCACACCGCCCTCGGATAGCTGCTGTGGGTTGAAATACTCGGCCGAGTGAATCTGCGTGACCGTGCTGTCTTTCGGCGCAATCGGCGGGATGACCGGCCGCTGGAAAGGACCGGTCGCCGCCACCACGCGATTGGCCTGGATCACGCCTTCGGAGGTTTCGATGGTGAAGCCTGGACGGTCACTGTTGCGCACCACTTTTTTCACTTCGACGCCAGTACGAATCGGCGCTTCGAATTTCTCGGCATAGGCTTCGAAGTACGCGGCCACGCGATCCTTTGAAGCGAAGGCGTCGGGCTCCAGATCTTCAAAAGCCAGGCCGGGGAAGCGGTCATGCCAAACCGGGCCGTTAGCCACCAGCGAATCCCAACGCCCGGTGCGCCACGCTTCAGCGATGCGGTTACGCTCCAGGACGAGGTGCGGCACACCGAGTTTGCTCAGGTGCTCGCTCATGGCGACGCCAGCCTGGCCGGCACCGACAACAAGCGTATCTATTTCTATCTTTTTATCATTCATGCTTGCGTCCTTCAGAGAGGCAACTAAGGCGCGACAAGTCGCGACCGTTCAGCTGTTTTAATAATTAATTCCGCGTCGATAACTTTGCTGGCGGGGTAGTTTTATTGTGCTTAGCGAATGCCAATAGCGAAATTATGATTTTTGTCGTTGTTGCCCATGAAAAAACTAACTAACAACTACATTGATAAATGCATTAACTGTGGGAGCGAGCCTGCTCGCCCCCACAGTTAATGGAGGCGAGCCGGTATTTATTTAGAGCACACCAATTTCTTTGGCAGTTCTATCAACCGCTATCTTGGTCTTGGCAACCAGTTCGTCGATTTCAGCACGCGTTGCGATCAATGCCGGGGCCATGATCATGCGGCCCAGCGTCGAGCGAATAATCAGGCCTTCCTCAAAGCCGATCGTGCGGCAACGCCAGGCGATATCGCCTTCGTTGGCGAAGCGTTTGCGAGTCGCCTTGTCCTCGGCAAACTGCAACGCGGCGACCAGGCCGACACCCTGGATTTCACCCACCAGCGGATGATTGCCGAACACCTCACGCAGACACTGCTGCAGATACGGACCGGTGTCGCTTTTCACTTGGCTGACGACGCCCTCATCGCGCAACGCCGTGAGGTTGGCAATTGCCACGGCGGCCGCTACCGGGTGACCGGAATAAGTCAGGCCGTGGGCAAATACGCCGCCCTGCTCGACCAGCACTTCGGCCATGCGCCGACTCAGAATCAAGCCACCCATCGGGATGTAGCCCGAGGTCAGGCCCTTGGCGATCGACAGGGTGTCCGGCTCGAAATCAAAGTGTTGGTGGGCGAACCATTCACCGGTACGGCCGAAACCACCGATCACTTCGTCAGCACACAGCAGCACATCGTACTTGCGACAGATTCGCTGGATTTCCGGCCAGTAGCTCTCTGGCGGGAAGATCATGCCGCCCGCGCCCTGGAACGGTTCGGCGATAAACGCAGCGACGTTTTCCGCGCCCAGTTCGAGAATCTTGGTTTCCAGTTGCCGGGCCGCGCGCAGGCCGAATTCGGCAGGCGTCAGGTCACCTTCGTGCGCAAACCAGTAAGGTTCGTCGATGTGCGCGACATCCGGAATCACTCCGCCCATTTCATGCATGAACTTCATGCCGCCCATCGCGCTGGCGGCCAGGGTAGAGCCGTGGTAACCGTTCCAGCGGCCAATCATGATCTTCTTCTGCGGCTTGCCGAGTACCTGCCAGTAACGGCGCACGGTACGGATCAACACCTCATTGGCTTCAGAGCCGGAGTTGGTGTAGATCGCGTGGCTGTAGTGCTTGGGCAACAGGCTGAACAGCAGCTCGGACAGCTCGACTACCGCCGGGTGAGTGGTGTGGAAGAACATGTTGTAGTACGGCAACTGCTCCAATTGCCGAGTCGCTGCCGCGGCCAGATCCTTGCGACCGTAGCCGAGGTTGGTGCACCACAAACCGGACATGCCATCGAGGTAGCGATTGCCGTCGTTGTCCCACAGGTGTAACCGCTCGCCACCGACGATCACGCGCGGCCCCTCTTCGTTCAACGCCTTCTGATCGAGGAAGGCATGAATGTGGTGGGCGGCATCGGCCGCTTGGTAGTCCTTGGTTTCACGCTGTGGTTTGTAATCGGTTGTCATTTTTTATTCTCCTGAATTGAATAAAGGTTCAGTTCCCGGACACAGTAGTCAGCGGTGCCACGGCAGGCACACCGTTGTCCTGCGATTCGTTTTGGATCAGGGGTTCTGGCGTGAACAGCGGTTTGCGCATCACGAATTTGACCCACACCACGGCAATCACCGATATCACGCCCAGTACCACGCCAGCGCAAGCAAAAATGCTGGCGGTCATTTCCGGTGTTGGCGACACGTGGTAGATCGCAAACAACATGCCGAGGATGCCAACCACTTGCGGCCATGGATAAAACGGTGAGCGAAATGGACGCGCCAGATGGGGATAGCGCCGGCGCAAGGCGATCACATCGATGTGTACGATGATGTACGCCAGCAGCCAGGCGAGCGCGGCAGCCAACAGCAACAAGCTGATCGCGGCCGCGTCGTGCCCCAGAATGAGGATCGGCAGGCCGGTGATCGCGGCAACGAACAACACCGCCACCCAAGGCGTTCGGCCACGTGCCGTGAGCATCTTGAACTGCGGGAAAGCCTGGCCGTTTTGCGCCATGCCGTAGAGCATGCGCGGCAACGCTGCCAGCGAAGAATTCACGGTGCTGCAAGTCGCAGTGATGGCGGCGATGACCAGAAACAGCTTGCCGGCTTCACCGAACACAGTGGTCGCCACCAGGTAATGCGGCAGTGCGTCACTGGCCAGTTGCTCGCGTGGAATGCACAGCAAAGCGCCAAAGCAATACAACGCGATCACGCCGAAGATCACCGTCAAACCAATGGTCATCGAACGTGGAATATTGCGCTCGGGATTGCGGGTTTCTTCCACCAGCGGGCAGACGAATTCGGCCCCGACAAAACCCCATACCGCCATCGCCGCCAGGGTAATTGCACCGAACTCCAACGGGTTCCAACCCTGATCGAGCGGCAGCTGCAAACTGGCCTGGCCGTTACTCAGAGAAGCCAGGCCCATGGCAACGAGGATCACCACCATCACCAGCGCCAGCACGTTCTGCAGCTTGGCGAAGACATCGATGCCGAACAGATTCAAAACGGTGAACAGCCCCAGCACGCCGTAGGCCACTACCATGTGTGGAATGACATCCGGATAGACCTTGCTGATCACCAGGTCCAGCAACAGCAGTTCGGCCGACAGCGCAAACATCGCCACCACCATGTACCCCGAGAAGGTCGCGAGAATGGCCGGGAAATGCCCGATCGCCACTTCGGTGTAACTGCTGAGGCTTCCCGCCCGCGGGATCATCAAGGCCAGTTCGGAGAACGACCAGGCATAGGTGATTGCCAACACATAAGCGATGGCCAGCGGAATGATGAAACCGAAACCGGCGATGCCCGCACCTTGCAGCATCAGCACCATGACGCCCTGCGATACTACGACGCCCACCGCAACGGCAAGTAATGAACCCAGCCCCAGAACCCGGCGCAAACCGCCAGACTGCGCCTGGACGGACGCGGTTGTACTTGAACTCATGACAAAACTCCCCGTGTTTTCTTGTTGTTGATCGCCTCCGCGCGGAAGGCAGGGATAAACATCGCCACTCATCCTTGAATGGCGACAAGCGACAGCGATGGCTTAGCGGGCCGCCCAGGCGTTGAAGCGTTCCTCGAGTTCTTCGCCGTGATCGACCCAGAACGTGGCATCGACCAGTTGGCCTTCAGACAGGTTGGCTTGAGCGGTGGGCAATTGGGCAAGTGTGTCGGCCGGCAGCTGCGCCAGCACATCCTTGCGGATCGGGCCGTAGGGGATCTGGCTGGAGAAAGATTTCTGGCCGCTCGCCTGGCTGGCAAACACGATGAAGCGTTCGGCCAGCGACTTGTTCGGGCTGCCGCGAACAATCGCCCAGTGATCAGGATCGTAGAGGTGGCCGTTCCAGGAGATCGCCAGCTTCGAACCTTCCTTCTGCGCCACGGCAATCCGCCCGTTATAGGCCGCCGACATCACCACGTCACCCGCTGCCAGCCATTGCGGCGGTTGCGCTCCGGCTTCCCACCACTGGATCGACGGCTTGATCTGGTCGAGCTTGTGAAACGCCCGGTCCACGCCTTCCTTGGTCCCCAGCACTTTGTACAGGTCATCCTGTTGGACCCCATCGGCGAGCAGCGCCACTTCCAGCGTGTACTTGGCGCCCTTGCGCAGGCCGCGCTTGCCAGGAAATTGCTGCAGGTTCCACATGTCCGCCCAGGACGTCGGTGCCGCCGCCACCTTGTTCGAGTTGTAGGCAAGCACCATCGACCACACGTAACTCGCCACGCCGCATTCGCTGACCGCGCCCGGCAAATAGTTTTTTGCATCGCCGATCAGCGCCGGGTCCAGCCGCTCGAACAATCCCTCTTCACATCCACGCAAGAGTTCAGGGCTTTCGACTTCGACCACGTCCCAACTGACCTGGCCGACATCGACCATGGCTTTGACTTTGGAAAGTTCGCCGCTGTACTCGCCGACCACTACTTTCCCGGCACCACTTTGTTCAAAGGGTTTGAAGTAAGCACCCTCCTGCGCCGCCTTGGTGGCACCGCCGAATGAAATAACCGTGAGACTTTCGGCGTGCGCAACAAGCGGCACCGTAAATCCCAGAAGCGCGGTTAAAGCAGCCGCTGATTTAACGCTCGAAGACGAATATCTGAACATGAAAGCTCCCTCACTTTTTAATTGTGGTTAGTTACTGAGGCAGTCACGGCCACGCAGCCGCAAGTACACGGAAGACTCTCCGTGCGGTGACATTTTTTTATTCTTCAAGCCGCACACAATCAGCGTGCGGTTAATTGTTCAGTAGATGTTTAACGCAATTGAAACCAGGTGGTTTTCAACTGGGTGTACTTATCGAACGAATGCAACGACAGATCCCGGCCAAACCCCGATTGCTTGCCGCCACCGAACGGCACGCTGACATCGAGGGCATCCACGGTGTTCACCGAAACAGTGCCGGCCTTCAACGCCCGTGCAACGCGGTGCGCGCGGTTCAGGTCATCGCTCCATACCGAGGCAGCCAGCCCGTAGATGCTGTCGTTAGCCAACCGCACCGCTTGCTCTTCCGTGTCGAACGTAGAGATCGCCAGTACCGGCCCGAACACCTCTTCACGCGACAGGTGCGATTGATGATCGACATCGGCAAAAATGGTCGGCTCGATAAAGTTGTCGGAACCGTTGAAATTCAAGCGACGCCCGCCGGTGAGCAATCGGGCGCCGTCTTCGTGAGCGCGCTCGATAACACTCATTACCCGCGACGCCTGGGCCGAATCGACAATGGCGCCAGCAGCACTGGCAGGATTCAATGGATCGCCGGGCATCCAGGCTTTGGCTTTTTCCAGAAGACGCTCGATAAACTCATCCTTGACCGTGTCCTGCACATACAGCCGCGAATTGGCTGAACACACCTCGCCCTGATTGAAGAAGATGCCGAATGCCGCCTTCTCCGCCGCCAGATCGAGATCACGGCAATCGTCGAACACCAGGCTCGGGCTCTTGCCGCCGCATTCGAGCCAGACCTGCTTGAGGTTCGATTGCGCCGCGTACTGCATGAAGTATTTGCCCACCTGAGTCGAGCCGGTGAACACCAGGCAATCGACATCCGGATGCAGGCCCAAGGCCTTGCCGGCGGACTCGCCGAGCCCCGGCAGCACATTCAGCACGCCCGGCGGCAAACCGGCTTCCAGCGCCAGTTCGGCCAGACGCAACGCCGAGAACGGCGATTGCTCCGCGGGTTTGAGCACCACGCTATTGCCGGCCGCCAGGGCCGGTGCCAGTTTCCACGCGGCCATGTCGAGCGGGAAGTTCCAAGGCACCACGGCGGCGACCACACCCAGCGCTTCGCGGGTGATGGTCGCCAGCGCCGATGACGCGGTCGGCGCGACCTGATCGTAGAGTTTGTCCAGCGACTCGCCGTACCAGGCAAACACATGGGCCGCGCCCGGGACGTCGATGTTGTAGGCATCCATCACCGGTTTACCCATGTTCAGCGAGTCGAGCAAGGCAAGCTCTTCGCGATGGGCCAGCACCAGCTCGGACAGACGCAGCATCACGCGCTTGCGCTCGACCGGTGCCATCCGCGCCCACGGGCCTTCGTTGAACGCGCGACGCGCACTGCGCACGGCAAGTTCCACTTCCACTTCGCCACACGCGGCGACACGGGCAAGCAACTGACGGGTCGCCGGGTTGATCGAATCGAAAGTTGCGCCTGAAGACGCAGCGACCTGCCGGCCATCGATCAAGGCTTTGTCAGAGAAGGTTTGCCGGGCAGCTCGTTGCTGCCAATAGTCGAGGTCGAACACGCTACGCTCCCTTTACGACCGCCAGGGTGGTCGGGGTTGTTATCAGAGGTTGTAGAGATAGTGCGGCAACCGTGCGAAGAGGAAAATTATTAAAAATGTGCTCGGGGTATAAGAAAAAACTTGGCAAGCGCTTACCCAGCCTGGAACGCTCATAGGGTAAGGTTCAGTCCACAATCCGTGCGACGGTCATCCGGGCCTTCACCGCAAAACAAAGCAAAACGAGGTGCGTGTGGCTTCCTATACATTGCGGCAACTCAAGTATTTCGTCACAACGGTAGAAGCCGGCAGTGTCGCTGAAGCCTCGCGGCAGCTGTACATCGCGCAGCCCTCGGTGTCCACGGCGATCAAAAGCCTGGAAGAGTCGTTCAACGTCCAGTTATTCATCCGCCACCACGCCCAGGGTGTGTCCCTGACCCCCACCGGCACGCGCTTCTATCACAAGGCGCAAGAGCTTTTGCGGATGGCCAGGGAGTTTGAACAGAATGCGCTGGCCGATAACGATACGGTGTCGGGACAAATCGACATCGGCTGCTTCGAGACGGTAGCCCCGCTGTACCTGCCGCAATTGATCGCCGGCTTTCGCAAGCTTTACCCGGGCGTGGACATCCGCATTCGCGACGGCGAGCAACAAGAGCTGGTGCAAGGCTTGACCGCCGGCACGTTCGACGTGGCCTTCCTCTACGATCACGATCTGGACGGCACCATCCAGACCACGCCACTGATGCCGCCACAAAAGCCCTACGTGCTGCTGCCTGAAGGCCACCGTTTTGCCGACCAGAAAGAAGTGTCGCTGCGCGACCTGTGCAGCGAGCCGATGATTCTTCTCGATGTGCAGCCGAGCCGGACCTACTTCGTCAGCCTGTTCCACGAACTGGAACTGACACCCAACATCGTCTTCAGCTCACCCTCTATCGAGATGGTGCGGGGCATGGTTGGCCAGGGATTCGGCTTCTCGATCCTGGTCACCCGCCCGCACTCGGAGTGCACCTACGATGGCAAGAAGGTGATATCGGTCAACATCAAGGAGCCGGTCACCCTGTCCGGCCTGGCGTCGGCCCATTTGAAACGCAGCCAACTGACCAAGCCCGCACAGTTGTTCGTGGATTTTTGCCGCGAACAACTGAGCCAGAAAGTCGCAGCCCCCCTGTAGGAGCAAGCCGGCTCCTAAAGTGAGATGTCGCCACACAGGTAATCAGCCAACCGAACCAACATCGCATCGCAACCGTTCAACTGCTCCAGTGCGATGAATTCGTCAGGCTTGTGCCCCTGATCCATGCTGCCAGGTCCGCAAACCACCGTGGGAATGCCAGCCTGATCAAACAACCCGCCCTCGGTGCCAAACGCGACCGTGCCAAACGCTGAAGAATTGCTCAACAGCGCCAGCAGCCGCGCCGCTTCACTCTCGGGCGGTGTCGCCAACCCGGGATAGGCGCTCAGCGGGCGCAAGCGGATGTCGGTGTCCGCTTGCACCGCACGCATCTTCGGCAACAGTTGTTCCTGGGCGAACGCGTGCAGCTGGTCCGCCACACCCTGTGCATCGAAGTCCGGCAGCGCCCTGACCTCGAAATCGAACTCACATTCGGCGGGAACGATGTTGAGCGCGCGGCCACCTTTGATCACTCCCGTCTGCACCGTCGAAAACGGCGGATCAAAACGCTGATCGTGGTTGTCGGGATGCGCGAGCTGTTCACCGATCACGCCCAGCCGACCAATAAGCTGCGCGGCGTACTCGATCGCGTTGACCCCATAAGGCGCATACGCCGAATGGCACGCTGCACCGCGCACTTCGCAACGCATCGCCAGTTTGCCCTTGTGACCGAGCACAGGCTTGAGTTCTGTCGGTTCGCCGATCAGGCAGAGGCAGGGCTTGAATGGCCGCTTCTCCAGCTCGGCGAGCATCGGCCTGACACCCAGGCAGCCGATTTCTTCATCATAGGAAAACGCCAGGTGCACCGGCTTCAGAAGCGTACGCTGGACGAAGGTCGGCACCGCCGCAAGGACCGAGGCGATGAACCCTTTCATGTCCGCCGTGCCACGGCCGTACAGGCGTCCATCCTTTTCCGTCAGATGGAACGGATCGACCGTCCACGCCTGCCCGTCTACCGGTACCACATCGGTGTGACCGGAAAGCACTACGCCACCGGACGTGAGCGGGCCGATGGTCGCGAACAGATTCGCCTTGGTCCGTTCTTCATTGAAGAAGAGTTCGCTCTGAACGCCGTGCCCGGCCAGGTACGCCTCGATGAAACGAATCAATTCGAGGTTGGAATCGCGGCTGACAGTGGCGAAGCCAATCAGACGTTCCAACACGTCGCGACTGGACGCCTCACTCATCCCCGGGCACTCCGTAGCTCGGTGCCGTCGTCGGGTTGAGTGCGCGCGTCAGGTAGTCCTGCATTTGCGGTCGATAAGCCTGCCAGAGACCGTCAAGCTGACCGATGGGATCTTCCTCGGCCCAGTCGACCCGCAAGTCGATGATCGGCCACGTATGGTCACCCACCACTTTCAGCGCGGCGGAATGCACCGGCCCGGCCTCGCCACCGGCCGCCATGGCCGCGTGCATGGCCGCCAGCAAACGGTCCGCCAATTGACCCGGTTCGGCCTCGAATGCCCCGACCATGGCTTCGATGACTCGCACGTCGCTGAGCAGATTGCCCGCCGCGACGCACTGCTCGCCCTTCACTGCGTTATGCACCCCCAGCGATTCCTTGCCGCTGAACAGCGCAATCCTGCCCGACGCATCGATCACCGTGACTTGACGGTACTGGCTCCAGCCGTTGGACGTCAGCGCCTTGTCCAGCGCCGCGTCAGGTTGCAGATGCTGATGCTCCAGCAGGTCGAGGATCTGCGGCCCAAGAGCCGGCAACGTAATGTTCTGCGTCGAGACCGCACCGACCCCCGCCCGCGCCCAGGGGCAACGTGCACCGACCGCAATGCTTGAAGAGCTGATGGCAATACCGAGCTGCCCGGTTTCCGGGCAGCGTCCGATAATCGAAAACGTCATGACTCACTCCTTAAAATTCCAATGCACGCGCCATTGCATTCTGTTCATGCACTGGAAAGGGAGAAAGCAGGTTTTTTGTGGCTTTGGGCTAGGAAAAAACTGGTCTGGCCCACGATCAGCTCAGCTCTTGCGCGGTTTGATCCGTGCCGTGGCCTCGGCCACCAAGGGATCGTCCGGCCAATAGTGTTTCGGGTAGCGGCCCTTCAAATCCTTCTTCACTTCGGCATAGGTACTGCGCCAGAAGTTCGCCAGATCCTGGGTCACCTGCACCGGCCGCCGCGCCGGCGACAGCAAGTGCAGCTTGACCACTTGCCGACCACCGGCAATGCGCGGGGTTTCGGCCAGGCCGAACAGCTCCTGCAAACGCACCGCGAGAATCGGCGGCTGTTCGCTGTAATCCAGACGAATCGATGAGCCCGACGGCACGCTCAAGTGATGCGGTGCCAATTCATCAAGTCGTTGCGGCAGCGGCCATGGCAACAGGTTGTGGACAATGCTCGACAGGTCGAGATTGGCGAAGTGACTGAGCCGCGAGACCTTGCCCAGATAGGGCATCAACCAGTGTTCGAGGCTTTTGAGTAACGCCGCGTCGCTGACATCCGGCCATTCGCTGTCGCCCTTGCCGGCCAGATCCAGTTGGCGCAATAACGCCACCCGCGCTTGCCACTGACGTAGTTCCGGGGTCCACGGCAACAGCTCCAGCCCTTTGCGTCGCACCAGATTGACCAGTGCCTGACTGCGAGCCGTTTCATCGAGACCGGTCAACGGTTCGCGGCTGAGGATCAGCTCACCGACTTTGCGCTGGCGCTCGGCGCGCAGCACACCTTCGCGCTCATCCCAGTCCAGTTGATCAACGCAGCGCACCTGTTCGGCCAGCACCGAATCGAACAACGCCGGGTCGAAATCCGCCGCCAGATAAATCCGCTCCTCGCGCTGGCCCTGACGACTGCCCAGATCGGCGATCACCAGCCACGGTTGTTTCATCAGGCTGTCCGCTTCGGCGAACAACGCAGCGCGACCGTTGGCCAAACGATATTCGGCGCCGCCCGCACGGCGTTGTTGGGCGACGCGATCGGGATAGGCCAGCGCCAGCAACGCGCCGAGCCAGCGCGGATGATCGGGGTCGGCGACCGGTTCCGACGCCTTGCCACGCAGATAACCGCGATACTGCCGCGCCAGTTGCCGGGCTCGCTGCACGCCACCCTGAGCGCCGCGGGCAGCTCGTTCTTCACCCGACAACAACACCAGTCGACTGTGCAGATCCGCCCCGGCACCGCGCAAGATATCGCGTTCGCCAAGCAACGCCGCGACATCGCAAGCCATGTCCGCCAATCCCAGCGCCTGAGCGCGCAACAGTAGATGGGCGATGCGCGGGTGCGCCGGCAATTCGGCCATGGCCTGGCCGTGACGGGTCAGCGTTTCGCCTTCCAGTGCCCCCAGACGTTCGAGCAAATCCTGCGCCTGTGCATACGCGGCGGCAGGCGGTACATCGAGCCACACCAATTGCCCAGGCGTCACGCCCCAGCTGCCGAGTTGCAAGGCCAGCCCCGCCAGATCCGCCGAGAGAATTTCCGCACTGCCATAGGCCGCCAGTTGTTCGTGCTGATCCTGCGACCACAAGCGATAACACACACCCGGTTCCAGTCGCCCGGCCCGACCGGCGCGCTGCGTAGCGCTGGCCCTGGAGATGCGCTGGGTGTCGAGACGAGTCATGCCGCTGCCGGGATCGAAACGCGGCACCCGCGCCAGCCCGGCGTCGATCACCACGCGCACGCCGTCGATGGTCAGGCTGGTTTCAGCGATGTTGGTGGCCAGCACCACCTTGCGTTTGCCCGGTGGCGCCGGATCGATCGCCGCACGTTGCGCGGCCAGATCCAGTTCACCATGCAACGGGCAAAGCAAAACCTGTGGGTTGTCACCCAGCGCGTCGGCCAGTTGCTGATGCACACGCCGAATCTCCGCCTGCCCCGGCAGGAACACCAGGACGCTGCCGGTTTCGTCGTTCAAGGCTTCGAGAATGGTCTGCACCAGTCGCGGCTCGATGAATTCACCGGCCTGGAACGGTCGCCCCCAGCGCATTGCCACCGGGTACATGCGCCCTTCGCTGCGCAGGATCGGTGCATCCTCGAGCAACCCGGCAAGGCGCTCGCCCTCGAGGGTTGCCGACATCAAGAGGATTTTCAGCGGCTGATCGTCACGGAACAATTCCCGGCCATTGAGGCTCAGGGCCAGCGCCAGGTCGGCATCGAGACTGCGTTCACCGATTTTCCCATCTACACTATCTTGTCAGATAGCTCGGGATGACGGTGTAGCGCGCATTTCAGCTACCCCGAACGGGAGAAACTGATTTGACAATCATCAAAAATTCCTCATTTTCGCGTTTTTATCCTTTCGAGGCTCTCGACGCTAACGTCCGAGAGCTGATGGAAGGATGCTTCAACCTGGATCTCGCCAGGTCCATCAACCGTCCGATGCTGAAGGCGTTCAATGCCTACTGCCATCTGATTGATGTGAAGATCAGCTATTTCACGTTATCGACCCCTGAATTTGTAGAAGTCGCAATGGGCTTTATTGGCGCCCTTCATCATGATTGCCTGCTGTACTACAACACTGCGGGTAGAGTACGAATGGTCGGAGCCTTCGTTGATATGATGAACGCGGTGAGTGAAAAAATCCCACTATTGCCTAGCTTTGACAAAATAAAAACAAGAGCAAAAGACTGTTATCCCATATGGGAACGTCTAAAAGTACGAATCAAAGAAAATAGCGTTCATTACTGGAACGGTTGGCATGTAGAGTCCACCAAAGGACAGAGGCTATACACAGCAATACCTCTCATATGGCATTCACATGGTGAAGAATTCGCAGAAACAATATTCAATACATACAAGCCCCATATTGAAAAATATGCGCGCCCTGACGTTACAGTATTTAACTCATTTCTTACATTTTTAAGCAAAAAAAAATCCGACTGGCCTTCTTCTACCTTTCAAAATCCGATCAAAATAAAGCAGTGTTTCCTTGATTTTATGATCGATTATTTTCTCAGCGTATCCCAAAAAGGACTGGGCGTAGCTACACAGACTCGCCTATATGCGAAATTTATATTTACTATGGATCAAGCATTCATACAAAGTGGCATTTGGGCGAAACCATTTGGAGGTATTCCCGCACCTTCGTCGCCAGACAGCATCGGCATTGAAACACACATACAAAAATGTGAATCTGGGGTTTTTATAAAAACAAAGCTAATCACTCACATACCATTAGAAATAACAGACTCAGAAGCAATAAAATTTATTTTCAAACAACTGAAAAGTGATATTGATTTAGTAATAAAATTTGCAAAGAAACAAACTTACACAACAAGAAAAGCGCAAATAAAGAGGGATCAACTAGCCAAAAGCGGGACAGCAATTTCCGACGTCGCCGCGGCTAGAAAACTCAGAACGTTAAGAGAGCACGATATCTGTGCGACGTTGCACCAATTAGGGCTGAAACACATTAGAGAAAGACTAACCGACCGCGGTTCTTGCCTTAGAATTAAAAGAAGTGATATCGCCCCACACTTGGCCCTTCCTGGGCGTAACGACCTTCTTCCATTTAAATTACTTCTTATCCACTCCGACCCACGTATAACTGATTCTTTTCTTGAGGACTTTCAGCTATACAACAAACACTATAAATTATCCGGCTTTCTGATGGGTGAAAACGGGCATTACCAACTCATCGGTTACAAAGATCGTAGAGGCGGGGATCTTAGTGAACAAAAAATCGATCTATCACCAAGGCAGGCAGTTTTAATTCGTCAAATCATTGCGATAACTGCGCCCCTACGAGATGAGTTAAGGGCAGCTAATGACGATAAATGGCGATTCCTATTCCTACATAGTGCAAGAGCGTTGTCCTACCCTGCCGTTAACAACGTGGCAAGATGGGATAGAATTTCGCCACCAAATATAGAAAAGTTAATAGACCAATTTTCGCAACACACTTCAAGAACTAGAGAGGAGATTACCGAGTTAATTAGTGCAGTGTCACTCACATCATTCAGGGCAACCTGCGGAGTTCAAATTTACTTGAAAACTCAAAGTGAGCGAGCAATGGCGAAAGCATTGGGGCATTCCGCATATAATCCCGGATTGCTCAGCAGGTATTTACCAGAACCAATTTTAGCTTTTTTTCAAAGCCGGTGGGTTCGAATATTCCAACGTGGAATTATCTGTAGGGCGATGAAAGATAGCCCAATGCTACTTAAAGCTGCCAACTTCACATCCATGGACGAACTGCATGATTTCCTGAGCAACCATGCGCTTGGTGACATCCCTAAGCACCTAGGGTCTTCTGACAATACAACAGACCACAAAGCTCCGCAGGAGGCATTTACGTTGACGAAGGATAGCGTTCTCATCTCGGTTGACATTGGTACTCTAACAGCTCTGCTATCGCTCAGCATTGCGGTACAAAACTCTAAACGTCCAAATGAATTAAATGGGCTTTCATTGTACTGGTCAGAATTCACTCGCGTTTTAGTTAAAGAAATAGACAGAGGATGGGACGCTGATTTAAAAAGCTATTTATCAACAGCGCAACTCCATGCCGATGCAACTCGAATGGAAGAACTTATCCATGAATCTGCCTCCTGACATTTCTTTTTTGAATGCCTATTTGGTACATCCTAAAGACGCTTTTAGAAAGGCAAGATGGCTGCTTTCTGATTTCGATGAATCGGTGTGGTTGTACAGCCTCGACTTTAAAAAACCCAAGAAAATCGATTGGGCTGTAAAACTTTCAGACGGCATTCTACTAACTTCTGCAGCCAACAAAAGCTTATTAGATGGTTTGAAATATTTTTTGATCGTATCGACGCGAAATCAGGCTGACTACAGTAGCGAGACGAATGCAATGCAAGGCCAACAACGCAAGCGTTTCGCTATCGCCGGACAATTGATTGACCTCCTGCTCTTAAACTCCGACCGATATCAACTCGCAAAGTATGGGCTTGGCGGACTAACGCTGGGCAACCTTAAAGAAATATTGGAAACAGTAGCCTCTGATACCGTTGTGTCTGAGTCGATATATAATTGGCCTACAAAATTACGCTCATTTTGCTTGGACTTGCTTAATCGAACCGACCCGCAGCTAGTTGATTCTATATTGGCATCAAACCCAGCGATCGCAACTAATTCTTATGGCGATGATGAAGACGACGAGAACGGGAAAGGGCTTGGTGTATCGCCGATTATTGCGCCTAGGATTAGGGCGGCGCTTTATGCAAATAAACTGTACATTAGAAATCAAAATCATGG
The DNA here is from genome assembly GCF_001427125.1 of Pseudomonas sp. Root562. GTDB lineage: Bacteria > Pseudomonadota > Gammaproteobacteria > Pseudomonadales > Pseudomonadaceae > Aquipseudomonas. The sequence continues at coordinate 169,294 of NZ_LMGK01000023.1, forward strand.
CTGGGCGCCTGACTCCATCGCCATTTCAAAAATAGTGTATTCGGAGTGCTTGTGGGGAGGCGTACAGGCAAAACCTACATTCAGCATATTATGCTACCGAGATGAGTATAGCCCCTTCGATCGTGAGTATGACGGAGTTCGAGTAACAACTGGCCAAAGAGGCCGTTTACCGCCTCATATGTATACCGACTTTCGGACGACCCTTTACAACTTAGGTGTATTACATGAAATTGGATTACCTGCACCTGCTATTGAGGATCTTATAGCGGCTGAAAAATACGAAGTAGAACTAGCGTCTCAAGGCAAGCATCGAACACTTCCTTCACCGATGATTTTCAAGTGCCTCAGACAAGCAATTGAATTTCATTTAAGCATTGGGACAGAGATCGTCAATGGATTCTGCCGGCTTGTCTTGCACTGCAGGAAACACAGCATTTCTGCAGCGAACCTGCAAGAAGAAGAACTTGTAAAAATCATAGGGGAAAAGCTGTACAACTTAGGAGTTCGCGAATACGGATTATCCGCTCATGTCGTCGCTGGAAAACGGAGACTAAACAAAGGTGAGAAAGCACGCTATTACAACTGGCTACGAAACAATAGAGGACTTACAGAGCTACTTCGAATTTATATCGGCTCTGTCCAATTCGCTGTAGGGATAATGATGGCACGAAGAGTTACGGAACTCTGCAACATCATGGCGGATACTTGCCTGGATGATACTGAACAATGGCTTATATTTTCTAATGCAAAAAGCACACGCAACCTATTTGGAATTCGTAGAAGAATTGCCAGGCCAATAGAACCTATAACCGTCGACATGATTAAGAATCTTATCCGAATGCAGAAAATACTCGTACGGATAGGATACTTAAACAAAACCATGACTCTGTTCGCATCACCTCACCTTAAAGGTTTACCAGAGTTCGTTGAGTCAGACAAAACAACGTATAACCGCAACCTTAATTTTTTCTGTGACTATTTTGAAACCCCGATTAACGACTTAAACCAACGCTACTACGTTCGACAACACCAACTTAGACGCTTTTTCGCTATGCTATTTTTCTACTGCGGCAGCTTCGGAACTTTAGACACTCTGCAATGGATGCTCGGACATAATGATCCATCTCATGTTTGGCATTATATTACTGAGTCTACCGACGGAGTTGTCCTTCAAGGCGCTAAAGCTCACTACGTAGCCGAAATGATACATCAAGGCGGGGCTGAAGACTTCCACGACCTGTCCGAGTTACTTAAATCGAGATATGGAAGCTCTGACTTTTGCTTAATCGATACAAATGATTTAGAAGATCGAATTCAAGAACTAATGAGTGAGGGAATTGTAGAGATTGAACCTGAATTTTTTACAGACGAGACCGGAAAACACTTTCATGTAGTTGCCAAACTCAAAGTATTGAGAACTTAAACATGCCTACGTCACGACACGAGAATATCCGATCAAGCATAGTTGAGTTGCGAACTCTATTGCTAGACCTCATAAAGCAACCTCAGTTAGCCAGCACTCGTGAAATACTAAGAACAGCGATCAAAAGCCAGGGCGCCTTAGCCGCATCAGAACTATCTATTGATAAAAAAGACGGCGGCATCATACATAAGCCATCAATGAGCCTTAACACACTAAAATCATATGCAGATATAACCATAAGCGGGGGATTCAAAGAGCTTGACCACTTAAGAAAGAAAGCTCTTGATTCAATTACCACATTTCAAAGCAAAAACCTGCGTGCAACCAAACGCACAAAATCAGGACTAAACATACGCTTTAAGGAACTCGAAGCTGAATTAGAAGCTCAACGACAAATCAATTACATACTATTACAAGCTATCTCGACAGCAATGAATGGATTTAAAACCATAAGAGATGCACCGGATTCAGCTATTCGCGAGAAAAGAACTGATGACTCTCTGAAGACCCTCCGAGCCATTATAAGCATGAAACCATCCTTTATTCGAGACATGGAAAACTTTGAAAAAAACGAGCCAATTGGCTTTTCTACTGTGACCAACATCAACTTGTATAGAAAGGAGGAACCTAATCGTGAGTGACAGCTACCAGAGAGCACTGTTTAGCACATTGGGGAACTTCGAAGTCTTCAATTACTTCTCCGTCGACAAGCTTACTACCCGCGACGCAAGCAAAATACCTTTTATGATCTGGCCTAATGGGGAGCCCTGTCTAATAGCCAACCTTTATATGCTTTCACTTCTTGATCGTAAAGGCCGCAGCGGGCGAAACGGTCTGTCACGAAGGGGCTCAAAGGGTGGAACTTTTGGTGTTTACGCATCACAAATTTCGCAATTAATTAGATTTTGTTATGATAATGACATTTCTCCATTCACCCTCAATGATTCTCTTTTTTGTTCCTTCATAGAAAATCTTCGGAAAGAAAATAGTAAATTTAATCCATCTCAACCAAAGAAGACAGAAACATCCTTATTGGCTATAGGAAAAATCTGCCTTGATTTTTTAAGTTTTGTAGGCAGGATTCATGGGGACAACAACTTCGTATCCTCAGAAGGTGTGATTCGTGCGGTGGAACTGACATACACAATAACAACAAGATCTGGAAGAAAAATAAACAGAAGCTATCTACATCATCATTCTCTAGGGCAAGAAGTCCGAATCCACCGACGAGACCCTATCACATCAAGTCAAATTCAAAAACTTAAAGAGGCCGCGTATACGATTGAGTCATCCAGCTTTATCAAGCATCGCAGACGCTGCATGCTTGACTTGCTGGAATACACGGGGGCACGCAGAGGGGAAGTTGCCAATATAACTGTAGACGACATACTTGCCGCCTATGACATGGAGCACCCCTCACTCCGAATGGAAACATTTAAACAAGGCCATGACGCCGTACGCTATATCCCTGTTACTAAAATGCTTTTGCACGATATCAAAACTTTTGTTGAGACTTCACGCCGTAAAAACATGAAATCAACCTCCGGCTTTAGATCGGGACCAGATCACCGGTTCTTGTTTACATCAGAGCGCACGGGGAAAAAACTAAGTAGCGAGACCATTACCAATGAGATATCGAAACTCCGAATCCATGCAAATATCAATGAGCAAGTGTGCGCACACATGTTTCGTCACGCATTTATTACTAACCTATTTGTATTACTCATCAGGCGCCACCACATGGCAAACGAAGATGACTTTCGCCGCGCCTTACTCGATAGTCACACATTCATGGCAGAAGTTATGCAGTGGACTGGGCATTTGGATGAGCGATCGCTAGAGACTTATATAAATCTGGCCTTCGCTTCAGTTGCAAATTACGCAGAAACAATCAGCTCAGTTCATATGATTAGAGCAATACAAACATTTGATAACAAGCATGAAGAACTCATGTATCAACTTGAAGCTGGCCTGCCAATTTCAGATTATAAGAAACACGTAGCAACACTGATAGAACTAAGAAATAAAGATTTCGAGATCGCGCGGAATCGTGAAGCCATTGTCGCAGCCTGACTCAACTGGAGCCTTGGTAGCAGCGACAAAGATTACGTCTATAAATGGTGGAACGCGCTTAGCTTTTTTGGCTCATCGTTCATACCTGATGAAAGCCCTCCTCCACCGCTCGAAGCAAAACTAACGCCGCATGAGCTTGAGCGACCGAACTTCTACTTTTTTCTCAGCATCAGCTGAATCATGGCGAACAGGCGGTGGAACAGGTAGTCGACCTGATCCATATCGATCACCGCCACCTGGCTGATTTCCGAATGCCGAATCAGGTGACTGTTTCCAATGGAAAGTTCAGTTCTGTCGCTTCTGTCTCCATTCTCTCCCGCAGCGACGGCACGGAAGTCACCGCGTCGAGGATGATCTTGACGGAGCGCTTCTTGTCGGTCGGGTCAGCCATTGATTTGAGTCGCTCCCATGCGTCCCACAACCGCTCCAGCGCTTCACGACGCACCAATGGATTGCGGTCCGAAAACTTGGCCCGGCACTCGTCGAGCATATTGTCGAGCGTGCGATCCCCGGTATTGAAGAGTGTTCGCTTCAGTTCTTCGCCAAGCACCGGCGGGAGCACTCGTTCAATTCGGCCATTGGGCAGCATCTCGAACGCAACCCCGTTGCGCGCGAATATGCGATTGACGGTCACGCGGAAGTCTTCCTGCCCCGCCTCCTGGTCGAAGGTCAGGTGGTGATGACTGAAGTAGTCGTGATACTTCCCTGAGATCGGTTTTGCCACTGACGCGTGAACGAACTCGATGAAGTCCAAGACGAGCAAGGTGTCCGGCGCGAACGGCTGGCGCTTGGCAAAGTAGCCCTCCCCATCAATGGAGACGGTTTCCAACGGCCAAGCCAGGCCCAGCATTTCTACGCTTACCGAAGCCGCCAAGGCGTCCGCATCGCCGCCGCAAGTTGCCTGTCCGTCCGGGCAGCGTTCGGGGAAACGCAGGCCGAATGCGCCGCTATTAATCAACCCCTGCACCGTTGCCACCAGGCCCGCCCAGACCGTGGGCGAAATCACCTGCTCGGTGCGTGCGCGCGGACCATTCTGACGATCGCTGAAGTAGTCGCTCATCACGTTGACTCCGTTCGCGGCCACGACGCGATGGTGGCGACGTGTCTATCCAAAATATTCATTCCCCTGCGCAGTACCATGGTGTTCATGCTTGTGGCCTCAATATCGGCGCGCTAATTGGACCAATGCATGCCTCTAGCCGCTCTCCGCTCAAGTCGTTAACGGCTTCCGGCGTCAAGCATCCGGCGTTGAAGAGCCCGAGGTACTGCCCCCTAGTCAGAGCAATCGGCAAGTTTGTGAGCGGCAACGCACCGGCCGGAAGGCCGAATTCGAGCCGCTGCAGGACTTCGTCGAGTCCCGCCAAGAACGTGGGTTGGTCCGGGAAGAGTGCCGACAGGATTTGGTGCGTCGAGCGCAGGTGAAAGCGGGTTGCGTCGGCGATACCGATGATGTTCCCGTATCCGACGGCGCCTCCGAAGGGCGTGGTCGAGAACCGCCTCTCCAACACATCGACGGGGGTGCCCTCGATCCAGTCGTACAAGAGCGCCGCGCGCTTGCATCGGCACCAGAACTCAATCTCGTCCCGGCAATATCGCTGCAGTGCCTGCGTCATCGCATGCCCATAACGCTGCGCCACATCATTGGAGCGCACGCTCTCCGACCTACCCCGCTTCATGACCGGTGTGTAGATCGCATCCATCTCGTCGAGGACCTGCACCATCGCCAGCACCTGGGTGGGCGACGTCTGTGCGGCGTCGAGTTGTTTCATCAACTCGACCAGCCGCAGGCTCGACTCAAACGACAAGGACGAAGCGCCGCAGGCGCGTCCGAGCAAGGTAAGGTGGATCAACTCGCCCTCGCGCTCGGCCAGCCCGGCCTGCAACAGGCGCTCGACCAAAGCGGTGACTTCCTGCTCCACCATCGCGATCCATTGAGGATTCGCACGTGAAGCAGAGTAGCCACCGAACGTATTGACCAACAGGCCAGGAATTTCGGTGGCACGCACGCCCCGAACTTGGCTAAGCAAGCGCAGCGTCCAGGTTGGTAGGTCGCGCTGCTGGAAGGATGACTTCACATCTTCCGGCACGCCGAGTACGTATTTCTGGAATAGCTGCGCGCGCGCCATCGGCGTGTCGGCGAGGATGATGGCCTTACCGGTCTCGTTGTATCCGAGCCGTCCCGCCCGCCCCGCCATGTTCTTGTACTCCGCGACGGTGAATGGCCGGCCGTCCTCACCGACGAATTCGTTCTCCGCGAGGATCACCGTTGATGCCGGAGTGTTGATGCCGGCAGCCAGCGTCGTCGTGGCCACCAGCGCATGGATGCCGCCGCCTGCATCGCGAAACCCCTTCTCGACGGCTTCGCGCTCCGCACGCAAGAGATTGGTGTTGTGGAATGCAGTACCGCCAGCGAGGCACTCCCGCAGATCCTGCGAGGCGCCAGTCAAATCCTGAGTCGGCAGCACGGCCAGAACGGTAGTCGCGGGACCGAGTGCCAATTCCTTGGACAAGTATTTGGCGCAGCCCTGTGCCGGACCACGCATGTTGCGGAAGACCAGCAACTTTTCGCCCTGTGCGACCAGTTGCTGGACCAGCGGCACGATCACGTCCTGCGAGCTGGGCTTTTCGCGACGCTGCACGATGCGATGCGCTGGCAACAGGGCTTCGGTCTTGGTGGTGCCGTCCGCATCGACGAACTGGAACGTCCCGCGTCGATCAAGCACGCCCTCGACCAGGGGCACAGGCCGCTCGCGGGACATCAGCAAGGGCAGGTCGAGCCAGCGATCGAAGCTGTTGAGGTTGCCAATCACCGCCGACAAGATCAAAAGTTGCGGTTCGATGCCACGCTGGCGTGCTCGTAGCAGGAGCGCGAAGATCAGCTCGACCGTAACACCTCGATTCGGGTCCGTGATGAACTGCCCCTCGTCAAGTACGACGAGGCCGAGCTGGTTGAGCAGGCGCGGCGATCCGAGCGCCAGATTGAGAAAGGTTTCATAGGTGAAGAACCCCAGGTCATAGCGGCCGCCCAACACGGGACCGATGCCGTCCGTTGCATCACCGCTGCACCGAACGACGCGCAGCCCCGCGGGTCCGTATCGCTCACTGAACTCCTCAAACTTCTCGTTGACCAGCGCCCGATACGGCAGCAGAAACGCCGCTTTCTTGCCGGCTATGACTGCCTGAATCGCAGAGAGTTCGCCGATCATGGTCTTACCCGAACTGGTCGGCGCGACCACCAGCAGCGATCTGCCGGCCAGTACGCCGTGTTCGTTGACTGCCTTAAGTTGCAGTGCGTTGAGGCCTCGCGGGAAGTCAGTTGTCCACTGATCGACGATTTCCGGCGGAAAGCCGTGCGCGGAAAATTCCGCAAACGACCCCGACATTTGCTGGACCGCTCTGGCCGGGAACGCAGCGGCGTAGTTGTCACCGCGCTTGAGAGCCGGAAACACGAGGCCACCCTGGACGTTGCCCAGAAATACAGGCGTCTGTGTCACGCTGATGCGCTCGGCCTCAACACGCGCCAGCCGGATGATCTCTCCGGCGATTTCCGGAAAGCTGACCGAGTCGCCGACCGCACCAGTCAACGCTTCGATCACTGCATGCGTGAGCAATCCGTGTCCGGTGCCCGGCTGCTCCCAGGCGGATTCGTTGGTTGCACAGGCGGCAAGCAGAATGCGCCCCTCGCCGTAAATCCCAGTCAACGCAAATGCGCTTCGCGGCCGCGCTGCAGCCTCCAGCACGCGCGCAGGCGCCTGCCCGCTGAAGCAGCAGTCAAGCACGCACAGCACCGCACGCGCCTTCGTCGCCTTGAAGGCATCGGCCAAACCCGCCATCGACAGGCCTGTGCTGGAAAGATCGGATGCATTGGTATCGAACAGGACCAGGTTTCCATCGGGAGAACCGTGGCCAGCGAATGTGATGACGACCACGTCGTCCTGGCCCGCAGCCGACAGCGTTCCGAGGATGGCCTGCGACACCTCTGCATGCGTGGCGACCTCATCGACAAGCAGTCGGCCAGCCAGGCCTTCGACGGTGTCGGTGAACAGCGCCCACAACGCCGTCGCATCGCGGCGGGCCCCGCCCAGCTCGGGGATTGTCGCGTCGAGGTGTTTGTTGATGCCCACAAAAATAGCTTTGATCGCCACGCCGCCCCCCTATCCGATTCGCGCCAAGAGTTGTTCGATCACGTCGCTCGCTTCGCGCTGACGCAACACCCTGAGGAACGCCGAGAATACTCGCATCCGCCGATTTAATTGCGCCAACTCTCTCGATGAAACGAGGCAGATTTTCGGATGAACGTTCGCTTAGAGGCGGTGTCTCGCGATACGCTGTTCGGCAATTAAGCCAAGCATAGCGTCATTGAAGCAGCGAGACGCTTCATCTCCTTCATCGAGTGCCCGAGGCGGTTTTAGGTATACCGGTTATTACCTCCAGCCGGGCTCGGTAATAGTCGCACACCTTCGCGCGCATGGTTTCTGCAGACATGGCTATCACTCCTACTTCGCGTTTGTTGGGATGACTTTCATTAACACATGGCTCTTTGGCAGTGGGAAATAACCACGCCGGCCCTCGACGATGCATCAGAGGTTCATCAGGGCTTAAAGAGAGCTCTCATCGACAATCGCTATCACATCCAGAAATCGATTCGCGCGCGCTGAACGCCTTTCAAGAAATTGGCGTGCTTCCCGTGTGATTCTTATGGCCATCAACGGCTTGATGAATTTCTTTTTCTTACGGTTGCTTTTCTGTTTTCGCACGATAGGTTTCTCGCATTGGTCGCAAGGCAGAATTTTGCTTCTACCCAAACGAGCTTTTGGAAACCGGCATTTGCGTACGCTATATCACTGAAAAGTGAAGCCGAAGCTGAGCTTTTCCAAGCACAGCTACGTTTGTGCAAACGTGAGTTCAATACACGCTTAGAAGCTGAGTCCGGTAGTGCTGTGAAAAGTTGAGTTCATACAATGCGGGCTCAGATGAGCTGAGAATCGAAATTGCGTGGTCGCTACCCACTCTTAAAAGCACTCCACTCGTTGAGTCTCCTAAGATGGCGATCTCGATACCACTGGGACTTTCAGACTGGTCTTCAATCTGATCGTCGGATTCAATTTCCGAAGCTCGCACGACGCTGAGTACAGTGTGATCATCGGGCAGATCATCGGCCAATCGCTGCGAATACTGCTGGAGTGCTGGTTCCGCGAGAACATACAGCCAAGCTTTATCATCTGCATCGCTCGAGCGCCTGAGGATTCTGCCCAACACCTGGCGATAGTGCAGCTCAGTACGTATACGGCTCAGATGACAACAAACCTGCAGCCTGGGTATATCCGTCCCCTCGCTGATCATGCCAACAGCAATAATCCAAGTGCAGCCACCATTTCGAAAATCATTGATCACCTGCTGTGCGTTTGGCGTCTTATTGGTAACGACCTGACAAACCTCGCCCCGGGCACGCATAAGATCAGCTATGCAGTGAGCGTGCTCAATGTTTGTCGCAACCACTAGCCCCCCGGCTTCGGGTTGTCGCTCGCGGATTTCGCGCAGCTTCGTACACCCCAACGACAGAATCTGCCGCAGGATATCGTCGTGAAACAGCAAATCTTCGTAGGACACGGGTGACTCGGAAAGTAGCCTAGCGATACTCGGAAACGTCGTGACGGTGCCCTCTGTGGAAAGCGTTTCAGTTAACCTCACCATGTTGTTATCCAATACGACGATACGCGGCGACCGACATACGCCGTCGGCGATTGCCTCCTGCAAGCCATATCGGTAATCACAGATCAACACCCCGTCTGGCTGAGAGTATCGAGCAAGCGCGATTGCTTTGTGGTCAGAGCGCCAGGGAGTCCCCGAGAGGGCAAGGGTGAAGGTCGCGCGATCTTGAATCCTTTGAACAATCTGCTGACCCCATGCATTGCTTAGCAGCAAGTCATGGCCAGCGCAGTGGTGGATTTCATCGAAAACTGCGAACACCCTATAGTCGTCGAATAGCCTCCAAAATGCTGCGTCTCGATATTCCATGCCTTGATACGTGCAGGCAGCACCGACGGCACCTATCAATCCATCCAGGCGCTTCCCTAGAACGGCGGAGAACGTTCTTTGGAATCCATCCATTGTCTGCCGTGATGGAGCAAAGCAGAGGATCAGATCTATCTTGTCTTGCTGCAGCAATTGCCTGGCTAGCTCCGCTGCCATTTTCGTCTTGCCGGCACCGGGAGTGGCTTGGCAAAAAAAATGAGGTTGCTGGGTGTAGTGCTGCATAGCCAACGCAATGCAGTTGTGTTGCCATAGCCTGAGAGAGGAGTTCATGCGGCAGAGATCGCCTTAAGCGTATTCTCGATTGCACGAACGTGACCAAGGAGCTTAGAGCTCCTGTCGCGGACTTCTATATATGCCCCTTCAAGACGCCCCTTCAGATGAGGAATTTCCTCAAACAACTGCTTGTACCGCTCGGTCTCGCCTAAGGATGAGAGCAGATCTAGGCGGGTCTCCTTCAACATCAATTGAAGGAGCGCCTGATCGTCTTGCCCTTCCACGGAGCTAGACACGGAGCATGGCTTTTCTCTTCCTTCATCTGCAAGAACATCCAGCGGATTAACGCACTTGGAGAAGCCCCCATCTACCAGTACGAGCTTTAGTCGTTGCGGCATCTTCAACAAACGATACACCTGCCCCCGCTTCTGACGCTGATCAGTCATTTCCGCCCAGCCAACACGGACAAGCCTACGAATCTGCTCATAAACATAAATACGCACATCGGCGAGCCGGAAGCTCGAGGGAGGAAGGAACGCCGCGTACGCATCTCGAATCTGACGAGTCGTGAATTCCCCGAAAGCATGCTGGCAAAGCAGATGATGGAGCTGCCTGTCGAATTCGAATAAATCTTGTTTCATGCAGGCACCTCAGTATCTCGCAAACAAAAATGCGGATTATAGTCCGTGGCCGATTCGTCCGCAAACCCACGATAGTCCTCCCTCATGTATGTCGAGGCGGCTATGGGGAATCTCGCGAAAGAATTGGGGAAAAAGATCAGACAAGCGAGGAAAGCCAAAGGTCTATCGCAGGACGCCTTCGCTCTGATTTGCCAGGTAGACCGGAGCTACATGGGTAGGATTGAACGTGGCGAAGTCAACCTGACCGTCCAGAAGCTCTACCAGATCGCAGAGAGTTTGGGATGCGAGCCGGTTCAACTTTTGCCGTAAATATTTGGATACAGTACCCATTCGGCCTTCCAGCCGACAAGAACTCCAATGTGATGAATTTGGCTCTAGAAATTCAACCCGCCTCGATCGAAGGTGTATACGGTGGAAATTCAACGCTCAATATTTCGGCACGCTAGGCCACACATCCTCCAAGCTAGAGAAAGCTAGCGCCGCAATCGATAGAGCATCGTCAATCGCGTCTCCACTCACATGATTTCGAGTGGCGTTCATTCTTTTTTGGACTGCCGGGTGTGTTGGGCTATCAGACCATTGATCGTGCGCCAAGACAGTAAGAGCAAACATTGCAAAGTAGATTCCCATGCTCCGTTTGCGCAGTACCAACGCCGAGTCCTGCTCCGTCATCTGCGCATAATCGGCAGCATTTTCCAGTACAAATAAAGTGGCAAAACTGTCACAGGAAAGCTCTTCCGCCCATTTATCTTCAGGAGGGGAGTCGTATGTATAGGCCGTACCCTCCCGTTGATGCATTACATGGTGCACTTCATGGAGCATCGCCCAGCCGGAGGCAAATACTGCCAGTTCGCTCGCAGCACGCAACTCGGGCTCCGACTCGGCATCAGGGAACACACCAGGCTCAGGTAATCCGAGGAGTGGCACCTCTTCGGGGTTGGGCGCATTTCGGATCGTCAGCGCCAACTCCAACAGTATTTTTAGTTTGTCGTGGTTTCTGGTCGTTCCTTGGTTAGCTGCATCAGCAGAACATTTGAATGCCTCCCATGCTGCAAAACTACTGACCCAAATAACACGCAGTGCCCGGTGATTGAATCGGACGAACCGGTAAGCTCCGCCCTCCATCACGACCTCACCTTCATCCTCCAAGAGGTTGAACTGAAGGTCACATTCAGACCAGAGGCGCTCCAAGTCGCCAGCGCGCTCCGGCGCTATTCCTAAAAACTGAGCCTTTACAGCTCGCTGAACCTCAGCATCGTTGCGCATCTATTGATTCCCTTTTTTGTGGCTAACTTCCATCGAAATTGCTAGAGCCGAATGCAGTAATTGTTTTCACTACGACTACCCGATAAGCCTCACAACGGAGGTCAGCCATGTCGCCGTAGTTTGGGGATTCAGCTGCGGCGATGAGCAGGCGGAATACCTATCTTGTATCGTCTAGAATTCATGACGTAAAGTACGCATATGCCAGTTAATGTCTAGGAAAGCAGACACTATGCGACTCCGCACGCAATCAGATCAAGTGCTCGCCGCCACAGTAGGAGCACACCTTCAAACACTGCGATTGAAGAGGAACATCAGCCTCGAGGCGGTGGCGGAGAACGCGGCGATCAGCCGCCAGACACTCCACCTTTTGCTGAATCAGGGTAAAGGTACCTTAATCAATTTGATCGCCGTTTTGCGCGCCCTCGGCGAACTAGAGCGCCTGAGCTCGCTATTGGAGGAGGTGCGGCCCAGTCCGTTACAAGTCATTCGCATGGAAGGCAAAAAGCGACGACGCGCCTCCGGTTCTCGTATTACCTCCGACAAAGCCAAGGCGGTAGTTATTCATTCTAGTAAGCACAGAAACTGCGATTGGTGATGACAAAGCCTGCTGTTCATCTTTTGAGTTTTTTGTTGATCGTGGGTAAGCCGTTAGCTCGCCTAGACTCTAGCGAGTCGACTTTTCCTTTACAGGGGATTCGACGTAATCAGGGAGGCCCGCCTACAACTTGAACGGGTAATGAAAATCATCGGTGCTAACGGCTTGATGATGAAGCTTTCGGCTTAAAAAGGCTTACTTTGGAACATCCCAGAGGCTGTAAAAACTGTGTTGACGTGTTCCAGGTCGCGACCGATGCAACACGCGGCATTGACCGTGCGGTCGCACAGCCTAGCTGCCTCACAGGCCCTCTGCAGACGCCGCACAATTCTTAGGAAAAGATCACCGGCTTGGCATCAGCAAACTTGGCGCCGTAGGGAGCTAGCTGACTGAACGTCCGCTATAGGTTTGCAGTCCTTCCCGACAGGCAGAAATCGGCCGATTCTGTTGAAAAAGTAGCTCCCCTGTCTCGCCTGCGGCAAAATTGCTTCATTGGCCGGCGGGGGATCACACTGCATGATGGGACAGTTATCGAGTGGGCAGGAGCGACTGTTTTACTCGTTCAACCTTGAAGATCACATCCCCGCCAATCACCTTCTGCGCAGCATTGATCGGTGTCTCGATCTGAGCGATTTGCGCCATCACCTCGCCGACTTCTACAGCCCGATTGGGCGCCCGTCGATTGATCCTGAATTGATGATCCGCATGTTGATCGTGGGCTATTGCTACGGCATTCGCTCAGAGCGGCGGTTGTGCGAAGAGGCCCATTTGAACTTGGCGTATCGCTGGTTCTGCCGATTGAGCCTTGAAGATGAAGTCCCCAATCACTCGACCTTTTCCAAAAACCGACACGGCCGCTTTCGGGACAGCGATCTGTTTCGCTGGCTGTTCAATGAAGTGCTGCGTCGTTGCATGGACGCCGGCCTGGTCAAGGGCGAAGGCTTTGCCGTGGACGCCAGCATCATCAAAGCGGATGCCAGCCGGCAGCGCGGTGTACCGGGTGATGAACCGGTCAACTGGAGCGATCCGGCCCTGAGCACCCGCGCCGTGCGTGAGTATCTTGAGGCACTCGATGAAGAGGCTCTGGCCGAAACGCTACCGAAGCGTCTATCGCTGACTGATCCTCAAGCTCGCTGGACCGCAGCTCCAGGTGGCCCAGCGTTCTACGCTTACTCCACGAATTATCTGATCGATACCGAGCACGGCGTGATCATGGATGTGGAACCCACACCGGCTCATCGAACCGCAGAAGTCGAGAGCACCAAGACGATGATCGATCGGGTCGAAGCGCAGTTCGACATCAAGCCGGAACGCCTCATTGGCGACACTGCTTACGGCACCGCGCCGATGCTGGCCTGGATGGTGGAGGAAAAAGACATCGAGCCGCATGTGCCGGTGTGGGACAAAACCGAACGCAAGAACGACAGTTTTTCGAGCAACGATTTCCGCTGGAATGAAGAGACTGAGGAATACTGCTGCCCGGCTGGCAATGCATTACGTAGCGAATGGCGAGCCTTCAAGAACGAGCGTTCGCACGTCACCAAAGCCAACACCATCATCTTCCGATCTAGACAGACTGACTGCGCGACGTGTCCGATGAAAGCCAAGTGCTGCCCGAACACGTCGTTTCGCAAGATCGCTCGCAGCGTTCATGAAGCCGCTCGTGATGTCGCTCGACGCATCGCGGCGACGCCGGAGTACGTGCGCTCTCGCCACGAACGTAAGAAGGTCGAAATGTTGTTTGCCCACCTCAAGCGCATCCTGAAAATGGATCGCTTGCGACTACGGGGCATGAGTGGCGCGACCGATGAGTTCACGCTGGCGGCTGCGGTACAGAACCTGCGTCGACTGGCCAAACTTACATCTCAAGGGCCGCCTGCCCCGGGATAGGTGCGCCTGCACTAAGCCAAAAACCTCAAATTAACCCAATAACAAAGCAACAATGGTCAACGAAGGGCCGAGAAACCACTCAATGTGGTGAGTAGGTTCTCTGGTGGTGGCCGTGCCTGAGTTCAGGTGATCTGAAAATCCGACTTTTCCAACAGAATCGGCCAATAGCAGACGTTCGACTTCGTCCGCTTTCGACCTTTACCTGCAAAGCATGGCTTGGAGGTTTCCTTTCCCTGCAGTCCATTAGCCTTTGACTGGTCAGCTGACTTGCTAATTGTTACCACGATACACTCGCCAATGCGTCAGGCTGGTGGTCAGTGCTACCAGTAACAGCGCGGCGAGATAAACCCAGCTGGTGTCTAGCAGGCCGAAAACTCCGACTCCGAATCCGGCCATGACAGGAGGGAGGCTCAACGACAAATAACAGGCCACAAAAATCGCCGCGAAGAGCTCTGCTCGCTCATGTTCTTCGGCGAGTGGCGCCAGCGTTTGCAGAACCGCCGAGAATCCCGCTCCAGATCCCACTCCCGCAATTAGCGTGCCGATGAAAAATACTACGACCCCTCCTCCCAACAGAGACATGATCAGGACACTCAGCCCAACGACCATGGCTATAGCGCCCACTGCAGCGCAAAGAGAGAGCGTGAGGAAACGGCCCAAAACTGCTGCTGCAATGGCTGCGGGACCGCACAACGCAGCCACTGTCAGACCGTTGAGTCCGGCGCTGTTCACGTTGAATATTCCATAAAGAATCGAGGGCGCCAGTGACATGTACAGGCCGCACAGCGCCCAGATGGCTAGCAACAGCGGTATGCTTCGAACGTAAGCAGTCTGGGCCCTGGCATTCACCGAAATACGAGGCTTCAACGATCCCAAAGCACCGGCACGCCGAGTCGCCGTTTCCGGGACCGTCGCAACACCCACCGCCGCAATCGAGAAAATGAACGCCAGCACCGCGAATACCATCACCTCCGGTCGCCCGATCCAGTACATAGACAATCCTGTGATTAACGATCCTGTGGCCAATCCTGCTAACGGAGCGATGCTGCTGAACAGTACCCCTGCCTTCTTGTGGCCGACAGGTGCTGCCTCGACCACAGCCGCAGACAATGCACCACTGGCAATTCCCGTCGCCAACCCTTGGAAACAACGCGCCACAATAAGTTGATTTATATCACCGGCATACACGAAAAGAATCATCGCCAGGGTCTGCAAACCAAGCGCGCCGATAACCACCGAACGTCGACCGATATGGTCCGACAACGACCCGGCGCTGAGTAGAGCGACCAACAGCGCGATGGCGTACACCGAGAACGCAACGGTCAGCATCCCGGAGGAGAATCCCCAATCACGCTGAAACACCACGAACAGAGGCGAAGGTGTGCTCGCAGCAAAGAAGAATGCGAACAGCACCATGGCCAATAACGGGAAGGCGAAAGCATCTGCCCGGCGAGCTGTCTCTCCTGTTGGGGAATTACCTCTATCCGACATGCCAATCTCCTGATGCCTCATTGCCCGGCAAAGACCTGAATAATGCGTTGGGCGATGTCGCGATGCTCTTCCTCCAGCGCAAAATGCCCGGTGTTGTAATGGTGGATCTGAGCCCCGGGTACGAACTCCTTGATGGCATCGGCACCTCGCGGCGTAAAAATCGGGTCGCCATCTCCCCAGACCACCAACGTGGTGGGTTGAGCCTTTCGCAAGTAAGCTTGCCATTGCGGGTACAACGCGAGGTTTGATCCGATATCGAGCTGCAGATCCGTCATGGCTCGCCGTTTCTCAGGATCGCTGAGCGCAAAGGCATCGTTTGCCCACGCGTCAGGATTAAGGTCATCGGGATTGCGAGCACCGTGCTGATAAAGAAACAGGTCAGTCGCCAGAACAACCCGCGCCTGGGCGGCTGAACGTTTCTCAGGCGTTTGCGGACCAACGTTTGCCTGAATCGCTTTCAACCTCGCGGGCTCCCATCCATCCAGCGTAATCGGCGTGTTCTGGATGACCAGTCCCCGCACCCACCGTGGATTACGTGTCGCCAGACGCATTCCGACAGGGCCGCCAAAGTCCTGCATGAAGATCACCGCGCTTTTAATTCCTAACTCCCGAACCAACTCTTCCATCGATTGACCTAACGCGTCGAAGGTAAGCGGCTTCAAGGGTGCTGCGTTGGGGACGGCGCTGTTTCCCATACCGAGGTAATCAGGGGCCAGCACGTGAAAATACGGTGCTAGCTCAGGGATCAGGTCGCGAAACATGTGCGAAGACGACGGAAAACCATGAAGCAGCAGAATGGTTGGTTTATGAGGATCGCCGGCCTCCCGATAAAACAGATTGTTGCCAGCGACCGTGATGAACCGGTAGTGAATATCGGCTGCCGTCGCATGGCCGCCCCACGCGAGCATCAGTCCGAGCGTCAAACATCTTGCACTTGCAGTGAAGCCGTGACGGCGCATAGCGCGCTCCTCTCGTGATGGACATATTTACTGATGAGCATGTGGCCGCCTGATGACCACCACAGAAGCTCCAGCGTCCCTAGTTCGCAAGAAAATTCAGGGGAATCGGTGATCCACTCTTAGAGGTTCGGATCCAGCACAATGACGCCTTGCACTTCCCTTCGCTCCAATAAGGCGTGCGCCAGCCCCGTTTCGCTCAGGGGTAACGTCGCGCCGATGACTGGTTTGATCACTCCGCCTGAAACGCCATCAGCGAGGAATTGCAAAGCCTCGCGAATTAACGTTGGGCGCTGGAAGAACGTCGGCAGGTACACGCCGGTCAAGGTTTGCGCTTTGGCCATCAACCGACGAGGCGCCAATGCCTCGCCCGGCCCCCTTGTGGAGCCCACCACCACACAACGCCCCAGCATTGCGAGACACTCAAAGTTCTGATCGAACACTTCGCCGCCGATGGTTTCGAGAATCACATCAACTCCACGCCCCTCGGTCAGTTCAAGCACCCGCTCCGGCCACTGGGGAGTGTCGTAGCTAATGGCATAGTCGGCCCCGAGGCTGCGTACAAATGCGCGTCGACTTTCAGTGCTGGCCGTACCGAAAACTGTCTGTGCGCCCATGGCTTTAGCGATCTGCACAGCCAGACTGCCAACCCCCCCGGCGGCACCTTGAATCAAAACGCTTTCACCTGACTGTAAATGCGCGCATGTGCGTAGAGCGAGGAACGCAGTCACTCCCTGACAAGGTAAACCCGCCATGGCGACGTCGTTCGCCGACTCATCCAGCATTACCAGCATGTCAGCACGGGCAATAGCCTGTTGTGCGTATGCGCCTTTAGACATCAAGGCCATGACCTTGCGCCCGACAACGGCAGGGTCAACGCCCGCCCCTGTTTCCGAAACGCGTCCGACCACCTGAAGTCCGGCTACATGCGGCAGCGTGACACCACCAACGCGTGTTTCGGGCCGGTTATACATGCCCAACCGTTCACGAATATCTGGAAAATTCACCCCGATCGCAGAGGTGTCTATCAATACCTCTCCGGGCCCCGGTATGGGCGTTGGCAAGTCGACGTACTCGAGTACTTCGGGGCCGCCGAAGCTACGGAACTGAATCGCTTTCATAATCTGAGATCCTGGATTCTTCGCTCGTCAGATCTGTAGACGCAGGCCTGACTTGGAGCCTAATCGGTGGTGCGGCATGTGCTGTCGAGCAAATCGTCAGTGCATTGTTTCGATTACTTCACCCCATTGAGAAACAGCGTGGCGTGTTTCAAAAACAGATCCGGGTATTGATAGATCGCGCCATGGTTTGAATCCGGGTAGATCACCAGCTGGGCGTTGGGCAAAGTCTGCTGCAGGGTCACGTCATTGGCCGTGTAGAAGACAATGTCCTGGCTGCCGGCGACTACCATCGTCGGTTGCTTGATGCCTTTCAGGTAGTCGTTGGCGTTGTCGGCCGGCGCTCCCCAGCCAGCGATGGCGGCTGCTTGCGCTGGTGCGGTCTTGCTATCGACGTCGACATCGCGATTGACCTTGCGTGCACGCAGACGGGTAAGAAACTCACGTCCGGCGGCCTGGCTTTCTGCGGTTTGGGTGAAAAACACGTCCAACAGCAGCTCATCCGGTATGTCGCGCTTTTTCGCCAGGTAGCCTTGGAACTCCGGCGTCAGCGAAGCCATGCCTACGCCACCACGAGGTGAGGAGCCGACCAGAATCAGACGACGTACCAGTTCCGGATGATCAAGCGTCACTTGCTGGGCGATCAGACTACCCATGGAAAAGCCAAGTAAATCAGCCTTGTTTACACCCAGCCGCTGGAGCAGCCCGGTGGCGTATTTGGCCATGCCCTGGATATTATTCGGCACTTCACCGCTTGAGCTGGCGACGCCGGCATTGTCGAAAAGTATGACTTCGCGATCACGGGCAAAACCGTCGATGACTTTCGGGTCCCAACTGTCGAGGTTGCCGACGAAATGCTGGAGAAACACCAGCGGTACGCCACCGGCTTTGCCAAATCGGCGGTAAGCCAGGCGGGCACCATCCACTTCGACGAATCGGGTCGGCGCGGTTTGATGGGTGTAGCTGGAAGTCACTTTGGGCTCTGCCGGGGTGGCGCTGGCATGAACCGCCAGTGTCGAGCAGGTAGTCGCCAGCGCGACGAGGGCGAAGGTACGGCGCAACGCCCACCGGGTGTTGAATACGGTCATAGAGATGTACCTGATAAAGACGGTGGGTGTAAGGTCCGCCCCGGACGGGTTGGCGACGGGGCGGAGCAGGATCAAGCGGGACTTTTCACGCTCGGGCGTTGCTGCACCTTGGTTTGCCAGGCAAGGAGCGCGGTGCACTCTTCGGGAATGGCGATAGAAGCGAACCCGGCGAACACAAGCCCCGCAAGTACGGTGATGTCGGCCATGGAAAATTGCTCCCCGGCGATATAGGGCTGGCTGCGTAGGACCTGATCGAAGTAGTGCATTCCAGCGACCGCTTTGTCGCGTTGACGGTTGCCCCAATCGAAACGGCCTTCCCATTCAGGACTCTTGTATGGCTGCAGAGCGGCACCGAGCCCCGGCGTGGCGTGGTGGAAGTAAAACCCGACCGGATCCGCTAGTTCGGACTCCGCGCGCTTTTGCATCATGTGGATGATGGCCTTTTCCTTCGGCGTCTTGCCGGTGAGAATCGGGTTGCCGTCCAGATTGTCCAGATACTCGGTGATTGCGGTACATTCAGAAATGTTGGTCCCGTCATCCAGTTGCAGAACTGGGACGGTACCCAGCGGGTTGATCGCTAGGAATGCGGGTTGCTTGTGTTCCGCTGCGGGCAGGTCGATCTTGATAAACTCTATTTGCGAGCCCAGGCCTTTTTCGGCCAGAACAATACGAATGCGCAGCGGGTTAGGAAAACCAGGAATATCAAAAATCTTCATACGAGCTCCATAACTATCTATCTACCTATCGATAGGTATAAGCTACGGCAAGAACATTTCCACTGTCAACGTCTATCTATCGATAGAAAGGTAAAGTTGTGACGACGGATACGCGAGAAACGATCATGGCGGTTGCCCGAAAAATGGTGCAGACCCGAGGCTACAACGGCTTGAGCTTTCGTGAACTGGCCAAAGAGGTCGGCATCAAGAGCGCGAGCATTCACTACCACTTCCCTACCAAGGGTGACTTGGGTGCGGCTTTGGCCAAACGTTACACCGAGGATGGTCTTCAGTACCTTGAAGGTTTACGAGGCCATTCCGAAGATTTGAATGTTTGGATGAAGGGTTACACCGACGTATTTCGCATGGCACTGGTCAACGACAATCGCATGTGCCTGTGCGGGATCATGTCCGCCGAATACGATGACTTACCTCCAGAGGTGAGGACAGAGGTTGACGGCTTCACCGAACTGAATGTGCGCTGGCTGACGGAAGTGTTGTCTGTTTGCCGGCCACAGTTGAGCCTCGAGGAACGACAGCAGCAGGCGCTGGCGATCTATGCGGCGGTGGAGGGCGCTCAGTTGATCGCTCGGGGGCGTGATGACATCAGCGTTTATGACAAGACAATCGAGACGTATCGCTCGGCAGGCCTATTACCTTAAGGTGCCGCAGTTCTCGACACACCTTAACTGTGGAGTCCAGACCAGCAGCGATGGGCGAGCAATCGCTGCTGGAACCACAATGACGAACGATCAGATGAGGCAAACGCTGCACCCTCTCTGAACCGCTTCTGATCTAGCGCCAGAGATTTCGCCAAGGGGTTTCGATCGGTCTATCAATAAATGCTCGCGACCCTGCCATCACCGCTGTCCCAACCTCCCCCCAACGCTTTGTAAATCGCGACTATTCCCCGGTACTCATCAATTTCACCCAGTGCTTGAGCGTTCTCGGCGTTCAGCCGTTCACGCTGTGCATCCAGCAGCACCAGATAATCCACCGTGCCTTCCTTGTACTGGATAGCCGCCAGGTCTGCCGCCGCACGGCTCGACTCACTCTGCTTGATCAACGACAGCAACCGCTGCTGGCGTTTTCCGTAATCGCTGAAGGCGTTTTCCGACTCTTCCAGCGCCAGCAGTACTTGTTGTTCATAAGTGGCCAAGGCGCCTTCGGCATTGGCGTCGACACCCCGAAGGCGCGCCCGTACGCTGCCCAGGTCAAAGGCCGCCCAGGTAATGCTCGGTCCCAAGCCCCAGGCTCTGGCCGCGCTGGAGCCAATCTGCGAACCACGGCCGGCGGTGAAACCGAGGAATCCGCTCAAGCTCACCCTTGGAAACAGGTCTGCGGTGGCCACGCCAATATCTGCCGTAGCGGAAGCCAGCCTGCGCTCGGCGGCTAGCACATCGGGACGCCGGCGCAACAACTCGGAGGGATCACCGATCGGCAGTGCTTTGGCGATAGCGGGCAACTCGGCGGGGTTCAACGACACGCTCAATGTATCCGGGCGCTCACCCAAGAGTGTTGCGATGCGGTTTTTCTGCCGTACCTGCTCCGCTTGCAGTTGCGGAACAGTCGCTTCGACAGCCGCCAAACGTGCGTCGGCACGCACCACGTCGAGCTCGTTGCCCACGCCCGCGTCGCGCAGGCTGACCGTCACGTTGCGCGAGTCTTGCTGATTCTTCAAATTCGCTAAGGCAATTTCTTCCCGCAGCTGCGCGCCGCGTAATTGGCCGTAGGCATCCACCAGCTCGGCAATCATCGTGACGCGAAGCTGATACAAGTCTGCCGCCGCAGCATCTTCCTGAGCGTTACTGGATTCAAGTTGGCGCTGGATCCGGCCGAAGAGATCTACTTCCCACGCCATGTCTAGGCCCAGATCGTAACGCTCGATATTAACTCGTCTGTCGGTCTGGCCCGGCACTTGCGACTTGCCCTGCTGACTGCTGACGCGGCTAGTGACGACCGGCAAATTGTCGTTGCTGATGTCGTCACGAATCGCACGGGCCGCTTTCCAGCGGGCAAACGCGACGCGCAAGTCGCGGTTGCCTTCCAGAGATTTACTCACCAACTGGTTCAGCGTGGGGTCATCAAACTGCTGCCACCACACCGTTTCAAAACGCGATTGATCATAGTGGCCGGCTTGCGCCGACTCTATGTTGGCAGGCGCGGTGTCGGGCGTTTTGTAGTCGGGGCCCACCGTGCAGGCGGCGAGCGCGACGACCAGAAGGCTGGGTAAAAAAAGCTTCAGGGTGTTCATGAATGTGCCTCCTGATTGAGTGCGTTTGCCTGATCGGCCTTGGTGACGCTGCGCGCATTTTTGCGCTCGATGTAGCGACGGATCAGAACGAAGAACACGGGCGTCAGCAGCAACCCGAAGAAGGTCACACCGAGCATTCCGGAGAACACCGCGACACCCATCGCACGACGCATCTCCGAGCCGGCACCAGTGGATGTCACCAATGGAATCACACCCATGATGAAGGCGAAGGACGTCATCAGAATCGGCCGCAGACGCATGCGGCAGGCTTCCAGCACCGCCTCCAACGGCGACATGCCCTGGTCTTGTTTGTCCTTGGCGAACTCGACGATCAGAATCGCGTTCTTGCAGGCCAGGCCGACCAGCACGATCAAGCCGATCTGGGTGAAGATGTTGTTGTCGCCCTTGGAAATGATCACTCCGGCAATCGCCGACAGCAGGGTCATCGGCACGATCAGAATCACTGCCAATGGCAGGCTCCAGCTTTCATACAGCGCAGCCAAAACCAGGAACGCCAACAGCACGCAAAGCGGGAACACAAGCAAAGCCGTGTTGCCCGACAAGATCTGCTGGTAGGTCAGGTCAGTCCACTCGTACGTCATGCCGTTGGGCAATTCTGCCTTCAGCAGTTTTTCAATGGCGGCCTGTGCCTGGCCGGAGCTGTAGCCGGGTGCTGCACTGCCGTTGATTTCTGCGGTGAGAAAACCGTTGTAGTGCGAGACCCGGTCAGGGCCTGATGTCGGGCTGACCTTGACGAACGTGGCTAGCGGGATCATCTCGCCGCGATCATTGCGCACCTTCAACTGGCCGATCTGTTGCGGTTCCTGGCGGAACTGTTGCTCGGCTTGTACGTTGACCTGATAAGTCCGGCCGAAACGGTTGAAGTCATTGGCGTACAGCGAGCCCAGGTAGACCTGCAAGGTGTCGAAGATGTCGTTGATCTTCACGCCGTGGGTCTTGGCTTTCTCCCGATCGATCGCCGCTTCGACCTGCGGCACGTTGACGGTGTAGCTGGTGAACAGGTTGGCCAGCTCTGGAACAATGCGGCTCTTGCCGATGATGTTCATGGTCTCTTTGTATAGCTCGTCATACCCGAGGTTGCCACGGTCTTCGATCTGCAAACGGAAGCCGCCGATGGTACCGAGGCCCTGCACCGGTGGTGGCGGGAAGACGGCGATATAGGCGTCCTGAATTCCACCGAACTTGGCGTTGAGCGAGGCGGAAATCGCCCCGGCGGACAGCCCCGAGTCCTTGCGCTCATCGAAGGGACGCAAGCCGATAAAGGCGATGCCGGCGTTCGGGCTGTTGGTAAATCCGTTGATCGACAGGCCCGGAAAAGCCACGGCGCTGTCGAAACCCGGCTCGTTCATGGCGATGGTGCTCATGCGTCGGATCACCGATTCCGTGCGATCGAGACTCGCGGCATCCGGCAGTTGCGCGAAGGTCACCAGGTACTTTTTGTCCTGGGTCGGCACAAAGCCGGTCGGCGTGGTGCTGAAACCCATGTAGGTCATGGCGATCAGGCCAGCGTAGATCAACAAAGCGACACTACTGCCGCGCACGATTTTCGCCACCGCAACCACATAACCATGGCTGGCCTTTTCGAAGAAGCGGTTGAATGGCTTGAACACCCAGCTACCGAGCAAGCGGTCGAGCACTTTGGAAAAGCGGTCTTTCGGCGCGCCATGGGCCTTGAGCAATACCGCGGCCAACGCCGGTGACAAGGTCAGCGAGTTGAACGCCGAGATCACCGTGGAAATGGCAATGGTCAACGCGAACTGTTTATAAAACTGCCCCGTCAGGCCCGAGATGAAAGCCGCTGGCACGAACACCGCGCACAGCACCAGCGCCGTGGCGATGATCGGTCCGGTCACTTCGCCCATGGCTTTCTTGGTCGCCTCGACCGGTTCCAGCCCGGACTCGATGTTTCGTTCGACGTTCTCCACCACCACAATTGCATCGTCGACCACGATGCCGATGGCCAACACCAAACCGAACAACGACAGCGCATTGAGCGAGAAGCCGAGCAAGTGCATCACGGCAAACGTACCGATCAGCGACACCGGCACGGCCACCAGCGGAATGATCGAGGCGCGCCAGGTTTGCAGGAACAGAATCACCACCAGCACCACGAGGATCAGTGCTTCGAACAGCGTGTGCACCACCGCTTCAATCGAACTGCGGACGAAGATGGTCGGGTCGTAGACGATCTCGAAATCCATGCCTTCCGGGAAGTTTTTCTTCAGCTCGGCCATCTTCGCTCGCACCTGGTCGGAGATGTCGATGGCGTTGGAACCCGGACGCTGGAAGATCGGCATCGCCACCGCTTCCTGGTTATTGAGCAAGGCGCGCAAGGCGTATTGATTGGAACCCAGTTCGATCCGGGCAATGTCCTTCAGGCGCGTGATTTCGCCTTTCGGGCCGCTTCGGATGATCACGTTTTCAAACTCTTCTTCGCTGACCAATCGCCCCTGCGAGTTGATCGACATCTGAAAGCTCGTGGCATTCGGCGCAGGAGGCGAACCCAGTTGCCCGGCAGCGACCTGACGGTTCTGTTCGCGCACCGCATTGACCACATCGATGGCGGTCAGATTGCGTGACGCGGTTTTATCCGGATCAAGCCAGATACGCAGCGAGTAATCGCCCATGCCGAACAGCTGAACATCACCGATACCGTTCAAACGCGCCAGCTCATCCTTGACGTTAAGGATCGCGTAGTTGGACAGGTAAAGCATGTCGTAACGCTTGTCCGGCGACACTAGATGCACGAGTAATGTCAGCTCGGGTGAAGCTTTGTCGACGGTGATACCGATGCGTGTCACTTCCTCGGGCAGCTTCGGTTCGGTGCGGGTCACACGGTTCTGCACCTGCACCTGGGCGTTGTCCAGGTCGGTGCCCAAGGCGAATGTCACGGTGAGGGTGAGCCGGCCGTCAGCTGTGGATTGCGAGGACATATACAGCATGTTCTCGACGCCGGTGATGGCTTGCTCAAGTGGCGCGGCAACCGTTTCGCCAATGACCTTGGGGTTGGCGCCTGGGTAGTTGGCGTGGACCACCACGGTTGGTGGCACCACTTCCGGGTATTCGCTGATCGGCAACTGGAACAGCGAGATGGCGCCGGCGATCAGGATCAGCAGCGACAGCACGGCGGCGAAAATTGGCCGCGTGATGAAGAACTGGGAGAACTTCATGTCAGTGCTCCTTATCCGCGAGGTGCAGCGGCAGATTCAGCTTTCACCAGCGCAGGCGATTTAGCTGAAGCAGGTTGATTGGCGGCTTCGATCGCCTGACGCTGGCGGGCCAGTGTGGTGACCGTTTCCGGGCTGGCCATCGGCGCGTCCTGTGGATCGATCAACGCACCGGGACGAACGCGCTGTAAGCCGTTGATGACGATGCGATCCTCTTTCTGCAAGCCGTTGCGCACGATGCGCAAGCCTTCCAGTTTCGGCCCCAGATCGACGCTGCGATAAACCGCTTTGTTGTCCTGGTCGACCACCAGTACGAATTTCTTGCCGAGGTCGGTGCCCACCGCCTCGTCTTTGATCAACAGACCGGGATAGGCAGCGCTGCCCACCAGTTTTAAGCGCGCATACAGACCAGGGGTGTACTGATCGTCGGCGTTATCAAAAACCGCGCGGCCTCGGATGGTGCCGGTTTTCGGGTTTACCTGGTTGTCGACAAAGTTCATGTGCCCAAGGTGCGTGTTGCCATCCTCGTTCGACAGGCCCATATACACCGGTGTGGTCTGGCCGCGCTGGCCCTGGCGGGAAAGCAGGCTGTACTTGAGGAACATGCGTTCGTCCGCATCAAAGTAGGCGTAGACCTTGTCGGTGGAGACCACGCTGGTCAGCGCGGTGGTGTCGGCGGTGACGATGTTGCCGGCGGTGATTTCCGCGCGGCTGACGCGACCGGTGATGGGCGCCGTGACGCGGGTGAAGCTGAGATTCAAACGCGCCAGATCCAGCTGCGCCTGAATCGCATCGACACCGGACCGGGCTTCCTGCGCGGTGGTCGTGCGAGTGTCGGCGAGCTCGGCGGAGATCGCGTTGCTGCCTAACAGACGCTGGCCGCGCTGCGCTTCGTTGCCAGTGCGGACCAGAGTGGCGCGTGCCTGTTGCAGCTGCGCCTCGATGCGATGCACTTCATGTTCGAACGGACGCGGATCGATCTGGAACAGCAAATCGCCCTTCTTCACCAGCACACCATCGGTAAAAGCAACGCGTTCGATCTGGCCCGACACCCGTGGGCGAACCTCTACGGTTTCTGGTGCTTCCAGGCGAGCAGTGACTTCATCCCACTCGGTAATGGGTTGCTCAAGCACTTTCGCGACGGTGACGTGCGGCGCCCCGGGAGCCTGCGCGGCATCGGGTGTGCGTTCACACGCGGCAAGCGCTACCAGCGCCAACGCAGCAAGGGGATAACGCAAAGGTTTGAGTGACTGTTCCATGGGTTGTGTCCGCCAGACGGTTTGGGAATTTGCGGATTCTCGGCCTCGCGCGAGGTCACGACGAATCGAAGGGAGTGAAGTTGGCTATCATCAATAATGATGGTCGTCATGTTTAATGACAAAAAAAGGGATCAGCCCGGTTAAACCCTGGTGTCGGTGATTGCAGTACACACGCAATCCAACGCCGGCCCGAGCGTCTGTGCAGCACGCAATGCTCGTGAGGTGGGCACCATTCGACGACCGATGCGCTCGAACAGAGGGTCGTTGAACAACCTGCGCAAACGCACCAGCGCAGCGCTGACCGCTGGCTGACCAAGAGATAATTTTTCAGCGGCGCGGGTAAGGTTGCGCTCCTGAATAAGCGCTTCGAACACCACCAGCAGATTCAGATCGATACAGCGCAGATCATTCCGTTTCATGGGGCCGGTCCACCGGGGAGTTATTGACTTGAGCTAAAGCCATGGGATCCGCGAGACTTCTGCAGATGCCTATACAGCCATTGCAGCAACTTTATATGACGAATATCATGAAAGCCAGCCCATCTACATCGTTATGTCCAGGCGATGCCAACCTGGCCACAGGAGCAATTTCATGAAAGTGACGAAAGACCAGGCCGCTGCCAACAAAGAAGCCATCCTTACTGCAGCGTCACGGCTGTATCGGGAAAAAGGCATCGACGGAATTGGTATCGGTGAGCTCTCGCGCTCGGTTGGCCTGACCCATGGCGGGTTCTACGGACAGTTTCCGGGTGGCAAGGAACAGCTCGCGTCAGAAGCGGTCAGCCGGACATTCGAGTCCAATATTCAGGATTGGCAAAATGCCAAATCTATTCCCGAGCTCGTCAAGACGTATCTGACACAAGCGCATCTGGATAACTGGACCGAGGGTTGTCCCATTCCTGCATTGGGTGCGGATGTCGCGCGTACCGGTGGCACCGTCAGCAGCTCCTTCACCAGAGGCGTCGAGCATTTGATTGACACCCTGATGGCGTTGGTCGAAGGCGAAAATCATGAAGAGAAGTACCAAGAGTCACTACGCGTCCTGTCATCGATCGCGGGGGCGATGCTAATTGCCAGAGCGCTAGATAGCCCCGAACTGTCTGAGCAGTTTCTACAATCGGTCATTAATGCCTGGCCTGTCACTCCCACAAAAAAAGAGCGTGCTGCTAAGCGCCGCTGAAAGGATGAAGACTGACTTACTGTTAGCAAGGGCTTCGCTAATCCGAATATGTGTGGAACGCCCCCCCTTTCATTTCTACTCGACGATGGCAGGTCTTACGCTTGCTTTAATTGGGGCATGTACTTGGCAAGTTGAGCAGGATCAGTTATCGGTGGGTTAAGCCTCGTGTTGATGGCTGAACCACCTATGAACCGCTCGAAGACTTTCCAGCCGTGTTCAGTTCGACGCAAGCGATCCATCATTGGCGAGTAGAGCCAGATGGCAGGCAAATCATCGGGGCTATCGATGGCTTGGCCATCTCCCAGTATCGCTGCCGACTCTGGGGTGGCGTAGCGCACAAGCAAATTCTGATAGCGCACCACCACACCGTCTTCATCGACATCGACAATGTGATTGGTAGCGTGTCGGCTGACCCCAGGAATCAGATACGGATAGTCCTTCTTGAAGAACTGGCGAATCTCATCGTGGCCACGAATGGTGCCATGGAAGTGGTACGCGACGGCGTCCGGTAGAAAAGCATCGACCATTGCCTCCACATCCCAAGTCTCGAACCACCAATTGAGCCTGCTCACGAAGTCGATCGCACTGATTCGCTCCGCTGGATCGACAGCGCTCTGGGACGGAACTCTTGGAAAAGCTTTCATGAGTACTTCCTCATTTCTGGGTAAGAATCATATGTGCAATTACACACCAAACACGCAAAAAAATTTATTCGCCACCGGCCTGCTGAAGAAGTGAGTTACGAATCAGAACTGCTGCGACCCCGCCGATTTGATCCTCACGCTCACGCTGCGCGGCTTTCCAATAGGGCTCGGCCTCCTCCAACTTCGCTCGTCCTTGCGCAGACAGCGAGAGCCTGATGGCAGAACGCGGCCCTTCGGCATGGCTAGCGACATAACCTTCGTTCTGCAGTGGCTTCAGTGCCCGAACCAACGTAGTTCGTTCCATGACCATTACCTCAGCCAATTCGGCGATCAGGATCCCGGGATGCTCATTGATCAACGCAAGAGTCGAAAACTGCGAGACAGTGAGTTTCGCAGCAAACAGATGCCGATCGTAGAGGCGGGTCAGCAGACGCGCATGGCGTCTCGCGGCGAGGCAATGACAAAGGTCGGCGCCATGGGGGCTTTTCATGACGTCCATCATATGTGTAAATACACACCAGTCAAGTACAAATTGAGGCACTGAGGCTGTGCTCAGCGCCGACGAGTCCTAAGAGGTCAGCAAAATTGCTGAAACCGTCATACATCGTCCCTTCGTGGACGCATTCGCGTAACCAATTTTACGAGGTTAGAACTTTATGTCTGAGGTACGGGAGCTTTATGGCGCATCAACGGGGAATAGTGTACGAGCTGCAATCGCCTTGGCTGAAGCGGGCATAGAATTTACCCCGAGGTGCCTTGACCTTCTCTCTGGCGATCAGCGTGCCCCAGAATATCTGGCGCTTAACCCGTTAGGTAAGGCTCCGACATTTGTAAATCACAGCCTCTCACCTCCCCTTGTAATCAATCAGTCAAATGGCATTATTCAGTATGCTGACGAACACGCCCCTGGTCGGCTGTCGCCCAGAGAGCCGAGTCCTCAACGGTACCGGGTCTATGACCGGTTTTATTTCTTCGTCACGGATGTCATCGCCCCAAGCCACGCTGCTTTTTTTCTGCGCCAGATAGGGCAGCAAGATGCATCTGCACCATTAAGCCGACGAGCGTTGGAACATCTGATGACGGCAGAGGCATTTCTCGAGGGCGGGTACATAGCGGGCGATACCTTTTCAATGGCCGATATTTCTGCGTTCACTTTTGCAAGATCGGTGCGTGACCAAATTCATTGGGAAAAGTTGCCCCGCATGGCACGCTGGCTGGCGTTGATAGAGGCCCGACCTGGAGTGAAGCTGGGCATGCAAGCATTTGAATCCAAGCCGTCATCGTGAAAATGATCCATCAACCCGCCGACTTTGTCTTCGGACCCTCGTTAGGCGTGCGGTACACTCATTCCGGTGGTTGCCAGTCCTCTCGTCAGATTGCTGACGTCCCTCCAGTCCCCGCCTACACTGCCTACCCCCCTAAAACTTACGTTCTGAATTCCCTAGAGCTAAAGAACACGTTGACAAAGATGATAGCTATCATATAACCATATTACAGCCATCATACGAACCATGGCCATTATGCAGTCGAAAACCAAAAGAGAGAGAAGATCGATGACAAGCCCCACCATACTCGTTACCGGTGCCAGTGGTTTTACCGGCCGGAGCACCGTTGAAATACTGCGCCAGAAAAAACACGCGGTCCGTGCGCTAGTCCGCACGGACGATGATCGAGCGGCCAAACTGCGCCAATTGGGCGCCGAAGTTGTGGTCGCGGACCTGCTGGACTTGAACGCTGTTCGAGCAGCGCTTGAAGGCATCAAGCGAGCTTATTTCGTTTACCCAATCGCACCTGGCTTGATTGAAGCGACTGCCCACTTCGCTCTGGCTGCTAAAGAAGCCGGGGTAGAGTCAGTTGTAAACATGTCTCAAATTTCCGCACGTCGCGTGGCCCAGAGTCACGCGGCCCTTAATCACTACACTGCCGAGCGAGTGTTTGACTGGTCGGGCCTGGATATGACGCACCTGCGACCGACTTACTTTGCACAGTGGCTGATCTACCCGCACTGGCGCAAACATATTGTTGAACATGGCGAGATTCGCCTGCCGTTTGGTTCAGGTCGTCACGCCCCGATCGCAGCAGAGGATCAGGCTCGACTGATCGCTGCAATCTTGGAAAACCCACAATCCCACAAGGGCAGGACGTACCCGCTGCACGGTCCGGTTGAACTGAACCAGCAGGCCATAGCTGACGAAGTCGGCAGAGTATTGGGTCGTGAGATCAAGTACGTGGCGATAACACTGGATCAGTACCGCCAGGAGCTGCAGAGCGATGGCCTACAGCCTTTCCTCATTCAGCATCTGCTGGAAGTTGCAAAGGACTACCAGCACGGCGTGTTCGAGGGTGAGGATTCCATTATTGGCGAGGTTACGGGACAGCCACCGATGACTGTTCAAGCGTTCGTGACCTTGCACAAGGAACTGCTCACCAGATAAAGCTTTTACTAGGCGGCCGCGAATGACTGCTTTGGGCGGAAAAAGCGGACGTTCGTCGTCGCCCGCATACGGCCAACCGCAGTCTGTCCGAAGGACAGTAATCGGCCAGAAGCGGACATGTAACTGGCTTTGATCACTAAGCGTGGTGACTCGAATTGCATCAACACCTGTAGTGCCCGCCGGCCTGGGCTGATTCGAGACGAAGGCGACCAACCGGTTCTTTAAGGATTTTTGGCCGCCGGGCCGAGCACTTGTCCCTGTCAACGGCTGGTTCGAGTGGGTAGAAGATCCCACGGATCCGAAGCAAAAACAGCCGTACTACTTAATCCTCAAGGAACATACGCCGAAGTTCTATGGCGGCCTTGCTCAGTACGACCTACCAGCCAGTTCGATGGAGGGCGATGGCTTTGTGGTCGTCACAACCGCCAGCGACTGCAGGATGCTGGAAATCCATAATCGTCGGCCATTGGTCCTGTCGCATGAGCAGGCACGGGAGTGGCGGCCTGAACACCTCGCCACGGCGCGCCCGGGGTGCCCAGTAGCACCGCCGACCAGTGAAGGGTTTCGATTGGTACGAGGTGTTGAAGGTCGCGAGAAATGTACGCAATGATGGCCGGCATTTGCTTGTTCCCGTTTCGGGAACTCCGACCCTCGGACGACAAATAAAGCCGGGCTTCTTGATTACCCTTTCATCGGGACCGGCAGCTCGGCGCTGCTTGCCCAGGCAGTCACGGGGCGGCTGAACAGATTTTCGGTTTGAAAGTGTGCAATACGCCACATGCCGCCTTCGCTGGCAAATCTCACTAATAACCGAGCGCTGTTGAGGTGAGAGGCTCCACTGGCAAAAGTTGAGGTTTGTAGCATGATCCAGTTGGCGTCAGCCTGGTCTTCACGGACCTGAATCAGCTCAGAAGTGAGGAAGTGCACGTTGAGCACAAAATGCGCGGGGTCAACCATGTAAGTGGCGAACATCGCCTTGATCGCTTCGCGGCCACGGTAGCCGCCAAATGCTTTTTCATACCTGGGGCCCTTACCTTCCCACACTGCATTTTCGGTGAATAGTCCGGCCAGCTCGTCCAGCGGCGAGTTAACACCCAGATCGTCGCACAGCTGCATATAGCGGTTCATGCAGACGCGGATCGCGTGCTCGCTTTCAAGTTGCCAGAGTCTGTATTCCAGTCGTTCAAGCCGATCCTCAACTTCCATCACTGCCTGCCCTCTTTGTTCAATAGTCTGATCGCGGCCTCGCAGGCCGCGGTACAGATGATTGTCACCCGATGACCGGGCGAGTTTCAGCGTTTGGCTTGGTCATCGCTGACTCCTTTTCGCCTTGCGCCTCCAGTTCACGATCACGCAAGCGCTGGGACCGTGGGTAGGTTTCCGGCGTGATGAGCGCGGTGATTACAGTGACTAGAGCCATGCTGGCAAGGTAAAGCGCAATCGGCTCCGGCGAACGGTAGTGCGCCAACAGTGTCGTGGCAATGATCGGCGCCAGACCGCCGCCCAGTACTGATGCAACTTCGCGACCGATGCCAAGACCGGAGAAGCGCAGACGTGCCGGCAACAGCTCGCTGATGTAGGATGGCTGAGCGCCTTCGAGAATACCCAGCACCACGCCATTGGCCAGTACCAGTGCGGTCACGGTGATCCACGGTACGCCTGAATCGAACATGAGGAAAAACGGATAGGAGAAAAACAGCATGGCCAACGCACCTGTGAGGTACACCGGCTTGCGACCTATCTTGTCGCACGCGTAACCGGCCAGCAAGGCGCAGGGAATCATCAGCACCATGGAGAAGGTCAGTGCGCCCAGTACGAAAGTATTCGATAGGCCCAGGAATTTTCCGTAGGCGATGGAGAACGCGAAGAACATCCAGGATGCACATCCCTCTCCCAGGCGCAGCCCGAACACCATCAGCACTTGGCGGGGATGAAAACGCAACACTTCCATGATCGGTGCCTGTGCCGCCTTGCCCTCCATGGATACCTGAGCGAAATCATGGCTCTCCTGCATGTGACTGCGAAGGTACAGACCGACGCCGATCAGCACGATGCTGAAAAGAAATGGCATACGCCAACCCCAAGTCATGAAGGCTTCGTCCGATACTTCCTGAGCCAGCATGAAAGCACCGGTGGACAGGACAAAACCGATCACCGCTCCACAAGGGGCCCAGGCCGAAAATCGGCCACGTCGACTCTGGGGAGTGTTTTCGCTGATTATTAGAATACTGGCGCTCCATTCGCCGCCTGCGGCAAGGCCTTGAATCAGTCGCAATAGGACCAGCATGATCGGCGCAGCGATTCCGACGCTTTGATAGGTAGGCAATAATCCCATCAGAAAGGTCGCGACCCCCATGGCCCCAAGGGTCAGAGTCATCACCATCTTGCGCCCGTAACGATCGCCAAGGTGTCCGCACAATACTCCGCCAACGGGCCGCGCGATGAATCCCAACGCCAGCCCGCCATAAGCGGCGATGGTGCCTGTCAGAGGATCTTCGTTGATCGGAAAAAACAATTCGCCGAAAACTAGGGCGGCGGCCGTCCCATATAAAAAGAAGTCATACCATTCTAATATTTGCCCAACTACTGACGTGAATACAGAGCGAGCAATACTATTAGCTCCTTGCCCGGACTTGGTACTTTCGTGCTCAGTCATAGTTCTTCTCATTATTTTTATCACTCTTGAAATTAAACTTGAGTAACGCAACGCAAGGCTGTTTTCGAGCTTCCTTTGAAAGGTAAAATTCTTGCAGAGCATGGTCAAATGACGATGAGTTATTCACGTAATGCACAAAGCGAATAGTGGTTGGAATGAAGTGCCCGACGGATTATCAGTAAATAATCATCGCATCTCGTCGGATATTTCGCGCCAGGGATTGGTGCCTTAAACCACTTTTCAACGCTGGACCGAAATAGGGACATAGGCCTATATTCGTGACATGCATAATGGAATGTTTGGTTATTCGTCGCACTCTTCTGCCCCGGCACTGTACCCGAGGAGCTTTCCCATGAAGCACATCAACATGGCCACAATCGATCTAAACCTGCTCAAGACGTTCATGGCCATCTGGGAGCATCGAAGTCTGACGATCGCCGCCGACCGCCTTCATCTGAGCCAGCCTGCGGTAAGTCACGCACTTCGCAGGCTGCGCGACGTTTTCGACGATCCGTTGTTCGTACGTACCGCGACGTCCATGGAGCCAACGGATGCTGCCATTCGGTTACATGCGCCGATTGAGCATGCGCTCGTGATCATTCACGGTGCATTCATGATGTACTCGCATTTCGAGCCTGAAACGGTCGCCCGTACCTTCCGCATTTCCATGTCGGACATGTCACAGCTCTACGTTTTACCCACACTGATGGAAGTGCTGGCTCGCACGGCGCCAGGCATACGACTCGATGTATACCAAATGCCCATCGAGCAGTTGGGCATGGCGTTGCGCAAGGGCGATATCGACATTGCCTTGGGCTATCTGGTTGAACCGAGCGAAGATTGTATTTACGAGAGCTTGCTTGAGGATGAGTTCATTTGCCTGTTACGCAAGGATCACCCCCTGCCGAAGGACACATTGAGCGTCGAAGATCTGCGCGCACTACGCTACGTACACGTTTCGAGCAATATCACAGGCCACGGACTGACCGCTGATACAGCGTTCGGACGTGCTGATATCCAGCGCGACATAGCGTTGAAGGTACCCAACTTCACCATTGCACCGGAAGTCGTCGCCACCACAGATCTGGCACTGATCCTGCCACGGGCCATTGCTACGCATATCAACCGCAACCTGGGTTATCGCCTGTTGCGTTTGCCCATAGAGTTGCCAACGATTTCGGTCGGGTTGTATTGCCACAGTCGCTTTTCTTCGGATGCCGGCATTGCATGGCTGAGGGAACTGCTGATCGCCTTGTTCACCTCGGCCACTACGCCGCGATAGCCCGGCATATTGGATAAAGCCAGACACTTCTACCCTGGCAAATATTGCTCAAGGGTCTGCATTGGATAGTGAGGACTGGCTCCGGTGAATGGAGGCAAGCTTAGAAAATCCTTGCGCAGTTCCTCCCTTAACGGTGAAGCCAGAGCATCACTCAGGGCAGCGATAGAGTCGAACACGACTTTGTTACGTTGCAGTGTCCTGACGCGCTCGGCGAGTAAGTCGCTGCAATAGTCGATCCGGGTGTAGACCTCCACCTCGCGAATACCAGGTAGTTTCACCATCAGCGGAGGATGTTGGCGAAGGTAATGCGCCAGCCATACCTCGTCATCCTCCGCTTTGCCTTCATACGCCACCAGGTAAGTCGCACGTGCCAGACAGCCGGGATCGACCGGCGAAGCATGTGGTACGACAAATTTACGAACCAGCATTGCCTGCTGCGTCCAGCGGCAGCCAGCCGAAGCGGCAGCATTGATTACCGATGCCAGAGGCCCGTCTGCACACATGGCGGACTCAAGGGCATCGAGTTTTGTAAAATAAAGTTGGATCACGCATTGCGGGGCCTCGTCGGCCGACAGGAAAGGGTCACCCCCTATCAGAGGCGTGGGCACATGAATGGCCCGTCTGACCACACCGCTCACTTCACTCAGCAGCCTTTCAAGCTGCACCGGATCAACGCCTGCGACACCGTGGTTGGTAGTGACGCTCAGAAAAAGGCACAAGGACATTGGCATTCCCACCTGTTCAAGATGCGGAGGAAAATTGGTCTACGGGGACAGCCCGGCCCAAGCGATGAAAATTACGTCCAAAGTAGGTGAGGCTGTCACCTTCCTCACGCAGGTGAATATGCTGGATCTCGACGAATAACACCGAATGCGACCCCACATCCTTGACGTCCACTATGGTTCCTTCAAGACTGGCCAAGGCATCCTCCAGGACAGGCAGGCCTGTCGCACCGTTACGCCAGTCCTCGCTAGCGAAGCGCTCGGCGGGGGGTACGTCGGTCATGCCGGCGAACTGCCGCGCGACCCCTTCCTGATGCCCAGGCAGAATATTCACGCACAGCGCTCCGTTGCCGAGTACGGCTTCGTGAATAGAGCTGTTGCGGTTGATGCATACCAACACGGTGGGTGGCGAGTCCGTCACCGAACAGACTGCACTGGCGGTCAATCCTAGGCGACCGAACGGACCGTCGGTACTGACAACATTGACCGCCGCTGACAACAACGAAAGAGCCTGGCGAAATTCTTGTGTGGATTGCTTGTTGTTCATAATCGCTCACTCGACGTATTTGAAGTGGTGGTTCAATCCTGCGGCGTACGTTCAGAAGGGTCAAATTCGCTTTAATTATTCGGAAAATTAGTTATGAGAATAACCAGATATCGAAGATTCAAAGTCTGCCGTAAATGTTCGATGAAAGG
Organism: Pseudomonas sp. Root562; assembly: GCF_001427125.1. GTDB lineage: Bacteria > Pseudomonadota > Gammaproteobacteria > Pseudomonadales > Pseudomonadaceae > Aquipseudomonas. The sequence goes on from NZ_LMGK01000023.1 coordinate 205,115, forward strand.
ATTATTCCTCCAGTTTATTGCGGCTATTCGGCTTTCGAATTTGATTCACGGTATCGCAGTCGCCCATTCTGGTGGCGATTGTAATAAACCGACCGGAGAACAAGATGAATAGTGAAGTCAGTTTCGATCTACGAACATCACACGATTATTCCCAGCAGATGGTAATAGCGCCAAACCTGGACGGCGTGATCGTGGAGATTGCCGAGCGCCGTAATGAGTTCAATCAGCGGTCCCACGTCCCTCGGGACATGATCGAAAAAATGAAAGCAGTGGGAATCTTCCGCGCGAGCACCCCAAAATGTTTCGGTGGCGATGCGCTGCCACCAAGCGAATTCCTGCGCATCGTCGAGCGAGTATCCGAGGCTGACGGTTCGGCCGGCTGGGTGACCGCGTTTGGCTCGGCCAATATCTACCTGGCGTCCCTGCCCCCGCAAACCCAAGCGCTGATTTATGCCAACGGACCTGACCAGGTATACGCCGGTGGCCTCTACCCGCTGCAACCGGCTCGCGAAATAGAGGGCGGTTGGGAAGTCAGCGGTCACTGGCGCTTCGCCAGTGGTTGCAAAGGTGCCGACTGGATTGGCGTCGGAATTGGTGGCACGCCGGCGAACGGCGGCGGCGCGACCGCCGGAAAACCGTTGACTGCGGTTTTTCCGGCAGCCGAGGTACAGATCGTCGATAACTGGAATGTTGTCGGGATGCAGGGTACCGGAAGCCATGATCTCAAACTGCACGAGAAGACCGTCGACCATGCCTGGACCTTCGTGCGCGGCGCCGCCGCCACCATCGACGAGCCGCTTTACCGTTATCCGTCGGTGTCTTACCAAGCCCAGGTCCATGCTGCCGTGAACCTGGGTCTGGCTCGCGCGGCCCTAGATCTGGTCACTGCAATGTCGGGCAGCACCAAGACCATGACCGGAGCTCCCCGGCTTGGGGACCGGGCCTATTACCGCAGCGAGCTTGGCAAGGCCGAAGCCATGCTGCGCAGCGCCCGCGCATTTTTCTATGAAGCGCCGGACAGCGTTTGGGAATCGATCTTGGCCGGCAATACCGTGACGCCCGAACAGGCCAATCTGCTGCGTCTGAGTGCCACCCATGCTGCCCATACCTGCGCCGAGGTCGTGCTGATGGCGTATCGTCTTGCGGGTACCGCAGCCATATTCGACGAAAATCGCCTGCAATGGATTCTGCGTGACGCCATGGTAGTGACACAGCATGCGTTCCTCGGCGAAGCGACCTACGACAGCGCCGGCGCGTTGTTTGCCGGTATCGCTCCGACGACGCCCTACCCTTGACACTCCAACCGCCATGGGAAGCGCTCCCGTGGCGGGCTCCAAACCGAGGCATACCGGGTCGGGCACAAACCCAGGCAAAGCACTCACCAGGCATTTCTCCACCATGTCAATCGTCCGAGGTGTCACTATGGAAGCCTCTATCAATGCCGTCCAGGCACTCAACGACAACCAGATCAGATACCTTTTTCTCAGCCACCAACTCGGTTCGATGCGTGCCGCGGCCGACCATCTTGGCATCGCTCCCTCCTCGGTCAGTCGCCAGATCAACCAGCTGGAGTCGACCCTGGGCATCGAATTGGTTGAATGTGGCACCCACCGGATCCGTCTGACTACGGCGGGACAGGCAGCGGTCAACTATTACCGCATTCGCGCCAGCGAGCATGAAGCGTTCCTAAACCATCTTAACGAACTGCGCAACGAGCAAATGGGCAAGACGATCATCGCCATTGGCGAAGGCATCTTCAGCGCACCGCTGATTGGTATGCTCGATGAGTTCTTCAAACAACATCCTGGCCAGCACACTGAAATCATCACTGCCCATACTTTGGAAGTGCAGCGGATCGTGACCGATGACCGCGCCCACATCGGCGTGTTGTTTTCACCCCACGCCAATGCACCGTTGTGCCGCCAGTTCGGTATCGCGCAACCGCTCAAGGCGATTGTCCACCCTGACCACCCTTTCGCGCGCCAGGCCAGTATCAGCCTGGAGCAATTGTCCACGGCCGATCTGGTCCTGCCGGGACAGGGTTATCGCGTCAGGGAATTGATTGATCAGGCCTGTCGAGGCAAGTCGTTCACCATCACATCGGCCATCACTGCCAACTCTCTGCAGGTGATGTTGGACCTGGTCCAGGCCAACAGAGCGATCACGTTGCTGGCCGAAGTACTGGTCACCGCCCAGCTCAAAGCCGGGCAGTTGGTCGCGGTAGCGGTGGATTGCCCGGAGATGGCGTCCACCGAACTGCAAATCGTGCGCCGTCGCGGTCGCAAACTCTCGGCCATCGACTTTGACCTGATGCGTCACCTGTCCCATGCGCTCAATCAATTGTTGCGCACCTGATGAGGCGAGCGCTGCCCGCGCAGTGAAAGTCCCGAGAGCCTTCCACTGCGCAGGTTCACTCACCAGAATCGCCACGTATACGACGTAGCCAGGCGGAACTCATCGTAGTCATTACCGTACTGCTGCTGGACATGAATGTTCTTGAAGTCGAAGGACAACCCTTGCAGCGGCCCGGACTGCACCACATAGGTCGCCCAGATATCACGCTCGGATTCGCGCCCATCCGCCAACCCCTGACCTCGATCGATATCCGTGCCCTTGATGTAGCGCGTGAGCAACGTAAGGCCGGGTAACCCTGCCGCCGCAAAGTCGTAGCCATAGCGGACCGACCAAGAGCGCTCACCCGCGTTCCAGAAACCCAGCCCCGCAAAGTTGGGCAGGAACGGTTGCGGAATATAGCCATTGATATTGGGGTAGCCGGTTTCGCCCAACATGCGCTCATAGGCCACACCAAACTGATGCCCGCTGTGGGACACGATCATCGACGCGCTGTAGGAGCGATTGTCGACCTCTCCTCCTCGCGCGTCGCCATCTTCGCTGTTATTGAAGTAGCCCAGTTCAGTCTTGAGCTTGTAGCCGGCACCCAGGTCTCCCGTGTGTTTGACGCCCGCGTAATGCTGGCGGTAAATGTCGTGCATCACGCCGTAGAAATACGTGGCCTCAAGGTTGGGGCGTAGCGCATAGGTCGCCCCGCCGAAATCCAGTCCCATGCTGTCATCCGAGTCGAGCGTTCCATTGCGATAGAACTGCTCATGATCGGAGGACTGGCGGGTCACCGCCGACCAGAAGCGGCCGCCGGTGAGCGTCAGGTTCTCCACTTCCCTGGACTCCAAGACGGCGCCCTGATAGATCGTGTCCAGTTGGCGGCTCGGATCGTTGGAGGCCACCGGCAGGAACGGTTTGTAATCGCCCACCTTCAGCTCAGTCTTCGAGTAGCGCATTTTCAAGGTAGCACCAGCACGGCTGTAGTCGTTGGCCGTCTTTTCCGTGACCGGGTTGTAGGGCAAGGATCCATCATTGCCGTGGGCATCCAGGCGCACCGCGTATTGGCCGTCCACGTCCAGTCCCACGGCAAGTGGGGTGTCGGTATAGCCGGACTTGAATTGCAGATCGAAGCCCTGGGACCAGTTGCCGATCTTCGGAAACGCGGGGTCCTTGTTGGTGAAGTTGCGATTGAGGTAAAGATTGCGCGCTGTCAGCGACAAGTGACTGTCGTCGATCACATCGGCGTACACGGCCCAAGGAAAGGCCAGGCCCAACAGGCTGGCATATTTCATGACGTGCAGGGAAGATCGTGACTGAAACATAAATGCATCCAGAATAAGTGCGTGGCACAGTGATCAGCAGAGCGTGCAAAGGTCGGCGGCAGCCAAACAGGCAGGGGTTGGCCTGACGCCGACGTTGTCATGTGATCGTTTATTGTTTTTTTTCAGGAGCAAGCAACGGATAAAGCGTTTGGTTCAGACGTCCAGTACCAGTCGTTTCGAGCGGGCACGGGAGCAGCACAGCAGCATTTGGTCGTTCGCGGATTTCTCCTCCTCGGTCAGATAAACGTCACGGTGATCAGGTTCACCTTCCAGCACATCGCAAACGCAGGTTCCACAAATGCCTTGTTCGCAGGACATTTCGATCTCGATTCCGACCTCCGCCAACGCCGCTACGATGCTCTGGTCCGCAGCTACGTTCAGCGTCTTGCCGGTGCGTGCGGCGACCACTTCAAACCCGGCACCGCTGGTATCGACTTCGGTCTGGAAATATTCGCGATGGATGTTTTCCTGGGCGAATCCCTGGTCAAGGGCGCTATCGATGATCCACTCCATGAATCCGGTCGGGCCACAGGTGTAGACATGCGTACCGGGTTTACCTTGACCCAGCGTTGCGCCCGCATCCCAGCGATCGCGAAGACGACCCTCACCGAAATGCTTGTGCACTCGATCGGCGAACGGCGCTTTGGACAACTCTTCGACAAACGCACTGTGGGCCTCCAGGCGACCGCAATAATGCAGCTCGAACGGGGCGCCTCGCGCTTGCAGATCGTAGGCCATGGCAATCATCGGTGTGATGCCGATACCCCCACCGATCAGAATCGAATATTCGGCATCGGCGCAGAGTGCAAACAGATTGCGCGGGCGGCTAATGCACAGTTCGCGCCCCTCCTCCAGCTGCTCGTGAACAGCAATCGAGCCGCCCCGGGAAGCTGGATCCTTGAGCACACCAATCCGGTAGATCGACGTCTGGCCGGGGTTGCCGCATAGCGAGTATTGGCGGATCAAACCACCGTCAAGGTGTAGGTCGACGTGAGACCCGGCCTCGAACGCCGGCAGTGGCGCGCTATCGCTGGCCTGCAGGTCAAGCACCAAAACGTCCCGACCTTGCATCTCGCGCTTGAGCACCCGCACTTTCAAAGATTGCTCGTTCATGGAAACCTCCATTCGATCAGAGGATGTAGCCGATACCGGCAAGGGTATCGTCGCTGTTGATCAGGCGGATCAGCTTGCGCTCGATCCTGAAGCTGTCGCCGTCTCGCACCAAGGTGTAGACGATGTCGGCGCTGTAGTGTTTGAGCGAGTCCTTGCGAAATTCGCGCAGGTTTTGTGCGCAACGCACCGTCACTCGCTCCGCGTCCTGCGCCAGGATGCGGAACGTCGATAGCGAACGTACGGTACGCGGCTGCGGGCTGGTGGAAATCGACTCGCCGCTGGTCAGCCGCTGAACCCTTAACGTGCGCATGTGATGATCGTCGTAGGCGTAATTGAGGCTGTTCTCGAAGTCCTCCTCACGCGGGTCGATCGGGATGATGTAGGTGCCTTTTTCGACCCAGAGATTGAGCCAGGCGGCGAACTCGCCGTGGTCGAGCATGTCGCCTTCCTGCCAGATGAAAGCGGTGACTTCTTGTAGTGTGTGCAGGTTCATCAGGATTCTCCGCCGGTTAAGCCGACATCATTTTTTTCCATTGCTGGTAGGCCGCTCGCATCCCGGTCTCGGCGCTCACGTCACTGACCAGACCGTCCTCGCTCGGCTTTTCCCCAGGCAGACCACGGTTGAGCATGATCCACAGATCCTCTCCGGCACTGGCGCCCTTCTGCACCCGCTCCCACGCTTCGGAATCGTCAGGCGTGCCGAACCCCATGGGCCCCTGGAAATGTTCGTGCAAGCGCAGGCGGTAGCGATTGGCTGTCGCAGGCCCACCGTCCATGGTGATCACTGAGTGATGAATTTCGGTTTCGGTCACGGAAATCGGTTGCAGTACCCGGAAGAACGCCATCGAGCAGGCGACATTCGGGAACAGGTTGAGGTTGAAGCCGGATCCACCGACAGCCCGCACGATACGGCGCACTTGCTGTTCGTCGATGCCTTCGTCGCGCAGCTCGGCTGCCAGACCTTCGAAGCGCTCGGGTACGGGGCGGTCCAGATCGGCTTCCAGATCCACCAGATCCGGAATCATCACCATCACGCTGTGGCCGTTACCGAGATCTTCGACATAGCCCGGGCCTTCTACGAAATCGAACAGCTTGAGCGTCTCTTCATCGACCGAGGACAGAAACGACTTGTGCACCAGCGGGAAGTGGTACGCGTCGGTGGTGTTTTCCAACTGAATTTTCCAGTTGCCGGGAAACCGGAAGCGATGCTCGCCCGGCACCTTGATCGGGTAGCCAGCACCCTGCTTCATGAACAGATCTATCCATTTTTTCGCCGGGCCGAGAAAGTCCGTCAACGGTTCGATGTCATCCTTGAACGTGGCGAACAGCATGCCGGCATACTCTTCGACCCGCAGGCTGACCAATGGCAACTCGCTCTTGTCCAAGCAGTCGCCATAGCTCTCGGGATGGGGCACGCCGCGAAGGGAACCATCCAGTGCATAGCTCCACCCGTGATACGGGCAAACGAAGCTGTTGGTTTTGCCTTTCTTGTGCTCGCAAACCGTGGCGCCACGATGACGGCAACGGTTGAGCAGAACGTGCACCTGTTTTTTGCGGTCACGGGCGACGATCACCGGTTGTTTACCGATGAAGGTGCTTTTGTAGCTGCCGGCTTCCGGGATTTCGCTTGCGTGCGCCACCCATACCCAGGTGCTGTAGAAGATTTTTTCGAGCTCGGCATCGAAGAGCTTGGGATCGGTATACAGCGAGGTGTGTACTCGGTCAGGCAGGACCAGATCCGCAGGACTTGCGTCCAGATTCACAACGTCGATCAGGTTGCTCACGGGAATATTCCTGTTGTTATTGGCTATTGCGTGTGATTGAAAATTAAGGGTTGTGGGCATCTGCAACAATCGCAGCCACAGGCGAACTTGTTGCGCAAAACGCAACAGGTGCGGTGGCTGCGCCGACAATTGAGCGGGCGAAAAAAAGCCCGGGGGTCAGCCGGGCAAATACTGAGCAAAGCAGTGATGGACCAAGACAACAGCTGCTCAAAGGCGAGCGCTCAATCCCGAAGCCATGGCGCAGAGTAGTTCATCGTCGTGTTTGCGGCCGATCAGTTGCAGGCCGGCCATGAGGGGCCCCTCGCCGCAGAGCACCGGCATGGTCAAGGCCGGATGGCCGGTGAGATTGAAGGGGCGCAAAAACCGGGTGAGATCCAGGACAGGGGCGCCGCCGATCACGTCCTCCAGCAATGGTGGCAGGCGCGGCAGGCTCGGCAGAACAAGGGCGTCGAATGACTCGAGCAGCGCGTCGACCTGCGAAGTGAAAGCGTTACGCACTTGCTCGGCCCGGACCTGTTGTTCTTTCGTGGTATCCGCCGCTCGAGCCAGCCGAGCCTCAACATCGGCGCCCAGCAAGCCTTTTCCGGTGTACTGACCAAAAGCCGCCCAGGTTTCGATGTTGATAACGGTCAGGGCTGCTTCGAAGGCAGTCGCCAGTCCATCCAGAGAAACCAGTTGCGATCGCCATCCGCTGCGCGCCAACGCCTTGTCGAGCGCTGCCTGTACCTGTGGTTCACAATCCACCTGCACCACACCGACGCGATAATCGGCTCGGGCTGACTGCGGTTTGAAGGTGCCATCCATTGCAGCCATGGCCGCGACAATAACGCCGATGTCTCTGGCCATTGGACCGACACAGTCCAGGCTCGTTGACACGGGCTGCACGCCTTGGCGGCTCAACCGGGCAAATGTCGGCTTGAGACCGAAAATTCCACAGCAGGCGGCCGGCATTCTTACCGAGCCTCCCGTGTCTGTGCCCAGGGCCAGGTCCGCCGCGCCTTGCGCGACCACGGCCGCCGAGCCGCTGGACGAACCGCCGACAATCCGGTCAGGAGCCATTGGATTGAGCGCTGTCCCTGCCCATTCATTGATACCTGTGACGCCGAATGCGAGCTCGTGCAGCACCGTTTTTCCGACAACCTGCCAGCCGCCGGTCAACAGCGCCTGCACCACTTCGGCATGATCCGTTGCCGGTACGCAATGCTCGAACGCACGGCTCCCCGCGCGAGTGGGCCAGCCGGCAACATCGATGGTGTCCTTGATGGCCACCGTCGGCCCAAGGCCGCCCAGCGTTTCTTTGATCACCCATCCGCTCATCAAAACCTCCTGCGCTCTGTGTCGTTAGCTTGTGACGGTAGCGACACGGTGCACCGGCCATCAATGACAGAGATGGAGACAGTCGTTGCCCTGGATGCAACAGCGTCGTCAAGCTTGGCGAGCGGTGTCCGTCTCAATCGGCAACAGGCGGCGGGCCACCCACAGGCCGGTGAAAAATCTCGCCAAGCGCGGCGTAGTACGGCCCTCCCATACGGGCCAATGGGCGCATTTTCACGCTGTCCACCCGGCTGCCGTCGTAGATATCCGCCGCCAGGTGATAGGCCACCACCTGACCAATGAACAGTGTGCTCATGCCCTCGCCCAAGACCAGGGCCTGATCCAGCCGGCACTCCATTTGCACTGGTGTACAAGCGATGCGCGGTGGCCGGATGCAGCGACTGGGCAGCAGTTCGATGCCCAGCTCTCGCACTTCACTGACCTCGGGCCCGTAGTCTTCGGCGCAGCGATGCATAAGGTCCATGGTTGCCTCAGTCGCGACGTTGATCACAAATTCGCGCGACTCGAGGATATTTTTCGCGGTGTCCTTGGGCTCGCCGTTGCGGTTCTCTATGTTGATTGCCAACAGCGTGGGGCTGGTTGCGACATAGTTATAGGAACTGAACGGAGCGGCATTCACGATGCCTTCGGCATTGATTGTGGTGACCCAGGCAACGGGCCTCGGCACCACGCATCCGACGATCAGTTTATGCGACGCCGCCGGGTCGAGGCCGACGCCATCAACATAGATGAAGGATTCCATGGCTCAAGCTCCTGACGAAATAGAAGGCCGAATTCGGGACGGGGTTTCGTTTAACGGCTGACCATAAAGACTGGTTGTGCTGAGCTTCAACGACAGCTTTTGTGAATCTCGTTGCGCTTATCGCACCGATAGCTAACCGTGCACCCCTTGCAGGCATCCTCGGGGTGACCTTACCGATCTTTTCTTCAGGCCTCGGCTGCTCTCGTGCCGCACCGCAATTAGGTAACCACCTATGATTAAAAAAGCACCCCAAACGCTCTATTGGCGTGCGAAGGATTTCGTGCAGGACTAGCTTCGCGCGGGTGGAGTTGTTTCGGGCGCTCTGCCCCATTTCGAATGGTGTTTCTCGACAGCCCGGTACGTTTGGCTATCTGATGCAGTGAGAGCTTGTCGCGGAAGTACATCCGCCGGATTTCCCCCCAAAGCTCATGATCACCCTGTGTTCTCCTGCTCGGAAAGTGAGCAGAAGCAGTTGAACACCTGGGTCAGTTTTCGGTCACCGGCTACACTTCTATAAATCGAGGCTTTCTTGACCGTAGGACGAGCTTGACCGTAGGACGAGCGTTTCAGTCGGTCGCGACAGGCAGAAATCGGCCAATTTCGGACGTTCAGAACAGGTCGCTTTTGGCCACTAGAGGTCATTTACTAGCGATACGGATGCGCCTCTGTTTGAAAGAGGAGTTCTTCTATGTTGAAGCTAGATTTCAGGAGCTCCCGAAGCTTTTGTTTAGCAGCTGTAAGCGCGTCTCGATGCTCACAAAGCCTGCACAAGAATGCCTTCGCTGAGTCGTGATCCTCCCAGGTGAGAACTATCTGGTGTGGCTCGTTCGTTTCAAGCCAAGTATCAGCCCAGTAGTATTTTTCACCAGCCGTTAATGCTACTGCGGCCTCGGCATACTTAGAATTCAACAGCTCCTCGCTTGTAGTTCTTTTTGGCATCTTGATGATGATCTGACTAGCAGTGTTAGTTCGATCCCAGGCAACTGTGTCTGACATCTCGCGAAGGAAATCGAACTTACTAACATATAAAGCGTCGCAACACGCCGCCAGAGCCGGGTCAACGATCTGTAGGCCCGCATGAAGCTCATGTCCAAGGTCAATGAACATGTTGCTGGCCAGTGCAACTTCATGCATGTGATTGTTCAAGGCATGCATAACCGCGACAGCTTCGCCAGTTTCTGTGCTGCGGAAGTCACTTGCAGTTTCGAGGATCGTTTCAGTCACGTCTTCAAGCGCCTGGAGCGAGTAGTAGAGCTTGGTTAATGAACGACACGCTTTTCGCCTGTCTTTGGGTGACAATTTCCCAATAGCCATTAATGATTTTCCAACGATGAATTCGACGACTTTGCCGATGATTATTTCTGCCGTGAGCATGTTATCTCCGAGGAAGACTCATGAGGGAGGGATCATAAATTGTAGACATTTAGATGACTGATTTTGGCCGATTTTTGCCTTTCGCCACCGTCAGCTATGGGTCGACTGCAGCCCTTCACAACAGGCATAAATCGGCCAGGAGCAGCCGGTCGTGACCGTCAGGCAACGGCCAGAATCGGACGTTCAATCCGAGGCAACTCAGATTGCTTTCGACGTACAGATAAGGATAACTGGAGCCTTGTCCTGTCTGGAGGTAACTGGCGATGGCTGATCTCGCAACTATCTTGACGTACGTAGCGGTAGTTATCGGTCTTTTTTTAATCCCGGGCCCCGCCGTGTTGCTGGTCATCACGAGAACCTTTCAAGGTGGTCGTAAAGTCGGTATTACCACAGGACTAGGCATTGCAACCGGTGACCTGATCCACACGTTGAGCGCAGCGTTAGGTTTATCGGCAATTCTGATGACTTCAGCGCTCGCGTTTGACGTCGTAAAGACGGTAGGCGCCTGTTATCTGATCTATCTGGGCATTCGCGCATTTTTTGCTGAATCAAGCAGCGGCACCCGAACCCCATTGGCCGGGATGCTAATTCGTTAGAAGCGATAATCTACACGTAGGCTGGCGCTGCGAGGCGCCCCGGGGTAGTTGGAGTTATCACTACCCGCCTTGGCAGAAACTAAATACTCACGGTTAAATAGGTTATCGACATTCAGCGTCACGTCGTAGTGCTCGTTTCGATATACGCCAGCCAATTCAGCCGTCGTGTACGAATCAAGCGACACCTTGTTGTTCGGTGAGGTAAAGCGCTCACCCTCATACCGTCCTCCACCTGCGACATTGAAGCCTCCGCCCAGCTCCTTCTTTAGCCAGACACTCGCGCTGATCTTGGGGGTCAGGGGGCTCGTGTTTCCTGCAATTTATTCGAACGGCGAATCAATCATTTCGCCATTCATACGGCTCAGCCTTCAAGTCGTTACACGTCAATTACCGCGGCGATGTCCTCGCGGGGAATGGTTTGTCCGGTGCCCTTGAAGGTGTGGGTGAGGTGACATTCTCCGTCATCCGAAAGCAGGTAGGCCCAAAGTGACGCACAGTAGTCCTCGATGTCAGTCGTTTTCCCTTTGAACTTGACTACGACAGGCTTCAGTCGCTCTTCTATAACACTGCGCAGGTCGACAAATCCGCCACTTCCGCAAAAGCTGCTAGACCATAGATCTTGGACTGCCTCTGGTACGCGGTATCGGATGCCGCTTTCACTGTCGCTTGCAGCAGTGAAGGTGTTCCACGCGTAAGGGCCCGTGCCCGCAGCTGTAGACCCTTCATACTCGCTGCGAAGCTTCACAATACCCTCAGCCCGCTGTTTTGCAGTTGGTCGTTTTTCGGGGGGTACCCACTCCATGATCTTATCCAAGAAGCGCCCCACGCCTTGGGAAGAACCCAACAACCCCTCGGCAAACCACGAGTCGCACCCCGCATAACTCGTCGAGTGGTAGTAATACGCGTGGGTGATGTCATCGCGCGGGTAGGCTTTTAGCAGGTGCCAAACAACTCCATGGAACTCCGGTCGCTTAATTTCAGAGTACACCTGTGCGATTTCCAGCACTGCCGGGGCTAGAAGCACTCGTTCGATCTCATCGGTAGAAACTGCGTAGATCTCAGCAAGAGAGCTAATGGCGTCGTGTCTGTTGTCACAGCTCGGGATAAAACTCATCTCAGGCTCCCAGCCTTACCTTTGCGATAGGGCCGGGAGGATATCAGGTTGGATATCGCCGGATAAGTCCCGCAAACCGACCTTCAAGCGTCGAGCCGTCCTCCAGCTCGTACTCCATGAGACCACCCTTGGATTGAATGTGGCCAGTGCAGCAGTCGCTTCTAAGCACACCGCCAGGATCAATCCCCGGTGGCAGCTGACCAATTGCGTTACTTGAGGTCTTAGCTGTAGCTAGCCTGTGGACGTCGCCTTTGTGAAGAAGTAGTCTCTCACGCCGCGAACTGCAACGGGAGACGCAGCTGTGATCGACGATCCGCTACCACAAGACTGGCGGGACCTTCAAAGTGGTGTGCAACGAATTTTCCGCAATGTTGGCTTAACCGCAGAGGTTGAGGTTGATCTCGATACGCCGCGGGGATCCGTAAATGTGGACGTGCTGGCTGTGGACGTTCGAAGTGTCGACAAGATCAAGTACATCGTGGAATGCAAGAATTGGGGAAGCGCCATTCCACAGGCCGTGGTGCACTCGTTCACTACTGTAATGCATGAAACGGGGGCAAACATCGGGTTCATCATCTCGAAGAATGGTCTCCAAAAGGGCGCCCAGCGCTACACGCAAAATACCAACATCGTCGGTATGACGTACCTAGAGTTCCAGCAGCGTTATTTTGAGGCGTGGTGGACCCGGTATTTCTGCCCACTCATCGGCGATACGGCTGATACCCCCCTCCAGTACGTAGAGCCGTGCAATGGCGTTCGAGATCGCGCTTACGATGCCTTGGGCCCGGAACAGAAGGAAAAGTTTGATCTCCTGTGCGCGCTGCACGCTGTCCCAGTGATGTCATTGTCTATGTATAATTATCGAGCCATGTCGCCAGTTTTGGGGGCGGACGTCTTACTAGGTTTGCCTAAAGATCTGGATGACTTTAAGAGCAGGGTGCTGAAGCTGATTACTCCTCACGTTAGGTGGCATTGCGATACGTTTCGCGGTCTTTTGGACGTTATCCTCAAGTACCTCAAAGACGTGGAAACCGCATTCGACGAGGTTTTTGGAGGGTCGATTTTTGAACCAAGGGCGCCCATCATCGGTGTGACACTCGATGGGCCACTTAGGGATGGATAACTGAAGTCCCGTTCCCTGGGAAATTGCACCTGACTTGACCAAGCGTTTGCATCGTACTTGACCTCTCAAGGCACGCAGTAATGGAGAGCTATAAAGCGATGTGGGCGGCAAAACCTGAGGCGTGCCATCAATGATGAAAATCCAGCCCCAGGTTCTGAGTGCTGACGTTTTATTGAACTCTTTCACCAAATGCTCACCGACAGCTTTGGGTCCAGGCTGTGTGAAAACGCGCTAAATACGTCGAAAACTGAGAGTCGCGAGGATTGCCTGTGGAATCAGCGGACGGAAGTGCGAATCATCTAAGTCAGCTACATAAACGTTCGTAATGCCGTTTGGGCCGCGTCAGCGGCCCAAATGGCTACTAACGGGCGAGCAAGCGGCTGGACTCACGCCCTGATCGCCTCAAGCAGTCCTGCGATGCCAAAGATGTTCATCATTCGCTTGAGGTTGTAGGCGAGCACATGAAGGCTCATTTCGGTACTTACTCTCGGAAGTGTCTTGGTCAGGAAGTGGGTGGCTCCCATCCAATATTTGAGCGTTCCAAAAGAATGCTCAACAGTCTGGCGGCGAACCTTCATCTTCCCCGGGTCATGCTCCAGCCGAACCTGCATCGCGTCGACTACCGCTTCATGTTCCCAGCGCTTCACCCGACGCTCCTTACCCGTCGTACATTGCTTTTGCATTGAGCAGGACTGGCAGCCTGAGAAGTAATAACAATGCAATAACATGCCGTCTTCCGTCGACGAATGTCGCCTGGTTAGTAACTGCCCCGCAGGGCATCGATACTCGTCCGACGCCGCAAGATAGATGAAATCCTGCTTGCCGAATCTGCCTTCCGCTTTGCTGCCAGATGTGAGGGGTTTCGGTACTAAGGTAGTGATGCCGGCTTGCTCGCAAGCAAGGATTTCCAGACCTTTGTAATAGCCTCGATCAGCCACCACCGTTAGCGATTCAGCTCCAATTTCTTCACGCGCTTGGTTCGCCATATTGCTCAGCTGCCCGCGATCATTGCCAACGTTGGTCACCTCATGGGCAATGATCAAATGGTGTTTGTCGTCGACAGCGGTTTGCACGTTGTAGCCAACCGTCCCGGTGCCTCGACCGCTCGTGGCCATTGAGCGTGCATCTGGGTCTGTGAGGGAAATCTGCTGGTCTGGACTTTCGTGGAGCTGCGCCTCGATTTCCTTGAGTTTCTGCATCTGCTTTTTCAGTGTTTCTATCTTTTCTTTAAGCCGCTCTGCTTTGGCCTCGGCCACTTCGGGTGTTGCCCGATCCGCCGAATCCATCGCCGCCAGATAGCGATCAATGCTCTGCTCGATCTGCTGCATGCGTGCCTTCACCTTGCCCTGAGTGAAGTTGCGGTCGCGATTATTGACGGCTTTGAATTTGCTGCCGTCGATGGCGATGATCGATTGGGAGAAGAGATTGAGGTTGCGACAAAGAACTACGTACTGGCGGCATACGCTGCGAATGGCTTTGCCGTTGTCCTTGCGAAAGTCGGCAATGGTTTTAAAGTCCGGGGCCAAACGCCCCGTGAGCCACATCAGCTCGACGTTGCGCTCAGCTTCACGCTCAAGCCGGCGACTGGACTGAATCCGATTGAGATAGCCGTAGATATAGATCTTCAGCAACACCGCTGGGTGATAGGCCGGACGACCCGTTGCGGCAGGATCGACGCCCTCAAAACCAAGTGCGCCCAAGTCGAGTTCATCGACGAAAACATCGACCACGCGCACTGGATTTTCTTCGACTACGTAATCGTCCAGACACTCTGGCAGCAGCGTCACTTGCGTCCGAGCCTCACCTTCAATAAATCGCTTCATGATCGCCCCCGATACGATCTAGACGATCAGAAGGTTAGACAATCACTGGCGTTTTCACACAGCCTGGGTCGTTTTCTGCCAGTCAGGGTCATCAAGTATGCTGGTCAAATTCGATGCAAATGAGTGGTCAGTTCGAACACAAACGGCAACGCCCCTAACTCAAGTCTGAAAATTCCCGACCGCTACATTGAGCGCACCGCTGAAATGCTTCAGTTCCAATGTCGACGCCTGCAGCGACAGACTCTGCCGCGAGCTTTCCTCTGCTACCTCGCGCACCCTCGTCATATCGTTGTTGACCTCATTCGCCACCATACTCTGTTGTTCATCCATGGCTTCGTAGGTGCCGGCTGATTCAATCGCTCATTAAATCCAACATTCAGGGTTTCAAGCGACTACAGCCGGTGAGGCTAGGTTCCTCGCGGCTTAGCCCTAGCAGTGGCTTCCGCGATCAAGGGGTCGTCAGGCCAAAAATGCTTGGGGTACCTCCCCTTCAGGTCTTTCTTCACCTCGTCGTACGTCGACTTCCAGAAATTTGCTAAATCCTGGGTAACTTGCACAGGGCGCCGCGCTGGCGATAACAAATGGAGCTTGAGTACCTGACGTCCGTTGGCAATGCGCGGTGTGTCTGCAAGGCCAAACAACTCTTGGAGTCTCACAGCCAATACGGGAGGCCGCTCGCTGTAGTCGATTCGAATGTTCGATCCAGAAGGCACCCCGATCATCTGAGGTGCTTGTGCCTCAAGTTGCTGCGGCAACGGCCACGGCAAGAGGGTGCGCAGAATTGATGGAAGATCGATCTGCCCAAAGTGGCTGAGCCTGGTTACCTTCGTAATGTAGGGGGTAAGCCACTCCCCTAGAGACTCCAGAAGTACTTGGTCACGAATATCTGGCCAATCACTTGTGCTCCCCTTCTCCAAATCCAGATCCCGTAGAAGCGCTACACGCGCTTGCCACTGGCGCAACTCTGGAGTCCAAGGCAAGAGTTCAATTCCCTTGCGCCGGATGTAATTGATCAACGCCTGGGCGCGAGCTTCGTCATCAAGGTTTGCCATAGGGGCAGAGGAAAGTACCAACTCCCCGACCTTCAGCTGCCGCTCCGCTCGAAGCACGCCTTCTCGCTCATCCCAGTCCAGCTCATCCACCTGACGGACTTGCTCCTTTAGAACGGAGTTGAACAGCTGTTCATCGAAGTCCGCCGCCAAATAAATGCGCTCTTCACGTTGGCCTTGGCGACTACCCAGATCAGCGATCACCAACCAAGAATGCTTCATCAGCACATCGCTTTCGGTAAACATGGCTGCACGGCCGTTGGCGAGACGGTACTCAGCACCACCAGCGCGACGTTGTTGAGCGACACGGTCGGGGTATGCGAGGGCCAATAGAGCTCCCACCCACCGTGGATGCTCAGGATCTATGACCGGGTTGGCAATGGGGTGGCGCAAATAAGATCGGTATTGCTTGGCAAGCTGCCTAGCACGTTGCGCACCGCCTTGCTCGGAACGCTCGGCACGCTGCTCTCCAGAGACAATTGCAAGGCGATTGTGGATATCTGCACCGGCACCACGCTGAATATCACGTTCCCCCAGTAGCGCGGCAATATCACACGCAAGCTGTCCAAGGCCCAAAGCATGACCTCGGAGAAGCAGGTGGGCTATGCGCGGATGCGCCGGCAACTCCGCCATAGCTTGTCCATGCTTTGTAAGCTTCCGATCCTCACCCAGAGCCCCCAAGCGAACGAGTAGGTCACAGGCTTGGGAATAGGCAGCTGCAGGCGGAACATCCAACCATTTCAGATCAGTAGGAAGGACACCCCATCTGGATAGTTGCAGAGCTAGTCCAGCGAGGTCAGCCTGCTGTAATTCAGGAGTACCGTAGGCTGGCAGTTGATCGTGCTGAACCTCCGACCAAAGCCGATAACAAACACCAGGTTCAAGACGACCCGCACGTCCCGCTCGTTGAGTCGCGCTCGCTTTCGATATCCGCTGCGTGTCCAATCTGGTCATTCCGCTACGCGGGTCGAATCGAGGCACGCGTTCGAGTCCCGAGTCGATAACTACTCGAACACCCTCGATAGTCACGCTGGTCTCAGCGATATTGGTAGCCAGCACAACCTTTCGCTTCCCTGCAGGAGGTGGATCAATCGCAGCTCGTTGTGCAGTCAGCTCGAGCTCTCCATGCAAAGGACACAGCAAAACGTCTTCTCGATCTCCCAGGCGATCTTTCAGAGACTGGTGTACTCGTCGTATTTCGGCCTGCCCAGGTAGAAACACCAAGAGACTTCCACCTTGTTCCTCCAAAGCATCCAAGCATGTCGAGACTACACGCTGATCAAGATAATCGCCTGATTGATACGGAGCTCCCCAGATCGTCGTAACCGGGTACATACGGCCTTCACTGGTGACGATAGGGGCATCGTCGAGTAATCGAGAGAGTCGCTCTCCCTCCAGCGTTGCGGACATTAGCAACACCTTAAGGGGGACATCGTCTCGCAGCATCTCGCGGCCATTGAGCGTCAGTGCCAAGGCCAAATCCGCATCAAGATTGCGAATATGGAACTCGTCGAAGATGACCAGACCCACGCTTTCAAGTGACGGATCCTCTTGTAACCTGCGAGCAAGAATCCCTTCGGTCACGACCTCGATACGCGTTTTCGGCCCTACTTTGCTGTCCAGGCGGATGCGGTAGCCTACGGTCTCACCGACTCTTTCACCAAGCTCACTCGCCATACGTTCCGCTGCTGCACGGGCAGCGAGACGTCGTGGTTCTAGCATGACGATTGTCTGCTCTTTCAGCCATTCCTCACCAAGGAGAGCAAGGGGCACTCGCGTGGTTTTACCTGCTCCAGGAGGCGCTTGCAGAACGACCTCATTACGATCATTCAAAGCGTTCAAAAGGGCCGGTAGGGCAGCATCGATTGGCAAAGTACTCATGTGGACTCCAAACTGTAGGGAGTCAGTATAAGGTGGTCAGGGAATACGATGCATGGGTGAGCCAGCGATCATGACTTGCGCCGAAGAGTGCAGCAGGTATATGAACTAACATTTCGGGGCGGATAACATTCTCCTTGCCCCTCCCTTTCATGAACTGAGTTCTATCTCCCAAGCCAGTAAATTTCAGCCTTGATAGTGACGACAGCGTTTTCTAGTGAACGATCCTATGGAACAAATCCCTTTCGATACTGACGATGGCAACACGATGTTCATTTGCCTCGAATGCATAGGGGATCCTATGCTCAAGGGATTCAAATCACTGCCCGAGTTCGAGGTCACCTGTACCGCGTGCAATTGCTTAACTCGGCAAGCTGTTACTCCCGCACGCATTGCGCGTTTCATACGCAAGCACCTACCGACACACTTTTCTGTCGACGATGGGCTCTACGATGGTTGTGAGATGTCGCTGGCAGAGGTGGTGAGTAGGGCCATTCGATGCGACAACTTACTCGCCTGCAAAGCCATCGCGCATAAAATGGTCAGCCCCCGCGCGCATGAAGACGACTTCTACTGGCAAGGTCAGGTGTATTGCGTGAAACGCAATCCCTTTGACGATGCAGAACATGAGCGCTGGTGGATTGTCGGTGACTGGCACGACATTGCTTATGAACTGAGCCATGAACGCCGGTTCTTCAGCGACAAAGCACGCAAGTTCTTTGAGTCACTCCTTCACGAGGCTTTGAGTGCAGAAAAACCTTGCAGCCCTGGAACACCAGCGGTTATCACAACGCTACTTTCAGGTACCGAGCTTTATCGTGCTCGAATCGCAGCCAATCCAACTGAGGTTCAGCATTTCAAAAGCAACCCTCTGGCAGAGTTGGGTGCACCGCCAATGGATCGCGCAAAAAACAATCGGATGAGCGCCGCAGGCTTTTCATGGATGTACGTGTCACAGGACACCACTACTTGCGTTCGTGAGGTGTTACCCAATCAGGGAGACATGGTCGTGGTGGGAGAGTTTGTGTCCACTACACCGCTGAGGGTCTTTGATCTCAATGCGCTGAGTCTTCGACTGAAGCATGCGCCATTAAGCTTGTTTAGCCCTGACTATGAACAGCGCAGCAACCACCGACAGCTGTTGAGGTATCTGCACGACGAGATTGCTCAGCCTATCGAACGCCCTGAAACCGACTACGTGATGACTCAAGCGTTTGCCGAATACATTCGTTGCTACGCGCCGCATCAGTTTGATGGCATCAGTTTTCGCTCTGTGCAGCATCCCGGCGGGATCAACTACGCGCTGTTCGCTAAAGACAATGCCGAGCGCGTGCGATCAGCTTACAGCCGTCCGGCATTCGATCTGGTGATAAGCAGCGATTCCGTGACACTGCAAATAGCAGAATGAGTCGGTGCACGGTACCGTTCAGCCTAGTTACGCCCTCGGACAAAAGCCGTCGCAATTTTAAGAGCTTCGGCGATCTAGAAGCCAGCTTCAATCAAGGCCCAATTTGCAAATTGGAGAGACTGAGCCTAGTGAAAACTGTGGTTTTTTGGCTTTAAATTTCACGCTCAATCAATGCCGAATTAGTCGTTCCCTTTCCGACGCACGCTGCCGCCCTCTAAGCTCACCTCTGGAGAAATACAATTCGCGAAATGGCACCTTTAATGAGGCACGCCCGTGAAGAACTGTACATAAACACAGCTCTTAAATTACTGCTCGCTAAATATGTCAGATCCAGCTAGACCTGCTAATGGCCCTTTGCTAATTTCCAAGTTAATCCAAGGCTACTGGATGAAAACAGGCGACTGATGCCCCGCATCAGGGTACTTTCGGAGGGTAACGATCAGCATCGCCTCCTGACGAGTTTCAAAAAGGCAGGCATGCATTGATTACGACACCACTCGGTAAATATACAGGGATAACCTGGGAAGCAGAATGTCAGCTCGTGTTCAAATTCAAGCACGGAGCAGATGGATATCAGCAAGTTCCCGCGTCTCCGGGTGATTATGGCATCGAAGGCTTTACTAAGCGCACTGGTTATGCCTTTCAATGTTACTGCCCTGAAAAGCAGTACCATCAAGATGAGCTATATGAAAACCAGAGAGACAAAATCAATAAAGATCTCGGCAAACTAAAGAAAAACACCGCAGAATTGCAGAAAATTCTCGGTGACACCAAAATTTCAACTTGGTGTTTCGTCACGCCCGAAATCAACAGAAACAAATTGCTCTCTTATGCTCAGACCAAGCAAGCAGAAGTAAGGGCCTGGGATTTACCGCATTTAAACAAAAATTTCACCATCCTACTGCACGATCATGAATTCTACGTGCAGGAGTTCAACACACTGAGAATATCAGCAGGCTTACCTCCATGCCTGGGCTCGCCAACAGAATCGTTGCCGAAAGTGAGCATGACTCTTGAGCCATTTGACGAAAACCTGGCCAGAAAATGTAGTTTACGGATGCCCGGAAAACCTGCCAGACAGGTGGAAAGCTTAGTAGCTCTCACCACAAAATCTTTTCTAGATCACGATACTTACTTTCAGTCGCTGTACGACCGTTCGCCTCAGACTTATGTAAATATTGCTCGCATCGTAAACGCCTTCGAGTTAGAAGTTCAAGAATGGGGGCTCACGTCAGATGCAACACCTGAGCAACTAACAGAACTGGTAAAGACCAGGCTGATGGATTTTTTGGTCACCGACCGCAATCTGAACATTGACAAGTCTACGGCAAGCGAGGTGGTGCGAAGAACCATTGCTCGTTGGCTTGCGATCTGTGAACTGGACTTCAACGAGTAAACTATGGCTCAGCTTAAATTCACAAGGCGGCCCATCCCAGTTCTTTCAGAACTTCGCCCACTATACAAAATATCGCAAGCACTTCTTATACTTCATCTGTCGTGCCGTGGTGCAAAAGGCAGCCTTCCAAAAATCCACCTTTTAAACTGGGCGCTCAAGACTCCCGAGCGTATAAAGGGTCTTGCAATTGGAGCAGAACACGGTCAACTGCACCTCCCCATTTGGGGGTTTGATCCGGCCATGGCAATTGCATTGAACCTTGCATTCAAGGATTCCCTGCTTACACCCACAACGAACGGCTTTGAGCTCAGCCCCAAAGGAAAAGCCTACGTGAACCTGATACTTGCTGACGAAAGTGTACTCAGTGAGGAAAAAGCCGCCCTAAAATCAATCGGAAAAAAAATTACGGAAGACTTGGTAGATTCCGTTTCCAGGGGATGGGAATAATTATGTACATCAAGGCGATCAAGATTGATATCCAGACAACTAGCGGCCCGTTTGGATTTTTCACTACTTTTAATCGAAACCTTAATATTATTAGGGGCCGTAATTCCGCCGGTAAAAGTACAATTGTACATGCGATCATGTATGCTATCGGCATGGAAGAATTATTAGGTGCCCAGAATGAAAATGCGCTGACTTACGCCCTAAAAGATCACCTTGAGCATGAGAACATCAAACATGCTATCCGCTCATCCAAAGTAACAATTGAAATTGAGAACAAAGGCAAAACAATTACTGCCACTCGAAGTGTCAAAGAAGACGGACTTAGCACAAAGCTTATACAAATACAGGAATGCTCAGGCCTGACTGAGAGACAGACCGCTCCCACTCTCTACAAGTTTCTTCATGATGGTGGCAGCGCGAAAATTGAGGAAGGCTTCTACACCTACTTCGAAAAATTCCTAGGTTTGACGCTGCCATTAGTACCTAAAACCAATGGCAAACCCGAAAAGCTTTATTTACAGTACGTCTTTGCTGCAATGATGGTAGAGCAAAAACGTGGGTGGACGGACTACATTGCCAACCTGCCCTACTTTGGGATACGAGATGCACGGATTAAAATTGTCGACTTCCTCGTAGGCACTGACGTCTTCGAAACAGATGCAAAGCGTGACATCCTGGATCAAGAGGCGAAGTCGATCCACGAAGAATGGCAAATTTCTTATCGAACGCTTGTCACCGAAACACTAAAGCAAGGTTTACAGTTCTCCGACATTTCAAAAAACCCAAATCCCGACTTTAAGGCCGAACTTGTTGCCTTCCACAAAACGACTGAAGGCATAACTGAAAGCATATCGGAGTATCGAGCACGCAAGGTCGGCGAGCATGAAATCATCGGACTGAAATTGACCCAACAGGGTGAAGCGCCAACCCAAGAATTAACACAATCCATAGACAAACACACTAGCGAACTCGAACGCTTCACGGTCGCTTACGAGACCTGTTTAGGCAACCTTGCATTGCTGCGTGTAAACACTACCAGCAATAGGTTAAACACAAAGCAAGCCCGAGACGAGTTGACTAAAAACCAGGCCGCGCAGAAGCTCATCAAGTTCGGCGCTTCGCTCAGTTTGTCCACCGCAGAAAACTCTTGCCCTGCATGCCATCAAGCAATAGGACACTCTCTTGTCGATCTGCATGAGAGCACACCTCACATGGACATCGGCACCAACATTGACTATCTGAGCGCTCAACTCAGAATGCTCGAACGCGAGCGAGGCGGTATCGATCAGTCGATCAAGGAAGCTGAGGCACTTAAAGATCAGTTGGCTAAAAACATTGCAGCCACCAAGTCTGCACTGAGAGCTTTGCGCTCAGATCTGACCTCCAACTCCTCCGTATCAAAATCAGGCATCAGACTGCAACTGCAGATCGAGATGGAGCTCGAAGAGCTGTCCAAATTCGAAGCGTACTCGGATCAGGTACTGGACGCCTTCGAACAGCTAGCAAACCGATTCCACGAGAACCAGAAAAGCCGCGCGCAGATGCCTCGCACCCATTACTCAGACTCCGACTTCGCCAAATATCGGCTGTTCGAAAAAATGTTTCGCGCCAATATTAGTGCCTTCGATTACCACAGCGCGGCGATCGAAGACATCGAGTTCAATAAGGAAAACCTACTGCCGTACTTGGCCAAGATCGAGCTCAGAGAGATCAACGAGCGGAGTGTAACGTCTGCATCTGTAGCCTCAACTACTCCAGTAGTTGCCAGAAGTGATGACGCGCCCAAAGGGAAAGGCAATATCGCTCGGGAGTCCAGTGCTAGTGACTTTGTGCGGCTCATATGGAGCTATTTGCTCTCCATCTATCAGACATCTGCTCACCCAACAGTCAACGGTAATCACCTAGGAATACTGCTGCTGGACGAGCCTGGACAGCATTCGATGGCCACCAAAAGCCAACAGGCGTTGTTCCAATTGCTTTCATCGGAGACGGGGCTACAGAGCATCGTGGCAGCCTCTTTTGATGACAGCGAAGCGACCTACAAAGAGGCAACTTCCAACGTCCAGTTCAAGCTTATACAGCTCGGAGACAAGTCTATTTCTCCCGTTACTGATGATCTGGGTATCTGAGGTTTTGGGAGGACGGGTTTGGTGGGGCGAGGTATCAACCACGCCTCCTCACTCCCCATGGGAAGGCGCAGCTGTAGCTGGATAGGGCGTCACAAGAAAAGGGAAGAGGGTGCCAGGAGCATTGAGCTACGGATCTGGATGATAGGGGGCAAGCAGACCTCAGATTGACAAGATTCCAGGTTATTTTTGTGTAAATGGCAAAACGTGAAATTCATCGAAGATCAGCAAGCCCACGCCTTCCAACGCCGGATCATCCTGCAAGCGCCGGGTGAGGATGCCTTCGGTGACCACTTCGATGCGGGTCTTCGGGCCCACCTTGCTGTCGAGCCGAATGCGATAACCCACGGTTTCGCCGACCTTCTCACCCAGCTCACTGGCCAACCGCTCCGCCGCCGCCCGCGCCGCCAGTCGACGTGGCTCAAGCATCAGGATGGTCTGCCCCGCCAGCCACGGTTCATTGAGCAAGGCCAAAGGCACGCGGGTGGTTTTACCGGCGCCGGGCGGTGCTTCGAGCACGGCTTCGTGGCGCTTGGCCAAGGCTTCACGCAGGGCGGGTAAAACTTCATCAATCGGCAAAGAAATCATGCTGGCTCCAAAACAGAGGCACGAGTATAACGGCGAACTGCCGGGCGTTTGTCAGGGTCCTAATTCATATCGACGACGTTTCGTTTTGAGATAACTCAGGAGATTTCATATGCGTGTTCCCTTTCGCCTGATCGGCGGTGTTCTGGTCGCGACGCTACTGACTCAAGTCACCGCTTGCGGTTCGATTTTCTACCCGGACCGCCGTGGCCAGATCGACGGCAAGATCGACCCGGCCATTGCCGTGCTTGATGCCGTGGGCCTGCTGTTCTACATCGTGCCTGGCCTGATCGCGTTTGCCGTGGACTTCGCCACCGGCGCGATTTACTACGCACCGGGAGAAACCGCGCAAGTCGCCCCGGAAAAACTCAAGGAAGCCATCGGCGCCGACGGCAAGGTCGATAACCTCAAGTTGCAGACTATTCTGGAACGTGAAACCGGCCGCCATTTCCCGCTGGACGATCCACGCCTGATCCAGCACAAGGGCAGCACTCAGCAATTGGCACTGCTCGGTCTGCAACCCGCCGCGTAAGCGGTGCCCATGAAGGAATAGCCGCACTCATGATCTCCAGCTCCGAACACGCCCGCCTGCTGCGGCTGGCGACCCGTGCCTCGGTGGCGGTGGCCTGCTCGCTGATCATCGCCAAAGCCATCGCCTGGTGGTTGAGCGGCTCGGTGAGCATGCTCGCCGGGCTCACCGACTCGGCACTCGACGGCGTGACTTCGCTGCTCAACCTGCTGGCCGTGCACTACGCCTTGCGCCCGGCCGACGACGATCATCGCTACGGGCATGGCAAGGCCGAGTCGCTGGCGGGTATGGCGCAGGCGTTGTTCATTGGCGGTAGCGCGGTGCTGATTGCGTTGCAGGCGTTCGAGCGGCTCAAGCATCCGGAACCGGTGGGCGCACCGTGGATCAGCATTGGTGTGATTGTCTTTTCGCTTGTGATGACCCTGGCGCTGTTGATGTTGCAGCATCGGGTGGTCAAGGCCACCGGCTCCAACGCGGTGCGCGCCGATTCTTTGCACTACCGTTCGGATTTGTTGCTCAACGGCAGCATTCTGGTCGCACTGATGCTGGCCGGGTTTGGCTGGCATCAGGTCGACCCCTGGTTCGGCCTGGGAATTGCCGCGTACATCTTCTGGAGCGCGGTGCAGATCGCCCGGGAAAGTTTTGCGGTATTGATGGATGAAGAACTGCCGCCGGATGTCAGCCAGCACATGCTCGAACTGGCCTGCAGCGTGCCCGGGGTGTTGGGCGCCCATGACCTGCGCACACGGATTTCCGGCAACCAATGGTTTGTGCAACTGCATCTGGAATTGCCGGGAGAACTGACCCTGTCAGTTGCCCATGGCATCAGCGATCAGGCCGCTGATGCGATTCACGCCGCTTATCCTCGAGCCGAAGTGCTGGTGCACGCCGACCCGCAGGAAGTGGTCAATGCCGCCCGGGCTCAGAACGTCACTCGATAACCGCGACTGCTCAGACACCCGCCCTGGGCCTGCCGGTACGTTTGCACCACGGTCGGGTCCGGTTGATAGGTGTCGACGCGCGGGTCGAAACCACTTTGTTCCACCGCCCAGCGATAGCAGTCGTAGCCGTCCTGATTGACCTGCTCCGGCGACTGACCGTTGGCCGGGTAAGCCTCCACGTCATAGCCATTGCCGGTCGCCAGCGGTTGTCCGGGCGGCTCGACCACCACGTAATCCCGCGTGCTTTCCTGATAGGCGTAGTAAGAGCCAGCCGCCAGGAACAACAGCGAACCGCCGATCCAGACTTCACGGGCATAGTCGGGTAAATACTGGATGCGTATCCCGCGTGGCGGCTGGACCACCACATAGCGCGGGCCTTGCGGGCGATACCAGTAGCCGCCGGAATAGAAATAATCACGACCGCCATAGGGCACCCGGTAGTCACGATCCGGGAAGCGGTCGATCACATGCCCCGGCCGATACTGCGGGCCAGGTCCCCAGCCATTGCCGTGACCGCTCGGACGACCTTGCCACTGGCTGCTGCCATTGGACGGTGCGCCGATGTAGCCATTCCAATGCGGGTTCGGGTCATTGCGCCGCGGTTCATCCTTGTAGTATCCACGGCGCGGTTCCTGGGTTTGCTGCACGGTGTCGGGCCGAGGCTGAATCGGCAAGTCGTTGGCCGGCAGTTGCGGCGGTGGCGGCGGCGAGCGCACACGGCTGTTGTAGTCAGGTGGTGGACGGTTCTGCCATTGGCCGTTGTTCTGAGGTTGATTCTGGCCGTTAGGCTCGAACTGGCGACTGTTGTCGCCACGAATGATCTCGTTATTCTGCGGGCGCGGCTGATTGCTAGCGCCATGTCCCGGATTATTGTTGCCCTGACGACCGCCGTCGCCGCGTTGCCCGCCGTCGGGGCCACGGTTCTGCGGCTCATCGGCCAGCGATTGCGCAGTGACACTGACACACAGCAAACCAACACCGGCCAAACGCCAGATGCGCGACTTCATGCTATTCCTCACTGCAGATAATGGCTGTCGGGGACGGATTCTGCAGGAGCGAGTCTGCTCGCTCCTGCACGTAAGACTGGAAATGCACAGGCCGGTTCTGCAACAGGTTATCAGTCGCGAAACTTATTTATTGAGGCCCGGGCGGCAAATTTCAGGCAAGAAAAAGGGGAGACCCGTCGGCCTCCCCTTGAGAACTTTGTCCGTGCTCGACGCTTTTGACGTCGGCTCACCTCACGCCGTCTTCTGGACAGTGTGTAGCTCGGAGGCCTGCGCATCCCCGGTGGGGGGTGGCGGCCGCGACTGGCCTGATTGGGCGAGTCGCACTGGACTGTTTGTCCGAGCAGTGATTCTGGTGATAAGAATAGGCTCGTGGCGCCGGCAGAGGATTGCGAAGATTGCTGAAATAAACATCACTTGCGCAATTTTTAACCCTGGATAGATAATCTGCCGCAATAGATACGACAAGGGATCGTTTGATGAGCAAACTCGACCGTTACGACCTGAGCATTTTGGCTGAATTGCAGCGCGATGCGCGCATCTCCAATCAGGAGCTGGCCGAACGCATCGGCCTGTCACCTTCACCCTGCTCGCGTCGGGTCAAGCAACTGGAAGACGACGGCTACATCTCCCGCCAGGTCGCCCTGCTCGACCGCAAGATGCTCGGCCTGAGCCTGACGGCATACGTGCTGATCGGCATGGACCGCCATACGCCGGAGCGCTTCGAAAATTTCGAACAGGCCATTCGCACCTTGCCCCAGGTGCTGGAATGCAGCCTGGTGACCGGTATGGATGCCGACTATCAGCTCAAGGTGGTAGTGCCGGACATGGATCACTATCAGAAACTGCTGCTCGGTCACTTGACCCGGATTGAAGGCGTGACCAGTGTGCGCTCGAGTTTCGTGCTGAATCAGGTGTTGAACAGCACTGAACTGCCTTTGACTCATCTGCGTAGCTAATTACGCAATCGCTGGCAAGCCAGCTCCCACAGGTTTTGTGTTGGACAAAATATTGTGATCAACACAAAGCACTGTGGGAGCTGGCTCGCCAGCGATGGGGCCGGGCCGGGCGATGAATAGCTGCGACACACCGCCGCAGGCCCATACTGCACGCCGCCTGCCGGGCGTATACTCCCCGCGCCCTTTTAGCCTCGCCCGCGCTGGAGAAGTTCGATGGATCCTGCAGTATTCGAAGAGTGGATGATGACCGGACTGGTCAGCATCCTGATCATTTTCATGGGTTTCATCGTCTGGGATCTGGCGAAGAAATCCAAGGCCGGGCGTTTCGGCTCGTTCATCCTGTTCTTCGTGCTGGGCCTGGGCGTGGCCGCGTTCGTGATCAAGAGTGTAGTGATCGGCATGATCGAATCCGGCACCTTATAAACGCGCCGGCACTTCCTTCCACTGGCCCTGATCGAGCCCCTGGATCGTCCAGTCACCGATCCTGACCCGAACCAGCCGCAACGTCGGCAAGCCGACCGCTGCCGTCATGCGCCTCACCTGACGGTTGCGACCTTCGCGAATCACCAACTCCAGCCAATGGGTCGGCACGCTTTTGCGAAAGCGTACCGGCGGGTTGCGCGGCCACAGCTCAGGCTCATCCAGTTGCCGCGCCTCGGCGGGCAAGGTCATGCCGTCGTTCAATTCAACGCCGTCACGCAAGCGCTGCAACTGCTCGGCGCTCGGCTCGCCCTCGACCTGCACCCAGTAAGTCTTGGCCAGTTTGTGTTTCGGGTCGGCGATCCGTGCCTGAAGCTGGCCGTCATTGGTCAACAGCAACAACCCTTCGCTGTCGCGGTCGAGTCGCCCTGCCGGGTAAATCCCGGGGATATCGATGTAATCCTTGAGTGTCGCGCGCCCTTCGCCGTCGCTGAATTGCGTCAGCACATCGAACGGTTTGTTGAACAGGATCAGCTTCGGTTCGGCGGGTGGCGCCTTGGCGACACGGCGCGGGGCTGAAGACGAAGGCTGCGCGCCAGGGCGGCGGGAAACGGGGCGTGGTGGACGAGACATGGCGAAGAGAACATCTAACGGTCAGGGCCCACTATGCTAGTGGCCTGACCGCCAAATGACCATGACCAACCGTTAGCGGAACGGCGGCTCGTCGAAGCTGCGCAGTTTGCGCGAGTGCAGCGAGTTGAGTTCGGTGCGTAATAGATCGACTGCTTCAATGCCGATCTTCAAGTGCTGGCTGACTGCGCGTTCATAGAAGGCGTTGGCCGAGCCTGGCAACTTGATCTCGCTATGCAGGGGTTTGTCCGAGACGCAGAGCAACGTGCCATAAGGCACCCGCAAGCGATAACCCTGAGCGGCGATGGTGCCGCTTTCCATGTCCACCGCCACGGCGCGGGACAAGTTGATCAGCGGCCGCTCCTGCGCCCAGCGCAACTCCCAGTTGCGGTCGTCGTAGGTCAACACGGTGCCGGTGCGCAGGCGTTTTTTCAGCTCGTCACCCTTCTCGCCGGTGATGTTCGCCGCCGCTTGTTGCAAGGCCATCTGTACTTCCGCCAGGGCCGGGATCGGAATGTTCGGCGGCACGACGCGATCGAGAATCCCGTCGCGGCGCATGTAAGCGTGGGCCAGCACGTAATCGCCGATCGTCTGCGACTGACGCAAGCCGCCGCAATGGCCGATCATCAGCCAGCAATGCGGACGCAGCACGGCCAGGTGGTCGGTGATGTTCTTGGCGTTGGACGGGCCGACACCGATATTCACCAGCGTCACGCCGTGGCCGTCGCTGGCGATCAGGTGATAGGCCGGCATCTGGTAACGGTGCCAGACCACGCCGGCAGCAATCGCCGAGGCTTCACCGTGGTCCATGCTTTTTTCGATGATCACGTTGCCCGGCAATACCATGCGCACAAAACGCGGATCGTTGCGCAACTGCTCCAGGCCATGGACGATGAACTGGTCGACATAACGGTGGTAGTTGGTCAGCAGGATCCACGGCTGCACATGACGCCAGTCGCTGCCGGTGTAATGCACCAGGCGGCGCAAGGAAAAATCCACCCGCGCCGCGTCGAACAGGGCCAGCGGCAGCGGATGGGTGTTTTCCCAGTCGTACAGGCCGTCGGCAATGCCATCAGTGGCGGCCGACAGATCGGTGCTTGGGAACACTCGCGCCAGCACGGCAGCGGTCACGCCGGAACCGGCCAGCTCATCGCCCTGCTCGACCACGTACGGATAAGGAATGTTCTGCTCGCTGACCCCGACTTCGACGGTCACGGTGAAGTCGTGCATCAACGGGACCAGTTGTTCCAGCAGGTACTTTCGGAACGCCGACGGATGGGTGACGGTAACGCTGTAGGTGCCTGGCAATTGCACCTTGGCGTAGGCGCGGGTGGTCTGCGGGACTTCGCCCTGGCAATGGTAGGTCAGGCGTAATTCGGGATAACGGAACAGGGCACGCTGCTCGGCATCGGGCTCGACGCGATCCTTGAGATAACGCTTGAGCGCCTGGTTCAGCGCGGTGGTTGCACGATTGTGCAAAAGCGCAAGCCGATCCACGGCTTGCTCGGCGGTTTGAACGACAATAAAAGCTTCGGTCACGATCAGCATCCTGTGTTCTGACTTGCAGACCTTCATCTTGCCTGCATCGTCGCTTCACGGGAACAGTGGCGTGTTGGCTGCACAACAATTTCCAAAGACACAAAAAACCTGTGGGAGCGGGCTTGCCCGCGATTGCTATTTATCATTCAACAGGAATGTTGGCTGATAGACCGCTATCGCGGGCAAGCCCGCTCCCACAGGAGGGGTGTTGGGATTAGTAATTCTGTGGAGTCGAGCGGGCGACAATGGCCTCCACATCCAGACCTCGCGGCAGCGCGCCGTACACCCGACCACCGCCACTCAGGCGACTGGCGATGAACGCATCACTGACCGCCGAATTCCCCGCCTCCAGCAACAATTTGGCCTGTAATCCCAGCGCGATGTCCTCGGTCAACTGCCGGGCACGATACTGAATGTCGCTGGTGTCCTTGAACGCCGTCTGCAATTGATCAATGTGTGCAGCCAGACGCTTGTCACCATGCCCATCGCCCAATTCGCTGAACAACGCATCCAGCACACCCGGCTCTTTCGACAACGCCCGCAAAACGTCAAGGCACTGCACGTTACCGGAGCCTTCCCACGTCGAATTGACCGGCGCCTCGCGGTAGAGGCGCGGCAAGATACTGTCCTCGACATAACCGGCACCGCCCATGCATTCGGCGGCTTCGTTGATCATGGCCGGCGCGCGCTTGCAGATCCAGTACTTGCCCACGGCCGTCACCAGCCGAGCGAATTTGGCTTCCCGGGAATCATTCAGATGATCCAGCGCCCGGCCCATGCGCAAACTCAACGCCAGCGCCGCTTCGCTCTCCAGCGCCAAATCGGCCAGCACGTTTTGCATCAACGGCTGCTCACTGAGCAGCTTGCCGCCCACCGAGCGGTGAGCGCAGTGATGACTGGCCTGGGTCAGTGCCTGGCGCATCAAGGCGCTGGAACCGACCATGCAATCGAACCGGGTCATGGCAACCATTTCGATGATCGTCGGCACGCCACGGCCCTCTTCGCCGACCATCCACGCCAGGGCGCCACGGAATTCCACCTCGCTGGACGCGTTGGAGCAGTTGCCGAGCTTGTTTTTCAAACGCTGGATGTAGAACTGATTGCGCGTGTCGTCCGGGCGATGGCGCGGCAGCAGGAAACAGGTCAGGCCCTTGTCCGTTTGTGCCAGGGTCAGGAAGGCATCGCACATTGGCGCCGAGCAAAACCACTTGTGCCCCACCAGTTCGTAAGCCTGCCCCGGGCCACTGGCGCCCACCGGATAGGCTTTGGTGGTGTTGGCGCGCACATCGGTGCCACCCTGTTTCTCGGTCATGGCCATGCCGATGGTGACACCGGCCTTGTGGGCCATGCCGACGTTGCGCGGATCGTATTCGGTGGCCAGAACCTTGGGCAGCCATTTTTCCGCCAAGTCCGGCTGTAGGCGCAGCGCCGGAACACTGGCGAATGTCATGGTCAGCGGGCAGCCGCTGCCGGCTTCGGCCTGACTGTGCAGATACGTCATGGAAGCGCGGGCCACATGGGCGCCGGACTGTGGATGCGCCCAAGGCAATGAGGTCAAGCCATGCTCGACAGCCGTGCGCATCAGTTGGTGGTAAGCCGGGTGGAACTCCACCAGATCGATGCGGTGCCCGTATCGATCATGACTGTTGAACAGTGGCTTGTTCTGATTCGCCAGGAACCCCGCTTCCATCAATGGTCCACCGGCCAGTGCACCGTACGCATCGATACGCGACTCGGCCCAACCGGCACCGAAACGCCGCGACCACTCCTGTAACGGCAAGTCGATGCGATACAGATTGGCACCGTCCAATGACGGCGGCTGGTTGGTGACTTCGTGGGTTTCGGCGAACTGATGCAGGTTCATGACAGGGCTCTTTTGGTCAGCCAAGGGATTTCAGTTAAGCACCGCCCCCCGGCTGAAAAAAGTGTCATATCTGCCTAACTGTCGGCGCTTTCGCCCTGTTGCGAACAGAGCACCCGGCGGTAGAGCGCCACCTGCAAGTCTTCGAATTTCACCGGTTTGCTCAGGTAATCAATCAACGCACCGGTCGGGCAACGCTCGCGATCCACACCTTGGGCAATCAGGAAAACCGGCAACTGCGAGCAACCCGGCAAAGCGCGGATCTGGCAGCAGACAGATACGCCGTCCATCGGCTGCAACTCATGATCGAGCAACACGGCATCAACGGTTTCTCGTTGCAGAAAATCCAGCGCGGAGCTGCCGCTGTCTGCGGTGCGCACCCGAAATCCGAGCTTGAGCAACATGCCACGCATCACCAGTTGATTGACGTGGTTGTGATCGACCAACAGCACCGTGCAGTCCTGCGGCAGCCGCAGACGCGCAAGATCCGGGGCCTTGGCAGGTGTTGAAGGACGCTCTGTCGCCGGCACTTCGAACTCGACATCGAGCTGGAAGCGACTGCCACGCCCCGGCTCCGAACGGTGAGTCAGTCGACCGCCAAGCAATTCGACCAGTTGCCGACAGATCGCCAGGCCGACCCCGAGACCACCGTATTCACGGGTCATCGATCCGTCGAGCTGGAAAAAGCGCTGGTACATCGTCGCCTCACCCAGATCGGTGAAACCGATACCGGTGTCGATCACCGCAAACGACAACGCCAACCGTTCGGGCTTGACCGTCTTCCCGGATACCCGCAATGCCAGCCCGCCCACCCGGGTGAACTTGATGGCGTTATCCAGCAGGCATTCCAGGCATTGCGCCAGCTTGGCGCTGTCACCGTGCAAACGATCAGGCACACCGGGCGCCACATCGACCTTGAAGTCCAGCGACTTGCTCGACGCGTTGCCCTCGAACTGCACACGCAACGCCTCGACCACGCCGCGCAAACTGAAGGTCGACGGCGTCGCCTTGAGCTTGCCGGCCTGCAACTCGGTCAGGGTCAGGATGCCGTTGACCATGCGCATCATTTCGCGCGCCGACCCGGAAGCGGTTTGCTGATACTGCTCCAGCTCCGGGTCCATCTCGACGGTTTGCATCAACTCCAGCGAACCGATCACGCCATTCATCGGCGTGCGCAACTCGTGGGTCAAGGTCGCGAGGAATTCGTCCTTGAGCTTGTTGCTGTGAGCCAATTGCTGGTTGAGCACTTCAAGCTTTTGCCCCGCGTCTAACAGGGTTTGCGCCTGCTGTTCGCGCATGGCGTTGATGCGGTCTGCCAGGGCCAGAGACAAAAGCGCCACCTCGATGGCAGAGCCGATCTGGCTGGAATACATGGTCAGGAACACGTTCGGCAGATACCCCAGCACCATCATCGTATTGACGATACCGCCGAGCAAAAATGCCGACCAGGCAATGATGAAGTACCGCGCCACCCGCAACCCGCGCAGCCAGGCAAATATTCCTGCGGCGAAGATGACGACGGTGAAGGTCAATGCCAGCGCTGTGGCCAGACGCAGGGCCAGGGCGTAACTGGTCATCAGCGACAACCCGACCACCAGCGCACTGAACGCCACCAACGCCAGCAGCATGCGGTCAAGCCAGCGGCTGTGGGTGGCTGTCTGCAGGAAACTGCGCGCGAATTGACTGCCGAACAACCCCGCGCAGCCAATGAAAAACGGCGTCGCGGCATTCGCCCACCAGGGATTGTCTGGCCAGAAATACTGCACAGCCGCGCCATTCACCGACAACTGATAGAGGCCGAACGAAGCGATATAGAAGATGTAGTAGAGGTAACTGGTGTCACGCACGCTGAGGTAAATGAACAGGTTGTAGACCAGCATGCCCAGCAACACGCCGTAAATCAGCCCCAGCACATAAAGTCGCACAGGCTGCTCTTCGAGGTAGGCGGTGCTCGACCACAACGTGACCGGCGCCTGGATCGAACCCTGGCTTTGCAGGCGCAGGTAAACGGTTTGCGTCTGGCCGGGAGTGAAGTCCAGGTTGAACAGGTAGTTGTTCTGGCGAACCTCACGAGTGGAGAACGGCAAGGCATCGCCCGTCTGCCTGACCAACTGATAGTCGCCGGCAGCATCGGGCAAATACAGATCGAGGTGATCGAGGGGTGGATAGGCCAGTTCCAGCAGCCAGGTACGTTGCGCCGACGGGTTGCTCGGACGGTATTGCAGGTCGATCTTCAGCCAGAACACCGAGCGCGAATAACCGGCATTGAGCGTAGTTTTGTCATGAGGCTGGAAGTGGCCGGCCGCCGCTTGCGCGCGCACCTGGGCAATGCTCGCCTGACCGTCCGCGTCTTCAAACACTTGCAGGGATTGGCCCAGGGGAAGGCTTTGAGTGAACTCATCGAATTCGACGGCGTTCGCCAAAATGGGCAAACACAACAGCAACATCAGCAAATAGCGCATTTATGCCCCAGCGTGGCCTGTCCGGTTCTGTCAGGAAGCCCCCCATTCCTTTTGAGTAGACGTAAAACCGGTGTTGCCTGTTATTTGTTTGGATCCACTCTAGCATAGCCGCTGATGGCCTTTGAGCACTACAGAAATATTTCCTGCAAAGGCTCTAGAACGGGCGTTCCAGCGAAGATTGTTGAGATAGAGCTGTTGACTTGGTCAGATACCTATTTGTGACTAGGGAGCTTGCTCCCGCTGGGCTGCGAAGCAGCCCTGAAATATTCTGCCAGCGACACCCTATCGCACAACACTACGACGGCTGCGCAGCCGAGCGAGAGCAAGCGCTCTCGGCAGATTATGTCGCCACACCCGAAAAAAGATGTTTGGTGGTAAGCTCGCGCACCATGAATATCTACAGCTCTCGCCCCGTTGTCCTCTGTCTCTCCGGCCACGACCCAAGTGGTGGCGCCGGCTTGCAGGCAGATATCGAAGCCCTGCTCGCTCAGGGTTGCCATGCGGCTCCGGCCGTCACCGCCCTGACCGTGCAAGACACCGTCAATGTCACTGATTTCCGCGTCCTCGACCGTGAGTGGGTATTGGCCCAGGCCAATGCCGTGCTCAACGACTCCGAAGTGGCGGCCGTCAAACTGGGCATGCTCGGTTCCCTGGAAATGGTCGACACCGTGGTCGAACTGCTTTCAGCGCACCCGCACCTGCCAGTGGTCTGCGACCCGGTGTTGCGCGCCGGCGGCGGCGGACGACTGGGCAAGGATGAAGTCGGCTACGCCATGCGCGAACGCCTGCTGCCGCTGTCGATCATCGCCACCCCTAACCTTCCCGAAGCCCGCATCCTCGCCGAACTGCCTGAAGGCACCGCGGACCAGTGCGCTGAGAAATTGCTGCCGTTCGTCAAACACCTGCTGATCACCGGCGGTCATGGCGACGAAACTGAAATCCACAATCGCCTGTACACCCGCGACGGTCTGCGCGAAACCTACACCTGCCAGCGTCTGCCGGGCAGTTATCACGGTTCCGGCTGCACCCTGGCCAGCGCCCTTGCCGGTCGTCTGGCGCAGGGCGAAAACCTCGCGAGTGCCGTACAGACCGCGCTTAACTACACATGGCGCACCCTGCGTGATGCCGAGCAGTTGGGCAAAGGACAGTTTGTGCCGCGTCGCTTGCCCCTGGATTTTTGTTCGTAACTTTCAATGAGTACTGCGCTGAGGCTTGCCTGATGAAACTACGTGGCCTGTACGCCATTACCGACAGCGATCTTCTGCGCGGTAAATTGCTTGAGTACGTGGAGGCGGCGCTGGAAGGCGGCGTCACCTTGCTGCAGTACCGCGACAAGAGCAACGACGAGGCCCGCCGCCTGCGCGAGGCTGAAGCCTTGCGCAGCCTGTGCGAACGCTACAAGACCCGGCTGATCATCAATGACGATGCCGAACTGGCCGCTCGCCTGAACGTCGGCGTGCATCTGGGCCAGACCGATGGCCCGTTGTCGCCGACCCGCGCATTGCTCGGCTCCAAAGCGATCATCGGCTCGACCTGTCACGCGCAAATCGAATTGGCCGAGCAAGCCACAAAAGAGGGCGCCAGTTACGTCGCCTTCGGCCGCTTCTTCAACTCCAACACCAAACCCGGCGCACCGACCTGCAGCCTCGACCTGCTCGACCAGGCCCGCAAGCAACTGCATCTGCCGATCTGCGCGATCGGCGGGATCACCCTGGAAAACGCTGCTCCGCTGGTGGCCCACGGGGCTGATCTGCTGGCCGTAGTGCATGGCCTGTTCGGCGCGGCAAGCACGGCTGAAGTGACCCGCCGCGCCCGCGCATTCAATGAATTACTGAAAATCTGATTTGAGAGTCCACACATGTCTCGTTCCGAAACCCTGTTTGCCAATGCCCAGAAACACATTCCCGGTGGCGTGAACTCGCCGGTTCGCGCGTTCAAGAGCGTCGGCGGCACGCCGCTGTTCTTCAAACACGCCGAAGGTGCCTACGTCACGGATGAAGACGACAAGCGTTATGTCGATTACGTTGGTTCCTGGGGGCCGATGATTCTCGGCCACAGCCACCCGGACGTGCTCGACGCAGTGCGCAAGCAACTGGAGCACGGCTTGTCCTATGGCGCGCCGACCGAGATGGAAACCCAGATGGCTGATCTGGTCTGCTCCCTTGTGCCGTCGATGGAAATGGTGCGCATGGTCAGCTCCGGCACCGAAGCGACCATGAGTGCGATTCGTCTGGCCCGTGGTTTTACCGGTCGTGACAGCATCATCAAATTCGAAGGCTGCTACCACGGCCACTCCGACAGCCTGCTGGTCAAGGCCGGTTCCGGCGCATTGACTCAAGGCGTGCCGAGCTCGGCCGGTGTGCCGGCAGCGTTCGCCAAACACACCCTGACCCTGCCGTTCAACGACATCGATGCCGTTGAGGCCATGCTCGCCGAAGTCGGCCAGGACGTGGCGTGCATCATCGTCGAGCCTGTGGCCGGCAACATGAATTGCGTGCCTCCGGCTCCGGGCTTCCTCGAAGGCCTGCGCAGCCTGTGCGACAAGCACGGCGTAGTGCTGATCTTCGACGAAGTGATGACCGGTTTCCGCGTCGCCCTCGGGGGTGCCCAGGCTTACTACGGCGTGACGCCGGACCTGACCACCTTCGGCAAGATCATCGGTGGCGGCATGCCCGTGGGTTGCTTTGGCGGCAAGCGCGAGATCATGTCGCGCATTGCTCCGCTCGGCCCGGTTTACCAGGCAGGCACGCTGTCGGGTAACCCGCTGGCGATGGCGGCAGGTCTGACGACCCTGCGCCTGATCAGCCGCCCGGGCTTCCACGCCGAGCTGACCGATTACACCACGCGCCTGCTCGATGGCCTGCAAGTGCGCGCCGATGCCGCGGGGATTCCGTTCGTGACCACCCAGGCCGGTGGCATGTTCGGTCTGTACTTCAGCGGCGCCGACGACATCGTGACCTTCGATGACGTGATGGCCAGCGACGCCGCCCTGTTCGGCCGCTTCTTCCATCTGATGCTCGAAGGTGGCGTGTACCTGGCGCCGAGCGCCTTCGAAGCAGGCTTCACCTCGATCGCCCACGGCGAAACCGAATTGAAGCTGACACTGGATGCCGCCGAGCGCGCATTTGCTGCGTTGAAGTAACATTGTCGTACTGACGCCGGCCAATGCCGGCGTCAGCTTTCACCTGCACTCCTGCCCTTTTGCCTGCTCATCTGCTAATAATCCCCCGCAAGTGGGCGATATATTCCCCGCGCAGCAGAAAAACGAGTAAAGACTTTGTAAGGTTGGCCCTGCTTATTTCATAATGCGCGCTTATTGGATCCCCTCGATGGGTCCGCGCGCCCTTCAGAGGTAAGTCGATTCCCATGAACCGCACCGGCCGCGCCCTTTCACTGGGCTGCCTGTTGCTCCTTCAGCCCCTGCTCGCGCTCGCACAAGCAGGCGGTAACTCGTTGTTAATCCCAGCGATGGGTCGCTGCACCCTCAATACCCAGCCGCAAGACCTGGCACAGGCACTCGCTGCCTGCCAAAAGGCGTCGGATGAAGGGGATGCGCAAGCGCAATACGAGTTGGGTGAATTCTATTACGAAGGCAAAACCGCGCCGCGCGACCTCAACCAAGCCCTGAGCTATTTCGAAAAGGCCTCATTGCAAGGCCACGCTCAGGCGCAATTCAAACTTGGCAGCATGTTCTTCCATGGCGAAGGCGTACCGGCCAACAACGTCCAGGCCTACATCCTGCTGAAAATGGCGGCGGTCAACGGCGCTGAAGAGGCTCTGGACACCGCTGACGAAGTCACCGAAAAAATGCCCCGCGAAGAACTGGAAGTCGCGACCCAGGTGCTTGGGCAAATATTCCGTAAATACTTGATGGAATTGCAGAGCGCCGACGGGCGTACACCGTTCGCGCCACTGCCCTGAGCACTGCTGACTGCAAGGTAGCTTGTTGTGGCCAGGGAGCTTGTTGTGGCGAGGGAGCTTGTTGTGGCGAGGGAGCTTGCTCCCGCTGGGGCGCGAAGCGGCCCTAATCCTGCAATCACACACCGTCTGACACATCGCGCACACCGCGAGTTTCGGCCTTGCGACTGCTGCGCAGCCGAGCGGGAGCAAGCTCCCTCGCCACAACAAGCCTCGCTAGCTGCTGCTGCCTACTTCTCAGGCATCGGCATCGGAAACGGCATGACATTGCCGACCGCGCCGCGGGCTTCGCTGATTTTCGGCGTGCCCAGGCGCTCGACCTCATCGATACGCACGATCGAATGCATCGGCACAAAGCTGCGCACCACACCTTCGAACTGAGCCTTGAGCTTTTCTTCGCTCGGATCGACGACCACTTGCGTGCGCTCGCCAAAGACGAATTCTTCCACTTCCAGAAAGCCCCACAGATCACTTTGATAGATCTGCTTGGCGTACATTTCGAACACCTGGCCCTGGTTAAGGAAAATCACCTTGTAGATTGGAGCTTCACGTTTGGTCATGGTGGGCGAGCAACACATCGGGGGATAAAAATGAGGGCGCAAACTATAGCATAGCCATCGGACGCGTAGCGGTAGGAACCTGGGTACATGTTCCCTATAATGCGCGGTTCTTTGAATCACGTGATGACTCTATTCCATGGCCAAGAAGCTTTACATCGAAACCCACGGTTGCCAGATGAACGAGTACGACAGCTCGCGCATGGTGGATCTGCTGGGCGAACACCAGGCCCTGGAAGTCACCGCTCGCGCTGAAGACGCGGACGTGATCCTGCTAAACACCTGCTCGATCCGCGAGCGTGCCCAGGACCGCGTTTATTCGCAGCTCGGCCGTTGGCGCGAACTGAAACTGGCCAACCCGGACATGGTGATCGCCGTCGGCGGTTGCGTGGCCAGCCAGGAAGGCGCGGCGATTCGCGATCGCGCACCGTACGTCGACGTGGTGTTCGGCCCGCAAACCCTGCACCGCCTGCCGGAAATGATCGACGCCGCGCGCAGCAGCAAACTGCCGCAAGTCGACGTCTCGTTTCCGGAAATCGAAAAATTCGACCACCTGCCCGAGCCGCGCATCGATGGGCCAAGCGCCTACGTGTCGGTGATGGAAGGTTGCAGCAAGTACTGCACGTTCTGCGTGGTGCCCTACACCCGCGGTGAAGAAGTCAGCCGGCCGTTCGATGACGTGATCGCCGAGATCATTCACCTGGCCGAAAACGGCGTGCGTGAAGTGACGTTGCTGGGGCAGAACGTCAATGGTTATCGCGGTGCGACCCATGATGGTCGCCTGGCCGATCTGGCGGAGCTGATCCGCGTGGTCGCCGCGGTCGATGGCATCGACCGCATCCGCTACACCACCTCGCATCCGCTGGAATTCTCCGACAGCCTGATCCAGGCCCACGCCGACGTGCCGGAACTGGTCAAACACCTGCACTTGCCGGTGCAATCGGGTTCGGACCGTATCCTTGCTGCGATGAAGCGCAACCACACCGCGCTGGAATACAAGTCCAAACTGCGCAAGCTGCGCGCCGCCGTGCCGGGCATCTGCATCAGTTCGGACTTTATCGTTGGCTTCCCCGGTGAAACCGAGAAAGATTTCGAACAAACCATGAAGCTGATTCAGGACGTGGGTTTCGACTTTTCCTACTCGTTTGTCTACAGCCAGCGCCCGGGCACACCCGCCGCCGATCTGGCCGACGACACGCCGGAAGAGCTGAAGAAAGAACGCCTGAACGCCCTGCAACATCGCCTGAACCAGCAGGGTTTCGAAATCAGCCGACAAATGGTCGGCTCGATCCAGCGCATTCTGGTAACCGATTATTCGAAAAAAGACCCTGGCGAACTGCAGGGCCGGACCGAGAATAACCGTATCGTCAACTTCCGCTGCGACAATCCGACCCTGATCGGCCAGTTCGCCGATGTGCGCATCGATGCGGCGCAGCCGCACTCACTGCGGGGTTCGCTGCTGCAATAACGGTTTTTTGGAAACATTGAGGATCCTGTGGGAGCTGGCTTGCCAGCGATGGCGGTGCAACAGGCAACAGCTCAGTCGAGGCTGATTGCCTCATCGCTGGCAAGCCAGCTCCCACAGTGGACTGCGTTGATCCTGAGAATGGGCTCATCCATTTAAGAGCTTTCACACCCACGCCTCTGGCGCTATCCTTGAACTCATCACTATTGCCCCAGGGCGGCTAAATACGACCTTGAACGCACCCATCGAACCACATCGTTTCATCCTCGAGCCTTTTGAGGCTCGCCGCTTCGCCAATCTGTGCGGGCAATTCGACGAGCATTTGCGTCTCATCGAACAGCGCCTGACCATCGAGATCCGCAACCGCGGAAACCAGTTCGAGCTGATCGGCGAGCCAAAGCACACCACCTCCGCGGAAAACCTTCTGCGCCGCCTGTACCGGGAAACCAAGGGTACCGAGCTGTCGCCGGACATGGTTCACCTGTTCCTGCAGGAGTCCGCCGTCGAAGAGCTGGACAACCACTCGCCCGCCGAAGCCTCCGTCGCCCTGCGCACCAAGAAAGGCATGATTCGCCCCCGCGGCTTGAATCAGCTGCGCTATGTGAAGGAAATCCTCGGCAACGACATCAACTTCGGCATTGGTCCGGCCGGTACCGGCAAGACCTACCTGGCCGTTGCCTGCGCAGTCGATGCGCTGGAACGCGAACAGATTCGCCGCATCCTGCTGGTGCGTCCGGCGGTTGAGGCGGGTGAAAAACTCGGTTTCCTGCCAGGCGATCTGTCACAGAAGATCGACCCGTACCTGCGCCCGCTCTACGACGCGCTGTACGAAATGCTCGGCTTCGAATACGTGGCCAAGCTGATCGAGCGCCAGGTCATTGAAGTCGCGCCGCTGGCTTACATGCGTGGTCGTACGCTGAACAACAGCTTCATCATTCTCGACGAGAGCCAGAACACCACGGTCGAGCAGATGAAAATGTTCCTGACCCGGATCGGATTCGGCTCCACCGCGGTCATCACCGGCGACATCACTCAGGTCGACCTGCCCCGCGGCACCAAGTCCGGTCTGCACCACGTGATTGAAGTGCTCAAGGATGTGCCGGGCATCAGCTTCACCCACTTCCAGCCCAAGGACGTCGTGCGCCATCCGCTGGTGCAGCGGATTGTCGAAGCCTACGAGCGTTTCGAAACCAAAGCGGCCGACGATGCAGCCGCCAGGGAAAGCCGCCGCGATGCTTGAGCTTGACCTGCAAATCGCCACCGAAGCCAGCGCCCCTAGCGAAGCCGAGTTCCGCCAGTGGTGCGAACTGGCCCTGCGCCAGCGTACGGCGGATTCGGAAATGACCATTCGCCTGGTCGACGAAGCCGAAGGCCGCGAGCTGAACCACACCTGGCGGCAAAAGGATTACGCGACCAACGTCCTGTCGTTCCCGGCGGACGTGCCGGACGAGTTTCTCGACATCCCGCTACTGGGCGATCTGGTGATCTGCGTGGCCGTGGTTGAACGCGAAGCTGCTGAACAAGGCAAGGAACTCAAGGCCCATTGGGCACATCTGGTGATTCATGGCTGCTTGCATCTGTTGGGTTACGACCATATAGATGACGAGGAAGCCGAAGAAATGGAAGCACTGGAACGAACGTTGCTTGCTGAACTGGGCTTTCCCGATCCGTACGCGGACGACGAAACCGACGCATTCCCTACCGAAACAACAAAGGATTCAGAGTAATCGCTATGAGCGAAGATCGATCGAGCAACGGGCAGAAGTCATGGCTGGGTAAGCTCACCCAGGCTTTTGCCCACGAGCCGAAAAACCGCCAGGAGCTGCTGGAGCTTCTGCGCGATGCACACCAGAACAAACTGTTGGACAGCGAAGCGCTGGCCATCGTCGAAGGCGCCATCCAGGTTGCAGACCTGCAAGTACGGGACATCATGGTCCCGCGTTCGCAGATGATCAGCATCAAGGCGACCCAGACACCCCGCGAGTTCCTCCCGGCCGTCGTCGACTCGGCTCACTCCCGTTACCCGGTCATCGGCGAAAGCCACGATGACGTAATGGGCGTGTTGTTGGCCAAGGACTTGCTGCCGTTGATCCTCAAGGAGAACGGCGACAGCTTCAACATCAAGGATCTGCTGCGCCCGGCCACCTTCGTGCCGGAGTCCAAGCGCCTGAACGTGTTGCTGCGCGAGTTCCGCGCCAACCACAACCACATGGCCATCGTCATTGACGAATACGGCGGCGTGGCCGGTCTGGTGACGATCGAAGACGTGCTGGAACAGATCGTCGGCGATATCGAGGACGAGCACGACGTCGAAGAAGACAGCTACATCAAGCCGCTGCCTAGCGGTGACTTCCTGATCAAGGCCCTGACGCCGATCGAGAACTTCAACGAGTTCTTCGACAGCGAATTCTCCAATGATGAATTCGACACCGTCGGTGGCCTGGTGATGAGCGCGTTCGGGCACCTGCCCAAACGCAACGAAATCACCGAAATCGGCACCTACCGTTTCCGTATCCTGAATGCCGACAGCCGTCGGATTCACTTGCTGCGCCTGACGCCCATTGCTCGCTAAGGATTGAAATGCGCTGGACAACCCGCCCCGGCTGGCCCGGTAACCTGCTGGCCGTGGCGGCCGGTGCAATCACCACCCTGGCGCTGGCGCCATTCGATATCTGGCCACTGGCATTGCTGGCCGTCGGGCTTTTCTATGCCGGCCTGCGCGAGCTGACTCCACGCCAGGCCCTGGGCCGTGGCTGGTGCTTCGGCTTCGGCCTGTTCGGTGCCGGCACCAGCTGGATCTACTACAGCATTCACCACTTCGGTGGCGCATCGGTGCTGCTGGCCGGTTTCCTGATGCTGATTTTCACGGCGGCGATTGCCTGGTTCTTCGCCCTGCCGGCCTGGCTTTGGGCGCGCTGGCTGCGACGCAACGAAGCTCCGCTGGCGGATGCCCTGGCGTTTGCGGCGCTCTGGGTCGGCCAGGAAGCCTTTCGCGGCTGGTTCCTGACCGGTTTCCCCTGGCTGTATTCCGGTTACAGCCAGCTCGATGGCCCGCTGGCCGGGCTCGCCCCCGTCGGCGGGATGTGGCTGATTTCTTTCTCCCTGGCCCTGACCGCGGCCCTGATCTACAACGGCGTGCGTCTGATCCGCGCCGGGCGTAAAGGCTTCATCGTGATCGGTGCATTGTTGCTGGTCGCTCCGTGGATCGCCGGCATGGCCTTGAAGCACCACGCCTGGACCAGCCCGTCGGGCGCCCCCCTGAGTGTCGCGGCGATCCAGGGCAACATCGAACAGAGCATGAAGTGGGACCCGGCCCAGCTCAATGCGCAGCTCGCGCTGTACCGTGACATGAGCATGAGTTCCAAGCGCGTCGACCTGTTGATCTGGCCGGAGACCGCAGTCCCTGTGCTCAAGGAGTCCGCCCAGGGCTACCTGGACATGATGGGTGAGTTCGCGGCAAATCGGGATTCGGCCCTGATTACCGGTGTGCCGATTCGTGAAGTGGTCCATCAGCAGAAGCGCTATTTCAACGGCATTACCGTCGTCGGTGAAGGTGATGGCACCTACC
The DNA here is from genome assembly GCF_001427125.1 of Pseudomonas sp. Root562. Classification (GTDB taxonomy): domain Bacteria; phylum Pseudomonadota; class Gammaproteobacteria; order Pseudomonadales; family Pseudomonadaceae; genus Aquipseudomonas. The sequence goes on from NZ_LMGK01000023.1 coordinate 248,523, forward strand.
TCAAGCAAAAACTGGTGCCGTTTGGCGAATACGTGCCGTTGCAGGACGTGTTGCGCGGGCTGATTGCGTTCTTTGACCTGCCAATGTCGGACTTTGCCCGCGGCCCGGCCGATCAGCCGATGCTGCAAGCCAAGGGGTATCAGATTGCGCCATACATCTGCTACGAAGTGGTCTACCCGGAGTTCGCCGCTGGCCTGGCCGCCCAAAGCGACCTGCTGCTGACGATCAGCAACGACACCTGGTTCGGCACCTCCATCGGCCCGCTGCAACACTTGCAGATGGCGCAGATGCGCGCACTGGAGGCCGGACGCTGGATGATCCGCGCTACCAACAACGGCGTCACCGGGCTGATCAACCCGTTTGGGCAGATCACCGAACAGATTCCGCAGTTCGAGCGCGGCATTTTGTATGGCGAAGTGGTGCCGATGCACAACCTGACGCCTTACCTGCAATGGCGCTCCTGGCCGCTGATCATCACCTGCGTGTTGCTGTTTGCCTGGGCATTGGTCGCTAACCGGATGGCCAAGACCGTTTAAACCTGACCTGCCTATGTGATGAGCGGGCCTTTTGTGGCGAAAGGGCTTTTGTGGCAGGGGAGCTTGCTCCCTCGCCACAGGTTGTCAATCGATAGACCTATCGATAAAACAACGAATACCCCACCTGCCCCACCGCCTCGTTCATCATCTGCCCGCTCTGCCAGATCGACTTGAACTCCGGCAACCAGCCACCCAGCGGTCGGGCGTTGTCCGTTCCCAAAAAGCCCGTCGGTGCCGGCACCACCTCAAACCCGGCCTTGCGGAAACTCCAGGCTGCTCGCGGCATGTGCCAGGCGTGAGTCACCAGCACCACGCGCTTGACCCCTACGGGTAACAGCACCTGGGCACTGAACTGCGCGTTTTCCCAGGTCGTGCGGCTGCGACCTTCCTGCCAGCGCACCGACACGCCGAAATCATCGCGCAAGGAGTCAGCCATCAATTGGGCCTCGGTGGGTGGCGTACCGTAATGCAAACCGCCGCTGGTCAAGATCGGCAGGCCTGAAGCTTTGGCCAGCCGCGCGGCATAGCGTTGACGTTCCAGGCCCACCCCGGTCGGCTGATCGGCGCCCCAAGCCGAATCACCGCGCTCGCGCCCCGAGCCCAGCACCACAATCGCATCAGCGTGTTGCGCCAGTGTTGCCCATTCGCTGAGCGCCAGCGGCGGCTCTCGCTCCAGCAGTGCCGCGCTCCATTGCACGAAAATCGGCAAGCTCATCAGCCAAAAGCCGCCAAAACCCAAGGCAAAACACACGGCAGCCAACTTTGGTCTGGAGCGGCGCCACCACCAGGCAAGCGCCAGCAGCAGCAACAGAAGGCCCGGCGGCAAGAGAAGTTGTTTCACGAAATAACGAAAAGGCATCGAGCATCTCCATAAAGATGCCCGAAGCCTAAGTGGGTTGATGCAGTGCGACAATGAATACGCAAGGACTATGCTTCAAAAAACCCTGGAGCATGGCTCGATACCTACTTGAACTGCATAGACCGGACCTTTACCGCGTCTCTGCCAGGTACCTTGTCCTTGAGCCAGATAATCTTGGCTGAGCGTGGTGCGTCGAGTTGCTTTACTGCCTCGGACAAGCATCCGTGTGTCTCACGCTCACTGCGATCCAGATACGCCTTGACCAAAGCAAACTCAGCGGGGCTCAAACCACGCAATTCCAGCTCCAGCGGACGTTCATCACGCAACCGGCCTGCGGTTTTCGCCGCTTCCAGGGCCAATCCAAGACGATCAATCAGTCTTTCGTACAACTCCGGTTTTGTAGCTTTGCGTCGTGACTCAACCATCCCTCACCTCATTGGAAGATAAGACCTACTCCCCAGTTAGAGCTTAGCTTCCATGAACAAACCGGCTGAGCGCCGCGACCAACGGCCCTCGCGGCGTTTTTCGCAAGACGCGTGGCAGCAATCAGGGTTTCCCTCGATAGAGCACGGTCATGTATGCTACGGCGCTTCCTGTAACTCCACTTCCAGCTCGTCTGGGCACGGAAACGCCGAATTGGCGCCCTTACCGTCCAGCGTCGCATTGAAGAGGATTAGGCCACCCCTATTCAGTTCAAAAAGTAGCCATGCACGAACAATATCAGCCCCGTGAAATCGAAGCCGCCGCCCAGTCGTTCTGGGACGAGCAAAAGTCCTTTGAAGTCAGTGAACAGCCAGGCAAGGAGACTTACTACTGCCTGTCGATGTTCCCTTACCCCAGCGGCAAGCTACACATGGGGCACGTGCGCAACTACACCATCGGCGACGTGATCTCCCGCTACCAGCGCATGCAAGGCAAGAACGTTCTGCAACCGATGGGTTGGGACGCCTTCGGCATGCCGGCGGAGAACGCCGCGATGAAGAACAACGTAGCGCCCGCCAAGTGGACCTACGAAAACATCGCCTACATGAAAAACCAGCTGCGCAGCCTGGGCCTGGCGGTGGACTGGTCGCGTGAAGTGACCACTTGCAAGCCCGATTACTACCGCTGGGAACAATGGCTGTTCACTCGCCTGTTCGAAAAAGGCGTGATCTACAAGAAAAGCGGCACCGTGAACTGGGACCCGGTCGACCAGACGGTACTGGCCAACGAACAGGTAATCGACGGTCGCGGCTGGCGCTCCGGCGCGCTGATCGAAAAGCGCGAAATCCCGATGTACTACTTCAAGATCACCGCCTACGCGGATGAACTGCTGGAGAGTCTCGATGATCTGCCGGGCTGGCCTGAACAGGTCAAGACCATGCAGCGCAACTGGATCGGCAAGTCCCGCGGCATGGAAGTGCAGTTCCCGTACAACGTCGATTCCATCGGCGAAGCCGGCACACTCAAGGTATTCACCACCCGTCCGGACACCTTGATGGGCGCGACTTACGTCGCTGTGGCTGCCGAGCACCACCTGGCTACCCTGGCCGCACAGAACAACCCTGAGCTGCAAGCGTTCATCGCTGAATGCAAGGGCGGCAGCGTGGCTGAAGCCGACGTTGCCACTCAAGAGAAGAAAGGCCTGCCGACCGGCCTGTTCGTCGAGCACCCGCTGACGGGCGAAAAACTGCCGGTGTGGGTCGCCAACTACGTACTGATGCACTACGGCGATGGTGCGGTCATGGCGGTTCCGGCCCACGACGAGCGCGATTTCGAATTCGCCCACAAGTACAACCTGCCGGTCAAATCGGTGGTGCGCACCAGCGCTGGCGACACCAACCCGGCGCCATGGCAAGACGCCTATGGCGAACACGGCACGCTGATCAATTCCGGCGAGTTTGACGGCCTGGACTTCGCCGGCGCTTTCGACGCGATTGAAGTGGCGTTGATCAAGAAATCACTGGGCGCCTCGCGCACCCAATTCCGCCTGCGCGACTGGGGCATCAGCCGTCAGCGCTACTGGGGCTGCCCGATCCCGATCATTCACTGCGCGGCCTGCGGCGACGTTCCGGTACCGGAAGATCAACTGCCCGTCGTGCTGCCGGAAGATGTCGTACCGGACGGCGCCGGTTCGCCACTGGCGCGCATGCCCGAGTTCTACGAATGCAGCTGCCCGAAATGCGGCCAGCCTGCCAAGCGTGAAACCGACACCATGGACACCTTCGTCGAGTCCTCGTGGTACTACGCGCGCTACGCCTCGCCGCACTTTGAAGGTGGCCTGGTGGAAAAATCGGCGGCCGACCACTGGTTGCCGGTGGATCAGTACATCGGCGGTATCGAGCACGCGATTCTTCACCTGCTCTACGCACGCTTCTTCCACAAGCTGATGCGCGACGAAGGCCTGGTGAGCTCCAACGAGCCGTTCAAGAACCTGCTGACCCAGGGCATGGTGATCGCCGAGACGTACTATCGCCGCGAAGCCAACGGTGCTTACACCTGGTTCAACCCGGCGGACGTTGAACTCGAACGCGACAGCAAAGCCAAGGTCATCAGCGCCAAATTGAAATCCGACGGTTTGCCGGTGGAAATCGGCGGCACCGAGAAGATGGCCAAGTCAAAGAACAACGGCGTCGACCCACAGTCGATGATCGACCAGTTCGGCGCAGACACCTGCCGCCTGTTCATGATGTTCGCTTCGCCACCCGACATGAGCGCGGAATGGTCCGACTCCGGCGTGGAAGGTTCGCACCGTTTCCTCAAGCGCGTCTGGCGTCTGGCTCAGGCACATGTCAGCCAGGGCCTGCCGGGCAAACTCGACGTTGCCAGCCTGAATGACGAACAGAAAGCCGTGCGTCGCTCGATCCACCTGGCCATCAAGCAAGCCAGCCAGGACGTCGGCCAGAACCACAAATTCAACACCGCCATCGCCCAGGTGATGACGCTGATGAACGTTCTGGAAAAAGCCGCACAAGCCACCGAACAGGATCGGGCACTGATTCACGAAGGCCTGGAAACCGTGACGCTGTTGCTGGCACCGATCACACCGCACATCAGCCACGAGCTGTGGAATCAGCTGGGTCACGCTGATCCTGTGATCGACGCCGGTTGGCCGGTACAGGACGACAGCGCACTGGTGCAGGACAGCCTGACGCTGGTCATTCAGGTCAACGGCAAGCTGCGGGGCCAGATCGAAATGCCGGCCACCGCGACCCGTGAAGAAGTCGAAGCCGCCGCACGCGCCAACGAAAACGTGCTGCGCTTTGTCGATGGTCTGACCATTCGTAAAGTGATTGTGGTGCCCGGGAAACTGGTCAACATCGTCGCCAGCTAATTGGATCGGGCGCCAGGCCCTGCCTGGCGCCAAGTAAAACCTTTCGGGCCGCATGATCGGCCCACATGGTTTCAAGGGGAGCAACACAATGATCAAACGCAACTTGCTGGTGATGGGCCTCGCGGTCCTGTTGAGCGCCTGCGGTTTCCAGCTGCGCGGCACCGGCACCACCGAACTGGCGATCACGGAACTCGACCTGAGCGCCCGTAACGCTTACGGCGACACCGTCACCCAACTGCGCCAGGTTCTGCAAAGCAGCGGCGTCAAGGTCTACAGCGGCGCGCCTTACAAGCTGTTCCTGGCCGACGAACAGGAATCCCAGCGCATCCTCAGCTATGCCGGCGCCGGTCGGACGGGCGAGTATCAGTTGAACACCGTGCTCAGCTACAGGATCCTCAGCCAGGGCAACCTGTCGCTGATCGACGACAAGCTCGAAGTACAGAAGGTCTTCATCCACGACGGCAACAACCTGGTGGGGTCTGACCAGGAAGCCGCCGATGCGCGCAAGGAAATGCGTCGCGAGCTGGTGCAACGCATGATGCTGCGCTTGCAGCAGATCACGCCGACCCAGTTGGCCCAACTGCAACAGACTGCCGAAGCCAAGGCCAAGGCCGAAGCCGCCGCGCTGGAAGCGGCGCAGAAGGCTGAAGCGGAAACCCCGCGTCAGTCGCCTATCGAACTGCCGCAGCAGTAAGACTTGCGGGGCGCTCAGGCGCCCCGTTCGCCCTCTCTTATGAAACTCGCACCCGCCCAACTCGCCAAACACCTGCAAGGTGCCCTCGCGCCGGTCTATGTGATCAGCGGCGATGACCCCTTGCTGTGCCAGGAAGCCGCCGACGCCATCCGCACCGCCGCCCGTCAACAGGGTTTCGATGAACGCCAGGTGTTCGCCGCCGACGCCAGTTTCGACTGGGGCACGTTGCTGCAAGCCGGTGCGAGCATGTCGCTGTTCGCCGAAAAGCGCCTGCTGGAGCTGCGCCTGCCCTCAGGCAAGCCCGGTGATAAAGGCGCTGCCGCACTCATCGAGTACTGCTCACGGCCGGCCGAAGACACGCTGCTGTTGATCAGCCTGCCCAAGCTCGACGGCAGTGCGCAGAAAACCAAGTGGGGCAAGGCACTGGTCGAAGGCGCGCAGACCCAGTTCGTGCAAATCTGGCCGGTGGATGTCAGCCAGTTGCCGAGCTGGATCCGTCAGCGCTTGTCCCAGGCTGGCTTGTCTGCCAGCCAGGACGCCGTTGAACTGATTGCCGCACGGGTCGAAGGCAATTTGCTGGCGGCGGCCCAGGAAATCGAAAAACTCAAGCTGATGGCCGAGGGCGGTCAGATCACGGTCGAAACCGTGCAGGCTGCGGTAGCCGACAGTGCGCGATTCGATGTCTTCGGGTTGACCGATGCGATCCTCAACGGCGAGGCCGCCCACGCCCTGCGCATGCTCGAAGGATTGCGCGGTGAAGGTGTCGAGCCGCCGGTGATCCTCTGGGCTTTGGCTCGCGAGCTGCGACTGCTGGCCAACATTTCGTTGCAATACAGCCAGGGTACGCCGCTGGACAAAGCCTTCAGCCAGGCCAAACCACCGGTTTGGGACAAACGTAAACCGCTGATGAGCAAAGCCTTGCAACGCTACTCGGCGCCACGTTGGGCGCAGTTGCTGTTGGAAGCGCAACGCATCGACGCGCAGATCAAGGGCCAGGCGGCGGGTTCGCCGTGGATGAGCTTGAGTCGGTTGACGCTGTTGATGGCTGGCCAGCGTTTGACGTTGCCTGCCGAGTAACGCTTTTGTGGCGAGGGAGCTTGCTCCCGCCGGGTTGCGAAGCGACCCCAGTCCACACATCGCGTTTCTTCAGAAAAGCCCCGCTTGCCCATTTGCGACTGCTGCGCAGCCGAGCGGGAGCAAGCTCCCTCGCCACGATTCACATTTCCTGCACAACCTAGGGACTAGACAGAAGCCTCGCTTGAGCCGATGATTTGCCCCGCAAAAAACCTTTACTTGCGAGAGTCCATCATGAGCAAAAAGCCGTCCAAACGCGGCCCCAACAAGGCCAAATCCATCATCGCCCAGCCATTGTTCCGCAGCCGTCAGGAACGAGCCGGCAAGGGCAAAGGCAGCTACCGCCGCGAAGCCTTCCAGTCTGACAACTGGGAGGCTTCTTACTTTCTGGCAGCCTGAAAGGCATGCATCCGCTCAACATGTTAAGGTCTGCACCTGATCCGTTTTCCCTGGACCCGTGCATGCCCCTTTGTCTTTCCCGTCGTTGGCACCTGCGCCAATTGATTGCTGCCTCCAGCCTCGTTTTGCTAGTCGCCTGCGCGGAAAAACCCACCGCCGCCGACGCCCAGCCATTGAAGACCCTGCCAGTCGCCACCGCCCCCGCGGTTGTACCGCCGGTGGTACCGAACGGTGAAAACCTCGACATCCAGCCGACCCAGACCTTCGCCGAATGGCAGGCCGGTTTCCGCAAGGATGCCCTGGCCGCCGGCATTCGTGCCGACCTGTTCGACCGTGCCTTTGCCAATGTCAGCCTCGACCCCAGCGTGATCCGTGCCGATCGCAGCCAGCCGGAATTCGCGAAACCGGTGTGGGAATACCTCGATGGCGCCGTGTCGCCGCTGCGGGTTCGCAAAGGCCAGGCACTGGTCGAACAGTACGCCGACATCCTGCAGAGCATCGAACAGCGTTATGGCGTTGATCGTCAGGCCCTCGTTGCCGTGTGGGGCATGGAAAGCAACTTCGGCCAGTTCCAGGGCAGCAAGTCAGTGATCAATTCGTTGGCAACCCTGGCTTACGAAGGTCGTCGCCCAGGATTCGCCCACGCGCAATTGATTGCTGCGCTGCAAATTCTGCAACAGGGTGATATCGAGCCAGAAAAAATGCTCGGCTCCTGGGCTGGCGCCATGGGCCAGACCCAGTTCATCCCGACCACCTACAACACTCACGCCGTGGATTTCGATGGCGACGGCCGACGCGACATCTGGGGCAGCGCCACCGACGCCCTGGCCTCGACCGCGCACTATCTGCAAAGCTCCGGATGGCAGAGAGGCCAACCGTGGGGCTTTGAAGTGCAATTGCCGGGCAGCTTCAACTACGTGCTGGCCGACGGCACAATCCGCAAGAGCGTCGCCGAATGGCAGCAACTGGGCGTCTCGCTGCCCAACGGCCGCCAGGTCCCGGCAGGTTCCGAACACTTGTCCGCAGCGCTGCTGCTACCAGCGGGCTACCGTGGCCCGGCCTTCCTGGTGCTGGACAACTTCCGCGCCATTCTCAAATACAACAACTCATCGTCCTACGCCTTGGGCGTCAGCCTGTTGTCCGAGCGATTCAATGGCGCGGGCCTGATCAGCGGTACTTGGCCAAAGGATGATTTGCCGCTGAGCCGAACTGAGCGGATCGAGCTGCAAAACCTGCTGAGCGCACAGAATTACGATGCGGGTACCGCCGACGGCATAATCGGCGCCAACACCCGCAAAGCGATTCGCAGTGCCCAGCAGTCGTTTGGCTGGCCGGCGGACGGATACCCGACGCACAAGTTGCTGGAAGGTTTGCGCAACCGCTGAAAGCAACGCGGGCAAGCCTCGTTCCTAAAGGGTTTTCGCAACCTGTAGGAGCGAGGCTTGCCCGCGAAAGCTGTCTATCAGGCGACAAGCACCTAAGGCTTGATCACCACATCCTGCTCCACCACCAACTCCTTGTTCCCTGCATCCAGCCTGACCAGCGCCCCCATCGGCAGCGTCAGGTTCGGATCGCAATGACCGCTGCGCCATCCGGACAACACCGGAATCCGCAAAGGCCCGAACATTTGCTTGAGCAACTGCTCCAGCGCCGGCACCTCAACCCCCGCCACATCACCCACCAACACCCCACGCAACTTGCCCAGCGTGCCGGCCAGTCGCAGGTGAGTCAGTAGACGGTCGACGCGATACAGCGGCTCGTTGATGTCTTCAATGAACAGAATGACGCCCTCGGCATCCATTTCGTAGGGCGTGCCCATGGTCGCGGCGATCATCGACAGATTGCCCCCCAGTAAACGCCCATGGGCGATGCCTGGTTCAATCGTGGTCAAGGGATAGGCCGCCGGATGGGCCAATAAGCTACCCGCCTTGACCTGCCCTCGCAGCATGTTGAAAAAAGAAGGCTCGGTCGGCTTTTGCCGGCCACCCAGCAGATCGGCGTTGAGCAACGGGCCGTGAAATGTCACAAATCCCGCGTAGCGACTGATAGCCAGGTGCAAAGCGGTAATGTCGCTGTAGCCGATGAAGGGCTTGGCGTTACTGCGCAGCAGCTGGAAATCGATGCGATCGAGCAACCTCGGCGTGCCATAACCACCGCGCAAGCAAATGATGGCGTCGACTTCGCTGTCGGCGAACGCCGCGTGCAAGTCATTGAGGCGCACATCATCGCTCCCGGCGAGGTAGCCGTCCCGCTCATAGACGCCCGGAAACACCTTTAGCGTATAGCCGCGGGCGCGCATCCATTGCACGGCTTTGTCCGTGTCCAGCGGTGCCGGCCCGGCAGGCGCAATGACAGCGATCACCCCTTCCGACGGCAAGGCCGGAACCGGGGTGTGAGGACAAAGCGTGTGAGTCGGTCGAACGGTCATCCGTGAATCTCCCTGCGTGAACACTTGAGCACACAGTAGTCAGGAACGGGGACAAACAGAAGAGGGATCGTCGCCCCGCAGGTTGCAGGAAAAAACGCCAGTGGCCGTGGGCATGCCAAAAAAAACGCCCGCAAGCCTTGATGCCTTGCGGGCGGATTTTGTTTCTTTTCAGCAGATCAGGACGACATCAGCTCGGCCTTGACCAGCTTCGCCTGCTCATCGGCGTGGTACGACGAGCGTACCAGCGGACCAGAAGCGACGTTCTTGAAGCCCATCTTGTAACCTTCCTCGGCGAACCAGGCGAAGGTGTCCGGGTGCACGAAACGTTGGACCGGCAAGTGACTGCGCGACGGTTGCAGGTACTGGCCCAGGGTCAGCATGTCGATGTCGTGCTCGCGCATTCGCTTCATGACTTCGATGACTTCTTCGTCGGTTTCACCCAGGCCCAGCATCAGACCGGACTTGGTCGGAATGTGCGGCATCATCTGCTTGAAACGTTGCAGCAGGGTCAGCGACCACTGATAGTCCGAACCCGGACGCGCAGCCTTGTACAGGCGCGGCACGGTTTCCAGGTTGTGGTTGAACACATCCGGCGGCTCGGCGGCGGTGATCTGCAGGGCGATGTCCATGCGGCCACGGTAGTCCGGAACCAAAGTCTCCAGCTGCACGTTTGGCGACAGCTTGCGGATTTCACGGATGCAGTCGGCGAAGTGCTGGGCACCACCGTCACGCAGGTCGTCGCGGTCTACCGAAGTGATCACCACGTATTTCAGGCGCAAGTCGGCGATGGCAATGGCCAGGCTTTGCGGCTCGTTGACGTCCAGTGGCTTCGGACGGCCGTGGCCGACGTCGCAGAACGGGCAGCGACGGGTGCAGATGTCGCCCATGATCATGAACGTTGCGGTGCCACCGGAGAAGCACTCGCCCAGGTTCGGGCAGGACGCTTCTTCGCACACGCTGTGCAGCTTGTGCTTGCGCAACAGCGCCTTGATGCGGTCGACTTCCGGGGATACCGGGATGCGCACGCGGATCCAGTCAGGCTTTTTCGGCAGTTCGGTGGTCGGAATGATCTTCACCGGAATGCGTGCAACCTTCTCGGCGCCGCGCAGCTTAACGCCGGCTTCAACCTTGGCACGCGGGGCCGGACGCTCGGTAACATCCTGCGTCGGGATCATGGTTTGCACTGCATCAGTAGTCATATCAGTCGATTCCGCCCGTTAGGGTCGTCTGCTCAGCATAGTCGAGGTGTTTGACGAGCTGCGCGCGCAGCCGGGCACTTACCTCGGCAAATTCAATCGATCCTGCGTGATCGCTCAGCTGGGTCATCGCCAGCCCGGCGTAGCCGCAGGGATTAATCCGTCGAAACGGCTCCAGGTTCATGTCCACATTCAAGGCCAGGCCATGAAAGGAACAACCGTGGCGGATCCGCAGACCCAGGGAAGCGATTTTCGCACCGTCGACATAAACACCCGGCGCGTCCGGTTTGGCCACCGCGGTCACGCCGTAGCTGGCAAGCAGCTCGATCAGGCATGACTCCATGCGGCTCACCAGGTCACGTACACCAAAACCCAGCTTGCGCACGTCGAGCAACAGGTAAGCCACCAGTTGCCCGGGGCCGTGGTACGTGACTTGCCCACCCCGGTCGACCTGCACCACCGGAATATCTCCCGGCAACAGCAAATGCTCGGCCTTGCCGGCCTGGCCCTGCGTGAACACCGGCGGGTGCTCGACCAGCCAGATCTCGTCGGGCGCACTGCTGCCGCGTTCGTTGGTGAAGCGTTGCATGGCATGCCAGACCGGCTCGTAAGCCATCTGGCCGAGCTCGCGAAAGCCCAGCGTGCCGGACATCACAGCACCATGTGCACGAAACCGGTGGCCCGCAGTTCGCTGTTGATGTTGTACAGCTGGTCCTGGTCGGTCGCGACGATGTGCAACTGGATGGTGGTGTATTTACCGTTGCTGCTTTGACGCTCGTCAACACGCTCATCATTGATCTTGGCGTGTTTGCGGACGATGTCGATGATCTTGTCCTTGTTGCCCACACCCGTGTCGCTAATCACCTTAACCGGGTAATCAGTGGCAGGGAATTCGATCTTGGGCGCCTTTACTTCGGTATCGGTCATGGCGTAACGGCCTCGTAAGCGTAAGCCGTGGCGACGGCAAAGCCCCGCGCCGGATCAGCGCAGGGCTTTGCAGGTGCACACTATCAGTTGAACAAGCCGTAGAAGAATAGACGGATGCTATCCCACATGCGGCGGAAGATACCACCCTCTTCGACGCCGTCCAGAGCGATCAGGTCGGCGCTGTGCACGACTTTTTCGTCCAGTTTGACTTCGACTTTACCGATCACGTCGCCCTTGGCGATTGGTGCAACCAGTTGCGGGTTCATGGTCATGCTGGCAGCGAGCTTTTTCAGCTGGCCTTTGGGCAGGGTCATGGTCAGGTCTTGGGCCAGGCCGGCCTTGACTTGATTGGTGGCGCCTTTCCAGACAGGAGCCTGAGCCAGCTCGGCGCCTTTCTGATAGAAGGTCTGGGTTTCGAAGAAGCGGAACCCGTAGGTCAGCAGCTTCTGGGTCTCGGCGGCGCGAGCCACTTCGCTGTTGGTGCCGAACACCACGGCGATCAGACGCATGCCATCACGCACGGCCGAGGACACCATGCAGTAGCCTGCTTCGTCGGTGTGACCGGTTTTCAGACCGTCGACCGTCTTGTCGCGCCACAGCAGCAGGTTACGGTTCGGCTGTTTGATGCCGTTCCAGAAGAACTCTTTCTGCGAGTAGATCGCGTAGTGAGCCGGGTCTTCGTGGATGATTGCGCGAGCCAGCACGGCCATGTCGTGAGCCGACGAGTAGTGCTCAGGGTTCGGCAGACCGGTCGGGTTCATGAAGTGGCTGTTGGTCATGCCCAGGTCGCCAACGGTTTTGTTCATCATGTCGGCGAACGCGTCTTCGCTGCCGGCGATGTGCTCGGCGAGCGCAACACTGGCGTCGTTGCCCGACTGAATGATGATGCCGTGCAACAGGTCGCTGACAGTGACTTGCGAGCCGACCTTGATGAACATCCGCGAACCACCGGTACGCCAGGCGTTTTCGCTGACGGTGACCGGATCGTTTTCACCGATCTGGCCACGACGGATTTCCAGCGTCGCGATGTACGCGGTCATCAGCTTGGTCAGGCTGGCTGGCGGCAGACGCTGGTCACCATTGTTTTCGACCAGCACGTTGCCGCTGCTGGCGTCCATGAGCACGTAGGCCTTGGCGGCCAGTTGCGGTGGGGACGGCATCATCTCGACCGCGAAAGCGGCTGGCGAGAGGAGCAGCGGGACTAGAAGGCACAGGCGTTTGGCAAAGGTGGTGATGTTCATCCGTCTCTCGAAATCGCTAATGGAAACTGCCCGAAGGCAAAACTAATCAAATAACCTTCTAACGGGTTATCGCGTGTTCAGTTGCTCACTCCAGCCACCCTTTGCCGGGCTTTTGTTCTTCGACGAGCCAACAACCTGGTTCACCCCCCAAAACCGCAGATGAACCGTCAATCAAGTTCTACGTGTTACTCAGTGGCTTACTCGGTCACGACGCTAGGCGAACCGAGGTTGGCCAGGCGCACGCTGTTCTGCACTTGCTGGATTTCACCCGGTGAACCGATTGGCCCCAGGCGCACCCGATGCAGGGTCTGCTGATTGCGCACGATCGAGCTGATGAACACCGGAGCGCTCACCATCCCGCTGAGCTTCGACCTCAGCAGCTCGGCAGCGTCCGGGTTGGCGAAGGCGCCCACCTGCAGATACTGGCCAGACGCTGGTGCAGAAGCGTTTTTTTTTGCATCGATTTGTACTGGAACGACCGCGGCGGCGTGTTGCTGCGGCGGCGGAGTCCATTGTTCGACTGTACCGGCCGAAGCCGTGATGACCGGCGCGCTATTCTGCGCGACTTGCGGCTCGTTGAGCATTAAAGGCGCCGGACGGCCCTTGGCGGCCCACCATTGCTGCGGATCGATGCCTTCGACCTTGACCCGCGCAGTGCCGGTTTCGGCATAACCGAGTTTCTTGGCGGCCGCGTAGGACAAATCGATGATGCGGTCCGAATAGAACGGCCCGCGGTCGTTGACGCGCAGGATCACGGTCTTGTTGTTGTCCAGGTTGGTCACCCGAACGTAACTTGGCAATGGCAAGGTCTTGTGTGCAGCACTCATGCCGTACAGGTCATACACTTCGCCGTTGGCGGTGTTCTGACCGTGGAACTTGGTGCCGTACCAGGACGCCGTACCGGACTGTACGTAGGTCTTGGATTCTTGAATCGGGAAATAGGTTTTGCCCAGCACCGTGTAAGGGTTGGCCTTGTATGGACCGGTGTGCAGGGTCGGCGTGGCATCCGGGATGCGCGTAACGTCGACATCCCACCACGGTGCGCCATCCTTGTGTGCCCGGTTGATGTCCAGCCCCGGCGTCGAGCGCACGGTCGTGGGAGACTTCTGGGCCGGCGGGCGGCTGGTCGAACAACTGGCGACCAGCACTGCCAACGCGGCAAGTGCCATCAGCTTCAGGGGTTTATTCATAGGCAATGCCCGCATTACTTGACGCCCCGTGCTTGGACCAGCTGTTCAGACAGTTGATGTACGGCCATGGCGTACATCACGCTGCGGTTATATCGCGTGATCGCGTAAAAATTCTTCAGGCCCATCCAGTATTCAGGCCCCTTGTCGCCTTCCAGCCGGAAAGCGGTAACCGGCATATCATCGCGCAGCGCATCATGACTTGACCAGCCCAAGGCCCGCAACTCTCCAACGGTTTTAGTCGGCTCGATGCCGGTGGTCAAACCTGCATCGACCTGTTCGCCCCGCACATCGGCGCGGCTGACCACCGGTTCGCCGGCGACCCAGCCATGGCGCTTGAAGTAGCTGGCGACGCTGCCGATGGCATCGTCCGGGTTGTTCCAGATATTGATGTGGCCGTCACCGTCGAAGTCCACCGCATAGGCGCGAAAGCTGCTGGGCATGAACTGCGGCAGCCCCATGGCCCCGGCGTAGGAGCCTTTGAGGGTCAACGGGTCGACCTGCTCTTCACGCGCCAGCAGCAGGAACTCACGCAATTCCTTGCGGAAAAATTCGGCACGGGGAGGATAGTCGAAACCCAGGGTCGACAACGCATCGATTACCCGGAAATTGCCGGTATTGCGACCGAAAAAGGTTTCGACGCCGATGATCGAGACGATCACCTGAGCCGGCACGCCGTATTCCTGTTCAGCCCGGGCCAGCACCGCTTCGTGCTGGCGCCAGAAATCCACGCCACGGGCGATACGCGCGTCGGTGATGAACATCGGGCGATATTCGTTCCACTGCTTGACCCGCTCGGCGGGTTTCGAAATAGCGTCCAGGATCGACTGTTTGCGCTCGGCTTCGCGAAACACGCCCATCAACTGTTCACCGGCGAAACCGTAGTCGCGGGTCATTTCACCGACGAATTCGGCCACTTGCGGTGTGCCTTCGTAATCGCCGGCCAACGCTTCCTGCGCAGTGCCAAGGATGCTTACCAGGCCGACCCACGGCGCGTATCGAGTCGCCCAGCCACGCATTACTTGCATTGAACTCTTCACCTTATTCAAACCTGTGCGATCCACTTACGATGGGTATGGATCGACATCAAAACCCCAAACGCTGACAGCAGCGTCACCAGCGAAGTTCCTCCGTAGCTAATGAACGGCAACGGCACCCCCACGACCGGCAACAGGCCGCTGACCATACCGATATTGACGAAAACATAAACAAAAAACGTCATGGTCAGCGCGCCGGCCAGCAACTTGCCGAACAATGTCTGGGCCTGGGCGGTAATCACCAGCCCGCGCCCGATCAACAGCAGGTAGATCAACAACAGCGCGCAAATGCCCACCAGACCGAACTCTTCGCCCATGACCGCAATGATGAAGTCGGTATGGCTTTCCGGGAGAAAGTCCAGGTGCGACTGGGTGCCCAATAGCCACCCCTTGCCGAACACGCCGCCGGAACCGATGGCGGCCTTCGACTGAATGATGTTCCAGCCAGTGCCCAGCGGATCACTCTCAGGGTCGAGGAACGTCAGGACCCGCTGCTTCTGGTAATCGTGCATGACGAAGAACCACATGGCGATGGCCACGGGCACCGTTGCGGCCAGTACGCTGAGAATCCAGCGCCAGCGCAGGCCACCCATGAACAGCACGAATGCACCACCGGCCAGGATCAGCAGCGAGGTGCCGAGGTCCGGTTGCCGCACAATCAAAATGAACGGCACGCCGATCAGCATCAGGCTGACGCCCACGTGTTTAAGCTGCGGTGGCAGACTGCGTTTGGACAGATACCAGGCGATAGTCGCCGGCATCAGGATTTTCATGAACTCCGAGGGCTGGAAGCGGATCACCCCGGGAATATTGATCCAGCGTGTCGCGCCCATGGCGTTGTGGCCCATGATGTCCACCACCAGCAACAGCATCACGCCGACCACGTAGCCCAGCGGCACCCAACGCGCCATGAATCGCGGTTCGAATTGGGCGATGACGATCATCGCCACCAGGCCAATACCGAACGAGGTGGCTTGTTTGCCCAGCAGATCCCAACTTTTGCCACTGGCCGAATACAACACGAACAGGCTGCCGGCGGCGAGGGTCAACAGCAGGATCAGCAAAGGGCCGTCGATGTGCATGCGTTGCAACAACGTCGCCCGGCGACGCATCACATCCTCGCTGGAAAGCATGCGATCGAAATTATTCTTCACGGGCCGTAGCCTCCGCGCTGATAGGACTGGCGTATTCGGCTTTCAGATGACCGCTCTCATCGAGCAACCAGGCGTCCATGACTTGACGCACCACGGGCGCTGCCACGCCGGAGCCGGACTCGCCGTTCTCCACCATCACCGACACCACGATTTTCGGGTCGTCGGCCGGCGCAAAGCCGACGAACAAAGCGTGGTCACGGTGGCGCTCCTGAACCTTGGAGCGGTCGTACTTCTCGCCCTGCTTGATCGCCACCACCTGAGCCGTACCGCTCTTGCCGGCGATCCGGTACTGCGCACCGATCGAAGCCTTGCGCGCGGTGCCCCGGGCGCCATGCATGACCTGCTGCATGCCGTGGTTGACCTTGGTCCAGTCCGACGGGTCGCGCAGGATAATGTCCGGCATGGGATTTTCATCCACCGGCTTCGCGCCTTCGATGGTCTTGGCCAGATGCGGGCGATTCCAGATGCCTTTGTTGGCCACCAGCGCGGTGGCCTGGGCCAACTGCAACGGAGTCGATTGCATATAGCCCTGACCGATCCCGAGAATCAGCGTTTCGCCCGGATACCATGCCTGACGGCGGGTCGCACGCTTCCACTCGCGGGACGGCATCAAGCCAGGCGACTCTTCGAACATGTCCAGAGAGACTTTCTGGCCGATGCCGAACTTGGTCATGTAGGCCGACAGCCGATCGATCCCCAGCTTGTGCGCCAGGTCATAGAAGTAGGTGTCGTTGGAACGCATGATCGCCGTATCGAGGTCGACGAAGCCGTCGCCGGTGCGGTTCCAGTTGCGATACTTGTGGTCGTAGTTGGGCAGCATGTAGTAGCCCGGATCGAATACCCGGCTCGACGCTGTCACCACGCCCGCGTCAAGACCGGCAATCGCCACCGCTGGCTTGATCGTCGATCCCGGTGGATACAGGCCGCGCAGGACGCGGTTGAACAACGGCCGGTCGATGGAATCGCGCAGTTCGGAATAGGCCTTGAAGCTGATGCCGGTGACGAACAGGTTCGGATCGAAACTCGGTTGGCTGACCATCGCCAGCACTTCACCGGTTTTCGGGTCCAGCGCCACGACAGCGCCGCGCCGCCCGCCAAGTGCGGCTTCAGCGGCTTCCTGCAACTTGATGTCCAGGCTCAGCACGATGTCCTTGCCGGGAATCGGATCGGTACGCTTGAGTACCCGTAAAACGCGGCCCCGAGCGTTGGTTTCGACTTCTTCGTAACCCACCTGGCCGTGCAGTTCGGGCTCGTAAAAGCGTTCGATACCGGTTTTGCCGATGTGATGGGTGCCGCTGTAATTGACCGGGTCGAGGGTCTTAAGCTCTTTCTCGTTGATCCGCCCCATGTAACCCACCGAGTGCGCAAAGTGCGCGCCCTGCGGATAGTGGCGAACCAGTTGCGCCACCACTTCCACGCCCGGTAGGCGGAACTGGTTGACGGCGATCCGGGCAATCTGTTCTTCGGTCAGCTCAAACAGGATCGGCACCGGCTCGAACGGCCGACGTCCCTGACGCATGCGCTTTTCGAAAATCACCCGGTCCTCGGGCGTCATCTCCAATACTTCGACGATGACGTCGAGCACTTGCTGCCAGTCGCCGGACCGCTCGCGGGTCATGCTCAGGCTGAAACTCGGCCGGTTGTCGGCGATCACCACGCCGTTGCGGTCGAAAATCAAGCCGCGAGTCGGCGGAATCGGTTGTACGTGGACGCGGTTGTTTTCCGACAGGGTCGAGTGGTAGTCGTACTGGATCACCTGAAGGAAATACAGACGCGCGATCAGCACGCCAATCAGCACCACCACGGCAATTGCCCCGAACACGACGCGGCCACGCACCAGACGGGCGTCTTTTTCGTGGTCCTTGATGCGGATCGGCTGAGGCATGAGGGCAGAACTACTTGTGGTAAGGGTGGCCGGACAGAACTGTCCAGGCACGATACAGCTGTTCGCCGATGAGGATGCGCACCAACGGATGCGGCAACGTCAACGGCGAGAGCGACCAACGCTGATCGGCGCGGGCACAGACTTCCGGCGCCAGCCCCTCGGGGCCACCGACCATGAAATTGACAGTGCGCGAGTCCAGCCGCCAGCGATCGAGTTCCACCGCCAGTTGCTCGGTACTCCAGGGCTTGCCGTGGACTTCGAGGGTGACAATACGCTCGTTCGGCCCGACCTTGGCCAGCATGGCTTCGCCTTCCTGACGGATAAAGCGCGCCACGTCGGCATTCTTGCCCCGGGTATTGAGCGGTATTTCCACCAGTTCCAGCGCCAGCTCGGACGGAAGACGCTTGGCATATTCATGCCAGCCTTCTTCCACCCACTTGGGCATGCGGGAACCGACGGCGATCAGTCGCAGTCGCACAGCCGTTCCTTATTCCTGGTCTTTGTTGAGCTTGTTGAAATGCTCGTGACCAACTTCAGGACTGTGGTGTTTGCCGTCGGCGGCACGGCTCTGCTCGGCGCCTTTCCACAGGCGCTCCAGGTCGTAGAACTGACGGGCGTTGGAGGTCATCATGTGGACGATCACGTCGTCCATGTCCAGCAGCACCCAGTCGCTGTCGCCCTTGCCTTCTTCACCCAGCGGCTTGATGCCCAGGGCTTTGACGGCTTCGCGAACCTTGTCCAGCATCGCGCCGATCTGGCGGTTGGAAGTACCGGTGGCGATGATCATGTAGTCGGTGATGCTCTGCTTGTCGCGAACGTCGATGACCAGAACGTCCTGGGCCTTGACGTCTTCCAGGGCCGCTACCGCGATCTTGACCAGTTCGTCGCCTTTAGGCGGCTCGGCAGCCAGGACTTTTTCAGGCAGCGGGGCACTCTTGAACGTGCCTTTGCGCTTAACTTTGTTTACTTCGTTGTTCGTCATAAAAAACTCGTTTTGCTCGTTTGTTCGGGCGCTTCAATACACGTTGTTGCCACGTGCCTTGAGGCACTCCTATTCAGTTCGACGCACGGTAGAGTCCGTGCGCATCGATGTAGGCCAGGACCGCGTCGGGCACCAGGAAACGTACCGACTTACCGCTGGCCAGCAGTTGACGGATCTGGGTGGCGGATACCGCGAGCGGTGTCTGCCAGACGAATGCAATCTGTCCGCTCGGCCCTTTGAGGGCCAGCGGGTCGCTCACCGAGCGCGCTGCCAGCAGGTTGCGCAAGGCATCCGGCGGTTCGCTGTCGGCATCCGGGCGTTGCAACACCAGGATATGGCAATGCTGGAGCAACTCTTCCCAGCGGTGCCAAGTGGGCAGGCCGCAAAATGCGTCCCAGCCCAAAAGCAGAAAAACCTGGGTCTCGGCGGCCATTTCGGCACGCATCAACTCCAGGGTATCAATGGTGTAGGACGGTTTGTCCCGCTGCAATTCGCGGGCGTCCACCACCAACGGTGCCACACCGGCCACCGCGCACTCGACCATCGCCAGACGGTCCTTCGCCGACACCTGCGGCGTATTCCGATGGGGCGGCCTGGCACTCGGTGTCAGGCGCAGCTCATCGAGGCCCAGGGTCTCGGCAACTTCCAGCGCACCGCGCAAATGACCGATGTGCACCGGGTCGAACGTTCCACCCAGCACGCCAATACGGCGAGGCACTGGCTCGCTGACGGTCGACGGGGCTGACGGGTCGAAGTCGCCCAAGTCAGACCGGCTCCTGTCCGCGCAACTGGCCATCACCGACCACGATGTACTTCTCGCAGGTCAGTCCTTCGAGGCCGACCGGGCCGCGGGCGTGCAGCTTATCAGTAGAAATGCCGATCTCGGCACCCAATCCGTATTCGAAGCCATCGGCAAAGCAGGTCGGGGTGTTGATCATCACCGACGACGAATCGACTTCAGCCACGAAACGCCGGGTGTCGCCCTGGTGTTCGCTGACAATCGAATCGGTGTGGTGCGAGCCGTAATGGTTGATGTGCTCTATAGCCTGTTCCAGCCCGTCGACCACGCGGATCGACAGAATCGCGTCGAGGTACTCGGTACTCCAGTCATCGAGGGTGGCCGGCACGGCATCGATGATTGCCCGGGTGCGTTCACAGCCACGCAGCTCGACGCCTTTCTCGCGGAACTGGGCCGCCATCACCGGCAGAAAATCTTTGGCGACGGTTTGGTCGACGAGCAGCGTTTCCATGGCACCGCAGATGCCGTAACGGTAGGTTTTGGCGTTGAACGCGATGCGCTGGGCCTTCGCCAGGTCGGCGTGTTCGCTGACGTAAACGTGGCAAATGCCGTCCAGGTGTTTGATCACT
Organism: Pseudomonas sp. Root562; assembly: GCF_001427125.1. Taxonomy (GTDB): domain Bacteria; phylum Pseudomonadota; class Gammaproteobacteria; order Pseudomonadales; family Pseudomonadaceae; genus Aquipseudomonas. Next base: position 268,803 of record NZ_LMGK01000023.1, read on the forward strand.
GGCACGCGAGCATCTCGACTGACGCGCTCGATCAGGCCGCGACCGCCGCGAGGCACGATGACATCGACGTATTCAGGCATGGTGATCAGCGCGCCGACGGCGGCACGGTCAGTGGTTTCGACCACTTGCACCACCGCGGCCGGCAATTCGGCCTCTGCCAGTCCGCGCTGGATGCAGGCAGCGATGGCACGATTGGAATGAATGGCCTCCGACCCGCCACGCAGAATGGTCGCGTTGCCGGATTTCAGGCACAGGCTGGCGGCATCGATGGTGACGTTCGGACGGGATTCGTAAATGATCCCGATGACGCCCAAGGGCACGCGCATCTTGCCGACCTGGATACCGGACGGACGGAAACTCATGTCACGGATCGCTCCGACCGGGTCCGGCAGCGCGGCCACCTGGCGCAAACCGACGATCATGCTGTCAATACGCGCCGGCGTCAGCGCCAGGCGTTCAAGCAAAGCCGGTTCAAGACCGTTGGCGCGGCCGGCTGCCAAGTCCAGCTCATTGGCTGCGGTCAACTCGGCGCGGGCGGCGTCCAGTGCGTTGGCGGCGGCCTGCAAGGCGCGGTTTTTCTGCGCAGTGCTGGCGCGGCCAATCACGCGGGAAGCTTCGCGGGCGGCGCGACCCAAGCGGGTCATGTAGTCAAGAACGGACTCAGTCATGGTCTGGGCGTGGTCTTTTCTAAGGTCTTGGTAAAGAGTAAAGCGGCAGATTATAGCTGTCGTGCCTCCTGACTAACAGCGGTGACGGGCGGATGGTCGAAATGGAGAGCAAATTGCCGACGTTCAGCCGGGATTAAGCTGCAAATTGTTATCATCACCACTCAATCAGCCCTGATAAACACTGTTCATCATGTCCAATCTGACTGTCCGAACGTCCGCCATGAGCCTGCCCACGGGCCTTGCGGACGCATTTTTCGACCGCGACGCGCAAATTCTTGCCCGGGACCTGCTCGGGAAAGTCATTCGGCATCGGGTCGACGGACTGTGGCTCAGCGCAAGGATCATTGAAACCGAAGCCTATTACTGCGCCGAAAAAGGCAGTCATGCGTCGCTCGGCTACACAGAAAAACGTAAGGCTTTGTTTCTGGATGGCGGTCACATTTATATGTATTACGCCCGGGGTGGCGACTCCCTGAACTTCAGCGCCCAAGGTCCGGGCAACGCAGTGCTGATCAAATCGGCTTACCCGTGGGTCGACGACGTGAGCGGCCCGGCGAGCCTGGCGCAGATGCTGTTGAACAACCCCGACGCCCGGGGCCGCCCTCGCCCACCGCAAAAGCTCTGCGCCGGGCAAACCCTGCTGTGCAAGTCGTTGGGGCTGAAGGTACCGGTCTGGGATGCCAAGCGCTTCGACCACGAGGTGCTGCTGGTTGAAGATGTCGGCCAGTCCCCTGCCCACGTTATCCAGACCACGCGCCTGGGCATCCCCCATGGACGAGATGAACATCTGATGTACCGCTTTGTCGACTCGGCCTACGCTGCCTGGTGCACACGGAACCCGCTGCGACGGGGTCAGGTCGAAGGGCGCGACTATTTTATGCTGGGCTGAATGCTGACCAACACTGACTCCTGTGGGAGCGGGTGTATTCAGAGTGATGTGTTCTCAACAGGATCAACTGAACATTCAATGGAGTTGTCTTTATGGGCCAATGGCTCGATAGCGTGACCGGTTGGCTGACGGTCAACCCGCAATGGCTGGCGGCAGCGGTTTTCATCGTGGCCTTTGTCGAATGCCTGGCGATTGCCGGCCTGATCGTGCCCGGCACGGTGTTGCTGTTTGCCGTCGCGGTACTGGCAGGCAGTGGGGCGTTGTCGCTGAGTGAAACGCTATTGCTGGGCTTCCTCGCCGGCGTGTTGGGCGATGTGGTGTCGTATTTCCTGGGGCGCCACTTCCACCAGAACATCCGGCGCCTGCCAGGCTTGCGTCATCACCCCGAGTGGATCGCCGGGGCGGAGTCATACTTCCAGCGCTACGGCATCGCCAGCCTGTTGGTCGGACGCTTTATCGGCCCGTTGCGCCCGATGCTGCCGATGGTGGCCGGCATGTTCGACATGCCCTTCCCGCGTTTCTTCGCCGTCAGCCTGTTGGCTGGCGCGGGTTGGTCGGTGGCCTATCTGCTGCCGGGTTGGGCCACCGGGGCAGCGATCCGCCTGCCGCTGCCTGAAGGTTTCTGGCCTGAGGCCGGGATCGTCGCCGGCGCCATCGCCGTGATGGTCGGATTGAGTGCAACCAGCAGTTTGCGCCGACATCGCAACGCCACCGTTTTCATTACCGGGATGAGCCTGCTGATTCTCGCCGGGCTGTTCGTCGGTTATCCACACCTGACCGCGCTGGATCAAGGCGTGATGGCCCTGGTGCAGGAGCATCGCAAACCCGCACTCGATGAAGTGGCCGTCGTCCTCACGCTGATCGGCGAATTCCACATCATGCTGCTGTTCAGTGCCTTGCTGGTGGCGCTTCTGCTGATCACCCGACAATGGCGCCAGGCGATCTTCGCTTGCGGCACGTTGCTGTGCACTGCGCTGGCCAATACCGTGACCAAAGGCTTTTTCGCCCGCGTGCGGCCGGAAGTGCTGAGCGATCCCCTGACCAGCTACAGCATGCCCAGCGGTCATGCATCCGGCGCATTTGCGCTGTTCCTGACTCTGGCCGTGCTGGCGGGACGCGGACAACCGCCGCGGATGCGTCTGACCTGGTTGCTGGTGGCTTGTTTGCCAGCACTGGCAATTGCCCTGTCGCGGGTTTATCTCGGCGCGCACTGGCCAACCGATGTATTGGCCGGTGCGATGCTGGCGGCCTGCGTCTGCGCGGCCAGCCTGTGGCTGAGCCAGCGCAAGGTTCAGCTCAATTCCATGCCACCGAAGGTCTGGTGGCTGATCTTGCCGTCGCTGGTGGCTCTGTTCGGGTTCTTTGTGTTGCGGCATTTGCCGCATACGATGCTGCGGTACGCCTATTAACCAGCCTCAGGCAAACAGCTCGCCCTGCAACTCGTCCAGCAGCGCCTGGATCGCATCCAGCCGCTGTTGCGGATCATCGAGTTGCAGCAGGTCGATCTTGTCCAGTTCGGCGAACGGCAACAGGTAAGCCAGCTGATTGGCCAGCGATTGCTGACCGGTCGCTTCGGTTCCCATGTTCAGCGCTTCGACCATCGGGTGTTCAGCCAAGGCCTTGAGCAATGCCACCAGATCGGCATCCTCGTCCTGCAGCGGCTGTTCCGGCTCCTCGTCGAGCCACTCGACCTCTGCCACGATCAACTGATCACGTTGCAGTTCGGTGCGCAGAATGTTGAAGCGCCGGCCACCCTGAACCCGAATCCCCAACAGACCATTGTCCTGTGTCTTGAAATCGGTGATCAGCGCCTCACACCCCACCAGCGCGTACCCCGCCGGAGCGATGCCGACTTCTTCGCCCTCCAGGATGCAGACCACGCCGAAGCCGCCGCCCTGTTTCATGCAGCGACCGATCATGTCCAGGTAGCGCGCCTCGAAAATCTGCAAGTCGAGGATGCAGCCGGGAAACAACACTGTATTGAGTGGGAAAAGCGGCAGACTCATAGACATTTCCTTACACCACCATCGACACCGCCAACGGCAGCAACACCGCCGTGGCCACGCCCATCAGACTCATCGCCAGCGCCGCGAAGGCGCCACATTCTTCACTTTCCTGCATTGCCACCGCCGTGCCGACAGCATGGGCGGTCATGCCCAGCGCCATACCCCGAGCCTCGGGGCTGTGGACGCCGAGCCGGGTCAACAGACTCGGACCAAAGATCGCGCCGATCACACCGGTAATCAACACGAACACCGCAGCCAATGCCGCGACGCCACCGATCTGTTCGGCCACCAACATCGCAATCGGCGAAGTGACCGACTTCGGTGCCATGGTCATCAGGATCATGTGTTCAGCACCGAACCACCAACCCAGAAGCACGCCAAGGGCTGTGGCAACCACTCCGCCTATCACCAGCGTAGTAAAAATCGGCCAGAACAACTGCCGAATCCGCCGCAGATTAAGGTAAAGCGGCACCGCCAGCGCGACCGTCGCCGGGCCGAGCAGGATGCTGAGGATCTCGGTGCTCTTGCGGTACTCGACATAAGTCAGGCCGCAGCCCACCAGCACACCGATCACCAGCAACATGGAGACCAGCACCGGCTGCAAAAAGATCCAGCGGGTTTTCTCGTAGGCCGCCAGTACCAGTTGATAGGCGCCGAGGGTGATGCCAATGCCGAACAGGGGATGGTGGATCACCGACGCCCAGGCGCCATGCCAGTCGAAGATCATTGGTTGTCCTCTGGGTGAACATGACGTTTGACCAGTCGCTGCATCAACACACCGGCGAAAGCCATCGACAGCAACAGCGACAAAAACAGTGCACCGACAATGGCCCAGAAATCCGCGGCGATGTCGGCGGCATACACCATCACACCCACCGCCGGGGGCACCAGCAACAAGGGCAGATAACGCAACAGACTGCTGGCCGCCAGGTTCAGCGGCTCACCGACCTGGCCGCGACTGATCAGAAACACCAGCAACAGCAACAGGCCGATGATTGGACCTGGCAGGAACGGCAGCAGCAAATGGTTGATCGCGGTGCCGAGCAATTGGAACAGCACCAGCCAGGTCAGGCCACGTAACAACATCTTTCATCTCCCGCAAAATCCGTCATCCGCATTGGCCTGGGCATTATAAGCATGCCTGCCCTATACAACGGCATTCGCCAAAAGCATGGTCGGTTGACCGGAGCAAATTGCCATGTTGATCTAAAGTGGTAATCCGGGAGGTCAAATCCCCCCCACTCAAAACTATAAAAGCGATGAACCCAAGGAGAGTCTCAATGCCCTATGTTCCAGTTGCAGAGCTCAAAGATTATGTCGGGAAGGAACTTGGACGTTCCGAATGGCTCACCATCGATCAGGCGCGAATCAACCTGTTCGCCGAAGCCACTGGGGATTATCAGTTCATCCATGTCGACCCGGTCAAAGCCGCACAAACGCCATTTGGCAGCACCATTGCCCACGGCTTCCTGTCGCTGTCACTGATTCCAAAACTGATGGAAGACATTCTCGTCATGCCGCAAGGCCTGAAAATGGTGGTCAACTACGGCCTGGACAGCGTGCGCTTCATTCAGCCGGTCAAGGTCGATTCGAAAGTGCGCCTCAAGGTCGACCTGACCGAAGTCACCGAGAAAAAGCCTGGCCAATGGTTGCTCAAGGCCACCGCCACCCTGGAAATCGAAGGCTCGGAGAAACCGGCGTATATCGCCGAACCGTTGTCACTCTGCTTCGTGTAAACCTTCCGGAATGCGAAGCAGCGCCCGCTGTTTCGCGCCCCCAGCCATTCTATCGACTGTATATGGACACATAGCTGCGGCATACTCGGTCGCCTAATTGCCCGGAACCCGCTATGCGCTCACTTGCACTCATTGCCTTGACCCTGATGCTCACCGCTTGCGGAGACGGCGAATCGCTGTTGCCCCCTGATGCGCGGCTGCCGGACGGCGGACGCTATCGTGGCGACATGGTCAATGGCTTGCTGCAAGGCCAGGGCCGGATCGACTACCCGAATGGCAGCTGGTACGCCGGTGAGTTCGATAAAGGCCAATGGCACGGCCAGGGTGAATGGCACGGCAGCAATGGCGAGGTCTATCGCGGGCAATTCAATCAAGGGTTGTTCGACGGCCAAGGCGCCTTGAGCACCAACGGCAGCCGTTACAACGGCGGTTTCAAACTGGGCCGGCGCAACGGTGAAGGCACCCTCAAAGAAAACGGCATGACCTACCGCGGCGAGTTCAAGGCCGATCAGTTTTCCGGGCTCGGCCGCCTCGAACTCGAAGACGGCAGCGCCTACCAGGGCCAGTTCGCCCACGGCAAACCCAATGGCGAGGGCCAGCGCGGCGACGCCAGCGGCAACCAGTACAGCGGGCACTTCGTCGACGGTCAGCTGGAAGGCAAGGGAACCTTCAACAGTGCCGACGGCGATATCTACGTCGGCGGTTTCAAGAACAATCAACTGGACGGGAAAGGTCGCTACGAAAACGCCGACGGCGACGTCTGGCTGGGTCTGTTCAAGGAAGGTTCGCTCAACGGCAAAGGCGAGTTGATCGGTGCAGACGGCAGTCACTACATCGGCCATTTCAACGACTGGCGCTTCAGCGGTCAGGGGCGACTGAACCTGGCCGACGGCAGTTTCTACATCGGCCAGTTCGACAACGACACCTATCAGGGCCGCGGCACTCTGGTGCTGACCGATGGTTCGGTGCTCAGCGGTATCTGGGTCAACGGCCAGCGAGTGCGCGATGCCGATGGCAAGCTGCTGCCGGACACGCTCGAACTCGGTTTGCTGGCCCAGGGGCGTCTGCTCGAAGAAGCGCTGGGCGGTGTGCCGGCCTCGACGCCAGCGGTGGAACTGTACACCCTGACCCTCGGCGGCGATGGCAAACAGAGTGTGTTCCTGCGTGAATCCGACTATGTCGCCAATATGCTCAACAGTCGTTTCGGCGCCTTTGGCCAGATCCGCCTGGTCAACCATCGCGACCACCTCGGCGACCGCCCGATGGCCACCCGGGAGAACCTGCGCCGCGCTGCGCTGACCCTGGCCGAACGCAGCGGTCCCGAAGACCTGATATTCATTTACCTGACCAGCCATGGCACCAGCGAACACGAGCTGGTACTCGACCAGCCGCGCATGGAGCTGGCCGATCTGCCGGCCGATGAACTGGCGGCCGTCCTCGCTCCGCTGAAGAACCGCGACAAGGTCATCGTGATTTCGTCCTGCTACTCCGGCGGTTTCATCCCAGCCCTCAAGGACGAGCGCACCCTGATCATGACTGCTTCGCGGGCCGACCGCGTGTCGTTCGGCTGTTCGGAGGAAGCCAACTTCACCTACTTCGGCGATGCCTTGTTCGCCCAGGCGCTGAACCAGACCGACGATCTGGAACAAGCCTTCAAACTGGCCAGGGCCACCGTCGCCGAGCGGGAGCTGGCCGACAACTTCGAAGCCTCCGAACCGCAGATCTGGGCGCCAAAAACCGTCCTTTCGCACTGGCAGTTGCTTCGTAAACAACAGGCAAGAAAAGCACTGCAAAGTGTCTCGATCGACAGCAAGGACGCAAAGAGCAACTAAGCTGACAGTATCAAGGGAGAAACACTATGTACTTGACGCCTCAGCATGTGCTGCTTGCCGGAGCCACCGGCCTGACCGGTGAACATTTGCTTGATCGCTTGCTCAATGAGCCAACGATTACGCGGGTTTTGGCCCCCTCACGCCGGCCATTGGCCGAACATCCTCACCTTGAAAACCCGGTAGGCGACCCTGCGGAGTTTCTGCCGCAACTCAATGGCCGTGTCGACATCGCCTATTGCTGCCTCGGCACGACCATCAAAAAAGCCGGTTCCGAAGAGGCGTTCCGCGCGGTGGATCTGGACATGGTCGTGGCGTTCGCCAAACGAGCCCGGGAAATGGGAGCGCGACACCTGATCGTGATCAGCGCCTTGGGAGCCGATCGCAGATCCTCGATTTTCTACAACAAGGTCAAGGGCGAAATGGAGCACGCATTACGCGCGCAAAACTGGCCGCAATTGACGATTTGCCGGCCATCGCTGCTGCTGGGCGAGCGCATCGAGCCGCGCTTTGCCGAGAAAGTCGCCGGTCCACTGTCTCGGCTGATTCCCGGCAAATACCATGGCATCGAAGCCTGCCAACTGGCCCGCGCCATGTGGCGCCTGGCTCTGGAGGAGCAGGATGGGGTGCGGATTGTCGAGTCGGATGAACTGCGAAAACTCGGCAAATAGTTCAGTGGTGACTGGCTTTGCGGCCTTGCGGCCCCAAGGCAATTCAATGTCTTCTCTTTAGCATCGCCTCCGCGCGCTGTCGCGGTTTGCCTGCTGATTCGTCGTTGCATTAGTTCCGGCTCAATATTGCAGTCGCGCACACACCACGTGGGCGACTGGGTCTGGATACATCATCTAACGAATGCCACAAATATATACCGCACACACTCTTCCTCCCTCAATAAAACTTATGGAGAACCACCATGACAACCCACTCTAAAACCAACGCACAAACTAAAAAAGCGGCACTCAAACCATGTCAATACACTTCATACCTATCGAGAATGATCTAACACAGCCAACAAACATTCGCATCACCGAAACTTATCCATTACCTGCGGCAGAAGTCGGCTTATACAACACCGTAGATCAGCAGCGTCGGCGGAGGCTGACCCTTCAGGATCAACAACATGGCCCTGTGCGCATTGGCGAGTTCACCATTAGTCGCCAGGACCTGTATGAAATGGGCGCCAGACTCAATGGACAGGTGATCGACGCAAGTCATCCGATTCAACTCGAGCCCGACCAGACGTTCATAAACGCCGTGCAATTTGATCCGGTCAAGATCGAAAGCAGGCTGCAATCCCCTCAACACAGCGACACTTGCGCGGGGCTGTTGTTTGAACTTGGCGTTCTGCGCTCGGCCAGCGCCCCATCTTTGCTTTCAGCATCCTCCTCCAACTTGTCAGCGTCCATGCAGAACCTTGGCAAACTCTTGGGCTCCGCCCAGCAACTCACATTAAATACCCCATCACTGCCGGAGAATCTGCCGAGCTGGGCCGACAAGGTCAAAAGCCGCGGCATGACCAGCATGGGTGTCGGGCTACAGGGCTACGGTATCTACAGCGGGATCATGGGCACCGCAGAGGCATTGAAGAAAGGTGACCTGGGTGAAGCGGGCATCAACGTCGGCGGGATCACTGCCGAGATGGGTTCTTTGTTCCTCGAGCGGGGGCTGGAAAACATTGGCAGAAACATGATGCTCAGTGGCGGCAAGGTATTCACAGGGTTCAGCACAACCAGTGCCGGCAAGTATCTGGCACGCGGAGCCGGCCTGCTTGCCAGCATCCTGACGCTTCCGTTCGATATCTACACCGCCATCAAAGCGTTCAATGACGCCGCCAGCGCCACCGGCAAAGAGGCTCGGGATCACTACTTCAATGCAGCGCTCAGCCTGACCAGCGCCGGGCTGAGCATTGTTCTGGGCATCGCAGCACTTGCCGGTTTCAGTGCTGCGGGTCCGATAGGCATTGCCGCAGGTGCCGTGCTTATTCTCGGCGCAAGGATCTACGGCGCCGCCCGCCAGGTTGATGACATCGACGATTACATTACGTTGAGCACTCACGAACGCTTGCGCTCGGGTTGGTTTGCATTCACCGGGCAAACCATGGATCAAGACATCCTCGACCGCTACCTCGTCGCCAAAACCGACAGCAACTATGGCGAGTTGCTGAGAAAGACGGCCCGAGGCTGGCTGGATAGCGAATTGAAAGACACGGTCGAAGCGGTCGTGTTAGGCAGCTATCAAGTCGAATTGCAGTCCGTCAGACATTGGAAATACCAGTGGGACGAAGCCGGCGGCGAAAGTCCCTACATCGAGGAAAAGGAAGCGGTCATCAAAGAAACCGACGACGCGTTCGATGCCAGTGAAGGTATCAGCCACATTCCGGGCGCAATCCTCGGCAGCGCGGGCGAACACAAGGCGATCCTCTGGCAACTGGGAGGCGGCAATGACACGGTTGTGGGAGTCAGGGACAAACCCAACCAGTTCAGCTACGGCGCGGGGAAAAAGACTCTAACCGGTGGCGACAAGGACGATTTTTTCAGTTTTCGGATAGCCGACGACACGCTCCGGCCTAGCGATCTGTCAGGCAGTCGGCTGCGCGGTGGCGAGGGCAATGACACGTTGCAACTGGAGGGTAGGATCTCGCGGGACAAGCCGCATCAGGGCGTGCACATCAACCTGCAGACAGGGCAACTGAACCTGCGCGCCAGCCCCGATACTCCGCCGCTACGCTTTGAATCAATAGAGGCTCTGGAAACACTGGCGGACGTCCCGAATAGCATCACCGGCAGTTCGCAGGCGGACCGAATCGTCCTGCGCGGAAACGCGGACATTGCCGACACCGGCGCGGGTGTCGACACGATTGTGATCAAAGGGCCAAACAGCCAGGTCAACGGCGGCCCTGGCGAAGATCACTACATCATCGCCGACAAAACCGGTGCCACCACACTGATCGAAGATGGCCAGGACCCCAGCCTCATAGACCTCGACTGGACGCTCGAACGCATTCAAGGCTGGCGGGTCGAAGGGACTTCACTGGTGCTGTCCGCCCTTGACGGCATCGATGGAGAACTGCCGCAGATCACCGTCAAGGTCAAAGGCGTGTATCGCCAGGAAGCGGACAAACGCCTGCTGCAGAACGACAAACTGATAGTGCGCACCAGGGATCTCTACTCACTCAAACCTGACTTGCCGCAACAGCTCGATGGCGACGTCAGCGTCGACGTCAACGCAATCATCCTGGCGCGGGGCAAGCCTGCAACCCCGCCGCAACTGTTGAAGGGAGGAGACTATGTCGCCTCCAGCGCACCGCACTCAAGCTACTTCGTCCATCGACATTTGGCGTCGACCGTACTGGCTGTCCGGCACGTGAGCGAAACAACGCTCAGCACACTTTTCCTGGACTACGACAGTCATGAAATAGAAGCCGTAGAGGCTGACTACACGATCAGGTCAACCCGCAACATCAACTCCGACTACCTGCGCTACCAAGACGTCAACTTGACCTTGCGTTTCACGGATCAAAAGCGCCTGACGCTCAAAGACATGGCCCGTAATCGCCCTGGGGTTGGTAGCAATGTCATGGGCAACCTGATCGCGTCGGGGCTGATGCCCACACACAACTTTGTGCTCATCATGCGCGACGCAATCTCCTATCGGGTAGGACTGCCGCACCATTCCTATCTTGAAGACCAACTCCAACAGGGTCACAGGACTGTATTGACGCCCGGCTCGCTGGTTGAGCGCAGCGGTCACTACCTGATCCAGCAACCCGCTGCCCACCCGCCCACCGTGCTTAAACCGCAGGACCTGCGTGTGGACATCCAAGCCGCGCCGCAGGCCGGCATTCTCGTGCTGGAGGGACAGGCCGCGACCTACGACATTCATCCGGCGGCCGACACCATCCTCAGGCTGTCGACTTCGGTCTCGATAGCCACTGCCATCGGTACCTCAACATGGAATATTCATACACAGCACCTGAGTGAGACGATCGGCCGCGAGCACATCCACCTGAGCGGCGCACAACTATGGGTCGGTCACATCCTTGTTCTGCTGCCCAATGACGAGACCGGTGAAGCGCTGATGGAAACGGTGCGTGTGTTCACCTCATCCGGTCACCGATACGACGTCGAACAGGAATTTGCCGTGGTGCTTCTGGCAGAAATCAATGCCCAGGCCTATTCCAGCATCGACGCGATCCAGGCAGAGATCAGCCTGCATCGCCAAGGCAACGAACCGATGACCGACCTGGTGCTCATCCGCCATCTGCAATTGCGTGACGATGACCGCAAAGCCATTTACTACGACAGCGTCGCCGAGGACTGGACGCTCGAAGGTGACTGGTCGCGCAAGCTGCAACATGAGGACATGCACATCGCGCGCGCCCCCGTGAATGAAACCCCAATGGATCAATGATCGAATTGCGCCACACCTGATCTCATTCAAACAACGAAGCGGCTGCCGCTTCCACACTGGAAAGGATTCCAACATGGCACCCAAACCACCGATAACTTCGATACCCAAAATCAACCTGCCTGAGCTGCCGACGACGACCCCGCCGCGACTGCAAACGGATGCGTCGCTGCCGCCTCCCCGTGTGAACACAGGGCTGGAGGCGATGCAACCTGCTGCGGGATGGGCTGATGGCACACCCCATGCGCCTGGGCTGACACCCGGCCTGTTGCCCGATGTCCCGCAGCCGATACAAACACAGGCACTCGCTGGGTCCACGGTGCCGACACGTCCTCTCGGCAATGATCCGTTGAATGGGTTTCGAGTGTCGGTCTACTCGGCAAACACGTTGCCCCCGCCAAACGACGCTGGCTTGCGAATCCATGCCCAACGCCTGTACGCCGACATCCCGGGCAACGGTACTGTCCAAGTCAGCTATGACGCCGGCACGAACACATACCGGGCACAACGTCGCTTCGAAGTAACTCCCAGCGGACCGGTATTGCACCTGAACAACGATGGAAAAAAATGGAGCCTCGATCCCCCCGCCCCGCCGCCGGTAAACATGTCAACGACTGCTATCGCCCCACGCATCTACCTTGATAGCACACACTATGTCTGGAACCCGGACGCAACAAACCTTCAGGGATACGTCGTTCTGCATCGAAAAAGAGGCCTGGACGCACACGTAGGACCCGAAACCCATATAGCTTTTCAGGATGACAACGGTTCGTTCGTCAAAGTCGAACCGGGCTCGACTCCGATCGACCAGCCGGCGGCCAAGCTAGCGGCGTGGACCGACCGTGAACTGTGGGATATGTACGATCTTTCCGGTAGTGATATCACCCGTTTCCGCGACGAAGTCACGGTCACCGGGATGAAGCCGCGATGGGCCTCCATTCGACAGGAGCGGCTTCAGAAATCGTATCTTCTCGATGAACTTCGCCGCTGGTTGGCGCCACATATGAGCCGGGATGAATTTAACCGGCGAATGGAGCCTCTGAACTATTCGGTCGAGCAATGGGCGGCGCAACTCGACAGGGTCAGTCTCGATTCGGTCGCCAGGCGCCAACGTGAAGTACACAAACGCAAGCTGGACAACCCGCAAGCGCAAACCGGAGCCGAGGCACAACGCCCACGCCTGGCGGACGAGCAATACCCCAAAGCGGATAGTCCCGCAGTGCCCGACTACATTACGAAGTCCGTTGAGTACGGAGCATTGAGAGACCAACTGATCGAACAACTTCGATCCCTGACAAGTACGGGACCCGCCGCGAAATCGCGGGAGGAGATTACCCGCCAGATTCAACCCTACAACCTGTCGACACGACAGCTCTCACGACTGGTCAGTGACATGCAGGCCCAAGGGCGCATTCCCCAGTGGGCTGAGGACCTCAGACATTCTTCCATGGACGAAACCAACCCTCATCGGTTCGATGAAGTCTACGAAGAACTGCTGCCCGAGATACTGCACCTCAGAAACCAGTCAACCGGCAACATAGCCTTCTCCGACAACTTCACCCGTCCATTTCTCAACGCCCTGCTCACAAAGGCCGGTTACCAGCGCAACAAATACAACTGTTTATACAGAACCGATATTCCGGCCATGTTCAGGGGGGACGACCGCAACCCCTTCGAGTTTTTCGAGGATCACATGCGCCCACGCCAGAAACACGGTATTGGATCAACCACACAAAAAGCCGTGAGCGCAACGTTCAGTCTGTCGGAGGCATATGTACATGCTCGCAGCGCTCCAGACGTGGAAGCGTTGCTGTATGACACTCAGCATCACAAATACCCAGGGGAATTAATCGACTACAGCGGAGCCGGCAGATACGAAGAAAGAGGCAAAAGTAGCAGTGACGACAGTTCATCCAGCAGTGACGATAGTTCATCCAGTAGCGACGACAGTTCATCCAGCAGCGACGAGGACAGCTCAGGTATCCCGCTCTTGCGTTTCCATGACAAACACTACATCGCAAAAAGGCAAAATCAGCGCATCGGGTTTACCTATTTGCTCGACACCCGCAATATTGAAGTTGTGCCTGGCGAAGAAAACCTGGCTTTCAATGCCTATGCGCGAACCGAAAAAAAGCCCGGTGAAAAGATCTGGTTTCCCGACGATTCATATGAAGGCCATATTTCAATGTCTGCACGCGGCTTGAGTGCTGACCGGATCTGGCTGATCAACTCGAACGGGACACGTGCAGCGAAGGTCAATGACATCTGCGCCCTGTACCTGAGTCAGCCCGAGTCCGCCAGGCACAGACCCAGTGCGGGCCCCATTGAAGAAAGAACATGGAGCGGTGACGACAACGAGTGGGAATATGACGACTTGATTGATCAGGCCGCAACCCTGGGCAAACCTGTCATCGAACTTCCTGACGGGGAAATATACTCAAACGACATCGCGTTTCCTTAAGGTCCGCTCTGATCAGTGTTAAACAAGACCGGCCCTCGACTTCCGGGAGCCGGTCATCTTTCAGGCCACTGCGCGCAACGCTTTCCTACAACCCTCCGGTCGCCTGAAAACTCACGCCAATCACCGTCAATAACGACAACGGCAACAGCAGCGTGTCGAGCAAGGCACTGGCCGGCAGATCGACGCCGGGATAGCTCGGGGCTTCGGCGCCGAAACGGTCCATGGCGCAACAGCCGCCATTCATCGCATACAGATCCAGCCGCGTTCCGGCGTATACCACCGGCGCTCCAGGCTTGGCGGCATCCAGCGTTCGCGCCGTGGCACAGCCAGCCAATTGCAGCGCCAGGACAATCGTCAGTAACTTATTCATCGCTGGTCAGATGGTGCTCGCCCCAACGCGGCAGCATGTCCTGGGGAATGTTCAGCAAATTGAGGATTCGCGCCACGACAAAATCGATCAGGTCGTCGATGGTTTGCGGCTGATGATAAAAACCCGGCGAGGCCGGTAATATCGTCACGCCCATGTTCGACAGCTTGAGCATGTTCTCCAGATGAATGCTCGAATACGGCGCCTCGCGCGGCACCAGAATCAACTGGCGACGCTCCTTGAGCGTGACGTCGGCGGCACGCTCGATCAGGTTGTTGCAGGCACCGTTGGCGATGGCCGACAAGGTGCCGGTCGAGCATGGCACCACCACCATCGCCGCCGGTGAGCCGGAGCCCGAAGCCACCGGCGACATCCAGTCCTCCTTGCCATACACGCGGATCTGCCCGGCAGCGGCGCCGGTGTATTCGGTGAGGAAGGCCTGCATCATCTGTGGCTTGGCCGGCAAGGTGACGTCGGTTTCGGTGGCCATCACCAATTGCGCGGCCTTGGAAATCAGGAAGTGCACTTCGCGATCTTCGCGCACCAGGCAATCGAGCAGGCGCAAGCCGTACTGCGCGCCGGAAGCACCGGTCATCGCCAGCGTGATGCGGTCCGGACCGTTGTTCATTGCAGCGCCTCGGCGAGTTTGCCGTGCAGGCCACCGAAACCGCCGTTGCTCATGATCACCACGTGAGTGCCCGGCTGCGCCTGGCTCTTCACGCGCTCGATGATGCCTTCCAGCGAATCGCTGACAATCGACGGCACGGTGCACAGCGCTGCAGTGGCTGCCAGATCCCAGCCGAGATTGCCCGGCGCATACCAGATCACCTGATCGGCATCGACCACGCTTTCCGGCAAACCGTCACGGTGTGCGCCGAGTTTCATGGAGTTGGAGCGTGGCTCGATGATCGCGATCAATGGCGCGTCGCCAATGCGTTTGCGCAAGCCGTCGAGGGTGGTGGCGATGGCGGTCGGGTGATGAGCAAAGTCGTCATAAATGGTAATGCCACGGACTTCTGCGACTTTTTCCATGCGCCGCTTCACGCTTTTGAAGACACTCAGCGCCGCGATGCCCATGGACGGCACCACACCGACGTGGCGCGCGGCGGCCAATGTGGCCAGCGCGTTGGCGACGTTGTGCTGGCCGGTCATGTCCCATTCCACCACGCCCTGGGAAACGCCTTCGAACATCACTTCGAAGGCCGAACCGTCTTCGCTCAACAACTTGACCTGCCACTGTCCACCGGCACCGGTGGTTTGCACCGGGGTCCAGCAGCCCATCTCAATGACCCGCTGCAAGGCAGGCTCAGTGGTGGGATGGATCACCAGGCCTTCGCTCGGGATGGTCCGCACCAAATGATGGAACTGGCGTTCGATGGCCGGTAGGTCCGGGAAAATATCGGCGTGGTCGAATTCCAGGTTGTTCAGGATGGCCGTGCGTGGACGGTAGTGAACGAACTTGGAGCGCTTGTCGAAGAACGCACTGTCGTATTCATCCGCTTCAATGACAAAAAACGGTGTATCGCCCAGACGCGCCGAGACCGAGAAGTTCTGCGGCACGCCACCGATCAGGAAACCCGGGCTCATGCCCGCGTGTTCCAACACCCAGGCAAGCATGCTGCTGGTGGTGGTTTTACCGTGCGTGCCGGCAACCGCGAGCACCCAGCGACCTTGCAGCACGTGATCGGCCAGCCATTGCGGGCCGGAGACGTAAGGCAGGCCTTTGTTCAGCACGTACTCGACCGCCGGATTGCCACGGGACATGGCGTTGCCGATCACCACCAGATCCGGTGCCGGATCGAGCTGCGCCGGGTCGTAGCCTTGGGTCAGTTCAATGCCTTGCGCCTCGAGTTGCGTGCTCATCGGCGGGTAGACGTTGGCATCGGAGCCGGTCACGTGATGGCCCAGCTCTTTGGCCAGAACCGCCATCGAACCCATGAAAGTGCCGCAGATACCAAGAATATGAATGTGCATAGTCGACCTCGTAAAACATGGCCGCAGGTTAGCTTAGGGTGGGAAAATTCGCACCTTGTGTTTCCACTTCTCGGACGCACTGATGTTCGCTCCCACGCTCCGCGTGGGAATGCAGCAAGGGACGCTCTGCGTCCCAAAAGCGGACGCAGAGCGTCCAGGGAGGCATTCCCACGCGGAGCGTGGGAACGATCAGCTATGCGGAGCGGGCGATGCCGTGTTTTCGCAGCTTGCGATAGAGGGTATTTCGGCTAACACCCAAATGCTCAGCCGTATGAGTCATGTGCCACCGCGTCTGCTCCAGTGCATTCAACAGCGCCAGACGCTCGGCATCCTCCAGCGGATGCTCCGCTGGCTCCTCGATAGCTTGCGCTACCGCCGGCCGGGCCTGTCGAATCATCAACGGCAAATCCTCCAACCCGATCCGCCCGCCATCACACAAGGCCGCCAACGTACGCAGCACATTGCGCAACTGCCGAACGTTCCCCGGCCAGGCGAAACCGAGCAAGGCCTGGCGCGCCGGCCCATCAATCAACACCGTTTCACCGCGCGCTTCTTCGGCCAGCAAAAAGTCGAGCAACTGTGATTTGTCACTGCGTTCGCGCAATGGCGGCAGTGCGACTTCCAGCCCATTGAGCCGGTAATACAGGTCTTCACGGAAGCTGCCGTCCTGCACTCGCTCAAGCAGATTGCGGTGCGTGGCGCTGATGATCCGCACATTGACCGATTCCGGCTCTCCTCCGATTGGCACGACCTGCCGGTCTTCCAGCACCCTTAACAACCGTGTCTGCAAGGCCAGCGGCATATCGCCGATTTCATCCAGGAACAAAGTACCGCCATCGGCCTGCTGTAACTTGCCGCGCATGCCCTCCTTGCGCGCGCCGGTGAAGCTGCCAGCGCGATAGCCGAACAATTCGCTCTCGATCAAGCTTTCGGGGATAGCTGCGCAGTTGAGGGCAACGAAGGTTTTTTCCGCGCGTTGACTGGCTTGATGCAGCGCTTTGGCGAAGGCCTCTTTGCCCGAGCCGGTTTCACCGTTGATCAACAGCGGCACGTCCCGCTCGTAAACGCGCAAGGCCTTGCGAAAATCCGCCTGCAAGCCGCTATCGCCCAGGCAGATGCCAGGCATCGCAGCCCGATCTTCAACAACGGAGGCTGGCTTCAGTGGCACAGGTACGCGCCGCGACTCGCCACGCAGCACGGCAAACAGCCGGCGCCCATCACGGGTGCGCAGTGGCCAACTCGCACTGGCCTGGCTGCTGGCGCGGCCGAGCAATTCATCCAGCGAGCAATCGAAAAACGCTTCAACCGGTTTGCCGAGCAAGCCGCCGCGCACAAACCCCAGCAGGTTCAGGGCACTTTGGTTGACCGCACTGATCCGTCCTTCACCATCAAACGCCAGCAATCCTTCACTGAACAAGCCGACGGACTCGGCCTGCAAATGAAAACGCAGCAGCCACTGGTTGTCGAAACAACGCAGGAAATAGCAGCTCTCAATCATCTTCGCCGAAAGATTGACCAGCGCCATGGTGTGAAACTGACTCTGACGCGAGACATCGTGCCGTGCCGAGGACACATCGAGCACCGCCAGCAGTTCGCCATGCGGGTCGAACACCGGGCTCGCCGAACAGGTCAGGCCGGTGTGACGGCCACGGAAGTGTTCGTCCTGGTGAATGGTCAGCGCCTGGCGCTCTACCATGCAGGTACCGATACCGTTGGTGCCTTCGCAGGCCTCGCTCCAGTCGGCGCCGAGCCAGAGGCCGGCACGCTCGAAAATCTTCCGTTCGGCGGGGGCCGTCACGCAGTTGAGGATCACGCCGCGCGCATCGGTCAACAGCACCGCATGGCCGGCGCCTGAGAGTTGCTGATGCAGGCTGGTCATTTCGTTGCCGGCGATGTGCAGCACTTGTTGCAAGCGTTCGCGGCTTTCGAGGACGCGCCCATGCTCAAGCACCGTCGGCGCCATGCTCAGGGCCGGGTCAAGGTGATAGTCCTCAAGACAACGCAGCCAGGAACGGGCGATGGACGGATCGCTGCCTGGACCGTGCAGGTGGGTTTTCCCCTGCGTGACGGTCAATACTTGCTGGGCATGGCGACTCAAATGGTTGTCGTGCATTTCTTATTGTTCTCCCCGAGAGCAGTGCCGCCCCTTTCAGGCCTGGCACACGCCTTGTGGCGAGGGAGCTTGCTCCCGTTCGAGTGCGAAGCGCTCGCCAGAACCTGACCGGTAGACATTTTGGAGCCGCTTCGCAGCCCAGCGGGAGCAAGCTCCCTCGCCACAAAAAGGATTATCCGCGCGGCATCCTGCGGCCGAGCATCCTCCAGCCCGGCGCGCATTGCAATGCTGGCGAGACCCATCAGTCACAAGCTGTGCCATAAGCGGTACAAACTGTCACAGGGGCTGTACCGAAAGCGTCACAGCCGTCACCCGCCCGTCCGGGAAAAATCGTCCAAGGCCTTGATTTGCCTGAGCTGCAGGGCAATGGCCCGACCTTTGCTCTACGCTTATAGCAAGCGCACATGCGCGACTCCCTATAAGCACAAAAGCAAGGAGAGACCACCATGCGTTACGCTCACCCCGGTACTGAAGGCGCTATCGTTTCGTTCAAGAGCAAATACGGTAACTACATCGGCGGCGAGTTCGTCGCGCCTGTCAAAGGTCAGTACTTCACCAATACTTCGCCAGTCAATGGCCAACCGATTGCCGAATTCCCCCGTTCCACGGCCGAAGACNCCCCGGTACTGAAGGCGCTATCGTTTCGTTCAAGAGCAAATACGGTAACTACATCGGCGAGTTCGTCGCGCCTGTCAAAGGTCAGTACTTCACCAATACTTCGCCAGTCAATGGCCAACCGATTGCCGAATTCCCCCGTTCCACGGCCGAAGACATCGACAAGGCCCTGGACGCTGCCCACGCGGCCGCCGATGCCTGGGGCGCCACGTCCGCCCAGGCCCGCTCGCTGGTGCTGCTGAAAATCGCCGACCGCATCGAACAGCATGCCTGCGCGCCCAGGAAGGCAGCGCCGCAGAAATCGACGGCAACACCGTGGCCTATCACATCCATGAACCGCTGGGCGTGGTCGGGCAGATCATCCCSTGGAACTTCCCGATCCTGATGGCCGCRTGGAAACTCGCCCCGGCRCTGGCCGCCGGCAACTGCGTGGTGCTCAAGCCTGCCGAGCAAACRCCGCTGGGCATTACCGTGCTGGTCGAACTGATCGGCGACCTGCTGCCACCGGGCGTGCTGAACATCGTGCAAGGCTTCGGCAAAGAAGCCGGYGAAGCGCTGGCCACCAGCAAGCGCATCGCCAAGATYGCCTTCACYGGCTCGACCCCGGTCGGCTCGCACATCATGAAATGCGCGGCGGAAAACATCATTCCGTCCACCGTGGAGCTGGGTGGCAAGTCGCCGAACATCTTCTTCGAAGACATCATGCAGGCCGAACCGTCGTTCATCGAAAAAGCCGCCGAAGGCCTGGTGCTGGCGTTCTTCAACCAGGGCGAAGTCTGCACMTGCCCATCCCGGGCGCTGGTGCAAGAGTCGATCTACGACGAGTTCATGGCCGTGGTGATGAAGAAGGTCCTGCAGATCAAACGTGGCGACCCGCTGGACACCGACACCATGGTCGGCGCCCAGGCGTCCGAGCAGCAATTCGACAAGATCCTTTCGTACCTGGAAATCGCCAAGGGCGAAGGCGCCGAACTGCTGACCGGCGGCAAGGTGGAAAAACTCGAGGGCAACCTGGCGAGCGGGTATTACATCCAGCCGACRCTGCTCAAGGGCACCAACAAGATGCGCGTGTTCCAGGAAGAAATCTTCGGCCCGGTGGTGAGCATCACCACCTTCAAGGACGAAGCCGAAGCCCTGGCGATTGCCAACGACACCGAGTTCGGCCTCGGCGCCGGCCTCTGGACCCGCGACATCAACCGCGCCTATCGCATGGGCCGCGCCATCAAGGCCGGTCGTGTGTGGACCAACTGCTACCACCTGTACCCGGCGCACGCCGCGTTCGGCGGCTACAAGAAATCCGGCGTCGGCCGTGAAACCCACAAGATGATGCTCGATCACTATCAGCAGACCAAAAACCTGCTGGTGAGCTACGACATCAATCCGCTGGGCTTCTTCTGATYCGGCGCGATTAGCCTTGCGCGAACTGGAACAAGCCTTTCNACACCGAGTTCGGCCTCGGCGCCGGCCTCTGGACCCGCGACATCAACCGCGCCTATCGCATGGGCCGCGCCATCAAGGCCGGTCGTGTCTGGACCAACTGCTATCACCTGTACCCGGCGCACGCCGCGTTCGGCGGCTACAAGAAATCCGGCGTCGGCCGTGAAACCCACAAGATGATGCTCGATCACTATCAGCAGACCAAAAACCTGCTGGTGAGCTACGACATCAATCCGCTGGGCTTCTTCTGATTCGGCGCGATACCGCGTAACGGCTATCGCGGGCAAGCCTTGCTCCTACAGACCGCGCAAATCTGTAGGAGCCGGCTTGCTGGCGATGGCATCCGCAAACACACCGCAAATCATCGCCCTGCCGCCCTGGCACGGGCTTTGCTTGCCCGCATTACACGCAACCGCAGTGCCCGAAAGTCCACAAGAGCAAAAAACCAGAGAGGACTTATGACTATTCCTTCCACACAGCTCAAACCCACACTCGGCACCCTGCATTTATGGGGCATTGCCGTCGGCCTGGTGATTTCCGGCGAGTACTTCGGCTGGAGTTACGGCTGGGGCACCGCAGGAACCCTGGGCTTTCTCGTCACCGCGCTGATGGTGGCGACGATGTACACCTGCTTCATCTTCAGTTTTACCGAGTTGACGACGGCGATTCCCCACGCAGGCGGACCATTTGCCTACAGCCGCCGGGCCTTCGGCGAGAAAGGCGGATTGATCGCCGGTATCGCCACCCTGATTGAATTCGTCTTTGCGCCCCCGGCCATCGCCATGGCCATCGGCGCCTACCTCAACGTGCAGTACCCGGAACTGGACCCGAAGCTCGCGGCAGTCGGCGCCTACTTCATCTTCATGACCCTCAATATCCTCGGTGTCGGTATCGCGGCTGCCTTTGAATTGGTGGTCACTGTATTGGCCGTCGCCGAACTGCTGGTGTTCATGGGCGTGGTTGCGCCGGGGTTCAGCTTCAGCAACTTCGTACTCAACGGCTGGTCGGGCTCCAATGAGTTCACGATAGCGTCGATTCCCGGCATTTTCGCGGCCATTCCCTTCGCCATCTGGTTCTTTCTCGCCATTGAAGGCGCGGCCATGGCGGCCGAAGAAGCCAAGGACCCGAAACGCACGATTCCCCGCGCTTACGTCAGCGGCATTTTGACCCTGGTGTTCCTGGCCATCGGTGTGATGGTGATGGCCGGGGGTGTCGGCGACTGGCGTCAACTGTCGAACATCAACGACCCGCTGCCCCAGGCCATGAAAGCCGTGGTCGGCAACGATTCGACCTGGATGCACATGCTCGTGTGGATCGGCCTGTTCGGCCTGGTGGCTAGTTTCCATGGGATCATTCTTGGCTACTCGCGACAGTTCTTTGCCTTGGCCCGCGCCGGCTACCTGCCACGCGGCCTGGCCAAGCTTTCGCGGTTCCAGACCCCGCATCGGGCGATTCTCGCCGGTGGCGTGATCGGCATCGCCGCCATCTACAGCGATGGCCTGGTCAACCTGCAGGGCATGACCCTGACGGCGGCGATGATCACCATGTCGGTATTTGGCGCGATCGTGATGTACATCATCAGTATGCTGAGCCTGTTCAAGCTGCGTAAAACCGAGCCGAACCTGGAACGCACCTTCCGTGCACCGGGCTACCCGATCGTACCGGGCATCGCGCTGTTTCTGGCCGTGGTGTGCCTGGTGGCGATGGCGTGGTTCAACACCTTGATCGGGTGTGTGTTCCTCGGCTTCATGGCCGCCGGCTACCTGTATTTCCAGCTGACCGCACGGCAACGTTCAGAGGCACCGACGGACGCTATGCTCGAAGGTATCTGAATGCACCGACGCCGGGCGCACGCCCTATTTGTGAGCGCCCGATTCCTGTAGGAGCGAGACTTGCCCGAAGGGCATGATGCGGTGTGACTGAAACACTGTGTAATCGTTTTTTGCGGGCAAGCCTCGCTTCTACGGGTCATCAATTAACCAGGAGGACAGCATGGCCGTTTATGTCCATTGCGTCGGCGCCCAGACCTATCGCTTCGATAGCCTCAAGGAAGTGATGGCCAAGGCCAGCCCGGCGCGGTCCGGGGACTTCCTGGCCGGTGTCGCCGCGCTCAATGATGGCGAACGCGTCGCCGCGCAAATGGCGCTGGCTGACATCCCGCTCAGCCACTTCCTGCAGGAAGTGCTGGTTCCCTACGAGGACGATGAAGTCACCCGCCTGATCATCGACACCCACGACAAGCAGGCTTTCGCCGTCGTCAGCCACCTCACCGTCGGCGGCTTTCGCGACTGGTTGCTCAGTGATGCCGCCGACGAACAGGTCCTGCGCGCCCTCGCCCCCGGCCTGACCCCGGAAATGGCCGCGGCCGTGTCAAAGATCATGCGCGTGCAGGATCTGGTGCTGGTGGCGCAAAAAATCCGCGTGGTCACCCAGTTTCGCGGCACCCTGGGCTTGCGCGGGCGCCTGTCCACACGCCTGCAACCCAACCACCCGACCGACGAACCGGCCGGTATTGCCGCGAGCATTCTCGACGGTCTGCTGCACGGTAACGGCGATGCCATGATCGGCATCAACCCGGCCACCGACAGCATCGCCTCAATCTGCGCCATGCTGGAAATGCTCGACGCGATCATCCAGCGCTACGAGATTCCGACCCAGGCCTGCGTGCTGACCCATGTCACCACGTCTATCGAAGCGGTCAATCGTGGCGTGCCGCTGGACCTGGTGTTCCAGTCGATCGCCGGCACCGAAGCTGCGAATGCGAGCTTCGGTATCAATCTGAATGTACTCAAGGAAGGTTATGACGCCGGATTGAGCCTCAACCGCGGCACACTCGGGCAAAACCTGATGTATTTCGAAACCGGCCAGGGCAGCGCCCTGTCGGCCAACGCCCACCATGGCGTCGATCAACAAACCTGCGAAACCCGGGCCTACGCTGTCGCGCGACACTTCAAACCGTTTTTGGTGAACACCGTCGTAGGATTTATCGGTCCGGAATACCTCTATAACGGCAAACAGATTATTCGCGCCGGTCTCGAAGATCACTTCTGCGGCAAGCTGCTGGGCGTGCCGATGGGTTGCGACATCTGTTACACCAACCACGCCGAGGCCGACCAGGATGACATGGACACCCTGCTGACCTTGCTGGGCGTGGCCGGGATCAACTTCATCATGGGCATCCCCGGCTCCGACGACATCATGCTCAATTACCAGACCACGTCGTTCCACGATGCGCTCTATGCCCGGCAGACCCTGGGGCTCAAGCCAGCACCCGAGTTCGAACAGTGGCTGGCGAAAATGGGCATCTTCACCCAGGCGGATGGCCGGGTTCTGTTCGGCAACAGCTTGCCACCGGCCTTCCGCCAGGCCTTGGCGCAACTGGGATGAGTGTTGATATGGAAAAGCCGCCTTACGACCCGCACAACCCATGGCTGGAGCTGCGACGCCTGACACCGGCGCGCATTGCCCTTGGCCGTACGGGCACCAGCATGCCCACTCGCGCGCAGCTGGACTTTCAATATGCCCACGCTCAGGCCCGTGATGCGGTGCACTTGCCGTTTGACCACGGGGCATTGCGCTCACAACTGAGCGAGCGCGGGCATGCAAGTCTTTTGCTGCATAGCGCGGCCGTTGACCGCAACAGCTATTTGCAACGCCCCGATCTTGGGCGAAAACTGAGCGATGCGTCGGCTCAGGTTCTACGTGATCACGCTTCGGCCAATCCGGGCGGAGTCGACTTGGTGATCGTGGTCGCCGATGGTTTGTCAGCGTTGGCCGTTCATCGCCATACGCTGCCGTTTCTGGCGCGACTGGAGGAACAGGTTCGCGCCGAAAACTGGTCCGTCGCCCCGATCGTGCTGGTGGAACAGGGCCGCGTTGCTGTCGCCGATGAAGTCGGCGAATTGCTGGGGGCGAAAATGACCGTGATCCTGATCGGCGAGCGCCCAGGCCTGAGCTCGCCAGACAGTCTGGGGTTGTATTTCACCTATAACCCCAAAGTCGGCCTGACAGACGCCTATCGCAACTGCATCTCCAATGTGCGCCTGGAAGGCTTGAGCTACGGCATGGCGGCACACCGTTTGCTGTATTTGATGCGCGAGGCCTGTCGGCGGCAGTTATCCGGGGTCAATCTGAAGGACGAAGCGCAAGTCCAGACCCTGGAGTCAGACGCCGGCGCAGACATGAAGGGAAATTTCCTACTAGGCCCGCCGGATGCCTGAAGCGCTTGCGCGTTGCACTTTCGTTCCAGTTTCAGGCAGGATCGACTCGCGGCTGCCAGGATTTCCCGTTGCCGTTCAAGCACGCAAGACAGCCACTTGAAGACGAGACCTACCATGCGGATTATTCAAGCGACCCTCGAACACCTGGACCTGCTGACCCCGTTGTTCGTCAAATATCGCGAGTTTTATGGCTCCCTGCCGTATCCGGACTCGTCCCGGGCGTTTCTCGAAAAACGCCTTCGTCGCAAAGAGTCGGTGATCTACCTGGCCCTTTCCGATGATGACAACAACAAACTGTTGGGCTTTTGTCAGTTGTACCCAAGCTTCTCTTCGCTTTCGCTTAAACGCGTGTGGATCCTCAACGACATCTACGTCGCCGAAGACGCACGTCGCCAACTGGTCGCCGACAATCTGATTCGTACCGCGAAAAAAATGGCCAAGGAAACCAATGCCGTGCGCATGCGGGTGTCTACCAGCAGCAACAACGCAGTGGCGCAGAAAACCTACGAATCCATCGGATTCAAGGAAGATACCGAGTTCAAGAACTACGTATTGCCGATCAGCGACGAGCTGTAAGGTCGCTGCAGCGGGGTCGATCTCTGCCATGCAGAGGATCGACCCCCTGAGGCCGTCAATCCATCCGATGGAATTTTCCCGCCCCCTCAAACTCAAGGGTTCAGGGTGTGTTTGTGTGAGTTATTAATTGTCACCAGACTTGCGCACGTTCAACCGACATGCCCCGCTACAATCTCGACGCGCTTTTCACCACTCAACTCGTATAATGCCGATCTTTCCGGCTTGTAAGAAAAACTACGTCCGTTCGTAGGCTTTCGCGAAGTCATCCGCACAAGGCCCGCTGACCTGGACCGTTATCACAGGTGCTTTCCATGGATTTCAACCCGCTCGACCTAGTCCTGCATCTCGATGTCTACCTCGATTTGCTGGTAACCAATTACGGGCCATGGATCTACGCCATTCTGTTTCTGGTGATTTTTTGTGAAACCGGCCTGGTGGTCATGCCGTTCCTGCCGGGTGATTCGCTGCTGTTCATCGCCGGCGCAGTTGCCGCAGGTGGCGGCATGGACCCGGTGCTGCTGGGTGGCCTGCTGATGCTGGCGGCGATATTGGGCGATAGCACCAACTATGTGATCGGACGAACGGCGGGCGAACGCTTGTTCAGCAATCCGAACTCGAAGATCTTCCGCCGCGATTATCTGCAACAAACCCACGATTTCTATGAAAAGCACGGCGGTAAAACCGTGACCCTGGCGCGCTTCCTGCCCATCATCCGCACCTTTGCACCGTTCGTCGCGGGCGTTGCGCGGATGCCGTACCCGCGCTTCTTCGCCTTCAGCGTGCTGGGCACCATCCTTTGGGTCGGCGGTCTGGTCACCCTCGGTTACTTCTTCGGCAACGTACCGTTCATCAAGTCGAACCTGTCGTTGCTGGTGGTCGGCATCATCCTGCTATCGCTGGTTCCGATGATCATCGGCGTGGTGCGCAGTCGCTTCGGCAACGCAGCGTCCAAAGCTCACACGCGCTGATCCTCAATGTGGTCCCTGAGCGCCTGGCGTCGCCGGCGCATTCTGGCCAGGCACCCGATTGCCGACGATATGTGGCAACGGGTGCGCCATCACCTGAGCTTTCTCGACGGCATCACCGCGGCCCAGGACCAATGGCTGCGTGAAGCCTGCGTGCTGTTCCTCGAAGACAAACACCTGACTGCCCTGCCCGGCGTCGAATTGCATCAGGAGCAACGCCTGTTGCTCGCCGCCCAGGCGCAACTGCCGCTGATGAACCTGGGTGATCTGAACTGGTACCAGGGCTTTCACGAAATCATCCTCTACCCCGACGACTTCCTCAGCCCCCAGCGCCACCGCGACGCCAGTGGCATCGAACACGAATGGGACGGCGAGCACAGCGGTGAAGCCTGGCAGCAAGGGCCGATCATCCTCGCCTGGCCCGGTGTGATGGCCAGTGGTGGCTGGGAAGGCTACAACCTGGTCATCCACGAACTGGCGCACAAACTCGACATGCTCAACGGCGACGCCAATGGCCTGCCACCGCTGCACGCCGACATGCGCGTCAGCGCCTGGGCCAAAGTCATGCAGGACGCCTACGATGACCTCGACCGGCAGCTGGAACACAACCCTGACGCCGAGACTGCCATCGACCCATACGCCGCCGAGAACCCTGCCGAGTTCTTCGCCGTCACCAGTGAATACTTCTTCAGCGCCCCGGATTTGCTGCATGAGGCTTATCCACAGGTGTATGAGCAGTTGCAGCTGTTCTACCGCCAGGATCCGCTCGGAAGATTGAAGCAACTTCAGGCGCATGATCCGGTCTATCAGCCACACGACTAAGGTCTACACGACTTCTGGTCCATGGCGTCGGCGTAGGAATATGCCTATAATCGCCGCCACTTTTTGGTCAATCCGGCCAAGTGTTTTTGGTCAACTAACGGGGGCAACGCCCAATGAGCTACAGCAAGATTCCGGCTGGCAAAGACCTGCCGAACGACATCTACGTCGCGATCGAGATTCCGGCCAACCACGCGCCGATCAAATACGAAATCGACAAAGACAGCGATTGCCTGTTCGTTGACCGTTTCATGGCCACCCCAATGTTCTACCCGGCCAACTACGGTTACATCCCGAACACTCTGGCCGACGACGGTGATCCCCTCGACGTGCTGGTCGTGACCCCTTATCCGGTTGCACCAGGTTCGGTGATCCGCGCCCGTCCGGTCGGCATCCTGAACATGACCGACGACGGCGGCGGCGATGCCAAAGTCATCGCCGTTCCACACGACAAGCTGTCGCAACTGTACGTCGACGTGAAGGAATACACCGACCTGCCTGCCCTGCTGATCCAGCAGATCGAGCACTTCTTCGCGAACTACAAAGATCTCGAAAAAGGCAAATGGGTGAAGATCGAAGGCTGGGCCGGCGCAGACGCCGCCCGCGAAGCGATCACCAAGTCGGTAGCTGCCTACAAAGGCTAAGCCGCCGCGGTACGCTTCTGGCGACCCGCTTCAAGAAAAACCCCGGTGATCCGGGGTTTTTTGTGGGCGCTTGAAAAGCATCACTTAAACGCCTTGTTTAATAGGGTCTGTTTTGGTTTTTTCTTGTTTAATTTTCGCCGTTTACGTCTTACATCAAGTCTTAAATTTCCCTCGATTTTGAACGGCTCGTTTATTCAAAGCCTTATTCCGCCTCCGTAGACTCGTGTTTATGAAAAAGAACACTAGCGGCCCACGCTTTCGAGCGCTCCTTCGACTTGCCAACATCACGACATCCGGTTTTGCCGAGTTTTTGAACACGGCACCACAAAATGTCCACAACTGGTACACCCGAGGTGTGCCCGCCCACTGCCTGGAAGAAGTCGCCACGCGGCTCTCCGTGAACAGGGAATGGCTGAAAACCGGTGAAGGCCAGAAAGATGCCCGGCATCTGCGCGTGGCCGACGAGTCGGGCAACGTCTTCGACGCCCAGGCCATCCGCGGCGTCTATACCGTGGTCGAACCCACCGATGTCGACTTGCCGTTCTACAAGGAAGTCCCGACGACCACTGACCCCAACAAAACTCACGTCGTCGAGGACCGAGAAGAGTCCATACGCCTTCCCCGCAGCCACCTCGACTCCCTGGAAATCAACCACTGCGACGCCATCTGCGCCCGTATGGTCGGCAACAGCATGGCCGAGAAAATCGAAGAAGGTTCGACGATCGCCATCGACCGGGGCCTGACACAAATCGTCGACGGCCAGATCTACGCTGTCGAGCACGACGGCATGCTGCGCATCAAATACCTGCACCGAATCCCCGGCAACGCCCTGCGGATGCGCAGCCACAACAGCGGCGAGTACCCAGACGAGATCCTCAGGCGCGAACAGATCGAAGAACAGAACTTCAGGGTGTTGGGTTGGGTGTTCTGGTGGTCGACGCTGAACAAACGCAGGCCGGAGGTGCCGTTCCTGTAAAACATCAGCAATCGCGGATGTCGGTCGCATCGCGAGGCTCTGGTCGGCACCTTCTACTGGGAATTTCCATCAAACCTGCGTATGCTGCGCCCCACATTTGCGCATCGACCCGCCCCGCGGCTCAGATCGCACCGACAAGGCAGATGACTTTCTCGCCGAGTCCCGCAGCCGGACGCAAGATCCGGGTGTACGTTTTGAAGGCTGGCGCGGTTTACCAAAAATGATCCAAGCCAGTCCCCGAGAAGCCGGCCACAAGCCGGCTTTTTAATGCCTGAAAAACAGCCAACTGAACAATTCAGCACAAGCAGCGCCGTCATCCCTCACGGATAACTAAACCCCTTAACCAACGTCAACTCCCCCACCGCCCTCATCGGCACCAGAAAAGTCTCCATCTTCTCGCTAGGCGTCCCCTCCTCCGTAATCACCGTAACCTGCGCCGTGGTCAGCGGTTGTACCGCGTCTTCCTGTCCTTCTTCATCACTGCGATAACCACCACCAAAGTAGTTCACATAGACCAGATACTGCCCCTTGATCGGTGCAGGCATGGCGAAGATTTCCGGGCCGTAGCCGGTGGTGACGTCGACGTCGAGGGCGGCGCCGTTGGCGACGGCACGGTCGCCGTACCAGATGTGGGCGCCGTCGGGGGTGATGAGGTGCAGGTCCAGGTCGGTGCCGTCGCTGTCCCAGGCCAGCAGGACGCGGAGTTTGGCCGGGGTGGAGCCGCCGCTGGCGTTGAGGAATTGCGTGCGCTGGCGTTGTTGGCCGTCGGGGCTGCGGACTTCGACGCTGTTGCTGCCGTTGGGAAAGGAGAACGGGCGATCGAAGCGACCGGCGGGGTCGATCTTCAGGGGCATGCTCACGCCATTCACGACCAGGCGACCGGGCTCAGCGGATTTGGGCGTTGCGCTGATCTGACCGCTGATGCGTGCGGTGTTGGCCTGCCCTGCCGGGGTGTTGACCGAAGAGGCCGGGTAATTGACGGTCTGGCGGAAACTCTCGCCTTCACCTTCAGGCGCACCGGTTCGCCAGCCACCGTTTGGCGTGTCGAGTTTGATGCCTTGCGCCATTGCCAACGGCAGTGCCGTCAGCGAACAAAGCAACAGCAAGACCTGTGGATAACGAAGTGTCATGGTCTATTCCAGCAAAAGGTGGCGGGCGAGCCCTTCGATGTAGGTTTCATCCTGGCCGTTGGGGTGAGCTTCAAAGGCCAGGTGCAGGTATTCGTGGGTCAGGTCGAGGCGATCCTGCAAGGACAGTGCGCCGCGCACGTAGATGCGCTGGCGTTCGCGGTCGACATAGGGTCGGCCGAATCCCAGGCGGCAGACTGCAAAGGTGCTGACTTCGCTGTAACCGGCCTCGCTTTCCAACCGCATACGCCAACCACGCCGTTGTTTCTGCAGCCAGTCCTGCGCCGCGGGCAAGGTTTCGCAGGAGGCAACGGGGTTGTCCCAGCGACTGAGGCTGGCACGCGGATAGGCGTGCAGCAGGATGGCGTCGTAGCGCTGGCCGGCGTTGGCTTGTTCCACGGCTTGTTGCCAGGAGAGTTTGTCCGGGCCGGGTTGGTCGGCGTGGTAGGTGACGCCGGTGCCGGCAAGCACGAGGTCGTTGGTCCATGCGGCGATGTTGCGCGCCGCGGTGGTGGCCGGACGTGGGGCGACTCGTTGCCGTTGGCTGCTGTCGTCGATGCTCAGGCATTCACCGTTACGCGTGGCGTTTTGCAGCAGGTAGGTACGGATGGCGACCGCCAGGGCCTTGGCGGCCTCGACAGGTTCGGCAGCGGCTTCACGCTGTAGCACGCGGGCGACGTATTCCTCGCGGTCCAGACGCGCGACGATCTTGTCCTTCAACAAAAACAGTTCACCGTTGCTGTGGATATCGAGCTGGTTGCCGTTGCTGAATTCGACGCGAAAGTCGCCTTGCATCGGCCCGGAAGCAACAACACGATCTCCCGCCAGAACGCGCCCGATCGGATAGCGTGAAAACAGCTCCACCTCGACACATCGCCCAGGATCCACCGGCCAATCAACCGGCAACACCGAAGCCAAGGCTTGAGCGTAATTGCGCAGAACCCTCTGACTGGTCCCCCGTCCACCCGCCCAGATCGGCGTGCCCTTCGTCGTCCAACCGGCGAACCCGCCCTGACGCGACGAAGGATCATGTTCATCCAACCAACTCCAGGTTTTCACCCGCAAGCGGCCACCGAGTTCGCCCACGACGTTGCCGTCGGCGGCGTTCAACACCACGTCAAGCAACACCCGCCGCGCCTGATCCTGTGCGGGCAGCACGGCCAGCATTTGCAGCAACTCCACTACCGAAACACGTGTGGACGGTTGCATCGCAGGCAAATCAAGCAGCCACTGCGGCGCTTTGCGCGCTTGCCAATACTGGCGCCAATCCGCGGCGGAAATGCCCAATCGCGCAGGCTCGAAGTACAACCCGCAGGACTTCACCAACGCCTGATCGCGTTCGATCCTGCCACCCGCAGTACAGCAATAAACCTCTTCTTTGGACTGCCCGCGACATTCATACGCAGGTTCTCGGGCACCGGTATCGACCAGCCAGCCGTAGACAAACAACTTCCACAAACTACCCAAAGGCGCCTGCAATGAGTCGGGCAACGGCTCACGGGCGATCACCCGGTTCCCGCTCAACGACAACAGTTCGCCTTCGAATCCCAGTCGCAGCGGGGCTTCCTGCGCTGTCGCCAGCGCAGGGATCAAACACAGCAGCCACCAGAGCAAACGTCGGGTCATGTCAGTTGACCGTGATCTGACCAAGCGCCGGTTTCTGTTCATGGGCCTGATGCTGCGGTGCATAGACTTGCGTGAAACGCACCGGCGGTAGATGGAATTGGCCTTTTTGCGAGAAGCGCACCAGATGGCGCAGCCGCAGCTCGCCATTCAAGGCATCCACTGGAATCGCGTAAGCCATCTGACCCGGCTCGAAGCGCGCCTTCTCCAGCGCCGTCGGTTCGGTGCCGGCCTTACCCATCAACTTGATGCCCCACGTGGTGCGCTCTACATCCGCGCCCGGCGGCAGCGGCACTTCGATCATCCCGTATCGCAGCGGCCTGGCGGCTTTGCTGGTGATGATGATTTCGTCCAGATACAGGCTGTCGCTGGACAGCGGCTTGCTGCCCACCGCTTCGAGCTTGAAAGTGAATGCAGCGTCACCCGGCACCAATCGCGACAGGCGACGAGTGATGGACACGGCCATCGGCTCGACGGCCGGTTGCCGGGTCTGGAAGCTCAATGCCGCACGCAGCGGACGTTCCTGAACACCGGACAGCGACAACACACTCGGCACCGGCGTCGCGCCCTGCCACGTCCAGTACATTTCCCCGGTGACACTGTGTTGTTTCTTCCAGCCCTCTCCCGGCGCCAGTGCGATGGTCGGCGAAGCCTGCTCGATACTGCGCTGCAGCCAGCTCAGCGCCAGTGCCCGTTCGAGGGTCGATTGCTGCGGCAACAGCCGTTGCAGCAGCGCCTGCGCACGGAGCTGATCGAACGGCTGCAGAGACAGATTCAGCGCTTCGGCAAACGGCTGCGAGCTCACAGCCAAGCGTTGCTGCGCATCGGCCAAATGCCGATTGAAGGCCTCCGGCAGCGCGACCTTCGATTGCCTGGCCAGCGACGCGGTCAACACCCGCGCCGCCGCCAGCCCCAAGGCCGAATCCGGATCGCTCATGACCAGGCTGTCTTCACCGCCCTCCATCAAGTTCGCGGCATTGCCCTCGCCCGCTTTCGCCAGATCGTCCACCAAACCGCTGAGCAAGGTGTTGATCGGCAACTGCATCTGTTTGGCGAACGCAACAATCAACGCCCGCTGCAACAGCGGCGTGTTGTTCGCCTGCTTGGCATACACCTCCAGCACCCGCTGCCAATGCTCCGGTGGCAGGCTCAATTGCAGCACCTGGCTGGCGTGCCAGTCGGCGAAATAGGCGTAGGCAGTCAGGAACGCATCCGGCTCACCGTCCATGCCCCACCAGGTGAAACTCGCCGAAGGCCCGGCCATTTGCACCAGGCGCAAACGGCTGTTCTGCATGATCAGGCGCAAGCGATCGCGGATCTGCGGATTCGACGACAGCGTCGGATACGCGATGCTCAGCGGCAGCAAGCGACTGGCGGTCTGCTCGACGCCGCCGTAGGGATAACTCAGCAGATCATCGAGCGCCGAGCGGAACAGCGCTTGCGGACTGTCGTCCAGACGCAGGCGAATGTCCGTTGCATCTGCCGGCAACGCCAGCGGTGTATCACCACTGGCGACATCCAGGCTTTGGCTTTGTGTCACTTGCCAACCTTCGCCGGTCGCGCTCAAGTGCACAGCCAAGGCATCGACGGTTTTGCCGTCCTGCACCAGTTCCGCGGCCCACTCGCCCGTGCCCAAGGCAAACGTCGGTAACGGGATGTAGTTGATGCCGCTGTTGAGCGTGACGGCGATGCGCTGCTCGGCGCCCGCGTAATGTGTCACCAGCTCAGCCTTGACCGGATCTTGCGACTGACTGAAAGCAAACACACCGAGATCGGGTTTGTCCCCAGTGCGGAATTTGCCGGGTCCGCTCCACTTCAGGTACAGCGGTTTTTCCGAGCGCACGAATTGCTTCTTCTGCCCCACCGCACCGTCGTCGGCGATGGCCCGGGCGGTGATGCGCCAGCGGGTCAACGAGTCCGGCATCTTGAAGGTGAAGCGGGTTTTGCCGTTGGCATCGGTGAGCAGTTCCGGTTGCCACGCGGCGGTGTCGACGTCTTCGCGCCGCGGCCGTTCCAGCACTTTCACCCCGCGTTCACTGCGATTGGCTTTACCCGGCGCACCGGGGCTGCCCGGCAGCGCGACGTCATAGCTGATGAACGACAAGCTGGCACTGGTGCGCACATTGTTGCGGCGTGGGTGATAAAAGAACTGGTCGATGCTCGGTGCCACTTCCGGTTGCAGGGCATAGACCATTTCGTCGACCACACTGACCGTCAGATGCGCGGGGATTGGCTTGCCGGCGAACTGCGTCGTCAGGTCCACCGATACCGTTTCACCCGGCTGGTAGGTGTCTTTGTCGGTGGTGATCGCCACGTCGATCTGCGGCGTAATCACTTTGATGCCTGCGTTCTGGAAGCTGTACTGCCCGCCCTTGGTGTAAAGCACCGAGAACGTCAGGTTCGGGGCGAAACCGTCCTTCACCGGGATGCGCGCGCGGTACTGGGTGTCGCTGAGTTTCTCCATCTTTAGCCAGTCGCCGCCCTTGGACAGCAGCGCGGTGGCTTCGACCTTGTCGCGCTCCAGCGACAGCAGCGCATCGTTGATCGGCTCGGGGAAAGTGATCAACGCCAGTGCTTCATCGCCGGCCTTGTACTCGGGTTTGTCGAGGACGATTTCGACGGTTCCCGGCACAGCCTTGACTCCGTCGCCGGTGACTGAATGACCGGTGGCGCCGAGGGTTCGGCCGTGGTCGTCCCTGAGCGTCAGGTTGTAGGTGCCGGGACGATCGAAGGCCAGGGTGAAACCTTTGTCGGTGGCCGCGAGCTTACCTTCGCCGCTGCTCTGGTCTTCCAGACGAACCCAGCCATAGCTGCTCGGGGTAACCGCTGCCTTCTGCTCGCTTTCGATGACGTAGCTGAACGCAACCTTGTCGCCCACCGCACTGAAGCGCTGCGGTGCGCTCAAGCGGAAATTCGCGGCGCCTCGGTCGATGAGGATTTCCTTGGTGGTCTTGACCCGATACGCCGCGCCATCACTGGCGAACACGGTGAGCATGTAGCGGCTCGGTTTGTCGGCGGCCGGCAGGTCCAGGGTCGCGTTGCCCTGGGCGTCAGTGGTCAATTCGGCGCTGGTCAGTTCCACCGGGAATTGCCCGAGGTATTGCAGTTCGTTGTCGACCATCGACAGTTGCTGGGCACGCAGGCTCAGGGTCAACTTGGCATTGGCCACCGGTTTGCCGTCGGGGTAGAGCAACACCAGACTGCCCTTGACCGGCTCGCCGGTGCGGTAATCCTGCTTGGCCAGATTGAGGGAAATTTCGAAGTGCGGCTTGATGTATTCAGCCACGCGGAAGGCACTGCTGTAAGCCTGATCCTTGTAGCTGAAGCGCAACTCGTATCCACCGGCCACGGCGTTGTCCGGCAGCTGGAAACGGCCCTGGGTGCCGGCCTTCGAATCGAGTTTCAAGTCCAGGGTTTGCAGGGCCGTACCGGTCGCATCCAGCACCGTTACGTTGACGTCGGCAGCGCTTGGCTGCACCGAATCCCGGGCGTTCTTGAATTCACGGCCGACGATTTTCAGCGACACCCAATCCCCCGGCCGATACAGCGGCCGGTCAGTGAAGGCATAGAGTTTGGTGTCGTAGATTTCGCTGTCGTAATAGAAGTTTTCCGAGACAAAAACCCCGCCCTCTTCGTCCTCGCCAATCACGAACGAACGCTCGGGGCTGACGTGTTTCAAACGCAGCAAACCATCGACATCGGTAGCACCGCTGCTCATCACGCCCAAACCGTCAGTCCACAGCACATTGACCTTGGGCACCGAACTGCCTTGGTGTTTGCGCGCAGCCCACACCAGTAATTCATCACCGGCAATCTTGCTCACCGCCACGGTGTTGGAGACGAAGACCATGGTGGTCGCGCGGTACTTGCCGATCAGCGCCTCCACCAGGTACAGACCCGGCTTCAAGTTGCCCAACGGGATGTAGACGTTGCCCGGTGCGACGCTGACGAACTCACTGGAAGAGCCGGCCAGATTCACCCCTTCCGGTGGCTGGATCGGCTTGGCCTGCCACAGCGGATAACGGAACTGGCTGACCACCGGCAGGCCCGGAATCAAGGCAAATTGCGGTTGCGCGTCGTAGGGTGTCGGCGCGGCCATGGCAGCGCCCATTTTCAGTTCCGGCACTTCCTCGGTGACTTGTTTGCGCGACTCGTAGGAGAACGCCCGCTGCATCACCCGCCGCGACTTGCGGTACCAGTTATCCCACAGATAGGCGAGCGTGTTGGACAGCCCTTCGCCCTTGAACTGGCCGTCGCTGACCACGCGGTGCAGGTTCTTCTGGCGCTTGAGAAAGTCCAGCGGCTTGTCGATGCGATACACGCGAATGTCGGCACCGCCATAGGGCTCCATGCGGAAGCGGCGGTAGTCGCGGCCCGGCGCTTCGAGGCGCACCATCGCCTGTTCATCACTGGCAAAACTGCTGTCGGCCAACAGGAAAAAGCTTTCACCGGATACCGGCGTGTAGCCGCTGGGCTCGACGGTGTCTTGGGCGTTGACTGCCGAGAACGGCAACACCATGACCAACAACAGAGACAGAAAACGCAGCATGCGGGCACCGGTCATTGGGAGAGAAAATTCAGTCGATAGACGCCGATGAAGTTGGGGTTGGCTGCATCGGGTATCCATCGGGTGTCCTTCCATGTCATGAGTTGTTGCAGGCTTGCCGAACGCATGCCGTTATCGGTGGGAGTGGTGGTGCCGGTGTGATAGGCGATGAAGCGCCCCATCCAGATCATCAGGTGCTGGTCGTCGCCCTGATCGAAGAACATCAGGTCGCCGGGGCGCGCCTGGGACACATCGCGGCCGACCAGATGACTGTTGAACTGGATCAACTTGATCGCGTTGACGTACGGCCCGACCTTGCCGCCGCCCTGTTGCCATTGCTGGGCGAGGCTGCGCTGGGCGTCGCTCAGCTGCAGCTCCGGCGGCAGGTAGCGATTGGACAGACCATTGCTGCGCAGCCATTTGTCGTCGTGGACTTTCAGCGCTTCGTTGGCGGCAAAGCGCACCAACCCGGCGCAGTCCTGTTGATACCAGCGCGGGCTCGGGCCTTGGCTCAGTTGTTCCTGGGCGATGCGCACGAACCATGCACGGAACACCTGGGATTGCTGCGCATCCAGCGCCGGTGCATCGAGCGCCCGGGCACTCGCGCTCAACAGCAAGGCAAGCAAGCCGAGACTGCGGATCCACCCATTCACAGCGCTTTCCACTCCAGCGGCAACCATTGCCAGTGACCGTCCGGCTCGCTGCCTTCGGGCAAGGTCAGGGCATATTTGCCGTAGCCGCCGAGCGTGCGCAGTTTGGGGATCAGGTAGGTTTGCGCGGCGTTGTAGAACACCGGTTCCATGTCCTGCGGCAGGCTGTCGAGGGTTTCCTGCTGGATCAGCTGCGCCATGGAGTCAGGGCCGAAGTAGATCGGCATCAGCAGGTCTTTGGGCAACACGTCGGCCATCGGTGGGAAGCGCTTGTCGAGGGTGCCGAGGGCCTTGTCCACCAATTTGTCGTCGAGGGAAAACAGCAGCGTTGAACCATGTCGCGCAAGGCTTACACGCATGAACGCCTTACCGCTGATGGCGTCCGGATGTTCTGCATCCTTGGCCGCGTAGGGACCGAAACTGGAGCTGACCTGACGCTGCCATTGATGGCTCTGGCCTTGCTGTTTCTCCACCACCGGGAACACATGCTCATCGACCTTGCTTTCATGGGCGCCGACCATCGAACCGAACAACTTGCCCAGATCGCCATCCATGCTGGCGCTGTCTTGATCCTTGAGCCCGGCCACCAGCAGCGGTGTGTACAGTCGCGAATCGGCATACCAGCAAAGCCCTGCCGCACCGGCCATGTGTTCGGTCAGTGCTTGAGCCGCGCGCTCTTCGGCACCGAGTTTTACCAGCAACGGTTTTTGTTGTTCGGCCGCCAGCGGCAGGGCGACGCACGCGCTCGCGCCCATCGGCATGGCTTTCCAGACCGGTTTGAAATCAAAGTCTGGCTGATTCTCCAGCTCATCCATGGCGAGGAAGCTGTGCCAGCCTTTATCGTCCATGTCGAAACGCAGACCGGCGAAATTCGGGATGAAGCGCTGATAACCCATGGCCAACACGCTGGCGTTGACCGACAGCCGTTGCTTTACCTCGGGCGCACGGGGTGGCAGACCGAAAGCTTCGGGAAACAGTTTTTCGCCATTGAGCAAAGCGGCGATGGACTGGGTCGAAACGCTGCCGGCTTCCTGTGCCATGCCACTTTGCGGGTCATAAAGCTTGGTCGGATTCGACAGCACCACGAGTTTGTCGCCATGGGAAGCGAACACCAGCGCCTTGCTGGCGTTGTAGGTGAGCTGATACAGCTCGACGTTATCGGCGCCGACTTTCACCTCTGCGATTTTGCTCAGTTGCGAATCATCCAGCGCCACTTTCGCCAGCGGTTCCAGCACCTTGGCCAGGCCGCCGCGATCCATCACCAGCAGGAAATCCCTCAGCCGCCCATCCGCCCCGCGCCACAGCGCGACATCTGCCGGCTGGTCGAACAGTTGCTCGATCAAGGAGTCCTGCAGTTTCAAATCGTGTTCATAAATGATCCGCCGCAGGCTGCCGATCAGGCCAAGACGATCGGCGTGGGTTTGGTAATAGAAGACGAAGTCTTCAGTCAGGGTTTCCTTGAGGAACGGCACGGCCAGCAAATCCTTGGGCAATTGGCTCAAGGAGTGGGTTTCGAGCAAGCCATCGGGGCGGCTCATGCCAAGTTTTTCCGCCGCCAGTTGCGGTGCCGGGGCTGTGCTTTTTTTCAGCAGCCAGCCCATGCCGGCAGCCACAGCGGCGACCAGGCACAGCCCGAGCACAATGACCGGCCAACGACGGGACGGTTTGGCGCTCGGTGTATCGGCAGCCGGAGAAACAGTGTTATCGCTCATTTCACAAAACCCGATGTCATCCGTGGTGCGGGATGTTTAATAGTTGAAAGTCTTGACCAGCAGCAGGTCACCGATGGCCCGCAGGGGCACGATGAAGGTCTCGCGTTTTTCGTCGACGGTGTTTTCGTTGAGCACCAGGTTGATCTGCGAAGTGATCACCTCGTTCTGGTTGCCGGCCTCATCGAAGTTATAGCCGCCGCTGCCGAAGTTGCCCCAGTAGTTGACGTAAACCAGATAGGTGCCATGCAGCGGTGCGGTCATGGTGAACATTTCCGGGCCGGGACCGTCGACACCATCGGGGTCGAGGCCGCCGCCGTTGGTCAGCGCCGAGTGCGCCCAGAACGCATGCTGGCCGTCAGGCGTGATGATGTGCAGATCGAGTTCGGCCTTCGGATCATCCCAACCCAGCACCACACGAATCCGTGCGGGCGTGCGCAGGTTATTGGCTTCATAGAATTGAACGCGCTTGAGCGACTGGCCCTCGGCACTGCGCACTTCGACGCTGTTGGAGCCGGCACCGAACGCATACGGCCGGGCAAAACGGCCCTGGTCGTCGGTGTACAGGTTCAAGGGATTGCCGTTGACCGCCAGCGTGTGCGGCCCGCGTTGCGCACCGATCGCCTTGAGCTGGCCCTGGATCATCGTGCGATTACGCTGCACACCCCGGTCGATGGGCGGTGTGGGATAGGCGACCTGCGGGTTTTCACTACGGTCGAGCAAACCGTTGAAACGCCAGCCACCCACCGGCTCCGAAAGCTCGGCACTCGGCGCGGCCAGCGCCGAAGCGCAAGCCAACCCGATCAGCAGCGAAAGAAATGAACGCATGTGATGCCTCCTGCCATGCATGACGAAACCTTGCGCCAGATCCTCGGCGCGTTACAGATAGGGGTACTGCGTTTCGTCTGAAAGACCCGTGAATAACCGGTCGTCGATGGCGCGAAGGTTAATCGCTCGGTCGCTTTCTAACAATCGGATACATCTGAAATTGCAGCAGCATCATGCGGGTGGGTGGACGGTGAGCCGAATAAAGATCATATTCGGCTCACTATATGAGCCGAATAGCATTTCTAATCGGCTCACTCTTTATGGAAGTTGAATGCATGGTTCCCCACTGGATCTGGCAACAGCCCGATTGGCCAAGTTTCACCTGGCATGCCGAGCGTTTGGCATCGTTGCTGCGCGAGTGCGTTCAGGCGCAAGGTCGATTGACCGGAATGATCAGCTCCGTAGGCAACTCGCTCAGTGCACAGAGTGAGCTCGATGCATTGCTGCAAAACATCGTTACCTCTTCAGCGATTGAAGGTGAGCAGTTGAATGTCGGCTCGGTACGATCTTCTCTGGCGCGGCGTCTCGGTCTACAGATGCACGAGGGCGACCCCATCAGCCAACGCAGCGAAGGTCTGGCGCAGTTGATGCTCGATGCCACGCAGCATTTTGCCGAACCGCTGACCCTTGAACGGCTGCTTGATTGGCATGAGTGGCTGTTCCCCGATCAGGACAGCTCATTCACCGCTCAAAGTATCCGCGTCGGCGCATTGCGCGGCGATGACCCGATGCAAGTGGTGTCCGGGCGACTCGACAAGCCCATCGTCCACTTCGAAGCGCCGCCCCGCAGGGGCCTGGAACGGCAACTCGAGACTTTCCTCGAGTGGTTTGAAAGCAGCCGCCATGAGGTCGGGCTCGATCCACTGTTGCGCGCCGGTATCGCGCACTTCTGGTTTGTCACGCTGCACCCTTTCGACGACGGCAATGGTCGCCTGACGCGAACCCTCACCGACCTTGCCCTGGCGCAAGGCGAGGCTCAGGCCATTCGTTTCTACGCCATGTCGGCGAGCATTCTCGAGGACCGCTCCGGCTATTACCGCGTATTGGAAACCAGCCAGAAGGCCACGTTGGACATCACCCATTGGCTCGAGTGGTTTCTGCAAACCTTGCTGCGCAGCTTGCAGCAGGCGATGGTGCGAATCGAGTCGGTGCTGGGCAAGGCGCGTTTCTGGCAGGCGCATCGGGAATCAGAACTCTCCAGCGAGCAGACCAAAGTACTGAATCGTTTACTCGATGGCGGCGAACGTGGTTTCGAGGGCGGAATCAGCGCGGCTCAGTATCAAGCCGTAGCGAAGGTTTCCAAAGCCACCGCAACCCGTCATTTGGCTGAACTGCTGGAAAAGGGTTGCCTGGAACGACTGCCCGGCGGCGGTCGCAGTACTCGCTACCAAATTCACTATCCTGATCACTCCCCCCTCTAAGCGCTGCCGCAGGCTGCGTCTACAGGGGTTTGTATCATCTGTGAATTTGCCCATACCCCCCCTATCTGCTAGTGTCGCGCCGGTTTAACGTCAACCGGAAATCGCCGCCATGGCCCGCAAAAAAGCTGCACTGGATTTCGAACAATCCCTCGCCGACCTGCAAACGCTGGTGGAACGTCTGGAGAATGGCGAATTGTCGCTGGAAGATTCGTTGACCGCTTTCGAGCAAGGCATCGGTCTGACCCGTGATTGCCAGGCGGCGCTGGCGCAGGCTGAGCAGAAGGTTCAGGTGCTGCTCGAGCGTGATGGCGAGCTGGCCGAGGAACCCTTCGACGCGGACCAGCCAGAATGATTGCAGCGTATTCGGCGACCAGCCAGGCCCGGGTCAATGCGGCTCTCGAAACCCTGTTCATCGCCCCGAGCCCTGAGCTCGCGCGGCTCTACGAAGCAATGCGCTACAGCGTGATGAACGGCGGCAAGCGCGTGCGTCCATTGTTGGCCTATGCCGCCTGCGAAGCGCTTGGCGGAAAGGCCGAGCAAGCCAACGGCGCGGCCTGCGCAGTGGAATTGATCCACGCCTATTCGCTGGTGCATGACGATTTGCCGGCCATGGACGATGATGACCTGCGTCGCGGCCAGCCCACCACCCACAAGAAATTCGATGAAGCCTGCGCGATTCTCGCCGGTGACGGTTTGCAGAGCCTGGCGTTCAGCGCCCTGCTCGACCCGCGCCTGAGCCATGCAGAAGCCGACATCCGCCTGCAAATGGTCACCGCACTGGCCCAGGCTGCAGGCCCGGCCGGCATGGTCGGCGGTCAAGCCATCGACCTGGGCTCGGTCGGCCTGAAGCTCGATCAAAAAGCCCTCGAATACATGCATCGGCACAAGACCGGTGCCTTGATCGAAGTCAGCGTCAAACTCGGCGCCCTGGCCAGTGGCCGTGCCGAGAAGGACGAACTGAAATCCCTGCAGACTTATGCAAGGGCTATCGGCCTGGCGTTTCAGGTTCAGGACGACATTCTCGACGTCGAAAGCGATACCGAAACCCTCGGCAAACGCCAGGGTGCGGACATTGCCCGCGACAAGCCGACCTACCCGGCCCTGCTCGGCCTCGACGCGGCCAAGGCCTACGCCCTGGAACTGCGCGATCAGGCCCTGCATGCGCTGCGACCGTTTGACGCGGGGGCCGAGCCATTGCGTGACCTGGCCCGGTATATCGTCGAGCGCCGCAGCTGACGGCGTTTGCGCCAAAAAATACCAACGCGTGGGCAGGGGCCGATGCATCAGGTAAACTGCCGCATCTTTTATACCTATAACGATTCGCCTGATGCCCACGACGTTTCATGAGATTCCCCGCAAGCGCCCGACCACGCCCCTGCTCGACCGCGCGAACACGCCGGACGGCCTGCGCCGGTTAGGCGAAGCCGAGCTGGAAACCCTGGCCGATGAGTTGCGCCTGGAATTGCTCTACACGGTCGGCCAGACCGGTGGGCATTTTGGTGCCGGCCTGGGCGTGATCGAGCTGACCATCGCGTTGCATTACGTTTTCGACACCCCGGACGACCGGTTGGTGTGGGACGTGGGTCATCAGGCTTATCCGCACAAGATCCTCACCGGTCGCCGCGAGCGCATGGGCACCCTGCGCCAGAAGGACGGCGTTGCCGCTTTCCCGCGCCG
Source organism: Pseudomonas sp. Root562 (assembly GCF_001427125.1). GTDB lineage: Bacteria > Pseudomonadota > Gammaproteobacteria > Pseudomonadales > Pseudomonadaceae > Aquipseudomonas. The sequence goes on from NZ_LMGK01000023.1 coordinate 311,086, forward strand.
CTCCGAGAGCGAGTACGACACCTTTGGCGTCGGCCACTCCAGCACCTCGATCAGTGCCGCGCTGGGCATGGCGATTGCCGCCCGCCTGCAAAACAGTGATCGCAAGGCCATCGCCGTGATCGGTGACGGCGCACTGACGGCCGGCATGGCGTTCGAAGCGCTGAACCATGCGCCGGAAGTGGACGCCAATATGCTGGTGATCCTCAACGACAACGACATGTCGATCTCGCGCAATGTCGGGGGTTTGTCGAACTACCTGGCGAAGATTCTTTCCAGCCGCACTTACGCGAGCATGCGCGAAGGCAGCAAAAAAGTGCTGTCGCGGCTGCCCGGCGCCTGGGAAATCGCCCGTCGTACCGAAGAGTACGCCAAAGGCATGCTGGTCCCCGGCACGCTGTTCGAAGAGCTGGGCTGGAACTACATCGGTCCGATCGATGGCCACGACTTGCCGACCCTGATCGCCACCCTGCGCAACATGCGCGATCTGAAAGGTCCGCAATTCCTGCACGTCGTCACCAAAAAAGGCAAAGGCTTCGCTCCGGCGGAAGTCGACCCGATCGGTTACCACGCCATCACCAAGCTCGAGCCGCTGGACGCCCCGGCCGCTGCGCCGAAAAAAGCCAGCGGGCCGAAGTATTCCGGTGTGTTCGGCGAATGGCTGTGCGACATGGCCGCTGCTGACCCTCGCCTGGTCGGCATCACGCCGGCGATGAAGGAAGGCTCCGACCTGGTGGCCTTCAGCGAGCGTTTTCCGCTGCGCTACTTCGACGTGGCGATTGCCGAGCAACACGCGGTGACCCTCGCAGCCGGCATGGCCTGTGAAGGCGCCAAACCGGTCGTGGCGATCTATTCGACCTTCCTGCAACGCGGTTACGACCAGTTGATACATGACGTGGCGGTGCAGAACCTCGACGTGCTGTTCGCCATCGATCGCGCCGGGCTGGTTGGCGAAGACGGCCCGACCCACGCTGGCAGCTTCGATCTGTCTTTCCTGCGCTGCATCCCCGGCATGCTGGTGATGACCCCGAGCGATGAGAACGAACTGCGCAAAATGCTCACCACCGGTCACCTTTACGAAGGCCCGGCGGCGGTGCGTTACCCGCGCGGCAATGGCCCGAATGCGACTATCGAAAAAGACCTCGAGCCCATCGAGATCGGCAAAGGCGTGGTTCGCCGCCAGGGCAGCAAAGTCGCCCTGCTGGTGTTCGGCGTGCAACTGGCCGAGGCGCTGAAAGTCGCAGAGAAGCTGGATGCAACCGTGGTCGACATGCGTTTCGTCAAACCGCTGGACGAAGAACTCGTTCGCCAGATCGCGGCCAGCCATGAGCTGTTGGTGACCATCGAAGAGAACGCGATCATGGGCGGCGCCGGTGGCGCAGTCAGCGAGTTCCTCGCCCGCGAGAACATCCTCAAGTCGATGCTGCACCTGGGCTTGCCAGACATCTACGTCGAACACGCCAAGCCTGCGCAAATGCTGGCTGAGTGCGGGCTGGATGAGGCCGGAATCGAAGCTTCGATCCGCACGCGCCTGCAACTGCTGAACACCTCAATATAAGACTTACGCAAAACCCTGTAGGAGCGAGCCTGCTCGCGATAGCGGACTGACAGTCAACCGATTCTCTGACTGACATACCGTCATCGCGAGCAGGCTCGCTCCTACATTGGTTTTTTGCGATCTTAAGATTTGGTTCGCTCCAACGTATTAACGGACTGCCATGAAACTCTCCCCTCTCGCCCTGTCGCTGACCCTCCTGCCGGCCGGCCCACTGCTGGCCGACACCTTCGAACGCGATCAAGCCCTGAAGCTGCCCGACGTGCTGATCAGCGCCAACCGTCAGGTCGAAGCGCGCAACGACAGCAGCGCCGCCAACACCGTGTTCACCCGCGAAGACATCGACCGCCTGCAACCAGACAGCGTCACCGAACTGCTGCGCCGGGTGCCGGGGGTGCAGGTAGCGCAAACCGGTGGTCGCGGCAGTCTGCCGGGGATTTACATTCGCGGCACACAGTCGGCGCAAAGCCTGGTGCTGGTGGACGGTCAACGCATCGGCAATTCATCCTCGGGCGACAGCAATCTGCAACACATCAACATTGAACAGGTCGAGCGCGTAGAAGTGTTGCGCGGCTCCCGTTCGGCGATTTATGGCAGCGATGCGATTGGCGGGGTGATCCAGATTTTCACCCGGCGTGGCAGCGAACCGGGATTGCGTCCACAAATGCATGTCGGTTTCGGCAGCAACCAGACCTGGGAACGCAGCCTCGGCTTGTCTGGCGGCGATGAGCAGACACGCTTCAATCTGGGTGCCAGCCTCAATGAAACCGCCGGAATAAATCGCACTCACGAGTCGTATCCCAGCGATGGCGATCACGATGCATACCGCAATAAATCGTTCAGCCTGAGCCTCAGCCATGCCCTGACCGATGACATTGAAATCGGCGCCAATGTGCTGGATAACCGTGGCAAAACTGAATACGACAACCCGTTCGGTCGCTTCGACCTGAATACCTTCGAGTCAGTCCAGGAGCAGCCCTACAACGAGTTCGACGTGAGCAGCGTCAGCAGCTACGTCGACGCGCGGGTCAACGATCTGTGGAAAACCCGCATCGAATTCGGTCACAGCGAAAACCGCGAGAAAACCTTCGACAAACTCAGTGATGAACGCAGCGTGTTTAACACCTACCGCGACTCGGTGAACTGGCAGAACGACCTGACACTCAACGAGCGCAACAGCCTGATTCTTGGCGGTGACTGGCATGAAGACCGGCTCAACAGCAGCACCGCATTCGAGGAAGACAGTCGCTGGAACCGCGCAGCATTTATCCAGCATCGCTTTCAGGCCGACCACTTCTCCACCGAGCTGGGTTTGCGCCGTGACCAGAACCAGCAATTCGGCGGCCAGAACAGCTGGAGCGGCACCCTGACCCTGCCGCTGAACCCTGACAACGATGTGCTGCTGACCTACAGCGAAGGTTTCCGCGCACCAACCTTCAATGACTTGTATTACCCAGACTTCAGCAACCCCGACCTGAAACCGGAAACCTCGAAAAGCTACGAGTTGCAATGGCGCAGTCAGTTGACCGAGACCAGTCGACTGGAAGCATCGCTGTACCGTACTGACCTTGAAGACGCGATCATCTTTGGCAGCAACTCACGCCCGGAAAACGTTGCTTCGGCACGGATCAACGGCTTTGAAGCGGCGTTGAAGCAAGACCTGTTCGGTTGGCAGAGCAACCTCGGCGTGGCGATCATCGACCCACGGGACCGCGAAACCGGCCACACCCTGGCCCGCCGCGCACGCCGCACTGTGAGCCTGGACCTCGACCGGCAGTTTGATCGATTGGGCCTCGGTGCCAGTTGGCAGGCGGTCAGCAACAGCTATGACGACTTGAACAATCAGCAGCCATTGGGCGGTTATGCGTTGCTGGGCTTACGCAGTAGCTGGGCGCTCAATCGCCAGATCAATCTCGAGCTGAAGGTCGATAACCTGCTGGACAAGGGTTACAGCCGAGTGCTGTACAGCCATGAAGGCAATCAGTATGGGTATCGCGAGGAAGGTCGGGCGTGGATGTTCGGTGTGACCTGGACCCCGGAACTCTGACCCACGATCGTTCCCACGCTCTGCGTGGGAACGATCATTCAAAGCTTTTTAGCGATCCGGCGCAATCAACTGGCACAACTTGGCGGTTGCCTCGATCATCTGCCCACTGGGCCGTTCCAGGCCTTTGTCCGTGACCAATCGCAACTGACCTTGCGCCACGGCCGTGACCTGCGGCCACGCCTTCCACGCATCAAGCTGCGCCTGATCGCTCGCCAGAATCAGCTCGGGATTACGCTGCAACACTGCCTCCACACTGACTTGCGGCGCCGGCAACGTCAGGTCGGCAAATGCGTTACGGGCGCCGCAAACCTCCAGCGCATCGCTGATGATCTGCCCGCCACCGACGGTGTAAAGCGGCCGATCCCAGACCTGATAGAACACCCGCACTGGTTGATCCCGTCGATAGCGTTGACGCAATTGCGTCAGCCGCTGGCGTAGATCGGCAGTCAGTGCAGCCCCGCGTTCGCGGCGGCCGAGTTGCGAGGCGATCGCCTCGATCTGCTGGGTCAGTTGATCGAGTGTGTGTGGCTCGGCGACGAAAGTCGGGATGTTCAGGCGCTGGAGCTGATCACGCTGGGCCGGGCTGACGCTGCCGGGCCAAAGCAACAGCAAGTCGGGCTGCAGGCTGAGCAAGCGCTCGATGTCCAACTGACCGTAGCGGCCAACGGAAGGCAGATGCTTGAGTTCGGCGGGACGCTCACCGGCATCCAGCACACCCACCAACAGGTCGGCCGAACCCAGTTCAACAACGATTTCGGAAAGAGAAGGCGCGAGGCTGACGACTCGCTCGACCGCGCTTGTCGAACCACTGAAGGCCAACAGCAGAACCGTCAGCCAGACCGCGCGCATCAACCGAGTTGACGCGGAATACGGTAGAGATAGAACAGCACCGCGGTCGACAGTGCCAGCAACATCAGCGGTACTGCCTCGAGGCCGACGAACACCGCCAACGCACCAATCCAGGCCGGCAGGCCAGCGACGAGCAATGCCGCACGGCGCTTGGCTGCCAGGCTGATCCACGCAGCGGGTTCTTCTGGGGTGTCGAGGGCTTTCTGGGTGGCGATCAGCGCGTGTTTGTATCGACCGAAAAACTTCAGGCTGACGAACATCGAGGCGACGCCAGCGATGAACAATGGCATCGCCAGCACTGGCAGAATCGCTTCGGTCTGGCCGAACACACCGTTGATCACGAACAGCGGCAACAAGGCCAGCGCCAGGTATTGCCACCAGTTGACGGACAGTCGCCGCCGCACCTGACCGCGGGTCACGCCCGGTCTACCTCGCCCTGATGCTCATTACCCATCATGTGGTCGAGCTTGCTGGCTTTGGTGGCCAGATAGAGTTTGTTGTGCGGATTATGGCCGGTGTGCAGCGGCACGCGCTCGGCAACCACGATGCCCATGTCGGTCAAGGCTTTGACCTTGCGTGGGTTGTTGGTCATCAGACGCAGGGACTTGACGCCCAGGTGCTCGAGCATCGGCAGGCACATGGCGTAATCCCGCTGGTCCGCGGCAAAGCCCAGGCGCTCGTTGGCTTCAACGGTGTCGGCACCGCCATCTTGCAATTCGTAGGCGCGGATCTTGTTCAGCAGGCCGATGCCACGACCTTCCTGCCGCAAGTACAACAGCACGCCACGGCCTTCACGGGCAATGGCTTGCAGCGCGGCCTCCAGTTGCGAACCGCAATCGCAGCGCTGGCTGAACAAGGCATCGCCAGTCAGGCATTCGGAATGCAGCCGGCCGAGTACCGGGGCACCGTCGGCGATCTCACCCAGGCTCAGCACGACGTGCTCGCGGCCGGTGGCTTCGTCGAGAAAACCGTGCATGGTGAATTGCGCAAAAGGCGTTGGCAGCTTGGAAGCGGCGACAAAAACGACAGGCACCGGTGTGCTCCTGATCTAAAGAGTCTGAAGATTCGCAGGTCGGCATTGTAACAGCACGTTCCGGGCGACGCTTAGGCTGAATTATCGGCGATAACTATCAAAAAGTTTGATATCCGGCCCGATCTGTTTCTGCAGGAGTCGCCGCAGGCTGCGATCTCTTGATCTTGTAAAGCAAAAATCAAAAGATTACAGGTTTCGGCAGCGCCTCAAGAGGGTTGATTAATTGCGCCGAGCCATCCTGGTTCTCCCACTTAACCCCTCAGGCGAAAATCCACACCAATCCTTGCATCGCCAGCCAGGCAAACACCCCGGCCAATACGTCATCGAGCATGATCCCGACACCGCCGTGGACGTGCCGATCGATCCAGTGAATCGGCCAAGGTTTGAGAATATCGAAGAGGCGGAACATCAAGAACCCTGCCAACAGCCACTGCCATCCTTCGGGCACCAGCCACAAGGTAATCCACATTCCGACCATTTCGTCCCAGACGATGCCTTCATGGTCGTGTACGCGCAAATCATCGGCCACTTTGCCGCACAGCCAGAACCCGAACAGCATGGTGATGCCGAGCATCAACCAGTAGCCCCAATCGGGCAGCATCTGCCACAGCGGAACAAAGGGTAGCGCAACTAACGACCCCCAAGTCCCCGGAGCCTTTGGCAAGGTGCCCGAGCCGAAGCCGAACGCCAAAAAATGCCACGGATTACGCCAGACCGACGGCGGCACGAATTCCGCCGGGACCTGCTTGGGGTGATCTGTCACGGTGACTCCCGAAAATGTTGGTAACCCCGGGTTTGCGGGGTGATGTCCTGTCCGTCGGCATCCAGCAGCGTCACGCCCTGCCCGCTCACCACGCGGCCGATCACATGAATCGGCCAACCGTTGGCCAGCAACGCCGGCAACTCGACGGACGGTAAAGTGAACGCCAGTACGTAGTCATCGCCACCGCTCAGGGCTGCGCTTTGCGCATCGGGCTGGCCCAGGAAGGCCACCAGCGCCTGCGACAGTGGCAAACGGTCACGCTCGACTTGCAGGCCGACCTTCGACGCGAGAGCGATATGCCCGCAATCCGCGAGCAGGCCATCGGAAATGTCCAGCGCCGAAGTAGCCTTGCCGCGCAAAGCCTGGCCCAGCCCGAGTTGTGGTCGCGGTGACCAGTAGTGCGCCAGCAACGGCTCGGCGATGGCGGCATCTGCCGTGCGCTGACCGAGCACCAGCGGCAACGCGCCGGCGGCATTGCCCAACTCACCGCCGACACACAACAGATCGCCCGCTTGTGCGCCGCTGCGGGTCAACGCCTTGCCGGACGGCACGCGGCCAAACACGGTCATGGTCAGGCTCAACGGCCCCCGAGTCGTATCGCCACCGACCAACGCCACGCCGCAACTTTGCGCCATCTGGTTCAAACCACGGGCATAGGCTTGCAACCAATCGGTGGTTACCGTCGGCAAGGTCAGGGCAAGGGTAAAGGCGACCGGAGTGGCGCCCATGGCGGCGAGGTCGCTGACGGCCACGGCCAGCGAGCGCTGGCCGAGCAGAAAAGGATCGCAGGGGGCGGCGAAATGAACGCCGGCCACCAGCGTATCGGTAGAAATGGCCAACTGTTCCCCGGGAGGAACAGCCAGCAAGGCGCAATCATCGCCGATCCCGAGGGCAACGCCTTCGCCGCCCTGCGCACAAGGCGCGGCGGCAAAGTAATTGCGGATCAGCTCAAACTCGCCCATGGCGCAGTCAAGAGGTTCAAGCGCGGATCAGCGCTTGAACGCCTTCACTTCAGCTTCACGCAGACGCGGAGCCAGCTTGTCGAGCACACCATTGACGAACTTGTGGCCGTCGGTGGAACCGAAAACCTTGGCCAGTTCGATACCTTCGTTGATCACAACGCGGTACGGCACGTCGACGCGCTTGAGCAGTTCCCAGGTGGACAGACGCAAAACCGCCAGCTCAACCGGGTCCAGTTCTTCGATGGTCAGGTCGAGGCACGGCGTGAGTGCAGTGTCGATTTCGGTCTTGAACTGCGGAACCCCGTGCAGGATTTCGCGGAAATAGGCGCCATCGACATCGGTGAAATCGTTATCGACCCGGAACTGCGCTTCGATCTCGTTCAGCGACTGCTTGGCCATGTGCCATTGGTACAGCGCCTGGGTCGCGAGCTGACGGGCTTCGCGGCGCTTGACGCTTTTCGATGGCTTGCCGGCATCCGCAGGCTTTGGATCGCGCGGGTTGAAACGATCGCTTTCGTCGCTAATCACTTGGCCTCCAACTGCGCCAGCAGGCTGACCATTTCCAGAGCGGACAGGGCAGCTTCAGCACCTTTGTTGCCGGCCTTGGTGCCGGAACGTTCGATGGCTTGCTCGATGGAATCAACGGTCAGGACGCCGAAAGCGACCGGTACGCCGAATTCCATGGACACCTGGGCCAGGCCCTTGGTGCACTCGCCAGCCACGTATTCGAAGTGCGGAGTACCGCCACGAATGACCGCGCCCAGGGCGATGATTGCTGCGAACTCGCCTTTCTGAGCGACTTTCTGCGCAACCAGCGGGATTTCGAAGGCGCCAGGCGCGCGGATGATGGTGATGTCGCTTTCGCTCACGCCGTGGCGAACCAGGGCATCAACTGCACCGCTGACCAGGCTTTCAACGACGAAGCTGTTGAAACGGCCCACTACCAAAGCGTAGCGGCCTTTAGGGGCGATGAAGGTACCTTCGATGGTCTTCAGGGTCATTCGTTAGATCTCTTAAAGAGCCGGGACGCGTCTCGTACGCATCCCTCAGTGATATTTGAACCGCGAATACAGCGCCGGAAATCGCACATCGGTGTTCACTTGCACATCTATGTGGCGAGGGAGCTTGCTCCCGCTGGGCTGCGAAGCGGCCCCTATTGTGGGTGCTGCGCACCCAGGCGGGAGCAAGCTCCCTCGCCACAATAAATCAAATATGCCTTGAGCGAACAACGAGGCCAAAAACCGGCGTCTTATTCGGAGGGCACGTATTCTACAACTTCCAGATCGAAACCGGATATCGCATTAAATTTCATCGGTGCGCTCATCAAGCGCATTTTGCGCACGCCCAGGTCTCGCAGAATCTGCGAACCGGCACCGACAATGCTGTAGGTGGTCGGTTTTTTCGGGGTGGCGTGGTCGGCGGTTTCGCGGATATGCGCCAGCAACACGTCGCCATCGAGCGGGTGACCGAGCAACAACACCACGCCACTGCCGGCCTCGGCAACCGCAGCCATGGCGGCACGCAGGCTCCAGCGCCCTGGTTGCTTGACCATCAACAGGTCGCGCAGCGGGTCCATGTTGTGCACCCGAACCAGGGTCGGCTCTTCTGCGCAAACGTTGCCCAGAGTGAGCGCCATGTGCACGTCGCCTTCCACCGAATCACGATAGGTCACCAGGTTGAATTGGCCCAGTTCGCTGTCCAGCGGCTGCTCGGCAATCCGCTGAACGGTACGTTCGTGGATCATCCGATAGTGAATCAGGTCGGCAATGGTGCCGATCTTGATGTCGTGTTCGGCGGCAAACGCTTCCAGCTCGGCGCGACGGGACATGGTGCCATCGTCGTTCATCACTTCGCAGATCACGCCGCTTGGCTCGAAACCGGCCATGCGCGCCAGGTCGCACGCCGCTTCGGTGTGGCCGGCACGAGCCAGCGTACCGCCGGCCTGGGCCATCAGCGGGAAAATATGGCCCGGGCTGACGATGTCTTCGGCCTTGGCATCACGGGCCGCAGCCGCTTGCACGGTGCGCGCACGGTCGGCGGCGGAGATGCCGGTGGTGACACCGGTGGCCGCTTCGATCGATACAGTGAACTTGGTGCCGAAACCGGAACCGTTGCGCGGCGCCATCAATGGCAGCTTGAGCAATTCACAGCGCTCGCGGCTCATCGGCATGCAAATCAGGCCACGGGCGTGCTTGGCCATGAAATTGATGTGCTCGGGCTTGCAGCACTCGGCGGCCATGATCAGGTCGCCTTCGTTCTCGCGGTCTTCGTCATCCATGAGGATGACCATCTTGCCTTGGCGGATATCTTCAACCAGCTCTTCGATGCTATTGAGCGCCACAAGGCACCCCCTTCTTTTGAAATTTGAGCTTCAGGATTTGAGGTAGCCGTTGGCGGCCAGAAAGCTTTCGGTGATGTTGCCGGAGGCTGGTTCTGCAGCCTTGTCGCCCAACAGCAGACGTTCCAGATAACGGGCCAGCAAGTCCACTTCCAGGTTCACCCGGCGACCTGGCTGGTAGGACGCCATGATGGTTTCACTCAGGGTGTGCGGAATGATGGTCAGCAGGAATTCCGCGCCATCGACCGCGTTCACGGTCAGGCTGGTGCCGTCGACAGTAATCGAGCCTTTATGCGCGATGTACTTGGCCAGGTCTTTTGGCGCGCGGATACGGAATTCCACGGCGCGGGCGTTCTCGGTGCGGGCAACCACTTCGCCGACGCCATCGACGTGACCGCTGACCAGATGCCCGCCGAGGCGCGTGGTCGGGGTCAGGGCTTTTTCCAGATTGACTGGGCTGCCGCTTTTCAGGTCGTTCATGGCGGTGCAGTCGAGGGTTTCACGGCTGACATCCGCCGCAAAGCCATTGCCCGGCAATTCAACGGCAGTCAGGCACACGCCATTGACCGCGATGCTGTCGCCCAGTTTGACGTCGCTCAGGTCGAGCTTGCCGGTTTCGACGTGAACCCGCACATCACCGCCCTTTGGGGTCAATGCACGAATACTGCCGATGGATTCGATGATGCCGGTAAACATGAGGTTCTCCTCGAGAACAAAGCCAGCGCCTACGCGATGGCCGGGAATTATACGCTGGCGGCTGGCGAAGGAATGGCAGTGACCCGCCAGTCATCGCCAACCGCGCGAATTTCGGTGATTTTCAGCTCGGGCGCATCCTTCATGTGCGCGAGCGGCCAATCCAGCAACGGCCGCGCCGAAGAGCCCATGAACTTGCCGGCGATGAAAATCTGGAACTCGTCCACCAGACCGAGTTGGGCGAAGGCACCCGCCAGCCGTGGGCCGGCCTCGACCAATACTTCATTGACGTCACGCCTGGCGAGCTCGACCAGCAACTGACGAAGATCGACCTGCCCATCGTAGCCCGGCACGATCAGGCATTCCGGGCCATTGGCATATTGTTCTTCCACCGCCACGCAGGTCGCCACCAGCGCTGGGCCAGCCTTGAAGAACGGCGCATCCAGCGGCACCCGCAGACGCCCGTCGACCAGCACCCGCAAGGGTGGCCGGCTCATGGCCAGTGCGGTTTGCTCCCCGTCCAGGCCCAGCTCATCGGCGCGTACGGTCAAACGGGCATTGTCCGCCAGCACCGTGTCGGCGCCAGTCAATACCACGCTGGCCTGGGCTCGCAGGCGTTGCACCGCCGAACGCGCCGCCGGGCCGGTGATCCATTGGCTCTCGCCGTTTTCCATCGCCGTGCGACCGTCAAGGCTCATGGCCAGTTTGACCCGCACGAACGGCAGGCCGTGTTCCATGCGTTTCAGGAAACCTTGATTGAGCTTGCGCGCTTCGCTTTCCAGCACACCGCTTTCGGTGGCGATGCCCGCCTGCTCCAGACGTTGCAGGCCACGGCCGGCAACCTCCGGGTTCGGGTCCTGCATGGCCGCGACGACCCGCGCCACACCGGCATTCACCAGCGCATCGGCGCAGGGCGGTGTGCGGCCGTGGTGGCTGCAAGGCTCGAGGGTGACGTAAGCGGTCGCGCCCCGGGCCAGTTCACCGGCGGCGCGCAAGGCATGGACTTCGGCGTGGGGTTCACCGGCGCGCTCATGCCAGCCTTCGCCGACAATTTGCCCGGCCTGGACGATCACGCAGCCAACCCGTGGATTGGGATGCGTCGTGTAGTGCCCCTTGCGCGCCAGCTCGAGGGCGCGCGCCATGTAATGCGCGTCGAGGATGGCCTGTTCGGCGGACGTGGTCATTCTTTCACCGGCTCACGGGCCAGGCGATCGATCTCTTCGCGGAACTCGTTGAGGTCCTGGAAGCGGCGATACACCGAAGCGAAACGGATATAGGCGACTTCGTCGAGCTTTTGCAGCTCGGCCATCACCAGTTCACCGACCACCAGGGACTTGACCTCGCGTTCGCCGGTGGCGCGCAGTTTGTGTTTGATGTGCACCAGCGACGATTCGAGGCGTTCGACACTCACCGGGCGCTTTTCCAGCGCCCGCTGCATGCCGGCACGGAGTTTTTCTTCGTCGAACGGCTGGCGACTGCCGTCGGTTTTGATCAGGCGCGGCAACACCAGTTCGGCGGTCTCGAACGTCGTGAAACGTTCGCCGCAGGCCAGGCATTCACGCCGGCGGCGCACCTGTTCGCCCTCGGCGACCAGACGCGAGTCGATGACCTTGGTGTCGTTGGCACCGCAGAAGGGACAGTGCATGGTGGCAGGCAACAAAAAAAGGGAGGGCCATGGTAGCGCATCCCGGTGGCAAGACAAGCCATAGGGTTTGCGGTATACAGACGGGATGATCAATTGATCCATGGATTTCATCTTTCCGGAGCTGCCAATGTCGTTACGTCCGCTCGTTTTGCTCAGCCTTTTCAGCCTGTTGGTGGCCTGCAGCAGCGATGCACCCCAGCCCCAGCCGCCAACGCCCGGCCCTGCGCCGCAACAAGCGCAGAAAAAAGCCAAAGAGGCCGCCAAACTCGGCCCGTTGCCCGCCCATCAACGGGAATTGAGCGGCACTCTGCAAGGCGTGCCGACCGGTGCCGAAGTCGAACTGGCCTTGCTGGTAATCGATGACAAGGACCGCCCGCAACAATTGCTCGCCAGTTCCAGCCTGATCGGCAACAACCAGATTTTGCCGTTCCACCTGCGTTTCAATCCAGAATCCTTCCCCGCCGGTGCCCGTGTCGAACTGCGAGGCCGCGCCAGCCAGTCCGGCCAGTTGATCCTGCATCTGCCGTCGCAAGTGATTACCCAGCCGACGACCCAGGCGCTGGGCCAGCTGCAATTCGTCAAAGCCCCATGAGTGCACCGCTCGACCTGCAACAGGCGTTGGGTGAACTGCTCGGTGATGCGCGCTTGGTCGCCTGTGAGCTACCGCAGACCGATCTGAAGTTGTGGCTGATCGACGGCGACAACATGGACCGTGCCTTCAGCCCTGAAGAAACCCGACGCATCCTGCACGAGCCGCCTTACTGGAGTTTCTGCTGGGCCAGCGGGTTGGCCGTGGCCCGTTATCTGGCCAACAACCGGCATTGGGTCGAAGGCAAACGTGTGCTGGATTTTGGCGCAGGGTCCGGTGTGGCGGGCATTGCCGCGGTGAAGGCCGGCGCACTGGAAGTAGTGGCCTGTGACCTTGATCCGCTGGCGATTGCCGCCTGTCGGGCGAATGCCGAACTCAATGGCGTACAGCTCGACTACTCGACGGATTTTTTTGCCGAGGCCGATCGCTTCGATCTGATTCTGGTGGCGGACGTGCTGTACGACCGGGCCAACCTGCCATTGCTCGATGAGTTCTTGAGTCGTGGCCGGGAGGCGCTGGTGGCGGATTCGCGGGTACGGGATTTTCGCCATCCGCTGTACCGGCGTATCGAAATGCTCGAAGCCATGACCTTGCCGGATCTGGCCGAGCCGGAAGAGTTTCGGCATGTGAGCCTGTATCACGCCGCCCGGACATGAACGTTCCCACGCTCCGCGTGGGAATGCAGCCCAAGACGCTCCGCGTCTCAAAAGCAGACGCAGAGCGTCCCTTGAGGCGTTCCAACGCAGAGCGTGGGAACGATCAATGTTCCGACTTCCGGCCGCCCCCCACCAGGCCGTATAGTGGCCCCATTCACGCTTTTACGAGATTGCCCATGAGTCAGCAAACGCCGTACATCTTCGACGCCACGACTGCCGATTTTGACCAGTCGGTGATCGAGAACTCTTTCCACAAACCGGTGCTGGTGGATTTCTGGGCCGAATGGTGTGCGCCGTGCAAAGTGCTGATGCCGATGCTGCAGACCATCGCCGAGAGCTATCAGGGCGAATTGCTGCTGGCCAAGGTCAACTGCGACATCGAACAAGACATCGTCGCCCGCTTCGGTATTCGCAGCCTGCCGACCGTGGTGCTGTTCAAGGACGGTCAACCGGTGGACGGGTTTGCCGGTGCGCAACCGGAATCCGCAGTGCGCGCCTTGCTTGAACCTCATGTGCAGATGCCGCCACCTGCAGCGGCCGATCCGTTCGAACAGGCCCAAGCCTTGTTCGACGACAGCCGATTCGCCGATGCCGAAGCGCTGCTCAAAGTCATCCTGGGCGAAGACAACACCAACGCCAAGGCCCTGATTCTCTACGCACGCTGCCTCACTGAGCGCGGTGAGCTGGGCGAGGCGCAAGTTGTGCTCGATGCGGTCAAGAGCGACGAACACAAGGCTGCCCTCGCCGGTGCCAAGGCGCAGATCAAGTTTCTCGGCCTGGCCCGGGATCTGCCAGATGCCGCTGACCTGAAGGCGCGACTGGCGAAAGACCCCCAGGACGACGAAGCGGTCTATCAACTGGCGATTCAGCAATTGGCCCGCCAGCAATACGACGCCGCGCTGGATGCCCTGCTCAAGTTGTTCATCCGCAATCGCAGCTACAACGAAGGCCTGCCGCACAAGACCTTGCTGCAAGTGTTCGAGCTGCTGGGCAATGACCACCCGCTGGTGAGCACCTACCGTCGCAAGTTGTTTGCTGCACTGTACTGATCACGCCCCGTAGGAGCCGGCTTGCTGGCAATGCACGATGACGCGGTTCACCTGCTGAAACGCAGCGTCCGCATCGCCAGCAAGCCGGCTCCTACAGCCAGCGATAAATCGGCGTATCGCCGCCGCTTTCCACCTTCACATCCGGGCTGTGGCGCAGGCGCACCAACAAGCGCTTGCCCGCTGCGGCGCTGCCGGTCAGAGCTTCAAGTTGATCGAGCAGATCCGGCCCGCTCAACTGTCCGGCCTTGCGCAGCAAATCCCTGGCGACCTGCCACAGCGAATCATCCTGGCTCATCGGTTTCGCCGCTGGCGCGCTGACGTCGACTTTATCGACCTGCAACTGCGCGCCCAGCCTGGCCCAGTCGGCGTCATCCATTTCCAGCGTCAAATCCACCGGCCAGTCGCCGATGCTTCCGCGAATTCGCAACATAAGTCTGCTCCTGCACATTTCTGACTTGCATGCTCCCATGGGACTTGTGCAACGCCAAGCAGCCAGTCAAACTCTCCGCACTTACGTTATAAGATTACATAACAGATTGTTCACTTTACTTTCCGGAGACTCGCCATGCGTCGTCTGTTGCTCGCTTTGCCGTTTGCCTTGTTGCCCCTGGCTGTCGCCCATGCGGCTGACGAGCATGACCATGATCACGATCATGAACACGGCAGCCTGGGTGCCCATGAGCACGGTGTCGGCCGGCTCAACGCGGCGCTGGACGGCCAGACCCTCGAGCTGGAGCTGGAAAGCCCGGCGATGAACCTGGTGGGCTTCGAACATGCCGCGACCACCGACGCCGACAAAGCCAAAGTCGCAGCGGTTCGTACTCAGCTGGAGAAACCACTGACGCTGTTCAACCTGGCGAAAGCTGCAGGCTGCGTGGTGCAAAACCAGACCCTGGAAAGCCCGCTGTTTGGCGATAAACCAGACGTCGATGATGACCACGATGGCGACGCCAAGGACGAGCATCATCACGACCACAGCGAAATCCACGCCCACTACCAATTCACCTGCGCCACACCGGCGGCGTTGAAGACCCTGGATCTGGCGAACATTTTCAACACTTTCCCGGCGACCCGGACAATTCAGGTACAACTGATCGGCCCGAGCGGCCAGCAAGGGGTTGAAGTGACGGCCCAGGCCGCGGCCCTGAAATTCTGAATCTATCCGGATCCTGTAGGAGCAAGGCTTGCCCGCGATGAACGATAGCGCGGAGCTCCTGTTAAACCGCGGTGTAGCCATCGCGAGCAAGCTTTGCTCCTACGGATCATCAACATTCTTGAAATCGGCGCCATGACCCAAACACTCATCGAACTGTCCGACCTGGGCTTCAGCTGGCCCGGTCATCCGCCGCTGCTGGACATCCCGGCGTTTCGCCTTTCACCTGGTGAAACCCTGTTCCTCAAAGGCCCCAGCGGCAGCGGCAAGACCACCCTGCTCGGCTTGCTGGGCGGCGTGCAGAAGCCTGATCGCGGCAGCATTCGCCTGCTCGGCCAGGAGCTCACCGAACTGTCGGCCGGTGCCCGCGATCACTTTCGCGTCGATCACACCGGCTACATCTTCCAACAGTTCAACCTGCTGCCGTTTCTGTCGGTGCGAGAAAACGTCGAACTGCCCTGCCACTTCTCCAAACTGCGCGCCGAACGGGCCAGGCAGCGTCACGGCAGCGTCGATAAAGCCGCCGCCACCCTGCTCGCCCACCTGGGTTTAAAGGATGAAAACATCCTCGGTCGGCGTGCCGATTCGCTGTCCATCGGCCAACAGCAACGAGTGGCCGCCGCACGCGCGTTGATCGGTCAGCCGGAGTTGGTGATCGCCGACGAACCGACTTCGGCGCTCGATTACGACGCCCGGGAAAACTTCATTCGCCTGCTGTTCGCCGAATGCCGCGAAGCCGGGTCGAGCCTGTTGTTCGTCAGCCATGACCAGAGCCTGGCGCCGCTGTTCGATCGCAACCTGTCGCTGGCCGAGCTCAATCGCGCCGCCAGCCCGTCCGAGGTCTGAGATGTATTTGTTCCGTCTAGCCATGGCCAGCCTGGCTAACCGTCGCTTCACCGCGATTTTGACCGCGTTCGCCATTGCCCTGTCGGTGTGCCTGCTGCTGGCCGTCGAGCGCGTGCGGACCGAGGCCAAGGCCAGTTTCGCCAGCACCATCAGCGGCACCGACCTGATCGTCGGCGCGCGCTCCGGCTCGGTGAATCTGTTGCTGTACTCGGTGTTCCGCATCGGCAACGCCACCAACAACATCCGCTGGGACAGCTTCGAACACTTCGCCAACAACCCGAAAGTGAAATGGGCGATCCCGATGTCCCTCGGCGATTCCCATCGCGGCTATCGGGTAATGGGCACCACCGAGGCCTACTTCGAGCATTACCAGTACGGCCGTCAACAACACCTGGAACTGGCCGCTGGCCGC
The DNA here is from genome assembly GCF_001427125.1 of Pseudomonas sp. Root562. Lineage (GTDB taxonomy): Bacteria > Pseudomonadota > Gammaproteobacteria > Pseudomonadales > Pseudomonadaceae > Aquipseudomonas. The sequence continues at coordinate 327,673 of NZ_LMGK01000023.1, forward strand.
GCCTTCGCCACTGATCCGTTTGAAGTGGTGCTCGGCGCCGAAGTGGCCGATGCGCTGCAATACAAGCTCGGCGAAAAACTGGTGCTGGCCCACGGCGTGGCGGCGATCAGTCTGGTCAAGCACGATGACAAACCGTTCACTGTGGTCGGCATTCTCAAGCGCACCGGCACACCGGTGGACCGAACGCTGCACATCAGCCTCGGCGGTATGGAAGCGATTCACATCGACTGGCACAACGGTGTGCCGGCCCGGGGCAACGGGCGAATCAGCGCCGATCAGGCACGCAACATGGACCTGAAGCCGCAAGCGATCACCGCGTTCATGCTCGGCCTCAACAGCAAGATTTCGACCTTCGCCGTGCAACGCGAGATCAACGAATTCCGTGGTGAACCGATGCTGGCGATCCTCCCGGGGGTGGCGCTGCAGGAGCTGTGGAGCTTGATGAGCACCGCCGAAAAAGCCTTGTTCGTGGTGTCCTTGTTCGTGGTGCTGACCGGGTTGATCGGCATGCTCACAGCGATTCTCACCAGCCTCAACGAACGCCGCCGCGAGATGGCGATTCTGCGTTCGGTGGGCGCACGGCCGTGGCATGTTGCGACCTTGCTGGTGCTTGAGGCTTTTGCCCTTGCGCTGTCCGGCGTAGTGGCGGGAGTGGCACTGCTGTACGTGTGCATCGCCGCGGCCCAAGGTTACGTGCAAGCCAATTACGGGCTGTTTTTGCCATTGGCCTGGCCCAGCGAATATGAATGGACGCTGCTCGGTGGCATCCTGATCGCCGCGCTGCTGATGGGCAGCGTGCCGGCCTGGCGTGCTTATCGCCAATCCCTGGCTGATGGCCTGTCGATCCGTTTATGAGGACTTTGAAAATGCCCCGCGCTGTCTTTGCGCTGTTGATGCTGGTCGCCCTGCCGCTATGGGCGGCCGAGCCGAAAGAGCTGACCTGGTCGGAAATGATCCCGCCGGATGCCGCACCGGAAGTGCCGAACATGACGCCGCTGCACGACCTGTCGAAGATGAGCGATGCATTGTCTGCCGAGTCAGCGCCAGCAGCGAAGCAGGACATGCCCAATGCGCCGGTGGTCAAAGCGCTCGACGGGCAGAACATTCGCCTGCCGGGCTACATCGTGCCGCTGGAAGTGAGTGAAGACGGACGCACCACGGACTTTCTGCTGGTGCCGTATTTCGGCGCCTGCATTCACGTGCCGCCACCGCCGTCGAATCAGATCGTGCATGTCAAAAGCGAAGTCGGGGTGAAGCTCGATGAGCTGTATCAGCCGTACTGGATCGAAGGGCCGATGCAGGTCAAGCCCTCCACCAGCGAATTGGCGGATGCCGGGTATCAGATGGAAGCGCAGAAAATTTATCTGTATGAATTGCCCGAATGAGTCCGGAGTTGTTTTGTTGATTCAGAAGACGCCTTCGCGGGCAAGCCTCGCTCCTATAGCACGCGGGGTGCGGCGACCGCGTTCTGTGGTTCATGAGCACTGCATTACAGGCGCTTCGGGCGCAACGCTGAACCTGTAGGAGCGAGGCTTGCCCGCGAAGAGGTCCTCAGACATTCCACAAAAGCCAGACCTTCCACTGTTTCATTGAGCTGCATCAAAAGACCGAATCGTTAGGCAACTTACCATTGGACATCGAACATTTTTAACGTCCTTTGGAGCCCCCATGAACAAGTCTTTGCTCGGCGCATCGCTGGTCGCCCTCGCGCTCGCAGCCCCGCTCGCCCACGCCCATCAGGCGGGTGACATCATCCTTCGCGCCGGCGCGATCACCGTCAACCCGGAAGCCGACAGCTCCACCGTGAAGGTCGATCAAGGCCCGCTTAGCGGCGCCGACCTGGGCGGCAAGGCGACCATGAGCAGCGACACGCAATTGGGCCTCAACGTTGCCTACATGCTGACCAGCAACTGGGGTATCGAACTGCTCGCGGCCACACCGTTCGAGCATGACGTGAAACTCAAGAACACCGCGCTGAGCGCCGCCAACGGCAAACTCGGTACGCTCAAACACCTGCCGCCGACGCTGAGCGTGGTGTATTACCCACTCGACGGGAAGTCCGCTTTCCAGCCGTATGTGGGCGCCGGCATCAACTACACCTGGATCTACGACGAGCACGTTGGCAGCCAGGCCAGTGCCGCCGGTTTCAGCAACTTCAAGGCGAGCAATTCCTGGGGCATGGCCTGGCAGGTTGGTGCCGACTACATGCTGACCGACAACGTGATGATCAACGCCCAGGTGCGCTACATCGACATCGACACCCGCGCGACCGTGGAGAACAACGCCGTTGCACCGGGCACCCGGGCACGGGTGAACGTGGATGTCGATCCGTTCATCTACATGGTCGGTCTGGGTTATAAATTCTAAGGATTCACGTGGTGGTGAAGATCGTTCCCACGCTCCGCTTGGGAATGCGGCCAGGGATGCTCCGCGTCCCAAGAGCAGACGCAGAGCGTCCATTGAGGCATTCCCACGCAGAGCGTGGGAACGATACGCAAAAGGCGCTTTGACAGGCGCCTTTTTCTATTGCCCCAGCAGCCGCGCCAGGCCAACGCTCAACGGCGTTTGCGCGGGGGCTTTGAAACGTTCCAGCAATTGCCGATTGTTCGCCCGTGAATGGCGGATGTCACCGGAACGTGCCGGGGCGTAACTCACGGCAGGCAACTCGCCGACCACGCTTTCAAGTGCGGTCAGCAATTGCTTGAGACTGGTCGCCTGATTCCAGCCAACGTTGACCGCACCGAGCTCAACCTGAGGCTTTTCGATGGCTTGCACCAGCAACTTCACCAGGTCCTCGACGTAGAGAAAATCCCGGGTCTGCTCGCCGTCGCCAAACACGGTGATCGGCAGGCCTTTCTGCGCGCGCTCGCTGAAAATGCTGATCACACCGGAGTACGGCGAGGACGGATCCTGACGCGGACCGAAGATGTTGAAGAAACGAAAGATCACCGGTTCAAGACCATGCTCGCGCCGGTAGAAATCGAAGTAGTGCTCGCTCGCCAGTTTGTCTGACGCGTAGGGCGTCAACGGTGATTTTGCTGTGTCTTCATCGATCGACTCACCTTCGCCGTTGTTGCCGTACACCGCCGCACTGGAGGCAAACACAACCCGTTTGACCGCGGACTGGCGCATGGCTTCGCAGACATTCAGCGAACCGATGAAATTGCTTTGGTGGGTCTTCACCGGATCGTCCACCGAAGCCTGCACCGATGCCACTGCCGCCAGGTGCGCCACGGCGCTGCAACCGGCCATGGTCCGTGCCACCAGCGCGGCATCGGCGACGTCGCCGACAATCAGTTCGACCTTCGGATTATCCAATGGCAGATTGCTGCGCTTGCCCGTCGACAAGTCATCGAGGATGCGCACCGAATAGCCCTTGGCGAGCAAGGCATCGGTCAGGTGCGAGCCAATGAAACCGGCGCCGCCGGTGATTAAAACGGGGCCGTCAGCCATGGCGATAGAACCTGTCCAGTAGTCCGGGAAGTGCCGCACGCCAGGCGCGTGGCTTGATGCCGAAGGTGTGCAGAATTTTCTTGCAGGCCAGCACCGCATGTTGCGGTTCTTCGGCGGCGTCCGGCCGCGCGGCATGGGCCTGGGCGGTCGGTGCTTCGAGGGCCAGCGGATGCAACGCCCGCGCTTCGGTGAGGATCGCCTGCCCCAGCGCCAGCGGCGTGGTCGCCTCATGCCCGGCGTAGTGGTAAGTCCCCCACAACGGCGCTGCGCAGTCGAGTTGCTTGAGCACCGAAATGATCACCCGGGCGGCGTCGTCAACCGGCGTCGGATTACCCCGACGGTCGTCGGCCAGCAGCAATTCATCCGGCTGCTCGGCCCGCTCGAGGAAACGGCCGAGGCTGCCGTCAGGGCTGTCATCGAGCAGCCAGCCGAAGCGCAGCAGCACGTGCTGCGGGCAGGTAGCGCGAACGCTCTGCTCGATTCGCCACAACGCCTGACCACGCAGGCCCAGCGGCACCGGTTCGTCTTTTTCGCTGTAGGCGGTGGCGCGGGAGCCATCGAACACGCGATAGCTCGAAGGCTGCAGCAGCACGATGTTGTGGTGCTGGCACAGTTCGGCCAGGCGTTCGACTGCGCGCTCTTGCCCGGCCAGACGTTGTTCGCTGACCGCCTCCGCCTGGAACCAGTCGAAGTAATAGGCGAGGTTGATCAACGCGTCCGGACGGGTGTCGTCGAGCAGTTGCGTCAGGCTCGCGGCATCCCAGCCGTCTTGCGGCGGGCGGGGGGCGAGGAAACCGATGTCTTCCTCTGCACCGAGGCGAATCAGCGCCTGCCCAAGGGCATTTCCGCCGCCCAGTAACATAAGGCGCATTCGCATAAAGTCAGCAGGCCCAGTCTGGTAAAAACAATGGCTGAATGGACAACGCCCGCGGGCGATGCCATTGATGGTTGCCGGAATCGTTGCATTTTGCGGGTTTAGTGCGCAACCGTCATCCGTAAAGTGTAGATGTCCGGGATTGGCGGTGCTGCTGCGGGCCCCATCGCGGGCAAGCCCGCTCCCACAATGTTATCTGTTGTTCACAAATTTTGCGTTCACAGAAGATCCCTGTGGGAGCGGGCTTGCCCGCGATGGGGCCCTAAAGGGCGGCAAAGGTCTTGAGCGGTACTTGCATCTTCCCCTTCCCGCCCGCATAAATCCGTACATGAACCTGCCCATCCCCGCAGACAGTGCACTGAACGGCTTCCACCCCGCCGTCAGCGCCTGGTTCAGTCACACCTTTGCTGCGGTCACCGCCGCTCAGGCCCGGGCGTGGCCGTTGATTCGCCAGCGCCGCTCGACGTTGATCGCGGCGCCCACGGGCTCGGGCAAAACCCTCACCGCATTCCTCGCGGTCATCGACGATCTGGTGCACCGGGGCCTGGACAATCCTGAAGGCCTGCCGGATCAAACCCTGGTGGTCTACGTCTCACCGCTCAAGGCGCTGTCGAACGACATTCGCATCAACCTGCAAAACCCGCTCGCCGGCATCACCGAACAGTTGCGCCTGATGGGCCTGCCGGAACTTTCGATCAGCACCGCCGTACGCACCGGCGATACTCCGCAAAAAGACCGCTCGGCGATGCGCAAAACCGCGCCGCATATCCTGGTGACCACGCCGGAATCGCTCTATGTGTTGCTCGGCTCCGATTCCGGCCGGCAAATGCTCGGCACCACGCGCACGGTGATCGTCGACGAAATCCACGCCATCGCCGCCAGCAAACGCGGCAGTCACCTGGCCTTGAGCCTGGAACGCTTGCAGGCGCTGTGCGCCGAACCGCTGGTGCGCATCGGCCTGTCAGCCACGCAGAAACCCATCGACGCGGTTTCGCGCTTTCTGGTGGGCCGCGACCGCCCTTGTGAAATCATCGACATCGGCCACGCCCGCCCACGGGACCTGGATATCGAAGTGCCGCCCGTGCCGTTGTCGGCGGTGATGGCCAATGATGTCTGGGAACTGGTCTATGATCGCCTCGCCGCCCTCGCCCGGGATCACCGCACCACGCTGATTTTCGTCAACACCCGGCGCCTGGCCGAACGCTTGAGCCGACACCTGAGCGAACGCCTGGGCAAGGAGGCCGTGGCCGCCCACCACGGCAGCCTGGCCAAGGAATTCCGTCTCGACGCCGAGCAGCGGCTCAAGCGCGGCGACTTGCAAGTATTGATCGCCACGGCATCGCTGGAACTGGGTATCGACATCGGCGATGTCGACCTGGTGTGCCAGATCGCCTCGCCGCGGTCGATCTCCGGCTTTCTGCAAAGGGTTGGCCGCTCCGGACACCAGGTTGGTGGCACGCCCAAGGGCCGCTTGTTCGCCACCACCCGCGACGACTTGATCGAGTGCGCCGCGCTGCTCGACTGCGTTCGCCGGGGCGAGCTCGATACCTTGCTGATCCCCGTGGCACCGCTGGACGTTCTGGCGCAGCAGATCATTGCCGAAGTCAGTTGCCAGGAATGGCAGGAACAAGCGTTGCTGGACCTGCTGCGCCGCGCCTCGCCCTATGCCGATCTCGACGAAAAACACTATCAGGCGCTGCTGCGGATGCTTGCCGAAGGCTACAACGGACGCCAGGGCATCCGCAGCGCTTACCTGCACCGCGACGCCGTGACCCGCAGCCTGCGAGGGCGCCGGGGGGCGAAACTGACGGCGGTGACCAGCGGCGGGACCATTCCGGACAATGCCGACTACAGCGTGTTGCTCGAACCTCAAGGGCTGAACATCGGCAGCGTCAACGAAGACTTTGCAGTGGAAAGCATCGCCGGGGATGTCTTCCAGTTGGGCAATACGTCTTATCGAATCCTGCGCGTGGAAACCGGCAAGGTGCGGGTCGAAGATGCCCAGGGCCAGCCGCCGACCATTCCGTTCTGGCTCGGCGAAGCGCCAGCACGCAGCGCCGAATTATCGATGGCGGTGGCCCGTTTGCAGGCGCACCTCGATGGGTTGCTGGGCGCTACGCCGGGCCAGTTGCAACCCGCGATCGAGTGGCTGACGAACACCCTCGGCCTGAACCTGGCCAGCGCCGAACAACTGGTGGAATACCTGGCCCGGGCGCGCCAGACCCTCGGCGCCCTGCCGTCGCAGGATACGCTGTTGATGGAGCGTTTTTTCGACGAGTCCGGCGGCACGCAACTGATCATCCACAGCCCATTCGGCAGTCGCATCAACCGCGCCTGGGGCCTGGCCCTGCGCAAGCGTTTCTGTCGCACCTTCAACTTCGAATTGCAGGCCGCCGCCAGCGAAGACGCCATCGTATTGTCGCTGTCCACCAGCCACAGCTTTGAACTGGACGACGTCTGGCGTTACCTGCACAGCAACAGCGCCGAGCACATCCTGATTCAAGCGGTGCTCGACGCGCCGCTGTTCGGCGTGCGCTGGCGCTGGAATGCCGGGGTTGCCCTGGGCCTGCCGCGCTTCAGCGGCGGGCGTAAAGTCGCGCCACAGATTCAGCGGATGAAAAGCGAAGACTTGATCGCCAGCGTGTTTCCCGACCAGATCGCCTGCGTGGAAAACCTCGCTGGCGAGCGGGACATTCCCGACCATCCGCTGGTGGAACAAACCCTCGACGACTGCCTGCACGAAGCCATGGACAGTGAAGGCTGGCTGGCCTTGCTGCGGCGCATGGAGCACGGCGACGTTCGCCTGATCAGCCGCGACTTGCCGGCACCCTCGCCGCTGGCCGCAGAAATCCTCAGCGCCCGCCCCTACACCTTTCTCGACGATGCACCGCTGGAGGAACGACGCACGCAAGCGGTGCTCAACCGCCGCTGGAGCGATCCGCAATCCACCGACGACCTCGGCGCACTTGACGTCGAGGCGATTGCCGCTGTGGGCGATGAAGCCTGGCCAGCCCCCGGGAACGTCGATGAAATGCACGAGGCGCTGATGAGCCTGGCGTGCATCACCGACACCGAGGCCCGGGCCAATCCGAATTGGCTCGACTGGCTGAGAACCCTGGCCGACAGCGGCCGCGCCTGCCAAATCAATCAGTCTCTGTGGCTGGCGCGGGAACGCCTCACTTGCCTGCGGGCGATTTATCCACAGGCCGAATGCTGGCCGGTCCTGCAAGCGTTGCCGGGCTTTGATGAACCCTGGGAAGCGGATGCCGCCCTGCTGGAAGTGCTTCGTGCGCGGCTTAGCGCTTTTGGCCCGGTGCCGCTGGAGGCGATTGCCGAACCGCTCGGTTTACCGCCTGATCGAGTCACGCAGGCCTTGGCGCAACTGGAGCGCGAAGGCTACGTACTGCGTGGCCGTTTTACCCCGGGTGGCGCCGAAGACGAATGGTGCGAACGGCATCTGCTCGCGAGGATTCACCGCTACACGGTCAAGCGTCTGCGCCGGGAAATCGAACCGGTGGCGTTGCAGGACTTCATGCGGTTTCTGTTCGACTGGCAGCATCTGTCCAGCGCTACCCAAGGTCAGGGCAATGCGGTATTGCCGGCAATCGCCGCGCAATTCGAAGGCTACCCCGCCGCCGCTTCAGCCTGGGACAGCGACCTCCTCCCGGCGCGCATCAAGGACTATTCGCCGACCTGGCTCGATGAACTGTGCCGCAGCGGCAAACTGGTGTGGACTCGTCTCACCGCGCACAACAAAAACGCCAGCGCCGCCCTGCGCAGCACACCGATTGTGTTATTGCCACGCAACCGGGTCGGGCTCTGGAGCGAATTGGCCGAACAGACACCGATTGACGAACTGTCGCCGAAAACGCAAAAGGTTCACGCCGCCCTCAGCCAGCACGGCGCACTGTTTTTTGATGAGCTGACTCATGAAGCGCACTTGCTGCGCGCGGAACTGGAAATTGCCTTGCAGGAATTGGTAGGCGCCGGACTGGTAAACGCCGACAGCTTTGCCGGTCTGCGCGCATTGATCACCCCGGCCAGCAAGCGGCAGAGCCGCAGCAGCCGACGCGGCCGCGGGGCCTTCGTCGGGGGCATGGACGACGCCGGGCGCTGGGCGTTGCTCAGGCGGGGTGCCGGCGCCGCGGTTGTGGATAACCTGCGCCCGGCGCCAACACCCGCCGACACGCTGGAACACATCGCCATGACCTTGTTGCGTCGCTACGGCGTAGTGTTCTGGCGGTTGCTCGAACGGGAAGCGGATTGGTTGCCGAGCTGGCGGGAATTGTTGCGCACTTTCCATCGCCTGGAAGCACGCGGTGAGATTCGCGGCGGACGCTTTGTCAGTGGCCTGGCGGGCGAGCAATTTGCGCTGCCCGAGGCGATTCCTCTGTTGCGCGAGGTGCGCCGCCGGCCCCATGACGGCAGCTTGATCGCGGTGTGCGGGGTCGATCCGCTGAACCTTGCCGGCACGCTGCTGCCAGGGGCGAAAGTGCCGGCGCTGGCAAGTAATCGGCTGGTGTATCGGGATGGATTGCCGGTGGCTGCGGAGATTGCCGGCAAGCAGGTTTTTTGGCGGGAGCTGGATCAGCAGGCGGGTGCAGAGGTTCGCAATAAACTGATAAGACGCTGATCGTTCCCATGCTCCGCGTGGGAACCCAGCCAAGGACGCTCTGCGTCCCGGAAGCGGACGCGGAGCGTCCGGTGAGGCATTCCCACACGGAGCGTGGGAACGATCATTGACTGCTGCGCAGCCCAGCGGGAGCAAGCTCCCTCGCCACAAAAGATTTGTTGGGGCGCAGTTATGGAATCCGAACCTGATCCGATATCTCCTCATCCTCCTGCCGGCGCTTGGGCAACATAACCTGCTGTGGATAAGTCTGCGCGAAGTGTACCCATGGGCTGTTATCCACAAGTTTTTTCAAACGCTGGTTGAACGCTCGACTCACCGCGTACTGACCGCCCGACACGGTGCGGAACTGCGCCGTCAGCACCACGCCGTTGAGGTCCATTTTGTCGACACCAAATACGTCCAGTGGCCCTTGCAGGTTGTACCTGAGGAACGGGTCATCGCTGATGGAATGCCCGGCCTCGCGAATCAGTTCAATGGCCTTGTCGACATCGGTGTCGTAGGTGAACTGCACCGAGAAGAACGCGTAGGCAAATTGCCGCGATTGGTTGGTCACTGCCTTGATCTGGCCGAACGGCACCGAGTGCACGAACCCCTTGCCATCGCGCAAGCGCAAGGTGCGGATGGTCAAACCTTCGACCGTGCCGGCGTGGCCGGAATCGAGTACCACCCAGTCGCCGATGGACAGTGTGTCTTCAATGATGATGAACAATCCGGTGATCACATCCTGCACCAGTTGCTGGGAACCGAAACCGATGGCCAGGCCGATCACCCCGGCACCGGCCAGGAACGGCGCGACGTTGATCCCCAGGTTGGCCATGGTGGTGATCGCGCAGATCACCACCAGAATGATTTTGATCGCGTTGCGCAGCAAAGGCAGGATGGTTTTTATCCGAGTACTGGGCTGGCGTGCAGAGCGCTTATTGGCCGGTGGTTTCAGCGCTTCCTGGATCGCCGTATCGAGCACCACCCACACCATCCAGGTGATCAGGAAGATCAGGCCGATATGGCTCAGCGAATCACTGATCGCCCGACCGACCGCATTGCTCACCGCAAAATCGAACAGCGATACGCCCCAGATGCGCCCGAGAATATCGATGAAGACGATGGCCATGGCGATGCGCAGCAAGGCGTGGGAAAGGCTCAGAAAACGCTGTTTGTAGGCACTGCTGCGGCGCACGTCCGTTTCACTGCGCGACTTGAAAAGGTGATGCAGCGTGGTACTCAGGAACACCGTGGCAATCAGCAGTATCGTAGTGAACAGTGCACTGCGCAGGACCTGCTGATTGTCTGCACTGACGCTGATCAGGTTGATGATCGAAACCAGCACCATCAACAGAATCGGCCAATACCAGAGCCCGGAAAAAATCCGCAGGGTTTCACGTAACGCCGGCTGTTTGCGGCGTTGGGCCAGCGGCAGGATGCGAATCAGCTGAGCGACCGGTCGACGCATGCGGACCACTAGCAGACCAAAGGAAATCGAAGCCGCCAGACCGGTAAACACTGCGATGCTGCTGGTGAGATTATTGCCCAACTGATGAGCGATCTGCGGACTGGTCAGCGCGTCACTCAGTGCGACGAGAAAACCGATCCCGAACAGCGGACGCGGACTGTGCTGGCGAATGATCTGTACTGCGCGACGTTTGTGACCGGTGTTGAACAGCACCACCAGTGACATCACCAACGACGCGGCGAACACGCCGCTACTGGTGGCATAGGCAAAGCACAACGCCAGCGCCCGCCCCGCCGACACTGGTAGAAACTGACTGGCATAAATGGTCAGCGGCAGGCTCACCAGCGCGGCGATGCCGTAGGGCAGCACGTAGCCCAGCAACGCTTGTCCACGCTCACGGCTGAGCAGTAACCGATGTTCACACAGGCGTTGCGCCGACCATTTGCCGAGCAACCAGAATGAGCCAAAAACTGCGGCCCAGACCAAGGTCAGCAACAGGAAATCCCCAGTCACGCTCCAGCTCGAACGAGCGGATGGATGATTGACCAGCTGATCGACCTCGTCCGCGGCGCGATCGGCGCGCAGACGCCAGGCGTCGACCAGGTTTTCATTGAGGTCGAGCCTGGTCTGCACCTCGTCGATGCTGGAACTGATGGCGCCCAGCAAGCCGCCCTGAACCAGCGGTTGAGGGTGGGCCGGCGGTGTCGCTGCAGTGGCACTTGCGGGCAGACCCGCAACGGCCGCCGCCTCCAGTTCCTCGCTGCCCACAAACAGCAACGCCCCCAGTAACATCGCGGTCTTGAGCTTGATCAAGGCATCCGCTCCTTTGGATAAGACTGTAAGGAACTGATCGACAAATGACGGACTAGTTCGGCGCTGGCCCCCATCGGCTCGGCGATCTTTGCGTTGAAGACAAATATCAAATGCTCATCCCTGTATTTTTCCGCACAACCCAAACCCCGACACTGCGCTCCATCAAATCAACCCACCGGAGTTGCAGTCATGCCTATTGCCTTGCTCGCGCTGACCCTCAGCGCCTTCGCCATCGGGACGACCGAGTTCGTCATCGTTGGCCTGCTACCTACCATCGGCGCCGACCTCGGCGTCAGCCTGCCGTCGGCCGGCCTGCTGGTCAGCCTGTATGCGCTGGGCGTCGCCGTGGGCGCCCCGGTGCTGACTGCCCTGACCGGCAAAGTCCCGCGCAAATTGTTGCTGTTGTCGCTGATGGTACTGTTTACCCTTGGCAATCTGCTGGCTTGGAAAGCGCCGGGTTACGAGTCGCTGATACTGGCACGGATCGTAACCGGTCTGGCGCACGGGGTGTTTTTCTCGATCGGTTCGACCATCGCGACCAGTCTAGTGCCCAAGGAAAAAGCCGCCAGCGCCATTGCCATCATGTTCACCGGCCTGACCGTGGCCCTGGTCACCGGCGTGCCGCTGGGTACGTTCATCGGCCAACATTTCGGCTGGCGTGAAACCTTTCTCGCCGTCTCGGCCCTGGGCGTGATCGCGTTCATTGGCAGCCTGCTCTTTGTGCCGAAAAACATTGCCCACAGCAAACCGGCTTCATTGTTGCAGCAATTGCAGGTGCTCAAGCAACCGCGCCTGTTGTTGGTGTACGCGATGACGGCGGTCGGTTACGGCGGTTCGTTCATTGCCTTCACGTTCCTGGCACCGATTCTTCAGGACATCGCAGGTTTCAGTGCCAGCACCGTCAGCCTGGTATTGCTGGTGTATGGCATCTCGGTGGCGGTCGGCAACATCTGGGGCGGTAAACTGGCCGACAAACGCGGCCCGATCAGCGCCTTGAAAATCATCTTCGCCTTGCTCGCCGCAGTACTGTTCATCCTGACATTTACCGCTGGCAATCCCTGGTTGGCGCTGGCGACCGTACTGGTCTGGGGCGCCGTGGCTTTCGGGAATGTGCCGGGTTTGCAGGTGTACGTGGTGCGACAGGCCGAACATCACACCCCCCATGCGGTGGACGTCGCATCGGGCCTGAACATCGCCGCGTTCAACCTCGGCATCGCCGGCGGCGCCTGGGGTGGCGGTTTGATCGTTGCACACATGGGCTTGATCCATACCGCATGGATCGGTGGACTGGTGGTGCTGGTGGCCCTGGCATTGACGGCGTGGAGCGGCCGCCTGGATCGCCTTGGGCCGGTGTATGCCGAAAGCTCGACCCGGGTCGTCCCCAGTCACTGATATCCCCTTGCAGGAGCGAGGCTTACCCACGAAGGCGCCGGATCTGGCGACATTGATGTTCAATGTTATGACGCCTTAGCGGGCAAGCCTCGCTCCTACCGGTCAATTTAAAGAAATGCACCGTCGGTAGTTCCGTCGAAACTTTCGCCGCTTGCCCGCAGTCATCAAAAGATCGGGGGCATTCAGACGGGAGGCGACATGGCGGCGATTCACATCGGAATTTCAGGTTGGCGCTACACGCCCTGGAGGGGCGATTTCTACCCAAAGGGTTTGCCCCAGAAACGTGAACTGCAGTTCGCGTCGCGGGCGGTCAACAGCATCGAAATCAATGGATCGTTCTACGCCCTGCAACGGCCTGACCGGTACGCCCAGTGGTACGCCGAAACCCCACTGAACTTCATCTTCAGCGTTAAAGCCCCGCGTTTCATTACCCACATCAAGCGTTTGCGGGACATCCACAAGCCCCTGGCCAATTTCTTCGCCTCCGGGGTTCTGGAGCTCAAGGAAAAGCTCGGGCCGATCCTCTGGCAATTTCCGCCCAACTTCAAATTCGATGCCGAACTGTTCGAAACCTTTCTCGATCAGCTTCCCCACGATACCCAGCAAGCAGCCGCCCTCGCCCACGAGCACGACTCGCACCTGCACGGCCCGGCCAGTTTGAAGGCCCATGGAAAAAAGCCGCTGCGCCACGCGGTGGAAATTCGTCACGAAAGCTTCATCGACCCGGCCTTCGTTCGCCTGCTCAAGCGCTATAACGCCGCGTTGGTGATCGCCGACACCGCCGGTAAGTGGCCTTACCGCGAAGACATTACCAGCGACTTCGTCTACCTGCGCCTGCACGGTGCCGAAGAACTGTACGCCAGCGGCTATACCGCGCAGGCGCTCAAGCGCTGGGGGGACCGGATCGATGCCTGGCATCTCGGTCGGCAACCGGAGGATCCGCATCTGATCGCGCCCAGACAGAAGCCCAAGGCACGTAAGTCCCGCGAAGTGTTTTGCTACTTCGACAATGACATCAAGGTTCACGCGCCCTACGACGCACGCCGCCTGCTGGAACGTTTCGATCTCAACAAACACCTGCTCACCGCTCCCGGGGAACCTGCCGCCGAAGGGGTGCTGCCATGAGCATTTCCGAGCCAATCGGCGTGACGGACGAACAAGAAAGCGTCAACACCAGCGTGCACCGGTTTACGGTGCTGACGGTCAATACGCACAAGGGTTTCACCGCACTCAATCGCAGGTTCATTCTGCCGGAGTTGCGCGAAGCGGTGCGCAGTGTAGCCGCCGATGTGGTGTTTTTGCAGGAGGTTCACGGCACTCACGAACAGCATCCCAAACGCTACAGCAATTGGCCGGCGATGCCGCAATATGAGTTCCTTGCCGACACGCTGTGGCCGCAGTTTGCCTACGGACGCAATGCGGTTTATCCGGCGGGCGATCACGGCAACGCGCTGTTGTCGAAATTCCAGATCGTTCGCCATGACAACCTCGACGTGTCCATCAGCGGCCACGAGAATCGCGGCATCCTGCATTGCACCCTGCGCCTGCCCGGTGAAGGTCCGGAGGTACACGCGATTTGCGTGCACCTGGGCCTGCGTGAATCCCACCGCAATGAACAACTCAAATTGCTCGCCCAGCGTTTGGCGCAACTGCCAGGTGATGCACCCGTGATTGTCGCCGGCGATTTCAACGATTGGCGCCAGCGCGCCGATGCCCTGCTCAAACCCTGTGGTCTGCGCGAAGTGTTCGCCCAGCATCACGGCAAACCGGCGCGCAGTTTTCCGGCACGCCTGCCGGCCCTGCGCCTGGATCGCATCTACGTGCGCAACCTCAAGGCCAGCCACCCGCAAGTGCTCACCACTCGCCCCTGGTCACACCTTTCCGACCACGCCCCCTTGTCGGTGGAGATAGAGCTATGAGTATTTCACCGATGGAAAAAACCACTGTGCAGCCGATTGCCGCGCCCCCCATTAGCCAGCCCGCAATGGTCGATGTCGAATACCGCTGGCAAGGCAATAACCGCGTCGAGTTGCTGGAAAACGGCGAAGCCTATTTCCCCCGGGTGTTCGAGGCCATGCGCCAGGCGAAAACCGAAATCCTTCTGGAAACCTTCATTGTCTTTGAAGACAAGGTCGGCGATGAGCTGAAGGAGGTGCTCATCGACGCGGCGCAACGGGGCGTACGTGTCACCGCCAGCCTGGACGGATTTGGTTGTGGCGAACTGAGCACTGGGTATCTCACTGCCCTGAGCAGCGCTGGCGTGCATCTGCAAATGTTCGACCCGGCCCCCAAGCGCCTGGGCATCCGCACCAATTGGTTCCGCCGCCTGCACCGCAAGATCGTGGTGGTGGACGGGACCATTGCCTTCATCGGAGGAATCAATTTTTCCGCTGACCATCTGGCCGATTTCGGTCCTGAAGCCAAGCAGGATTATTCTGTGGAAGTTCAAGGCCCGGCGGTGGCGGACATTCACCATTTTGCCCTGCTGCAATGCGGCCGACCGGTGCACGCCAAGTACTGGTGGCAACGCCGCAGGCAGCGCCGCTCGGAACTGGCGGTCAGCGATCACGATGGTCAGGTGCGCCTGGTACACCGCGACAACGGTGATCACCGCAACGACATCGAAGAGGTTTACCGCGAGGTGTTGCGCACGGCAAAACGTCGCGTGGTAATTGCCAACGCCTACTTTTTCCCTGGCTATCGTTTGCTGCGCGACATCCGCAACGCGGCTCGCCGTGGCGTTGACGTGCGCCTGATCCTGCAAGGGCAGCCGGACGTCCTGATGGCCAAGCTCGCTGCGCGCATGACCTACGATTACCTGCTCAAGTCCGGGGTGAAAATCTACGAATACTGCGACCGTCCGCTGCACGGCAAAGTCGCGCTGGTGGACGAAGACTGGAGCACCGTCGGCTCCAGCAACCTCGACCCGTTGAGCCTGTCGATGAACCTGGAGGCCAACGTGTTGATCCGCGATCGCCAGTTCAACCGGATACTGTACGAGCGCCTCGAAGACCTCAGTGACAACCACTGCAAATTCATGTCCGTGGACAAGGCCCCGCGTGGACGAGTCTGGCACATGACCGTGGGTTTTCTGGTGTTCCACTTCCTGCGCCATTTCCCTGCCTGGGCCGGGTGGCTGCCCGCGCATAAACCACGACTGAAAGCGTTCACCGCACCGACCGGGAGCGATCGACATGAGCCGCACTGAAGCACCCGCGGCGCCCCACGCCGAGCATCCGGCCAAATCGCGTCTGGGCCGTTGGAAAAGACCGCTGACCCTGCTGTTTTTTCTGGCGCTGATCGTCCTGTTGACGATGTTCGCCCAGCGTATCGAATGGGCCGAAGTGCTCGAAACCCTGGCTGATTTCAAGGTGCGTACTCTGATTATCGCGGCCAGCCTGACCGTGGTGAGTTTTCTGGTGTACGCCTGTTTCGACCTGATCGGCCGCACTTACATCCGCCAGGACCTGACGTGGAAACAGATTCTCCCGGTAGGGATCATCAGCTATGCCTTCAACCTCAACCTGAGCGCCTGGGTGGGCGGCATCGCCATGCGTTATCGTCTGTATTCGCGACTGGGGGTGAGCAAGAGCAATATCGCCAAGATTCTCGGCCTGAGCCTGGCGACCAACTGGTTCGGCTACATGCTGATCGCCGGCGTAGTGTTCAGCAGTGGGTTGGTGCGGATGCCGCCAGGCTGGAAATTGAGCAGCGGTGCATTGCAGGCGGTGGGCGTGTTGTTGCTCTTGGCGAGTGCCGGATACCTCGCAGCCTGCCGTTTTTCCAGCCGCCGCGAGTGGTCGATTCGCGGTGTGGAAATCAACTTGCCATCGCTGCGCATGGCAATCCTGCAACTGTGCCTGGGTGCCTTGAACTGGTCACTGATGGCCGCGGTGATCTTTACCTTGCTGCCGAGCAAACTGGATTATCCGCTGGTGCTTGGAGTGTTGCTGATCAGTGCCATCGCCGGGGTCATCACGCACATCCCGGCCGGGCTTGGTGTGCTGGAAGCGGTGTTCGTCGCGCTGCTGCAACATGAGGCGTCACGGGGCAGCCTGGTGGCGGGGTTGCTGGCCTATCGGGCGATCTATTTTCTGCTGCCGCTGTTGATCACGTTGGTGATGTATTTGTTGGTGGAAGCCAAGGCGAAGTCGCTGCGGATTGCCAAGAAACCCAAGTGATCTGCTGTGATTGGACTGACGCCATCGCGGGCTTGCCCGCGATGGCGCCTTCGATGGCGCCTTAAAGAACACCACCAATCACTTGGACTGAATAATGCTCAAACGCTCACCCACCACCATTTCCGTGATCCAGTCCACGAGGATCGAGGAGTAAGCCTGCTGTGAAACCGGATTGCTCAATGCGTGATCGGCACCGTCGATAATCCGGTGCGTCAACGAGTGCGTCTGCTGGCACGCCGCGCGGTAGCTCATGATGGTTGCGTGAGGTACATAGGCATCGGTCTCCGATTCCACCAGCAGAACATCTCCGGTGAATTCCGAGCAGGCGTGCAAGGCGCGATTGCTGTCGGCACGCACCAGCGTGCTGCGGTAATCGCGCAGGTCGAGCTTGTCCAGGTCACGCTTTGGCGTGTGCCATTTATCGTCGCGATACAGCGCCGGCACCCGCAACGCCAGCCAGCGCACAGGGCGCAACGACGTCAGGATCGAGGCCAGGTAACCGCCGTAACTGGTGCCCACCACGGCAATGGCCGAGGTATCGAGTGCCGGGTGCGCCAGCAAGCGATCGTAAGCTGCCAACAGGTCACGCAGATTATCTTCGCGAGTCACCCGTGACAGTGGAATACCCGTGCCTCCGGTGTGTCCGCGAAGATCGAATGTCAGGCAGACACACCCCAGGCCGGCAATACCTTTGGCCCGTTCCAGGTCTCGCTCCTGACTGCCGCCCCAGCCGTGTACAAATAACACGCCGGGGACCTTGGATTTGGGACTGAGGAACGTCCCGCTCATCTGTTCGTCGTCAATGTCGATTTGAATGCTTTCGCTTCTAGCCGTCATAGGATTTGACCGTTACATACTTGAGAAGAAAATCACTGTTTTGCGCCGGTCCCCGGTACACCTCGATGGCGTCCGCGGGCAGCGCCTGATCGATGTAGGTTTCCACCGAAGACACCCGGATCGCACGCATTGCAGGATCATTGAGAAATGCCTGCAACGCTGCCACTTCGGCGCTACTGGCACCGCCCATGCGCCAGGATTGTTCGAGCACCCCGCTACGCCGCTTGCCGTCGCTGGCCAGCCCTTGGGCGATGTCGTAGTTACGCCGCGAGGCATAAAAAGCGGGATAGGCTTCATCAGCGGCCCTGTCGAACACCTGCGCCTGGTGGATCGCCAGTTGCACATCCTCCGGCAAGTCCAGCTTCAACAGATCGTCGTAATTACCCTGCACCACCAGCAGGTTGGAACCACCATAGACCTCTTCGCCGTGAGCGTCTTCGGTCAAGTATTGATCACCGCAGTAACTCAGCACGGTGTTGCCGATGAAACTCTGACCGACGCTGTGGGTGATCACCTGGTCCAGGTCCTGTTCCAGCACTACGCCCTCATTGAACAACGCTTTGGCTTCAGGGCGAGCGAGTATCTCGTCGAATTGATCGAGGCTGCTGATCACTTCCTGACCGCGTCCGGCGCAAGCATGAATGGGCTTGAGACGTATTGGCCCGGTGTAGAGCAGATGCTCCGCCGCCGGCCGTGCATCAGCGAACGAGAACACGCTGAGACCGTCGAGCACGACACTGCGCACACGCTCGGAAAACAGCGGCGCCCAGCCTTTCGGCGCATGAGCGTGGTAGTTCAACAAGCCGTGGCTGATCGCCTTGGTGCAGATGAAGTCATGTTCGACATACCCGCCCCACAAATCTTCCGGCCCCTTGATGCCCAGTTGACGAGCGGCCGCGGCACCCACCAGCGTCTGGGTTGGCAGCAAGTAAAGGTCTCGACCGGCATGCTGTTGCGGGTCGAAGCTGCCACCGAATTTGAGCCCAAGGATTTGCGCCAGCCAGCGGGCCAACGCGCGGTTGGTTTCGACTTCATGCTGCGGCGCATCAGGGTGCACCGAATGGGCGACCACCAGTTTCTTGCGGTTTGCCGGGGTCATGCATCCCCCTTGAATCGTCGCTTGAGAATGTAGCCTTTGCAGGTGCAGAGATCAGGCCAATCGGCGTAGCGGGAAAACGCTTTTTCAATCAAACATTTACGCAAGCGGTGATGGCATGGCGCCTGCTTTATTCTGCACGACAGCAAATCCACTCCATGCAATTTGCACGATCAATAAACGCTCCTGCAGGGAGGTTGTGGTGATTATCGGTTCGCAGCGGCTGGCGTCACCCCAAACCGCGTCCGGTAATCACTCGGCGCCAGCCCGGTAATTTTCTTGAACGTCGAACGGAAAGCCCCCGGGTCCTGATAGCCCACGGTCCAGGCAATGTGATCGATGGTGCCATTGGTGAACTCGAGCATTTCCCGTGCCTTGCCGACACGCAGGTGCTGGCAGTACTCGGTGGGCTTGAGCCCGGTGGCCGCGCGAAACCTGCGCAGAAACGTACGCTCCTCCAACCCTGCGCGCTCAGCCATCGTCGTGAGCGAAACGTCAGTGGCCCCGGTGCTTTGCAGCCAGTGCTGGACCTTGAGTATCGCCCCATCGCCATGGTTGAGGATCGGCGCAAAGTTGCTGCCGCACTCGCTGGCGCTGTCGCTGTGTTCGACCACCAGAAAACGCGCGGTGCCGGTGGCAATGCTTGGCCCCAGCAGACGATCCACCAGACGCAACCCCAGTTCCGACCAGGCCATCAATCCGGCAGTGGTGATCAAGTCGCCATCGTCGACAATCGGCGTGTCGGCCTTGAGTTTGATGGCCGGATAACGCTCGGCAAAGGTCTTGGACGAAGTCCAGTGAGTCGTGGCGCTACGACCGTCGAGCAGACCACTTTCAGCCAGCAGGATCGAGCCGACACAGACGCCGCCCAGAGTTGCTCCGTTGGCGTGCTGCTGTCGAATCCACTGAATCAGCCCTTGCGGCGCCTGGCCTTCGGAGAATCCGGCAATCGACGGCGGAATCAGCACCGCCACTAACGCGTGCTCGGGGCCGGGATGGCTGTCGTAAACCCGCACCGGTTCCCGGTCACCCTCGACCTGCCAATGGCTGACGCGCAACAACGGCAGATGCGCTGCCTGATGCTCCCCGGCAATCCGGTTGGCCACCCCGAACAGGTCCGTCAAGCCGTGCACCGCCGCCATTTGCGCGCCGGGATAGATCACCACCCCCAGCTCGGCGATTGGCCTTTGTGCGTCCATTGTCAGTTTTCCCCTTTCAATTGTCGGTGCGGCCAATCCTCGGAAGGCCTGCACAAGCCAATACTTGATTCCACACCAAACCGCACTTCGAGGAAACAGTCATGGCCAAGCAAGCACTCATCGTAGTCGATATCCAAAACGACTACTTCCCCCAAGGCAAGTGGCCGCTGGTCGGCGCCGATGCCGCTGCCGACAACGCCGTTCGCCTGCTCAAGGCTTTTCGCGAGGCCGGTGATTCGGTGGTGCACATTCGCCACGAGTTCACCTCAGAAGACGCGCCGTTTTTCACCCCGAACTCCGAGGGCGCCAAGCTTCACCCCAAAGTCCTCAACCAGGCCAATGAGCCGGTGGTGCTCAAGCACTTCGTCAACTCGTTCCGCGAAACCGAGCTGCAGTCGATCCTCGACGAGCAAGGCATCAAGGAGCTGGTGGTCGTCGGCAGCATGAGCCACATGTGCGTCGATGGCATCACCCGGGCGGCCAATGATCTGGGCTACAGCGTTACGGTGATCCATGACGCCTGCGCCTCCCGCGATCTGGAGTTCAATGGCCTCACCGTCCCGGCAGCCCATGTGCATGCCGCCTTCATGTCGGCACTGGGTTTTGCTTATGCCAGCGTGGTGTCGACCGACGAGTTCCTGGCCCGATAAGCACTTCGGTCATGCTGGCATTTGCCAGAACCTGACCGGCAACAAAAATGCAAAAGCCCATGGCCGCAAATGCCATGGGCTTTTTATCGCCTGTGAATCTGGACGATCTGCACCGAACGCAAGACCGCCAGAACGCTGGAAAGTCATGCCAACGCTAACAATGGCCTCACTCCCAACGCATCCGCGGGGGATTGTTGCTTGCACCCATGCCACTTTCGAGAAAACTCACTGGAAGCCTGAACAATGAACAGCATGACTATCAGCACCGACAGCCTGAAGAAAAAAACATCCCTGGGTCTCACCACCATGGCGATCGGGACCTACGGTATCTATTTCGCTCTTGCCGTAATCTACTTCTGGTTCGGCGGAATGAAATTCACTCACTACGAAGCGCAGGGGCTGGTCCCCCTGGTGAGCAACAGTCCCTTGCTGGGTTGGGTCTATCAGCTTTTCAGCGTCGATCTGTTTTCCAGTTTGCTGGGTGTCCTGGAGGTTTCGATCGGTGTACTGATTGCGGGCCGCCTGTTCTCACCAAAGCTTTCATTGATTGGGGGCGCTTTGTCGGCCGGATTGTTTTTCACCACGTTGAGCTTTATGTTCTCGACGCCCGGTGTGGTCGAGCCCGGTCTTGGTTTCCCGGCCATTACCGTCGCGCCAGGCCAGTTCCTGCTCAAGGACATCGGCTTGCTTGCCGCGTCCCTGTTCGTGGCAGGCCATTCGCTGACCCGATTGGAAACCCCTTGAGCTGACAACCTCATCCACCGATGGCCTGAATCAGTTCATACATTCAGGTCATCGCCGTCTTGCGCTAGAAAGATGCCCTCATCGCTCAGTGATTTCATCCAGTCCCGTGGACTGCTGCCGGTCTTGCGGCGAAAGGCACGGGCGAGCGCCGAAGGACTTTCATAGCCCACTTCGTCGGCGATCAGCGTTATCGGCCGTCCCTCCCGCAAACGCTTCTGCGCCAGACTGATCCGCCAGCTCAAAAGATAATCCAGCGGGGTTTGTCCCAGGACCGCACGAAAATGCAGCGCATACGCGGCGCGCGACATGTTCGACTCGTTCGCCAGCTCCGCCACGGACCAGGGTCGTTGGGGCTGGTTGTGCATCTGTATCAGCGAACGAGCCAGGCGCGCATCGGCCAATCCGGCCATCATGCCGGTGCTCAACTGCTGATGATCGAGCAAATGCCGCAACAGCAGGATAATCAACAGTTCGAACAAGCGATCAAGCACCGCTTCCCTGCCACAATGCCCATCCGCAGCTTCACTGAACAACCATCTCAAGGTGTCCGCCAGCAGCGGCAACTCATCCAGGGGTAGCACCAGCAGGTCGGGAAGCGAAACACATAGAGGATTGCTGACACCGCCATCAAACACCATCGACGCGCATAACAGCTGAGCGCCCTCAGGCTCACTGGCGATGAGTTGGTGACGGCTGGGGCGTGGCAGGAAAATCAGGCTTGGGCGCGTTAACAGCATTTCGCGCCGCCCAGGGACTTTCAACGTGACAGAGCCGGCCTGCAACAGATGAATATGACCGCGTTGGTCGGCACCCTCATAGGTAGACACTCCGCACAGCTTGCCGCTGTAAAACAGATTTGCGCGTACGCCAAACTGTGACAACAACGTGGATAGGCGATCCATGGGCAATTCTTCACAGGCTCTACACCTGTAGCAGAATACCACCGCACCTGGGTCGGGCCTGTCCCCCGCAGGATTTTCCCAGGTGAAAATGCGAAAAGCCCGGCATCCATACGGAAGCCGGGCTTTTCAGGTTCTATTGCTGCTTGCAGGAATCAGAACGGTTCTGTATAGGTGTAGAGCGTAAACAGCTCGTATACGCTTTTTAAATCAAGAGGTTGGACAAAAATAGCGATCTCTGAAAAGAAAGGATGTAAATAAGCTCCCTGCAACTGGGCGGGCTGTTTACATTTTGCTTGTTTTAGCAACCACCCTCACACAGTAAAGCCGTGTCAGCTAAACCGATTTCAAACCCGCTGTCATGGCAAATCATCTATTCGCACGGCCAAGCTCGAACGGAGGGTCAGGTGACTCCCTACTGACGCTGCAGAGCTGCCGACAGTGAGGTCAAGCCTCCGATACTTTACGGACTAACCAGGTTACTGCTGTGGTGGCGAACGGCACTCAATAGCTCCGCCAGCAGAGCTCGGCACAGGTTCAGTAGTTGTCCAAAACCTGGTGGAACCCATCGTATTCCGGAAGTGCCAATCCAGCATGTCGATACCTGCCCGAACGGTTACACTCGAATAAAGCAAGGTGCCATCAATCAGTTTTTGCTACGGATACCCGCATGGATTACTCACGCATCAGGGGCATGGAATCAGGACAGCGCCTCGCTTTCGAAGAGCTCATTTGTCAGCTGGCACACCTTGACCGGCCAGCCGCTTACGCAGAATTCAGGCGAATTGAAGGTGCAGGGGGAGACGGCGGGATCGAGGCCTACTGGTTGCTCAAAGACACAAGCGAAATCGGCTACCAAGCGAAATACTATTTAAAGTCCAGCGAGATTGACTGGGCCAATATTGACGAGTCAGTTAAACAAGCTCTCACGATTCATCCTTCTCTGACAAAGTATGTCATTGCCATTCCATGTGACCTTACTGATAAGACAGGTCGAAAAGGCGGAGGCATGACCGGATGGGAGCATTGGGCAACGCACAAGGCTAAGTGGGAAAGCCTTGCTCCTAAAGGGAAACAAGTAGAATTTGTTCCCTGGCCAGCCTCTACCATTACTGAGCGGCTGATACGAGCGAACGCTGAAGGGCTTCGTAATTTTTGGTTTGGCGATGTTGAGCTTTCGGAATGTTGGTTCAGAGAAAAGATTGAGCTATCAGTTAAGTCTTTGGAAGAGCGCTATCATCCCGAGGATCACGTTGAAGTACGAATCGAAAAGCTATTCAAAGCAGCGCTTCATGATGAAAGCGTAGCTTCTGAGATCCGGAGTCAAATAGCCAAGCTCTGTGACGCGATTAGCCTGGAAAAGGTTGAGAGAAATCTAGGCGAAAAGGCAATCCCCATAGCCATTAACATCCGCGAATCAGCTAAAAGCCTTGAGAAATTGGCGCTAGACATAACAACAGACCCGTGGCGCCCATGGCCCATTGCAGAATGCACAGAATCCGCCACTGAAATCAGCAAGCAATTGTCACAGTTGTGGAATGCCAAATGGGAGTCTGACGCATCCAAAGAAAAACCCAAAAACGGGCATGACCAAGATTCGAGCGACTTAGAATACAGACTCGGCAGAATTGGCGGTGAAGTCGATTCTCTGCTCTCGTTACTCGGAGGCCAGTATTTTGACGGAGAGAACTCACGAACGATCCTCTTATATGGCAGAGCGGGAACAGGCAAATCTCACCTATTGGGGAATATTGCGCAACGGGCCGTATCGGAGGGAAGAAGGGCGATATTGATCTTGGGGCAGCATCTTAGCGGTGGCAACCTCTGGAAACAGATCACGTCAAGGCTAGAGCTGGGCGATATCACCTCTGACGTCTTCCTTAAAACTCTAAGCGCTGCGTGCGAGGCTACTGGTAAACGAGGCCTACTGTTAGTCGACGCCATAAATGAAGGGGCTGGCCGGAGGCTCTGGAATGCTGAGCTGGCAGAGTTTATCACTAAAGTTGAAAAGTACCGTAACTTGGTACTGGTAATCAGCTGCCGAACTGAGTACATGAAGAATATAATCCCAGAGCCGGTGCTTGACAGGTTGCCCTCTTTTGAAGTCCGAGGCTTTGAGACGGCTGGCGAGCAAGCAAGGGCAGCCCGAATTTATCTTAGCAAGCGTGGAATATCTCAGCCAAACAGCCCCTGGCTATCTGAGGAGTTTGTAAATCCGCTCTTTCTTAGAAGTGCATGTATCGCCCTTCAAAAAGACAAAAAAACCTCATTCCCACTAGGGCTAAATGGAACTAGAGACGTATTTATATTCTATCTAAAAAGCATCGCTCGAAATCTAGGGGTAGGCCAGGACGGCACCGAGACTTTAGTACCGCCTACTATCCAAGCTCTGGGCGCAATAGCTTTGGACATGGCGGACAAACGCCGTGACTACGTTCCTCAGAACCAAGCCATACAAATCGTAGGGCAGCGATTTGAGGGTCATCCTGCACCAACAGGCACAAACTGGCTTGAAGTACTTCAGCGCAATGGGCTGTTCAGGGTAGATCCAGGCCAACAAAGTGATGGTGGCAACCTATTTGATTACCCAGAAGACATCATCCGATTCAGCTTTCAGAGATTGCAGGATCATCTGATGGCTGATGCCCTACTCAAAGAGGTTCAAGACCCTTCGGCAGCACTTGAGAATGGCTCTCTCAGCTTTATTCATGATGGCGATCAACTCGATTGGGAGTGGACTGGCCTGGTTGAAGCTCTTTCCATACAGCTGCCTGAGCGCTTCAATAGAGAACTGCTAGATCTATTGCCTGGCGACATCAATACCTGGGCAAACGATTATGAAGTTCGCGAATCGTTTATTGAGAGCCTGAAGTGGCGCAACAGTAGTGCCTTCACGGAACGAACCTTCGAAATATACGAAGCACTCCAGAACTATTTCAATAATTACTTCGACATCATTATTCAACTCAGCACGATCCCTGACCACCCTTTTAACGCACAGTTCACTCACAAAAAGCTGCTCAGCATGAAGATAGCTGAGCGCGATTCATTCTGGACTCGCCAGATCAACGATCTCTCTCTTGACGAGGGAAGTATCACCCGACGCTTGATTGATTGGAGCGCACTTGAACAAAGTGAGGATGCAGCCCCCAATATTCAGTACCTCTGTGCTATTACCCTCACCTGGTTCACCTCTAGCACATGTAGGGAGCTTCGGGACAAAGCAACGAAGGCCCTCACCTCGTTGCTACGTCACAACCTGAGCCTCTACAAAGAACTGAGTGAGGCCTTCCAGACCGTTGATGACCTTTACGTCGTTGAGCGCCTGCACACCGCCGCTTACGGTGCCTGCTGTATAGACCCAAGCAAAGACCGGTTGCCGATATTCGCAGAGGTTGCCTACCGATCCGTGTTTGACCGTGATGTGGTGCCTCTGTCGATACATCTTAGGGACTCGGCACTTGGAATTATCGAGCTTGCCAAATTCCACGAGAGCCTACCTACTAGCATCGACATCCAGCATGCCCGTCCGCCGTACGGGACGAAACCAATTCGACTCACTGTCACGGAAGATTCTCTCAAAAAAGTCGTCGAAAAGGCTGGTGATTCACAAATCAGTCACTCCTGTACTGGATGGATTGGGGATTTCGCCAACTATGAGATTCAACCTCGGGTCGGTTCATTCCTGAACATTTCGCTGAGGAAGCCTGAACCGCTCTCGGCGGATGAGCTATATGAGCGTTTTGAAGAAGATGTGATCAATCACTGCCAGGAGAGATCCGAGATTCTCCGTATGATGCACTCCTTCAGAGACAATCCATTCAGAATGCTCCTAGGGCATAAAGACGCTGAAGAATCCAAAGAATATAAGACATTATTCAAGCGGTGCGAAGCTCTGCTTTTCTTACTACTGACCCCAGCTGAGAAGAGGAGATACACCAAGGAATATAAGCCGCGCTTTGATGCCTCAGCGGGTCGCCACGACAGGCAGCCACACGTAGACGCCAAAGCTGCTCAGTTCTGGGTCGCGAAACGCGCCTATGGTTATGGTTGGACAACCAAGCGCTTCCCTCATGACCAAAGCTTCCGGCATCAACATGGTCGCGAGCGCCCCGCTGGTGAGCGAATAGGCAAAAAGTACCAATGGCTAGCTCTCGACGAGCTTCTGTGCAGCCTTGCTGACAATAATTGGATGTCTGAGTCGGCCTACCATGGCTCTCGCCAGTATTCAGGCCCGCTAGATATAGGATTCCATCGAGACATCGATCCCACCGTTTTGCTTCCGGACGAGGCTCGGCGCGTTCCAAAGCTCTCGATCCCCAAGCATGAAATCTCCATGAGGGACACCTCTGAGGCCGAGCTGAGCAAATGGCCCTTCGGAGAAGACCCCTCTGTGAACATGAAGAACCTCATAGCCAGGGAGGATTCCGAAAGACGCAAATGGGTTGTTCTCAATGAACATCGCTCTGTATCCGAATACTACAAGGACAAAGCTAAACGTGAGCACGGACTCAGAAAACAGGAGTGGCGGTTTCTTCTGCCAATAGTCGTTAGGCAGAAAGATGAGAAAAGACTCATTGAATACCTGCTTGCCAAGCACGACATTGAGGTCAACGACTGGTCAACTCGGGGCGCCACCAACTCCGCTTTTTTACTCGAGGCGCCGTGGCGTTCTACGTGGGATCAGGAGCAGTGGTCGCGGATGGAATTCCGCGACATTGGCGAAGTTGAGATCGCCTATCCCTGCTATCAGTATTACTGGGAATCGCACTGTGACTCCTCGTTGCCTGATGGAGCCCAAGCGTTGCTACCTGCACCTTGGTTAGCTCACCGGCTTGGCCTCAAAGTTGATGCTGACAACCCCAGCGTCTATTTGGACAGCGCAGGCACGCCTTGCTTCGTAAGCGGCAAAAGCCGAGATGATGGTTCGCACGCATTCATTGATGGAAAAATTTTCGACGCATTCCTCAAGGAAGACAGTCTCTCTTGCGTCTGGGTGTTTGTTGCCGAACGTGGTGCTTGGCCCGGAGGTGGTAATTCGCACGCATCCTGGCGTCGCTCTGAAGGCTTCGTATGGCTGAAAAGGGGGAAACCTCAAATGCACCATTGGAACGATGATACCGACAAGGGTGAGCTGCGCGATTCATCAAGTCCCGGCCTCGTGCCGACAGTCAGCGCCCCTATTGATGAACCCAACGACTGACGATCAAAAACTGGGCACACGCATGTCGAAGAAGAAGAAAAAAACGCATCGTAGCTGTCGAAATACAACGCCGCTTGCCGGGCATAAAAGGGTAGGCAAGACGCTGGTGCCTCCATTCATGCAAATACCGGGCATCAGCTTCGCTTCATGGTCTAATGACCGACTACCAGAAATGCTCTGGGCTTGTCTCATCATCACTGTCGTCCCTCGAGAAGCGGCTTTGGAGCTGTTCCGGAAGATCGCCTCAATTGGCGTGCGCTACCGAAGGCCGCCGGAGGAGAACGGCAGCGGATGGACACTTAGGCACTCAGATCTCCAAGACCAATCTCGAGAGCTCGTAGAAGAAATTGTTGGCATCGTGCGTCAGTCACATACGGGGGCCCAGGCACTGCGTCCCTTGCTCCTGCTTGAAGGCCTACCAGCACATCAGTGGTGGAAAACCGCCTTAGCAGTTGAGCCTAACGAAGACGATTGGCAAACTCTCGGAAAAGCTGTTCAAACCACCTTTGACCATCAATCGCAGGAAGCTACGGATGTCCGTTGGGTCAGCATTCTCTTCAGAATGGCGCTCGGCGAAATCCACATGCCGGAGGAAGAGTGGTACGAGCTCACGGATTACCCCTACAGAGGGGATATGCGGTCGGTTAGGCCGTCCATCCGCGCGATGGAAATGACCTTTGCCGACGCGGTTCTCCATCCATGGCCGAACCTATTTTGGGAGTACGTTCTGCAGCACACCACCTGCGTGGCTGCCCCCCTCGACTCAAGAGAGGGCGAGTTCCATCCAGAGGACATTCAAAGGCATCTCATTGAAGTCCGAGAGGCTCTACTCCAGCACTGGTATGAATCTCTTAGCACTACTGGACTAAATCCCAAACACGACGGTGTGTTCGGCTTCGGGTTCTATGCACTGGCCTGCCTAGCCGAGATGAGCATGGGACCACTAAGCTCCGCGATCACTGGCCGACTACTGCTCCGCTCGCTCACAGAATGCCGGATATCCCTAGCCTACCTTGTTCGAAACGGCACCGACGAGATGTGGAAGAAGTTTCGCTCATACGGTGCCGGCCAGGCCAAGTTGGCACTGCTGAAGCACGAGGAAATGTCGGGCCAAAGGCCTCGGTTCGTTACCCAAGCGACGCTCGAGGCGCTGGCGAACGAAGACTACTTCCAGGAATACGTGGAAATTGACCTGGGCCACTGGTGCGGGAAAGACCTTCGACGGCTGGCGGAGGAATCGGGCACGAAAGAGGACTATGACCGCTACTACGGCTGGGCCTCCGGATTTGTCCACGGCCAATGGGGAGCAATGCGGGACACCAACTTCACTCACTGCCTGAATCCTCTGCATCGCTTCCATCGCCTCCCACTCCCTTTCCATCGCATGTTGGAGCCCACAACAGACGACGCATTGCATCTGGTGAACTGCATACTCGATGACGTGAACACCACTTATCCAGGCTTCGACGCTCGCTTCGTTCTAGAGGATGTGCCAGGAGACGAAGAAGAAAATACAGAAGATGCTGTGGCGCCAGCTTGAGGCGAAGGGTAAGGAACGAACTCCGACAAGCTACATAATGACCGTCGCACTTGACGAAAAATACCGGCAAATCAGCCACTAAATTACGTTTGCGTCTTTCTCGCCGACGCCAATCTTGGCGAAGATGAACCACGGCAAGAAACAAATGTAGCCCTTACTCCACAAAAATCTGTAACCAATAAAAAAGCGAAGCCAAATCAATGGCTTCGCTTCTAGTATTTAGAGTTCTGAAAAAGCTGCGGATCAGAACGGTTATGCCTAGCTACCGAAGTGCAACAGAAATTAACATGCAAAATATCATATACATAAAAGAAAATTATTTGCTGGCGCCTTTAAACTAACAACAACTGCCTGAGCAAATACCTTTTATTTACACTTTCGCACCGACTCCGCCAGCCCCGCCCTCAGTGACGAAATTTACAATGAAAAGAATGAGACATGGTAGCGATCTATCGCTCAACCACTTCGCAGAAAACTAATATTGATAACGCAGCAGCGAGAATAGTTTGATGCCCTTCCTCCATATCATCAAACCTGTGCTGCCCATGATTAATAGCAGCAACAACCCTGCCAGTCGTAGCTAAAAATAGCTCGTCCTGGTTAACGGCGTTACCAATAGAGCCTTGCTCCAGTATAGATACATAATCAGCACCCTCCCAACGCCTTCCAACTTTCTCTATTCCCCAACCTAAAGAAGCAACAACGCTTTCTGCCAAAATGTCTTCGTTTTCATGATATTTTTTAGGAGGCGAAGCTGAAGACATGCGGTCTATCAGACGAATCAAAACACCCGAAAATGTATCTTCTTCATCTACGTAATTTTGGCCATCCCAAATCAATTCCCAGCATACATTTAGATGCGACAATGGCCGCAAGACTGCGTAATCGAGCATCTCGCTTTTGGCAAAAAACTCCTTGACTCTCATATCCATAAAGTCCCCACATCATAGTTTTAAATAATTACAATTTCTCGATAGCCACTTATGTAAATATAGCGTTTAGGGTCGGAGTCAGCCCAATCCATCCACTGCATTAGAACGCTAGCGAAGCCCCCTCCCCTAAATCCATCGATCGATTCGTCGACTAGATCGCAACCGCGCGTTCCCGCAACTCACCGTTGAGGACGCGATCGTTCTCTCTGCAATCCACTGAGCCGCCAACTACCATGCACGCTGGGGGTGTTGATGCAGTGATCCAGCAGCGGCAGGAAGCCCTAGGCGCTTTCCACGCGATGGCCATTGGCGCCGTAGGCTACGGCATAGTTGGCGAAGTCCGGGTTGCCATAGTCCAGGCCGAAGTCGGTAAAGCTCATGGGCATATGAGATCCAATAAGACCTGTAGGGTGAGCATTCCCACCGAGGACTGCTAATACTACGGTCGGTTGCTGCAAATACTGAGATAAGCACATCGACCGCATGCCCAGCCCTTCTTCGGTTGCCGATCTCCGGCCAGGAAGCCCGTAACCGCATGGTAGACCGCAGTTCGCTCAGGCATTTTCGAACAGGCTTCTGAGCTCTGAGTCCCGGTGGTCAAAGAATGCACCGTACCGTTGGCCACGCGCTGCCCATTAATGGATCTCATCAATGGCCTAAACTGGCTGAGCGTGTGTCCCAGTCCTTGAGCACGAAGCCAGTGAAGATGATGACCGTTGCTGTCTTTAACATAGATCAACCAAGGCAGCGTGATCTTCAACCCTTCTAGTTCCGACACCAGCCCATCTACCACTTTGCCGCCCAGGTCCTTGAAGACCTTCAGACCACGATTAGCAGCTTCCACGGCATCACGGCGCAATCCTGGATCATCTTCCGGTGGAGGTAACCGATGCAACGTCCAAGCGTCGTCCAAAGCAGCCTGCGCTGGAATATTATCCATAAGATGAGCTCGGAGCATGTCCATGACAGCCCATCGGGCACGTATGGAGATATCAATCTCCTGCTCCGCTGTGAGAGAAAGCTCGTAACGATAATGGTATTGAAGCGGACACGCTAAATAGGTTTCCAGTGCCCCGAAGCTAATCGGTTCCACCGGATGTGTAGACGTCGAGGGTGGAACAGGCGCAGGCACCTGGCGAATCCGAATTCCATCGTGATGCTTCAACGCAGTCCCAGCAACCCGAATAGGTAATGGTCTTTTCGCAGCATCCACTTCGTACAGGAACAGATCGTCTTTCGCCCGAGATAAAGCCACATAGAGAAGGTTGTTTCGCTCAACCGACTCCTCAAATTGGTGCTCGGCCGCACTGCTATTAAGGATCTCAGGCGGGACGATCATCAATGGCCGGTAATTGTAATTGAACGGACGATCAGGACCATATGCCGAATTGTCGACATCAACGACATGCACTGCCGAAAACTCCAAACCTTTACTGGCATGCACCGTCAGCAGCGATATCGCATCCAGTGCTCGCGCCTCTGGCGGCAGCCCTCTATCAGCCAGCTTTTCGCCAATTCGGCGTCGCAGGTCCTCTCGCAACAGAAACTCCGATAGCTTCGGTTGGGCGCCGTCACCATCAGCGTTTCGAACGCAGTATGCAAACAGCCAGAGGCACAGCCGAATGGTATGGGCAGCAATGGATTGATCCGCTACCGGGGGAACACCGAAACGACGATCAATCAACAATTTGCATACTAGCTGCCAAGGAGTCATGCGGCGGTGGCAGCCTTGCAGGAGCGCCGCCAAGTTGGCTTTCGCCACAGCCCCATTCGGACTCAATCCTGCGACAGGTTTGAAAATCCATTTGCCTCGCTGAAAACCTGTGCCAGTGCCGGCGGCGGTTGCATTGATGAGCAATTCGATATCCGACACGTCGAACCCGAATTGCGGGTCGTACATGAGCCCAACGAGAGATCTGGGTTGGCGAGTGCACAGAAGCTGTATCAAGCACATGAGCTTCTTGATCTCTGGCCTCTGGAATAGGTCTCCGATGTGCAGGAACGGTACGTTGGCCAGTGCGAGATCCTCGGCGACACGCTCGATGTCAGCGGTGCGGCGACTAATGATTGCCTGGTCTCTAAATTTCGTACCTGCCTGATTCAGGTGCTGAATATTCTGAAGCAGGGTTGCGCTCTCAGCACGCGAAGAAATGCACGTAAAGAGGGTGGGCACTTTACCCTGAGATCCCTTCGAGGGGACAACTGCTTCGAGTGGTTGGCGGGACTCCAGGGCGTGACGCTTACCAGCAATGCTGAACAGGCTAAGAATCTCCGGACTACTCCGCCGGTTGATCTGCAACGAGTAGCTCTTGGCAGTCGACTTCGCGGCAAGAGCGGAAAACGCCGGACCAAACTTCACAAGGCTCATAATCGAAGCGCCACGCCAATGGTGGATCGCTTGTCTGACATCACCTACTACCCAGACCGATTTTGCGTTGACGGCTAGATGCCGCAGCAACTCGACCATGACCTCAGTCACGTCCTGATACTCGTCGACCAGGACGTGATCGTAATGATCGATGAACAACCCGATAGCGGCCCGGTTCGACTTGGCTTGTCGTGAAGGGTGCGCGATGAGGTCGGTATAATCGACGAGCTTCTTGTCAGCCATCGCGACCTGGAAGGCCTCGTACAGGACCGCAACGTCGTGCCGCTGGGCGTCAACATCTGGATCACATGGACCAAGGAGGCTAAGCCGATTTCGGTATTCTTGAGGTGTAATCAACTCTTCCTTGAGCCGTTTGATGTACCCAAGGACGTCGGGTATCCAGTCGTACGGATCCTGCAGGCGGAGGTAGTACTTCAGAGTGACTTTTGGTAGCTGCCGTACCAGGAGTCGAACCTGCATCAGCAAGTCCGCAACTTGCACCTCGGAGGGCAGGTTGTAGAGGTGATGAAATTTACGGAGGAACTCCAGCCCGAACGCGTGGAACGTTCCAGCCCAGACGTCCGATGCCCCCTGAATTGCAGATGCCTTTAATCGCTCCACTAGTTCGTTTGCTGCTTTGTTGGTGAACGTGAGGGCAAGAATCTTGTTCGGTTCAACGCCACTCTCAATGAGATGCTTGATGCGATGGACGAGGGTCGTGGTTTTCCCGGTTCCTGGCCCAGCGACAACGTTAACAAATCGTTCAACGGCCGTAGCTGCGCTCAGTTGAGCCTTGTCGAGTGTGGGCAACGGTGATCCAGGGTGCGGCGGGAGAGCAGGTAGCATCAACGCATCGATCATCTGCTGCCTTACGACTTCTAGCGGTACCACCCAAGCGGTAGCGATCTGTTCTGACGTTAGCCCTTTACCCCACAGATCTCGGGCCAGGTCTCTGGGCATCAGAAGCTCCCTGGCAAACACATTTGCCTGGAGCTCTAAGCGCTCATGAGTGCCGTAAGATTCGACAATCATGGTCGCCGAGCTGCCATGCGATGCATAGATCGCGGACAGCTCAGCCACGGTGAGCTCCTTTTTGTCCGCGTCCAAGAACCAGTGGCCTAGTTCGTGAGCTATCAGGTAGGCCCCATCCGCCAGTGACACGTCATTTCTGACGTAGATTGTTCGCTGATCTCGACGAAGCGCACCGCAACCATTCCCGAGCAGTGGGTGCCCATGCGGCATACGATCAACAGCTACATTAAACACCGTCTCGATATTATCGAGCAGCTGCGGAGAAGCCAACGGAGCCGGTGAGTGCGCAGACAGTTGTGAGCGAGCAGCTATGGCCTGCTGGCGAGCCCGATCAAAAGGATTCACTGATCGAGGCTCAGCAACCGTTGCTCTTCATCTGGAGGAAGCCCCAAGGCGATAACAGCTTCTTGCCAAGTCTGCGGTTGAATTCGCACCTCAGGCTTGCCTTCTTGGGCCTTAAACCCCGATACCGTCTGCAGTTGGAAACAGTCATTCAACGCCACCTTCAAGACTTCCGAAGGCAGGTTCAACACTGCCGCAACGTCATTCAACACACGGATTGGTGGGATGACGGCTCCAGAAAGGATTTCGTTCATCAGAACCCGCTGTTCCCCCAGTCCTACCTGGCGAGCCAGTTGCCTGGCAGCAGGACCGCGATGAACGCCAATCTGCGCAATAGCGTTTTCTACCACCCCTTTATCAGGCGCCTCAGCAAGCGGAGAAGCAACAACTGACTCGTGACGCAGAGCCTCTGCTAGAAGACCACGGGTAATTGCCGACGCCGAACGCTCATATTCCTGCGCCGCCGATTGAATTTTAATCGCAAGCTTCCGGTCGACGCGAACCATCCATTGCTCGGATTCTGTACCACCTGAGCTGAGCGCAACGCTCTCGTACTGGTCAAATAACTCATCAGGATCGTGCGTAATGCGGTCCTTTCGGAATCGATCCCAACCTGCCATTAACAGAGACCGAGCCATCACTGCCGTGTCGATCTCGCGGGCAGCCGCAAGCTCAACGATAGCCACATGCAATGTTCTCTTCGTGGTGACGCCTATGGTTTCCCGGCGCACTTTAGTAGTCGCTGCTGCGTCCATTCGCTTACCCTCATCCGTACCCTGAGTTCTAAACTGCGCCTTTCCAGGCGCTGCCTGAATGACTTCACGTGTGACAGGGTGATCTTTTCCGAGTTCGCATTCCGGAAGCGTCGGCATCTGCTTTGTCAGCTCAATCAGCAGGTTACGAACCGCGCCGGAGCTGTCTTCGCCGACAGCTACAACGTTATGCCCCGACGGTAGCGACACTTTGCACCGTAGACCCGATCGGGTTTGTCGGGTGCAGACGTTCTCGGCCAAATCGCCTAGCAAAGAGGCCCAGCTCTTGAGACAATCGGCAACAACAGCATTGGAATTTTTCATGACGTACTGATTTGATGGGTCGATGCGCGTGACGCTTCACGGCGGTGGTCGTATCAATTTTATATCACCGGATACTGTAGGGAAACAATGGTTATTGCTCATTTTTGCGCGGCACTCCGCGCAGCTGTGGGGGATTTGATGGCCTCTCACGCCGAGGCCGACATCCGTACAATGCTTGAAGATCCGGTGGCATTGGGGGTTCGAATCGTTCCCTCTATTGAAGCCCACTTGGCATCGGCCGGAGCCACTACATTGGCCGACGTGATCGCCTATGCCTGGTCTGCCCCAGCAGTCCATCTGCGAGCTGTTTTTGATCCGACCCAGCTGCCAAGCACCCCCTTGGCGTTCGCGCCAGTTCCGCAATGCCAGGGTACCGCGCTTGCGATGGTGAGTGCCGTGGCGGCCTTTGCCGCACTGGGCTCCGCAACAATCTCTTATGGGTCGGAAAATGGTGGGGATCTTTTTGTAAACCTTGTCGTTATTCCCGGCACTGGCGACATTCCCAAAAAATCCACCAAATCCATGTCCGGCCACACCGATGGTGTGTCATTCCCAATTCGCGGTCAGAACGATCCGGAAGATGAAAGAATCGCTCCTTCTCCGGATTTCGTGGGTCTTTGCTGCCTGCGCAACCCAGATGGCGTCCCGACCAATGTCATGTCGCTGGAGGCTGTACTCAAAGGCATGCCTGACAATTTGGTCGATGAATTGCGCAAGCCACAATACTGGATCACCTCGCAACGCACCTTCGAATCTGGCATGCACGAGATCCTAGGAGATGAATTGGTGAGGGATGACGCCAGTCTGCTGTTCCGCGTCAAAGATACAAACTGGATTCGATATAGCCACAGCAACACCGGACCAGCAGATGCAGACTCTGCCGCTCAGGAAGCGATACAACAATTCCAGGCAGGATGCGTCCAGTGCGTACAGGGTATTGAGTTGTATCCAGGTGACATCGTGCTGGTCAATAACAGGATCGCGCTGCACGGTAGGGCGAATGTGGGCAGCGAATATGGCGGGACGACTCGCTGGTTGCTCCGGACTTACGGTTTAGACACCTCAAGCGTGAAGCCTGAACAACGTTATCCAGACAGTAAGTTTAAGCTCTTTCCTTGACTGCCTTGCTGCCCCGAGCTATCGCCAGCACGTCGTCTAAATTGACAGCCTTGTGGGCCTAGTAAAAAGGCAAGCCGTAGCGGCGATTATCAGGGCTCGCTGCGAATGCTGAAATGATTACCGCTGGGATTACCGGACCCGCCATAGCTGCGCCTGCTAGCAATGCAGCTCTCGAATTGAAATCATTTCGCTCAGTAGATCCCCCAGTACGAAGCATGGCTTCCAGTGGATACGGCTTTCGACCGCGATGCGACTTTGGATAATGCGGCTCGATGAATGCCACCAAACCGCTCCACGGCACCACCTGTTCCATCTCGGCCAAAAAACGCTCGCAGCGGGTTTGCTTGCGCTTCCCGGCGTACTAGAAATCGAAAAAGCTCATTCTCCTCATGGGGTTAAGGGCTTGCTGGGGACAGTTTGATGGAGAGCTATTTCAGCACGGGTCAGACGTCTTGTACTGACTTGGTCGGAGACGCTCTAATTTCTCCCGTGAACATGTAGTAATATCGAGGATTAATTAACCCAGTAGAGTGCTTTAAGGAATTATCAAAGGATGAAAGATTTCGCGGGCAGTACTCTCGGAAAGGTGTTGTTAGCTCTGTTGGTTCTTTTTCTGGTTTTAGGGACTTTAGTTCCTCTGGCGGTGCTGGTTACCTATTACCTGAAATTGGGTAGTGTTTCTGCTGACCCTCAGGATTGGTCCGCTTTTGGGTCAGTAATGTCAGGGTCGTTTACGCTTCTTGCTGCAGCTTCAACCACAGCAACTTTCTTGCTTTTGATATGGCAGAAAAAAGATGCTGACAAGGTCGTAGCTAAGCAGATGATTGCTATGCAGTTTGAGCAATACGTCAAGCATAGGTCTCTATTCATAGAGACTTTAGAAGAATTGGAAAGAAAATTTGGCAGCGTTTTCATTTTTAGAGATCGCGGCCAACTTTATCGCTATTTCTTCCCAAGGAACAGCGCATTTGAAATGGATTATAAAGGCGGGCCATACTGCGAAGCACTCATCGATAACTTTCAGAATGTGCTGGACACCGAAATTACGCTTGTCAGGTGTAAAGACCTTGAACACGCCAAGGAATTTGGTTGGGCTCTTCGAAGGTTGAATGAACAATTGGGAATTAGCTGGTTGCAAGCGGACCGTGAAGGTGATTTCCGAGTGTACGAAGGGCATATAAGTTATCGGGGAAATAAACAGACCGGTTTAAATCTATTTAATATCAGTTCTGATTTGACTCGCGCCGAAGAAGTAGTGAGTGCTTTGCTTGAATTTTCGGGGAGAGAGAATCTGTATCATACAATGACCCGCCAAATTTCCTCTATGGAGAGACTGCGCGAGCATCTCTACAATGTGGTACTAGAAGACGATCAAGCTAGCATTAGTTTCTATTCAGAAAGTGATAATAGGCTGCGTGCATTTTATGAGCTATACAACTACTGTAAGCATACCACGCGTGAAAATGAACGGTTTTTCGAGCCTATCTATGAGTATCTTGAAAAAATCTTGAGTGGAGGTGGCGGTGAATGGTTCCTGTCTTCTGCCGAGCAGGTTAAAGAAGTTATAGAGCACAGCAGGAACCTTGTGCGCGAAATACAGTTGACCCTTGGGATTGAACTGGGAGCGGCGTTTGATTACGGGCCAGGCGGAGTGGAGCTTCAAGAGGTCAATATAAAAATTTCCAAGCTCAGTACTTAATTATCCCGGATACGACCCGAGCTGGGGCCAGCCTACTGCTGAACCGGCTTGATCGACTCCAGCTATACCAATGCATAGGTAGCCCCTGATCAAACGGGAGGGTTGCGACAGCGTGCGAACAGGCCGGAGGCATGGCAAAAAACAAAATGCTGCATTTTGATGTCATTTTGTTTTAGTCTTGAATCCCATCTCTTGTTTACCGGTGCCTAAGATGTTCAATAGCGACGCCCCCGCTGGGAAAATAACGGTTCGGAATCTGCCACCAGAGGTCCTAAACGCCTTGAGTCGATTGGCTGACCGCCATGACCGCTCACTTGAGGCGGAGGCCCGGCAAGCTATACGTGCATGGGTGCAACCACAAATTGCGGGCGAAGAACGTAATTCACGAGTCGCCTTACTAGGTCAGCGCCTACGCTATCTGCAGACTGAAATAAGTGAATTGCGGCCTTCAAAAGTGGCAACACCTTCTAGACTCGCGGAGGCGTTAGGGTGGACTCACGCAGGGAATGTTGAGCGTTGGTGCGCAGGGGAAGTAGAGCCGTCGCTGACGGAGCTCTCGCAAATTGCAGATCTGCTAGGGTGTAAAAAAGACTGGCTCCTACATGGCGAGGGTAGCCCATATTCTTCCGTTTATACGCGTATACCTGAAGATGCATTTTTAGGTCCAGACTGGCTTCTAACTCCATCTGAGTCAGGGGAAAACCCAAAAATCCACTTAGTCCGCAACAAAAGCGAAGCCGGTGAGTTCGCTTTTGTGAAAAGCTTCTCTGACTGGAACTCACAAACCTTCTCAACACCATACCACGTTAGCGACGTCATTGGGGCAGGAGGTGAGTCAAGTTTGGCCTCGCTTAGCCTTGTACTTCAAGGCCTGTACAAGCGCTGGACAGGTAAAGGCGGCAGCGGTGTATTTGTTGAAGGCTACTTGGTTAGCGAGAGCGCATACTCTTCACTGTTAGCCGGAAAAAGCCACCCTATGAACGTTCTTCAACATGAGGAGAGAAGTTGCTGGTGGGAGGACTTTTGGGATGAGAACCAGTTTCGAGACCATAATTACTGGCCCGGATGGAAAAATATTACGGAACGCATTTTTCGTGTTATTGAAGGGCGACCTACGCTGAAAGAACAGCGTGACAAATTAAACGGACGCAAACCGTTCTTGGAATCACCTCAAGAACCGCAGAAGGACTCAAACACTCTCGAATGACAACCGAGCAGCGAAACCTGCTGGCTACCTATTGGTAGCCAGAAGACATAATTTTCAGATATCTAATGACTTACTGAAAACCCGGAAAATAATTTAGCCTTCACTACTATGAAAGCCCGCTTAGAAAACATGCATCATTGAAAGCGCACAAGTTTCGTCACTCAGGTATTGCACCATATTGTTTTGCAATACACACCCTTGCCTTTCCGTAAGGAAAGCTTTTGTAGGAATCCAGTTCAAACTCTAGATGATCATTTAGCGTAAGCGGAAAATCTAATGCCGCATCAAGCATAGCTTGGCGCGCGGTGTAGCCTTTCATTTTTCTTGCGAGATAAAATGCCTGGGTGGAATAATCTTCGTAACGGCTCTTTAACTGAAACGTCTTGATTGACGCACTAGACGCAGCATGATTTTTTCTAGCCTCGACAGTCAACCGGTAACTCGTCGAAGGTAGCGCTAACGCAAGAGCTTCAGCAACCTTCCCCTCAGCAACTACTATAGGACGAAGCTCAAACTCGATAGACTCTTCATCAGTAAATGGATTTAAATGAATGTTTTTTGCAAAATCAACCGCGTGCTTCATCTGGCTGCCGTTACATTTTTCACAACATGGTATAAAATTTGAGAGGGTCAACGCTAGAAAGGGATAATCTGACTTCGTATAGTAATGATCAATCGGTGGCCTGTATCCCTTTAAGCCCTCATCAGGGAGGCAAGTTCCGGTGCTTACCATATGACAATAACAACATATTTTGTATTTTGCCTGAAGACAAAGATGATACGCAGTCCAAGGTCTTTGAGACTTTTTTGAGAACTCAGAAAAATCAAAAATATCTTTGAGCCTCTCAGAAGCACATTCACGTAGAAATCCACCACCAAAGCGACTTTCATAATCTGCAATGCACACAGGTAACTCTAGCGGAGTTCCGCCCACTATTACCCTTCTGTTTGTTTCGACAAAGTCACAAATAGCAACATCTAAAAATGAATCGCTTAACGCTAGCAATCCTTTATCAATTTCAGCATTGAGAAATATTGAGTGATGGGCTACTGCGTCATCCCACACATCAGAGATATTTATAATCACTCTTGAAAACTCCGTCTTAAAGCTGATTTAATAGCCACATCCCCAATAACTTCAACTACATTGCGATCCTCGCCAGTAGTCTTTCCAGCTTGCGCCCTTTTATATATTTCATTAATTTTACCAGCAGCAAATTCTCCTAGAGAGTTAGAACCAAAAGCCCCAGCAATGACCTCCTCCAAAGGTGCGGCAAATGAATTTATGGAGGAGCTAGAGTCAAGGCTAGTAACCAGCTCACCCGGAATATCCGCTGCTAGCAAAGGAGAGTGCGTCGCCATAATCAATTGTAAACTGTGTAGATTATGTTTTCGCTTGAGGCCACCGAGAAATTTATTCAGCATAGAAAAATATCTACGCTGCCAATCCAAATGCAAATAGGCGTCACCTTCATCAATCAATAACAAGATAGAAAAGCGCCCCTGTGCAGCAGCTTTGCCTATCGCTTCATCAATTAACGAAAATTGCTCCACTAAGGCCTGCAACCCTGAACTCAGATTTGACCACTCTATTTTTATAGGAGTCTCATGCCGCCGAACTATCTCCGATTGGCTAATGCCGTCAATTTGAAATCTGTGAGTTCTTTGACTCCAGTCAAAGTCCTCCTTATAGGCATAATTGGCCAGCACAACCTTCGTACCGTCTACTATACTTTCTAACTTTTTAAACGATGATATATCCGAAGGAGCAAGAATGAGACTCACATGAACCAGAAACGCAAGCGCCGCTGACTTTTCGTCATAGTGCTTGTCTTTCGAATACATATACTCTAATGCCGACAAAAACAAACATCGATCAGTCTCTCCAATCCGAACGTCTATCTCCTGCTCCAAAAGCTCCTCAAGCCGCTTTAATATCGATTCTCGCTTGCCATCTAAAATCTTATAGTCATCCAACTCTGCAGAATCAAGCTTACTCACTAAGCTATTGAGATCAAAAATGGTGCGCTCCAATTCTGATGACAATATCTCCCTAAAGCTCTTTAGAGCGGGAATTAGAACCGCTCGAAAAACAATTCTGGAATACCCAAAAGTACCGATTAACCGAGTATCTACTTTTAAAACTTCGGCCACTTCACCCAGCTGCTCAATTCTTCGGCTATCAGTATAAGGCTTAATGCTAGGAGATGCGTTTATAACCCCAGGCTTCCGGACGAACTTTCGCCTGTACGGCAACGCTGAGTAGTAGATCGCACAAAAATCTTTATTGTACGGGGCGCGCGGCTCGTAGTTTCCGTTAGGAGTGCCTTGAAAATAGAATTGGACAGAGTCATCTTGAGAAGAGCCAACAGCATTCGCGAGAGACAACAACATCCGCGTCTTTCCCGAGCCATTAGTCCCCAATAATAAACTGACGCTATCAATTTCAAACAATCTACCGAGACGATCCACACCTTGTGGTAGCAGCTCGATCAGTCGATCCTCAACTCTTATCGCTTGAATTTTTGACATATCCTCGTCCTAACCACCTTGAGCGTACCTGCAGAGTATTGAGCTTACTGTTATCGGAAAAAAATAGCATTTCGCCATGATCACCGATCATCTTAACCTTTTCGAAGCTTGACCCGCGCAAACGTGCCCTATCAAAATTTGCCTTATGAGCTACTGTGCCTGAACGAGTAAATGCATTGCGGAGTTCGGCGAAGATCGCATTTACAGCACTGAGCGACAGAGGCGCACCTGTGCCCATGGCGATGAACAGGAATGGGTGACGTCTCGCGCCCTCAGTGGCTCGGCGTGTGCTCATGATGTATTCGTGCGTCAGTTTGCAAAGGCCTGGGGACAACGGAATCTTTCGATCACGGGTCTTGACCAGTGGCTGGTCCTTTCGAGGGTCTTCCGGATCGTCTGCTCGCCTAACCACCGTCAGCTCCTTCGACCGAAAGTTAATGTCGGAAATCTTGACGTTCAACACTTCGCCACGACGCAGGCCAAGCTCGTAGAGCCAGCGGATCAGGAGAGCGTTTCGAATGCATGTGCCTCCCCCTTTCCAAGGGTTTTCTGGCGATATTGGCGATGTAAAATTGAGAAGTCGCTCCACCACCCTTGGCTGTAGCCCTTCCCGTTGCCCGATGGCATTTCGCCCTTTGTGGCGCGGCAGCCGGGCGTCCAGCGCAGCCTTGCAGGACGTCCATTCATTCCAAAGCCGCTCTCCCTCAGCTGCACCCCAGCGATGGCGAGCCATGTGGTATCTCACAAGCCAATCGAGATAGTCACGGATGACCCGAATACGGTTAGCAGCGGTGTGGCCCGCCACCTCCGTTGGTGCAGCTTGTCGTTGAACAAGGCGCACGCTTTCCGTGGAGGTTCTACGAACGGATTGCCGGGGAGGGAGAATTGAATTGCGCTTCAGTTGATCCGCGACAGGGCGCCTGCAGTGCCAGACAAGTTCGTCGAGCTCGCTCAGACGAAAAACTCCGCCCTGTCGGACCCGCTGATCAATATCAATTGAGCTCGAGTCGAGGAATAGCTGCAATACCATGATCGACCGCAAGACCTGGTCAATCGTATTGCTCGCTTTGTTGGTAGCGCGAATCTCGCTGAGCACGTAAATAGACGGCTCGAATAGGGGGACTCCCGTGGCCAGAGCAATAAGCACCGGCAACCGCTCTCCGGAACTCAATACGAGCGTCTTTACCGCGTAGGGATTGAGGGCCATTTGTTTACACCTTCGAAAGGTAAACGCTTAACAAATGTAGCCCTTACTCCGCAAATATCTGTAAACAATAAAAAAGCGAAGCCAAATCAATGGCTTCGCTTCTTATCTTTACACTCTTCTCTTATGAGGGTCAGAACGGGATATCGTCATCGAAGCTGTCGAAATCCGGAGCCGGTTGCGGTGCGGCCTGCTGTGGGGCCGGACGCTGTGGCTGTTGTTGCGGAGCAGGACGTGGAGCCTGCTGGCGCGGAGCGGATTGCTGGTAGTTACCGCCGCCCTGAGCCTGCTGGTCGCCCTGAGGACGGCCACCCAACAATTGCATGGTGCCTTGCATGTCGACCACGATTTCAGTGGTGTAACGCTTGATACCGTCTTTTTCCCACTCGCGGGTCTGCAGTTTGCCTTCGATGTAGACCTGCGAACCTTTACGCAGGTACTCGCCAGCGATTTCTGCGACCTTGCCGAACATCGACACACGGTGCCATTCGGTCTTTTCGACTTTCTGACCGGTTTGCTTGTCAGTCCATTGCTCGCTGGTCGCCAGACTCAGGTTGGTCACGGCGTTGCCATTGGGCAGGTAGCGAACTTCAGGATCCTGGCCGCAAGTGCCGACCAATATGACTTTGTTAACCCCACGGGCCATTGCGTTCTCCTAGGCTTCGCACGCTGTCGCGGCCGGGTTGTTCACCAGACGCTCGAGAGTGGTGCGATCCAATAATTCTGTGTCCAGTTTGATGTAAATGGCGGCTTCATCGGCAACGACAATTGCATCTGTTACCCCTACGACGGCCTTGAGGCGCTCGATCAGGCCAGCTTCACGAATCGCTTCGGGCGACAACGGCAAGCGCAGGCTCGTTACATAGGGAGGTTCGCGCATGGTAACAGCAAAGACCAACCAAAGTGCAGCCAGCCCGGCACATCCCAGGAAGACAACCGACAAACCGCCATGCTGGAACAACCAGCCGCCGAGTATCCCGCCCAATGCCGATCCGAGGAACTGACTGGTGGAATACACCCCCATCGCCGTGCCTTTGCCGCCGGCCGGTGA
This sequence comes from Pseudomonas sp. Root562, assembly GCF_001427125.1. Lineage (GTDB taxonomy): Bacteria > Pseudomonadota > Gammaproteobacteria > Pseudomonadales > Pseudomonadaceae > Aquipseudomonas. The sequence continues at coordinate 371,199 of NZ_LMGK01000023.1, forward strand.
AACCTTGCTGATCAGCGATGGCAATGAGGCTTCCAGCAGATTGAACGCGGTGAAGAACACCACCGTACCGATCACCAGAGTCCGCAAGCTATCGCCAAACTGCCAGAAGAATAGCTCAGTGAGCATCAGCGTCACGACGGCGCCGAGTAAAACTCGTTTCATTTTGCGTCGCTTCTCGCCGTAGATAATGAACGGAATCATGGCGAAGAAGGAAATCAGCAACGCAGTCAGGTACACCCACCAATGCTGCTCCTTGGGCAGCCCGGCTTTTTCCACCAGCGCCAGCGGCAAGGCAACGAAGCTCGACATCAGCATTGCATGCAGGACAAAAATCCCCAGATCCAGACGCAGCAGATCCGGGTGTTTAAGGGTAGGAATCAAAGCCTGGCGCGCCACGCCGGACTCGCGATGCTGCAACGGCCCGGTGGAGCGCGGCACCATGAACATCACGATCACAATGCCCAACAGCGCCATGCCGCCCGTGGCAAGAAACAGCCCGGACAGGCCGAAGGCACGGGTCAGCAATGGCCCCACGACCATGGCGACGGCGAACGACAGACCGATGGTCATACCGATCATGGCCATGGCCTTGGTCCGGTGCTGTTCGCGGGTCAGGTCCGACAGCAACGCCATGACCGCTGCGGAAATCGCCCCGGCGCCCTGCAGGATGCGACCGGCGATCACGCCCCAGATCGAATCGGCGTTGGCCGCCAATACGCTGCCCAGGGCGAAGATGATCAGCCCAAGGTAGATCACCGGGCGGCGACCGATACGGTCGGAAATGAAACCAAAGGGAATCTGGAAAATCGCCTGGGTCAGGCCATAAGCGCCAATCGCCAGCCCGATCAGGGCCGGGGTCGCGCCTGCCAGGTCCATGCCATAGGTCGCCAGCACCGGCAACACCATGAACATGCCAAGCATACGGAAGGCGAACACCAGGGCCAGACCGCTCGCTGCGCGGGTCTCGCTGCCACTCATGCGTTCGCTGTGGGGATCGTGCATGGAAAAACCTCATGTGAACCGGCGGCGATTCTACCAGTCCCATCGATTGGCAGGGTATATCGCGACGCTTTGCCGCGTGTAGATGACAGAGCTTTCATGTAAGCCTTCAATGACATCATTCGATAGTGTGCATCCATCCAGTATTTGGCCGTATACTCCTACGTTTTCGACGCCCGCCAAGCGAGGCCACCTTGGACAAGATCCTGATTCGTGGGGCTCGAACCCACAACCTTAAGAACATCGACCTGACCCTGCCACGGGACAAGCTGATCGTCATCACCGGCCTGTCCGGCTCCGGCAAGTCTTCCCTGGCGTTCGACACGTTGTACGCCGAAGGCCAGCGCCGCTACGTCGAATCGCTGTCGGCGTATGCCCGCCAGTTCCTGTCGATGATGGAAAAGCCCGACGTCGACACCATCGAAGGCTTGTCGCCGGCGATCTCCATCGAACAGAAATCGACCTCGCACAACCCGCGCTCGACCGTCGGCACCATCACCGAAATCTACGACTACCTGCGTTTGCTGTATGCACGCGTGGGTATTCCGCGTTGCCCGGACCATGACATTCCGCTGGAAGCGCAGACTGTCAGCCAGATGGTCGACCTGGTCCTCGCCGAACCGGAGGGCAGCAAACTGATGCTGTTGGCCCCGGTCATCCGCGAGCGTAAAGGCGAACACCTGTCGGTCTTTGAAGAGCTGCGCGCCCAAGGGTTTGTACGCGCCCGGATCAACGGCAAGTTGTATGAGCTGGACGAAGCGCCCAAGCTCGACAAACAGAAGAAGCACTCCATTGATGTCGTGGTCGACCGGTTCAAGGTCCGTCCCGACCTGCAGCAGCGCCTGGCCGAATCCTTCGAGACCGCACTGAAACTGGCGGACGGCATCGCCCTGGTGGCGCCGATGGACGACGAGCCCGGCGAAGAGATGATCTTCTCCGCACGCTTCGCCTGCCCGATTTGCGGTCACGCCATCAGCGAACTCGAACCGAAGCTGTTTTCCTTCAACAACCCGGCCGGCGCCTGCCCGACTTGCGATGGTTTGGGTGTGAAGCAGTTCTTTGACATCAAGCGGCTGGTCAATGGCGAACTGACGCTGGCCGAAGGCGCGATACGTGGCTGGGACCGGCGCAACGTCTATTACTTCCAGATGCTCGGGTCACTGGCCTCCCACTTCAAGTTCAGTCTGGAAGTGCCATTCAACGAACTGCCGGCCGATCAACAAAAGCAGATCCTGCACGGCAGTGGCTCGCAGAACGTCGACTTCAAGTACCTGAACGACCGTGGCGACATCGTCAAACGCTCGCACCCGTTCGAAGGCATCGTGCCGAATCTGGAGCGGCGCTACCGCGAAACCGAATCGGCCTCGGTGCGTGAAGAACTGGCCAAGTTCCTCAGCACCCAGTCGTGTCCGGACTGCCGCGGTACACGCTTGCGCCGTGAGGCGCGGCATGTGTGGGTCGGTGAGAAAACCTTGCCGGCAGTCACCAATCTGCCGATCGGCGATGCCTGTGACTACTTCGGTGGCCTGAAACTGACCGGCCGTCGCGGGGAAATCGCCGACAAGATTCTCAAGGAAATCCGCGAACGCCTTCAGTTCCTGGTCAACGTCGGCCTCGACTATCTGTCGCTGGATCGCAGCGCGGACACGCTGTCCGGTGGTGAAGCGCAGCGTATTCGTCTGGCGAGCCAGATCGGCGCTGGGCTGGTGGGCGTTCTGTACATCCTCGACGAACCATCGATCGGCCTTCACCAGCGTGATAACGACCGGCTACTGGGTACCCTCAAGCACCTGCGCGACATCGGCAACACGGTGATCGTCGTCGAACACGACGAAGATGCGATCCGTCTGGCCGACTACGTGGTGGATATCGGCCCAGGCGCCGGGGTTCACGGCGGTCATATCGTCGCCGAAGGTACACCGGCCGAAGTCATGGCCCACCCGGACTCCCTGACCGGCAAGTACCTGTCGGGCCGGGTGAAAATCCAGGTACCCGCCAAACGCACGCCCCGCAACAAGAAGTTGTCGTTGTCGCTCAAGGGCGCTCGCGGCAACAACTTGCGCAATGTCGACCTGGAAATCCCGATCGGCCTGCTGACATGCGTGACCGGAGTCTCCGGCTCGGGCAAATCGACGCTGATCAACAACACGCTTTTCCCACTGAGCGCCACGGCTCTGAATGGCGCAACCACGCTGGAAGCCGCGGCCCACGACAGCATCAAGGGACTGGAGCATCTGGACAAAGTTGTCGACATCGATCAGAGCCCGATCGGTCGCACGCCGCGCTCCAACCCGGCGACTTACACCGGTTTGTTCACGCCGATTCGCGAGTTGTTCGCTGGCGTGCCTGAATCACGTTCCCGCGGTTATGGCCCCGGGCGTTTCTCCTTCAACGTGAAGGGCGGTCGCTGCGAAGCTTGCCAGGGCGATGGTTTGATCAAGGTCGAAATGCACTTTCTGCCCGACATCTATGTGCCATGCGATGTTTGCAAGAGCAAACGCTACAACCGTGAAACCCTTGAGATCAAATACAAGGGCAAGAGCATCCATGAAACGCTTGAGATGACCATCGAGGAAGCGCGTGAGTTCTTCGACGCTGTACCGGCGCTGGCGCGCAAGCTGCAAACGTTGATGGACGTCGGCCTGTCGTACATCAAGCTGGGGCAATCGGCGACAACCTTGTCCGGTGGTGAGGCCCAGCGGGTCAAACTGTCCCGCGAGCTCTCCAAGCGCGATACCGGCAAGACGTTGTACATCCTTGACGAGCCGACGACAGGGCTGCATTTCGCGGACATCCAGCAACTGCTCGACGTACTGCATCGATTGCGCGACCACGGCAACACAGTCGTCGTCATCGAACACAACCTGGACGTGATCAAGACCGCCGACTGGCTGGTGGATCTGGGGCCGGAAGGCGGGTCAAAGGGTGGACAGATCATTGCGGTCGGCACACCCGAAGAGGTGGCCGAAATGAAGCAGTCTCACACGGGTTACTACCTCAAGCCGCTGCTGGAGCGTGATCGCGCCTGACCTGACGCAATGAAAAAGCCCCTGTCACTTTATCGGTGACAGGGGCTTTTTTGTATTCGCTGAGATCAGGTGTGGGATTGCAGGTAGTTCTCGAGACCGATCAACTTGATCAGACCCAACTGCTTCTCCAGCCAGTAAGTGTGATCTTCTTCGGTGTCGTTGAGCTGGATGCGTAGCATTTCGCGGCTAACGTAATCCTGGTGCTGCTCGCAAAGCTCGATACCTTTGCACAGAGCGGCGCGAACTTTGTACTCGAGACGCAGATCCGCTTCGAGCATTTCCGGTACGGTGGTGCCGACATCGAGGTCGTCCGGACGCATGCGCGGTGTGCCTTCGAGCATCAGGATGCGACGCATCAGCGCATCAGCATGACCTGCTTCTTCTTCCATTTCATGGTTGATACGTTCGTAGAGCTTGGTGAAACCCCAGTCCTCATACATCCGCGAGTGGACGAAATATTGATCACGCGCGGCCAGCTCGCCGGTCAGCAACGTGTTGAGGTAATCGATAACGTCTGGGTGGCCTTGCATCGCCCTACATCTCCCTGCTTTAAAGTCTGTAGTTTGAACCAACCGGGCTGCAACGTCACTCGGCAGACGCAATAAAAGCGAAGATATTCTGAGAAAACCAGCTGAAATAACGCAAAAACCGCCCTAATAAGGGCGGTTCTGCTTCTCATTTAGACTTCGTTAAGCTGTACGTTGAGTAGCGTTGCGATTGCTTCTCCATACGCCGGGTCGGCCTTGAAGAAATGCTGCAACTGCCGGTCGACCACATCACTCGACACACCTGCCATTGCTCCAGCGATGTTGCTGACCAGCAAGTTTTTCTGCTCATCGCTCATCAATCGGAAAAGTGCACCAGCGTGACTGTAGTAGTCGGTGTCCTCACGATGGTCATAGCGATCGGCAGCCCCGCTTACAGCCAACGCAGGCTCGGCATAACGAGGCGCCTGTTTAGGTGCCTCCACATAGCTGTTCGGCTCGTAGTTCGGTGCCGCACCGCCATTGCTTCCAAAAGCCATGGAGCCATCACGCTGATAGGTGTTTACAGGACTGCGAGGCGCGTTCACTGGCAGTTGCTGGTGGTTGGTACCAACACGGTAGCGATGTGCATCCGCATACGCGAATACTCGGCCTTGCAGCATGCGATCCGGCGACAGACCAACACCCGGCACCATATTGCTAGGACCGAATGCGGCTTGCTCAACCTCAGCGAAGTAATTGAGCGGGTTGCGATTGAGTTCCAGCTCACCGACCTCGATCAGCGGAAACTCTTTCTGCGACCAGGTTTTGGTGACATCAAACGGGTTTTCATAATGTGCGGCAGCCTGAGCTTGCGTCATGATCTGAATGCACACGCTCCATTTCGGAAAGTCACCGCGCTCGACGGCCTCAAACAGGTCGCGCTGAGCGTAATCAGGATCAGTCCCGGCCAGACGCGCTGCATCTGCCGGTGCCAGGTTCTTGATGCCCTGCCGGGTCTTGTAGTGCCACTTGACCCAATGACGCTCGCCACTGGCGTTGATCAGGCTATACGTGTGGCTACCAAAGCCGTGCATGTGACGGTAACCATCAGGTATGCCGCGATCTGAAAACAGGATCGTGACCTGATGCAATGCCTCTGGAGAATGCGACCAGAAATCCCACATCGCCTGCGCACTCTTGAGGTTGCTCTGCGGCAGACGCTTTTGCGTGTGGATAAAGTCCGGGAATTTCAGCGGATCTCGAATGAAAAACACCGGTGTGTTGTTGCCGACAATGTCCCAGTTACCTTCTTCGGTATAGAACTTCAAGGCAAAGCCGCGGGGGTCACGTTCGGTGTCTGCCGAACCACGCTCACCACCAACGGTTGAGAACCGCAGAAACGTCGGAGTCTGCTTACCTACAGTCTCGAACAGCTTGGCGCTAGTGAACTGAGTGATGTCACGCGTCACGGTGAAGGTACCGTAAGCGCCCGAGCCTTTGGCGTGTACACGGCGTTCCGGGATGTTTTCACGATTGAAGTGGGCAAGCTTCTCGATCAGATGAAAATCGTCGAGCAGCAGCGGGCCACGAGGACCGGCGGATCGGGAATTCTGGTTATCGGCGACAGGAGCGCCACTGGCGGTGGTAAGCGTTTTGTTTTGGCTCATGCGATCTCTTCCTTTGTCGGTCTTGAACTGCCGGCTAAACGGCTGAAAGGAAGTATTGACGATCGAGATGACATCTTCTAATTCATTGACTGATATAAATCGATAGAGAAACCTGATCACTCTTCAATTTATAGGCGGCTCGGCGGGCTTTTGAAGCGGACACAAAAAACCGGGCGCTAGGCCCGGTTCTTTGTTTCAGACTGACGTCTTACTCGGCGGATACAGCTTCGCCAGCAGTAGCACGATCAACCAACTCGACGTACGCCATAGGCGCGTTGTCGCCAGCGCGGAAACCGCACTTGAGGATGCGCAGGTAGCCACCCTCACGGGTAGCGTAACGCTTGCCCAGGTCGTTGAAGAGCTTACCAACGATAGCTTTCGAACGAGTACGGTCGAAAGCCAGGCGGCGGTTAGCAACGCTGTCTGTCTTGGCCAAAGTGATCAGCGGCTCGGCAACGCGGCGCAGTTCTTTAGCTTTTGGCAGAGTAGTTTTGATCAGCTCGTGCTCGAACAGCGACACCGCCATGTTTTGGAACATGGCCTTGCGGTGCGAGCTGGTGCGGCTGAGGTGACGACCACTTTTACGATGACGCATGGTTCATTCCTTACCAAACACTACGTTCGGTGATTACGACGATCAGGCAGTCGCCTTGTCGTCCTTCTTAAGACTTGCAGGCGGCCAGTTGTCGAGGCGCATGCCGAGGGACAGACCGCGGGAGGCCAGAACGTCCTTGATTTCAGTCAAGGATTTCTTGCCCAGGTTCGGAGTCTTCAACAGTTCTACTTCGGTACGCTGAATCAGGTCGCCGATGTAGTAAATGTTTTCCGCCTTAAGGCAGTTAGCCGAACGTACAGTCAGTTCCAGATCGTCAACCGGGCGAAGCAGGATCGGATCGATCTCGTCTTCCTGCTCGACAACCACTGGCTCACTGTCACCTTTGAGGTCGACGAACGCAGCCAACTGCTGTTGCAGAATGGTTGCAGCGCGACGGATTGCCTCTTCAGGATCCAGAGTACCGTTGGTTTCCAGATCAATAACCAGCTTGTCCAGGTTGGTACGCTGCTCGACACGGGCGTTTTCCACCACGTATGCGATACGGCGAACCGGGCTGAACGAAGAGTCGAGCTGCAAGCGACCGATGCTGCGGCTTTCGTCTTCATCGCTCTGACGCGAGTCTGCTGGTTCATAACCACGACCACGAGCTACTACGAGCTTCATGTTCAGGGCGCCGTTAGACGCCAGGTTAGCGATTACGTGATCGGGGTTAACGATCTCGACATCATGATCCAGCTGAATATCGGCAGCGGTAACCACCCCCGAACCCTTCTTCGACAAGGTCAGCGTAACTTCGTCACGGCCGTGCAGCTTGATAGCCAGACCTTTAAGGTTCAACAGGATTTCAATTACGTCTTCCTGTACACCTTCGATGGCGCTGTACTCGTGGAGCACACCGTCAATCTCGGCCTCGACTACTGCACAGCCAGGCATTGAGGACAACAGGATGCGGCGCAGCGCGTTGCCCAGGGTGTGGCCAAAACCACGCTCGAGAGGCTCGAGAGTGATCTTGGCGCGGGTTGGACTGACAACCTGCACATCAATGTGGCGGGGTGTCAGGAACTCATTTACCGAAATCTGCATGGATGCACCTATTTTCTAGCCCTTACTTGGAGTAGAGCTCGACAATCAGGCTTTCGTTGATGTCGGCGGACAGATCACTGCGAGCTGGAACGTTCTTGAAAACGCCCGACTTCTTCTCAGTGTCTACTTCTACCCATTCTACGCGGCCACGTTGGGCACACAGATCGAGAGCTTGGACAATGCGAAGTTGGTTTTTTGCTTTCTCGCGAACAGCAACCACGTCACCAGCACGAACCTGGTAGGACGGAACGTTAACGGTCTGACCGTTTACGCTGATCGACTTGTGCGATACCAGCTGACGGGATTCGGCACGAGTCGAACCAAAGCCCATACGGTATACAACGTTGTCCAGACGGCATTCGAGCAGTTGCAGCAGGTTTTCACCGGTTGCACCTTTCTTGCCAGCAGCTTCTTTGTAGTAGCCGCTGAACTGACGCTCGAGAACGCCGTAGATACGACGGACCTTCTGCTTTTCACGCAGTTGGGTGCCGTAGTCGGACTGGCGACCGCGGCGTTGGCCGTGGATACCAGGTGCTGCTTCAATGTTGCACTTCGATTCGATCGCGCGCACGCCGCTCTTCAGGAAGAGATCGGTGCCTTCGCGACGAGCGAGTTTGCATTTTGGACCAATGTAACGAGCCATTCTTTACAATCTCCTGGATTACACGCGGCGCTTCTTCGGCGGACGGCACCCGTTGTGCGGGATTGGCGTCACGTCGGTGATGCTGGCGATCTTGTAGCCACAGCCGTTCAAAGCGCGGACTGCGGATTCACGACCTGGACCTGGACCTTTGACGTTGACGTCGAGGTTTTTCAGGCCGTATTCCAGCGCAGCTTGACCAGCACGTTCAGCAGCTACTTGAGCAGCAAACGGGGTGGACTTGCGGGAACCGCGGAAACCCGAACCACCGGAGGTAGCCCAGGAAAGAGCGTTACCTTGACGGTCGGTGATGGTCACGATGGTGTTGTTAAAAGATGCATGGATGTGGGCGATGCCATCAACCACTGTCTTTTTAACTTTTTTACGAGGACGAGCAGCAGGTTTTGCCATGATTAAATTCCTGTCGATTCGCTGGGGCGATTACTTGCGGATCGGCTTACGCGGACCTTTACGGGTACGCGCGTTGGTCTTGGTACGCTGACCGCGTACTGGAAGACCACGACGATGACGCAGACCGCGATAGCAACCGAGGTCCATCAAGCGCTTGATTTTCATGTTGATTTCGCGACGCAGGTCACCTTCAGTGGTGAACTTCGCCACTTCGCCACGCAGCTGTTCAATTTGCTCGTCGCTCAGATCTTTGATCTTTGCTGCTGGGTTTACCCCAGTCTCTGCACAAATTTTCTGTGCAGTAGTGCGACCAACACCATAGATGTAGGTCAGCGAGATAACAGTATGCTTGTTATCTGGAATGTTAACGCCTGCAATACGGGCCATTCAGTGGGACTCCAATTGACAGCTACCTACGCCCCGGAAGCCAAGAAATAGGGCGCGAGATAATATCGCTGTAATAACAAATAATCAACCCGGTAGCGCACTAGCTACCGGGCTTGAAGCACAATCACACTCAGCCTTGGCGCTGTTTGTGACGCGGTTCCGCGCTGCAAATTACTCGAACAACACCTTCGCGGCGAATAATCTTGCAGTTACGGCACAGCTTTTTCACCGATGCACGAACTTTCATCACCAACTCCTCGAACCTTATGGGTCAGCGCAGCATGCCGCTGCCGTAACCCTTCAGGTTGGCTTTCTTCATCAGGGATTCGTACTGGTGCGAAACGAGGTGCGATTGTACTTGGGACATGAAGTCCATCACAACCACGACGACGATCAGCAACGAGGTCCCGCCAAGGTAGAACGGAACGTTGGCTGCAACCACCAGGAACTGGGGCAACAGGCACACGGCCGTCATGTATAGAGCACCGAACAGGGTCAAGCGAGTCAGAACGCCATCAATGTAGCGCGCAGACTGCTCACCTGGACGAATGCCCGGAATAAAGGCACCGGACTTCTTCAGGTTTTCCGCTACGTCTTTCGGATTGAACATCAACGCCGTATAGAAGAAGCAGAAGAAAATAATCCCTGCACTAAACAGCAGAATATTCAACGGCTGACCAGGAGCGATCGACTGCGAGATGTCCTGCAACCAGCCCATACCTTCAGACTGACCGAACCAGGCACCCAACGAAGCCGGGAACAGCAAAATGCTGCTCGCGAAAATAGCCGGAATAACACCGGCCATGTTCACCTTCAGCGGTAAGTGGCTAGTCTGCGCAGCAAACACCTTACGGCCTTGCTGACGCTTGGCGTAGTGAACAGCAATACGACGCTGACCACGCTCAATGAACACCACGAAACCGATAATCGCTACTGCCAGCAAACCGATGGCAACCAGGGCGAAGATATTGATATCACCCTGACGTGCAGACTCGAAAGACTGCCCGATCGCTCTCGGAAGACCGGCGACGATACCTGCGAAGATCAACATCGAGATACCGTTGCCTACACCGCGCTCAGTGATCTGCTCACCCAGCCACATCATGAACATCGCACCAGCCACAAATGTGGTTACCGCAACGAAATGAAAGCTGAAATCAGCAGTAAACGAAACGCCCTGCCCCGCCAGGCCGATGGACATGCCAATGGCCTGGACAAGAGCAAGAGCGACGGTGAGGTAGCGGGTGTACTGGCTGATCTTGCGACGGCCAGCTTCACCTTCCTTCTTCAACTGCTCCAGCTGCGGGCTGACGGCTGTCATCAACTGCATGATGATCGATGCCGAAATGTACGGCATGATCCCCAGTGCAAAGATGCTCATCCGCTCCAGCGCGCCGCCGGAAAACATGTTGAACAAGCTAAGAATGGTCCCCTCATTCTGTCGAAACAGGTCCGCGAGTCGGTCCGGGTTGATACCTGGAACCGGGATGTGTGCGCCTATTCGGTAGACGATAATCGCCAGGAACAGAAAACGCAGACGAGCCCAGAGTTCAGACATACCGCCTTTGCCGAGCGCAGAGAGAGCACCTTGCTTAGCCATTTATTCCTCGAACTTGCCGCCAGCTGCTTCGATAGCCGCACGCGCACCTTTGGTGGCGCCGATTCCCTTGCCGATAGTGACAGCGCGAGTCACTTCACCGGACAGCATGATTTTCACACGCTGTACGTTGACGTTGATCACGTTGGCATCTTTCAGGGACTGCACGGTGACGATGTCGCCTTCCACTTTAGCCAGCTCGGACAGACGCACTTCTGCGCGATCCATGGCTTTCAGGGAAACGAAACCGAACTTCGGCAGGCGACGATGCAGCGGCTGTTGACCGCCTTCAAAGCCTGGAGCAATGGTGCCACCGGAGCGGGAGGTTTGACCTTTGTGACCACGGCCACCAGTCTTACCCAAACCACTACCGATACCACGGCCCGGACGATGCTTTTCGCGACGGGAACCCGGCGCTGGACTCAGATCATTGAGTTTCATCGATTAACCCTCGACACGCAGCATGTAGTAAGCCTTGTTGATCATCCCGCGATTCTCGGGAGTATCCTGGACTTCTACAGTGTGACCGATGCGACGCAGACCCAGACCCTTAACACACAGTTTGTGGTTAGGGATGCGGCCGGTCATGCTTTTGATCAGCGTAACTTTAACGGTAGCCATGATCAGAAGATCTCCTTGACGCTTTTGCCACGCTTGGCGGCAATGGATTCAGGAGACTGCATTGCTTTCAAACCCTTGAAAGTGGCGTGAACCACGTTTACCGGGTTAGTCGAGCCGTAGCACTTGGCCAGAACGTTCTGAACGCCAGCAACTTCGAGAACGGCACGCATTGCGCCGCCAGCGATGATACCGGTACCTTCAGAAGCAGGCTGCATGTACACCTTCGAAGCGCCGTGAGCGGACTTCATTGCGTACTGCAGAGTGGTGCCGTTCAGATCAACCTGGATCATGTTGCGGCGAGCAGCTTCCATTGCCTTCTGGATCGCAGCAGGCACTTCACGCGACTTGCCACGGCCGAAGCCAACACGGCCTTTACCATCACCAACCACGGTCAACGCGGTGAAAGTGAAGATACGGCCGCCTTTAACGGTTTTGGCTACGCGGTTAACTTGAACCAGCTTCTCGATGTAGCCTTCGTCGCGCTTTTGGTCGTTATTTGACATAACTTAGAACTCCAGCCCAGCTTCACGAGCAGCATCAGCCAGCGCTTTAACGCGGCCGTGGTACTTGAAGCCAGAGCGGTCGAAAGCCACCTGCGAGACGCCAGCGGCCTTAGCACGCGTAGCGACCAGCTGGCCAACCTTAGTGGCCGCGTCGATGTTGCCAGTGGCGCCATCACGCAGTTCTTTATCCAAAGTCGAGGCACTTGCCAGGACTTTGTTGCCGTCGGCCGAAATGACCTGGGCGTAGATGTGCTGCGAAGAGCGGAACACGCAGAGACGCACGACTTCGAGTTCGTGCATTTTCAGGCGTGCTTTGCGAGCGCGACGCAGTCGAGTAACTTTTTTGTCGGTCATTTGCTATGCCCTACTTCTTCTTGGCTTCTTTACGACGGACGACTTCGTCCGCGTAGCGCACACCTTTGCCTTTGTACGGCTCTGGTGGACGGAAGTCGCGGATCTCGGCGGCCACTTGACCTACCAGCTGCTTGTCGATGCCCTTGATCAGGATATCGGTCTGGCTAGGAGTCTCAGCGGTGATGCCTTCCGGCAGTTCGTAATCCACTGGGTGCGAGAAGCCAAGAGCCAGGTTCAGCACTGTGCCTTTAGCTTGCGCTTTGTAACCAACACCGACCAGCTGGAGCTTGCGCTCGAAGCCTTGGCTTACGCCTTGGACCATGTTGTTTACCAACGCACGAGTGGTACCAGCCATTGCGCGAGTCTGTTGATCGCCATTGCGAGCAGCAAAACGCAGCTCACCGGCTTCTTCAACGATCTCAACGGACGAATGGATGTTCAGTTCGAGAGTGCCCTTGGCACCCTTCACCGAAAGCTGTTGGCCTGCGAATTTTACTTCGACACCGGCTGGCAGCTTAACGGGGTTCTTAGCGACGCGAGACATGCTTATCCCCCCTTAGAACACAGTGCAAAGAACTTCGCCGCCGACACCGGCAGCGCGCGCAGCACGATCAGTCATCACACCCTTGTTGGTGGAGACGATAGACACACCGAGACCGCCACGAACTTTCGGCAGATCTTCGACGGACTTGTACTGACGCAGGCCTGGACGGCTAACGCGCTTGACTTCTTCGATAACCGGACGGCCTTCGAAATATTTCAGCTCGATAGACAGCAGTGGTTTGGTTTCGCTGCTGATCTGATAACCCGCGATGTAACCTTCGTCCTTCAGGACTTTGGCAACAGCTACCTTCAAAGTAGAAGATGGCATGCTTACGACGGACTTTTCAGCCATCTGGGCATTACGGATTCGAGTTAGCATGTCCGCTAACGGGTCCTGCATACTCATGGGCTAGACGCTCCTAATACAGAAAAATTAGCCTTGCGGCTACTACGTGTCGCCGAGAATCTCCGAGCGTATAAAACACGGGCTCAGGCGAGCCGGGTATTCTAGACACACCCCAGAAATGAATCAAGCCCCAAAAGGGGCTTGATTCAGATTCAAGGCCACCGGTGGTCAGGATCTTGCGACCCCGAACACCGAGACTTTGACAGTATTTACCAGCTGGCTTTAACCAGACCTGGTACGTCACCACGCATTGCCGCTTCACGCAGCTTGTTACGGCCGAGGCCGAACTTGCGGTAAACGCCGTGCGGACGACCAGTCAGGCGGCAGCGGTTACGCATGCGCGAGGCGCTTGCGTCACGTGGCTGCTTCTGCAGGGCTACTGTAGCTTCCCAACGCGCTTCTGGACTTGCGTTCAGATCAACGATGATTGCTTTCAGTGCTGCACGCTTCTTGGCGTACTTGGCAACCGTGAGCTGACGCTTCAGCTCGCGGTTTTTCATGCTCATCTTGGCCATGGTCCTACTCCAATCAGTTGCGGAACGGGAATTTGAACGCACGCAGCAGAGCGCGGCCTTCATCATCGTTCTTGGCAGTGGTGGTCAGGGTAATGTCCAGACCGCGGAGAGCATCGATCTTGTCGTAGTCGATTTCCGGGAAGATGATCTGCTCTTTTACGCCCATGCTGTAGTTACCACGACCATCGAAGGACTTGGCATTCAGGCCGCGGAAGTCGCGAACCCGAGGCAGGGAGATCGACAGCAGACGATCCAGGAACTCGTACATACGCTCACGGCGCAGGGTCACTTTGACGCCGATCGGCCAACCTTCACGGACTTTAAAGCCAGCGATGGATTTGCGAGCGTAGGTCACAACGACTTTCTGGCCGGTGATCTTTTCCAGGTCAGCAACAGCGTGCTCGATGACTTTTTTGTCGCCGATCGCTTCGCCCAGACCCATGTTCAGGGTGATTTTGGTAACGCGCGGAACTTCCATCACGTTCGAAAGCTTAAGTTCTTCCTTAAGTTTCGGAGCGATTTCCTTCCGGTAAATCTCTTTTAGTCGTGCCATGGTCTTCTACCTAGCAGTGTTCAAGCATCAACCGCTTTTTGGGTCGACTTGAAGACACGAATTTTCTTACCGTCTTCTACTTTGAAACCAACGCGGTCAGCCTTGTTGGTTTCGCCGTTGAAGATGGCGACGTTGGAAGCGTGCAGTGGCGCTTCTTTCTCGACGATACCGCCTTGTACGCCCGACATCGGGTTAGGCTTGGTATGGCGCTTGACCAGGTTCAGACCACCAACAACCAGACGGTTGTCAGCAAGAACCTTCAGCACCTTACCGCGCTTACCTTTGTCTTTGCCGGCGATCACGATGATCTCGTCGTCACGACGAATCTTTTGCATGTCGGATCTCCTTACAGCACTTCTGGGGCGAGCGAGACGATCTTCATGAACTTCTCAGTACGAAGTTCACGGGTCACTGGCCCAAAGATACGGGTGCCGATCGGCTCTTGCTTGTTGTTCAGAAGAACAGCAGCGTTGCCATCAAAGCGGATAATGGAGCCATCGGCACGGCGTACGCCGTGACGAGTGCGGACTACAACAGCAGTCATCACTTGGCCTTTTTTCACTTTACCGCGAGGAATTGCTTCCTTGACGGTAACCTTGATGATGTCACCGATACCAGCGTAACGACGATGGGAGCCACCCAGCACCTTGATGCACATAACACGGCGAGCGCCGCTGTTATCGGCCACATCGAGCATGGATTGAGTCTGAATCATATAATTTCTCCGACCCCTAGTCCTTAGACTTCCACAGCGCGTTCGAGAACATCAACCAGCGCCCAAGACTTGGTCTTGGCCAAAGGACGAGTTTCACGAATAGTGACTTTGTCGCCGATGTGGCACTGATTGGTTTCGTCGTGCGCGTGCAGCTTAGTCGAACGCTTAACGTATTTACCGTAGATCGGGTGCTTAACGCGACGCTCGATCAGAACGGTGATGGTTTTGTCCATCTTGTCGCTGACAACACGGCCAGTCAGCGTACGGACAGTTTTTTCGGCTTCAGCCATGATTACTTACCTGCCTGCTGGTTGAGCACAGTCTTCACGCGAGCGATGTCACGCTTAACTTGCGAGAGCAGATGAGACTGCCCCAACTGGCCAGTTGCTTTCTGCATACGCAGATTGAACTGGTCGCGCAGCAGGCCGAGCAGTTGCTCGTTCAGCTGCTGTGCGGATTTTTCACGAAGTTCATTCGCTTTCATCACATCACCGTCCGTTTAACAAAGGAGGTGGCGAGCGGCAGCTTTGCAGCAGCCAGGGCGAAAGCCTCACGCGCCAGCTCTTCAGAAACACCCTCGATTTCATACAGGACTTTGCCTGGCTGAATCTGGGCAACCCAGTATTCCACGTTACCCTTACCTTTACCCATCCGAACCTCGAGAGGTTTTTTGGAGATCGGCTTGTCCGGGAATACACGGATCCAGATCTTGCCGCCACGTTTTACGTGACGGGTCAGAGCACGACGCGCTGACTCGATCTGACGAGCGGTGAGACGACCACGAGCAACAGACTTCAGCGCGAACTCGCCGAAGCTGACTTTGCTACCGCGCAATGCCAGGCCACGGTTGTGACCAGTCATTTGCTTGCGGAACTTCGTACGCTTTGGTTGCAACATTTGGCGTACCCCTTACTTAGCAGCTTTTTTACGAGGCGCTGGTGCTTGTGGTTTCAGTTCTTCTTGGCGACCACCAATTACTTCGCCTTTGAAGATCCAAACCTTTACACCGATCACACCGTAAGTGGTGTGAGCTTCGTAGTTGGCATAGTCGATGTCGGCACGCAGGGTGTGCAGTGGCACACGACCTTCGCGATACCATTCAGTACGTGCGATTTCAGCACCGCCGAGACGACCGCTCACTTGGATTTTGATGCCTTTGGCACCAATGCGCATGGCGTTCTGTACAGCGCGCTTCATAGCGCGACGGAACATTACGCGACGCTCCAGCTGCTGAGCTACGCTCTGCGCAACCAGCATACCGTCGAGCTCCGGCTTGCGGATCTCTTCGATATTGATGTGCACAGGCACACCCATTTGCTTGGTCAGGTCCTGACGCAGTTTCTCAACATCTTCACCTTTCTTCCCGATAACGATACCTGGACGAGCGGTGTGGATGGTGATACGTGCAGTTTGGGCCGGACGATGGATATCGATACGGCTTACGGACGCGCTTTTTAGTTTGTCTTGGAGATACTCACGCACCTTCAGATCAGCGAACAAGTAGTCCGCATAAGTCCGACCGTCTGCGTACCAGACGGAGGTGTGCTCCTTGACGATTCCCAGGCGAATGCCAATGGGATGTACTTTCTGACCCATCTCTTCGACTCCGTTACTTGTCAGCAACCTTGACAGTGATATGGCAAGACCGCTTGACGATGCGATCAGCACGGCCTTTGGCACGTGGCATGATGCGCTTCAGCGAACGCCCTTCGTTGACGAAAACGGTGCTGACCTTCAGGTCATCAACGTCTGCGCCTTCGTTATGCTCGGCGTTGGCTACGGCCGACTCCAGCACTTTCTTCATGATCTCGGCGGCTTTCTTACTGCTGAAAGCCAACAGGTTGAGCGCTTCGCCCACCTTCTTCCCGCGGATCTGGTCGGCGACCAAGCGGGCTTTCTGGGCGGAGATTCGAGCGCCCGACAACTTAGCGGCTACTTCCATTTCCTAACCCCTTAACGCTTGGCTTTCTTGTCTGCCACGTGCCCGCGATAAGTGCGGGTACCGGCGAACTCGCCCAGTTTGTGGCCGACCATGTCTTCGTTAACGAGAACTGGGACGTGTTGACGACCGTTGTGTACTGCGATGGTCAGACCGACCATTTGTGGCAGGATCATCGAACGGCGCGACCAGGTTTTAACTGGTTTGCGATCGTTCTTTTCCGCCGCCACTTCGATCTTCTTCAGTAGGTGAAGATCGATAAAAGGACCTTTTTTCAGAGAACGTGGCACTGTCGTATCCCTCTATTTACTTGCGACGACGGACGATCATTTTGTCGGTACGCTTATTACCACGAGTCTTCGCGCCCTTAGTCGGGAAGCCCCATGGCGATACCGGATGACGACCACCAGAGGTACGACCTTCACCACCACCATGTGGGTGGTCAACCGGGTTCATGGCAACACCACGAACGGTTGGGCGAACGCCACGCCAGCGTTTGGCACCAGCTTTACCCAGCGAACGCAGGCTGTGCTCGGAGTTCGAGACTTCGCCCAGGGTCGCGCGGCACTCAGCCAGCACTTTACGCATCTCACCAGAACGCAGACGCAGGGTCACGTAGACACCTTCACGAGCGATCAGCTGAGCCGAAGCACCAGCGGAACGAGCGATCTGCGCGCCTTTACCTGGCTTCAATTCGATGCCGTGTACGGTGCTACCAACTGGAATGTTACGCAGTTGCAGAGCGTTGCCCGGCTTGATCGGTGCCAGAGCACCTGCGATCAGCTGGTCGCCAGCACTCACGCCTTTAGGGGCGATGATGTAGCGACGCTCGCCATCTGCGTACAGCAGCAGAGCGATGTGAGCAGTACGGTTTGGATCGTATTCGATACGCTCGACAGTGGCAGCGATGCCATCTTTGTCGTTGCGACGGAAGTCGACCAGACGATAATGCTGCTTATGACCACCACCGATGTGACGAGTGGTAATACGGCCATTGTTGTTACGACCACCAGACTTCGACTTCTTCTCGAGCAGCGGTGCGTGAGGAGCGCCTTTATGCAGCTCCTGGTTGACCACCTTGACCACAAAACGGCGGCCAGGGGAAGTCGGTTTGCATTTAACGATTGCCATGATGCACCCCTTCCTTACTCAGCACTGCTGCTGAAATCGAGATCTTGGCCTGGCTGAAGGGAGATAACTGCCTTCTTCCAGTCATTACGCTTGCCCAGACCGCGAGCAGTGCGCTTGCTCTTACCCAGAACATTCAGGGTAGTAACACGCTCTACTTTCACGCTGAACAGGCTTTCGACGGCCTTCTTGATTTCCAGCTTGGTTGCGTCAGTAGCAACCTTGAAAACGAACTGGCCTTTCTTGTCTGCCAGAACCGTAGCCTTCTCGGAAACGTGCGGGCCAAGCAGAACTTTAAATACGCGTTCCTGGTTCATCCCAGCAGCTCCTCGAATTTCTTCACGGCCGACACGGTGATCAACACCTTGTCGTATGCGATCAGACTAACTGGATCGGAACCTTGCACGTCACGTACATCTACGTGTGGCAGGTTACGAGCAGCCAGGTACAGGTTCTGATCAACAGCGTCCGACACGATCAGAACGTCGGTCAGGCTCATGTTGTTCAGTTTGCCCAGCAGGTCTTTGGTTTTCGGCGTCTCAACGGCGAAATCCTGAACCACGACCAGACGATCAGTACGCACCAGCTCAGCAAGGATGGAACGCATTGCTGCGCGATACATCTTCTTGTTCAGCTTCTGGGAGTGATCCTGTGGACGAGCTGCGAAAGTGGTACCGCCGCCACGCCAGATTGGGCTACGGATAGTACCGGCACGAGCACGGCCAGTACCTTTCTGACGCCATGGGCGCTTACCGCCACCACGAACGTCGGAACGGGTCTTTTGCTGCTTGCTACCCTGACGGCCGCCGGCCATGTAGGCCACGACTGCTTGGTGAACCAGCGTCTCGTTGAACTCGCCGCCAAATGTCAGTTCGGAAACTTCGATCGCTTGAGCGTCATTTACATTTAATTGCATGTCAGCTTCCCCTTAACCGCGAGCCTTGGCTGCTGGACGTACAACCAAGTTGCCGCCAGTAGCGCCAGGAACAGCGCCCTTGACCAACAACAGATTGCGTTCAGCGTCCACGCGCACTACTTCGAGGGACTGCACGGTCACGCGCTCAGCGCCCATATGACCGGACATTTTTTTGCCCTTGAATACACGACCAGGAGTCTGGCACTGGCCGATAGAGCCTGGAACGCGGTGGGATACGGAGTTACCGTGGGTGTTATCTTGCCCGCGGAAATTCCAACGCTTGATCGTACCCTGGAAGCCTTTACCCTTGGACTGACCGGTTACATCAACCAGTTGACCAGCGGCGAAGATTTCAGCGTTGATCAGATCGCCGGCCTGGTACTCGCCTTCTTCAAGACGGAATTCCATTACGGTACGACCAGCGGCAACGTTCGCCTTGGCGAAGTGGCCAGCCTGAGCTGCTGTTACACGCGAAGCGCGACGCTCGCCGACAGTGACTTGCACTGCACGATAGCCATCGGTCTCTTCAGTTTTGAACTGGGTGACGCGATTCGGCTCGATCTCAATGACCGTGACCGGAATGGAGACACCTTCTTCGGTGAAAATACGGGTCATACCGCATTTACGACCGACTACACCAATAGTCATGTTGTAAACCTCATGAGTGTACGGGGCTTTCACCCGCTATGGCCGCCCATTTCAGAGCGTTACACGACTAAGACCGAGTCTTAGCCGAGGCTGATCTGCACTTCCACACCGGCCGCAAGATCAAGCTTCATAAGAGCATCAACGGTTTTATCCGTTGGCTGGACGATGTCCAGAACGCGCTTATGAGTACGGATCTCGTACTGGTCACGCGCGTCTTTGTTGACGTGCGGGGAGACCAGAACGGTGAACCGCTCTTTACGGGTAGGCAGTGGAATTGGACCACGCACTTGAGCACCAGTACGTTTCGCGGTTTCCACGATTTCCTGGGTTGATTGGTCGATCAGGCGATGGTCGAAAGCCTTCAACCTGATACGGATTTGCTGATTTTGCATTGGATTTCAGACTCCGGCTGCTATTCCCACCGGGCGCAATACGCCCGTTAAAAGGAGGCGCAATTCTATAGACGCCCCAGATAGGTGTCAACCCAATAAAAAAGCCCCCGCTGAGCGGGGGCTTTCTCAAAGCATCAAAGCCATCTCAAAAAAGAGATTACTCGATGATTTTGGCTACAACACCAGCACCAACGGTACGGCCGCCTTCACGGATAGCGAAGCGCAGACCGTCTTCCATTGCGATGGTTTTGATCAGGGTAACAGTCATCTGAATGTTGTCACCTGGCATTACCATTTCAACGCCTTCTGGCAGCTCGCAGTTACCGGTCACGTCAGTAGTACGGAAGTAGAACTGTGGACGGTAGCCTTTGAAGAACGGAGTGTGACGACCGCCTTCTTCCTTGCTCAGAACGTAAACTTCTGCGGTGAACTTGGTGTGCGGCTTAACCGAACCCGGCTTAACCAGAACCTGACCACGCTCAACGTCGTCACGCTTGGTGCCACGCAGCAGAACGCCGCAGTTCTCGCCAGCACGACCTTCGTCGAGCAGCTTGCGGAACATCTCAACACCGGTGCAGGTGGTGGTGGTGGTGTCACGCAGACCAACGATTTCCAGTGCATCTTGAACGCGAACGATACCGCGCTCGATACGACCAGTCACAACAGTACCACGACCCGAGATCGAGAATACGTCTTCGATTGGCATCAGGAATGGCTTGTCGATAGCACGCTCTGGCTCTGGGATGTAGGTGTCCAGAGTCTCAACCAGCTTACGAACGGCAGTGGTGCCCATTTCGTTGTCGTCTTTGCCTTCCAGCGCCATACGAGCAGAACCGATGATGATCGGAGTGTCGTCGCCTGGGAAGTCATAGGTGGACAGCAGGTCGCGAACTTCCATCTCAACCAGTTCCAGCAGCTCAGCGTCGTCTACCAGGTCAGCCTTGTTCAGGAAAACCACGATGTACGGAACGCCTACCTGACGGGACAGCAGGATGTGCTCACGGGTTTGTGGCATCGGACCATCGGCGGCCGAGCAAACCAGGATCGCGCCGTCCATCTGGGCAGCACCGGTGATCATGTTCTTCACGTAGTCAGCGTGACCTGGGCAGTCAACGTGAGCGTAGTGACGAATGTTCGAGTTGTACTCGACGTGCGCGGTGTTGATGGTGATACCACGAGCCTTTTCTTCTGGCGCGCTGTCGATCTTGTCGAATTCAACTACGGCCGAACCGAAAACTTCGGAGCAGACGCGAGTCAGAGCAGCGGTCAGAGTGGTTTTACCGTGGTCAACGTGACCGATGGTGCCAACGTTGACGTGCGGTAGGGAACGATCAAATTTTTCTTTAGCCACGACAATTAACTCCTTGCCTAAAGGACTGAATCAGCCTTGTTTTTTGGTAACGGTTTCGACGATGTGCGACGGAGCCGTATTGTATTTTTTGAATTCCATAGAGTAGCTTGCGCGACCCTGGGACATCGAACGAACGTCGGTCGCATAACCGAACATCTCGCCCAACGGAACTTCAGCACGGATAACCTTACCGGAAACCGTATCTTCCATACCCAGGATCATGCCGCGACGACGGTTAAGGTCGCCCATCACGTCACCCATATAGTCTTCAGGCGTAACAACCTCTACCGCCATGATCGGCTCGAGCAACTCACCACCGCCCTTCTGGGCCAGTTGCTTGGTCGCCATGGAAGCAGCCACCTTAAACGCCATCTCGTTCGAGTCGACGTCGTGGTAAGAACCATCAAACACGGTAGCCTTCAGGCCGATCAGCGGATAGCCGGCAACAACACCGTTCTTCATCTGCTCTTCGATACCCTTCTGGATAGCCGGGATGTATTCCTTAGGAACCACACCACCCACTACTTCGTTCAGGAATTGCAGACCTTCCTGACCTTCGTCAGCAGGTGCAAAACGAATCCAGCAGTGACCGAACTGGCCACGACCGCCGGACTGACGAACGAACTTGCCTTCGATTTCGCAGCTCTTCGTGATGCGCTCACGATAGGAAACCTGAGGCTTACCGATGTTGGCTTCGACGTTGAACTCACGGCGCATCCGGTCAACCAGGATGTCCAGGTGCAACTCGCCCATGCCAGAGATGATCGTTTGACCAGTCTCTTCATCAGTTTTGACGCGGAAAGACGGGTCTTCCTGAGCAAGTTTGCCCAGAGCGATACCCATTTTTTCCTGGTCATCCTTGGTTTTAGGCTCTACGGCAACCGAAATAACCGGCTCCGGGAAGTCCATGCGAACCAGGATGATTGGCTTGTCAGCGTTGCAGAGGGTTTCACCAGTGGTGACGTCCTTCATGCCGATCAGGGCCGCGATGTCACCAGCGCGTACTTCCTTGATCTCTTCGCGGGCGTTTGCGTGCATTTGCACCATACGACCCACGCGCTCTTTCTTGCCTTTAACCGAGTTGATCACGCCGTCGCCGGAGGCCAACACGCCCGAGTAAACTCGAACGAAGGTCAAGGTACCCACGAATGGGTCGGTAGCGATCTTGAACGCCAGAGCCGAGAACGGCTCGTTGTCGTCTGCGTGACGCTCCATCTGCTTTTCCTCGTCATCCGGGTCAGTACCCTTGATGGCAGGAATGTCAGTTGGTGCAGGCAGGTAGTCGATAACGGCGTCGAGAACCAGGGGAACACCCTTGTTCTTGAAGGAAGAACCGCAAACAGCCAGAACGATCTCACCAGCGATGGTACGCTGACGCAGAGCGGCCTTGATTTCCTCGATGGAGAGCTCTTCGCCTTCGAGGTACTTGTTCATCAGCTCTTCGCTGGCTTCGGCCGCAGCCTCAACCATGTTGCTGCGCCACTCTTCAGCCAGCTCCTGCAGTTCAGCAGGGATAGCTTCGCGACGTGGAGTCATGCCCTTGTCAGCATCGTTCCAGTAAACCGCTTCCATGGTCATCAGATCGATCTGACCCTGGAAGTTGTCTTCGGAACCGATAGCCAACTGGATCGGCACCGGAGTGTGACCCAGGCGCTGCTTGATCTGAGCGATCACGCGCAGGAAGTTCGCGCCGGCACGGTCCATCTTGTTCACGTAAACGATACGTGGAACACCGTACTTGTTGGCTTGACGCCATACGGTTTCGGACTGAGGCTCAACGCCGGAAGTACCACAGAACACAACGACAGCGCCGTCGAGTACACGCAGGGAACGCTCAACTTCAATAGTGAAGTCTACGTGACCCGGGGTATCGATGACGTTGAAGCGGTATTGGTCCTTGTGCTGCTTCGCAGAACCCTGCCAGAAGGCGGTAATAGCAGCAGAAGTAATGGTAATACCACGCTCCTGCTCCTGAACCATCCAGTCTGTGGTCGCGGCGCCGTCATGCACCTCGCCCATCTTGTGACTTTTGCCAGTGTAAAAAAGGACGCGCTCGGTGGTGGTGGTTTTACCAGCATCCACGTGAGCAACGATACCAATGTTACGGTAGCGATTAATCGGTGTAGTACGAGCCATAAAGCCCTCGCAAAATTAGTGACGCTAAAATTAGAAGCGGTAGTGCGAGAAAGCTTTGTTAGCTTCAGCCATACGGTGCACGTCTTCACGCTTCTTAACTGCAGCACCTTTACCTTCGGCAGCGTCCAACAGTTCGCCAGCCAAACGCAGAGCCATAGACTTCTCGCCGCGCTTGCGAGCGAAGTCTACCAACCAGCGCATTGCCAGAGCGTTACGACGGGACGGACGAACTTCAACCGGAACCTGGTAAGTAGCACCGCCTACACGGCGCGACTTTACTTCGACCAGCGGAGCGATGGCGTCGAGAGCTTTCTCGAAGATTTCCAGGGGGTCGCTGTTCTTGCGTTCTTTAACCTTTTCCAGCGCGCCATAAACGATACGCTCGGCAACGGCTTTCTTGCCGCTTTCCATCACGTGATTCATGAACTTGGCCAGGATTTGGCTTCCGTATTTTGGATCGTCAAGCACTTCGCGCTTGGCTGCTACGCGTCTTCTTGGCATGGATAAGCCCTCAAACGGTCTTCAGGTTCGCTCGGAATTGGTGCCCTATCAGGGACGCCTCCGACCTTACTCTTATCGACTCAGAAAAATAGAAATCAGTTTTTTGCAGCAAGCGACCATTACTTCGGACGCTTGGTACCGTACTTCGAACGACCCTGGTTACGACCCTTAACGCCGGAAGTATCCAAAGAACCGCGAACGGTGTGGTAACGAACACCTGGCAAGTCTTTTACACGACCGCCGCGGATCAGTACCACGCTGTGCTCTTGCAGGTTGTGGCCTTCACCGCCGATGTACGAGGAAACCTCGAAACCGTTGGTCAGACGCACACGGCATACTTTACGCAGTGCCGAGTTAGGTTTTTTCGGCGTAGTGGTATACACACGGGTGCACACGCCACGACGTTGCGGGCAGTTCTGCAGCGCAGGCACGTCGGATTTCTCGACGATACGCTTACGCGGCTGACGTACCAGCTGGTTGATAGTTGCCATCTACTAGCTCCACTGTTGTCTTGCGACGCTATTGTCTTGCAAGAAAAGCAAAATGGCAGGAACGAATCCCCGCCAAATTTAGGGGTACAAGAGTCTAAAGAGGATCTTGTCCCCAGTCAAGGCAAGGCCCCGACCTCCCCGCCCATCCAACCTCGACAAATTGTCGCGATTCGATGAACGGAGCTGCCAGGGCCTTACGCTCATTTATCGCAGAACTCAGTTACCGCTAGAGTTCAGCGCTTCGGTCAGTGCAGCTTCCACTTCACTGGCGCTTACGCGCAACGGCTTGTCGGCATCACGACGACGCTTACGCTCGCTGTGATAAGCCAGGCCGGTACCAGCCGGGATCAGACGACCCACGACCACGTTTTCTTTCAGGCCGCGCAGGTAGTCGCGCTTGCCGGTTACCGCCGCTTCGGTCAGTACGCGGGTGGTTTCCTGGAAGGAAGCCGCCGAGATGAACGATTCGGTGGACAACGACGCCTTGGTGATACCCAGCAGAACGCGAGTGAACTTGGAGACAAATTTGTCTTCGTTGCTCAAACGCTCGTTCTCTACCAGAACGTGAGTCAATTCCATCTGGTCGCCCTTGATGAAACTGGAATCGCCGGATTCAGCGATTTCAACTTTACGCAACATCTGACGCAGGATGGTCTCGATGTGCTTGTCGTTGATCTTCACGCCTTGCAGACGGTAAACGTCCTGGATCTCGTTAACAATGTACTTGGCCAGCGCACTCACACCCAGCAGACGCAGGATGTCGTGTGGATCGCTCGGACCGTCGGAGATAACTTCGCCGCGGTTTACCTGTTCGCCTTCGAACACGTTCAGGTGACGCCACTTCGGAATCAGCTCTTCGTACGGATCGCTACCGTCGTTCGGGGTAATGACCAGACGGCGCTTGCCTTTGGTCTCTTTACCGAACGCGATGGTGCCGCTGACTTCAGCCAGAATCGACGCTTCTTTCGGACGACGGGCTTCGAACAAGTCGGCAACACGCGGCAGACCACCGGTGATGTCACGGGTCTTCGAAGTTTCTTGCGGAATACGAGCGATAACATCACCGATCGCGATCTTCGCACCGTCCGCTACACCGACCAGGGCGTTGGCTGGCAGGAAGTACTGAGCGATAACGTCAGTGCCTGGCAGCAACAGATCCTTGCCGTTGTCGTCGACCATCTTCACGGCAGGACGAATGTCCTTGCCGGCAGCTGGACGATCTTTGGCGTCGAGTACTTCAATGTTGGTCATACCGGTCAATTCGTCAGTCTGACGCTTGATCGTGATGCCTTCTTCCATGCCCACGTAGGTCACGGTACCTTTCATTTCGGTAACGATCGGGTGAGTGTGCGGATCCCACTTGGCCACGATTGCGCCAGCGTCGACCTTGTCACCTTCTTTAACCGAAATCACGGCACCGTACGGCAGCTTGTAACGCTCACGCTCACGACCGAAGTCATCAGCGATGGCCAGCTCACCGGAACGGGACACAGCTACCAGGTGACCATCCACGCGCTCAACGTGCTTCAGGTTGTGCAGACGGACGGTACCGCCATTCTTCACCTGAACACTGTCGGCTGCGGAGGTCCGGCTTGCCGCACCACCGATGTGGAACGTACGCATCGTCAACTGGGTACCCGGCTCACCGATCGACTGTGCAGCAATTACGCCGACAGCTTCACCGATGTTCACCTGGTGACCACGAGCCAAGTCACGGCCGTAGCACTTGGCGCAAATGCCGTAGCGGGTTTCGCAGCTGATCGGCGAACGCACGATCACTTCGTCGATGCTGTTCAGCTCGATGAACTCAACCCATTTCTCATCTACCAGGGTGCCGGCAGGAACGATGACGTCCTCGGTACCTGGCTTGAATACGTCACGGGCAATAACACGACCCAATACGCGCTCACCCAGCGGCTCTACAACGTCACCGCCTTCAATGTGCGGAGTCATCAGCAGACCGTGTTCGGTGCCGCAATCGATCTCGGTTACAACCAGATCTTGCGCTACGTCTACCAGACGACGAGTCAGGTAACCGGAGTTCGCGGTTTTCAACGCGGTATCCGCCAGACCTTTACGAGCACCGTGAGTCGAGATGAAGTACTGAAGTACGCTCAAACCTTCACGGAAGTTCGCAGTAATCGGCGTTTCAATGATGGAGCCGTCTGGCTTGGCCATCAGACCACGCATACCGGCCAGCTGACGAATCTGTGCTGCGGAACCCCGCGCACCCGAGTCGGCCATCATGTACATCGAGTTGAAGGATTCCTGGTCGACTTCGACGCCATGACGGTCGATGACTTTCTCTTTCGAGAGGTTGGCCATCATCGCCTTGGAAACTTCGTCGTTCGCCTTGGACCAAAGGTCGATCACTTTGTTGTACTTCTCGCCCTGGGTTACCAGGCCGGAGGCGTACTGACTTTCGATTTCTTTCACTTCGTCGGTGGCAGCACCGATGATGCGGGCTTTTTCATCCGGGATAACGAAGTCGTTAACGCCGATGGAAACGCCGGAAATGGTCGAGTAGGCAAAACCGGTGTACATCAACTGGTCAGCGAAGATCACGGTCTCTTTCAGACCAACCACGCGGTAGCACTGGTTGATCAGCTTGGAGATCGCCTTTTTCTTCATCGGCAGGTTGACGACATCGTACGACAGACCTTTTGGCACAACCTGGAACAACAGCGCACGGCCGACAGTGGTGTCGACGATACGGGTGTTGGTCACGCTGCCGCCATCACGGTCGTTGACGGTTTCGTTGATCCGCACCTTGACCTTGGCGTGCAGTGCGGCTTCGCCGGCACGGAACACACGGTCAACTTCCTGCAGATCCGCGAACACACGACCTTCGCCCTTGGCGTTGATCGCTTCACGAGTCATGTAGTACAGACCCAATACAACGTCCTGCGACGGAACGATGATTGGCTCACCGTTGGCTGGCGACAGAATGTTGTTGGTCGACATCATCAACGCACGCGCTTCGAGCTGGGCTTCCAGCGTCAGCGGTACGTGCACGGCCATTTGGTCGCCGTCGAAGTCGGCGTTGTACGCGGCGCAGACCAGAGGGTGCAGCTGGATAGCCTTACCTTCGATCAGTACCGGTTCGAACGCCTGGATACCCAGACGGTGAAGGGTCGGTGCACGGTTGAGAAGAACCGGGTGTTCGCGAATTACTTCAGCGAGAACGTCCCACACTTCCGGCAGCTCGCGCTCGACCATCTTCTTGGCAGCTTTGATGGTGGTCGCCAGACCACGCATTTCCAGCTTGCCGAAAATGAAAGGCTTGAACAGCTCGAGAGCCATCTTCTTCGGCAGACCGCACTGGTGCAGACGCAGGGTCGGACCTACGGTAATTACCGAACGACCGGAGTAGTCAACACGCTTACCGAGCAAGTTCTGACGGAAACGACCTTGCTTACCCTTGATCATGTCAGCCAGGGATTTCAGAGGACGCTTGTTGGAACCTGTGATAGCGCGGCCACGACGACCGTTGTCGAGCAGTGCGTCAACGGCTTCCTGCAACATACGCTTTTCGTTGCGCACGATGATGTCCGGAGCGGACAGATCCAGCAGGCGCTTCAAACGGTTGTTACGGTTGATCACTCGACGATACAGATCGTTGAGGTCGGAAGTCGCGAAGCGACCGCCATCCAGCGGGACCAGTGGACGCAGATCTGGCGGCAGAACCGGCAGAACGGTCAGCACCATCCACTCTGGCAGGTTGCCGGAACCCTGGAAGGCTTCCATCAACTTCAGACGCTTGGACAGCTTTTTGATTTTGGTTTCGGAGTTGGTTTGCGGAATCTCTTCACGCAGACGGCCAATCTCGTGCTCCAGGTCGATAGCGTGCAGCAGTTCGCGGACAGCCTCGGCACCCATGCGGGCATCGAAATCGTCGCCGAACTCTTCCAGCGCTTCGAAGTACTGCTCGTCGTTCAGCAGCTGACCTTTTTCAAGGGTGGTCATGCCTGGGTCGATAACGACGTAGCTCTCGAAGTAGAGAACGCGCTCGATATCACGCAGGGTCATGTCCATCAGCAAGCCGATACGGGACGGCAGCGATTTCAGGAACCAGATGTGAGCAACAGGCGAGGCCAGTTCGATGTGGGCCATACGCTCACGACGAACTTTTGCCAGCGCGACTTCAACGCCGCACTTCTCGCAGATCACACCGCGGTGCTTCAAGCGCTTGTACTTACCGCACAGGCACTCGTAATCCTTTACCGGGCCAAAGATCTTGGCGCAGAACAGGCCGTCACGCTCAGGTTTGAACGTACGGTAGTTGATGGTTTCCGGCTTTTTAACTTCACCGAACGACCACGAACGGATCATCTCAGGCGATGCCAATCCGATACGGATGGCGTCGAACTCTTCGACTTGACCCTGGTTTTTCAGCAAATTCAGTAGGTCTTTCAAGGCCTTTCCTCCTGGCGGAGCAGAGAGCGGGCAATCCTGCCCCGCTCTCGATTCGCGTCACGTGTTATTCGGTTTCCAGATCGATATCGATGCCGAGGGAACGAATTTCCTTGATCAACACGTTGAAGGACTCGGGCATGCCCGGCTCCATACGGTGATCGCCATCCACGATGTTTTTGTACATCTTGGTACGGCCGTTCACATCGTCCGACTTCACTGTGAGCATTTCTTGCAGAGTGTAAGCGGCACCGTATGCTTCCAGTGCCCAGACCTCCATCTCCCCGAAACGCTGACCACCGAACTGCGCCTTACCACCCAGCGGCTGCTGGGTAACCAGGCTGTACGAACCGGTAGAACGAGCGTGCATCTTGTCGTCTACCAAGTGGTTCAGCTTCAGCATGTACATGTAGCCAACGGTAACCGGGCGCTCGAACTTGTTGCCGGTACGGCCATCGGTCAGCTGCATCTGGCCGCTTTCTGGCAGGTCCGCCAGTTTCAGCATGGCCTTGATTTCGCTTTCCTTGGCGCCGTCGAACACTGGAGTGGCCATCGGAACGCCGCCACGCAGGTTTTGAGCCAGATCCAGGATTTCCTGGTCCGAGAAGTCATCGAGGCTTTCCTGACGACCGCCGATCTCGTTGTAGATCTCGTGCAGGAATTTACGCAGCTCGGCAACTTTACGCTGCTCTTCAACCATACGATTGATCTTCTCGCCCAAACCTTTGGCTGCGAGGCCGAGGTGGGTTTCAAGGATCTGACCGACGTTCATACGCGAAGGTACGCCCAACGGGTTGAGGACAACGTCGACCGGGGTGCCATTGGCATCGTGCGGCATGTCTTCAACTGGCATGATCACGGAGACCACACCTTTGTTACCGTGACGACCGGCCATCTTGTCGCCCGGCTGGATGCGACGACGGATTGCCAGGTAAACCTTGACGATTTTCAGCACGCCTGGAGCCAGGTCATCGCCCTGCTGCAGTTTGCGCTTTTTGTCTTCGAACTTGTCGTCCAGCAGACGGCGACGATCAACGATGTAGGCCTGAGCCTTCTCGAGCTGCTCGTTCAGAGCATCTTCAGCCATGCGCAGTTTGAACCACTGGCCGTGCTCAAGACCGTCGAGTACTTCGTCGGTGATGTCCTGGCCTTTCTTCAGACCGGCACCGCCTTCGGCTTTGTGGCCGACCAGGGCGGAACGCAGACGTTCGAAAGTAGCACCTTCAACGATACGGAACTCTTCGTTCAAGTCCTTGCGGATCTCGTCCAGCTGAGACTTCTCGATCGACAGTGCACGTGCATCGCGCTCAACGCCGTCACGGGTGAAGACCTGTACGTCGATGACAGTACCCTTGGTACCGGTAGGTACACGCAGGGAGGTGTCTTTAACGTCGCTGGCTTTTTCACCGAAGATCGCACGCAGCAGTTTTTCTTCCGGAGTCAGTTGGGTCTCGCCTTTCGGAGTGACCTTACCCACCAGGATGTCGCCTGCGCCTACTTCAGCACCCACGTAAACGATACCGGCTTCGTCCAGCTTGTTCAGTGCGGCTTCACCCACGTTCGGGATGTCCGCAGTGATTTCCTCTGGGCCAAGCTTGGTGTCACGGGCCACACAGGTCAGTTCCTGAATGTGGATCGTGGTGAAACGATCTTCCTGAACAACGCGTTCCGACAGGCAGATGGAGTCTTCGAAGTTGAAGCCGTTCCATGCCATGAAGGCGATGCGCATGTTCTGACCCAGCGCCAGTTCACCCATGTCGGTGGACGGGCCGTCGGCCATGATGTCGCTACGCTGAACCCGATCACCTTTACGCACCAGCGGACGCTGGTTGATGCAGGTGTTCTGGTTGGAGCGGGTGTACTTGGTCAAGTTGTAGATGTCGACACCGGCTTCACCGGTTTCAACTTCGTCATCGGCAACACGAACCACGATACGGCTGGCGTCGACGGAATCGATCACGCCGCCACGACGAGCCACGACGCAAACGCCGGAGTCACGGGCTACGTTACGCTCCATGCCGGTACCTACCAGCGGCTTGTCAGCACGCAGGGTCGGTACAGCTTGACGCTGCATGTTCGAACCCATCAACGCACGGTTGGCGTCGTCGTGCTCGAGGAACGGAATCAGCGACGCAGCAACCGAAACTACCTGCTTCGGCGATACGTCCATCAAGGTGACGTCTTCCGGCGCCTTGACGGTGAATTCGTTCAAGTGACGAACAGCTACCAGCTCGTCGATCAGGACTTTCTTGTCGTTCATCGTGGCCGAAGCCTGAGCGATCACGTGATCAGCTTCTTCGATGGCGGACAGGAACACGATCTCGTCGGTGACCAGTGCATCTTTCACCACACGGTACGGGCTCTCGAGGAAGCCGTACTGGTTGGTGCGCGCATAGGCAGCCAGGGAGTTGATCAGACCGATGTTCGGACCTTCCGGCGTTTCGATCGGGCAAACACGACCGTAGTGAGTCGGGTGTACGTCACGAACTTCAAAGCCGGCACGCTCACGAGTCAAACCGCCAGGGCCGAGTGCAGAAACACGGCGCTTGTGGGTGATCTCGGACAACGGGTTGTTCTGGTCCATGAACTGCGACAGCTGGCTCGAACCGAAGAACTCTTTCACCGCCGCAGCCACTGGCTTGGCGTTGATCAGATCCTGCGGCATCAGGCCTTCGCTTTCTGCCATCGACAGACGCTCTTTAACCGCACGCTCAACACGCACCAGGCCAACGCGGAACTGGTTCTCGGCCATTTCGCCTACGCAGCGAACACGACGGTTACCCAGGTGGTCGATATCATCGACGATGCCTTTACCGTTACGGATGTCGACCAGAGTCTTCAGAACCGCGACGATGTCTTCTTTGCACAGCACGCCCGAACCTTCGATCTCGGTACGACCGATACGACGGTTGAACTTCATCCGGCCGACCGCAGACAGGTCATAGCGCTCAGGGCTGAAGAACAGGTTGTTGAACAGAGTCTCGGCAGCGTCTTTGGTTGGCGGCTCGCCAGGACGCATCATGCGATAGATCTCGACCAGCGCTTCCAGTTGG
Source organism: Pseudomonas sp. Root562 (assembly GCF_001427125.1). GTDB lineage: Bacteria > Pseudomonadota > Gammaproteobacteria > Pseudomonadales > Pseudomonadaceae > Aquipseudomonas. The sequence goes on from NZ_LMGK01000023.1 coordinate 403,213, forward strand.
TTGCTGGTGGAGTCGATCTTCAGCGTATCGGAGACGAACGGACCGCAGTCGATGTCGTTGGTGTACAGAGTTTCGATGCGAACAACGCCGGCCTTGGCGATTTTCGCCAGGATCTCGGTGTTCAGCTCGGTGTTGCACTCTGCCAGGATTTCGCCGGTAGCCGGGTGCACGATGACCTTGGCGGTAGTGCGACCCAGGACGTAGTCCAGTGGCACTTCCAGCTCTTTGATCCCGGCCTTTTCCAGCTGGTTGATGTGGCGAGCGGTGATACGACGACCTTGCTCGACAATAACCTTGCCTTTGTCGTCCTGGATGTCCAGAACCGCGATTTCACCGCGCAGACGCTGAGGTACCAGTTCCAGGCTCAGGTTCTCGCCTTTCACATGGAACACGTTGGTGGTGTAGAACGCGTCCAGCACTTCCTCGGTGGTATAGCCGAGCGCGCGCAGCAGTACCGATGCAGGCAGCTTGCGACGACGGTCGATACGCACGAACACGCAGTCTTTCGGGTCGAACTCGAAGTCCAGCCACGAACCGCGGTAAGGAATGATGCGCGCGGAGTACAGCAGTTTACCGGAGCTGTGCGTCTTGCCACGGTCGTGGTCGAAGAACACGCCCGGGGAACGGTGCAGCTGGGAAACGATTACACGCTCGGTACCGTTGATTACGAAGGTACCGTTCTCAGTCATCAGGGGGATTTCACCCATGTAGACTTCTTGCTCTTTGATGTCCTTGATCGCTTTGTTCGACGATTCTTTGTCGAAAATGATCAGGCGCACTTTTACCCGCAAAGGTACGGCGTAAGTTACACCGCGCAATACGCATTCTTTGACATCAAATGCCGGTTCGCCCAGACGATATCCGACGTACTCCAGCGCAGCATTGCCGGAGTAGCTGATGATCGGGAAAACGGATTTGAAGGCCGCATGCAGGCCCACGTCGCGGAACTGATCTTTAGTCGCTCCCGCTTGCAAGAATTCACGATACGAATCCAGCTGGATGGCCAGGAGGTACGGCACATCCATGACGTCCGGCAACTTGCTAAAGTCCTTGCGGATACGTTTTTTCTCAGTATATGAGTAAGCCATCAGCGTTCCCCAGCTTGGTCACCTGCTTGTTTGGCCCCTCCCGACGGGAGCAGCCAGAAAATCGTGCAAACCCCATGGTTTGCGCCACCGCATCGGGTGGTTACAGCACGTTATCAGCACCGACCCAGTCGGCTGCCAATAACGGAAAAAGGCCGGTGGCAAGAGCCACCAGCCATCAGCCTGTCGCTTAACGCTCGGGCTGGAGGAGCAAAGTCGATGCTTACTTCAGCTCGACTTTAGCGCCTGCTTCTTCCAGAGCTGCTTTGGCTTTGTCAGCTGCGTCTTTGGCAACAGCTTCCAGAACCATGGCAGGAGCGCCGTCAACTACAGCCTTGGCTTCTTTCAGGCCCAGACCGGTCAGTTCACGTACTGCCTTGATCACGTTAACTTTCTTCTCGCCAGCTTCGGTCAGCATGACGTTGAATTCAGTTTGCTCTTCAACAACGGCAGCAGCAGCAGCTGGACCAGCCGATGCAGCAGCAGCAGTAACGCCGAATTTTTCTTCGAAAGCTTTGATCAGCTCAACAACTTCCATTACGGACATGTTGCCAACTGCTTCAAGGATATCGTTCTGAGAGATAGACATGAATCTAATTCCTGATATTGGGGACGGCCTACGCGACCATCGAAAAAAACAAAAAACGCGAGAAGTTGACGAGCCTTAGGCTGCAGCAGCTTCTTTCTGGTCGCGAATTGCCGCCAGAGTACGAGCCAATTTGCTGGTAGCGCCTTGAATCACGCTCATCAGCTGAGAAATTGCTTCGTCACGGGTCGGCAGAGTTGCCAGTACGTCGATTTGGTTAGCTGCGAGGAACTTGCCCTCGAACGCAGCTGCCTTGATCTCGAACTTGTCCTGACCCTTTGCGAACTCTTTGAAGATCCGGGCAGCAGCGCCTGGATGTTCCTTGGAGAATGCAATCAGGGTAGGGCCGGTGAACACGTCGTTGAGGACACTGAATTCAGTGTCAGCAACAGCGCGCTTGAGCAGGGTGTTACGTACAACACGTACGTAAACGCCAGCTTCACGAGCCTCTTTACGGAGTCCGGTCATCGCGCCTACTGTTACGCCACGGGCATCAGCCACGACAGCGGACAGAGCGACTTTGGCAGCCTCGTTGACTTCAGCGACGATGGCCTTCTTGTCTTCGAGTTTAATTGCCACGGGTTTAACTCCTGCTTGTTACCGTTTCATCTGGTCGAAACCGGATGTCGTTTTGGTGTCTGATTCGGTAAGGAACCGGGAGCACCATCTGCGTAGGCTTGTGGTTTAAGACTTGCGTCGCCTACGGTCTTGGATAGCCCCCGCCAGGCAGGGACCCCAATTTTTCAATTGGCGCAATCGCTTGCGCCAATCTGTGTCTTACGCGTCGAGCGAGCTTTGGTCGATGACCAGACCTGGGCCCATAGTGGTGCTCAGGGTAACGCGCTTGACGTAGATGCCTTTCGAGGAAGCTGGCTTGATACGCTTCAGATCAGCGATCAGGGCTTCAACGTTTTCCTTCAGCTTGACGGCGTCGAAGCCGATCTTGCCAACGGAAGTGTGAATGATGCCGTTTTTGTCGGTGCGATAACGAACCTGACCAGCCTTGGCGTTTTTAACCGCGGTAGCTACGTCTGGAGTTACGGTGCCGACTTTAGGGTTAGGCATCAGGCCACGTGGACCGAGGATCTGACCCAACTGACCCACAACGCGCATTGCATCCGGGGAGGCAATAACTACGTCATAGTTCAGGTCGCCGCCTTTCATTTCGGCAGCCAGGTCGTCCATGCCTACGCGGTCAGCGCCGGCAGCCAGAGCGGCTTCAGCAGCTGGACCCTGGGTGAACACAGCAACGCGAACGGTCTTGCCAGTGCCGTGTGGCAGCACAGTAGCGCTACGAACAACCTGGTCGGATTTACGCGGGTCAACACCCAGGTTCACAGCAACGTCAAACGACTCGCTGAACTTGACAGTCGACAGCTCAGCCAGCAGGGCAGCAGCGTCTACAAAGTTGTAGGACTTGCCTGCTTCGATTTTGCCGGCGATAGCCTTTTGACGCTTGGTCAGCTTAGCCATTACACACCCTCCACGTTAAGGCCCATGCTACGAGCAGAACCGGCGATGGTACGCACGGCTGCTTCCATATCAGCTGCAGTCAGATCCGCGTTTTTGGTTTTCGCGATTTCTTCCAGCTGAGCACGAGTTACAGTGCCAACCTTAACGGTGTTCGGACGAGCGGAACCGCTGGTCAGACCGGCCGCCTTCTTCAGCAGAACCGAAGCAGGGGTGGATTTGGTTTCGAAAGTGAAGCTACGGTCGCTGTAGACAGTGATGATCACTGGAGTCGGCAGACCTGGCTCAAGACCCTGAGTACGGGCGTTGAAAGCCTTGCAGAATTCCATGATGTTCACGCCGTGCTGACCCAGAGCAGGACCAACAGGTGGGCTTGGGTTAGCCTGAGCGGCCTTCACTTGCAGCTTGATGTAAGCGGTAATCTTCTTGGCCATGAGGCACTCCAATTACGGGTTCAAACGCCTCGAAAGGCTCCCCGGTTACTTGCGCGTTTATCCCAGTGACGACAAAACCCCACAGCCTAAGGCTGCGGGGTTGGGATGCTTGCTCAGCTAGACCTTCTCGACCTGACTGAACTCCAACTCTACCGGAGTAGAGCGTCCGAAAATGAGCACCGCGACCTGGATCCGGCTCTTCTCGTAGTTAACCTCTTCGACCGTGCCAGTGAAATCGGCAAACGGACCGTCGTTAACACGTACCGACTCGCCCGGCTCGAACAAGGTCTTCGGCTTAGGCTTATCGCTACCGTCAGCGACGCGTCGCAGAATCGCTTCCGCTTCTTTATCAGTAATCGGTGCCGGCTTATCAGCAGTACCGCCAATAAAACCCATCACCCGAGGAGTATCCTTGACCAAGTGCCAAGTACCCTCGTTCATATCCATCTGGACCAGCACATAGCCAGGGAAGAACTTGCGCTCGCTTTTGCGCTTCTGGCCGTTACGCATCTCAACCACTTCTTCAGTGGGAACCAGAATCTCGCCGAAGCCATCTTCCATGCCAGCCAGCTTTACACGCTCGATCAACGAACGCATGACATGCTTCTCGTAACCCGAGTAAGCATGCACAACATACCAACGCTTAGCCACGGGACACCCTTAGCCGACAATCAAGGAGACAAGCCAGCCGAGCAGGGAATCAAGACCCCACAACAGCAACGCCATAACCAGGACAACAGCCACAACGATCAACGTGGTCTGCGTGGTTTCTTGGCGAGTTGGCCATACGACTTTACGAATCTCGGTACGCGCTTCCTTTACCAGTACAAAGAAAGACTTGCCCTTAACTGTCTGCAGGCCTACAAAGGCAGCTACAGCAGCAATCACAAGCAATGCGAGTACGCGGTACAGGATCGGCGAAGCAGAGTAATACTGATTACCAACAACGCCAACAACCACCAAAGCGACTACCACTAGCCACTTGAGCAGATCGAAGCGAGAGCCTTGAGCTTCAGCTTTAGGAGTCATCTATGAAGATCCTGTGAAAAGAAAGCCAGACACACCGAGTGAATCTGGCAGGTCAGGAGGGAATCGAACCCCCAACCTACGGTTTTGGAGACCGTCGCTCTGCCAATTGAGCTACTGACCTAAAACAAAATCAGGCCGACCATTATGCCGGCCCGAAGAAGACTTTACAACATTTTAACTCTGCGACCCAGGTGACGGCTTCCACACAAGCTAGCTAAAAAACCTTGCGAAGCAACCGACTGCAACCTGAAGCCCTTAAAACAAAGGCAGATATTTTCATATCTGCCTTGTTATATGGAGCTCTTGAGCGGATTTGAACCGCTGACCTCACCCTTACCAAGGGTGTGCTCTACCAACTGAGCTACAAGAGCGAAACACTGTGCAAAACCTGTAAACTTGGAGCGGGTAGCGGGAATCGAACCCGCATCATCAGCTTGGAAGGCTGAGGTTCTACCACTAAACTATACCCGCGAGGCTTACAGCTCTCGCTAAAATGGTGGAGGGGGAAGGATTCGAACCTTCGAAGTCGTAGACGTCAGATTTACAGTCTGATCCCTTTGGCCGCTCGGGAACCCCTCCTAAGCGAGCCGGCATTCTACATCATGCCAGCCTTCTGTCAAGCATTTTTCTCATTAAAAACCTGAGGTTAGCTGCGTTGACCTCGCTCCACGCCGTTGACCGTTTCCGGTGTTCGCTGTGGAGCGGGCGCCATTCTATGCAAACTATTCGAAGGGTGCAACCCCCTCGCAAGGCATTATTTTATGTTTTAACTCATTGAATTCTTTAGAAAGGTTTATCAGCTGCAGATCATCCAGCCAGCGCCGGCTCTCCGGGGCCACGCGCAACCAATAACCCGCTGATTCAGCGCTACCTCGAGGCAAGGCCTGAAACCTGACCTCCATACCTGTCAGTCTTCGTTCAAGCCCCTGAGCAACATCCTGGCGCGCAAAACCACCTACATAAAGACAGTTTGAGTCCACCTGGACCGCTTTCTCTTTCTCTTTCTCTTTATCTTTAGACGCGACTTCGGTCTCGCTCAACAGCCGGATATCGTGCTGCGAACCTCGATACAAACTCAAAGGCGTTACGTCCTTCGCGCGCAGCGGAGCCTCTTGTTGATGCCAAATGTAATAAAACACATTGAGAACAAGCAGCAGCAAAAACAACCAACGCATAAGTACCTCAGGCTAAAGGGCACGCCATCGCCAAACCGACAAACACCAGATCCGGAACCACCCTGGCTTCAGGCACCACTTCGGAGACCAGAGCTGCATCACCACCCGTTAGGAAAACCGCATAATCGTCACCCCAACGCTCCCGCGCCAGTCCGAGCTGCGTCAACACGAACCCCCGCAGCATCAACAGGCAACCGCGCTCGACAGCCTCAACCGTTGTACGCCCTGGCTCGAGACTTTCCAATGCACGTTCAGCCGCAAGATCACCGTAACGAATTTTGCGAGTATGCGTGCGAAGTTGATTTCGCATCAATGGCATACCGGGGCATATGAACCCACCGAGATGCCCCCCATCCGCCGCAACGAAATCGGCTGTGACCGCAGTACCGAAATCCAACACAAGGCACGCCCCAGCCGCCAAATGAAACCCTCCAAGCAGGGCGAGCCAGCGGTCGAGACCCAGCTTCTCGAACTCTTCATAACCGTTTCGAACGCCGGACATTTCCCGGGCAGGCGAAGCACAAACGACCGATACGCCGAAGGATTCCTTCAAGAGAGAGACCAACAGCCCGGTCTCCTCTTGAGTCCTCACGCTGACCAGCCGACAGCGCTTGAGAGCCAGTCCCTCGAGTAGATTCAAGTCCGCGAGCAAAGCAAGATCCGAATCAACAACCCCGCCACCCACCACCACCCGGGCATTCGATTCGAGCACACGCCACTTGATAAAACTGTTTCCGCAGTCGAGCTCAAGAATCATTGCGCAACCTCAGGCTCAGCTCACCACCACTAAAGACTTTTTCCACACCGCCTACCTTCAAGCGCAGAGCCCCCTGATTATCGATCCCCAGCACCTCGCCATCTATTTGATTTACGCCCGCAATCAATGACACAGCGCGCCCCTGCCACAAGTGATGCTGCTCCCACTCAGCCTGGATGGAAGAAAAGCCTGTGGCCTGATGGCGAGCAAGGTACCTCTGCAGCATCACACCTAGTGTTGCCACCAACTGATTTCGATCAAACATCTTGCCGGACTCCAGTCGCATGGACGTCCATTGCTGATCAACCTCATCGGTCATTTGCATGTTTACATTAATCCCAACACCCAGCACCACATGACAGACATCAGCTGGATCGCCAACCAACTCAAGCAGGATACCGGCAATCTTCTTTTGACCTACCAGAACATCGTTCGGCCACTTCAAACCCGCCTCGGAAACACCAAGCTCACGCAACGCCTGCATGACAGCAAGCCCAACGACAAGACTCAACCCCTCCAGCTGACGCATCCCGCCTTCGATGCGCAGCACCAGGCTAAAGTAAACATTCTCCGCAAATGGACTGACCCACTTACGTCCCCGCCGCCCGCGCCCCGCCGTTTGACGCTCGGCAAGCACCAGAAAGGGCGCGACCTGGAGACGCTCTATCGCTCTCAGAGCCTCGGCATTTGTGGAATCAATTGAATCGAAGACCAGAACAGGCCACTCGCAAGATGGGGCAAGTCTCGCTATCTCAGCAGGATCAAGCAGCGTCAATGGCGCTGCCAATTGATAACCCCGCCCTCGAACTTTATGAATGGACAAACCCAGCTCAGCTTCCAAGTGCTGAAGCTGCTTCCACACAGCACTGCGACTAACACCCAAGGCAGCACCCAGCGCTTGACCTGAATGGAATCGGCCATCTTTAAGAAGCTTTAACAACGTCAGCATGCAAGTCCCGCCTCACAATGAGGCCCGCATGATAGCCACGCCCCGAGCAAATGCATAGAAATCAAGGGAGACGGATTTTCCTGCGGACAAAACAAAACCCCAACTGCTTTCGCAATTGGGGTTTCGGAATTTAATCTTGACGATGACCTACTCTCACATGGGGAAACCCCACACTACCATCGG
>NZ_LMGK01000024.1 GCF_001427125.1 Pseudomonas sp. Root562
CAGCGCGGTGCGCAGTTGCTCCTGAGCGCAGCGCGGTGCGCAGTTGCTCCTGAGCGGTGGACGGGCCGACGGAGACGACGACGATTTCAGTCGCAACACCCTTCTCTTTCAGGCGTACGGCTTCTTCCACGGCGATCTCGCAGAATGGGTTCATCGACATCTTGACGTTGGCAAGATCGACGCCGGAATTGTCCGCCTTGACGCGAACCTTGACGTTGTAATCCACAACGCGTTTGACAGCTACAAGAACCTTCATGGATTCCTCGTTACTCTCCGGTGAAAAGAAAGTCGCCTAGGCGAACCTGGCGGTTGATGCTCATCGGGCGCAAGGGCACCTCCAAAAACGCCGGCAAAAAGTGTCAAGTGAACATCGCTCACGATGTAGATGACCGTTCGTCAGCAGTGACTGACGAGTCATTCAATATCGCTGCGTGTAAACTGCGCGCCAATCCCGCGCGGCGCATCACTTGCCCAGGCCATCGCCCTGTCTTTAGAGGTGCTCTTGAAACCAACATTCAGCCTACGGCGAGCGCAAAACCGCCCGTATCTTGACCGGAACACCTATTCCGGTCAATACGGCAAAATAGCCGTTCATAAGCCGCGTGACTTTGATTTCTCTGGGTTTGAGCCATTTCAAACAAACGTTTGTATTGGACCCTGAGAGTGGTGTAGATATAATGCGCCACCCAAAGAGAAAGGTGGTCACTCGATTGTCCTCTCCCGACGTTACGCCGGGATTCAAGGATGCGACACCTAACCTCCAAAATTAGAAAAAAACTGTTGAGCCTTGAGTAGGAGATAGCCTGTGGAACGCGAATACATGGAATTCGACGTGGTCATCGTCGGTGCCGGCCCCGCTGGTCTTTCCGCCGCCTGCCGCTTGAAGCAGAAGGCTGCGCAAGCCGGTAAGGAAATCAGCGTCTGCGTGGTCGAAAAAGGCTCCGAAGTCGGTGCTCACATTCTCTCCGGTGCCGTGTTTGAACCACGCGCCCTGAACGAACTGTTCCCGGACTGGAAAGAACTCGGCGCGCCGCTGAACACGCCCGTCACCCGCGACGACATCTTCGTTCTCAAGAACGCTGAAAGCGCGCAGAAAATTCCAGACTTCTTTGTGCCCAAGACCATGCACAACGAAGGCAACTACATCATCTCCCTGGGCAACCTGTGCCGCTGGCTGGCCCAGCAGGCCGAGAACCTCGGGGTGGAAATCTACCCGGGCTTCGCCGCTCAGGAAGCGTTGTTCGATGAAAACGGCGTGGTTCGCGGGATCATCACCGGTGACCTGGGCGTTGACCGCGAAGGTCAGCCCAAAGAAGGCCTGTACACCCCGGGGATGGAACTGCGTGGCAAATACACGCTGTTCGCCGAAGGCTGCCGTGGCCACATCGGCAAGCAACTGATCAAGCGTTTCAATCTGGACAGCGATGCCGACGCCCAGCACTACGGCATCGGCCTGAAAGAAATCTGGGAAGTCGACCCGGCCAAGCACCAGCCAGGCCTGGTGGTGCACACCGCCGGTTGGCCGATGGACATCATGGGCACCGAAAACACCGGTGGCTCCTTCCTCTATCACCTGGAAAACAACCAGGTGGTCGTTGGCCTGATCGTCGATCTTTCCTACAGCAACACCTTCCTGTCGCCGTTCGACGAGTTCCAGCGCCTCAAGCATCACCCGGTGCTCAAGCAGTACCTGGAAGGCGGCAAGCGCATCAGTTACGGCGCGCGTGCGATCTGCAAGGGCGGCCTGAACTCGCTGCCGAAAATGGTCTTCAAGGGCGGTGCGCTGATCGGTTGCGACCTCGGCACCCTGAACTTCGCCAAGATCAAAGGCAGCCACACGGCGATGAAGTCCGGCATGCTCGCGGCGGAATCCGTGGCGGACGCCCTGTTCGCCGACAAGGACGGCACCGAAGAGCTGACCACTTACGTGGATGCGTTCAAGAACAGCTGGCTGCACGAAGAACTGTTCGCCAGCCGTAACTTCGGCCCGGCGATCCACAAGTTCGGCGCTATTGTCGGCGGTGGTTTCAACTGGCTGGACCAGAACATTTTCGGTGGCAAACTGCCGTTCACCCTGCACGACACCAAGCCGGATTATGCGTGCCTCAAGCTGGCGGCCGACTGCAAGAAGATCGACTACCCGAAACCGGACGGCAAGATCAGCTTCGACAAACTGAGCTCGGTGTTCATCTCTGGCACCAACCATGAAGAAGAACAACCGTGCCACCTGAAGCTGACCGATCCGAGCATCCCGATCAGCAAGAACCTGCCGCTGTACGATGAGCCTGCCCAGCGTTACTGCCCGGCCGGCGTGTACGAAGTGATCACCAAGGAAGACGGCGAGAAGCGCTTCCAGATCAACGCCCAGAACTGCGTTCACTGCAAGACCTGCGACATCAAGGATCCTGCACAGAACATCACCTGGGTGACGCCGGAAGGCGCTGGCGGCCCGACTTACCCGAACATGTAAGCCGAACCGCGAACATCAAGGCTCCCGAAACGGGGGCCTTTTTGTTGCCTGCGATCCAGGGCATAACACCACTCCCTGTGGGAGCTGGCTTGCCAGCGATGACGGTTCATCATTCAACATTGCCGTCGACTGACCCACCGCTATCGCGGGCAAGCCCGCTCCTACAGGGGGAATGTGTTTAAACCTTGAGGCCAAGCTCCGCCGACAGCCGTGCGGTGACGCCTTTGATCAGGGGAATCAGCTCGGCCATTTTTTCCAGCGGCATATACGGCACTGTACTGGCAATGCTGATGCCGGCGACGATGCGTTTGCTGGCATCACGAATCGGCGCGGCCACGCAGCGGATCGACGGTTCGTTGTCTTCCAGGTCGAAGGCATAACCACCGGCCACGTACTCGATCATGCGCTGCTGGAACTGCTCCCAGGATTGCTCCGGGTGCTGCGGCCAGAACTGGTTTTTTCCACCCACCGGCAGGCTGACTTCGTACAGGCGCTGCCACTCTTGCGGCGAATCATCGAGCATCAGCGCCTTGCCGATCCCGGTGCGCGCCAACGGCATGCGGTGGCCGACCCGCGAGCGCATTTCCGGGCCGTTGCGCCCCGGATTCTTGTGCAGGTACAACACCTCGTCGCCTTCACGGATCGCCAGGTGAATGGTGTCGCCGGTCAAAGCCGACAACTCATCCAGATACGGTCCGGCCAGGGTCACCAGCGGCAACTCTTCGCGCGCCTGGAATCCCAGCTCGATCAGCTTCGGCCCCAACAGATATCCGACTTGCGGCACCACCCGCAGGTAACGCTCGTCCACCAGGCAACTGGCCAGGCGATGAGTGGTGCTGCGCGTGGTGCCGATCAAGCGGGCGATTTCCTTGAGATCGCGGGCGCCGCTGGCCACGGCCTGGACCACACCCAAACCGCGAAGCAGTGTCTGGGTGCCGGTCGGTGCGGCGTCCTTGGCGATTTTTGGGGCGTCTTCCTGCATATCCAGCCTTTACCGTTGAGCGAGTGAACGGGCGGCATTATGGTCGCCCGGATGGCACGACTACAACTTGATACGCTCGACCTTGCCCACCAGCAAGATGTAGGACAGCGCTCCCATCAATGCCAGTACCGAAATGTAGGTGATCGCCGGAGCAAAGGAATCACCGCTGGCGAGGAAGCCGATCACGATAGGCGTGGCGATGGCCGACAGGTTGCCGATGAAGTTGAACACGCCACCGGTCAATCCCAGCAAGCGGGCCGGCGCCAGCGTCGACACCAGCGACCAGGTGATCGAAGCCAGACCGTTGCCGAAAAAGGCCAATGCCAGGAACGCAATCACCAGCGGCGTCGATTCGACGAAGTTGGCGCCGATGATCGACGTGGAAATCAGCAGGCCACTGATGATCGGCAACTTGCGGGCGAAACCGACGCTGTAGCCACGGCGGATCAAAAAGTCGGAGAAGAAACCGGAACACAACACGCCGACGAACGCCGCCAGAAAAGGCAGCGATGCCAACAGACCGGACTTGATGAAGTCCATGCCGCGATATTTCACCAGGTAGGTCGGGAACCACGTCAGGAAAAACCATAACGTCGAATTGAGGCAGAACTGGCCAAGGTAAATGCCCCAGAGTTTGCGCTTGCTCAAGACAATACCAAGGTCGGCCCAACTGAATTTGGCCTTGACCTTGGCTTGTTCGGCCTGGATATCCACCAGCCCGCCGCCTTCGCGGATCAGATCGATTTCAGCCTGGTTGGCGCCTTTGAAATCCCGTGGTTCGCGATACACCGCGTACCAGATCACCGCCCAGAGAATGCCCACTGCACCTGTGGTGACGAACACCATGTGCCAGCCGAATTCATGCTGGAGCCAGGCCAGCACTGGCGTCAGGAATGCCAGGCCGACAAACTGTCCCGAGGTGTAGAAACCGATGGCCGTGGCGCGTTCGCGCTCGGGGAACCAGGTGGTGACCACGCGGCTGTTGATCGGATAGGCCGGCGCTTCGAGGGCACCGACGGCCATGCGCAGGACGAACAGCGCAATGAAGCTGCCAGCGAACCCGAGCATCACCGTGGCAATCGACCACAGCAGCAAAGCGGCGGTATAGAGGATACGCGGCGGTACCCGGTCCACCAGCCAGCCGCCGGGGATTTGCATGGCGGCGTAGGTCCAGCCGAACGCGGAGAAAATCAGGCCGACGTGAATCGGATCGATGCCCAGGTCGCTGGTCAGCGCCGGAGCGGCAATCGACAGGTTGCTGCGGTCCAGGTAGTTGATCACCACGGTGATGAACAGCAGCACCATGATGAAAAAACGCTTGCGGCTGGGCGCCGCCAACGACGCCTGCCCGGTAAGGGTTTGCGGTTGCATGGGGAGTGCCTCTTTTTATGTTTATTGAGGTCGTTCGTGATCGTTCCCACGCTCTGCGTGGGAATGCAGCCTGGGGCGCTCCGCGTCCCAAAAGAGGACGCAGAGCGTCCGGTAAGGCATTCCCACGCAGAGCGTGGGAACGATCACCACAGGTTCATTGGTGATTCAGGAGGTGATCACCACTCGGCGAAACTGCCATCGGCATGGCGCCAGATCGGGTTGCGCCAGCGGTGGCCGACAGCGGCGCGTTCGATCACGTATTCCTCGTTGATTTCGATGCCCAGGCCCGGGCCATTGGGGATCTTCACGAAGCCTTTGTCGTAGTCGAACACCCGTGGGTCTTTGATGTAGTCGAGCAGGTCGTTGCTCTCGTTGTAATGGATGCCCAGGCTTTGTTCCTGGATGAACGCGTTGTAGCAAACAGCGTCCAGTTGCAGGCACGCCGCCAGGGCAATCGGGCCGAGCGGGCAATGCAGCGCCAGCGCCACGTCGTAGGCCTCGGCCATGTTGGCGATCTTGCGGGTTTCGGTGATGCCGCCAGCATGGGATGCATCCGGCTGGATGATGTCAACGTAGCCTTCGCTGAGCACACGCTTGAAATCCCAGCGTGAGAACAGCCGCTCGCCGAGGGCAATCGGTGTGCTGGTCAGCGGTGCCAGTTCCTTCAGCGCTTCGTAGTTTTCGCTGAGCACCGGCTCTTCGATGAACATCAGCTTGTACGGATCAAGCTCCTTCATCAGTACCTTGGCCATCGGCTTGTGCACGCGGCCATGGAAGTCGACGCCAATGCCGACGTTCGGGCCGACCGCGTCACGCACGGCGGCGACATTGGCCAGGGCCAGGTCGACTTTCTCGAAGGTGTCGAGAAATTGCAGCTCTTCGGTGCCGTTCATTTTCACTGCAGTGAAACCACGGCTGACCGCTTCCTTGGCTGCTCGCGCGGTGTCTGCCGGACGGTCACCACCGATCCACGAATACACGCGGATCTTGTCCCGAACCTGGCCACCCAGCAGATCGCTGACCGACACGCCCAGCGCCTTGCCCTTGATGTCCCACAACGCCTGATCGATACCGGCCAGGGCACTCATGTGAATCGCCCCGCCCCGGTAAAAACCGCCGCGATAGAGCACGGTCCAGATGTCTTCGATGTTGCGCGGATCCTTGCCGATCAGGTAATCGGACAATTCTTCAACGGCAGCCGCCACCGTGTGAGCACGACCTTCGACCACGGGCTCGCCCCAGCCGGTCACGCCCTCGTCGGTTTCAACCTTGAGGAAGCACCAGCGCGGTGGAACGATGAAAGTGGTCAGTTTGGTGATTTTCATCTGATTGTCTCTCTTGTTAGATGCAGCGCTCGCAGCGCCAAAAAAGTCTTAGCGAAGGGCTTTCCAGGCAGTGACATAGGCCTTGGCATTGGCCGCCACTTGCTCCGGGGTCATGCCCGGTTTGAACAGGCCCGAACCGAGGCCGAAACCTTTGACGCCCGCGTCGATGAACGCCTGCATGTTGTCCGGGGTAATCCCGCCGACGGGCAACAGGACGGTTCCGGCCGGCAGCACCGCGAGCCAGGCTTTGACGACTGCCGGCCCCATCTGCTCGGCCGGGAACATTTTCAGCACGTCCGCGCCTTCAGCCAGTGCCGCGAACGCTTCGGTCGGTGTAGCGACGCCCGGTGACAGGTACAGCCCGGCTGATTTCGCTGCGCGCAGGACTTTCGGGTCGCTGTGGGGCATGACGATCACCTGCCCGCCCGCCGCTTTCACCTGCTCGACCTGTTCCGCGGTCAGCACCGTCCCCGCACCAATCAGGCAATCGGCGGGCAAGGTATCGCGCAGGATACGGATGCTTTCGTACGGCACAGGAGAGTTGAGCGGGACCTCGATAACCCGGAAACCGGCGGCGTACAGGACTTCCCCGATGGCGGCCGCTTCTTGCGGATGCAGGCCGCGCAGGATCGCGATCAGACCGTTTTGCGCCAGTGCTTGTTTGAGCATGTCAGGACTCCAGTCAGGTTTAACGGATTGGGTTGGGCCGGATCAGGCCGGCGGCCAGCGCCACTTGCCACAACCCGCGTTCGGTGGCCTGCTCGGCCAGGGACACTCGGGCAAAGCCGCAAGCGTCGAGGGCGCGGCTATAACGAGTGCAGAGCTGGGAATTGCCGATGAGGATGATTGATGGCAGATGCACGCTGTTGCGACGACGCCGTTGAGCATTGGCCAGGGCCGACAGCTCATGGCCGATCAACAGGCCGGACAGATAATCCGGTTGCGCCGCAGCGCTCAGCTCGCCGGTCAATCCGAGGCTGCGGGCGCTGAACAAAGTCGACAGCACGCCGATCTCACCGTCCGCCGACAACGCGACCTGCACCCCGCGATCGAACGCAGCGCCATCAAACGCGCCGCCGCGCTGTTGGGTGCGCCCCAGGATGCTGTGTTCGCTGAGTACGGCGAAGACTTCACCGGTCATGAAGGTATCGAAGTGCACGATGCAGCCATCGGTAACTTCCACCCATTTTGAATGGCTGCCTGGCAG
The DNA here is from genome assembly GCF_001427125.1 of Pseudomonas sp. Root562. Taxonomy (GTDB): domain Bacteria; phylum Pseudomonadota; class Gammaproteobacteria; order Pseudomonadales; family Pseudomonadaceae; genus Aquipseudomonas. The sequence goes on from NZ_LMGK01000024.1 coordinate 7,356, forward strand.
GCCGATCAACAGTCCGGCGCCCGCCTCATCCGCCAGCGTTTGCAGAACACCGAGTACCTGGGTTTCTTCGCCACGCATCACGTTTGGCAGGCGCGAGCGTTGAATCACGCCCGGCACAATATGCACATCGACACCGCGCAGACTGCGCACGGTTTGCAGGGAAGTTCCGAGATTGGCGACATTCGCCGGCGTATCGCAGTAGGCCGCTTCACGCCAGCCCTGGGCGCTGCCGACCATCCCGCAGGCTATCACCGGCAAATCTGGCTGAGCATCGAGCCAGTCGCCGCAAGCCTCGTCAAAAGCCAGTTCAAAACCGTCGGTGCATTCACGACCGTTGATGAGTCGCGGCGCCTTGGGCAACTGCATGATCCCCGACGACAGCGAACGCTGTTCAAGGACCTGGCCGCCTTCGGCAAGTTTGTAAGCACGTAATGAGGTTGTCCCCCAATCGAGCGCGATCAATTGCGCCAGCATCGCTTCACCTGTTTTGTTTTTTGGCAGTGAGTGAGCGGGACTATAAACCTTGGCGCAGGTAAATCTCAATATATAAATATCAATCCCATATATTGGAACAACACAAAAAAAAACCATCGCCTGCGACAGCCTCCTGTAGGAGCCTGCCTGCTGGCGATGGTCGTCAACGATAATGGGGGAAGCCTGAAACCCTGTGGTGTTTGCGATTTTTTCGCGAGCAGGCTCGCGCCTACAGAGAGCGGTTCAATTACCTTCGGCGAACTCTCTCAACACCTTCCCATCCATCCGATAGCGAACCCATTCCTCCTGCGGCTGCGCACCCAGGGATTTGTAGAAATCGATGGCGGGGGTGTTCCACTCCAGCACGCTCCACTCAAAACGGCCGCAGTCATTGGCACAGGCGATTTTGGCCAGATGGCGCAACAACGTCTTGCCCGCCCCGCCACCACGCTGCTCGGGGGTGATGTAGAGGTCTTCGAGGTACAGGCAGTTGCTGCCCAGCCACGTGGAGTAGCTGAAGAAGAACACCGCGAAGCCGATCGGCAAGCCATCGCGCAGGCAGATCAGACCATGGGCCGTTGCGCCTTCGCTGAACAGACTGCGCTCGATGTCGGCGACGCTGGCGATGACTTCATGGCGGGCACGTTCGTAGTCGGCCAGTTCAGTGATGAACGCGAGAATTTGCGGCGCATCGCTGGGGGTCGCCGGGCGGATTTCGATCGTCATGGACGTGCCTTGTCAAAAGTGGAAAACGCCATACTAAGTCGGTGAGTGATTTGTGGCGAGACATCGCAACCGGGCTGAACCGTTCGTCGTTCATCAGGCACCAATCAGAAACAGGGGCGGACCAACATCAGGTAAGGACTCTAAATCAATGGAGACACCACCATGATCATGTCCAGGCTGCCCGCTCTAGCCTTTGCTGCCCTGCTCTCCTCGTTCGCTGTCGCTGCGACCACCGCGTCCGGCACCGGCCCGACCAATCCGGTCGAGCCGCCCAAGGCTCCCGCCATCCAAAGCGCCCCCGGCATGAACACCAACGGTACGGGCGTCGACGACAGCCTGCCGCCGTCCACGGGTACTGACCCACGGACTCAAGGCAACGATATGGGCCGCCAGGGCGGCCTGAACCTGCCGGACACCAAAACACCCGACAACGCCGGCCCCGGCGTTGGCTCGAAAACCACCACCGGTGGCTCAGGCTCCGAAGGTGGAGTGAGCCAGTAAGTTCGCCGCAAGACCTACCCATCGCCATGAAGAGGTAACCATGAACGTCGATAAAAACCTGGAAAAAGAAGTCCTCACCCGCCTGCTGCACGCCCATCCAAGCGGACTGGGCAAGGAGGTCCTGGACAATTACCGGGGGGAGAAAGTCGTGGCCAGCACCCTTGCCGAATTGCAGGACCGCGGCTTGATCCAGCACGGCAATGTGCAGTGCAACGAAGCCGGCGAACACTCGTTGAACCTGCCGATCAAACTCAGCGCCGCTGGCGTAGAGGCCGCACGCAAACTGGATATCTGAATGACTCCGATCGCCAGCAGCTAGCCTGCTGGCGATCGCGACGGATCAGCCGCCGAAAGTATTACGGATCAACGCATCCACCTCTGTAGACCCGGGCGACGTCGCAGGCCCCCAGCGTGTGACCGCCAATGCCGCCGCCGCATTGGCCCGACGCGCCGCCTCCTGTGCGTCCAACCCCTGGGCCAATCCGGCGATGAACACTCCCGCATGAGCATCACCGGCACCGTTGCTGTCCACGGCCTCGACCTTGAATCCCGGCACATGCCTGTGCTCGGAACCCTGGTTGATCCAGCAGCCATTCGGCCCATCACGCACCACCATCAGCACATCCTGCGGTAGATAGCCGACCAGTCGATCCAGTGCCTGAGCAATATCCGCAGCGCCGGTAATCTTCAGTGCTTCGACGCTGTTGCTGGTCCACACGTCGATGCGCGGCAGCAACGCCTGCATCAGCGGCTCATCAGGTGAATCCACCAGTGGCCCCGGATCGAACACCACGTTGACACCTTTCGGCAGCGCAAGCACCCAGTCCACCAACGGCTGTGCCTTGCCCACATGCAGCAGGCTGTAGCCGCTGACGTAGACAAAATCCCCCGCTTCGGCCGGGACACTGGCCAAATCCTCGGCGCTCAATTCGCCTTCGGCGCCGATGTAGGACACGAAACTACGCTCGGCCGAGGCGTCCGTAATCGCGACGCACAACCCGGTATCACGTTCGGCCGGATCTGTAATGCCGATACGGATGCCTTCCGCGCTCATGGCGTCGCGGGCCAGATCACCGAAACGCCCGGTGCCGTGTCGCCCGAGGTACACCACCGGCAATCCGTTGCGCTGCGCGGCGGCCATTACATTAAAACCGCCGCCGGCTTCGAAACTGGCGGATTGCGCTAATACGTCACCCCCTGCTTGCGGCAATTTATCCACGGCCATCACCAGGTCGATGATGACCTGGCCGGTGTGCAGCATCTTAGGCATGAGCATTCTCGGTAAGCGCGGCGCGACGGTCTTTCGCCCCACCGAGTACAAAATAAATCCCGCCAGCCACGACAAAAGTCACGATCCAGCCGAGGCCGTTGTGCCCCAGCCACGAGTCGGACAGGAAGCCCTTGAACCAGACATTTTCGGCCGTGGTGCCGATGGTGGTGAAGCTGAAACCGAGCACGATGGCGATGGCCCACGCGCTGAATGCGCGCCATTCCACACCGCCGCGATACCAATAAGCGCTGCTCGGGCTGACATCCAGCAAGTCCTTGGGACTGTAGTAATGCCGATGAATCAGGTCGACCACAAAGATCCCGACCCATGCCGTGATCGGCACCGCCAGCAAAGAAATGAAGGTAATGAACGGGCCGTAGAAACTGTCGGCGATCAGCATGAAGTATATCGAGCCAGCAAAGATCGCGACGATGTCGACCACCACGGCGTAGACGCGCTTGACCCTGAGCCCGAGCGTCAGCGTGGTCAAACCGGCGGAATACACCGACAGATTGTTCGACAGCAGCAAGCCACCAAACGCAGTGATCAGGTACGGCACGGCCATCCAGGTCGGCAGCATGTCGCGGATCGCGATGATCGGGTCAGTGGCCTGGGCCAGGTCATTGTTGCCCACCGACAACAGGCCGCCGAGGGTGATCAGCAGCACCAGCGGAATCCCCGCACCGAATGCTGCCGAAGCCACCAGGCGTACGGCTTTGACGCTGCGGTGCTGATAGCGCGACATGTCCGCACCGGCATTGGCCCAACCGATCCCGGTGCCGGCCGCCATGGTGCCGATGCCGATGATCATCGCGCTGATCGGCGCAGGCGTAGCGTTGAACACCGCGCTCCAGTCGATGGTGGCGCAGAGGAAGCCGCCGACCAGAATATTCAGCGCGCCGAAGACGTAGGTCGCCCATTTCTGAATGACCAGCAATGTCGCATGACCGAGGCCGGACACCGACAAGGTCAACAAGACGAAAATCGCGATGAACAGCAGCGTCAGCACAGGCGCACTTTTCGCTTCCACCGGCGAGCCGAACAGGATCGAGCACAGTGAGAGCAGCACGAACGCGGCGGTGGTGGTGTTGACGGTTTCCCAGCCCAGCCGCGACATCAGCGAAACCAGGGTCGGGCCGATATTGCCGCGTACGCCGAAGATTGCTCGCGACAAGGTCAGGCTCGGCGCGCGACCGCGACGACCGGCGATCGAGATGATGCCGACCACCGCAAATGAACCGGCGGCGCCGAGGATCGCGACGATGATTGCCTGCCAGATCGCCAAACCGCGAAAGGCCACGAGGGTCGCACCCAATGGCAGGCCGAGGATGGAAATGTTGGCGGCAAACCAGACCCAGAACAGTTGCAACGGATGACCATTGCACTCGGATTCCGGCACCGGTTCGATGCCGCGTGTTTCCAGTTGCCCGGCACTTTGCCCGGCGTTTGATGAACTCATGAAAAATGCTCCTGTTGCCATTTTTGTGGTTGTGGGCAAATCGGATATCGACACTACAGCCCTGTGGCGAGGGAGCTTGCTCCCGCTGGGCCGCGAAGCGGCCCCAAACCTGCGACAGTAGTGAAGCAGGCACACCGAGTCGTCAGCGTTTACGACTGCTGCGCAGCCGAGCGGGAGCAAGCTCCCTCGCCACAGAATATCGGCTTGATCCAAAAATCAGCGCAGAACCAGCAGCCCTTGCACCAAAGGCTCAAGCTCCAGATCATTGACGGCCTTGACCTTGTCGATCATCTCGACCGGCCAACTCTCAAGGCCCAGGCAGGCCCCAAGCATCGCGCCGAGAATCGCTGCGATGGTGTCGGTGTCACCGCCAAGGCTGGCGGCCATGCACAACGCTTCGAAGGCATTCATTTCGCCGATGGCCACCTGCTGGGCCAGGGCAAACGACACCACCACCGACTCCTGCGATGCCACCGACGTACCGATCACGTCGTACATCAGATCCGCCAACAGCGCTTTGTCGCTGTCAACGCTGATGCTCCGCGCCCAACTGATGCGCGAGGCAATGCGTCCGCCGGCGACCCAGTGACCATGGGTTTCTGCTTGCTGGGCGATTTGCTGACCGAGGTTCAATGCTTCGCCCAGGTCCATGCCATTGATCCCGGCGGACACCACCGCCGCCACCGCCGCCGCGCTGGAAATCCCCAGCGTGGTGTTGTGGGTGACCTGGCAGGCCTGCACGACCGCTTCAATGAAACGCTGCGGATCGACAACATCCGCCGCGATCCCGACCGGCGTAATGCGCATCGCCGCGCCATTGGTGGTGCCGTAGCGCCCCGCCTCTTCCGGTGAATGACCCGCGAGGATCATCTCGATGGCGCGCTTGGTCGAAGGACCGAGCAGATCCTGCGAGCCCTTGGCCTGCATCACCGCTTCCCAATCGATCAAGCGCTGGGCAAGCACCGACGGTTCGATGCGACCTTCGCCCTCGATCAGCAACTGGCCGACCAGGATAGCCTGTTCGGTGTCATCGGTGATCGAGCCTTTGGGCATGTTGGCGGCGATCGGTTGATCTGGGCCGGCATCTTCAAGGTCAGTGATTTGGCCAAAACGCGCCTGGATTGCAGCACGACTCAACGATTGCGTCGGCATGCCCAGGGCATCGCCCAAAGCCAGACCGTAGAACGCGCCCAAGGCACGGTTGAGCGCAGTCATTTCGACGTTCCAAATTGCAGGTGCAGACGGAAATGCACAGGGTCGAGCAAACTTTCCACTTGCTCCATGAAGCGGTTCTGTCGGTCGTAAGTTGTACGCAGCGCCTTGAGAAAGACCGTGCCGACCGGGCGCCCCAGCAACTCGGCATCCAGTTCATTCAATGGTTCGGCGCCGATCCATTGATCGCCACGCTCACCGATGTAGCCATAGGCAGCCAGGGTGATGGTCAGGGAATTGTCGATCAGACCGACCCGCGGCAGGCTTTCCAGGCCTCCGGTGGCGGGCATCAGCGAGCGTTCGAGGGAAACCAGCGTACCGTCGTTGGAACGGCGGCGACGGTCGAGCGTGATGAATTGGTCAGTGCCGAACCGCGACAGCAGGTCGGGGCGAGTCACCGCCTCCAGCCGCAGCACCTCGGTATTGACCAGCGCTCCGCTATCGGCCAGGGCTTGGGCCCAGCCGCTGCGCTGGTCGAGGACCACACCGTCAAAGGTGACGATGGAACCCACCCCGCTTTGCGTCGCGATGTAATTGCGCCGTTTCAGTTCGGCCAGAGCTTCACGCAAAGTGCCGCGGCTGACTTTGAATTCTTGAGCCAACTGATGCTCACCCGGCAACTGAAAACCGTCCTCGAGGAGGCCGCTTTCGATGCGCCGGATGAGTTCGTCGACCACCCGTTGTTTCTTGTCAAATCGAACCTGTCTAATCATGTACAAAGTGATAACCGAAACCGGTTCGGGCGGGCAAGGAAAATTTATCGATCCAGACGGAAGGATCACAGAACCGTGGCGAGGGAGCTTGCTCCCGCTCGGCTGCGCAGCAGTCGTAAGCCCGGAAAGTGCGGTCTACCAGACTCACCGCGACAAGCGCTTTTGGGGCCGCTTCGCTGCCCRGCGGGAGCAAGCTCCCTCGCCACAAAAGCTCTCTACTACAAAGGAATGATGATCGTTCCCACGCTCTGCGTGGGAATGCAGCCCGGGACGCTCCGCGTCCCCATTCAAAGGCCGAACGCAGAGYGCCCGCGGAAGCATTCCCACGCTCTGCGTGGGAATGATTGGCTCACAGAACCGTGGCGAGGGAGCTTGCTCCCGCTCGGCTGCGCAGCAGTCGTAAKCCCGGAAAGGTGCGGTCTACCAGACTCACCGCGACAAGCGCTTGTGGGGCCGCTTCGCTGCCCGGCGGGAGCAAGCTCCCTCGCCACAAAAGCTCTCTACTACAAAGGAATGATGATCGTTCCCACGCTCTGCGTGGGAATGCAGCCCGGGACGCTCCGCGTCCCGGCGGGAGCAAGCTCCCTCGCCACAAAAGCTCTCTACTACAAAGGAATGATGATCGTTCCCACGCTCTGCGTGGGAATGCAGCCCGGGACGCTCCGCGTCCCCATTCAAAGGCCGAACGCAGAGCGCCCGCGGAAGCATTCCCACGCTCTGCGTGGGAATGATTGACTCACCGAACCGTGGCGAGGGAGCTTGCTCCCGCTCGGCTGCGCAGCAGTCGTAAGCCCGGAAAGGTGCGGTCTACCAGACTCACCGCGACAAGCGCTTTTGGGGCCGCTTCGCTGCCCAGCGGGAGCAAGCTCCCTCGCCACAAAAGCTCTCTACTACAAAGGAATACCCGGAAAGGTGCGGTCTACCAGACTCACCGCGACAAGCGCTTTTGGGGCCGCTTCGCTGCCCAGCGGGAGCAAGCTCCCTCGCCACAAAAGCTCTCTACTACAAAGGAATCAGCACTGTGATGATCGTTCCCACGCTCTGCGTGGGAACGATCAGCTGAGGGGTTAGCGCTGTTTGAGACGGTCGATCACCACCGCCAGCAACAGGATCGAGCCGCGGATCACGTACTGGTAAAAGGTGTCGATGTTCTTCAGGTTCATCGCGTTCTCGATGATTGCCAGAATCAGCACCCCGGCGATCACGTGCCGGATCATGCCAATCCCGCCGCTCAACGAAACCCCGCCCAGTACACACGCAGAAATCACCGTCAGCTCGAAACCCTGGCCGATCATCGGCTGACCGGAGGTCATGCGCGAGGCGAGGATTACGCCGGCCAACGCACCGATTACACCGTGCACGGCGAAGATGATGATCTTGGTCCGGTCAACGTTGACCCCGGCCAGCAGCGCCGCTTCCTGGTTCCCGCCGATGGCCATGGTATTGCGGCCATAGGTCGTGTAGTTGAGCAACCAGCCGAAGAACAGGAAGCAGACGATCGTGATCAGGATCGGCACCGGCACGCCGAACAGTTGGCCGTTACCAAAGACGAAGAACGACTCCTGGGAAACGCCCACCGCTTTGCCGTTGGCAAAGATGTACGCCAGGCCGCGGACGATCTGCATCGTTGCAAGCGTGGTGATCAACGCATTGACCCGCAGCTTGGCAATCACGATACCGTTGATCAGGCCCACGATCAGGCCCATCACCAACGCCGCGCCGACGCCCAGCAACACGCTGTCGGTGTCGCGCATAACCACCGCCGCAACCACCCCGGCGCAGGCGATCACCGATCCCACCGACAGGTCGAAGTGCCCGGACGCCAGGCAATACAACATGGTGCACGCCGCGATCCCGGTCGTTGAAATCGCCAGCCCCAACCCGCGCATGTTCAATGGCGAAAGAAAGTTGTCGATCAGCAAAGTGCAGAGTACGAAGATCCCTACGGCCGCCAGCAGCATCACCCAGTCATCGAGAAAGCGCCGCAAGTCCAGGGGTTTGCGCGCAGTCGGCAGGGTTTCGTTTTGGGTTGTCATCATAGTCACCTCTCAGTTCGCCACGCCGTCAGCGCGTTGGCGCGGCAAAGCCAGTTGCAGCAAGTTGGATTCATTGGCCTGTTCGCGGCTCAGTTCGCCACGCAGCGCGCCTTCGCACAGCACCAGGATGCGGTCGGAAATGCCCATCACTTCCATCAGGTCGCTGGACACCACGATCACCGAAATACCGTCCGCCGCCAGGTTATGGATGATCTGGTAGATCTCGGCCTTGGCGCCGATGTCGATGCCACGGGTCGGCTCGTCGAGCAGCAGGACTTTCATCGGCATCGACAGCCAGCGGCCGAGAATGGCCTTCTGTTGATTGCCGCCGGACAGGTACATGATTTTCTGTGCTGCGCTCGGCGTCTTCACTTTCAGCGCCTTGATCTGCTTGTCGGCATTGCCCTTTTCCCACAGGCCGCGCAACAGGCAACCGAAGGTGGAATGCGCGCCGCGTGCGCTGATATTGATGTTCTCGGCAACACTGGAGAGCGGCATGATGCCCTCCTTCTTGCGGTCTTCGGGACACAGCAGAATCCCCGCCGAAATCGCGTCGCGGGGCGAGCGCAGTTTCAGCTCGTGCCCACGTAACTCAAGGCGCCCGGCGGTGTTGCGCTCCAGGCCGCTGAGCATCCGGAACAACTCCGTGCGCCCCGCCCCAACCAGGCCGAACAACCCGAGGATCTCGCCTTTGTGCGCTTCGAAGCTCACCGGTTCGCGCAGACCCGGGCCGAGCAGGCCGTCAACCTTCAACGCCACCGCGCCACGCGGGCGCGGGCGATAATCGTAGATGTCCTGGATGTCGCGACCGACCATGCACGTGACCAGGTGATCGTGGGTCAGCTCGCGCATGTCTTCGAAAGTACGCACGTAACGGCCGTCCTTGAACACCGTCACCGCGTTGCAGATACGGAACACTTCTTCCATGCGATGAGAAACGTAGAGCACCACTTTGCCTTCATCGCGCAGGCGGCCGATGATCGCCATCAAGCGATCGATCTCCCGCGCCGACAGGCTGCTGGTGGGTTCGTCAAAAGCTATGACATGGGCGCCACGGGACAGCGCCTTGGCGATTTCCACCAGTTGCCGCTGGCCAAGCGACAGCCGCCCGACCTTCTGCTGCGGGTCGATTTCGTCGGCCAGGCCCTTGAGACAGGCCAATGCCTGCTGACGCAACGTGCTGCGATTGATCAGGCCGAAACTGGCCGGCAAATGTCCGAGAAACAGGTTTTCCGCCACGGTCATTTCCGGCACCAGGTGCAGCTCCTGGTGGATCACCGCGACGCCACTGCCGATGCTGTCGGCGGTGGATTTGAATGCCATCGTCTGCTCGCCGATCTGCAGATTGCCGCTGCTGGGGATGTAAGCGCCGCCGAGAATTTTAAGCAGCGTCGACTTGCCGGCGCCGTTCTCGCCCATCAAGGCGTGAACCTGCCCCGGATGAGCGACGAAGTTGATGTTGTCCAGCGCCTTCACCCCGGGAAAGATCTTGCCGATCCCGTTGAAGCGCAAGCTGCCGCCTGCATTGTGTTGTATTTGTGTTTGCGCGTGCATAGCCCACCTCTTCACACAGAACGGGCGGCCCCGTTGCCGAGGCCGCCGATGAAATCAACCAGCCTTCAATTCCACAGGCCGATCTTTTCCAGTTCCTGCTTGAAGTTGTCGCGGGTGATCAGCGTTACGTCGTCCATCGCCGTGTATTTCGGCGGCTCTTTGCCGGTGGTGACCCACTCGTACATCATGCTGGCGGTGTTGTAGCCTTCGATGTGCGGGCTCGGCAGCATCGAACCGAAGAAGCCGCTGTTGGGCTTTTTCAGTTCGCCGATGGCGTCGGTGCCATTGATGCCGATGCCGATCACGTTCGCTGCGGTAAAGCCGGCGGCTTCCGTGGCACGCACGCCGCCGAGCACGGTGTTGTCGTTCATGCCACCGATGATCAGGTTTTTCGCCGCGCCCGGCAGTTTCACCAGCGCCGAGTTGGTAGCGTCCATGCTGCCCGGTACGTCGAGGGTTTTCAGGGCGGCGAACAGGATATGGTCTTTTGGCATGCCGGCATCTTCCAACGCCTTGACCGAACCGTCGGTGCGTTTCTTGCCGGTGTCGAGTTCGTTGTAGGTGTTGATTACCGCGTAGGTGTCTTTCCACTCCCAGCCGCGTTTTTTCGCCTCGGTGGCCATGGCGCTGCCCTGCTTCTGGCCAACTTCAAAGGCGGCCATGCCGAGGTACGGCACCTCTTCCATGAACTTGCCGCTGGCATCGACAAAGCGGTCATCCACAGCAATCACTTTCAGGCCGTTGAGCTTGGCCTTGGCCATGATTGCAGGACCGAGTGACACATCCGGCGGGCAGATCACGAAACCCTTGGCGCCGTTGGCCGCCAGGCTGTCGATGGCCGACAGGGTTTTCTCGCCGTCCGGCACGGCGATTTTGATCAGGGTAAAGCCCTTGTCTTTGCCGGCCTTTTCGGCAAACGCCCATTCCGTCTGGAACCAGGGCTCCTCCGCTTGCTTGACCAGAAATCCGATTTTCACCTCTTCAGCCGCCAGCAGCGTGCTGCTCAGGCTGACCGCCGAAACCGCCAGGGCGGCACAGCACAGGGTTCGGATGGCATGACGACGATTCATAAGCTGACTCCTTGTTATTTTTCTTGAGCGTTCTTTGAAAGCCATAAGGCGGTGTAGCCGTACTACTAATAGTCATATCGTATGATGATTGGATTTCAGGCGTAATTTTCCACCTCAATCCGTTCATTCAGTCGTGGTACATCACCGAGCGACCACCATCGATGGTGATGCAGGATGCGTTGATGAACGGCGCTTCATCACTGGCCAGGAATACAGCCGTCATGGCCACTTCTTGCGGCTGGCCGATGCGCTTGGGCGGATGCAATTCCAAAGCGCGCTGACGCTCAGCGTGTGGATCGGCAAAACCGTTCCAGTAGTCGACGTTCAATTGAGTCTCGATGTAGCCCGGGGCGATGGCGTTGACCCGGATACCTTTGGGCGCGTATTCGATCCCCAGGGCGCGGGTCAGGCCGAGCAAGCCGTGCTTGGCCACCGGATAGGGAAAACAGCCCGGAATGATATGAGAAGAATGAGTGGACGCGATGTTGATGATGCTGCCGACGCCTTGCTCGATCATCTGCGGCAATACAGCCTTGCAGCCGAACCAGGCGCCATCGAGATCAATGGCGAAGCAGCGGCGCCAGTCCTCTTCGGTCATTTGCAGTGGGTCACGAAACACGTTGACCCCGGCACAGTTGACCAGCACGTCGATCCGACCGTGACGTTCTACAGCCAGTCTGGCCATGGCATGCAGATCTTGCTGTTGCGAAACGTCGGCCTTGATCGCCAGCACATCAGCCCCTTGGCCTCGCCAATACGCGGCGACTGCTTCGACTTTCCCGGCCTGGATATCGCTGATGATCAGCTTGGCCTGTTGCGACGCAAAAGACCCAACAATCGCCTCGCCGATGCCCTGGGCGGCGCCGGTCAGCAGCACTACCTTGTTTTTCAGACGCTCGCCCTTGGGCGGCGTGGGCGCCGCCGGCAAAGAAAGGGGTTCAGCCATGGATCGCTGCATCACTTCACCTGTTTTGTTTTTTTAAGTGTGAGTGCGTGTAACTGATGAAGCCGACTATAAACCCGGCTCGCAGATAATCTCAATATATATATTTGCATCCCATATTTAGGGATTTATCCCGAGAACCGAGTACACAGCTTTCCTGGCACGTCCACCCGAATCGCCAACACCGCCCCATCCAGCGGGTGACCGAGCGGGCTCGCGGCACTGGTGATGTACAGGGTTTTCAGGTCGGCATCGCCGAACACACAACTGGTCGGACGGCTGACAGGCAATTCGATTATCCGATCGACTTTGCCGTCCGGCGTCAGCCTGAGCAGGCAGCTGCCGTCCCAGCGGGCGTTCCAGATAAATCCCTCGGTATCCATCGCCGAGCCGTCCGGGCCGCCGCGTGCATGAGGGCCGAACCAGGGTTGCGCGGGCTCGAGATTGCCGTCGGTGCGGATGAAGTGCCGATACAACGTGCCGTCCAGGCTGTCGCCGAAATACACGGTGGTCGCGTCATCGCTCCACAGCAGCGTGTTGGGAATGCCTGATCCGCGCAGCAACGGCGTCACCCGCGCATCGCTATCGATACGGAACAACCCGCCCGAGCGGCGCTCGATGGGCAAGTCTTCGCCCTGTTCGCCGATGTTGTTTTGCATGGTGCCAAGCCAGAGCCGACCCTGAGCATCGCAGCGGGCTTCGTTGGCGCGGTTGCCCGGTTGCGGATCGGCAACGCACAACAGCGTCAGCCGCGGCTCGAGCCCTGGGGAATCAAGATCAAGGCGGTACACGCCGCTGCTCAACGTCACCAGAGCATCACCGCTTTCACAGGGGATAAACGCAGAAACATGCTCAGGCATCTGCCAGATCTGCACATTCGCGCCGATCAGCCGCAACGCTTGCTTGCCGGCGATATCCACCCAGTACAACGCCTGGGTCGGCGCATCCCAGAAGGGGCCTTCGCCCAGCTGTGCCCGATGTTCGGTGACCGCGGTCAACGTCATGAAACCTCCTGCATTGTTATTGTTTTTATCCGTGGTGCTTTTTGTCAGCCCGCTTTTTTATCGGCCATGACTTGAGGGTAATAGCGCTTGATCGCCAGGTCGGCGTTATCGATCAGGGTCATGCAAGCCCAGACGCCCCGCGCGGCATCCCGGGCGGCGATGGCATCGGCCATGTCTTTATGAATGGGCAAGGTGCGGCGCAGTTCGTCGGGGTCGGCAGCGGACACTTCGAAACACACCGCCAATAGCGCACCGAGGGCCGGGATCATTTGTTCAATGAATTGGTTGTGGCTGGCGGCAAGAATGCACTCATGGAATATCTGATCCGCGCGGTTGTAATCGACACCGCTTTCCACCGCCCTTTCCAGCGCGTTGTAGGCCAGCAGCACGGCTTTAACCTGCTCGGCATTCGCCCGCTCGCAAGCCCAGCGCACGGCCATGGGCTCGATGGTGCGACGCAGGTCGAGCAAGTCATCGACGAAGTTTTCCGGCAATCCGCTGCGTGACAACCAGCCTACGACTTGTGGATCGAAGAGATTCCAGCGCCGCACCGGCAACACCCGCGTGCCGACTTTCGGCCCGACTTCGAGCATGCCCTTGGCAACCAGAGTCTTGATGGCTTCGCGAATGACGGTGCGGCTGACCCCGAGCTGCTCGCCGAGATCGGCTTCGACCTTGAGCGTTTCCCCGGGTTTGATCTGCCCGGTCGCGATCCAGCAACCCAGCCAATCGACCGTCGACGCATGAAAGCTGCTGGACATGGACACCTCAAAGCCGTTCGCAATGGATGCCCACGCTAATCATCATATGATTGGTTGTCAATTTGATTTTTTGAACACACAACCCTCAATAGGAGCGAACCTGCTCGCGATGGCGATGTAACAAGCAACCAGGATGTTGAATGTCACGACCTCATCGCGAGCAGGCTCGCTCCTACAGGGTTTTGCGTCAGGGCTCGAGGCCAATGGGGAAGAACTCGCCGCCGCTCCAAACACCCAGCCAACGCTGCCCGTCCAGTTCACGGCTCACCGCCAGTTCCACCAATTGATAGAACACATTGCGATGGATCAGCGCTTCGAGGTTGGTGCGCACATGCACATAGGGCGCGGGTTCTTGTGTGAGCGGATCAATCACCACGCGAATCGGGTGTTCAGCACCGGCTTCGGTGGTTTCGTCGACATTGGTGGTGAAGCGCAAAACCTGCTGTTCACCCTCGCCTTCCACGTCCACGGCAATCGCCACAAACGGCGCGTCATCGACTTTGATGCCAACCTTTTCAACCGGGGTAATCAGAAAGTAATCATCGCCGTCGCGGCGAATGATCGTGGAGAACAGCTTGACCATCGGCTTGCGTCCAATCGGCGTGCCCAGGTAGTACCAGGTACCGTCCCGGGCGATGCGCATATCGATATCGCCGCAGAAGTCAGGATTCCACAAGTGGACCGGTGGCAAGCCTTTGGTCTTGGGGATTTGCCCCAACAGGTCGTTGGCTTTTTGCGGGCCACTCATGGCGTTCTCCTTGAAATTACTGATCGCTGAGGCCCAACAGGCCACGAGCATATTGCTCCAGTGGCGGGCCCATCAGGTCTTCGGGTTTTTCGTCGTGGAACGTCAGCAAACCGCCACGACTCTTGATACGTGCAGTATCAATCAAATACTGGGTGCTGGTCTCGATCAACATGATTTGAATCACGCCGGTATCGACGCCAAGGCGATCCACGGCTTCCTGATCCAGCCACTCATCGGAGTTGCCGATGCGGTCATCGGATTTGGCGAATCGCGTGTAAAGCAGATAATGCGCACCCAGGGCACGGGCTTCGCTCATCGCCTGATCGAGGCCTTCCGGCACGCGCGCGCGGCGCACCATCGGAAAGTATTCGATGAAGCCGTCGAAGGCGACTTCGGCGATCACGTTTGGCCGAGGGTACACGGCACTGCCCGGCGGCACGAACGCGCCCTGAGCGATGTAGACGAACGAGTCCGGCTGAATGCGCAGGTTGTTCACGCGGCGGCTGTCGCTGTGATCCAGCAGGCCTGCATCGCTCATATGGTAGCGAGTCCCTTCGGCCATATCGCTGACGTTCATGCAGCCACCGAGCGCCAAAACGGCCAGCAGCAAAACCAGGCTACGCATCCTATCCTCCAGAGGCCGGTGACGGAAAACCGGCGAATGGCCGTGGGATGCAGATTTTGCGCCATTCCTTGCGATCACGGATATTTCCGGATTGATCATGTGGCCTGTGGCGAGGGAGCTTGCTCCCGCTCGGCTGCGCAGCAGTCGTAAATACTGAGGAATACTGTGTATTTGATCATTTAGGGCTGCTTCGCACCCCAGCGGGAGCAAGCTCCCCCGCCACAGGGGTCAATCAGCCGCCGATAATCTTCATGACGGTAGCGCCACCTGAGAACGCCACCTCCTGCTTGTCCCCAAGGGCTTTCACCAGCAATCGCTGCAAGGCCGGCAACGCCTGATGGCGCGGCTTGTCCAGCAAATCACCGACATAGTGGCGATTGCTCGACGACAGGCAGCCATGCAGCCATCCTGTGGAGGAAAGACGCAAGCGCGAACAAGTCCGACAGAACGGCACGCTTTCATTGGCGATCACGCCGAAATGCCCAAGCCCGGGAATCTCGTAGCGCACCGCCGTCGCATCCACCGGCGCATCGGCCTGCAAATATTCATAACGCTCGCCGATCAGACTCAGCAATTGCTGCAGGCTGACGAACTGTTGCAGAAAGCCATTGGAGTCGCTGGCCAGGTGGCCCATGCGCATCAACTCGATGAAGCGCAGCTCATAACCCCGCTCCAGGCAATAATCGAGCAACGGCATCACCTGATCGAGGTTCTGCCCGCGCAGCGGCACCATGTTCACCTTGATCTTCATGCCGGCCTTGCGTGCCTGATCCATGCCGTCTAGCACGGTAGCCAGGTCGCCGCCACGGGCAATGCTGCGGAAGGCGCTGGCGTCGAGGGTATCGAGGGAAACGTTGATGCGCCGAATACCTGCATCCACCAACAGCGGCAGTTTCTTCGCCAGCAACTGACCATTGGTGGTCAGGCTGATGTCTTGCAGGCCCATCTGCCCGACCGCATTCATGAAGGTTTCGAGTTTGGGGCTGACCAGCGGTTCGCCACCGGTGATGCGCAAACGCTCGATGCCGGCCGCTTCGATCAGATAGGCCACACCACGCGCCATGGCCTCTGCCGACAGTTCATCCTGCGCAGCCACCAACCGCTTGCCATTGGGCACGCAGTAGGTACAGGCGTAATTGCAGGCTGATGTCAGGCTGACTCGCAAATTGCGAAAACGCCTGCCTTGACGGTCAACGATCATGGCCACTCCGGCGAAAGGATATTCGGATTGCTAAAACTTGACTCACAAATCAAGTTTTAGCAAGTCCTATGCCTGAGTATATTCCTGCGGTACTGCCTCATGTAGCGAAATCATGGGGCAATAAGGCTGCTGAATGGCTCAGCTGCTCGGGGTGTCGGTGTCGCGCTTGCGCTTGTTGCCCATGCGCACACCGATGTCCATCAGGAACTGGAAGAACCCTTCCTGATCTTCCAGCACATTGCTCCAGAACGGCGAGTGATACAGCGCTACCGCGCCGTGCACCAACGCCCAGGACGCGCAGTAATGGAAGTACGGCGGCACGTCTTCGAGCTTGCCTTCGCTGATCCGGCCCTTGATCAACAGGGTCAGGCGTTCGAAGTTCGAGGCACGGATCTTGTGCAGCTCCTCGATCATCTCCGGGACCTGGTTGCCCTTGACCACCTTTTCTTCCAGGCGATCGAACAAGCGATAACGTTGCGGATCGCGCATGCGGAATTCGAAATAGGCGCGGGACAGGGCTTCCTTGTCCTTGTCGACGTCGGCCGAATGCAGCAATTCGTTCAAATCGCGCTCGTAATCGAGCATCAGGCGCAGATAAATCTCGGCCTTGGATTTGAAGTGCTTGTAGATCGTGCCTTTGCCGATACCGACGGCATCAGCAATCATCTCGACGGTGACACTGTCTTCACCTTGTTCGAGGAACAGCTTGAGCGCGGTATCGAGAATTTCTTGCTCGCGGCGACGAAACTCACGGACCTTACGAGGTTCTTTATGCATAAGAAAAGGTCTGTAGGGGTCAAAATTCGAAGCCGCGTATTATGCCTAACTTGCGCCAAAATGCACGGATCATCCGACCATATCTGTGTTTTCTGGTCATTTTGCGCACGCTGCAAGGTTGATGAGAACTCTTCTGAAGCGCCCGTATTCCAAATTTGTTTAAAAACCCCGGTTCTCAAACTGGACTGGGCGCAATACTGATCAATACTTGAACTGTCGGCGGGACATCTCCCCCAAGTGTCACGCCGATATTGGTACCAACGGACCGCGTACCATTGTTTTACTCCTAATGGTCTTAACCCGGATTCACCCCCCAGAACCCGGGTTTTTTTTGCCTGCGATTTAACGACCAAAGCCCCGTGGGCGCGGCCCCAGGCTGCGATTTGTTTCTGGCGTTACGACACTGCCCTGACATGCGCCAGGGGAAACAATCGCTGGAAGTTTTCGGTGGTCTGTTCAGCAAATCGCTCGTAGGACTCGCCGCGCAACATTGCCAGAAATTCCGCAACTTCTCGCACGTACTGCGGCAGGTTCGGTTTGCCGCGATGAGGAATCGGTGCCAGGTACGGCGAATCGGTTTCCACCAGCAAGCGGTCCGCCGGCACCTTGCTCGCCACATCACGTAATGCGTCCGCGTTGCGGAACGTGACTATCCCCGACAGGGAAATGTAATACCCCATGTCCAGCGCGGCTTTCGCCATGTCCCAATCTTCGGTGAAACAGTGCAACACGCCCGCCTGAGGCAATGCCGCTTCGCGCAGCAGGTTCAGGGTATCGGCGCGCGCACCACGGGTATGAATGATCACTGGCTTGCCGGTCTGCTGTGCAGCTTGCAAGTGCAATCTGAACGATTCCTGCTGTAACTCGGCTGCCTCGGGCTCGTAGTGATAATCCAGACCGGTTTCCCCGATCGCCACTACGCGCGGGTGATTGAGTTCCTGCAACAGCCAGTCCAGCGCGGGTGCGGCGCCGGGCTGCACATCCAGCGGATGCACGCCGACCGAGCAGTCCACGTCGTCGTATTTCTCGGCCAGGGCTTTGACCTCGGCAGCGTTGTCGACGCTGACGCCGATACACAGAAAGTGCCCTACCCCGCGCTGACGTGCCGCATCCAGTGCGGCATCGAGGGAACCGTCGTGGGCGGCAAGGTCAAGGCGATCAAGGTGGCAATGGGAATCTACGAGCATAAAAATGGCTGCAACTTACATCGTATGAGTGGGACGGTCGGACTTCAGTGCTCCGGCCAGATGGGTTTCGATTCGACTGCGAGCGGTGTCGTCACCGTCGCCGAACTGTACGCCGACACCGGCGGCACGGTTACCCTGCGCGCCTTTGGGCGTGACCCAGGCGACCTTTCCGGCCACCGGGATTTTTTCCGGCTCATCCATAAGATGCAGCAGCATGAATACCTCATCGCCCAACTTGTAGCTCTTGTTGGTCGGGATAAACAGGCCACCGTTCTTGATGAACGGCATGTAGGCCGCGTAAAGCACGGATTTGTCCTTGATGGTGAGCGACAAAATGCCGTTGCGTGGCCCCGGGCTGACAGATTCGTTCATGCTGACCTCCACTGCTGATGCACAGAGTCTAGGCGCAGACCGTCACCTCTGGGTAGGCAAGGATGCCCATTGCACCAGCAGGGCCTCCAGCAGCAAGACCCGATTGAGGTTGGCCTTGCTCAACACCTTCTGGCGCTGGGCGAGAATCCAGTCCTGGATATTCAGGACTTTGTCTTGCGCCGATTTCTGAGCCAGGTACTGAATCACCTTGCGCATGTCGGTCAGCCCCAAGCCTTCTTCATCCTGGGTCAACTGATAGCGCAGGATCAGACTCGACCAGTCGCAGAACCAGTCGAAGAGCAACAATAGCGGGATCGCATTCCAACCCTCGGCCAGTTGCGTCGGCGATTGCTGCTGCTTGAGCAATTTCTTTACCCCTTCGACCACTTGCGCACGCTGCTCGCGAACGCCCTGGGCCTGCAGGTTGACGGCGGCCAGAGGAGAGCCGGCAGCCAACGTCAGCAATTCAACCCGTTCGTCTTCCGAACAATCGGGCAAGGCCTTGGCCAGCCAGGCCTGGCTCATGGCTTCGCTTGGCAGCGGACAGGCCTGCTGCACGCAGCGACTCTTGATGGTCGGCAGCAGACGGCTGGGCTGGTGACTGACCAACAGCAGCACCGTGTCGCCTGAAGGTTCTTCAAGGCTTTTGAGCAAGGCATTGGCCGCGTTGATGTTCATCGACTCGACCGGCTCGATCAGCACCACTTTGCGTCCGCCCAACTGCGCGGTCTGCACCACGAAACTGACCAGGTCGCGAACCTGATCGACCTTGATCGCCTTGTCGGCTTCTTCCGGCTCCAGGATGTAATTGTCCGGATGACTGCCTGCCTTGAGCAACAGGCAGGATTTGCATTCTCCACAGGCGTCCTGAGCAGTTGGACGCTGGCACAACAGGCTGGCCATCAAACGCTCGGCCAACGCCCGCTTGCCGATCCCGGCCGGGCCGTGCAACAAATAGGCATGCGCGTGCTGAGCACGACCGGCCAGTTGTTGCCACAGACTGTCCTGCCACGGATAGGCTTCAGCCACGGGTCAACTCCAGCAGACGTGGGAGCAAGGCGTCCAGAGCCAGCTGAACCTGCGCCAGCGATTGCGCGGCGTCGACCAGGACATAACGTGCCGGCTCCGCGGCTGCGCGCGTGAGGAAGGCATTGCGCACGGCATCGAAAAAGGCCCGGCCCTCCAGCTCAAAACGATCCAGACGTCCGCGTGCACTGGCGCGGGCCAGACCGACTTCCACCGGCAGATCGAAGATCAGCGTCAGGTCGGGGCGCAGATCACCCTGGACAAAGGTTTCCAGCGCGGCGATTCGCTCCAGTGACAAGCCGCGGCCGCCACCCTGATAGGCATAAGTCGAATCCGTGAAACGATCACACAAGACCACCGCACCACGGGCCAGCGCCGGGCGAATCACCTCGGCCAGATGCTGGGCACGCGCTGCAAATACCAGTAGCAGTTCGGTGTCCGGATTCATCACCTCATCCACCGGGGCCAGCAGCACTTCACGAATGCGCTCGGCCAACGGTGTACCTCCCGGCTCACGGGTCAGCACGACCTCGATACCGGCTGCGCGCAGGCGCTCGGCCAGGTATTCACGATTGGTGCTCTTGCCGGCGCCTTCCGGGCCTTCCAGCGTAATAAACAAGCCAGTCACAGGCAGTCCTTAGTCAGAATCATTGCGGGTTTTGCGGCGCGGCTGCATCCGGTGCGGGCGTAGGTGCAGGTTCTTGTGGCGGCACTTGCGGCAAAGCCTCGGGAGTGATGTTGGGAGATGCGGCCGGGATCGGCGTCTGGTCCGGCTCAGCCTGAGGCTCTTCGGTTTGAGGTTCCTCAATCGCATTTTCCGGCGATTCGGGCGCAGTCACCGGTGCGGGGCTGGAACGGTAATCGGCGCGACGCTTGAGCTGATACTCTCGCACGGCATTGTTGTGGGCATCCAGGTCATCGGAAAACACATGGCTGCCATCACCGCGAGCAACGAAATAGAGGCTGCTGCCCTCCACCGGATTCAGCGCCGCGTGGATCGCTTCACGGCCAACCATGGCTATCGGAGTCGGCGGCAGGCCGGAAATCATATAGGTGTTGTAAGGCGTCGCTTCCTTGAGATGGGCGCGAGTCAGCTTGCCGTTGTAACGATCGCCCAGGCCATAAATGACCGTCGGATCAGTTTGCAACAGCATGCCCATCGCCATGCGCCGCACGAACACGCCGGCAATCTGCCCGCGCTCCTGTGGCACGCCGGTTTCCTTCTCCACCAGCGAGGCCATGATCAGGGCCTGATACGGACCGCTGTAGGGCAAATCGGAGGCACGCTGATTCCACTCCTTCGCCAACACTTCATCGAGACGGTCGTAGGCCGTCTTCAGCAGCTCGACGTCGGTCATGCCCCGCACGAAACGATAGGTGTCGGGGAAGAACCGTCCTTCCGGGAAAACCCCGGTATGACCAAGCTTGTCCATGACCTGGCTGTCGCTCAGACCGTCAAGGGTTTGCTCGATCTTTTCCTCTTTGGCCAGCGCCGCACGGACTTGATGGAAATTCCAGCCTTCGACCAGCGTCAGGCTGTATTGCACCATTTCACCGCGCTTCCACAGGTCGATCAGACCTTCGACTGTCATGCCGGGCGTCATGCGGTATTCGCCGCTGTGCAAAGGCTGCTTGGGCAGGTTGAAGCGCCAGTAAACGCGCAACCAGAACGCATCCTTGATGATGCCGTCGGCTTCCATTCGCAAAAAGGTGCGGTTCGGTGTGGTGCCTTTGGGCACCTCCAGCAATTCTTCCTGAGTAATGTTCAGCGGCTGAACCAGCGCCGAATGAATTTTCCAGGCAGAAGCACCCAACATCAGCCCCGCCAGAACCAGTCCGGTTTCCAGCAGCAGCAAGAATTTACGTCTCACGTATCAAACATCCAGTAGCGCACGGGCAATGGTTTGAAGTTTACGGGTGAGCGGCCCAACCGGCCAGCTCAGTGCGCCACAGGCATGCACTGGCCACACGCCATAAACGCTGTTGCAGACAAAGACTTCATCTGCCGATTGCAGCTGATCCAGCGTGATATCGGTGATTTGCGTGGGAATGCCCAGTGACTCGGCTTGAAACAATAATTCGGCACGCATCACCCCTTCCACGCCGCAGCGGTTCAGATCGGCGGTGATCAGCACGTCATCGCATACCATGAACAGGTTGCTGAACACTCCCTCGATGACGCGGCCAGCCCGGTCGAGCATCAAGCCCTCGGCATGGTCGCTATCTTGCCATTCGGAACGGGCGAGCACCTGTTCCAACCGATTCAAGTGTTTGAGTCCGGCAAGCAGGGGCTGATCTGAAAGGCGTGTAGTACAGGGAAACAAGCGGATGCCTTGCTCGGCATGCGCGGCTGGATACGTCGCCGGAGGATTACCCAGCAAGATGCGGCGGGCTTGAACAGAGGGGTCAAAGGCATATCCGCGCAAACTGTCACCACGGGTGATGATCAGCTTGAGAACGCCTTCGTCGAGCTTTGCAGCGTAGTTGAGCAGCTCTGTAACCATGGTGCCATGATCGAGGTTGATTGCCAGCCGCTGACACCCTCTGGTCAACCGCAATACATGGCGATCCAGCATCACCGGGAAACCATTGCGCACGGCGATGGTCTCGAACAAACCATCGCCGTAAGCCAGGCCGCGATCTTTCAGCGACAGCGTGTCAGCCGGCTGACCGTCGACCCAGCTTTCCATCAACCTGCGAACCGGCGGAACACCAGCGAGCCGTTGGTGCCGCCAAAACCGAAGGAGTTGGACAGAACCACATCGATATCCATGTTGCGCGCCGTGTGCGGTACGAAATCGAGATCGCAGCCTTCATCCGGCTCATCCAGGTTGATGGTCGGTGGTGCCACCTGGCTGTTGATCGCCAGCACGCTGAAGATCGCTTCAACCGCGCCGGCCGCACCGAGCAGGTGACCGGTCATCGACTTGGTAGAACTGACCGCCAGGTTGTAGGCGTGCTCGCCGAACACCGACTTGATCGCACTGACTTCCGCGAGGTCGCCGGCAGGAGTCGAAGTACCGTGGGCATTGATGTACTGCACTTGGTCGCCATTGATTTTGGCATCGCGCAGCGCATTGGTGATGCAGCGGGCAGCACCGGCGCCGTCGGCGGGTGGCGAGGTCATGTGGTAAGCATCGCCGCTGGTACCGAAACCGATCAGCTCGGCATAAATGGTCGCGCCACGGGCCTTGGCGTGCTCCAGTTCTTCCAGAACCAGCGCACCGGCACCGTTGGACAATACGAAGCCATCGCGGCCCTTGTCCCATGGACGGCTGGCGCGGGTCGGCTCGTCATTGCGGGTCGACAGTGCGCGGGAGGCACCAAAGCCGCCCATGCCCAGGCCGCAGGCGGCCATTTCGGCGCCACCGGCAATCATCACGTCAGCTTCGTCGTACATGATGTTGCGCGCTGCCATGCCGATGCAGTGCGTACCGGTGGTACATGCCGTGGCGATGGCATAGTTAGGCCCCTGTGCACCCAGGTGGATGGACAGGAAGCCGGAAATCATATTGATGATCGAGCCGGGTACGAAAAACGGAGAAATCCGTCGCGGGCCGGTTTCGTGCAGCGTGCGGCTGGTTTCTTCGATATTGGTCAAGCCGCCAATACCCGAACCCATGGCCACGCCGATGCGCTCGCGGTTGGCGTCGGTGACTTCCAGGCCCGCATTGCGCACTGCCTGAAAACCTGCGGCCAGACCGTACTGAATGAACAGGTCGAGCTTGCGTGCTTCCTTGAGCGACAGGTATTCCTCGACATTGAAGCCCTTTACCGAGCCGCCAAAACGGGTGGAATAGGCAGAAAGGTCGGTGTGTTCGATCAGACCAATGCCACTGCGGCCAGCCAGAATGCCCTGCCAACTGCTCGGCACATCCGTGCCCAGTGGCGACAACATACCCATACCGGTGACTACGACGCGTCTACGCGACACAGCACTCTCCTTTTTTCAAATGACGACTTTGCATCAGGCCTAAAGAAAAAACCGCACGCCATGATGGCAGTGCGGTTTTTCCATGACAGCAAGCAACGATTACAAACTATTACGCCTGATGGCTAGTAACGTAGTCGATTGCAGCTTGTACAGTAGTGATCTTCTCAGCTTCTTCGTCAGGGATTTCGGTCTCGAATTCCTCTTCCAGAGCCATCACCAGCTCAACGGTGTCAAGGGAGTCAGCACCCAGGTCTTCAACGAAGGAAGCAGTGTTGACCACTTCTTCTTCTTTAACGCCCAGTTGCTCGGCAACGATTTTCTTGACGCGCTCTTCGATGGTGCTCATACCTTGTTTTCACTCCTAATGGACAAATTCAGGCAGCTGGCCAGTGGGTAAGTGTATAGAAAGACTTTTCAGTTTTTCAACTGAAAGCTTCACTCCTCAAACCCGGTGACCCTCTGCCTATAAATAGATTGCAGCTTTATAACGGATTTTAGACAGCTCGTATGACATTTTTTTTGAAGCAATCCGTCACATTTAACTCATGTACATCCCGCCGTTCACCGGGATTGTAGCCCCAGTAACGTAAGCCGCACCGTCGGAGGCAAGAAAAGCGACCACAGACGCGATCTCTTGAGCTTGTCCCAGACGACCCAGCGGAATCTGCGTCTGCAAGGCTTCACGCTGTGCCTCGGGCAGTTCGCGGGTCATATCGGTATCAATGAACCCTGGAGTCACCGAGTTTACCGTAATCGAACGCGAACCGACTTCACGCGCCAGTGCACGGCTGAAACCTTCCAGACCGGCCTTGGCGGCAGCGTAGTTTACTTGGCCTGCGTTGCCCATGGCACCCACAACCGAGCCAATACTGATAATTCGTCCCCAACGGGCTTTGGTCATACCGCGCAAAACGCCCTTGGACAGGCGGAACAGACTGTTCAGGTTGGTATCGACAACGTCATGCCACTCGTCGTCTTTCATGCGCATCATCAGGTTATCGCGGGTGATACCGGCATTGTTGACCAGAATCGCCGGCGCACCGAACTGCTCCTGAATGCTCGCCAGGACAGCCGCCACGGACTCGTCGCTGGTGACATTGAGCTCAATGCCGGTGCCCTGGATACCGTTTTCCTTCAAAGTGGCGGCAATACGCTCGGCACCCGAAGCGGTGGTCGCGGTGCCAACAACGATGGCGCCCTGACGACCCAGCTCCAGGGCGATGGCCTGGCCGATGCCACGGCTTGCACCGGTGACCAGTGCAACTTTACCTTGCAGACTCATGCAAGTTTCTCCTGATTCAGGCCAACGCTGCACGGGCGGCAGCGAAAGCGTCTGGGGTATTGAGGTTGGAAGTCGATACGCCTTCGGCGCAGCGTTTGTTCAGGCCGGCGAGCACTTTGCCAGGACCGCACTCGACCAGATTGGTCGCACCCTTGGCTGCCAGCGCCTGGACCGACTCGACCCAGCGTACAGGCTTGTAAAGCTGTTCAAGCAGATCGCGCTTGAGGGTTTCCAGATCGGCAGGCACATCGGCACTGACGTTCTGCACCAGCGGAATTTGCGGAGCCTGCCAGTCGATCGCTGCGATCGACTCGGCAAAACGCTCAGCAGCCGGACGCATCAGCTCGCAGTGCGACGGCACGCTGACCGGCAACGGCATGGCACGCTTGGCACCACGCGCCTTGCAACCTTCGATGGCACGCTCGACCGCGGCCTTGGCACCGGCGATCACCACCTGGCCAGGGGAGTTGAAGTTGACCGCGCTGACCACTTCACCTTGCGCCGCTTCGGCGCAGGCTGCCAGCACATCGGCGTCGTCCAGACCAAGGATCGCGGCCATGCCGCCCTGCCCGGCCGGAACGGCTTCCTGCATCAACTGACCACGACGCTCGACCAGCTTCACCGCGTCGCCGAGGCTCAGGCTGCCAGCGGCAACCAGTGCGCTGTATTCACCCAGGCTGTGACCGGCAACATAAGCCGGGCGCGCGCCGCCTTCTGCCAGCCACAAGCGCCACAGGGCGATCGAAGCGGTCAGGATTGCCGGTTGGGTTTTATCGGTTTGATTGAGTTGCTCTTCCGGCCCTTGCTGGGTCAGTGCCCACAGGTCGTAACCCAGAGCATCGGAGGCTTCTTTGAATGTTTCGAGGACAACCGGATGTTGCGCGCCCAACTCGGCCAGCATGCCGAGGGACTGCGAACCTTGTCCCGGAAAGACGAATGCGAGGGAAGCAGACATGTAACAAGCCCCTAATGATCTTGTCGTCGGAGAATTGACGTCCCGCCATCGGGGACGCAAGAAACTGACAGTTGGATGGCCAATTGAACTGAGCGGTCACATTTAAGCATTGTCCGACGAAAACGCCTAAAGCAACAAATCCTCCAGACGACCGTGAATGCGTTCTGGCAGATTTTCCTGAATTTCGATCAAGGCGCGGGAAATAGCACTCTGAAAACCCTGCACCCCGGCGGAACCGTGGCTTTTAACGACAATACCCTGCAAGCCGAGAAAGCTCGCGCCGTTATGTCGCGCCGGCGCCAGGTCAGCCTGCAGACGCTTCATCAGCGGCAGCGCCAACGCACCCACCATGCGCGAAGGCAGGCTTTTCTTGAACAACGCTTCGATTCGCCCGGCGATCATGGTCGCCAGCCCCTCGCTGGACTTGAGCAGGATATTGCCGACAAACCCGTCGCACACCACCACGTCCGCCTCGCCACGGTACAAGCCGTCACCTTCGACGAAACCGATGTAGTTGATACCACGGGCACTTTGCAACAAGGTTGCAGCCAGCTTGACCTGCTGATTGCCCTTGATGTCCTCGGTGCCGATGTTCAGCAAGGCCACCCGTGGACGAACAATACCCAAGGTTTCTGCCGCGACCGAGCCCATCACTGCAAATTGCAGCAGATGTTCGGCACTGCAATCGACATTGGCCCCCAGGTCGAGCAACTGGCAGTAACCTTTCTGCGTCGGAATCGCCGCCACCATGGCCGGGCGATCGATACCCGGCAACGTCTTGAGCACAAACCGCGACAACGCCATCAACGCGCCGGTATTGCCAGCACTGACACACGCCTGAACCTTGCCGTCGCGCAATAACTCAAGCGCCACGCGCATCGACGAATCGGGCTTGCCACGCAGGGCCTGGGCAGGTTTCTCGTCCATGGTGATGACTTCGGACGCCGGAGCAATCGACAGGCGCGCGCGATCCACAGCCGAATGGCCAGCGATCAGTTCTTCAAGAAGGGAGGGTTGACCGACGAGGGTCAGGTGTAGCGAGGGTGTAGCAGACAGGCAAGCAAGGCTGGCCTGGACAATGCTGCGGGGACCGAAGTCCCCGCCCATTGCGTCAATCGCGATGACTTGAGCGGACAAGTGATTACTCGTCAGCGCCCTTGTCGATCACTTTACGGCCACGGTATACGCCTTCTGGCGATACGTGGTGACGCAGGTGAACTTCACCGGTGGTTTTTTCTACAGACAGGGTGCTAGCCTCGAGAGCGTCGTGCGAACGGCGCATGTCACGGGCAGAGCGGGATTTTTTGTTCTGCTGAACAGCCATAATTGATTAACTCCTAAACGTTTGGGTCACGCTTTAACTGCGCCAATACACTGAACGGGTTGGACCGCGTTACCTCGTCCTCGCTCGGTTCGGGCTCATCTGCTCCCGCCGGCTGCTGGCATTCTTCCGGATGATGAGCAGGCACAATGGGCAAGGCGAGCAGAAGCTCCTCCTCGATCAGTGACTGCAGATCCAATGGATCTTCGCCCAGTTCCAGCACGTCATAACCTTTCGGCAACGACTGGGTATTCGCACCCTCCTTCACCACAGCATAACTGCATTCGCTATGGATCGGCAGGGTGACCAGCTCAAGACAACGCTGGCAAACCATTTTGACTTCAGTGTCGATAAAGCTGTGAATTACCACAGATTTACGTTCATCTCGTTCAAAAACGAATTTAGCCTGCACCGTACCGACATTGTCGGAAAGCGGGTCGCAGAGTCTCTCCAAATCGGCCAGCAGCATTTCACCTTGAAGGGTGGTGCCACGGTCAGCCAATTTGCGCGGGTCAACGTGAGGTGGAATCGGGTCATTCAACATAGGCGCAGCATTATAGGGATGCACCCGCCCATGTCAAAGGAAATTCAGCCCTGTCCGTCACTTGGAAGCCTCGCTAGAATTCGCACCTGCCATTTGGAGTTGCGCATGCTGCCTTTATTACTTGCTTCCAGCTCGGTCTATCGCCGGGATTTGCTGGCCCGCCTGCGGCTGCCGTTCACTTGCAGCTCTCCGGACATTGATGAAAGCCATCGCCCCGGCGAGCCTGCCATTGATCTGGTAAAACGTCTCGCCGAGCACAAAGCCCGCGCACTGGCGCACAGCCATGCCGCTCATCTGATCATCGGTTCCGACCAGGTCGCCGTACTCGGCGACAAGATTATCGGCAAACCCCACACCTTCGAAAAGGCCCGCGAACAGCTGCTGGCCTCAAGCGGTGCCAGCGTGACCTTCCTGACTGGACTGGCGCTGCTCAACAGCGAGACCGGCCACTGCCAGGTCGACTGCGTGCCGTTCACCGTACACATGCGCACACTCGAGGCAGCGCGCATCGAACGCTACCTGCACGCCGAGCAGCCCTACGATTGCGCGGGCAGCTTCAAGGCCGAAGGCCTGGGTGTGAGCCTGTTTCAAAGCACCGAAGGTCCTGACGCCACCAGCCTTGTCGGCCTGCCGCTGATCCGCCTGATCGACATGCTGCTGGCCGAGGGCGTGCAAATCCCCTGAGGCATCCTGTGGCGAGGGAGCTTGTCGGATCGCTTTTGGGGCCGCTTCGCGCCCCTGCGGGAGCAAGCTCCCTCGCCACGGGCACAATGTTCACCCTCAAGTGAACAGCATTACGCAAATGTGGGGCCGGTTTTCTTGATTGTGTCGAAATCAGCGCAACGACGGACCGTTGAACCCCATCCACATCGCCAAATGCTCAGCCACGCTGGCACCAAGCTTTTTCGAGAAGCGGTCGAATGGCGATTCCTGAACGGTGAAGTCGACCAGTTCTTTTTCCCCGATTACATCACGCGCAACCGAACTGGCATTGCCCAGGCCATCCACCAGCCCCAGCGGCAAAGCCTGCTCGCCAGACCATACGAGGCCGGAAAACAGCTCCGGATGCTCTTTGTCCTTCAGGCGATCGCCCCGACCCTGCTTGACGCTGTTGATGAACTGCTTGTGCGTGGTGTCGAGCACGCCTTGCCAGAACGCTGTTTCTTCAGGCTTTTGCGGCTGGAACGGATCAAGAAAGGACTTGTGCTCGCCCGAGGTGTAGGTGCGACGCTCGACACCCAGCTTTTCCATGGTGCCGACGAAACCGTACCCGGCCGCCGTCACACCGATGGAACCCACCAGACTCGCCTTGTCGGCGTAGATCTGATCGGCAGCACTGGCGATGTAGTAGGCACCGGAAGCACCCAGATCGGAAATCACTGCGTAGAGCTTGGTATCAGGGTGCAGACCACGCAAACGACGGATCTCGTCATAGACGTAGCCTGACTGCACCGGACTGCCACCCGGGCTGTTGATGCGCAGGATGACACCTTTGACCTTCTTGTCCTCAAAGGCCGCACGCAGACTGCCAACGATATTGTCGGCGCTGGCCGGCTCCTTGTCGGCGATCATGCCATTGATGTCGATCAGCGCGGTGTAGTTGCCGCTGCGGGTAGCGGCTTTTTCCATGTCCATCAGCGGCGAGAACAACAACAGCGCGCCAAACAGGTACACAAAGGTCAACAGCTTGAAGAAAATCCCCCAACGCCGGGAACGGCGCTGCTCCTGAACGCCCGCCAGCAAGGTTTTTTCCAACAGCTTCCAGCTCTTCTCGTCACCGCTCTCTGCGCTCGCCTTGGCGGGTGCTTTCCATTCGTCGGTCATGACATCTACCCCAGCAAAAACGTATTAAGCCGGCTGACTCAGCCAGGCATGCAATTCTGAAAAGTGATCGATGGCCAAGCGAGGCTCGAACAGCTTCAACGACTCGATCGATTGGGCGCCATAGCTGACCGCGACCGAATCCATGCCGGCGTTGCGCGCCATCTGCAAATCGAAGGATGAGTCGCCGACCATCAGCGCCTGTTCCGGGCGAACCTCGCAATGCGCAAGAATCTGCTCAAGCATCAGTGGGTGAGGCTTGCTGGCGGTTTCGTCGGCGGCACGAGTGATATCGAAATAGTCAGCCCAACCGTGCGCATTCAACACCCGATCCAACCCACGCCGAGCCTTGCCCGTTGCGACTGCCAGGTGATATCCCTCGGCGCGAAACGCCTGCATCGATTCAACCACCCCCTCGAACAACGGAGAAGGCACCGCCTCCGAGGCGATGTAGTGGTCGGCATAGTGCTCGCGAAAGGCGATCAGCTCGCTATCGCTGATGTCCGGATACAGCGTGCGGATCGCCTCCGGCAACCCCAGCCCGATGATGCCCTTGACGGCGAGATCATCGCGCAATTGAAAACCGGATCGCTCGGACGCCACATGCATCGCTTCGACAATCCGACCAATGGAATCAGCCAGGGTGCCATCCCAATCGAATATCAGCAGTTTGTAATCAGATGGGCGCACTCAATCGCTCCACAGTCTTGGCCCACATTTCGTCGACCGGCGCCTGCAACTTGAGTTCACCGCCATCGGGCAGCGGCACGGTCAGCATGTAGGCGTGCAGGAACAGCCGCTTGCCGCCCAGATCACGGATTTCCTTGCTGAAATCGTCATCACCGTACTTGCTGTCGCCGGCAATACAGTGCCCGGCGTGCAAGGTATGGACGCGGATCTGGTGGGTACGGCCGGTAATAGGCTTGGCTTCGATCAGGGTGGCAAAGTCGCCAAAGCGACGCAGGACCTTGAACACGGTCACGGACTCTTTGCCCTCTTCCTCGTCCACCTCGACCATTCGCTCGCCGGAGCGCAGGTTGCTCTTGCCGAGCGACGCCCGGACCTGCTTGATCGAGGACGCCCAGTTACCGCGAACCAGCGCCATGTAGCGCTTGTCGACGCCATCGCCGCGCAGTGCCGTATGCAAGTGACGCAACATGCTGCGCTTCTTGGCGATCATCAGCAGGCCGGAAGTGTCGCGGTCCAGACGGTGAACCAGTTCCAGCTCCTTGCAATCGGGACGCAACTGACGAAAGGCTTCGATCACCCCGTAATTCAAGCCACTGCCGCCGTGAACCGCAATGCCGCAAGGCTTGTTGATCACGAGCAGCGCCTTGTCTTCGTAGACAATCGAGGCCTCGAGTCGCTGCAGCAGGCCTTGTGCCAGCGGCACGGGTTCGTCGCGCTCAGGCACGCGAACCGGCGGCACGCGCACGATATCGCCCGCCTGCAGCTTGTATTCGGGCTTGATCCGACCTTTGTTCACCCGCACTTCGCCTTTGCGCAAAATGCGATAAATCAAGGTCTTGGGCACGCCTTTGAGCCGAGCGAGAAGGAAGTTATCAATACGTTGGCCGGCATATTCCGGCGAGACCTCAAGCAGTTGTACGCCTGGGGTCGAAGGGGCAGTAGTCGTCATGGCGCGGATGATAACAATTTTTTATGGAATTGAAGCACTTAATCATTGCTGCTATAGTCGCGAACGCCGCCAAAAGCGGCCTGGACAGCGGAGCAACGGTCAAAAACCGACCCTGACCAACGCAATTCACCAGGACGCGAGGCCGTCCTACGGGGCTTTCGCTACGTAACGGTGGAGTTTGCAGGTGTAACGAGCGCAGGTGACATGAGGCCTGAATCACGCCGCAAAGCAGAGTTTTGACTCGTTTTGCGCGCCATATTCACGGCCAGTTCACAAAGTGCAGTCAGCTGCGAATGACCCCGAGCGAACGCTTCGGAAACATTGCCTAAATTAGCCATGATGCGTGACCTCCCCTTTCGGAGCTCACGGTAAATGCCAACCCGCTGCGGATTCTGCGCGCGGCAGCACCCGAATTATCAGGGATACGTGTAGGGTGGAGATGCACAACCGCTGGACTGTGTAGCAATAGGCTTTATCAAGACGCTTCATCTCGTCCACAGCCGCCGGTTGATTCCTCCTCCTGACTGAGTGCTTAAGTAGCCACAGCAAGCAGGACGCGTACGTCGCGATGCAGGCCCACATTGGCCGGACATCGCTGGACACGGGAATGGCCAACCACTCCCGACGCACCTGACACCGACCGTGAGAAGTCGTGTGTGCCGAACGCCGTTTCCGGCAGCCCGGAAACCGACGGTACTACATGAAAAGAATGCTGATTAACGCAACTCAACCTGAAGAGTTGCGTGTTGCACTGGTAGATGGCCAACGCCTCTACGACCTGGACATCGAATCCGGTGCACGCGAGCAGAAGAAGGCCAACATCTATAAAGGCCGGATTACTCGCATCGAACCAAGCCTTGAGGCTGCCTTTGTCGATTTCGGCTCCGAGCGCCACGGCTTCCTGCCCCTCAAAGAAATCTCCCGCGAATACTTCAAGAAAGCCCCGGAAGGTCGCGTCAATATCAAGGACGTCCTGAGCGAAGGCCAGGAAGTCATCGTTCAGGTCGAAAAAGAAGAACGTGGCAACAAGGGCGCCGCCCTGACCACCTTCATCAGCCTGGCCGGTCGTTACCTGGTGCTGATGCCGAACAACCCGCGTGCCGGCGGCATCTCCCGTCGCATCGAAGGCGAAGAGCGCAACGAACTGCGTGAAGCGCTGAACGGCCTGGTTGCACCGGCCGACATGGGCCTGATCGTGCGCACTGCCGGCCTGGGCCGCAGCAGCGAAGAAATGCAGTGGGACCTCGATTACCTGCTGCAACTGTGGACCGCCATCAAAGAAGCCTCGCTGGACCGCGCCGCGCCGTTCCTGATCTACCAGGAAAGCAACGTGATCATCCGCGCCATCCGCGATTACCTGCGCCAGGACATCGGCGAAGTGCTGATCGACAGCGTTGAAGCCCAGGACGAAGCCCTGACCTTCATCCGCCAGGTGA
The DNA here is from genome assembly GCF_001427125.1 of Pseudomonas sp. Root562. Taxonomy (GTDB): domain Bacteria; phylum Pseudomonadota; class Gammaproteobacteria; order Pseudomonadales; family Pseudomonadaceae; genus Aquipseudomonas. The sequence goes on from NZ_LMGK01000024.1 coordinate 39,947, forward strand.
TGCCGCAGTACGCCAGCAAGATCAAGCTGTACGAAGACAGCGTTCCGCTGTTCAACCGCTTCCAGATCGAAAGCCAGATCGAAACCGCCTTCCAGCGCGTTGTCGAACTGCCTTCCGGCGGCTCCATCGTCATCGATCCGACCGAAGCCCTGGTGTCCATCGACATCAACTCGGCGCGCGCCACCAAAGGCAGCGACATCGAAGAAACCGCCCTGCAGACCAACCTCGAAGCCGCCGAAGAAATCGCCCGTCAGTTGCGCCTGCGCGACATCGGCGGCCTGATTGTCATCGACTTCATCGACATGACCCCTGCCAAGAACCAGCGCGCCGTGGAAGAGAAAGTCCGCGAATGCCTGGAAGCCGACCGCGCTCGCGTGCAAGTCGGTCGCATCTCGCGCTTCGGTTTGCTGGAAATGTCCCGTCAGCGCCTGCGTCCATCCCTGGGCGAAAGCAGCGGCATCGTCTGCCCGCGTTGCAACGGCACCGGCATCATCCGTGACGTTGAATCGCTGTCCCTGGCGATCCTGCGCCTGATCGAAGAAGAAGCCCTGAAAGACCGCACCGCCGAAGTTCGCGCACAAGTGCCGATCCCGGTGGCCGCGTTCCTGCTCAACGAAAAACGCAACTCGATCACCAAGATCGAACTGCGCACCCGCGCCCGCATCGTCATTCTGCCGAACGATCACCTCGAGACGCCGCACTTCGAAGTGCAACGCCTGCGTGATGACAGCCCGGAAGCCGCGACCAACCAGTCCAGCTACGAAATCGCCGCTGCCGCTGCCGAAATCGAAGAAGTCCAGCCAGCCGCTGCGACCCGCACCCTGGTTCGCCAGGAAGCCGCGGTCAAGACCGCTCCGGCCCGCGCCAATGCTCCGGTTCCGACCGAAGTGGTCGCAGCACCTGTTGCCGCCCCTGCCGCCGCGCCAGAGCCAAGCCTGTTCAAGGGCCTGGTGAAGTCGCTGGTCAGCCTGTTCGCCACCAAGGAAGAGCCAGTGGCTCCCGTTGTGGTCGAGAAGCCGGCTACCGAGCGTCCTGCTCGCAACGAAGAGCGTCGCAACGGTCGCCAACAGAGCCGCAACCGTAACGGTCGCCGCGATGAAGAACGCAAGCCGCGCGAGGAACGTGCACCGCGTGAAGAACGCGCACCACGTGAACCACGCGAAGAGCGTCAACCACGCGAAGCCCGGGAAGAGACTCCAGCCGTAGCCCGCGAAGAACGCGCTCCACGCGCTCCGCGTGAAGAACGTGCACCACGCGCTCCACGTGAAGATCGCAAGCCACGTGGCGAGCGTGAAGAACGCGTACGTGAACTGCGTGAGCCACTGGATGCTGCCCCGGCCGCTGCTGCGAGCGTGGAAGAACGTCCGGCCCGCCAGCCACGCGAAGAACGCGCTCCACGCCCACCGCGTGAAGAACGTCAGCCGCGTGCCGAGCAAGCCGCTGCCGCTGTAGCCGAAGAAGAACTGCCAACCAACGAAGAGCAACTGCAGGAAGATGGTCAGGAAGGCGCCGAAGGCGATCGTCCACGCCGCCGCTCCCGTGGTCAGCGTCGCCGCAGCAACCGTCGCGAGCGTCAGCGTGATGCCAACGGCAACGTGATCGAAGGTTCGGAAGAGTCCGAAGCTGGCGACAACGCTGAAGCGCCAAGCACTGCCGATCTGGCCGCCGGCCTGGCTGTTACCGCAGCCGTTGCCAGCAGCGTGATCAGCGCTCCGGCCGAAGCACAAGCTCACGAGCAAGCCGAACGCGCCACTGCCGCCACCCTGGAGACTGCTCCAGTTGAAGCGCCAGTCGTTGAAGCGACCACGCCGGTAGAAGTAACCGCTTCGCCGGAAATCGAAGTGGCCCAGGCACCAGAAGCACAACCTGTGGTTGAAGCGCCTGCTGAACCAGCCGCGGTTGCCGAGGCGCCTGCGGTGGTTGCAGAACCGGTTGTTGAAACCGTGACTGAAACCGTTCGTGAAGTCCGCGAAGAGCAAACTGCGTTCAACTGGGTCGCCGAGCCAGCCGTTGCCGAAACTCCAGCACCGGCTGCCGAAGCTGAAGTGCCTGCAGCGTCGGTTTCCGAACCGGTCGTTGCCGCTGCCGAGCCAGCCCCGGTTGTAGAAGCACCGGTCGTCGCCGAAGCGCCAGCACCTGTCGTTGAAGCGGCTCCGGTCAGCGCCCTGACGCCAAGCGGCCGTGCGCCGAACGACCCGCGTGAAGTGCGTCGTCGCAAGCGTGAAGAAGAGCGCCTGCAGAAGGAAGCCGAACTGGCTGCCGCTGCTGCTCAGACTGAAGCTGCTGTCGCGGCACCGGTTGCTGCCGAAGTGGTCGAGGCAGCACCTGCCCCGGCTGCCGAAGTCGCCGCCGAGCAGGTTGAGTCGGTGATCGAGGAAGCACCGCGCTCCGTACAGGAAGCGGTAGAGCAACACGAACAAGCCGAGGAAAAGGAACACGAGCCTAAACCACTCGTCTGATTCCGTCGGTCAGTAAAAAGCCCCGCCTGGCGAACCCAGGCGGGGCTTTTTATTGTTTGATTAAAGCTTAAAAGATCAACTTCTCCGGCACGTCCACGTCCCACAACACACCAGGATCATCCACCGCGACTTCAACCACGCGCCCCTGTGCAAACAGCGGCTTGGCCCCGCGATCACCTGACAGCGCCATCAACCCTGAACCAAAACTGCGGCCAAAACCCACCGGATGGCCATATTCGCCGTCCTGCACCGGCACACTGATACAGTCGTCAGCCACCTGCGCCGCAACGTGTTCAATGCTCGAAGGCAGGATGAACGGCATATCCCCCAACACCATCAACCACCCACCGAGCTGCGCACAAGCCGCCACGCCAGCGGCGATGCTGTCACCCATTCCCGTGGATTCGACCAGCACGATCTCGCAGCCATAAGCCTTGGCCATCCGAATCACCTGCGGGCGATCCGCCGTGGTGACCAGCACACGTTGGTCCAACGTGGCCGGCAGATTCACCAGCACCTGCTCGATCACCGAACGGACAGCGCCATCCCGCCCTTTACAGTCCGCCAGCAACTTGTCTTTTTCCTCACCCGCCACCTGCCGGAACCGACTGCCCTGCCCCGCCGCCAGAACGATGACTCCGATGGGCTCGTTCATACGCCCTCCCGCAACGGTTTTTTCTGTTTCAACTCAACACCGTTCTTGATCGCCACAATCTCGGCCATCAGCGACAACGCGATTTCCGCCGGGCTGTGGCTGCCAATGTGCAGGCCGATCGGGCCATGCAGCCGTTCGATGGACTGTTGCGACAAACCCAGCTGCGCGAGGTTTTCCCGGCGCTTGTGGCTGTTGATCCGCGAGCCCAATGCGCCAACATAGAATGCTTTGGAATCCAGGGCGGTGAGCAGCGCCATGTCGTCCAGCCGCGGGTCGTGCGTCAGCGCAACAATCGCTGTGCGCTCGTCGGTCTGGATGCTGAGCACTGCGTCGTCGGGCATGCCCGAGACGAAGCGCCCGTGCTGTTCCTCCCAACCGTAGACGAATTCAGTGCGCGGATCGCAGATCAGCACTTCGAAATCCAGCAGTCGTGCCATTTCGGCGACATATCGGGACAATTGTCCCGCGCCGATCAGTAGCAGGCGCCAGCGCGGACCATAAATGGCCCGCAGCGTCTTTCCATCAAACGTCAGCACGTCCGATTTGTCGGCCGCTTGCAAAAGCACTTTGCCCGATTCGATATCCAGCGAACGCGCGACGATTTGATGATCCTCGCAGCGCGTCAGCAACTCGGCCACCCAATCCACATCGCCGACCCGCTCTTCGGTCAAACGCAACGTGCCACCACAGGGCAAACCGAAACGTGCGGCCTCCTCGCGGGTGACGCCATAGGTAATCAACTGCACCGGCGGCCCGTCGCAGGGCATTCGACCGTCATGCAACCGCGCAATCAGGTCATCTTCGACGCAACCGCCGGACACTGAGCCGATTACGACACCGTCCTCGCGCAACGCGAGCATCGCACCCGGCGCCCGGGGCGCGGTGCCCCAGGTCTGGACCACGCTGTACAACACCACTCGCTTTCCGGCGCGGCGCCACTCCAGCACGCTGCGCAGGACGTTCAGATCGACGCTGTCCATCAGGCTTGCGCCTTGCGCCAGTCTTGCAGTTGATAGCGAACCGGCAGGTCGCGAATGCGTTTGCCGGTGGCGGCGAAGATCGCGTTACACAGCGCCGGGGCAATCGGCGGCACACCCGGCTCACCCACACCGCCCAAGGGTACGGTGCCGGGTGGTGTGACCAGATGCACAGCGACTTCCTTCGGTGCCAGCGACATGCGCGCCACTTCGTACATGTGGAAGTTATCCTGCTGGACCTTGCCATCCTTGAAGCTGATCTCGCCCAGCACCGCATTGCCCAGCCCCATCACGCAGGCGCCTTCAAACTGCGCGCGAATCCGCTCGGGATTGATCTGCGGCCCACAATCCACGGCGATGTCAGCCTTGTGCACGAGCAACGTGCCATCGTCTTTGACTTCGACCTCGATCACCGCCGCCACGTAGGTGACGAAGCTGTAATGTACCGCCAGCCCCAGGCCCCGGCCCTTCGGCAACTCGCGGCCCCAACCCGCGGCTTTGGCAGCGGTTTCCAGCACGGTACGCAGTCGCCCGGTATCGATCGGATAGCGCTCGGGCGATTCGCCGTAGTTCCATTCCTCACTCAGGGTGCGCGGATCGATCTGCCGGTCCGGTCCGAGCAACTTGATCTGGTACTTGAGCGGGTCTTGCCCGGCCTTGTGCGCCAGTTCGTCGATAAAGCTCTGGATCGCGAAACCATGCGGGATGTTCGACACCGAGCGATACCAGCCCACGCGGGTGTGCACGGTGGCTTCGGGGTTTTCCAGGCGCACATTCGGGATGGCGTAGGCCATGTTGGTGAAGCCCATGCCCAACTCGAAAGCCGCCTCGTGATTCATGCCCGGCGCGAACAATGCGGTAATGCTCGGCGCAACCGTCCGGTGCAGCCAACCTGATGGCAGGCCGTCCTTGTTCAGGCTGGCCTTGAGGTATTCGGCCGAGACGGTGTGGAAGTAGGAACAATGAATATCGTCTTCACGGGTCCATTGCACACGCACAGCCTTGCCGGGGAACTCTTTGGCGAGAATGGCCGCTTCGATGATGAAGTCGGGTTTGGACTTGCGACCGAAACCGCCGCCAAGCAAGGTCACGTTGAACGTGACGTTATCGAACGGCAGACCCAGACGCTCGCCGATCCGTTCGCGGGTGACCTGTGGCGCCTGACTTGGCCCCCACGCTTCACAGGCGCCATCCTTGTAGCGGGCGATGGCGACCATCGGCTCCATTGGCGATTGCGACAGGTGCGGCAGATAGTAGGAGGCCTCCAGCGTGCTGTCGGCGCTGCTCATGGCTTCGTCGATGTTGCCGGTATTGCGGACGACTTTGCCTGGCTTGAGGGAGGCGGCTTCGAGTTCCTTGCGGTAGGCGATCGAATCGTAGCTGGCATTGGCGCCGTCATCCCACTCGATTTTCAGCGCTTCGCGGCCCTTGATCGCCGCCCAGGTATTGTTCGCCACCACGGCGATTCCGCCCAATGGTTGGAACTCCGATGGCAGCGGACGACTTTCGATCTGCAGCACCTTGACCACGCCCGGGACTTTCATCGCCGCAGTGGCATCGAAGCTTTTGACCTTGCCACCGTAGACCGCAGGCCGGGCAATGGTGGCGTACAACATGCCGTCGAAATGCACATCGGCGCCATACACTGCCCGGCCGTTGACAATGTCGTCACCGTCGATGGCCTTGCTGCCTTCCTTGCCGATGTAGCGAAATTCCGAGGGTTGCTTGAGCTTCAGGCTGTCCCGCGGCGGAACGGCCAAGGCACCGGCGGCTGCGGCCAGCGCGCCATACTCCAGTTCACGGCCGGACGGCTTGTGGATGACTTTGTGCAGCTGCGCATGGCATTCGCCGACCGGCACTTTCCACTGATCGGCAGCGGCCTGCTCCAGCATGGTCCGCGCGGCGGCGCCACAGCGGCGCATCGGCTCGTACCAGTGGCGCATGCTGCGCGAACCGTCGGTGTCCTGGTTGCCGAAGCGCACTTCGTCACCCGGCGCCTGCCGCACTTTGACTCGCGCCCAATCAGCTTCCAGTTCATCGGCAACCACCATGGTCAGACTGGTGCGCACGCCCTGGCCCATTTCCGAACGGTTGCAAACAACGGTTACCGTGCCATCGGCGGCGATGCTGACGTACACCTTGGGGTCATCCACCCAACCATTGGGCATGCCGTCGGCGCCGAATTTCTTCACTTCTTCGGCAAACGCGTCTTGCCAGCCCCAGCTTGCGGCAACCACCAGGGCACCCGCAGCGCCCACGCCCTTGAGAAAACCACGGCGACTGAGGTTGCTCAGGGCGAAATCCATTGGTAACTGGCTCATGCCTTGGCCTCCTTCAGGTGGGTGGATGCCTGGCGGATGGCAGTCTTGATGCGGTTATAAGTGCCGCAGCGGCAGATATTGCCGACCATCGCCTCTTCGATCTGTTCGTCGCTGGGGTTCGGGTTGGTCTTGAGCAGGGCCGTGGCGGACATGATTTGTCCACCCTGGCAGTAACCGCATTGGGCCACCGCCGTATCGAGCCAGGCTTGTTGCACCACTTTACCTACCGGGTCGGCATGCAGGTTGTCGATGGTGGTGACGTTCTGTCCGACCACCGAGCCGATCGGCGTGATGCAACTACGCGCCGGCGCACCTCCGATATGAATGGTGCACGCGCCGCACAGGCCCATGCCGCAGCCGAATTTGGTGCCGTTATAGCCCGCCACGTCGCGGATAGCCCAGAGCAGCGGCATGTCCTCGGTGACGTCGAGTTGATGGTCTTGACCGTTGAGTTTCAGGGTAATCATGGGCACGCCCGCATATTTCTTGAGTTATGGGGTCGAGCAATCTGCCGTTGGATCTTGGTTCGGAACGCAGATCGGCTCAGGCTAATCGGCTCTCTTGCGCAAACGGCAGCGTCTGCACCGGGCCTTTGGTAGAACAAATCGTTTGCATCGTTAGCTGACTAAGTTAACCCAGCATTAACAAAAAAGCCCTGCACAATGGTCATTGTGCAGGGCTTGAGAATCAGTCCTGAAAGCTTAGCTTCAATACCGGTTCGGCTCCATTTCCAGTTCGACATGAAAACGTTCTGAAATGTCTTTCTGAATACGCTGCGCCAGGTCGAGCAATTGCAACCCCGTGGCGCTGCCGTAGTTGACCAGCACCAGCGCCTGCAATTTATGCACGCCCGCGTCGGCATCACGGAAACCTTTCCAGCCTGCCCGCTCGATCAGCCAACCGGCGGCGATTTTCATCTGCCCGTCGGGTTGCGCATAGGCCACCAGATCCGGGTATTGGATTTTGAGCTGCGCGACAAGCGCCGCTGGCACCAACGGATTCTTGAAGAAACTGCCGGCATTGCCCAGTACCGCCGGGTCCGGCAGTTTTTCGTTGCGAATGCTGCAAATGGCCTGGCTGACATCGCTGGCGGTCGGGTGCTCGATGCCTTGCTCGGTCAGGCGCTGACGCACCGGGCCGTATTCCAGATGCAATGGCGCGACACGGTTGAGGGCAAAGCGAACGCGCAAAATCAGCCAGCGCCCCGGTTGCTGTTTGAACAAACTGTCGCGGTAGGCGAAGTTGCACTCTTGCAGGCTGAAGTCGCGCAGTTCGCCACTCTGGCGATCAAGCGCGGTCAGACCGGCGAATACGTCCTTGATCTCGACCCCGTAAGCGCCGATGTTCTGCATGGGTGCTGCACCGACGGTGCCGGGAATCAGGCTGAGGTTTTCCAGGCCCGACAAGCCCTGTGCCAACGTGTGCTGCACGAACGGATGCCAAGGCTCACCAGCCTCGGCCTCAATCACCACGTTGTTGCCATCGTCGCTCACCACACGAATCCCGCGGGTGGCCATGCGCAGCACCAATGACTGGATATCCGCCGTCAGCAGCAAATTGCTGCCACCACCGATTACCAGCACCGGCACCTTATGCTCCAGCCCGTAGGCCAAGGCCTCCCGTACATCGGCGTCGCTATGGGCCTGGGCAAATAACCGTGCCTGGACATCCACGCCAAAGCTGTTGAACGGCTTGAGCGAAACCTGCGACCGAACCTGCAAACTCATAACCGTCCCTTCAGTTCGATCACCAGCAAATCACTGGCGCGCTCGATCAGATCCAGCACCTGCTCAAAGCCTTGGTCGCCGTCGTAATACGGGTCCGGGACTTCGTCGATTTCCACCTGATAGCGGCGCAGGAACAAATCCAGCTCAGCCTTGCCCTTTGCCGGTTGCAAAGCCTTGAGGTGGAGCAGATTGCTGTTGTCCATCGCCAGGATCAGGTCGTAGGTGGCGAAATCAGCTTTGGTCACTTGCTGGGCGCGTTGGGCTGACAGATCGTAGCCACGCAGCTTCGCCGCCGCCTGGCTGCGCTTGTCCGGCGCCCTGCCGACATGCCAGTCGCCGGTGCCGGCAGAGGCGACTTCGACCTGACCGGCCAGCCCCGCCTCACGCAGTTTGTGGCGCAACACGCCTTCAGCCGTGGGTGAACGGCAGATGTTGCCCAGGCAGACAAACAGAACCCGCATCAGGCCTCCAGCAGGCGACGAACGCGCTCAAGGTCTTCAACAGTATCGACGCCCGGAGGTGGCGCGATCAGCGCATCGGCGACGTGAATGCGCACGCCGTGCCACAGGGCCCGCAACTGTTCCAGGCACTCGGTGTTTTCCAGCCAGCATGGCCCCCAGCTGACGAAGTCATTCAGGAAACCGGCGCGGTAGGCGTAGATGCCGATATGGCGACGATACGGCACGCCTTCCGGCAATTGCTCGCGGCTCTGGGCGAACGCGTCCCGTGCCCATGGCAGCGTGGCACGACTGAAGGTCAGCGCCAGGCCATTGAGGTCGCTGACCACTTTCACCACGTTGGGATTGAACAGGGTTTCCACGTCGTCGATCGGCTCGGCCAGGGTGGCCATGCGCGCTTCGGTATGCAGAGCCAGGTTGGCGGCGACTTGATCGATCACGCTCGCCGGGATCAACGGCTCATCACCCTGGACATTGACTACGATAGCGTCAGGAGCAAGGCCCAGTTTCGCCGCGACTTCCGCCAGGCGATCGGTGCCGGAGTTGTGGTCTTCACGGGTCAGCACCACTTCGGCACCAAAGCCCTCGCAGGCCTCGACGATGCGCGCGTCATCAGTGGCAACCACCACACGCTGGGCGCTGCTTTTGCTTGCCTGTTCCCAGACGTGCTGGATCATCGGCTTGCCGGCGATCAACAGCAGCGGTTTGCCGGGCAAACGGGTGGAGGCGTAGCGCGATGGAATGACAACGGTAAAGGCTGTGGTCATTTATCCAGACGCTCGTCGGTGGTCAGGGTGCGGGCTTCGGTTTCGAGCATCACCGGAATGCCATCGCGAATCGGGTACGCGAGGCCAGCGCCCTTGCTGATCAGCTCGGTCTTGTCGGCGCTGAGCTTGAGCGGGCCTTTGCAGACCGGGCAAGCGAGGATGTCGAGCAATTTGGTGTCCATGAGCATTCCCTGGATAAAAACGGATTTAAGGCAAGAGACGAGCCGGCAACAGGCGCATCAATTGCGTATCGAACCAGGCCACGAAGGCCGGCGTCGGCACAGCATCGACCGCCAGGTACCACCAGTCGGCAGCGGCGAAGGCACGGCACTTCACCGCGTCCTTTTCGGTCATCACCAACGGCAATGACGGGGTGAAATTCAAGGCCTGCAGGCTGTATTCGGCATGGTCGGCGAACGCGTGCGGGACTGGTTGCCAGTGTAGCGTTTCGAGGGTCTTGAAGAAACGCTGCGGATTGCCGATCCCGGCCACCGCGTGCAATGCCTGGCCCGAGGGAAAGTGATCGAGGTGACGTCGTTCGCCGCTTCGCAGATTGACCAGCGCAGTGGGTTGCAATTGAAAAGCAAACCCATCCTCACGATCGGCGGTGGCGCCGTTGTAGAGCACCGCGTCCACACTTTGCAGGCGCTCGGCCGGTTCGCGCAAAGGCCCGGCCGGCAAACAACGCCGATTACCCAGGCCACGGGCGGCGTCGATCAACACCAGCTCCAGATCCCGGGCCATTCGGTAATGCTGCATGCCATCATCGGACAGGATCAAATCCAGCGGTTCACTCGCCAGCAAGGCTTTGACGGCGTTGCTGCGGTTCGGGTCGATCATCAGCGGCACGCCGGTGCGCTGGACGATCAACAGCGGTTCGTCACCGGCAATTTCCGCGCTGTGCTGCGCTTCGACTCGCCATGGCAACTGTGGCGGTTTGGCGCCGTAGCCACGACTGACCACACCGACCCGCAAACCGCTGCGCTGGCAGTGATCGATCATCCACAAAATCAACGGCGTCTTGCCGGTGCCACCGACTGTAATGTTGCCCACCACGATCAGCGGCACCGGTGGCTGATAGATTTCCCCCTCGCCCGCCAAAAAGCGTTTGCGCTTTTTATCGACCACACGCCGATACAACCACTCCAGTGGCTGCAACAGCTTCAGCGCGGGATGGCCTCGGTACCATGCGGCTAACAGGCGATCGGACATGGCCATCAGGGCGCGGGCGGCGCCGCCTCGACTGTGGTCATGCGCAAGTGGCTGAAGCCAAGTTTGCCAGCGGCGTCCATCGCGGTGACGACGGACTGATGCTGGGACTTACCATCGGCACTGATCGACAGCGGCCGGCTGGTATCGCCGTTGGACTCCTTCTGCAATGCGTCCATCAGGCTGGCCAGATCACTTTTGGGTAGCACCTGGTTGTTGACCGAGAACACGCCGTCGGCACTGATGGCGATATCCAGCGGCTTGTTCTGGTCTTCGGCGGGCGATCCACTGACCGCTTCGGGAAGATCGACACGCAGCTGGGTTTCACGGGTGAATGTGGTGGTCACAACGAAAAACAGCAGCAGGATAAACACCACATCGATCAGCGACGCGAGGTTGATGTCCACTGTTTCCCGCGGTTTGCGGCGGAATTTCACGCTTTGCCCTCAGCCAGATCCACGTCGCGGTCGCCCTGCACCACTTCGACCAGTTTGATCGCTTCCTGCTCCATCCCCACCACCAGCTCATCGATCCGGCGTTGCAGGAATCGATGGAAGAACACTGCCGGGATACCGACCATCAAACCGGCAGCCGTGGTGATCAGGGCCTTGGAGATACCACCGGCCAGCACCGACGCGTTGGTGGTCATGCCATTGCCGGTGAATGCGCTGAAAATATCGATCATGCCCAACACCGTACCGAGCAAGCCCAGCAGCGGCGCCATGGCGGCAATTGTGCCGAGCGCGTTGATGTAGCGCTCCAGATCGTGGATGACCCGTGCGGCAGCTTCTTCGATGCACTCTTTCATGATCTCGCGACCATGCTTGGAGTTGGCAAGGCCCGCGGCCAGGATTTCACCCAACGGCGAGTTGGCGCGCAGTTCCTTGAGCCTGTCCTTGTTGAGTTTCTTGTCCTTGATCCAGACCCAGACCTGACCGAGCAAATGCTCCGGCGTCACGCGGCTGGCCCGCAGGGTCCACAGACGCTCGGCAACGATTGCCATGGCCGCGATGGAACTCAGGATGATCGGCAGCATCATCCAGCCGCCGGATTTGACCAATTCCCACACAGTGTCAGTCCCCTCGAAAAAGTGCGCCACTCTAACATAGGGGGTGGACGCACCGAAGACCGTGATGTCGCATCCGGTCGGGCTTTAGTAACGCTCGGTTATTGAACCGATACTGGCGGGACGCGCCAGAACCGCCGCTCCAGACGCATCGAGCGGGGAGATTCAAACCGCCCCAGTTGCAGATGAATGGCACCTTCATGCGCACTGTCATGGATCGCAATGCCACGCTTGAGATAGCGCGCCACGACGGTTGGGTGCGGATGGCCGAATGAATTGCCATGCCCACGAGAAATCAGCACCGCTTTAGGCTGCAAGCCATTGAGCAACGCCATGGACGACGAACTGCGGCTGCCATGATGCGGTGCCTGCAACCAGTCGGTCGGTACGGCCAATGGACTGTCGAGCAGCGATCGCTCGGCGGCGGCATCGATATCACCGGTCAACAACAAGCGCTCGTCATTGGCTTCGATCTGCAAAACACAGGACTTTTGATTGCTGACACCGGCTGATGACCATTGCCAGAGCCGGAACTTCACCCCGTCCCAGATCCATTGCCGGTCGGTTTCACAGGCCTGGGCTTGCAACTCGGCAGGCAGTGCCAGCGGATCGCCACTGATGACACGCTTCACAGCCAACCCCTTGGCGACCGCCAGGGCGCCGCCGGCATGATCGGCGTCGGCGTGGCTGATCAGCATCAAATCGAGCTCTTTTACGCCAAGCTTGCGCAATGAAGGCAACACCACCCGTTCGCCCAGATCGAAATCACCGAAGCGCGGGCCGGTGTCATACAGCAAGGCCTGATGGCGAGTGCGCACCAGGATCGCCAGGCCTTGCCCGACGTCCAGCTGCCAGATGTCGGCGATTCCTTCGGGCAACTCTGCCCGTGGAGGAAACACCAGCAACAGCAGCATCGGCCACCCCAACGGACGCATTGGCACGCCCTGGGGCAACAACAGAAGTAAGGCGCCCATGGCCCCCACGCACCCTACCCAGAACGGGATCGCCATGGGCACCCACGCTGCAATCCGCCCAGCGACCAATGCCAACCCCTTGAACAAAAAATCGATCAAACCGCCCGCCAGCCACAACAGGCCTTCCCCTACGTGAGGCAGTGGCAATAACAGAGTGCCGAGCAATGCAGGAGGCAATACCAGCAGACTGATCCATGGCACTGCCAGCAAATTGACCAATGGTCCGCTGACACTGATCGGCAATCCCAGCACCAACAGCAATGGCAGCAGGCCAATCGCGATCAGCCATTGGGCGCGGGTCCAGGTTTGCCACCAGCGCCAGGGGCCGAGACGACCGCCAAAGGTAAAAATCAAAACCGCGACTGCGGCGAAGGACAGCCAGAATCCCGGTTGCAGACTGGCCAGCGGGTCTAGCAGCAATACGCCATTGAGCGCCAGCAATAACGGCCACCAGGCACCCAGGTGACGAAAACGCAGACGCCACAACAACACCAGACCGATCATCAGACAGGCACGGCGAACCGGGACTTCAAACCCGGCCAACAATCCGTAAACCAGCGCGGCGATGAATGCCAGGCCGCAAGCCCAGGGCAGCCAAGGGAGGCGAGTTGGCCAGAGTCCATAGCGGGCCAGACCGGCGATCAGCAAGTACACCACGCCCGCCAGCAATCCAATGTGCTGACCGGAAATCACCAGCAAGTGCACGGTGCCGGTGTCTTGCAACACTTGCCAGTCTTCGCGGCTGAGCCCGGCACCATCGCCCAGCACCAACGCCGCCAGTGCCCCCGTTCGACCCTGTGCATCCACCGCCAGCAATCTTTGGCGGATGCCGTCACGCCAGGCCCATCGCGCCTCAACCAGTCGCGCGCCATCCTTGACCGTACCCGTCGCACCAATGCGCTGCGCCAACAGCCAAGCTTCGTAATCGAAGGCATGCGGATTGAGCAAGCCGGCAGGACGCTTCAACTTGACCGCCAATCGCCAGCGCTCGCCACTTTTCACCGGCGGGCCGTCGTACCAGGCCAGGCGCATGAGCGACGGCACGTCTGCGTGTCGCGACGTTGCCTGCGCCAATTCAAATCGAACAACCGCCTCGCCGTTCTCGGGCAATCCCGTCACCCGCCCTTCGACCCATCGGGTTTCACCGTCCAGATCCGGCGCCAAGCGGTCATCCAATGCCCAATGGGCCTGCGCGCAACCCCAACTCAAACCGAACAGAAAAAACGCCACCGGATAAGTTCTGAACGGCAGCAACATCAAACCCACAACCGGCATCAACAGCCACAACCCGACCGGCGGCAATGCCGGTAAAAAACGCAAGGCCAGCAGACCCAACGCCAGCGCCATCATCCCTGTGCGCATAAGCCCGTCCTTGAGAGTCCCGACCTTAGGCATAGTCGTCTGGCGGCACGCTCGTCGTTATCAATTGTCACAAAGTCTGAATGGGCGCTTCATGGAATCGAGACATACTTGCCGCCTTGACCGACCGAGAATCCCTATGCCCCGGCGATTATTCAAACGTTACATGCCAGACCCGACCAGCATCAGGGAACATAAATCCTTACGCTTTCTCGGCACGCTGCTGCATGACCCGAACCTCTGGCACCTCAATCGCCACTCCGTCGCACGGGCCATGGCGGTTGGCTTGTTTGCGGCTTTTCTGCCGATTCCGTTGCAGATGCTGCTGGCCGCGACCCTTGCCATCGTGGTGCGCGGCAATATGCCGATTGCAGTAAGCCTGGTCTGGCTGACCAATCCGATCACCATGCCGGCAGTGTTCTTTTGTACCTATCAGACCGGCGCGTGGTTGCTGGATGTTCCCGCGCGGCATCTGCCGGATGAGCTGACCTGGGAATGGATCAGCGGCGAGCTGTCGACCTTGTGGCAGCCGTTTTTGCTGGGGTCGGTGGTGACGGGGGTGGTGTTGGGAGCGTTGGCTTATTGCCTGGTGATGCTGTATTGGCGCTGGTGGGTCGCGCGGCAGTGGAGGCGGCGCAAGCAGAGTCGGATGTGATGGGGTGTCTTTGAGGTTGGTCGTACGTACCGTTACAGAAACCGAGGCGACCCTCGAGCCGACCTCGCTGAGGTCGAATGCATTCCCATACGGCACCGCGCCCTTTGTGGGAGCTGGCTTGTCGGGTCGCCGCATCGCAGCGATGGCGGCCAGACAATCAGCCATGATTTTGCGGATATAGCCGTTCCCACGTAGGAGCGAGCCTGCTCGCGATGGTCGTCAACGATAACGCGCCTTGGCTGGATGGTCGCGGTGTCTGGACGTTTTTCGCGAGCAGGCTCGCTCCTACAATGGGATGGGGGGTATCAGGTAGAGATTGGTCGGCTGTCAGGCCGTCATCGCTGCGATGCGGCGACCCGACAAGCCAGCTCCCACTTGAAATGCGTACAATCCAGACAAACAGGCCGGCCGGTAGGCCGCCTCGGCCCTCTTGTTTCACCCGCCCCATCGGCAGGCTGAGTGGAGGCGTTTATCCGGGGGTGGGCGCGTAGCGCCGTGCGGCGTAGCCGCACACATCGAGAGGAGGTTGAAGCGAAGCCAACCGGAGGCGATGCCCCCGGATGAATGCCGGAGCGAAGGTACCCCGAGCCCCAGCGAGGGGCCGTACGTAAGGGGCGAGCGTTTTTTGGTTACTTTTTTTGGCGCTTGTAAAAAAGTGACTCGCCGTAAGGGCGAAACCATAAGTGGCCGTTACCGCAGAAACGGATATACACCCAAAATCCCCAAGAAAAACATCCTCAGGTCCGCATCCCCCGCCCACTCACCAACAACCGCGCACACCCAAAATACAAAATCACCGTCGCCACCACCATGAAGGCAATCGCCACGCTGATCCGGATATCCGAAACCCCAAGAATGCCGTAGCGGAAGGCGTTGACCATGTGCAGAACAGGGTTGGCCAACGACACTGTCTGCCAGAACGGCGGCAACAGCGTAATCGAATAAAACACCCCGCCCAGATAGGTCAACGGCGTCAGCACGAACGTCGGGATGATTGAAATGTCATCGAAGTTGCGCGCAAACACGGCGTTGATGAAGCCCAGCAGCGAGAAAATCGTCGCCGTCAGCACCACCACCAGGATGGTCACGCCCAGGTGATGCACTTGCAGATGGGTGAAGAACAGCGACAACAAGGTCACGATGATCCCGACCATCAACCCGCGCAACACGCCGCCCAGGACGTAGCCGATCAGAATCGTGTGTGGCGAGACCGGTGAAACCATCAGTTCTTCGATGGAACGCTGGAACTTGCTGCCGAAGAAACTCGACACCACGTTGCCGTAGGAGTTGGTGATCACCGACATCATGATCAGCCCCGGCACGATGTACTCCATGTAGGTGAAGCCGCCCATGTCGCCGATTTGCCGGCCGATCAGGTTACCAAAGATCACGAAATACAGAACCATGGTGATGGCCGGTGGCAGCAGGGTCTGCGGCCAGATCCGGGTGAAGCGCCGGATTTCGCGGTAAACGATGGTGTTGAGGGCGACGAGGTTGGGTTGCAGCTCGGAACTCATACCGCCACCTTCGACAGATTTTTCTCCACCAGGGACACGAACAACTCCTCAAGGCGATTGGTTTTATTTCGCAGGCTCAACACTTCAATATTTTGCTGGGCAAGCTGGGTGAACAGCGCAGTGATCCCCATCGACTTGTCCACCTGGACTTCCAGCGTGTGGCCGTCAAGCAGACGTGATGGATAACCGAGCAACTGGGGTGGCGCACTGAGGCTGTTCTTCAGATCCAGCAGGAAGGTCTCGACGTGCAACTGGCCGAGCAGCTGCTTCATGCTGGTGTTCTCGACGATGGTGCCGTGGTCGATGATGCCGATGTTGCGGCACAGCTGTTCAGCCTCTTCCAGGTAGTGCGTGGTGAGGATGATGGTGATGCCTTTCTGATTCAGTTCGGTGAGGAAGGTCCACATCGAACGACGCAGTTCGATGTCGACGCCGGCAGTCGGTTCGTCGAGGATCAACAGACGTGGTTCGTGAACCAGCGCGCGGGCAATCATCAGACGACGCTTCATGCCACCCGACAGTGAACGTGATGGCACGTCGCGCTTGTCCCACAGGCCGAGCTGGGTCAAGTACTGCTCAGCGCGTTCCTTGGCGACTTTCGACGGGATGCCGTAGTAACCGGCCTGGGTCACGACGATGTCGAAGGTCTTTTCGAACTGGTTGAAGTTGAATTCCTGGGGCACGACGCCAATGCAGCGCTTGAGTTGCGCAGGGTTCTTGTCCAGGTCATGACCGAAGATATTCACCGTGCCACTGGTCTTGTTCACCAGGGTCGAAAGAATGCCGATGGTCGTGGATTTGCCGGCACCGTTGGGGCCGAGCAGAGCGAAAAAGTCACCTTCGGCGACATCCAGATCGATACCACTCAAGGCCTGGAAACCGTTGCCGTAGGTTTTGGTTAGCTGCCGGATGGACAGAGCGGAACTCATATCGGATTACGCACCAAGAAGGGAAGAAAAGGATAAATAAGGGCGAGCGGCGAACAACACAACCACAGTGCACCGCCGCAATGTTGCTTGTCCCCGCCGCACAAGTACAGTCAAGCGTGTCGATAGTAAGTATTAAGTCAACGCAGTCATGACCGCTTTCTGATAGGCCGGACGCTGCTTCAAACGGGCGTACCAGGCCTGAAGATGGGGCAGCGGCGCGCGCTCGATCGGCATCTCGAACCAGGCATAAATGAAACTGCCGAGGGGAATATCGCCCATGCCGATTTCATCGCCGGACAGGTATGGTTTGTTCGCCAGCGCCTGATCGGCCATTGCCAGCAAGCCTTCGCATTCGGTGATCGCCGCCTTGATGGCAGACCAATCCTGCTGCTCTGCGGGAGTGCGCAATACGCCCCAGAACACGGTGCGAAACGGCCCGGCGAAACTGGAGGTGGTCCAGTCCATCCACTTGTCAGCAGTGGCCCGCGCTCGCAGATCGGTTGGATACCACGCGGTGTCGGCCGCATGCCTGGCCATCAGATAACGCACGATGGCGTTCGATTCCCACAACACAAAACCATCGTCCTCAATCACCGGCACACGGCCGTTGGGGTTCATGGCGCGATACTCGGGCGTATCGACAACACCAAAGGCGCCGCCCGCATCGATGGCTTCATACGCCAGCCCCAACTCTTCGGCGGCCCACAACGGCTTTCTGACATTCGATGAATTTTTCCGACCCCAGATCTTCAGCATGACCGCCTCTCGATTGATGAATGCGCAGGCAGCATACGCCGGATCAGGTTCGACTCAAATCGCTCTGCATGTCACCCAGCAACGGCGACAGTTGTTCGCCGAACAGATGCGGATAACACTTTTCCAGGTGCTCGAAAAAGAATGCCTCAGGCACATCGGCAAACTGGCCGTGATCGACGAGGTACTCCATCAGTTTCTCGCCGTCGCGGTTGAACGGATGGAAAACACTGTCATTGATGCCATCGAATTCCAGCGGCGCCACATTGAACAACTCGCAGAGTTTCTGGTTGAACGCCGGGGTCGCCTTGACCCAGCGACCCTGCAGGTAGAACTCGGTGTAGCCGTGCATGGCGAACATGTCGCTCTTGAGCAGCTCGAGCAGGCGCGGCGTCGACAAATGATTGCGCACATCCGCCAGGCCGATCCGCGCCGCAATGCCGCAATGCCGCGCGGCACCGGCCAGCAGCGTGGCTTTGGGCACGCAATAACTCTCCCCGGCCGCCAGGGCGTAACTGCCGCACAAAGTCTGCGGATCGCGACTGAAGGTGTACGGGTTGTAGCGCACGGCCTCGCGCACCGCGTAATAAAGGCTGATCGCCTGCTCAAGCGGGTCGCGACTGCTGCCACGGTGTTTTTCGGCGAACTCCACCACCGAGGGATGGTCACTATCGATGAAGCGGCCGGGGCTTAGGTACTCATGCATGCGACGATCTCCTGGGGAAGCCCCGAGTCTATCGAGAGGTTCAGCACAGAGATAACGACGTTTCGGCCAAATATGAGCGCTTAGCCGCCCGTTAAATGAACGATTTACCAGGCCTGTTGCCAACCGGACCTACAGAAATCATCCGGGATTTCCCACGTTTTCAATCACCTCGCTCCGACCCCCCTGTTTTGCGGATGCCGTCTAAGCTCTGTGGGTTGGCTCGCCCTGGTTTCACGGAGGATTAAATATGCTGCTGTTGTGGATACTGGTTCTGGTTGTCGGGATCGCTTATTTAGCCCACCGTCGCATCGTCCCGCTGCCCGCCATGGGCATCGTGGCTGTCTACCTGCTGGCAATGGGCATCTTCAGCCGCGCGCCGGGCTGGCTGTTGCTGGTTTTCTGGCTTTTGCTCGCTGCGGTCGCTGCGCCGTTACTGCTGCCTGACCTGCGCCGCAAATTCTTCAGCGCGCCGATGTTCAACTGGTTCCAGAAAACCCTGCCGCCCATGTCGCAAACCGAACGCGACGCCATTGAAGCGGGTACGGTGTGGTGGGATGGCGAACTGTTCAGTGGTCGTCCGGACTGGAACAAACTGCTGTCCTACCCCAAGGTACAACTGAGCGAAGAGGAACAGGCCTTCATTGACGGCCCGACCGAAGAACTCTGCGCCATGGTCAGTGACTACCAGATCGGTCAAACCATGGACCTGCCAGCCGAGGCCTGGACGTACATCAAGGAAAACGGTTTCTTCGCCCTGATCATCCCCAAGGAATTTGGGGGCAAAGGCTTCTCGGCGTATGCCCACTCACAAGTGGCGATGAAACTGGCCAGCCACAGTGGCGACCTCGCCTCCACCGTGATGGTCCCCAACTCCCTCGGTCCCGCTGAGTTGCTGCTGCATTACGGCACCGACGAGCAACGTAACCACTACCTGCCACGCCTGGCACGGGGCGACGATATTCCGTGTTTCGCCCTCACCGGCCCAATGGCCGGCTCCGACGCCGGCGGCATGCCCGACACCGGGGTGATCTGCAAAGGTGAGTGGGAAGGCCAGGAAACCCTGGGCCTGCGTCTTAACTGGGAAAAGCGCTACATCACCCTGGGGCCTGTCGCCACCCTGCTCGGCCTCGCCTTCAAGGCTTACGACCCGGACCATCTGCTGGGCGACAAAGAAGACCTGGGCATCAGCCTCGCGCTGATTCCGACCGACATTCCCGGCGTAGAAATCGGTCGTCGTCACCTGCCACTGGGCGCAGCGTTCATGAACGGTCCGAACTCCGGCAAGGACGTTTTCATCCCGCTGGAGTTCCTCATCGGCGGCCAGGAAATGCTCGGCAAAGGCTGGATGATGCTGATGAATTGCCTGTCGGTCGGGCGTTCGATTTCCCTGCCGGCGGTGGGTACCGGCATGGCCAAGTTCACCAGCCTGGTGACAGGCCAGTACGCGCAGATTCGCGAACAGTTCAACGTGCCGATTGCGGCGTTCGAAGGCATTCAGGAATCCATGGCCCGCATCGGCGGCAACGCCTGGATGATGGATGCCGCGCGGATGCTGACGGCCAATGCGGTGGACCTGGGCGAGAAACCTTCGGTGCTGTCGGCGATTCTCAAGTATCACCTCACCGAACGGGGCCGTGAATGCATCAGCCACGCCATGGATGTACACGGCGGCAAGGCGATCATCCAGGGACCGAACAATTACCTCGCGCGCAAATGGTGTGGCGCGCCGATTTTCATTACCGTCGAGGGCGCGAACATTCTTTCGCGCAATCTGATGATCTTCGGTCAGGGGGCCATTCGCTGCCATCCTTTCGTCCTCAAGGAAATGGCCCTGGCCACCCGTGAAGACAAGGATCAGGCACTGGTTGAATTCGATGGCCTGTTGCTCAGGCACATCGGATTTGCCGTCAGCAATGCCGCGAGCACGCTGGTGCTGAATCTCGGGTTCGGCCACCTCGAACATATGCCGGGCGACAGGCTCAGCCAGGGTTATTTCCGCGCTCTCAACCGGCAGGCTGCTGCGTTCGCATTGCTGGCCGATCTCAGCATGATGCTGCTCGGTGGCGAATTGAAACGCCGCGAACGCCTGTCGGCACGCCTGGGCGATGTACTCAGCAACATGTACCTGGCCAGCGCCGCGCTCAAGCGCTACAACGACCTCGACGCGCCGGAACACATGGAGCCGCTGTTTGCCTGGGCCATGGAGGAAAGCCTCGGCCAGGCCGAACGGGCCATGGATGAATTGCTCAACAACTTCCCGAACAAAGTCCTGGCGTGTGTGCTGCGGGTGATCGTGTTCCCGTTCGGTCGTCGCCACAAAGGGCCTTCCGACAAGCTGGGCGCACAGGTTGCTGCGGTTATCGGTCGGGCCAAAGGTGACCCGGCGCTGGAGGAAGTGCTCCTGGGTTGCTACCGCCCGCAATCGCTGGAAGACCCGGTCGGCGCCCTGCAACATGCCTGCAACCTGTCGGGCGCTGCGCAATCCTTGCAGAAAAAACTGCATGTGGCGCTCAAGAGCGGTCAGGTCAAACCGGTCGCAGGCGAGCACGTGATCGATGCAGCGCTGGAGGCCGGCGTGTTGCAACCGGTGGAAGCGCAAGCCCTGCGTGACGCCGAGGCGGCGCGGCGCAAGGTGATCGATGTCGATGACTTCGACAAAGAGGAGCTGGCGATAGCCGCGGGGAAGGTCCGCTGATCAAACCGAGCCGCTACACCATGTAAAAACGGGCGCAGGAGCTTTATACTCCCGCGCCCGTTTTGCTCTTGAGGACTTATCTCGTGTCCAACATCGTTGCCGATCATCTCGTATTGCTCGACCACCTGCGCAGCATCCTGGTCGCCGTAGGTGAGGCCGAACAGGTTCCCGACGAAAGCCATGCCTTGTTCCTGGAGCGCTTCGACGAACTGCTTGCACTGCTGCCGGTCGACCCGATCGAAAGCCAATACCTGGGCCAGGACATCCTGTGCCAGGTGATCACCCGCTACCCGCAAATCGCTCACCTGGTCCCGCGCGACCTGCTGTGGTACTTCGCTGGCGACTGCCTGCACTACATGCCTGATGACGAAATCGATCTGTATCAGGCATTGGA
The DNA here is from genome assembly GCF_001427125.1 of Pseudomonas sp. Root562. Classification (GTDB taxonomy): domain Bacteria; phylum Pseudomonadota; class Gammaproteobacteria; order Pseudomonadales; family Pseudomonadaceae; genus Aquipseudomonas. Next base: position 61,568 of record NZ_LMGK01000024.1, read on the forward strand.
AGAACGTCGCTTCGAAGCCGAACAGAACGACGAGCCGTTTGACTGGAACCAGGAAAAGCAGCTACTGGCGTTGTCCAACCAGGACAGCAAGCACTGATCTGAAAGACGCTGTATGAAAAGGCCCGCATGCTGAACATGCGGGCCTTTTTGTTTTGCCGACAGATCGAGTCTTTACTCAGAACAACCCGTCACTCTCGGGCAGTTCATACTCCGATACCGCCGTACTCAAGCTGCCCGACTTGCCCGGCTTGCCCAACGTCGGCTCTTTCTCCAGGCACTCCACCAGGTAATCGATCAACACCCGAAGCTTGGGCGGCAGGTATCGGGTTGGCGAATGCAGTAACCAGGCGCCGCCGTGGTAGGACGCCAGGAAGGTCCAGTCCGGCAGCACTTGCACCATCAACCCCTTCTCCAGGGCTCGGCGCGCCGTGAAGTAAGGCAGGCTGCCAATGCCGATGTGCTGCAATACCGCGCCAAACCGCACGCCCGTGTGATTGGCGGCATAGCGCCCGCGCACGCCGACAGTGACCAGCTTGTTGCCTTTCTTGAACTTCCACCGCGCATCGCTCGGGGTTTCCCCCAGATAAATGCAACTGTGGTTGAGCAAGTCATGGGGATGAGCCGGTGTTCCATGTTCGGCCAGATACTGCGGTGTCGCGCAGAGCATATGGTCGATCGTCAGCAACTGACGCCCCACCAACCCAGCAGGCGGCCGATCGGTAATGCGTATCGCCAGGTCGACGTGATCGTCGATCAAATCCACCTGACGATCCTCGAGCAACAACTCCACATCCACTTTCGGATAACGGCGCAAGAACTCCGGCATATGCGGATGGATCACGATCCGACCCACCGCTTTCGGCACACTGAGACGCACCACCCCCTCTGGCTCATCGGTGAACTGACCACTGATCTCCATCACTGAACGGGCAGCGTTGACCATCTCCTGGCACCGTTTGAACACCTCTTCCCCGCCGTCGCTCAAACGCAGCTTGCGCGTGGTGCGTTGCAGGAGTCGCGTCGCGAGCGCTTTCTCCAGTCGCGAAATACTGCGGCTGACCGCCGAGGGTGAAGAGCCCAATTGACGTGCCGCTTCGGAGAAGCTGCCGGTCTCGACAACCTTGACGAAAATCGCCATTTCACCAAGAAGAGGCAACGGTAGATTTATGCTCACAACGCAACAGTCCTTTGATGTTTGAACGGATTATCACGCTATTCCACCCTTCATATAATAAAAAACAGAATTTTTTATTCGAGCACGGAACATGACGCTTCGCCTGTTTTTCCATAGTGATGAGCTCAAGGCCAACGTGGAAGTCCTGGACTGCACGCCACACGAGAGCGAATTCGCCGTGGTACTGCGCGCAACACTGTTCCACCCGCAAGGCGGTGGGCAACCCTTCGATACCGGCTGGATTGGCGAAAGCCGAGTGCTGCGCGTAGTCCAGGACCCGGACCGGATCGTCCACTTCGTCGACAGTCCGGTAAAAATCGGTATGACCCAGATCCGGATCGACGAAGAGCGTCGCCATTTCAATACACGCATGCATTCAGCCGGCCACCTGATCGGTCATTTCGTCCAGGCCATGGGCTGGATGCCGATCAAGGCGCATCACTGGCCTGGCGAAGGGCGTGTGCAGTTCAAACCGACGGAATCGGCCCGGGAAGTTGAAGCGCAAACCCTGCAGGGAGGCATCGAGCAGTGGATCGCCCACGACCTGCCGCGCTTGATATCACTGCGCGAAGGCGCCCGGGAAATAGGTTTCGGTGAACTGCCCGCCTACGGTTGCGGCGGCACCCATGTACGTAGCCTCAAGGAATTGGGCACGGTCACGATCGAATCCCTTTCGCAAAAGAAAGGGACGTTATCCGTCCACTACCACGTGGACTGAGCCTTTGGGCGATGGCCCCCAAGCCATTGCCCGACGCCGGGAGGAGCCTGCACTCGCAGGCTTCGTCGACTCTCTGATAGATGGACCTGAGACATGATGCTAGACGTCGAGCGTCTCGATGAGACGTGCATAAAAAAACTGGCCAATGAAGAAGTCCTCGCCATACGCGTAAAAAATTGGCTACCCACGCCGTTGGCGATGCAGATTGGCGACAAGATCCTCGCACCCGGCTTTGAAGGCTATATCAACGCGCCCAGTATCGGCCGTATCGGCATGGCGTTTTACGAGGCGGAAAACCAGCCGCTGTTGATAGAGGATTATTTCGAACGCGCCACCCGCAACATCGCGGAATTACGCAACCGGTGTGCGCCCTACCCGTCGCCGGTCGACACCCTGCGCTGCATGCTCGACGAATCCTGGCCGGCGGGAGCGCACCTGGAAAACCTCTACGGACGCAAGATGTACGTCGGACTCTCCCGCGTGGTGAAACCCGGTGTGTGCTTTCTTGCCCATCACGACATCTTCGCCAAGGACGCCCCGGACAGCTTCCAGGCCAGAAGCCTGGAGGCGCAGTTCGCCTGCAACGTCTACCTGAACATGCCCACCGAAGGCGGTGCTCTGCAGATGTGGGACGACGACATTTCCCCGGAACAATTCGACGAAATGCGCGGCGACAGTTACGGCATCGAACCGGCTTTGCTTGGTACGCCAGCGCTGGAGATTCTCCCCGCTCCCGGGGATTTCATCATGTTCAACTCCCGCCGCATGCACTCAGTGACCCCGGGCGTGGCCGAACCACGCCTGAGTCTTTCATTTTTTGTCGGCTATCGCGGCACTGCTTCCCCCCTGACTTTCTGGAGTTGAGATGCTTTCAAATTACCTGGGTGAATTTCTGGCGCTGGCAATCGTGCACTTTCTCGCCGTGGTCGCCCCCGGTCCGGACTTCGCCGTAACCATCCGCCAAAGCGTACGTTTTGGCCGATGGGTGGGGATCTGCACCGCACTGGGCATCGGCGCCGGCATTTCCGTGCATGTGCTGTATACGGTGCTGGGCGTCGGCGCTTTGATGCACACCACGCCATGGCTGCTCACGGTGGCCAAGGTCGTGGGCGCCGCCTACATCCTGTATCTGGGCGTCAGCCTGATTCGCAGCCAGCCCAGATCCGTACTCGAGGGCGATAAAATCACTGATGAACCGGTTATCCAGCAGACATCGCTGAAGGCCTTCACCACCGGTTTTCTGACCAACGCCACCAACCCGAAGGCCACACTGTTTTTCCTGGCGATTTTCACCACGCTCATCAGCGCCACCACACCACTGAAGATTCAGGCGCTCTACGGGGTGTGGATGTGCCTGGTAAACGCCCTGTGGTTTGTGATCGTGGCGCTGTTCTTTTCCAGCTCCAAGGTCAGACTGCTGTTCATGCGCATGGGCCATTGGTTTGAACGCACCATGGGTGTGGTCCTGATTTTGTTTGCGGGGCGGTTGATGTTGTCGATGTAAACGCGCAGCAACTCCGATCTGGGCTTAGAAGAGTGGCGGCAAGATTCTGCCCCTCTTCGACTCCGTGAACCCTGGACCTCTGGCGAGAAGGCTTACGGTTCGATCCTTAAACTACTCACTCAATCGCAACTTTAGCCTGAGTAGTGGCAATCACCCTGTCGCCATAAGTAGCGTTGCAGACCACATCACAGAGTTTTCCGTCAGTAGACACGGAGGAGAAACAAGCACTGAACAGCAGTTGTTTATCGGCAGAAACCAGCTCGTCTGCCGCTAATGTCACATGTAAAAGCCTAAAGGGAGTAACCCGACCCACCTTATGATCCAGTAGCCGAGACATGACCTGACTCAGACCATACATGACAACTGCCACGGGCCACGTCGGGTAGTCAGGGAAGTGTCCTTCACACCTGGCTGCCGAGAACCCAACACTTTCAGCAGTGATCTCCTGCTCACTCAACGTAAGCACCGACAATGGGAACGCTTCAGCGTATGGAGAACTAACAGAGCTCGAGGTAGTGGGCACTAGATGGTTTGAGAAGAGCTTTTGAAATGTCTTTTCTGACAGCACTTGGTAATCCACGGACAACTCTGCGTACAACTGCCCCTCGATCAACAGCTCGGTTCTTGCGAGCACCCTTTTTCGTGACCTTTCAACGATCTTAGCCCGAGCGGTCATCAACGGAGTTCGTCCATACCTCATGGGGTTGTACCGCAAATCCCAGTGAGCTCGTGAGGCCAAGTAATACACACGCTCTCCTTCAACCTGCGCCAGCGCAGCAGCGCACGACCCCAGGATAGCCAAGTGGCGCCCGGCCTCGGCCGTAGCCAATGGTCCGAGCTCGCTCCCCAGCGGTTGCTCAGGCTTGAAATCCCCCCAGATATCCCACTCGCCAGAGACTTTGTAGAGCGAATCAAATGCAAAATATGGGCGCTGTACTGCAATGCTCGTGGCCATCTGCGCCATGTTGACCGCAGTTCGATCTTTCTGAGTTGGAATCTGGAACACCTGACTCATGGCTGCCTTTCTTCCTATCGGTGATGACAAGAACATTGCTTGACCCTGTGGCACATCTAAACAGTAGGGCAAAACCTACATGACCGAACCTGTCAAAAATTACAGTTCGACTGCAAAGACGACCGACGGCACCAGATTGCGGTCCACCCCTTCCGGGCAGCCCAGGTCTTCGAGCTTGGCCAGCCAACAAGAAATGGAAGTGTCATTGCTTGGCCCCGTTGGGGCCTAGAACAGCGCCAGCCCCCAAAATTTTGAGGGTGGAGTTCTTACCGGAAGAACACGCGCAAACAAAAACGCCGCTCATTGCTGAGCGGCGTTTTTGTTGAATATGGAGCGGGAAACGAGACTCGAACTCGCGACCCCGACCTTGGCAAGGTCGTGCTCTACCAACTGAGCTATTCCCGCAAATGGCGTCCCCTAGGGGACTCGAACCCCTGTTACCGCCGTGAAAGGGCGGTGTCCTAGGCCACTAGACGAAGGGGACACGCTGCCCGGAACACATGGTGTGTGTTTCGGTGCCCAGACCCGCATCCGAAGACTTGGTTCTGGTTTCACTCAGCCCTGCCCGAAAGCAACGCTGTTTAAAATTGGAGCGGGAAACGAGACTCGAACTCGCGACCCCGACCTTGGCAAGGTCGTGCTCTACCAACTGAGCTATTCCCGCATTGGCGTCCCCTAGGGGACTCGAACCCCTGTTACCGCCGTGAAAGGGCGGTGTCCTAGGCCACTAGACGAAGGGGACACACTACAACATTCACTCCCTGCTTCGTTTCGCTGTGTGCTTTACGCTGCAAGTGGCGCGCATTCTATGGATGGATTGAGAGGTCGTCAACCCCCTGATATAAATTTATTTAAATCAATGACTTCGCCCTGCTTTGCGGCACTAATCCGGATTTTCCGCCGCCCGGTGTTTGGCGCCTATATTCTGACACTCGCCAAGGCGTTATAGTCGGCGTCGTCAGTGATGGCAATCCGCCCTATCGATGCCAGCATTCATATAAGAAGACTGCGGCCGATACAGAATGAGCCACATCGACCCAACTCGTCGAGCGGCCCTAGGCGCCTATATGCCAAGCCACTACACTCGCACGCGAACCCTAAAAAGAGGTCTTACCGGTGACACCACTCATGATCACCCTGCTCGTCGTAGCCGGGATCGCATTATTGATCGCCATTGGCTACATCAACCATGTGGTGGAAAACAACAAGCTGGAAAGGGCCCGTACCAAGGTTGAGCTCAATGATCGCCTGCGTCGTTGCGGCGAAATCACCGAGACCTTCCCCGGCCAATTGATGACACCGGCACTCAAGCTGCTGCTGACCCGCCTGGAGCTGAACGTCTGCCAACGTCTGCTGAATCTGGAAAAGACCAGTTCCAACCTCAAGGCAAGGATTGGCGAGCTGGAAACCCTGGTCGCCCAGGGCGAATCGATTCCGGTCAACAACCCGCCGGCGCCGATCCAGACCGAGGCCAAGGCCAAGGACGTACGCTTCCTGCTCGAAGCCTTGCACGGCCAGATTACCCGCGCCGCACAAGACGGTTTCCTGCCGCCTAACGAAGCCAAGCGCTGGATCCGCGAGGTCCGCCATATTCTGGTGCTGCTGCACATCGAGTTCTTCAACAACCTCGGCCAGCACTCGCTGCAACAGAATCAGCCCGGTCAGGCGCGCCTGGCGTTCGAACGTGGCGTGCAGTACCTGCGAAAACAGCAGGAACCGCAGATCTACGCCGAGCAACTGGAATACCTGGAAAAACTCCTGGCCCGTGCCAATGCGCAAGTCATGGACCGCATTGCCCCGGTAGAAGGCGAAGTCAACCAACTGACCGAAGGCCTCAAAGACGTCGAGGCAGATGCGGACTGGAAAAAGAAAGTGATCTACGACTGATCACTCGTTAAAAAAAACAAGCCACCGGGAAGGTGGCTTTTTTTGGGCTGGATATGAGGTGGGCGTACCGCTGCGGGTAACAGGTCGGCTGGCAGGTCGCTATCGCTGCGATGCGGCGACCCGACAAGCCAGCTCCCACAGCGATTGAGGGCGACCAGAAATCAAAGCCTGAAATGCCCCACCATCCCTTTCAACTCAGTCCCCAACTGCGCCAGTTCGATACTGGATGCCGCATTCCCCTGCATCGCCAGCGAAGACTGATCGGCACTGGCACGAATACTCGTGACACTGCGATTGATCTCCTCAGCCACTGAGCTTTGCTCCTCGGCTGCCGCCGCAATCTGTTGGTTCATCTGCTGAATCAAAGAAACTGCCGCGGCAATGCTCCCCAGCGCGCTCTCAGTTTGCAGCGCATCGCTGACCGCCAGCTTCACCAATTCGCCGCTGCTCTGAATCTGCTGCACCGACGTCTGCGCCGCTGCCCGCAAGGCGCTGACCAGCCGCTCGATTTCCTCGGTGGATTGCTGGGTCCGCTTGGCCAGGGCGCGGACTTCGTCGGCCACCACCGCAAAGCCCCTGCCCTGCTCACCGGCACGGGCGGCTTCAATGGCGGCATTGAGCGCCAGCAGGTTGGTCTGTTCAGCCACACTTTTGATAACACTGAGTACCGTGCCGATATTCTGGATTTCCGCACTCAGGCTTTCGATGCTTGAACTGGCTGAATTGGCCGAATCGGCCAGTTGCTCAATCCGCACCATGCTTTGGCGCACCACTTGCTGGCCGCTCTCAACCTTGCCATCCGCCGTTTGCGCAGCCTGTGCCGCCTCCTCTGCGTTACGCGCGACATCGTGAACGGTGGCGGTCATCTGGTTCATCGCCGTGGCGACTTGTTCGGTTTCTTCCTTCTGACTGCTGACTTCAAGATTGGTCTGCTCAGTGACTGCCGACAGCGATTGCGCCGACGATGCCAACTGTTCGATGCCTGCCTGCAAACCGCTGACGATCTGGCTAAGACCCGCGCCCATCTGCTGCATCGCGTGCATCAGTTGGCCAATCTCGTCGCGACGGGTGACTTCGACAGTCCCGCTCAGATCCCCCGAGGCAATCTGCTGCGCCACACGGATAACGCTGCGCAGCGGCTCCACGATCAACCGGGTAATCGCCCAGGCGGCGATCAACCCGACCAGCAGCGCCAGAGCCGAAGAACCGATGATCAGCAGCGAATTCTTTTTCAGTTCCGTTTGCATCGATTGGTCTTCGGCGATGTACGCCTGGTCCACCCGTTCCACCACTTGGCCGGCACGCTCATGCAGTTGCTGATAAACGTTTTTTTCCTGCTCCAGTAAACCGGTGTACTCGGCGAGCTTGTCGTTGAAACTGGCGATATGGCCGGTCACTTCATTGAGAACCGTCTGATATCCCTCATCCTTGACCGTGGTTTTCAATTGCTCGGCCTGGGTCAGTGCTTGACTGGCCTGTTCGATCTTGCCCTGTCCTGCACTGTCGTCGCCCTTGCGGCTCTGGTCCAGGCGTACGCGCGCTTCATTCATGGCCTGGAGCATCAGGCGTGAAACCTGACTGACCTGATTGGCCTGCTCGATAAACTGCGCGCCGTCCTTGCCTTCGGAATCCTTGAGGGTGTAAGCGCCGTCATCGGCAAGCCCCGACTGCAACACATCAAGATTATTGGCAACGCTGGAGACCGACCAACTGGCCATTTCCAATGCCAGATCCTTGGCCTGGCTCAGCGAGACAAACTCGTCAAACGCCTTGCGATACGCCGCCAGGGACTGCTCGACGTCAGTCATCACCGGGACGTTCGCTGCCGACTCAGCCTTGAGCTGATTCGCCAGCGCGATCAGGCCGTCCACGCCTTCACGCAAAGCGTCGGCTGTTTTCGGGTTGCCGTGCAAGGCGTATTCCTGCTCCAGCAGCCGCACTTTGAGCAGACCACTGTTGAGTGATGACATCTGCTTGAGCCCATCGAAGCGCTGGCTGATGGTGTGCAAGGACCACACGCCAATGGCCGCCACCAAGGCAGTCAACAGCAGCACAAGCACAAACCCGCCACCCAGTTTCTTTGCCATACCGAGGTTGGCAAAACGTCCTTGCACGGCCGAAATCATTGCACGTAGTCCCCTGCCATAGTCTATGGATGCAGATTCGCAACGGGCCTGTGTCAACACAAGTCTCTGGCGCCTGAATAATGGCAAAAAGCTACGTCAACGTCGTTTTCAGAACGCTAGAGGTCGATTCACAGCGGTGGCCTGAAAGAATGCCCTGGCTCGCGGATCGCAAGCACAAGCCACATTGATGCGCTGCCAATCACTGGCTTCCCCCGTGGGACTGAATGCCGTCGCGCACGACAACACAACCCCGTGGCGTTGCGCCTCGGCTCGCACCCGGGCGCAGTCCATCGATCGTGAGCGCGCCCAGATGAACAAGCCGGCAGCGGGCTTGCCAAACACCTCCCACTCGGCGTCTTCAAGCAACTGCAAGGCAGCCTGTCGATCAGTGTTCAAGCGCTGTCTTTGGCGCTTCACCAACTTGCGATACGCGCCGCTGGCCAGCAGGCAGGCCAGCACCGATTCACAAAATCGGGATGCACCCATGCTGCTGATCATCTTGACTTCGGCCAGTCGTGCAATCACTTCGGCACTGGCCACCACGAAGCCGACACGCAAAGAACTGCTGAGGGTTTTAGAGTAGCTGCCGACATAAATCACACTGTCATCCATGGCGGCGAGACGCATGCCGGTACCGCTGTGAAGATCGGCGAAGACATCATCTTCGATCAGCATCACCTCCTGTTTTTTTGTCAGCTGCAGTACTCGTTGCGCCACCACAGGGACCAGGCTGCCGCCCGTAGGGTTGTGATGGAAGCTGTTGATGAACATTCCCTGCGGGCGGTGCTCGAGCAGTAGTTGTTCGAGAACGGCGACGTCTGGCCCATGCGGCGTTCGCGGTACCTCGAGCATGCGGATACCGTGCAGCCTGAGCAGATCGAACAACATCGGGTAGCCCGGACTCTCGACCACCACGCAATCCCCCGGCTTGAACAGCGTCCGCACGATCAGATCCAAACCCTGGCTGGCGCCTGCGGTGGTTACGATTCGATTGTCTTCAACATCGATGCCCAGCGGTTTCAGGCACTTGAGGATTTGTTCGCGCAGGGCGGGCAACCCCAAGGGTGAACTGTAGTTGAACAGGCCGGCCATATCGGTGCGGCTGACCTGGCGGATCGCATAACTCAAATCATCCGTCTCGCGCCAACTTTCGGGCAGCCCGCCGTAGCCCAGTTGCAGTTCAGACGAAGCTCCAGGTTTTACTACTGCGCCTTCAAACCACAAGTCATCCTGTCGACCCTGGGCTGCGGGGGCTGGGGCTGCCACAACGAAACCGGCGCCCTGGCGAGACTCCAGCACGCCTTGCACCACCAGACGTTCGCATGCCTCGACGACGCAGGATTGGCTGAGCAGGTTGATTCGCGCGATGCGTCGGACTGGCGGCAAGCGCGCGCCAGGCGCCAACTCATTGCAATGCAGCCAGCAGACCAGTGCGTCGACGATTTGCTGTACGACCGGCACCAATGCCTGTCGATCGATTCTCAATTCCATGAGCAAAAAAACTCCTGTGGATTCTGCCGAAAGCAGTTAATCACAGGAGCTCGTTGCGGGATGTGCGACAACGCCGCCAAAACCCCGGGTTTTAATCATTTGAAACACACTGCCCGGCGTATTCACCAAACGGAAAAAAATCTGTGGAAGTGAGTCTGCTCACTCCCGCAGATTGCGTTTTCAGAACGCCGTGACACCGCCATCCACCGCCAATGAATGCCCCGTGGTGAACGCAGCGCCATCGCTGCACAGGTACAGCACTGCGCTGGCGATTTCCTCAACCTTGCCGATGCGACCTACCGGGTGCATGGCGTTGGCAAACTCGCCTTTCTTCGGGTCGGCTTCGTAAGCGCGGCGGAACATGTCGGTATCGATCACCGCCGGGCATACCGCATTGACGCGGATCTTTTTCTTGGCGTATTCGATGGCGGCGGATTTGGTAAGACCGATCACCGCGTGCTTGGAGGCCGCGTAGATACTCATCTTCGGCGCGGCGCCGAGGCCAGCCACCGAAGCGGTGTTGACGATTGCGCCGCCGCCCTGTGCCAGCAACAACGGCAACTGATACTTCATGCACAGCCAAACGCCTTTGACATTGACGCCCATGATCGCGTCGAACTCCTCGACAGTGCCTTCGGCCAATTTGCCTTTTTCGATCTCGATGCCGGCGTTGTTGAAGGCATAGTCGAGACGGCCGTAGGTATTGATGACTTCATCCATCAGGTTTTTTACTTCGCTTTCAAGGGTGACGTTGCATCGCACGAAGCTCGCTTCACCGCCTGCCGTGCGAATCAGTGCCACCGTTCCTTCGCCGCCCGCCGTGTCCATGTCGGCGACAACCACCTTCAAGCCCTCGGCGGCGAACGCCTGGGCGGTGGCACGGCCGATACCATTGGCGGCGCCCGTCACTACGGCTACCTGACCGGAAAACGTCATGCTCATTGTTATGTCCTCGAAGAGAGTTGGCAGGGGATCGCGTTTTTCCAGTCTAGCCACAGCGGCCCCGGGCAAGGCAGCACTATCAGGTGGCCGGTTGCCTGCCCATGAGTTGCAGTGATGGAACTGCCGTACCAACTATCACTGCACTGGATAAACCTGCATTCGCCGCATCAGCCAAACTTGCGGCATCGCCCACGAAGGTCTATCAACAAGGCTTCATTCATCTTGAGTGCCTGTCATGACATCCCAGACCAATCGCCAGTTCCTGCTCGCCAAACGCCCGGTGGGCGCAGCAACCCGCGAGACATTCACCTATCAGCAAGTACCGGTCGGCGAACCGGCGGCAGGTCAGATCCTGGTCAAGAACGAATACCTGTCCCTGGATCCGGCCATGCGTGGCTGGATGAACGAGGGCAAGTCCTACATTCCGCCGGTGGGGCTCGGCGAGGTGATGCGCGCCTTGGGCGTCGGCAAGGTGGTTGCCTCGAACAATCCGCAGTTCGCCGTCGGCGACTATGTCAACGGCGCGCTGGGCGTGCAGGACTATTTCCTCGGTGAGCCGCGGGGTTTCTACAAGGTCGATCCGCAACTCGCGCCGCTGCCGCGTTACTTGTCGGCGCTGGGCATGACCGGCATGACGGCTTATTTCGCATTGCTGGATGTCGGTGCCCCGAAGGCCGGTGAAACCGTAGTGCTTTCGGGCGCGGCCGGAGCGGTGGGCAGCATTGCCGGGCAAATTGCCAAGATCAAGGGATGCCGTGTGGTCGGCATCGCCGGCGGCGCCGACAAGTGCAAATTTCTGATCGAGGAACTGGGCTTCGACGGCGCCATCGACTACAAGAGCGAAGACGTCGTCGCCGGCCTCAAGCGCGAGTGCCCGAAAGGCGTCGATGTGTATTTCGATAACGTCGGCGGCGATATCCTCGACGCAGTACTCAGTCGCCTGAACATGAAGGCACGCGTGGTGATCTGCGGCGCCATCAGCCAGTACAACAACAAGGAGGCGGTCAAGGGCCCGGCCAACTATCTATCGTTGCTGGTGAACCGCGCGCGCATGGAAGGCTTCGTGGTGATGGATTACGCCGCACAATTCGCCACGGCCGCGCAAGAAATGGCCGGTTGGATGGCCAAGGGGCAACTCAAGAGCAAGGAAGACATTGCCGAGGGACTGGAGACGTTCCCCGAGACGCTGATGAAATTGTTCAGCGGGGAGAATTTCGGCAAGTTGGTTCTGAAGGTTTGACGCTGTAACCGACTCAAAAAAAACCCTGTGGGAGCGGGCTTGCCCGCGATGAGGGTGTGTCAGTCGAAATCAATGTTGACTGACACGCCGCTATCGCGAGCAGGCTCACTCCTACAGGTTTTAGCGGTGTTTAGGCCAATTCAGCAACCACGGCTGCCAACGCCTTGGCCGGATCGGCTGCCTGGCTGATCGGACGGCCGATCACCAGATAGTCGGAGCCGGCGTCCAGCGCCTGACGCGGGGTCAGGATGCGGCGCTGGTCGTCCTGGGCGCTGCCCGCCGGACGAATCCCCGGGGTCACCAGTTGCAGCGACGGGTGCGCCGACTTCAGGGCCTGGGCTTCCAGGGCCGAACACACCAGACCGTCCATCCCGGCTTTTTCCGCCAGTGCGGCCAGGCGCAGCACCTGCTCTTGCGGTTCGATGTCCAGACCGATGCCCGCCAGGTCCTCGCGCTCCATGCTGGTCAACACGGTCACACCGATCAGCAGAGGCTGCGGGCCGCTGCGCTTGTCCAGCACTTCACGGCAGGCCGCCATCATGCGCAGGCCACCGGAGCAATGTACGTTGACCATCCACACGCCCATTTCCGCTGCCGCTTTCACAGCCATGGCTGTGGTGTTGGGAATGTCGTGGAACTTGAGGTCCAGGAACACTTCGAAACCCTTGTCACGCAGGGTGCCGACGATTTCCGAGGCGCAGCTGGTGAAGAGTTCTTTACCGACTTTGACCCGGCACAGTTTCGGGTCCAACTGATCGGCCAGCTTCAGTGCGGCGTCACGGGTAGGGAAATCCAGGGCGACGATGATAGGAGTCTGGCAGGCGGACATGAGTGGGCTCTCAGGCAAGTCGAAATCGGCGCGCATTGTAGCGGAACCAGCGGCGCTGCGGGACCCGATGATCGGTAAATCGTTGATCGCGTTCAGGCAAGCCAGCCATTTTTTGCACAACGCGGCCATGGCGGCGAGTCAATAACGCGTTGGGGTTGTCTTCGCCCCGCAAAAAAAGGCGCAGCGCGAAGACCAACCGAATTTCAGTTGAGGGTTTGTCCTCAACTCTGGATCTCCCCAGAGGTAATCCGGGCAGACCGCTGACTCAGCGTTTGCGCAAAATCACGCTACCGATCGAGTAACCGGCGCCGAACGAGCTGAGTACCGCCAGCGAGCCGGCCGGCAGGTCGTCCTGGTTCTTGTGGAACGAAATCACCGAACCGGCAGAACTGGTGTTGGCGTAGGTATCGAGAATCACCGGCGCTTCCTGTTCAGTGGCATCGCGTCCGAGCAGCTTCTTCACGATCAGGTGGTTCATGCTGAGGTTGGCCTGGTGTAGCCAGAAACGCTTCACATCGCTGACGTTGAGCTGGTTTTCCTGCAGATGCTCACCGATCAGCTCGGCCACCATCGGGCAGACTTCCTTGAATACCTTGCGGCCTTCCTGGACGAACAGTTTGTCCTTGGCACCGATACCCTCTTCCGCTGCGCGGTTGAGGAAGCCGAAGTTGTTGCGGATGTTGTTGGAGAACTTCGTCAGCAGCTTGGTGCTGACGATGTCGAACTGGTACTCGGACGTGGCCAGGTCAGCGCGTTCGATGATCACGGCGGTGGCCGCATCGCCGAAGATGAAGTGACTGTCGCGGTCGCGAAAGTTCAGGTGGCCGGTGCAGACTTCCGGGTTGACCATCAGGATCGCCCGGGCCTGGCCCAGTTGCACGCTGTTGGCGGCCGTCTGGATGCCGAAGGTCGCTGAGGAGCACGCCACGTTCATGTCGAAACCGAAACCCTGGATGCCCAGCGCTTCCTGAACTTCAATGGCAATGGCCGGGTAGGCGCGTTGCAGGTTGGAGCAGGCGACGATCACGCCGTCGATGTCCGCGGCGGTCTTGCCGGCGCGTTGCAAGGCTTGTTCGGCAGCGCCGATGGCCATCTGGCACAGCACCGACCATTCGTCATTGGAGCGTTCCGGCAGGCGTGGTGCCATGCGTTGCGGGTCGAGGATGCCTTCCTTGTCCATGACAAAGCGGCTCTTGATGCCGGAAGCCTTTTCGATGAACGCTGCGCTGGATTCGGTCAAGGCTTCGATTTCGCCGCGTTCGATAGCGTCGGCGTTGTCGGCATTGAATTGAGCCACATAGGTATTGAAAGACTGCACCAGCTCTTCGTTGGAGATGCTGTTGGCCGGGGTGTACAGGCCGGTGCCACTGATGACGACGTTATGCATGGTCGTGTCTCTAATCTGTTCAGGCAGAAAGCATTGGCACCGTCGTACCAATACACAAAGGGTCTATTCCCATCCCGGGGACGCAAACCTGGCATCGCTTTATTCAGGCCTGCCCGCAGCGGCGAAGGCTCAAAACCGCGGGGCCGGCGTTTATAGGCGCGAAGTTTGCCATAAACCTTGGATTTTGGCGCCTTTTTGCTGGATGAACCCTCTGTTACAGCCGCCAGAATAAACCTGTGGGAGCGGCGGTGCGACGTTTCGACTTGCCCGCGATGACGGTGTATCAGGGCACACCGTTGGCGACTGACACGCCTTCTTCGCTGGCAAGCCAGCTCCCACAAGGTATTGCATCCGCCCCGGCCTACGGCTCGACTTGCGCCCACTGCTTGTTCAGGCGTTTGTCGGAGATCGGCACCTTGGTCCCCAATTGCTGGGCGAACAGCGAAACCCGGTATTCCTCGAGCCACCAGCGATACAGCTCGAGCTGCGGATCGCGCTTGCCTTCCTGGGCGTGTTTGTTGGCGCGGGTCTGGTATTGCGTCCACAGGCCGGACAATTCGCCACTCCATACCCGGTCCCGTTGCACCTGGGCGCCGATTTTTTCGAAGCGCTGCTCAATCGCCTTGAGATAGCGCGGCAACTCTTTGAGCCATGGCATCGGTGTTTCGCGGACAAAGCCCGGATACACCAGATGACTCAACTGTTGCTTGATGTCGTTCAGGGCCACGGCCTGTGCCAGGTCGATCTTGCCCTTGAAGCGTTTTTGCAGGCCATGCCAGAGTTTGAGGATTTCCAGCGTCAGCTTCGCCACCCGCTCGGCATGCTCGGTCCAGGCGCCACGCTTGCGCTCGGCCAGCGACGCCAACCCCGCGCCGTCACGGGGCAACGGGTCTTCGCCCTCGAGAATGCAGCTGTCGAGGCTGGCCAGCAGAATGTCTTCCACCAGTGCGTCGACGCGGCCCATGTCGCGGTACAGCAGGCCCAGTTCAGTCAGGCCCGGCAACTTGCCGCGCAGGAACTTCGCCGGTTCGGCCAATTGCTGCAGCAACAACCGCTGCAGTGCGCGACGATGCTGGAACTCGGCTTCGGCCGGGGTCGAGAACCGCCCTTCCTTGACCGTGCCCGCCTCTTCCACCAGCGCCGGGTAGACCGTCATCGACAGCCCGGCGATCTTCTGCTGGGTTTTTTCGGCCACCGCGGCAAACACTTTCGGTTCCACCGGCTGCTGGCTCTTCGCGGTTTGCGGCACCGCCAACGCAGCCTGGCTCGCTTCGGCGAAACGCGCCGTCAGTTCAGCCAGATCGCGACCTTCGCCGAGGAACTTGCCCTGGGCGTCGACGATTTCCAGGTTCATCCGCAGATGGCTTTCGACCTGCTGCGCCGCCTCGCTCCAGGCTTCATCACTGACGCGGGCGCCGGTCATGCGCAGCAGCTCGCGCCCCAATGCCTGCGGCAATGAGCCCTCGGCAAACGTCATGCGCTGCAAGGCTGCCTTGACGAAGTCCGGCACCGGCACGAAATTCTTGCGCAAGGCCTTGGGCAGGTTGCGCACCAGGGCAATGCACTTGGCTTCGATCAGCCCCGGCACCAGCCATTCCAGGCGTTCCGGTGGCAGCATCGGCAACAGCGGCGCCGGTACGCGCAGGGTCACGCCGTCGCGCGGGTGATTCGGTTCGAAGTGGTAACTCAGGGCCAACTCCAGATCGCCGATGTGCAGCGTGTCCGGGTAATGCTGCGCGGTGACTTCACTGGCTTCGCGGGCCAGCACGTCTTCTTCGCGCATGATTAGCAGCTGCGGGTCTTTCTGGCTGTTGATCCGATACCAGCTGTCGAACGTCGCGGTCTGGTGAATTTCCGCCGGCAGCCGCGCATCGTAGAAGGCGTACAGGGTTTCTTCATCGGCGAGAATGTCGCGGCGACGGGCCTTGGCTTCCAGTTCGTCGAGCTGCTCCAGCAGCTGCTTGTTGGCGGTCAGGCACTTGGCTTTCGATTGGATTTCACCGCGCACCAGCGCTTCGCGGATAAACAGCTCACGCGACACCACCGGGTCGACCGGGCCGTAATGCACCGGCCGGCGACCGACCACAATCAGCCCGAACAGGGTGATCTGCTCGAACGCCACGACTTGCCCGCGCTTCTTCTCCCAATGGGGTTCGAAGTGGTTTTTCTTGATCAAATGCCCGGCCAGCGGTTCGATCCAGTCGGCATCGATCTTCGCCACCATTCGTGCGTAAAGCTTGGTGGTTTCCACCAGTTCGGCCGCCATCAGCCATTGCGGGCGTTTTTTGCCAATGCCCGACGACGGGTGAATCCAGAAGCGCCGCTGTCGGGCGCCAAGATAGTCGCCGTCCTCGGTTTTCTGGCCGATCTGGCTTAGCAGGCCAACCAGCACCGCTTTGTGCAGTTTGGGATAGTCCGCCGGCTCTTTGTTGAGACTCAGCTGCATGTCGCGGCAGATCAGGCTCAACTGGCGATGGGAATCTCGCCATTCGCGCAGGCGCAGGTAATTCAGGAAATTCTTGCGGCACCAGTTACGCAGCGGACTGGCGGTCAGCGCCTGGCGCTGTTCTTCGAAACCGCGCCACAGATTGACCAGCCCGGCGAAGTCCGAGTCGGCGTCCTTCCATTGTGCGTGGGCCTGGTCGGCCGCTTGTTGACGCTCTGGCGGCCGCTCGCGCGGGTCCTGGATCGACATGGCGCTGGCGACGATCAACACTTCCTGCAAGCTGCCGAGCTTGGCCGCTTCGAGCAACATGCGCCCCATGCGCGGGTCCACCGGCAATCGCGCCAGTTGACGACCGAGCGGGGTCAGTTGGCTGTTGCGGTCCACCGCCGAGAGCTCTTGCAGCAGGTTGTAGCCGTCGCTGATGGCCTTGCCATCCGGCGGCTCGATAAACGGAAACGCAGTGACCTCGCCGAGGCGCAGGTGCAGCATCTGCAAAATCACCGCCGCGAGGTTGGTACGCAGAATTTCCGGATCGGTAAATTCCGGACGCCCGAGGAAATCTTCTTCGCTGTAGAGCCGTACGCAGATGCCCGGCTCGACCCGTCCGCACCGGCCCTTGCGCTGGTTGGCGCTGGCCTGGGAGATCGCTTCGATGGGCAGACGCTGGACCTTGGCGCGATAACTGTAGCGGCTGATGCGCGCGGTGCCGCTGTCGATCACATAGCGAATGCCCGGCACAGTCAGCGAGGTTTCGGCGACGTTGGTCGCCAGCACCACGCGACGGCCTGGATGCGACTGGAAAATCCGTTGTTGCTCGGCTGGCGACAGCCGCGCGTACAACGGCAAAATCTCGGTGTGCTTGAGCTGGGCCTTGCGCAGCATGTCGGCGGCGTCGCGAATTTCGCGCTCGCCCGGCAGGAACACCAGCACGTCGCCGGGGCTGCGGCGTTCGCTGCGCTCGTAAGCGGCGATTTCGTCGAGAGTCGCGAGAATCGCCTGATCCACAGTCAAGTCGTCCTCGACGCGGTTGCCCTCTTCGTCCTGTTCCAGGGTCAGCGGGCGATACCAGGTGTCCACCGGGAACGTTCGGCCGGAGACTTCAACAATCGGCGCATCATCGAAATGCTTGGAGAAACGCTCAAGATCGATGGTCGCCGAGGTGATAATGACTTTCAGGTCCGGACGGCGCGGCAACAGGGTTTTCAGATAGCCGAGCAGGAAGTCGATGTTGAGGCTGCGTTCGTGGGCCTCGTCGACGATGATCGTGTCGTAGCGTTCCAGGTAGCGGTCGTTCTGGGTTTCCGCCAGCAGGATGCCGTCGGTCATCAGCTTGATCAGGGTATTGGAGTCGCTTTGATCCTCGAAGCGCACCTGATAGCCGACCAGCGCGCCCAACGGTGTGCCCAGTTCTTCGGCGACCCGACTGGCGACACTGCGCGCAGCGATCCGGCGCGGTTGGGTGTGGCCGATCAGGCCGTGTTGGCCGCGACCGATTTCCAGGCAGATTTTCGGCAACTGGGTGGTTTTGCCCGAGCCGGTTTCGCCGGCGATGATCAGCACCTGATGCTTGAGCAGTGCCTCTTTGATTTCGTCGCGTTTGGCGGCGATCGGCAGGCTGTCGTCGTAACGAATCACCGGCAGGCTGGCGCGGCGGGCCAGCACCTGATCACTGGACGCCTGCAGGCGCGCCACCCATTGGGCCAATTTGGCTTCGTCGGGTTTCTTGCGCAGCTCAAGCAACTGCCGCCGCAGCCGGTGGCGGTCGGCGAGCATGGCGTGATCGAGGTTTTTCAGCAGTTTGTCGATGGAGGGCGATTCGTCGGTCATCGGGGATGCAATTCAGTCTTCTAGTGGCGCAGGGCGCGATTGTCGCAGATTTGGCCACTTCTGTGGCGAGAGGGCCTTTGTGGCGAGGGAGCTTGCTCCCGTTCGGCTGCGCAGCAGTCGCTAACAGGCGATCTCGGTAAGTCTGACACTACGCGGCGCCTGGTTTTAGGGGTGCCTCGCACCCCAGCGGGAGCAAGCTCCCTCGCCACAGTGGTCCGAGCCAGCCTGATCTACTCGCTGTCCAGGCCTTTACGCCGATAAGGAAACACGTCGATCACCTTCCCCGCCCGAATGGCCTCTTGCAGGCTTTTCCAGTAATCGGCGTTGTACAACTCGCCATGCAAACGATCGAACAGCTTGCGTTGTCCGGAATCGGCAAACAGAAACGGCGGAAACTCTTCGGGGAAAACATCCAGCGGCCCGATCGAGTACCACGGTTCGGACGCCATTTCGTCTTCCGGGGTCCGCGGTTGCGGGATGTGGCGGAAATTGGCTTCGGTCAGGAAACAGATTTCGTCGTAGTCGTAGAACACCACGCGGCCGTGACGGGTGACGCCGAAGTTTTTCAGCAGCATGTCACCGGGAAAAATGTTCGCCGCCGCCAATTGCTTGATCGCCAGGCCGTAATCTTCCAATGCCTCGTGTACCTGCGCTTCGTTGGCGTTTTCCAGGTACAGGTTCAGCGGGGTCATGCGGCGTTCGGTCCAGCAGTGGCGGATCAGCACCGTGTCGCCTTCCACTGACACCGTCGATGGCGCGACTTCAAGCAACTCTTCCAGGCACGCCGGATCGAACTTGCTCAACGGGAAACGGAAGTCGGCAAACTCCTGGGTATCGGCCATGCGCCCGACGCGGTCGACGCTTTTCACCAGGCGGTACTTTTCGATCACCGTGGCGCGGTCGACGTTTTTCGACGGCGAAAACCGGTCCTTGATGATTTTGAACACGGTGTTGAACCCGGGCAGGGTAAACACGCTCATCACCATGCCGCGTACGCCGGGGGCCATGATGAATTGGTCGTCGGTGTTGGCCAGGTGATTGATCAACGCCCGGTAGAACTCGGACTTGCCGTGCTTGTAGAAACCGATCGAGGTGTACAGCTCGGCGATGTGCTTGCCCGGCAGGATGCGCTTGAGGAAGCCGATGAACTCCGCCGGAACCGGCACATCCACCATGAAGTACGAACGGGTGAACGAGAAGATGATCGACACGTCCGCTTCGTCGGTGATCAGCGCATCGATCTGGATGCCGCGCCCCTCAAGGTGCAGCAGCGGGATTGCCAGCGGCCATTGCTCATCGGCGGTGTAGATGCGCCCGACCAGGTAGGCGCCCTTGTTGCGGTACAGCACCGAGGAAAACAGTTCGACGCTCAGGTCCGGGTCCTTGCACACCCAGTCCGGGAGGTTCTCGCGCAGTTGTGCTTCGAGACGCTTCAGGTCGCCGGGCAAGTCGGCGTATTCCTCGCTGAAACGGTAGTCGGCAAAGATGCTCGCAAGCATCCCGGACAACTGTCCCTGAGGCTTGTAGGTGCGGGTTTGCGCAGCACGAGCCCGGCGCAGGCTTGGCCGGGTGGTGTGGATGAACATGCAGCCATCGCTGATCAGGTCATGGCTGAACAGGCCGCAGAAAATCGAGTTGTACCAGGTTTCGGACAGTTCATCGTCGAAGCGCAAGTCGATCAGACTGATGTAAGCGCTTTTCACCAGTGGCCAGCAACTGACGTCCAGTGTGTCGGGGTCAAAGGCAGTGCGCAGGCGGCCCACCGTTTCACTGACCTTTTCTTCGTACAGGTTGATCCGCGCGGCCGACGCCGCCTGCGCCTCCTGCCACTTGGCCTGTTCGAAGCGCGCCCGGGCGCCGTCGGTGATCTGGCGAAAATGCTCGCGGTAATCGTCAAAGCCATCGAGGATCAAGCGGGCGATGTCGGCGGCTGGCCATTGCTGCGGCATGGTGAGACCTCTGCGGGAATTCGTGAGCCCTGAGCTTAGCCAGTGAAGCGGGTGCAGGAGAAGCGTAATTTTCCGGGCGCCATGGGATTGAGGCGCTTGAGAGTTCTCTGCTCGTTTTCCGGTTGCCATCGATCAGGCGCTCGGCAACACTCTCGTCCCCAACAAGGAAGGAATGTGCTGTGAACCCTGTCGATTTGTTCCGATTACTGTCGCTTGCGGCCATTTGGGGTGCGAGCTTCCTGTTCATGCGCATCATTGCGCCGGTGATCGGCAGCCTTCCTACCGCTTTTTTCCGCGTCTCGATCGCCGCTGCCGGACTGCTGGTGATCCTCGGGCTGATGCGCATCAGTTGGGATTTCAAAGGCAAACTCAAAACCGTGATGCTGCTCGGGGTGATCAACTCCGGCATTCCGGCGACGCTCTATTCGGTGGCCGCGCAGGTGCTTCCGGCCGGCTATTCGTCGATTTTCAATGCCACCACACCGTTGATGGGCGTGCTGATCGGCGGCCTGTTTTTTCATGAAAGGCTCACTGGCGCCAAGCTCGGCGGCGTATTCCTCGGGTTGTTCGGCGTGGGCGTGCTGACCCGTGCCGGTCCAGTGGCGTTCGATATGGAACTGCTGATGGGAGCCGTCGCCTGCCTGCTCGCAACCACTTGCTACGGATTTGCCGGGTTTCTGGCCCGCCGTTGGCTGGATCAGGCCGGCGGTCTGGACAGCC
Source organism: Pseudomonas sp. Root562 (assembly GCF_001427125.1). Taxonomy (GTDB): domain Bacteria; phylum Pseudomonadota; class Gammaproteobacteria; order Pseudomonadales; family Pseudomonadaceae; genus Aquipseudomonas. Next base: position 82,823 of record NZ_LMGK01000024.1, read on the forward strand.
GTTTGTCGGCGCTGGGCAGCATGCTGGGGGCGACGTTGTTCCTGCTGCCGCTATTTGGCTACAGCGTGATCAGCCAACCACCCGCCAGCTGGGGCGGTTGGAGTGTCTGGCTATCATTGCTGGGATTGGGCCTGGGATGCACGGCGTTTGCGTACATCATTTACTTCCGCCTCCTGAGTTCGGTTGGCCCGGTAAAGTCGATGACCACGACCTTCCTGATTCCGCTGTTCGGCGTGTTGTGGGGAGCGTTGTTCCTGGATGAGCCGCTGTCCATGGCGCATGTCTATGGCGGCTTGTTGATTGCGGTGGCGTTGTGGCTGGTGTTGAAGCCCACAGTGATGAAGGGCGCTGTGGTGGCGGCCAAGTAGATTTGTAGTGCGGCTGATGACGCCATCGCTGGCAAGCCAGCTCCCACAGGGTTCAGTGCCAAGCACAAATCATGTGCACGACACCCATCACTGTGGGAGCTGGCTTGCCAGCGATGGCGTCAGTTCAGACACTACAAGGCCGAAGCACTCACCTCCCCATCCACCAGCCGCCGAATCCCCAGCGGATTGCTGTTCTGCAACGCCTCGGGCAACAACGCATCCGGATAATTCTGGAAGCACACCGGTCGCAGGAAGCGGTCGATGGCCAGCGTGCCCACCGACGTGCCCCGCGAGTCGGAAGTCGCCGGATACGGCCCGCCATGCACCATCGCCTCACACACTTCGACCCCGGTCGGATAACCGTTAAGCAGGATCCGCCCGACTTTCTCTTGCAGCATTTCAGCCAGCCAACGGTACTCCAACAACTCGTCCGGCTCGCCGATCAACGTCGCCGTCAATTGCCCGCGCAGGCCGTGCAACGCTGCCGCCAACTGCGCGCGATCTTCAACTTCGATGACGATGGTGGTCGGCCCGAACACCTCCTCCTGCAACAATTCATCGCCCTTGAGCAACAGGCTGACATCGGCCTTGAACACTTGCGGCTGCGCCTGATTGCCCTGTTGCGGCTTGCCGGCCACATGCGTCAGGCCCGGATGTTCGTGCAATTCGCCAAGACCTCGACCGTAACTGGCCAGGGCACCGACGTTGAGCATGGTTTGTGGCGGTTGATGGTTCATGCTCGCGCAGAAGGTTTGCAGAAACAGGCTGAACTGCGGCGAGCGAAGGCCGATGACCAATCCTGGATTGGTGCAGAACTGGCCACAGCCCAGCGTCACTGAAGCGGCCAGTTGTGCGGCGATCTGTTCGCCGCGCACCGCCAATGCTTCGGGCAGCAGGAATACCGGGTTGATGCTCGACATTTCGGCAAACACCGGGATCGGCTGCGGCCGGGTGGCGGCCATATGGCTCAAGGCATTGCCACCCTTGAGCGAACCGGTGAAGCCCACCGCCTGGATCGCCGGATGCTTGACCAGCCATTCGCCGACGCCACCGCCATAAATCATGTTGAACACGCCCGCGGGCATTTCCGTGCGTTCGGCGGCACGGATGATCGCGTCCGCTACCCACTCGGCGGTTGCCATGTGCCCGCTGTGAGCCTTGAACACCACCGGGCAACCGGCGGCGAGCGCCGAAGCGGTGTCACCGCCAGCCGTGGAAAACGCCAGCGGAAAGTTGCTCGCGCCGAACACCGCTACCGGTCCCAGGGCGATGCGGTACTGACGCAGATCCGGGCGTGGCAAGGGCTGGCGATCAGGTAACGCGCGGTCGATGCGCGCGCCGTAGAAATCACCGCGTCGCAACACCTTGGCAAACAGGCGCAACTGGCCGCTGGTTCGCCCGCGCTCACCCTGGATACGTCCGACAGGCAAGGCGGTTTCTCGGCAGACGGTGGCGACGAAGTCATCGCCCAATGCATCGATTTCATCGGCGATTGCATCGAGAAACTTCGCGCGCTTTTCCGCGCTCAGGTTGCGGTAGATCGGGTACGCCGCCGCGGCGGCTTTGGCGGCGGCATCCACTTCGGCTTCCGATGCTTGAAAGAAATGGCCGGGCAAGGGCTCGCCGGTGGTCGCATCGAGGCTTTGCAGTTGCAAGGTGCCGTTGGCGCTGCGACGGCCGCCGATGTAGTTGTGTCCGAGAAGCGTGGTCATAAGAGATTTCCTGAACGATTTGCAGGAACGGGTACGCGACCTGTGGGAGCCGGCTTGCCGGCGATGGCATCCGAAAAATCGGTGCAGGGCTTGAGGGCCAATCGCTGGCAAGCCAGCTTCCGCAGGTTCGTCGGATTTTCCCGATCCTTGTCAGAGGGTGCGCACCTGCCCGATGCCCAACGGCTGGGCACTTTCGCCGATACCGTTGACCAGCGGCGCGCCGAACTCATCGAGGCTGATCTGAAAACGATCCCCGGGCTGGGTCTTCACACCGTCGGCGAATGACAGGGTAGCGGTGCCGAAGTAATGCACATGAACATCGCCGGGACGCAAAAACTGCGCGTATTTGAAGTGATGGAATTCGAGGTTGGCCAGGCTGTGGCACATGTTGTCTTCGCCGCTGAGAAATTCCTTCTCCCAGATCGTTTCGCCATTGCGTTTGATGCGGCTGGTGCCGACCAGGTGCTTGGGCAGCTCCCCAACGCGCAATTCCGGACCGTAGGAGCAACTGCGCAACTTCGAGTGGGCGAGGTACAGGTAATTGCGCCGTTCCATGACGTGGTCGGAGAACTCATTACCCAATGCATAACCGACCCGATACGGCAGGCCATCGTCGCCAATCACGTACAGGCCGGTCAGCTCCGGCTCTTCGCCGGCATCTTCGGCGAACGGCGGCACCGGGAAGTCCGCGCCGGGGCGCACGACAATACTTCCGTCGCCCTTGTAGAACCATTCCGGTTGCGCACCGACCTGCCCCGCTGCGGGCTTGCCGCCCTCAAGGCCCCACTTGAAGATGCGCATGGTGTCGGTCATGCCGGCTTCGACCGCACCGTCGTGCTGGTGCATTTTGTCCCGCGCCGAGGCGCTGCCCAGATGCGTCAGACCGGTGCCGCTGATCAGGCAATGCGCCGGGTCTTCATGGTCCAGTGGTGGCAGGACTTTTCCTTGTTGCAACAGCTGTGCGTAATCCGGGCCCGGCGCTGTACCGCGCGAGGCGACTTCTTCTTGCAGGCTGCGCTTGCCGCGGATCGCTGCAAGTGCCAGTTCACGGGTGTTGCGGGTGCCCTGAAGCACTTGGACTTGTGCCCCGTCGACGAGTCCGACCTGGCGTTCCCCGGCGGCGTTTTCGAATTGAATCAGGCGCATGGTGGCCCTCCAGAAAGTCAGGGTGGGCGCCGCTGAGTGACGGCGCCTGCAGGTCACTCGATGATGTTGAAGTCGCTCAGGTATTCATCGGAGATTTCCAGGCCCAGGCCCGGCTTGTGGTCATCGAGCTGGATGTAGCCGTTGACCGGTTGCGGCTCGCCTTTGAACACGTAGTAGAACAGTTCGTTGCCGACTTCGACGTCGAACACCGGGAAGAACTCGGCCATCGGCGAGGCGGTGGTAGACATGGTCAGGTGATAGTTGTGCATCTGCCCGGCGTGAGGGATCACCGGCACCGACCAGGCTTCGGCCATGGCGTTGATCTTGCGCGCAGCGGTGATGCCGCCGACGCGGTTGGTGTCGTACTGGATCACGTCGACGGCGCGGCGTTCCAGCAAGTCCTTGAAACCGTAGGAGGTGAATTCGTGCTCGCCGCCGGAGATCGGCATGATCCCCATTTTTTTCAGTTCGATGTAGCCTTCGATGTCATCGGCGATCACCGGCTCTTCCAGCCAGCGCGGTTCGAATTCGGCCAGCTTCGGCAACATGCGACGTGCGTATTCCAGGGTCCAGCCCATGTAGCATTCGAGCATGATGTCGACGTCAGGGCCGGCCAGTTGGCGCAGGGCACGCACTTGTTCGATGTTGCGACGCATGCCCGCCGGGCCGTCTTTCGGACCGTAGCCGAAGCGCATCTTCAGCGCGGTGAAACCCTGATTCAGATAGCCTTGGGCTTCTTCGAGGAACAGGTCGAGGTTGTCGTTGGCGTAGAGCTTGGAGGCGTAGGTCCAGATCTTTTCCTTGGTGCGCCCGCCAAGCAACTTGAACACCGGTTTGTTGACGGCTTTGCCCATGATGTCCCAGATGGCGATGTCGATCGCCGAGATCGCCGCCATGCCGATACCTTTGCGCCCCCAGGCGTGGCTCTGGCGGTACATTTTCTGCCAGATGTATTCGTTGTCGAACGGGTCTTCGCCGATGGCGATCGGGGCCAGGTAGGTGTCGATGATTTCCTTGGCCACACGGGGTGCCAGGGCGCAGTTACCGATGCCGACAAGACCGGTGTCGGTCTCGACTTCCACCACCAGCCAGCCGTGGAAACGGAACGAGCCCATGGCGTCGCCGCGCTCGAACAGGATGTCGCTGGCGTTGGTGCAGAAGTGCGCTTGCGGTGGAACGACTTTGCCTTTCCACTCGAATACGCGGGTACGGATCGCTTTGATTTTCATGAATACAGTTCCTTGGGCTGTCGGCTTCTTGTCATTGTCAGTCGTGTGCACAGCGCCTTTTCTGGGAGGGCTCCGGCATTCGATGGGGCGACTTTAGCCAGCGTGCGGGGACTGCGGATAATCACTTATGCGTATCCGGCGATAACCAGGGGTGATCACATAAAGGATTTTGTAGCGAGGAAGGGTTATCGAACCGGCACGCAAAAAACTATGGGAGCGGGCTTGCCCGCGATGGCGTCTGGTCAGTCACATGAGCTGTAACTGACAGACCGCTATCGCGGGCGAGCCCGCTCCCACAGGGAGTTCAGGTTGTTGGAAAAAGTGGATCAGTAGCTGTTGGCGCCCATCCGGCAAGCAATCTCGAACGCCTGGCGCGTGGCGCCGACATTGGCCTTGCCCTGCCCTGCAATATCAAACGCAGTGCCATGGGCCGGAGTGGTGATCGGGATTGGCAAGCCGCCCTGCACCGTCACGCCACGGGAGAAGCCCATCAACTTGATCGCGATCTGGCCCTGGTCGTGGTACATGGTGACAACCGCGTCGAAGGCACTGGCATCGCCCTGTACCTTCAAGAAAATCGTGTCCCCGGGATACGGCCCTTCCGCTGCAATGCCCAGTGCCTGCGCCGAGCGCACCGCCGGGCCGATGATGTCCAGTTCTTCGCGGCCGAACGAGCCGTTGTCGCCGTTGTGCGGGTTCAGGCCGCAAACGCCGATGCGCGGTTTCTCCAGGCCGTTGCGCTTGAGCGCGGTATCGATCAATTGAATCGCTTCCACCACCCGCTCCTGGCTGAGCAGGCCCGAGACCTCGGCCAGGGCCACGTGGGACGTCACCCGTGAAGTCCACAGATTGTCGAGCACGTTGAATTCGCAAAACGGTCCGTGGAAATCCAGCAACTCGGCAAACCAGTGCAATTCGTCGTTGTGCGCCATACCGGCCATGTGCAGTGAGGTCTTGTTCAGGGGGCCGAACAGGATCGCATCGGTAGTCCCCGCTTCGGTCAGGCGCAGGGCCTGTTCCAGCGTGTCGAGGCTGTAGCGACCGCCAATCACACTGGCTTCGCTGCGCGGAAATTCGCCGATCGCGTCGCCGCGAAAGTCGTAAAAAAGTGGCGTCTCATCAACGAACGATAGCTGCTCAAGTGACTCTACCCGGCGATAGGGGAATTCCACGGCGGCGATGCGCATGCCGCGACGCATTTCCGCTTCGTCGGCGATCAGGATCACGTTGGCCTTGTTGCGTACTTCCGGTTCGGCCAGCAGACGTGCAATCAACTCCGGGCCAATGCCCGCTGGGTCTCCGAGAACCATGGCAATTGTGGTTTTTTTCATGCTTCACTCCTCAAGGGTTCAGGCCACGCTGGGACGAGCCATGGCACGAACCTCTTTTATTGTTCTTGTATGGGACATCATTAGCCTCCCACATGCGGCATTGCTGAGTACTATCAAAGGCCTGGTGATAACCGTCTAATCAAAACTTGAAATAAGGCGATAGCCTCGGGTTATGTCATGTGCCGATTCCATTGCGAGCAGGCTCACCCCTGCAATAACTTCAGCCTCGTTTTACAAGCTATAACCCCAGGCTATCGGTGTATGTATTGTTTTGACTAGACGCGGCGACAACACCTTCCCACACTCAGGACCAGGCTTGCGGCTTCACTGCGCAGACAAGTCACTTATAACAAATACAAAAACGAGGCTCTTCCATCATGCGAAATGCATTCGTCCGTCGCACATCCCGTCTGTTTCTTGGCTGCACCCTGGTCGCCGCTGGCGCGCTTCCTGCTCTTGCTCAGGCCGCCTGGCAACCGGACAAGAACGTCGAAATCGTCGTTGCCGGTGGCCCCGGTGGCGGCACCGACCAACTCGGTCGCCTGATACAGTCGATCATCACCACCCACAAGCTGCTCGACGTCAACACCATCGTTCTCAACAAGGGCGGCGGCAACGGTGCCGAAGCGTTCCTCGACATGAAGATGAACAAAGGCGATGCCGAGAAACTGGTGATCGGTACCAACAACATTTACCTGCTGCCGCTGGTGTCCAAGCTCGGCTATCAATGGCAGGAACTGACCCCGATTGCCGCCGTGGCCGAAGATGACTTCATTCTCTGGAGCTACAAAGGCGCGCCGTGGAAAGACGCGAAAGGTTTCTACGAAGCGGCCAAGGCTGATCCATCGAAACTGCGCATGGGTGGCAGCCAGTCCAAGGACGTCGACCAGACCCTGACCCTGCTGCTCAATCAGACCAACAACAGCAAACTGGTGTACATCCCGTTCAAGAGCGGCAGTGAAGCCGCCACCCAACTGGCTGGCAAACACATCGCCGCCAACGTCAACAACCCCAGCGAAAGCATCAGCCAGTGGCGTGGCGATCAGGTAGAACCACTCTGCGTCTTCAGTAAGGAGCGCATGGGCTATACCGAAAAAGTCGCCGGCGACAAATCCTGGGCCGACGTACCGACCTGTCATGAGCAAGGCCTGGGTATCGACCAGTATCGCTTCCCACGCACCGTGTTCATGCCCGGCGATGTCAGCGCTGAACAACGGGCGTTCTATGTCGAGCTGATGCGCAAAGTCACCCAGACTGATGAGTTCAAGGCTTACGTCAAACAGAACGCGCTGGTGCCGACGTTCCTCGAAGGCGAACCGTTGACCGCCTACATCGAAAAAGACACCGCCCGCGTCACTCCGGTGTTCAAGGAAGCCGGCTGGCTGAAAAACTGAAGTTGCCAGGGCCGCTCGCTCAAGGGCGGCCGTCACCTGCTGGAGGTGTTTGATGTCCCATTCTTCGGATTCACCGGCGCTGGTCGGCACCCGTTGGGTCGAACTCGGCCTGACGCTGTTCACCACCCTGATCGGCGCCGTGGTGATGTTCGGCAGTGTCGAACAAGGCATCGGTTGGGGTGATGCCGGCCCCGAGCCGGGTTATTTCCCTTTCTACATCGGCCTGCTGCTGAGCGCCGCCAGCGTCGCCAATGGCGTGTTGACGCTGGTGCGCTGGCACGCCTTGAGCGTGGCCTTCGTCAATCGCGATGCCTTCAAGCAAGTGATGTCGGTGTTTGTACCGATTGCGCTGTTCGTGGCTGCCATGCCGTTCACCGGTATCTACCTGGCATCGGCGGCGTTCATTGCCTGGTTCATGTGGCGTGACAAAGTCCGTGCAAAACCGTACGGCAAATGGATGATCGCCAGCGTGTCCCTCGGCGCGGTACTTGCCAGCTATCTGATTTTCGCGCTGTGGTTCAAGGTCCCGCTGGATGCCGGTCCGATGGGCGACTGGATTGCCCTGGCCGGGAGAAACTTCAAATGAGCGAATTCGATTCCCTGTTGCAAGGCATGAACCTGATCCTGACCCCGGGCCACATTGGCCTGATGGTGGTCGGCGTTTTGCTGGGCATCCTGGTCGGTGTGTTGCCCGGTCTTGGCGCCCCCAACGGCGTGGCACTGTTGCTGCCATTGACCTTCACCATGTCGCCCGTGTCGGCGATCATTCTGCTGTCGTGCATGTATTGGGGCGCGCTGTTTGGCGGCTCGATCACCTCGATCCTGTTCAACATCCCCGGTGAACCCTCATCGGTGGCGACCACCTTCGACGGCTACCCGATGGCCCGTGAAGGCCGCGCTGCCGAAGCGTTGACCGCCGCGTTCAGTTCGGCCCTGATCGGTGCCTTGTGCGGCGTGTTGCTGCTGACGTTCCTGTCGACGAAAATCGCCGCGTTCGCCATGTCCTTCAGCTCACCGGAGTTCTTCGCGGTGTACCTGCTGGCGTTCTGCACTTTCATTGGCATGAGCAAGAACCCGCCACTGAAAACGGTGGTGGCGATGATGATCGGTTTCGCCATGGCGGCCGTGGGCATGGACACCGTTTCGGGCAACCTGCGCCTGACGTTCGACCAGCCGATCCTGATGACCGGGATCAGTTTTGAGGTGGCGGTGATCGGCCTGTTCGGCATCGGCGAAATCCTCTGCACCGTAGAGGAAGGTTTGGTGTTCCGCGGTGAACACGCACGTATTACGCCGATGGTGATCTTGCGCACCTGGGCGAAATTGCCACGCTACTGGTGGACTATTGTGCGCAGCACCCTGGTCGGTTGCTGGATGGGCATCACCCCCGGCGGCCCGACGGCGGCATCGTTCATGAGCTACAGCCTGGCACGGCGCTTTTCGAAGAACCGCGAGAACTTCGGCAAAGGCGAAGTCGAAGGCGTGATCGCCCCGGAAACCGCCGACCACGCCGCCGGCACCAGCGCGCTGCTGCCGATGCTGACCCTGGGGATTCCAGGTTCGGCCACGGCGGCGGTAATGCTCGGCGGCTTGATGATCTGGGGCCTGCACCCCGGGCCGACGCTGTTTGTCGAACAACATGACTTCGTCTGGGGCCTGATCGCCAGCATGTACCTGGGCAACGTGGTCAGCCTGATCGTGGTGTTGGCCACTGTGCCGCTGTTCGCCTCGATCCTGCGCATTCCGTTTTCGATCATCGCGCCGATCATCATCATGGTCTGTGCCATCGGCGCGTACTCGGTGCACAACTCGTTCTTCGACGTCGTACTGATGCTGGGCTTCGGTGCGCTGGGTTACCTGTTCAAGAAACTCGGCTACCCTATTGCGCCGCTGGTGCTGGCGGCGGTTTTGGGAGACAAGGCCGAAGATGCATTCCGTCAGTCGATGCTGTTCTCTGACGGGCAACTGGGGATTTTCTGGTCCAACCCATTGGTCGGCAGCCTGACCACTGCAGCGCTGCTGATGCTGTTCTGGCCGTTGATATCCAAGGCGCTGGGCACGCTGTTGGGCTTGCGCAAATCCCACGTCGCCAAGGCAAAATCGGTGCTGTGACACAGCAAAGCTGGCAACGCCTGACATTTGTTGTCAGGCTTGCCGCAGACTTTTCTGCGAGCGCAGCCCATGACCCGAATTCCTGTTGCCAATGTCATCCATAGTCGACTGCGTCTGCGCCAACTGCGCCTGATGCTGGCGTTACAGGAATTCGGTTCGCTGCGCCGCGCCGCCGATCACATCGGCATGACCCAACCCGCTGCCACCAAAATGCTCCACGAAGCCGAGGACTTGCTCGGTGTCGAGTTGTTCGAACGCCTGCCCCGCGGCATGCGCTCCACCCCGTTCGGGGAAACCGTCATTTACTACGCGCGCATGGTCTTCGCCGAACTCAGCGGCATGCGCGAAGAACTGGTCGCACTTGAATCCGGCAATCTGGGCCGGGTGGCAGTCGGCGCGATCCCGGCACTGGCTTCGGGATTGCTGACACGCACCATCGCGACCTTGAAACAAAGCCATCCACGCTTGTCGATGAGCATTCAGGTCGACACCAGCGACGTGCTGGTGCAGGCGCTGTTGCAGGATCAACTGGACGTCGTATTGGGGCGGATCCCGGTCGGCGCACGTGCCGAAGAACTGTTGTTCGACAGCCTTGGCGAAGAAGCCCTGTGCGTGATCGCCGGTGCGCAAAACCCATTGGCGAAGGAGACGCAACTGAGCTGGGCCGAGTTGCAGAACATGACCTGGGTCTTGCAACAGCACCCGAGCCCGATGCGCGCGATCATCAATCAGGTGTTCCACAATGCCCGGGTCGATATCCCGAGCAGCATCGTCGAAACCACCTCGATCATGACCTTGCTGTCGTTGATTCAACAAACCGACATGCTCGGCGTCACACCACTGTCGGTGGTCGAGGATTATCCCGGCCGCGACCTGCTGGCTGTGTTGCCGATCAAATTCGAAGCACGCTTGCCACCGTATGGATTGATCACACGACGTCATCGCATCCAGTCATCGGCGATGCAGGCGTTCATGAATTCGGTAAGGGCCGAGCATGCGTTGAGCAAATGACGGGCAGAGCAAATGGGGTTGAGCCTGCTCGTGTGAAATCATTGAAGGACACGGTTTGCAATGACTTGGTCAAAAGGCCAGTAACGACAGGTGGGAAGGTACTACCTAGGATTGGGAGCTGTAACGCCCAACGACGGGGAATGGAATGCAAGAGAGCACATGCCAAGGGAAAGGACTCATCTTCGGTATCAGCTGTACAAGTCGCAGGCCAGAAAGCTCGTTGGCGCCAGCATTGCCCAACTGCCACTCGAACTGGAACGGCTCAGCCCTTCCGCTCGCGACTTGTCAAAAGTGCGTTTTGAGCCAATTGACACATCAGCGCTGAAAGCTTTTGAGCAATGGGAAGATCCGCACTTTTCGTGGAATGAAGTCATTGGATGGAAGGCCCGAGAGCCGTTGGCTTTGGATATTGCCATCTGGTTCGGGGAAGAACTGTGCGGGATGTGTATCGCAAACCCGAACAAAAGCAGACATCGAATCCGGATCGTGCGACTGGAGGGACGCCCAGGCGTGTTGCACCCGTTGAAAAAACGTATTGCCGCTCTGTCCCTGACTGTTATCGAACAATATGCCCTGATAATCGGCAGCAGGATTATCGAGGTTCAGGAACCGTTGGCAGGTGCAGTATCGACCTATCAGCGGCTCGGTTTTGAGTTCGATGGCGAAGGGCGACTTGTCAAATCATTGGAGAGCCTTGTATTGTGAAATCTGCTCAAGAAACGACCAATACTGGAGGGTGCATGCGTAAAGTAGCAAAAAAATCCCCCACGCTGAAAAGCTCATCGTCAGCAAAGAACCGGCTCGCAGCTGTTGCACTGACAGCCAGCCAGCGCCAACTGCTGCAGCTCGTCGTTGCAGGTATCGAAGACGAACCGGACGGCGTCCTCGCTGGCGAGTCATTCAGGTTTTCGCAATAAAAAAACCGCTCAGAGAGAGCGGTTTTTTATTGCAGGCAATCACCCGAACAACCAGTACCCCAACACCATCAGCACCACCACCGCCAACACCGGGCGCAGGGCTCGGTAGGCCTTGGGATTACCGCGTTTCCACTGTTTGACTGCCCCGCTGAATGTGTCGCTGAAGCGCTTGCTCCAGGCATACGCCTGATTGATACCGCCTACCCGTTCGTCATCGAGGTTCTGCGGTGCGGTGGCGCGGCCCAGAAAAGCACTGATCGAACGGTTGATGCGGGTCATCAATCGGTTGCTTAACGGTCGCTCGATATCGCAGAACAGGATGACGCGAGTCTTGTCGGTCTCGTTCTTCACCCAATGCACATAAGTCTCGTCGAACATCACGTCCTCACCGTCGCGCCAGGCGTACTCCTGACCGTCGACGAAGATGCGGCAGTCATCGGAGTTCGGGGTGGACAGGCCCAGGTGATAACGCAGGGAACCGGCGAATGGATCACGGTGCGGGTTGAGGTGACTGCCGCCTGGCAGAAGCGCAAACATCGCGCCCTTGACGTTGGGAATGCTGCTGACCAGTTCCACTGTTTTCGGACATAGCAGCTCTGCCGAAGGTAATGGTTTGTCGTACCACTTGAGATAGAAACGCTTCCAGCCTTTCTTGAAGAACGATCCAAATCCGGCGTCGTTGTTTTTCTCCGCAGCGCGGATGTAACCCTCGTCGAACAGGTCCATCGCTTCGTCGCGAATGACTTCCCAGTTGTCCTTGAGACAATCCAGCTCGGGAAACCGGCTGCGGTCCAGATAAGGTTTCGAAGGCACGCTGGAAAACAGATACATCAGGGCGTTATAAGGGGCAAAGAGGGCCGAGTGGTTGACGAACTGGCGCAGGACCGGCAAACGCGCCTTGCCACGTAAATGCACATAGAGGGTACTGCCCAGAAACAGCAGCAACAACGACGCCTTCGCGGCAAAGGAAAAGGTCATCAACAGCTCCTTGGTGACAGACACGTTACACAACGCCATTTACCCGACGTTGCTGCTGGCATGATAAACATGACCAACCAAGGGAAAAACCCGCCGGCCCCGACATTCAGTGTTAACGATTACGCAACAAAGCACTTGTTAACACGCAGGGCCTGAACGCTGGCTGACGACCATCAGCCTCGATGGAGAAGGCCTATGCCCCTTCTCCATCCTCACCCGAACGAAAGCGGTTTACTGCTGGTTCTCCTGGTCGGTAAACAGATCGCTGAACAACATGCTCGACAAGTAGCGCTCCCCAGAGTCCGGCAGGATCACCACGATGGTTTTGCCCTGCATTTCCGGGGTTTCGGCCAACCTCACCGCTACCGCCATCGCCGCACCGCAGGAGATACCGCACAGAATGCCTTCCTCCTGCATCAGACGCAGGGCCATGGCCTTGGACTCTTCGTCGCTGACCAGCTCGACGCGATCAACCATCGACAAGTCGAGGTTCTTCGGCACGAAACCGGCACCAATTCCCTGGATCTTGTGCGGGCTCGGCTTGATTTCCTGACCGGCCATCAACTGAGTGATCACCGGCGAAACGACCGGTTCGACCGCCACCGAGAGAATCGGTTTGCCCTGGGTATTCTTGATATACCGCGACACACCGGTAATGGTTCCACCGGTTCCTACACCTGCCACCAGAACATCCACCGCGCCATCCGTGTCATTCCAGATTTCCGGACCGGTGGTTTTTTCATGGATGGCCGGGTTTGCCGGGTTATCGAATTGTGCCGGCATGAAATACGTGGACGGATCGCTCGCGACGATTTCCCCGGCCTTTTCAATGGCACCCTTCATGCCTTTGGCCGGCTCGGTCAGTACCAGTTCGGCCCCCAGTGCCTTGAGCACCTTGCGGCGTTCGATGCTCATGGATGCCGGCATGGTCAGCATCAGTTTGTAGCCCCGCGCGGCGGCGACAAATGCCAGGCCAATACCGGTGTTACCGGAAGTCGGTTCGACAATGGTCATGCCCGGCTTGAGTTTGCCGGTGCCTTCGGCATCCCAGATCATGTTGGCGCCAATCCGGCATTTGACCGAGTAACCGGGATTTCGCCCTTCGATCTTGGCCAGGATGGTCACACCGCGAGGGGCAATACGGTTGATTTGAACCAGCGGCGTATTGCCGATGGAATGGGCGTTGTCAGCAAAAATACGGCTCATGGCTGGGTCCTTACGACAGCATTGAAATAGGGCATCAAGGTAAGCCTCTTGCCGGTAGGCGTCCAGTCGGGTCGAACGTCCAGACGCCAGTGCAGTCAATGGCTTTAGATCGCCAGAGATTTGCCACTATGAAACGTCGATACAGCTGGCCGCTATGGACCCTCGCCGGCCTTGTTGTGCTGCTGATTGTCCTGCATTTCGCACTGCCCTACCTGGTGCGTGACTACTTGAACGACCGGTTGGCAGACATGGGTGATTATCGCGGCCAGATTACCGACGTGGACCTGGCCTTGTGGCGTGGCGCCTACAAAATCAACGGGCTGAAAATCGTCAAGGTCGATGGCAAGGTACCGGTACCCTTCGTCAATGCGCCGTTGATCGACCTCTCTGTCAGCTGGCACTCGCTCTGGCACGACCATGCGGTCGTCGCCGAAGTCCAGTTCATCAAACCCGAAGTGAACTTCGTCGACGGTGGCGCCAACAAGAAGAACTCTCAGACCGGCCAGGGCACCGACTGGCGGGCGCAGCTGGGCAAACTGTTGCCCATCACCTTGAACGAAGTGCGGATCCGGGACGGCAAAATCAGTTTCCGTAACTTCAATTCAAAACCTCCGGTGAACATGAATGCCACCAATGTCGACGCGAGCATTTTCAACCTGACCAACGTGGTCGACACCGAAGGCAAACGCGACGCACGGTTCGAAGGCAAGGCGTTGCTGCTGGGGCACGCACCGCTTGAAACCACTGCGACCTTCGATCCAATGAGCAATTTCGAGGAGTTTGAATTCCGCATGCGAGCCAGGAAAATCGAGCTCAAACGCATGAATGACTTTGCTTCTGCCTATGGCAAGTTCGACTTCAATGCCGGCCATGGCGATGTGGTGATCGAAGCCGAAGCGAACAAAGGCCGGCTCAAGGGCTACATAAAGCCGCTGTTGCGCGACGTCGATGTATTCAACTGGCAACAAGACGTGGAAAACGAAAAAAAAGGCCTGTTCCGATCAGTCTGGGAAGCGCTGGTGGGCGGTACCGAAACCGTGCTGAAGAATCAGGGTAAAAACCAGTTCGCCACCCGGGTCGAACTCAGCGGCAGCGTGCACCAGCAAGATATCAGCGCTTTCGAAGCGTTTTTGCAGATTTTGCGCAATGGTTTCATCCAGGCATTCAATGCGCGCTACGAGCGATCGAAGCCGGATAGCGATTAACGCTTACGCGTGACGATGTAGCGGCCGTTTTCCTCGGCTGCCCTGGGGCTTTTCGATTGCAGTTGCAAATAATCCCAGCCCAGACACGCCAAAGCCAGAGAACGTGGCACCGCCTCGCGACCGCTGCTGTAGCGGCTGATACTGCGGCTGCTAACTCCCAGTGCCTCGGCGGCCTGATTGAGTGACAAGCCGGTGCGTGCACGCCAGTCGATAAAAATGCGGGTATTTTCATCCGACGCATTTTGCGCGAGAGCATCCAGATACAAGGTATCGGCGCCAATCTGAATGTCCTGCTCGGGCCATTCGACGAACCAGCCGTCATCCCCCAGCACGACCTGTTCAAAAGCACTTCCCAACAGCGGTTGTAGCCCCGCAAAGGCTTGCAGGTCTTGGCTCAAATCCAGAATCAATTGCTGACCGTCAATGAAGGTCAGGGCCATCCGGTAATCCGGCAAAGCCTGAACCGCCGACAATCGTGGTCGTTTCATGGGTAACATTGTTTCCAATCCTCCAGCAATTGCGCCTGATGAGCCCTGACCCATTGCTGCGCCTCCTTGATAATCAGCGGCGGTGCCTTGCCCGCCATCACTTCGATGGTTTCCAGGCTCAACATCACATCCAGCCCGCCACCGACCAGGTGGACGTGAGGTGGCGGATGATCCTTTTCGCGCAACTGAATGCGATAGGTATCTCGAAACCGATATCTGGTAGACATGCATCGCAAGCTATCGCCATTGTGGCGATAGCTCAATACTGGCCAGCCGCCGAGACTGAGTCAAGATGTGACGCCCCATTCAGAGACTGAATAAGCCGTCTGCGTTCACAGTCGACCGGGCAGCGCGTTATAGTCGGGGCTGACTATTTTATTGCGCCCCGCCCTGCCTCTTCAGGTCGGCGTTACCGTTCGAGGATTAGCAGATGAAGTTCGAAGGCACCCAGGCCTACGTCGCCACCGATGACCTGAAGCTGGCGGTCAACGCCGCCATCACCCTGGAGCGGCCATTGCTGGTCAAGGGCGAACCGGGCACCGGCAAGACCATGCTCGCCGAACAACTGGCCGAATCCTTTGGCGCCAAGCTGATCACCTGGCACATCAAATCCACCACCAAGGCTCATCAAGGCCTTTACGAGTACGACGCGGTGAGCCGTCTGCGCGACTCGCAACTGGGCAACGAAAAGGTCCACGACGTCCGTAATTACCTGAAAAAAGGCAAGCTCTGGGAAGCCTTCGAGTCCGACGAACGGGTGATCCTGCTGATCGATGAAATTGACAAGGCCGACATCGAATTCCCTAACGATCTGCTGCAAGAACTCGACAAGATGGAGTTCTACGTTTACGAGATCGACGAGACCATCAAGGCGAAAAAGCGTCCGATCATCATCATTACCTCCAACAACGAAAAAGAGCTGCCGGACGCTTTCCTGCGTCGCTGCTTCTTCCACTACATCGCCTTCCCGGACCGCAGCACCCTGCAGAAAATCGTCGACGTGCACTACCCGGACATCAAGAAAGACCTGGTCAGCGAAGCGCTGGATGTGTTCTTCGATGTGCGCAAGGTGCCGGGGCTGAAGAAGAAGCCATCGACCTCCGAACTGGTGGACTGGTTGAAGCTGCTGATGGCCGACAACATCGGCGAAGCGGTGCTTCGCGAACGCGATCCGACCAAGGCTATCCCGCCGCTGGCCGGTGCCTTGGTAAAGAACGAACAAGACGTGCAATTGCTTGAACGTCTGGCGTTCATGAGTCGTCGCGGCAGCCGCTAAGCACTACTGAACAGGCGTCAACCCATGTTGCTCAATCTCTTCAATGAAATGCGCGCAGCCAAGGTGCCGGTCTCGGTACGCGAGCTGCTTGACTTGATCAACGCGCTGAAACAGCGCGTGACCTTCGCCGACATGGACGAGTTCTACTACTTGTCCCGGGCGATCCTGGTGAAGGACGAAAAGCATTTCGACAAGTTCGACCGGGCCTTCGGTGCTTACTTCAATGGCCTGGAAAAGCTCGACGACCACCTGCAGGCCTTGATTCCGGAAGACTGGCTGCGCAAGGAGTTCGAGCGCTCGCTGACCGATGAAGAGCGCGCCGCGATCCAGTCCCTCGGTGGCCTGGACAAGCTGATCGAAGAGTTCAAGAAACGCCTGGAAGAACAGAAGGAACGCCATGCCGGTGGCAACAAATGGATCGGCACCGGTGGCACCAGCCCGTTCGGTTCCGGTGGTTTCAACCCGGAAGGCATTCGGGTCGGCGACGCCGGCAAGCGCCAGGGCAAGGCGGCCAAGGTCTGGGACCAGCGTGAATACAAGAACCTGGACGATTCGGTCGAGTTGGGCACCCGCAACATCAAGGTCGCCCTGCGAAGGTTGCGCAAGTTCGCTCGCCAGGGCGCGGCAGAAGAGCTGGACATCGATGGCACCATCGACCACACCGCCAAGGACGCGGGGTTGCTGAACATCCAGATGCGACCGGAGCGGCGCAACACCGTCAAGTTGCTGCTGCTGTTCGATATCGGCGGTTCGATGGATGCGCACGTGAAGATCTGCGAAGAGCTGTTCTCGGCCTGCAAGACCGAGTTCAAGCATCTGGAGTACTTCTACTTCCACAACTTCATTTATGAATCGGTGTGGAAGAACAACATGCGCCGCACGTCCGAGCGCACCTCGACCATGGACCTGCTGCACAAGTACGGCGCCGACTACAAAGTGATCTTCATCGGCGACGCCGCCATGGCGCCGTATGAAATCACCCAGGCCGGTGGCAGTGTCGAGCACTGGAACGAAGAAGCCGGTTATGTGTGGATGCAGCGGTTCAAGGAAAAGTACAAGAAACTCATCTGGATCAACCCGTACCCGAAGGACACCTGGGGCTATACCTCATCGACCAATATTGTGCGGGACTTGATCGATGACCAGATGTATCCGCTGACCTTGCGCGGGTTGGAGGAAGGAATGCGGTTTCTTTCCAAGTGATTTGTGTTGCCTGGTCTGACGCCATCGCGGGCAAGCCCGCTCCCACAATGATTTGTGTTGTTCATAAATTTTGTGAACAACGTTCAACCCTGTGGGAGCGGGCTTGCCCGCGATGCTTTTAGCGGCTCAAAAACCGCTGTAAATACTCGACCTGTTCCCGATGCGCCACCTCCTGCACCACCGGCTTCAACCGCACCTGCCCCCCCGGCAGACACTGCGCCAATCGTGCCAGCGCCAACGGCGTCAACGCCCCCAATCGCGGATACCCACCAATGGTCTGCCGGTCATTGAGCAATACAATCGGCTGCCCGTCCGGCGGTACCTGGACCGCCCCCAGCGGAATGCCTTCGGAGATCATCGGTTTGCCCTGGTACTGCAACGCCGTGCCCAACAGGCGAATGCCCATGCGGTCGGCGCGGCTGTCGAGGCTCCATGCGTTGTTGAACGCATCGAACAGGCTTTGTCCGCTGAATTGGCCGATCTGCGCGCCGATGACCAGGTCCAAAGGAGCCTCGAGACTCAGGTCCGGCCGCTGGCCTGCGGTCAATTCCCGCAACAACATCACTGAATTGCCCGAATAGCTCAAACTCGCGCCTTTGGTCAGCGCGTGGCCCATGCCGTCCAGCCCGCCGAGCGCCTCACGGACCACTGTCGCGCTGCTGCCCAACACCTTCGGCGCATCGAACCCGCCCGGTGCGGCCAGATAGGCCCGCGCACCGAGCAATGGCTGAGCGAATTGCAAACGCTGACCTTTGTTCAGCCGGAAACTGCGCCAAGGGGCCAACGCCTCACCATTGATGCGTGCACCGAGGTCCGCTCCGGCCAACGCCAATACACAATCTTCTTCGGCCACAACAGTGAACCCGCCAAGGGTGATTTCAATCACCGCGGCATCCAGCGCGTTACCCAGCAACCAATTGGCCCAGGACATCGAACGCCAATCGGCGGCGCCACCCTGGGTCACGCCCAGATGCCTCACACCGAAACGGCCGGCGTCCTGCAACAGACACAACGGCGTACTCGCCTCAATCGTCAACTGGCTCATGCCTGGGCCTCCAGAGGCGTATCGTCCCCGCCCAGATTGATGAATTCGGCATGACCGACAGCTTCAAAGCGCACCGTATCTCCCGGTTGCATCAGGCTGTAGCCGTCACGGTTGCGGTCGAACAATCGGGCGGGCGTGCGGCCGATCAGATTCCAACCACCCGGCGACACCACCGGATAGGCTGCCGTTTGTCGCTCGGCAATGCCGACACTGCCGGCGGCGACTTTCTTGCGCGGGGTGTTCAGGCGCGGTGCGGCCAGCACCTCTTCCACCAGCCCCATGAAAGCGAAGCCGGGGGCAAAGCCCAAGGCGAACACCTGATACTCACGCTCGCTGTGACGCCGGATCACCTCCTCCACTGCCAAGCCGCTGCGTTGCGACAACAGCCTCAGCTCGGGGCCGACACTCAGGTCGTACCACACCGGCAACACGTGACAGGTGCCACGAGTGCGCGCGTTGGGCGACAGATCGATCAACGCTTCGGCGATCAATTCACGGGCCTGGGCCGGGCTCAATGCTGTCAGGTCGTAATGCACCATCAACGTTGTATAGGACGGCACAAGATCGATCAGATGCCCGGCAAACGCTGCCCGCAGACTTTCGCTGGCGGCGAGCATCCACGGCATGTTGGCTTCTGCGATCTCATCGAACAGACGCACCATCAGGCAATCCAGCGCGACCACTTCCACCCGCAGTTTCATGACGTGCTCTGCTGGTTCAGGGCTTGGCGGATCCGTTGCACCGCGGCCACCGAACTGGCGTTGTCGCCGTGCACGCAGAGGGTGTTGGCCTGCAGGTGCAAGGCGCTGCCGTCGCTGGCGGTGAGGTGTTCGCCACGGGCAATGGTCAGCGCCTGCCCGATGATTTTTTCCGGATCGTGATGCACCGCCCCCGGCAGTTGTCGCGAAACCAGCATGCCGGCGCTGTCGTAGGCACGGTCAGCGAAGGCTTCGAACCACAGGGTCACGCCATATTCATCACCCAGTTGCTGCGCGGCGCTATTGTCCCTGGTGGCCATCAACATCAACGGCAGGTCGCGGTCATAGGACGCCACAGCTTGCAGCACCGCACGCAATTGCGCCGGATTGGCCATCATGTCGTTGTACATCGCACCGTGGGGTTTGACGTAACTGACGCGTCCGCCCTGCGCCCGGCAGATACCATCAAGCGCACCGATCTGGTAATGCACAATATCCTGCAGTTCCTGGGTGGCGTAGGCCATGGAGCGCCGGCCGAACCCCACCAGGTCCTGATAGGCCGGATGGGCGCCGATCTGCACGCCATGGCTGAGCGCGAGGCTGACAGTCTTGCGCATGATGCTCGGATCACCGGCGTGAAAGCCGCAGGCGATGTTGGCGCAATCGATGAAAGGCATGACCTCGGCGTCCAGACCCATGGTCCAGTTACCGAAGCTCTCGCCGATGTCGCAGTTCAATAGCAGGCGGCTCACGGTGAACACTCCTGTAGGCTTTGTTCTTTTTGGCTGCGGGACATATCCGTATGACACGTCCGCAGATTATCAGTTACTGAGCGTCGAGTTGCTTGCCACGGGTTTCCGGCAGGCTCAAGGCTGCAAGGATCACCACGCCATAGGACACTGCCGCAAAGGCGCCGATGCCCACGCTCAGCGGCACGGTCTGGCTGAGCAGACCGATCAGCAGCGGGAACAACGCCGCCAGCGCCCGACCGATGTTGTAGCAAAAGCCCTGGCCGGAACCGCGAATGCGCGTAGGGAACAATTCGGTCAGGAACGCGCCCATGCCACTGAAAATCCCCGAGGCGAAGAACCCCAGCGGAAAGCCCAGCCACAGCATCACGCCGTTGCTGACCGGCAATTGGGTGTAAAGCAAAACGATGGTGAACGAGCCGACAGCGAACAGGATGAAGTTCTTTTTGCGGCCGAGGATGTCGGTCAGGTACGCGCTGATGACATAACCGACGTAGGACCCGACGATCACCATCGCCAGATACCCGCTGGTATTGAGCACGCTCAGACCGCGCTCGTTTTTCAGGAAGGTTGGCAGCCAGGACGTGATTGCGTAATAACCGCCCAGCGCGCCGGTGGTCAGTAACGAAGCGCGAATCGTGGTGAACAGTATGCCCGGAGCGAAGATCTCGTAGAACTTCGACGGATTGCTTGGCTCCTGCCTGGCTTTGGCTTCGCGGTAGATTTCCGGATCTTTCACCAGGCGACGGACGAAAATCACGAAAATCGCCGGCACGATGCCGAGGATGAACAGCGCGCGCCAGGCGTCTTCCGGCGGCAATACAGAGAACAGCAGCGCGTACAGGATCGCGGTCAGGCCCCAGCCCAGCGCCCAGCCCGATTGCACCATGCCCACGGCCTTGCCACGGTCCTTGGCGCGAATCACCTCGCCGATCAGCACCGCGCCCGCGGTCCATTCGCCACCGAAACCGAAGCCCATCAACGTACGGGCAATCAGCAGTTGTTCGTAGTTCTGCGCGAACCCGCAAAGGAAGGTGAAGAAGGCAAACCACAGGACGGTCAGTTGCAACGTTCGCACCCGGCCGATCCGATCGGAGAGAATCCCCGCGACCCAACCACCGATGGCGGACGCAATCAACGTGCTGGTGTGAATCAACCCGGCCTGGCCAGTTGTGATGCCCCACATGGCAATCAGGGTCGGCACCACGAAGCTGAGCATCTGGGTGTCCATGCCATCCAGGCCATAGCCGATCTTGCAGCTCCAGAAGGTGCGGCGTTCCTGCTGATTGATATTGCGATACCAGTCGAAAGGTCCCGGGCGAGCCGTGGCTTTCGCAATGGCGGGGGTGTCGGACGCACTCATGGCAAATCTCCGCGCTGATTTTATTGGTATTGTTCTGAGCCCCGACGACGCCTATCGTGGGAACCGGATGGCCAGATTTTTGTGCGCCCTGCCGTGCTGCGTCCAACTAATAAAAACCTGCCTTAGGCATAAGAAATCTTTATCCCATGAACCTGAAGTTCCTCGAGACCTTTGTCTGGGTCGCCCGACTCAAGAGTTTTCGCCTGACCGCCGACAAGTTGTTCACCACCCAGGCGTCGATTTCCAGTCGCATCGCCGTGCTGGAAAGCGAGCTGGGAGTGAAGTTGTTCCTGCGTGATTCACGCGGCGTGAGCCTGACGCCCGAAGGCTTGAAAGTGCTCGATTACGCCGAGCAAATGATGGACACCATGCAGGCACTCAAGCAGTCGATCGAGACCCGCTCGAGCAAGGCCGGGCGCGTGCGCATCGGCGTGATGGACACCGTGATCCACACGTGGCTCAGCCCGTTGGTGGCGCAGATGACCGATCACTATCCGCTGGTGGAAATCGAGCTGGTGGCCGATACCTCGCTGAACCTCTGCGATCAGCTGCAAAAAGGCTTCCTCGATGTGATCCTGCAGACCGACCTGTTGCGTCAGGAAAGCGTGCGCAGCCTAGAACTGGCGAGCCACCCGATGGGCTGGATCGCTGCCAGTAACTCCCTCTATAACCGCGCGTATTCGGGCATTGCCGACCTGGCGAATGAACGGATCATCACCTACTCGAAGAACTCCCACCCGCATCAGGAAGTGCTTGCCCTGATGCAGGCCAATGGCGTGGCCGCACCGCGACTGAACTGCGTGAATTCAGTGTCGGCAATTACCCGGTTGCTGCGGGACGGTTTTGGAATCGGCGCGTTGCCCCCGGTACTGGTGGCCGAGGAACTGGCGCGCGGAGAACTGACCTTGCTCGACATCGAGCAACGCCCACCGGACTTACAGGTGGTGGTGTCGTGGCGCGTGGGCGTGGAGTGGGCCGAAGAGATTGTGGCGCTGTGTCAGCAGGTGCTGGAGGGGTATGCACAGAAGGTGGGTGAGAATTACATCGTTTTGGCCAGCGGATGATCGTTCCCACGCTCCGCGTGGGAATGCAACCCGGGACGCTCCGCGTCCCATTAGAGCCGAACGCGGAGCGTCCGTTGAGGCATTCCCACGCAGAGCGTGGGAACGATCTGTCAAAGTCCGCGCAAATCCCGCTCTTCAATCGGCCGGCTCTGGCGCAGGCGTTTGCCGCCCAGCACCACCCAGTCGATCAGGCGAAACAGGCACTCGATGCCGAACGACAGCAGCAACGCACCGCTCATGCCCCAGATCATCGCTTCCGGGGTCAGCAGGATCTGGTAGCTGTAGCCATTCCAGGTTTCCTTGCGGATATCCGGATCGGCGGCCAGCACCACTTGCAGGAACCGGATGTACCACGGGCCTTGCATCGCCTGGAACTGTTTATCCAGCGCGACCTGACGGCTCAGCAGGTTGCTCAGGCTGTCGGCATCGCTGCGAAAGATCGGGTCTTCACTGGCGCGGTAATGCGCCACCAGCGCCTGCATATCGCCCTTGAAAAACTGATTGGCGGTGTTCTGGAAGCCGCTCAACCCGGCCTGAGCTTCAATCAGGTGCGCCTCGACCCGCTTGGCGTAATCGTTGATGAACCCCGGCACCTGGACACCGATCAACAGTCCCGCCGCGAACAACACCAGCCGTAGATAACTGAGCAACATGGGTATCGGATCCTTATGAGGTCTGGCCCTGACTGACGCATTCACCGCGTCGCCACAGGCTCCATTGACCCGGTTCGTAACGGGTCCAGGTTTCGTTTTCGGTCAACGGTTCGGTAGCGATCACCGTCACCACGTCGTTGGGAGTGGTTTCAGCCTGGAAGTCGACGATCACATCGACATCCTTCAAGCGTGCCGGGCCAAACGGGGCGCGCCGGGTGATCTGTGCCAGCTTGGTCGAGCAATAACAGAACAACCAGTCGCCATCGCTGAGCAGGCAGTTGAACACGCCTTTGCTACGGTATTCGGCGCACGCAGCCACCAGATCCGGCAGCAGTTCCTCGACCTCGACCGGCTCGGGGAACGCCGCACGCACGCGGTTGAGCAAATCGCAGAACGCCGCTTCGCTGTCGGTATCACCCACGGGGCGATAGAAACTGGCCGTCGGCTGAAAATCCGCCAGTTGGCCGTTATGCGCGAAACACCAGTTGCGGCCCCACAGTTCACGGACGAACGGATGCGTGTTGGACAGGCAGACCTTGCCGACGTTGGCCTGACGAATATGGCCGATCACCACTTCGCTCTTGATCGGGTAGCGCTGCACCAGATTCGCCACTTCCGACTCGCAACTTGCGGCCGGGTCCTGGAACACCCGCAAGCCGCGACCTTCATAGAAGGCGATGCCCCAGCCGTCACGGTGCGGACCGGTGCGCCCGCCGCGCTGCATCAGCCCGGTGAAGCTGAACACGATATCGGTCGGGACATTGGCGCTCATGCCCAATAACTCACACATGCTCGGACTCTCGCTCAATGGCAGGGGGCAAGGTTACAGGCGAGGTTCGACCCGCATGCGCTGGGGATTGCTCGGCACAGGTGGACGGCCGTAACGATCATCGCCAGCACCACCAAAAGGATGCTCCTCTTCTTCCGGATCATCGGCACCGGCGGCGGCTTTGGCGGCGGCAGCCTGTTCCTTGCGAGCGTTTGCTCCACGTTCGATGGCGAAGCGGATTGCCACGAAGACCAGGTAGAGACCGAAGGCGATCATGCCGTACATGAACAGATCGGAGATGGCCCGCCAGGCGTTGTTGCCGACCTTGAACAGCAGGTCCAGAGCGGTAATGGCGATGGCCGGGGCGACTTTTTCCTTCACCGGGTCAATAATCGTCGGGCTGAACAACAGCACCGCCACCAGCAACCGCAGCGGCTCACGCAGCCAGCGCCACATCCAGCGGGTAATGCGCATCCACACCAACAGGCAGCCCAAAGCGGCAAAGGCGTAGAGGCCCCAAGCGATCAGATAGTCGTTCTCGGTCATGGTGTCCATGGCAAGGCAGGCAAAGAGGCGCTTATGATAACGGCTTTTCGCCCGTCAGGCTGCCCCGCTGATGACGTCGACCATTTCGTACACTGTTCGAGAGCCCTTCATGCCCATATCCGCCAACATTTGCGACGCCCCGATCGCCCACAGGGCCGAAGGCGCCGACCCGTATGCCTGGCTGCAGGAGCGCGACACCGATGCGGTGCTCGACTACCTCAAGGCTGAAAACAGCTATCAGCAAGCGCAAACCGCCGATCAGGCCGAACTGCGTGAAACTCTGTTTGAAGAGATCAAGGGACGGATTCTTGAAACCGACCTGTCCCTGCCCTCGCCATGGGGACCATACCTGTATTACACGCGCACCACGGCGGGCGATGAATACGCCCGTCATTACCGCTGCCCACGTCCGGCCGACGACAGCCTGACCCTCGACGAAAGCCGGGAACAACTGCTGCTGGACCCGAACGTGCTGGCCAACGGCGGTTTCTTTTCCCTCGGCGCGTTCAGCATCAGCCCGGACCACCAACGCCTGGCCTACAGTGTCGACTCGACGGGCGATGAAATTTACACGCTGTTCGTGAAGGAATTGTCCGACGGACGTGTCAGCGAACTGGAGTTCCAGGACTGCGACGGCAGCATGACCTGGGCCAACGACAGCCTGACGCTGTTCTTCGGCGAACTGGACGACACCCACCGCCCGCACAAGCTGTACCGCTATCGCCTGGACGGCACGGCGGCCGAAGAAGTGTTCCATGAAACGGATGGCCGCTTCTTCATGCATTGCTACCGCGCCAGCTCTGAACAGCAGTTGCTGCTGTCCGTGGGCAGCAAGACCACCAGCGAAGTCTGGGTGCTCGACGCCAACCAGCCACAACAGGCCTTTGCCTGTATTGCGCCGAGGGTCGAAGACCACGAGTACGACGTCGACCATGGCGCACTCGATGGCCAATGGACCTGGTTCATCCGCACCAACCGCGACGGCATCAACTTCGCGTTGTACACCGCTGTCGATACCGGCGTGGCACCGATCGAGGCCCAATGGCAGCTCCTGATCCCCCACAGTGACACGGTGATGATCGACGGCATGAGCCTCAACGCGAGTGCCATGACCCTGAGCCTGCGTGAAGGTGGCCTGCCCATCATCGAAGTTCACCCGCAGGATTTGCCGAGCTACCGGGTGCAGCTGCCGGACGCGGCGTACAGCCTGCATGTGCAGAACAGCCTGGAGTTCGTCAGTGAACGGATTCGCCTGCGTTATGAAGCGCTGAACCGTCCGGCACAGATCCGCCAATTGCAATTGAGCAACGGCGAACAGCAAGTGCTCAAGCAAACCCCGGTGCTCGGTCCGTTCGATGCCGACGCCTACGTCAGCCAGCGTCTGTGGGCTACCGCCCCCGACGGCACGCAGGTACCGATCAGCCTGGTGATCAAGCGCGAAGCGCTGGGCAAACCGGTGCCACTGTATCTGTACGGCTACGGCGCCTATGGCGAAAGCCTCGACCCTTGGTTCTCCCACGCGCGCCTGAGCTTGCTCGATCGCGGCATGGCGTTTGCCATCGCCCACGTGCGCGGCGGTGGCGAATTGGGTGAAGCCTGGTATCGCGCAGGCAAACAGGAACACAAGCAAAACACCTTCAGCGACTTTATTGCCTGCGCCGAGCACTTGATCGCCAATGGATTCACCCGTGCACCGCAACTGGCGATCAGTGGCGGCAGCGCCGGTGGCCTGTTGATCGGCGCGGTGCTCAATCAACGCCCGGAGCTGTTCGGTGCGGCGATTGCAGAAGTGCCGTTCGTCGACGTGCTCAACACCATGCTCGACCCGGACCTGCCGCTGACCGTCACCGAATACGATGAGTGGGGCAACCCGCAGGAGCCGGATGTCTATGATCGACTCAAGGCCTACGCCCCGTACGAAAACGTCAAGGCGCAAGCCTATCCGGCCATGCTGGTCATCGCCGGGTACAACGACAGTCGCGTGCAATATTGGGAAGCGGCCAAGTGGGTGGCGAAATTGCGCACGATGAAAACCGACACCAACCCCCTGCTGCTCAAGACCGAACTGGGCGCCGGCCATGGTGGAATGAGTGGCCGATACCAGGGATTGCGTGACGTAGCACTCGAATATGCATTTTTGTTCAAGGTTTTGGGCGTTGCCTGAGGAACTTGGCCTGATGAACCGGTCTTAATTCGGGACACCGGAAGCCGACAGAACACCGTCCGCTGTAGGAGCACAGCTTGCTCGCGATGGCGGCGATTCATTCAACATTGATATTGAATGTGGCGGCCTCATCGCGAGCAAGCTTTGCTCCTACAGGGCAATGTGAAACCCGGAACAGACACAACAAAAAAGACCGCACGACATGTCAGAACCGACCTTACTGAACAACGAAATCCGCGACTGGCTGATGGACTGCGGCCTGTTCAATCAGCTGTTGCCAGCCGACTTCGCCGCGGCTTCGGGCTATTTCAGCATCAGCACCATTACCGAGGGCGAAGAGATATTCCACGAGGGTGATGCCGGCACGTTCATGTGCATCATCCACACCGGCCAGGTGGCCGTGCAGAAAACCACCAGTGACGGCCAGCAGGTGACCATCGCCACGTTGCGCAGCGGTCGTTCGTTCGGCGAAATGGCCGTACTTGACGGAGAGCGGCGCTCTGCCAGTTGTGTGGCCGCGAGCAACTGTCAGTTGCTGAACCTGGGCAAGGACTCGCTGGAAAAAATGCTCAACGACGCCCCGAAAATCGCCGCCAAGATCATCCGCGCCCTCGCCGTCTCCCTTTCCAAACGCCTGCGCAT
The DNA here is from genome assembly GCF_001427125.1 of Pseudomonas sp. Root562. Lineage (GTDB taxonomy): Bacteria > Pseudomonadota > Gammaproteobacteria > Pseudomonadales > Pseudomonadaceae > Aquipseudomonas. Next base: position 110,092 of record NZ_LMGK01000024.1, read on the forward strand.
GGCTGACGGACAACTGCTTACACAGCAGATCTAACCACCGGGCGACTTGGCTTTCGGCGGGTTTGTCTCAATGCCAGGCAACGGCTGATCCTTGATCGGCGGGCTCGGCCTTTCGATCGGCACCAACGGCGGACCGCCGCTGCCCGGACCCACTTTGGGCAAAGGCGCCGGGCTGATTTGCGGATACGGCGTAGGCGTCGCGGTACCCGGTGAACCGGGCATGGGTGCAGGGCTGACAGGCAGAGATTGCAGCGGTTGGGCCTGCACTGCAGTAATCGAGAGCGCGGCCATGGCAATGACCGTTAGAATGGTGCGCTTCATCAATGGCTCCGTTGGCCTTGTTGTCATTTGCAGGCTACTCCCAACTGCGTCGGTTTGCCTTCCCCTGTGCTGCCATTTTTCCTCAAGTGAGCCCCATGAAACGTTTCGTTCTGCTCGATACCGCCCCCATTCCCGAGAACGGCGGCGCCCTGTGCCTGTTCGAGTATGGCGAGGATTTCGTCATCAAGATCCAGGGCGGCGACGGCGGGCAGTTGATGAACACGCGAATGCACGGATCTGAAGATGCTTTGGCCGAAATCCCTTGCCGCAAGGTCGCCGGTCGTCCGAATTCACGGGTATTGATCGGTGGCCTGGGCATGGGTTTCACCCTTGCCTCGGCACTCAAGCACCTGGGCAAGAGCGCTGAAGTGGTGGTCGCCGAATTGGTACCCGGCGTGGTGGAGTGGAACCGTGGCCCTTTGGGCGAGAAAGCCGGCAACCCGCTACTGGACCCGCGCACTGTCGTGCGCATGGAAGACGTGGCCAAAGTGCTGCAAGCCGAGCCGCAGGGCTTCGACGCGATCATGCTCGACGTCGACAACGGCCCCGAAGGCCTGACCCAGCGGGCCAATAGCTGGCTCTATTCCGCCGGCGGCCTCAGCGCCTGCGCCAAAGCCCTGCGCCCCAAAGGCGTGCTGGCAGTCTGGTCGGCCAGCGCCGACCGGCAGTTTTCCGACAAACTGAAAAAAGCCGGGTTCAAGGCCGAGGAAGTGCAAGTCTTTGCCCACGGCAACAAGGGCACCCGCCATACCATCTGGATTGCCGAGAAGCTCAAGGGCTGAGCTAAACTGGCTGCATAACCGTCATTAGTCTTTCTACAAAGGTGAACCCATGAGTTCGTCCACCCCAACCAACACGTCGAAGCTCGATCGCATCCTCGCCGACAATCAGCGCGACAAGGAAATGGGCTACCGTGACAAAGCCCTGAAGATGTATCCGCACGTGTGCGGGCGCTGCGCCCGTGAGTTCTCCGGCAAGCGCCTGAGCGAACTGACCGTGCACCACCGCGACCACAACCATGACAACAATCCACAGGACGGCTCGAACTGGGAGTTGCTGTGCCTGTACTGCCACGATAACGAGCACTCGCGTTATACCGACCAGCAATACTTCGGCGAAGGTTCGCTGAGCACGCCGAAAATCGCCAAGGCCACGCATAACCCGTTTGCCGCGCTGGCCGGCTTGATGAAGAAAGAAGACTGAAGGTCTTGCACTGATCGTTCCCACGCTCTGCGTGGGAATGCCGCCAGGGACGCTCCGCGTTCCGCTTTTGAATGTGACGCAGAGCGTCACGGGATGCATTCCCACGCGGAGCGTGGGAACGATCACTGACCACCCCTCCCCCAATCCCCGTATAATCGCGCTTTTTTCGCAAAAGGCACCCCGCTCGTGGCAGACAAACGGTACAGCTGCATTGGTTTGTTCAACCCCAAATCACCGGAGAATGTCGGCTCCGTGATGCGCGCCGCTGGCTGCTATGGCGTGGCGTCGGTGTTCTACACCGGCAAGCGTTATGAACGGGCCGCCGATTTCGTCACCGATACCAAGCGCGTCCATTACGACATCCCACTGATCGGCATCGATGACCTGAAGAAAATCCTGCCCCTCAATTGCGTTCCGGTCGCCGTGGAACTGGTCGAGGGCGCCCGTCCGCTGCCCGAGTACACCCACCCGGACCGCGCGCTGTACATCTTCGGCCCGGAAGACGGTTCGCTGGATAAGGAAATTCGCGACTGGTGCGAAGACGTGGTCTACATCCCGACCACCGGCTGCATGAACCTGGCCGCTACGGTCAACGTCGTGCTCTACGACCGCATGGCCAAGGGTCTCAATACTCGTTCGGGACCAAAATTCCGCTGAGTTGCCGCACATTCGATGGAACAAGCGGCACGCCTGCGCAGTCAGCTTAACTATCGATTACTGAAACAATCCTTGCTGCCTGGAGACAGATCATGAGCGAACTCAAACGCGTAGAGCGCATCGAATCCACCCCCTTCCAGAGCCCGTCCGATCAAAACGTTCAGGGCTGGGAACGCATCGGCTCGCTGGCCGGGGGCGTGGTAATGGTCGGCAAGGGACTGCGGCGCGGCGGCATCTTTGGCCTGATCCAGGTGGCTATCGGCGGCGTGGCCCTGGCCCGTGGCATCACCGGCCACAGCTCGGCCAAAAGCCTGCTGGAAAAAAGTCGTCAGGACATGGACAACGTGCGGGCAAGAATCCAGCGTGCCGGTGAAGAGTTGAAGACGCTGAAGGCCAATGCCGAAGCGGCGACCAAAACCGCTACGGTCACCGGCAATGATTCGTTGAAGTCGCCGAAAGCCTGAAAATCACAAGATCGCAGCCTGCCGGCGCACCTGCAAAGCTCATTTGCAGGTGCGCCGGCAGGCTGCGTCTTTTGATCTTTACCGAAGCAACTCGCTATCCAACACCCTGGAAGGCTCACCAAGCACGCTCTCACTGAGCTGCACGAACACCTTGGTATCGATGCTTTCCAGCCGCATCGCTCCGCGCACCACATCATCCAGCGAACGCTTGTTGCGCGTCTTCAGGCGAATCTCGCGGTCCAGATCCTGCAACAACACCACTGCCCTGGCCACTTGCGCCGGATTGACCTGCTCCCCGCGCAATGTCGTGACCTTCTGGCCAGACTTGAGCAGTTTTCCATGCAGGCTCTCGAACCGCTCATCGCTCATGCCGCCGGCGCGGCGCAGCAATTCAATGGCGTAGTACTCGGCAAATCCTTCGCTGATCCAGTCACTGCGCTGTGAGTCATTGATCCGACCGAACACCTGGGCCAGTTCACGCACCAGCGCGCTGCCGCCGCTTTCGCTGACCAGTGGCAGGCGACTGTTGAAGTAGATCGACTCATGCGCCGCCACGCTGCCGCGCCACATCGGATCGTTGGCACCCACAATCAATAACTTGGTGGGGTGCCGAGGAAACACAGCTTGGACTTGCGGCCAGACAAACGTCAGCAGCGTCAGTACATCCATTCGCCGCATGCCCTGGCCTTGCGGTGACGTCACCGTGACTTCGGTTTCACCGAGCCGGGTGCGGCGGCTGCCAAGGTTGCCCGCAAGCATCCAGCCCGTGGGCCGGTCGAACAGACGGGAAACGTTGTCGATGCGGAACTTGTTCTTGCCGATTCGCGGCCAGGCCGTCTCGACGCTTTTCCAGCCATTGGGCAACTCAAACTCAAGGCGTGAAACCAGTTCGATCCCGTCCTGCTGATCAAGCCTGGCGGCGGGCACCAGATCGTCGCCGCGCATCAACGCCCAACTCGGTGTCATGCGTGTATCGAAGCTGGCGCTTTTGCGGCCATGGCTGATACGCACGCGATAGGTCAGGCTGGCCTTGTCCGACGCCGGGCGCCAGATGCCGCGGGCCTGCTTGCCGGGTGTGAGCTGCCATTGACCGTCGGCCTTGAAATCGCTGTAACGGCTGCCGTCGCCGAGGGCGAAATCCAGGCTGCGTACCGCCGAACCCTGGGCCAGGGTCAAGCGCACTTGCGCCTGATCACTGTGCGGCAACAGCAGCACGTGGTAATCCAGATCGACCTTCTTCGCCGCCCACACCGGCGAACTCAATAGCCATATTCCTGCGATCAGCGCCCGCTGCCACCCCACAGCCATACACACTCCTTGGTGAAACCGTTGACTCGCAGTTCGCTTAACCCGCGCGGAAAATCAGGTGATCTTCCCAATCATCTTCCGGCACGCTGCCTTCGGCGAGCATGCGTCCGGACTGGGAAATACGCTCGTGGTGCACTGCGTCGCGATCACCACAGACCAGGTGATGCCAGAGTGGCAAATCCTTGCCTTCGCTGACCAGGCGATAACCGCAGGTCGGTGGCAGCCACTTGAACTCGTCAGCCTTGCCGGGCGTGAGCTGGATGCAATCGGGTACGGAGTCGCGACGGTTCGGGTAATCGGTGCACTGGCAGGTTTTCAAGTCCAGCAGTTTGCAGGCGATGCGCGTGTAATAGACGCTGTTGTCGTCTTCATCTTCAAGCTTTTGCAGGCAGCACAGGCCACAACCGTCGCACAGCGATTCCCATTCCTCTTGATCGAGTTGATCGAGGGTTTTGCGTTTCCAGAACGGTTCTACTTTGGCGGCCATGGTTCGAGCATCGACATCAGGTGATGAAAAGGCCGCCAGTCTAGTGCCCGCAGCCCTGCGGGCCAAGCATTGGCGACTGTCGGTAGAACGCGCTTGTCAGTTTTGGCGGCGCCAAGTAGGGTTTTGCGTCGCCCCGATGTTCAAATGTCACAAGGAATCTCTTGATGAGTGCAAATCCACGCGTTGCCGATTACGCCATTCACCCCCAGTTCACCGATCGCTGGTCGCCCCGCGCCTTTACCGGCGAGGCCATTCCAGAAGAAACCCTGCTGAGCTTCTTCGAAGCCGCCCGCTGGGCACCGTCGGCGTACAACTCGCAGCCTTGGCGCTTTCTTTACGCGCGTCGCGATACGCCAAACTGGGAACGCTATCTGGGCCTGTTGAACGAGTTCAACCGGAGCTGGGCGCAACACGCCTCGGCACTGGTCATCGTGATTTCGAAAACCACTTTCGCGGTACCTGGCGCCACTGAAGAAACCCCAGCGCTGTGGCACACCTTCGACACCGGTTCGGCCTGGGGCCACCTGGCGCTGCAAGCGAGCCTGAGTGGCTGGCACACTCACGGCATGGCCGGTTTCGACCAGGAACTGACCCGCAAGGAGCTGAACATTCCTGAAGGCTATGCCCTGCACGCGGCCGTGGCAGTCGGCAAGCTGGGCGACAAGGCCACCCTGGCCGAGTACCTGCAAGCCCGTGAAGAGCCAAGCCCGCGTCGTCCGTTGAGCGAACTGGCCACTGAAGGCGATTTCTCCCTCTAAATGAGGGCACCGTTGTACCTGTAGGAGCCAGCCTGCTGGCGAAGAATGCCCAGACGCCGCGATCATTCAGACAGGGCACGTTATCGTTCCCGTCCATCGCGAGCAGGCTCGCTCCTACAGTTTTGATCGCACTGGGCTCAATACCCGCGATTGAAATCCACTTCCCCGCGCAATGCCTCGCCCGCCTGATAGGCCCGCAGGTTCTCGACAAACAGTTTGACCATCAACGATGGCGAAGTCGGTGCCGAACTGTGTCCCGTCAGCAACAGACCCCAGGCTGTCCAGAACGGATGGCGCTGCGGCAGTGGCTCCTGGCGGCAGACGTCAATCACCGCACCTGCCAAATGACCTTCTTTCAAGGCTTCCACCAGATCAGCATCGACCACCGCAACGCCACGCCCGACATTGATGAACAGTCCGGTTGGCTTGAACTGCCTGAACAGCGCCGCATCGTAGATATCGTGGGTGTTTGGGGTGTTTGGCAGCAGATTGATTACATAATCCACTTCACCGACCAAGCGCGGCAAATCCGCCATCGTGCCGACTTCGACAAATGGCGCCTGCTCCCGGGCACTGCTGGCAATGCCATACAGTTCAACGCCAAACGGCATCAGGAACTGCGCAACGGTCTGGCCGATGTCACCCGTGCCGACAATCAGCACCTTGCGCCCCGCCAGGCTCTGACCATGGCGACTGTCCCATTTGCGTTCGACCTGGCTGACCAACCGCGCCAGCACTTCGCGCTCATGGCCCAGCATGTAGGTGAGCACATACTCGGCCATCACCTGGCCAAAAATCCCCACGGCGCGGGTCAGGCGGTAGTGCCGCGGCAGGCCGTCCGCCAGCAGCGGCGTAATGCCAGCCCATGTCGATTGCAGCCATTGTGGTTGGTGACCCTGGCGCAGCAAAGTCGCCAGTAAATCAGGCTGGCCGAGCCAGATCGGGCAATCGGCAGCCTGTCGGGCCAGTTCGGCAGAGTCGCCACTGGTCAAGACTTCCAGATCAGGCGCGGCCTCCCGCAACAGGCGGGCGTACACCGGGTGGTCGTGTTCAGCAATCAGAACGCGCATGCATCAAACCTTTCAAAAACAGTGCAGACGGCCGCCGACAGAGCTTCGCCCTGCCAGCGCGACCATCGCCAAAATCATTCCAGTGTTTCATCAAGACTCTGAACAGAGCCTGTCTACCGATCACATAGGGTCGTTGCGTCGCAACAACTCTTCCGGCAAATGTTCGATGTACTCGTCCTCGGCCGGTGGCATTTGCAGGTGGTAACCCTGCTTGTCGAGGTTCTCCAGCACCACCGTGATGTCCTCGCGCGACAGTTTGCGCTCCGGGCTCAACACCAGGTCGAAGGCGTGGATGGCTTTGCCGAAGGCGGCCATCAAGGTTTCCGGTACGCGTTCCAGAGCATCGCTTTTGAGTACATAAAGGTACATTTCATTGCGTTTGGTGCTGCGGTAGATGGAGCAAATACGTTTCAAGGCTGTTCTCCGGCGGTGGCCAGGCTGTCGAGCAGCGCCTGGCCCATCAATTCGCGGCGCCAGCCACGCAGCGAATCAGGCAATTGGTAGGGACCATTGGGGAAGCCGCTTTTGAGCAGCGCTTCCAGGGTTTTCTTGCGCAGCATCAGTTCCGGCGCAATGTTCAGACGCTCGGCTTCAACCTGGCCGATGGCTTTCAGCTGTTTGAGCAGTGCGGCGGCGTCCACTGGCAACGGCTCCGGCACGGCGGGCGGCCATTGATCGGGCGACACACTGCCAGAGCGCTTGATCAGATCAAGCAGAAACTCGCCGTCCTGACGCACGGTACGCGGATGCATGTCTTCGATCTTCGCCAACGCGCCAAGGTTGTCTGGCTGCGTGCGCGCCAGCGGCCACAGCGAATGCTCGCGGATGATGCGATTGCGCGGCAGGTCACGGGCACGGGCTTCTTTTTCGCGCCACGCGCAGAGTTCACGCAGTACCGCGAGTTGAGCGCGGGATAGTTTCCAGGCCAGTTTGGCGTCGCGATAGACCTCGTACGGGTCGATCTCGCGGCGCAGGTTGGCGACCAGTTCGGCACCGTCCTCCAACACCCAGGCATATTTGTCGTCGGAAAGCTTCGGGCGCAGTTTTACGAACACCTCTGCCAGATGTACGGCATCTTCCGCGGCGTAACTGATCTGTGTTTCGGAAAGCGGACGTTGCAACCAGTCGGAACGGGTCTCGCCCTTGGGCAGATCGATGCCGAGCACTTCCTGCACCAGTCGCGAATATCCCATCGAGAACCCAAGGTTCAGGTAAGCGGCGGCCAGTTGCGTATCGAACAGCGACGCCGGCAGGCTGCCGGTCAGGCGCAGCAAGACTTCAAGGTCTTCACTGCACGCATGCACGACTTTGACCACGGCTGAGTTTTCCAGCAACGCGGCCAGAGGTTGCCAGTTATCGATGGTCAGCGGATCAATCAGGTAAGCGCGTTCGCCATCGCCAATCTGCAGCAGACCTGCGATCGGATAAAAGGTGTCGACCCGCATGAATTCGGTGTCGAGGGCAACGAATGGCAACTTTTGCCACTCGGCGCAAAATTGACCGAGGCTATCGTTGTCGCGAATCCAGTGAATATCGATGGCCACACGGCTCTCCCTTGAAGAATGGCCCGCAGTATATATCGCCCCCGGCGATTTCCGCGCATCCACTGAACAAGAGCATCAACGAAAACACCTGGCGTACCCGAAGAATAGCCCGTCAACTCCCATTCGACCTGCCTTGCAGGACATGCAGGCCAAACCATCTCGGATCACGCAACACTCATTTATTCGCCAACACGCCATCGATCACTGCTGCGCGGCATCCGGCAAACATATCCAGATCCTGGTTATAGACTTTGCTGTTGACCTCCAGCAACCCCAGCATCGAGTGGAACAGGTTGTCCTGGCTAAGAGGCTTTTCACGGCTTAGCTGCAGACAATGGGTGTCGACGGAGAATGACTTTTGATAACTGTCGGAGAACCAGGCGAGCATCGCCACATGCTTTTGTTGGTCCGGCGCCAGCATGTACGGCGTGCCGTGGAGGAAAAGGTTGTACTCGCCCAGGGATTCGCCATGGTCCGACAGGTAAAGCATCGCCGTATCGACCTTGTCCTGATTGTTGCGCAGCAAATCGATCAGTGTCGACAGCACATGGTCGGTATACACCAGGGTATTGTCATAGCCATTGACGATACTTTCACGGCTGCAATTGTTCAGCGCATTACTCTCACAAACCGGCGTGAATCGTTCGTACTCTTTCGGGTAGCGCTTGAAGTATTCCGGGCCGTGACTGCCCATCTGGTGCAACACCAGTACCGTGTCTTTATCCAGGTTATCGATGAAATGCTGCAGGCCTTGGAGCAGGATCTCGTCGCGGCACTCACTGTTGGCGCACAACACCGGGTCCTTCAACTTGCTGACATCCTCGAGCGTGACCCGATCACAAGTGCCTTTGCAGCCCGACTGGTTGTCGCGCCAGATCACGTCCAGCCCCGCGCGCTTGAGCACGTCCAACAGCCCCTCTTCGTTCTTCGCCTTGCTCGCGCTGTAATCCTTGCGCCCCATATTGGAAAACATGCACGGCACCGAGACGGCGGTTTCAGTGCCACAGGAATGCACATCGGTAAAGGCGATCAAGCCGGCTTCTTTACTCAGCGTTGGCGTGGTGTCGCGGTCATAGCCGAGGATGCCAAAGTTCTCCGCCCGGGCGCTTTCACCCACCACCAGCACCGTCAGGGATTTGCGGCCATGGGTCTGCCAAACCGGATTTCGCTGGGCGTCTTCGCCCACAGTGGCAAAGGGTTGTCGGGCAGACGCGACCTGCTCACGCAAGTAGCCAAAAGATGCCCCGATGTAGTTGCTGGGCACCACCATCAGTCGCAATTCGTGGTGATTGCGAAACAATGAAGCAAGGCCCTGATAGTTGACCAGTGCCACACCGCCGATGACGGCTAGCGACGCCACACTCACCAGAACTTTACTCAACACTTCACGGTGCCAGCGACGGTAATTGATCGGTGTTTTCCACAACAGCAACGACGGCAATACACCCAACATCAGAATATAAACAAACAACTTTAGTGACAGTAAGTCACGAACTTCCGTGGCATTGGTTTCAGCAAAGTTACGAAACATGCCGGCATCGATCAGTACGCCGTACTGACTCATGAAATAGGCGACGCCAGCGCTAACCATGAACAACAGCATCAAAACCGGCTTCATGACTGGCCGGAACGCCAGCAGAGTCAAGACAATGTTGAAGGCTGCAACGATCATCGCCGCGAAAGCCAAACGCATGACGATGCCCGCACCATCGGCAGCGGTGATTTCAAAAAGATGTTTCCAGAGAACCAGGTTAAATCCGGTTAATAGAAAGGCGCTGGAAATCAGTGTGACCCATTCGGGGCGCACGGCTTTAATTTTCAACATAATGATCGGCGGTTCCTGAAAAGAAGTGCCTGCTGTAAATGTGAAAATTTCATTTACGGCGACAGCACTAACTTTAGGTACACGACTATCAATTTTTTGTGAAAAATTAGCCAACGATTAGTTGGCATGCATGATCATGTAAGAACTTTAAACTTGTTTGAGAATGATTCAGCTCGGGTTCAGGCCAAGGCTCGGCAAGGCAGCTTGTTGCGCGAACAGATCATCAAGGCCTGTGCCGAGCTGTACATCAGAAAACTCAGACGCCGATGGCGGCCTTGGCGTAGGACTCACGATCGATGTCGAGGATTTCCACGCACAGTTGCACTTCAACGCCCGCCGGCCACTCACACAGGTCCTTTACCACCGCCAACAAGCTTTCGGACAACTGTTGTTTGATCTGCGGCGAACGTCCACTCAACACCGCCAGTTTCACATGCACGAAGCCTCGCTCAGCCAGAGCCGTCCCGACCTTGTACGTTTCGACTTTTATTGCGCGACTCTTGATGTCAAATTCGGCACCGAATTGACCGGAAGCCACCAGCGTATTGTTGAGCCGCATCAGCGCCACATCGGCATTCAGATCAGGCAGATTGGCGGTATATTCCAGGTGCAGGTGAGGCATGGCGGGATTCCTGTAGATCAATGGCAAGTACGTACATATAGCACAGCGCTGCCGTGGTTATTGGGGTAGCGACATCAGATCGCGTTCACCCATGAATGCTTCAATTCGTGAGCGCAACCAGCGCTCGGCAGGATCGCTGTCGGCATGACTGAGCCAGACCATGGACAGTTCCAGGGTCGGGGTCTTGAACGGAAACGGCTCCATGAACAACTGACCCGAAGCCGCCATCGCTGCAGCGGTGTAATCCGGCAGGCTGGCAATCAGATCGGTCCCTGCAAGCAAAGCCGGCAACGAACTGTATTGAGGCACCGAGAGCACCACCTGACGCGACCGACCGATCTGCGCCAACCACTCATCTGCGAAACCGCTGACGTTGGCGATATGGGACACCAGCACATGTGGGCGCGAGCAGTATTCATCAACCGTCAATGGCGTATCGCATGCGTCGGCGCGCAATACGCTGGGAGAGATGTGACGCAGCAATTTACGCTTGGCATTGGCGGGCAGGCCGCGAGTCTGGCTGATACCCACCGTAATATCCCCCGACGCCAGCAGGTCTGGAATTCGCCAATAATCAACATTCTGCACAACGAAAACCACCTTCGGCGCCTCCTGGCGCAACGCGCGCAGCAGGGGCGGCAACAGACCGAACTCGACATCGTCGGACATCCCGATCCGAAAGGTCATGGTGCTGTTACCCGGGTCGAAATCGTGGGTCAGGCTCAACGCCACCGATAACGAATCCAGCGCCGGCGACAGATAGCGAAAGATCTCTTCGGCCCGCGCCGTCGGCTCCATGCGATGACCGACGCGAATGAACAAAGGATCATCGAACATCGTACGCAAGCGGTTGAGCGCCGAGCTGATGGTTGGCTGGCCGAGAAACAGCTTCTTCGCCACCTTGGTGACATTACGCTCAAGCATCAGCGACTCAAACACCACCATCAGGTTGATGTCGGCCTTGCGTAGTTCGTTGCGATTCATCCATTGCCCCGGCGCTAAAAAACTGCCGACAGTTTAGGGAGATGTCGCAATCGGCGTCTATATAACGAAGCTGCCCTGATATTGAGCAGCTTCGACACGTCATGCCTGGAGCTGCTTGACCGGCGTCAGGTCAGATGTCCCCTTGATCAAGCTGATTGCATGCACGCAATCAGCTTTGTTGACGTATGCCTCGCCACTGGCGATCGTTTCATGATTCCCTGCCCGCAAACGCCACCTCCACTGACCTTTGCCAGTCAGGATCGAGCCGCGGGTTTGCCTGTAAATCTCAAAATACATAGTTCGCTCCTTGCGATGGCTGATTACAACAGGTCGCTGACCTGTGCATGCCAGAGTAGATGAGGTTTTTTTCGAGGGAAGTCTGGGGGTGTCAGAGAATATTTCGGGAGAAAACGCTGAACCTCGGGGGCGGCCAATGGATTAAGGGAGCGGTAAATTCAGCGACAACAGAGAGTAATTTTTCTCGTAAATCGGCGTATTTTTCTTACATCGAAGCGATGCTCGGTCCGACGATCAATCATCGACAAAAAAACCGGACAAACAAAAAAGCCCCGCAGCTTGTTCAGCTACGGGGCTTTTTCTATGTAATGGCGGAGAGATAGGGATTCGAACCCTAGGTACCGGTGAAGGTACAACGGATTTCGAATCCGTCCCATTCGGCCACTCTGGCATCTCTCCAACGGCGCGCATCATAACAACACTTTTGCCGGAAGCGAACCCCCTGAGCGAAATATTTCTGTGCTATCAGATGCTTGCGTCGATTAAAGCGGTACGCCCAGACGGTTGGCGACTTCTTCGTAGGCTTCGATGACGTCACCCAGGCCCTGACGGAAGCGGTCCTTGTCCATTTTCTTGCCGGTGGCCTTGTCCCACAGGCGGCAGCCGTCCGGACTGAACTCGTCACCCAGGACGATGGTGCCGTCGTGGAAAACGCCGAATTCCAGTTTGAAGTCGACCAGCAGCAGGCCGGCGTCGTCGAACAGTTTGCTCAGGACTTCGTTGACCTTGAGCGACAGTTCTTTCATGCGAACCAGTTGCTCGGCGGTGCCCCAACCGAACGCCACGACGTGGGATTCGTTGATGAACGGGTCGCCCTTGGCGTCGTCTTTCAGGAACAGTTCGAAGGTGTAAGGGTTGAGCTTCATGCCCTCTTCAACACCCAGGCGCTTGACCAGGCTGCCAGCGGCGTAGTTACGCACAACGCATTCAACCGGGATCATGTCCAGTTTCTTCACCAGACACTCATTGTCGCCCAGCAGTTTGTCGAACTGGGTCGGCACACCGGCGGCTTCGAGTTTCTGCATGATGAAGGCATTGAACTTGTTGTTCACCATGCCTTTGCGGTCAAGCTGCTCGATGCGCTTGCCGTCGAACGCCGAAGTGTCGTTACGAAACAGCAGGATCAGACGGTTAGCGTCGTCGGTCTTGTAAACCGACTTGGCTTTGCCGCGGTAGAGTTCTTCACGTTTTTCCATGATGGGCTCCGCTTGCTAAGTAGATGGGCTAGGCGATATGTCGCCAGTCGAGCCCTGAATCTTGATCGGCCAATTGCAGCCAGTCCGGGTCGCACCCGAGGGTATCGACAAAACATTGCCGGGCCAGCTGCGGCAGGTTGTTCTTGCTGCTCAGATGGGCCAGGACCAGGTGTTGCAGGCCTTGCCAGCCCAACTCGGACACCAGGAATGCCGCCTGGTGGTTGTTCAAATGTCCCAGTTCACCGCCTACCCGTTGCTTGAGAAAATACGGGTAGTGACCGCGAGCCAGCATGTCACGGCAATGGTTGGCCTCGATCATCAACGCATCGAGGTCCCGATAACCGTCCAGCACCTTGTCGCAATACGAGCCGAGATCGGTCAACAGGCCGAAGCGCCGCTCACCATCACTGAAAACGTATTGCGTCGGTTCCTGCGCATCGTGGGCCACGGCAATGACACCAATGCTCAAGGCACCGATTTGCAGTTGCTCGCCACCGGCCAGAAGGCCTGCGGGTTCAATCGGTTTGCGCATCCCGCGCAAGGTCCCGCGACTGAGGTAGACAGGCAGATTGTAGCGCCGAGACAGCAAACCCACGCCATGCACGTGGTCGGCATGTTCGTGGGTCACTAGTATCGCGCTCAGCTGCGCAGGGTTCACACCCAGGCGCAGCAGGCGTTTTTCGGTTTCCCGCAGGGAGAAACCACAATCCACCAGCACATACGTTTCAGCGCTGGCTATCAGCGTGCCGTTCCCTTGGCTACCGCTGCCGAGAACGGCAAAACGCATTTGATCAGCCCAGGTTGTCCTGAATGACGCTCAACACTTTGCGCGCGACGTCAGCAGGCGCGACAGTGTTGATGTTTTTCTCGACGGTAACCTGAACGTTTTCGCCAACCTTGCTCAGGCGAACCTGATAACGCTCGGCGCGGGCTTCAACTTCTTCCTTGTTCGGCGCGCTGCCGAACAGGCTGCTGAAGAAGCCAGGCTTGTCGTCTTTCTTCTCGGCTTTTTCGGCCAGGTTGATGTAGTACAGGCCCAGGCTGCGGTTGATGTCCTCAACGCGCCACTCGCCTTGTTCCAGCGCACGACCGACGCTCGACCAGGCACGGTCCAGATCGGTACCGACGTTCAGCACCGGGTTGCCGCTACCGTCTTCGCTGAGGCTGACACGGCTTGGCGCATCGAAATCACGCGAAGCCAGCATGGAGACAGAACCGCCCTTCTCGGAGATGCGGCTCATGCTCGCCAGCATGTCGTCGACCAGTGCAGCATCGAGGCCTGTGTTGACCGAACGGTTGGTGAAAGCGACGTCGGCAGTGCTGCCGGCGGGACGCTCGGCGCTGACCACGTAGACTTCACTGGTATTACGCTGCACGCCCGGCTCGATACGTACCCGTACACGGGTTTCGCTGTCGGTGCTGACACCGGCAGCGCTCAGGCGCTTGGCCATGGCAGCAGACAGTTCGTCGGAACGCTGCCAGGTGGTGGTGAACTCACCGGTTTGCGGGCGCTGTTCATCCAGGCGGAAACCGTTGTCCTGGAAGAACTGAACAGCCACGGGCCAGATTTCGGCCGGAGGGTTCTGCGCCAGGATCGAGCGGGAGTCGCCGCTTTTTTGCAGCGAGTACGGGCTGGCATCGGCAGCGGCCGACAACGGCTGCGGACGAGGCACAACATACTCGCCCTTGGCGGTGTCGTCGGCGACGTTGCGCGGGATCGGCAACAGCGGATCCAGACGCTTGGCGGTGGTGATGTCGGGTGGCAGTTGCATCGGTGCAGTCTGTTGCGCTTCCAGGTAATCACTACCACGGTCACGGAAATAACCTTCCGGGCCCCAGATCCATCCGCAGCCACTGGTGCTGGAGATAATCAAGGCAAGTGCGGAAAGTCCGGCCATTCGCTTCATGCGTAGTACTTCCTCAATTAAACCAGGACGCTGCACTGGCGCAGGGCCGTGCGAAGCGTTTCATGACAAGGTGCGCTCAGCCAGGTCAGCGGCAGGCGAATGCCTTCCTGCATCAGGCCCATTTCAACCAAAGCCCACTTCACCGGAATCGGGTTGGCTTCAATGAACAGGTCTTTGTGCAGAGGCATCAGTTTTTCGTTGATTGCACGGGCGGTCGCGGCGTCGCCCTTGAGAGCGGCTTCGCACAGATCGGCCATTTCGCGCGGAGCGACGTTGGCGGTCACCGAGATGTTGCCCTTGCCGCCCAGCAGGATCAGCTCGACAGCGGTCGGATCATCACCGGACAGGACGATGAAATCCTTGCTGACGCCATCGAGGATGGCTTTGGCGCGTTTCAGATCGCCGGTCGCTTCCTTGATGCCGATGATGTTCGGCACGGTGGACAGGCGGATGACGGTCTCGGCCTGCATGTCGCAGGAAGTGCGGCCAGGAACGTTGTAGAGGATCTGAGGGATGTCGACGGCTTCGGCAATGTGCTTGAAGTGCTGGTACAGGCCTTCCTGGGTCGGCTTGTTGTAGTACGGCACGACCAGCAGGCAGGCGTCGGCGCCGGCCTCTTTGGCGTTACGGGTCAGCTCGACGGCTTCGCGAGTCGAGTTGGCGCCGGTACCGGCAATCACCGGAATGCGACCGTTGACCTGCTTGACCACGGCTTTGATGACGGCAATGTGTTCTTCGACATCAAGGGTTGCCGACTCGCCGGTAGTTCCGACTGCGACAATGGCATGGGTGCCGTTCTCGAGGTGGAAATCCACGAGCTTGCTGAGGCTGGCCCAGTCAAGACGCCCTTGTGCATCCATGGGTGTGACCAGTGCCACCATACTGCCCGCAATCATGAAACCGCTCCTGCCGGAAAAAGAGAGCGGTAATGGTACTGGCGCCAAGATGCTTGTACAAGCGAAGTACTGCGCTGCCGCCATTCCCCTTGGCGTCGCTTTTCGCTACCCTTCAGACTTTGATCGATACTGACAAGCTCGTACATCGGGTTTGAGCCTCCAATTTCGGCATCACAAGCCCCGTCCCAGCGTTGCCACCCTCCGCTCCTGCCATACTGGAGCACGTTGCAGCCTGCGCCCGGAGCTTTCTGAATCCGCATTCGCAGGCTCACTCCCGGCAGAACGAGCCGATAGAAGTACCGACCGCTCATCGCTTTAGGAATGCTGCATGTCCACCCCCACAGTTCGCGAACAATTCCTTGTCATCAGTGCCCTCGGCGCCAACCCCATGGAGCTGACCAACGTCCTGTGCCGTGCCAGCCATGAAAACCGCTGCGCCGTGGTCACCTCCCGCCTGACCCGTCATGGCGAGTGCAGTGCGCTGGTTCTCGAAGTCTCCGGCAGCTGGGATGCCCTGGCACGCCTGGAAGGCAGCCTGCCGGTATTGGCCAAACGGCACGCCTTTACCGTCAACGTGGTACGCAGCGCGGCTCTGGAGAATCGTCCCCAGGCCCTGCCTTATGTTGCTTATGTCAGTTCGGCCTACCGTTCCGACATCATCAACGAGTTGTGCCAGTTCTTCATGGATCACAACGTCGAGCTGGAAAACCTGACCTGCGACACGTATCAGGCACCGCAGACCGGCGGGACCATGCTCAATGCCACATTTACCGTGACGTTGCCGGCCGGCGTGCAAATCAGCTGGCTGCGCGATCAGTTCCTGGACTTCGCCGACGCGCTGAACCTGGATGCCCTGATCGAACCGTGGCGCCCACAGAACCCAATGTAAGGAAGCTTTTCATGGCCGTTGCCATCGACCAACCGGTTGCCGACTTCGAAGCACCCGCCACCAGCGGGCAGACCGTCAGCCTGGCGAACCTCAAAGGCAAGCAAGTGGTGATCTACTTCTATCCAAAGGACAGCACACCGGGCTGCACGACCCAGGGTCAGGGCTTTCGCGATCAACTGCAGGCTTTCAAAGCCGCCAATACCGAAGTGTTCGGGGTTTCTCGCGACAGCCTGAAGTCCCACGAGAACTTCAAGGCGAAGCAGGCGTTCACGTTCGAGCTGATCAGCGACAAGGAAGAAGCGCTTTGCCAGCTGTTCGACGTGATCAAGCTGAAGAAGCTTTACGGCAAGGAATACATGGGCGTGGATCGCAGTACATTCCTGATCGACAAGGATGGCGTCTTGCGTCAGGAATGGCGCGGCGTGAAAGTGCCGGGGCATGTTGATGCCGTGCTGGCTGCCGCTCAGGCGCTGAACAAGGCCTGATACCAAAAAGATCGCAGCCCATGGTCCTGCAAGAATAGAGTTCGTCGCCGTTTCTGCGCATCGAACCCAATCCCGCAGGCTGCGATCTTTTTTCGTTTCACCACAATTTACAGCAGTGGCGCCACGACCGGCTCCTTGCGCGGCCACGCGTCCAGCACCGCCTTGAACAGTGTCGCCAGGGGAATGGCAAAGAACACCCCCCAGAACCCCCACAGCCCGCCAAACAGCAGCACTGCACAGATGATCGCCACTGGGTGCAAGTTGACTGCCTCGGAGAACAGCAGCGGCACCAGTACGTTGCCATCCAGCGTCTGGATGATCCCGTACACCGCCATCAAGTAGATGAATTCATCGCTCCAGCCCCACTGGAACAGTGCAATCAGAAACACCGGCACGGTCACCACCACGGCGCCGACATAAGGCACCACTACCGAAATTCCCACCAGCAATGCCAACAGCGCCGCGTAGTTGAGTTCCAAAACAACGAAGGCGATGTAGGTCACGCCACCGCAAATGAAGATCTCGATGACCTTGCCGCGAATGTAGTTGGCGATCTGTCGGTTCATGTCATGGGCGACCCGGGTGATCAATGCCCGCTCGCGTGGCAAGTAGCCACGCACCCACTGGCCGATCATGGCTCTATCCTTCAGAAAGAAGAACACCAGGATCGGCACCAGGACCAGGTAGATCATGATATTCACGAGCAACGGCAGGCTCGATAGCGAGAACGTCAGTGCCCACTGGCCAAATTTTCCGATCTCGCCCCGCGCCGCTTCGATGGCCCGCAGCACCTGCTCGTCGGATACCAGATGCGGGTAACGCTCGGGCAACAACAACAATAGCGATTGCCACTTGGCGAGCATGCCCGGCAATTCATTGAACAACGTGATCAATTGATGCCAAAGCAGCGGCACGACCACCACGATGAATACCAGCAGCACCCCCATGAACAAGGCAAAAACCAGCCCCACCGCCACCCAGCCCGGCACGCGCATCCGTTCGAGCGCCACCACCAACCCTTGCATCAGGTAGGCCAGCACCATCCCGGCCAACACTGGCGCCAGCATGCCGCCCAGGGTGAGGACCGCGGTGAACGCAAGAAACAGCAGCACCGCCAACACCACTGCTTCTTCATCCGAGAAATAGCGCTGAATCCAGTCGCGTAACACTTTGAACATCAATAATCCTTAAGAACAAATGCCGCAGATTTCAGGCTTTTTTCAACCAGTAACGGTAAACGCCCGCCTCGTCTTCTTCACGAAGCAGCGTATGACCGGCCAATCGGGCAAAGGTGCGAAAGTCGCGCTGCGAGCCCGCATCGGTGGCAATGACCTTGAGTATCGCGCCACTGGCCATCCGATTGAGTTCCATCTTGGCCTTGAGCAACGGCAACGGACAATTCAGGCCGCTGGCGTCCAGCTCAACGTCATGGGCTACAGCATCGATCATTGCATCACTCCGGGTCGGGTAGTCGAGTTGCCTAGAATATCTGGTCGCAGGGCTGGTGTCCGGCTACAGTAAGCTCTTTGTCGACTAAGGCTTTGTGCATGACTTTTTTGCGCCCTACCCTGCTGACGCTCGCTTGCCTGCTCGCCTCACCGGGCTTCGCCGACGACCTGCCGTCACTCGGCGACGCCAGTTCTGCCATTGTCTCGCCGCAGCAGGAATACCAGCTGGGCCGTGCCTGGCTCGCGCTTTTGCGCAGCCAGGTGTCACAACTCAACGACCCGCAACTCAAGGACTACGTCGAATCCAGCGTTTATCGCCTGGTCGAAACCAGCCAGGTCAATGACCGGCGTCTTGAGTTCATCCTGATCAACAGTCCACAACTTAACGCTTTCGCAGCACCCGGCGGCATTGTCGGGGTCAACGGTGGTTTGTTCCTCAACGCCCAGAGCGAAGGCGAATACGCTTCGGTACTGGCGCACGAACTGGCTCACTTGTCGCAGCGCCACTTTGCCCGTGGCGTTGAAGCACAACAACGCATGCAAGTGCCGATGATGGCCGCGCTGCTGGCCGGTATCGTGATTGCCGCAGCCGGTGCCGGTGATGCCGGGATCGCGGCCATTGCGGGTACGCAGGCGGCGGCGATCCAGGAACAACGGCGCTTCTCTCGCCAGAACGAACAGGAAGCCGACCGTATCGGCATCCTCAACCTGGAAAAAGCCGGATACGATCCGCGCTCGATGCCCTCCATGTTTGAGCGCCTGGGGCGGCAGTACCGTTTTGATGCCAAGCCACCGGAATTCCTGCTGACTCACCCGGTTACTGAATCGCGGATCGCGGACACCCGCAACCGCGCCGAACAGGCGCCACAGGGTGGTATCGAAGACACCTTGCGTTATCAATTGATTCGCGCTCGCGTTCAATTGATCTATGAGGAAACGCCAGGTTTGGGTGCCAAGCGCTTCCGTGCCCAGCTGGATGAAAACCCGAAAAGCGATGTTGCTCGCTACGGCCTGGCCATCGCCCAGGTCAAGGGCGGCCAATTGAACGAGGCACGGGAAAATCTCAAGCTGTTGTTGGCCAAGGCGCCAAACGAGATCATCTACAACCTCGCGCAGATTGATCTGGATATCACCAACAATCGGCTGGCCGACGCGCAAACGCGGGTTGACCGGATGCTGACTCAATACCCCGGCAACTATCCACTGAACCAGGTGCGTGTCGATCTGCTGCTGAAACAAAACCGCGCCGCGGACGCCGAAAAAGCGCTGGAAGGCCTGCTCAAGTCACGCCCGGACGATCCGGACGTGTGGTATCAGGTGGCAGAAACGCGCGGCTTGTCGGGCAACATCATCGGCCTGCATCAGGCACGGGCCGAATACTTCGCGCTGGTCGGCGACTACCGCCAGGCCATCCAGCAACTGGACTTCGCCAAGCGCAAGGCTGGCACCAACTTCCCACTGTCGTCACGCATCGATGCCCGCCAGCGAGAGCTGATGGAGCAGGAGCGCATGATCAAGGACATGATGGGATAATTTGAAACCCGCATAAAAAAACCGCCTCTTTCGAGGCGGTTTTTTTGTTCAACCTGCAACCGGTTTATTCAGCCAGTTTGAAGGTGATGAAGCTGGCGCGCCCCTGACGCAATACACGCATCGACACCGAACGATTCTTCGGCAGCGCCTTGGCGATGTCAGTGAATTGCTTGGTGGACTCGATCGCCTGGTTGTTCAGGTGAGTAATGACATCACCCGGTTGCAGACCGATCATCGAGGCAGGACCTTCCTGCACTTCCTTGATCACCACGCCACTTTTGAGGTCGTAGGTTTTCTTCTGCTCCGCGGTCAACTCGACAACCGACACACCCAGGCGATTGCTGCTGCTCTCTGCACCAGACTTCGGCAATGCATCAAGTTCCTTGTCTTCATCAGGAATGGCTCCGACCGTCAGTTCGACGTTCTTGCGCTTACCCTCGCGGATCACTTCCAGATTAGCCTTGGACCCCGATTTCAGTGCACCCACCAGATGCGGCAGATCGGCGGACATGACGATCGGCTGACCGTTCATGCTCAGAATCACATCACCCACCTGCAGCCCACCCTTGGCAGCCGGACCGTCATCCTGGATCTGGGCAACCAGCGCACCGGCCGGTTTTTCCAGGCCGAACGACTCGGCCAGATCCTTGTTCACTTCCTGAATCACTACACCCAACCAGCCACGGCTGACTTTGCCGCCACTTTTGAGCTGATTGGAAACGTCCATGGCCACGTCGATTGGAATCGCGAACGACACGCCCATGAAACCACCGGAACGGGTGTAGATCTGTGAGTTGATGCCAACCACTTCCCCGTTGAGGTTGAACAACGGACCACCGGAGTTGCCCGGGTTGATCGGCACGTCGGTCTGAATGAACGGCACATAGTTTTCATTCGGCAGGCTACGACCGACGGCGCTGACGATGCCTTGAGTGACGGTGTGGTCAAAACCGAACGGCGAACCGATCGCCACAACCCATTGACCGGCCTTCAGATCCTGGGATTTGCCGAGTTTGAGAACCGGCAGATCCTTGCCCTCGATTTTCAGCAACGCCACGTCGGAGCGTGGATCAGTACCGACCAGTTTGGCTTTCATTTCACTGCGATCGGCAAGACGCACAAGAATTTCGTCAGCGTCAGCGATCACATGGTTGTTGGTCAGAATGTAGCCATCTGGCGAGATAATGAAACCCGAACCCAGGGATTGGGCTTCGCGCTGACGATCGCCGCGCGGCGATCGCGGTTGCGGCGGCATGCCGCGCTCGAAGAATTCGCGCAGCATTGGCGGCAAGCCTTCAAGGTCAGGCATCTGCTGGTTCACTTTACGATCCGGCAGCTTCTGCGTGGTACTGATGTTCACGACCGCGGGCGACGCCTGTTCAACCAGTTGCGTAAAGTCAGGCAATTCGACTGCTTGTGCAGCGACCGACTGACCGAGCACCAGCACGGTGGCAAAAATGGAAAGATAAGTCTTCAAGCGTGGTATCGACATACGGCTCCCGTTACGACGAGCATGGTTAAGCGATATGGATCAAGGAACACCGAGAAAGATACGCCGGTATTTTTGTTCCGGGAACAACAAACAAGGCCAGAGCCGAGGGGCTCTGACCTATAAAAAATTCTGGGGGGATTTGCAAACTGAAATGCTCACGAAACATTTCGACTGCAGCTCACTGCTTGGTTGCAGTGGCGTCGTTGCGCATGGACAAGGCTATCCGTTCAGCGGTGCCGACCGGAATTTCACCCACTACCGTAACCATCATTTCACCTTGCGCAGTGGTCAATCGCCGGGATACAGCCACCGTTGGCCCCAATTGAGTGCGGGTATCAGTGACGGCAGCGCCGTTCAATGGCTCAAGGAATACAGAAAAACGCGCCAGACCATCGTCATACATCAGGCTATTGACCTGGGTTTTGGTCTCGGGATCCTTGCGTACCGTGCTGCTGGTCAGCTCGAATCCGGGTGGCAACCAGTCTGAATGCCAGGCCTGGGCTGTCTTCACCGCCGAAGCCTTGTCACTGTCGAGGTTGACCGCCTTACAATCGCTGCCGGGCTGCAAATCGCGATCGGACGGAACATCAGCGGTGTCCAGTTGCGTGAACTGGAATCGCTCAAGCAGGCGCCCCTTGTCATCGAGCAACAACGACTTGAGTGGCAGCCCGGTTTCCTTGTCCAGGTGCAACTCAAAACCGTAGCGGTGCTGGTCGCGAGGCGTCAAAGACACAATTACCGCTGAACGCCCGGCAACACGCGACTTGCCGATAACAGCAAGGTCATACCAATTCTTGAGCTTTTGTGGATCAAGTGCACGAGCGGCGGAATTGGGAGAGTCCCCAAGCCCTGCTATCAGGGTGCCGCTGACACATTGTGTCTGACCATCAACGCGCACAACCTCCTGAGCCGATCCGTCGAGCTGGAGTAAACGCTCGCGGACTCTTCCATCATGGACGCGGTGCCAGATGTTATGGGTAGAAAAACTACCATTACGCTCATAGACGAAGGTACCGAAGAAGCTTTGCTGTTGCTCGGCCTGACCAAGACGGGTCAACCAGTCCTGGGCTTCATCGGCGTGGGCTGGAACAACGAACCAGCCACCGAGCAGAAGCGAAAGTAGAGGTTTGGCGCGCATGATCCTCCTTAACGGTTTTCCAGGCTTGCGGCACGAGCGTAAGGCAGAGCGCTCTCAGTGCCCTTCAATGCAGCCTGTTGAGCATGTTGGCGCAGGTAGCTTGGCAGACGCTGATCGTGCCAGCCTGGCTGACCCTGCAATACGCCGTTGGCCATTGGACCAGTGGCTTCCGAACTCTCATTGTAGCCTGCCAGAACAGCCGGGCCCTTGACTTGAGGAGCGGCCAGATTCTGTTGGCTGGACTGTTGAGCCAGTTCGACACCGGCGATCTCGTCCTGGTTGTACAGGCGAACGCCCGCCAGTACGGCAACCGTTACCGAAGCAGCGACAGCCAGACGACCCAGGCTGCGCCATGGACCACGAGTGGCTTTTGCCGGTACGGCTTCGTCAGCCAGGGCTGCCGAAACGGCCGCAGCAATGTCCAGACGTGGAAGCAGCAGATCCTTGTGCATTGCTGCCCGAGCGATCTGATAACGAGCCCACGTTTCACGAGTTTCAACATCGTCACAGGCACTGAGTACCCGACGCAATTCCAATTCGTCCGCTTCGTTATCCATCACTGCGGACAGCGATTCCTGCAGGGCTTCACGACTCATGGCGTTCCTCTCTTGGCTGTCGCCGCTGTCTTTAGTTTTCCTGCAACAACGGCTGCAGGGCTTTATCGATGGCCTCCCGGGCGCGGAAGATCCGGGAGCGCACGGTGCCCACCGGACATTGCATGACGCTCGCAATGTCCTCGTAACTCAGACCATCGAATTCACGTAAAGTTAAAGCCGTACGCAAATCTTCCGGCAGTTGCTGAATGGTTCGATGGACGGTGCCTTCGATCTCATCCCGCAGCAAAGCCCGTTCTGGCGACTCGAGATCCTTGAGGCCATGATCGCCATCGTAGAACTCTGCATCCTCGGAACTGACATCGCTATCCGGCGGCCGGCGGCCGCGTGAAACCAGATAGTTCTTCGCCGTGTTGATGGCGATGCGGTAAAGCCACGTATAAAACGCGCTGTCTCCGCGAAAATTTCCTAGTGCACGGTAGGCCTTGATAAAGGCTTCCTGTGCCACATCCTGGGCTTCATGGGTGTCGTGCACAAAACGCACGATCAACCCGAGAATTTTGTGCTGGTATTTCAGCACTAGCAGATCGAACGCTCGCTTGTCGCCGCGTTGAACGCGTTCGACCAGCTGCTGATCCTCTTCCTGGGTTAGCATGAACACTCCTCGATAAGCTCGAAGGAGGCTTGCACAACTAAACGTCCGGACTTGCAAACATAGACTCGGGCTTTTCGCAAAAGTTCTCCCCCTCCAGGCAAGTTTCCTGCGGGCTCTGATCGGCACGCACGAAAAACGCAGCGCGAGATTCCCCGGCTGCGCGAATAATCTTGTCATCGGTTTCGCCGGCAAGGATCCAAAGCAGATCCCGCGCTGAAGCCGACACTGTCCCTTGAATCAGGCAACCGTCTATTGATCTTGGGCCTTTGGCAAAAGTTCCAAATATTTATAGCTGCATGAACCGACATTGTGCGACCGTGCGGCGAAAAAGACTGTTAAATCCACGATACAGTTCAGTTGTCGCCAAATCGACCAAAAAAACATCCGACGAAGCGTCAGCTCTTTTCCATCACAGTAGTTTCACAATGCCATATAGGCTCGGCTATTGTGCCGATCCCCCCCTCTATATACTAGTGGGCTGTTCGCGAACCTGACTCGCCTGTCCAGTTGTCCAGCGCCTCCCTGACCCGGGTCGCTTTGAGCGGAATCCTGAAATGAGCCAACAGTTTCAACACGATGTTCTGGTAATTGGCAGCGGTGCTGCCGGCTTGAGCCTGGCGCTGACCTTGCCCGGTCATTTGCGCATCGCTGTCCTGAGCAAAGGCGACCTCGCCAATGGCTCGACATTCTGGGCGCAGGGCGGTGTCGCTGCGGTACTGGATGACACCGATACCGTCGAGTCCCATGTCGATGACACCCTGAATGCCGGCGGCGGCTTGTGTCACGAAGACGCCGTACGCTTCACTGTCGAGCACAGTAAAGAGGCGATTCAATGGCTGATCGACCAAGGCGTACCCTTTACTCGTGATGAGCAATCGACTGTTGAGGACGGCGGATTCGAGTTCCATCTGACCCGCGAAGGTGGACACAGTCATCGACGTATCATCCACGCCGCCGATGCTACCGGTGCGGCGATTTTCAGAACCTTGCTGACCCAGGCCAGGCAACGGCCGAACATTGAACTGCTGGAACAGCGCGTCGCCGTCGATCTGATCACCGAAAAACGCCTGGGCCTTGAAGGCGACCGTTGCCTGGGCGCTTACGTGCTCAATCGTGGTACCGGAGAAGTCGATACCTATGGCGCCCGTTTCGTGATCCTCGCGTCCGGTGGCGCAGCCAAGGTCTACCTCTATACCAGCAACCCCGATGGTGCCTGTGGTGATGGCATTGCCATGGCCTGGCGCTCGGGATGCCGGGTGGCGAACCTGGAGTTCAACCAGTTCCACCCGACTTGTCTGTACCACCCGCAGGCCAAGAGTTTCCTGATCACCGAAGCCCTTCGCGGCGAAGGCGCGCACTTGAAGCTGCCTAATGGCGAACGCTTCATGCAGCGATTCGATCCCCGCGCCGAATTGGCGCCCCGGGACATCGTCGCACGGGCCATCGACCATGAGATGAAACGCCTGGGCATTGACTGCGTATACCTGGACATCAGCCACAAATCAGAAGACTTCATCAAGACGCACTTCCCGACTGTCTACGAGCGTTGCCTGGAGTTTTCCATCGACATCACCAAGCAACCGATCCCGGTGGTTCCGGCCGCGCAT
Organism: Pseudomonas sp. Root562; assembly: GCF_001427125.1. Lineage (GTDB taxonomy): Bacteria > Pseudomonadota > Gammaproteobacteria > Pseudomonadales > Pseudomonadaceae > Aquipseudomonas. Next base: position 135,432 of record NZ_LMGK01000024.1, read on the forward strand.
TACACTTGCGGCGGCGTTATGGTCGACCAGCAAGGTCGCACCGACGTACCCGGGCTGTACGCGATTGGCGAAACCAGCTTCACCGGCCTGCATGGCGCCAACCGCATGGCCAGCAACTCGCTGCTGGAGTGCTTTGTCTACGCGCGCTCGGCGGCTGCGGACATCATTGAGCAGTTGCCGCAGATTTCTGCCCCCATCGCCCTGCCCGCCTGGGATGCGAGCCAGGTAACGGATTCCGATGAAGACGTGATCATTGCGCACAACTGGGATGAGTTGCGTCGGTTCATGTGGGACTACGTCGGCATTGTGCGCACCAACAAGCGTCTGCAACGGGCCCAGCACCGGGTGCGGTTGCTGCTCGATGAAATCGACGAGTTCTACAGCAACTATAAAGTCAGCCGCGACCTGATCGAGTTGCGCAACCTGGCTCAGGTGGCCGAATTGATGATTCTGTCAGCCATGGAGCGTAAAGAAAGTCGCGGTCTGCATTACACCCTCGACTATCCGAACATGTTGCCAGTGGCGCTGGACACTATTCTGGTGCCGCCCACCTACGCCGACTGAATTTGAGCCGAACCCGCAGGCGTCGGTGTATATCCGCCGCCTGCGAATCCCGGGGTACGCAAATGGCCCGGATCCGTCGCTCACCTTGCAGGCGAAAACGCAGCACCACCACCCAGGGCAGTGCCAAACTATCGGGCCGCAGCTGCACCGATTGCCACCCCGCCGCCCGATTCCATAACTGCCAGCCATCGGCATCGCGACGCAAGCCCAAAAACGCTTGTGGGTGTGTCAGCAGAATCTGGCGTGGCAGTACCCGAATGCCATGGAGCAGGCAGCACAAAGCACCCGACAGACTGGCCCAGAGCGGTAATTCAAGAAGAAGCAACGAACCCAGTGCGAACAACTGGGCAAAAACGTAAGCCGCCAGCAACTGCCGCGAGGCATGCCAGCGGCATTCGAAAGAATTACTTGGGCTGGACACGATCCAGGATCATGCGAACCATGCGCTGAAGCTCCGGATCTTCCGATTCGTTGCGCTCCATGAACCAGCCGAACATGTCCTGATCCTCGCATTCCAGCAAGCGGACGTACAACGCACGATCCACCTCGTTCAGACTTGCGTAAACCTCTTTCACAAACGGCACCAGCAACACGTCAAGTTCAAGCATGCCGCGGCGGCTGTGCCAGTAGAGGCGATTCAGTTCAACATCTTCGACCATGGAGCGCTCCTCAAATAGGCCGCAAGTATACAGCCCCGCGCTTCGCCGAACAGTCGGCTTTGGTCGGGCACCAGCGATCCTTTGTGAACTACCCATTTCGAAGGCGCCCCCTTATCATGTCCTCCAGACTCTTTAACCCTGCGATGACCCATGGCCGATTCTGCTTTTTTCTGCACGCTGTCTCATGAAGGTGTTCTGGCGGTCCGCGGCGCGGACGCCGGCAAGTTCCTGCAAGGCCAATTGACCTGCAACCTCAATTACCTGAGCGACACACAGTCCAGCCTCGGCGCGCGCTGTACCCAGAAAGGCCGGATGCAATCGAGCTTCCGTATCCTGCTCGAAGGTGACGGCGTGTTGCTGGCCATGGCCAGTGAATTGCTGGAACCTCAACTGGCGGACCTGAAAAAATACGCTGTGTTCTCCAAGTCCAAGCTGACTGACGAAAGTGCTGCCTGGATTCGTTTCGGCATCGAGCATGGCGATGCTGCAATAAAGAGCCTCGGACTTGACCTGCCGGCAGAAACCGACAGTGTTGTGCGTCACGACGGTTTGATCGCCATTCGCATTTCACCCGAGCGTGCCGAACTCTGGGTCGCTGCCGATCAAGCCGACAGCATCAAGGGCAAGCTGTCCGCCATGCTGGCCGAAAGCGACTTGAATCAGTGGCTGCTGGGCCAGGTCCGTGCAGGGATCGGCCAGGTCATGCCCGGTACCCGCGAGCTGTTCATTCCGCAGATGCTCAATCTGCAAGCTGTCGGTGGCGTGAGTTTCAAAAAAGGCTGTTACACCGGTCAGGAAATCGTTGCCCGGATGCAGTACCTGGGCAAACTCAAGCGTCGACTCTATCGCGTGAAACTGGATGCCAGCGACCTGCCTGAGCCCGGTACCCAACTGTTCTCCCCAAGTCACAACAGTTCAATCGGTGAAGTGGTGCTGGCAGCCCGTGGCGAAAACCACATTGAACTGTTGGCCGTATTGCAAGCCGAAGCTGCAGAAGGTGGCGATATTCATGTGGGTGCAATTGACGGCCCTGCGCTGCACTTGCTCGACCTGCCTTATCAACTGGACCGTGACCGCGAAATCCAGCGTTGAACGCAGTACTTTTTTGCGACACCTAGAGAAACTAAATGATTGAGCTGGCGGAAAAGGTCCAACAGGATTTGGTTGAGGCCATCGATAACGATGACCTGGTTCTGCCGACATTACCGGAAGTGGCGTTGCAGATTCGCAAGGCCGCTGAAGACCCGGAAATCAGTATCAGCAGTTTGAGCAAAGTCATCGGCCGTGATACGGCGCTGTCGGCGCGCCTGATCAAAGTGGTCAACAGCCCGCTGCTACGCGCAACCCAGGAAGTCACTGATCTGCACACGGCAATCACCCGCCTGGGCATCAACTACAGCAGCAATCTGGCGATTGGCCTGGTCATGGAGCAGATTTTCCATGCCCGCTCCGAGGTGGTGGAACAGAAAATGCGCGATGTCTGGCGCAAGAGCCTGGAAATCGCCGGCGTCAGCTATGCGCTGTGCCGCAGCTACACCCAGCTCAAACCCGATCAGGCAGCCCTTGGCGGACTGGTGCATCAAATCGGTGTGTTGCCGATCCTGACGTATGCCGAAGACCACTACGAACTCTTGTCCGATCCGGTCAGCCTCAACCATGTGATCGAGCGCATTCATCCGCTGCTCGGCGACAAACTTCTGAGGGTCTGGGAGTTTCCGGAATTGCTGGTACAGGTGCCACTGCTGTATCAGAACTTCAAGCGCCAATCAGCCCAGATCGATTATGTCGACTTGGTGCAAGTTGCCAGCCTGTATTGCCACAAAGATACCGATCACCCGATTTCACGCATCGATCCTTTCAGCGTTCCGGCCTTCGTCAAACTCGGGATCGATCCGGACAACAAGGCTATGTGCGCTGATTTGGAAGAAACGCGCTCGATGTTTTATTGAAAGCTGCGCGGGCAAGCCTCACTCCTACACGATTTCCACCGTCTTGCAGGAGCGAGGTTTGCCCGCGAACACTCCAGAACAGATGCCATCACTCCCCGGCAATGAAACTCACCCGAACTTTCAACCCTGCATGCTCACCATCATGCAGGCTGATCTGCGCCAGGTGTGCGCGACAGATCTCGCCGACAATCGCCAGTCCCAAACCTGATCCGGCCACTTGCTGGTTGCGTCGATAAAAACGTTCGAATACTCGCTCGCGCTCAGCCAGCGGTATTCCGGGGCCATCGTCCTCGACTTCCAGTACCGCTGGTGCCGAGACTCTCAAAATAACGTTGCCGCCCGGCGGCGTGTGGGCCAGTGCGTTGTCCACCAGATTGCTCAACAACTCGTTAAGCAGGGTCGGCTCCCCACGCAACCAGACCGGCTCGTCCGCCTCCAGCGCCAGCGCTACGCCGCGTTTGTGGGCCAGCGGCGCCATGGCCATGCCAAGCTCTCGCGCCAATTGACTGAGATCGAGCAATTGCGCGCCGCCCTCGGCAATCGCCCGGGCACCGTTTTCGACCCGCGCCAGCGAGAGCAGTTGGTTAGCCAGATGAGTCAGGCGATCTGTGCCCTGCGCCGCGGTTTCCAGTGTGCTGCGCCAGGTTTGTGGCTCGTCCGAACGCAAGCCCAGCTCAAGCCGCGCCTTGAGCGCCGCCAACGGGGTGCGCAGCTCATGGGCGGCATCGGCAATGAATTGCGCCTGACGCTCGAATTGTCCACGCAGACGTTCGGTAAAGTGATTGAGCGCACGCACCAACGGCCACAATTCGCGTTGCACTTCAACCAGCGGCAACGGCCGCAGATCATCGGGCTGACGCTCCTCGACCGCCGTGCGCAAGCGCTCCAGCGGACGCAGTGCGGCGCTCACCGCGAACCAGACGATCATCAGCGCCCCGACGGCCAACATGCCCAGACGCAGCAAAGTGTCTGCCGCCAGGCTGCGAGCCATGCTTACCCGCGCTTCATCGGTTTCCGCCACGCGGATTTCCGCCATGCCGTTCATGTTAGGTTCGCTGACAGCCTTGAGCAGGCTGACGACCCGCACGTTCTGCCCCCGATACGTCGCGTTATAGAACCGCGCCAGCGCCGGGTAATCATCGGTGCGCGGGGTTCCGGGCGGAGGAGCCGGAAGGTTTTCGTAGCCGGAAATCAGGTTTTGATGGATATCGTTGACCAAATAGAAAATCCGCCCGGCACTGTCGTAGGCGAAGGTGTCGAGGGCCACGTAGGGCACGTCGAGACTCAGAGAGCCATCGCGCTCGGAGAGACCCGCAGCGATGGTCCGCGCCGAGGCCAGCAGCGTTCGGTCATAGGCGGTATCGGCGGCCTCGCGACCGTTCCAGTACGCGCTCAAACCACTGGCCAGCATCAATACCACCAGCAGCAATGCCAGATTCCACAGCAACCGCCAGCGCAGACTGCTGGGTTTATGCATCGCGGCTTTCCAGCAAATAGCCGAGGCCGCGGAAGGTCACGATGGCAACCGGTTGGCCGTCGAGTTTTTTGCGCAAACGGTGCACATAGATTTCGATGGCGTCGGGGCTGGCCTCTTCGTCGAGGCCGAACACCTGGGAGGCCAGTTGCTCCTTGCTCATCACCCGCCCCGGACGGGCGATCAGTGCCTCAAGCACAGCTTGCTCGCGCGAGGTCAGGGTCAGCAGCTCCTCGGCGAGCGTGAAGCGCCGGGTCTCCAGATCGTAGGCCAGCACGCCGCAGCGTTGCAGGCGTTCACCACCCAGCACACTGCGGCGCAGCAGGGCCTTGACCCGCGCTTCGAGCTCGGTCAACTCGAACGGTTTGGCCAGGTAATCATCGGCGCCAAGGTTGAGGCCATGCACCCGATCCTTCACGTCGCTGCGCGCCGTCAGCATCAACACCGGCAGATTCTTGCCCCTTGCGCGCAAGCGTGCGAGGACTTCGAAGCCGTCCATGCGCGGCAATCCGACATCGAGGATCGCCATGGCGTATTCCTCGCTGCCCAACGCCAGATCGGCCGCCACGCCGTCGTGCAGCACATCCACGGTCAAACCGGTGCTCTTGAGCGCCTGGGCGACACTTTCGGCGAGCTGCAGATGGTCTTCGACGAGCAGAACACGCATGGATCTTTTCCTCATTCAGGGATGGTCGACACCATTCTTTGGCGCGGAGTTTACAGCGGCATCCGTCGCTGTGAAGCCTGAACAACCGTGAAAGTCTTCTGAAAGGTTAGCGAAAGGTTGGGCCGTTAGAGTCGGGCGACGGATGGTTTCGTCTGCCTGCCATCCAATCGTGCTTTGAAATGTAGCTCCCGAAAAACGCCTCGATGCGTTTTCGACAATAAGAACAATAACCGAGGTACCCAATCATGTTGTCGAACCAACATCAGGCTTGCACGCCCCGCCCCATCGCTCACTCCCCATCGTATACCTTCGCCAGCGTCGAACCCGGCTGCACGGCGCGTAACTGCCGCACCTGAATCATCCCCAAAAACAAAAACTCCTGTGGAGACAAAAATGAATCGATCAATGCGCCGTCTCGCCCTCGCCGCCAGCTGCATGCTGTTCGCCGGTCAACTGATGGCCGAACCCAAACGTCCGGAATGCATCGCTCCGGCCTCCCCGGGTGGTGGTTTCGACCTGACCTGCAAACTGGCACAGAGCGCGCTGGTCAATGAAAAATTGCTGACCAAGCCCATGCGTGTGACCTACATGCCCGGCGGTGTCGGCGCGGTGGCTTACAACGCGGTGGTCGCCCAACGCCCGGCCGATGCCGGCACGCTGGTGGCATGGTCCAGTGGTTCGCTATTGAACCTGGCACAAGGCAAGTTCGGGCGTTTCGATGAAACCAATGTGCGCTGGCTCGCCGCTGTCGGCACCAGCTACGGTGCCATCGCGGTGAAAAGCGATTCGCCCTACAAGACGCTCGACGATCTGGTGCAGGCTCTAAAGAAAGATCCGAGCAAAGTGGTGATCGGTTCCGGCGGCACCGTGGGCAGCCAGGACTGGATGCAAACCGCGCTGATCGCCAAAGCCGCCGGGATCAACCCGCGTGACCTGCGTTACGTCGCCCTCGAAGGCGGCGGAGAAATCGCCACCGCCCTGCTCGGTGGTCACATCCAGGTCGGCAGCACCGACATCTCCGACTCCATGCCACATATCCAGAGCGGCGACATGCGCCTGCTGGCGGTGTTCTCCGACAAGCGCCTGGACGAGCCGGAAATGAAAGACATTCCTACCGCTCGCGAACAAGGCTACGACATCGTCTGGCCAGTGGTTCGTGGTTTCTACCTGGGGCCGAAAGTCAGCGACGAAGACTACGCCTGGTGGAAGGACTCCTTCGACAAACTGCTCGCTTCACCCGAGTTCGCCAAGCTGCGCGATCAGCGTGAGCTGTTCCCGTTCGCCATGACCGGCCCGGAACTGGACACCTACGTGAAGAAGCAAGTTGCGGACTACAAAGTGCTGGCCAAAGAGTTCGGCCTGATCCAGTGATCGCCTCTGTCTAGTGGCCGCGACTCCGTTTGGCGGAGTCGCGGCACAGGAGTTCCTCATGCTCTTACAACGCATTTTTGCTTCGGTGCTGTTGCTGGTCTGCCTGAGCCTGGTGGCGATGGCCCTACCTTATCAGGCACCTTTTTCCTACGAGCCGATCGGCCCGCGGGCCTTTCCGCTGTTGATGCTCGGGCTGATGGGCCTGGCGCTGGTTTACATGGTGTATCGCCCCTCGCCAATCAAGCACACCGATGAAGATCCGCCGATGGATCGCGAGACCTTGACCAAGATTGCTGTCTGCGTGCTGTTGCTGCTGGTTTTCGCCGGGCTGTTCGAACCCTTGGGCTTCATCCTCAGCAGCATGCTGGTTGGGATTCCGCTGGCCCGCCTGTACGGCGGACGCTGGTTGCCGGGAGCAGTCATCATCAGCTTGATGAGCGTCGGCCTGTACCTGCTGTTCGACAAAGTCATGGACGTGCCACTGCCACTGGGCCTGCTCGACGTTCTGGAGAACTGATATGGATACGCTTGGTTATTTGAGTCACGGCTTCGGTGTCGCGCTAACCCCTTACAACCTGGTGACTGCACTGAGCGGCACATTGATTGGCACCGTTGTCGGTCTGCTTCCCGGCCTGGGTCCGATCAACGGGGTGGCGCTACTGATCCCGATCGCGTTTGCATTGGGTCTGCCACCAGAGTCGGCACTGATCCTTCTGGCGGCGGTTTACCTGGGTTGCGAATATGGCGGTCGGATCAGTTCGATCCTGTTGAACATTCCGGGCGAAGCCTCGACCGTCATGACCACCCTCGATGGCTATCCGATGGCCCGCCAGGGTCTGGCCGGAGTGGCGTTGTCTCTATCGGCATGGAGTTCGTTCATCGGCGCCTTCATCGCCACCTGCGGGATGGTGGTGTTCGCGCCGATGCTGGCGAAGTGGGCGATCGCCTTCGGCCCCGCGGAATACTTCGTGCTGATGGTGTTTGCGATTGTCTGCCTTGGCGGCATGGCGGGTGATCGGCCGCTCAAGACGTTTATCGCGGCGCTGATCGGCCTGTTCCTGTCGACCGTCGGCATTGATGCCAACAGCGGTGTGTACCGGTTCACCGGCGACAACATCCACCTCACCGACGGCATTCAATTCGTGGTGCTGGTGCTGGGTCTGTTCTCCATCAGCGAAATCCTGTTGCTGCTGGAAAAAACCCACCGTGGCCAGGAAGCCTTCCAGGCGACCGGCCGGATGCTGTTCAACTTCAAGGAAGCCGCTTCGGTGTTCTGGGTGAACATGCGTTGCGGGGTGCTCGGCTTCATCATGGGCGTGCTGCCGGGGGCTGGTGCGACGCTGGCCAGCGCCGTGGCCTACATGACCGAGAAACGCATCGCCGGCCCCGGCGGAAAATTCGGTCAAGGCGACAAGCGTGGCCTGGCTGCACCGGAAACCGCCATTGGCGCAGAGGCTTGCGGTGCTCTGGTGCCGATGCTGACGCTTGGCGTTCCCGGCTCGGGCACCACGGCAGTTATGATTGGCGCGCTATCGCTGTACAACATCACGCCCGGCCCGCTGCTGTTTCAGCAGCAACCGGACATCGTCTGGGGCCTGATTGCTTCTTTGTTCATCGCCAACATCATGCTGGTGATCCTGAACATCCCGATGATTCGCATCTTCACCAAAATCCTTGCCGTACCGAACTGGGCGCTGGTGCCGATGATCGCCATCATCACCGCCATTGGCGTGTACGCCGTACACGCCACGACCTTCGATCTGTTCCTGATGATCGGCATCGGTATTTTCGGTTACATCCTGCGCAAGCTGGACTTCCCGTTATCGCCGGTTTTGCTGGGTTTCATCCTCGGTGGTTTGATGGAGCAGAATCTTCGTCGGGCTTTGTCGATTTCCAACGGTTCGCTGGATATTCTCTGGTCGAGCGGTATCACCGTCGGTGTCTGGGGGTTGATCGTGGTCATGTTGCTGGTGCCGATTGTACGCATCTGGCGCAAGCGCTCCGTTGCGCAACGCGCTATCGCCGATGTCTGATCGGTCCCCCTTCAAGCTTTGGTGGGGAACCCCGCTGGTCGGCCTGCTGGGCGGTTATCTCGCCAGCCAGGTCGGCTGGCCTTTGCCGTGGATGGTCGGCTCGTTGCTGGCGATCATCCTCGTGCGCTGCCTGACGCCGTGGCAACTGGCCGAAATCCCTGGCGGACGCAAGTGCGGCCAGTGGATCGTCGGCATCGGTATTGGCCTGCACTTCACCCCGGTGGTGATGGAACAGGTACTGAGTCATTTCGGTTTGATTTTCTTTGGTGCGTTGGTGACCAGCCTGTCGGCCGTGGTCGGTGTCTGGTTGATGCGGCGTACCGGTGAAGATCGCGCCACCGCATTTTTCTCCAGCATGCCGGGCGGCTCCGGGGAGATGGTCAACCTCGGCGCCCGCAACGGCGCAGTGCTCAGCCGTGTTGCGGCGGGACAGAGCCTGCGCGTGCTGGTCGTCGTACTGTGTGTCCCGGCAGCGTTCAAATACCTGATGGGCGACGGTGCGCCGATTTCCCACGCTGGCAGCATCGATTGGCGCTGGCTGGCGACTCTGTTTCCCGCAGGAGCTTTGGCCGCCTGGATTTGGGAGCGCCTGCGTCAACCCAATCCGTGGCTGTTCGGACCGTTGCTGGTCAGTGCGGCGGTGAGTATCGGTTGGGATTTGCACATCGGCTTGCCCAACGGCGGCAGCCAGATCGGCCAATGGTTGATCGGCAGCGGTCTGGGCTGCCACTTCAACCGGCAGTTTTTCCGTCGCGCGCCTTCATTCATGGGCCGGACCTTGATCGGTACGGTGTTGACCATGTTGATCGCCACGGCAGCGGCACTGGGCTTGAGTGCGCTGACCCACCTGGATCTGCGTTCGCTGACGTTGGGCATGATGCCGGGCGGGATTGCCGAAATGAGCCTGACGGCGGAGACCCTGCAATTGTCGGTGCCGCTGGTGACGGCGATGCAGGTGATGCGGTTGTTGTTTGTGTTGTTTCTGGCGGAGCCGTTGTTCAAGTATTGGAACCGAAACCCGGATTCAGACTGATGGACCTGTGGCGAGGGAGCTTGCTCCCGCTGGGCTGCGCAGCAGCCGTAGATCCTGCTTATGCGGTGTGCATATAGAATCTGGATGTAGACAGGGGCTGCTGCGCAGCCCAGCGGGAGCAAGCTTCCTCGCCACAAGGGCCCGTGGGGCAATCATCAAATTGGCGGTAACCGCCACTCGATCGGCGTCTCGCCATTCTGCTCGAGAAACTTGTTGGTTCGGCTGAAGTGCCCGCAACCAAGAAACCCGCGATAGGCCGACAGCGGAGACGGGTGCACCGAGGTCAACACCAGATGTTTGGTGGCGTCGATCAGCTTCTGTTTGCTCTGCGCATGAGCGCCCCACAGCATGAACACCAGGTGCGGCTGCTGCTGGCTGACCACTTCGATGATCCGATCGGTGAAAAACTGCCAGCCCTTGTCCTTGTGCGCATTGGCGTTGGCGCGCTCGACAGTCATGGTGGTGTTGAGCATCAGTACGCCCTGCTCGGCCCAACTCTGTAGATAACCGTGGTTGGGGATGTCGATGTTCAGGTCACGCTTCAACTCTTTGTAGATGTTCACCAGCGAGGGCGGCGCCGGTACGCCCGGTTGCACCGAGAAACACAAACCATGGGCCTGGCCCGGGCCGTGGTACGGGTCCTGGCCGAGAATAACGACTTTGACCTTGTCCAGCGGCGTGGAATTGAGTGCGTTGAAAATCATCGGACCCGGTGGATAGATCTCCTTGCCGGCCGCCCGCTCCTGTTGCAGAAAGTTTCGCAACTCCGTCATGTAAGGCTGGTCGAATTCGGCACGCAGGGCCTCCTTCCAGCTCGGTTCGAGTTTGATACGGTCGTCAGCAGTCATGGTTACATCCGGCAAAAACAATGGGGCGAACCCTAGGAAAGCACACCTCGCTTGTCAATTGATCTGACACAGATCCGGCACTTTCCTACACAGCGATCATACTTAACCCTCAAATTCCCGATCGAGGTCACGATGAATCTGCACTTCGAAGAACTCACCGGCACCGACGGCGCCCGCATCGGCATTGCCACGCTGGATGCCGAAAAGTCGCTGAACGCACTGTCCTTGCCCATGATCAACGCCTTGCGCGACCGACTGGATGCCTGGGCCAAAGAGCCACAAATCGTTTGCGTGCTGCTGCGTGGCAACGGTGCCAAAGCCTTTTGCGCCGGCGGCGAGGTACGCAGCCTGGTAGATGCCTGCCGGGCCCATCCGGGCGAAGTGCCGCCTCTGGCCGCGAACTTCTTCTCAGCGGAATATCGCCTGGACTTCAGCCTGCACACCTATCCAAAACCGTTGATCTGTTGGGGCCATGGTTATGTGCTCGGCGGCGGCATGGGCCTGCTGCAGGGCGCGAGCATTCGTATTGTCACGCCGAGCAGTCGACTGGCCATGCCTGAAATCACCATCGGCCTGTACCCCGACGTAGGCGCCAGTTGGTTCCTGTCCCGCCTGCCGGGCAAGCTCGGATTGTTTCTCGGCCTGACCGGTGCCCACATGAACGCGCGCGATGCGATTGATCTGGACCTGGCCGATCGCTTCCTGCTCGATGAACAGCAGGCAGATTTGATTGAAGGACTGCTGCAATTGAACTGGCAGGAACAGACGCCGATGCAACTCAACAGTCTGCTCAAGGCCTTGCAGCAGGAAGCCGTTGCGCAAATGCCCGAGCCTCAGTGGCTGCCGCGGCGCCAGCGCATCGATGAATTATTGGATGTCAGTGATGTGCGCTGCGCATGGAAGGCGATCAGCCCATTGCGTGATGACGCCGATCCGTTGCTCAGTCGCGCCGCCCGGACCATGAGCGAAGGCTCACCTCTGACCGCTCACCTGGTCTGGGAACAGATCGCCCGCGCCCGACATCTGTCACTGGCCGAAGTCTTTCAGATGGAATACACGCTAAGCCTCAACTGCTGCCGGCATCCGGAGTTCAGCGAAGGCGTACGCGCGCGGTTGATCGACAAGGACCAGAAACCGCACTGGCACTGGCCGGACATCAATAACGTGCCTGAAACGGTGGTGGAAGCGCACTTCCACAAGGCTTGGGAGGGGCGGCATCCGTTGGCGGATCTTTCCCAGTTCTGAACGAACTGTGGGAGCGAACTTGCTCCCACAGATTTTCTCATTAGACGCAATGATCAGCGGTGATTGCCCCGGCCGTCCCGATCACCGCGCCCGTTATGGTCACCTCGACCGCGATAGTTGTCGTTACGCCCGCCATGGCCCCGGTTATTGCTGTCCCAGCCACCACGGTCACGACCGTCCCAACCACCACGGTTGCGGCCATCCCAGCCATGACTCTGATGCGCCCGGTAGTCGGGGCGCGACTGATAGTGGCGCGGCGCCGTCTGGTAGTAGCGCGGTGCGGGTTGGTAGATCCGCGGCTGCGAGTAATAGCGCGGCGTTGGTTTGTAATATCGCGCAGGAGGCGCGTAGTAACGGGCGGGTGGCGAGTAATAACCGCCATTGGAATAGTAACGATCGCCCCCGGCGTAGTAGCCCGGCGCTGGCGAGGTATACACCTCGGAACTGTAGTAGCTGACGCCTCCATCGGAATAAGGCACGCATGCACCCAGGGATAAGCCCGACACAGCAATCAAAAGCACTCGACGCAGCATTTTTAGACAGAGCATAGCGGCCTCCTGGACCGCGAGTGAGCCGCACCAGCGACGCTGGCGGGCGACAGTCAATGATTCGGCGACTGTCGAAAGATCAGACATCGAATTCCGAATCCGGTGCGTCCCAGCAACAAGTTGAAACATCTGCCCGATGAAAGGTTTTTCATCCATTCACGGGCTGATTAGTGGTGACCATGGCGATATCCACCGCCGTAATGCCGAGGCCCGTGCCCGCCCCAGTAGTAATAGCGGTAGCCACCATAGAAGCGCGGACCGCCGTAGTAATAGCGTGGGCCGTAATAGTAGGAATAAGGTGAATAACCAGGGTAGTAATAAGGCGAGGAGTACACGTCGTAGGAGCCGGTGTAGTAATAACAACCGGTCAACCCGAGCCCCAGAATTGCACCGAGCAACAGTCGACGAAACATGGCGGCCTCCTGAAAGACCCACAATCGGAGCAGGCCCGACTGACACCTGTTTTGACTGAAATTCCCTCACCGAGTGCCGGATTGCAGTGACCTTCGGATCAGCGGCCGCCCGCGCCACATCTCAGTGCATCGACGCACCATCTCAAAGCAGCCCGCCCCTCGCGCACTCACCGAAGATGTTGCACGCCCCTACGCTAGAGGCCTTCTACGGACTTGGCACGGGTCTCGCTTTAGCAATCGCGTGCAGGAGTCATCACAGGTTCGCGGCACCACAATTTGCAAATGGCTGACTAGGGTTCCGGCTCGCAAGTGCGAGTGACTGGTCCGAGAGTTGGCGACCTCCAGTTGAGGTTACACGGCGGGACAAAAGCCCGGGAGACAAGCCACCGTTCGCGGTGCCGCGTTGACTCCTGCCCGCCCTTATCAACTGGAGATTCCGAAATGTCCCGACTACGTTTCCCCGCCTTGCTCGCCGCCGCGTTTGCAGCGTTGCTCAGCAGCCAATCCCAGGCCGCCCAGAAAGACCACTTCAGCGTTTGCTGGACGATTTATGCCGGCTGGATGCCCTGGGAATACGCCGGCAGCCAAGGCATCGTCGATAAATGGGCGAAGAAGTACGGCATCAAGATCGATGTGGTGCAGCTCAACGACTACGTCGAATCCATCAACCAGTACACCGCCGGCCAGTTCGACGGCTGCACCATGACCAACATGGATGCGCTGACCATTCCGGCCGCTGGCGGCGTCGACAGCACCGCGCTGATCGTCAGCGATTTCTCCAACGGCAACGACGGCATCGTGCTTAAAGGCGAAGGCAAGAAAGTCGCCGACCTCAAGGGCATGGACGTCAATCTGGTCGAGCTCTCGGTGTCCCACTACCTGCTGGCCCGGGCCCTGGATTCGGTGGATCTCACCGAGAAAGACCTGAAAGTGGTCAACACCTCGGACGCCGATATCTCGGCGGCCTTCAACACCGATCAGGTCAACGCCGTCACCACCTGGAACCCGATGCTCTCGGACATCAAGGCCAAACCTGCGGTGACCGAAGTCTTCAACTCCAGTCAGATCCCCGGGGAAATCATGGACATGATGGTGGTCAACAGCACCACCCTCAAAGACAACCCGGCCTTGGGCAAAGCCCTGACCGGCGCCTGGTTCGAAGTGGTCGAGCTGATGAACGCGAAAAACGCCGCCGGCAAGGCTGCCCTTGAGCACATGGCCAAGGCTTCGGGCACCGACCTTGCGGGTTTCCAGGCGCAACTGGACACCACCAAATTGTTCGCCACCCCGCAAGAAGCCCTGGCCTTCAGCACCAGCAAGCAACTGCCGGAAACCATGCGCAAGGTCGCCGAGTTCTCCTTCCAGCACGGCTTGCTGGGTGAAGGCGCCAAGGACACCAGCGCGGTCGGCATGGCCTTCGCCAATGGCGTGACCAGCGGCGACAAGGGCAACCTCAAGCTGCGTTTCGACCCCAGCTACGTGCAGATGGCCGCCGACGCCAAGTTGTAAAAAGAGGACTTGGCCATGCGCCTGATCAATCGTCACCCGGATCGCCCGAGTCGCCTGTTGCTGGTGATCCTGCCATTCGCCCTGGTGCTGTTCGCCTACTTCATGGGGTCGGCCGAGCGACTGGCGGACAACCCCAATGACAAGCTGCTGCCCAGCGCCGTGCAAATGACCGACGCGGTAAAACGCCTGGCCTTCGCCGCTGACAGCCGCACCGGCGACTACCTGCTGTGGCAAGACACCGCCTCCAGCCTGAGACGACTGGCCATCGGCCTGGGCATCAGCGCCGTGGCCGCGCTGTGCCTGGGCATCGCGGCGGGCACCCTGCCGCTGTTCGGGGCGCCGTTGTCGCCATTGCTGACGGTGTTGTCGATGGTGCCACCGCTGGCGATCCTGCCGATCCTGTTCATCGTTTTCGGCTTGGGCGAGTTGTCGAAAGTGATGCTGATCGTGATCGGCATCACCCCGGCACTGGCCCGGGACCTGGAACAACGCGCCCGGGAAATCCCCGTGGAACTGCTGATCAAGGCCCAGACCCTCGGCGCTTCAACCTGGACCTTGATGCTGCGAGTGGTACTGCCGCAATTGCTGCCACGGCTGCTGATCTCGTTGCGCTTGATGCTCGGTTCGGCGTGGCTGTTCCTGATTGCGGCCGAAGCCATCGCTTCCACCGACGGTCTGGGCTACCGGATTTTCCTGGTGCGCCGCTACCTGGCAATGGACGTGATCCTGCCCTACGTGGTGTGGATTACCCTGCTCGCCTGGCTGATGGACTGGGCTCTGAAACGCCTGACCCAACGCGCTTTCCCCTGGTACGAAGGAGCGCGCGCATGAGCTTCATCACGGTGAAAAATGTCTGGCAGCAATACGCCGATCAGGTGGTGCTCGAAGGCCTGAACCTGAGCGTCAGTGAGGGTGAGTTCTGCACGTTGGTCGGCGCGTCCGGTTGCGGTAAATCGACGTTCCTGCGCTTGCTGCTCGGCCAGGAAAAAGCCAGTCGCGGCGAAATCCTGCTGGATGGCCAGGCCTTGGCCGGTGAGCCGGATGCCAGCCGTGGCGTGGTGTTCCAGCGCTACTCGGTGTTCCCACACTTGAGCGTGCTGGACAACGTCGCTCTCGGCCTCGAACTGCCCCGCTCGCCCTTGCTGGGGCGTTTGTTCGGCAGCGCCAAAAAGGCTGCCCGCGAGCAAGCCGCCGTGCTGTTGCACAAAGTTGGTCTCGGGCACTCGCTGGACAAGTACCCGGCGCAGCTCTCCGGGGGCATGCAGCAACGCCTGGCCATCGCCCAAGCGCTGATCATGAAGCCCCGGGTGTTGCTGCTCGACGAACCCTTCGGCGCACTCGATCCGGGCATCCGCAAAGACATGCACGCCTTGCTGCTGGAGCTGTGGCGGGAAACGCAACTGACCGTGTTCATGGTCACCCACGACCTGAGCGAAGGCTTCAGCCTCGGCACCCGCTTGCTGGTCTTCGACAAGGTCCGCCTCGATCCGCATGCCCCAGGGGCTTATGGCGCCCGCATCACCTACGACATCCCTTTGAACACTGACCGCCGCACCACCCGTGCCGCCGTCGATGCCTTGCCGGTGCAACTGGCAAGCGCGCTTCGAACCGCTTGAGAGGACTTCCGCATGACTGATTCGACCCAACTGTTCCCGCCCTTCGCCGAAGAAATGCTCCCCGGTGGAGGTCATCGCTCCTTCGTCCTGAAGCGCGGCCAACTGCTGCGCCTGACCGACCTTCGCGGCGGCGCCAACGTCAGCCTGACGCTGCTCAACGCCAACGAAAAAACCGAGCGCCTGAACCTGCCCGACAGCCTCAAATGCCAGCACACCACCAAGCTCACCGCCGGTCATTGCCTGTATTCGGACATGGGCCGCGTGCTGGCCGCCATCACCGCCGACACCTGCGGCTGGAGCGACAGTCTCGGCGGCGTCCTCTGTGCTGAAGAAGTCGCGGAAAAATACGGCGCCGGGCGCTACCAGGAACTGCGCAATGGCTTCTTCCGCAACGGCACCGACAACCTGTTGGTGGAACTGGGCAAATGGGGTCTGGGCCTGTCGGACTTGCTGATGACCCTCAACCTGTTCAGCCGCGTCAACGTCGATGACGCCGGGCGCTTCCACTTTGTCGAGGGCAATTCCAGGGCCGGCGATTACATCGAGTTGTACGCACCGATGGACACGCTGGTGGTGCTCACCGCGCTGCAACATCCGATGGACCCTTCGCCCGAGTACGCACCGAAACCACTGAAGCTGAGCTGGATGAACGCCGACGCCAGCGTCGCCGAACATTGCCGCACCTCGCGCCCGGAAAACGAGCGCGGCTTCATCAACACCGACCGTTTATTTGCCTGAGGATCGCTGCCATGTCACTCGCTCTCATCAACACTGAAAAGCAGCCGGAAAACGCGATCTACCGCGCCACCATCCCCGCCGGTGAACCCTGGCTGATGGAGGTCAAGGCCGGCCAGACCTTGCGCATTCTCGACCTCGAAGGCAACCAGGCGGTCGATACTCTGTTCTACAGCGTTGCCAACCCCAGGGAACGCTACGACGTACAGCGCACCCTGCGCCGGCAGAACAGCGTGTACCTGAGTACCGGCAGCGTGCTGTATTCCAACCTCGGCAAGCCGATGCTGACCATCGTCGCCGACACCTGCGGGCGTCATGACACCCTCGGCGGCGCGTGTGCACAAGAGAGCAACACCGTGCGTTACGCCCTGGAAAAACGCTACATGCACAGCTGCCGCGACAACTACCTGCGCGCCTGCGTTCACGATGGACGACTGGGCAAGGGCGACATCGGGCCGAACATCAATTTCTTCATGAATGTACCGGTCACCGCCGACGGCGGGCTGACCTTCGAAGACGGGATTTCCGCACCAGGCAAATACGTCGATCTGCATGCCGAGATGGACGTGATCGTGCTGATCTCCAACTGCCCGCAACTGAACAACCCGTGCAACGCCTACAACCCGACCCCTGCGGAGCTGCTGGTATGGAACTGAAATTTTCGCGGTTGCGCCGTTGGTTGTTTGCCCTGTGCCAGGCCCGTTCCGGGCAATGCCTGAAATCTCCAGACCACCGCTAACACTGTGGGAGCGGGCTTGCCCGCGATGAGGCCAACACACTGCACATTGATGGCGACTGACCCATCGCTATCGCTGGCAAGCCAGCTCCCACAGGAGTCGGTGCTGGTCTGAAGAGAATTGATTCTGCCGCTGGGGACGACCTCGGCGCTTATCGAAAAACTGCGGGACGGCCCGCATCCCCTTCAGGGGTTATGCCATGTTCGAAAAAGTCCTGATCGCCAACCGTGGCGCCATTGCCTGTCGCATCCTGCGTACCCTGCGCGAACTGCACGTCCAGGGCGTTGCCGTGTACTCCGAAGCCGATGCCGCCAGCCTGCACATCCTGCAAGCCGATGAGGCCCACAGCCTCGGCGAAGGTGCCGCCGCCGGCACGTATCTGGCGGTCGACAAAATCCTCGCCATCGCCAAATCCACGGGCGCCACGGCGATCCATCCCGGCTATGGCTTTCTGTCGGAAAACGCTGCGTTCGCCGAAGCCTGCGCAGCCGCCGACATCGCCTTCATCGGCCCGACGCCAGAGCAACTGCGGGTGTTCGGCCTCAAGCACACCGCCCGTGCACTGGCCAGACAACACGGCGTGCCGATGCTCGAAGGCACCGAACTGCTCGACAGCCTCGACGCCGCCCTGCTCGCCGGTGAACAGGTCGGCTACCCGGTGATGCTCAAAAGCACCGCCGGCGGTGGCGGCATCGGCATGCGGGTGTGCCGCAGTGCAGCCGAGTTGAGCGAGTCCTTCGAAGCGGTCAAACGCCTGGGGCAGAACAATTTCAGCGATGCCGGTGTGTTCATCGAGAAGTACATCCAGCGTGCCCGCCACTTGGAAGTGCAAGTGTTCGGCGATGGTTGTGGTGAAGTGATCGCCCTCGGTGTACGTGACTGCTCGGTACAGCGGCGCAACCAGAAAGTCCTCGAAGAAACCCCGGCACCGAACTTGCCGGACGGCATGGCCGATGAACTCTGTGCCGCCGCAATCAAACTGGCCAAAGCAGTGAGTTACCGCAGCGCCGGCACCGTGGAATTCGTCTTCGACAGCGACGCCCAACGCTTCTATTTCCTGGAAGTGAATACTCGCTTGCAGGTAGAGCATGGCGTCACTGAACAGGTGTGGGGCGTCGATCTGGTGCGTTGGATGGTGCAACTGGCGGCCGGTGATTTACCGCCGTTGAGCGAGCTGATGCGCGGCTTGAAACCTGAGGGTCACGCGATCCAGGCGCGGCTGTATGCGGAAGATCCGGGACGGGATTTCCAGCCGAGCCCGGGCTTGCTCACTGCGGTGGATTTCCCTTCGGCCAACGGCATACAACTGCGCATCGACACGTGGGTCGAGGCCGGGTGCGAGATCCCGCCCTACTTCGACCCGATGATCGCCAAGGTCATCAGTTGGGCGCCGACTCGCGAAGAAGCCCGTGCCGATTTGCATCAAGCCCTCGGCGAAAGCCAACTGTATGGCGTGGAGACCAACCGCGATTATCTGCGGCAGATTCTGCTCGATACCCCCTTCGCCAGCGGCCAGCCATGGACCCGTTGCCTGGAAGGCCTGGTTTATCAGGCCAACACTTTCGAAGTCATCAGCGCCGGCACCCAGACCAGTGTCCAGGACTATCCCGGCCGCCTCGGCTACTGGGCTGTCGGCGTACCGCCGTCGGGACCGATGGACAGTCGTGCATTGCGTCTGGGCAACCGCTTGCTGGGCAACGACGAAGGCGCGGCCGCACTGGAAATCACCATGACCGGGCCGCTGCTGCGCTTCAACTGCGAGGCGGTGATCGCCGTGACCGGGGCTGTGATTCCATTGGCGTTGAACGGCGAAAGCGTGCCGATGAACACGGCGTTGCTGATCCCCGCAGGGGCGACTTTGAGTCTCGGCATCATCGCCGGCGCCGGTGCCCGCAGCTACCTGTGCCTGCGCGGCGGCCTGCAAGTGCCGGATTACCTGGGCAGCAAAAGCACCTTCACCCTCGGCCAGTTCGGCGGCCATGGCGGTCGTGCGTTGCGTGCCGGCGACGTGCTGCATGTTCCGGCGCTGAGCGACTTCAGCGTCGGTCGGCAACTGACTGAGGAACTCGTCACCGCGTTGCCAGCCGTGCGACAGATCCGTGTGATCTACGGCCCCCACGGCGCCCCGGAATATTTCACCGAGAACTACATCGAGACCTTCTTCGCTACGCAGTGGGAAGTGCATTTCAATTCCAGCCGCACCGGCGTGCGCCTGATCGGGCCGAAGCCACAATGGGTGCGTGCCGACGGTGGCGAGGCGGGTCTGCACCCGTCGAACATTCACGACAATCCCTACGCCATCGGTGCGGTGGATTTCACCGGGGACATGCCGGTGATCCTCGGCCCGGATGGCCCGAGCCTCGGTGGGTTTGTTTGCCCGGTGACGGTGATCGAGGCCGATCTTTGGCAGTTGGGGCAATTGAAGGCTGGGGACAAGGTGCAGTTTCTACCCGTCGACCTCAAGACCGCCCGTCAATTGGCAACACAGAGCCTTTGTGGCGAGGGAGCAAGCTCGCTCGCCACAGGCCAAGTGCTCCCACAGGGTCTTGTGTCGCCAGTGGTGTTGGATCTTGGTCAGGACGATACCCGACTGGTCGCGCGTTTGTCGGGCGACACGCATTTGCTGCTTGAGATCGGCGCCCCCGAACTCGACCTCGTCCTGCGTTTCCGCGCCCACGCCTTGATGCAGGCGCTGGAAAGCCAAGACTTGCACGGTGTGATCGACCTGACACCCGGCATCCGTTCCCTGCAAATCCACTATCAACCCGAACAACTGCCGCTGTCCGACCTGCTCGGCATCGTCGCCGGTGAATGGGACGCGGTGTGCGCCGCCAAGGACCTGCAAGTGCCGTCACGCATCGTCCATCTGCCGCTGTCCTGGGACGACCCGGCGTGCCAGTTGGCGATCGAGAAGTACATGACCACCGTGCGCAAGGACGCGCCGTGGTGCCCGAGCAATCTGGAGTTCATCCGCCGTATCAACGACCTGCCGAACCTCGATGAAGTGCAACGCACGGTGTTCGACGCCAGCTATCTGGTGATGGGCCTGGGCGACGTTTACCTCGGCGCACCGGTCGCCACCCCGCTCGATCCGCGCCATCGCCTGGTTACCACCAAGTACAACCCGGCCCGTACCTGGACCGCGGAGAACTCGGTGGGTATCGGCGGCGCCTACATGTGCGTTTACGGCATGGAAGGCCCCGGTGGTTATCAGTTCGTCGGGCGCACGTTGCAGATGTGGAACCGCTACCGCGAGGTCGCCGCGTTCGACGGCAAACCGTGGCTGCTGCGCTTCTTCGACCAGATCCGTTTCTACCCGGTCAGCGCCGATGAATTGCTGCGCATTCGCCGGGATTTCCCTCTCGGGCGTTTCGATCTGAACATCGAGCACAGCCAGCTGAACCTGGCGGATTACCAGGCGTTTCTGGCACAGGAAGCCGAGACCATCAACGCTTTTCGCGACCAGCAACAAGCCGCCTTCAATGCCGAACGCGAGCGCTGGATCGCCAGCGGCCAGGCGCATTTCGATAGCGAGGAACTGGCCCCGCAAGTGGTCGAAGACGCACCGCTGGACGATGGCCAACTGAGCGTCGACAGCCACATCGCGGGCAACCTCTGGCAGGTTCAGGTGGAAACCGGCAGCCGTGTCGCAGCCGGCGATGTGCTGGTGATTCTGGAGTCGATGAAGATGGAAATCCCCCTGCTCGCCCCGATGGCCGGCGTGGTGCGCGAGATCCGCGTGCAACCGGGTTCGGCGGTGCGCGCCGGACAGCGCGTCGTGGTGCTGGCACTCGACTGAACCCATTTTGAAAAGGACGCACACCATGAACATCAATCTGCAACTCGACGCCCTGCGCAACGCCTACCGCGACGGCAGCACCACACCTCGGCAATTGCTGCTGAGCCTGCGGGACAAAGCCGCAGCGCTGAACCCGGACTACCACCTGTTCATCCACTTGCTGAGTGTCGAAGAACTGGAACCCTATCTAGCCGCGCTCGACGGTCGAGAAATCGACAGCCTGCCGCTGTACGGCGTGCCGTTCGCGATCAAAGACAATATTGATCTGGCGGGCGTTCCGACCACGGCGGCTTGCCCGGCCTTTGCCTACGTACCGCAACGTTCGGCCACTATCGTCGAACAACTGCTGGCGCTGGGCGCGGTGCCGCTGGGCAAGACCAATCTCGATCAATTCGCTACCGGCCTCAACGGCAGTCGTTCGCCCTATGGCGCGTGCCCGAACAGCGTGTTGCCGGAATATCCGTCGGGCGGTTCCAGTGCCGGTTCTTCGTTGGCAGTAGCGCTCGGTGTCGCGAGTTTTGCCTTGGGCACCGACACCGCAGGCTCCGGACGCGTCCCGGCGGCGCTGAACAATCTGGTCGGGATGAAAGCCACCAAGGGCCTGATCTCCACCGCCGGGGTAGTGCCGGCCTGTCGTACGCTGGACTGCGTGACCACGTTTACCGCGACCGCCCGCGAAGCCAGTCAGTTGCTGGCATTGACCGCCCGACTCGACCCAAGGGATGAGTACAGCCGCAGCAACCCGCTGTGGAATGACGGCTCGGCGTTTGGTGTCGTGCGTCCGTTCTGCTTTGGTGTGCCGCGGGCGCAAGACCTGGAGTTCTTCGGCTGCACCGAGGGGCCGGTGCTGTTCGCCGAGGCCATCGATCAGCTCAAGGCATTGGGCGGTGAAGCCGTTGAGCTCGACCTGTCGCCCTTCCTTGAAGCCGCGCGCCTGTTGTATGAAGGCCCCTGGGTGGCTGAGCGCTACAGCGTGGCCGGCGAGTTGATGGCGCAAAATCCCGAGGCCGTGTTGCCGGTGATCCGCGCCGTGCTGGCCAAGGCCCCGGCTGTCAGTGGCGTGCAAACCTTCCGCGCCCAATACCGTCTGCAAGCGTTGAAAGCCCTGTGCGACAAGGCGCTGGAAAATCTCGACTGCGTGATCACGCCAACCATCGGCCGCCCGGTCAAGCTGGCAGAACTCGCCGCCGAACCAGTCCAGCGTAATTCCGAATTGGGCTACTACACCAATTTCATGAACCTGTTGGACTACGCCGCTGTGGCCGTGCCCAGCGCTTTCATGGGCAACGGTTTGCCTTGGGGTGTGACGCTGTTTGGTCGGGCGTTTACCGATCAATACCTGTTGAGCGTGGCCGCTGGTTTGCAGCGCCAGCAGGGTTTGTCTGCCCCTGCTCCGACATCTGTGGCGCGCAATGATCGTGCGCGGCTGGTGGTCTGCGGTGCACACCTGGACGGGCTGGCGCTGAACTGGCAGCTCAAGCAGCGCGGCGCTCGATGGGTGGAAACGACAACCAGCTCACCCGACTATCAACTCTACGCCCTGGCCGGTGGCCCGCCGTTTCGTCCGGGCATGGTTCGGGTGAAGGAAGGTGGCGTGGCCATCGCCGTCGAAGTGTGGGAATTGCCGAGCAGTGAACTTGGCTCATTCCTGATCGGGATTCCCGCACCGCTGGGATTGGGCAAGGTGCAACTGGCGGATGGTCGCTGGGAGAGCGGGTTTATCTGCGAATCGTATGGACTGGAAGGGGCGGTGAATATCAGCCACCTGGGCGGCTGGCGTGCCTACCTGAAACCCTCGCCTGACTGATCATTCCCACGCTCTGCGTGGGAACGCTCCTGTGACGCTCCGCGTCACCGGGGCGAAGGGACGCGGAGCGTGGGAACGATCAAACCCTCCAACTGTGTGGGAACGACCATTCGCGGCGTACATGGAGCAGTTATTTTCGGCGACAGCCCTTAGAATGTCTGCCATCGGATTACTGACAATGGAATTGCCATGCCGCTCCGCTCGCCGCTGTATTCTCAACGCTGGTTGATACTCACGCTGATCGGGTTGCTGGGCGCAGGTTTCCTGGCCACGTCATTCCTCAGTTACTACGCCTCGCGGGCATCAATCCGCGACAACATCGTCAACACCGAACTGCCGCTGACTTCCGATACGGTGTACTCGGAAATCCAGAAAGACCTTGTCAGACCGATCCTGATTTCCTCGATGATGTCCCGTGACACCTTCATGCGCGACTGGGTGGTCAACGGTGAAAAAGACACCGATCAAATGACCCGTTATCTCAACGAGGTCATGACCCACTACGGCGCCTACACCGCGTTTTTCGTCTCCAACACCAGCCTGACTTACTACCACGCCAAAGGAGTGCTCAAGCAGGTCAAGGCCACCGAACCGCGAGATGCCTGGTATTTTCGGGTGCGTGACATGAAGGATCCCTACGAGATCAACGTCGACCCGGACCTCGCCAACAAGGACAACCTGACCGTCTTCATCAACTACAAAGTCTACGACTACAACAACCGTTTCATCGGTGCCGCCGGTGTCGGGCTCACGGTCGATGCAGTAATAAAACTGATCGACAAGTACCAACAGCATTATCAGCGCAGTGTGTACTTCGTCGACACCTTTGGGCGGCTGGTACTCACCGGTGCCGAAGGGGGTCCGCAAGGCGCCCAGGCCGGGCAGCCTCTGGGCGAACTTGAAAGCATGAAAAACCTGGTCAGCCAGTTGCCCAAGCCCCACAGCGGCAGCTACGAATATTCCGGCCAGGGCCAGGGCCATTTCCTCAACGTGCGGTTCATCCCGGAGCTGAACTGGTATTTGTTCGTCGACAAACTCGAAGACGGTGACCTCAGTGACATCCGTCGCTCGCTGTACCTCAACCTGCTGATTTGCCTGGTGGTCACCCTGAGCGTGCTGACCCTGCTCAACCGGGTGATCAAGCGCTATCAGAGCCGAATCCAGGCCCAGGCCACCCTAGACAGCCTGACCGAGTTGCCCAATCGACGAGGCTTCGATCTGCTGGCTGCACAAGCGATGCACGAAGCTCAGCGCGAACCGAAGCCGCTGACGACGTTGCTGCTGGATCTGGACCACTTCAAGGCACTGAACGACACCTACGGCCACCTTGCCGGCGATCAGGTGCTGATCGGCTTTGCGCGGGATCTGGAAAGCTGTCTGCGGCATTCCGACATTGTCTGCCGCTGGGGCGGTGAAGAATTCATCGTGATGCTCAAGGACACCGACGCTGAGACGGGTCTGAAAATCGCCGAGAAAATTCGCCGGCACGTGGAACAGCAACGTTATGCCTACAACGGCAACGTGCTGCATCTGACAGTCAGCATCGGCCTGACTACCCTGCAAGCCAACGACACCTTGCACACCCTGCTGTCGCGGGCCGATCATGCGATGTATCGGGCCAAACAAAGTGGCCGCAATCGAACCTGCGTGGAAAAGCCTCACCCCCGTTATGAACCAGCCTGATCTGTGCCCCGCTTGCGGCGCCCCCAACGACTGCACCCTGGCCGATCCGCGAACTGCCGATCGGGCGTGTTGGTGTTATGGCGTCAGTATCGACCCGGCGGTGCTCCAGGCACTGCCGGCCGAACTGCGCAACGCTTCATGCCTGTGCCCGCGCTGCGCTGAGGTCGAGGCGCAGTTGCAAGCAGCAGTGCGGCCGATCGAGTAAGATGCGCGGCCCTTTTCTTGCCGACTTTCAAACATGCGCGTCGACCGTTTCCTCAGCAACCTGTCGTGCTTCAACCGTAAGCAAGTGCGCCTGTTGCTGGTGGAAAAACGCGTGCGGGTCGACGGAAAAGTCGTCAGCGATCCACACAGTGAGGTCCGTGAATTCAGCCGCGTTGAAGTCGACAATGACGTACTGCAAGCCGGTAAACCGTTGCGTCACTTCATGCTGCACAAGCCTGCCGGTTGCGTCAGCGCCACCCGCGACTCGCAACACCCGACCGTTCTCGACCTGATCCACGAGCCGGACAAAGACGAGCTGCACATTGCCGGGCGCCTGGACTACAACACCACCGGCCTGATGCTGATCACCAACGACGGCAGCTGGTCACGACGCCTGACCCAACCGCAGACCAAACTGCCGAAGGTCTATTTCGTTGAAACCGAACAGGACATCGGCCCCGAATACGCAATCAAATTCCACGAAGGCCTGTACTTCGCCTTCGAAAACCTCACCACCCAACCCGCCGAACTGGAGCTGCTCGCACCAAAGTGCGCACGCTTGAGCATCGTCGAAGGCCGCTATCACCAAGTCAAGCGTATGTTCGGCCACTTCAACAACAAAGTGCTGCGCCTGCACCGCGAACGCATGGGCCCGCTGGCACTCGACACCTCGCTAAAACCGGGCGAATACCGCGCTTTAAGCGCCGAAGAGATCCAATCGATCTAAGCAGCCTACCGCTCAGCAGAAGTTGTCGAACAATTTACCAGCGGCACTTGCGCAAAGATGTGACCCCTGCTTGAATCAGGACGTCGGCCCGAATTGTGACCGACGAGTCACAACATACTTCTAAGAAACTTTTTGCCGGTAGGGACCCTTGGGTTCCGGCCTCACCCGGCAGACTGCCCGCCAATAACAATACCCGTCGACCGGACTGCACTGGATCGACATGGGCCTCCAAAATTCCAGGCATATGCCTACCTGTCACAAAGCTCGTGCAATCTCTTTTGCGCGCATACCCGCTTGCCAGGAGTCTTATGACATGAGGCCAGAAATCGCTGTGCTGGATATACAGGGTCAGTATCGGGTTTACACGGAGTTCTATCGCGCAGACGCCGCAGAGAAGACCATTATCTTGGTCAACGGCTCGATGGCCACGACTGCGTCGTTTGCACAAACCGTGAAAAACCTCCATCCGCAATTCAATGTGGTCTGCTACGACCAGCCCTACGCGGGCAAATCAAAAGCCCACAACCTGCATGAGAAATTGCTGACCAAGGAAGTCGAAGGGCAGATCCTCCTGGAGCTGATCGACCACTTCGCCGCCGAACACGTGCTGTCGTTTTCCTGGGGTGGCGCCGCGACCCTCGTCGCCCTCGCCCAACGGCCACGGCGCATCGAAAAAGCCGTGATCAGCTCGTTCTCGCCGGAGATCAACGCGCACATGCTCGACTACCTCGAGCGCGGCGTGGATTACCTCGGCAGCCGCGATGGCGACCGGGTCGGCAA
The DNA here is from genome assembly GCF_001427125.1 of Pseudomonas sp. Root562. Classification (GTDB taxonomy): domain Bacteria; phylum Pseudomonadota; class Gammaproteobacteria; order Pseudomonadales; family Pseudomonadaceae; genus Aquipseudomonas. The sequence goes on from NZ_LMGK01000024.1 coordinate 161,833, forward strand.
CCTGGTCAACAGCACCATCGGCAAACACCTGCCGACGTTGTTCAAGCGCTTCAACTACCGGCACGTCAGCAGCCTGGCCGATCACGAATACGGGCAGATGCATTTCCACATCAGCGATCTGTTGCACAGCGACCGCCAGTGCTTTTTCAAAGCGGCAGAGAAAATCAATGTGCCGGTGCTGTTCATGAACGGCGAATGGGACGAATACACCGCCGCCGATGGCGCCCGGTTGTTCGCCAACCACGTGCAACACGCCACCTTCACCACCCTTGAGGCCACCGGCCACTTTCTCGACATGGAACACAAAGCTGCCTGCCGAGACAGCCGCAACGCACTGATTGGGTTCCTGAAGCCGGCGCAGCACGAAAGCCGACCGCGTTACCACTACGTCCAGGACCACCATGCATTGGCCATCTGAAACAGCGTCATCGCGAGCAAGCCCGGTTCCGCAGGAACGAGGCTTGCCCGCGAATGACCGTCTCAGGTCCTTGTAGTGTTTCACCTGCGCTAAAGCCGTATCGCGCAAAGAAAAACTTCATTTCCACACGCACATCTGGTACAAAGTCACCGCTCTGAGCGGGTGTCGTATAATGGCATTACTCCAGCTTCCCAAGCTGATAACGAGGGTTCGATTCCCTTCACCCGCTCCAATCGAATTTTTGGTCTCACGTTGAGAGGGTTTTGACGGGGGATGTAGAGACGGAAAAAACCGGTCCTTTGTGACCGGTTTTTTTGTGGACGCGATTTGGTTCGATTTTCCATAGACGGAAAATTAGCGTTTTTGCGCAAGATCTAAGTTTTGTTAACGTTTTTTTTGTCTTCTAAACGGATTTGGTCCGGAAATCAGAGATTGCATCTCTTTAAAGCGACGACTACCATCTCCCAAAACGGGAGGAAATGCAGTGCGTGTGATTGCGAAAGGGACATTGCGCGAGTTCTGGGAAAGCAGCTCAGCTTATGCTGACTCCGAAACACCACTGGTTGAATGGTATCGGCACATGGAAAAGGCCGTTTACAGCACGCCGCAAGAAGTCAAAGCGGAGCTGAGGACAGCAAGCATCCTCAAAGGTGGCAGGGTTGTATTCAACATCGGCGGAAATAAGTACCGGGTGATCATGGCAATTGATTACCAGCGTCAACTCGGTTTCATACGATTCGTTGGCACCCACGCCCAGTACGATCAGATCAATGCGGAGACCGTATGATGAACATTAAACCCATTCGCAGCCAAGAGGACCTGACCGCGGCATTTGCCCGCGTTGAGCAGCTATGGGGCGCGGAAGTAGGCTCGTCCGATGGCGATGAGCTGGAAATTCTTGCGCTGCTCATCGAAAAGTACGAAGACGAGCATTACCCGATGCCGCCTTCCGATCCAATTGAGGCGATAAAATTTCGCATGGATCAGCAAGGCCTGACGCCTCGTGATCTGGAACCCTTCATCGGTACGAGCGGACGCGTGTCGGAAGTGCTGAATCGCAAGCGTAAACTGAGCCTGTCGATGATCAAGCGCCTTCATGACGGGTTGCGAATCCCTTATGAAAGTCTGCTTGCAGGTGTTGCGTGACAGGGGATGCAGCGCTCAAAACCGGTCCAAATGGCCGGTTTTTTTGTCTCTGGTTTCCCTGCGAGCGTGCCCGCAGTAAATCCTCGCAATACACAAAACACTTAAACCCAGCGTTGCATAATTCCCTTCCCGCAATGGCCTCTTAGACTCACCCTGTCGCCACACCGCCGAACCAGGAAGATTTGGTGGTTATAGTGTTGATTACTTCTTTTCAGTAGGTATAGCAACCACAAACACACCACAGGTAGGTGTTGTGAATAGCAGATTTTTGATAGGTCAGCTCGTTGCGGATGGCTGCTATCTGGTACGGATCAGGGGCAGTCATCATCACTTCAAGCGCCCGATCAAGCCGGGGTTGGTGACGGTTCCTCATGCGAAGAAAGATCTGCTCAAGAAAACGGCCATCAGTATTTTGCAACAGGCGCTGCTTTGATCGAACGGTAGGCGCCGAGTCCTCGGAGGACACTGAACATGCTTTACCCAATTGCCATCTCAATGGGCAACGACGAACACGCGTGGGGCGTTGAAGTCCCCGACATTCCGGGCTGTTTTTCCGCCGGGGAAGATCTGGATGACGCGATGGCGATGGCACGCGAAGCCATCGAAGGTCATTTCGACATACTCGCCGAAGACGGTTCACCCATTCCGCCCGCCAATAAAGTGACCTTGCATGCAGCCGATCCGAAATACGCGGGGTGTGCGTGGGCGCTGGTGGATATTGACGTGACCAAGTACCTGGGCAAGGCACAGAAGCTGAACATCACTCTGCCAGGTTATCTGCTCAACCGGATTGATGAATACGTGCTGCACCATCCGGAAGAGAAAAGCCGTTCGGGGTTTCTGGCGTCGGCAGCGCTCAAGGTGTTGCAGCAGGGCTGAGCTTGTTTCAGCGATGTATCGACCGGCCCTAAGGGCCGTTTTTTTTATGGGCGGGAGTTGCTGAAATCGTGCTTTGAGCAGGCGCTTGGCCGTCTGTTTTGCAGATAAAGCAACGTCCTACAATAGTCTGGGAAATGTCCGTACACTTGCGCATTGCTGTGCCTTTGTCATGAGACCTATAGTCGGTGCGCGCTCAAATGGCGTATCGGGTTTGGCGACTCGATGCAATGGCATAGAAACCTCCGAGGCTTACTCGGAGCGTTTCTTACCGCACTTGGCTGCCTTTTTTTCGGTAGCTGTGCGTGGGAGACCTTCGGGTCTGCCGGTTTGCCATTGTCCGGTTCGCCAACCCGCGTACAGCTACCACCCTTTTGTTTGGCGACGACAGAGTGGTAGGTCTTCCACCTACAATTGGTAATCACTCATGAACGAATTTATGGCTTTAACCAGCAACGCCGACGACCTCCCCACCTTTTACGTCAATACCACCCAACCCTTGCACTCCCTGCTCAGCAGTGCCCGTTATCGAATCGGCGCTGTAACTCAGGTTCTCGAAAACCTCGCAATGCGCGGTGAGATCAGCACCGACTCAGTCATCCTCAGCGATTTCGCATTGTTGTGCTGCATACCTTTGCGCGATGGCTGCGATGTGTTGGATGTCATTGCCCGTCGAATGGATGCAGAACCCTCCTGATTGCATAATGGCCCTGTGCAGGAGCCGGCTCGCTGGCGATAGCATCTTCACGATCGCCATCGCTGGCAAGCCAGCTCCCACAGGTATTGTGCAGACCGGCTCCTACGAAGAGCGATTCAAGCACCGATGATGATGTTGGTTCCGTGCAGCGCTGAAAGCCGCCCGTATATTTTGCGTAAGGATCTTCGTGCGCCAGTAAAGAAGGCGTAGCAAGGCGTTGAGACCGTAAATGGATGTCTTATCCTCTGGGCTCACCCTTCGCATCGAGATCAGCATGGAAAGTTCAGAGTTGGGGATCATGATCATTTCAATGATCGGGTTGTTCGGCTTTGCTTCATTTGTTTTTGAATACTTGAGCGCCAGGCGCTCAAGGAAAAGCAAACCGCAGTGATTTTCTCAGCGGTCAAAAATAGGGACAGATGACTCATCTGTCCCTATTTCGCTTCAGCGCGTCGCCACCATGAACAACCGTGGAAACGGCAACAGCACCGATCCGTCGCTCAACGCCGGGTAGGCCTTTTCGATAGCTGTCTGATATTGCTTGAGGTATTGCGCCCGCTCGGCCTCATTCAGCGGCTCGAGAAACGGCCGCAAACCGCTGCCCTTGAACCACTCGACGACGCCCGAGGCGCCGCCCGCGAGTGGATGATGGTAGGTGGTGCGCCACACATCGACGCGGGTGCAGCAGGCTTTCAGTATCGAGTAGTAACCGCTTGCACTTTCAATGTCGGTTCGCTGGCCGGCGGCGTTCGCCAATTTGCCTGTCCATGGCCCATCAGCAGCCACTTCGCGCATCAAGCGGTGAGAGTGCTCATTGATATTGTCCGGCATCTGGATTGCCAGGCTGCCACCGGGTGCAAGTTTATTCACCAGCGAAGGCAGCAACGTGGCGTGATCAGGCACCCACTGCAGCACCGCGTTGGCGAAGATCACATCGAACGGCCCGTTGTCGTTCCAGGTGTCGATGTCGGCAACATCAAACCGCACGTTGGGCAGGCGCTTGCGTGCGGCCTCGATCATGTCGGCCGAACTGTCCAGCCCTCGCACCGTGGCACCGGCGAAGCGCTCCACCAGCAACTCGGTCGAGTTGCCCGGGCCGCAGCCGATATCGATGGCCGAACGCACGTCCCCGGCGGGAATCGCCGCCAGCAGGTCACGGGCCGGACGGGTGCGTTCATCTTCAAAAGCGACGTATTGTTTGGCGGACCAACTCATTGCGTTCTCCTGTCGGTGCGTTGTCATGATCAGAGTCGACAACCGGTTAGCTACGATACCGCGATGCGCGCTGCCAGTGGATGCAGAACTACGTTTTTCCAGTTGTACGTCAACCCCGGCCGAATTTTCATCTGCCCCCCGATGTCTGAATTTCAGGTTCATCCTTAATAAGGAAACACGGCCATGAAATTCGCAAAAATCGCGCAGAAACTCGCCCTGTGGGCCGGTAGCCCCACCACGTTCCTGGGAGCGATCATTCTGATTTTTTTGTGGGCGGTGAGCGGTCCGTTTTTTGGTTACAACGACACCTGGCAACTGGTCATCAATACCTCGACCACCATCATTACGTTCCTGATGGTGTTCCTGATCCAGAACACGCAGAACCGTGACACCGACATTTTGCATCTGAAGGTCGACGAGTTGCTGCGGGTGACGAAGGAAGCGCAGAACGCGATGCTCGGGCTCGAAGCACTGGACCTCAAGGAACTGGAGGCGCTGAGAAAGCGCTATCGCAGCCTCGGCGAGGGGCAGACCATTGAACTGGAAGGCACGGTTGTCGAAGAAAAGGGCAAGTCTGGTTTGAAGGACTGCTGAAATGCGCAGGCGACCGATGTCGCCTGCGCAATACCAAAAGCTAGCGGCTGGCTTGCAGCGCCCTGGCCATTTGCAGATGGTTCTGCAGTTTGGGCAGGGTTTCTTCGGCGAATGCCTTTATTTGTGGCACGTCGGTGGTTTGCGCCGTTTGCTCAAGTTGCTCGATGGCTTCCTGAGTGGTCTTCACCTGGCTCGCCGCGTAGGCCTCATCGAACGTTTCGCCATCCATCACTTGCGGCATCAGGGCCTTGGCCTTTTCCACCACTTCTTCACGGGGAGCCACAGGCAGATCCAGCTGTTTGGCGATCTTCGCCAGGTGCTGATTGGCGGTGGTGCGGTCGTTGATCACGACGATGGTGTAATCCTTGACCTCTTTGGATTCGGATTTCTGGTGCGCCAGGCGGCTGGCTTCGATTTCTGCCACGCCTTTGGCCGAGGTATCGTTGATGAATTCGGTGGGTGTCTGGGCGAAGGCGCCAGTGGCACACAGGCCCAGTAACACGGCAAAACCGCTGTTGCGTAATCGGGTGGCCATCCGGTTCATGGTCGCGCCCTCCTCTTAAAATTCAAACGGGAGCTTTCGCTCCCGCTTCTCAATCAAAACTACCAACATCCATTACTTGGATTTCTGTGCGGGCTTACGACCCATGTCGGGTTTAGGCTCTTTGTCGACAGTCGTGGTGGTAGTTTTCCCACCTTTGCGACCGGCTTCAGACGCCTTCGTTCGATCGTTGGAGAAGTTTCCCGAGTTCGAGTTTCTTGAGTTAGGCATGATTCTCTACCTCTTGGTAATGATCGCGGCGAGCTGTAGCCCGCATAGAATCTGAATTTTCGCGATGCAAAAGGTTTAGAAAATCTGGAATCGCCACGACGAACGGTGAGATTTTTTCAGACGAGCCGCAGGTGATGTTCACGCTTGGCGGTGTACATCGCTTCGTCGGCATGCCGGAACAACTGCTTTTCTTCCGTACCATGTTCTGGGTATTGCGCCACCCCGATGCTTGGCTGGATGCTCAGGCTGTGGCCGTCCAGACGCAACGGCGCGGCCAGCACCTGACGGATTTTCCCGGCCACGCAGTCGGCATCGCCTGAGGCGTGGATGCTGTGCAGCAACACCACGAATTCGTCACCGCCAATGCGCGCCACGGTATCGGTTTCGCGCACGCAGCCCTTGAGTCGATTGGCCACGGTTTGCAGGAGCATGTCGCCCACCGCATGGCCGTGGGTGTCGTTGACCTGTTTGAATCGGTCGAGGTCGACATACAGCAGCGCCATGCGTCCGCAATCTGCGCGGGCCGCTTCGATTGACAGCTTTAACCGGTCACGCAGCAATTCGCGGTTAGGCAGTTGGGTCAATTGATCATATTGGGCCATGCGTTGCAGGCGTGCGTGCAATTGTTTGCGCTCGATCGCCGTCGCGACCTGGGCGCAGACGTACTGCAACAGCTCTTTATCCTGCTCGGTATAGCGCTCGCCACCGGGGATGCTTTTGACGATCAGTGCGCCGATGGTGCCGTTTTGCGAGTTCAGCGGCACACCCAGCCAGCACGGAGAATTCTGCCCGGTCACCAGTAATTCGAACCCTTCGGGTGGATTATCCTGGCCTGGGGTCAGCAGGATCGGCATGCCGCTGCGAATGACCTCGGCGCACAGACGCCCGGTCATTGTGCCGGGCTGTTCGGGTTGGGGTTCGTGATCGTCGACGTGATACGGGAAATTCAACTGCGCGCAATGCTCGTCATACAATGCCACGGAAAAGTTCAGCGCTGGCAACCATTCACCAATGATCAGGTGGATGCGTTTGAACAACGCCAGCAGGTCTTCCGCCGCATGGGCCGCTTCCGAAATCGCGTACAGCGCCGCTTGCCGGGACTCCGCCTGCTTGCGCTCGGTAATGTCGCGGGCCACGGCGATGCGCAACTGATCGACCTCCGACCAACGCGCCGACCAAAGAATGTGCACCACCTGGCCGTCCTTGCGCAGGTAGCGGTTTTCGAAATTGAGCTTGGGCTCGCCGCCCATGATTTCGCGTGCAGCGTCCAGGGTTCGCTGGCGATCGGCCGGGTGCACCAGATCGATCATCGACTGGCCGATCAGTTCGTCAGGGCTATAGCCGAAAATGCGCTCGCAGGCGGCACTGACAAAAACGAAGCGACCCTGTTTGTCGACCGCGCAAACGGCGTCCAGCAAGAGATCGATGTAGCTCGCCATCGGAGCGGAATTTCTGGAGGTCATGGTGCCGAGCGCGTGTCCGAACAATGCAACAATATGAAAACCATCCCGTACGTGTGCGACTGATGCATCCCGGCGATCAGCGTCAAGCCTTGTTCGCCACCAGCCCCGGCAGCGCATGAGCCAAGGCGTTGATGGCAAAACCGATGAACATCACCCCGCACAATCGGGTGATCGCCAATTCATGCCGTTGATACAACGTGCGTACCCGCTGCGCCCCGACGATGCCGATGAGGATAGCGTAAGCGACAAGGCCGCCGACGAAACTCAGGAAAATCAGCCAGGGCAACATCGACCAGGTCAGCAACTCGGCGCGGCTCGACAACAATGCCGTGAACGTGGCTACCGCTACCGGGTAGGCCTTGGGGTTGGTCAGGCCGAACAGGATGCCATGCCAGAACGGCTGACGCGCCGGGCCTTGCGGCGCTTGGGCACTTTGGCGGCGCACTCGTACTGCACGCCAGCCAAGCCAGAACAGATAGAGACCGCTGAGCACGCCCAGTACGTCAAACGCGGTGCTGCCGACTTCTCGCGCCCCGACAATCGCCACCAACGCGGTGCTGCACCAGATCACATCGCCCAGCAAATGCCCGCAAAGAAACCCCGCCCCTGCCCGTCGCCCATGCGCCGCGCCGATGCCAAACACAGCCAGTACGCCGGGCCCCGGAGTGATGCCGTAAATGAATCCCGAGGCGAGAACAGCCATCAGCAACGAGGGGGTCATGGGAAGTCCCTTTGAACTTTCTGGTGAATGGGCGCCAGTCTATATCAGGTCATTGCCTGTCGACCGAAACATCTCGACAGACGAACGGGATGGCAGCGTCCACAGGATGGCGGTGTAGTATGTTGTATTACAAACCACTACATCGAGACCATCATGTCCGTTATGTCTCTGCGCGTACCAGACGATATCGCCGATACGCTCGCCAGTCTTTCCAAAGCAACGGGACGCAGCAAATCCTTTTTGGCGGTCAACGCATTGCGTGAATACCTGGCCCGTGAAGCGTGGCAAATCGAGGAGATTCAGAACGCTTTGAAAGAAGCCGATGAAGGTGACTTCGCGACCCAAGAAGAAGTGGACGCTATCGCTGGTAAGTGGACGGCCAATGCGCGTTGAGTGGTTGCGTACGGCATTAAAGAATCTCGATGACGAAGCAGCGTACATCGCTATCGAGAATCCTGAGGCAGCAGCAGATTTTGTTCAGGCGATTATCGCCAGCGTGGATCACCTTGCCCGATTTCCAGCGACAGGTCGTGAGGGACGTTTACCCGGTACCAGAGAATGGGTGGTGCCTGATCGCCCTTATTTGATTCCCTACCGGGTTCGCCAAGGTCGGCTTCAGGTACTACGCGCTTTTCACACGCGCCGACTTCCACCTTCAAGTTAGTGAAGTCTGAATCGCAGCCTTCGGCAGCGCCTACAAGGATGCGTGGTCCTTGTGGGCTGCCGTAGCCTGCGAATCGTCAGATCTTGTCGAGCGTACGCAGCTTCTGCGGCAGCCCCCACATCAGCAGCGCCACGGCGATCAGCGCACAAACTCCAATCACATACAACGCCGGTGTGGTGCTGCCGGTCAGGTCCTTGATGCGTCCAACCATCACCGGGCTGACAATGCCGCCAAACTGACCCAGGGTGTTAATCACCGCAATCCCGCCCGCAGCTCCCGCGCCCGCACCAGCCAGCAATTTCGGTGGCAGGGTCCAGAAGCTTGGGATGGAAGCGATGATCCCGGCGCCGAGCAGGCCCAGCGCAACGATCAGGAAAGTCGTGTGGTTGGCGAAGATTCCCGCACAGAAGAAGCCGACTGCGCCCACCGCTACCAGACCCGCGACAAATTTGCGGCGCTCGCCTGAAGCATCAGACAAACGCCCAATCACCACCATGCTGATCGCACCGCAGATGTACGGTATCGCGGTCAGCAGACCAATCATCACCGGGCTCTCGGTCCCTGCGCTGCGGATCAGTTGAGGCGCCCAGAAGTTCAGGCCATAGGACGCCACTTGAATCAGGAAGTAGATCAGGCCGAGGGTCAGGAAGCCCGGAATCCGCAGCGCCGCGAGCAGCGAGCCGCCGCTCTTATGCGGTTCATGGTGAGCGATGCGACTGGCCAGCAGTGTCTTTTCCGACGGTGTCAGCCAATGGGCGTCTTCGATGCGGTCCTTGAGCAAGGTCAGTACCAACAGCCCGAGACCAATGCATGGCACGCCGCCGAGCAGGAACAACCAGTGCCAGCCACGCATTTCAAGAAAACCATCCAGGTGTTGCAACACCAGTCCGGAGAACGGTGCACCGACCAGACCGGCAAACGCCGACGCCAGGAACAACATCGACGTGATGCGACCACGATAGTGCTGGGGGAACCACAACGTCAGGTAATACAGCACACCCGGCGCAAATCCGGCCTCCATCGCACCGATCAGGAATCGCAGGACGTAAAACTGCCATTCGCTGTTGACGAACACCATCAATGCGGTGGCCAGGCCCCAGGACATCATGATCCGGGCGATCCAGCGCCGGGCGCCGACCTTGTACAACATCATGTTGCTCGGCACTTCGAAAATCACGTAACCGACCACGAACAACCCGGCGCCGAGGCCATACGCGGTATCGCTCAGGCTCAGATCGGCCTGTAGCTGGAACTTGGCGAAGCTGATGTTGATGCGATCGAAAAAAGCGAACAGATAGCAGACCATGATCAGCGGCATCAGGCGCCAGGCGACCTTGCTGACCAGGGCTTTTTCTTCATCGTGGGTAACGGCCGGGCTCGCGCCGGCCTCCAGTGCATTAAGGCTCATTGTTTTCTCCAGGCGGACTTCCCTTGGGTGTCCGATTGTTTTTGTTGTCTGGTTGGTTTTTACAGGTCACGCGTCATCAGGGGACTGGATGCAAATCGCAATTGCGTCCAGCCTTGGCCAGCTGGCCTGGCACTTCATGGCCCAGCAGTGCCGGCAATCCTCGGGAAAGCTTCAGCAACAACGGCAGATCGATACCGGTTGGAATCCCGACTTCATCGCACAGGTTGACCAGGTCCTCGGTGCAAATATTGCCCGACGCACCCGGCGCGAACGGACAGCCGCCGAGCCCGCCAAGTGCCGCGTCGAAACGTCGGGCACCCGCCTCGTAGGCGGCCAGCACGTTGCACAGGCCAAGGCCTCGGGTGTTATGAAAATGCAGGGTCAAATCCGCCGGCGATACCTGCTGCTGCACCCTGCGCACCAAGCGCTCGACCTGGCGCGGATTGGCCATGCCGGTGGTGTCGGCCAGGGTGATGCCCTGGATGCCGAGCTCCTGATAGGCCTCGACGATCTGCAGCACCCGGTCTTCATCGATCTTGCCTTCGAACGGGCAGCCGAACGTGGTAGCGATGCTGGCGTTGAGTCGCACCTTGGAGCCCTGCACGAAGTGCACAATCTCGCCGAACGCGGCCAAAGAGTCTTCGCAGCGCATGCGCATGTTCGCCAGGTTATGAGTCTGGCTGGCGGACATCACCAGGTTCAGTTCATCGGCAGTGCAGGCCAGTGCCCGTTGCGCGCCCTTCAGGTTGGGGATCAACGCGACGTAGATCACCCCCGGTTGGCGAGTGATGCCCTTGAACACCTGCTCACCATCGCGCAATGCGGGAATGGCCTTGGGCGACACGAACGAACCGGCCTCGATACGGCTGAATCCGGCTAGCGACAGTTGATCGATCAGGGCAATTTTGTCGATGGTTTCAACCCAGGTCGGCTCGATCTGCAAGCCGTCGCGCGGGGACACTTCCTGAACGATGAGGCGCTCGGAATAATCAGTGATCATTGCACCACTCCTTCAGTTTTCAGGCGTTTGATGTCCGCTTCGGTCAGGCCCAATTGCGCGAGGATGCAGTCGGTATGCTGACCCAGACCGGGGCCGGACCAGTTCACGCCGCCAGGGGTTTGCGAGAGTTTCGGCACGATGCCCGGCATCTTCACCGTGGCGCCACCCGGCAGTTCGGCGTTGAGCAGCATGTTCCGCGCCTGGTAGTGCGGATCGGCAACAATATCGGCCACTGAGTAGATGCGCCCGGCCGGGACTTCGGCGGCTTCCAGCGCGGCCAGAACGTCGTCGATCGGCAGGCTGCTGGTCCAGTGAGTGATCGCTGCGTCGAGCAGATTGCTTTGGGCCGCACGCCCGTCGTTGTGGGCAAACTCGGGGGCGTCGGCCAGATCGTGGCGGCCGATGGTTTGCATCAGGCGCTTGTAGATGGGATCGCTGTTGCCGGCGATCACCACATAGGCGCCATCGGCCGTGAGGTAGGTGTTGGAAGGCGCGATGCCGGGCAAGGCACCGCCACTGCGCTCACGCACGTGGCCGAGCATGTCGTACTCGGGCACCAGGCTTTCCATGACGTTGAACACGCTTTCGGCCAGCGACACATCGACGATTTGCCCGCCGCCCTGCCCGGTCTTGACTCGCAGCAACGACATCAGCGCGCCGATCACCGCATGCAGCGACGCCAGGGAATCGCCGAGGCTCACGCCGACGCGCGCCGGCGGGGAATCCGGGTTGCCGGTGGTGTAGCGAATCCCACCCATGGCCTCGCCGATGGCGCCGAAACCCGGACGGTCGCGGTACGGGCCGGTCTGGCCGTAGCCAGAGATCCGCACCAGGGTCAGGTTCGGGTTGAGGGCATGCAGCACGTCCCAACCGAGACCGAGTTTTTCCAGCGCGCCGGGGCGCAGGTTTTCGATCAGCACGTCGGCGCTGGTCGCCAGTTGCTTGACCAGTTCGATGCCTTCGGGGGATTTCAGGTTCAGCGCCAGGGATTTCTTGTTGCGTGATTGCAGATACCACCACAACGAAGTGCCTTCGTGCAGCTTGCGCCATTTGCGCAAGGGATCACCCTGGCCCATGGCTTCGATCTTGATCACTTCGGCGCCGAACTCGGCGAGCATGCGCGCGGCGAACGGCGCGGCGATCAGCGTGCCGATCTCGATCACTTTGATTGCACTCAAGGGGGCAGTCATCGCGGGTACCTCTTGTTCTTGGAATATGGGCCAAGGCTAGAGGACGACGGGGCCTGCAATCCAACCTTCAGTTGGCAACGGGCGTTCGCGAAATGCGAACGCTTCTGAATTTTTCGCGACCTCAAGGCCGCCATCGCGGGCAAGCCTGGCTCCTACATGGATTACGCTAGGCCTGTAGGATCGAGGCTTGCCCGCGAAGGGCCGGTACCTTCAACGCAGAACGATCAGACCTGACCACGCAAGTGTTCGAACAACATCCGGCTGACCGGCGACAGTGACGCCTCATCCCGCACCACCAGAATCAACGCCCGATCCGACCATTCATCCGTCAACGGCACCGCGTGTAACCCCAACGCTCGACCAAACAATTCATAGGCTCGCTGTGGCAGGATGCCGATGCCCATGTTGGCTTGCACCATGCGACACACCGCATCGAACCCCGGTACATGAATGCGGATGCGCAAGACTTTGCCAGCCTGCCTCGCGGCGGCGTGGGTGCGCATGTTGATCGAACTGGCGGCATGCAGGCCGACGTAATCGGAATCCAGGGTTTGCGCAAACGGCACCGATTCGCGTGATGCCAACGTGTGCTCGGGCAGCATCACCACCACCAGTTTGTCCTGACGGTACAACACGCTGTGCAGGCCTTTGATGTCGCTGTCGATGGAACAGATCCCGAGGTCCGCCACACCATCCAGAACCCCCTGAATCACCCCGGCGCTGGGACGTTCTTCGAGATCGGTCTTGACCTGCGGGTGCCGCTCGGAAAAATCCCGCAAGTCTTCCGGCAGAAACTGAATGATCGCCGACAGGTTGGCGAGCATCCGCACATAACCGCGCACCCCGTGGCTGTGCTCACCCAGTTCCAGGCCCATTTTCTCGACGTTGAACAGCATTTGCCGCGCATGATGCAGCAAGGTTTCACCGGCCGCCGTCAGCGTCATGCCCTTGGCCTGGCGCACGAATAGACTGATGCCCAGCGCCTCCTCCAACTCCATCAAGCGCTTGCTCGCCGCCGACACCGCAATCGCTTCGCGCGCGGCAGCACGGGTGAGCGTGCCCTCTTCATGTACAGCGACAAACAGTTGCAGGGTGATCAGGTCGAGGCGGCGGATCAGGCTTTTTTGCAGCATTGGGCACTCGGCAAAGTCGGCTCAGGCGAAGGCGCAGCATAACGTCCTTCGTCCGGGCTGTGCCGGGGATGCAGCGCGCGACGAAAAATCTCCCCGCCCGGCATGATAAAGTCGCCGCCCATCAGCCCCTTTTGCCGTGAGTCGAAAAAACGCAATGACCGATTTCCTGGATGTCGATGCCCAACTTGAAGACTGGAACGCCTTGCGCACGAGCGCTGCGTTCAGCGGCCTGCTGGTGGGCAACGGTGCCAGCCGCGCGGTGTGGGATGATTTCGGCTATGAGTCGCTGTTTGAAAACGCTCGCACAGTGGAAGAAAAACCGCTGAGCCCATCCGAGCTGAGCGTGTTCGATGCCATGCACACCCGCAGCTTCGAGCAGGTGCTGAGCGCGCTGAAAACCACCAGCCGGGTCAACAAGGCCCTGGCCGTCAGCTCCGCCGCGCCGCGCAATCGTTACTACGCGATCAAGGAAGCGCTGATCAACACCGTGCATGCCGCGCACATTCCGTGGCGGTTGGTCCAGGCATCGACGCTGGCGACGATCAACCAGGAACTGAGCACCTGGCGCACGGTGTTCACCACCAATTACGACCTGCTCAACTACTGGGCGGTGCAACACCTGCCCGAGACGATCACCGATCTGTTCCAGGGTGCCGAACCCGCCTTCGACCTCAGCACCACCGCCACCGATAAAACCCGCTTGCTGTACCTGCACGGCGGTCTGCACCTGGTGCGTAACCAGGACGGCACAGCGCGCAAGTTGATGTCGACCGAGGGCACGTTGCTGGGCAATTTCGCCATCAACAACACGATCAAGACCCTCGACGACGTACCGCTGTTCGTCAACGAAGGGCCGAGCGCGGACAAACTCAAGACCATCCGCAGCTCCGATTACCTGTCGTTCTGCTACGAGCAGCTACTCGGCCATGGCGATGGTTTGTGCATTTTCGGGCATGCGCTGGGCGAGCAGGACAAACACATCATCCATGCCTTGCGCCTGGCCAAACCGCAGGTGCTGGCGATTTCGATCTATCCGCGCAGCAAGGCGTTCATCCAGCATCAGAAGCGGCATTACGCGAAGGTGTTCGAGGGGACGGGGATTGAGTTGCGGTTTTTTGATTCGAAGACCCATGCGCTGGGTAGCCCGAAGTTGGCCGTACCCGTTGAGGTCTGAGGCAAACGCCTGACCTGTGGCGAGGGAGCTTGCTCCCGCTCAGCTGCGCAGCAGTCGTAATCCTGCCCCTGCATGTTCTTTAAAAAATGCAGGGGGCCGCTTCGCAGCCCAGCGGGAGCAAGCTCCCTCGCCACCAAAACCGACCCACTCAGTCTTCAGCGCTATGCACCACTACCAGCAACTGCGCCTGCACCTCGCCCACCGAGCGAATCCGGTGCGGTTTCTGTGAGTTGAAGTGCAGTGCATCGCCTCGATTGAGCAGCACGCGTTCGCTGACGAAATCCACTTCCACCTGCCCTTCGTGGACGAACAGGAACTCCTCGCCCAAGTGTTCCTTGAAGGCCTTGTCGATGAACTCGGTCGGCGGGTAAATGATGAACGGTAGCAGGCTGCGTTCACTGACCTGATGGGCCAGCACCGCATAGCCCGGGTTGTCCTCGCTGGAACCCAACGGTTGCCGCTCGTGGCTGCGCACCAGGCTGTAGCTGTCGACACTGACCTTGTCCTCCGAGAACAACTCCTCGACCTTCACGTTTAGCGCCTTGGCCAGTTTCAACGCAGCCGCAATCGACGGCGTGTTCAACCCGCGTTCGACCTTCGACAGATAACTCTTGGTCATGCCGGATTTTTCCGCCAATTCCTCAAGGGTTACGCCAAGTTTTTTTCTCAATAATTTCAAACGGATAGACATGTGGAGCGATTAATCCATCAAGAAGGTGACGAATTGTCCTTGCTCATGACACAAAGTGTCATATAGCATCTTTCGTGTCATCTGCATGACTCAGCCAAAGAGGACACCGATATGGCCAAGACATTAGCACTGCCCAAAGATCAACTGGTCAAGCAAGCGCTTAACCAGATGCAAAACACGTTGGCGGATAATACGTGGACCGACCGGCAAAAGCTGGCCCTGACCTGCCGCATTCTGTTCGAGAATGGCCACGACTCGGGTCTGGCCGGGCAAATCACCGCCCGCGGCCCACAACCTGGCACTTACTACACTCAACAACTGGGCCTGGGTTTCGACGAAATCACCGCGGGCAACCTGCTGCTGGTCAACGAAGACCTGGAAGTGCTCGAAGGCCACGGCATGCCGAATCCGGCCAATCGGTTCCACAGTTGGGTATACCGCGCACGACCGGATGTGAACTGCATCATTCACACCCATCCGACCCATATCGCCGCGTTATCGATGCTGGAAGTGCCGCTGCAGATTTCCCACATGGACCTCTGCCCGCTCTACGACGACTGCGCGTTCCTCGAAGGTTGGCCCGGCGTGCCGGTAGGCAACGAAGAAGGTGACCTGATTGCCGGCGCACTCGGCGACAAACGGGCGATTCTGCTTTCTCACCACGGCCAGTTGTCCACCGGCACCACCATCGAGGAGGCCTGTGTGATCGCACAATTGATCGAACGCGCCGCCAAACTGCAATTGCTGGCAATGAGCGCCGGGACCATCAAGCCGATCATTCCGGAACTGGGTCGCGAAGCCCACGACTGGATCGCCCGGCCCAAGCGCCATGCCGCTGCTTTCAACTACTACGCCCGGCAGAACCTGCGCCAACACGCCGATTGCCTGAACTGACACCCCTGCCCTTTTACAACGGAGCGACACCATGTCCACCGCAAACATTCACGGCATCATCGGCTACACCATCACCCCATTCACCGCCAACGGCGAAGGCGTTGATCTTGACGCGCTCGGGCGTTCCATCGACCGCTTGATCGACGGCGGCGTGCATTCCATCGCGCCACTGGGCAGCACCGGCGAAGGTGCCTACCTGAGCGACGCGGAGTGGGATCAGGTCGCCGAGTTCAGCATCAAGCACGTTGCCAAACGGGTGCCGACCATCGTCAGCGTGTCGGACCTGACCACTGCCAAAGCGGTACGCCGCGCACGTTTTGCCGAGGCCCATGGCGCCGATGTGGTGATGGTGCTGCCGACCTCCTACTGGAAGCTCAGCGAGGCAGAGATCCTCGCCCACTACCGCGCCATCGGCGACAGCATCGGCGTGCCAATCATGCTCTACAACAACCCGGCCACCAGCGGCACCGACATGTCGGTGGACTTGATTCTGCGCATCGTCAATGGCGTCGAAAACGTGACCATGGTCAAGGAGAGCACCGGCGACATCCAGCGCATGCATCAGCTGCAACGCTTGGGCGAAGGTCGGGTGCCGTTCTACAACGGCTGTAACCCGCTGGCGCTCGAAGCCTTCGCGGCAGGCGCGAAAGGCTGGTGCACGGCGGCACCGAACCTGATCCCACAGCTCAACCTGGACTTGTATGAAGCGGTAATGGCCAATGATCTGGGCAAGGCGCGCGAGTTGTTCTATCGCCAGTTGCCATTGCTCGACTTCATCCTCAAGGGTGGCTTGCCGGCGACGATCAAGGCCGGTTTGCGCGAAACCGGTCTGGAGGTGGGTGATCCGCGGTTGCCGGTGTTTGCGTTGGGTGAAGCGGGTCGTGCTCAGTTGCAAGGGTTGATCAAAACCTTGCGTTAAAACGCGGAACATGTGGGAGCGAGCCGGCTCGTGATGACGGTCTGTCAGTCAACATCACGGTTGAATGTGACGGTCTCATCGCGAGCAGGCTCGCTCGTACAGGGTTGGATTCAAAGCACCGGCAAGGTCTTGTCCTTGATCACCTTGGTCGGCCCGTTGGCCTTGACGCTGGCGATGCCTTTCTCCATCGCGGCGTCGGAGGCATAGGATTCGCTGCTGCCGATGATCTCGTGGTTACCGGCCTTGAGATTGAAATAGGGATGGCCATCCTTGGTGGTTTTCTTCTCGTAGCGCTCATCCTGAGGGCTGTTGGCCTGGACCGACGCGATGCCTTTGTCGGCCGCGGCGCGGGTGGTGTACAGCTCGCTGGTCAGAATGGTTTCGGCGTTCGCCGCCTTCAGCACAAACCTGAACTGACCGCTACTGTTTTTGCTCACTTCATACCATCCGGACATGCTGATTCTCCTTGGCGATTGAGAGATTGCGCGCTTCAGAGTAAAGACCAGCCTGCTATTTCTGTCGCCTATAAAGGCCCCATCGCCAGCAGGCTGGCTCCTACATTGGACTGTTTGTACGCAATCCACTGTAGGAGCCAGCCTGCTGGCGATAGGGCCAGTAAGCACGCCGCAAACCTACCTGACTGAACGCTTCACCATCGACAATTCCGGAGCGATTGTCCGCCGCTGACTCAAATACCGGGTACAGCTCACCCGCAAAAACGAGGCAAAGTTCACCACTTCGCCACGGTAGTCCATCACTTCTTCATACAGTTTGGCGATCAACTGGTTGGTGGTCATGCCGTCGACTTCGGCGATTTCGCTGAGAATGTCCCAGAACTGGTTTTCCAGGCGCAGAGTGGTCACCACCCCGCAAATGCGCAGCGAACGGGAGCGCGATTCGTAGAGAATCGGGTCAGCCTTGACGTACAGCTCGCACATGACGGCTTCCTCGTTACAGCGTGATTTTGGTGCCCAGCAAACCGAGGAAACCGGCGAGCCAGTTCGGGTGCGCTGGCCAGGCCGGCGCCGTGGCCAGATTGCCTTGAACATGGCCGTCCGTCACCGGGATATCGATAAACGTACCGCCGGCCAGACGCACTTCCGGTGCACAAGCCGGATAAGCGCTGCACTCGCGCCCTTCGAGAATCCCGGCCGCCGCCAGCAGTTGCGCGCCGTGGCACACAGCGGCGATCGGTTTGCCGGCCTTGTCGAAATCGCGCACCAGTTCCAGGACTTTTTCGTTCAGACGCAGGTACTCCGGCGCACGACCGCCCGGAATCAGCACCGCGTCGTAATCCGCCGCGTTGACCTTGGCAAAGTCGAAGTTAAGGGCAAACAGGTGACCGGGTTTTTCGCTGTAGGTCTGATCGCCTTCGAAGTCATGGATGGCCGTGCGCACGGTCTGGCCGGCGGTTTTGTCCGGACACACCGCGTGAACGGTGTGGCCGACCATCAGCAACGCTTGAAAGGGGACCATCACTTCGTAGTCTTCGACAAAATCGCCGACCAGCATCAGGATTTTTTTAGCGGCCATGTGTAGGACTCCTCTTGGAAATGCATAGGAATATTCAAGGTAGTCCTTATCTGGCGGACCGGGTAACAACCGGCTACTACCCGAAGACCGCGTTTTCGTTCTTCGCGGGCAAGCCTCGCTCCTACAAGGAACACGCCAAATCTGTAGGAGCGAGGCTTGCCCGCGAAGAAGCCCTCAAACTGTACGGATAACTCTTCACCCAGCTGTTACAGCGGCTTGGGACGCGATTATGGCTAGATAACCGCACCCTCCACGATTCTGGTTGCCATCATGTCCTCGCGCGAAAACACCGGTATGGCCCTGGGCCTGCTTGGCGTTGTGATTTTCAGCCTCACCCTGCCCTTCACACGAATTGTCGTGCAGGAACTGCACCCGCTGCTCAATGGCCTGGGCCGAGCGTTGTTCGCGGCGATCCCGGCGGCATTGCTGTTGCTGTGGCGCCGGGAAAAATGGCCGACCTGGAAACAGATCAAAGGCCTGAGCCTGGTAATTGCCGGGGTGATTCTTGGGTTTCCGGTGCTGTCGGCCTGGGCCATGCAAACCTTGCCGGCGTCCCACGGTGCACTGGTCAATGGTCTGCAGCCGCTGTGCGTGGCGCTGTATGCCGCGTGGTTGTCCCATGAACGGCCGTCGAAAGCCTTCTGGGCCTGCGCTGCGTTGGGCAGTGCGTTGGTGCTCGGTTACGCGCTGATCAGCGGTGCCGGCAGCATTCAGGCTGGCGACTTGCTGATGCTCGGCGCGATTGCGGTGGGTGGGCTGGGTTACGCCGAAGGTGGGCGATTGGCCAAGGAAATGGGCGGTTGGCAGGTGATCTGTTGGGCACTGGTGCTGTCGACGCCGCTGCTGATCGGCCCGGTGGTGTATCTGGCGCTGCAACACCAGGGCGAGATTTCGGCCAAGACCTGGTGGGCCTTCGGTTACGTCTCGCTGTTTTCGCAGTTCATCGGTTTCTTTGCCTGGTATGCCGGGCTGGCCATGGGCGGCATTGCCCGGGTCAGTCAGATCCAGTTGCTGCAGATTTTTTTCACCATCGCCTTTTCCGCGTTGTTCTTCGGTGAACACGTGGAACCGATTACCTGGGTGTTCGCGGCCGGGGTGATCGTGACCGTGATGCTCGGGCGCAAGACTGCGGTGCAGCCGGCTCGTGTAGCTAGTGCATAACCCTGTAGGAGCCAGGCTTGCCGGCGGATCGCCAAGCACGTGTAGGAGCAAAGCTTGCTCGCGATGGCGATTTTGAGGACGCCATCGCGAGCAAGCTGTGCTCCTACAGAGTCATCATTTAATAAAGCCGTCGGCTCGCAGCAGGGTTTCCAGGCAATGCTCGGTGATCTGGTAGAAATCCTTCAGTTCCTGGATCTTCGCCAACAGCTGAGCCGGCTCTACCGGTTCGGCGCGTTTGACTGCCAGGATCATCTTGTTCTTGTTGGTGTGGTCCAACGAAATGAACTCGAACACTTTGGTTTCGTAACCACAGGCTTCGAGGAACAGCGCACGCAAACTGTCGGTGACCATTTCCGCCTGCTGGCCCAGGTGCAATCCGTATTGCAGCATCGGCTTGAGCAACGCCGGGCTCTGGATTTGCAGGCGAATCTGTTTGTGGCAGCACGGCGAGCACATGATGATCGACGCCCCGGAACGGATGCCGGTGTGGATGGCATAGTCGGTGGCGATGTCGCAGGCATGCAAGGCGATCATCACGTCCAGTTCACTCGGTGCCACGCTGCGCACGTCGCCGCACTTGAACACCAGTCCCGGATGCTCAAGCTTGGCTGCCGCGGCGTTGCACAAGGTGACCATGTCCTCACGCAGTTCAACGCCGGTCACTTCGCCCTCGGCGTTCAAGGTATTGCGCAGGTAGTCGTGGATGGCGAACGTCAGGTATCCCTTGCCCGAACCGAAGTCTGCTACGCGCACCGGTTTGTCCAGCGCCAGCGGTGACGAGGTCAGCGCATGGCTGAACACTTCGATGAACTTGTTGATCTGTTTCCACTTGCGCGACATCGCCGGGATCAGCTCGTGCTTGCTGTTGGTCACACCGAGGTCGGAGAGGAACGGTCGGCTCAAATCCAGAAACCGGTTCTTCTCGCGGTTGTGTTCGGCGGACGGCACTTCACGCAATTGCTGGGGTTTGCTCTTGAACAGCGAACTCTTGCCCTTTTTGCTGTATTCGAGCTGGGCTTCATCGGTCAGCGACAGTAAATGCGCATTTTTGAACGATGCTGGCAGCAAACCGGCAATGCTTGCCACACCTTGGTCCAACGGCAGGTTCTTGGTGATGTCACGGGTTTTGTAGCGGTAGACGAAGGACAGGCACGGCTGCGTCTTGACCGTCACCGGTTTGACGATGATCCGCTGCAGATCGGTTTCATCGCCAACATATTTGGCCAGCACCAGTTTGATAAAGGCGTTTTGCTCCAAGCTGGTTTGCAGCAAGTGGATGAATTGGGTGTGATGATCCGGCGCGACGCTGGCGGGAGTGGCGGTGACAGACATGGAAAAACGGCCTCAGGCGGGGCGGATCGGGGGAATGGCAGGTATTTTAGGGGGGATGAACGTTCGGGACACGCAGTTATTTGCCGAACGGTGTGATATCGCCTGTTACCCCAACACCACCAAGCGATTCGGCAACTCATTGCGAACATGGGTCACCGGCACGTGCACCTTGAGCAATTCACCGCACGCCTCGACGCAACTGACAAAGCCTTGCAGCGTCTGCCCCTGTCGGACTTGCTGGGTGAATGCAGCGACTATTGCGTCCCAGTTCTTGTTGTCCAGACGCCTGGAAATGCCCTCGTCCACCAGGATTTCCACGTAGCGCTCGGCTTCAGAAACAAAAATCAGAATGCCGGTGCTGCCTTCGGTGTGGTGCAGGTTCTGCTCCAGAAACTGCCGACGGGCCAGGTTCGAAGCGCGCCAGTGACGCACCGAGCGCGGGACCAAATGGGTGGTGACTTTCGGTAGCCGGAACAGCAGGCACAACACGATGAAAGAAGTCCATTGCACCATGAGCAGGCTATGCAGGGTCAGCCAGCCGCTCAGGTAATGCACGATCCCCGGCACCACCAGCGCCAGCAGGCTGGCCCACAGCAGCGGGATGTACGCATAGTCGTCGGCGCGGGCCGCGAGCACTGTGACCAGTTCGGCGTCGGTGTCACGCTCGACCCGGGCGATCGCCTCGGCGACTTTGCGTTGTTCGTGTTCAGTCAGTAATGCCATGTCGTGAAGTGCCTGTTCATTTTATTGTTACCAGCCGCCGGACGAACCACCGCCGCCGAAGCTGCCACCGCCGCCACTGAAGCCCCCGCCGCCACCGCCGCCAAAACCGCCACCGCCGAAACCACCACCGGAGCCACCCGAACCACCCCGGCCGGCGGGGAGAATACCGAGCATCTGGCAAACAAACACAGTCAGGATGAACAACAACACCAAAAACACGAACAGCCCGGGATGCCGCGAGACAAGATCATCATTCGGATCGCCCGTGGACTCATATACCGTCGACGGCTCATCCAGTGGATTACCGCCCAACACCACCAGCATCGCCGCGACACCGTCGCTGATGCCCTTGCTGAAATTGCCGGTCTTGAAAGCGGGTGTGATCACCTGATGGATGATCACCGAACTCTGCGCATCGGTCAGGCGATCCTCCAGGCCATAGCCGACTTCAATACGCAGTTTTCGCTCATCCCGTGCGACGATCAGCAGCGCGCCGTTGTTCTTGTCCTTCTGGCCGATGCCCCAGTAGCGCCCCAATTGATAACCGAAGTCGGCAATGTCGGTGCCCTGCAAGTTCTCCAGGGTGACTACCACCAGTTGCTCACCGGTAGATTTTTCATGGGCCTGAAGCTGCTGCGTCAGTTGCTCACGCACCGCCGGTTCGATCATTCGGGCGTTATCCACCACCCGTCCGGTCAGCTCAGGAAACTTCAATTCGGCCTGGGCTGCCAGGGTCAACACCCACAGCATCAGCACCAGGCCTGCTTTCAAGACGCGCATGTGCAACCTCGTCCGTGGTGACGCACCGATCAGAATTTGACCTCGGGCGGTTTTTCCGAGCCTGGCGTGGCTTCGAAGGTTTCGCGCACAGGCAGGTCGCTGTACATCACGCTATGCCACAGGCGACCGGGGAAGGTGCGGATTTCGGTGTTGTACTTCTGCACCGCCAGAATGAAATCCCGTCGGGCCACGCTGATGCGGTTTTCGGTGCCTTCGAGCTGCGATTGCAGGGCGAGGAAGTTCTGGTTGGCCTTGAGGTCCGGATAGCGTTCGACCACCACCATCAAACGGCTCAAGGCACCGCTGAGCTGATCCTGGGCCTGTTGGTACTGCTTGAGCTTTTCCGGGTTATCGAGGGTGGAGGCGTCGACCTGGATCGACGTTGCCTTCGCCCGGGCCTCGATCACGGCAGTCAGGGTTTCCTTCTCATGGGCAGCGTAGCCCTTGACCGTTTCCACCAGGTTGGGAATCAGGTCGGCACGGCGCTGATACTGGTTCTGCACCTGGCCCCAGGCCGCCTTGGCCTGCTCGTCGAGGGTCGGGATGTTGTTGATGCCACAGGCTGTCAGTAGCGTGGCGAGTACCAATAACGTGGCCACTTGCAGGCTCGACCGGTAGGACTGTCGTACATTCATATCAGTGATGCTCCCTTCACATTCATGGAAAAAACAACCGAAGACCCTCTCGGCCGGCTCTTCGGGCATAATCGGCCGCGCATCTGGATTGCATCGGGGCAATGGGCTAAAAAATGCCCAGCGCAAAAAACGCATCCGGCTTTTTTGAACCGGTACCCGAACAACAATAGTCGCTCCCTAAATTTTGGCTGGCCGGCGTGTACATCGCCGTTTGGGCCCTTGAGAAAACTATTCATGAAGAAGCTGTGTTTGCTGGGCCTGTTCGTCAGCCTGGCCAGTCATAACGTATTGGCCGCCACGACGCCCGCACCTCTGGAGAACAAGGAAGCCTTCGTCAGCAACCTGATGAAGCAAATGACCCTCGATGAGAAAATCGGCCAGTTGCGCCTGATCAGCATCGGCCCGGAAATGCCTCGGGAGATGATCCGCAAGGAAATCGCCGCGGGCAACATCGGCGGTACGTTCAACTCGATCACCCGCCCGGAAAACCGTCCGATGCAGGACGCCGCCATGCGCAGCCGGTTGAAGATCCCGATGTTCTTCGCCTATGACGTGATCCACGGCCACCGTACCATTTTCCCGATCCCGCTGGCGTTGGCGTCGAGCTGGGACATGGACGCCATTGGCTTGTCCGGGCGCATCGCCGCCAAGGAAGCGGCGGCTGACAGCCTCGACATCACGTTCGCACCGATGGTTGATATTTCCCGCGACCCACGCTGGGGCCGTACCTCCGAAGGTTTCGGCGAAGACACCTACCTGGTGTCGCGCATTGCCGGGGTGATGGTCAAGGCATTCCAGGGCGCCGGCGCCAACGCCGCCGACAGCATCATGGCCAGCGTCAAGCATTTCGCGCTGTACGGCGCGGTCGAAGGTGGCCGCGACTACAACGTGGTCGACATGAGCCCGGTCAAGATGTACCAGGACTACCTGCCCCCCTATCGCGCAGCGATCGATGCCGGTGCCGGCGGGGTGATGGTGGCGCTGAACTCGATCAACGGCGTGCCGGCCACCGCCAACACCTGGCTGATGAACGACCTGTTGCGCAAGGAATGGGGCTTCAAGGGCCTGGCAGTCAGCGACCACGGGGCGATTTTCGAGCTGATCAAGCACGGCGTCGCCCGTGATGGCCGCGAAGCCGCGAAGCTGGCAATCAAGGCCGGCATCCACATGAGCATGAACGATACCTTGTACGGCAAGGAGCTGCCGGGTTTGCTGAAGTCCGGCGAGATCCAGCAGAGCGATATCGACAACGCCGTGCGTGCAGTGCTCGAAGCCAAATACGACATGGGCCTGTTCAAGGACCCGTACCTGCGCATCGGCAAGGCCGAGGATGATCCGGTCGACACTTACGCCGACAGCCGCTTGCACCGCGCCGAGGCCCGTGACGTCGCGCGTCGCAGCCTGGTATTGCTGAAAAACCAGAATCAGACCCTGCCGCTGAAGAAAACCGCGAAAGTCGCTCTGGTCGGCCCGCTGGCCAAGGCACCCATCGACATGATGGGCAGCTGGGCCGCCGCCGGTCGCCCGGCGCAATCGGTGACCCTGTTCGATGGCATGACCACCGCGCTGGGCAATAAATCGACGCTGATCTACGCCCGTGGCGCCAACATCACCAGCGACAAGAAGATCCTCGACTACCTGAACTTCCTCAACTTCGATGCCCCGGAAGTGGTCGATGACCCGCGCCCGGCCAACGTGTTGATCGACGAAGCGGTAAAAGCCGCCAAGGAGGCTGACGTGGTGGTGGCGGCCGTGGGCGAGTCCCGTGGCATGTCCCACGAATCGTCGAGCCGCACCGACCTGAACATCCCGGAAAACCAGCGTGAACTGATCCGCGCCTTGAAAGCCACCGGTAAGCCGCTGGTACTGGTGTTGATGAACGGTCGCCCGCTGTCGCTTCTTGAAGAGAAAGAACAGGCTGACGCGATCCTCGAAACCTGGTTCAGCGGCACCGAGGGCGGCAACGCCATTGCCGATGTGCTGTTCGGCGACTACAACCCGTCGGGCAAACTGCCGATCACCTTCCCGCGTTCGGTTGGCCAGATCCCCACTTACTACAACCACCTGAGCATCGGCCGGCCGTTCACGCCGGGCAAACCGGGCAACTACACCTCGCAGTATTTCGATGACACAACCGGCCCGCTGTTCCCGTTCGGCTACGGTTTGAGCTACACCGATTTCAGTCTGAGCGACATGGCCCTGTCGTCGACCACGCTGAACAAGACCGGCAAGCTCGACGCCAGCGTCACGGTGAAAAACACCGGCAAGCGTGACGGCGAAACCGTGGTGCAGTTGTACATCCAGGACGAAACCGGTTCGATGATCCGCCCGATCAAGGAACTGAAAAACTTCCAGAAGGTGCTGCTCAAGGCGGGCGAACAGAAAGTCCTGCACTTCACCATCACCGAGGACGACCTGAAGTTCTACAACAGCCAGCTCAAGTACGCCGCGGAACCGGGCAAATTCAACGTGCAGATCGGCCTGGATTCCCAGGATGTGACGCAGCAGAGTTTTGAGTTGCTGTAACCCCGTGTGGACTGATCGTTCCCACGCTCTGCGTGGGTTCCCACGCAGAGCGTGGGAACGATCTGGAATACGCTGCGGAACCGGGCGAGTTCAACGTGCAGATCGGCCTGGATTCCCAGGATGTGGCGCAGCAGAGTTTTGAGTTGCTGTAACCCCGTGTGGACTGATCGTTCCCACGCTCTGCGTGGGAATGCMGCCCGTGACGCTCCGCGTCACTGGACGCGGAGCGTCCCTAGAGGCGTTCCCACGCAGAGCGTGGGAACGATCTGGAATACGCTGCGGAACCGGGCRAGTTCAACGTGCAGATCGGCCTGGATTCCCAGGATGTGACGCAGCAGAGTTTTGAGTTGCTGTAACCCCGTGTGGACTGATCGTTCCCACGCTCTGCGTGGGAATGCAGCCCGTGACGCTCCGCGTCACTGGACGCGGAGCGTCCCTGGAGGCGGAGCGTCCCTGGAGGCGTTCCCACGCAGAGCGTGGGAACGATCTGGAATGTCAGGCTCAACCCCTTCGATCCAACAGATTCACCACCAACCGATCCACCCATCCCCAGGCCCGTTGCTTGATTCGCTTCCAGAGAGGACGGCGCTGCCATTCTTCCAGGCTGACTTGCTGGCTCAGGACAAAATCCTTTTCGAAACTCGCCGCCACGTCCCGGGTCAGTCCAGGGTCGAGCGCTTCGAGGTTGGCTTCCAGGTTGAAGCGCAAATTCCAGTGATCGAAGTTGCACGAACCGATGCTCACCCAATCGTCGATCAACACCATTTTCAGGTGCAGGAAGCACGGCTGGTACTCGAAAATCTTCACCCCGGCCTTGAGCAACCGCGGGTAGTAGCGATGCCCGGCATAGCGCACGGAAGGGTGATCGGTACGTGGCCCGGTCAGCAGCAGGCGTACGTCGACGCCACGGCCGGCGGCACGACGCAATGAGCGGCGGACCTTCCAAGTCGGCAGAAAGTACGGAGTGGCCAGCCAGATACGCTTCTGGCCGCTGTTCAGTGCGCGCGTCAAGGATTGCAGAATGTCGCGGTGCTGACGGGCGTCGGCGTAGGCGACGCGGCCCATGCCCTCCCCTGTGGCGGGCACTCGGGGCAGACGCGGCAAGCCGAAATGCGCCGCGGGTTTCCAGGCGCGGCGATGACGGTTGGCGATCCATTGGCGATCGAACAGCAGTTGCCAGTCGAGCACCAGCGGGCCGGTGATTTCCACCATCACTTCGTGCCATTCACTGACGTCCTCGCCCGGCGTCCAGAACTCATCGGTGACACCCGTGCCGCCGACCACAGCCAGGCTTTGATCCACCAGCAGCAACTTGCGGTGATCACGGTAGAAGTTACCGACCCAACGCCGCCAGTTCAGACGATTGTAGAAGCGCAATTCCACGCCGGCCGTCGTCAGGCGCTGACGCAAGGTCAGGGTGAACGCGAGGCTGCCGTAATCATCGAACAGGCAACGCACCCGCACACCGCGCTCGGCAGCCTGGACCAACGCTTGCACCATGGCCTCGGCACAGGCGCCCGCCTCCACCAGATACAACTCCAACTCGACCTGTTCCTCGGCACGGGCTATCGCCACCAGCATGCGCGGGAAAAACTGCGGGCCGTCGATCAGCAGTTCGAAGCGGTTGCCTTCACGCCACGGAAAAATTGCCCCGGCCATGTCAGCGCGCCGTGAAAATCAGCACCGCACCCACCGGCACCGACAGACTGATGGCCGATAAACCGGCGACCTTGCGCAGTGCTTCCAGCCCCGGCGCCAGATCAAAGTCTTCGGCGTTGATCACCAACGGCTCCAGCGTCACCACCTGGAAGCGCCGGTCATCCAGGCGCGTCGCCAGCAATTCGGCGTTGTAGGTGTGCTGTTTGCCATGCAGGTCGACCGTCAGCGGCAGACGCAATTCCAGTTGCGCGCCGGGGGCGAGGTCGTTGATCGGGCGCAGGTCGATTTGTGTGGAGATCAATGCTTCGGGAAATTTATCGATCTCGAACAGATTGTTGCGCATGCGCTCATCACGCAGCGGAATGCCGCTGTTGATCGAATCCAGTTCCACTTCAACCTGCGCCAGCCCTTTGGGATCGACTTTGCCATGCAGCACCAAAAAGCGCTGCACTTCGGAAACATTGGCGTTTTTGGTGCTGACGAATGACAGCCGCGAGGACTCGCCGTCCAGATACCAGTTGGCCTGGGCGGACAGCGAAGCGCCGGCCAACAGCACTGAAGCGAGGGTTTGGGTGACTGACCGCTTGGACATAAAGACTCGTGGGGGCAAGTAAACCTGTGCTGAACCTTAACCGGCCTGACACAGGTTGCAAGAAATGTGTTGCCTTGAGTCTCTAAACAGCCACAAGTTCCAATCAGGCCATCGCCTGCTGCACATCGCCAATGGTCGTGGCCAGGCTGTTGAGGTGCAGGCTCAGCACCCGTTCCACCGGCGCCTGATCCATCGGCCAGTGCAACGCCATGCTGCCGACCAGCCGGCCGTCGGTACGGATCGGTAAAGCCACCGCTCGAATCAGGAACGGCAGGCGCACCGGGTATTCCCAGTAACCTTCGGTGCGCTGGCCGAACCCCTGGTGCAACGCCGTTTGCGAAGCGTTGAACAGCGTGTCGTCATTCAACCGCTCACGCTCGGCCAGACGTTCTACTTCATGGCTGTCCAGTTCTCCCAGGCAGGCCCGGCCCATGGCCGAATGAAACAGGCTGGCGTGCTGGCCGACGATCTGGCAGTTGTTCGGATAACGCTTGCGTAGCACCGTCGGAATGGCGCTTTCCATGACCTCGATCCGCTCGCCGTCGAAACACGACAAGTCCGCCACCAGCCCGGTGCGTTCGCTCAATTCCAGCAACAGCGGCGCGGCGTTTTCCACCAGCCGCCGCTTGAAACGCTGCTGGCTGTCACCATACAGACGCTTGGCGCACAAGCGGTAACGCCGGTCGCTCAAGCCGCGGTAGATCCAGCCCTGCTCCTGCAGGGTCAGCAACATCCGTGACACTGTGGACTTGGGCAGGCTCGTCAGGTAATGCAATTCCTCCAACCCCAACGCCTGATGCTCACCCAGCAATTCGACGATCGCCAGAGCGCGCTCGACGGAACGTACATTGCCGGTTTCTGCCTTGCTCTCCATAGGTTCGAACTCCCTAAGCCCGTATCGCTGCTCTTTTACAAAGCACAGCAAGATGCGGGCCTGTCCGCCAGGCTCAAGAGTTTTGCAGACAACCGGGCGGTCGGCGCTTGACCCATTGGGTCAGTTGCTCGTGGGCATACGCCAGTTGCAGCACCGCCAAGTCAGCCTGGGCCGGGCCGATGATTTGCAGGCCCGTCGGCAGTCCGGCCGGGTTGAAACCCACCGGCACGTTCATGCTCGGCAATCCGGCCAA
This sequence comes from Pseudomonas sp. Root562, assembly GCF_001427125.1. Taxonomy (GTDB): domain Bacteria; phylum Pseudomonadota; class Gammaproteobacteria; order Pseudomonadales; family Pseudomonadaceae; genus Aquipseudomonas. Next base: position 190,876 of record NZ_LMGK01000024.1, read on the forward strand.
CGTCGGCCCGATGACCACCTCCATCCAGCGGTGGTAAGTGTCCATGCTCTGCCCGCCGACGACGCGCGGCCACGGTGTTTGTGCATCAAAAGGAAACACTTGAGCAGTGGGCAGCAACAGAAAATCGTAACGTTCGAACAATTCGTTCAAGGCCCGAAACCAGTCGCTGCGACTGACCGAGGCCTGGTAGACATCCGCTGCCGTCAGACGCAGTCCGCCTTCGACTTCCCATTGCGCTTCGGGTTTGAGTTGCTCGCGTTTGCGTGGGTCGGCGTACAACGCACCGAGGCTGCCTTGCACCAGCCAATGGCGATGGGTCAACCAGGCTTGCCACAGGCGTTCCATGGCGTAGTCCGGCTGACAGGCTTCAACCTTGCAGCCCAGTGCCGCAAAGTCGTGCAATGCCGACTCGCACAGGCTCATCACGCCTGGGTCCATCGGCAGGTAACCGTTATAGTCGCCCAGCCATCCGACGCGAACATCGTTGAAATCCTGCGCCAGGGACTGATGGAAAACCTGCGGGTCCTGAGTCAGCGACAATGGCGCGCGCGAGTCGTAGCCGGCCTGCGTGCCGAGCAATCGAGCGACATCGGTAACGGTGCGGCCCATCGGCCCTTCGGTGGCCAATTGCTGGACGAACAGCTCCGGCGCCGGACCGTACGGCACGCGCCCCTGGGACGGACGAAAACCGAAGACGTTGTTGAACGCCGCCGGATTGCGCAGCGAGCCCATCATGTCGCTGCCATCGGCCACCGGCAGCATGCGCAACGCCAGCGCCACCGCCGCCCCGCCGCTGCTGCCACCGGCGACCCGTGTCGGGTCGTAGGCGTTGGTGGTGGTGCCGAATACGCTGTTGTAGGTTTGCGAGCCGAGGCCGAACTCCGGAACGTTGCTCTTGCCGATGATGATTGCGCCACTGTCGCGTACCCGCGCAACACTGATGGCATCGTGTTGCGGGACCTGTTCGGCGAACAGTGGCGAGCCCATGGTGGTGCGCAACCCGGCGGTGGCAGCCAGGTCTTTGACCGCTTGCGGCATGCCGTGCATCCAGCCACGGGACTGGCCTTGATCCAGCTGCCGGTCGCAGGCGTCGGCTTCGCTCAGCAGTTCATCGTCCGCTCGCAGCGACACCAGCGCATTGACCTGCGGATTGAAGCGTTCGATCTGCGCCAGATACGCTTGCATCACTTCACGGCAAGACACCAGCCGCCCGTGGATGGCCCGGGACAGCGTAGCGGCGTCCATTTCTACAATCGGATTGATGCTCAAGGTTTCACCTCAAGGTTGAGTTCGACAGATCGCTTTGCCCGTGGTGCTTCCTGCATGCAGTAAGTGCCCAATAGCGTCAGCAGGCAAGCGAACAACACATAGAACGATGGCGCCACCGGCGTCGCCAGGACTTTGCTCAGCCAGGTGACGATCAGCGGCGCGAAACCGCCGAAGACCATGACCGCAACGTTGTAGGCCACCGATACCCCGGTAGAGCGCACTTCAATCGGAAACTGTTCGGCCAGTGCGGTCGGCGCCGGGCCGAAAAAGCCGCCGATCGAACTGCACAGCAACAGTTGCATCACCAGCAAGCGCTCGATGGAGGGGGCTGCCGCCACCCACACGTACAACGGATAGACCATCAGGAAAAACGCCAGGGTGAAGGCCATCAAAACCGGGCGTCGGCCGAGGCGATCCGACAATGCGCCGGACAATGGAATGACCACGGTCATCAACGCCACGGCCAGCATCTGCACCAGCAGCACCTGGTCCAGCGGCAAGCCGAGATTCTTGTGAGCGAAGGTCGGCATGTTCACCAGGACCACGTAGAACGACACAGTCGCACCGCACGCCAGGCCCATCGATACAAGAATGGCGCGGCGGTGTTCGCGGATCACTTGCAGCAAGCTTGGACTGGCGCCCTTGGCCTGTTTGCGCGCCTCAAGAAACTCCTCCGGTTCTTCCATGTGCTTGCGAATCCACAGCCCGACCGGGCCGATCAGCAAGCCGATGATGAACGGAATGCGCCAGCCCCAAAGGTCCAATGCCTCGGGGGTCAGCAAATGGGTGAACAACGCCACCATGCCGGCCCCGGAAAACACCGCCAGGCATTGCCCGACCAATTGCCACGAGCCATACAAACCCTTGCGGTGCGCCGGTGCGCTCTCCACCAGGAACGCCGTGGCACTGGCGTACTCACCACCCGTGGCGAAGCCTTGCAGCATCCTTGCGACCACGATCAACAGCGGCGCCCCCATGCCGATGGCGGCGTAGTTGGGTGCAAAGGCGATCAGCGCGATGGACACGGTCATCAGGCGGATGATCATCTGCATCGCCGCCTTGCGTCCTTTGCGATCCGAATACATGCCCAGCAGAATGCCACCCACCGGGCGCATGAAAAAGCCGACGCCGAAGGTCGCCAGCGCCATCAGCAGCGAGGCGTACTCATCCTCGGACGGGAAAAATTGCCGGGCGATGATACTCGCCAGAAAGCCGTAAACAATGAAGTCATACCATTCCAGTGCGTTGCCGACAACGGCGGCGACCACCTGCCGGGTGCGCGAAACGCCTGTGCTCGAAGTGTGCATGGGCAACTCTCCAAAAACCTGATGGGTAACGGCGGGCACGACGGCGCGCGCCCGGTCCAGCGGCAGTAGAAAGTGAGGAAATCAGGCCGGCTTGAGCCAGCTCTCGGTCAGCGCGCCCCAATACGCCGCGCCGGTCAGCAGGATGTCGTCGTTAAAATCATACGCGGGGTTGTGCACCATCGGCCGCGATACGCCATTGCCGATAAACAGGTAGGCGCCCGGGCAACGCTGGAGCATCCAGGCGAAGTCTTCGCTGCCCATGAGTTTTGGCGTGTTGCCGTCCACCGCATCGGCGCCGAGCAACTCGACAGCGACCTGACGGGCGAATTCGGTTTCGTTGGCGTGGTTGACCAGCACCGGATAGGCCGGACGATGCTCGATGCGTGAACTGCAACCAAAACTCCTGGCCTGGGATTCGATGATCGCGCGCACCCGTTCGAGGGTCTGTTCACGCACTTGTGCATTGAGTGCGCGCAGGCTCAGGCGCAGGATCGCCTGCTGCGGTATCACGTTGGCGGCCTCCCCGGCCTGCAACGCACCGACCGTGACCACTGCCGCTTGCTGCGCATCGATGTTGCGCGCCACCACCGTCTGCAAAGCCATGACCACGCTGGCTGCCGCCACCAATGGGTCGACCGCCAGATGCGGCATCGAACCATGTCCGCCGACGCCTTCGATGGTTACGGTGAGCAAGTCCTGCGACGCCATCATCGGCCCTTCACGAAAGCCCAAATGTCCGGCAGGCAGACCCGGCATGTTGTGCATGCCGAACAGCGCATCGCAGGGGAAACGTTCGAGCAGGCCATCGGCGAGCATGGCCTCGGCACCACCCTGGCCTTCTTCGGCCGGCTGGAAAATCAGGGTCAGGGTGCCGTCGAACTGCCGGGTCGCCGCCAGATAACGCGCGGCGCCCAACAACATGGTGGTGTGGCCGTCATGCCCGCAAGCGTGCATGCAGCCCTGATGCTGACTGCTGTAGGTGGCGCCGGTGTTCTCGATGATCGGCAGCGCATCCATGTCGGCGCGCAATCCCAGTTTGCGCGAGCTGTTGCCGTTGCGCAGGACACCGACCACGCCGGTCTTGCCGATCCCGGTGTGAACCTCGTAGCCCCAGTCCACCAAGGATTTGGCCACCAGCGCCGAGGTGCGGTTTTCCTCGAAACCGAGTTCGGGGTGGGCATGGATGTCCTGGCGGGTGGCGTGCAGGTCGCTGGCCACGTCGCTGAGCCAGGCAAGGATGTGCTGATGTCGAGTCATGACGATTTCCTCAGGCCGAGTGAATTCCCGTTCTTGTTGTTCGCTGTTCTTTTGTGGAGCGCGAGACGCATCAAAGGCAGGGGCTCACCGCCAGATAACCGCGAGTCGCGCACGAGGACAATCGAATGTGGTTCCACAGAGTGGAACCTGAGGGGAAAAAGCTTTGATGACCAATGCAAAACCTTGTGGCGAGGGAGCTTGCTCCCGCTGCGCTGCGAAGAGCGGCGCTAGCACCTCAACCGTGTTGTATCTGACATACCGAGGTTGCTGAGTTTACGACTGCTGCGCAGCCGAGCGGGAGCAAGCTCCCTCGCCACAAAAAGCATCGCCGCACTCAGGGCGATAAGCGGCAACCCTGGCGTTCGCCGATCCACGCGGCGCTGTTGCTGCGGCCCATGCCGCTGACGGTGACGCGCTTGTCGAGGGTGTCATCGGTAAACCCGCTGGTGGGCAGCCACTGCTTCACATAACCACGGCAATAACCGGCGTCGTTGTTCATCACGTACCGGCACGAGCAATATTCCTTCGCGGTGTAGGCGCTGATGATGTCGGGGAATGCCCACAGAGCCACACGCTCGTGCCAGATCCAGCCCAGCAAGGCGAGCAGCAGGACCAATAGCAATGAACTGATCGGCCGGCGCCGGATGAAACCGCTCATGGTTGCACCTTCCCGGCAACGGCCTTCAGTGCGAGCTTGAGCAATTCGTTGTGACGATAGCTGCCGTCGCGGTCATCGCCGTAACGCACGATCACCAGTTTTTCGCTCGGAATCACGTACATCGCCTGGCCCCAATGGCCCAGCGCCGCGAACGTATCGACGGGCGCATCGGGCCAGGGTTGTGCCGCTCCGTCTGCTGCACGATTGAGCCACCAATGGCCACCGGGAACGGTTTCGTCCTGATGCGCGTGATAATTGGCGAACGGCTCGCGGTTGAAGGCGACCCAATCCCTGGGCAGCAATTGTCTGTCGCCCCAACGACCGTCGCGGGCCATCAGCAAGCCGACTCGCGCCAGATCCCGCGCGGTCAGGTAGGCGTAAGAAGACGCGACGAACGTGCCGCTGGCGTCGGTTTCCCAAATGGCGTGGCGAATACCCAGTGGCTCGAACAAGGCTGTCCATGGAAAGTCCGCATAGCGATTAGCACCGACGATGCTTTTCAGCGCGGTGGACAACAGATTGCTGTCGCCGCTGGAATAGCGAAACGTCTGGCCTGGCGCCGCGTACCGGCCATGATCGGCAGTGAACGCGGCCATGTCCGCGTGACCTCGGGTGTAGAGCATCGCCACCACCGAAGATTTCAACGGTGCGTATTCGTAGTCTTCCTGCCAGTCAATGCCTGAGGCCCAGTGCAACAGGTCGGCCATGCTCGTGTCCGGGTGTTTTTTCAGGGGCGGATAAAACCTCTGCACCGGGTCCTGGAGCTTGAACAGGCCTTCGCCGTACGCCACGCCCAGTACCGTGGCCATCAGGCTTTTGCTGATGGACCAGGTCAGGTGCGGCGTCTCGGAGGTGGTCGGCCAGGCGTAGCGTTCGTAGATCAACTGGCCATCGCGGATCACCAGCAAGGCATCGGTGCGCAGGCCTTTTCGGGTGCTGTCATCGCGCAGTGGGAAGGCATAGTTTTCCAGCGCCTCAAGTGCTGGGCCAGTCATCGCCGGACCGCTGGACCATTGCTCGGCGGGCCAGTTTTCGGCTTGAGCCGATAGGCCGAGCAACAATAGAAAAATCAGGGACAAGCCTTTGAACATGGCGGGGGCTCTTGGGAACGAACCCGCTGAGCCTAGTCGAGGTTGATGACAGTTCCGGGATTTGTGATGCCTGGAAGATTGCCATCGCGGGCAAGCCCGCTCCCACAGGAACCGCTGGCGAATACAAGACTTGTGGGAGCGGGCTTGCCCGCGATGAGGCCCGTCAGATCGCCGCCAATGCCTTGGCCAGCCGCTTACCCCTGGCCCCCGCCGCCAGATCCATCACCGCTTGATCCCTCTGCCACATCGCCGCCCATTCCGCTGGCCCATCGGCCAGTGCTTCATTTACCTCAACCTTGAGCGCCTCGAACTGCGCAAACAACCCGCCGAGCAACACGTGCCCGGCCGCATGACTCGGCGCCTGACGGCTGGTTTCCGCACACCCGGCCAGCAACGCCAACAATCGTAATTGCAAGCTCTGCGGCCAGTCACAGTCCTGCCCGACGCCATACAGCCACGCCGTCATGGCGCTCAACACATAGACATCTTCCAGGGTGCGGAACGGTTTGACGTAAGCGTCCCAGCCATCACCGGCGAGCAATTCGCACAGCGCGTTTTCCAAGAATAAACGGCCGTGGCTGATCTCCGGCATCAACGGGAGCGGCGGCAGCTTTTCCACACGCACGCCCGGCTCATCCGGATAAACCACCGCCAGACTCAGACGCGGCTCGTCGCCAGGTGGCTCGCTGCGGGCGGCGATCAGCAGCCAGTCGGCGGCATCGCCGGCGGTGACGAAATCCTTGCGCCCGCTCAGGCGCAAACCGCTCAGGCGGGTTTGCATGTCCGCCGGGCGCAGGCTGCGCTGTTCGGTGGCGCACAAGGCTCCGAGGCTCAACGGCGCGCTCGGCCAAAGCATGCGCAGTGCCGCTTGATAGCCCACCAGAAATGCCAGTCCCGGTGTTGCCATCAAACCTCCGCCCGCCACCGCCAACTCGAATGGGGAAACGGCGCCCAGGTGATCTAACAAGGTCGTGAACCCTTCTCCCAGGTCGGGGTTGGCGGGCAAGCGATCACGGCGTTTCAACAGGGTTTGCCAGGGCATAAGAGACTCCTTGTGGGCTGTCATATAAGCATCACCAAAGCTTCATGGCGATGACACCGGGGCTACATAGCCTGACTTTGCACAACAAGGCTGGATAAAGAAAGTCGATCCGCTGTAACCCAAAGACGGGTGAGCAGCCCGCACGGAGATTCGCCATGACTCAGATCGCCCGCATCAGCGATACCGGCAACGAACGCCGCCTGCAAGCCGAACGTCTGATAGGCGCCGAGGCTTTGCAGGAAGCTCAGGCCTTGCGTTTCAACGTGTTCAGCGGCGAGTTCAACGCCAAGCTCAAAGGCGCGGAACTGGGTCTGGACATGGATGACTATGATGTTCACTGCGCCCATATCGGCGTGCGTGACCTGAACACCGGGCGACTGGTGGCGACCACCCGCTTGCTCGACCACACCGCCGCCAGCAGCCTGGGCAAGTTCTATAGCGAAGAAGAATTCAGCCTGCATGGCCTGGTCCATCTTCAAGGCCCGATTCTGGAAATCGGCCGTACCTGCGTCGACCCGGCCTACCGCAACGGCGGCACCATCGCCGTGCTCTGGGGCGAACTGGCCGAAGTGCTGAACCAGGGCGGTTACAGCTACCTGATGGGTTGCGCCAGCATCCCGATGCAGGATGGCGGCATCCAGGCCCACGCGATCATGCAGCGTCTGCGGGAACGTTACCTGTGCACCGAACACCTGCGCGCCGAACCGAAAAAACCGCTGCCGACCCTGGATATTCCCTCCAACGTAATCGCTGAGATGCCACCGCTGCTCAAGGCCTACATGCGCCTGGGCGCGAAGATCTGTGGCGAGCCGTGCTGGGACGAAGACTTCCAGGTTGCCGACGTGTTCATCCTGCTCAAGCGCGACGAACTCTGCCCGCGCTACGCCAAACACTTCAAGGCGGCGGTGTAATGAGCCGGCTGCGGGTGTACGCGCGAATCGCGCGAGTGTTGCTGGTGGTGGCGCTGGGGCTGAGCATGGCCAGTGTGTTCGGCGTGTTCGAACGCTTGGGCCTGGCTCATTCGATGGAGCGCCGTCAGCGCTGGTCGCGATTTTTTATGGCACGCCTGAGCAACGCCCTGCCCTTCGACGTGACGGTCCACGGTCAATTGCCGACAGCGCCGATGCTGTGGGTCAGCAATCATGTGTCCTGGACTGACATCCCGTTGCTGGGCATGCTCACGCCGCTGTCGTTCCTGTCCAAGGCCGAAGTGCGTACCTGGCCTGTGGCCGGTTGGTTGGCGGCAAAGGCCGGCAGCCTGTTCATCCGCCGTGGTTCGGGTGACAGCCAGTTGATCCGCAAACAGATGACCCGTCATCTGCAGCATGCGCATCCGTTGCTGATGTTCCCGGAAGGCACCACCACCGATGGCCGCTCCCTGCGCACGTTCCACGGGCGGCTGCTGTCCGCCGCCATCGATTCGGACGTGGCATTGCAGCCGGTGGCGATTCGTTATGTGCGTGACGGTGAACTCGATACGCTTGCACCTTTCATTGGCGATGATGACTTGCTCTCGCACTTGATGCGCTTGTTTGCCAATGACCGCGGCGCTGTCGAGATCCACTTGCTCAAGCCAATCGTCTGCGAAGGTCGCGAGCGTGCGGCACTGGCGTTCGAGGCGCAGCAAGCGGTGCAGAAGGCGTTGTTTGGTGATGTGGTGAAACCTGCTGAACCGCGTCGTGCCGGCGAATTGATCGCCGCGTAAGCACTTTTCTGTAGGAGCAAAGCTTGCTCGCGATGGGATCGACGCGATTTGACTGATGACCGCGTTATCGTTCATCGCGAACAAGCTTTGCTCCTACAGGGGGTTGTGTCAGCGGTTCTGCGCAAAATCCTGCAACTGCGGATAGAACAACCGGAAATCTTCGCTCAACGGCTCGTACAACATCCGTAATTCCTGCATCGCGGCCGCCAGCTCTTCAGGCCGGGTCAAGCGCCGGGAAATCCCCCGCAGCACCTGTTCCAGCACTTCAAATTCCCGATACGAACCCAACCAGTCATTGGCCACCATGTGCGGGGCAATCTTCGCCAGGCGCTCTGGCAGTTGTCGTTCACGGGACAGCACGCGATACACATCCGAAGTGAACAGCTCCAGCGGCCGGTCGGCATACAGCCGCCAGTCCCGCGCCAGGCAATGATCGAAAAACACGTCGAGCACGATCCCGGCATAACGCCGGCGCGTCAGGGAAAACCGTGACAGTGCGGTATCGACCAAAGGATGGCGGTCGGTAAACACGTCGATGCTGCGATGCAGCTGGATGGCCGCTTCAATCTCCGGTTCGAACTGTCCTTGCAGCCTGCCTTTGACGAAATCGCCATACAGACTGCCGAGCAATTGACCGGGACGCTGGCCACCGAGGTGAAGATGTGCGAGATAGTTCATGGGCGCAGCTTAGCACCGCGCCCCGGTATCTACACCCAGCATATCGTTATAACCCGATATACCGATTTATTCGGTCGTCAGATCGAAATCATATTGGTATATCGCGAAATACCGATTTAAAGTTCGCTTCATCGCGATATAGCGTTTTACTGATCACGAGCCCCCAACCATGAACCTTGACCTCGACGAAATAATAAAAGCCCTGGCGCATCCGGTACGCAGAGACATCCTGCACTGGCTCAAAGACCCGACCGTCGAATTCCCAGACCAGTCCCACAGCAACGAGCACGGCGTTTGCGCCGGGCAGATCGATCAACGTTGCGGCCTGTCGCAATCCACGGTGTCCGCGCACCTGGCGACCTTGCAACGCGCCGGCCTGATCAGCAGCCGCAAAGTCGGCCAGTGGCACTTTTTCAAACGCAATGAGGAAACCATTCAGGAGTTCCTCAAAGTCTTCAGCAAAGAGCTCTGACCCCAAGTCAGAAAAAAGGATTCAGACGATGCCCCTCTCGCTACTCATATTGGCCTTGAGCGCCTTCGCCATCGGCACCACCGAGTTCGTCATCATGGGCTTGCTGCCTGATGTGGCGGCCGACCTCGGTGTGTCGATCCCCGGCGCCGGCTGGCTGGTGACCGGTTATGCCCTGGGCGTGGCCATCGGTGCGCCATTCATGGCCCTGGCCACCGCCAAACTGCCGCGCAAGGCTGCATTGGTGGCGTTGATGGGCATTTTCATCATCGGCAACCTGCTCTGCGCAGTGGCCAGTGACTACAACGTGCTGATGTTTGCCCGCGTGGTCACGGCGCTGTGTCACGGTGCGTTCTTCGGCATCGGTTCGGTGGTAGCTGCTGGTCTCGTGCCTGCGAACAAACGCGCATCAGCCGTGGCCCTGATGTTCACCGGCCTGACCCTGGCCAACGTGCTCGGCGTACCCCTGGGCACCGCTCTGGGCCAGGAAGCCGGCTGGCGTTCGACCTTCTGGGCCGTGACCGTGATTGGTGTGATCGCGCTGATCGGCCTGATCCGTTTCCTGCCGGCCAAGCGTGATGAAGAAAAACTCGACATGCGCGCCGAACTGCGAGCCCTCAAAGGCGCCGGCATCTGGTTGTCCCTGAGCATGACCGCGCTGTTCGCCGCGTCGGTGTTCACCCTGTTCACCTACGTCGCGCCGCTGTTGGGCGAAGTCACTGGCGTTTCGCCCCGGGGCGTGACCTGGAGCCTGATGCTCATCGGCCTGGGCCTGACCCTCGGCAACATCATCGGCGGCAAGATGGCCGACAAAGGCCTGGCCGCCACGCTGATCGGCGTTTTCATCGCCATGGCCGTGGTGTCGACCGTGCTGACCTGGACCAGCGTCGCCGTGATCCCGACCGAAATCACCCTGTTCCTTTGGGCCACTGCGTGTTTTGCCGCCGTGCCTGCCCTGCAGGTCAACGTGGTGACCTACGGCAAAGCCGCGCCGAACCTGGTCTCGACCCTCAACATCGGCGCATTCAACGTCGGTAACGCCTTGGGCGCCTGGGTCGGTGGCAGCGTGATTGCCCACGGCTTCGGCCTGACCAGCGTGCCGCTCGCAGCCGCAGCGCTGGCGGTGCTCGCCCTGCTGGTGACCCTGATTACTTTCCGTCAGAACGGCAATCCCGAACTGGCTCCTGCTACTAACTGATCTTCAAAAGAGAGCGATTAAATGACGACTATTTTCGATCCGATCAAACTGGGCGACCTCGAACTGTCCAACCGCATCATCATGGCGCCGCTGACCCGCTGCCGCGCTGACGAAGGCCGCGTGCCGAACGCGCTGATGGCCGAATACTACGTACAACGCGCCTCCGCCGGCCTGATCCTCAGCGAAGCGACTTCGGTCACGCCAATGGGCGTCGGCTACCCGGACACCCCGGGCATCTGGTCCAACGATCAGGTGCGTGGCTGGGCCAACGTGACTAAAGCAATCCATGGCGCGGGCGGCAAGATCTTCCTGCAACTGTGGCACGTCGGTCGTATTTCGCACCCGTCGTACCTGAACGGCGAAGCCCCGGTTGCACCGAGCGCCATCCAGCCTAAAGGTCATGTCAGCCTGGTTCGCCCACTGGCCGACTACCCAACCCCGCGTGCCCTGGAAACCGCTGAAATCGCCGACATCGTCGACGCCTACCGCACCGGTGCCGAAAACGCCAAGGCCGCAGGCTTCGACGGCGTGGAAATCCACGGCGCCAACGGTTACCTGCTGGACCAGTTCCTGCAAAGCAGCACCAACCAGCGCACCGACAACTACGGCGGCTCGGTGGAAAACCGTGCGCGCCTGCTGCTGGAAGTGACCGATGCCGCAATCGAAGTCTGGGGCGCCGGCCGCGTCGGCGTGCACCTCGCGCCACGTGCCGATTCCCATGACATGGGCGACGACAACCTGGCCGAAACCTTCACCTACGTCGCTCGCGAACTGGGCAAGCGTGGCATCGCCTTCATTTGCTCGCGCGAGAAAGAAGGCGCCGACAGCCTCGGCCCTCAAATCAAGGAAGCCTTCGGCGGCCCGTACATCATCAACGAACGCTTCACCAAGGACAGCGCCAACGCCTGGCTGGCCGCCGGTAAAGCCGACGCCGTCGCCTTCGGCGTGCCGTTCATCGCCAACCCGGACCTGCCGGCGCGTTTGAAAGCCGATGCGCCACTGAACGAAGCGCGTCCTGAACTGTTCTACGCCAAAGGCCCGGTTGGTTATATCGACTATCCAACGCTGTAATCTTCAGCTGTAGAAATGCAAAAAGCCCCGACTTGAAAGAGTTGGGGCTTTTTTTGTTTCTCACCATTCGTTAACAACAATAATTAGTGCCAAGCATTTACACACTCAGCAAACAATATCCAGCGTTAACATTTGCCAGCCCAATCACAAAAAATCATTATTGCCCCATCGACACACCATATTGTTTTCAATGGAGAGAAACAGCAATGGACTATGCACAAGAAGAAATGCTTCTGAAAGAAGAAAAGCTCAAAGCCCTCTACGAAGAACGAAAGAACACTCAATGGAAGGAATTCAACCAGGGTAAAAACTCGATAGAACTGCTTGTTTACATCCAGAACAACACCAATGAAACAATCCAGCTTATCGAGACGGACTTCGAAATCGAAGATTTGTCCGAATGCGATATCCCGCCCTACTCCATCGCAGTGATGGGCGCACAGAATGTTTTTGACCACAACAGACTCGGGGCGACACGGCCCGGTGACAACATCTTTATCAAGAAATTCTTGACGTACGCAGCAGGCGGCAAGCAATGTCGTCTTGATACACATCTGCTGGTGAAGTCCTCGTTCGGCTTCATTGCTCCCACCCGAACGCCGGTCTGGGAGCATCAAGCACGCTCCACAGGCCGAGAATTCCTGCACTGCTCATCTCAATTGAGAGATCATGACCCTCAAGCGCCCCATAGTTACTGGCTGGATGTGCATATCGGAAAGGAACAGCCCGGAACCCTGGTCGCAAATGCATTACAGGCCGACCTGGACGCCATCGAACTGGCAGAACAGACTTACCTGGACAATATGGAACACAGCTCATCAGCTGGAACCTATCCCTTTTTGGGGATGTATGTTGATCTTTTCAAAGATGCCATATTTCGCAGTCAGGACGACGCGGACAAGAACACCACCACTACAGTATTTTTTATTACCAACGAAACTTCCGAAAGGTTTGAGCTCATCGACAGCAACGTCCACCCACGGCATTTACACCCCATTGCAAAATCCCTGAAACCCAAAACGATTATCTACTTCTGCGAGAAAACCGTGTCCAACTCTGCCGGTACACGTGCACACAAGTTTTTTACCTTCAGCAATGAAAAGGGAGACAAAGTCTTTCGAATCAATACAGACATTACACCGGGTGATCCAACGCACCTCAAAACCTGGAATCATGAAGCCATTTCAATTGGCGCCACTCACGTAAGTTGCACGTCTACATTGAATAACTCACTGACCGAAGCGCCTTATAGCTATCTGGTAGATATCCGAGTCGAATAAACACCAACGCTCCAAGCCAATCCAAATATTCCACACAGGAAAACCAAGACATGGACGTCTCAAAAAAGCTTGTCTTCAGCGTAATCATCACCAACAACACTTCATCAATTTTTTGGCGCGACGATACAACTTTCGAGGATGCTCCGCCTGAATGTCCGGAAAAATTGATGCCTTACAGCAGCACTCCAGTGACGCTTGAAGCGTCCATCCCTGCGCATCTCAATCCAGCAATCAGACAATACAACATGCAAAGCCTGTTTACTTTTCAGGCCACCTACACCAACTATAGTCAAACGGTAGAGTTCGCGAGCAGCCTCAAGTACTTTTATCACTCAAACATCAGCCCTTTAGCTCCGATACTAAAGTTGGTGTGGGAACATGATGCGAAGTCGATAGGAGATATACCTGTACTGACGGCTTCCAGTTTAATCAAGAAAGAAACCCAACACCCTTACAGTTACTCTATGTCAGCCACTATTCTATCGACATAAAAACCAAAAAGTGGACAAACTAAAAAGAACTAAAAAGCACCTTTGACTCCAGAATAACCGACACCTTTTCCGCACAGCGACCTAATACTTCCGGTTGCCCCCTCGAAGCCAGGGCATAAAGCCCTGGCAGAGGATGGGTGTCACTTTTTCTTCTTCGTCGACGTTTCTGACTTGGCAGATTTCTTGGTTTTTTCTGGCTTGCTATCTGCTTTCTTTGCAGACTTCTTTGGTTCGGCATCTTTTTTCTTGTCCTTCTTTTCGGACGATTTCGAAAGCGCCGACGCTGCCGCTGATTTCTTGGTCGATGTTGATTTTTTGTCCTTCAAGTCCTTGCTGGCTTTTGAAGTGTCACCTTTGCTTTTCTTCTCGTCTTTAGCCACGTTGACCACCTCTCGAAGCATGCCGGTATTGGCACCTTGCCTGCGGGAATTTCCACAGGCTGATCATTAGGCGAGCGCGTCCAAACGCGGTTCCATTTATTTGATGCCTCGAGAAGGGCTTAGGTTGAAGCGCCACAGGTACCTGTCCACACCAGGCACCGGGACCTTCAGCTCAGCCTTCTCGCCCTCCTTATCCGGCCCCTGCAATGTTCAGTAATCCGCCAACTAGTCGATAATGGAATACCACTCAGCTATCGGCCTCCCAAAAAATGGATCAGGTTCTTTCTCTTCTCTCCGATACCATTCCCAATGCCCGAACCCTGGAGCAACTGACGCGCCCCTTGCTCACTCTGCTCAGCCAAGTCACCGGTATGGAGTCGACCTACCTGACGACCATTGATACCGACGAGGGCGTCCAGCGCATCGAGTTTGCACGCAACGTCGGTGACATGGTGATTCCGGAAGGGCTGGTGGTGCCTTGGGCAGATACTTTGTGCAAGCGGGCGCTGGACGAGAATCGCATGTACTCGGATAACGTTGCCGAATGTTGGGGCGACTCGCAGGCCGCCGCGGCGTTGGGTATCAGTACGTATGTAAGCGCGCCGATCAGGTCCCAGGATGGGCAAGTGTTGGGGACGGTGTGTGCCGCCAGCTCGAACCAGGTGCCTCGTCGTTCTGAAGTGGAGCCCTTGCTGAAGCTGCTTTCAGGGTTGCTCGGATATTCCCTTGAACGTGAGCAGCTGGTTAAGCAACTCCAGGCCGCCAACGTCGAGTTGACCAATCTGGCACTGACAGACCCACTCACCGGCCTGTCCAATCGACGCGCCGTACTCAACGATGCCGAGCGCCTGTTCGCCCTGGCCCAGCGTGAGAACAAGTACATACTTTTGGGTGTCATCGATCTGGATGGGTTCAAGCTCATCAACGATACCCACGGTCACTTGGCAGGAGACCAGCTACTGCGCGGCGTGGCCGCCCGATTGCAGCATGGCCTCAGAATCAGCGACATCATCGGGCGGACTGGAGGTGATGAATTCATCGTGATTGCCCTGGGCACGCCCTCTGAACACTCGGACCCGGCAAAAGACAGGGAACACGCGGCCGGGTTGCTGCAGGACCGCCTGTCCAAAGCGACAAAAGGGAAATATGAGCTGGGCCACGGTTTTGGTGAGGTTGACTACAGCGGCGCAAGCGTTGGGGTAGTGGCAGTGATACCGGGCAGCTTGACAGTGGACGAGGCCATCAAACTGGCAGACGGCGAGATGTACAAGGTGAAACAGCAACGAAACCGTCAAGGGATATAGGCGCTCGCCCACACAAGCGACACAAAATTCCTACAAATTACCGCGCCGACTATCTGTCACCGCGGCGAGCGGGCGTATATAAAAGCACCCGTCTGCCGCCGTGCGCGTGAAGAACTGTTCATTTGCGGCCTTGACCGTTGACACACGCGGCACCGATTAGCATGTTGTTTCACTTGCGCAGGCTGGGACTCAAACGCAGTGTGTCCAACGCGATGTCGACCCAACGCTCGGCCTCGGTGTGCAGCTGGAAGCTGTCCGGTGCCAGCAACCACTGATAAAGCAGGCCGTCGATCCAGGCATGAATACTGATGGCAGCGCGAACGGTATCGAGGTCTTCCGGCAATTGCCCACGGTTGACCGCATTACGCAGGGTCAGACCGATGCGCGTATTGCATTCGAGGCTGGCCGTTCGGCGCTGCTGACGCAGGTCGCACATTTCATCGGTGAATTCACACTTATGGAACAGAATTTCGTTGATGCGCCGGGTCTTGGGGTCCAGTGCAACTTCATGAAACAAATGGATCAACAGCCGCCGCATACAGCCCAGTGGATCGGGCTCGTCTTCACTCTCCGCGGCTTTGGCCAACTCATCCAGTGGTTCGTGCAGGCTGTCGAGCATGGCCTGCACCAGATCGGCCTTGTTACTGAAATGCCAATAGATGGCCCCACGAGTGACTCCGGCGAGGGTGGCGATATCCGCCAGGGTCGTACGGGCCACGCCCCGCTCGTAAAAGGCTTTTTCAGCCGCCTCGAGTATCTGGGCGCGGGTTTCTTGAGCTTCCTCTTTGGTACGACGGACCATGGCAGTACAACCTCAATCAGGATGCTTCAGCGATGTCTGAATATCAGCTGAATAAAAGTGGGGCGATCGCTCTTGGGTATCGTCCCCGGGCCTACAATTCCAACCTTTCGATGGCTGCTGTAACGGCGAAGATACACCGCCAAGGTATTTACAAACAGCCGTGAACGTAAGTATATTCCTTAGCATGCTACTTATCCACCCGGAACCCACTTTTTACCTTTCATCTTTTCTTGTGCGTTTTTTACGCGCCTGACCCGAGGATTTTCATGCAATTCAAGCCAGCTCTCACCGCTCTGGTCGCCGCCGTCGCCCTGGCATCGCTGCTCAGCGGATGCAAAAAGGAAGAAGCGGCGCCGGCCGCACCACCGCCTCAGGTCGGCGTTGTCACCCTGCAACCGCAAACGTTTACGCTGACCTCCGAACTGCCCGGCCGCACCAGTGCGTTCCGCATTGCTGAAGTGCGCCCGCAGGTCAATGGCATCATTCTCAAGCGTCTGTTCAAGGAAGGCAGCGACGTCAAGGCCGGCCAGCAGCTGTACCAGATCGATCCGTCGGTCTACGAAGCGACCTTGAAAAGCGCCGAAGCCAACCTGCGTTCGACCAAATCGATCTCCGATCGCTACAAGCAATTGGTCGACGAGCAAGCCGTGAGCCGTCAGGAATACGACACCGCCGTGGCCAATCGCCTGCAATCGGAAGCTGCGCTGCAATCGGCGCAAATCAATGTGCGCTACACCAAGGTCTATGCACCGCTGACCGGCCGTATCGGTCGCTCTTCGGTGACCGAGGGCGCACTGGTCAGCAATGCCCAGGTCGAAGCAATGGCCGTGATCCAGCAACTCGACCCGATCTACGTCGACGTCACCCAATCCTCGGTCGAATTGCTTGAGCTGCGCCGTGAACTGGAAAGCGGTCGCCTGCAAAAGGCCGGCGATAACTCGGCCAAGGTCAAGCTGACCCTCGAGGACGGCAGCCAGTACAAACTCGACGGCAAGCTGGAATTCTCCGAAGTCTCGGTTGACCAGACCACCGGTTCCGTGACCCTGCGCGCGGTGTTCCCCAACCCTGACCACACGCTGCTGCCAGGCATGTTCGTGCACGCCCAGTTGCAGGCCGGTGTGAACAGCGCGGCGATTCTGGCCCCGCAGCAAGGTGTGACCCGCGACCTCAAAGGCACACCGACCGCGATGGTCGTCGGCCCGGACAACAAGGTTGAACTGCGCCAGCTCAAGGCCAGCCGTACCGTCGGCAACCAATGGCTGATCGAAGACGGCCTGAAAGCCGGTGATCGGCTGATCACCGAAGGCCTGCAATACGTCAAGCCTGGCGTCGAAGTCAAAGCCAGCGAGGCGACCAACGTAACCGCAAAGAACCCGGCCCCCGCACAGGCAGCTAACAAAGCCGCTGGCGGCAAAGGGGAGTAAACCATGTCGAAATTTTTTATCGACCGTCCGATTTTCGCTTGGGTAATTGCCCTGGTGATCATGTTGGTCGGGGCACTGTCGATCCTCAAACTGCCGATCAACCAATACCCGAGCATTGCGCCGCCCGCTATCGCTATCTCCGTGGCCTACCCGGGTGCCTCCGCGCAAACCGTGCAGGACACCGTGGTTCAGGTGATCGAGCAGCAGCTCAACGGTATCGACAACTTGCGTTATGTATCGTCGGAAAGTAACTCCGACGGCACCATGACCATCACCGCGACCTTCGAGCAAGGCACCAACTCCGATACCGCGCAGGTCCAGGTCCAGAACAAGCTGAACCTGGCCACCCCGCTGCTGCCGCAAGAAGTGCAGCAACAGGGTATCCGCGTAACCAAGGCCGTGAAGAACTTCCTGTTGGTGATCGGTGTGGTGTCGCGTGACGGCAGCATGACCAAGGACGACCTGTCCAACTACATCGTGTCGAACATGCAGGACCCGATCTCGCGGACCGCCGGTGTCGGTGACTTCCAGGTGTTCGGTTCGCAGTACGCCATGCGTATCTGGCTCGACCCGGCCAAGTTGAACAACTTCAACCTGACCCCGATCGACGTCAAGACCGCCATCGCCGCCCAAAACGTACAGGTGTCTTCCGGTCAACTGGGCGGCTTGCCTGCCCTGCCCGGCACCCAGCTGAACGCGACGATCATCGGCAAGACCCGCCTGCAGACCGCCGAGCAATTCGACAAGATCCTGCTCAAGGTCAACAAGGACGGTTCTCAGGTTCGCCTCAAAGATGTCGCCGAGGTCGGTCTGGGTGGTGAGAACTACAGCATCAACGCCCAGTTCAACGGCGCTCCGGCTTCCGGTCTGGCGGTGAAACTGGCCACAGGCGCCAACGCGCTGGATACCGCCAAGGCACTGCGCACCACCATTGACAGCCTCAAGCCGTTCTTCCCGCAAGGCATGGAAGTGGTGTTCCCGTACGACACCACGCCGGTGGTGACCGAGTCGATCAAGGGCGTGGTTCACACCCTGGTTGAAGCGGTAGCGCTGGTGTTCCTGGTGATGTTCCTGTTCCTGCAGAACTTCCGCGCCACCATCATCACTACCATGACCGTTCCGGTGGTGTTGCTGGGTACGTTCGGGATCCTCGCGGCAGCCGGTTTCAGCATCAACACCCTGACCATGTTCGGTATGGTGCTGGCCATCGGCTTGCTGGTGGACGATGCCATCGTCGTGGTGGAAAACGTCGAACGGGTAATGAGCGAAGAAGGCCTGTCGCCCAAGGAAGCCACCAAGAAATCCATGGGGCAGATCCAGGGCGCCCTGGTGGGTATCGCCCTGGTTCTGTCGGCGGTACTGCTGCCGATGGCGTTCTTCAGCGGTTCCACCGGTGTGATCTACAAGCAGTTCTCGATCACCATCGTCTCGGCCATGGCCCTGTCGGTATTGGTTGCACTGATTTTCACTCCGGCGCTCTGCGCCACCATGCTCAAGCCGATTCGCAAAGGCGAGCATCACACGCCCAAACGCGGCTTCTTCGGCTGGTTCAACCGCAACTTCGACCGTGGCGTCAAAAGCTACGAGCGCGGCGTGGGCAACATGCTTACGCACAAGGCGCCGTATCTGCTGGCGTACCTGATCATCGTCGTCGGCATGATCTGGCTGTTCACCCGCATTCCAACGGCATTTCTGCCTGAAGAAGACCAAGGCGTATTGTTCGCCCAGGTACAGACGCCGGCCGGTTCGACCTCCCAGCGTACCCAAGTGGTCGTGGACCAAATGCGCGAATTCCTGCTGCGCCCGAGCAAGGACGGCGGTGAAGGCGATGCGGTGAACTCGGTGTTTACCGTGACCGGCTTCAACTTCGCCGGCCGTGGCCAAAGCTCCGGTATGGCGTTCATCATGCTCCGCCCGTGGGACGAGCGTAACGCCGACAACAGCGTGTTCAAGGTGGCGGCCCGTGCCCAACAGCACTTCTTCACCTTCCGTGACGCGATGGTGTTCGCCTTCGCCCCGCCAGCGGTACTGGAACTGGGTAACGCCACCGGTTTCGACGTATTCCTGCAGGATCGCGCCGGTATCGGTCACGAAAAGTTGATGGAAGCGCGCAACCAGTTCCTCGGTATGGCGGCGCAAAGCAAGATTCTGACGCAGGTCCGTCCGAACGGCTTGAACGACGAGCCGCAGTATCAGCTGGAAATCGATGACGAGAAGGCCAGTGCCCTGGGCATTACCATCGCGGACATCAACAACACCCTGTCGATCGCCCTGGGTAGTAGCTACGTCAACGACTTCATCGACCGCGGTCGAGTGAAGAAGGTTTACGTTCAAGGCCAGCCGGGCGCGCGCATGAGCCCCGAAGACCTGAAGAAGTGGTACGTACGCAACAGCGTCGGCACCATGGTTCCGTTCTCGGCGTTCGCCAAGGGCGAATGGATCTACGGTTCGCCGAAACTGGCCCGTTACAACGGTGTGGAAGCGATGGAAATCCTCGGTGCCCCGGCTCCGGGTTACTCCACCGGTGAAGCCATGGCCGAAGTCGAAGCCATCGCCAAGAAACTGCCGGCCGGTGTCGGTATTTCCTGGACCGGCCTGTCGTACGAGGAACGTTTGTCCGGCTCGCAAGCACCCGCGCTGTATGCCCTGTCGCTGCTGATGGTGTTCCTGTGTCTGGCGGCGTTGTATGAAAGCTGGTCGATTCCGATCGCGGTGATGCTGGTGGTGCCGCTGGGGATCATCGGTGCGCTGATGGCCACCAGCCTGCGCGGCTTGTCCAACGACGTGTACTTCCAGGTGGGCTTGTTGACGACCATCGGTCTGGCGGCGAAAAACGCCATTCTGATCGTCGAATTCGCCAAGGAACTGCACGAACAGGGACGCAGCCTGCGCGAGGCGGCTATCGAAGCCTGCCGGATGCGTCTGCGACCGATCATCATGACCTCGCTCGCCTTCGTTCTTGGTGTAGTCCCCCTGGCGATCTCCACGGGCGCAGGCTCGGGTAGCCAGCATGCCATCGGTACCGGGGTGATTGGCGGTATGATCACCGCAACCGTACTGGCGATCTTCTGGGTCCCACTGTTCTTCGTCACTGTGTCGGCTATGGGTCAGCGTAAAAACGTCGACGAGCAAGACGCACCTGAAACTCCTAAAGAGGCTGGCTAATGAGCAAGTCGCTACTCTCCCTGGCAGTCGCCGCCTTCGTGCTCGGTGGCTGCTCGCTGATACCTGATTATCAGCAACCGGATGCTCCGGTGGCGGGCCAATACCCTCAAGGGCCGGCGTATTCGCCGGCCCAGGCACCGGCACAGGCCGCTGCCGAGCAGGGCTGGAAGCAGTTTTTCCGTGACCCGGCATTGCAGCAATTGATTCAGGTTTCTCTGGAAAACAACCGTGACCTGCGTGTCGCGGCGCTGAACATCGACGCGTTTGCGGCTCAATACCGCATCTCCCGCGCCGACCTGTTCCCGGCTGTGTCGGCCAATGGCACCGGCAACCGTCAGCGGCTTCCGGCCGATGCATCGCAGACCGGTGAAGCGGGCATCAGCAGTTCCTACTCTGCCACCGTCGGCATCAGCGCCTATGAACTCGACCTGTTTGGCCGTATTCGCAGCCTGAACGAAGAAGCGCTGCAGCGTTACTTCGCAACTGAAGAAGGCCGTCGCAGTACACAGATCAGCCTGGTGGCCAGCGTGGCCAATGCCTACCTGACCTGGCAGGCCGACAAGGAACTGCTCAAAGTCACCCAAGACACCCTCGCCGCGTTCGAGGAGAGCTACAAGCTCACCGCGCGCAGCAATGAAGTGGGGGTCGCTTCGGCGCTGGACCTGGCGCAGTCGCGGACTTCGGTGGAGAACGCCCGTGCGCAATTGGCCCGTTACACGCGCCAGGTCGCCCAGGATGAAAACAGCCTGGTACTGCTGCTCGGCACCGGCATTCCAGCCAACCTGCCAGCGGCCAAACCGTTGAATGAGGACCTGTTGGCCGAAGTACCGGCCGGCCTGCCGTCGGACCTGCTGCAACGTCGTCCGGACATCCTCCAGGCCGAATACAACCTGAAAGCGGCCAACGCCAACATTGGCGCCGCACGCGCAGCGTTCTTTCCGAGCATCAGCCTGACCGCCAACGCCGGGACCCTGAGCCCGGACCTGTCCGGTCTGTTCAAGGGCGGCTCGGGCACCTGGCTGTTCCAGCCGCAGATCAATCTGCCGATCTTCAATGCCGGCAGCCTGCGTGCCAGCCTGGACTACTCGAAAATCCAGAAAGACATCGGCGTGGCGAACTACGAGAAGTCCATTCAAACGGCCTTCCAGGAAGTCGCCGACGGTTTGGCCGCACGCGGCACCTACACCGACCAGGTACAGGCGCAGCGTAATCTGGTCAGTGCAAACCAGGACTACTACCGTCTGGCCGAGCGGCGTTATCGCATCGGTGTCGACAGCAACCTGACGTTCCTCGATGCTCAGCGTCAGTTGTTCAACTCTGAACAGTCACTGATTACCGATCGGCTGGCGCAGCTGATCAGCCAGGTCAACCTGTACAAGGCCCTGGGCGGTGGCTGGAACGAACAGACGGCGAAGAACGAGCCGCTGAAAGAAGAAGCGCCGAAGTTGAAGTTGTTCTGATAGCGCTGTGAAAACACGAAGCCCACCGATTGGTGGGCTTTTTGTTGGCGGCGGGAAAGGTTGTGCTGACTTCATCGCTGGCAAGCCGGCTTCCACCTTGTGCGTCCCGTGCACAATTTTTGTGGGCGACCATGACCTTGTGGGAGCTGGCTTGCCAGCGATGAGGACCGCAAAAAAAATACAAAAACGACTGTTAATCTTATGTTCGATTATCGCCCAGAACCTGCTTTCCAAGATTGAACCACCCAGTACATTCCCCTCACCATCCGAGCCACAAAACCAATAACAACAGGTTCGATGCCATGCCCCCGCGCCCTGTCCCGTCCGGCTGATCCCGGTTCGTTCGCCCCTGATTTGCACTATTCGTCTGCAACCCCTGGTTGCGGCATCACACCCGCTTTGTCTACAAAAATTAGAGAGCCCCAGCCCATGACCTCTTCCACCGCGCAGTACTTCGTTCCCAGCCTGATCGCCGCCGCCCTCGCCAGTGCCGCCCTGCCCGCCTGCGCCGAAGAAGCGGGGTTTGTCGAAGGCGCCAAGGTCAACCTGAACCTGCGCAACTTCTACATCAACCGTAACTTCACCAACCCGACCAAGGCTCAAGGCAAGGCTGAAGAATGGACGCAAAGTTTCATTCTCGACGCCAAATCCGGGTTCACCCAAGGCACCGTCGGGTTTGGCATGGATGTGCTGGGGTTGTACTCGGTGAAGCTCGATGGCGGCAAAGGCACTGGCGGTACGCAACTGCTGCCGCTGGACAGCGACGGTCGCCCGGCGGACAACTTCGGCCGCACCTACGTCGCATTCAAGGCCAAGCTGTCGCAGACCGAAGTCAAGGTAGGCGAATGGATGCCGGTATTGCCGATCCTGCGTTCGGACGATGGGCGTTCGCTGCCGCAAACCTTCCGTGGCGGTCAGATCACGTCGAAGGAGATCAATGGCCTGACGCTCTACGGCGGCCAGTTCCGCCAGAACAGCCCCCGCGATGACAGCAGCATGGACGACATGTCGATGACCGGCAAAGCGGCGTTCACCTCCGACCGCTTCAACTTCCAGGGTGGCGAATACCTGTTCAATGAAAAACGCACGCAGATCGGTCTGTGGAACGCCGAACTCAAGGATATCTACAGCCAGCAGTTCATCAACCTGACCCACAGCCAACCGTTGGGTGATTGGACGCTGGGCGCCAACCTCGGGTTCTTCCATGGCAAGGACGATGGCAGTGCCCGGGCCGGCGAGCTGGACAACAAAACAATGTACGGCCTGCTCTCAGCCAAGTACGGCGGCCACACCTTCTACGTCGGCCTGCAAAAACTCACCGGTGACAGTCCCTGGATGCGAGTCAACGGCACCAGCGGCGGGACCCTGGCCAACGACAGCTACAACTCCAGCTATGACAATGCTCGGGAAAGATCCTGGCAGGTGCGCCACGATTACAACTTCGTTGCTCTCGGCGTCCCGGGCCTGACCTTGATGAACCGCTACATCAGCGGCGACAACGTGCACACCGGCACGGTCACCGATGGCAAGGAATGGGGTCGTGAAAGTGAACTGGGCTACACCGTGCAAAGCGGCGCACTGAAAGACCTGAACCTGAAATGGCGCAACTCGACCATGCGCCGGGATTACAGCAACAACGAGTTCGATGAAAACCGCCTGATCGTCAGCTATCCGATCAGCCTGCTCTAAACCTCATCACCGATCGTTCCCATGCTCTGCGTGGGAATGCAGCCAGGGACGCTCCGCGTCCAGGTTCCAAAGCCGAACGCGGAGCGTCCGTTGAGGCGTTCCCACGCAGAGCGTGGGAACGATCCAAATAACCGCCTGATCTCCGAACGCGGAGCGTCCGTTGAGGCGTTCCCACGCAGAGCGTGGGAACGATCCAAATAACCGCCTGATCGTCAGCTATCCGATCAGCCTGCTCTAAACACCACCACCGATCGTTCCCATGCTCTGCGTGGGCATGCAGCCAGGGACGCTCCGCGTCCAGGTTCCAAAGCCGAACGCGGAGCGTCCGTTGAGGCGTTCCCACGCAGAGCGTGGGAACGATCCAAATAACCGCCTGATCGAGGCGTTCCCAACGCGGAGCGTCCGTTGAGGCGTTCCCACGCAGAGCGTGGGAACGATCCAAATAACCGCCTGATCGTCAGCTATCCGATCAGCCTGCTCTAAACCTCACCACCGATCGTTCCCATGCTCTGCGTGGGAATGCAGCCCGAGACGCTCCGCGTCCCGTCCAAAGCCGAACGCGGAGCGTCCGTTGAGGCGTTCCCACGCAGAGCGTGGGAACGATCCAAATAACCGCCTGATCGTCAGCTATCCGATCAGCCTGCTCTAAACCTCACGTGCCGAACGCGGAGCGTCCGTTGAGGCGTTCCCACGCAGAGCGTGGGAACGATCCAAATAACCGCCTGATCGTCAGCTATCCGATCAGCCTGCTCTAAACCTCATCACCGCCATCGCGGGCAAGCTCGCTCCCACAGGATTTGCGCTAAACCTGTGGGAGCGGGCTTGCCCGCGATGGCGTCAGCTCAGGCACCGAAAATCGCCGGGATCACTCCCGAGATTCAGTCCCCAACTCATCCCACACCGACTCGGCCAGGTGGAACGTTGCGTTGGCGGCGGGGATGCCGCAGTAAATCGCGCTCTGCATGATCACTTCCTTGATCTCGCCGCGGCTCACACCATTGTTGGCGGCGGCACGCAGGTGCAGTTTGAGTTCACCTTCGCGGTTCATGCCGATCAACATGGCAATGGTGATCAGGCTGCGGGTGTGGCGCGGCAGACCCGGGCGGGTCCAGATGTCGCCCCAGGCGTGGCGGGTGATCATTTCCTGGAATTCCGAGTTGAACTCGCTCAGGGTTGTCAGGCTGCGGTCGACATGGGCGTCGCCCAGTACCGCGCGACGCACCTTCATTCCTTCGTCGTAACGCTGTTTCTCGTCCACAACAATCCCCTCAATGAGCCGACAAAAACGCCAGGACCCGCTCGCTGAACGCAGCGCCGGCCTGGACGTTGGACAAGTGCGCGGCGTAGAACTCGGCGTATTCGGCGCCCGGCACATGCTCCTGAATGAAATGCCCGCCAGACGGTGGCGTCACTGCATCCTGAGCGCCAGCAATCACCAGCAGCGGCGCCTTGATCGACGACAACTGATCACGGAAATCGGCATCACGCACCGCTGCGCAATTGGCCGCGTAACCTTCTGGCGAAGTCGCCGCGAGCATGTCGGTAATCTGCTTGGCCGCCGCCGGGTTGGCTTCGGAGAAGTCCGGGGTGAACCAGCGTGCAATCGAGGCGTCACGCAGCGCAACCATGGCGGCCTGACCATCGCGCAGGACCATGTCGATGCGTGGATTCCAGATCGAAGGATCGCCGATTTTCGCCGCCGTATTGCACACGATCAGTTTGTTCAAGCGCTCGCCGGCATTGATGCCCAGCCACTGGCCAATCAACCCGCCCATGGACAGACCACAGAAATGCGCACGCTCAATGTGCAAGGCATCGAGCAGCGACAACACGTCACGACCCAGTTGCTCGATGCTGTACGGTCCCGGCGTTACCAGCGATTTGCCGTGGCCTCGGGTATCGAAACGCAGCACGCGAAAATGCTCGGTGAACGCCGGGATTTGCACCTCCCACATGTGCAGGTCAGTGCCCAGAGAGTTGGATAGCACCAGCACCGGTGCATCGACCGGTCCATCGAGTTGGTAATGTAGTTCGCCATCGGCGAGTTGAACGAAAGCCACAGCAGTCTCCTTCAGGCAGTCAATGCACAATGGTCAGCCACCGCGCGCTCGACCCAGGTTTTCGCCTGGCCGAGGTAGTGAGCGGGGTCCAGCAGATGATCGAGTTCGGCGGCCGTCAGTTCGGCGGTCACCTGCGGTTCGTCGCCAAGCACCGCACGCAGGTGGCGCTGTTCGGCCACGGCGCGTTTACAGCATTGTTCCAGCAGATGGTGCGCAGCATCGCGGCCGACCCGTTGCGCCAGGACGATGCTCACCGCTTCGGCAAGCACCAGGCCTTGGGTGAGGTCGAGGTTGCGGGCCATGCGCTCGGCGTCCACCTCCAGCCCTTGAGCGATCAACAACGCTTGTTGCAGGCTGCCGGACACCAGGCAGCAGATTTCCGGCAGGGTTTCCCACTCGGCATGCCACAAGCCGAGGCTGCGTTCATGTTCTTGTGGCATGGCGCTGAACAGCGTCGACAGCAAGCCCGGCACACGCGTCGCCGCGCCGATCAATACCGCTGCGCCTACCGGATTGCGCTTGTGCGGCATGGTCGAGGAACCGCCCTTGCCCGGCGCCGATGGCTCGAACACTTCAGCGGCTTCGGTTTGCATCAACAGGCTGATGTCGCGACCGAGTTTACCCAGGCTGCCGGCGATCAGACCCAGCACCGCGCCGAACTCCACCACGCGATCTCGCTGGGTGTGCCACGGCTGGTCAGGCAAGCTCAGTTGCAGCTCTTCGGCCAACGCTTGAGCAATCGGCAGCGCTTGCTCGCCGAGGGCCGCGAGGGTGCCGGAAGCGCCGCCGAACTGCAGCACCAGCAAACGCGGCTTGAGTTCGGCCAAACGTTGACGACTGCGGGTCACCGCCCCCAGCCAACCGGCGATTTTCATGCCGAGGGTGACGGGTGTGGCGTGCTGCAACCAGGTGCGTCCGGCCAATGGCGTGGCTGCATGACGCTGGGCCTGGCTCGCGAGGATTTGCCCCAATTGCGCCAGATCGTTTTCGATCAGTTCCAACCCCCGGCGCAGTTGCAACACCAGGCCGCTGTCCATCACGTCCTGACTGGTCGCACCCAGGTGCACGTAACGTTCAGCCTCGGCATTCTGCGCAGCGATCTGCTTGCCTAACGCCTTGACCAACGGAATCGCCGAGTTGCCGGCGACGGCAATCGCCTCGCCGAGGGCAGCGAAATCGTAAAGCCCGGCCTCGCACGCACTCTCGATTGGCCCGACAGCACTCATCGGAATCAACCCGACCCGTGCTTCGGCCCGGGCCAATGCCGCTTCGAAATCGAGCATCGCCTGCACCCGCCCCTGATCGCAGAACACCTCACGCATATCGCGGGCAGTGAAGTAGGCATCGAACAACTGATTGCCCGGTCGCTGGTTCATAAACAGTCCCTGAAGGCGCGGGCCTTTGTAGACCGCGCGTGAAGATCAAAGGTCGTGATGCAGATACTTCGCCTGTTTCGGCAGACGCAAGCTGAACAGGAAGGCAATCGCCATCATCACCGTTACGTACCAGTAGAAGGCGTTTTCCATGCCGACGTTCTTGAGGCTCAAGGCCACAAATTCCGCCGAACCGCCGAAGATCGCATTGGCCACCGCATATGCCAGGCCGACACCCAGTGCGCGCACTTCCGGCGGGAACATCTCGGCTTTCACCAGACCGCTGATCGAGGTGTAAAAACTGACGATCGACAGTGCCAGGGTAATCAGCACAAAAGCCAGGAACGGGCTGCTGACGCTTTTCAGGCTCAGCAGGATCGGCACAGTGCACAAGGTGCCCAGGGCACCGAACCAGAGCATCGAGTTACGTCGACCGATCTTGTCGGCGAGCATGCCGAACACAGGCTGCATGCACATGTACAGGAACAGCGCGCCGGTCATGATGTAGCTGGCGGTCTTGGCGTGCATGCCGGCGGTGTTCACCAGGTATTTCTGCATGTACGTGGTAAAGGTGTAGAAAATCAGCGAGCCACCGGCGGTGTAGCCCAGCACGGTAATAAACGCCGCCTTATGGTCGCGGAACAGCGCCCTGATGCTGCCGGCGTCTTTGTTCTCGCGCATTTCCTTGCTGGTGGTTTCTTTCAGCGAGCGACGCAGGAACAGCGAAATCAACGCCGCTACCGCACCGACCACGAACGGAATCCGCCAGCCGTAGGCCCGCAGGTCTTCTTCAGTAAGAAACTGTTGCAGGATCACCACCAGCGACACCGCCAGCAACTGCCCACCGATCAGGGTCACGTACTGGAACGACGCAAAGAAACCGCGCTGGCCCTTGAGCGCCACTTCGCTCATGTAGGTCGCGGTGGTGCCGTACTCCCCGCCTACTGACAAACCTTGCAGCAAGCGCGCGAACAGCAACAGGATCGGCGCCCAGACGCCTATGTCTTTATAGGTCGGCAGGCAAGCGATGAGCAGCGAGCCGAAGCACATCATCAGAATCGAGATCAGCATCGAGTTCTTGCGCCCGTGCTTGTCCGCGACACGGCCGAAGATCCAGCCGCCAATCGGCCGCATCAGGAACCCGGCAGCGAACACGCCCGCGGTGTTTACCAACTGCACCGTGGGGTTGTCGGACGGAAAGAACGCGGGGGCGAAATAAATCGCACAGAACGCGTAGACGTAGAAGTCGAACCATTCGACGAGGTTGCCGGACGAAGCGCCGACAATGGCGAAGATCCGCTTGCTGCGTTCTTCACCCGTATAAAGAGCTGTAGGAGCCGTGGGAGTCGTCATCGTTTTTCACTCAATAGGGACAGTAGAGTCTAGACACACTTTGCAACAGTCCCGTTCCGCAGAAGCATTACCTGAGGCCAAAACACGCACTTGTGGCGAGGGAGCTTGCTCCCTCACCACAAGTTTTGAGTCCATTCAATAATCGAAGAACACCGTCTCGGCATCGGTGCCCTGCAGAATCACATTCCACTGATACACGCCCGATGCATCCTTCTTCGCCAGCAACGTGCTGCGGCGCTCGGCCGGCACGCACTCCAGCAACGGATCGTCGACGTTGGCCGGTTCACCCTCGAAGTAGATCCGCGTCAGCAGGTGCTTGACCAAGCCACGGGCGAACACCAGAACCACAAGGTGCGGCGCCTGGGTCGTGCCCTTGAGGCCTTCGACCGTGCCCGGCTTGATGGTGGTGAAACGAAAACGCCCTTCGGCATCCACCGGCACCCGGCCGAAACCTTCGAAATTCGGGTCCAGGGGTTTGTCCTGGTCATCTTCGGGGTGGTCGTACTTGCCGGCGGCGTTTGCTTGCCAGACTTCCAGCATGGCGTCGTTGACGACATCGCCGTTGCCATCGACCACTTGCCCGGTGATCGCCACGCGCTCGCCCAGGGTTTGTTCGACGGTCAGGTTTTCGCGGTTCAGCCAGGTCAGGCCGATGTGATAGTACGGCCCTACGGTGTGGGACGTGGTCGCAGTCAGCGTCATCTTATTTCTCCATCGGCGTGGCGTCGCGGCCGCGCAAAACGATGTCCCAGCGATAACCGAGGGCATAGGAAGGGATGGTTTTTTCCAGATCGAACGTCGCGATCAAGCGCTCTTTGGCACTGGTATCGGGCACGCAGTTGTAGATCGGGTCATAAGCCAGCAGCGGGTCGCCCGGGAAATACATTTGCGTGACCAGGCGCGTCAGGATGCTCGGCCCGAACAGCGAGAAATGGATGTGCGCCGGGCGCCAGGCGTTGTGATGGTTGCCCCATGGGTACGCGCCGGGCTTGATGGTCTGGAACTGGTACCAGCCATCGGCGTCGGTCACGGTGCGGCCGGTGCCGGTAAAGTTCGGGTCCAGCGGCGCGTCGTGCAGGTCACGGGCGTGGGCGTAACGACCGGCGGCGTTGGCCTGCCAGATCTCCACCAGAATCCCCGGCACCGGCAGACCGTTTTCATCCAGCACGCGGCCATGAATGATGATGCGCTCACCCTGCGGCTGACCTTCGTGCTGAGCGGTCAGGTCATTGTCTTTTTCGTTGACGCGCTCGGCGCCGACGGTCGGACCGGTGATTTCCGACAGCGAATGGGGCAGAAACACCAACGGCTTCGATGGCGAGCGCAGGTTGGTGGATTGATAGCTCGGGTGCAGGTACTCCGGCTGAGTACCCTCCTGCGGGCGACGATAACCAGGCTTGTCAGTCATTACACTTTCCTCAGTTCTTATTAGTCGACAGGGCGTGTCAGACCCGTTCGATTGCCAAAGCCAGACCCTGGCCGACACCGACGCACATGGTCGCCAGGCCTTTCTTGCCACCGGTCTTTTCCAGCTGATGCAACGCCGTCAGGACCAGACGCGCACCGCTCATGCCCAACGGATGCCCCAGGGCAATGGCGCCGCCGTTTGGATTGACCTGCGGCGCGTCGTCGGCAATTCCCAGCTCACGCAACACCGCCAGACCCTGGCTGGCGAAGGCTTCGTTGAGTTCGATCACGTCGAAATCGCTGACCGCCACACCAAGGCGCTCGATCAGTTTACGTACCGCCGGCACCGGGCCAATGCCCATCACACGCGGTGCCACACCGGCGCTAGCCATGCCCAGCACTTTGGCGCGGGCAGTCAGACCGTGTTTTTTCACCGCTTCGGCCGAGGCGAGGATCAGCGCCGCGGCGCCGTCGTTCACGCCCGAGGCGTTGCCGGCTGTGACGGTTTTGTCGGGACCGTTGACCGGTTTGAGTTTGGCCAGGGCTTCCAGGGTGGTGTCGGCGCGAGGATGTTCGTCCTGGCTGACGATGGTTTCACCCTTCTTGTGGGCAATGCGCACTTCGACGATTTCTTCGGCGAAAAAACCTGCGGCCTGGGCGGCAGCGGTGCGTTGCTGACTGCGCAAGGCGAATGCGTCCTGATCGGCGCGGGACACCTTGTAATCATCAGCAACGTTATCGGCGGTCTGCGGCATCGCGTCCACACCGTACTGGGCTTTCATCAGTGGATTGATGAAACGCCAGCCGATGGTGGTGTCCTCCAGTTTCATGTTGCGCGAAAACCCGGCGTCCGCCTTGCCCATCACGAACGGCGCACGGGACATCGACTCCACGCCACCGGCAATCGCCAGCTCCATTTCACCGCTGGCGATGGCGCGGAACGCCGTGCCGATGGCGTCCATGCCCGAGGCGCACAGGCGATTGAGAGTCACGCCGGGAATGGTCTGCGGCAAACCGGCCAGCAGCAGCGCCATGCGCGCCACGTTGCGGTTGTCTTCACCCGCCTGGTTGGCGCAACCGAGGAACACCTCGTCGACGGCATTCCAGTCCACCGATGGATTGCGCTCCATCAAGGCCTTGAGCGGCACGGCGGCCAGGTCGTCGGCGCGAACCGCAGACAAACCACCACCAAAACGGCCGATGGGGGTGCGAATCGCGTCGCAGATGTAAACGTCACGCATCATGCTTCTCCAGGTGCTTCAGATGGGTAAAGCCTTCCGACTTTGAAAAAAGGCGCCGATGCGCAGCGCCGGAGTGGCTGAAGAGTAAGCCCGTGAAAAACGTCAAACAATCCGATAATCGACTGAGTGTTCGCTTATCGAACACATTGTTATCCGGCTATTGGTACCCGAAAGCTTCGCGGGCAAGACTCGCCCCTACAAATCCAGGTGCCTCTGTAGGAGCGAGGCTTGCCCGCGAAGATGCCATCAACCACGATGAAGATTCAGACGCCTGAAATCAGGTTGCATCCGCATGGCTGACCAAACCCTTGATCACCACCGCGGCGGTCGCCAATGCTGCCGGAATCACCAACGCCGTCAGCACCTGCTCGAAGTTCCAGCCCAGGCCCAAGAGCGTGGCGCCCATCCAGGCTCCGAGGATCGCACCGAAACGGCCGATACCCAGCATCCACGAAACACCGGTGGCACGTCCCTGAGTCGGATAGAAGCGCGCGGCCAGCGATGGCATCGCCGATTGCGCGCCGTTGACACACATCCCCGCCACCAGCACCAGGGTCGCCAACAACGTGATGTTGCCCA
Source organism: Pseudomonas sp. Root562 (assembly GCF_001427125.1). GTDB lineage: Bacteria > Pseudomonadota > Gammaproteobacteria > Pseudomonadales > Pseudomonadaceae > Aquipseudomonas. The sequence goes on from NZ_LMGK01000024.1 coordinate 222,629, forward strand.
GGCTCTGCCCTACCGCGTAGGCAAATACCCCGGCCAGCAGGTAGAAAGTACCGATCACCTTGTGCGGATTGAACCGATCCATTGCCCAACCCACACCCACCGCGCTCAATACGCCACCGAACTGGAACAATGCGCCGATGAACGCCGCCTGTTCCATGCTCGCGCCGCTATCGCGCATGAGGGTCGGCAGCCAACTGGTCAATAGGTAAACAATCACCAGCCCCATAAAGTAGGTCAGCCACAGCAACAATGTGCCAACGCTGTAGGTGCCCGAGAAGATCACCGCGAACACGTTGCGCGCCTTCACGGTTTTCTGTTCCGGCACACTGAAGCTGGAGGCTTGGGCCACCACAGTCGGATCAATCGGCGCCAGCGCCTGGCGCACCTTGTCGGTACCGCGATTGCGCACGACCAGGTAGCGTGCCGATTCCGGCAACCAGAACAGCAAAACGACAGCAAGGATCAGTGGCAGAATCCCGCCGATCAGCAGCAGGCTGTGCCACCCGAACGCCGGAATCAACTTGGCGGAAATGAATCCGCCACCGGCCATGCCCAGGTTGAAACCGCAGAACATGCTGGTCACCAACAGGGATTTCTTGCGCTCCGGGGTGTATTCCGACAGCAGCGTCGTGGCGTTGGGCATACCGGCGCCCAGGCCCAAGCCGGTCAGAAAGCGCAACACCAACAGTTGCTCGACGTTGGTGCTGTAAGCCGAGGCCAGGCTGAACGCACCGAACAGCAGCACTGCACCGACCAGTACGACTTTTCGTCCAAAGCGGTCAGCCAGCGGGCCGGAACCCAGTGCGCCAAAGACCATGCCGATGAGCGCGGCACTCATCACCGGGCCGAGACTCGCGCGATCGATCCCCCAGTCCTGAGAAAGCGCAGGCGCAATGAAACCCATGGCCGCCGTGTCGAGGCCATCGAGGAAGACAATCAGGAAACACAGAATCACCACTCGCCACTGATAACGCGAAATGGGTTGAGCATTGATGAAGGACTGCACGTCGAGGCAGTTCCCTACAGCAGACTGAGGCTGGTTCATTATTTTTATTCCGTGGATCACAGTCGAACGGGGAGCCAGCCAATGCTGGCGCAGCCGCGACATTAATGATCCGGAGGAAACAGCGTCAATTCACCCGAAGCAACTCTGTGCGATTATCGAACACCTTAGGCAAACAGTTGAGCGCTGAGATCGCGGCTGGCGCTTAACAAACCAGGGAGGAAGCGTTGTTCCAGCTCATTACGGCTGACCCGACCCGCATGGGTACTGACGTTGAGGGCCGCCACCACTTGACCGGACGCGTCGTACACCGGTACCGCAATCGAGCGCAGCCCCTGCTCCAGTTCCTGATCGACGATGCACCAGCCTTGCTGCCGGACTTCCTTCAAGCATTCGAGCAATGCCTCTGGGGTGTGGATCGTGCGACTGGTCTTGGCCTGCAAATCGGCGTGATCGAGGTATTCACCCAGGGACGAGTCATCCAGCGCCGCCAGCAGGATCCTGCCCATCGACGTGCAATAGGCCGGCAAGCGCCCACCCACCGACAGATCGACCGAAATCAGCCGCTGGGTCGTTGCCGAGCGGGCGATGTACAGAATGTCGTCGCCTTCCAGGGTCGCCATGTTGCAGGCTTCGTGCAGTTGCTCGCTCATGCGGTCCAGATACGGCTGGGCCGACACCGCCAGCGGTGTCGAGGATACGTAGGCATGGCCGAGGGTCAGCACTTTGGGCAGCAGGGAATACGTGCGGCCGTCGGTAGTGGCGTAGCCAAGTTTGATCAGGGTGTGCAGGCAACGTCTTACTGCAGCGCGGGGAATTTCCGTGCGGTGACTGATCTGCGCAATGGTCAGGTGCCGTTTGCGCTCCTGAAACGCTTGCACGACAGCCAGCCCCCTCGCCAGCGAGGTCATGAAGTCCGGATCACCTGTGAGTGCCTGGATTCGCTTGGCGGGCGACGCGACGATGGGCGGTGCCACAGAGGCAAAGGAATTGCGCAGTTGATCGTTCATTACAGATTCTCTTCCCACACGGATCAGCGAGTATTACAAGTGGCTATCGGTCCGGCGCACAAGCCGTGCCGGTCCCAGATTGGGCGATTATCGAACCATTGACCGATAATCGCAATCGCCGTACATCATCCGAATCAATCAAAGAGCGTGTTTCAAGCATTCACCACGGTGACAATGCAGACTTGCCAAGGTCGATGTAATTGCCAAAAAGTTGTTCGACTTAATGGCGCCAGAAAGCTATCACTGAACAGTGATAGCATTCAGCGCTCTAGTTGGCCGTGAAAGTAACGAGTAACAAAACGATCACACATCGCGACCTACTTTTAACTCTGTAGAGATAGAGTTCTGTGAATCGCTCGCTATAATGCAAATCAGTAGCCAGACGGTTTTCTACTTGCCGACTCCGCTACAAGGTGGCGCGATGTTCCATCGCTGCCGCCCCCGGCAAGCGCCCGACGCTGACTGCATTGCATCGTCAACGCGCTCGCTGAAAACAGGAAGCTGATGCTGCGTCAGCTATTTATCTCTGGTGCCGTGGTCGCCTGCAACATGGACGTATTGATCGCCCTGCCGTAAAACAATGCCCTCACCGGCCTTGTCGATGCGTCGAGAATGATCGATACATTGGATGCAGCGCGTTTCACCAGAATTTATCTCAACTCAATCAGGTAGCACTGTGACGAAAGACGAACTGCGCGCGGAACTTGAGCGCCAGGAACAACGTTACAAGGAAGTTTACGGCGGGGAAGTCACCACCTACGCCGCCCAACCCGAACCGGAGCGCAAACCCTGGCGTAAACGCGCCACCGTTCAGGATCAGGTTTTCAAGCAAGAACTTGAAAAAATGGAAAAGGAACTCAAAGCCGAAGAGCCTTGATGGTCCCGGCTTTAATCCTTACAAGGGTCTGCGATTGCACCCGTTAAAAGCGGGATGCATGGATGTTGCCTTTTGCGCCCGCTACAAGCGGGCAGCGGCCACCTTGCTCATCCGACAAGGTAAAGGGCGCATATCCGACCCTCTTCTCAGAAATTTCACACAAGCGTTCAGGCCCCTCCTCCGAGCGCGCGAAACCCTTTTGCCATGGGTTTTTTCAAATAAATTCAATGACTTGCAAGGCCCGTAAAATCACCGACACGCAGGACTGCGGCTCAAATTAATTCGTTGAAGAATGTTACCAACGAGCAGCTAGTGCATTGATTGGCACGCTTTTCTGGCATAATCCCGCCCCCCTTATGACCGGGTCAGAAAACCTTCATGATCGATTTATTCAGCGGACTGGATGCTTGGGTGCTAGTGAGCCTCCTGCTCGCCCTGACTTTTGTCCTCGCCTTCGAGTTCATCAACGGATTTCATGACACCGCTAACGCGGTAGCCACTGTTATCTACACCAAAGCGATGCCGCCTCATCTGGCGGTGTTCTTTTCCGGTGTGTTCAATTTCCTCGGCGTGTTGCTGGGCGGCGTTGGCGTGGCGTATGCCATCGTCCACTTGCTGCCGGTGGAGCTGCTGATCAATGTGAACACCGGTCATGGACTGGCCATGGTGTTTTCGTTGCTCGCCGCCGCCATCGCCTGGAACCTGGGCACCTGGTACTTCGGTATCCCCGCTTCCAGCTCCCATACGCTGATCGGCTCGATTCTCGGTGTAGGCCTGGCCAACGCCCTGATCAACGAGATTCCGTTGGCCGATGGCGTGAACTGGCAGAAGGCAATCGATATCGCCATGTCGCTGGTGTTCTCGCCGATGGCAGGTTTCCTGATTGCAGCGCTGATTCTGATCGGCCTGAAATGGTGGCGTCCGCTGTCGAAGATGCACAAGACGCCGGAACAGCGCCGCAAGATCGATGACAAAAAGCACCCACCGTTCTGGAATCGCCTGGTCTTGGTGATCTCCGCCATGGCCGTGAGTTTCGTGCACGGTTCCAACGATGGCCAGAAAGGTATCGGCCTGATCATGCTGGTGCTGATCGGTATCGTGCCGGCGCAGTTCGTCCTTGATCTGAACAGCACCACCTACCAGATCGAACGCACCCGCGATGCCACCTTGCATCTGAATCAGTTCTACCAGCGCAACGCCGAAACCCTCGGCGAGTTCCTGGCATTGGGCAAAAGCGTGGAAGGTGATCTGCCGGAGAAATTCCGCTGCAACCCGCAGCAGACCGAACCGACCATCAACGCGTTGCTGGGCACCCTCAAGGGCGTAGCCGACTACCGCTCGCTGTCGGCGGAAAGCCGCATCGAAGTGCGCCGCTACCTGCTCTGCCTGGATGACACCGCGAAGAAAGTCAGCAAGCTGCCAGGCCTGCCCGCCCGTGAAAAGGCTGACCTGGACAAGCTGCGCAAGGACTTGACCACCACCACCGAATACGCGCCGTTCTGGGTGATTCTGGCGGTGGCCCTGGCCCTCGGCCTGGGCACCATGGTGGGCTGGAAACGCGTGGTTCTGACCATCGGTGAGAAAATCGGCAAGCAGGGCATGACTTATTCCCAGGGCATGTCGGCGCAGATCACCACTGCCAGCCTGATCGGCATGGCCAACATCTTCAGCTTGCCGGTGTCCACTACCCACGTGCTGTCTTCAGGCGTGGCCGGTACCATGGTCGCCAACAAAAGCGGTCTGCAAGGCGGCACCGTCAAAACCATCCTGCTGGCCTGGGTGCTGACCCTGCCAGCCACGGTTGCCCTGTCGGCCGGATTGTTCTGGCTGGCCTCGAAGGCACTCGGCAGCTGATCAGCTGCCGAACGAAAAAGGCGCGCTCCGCAAGGACCGCGCCTTTTTTATTACCGGATGATCGTTCCCACGCTCTGCGTGGGAATGAATCCCGTGACGCTCCGCGTCAGAATTGGACGCAGAGCGTCCATGGCGGCATTCCCACGCAGAGCGTGGGAACGATCAAGAACGCAGAGCGTGGGAACGATCAAGAACGCAGAGCGTGGGAACGATCAAGAACGCAGAGCGTGGGAACGATCAAGAACGCAGAGCGAGGGAACGATCAACTTCAAGGAATCGCAGGCAAAAAAAAGGGCAACCGAAGTTGCCCAAAATGCCTTGCGTGCTCATTGCATCCAGAAAGACCTACGGTTTTTTCCGCTTGTGCGAATCCTTCCAGATAAAAAATCCGAATCCTGCAAAAAAAACGAACATGAGGCTGACGGTCAGCACTCCGGCGATCACCACGTTGTCGAAAAACATGACGCGTCTCCTGCTGTTGCCCTGTTGCGATAGGGCTAAGTTACCCAAACGGGCAGGAGAAAGAATTGACCGGGATCAATGTTGCCCGAGACCGGGCTCAAAGGAGGGGAAAAACTGACCTGCATCAACCGATGACGGGGGATTCAACGTTTTTTCGGTTTGTTCTTCGGTTTTTTCTTCGCCTTGCCCAGCGGCATGGCTTGCTCGAACGCCTGACGCACTTCATTAAGGCGTTTTTCGTTGAGGTCATGGACACGCTTGGCGCGTTCGGCGTTGAGGTCGATCAGTTTGTCGTCTTGGCTCATGGCGTTCAGTGCATCACTGGCAAATGAATTCAGCTGCCGAGGCAGGTTTGCGCCAATAATGCGGTCTGGCGACAGCGCTGACCAGCCACTCGCTCAAATCTCGATGTCGACCCACAATCCCTGGCGGGGCTGATCTTCCATCAATGGCGCCACCGGTACGGTGTTGTCGGCATTGAGTTCGTCCCCTGGGATGGCCAGATGCGCTTCAGGGTCTTCGTCGGCTTCACGGCGACGTCTTTCCTGCTCCTGCTTGCGCCGCTGTTCTTCGCGCAGCAGCAAGGCGGTTTCTTCAGGGTCACGCTTTTTCAGGTCGATGGTGCTGTCCGTGGAGCTTTCCTGCACGGGCACCACAGGTGCTATGTCCGGGCGCGGGCGGACCGGGTCGTGCTGAGAGGTGATCGGCACGGCACTCAAGGGAAGCATCGGTGGCAGCATATTTTTTGGTCTCCTGTCAGCAGGCTGTCGGCTGCGCAAATGGCGACTTGAGCCATCGGTCGCAAACTGTGACTCAATCGACACTGCCTTAACGGTCGCAAGCTAGGATTTGTTCAGGCCACGCGGATCAAAAAAACGCAGCCTACGGCACCTCCCACACAGGTATTCCTTTGGTCTGGAGACCTGATTCCGTTAAGATAGCCCGCTTTTTCAAGGTGGGAGTCAGGCAGCATGGCGCAGCAGTATCAACCGGGGCAACGCTGGATCAGTGACAGCGAAGCCGAGCTGGGTTTGGGCACCGTTCTGGCACAGGACGGCCGCTTGTTGACCGTGCTCTATCCGGCCACTGGCGACACCCGCCAGTACGCGCTAAGGAATGCGCCCCTCACCCGCGTACGGTTTTCGCCGGGTGACTCGATTACTCACTTCGAAGGCTGGAAACTGACCGTTCGCGAAGTCGACGACGTCGATGGCCTGCTGGTCTACCACGGCCTCAACGCGCAGAACGAAGTGGTTACCCTGCCGGAAACCCAGCTGTCGAACTTCATTCAGTTCCGCCTGGCCAGCGACCGTTTGTTCGCCGGGCAAATCGACCCGCTTGCCTGGTTCTCCCTGCGTTACCACACCCTCGAACACACCAGCCGCCAGTTGCAGTCCTCCCTCTGGGGCTTGGGTGGCGTACGTGCGCAGCCGATCGCGCACCAATTGCACATCGCCCGTGAAGTGGCTGACCGTATTGCACCGCGGGTATTGCTGGCTGACGAAGTAGGCCTGGGCAAGACCATCGAAGCCGGTCTGGTGATCCATCGCCAACTGCTCTCGGGCCGCGCCAATCGCGTGCTGATCCTGGTGCCGGAAAATCTCCAGCACCAGTGGCTGGTGGAAATGCGCCGGCGCTTCAATCTGCAAGTCGCACTGTTCGACGAAGAGCGCTTCATTGAAAGCGATGCCTCCAACCCGTTCGAAGACACCCAGCTCGCGCTGGTGGCCCTGGAATGGCTGGTGGAAGACGAGAAGGCCCAGGACGCACTGTTCGCCGCCGGCTGGGACTTGCTGGTGGTCGACGAAGCGCACCACCTGGTATGGCACGAAGATCAGGTCAGCCCTGAATACTCGCTGGTCGAGCAACTCGCCGAAACCATTCCCGGCGTACTGTTGTTGACCGCGACGCCGGAACAACTCGGCCAGGACAGCCACTTCGCCCGTCTGCGCCTGCTCGATCCGAACCGCTTCCATGACCTGCACGCCTTCCGCGCCGAGAGCGAGAACTATCGCCCGGTGGCCGAAGCCGTTCAGGAATTGCTCGACCAGGGCCGCCTGTCGCCGCAAGCGCACAAGACCATTCAAGGTTTCCTCGGCAACGAAGGCGAAGCCCTGCTGACCGCCGTCAACGATGGCGACACCGAAGCCAGCGCCCGTCTCGTGCGTGAGCTGCTGGACCGTCACGGTACCGGTCGCGTGCTGTTCCGTAATACCCGCGCCGCCGTGCAAGGTTTCCCGGAGCGCAAACTGCACCCGTACCCGCTGCCATGCCCGGACGAATACCTCGAACTGCCGTTGGGCGATCACGCCGAGCTGTACCCGGAAGTCAGCTTCCAGGCCCAGCCGGACGCCAATGAAGAAGAACGCTGGTGGAAATTCGACCCACGCGTCGAGTGGCTGATCGATCAACTGAAGATGCTCAAGCGCACCAAAGTGCTGGTGATCTGCGCCCACGCCGAAACCGCCATGGACCTGGAAGACGCCTTGCGCGTGCGCTCCGGCATTCCGGCCACGGTGTTCCACGAAGGTATGAACATCCTCGAGCGTGACCGCGCCGCCGCCTACTTCGCCGACGAAGAGTTTGGCGCGCAAGTGCTGATCTGCTCGGAAATCGGCAGTGAAGGTCGCAACTTCCAGTTCTCCCACCACCTGGTGCTGTTCGATCTGCCGTCCCACCCGGACCTGCTGGAGCAACGTATCGGTCGTCTGGACCGGATCGGCCAGAAACACACCATCGAACTGCACGTGCCGTACCTGGAAACCAGCCCACAGGAGCGCCTGTTCCAGTGGTACCACGAAGCTCTGAACGCGTTCCTCAACACCTGCCCGACCGGCAATGCCTTGCAGCACCAGTTCGGCCCTCGCCTGCTGCCGCTGCTGGAAGAAGCCGACGACGGTGAGTGGCAAGCGCTGATCGACGAGGCCCGCACTGAGCGTGAGCGTCTGGAAGCCGAATTGCACACCGGCCGTGACCGCTTGCTGGAGCTCAACTCCGGTGGCGCTGGCGAAGGCGACGCGCTGGTCGAAGCCATTCTTGAACAGGACGACCAGTTCGCCCTGCCGATCTATATGGAAACCCTGTTCGACGCCTTTGGCATCGACAGCGAAGACCATTCGGAAAACGCACTGATCCTCAAGCCGAGTGAAAAAATGCTCGACGCCAGCTTCCCGCTGGGCGACGACGAAGGCGTGACCATCACATACGACCGCAACCAGGCGCTGTCCCGCGAAGACATGCAGTTCATCACCTGGGAACACCCGATGGTCCAGGGTGGCATGGATCTGGTGCTGTCCGGCTCCATGGGCAACACCGCGGTGGCGCTGATCAAGAACAAGGCGCTCAAACCTGGCACGGTACTGCTGGAACTGCTCTACGTCAGCGAAGTGGTCGCCCCGCGCTCGTTGCAACTGGGCCGCTACCTGCCGCCCGCTGCACTGCGCTGCCTGCTCGATGCCAATGGCAACGACCTGTCGCCCCGGGTGTCGTTCGAGACCCTGAACGACCAACTCGAAAGCGTCCCGCGCGCCAGCGCCAACAAGTTCATCCAGGCCCAGCGCGATCAACTGACCCCGCGGATCAATGCCGGCGAAGACAAAATCTTCCCGCGTCATGCCGAGCGCGTGGCAGAGGCACAACGCCGCCTGGCCGCCGACACCGACGAAGAACTGGCACGCCTGACCGCGTTGCAAGCGGTCAACCCGACCGTTCGTGACAGTGAACTGGTTGCGTTGCGCAAACAACGCGAGCAAGGCCTGGCGATGCTCGACAAGGCGGCTCTGCGACTGGAAGCGATCCGGGTGTTGGTGGCGGGTTAAGTCCCCTGCTCCACCGCTGAAAACAAGAAGGCCCGCAATACTGCGTAAGCTGTTCACTTAAGAGAACGTTAGCATCCTGTGGCGAGGGAGCTTGCTCCCGCTGGGCTGCGCAGCAGCCCCCTTCAGGGCCGCTTCGCGCCCCAGCGGGAGCAAGCTCCCTCGCCACAAGTACAGTGGTCGTCCTTAAGTGAACAGCAATACTGCGGACCTTCTTTTTTGGATCTTATGCCGTCGCCACAGCACCCTCAGGCAAAACCACCCCTCCCAATCCATCCTTCATCCGCTTGGCATCGCGCACAAAACACCGCGACGCCAACACCAGAAACACCATGGTGAAAAACAGCGCTACCGGAATCAGGTACATCGCGTCGTGCAGGCCGACGGCCTTGAACGCTTCGGTCATTTGCCCGGCGCCCGCGGCGAGCATCGCCGTGTGGGCGAAGTGGTCGGACAGTGCGCCGACAACCACCGGCCCCAACCCGCCGCCCAGCAGATACAACCCGGCAAAGAACAGCGCCATTGCCGTTGCCCGCAGACGCGGTTCGACCACGTCCTGAATCGCCGTGTACACGCAGGTATAGAAGTTGTAGGCAAACAACCAGCCCAGGCTGAATACCGCCACGAATACACCGATCTCGATCCGCCCCGAATGCAGCGCCCACGCCGTGCAGACCGTGGAGATGATCAGGCTGAACGCCGCAAACAGCAGGCGACCATTGGCGATTCGCTGATGAATCTTGTCGGCGACCCAGCCCCCCAGCGTCAGGCCGAACAAACCGGTCACGCCGACGATGATACCGGTCGCGACTGCGGCTTCCTGCAATGGCATCAGGAAGTAACGCTGCAGCATCGGCACCAGGAACGAGTTGCAGGCATAGGTGGCGAAGTTGAAGCACAGTCCGGCCATGACCAGCCAGAGGAAGGTGGGTACTGCCAGCACCCGACGGATTGGCCGATCAACCTTTTCCTGGGAAACCTGCACGGTTTCCGCGGCGCCGCGCTTGGGCTCCTTGATGAAAAACATGAAGACGGCGAGGATCAGTCCCGGTACGGCGGCAATGAAGAACGGTGCGCGCCAACTGTCGAAGGCCTTGACCATCGCACCGATGGTGAAAAACGCCAACAGCAGGCCCAATGGCAGGCCAAGCATGAAAATGCCCATGGCCCGCGCCCGACGGTGAGCCGGGAACAGATCGCCAATCAGCGAATTCGCCGCGGGCGCATAGCTGGCCTCGCCGATGCCGATGCCCATGCGCACGATCAGGAAACTCCAGAAACTTCCCACCATGCCGTTGACCGCCGTCAGCCCGCTCCAGGCTGCCAGCCCCCAACCCATCAGTTTTGCGCGCGAGCCGGTGTCGGCCATTCGCCCCAGAGGCAGGCCGGCAATGGCGTAGACGATTGTGAACGCGGTGCCGATGATCCCCAGTTGAAAGTCGCTGAGGTGCCATTCCATGCGGATCGGTTCGATGATGATGGCCGGAATGGTGCGGTCGAAAAAGTTGAACAGGTTGGCCAGGAACAGCAGGAACAGAATGCGCCAGGCATTCGCCGCTTGGGTCGAGTTCTGCATGGGTCCGTCTCTTTTATTGTTATGGGGCTTCACTGCCAGTGCATCCGAGCCCGGAACCTGCAATCTAGTCAGGCGCCCCACCGCTGTCTGTAATTATTCGTAAAGCTGATACCCAGCCATCGTCTCCGGCGCGGCCTGTGCAACATTTTATTTCCAAACAATCTAGGGTTCATTCCAAAAGGATTGCAGGACAATGTGCCACTATCGCTTGCGTTCCGTATGTGACCTCTATACTCCATGACATTCGCTGGCGTTGATTGCGCCAGCCAGGAAGTAATCGATGGGGCATGCTATGGAGTGGCTTGGTCTGCATTTCATTACCGAGCTGCCAGAGAGTGGGCAGGTCATACTCAACTGCATACATGACCCTTTTCTGGTGCTTTTGGCTTATCTGGTTGCCTGTGCTGGCAGTTTTGCCACGCTGGACATGGCCGAGCGGGTGGCTCATGCAGAAAAGAAGGCGTCACAGCGACTCTGGCGCTGGGTCGGCGCCGGATGCCTCGCGGGCGGAATCTGGGCCATGCACTTCATCGGCATGCTGGCGTTCCAGGCACCGATAGATATCCACTACCAGTTGCCCATTACCCTCGCCTCTCTGCTGATCGCCCTGCTCGCTTCGTGGCTGGCGATGCACACCCTCAGCCTTGCGCAGTTGAGCTTCTGGCAATGTTTCAGGTCAGCCATCGGTGTCGGCCTGGGCATCGCCGCCATGCATTACGTGGGCATGTCTGCACTGAGTTCGCCGGCGCAGGCCTACTATCAACCGCTGTTGTTCGGCCTGTCGATCGTGATCGCTATCGGCGCCAGCATGGCGGCCCTGTTGCTGTCGAGTTACTTGCGCAACGAAACAGGGACGTTTCATCAACTGCTCAAGTACGGTGCCAGCCTGGTACTCGGGGCGGGGATCATCAGCATGCATTTCACCGGCATGGCTGCCTTCAATCTGGTGCTGCCCAGCGACAGCCTCCTGGCTCAGCCCGGAGAAAACAATCACTTTCAACTCGGCCTGACCGTAGCGATCATGACGCTGCTGATCATCGGTAGCAGTATCAGCGCGGCGCTGGCGGACAAAAAGTTGCAACACAAGGAACTCGATTTGCAACGGGTCAACTCGTTGCTCAGCCAACTGGACCAGGCGCGCATGTCCCTGCAACAGGTGGCGCACTACGATCCATTGACCAACCTGATCAACCGTCGCGGTTTCAACCAGCTGTTCGCCGAGAAACTCAGCGAGAAAATCCACGAGGGCGGCAGGCTCGCGGTCCTGTTCCTCGATATCGACCACTTCAAGCGGATCAACGACAGCCTTGGCCACGATGCCGGCGATGAGTTGCTCAAGGTCATTGCCGGGCACATCAGAAGCTCCATACGCAGTCACGCCGATGTGGTTGCGCGCTTCGGTGGCGATGAGTTCTGCATCCTCATCGACCTGCATGATCGAGAAGAAGCGCGGCACATGGCCCAGCGCATCATGCAAAAAATGAAAGAGCCCATTGAACTTGCCGGACGGCGCATGGTGATGACCACCAGCATCGGCATCAGCGTGTTTCCGGAAGACGGCAAATCCTGCGAAGAGCTGTTGAAAAACGCCGACCTGGCGCTGTATCAGTCCAAGGGCAGCGGTCGCAACGGTCTGAATTTTTTCAGCGCCAACCTCAAGGCCCGCGCCACGCTGGAACTGCAACTGGAAGAAGAACTGCGTTACGCCCTGCGTGAAGACACCGGCCTGATGCTCTATTACCAACCGATCTACGACCTGAAAACCGGCCAGGTCAGCAAACTCGAAGCGTTGATTCGCTGGCAACACCCGACCCACGGCTTCCTCGCCCCGGACCGTTTCATCACCATTGCCGAAGCCAACGGCCTGATCACCGAACTGGACCATTGGGTATTGCGCAAGGCGTGTGAAGACTTGGGCGAGCTATCGCGGCAAGGCTGCGAGGTGCTGAGGATCGCCGTCAATTGTTCGCCCTTGAGCCTGGCCCGCGAAGAGTTGTCCTCCGAAATCGAACGGGCGCTGCGTGACGCCGGGGTCGCGCCGCAACGGCTGGAACTGGAAGTGACCGAGAACGCACTGATGGGCAACATCGCCGATACGCTGGTGCAGTTGCGGCAGATTCGCACCCTCGGCGTGTCACTGTCGATCGATGATTTCGGCACCGGTTATTCGTCCCTGGCGTATCTCAAGCGCTTGCCGTTGAACACTCTGAAAATCGACCGTTCGTTCATCCAGGACATTCCCAACTCGACTCAGGACATGGAAATTGTCCAGGCGATCATCGCCATGGCCCACACCCTGCACCTGGAAGTGGTGACCGAGGGCGTGGAAACCTTCGAGCAGTACCAGTTTCTTGAAGGTGCCAGTTGCGATTACGTTCAGGGTTACCTGCTCAGCCGTCCGGTACCGCTCGCCGAATTGCTCCCGGTGCTGTATGAAATCAATCAGCGCAAACACTCCTACTCAGTCACGACGCTGAGTCTGGTGCACGGTACATCTGCACTAATGTAGACGGGTCTTTTTCCAGATTCCCCTGGGCGCCGTGCAGGCGCATCAATTGCGCCGCCAGACCGCTGACCGGAGTTGCCGAGCCCTGTTCGCGGGAAAACTTCACCGCCGTGTCCAGGTCCTTGAGCAAGGTCCGCACGTGCCACTTCACCGGTTCGAAACGACTGTCGGCCATTTGAGGAGCCAGGATCTGCAGCGGCTTTGAATCGGCAAAGCCACCGGCCAGCGCTTCGGCGATCAAATTGGCATCGACACCCGAACGCTCTGCCAGGGCCACCACTTCGGCAATCACCAGCGCATTGCAGGCAACGATCATCTGATTGCAGGCCTTGGTCACCTGCCCCGCTCCGACCGCCCCCATGTGCGTCACGCGCTGGCCGAGGCTCAGCAAAACCGGTTTAACCCGCTCAAGCGCCGTCCCGTCGCCACCGACCATGATCGCCAGGCTGCCAGCCTGCGCCCCGACGACACCGCCAGACACAGGCGCATCGAGCCAGCCCATGCCGGTTTTGCTGACGAGCTCAGCTGCCATTTCACGCGTTGCCGTCGGTTCCAGGCTGGAAAAGTCCACCAGCAACTGGCCATTTTTCGCACCCTCGATCACTCCCGCGGTGCCGAATACCACACCGCGCACCACCGCCGTGTCCGCCAGGCACAGCATCACCACGTCGGCGTGCTGGCACAGTTCGGCCGGGGTCGCGACCTGACGTGCCCCGGCCTCGACCAGCGGCGCGCACTTGGCCGGATTGCGATTCCACACCGTCAGCGGGTAACCCGCCGCGAGCAATCGCCGGCACATCGGCAACCCCATCAAGCCAATTCCGGCAAAACCCAGCGAAGGTAGCATTGACATCATTTTGCCTCCTTTTGATTAAAGATCGCCAAATCTTGGCCGATTTATCATGACTTAGGAAAGGATTCCCCCGAGCGACGTTCAGGCCACGGCACTGACGCTTGGGCCAAATACGCGCTGATAAAAGACGCGAGATCTTATTCCGTGACGGTTTGACGACAGCCTGTCGCCCGACCAACCAGCCCAGGTACATGGCGAACAATGACTTCTAAAAATAACCCGGCCACCGCGATTTCCGACCTGACGCTGAGCCCGGCGGCGAACAGCCCCGCACCGTCGAAGCCATTGCCGCCATCGCGCCCGCTGGCGAGCCAGCAATACCTGTACTTCACCGAAACCAATACCGACCGCATCCTCGACAACCTCGACGGCCTGCGCGACATGGTGTTCCCGCGTCCGCCCCACCTGGAAGGCGACAACGAACAGTACAGCGATCAGGAATTCCCGTCGGTGTGCCTGATCGGCCTGGGCCGCTGCGGTTCGAACATTGCGCTGGATGTCGCGGAGCTGGTGTACAACGCCCGCAAGTTCTACCTCAACGAATTCAACAGCGAAGATCGCCTGTCGCCGGACAAACGTTTTGCCGAAAAGGGCTACAGTCCGGCCCAGTGGATCCGCAACAACCTGCGCCTGGGCCAGAACAAAAACACCAAGCCGGTATTTCTGGTCGAGCCACTGGTGATGCTCGGCGACCTGGACAAAGACATCGCCGGTCGCATCCGCTTCTCGCGCAAAGGCGAAAAAAGCGGCTTCCTGCGCGATTACAGCAAAATGAAAATCATGGACTTGTCGGAAGTCCATGCCGGTGGCGCCGGTAACGCGCCGATTCTCGGCCAGTACCTGGCCAAGATCATCCTGAACAAGGACACCCAGCGTTTCTCCAGCCCTGACTGGAAAATGATTCACTCGTACCTGATCGACAGCTGTGGCATCAAGGCCAACCAGTCGCGCCTGTATTTCTCGATCTTCAGTGCTGGCGGCGGTACCGGTTCGGGCATGGCCTCGGAATTCGGCCTGGCCCAGCAGCACTCGTACATGAACAAGACGTTCGACACCAAACCGATGGACGAGCACGACAGCAAGAGCGGCCACTCCTTCGTCTTCGAACCGATCTTCACCAGCGGCATCTGCGTACTGCCGAACATTTCCGATCATCGCAGCGAAATGTCCGAAGCACTGCACATCAACGCCGGTCGCTTGCTGTGCAAATACCTGTCGGAAGAATGGGACTTCTCCTACAACTTCGCCAATGAAGACAGCAGCGAAGCGAGCGTCATGGGCCGTATCCGCCCATGGAACGCAATGATGCTGATCTCCAACGACATCATGCGTTATGCCGAGGAAAACGATGACGGCAACATCCAGAACATTGATGTCAATGCGATGGAAAAGCACGCCAATCAATACATTTCGCAGCAGATCTTCAACATTCTGACAGCGCAGGCGGTTACGACTGACTACGATCAGAACTATTTCCGCCGCGCCGGCATCGACATCGGTGAAACCATCCGCCTGGACGCCAACGACCTGTTCATGAGCCTGGCCGGCCCCGTGGCGATTGCCTATGCCGAATCCGTGGTGCCGGAAACCCCGCCGCCAAGCAGCGACAAATTCAAGGTCTTCGAGAAAGAGCCGCAGCGCCTGAACATCGACGACCTGTTCTTCCGCTCGATCGACCTGCCGCACTTCAACAAAGTCACCCAGGCCATCGAAGGCATCAGTCTGTTGCCGATCGAGTCCAAGCGTTATCGCGCATCGCTGGAGCAGTACAAGAATTCGGGTTATGACGCCGCCGCGCTGCACGACCTGCACTTCTTCAAGAACTGCTCGTCGGTGGTGTCGATCGTTTCCCTGCCGAAGGATTACAAGCTGTCGTACATGGACCTGAACCGGTTGAAGACGCACCTCAACAGCCTGTTCCCCAACACCACACTCAAGCGTTACGCGCTGGTGATCGGCGCCTCGGCCAACCTGTCGCTGACCACCCTGATCGCCAAGAGCCCGTGCCTGTCGGACGACTTCCTGACCCTGATCGTGGCGTTCATCAAACGTTGCTTCGCGAAAAACCCGTACCGCTTCGACGAGACGCTGGACAACTCGATCCTGGACTTCATCATCAATGAACACTTTGACGAGGACCTGATCGACGACCTGCTCAACGAATTCGAGAACCCGGCGAAGATCCTCGATACCAACTGGTACGCGATCAAACCGATGTACGAGAAGAAATACCGCGAGCTGATCAACGACAAGGACAAGTTCGTTTCGATCAACGATATCCGCCTGTCCCGGGATTGCGTGAAGAAGGCAATCAAGTACCTGCGCGAGATCTACCGTCATCGCATAGGCAAGACCAAGGTTATTTCGTTGAATAACCATACGGGTAAAACTGCCTACTAAGCGTCTCCAGATCGTTCCCATGCTCGGCGTGGGAATGCCTCATCCGACGCACTGCGTCCGCTTGGGACGCTCTGCGTCCCTGGCTGCGTTCCCACGCAGAGCGTGGGAACGATCACAATTCACCACTTTCCAACATCCAGAAACAATTAAGCAGCCCTCAGGCTGCTCTCTCAACTGTTCCCGTTACGTTTACGTCACCGTGAGGCTGTGGCCTTTCTCTACGGCAACCTGCCATCACGCTACTCGGCTACACACTTTCGGGCGGTCACACCACGCACCATAAAGGTGCGCACCATCAGGACTGCGCCCTTTCCTGAATCATAATCCACGGCGAAACCACCACCGCCCACAGCTGCGGATCACGTTCAAAAAGATCCAGCGCCCGCGTTTCAGACAGCTTGGCGAGCTGGTCTTCGGCCAGCCAGGCAGCCACTTTCTCGCCTTCATCACTCGCTACGGCCTCTGCCGCGGCGATCAGATCCAGGCTCGCGTCGACCCATAATAGGGCACCCTTGGCAAAGAACGGCTCCAGTTCCTTCCAGGTAATAGATGCGGTTTCACCAAGCAGTTTGGCATAGAGGGTGCTAGGTTCTTCAGTCATGGGTCCGGTCCGGAAAAGAAATCGACGCAATGATAACGTCGGTGGTCTGGCAGAAAAACCCAGATGCAATTTGTGTCACTGAACGAAAAGAGCAGGAAGGCCAAGGAATGCACGGAATCTGGCTATAAGCCTTTCAACGCCCCGCCGCAATTCTGTCTTTTTCTTTCAAAATGGCGACACCCCCAAGTTTTGCCCCCTGGCGCCAGCTTCCCAGGCTGACAATCGGCGCTCTACACTGTACCGGTACAGTTGCCGGGGGGCATTTCCGGGGGATGTCGTAGATATCTGACCCGGTTCTGCTGCCAACGGCGCCAGGACTATAAAAACTACAACAGTAAGAGTGGAGCACTATGACTAAGGCTACTAAGCAGATTTCCAAACTGTTTGCCGCTATGGTTCTGGCCGGGGTTGCCAGCCATTCGTTCGCAGCTGACACCATCAAGATCGGCATCGCCGGCCCCAAGACCGGCCCTGTAGCCCAATACGGCGACATGCAGTTCAGTGGCGCCAAAATGGCCATCGAACAGATCAACGCCAAAGGCGGCGTAGACGGCAAGAAACTCGAAGCCGTTGAATACGATGACGCCTGTGATCCAAAACAAGCCGTGGCCGTAGCGAACAAAGTCGTCAACGACGGCGTCAAGTTCGTGGTGGGTCACCTGTGCTCCAGCTCCACTCAACCGGCTTCGGACATCTACGAAGACGAAGGCGTGATCATGATCACCCCGGCTGCCACCAGCCCGGACATCACCGCCCGTGGTTACAAAATGGTCTTCCGTACCATCGGTCTGGACAGCGCCCAGGGCCCTGCCGCCGGTAACTACATCGCCGACTACGTCAAACCGAAGATCGTTGCTGTTTTGCATGACAAACAGCAATACGGCGAAGGCATCGCCACCGCCGTCAAAACCACTCTTGAGAAGAAAGGCGTGAAAGTCGCCGTGTTCGAAGGCGTCAACGCCGGCGACAAGGACTTCTCTTCGATGATCGCCAAGCTCAAGCAAGCCAACGTCGACTTCGTCTACTACGGCGGCTACCACCCGGAGCTGGGCCTGATCCTGCGTCAATCCCAGGAAAAAGGCCTGAAAGCCAAGTTCATGGGTCCGGAAGGCGTGGGTAACGACTCCATTTCGCAGATCGCCAAAGACGCTTCCGAAGGCCTGCTGGTGACCCTGCCGAAATCCTTCGACCAGGATCCGGCCAACGTTGCCCTGGCTGATGCGTTCAAAGCCAAGAAAGAAGACCCGAGCGGTCCATTCGTGTTCCCGGCCTACTCGGCTGTGACCGTGATTGCCGACGGTATCAAGGCTGCCAAGTCCGAAGACTCCGCCAAAGTGGCTGAAGCCATCCACAAAGGCACCTTCAAGACCCCGACCGGCGACCTGAGCTTCGACGAGAAAGGCGACCTGAAAGACTTCAAATTCGTGGTTTACGAGTGGCACTTCGGCAAACCAAAAACTGAAGCCAAGCCTCAGTAAGGCGCTGCCTGACTGACTGCCAACAAAGCCCACGGCGTGCCGTGGGCTTTGTTTTACGAATGTATCTGGGCCGCGCTGGCGTGATCCGCCAGTCTCCCCACCTGAAAATCTCAAAACCGTCATCAGCGGTTCGCTGGCAAACCCCGAATTCGAAGTGGATGCAGATCCACGGGGCTCGGGCGGGAAAATGACTCCACCAGTGAAATGCGTATCAGGTTTTTAGGAGCGCTGTAATGCCTGACATCTATCACTTCTTCCAACAGCTGGTTAATGGCCTGACCATTGGCAGCACGTATGCCCTGATTGCCATCGGCTATACGATGGTTTACGGCATCATTGGAATGATCAACTTCGCCCACGGCGAGGTGTACATGATCGGTTCCTACGTGGCGTTCATCGCCATCGCCGGGCTGGCCATGATGGGACTCGACAGTGTTCCGCTGTTGATGACCGCCGCTTTCATCGCCACCATCGTGGTGACCAGTGCCTACGGTTACAGCATCGAACGGATCGCCTACCGCCCCTTGCGCGGCAGCAACCGTCTGATCCCGCTGATCTCCGCCATCGGTATGTCGATCTTCCTGCAGAACACGGTTCTGCTGGCGCAGGACTCCAAGGACAAATCCATCCCCAACCTGATTCCGGGCAACTTTGCCTTCGGGCCAGGTGGCGCACATGAAGTGCTGATTTCCTACATGCAAATCGTGGTGTTCGTGGTGACCCTGGTCGCCATGCTCGGCCTGACCCTGTTCATCTCCCGCTCTCGCCTGGGCCGCGCCTGCCGCGCCTGCGCCGAAGACATCAAGATGGCCAACCTGCTAGGTATCAACACCAACAACATCATCGCCCTGACCTTCGTCATCGGTGCCGCGCTGGCGGCCATCGCCGCCGTGCTGCTGAGCATGCAATACGGCGTGATCAACCCGAACGCCGGTTTCCTGGTCGGCCTCAAGGCCTTTACCGCAGCGGTACTGGGCGGTATCGGCAGCATTCCGGGCGCCATGCTCGGCGGGCTCGTTTTGGGTGTGGCGGAAGCCTTTGGTGCCGATATCTTCGGCGACCAGTACAAGGACGTCGTGGCGTTCGGCCTGCTGGTTCTGGTGCTGTTGTTCCGGCCAACCGGCCTGCTGGGCCGTCCGGAGGTTGAGAAGGTATGACTAGGAATCTTAAACAGGCGCTGTTCAGCGCCTTGCTGGTGTGGGCCGTGGCCTACCCGGTACTCGGTCTGAAGCTGACCATCGTCGGCATCAACCTCGAAGTGCATGGCACCAGCACCGCTACCCTGATCACCATCGCCGTGTGTTCGGTGCTGATGTTCCTGCGTGTGCTGTTCGACCAGCAGATCAGTTCGGCCTGGCGTTCTTCGCCAAGCATGCCGCTGATTCCGGCCAAGGCCAGCAACTTCCTGACCCTGCCGACCACCCAGCGCTGGATCATCATTGCGTTGATCGCCGGTGCACTGGTCTGGCCGTTCTTCGGCTCCCGCGGTGCGGTGGATATCGCCACGCTGGTGTTGATCTACGTGATGCTCGGTCTCGGCCTGAACATCGTGGTCGGCCTGGCTGGCCTGCTCGACCTCGGATACGTCGGTTTCTATGCCGTCGGCGCCTACAGCTACGCGCTGCTGTCGCACTACTACGGTCTGAGCTTCTGGATCTGCCTGCCGATTGCCGGCCTGATGGCGGCCACCTTCGGCTTCCTGCTCGGTTTCCCGGTACTGCGCTTGCGCGGCGATTACCTGGCGATCGTGACCCTGGGCTTCGGTGAAATCATCCGTCTGTTCCTGCGTAACCTGACCGATATCACCGGCGGCCCGAACGGCATCAGCAACATCGAGAAGCCAACGTTCTTCGGCCTGACCTTCGAACGTAAAGCCGCGGAGGGTCTGCAAACCTTCCACGAGTACTTCGGTCTGGAATACAACTCGATCAACAAGGTGATTTTCCTCTACCTGGTCGCGCTGTTCCTGGCACTGGCTGCACTGTTCGTCATCAACCGCTTGCTGCGCATGCCTCTGGGCCGTGCCTGGGAAGCGTTGCGCGAAGACGAAATCGCCTGCCGTGCGCTCGGTCTGAACCCGACGGTGATCAAGCTTTCCGCGTTCACTCTCGGCGCAGCATTCGCCGGTTTTGCCGGCAGCTTCTTCGCTGCCCGTCAGGGCCTGGTAACGCCGGAATCCTTCACCTTCATCGAGTCGGCGATCATCCTCGCCATCGTGGTGCTCGGTGGCATGGGCTCGCAGCTGGGCGTCATCCTCGCTGCCGTGGTGATGATCCTGTTGCCGGAAATGATGCGTGAGTTCAGTGAATACCGCATGTTGATGTTCGGTGCCTTGATGGTACTGATGATGATCTGGCGCCCTCAGGGTCTGCTGCCCATGCAACGTCCTCACATGGAGCTGCGCAAATGAGCCGCGAGATCCTTAAAGTAGAAAACCTGAGCATGCGCTTCGGCGGCTTGCTGGCGGTCAATGGCGTGGCCTTGAGCGTGAAAGAGAAACAAGTGGTTGCCCTGATCGGCCCCAACGGCGCCGGCAAGACCACCGTGTTCAACTGCCTGACCGGCTTCTACAAGCCGAGCGGTGGCAGCATCCTGCTGGACGGCGAGCCGATCGAAGGCCTGCCGGGTCACAAGATCGCCCTCAAAGGCGTGGTGCGTACTTTCCAGAACGTGCGGTTGTTCAAGGACATGACCGCGGTCGAGAACCTCTTGATCGCCCAGCACCGTCACCTGAACACCAACTTCCTGTCCGGCCTGTTCAAGACCCCGTCGTTCCGCAAGAGCGAACGCGAGGCCATGGACTTCGCCGAGTACTGGCTGGAAAAGGTCAACCTGAAAGAGTTCGCCAACCGTCCGGCCGGCACCCTGGCCTACGGTCAGCAACGTCGCCTGGAAATCGCCCGCTGCATGATGACCCGCCCGCGGATCCTCATGCTCGACGAACCGGCCGCCGGCCTGAACCCAAAGGAAACCGAAGACCTGAAGGCGCTGATCAGCGTGTTGCGTGAAGAGCACAATGTCACCGTGCTGCTGATCGAACACGACATGAAACTGGTCATGAGCATTTCCGACCACATCGTCGTGATCAACCAGGGTACCCCTCTGGCCGACGGTACGCCGGAACAGATCCGCGACAATCCTGAAGTGATCAAAGCCTACCTGGGGGAAGCGTAAATGCTGCAGTTCGAAAACGTTTCCACCTTCTACGGCAAGATCCAGGCCCTGCACAGTGTCAACGTCGAAGTCCGTCAGGGCGAAATCGTGACCCTGATCGGCGCCAACGGTGCCGGCAAGTCCACGTTGCTGATGACCCTGTGCGGTTCGCCGCGCGCCCACAGCGGCAGCATCCGCTACATGGGTGAAGAACTGGTCGGTCAGGACTCCTCGCAGATCATGCGCAAGAGCATTGCCGTGGTGCCGGAAGGTCGTCGGGTGTTTTCTCGTCTGACCGTCGAAGAGAACCTGTCCATGGGCGGGTTCTTCACCGCCAAGGGCGACTACCAGGAGCAAATGGACAAGGTCCTCGGACTTTTCCCACGCCTGAAAGAACGCTTCAGCCAGCGCGGCGGCACCATGTCCGGCGGCGAACAGCAAATGCTCGCCATCGGCCGTGCGCTGATGAGCAAGCCCAAGCTGCTGCTGCTCGACGAGCCATCGCTGGGCCTGGCCCCGATCATCATCCAGCAGATCTTCGACATCATCGAACAGCTGCGCAAGGACGGCGTGACGGTGTTTCTGGTCGAGCAAAACGCCAACCAGGCGCTGAAAATCGCTGACCGCGCCTACGTTCTCGAGAACGGCCGGGTAGTGATGCAAGGCACTGGTGAAGCGCTGCTGACTGACCCGAAAGTGCGCGAAGCGTACCTCGGCGGCTAACCTCAGCGGTAAACAGAAAACGGCCTTCGGGCCGTTTTTCTTATCCTGCCAAACTCCCTTTACCGATCGT
This sequence comes from Pseudomonas sp. Root562, assembly GCF_001427125.1. Taxonomy (GTDB): domain Bacteria; phylum Pseudomonadota; class Gammaproteobacteria; order Pseudomonadales; family Pseudomonadaceae; genus Aquipseudomonas. Next base: position 245,010 of record NZ_LMGK01000024.1, read on the forward strand.
TCCCACGCTCTGCGTGGGAATGCAGCCTTGGACGCTCCGCGTCCCAAGCGGACGCAGAGCGTCCGGCGAGGCATTCCCACGCAGAGCGTGGGAACGATCATCGACAGTCATCGACTAGCGAAGTCGATCCAGCGCTTCACCGCTGCGCTTGAACCAGCCAATCAAATAGTCCGCCAACACCTGCGTACGCTTTGGCAATCCGCCCTGATACGGATGCACCAGATACATCGGCATAATTCGTGTCTGATAATCACGCAAAAGCCAATGCAAACGGCCGTCAGCCAATTCCGCCGACAGCAAGTAGGACGGCAGGCGCGCAATGCCGGCGCCAGTGAGTACGGCTTTCTTCAACAGGCTGTAATGATTGCTGGCAAACGGCCCCGAAACCCGCACTCGCAACAGTTCGTGCTGTTGGTGATACAACCATTCTTCACGACCACTGTAATGGCTGTTGAGCAGGCAACGATGTTCGGCCAGTGCCTGGGGGGTCTGCGGTTCGCCGTATTGCTCCAGATAGGCCGGGCTGGCACAGGTCATTTCATGCCAGGCCAGCAGCGGACGTGCCACCAGCCGCTGGTCGATGGCCACGTCGGCGCGGATCGCCAGATCGAAGCCATCGCGAGACAAGTCACGGTAATTGTTGTTGAGCTCCAGTTCGATCTGCACTTCGGGGTATTTGGCCGAAAACTCCAACAGCAACCCATCAAAGAAGGTTTCCCCCAACGACACCGGCACCGTCATGCGCACCGGGCCGGCCATGTCGTCCTTCAACCGCGCCAGGGCCTGGCGTGCGCGCTCGACCTGGGTCACCAGTGCCTGCGCCTGCGGCAACAACGCCGCGCCGGCAGCTGTCAGGCTCAAGCGCCGCGTGGTGCGCTGCAACAAAACCACAGAGAACTGTGCCTCCAATTGACTGATGCGTTTGGACAATTGGCCCTTGCTGCAACCCAGTTGCTGCGCAGCCAAGGTAAAACTGCCCGCTTCTACCAATACCGCGAACGCCGCCAGATCATCCATCTCACTCATTGATTGTTTCCAATTGAAAACCAAAGGTTGCCTATTAGTGCGCTTATCCAGATAAAAAACCACTCTAGACTGAGCACTCATTCAATCCACTTGAGGATCAGTACCCATGAAAATTCTTTTGATCGGCGCAGGCGGCACCATTGGTTCGGCAGTCGACAAGGAGCTGTCCCAGCGCCACGAGATCGTGCGCATCGGCCGCAACAGCGGCAATTTTCAGGTGGATATCAGTGACGGTGCTTCGATTCGCAAACTGTTCGAGCAGACCGGAAAATTCGATGCGCTGATCTGCGCCGCCGGCAACGTGACCTTCGCACCACTGGCAGAAATGAGTGAGGAAAGTTTCGCCCTGGGCCTGAAAGACAAGTTGATGGGCCAGGTCAACCTGCTGCTGATCGGCCGCGAGTTCGCCAATGACGGCGCCTCGTTCACCTTCACCACGGGTGTGCTGAGCCACGATCCGATTCGCAGTGGTGCCTCCGCAGCGCTGGTCAACGGTGCGCTGGACAGCTTCGTCCGCGCCGCCGCTATCGAACTGCCACGTGGCCTGCGCGTGAACTCGATCAGTCCGAACGTGCTGGTCGAAGCCATGGGCAAATACGCCCCGTACTTCCGTGGCTTCAAACCGGTTCCGGCAGCGGATGTGGCATTGGCCTACGCCAAAAGCGTGGAAGGCCTGCAAACCGGCCAGACCTTTCACGTAGGCTGACCCGGTTCAAGCTCAATCGACCAATGTGGGCAAAAGGTCTTTGGCGACGGCTTTCGGGATGGAAACCCTGAACTGTGAGCCCAGGACCGTTTGCACTTTCGCGGTAGAGACCTTCCAGCCATTGATCGACAGCGTCAATTGTTGGCCCAGGGAAGCACGAGAAATGTTCTGCATTCTCTCGGTGGCTTCAGGACTGAGCGTGACATTCATTTCAAACGTCGATTGAAGTCTGTCGTCATCCTTCAACAGCACATCCATCCGGGTGAAATCGGTTGCCGAAGACAAATTGATCTCGGCAGCCTGGCTGGCCGTGGCCGCCCCCATCATCACCGGCAACAACAACCCGATCTTCCAGCCCACTGCCTTCTTCACATCCACCCCCTGCAAAAAAGTGACAGCTTACCGTTGGCATCCTGGTATTCGGCTTTGGATTTACCTCAAGTTGTTGCCGATAAATCGACCTCAGATTTGCCGCAGACAAACTCCAGTCTTGTGATGAACGGTCAGCCTGAGTAACGTGGCGGCACTTGTCAGGAGACCCCAAGATGCGCGCTGCCCGTTCCTTAGTTCTCGTTGCCCTGCTTCCTCTATTCGCCGCTTGCCAATTGTTCGATGGCGAGCGTGAGAGTGCTACCCACGTCGGCCAGACCCGCATGCAAGGCCAGTTGAGTGCAGCCGACGGCAAGCTGTTGTTCCAGCCGTGCGGTGAGCAGCGGCGTTATGTGGTCAACGACACGGGCGGCACCAGCGTATTGCAACAGGCCGCTACGCTGGCCGATGCCAAAGGCAAGCTGTTCGCCGATGTGCGCGGGCGGATCGTTGCGGGTGATGGCGACGGCCAGCTCGACCTGCAGCAGTTGTACCGCGTCGAGCGCTCGGGCAATGGATGCGAGGATGCCAATTTCAAATTGCTGATTCTGCGCGCCGCCGGTCACACCCCGGAGTGGAACGTGAAAGTCAGCGGCAAGGGCATGGTCATCGACCGCGCCGGCCAGCCGCCATTGGCAGTGCCTTACGTTGAAGAGCAATTGGGCGATGGCCGCTTCAACCTCAGCACCGAAGCCAATAACCAGCACATCGAATTGTGGGTCGCGCCGCAACGCTGCGTCGACAGCAGCACTGGCAGCATTCAACACATGAGCGCCGAACTGCGCGTCGATGGTCAGGTGCAGCGCGGTTGCGGGTATTTCGGCGGCTCGCGCGACGACTGATCGTTTAAGCCTCACGGGACCGGGCTTTTGGAGCTTATAATCGCCGGCTTCAAACGCCCTGGCGCAGTTGTGCGCCCCGCGAACCGGATCCCGCCATGTTACGAATCACCGAACTCAAGTTGCCGATCGACCATCCCGAAGAAGACCTGCGCCCTGCCATCGTGCAGCGCTTAGGCCTTGCCAGCGATGATTTGCTCGATTTCACCTTGTTCAAGCGCAGCTACGATGCGCGCAAAAAGTCCTCCGAATTGTGCTTCATCTACACCATCGACCTCAACGTTCGCGATGAGGCGGCGGTGCTGCACAAGTTCGCCGATGACCGTAACGTCAACGTGGCACCGGATGTCAGCTACAAAGAGGTTGGCCAGGCGCCGGCCGACCTGAGCGTGCGCCCGATCGTCGTCGGTTTCGGCCCGTGCGGGATTTTCGCCGGCCTGCTGCTTGCGCAAATGGGCTTCAAGCCGATCATTCTCGAACGCGGCACCGAAGTGCGCCAGCGCACCAAGGACACCTGGGGCCTGTGGCGCAAAAGCGTGCTCAACCCTGAGTCCAACGTGCAGTTCGGCGAAGGCGGCGCGGGGACGTTCTCCGACGGCAAGCTCTACAGCCAGATCAAGGACCCGAAATTCCTCGGTCGCAAAGTCCTGCACGAATTCGTCAAGGCCGGCGCGCCGGAAGAAATCCTTTACGTCAGCAAGCCGCACATCGGTACGTTCCGTCTGACCGGTGTCGTGGAAAACATGCGTGAGCAGATTCGTGCATTGGGCGGCGAAGTTCGATTCCAGCAGCGGGTTACCGACGTGCTGATCGAAGACGGCCAACTGGTCGGCGTAGAACTCGATGGCGGCGAACAGATTCATTCCAAACACGTGATCCTGGCCCTCGGCCACAGTGCCCGCGATACCTTCCGCATGCTCCACGGTCGCGGCGTGTACATGGAAGCCAAACCGTTCTCGGTGGGTTTCCGTATTGAGCATCCGCAATCGCTGATCGACCGTGCGCGCCTGGGCAAGTACGCCGGCCACCCGAAGCTTGGCGCCGCCGACTACAAACTGGTGCACCACGCCAGGAACGGCCGTTCGGTCTACAGCTTCTGCATGTGCCCGGGCGGCACGGTGGTGGCGGCGACTTCCGAGCCGAACCGCGTGGTCACCAATGGCATGAGCCAGTACTCGCGCAACGAACGCAATGCCAACTCCGGGATCGTCGTCGGCATTACGCCGGAAGTCGATTACCCGGGCGGCCCGCTGGCCGGGATTGAGTTGCAGGAGCGTCTGGAATCCCACGCTTTTGTATTGGGCGGCAGCAATTACGAAGCGCCAGCGCAACTGGTCGGCGACTTTATTGCGGGCAAGCCGTCCACCGAGCTGGGTAGCGTTGAACCGTCCTACAAACCGGGTGTTGCGTTGGGCGATCTGGCCCTGGCATTACCGGACTTCGCCATTGAGGCCATTCGCGAAGCACTGCCAGCGTTCGAGAAACAAATTCGCGGTTACTCGCTGCACGATGCCGTGTTGACCGGCATCGAGACCCGCACCTCGTCGCCGCTGCGTATTACCCGCAATGAGTCGATGCAGAGCCTGAACGTAAAAGGCCTGTTCCCGGCGGGCGAAGGCGCAGGTTATGCGGGCGGGATTCTGTCGGCCGGTGTGGACGGGATTCGCATTGCCGAGGCAGTGGCGCGGGATATCCTGGGCCTGGAGGCCTGATACGAAATCTTTGAAACAAACACTGTGCCCGTGGCGAGGAAGCTTGTCGGATCGCCGCACCGTCCCGCTGGGCTGCGCAGCAGTCCTTTTTAGGGCCGCTTCGCGCCCCAGCGGGACGGTGCGGCGATCCGACAAGCTCCCTCGCCACGGGTACAGTGTTCTTCCCTTAAGTGAACAGCATTATCTGTAGGAGCGAGGCTAAATATTGGCGCGTAACACGCTCGCCGGCAGCGGTTCACCTCGCTCCGCACTGGCGGCAACCGCCGCCTTCAATCCGCTCAACTCATACCCTTGGTCCTTGAGCCATTTCTGATCGTAATAGGTGTCGGCATAACGCTCGCCACTGTCACACAGAATCGCCACCATCGACCCCGACTCCCCTGCCGCCTTCATATGCTGCGCAGCCATCAACGCGCCGATCAGGTTAGTGCCGCTCGACCCGCCGACATGCCGCCCCAACCGCTCGGCCAGGTAATGCATCGCCGCCAGCGACAGTGCATCCGGCACCTTGACCATTGCATCAATGACCTTGGGCAGGAACGATGCTTCTACCCGTGGCCGGCCAATACCTTCGATCCGCGAACCGTGGTCCAGGCGCAGGCTGGCATCGCCGGTCTGGTAGTAATCGAAAAATACCGAGCGCTCGGCATCGGCGCACAACACCCGGGTGCAATGCTGGCGATAGCGAACATAGCGGCCCAGGGTGGCAGTGGTTCCCCCGGTGCCAGGACTGGAAATCAGCCAGCTCGGTTCCGGGTGCTGCTCGAAGCGCATTTGTTGAAAAATCGATTCGGCAATGTTGTTGTTCGCCCGCCAGTCGGTCGCGCGCTCGGCGTAGGTGAACTGATCGAGGAAGTGCCCGTCGTGCTCGCGCGCCAGTCGCTCTGATTCGGCGTAGATCTGCGTCGGATCGTCAACCAGATGGCTTTGGCCACCATAAAAGGCGATCTGCGCGATCTTTTCCCTGGAAGTGGTCGCGGGCATTACTGCAATGAACGGCAAGCCCAGCATGCGCGCAAAGTACGCTTCGGAAATCGCCGTCGAACCGCTGGAGGCTTCGATGACCGGTGCCCCGGGCTTGAGCCAGCCGTTACACAGCGCATACAGGAACAGCGATCGCGCCAGCCGGTGCTTGAGGCTGCCGGTGGGATGACTGGATTCATCCTTGAAGTACAACTCGATGCCCGGAAAACCCGGCAGCGGCAAAGGGATCAGATGGGTATCGGCGCTGCGCTGAAAGTCGGCTTCAATGATCCGGATGGCTTCGCGGGCCCACTGTCGGTTGTCGCTCATGGTGGTTTTCTCGTTGTATCGGGCAGGAATTGGCCTTGCAACAGGGCTCAATCAGCAAGCTTAGGAAAAAACCTACATTCAGCACAGATACAGCTGCGCTCCAATACGTCGGGCAACTGCTAGGCTCAGTCCTCAGCACGGGAGTGCCTTGTAACGACATATAACAAAAAAGAATATAACTTTTGTTTTAACAACTAACGGGAATTGTTAGGGTGTAACACCTTTTGAATTCACAGATGGAGAGCAACCTTGCCTCTGCGTAGCACTTTCACGCGTTTCTTTCAGTTGGAAGCTGCCAGCGGTCTGTTATTGATCGCCGCTGCCGTTCTGGCTTTGATCATCAACAATTCGCCGCTGTCATGGCTTTACAACGGCCTGTTGGAAACCCCCGTGGTGGCCCAGATCGGCGCGCTGAAAATCGCCAAACCGTTGCTGCTGTGGATCAACGATGGCCTGATGGCGCTGTTCTTCCTGCTGATCGGCCTGGAAGTGAAGCGCGAAGTCCTCGACGGTCAACTGTCCAAGCCGTCACAGATCGTCCTGCCCGGCGCGGCAGCAATTGGCGGCATGGTCGTACCGGCGCTGATCTACTGGTTTCTCAACCGTGACAACCCGCCAGCCCTCAGCGGTTGGGCGATCCCGACCGCCACCGATATCGCCTTCGCCCTTGGCGTGCTGGCGCTGTTGGGCAAACGGGTTCCGGTGTCGCTGAAACTGTTCCTCATGACCCTGGCCATCATTGATGACCTCGGTGCAATCATCATCATTGCGATTTTCTACTCCGGCGCACTGTCGACCCTGTCGCTGGCACTGGCAGCGGCCTGCATCGCGGCGCTGATCGGCATGAACCGGCTCGGGGTGGTCAAGCTCGGGCCGTACATGATTATTGGTCTGATCCTCTGGGTCTGCGTACTCAAGAGCGGCGTGCACGCCACGCTGGCCGGTGTCACCCTGGCCTTCTGCATTCCGTTGCGCACGAAAAACGCCGAGCCTTCGCCACTGCTGACGCTCGAACACGCCCTGCACCCTTGGGTGGCCTACGGCATCCTGCCGTTGTTCGCCTTCGCCAATGCGGGGCTTTCCCTGAGCGGCGTTACCGCCGAAAACTTCACCCACGATGTGCCAATGGGCATCGCCATCGGCCTGCTGTTGGGCAAGACCGTCGGCGTGTTCGGCCTGACCTGGCTGGCGGTAAAAATCGGCATCGCCGCCCTGCCCCAAGGCGCCAATTGGGGCCAGGTGCTGGGCGTGGCGATTCTCTGCGGGATAGGTTTCACCATGAGCCTTTTCGTCGGTTCCCTGGCCTTCGAGCCGGGCGTCAGCGACTACGCCGGTATGGACCGCATGGGAATTTTGACCGGTTCGATTCTGGCGGCACTGATCGGTTATGCGGTCACGGCCATGGCGAGTCGCAAGCGTGATCCTCAGAGCGCATAGCCCTGAGTGTTAAGGCACGTTCATAAAAAACCCCGACCAGTTACCTGATCGGGGTTTTCTTTTACCCAACTACGCTTAGTGAGTAACGCGGCTCGTGCCGTCAACGGTTGCGATTCGAACACGTTCACCCACGCGGAACACTTCGTTTTCCTGAACCTGTTGCACGTAGGCACGCATGCTGCCGTCGTCTTCGCGGACGGTGATTTCCACGCCTTGGGTGCGGGTCAGGCCTTCTTCGGCCGCCGAACCCACCAGGCCACCGGCAACTGCACCGATGACCGCTGCAACGATACTGCCGCGACCGCCACCGATGGCACTGCCACCAACACCGCCAACGGCTGCGCCGGCGAGACCGCCGATCGGGGTTTTGGTGCCTTCGATTTTTACCGGGCGCAATGCTTCGATCGTACCCATGCGAACCGTCTGCACGCGACGCGCTTCGTCACGGGAGTAGGAGTCACCGGTCAGGCTCGATTGGCAACCAGTGAGCAACATCGCCATCGTGGAAAAGGAAGCAACCAGCAGAACAGACTTACGCATAGCATCAACTCCAAAGGACAGGTATTCATTAAACTCCGCAGCTTGACGCCTGTCACGGCATCGCCCGGATAAAAATGATTTCATTCAGTTCCGGTACAGGGCCTGTGCGCGATTTTCATCACACAGTAGCGACCATTTCGGCAATCTGCGCCGCTGCCCGAGGATTTTCATGGATTACTTTATCATCGTCGTGACGACCGTTGCCGGTCTGTACTTCCACTATTGGCTGTACGTACGGATCAAACGCTGGATGGACCGCGACCTGGCACTGGCGTTAGCCGGGAATGACGAACGCAAAAAAGCGTTCATGCTCCAGCAACTGGCGAACGCTCAGGCGCAAAAGATCAAGCGTCGAGACTTGCCGCAATGGCTGGAGGCCGCTGCGGCAGGCTATCTCGAGCGGTAGACTGCTTAGGGTGCCAGGCGTTCAAGAATCCAGCCGGAGCCCTGCAAGCGATAGTTGAGACGGTCATGGAGACGGCTCGGACGGCCCTGCCAGAACTCGATGCGCTCCGGCAGCAGGCGATAACCACCCCAATGTTCAGGGCAGTGTGGCTGGCTATCGCTGAAACGCTGCTCGGTATCCTTGAGCAGTTTTTCCAGTTCAGCACGGTCGGCGATCACCCGGCTTTGCGGTGATGCCCACGCGCCAAGGCGGCTGCCCAAAGGTCGAACCTGGTAGTAGGCATCGGATTCTTGTGGCGTAACTTTCACCACCCGCCCTTCGATCCGAACCTGACGTTCCAGGGTCGGCCAGAAAAACGTCATGGCCCCGAACGGATTCGCCGCCAGCTGTTGGCCCTTGGCGCTGTCGTAGTTGGTGAAGAAAGTGAAGCCCTTGTCGTCCAGGCCTTTGAGCAGGAGGATGCGGCAATGCGGCCGACCATCCGGGTCGACCGTGGCCAAAGTCATGGCGTTCGCTTCCACCGGTGCCTGTTCGGTTTTCACCGCATCGGCGAACCATTGGTGGAACAGCGCAAACGGCTCGGCCGGGGCTTGCGCCTCGGTCAGGCCATCACGGGTGTAATCGCGGCGCATATCAGCCAGAGCCTTGGTCATGGCGCACTCCTTGTGGTCAACGAATCACTTCTTGGTGCTATCGGCGGCGGCGACTTTCTTGGTATCGGTAGCCGCTTTGGCCGGTGCAGTCTTTTTCGCTGGCGTCGCAGTTTTAGCCGGCGCCTTCTTGGCGGCCGCTTTCTTGGCCGGTGCTTTTTTCGTCGCAGGCACGGCGGCCTTCTTGGCGGCTGGGGCCGGGGTCACAGGCTTGGCCACCGGTTTGATGTCCTGCGCTGCCACCAGGGTGACCGGCGCCGGAGCCGGCATATTGTACTTGCTCAGCAAGGCAACCATGGTGTTTTGCGGGGTCACCAGCAGTTCCACGCGACGGTTCAAGGCGCGTCCTTCAACGCTGTCGTTGGCGGCACGCGGGGCTTCGCCACCCATGCCGCGCAGCATCAGGCGATCACGTTGCAGACCACTGAGACGGAAAATCGCCGCAACAGCCTGGGCACGCTCCTGGCTCAACTTGACGTTGGCGGGCGCTGCACCCGAGGTGTCGCTGTGACCGAGTACCAACACGGCAGTCTTGGGATCGACTTCGAGAATTTTCGCGACCCGGGTGAACGGGCCGAGGGTCACCGGCAGCAACATCGCCGGACGATCCGGGTTGAACGAGCCTTCGACAGGCGCCGTCACTACCAGCACGTTTTCACGGCGCTCGAGTTGCAGGTTGCTGTCCTTGATCGCGGTACGCAGACGCGGCTCGTACTCGTCGAGCCAGGCCTGGGTGACTTTCGGATCCGGCATTGGCACGACTTTGGCGGCGCTCTGCTCTTTGCCGCCGAACGGCCACCACCATTTGCCGCCTGCATCGGCATCGGCCTTGGCTACTGCGGCAGGTTTGGCTTCAGGCTTTGATTCCGGCTTGGCAGCAGACTTGCTCGCGTCGTCATCGGAACCGAACGGCCAGTACCAGGGGCTGGTGCTTTCAGTCTTGGCTACCGCCGCGCTGGCGGCAGGCTTCACGGGAGTTGGGGCAGGTTCTTTTGCGGCGACTTTGTCGGAAGATCCGAACGGCCACCAGCTGCCGCCATCCGCATCATTTTTAGGATTCTGTGCGCAACCGGTAATAGCGAAGCACAGTGCCAAAGCGAGGGTTGGTTTGGTTGACATTGGATATCCACAAAAATGAAGTCATAAAAAATCAGGCCGGATCGGCCCGCATAAACAGACGCTTTGAAACTGAAAAGGCTTTCGGGTTCCAGCTCCGGGAACCTTCAGCGGGTTTTACAGACAAGTGGCCAGTACCCGCACAAGCTTTTGTGCGCGCGGATCCATCAAGACGTACGGCCCCAGTGTATTTGTCACAAAACCGAAAGCCACATCGTGCTCCGGGTCAGCAAAACCAATGGAGCCACCTGCGCCCGGATGCCCGAACGCTCGTGGACCCAGACCGAATGTCGCGTTGGGCACATCCGGTTGATCGAGCATGCAACCCAGACCGAATCGGGTCCGGGTCAGTAGTGTCTTGTCCTCGCCGAGGCTGTGCTCGCGGGTCAACTCGTCGAGCATCTCGCCTTCGAGCAAGCTGCCGTCCAGCAAACCGGCGTAAAAACCGGCCAGGCTTCGGGCATTGCCGTGACCATTGGCTGCGGGTTGCTGCATGCGCCGCCATTCCGGTTTGTTGGTGCTGGTGAGGACCGACGGCGGGTTGGTGAACGCGCGCGTGGTCATGGCCGTGGGTTCGCGCATGGTCACTTGCAACAGGCGTTGGGCAGCGGCGTCGCCGACATTGCCTTTGCCGCGAGCGATATGCGCCACGCGATGGAACTCTTCGTCCGCCAGACCGACGTGGAAATCCAGGCCCAATGGCTTGGCGACCCGCGCCACGATCGATTCACCTGGCCCACGACCATCGGCGCGTCGCAGCAATTCGCCGATCAGCCAGCCATAGGTGATTGCCGCATATCCGTGACCTTCACCCGGCGTCCACCACGGTGCTTCGGCGGCCAGGGCGCCGACCATGGTTGGCCAATCGTAAAGGGCTTCGGGCGCCAGCAACTCGCGCAATGCCGGCAAACCGGCCTGATGACAGAGCAGTTGGCGCAGGGTCACGGCTTCTTTGCCAGCCGCGGCAAATTCAGGCCAATAACGGGCAACGGGTGCGTCCAGTTGCAGCTTGCCTTCGGCGACCAGCTGCAACGCAGTGACGGCGGTGAAGGTTTTGGTGCAAGAAAACAGGTTGGCGATGGTGTCGCTGTGCCAGGCCTCGGCGCCATCCTTGTCGGCGGTGCCGGACCAGAGGTCGAGCACGGTTTCGCCACCGATCTTGATGCACAACGCCGCGCCACGCTCCTGGGGATCGTCGAACAGTGCCGCGAATGCCTCACGCACTGCCTCGAACTTAAGCTCGTAATGACCCTGAATCTGCACCCGCAACTCCCCGGATAAACGCTCTACAAAGTGGCCCGCATTGTTCCAGCCCTTGACGGTTTTGGGAACAGGGTCGGGCCGGGCGGTCAATCACCCCTGGAAGTGATCGACAAATTGGCGTCGGCACTGATGCCTTCGCGGGCAAGCCTCGCTCCTGCGGTCATCGCGACCTTCACAAAACCTGTAGGCGCGAGGCTTGCCCGCGAAAAACGATAACGCGGTGCATCTGGACTCAATGCCCCTTGCCGGAATGCCCACCGGCGCCCTTCCCCGGGCCTTTGCCGGCGTTGGCCTCTCTTCCGCCCTCGGCATCATGACTGACCTTGTCCGCCTCGGCTGCGGCTTTCTCGGCCTCCTTGGCCAGCTGATCGACCGCCGCCAGATTGCTTTTGCGCACGCTATCGACAAAACCCTGGAATGGCAGATCAGTGATCCCTACCAGACCAAAATGGCCATTTTCGCCATCCAGCAGACGCCCGGTCACGGGTTGATCGAGGTATTGGAACCAGTGCACCCCAACGATGGACGGTTCGTTCAGAGCCTTTTTGAGGAAGTTCGCATAGGCCGGGCCGCGATCGTCTTCCTTCGCCAATTGCGTCACGCCGCCCCAGAACGGGCCGCGATCAGTCGAGCCGAAGTTGAATTCAGTGATTAACACCGGCTTGTCGAGGCTGCGCAGTTTGGTGAAGTCGTAACCGTCTTGCGGTTGCAAGGTGTACATGTTGAAGCTCAGGACGTCGCAATACTGGGCACAGGACTCAACGGCTTCCGGGGTGGTGATGGCAAATCGACCACCGAGCAACAGCTGGTTCGGGGCGTGCCACTTGAGCGAGTCGGAAATGGTCTTGAAGTAGGTATCGGCGAAGACTTTCTGGAAGTATTTGAAATCGGCCTCGATTTCCGGGTGCTCGGCGCTCGGCAGCGGTGGCACGAACCCAGGGTCTTCCATCAGCTCCCAGGCTGGCAGATCAATGCCCCAGGCTTTCGACAATCCGGCCTGATTGCGGTACTTGTCGCGCAGTTGCTTGAGGAACGCGCGTTTGGCCGGCACGTCGGTGGTCATTTTCAAGGTGCCGTAGGCCAAGGCATATCGGGCTTTCGGGTCGTCGCCGGGACCGGCCCAGGCCAGTTCGTTGTCGGCGTAGTAACCGATCAGCCACGGATCGTCGCGATGATCACGGGTGGCAATCGCTACGGCGCGTTCGGTGGCCATGGCGAAGCGTGGATCGAACGGGTCAGGCATGCCGCCCCACCAGTCGCTACCGGTACTGATGCTGGCGTAATCACCGACGATCGACAGCGGTAAGGTGTATGGCACGCGGTCCGCGTTGGCCAGTGATGGCGCGCTCCAGTTGCCTACGGTGTTGAAGCCCCAGGCTTGCAGACGGTCGAGGGTGTGGCCGGTCCAGCGCTTTTCGTCGAATGCCACTTTGCAGGGTTCGGCGGGTGCCAGCTCGGCTGTTTTAGCGGCGGTCGCGTCGACGGCATCAGTTTTGGCCGCTTCGGCAATACCGGATCCAGCACTTGAAAGCGCTACGGCTGGCTCGACGGCTTTTTCTGCCGTTGCTTCTACCGCGTCTGCCTTGGCGGCTGCCGCAACACCGGCCTTGGTGTCGCTGCCCAGCGCGCAAGGGTCGCCGTACAAACGCTGCAAGTTGGCGCCGTAAAAATCGTACCAGCGACCGGAGTTGTAGCCTCGTCCCTGGTCGACACCATTGCCGCCGCGGTTATCCCCTTCGCCGAAATGGCTGGCCAAAGGCTCCTCAGGCTTGGGCAGGGATTCGAACATCCACTCGCGACCGGCGACATACGTCTGGCTGACGTCCGCAGCGACCGAGTTGACTCCCAACGAATAAAACGGGTGCCCTTCAGGGGTCACCAGATACCAGCGACCATCACGCTTCTCGGTACGGAAAAAACCGCTGGCCTTGAACGCAGGACCTTTGTTCCAGCCGCCGAACTTGTCCAGCGGAGCCTTCTCGCGCTCGGCCAACCAGGTTTTCAGCTGTTGTTGTTCCTTGGCCGCGGCGCTTTTCAGTTGTTCATCGCCAGCGACCTTCTCCGGCCATTTGGCCCGGGTCGATTGACCATAAGCGTCCACCAGGCCGCCATACACCGCTTGGGTAACGGACTCGCCATCCTGCACGCCAAAGCGCTCGAGCAAGATGCTCTGGGCGACTTGCGGTTGATCCATCGACACAGTGACCGACACCACCTGGCGGCGATCCAGCTCGCCGACGCTGCTGGCCAACAGGATGCGCTGACCGTCGACGGACATCGGCATTGGCGGGCCGGCTTTCATCCCCTGATTCAGCGGCGACGTCGGCTGCAGCGGCACCAGCAGAGTTTGCGCCGGACCGGCCGGCAAATCGACACGGCTGACCAGTGTCTTGCCATCGTTGCTCTGAATAGTCACGTACAGGGTCACGGCCCAGTTCATCGCACTCTGGATTCGCAGGCTCATCACGCCCGATTGCGACCAGTCCCAAGCGCCGGTTTGCGGGCTCAGGCGCAGGGTTGGCCTGGCCACCGGGTTGAATGTCACCCGGCGCAGCACCTCGCCCTCGGGGGTTTGCTCGGCGTTGGATTGCGGCAGGCTGGCGTCCTGAGTCGCCACCTGGACCACGTCGGCGGGGCGTACAAAGTTGAACAGCGTCTGTTGTCCGGCGGGAGCCGCCAGCAAGGGCGATGCGAACAACAAGGCAAAAACGGCAGGCAACGAACGGCGAATCATGAGAACGAAATTCTCCCTAAGACCTTCAATGGGCCAATGGAAAAGCGATGGCTGAAAGATAGACAACGCGGCGGGCAAAACTGCCCACCGGTGTTTCAGGAAATTTCACGCCGGAAAGGCGGCAACGCATTGAGGATCGCTTTGCCATAGCGCTGGGTCACCAGACGCCGGTCGAGCAAAGTGATGGTGCCGCGGTCTTCTTCGGTGCGCAGCAAGCGCCCGCAGGCCTGGACCAGTTTCAGCGAGGCATCCGGCACGGAGATTTCCATGAACGGATTGCCGCCACGGGCTTCGATCCATTCCGCCAGTGCCGCTTCGACAGGGTCATCCGGCACCGAGAACGGAATTTTGGCGATGACCACGTGCTCGCAATAGGCACCCGGCAGGTCGACCCCTTCGGCAAAGCTTGCCAGGCCGAACAACACGCTGGAATCACCGCCATCGACCCTCGCCTTGTGCTTGTTCAGGGTTTCCTGTTTCGACAGGTTGCCTTGAATGAACACCTGCTTGCGCCAGTCGCGGTCGAGGCCGTCGAACACGTCCTGCATCTGCTTGCGCGAAGAGAACAGCACCAGTGTGCCGCGCGAACCTTCGACCAGGTCCGGCAGATCGCGGATGATCGCCGCGGTGTGCGCCGCCGCATCACGTGGGTCGGCGTTCAGGTTCGGCACTCGCAACACACCGGCATCGGCATGATGAAACGGGCTCGGTACCACGGCGGTGACCGCTTTTTTCGGCAGGCCGGCGCGCATGCGGAAGCGGTCGAAGGTGCCGAGGGCCGTCAGGGTCGCCGAAGTGACCAAGCAGCCATGGGCTACGTTCCACAGGTTGCGTCGGAGCATTTCCGCCGCGAGGATCGGGCTGGCGTTGACCTCGATGTCGAACAGCGAGCCGCTTTCGGCCAGGGTCAACCAACGGGCCATGGGCGGGTTGTCTTCAGGGTCTTCAGCGGTAAACGCCACCCACAACTCCCAGTTGCCGGAAGAACGGGACAACAGGCTGCCGAACAGCGGATACCACTCTTCGGCCTGGTTGCTGGCGATGCCGATGTTGACCTCGCCGTCCATACCTTCCTTGAGCAGTTCGGTGAGGCGCGTGAACAGGTCGGTCAGGCGGGCAAAGCCTTTCTTCAACTCGATGCCCATCTCACGCATGTGCTCGGGAATCACTCCGCCGACGAAGCGATGACGCGGGCGTTCGCGACCTTCGACATCTTCGCCGGGCTTGAAATCGGCGGCCTGTTCGCAGGCGGTGAACATGAATTGTTGCTGGGTCTTGATCTCCCGAGCCAGCTCCGGCACCTGCTCGATCAACTTGCCCAGATCCCCGGGCAACGGGTGTTGCGCCAGCAGTTTGGTCAGGTTCTTTGCCGTGGTTTCCAGCCAGTCGGCGGTGGAGCGCAGGCGCGTGTAGTGGGCGAAGTGGCCGATGGCCTTGTCTGGCAGGTGGTGGCCTTCGTCGAACACGTAGATGGTGTCGCGCGGGTCCGGCAGCACAGCGCCGCCGCCCAACGCCAGGTCAGCCAGCACCATGTCGTGGTTGGTGACGATCACGTCTACCTTGCCCATGCCTTCGCGGGCCTTGTAGAAGGCGCACTGGCC
Organism: Pseudomonas sp. Root562; assembly: GCF_001427125.1. Classification (GTDB taxonomy): domain Bacteria; phylum Pseudomonadota; class Gammaproteobacteria; order Pseudomonadales; family Pseudomonadaceae; genus Aquipseudomonas. The sequence continues at coordinate 260,702 of NZ_LMGK01000024.1, forward strand.
GAAGTTCGGGCAATGACGGTTGGTGCATTGGCTGTGATCGGTGGTCAAGCGTGCCCAATCGGCGTCTTCGAGCGCGGTGGACCAGCTGTCGCGGTCGCCGTCCCACTTATTGCCGGCGAGCTTCTCGATCATGCTGGTGAACAGCTTCTGGCTGGCCTCATCGACCTCGATCTTGAAACCTTCTTCTTCGAACAACTGCGCCGTGGCGGTTTGCGCGTGGCCTTCCTGGAGCAACATGTCGAGCTTGGACAGGCACATGTAGCGCCCGCGCCCCTTGGCCAGGGCGAAGCTGAAATTCAGCCCGCTGTTGCGCATCAGATCGGGCAGATCCTTGTAGACGATCTGCTCCTGCAGGGCGACGGTGGCCGTGGCGATCACCAGGCGCTTGCCAGCGGCCTTGGCGGTGGGGATCGCCGCCAGGCTGTAGGCCACGGTCTTGCCAGTACCGGTGCCGGCTTCCACCGCGACAATCGCGGGGTCGCCACTGCGCCGGCCTTCGTCGTCGGTGTCGATATCACCGAGGACTTTGGCAACTTCGGCGATCATCAGGCGTTGGCCGTAGCGCGGCTTGAGGCTCTTGGCTTCGAGAAAACGCGAGTAGGCGCCCTGGATCGTGGTTTTGAGTTCAGTGCTGATCATGAATTGTCGGGCGCAAAAAACGCTGGATAAATTTTCAGTAGTTTGATTCGGCCGCTATCATACCCCGCTAATGAATCCCGCGCAGAACGGAGTACCCGAATGACACCTTTTAGCCTTGTTTATAGCCTGCATGTCCTCGCCGCACTGGTGTGGGTGGGCGGCATGTTTTTCGCCTGGATGGTCTTGCGTCCCGCGGCGATGACAGCGCTTGAGGGTCCTGCCCGCTTGAAGCTGTGGATTGAAGTGTTTCAAGGTTTTTTCCGCTGGGTCTGGGGGGCGGTCGTGCTGTTGCCAGTCAGTGGCGTGGTCATGCTGAATCTGAATTTCAGCGGTTTTGAACACGCGCCGCGCTATGTGCAGGTGATGATGGGGTTGTTTGTGGTGATGACGGCATTGTTCATCAGGATTCAGGCGTTGATGCTGCCGGAGTTGCGCGTGGCTGTGCTGGCGCAGGACTGGCCGGCGGGGGCTGCAGTGCTGGGGCGGATTCGTCGGTTGGTGGGGATCAACTTGATTGTCGGGTTGGTCGTGGTAGTTGTTGCTGCCGCTCGACCATGATCGTTCCCACGCAGAGCGTGGGAACGATCAATGCTTACAACCGCTGCACGACCACCGAGCCTGCCGCCCCGGCAGGTCCCGGTTGCCCATCGGCACCTGGTTTGCCGCTCTTGCCGCCATCGGCTTTATAGATCAGGCAGCCCTTGGCCTTGCCTCCGGCGCCAGGTTTTCCACCGGGTCCGGCCAGGCCACCCGCACCGCCGGCCACTTGAACCTTGATCTGTTCTGCCGGGTAATCACGCGGCACCACCAGTTTGACCAATGCCCCCGGTGCGCCTGGCTGGCCGTCACTGCCATTGCTGCCATCGGCACCGCGTCCGGCCTGGCCCCAGGTACAGCCCGGGGCTTGACCGTTGGCCCCGTCGAGACCGACAAACCCCGGAGCCCCCGCACCACCGCGCGCGTCGACGATCAGTTGCGGGGCATTGAGCGTCTTGATTTGCAGATTCAGGTTGCGCCCGGAGCGCGCGGCCTTCTGAAAAGTGCCCGGTGCGCCGCGAGCGGTGATCTGGCTGCCCTCGGACAATTGAGCACGGCTGACTTTCAATTCCAGCGCCTGCTCGCTGGGTACAATCGCGATCCGCGCATCACGTCCCAGATGCAGCTCGCCGACGGTGACTTCAGTCACGTTCGACGGAATCAGTAACGTGCCGTAATCGGCGACCTCCAGACGTTCCAGTTGCAAGGTGCTGGCGGTGTTGGGCAGACGCATCAGCGAGTTGGTTTCGACGCTCACCACCTGAGCGCAGGCCAGTGGACTGATGAGTACGGCGAGCAGACAGAATTTACGCATGGGAAGCCTTGGATGCGGAGGGAGCGGGAATGGTTTGCAGGTGGAAAACGCCGAAAATGACAATCTTCAGTCGATCACGCCAAGGGTGCGCGCGGCCTCTGAGGCTGCGGTAGCACAACAGCGCTTCCAGTAGATGAAGGATCGCCAGAATACCGCCGGCCAGATTGACCAGCAGATGCAGCGGATAGACAAATGGCGTGAACAGGTTGACCAGCACCACCAGCCAGAACAGCAGGGTCAACAGCTTCCCCAGCCCCCAAATCACCTTCATACGCCCCTCGATGGGAATTATTCTTTGAGCGCACAGTAACGGCTTCCACGCGGGATAAGCCAGAGGGCAAGCGAAAATTCTTGTTGAAGATCGCCGAATGGCCGTCGAAACGCAGGAAATCTGCGTTCGACAGCTCTAACCCGCGGTTCAGCGATTGATGTGCAGTTCCACGCGACGATTTTTCGCGCGGCCTTCCTCGGTTTCGTTATCGGCCACCGGCTGGCTTTCGCCCTTGCCCTCGCTGGTGAGTTTGTTGGGTGCCACACCCTGGCTCAGCAGATATTCCGCCACGCTGCTGGCGCGGCGCTCCGAAAGGGCCTGGTTGTAGCTGTCCGAGCCAACGCTGTCGGTATGGCCGATCACCTTGATGTTCACCACATCGGCGTCCAGCAATTTGCTCATGATCGCATCGAGCTCGCTTTGCGCGGTCGGGGTCAGGTCGGATTGATTGAAACCGAAGAACACGTCGTTGCTCAACGTGATGACTTCAGGCGCAGCAGGTTCTGCAGGTTTCACGCTGGCCGGGTATTGCGGCAGCGGGCAACCGTGATGTTCCACAGGCGTGTTGGCCGGTGTGTCGGGGCAGCGATCGCGGCGGTCGAACACACCGTCGTCGTCTTCGTCACCGTCCTGGGCGTAACAGATCAAACCACCGGTCAATATACCGAGCGCCGCTCCACCCGCCGCCCAACCGCCACTTTCGATAGCGCCCAGGCCTCCACCGACCAGTCCGCCAATGACGCTGCAGATCGGCCAGGTACGTTGATTGAGGGGGGCAGTGCCATCACTGTGAGTCGCGCAACCGGTCAACAGGCTGCCCAGCAGCAGAACCGGCAAGACGGTCCGTGTGAGATTGCTCATTTCCAAAGCTCCTGTGTCACCGGCCGATGCCGGTTACACAGGAGTAAAGACCCGCATCCGCGACTGCACAAGCCGGGGATCCGAGGGGCTTAGCGCTCGATTTTGATTTCCGTACGACGGTTTTGTGCACGACCGTCGGCAGTTTTGTTTTCGGCTACCGGCTGGCTCTCACCGGCACCGGTAACAGACACAAAGTTGCTGCGCGGCACGCCTTGCTGGATGAGGTACTCAACCACCGAATGAGCGCGTTTATCCGACAGTTTCTGGTTGTAGGAATCGCTGCCCACGCTGTCGGTATGACCGGTTACGGTCAATCGGGCAGTAGGGGCTTCTGCTTTCAAACGAGTGGCAATCTTGTCGAGTACCAGTTTGTCGGACGTCGTGAGCGTTGCTTTATCGAACTGGAAGTGGACATCACGAATGACAATGGTTTCTTCCTTGACCACTACAACTTCTTCAACCACTGGAGCAGGTGCTGGTGGTGGGCAACCATCGGCATCGACCTGAACGCCTCTAGGTGTGCCCGGGCACTTGTCGCGACTGTCCGGAACACCATCGCCGTCTTCGTCGCCGTCACCGTGAACCCAGCAATAAGCGGCCGCCGTACCACCGACAACCAACGCGCCCCAACCTGCCCACGACGAGCTCTCGGTCGCGCCGAGACCCGCACCTACGACACCACCGACCGCCGCACAGGTCGGCCAGTCGGTTTTCTGCAAACCTGCGCAACCAGTCAACACACTGGTTAGCAGAACCAGGGGTAATGCTGTCCGAACTATGCTCATCTAGTTTTCTCCTGAAGGATCGGCTTAGAACCGATTCAGGGAGTAAAGACCGGAGTTTTAATCTCCGCCAGCAATAGGCCATTGCAGTTTTGTCCCCTGTTCACGGCAGATCATCTCTTTTCAGGGAAAGCCGCTCTAGGCTCGAACTTGCGGGCAGGCTAGTCTTGGCAGACCTGACTGAGGAACTTCGATGATTGCAGCTATTTCTTCGCGCACGCCACAACAGGCGTTGGCCGCTTTGCTGGATCGTTACGCCCCTGCACGCCTGCTGCTGATCGGCGCCAGCGAATTCCCGGCGCTTGAAGCCTTCAAGCTCGCCCACCCCGACAGCTGCGTGGCGCATGCTGCGCCGGGAGCATTGCCGGCCGAACTGGCGGCGCGCCGGTTTGACCTGGCGCTGGTGGTCGATTGCCTCGAACACTTGCCCAAGCGCGATGGCCTGAATTTGCTCGGCGGCATCCGCAATCTCAACGCCAGCCGCATCGCCGTCCTCGCCGACTTACCGGCCAGCGGCTGGCAGGAGACGGACTTTTTCTCCCTGGCCCTGCAAGCCAGCGAACGCTTTCAGCGCGACGAACAGGTGCTGACCCTCTTCACCTATGATCTGCTTGACTACAAACAAGTCCCGGACTGGCTCAATTCGCGCTTTTGGGCCAATCCGGAAAACTTCGGGAAATATTGGTGGTAACGCAATGAGTACATCCATTTGCCCTTGCGGTAGCGGCACCCTGCTCGACGCCTGCTGCGGTCCTTACCATGCCGGCCACCCGGCCCCTTGCGCCGAAGCCCTGATGCGCTCGCGCTATAGCGCCTATGTGCTGGGCCTGATCGACTATCTGGTGGCGACCACCCTGCCCGCCCAGCAATCAGGACTCGACCGGCAATCGATCAGCGACTGGAGTGCCCAAAGCACCTGGCTGGGCCTTGAGGTGGAAAGCTCCGAAGTGCTCGGCGGCCAGCCGGAACACGCGTTCGTGACCTTTACCGCGCGCTGGCACGACGGCAGTGGCGAGCACAGTCATCGTGAACGCTCGTCATTCGTCCAGAACGCTGGACATTGGTACTTCATCGATCCCACCGTACCACTGGACATCGGTCGCAACGATCCATGCCCTTGCGCCAGCGGGCAGAAGTTCAAGAAATGCTGCTCGGGCTATTTCGGCGCGTGAGTTGACCGCAAAAAATCGCAGCCTTCGCCAGCTCCTGCACGGGATTGCCTGCACACTGCAGGAGTGGCCGAAGGCTGCGATCCTTTAACGACTAGACTGGGGTTCAAGGGAGAAGAACGACCATGATCACCCGGCGATTCGCACAATGTCTGCTCATGCTTGCCCTTTGTCTGGGGCTCGGCGGCTGTGCGTCCTGGTTCGCCAGCGATGAGCCAGACCCCGAAGTGCACCTGACCCGGGTGGAAGTGGTGCGCGCCAAACTGCTGGAGCAACGCTTCGTGTTGCACTTTCGCATTGATAACCGTAGCGAAAACGAGCTGACCGTACGCGGTATGGAATACCGCATTCATTTGGGCGACATCCTGCTGGTCGATGGCGAGCATGAACACTGGATCAGCATCGGCCCCAAGGCCAGCCGTTTTTACAAAGTGCCGATCCGCACCAACCTGTGGCCCAAGGTCAGAGACCTGGTCAAACAGTTGAAAAACTCCGAGCAAGGCATTCCCTATCGCCTCGAAGGTGAAATGGAAACCGGTTTATTCATCGCCCACTACGTGCACCTGGAGCGTAATGGCGTGATAATCCCCGCCGATCTAATTCCGGAGCAACCTCGATGACCCAGCAACCCCATGTCCATGGCCCTGACTGCAACCACGATCATGACCACCATGATCACGACCATGGCCATGTCCACGGCCCGAACTGCGGCCACGCCCACCAGGAACCGGTGCGCAATGCCTTGAAAGACGTTGGCCGCAACGACCCTTGCCCATGCGGCAACGGCAAGAAATTCAAGAAGTGCCACGGCGCTTGAGGCTTCAGGTGAAAACCTGCCTCGTCTGGTAGGCCGGTTTCGCGAGCAGGCCCACTCTCACAGTGTTTCGAGACCTGTAGGAGCAAGGCTTGCCCGCGATTGCCGCGCCTCGGTACTTCATACTCTTTGCATCATCGTTCATCGCGGGCAAGCCTTGCTCCTACAGATGTTCACCCGCCTTCAGAATGTGTTCGGTACTGACCACGGTCGCGTACTCACCATGCAGATTCCCCAGCGACATACCGTGCACCTCTTCGGCTGAACGGGGGTTACCGAAAAAATCGGCCTTGTCGAAGGTAAAGCACGCATCCTCCACCACCCACGCCTCGAACCCCAGGTTGCCCGCCGTGCGCGCCGTGGACTCCACCGAGTTGTGGGTCGCCACGCCGACGATGATCAACTGTGCGATCCCCGCCTCGCGCAACAGTCTCTCCAGCCCCGTTGAACAAAATGCGTCCGGCACCTGCTTCTGAATCAGTTGCTCACCCGGCAGTGGCTGAAATCGTTGCTGAATCTCCACGCCCGATTGCAGCGGCCAGAACACCGAGTCCTCTGATCGGGACAAGTGCTGGACGTGAATCACCGGCCGTTCGCTGCGCCGCCAATGCGCCAACAGTTCCAGCATGCGGTCCTCGGCCTGGGGATTGTTCCGGCGACCCAGCCTGGGGTGCAGAATGCCCTTCTGTTGATCGATGATGATCAATCCTGCATTTGCCTTTAATTCCATGTCGACACACCTCCCGGACCATTGGTCGCTGAACTTATCAGACAAATCCTGAAATAACCTTGTACCCCGCTTGCGCGCCCTCCTCCCGCTCACTAACGTAGCGGCTTTACTGACGCTACCCCCGCAGGAGCTTTGCCATGGCCTCGCCAGCCCTCACACATTTTCTACCCCGGTTCGGCGTTGCCGCAGCAGTCACGGGGGTTTTGAGCCTGACAGGGTGTCAGAGCTTCAATGCCCAGGACACCCTCCCGCCGACCTCCGGCGTGCAGCCCCTCAAGGGGCTGGCGCAGAATGTCTCGGTGCGCCGCAACGCGATGGGCATGCCGTTGATCGAAAGCAGCACGTTCCACGACGCGCTGTTCGCCCTCGGCTATGTGCACGCCAGCGACCGCATCACCCAAATGGTCACCCTGCGCTTGCTGGCCCAGGGCCGTCTGGCGGAAATGCACGGTGCGGATTTGCTGGACGCCGACCGCTACATGCGCGCGGTCAACCTGAAGAAAAGCGCCGGGGAGTTGTACAAAGCGTCTTCGCCGCGGCTCAAACGCTTCTTTGAAGTCTATGCCCGCGGGGTCAACGCCTACCTGTTCCGCTATCGCGACAAGCTGCCGGCGGATCTGGTCGCCAGCGGCTACAAGCCTGAGTACTGGAAACCGGAAGATTCAGCGCTGATTTTCTGTCTGCTGAACTTCAGCCAGTCGGCCAACCTGCCGGAAGAAATTTCTGCGCTGGTACTCGCGCAAACCGTCACCACCGACAAACTGCCGTGGTTGACGCCGTCCGCTCCCGACGAAAAGCTGCCCTTGGCTGAAAGCGAGAAGCTGCATGGCATCAAGCTTAACGGGCAGGTACCGGGGCTGACTGAAATCAGTAAGGCCACCCGCCAACTGTCTGAGTTGAATCTGCTGGGCGCCATTTCCTCGAACAATTGGGCGATAGCGCCGCAACGCAGCCGCAGCGGCAAAAGCCTGCTGGCCAGCGACAGCCATGGCCCGATGGGTGTGCCGTCGCTCTACAGCTACGTACAGATTCGCGCGCCGAAATATCAGGCCTCCGGTGTGACCATCGCCGGTTTGCCGATGGTGCTGGGCGGTTTCAACGGCAAAGTGGCGTGGAGCACGACCACCGTCATGGGTGACAACCAGGACCTGTTCCTGGAAAAAATCCGCCGCCAGGGCAACGGCCTTGCCTACGAAACCAATGGCAAGTGGCAGCCGGCGACCGCGCGCAACGAAACCTACTTCGTCAAAGGCCAGCGGCCGATTCGCGAAACCGTGTACGAAACCCGCCACGGCCCGCTACTCAACAGCGCCCAAGGCCTGGCGCAAGGCAACGGCTTCGGCCTGGCCCTGCAGACACCGAACTTCTCCGACGACAAATCCCTGGACGCGTTTTTTGACCTGTCCCGCGCGCAGAACGTCGAGAAGGCGTCCGATGCCAGCCGCGAAATTCGCGCCATTGCCTTGAACCTGGTGTTTGCCGATGCCAGCAACATAGGCTGGCAAGTCACCGGCCGTTACCCTAACCGCCGCGAAGGCGAAGGCCTGTTGCCCTCGCCGGGCTGGGAAGATCGCTACGATTGGGACGGCTACGCCGACCCGATGCTGCACCCTTACGACCAGGACCCGGCGCAAGGCTGGCTCGGCACGGCCAACCAGCGGGTCATTCCCCATGGCTACGGCATGCAACTGTCCAATTCCTGGTCGGCACCGGAGCGTGGCGAGCGTTTGGCAGAACTGGCCGGTGTGGGCAAACATGACACTCGCAGCCTGATTGCCATGCAGTACGACCAGACCACCACGTTCGCCGCCAAACTGAAGAAAATGTTCGAAGCGCCGGGCATGGCCCAGCCACTCAAACAAGCCATCGAAGCCCTGCCGGTGGCCGATCGCGGCAAGGCACGCGAAGCATTGACCCGCTTGATGGCATTCGACGGCAAACTGGCCCCGACGTCCGCCGATGCAGCGATCTACGAACTGTTTTTGCAGGAAAGCATGAAACAGATTTTCCTCGATGAGTTGGGACCGGACAGCAGCCCGGCCTGGAAAGCCTTCGTCGCCAACGGCAAGTTGTCCTACGCAGCACAGGCCGATCATTTGCTGGGCCGCGAAGACAGTCCATTCTGGGATGACGCGCGCAGCGCGCAGAAAGAAGATAAACCCGCGATTCTCGCCCGCAGTCTCGCCGCGGCAATCACGGCCGGCGACAGTCAGTTGGGCGGCGATCACAAAGCCTGGCAGTGGGGCAAGCTGCACCGCTACGAATGGAAGAACGTCAGTGGCCAGACCGTGCGCGGCCCCGTGCCGGCCGGTGGCGATCACACCACGCTCAACACCGCCGCTTTCGCCTGGGGCCAGGACTTCAACACCACGCTGGCACCGGCCATGCGCTTTATCGTCGATTTCGGCCAGGCCGAACCGTTGATGGGCCAGATCGCCAGCGGCCAATCCGGCAACCCGGCCAGCCCGAACTACCTCAACAGCATCGATCCGTGGCTCAAAGGGCAGTATCAGACCCTGCCGATGCAGTCGCAGAACTATGACAGGGTTTATGGCAGCAAGCGCTTGACCCTGACACCGGGCAAGTAACGCCCCCCCTGTAGGAGCGAGCCTGTCGAATCGTCGCACCGTCGCGATGGATGTCAATGATAACGCGGGGCACCTGATGCCCCGCGGCGTTCTTGGATTCATCGCCAGCAGGCTGGCGCCTACAGGGGATTTGTGCCAAATACTTGAACCGCGGCCACTTCAAAGCCTGTAGGAGCATGGCTTGCCCGCGATGACGCCGGCACATTCAACATTATCGGTGACTGACATTCCGCTATCGCGAGCAAGCTGTGCTCCTACAAGGAATGAGCTGTACCTCGTGTAAAGCGCGCCCATCAAACCCCGATAGAACTTCTCGCCGCGCGCCAGCCTCATAGCTAACAAGTCCCCCCACTTGGGTAGCATCGTGGATCTTGTTATCGCGCGTCCCGAAGGCTTGTACTGCCCCGCTGGCGATTTCTATATCGATCCCTGGCGACCGGTCGAGCGATCAGTCATTACCCACGCCCATGGCGACCATGCGCGCACCGGCAACCAGCATTACCTGGCAGCGGCGCCGGGTGAAGGCATTCTGCGAGCGCGGCTGGGGCAAGACATCAACCTGCAGACGCTGGCCTACGGCGAGCGCTTGTTGCATCACGGCGTCACCCTGAGTTTTCATCCGGCTGGGCATGTTCTGGGATCGGCGCAGGTTCGCCTGCAATACCGCGGCGAAGTCTGGGTCGCTTCCGGCGATTACAAAATCGAGCCCGACGGCACTTGTGCCCCGTTCGAACCGGTGCGCTGCCATACCTTTATCACCGAATCGACCTTCGGCCTGCCAATTTATCGCTGGCAACCCCAGGCGCAGGTCTTCGCAGAAATCAATCAATGGTGGCAGGCCAACGCGGCACAGGACAAAACCAGCGTGCTGCTGTGCTATTCGTTCGGCAAAGCCCAACGCATTCTCCACGGCATCGATGCCGGACTCGGCCCGATCCTTGTCCATGGCGCGGTCGAACCGCTGAACCGGGTTTACCGCGAAGCGGGTGTTCACCTGCCTGCGACGATCTATGCCGGCGATGTGCAAAAAAACGACCCGCTGATGCGCAAAGCCCTGGTCATTGCCCCTCCCTCCGCCGGTGGCAGCACCTGGATGCGCCGCTTCGGCGACTTCAGCGATGGCTTCGCCAGCGGCTGGATGCGCCTGCGCGGTACTCGCCGGCGCCGCGGTGTGGATCGCGGCTTCGTGCTCTCCGATCACGCGGACTGGCCTGGCCTGCTCTGGGCCATCGAACAGAGTGATGCGCAACGGGTGATGGTCACCCACGGTTCGGTCGCCGTGCTGGTGCGTCACCTGCGCGAGCAAGGCCTCGACGCCCAGGCTTTCGATACCGAATACGGTGACGATGAAGAAGAACCTGTAGCCGTCGAGCACGAGCCCACCGAGGCGACGTCATGAGAGCGTTTGCCCAGTTGTATGCCGAGCTCGATGCGACGACTTCAAGCAATGCCAAACTGTTGGCGATGCAACGCTACTTTGCCCAGGCCGCCCCTGAAGATGCTGCATGGGCGGTGTATTTCCTGTCCGGAGGACGGCCCCGGCAATTGGTGCCGGCGCGGCTTCTGCATGATCTGGCGATTGAGCAATCGGGCCTGTCGACGTGGTTGTTCGAAGAGAGTTATCAGGCCGTGGGCGATCTGGCCGAAACCATCTCGCTGATCCTGCCTGAGACTCCTCACGTGTCCAGCGATGGCCTGGCCGTGTGGGTCGAAAAAAAGCTGCTGCCTTTGCGCGGCGAATCCCCCGAGGTGCTCGCCCGGCAACTGCCCGAACTCTGGTCGCAACTGGACCGCACCAGCTTGATGCTCTGTATCAAGCTCATCACCGGCAGCTTTCGTGTTGGCGTCTCCAAACTGTTGGTCACCCGGGCGCTCGCCGCCATGGCCCATCTCGACAGCAAACGCGTGGCGCAACGCCTGGTGGGCTATACCGACCTGTCCAATCGCCCGAGCGCCGCCAGTTACCTGAAACTGATCGCCGCCGAATCGGCCGATGAACATGCCCAGCGAGGCGGCCAGCCCTATCCGTTTTTTCTCGCCCACGCACTGTCCCAACCAGTCGAACAATTCGACGCATTGCTCGGCCCTGCCAGCCAATGGCAAGTGGAATGGAAGTGGGATGGCATCCGCGCCCAAGTGGTCAAGCGCGACGCAAAGTTGTGGGTCTGGTCACGGGGTGAAGAGTTGGTGACCGAGCGGTTTCCCGAGCTGGCCAACCTGAACCACGTCTTGCCCGACGGCACGGTGATCGACGGTGAAATCGTGGTCTGGAAAGCTGATCAACCCGACACCGCCGACGCCTTCGACCCGCAATCGCCGACCGCCCCCGCCGTGCAACCTTTCGCCCTGCTGCAACAGCGCATCGGGCGCAAAACCCTGAGCAAGAAAATGCTTGGCGACATTCCAGTGGTCATCCTCGCGTACGACTTGCTGGAATGGGCCGGCGAAGACTGGCGCAATCAACCGCAGGCGCAGCGGCGGGCGCAACTGGAGCAAGTCATTGCCCGTTGCAATCATCCGGCGCTGCTGGCGTCGCCACTGTTGACCGGCGAAGACTGGTTCGACCTCGCCCGCCAGCGCGAAGATTCTCGCCGGCTCGGCGTCGAAGGGATGATGCTCAAGGCTCAAGACGCGCTCTACGGCGTGGGCCGAACCAAGGATGTGGGCGTCTGGTGGAAATGGAAGGTAGACCCGTTCAGTGTCGACGCCGTGCTGATATATGCGCAACGCGGTCATGGCCGCCGGGCGAGTCTTTTCAGCGACTACACCTTCGCGGTCTGGGACGGCCCACCCGACGCCAGCGAGCGCACGTTGGTGCCCTTTGCCAAGGCCTACTCAGGGCTGACCGATGCAGAAATGCGCCAGGTCGACAACATCGTGCGTAAAACCACCGTGGAAAAATTCGGCCCGGTGATCAGCGTCAAACCGAGCCTGGTGTTTGAGCTGGGCTTCGAAGGGATTGCGCTGTCCAAGCGGCACAAAAGCGGGATCGCCGTGCGGTTTCCGCGGATGCTGCGCTGGCGTCAGGACAAGTCCGTCGATGAGGCGGATCACTTGGGAACACTGCAGGATTTGCTCCAGTAATTCGCCTGCCGAAGAACCAAAAGAGTGCGGGTCTTCCACGCCGCCCGTTTTCGTGCACTAATCCCATCCCGGCGATTTCCTGAATGCCTGTTAAACGCTTGTTCGGCACTCTGGTTCGGAAATTGCTACTTTCATTAGGTCTTACGCTTACCAGTAACAATAATTCTGCGCCACAAGCGCTCATATTGGTTTTAGGGAATAAATAATGAAAAAAGCATTGCTGACCCTCTCTGCACTGGCGTTGTGCATGGCCGCTGGCTCCGCCATGGCAAAGGAATACAAGGAACTGCGTTTTGGTGTTGACCCTTCCTACGCACCGTTCGAGTCGAAAGCGGCTGACGGCAACCTGGTGGGCTTCGACATCGATCTGGGCAACGCAATCTGCGCCGAGCTGAAGGTCAAGTGCAAATGGGTCGAAAGCGATTTCGACGGGATGATTCCTGGCCTCAAGGCCAATAAATTCGACGGTGTGATCTCTTCGATGACCGTCACCCCGGCCCGTGAAAAAGTCATCGACTTCTCCAGCGAGCTGTTTTCCGGTCCAACCGCCTACGTGTTCAAGAAAGGCTCTGGCCTGACCGAAGACGTCGCTTCGCTCAAGGGCAAGACCGTCGGCTACGAGCAAGGCACCATCCAGGAAGCCTACGCCAAAGCCGTTCTGGACAAGGCTGGGGTAAAAACCCAGGCCTATCAGAACCAGGACCAGGTGTATTCCGACCTGACTTCCGGCCGTCTCGACGCCGCGATCCAGGACATGCTGCAAGCCGAACTGGGCTTCCTGAAGTCGCCAAAAGGCGAGGGCTACGAAGTCAGCAAGCCAGTCGACAGCGAACTGCTGCCTGCTAAAACGGCTATCGGTATTAAGAAAGGTAACACCGAGCTGAAAGCACTTTTGGACAAAGGTATCAAAGCGTTACACGATGATGGCACCTACGCCACCATTCAGAAGAAACACTTTGGCGATCTGAATCTGTACAGCGGCAAGTAATGCCCGGCGCCCATCTCGCGATGGGCGCTTTTTTCATCCGATCAGGTTGCTGATTTATGTTCGAAAACCTCCTGCAAAATCTGGGGCTCTCCGCCTTCAGCCTCAAGGGCTTCGGTCCTTTGCTGATGGAAGGCACCTGGATGACTATCAAATTATCGGCGATGTCGCTGCTGGTGGCCGTGTTGCTCGGCCTGCTCGGCGCCAGCGCCAAACTGTCCAAAGTCAAACTGCTGCGCCTGGTTGCCCAGTGCTACACCACGTTGATTCGCGGGGTGCCGGACCTGGTGCTGATGCTGCTGATCTTCTACAGCCTGCAAACCTGGCTGACGTCGCTTACCGACTACATGGAATGGGAATACATCGAGATCAACCCTTTCAGCGCCGGGGTACTGACCCTGGGCTTCATTTACGGCGCGTATTTCACCGAAACGTTCCGCGGCGCCATCCTTGCCGTGCCGCGCGGCCAGGTCGAAGCGGCCACCGCCTATGGTCTCAAGCGCGGTCAGCGCTTTCGTATCGTGGTGTTCCCGCAAATGATGCGCTTTGCCCTGCCGGGTATCGGCAACAACTGGATGGTGATGCTCAAGGCCACCGCGCTGGTGTCGATCATCGGCCTTGCCGACCTGGTCAAGGCAGCCCAGGACGCGGGTAAAAGCAGCTATCAACTGTTCTACTTCCTGGTGCTCGCTGCGCTGATCTATCTGTTGATCACCAGTGCCTCCAACATCATTCTGCGCTGGCTCGAACGCCGCTACGCCGCCGGGACCCGGGAGGCCGTACGATGATCGAACTCCTGCAGGAATACTGGAGGGCTTTCCTCTACACCGACGGCCAGAACATCACCGGCCTGGCCATGACCCTGTGGCTGCTCAGCGCGTCGATTTTCATCGGTTTCATCGTCTCGATTCCGCTGTCCATCGCCCGGGTTTCACCGCACTTCTACATTCGCTGGCCGGTGCAGTTCTACACCTACCTGTTCCGCGGTACGCCGCTCTATATCCAGTTGCTGATCTGCTACACCGGCATTTACAGCCTCGCCGCCGTGCGGGCGCAACCGGTGCTCGACAGCTTCTTCCGCGATGCGATGAACTGCACCATCCTGGCGTTCGCCCTGAACACCTGCGCCTATACCACGGAAATTTTCGCCGGGGCCATCCGCAGCATGGCCCACGGTGAAGTCGAAGCCGCCAAGGCCTATGGCCTGACAGGGTGGAAGCTGTATGCCTACGTGATCATGCCTTCGGCTCTGCGCCGCTCGTTGCCCTACTACAGCAACGAAGTGATCCTGATGCTGCACTCGACCACCGTGGCCTTCACCGCAACCATCCCGGACATCCTGAAAGTCGCGCGGGACGCCAACTCGGCGACCTTCCTGACCTTCCAGTCGTTCGGCATCGCCGCGCTGATTTACCTGACCGTCACCTTTGCGCTGGTTGGCCTGTTCCGTCTCGCCGAACGCCGATGGCTGGCCTTCCTCGGGCCGACTCACTAGGGCCCAAGTTTCCTGGAATAAGACAAATGCGCCACCAGATACATGACTTGCTGGCCCCGCTGCCGGGGACAGCACGACAGATCCACAGCTTTCACTTCGGCCCTCAGCCGGCCAAAGGCAAGATCTACATCCAGTCATCCCTGCACGCCGATGAAATGCCCGGCATGCTGGTCGCCTGGCATCTCAAGCAACGCCTGACGGAGCTCGAAGCGGCCGGGCGGCTGCGCAGTGAAATCGTTCTGGTTCCGGTAGCCAATCCGGTTGGCCTGGAACAAGTGCTGATGGATGTGCCGCTGGGTCGATACGAGCTGGAAAGCGGACAGAACTTCAACCGCTGGTTCGTCGATTTGAGCGAGGAAGTCGGCAATGAGATCGAAGGCCAGCTCGGTGACGACCCCCAGCGTAATCGCGAACTGATCCGCAGCAGCCTGCGCAATGCGCTGGCCCGGCAGACCGCCGGCACCCAGTTGCAATCCCAACGCCTGACCCTGCAAAGGCTGGCCTGCGACGCCGACATGGTGCTGGACCTGCATTGCGATTTCGAAGCCGTCGCGCACTTGTACACCACGCCCGAAGCCTGGCCGCAGGTCGAGCCGCTGGCGCGCTACATCGGTTCCGAAGCCAGTTTGCTGGCCACTGATTCCGGCGGGCAGTCGTTCGATGAATGCTTCACCCTACTCTGGTGGCAGTTGAAAGAACGCTTCGGCGAACAGTTCGACATTGCGCCGGGCAGCTTTTCGGTCACGGTCGAATTGCGCGGCCAGGGCGACGTCAATCACCCGCTGGCCAGCCTCGACAGCCAGGCACTGATCGATTACCTGATTCACTTCGGTGCAATTGCCGGCGAACCGGCGCCATTGCCCGACCTGCCCTACCCGGCTACGCCCCTGGCCGGCGTCGAACCGGTGGCGACCCCCGTCGGCGGTTTGCTGGTGTTCACTGCATTGCCAGGTGAGTACCTGGAAGCCGGGCAACTGATCGCCGAAATCATCGACCCGATCACCGATCGCGTCACTGCGGTCCATTGCACTGCCGCCGGCCTGATGTATGCGCGCTCGCTGCGCCGCATGGCCACTGCCGGCATGGTCATCGCCCATGTCGCGGGCACCGAAGCCTATCGCAGCGGCTACCTACTTTCGCCTTGAGGATGCTTGTTCCATGTACAAACTGACCATCGAAGGCCTGCACAAGAGCTATGGCGATCACGAGGTGCTCAAAGGCGTTTCGCTCAAGGCCAACACCGGCGACGTCATCAGCCTGATCGGCGCCAGCGGCTCGGGCAAAAGTACCTTTTTGCGCTGCATCAACTTTCTCGAACAACCCAATGACGGCGCCATGAGCCTGGACGGCCAGGCGATCCGCATGGTCAAGGATCGCCACGGCATGCACGTCGCCGATCCCGACGAACTGCAACGGATCCGCACCCGCCTGGCCATGGTGTTCCAACACTTCAACCTGTGGAGCCACATGACCGTGCTGGAAAACATCACCATGGCCCCGCGCCGGGTGTTGGGTTGCAGCAAGCAGGAAGCCGAAGACCGTGCCCGTCGCTACCTGGACAAAGTCGGCTTGCCGGCGCGGGTGGCGGACCAATACCCGGCATTTCTTTCCGGCGGCCAGCAGCAACGGGTGGCGATTGCCCGAGCGTTGGCCATGGAGCCGGAGGTCATGCTGTTTGACGAACCGACGTCAGCACTGGACCCGGAGCTGGTGGGTGAAGTGCTCAAGGTGATCCAGGGCCTGGCCGAAGAAGGCCGGACCATGATCATGGTCACCCACGAAATGAGCTTCGCCCGTAAAGTGTCGAGCCAGGTGCTGTTCCTGCATCAGGGCCTGGTAGAGGAAGAAGGCGCGCCGGAAGACGTGCTGGGCAATCCGAAAAGCGAACGCCTCAAGCAATTCCTCAGCGGTAACCTCAAGTAAAACCAGCCCCATGTAGGAGCAAAGCTTGCTCGCGATAGCGGTATTTCAGTCGATATTATCCTCGCCTGAAGCACCGCTATCGCGAGCAAGCTTTGCTCCTACAGCAGACATCGCAATAAAACTTGTTGTGTTGCGTCGTGGTCACTGAAGGAACACTTTCAGAGCGCAAACCGCCGGCATGGGAACCTCCTCCAACTTTGCAAAGCAATGGTTCACCGCTCGCGGCTGGAAGCCGTTCGCCTTTCAAAAGGAAGTGTGGTCAGCGGTAAAACAGGGACACAGCGGATTGCTGCACGCCAGCACCGGCGCCGGTAAAACCTACGCGGTCTGGTTCGGCGCGCTCAATCGCTTCGCCCGCTCTTCACCTGCGGTTGAAACAACTCGCAAACGTAAACCCGTGGCCGAGCCCCTCACGGTGCTGTGGATAACCCCCATGCGCGCCCTGGCCGCCGACACCGCCCGCGCACTTGAAGCGCCGCTGCAGGCTTTGCAGATTCCGTGGAGCGTCGGCCTGCGCACCGGCGACACCAGCAGCAGTGAACGAGCGCGCCAGAGCCGGCGCCTGCCGAGCACGCTGATCACCACACCAGAAAGCCTGACCCTGATGCTTGCCCGTGCCGACGCGCAAACAGCACTTTCGACCTTGCGCATGGTGGTGGTCGATGAATGGCACGAATTGCTTGGCAACAAGCGCGGCGTGCAACTGCAATTGGCCTTGGCCCGTTTGCGTCGCTGGCGCCCCGAACTGATCGTCTGGGGCGTTTCCGCGACGCTGGGTAATCAGTCTCACGCCGAGCAGGTGCTGATCCCCAACGGAGGCGGCATCAGTGTGCAAGGGCAAACCCGCAAAGTGCTGCGGGTCGACACGCTGCTGCCCCCGGCGATCGAGCGTTTTCCCTGGGCCGGGCACATCGGGTTGAAGATGCTGCCGCAGGTGGTGGGCGAACTCGAATCCAGCGCCAGCAGCCTGGTGTTTACCAACACCCGTGCCCAGTCGGAGATCTGGTACCAGGCCCTCCTCGACGCCCGGCCGGACTGGGCCGGATTGATCGCGCTGCACCACAGCTCGTTGTCCCGCGACACCCGAGACTGGGTCGAACGCGCGCTCAAGGATGGCCAACTCAAAGCGGTGGTCTGCACCTCCAGCCTCGATCTTGGTGTGGATTTCCTGCCGGTGGAGCGGGTTCTGCAAATCGGCTCCGCCAAAGGTGTGGCGCGGCTCATGCAGCGTGCCGGGCGCTCCGGCCATGCACCGGGACGTGAATCACGGGTCACGCTGGTGCCAACCCACAGCCTTGAATTGATCGAGGCCGCCGCGGCGCAGGATGCTGTCGCGGCACGCTGCATCGAACCGCGGCTATCCCCGGTCAAGCCACTGGATGTATTGGTGCAGCACTTGGTCAGCATCGCTCTGGGCGGCGGTTTTCTCCCCGATGAGTTGTACGAAGAAGTCCGCGGAGCCTGGGCATATCGTGACCTGAACCCGGCCGAATGGGCATGGGCGCTGGCGTTCGTGCGTCATGGCGGACTCTCCCTGACAGCCTATCCGGATTACCGCCGGGTCGAGCCCGATGAACACGGTGTGTGGCGCGTGCCGGATGCACGGCTGGCCCGCAGGCATCGCATGAGCATCGGTACCATCGTCAGCGATGCGAGCATTCAGTTGAAATTCTGGAGCAAGGGCGGCGGTGGCAAACAGTTGGGCAGTGTCGAGGAGGGCTTTATTGCGCGCCTCAAACCCGGTGATGGTTTTCTGTTCGCCGGGCGCTTGCTGGAACTGGTGCGGGTAGAAAACATGACCGCGTACGTCAAACGCAGCACGGTGAAAAAAGCCGCGGTCCCGCGCTGGAATGGCGGACGCATGCCCCTATCCAATGAACTGGCAAAAGCGGTGGTCGCCCGATTCAGTGCCGCGGCGAAGGGTCATTATGTCGGCCCGCAAATGCAGGCGATGCGCCCCTTACTGCAAGTGCAACAACGGTGGTCGGGATTACCGACCGAAAACAGTCTGCTGGCCGAAGCCCTGAAGTCTCGCGAGGGCTGGCACCTTTTTCTTTTTCCCTTTGCCGGTCGCCAGGTGCATCTGGGGCTGGCCAGCCTGTTGGCGTGGCGGGCCAGTCAACGCCAGCCGCTGACCTTCTCGATCGCAGTCAATGATTACGGCCTGGAACTGCTCAGCGCCACGCCCGTCGATTGGTCGCGGCAACTCGATGCCGCCCTGTTCAGCGCCGAGAATCTGTTGCAGGACGTACTGGCCAGTCTTAATGCCGGTGAACTGGCCCTGCGCCGTTTCCGCGAAATCGCTCGAATTGCCGGGCTGGTGTTCGCCGGCTACCCCGGCGCGCCGAAAAGCACGCGGCAGGTTCAGGCGTCCAGCGGCCTGTTCTTCGAAGTGTTCAAACAATACGACGCGGGCAATTTATTGCTGGCTCAGGCCGGGGAAGAAGTGTTGCGGGAAGAGTTGGATATTCGTCGCCTGGAACAAACACTGGAGCGAATCAACCGGATGACATTGGACCTGCATCAGATCAAGCAACCAACGCCCCTTGGCTTTCCACTGCTGGTGGAACGGATGCGCGAAAGCATGAGCTCGGAAAAACTTGCCGACCGCATCCGACGCATGGTCAGCGATCTGGAAACAACCGCCGACACCGGGAAAACCTGATGAGTGCGCCCTATCCGATAAGCCTTTGTGGAGAAGAGCTCTGGCTGCTGCCGGAAAAAGCCGTCTATTGGCCGGCTCAACAAGCACTGTTGGTGGCCGATGTGCATTTTGGCAAGGCCGCGGCCTATCGAAGCCTGGGTCAACCTGTACCGCAGGGAACGACCCAGCAGAACATTGCCGTGCTCGATGCCCTGTTGAAGGCACTTCCCTGCCGGCAATTGATTTTTCTCGGTGACTTTCTCCACGGCCCCGGCTCTCACGCGACAGCTACGCTCCAGGCGTTGGCCCAGTGGCGAGCGCGGCATCGTGACTTGCCCATGACGCTGATCCGCGGCAACCACGATAAACGTGCCGGCGACCCACCCGCCACACTGAACATTGGGGTGGTGCCTGAACCCATGTTACTGGGGCCTTTCGCTTTGCAGCACGAGCCGAACCCGTATCCTGGGCGGCATGTGCTGGCCGGGCACGTGCACCCGGTGTTTCGACTCAACGGTCGAGGCCGGCAGCGTTTGCGCCTGGCGTGTTTCAGGATTGGCGAGACGGTCAGCCTGTTACCGGCCTTCGGCGCGTTCACCGGGGGATATCAGGTTGAACGGGACGACAATTGCAGGATTTTTGTAATCGGCGACAACGAAATCTGGCCGGTGACCCTGTAGGAGCGAGCCTGTCGAATCGTCGCACCGTCGCGATGGACGTCAACGATGACGCGTGACAACTGACACTGCGCGGCGTTCTCGGGTTCATCGCGAGCAGGCTCGCTCCTACAGACAACGGTCCGGTGTTGATCAGGCCACAGGCGCGGGAGGCGGTTCGTCCGGAAGAGTCGGCTCACCTGGCTCGGTAGGTTGTTCGTTGGGGGTATCAGGATCAGGCTGGCCGGGAATGCCCCCTGCCATGCTGATCGTCGGGTGTGCCAGCAAGGACCAGGCTAAAACGCCAACCTGATTGGGCTCGAGCCTTGCCAGTTCGGCACTTATTTGCGGGTCGATCTTCATAAAGCACTCCTGAGCGATGGCCCGATCTGCCTTGCGCGGATCGGAAGTACACTCCATAGAGTGTACGCTCGCTCAGGAATTCCCACGGTTTGTCGGACGGTTGACTCAGGTTCGTGGCAGGGTCACGCCACGCTGGCCCTGATACTTGCCGCCACGGTCCTTGTAGGACACTTCGCACTCTTCGTCGGATTCGAGGAACAGCATCTGCGCCACGCCCTCGTTGGCGTAGATTTTCGCCGGCAGATTGGTGGTGTTGGAAAACTCCAGGGTCACGTGGCCTTCCCACTCCGGCTCCAGCGGCGTGACGTTGACGATGATGCCGCAACGCGCGTAGGTGCTTTTACCCAGGCAGATGGTCAATACATTGCGCGGGATGCGGAAGTACTCGACGGTGCTGGCCAGGGCAAAGGAGTTCGGCGGGATGATGCACACGTCGCTGTGGATATCGACGAAGCTGCCGGCATCGAAGTTTTTCGGGTCGACGATGGCGGAGTTGATGTTGGTGAACACCTTGAAATGATTGGTGCAACGCACATCGTAGCCGTAGCTGGACACGCCGTAGGAGATCACACGGCTATCGTCGCTGCCACGCATCTGGCGCTCTACGAACGGCTCGATCATGCCGTGCTCTTGCGCCATGCGGCGAATCCACTTGTCCGATTTGATGCTCATGGCGGTGTCCTGAATAGCGAGGTGGAAAAAATCTGTCCGGCATCTTACCGGGGCGCGCCGCCGGGTTCAAAGCACTGGGCGCAATTCTCGATGATCCTGCCGAAATTACGGACCTTCGAAGCAATACGATGCACCGTCGATCACGAAAACCGAGAAACCTTCGCAAGAAGCATTGGCACGTCTCGGAAAAAGGGTTAAGGTGGCGCCACTGTGCTGCTTGTGTCACTGAGAATCTCTACACGATATGTTGAATTTCGATCCAACCATCTACAAGAATTTTTCCTGCTCTTTGCACTCAGTCTCGGCCAGGGTTCTTCCTGAGTCGCAGTTATCTTTGTTCAAGGAGTTACACCATGTCTAATCGCCAAACCGGTACCGTTAAGTGGTTCAACGATGAAAAAGGCTTCGGCTTCATCACTCCACAATCCGGTGACGACCTGTTCGTTCACTTCAAAGCTATCCAATCCGACGGCTTCAAAAGCCTGAAAGAAGGCCAACAGGTTTCTTTCATCGCTACCCGCGGTCAGAAAGGCATGCAAGCTGAAGAAGTTCAAGTTATCTAACTTGTACTTGCTTTAGTAAAAGGCCCCGCCCTCAAAAGCGGGGCTTTTTTGTGGGCGAGTGTTTTGTCGGCCAAGAGCTTTTGATTGCGCTGACGCCATCGCGGGCAAGCCTCGCTCCTGCAGATATCCAATGACTCTGTAGAAACGAGGCTTGCCCGCAATGGGTTATAGATGTGGAAACGGGTTTACCAGGTCACACCAAATCCTGCGGTGTACCGGGTCTTGTCCAGGTCGGCTTCTTGCGTACCATCGACGATGTCGCGTTCAGCCTTGAGATTGAGCGAAGCCCAGTCGGTCACCTTGTAGCGCAAGCCCATCTCGGCATCCAGCGCATACTCGGCCACGCCGGACAGTGGCTTGCCCACCTCGCCATTGGTGAAGAACTCGACTTTCTTGCCGATCAGGTAGCGGTTGTAATCCCACTTCATCGCCACGGAATAAAAGTTGTCCTTACTACCGTCGGCAAATTGATAATCCGTGCGGTTGATCAGCGAGCCGAGGGAGAACGCCCCCAGCTCGTTATCCCAGAACTGGTAACCCGGACCGGTACCGACCGTGCGTTGACGGGACAGGTCTTCAACCTTGTCCCGCTTATAGACCAGTCGACCCTGCCAGAACCACTTTTCGGTCAGGAAGCGGTCGAGGGAGTACTCGGCCCGCCAGTTGTCCGTAGTCACCACATCGTCCTGGAACTCGCGGTTGTACTCGCCTTCCGCAATGTGGCGCCAGCGACCATGACGCGCGGATGTCTTGAAGTCGACATCGTAATCGTCGGTGTCCTTGTCGGCGCGCTGGTAATCCAGAGCTGCATCAATGTTGCCTTTCCAGACCAGATCCTCGACGACAGGCTTGGGCTTGAGCATCTGCTGAATGCTCGCCAACTCCACCGTCTTGGGCGCATCACCGTTGGCCAGAGTTACCTTGCCATCCTCCGCCGCGTGCAACGACTTGGCCACCTCCCCGGTGTAGGCATCCTGCTTGACCAGCAGATGTTGATCGCTCTCCAGGGTTTTCACCTTGTTCCAGTCGATCGGCACGGCACCGGCATACTCGGTCTGAACCAGCAGCTTGCCGCCATCGAACAGGATGATCTTGCCGCTCAACTTGTCACCGTTCTTCAACCAGACGGTATCCGCGAGCAAAGGAGTGGAGGCACTGACGACAGCGAGGCACAGCAGGGTTCTGGACAACATAAGCAAATACAGGCTCAGGTTCGCGAAAAAAAGTCGGCATTATCCGCAGGAATAAGGCCCTAGCAAGGACTGACCCGACTATTTCTATTGAGTTCATTTCTCAATTGGCGATCGAGGATTTACTCTACGGACGGTACTGTAATTTTTTTCAGGGACTGCGCACGTGACCGAAACAGAAGCTGAACCCGAAAGCGCAGCGCAAATCCGACGCACGGCGCTCTATCTGACCCTGGCCCAAGTGCCCGAAGGCAAAGTGGTGAGCTACGGTCAGTTGGCGGAGTTGGCCGGTTTGGGCCGGGCCGCGCGCTGGGTCGGACGGACCCTGAGCCAACTGCCCGCAGACAGCAAGCTACCCTGGCACCGCGTACTTGGCGCCGGAGGGCGCATCAGCCTCCCCGTTGGCAGCCCGTCGGGGGATGAACAACGCGCGCGATTGCGCATGGAGGGCATCAGTATCCTGAATAATCGTGTTGATATTCAGCGCCATGGGTGGCGCCCGGTAGAGCACAGCGGTTAGAGTGCGCGCTTTGTTTCCGTATTTCTTGAGGCAGACTCCAGCCCATGCCCCGTAAAACCTGGCGCGCCGCGCTCGCTGCCTATGCCAGCCCCTCGACGCTTGTACTGCTATTGCTGGGTTTCGCCGCCGGCCTGCCCTACATGCTGGTGTTCTCGACGCTTTCCGTCTGGCTGCGTGAAGCCGGCGTGGCGCGCGAGACCATCGGCTACGCCAGCCTGATCGGCCTGGCCTACGCCTTCAAATGGGTCTGGTCGCCCTTGCTCGACCAATGGCGCCTGCCCTTGCTCGGCAAGCTCGGTCGTCGACGTTCCTGGCTGGTGCTTTCCCAGGCACTGGTGATCCTCGGCCTGGTCGGCATGGGCTTTTGCGACCCGCAAAAACATTTGTCCTGGCTGATCGCCATCGCTGTAGTGGTCGCGTTCGCCTCGGCGACGCAGGATATTGCGGTTGACGCCTATCGCCTGGAAATCGCCGAAGACAATCGCCAGGCTGCCCTGGCCGCCAGCTACATGTCCGGTTATCGAATCGCGGCGCTGCTGGCCACGGCCGGCGCGCTGTTCTTCGCCGAAGGTTTCGGCTCCACCGGCTTCAACTACAAGCACTCCGCCTGGGCCGGCACGTACCTGCTGTTCGGCGCCTTGATGGTTCCGGCGCTGCTGACCTCGTTGTTCATGCGCGAACCGCCCGTGCCGCTGCGCACGCAATTGCAGGCCGGACGCTACAGTTTCGTGCATCAATTGGCCTCGGTGTTCGTTCTGATCGTACTGCTGGTTTCCGTGCCGGCCATGTTCACCCAGCTCTACAACACCGACTTCGCCAGCGTGCTGTTCGAAGGTGTGAGCCCGCTTGACCTGCTGCTCCAGGACCGCGCCTTCCTGCGGGCAATCCTCTACACCACGCTCACCGCCCTGTGCCTGTCAGCCATGGGCCGTCGCGGGCTGGCGCCGGTGCTGACTCCGGTCAACGACTTCATTCTTCGCTATCGCTGGCAAGCGCTGCTGCTGCTTGGCCTGATCGCCACTTACCGGATGTCCGACACGGTCATGGGCGTGATGGCCAACGTGTTCTATATCGACCAGGGTTTCACCAAAGACCAGATCGCCAGCGTCAGCAAGATCTTTGGCCTGATCATGACCCTGGTGGGTGCCGGCATGGGTGGCCTGCTGATCGTGCGTTTCGGCATCCTGCCGATCCTGTTCATCGGCGGCGTGGCCTCCGCTGGGACCAACATCCTGTTCCTGATGCTCGCCGACATGGGTGCCAACCTGAACATGCTGGTATTGACCATTTCACTGGACAACTTCAGTTCCGGCCTTGCGACCTCGGCATTCGTGGCCTATCTGTCGAGCCTGACCAACCTCAAATTCTCCGCCACCCAATACGCCCTGCTCAGCTCGATCATGCTCTTGCTGCCGCGCCTGATCGGCGGTTACTCCGGGGTCATGGTGGAAAAATTCGGCTACCACAATTTCTTCCTGATCACTGCCCTGCTGGGTGTTCCGACGCTGCTGCTGATCGCCTTGCACTGGTTCCAGGAAAGTCGCCGCGAGGGTCCGACCCCCACACCGGAACCCGTACCGACGCAGGTAGCGGAAGAATCGTAGGAAGAATCTGCAGGAAACAACCTGGAGGGCGCAGCGATTCCCGCCCTCCCGCCACACCGCCGACCGCACGCCTGTACGACAGCGGATCTCGCCCGTACAATGCTCCGTCATTTCTCGTCATCAGCAATCGATAACGGCCAACCATGCGCACCAGTCAATTTTTGCTCGCCACACAGAAAGAAACGCCTTCCGACGCGGTCGTGATCAGCCACCAGCTGATGCTGCGCGCCGGCATGATCCGCAAACTTGCCTCGGGCCTGTACACCTGGCTGCCGATGGGCTTGCGAGTGATGCGCAAGGTCGAAGCCGTCGTTCGTGAAGAAATGAACGCCGCCGGCTCGCTCGAAGTGTTGATGCCGAGCACGCAACCGGCTGAACTGTGGCAGGAATCCGGTCGCTGGGAAGAGTACGGCCCTGAATTGCTGCGCTTCAAGGATCGCCACGGTCGCGATTTCTGCGCCGGCCCGACCCACGAAGAAGTGATCACCGATCTGATGCGCAACGAGTTGAGCAGCTACAAGCAGCTGCCGATCAACCTGTACCAGATCCAGACCAAATTCCGTGACGAAATCCGCCCACGCTTCGGTTTGATGCGCGGCCGTGAATTCATCATGAAGGACGCCTATTCGTTCCACGCTGACCAGCCGTCGCTGCAGGTCACCTACGACCGCATGCACCAGGCGTACTGCAACGTGTTTACCCGTCTGGGCCTGAAGTTTCGCCCTGTAGAAGCCGACAACGGCTCCATCGGTGGCGCCGGTTCCCACGAGTTCCACGTGCTGGCTGAGTCCGGCGAAGACGACATCGTTTTCAGCAACGGTTCCGACTACGCGGCGAACATCGAGAAAGCCGAAGCCGTGCCGCGCGAAACTTCGCGTGCCGCACCGACCGAAGAACTGCGTCTGGTCGACACACCGAACGCCAAGACCATTGCGCAACTGGTCGAAGGCTTCAACCTGCCGATCGAGAAAACCATCAAGACCCTCGTGGTTCACGCCGAAGAGCCAGGCAAGCTGATTGCCTTGATCATCCGTGGCGATCACGAGCTGAACGAAATCAAGGCCGCCAACCAACCTGGCGTCGCCAGCCCGCTGGTCATGGCCTCGGAAAGCGAACTGCGCGACGCCATCGGCGCGGGTGCCGGTTCTCTCGGCCCGTTGAACCTGCCACTGCCGATCATCATCGACCGTTCGGTCGAACTGATGAGCGATTTCGGCATCGGTGCGAACATCGACGACAAGCACTACTTCGGCGTGAACTGGGAGCGCGACTTGCCGGTTCCAACCGTTGCCGACCTGCGTAACGTGGTTTCCGGCGACCCAAGCCCTGACGGCAAAGGCACCCTGGAAATCAAGCGCGGCATCGAAGTCGGGCACATCTTCCAGCTGGGCAACAAGTACAGCAAGGCGATGAAGTGCGAAGTACTGGGCGAGAACGGCAAGCCGGTGACCCTGGAAATGGGCTGCTACGGCATTGGCGTTTCACGCGTGGTGGCGGCTGCCATCGAACAGAACAACGACGACAAAGGCATCATCTGGAGCGACGCGCTAGCGCCTTTCCAGATCGCCCTGGTGCCGTTGCGCTATGAAACCGACCTGGTTCGCGAAGCCACCGACAAGCTGTATGCAGAACTGACTGCCGCCGGCTTCGAAGTGCTGCTGGACGACCGCGACAAGAAAACCAGCCCGGGCATCAAGTTCGCAGACATGGAGCTGATCGGCATTCCTCACCGGATCGTGGTCAGCGACCGCGGCCTCGCCGAAGGCAACCTGGAATACAAGAGCCGTACCGAGGCCGAGCCGCAAGCGCTGCCGGTCGCCGACGTACTGCCTTTCCTTCAGGCCCGTATCCGCCGCTGAAACCAGATAGAGACGTCATGTTCAAGCGAAACACCTTAGGCCTCGGTGGTGCCGCCCTGTGCGGCGCCCTGCTGGTCAGCGGCTGTGCCAACCACATGTCACAACGCAGCGAGCACGAGGAACGTGTCGAGCGCAAATTGCTCGATCACAGCCTGCAGATCGATGTCGGTGAGCCCAAGGTGCTTGAGCTGCCGCAGCGCCGGGTGAAAATCCACGAGCAAAAGACCTTCGAAGTCACCGAGTTCGAGGTCACGCGCCATTACGATCGCTACACGCCGTACCAACCCTGGCGGGAAATCTACGAGATCCCGCTGGGCGCTGTAGCGGTGGTCGGTGGCGTCGGTGCGAACGTGGTCAATGTGTTTGCCCTGGGCAACCTTCCGGATAGCGTGACCAAGGACTGGTTCAGTTACGGCTTTGCCGGACTCAACCCGTTCATGAACACGCAATCCAATGGTCGTGCGCAACAGAACCTGGCCGGGATCGATGAGGTCCAGCTCGACAAGCGCACGGAGTACTCGAGCCTGCCATGGAGCGAGCGTCCAGTGCAGGTCAAGGCCGGCAAGGAAACCTTCGAGCTGAGCACCGACAAAAACGGCGTATTGCGTCTGAACCTGTTGGACAGCCCGTTCGCCGAACATGACCTCAATCATCTGAGCAAGCTGCAGATCAATGTCGAGGACGCCAAGGACGACGTGCATACCGACTCGTCCCTCGCCCTCAGCAATACCTTGCGTGGCAAGCTGCTCGAAGCCCACGGGTTGATTTACGACGACCTCGAAGACGACGAAGTAAGCCAGTGGGTACACCGGGTCAAGCGCCTGTCGGAATTGGGCCTGGAGGAAGAGGCCAGCGAGCTGGAACAGAGCCTGATTGAACTGACGCGCAACGACCCAGAGTTGCAGACAGAATTTCTGAAGTCGCTGACCAAGGATGCCGGGCGGCTGGTTGCGGATCCGGGGCCGAATTAAGGCCTGAAAGAATCGCGGGCAAGCCTTGCTCCTACAGGATTTATGTCGTCGCCGATATTTTGATCGACTCGAATCCTGTAGGAGCAAGGCTTGCCCGCGATGAGGCCCTGAAAATCACCGAAAAATCTAACGTTCAAACAACTCCATCTGCTCAAACCCGCCCCGCAAGTCCTCCAGCCTGACCCCCACTCCCAACAACCGCACGGGTTTACCGCCGCGATTGAACGCCTGGGTCAATAACAGCTGATAACTCCCCAGATCCCGCCCTGCCCCGGCCTGTTCCAGCGTGGTCTGCGTGAAGTCGTGAAACTTCACTTTGACGAACGGCTTGCCCGGCCGATAGCTGCTGTCGATTCGCGCCATTCGGGTTTTGAGGGTTTCCAACAACTCCGGCAGCTTGTCCAGGCAACTGCGCAAATCCGGCAGATCAACATCGTAGGTATTTTCGACACTGATGGATTGCCGACGGCTATCGTTATGCACCTGGCGATCATCGATCCCACGCGCCAGGCTCCAGAGTCGCTCACCAAAGCTGCCGAATTCACGCACCAGCGCCAACTTGTCCCACTCGCGCAAGTGTGAGCAATCGATGATGCCGAGCTTGCCCAACCGCTCGGCGGTGACTTTGCCGACCCCATGCAGTTTGCTGACCGGTAATCCACTGACAAAGTCTTCGACCTGATCCGGCGTGATGACAAACAAACCATTGGGTTTCTTCCAGTCACTGGCGATCTTGGCAAGAAACTTGTTCGGCGCCACCCCTGCTGACACCGTTATGTGCAGCTGATTGGAAACGCGACGACGGATATCCTGGGCGATTCGCGTGGCACTCCCGCCGAAATGAGCACTGTCCGATACGTCGAGGTAAGCCTCATCCAGAGAAAGCGGCTCGATGATCTCGGTGTAATCGCGGAAAATCGTATGAATTTCCTTCGATGCTTCTCTATAGGCGTCCATACGCGGCTTGACGATGGTCAGGTCCGGACACAGCTTCAATGCATGCCCGGAAGACATGGCCGAGCGCACACCGTAGGCCCGCGCCTCGTAATTGCAGGTGGCGATCACGCCACGCCGATCCGCCGAGCCTCCCACCGCCAGCGGCTTGCCGGCCAGGCGCGGGTCATCACGCATCTCGATGGCGGCGTAGAAACAGTCACAATCGACGTGGATGATTTTTCGCTGGGTCATATCAACGCGGTGTTCGTGATGAAGAATGGGAGACACACGGTGTAGGACAGGCAGTATCTCATCGACACCTGTATATAGCACCAGTAGTACTGAATGTTCTCACGCAGCTGTAGGAAAAACCTTTGGTGAATTTATTTTCTCAATCGAAACGCCTCGACCAATAGAGCCGGAACCCTTGCCAGGCTTGGGCTGCAGCCCGATCCAGAGTCTCCTTTAATACCTAAGCAGTTGAAGCAAAACGGATTTTATCGATCCTACGGGTTGACACCCCGGCCATTCTCTATAGAATGCGCCACACAGACGCGGGATGGAGCAGTCTGGTAGCTCGTCGGGCTCATAACCCGAAGGTCGTCGGTTCAAATCCGGCTCCCGCAACCAAACATCAAAAAAGGCTGGACAGACGCGGGATGGAGCAGTCTGGTAGCTCGTCGGGCTCATAACCCGAAGGTCGTCGGTTCAAATCCGGCTCCCGCAACCAAACATCAAAAAAGGCTGCTCGAAAGAGTGGCCTTTTTTGTGCGCGCCTGTTTTTTATTCGGCAGAGCTTCTATTGATGCTCAAGGCATTCAAATGGGAAATCGTTGCGATTCTGCAACTTAAGCCGCACCTGCGACCGTTTGCCGCTCTTCTACGTTTATTTGACCCTTCCCGGGATTAACGGTTGACACCTCGCCGATACTCTATAGAATGCCGCCACACAGACGCGGGATGGAGCAGTCTGGTAGCTCGTCGGGCTCATAACCCGAAGGTCGTCGGTTCAAATCCGGCTCCCGCAACCAAACATCAAAACCCTCGCCGATACTCTATAGAATGCCGCCACACAGACGCGGGATGGAGCAGTCTGGTAGCTCGTCGGGCTCATAACCCGAAGGTCGTCGGTTCAAATCCGGCTCCCGCAACCAAACATCAAAAAAGGCTACTCGAAAGAGTGGCCTTTTTTGTATCTGTTGAAAAAGTCCTTTCGCAACAATGATCTGTCACTGTGTCGCCAGCCATTGGGGATCACCCATGCGCCGAGTCCGGACTATGCTCTATCGCAGACTGAACCCTCTACGAGTGAAATCGCGCTCGCACCATCGCCCGGTGCGAGGCGTTAATATTTGTAATTATTTTTTTCTACAGGGATTGGTAACTTGGCTGGATACCTCCATCCTGTCGCGCACAATCCAAGAGGTGATTGATGCGCGCCAACTCGTCTGATTCACAAGACACCGTCACAGCGACACAACCGATCAAAGCCGAGCGACTGCGCTTGCTTGATCGCGTCAGTAAATACCGTCAGCCCATAGGTCTTGCGGTCACGTTGCTGTTGTTCGCGATCGCGCTGATTGCCTGTCGTCACCTGCTGAGCGAACTTGACCTGGACGCTCTGCACGACTCGATTCTCGAGGTTCCAAAACCGGCATTGCTCGGTGCACTGGGCGCGACCGTGGCAGGCTTCATCCTATTGCTGGGCTATGAATGGTCAGCCAGTCGCTATGCCGGTGTGAGCCTGCCCGCGCGCACCGTGGCCCTGGGCGGTTTCAGCGCTTTCGCCATTGGCAATGCCATCGGCCTGTCGATGCTGTCGGGTGGCTCGGTTCGCTACCGTTTATATGCGCGTCATGGCCTGGGGGCTTCTGAGGTTGCGCACATGACGCTGTTTGCCAGCCTGTCGCTCGGTTGCGCCCTGCCGCCACTGGCGGCACTGGCGACACTCAGCAATCTGCCCGCGGCCTCTGCGGCCCTGGGGCTCTCAGAGATCTTGCTCGGTGCCATCGCTGCCGGCGTACTGCTGTTGTTCAGCGTGCTGGCCGTCGGACTGTACCGTCGCCGCCTGCCGGAACAACCCTACGCCGATAACCTGCTGGTCAAGATTGGTCGTCGCACCTTGCGCTTGCCCGGGCGCCGCCTGACGTTCCTGCAACTGCTCATCACCGCTCTGGACGTGGCCGCCGCCGCGACCGTGCTGTATCTCCTGCTGCCCGAAGCTCCGCCCTTCGGCGCATTCCTGCTGGTGTACCTCCTGGCGCTGGCGGCGGGCGTGCTCAGTCATGTGCCCGGCGGCGTCGGGGTGTTCGAGGCGATCTTGCTCGCGGCCTTTTCCGACAAGCTCGGCGCCGCGCCACTGGCCGCCGCCCTGCTGCTTTATCGCTTGATCTACGTGGTGCTGCCGATGCTGGTGGCTTGCCTGCTGCTGTTGATCAACGAAGGGCAGCGCCTGTTCCAGACCCGTCAGACGCTGCGTGCCGCGTCTGGCCTGGCAGCGCCGATTCTCGCGGTGCTGGTGTTTCTTTCCGGGGTAGTGCTGTTGTTTTCCGGAGCAACGCCGGAAATCGACACCCGCCTGGAACACATCGGCTTTCTGATTCCGCATCGACTGGTCGACGCCTCGCACTTGGGCGCCAGCCTGATCGGCGTGTTGTGCCTGCTGCTCGCCCAGGGTTTGCGTCGGCGACTGTCGGCAGCGTGGATGCTCACCACCATTCTGCTGCTGGTCGGCGCCCTGCTCTCTCTACTCAAGGGTTTCGACTGGGAAGAAGCCAGCCTGATGGTCTTGACCGCGAGCCTGCTCGGGGTTTTCCGCCGCTCGTTCTACCGTCCGAGCCGTCTGACCGAACTGCCGTTTTCGCCGTTGTACCTGGTGGCCAGCCTGTGCGTACTCGGTGCTTCGATGTGGCTGCTGCTGTTCGCCTATCAGGACGTTCCCTACAGCCATCAGCTGTGGTGGCAGTTCACCCTGGACGCCGATGCTCCCCGTGGCTTGCGCTCGCTGCTCGGCGCCGCGGTGCTGCTGGTGGTGGTATCCCTGACCTGGCTGCTGCGCACGGCCCGCCCGGTGATTCATCTGCCGACGCCCGATGAACTGGAGCGCGCCAGCAAGATCCTCATGGCCTCGGCGCAACCGGACGGCGGCCTGGCCCTCACCGGCGACAAGGCGCTGCTGTTCCACCCCAACGACGAGGCGTTCCTGATGTATGCCCGTCGTGGCCGCAGCCTTGTGGCATTGTATGACCCGATTGGCCCTGCCCAGCAACGAGCGGAAATGATCTGGCAGTTCCGTGACCTGTGTGACATCCACCACGCCCGTCCGGTGTTCTATCAAGTGCGCGCGGAGAACCTGCCGTACTACATGGACATCGGCCTGACCGCGATCAAGCTCGGTGAAGAAGCCCGGGTCGATCTCAAGCGTTTTGATCTCGAAGCCAAGGGCAAGGAGATGAAGGACCTGCGCTACACCTGGAACCGTGGCACCCGCGATGGCTTG
Organism: Pseudomonas sp. Root562; assembly: GCF_001427125.1. Classification (GTDB taxonomy): domain Bacteria; phylum Pseudomonadota; class Gammaproteobacteria; order Pseudomonadales; family Pseudomonadaceae; genus Aquipseudomonas. The sequence goes on from NZ_LMGK01000024.1 coordinate 292,871, forward strand.
TCGCTGGAAATCCACGAACCGGGCCAGGCGCCGATGGATGAGCTCAAGGTGATTTCCGATGCCTGGCTGACTGGCAAGAACGTGCGTGAGAAAGGCTTCTCCCTGGGGCGGTTCAGCGATGACTACCTCAAGCATTTCCGTATTGCGGTGATCCGTTTCGAGGGGCGCCCGGTGGCATTCGCCAACCTGCTCGAGACCTACAGCCACGATCTGGCCAGCCTCGACCTGATGCGCGCGCACCCGGACGCTCCCAAGCTGACCATGGAGTTCATGATGGTCGGCCTGATTCAACATTATAAAAATCATGGATACGCGCGCTTCAGCCTGGGCATGGTGCCATTGTCGGGGTTGCAACCCCGTCGCGGCGCACCGTTGACACAGCGCTTGGGCTCGATGGTATTCCGCCGTGGTGAGCAGCTCTACAACTTCCAAGGCTTGCGCCGCTTTAAAGACAAGTTCCAGCCTGACTGGGAACCCCGTTATATGGCCGTGCCCGCCGGACTCGATCCGCTGGTTGCGCTGGCCGACACTGCTGCCCTGATCGCGGGCGGCTTGACTGGATTGGTGAAACGCTGATGATTCAACGCTCCCTGAAATACATCCTGGCCGCACTGATCGTGCTGGCCGTGATTCTCGGCGGCGGTTTCTGGTACCTCAAACGCCCGGCACCAGAACCGACCCTCGAACAGCTCACACCGGCCGATGGCGCAGCCATGACCCGCGTCATTCCCGGCACCACGCCGAAGGCCCAGGTATTGGTGGCGGTCAACGATGATCAGAAACTCAATGACAAGCAACTGACCACCCTGAGCCGCAGCGCCTCGGCGCAGATCGTTCAGGTGATTCTGCCCAAGGATTGCCTGCTGCAAAGCCGCGCCTTGCAAGCGGGCCTGCGTGAACTGCAGGGGCCGGCCACGCTGGTCAGCGGCATCGGCCCGGGCGCCGTGCTGGCCTGGCGCTGGTTGTCGGAACAGAAGAACGATAAGGCCCAGGCCGTTTCCGTGGATCTGGCCCTGGAAAAACCCGGTGGCTGCACACACCTGTTGCCCAAAAGCGCCGCCCACGGCCACTGGCTGGTGGCATGGAACGACAACCCGGACGACACCAGTGCCGGCTTCGTGCGTGACCAGCCGAACGCCGAAACCAGCATCAGCGACTACGACATCAACCTGCCGCAAGTGCTGAACAACGAACTGCGCAAGATCCTCGTCGGCGGCGACAAAGCGGCAGGCGGCCTGCAGATTCCGGTGGTTGAAGTGCCCGCAGGCCAGGCCCGGGACACGGTCACCCTGTTCCTCTCCGGTGACGGTGGCTGGCGCGATCTGGACCGCGATGTCGCCGGCGAAATGGCCAAGATCGGTTACCCGGTGGTCGGCATCGACACCTTGCGTTACTACTGGCAGCACAAGAGTCCGGAACAGAGCGCCCTGGACCTGGCAGAACTGATGCAGCACTACCGGCAGAAATGGGGCACCAAGCGCTTCATTCTCACCGGTTACTCGTTCGGTGCCGACGTGCTGCCAGCGATCTACAACCGCCTGGCCGAATCGGAACAGAATCGCGTCGACGCAATCATCCTGCTGGCTTTCGCCCGTACCGGCAGCTTCGAAATCGAAGTCGAAGGCTGGCTCGGCAACGCCGGCAAGGAAGCCGCCACCGGTCCGGAAATGGCCAGGTTGCCAGCCGCTAAAGTGGTGTGCATCTACGGTGAAGAAGAAGTCGATGAAAGTGGTTGCACCGACAAGAGCGCCGTGGGCGAAGTCATCAAATTGCCCGGTGGCCACCACTTCGACGAAAACTACCCGGCGCTGGCCCAGCGTTTGGTGGGGGTGATCAAGAAACGCCAGCCGCAGGAAACCGAGGCTCAGGAGTGATCTGAGCAGCGTTTGCAAAAAAGCCCCCGCAGCGTTTCGGTTACGGGGGCTTTTTCATGACCGTTACTTGAACTCGACACAAATCCCTGTGGGAGCAGGCTTGCCGCGATAAGGGCATAACGTCCGACATCTCTGTCGACTGACACGCTGCCATCGCGGGCAAGCCCGCTCCCACAGGGTTTATCGCTGCCTTTGGATACGTCATAAAAAGCCCCCGCTGCCGCAAGGCAACGGGGGCTTTTTGATCTTGCAGTCTTACATCTCCACCTGTGTCCCCAACTCAATCACCCGGTTCAACGGCAGATTGAAGAAGCGCAGGTTGCCGTTGGCGTTCTGCAACATGAAGGCGAACAGTGCCTCGCGCCAGCGGGCCATGCCTTCGAGCTTGGAAGCGATGACGGTTTCGCGGCTGAGGAAGTAGGTGGTGCGCATAGGGCTGAAGTCCAGTTCATCGAGATGACACAGTTTCAGCGCCTTCGGCACGTCCGGCTCATCGGTGAAGCCAAAATGCAGGATTACCCGGAAGAAACCCTCGCCGTAGGAATCGACTTCGAAGCGCCGGCTCGGCGGCACTCGCGGGATGTCTTCGTACACCACCGTCAACAGCACCACTTGCTCGTGCAGCACCTGATTATGCAGAAGGTTGTGCAACAGAGCGTGAGGCACGGCGTCCGGCCGGGCGGTGAGGAACACAGCGGTACCCTGGACCCGATGCGGGGGCTGCACGGCGATACTGCTGATGAAGATCGGCAACGGCAATCCACCTTCATCAATGCGATCGACCAGCAACTGCTTGCCGCGCTTCCAAGTGGTCATGAGGACAAACAATGCGAGACCGGCAATCACGGGGAATGCCCCGCCCTGCACGATTTTCGGTACGTTGGCAGCGAAGTAAAGACCGTCCACCAACAGGAAACCAAGCAAGATCGGCACCGCAAGGATCGGCGGCCACTTCCACAGCAGCAGGATCACCGCCGACACCAGAATAGTGGTCATCAGCATGGTGCCCGTCACCGCCACACCGTAGGCGGAAGCCAGGGCGCCGGAGGATTCGAAACCTATCACCAGCAAAATCACGCCGACCATCAGTGCCCAGTTCACTGCACCGATGTAGATCTGGCCCTGTTCAGCGCTCGAGGTGTGCCGGATATGCATGCGCGGGATGTAGCCGAGCTGGATCGCCTGACGGGTCAAGGAGAACGCACCGGAAATCACCGCTTGCGAGGCAATCACCGTGGCCAGGGTCGACAGGCCGACCAGTGGGATCAACGCCCAACTTGGCGCCAGCAAGTAGAACGGGTTGCGAGCGGCTTCCGGGTCACCCAGCAGCAAGGCGCCTTGGCCGAAATAGTTGAGCACCAACGCCGGCAGCACGAGGATGAACCAGGCGCGGGCAATCGGCTTGCGACCGAAGTGGCCCATGTCCGCGTAGAGCGCTTCGGCACCGGTCAATGCCAGCACCACGGCGCCGAGAATCGCCACGCCCATGCCCGGATGCACGATGAAGAAACGCACACCCCAAACCGGGTTCATCGCTTGCAGGACTTCCGGGTGCTGAACGATGCCGTAGACACCGAGCGCTCCCAGCACCAGGAACCAGGTGACCATGATCGGCCCGAACAGAATGCCGATCCGTGCGGTGCCGTGACTCTGAATCAGGAACAGCGCCACCAGCACGATCAACGACAACGGCACCACCCAATGGTCGATCCCCTCGAATGCCAATCCCAGGCCTTCGATTGCCGACAATACGGAGATGGCCGGGGTGATCATGCTGTCGCCATAGAACAACGCCGCACCGATCAGCCCGCATACCACCAGAAGGCCACGCAGCTTGGCATGCCCTGACGCCGCTCGCCGTGCCAGCGCGGTCAGGGCCATGATCCCGCCTTCGCCCTGGTTGTCGGCGCGCAGGACAAACATCATGTATTTGATCGAAACGACCCAGATCAACGACCAGAAAATCAGCGCCAGAATACCTAACACGCCATCGTGATTGACTGGCACACCATACGCGCCTGAGAACACTTCTTTGAGGGTGTACAACGGACTGGTGCCGATATCGCCGTAAACCACCCCGACTGCTGCGACCAGCATGCCGATCGGCCTGGCCGCCGAATGCCCGGTCGCCTCTGCCTGACTACTTGCGTGCCCCATCCGACAACTCCTGATTACCAAACCCGGCTTCTTGAATGAAGCACTTTTCTGCAGCATGCGCTGTTTTACTTCACGTTACAGACGTTTTGTTGACTGTAGAAAATCTGTAAAGTCCAACCGCGCGAAGCATAGCGCAGCACTCGTCGCATTTCCCTCCATAAAGCTGGTCAAGTGAACGTCTCACCGCTAGAATTGCGCACTTTTTGATCAGAGGCGCAGTTCAAGCGCCCGTCCGTCGGTTTTGCCCAGCCCGGCAAGCGGCGTCACAAAACACCGAGGTTAGACATGTCCACCACTCCTGCGCCGGCCAATCCAAAGGTTGGCTTCGTATCCCTGGGTTGCCCCAAAGCACTGGTCGACTCCGAGCGCATCCTTACCCAGCTGCGCATGGAAGGCTATGACGTCGTGTCCACCTATCAGGACGCCGATGTCGTGGTGGTCAACACCTGCGGCTTCATTGATTCGGCCAAGGCAGAGTCTCTGGAAGTGATCGGCGAAGCGATCAAGGAAAACGGCAAGGTCATCGTCACCGGCTGCATGGGCGTCGAAGAAGGCAACATCCGCGACGTGCACCCGAGCGTGCTGGCCGTGACCGGTCCGCAGCAGTACGAGCAAGTGGTCAACGCCGTGCACGAAGTCGTGCCGCCGCGTCAGGATCACAACCCGCTGATCGACCTGGTGCCGCCGCAAGGGATCAAACTGACCCCACGCCACTACGCCTACCTGAAGATCTCCGAAGGCTGCAACCACAGCTGCAGCTTCTGCATCATCCCGTCGATGCGCGGCAAATTGGTCAGCCGTCCGGTCGGTGATGTCCTTGACGAGGCCCAGCGCCTGGTCAAGTCGGGCGTCAAAGAGCTGTTGGTGATCTCGCAAGACACCAGCGCCTATGGCGTCGACGTGAAATACCGCACCGGTTTCTGGAACGGCGCGCCGGTGAAAACCCGCATGACCGAACTCTGCGAAGCCCTGAGCACCCTCGGCGTCTGGGTTCGCCTGCACTACGTTTATCCGTACCCGCACGTTGACGAACTGATCCCGCTGATGGCCGCCGGCAAGATCCTGCCGTACCTGGACATCCCGTTCCAACACGCCAGCCCGAAAGTGTTGAAGGCGATGAAACGCCCGGCGTTCGAAGACAAGACCCTGGCGCGGATCAAGAACTGGCGCGAAATCTGCCCGGATTTGATCATCCGCTCGACCTTCATCGTCGGTTTCCCGGGCGAGACTGAAGAAGACTTCCAATACCTGCTGAACTGGCTGACCGAAGCCCAGCTCGATCGCGTCGGTTGCTTCCAGTACTCGCCGGTCGACGGCGCGCCGGCCAACGACCTGGACCTGGAAGTGGTTCCAGATGACGTCAAGCAGGATCGTTGGGAGCGCTTCATGGCGCACCAGCAGGCGATCAGCTCGGCCCGCCTGCAAATGCGCATCGGCCGTGAAATCGAAGTGCTGGTCGATGAAGTCGACGAGCAAGGCGCGGTCGGTCGTTGCTTCTTCGATGCTCCGGAAATCGACGGAAACGTATTCATCGACAATGGCAGCAACCTGAAGCCGGGCGATAAAGTCTGGTGCAAGGTGACCGACGCCGACGAATACGATCTGTGGGCTGAACAGATCTAAACGCAAAAATTATGCAAAGCCCCGCTCTCTTGACGAGATGCGGGGCTTTTTTACGGCTATCGTTTGGTGAAGAACGGAATCTCACTTTTTACAGTCGGTAGCTAAAAGAAGGAGCAGGCGGGCATGCGCCAACATTCGGTCATCCACACACCGAAACAGAGTGACTATGAAGAACTGACCCGGGTCTGGGAGGACTCGGTCCGCGCCACCCATGACTTTCTGCCAGACAGTTACATCAATCTGTTGAAGAATCTGGTGCTGACCCGCTACCTCGATGCCGTCATGCTGATCTGCACCAAGGACGCCAACCAGCGCATTACCGGGTTCGCCGGGGTCGCGGCGGGCAAGGTCGAAATGCTCTTTATTGACCCGCAACACCGCGGTCAGGGCCTGGGCAAGAAATTGCTGCGTTATGCCCTGGAAAACCTCAACGCCGATCAACTGGACGTGAACGAACAGAACCCGCAAGCCCTGGGGTTTTACTTCAAGCAAGGGTTTGAGGTGATCGGCCGCTCGGAAGTCGATGGCATGGGACAGCCCTATCCGTTGTTGCATATGCGCATGCGCCAGGTCCAGCAACGCTCACAACATGGCTGACACACCAGATTAACCCTGTGGGGCTTGCCAGCGATGCGGACGCTGCGGTCAATCCAGATACACCGAGGTGATGCAATCGCTGGCAAGCCAGCGCCCACAGGAATTGCGACCGACCTCAAATGGAACCGGGCTTAACCGGCGCCAGGCAGGTACAATGCCCACCCCTTTTTTGTTACGGCCCTGTCATGACTGACCCGATTCGTCTCTCCAAACGCCTCATCGAACTCGTCGGCTGCTCCCGTCGGGAGGCTGAGCTGTTCATCGAAGGCGGCTGGGTCACCGTCGACGGCGAAGTCATCGACGAGCCGCAGTTCAAAGTCGGCGCACAAAAAGTCGAGCTGGATCCAGAAGCCAAGGCCACTGCCCCGGAACCGGTAACCATCCTGTTCAACGTGCCCGCCGGCATGGACGCGGACACCGCCATGGCGACCATCAGCGCCGAGACGCTGAGCGAAGAACACCGTTACGGCAAACGTCCGCTCAAGGGCCACTTCCAGCGCCTGACCGCCAGCACTGACCTGCAGGCTAACGCCAGCGGCTTGCTGGTGTTCACCCAGGACTGGAAGATCCTGCGCAAACTCACCGCCGACTCCAACAAGATCGAGCAGGAATACGTGGTCGAAGTCGAAGGCGACATGGTCGAGCACGGTCTCAATCGCTTGCAACACGGCCTGACCTACAAGGGCAAGGAATTGCCGCCGGTCAAGGCCAGCTGGCAGAACGAAAACCGCCTGCGCTTTGCCATGAAAAACCCGCAACCGGGTGTTATCGCCCTGTTCTGCCAGGCCGTCGGCCTGAAGATCGTGGGTATCCGCCGGATCCGCATCGGTGGCGTATCCATCGGTAAAGTGCCGTTGGGACAATGGCGCTACCTGTCCGGCAAAGAGAAGTTCTAAGGCTTTTCACGCCGTCACACATTTCGGCGTCGCGCCTGGTTGCGACGCCCACAGTTGAAAATCGGGACTGCCCACATGATTCATAACGACGTACTGCGCAGCGTGCGCTACATGCTCGACATCAGCGACAAGAAAGTCATCGAGATCATCAAGCTCGGTGGCATGGATGTGAAGCTCGAAGACCTGGTGACCTGGCTCGACAAGAAAGAGGAGGACGAGGAAGGTTTCGTACGCTGCCCGGACGAAGTCATGGCGCATTTCCTCGACGGCCTGGTGATCTATAAGCGTGGCAAGGACGAAAGCCGTCCACCGCAGCCGATCGAAGTGCCGGTGACCAACAACATCATCCTGAAAAAACTGCGCGTGGCCTTCGAACTCAAGGAAGACGACATGCACGCGATCCTCAAGGCGGCCGAGTTCCCGGTGTCCAAGCCTGAGCTGAGCGCGCTGTTTCGCAAATTCGGCCACACCAACTACCGCCCGTGCGGCGACCAGTTACTGCGCAACTTCCTCAAGGGCCTGACCCTGCGCGTGCGTCCGCAGTAATCGCCCGCCCGCGTCCCTGTAGGAGCAAAGCTTGCTGGCGATGGTGATCTTGAGGACGCTATCGCCAGCAAGATGTGCGCCTGCAAAAGAAAGGGCAGTCCTGTATGGATGCTCATTCCTCGCAAAAATAGTGGCTCCGCTTCTCGCGGCTGACGACTAGGGTGTAGAGACCCTTAAGTTCTCAGGATTCGCCATGCACCCCTACTTTTCCCTGCAAGGCCGCACCGCTCTGGTGACCGGCGGCACTCGTGGTATCGGCAAAATGATCGCCAAGGCCTATGTCGAGGCTGGCGCGACCGTGTATGTCTGCGCCCGCGATGCCGAAGCTTGCCAGCAAACCGCTGACGAACTCGGTGCCCTTGGGCGCTGCCATGCCGTAGCTGCCAACCTGGCGACGGAAGAAGGCGTGCAACAACTGGCCACACGCCTGGGCGAGCAGATCACCCATCTCGACATTCTGGTGAACAATGCCGGCACCACGTGGGGCGCGCCACTGGAAAGCTATCCCATCAAGGGCTGGGAAAAGGTCATGCAGCTCAACGTGACTTCGGTGTTCAACTGCATCCAGCAGTTCCTGCCGCTGCTGCGCAAGGCAGGTTCCGAAGCGAACCCGGCGCGGATCATCAACATCGGGTCGGTGGCGGGGATTTCCTCCTTCGGCGAACAGGCCTACGCCTACGGTCCCAGCAAAGCCGCACTGCACCAATTGTCGCGGATCCTGGCCCGGGAGCTGGTCAGCCAGCACATCAACGTCAACGTGATCGCACCGGGACGGTTCCCGAGCAAGATGACCCAGCATATCGGCAATGATAAGCAGGCATTGGCCGAGGATACGGCGCTGATCCCCATGAAGCGTTGGGGGCGCGAGGAAGAGATGGCGGCGCTGGCGATCAGCCTGGCGAGTACGGCGGGGGCTTACATGACCGGGAATATCATCCCATTGGATGGTGGGTTCAGCCTCTGATCTTCTCCTGATGATCGTTCCCACGCTCCGCGTGGGAATGCAGCCCGGGACGCTGCGCGTCCCAAGAGCTGACGCAGAGCGTCCATTGAGGCATTCCCACGCAGAGCGTGGGAATGATCATGGTTGATCGGGTTATCATGCCCACCCTCACCCCGCCTCGACCCCAGACCATGACCTACAGCGTTTCCCCCATCGGCTTCGTGCGCTCCTGCTTCAAGGAGAAGTTCGCCATTCCGCGTCAACCGCAACTGGCCCCGGCCGCGCGCGGCGTGTTGGAACTGGTCGCACCTTTCGATCAGGGTGATGCCGTGCAGGGCCTGGAGCACGTCAGCCATGTCTGGCTGCTGTTCCTGTTTCACCAGGCCTTGGAAGAAAAGCCCCGCCTGAAAGTTCGCCCTCCCCGCCTCGGCGGCAACAAATCCATGGGCGTGTTTGCGACACGCGCAACCCATCGTCCCAACGGCATTGGTCAATCCGTGGTGAAGTTGGACAAGGTTGAAGCCAATCGTCTGTGGATTTCCGGCATCGACTTGCTCGACGGCACACCGGTTCTCGACATCAAACCCTACGTTCCCTACGCCGACATCATCGCCACCGCCTCCAACACTATCGCCAGCGCCGCGCCGCAGTTGATTGCCGTAGAGTGGACGGATGCTGCGCTGCACCAGGCTAATGGCCACGCCCAGCGCCTTGCAGAGCCTTTGGTCGAGCTGATCGAGCAATGCCTGGCGCAGGATCCACGCCCGGCCTATCAGACACCTGCGCCGGAACGGGAATACGGCGCGCAGTTCTGGGATGTGGATGTGCGTTGGCATTACCCGACCCCTGACCTGATCCGCGTTCTCGAAGTCATTCCCGCGAAAGCCTGAACGCCGGAAACGAAAAAGCCCGCATGACCGTCCGGGGTCATGCGGGCTTTTTGGATGCGCTGCGAATCTATTGTAGGAGTCGGCTTGCTGGCGATGGCGATCTTAAAGGCGCTATCGCCAGCAAGCCGGCTCCTACACGTGACCTGCGGTCACTTCTCGACGAATGCACGCTCGATCAGGTAATCACCCGGCTCGCGCATCCGCGGCGAAACTTTCAGGCCGAAGCTGTTCAACACTTCGCTGGTCTCGTCGAGCATGCTCGGGCTACCGCACAGCATGGCGCGGTCGTCCTGCGGGTTGATCGGCGGCAGACCGATGTCGCTGAACAGCTTGCCGCTGCGCATCAGGTCGGTCAGGCGACCTTCGTTCTCGAACGGTTCGCGGGTCACGGTCGGGTAGTAGATCAACTTGTCACGCAGCGCATCGCCGAAGAACTCGTTCTGCGGCAGGTGCTCGGTGATGAACTCGCGGTAGGCGACTTCGTTGACGTAACGTACGCCGTGGCACAGGATCACTTTTTCGAAACGCTCGTAGGTTTCCGGGTCCTGGATGACGCTCATGAACGGCGCCAGACCGGTACCGGTGCTGAGCAAGTACAAATGTTTGCCAGGCTTGAGGTCATCCAGCACCAGCGTGCCGGTAGGCTTCTTGCTGATGATGATCTCGTCGCCTTCCTTCAAATGCTGCAACTGGGAAGTCAGCGGACCATCTGGCACCTTGATGCTGAAGAACTCGAGATGCTCTTCCCAGTTCGGGCTGGCGATCGAGTAAGCGCGCATAAGCGGGCGGCCGTTGGGCTGTTGCAGGCCGATCATCACGAACTGACCGTTCTCGAAGCGCAGGCCCGGATCACGGGTGCACTTGAAGCTGAACAGAGTGTCGTTCCAGTGATGAACACTGAGGACACGCTCGTGGTTCATGTTGCTCATGTACGTGGGACTCCTGGAGATTGGTCTGCGCTCGCTCTTGCATGAACAGAGCCGGGGTGCGCAATTGCATCGCATTCTAATAGCGACGACAATATCTGTTAACTGGATTATTAAGATAAGGGTTATCGGTTATATCGATATGCGATTTACTCTCCGTCAACTTCAAGTCTTCGTCGCTGTCGCCCAGCAGGAAAGCGTATCCCGTGCTGCGGGCCTGCTCAACCTCTCGCAGTCGGCGGCAAGCACCTCAATCACCGAACTGGAACGTCAGTGCAGCTGCCAGTTGTTCGACCGTGCCGGCAAACGCCTGAGCCTCAACGCCCTTGGCAAGCAGCTGTTGCCGCAAGCGGTAGCGCTGCTTGATCAGGCCAAGGAAATCGAAGACCTGCTCAACGGCAAGTCCGGTTTCGGCTCATTGGCGGTAGGCGCAACCCTGACCATCGGCAACTACCTGGCTACCCTGCTGATTGGCAGCTTCATGCAGCGCCACCCGGAAAGCCAGGTGAAGCTGCACGTGCAGAACACTGCCAATATCGTGCAACAAGTAGCCCACTATGAAATTGACCTGGGTCTGATTGAAGGCGATTGCAGCCACCCGGACATCGAAGTGCAGAGCTGGGTCGAAGATGAATTGGTGGTGTTCTGCGCGCCGCAACATCCTTTGGCCAAACGCGGCACGGCAAGCATGGATGAACTGAGCCACGAAGCCTGGATTCTGCGTGAGCAAGGTTCAGGCACGCGCCTGACATTTGATCAGGCCATGCGCCATCACCGCAGCGCGTTGAATATCCGCCTGGAGCTCGAGCATACGGAAGCGATCAAGCGCGCAGTGGAGTCCGGCCTGGGGATTGGGTGCATATCGCGATTGGCGCTACGGGACGCATTCCGTCGCGGCAGCCTGGTAGCGGTGGAAACACCGGATCTGGACCTGGCGCGACAGTTCTACTTCATCTGGCACAAACAGAAATACCAGACATCGGCGATGCGCGAATTCCTCGATCTGTGCCGCGCTTTCACCGCAGGGGTTCAGCGCAGCGACGAGATCGTACTGCCCACGATCGCTTAAAGCAGAATCACGGCCCACACCAGCGCAATCATGGTCAGCGCCACCAATTGCGCGGCGCTGCCCATGTCCTTGGCGTTTTTCGACAGCGGGTGCAACTCCAGGGAAATACGGTCGATGGCCGCTTCCACCGCCGAGTTGAGCAACTCGACGATCAGTGCCAGTAAACAGACGGCAATCAGCAAGGCTTGCTCGACCCGGCTGACGTTCAGGAAGAACGACAGCGGGATCAGGATCACATTGAGCAATACCAACTGCCGAAACGCAGCTTCCCCGGTGAAGGCTGCGCGCAGGCCGTCCAGCGAATAGCCGGAGGCGTTGAGAATACGTTTAAGGCCGGTCTGGCCTTTGAAAGGTGACATAGAGTAGGCAACTGACCAAAAAGGAGTGGGAAAGCTAGATTAACCAAAGTCAAAAAAGCGTGAAGAAGCCAACCCTCAGTGGCTCGAAATTGACTCAAGTTGTTGCAGAAGCAACGCTGCCTGAGTCCGGGTCCGCACATTCAACTTACGGAAAATAGCCGTCACGTGCGCCTTGATCGTCGCCTCGGAAACGCTCAGTTCATAGGCGATCTGTTTGTTCAGCAAACCTTCGCAAACCATCGTCAATACCCGGAACTGCTGCGGCGTCAGGCTGGCAAGCCCTTCGCTGGCAGCCTTGGCCTCATCGGATACGCTGACGGCTTCGAATGCCTGCGGCGGCCAGAATACATCGCCATCGAGCACCGCACGCACGGCTTTCTGGATCACGCTCAGGTCACTGGATTTGGGAATGAACCCGCTGGCGCCGAACTCACGAGACTTGACCATGATTGTCGCCTCTTCCTGAGCGGAAACCATCACCACTGGAATCTGCGGGTATTGGCCACGTAACAGCACCAAGCCTGAAAAACCGTACGCCCCAGGCATATTGAGGTCCAGCAGGACCAGATCCCAATCGGCTTTTTCGGTCAGGCGGGTTTCCAGTTCGGCAATGCTCGCCACTTCCACCAGACGCACATCGGGACCAAGCCCAAGGCTCAACGCTTGATGCAAGGCGGAACGGAAAAGTGGGTGGTCATCGGCAATCAGGATTTCGTATGTGGCCATTGTTCAAATGATCCTGTTTTTCCAGCAACTCAAGGTACAGCCAGAGAGCGGTACCCGGGGCACATTGAACGCCGATACATGACTATTCTCGTTGGCACAGAATAGGCGTATCAAACTTCGGCCGCGCACTGATCGGCGCCAAGCATGCCCAGCGAAACCGGGGTGGTCAAGCTACATGGCCACTACAGTCTTTTGCAGTATGAGCGACAATCAATCCCCGCCCGCAGCGATTTTCTGCACGAACGGCAACAACTCGGCGTGTGCCGGCGTTTCGACGTTCATTTCAAGCTGACGCTTGGCATCGAGATAATGCTGGCTGAACACATCGAAATAAGCGTCCAGTGCCGATGCCGCCTGCTCGTCACCCGCCAGATCGAGACACAACGCCGCGACTTCCGCGGTGCACAGGTGCTCGCTGCGGGTGGATCGGCGCAATTGATAACGGGACAGTTTTTCGGGCAACAGGCTGAGGATCGGCAGCGAGTCGAAATACGGGCTCTTGCGGAAAATCTTCCGGGCTTCGGTCCAGGTCGCGTCCAACAGAATGAACAACGGCCGCTTGCTGCCATCCACCGCCACGCTGTGGGTGACGCGCTCGGGTGCGACATATTCCCCTGGAAACACCAGATAAGGCTGCCATTGCGGGTCGGACAACAACGCCAGCATCTGTGGGTCGGTTTCAGTACGCGACCAGATGAACGCGTGGTTATCGCGCACTACGTCGGCAATCAGCCAACCGGTATTGCTCGGTTTGAACACTTCCTTGCTGGTCATGATCAGGCACACACCGGAGCGGGTCTCGACCTGCGGGCGCCAGGCGCACAGGCAGTGACTCTCGATCACGCGGCAGGCACGGCAACGGGTTGCGCGCCAGCCACGGGCCTGAAGCGGCTTGATGCCTTCGTCTTCGCGCTGATCGCGCAGGCGGGCTACTGCATTGGGGGCATGGCTCATGGCAGGCAACGCCAGCGGGAAAAAGGAGTCGACACGAAAAACACTCGGCAAGGCAAAAAGTACCGGCAGTTTACCAGACCGACAGGAGCAAGCCTGTACCGTCCAGGCCGCCTCCCCTATAATTCGCCGCCACTGAACGCACAGTCACGTGACGGGTCAAACCACCCATCACTGCCCCAGGAGAGTTTCATGCTGCGCCTTATCGTTCCCACCGCTGCCATTCTGCTGGCTTCGACCTTCAACGCTCAGGCTGCATCCCTGAGCGAGCAGAATCTGAACAGAGAACTGCGCAACGTCGCCGCACAAAGCAGCGTCGGCACTCCTCGGGCGATCAATGAAGACATTCTCGATCAGGGCTACACCGTCGAAGGCAATGTCCTGATCAACCACCTGAGCGTGCAAAGCAGCCACGCCAACAAGATGCGCGCCGATCCCAAAGCCGTGTACTTCCAGCTGGGCGCCTCCGTCTGCAACAACCCGTCCTACCGTAAATTGATGGCCAAGGGTGCAGTGATGCGTTACGACTTCACCGAAGTGAAGACCAACCGCGCGGTGGGTTCTGCCAGCTACCAGGAATCGGATTGCCCGAAAGCGGTGCCGAAGAAGAAGTAATCAATGAGACTTTGCGCGTCGCTGTTCATCTTCGGCGCGCAACTCTGCCAGCAGTGCCTGCAAGTAACGTGATCGACGCTCCGTGCCTACAAGACGCCGGCAGCACTCCTCCTCGAGACTCAAATGATTGGTCTCGGCCGATGATTTCAACAATCGATACAGCTGCGTATCGATCTCCAGAATGACTCTGGCCATGGTTTCCCGCCTCCTTGCACCTCACTCGCGTTGAGCGAAAAATCCTTTAACTGCTTGTACCGTGCGCCCTGCCGTTGACGCAAAGTTGTCGTATCACACCTGTAACTTAGTAAATCAGAGTGCATGACACTTGGCTTGCGTTCTGACGAGCGGTGAAACCACCTTGCAAATCCTCAATAAGCGGTTGCCAGGCAAGACTTTGCGGCGCAATGATCAATGCAGCGAAAATCACCGCGAAGGTCTAGATTCTACTTATCCACACTCACTTGTCAGGGCAGGAAAAGGGGCCGCCCGTTACGTATTGTGTTGTGCGAACGTTTCTTTCATCCAAGGGACAAACAGAGCCTGTTTGGATGGCCCGGTGACTTTCGGGCCAAGTGGATCGCCCAGGCACGGGCCTGGGGCAGACAGCGACACATGAAGTGTCGTGGCATCGACGATTGCGTAGTCGCCGCCGTGGGCTCTGTGCAGAAGGAGAAGTTGAATGCCTTACCAACCGAATGACCTCCTGAGCCGTCATTTTGAAGAAAGCGGCCACGACCTCATCAGCAAGGTCGAAGAGCAACTCAGCCTTGTTTCCCCCAACAGCCCGAACATCCCAATCTACCGCGACATGATCCTGACCGTGCTGCGCATGGCCCAGGAAGACCACAATCGCTGGAATGCCAAGATCACACTGCAAGCCTTGCGCGAACTGGAACAAGCCTTTCGCGTGCTGGAACAGTTCAAGGGCCGGCGCAAGGTCACGGTCTTCGGTTCTGCCCGCACGCCCATCGAACACCCGCTATATGGTCTCGCCCGGGAACTCGGTGCCACCCTGGCGCGCTCGGACATGATGGTGATCACCGGCGCAGGTGGAGGCATCATGGCCGCCGCTCACGAAGGCGCCGGCCTCGCACACAGCCTGGGATTCAACATCACCCTGCCCTTCGAACAGCATGCCAACCCCACTGTTCAGGGCACAACCAACCTGCTGCCCTTCCACTTTTTCTTCACGCGCAAGTTGTTCTTCGTCAAGGAAGCCGACGCTCTTGTCCTGTGCCCAGGTGGTTTTGGCACGCTGGATGAAGCGCTGGAAGTGTTGACGCTGATCCAGACCGGCAAAAGCCCGCTGGTCCCCGTGGTACTGCTGGACGCGCCGGGCGGCAAGTTCTGGCATGCAGCGCTGGAGTTCATCCAGCAACAACTGGAGGAAAACCGTTACATCCTGCCGACCGACATGAATCTGGTGAAACTGGTCTACACCGCCGAGGAAGCCGTGGAGCACATCAACCAGTTCTACAGCAACTTCCACTCCAGTCGCTGGCTCAAGCATCAGTTCGTGATCCGCATGAACCATACGCTCAGTGAGCGCGCCCTCGAACATATGCAGAAGGCATTCGCTGATCTGTGCCTGAGCGATCACTTCCATCAGCATGCGGACAGTGGCGAGGAACACGACGAAGTACAGTTCAGCCACCTGGCGCGCCTGGCCTTCACCTTCAACGCACGTGATCACGGTCGGTTGCGAGCGCTGGTGGACTACATCAACCTGCCGGAAAACTGGGCACAATCCCAACCTCAGGCACAACAACGTACACGAACGCCGTCCAAGATCACGTAATGCAAAAAAAACGGCCCGCTATCGAAATAGCGAGCCGTTTCAGTTAATCGTCCATCCCTCGGCCGCTGAACAAGCGGCTGATCATCTCCATGGAGAATCCCCTGTACGCCAGGAACCTGCCCTGCTTGGCTCGTTCCCGCGCGTCGATCGGTAACTGGCCGGAGAACTTGCGCCGCCAGGTGTCTGCCAGTTGCTCCTGCCAGTCGATGCCACTCTCGCGCAAGGCCAGTTCGATATCGCTGCGTTGCAGACCACGCTGGCTCAATTCTTCACGAATCCGTAAAGGGCCATATCCGGAACGGGCTCGGTAGGAAACAAAACTCTCGAGGTAACGGGATTCGGATAACAAACCCTCTTCCGTCAGCCGGTCGAGCGCTGTATCGATCATTTCAGGGAGGGCGCCGCGCTGACGCAGTTTACGCGCCAGCTCAACCCGACCGTGCTCGCGTCGTGCGAGCAGGTCCATTGCGGTTCGCCGCACCGCGACGAGTGTATCGAGTACGACGGTCATCGGATCAATCAGATATCAGCGTCAGCCAGATCGTCTTCGGTCTCTTTGACCGCAGAAGCCTTGGCGTCCGCTACCGACGCCGGGGACAGCAACTTGTCACGCAGTTGCTTCTCGAGCGTTGCGGCGACGTCCGGGTTATCCGCCAGGTACTTGGCCGAGTTGGCTTTGCCCTGACCGATCTTGGTGCCGTTATAGGCATACCAGGCACCGGACTTCTCGACGAAACCGTGCAGCACGCCGAGGTCGATCATCTCACCGTTGAGGTAGATACCCTTGCCGTAAAGAATCTGGAACTCGGCCTGACGGAACGGCGAAGCTACTTTGTTCTTCACAACCTTGACGCGGGTTTCACTACCGACGACTTCATCACCTTCTTTCACCGCACCCGTGCGACGGATGTCCAGACGTACCGATGCGTAGAACTTCAGTGCGTTACCACCGGTGGTGGTTTCCGGGCTGCCGAACATCACGCCGATTTTCATACGGATCTGGTTGATGAAGATCACCAGGCAGTTGGCGTTCTTGATGTTGCCGGTGATTTTACGCAGCGCCTGGGACATCAGACGGGCTTGCAGGCCCACGTGCATGTCACCCATTTCGCCTTCGATTTCAGCCTTCGGCACCAGTGCCGCCACGGAGTCAACGATGATCACGTCAACCGCGTTGGAGCGCACCAGCATGTCGGTGATTTCCAGGGCTTGCTCACCGGTGTCTGGCTGGGAAACCAGCAGATCATCGACGTTGACGCCCAGCTTGCCGGCGTACTCAGGGTCGAGGGCGTGTTCGGCGTCGACGAATGCGCAGGTCGCGCCGGCTTTTTGAGCCTGGGCGATCACGGACAAGGTCAGCGTGGTTTTACCGGAAGATTCAGGACCGTAGATTTCAACAATACGGCCTTTTGGCAGACCGCCGATGCCGAGAGCGATGTCCAGACCCAGAGAGCCAGTAGAGATGGCCGGGATCGCCTGACGGTCCTGATCGCCCATACGCATTACGGCACCCTTGCCGAATTGACGTTCGATCTGACCCAGGGCCGCAGCCAAGGCTTTCTTCTTGTTGTCGTCCATTAAAGTCCTCACGTAATCAATAAGGCCTGACGGCCAACACCTGTATAAGTAGCCAGTATTATTCCACAGCGATTCCGGATCGCCTACCCCTGATTTGAGATTTCTGCCTTGGTGTAGCGCAGCAGCCCCTCTAGTGCGGCCTTTACCGTTTGTCGGCGGACCTCGTCACGGTCACCGACAAAGTGCTGCACTTCACTGAATACCCGTTCGCCAACGCCCCAGGCCAACCATACCGTGCCCACCGGCTTGCTTTTCGAACCACCATCAGGCCCGGCAATGCCGCTGACCGCCACGGAAAAAAACGCACGGCTTTTTTCCTGCGCACCTTTGGCCATCGCCTCGACCACCTCGCGACTGACCGCCCCCACCGAAGTGAACAACTCCACCGGGACGTTCAATTGCAGGTTCTTCTGCAGATTGGAGTAGGTGACATAACCGGCCTCGAACCATGCCGAACTGCCGGGAATCCGGGTGATCGCCTCGGCGATCCCGCCACCGGTACATGACTCGGCGGTGGACACATGGGCATTTAGAAGCTGCAACTGCCTGCCAAGGTCATCGGCCAGTTGGGTGATTGCTTTCACGGTCATCTCCTGATCGGGCGGAATGAGACTAACCGTACACCAGCGCATCGCACTTGCAAGTTATCGGGACGATCAATGTGTAAGGGATGAATGCCGGTGCCTGGTTTAGCTGCTAATCAGTCCTCAGCTTCATCGGGCAGGACATCGCGCACGCCCAGCCTTTTGGCCACCCAGCGTTCATAAAGCCCCAAAACCACGTCCGTCCCGGCCATCGCTGTCAGGCACCCTCCTGCGCATACGGCCCAAATCGAAACATTGGCAGCGTGCAGCAGCATGATCGCCGAAGCACCGCAGACCACGCTGGAGCCAGACCGCATGATCAGACGCCGGAGAAGAGGTCTGCCAGTAACCCCTTCTTTATCAGCGCGCCACATTTCGCCGACGATTCCGCCAACCAGAGGCAGGGTGATGAATAGCCAGAGAGGCATGTCCAACAACGCATAATGCTCCGTGGTCATTTCACGCCTCCTTGGATGACAGCCCACCAAATGAGCAAGGAGAATATGCACTTATGCATAGACAGTCAATGCATCAATGCATGAATCGCGATCACCCCCATGCATTCAACAGACAAAAAAACCGCTCAAATGAGCGGTTTTATCGGACTGTCAAACGGACTAACGGGCGTACATACCCCACCAGAAAACATGACCCAGAATGACAATCTGCTCTTCCTGCATTTCCTGGAAGGTGTAGTCCTCGTCCGGGTGTTCATCGCGATTGAAGCTGCGCAGGCGAATCCCGGTGGGCAGGCGATAAAGCTGTTTTACCCGTAGCTGGCCGTTATGGTTGATTGCATAAAGGTCGCCATCGATGATGTCGCCAATTCCGCATTTGCCGGCATTGACCCCGACCGTGGCACCGTCACGCAGCACTGGCAGCATGCTGTTGCCACGCACGGTCACGCATTTGGCCTGGTCGAACTGCACACCGTTATGGCGCAAGCTGCGTTTGCCAAAGCGCAGGCTGGAGCGCTCGCTTTCTTCGATGACGAATCTTCCTGATCCCGCAGCCAATTCAACCTCGCGAAGAAACGGCACCGACACCTCGTCATCATCGACGGGGGTATCGTCGTCCCACAGGCTTATATCCTTGAGTTCCGAATGCAGTACATCGCGTCCACCAGCGGCAAGCGGCGCGACTTCGACGCGGCCACGCAATTGGTCAGTACTGACGGCGAAGTACTCGGCGATCTTCGAAATGTGTTTATCCGACGGGTCAACGATCTTGCCGCTGAGAATCCGCGAAAGTGTCGATTGAGGCACGCCGGTACGCCGGTGAAGCTCCGTGGGGGAGATCCCGTGCTGATCGAGCAGCGCTCTTAATACGGTAGAAACATTGCGTTTTTGCATAACGCGCATAGTGCTTGTTCTTTTCGCGAGAGGCAAATGCAGAATTGCATTAATGACGCATAAACAGCGCGTAAACCAACAGAAACAGACCACGTGGCGTTCGTGCCTGCGTCCGGCAGACCGCCCATGTTAATCTTGCGCCCATTGCGGAAAAGCCGGGCCAATGCCCCACTTTTGCCCCACACCTTTCGACGAGTTTTCCGATCCCCAATGAATAAAGCACTCTCCGACCTGTCCTCCCACACGCCGATTGTGTTGGAGTACTAGCGAGAAAAAGCCCTACAGCCCAATAAACAAAGGGCTGTAGGGCTTTTTTGACAACTCGGATTTATTGTTCATTTGGCATTAAATGGCATAGATTGGCGTACGATTTGCCCCATTTTTGCCCCATTGTTTTTTTTGAGAACAGCCATCCGCTCTATTCATGGATAGGGATTCGAACCCCTTCTTGCGTCCTCGCAGTCCGCAAACCAGTTAGGCACAATATCGGTGAGCGTCAGAATGGCAATGGCATGATGGTTTTGAATGAACTCACGCGACCCGAACTCTCTTGAATACAGTAGCAATTTCATGAAGCAGATTGACTCCGGCCTCGGTGAGTGCGCCATCGTGGCTTGTGAACCCTCTCGAGCTTAGACCAATGATTGAACTGTAACCAATCTTTTTAGTCGCTAGCAGCCCCCGAAGAAAATGGGTCAGTTGTTCACGATTCGCCTTTAACACTTCTTCACATGAAAGTATTCTTACTATCTCCTTCAAAACTTCCACTCGTTTTAAAGATGCGTCATATTTTTGTACCAGCTTTTCATTTTGCTCAATAGCAGAAATGTTATTATCTGCAGGAATTAGGTCGTAATGCTCGACCCCAAATTCCTTAGCATTACAAACAGCATTTTCAACAACGATCACGAGTACATCTATCCACCCATAACCTAAACGCAAAGTGCCATCAAGATCAATGCATGCATCCGGCTCAGCTCCAAAACTAACAATAAACTCTTTTGGCATCGACCCGAACGTTACACCAGAGGAAAACTCTGCCTCATGGACTAAACCATTTCTATAAAAAACATAAAGAACCTCACATAAGTCAAGCTCTTTATCCTTTTGCATCCCCTGAAAAACAATTCCGGACCGAACGAACTGATGATCACCAAATTCATCGAAAAGGATTGTCGCTAACCTAGAGCCGAGAAACATGGTAAACGCCTCCCTATCCCCCATTTTGCTTTTTGGGTTAATCCGTGAAGAAGTACCTTGGGGGAAGACTTTTTTTGCGGAAGCTGCCACTGCCAAAAGCGCAAGAGTTAATGCCCCAACGTATCGACGATGTTCCGCGAGAAATTTTGCATCATCTATTTGCTCAAGAATACTCATAGTCCCTCCACCCCGAGCACACAAAAATACAATTCAGACAGCTAAGTAGAACTCAACGATATCCCACGTTTCTCTCAATAACTTTTCTTGCTCTTCAACATTAATAAATGACAGACCTCCATGTCTAGTTTCTTTTGCCATTTCGGCTATCCATCCAATTTTTTCTTTGGAGAAACCAGACACCTTACGAAACCTTTCCCACTGTACGGATTTCGGCTCCACATCAAGCTCATGAACAGCAGCACAGTGCTTACGAAGGGATTCTATTGCGCGATAACAGTAGAAAGCGGAGTCATCAATAAAACGCATAGCCGAAGAGAGATCAGCCAAGCATCTATGTATAAATAATCCATGCTCCCCAAGAAGGTGAACTTGTACTTTCCTGACAGCAACATCGTAATCAATTTCCGATCTTCTACTTGTAATTGTCGGATGATCTATCCCCACAACTACATCCATACCCAATTCACGATTTATTATTCGTGTAACTTGAAAGTCGTACGTATAACCATTCAAAAATGAAAAGACATTAAGCAAGTTTGACATCAAATAATGAGATAGGTTTTTAAGATCAGCAGCAGAGACCCCGCTTTCAACATCTATCCATATTGCTACTTGATTGAGAAGTATCGAAACTTTTGCTGAACAATTTTGATCCAATGCAACATGCCGAAACCTCAATGAGAACTCGTATGTAATGGGCGCCCTTTCGGGCAAAACAATCCCCTGAACAAAGTATACTTCCATTTATTCACCTATGACTCTTAGTAATGGACAACTTATCGAATCATAGACTGTTGCACGATTCAGCGCGAAATCTCCCGCAGATAGGCCTGACAAGCTGCCAATGCGATCAATCCTTCGTCACCGATATCTGTGATGGCAACAATTCGTTGAGCATGCGCTGGGTCAAGTTCGGCTCGTATGGGACCATGAACCAAGCCGCCGGGGCCGGAGGTGGCAGGCATTGAACAGCCACCGGTTGAACGTTGGTCGAGTAGGACTGACAGCCGCAGATCAGAAGTGGCAAGGCGGTCGCGCAAGCGAGCTTGATTGGTTTGAGCATCGCTCAGTTCCTTGTAGTGGGTTTGCTCACTGGACGACAGGCGCTGTTCGAGCGCGAGTCGCTTATCCTGATCGGCACGCACCTGTGCGGCGGCTGCATTGCTGATGGCTACGAGATCAGCGCCGTGCGAGCTGGCCTGCTCAGCTAACTGCTGACCGTAGCGCCAGTCCTGCACCTTCCACATGCCGCCGGCGGAGATCAGAACCAGCGCCAGTAGACCTGCAAGTTTCAATGCTCCCGGGTTCATGGCACATCCTTGAAGAAGATGTGATGACCGAGCCGTAGTGTCTCTTTGGCGCCTCTCACCCAGGTCGGTGGCTTCGGCATGCTGGTTGCGTAGTAGTGCGTGGCGCCGCCGGTAGGGTCCGGTACCTTGCCGGCCATTACCTGGTCAGCGGCGGACTGCGCCTGGGCAAACTCGCGGACCGGAATCGACTTCGCGCCCGACAGGTATGCGTAGTTCGGATCGCTCTTGTTCCAGCAGCTGAACTGGTACGGTTTCTGGCAAACACAGGCATAGCCCTCCCCCCACCAGGACTTGGCCTTGCCGTCGTTCACTCGATTGCGAATGGTCCAGGCCACCGCGATCTGTCCCGCCAGGCTTTCGCCCCGAGCTTCACCCCAAAGCGTTCTAGCGAGAACATCGCGATCTTTGTCAGTTGCGGTCATTACTTTTCTCCAGACAAAAAAATGCCCCTGCGGTAAGGGGCGTTTATGACGCTTCGGGAAGACCGGGCGGCGAAGGCCAAGCAACGGACTGTGGGTATCCGACTTGCTGCTCGATCCGGTTTAAGTCAATGCGGTAGCGCTTCCACTTCAATAGCGCGGCCGCTTCCTCAGCGGTGGCTTCTCCCAGCTCCTGAGCATCTTGTAAGGGCGCAATGCGTATGGCGGCAGTACGCAAACGGCTATCACGCTCAGCCAATACCTCGATCGCCTTGGCCTGCGTTTGTGCGGCGCTATCCAGCGCCCAAGCACCCGATACCCACACATGGAAAGGACTAGGTGGTGGATCCAGCGTCAGCCCTTCCGGCAGTTCGCCCAGTTCGTCGAATTGCTCCGCTTCGCCCGTGGCGGTGCTGTACACCGGGCCGCGATGGTCGGCCAGCAACACCGGGACGCCTTCCAGCAGCACCCACACAAAACTGACGGCAGGGGGTTCAAGCACCTGCGGCAATTCGACAGCGTTGTCGGGCATCTGGCAGCCAATGCCGGGTACCACAGCCAGCGTAAACGGACCGGAAAGAATGCCGGCCTGACCCATCAAATAAATTGCATTCATAAACACCTCAAATCAGTTTGATACGGCCAGGGTAGGCAATATGACGCGGATAGCCTTCGCTACCACCCTCCAAGCTGACAGCACCTGTAGGGAGTTGTGAACCCACGCCGGTGTTGGCATAAGCCACCAAGCCGTTACTGCCGGAAGTGCCGTTGAGACCGAGAAAGCTGCGGGCTCCGTGCTCGTGGGCCTTGTTCTGGCTGAGCTTGGAACTGCCAGGCAAGCGATCGACATCTACGCCGCGCGCTTCATCGAGTGCCCGGACGAACTCGCCACGTCCTTCGGGGCTACGGAAAGTCGAAGCGCCGTCACCCGAGGTCCACATGCCCTCCTTTCCGGCGCGCAGCGCTTCAGTGGTCAACATTCCCGACGCCTGCGCGTGATCCCACACCCACGGCCACTCGGCGCGGTTATAGATCAGCCCGTGATGCGCTCCCCATCCGCCAGGGGGAAACGCCGTTGTGGTTTCGAAGGCCTGCCGGCCCAGCGCCGTATTGTCATAACGGCCCACCGGCCACCAACTGCCGGCGCCGTCGCTGCGCAGGTGCCACCAGTCGCCAGCTCCCATCAGCACAAAAAAGGGATAGCCGGCAGGCGCAAGGTGCGTGTGAAACTTGATCTTGTCGCCGCCCGCCGCCGTAACAGTTAAGCGATTCCCGCCGTTATCGACGCGGCGAATAATCACATCACGAACGCCCAGCGCTGCATTCGCAGCCGGCAGGGTGATGTTCATGACGCTGGCAGTGGCATCGGCCAACACCAACCCAAGATCATTAGCGACCAGAACCTTAGAGGCGATAGTAGAAATAACCACGGCGGCGGTTTTTTTCGCAATCGCCTGATGCACCCGCACCGGTGACATGGATTTTTTTGTGTCGGTACCATCTTCCGCCTCAGCCTGGGTCGCTTGTTTAACCAGGCCCAGGACTGTGGCGGTAGCCTCGGGAGTCGCACCGGCCAAGAGTTGGTTGATGGCCTGTAACAGTTGGTCATTGTCTTCTTCATCAGGAGCCAACCCTGCCGCTTGGATAACCGCCAGCAGCTCCTCCGTGACCGCGTTCCCCCACTGCGCAGGGATCAAGGATCCCGGCGTCCCACCCAACGGGTCTTCATCTGCAAATTTGCCATTTACCAGCCCGATGCTTGGCACACTAATCGGAAAATCCACGTTCTTACCCCTCAGTCATAATTGATGTGCACAACGGTGTGCGCCGGCGCCGGCCGACGGATGAGGCATTCGAGCGCGTTGCCTGGGTTGGAACCGAAACGCTCGCCCCAGTAACTGACGCCGAAGCGCCGGCCCTGCCGATGCCGGCCGCCGGTGTTCAGCGTCCACATAAACTGCGCACGCCAAGTACCGAAGTGCGCGGACCCGAAACGAGAACGCCCCATTCGGGGCGCTCTGTGTTCGGTAATGGTGGCGTTCGGGTAGCCCTGGCTGACGGCTATATCGAGGAAGTAGGCCCGGCTCTGCCCGCCCACCTCTACCAGCCTTCGGCGAACGGCAAGCCGCCGATCTTCAAATGCCGGGTTTGGCCCCAGACAGGAATCCGGCAGGCCCATGATCGACTCCCAGTCGGGCACCAATTCGTTGACGCCTGCCGGATCCATCTCGTTCAGCAGATCCACGGCGCGCGCATCTAGGCGGGAGAACTCAACCGCCACCCCGTCCAGTACCAGGGCAATCTCCGGTACCAATTCCGGATCCCACGCAGGGCCGGCAGGCAGTAGCCCCTGAAGCTGACGCCGATATTCCTCGGCAGTTCTGGTCACACCCATGTGATGCCCCCAAACGTCAGCAGTTGGTTGGTGGCAGGCACGACATCCGCAGCGGGCAAAATCAGTTGGTGGTCGTTTTCACCTGACGAACCACTGATTGCCTCGGCGATGTGAGTCAGTAACAGGGTCTCCCCAAGGCCCGCCTCGCGTGCGTGCAGGTCGACCAGCTGCGCCGATATCGCGGCACGTACCGCGCTGGTGTCCGGCACCGCGTGGATGCTGTACAGCACGGGCATCCTGACCGGCGCCAACACGAACAGCTCGGCAGTCACCGGGCGCAAGGGCTCGATGTAGGCCTTCACTTCCGCCAATTGAGTCGGGTTCGGTACCGGCTCTTCATCGCCGTCTCGCATCACGAATAATCCGACGGTGCCCGGCCCCATGTAACTATCCCGACACCAGGCCCGGGTGATACCGGGATATTCGAGCGCCCAGGTTTCATAGTCGTTAGCAGAGCCCCCGTGTGGGATCACCCGGTACGAGCGCACTACCCGCGCGCGCAATGACTCAACACTCTCCGCAGCGATGCCTCCGGCCAGGCCCGGTGCCACAACGGTAAACGCGTTGACGATGCCCTCTACCGGCTGGACTAACGTTAAGGTCAGCCCTGAGTCAGCATTGCCAAGGGTGCCGGCATCCACCGCTTCAATCGACGCCGTATTAAGGCCTGCCACAGTCGTGACGCCTACTGCCACCTTGTAGGTGCGACCATCCCCAGCCTGCAAAACCACATCGGCATCGAGCGCCACGCCCGCGCCGGCGGTAAAGCTGACCGAACCTTCGGCTGGCTGTGCAGGATTGCGTGGCTGATTCAGACGCAGCAGAGCAACCCGCTCTAGCGTTTCTTCATCCGCTCGATCGGGCAGGATCTGCTCGACAATCCAGTCGAGGTAACCATACAAACCATAGGCCACACCGCCCAAGGTTCTGGCGAGCACTTGCGCATCGGAGCGCCGCAGCGAATCACCGGCCAAATCGGCTTGAGTGCGGCCAATCAGGACAGGCAATGAAGGTGTTTCAAACGGCATAGATCACCTGCCATGACGTGGGTGGTTTAATTTCGAGCTTCGCGCCACTGGCGATGGTCAGTGTTGGAATCAGGTTCAGACGATTGATGTCCACCTTCTCGCTGGCAATATCGATGGCGATCACTTCACCGTCATCAAGCAGCCACTGGAGCGCCTCGCGAGCATAAAACTCAGCATCGCGTTGGGTATCCGACGTGAGCCTCACCCGGCGCAGCAGCCACAGGCGCGAGCCAATGCGGTCATCGGCGATCGGCGGATAACTGTCACCCCACCAGCCATATCGCTCTTCATCGTCGATGGGGTC
Organism: Pseudomonas sp. Root562; assembly: GCF_001427125.1. Taxonomy (GTDB): domain Bacteria; phylum Pseudomonadota; class Gammaproteobacteria; order Pseudomonadales; family Pseudomonadaceae; genus Aquipseudomonas. Next base: position 319,191 of record NZ_LMGK01000024.1, read on the forward strand.
ATCCGTTTCGGCTCGCCGCCAGGTGTAAAGACTGATTGTCACTGCCCGAGTAAATTTCGCTTCTAGTTCGGAAGTCATGACCATGATCAGCCCCCCGCTACCGGCACGCCGCTCTGTCCGCTGCCAACCTGAACGTCGCCATGGACGTGTTCTATCTGGCTGATTCCGCCGGCCACCTGATCACCAGTTGAAACGATTCGTCCGGTCTGGGTGATCACCGGCGTATCGATATTCACCGCCGTGGTGGCCTTGATGTTCAGGGTCTGGGTTTCAATGTCGATGACCCGCCCGCGCTTGAAGTGCACCCGATCGCCTTCGTCGGTGTAGATGGCGACTTCACCGGGCTTCAGTGCCTGAATGCGATAACGCCGATCGGTCGCCACCAGCACCACGGCGTGGGAACGATCGCCACCGAGAAACGCCGTCAGCACTTCAGCACCGGGCAATGGGTTACTGGTGAAGCCGTAGGGCTCGAAATGTTCGGCGCCGTCCTTTAGTTCGTTAGCCGTGAGGCGCAGCTGTAGGCTCTGAAGCTTTCTGGCGGCATCGGCCAGGACCACCGTGCCGCGTACCAAGATACTTTTAAGGTTCATTTTTTTGGCTCGTAGTCGGCAGGAATGAGGTATTCGAAGTTGTCGCCCTTGCCGCCCTTCTTCACCTTTCGTTTGCTATGCGAGTCTTTCGGCTCAGGCTCGAAGCTTTCCGGCGGCCCCACTTCCAGCTTGGTGATCATTCCCTGGTCGCTCAGGCTGTAGGTGATACGCGAGATCAACATGTCCCGATCCATGCCGATGATGGGATCGATCACCCGGGCAATCATGTTGTGCCGCCAGAGCTGGCCGTTGGACTGACGCCAGCCCTGCACGGTGTAGGTAACTGACAAGGCCTTGCCCATACGGCTACTGCGCTCCCAGTTAGCGCGCGCCTGCGCCAGTTCATTGGTCACCTGGCCGGATTCCTGAATGATCAATACGCGCTTGCGACCCACGCGGTCATCCGCCAGCGTGGCAGACACCTCGGCTGCATCGGCTCCATACTCTTCGTCGGTACCGCTCTTCTGGCCCAGCACCCGGTATTCAGAAAACACGCCGGAGAAATCGAGCGGCGCGTCCCCGGCCTTGACGTTCTTGCCTACCTCGATCGCATCGAAGGTGCGACCTGCACTGCCAGGGCTTGCAAGCACTGCAGCGCCGCGCGCGTCGTCGGTCGAGAACACCCGGAACAAGGTCAGCAAACGATCCGTTGAGGAAAAAACCGTCTCGCCCGGTTCAATTGTGTGATCGGAAAGCTTGCCGCCTTCGGGAATTTCGCTGATGACCGGGACGCTGTAGGGCGAGGCCAATGCCTTGACGATCGACAACACCGACTGATTGTTCCACTGCCCGGGCTTATTGGTCGCCGCGCAATCCACCAGGTCCGCCGTCAACGACCGGCCGCTGATGGATTTGGTGATTTGCTTGTCGTCGTAGCTTACCGGCGTGGCGAACACCCAAGCCGTCAGCACCAGGTCGCGGCCGATTCGAACCTGGCATTTGTCGCCCTGCCTGATCGGAATGTTCTGGGCTTCCTCCGCCCACTTCCAGGTCAATGACACATTGAACGATCGGGCCTGATCCTCAAGGCCGGCAGTGATCTCCACCGATTTCCAGCCGAAGTAATCCAGGCCGTCAACCGTCAGGGTGACCGCGTTTTGCTCATCAGACATGGCTACCTCTGGGCGAGTTTGATGGGCACCGGCGGCACAAAGCCGGGGTGCCTAATGCGGTTGCGCTGCACTACTTCGACAGACCGCGTGGAATCACCGAAGCGCTGATAAGCCAGCACCAAGGCCGACAGGGTTTGCGGCGGGGTGATGTCGACCAATCGCACGCCCGATTGGGCAACGGCTGTCAGGTGTTTCACGACGTCTTGCCGGAACGTGTTCAGCACGATGTAGTGCGCAGGGTCGGCCTTGAGTGAGGCGTCGTGAATGGTCTCGTTGAGGGTGTCGCGCAGCTCGATCACATCATCAGCGACCGGCACCTCGGGCCGAACTACAGGTTGCAGTGCCTGTTGATCGACAGAGGGAGCCGTCCCGATCGACTCCGGCTGCACAGTCACGGGCATTTCGCTAACGATCAAACCGATCTGCACCAGGACCGAATCCTGCACCAGGTTGGCGGTTGCCTGAGAAGCCTTCGCCACATCGGTACCGCCCAAAGTGCTAACCGTGTTGATGCTGCTGGCAGCCTGTGTCTGTTGGGTAACCTCGGCCACTGCGCCACGGTAACCCGAGCCGGATCCTGACCCAAAAAAATTGAAGCCTGAGAAACTGCCGAAGTAACTTGAGAGCAGCGACGACAGCGCCCCGGGAGAGTTCATCAGTGATTGCGCGAAGCCGGTCACATCGGTGAAGACGCTCACTAACGGAGTGAACTGCTGCTGCACCACCGCGAACACATTCGACAGACTGTTGCGCATTTGCAGCAGGCCTAGCCGGGCCGTGTTCACCTTTGCCATGCTTGTCTCATAGCGATTGAGTGAGGACGTGAGGAGGCTTTCTGACGACTTCACCACCTGAGCCTGGGTATTCACACGGGCAGTTGGTGTCGACAATGGTTCGGCCGGATAGAACGTCAACTCAAAGGTGATCATGCCGCCGCCCACAAGATCGTGGGTCATGTCGCATTCACCAGCCTTGACCTGCATCCGGCCGAGCCACGGGTGCACCAGTTCACCGGCGCCAGGCGTATTCAGCGCCTCGATCAACTTGTCTCGACGCTCGAAACAGTCGTCGCCAATGATCCATGCTGGAAATTTGTGGACCTGAGATTGCCTTCCAAACTGTTCAAAGTACGGCGTATCGCGCTGGGGAAATTCATGCAACTGGCCTTTCATACCGACCGGTACCGATGCCTGCGGAATCAGGAAACTGATACTCCGGAACGACGCTGGTAAGAGTCGATCTCTCCATGTCTCGGTCATTAGCCGGGCCTCATGATGCCGATGGTTCGGGTACCGACGCTGGGCTTGATGCTCAGGCCGGGCTGGTTGGTTTTCGCCTGGTCAACGGTCGTGCCGGGCGGCGCCCCGTTGAGATTGATGTTCAGCTCCCCATTGAGCTTTTGCGCCTGATTCGCCGATGCCTGCTGAATCAAACCACCTGACTGCGCCACCAGGTTTGGTCGGCTCAGGAGCTTGTCCGTGCTGGGAATGCCTGCGGCGGTATTCATCATTTGCTGACGACGTTGCGCCTCGCCGACGGCGCCGGCCCCGATGAAGGATCCATCACCACCACCCGGCCCGATGTTGCGCGCACGCTGCTCTTCCGCGAACGCGTTGGCCTTGTTGGTCGCGGTTTTGATAATCCCTTCGCCGCCCTCGCCACCACCGAAGTATTTCATCATCGGCTCGATGATCGGTTTCAACCTGTCCCAGAGACCTTTAAACCAAGCGGCGATCGGCTCCCAGTTATTGATGATCATCCCCAACGGTGACCACGCGAACATACGTCCCATGAAGTCCATAACAGGAGTTGATACTGCGAGCAGGACGTCCCACAACGCAGAGAACAACTCAGTCAGAGGCCCCCAGTTTTCCATCACCATCGGAATCGGAGTGAATGCGAACGCCTGTTTGAACCACCCCCACAGGATCATGGCCGGGCCTTTGATCTTTTCCCAGACAGCCTGAAAGTAAGGTGCCACCGTTGACCAGTTGGCGATAAGCAGGCCTGCCGCAAGAGCAATGCCGCGAACAATGATGCCAATCGGCGACATCGCCGTGACTGCGCTCATGATTTTGGTCGCAACGATTGCGCCCATGACCGCCAGGCGCAGCACGCCGAACGCAAACGCTGCCCCTAGAACACCCCTGATAACGCCGGGATGGGACTTCGCTAACGAGGACATTTGCGTGATGGCAGGACCAATTTGTTCCATGAAAGCGTTGAACGGTGGCAGGAGCGCGTCACCCACTTCGACACCCAGTCGCGTGACCTTGTTGGTCAGCAACTGCATGGCGTTGGCTGTTGTCGCGGATCGAGCCGTGTACTCAGCTTCCATCGAGCCGGCAAACTTTCCTTCCTTGCCCACAGCACCGAAACTGGATTTCAACAGATCAAGGTTTGTCAACAATGGCGCAATCGCGGACACGGATTCAGTGCCGAAAAGCTGGGTCAGGAGTCCTGCCTGCTTCGCCGGATCCACTTTAGCGATACGCTCAAGGACATCTTCGATTGTGCCCTGCGCGTCCTTCTGCATGCTCTTTGAAACTTGCTTCACATCCAGTCGCAGAGACTTAAAGGCCTCCGACTGCTGCTTGGTAGCCGCACTGCCTTTGGTCAGTGACAGCATGAAGTTCTTCATGCCCGTCGCTGCAACCTCACTCGGTACGCCTACACCCGCGAGCGTTGCGCCCATTGCTGCAACCTGTCCAGCGGACAAACCAGCGATACCGCCCAGAGAACCGATGCGCGTAACAATGTCGGAGATCTGTGCGGCCGACGAAGGACCGATGTTGCTCAGATAGTTTATTTTGTCAGCCAGCGTGACCACTTCCGGCTGAGTCATTTTGAACGAGGTTCGCCACTTCGCCATCATATCGCCTGACTGGTCGGCGGTTTGGTCGAAGGCAATGCCCATTTTCACGGCGTCTTCGGCGAATTGCTTCAGCTCTTCACGGGCAAAACCGGCCTGCCCGCCGGCTGCGACAATGGCAGCAATGCCACTGGCAGCCATTGGCATTTTTTCCGACATATCCAGGACGTCCTGTCCCATCTGCTTGAATTGCTCAGGCGTGTCGAAGCTGACCACTTTTTTCACGTCAGCCATGGAGGTTTCGAACTCCATCGCTGCACGGGCACCGGCGATGAAAGGTGCGGCGAACGCACCTCCTTGCAGCATGTCTTTGAACCCGATGTTGCCTAAGCCGCTACTGTTCATCTGTTTGCGGAAACCCGCAACGTTCTTGCGGATCCCGGTAAGCGTCGGCGACAACTTGTCGACGCCAGTGATCAACGCCTTGAGCTGGAACTTGTCCGCCATCACTACACCTGCTGAAGTTCGTTAATCCGCTCTGCGTGCTCAAGGCTTTCCATAAGCACGTCCAGCGGCCTGGCCATCATTTGCTCGGGATCGACCTTCCACCACCAGGCCAGGTTGTAGGCGACTGAGATCAGGTCGGAGATGGTTTCGACGCCGCATTCATGAAAAAACCGAAGAGCTTCCAACCCAGTTTGTTCAGATCTGCAAGGTCCAACTGGTTGACCGAAGTTGGCGGGATGGCCGCACAGACGGCGATGTATTTGCTGACGGCTTCCATGTCGAGAACGGCGTCTTCGTTTTGGTCGACCTTGTAAGGCAGAACCTTGATCTTTCGCACTTCGGCCACGGTCGGCCGGCGCAGGGTGAGCTCGGTCAACTGCTCGTCGTGTGCTTCGATAGGCACATCAAGTTTCACTATTTCGCTCATTGCCATACCCCTTTGATGCCATCGAATTGAAGTTCCAACGTGCCGTCATCGCCCTTCGATGTCGGTTCATCGACCAAATAGGCACCCGACAGCACGTAAACCTTGCCGTTGTTGAATTCGCAGGTGACCGTCATGTCCTTGCCTTCGGTCAACTTCTTGAGATCGATGTCGGGATCGTCGATTACCGTCATCTTCAGGTAGGCTGCCAACGCCTCTTCCTTGTAGAAACCGGGATAAACCGTCTCCCGCTTCACAGCCATCAACGGTGCCTCGGCTCCACCGGTGACGGTCAACTGCATGCCGTCCACCTTGATGTAGGCCGTGCCCGCAACTTTTTTGCCCATGGTCAGAATCTCCAGAATTAAAAAGCCCGCTCAGGGCGGGCTTGGTGAACTCGTTCGGTGTTACGCCGTGGCGTCGTATTGCAGGCGGAACTGGTTTAGCAACGCGAAGATGCGCAGGCCGTTGATGTAGTCCGGCGGGAACAGCACATTCACCCGGCTAGGGTCATTGCCGTCGCGCTCCACCACCAGGTGTTCGGCGAACAGGTCGGCGTTCTCTACATGACCTTCCGATTCGAGCTTGGCGTACTGCGCGATCAGCTCGCCGCGAATGGTGCTCGGCGTGACGATAGGTTGACCAGGGCCGAAGCGTGTGCCGTCGCTGGCGAGCTTGTGGCGGCCGTACTTGCTCGTGATCACACTCTGCATGCGGCGGATGATGAACGCCGATTGATGCATCGTCTCGCTATCCAGGTACGAGTTGTCCGCCTGACCGTAGGCATTCTTCTGGTACGTGGTGATGGAACGCTGAATGCGGACATAACCGCCTTCGTAGTACGCGGTGGCGATGCCGTAGCTCAACAGTGATTGGCGTTCGCTGAGGGTGAAACGATCGCTGGCCGGCGCCGGATCCAGCCCCGGCAAACTGCCGCTTTGGGTCGGCCGGCTGGCATCAGCAGAAATGAACGCCGCCGTGCGCGCGGCAAGCGCAGCAGCCTGCACCCAGACCGGCTGGGGGACACCAGGCTCAACCCCTTGAATGGTCATATGCTGGTCGTTGCGTTCCTGACCGGCAGCCACCAACGTTCCTATCGTGCCGCGCTTGGCGCTGTAGATGTGGCCGAACAACTGCTTGGCCCAGCTCCAGCGACCAGTGTTGTCGTCCATCGCTGCTTGCCACGCATTCAACGTGGTCGTGTCCGACCATGGCACACACAGAAACTCGAACGGCTCGTCGCCCAACGCCGCAATGGCGTCGAGCTGGTCGGGCGCACCCACACCGGCAGCCATTGCCGTAGCAACCACTGTCAGCCCGGTCGGGGTCATCTCGCCGTTGGACTTGCCCAGTCGATTCAAGGCCACGCTGATATCGTTGCCAGTTTCGCCAGACCACTTGCACGTCAGGGTCACCACACCAGCGACAGCAGCCGCAGTTACCGGCAAGTCGGGGGAAGCATTGATCTTTACCGCCAGCGCCGCAGCAACAACCGTCGGTGTGGCGGCAGTAACGACCACTGACTGCACACGAACACCGCCGACATACACGTTCAACAGCCCCGCCTCGGTAGCGGCTCCGGTGATGGTGATTGTCGCGCTGGCCGCCACGCCGGTTTCCTTGATCAAGGGTAGGCACCAGATCTCTCCGATCGGATCTACCTTGCGCCAGGTTTCGTACATCGAGGCGAGCATCGAGCCTTGCCCCCCTATACTTTTTGCCAACGCCTCGCTGGAGACCAGTACCAATTTGCCGATGCTGTCGCTGGTGGCATCGTCGTTGACCTGGGCAACGATCAGACGGCGCATGGCCGAAGACGCGCTGTTGGCCGCCGAGTTGTCCATCTCCGCATAAAACAGCGGCACCCGGATATCGGCAGGGATATTGCTGAATCCGATAGCCATTATTGCGCTTCCTCGTTTTTCGCCGCTGTGGCGGCCTTGGTGGAGGGGGCTTTCTCAGCTTTGAGGGTCACGTCACCGTCAGCCAGGCGGCGGCGCCACCAGACATTGTCGGGGACTTCCCGACCACCACCCGGCAACAGATCGCCGGCTTCCGGATCGGGCACGGCACGGCCGGAGGCCGGCACCACAGTGATGCGTTTGGTCATGGTGTTACGTCTCCAGTGAATTTGACTTCGATGCGCCCATCCGGGCCGGGGTGTTGCTGGTTTGGGTCTGCCGGGTCGATGCAGTCCATGTTGAAAGTGACGCCAGTGAAACTGGCAAGGCCGTCGATTTCGAGTTCGTGCCAAGTTTCAGCAGGCGCGGTGCGGACAGTGCGACCAAGCTGGAAGCCCGAGAAGAACGTGAACTGGAACACCAGACGCGCCCGGCTAATGTGAAGCAACGAGCCTTTGTCGTACTCGATCGGGTCGTAATCTTCACCCGGACACCAGCCAACCAGCGCCCGCCAGAGTTCCGCACGCAGGTCATGCAGCAAATCGTTGTCCTGCTGTCCACGCTCGTCGCTGGCGTCCAGAACGATCACTACGGCGAATTGCTCCGTGATGTCCTGGATGATCGCGTTCTGCGCTCTGCTCGGTGCAGCTGCGTCTGCCGATGCGATGACATAGGCGGCGGGCAGAGCGAGCTGAGCAACTTCCACCACCGCATCCCAATCGATACCGCCGCTGACACGCTGGGCAAAGCTTGGGCATGTCGCTCGCAGGTGAGCAACAATCGGGTTCAGTTTCATTCATCAAATCCCAGGTATAAAAAAACCCCGCACAAGCGAGGTTCTTTTTTAGGTGGCGATTGAGCCTATTTAAAACCTTCTACCGCCGAGCCCACATTGATGTCGGCCGGCAGCGGAAGCTTCATAACTGCAATGTCAGGCTCGTTAGCAAACTTGGTCTCAGCCAGTTGACGAGCACTCCCATTTACCGGTTTAAATTTGTCAGTCTCATATAACCAGACTTGTGGCGCGCTCTTACCGTTCATTGTCAGGTTCCAACAGCCGACCATCGAGCGATCGCCCACGACTTTTGAATCACACTCGACAGCACCGTTCGGATAAATTTTGTGATTCAGGTACATAAGCGTAATGCGGTCGATTGCTGCACTCGGCGCCTTTTCGGCAGCACTTGCATTCGTCACTACCGCCAACATGGCTAACGGAACAAGCAGGCTCAACGCTTTCATGGGTTACTCCCTGTAATCGAAAGAGCGAGCCTATCCCAAAGTACTTTCGCAAGTCACGACAACGCGGCGGCGAACGCAGCAGACAGAATTGATTGAACTTGTGAGGACGAGTCCTGAAGAGCATCAGCCATGTAGTTGTCACGCGGCTTGATGCGCCATTCACCAGCCGCTCGTTCAGCAACGAGGCGAGCGCGAGCACCCGCAGCGCGACGGTTCTTTCGGCCCTTCCCTTTGCCAGGGGCGAGCTTTCCGGGGCGCCGGCCTTTCTTCACGCCGTAATGCAAGTAGGCCGGGTAGAAAGCTTCCATCGCCGAGGTCTTGGTAGGAGAGATCCGAACAAGAAATCCAGACCGGGAAACCTTGAAGCTGATCGACTCGACCGTCGCACCGGTACGATTTACCGGATAGCCATCCTGGCCTTTCCCCAGCGCAAGGTTCATCTGTGCCCGTTGGGTGACCAGCCGGCCAACCTTGCGCATCCCAGCGCGAATCTGCCGTTTATCGAAAGCCTCGCGCTCGAATTTGTCGAAGCCTTCGAAGTGCAGGTAACTCTCGACAGAAGCTGAGTTAGCCATAGATACCTCCCCCAACCCGTTGCGGGCCGAGCTCTTCAACCTCAAGCAAGGTGAACCGGTGAGTGCCGTTCATATCTGCCACCCTACGCACCCGATAAATCGTCGCGCCGTGTACTACTTCGTGCGCCTCGCTCATGCCCTTCAGGTAATAGAAGGTCACGCGATGGGTGATCTTCATTTCGGTCTGGATGCCATTCGCGTAAACGGCGGTTCCAACAGGCTCAATCTTCGCCCACCGTTTTTTCTGCCCGGTGAACAATGAGTCGAGCCCCAGATCGGAGGCCGGAACATCTGTCCTCAATCGCAAAGTGATACGCCGGTCCAACTCCCCGGCACTGGGCTCGCGCATCGCCATGTTCAGAACCTCGGCGGAACGGTGATCTCAGCCACCAGGTAATCGAGAAACGTTGACGGCAGTTCAGCCAATGTCTGCCCCACCAGGAACAATTCCGGATGACGGTAGATGGTTGCCGCAGCCATCAGCAGCCAGTTGCGCACGCCCGGGTGCAGGTCAAGATCGAGCCCGGCTTTGTAGCGGATCCGCAACAGGCCAGCAGGCCGGCCAGCGGGAAAGAACAACGAGCTTTCCCGTTGCCCCTGTTGCAGGTCGAACGGGCCGGCCTGCGCGACCCATGTTCCATCTAACTGCTGCGACATGACCGAAACAATCTCATTGGCCTGACCTGCGTCCAAGGCGTGACCGGACGCGAAAGACGTCGGCCAGTCCTCTTCGTAAACCGCACCACGAATTGCCGCGCCTGTCCTCGACTCGCACTGAGCGGTCACGCCGGGGATGATGATTTGCTCGATCAACTCCGGCTCCATGTCCTCTGGTTCAACCCGGCACTGGAATGCTACCTGCGCCAGGGTCAGAACCGGTTCGCCGAAGTACTCGATTCGACGGGCCATGGGTTATGGCTTCTCTTCGTCATCGGCACCCGAGCCGCCTTCACCCGCGCCACCCTCACCGCCTTCGTTACCGGCGCCGTCGTCGCCACCCTCGCCATCCGCTGGCGGTGGGCTGGTGTTGTCATCCGGTAGGCTGACCGCGGATGATTTACCGCCGGACTTTGCAGCCCCGGATTTCGCTGTGGAAGTCTTACCTGACTTCTGTTTGCCAGACTGCCCGACCTCACCTTCATACAACTCGGCGAATCCCTTCGACTTTAGCCCTTCAGCAACATCAGCCCCAAACCCGGCCAGCTCATCGACCGAATAGCCGCGCCATGCTTTCAAAAACCGTACAACCACAATATCGCTCATCGCATCCACCTCAGATATGCAAAGCCCCGCCGAAGCGGGGCAAAGGGATTACATGCCAGCGCCCCACTTAACGGCAGTGGCGACGACGATGCACTCGACGTGGCGTGGGCCGAAGTCATGTTTGGCGATGACCTTGACCAGGGTCTGGTCACGCTGGAAGGCGCTGACCATGTTGCCCTCAGCATCCTTGTACGAAGCCTCGCTGCTGAACGAGATCGTCAGGTCCATGTCTTCGCCGATCATCATGTCGGCGAAGTTGACGAAGTAGAATTCCGTCTCGTTGCCACCGACACCGAGATTCACCGGGATCTGATTGCTCAAGCCGACTGGGTATCCCTTGAACAGGCCCTGCTCGATTTCCGGGTAGGCCTTGTTGCCATTGCCATCACGCAACGCCTGCAACCAGCGGAAGACACGCGGGTGCATGAGCCAACCGCAATCTTTCATCATCACGTTTGCGGTTTCGATGCGAAGCATCATGCCGCCGCAGAACAGGTCGATTTTTTCCAGGGTGATGCCGGCGCTGTCTGGAGCTGGCAACACGTTGAACGCCTGCGCCCAGTAGCGCATGCCCTTGGGCAACGTGCCGCTACCATCAGCACGAATGAAATGCAGGTCCTCGGAGAGCCCCATTGACACCGCGAGATCGGCCACAACGATGTCATCGATTCGAGGGCTGATGCCGGCATTGGCGATCAGATCATTCGAGATGGGCACGATTGCAGCGGCTTTTTTCGCCGACAGTTTCGTATCCGCAAAAGTCATACCGGTGAGCGGGATATCGGTTTCGGTACCGATGTACGTGACGATGGTGTTGCCGGTAATACGAGGCTGAGTCAAGTTGCCGTTGTTCAATGGCAGGCTTCGTGCCCCCATCTTGCGCACCACCGACATCGGACGCAGCGCCTCGATGATTTCCGTAGCGAAGTTTTGCGGGACCAACACGCCACCGGCGCCGGGTGTAACCGTACTCAAGGCCATAGCAACGTCGGTGGAGAAACCGCCCTGCTCTGCCATTTGAGCCGCCTGATGTTGATTGCCACCCGCAGCGGCAAGCAAGCGGACCATCTGCGCCATACGCACGCCGGGCGCTTCAGCTGGACCCGATCCGGAAATGTAACCAGGTGGCGGGCCGGTACGGCCTTGCACCGATTCATTCACCGGCACCGCATTGGTGGCGGCCATTCGTTCGGCCTTCTCCGCTCGACTGATCTTGTCAGTCAACGCGTTGAACTCAACTTCCAGGCTAGAAAACTGAGCCAGTTGCTCGGCCGACAGAGCCTCGCCGGCGGACTCAAGTTTAGCCAACGCCTGAAGCGTATCGTTGATCTTGGCGCGTTCGCTACGCAATTGAAGTACAAGGGACATGGTGCCTCCTGGGCATAAAAAAACCCGCACAGGGCGGGCTTGGTGACTGCCGCGAACGCGGTCAGGTCTGGGTTTGAAAATTCATTGCTGCGGCACGGACGGCAAGTCGGCCGGGCTGGCGGTTGGCTCTGCTCAATGCGATCGAATGAGACAACTCATCGACAGCTTGTTGCGGACTTTGCAGCCGGTCGGCAAGGCCAGCGGTGATACCCGCCTGCCCCCGATACAACCCTGCCTCGGTTGCCATTACCTGTTGCACGGATAGCCCCCGGTACTCGGCTACCGCGTTGACGAAGAGCTGATAACTCTCTTGCACAACGTCATTGAGGTACTTGAGCGACTGGTCACTCAGCGGTTCGTGAGGACTGAGGTCGTTTTTGTGAGCCCCGGCAAACACGGTGGTGACCTTGACGCCCATGCCCTCTTCCATCTTGGAACGGTCCATGTGGCTAGCGATGACACCGATCGATCCAACGCCGCTGGTCTGGCTCACCACCAGTTCGCTACACGCCGAACCGATCAGGTAGCCGCCGCTGTAGGCCATGAAGTTGACGATGCCGGTGATGGGCTTTTGCTGAGCCATGGCACGGATGTCAGCGGCCAGCTCGAAGGCACCAACCGCAGAACCACCTGGGCTGTCGATATCCAGCACCACGCGCTCAACCATCGGATCGGCAATAGCGTTGCTGATCCTGGTGCGCAGATCTTCGTAGCTGGTCATGGTTTCGCACATGTTCATGTGGCTACCACGACTGACCAACACACCGCTGACGGGGATCACTTCGATGCCCGTCCGGGCGATCGCCGTGCGCCGCTCTTCTTCGCGCTGAGCGATGCGGTCCATACCGTCGTCCGTCCACAGCGCCGCACCATCCCGGGCGCCGATGTTGACGATGTTCAAACTCATTGCCTGGTTGGCCCAGCGAACGCCGAGGTCCAACATGTCAGGCATCACCAACAGCGGCTGATTGAACAGCAGACTGGAGGCACGCAGATAGTTTTTCATTGCGCCAGAATCCTCTCAATTTGTGCATGCTGCATTTCGAGCTGCGCGCGCACCGCAGGGTTGGTCAAGTCGGCGCCGCTCTTGCCTGCGTCAACCATGTTCAGCGGCTGCATATAGATGTCGCCTCCCGTTACCGGCGGCATGTTCTCCAGCCGCCGGATGTCGTTAGCACTCAGCCAACCCCACTGACGTCCAATGGCGTAGGCCTCATAGCGACTCTTTTGATCACCGCGCAACAGGCCGGACAGATTGAATTCGATGAAGTAATCACGCCGGTCGGCAGGCAACAGGAAATCGCGCATCATCGATTGTTCGTGGCGTTTGACCCACGGCAGCAACGCGAACACCACGAACTGAATCATCAGTTGCTCAAGGGTGTTGTAGTTGGACTTCTCCAGGTCGTTGACCATGGGCAACGGGATTTTGTAGATCCGGGCGATATCGGTGCCGGTGGTTTTAAGGATCCCCAACACTTCGGCATCGACGTTGTTCATCGAGACTGGCCTGAACGTCATGCCCTCTTGCAGCAGCGCGACCTTCTTGGCGTTGTCCATACCGCCGAACTTTTGCCCCCACTGATCAACGATCTTGTCGATGCTGCCCTGATCCTTGATCGCCGGCGACTCACGTGGCCGCTCGATCACGCCGGAGACAGTGACACCGTTGGCGAAGCTTTTGCCGGTGTACTGCCGCACGGCCTGAGCCAGCCCGAGCGAGTCGGCATGCACTTCGATGGGGGACAGTCCAACGTAATGATTTGAACTGTGCCACCGCACATGGTGAATCATCCGCATCGGCAGGGCCTCGCCACCACTGATCCGGTAATACGGCAGCATGTCGGCGCCTTTGAGCACCTGCACCTTGTCATTGCTCAGCGGCCAGAGGGCGACAATGTTTCCGTCATCCCGACGATCGATGAAGCTGTATCCGTTACCGCGCAAGCCAGCGGAACCCTGGACACACTCGCGGTATTCGTACGGCGTCTGAAACCCATTCGGCTGGTACCGAAGAACGTCATACGCTGGATGGTTGATGGCTGCCTCTCGCTGGCCTTTCTCCATTCGACGGAACAACTCGCAAGGCAACTGCCCCATGGTTTCAGCCAGCAGGGTGACGCAGTTTTGCAGGATCGGGAGACCGAACGCAGACTCGGGCGTCACCCTGACGCCAGTGCTGTTTCGCCCACCACCGAGCATGCTGCGCCAGAAGCCACCCCCCCCATCTGTCAGGTTGCCGCGCCCCTCGCCGAGCAAGTTTGAAAAGAACATGCTCAACCTCCTTTGGGTATGGGTATGGATTTGGCTTGCATTGCAGCCGCTGCCCGATCGGCCAGCCGGGACCAGACGAGCAGCCCGACACCCGCGACGATGCACGCGGCAGGAACGTGGATCATCGCCACGCCGCCGACCAGCAGGCCGAAGCCCAGCAGACCGGCCATCCATGACAGGATGACTAATTTCATATACCCGCCCCTTCGTCGTAGATGGATTTGCCACTCGGCCCCGCAGCCTTGCTGCTGATCCCGACGGCCATGATTGATGCAACGATGCCGTCGATCCGACCGGTCGCCTTGGCCTTGTCGGCCTTCCGATTGTTGGCCGGATCGGAAACGATCACCGCGTTGCCAGCGCACCAGGTCATTACCGGATTGCCGTCGTGACGCAGGGTTTCAACTGTCTCGCTTTCGATAACCTCCCAGTCGGCGGGATCAAGATCGATCACATCTTGCTCAGGAGCCAGGCCCAACAGGCGGCGTTCAAACTCATCCACGGCCGGGCCCATGTCCTTATAGCCCTGACCGAAGCCCACCATTTCCGGAAGCGAGATGTCGTATTCGGACATCAGTTGCAGCAGGTCTTCAATGCGCCATCGGTCATAGGCGATACGCTCAACGTCGAAGTACGCACAGATCGTGACCAGACGACGCAGCACATGCAGCTTGCTGATGGCCCGGCCCGGGGTCGTTTCAAGGTGCCCATCTTTAACCCACATGGCGTAGGGCACCTTGTCGCGATCCTCACGACCTTGCAGGTCGTCGTCCGGGATCCAGAAGTACGGCAGCAGCCGCCAGTGCGGATCGTGCGGCGCGGGCCAGAAGATCAGTACGAATGCGGTCAAGTCCGTGGTGCTGGCAAGGTCGAGCCCGCCGACACAACGACGGTTGCGCAGGAGCCGCATTGGCACACGCTCTTCAGCTTGCTTCCACACGCCCCAAGAAATCCACGGGGCATCGGCTTGTGTCCATTCGCAGAAGTTCAGACGGCGCACCACCGACTCTTGAGCCGGCAAACCTCGGGCCGACTGGACCTGCTCACGCAGATACTTGCGGCCCGGGATGCCGTCGCTTTGCCCTTCGGCGATGTAATCGAGCGATGGGTTGACCTTGGGCCAACAGGCCTCGTCCTTGAACGGGTCGTCGCCCTCATCCAGCGAACAGATGAACGCGAAGAAACTGTCATCATCTTCGATGGCCGCGCAGATCCGCACGCCCAGATCATGGTACTGACCGCAGACTGTCTTTTTGTCGGAGCCACTGTTGGTGATCATTACCACCATGGCTTTGCGGCGGTTCTTGGTACCAGCCCGCATCATGTTCACAGTGGAAGCGGTCTTGTGCTCGTGCAGCTCGTCGAGCAAACCAATGTGCGGCCGTGGACCGGACTTACCTTCGTCGGCGCTGATGGGCCGAAAAAAGGAATTGGTGTTCGGGTAGAACAGGTTCCACACCTTTTCATCGCGACCCGACTGCACAAGTCGCGAGCGAAGTTTCTTCGACATGTCAACCATCGACACGGCATCCCGAAACAGGATCATTGCCTGGTCGCGCTTGGTGGCGGCAGCATAGATTTCAGCGCGCTGCTCGCCGTCGGCCACCAACCCATAAAGGCCGATGCCAGCAACCAACGGGCTTTTTCCCGACCCTTTTCCGGTCTCGATGTAGCCGAGTCGGAAGCGGCGATAACCATCAATGGTCATCCACCCGAACAAACTGCCGACGACAAACGCTTGCCAGGGCGCGAGCATGAAGGGCATGCCCTCGTAGTCGCCACCGTTGAGGCAAAGGACATCTTCGAAAAAACCGAGGGCGCGGTTCACACGCTCATGATCCCAGACCAAACCGCGAGCCGGGCCGTGCTCAAGATCTCGAAGGTGGCGTTTACAAGCGTTGCGGACGTTGGGGCCTGCGACGATTTCGCCAGCCAGGACGGCGTGAGCGAAGCCAGTGACTCGGTCGTCAGCTGAAGTATTTGTCTGCGGCGTCTCGTTGGTCATTTGGGAATAGATCACCTTGCGGTGCCGGTGCGGTTTTCAGATTGCGCCGGGACATGGGCGACATGCCGAACTGGGCGCCGGCGGCGTTGGCGCGCTTCTCTGCGTCGTTCGCAAGCTGCCGAAGGACGTGCATCTGCTGCGCGCCGGTCTTGAAAGTCTGGATATCGCCGCCCAATTCGTCGGTGGAGTCAGCGTTGCGCTTGCTGATCAGGCGCTGATAGCGGCGCCAATCGGCCACGGCCTGGCAGTAAGTGGCGAGCGCCATCGAGTCCAGCTGCGAAACGATCCCCAGGGAAATCAATGCGGGCACCAGTTCGTCCCATTCCTTGATCGCTTCGGGAGACAGAACATCCGGCCTTGGCGGTGCGCCGACAGGCACTACTGGCTTTGCTATCTCTGCCAGCAGGTCATCACGATTTTCCCGTCCGCGATTGCCCTGCAAAAGTTTGAGCGCCGCCGGCATTCCGGGGCGACCCGAGTTTCCATTTCCGGCCATAAATAACCCCTGCCTGTTGATACCCCCCCTCCCTCATTTTTCCCGACTTTGCGTAAAGAGGGGGGCGAGCGGTCTAGAACGAAGTCCGAAAGAAGTTTTTCACCCCCCTACCCTCTGGGTGGTGCATTTTTTTGGTGCGTGGATGGCCGGCGGTCACCGGTTCCAGTGGTGGCCGGGATCAGTCGGCCTACCATCAGCGGCGCAGCCTGGGTGTCGACCGCTCTTCTCCATCCGCTGCTTGGTGGAGTCGTGACAGAACTTGCACAGGCTCGCCCAGTTCTTCGGGTTCCAGAACAGCTTCCATGCGGCCTTAAGGCGAACAGGATCGCCACTGTCCTTGGCGTCCTTCAGCTTGGGTGCAATCTTGTGGTCAACGATGGTGGCAGCCACCGGCCGCTGGTCCGTCGAACACATGGTGCAGTAAGGATGTTCACGCAGGTGACCATCCCGAGACTTCTGCCATTTGTAACCATAACCCCGCTCGGTGCTGCTGCCCCGTCGATCACTGTTCGGACTGGGCATCGGCAGGCACCTGATTCACACCGAGACGCTTCGCAACCCAACGCTCGTACAATCCAATCGCCACGTCAGCACCAGCCATCGCGGTCAGGCAACCGATCGCACCCGCCGTCCAGACCGACATCCCTGCTCCGATCATCAGCATCATTGCCGACACACCGCAAACGATGCAGGCACCGGAGCGAAGAGCCAGCCGTCGCAACAACGCCCAACCGCGCGCGCCGTCTTTATCCGCCCGCCACATTTCACCCGAAACACCGCCGACCAAGGCCAAGAGGATCACCAACCAGATCGGCATTTCAGCCAGCGCCTGCTGTTCATTCGTCATGTTCTGTCCTTATGGATTGCGCTATACGCCGAAAATAAAAACCCCGCCGAAGCGGGGTTAGGTGACCGGCTCAGGGAGGCCGGGTGAAGCTGCACAGCACGTGCGAGGTCAGCGCCAAGGCGCAAATTTCATATCGTGGTGACTTTTTACTCCCTGAGTACGGAACCGAAAAGGGGGCATTTTCGGTTATCCAGCTCGACGCAACTTTGACGCAACTTTGAGTAGACTTTGAGGCAAAACGCCCCGACCAGCGGTAAGCCACTGACGAGCATCGGAACGCTCGGCCAGCACCACCAGCAGCTGCTCATGCAGGCGATGCACCTGGTCGTAGTAGGTCTGTTTCGCTCGCGACTCCAATCCCAGCAGATGTAGCTGCATCGACCAGGTCGGCGCCGGATCATCGCCATAACGCAAACCAGCCAACCGCATCAGTCGATCACCCTGCTCATCCTGACGCCCGATCTCCGACAGCGCCGCCCCTACCTGCTGGGCAACTGCATCAGGCCCAGCTCCTGCACCGAGGATGATCCGCGATCCCGGTGTACCGCGAGGTGCCGACCCACCCCACTCCATGATGGTCGCCATCGGACTGCCCATGCCGCCGCTTTCGCCGTTCAGTCGGCATTGCTCACCCCAATGCTTCAAAACCGCTTCCATTGCTCCGATCATCGCCCTTCCCCCCGAAAAACCGAACCCAACACAGAAAACCCGCTACTCGACACAAACTCAACACAAATAAATCCCTTTAAAATCAACAATTTCAATTTATCTGTGTTGTGTGTGTTGGGTTTGTTGGGTTTTTCTGTCCTCGCATAAGAAAAATTTCCGCCCTCTATTTTCGCTGCAAATAACATCATGCATGCGCGCACGCGACACCAAACCCAACACACCCAACACACTGCCCGCAAACCCTTGGAAACAAAGGTCTTAAACTGTGCTGGGTCGCCAAAACCAACCCGACACACACTCGACACACCCAACACACTTTTAGGCGCACTCATGCTGCAGCCGCCTTGACGTGTTCCCAGTTGTCCACGTTCCAGCCGGCCAACTTAGCCTGGGCGCGCCAATCGCTGACCGTCTTGCCCAGATCGGCCGCCTTCAGTGATGGGGGCTGGGAAGCGCCGGGATCGTTCGGAAAGAAGAACGCACCAAACCGCCGATTGCTGCCTTCAGTCCAAGGAATCGATCGGGTCTTATCGACTTCGGAACCGATGAACAGTGAAAACTTCGTCTGGCTCATCACGTGTTCTTTGTTGCGGTGGCACCACTCCAGGAACAGCGAGTAGAGATCGGTCGAAAGGCACACGCCCCACAAATCACGCCCCAGCTCGCCGTACTTCCAAAGGTTTAGGAACGTCTGCCAGCCGGCCCGACTCAATGCCACCAGCCGTTCACGTGCCGCCGTACTCGGTGGCCGGGTACGCTGGTCAAAGTCGCCGAGGTCAATCGACAACAGCCAGCCATACAGCGCCGCGACTCCGCCGTTCTTCAGCTCGTGGCCGATAGCCTTCTGGCGGTCTGGCGGCAGGGTTAGCTCGGGCCACATCACCAGCATCCGCCGGTCGCTTTCGCTGATGGGCCACGGCATGATCTCGTTACTCAGGAACACCGCGTTCATGTGGTTGGCTTCTTCCCAGCCATTAATGAACTTCGACTCCATTCGCACCGTCTTGCCGGTGATCAAATGCTTGATCTTGCCCACCTGGTTGTACCGCTGATCGCGGCTGACAACCTCTTCAAACACCGACCAGAGCTTACGGCTTTGCCAGGCATTGAAGTTGCTTTCGAGCTGGGTCTGTCCAACGGTGGCCGCGTACTGACCGTACAGCATGCCCATCGCATCGGCGAACAGCAGGCTCTTACCCGACCCCTCCATGATCGAGTGCATCAACACGGCCGTGTCCATCTTGGCGCCGAGGTGCTGCAACGGGTACGCCATCCAGCGCGTCAACCACCGCGTGGCATCCTGATCATGGTTGCAAAGGAACGAAATCAGCCAACGCAGGCTCTCACAGGCGGCCTCATCATTGATCGGTTCGAGTGGCAGGCCATCGAACGTGTTGATGTACACGCTCGGATCTTTGGTCATCGTCGGGTCAAACACGATATGGTCAACATCAACCACCCGACGCTCGCTGCTGTTCAACCACAATGGGTAGGTATCACCGAGGGCCATCTTCACCGCGCCCTCGGCCACACGCCGTTTTTTCTCCCGGTCCCAAACGTCCTTCGTGCCATCGATGTACACGTAACGCTCGGTCGGCGGCATGCCAAAAGCACCACCTTTCTTGCCCGACATCCGTCGCGCCTGTTCGATTTCGCGAACATGGTCATCAGAAATCAACTTGCGCCGCTCGGTGTCTTCCAACCACTGCTTCGCCAAGGGTTTGCCGACGCGCGCTTCAAAAGCTGACTTCTTCATCACCCGCGATTGGTCGAAGTCCCAAACATGGGTCGTTCCTTCCACCAACGCAAACCGGCGCAGGACATGATCAAGCGTCAGCACCTCCCCCGCGCCCCCATCAGGAGCCGGAGCGGCCTCGCTGATGGCGTCGTTCGCGCAGCTCGGCTCGGGCATGACATCAGATGGGGTCGGGGGAAGATCACGCGGATCAGGACGGGATGAATGCTGCATGCCCAACATGCGCGCAGCATCCCTCACCGCCTTCGACTGATCCCCGCCGTGCTCGAGCAAACAGAACACCTCAAAGGCGTCGTTCTGATGTCCGTTCGCCAGTGGATCGGCGCCGTGGTGCGAGTAGACCTTGCCTTCATCGCTGATCGTCACGCCCGGCAGACCGGTACTGCTCTGCGGGTACAGCCACTTGCTGCCCCGCTTGATATAGCCGTGGGAGCGAAGCAGCTCTTGCACATCGTGGCAACGATTGAACTCATCGATCACCGATGGCCGATTACCCGTTGCAGGTGCTGGACGCTTGACGACCTTCGCGTGCGGCGCGGCAGGTTTGATCGCCCAAGGGCACGCCCCTTCGGCATCACGCTTGAAGATGTCCCAACCCTGCCAGATATTCAGCAAGTCAGCATTCAGCGTCGGTAGACCATCAGTGGCGCTCGGCGGCGTGCGCCAGATGTAAGGCTTGCCGGTGCCCGGGTGAATCGAAGGCGGGAACACATCCTGCACCAGCCCAGCGCGCAGCTCGAACACCGTGAAACGCTTGTACTCTTCAGCCTCGGCGCGTGCCGCAGCATCACCGGCCTCATCGCCCTGCTCTTTTGCCGCCTTGGCCTTAACCATCAGGCCTTTGTGGATCGAACCATCAGGATCTTTTTCATTGGGCCACGACAGAGAATGCCGGGTCAGCTCAACGCCGTCCGGCACTTTGAAAACCACCCGGAACCGAGCGGGGTTACCGACAATAGTCGGATACACCACCGCCATGGCATCCAGATCGACGCCCAACAGTTCATACAACACATGCCGCGTCCACTGAACGTCATCAACGTCCAACGAGCAGACACGGCTTGGCCCAAGCACGACGCCAAGGTTGTGGTGAGGGTTTCGCTGCCAGAAAGCTTCAGCCTGGGCGGCATCAGTGATAAATCCACCCGGCTTGTTCCACCCCTTACCCTTGGGTCCTTTCTCACCGGGCTCAATAGAGACCAGTGCCAGGCCAAAGGTATCGATGTAACGTTTTGCCCAATTGGCGATGGCTATTCCTTTGCCCGGTTCACTCATCGCCGAGCCTCCCGCAACCCCTGACAGTCAATGCAGGTTTGGCAACCCGCAATCGTCTGCTGTCGAAGTAACGGGATAGATTCGTCGCAGTCCACGCAGAATTCCGCGCTGACGCGATTCGAAGGCGCAAGACGGCTGCGCTGAAGCGCAACGTCGAGCAGGTATTGCGCCTGTTCATTGGCGCGATCGATGTCATCCATTGACACGGTCCTCCATCGCCTGACGTGCACCGGCCATGATGCCGAGTACTTCGCGGATCACGTCCATGCCATGCTTTTCAAGATCAAGGACTTCGTGAAGCTCCCAAACATTGTCGGCAGCGCCGTCGTGCATCTTGGCTACGAACTCACCCGTCTCGCCGAGCAATTTGCCGACGGCTTTCAACGCATCGCGGGTTGCCGGTACCGGTACCGGGCGATACCAGACCGCACCCGCCGGGCGCATCAGCGCATCGAGCAAGCGTGAATCACCCGTCAACCGAATCACGTCTTCAAGTTCGTCCGGGTTCAGCCAGCGACGCTCTTCATCAAGCTTGAGCTTCTTTTGCAGGGTGTCGTTGTCCAACACCATGTCAAAGGCAAGGGCGGTGATTCCGCCCTTGTAGTCACGACCAGCGCGATAGATCGCCTGGCGCAAAGGAAGGACCGGACCCGCGTCCGGCAATAGATCTGTGCGACTCATAACCGTAAATCCCCCGTTTACGGTGTAGCCATAAGACGGGGTAATCCCTATCCTACGACCACGACCGATGTACATGTGCTATGTGTCGTCGTAGCTGGGCTGGGGGATCTTTGGTGAGAGGCCCCAGCCTGGCACCTTTTTAAGCAGCCTTGGGCTTGCGGCGCGATCCGATTGGTCGAATCTCTACCGCCGAACATGCCCCTTTCTCATCAATCCGCACGCGGATATCCCGAGCCGAATTGAGCATTTGAGATACAGCGCTTTGCGATACCCCAATGAGTAACGCCAGCTCTGGTTGAGTCTTTCCCTCGGCAAAATCCTCCAGAGGGATACCTATTTCGTTAGCCATCCACGTTTCCTCGAATGGGCGTTGCGGTATGGATATTAGTGTTACTTCTTTTAAACGGCAAGATAAAAAGACGTATAGCTGTTTTGAAAAAATAAGTCGCCCTTATAAATTGAGAGGCATGATTACTCTCAATCCCTTTGTTGCCGACGACGAGACCAAAAAAGCCGAAGCTGCACGCCTGAAAGCTATTTATCAGGATCGCAAACGGAAGGACTCGACTCTTACCCAGGAAAAAATCGCCGATCTGTGCGAATGGTCTGGGCAAAGCGTCGTCAGCCAGTATTTAAATGGCCGAATCCCTCTGAACCTCGGCGCACTAATCAAATTTGCGAACGTGCTGGGCTTTTCGCTTGATGAGGTCAGCCCCCGCTTGGCTGCCTTTGCCGAAATGCCTCGCCTCCGGTCATCACAGGCACCAGCAGAAAGCCCCCGAAATGCTGATTGGGAACTGCATCCGATTGAGGTGTGGGACGACGACACCCCACTCGGCCCCGATGAAGTAGAGCTGCCGTTTTTCAAGGAAGTGGAATTGTCTGCGGGTAAAGGATCCGAGGTAATGCTTGAGACAAACGGTCGAAAACTACGTTTCGGAAAGCGAACCCTCAAAAGGAAAAGCATCGACCCAGCAGCCGCAGGATGCGTCCCAGTCACCGGAAATAGCATGGAACCAGTACTCCCCGATGGCAGTACTGTCGGCGTAGATACGGCGAACACAACCATTCAAGACGGCAAGATGTATGCGATTGATCACGATGGTCAGCTACGTGTGAAACTTCTCTATCCTCTACCAGGGTCAGGCCTTCGCCTACGCAGCTATAACACCGAAGAGCACCCTGACGAGCGATATGACGGCGATTATGTGCAACAGCACATACGTGTTATCGGCAAAGTATTTTGGTACTCAGTGATGCTCTGAGCCCTCCAGCATCGAAGGCCCTAGCGGGCCTTTTTTTTCGTCTACTAATTTTATTTCGCTGCTTTTATAAGTGTTACTGTTGACTTATTAAATCAGTGATACTAATTTTGCACTGGTATCTACCTCTCACCAAAGAGCACGAGCCATGCAAACCACACAGCACAGCAACACGCGCTGCCCCGTCTACCTGCACCCGTCCGCGTGCAGTACTCGCGCCGCCGTCGAAGCCATCCAGCGCCAAACCGGCCTGCTGGTGATCACCACCGCGAAAGGCCGTAGTGCAGCAGTTGAGCCCACCAGCACCGCCACCGATAGCTCGTGGCCTTTCGGGGGTGACGCAGCATGAATAGCTACCTCATTCCCCTCGCGAAACAAGAGTTATTGCACCAAGTGCTGCAATGCGGCGGCGCTGCCGTGTGCCCGCTCCAGCGGCCAGAGCAAACCATCCACGCGAAATTCGAAGTCGAGCTCACGGACACCACGGCAGTCATCAACGTTGACCTCGGCGGCCACACCGGCGAACTGACCCTCAAACGGGCGGATCGGGCCAACCACCTGCACCTGCGGGATTTCATTCAGGACATCGCCAACGGCCGAATCGAGTCTGCCCAATCCGCGCCACCAGGACAGATCGGCCGTTTGGCGCAAATCGATCAAGCCTTGGTCGACTCGGAAGCGTTGCTAGACCGTGTTCGCAAACTGATTGCCGCCTGAGGACAGCGCCATGAACCGCACCCTGGACGAAACGGCCGCCGTGCTCGGCCTCAAACCCCGGAAGTTTCGCGAGCAACTGCGCGCACTCCGCGTGCTGACCCAAAGCGGCGATCTCGCAAGCCAGCACCGCGATCGTGGCTACCTGTTCTCCGATCCCCGCAGCCGCTGGAATGACAACATCAAAGCCTACAGCCACTACGCCGTGATCATGGTCACAGAGCGCGGCGTGGACTGGCTCGCGAAGCAGCTGAGCATCGGCATCAAGACACATAACAAGGACGCTGCTGCATGACTACCAACTACTACAACGCCTACACCCAAGCGCTCGGCGCCCTTCGACTGATTCCGATCTACCTGGACAGCGTAGGTGTTGTCAGCCGCGCAACGCTCATTGGTGCCGCAAGCGAAGCCATTGACCTGCTCGGCAGCATCCCGTGCCGCACTATCGAACTGGCCGAAGTGTTCCGCTGCGTCAATAACGTCATCCAAGACGGCCAAGTGGCCTACGTGACACCGACCAACTCACCCGAGTACCCGTTCGGCGCCGTCGTAACAGACGCCAAAGGCCAGATCTGCGCAGCCGCCATGGGCAAGAGCAAAGAAGGCCTCGCCGAATTAATCCGCCTCAAGTTGGTGCCCCAATCGGAGGGGTTCGGGGAGGACGCAGCGTGAGCAACACACTCGACCAGCTGCGCCGACAGTTCGCCACGCCCTGCCCGACCTTGTCAGCAGTACGCGAACAGTACTTCACGCACATCCGCACCGACCGCTATCTGCTGGAAGAGATCAAGGCCGGCCGCATCGCGCTTGTCGTGAAGCGCCTGCACGACTCGGCACGAGCAAAGCGCGTGGTTTACCTGCACGACCTGGCCGCCTTCCTCGACGCCCAAGCGGCGAAGCAAGCAGCCTGATTCAACGGTGGCCCCTGCCGCTCGGGGGTAAACAAAACAAACCCAATGAGGCACAGCACATGAAAGCCACAGACACGAATGATTTCTTCAACTCACTCAACGCTGGCGTCTTTGCCCAGCAAATCGGCCAGGCCCTGTCGAACGTCGCCGCCGGCGTTATCGACTACGGCAAGGCCGGTGAAGTGACCATCAAGTTGAAGATGAAGCAAATCGGTCAGAGCAACCAGGTTGCCGTCAGCCACACCCTCGACTTCGCCCAGCCCACCAAACGCGGCAAGTTGCGCGAAGACTCCACGCTGGATACGCCGCTGTATCTCACCCCACAAGGGTTGACGCTGTTTCAAAACGATCCGACAGCCCAGCTCTTCAAGAGTGAAGACACCCCAGTAAACGCTCGCTAACACGCGGCTGCACGCGCCACCAAATCCTCTCACCAAAAAGGAAGCATCAATGCCACTCGCTAAAGACGCACTCGAACACATTCTGGCTCAAGCACACGCAGCCACCGCCCTGCCCCATACACTGGTCCCCGTCACCGCCTTACCTACCGACGTCAAAATTCATAGCTTGGAAGTGTTCCAAGCCCTCCGCTCTCGCTTTCGGGGCACGCTCAACACCAACAGCCTTAGCGACTTCGCCACCT
This sequence comes from Pseudomonas sp. Root562, assembly GCF_001427125.1. Lineage (GTDB taxonomy): Bacteria > Pseudomonadota > Gammaproteobacteria > Pseudomonadales > Pseudomonadaceae > Aquipseudomonas. Next base: position 344,524 of record NZ_LMGK01000024.1, read on the forward strand.
ACACCATTTCCCGTAATGGTCCGGAGGCGCAAGGCTTCGTCAATCAAGACGACATGAGCTGCAAGGTGTTCTTCAACCTGGGCGACGAAATCACCCCGGGCCACGCGGACGATGTTGCGATCCTGAAACTCAAACCCACTGCTGCGTACAAGGCACTGCAAGAAATTGCGGGCAAGAAGCTCAGCCAGCGCGACCTGGCCGAATGGATCGAGGATTGGCACCTGAACCTCCAAGCCACACAGGAGGGCGGCAAGTCCATGACCATCAGTGCGGCCGTGGCCAGCGTCCGCAACATCACCATCAAAGCCTCGGCAAGCTCCACCAACAGCGAGCACAACTTCGGCGCATCCCGTAGCGCTATGGACAGCATCGAAGCAGCCAGCGCCGAGAGCCGTATCGAGGCGCTGCATTTTTCGCTGACCCCATACGAAGGCCTGGGCACCCGCGTGTTCACCTTGAAGCTCAGCATCTTGACCGGCGATGACAAACCAACCCTGAAGCTGCGCTGGGCCGGCGAAGAACAGCAGGTCGAAGAGATCGCCCAAGAGTTCAAAACGACACTCGCCAAAGAAGTTGGCGGCGCCGCCACGCTGACCCTAGGCACCTTCAGCGCATAACCACCACTCCACGTAGCAACACTCGCCGCCGGCCTCTCACCAACGATCCCGACGGCGGGCTCTACCGAGGAACACAGCACATGCAAACACAACACCTGATCATCATCGCCACCGGTTCAGCGCTGGGGCTGCTGCTGATGACCCACTTCATCCGTAAAGCGATTCGAAAGGCCTTCGCGCGAGGCGTCACATCCCAAGCCACGTACCACCGGAAACGTGTAGCAGCGTTAACCGCAGACATCACTCGCCTGGTCAATGTAGGCCTTGACCGAGATGAACGCCATCAGCGGGAAATCAGAGCGCTGAAAGCTGATCACCTCGCCACCTACAACCTCTCGCAGCATGCAGTCGTCCCAATCTTTACCGAAAAAGATCAGCAACTCCTCTTGCAAGTGCATGCGTCACTGTCACTGGCTAAACAAACCTGGCGCGTAATGCCCGGCACTGAGCCTATGCAAGCAAAAGCTGAGCGCCAAGCAGCAGCTGCACTGGAACTTGCGGCCCGCATCATGAATACCATTGAGCCAGCACCGGTTTACGAAATGCCGCAGAACGCCGTTCTGCCAGGAGCCGCCGCATGAGCTGGATCCTCACCCACAGCGGCCGCCAGTTCAACCTGCTGAAGCCAACCGCCGCCATGATCAGCCCCCACGATATTGCTCACGCTTTGGCTGGCCTGTGCCGCTTCAATGGGCACACGCACACCCACTACAGCGTGGCCCAACACAGCATGATCGTGTGCGACCTGGTACCGCAAAAGGACCAGCTCGCCGCCCTCATCCATGATGCTACCGAAGCCTACCTGGGCGACGTGACTCGCCCGCTCAAGGAATTGATTCCAGAGTACAAAGCCATCGAGCAACGTGTCTGGCACGCAGTCTGCGAGCGTTTCAACATTGAACCGGCTTTACCCGAGAGTGTCGTCCGCGCCGATCTGGTGGCCCTTGCCACTGAACGCCGCGACCTGATGCCCGAACACGCCGGCGAATGGCATTGCCTGAAAGGCATTCCAACAATGCCCGAGCGCATCACCCCGCTGCCCGCCAAAGAAGCGAGCATTCAGTACTTCTCCCGCCTGATGGAGTTGATGCAGGGTGATCACCGCCGGAGGATGACGGCATGATCCAGCTTCGGCGAACAGCTCGGATACGCCAAGGCCAAATGCCGCCCCTTGATCTGAACGTCATTTGCGACAAATGCGATAAGTCGCGAGCACATGGCAACCACCAACGATGCAGCAAGTTGCGCCAAGCCGAAGGCATCTCACGACGCGCAGGGGAGCAAGCACCATGAGCCTTCCACGCTGGGTAATGATCAACCGCGCATCCGAACTCACTGGCTACAGCGAAGACGCCATACGCCACAAAGTAAAGAACGGTACCTGGGCTCAGGGCCGAATCTGGCGAAAAACACCAGACGGCCGTATCGCAATCAACATGACGGAGTACGACAAGTGGGCCGAGAGCGCACCGCAGGAAGCGGCATAGAAGCCGAGCTGGCCAAGCACAAAGGACTCGAACTCCATGGCGGATACATCCGCGTCGTGTTCATGTGGCGGCGAATCCGATGCCGCGAATCCCTCGGCCTACCGGTAACCAAAGCCAATATCAAACACGCTGCCCTACTCCGGGCGGCAATTACTCACGAGATCAAAACAGGCCGCTTCGACTACAGCCGACACTTCCCAGATTCAAAGAACGCAACCAATTACAGCAGTGTGAAGGACGAACGCCTTGACGCCCTAATGGCACGCTACAAGCCATTGAAGGCCGTTGACCTCACTCCGATGACGGAAGAGAAGTACAGCTACGCGCTCGACATCTGCACCGAACTGCTGGGGCCTGACCGATTGGCGGGCATACTTTTACCTGAAGATATACAGCTACTCAGGACCCAACTGATCGCCACCCGAGCCCCCTCAACCGCAAATCATTACCTCGCCACGTTTGCCGGCTTCCTTGCATGGTGCGAAAACAATAGTTACTGCCGCAAAGGCCTGTCCGCAGCATGCACACGGTTTGCGATGATTGGCCGCGAACCGGATCCATTGACCAAGGGAGAATTTGAACAGTTGATAAGCAAGGGCTGCCTCCATATGCAGGACGCCGCCGCGATCACCCTCGCCGTTTACACAGGCCTTCGCCCGGGCGAGCTATGCGCACTTGCCGTCGAGGACATCGACCTAGTCGCTGGGCAAATCAATATCACCAGGGCAATCACAGCAGACGGCACATTCAAAGTCCCCAAGACCGGTAAGCCTCGGGCAATACTTCTGATGCCGCCAGCGATCGCAGCCTGCAAAACTCTGATGGAGTTAGTTGCCGATCACGCACGACGCGACATCGAGGTCTACATGAACCGACATGAAAGCCGCAGGGAAATGGTAACGCCTCTGCTATCCCCTACAACCCAAGCCAGAAAGAAAGTTATCAACCCTTGGTTCGTCCCCACATCGTGGAACACTAAATGGGCCGCCATTCAGCGTCGATCTGGAATTCGCCCGCGCAGGCCGTATCAAACGCGCCATACCTATGCCTGCTGGTGTCTGACAGCTCGCGGTAACCTTGCATTCATCGCGAAACAAATGGGTCACAAGGACTTCACCATGCTGGTGGAGGTTTACGCTAAGTGGATGGATGATGAGTCTGAAACCGAACTCGTCCACATATGGAAAGGAATTCAAAGGGTTGCTCAACAATAGACCGGTGCTAACACAGCCATCTTAAGCAGCAAATATGGGATACATAGAAACCCCCGCCGGCGAACCGGCGGTTGTCAGGGGCCTGCTAGCGCAGGGAAAGCATCATTGTAAGCGGCGACAGATCAGGGCACTGCTGAAAACCTGCGTGTTTCGCATAGAACTCAGCGAGCTTATCGTCGAGCGGATGAACCAGAACAGCCGAAGTACCAACCGAGTCCGATGCGAGAATGCACCGACGGATGGCGTCTTGCAGGAGGTCAACAGAGTAACCATAACCCTGAGCGGCCATGCTCACGCCCATACGCCCAAGAATGGTAACTGGGTGCGCGTTAGGCGAGTTCCGCTGGAAGCTCTTTGGTACGACGTGTTGCCGAGCAACCGATCCGGCGGACAATGTGTAGTAACCAGCAACGCGATTGGTACCCGCGAAGCAAGTCACATAAACCACCGCTTGCTTGTGGTCTTGAGCTTTCCGAGCACTCTTATGAAGGTAGTCGTTAATCGACGACTCTCCACAGTCGAACTCAGTGAAATCATGGAAATTGTTCAGCTTTACAGGCTTGCTCAGCTCCACCGGGCTGGTCTGGACATCAGTTTCTGTAGACATTTGTTGCTCCTTATTGAGTTGGCATCGAGTGCCTGCTCAAAGCGGTCAAATGCTTCGTCACTGAGAATAAACAACTGTCGATCCATGATTACGTCTTCTGCCCGCTTGCAAGCGGCGTCCAAAATAAAGCTGGTTCGATCTGTTCCCAACAACTCCACTGCCGCATCGATCAGGCTTCGTTTTTTCGTGTCAACCCGCATGTTTATAGGTACGGGCTTTTCACGTTCTAATATTTGAGTATTCATAATTTGGTCTTTCTCCGGGCCTTGCCTAATATGTCTGGTTCTGAATCGCCTCCTTATAGTGGTCGTCGGCCACGCACGTTGCGGTTATCTATGAACATTTTGCGATCCTCGCTTTTTCAATTTGGCCCCCTTTGGGCCTGGTAATAGTGAGGTGCTATACCCCACAAGAAGAATACTAGCATCAGCGTGTATCCGTTGTATAGCTGTATATGCAAATGACTTACAATTTTCTCCTATCCGGTTGAAAGACCTAGCCCTGCAATTACCCCATGCCGTGTTACCCTTGCGTCCATTATTAAGACAAATTTCTCAGTCGGCAGGATGGCTCAAATGTCGTGCTGTTGGGTCGCGATATAGCGAAGTGCCTAGAGCTGCATTCACCTCGTTACTGAAAAACCCAAACCAAAAAGCCCCATTCCTGCCCCACCCACTCGAAAAATTAACGCTAAGTCACTGATGAATAAAGCAATTTCAGACTTAACCAGCCACACGCCGATGATGCAGCAGTACTGGCGCCTGAAAAACCAGCACCCGGACCAATTGATGTTCTACCGCATGGGTGACTTCTACGAGATCTTCTATGAAGACGCGAAGAAGGCCGCCAAGTTGCTGGACATCACCCTGACCGCTCGCGGCCAGTCGGCCGGGCAGGCGATTCCGATGTGCGGGATTCCTTACCATGCCGCCGAAGGTTATCTGGCGAAACTGGTGAAGCTTGGCGAGTCGGTGGTGATCTGCGAGCAGGTCGGAGACCCGGCCACCAGCAAGGGACCGGTAGAGCGTCAGGTGGTGCGGATCATTACGCCGGGGACGGTGAGCGATGAAGCGCTGCTGGACGAGCGTCGTGACAACCTGATCGCCGCCGTGCTGGGCGATGAGCGCCTGTTCGGCCTGGCGGTGCTGGATATCACCAGCGGCAATTTCAGCGTGCTGGAAATCAAGGGCTGGGAAAATCTGTTGGCGGAACTGGAGCGGGTCAATCCGGTGGAGCTGTTGATTCCGGACGACTGGCCAAAAGACCTGCCGGCGGAAAAACGCCGTGGGGTTCGTCGTCGTGCACCGTGGGATTTCGAACGCGACTCGGCGCTGAAAAGTCTTTGCCAGCAGTTTTCCACCCAGGACCTCAAAGGTTTCGGCTGCGAAAACCTGACCCTGGCCATCGGTGCCGCCGGTTGTCTGTTGGCCTATGCCAAAGAAACCCAGCGCACCGCCCTGCCCCACTTGCGCAGCCTGCGCCACGAGCGTCTGGACGATACCGTGGTGCTGGACGGTGCAAGTCGGCGCAACCTGGAGTTGGACACCAACCTGGCGGGCGGTCGCGACAATACGCTGCAATCGGTGGTCGATCGTTGCCAGACCGCCATGGGCAGCCGCCTGCTGACTCGCTGGCTGAACCGCCCGCTACGGGACCTGACGGTTTTGCTGGCACGCCAGACCTCGATCACCTGCCTGCTCGACGGCTACCGTTTCGAAAAGCTGCAACCGCAGCTCAAGGAAATCGGCGACATCGAGCGGATTCTCGCGCGAATCGGCTTGCGCAACGCGCGCCCGCGAGACCTTGCGCGCCTGCGCGATGCCCTCGGTGCACTGCCGGCGCTGCAAGTGGCAATGACCGAACTTGAAGCCCCGCACCTGCAGCAACTGGCGACGATCACCAGCACCTACCCGGTACTGGCCGCGCTGCTGGACAAGGCCATTATCGATAATCCGCCTGCGGTGATCCGAGATGGCGGCGTGTTGAAGACCGGTTACGACAGTGAACTCGACGAGCTGCAATCGCTCAGTGAAAACGCCGGACAATTCCTGATCGACCTCGAAGCCCGCGAAAAGGCCCGCACCGGCCTGTCGCACCTCAAGGTCGGCTATAACCGCATTCACGGTTATTTCATCGAGTTGCCGAGCAAGCAGGCTGAATCGGCACCGGCCGACTACATCCGTCGTCAGACCCTCAAGGGTGCCGAGCGCTTTATCACGCCGGAACTCAAGGCTTTCGAAGACAAGGCACTGTCGGCCAAGAGCCGTGCCCTGGCTCGTGAAAAAATGCTCTACGAAGCCTTGCTTGAAGACCTGATCTCGCAATTGCCACCCTTGCAAGACACCGCCGGCGCCCTGGCCGAGCTGGACGTTTTGAGCAACCTGGCCGAGCGTGCCTTGAACCTCGACCTGAACTGCCCGCGGTTCGTCAGCGAGCCGTGCATGCGCATCACCCAGGGTCGTCATCCGGTGGTCGAGCAGGTTCTGACCACACCGTTCGTGGCCAACGATCTGAGCCTCGACGACAACACGCGCATGCTGGTGATCACCGGTCCGAACATGGGCGGTAAATCCACTTACATGCGCCAGACGGCGTTGATCGTACTGCTGGCGCATATCGGCAGCTTCGTGCCGGCGGCCAGTTGCGAACTGTCGCTGGTCGACCGCATCTTCACCCGGATCGGTTCCAGCGATGACCTGGCCGGTGGCCGCTCGACCTTCATGGTCGAAATGAGCGAGACCGCCAACATCCTGCATAACGCCACCGAGCGCAGCCTGGTGCTGATGGACGAAGTCGGACGCGGCACCAGTACTTTCGACGGTTTGTCCCTGGCCTGGGCCGCCGCCGAGCGTCTCGCGCATTTGCGTGCCTATACGTTGTTCGCCACCCACTACTTCGAGCTGACAGTCCTGCCGGAAGCGCAACCTCTAGTGGCCAACGTGCACCTCAATGCCACCGAGCACAACGAACGCATTGTCTTCCTGCACCACGTGCTGCCGGGGCCTGCGAGCCAGAGCTACGGTCTGGCCGTGGCACAGTTGGCTGGTGTGCCCAGCGAAGTGATCGTCCGCGCCCGCGAGCATCTGAGCCGACTGGAAGACACCGCCCTGCCCCATGAAGCGCCGAAACCTGTCAAAGGCAAACCGGCCGCGCCGCAGCAGAGCGACATGTTCGCCAGCCTGCCGCACCCGGTGCTGGATGAGCTGGCCAAACTCGATCTGGACGACATGACGCCACGTCGTGCACTCGAAATGCTCTATACACTAAAGACACGGATCTAACGCATAGCCTTGCAAGCTGTTAGAATCTCGCGCGGTTTGGGATGCTGCACGCTATAGCCTGGCCTGCAGACTATCGCTCCCAAACCTTGCGACCCCCACGTGAAGGGGCGCAGCAAGCCGCGCCTGAGGAGAAAATTAGAAATGACCTTCGTCGTCACCGACAACTGCATCAAGTGCAAGTACACCGACTGCGTAGAAGTCTGTCCGGTGGACTGCTTTTACGAAGGCCCGAATTTCCTGGTGATTCACCCGGATGAGTGCATCGACTGCGCACTGTGCGAACCTGAATGCCCTGCCGTGGCCATCTTCTCCGAAGATGAAGTGCCTGCCGGTATGGAAAACTTCATTGCGCTGAACATGGAATTGGCCGAAGTCTGGCCAAATATCACCGAACGCAAAGATCCGCTGCCGGATTCGGCTGACTGGGATGGCAAGCCGGGCAAGCTCGAACACCTAGAACGCTGATTACCCCCGCGTTCCCAAAAAAGGCCCCACAAGGGCCTTTTTGCTTTTCTGCAGGCAAAAAAAGGGGCGGTTTGACCCGCCCATTTTTTTCCTTATTCCCTGTGTTCCCTTTCATCGTCCTGATGAATCGCGTCCTGCGATGTCCATTCCCCTCGTCCTTGAAGGGCGTGTCTGTCCGTCGACACAACCCCGATACTAGAGCGTTCCTCGCCAAGAGCAATGACCCTTCTACGCTGGAATTCCCTGTCATATTCCGTCAACTTAAAAATAATCCATTTATTATCAACACGATAACCAGGCATGAAGACAATCATGGCTGTCTGGCGCGGTGTAAAAAAACTGAACACTTACGCAAGAGTAAGCAAAGACTTACATCACCAGACGACAAACCTGCGGTATTACCCTCCTCACTGAAATTCGAATATCCAGATAACAAAAAGCCCCGAACATTCGGGGCTTTTTGTTATCTGCACGGGAAGCGCTTATTGGAACAGCGACTCACTGGAAAGGCCGTTTTTCTCCAGGATTTCCCGCAGACGCTTCAGGCCTTCAACCTGAATCTGTCTGACCCGTTCCCGGGTCAGGCCGATTTCAAGGCCTACGTCTTCAAGGGTGCTGCTCTCGTGGCCACGCAGACCGAAGCGGCGTACCACCACTTCACGCTGCTTGTCGGTGAGTTCGGAGAGCCATTGATCGATGCTCTGGGACAGGTCGTCATCCTGCAACAGTTCACATGGATCGGTTGGACGATCATCGGTGAGAGTGTCCAGCAGGGTTTTATCCGAATCCGGCCCCAGCGAGACGTCGACCGAAGAAACCCGCTCGTTGAGACCCAGCATGCGCTTGACCTCCGCTACCGGTTTTTCCAGCAGGTTGGCGATTTCTTCGGGTGAGGGTTCATGGTCAAGTTTTTGCGTCAGCTCCCGTGCAGCCCGCAGGTACACATTGAGCTCTTTGACCACATGGATCGGCAACCGGATGGTCCGGGTCTGATTCATGATCGCGCGTTCGATGGTTTGACGAATCCACCAGGTCGCATAGGTCGAAAAGCGGAAGCCGCGTTCAGGGTCGAACTTCTCCACCGCCCGGATCAGGCCGAGGTTGCCCTCTTCGATCAGGTCCAGTAGCGACAACCCACGATTGACATAACGCCGGGCGATTTTCACCACCAGCCGCAAGTTACTTTCAATCATGCGTTTGCGCCCGGCCGGATCGCCACTTTGCGACAAGCGCGCAAAATGAACTTCCTCTTCGGGGGACAACAGGGGGGAAAAACCGATTTCATTGAGATACAGCTGCGTGGCATCAAGTGCACGCGTGTAGTCAATGTACTTGTGTTGTTTCAACGATGCGGAGTGTTTGGATTTGGCACGAACGGAAGGTGGAGCCGCCCCTTCATCATTCGACATCGAATCCGTCCCGATGCCGGTCTCCATCAGGAGAACCTCATCGTCGATGTCAAACTCCGGCACTTCTTTACTGAGAGCCATTGTTATAGTCCTTTGGTGAGTTCGACCTCAAGCTCAAGCGGCGCCTTTATCCTTGGCAACGCTGGAGCCTGTCCCCTCTACGCGACGGAACAGGCTGGTAGCGATCAACGGCGTGGCAGGAATTGCAGCGGATCTACAGGTTTACCCTGGCGGCGAATCTCAAAATGCAGTTTCACCCGGTCTGTACCCGTGGACCCCATTTCGGCAATTGTCTGTCCGACCTTGACCTGCTGCCCCTCCCGAACCAACAGCCTGCGGTTATGTCCGTAGGCACTGACGTAGGTTTCACTGTGTTTGATGATGACTAATTCGCCGTAGCCCCTTAAGCCACTCCCGGCGTATACCACCGTCCCATCAGACGCAGCTAAAACAGGCTGTCCCAAATCCCCGGCGATATCAATTCCTTTATTCAAACTACCGTTTGAAGAGAATTTTCCAATCAAAATGCCATTGGATGGCCATCCCCAGCCGGTCGGGGCTGGCCCGGCTGGAGGCAATGGAGCAGGTGTCGGCTTGTTGGCGACGGACGGTACAACCGTGGTCGTGGTCGGGGTGGAACCGTCAACCGGACGCCGAATGACCGTGGTTTTACTCGAGGACGACGGCGATGAACTGGTCGAACTCACTACCGCCGTCGGCGTTGAACCGGTACGACCGTCAAAGCGAATCGTCTGACCCGGGCGAATGGTGTAAGGCGCAGGAATGTTGTTGCGTGCCGCCAGAGCCTTGTAGTCCCACCCGTAGCGGAAGGCGATCGAGAACAGGGTGTCTTTTGGTCGAACCACGTACTGACCGGTTGTCACAGCCGGGCGCTGGGGCGCGGCATTGTTGCGATCGACAACGCGGACATCACTGGATTTGGTGCTGGAACACCCCGCCAGCAAGGTGCTCAAAACAAGGCCAGTCACCAGGCGCTGAAAGCTCGTTGTACCCATACGCTGCGCAATGACTGTGAGACTCACCCGCCGCTCCCTTTGTGGTGGCTGAAAATGTGATTTGCCGTGATCCGGCATGCTGTGTCGCCAGTATAACGGGCCGTGCAGGCTTTACCCTTATTGAAGCGATTTGGGCTTGCGCACACGTTTGCTGCTCGACAAAACAACCCGTTTAACCATTCGACGCCGCTGTAAGACAGAGGCAATCGAAGAGAATTCAGCGCATCGAAACAAATGCTCAGGCCAGTGGCCCATTGAGCAAGGGAACGAAGCGTACATTCCCCAGAACGCGTCTGGAAAAGCCCTGTTCTTCCCTGATGATCAGCAGTAATTGTTGAACCTCTCCAGAGCCGACCGGAATCACCAGACGCCCCCCGGGTGCCAGTTGGTCGAGCAAGGCCTGAGGGACATCGGTGGCCACCGCCGTCACGATGATGCCGTTGTATGGCGCCAACGCTGGCCAGCCCTCCCAGCCATCGCCCCAGCGAAACACCACGTTGCGCAGGTTCAACTCGACCAGGCGTTCCTTGGCCCGGTCCTGCAGCACCTTGATGCGCTCGACGGAAAACACCCGCTCCACCAGTTGCGACAGCACCGCCGTCTGGTATCCGGAACCGGTGCCGATTTCCATGACCTTGTCCAAAGGTCCGGCTTCGAGCAGCAACTCGCTCATGCGAGCCACCATGTAAGGCTGGGAGATGGTCTGGTTATGGCCAATCGGCAGCGCCGTGTCCTCATAGGCCCGGTGCGCCAGTGCCTCGTCGACGAACAGGTGACGTGGCGTACGACGGATGACTTCCAGCACCTTGGCGTTGGAAACCCCTTCTTCATAAAGTCGCTGGATAAGCCGCTCGCGGGTCCGTTGCGAGGTCATGCCTATGCCGCGATGCAGCATATCGTCTTGTCCGCGAGTCATCAGCGCAGCCCCTCCAGCCAGCCATCGAGACTTCTGAAGGCATCATTGAAGGTGCGATCCAGTTGCAGTGGCGTGATGGACACGTAACCTTGCATTACCGCGTGGAAATCGGTGCCCGGACCGCCGTCTTCTGCATCTCCGGCAGCGGCGATCCAGTAACCGGACTTGCCGCGCGGGTCGACGACTTTCATCGGCGCAGCGGCGCGGGCGCGATGCCCGAGGCGGGTCAGCTGGATGCCGCGGATGTGCTCCAGTGGCAAGTTGGGAATGTTCACATTCAGTACCGTGCGCGGTGGAAGGTCGAGATCGACGTGGGCCTCGACCAGCTTGCGCGCAAAATACGCCGCCGTGGGAAGGTTATCGACCTGACGAGAGACCAACGAAAAGGCAAACGCAGGACGCTCCAGGAAACGCCCTTCCAACGCTGCCGCCACCGTGCCGGAATACAACACATCGTCACCCAGGTTGGCGCCCAGGTTGATTCCGGAAACCACCATATCCGCTTCACGGTCCAGCAAGCCGTTGAGGCCCAGGTGCACGCAATCGGTCGGAGTGCCGTTGATGCTGATAAAACCGTTGGCCAGCGTCTGCGGGTGCAACGGCCGGTCGAGCGTCAGCGAACTGCTGGCGCCGCTTTTGTCCTGGTCCGGGGCGATAACCACGCATTCGGTGTAATCCGCCAGCGCAGCATAAAGCGCGGCGAGACCGGGTGCGGTTACCCCATCGTCGTTAGAAATCAGAATACGCATGGGCTGTCCGTCTGCCCCACCGGCACCAGATCAACAAGCTCGCGCACCAATACAGTGGCGAAGCATCCGGCCGGCAGGACGAATTCCAGTTGCAGAATGTCAGGCTCGGGATAATGCCACGTCAACCCACCAATGGGCAGCCGCAGGATGCGACGTTCGTGGCTCATACCGGCGTTAATCAACCAATCGCGAAGATCTGCCTCGCGCGCAGCGATTGCCTGCTCCAGTTCATGGACAACGCCCGTGGCCGGCGAGTCACCTTCGCCCCACTGCGGCCCTGTCGGATGCAAGTCAAGAATCGCCAGGCGTGGGTCGCTGCACTCGGCAACACCTGCCGGAAAAAAACTGCGGCTATCGGTGAACGCCAGCAAGTCACCGACCTGTGCACGCTGCCAGGTGCCGTCGGCGACACGCGCGGCCAAGACCTGGTTGAACAGAAAACTGCGGGCCGTGGACAGCAGACGCGAACGCACGTTGCGTTGTTCCGGCAAGGCCTTGCGTGCGGCCCAGGCACGGGCGTCAACTACGTTACCGCCGTCATGCCCGAAGCGCTGCGCACCGAAATAATTGGGGATGCCCTGCCGGGTGATCAGTTGCAGGCGCTGTTCGATGGCAGCCTTGTCACCGGCGAACTGGGTAAGCCGCAGCGTGAAACCGTTGGCCGAGTGCGCACCGCGTTGCAGCTTGCGCTTGTGCCGGCTGGTCTTGAGAATTTTCAGCGTGTCGTTTTCTGCGGCCGACAGATCCGGATCGGCCTTGCCCGGCAGTTGCACGCTGAACCACTGACGCGTCAGCGCCTGGCGATCCTTGAGCCCGGCATAACTGACCGTGCGCAAAGGTACACCTGCTGCCTTGGCAATCCGTCGTGCCGCCTCTTCAGTATTCAGACCGCGCTTTTCCACCCAGATCCACAGGTGTTCGCCGTCGCCACTCAAGGGAATATCAAGGACTTCGTCGACCTGGAAATCTTCAGCGATGGCTTTCAGTACCGCGGTGCCCAGGGGCTCACCGTAGGCGCGCGGGCCAAGCAATTGCAGTTCGTTCATGCGCGCAGCAACAAGGCAACGGAATGCACGGCGATGCCTTCTTCGCGACCGACAAAGCCGAGCTTTTCGGTGGTGGTAGCTTTTACGTTCACTTGATCCAACTCAACTTGAAGATCCGCGGCAATCAGCGCACGCATCGATTCGATATGCGGAGCCATTTTCGGCGCCTGGGCGACGATGGTGTTATCGACGTTGCCAACCTTCCAGCCTTTGGCGTGGATCAGTGCGACGACATGACGCAATAGCGCACGGCTGTCGGCACCCTTGAATTGCGGGTCGGTGTCCGGGAAATGCTTGCCGATATCACCCAGCGCAGCAGCGCCGAGCAAGGCATCGCTCAAGGCGTGCAGCAGGACGTCACCGTCGGAATGAGCGAGCAGCCCGAAGCTGTGTGCGATGCGCACGCCGCCCAGAGTAATGAAATCGCCTTCAGCGAAACGGTGCACATCATAGCCGTGGCCAATACGCATAAAAAAACGCCCCGATTTTTGTCAGGGCGTGATTCTACCTGCTATTGACCTGCTAGAGCATGCGCGTGATGCCGCAAGTGATCATCGATAAAGCTGGCGATGAAGAAATAGCTGTGGTCGTAACCGGGCTGCAGGCGCAACGTCAGTGGATGACCGGCCAGTTTGGCCGCCTGTTGCAAGGCTTGCGGCTTGAGCTGAGTGGCGAGGAAATCGTCGCGATCACCTTGGTCCACCAGCAGCGGCAGCTTCTCGTCAGCCTCGGCAATCAAGGCACAGGCATCCCATTCGCGCCATTTCGAACGGTCCTCTCCCAGATAACGGGAAAAGGCCTTCTGCCCCCACGGGCAGTCCATCGGATTGTTGATCGGCGAAAACGCCGACACTGACAGATATCGCCCCGGATTGCGCAAGGCACATACCAGCGCACCGTGACCGCCCATGGAGTGACCGCTGATGCCGCGCTTTTCGGATGCGGGGAAATGCGCCTCAACCAAAGCGGGCAATTCCTGCACAACATAGTCATGCATCCGATAGTGCCGCGACCACGGTTCCTGCGTGGCATTCAGATAAAACCCGGCACCGAGACCAAAGTCCCACGCACCATCAGGATCCCCCGGTACATCAGGACCGCGAGGGCTGGTGTCTGGTGCGACGATGATCAGCCCCAGTTCGGCGGCCATGCGCAGGGCGCCGGCCTTTTGCATGAAGTTCTCGTCAGTGCAGGTCAGGCCGGACAGCCAGTACAGCACCGGCAGCTTGCCACCCTGCTCCGCTTGCGGCGGCAGGTACACGGCAAACACCATGTCACAGCCGAGCACTTCGGAGCGATGGCGATAGCGTTTGTGCCAGCCGCCAAAACTCTTCTGGCAGGAGATATTTTCCAGGCTCATGGCAGACCTCAGAAATGGATGACAGAGCGGATGCTTTTTCCTTCATGCATCAGGTCGAAAGCCTTGTTGATATCTTCCAGGCCCATGGTGTGGGTGATGAAAGTATCCAGCGGGATCTCGCCGGTCTCAGCCATTTCCACGTAGCTTGGCAACTCGGTACGGCCACGTACGCCACCGAACGCCGAACCGCGCCAGACGCGGCCGGTGACCAATTGGAACGGACGGGTGGCGATTTCCTGACCGGCACCGGCCACACCGATGATCACCGACTCGCCCCAACCCTTGTGGCAGCATTCAAGCGCAGCACGCATCAGTTGCACATTGCCGATGCACTCGAACGAGAAGTCGACGCCGCCATCGGTCATGTCGACGATGACTTCCTGGATCGGACGGTCGAAGTCTTTCGGGTTTACACAATCGGTTGCACCCAGCTGTTTGGCGATCTCGAATTTGGCCGGGTTGATGTCGATGGCAATGATCCGACCAGCCTTGGCTTTCACCGCACCGATGATGGCAGAAAGACCGATGCCGCCAAGGCCGAAAATGGCCACGGTATCACCGGGTTTCACCTTGGCAGTGTTGAGCACCGCACCAATACCGGTGGTGACACCGCAACCCAGCAGGCAAACTTTTTCCAGCGGCGCTTCCTTGGCAATTTTGGCGACGGAGATTTCCGGCAGCACGGTGTACTCGGAAAACGTCGAGGTGCCCATGTAGTGGAAAATCGTTTCGCCCTTGTAGGAGAAACGCGAAGTGCCGTCAGGCATCAGGCCTTTGCCCTGGGTTGCGCGAATCGCCTGACACAGGTTGGTCTTGCCCGACAGGCAGAATTTGCACTGGCGGCATTCCGGGGTGTACAGCGGAATGACATGGTCGCCGACCGCCACGGAAGTCACACCTTCGCCGATCGCTTCGACAATCGCCCCGCCTTCGTGACCCAGAATCGACGGAAAGATGCCTTCCGGATCAGCGCCCGACAACGTGTAGGCGTCGGTATGGCAGACACCCGAGGCCACCACGCGCAGCAAGACTTCACCGGCTTTGGGCATGGCGACATCGACCTCAACGATCTCCAGAGGTTTCTTGGCCTCGAAGGCAACGGCAGCGCGCGACTTGATCATGGTGATGCTCCAGTGAATAAAAACGAGACAAGGAGTGTAATACAGCGCCTTACGGTGAATAATCAGGACAAATGCAAAACATTATTGCCATGCAGGGATAATCTTTGATGTCCGACAACCGCTGGGAAGGCATCGACGAATTCGTCGCCGTCGCTGAATGCAGCCAGTTCACCGCTGCCGCCGAGAGATTGGGCGTTTCTTCCTCACACATCAGTCGACAGATCGTACGCCTTGAAGAGCGCGTGCAAACCCGACTGCTTTACCGCAGTACACGGCGGGTGACACTGACCGAAGCCGGACAGACTTTTCTGCAACATTGCCAACGCCTGCAGGATGGACGCGAAGAAGCGCTGCGCGCGGTCAGCGATCTGACCAGCGAACCCAAAGGCATGTTGCGCATGACCTGCGCGGTGGCTTACGGCGAACGCTTTATCGTGCCGCTGGTTACCCGTTTCATGGGGCTTTATCCGCAACTGCGGATTGACATCGAATTGAGCAATCGCCAACTCGATTTGGTGCATGAAGGCCTCGACCTGGCGATCCGCCTCGGCCGCTTGCAGGACTCAAGACTGGTCGCCACCCGCCTCGCACCACGGCGAATGTTTCTCTGCGCCGCACCGTCCTACCTTGAACGGTACGGCCGCCCACACAGCTTGTCGGAACTGAGCCGTCACAACTGCCTCATCGGCAGCTCTGATCTGTGGCAGCTGGAACAGCACGGGCGGGAATATTCGCAACGGGTGCAGGGAAACTGGCGCTGCAACAGCGGGCAAGCTGTGTTGGATGCTGCGCTACAAGGCGTCGGGTTGTGTCAGTTGCCGGATTACTACGTGCTGGAGCATCTGAAAAGCGGTGCGTTGATTTCTCTGCTGGAGGCGCATCAACCGCCAAACACAGCAGTGTGGGCGCTTTATCCACAGCAGCGGCATCTGTCGCCGAAAGTGCGCAAGTTGGTGGATTATTTGAAGGAAGGGTTGGCCGAAAGGCCGGAGTATCGAAGCTAGACGCTCAACTGCGTGCCAGCAAGAGATCGAGTGCCTGGACTACCGCAATCGCGAGCAGGCTCACTCCTACAGTGGACGGGGGGAGACACACAAATCTTGTGTAAACCAATGAACCTTGTAGGAGTGAGACCGGCTTGCCGGCGATTGGGGCAATACTGAATTCAAGTCAATCAGTGACGATTGGCCCAGCGCTGTCTCAACCATTCAAGATCTTCGGGACGTGTGACCTTGAGATTGTCGGAACGCCCTTCGACAAGGCGTGGCGATGAACCAGCCCACTCCATAGCCGACGCTTCATCAGTGATCACAGCATCCGCCACCAGACTGTCCGCCAACGCCCGATGCAACGCACCAAGTCGAAACATCTGCGGCGTGTACGCTTGCCAGATCACGCTGCGGTCCACGGTTTCGACGACACGTCCGTGTTTATCGACCCGTTTGAGCGTATCCCGCGCTGGAACCGCCAGCAACCCGCCTACCGGATCGTCAGCCAGTTCAGCCAGCAATTTGTCGAGATCGTCACGACTGAGATTCGGTCGCGCCGCATCGTGAACCAACACCCAATCTTCGTCATCGGCACCTTGTGCATGCAGATGCAGCAGGGCATTGAGTACCGAACCGGAACGCTCGGCGCCGCCCTCGACCCGCGTTATACGCGCATCGCCAGCACAAGCCAGGTTAGGCCAATAAGGATCATCGACAGCAAGACTGACCACCAGGCCTTTGAGGCATGGATGATCGAGGAAACAGCCGAGGCTGTGTTCGAGAATTGTGCGCCCGCCCAGTTGCAAGTATTGCTTGGGACGGTCCGCGGCCATACGGGCACCGACGCCCGCGGCAGGAATCACGGCCCAGTAGGCCGGTAACGTCGGGTTCATTGGGCCAACTGGTAAAGGGTTTCACCGTCCTTGACCATGCCCAACTCGTGACGAGCCCGCTCTTCAACGGTCTCCATGCCTTTTTTCAATTCGCTGACTTCAGCGTCCATCACCCGATTGCGCTCAAGCAACACCTGATTCTCAGCTTGCTGATCCGCGATCTGCTGCTTCAGCTCGGCCACTTGCGCCAGACTGCCATTACCCACCCACAGGCGGTACTGCAGGCCAGCCAGCAACAGGAGCAAGACGAGGAACAACCAATTGGGACTGCGCATCGAATATCAGGTATCCAGTGAAAAAAGACAGCCACACCACAACATGAAGCTACTGATAGCACGAAGCCTGGAAAACCCAGGCTTGTGCTGATAAGGCATCAGATTAGTGGCAAAAACCACGCCGTAGCGATTTTTCCGACACAATCCGCTGACTTTTTTTACCCGTACGACTTAGCCGCGGAATTCGCTGCGGCCGTTGTACTTGGCTTTGCCGTTCAACTGCTCTTCGATACGCAGCAGTTGGTTGTACTTGGACACGCGGTCGGAGCGGCACAGGGAACCGGTCTTGATCTGGCCAGCCGAGGTGCCCACGGCCAGGTCGGCAATGGTCGAATCCTCGGTTTCGCCCGAGCGGTGCGAGATCACGGCGGTGTAACCGGCGGCCTTGGCCATCTGGATGGCTTCCAGGGTTTCAGTCAGGGTGCCGATCTGGTTGAACTTGATCAGGATCGAGTTGGCGATCTTTTTATCGATGCCTTCTTTCAGGATCTTGGTATTGGTCACGAACAGGTCGTCGCCTACCAGTTGGGTCTTCTCGCCGATCTTGTCGGTGAGGATTTTCCAGCCAGCCCAGTCGGACTCGTCCAGGCCATCTTCGATGGAGATGATCGGGTAACGCTCGGTCAGGCCTTTGAGGTAGTCGGCGAAACCTTCAGCGGTGAACACCTGGCCTTCGCCGGACAGGTTGTACTTGCCGTCTTCGTAGAATTCGCTGGCCGCGCAGTCCAGGGCCAGGGTCACGTCGGTGCCGAGTTTGTAGCCGGCGTTGGCCACAGCTTCGGAGATCACTTTCAGTGCGTCTTCGTTGGAAGCCAGGTTCGGTGCAAAACCACCTTCGTCACCGACGGCAGTGCTCAGGCCACGGGCCTTCAGTACGGCTTTGAGGTGGTGGAAAATCTCGGTGCCCATACGCAGACCTTCCGAGAAAGACTTGGCGCCAACCGGCTGAACCATGAATTCCTGGATGTCGACGTTGTTATCGGCGTGCTCGCCACCGTTGATGATGTTCATCATCGGAACCGGCATCGAGTAGACACCCGGGGTGCCGTTCAGGTTGGCGATGTGGGCGTACAACGGCAGGTCCTGGTCTTGTGCTGCCGCCTTGGCCGCAGCCAGGGAAACGGCGAGGATCGCGTTGGCGCCCAGGGTGGCCTTGTTTTCAGTACCGTCGAGCTTGATCATCGCCAGGTCGAGGGCTTTCTGGTCACTTGGGTCCATGCCTTTCAACAGGTCCTTGATCGGACCGTTGATGTTGGCTACGGCTTTGAGAACGCCCTTGCCCAGGTAACGGCTCTTGTCGCCATCACGCAGCTCGAGCGCTTCACGCGAGCCAGTGGAAGCACCGGACGGCGCGCAAGCGCTGCCGATGATGCCGTTATCGAGAAGCACATCCGCTTCCACGGTGGGATTGCCACGGGAGTCGAGAACTTCACGACCTTTGATGTCGACGATTTTAGCCATTGTTGTAAACACTCCAAAGTTGACGAAAACGACGCAGCTAGAGGAAATCTTTTACCGTCGGCAAGCGATGTGCAGCGGGCAGTCTTGCGGACGATAAGGCTCAGGCCCGAGGGCCTGAGCGTTAATTCGTGCGGTACTTTACCGGAGAAATGAGGATTACGCGGTTTCTACCGTCGGAAAACTCTTAACCAGTTCGTCCAGAGCTTTGAGCTGGGCCAGGAATGGCTCCAGTTTGTCCAGACGCAAGGCACAAGGGCCATCGCATTTGGCGTTGTCCGGGTCCGGGTGGGCTTCCAGGAACAGGCCGGCCAGAGACTGGCTCATGCCGGCTTTCGCCAGGTCGAGGACCTGGGCACGACGGCCGCCGGCGGAGTCGGCGCGACCACCGGGCATTTGCAGCGCGTGGGTCACGTCGAAGAACACCGGGTACTCGAACTGCTTCATGATGCCGAAGCCGAGCATGTCGACGACCAGGTTGTTGTAGCCGAAGCTCGAACCACGCTCGCAGAGGATCAACTGATCGTTACCGGCTTCGACGCACTTGTTCAGGATATGTTTCATTTCCTGTGGCGCGAGGAATTGGGCTTTCTTGATATTGATCACGGCGCCCGTTTTGGCCATTGCGACCACCAGGTCGGTCTGGCGCGACAGGAAGGCCGGCAACTGGATGATGTCGCAGACTTCAGCGACGACCGCGGCCTGCTCAGGCTCGTGGACGTCGGTGATGATCGGCACGCCGAAGGCTTGCTTGATGTCCTGGAAAATCCGCATGCCCTCTTCCAGGCCGGGGCCACGGTAAGAGGTCACGGAGGAACGGTTGGCCTTGTCGAAGCTGGCCTTGAACACGTAAGGGATACCCAGTTTCTGGGTAACCTTTACGTACTCTTCGCAGACCTGCATCGCCATGTCGCGGCTTTCCAGCACGTTCATGCCACCAAAAAGCACCATTGGCTTGTCGTTGGCAATCTCGATATCGCCTACGCGGATGATCTTCTGCGCCATCGGTTTACGCCTTCTTCTGGTGTTGAGCCAACGCTGCCTTGACGAAACCGCTGAACAACGGGTGACCGTCGCGTGGTGTCGAGGTGAACTCCGGGTGGAACTGGCAAGCCACGAACCATGGATGATCCGGTGCTTCAACCACTTCAACCAGCGCGCCATCACCGGAACGACCGGAGATTTTCAGGCCGGCTTCGATGATTTGCGGCAGCAGGTTGTTGTTCACTTCATAGCGATGACGATGACGTTCGACGATCACGTCCTTGCCGTAGCAACCGTGAACCAGCGAACCCGGCTCCAGCAGGCAATCCTGCGCGCCGAGGCGCATGGTGCCGCCCAGGTCGGAAGCTTCGGTACGGGTTTCGACGGCGCCAGTGGCGTCTTCCCACTCGGTGATCAGACCCACGACCGGGTGACCGCTTGCACGATCGAACTCGGTGGAGTTGGCGTCTTTCCAGCCCATGACGTTACGAGCGAACTCGATCACCGCCACTTGCATGCCCAGGCAGATGCCCAGGTACGGAACCTTGTTTTCACGAGCGTATTGAACGGCAGTGATCTTGCCTTCCACGCCACGCAGGCCGAAGCCGCCCGGAACCAGGATGGCGTCGACGCCTTCGAGCAGCGCGGTGCCCTGGTTTTCGATGTCTTCGGAATCGATGTAGCGCAGGTTGACCTTGGTACGGTTGCTGATACCGGCGTGACTCATCGCTTCGATCAGCGACTTGTAGGCATCGAGCAGCTCCATGTACTTGCCGACCATGGCGATGGTGACTTCGTGCTCAGGGTTGAGCTTGGCGTCGACCACGGCTTCCCACTCGGACAGATCGGCACCGCCACATTGCAGACCGAAACGCTCGACGACGAAATCGTCCAGGCCCTGGGAGTGCAGGATGCCCGGGATCTTGTAGATGGTGTCGGCGTCTTCCAGCGCGATCACCGCACGTTCTTCAACGTTGGTGAATTGCGCGATCTTGCGACGGGAAGAGACATCGATCGGGTGATCGGAGCGGCAGACCAGCACGTCAGGCTGCAGGCCGATGGAGCGCAGTTCCTTGACCGAGTGCTGGGTTGGCTTGGTCTTGGTTTCGCCGGCAGTGGCGATGTACGGCACCAGTGTCAGGTGCATCAGCATCGCGCGCTTGGCGCCGACTTCGAAACGCAACTGGCGGATGGCTTCGAGGAACGGTTGGGATTCGATGTCACCCACGGTGCCACCGATCTCGACCATTGCCACGTCGGCATCGCCTGCACCCTTGATGATGCGGCGCTTGATTTCGTCGGTGATGTGCGGAATCACCTGGATGGTTGCACCCAGGTAGTCACCACGGCGCTCTTTGCGCAGCACATGCTCGTAGACACGGCCAGTGGTGAAGTTGTTGTTCTGGGTCATGGTCGTGCGGATGAACCGCTCGTAGTGGCCCAGGTCCAGGTCGGTCTCGGCGCCGTCGTGGGTGACGAACACTTCACCGTGCTGGAACGGGCTCATGGTGCCCGGGTCGACGTTGATGTACGGGTCCAGCTTCAGCATGGTGACCTTAAGTCCCCGCGCCTCCAGGATGGCCGCCAATGATGCCGATGCAATGCCTTTCCCCAATGAAGAAACAACACCGCCCGTGACGAATATGTAGCGCGTCATGAAAAACCCTAGAAGTCTGCGTTAAAGCGGTCCGAGCCGCCGGGGAAAGCGAAGGAAGGCCGAAGCCCCCGATCACCTGCATTAATCACAGTGCACCTTTCAAAAAAACCGCCGCGTTGGGACAGACCGGAAGATGAAACACCGGTACGTTGCTCGCTACACATTTTTTGGAATCGCCCAGCAAAGACTGCTTGGTAATCGGCAACTCCTGCAATTCAGGCGAATCCACAGAAGTTGTATCAAGAAGGGAGCGTAGTCTACCGGAAAGCCCCTTTCAGCTCAAACCTTGATCTTCGATCGGCGGCTGCCAATGCAATTTCCATTCTCCTGCCTTGCCACCCGCCAGGCCCTGAAGGTTCGCCACCGCCAGCAATTGCTCGCCCTTGAACAGCAGCGGCAATCTGCCGCGCACGAACTGCGGCACACCCCGCTCATTGAACAAACGCTTGAGATCGCGATGACCGCGGTGCGGCAATTCCATGATTTCGCCACCTTCACGATAGCGGATCTGCAAAGGGCCATCGGGCAATTGCCCCGTCAGCGTGAGCACGCCGTTGCCGGGCAATGCCAACGGCAGCGCGGGGTCAGGCCAGTTTCCGGCATCGGGCACCGGCCTCAACCAGATGCCCGACAACCACCACAGGCGCCCACCCGCCCGATGCAATTCGCCATCTGCCAGGCGCCAGATCGGTCGGGCATCGTGCGCTGCATCACGCAAATTGTCCCAACCCGACCAATGGTCACTGTCGGGCAACCTTGTCCGCGGCTCAAGCCAGTGACTGAGCGCGTTGCGTTGCCGGGCAGCGGATAGTTTTTCCAGCGCTACCAGCTCCAGAGACGGCAAGCCCAGCCAATCGAAATCACTTGGCGTGATCGCCTGGCTCAAGTCGATTTGCGCAAGATCATCGAGTAACCCCTGCGCCTCGCTCAGATGCGCAGCACTGCGGGCCATGGTCGCCATCGCTTGCGGCCAGCGCTCCGACAGCACCGGGAACACCTGATGGCGCAGGTAGTTGCGCGAGTACTGCCGATCCTGATTGGAAGGATCCTCGATCCAGCTCAAATGGTTTTCGCTGGCATAGGCTTCCAGCTCGGCCCTCGTGACATCGAGCAATGGCCGCAGTAGATGGCCCTTGCCCAATACACGCTGGCGCGGCATTCCCGACAACCCTCTCACCCCTGCCCCACGCAACAACCGGAACAACAGGGTTTCCGCCTGATCATCGCGGTGTTGCGCGGTCAGCAGTATTTCATTGGCTTGAGTGATCTGGTTGAAGGCGGCATAGCGCGCCTCCCGGGCCGCACGCTCCAGGCTGGCGCCGGGTTGCACCTGTACGTGCACGACGTGTAGTGGCACACCCAAGGCATCACAAACCGACCGACAATGCTCCGGCCACGCATCAGCCACAGCTTGAAGGCCGTGATGAACATGAATGGCGCTTAGCGTCGGCAGGGATTCGGTTTTTGCGAGGTGTACGAGAAGGTGCAACAAAACGGTGGAGTCGAGACCACCAGAGAAGGCGATGCACCAAGCGGAGGCGTTGCGCCAAGCGGAGGCGTTGCGCCAGCGCTTCAGATTCAGCAAGAGTCTGGAAGGCAAATCAATTCCGGGCCGATCCATATATGTCCCTTTGCACAAATCAAATGTGGGAGCGAGCCTGCTCGCGATAGCGGTAGAACAGCCAACAGATTTGTTGAATGTTAAACCCTTATCGCGAGCAGGCTCGCTCCCACATGGGTACAGCGTGATCTGATTACAGACCGTAGCTCATCAGGCGCTCGTAACGACGGTCGAGCAGCGCCTTGTGATCAAGCTTCTTGAGCATTGCCAGTTGCGAGCTCAGCTCGGCACGGATCGAAGCAGCCGCAGCGGCCGGATCACGGTGTGCGCCACCCAGAGGCTCGCCAATCACCTTGTCGACGATACCCAGGCCTTTGAGACGCTCGGCGGTGATGCCCATCGCTTCGGCGGCATCCGGCGCTTTCTCGGCGGTTTTCCACAGAATCGAAGCGCAACCTTCCGGCGAAATCACCGCGTAGGTCGAGTACTGCAGCATGTTCAGTTGATCGCACACGCCGATGGCCAGCGCGCCACCGGAACCACCTTCACCGATGACGGTAGCGATGATCGGGGTTTTCAGGCGCGCCATGACGCGCAGGTTCCAGGCGATCGCTTCGCTCTGGTTGCGCTCTTCAGCGTCGATGCCCGGGTAGGCACCCGGGGTGTCGATGAAGGTCAGGATCGGCATCTTGAAGCGTTCGGCCATCTCCATCAGGCGGCAAGCCTTGCGGTAGCCTTCCGGACGCGGCATACCGAAGTTGCGGCGAACCTTCTCGCGCACTTCACGGCCTTTCTGGTGGCCGATGATCATCACCGGCTGGTCGTCCAGACGAGCGATACCGCCGACGATGGCAGCGTCGTCGGAGAAGTGGCGGTCACCGTGCAACTCGTCGAACTCGGTGAAGATGTGTTCAATGTAGTCCAGGGTGTAAGGACGTTTCGGGTGACGCGCCAGACGAGCGATCTGCCAGCTGGTCAGCTTGCCAAAGATATCTTCGGTCAGCGTCTTGCTCTTGTCCTGCAGGCGGGAGATCTCATCGCCGATATTCAGCGAATTGTCATTACCGACCAAGCGCAACTCTTCGATCTTGGCTTGCAGGTCGGCGATCGGCTGTTCGAAATCTAGAAAATTCGGGTTCATAGGCGTCCGTCTTGGGTCGAGTCCCAAGTGATCTTGGGCCGGCCGGTTGTCTATTCGCGCCCTACCTTAAGGGAGAGGCGCGCTGAGGTCGAGATTAAAAATTCAGGTTGCGGGCAGGCGTTCTGATATTACCTGCCGGTCAACGGTATTGGAGGAAGACGTTGTCTCGCCCGAACTGGTCACGCAGGGCTTGAATCAACGCATCCGCCGGATCGATTCGCCAGCCTTCGCCGAACTGCAGCAAGGCCTTCGCATCGGGACTGGTGTAGTCCATGGTGATCGGGCACGCGCCGCGGTGACGTTTGAGCAGTTCACCCAGCCAGCGTAGCTGATCGCCCTTGAGATCCTTGGCGTGCAGTTTCAAACGCAGGCTCTCGGCCAGGTTGGTGCGCGCATCTTCCATGCTCATCACCCGCTTGACCCGCAGCTTCAGGCCACCGGAGAAGTCGTCGTTGCTGACCTCGCCTTCGACCACCACCATCGCGTCGGTCTGCAACAGCGACTGTGCAGCATGGAACGCCTCGGAAAACAGCGAGGCTTCAATCCGGCCGGAGCGGTCGTCGAGGGTGATGAAGCCCATCTTGTCGCCCTTTTTGTTTTTCATCACCCGCAAGGCGATGATCATCCCGGCGACGGTCTGGGTGTCGCGCGCCGGCTTCAGATCGATGATGCGCTGGCGGGCGAAACGGCGGATTTCACCTTCGTATTCGTCGATCGGGTGGCCGGTCAGGTACAGGCCGAGGGTGTCTTTCTCCCCTTTCAGGCGTTCCTTGAGAGTCAGCTCTTTGGCCTTGCGATGGTTGGCGTAGACGTCAGCGTCTGCCTCGACAAACAGACCGCCAAACAGGTCGGAGTGACCGCTGTCCTGAGTGCGTGCGGTTTGCTCGGCGGCCTTGATCGCTTCTTCCATGGCCGTCAACAGCACCGCACGATTGCGGTCGATATTGGCCTGATAGGCTTTCTGTTCATCATGGAAATACGGGCCAAGACGATCCAGCGCACCGCTGCGAATCAAGCCGTCGAGGGTACGCTTGTTGATGCGCTTGAGGTCAACCCGGGCGCAGAAGTCGAACAGGTCCTTGAACGGGCCGTGCTGACGCGCTTCGGTAATCGCCTCCACCGGGCCTTCACCCACACCCTTGATCGCGCCGAGACCGTAAATGATCCGGCCTTCGTCGTTCACCGTGAACTTGAACTCCGAGGTGTTCACATCCGGCGCATCGAGGCGCAGCTTCATCGTGCGCACTTCTTCGATCAAGGTCACGACCTTGTCGGTGTTGTGCATGTCCGCCGAAAGTACCGCGGCCATGAATGGCGCCGGGTAATGCGCTTTCAGCCACGCGGTCTGGTACGACACCAGGCCGTAGGCGGCGGAGTGGGATTTGTTGAAGCCGTAACCGGCGAATTTTTCTACCAGGTCGAAAATGTTACCGGCGAGGTCCGCATCGATGTTGTTGGTCGCACAACCTTCAATGAAGCCGCCACGCTGCTTGGCCATTTCCTCGGGCTTTTTCTTACCCATGGCTCGACGCAGCATGTCCGCGCCGCCAAGGGTGTAGCCGGCCATGACCTGGGCGATCTGCATCACCTGTTCCTGATACAGGATGATGCCGTAAGTCGGCGCCAATACCGGCTTCAGACCTTCGTACTGGTAGTCCGAGTGCGGGTACGCCAGTTCGGCGCGACCGTGTTTACGGTTGATGAAGTCGTCCACCATGCCCGATTGCAGCGGGCCAGGACGGAACAACGCTACCAGTGCAATCAAGTCTTCCAGGCAGTCGGGCTTGAGCTTTTTGATCAGCTCTTTCATGCCGCGCGATTCAAGCTGGAACACGGCCGTGGTTTCGGCTTTTTGCAGCAGCGTGTAGGTCGGCTTGTCGTCCAGCGGGATGAACGCGATATCCAGCGGCGGTTCGTTGACCTTGGCGCGGTCGCGGTTGATGGTTTTCAACGCCCAGTCGATGATCGTCAGGGTCCGCAGGCCGAGGAAGTCGAACTTCACCAGGCCGGCGGCTTCCACGTCGTCCTTGTCGAACTGGGTCACCAGGCCGTCACCGGCCTCGTCGCAATAGATCGGCGAAAAGTCGGTCAGTTTGGTCGGCGCGATTACCACACCACCGGCGTGCTTGCCGACGTTACGCACAACGCCTTCGAGCTTGCGCGCCATTTCCCAGATTTCCGCCGCTTCTTCATCGACCTTGATGAAGTCGCGCAGGATTTCTTCCTGTTCGTAGGCTTTTTCCAGGGTCATGCCGACTTCGAACGGAATCATCTTCGACAGACGATCCGCCAGGCCATAGGACTTGCCCTGCACCCGCGCCACGTCGCGGACCACCGCTTTGGCCGCCATGGAACCGAAGGTGATGATCTGACTTACCGCGTTGCGGCCGTACTTCTCGGCGACGTAGTCGATCACCCGGTCGCGACCGTCCATGCAGAAGTCGACGTCGAAGTCGGGCATGGAAACCCGTTCCGGGTTAAGGAAACGTTCGAACAGCAGGTCATATTCCAGTGGGTCGAGGTCGGTGATCTTCTGCACGTAGGCCACCAGCGACCCGGCACCCGACCCCCGGCCAGGCCCTACCGGCACGCCGTTGTTCTTGGCCCACTGGATAAAGTCCATCACGATCAGGAAGTAACCGGGGAACCCCATCTGGATGATGATATCCAGCTCGAAATTCAGCCGATCGACATAGACCTGGCGTTTGGCTTCGTAGTCTTCGGTGGTGTCCTTGGGCAGCAGGACGGCGAGCCGTTCCTCCAGACCATCGAAGGACACCTTGCGGAAATACTCATCGATGGTCATGCCATCGGGGATCGGGAAGTTGGGCAGGAAGTGCGTGCCCAGCTTCACTTCGATATTGCAGCGCTTGGCGATCTCGACGGTGTTTTCCAGCGCTTCGGGAAGGTCGCTGAACAGCTCGGCCATTTCCTCGGCGCTTTTGAGGTATTGCTGATCGCTGTAGTTCTTCGAGCGCCGCGGATCGTCCAGGGCGCGGCCCTCACCGATACAGACGCGGGTTTCGTGGGCAGCGAAGTCTTCCTGCTTGATAAAGCGCACATCGTTGGTCGCCACCAGTGGCGCACCGATCTTCTCGGCCAGGGCGACGGCGCCGTGCAGTTGCTCTTCGTCATTCGGCCGATTGGTGCGCTGGATTTCCAGATAGAAGCGATCCGGGAATACCGCCATCCACTCCCGCGCCAGGGCTTCAGCTTCGTCGGGGTTGCCACTGAGCATGGCCTGGCCGATTTCGCCTTCCTTGGCCGCCGACAGCATGATCAGGCCTTCGCTGGCCTCGGCTACCCACTCACGCTCGACAATGACCGAGCCATTGCGCTGTCCCTCGATAAAGCCACGGGAGATCAACTCGGTCAGGTTGCGATAGCCCACGGCGTTCATCACCAGCAGGCTGATCCGGCTCAGAGCATTGTCCGGATCCTTGTTCGACAGCCACAGGTCGGCGCCGCAGATCGGCTTGATCCCGGCACCCATGGCATTTTTATAGAATTTGACCAGGGAACACATGTTGTTCTGGTCGGTGACCGCAACGGCGGGCATGTTCATGCCGACCAGGGTCTTGACCAGCGGTTTGATCCGTACCAGACCGTCGACCAGGGAGTATTCAGTGTGCAGGCGTAGGTGAACGAATGAAGCCGGCATAGTGATCCTGTCTGTGAACATGAAAACAACAAGGCCCGGATTGTACCGGGCCTTGGTAAAAAAAATCAGCCTTGCGACTAGCTCTCTATGACGATTTCCAACGCCTCATACGCCATACGCACCGGAGCGAACGAACGCCGGTGAATAGGCGTAGGCCCCAAGCGTGCCAGCGCTTCCAGATGAACGGGTGTCGGGTAGCCTTTGTGGCCGCCGATGCCATAACCCGGATAGATCAACTCGAATGCACTCATTTCCCGGTCGCGGCTGACCTTGGCCAGAATCGACGCTGCCGCGATGGCCGGCACCTTGCCGTCACCCTGTACCACCGCTTCGGCGCGCATCGGCAGTTTCGGGCAGCGGTTGCCATCGATCATCGCCAGTTTCGGCTGGATATGCAGCCCGGCGACGGCACGCTGCATGGCCAGCATGGTGGCGTGCAGAATATTCAGTTCATCGATTTCTTCGACTTCAGCGCGAGCGATGCACCAGCTCAAGGCTTTTTCGCAGATCTCATCGTAAAGCTTCTCGCGCCGGGCTTCGGTGAGTTTCTTCGAGTCGTTCAGGCCGAGGATCGGCCGATTCGGATCGAGAATCACGGCAGCCGTGACCACCGCACCACAGAGCGGACCTCGGCCGACTTCGTCGACACCGGCTACCAGTTCTTCAGCTTCCGCGACCAAGGAGAAATCCAGCCCCATCTGCATGCTTGTCTTACTCATTGTACTTCGCCGATCAGTTTGAGCACGGCATCCGCCGCCTGGTTGGAGGCATCCAGACGAAGGGTCCGGTGAATTTCATCGAAACCACGGGTCTGCTCTTCGCCACCCTCGATCAGCGGCGACAAGGTCTGGGCCAGGGCTTCGACGGTCGCGTCGTCCTGCAGCAGCTCGGGCACCAGCAAACGCTGGGCCAGCAGGTTCGGCAGGGAAACGTAGGGGCTTTTCACCATGCGCTTGAGAATCCAGAACGTCAGCGGTGCCAGGCGGTAAGCCACCACCATCGGCCGCTTGTACAGCAAGGCTTCAAGGGTCGCGGTTCCGGAAGCGATCAATACCGCATCGCAGGCGGCCAGGGCCAGATGCGACTTGCCGTCGAGCAAGGTCAGTGGCAGATCGCGGCCAGCCAACAGCTCTTCAAGCTGCGCCCGGCGTTGGGGGTTGGCGCAAGGTACGACGAATCGCACGCCCGGACGCAGCGCCCTCAGGCGTTGTGCCGTGTCCAGAAACAACGCACCAAGACGCCCCACTTCGCCGCCACGACTGCCGGGCATCAGGGCAACCAACGGCCCGTCAGGCAAGCCAAGCTCGGCCCGCGCAGCAGCGCGGTCGGCTTCGAGCGGAATGGCATCGGCCAACGTGTGCCCGACGAACCGCACCGGCACGCCCTTCTCTTCGTAGAATTTGGCCTCAAACGGAAACAGCGTCAGCATCAGATCGCAGCCTTCGCGAATCTTCAGCACCCGCTTCTGTCGCCAGGCCCATACCGACGGGCTGACGTAGTGCACGGTCTTGATCCCGGCCTGACGCAACTTGAGTTCGATATTGAGGTTGAAGTCCGGCGCATCGATACCGATGAACACGTCCGGCTTCGCAGCGATCAAGTCGGTGACCAGCTTCTTGCGACGTGCCAGCAACTCGCGCAACCGACCCAGGACTTCCACCAGCCCCATCACCGAAAGGCGTTCCATCGGGAAATACGAGGTCAGGCCTTCGGCCTGCATCAGTGGACCACCCACACCGATGAACTCGACCGCCGGGTGACGAGCCTTGAGCGCACGCATCAGACCCGCGCCAAGAATGTCACCGGAAGCCTCACCCGCTACCAGCGCAATACGCAGATTGGCCATGGTTAGCGGGTGATGCCGCGGGTAGACGACTGGATGGAGTCTCGGAACACCGCGACTTCCGGGAACTGGATCGAAGGCTCGGCCAGTTCGGCGAGCGCCTGCTCAACCGTCAGTCCCTGGCGGTAAACCACCTTGTAGGCCCGACGCAGCGCATGGATTGCGTCTTCGCTGAAACCGCGACGGCGCATGCCTTCGAAGTTCATGCTGCGAGCTTCGGCCGGGTTGCCGAATACCGTGACATACGCTGGAACGTCCTTGCCGATGGCCGTGCCCATGCCGGAAAAGCTGTGGGCGCCAATGTGGCAATACTGGTGGACCAGGGTAAATCCGGACAGGATTGCCCAGTCTTCAACGTGCACGTGGCCAGCCAGCGCTGTGTTGTTGACCAGAATGCAATGGTTGCCGATGACGCTGTCGTGACCGATATGTGCATAGGCCATGATCAGGTTGTGATCGCCCAGGGTGGTTTCCGAACGATCCTGAATGGTCCCACGGTGAATCGTCACGCCTTCGCGGATGACGTTGTGGTCACCGATCACCAGACGGGTTTCTTCGCCTTTGTATTTCAGATCAGGCGTGTCCTCACCTACCGAAGAAAACTGGTAGATGCGGTTGTGCTTGCCGATTCGGGTCGGGCCTTTGAGAATCACGTGCGGCCCGATCACTGTCCCCTCGCCGATTTCCACACCTGCGCCGACGATCGACCAAGGGCCGACCTCGACACCGTCGGCCAGAACAGCCGTCGGATCGATGATTGCGCGAGGGTCAATCAAACTCATAGTTTGCGTTCCGCACAGATGATTTCAGCCGAGCAGACCGGCTTGCCGTCGACCGAAGCCTGGCATTCGAATTTCCAGATCTGACGCTTGCAGCTCAGGAACTTGGCTTCGAGGATCAACTGATCACCCGGCAGCACAGGCTGGCGGAAACGCAGCTTGTCGGAACCGACGAAGTAGTAAAGCGTGCCATCGGCCGGCTTCACGTCGAGCATTTTGAAACCAAGGATCCCGGCAGCCTGAGCCATCGCTTCGATGATCAGAACGCCCGGCATGATTGGATGCGCAGGGAAGTGACCGTTGAAGAAAGGTTCGTTGATGCTGACATTCTTGTAGGCGCGAATGCGCTTGCCTTCCACATCCAGATCCACGACCCGGTCCACCAGCAGGAACGGGTAACGGTGAGGCAGGTATTCGCGAATCTCGTTGATGTCCATCATTTCGGGGGGAAGCCTATGTAAAGATTGGGAGCGCGCGATTGACGCACACTCCTCTAGCAAATCAAGGACGCAGTCTAGCGGCTGTGTACACTTGATATGGAAATGGTATCAGCCATCTGATGAAGCATTACCGCCAGGGGTCACTTCCCCTGCTTGCTTTTCCAGCTGTCGCAAACGTCGCGCGATGTCATCGAGCTGACGCAGGCGTGCCGCGCTTTTGCGCCATTCGGCTGCTGGCTGCATCGCCGTACCGGATGAATAGGCGCCCGGCTCGGTGATCGAGTGGGTCACCATGGTCATGCCAGTGATGAATACGTTGTCGCAAATATCGATATGCCCCACCAGCCCTACGCCACCGGCAAGCATGCAGTGCTTGCCGATCTTGGTGCTGCCGGAAATCCCCACACAGGCGGCCATCGCGGTGTGATCACCGACCTGAACGTTGTGGGCGATCTGAATCTGGTTGTCGAGCTTTACCCCGTTACCAATGATGGTATCGGCCAGCGCGCCACGGTCGATAGCGGTATTTACGCCGATTTCCACGTCATCGCCGATCAGGACGCCACCAATCTGGGCGATTTTCTGCCAAATGCCTTTTTCGTTGGCAAAACCGAAGCCTTCACCACCGAGTACGGCACCAGACTGAATCACTACCCGCTTGCCGATGCGCACGTCGTGATACAAGGTCACGCGCGGAGCCAGCCAGCCACCTTCGTCGATCACGCTACGAGCACCAATAAAGCAGTGCGCGCCAACGGTGGTACCGGCAGCAATTTGCGCGCCGCTTTCGATCACGGCAAATGCACCGATACTCGCCGCCGGGTCAACCACCGCATCCGCCGCAATCATCGCTGTTGGATGAATACCGGTTGCAGCCTTGGGCTTGGGGTCGAACAAGTGCGAAATACGCGCGTAGGCTGCATACGGATCAGGCACCACCAGTGCATTACCGGAAAACCCTTCGGCGTCGGCGGCTTTCAGCAACAGCGCTGCAGCCTGGCTGCCTGCCAGGTATTTACGGTACTGGGGGTTTGCGAGAAAGCTCAACTGAGTTGGGCCAGCCTCCTGCAAAGTGGCTAGCCCAGTGATTTCTTTCTCCGGATCGCCACGCAGTGTGGCGCCGAGGAACTCGGCCAATTGGCCGAGCTTAATAGTCGCGGTCATGGATTACTTCAGCTGATTCATGCGCTCGATAACCTGGCGCGTGATGTCGTACTGAGGCTTGACATCAATCACGGCGCCACGCTCGAAGACCAGGTCAAAAGCACCTTTCTTGATGACTTCTTCCACTGCGCTATCGAGTTTCGGCTTGAGCTGCTTCAGCATTTCACGGTCGGCAACAGCCTTGGCTTCGTTCAGCTCCTTGGACTGGAACTGGAAGTCACGAGCCTTTTGCTTGAATTCAAGCTCCAGACGCTCACGCTCGCCTTGCTGCATTTTGTCGCCACCGGCCATCAGACGATCCTGAATACCCTTGGCGCTGCTTTCCAGAGTTTTGAGCTTGCTCAGCTGGGGACCGAACTTTTTCTCGGCATCCACGGCGTACTTCTTGGCCGCATCGGATTCCAGCAGGGCCATCTGATAGTTCAGAACGGCGATTTTCATGTCGGCAAATGCCGGGCCTGCTACCAGTACGGAAGCCAGGAGAACCAATTGAGTCAACTTACGCACGATGCACTCCTACAAAATCCATTGTCGTTATCTTGGGGCAGACGCTTAGAACGTCTGACCGAGGGAGAATTGGAACACTTGAGTTTCAGCTTCATCCGGTTTCTTGACTGGCATGGCCAACGCGAAACTCAAAGGACCCAGTGCGGTGACCCATGTCACACCTACACCAACGGAACTGGCCAAATTACTCAGGCTGATATCGTTGCACTTGGTATTGGACTTCGTGCCATCCGCGTTTGTGGTATCCGAGCAGGACGAATCGAATACGTTACCGACATCCCAGAATACCGAAGTGCGCAGGGAACGCTGATCCTTGACGAACGGCAGCGGGAACAGAACTTCCACACCACCCTGGATCAGGACATTACCACCAAACGGCAGCGGGTCCTGGTCCGGGTCAAATTGAGTACCAGCGTTACCGGTAATGGCCTGACCGCGGCTCGGGGTACTGCGAGGACCCAAAGTGCTGTCCTTGAAGCCACGAACCGAGTTGAAACCACCAGCATAGTAGTTTTCATAGAATGGCAAGCCGTCGGTCGAACCGTAACCATCGCCATAACCCAGTTCGGTATGCAGGCGCATGGTGTAGTTCTCGCTCAATGGCTGGAACAGTTGGCCACGGTAGTCGAGCTTGAAGAACGACAGATCGCTGCCCGGTGTTGTGGTTTCCAGTACCAGGCTCTGGGAATGGCCACGTGTCGCCAGTACGCCTTTGTTCAACGTGGACTCGGACCAACCGGCCGAAGCCTTGAAGTTCAGGTACTTGTCGCCTTCCTGCTCAACGAAGTCGAAGATCTCGTCAACGGTGTAGACACCGGTCTTGATTTCGTCCTGTTGAGCCGTCAGACCGAAGGTCAGACGCGAAGTCTCGCTGATCGGGTAGCCGACGCTGACGCCCGCGCCCAGGCTGTCTACGGAGTAGCTGGCCACGTCGACGTCGAGGTCGTCGTAGTCGGTGGTGCGATAGAAAGCGTTGTAACCCAGGCTTACACCATCAGCAGTCCAGTAGGGGTCGACATAACCGAAGTTATAGCGGCTCTGGTATTCGCTGCGGGTCAAGCCGATGCTGACCTTGTTACCGGTACCGAGGAAGTTGTTCTGGGTGATCGAACCACCGAGGATCAGGCCCGCGCTCTGGGCGAAACCGACGCTGGCGGTAATCGAACCGGAAGCTTGCTCTTCCACACTGTAGTTGACGTCGACCTGGTCATCGACACCCGGCACAGCCGGCGTCTCGACGTTGACTTCCTTGAAGAAGCCCAGACGTTCCAGACGGGTCTTGGACTGGTCGATCAGATAGGTCGACGCCCAGCCACCTTCCATCTGACGCATTTCACGACGCAGCACTTCGTCTTCGGACTTGGTGTTGCCGCGGAAGTTGATGCGGTTCACGTAGGCACGCTTGCCCGGATCGACCGCGAAGGTGATGTCTACGGTGTGGTCTTCATCGTGAGGCTGTGGCACGCCGTTGACGTTGGCGAAGGTATAGCCTTCGTTACCCAGTCGACGGGTGATCAGTTCGGAAGTGGTGGTCATCAGCTTGCGCGAGAATACCTGGCCTTTCTGTACCAGCAGCAGGGACTTGACCTGGTCTTCCGGCACCTTCAGATCGCCGCTCAGTTTCACATCACGAACGGTGTACTTGTCGCCTTCGTTGATGTTGACGGTGATGTAGACGTGTTTCTTGTCCGGCGTAATAGACACCTGGGTCGAAGCGATATCCATGTTGATATAGCCACGGTCCAGGTAGTAGGAACGCAGACGTTCCAGGTCACCGGAAAGCTTTTCACGGGCGTACTTGTCATCGTTCTTGAAGAACGACAGCCAGTTGGTGGTCTTGAGTTCGAACAGGTCGATCAGGTCTTCGTCAGGGAAGACGGTGTTGCCCACCACGTTGATGTGCTGGATCGCCGCAACGGTGCCTTCGTTGATGTTGACCTTCAGGCCGACGCGGTTACGCGGCTGCGGCACCACTTCGGTGTCGACGGTAGCGGAATAGCGGCCCTGAGCGACGTACTGGCGCTGCAGTTCATTACGCACGCCTTCGAGGGTGGCACGCTGGAAGATTTCGCCTTCGGCCAGACCGGACTGCTTCAGGCCCTTCATCAGGTCTTCAGTGGAGATCGCCTTGTTACCTTCGATCTCGATACTGGCAACCGACGGACGCTCGACTACCGTAATGACAAGGACGTTGCCATCGCGGCCCAGCTGGATATCTTGAAAGAACCCGGTTTTGAACAGCGCACGAGTGGATTCCACCAGGCGACGATCATCCGCCTGTTCACCGACGTTCAACGGCAAAGCACCAAAGACGCTACCCGCGGAGACCCGCTGGAGGCCATTGACGCGAATATCAGAGATAGTGAAGGACTCGGCGTGAACTTCGGCGATCATCAATACGGTGAGAACCGCAGTTAGCAGCAGACGTTTCATGAAGTCCTTTCTTATTCCAACTGGCAATAAACAAACTGCCGCAAAATGCGGCAGATTCGCAATTCAGCGAAGTGTTACAGACGACCCAGATCATTGACCAGAGCAAGCAACATCACTCCGACCACCAAACTGATACCGATCTGTATCCCCCAACCTTGCACCCGATCCGACAAGGGACGACCACGCGCCCACTCGATCAGATAAAACAACAAATGCCCCCCATCCAGCACAGGAATGGGCAGCAAATTCAGAACCCCCAGGCTAATACTCAGATAAGCAAGGAAATTCAGGAAATCAGCAACACCCGACTGGGCCGAAGCGCCCGCCACTTTAGCAATGGTTATCGGTCCACTCAAGTTTTTTACCGAGAGCTCACCGAACAACATTTTCTTCAGTGAATCGAGAGTCAGCAGGCTCATGGTCCAGGTGCGTTTGGCCCCTTCGCCAATTGCGGCCAGAGGCCCGTAACTAACCTCGCGGATCATTTCCGGCGGCCAGTCGACCGCTTTCACCCCAGCCCCAAGATAGCCACTGGGCGCCTTGCTCTCGCCGCGGGCAGCGAGCGTCACCGGGACGTCGATTTGAGCACCATCGCGCTCAACCCGCAGCATGATTTTGGTATCAGGACGCAAACGCACGGTGTCGACCACCTGTTGCCAGTCGTCCAGCGACTTGCCATCGAGCGCCAGCAAGCGGTCACCCATTTTCAGCCCGGCGGCCTGCGCCGGACCTTTCGGATCCAGTTCAGCCAGGACCGGCGGCAGTGCCGGACGCCACGGACGAATCCCCAGCGAACGGATCGGATCCGGTTCATCAGCACCCTTGAGCCATTTGTCCAAAGCCAGCTCACGAGGCGAATCCATCGAAGAGCCCTGATCGCGAACCAGCACTTGCAATGAACCGCTCTCCCCAAGGCGACGGACCAATTGCAAATTCACCGCCGCCCAACCGGAGGTCGGTTCGCCGTCGATGGAAATGATCTCCTGGCCAGCAGTCAAGCCCGCCCTGGCGGCGATACTGCCGGACTCCACGGCGCCGATGACCGGGCGCACCTGCTCGCTGCCGAGCATGGCCAACACCCAGAAAAACACTAACGCCAACAGAAAGTTGGCAATAGGGCCGGCCGCCACGATAGCAATACGCTGGCGAACCGACTTGCGATTGAAGGATTGATCGACCTGATCAGCCGGAACCTCGCCCTCACGCTCATCGAGCATTTTTACGTAGCCACCCAGCGGGATGGCAGCCACCACGAACTCGGTGCCTTGCTTGTCGTGCCAGCGCAGGAGCGGCATGCCGAAGCCTACGGAGAAACGCAGCACTTTGACCCCGCAGCGACGCGCGACCCAGAAATGGCCGAACTCGTGGAAGGTAACCAGCACACCCAAAGCCACCAGGGTGCCGACAATCATATAGAGCGCGCTCATCTACTTTCTCCGCATTCCTATCCGGTGCCGCATGGGCCAACGCGTTGCAGCACTCACCGCCCGTGACGACTCAACCACTGTTCAGCCAGCAGACGCGCTTTCGCATCCGCCGTGAACACTGCCTCAAGATCATCGACTGCCACTACAGGCTCAAGATTCAAGGTTTCTTCGATGATACTCGCGATTTCCGGGTAACGAACCCGTCCGTCGAGAAACGCGGCCACAGCTACCTCATTCGCAGCATTGAGCATCGCCGGAGCACTGTTGCCCGCCTCTGCCGCCAGCCGCGCCAGACGCAGGCAAGGGAAGCGCTCTTCGTCCGGCGCCTGGAAATCCAGGCGCGCGATGGCAAACAAGTCCAGCGGCGGCACCCCTGAATCGATCCGCTCCGGCCAGGCCAGCGCGTTGGCGATCGGCGTGCGCATGTCCGGGTTACCCAATTGCGCCAAAACCGAACCATCGATGTAGTCGACCAGCGAATGAATCACGCTTTGCGGGTGAATCACCACCTCGACCTGGGATGGCTTGGCATCGAACAGCCAACAGGCCTCGATCAGCTCAAGCCCCTTGTTCATCATGCTGGCCGAATCGACCGAAATCTTGCGCCCCATCGACCAGTTAGGGTGGGCGCACGCTTGCTCAGGTGAAACATGCGCCAACTCAGCCATGGGCGTCTGTCGGAACGGACCACCGGAGGCCGTCAGTAAAATCCGACGTACACCGACCGAGCTCAGACCCCGTGCAAAATCCACTGGCATGCATTGGAATATCGCATTGTGCTCACTGTCGATCGGCAGCAATACCGAGCCACTTTTACGCACCGCCTGCATGAATAACGCACCGGACATGACCAGCGCTTCTTTGTTGGCGAGGAGAATCTTCTTGCCTGCCTCGACCGCTGCCAGCGTCGGGCGCAGCCCTGCCGCACCGACAATGGCCGCCATGACTGCATCCACTTCAGGATCGGCAGCCACCTGACACAAGCCTTCCTCCCCCACCAGCACCCGGGTCGACAGGCCTGCCGCACGCAAATCATCCTGCAAGCTGCGTGCAGCGCCAGCTTCCGGCACAACAGCAAATCGAGGCGTATGCCGCACGCACAATGCCAGCAATTCACTCAAACGAGTGAATCCGCTCAGGGCATAGGCTTGATAGCGCTCGGGATGGCGAGCGATGACGTCGAGGGTGCTCAAACCGATCGAGCCGGTCGACCCCAGAACCGTAATCTGCTGGGGACGGCTCATGGTGCCGCCATCCACAACAGCACGGCGAATACGGGAATGGCTGCCGTCAGGCTGTCAATCCGGTCCAGCACGCCGCCATGCCCCGGCAGCAGATTGCTGCTGTCCTTGATCCCGGATTGGCGCTTGAACATGCTTTCGGTCAGATCGCCCACAACCGAAATAAACACAATCACAGCAGCGCAGATCAGGCCCTTGAACAGTTCAGCTACGGTCCAGTCACGCACAAAGCCGACAATCACGGTGATGACCAGACTCAAGGCCAGGCCGCCATAGACACCTTCCCAACTCTTGCCAGGACTGACCTGCGGTGCCAGCTTGCGCTTGCCGAAAGCCCGGCCGGAAAAGTAGGCGCCGATATCAGCCCCCCAGACCAGCACCATCACCGCCATGATCAGCCAGTTGCCCAAAGGCTGCTGCTTGATCTGAACCAGGCCTTGCCAGGCCGGCAGCAGGATCAGCAGGCCGATCACCAGCTTGCAGGCCGCGCTGGCCCAATGCTCGCTGGAGCGCGGGTACGTCAGCACCAGATAGGTTGCAACGCCCCACCACAGTACCGAAGCCCCCAGCACCCAAGGTGCAAGCCCGGGCAGGATGTACATGATAAACAGCATCAACGCGACGACAGCGGCATAGGCAACGCGTGCAGGCTGGGCAGTGAAGCCCGCCAGACGCGCCCACTCCCAGGCACCGAGGGTCACGACCAGCCCGATGAACAGCGCAAAACCGGAGCCTTCGAGCAGGAAAAAACCGCCCAAGGCAATCGGCAGCAGGATCAGCGCGGTGATGATTCGTTGTTTAAGCATTAAACCCGGGCTCCAGCCTCGACCTGCTCGCTCGTTTTACCGAAGCGACGCTGGCGGGATGCGAAATCGGCCAGTGCATTACGCATGGCATCGTGTTTGAAGTCCGGCCAGAACAGGTCGGAGAAATACAACTCGGCGTAAGCCAGCTGCCACAGCAGGAAGTTGCTGATGCGATGCTCGCCACCGGTACGGATGCACAAGTCCGGCAACGGCAGGTCGCCGGTCGCCAGACAGGTTTGCAGCAAATCCGGGGTGATGTCTTCCGGACGCAGGTGCCCGGCCTGGACTTCACGCGCCAGACGCTGGGCGGCCTGCGCGATATCCCACTGACCACCGTAGTTGGCCGCGATCTGCAGGACGAAACGGTTGGCGCCCGCGGTCATGGTTTCGGCTTCACGCATGGCAGCCTGAAGCTCCGGATGAAAGCGCGAACGATCACCGATGATACGCAGGCTGATGTTGTTGTCGTTGAGGCGCTTGGCCTCACGACGCAATGCCTTGAAGAACAGATCCATCAAGGCACTGACCTCATCGGCCGGGCGCTGCCAGTTCTCACTGGAGAACGCAAACAGGGTCAAGACCTCGACCCCCGACTCCGCACATACCTCGATGACCGCACGAACCGCATCGACACCCGCTTTATGCCCGGCGACACCCGGCATAAAGCGTTTTTTCGCCCAGCGATTATTACCATCCATGATGATCGCGACATGGCGCGGCACCGCGGTGGGCGCAATCTGCTTGGTCTTTTCCATGAAAACTCGACCCTTATACGGCCATCAGGTCTTTTTCTTTCTGCGCCAGATCCGCGTCGATTTTAGCCACGAACTTCTTGGTCAGATCATCGATTTCGCCAGTGGCGCGACGTTCTTCGTCTTCGCTGATCTCTTTTTCCTTGACCAGGTCCTTGAGCTGGCTGTTCGCATCACGACGGATGTTGCGCACGGCAACACGGGCGTCTTCTGCAACATCGCGAGCCTGCTTGGTGAAGCCCTTGCGGGTTTCTTCAGTCAGGGCCGGCATGGAGATCAGCAACAACTCACCCAGGTTGGTCGGGTTGAGGTTCAGGCCGGCGCTACCGATTGCCTTGTCCACAGCACCCAGCATGTTGCGCTCGAAGGCAACGACTTGCAGGGTGCGCGCATCTTTGACGGTGATGTTGGCGACTTGCTTGATCGGCGTGTCGGAGCCGTAGTAAGGCACCATCACACCTTCCAGAATGCTTGGGTGCGCCTGGCCGGTACGGATACGGCCGAAGTTGTGCGCCAGCGACTCCACGGATTTCTGCATGCGCTCTTGAGCGTCTTTCTTGATTTCGTTGATCATTGTTGAACTTCCTCGATCAGGGTTCCTTCAGCGCCACCATGTACGATATTAAGCAGGGCGCCGGGTTTGTTCATGTTAAATACGCGCAGCGGCATCTTGTGATCGCGACACAGGCAGATGGCCGTCAGATCCATCACACCCAGCTTGCGATCCAGCACTTCATCGTAGGTCAGATGATCGAACTTCTCGGCGTGCGGGTCTTTGAATGGATCTGCGGTGTACACACCATCGACCTTGGTTGCCTTGAGTACGACATCAGCGTCGATTTCGATTGCGCGCAGGCAGGCAGCCGAATCCGTAGTAAAGAACGGGTTACCAGTACCGGCCGCGAAAATCACGACTTCCTTGGAGTTCAGGTGACGCATGGCTTTGCGGCGATCGTAGTGATCGGTCACACCTACCATGGAAATGGCCGACATCACGATGGCGGAGATATTGGCACGTTCAAGCGCATCGCGCATGGCCAGAGCGTTCATCACAGTGGCCAGCATGCCCATGTGGTCGCCCGTTACCCGATCCATGCCGGCCGCGCTCAGCGCCGCACCGCGGAACAGGTTGCCACCGCCGATCACCAGACCGACCTGCACACCGATGCCGACCAGCTGGCCGACTTCCAGCGCCATGCGATCCAGGACTTTCGGATCGATCCCGAACTCTTCCGAGCCCATCAGGGCCTCGCCGCTAAGTTTGAGTAGAATGCGTTTATAGCGAGCCTGATAACCACTGCCCTGCTGAGCCATTGCGAATCTCTCCTGCGGCGTATTTTAAAAAATTCTTTGCGAGCTGTTTTCAGCTGGCGTTCACTCTAGCTTGGCGCTGCTTCAGCGCCATCGGAACATGGCTTTGTAAGCCAGTTCCAAAGGGAAACCAATAAAAATTGGCAGCCCATCTGAAAAGAGGCTGCGCGCGTGAGCGGGCAGCCTCTTCAGGGCGACAGTTAAAAAACCGTCTTATTGCTTGGCAGCAGCCAGTTGGGCAGCAACTTCTTCTGCGAAGTTGTCCACTGGCTTCTCGATGCCTTCGCCTACTTTGAAGTAGGTGAAGGAAACGATTTCAGCACCGGCTTTCTTGGCCAGCTCGCCAACCTTGATTTCAGGGTTCTTGACGAACGCCTGCTCAACCAGGCTTGCTTCGGCCAGGAACTTGCTGATACGGCCTTTGACCATGTTCTCAACAATGTTTTCTGGCTTGCCTTTGATTTTTTCTTCGTTCAGCTGCAGGAACACAGCCTTTTCACGCTCGATGGCTTCGGCGGAAACTTCCGAAGGCAGCAGGAACTCAGGGTTGCTGGCTGCTACGTGCATAGCGATGTCTTTGGCCAGGTCAACGTCGCCGCCTTTGAGCACAACGACAACACCGATCTTGTTACCGTGCAGGTAACCACCAACAACATCACCCTCAACGCGAACCAGGCGACGGATGTTGACGTTTTCGCCAACTTTGGCCACCAGGGCTTCACGAGCCGATTCCTGAGCGGCGATCAGCGGAGCTGCGTCGGTCAGTTTTTCGGCGAAGGCTTTTTCGACGCTGGCGGCAACGAAGTTCTTGAAGTCGTCTTGCAGGGCCAGGAAGTCGGTCTGCGAGTTCACTTCCAGCAGCACGGCGGACTTGTCGTCAGCCTTGAGGGCGATAGCGCCTTCAGCGGCAACGTTGCCGGCTTTCTTGGCGGCCTTGATGGCGCCCGAAGCACGCATGTCATCAATGGCTTTTTCGATGTCGCCGCCAGCCTTGGTCAAGGCCTTTTTGCAGTCCATCATGCCTTCGCCAGTACGCTCGCGCAGTTCTTTGACCAACGCTGCAGTAATCTCTGCCATTTCAAAATTCCTCTTGGATAGGTTATCAACCATTCCACCCGATCGAACGGGCGTTCAATTCTTCCCGAACCACCCTTGTAAGCTGCTGCACGTTACAAATGCTGTAGCTGCGCCGCCGACAAATGGTTTTCGAGGTGGCAAAAAGGGGGCCAAGCCCCCTTTTTGCTTACTGAGTCAACGCCAGGGCGTCAATTACTCAGCTGCAGCTGCCGGAGCTTCTTCAACGAAAACTTCGGTGCCGCCAGCAACGTTGTTGCGACCACGGATAACAGCGTCAGCCATCGAACCCATGTACAGCTGGATAGCGCGGATTGCGTCATCGTTGCCTGGGATGATGTAGTCAACGCCTTCCGGGCTGCTGTTGGTATCGACTACGCCGATAACCGGGATGCCCAGCTTGTTGGCTTCGGTGATCGCGATGCGCTCGTGATCAACGTCGATAACGAACAGAGCGTCTGGCAGACCGCCCATGTCCTTGATACCACCCAGGGAACGATCCAGCTTTTCCAGGTCACGGGAGCGCATCAGCGCTTCTTTCTTGGTCAGCTTGGCGAAAGTACCGTCTTCGGCTTGTACTTCAAGGTCACGCAGACGCTTGATGGAAGCACGGATGGTCTTGAAGTT
The DNA here is from genome assembly GCF_001427125.1 of Pseudomonas sp. Root562. GTDB lineage: Bacteria > Pseudomonadota > Gammaproteobacteria > Pseudomonadales > Pseudomonadaceae > Aquipseudomonas. The sequence continues at coordinate 386,835 of NZ_LMGK01000024.1, forward strand.
GGTCAGCATGCCGCCCAACCAGCGGTGATCGACGTACGGCGAACCGCAACGTGCTGCTTCTTCAGCAACGATCTTGCCAGCGGAACGCTTGGTGCCGACGAACAGAATCTTGTTTTTGCCCTGGGCCAGACGCTCTACGAAAGTCAGAGCTTCGTTGAACATTGGCAGGGTTTTTTCAAGGTTGATGATGTGGATCTTGTTACGCGCGCCGAAAATGTATTTACCCATTTTCGGGTTCCAGTAACGGGTCTGGTGACCGAAGTGCACACCGGCCTTCAGCATATCGCGCATGTTGACTTGGGACATGATAGTTCCTTAATAAGTCGGGTTTGGCCTCCACGTATCCCAATGACCAACCAGCAGCATCAGCTGAAGGCACCCAGGTCATCGTGTCGACACGTGTGTGGATTTAGGCTTTTCGGGGCATCCCCGGAAAGCGGCGCATTTTATATCACAGGGCAGGGAAAAACGGAACCCGGATTCTGAAAACCTGGCAACCAGGGCACTCCCGCCCTTGGAATCCGCCCAGAATGCACCATTCTATAGAGAGAAGCGATGCACAGAGGCGCGGATTTGCGCTGATCGTCTGATAGAATCGCGTTTTTCAGGGCTGCGAAGATCGATCGCGCAACGCCCTTTTCGTAAAGAAAGCGCCATCGAGCGCAGAGAGAGCCTGTATGACCGTCACCCTCAAAACTCCCGAGGACATCGCAAAAATGCGCATCGCCGGCAAACTGGCCGCCGATGTGCTGGAAATGATTGCCGAACATGTCAAACCGGGCGTGACCACCGAAGAACTCGACCGCATCTGCCACGACTACATCGTCAACGAGCAGAAGGCCATTCCGGCCCCGCTCAACTACAAGGGCTTTCCTAAATCCATCTGCACATCGATCAACCACGTGGTCTGCCACGGGATCCCGAACGAGAAGCCGCTGAAGGATGGCGACACCCTGAACATCGACGTCACCGTCATCAAGGACGGTTACCACGGCGATACCAGCCGCATGTTCCACGTCGGCAGCGTGCCGGTCTGGGCCGAGCGCCTGTCGCAAGTGACCCAGGAATGCATGTACAAGGCCATCGAACTGGTCAAACCCGGCTGCCGCCTGGGCGATATTGGTGAAGTGATTCAGAAGCACGCTGAAAAGAACGGCTTCTCGGTGGTTCGCGAGTTCTGCGGCCACGGTATCGGCAAAGTGTTCCACGAAGAGCCGCAGATCCTGCACTACGGCCGCGCCGGCACCGGCATGGAACTGAAGGCCGGCATGACCTTCACCATCGAGCCGATGATCAATCAGGGTCGCGCCGACACCAAAGTGCTGGGCGACGGCTGGACCGCGATCACCAAGGACCGCAAGCTCTCGGCTCAGTGGGAACACACCCTGCTGGTGACCGAAACCGGCTACGAGATCTTCACCCTGCGCAGCGATGACACCATCCCCCGCGTCTCGGCCTGATCCCGTTACCGTACCCAGCCTATAGAAAGGAAAGCCAAACGATGCCGCAGGTGGACCCCGAACTCTTCGACCGCGGCCAGTTCCAGGCTGAACTGGCCCTGAAGGCAAGCCCTATCGCTGCTTTCAAGAAGGCCATCCGTCAGGCCCGCGAAGTGCTCGATGCACGTTTTCGCAGCGGCCGGGATATCCGTCGGTTGATCGAGGATCGCGCCTGGTTCGTCGATAACATCCTGCAAAAGGCCTGGGAACAGTTCGACTGGAGTGAAGACGCCGACATCGCGCTGGTCGCGGTCGGCGGCTACGGCCGTGGTGAATTGCACCCCTATTCCGATATCGACCTGTTGATTTTGCTCGACAGCGCCGACCACGAAGTTTTCCGTGATTCCATCGAGCGTTTTCTGACGCTGCTGTGGGACATTGGCCTGGAAGTGGGTCAGAGCGTTCGCTCAGTCGACGAATGCGCCGTCGAGGCCCGAGCCGACCTGACGGTGGTGACCAATCTCATGGAGAGCCGGACCATTACCGGCCCCGAACATCTGCGCCAGCGCATGCTTGACGTCACCAGCACCGCGCACATGTGGCCAAGCAAGGACTTCTTCCTGGCCAAGCGCGCCGAGCAGAAGGCCCGCCACCACAAATACAACGACACCGAATACAACCTGGAACCCAACGTCAAGGGTTCGCCCGGCGGCTTGCGTGATATCCAGACGATTCTATGGTTCGCCCGTCGCGAGTACGGCACCCTGAACCTGCGTGCCTTGGCCGGAGAAGGTTTCCTGGTCGAAAGCGAGAACGCCCTGCTTGCCTCTTCCCAGGAATTTCTGTGGAAGGTGCGTTACGCCCTGCACATGCTCGCCGGTCGCGCCGAAGACCGCCTGCTGTTCGACCACCAGCGCACCATCGCCGGTCTGTTGGGGTTTGAAGGTGACGACGCCAAGCAAGCCGTCGAAAACTTCATGCAGCAGTATTTCCGCGTGGTCATGAGCATTGCCCAGCTCAGCGACCTGATCATCCAGCACTTCGAGGAAGTCATCCTCGCGCCGGAGGATGAGGCGCCGCCGCAACCGATCAACTCGCGATTCCAGTTGCACGACGGCTACATCGAGGCGCGCAACGACAATGTGTTCCGCCGCACACCGTTCGCCATGCTGGAAATCTTCGTACTGATGGCGCAGCAGCCGGAAATCAAAGGCGTACGCGCCGACACCATTCGCCTGCTGCGTGAAAATCGTCATCTGATCGACGACGACTTCCGCAACGATATCCGCAACACCAGCCTGTTCATCGAGCTGTTCAAATGCAAGATCGGTATCCATCGCAACCTGCGCCGGATGAACCGCTACGGCATCCTCGGGCGTTATTTGCCGGAGTTCGGTTTCATCGTCGGGCAGATGCAACACGACCTGTTTCACATCTATACGGTCGATGCCCACACGCTGAACCTGATCAAACACCTGCGCAAGTTGCAGTACACCCAGGTATCGGAAAAATTTCCGCTGGCCGCCAAGCTCATGGCCAAGCTGCCCAAGCCGGAGCTGATCTACATGGCCGGGCTGTACCACGACATTGGCAAGGGCCGGCATGGTGATCATTCGGACATCGGTGCCGTGGACGCCGAGGCCTTTTGCCAGCGCCACCAGTTGCCGCTGTGGGACAGCCGCCTGATCGTCTGGCTGGTCCAGAACCACTTGATGATGTCGACCACCGCCCAGCGCAAGGACTTGTCCGACCCGCAGGTGATCCACGATTTCGCGCAGACCGTCGGCGATGAAACCCGCCTCGACTACCTGTACGTGCTGACCGTCGCCGACATCAATGCCACCAACCCGACGCTGTGGAACTCCTGGCGCGCCAGCCTGTTGCGCCAGCTCTACACCGAGACCAAGCGTGCGCTGCGTCGCGGCCTGGAGAACCCGGTGGATCGCGAAGAGCAGATTCGCCAGACCCAGAGCGCCGCCCTGGACATTCTGGTACGCGGCGGTACCGATCCGGATGACGTCGAGCAGTTGTGGGCACAATTGGGCGATGACTATTTCCTGCGTCACACCGCCGGCGATGTCGCCTGGCACAGCGATGCGATCCTCCAGCAGCCGGCAGATGGCGGGCCGTTGGTGCTGATCAAGGAAACCACCCAGCGGGAATTCGAGGGCGGTACGCAGATCTTCATCTATGCACCGGACCAGCACGACTTCTTTGCCGTGACCGTGGCCGCAATGGACCAGCTCAACCTGAACATCCATGACGCCCGGGTCATCACCTCCAGCAGCCAGTTCACCCTCGACACCTACATCGTGCTCGACACCGACGGCGACTCGATCGGCGACAACCCGGCTCGGGTCAAGCAGATCCGCGACGGCTTGACCGAAGCCCTGCGCAATCCGGATAACTACCCGACCATCATCCAGCGTCGGGTGCCGCGCCAGCTCAAGCATTTCGCCTTTGCCCCACAAGTCACGATCCACAACGATGCGCAGCGCCCGGTCACCGTGCTGGAACTGACCGCACCTGATCGTCCCGGCTTGTTGGCACGAATCGGTACGATTTTTCTGGAGTTCGACCTGTCGCTGCAGAACGCCAAGATCGCGACCCTCGGCGAGCGCGTGGAAGACGTGTTTTTCATCACCGACGCCAACAACCACCCGCTGTCCGACCCGCTGCTGTGCAGCCGGTTGCAGGATGCGATCGTCGAGCAGTTGAGCGTCAATCAGGAACCCGATATCAAACTGTCGCGCATCAGCATCTGACTTAACAACGGCCCGCCCCTCTGTAGGAGCGAGCCTGCTCGCGATGGACCCGAGGACGCCACGGGGTAACAGCCCCCCAGTGTCATCGATGACGACCATCGCGAGCAGGCTCGCTCCTACAGGGATCAGCGCCGCCCCAACACCGAACGAGATTTATCGATGAACAACGCTCTGTCCCAGCTCCAGCCCTACCCGTTCGAGAAACTCCGCGCCCTGCTTGGCAGCGTCACACCCAACCCCGACAAACGCCCTATCGCGCTGTCGATCGGCGAACCGAAGCACCGTTCGCCAAGCTTCGTTGCCGAAGCCCTGGCCAGCAATCTGGAAAAAATGGCGGTATACCCGACCACCCTCGGTGTTCCGGAGCTGCGTGAAGCCATCGCCGCCTGGTGCGAGCGGCGTTTCGGCGTGCCCGACGGCTGGATCGATCCGGCGCGCAACGTGCTGCCCGTCAACGGTACCCGCGAAGCGCTGTTCGCGTTCACCCAGACCGTGGTCAACCGTGGCGACGACGCGCTGGTCGTCAGTCCGAACCCGTTCTACCAGATCTACGAAGGCGCGGCGTTCCTCGCCGGGGCCAAGCCGCATTACCTGCCATGCCTGGACGAGAATGGCTTCAATCCAGACTTCGAGGCTGTGTCGCCAGACATCTGGAAACGCTGCCAGATCCTGTTCCTGTGCTCGCCAGGCAATCCGACTGGTGCATTGATCCCGGTCGACACGCTGAAGAAGCTGATCGCCCTGGCCGACCAATACGACTTCGTGATCGCCGCCGACGAGTGCTACAGCGAACTGTACTTCGACGAACAAACCCCTCCGCCAGGCCTGCTCAGCGCCTGCGTGGAACTGGGTCGCAAGGACTTCAAGCGCTGCGTGGTGTTCCACAGCCTGTCCAAGCGTTCCAACTTGCCTGGTTTGCGTTCGGGCTTCGTCGCAGGTGACGCCGACATTCTCAAAGGCTTCCTGCTCTATCGCACCTATCACGGCTGCGCAATGCCGGTGCAAACGCAACTGGCCAGCGTTGCCGCATGGAACGACGAAGTGCATGTGCGCGCCAACCGTGCGCTGTATCGCGAGAAATATGATGCGGTGTTGGAGATTTTAAGCCCGGTCATGGATGTGCAGCGCCCGGACGGTGGTTTTTACTTGTGGCCGAACGTCGAGGGTGATGACGAAGCGTTCTGTCGTGATTTGTTCGCGCAGGAACATGTAACGGTGGTGCCAGGTTCTTATCTGTCCCGTGAAGTCGATGGCGCCAATCCGGGTGCGGGGCGTGTGCGCCTGGCATTGGTTGCACCGTTGGCGGAGTGTGTCGAAGCGGCAGAACGGATTCGAGCGTTCATCATTCGCCATCGCCTGTAAAGTCAATGGCCCGAACAGCGCAATGCCGTCCGGGCCGCAGACAAACCCGAGCCCGGCCGACGCGAAACCGTCCGGTCATGGCATAATCCGTCACCTTTTTTCTCCAGCACCTGTAAAGGGGGCAATTCCTTGACCGTTTCAAGTAAAACGTTGCACCTTTTCGGCATCAAGGCCTGCGACACCATGAAAAAGGCGCGCACCTGGCTCGATGAACACGCTGTCAGCTATGACTTTCATGATTACAAGGCGCTCGGAATCGACCGGGAACACCTGACCCAATGGTGCAACGAGCACGGCTGGGAAGTGATGTTGAACCGCGCAGGCACGACCTTTCGCAAGCTCGACGACGAACGCAAAGCCGATCTCGACCAGTCGAAAGCCATTGAACTGATGCTCGCACAACCTTCGATGATCAAGCGCCCGGTGCTCGATCTCGGTGACCGAACCCTGATTGGCTTCAAGCCAGATATCTACGCGGCCGCGCTCAAGTAAGCAGCCCGTTTCAATTTGTTAGAGGTATCAACATGTCCACTACCCTGTTCAGCCTGGCCTTTGGTGTCGGCACTCAAAACCGTGAAGGCGCATGGCTGGAAGTGTTCTACGCGCAGCCGTTGCTCAACCCGTCGGCCGAACTGGTCGCCGCCATCGCGCCGATCCTGGGCTACAGCGAAGGCAATCAGGCCATCGCATTCACCACGGCTCAGGCCTCGCAACTGGCCGAAGCCGTCAAAGGCGTCGACGCTGCCCAGGCTGCCCTGCTGACCCGTCTGGCCGAGAGCCACAAGCCACTGGTCGCCACCTTGCTGGCTGAAGACGCGCAACTGTCTTCGACCCCTGAGGCGTACCTCAAGCTGCACTTGCTGTCCCATCGTCTGGTCAAGCCGCACGGCCTGAACCTGGCTGGCATCTTCCCGTTGCTGCCGAACGTGGCCTGGACCAGCCAGGGCGCGATCGACCTGGGCGAACTGGCCGAGCACCAACTGGAAGCGCGCCTGCGTGGCGAGCTGCTGGAAGTGTTCTCGGTGGACAAGTTCCCGAAAATGACCGACTACGTGGTACCGGCCGGCGTGCGCATCGCTGACGCGGCGCGTCTGCGTCTGGGTGCCTACGTGGGCGAAGGCACCACCGTGATGCACGAAGGCTTCATCAACTTCAACGCTGGCACCGAAGGCCCGGGCATGATCGAAGGTCGCGTCTCGGCTGGCGTGTTCGTCGGCAAGGGTTCGGACCTGGGCGGCGGTTGCTCGACCATGGGCACCCTGTCGGGCGGCGGCAACATCGTGATCAAGGTCGGTGAAGGCTGCCTGATCGGCGCCAACGCCGGTATCGGCATTCCATTGGGTGACCGCAATACCGTTGAGTCCGGCCTGTATGTGACCGCTGGTACCAAAGTGGCGCTGCTGGACGAGAAAAACCAACTGGTCAAAGTGGTGAAGGCTCGTGAACTGGCCGGCCAGGCCGACCTGCTGTTCCGTCGCAATTCGGAAACCGGCGCTGTGGAATGCAAAACCCACAAATCGGCTATCGAACTGAACGAAGCGCTGCACGCTCACAACTAAGCAGCGCATCATCGCCCCTCTGTAGGAGCATGGCTTGCCCGCGATGCTTTTGGCGGTCCAAAGGCCCCATCGCGAGCAAGCTTTGCTCCCACAGTAGTGCGGTGTAACCCCGCCCATGTTCACCAGGGCCCGATAACATGCTGATTCCCTCTCCCTGGCGCGCCGATTTTCCAGCCATCGCCGCCCTGCAACGGCAAGGCCAGACTTATCTGGACAACGCCGCCACCACGCAAAAACCTCAAGCCCTGCTGGATGCCCTGGCGCATTACTATGCCAACGGCGCAGCCAACGTGCATCGGGCACAACATTTGCCCGGCGCCCACGCCACCCAGGCGTTCGAGGACAGCCGCCGCAAAGTCGCGCAATGGCTCAATGCCGCCGACAGCGGGCAGATCATCTTTACCCATGGCGCGACGTCCGCGCTGAATCTGCTGGCTTATGGCCTGGAGCATCTATTCCATCCGGGCGACGAGATTGTCATCAGCGCCCTGGAGCATCACGCCAACCTGCTGCCGTGGCAGCAACTGGCGCACCGCCGTGAGCTGAAACTGGTGGTCCTGCCACTGGATGCCGACGGTGTGATCGATCTTGAAGCCGCCACCGGCTTGATCGGTCCGCGCACGCGTCTGTTGGCCGTCAGCCAATTGTCCAACGTGATCGGCGCCTGGCAGCCTTTGCCTGCGCTGCTGGCAATGGCCAAGGCGCACAACGCCTTGACCGTGGTCGACGGCGCGCAAGGCGTGGTCCATGGTCGCCATGATGTGCAGGCGCTGGGTTGCGACTTTTATGTGTTTTCCAGCCACAAGCTCTACGGCCCCGATGGCCTCGGTGCGTTGTTCGGTCGCAATGAAGCGTTGCAACGACTGCGCCCCTGGCAGTTCGGCGGCGAGATGGTACTGGACGCCAACTACCACGACGCACGCTTTCGCCCGGCGCCATTGGGATTCGAGGCCGGGACACCACCGATCGCCAGTGTGATCGGTCTTGGGGCGACACTGGACTATCTCGCCGCTCTCGATCAGGACGCGGTGTCCGCCCATGAAGCGGCGCTGCACGACTATCTGCTCAAAGGCCTTGCTGCACGCAATGGCGTCCACTTGCTGGGCAAGCCACAGTTGGCACTGGTCAGTTTTACTGTCGAAGGTGTGCATAACTCTGACTTGGCGCACTTGCTGACCGAACAAGGGATCGCGGTGCGCGCCGGTCATCACTGCGCCATGCCGTTGCTCAAGAGCTTCCATCTGGCCGGAGCGATTCGGGTGTCGTTGGCGTTGTATAACGACTCCGAAGATCTGGAGCGGTTCTTTGAAGCACTGGATCAAGCGCTGGAGCTGTTGCGATGAACCTGCCTGTCGATGCCGTGACGGCACTCGAAACCTTTCAAAACGCGGCCGGCTGGGAACAGCGGGCGCGCCTGCTGATGCAGTGGGGCGATCGCCTGCCTGCGTTGAGCGATGCGCAAATGTGTGATGCCAACCGTGTGCACGGCTGTGAAAGCCAAGTGTGGCTGGTGGGTGAATTACGCGACGGGCACTGGCAATTCAGCGCCAACAGCGATGCGCGATTGATTCGTGGATTGGTGGCGTTGTTGTTGGCGCGGGTTAACGGGTTGTCGGCGCTTGAGCTGCAGCAGGTGGATTTGCACGACTGGTTCAATCAATTGGGGCTGGGTCGACAGTTGTCGCAGTCGCGCAGTAATGGCTTGAATGCCGTACTGCAACGGATGAATGAGTTGGCTGGTTAATCGCTATCGCTGGCAAGCCAGCTCCCACAGGGTTCTATGCCGCTCACAGATCAAGTGAACTCACTGAAATACCTGTGGGAGCTGGCTTGCCAGCGATGGGGCCATCGGCCACGCCGATCAAACTTCAGGCTTGACCCGATCCGCCGGCCGCCGCACACCCGCCACAATCTTGTCCACAGCCTTGGTCGCCGCGACCATGCCGAATGTCGCCGTCACCATCATCACGGCGCCAAAACCACCGGCGCAGTCGAGCTTCACACCCTCACCGACAAAACTCTTCTGCAAACAAATACTGCCGTCCGGTTTCGGGTAGCGCAGTTGCTCGGTGGAAAACACGCACGGCACGCTGTAGTGGCGGGTTACGGTGCGGGAGAAGCCGTAGTCACGGCGCAAGGTGGAACGGACTTTCGAGGCCAGCGGATCGTTGAAGGTACGGTTGAGGTCGCAGACCTGGATCAGCGTCGGATCGATCTGCCCGCCAGCACCGCCGGTGGTGATGATCTGGATTTTGCGGCGTTTGCACCAAGCGATCAGCGCCGCCTTGGCGTTGACGCTGTCGATGCAATCGATCACGCAGTCGATGTTCGGCGTGATGTATTCAGCCATGGTGTCACGGGTAACGAAGTCAGGCACTGCATGCACCGTGCAATCCGGGTTGATCCCGCGCAGGCGCTCGGCCATCACCTCGACCTTGGGCTTGCCGACGGTGCTGTCTAGTGCATGCAACTGACGGTTGGCGTTGCTGACGCAGACGTCGTCGAGGTCGAACAACGATATTTCGCCTACACCACACCGGGCCATGGCTTCCGCCGCCCAGGAACCGACGCCGCCGACGCCGACGATCGCCACATGGGCGGCTTTCAAGCGCTCAAGGCCTTCGATGCCATACAAACGGGCGATGCCAGCAAACCGCGGATCTTCTGTACTCATGACCATTACCCTAAAAACCGGCGCGCATTATAGGGCCACCGACGGTCAAGAGCATCATTACGCTATGAACGGACATCTTCCGGAAAAACTACATCGAACGAAGATTTACCTGACGCGCTCTAACCAAAGAACTTAAACCGACTTGGATTGCCCAACGTCCGGCATTTCCCTGTCCGGTGTACGTTCAGTGAACCGCCAGTGTAGGATGCGCGCCCTTCTACGGCCGCCGACCGTTTATTTGTTCCACAGTCTTTGGAACCCGAAATAGCTATGTCATCGCGTAAATTTGGACTCAACCTGGTGGTGGTACTCGCCATCGCCGCCTTGTTTACCGGCTTCTGGGCGCTGATCAATCGCCCGGTGACCGCTCCCAACTGGCCTGAACAGATCTCCGGCTTCTCGTATTCGCCGTTTCAGCAAGGCCAATTCCCACAGAAAGAACAGTACCCGACCGACGATCAAATGCGTCGCGACCTGGAGATCATGAGCAAGTTGACGGACAACATCCGTACTTACTCGGTCGACGGTACGCTGGAGAACATCCCCAAACTGGCGGAAGAGTTCGGCCTGCGGGTAACCCTGGGGATCTGGATCAGTCCGGACCAGGAACGCAACGAACGGGAAATCACCCGCGCCATCGAAATCGCCAACTCCTCGCGCAGTGTGGTTCGCGTGGTGGTCGGCAACGAGGCGATCTTCCGCAAGGAAATCACCGCAGCAGAACTGAGCGTGATCCTCGATCGCGTCCGTGCTGCCGTGAAAGTGCCGGTGACCACCTCCGAGCAGTGGCACGTGTGGGAAGAACACCCGGAACTGGCCAAGCACGTTGACCTGATCGCCGCTCACGTCCTGCCTTATTGGGAATTCATCCCGATGGACAAGGCCGGGCAGTTCGTCCTCGACCGTGCCCGCGACCTGAAAAAGATGTTCCCGAAAAAACCGTTGCTGCTGTCCGAAGTCGGCTGGCCGAGCAACGGCCGCATGCGCGGCGGTGCCGATGCGTCGCCGGCGGATCAGGCGATCTACCTGCGCACACTGGTCAACAAACTCAACCGCCAGGGTTTCAACTACTTCGTCATCGAAGCGTTTGACCAACCATGGAAAGCCAGTGACGAAGGCTCGGTGGGCGCTTATTGGGGCGTGTTCAACGCTGCGCGCCAGCAGAAATTCAACTTCGAAGGCCCGGTGGTCGCGATCCCGCAATGGCGCGTACTGGCCATCGGTTCGGTCGTCCTGGCCCTGCTGTCGCTTACCTTGCTGATGATCGACGGCTCGGCCCTGCGCCAGCGTGGCCGTACCTTCTTGACCTTTATCGCGTTCCTTTGCGGTTCGGTACTGGTGTGGATCGGCTATGACTACAGCCAGCAATACAGCACCTGGTTCAGCCTGACGGTCGGCTTTTTGCTCGCCCTTGGCGCGCTCGGGGTGTTTATCGTGCTGCTGACCGAGGCTCACGAGCTGGCTGAAGCGGTGTGGATTCACAAACGGCGCCGGGAATTCCTGCCGGTGGTGGGTGATTCCAGTTACCGGCCAAAAGTCTCGATCCACGTGCCCTGCTACAACGAGCCGCCGGAGATGGTCAAACAGACCCTCAACGCCCTGGCCAATCTCGATTATCCGGACTTCGAAGTCCTGATCATCGATAACAACACCAAGGACCCGGCGGTCTGGGAACCGGTGCGCGATTATTGCGAGACCCTCGGCCCGCGCTTCAAGTTCTTCCACGTCGCGCCTCTGGCCGGTTTCAAGGGCGGCGCGTTGAATTACCTGATTCCGCACACGGCCAAGGATGCCGAAGTGATCGCGGTCATCGACTCCGATTACTGCGTGCACCCGAACTGGCTCAAGCACATGGTGCCGCACTTCGCCGATCCGAAGATCGCCGTGGTGCAGTCGCCGCAGGACTACCGCGACCAGAACGAAAGCACTTTCAAGAAGCTTTGCTACGCGGAATACAAAGGCTTCTTCCACATCGGCATGGTCACCCGCAACGACCGTGACGCGATCATCCAGCACGGCACCATGACCATGACGCGGCGCTCGGTGCTCGAAGAACTGGGCTGGGCCGACTGGTGCATCTGTGAAGACGCCGAACTGGGTCTGCGCGTGTTCGAAAAAGGCCTGTCGGCGGCGTATTACCACGACAGCTACGGCAAAGGCCTGATGCCCGATACCTTCATCGACTTCAAGAAACAGCGGTTCCGCTGGGCCTACGGTGCGATTCAGATCATCAAGCGTCACACCGCCAGCCTGCTGCGCGGCAAGGACACTGAGCTGACCCGCGGTCAGCGCTATCACTTCCTCGCAGGCTGGTTGCCGTGGGTGGCGGACGGCATGAACATTTTCTTCACCGTTGGCGCGCTGTTGTGGTCAGCGGCGATGATCATCGTGCCGCAACGGGTCGATCCACCGCTGCTGATTTTCGCGATCCCGCCATTGGCGCTGTTCGTATTCAAGGTCGGCAAGATCATCTTCCTTTACCGTCGCGCCGTTGGCGTGAACCTCAAGGATGCGTTCTGCGCGGCGCTGGCCGGGCTGGCGTTGTCGCACACCATCGCCAAAGCGGTGTTGTACGGTTTCTTCACCAGCAGCATTCCGTTCTTCCGCACCCCGAAAAATGCCGACAACCACGGTTTCTGGGTGGCGATTTCGGAAGCCCGGGAAGAGGTGTTCATCATGCTGCTGCTGTGGGGCGCTGCCTTGGGGATCTTCCTGGTCAATGGCATGCCGAGCAACGACATGCGGTTCTGGGTGGCCATGTTGCTGGTGCAATCGCTGCCGTATCTGGCGGCGTTGATCATGGCGTTCCTGTCGTCCTTGCCTAAACCGGCGCCAGAGACGCAAACGGCACCTGCCGTCTAAATCTTTGCGGATGCACTAAACGGCGGCCAATGGTCGCCGTTTTGCTTTAAGATAACCGCCATTTTGCGGGGCCAGCCCCTACGCCCTGTAGGAGCAAAGCTTGCTCGCGATGAACGCGACTCGATGTAACAGAACCACCTCATCATCGTTCATCGCGAGCAAGCTTTGCTCCTACACATTTACAGCTTCCGGAGTTTTCCATGACGGCCCACGCCGACCTTTCGCCGACCCTTCAACTCGCCATCGACCTGATTCGCCGTCCGTCCGTGACGCCGGTCGACGCCGATTGCCAGAAGCAGATGATGCAGCGCCTGGGCGATGCCGGTTTTGCACTCGAACCGATGCGCATCGAAGATGTGGATAACTTCTGGGCCACCCACGGCAAACACGATGGCCCGGTGCTGTGCTTCGCCGGTCACACCGACGTGGTCCCGACCGGTCCGGTGACCGCGTGGCAGATCGATCCGTTCAACGCGGTGATCGACGAACATGGCATGCTCTGTGGCCGCGGCGCGGCGGACATGAAAGGCAGCCTGGCGTCGATGACCGTGGCGGCCGAACGTTTCGTCGCCGACTACCCGGATCACAAGGGCAAAGTTGCGTTCCTGATCACCAGCGACGAAGAAGGCCCGGCACACCACGGCACCAAGGCAGTGGTAGAGCGCCTGGCGGCGCGCAAGGAGCGCCTGGACTGGTGCATCGTCGGCGAACCGTCGAGCACCGCCCTGGTGGGTGACGTGGTCAAGAACGGCCGTCGTGGCTCCCTCGGCGCCAAGCTGACAGTGCGCGGCGTCCAGGGTCACGTGGCCTATCCGCACCTGGCGAAGAACCCGATCCACCTCGCCGCCCCGGCGCTGGCCGAGCTGGCCGCCGAGCACTGGGACCACGGCAACGATTTCTTCCCGCCGACCAGTTTCCAGATTTCCAACGTCAACTCCGGCACCGGCGCGACCAACGTGATTCCAGGTGATCTGGTGGCGGTGTTCAACTTTCGGTTCTCCACCGAGTCCACCGTCGAAGGCCTGCAAAAGCGCGTCGCCGACATCCTCGACAAGCATGGCCTGGACTGGCACATCGACTGGGCGCTGTCGGGTCTGCCGTTCCTCACCGAACCCGGCGCGCTGCTGGACGCGGTGTCGTCGAGCATCAAGGACATCACTGGCCGTGAAACCAAGGCTTCCACCAGCGGTGGCACTTCCGACGGGCGTTTTATCGCGACCATGGGTACGCAAGTGGTTGAGTTGGGGCCGGTCAACGCGACCATCCACCAGGTCAATGAACGCGTTTTGGCGGCCGACCTCGATGTGCTGACCGAAATCTATTACCAGACCCTGATCAAGTTGCTCGCCTGATGCTTGCTTGCCCCATCTGCAGTGAACCGCTGAACGCGGTGGACAATGGCGTGGCCTGCCCCGCCGGGCATCGTTTCGATCGTGCGCGTCAGGGTTACCTGAACCTGTTGCCGGTGCAGCACAAGAACAGCCGCGACCCTGGGGATAACCAGGCCATGGTCGAAGCGCGCCGCGACTTCCTGAACGCCGGGCATTACGCGCCGGTGGCCAGGCGCCTGGCGGAATTGGCGGCGGGCTATGCGCCGCAGCGCTGGCTCGACATCGGCTGTGGCGAGGGATACTACACCGCGCAAATCGCCGAGGCCTTGCCGGGTGCCGATGGCTACGCCCTGGATATTTCCCGGGAGGCCGTCAAACGCGCCTGCAAACGCAATCCGAAACTGACCTGGTTGATCGCCAGCATGGCGCGAGTGCCATTGGCTTCCGGTAGCTGCCAGTTCCTGGCCAGCGTGTTCAGCCCGCTGGACTGGGAAGAAGCCAAACGCTTGCTCAGCCCCGGCGGCGGCCTGATGAAAGTCGGCCCGACCAGCGGCCACCTGATGGAATTGCGCGAGCGGCTGTACGACGAAGTCCGCGAGTACATTGACGACAAACATCTAGACCTGGTGCCGCAAGGCATGGCGCTGGCACACAGTGAGACGCTGACGTTCAAACTGACCCTGGACAAGCCGCAGGACCGCGCCAACCTGCTGGCGATGACGCCTCACGGCTGGCGTGCCAGTGCCGAGCGTCGCGCGGCGGTCATCGAACAGGCCGAGCCGTTCGAGACCACCGTATCGATGCGCTACGATTATTTCGTTCTTCAATAACTTTTGGTTCCGGGCGAGTGCCCGGGGCCGGCTAAATCCGCGAATGGATTTTTCAGACCCGCAGTGAGGACATCCATGCGCCAACCCGATATAGAGATTTACCTGAAAGACGCCGACGTCGATCACAAAGCCATTTCGGCCTGGCTCGCAGCGGCATTGGGCCCGTGCACCGACTGGGTCCAGAAAGGCCAGACCTACAAGTGCAAGGCCGGCAACGTGCCAGTGACCTGGCTGCCGAAAGCCGTTGGCAAGTGGAACAGCCTGTACCTGGAAAGCGACCAGACCCCCTGGGACGACGACATCGCCTGCGCCCGCGCCGCATTTGCCGCACTGAACGTCGAAGTGCGTTGCGCGCCGGGGACTTGGGTCGAGGAAG
The DNA here is from genome assembly GCF_001427125.1 of Pseudomonas sp. Root562. Taxonomy (GTDB): domain Bacteria; phylum Pseudomonadota; class Gammaproteobacteria; order Pseudomonadales; family Pseudomonadaceae; genus Aquipseudomonas. The sequence goes on from NZ_LMGK01000024.1 coordinate 402,033, forward strand.
AAGGTGAGGAAACGGCGGATCGCTGGATTCGCATCAGCGCCGATGGTGAAGAAGAGATCACCTGGAAAACCGCCTGATTCCGCCCGTTCCCATGCTCTGCGTGGGAATGCAGCCCGGGACGCTCCGCGTCCCAAAGCGGACGCAGAGCGTCCGTTGAGGCATTCCCACGCAGAGCGTGGGAACGATCATCACAGGCCTACAACATCCTCAGCCTGCAACCCCTTCTGCCCTTCCACCACCGCGTACTCGACCTGCTGGCCTTCAGTCAGCGAGCGGTGGCCTTCACCGCGAATCGCACGGTAATGCACGAACACGTCCACCCCGTCTTCGCGCTGAATAAAGCCGTAACCCTTGGCGTCGTTGAACCACTTCACGTTGCCGGTTTCGCGCGTTGCCATGTCAGTACCCCCTTTGTTTTTATTTTGAGCGGCCGAGTATATGACAGACACAAAAACTCTCAACTACAGAATGGTTGACTGCTTTTTTGCCGATTTTCGACGAATCCGGCACACTACGGCCCTCCCAAGCAATTGCTTGGTTTTACTCACTCACGCAGAAGCCGTATGACCCGTTCCCCGTTCCGCCGTCTTGTGTTTGGCACCTTGCGCCGCCTGTTGTACCTCTGGGTCCGCTCGGAGACGATCAACCAGTCGTCGTTCACCCTCAACCTCGACCGCAGTCGTCCGGTGTTCTACGTCCTGCAAAATCCTTCGCTGACCGATCTGGCCGTGGTCGACACCGAGTGCAGCAAAGCCGGGCTGCCGCGTCCGGTGCTGCCGGTGTCGGTCGGTTCATTGATCGAGCCGGCGGCGTTTTTTTACCTGACGCCCGATCCCGACTGGCTCGGCCGCCAGGACAAGCGCGGTGCGCCACCCACCTTGACTCGCCTGGTCAGTGCCCTGAGCCAGAACGCCGCCGAAGACGCGCAGATCATTCCGGTAAGCGTGTTCTGGGGCCAGTCGCCGGACAGCGAGAACAGTCCATGGAAACTTCTGTTCGCCGATAGCTGGGCCGTTACCGGGCGCCTGCGTCGGTTGTTGAGCATCATCGTGCTGGGACGCAAAACCCGCGTACAGTTTTCCGCGCCCATCCACCTGCGCGAACTGATCGACCACAACAAGGGCCACGAGCGTACTGTGCGCATGGCCCAGCGCATTCTGCGGGTGCACTTTCGCAACCTGAAGGCCGCCGTGATCGGCCCGGACATCTCCCACCGGCGCAATCTGGTCAAGGGCCTGGTCAATCAGCCCTTGGTCAAGCAGGCAATCCTCGATGAAGCCGAGCGCGAGAACATCTCACCGGAGAAAGCCAAGGCCCAGGCCCTGCGCTACGGCAACGAGATTGCTTCGGACTACACCTACACCGCTATCCGCTTCCTTGAAGTGGTGCTGAGCTGGTTCTGGAACAAGATCTACGACGGCATCAAGGTCAACCACATCGAAGGCGTGCAGAAGGTCGCCCAGGGTCACGAAGTGATCTACGTGCCTTGCCATCGCAGCCACATCGACTACCTGCTGCTCTCGTACCTGCTGTTCCGCAACGGCCTGACGCCACCGCACATTGCCGCCGGAATCAACCTCAACATGCCGGTGATCGGCAGCCTGCTGCGACGTGGCGGCGCGTTTTTCATGCGGCGCACGTTCAAGGGCAACCCGCTTTACACTTCGGTGTTCAACGAGTACCTGCATACCTTGTTCACCAAGGGTTTCCCGGTGGAATACTTTGTCGAGGGCGGCCGTTCGCGCACCGGGCGCATGCTGCAACCGAAAACCGGAATGCTCGCCATCACCCTGCGCAGTTTCCTGCGCTCTTCGCGCATGCCCATCGTGTTCGTGCCGGTGTATATCGGCTATGAGCGGGTGCTGGAAGGTCGGACCTATCTGGGCGAGTTGCGCGGTGCAAGCAAAAAGAAAGAATCGATCTTCGATATTTTCAAAGTCATCGGCGCGCTCAAACAGCGCTTCGGCCAAGTGGCGGTGAACTTCGGCGAGCCGATCAAACTGGCGGAATTCCTCGACAGCGAACAACCCGACTGGCGTCAACAGGAACTCGGCCCGCAGTTCAAACCGGCGTGGCTCAACGAAACCACCAACCGCCTCGGCGAGAAAGTCGCACAGCATCTGAACGAAGCGGCGGCGATCAATCCGGTGAACCTCGTCGCGCTCGCGCTGCTGTCCACCAGCCGCCTGGCCTTGGACGATCGCGCCATGGCGCGGGTGCTGGACCTGTATCTGGCGCTGTTGCGCAAAGTGCCTTACTCGTCGCACACCACATTGCCGGAAGGCGACGGCCGCGCGCTGATCGAGCACGTCAAGGCCATGGACCTGCTGTCCGAGCAGAGCGATGCGTTGGGCAAGATTCTGTACCTGGACGAGCAGAATGCTGTCCTGATGACGTACTACCGAAATAACGTGCTGCACATTTTTGCGCTGCCGGCGTTGCTGGCCAGCTTCTTCCAGAGCACTTCGCGCATGAGCCGCGAACAGATCCTGCGCTACACCCGAGCGTTGTATCCGTACCTGCAATCGGAGCTGTTCATTCGCTGGCCGCTGGATGAGCTGGATGCGGTGATCGATCAATGGCTGCAAGCGTTCGTTGAGCAAGGCCTGTTGCGTTTCGAGAACGACGTGTATCTGCGCCCGGCACCGAGTTCGCGGCATTTTGTGTTACTGACGCTGTTGTCGAAAAGCATCGCCCAGACCTTGCAGCGCTTCTACATGACTGTGTCCCTGCTGCTCAACAGTGGCCAGAACAGCATCAGCGCCGAAGAACTGGAAGACCTGTGCACGGTCATGGCCCAGCGCCTGTCGATCCTGCACGGCCTGAATGCGCCGGAGTTCTTCGACAAAAGCCTGTTCCGCCATTTCATCCAGACCCTGCTCGACCTTGACGTACTCAAGCGTGATGAAGCCGGCAAGCTGGGTTATCACGAACTGCTCGGCGAATTGGCCGAAGGCGCGGCTAAACGGGTACTGCCGGCGGAGATTCGCTTGTCGATCCGTCAGGTGGCATTGCATCGCAGCGAAGATGCGGCGGATCTTGTCGAACAGGTCTGACGTCTCAAAGCGACAGAGGCAAGGACGCTTCTGATCTGTCCCGTTAACAATTCGCTGACTACTAGCGAACGCTTCCTACATAACACTTGAATGTTCAGGAGATAAGCTCAGCGCTCGTCATTTACGACGAATTCATTTGATAAGGAAATCATCATGACCCAACACACTATCAACACGCTCCTGCATTTCCCCCCCCGATTTGAACTTCTGCCAGGTTGCGAAATCAGCATCAAAGTACAGGACATCAGCGACAGGAATGCACCAAAACTTCACAGCCAGTGGGGTAGCAACCATCTTTCATCGACACTCCCCATCAACTTCCCGGTTGTGATCGACTCCGAAGTGAACGAGGTCGGCAGCCGCTTCTCCATCAATGTAAAAATCTCTTTTCTGGACTCGCAGTTGCTGTTGGATCTGGATCAGACGTTCTGGTGGGGAGGAGGCGATCACGATACCGATATTTACTTGAGCACCGTGAGCCACATCGCTGTGTTCAAATCGTGGATGCCTCAAATTGGTTATCCTGCCGACTCAAAGTTGTTCGTGAAGTTGGTTGAGTTGAACGACGATGGCCAGCCAGGGGCTGTCATCGATGAAGCCGTGGGGTTGACCGCACAGACCACGCCCATCTACTTGAAATATAACCCGTTCAAGATTTGGCCAGGCCAGGAATATGCGTTGATTGGCTCGTTCGAAGGCTATGGTCAGAAGGTGCTGGCTCTGGGTCTTAAGCCGGGGAAATTGATTCTGCAGCCGCAAATCGAACAGACGCCAATTTTCGGCGACTGATTCCAACCGTTCACAACAACGCTTGACGTAAACTTCGCGACGACCGGATTCAAGCGCCAGTTTGCTGCTGGCGCCTTTGCAACACGAATCGACCATCATGCCGTGCAACTCGACGCTTCGCGCCGCGAACAAATCGAGCTGGCGTTGATTGTGAATTTAATCTACTGAAGGAAGCATCCCCAATGTTCCGCCCTACCCTTCGCTTCGCCGCCCTGTGTGCCAGTTTGATGATCGGCGCCAATGCGATGGCCTTGTCACTCTCTGACCTGTCGCAGCAGGACGCCACCGGCGGCCTCAAGGACGCCCTGACCCAAGGCGCGCAATTGGCCGTGAAGCAACTCGGCACGCCGGGCGGCTTCAGTAACAACCCGGAGGTGAAAATCGAACTGCCGGGCAAGCTGGGCAAGGTTGCCAGCAAAATGAAACAGTTCGGCATGGGCGATCAGGTCGATCAACTGGAAACCAGCATGAACAAAGCGGCTGAAACCGCTGTGACCCAAGCCCAGCCCATACTCGTGGATGCGGTGAAAAAAATGTCCGTGGCGGACGCCAAGGGCATTCTCAGTGGCGGCAACGATTCGGCCACCCAATACCTGAACAAAACCAGCCGCGAGCAAATCCGCGCCAAGTTTCTGCCTATCGTCAAGCAAGCCACCGACCAGGTGGGTTTGGCCAAGCAATACAACTCATTTGCCGGCCAGGCCGCGACCATGGGCGTGATCGATACCAAGAACGCCAACATCGAAAGCTACGTGACCGAACAGGCATTGAATGGCCTGTTTGAAATGATCGGCAAACAGGAAGAAGCCCTGCGCCAGAACCCGGCGGCGGCGGCGACCAGTTTGGCCAAAAAAGTGTTCGGTACTTTGTAATTCCTGGCTGACAGCACACAAGAAAAGCCCGCTGAACCTGTGAAGGTCAGCGGGCTTTTCCTTTTCTACTGCTGCGGATTGAGCTGATCCAGCACCTCGCCCACTGAAAGCTGCGCCAGGACAATCATCTGTTGAATACCGAGTACCAGATTACAAGTCGGGCCGGTCAGGATGGATGATAACTCCGTCGCCATTACATTGGCCGAGGCGAGGGTTTCATAAGCATGAACCAACAGGGTTTCGGAATTGATGCCTGGGCGGATGGTGAAAATTGGGCAGGGGTGGTTTGCCGTTTGCTTTTCAGATTTCGAGGCTGAGTAATCAGGACTGTCTTTGATCATTGCGAACCTCCCAAAGTTGGTGCCTAACGAACTATTGGCGGGCTTGCAGTCCCGGTCACTGAATTGGCAGCGACGATCAAAGGCTAGAGATTGAGCTTCCGACGGGCAACCTGAAAGTCTTGTGGGAATGGTCTGAATTTTTGATTAGGCGATAAACAGTTTCCAACTGATAAGCCAGCATTGAGAACACAGTAAGTTGCAGAACTGGATTGGGTAGCATCTGGTAGAGATTGGTTGGCTGTCAGGCCGTCATCGCTGGCAAGCCAGCTCCCACAGGGATTGAGTACATCTGGTAGAGATTGGTTGGCTGGCAGGCCGTCATCGCCAGCAGGCTGGCTCCTACATTGGATTGGAGATATCTGATAGAGATTGGTCGGCTGGCAGGCCGTCATCGCCAGCAGGCTGCTGCTGGCAGGCCGTCATCGCCAGCAGGCTGGCTCCTACATTGGATTGGAGATATCTGATAGAGATTGGTCGGCTGGCAGGCCGTCATCGCCAGCAGGCTGSCTCCTACATTGGATTGGAGATATCTGGTAGAGATTGGTCGGCTGGCAGGCCGTCATCGCCAGCAGGCTGGCTCCTACATTGGATTGGAGATATCTGATAGAGATTGGTCGGCTGGCAGGCCGTCATCGCCAGCAGGCCGCCAGCGGTCGGCTGGCAGGCCGTCATCGCCAGCAGGCTGCCTCCTACATTGGATTGGAGATATCTGATTGAGATTAGTCGGCTGGCAGGCCGTCATCGCCAGCAGGCTGGCTCCCACAGAAGAGCAAAAGCAGAACACCATACAACCGCTGTTGCCCCTCACCACTCCACAGGCCGAGCGTTAGCTCGCCTGCCGCTCTTGATCTGGGCGCCCCCTCGAGAGGCCGAGTGGAGGTTCTGCGCAGTGGGCAACCCGGCATGGATGCCGGGTTAGCCGCCGCCGGCCATGGATGGCCGATGGCGGCGGGCCCACGGAGCAGGACCGGAGCGAGGGCATGCCGAGCCTAGGCGAGGCACCGAACGACAGGGGCAAGAGCGTTTGGTTACTTTGCGCCGGGCGGCGTTCCGCTTTTCAAAGTAACCCGCTGTAAAAGCGGAACCATAAGCGGCCGTTACCGAAGCAACGGATATACACCAAAAACAACCAACAGCCTGGTCGGCCCTAAGGCCGCCACGTTCAAACCATCAAACCGACTCCTTGCGAACCCTGAACCAAGCCGCATAAAGCGCCGGCAAAAACAGCAACGTCAACGCCGTCGCCACAATCAACCCCCCCATGATCGCCACCGCCATCGGCCCGAAAAACACACTGCGCGACAACGGAATCATCGCCAACACCGCCGCCAGCGCCGTCAGCACAATCGGCCGGAACCGCCGCACCGTCGCCTCGATGATCGCCTGCCAAGGCTTGAGCCCCGCCGCGATATCCTGCTCGATCTGATCGACCAGAATCACCGAGTTACGCATGATCATCCCGGACAAGGCGATGGTCCCGAGCATCGCCACAAACCCGAACGGCTGGCGGAACACCATCAGGAACAGCGTCACCCCGATCAGCCCCAACGGTGCCGTGAGAAACACCATCACCGTACGGGAGAAGCTGCGCAACTGCAGCATCAGCAAGGTCAACACCACCACGATGAACAGCGGCACGCCCGCCTTCACCGAGTTCTGCCCACGGGCCGAATCCTCGACCGTGCCGCCCACATCCAGCAAATAGCCATCGGGCAACTCAGCGCGAATCGGATCGAGCGTTGGCATGATCTGCTGGACGAGTGTCGCCGGCTGCTCCTTGCCATAAATATCGGCACGAACGGTGACGTTCGGCAGGCGGTTACGATGCCAGATCACACCTTCTTCGAAGCCGTATTCCAGCGTCGCAATCTGCGAAAGCGCCACGCTGCGACCGTTGTCGGTCGGCACCGCCAGGCTTGGCAGCAGCGACAACTCGGTGCGTTCATGCAGGGTGCCGCGCAACAGGATCTCGATCAATTCGTTGTCTTCGCGGTACTGGCTGACACTGGAACCGGTGAGCGAGCTCTGCAGGAACCTCGACAAGTTTGCCGTGCTCACGCCCAGCGCCCGAGCGCGGTCCTGATCGATGTTCAGATAGACGACTTTGCTCGGCTCTTCCCAATCCAGGTGCACATTGGCCACGTGCGGGTTCTCGCGAACCTTGGTCGCGACTTTGCGCGCCAGCGCCCGGACTTCCTCGATGTGCTCACCCGTGACCCGGAACTGCACCGGATAGCCGACCGGAGGGCCGTTTTCCAGACGGGTCACCCGCGAGCGCAGGGCCGGGAATTGTTCGTTGAGCGTTGCAATCAACCAGGTGCGCAGGCTTTCGCGCTCCTCGATGGTTTTCGCCAACACCACAAACTGGGCGAAGCTCGCCGCAGGCAGTTGCTGATCCAGCGGCAGGTAGAAGCGCGGTGAACCGGTGCCGACGTAGGCAACGTAATTGTCGATCCCGGCTTTGTCCTTGAGCAGTGCTTCGAGGCGTTTGACTTCATCGGCAGTGTTGCTCAGGGAAGCCCCTTCGGCCAGCTTCAGGTCGACCATCAATTCCAGACGCCCGGATGCCGGGAAGAACTGTTGCGGCACGAAGCGAAACAGCACGATGGAGGCAATGAACAACACCACGGTCGCGGTGATCACCGTTTTACGCCAGCGCACGCACCATTCCACCAGGCGCCGAACACGCTGATAAAACGGCGTAGCGTAAGGATCGGGTTGGCCGGAACCGTGTTTGGCTGCATGAATTTTCGCCAGGTCCGGCAGGAGTTTTTCCCCAAGAAAAGGCACAAACAATACCGCCGCCACCCACGATGCCAACAGGGCGATGGTCACCACCTCGAAGATCGAGCGGGTGTATTCGCCGGTGCCCGACTGCGCCGTGGCAATCGGCAGGAAACCGGCTGCGGTGATCAGCGTGCCCGTGAGCATCGGGAACGCGGTGCTGGTCCAGGCGTAGCTCGCGGCTTTGATCCGGTCGAAACCCTGTTCCATTTTGATCGCCATCATTTCCACGGCGATGATCGCGTCGTCGACCAACAATCCCAGGGCCAACACCAATGCCCCGAGGGAAATCTTGTGCAGACCGATGCCCAGGTAATACATGCAGGCGAAGGTCATCGCCAACACCAGCGGAATCGCCAGCGCCACCACCATGCCGGTGCGCACGCCAAGGGAGAAAAAGCTCACCAGAAGCACAATGGCCAGCGCTTCCACCAGCACTTGAACGAACTCGCCGACACCGGTTTTTACGGCGGCGGGCTGATCGGAAACCTTGCGCAACTGCATCCCGGCGGGGAGGTTTTTCTGGATACGATCGAACTCGATTTCCAGCGCCTTGCCCAGCACCAGGATGTCGCCGCCGTCCTTCATCGCTACCGCAAGACCAATCGCGTTCTCGGCCATGAAGCGCATGCGCGGCGCCGGTGGATCGTTGAAACCACGGCGCACGTCGGCCACATCGGAGATACGGAAAGTGCGATCACCGACGCGAATCGGAAAGCTTTTTATCTCATCGACTGTCTGAAAATTGCCCGAGACCCGTAACTGCAATCGCTCGCTAGTGGTTTCGAAGAAGCCGGCCGTGGACACCGCGTTCTGTTCTTCAAGGGCTTGCTGCACCGCTGCCAACGGCAAGCCGAGGGTGGCGAGTTTGACGTTGGAAAGTTCGATCCAGATCTTTTCGTCCTGCAACCCCAGCAGCTCGACTTTGCCCACGTCCTTGACCCGTTGCAGCTGGATCTGGATGCGGTCGGCGTAGTCCTTGAGCACGGCATAATCGAAACCATCGCCGGTCAATGCGTAGATATTGCCGAAGGTGGTACCGAATTCATCGTTGAAAAACGGCCCTTGAATTCCCGGCGGCAAGGTATGGCGGATGTCGCTGACCTTCTTGCGCACCTGATACCAGAGTTCCGGGATGTCCACCGAATGCATGGAGTCGCGGGCAATGAACGTCACCTGGGATTCGCCCGGGCGGGAGAACGAGACGATGCGTTCGTATTCGCCTGTTTCCATCAGCTTCTTTTCAATGCGTTCGGTGACCTGGCGCGAGACTTCCTGCGCCGTTGCACCTGGCCAGTTGGTACGAATCACCATGGCCTTGAACGTGAACGGCGGGTCTTCGCTCTGGCCGAGTTTGGTGTAGGACAGTGCCCCGACGATCGCCAGCAACAGCATCAGAAACAGGACGATCTGGCGATTGCGCAGCGCCCAGGCGGAAAGATTGAAACCCATCGGGGATTACTCCTTGTGCGCCAGATTGACCACGCGGTTGGAGCGATCCACCGGGCGTACTTGTTGCCCGTCGAGCAGCACATGGACGCCCGCGGCTACCACCCAGTCGCTGGCGTTGAGTCCTTCGAGCACCGGGACGGTTTTCTCGCCGAAGGCACCCACCCGCACCGGGGTGCGCTTCAAAGTGTTGTTGGCGCTGACGACCCAGACGTAGGTCACGCCGCCTTCTGCGGTCAACGCCGACAGCGGCACAGACAACGGTGCGGCTTGGGCAGCCTGGACAAACACGCGGGCACTCTGGCCGAGTTCCACCGGCACCTTGCCGGTGTTGAACGCGATGCGCGCGGCGAAGGTGCGGGACTTGGGATCAGCGGCCGGCGACAATTCGCGGATATGCCCGGCGAAGCGCTGGTCCGGATGCGTCCACAGTTCCACAGCTACCGGCTGGCCGACCTTGAAGCGGCCGAAGCTTTGTTCCGGCAGGCTGATCAGGACTTCACGCTCGCCATCGGTCGCCAGGGTAAACACCGTTTGCCCAGCGGCCACCACTTGCCCGACTTCCACGGCGCGTTTGGCTACCACGCCATCCTGTGGCGCACGCAGCACCGCGTAACTGGCCTGATTGGTCGAAACGTTGAATTCGGCTTTGATTTGTTTGAGACGCGCTTCACCGGAACGGTAAAGGTTTTCGTGATTGTCGTATTGCGAACGGCTGACCAGCTGACGCTCCATCAGCGTTTTATAGCGATCACGTTCAGCGCGCACCATGCTCAGATTGGCTTCGGCGGCGGCTACCTGGGCGCGGGTGGCCTCCAATTGCAGGCGCACGTCCTGGGGATCGAGTTCGGCCAGCGGCTGATCAGCCTTGACGCGCTGCCCCTCATCGACCAGTCGTCGGCTGACTTTGCCGCCGATGCGGAATGCCAGATCCGGCTCATAGCGCGCACGCACTTCACCGGGATAGCTTTCCATCGACTGCGTCGAAGGCTCTGGCTGAACCACCATGGCCGGGCGAACGCTGACTTGCGGCGCCTCTTCGTGACCACACGCAGTCAATAAAAACGCCAGGGTAACTGGCAGTGCGAGGGGCAAGGCATAGCGGAACATGGTGAAGGACCTTTCGCTAATGGTGCTTGGAATAATTATACTGGCGAGTATGTTATTAATAGCAAACTCACCAGTCCAGTAATAAAAGCGCATATGCCGAACAATCTTTCAGCACCCAATGGCCCGGGCCGCCCCAAGGATTTGGCCAAGCGCCAGGCGATCCTCGATGCAGCGAAGACGCTGTTTCTGACCAAGGGTTATGCCAACACCAGCATGGATGCCGTCGCTGCCGAGGCCGGGGTGTCAAAGCTGACGGTCTACAGCCATTTCAACGACAAGGAGACGCTGTTCTCCGCTGCCGTGATGGCCAAGTGTGAGGAGCAACTGCCGACGCTGTTTTTCGAATTGCCCGAAGGCGTGGCAGTGGAAACCGTGCTGCTGAACATCGCGCGCGGTTTTCATCAATTGATCAACAGTGACGAGTCAGTGAACCTGCACCGCTTGATGATGACCCTGGGCAGTCAGGACCCGAAGCTTTCGCAGATCTTCTTCGAGGCCGGACCGCAGCGCATGCTGCACGGCATGGAGCGCCTGCTGAGCAAGATCGACGAAAGCGGCGTGCTGAGCATCGACAAACCGCACAATGCGGCTGAGCATTTCTTCTGCCTGCTCAAGGGCGCGGGGAATTTTCGTCTGCTTTATGGTTGTGGCGAACCGCTGGTTGGCGATGAAGCCGAAAGCCATGTGCAGGAAGTGGTGGGGTTGTTTATGCGGGCTTATCGGCCCTAGCGGTGATCGTTCCCACGCTCTGCGTGGGAACGCCTCAGGGGACGCTCCGCGTTCCAGCTCTCGAATGGGACGCGGAGCGTCCCGGGCTGCATTCCCACGCAGAGCGTGGGAACGATCAGCTTCAACTTACGGCTTGAGCGCCTTCTTCGGATAAATGTCATACCGACTGGACTTGCCATCCAGCGCATGGCTCGGCTTCGGCCCTTCAATGCACGGGGCCTTGCGCGGGCGCTTGACCACCACCCGGTGGCTGGCCAACGCCAACGCGGCCTCGAGCAATGCCGGTGCATCCGGGTCATCCCCCACCAGCGGCCGGAACAGGCGCATTTCCTTCTTCACCAACGCGGTTTTCTCACGGTGAGGAAACATCGGGTCGAGGTAGATCACCTGCGGCGGCTCGCCCTGCCAATTGCGCATCACCTCGATCGAGTTGCCCTTGAGCAAGCGCATCCGCGCGACGATCGGCGCCACATCGAAATCTTCCGCGCCTCGGGCCAGACCATCCTCCAGCAAGGCGCCAATCAAAGGCTGGCGCTCGATCAGGCTCATCTCGCAACCGAGGCTGGCCAGCACGAACGCATCCTTGCCCAACCCCGCCGTCGCATCCAGCACCCGCGGGCGCACGCCCTGGGCCACGCCGACAGCCTTGGCGATCATCTGCCCGCTGCCACCGCCGTACAACCGGCGATGCGCCGCGCCGCCCTCGACGAAGTCCACCCGCACCGGGCCCGGCGCATCCGGCCCCAGCTGTTGCAGCTGCAAGCCCATGTCACCCACCTGCAATGCAAACTCGCCATCAGCCACTTGCAGCGGCAGGCCCAGGCGCTCGGCCCATTGCTCGGCCTGGGGTTCGAAGGCTGCGTCCAACGCCTCGACATGGATGCGGCACGCCGCGGGTTGATCAATCATCGGAAAACACGCTCAAAAAATTAATGATCGGCAAAAACGGCCGATAACAAAACTATCGAGCATTTTGCCAGAGCTGAGCGTCGACCGAGAGAAATGTCAGACATTCAACCGACAATCACAGGTTTTATCTCGCCCTACGGCGACTACAACCTGCGAAATACCCAGGCACTGAGCGGCGTCAGCCACATCTGGCAGGATTTCTTTGCCCGGGCGCTGGCCGAACAGTCGGGTGAAGTGCTGCCCAAATCGCTGAACTTTCCACCGGTCGATCTCGACAGCCCGGTTGAACCCACCGTTGGCAGCGATCTGCTGGCGCACATCGTTGCCCAGCGCGAATGCGATGTGCAGGACAACGAGATTCGCCCGCCCGAGCCACTCTTCCTGCCGATTGCCGAGTTCGAAATGGACCTGGCCGACAAGCCGTTCCCACCGTTCCCGGCGCAAGAAATCGTCGCCCAGCAGAAACAACAGGATTTCGAAAGCGGCTGGGTGCGCCCGCTTGTGCTGACCGCCGGCCAGCCATTGCCGGAAGCCGGCCCCGCGCCGCAACCGCGTCCACTGCACCTGCCGATTGCCGAGTTCGAACTGGACCTGCTGGACAAGCCGTTCCCGCCGTTCTCCCCGGAAGAGTTGCTGGAGCAACAGAAACAACTCGATTTCGATAATGGTTGGGCGCGCCCGATCATCCTGCAGAACCTGCGCCTCGCCGCCTGAGCCTCAACGTCCGCTTCAGCGACAAACCCACCACGGCCCGACATCGACATGAAAGTGATTGCGATGCGCGGCGTTGTAATCCGGCCCCAACACCACACTGAACAAGCCGCAGGCGCCATCGCGGACTTGTCTTAGAAACTGCGCATCCTGATTGTCCTTGGGCCAATCCTTGAGCACGCTAATGGTTCGACCATCGGCCAGGCGAAAACCGGCGATGTCCAGCGCATTGGCCGACGCGTGTTGACTACGCCGGCCATTCTCGCGGCTGTAGACATTGCGACAGGCAAAGCTGCCGAGATGGTCGACCCGCGCCACCGCTTGCCCATAGACCGCCTGCGCCGCGGGTTGCAGGGCGTGATGTTCGAACAGCGCGAACGACACGGCCAGGCGGCAACTGGCGAGGAAACTGCTGCTCAGGGCAACATCACCGCCCTGTACGCGCAGGGCATTGCTGAGTGGGCATTGGGCGTCGGGGCTGTTGGCTTGCGGGGTCACGCGCAGACCGGAACTGCTCAGGGCTTGCGCGCAGAGTTGCGGATCATCGCGCAGGCGCATCAGTTTGTAGCGGGTCAGCAGGTTCGGTGCAGCCTTCACATCCAGCGGCGCCCAGGGGTTCCATTGCGGCGGTATTTCCAGCCAACCGCGCCAGATGCTGAGCACCCCACCGCCAATGATCAACAGCACCAGCAGCATCCAGCGCCCGTTGCCCATGCTCAGCCTTTGAACAACTGATTGGCCTGGGCGTACGGCATGGAGCGCGACGTGAACCCGAAGGTGCCGGACGTCTTGATCTCTTCGGCGGCGCGATAGAACTCCCCCAGCGCTGCCAATGCCAGCGCCGAGCCGACGCTGATGCGCTTGACGCCCATGTCGCTCAATTGCTGCACCGTCAGCTGCAAACCTCCGGACATCAACACATTGACCGGTTTCGGCGCCACCGCGCGGACAACCGCCAGCACATCGTCAGCACTGCGCAAGCCCGGCGCATACAACACGTCGGCCCCGGCCTCCGCGAATGCCTGCAAGCGGCGAATCGTGTCGTCCAGATCCGGATTGCCGTGCAGGAAATTCTCGGCCCGGGCGGTCAGCATGAAAGGGAAAGGCAGACTGCGGGCGGCAGCGACGGCGGCCTCGATGCGCGCGACGGCATGCTCGAAGCAGTAGATCGGAGCGTCCTCGCGGCCAGTGAAGTCTTCAATCGAACCGCCCACTGCCCCGGCCTGCGCTGCGCGCAACAGACTTTTCGCGCATTCCGCCGGGTCATCGGCAAAACCATTTTCCAGATCGACCGCGACCGGCAAATCGCTGGCGCCGACAATCGCCCTGACGTTGGCGAGGGTATCGTCCAGGGTCAGGCCACCATCCGGGCGCGCGTTGGAAAAAGCGTAACCGGCGCTGGTGGTCGCCAGCGCCTCGAAGCCCAGGCTGGCGAGCATTTTTGCCGATCCGGCATCCCACGGGTTGGGAATAACGAAAGCGCTGCTGCGTTCGTGCAAGGCTTTGAACGCTTGGGCTCGAAGGGTTTGCGCATCCATTGGCAGGCTCCTGAAGAAGGCGAACGAATCCGCCTTCAGAGCAAGCCAAGTTGCTCGGCGGCGGGTTTCCTGTATAGCTCAGGCAGCGCCGGCAAGCCAGGTAATCGCAGCATCAGGCGACGGTGAAAACGCTGGGCCAGTTTAGCCGCCAGCAGATTGTCGGCGGTGTGCAGGAAAATATACGGCGTGCGCCCCTCTTCAATCCACAGGGCAATTTTTTCCACCCACGGCAATAGAAACGGGTCGTTGGCCTCAAGCTCTGGATGACCGATGAAACGCACCTGCGGAAATGGCGTGAACGCTGCCGGGCGAGGTGGAACACGCGGTTTTTTCGATTGCGCGTGAAGCACCGAAGGATCGATCGAGGTGCAGCTGAACAATGCGCGCGGGTCGAGGCAGATGCGTTCAACGCCGCGATCCAGCAACAGGCGGTTGAGCATCCGTTCGCTGTCACCCTTGGCGAAAAAATCGTCATGCCGCACTTCCACCGCCAACGGCCGCTCCAACGCGTCGATGAATGCAGCCAGCTCGGGCAAGCGTTGCGGGGTGAAGCTTTTCGACAATTGCAGCCACAGTGGCGACACCCGCTGACCCAGCGGGCTGAGCAATCGGGTGAAGGTTTCGACAGCGGTCAGTTGGTCGCGCAGGTCACCGCCATGGCTGATGTCGCCGGGGAATTTGGCGGTGAAGCGAAAGTGCTCGGGCATGGCCTCGGCCCAGCGCTGCACGGTGCCGGCAGCGGGGCTCGCGTAGAACGTCGTATTACCTTCCACGGCGTTGAACACCTGGCAATACAGATCAAGAAAATCGGCGGGTTTGGCGTCAGGCGGATACAGGTATTCGCGCCAGGCGTTTTCACTCCAGGAGGGGCAGCCGAGGTAGTAAGGCAGCAACATCAGATGTACAGGTCGAGACCCAGCACTTCCGCATCCCAATCGACGAACCCGGCGGTGCTGAGGTAGCTGGCCAAAGCCATCGCCACACTTTTGCTCATCGCACGGTGGTAGAGCATGTCCTGCTGACGGGCGGGAAGATTGCTAAGGCGTTGCGCAGCGGACTTGGCGGCTCGCGCAGCCAGTTGCTCTTCAGACGCAAACTCCGGCTCGCCGTCGATTTCGACGGACTCGTCCTCCACCACATGGCCTTTGCGAGGCTTGCGCTTGATGGGGTAGGACTGAGAGGAAATGCCGTCTATACGCATAAGTGCATGCTCGGTATCAGTGATGGCAGTTTAGTGGCGCACAGCCCGCTTCGCAAACCGCCGAGTGATAACTAGAACACATAAAAAGCAAAAGGTTTAAAAGCTGCGGTTAGAAAACGACGATTGGCCAAGTTGGAACAAG
Organism: Pseudomonas sp. Root562; assembly: GCF_001427125.1. Classification (GTDB taxonomy): domain Bacteria; phylum Pseudomonadota; class Gammaproteobacteria; order Pseudomonadales; family Pseudomonadaceae; genus Aquipseudomonas. The sequence continues at coordinate 417,664 of NZ_LMGK01000024.1, forward strand.
ATGTGGCAAGGGAGCAAGCTCCCGCTGGGCTGCGAAGCGGCCTCGATTGCGGTCGGTTGAATCGCGTTGGCTGGTTTTACGACTGCTGCGCAGCCGAGCGGGAGCAAGCTCCCTCGCCACAATAAAACCTGATTAACGCGCCTTGGGCGTCGCCACTTTGTCGCGCAGATAAACTGGCTGCGCCTTGTCGGCCACAATCGCTTCACCACGCTCCCAGGCAAATCGCGCCAGGGTCAGCAAATCTTCTGCATGAGGCAACATGCCCGCATCCTGACCGCTCAGGTTGACCGCAATCCGCTCGCCATAACCCCAACCGGTGCCGGCGCCGAACCATTCGCCACTGGCATCACCCGGCAATGCGGCTGACTCGGGCGGCAATACCGCTTCTGCGCCAACCAGGCGCATCTCCCCCGCCGTTTCGCGATAGCAACCCCAATACACTTCATCCATGCGTGCATCGATGGCCGCCGCAACCTGGCTGGCGCCATGTTCGCGGTAAGCGCGCTGGGCCAGCACGGCGAGGTTCGATACCGGCAACACCGGGCGATCCAGCGCGAACGCCAGACCCTGCACCACACCGATGGCAATGCGCACGCCAGTGAAAGCGCCCGGCCCGCGACCGAACGCAATGGCATCGACTGCTTGCAGGGTGGTGCCGGCGTCGGCCAGCAACTGCTGGATCATCGGCAGCAATTTCTGCGCATGCAGACGCGGGATCACCTCGTAATGGCTCGTCACTTTGCCGTCATGCAGCAAGGCAACGGAGCAAGCTTCAGTCGCGGTGTCCAGGGCCAGCAAGGTGCTCATCGATGTTTCCGTAACAAGTGGTCAGAAAAAAGTGCGTCAGTATAAACAACTACGGCCCGCAAGCGGGCCGTGGATGATGCAACGATTCAGAGTTTTCAGCTCAGGGCAGCAAGAACCTTGGCGGTGATTGCTTCTACCGAACCGACGCCTTCGATATGGCTGTACTTCGGCTTGCCATTGGCAGCAGACAGTTTCTGGTAGAAATCCACCAGCGGCTTGGTCTGCGAATGGTAGACCGACAGGCGATGACGCACGGTTTCTTCGGTGTCGTCCTTGCGCTGTACCAGCTCTTCGCCGGTGATGTCGTCTTTGCCGGCAATTTTCGGCGGGTTGTAGACGATGTGGTACACGCGGCCGCTGGCTTCGTGGACACGACGACCGGCAATGCGCTGGACGATTTCTTCGTCTTCAACGGCGATCTCGACCACAGCGTCCAGCTCGACGCCGGCAGTCACCAAGGCTTCAGCCTGAGGAATGGTGCGCGGGAAACCGTCGAACAGGAAACCGTTGGCGCAATCAGCCTGGGAGATACGGTCCTTGACCAGCGCGATGATCAGGTCATCGGAAACCAGGCCGCCGGCATCCATGATGCTCTTGGCCTTGATGCCCAGTTCGGTGCCGGCCTTGACCGCAGCACGCAACATGTCGCCGGTGGAAATTTGCGGAATGCCGAATTTTTCGGTGATGAACTTAGCCTGAGTACCTTTACCGGCCCCGGGAGCTCCCAGCAGAATGACGCGCATCGATGTGCTCCTCAATTTTTTATATGGATAACGTCAGATTCGCCTCGTGGGGCCAATCTCAAAAATAGGGTCGTGACCGCCCAAACGGCCAAAGGCTGATCAAGATACACAGCAGGCTGCGACCACACAAGCCGCCAAAAGTCGGAGAAACCCGCGTCGGCTACGACCTTTGGACGCGGTTTCCCTCGTCGCAACCCCAACATTAACTGTCGCTTGGCAGCACTTTTATCCGCGCCCTCGGACGGCATCCGGCACATGCTCCGGACGCCTCATCCAACGACAAAAACTTTAGCCGGTATTGCGTAAACCAGCGGCAATCCCCGCCACAGACACCAGCAACGCCTGTTCCACCGGGCTGTCCTGTGCCACATCCTGTTGCCGCGAACGGGCCAGCAACTCGGCCTGCAATAGATGAAGCGGGTCGAGGTAAGTGTTGCGCAGGCGAATGAATTCGAGGGTGGCTGGGCTATGTGCCAGTAGCTGCGACTGACCGGTCAGCCCGAGCACGATCGAGCACGCCTGCGACAATAGGTCGCGTAAGTGCGCGCCCAACGGCAGCAGATCCGGTTCGACCAGACGCTGATCGTAGGATTGCGCGATATCGGCGTCGGCCTTGGCCAGGACCATTTCCAGCATATCGATGCGGGTGCGGAAGAAAGGCCATTGCTCGCGCATCTGCCCCAGCAGTTCGCCTTCGCCGCGCTCCAGCGCCTTGCTCAGCGCCGCTTCCCAGCCGAGCCAGGCCGGCAACATCAGGCGCGTCTGGGTCCAGCCGAAGATCCATGGGATTGCGCGCAGGCTTTCGATCCCGCCGGCACGACGCTTGGCCGGGCGACTGCCCAGTGGCAAGCGTCCCAATTCCTGTTCCGGGGTCGATTGGCGGAAGTACTCGACGAACTGCGGGTTTTCCCGCACCACGGCGCGGTACGCACGGACCCCGTCGGCGGCCAGTTCGTCCATCAAGTGGCGCCACTCGGGCGTGGGCGGCGGCGGTGGCAACAACGTCGCTTCGAGTACCGCCGCCAGATACAGATTGAGGTTCTGTTCGGCGATGTCCGGCAGGCCGAATTTGAAACGAATCATTTCCCCTTGCTCGGTGGTACGGAAACGCCCCGCCACCGACCCCGGTGGTTGCGACAAAATCGCCGCATGCGCCGGGCCGCCGCCACGGCCCACGGTGCCACCGCGACCGTGGAACAACAGCAGTTCCACCTGCTGCTCGCGGCAGATATCCACCAGACGCTCCTGCGCCCGATACTGCGCCCACGCTGCTGCGGTGGTGCCGGCATCCTTGGCCGAGTCGGAGTAGCCGATCATCACTTCCTGCGGCCCTTGCAGACGCGAGCGATAACCCGGCAGCAACAACAGTTTTTCAATCACCGGGCCGGCGTTGTCGAGGTCGGCCAGGGTTTCGAACAACGGCACCACGCGCATCGGCCGCAACACGCCGGATTCTTTGAGCAGCAACTGAACCGTCAGCACATCGGAAGCGGCACCGGCCATGGAGATGACGTAGGAACCAAGGGAAGCTTGTGGCGCGGCGGCGATTTCCCGGCAGGTCGCCAACACTTCGGCGGTGTCGGCGGACGGTTTGTAGTGGGCCGGCAGCAAGGGCCGTCGGTTGTTCAGTTCGCGGCTCAGGAACGTGATGCGTTCTTCCTCGCTCCAATCCTCGTAGCGGCCCAGGCCGAGGTAATCAGTGATTTCGCTCATGGCCGCGCTATGGCGCGACGAGTCCTGGCGCACATCCAGCCGCACCAGGAACAGGCCGAACGTCACCGCCCGGCGCAGGCAATCGAGCAGCGGGCCGTCGGCGATCACGCCCATGCCGCACTCATGCAGCGAGTGGTAGCAAAGCTCTAGAGGATCAAGCAGGTCGCGGTTGTCTTGCAGGACGTCCGCCGGAGCTGGCGTCGGCGCGGTCAACGCCGTATGCGCCCAGTTGCGGGTGGCGCGCAGGCGTTCGCGCAGTTGCTTGAGGACGGTTCGATAAGGTTCGGCACTGTCGCCGGCCATGGCTTTCAATTCGTCACTGGCCTGCTGCATCGACAGTTCGGCCGCAAGATGATCGATATCGCGCAGGTACAGATCGGCGGCCATCCAGCGTGCCAGCAGGAGCACTTCACGGGTCACCGCTGCCGTCACGTTCGGGTTGCCGTCACGGTCGCCGCCCATCCACGAAGCAAAGCGGATCGGCGCAGCCTCCAGCGGCAAACGCAGGCCAGTGGCGGCATGCAGTGCCTGATCGGCCTTGCGCAGGTAATTCGGAATCGCCTGCCACAGCGAATGCTCGATCACTGCAAAGCCCCATTTGGCTTCATCGACCGGCGTCGGGCGTGTACGGCGTATTTCTTCGGTGTGCCAGGCTTCGGCGATCAGGCGTTGCAACGTCGTCCTGATCTGCTCGCGCTCGGCGCTGGTCAGGTCGCGGTGGTCCTGGGCGGCCAGTTGAGCGGCAATCGCGTCGTATTTCTGGATCAGTGTGCGGCGCGCGACTTCGGTCGGGTGCGCGGTCAACACCAGTTCGATTTCCAGTCGTCCAAGTTGGCGGGCCAATGACTCGGCGCCATGGCCTTCGTCTCGCAGGCGCGCGAGCAGTTCCGGCAGTACCCGTGACTCGAACGGTGCCTGTTGGGATTCTTCGCGACGATGAATCAACTGGTATTGCTCGGCGATGTTGGCCAGGTTGAGGAACTGGTTGAACGCCCGCGCCACCGGCAGCAATTCAGCTTCGGTCAATTGATTGAGGCTGGCGCTCAGCTCGGCGTCCATCGAACCGCGACGGTCAGCCTTGGCGCCTTTGCGGATCTGCTCGATCTTGTCGAGAAAGCCGTCCCCGTACTGTTCACGAATGGTGTTGCCCAACAGCTCACCCAACAGGTGAACGTCCTCGCGCAAGCGTGCATCGATATCGGTCATCAGCAGTTCTCCAGCAAAGAATCCGGGCGGCCAGTAAACCCAAGAGTGCCGCTCCAGACGTCTTCTTACAAGCAAGACGACGAAGGACCTTTAAACCTTGTGCGATGAAGCTAGTCTGAACAGTACGCCGTACAACGGCTGTCGCCGGCCAACGCCGGATACTCCCCCGGCCTGCCACGAGCAGGCGCGCAACGAGGTGATTATGAAAATCCGTGAACTTGCCCAGCATTGGGAAGAAAACGCCAAGGGTCGCCTGACCAAGACCGGCTACACGATTCACCTGGACGTGGAAGCCGCCGCACGCCTGGCGGCGATTACCGAGATGTACCCCAAGCGGCATCCCGAAGAGTTGCTTGGCGAGTTGATCGGCGCCGCACTTGAAGAACTCGAAAAGAGCTTCCCGTATGTGAAGGGCTCGACAGTGGTCGCCACCGACGAAGAAGGTGACCCGCTGTACGAAGACATCGGCCCGACTCCGCGTTTTCTTGCGCTGTCCAGGCGCCATCTGCACGATTTGTCAGCTGGCAACGACAAGCAGAAACACTGATTCCCTCCTCCGCACATCCCCCCTGTGGGAGCGAGCCTGCTCGCGATAGCTGACTGACATTCAACTTCAATGTCGACTGATACAGCGCTATCGCGAGCAGGCTCGCTCACACATTTTTTGCTTTAAGCCCCTGCCAAGCCGATCACGTTTTTTTCGATAGCTGGCTAAATTTCTCTGAACTTTCAAAAAACGCCTCGGGTCAACCCAAGTAACCACGCCTGGGACGGCCGTTTCAAAACGACCCGAAAATGACGGTTCGGCTCCTTGCCCAGGATGGATGTTCACGTTGTTCAGGAAGTAGTCCAATGGAGTTGAAGATTATGAAAACCAGAACTGGCAAATCCTCGTTTACCCCACTGCATGGCCTGAAGATGGCTGCCCTGGCCATCGGCAGCAGCCTTGTGCTGGCCGGTTGCGCCGGCAACCCACCGTCCGAGCAATTCGCCGTCAGCGAGTCTGCAGTCAAAGACGCCGTCAGCGCGGGCGGTACCGAATTTGCTGCGGTGGAAATGAAGGCTGCCCAGGACAAGCTCAAGCAAGCTGAAATCGCCATGCACGACAAACAGTACGATCAGGCGAAAGTCCTGGCTGAACAGGCTGAGTGGGATGCCCGCGTAGCCGAGCGCAAAGCCCAGGCGATGAAAGCCGAACAGACTGTAAAGGACTCTCAAAAAGGGGTTCAGGAACTGCGTCAGGAAAGTCAGCGCACCGTCCAGTAACGGCGCGACATGACTATCTCTCAGACGATCAAAAGGACGATACCACTATGAATTCCAAACATTTGATGCTCCCTGCTCTGCTGGCCGCAAGCGTTGCCCTGGCTGCCTGCTCCACGCCGCCAAATGCCAACCTTGAACAGGCCCGCACCAATTATTCCGGCCTGCAAGCCAACCCGCAGGCGAGCAAAGTCGCCGCACTGGAAACCAAGGAAGCCAGTGATTACCTGGACAAGGCCGACAAGGCTTACCTGGACAAGGAAGATCAGGCCAAGGTCGATCAGTTGGCCTATTTGACTAACCAGCGGGTTGAAGTCGCCAAACAGACCATTGCCCTGCGCACCGCCGAAGCCAATCTGAAAAATGCTTCGGCACAACGCGCCCAGGCCCGTCTCGACGCTCGCGATCAGCAGATCAAACAGTTGCAGGACAGCCTCAACGCCAAACAGACCGATCGCGGCACCCTGGTGACATTCGGTGATGTGCTGTTCGCTACCGACAAGGCCGAGCTGAAATCCAACGGCCTGATGAACATCAACAAGCTGGCGCAGTACCTCCAGGAAAACCCTGATCGCAAAGTGATCGTCGAGGGCTACACCGACAGCACCGGGACTGCCTCGCATAACCAGTCGCTGTCGGAACGTCGCGCCAACTCCGTGCGCATGGCGCTGGTGAAGATGGGCGTTGATCCAACCCGCATCGTTGCCCAGGGTTACGGCAAGGAATACCCGGTGGCGGATAACACCAGCACCTCGGGCCGGGCGCAAAACCGTCGGGTGGAAGTGACGATCTCCAACGATAACCAACCGGTGATTCCGCGTTCGGCGGTGAGCTCTAACACCCAGTAAGTTGTCAGCACACAAAAACCTGTGGGAGCCAGCTTGCTGGCGATAGCGTTGGATCAGTCAACATCACTGTTGAATGTTCAATCGCAATCGCCAGCAGGCTGGCTCCCACGTTGGTTCTGTGTTGCCTGTGAAAATCGGTTTATTGCTCCAGCTTCTGCGGGGTTTCCTGGCCCATGCAACGCACCGCTTTCTTGCGGTCGTTGACCAGCACGCCGGTGAGGCCTTTCTGTTCGGTGTCGAACAACACCAGCACGCCATCGATGCACTGCGCCACTTGCGCGGCCGGTTCCAGGGAGACTTTGTAGTCTTCGCCCGGCACGGTCTTGAGCATGGTGAACTCATTGAGCAGCAACGCATCCTCGGGCTTGGCGAAGTGCAGGTAGCCGTACCACCACAGGGCGCCGACGGTGCCGAGGATGCTGCAGATACCGGTGATGATCAGCGGGATGGCGTTACGTTCTTCACTCATTGCGGGTTCTCTGATGGTTCGGCGGGGGAATTCGAGGGTGCCGGGTAATTGGGTATTTCACCCAGGCGGCGCAGGCCGTTGAAATGTTGCGGATCGTCCAGATAGCGCAACATGACGGTGCGCCAGACCGGGTCGGCGAATGTCTGCACGTGCCCACCGCGGGTCAATTGCAGCACGCGCGGCGGCGGCGCAGCTTGATACAGTCGGATGCCGTTGGAAAGAGGCACGATCGGATCATCAATGCTGTGGTAGATCAGTTTCGGTACGCCATTGAGCTGGGCCATGGAGTTGATGGCGCTGTCACCGTCCGGCACCAGCCAGGACAGCGGCACCTGGAATGTCCAGAACACCCACGAATGACTCAACGCAAACTGACCGACACTGCGGTAGCTGGCGGGCACACCGTCCAGCACAAATGCCTTGAGCTGTTTCTGCCGCTGCGGGTGCTGAACCAGGTAGTGAACCGCCATTGCCCCCCCGAGGCTCTGGCCGAGCAGAATCACTGGCTTGCCTTTGACCTCGGGTGCCTGATCGAGCCACTTGAACGCGGCATCGATGTCCTGGTAGATCGCCGGCAGACTCGGTTTGCCTTCGGACAACCCATAACCGCGATAGTCCAACAGCAGCACTTGATAACCCTGCTCGGGCAACCAATAACTGCCGCCAAGATGCATCGGCAAATTGCCGCCGTTGCCGTGCAGGTGCAGCACCGTGCCCTTGACCTCGACCCCCTGTTTCGCCGGTAGCCACCAGGCATTCAGCTTCAGGCCATCGGCGGTGACCAAGGTGACTTCGCGGTATTGGAGTTTGGCTTTTTCCGGGGTGAACAACTGGCCGGGTTCGGGGTAGAACAGCAGCGAACTGCAACCGCTCAGGGACAGGAGAAGGCAGAGGGTGCCGAGGATTCTCATCCGGTGAAACCTCGCAAAATTAGGTTGATCAAGATCGTTCCCACGCTCTGCGTGGGAATGCATACCGTGACGCTCTGCGTCACAGTGGACGCGGAGCGTCCATGGCGGCATTCCCACGCGGAGCGTGGGAACGATCAGAGATAAAGACTCTCAGGCAAATGATCAACCTGTGGGAGCGGGCTTGCCCGCGATAGCAATGTCACTGTCAACATTCATGCTGAATGTTATGCCGCCATCGCGGGCAAGCCCGCTCCCACAGGGTTATTCACCAGCCTTATAAAATGTTGGAATAATCCGCCTCGATCCGGTCCAGGCTCAGGTGGTTGAGGAAGTTCGAGAAGCACATCCATGCCGACAATGCGTTCATGTCACGGAACTGTTCCGGCAAATACTTGGGCGGCACTACCAGGCCTTCATCGACCAACTGGCGCAAGGTGCGCATGTCTTCCAGCGTGGTCTTGCCACAAAACAACAGCGGGATCTGCTCAAGCTTGCCTTTGCGCACGGCCAACTGAATGTAGTTGTAAATCATGATGAAGCCCTTGAGGTAGGACAAGTCTTTGGTAAATGGCAGACCTGTCGGTACCGAGCCACGGAAAACGCGACTGGCGTTACTGTAGCTCTCGGGCATTTCAAAACCTTGTTCGCGGAAGAACTCGAACACCTGCAGGAAATCCGCGCCCTCCTCCACCATGTGGATCGCACGGGTGCGGTTGGTCAGTTTGCGCAGGCGGCTCGGGTAGGAGGCGAAGGTGATGATTTCCATCAGGATCGCCAGGCCTTCCTGGGTCACCGTCGACGAGGGCGGACCCTTCGACAGAAAGGTGCAGATCGGCTGGTTCAGGCCGTTGAGCGTGGTGCCGACGTGCACCAGCCCTTCGTGGACTTCCAGGGCGCGCACGTCACGCTCGTTGAACATCGCGTCGGTGCGGATCTTGATGTAGTCGGCGCCCGCCGCCGCGTCGGCGACGATGCCGTCGGACTCGAACACGCGGATGGTTTCCTCGGCCTCGCCAAATACCCTGTTCAAGCGGGTTTGCAGCAGGTGCACGGCTTCTTTGGCGGTCAGGGTCTTGGGTTCATCCTTCAGATCGCCACGGCCGTCAATATTGTTCAGGTACTCGGACAACATCATGCCCAGGTCAGACAGCGTCGGGTCACCGGCGTGGAACGCATCGGATGCGGCACCATACAATTCCTGGGAAATCAGGCCGAAATCCTCGGTGCCGCGCGCTTCGAGCATGCGCACCACCATGCGGTACTCCTTGCACATACGGCGCATGATCTGACCGACCGGGTTGAACTGGCCGAGCTGACGGGTGATGTCGCGCTCGATGTTCTGGAATTCCAGCTTTACCTTGCTGGAGTCGAACGCCAGTGGCCGATTGAGGTAGTAGTCGCGGTCCACCGCTGGCATTTCCTTGCCTTTGGCCTTGAGGAAGCCCTTGCGAATATTCTCGTCCCACTTGACCGCATCGAGGACGCGGATCGGCGTCTGCGCCAGCACAATGCGATCGGACAAAATGCGTATCGACTGCTGGTAATCGTCCACCCGAAACTCCTGTAGAAAATGCTGGGTTTATCTGGTTTTGGCCTGACGCTGATAGCGCACCACTTCGACGAATACATCGGAGTTGGCCGGATCGTCGAGCCAGGCGGACACCTGGTCCATGCTGTTGTCGATCAGCACGCCATCGCCGTCGTCGGTTTGAAAACGCTGGCCGCTCAGGACATTCTGCCCCATCGCCTGTTGGATCTGTTCAAGGTCGAGGTTGTACACCACCAGTTCGTGCTTGTCGGTGAGTTCAAACCCGCCCACGGTGAAGTTGCCTCCAAACTGCGCCGGTACCTTCGCCGAGAAATACCAGCGATTGCCATGGCGCGACACCGTGAACGGGTAGGCCTCGCGCTCCCTGGGTTTGGCCCGGAAGTAACTGACTGCCTGATAGCGATTGTCGCCGACGCGCGTCAGTTCCAGATTGACCGGTTCCCCCCAGGCGTTGGTGCTGGTCCATTTGCCGAGCAACCCTTTGGGCGCAGGTTCGCCGGTGGGCAATGGTTCCTTGAAAGTCACCAGACAGCCACTGAGCAACAGGAACGACAAGGCGATCACAACGACACGCCAGGCTTTCATTCAACACTCCCTTGATGATCAAACCGCTTTGTTGATCGTTCCCACGGTCTGCGTGGGAACGCATCCAGTGAAGCCCAGCGTCACACCGACAAGGGGCGCGGAGCGTCCCGGGCGGCATTCCCACGCAGAGCGTGGGAATGATCGGTACAGGGTTTAGTGACGGCGCGGGATTTATACCGATGCCAGCACCAAATGCATATAACGCGTAAGTATGCCGAGCATTTCCTCTTCGGCGACCGGCTCAGCCTCGTTGAGCAGGCCCTGATATTCCATCCGTCCGATTATAGACGTCAACACTTTGGCATCCTGTTGTGGCTCGCGCGAACCCAATACCTGGAAAAGCTGGCAAGACCCCTGCAACAGTATCTGCTGATGCGAGCGCACCAGCACAGCCAGACGCGGGTTCAACAACGCTTCCTGGCGGAACGCCTGTTCGGCCATCAAATGCTCACGACGCGTCACCAGTTGCCGGTGGACATAGTCGGTCATCAATCGCGCAATGTCGTCCGCCAGTTTCGAGCGCGCCTGTGGACTGCCGTCACCGCTGGCGATCATGTCGCGCAACAGGCCTTCGTTGTTGACCCACAGCTTGGCCATGTACGCCGCGCTGCGTTCGACATATTGGGCGAAGGTATCGGTAAGCAGGTCATCGATATCCTTGAAATAGTAAGTGGTTGCCGACAGCGGCACTTGCGCCTCGGCGGCCACTGCACGGTGCCTTACCGCCCGCACGCCATCACGCACGACAATGCGCATCGCGGCATCGAGAATATCCTGTCGACGCTGTTCGCTGCCCTGTCGGCTGGCCTTGCGCCCCTGGTACTGGACACTCTCAGCGACCGCTGTGGCGACACCCGCCGCACCTTCTTGAGCCATTGCACCGTTCACGACAGGAACTCCTCTTTCACTTCAAAAGTAACCATTTGATACGTTTGTACCAGACAGGCAATAAAAAACCGCCTGAAAAGGCGGCTTTTTAACTGAAACACTTACGTTTGCGGCCGCATGTGCGGGAACAGGATCACGTCGCGGATCGACGGGGAGTTGGTCAGCAGCATCACCAGACGGTCGATGCCGATACCTTCACCGGCCGTTGGCGGCATGCCGTACTCCAGCGCACGAACGAAGTCGGCGTCGTAGTGCATGGCTTCGTCGTCGCCGGCGTCCTTATCGGCCACCTGCGCCATGAAACGCTCGGCCTGGTCTTCCGCGTCATTCAACTCGGAGTAGGCGTTGGCGATTTCACGGCCACCGATGAACAGTTCGAAACGGTCGGTAACGTTCGGGTTATCGTCGTTGCGACGGGCCAGCGGCGACACTTCGAACGGGTACTGGGTAATGAAGTGCGGCTGTTCCAGCTTGTGCTCGACCAGTTCTTCGAAAATCATCACCTGCAGCTTGCCCAGGCCCTCAAAGCCCAGCACCTTGGCGCCGGCCTTCTTGGCGATGGCACGGGCCTTGTCGATGTCGTTCAGGTCGTCAGCGGTCAGCTCAGGGTTGTACTTGAGGATCGAGTCGAACACCGACAGACGCACGAACGGCTCGCCGAAGTGGAACACCTTGTCGCCGTACGGCACGTCGGTGCTGCCCAGAACCAGCTGCGCCAGTTCACGGAACAATTCTTCGGTCAGGTCCATGTTGTCTTCGTAGTCGGCGTAGGCCTGGTAGAACTCCAACATGGTGAATTCAGGGTTGTGTCGAGTCGAGACACCTTCGTTACGGAAGTTGCGGTTGATCTCGAACACTTTCTCGAAGCCGCCAACCACCAGGCGCTTGAGGTACAGCTCAGGCGCGATACGCAGGAACATTTCCATGTCCAGTGCGTTGTGGTGGGTTTCGAACGGCTTGGCCGCGGCGCCGCCCGGAATGGTCTGCAGCATCGGCGTTTCCACTTCCAGGAAGTCGCGCTTCATCAGGAAGCTGCGGATGTGCGCAATCACTTGCGAACGCACGCGGAAGGTCTGGCGCACATCTTCGTTGACGATCAGGTCAACGTAACGCTGGCGATAGCGTTGTTCGGTATCGGTCAGGCCATGGTGCTTGTCCGGCAGCGGGCGCAGGGACTTGGTCAGCAGGCGCACGGTGGTCATTTCAACGTACAGGTCGCCCTTGCCGGAACGGGCCAGGGTCCCTTCGGCAGCAATGATGTCGCCCATGTCCCAGGTTTTCACCGCGGCCAGGGTTTCTTCGGACAGGGTCTTGCGGTTGACGTAGACCTGGATGCGACCGGTCATGTCCTGGATCACCATGAACGAGCCACGGTTAAGCATGATGCGACCGGCAACCTTGACCGGGATCGCAGCCTCTGCCAGCTCTTCCTTGGTCTTGTCCGCGTACTGTTTCTGCAAGGCATCGCAGTAGTTTTCGCGGCGGAAGTCGTTCGGGAAGGCGTTGCCCTTGGCGCGCTCGGCAGCCAGCTTTTCCTTGCGCAGGGCGATCAGGGAGTTTTCTTCCTGTTGCAGGGCTTGCGGGTCGAGTTCTAGGTCGCTCATGTCTTTAAATATTCCATCACGGGTTCGTTGCCCCCGACCTGCGGCCGGGGATCGCCAGCAAGCCGGCTCCTACAAGGGATCGAGACCGATCCCGTATTGCGTCTTTTACAGCCCGGATTTCAGGCTGGCTTCCAGGTACTCGTCGATGTCGCCATCGAGCACCTTGTCGCAGTCGCTGCGTTCGATGTTGGTGCGCAGATCCTTGATCCGCGAGGCATCCAGCACGTACGAACGAATCTGGTGACCCCAGCCGATATCGGACTTGGTGTCTTCCAGGGCCTGGGAGGCCGCATTGCGTTTCTGCATTTCCTGCTCATACAACTTGGCCCGCAGCATTTTCATGGCGGTGTCCTTGTTGGCGTGCTGGGAACGTTCGTTCTGGCAGCTGACCACGGTGTTGGTCGGTACGTGGGTGATACGTACGGCCGAGTCGGTGGTGTTTACGTGCTGACCACCGGCACCGGAGGAACGATAGGTGTCGATTCGCAGGTCTGCCGGGTTGATCTCGATTTCCACCTTGTCATCGATCTCTGGTGAGACGAACACCGCGGAAAACGAGGTGTGGCGACGGTTGCCGGAGTCGAACGGGCTCTTGCGCACCAGACGATGCACGCCGATCTCGGTACGCAGCCAGCCAAAGGCGTACTCGCCCTTGATGTGCACCGTGGCGCCCTTGATCCCGGCGACTTCACCGGCAGACAGCTCCATGATGGTCGCGTCGAAACCGCGTTTGTCGGCCCAGCGCAGGTACATGCGCAACAGGATATTGGCCCAGTCCTGGGCTTCGGTGCCGCCGGAGCCGGCCTGGATGTCCAGGTAGGCGTTGTTCGGGTCCATTTCGTGGCTGAACATGCGACGGAATTCAAGCTTGGCGAGGTTTTCCTCGAGACGGGCCAGTTCGGCGACGACATCGCCCACCGCGCCTTCGTCGTTTTCTTCGACGGCCATGTCCAGCAGGTCGCGGCAATCGGCCAGACCGGCGTTCAGTTCGTCCAGGGTTTCGACGATTTGCGCCAGCGCAGAGCGCTCGCGGCCCAACTCCTGGGCGTACTCAGGTTTGTTCCAGACACTCGGATCTTCAAGCTCGCGATTGACCTCGGTCAGACGCTCATGCTTTTGATCGTAGTCAAAGATACCCCCGAATGGTTTCGGAGCGCTCGGACAGGTCCTTGATGGTGTTAAGGATCGGGTTGATTTCCATGGCGGGCAGCACTCGTTGGCGAACTTTTGAAAGCCGGCGAGTATAACGGCAAACGGCTGGGAACGGCAGTCCGCTTGGCTGAAAAGGCAGGTTTGCAGGCGAACTTTGCAACGATGCGAAACCTGTGGGAGCCGGGCTTGCCCGCGATGGCGGCGTGTCAGTCGATGCAGTATCGCTTGTCAGGCCCTCATCGCGGGCAAGCCTGGCTCCCACGGGTTCTGCGTCGTTTGGTAGAAATTGCAGATTACCCGATCCCTACCTGATTTCGCCCATTGTGCTTGGCCAGATACAACCCCTTGTCCGCCGCCAGGATCAGTTCCCGGCAGTTGCTGCCGGGTGTCGGTGTGACGGTCGACAGGCCGATGCTGATCGTCAGGCTTGAGCCTTCGCTCGGGGAAATGTGCGGAATCTTCAAGGCTTCCACGGTCATGCGCAGTTTTTCCGCCACCAGCCGCGCCCCGCCCTGGGACGTATTGGGCAACACCAGGGCGAACTCTTCTCCGCCGTAACGCGCCGGCAAGTCAGAAGGACGGGAGCTGGCATCGCGGATTGCCGCGGCAACCTTGCGCAGGGCTTCATCGCCTTCCAGGTGGCCGAAACTGTCGTTGTAGGTCTTGAAATAATCCACATCGATCATCAACAACGACAATTGGCTTTGTTCACGTAGTGAACGCCGCCATTCAAGCTCCATGTACTCATCGAAATGCCGACGGTTCGACAGCCCGGTCAGGCCATCGGAGTTCATCAGGCGTTGCAGCACCAGGTTGGTATCGAGCAATTGCTGCTGGCTGACCCGCAGCGCACGGTAGGCGGCATCGCGCTGCAACAGGGTCATGTAGGAGCGCGAGTGATAGCGGATCCGCGCCACCAGTTCGATGTTGTCCGGCAGTTTGACCAGATAATCGTTGGCCCCGGCCGCGAACGCCGCGCTCTTGATCAGCGGGTCTTCCTTGGTCGACAGGACGATGATCGGAATGTCCTTGGTCGCCGGATGGTTGCGGTACTCACGCACCAGGCTCAAGCCGTCGAGGCCAGGCATGACCAGATCCTGCAGGATGACCGTCGGCTTGATACGCACCGCATGGGCGATGGCCTGGTGCGGATCGGAGCAGAAGTGGAAGTCGATGTTTTCTTCGTTCGACAACCCGCGCCGTACCGCCTCGCCGATCATCGCCTGATCGTCCACCAATAACACCATGGCGGCATTTTCGTCAGTCTTGAAGTCGTCGAGCTGTAAATCATTCATGTGCGTTCACCTGAATACTGCTTGGGCCAGGATTGCTGATAGAGGTAGTCATTTTGCAAAGATCTCCAGCAAACGTGGCGCGATCTTGTCCAGCGGGCGTATTTCCACGGCGGCATCGATGGCCGCAGCCGCCTTCGGCATGCCGTACACCGCGCTGCTGTTCTGATCCTGTGCGATGGTCAGGTAACCCTGCTGGCGCATGAGTTTAAGCCCCTGGGCACCATCACGCCCCATACCGGTGAGCAAAACGCCGACCGCGTCACCGTTCCAGTACCTGGCCACACTCTCGAAAAACACATCGATCGAGGGGCGATAAATCTCATTGACCGGTTCCGCGGTGTAG
This sequence comes from Pseudomonas sp. Root562, assembly GCF_001427125.1. GTDB lineage: Bacteria > Pseudomonadota > Gammaproteobacteria > Pseudomonadales > Pseudomonadaceae > Aquipseudomonas. Next base: position 433,040 of record NZ_LMGK01000024.1, read on the forward strand.
GCCAGCGTGCCGTTTTTCAACAAGCGGATATGGTGGTTGGTGCCGGCCAGCAACACGATGCCACTTTGTGGCGGCTCGCCTTCCTGTGCCAGGCGCACGTTGAGCCCGCTGGCGCTACTGAGCCATTCGGCCATTCCGGCGGCAAACACCTGGTCAACATGCTGGACCAGCACGATGGCCGGGGAAAAATCCCTCGGAAGTCCCTTGAGCAGGACTTCCAGTGCCGCCGGCCCGCCAGCGGATGAGCCAATGGCAATCAGACTCTGGCGCGAACCAGCACTGCGCAGCGGGCCCGGCACTGATCGCTCGCGGTTGCCCTTTTCGCCGATCAGCCAGCCCACATTCATGATTTTGCGTAACAGCGGCGCTGCCGCTTCCTGGGCATTGCCGGCTCCGATGGCCGGGGTGTCGACCACGTCCAGGGCGCCATGGCCCATGGCTTCGAAGACCCGATGCACATTCTGTTGACGATCGACCGTGACGATGACAATGGCGCAGGGCGTTTCGGCCATGATCCGGCGAGTCGCCTCCACCCCGTCCATCACTGGCATGATCAGGTCCATCAGGATCAGGTCCGGGGTCTGTTCGGCACACATCTGCACGGCTTCCCTGCCGTTGCCGGCCACCCAGATCACCTGGTGCGCCGGCTCGAACGCCAGCGCCCGGCGCAGGGCTTCTACGGCCATGGGCATGTCGTTGACAATTGCGATCTTCATGCCCGCGCTCCTCCTATGAGCTCAACCACTGCATCAAGCAGGGCGTCATCATGAAAACTGGCTTTGGCTAGATAATAGTCGGCTCCGGCATCCAGTCCACGGCGACGGTCCTCCTCTCGATCCTTGTAGGAAACCACCATCACCGGCAACGATTGCAGGCGGTTGTCCCGCCGCAACAACGACACCAGTTCGATACCGTCCATGCGCGGCATATCGATATCGGTGATCAACAGATCGAAATCTTCCGAACGCAATGCGTTCCAGCCGTCCATGCCGTCCACCGCCACGGCCACGTCATAGCCGCGATTGAGCAGCAATTTGCGTTGCAGTTCGCGCACAGTGAGCGAGTCATCCACCACCAGAATCCGCTTGCGTGCCGCTTCGGCCGCCTGGTTGCTGTGACGGGCGATGCGCTCCAGGCGCCCGGTGTTGAGCAGTTTGTCCACCGAACGCAACATGTCCTCGACGTCGACGATCAACACCACCGAGCCATCGTCGAGCAAGGCTCCGGCGGAAATGTCCTGGATCTTGCCCAGGCGCTCATCCAGGGGCAGCACCACCAGCGTGCGCTCGCCGATAAAACGCTCGACCGCTACGCCATAAACGGTATCGCGCTCGCGAATGACCACGACTTTCAAGGTCTGCTGATTGCCCTGGCTCGCAGGACGTTGCAGCAATTGGCTGGCGGCGACCAGTCCGACGTGCCGGCCTTCATGCCAAAAATGCTGGCGGCCCTCGACCTGAACGATGTCCCCCGGCTCCAGATCGCACATGCGTTCGATATGCGCCAGCGGAAAGGCATAGGCTTCGTCGCCGACTTCCACCACCAGGCTGCGCACCACCGACAGGGTCAGCGGCACCTCCAGGTGAAAGCGGCTGCCCTCGCCCGCCGTCTGCTCCAGCACCACCGCGCCACGCAACTGGCGGACCATGTGCTGCACCGCGTCCAGGCCGACGCCGCGGCCGGAGACTTCAGTGACCGTGTCGCGCAGGCTGAAACCCGGCAGGAACAGGAACGTCAGCAGTTCCTCTTCGCTCAACTGTGCGGCGGTTTCGGCCGGGGACAATTGGCGTTCGATGATGCTGCGACGGACCTTTTCCAGATCGACACCGTTGCCATCATCACTGAGTTCCAGCACCAGCAATCCGGCCTGATGGGAAGCACGAAGGCGGATCAGGCCTTCCTCGGGCTTGCCGGCCAACAGCCGTTGCTCCGGCGATTCGATGCCGTGATCGACGGCATTGCGCAGCAGGTGGGTGAGTGGCGCTTCGAGTTTTTCCAACACATCACGGTCGACCTGGGTTTTCTCGCCCTCGATCTCCAGGCGTACCTGCTTGCCGAGACTGCGGCCCAGATCGCGGACCATGCGCACCTGACCGGTCAGCACATCGGCGAATGGCCGCATGCGACAGGCCAGCGCCGTGTCGTACAACACCTGTGCCCGCTGACTGGCCTGCCAGGCGAACTCATCGAGTTCGGCGTTTTTTTCCGCCAGCAACTGCTGTGACTCCGCCAGCAGTCGACGAGCATCTTCGAGGGCTTCCCGGGCTTCAAGGCTCAGGGCGTGTTCCTTGAGATGGACGTTGAGATTTTCCAGTGCTCGCAGGCTGTTGTTCTGCATGCGCTTGAGGCGCTGCATGGTGGCCAGGTGCGGCTTGAGCCGCAGGGTTTCCACCAGGGATTTACTCGACAGATCGAGCAGGCTGTTCAGACGCTCGGCGGTCACCCGCAACACGCGCTCGCCGTTTTCGGTGGTGCGTCTGGTCTTCTTCGGCGCGGCGGGCGGCGCTTCAATCTCCGGTTCCGGGACTTCAACCTTGGCCACCGGAGCTTCGAGCTGAAGCTCTGCCATGACCGGAGCGGGCGTTGCCTTGGCCGGCATGACGGCGGCAGCCGGATCGAGCAAGCGCGCCATCAGCCCGACATAGGCTTCGATATCCACAGGCAGCGGGGCGTTGCCGGGTGTGGCGATGCGCATCAGCAAATCAGTGCCTTGCAGCAACGCATCGATATGTTCGGGGCGCAGGTACAACCGCCCTTCCTGGGCGCTGACCAGGCAGTCCTCCATGACGTGCGCGACACTGACGCCGGCATCGACGCCGACAATTCGTGCTGCGCCCTTGAGTGAGTGCGCCGCGCGCATGCACGATTCGAGCTGATCGGCCAGGGTCGGGTCGCGCTCCAGCGCCAGCAGACCTGCGCTCAAAACCAGGGTCTGGGCTTCGGCTTCGAGGCTGAACAGCTCCAGCAAAGAGGCATCGCGCATTTGCTCGGGGGTCATGTGAGGCTCCGGGTCACGGCGGACAACAGCTGTTCTTCATTCAGCCAACGCAGGCTGCGACCTTTGAATTGCAACACGCCTTGGGTGTATTTGGCATTGGCCTGGTTGCCGGATTTCGACGCAGCCTCGAGTACAAGCTCGTCGATGGCGTGAATCCCGTCCACTTCGTCCACCGGTACGACCACCGGCCCACCGTGAGCGGCGATGATCAGCATGCGCGGCATGACCCGCGCGCCCGTCGCCACGCTGCTGACGCCGTCGAGCCCCAGCAATTCGACCAACGACAGGCACGCCACCAGCGCACCGCGTACGTTCGCCACACCGAGCAAGGCCCGCGAACGCTGGTGCGGCAGGGAGTGAATGGCTTGCATCGGCGCCACTTCCACCAGGCTGCGCGTCGCCAGCCCCAGCCATTCTTCACCGAGGCGGAACATCAGCAGCGAGCGGGTTTTCACCTCGCTCTGCAACGTACCGGACACATGTTCACGGTCTTCCTGCTGCAACGCATAGCGATCCAGCAAGCGTGTCGCCGCCGCCGAATACACCGCGCAATTACGGCAATGAATGTGTTCGATCAACAACGGACAGGATTTGTCGCCATGGATCCCGATGCGGTTCCAGCAATCATCGATGGCCTGGGCATCTTCATGGGTGACGCTAAAGGTGTCGGAGGCGATCATCGTTTACGCTCACTGTCAGCGGCGCGCTCGCTGCGGGCGGCGCGTTCCTGCAATCGTCGGGCTCCCGCCGTATCGCCCTGGGACTGCAGCAAGGCGGCCAGATGCATCAATGCGTCGGGATGTTGCGGTTCGAGGTACAACGCCTTGCGGTAAAACCCTTGGGCCTCCAGAACACTGCCGGCGACATCGCTGAGCAAACCCAGCCAGTAGAAAACCTGGGCCACCGGCTCATGGCTGCGCAAGTAACTGTCACACGCGGCGCGAGCCTCGGTACTTTTGCCTTCATTGGCCAGCGCGGCGATGTTCGCCAGCAGCCTGGCGGCGTCGGTGTTGCCGGTGTTCGCCGGTGGCACAGGGCGTGCAGTGCTGGTGAATGGGCGCTTGCTGGTCGCAGGGGCAAGCACATTGCGCAGGGGTTGCGGCACCCGTAAAGGTGTGGGGACGAAAGCTGGCAACGGCTCTGACTCCGCCGGGCTCTGCCGGCTGAAGGCAAAGGATTGCGGGATACCGATCGAACGCATGCCCAAACGCCCCAACAGACTGCCTTCGGCCGGTCCGATAAACAACACGCCATCCACATGAGTCAGGCGCTTGAGCACCTCGAACACTTGTTTTTGTGTGGCCAGATCGAAGTAGATCAGCAGGTTGCGGCAAAACACGAAGTCATAGGGTGGCTCGTTGACCAGCAATGCCGGATCGAGCAGGTTGCCCACCTGCAGGTGGACTTGATCGAGCACTCGCGGGCTGAGCCGATAGCCGTCGCCTTCGGCGGTGAAATGCCGGTCGCGAAACGTGATGTCCTGACCGCGAAACGAGTTCTTGCCGTACCGCGCGCGCCGAGCTTTGTCCACCGACAGCGGGCTGACATCCATGCCTTCGACCTTGAACTGGTGCGGTTTGAACCCGGCATCCAGCAGTGCCATGGCAATCGAGTAAGGCTCCTCGCCCGTGGAGCACGGCAGGCTGAGAATCCGCAGGGCACGCATATTGTTGATGTCTGCCAACCGTTTGGTCGCCAGTTTCGCCAGGGTGGCGAAAGATTCCGGGTAACGAAAAAACCAGGTCTCGGGAACGATCACCGCTTCGATCAACGCCTGTTGTTCGTCGGCAGACGCCTGCAAGGTACGCCAATATTCATCCGCCGACTGCGCCGAAGCCGCCGCACTGCGTTGACGCACGGCACGCTCGATGATCGCCGGGCCGACCGACGTCACGTCAAGGCCGATGCGCTCTTTGAGGAAATCGAAAAAACGCTGGTCGCTGGTCATGGCCGGCCCTCAAGCAGCGTCAGGTCCAGAGGTGGCGTCGGAAACAGCAGCGCACGCACCGGTTCATCCAAGAGATCGGCGACTCGCACCCATTGCAACAGACCGTGCGCATCTTCGCGCACCGGCCCCAGATACGGGGCCTGGCGATTATCCAACCCATAAGGCTGAAAATCCGCCGGGTTGCAACGCAAGGTGTCCGTGGCCTGTTCCAGAATCAGCCCGAGCAGTTGCGCCTGTGCGCTTTCATCCGGTCGGTAATGCACCAGCACCAGCCGCGTGCTGGTGCGCGCTTGCGATGGCGTACCAAACGTCAAAGCACCAAGGTCAATCACCGGCACCACCGCACCGCGATAGGCAAACACCCCCGCAACCCAGTGCGGCGCGTGGGCGATGGGTTTCAGTGGCAGGCGCGGCAGCACTTCCGCCACTTCGATGGCCTGCAAGGCATAGCGCTCGCTGCCGATGCGAAACACCAGAAACAAGGCGTGCAACGCTGGCTTAACGGCGCTGCGTTTGGCCGTCATTTCGCTCATCAGACTTTGAATCGCGAAACGCCGCTGCGCAGCCCGACGGCCACCTGGCTCAATTCATCGATGGCGAAACTGGCCTGACGCAGGGATTCGACGGTCTGGCTGCTGGCATCGCCCAATTGCACCAGCGCATGGTTGATCTGCTCGGCACCGGTGGCCTGGGCCTGCATGCCCTCGTTGACCATCAACACCCGCGGTGCCAGTGCCTGGACCTGATGGATGATCTGCGACAGTTGCTCGCCAACCTGCTGCACTTCCGACATACCACGGCGCACTTCTTCGGAGAACTTGTCCATGCCCATCACACCGGCCGACACAGCGGATTGAATCTCGCGCACCATCTGCTCGATGTCATAGGTCGCAACTGCGGTCTGGTCGGCCAGGCGTCGCACTTCGGTGGCGACCACGGCAAAACCGCGACCATACTCGCCGGCCTTCTCGGCCTCGATGGCGGCGTTGAGCGACAACAGGTTGGTCTGGTCGGCGACCTTGACGATGGTCACCACCACCTGGTTGATGTTGCCCGCTTTCTCGTTGAGGATCGCCAGCTTGGCGTTGACCAGATCCGCCGCGCCCATCACCGAGTGCATGGTTTCTTCCATGCGCGCCAGCCCTTGCTGGCCTGAACCGGCGGCGACCGAGGCCTGATCGGCGGCGGTGGACACCTCGGTCATGGTGCGCACCAGGTCCCGCGATGTTGCGGCGATTTCACGGGAGGTCGCACCGATTTCAGTCGTGGTGGCCGCCGTCTCGGTGGCGGTGGCCTGCTGCTGCTTGGAGGTGGCAGCGATTTCGGTGACCGACGTGGTGACCTGTACCGAAGAACGCTGCGCCTGGGACACCAGCGAGGTCAGTTCGGCCATCATGTCGTTGAAGCCGGTTTCCACTGCGCCGAATTCATCCTTGCGCTCAAGATTCAAACGGCTGCTGAGGTCGCCGGTGCGCATGATTTCGAGAATTTTCACGATACGATTCATCGGCGCCATGATGGCGCGCATCAGCAACAGGCCACAGAGAGCCGCGGCCAGCACGGCGATCACCAGCGAGATACCCATGATGACTTTGGCGGTGAGCACTGCGTCATCAATGGCCGCGATATCGGCGTCCGCCACGGCCTTGTTATGACGAAGAATGTCACTGACCTTCATGCGACCCGCTGTCCAGGTCGGGGTCAGTTCAGCCGTGAACATGTTGATGGCCTCGGCGTTCTGGTTGCGTTTATGCAACTCGATCACCGCGGCCAGAATCCGGTGGTAGTCCTCATGGATTTTTTCGAAGGCTGCGTACTCGCGCTTGTCCTCTTCGTCGGTAATCGTTTGGCGGTAGAGCTCCATCTGCTCTGTCAACCGCGCAGCGTAGCCCTTGAAGTTGGCCGCTTCCTCTGCCGTGAAGCCCTGCCCTTGCTCGAGGCCGAGCATAGCCTGAATGTGTACATAGCTGTCGGACCACGCGCCCCGAATCATGGAGCTGTAATACAGCCCTGGCAGCGCATCCTCGCGCACGCTGGCTTCGCTGTCTTCGATCTTCAACAGCCGGGAATACGAGACGACCACCATCAGCAGCATGATGGCGATGATTACCGCAAAGCTCGCCAAAATGCGTTGGCGCAACGTCCAGTTCTTCACAGTCAGTCCTCGGGGCATATTCGAAATGCGGGGAGTATAGCCGAGGGCGCTGTTTCATTTATAAGACGGTTGCGCTCCACTTCGCATCCCGCGCAAAAAAGCGTGGGTGGGCTCTGGGGAGGGACTGTCCGTCAATTGGGAGGTCGGGTGTTAGGGGTAAATCGGTAGAAAGGGACGGTGGAATGGTCATTGAGCCGAACGCGGAGCGTCCGTTGAGGCATTCCCACGCAGAGCGTGGGAACGATCATGATCCTGAACGATGGCGTTTGCAGAACTTAAACAGCGGCCTGGCGAACCTGTTTCTCAAGTTCAGCCTTCAGGCCCGGCTCTAGTTTGAGTTGACGCGCGAGTTCGTCGAGGTAGGACTTTTCCATGAAGCTTTCCTCGTCCACCAGCATCACACTGGCAATGTACATCTCGGCGGCCATTTCCGGGGTGCTGGCGGCGCGGGCGACATCGGCGGGGTCCAACGGTTTGTTGAGTTCGGCGTGCAGCCAGTGCTGCAGTTCCTGATCGTTGTCGAGCTTGGTGAACTCGTCTTCGATCAGCTCGCGCTCACGGGCGTCAATGTGGCCATCAGCCTTGGCCGCCGCGACCAGCGCCTTGAGAATCGCCTGGCTGTGCTGCTCGACTTGCGCCGCGGGCAAGCGATCAAGGGTCTGCGGCTCGGTCTTCGGCGCCGTGCCCTGCTGAGCCTGCCAATTGCCATAGGCCTTGTAGGCAATCACGCCCAATGCCGCGAGGCCGCCATAGACCGCAACCTTGCCGCCGACCTTGCGCGCCTTCTTGTTGCCGAGTAACAAGCCCATTGCACCTGCCGCCAAGGCACCGCCACCCGCACCGGAAAGCAGACTGCCGAGGCCGCCCGAACCGCCGTTACCGCCGAGCAACCCGCCCAGAGCGCCACCGGACGGTTTGCCCTGCGCCCCGCCTGCCTTGTTCTGCAACAGGTCCTGACCGGACTTGAGCAGTTGATCGAGCAATCCACGGGTGTTCATTTTTTGCCTCCACTAAAAGGTTTGACCAAACCTTGAGGCCACCAGCCTAGATCGAAAGTGCCGCAACCTGACCTGCGAGAGTGCTTCCAGATGTTGCTCGAAGTCAGCCTGCCTTTCGTAAAAATGGATATACACTCGAACCTATCTATAAAAACCGCCCACTGGGTTTCCTCTCATGATGACCTTGCGTCAGATCCGTCATTTCATCGCCGTCGCCGAGACCGGTTCGATCTCCGCCGCCGCGCAAACCGCGTTCATTTCCCAATCGACCCTGACCCTGGCGATCCAGCAATTGGAGGAAGAGATCGGCGTCAGCCTGTTCAATCGCCACGCCAAGGGCATGACCCTGACCCATCAGGGCCACCAGTTCTTGCGTCAGGCGCACTTGATCCTTGCCACTGTCGACAACGCCAAACGCAGCCTGCAACAGAGCACCGACCAGGTCGCCGGGCAGTTGATCATCGGCGTGACCAGCCTGGTGGCCGGTTATTACCTGGCGGATTTGCTGACCCGTTTCCAGCGCGCCTACCCCAACGTCGAGATCCGCGTGATGGAGGACGAGCGCCCCTACATCGAGCATTTGCTGGTCAGCGGTGAGATCGATGTCGGCGTTTTGATCCTCTCCAACCTCGAAGATCGCCACGCGTTGCAGACCGAAGTGCTGACCCATTCGCCCCATCGACTGTGGCTGCCGGCCCAGCATCCGCTGCTGGAGCACGACAGCATCAATCTCGCCGACGTGACCCGCGAGCCGCTGATTCAACTGAACGTCGACGAAATGGACCGCAACGCCCAACGGATGTGGACGGCAGCCTCGTTGCAACCGCGTATCACCTTGCGCACTGCCTCGACCGAAGCGGTGCGAAGCCTGGTGGCCGCGGGTCTGGGTGTTTCGATCCAGCCAGACATGACCTATCGCCCGTGGTCACTGGAGGGCGACATCATCGAAGCGCGGCCCATTGCCGACTTGAGCCAGACCCTCGATGTCGGCCTGGCATGGCGCAGGGGCACGGCGCGGCCGGCGCTGGTCGACCCGTTTCTTACTGTTGCGCGGGAACAACCACACGGCGGACGCAAGCCATCTATTTAATCGAATGCCACCTTCAGTATTTAGAATTTGTCGACCTCGGGGCCGCGCACTAGTCTTGCTGCATCTATATAAGACGGTCGGCCCCCCGGTCACAGGGGAACCGCATGGCCACACAAGAAAAGAGAACTCGAAGAATGACTGGTGCACAGACCCCGTTGTTCACCGCATTGTTGATCGATGGTGAATTGGTCGCCGGACAAGGCTGTGCCGAACCCATCATCAATCCGGCCACGGGCGAAATCCTCACGCAGATTTCCGAAGCCAGCACCGAACAAGTCGAAGCCGCCATCCTCGCCGCCCACCGCGCCTTTGCCGGTTGGTCCCGGACTACGCCGCAACAGCGCTCGAACCTGTTGCTGGACATCGCCAACGCCATTGAAAAAAACGCTGACCAGCTCGCCCGTCTCGAAGCCCTGAATTGCGGCAAGCCGCTGCACCTTGCCCGTCAGGACGACTTGAGCGCGACTGTCGATGTGTTCCGTTTTTTTGCCGGTGCCGTGCGCTGCCAGACCGGCCAGCTCAGCGGCGAATACCTGCCGGGCTACACCAGCATGGTGCGGCGCGATCCCATTGGTGTCGTGGCGTCCATTGCGCCGTGGAATTACCCGATCATGATGGCTGCGTGGAAAATCGCCCCGGCCCTGGCCGCCGGCAATACGCTGGTGTTCAAGCCCTCGGAGCACACGCCGCTGTCGATCCTGGCTCTGGCGCCAGCGCTGGCCGAGATCTTGCCGCGCGGTGTGATCAACATCGTGTGCGGTGGCGGCGAAGGGGTTGGCAGCCATTTGGTCAGCCATCCAAAAATCCGCATGGTGTCGCTGACCGGCGATATCGTCACGGGCCAGAAAATTCTCCAGGCCGCCGCCAAAACCCTCAAACGCACCCACCTCGAACTCGGCGGCAAAGCCCCGGTGATTGTCTGCAACGATGCCGACATTCAAGCGGTGGTCGAAGGCGTGCGCACCTATGGCTATTACAACGCCGGCCAGGATTGCACCGCCGCGTGCCGGGTTTATGCACAGGCAGGGATTCACGACCGCCTGGTGGCTGAACTCGGTGCCGCCGTCAGCAGCCTGCGGTTTGCCGGCAAACGCGATGCCGACAACGAAATCGGCCCGCTGATCAGCACCCGCCAGCGCGACCGCGTGGCCAGTTTCGTCGAGCGAGCCCTCGGCCAGCCGCACATCGAACGGGTGACCGGTGCCGCGGTACATTCCGGCGCCGGGTTCTTCTATCAGCCGACGTTGCTGGCGGGCTGCAAACAAAGCGACGAAATCGTCCAGCGCGAAGTGTTCGGGCCGGTGGTCACCGTGACGCGTTTCGATGAGCTGGAACAAGCGGTGGACTGGGCCAACGATTCCGAATACGGCCTGGCGTCATCGGTCTGGACCCAGAACCTGGACAAGGCGATGCAGGTCGCCGCGCGGTTGCAGTACGGCTGCACCTGGATCAACAGCCATTTCATGCTGGTCAGCGAAATGCCCCATGGCGGGCTCAAGCGCTCGGGTTATGGCAAAGACCTGTCCAGCGATTCGCTCCAGGACTACAGCGTGGTGCGCCACATCATGGCGCGCCACGGGCAACATCTCTGACTACGCTAATAACAAGCCGCCAACGGCATGCTTCACCACGTTCAAAACTGCCCCGACCATAATTTGAAGAAGAGGGAATACCCATGTTCGTGCACAAGACCGCACTGCTCAGTGCAATCACCACGGCGCTGCTGGCCAGCGCCAGCCTCCAGGCCGCCGAGCCGCTGAAAGCCGTCGGTGCCGGCGAAGGCCAACTGGATATCGTGGCGTGGCCCGGCTACATCGAACGTGGCGAAAGCGACAAGGCCTACGACTGGGTGACCGGTTTCGAGAAGGAAACCGGCTGCAAGGTCAACGTGAAAACGGCGGCGACCTCCGATGAAATGGTCAGCCTGATGGCCAAGGGTGGTTATGACCTGGTCACCGCCTCCGGCGACGCCTCGCTGCGGCTGATCGGTGGCAAGCGTGTGCAGCCGATCAACACGGCGTTGATCCCGAACTGGAAAAACCTCGATCCTCGCCTCAAGGATGCGCCGTGGTACGTGGTCAACAACCAGACCTACGGCACCCCATATCAGTGGGGGCCGAACGTGCTGATGTACAACACCAACGTGTTCAAGACTGCGCCTGACAGCTGGGGCGTGTTGTTCAACGCGGAAAATCTGCCGGACGGCAAACCGAACAAGGGCCGCGTTCAGGCCTATGACGGTCCGATTTATATCGCCGACGCCGCGTTGTACCTCAAATCGGCCAAGCCGGAACTGGGCATCCAGAACCCCTACGAACTGACCGAAGCGCAGTACAAGGCCGTGCTCGATCTGCTGCGCGCCCAGCAGCCGTTGATCCACCGTTACTGGCACGACACCACCGTACAGATGAGTGACTTCAAGAACGAAGGCGTGGTCGCGTCCGGCGCCTGGCCGTATCAGGTCAATGGCCTGATCAACGAGAAGCAGCCGATCGCGTCGACCATCCCGAAAGAAGGCGCCACCGGGTGGGCGGACACCACCATGTTGCACGCTGACGCCAAACACCCGAACTGCGCCTACAAGTGGATGGATTGGTCGTTGCAACCGAAAGTCCAGGGCGACGTGGCGGCTTGGTTCGGTTCGCTGCCAGCCGTGCCGGCGGCGTGCAAGGAGAGTGAATTGCTCGGTGCCGAAGGTTGCAAGACCAACGGTTTCGACCAGTTCGACAAGATCGCCTTCTGGAAAACCCCGCAAGCCGAAGGCGGCAAATTCGTGCCGTACAGCCGCTGGACCCAGGACTACATCGCGATCATGGGCGGCAGGTAAGCCGCTCTTCCCTGTGGCGCGGGAGCTCGCTCCCGCTGGTGGGCCGCCCCCCTGTGGCGAGGGAGCTTGCTCCCGCTGGGTGGCGAAGCCGCCCTGTGGCGAGGGAGCTTGCTCCCGCTGGGTGGCGAAGCCGCCCTGTGGCGAGGGAGCTTGCTCCCGCTGGGTGGCGAAGCCGCCCCCCTGTGGCGAGGGAGCTTGCTCCCGCTGGGTGGCGAAGCCGCCCCAAAACCGGTCGATGCGGTTTTTCAGACGAACCGCATCAACTCTTTTGGGAGGGCTGCGCCCTCCAGCGGGAGCAAGCTCCCTCGCCACAGGAGCGGCGGCTTAGCTCCCTCGCCACAAAAAGCAATGATTCAGTTTTTTCAGAAGTCCAGGCAGGGCCGCTGCGACCGCCCTCGCCTTTTTGGAGCACCGCACCATGACGCTTGCAGTCCAGTTCACCAACGTTTCCCGTCTGTTCGGCGAAGTGAAAGCCGTTGACCGGGTTTCCATCGACATCCAGGACGGCGAGTTTTTCTCCATGCTGGGGCCTTCCGGCTCGGGCAAAACTACCTGTTTGCGCCTGATCGCCGGTTTTGAACAACCCAGCGCAGGCTCGATCCGCATTCATGGCGAAGAAGCCGCCGGGCTGCCGCCGTATCAACGTGACGTGAACACCGTCTTCCAGGATTACGCGCTGTTCCCGCACATGAACGTTCGCGACAACGTCGCTTACGGTTTGAAAGTCAAAGGCGTCGCCAAGGCCGAGCGCCTCAAGCGCGCAGCCGAAGCCCTCGACATGGTCGCCCTCGGCGGCTATGGCGAGCGCAAACCCGTGCAGCTCTCCGGCGGCCAGCGCCAGCGCGTGGCCCTGGCCCGCGCACTGGTTAATCGTCCGCGTGTGCTGTTGCTCGATGAACCCCTCGGTGCGCTGGATTTGAAGCTGCGCGAGCAGATGCAAGGCGAGCTGAAAAAACTGCAACGCCAGCTCGGCATCACGTTCATTTTCGTCACCCACGACCAGACCGAAGCGCTGTCGATGTCCGACCGCGTGGCAGTGTTCAACAAGGGCCGCATCGAACAAGTCGACAGCCCGCGCAACCTGTACATGAAACCGGCCACCACCTTCGTCGCGGAATTCGTCGGCACCTCCAACGTGATCCGCGGTGATCTGGCGAAGCAAATCAGTGGTAATCCGCAGCCGTTCTCGATTCGTCCCGAACACGTGCGTTTCGCCGAAGGCCCGCTGGCCAGCCACGAAATCGAAGTCACCGGCTTGCTCCACGATATCCAGTACCAGGGCAGCGCCACCCGCTATGAACTGAAACTGGAGAATGGCCAGACCCTGAACATCAGCCAGGCCAACAATCAGTGGATCGACAGCAGCGCGCAGCACCAGACCGGGCAGCGCCTCAGTGCGCGCTGGGCGCGGGAAGCCATGGTCCAGTTGCACGACACCGTCGTCGGCGGGGTGTGAAATGAGCACCTTGGCTATTTCTCAAACCCAGTCGGGAGGTTCGCCGTTGCGCAGGTTTTCCAACCTGTTGTATCGCCGGCCCAACCTGTACCTGTCGATGCTGCTGGTGCCGCCACTGTTGTGGTTCGGAGCGATCTACCTCGGTTCGTTGCTGACATTGCTGTGGCAAGGCTTCTACACCTTCGACGACTTCACCATGGCGGTCACTCCCGACCTGACCCTGGCGAACTTCGCCGCGCTGTTCCAGCCCTCGAACTTCGACATCATCCTGCGAACCCTGAGCATGGCCATTGTCGTGTCGATCGCCAGCGCCATCGTCGCGTTCCCGATTGCCTACTACATGGCGCGCTACACCACCGGCAAGACCAAGGCGTTTTTCTACATCGCGGTGATGATGCCGATGTGGGCCAGCTACATCGTCAAGGCCTATGCCTGGACCCTGCTGTTGGCCAAGGGCGGCGTGGCGCAGTGGTTTGTGCAGCATCTGGGACTGGAGCCGGTCTTGCAGTTCGTGCTGGGCATTCCGGGTGTTGGCGGCAGCACCTTGTCGACCTCGCACCTGGGACGCTTCATGGTGTTCGTCTACATCTGGCTGCCGTTCATGATCCTGCCGATCCAGGCCTCGCTGGAACGCCTGCCGCCGTCATTGCTGCAAGCCTCCGCCGACCTCGGCGCCAAGCCGCGCCAGACCTTCATGCAAGTGATTCTGCCGCTGTCGATTCCGGGGATTGCCGCCGGTTCGATCTTCACGTTTTCCCTGACCCTGGGCGATTTCATCGTGCCGCAACTGGTTGGCCCACCGGGCTATTTTGTCGGCAGCATGGTCTACGCCCAGCAAGGTGCGATCGGCAACATGCCGATGGCCGCTGCGTTCACGTTGGTGCCGATCGTGCTGATCGCCATTTACCTGTCCATCGTCAAACGTCTGGGGGCCTTCGATGCACTCTGAAAAAGCCTCATTAGGCCTGCGCATTGCCGCCTGGGGTGGGTTGGTGTTCCTGCACTTCCCGATCCTGATCATCTTCCTGTACGCCTTCAACACCGAAGACGCGGCGTTCAGCTTTCCACCCAAGGGCTTTACCCTGAAGTGGATCGGCGTGGCGTTTTCGCGGCCCGATGTACTGGAAGCGATCAAGCTGTCGCTGCAAATCGCGGCCATCGCCACGGCGATTGCCATGGTCCTCGGCACGCTGGCGTCGGCGGCGTTGTATCGCCGGGATTTCTTCGGCAAACAAGGCATTTCGCTGATGCTGATCCTGCCGATTGCCCTGCCGGGGATCATCACCGGCATCGCCTTGCTGGCGACCTTCAAGACGCTGGGCATCGAGCCCGGGATGTTCACCATCATCGTCGGTCACGCGACGTTCTGTGTGGTGATCGTCTACAACAACGTCATCGCCCGCTTGCGCCGCACTTCGCACAGTTTGATCGAGGCCTCGATGGACCTCGGCGCCGACGGCTGGCAGACCTTCCGCTACATCATCCTGCCCAACCTGGGCTCGGCGTTGCTGGCCGGTGGTATGTTGGCGTTTGCGTTGTCGTTCGACGAAATCATCGTCACCACCTTCACCGCCGGCCATGAACGCACCTTGCCTCTGTGGCTGCTCAACCAGCTCAGCCGCCCACGGGACGTACCGGTGACCAACGTCGTGGCGATGCTGGTGATGATCGTGACCATGCTGCCGATTCTCGGCGCTTATTACCTGACGCGCGGTGGTGAGAGCGTGGCGGGGAGTGGCGGGAAGTAACTGACAACCCGATTCCCAATGTGGGAACCGAATTCCTGTGGGAGCTGGCTTGCCAGCGATGGGGCCGGAAGGTTCAACAAAGATGTTGGCTGATCCACCGCTATCGCTGCGATGCGGCGACCCGACTCGCCAGCTCCCACAGGGACCGGTTTCTACGGACAAAAAAAATAATTTTGAAGAGGACAATGCCATGCAAACCCAACTCTTGATCAACGGCCAACTCATCACCGGCGAAGGCCCCGCCCAACCCGTATTCAACCCGGCGCTGGGCCGCGTGCTGGTGGAAATCAACGAAGCCAGTGAAGCCCAGGTCGATGCCGCCGTGCGTGCCGCCGATGCCGCGTTCGACAGCTGGTCGCAAACCCCGCCGAAAGAGCGTTCGCTGCTGCTGCTCAAACTCGCCGATGCCATCGAGGCCCATGGCGAAGAGCTGGCCAAACTGGAATCGGACAACTGCGGCAAACCCTACAGCGCCGCGCTGAACGACGAGATCCCGGCGATTGCCGACGTGTTCCG
>NZ_LMGK01000025.1:0-234445 GCF_001427125.1 Pseudomonas sp. Root562
CCACACGAATTGCTTGATTCAGTTGTTAAAGAGCGGTTGGTTAAGCGCTTTGCTCAACCGAGGCGCGCATTCTACAGCAGCCTCATTTGCTGTCAAGTGATTATTTTCAGAAGTTTTCAAGGAATCCTTAACAACTTCAACCACTTGCGCTGTCGATCTCTCGTCAGCGGGAGGCGAATTCTACAGCGTTACACGCTGCTGTCAACACCTCTTTTTCAACTTCCTTCTGGCTTCGATGACCAAAACTGCGTAACTCATTGTTTACCAAGGAGTTTTCCGTTTCGACTGCGCCGGAAGTGGGGCGAATTATAGACACCTGAGATCTGCCGTCAAGCGTTGATTTGGTTTTTCTATCAGGATGAGCAAATTCACTGCTTATATATAGACGCGCCATCAAGGAATGCGCAGTATATTGCCCAACACAACAATTACGCTCCAGCTTCACCCTACTTTGGACGATGCCTTTCAATGAATGACCAGCCTCGCAGTCTTGCCTCGACCCTGTTCTCGGTCGGCCTGCTTTTAATAGCCATGGCATCGATCCAATCCGGAGCTTCCCTGGCGAAAAGCATGTTCCCAGTTATTGGCGCCCAGGGGACCACCACTTTGCGCTTGATATTTGCCAGCGTGATCATGCTGCTGCTCCTGCGCCCATGGCGTGCGAAGCTCAGCGCCAAATCCCTGCGCACTGTCATCGTCTATGGCATGGCACTGGGCGGCATGAACTTCCTCTTCTATATGTCACTGCGCACAGTACCCCTGGGTATCGCCGTGGCCCTTGAGTTCACCGGCCCATTGGCCGTGGCCATTTATGCTTCACGCCGTGCCATCGATTTCCTGTGGATTGCTCTTGCAGCGGTTGGCTTGCTATTGCTGATACCGACCGGCGCGACAACTGCGGGTATCGACCTGGTAGGTGCCGGTTACGCACTGGGCGCTGGTGTTTGCTGGGCACTGTACATTCTGTTCGGGCAAAAAGCCGGAGCCGACAATGGCGTACAGACTGCTGCGTTAGGGGTGATGATTGCCGCCCTGTTCGTAGCACCGATAGGCATAGTTCACGCCGGCGCCGCGCTGCTGACCCCGTCACTGATTCCAATTGCCATCGGTGTCGCCATTCTGTCCACTGCCCTCCCCTATACCCTGGAGATGGTCGCTCTCACACGTATGCCCGCCAGAACATTTGGCACATTAATGAGCATCGAACCGGCATTTGGCGCGCTGTCAGGTCTGTTGTTCCTCAATGAGTACCTGTCTTTGTCACAGTGGATGGCTATCTTGTGCATCATCCTGGCATCCGTTGGTGCAACCATGACCATGGGCAGCTCCGCCAAGCCTGCCATTGCTGCCGATTGATGCAAGATTTGACGAGCCTCTGGTATTTGCCGCTCATTTAGGCCATGTTTAGCCCCGCAACCCAATGTCAGCCATGGACTTTTGAAGAAAGGGATATCAACACGCTTCATGCGAAAGCGAATACTGCCAGACCGGGCGCGAGATCCGGGACAGCAACAAGGACAGCAATGAAACGAATTTTGATTTTGATCGCCGTACTCGCGATTGCGGGCTGCTCAGCGACATCGAAGACCCAGGTCAAACATGGCAGGAAAGGGCTGCACATCAACTGTTCAGGGCTGTCGTCCTCTTGGGATCAGTGCTACGCCAGTGCCACCAACTCGTGCGCACCGAAAGGGTACAAGGTCATCGCCAAGTCAGGCGATGCGGTTGAAGAGCCCGGTGACTATCCGTTTGGCCTCAATCCTGCCGGTTATACCAGTCGCAGCATGATCGTCATCTGCAAATAGATTGCGAGTTGTCAGGTTCTCGGACTCGCCATTTGCCGTCCGATTTCATCGTAACTGGACTTCAACACGGTATGCTGAAGCTCCGTAGTGGCGAGCATCCTCGCCACCACCAACGCCCCGATACATTGCGACAGGATGGCCCAAGCCAGGCTGTCGCTCTCCAGCACCTGCGCCCAGCTCTCCTGCAACCGACAAATCCAGTGCTCAGCCTCCTGGCGAATCGTCACGTCGGAACGGGCTATCTCCGCACCCAATGCCGGCAGTGCACAGCCCGTTTCCGGATGTTCGACGTGGGACATGCTCAGGTACTGCTTCAAGCAACGCTCGAGCTTGTCACGATCCTGCTCCGCTCCCAATCGCTCCAGACTTTGCCTCAGTTCACGTTCGACAACTGAAGCAAACAACTCGTCCTTTGAGGAGAAGTGGCTGTAGAAAGCCCCGCCACTCAAGCCGATCGCCTTCATCAAGCCATCCACGCCCACCGTCGAAAAACCGGATCTCTTGGCCGATACCGCACTGCTCTGCAGTAGTTTTTCCCTGGTTTGCAGCTTGTGATTAGCTGAGTAACGCATGGCCTTTCCCTCAGAGTTGATCGTCTTGACGCCTGTCGAATCGTAGCATAACGTTCGTTTAGTTAACGATCGTTTACCAAAGGGCTCTAGCCATGAATAACAAGAAGGTCGTACTGGTTGTTGGTGCTGGCGATGCCACCGGGGGCGCTATTGCCAAGCGTTTTGCCAAGGAAGGATTCACAGCCTGTGTCACCCGTCGCAGCGCAGACAAACTCCAGCCGCTGGTTGATTCGATTCTGGAGGACGGAGGACTGGCTCACGGCTTTGCCTGCGATGCACGCAAGGAAGAAGAAGTGGTGGCATTGATCGAGCAGATTGAAAACGACATTGGCCCCATCGAAGCGTTTGTCTTCAATATCGGCGCAAACGTGCCTTGCAGCATTCTGGAAGAAACCGCCCGCAAGTATTTCAAGATCTGGGAAATGGCCTGTTTTTCGGGATTTCTCAATGCCCGCGAGGTAGCCATTCGCATGGCCAAGCGACAACGGGGAACGATCCTGTTCACCGGCGCCACCGCCGGCATGCGCGGCGCCGCCGGGTTTGCCGCGTTTGCCGGAGCGAAGCACGGCATTCGTGCCTTGGCGCAAAGCATGGCCCGTGAACTGGGGCCGATGAACATTCACGTCGCCCATGTCATCGTTGATGGTGCGATCGATACCGATTTCATCCGCGACAGCTTTCCCGAAAAGTACGCAACCAAAGACCAGGACGGCATTCTCAACCCCGAGCATATTGCCGAGAACTATTGGTACCTGCACAGCCAGCCTCGCGACGCCTGGACCTTCGAGCTGGACCTGCGCCCATGGAGCGAACGCTGGTAAGCCTTCCCCCCCTACAACAACAATCAGAGCGCAACGACCATGAGCAAAACCGTGGAGTTTTACTTCGACCTGGGCAGCCCCGCCACCTACCTGGCGTACACCCAGTTGCCCAAGATCTGTGAACAAACCGACAGCCAACTCATCTACGTTCCGATTCTGCTTGGTGGCGTTTTCAAAGCCACCGGCAATGCCTCCCCGGCGACTATTCCGGCCAAGGGGAAATATATGTTTCAGGACCTTGACCGCTATGCCAGACGATATGGCGTGCCGTTGAAGTTCAACCCGCATTTCCCGATCAACACCCTCATGCTGATGCGTGCCGTCACTGGCATGCAGTTGCGCCATCCGCAGCGTTTTTTGGCATTCGTCGATTGTCTGTTCAAAGCGCTCTGGGTTGATGGTCGCAGCCTCGATGAACCGGCAACGGTCGCCGCAGTATTGACTCAAAGCGGCTTCGATCCCGACGAAGTGCTGGCTCTGACCGCCGAGGAAGAGATCAAAGCCGCATTGAAGGTCAATACCGAAAAAGCAGTACAGCGCGGTGTATTTGGTGCGCCGAGCATGTTTGTCGATGATCAGCTGTTCTTCGGCCAGGATCGATTGGACTTCGTTCTTGAAGCCCTGAACTAGATCTCGATAACCAACCGTCCCTGCGCTGCTCCCGATTGCAGCAGCTCATGGGCGGTCTCGGCGTTTTGCAGGTTGAATCGGCGCGGATCGAGTATGGGCTTGAGCTTGCCTGCCTCGATCAAACCTGCCGCTTGCCGAAGTATCTCGCCGTGATGCTCACGCCCCTCGCCCGTCAGCAATGGCAGCAAAGTGAACACACCTGAATAGGTCGCCCCACGAAACGAGAGCGGCGCGAGGCTGTGCTGTCCCCACCCAAGGCAACTGAGGACATGTCCGTGATACACCCGCGCAGCCTTGAAAGAGAGGTCCAGGGTTTCACCGCCCACCGTGTCGTAAACGATATCGAAGCCCTGCCCGGCTGTGTATTGCGCCACGTACTCTTCGACTGAAGACTGGCGGTAATCGATGAACGTTGCGCCCAGGCCCTCGATAGTTTCCCGATGTCGCGCAGAGCCCGTGGCAAAAACTTCGGCCCCCAATGCACGGGCGATCTGCACCGCGACATGACCGACACCCCCTGCCCCACCGTGAATCAACACTTTTTGCCCTGCCCGCACCTGCGCCCGGTCGACCAATCCTTCCCACGCTGTAATCAACACCAGCGGCAACCCGGCCGCTTCGCGCATGTTCAGATTGCCCGGTTTACGCGCCAATAGCCGTGCATCGACCACCGCGTACTCGGCCAGCGAACCCTGAACGCCGCCAATCCCCGTTGCCATGGCATAGACCTCATCACCCGGCACCCAGCCGTTTACGCCCTCCCCCAACGCTTCAACGGTACCCGCCAGATCCATGCCCAACACGGCCGGCAACGGTTGCCGCGCATGAGCGGCCTGGCCCGCACGAATTTTGCCGTCCAATGGATTCACCCCGCTGGCCGCGACCCGTACCAGGACCTGCCCCACACCTGGAACTGGCTTGGGAATGGACACCAAGCGTAGCGGCGCATTAGCCGATTCAACAATCAGTGCACGCATTTGCATTGAGTCAGTCATTTCGCATACTCCCGTCAGAGGTGGTTGTAGGAACGATCTTCAACCTTCCAACTCATGCCGATAAGACGCCAGATCGCTATAGTTCGTATGCCGTTAAAGCATTAATGAGGCGTCTCGTGGATAAATTAAACGCAATGGCGATCTTCGTCCGAGTGGTCGAACGCGGGAGCTTTTCCGCCGTCGCTCGAGAGATGCAGACCAGTCAGCCAACCATCAGTAAAGTGCTACGCGCGCTGGAAAGCGAACTGGGCGGAAAACTGATCGCTCGCAGTACCCGCAAGTTATCGCTGACTGACGAAGGTCAGCGTTACTACGATCAATGTCGGCAAATACTGGCTGCCGTGGACGCTGCCGAACACAGTTTCCAATCTGGGCGGGAGACCATCGCCGGCCCTTTGAGAATCGGTTCTTCCGTCAGTTTCGGGCGCCTGCAGATCGCGCCGCGCCTGCCCGCGTTTCTCGCGCGTTATCCCGGGATTCAGATTGACCTGCAACTGAGCGATCAAAACCAGGATCTGGTCAGCGAAGGCCTGGATGTCACGTTCAGGATCGGTGCGTTGAACGACAGCGGCCTGATTGCACGGCAGATCGGCACCACTCACCGGCTAACCGTCGCGACGCCGCAGTACCTGGCACAACACGGCGAACCGCAAACGCCGGAGGATCTGCGCGAGCACAACTGCCTGCAGTTCAATCTGCTGACCAGTCAAAACCTGTGGGTTTACGACCATGGTACTGGTCGTCATGAAGTGCGGATCAAAGGCAATGCGCAGAGCAACAATTCCGAAGCCATTCGCGAAATGGTGCTGGGGGGATTGGGGATTGCATTGTCGCCAGTGTGGCTGTTCAGCGAGGATTTGAAAGCAGGGAAAGTGACCGCGATTTTGCAGGATTACAGTGCGCAGTCACTGCCGATACATGCCGTGTCCCCGGCGAATCGTCGCCAATCCGCCAGGGTCAAAGCCTTTGTCGACTACATGAGCCAGGCGCTGGAGGCAGCGCCCGAGCTGCAAGCAATCAAATAGCCGCAGTGCGTGTGTTCAGCCACTCAAGGGCGGCGCCGTCGAGCAACGGGCTCAAACGCTCCCGCACTTGCGCGTGGTAAGCGTTGAACCATTGTTTTTCCTCTTCGTTGAGCAACGAGGTTTCGAGGCAACGGGTGTCGATCGGGCACAGGGTCAGGGTTTCGAACTTCAGGAACTCGCCGAATTCGCTGCTGCCTGCTTCGCGGTTCATCGCCAGGTTTTCGATGCGCACGCCCCAACGACCAGGACGATACGTACCCGGCTCGATGGAGGTGATCATGCCCGGCAGCATCGCGGTTTGCGGCGCCGGCGCGGCCTGGTAGGCAATGACTTGCGGGCCTTCGTGAACATTGAGGAAGTAACCGACACCATGGCCGGTGCCGTGCCCGTAATCGACATTTTCGGCCCAGATCGGCGCCCGGGCGATGGCGTCCAGCAGTGGCGACAGAATGCCTTTCGGGAACTGCGCGCGGGACAAGGCAATCACGCCCTTGAGCACTCGGGTGCAATCGCGCTTCTGCTCGTCAGTCGGCGTTCCCACCGCCACCATCCGGGTGATGTCGGTGGTGCCGCCGAGGTATTGACCGCCGGAATCGATCAACAGCAGACCGTCACCTTCGATCACTGCGTGCTCTTCTTCGGTGGCGTGGTAATGCGGCATGGCGCCGTTGGCGTTGAATGCGGCAATGGTATTGAAGCTCAGCGACACGTAATCCGGACGACGTTCACGGGCAGCGGTGAGTTTTTCGTCAATGGTCAGTTCAGTAATGCGTTCGCGGCCCAGTGCCGAGTCCAGCCAGGTGAAGAATTCGCACAGTGCCGCGCCGTCCTGTTCCATGGCCCGCCGAATGTGTTCAGCATCGGCCAGGCTTTTCTGCGACTTGGCCAGGGTCGTCGGGTTCAAGCCCTCGACCAGTTTGACGCCATCGTTCAGGTTATCCAGCAAACCTGCGGTTACGCGAGCCGGATCGACCAGCAGGCTTGCGCCGTTCGGCACCGCGCGCAAGGCGTCGGCCACTTCACTGTAATCACGCAGGGTCACGCCGTCCTGTTCAAGGACCGTGCGCAGCTCGGCGTCGACCTTGCTCAGCGCCACAAACAGGGTCGCCTGCTGCTGGCTGATCAAGGCAAAAGATACGAAAACCGGGTTGAACGAGACATCGCCGCCGCGCAGGTTGAACAGCCAGGCGATGTCATCGAGGGTGGCGATGAAATGCCAGTCAGCGCCACGTGCCTGCAGGGTTTCACGCAGCCTGGCGAGTTTTTCGCCACGGCTGACTGTCGCCTGCGGAGGCAAGTGTTGATAGATCGGCGCGTTCGGCAGCGTCGGGCGATCGCTCCAGACTTCACTCAACAGATCGATGTCGGTGCGCAGGCGTGCACCGCGTTCTTCGAGTTTGCCACCCAAGGTACGCGCCGAGGCCACGGCCATTACCGCACCATCGACCGCCACCACGCCGCCTTTCGGGGTTTGCTCGGCGAGCCAGTCCAGGGGGCTTGGCTGACCCGGTTGCAGCTTGACCAGTTCGATGCCGCTGCCCTTGAGTTCCTTCGTTGCCTGTTCCCAATAACGGCTGTCGGCCCAGACTCCGGCAAAGTCCGCAGTGACGATCAGCGTGCCGACCGAGCCATGGAAACCCGACAACCATTGCCGCCCTTGCCAGTAACCCGGCAGATATTCGGACAGGTGCGGATCTGCCGACGGCACCAGCAAGGCGTAAATGCCCTCCCGGCTCATCAGCTCGCGGGTATGCGCCAGTCGCTGAGGCACTGATCCTGTAATCGAAAACTGCGTATTCATCATGACTCCTGCTAACCACTCATCATTATTGTTCAGTGCCGATCAATGCCGGCGCTTTTCGCCTTACTGCCAGAATGCCGGGGCACTGGCGCAGGCCGTTTTAATCAGTTGTACGGCTTGATCGATATCCTGCTCGGTGGTGAAACGTCCGAGGCTCAAGCGAATGGTGCGACTCGCCGAACGGGCGTCATGCCCCAGCGCCAGCAGCACGTGGGACGGCGCATTGCTCGCGGAATTACAGGCCGAGGTCGCGGAAAAAGCGATCGACGCGAGCAATGCCGTTGAGTTGAACTCGCCTTCACCGAAGGTCAGGCTCAAGGTGTGCGGAATGCGTTGGGTCGGGCTGCCATTGAGTCGCACGCCGGGCATGCTCAGCAGCTGATCGAGCAAGCGCTCGCGCAGACCCGCGATCACGGCTTTTTCTTCGTCGAAAGCAGCCGCAGCCAAGGCAAAGGCCGCCCCCATGGCGGCAATCTGGTGGGTTGCCAGGGTGCCGGAGCGCAGGCCACCTTCGTGCCCGCCGCCATGGATCTGGGCCAGCAAACGCGAGCGCGCCCGCGGGCCGACGTACAACGCACCGATGCCTTTGGGGCCGTAGAGCTTGTGCGCCGAAAACGACATCAAGTCTACCGGCCACTCGGCCAGATCGATCCTGACCTTGCCCGCGCCCTGCGCCGCGTCGACATGCAACAGCGCACCGCGCTCGCGCACTACCTGGCCGATGGCCGGGATGTCGTTGACAGTGCCCAGCTCGTTGTTGACCAACATCAACGACACCAGAAAGGTGTCTTCACGCATGGCCTCGCTGACCGCTTGCGCGGTGATCAGACCATCGGCGTCCGGCACCAGGTAGGTCACTTCGACGCCGCACTCCTGCAGCTGACGGGCAGTGTCGAGGATTGCCTTGTGTTCGATCTGACTGGTGATGATGTGACCGCCGGCGACACCGCGCGCCTGGGCCACGCCCTTGAGGGCCAGGTTATTGGATTCGGTGGCACCGGAGGTCCAGACGATTTGCTCAGCCTCGGCGCCTACCAGCTCGGCGACCTGGCGCCGCGCTTGCTCGACCGATTGCCGGGCCTGTTGACCGAAAGCGTGGGAGCTGGACGCGGGGTTGCCAAAGTTGCCGTTGAAGCCCAGACACTCGACCATGACCTTGATGACACGCTCATCCACCGGCGTGGTGGCGGCGTAGTCGAAATACAGCGGACGTTTATTCATAAAAGACTCGCAGAGCGTGTTCCGGGATCAGGAGGCTCGTGACTGCAAACGGCAAAACGCAGCCTTGTGAGCTGCGTGCGGTTTTCAGAACGTTACCAATACCTGATCGGATGCCGTTAAAGAAGTACAACTTCATTTAAAAGTGCGTAGGAACGCTCCTGAAAAGTGAGCTTAACAGGCATCGGGCAATCGGTTGAAGCAATGCGTCAGTTGAAGCTTTCGAGCAGGATCGGATACAGCGACGCCACCAGCAATGCAGCCATGCTCCAGTTGAACAGGCGCAGCCAGCGGCGATCCTTCAAAACGTTGCGCAGCAGCGTGCCGCATGCCGCCCAGACACCGACGCTGGGCAAGTTGATCAGGGCGAAAACCGCCGCAATCACAATCACATTGGTGAAATAACCCTGCATTGGCGTGTAGGTGCTGATTGCACCGATCGCCATGATCCAGGCCTTGGGGTTGACCCATTGGAAAGCGGCGGCACCGAGGTAGCTGATCGGTTTCGCCTCGCCCTTCGCACTGTCCGAGACCGGCCCCGAGTGCGCGATTTTCCACGCCAGGTACAACAAATACGCCGCGCCGACGTAGCGCAATACGGTGTAGAGCAAGGGATAAGTCTGGAACACCGCGCCCAACCCGAAACCCACCGCCACTACCAACACGAAGAAGCCGCATGTGATGCCGAGCATGTGGGGGATCGTGCGGTTAAATCCGAAATTCACGCCGGATGCCAACAACATGGTGTTGTTCGGGCCGGGCGTAATCGAGGTCACAAGAGCAAACAGGGCAAAGCCCAGCAGCAGATCAAGCGAGAGCGTCATGGGGGTGCAGTCCATCAGGGTCGGTCAGGTATAGACCCTATCGCACACCCTCGGTGAAACCCATGGACAGTTGGGAGAAAGTTGAACCCGTACAGTTTTTGCTCAGCTCTGACGACCGTGCAGCTGTACAGCTCGTTCGGCGTTCATCTCGCCCTTTCTGTCGAACCCAAAAGTCTTTTGCGGCTGCCCGAGCAGTTCCGCTTTTTTCGCGTGGTATTCATCGAAAGACAAGCCGCGACGATTCAACGCTTCCAGAGCCAATTGCCGGGTTTCTTCGGCGGTGTAGGGCCGCAGTTCCGGGGAGACATGGCTGGCACATCCGGCAAGTACGGAGATCGCAAGCAGCAAGAAAGTGGCGATGAAAGTTTTCATGTTCGGCGTCCTGTCATCTGGGTTCGGGGCAATGAACACAGGCTACTCGCGCCATTGGATGAGCAGAAATCAACCGTCTCGATAGTCGCTATCGAGTTTTCCTGATGCTTGACTGATTCGAGCTATATAGTCGTAACAGTTCTATACGTGCTTTTTTATGACTTTTTAGGAATAACAGACCGCGTTTATAACACTGTTGCCCGAACCCTTCGCCAGTCTCGCCGGGCGCGGCCTCACCATCCTGGCAGGGCCGTTCGGCGAAATGTTCGCCAATAATGTATTGCTCACCCAACCTACGGCTTGATCCTCGCCGTTCTTGCAGGACAAATACCAGGCCAAGTGCTGAACAGTGGCATTGATGCGCTACGCCTGTCGGCAGCCTGATGTAATGGGTGAACTTGAAACCTGCTGAAGATCAAATCTAAGGATCGCAGTCTTCGGCAGCTCCTACACTTGATGGTCCTGCTAGAAAGCAGCGAATTCACAACAAGAACAGGGAGAACCATCATGAGCGTTAAACCTATTCCCGAGGGCTATCACAGCATCACGCCGTACCTGGGCATTGCCAAAGCCGCTGAAGCCATCGACTTCTACAAGAAAGCCTTCGGTGCCATCGAAGTCATGCGCCTGTCGATGCCGGACGGCGGTATCGGACACGCCGAGCTGCGTATCGGCGACTGCCCGATCATGCTCGGCACGCCATGCGATCAAGGGCCGTTGAGCAATCCGGACAACTCACCGTCGGTGGGCCTGCATGTGTATGTAACCGATGTGGACAAGTCCTACAAACAGGCGATCGACGCGGGTGGCACCGTGGTGTCCGAGGTCAAGGATCAGTTTTACGGCGACCGTACCGGTACCTTGAAGGATCCCTATGGGCATCTCTGGTTTTTGGCTACCCGTAAAGAGGACCTGACTCAAGAGCAGATTGAGCAGCGGGCCAAGGAGATGTTTCAGCAGGGCTGAAAGCTTCGGTGCCTGAACAGGCCTCATCGCGGGCAAGCCCGCTCCCACAGGGATTGATGGCGTGCACATCATGCGTGAGCGCCGGGATACCTGTAGGAGCCGGCTTGCTGGCGAGGGTCGTTGACGATTACGCGTGATGTCTGGTTGAACGCGGGGTATTCATCGCCAGCAAGCCGGCTCCTACGGGGAACGAAGAAGAAAGACAACGCGAAACATTTTCTTTCATATCACCCTTCGGGATTTTGGGTGCTCATCCGTCCTATATAGATGCAGTCCTGTCGCCCAGGCAAAAGCCACGGCCGGGCCTTTCATGGACCTCATCGCTGCGAAGCCCGTAGCAGAGGCCTTTCATCGATATAAGACACCCTCATCATGTCGAAGAAATCCCGTTCAAAACTCTGGTTCCTGGTCCATAGCTGGCTGGCGCTGCCGATCTGGTTTTTTGTCCTGATCGTCTGCGTGACCGGCACACTGGCCGTGGTCAGCCAGGAAATCGTCTGGCTGGCCAACCCGCAAATGCGCGCCAGCCAACCGTCGGACGATGCGCCGCGGCTCAATTACGACCAGATCGTCAGCGCGATCAAAAAGGCCGAGCCCGATATCATCATCGATAGCATCAGTCGTCCCGACGAGTCGCACTTTGCCCTCGACGTCAGCGTCAATTATCCCGACGGGCGTTCACTGACGGTCTACGTCAACCCCTACACCGGCGCCATTCAAGGCCCTGCTCCGCAATTCAACTTCAAGGCGTTTACCCGTGCGCTGCATGGCTGGTGGCTGGTGCCGTTCACCAATGGCTATAGCTGGGGCTGGTATCTGGTGTCGTTCCTCAGCCTGCCGTTGCTGGCTTCGTTGATCACCGGGCTGGTGGTGTACAAGCGCTTTTGGAAAGGTTTCTTGCGCCCGACCCTGCGCATTCGCCACGGCGCGCGGATTTTCTGGGGTGATTTTCACCGGCTCAGCGGCATCTGGTCGATCTGGTTCATTGCGGTGATTTCCGTCACCAGTACCTGGTTCCTGATCGAAGCGTTCATGTTCGACAACCAGATTTCCATCTCCACCGCTCCGGTGGCGGCTGTGGTGCCGCGTGAGAACGTGCCGCTCACCGCGGATGGTTCGGCGGCGCCGATGATCAGCCTGGAGGCCGCGATTCGTGAAGCCAAGGCGCGCATTCCCGGCCTGGACGAAAGTTTTGTCAGCATGCCGGCCAACGCCTACAGCTACCTGTCGGTGGGTGGTCGCAGTTGGTATCCGCTGATGTTCCAGACCGCCGATATCAACCCGTACAGCGGCGAGGTGGCTGCCACGCGCCTGCTGTCGGACCGCTCGGGCCTGGAATTCGTGACCGAGTCCATGCGTCCACTGCACACCGGTGATTTCGGTGGATTGTGGATCAAGCTGATCTGGTTCTTCTTTGGCCTGCTGCTGAGCATGATGGTGCTCAGCGGTCTGTTGATCTGGACCAAACGCACCGCCCTGGCTACCGCCAATGCCCTCAAGCGCAGCCACAAACGCCCGCGTAACGAAAGTATCCCGGTGACCAGCCGTGAAAGCACGGAGGTCAGCCAATGAGCCTGTTCGCCGCGGAAAAACCGGGCTCGGCACTGAGCCGCTTTTGGCACAAATGGCGTTTCCACATCAACGTTCTGCTATTGCTGGTGCCGCTGGGCTTCATGCCCAAGTACTTCGCCGACGCCGCACTGTTTCGCGGTGACACCGGGCTTGGCGAGCGAGAAATCGGTGAAGTTCAGGTCGGCCCGTGGAGCGTACGTCTGGCTGAGTTGCGCAATGAAGCACCACGGCCCGATGGCCCGGCCGGCCATATGAAAAGCTTCAATGCCGCGCTATGCGCCAGCTGCCGCGAGCAGGTCAAGGCCACTTACCTGCGCATCGGCAAACCCCGCAGCCTGCGCGCCGCCGGAGTGATTTTCTTCGGCACGCCGTACCGCATGGGCGCCATGTTGCCGATCCCGGAAAAAACCAAAGCCGACGCCGAACTGTGGATCACCATGGAAGGCTGGGACGGCTCCATGCATCAGGCATCCATTCCTCTGAGCCAGGCATCGCCCGCCACCATCGCCTGGTTGAGCATTCAAGGAGGCAAACCATGATCAACGTTATCCGTCCTTTCAGCGCTGCGCTTGTATTGTTTTGCGCCGGTTTCAGCGCCAGCGCCCTGGCCCACAACCCGATGTGCGAATGCAAGGCCATCGACGCCGAGCAGATCAAGTGCACCGGCGGTTTCTCCGACGGCAGCGGCGCACCCGGCGTGACCCTCGACGTGATCGGCTATGACGAAACCATTCTGGTTCCAGGCAAGCTCGGGGCCGATTCGACCCTGACCTTCAAGAAGCCCGGCGCCGAGTTTTATGTGCTGTTCGACGCAGGCCCCGGCCACGTGGTCGAAATCGACCAAGCGGACATCGAGGCGCCCGGGACATGAGCATGAGTCCGCCAACCACGCAAGTCGTCCGCCCGGCCGGTGCCGGTCATGAAACGCTCTACGTATTGCTGCTGTGCCTGATCATTCTGGCAGTAGCCGGGTCGGTGGTCGCCTGGCGTGGTGAGTCGCAGGAAGCGAGCAGCGTCAACAGCCATCAGCTGGATGCCCGACGCGACCTCAGCGCTTCAGAACAAGGCATCTACGCCGATCTGCGGGTGACGCTGGACGAAATTCACTTGCTGCGCCAGGAACAACACACCCTGCCGGCACCTGAAACCCTTGCCGCTGAGGGCTTCGCGCCGTTTGCCCAAGACGCCAGTTCGGTCAGTCGCGGCGGCCATGCCTGGCAATTGCTCGATGCCAGGGCTTACTTCGGCCAGAGCCAGGCTGCCAGCGTGGCCGGCTCGTTTCTGATGCGCCTGACCGCCGAGGATGACGCGCCGGACATCTGGCTCAACCGTGCCACCGACCTCAAGCCCCCTGCCGACCTCAGCGATGCCGCGCTCGAAAGCGCCGGCTGGCAGCAGATCGTCGCGCAATTCGATGCCGGCGTGACCCGCCAGCACCGGCACTGAACCCTCGCTTTCACCCGAGAGAAGACCGCTTTCCCATGCCTATTTCATCGCTACGCTCGATTCTGCGCCTGACACTGGTCGGCCTGCTGGCCTGCCTGCTGACACCCCTGGCCAGCGCCGAGGAGGCCAAGCGCCTGCGCATCGGCATCACCCTGCATCCGTATTACAGCTACGTGGCCAACATCGTCGGCGACAAGGCCGAAGTGGTGCCGCTGATTCCTGCCGGTTTCAATCCCCATGCCTACGAACCTCGCGCCGAAGACATCAAGCGCATCAGCGGCCTCGATGTAATCGTGCTCAATGGCGTGGGCCACGACGACTTTGCCGACCGCATGATCGCCGCCAGCGAAACGCCGAAGGTGCCGGTGATCGAAGCCAACGAAAACGTACCGCTACTGGCCGCCACCGGCGTCGCTGCGCGCGGTGCCGGCAAGGTGGTGAACCCGCACACCTTCCTGTCGATCAGCGCGTCGATTGCCCAGGTCAACAACATTGCCCGGGAG
This sequence comes from Pseudomonas sp. Root562, assembly GCF_001427125.1. Taxonomy (GTDB): domain Bacteria; phylum Pseudomonadota; class Gammaproteobacteria; order Pseudomonadales; family Pseudomonadaceae; genus Aquipseudomonas. The sequence goes on from NZ_LMGK01000025.1 coordinate 14,551, forward strand.
CTGGGCAAGCTCGACCCGGTTAACGCCAAGACCTACACCGAAAACGCCCGCGCCTACGGCAAACGCCTGCGCAAGATGCGCGCCGATGCCCTGGCCAGACTGACCCAGGCTCCCAACGCCGAACTGCGTGTGGCCACGGTGCACGCGGCCTACGACTATCTGCTGCGCGAATTCGGCCTGGAGGTCACCGCCGTGGTCGAACCCGCCCACGGTATCGAACCAAGCCCGAGTCAGTTGAAGAAAACCATCGACCAACTGCGTGAATTGGACGTGAAGGTGATCTTCTCGGAGATGGATTTCCCGTCGTCCTATGTCGACACCATTCAGCGTGAATCCGGGGTCAAGTTGTATCCGCTGTCCCATATTTCCTACGGCGAATACACCGCCGACAAGTACGAAAAGGAAATGACCGGTAACCTCAACACCGTAGTGCGGGCGATTCAGGAGTCAGGCCAATGACATCGAAGGAAACCATCCTGGCCGACACGCAAAGCCCTGTAGGAACGAGCCTGCTCGCGAAGGCGTCCGGTCAGCCAGCATCACTGTCAACTGAAACACCGCAATCGCGACGGTGCGACGATTCGACAGGCTCGCTCCTACAGGGGGTGGGGCCAACGCTGGATTTCGCAGAGGTCAGCCTGACGTTGGGTCGCACGACGATCCTCGACAAGGTCAGCTTTCAGGTTCGGCCCGGCAGCGTGCATGCACTGGTCGGCCCCAACGGAGGCGGCAAGAGTTCGTTGATCAAGACCTTGCTCGGGCAGATGCCGCATCAGGGTCGCCTGAGTCTGCAATGGCCGGGCGAATTGGGGACCATCGGTTATGTGCCGCAAGCCCTGGAGTTCGACCGCGGCCTGCCGCTGACCGTCGACGATTTCATGGCTGCCATGTGCCAGCGCCGCCCGGCCTTCCTCGGTGTGAGCAAGCACTACGCGGCGGCGATTGGCGAGGCGCTGGAGCGGGTCGGCATGCAGGACAAGCGCAAGCGGCGCATGGGTGCGCTGTCAGGTGGCGAACGTCAGCGGGTGTTGTTGGCGCAAGGGCTGATTCCGGCGCCGCAATTGCTGGTGCTCGACGAACCGATGTCAGCCCTCGATGAGGCCGGTATCCAGGTGTTCGAGCGTTTGCTCGGCGACTGGCGTGCGGCGGGGATCACCGTGTTGTGGATCGAGCACGATCTGGAGGCCGTGGGCCGTCTGGCCGATCACGTTACCGGTCTCAATCGCCGGGTACTGTTCGACGCCACACCGAAACAGGCGCTGACGCCGGACCGTTTGCTGAGCCTGTTTTCGACCCACCCGCGGAGCGTTGCCTGATGAGTTACGAAGCTTTTCGCCTGATGGTCCAGGGCTGGGCATCGTCGGGTTATCTGCCTGAGGCGCTGGCCTATGGATTTGTGGTCAACGCGCTGCTCGCCGGCCTGCTGATCGGCCCGGTACTGGGCGGTCTGGGCACGTTGGTGGTGGTCAAGCGCTTCGCGTTCTTCTCCGAAGCGGTGGGCCACGCCGCACTAACCGGCGTGGCCATCGGCATCTTGCTCGGCGAACCCTACACCGGCCCTTATGGCAGCCTGTTCGGCTACTGTCTGCTGTTCGGCATCCTGCTCAACTACCTGCGCAACCGCACCGGCCTGGCACCGGACACCTTGATCGGCGTGTTCCTGTCGGTGTCCCTGGCGCTGGGGGCGAGCCTGCTGCTGATTCTGGCGGGCAAGATCAACGTGCACATTCTGGAAAACGTGCTGTTCGGCTCGGTGCTGACAGTCAACGGTAATGACTTGCTGGTGCTGGCCATCGTCGGCTCGCTGGTGATGGCCCTGGCTTTGCCGCTGTACAACCGCATCATGCTCGCCAGTTTCAATCCGCAACTGGCGGCGGTTCGCGGTGTAGCGGTGAAGTCGCTGGATTATCTGTTCGTGATTCTGGTGACGCTGATCACCGTCGCCGCGGTGAAAGTCATCGGCGCAATTCTGGTCGGTGCCCTGCTGGTAATTCCGGCCGCAGCGGCACGGTTGCTCAGCCAATCGTTGAAAGGCTTTTTCTGGTGTTCGGTGTTGATCGCCACGATCAGCACACTGTGCGGGATTCTCGCGCCGATCGTCTTCGACCTGCCGATCCCCTCTGGTGCCGCGATCATTCTGGTGGCCGGTATCGCCTTCGCCCTGGCCGCCATCGCGCGCGGCGTCGTCCCCAGCCTGAAAGGGAACCTTGGATAAATGACTTTTTCTCTACGCCAATTGACCCTGGCGATCACCCTGTGCGGGCTGACTACCGCCTCTTTCGCCGCTGACAACAACAAACCGCTGCGCGTGATCGCGTCTTTGCCGATCACTTATGGCTTGGGCGAAGCGCTGCTCAAAGGTACCGACGTCAGTCTGCAACGCGCAGCGCCGGACAATCTGCCCGGCAGCCGTCAGACCGCCTACTTCACTGGCCGGGGCGCTCCGGCGCTGGCAAAACTGGCGGCCGACGCCGACGCGGTGATCGGCCTGCGTTCGTTGTGGCCGGATGATCCGCTGTATCCGATCTCACGGCGCAGCAACATCCGTATCGTCGAAGTCGACGCCGCCCGCCCGGTGGACGGCGCCCTGCCCGGCATCGCCGTGCAACCTGGCAACAAGGTCGATGGCTTGAACAGTCAGCCGTGGCTGGCCAGCAACAACATGGGACGCATGGCGGACGTGATGGCGGCGGACCTGGTGCGCCTGGCGCCCGAGGCCAAGCCGGCAATCGAAGCCAATCTGGCGACACTCAAACAGCGCCTGCTCAAGCTCAGCGCTGAAAGCGAGGCGCGCCTGGCTGCCGCTGACAACCTCAGTGTGATGAGCCTGAGCGATCACTTCGGCTACCTGATCGGTGGTCTCAATCTTGAGCTTGTCGGCCTTGATGCGAGGCCCGATGCCGAGTGGACGCCTGAGGCGTTGAAGGCGTTGGGGGCGACGCTCAAGGACAATGACGTGGCGCTGGTGTTGCATCATCGCCAGCCTTCGGATGCGCTGAAAGCGGTGATTGCAGAAGCGGGGAGCCGGTTGGTGGTGTTGAGTGTCGACGCGGCTGATCCGGTGGCGGAGTTGGAGGGCGATGTGGATTTGCTGATCAAGGGGTTGAGTGGGGCCTGACGGCAGTTCTACCGGGTTATCGTTCATCGCCAGCAGGCTGGCTCCCACGTAGGGGCCGCGGTCTTACTTGCGATTAATGCCCCACTGAAGAGTTCCGTGGGTGTCAATTTACGCATTTTTGATTCGTGTACATTTCCGTTGCTGCGGTAACGGCGGCGAGCCTGCGCGCGATGGCTTCGTGTCAATTTACGCATTTTTGATTCGTGTACATATCCGTTGCTGCGGTAACAGCGGCTTTTACGTTGTGAGGTGTACATATCCGTTGCTGCGGTAACGGCGGCTTATGGTTCCGCTCTTACAGCGGGTCACTTTGGAAAAGCCCCAAAGTAACCAAAGGGCTCTGCCCCACCATTCGGTGCCTCGCCAAGGCTCGGCATGCCCTCACTCCGGCATTGCTCCGGGGGCCCGCCGCCATCGCCCATCCATGGCCGGGGGCGGCTACCTCGGCATCCATGCCGAGGTGCCCCCTACGCAATACCTGCGTTCGGCCTCTGGAAACGGGGCAGGAGATCAAAAGCCAAAGCCAAAGCAAAGCAAAGCAAAGCAAAGCAAAGCAAAGCAAAGCAAAGCAAAGCAAAGCAAAGCAAAGCAAAGCAAAGCAAAGCAAAGCAAAGCAAAGCAAAGCAAAGCAAAGCAAAGCAAAGCAAAGCAAAGCAAAGCAAAGCATCAAAACTTCTTTGACTCGACAGCGCACACCCACCCAGAGTCAGGCCGGCCGGTAGGCCGCCTCGCTCTTGCTTTGGCTTTGGCTTTGGCTTTTGATTTTCTTGCCCCATCGAGAGGCCGAGTGGAGGTTCTGCGTAGTGGGCAACCCGGCATGGATGCCGGGTTAGCCGCCCCCGGCCATGGATGGCCGATGGCGGCGGGCCCACGGAGCAGGACCGGAGCGAGGGCATGCCGAGCCTAGGCGAGGCACCGAACGACANGGATGCCGGGTTAGCCGCCCCCGGCCATGGATGGCCGATGGCGGCGGGCCCACGGAGCAGGACCGGAGCGAGGGCATGCCGAGCCTAGGCGAGGCACCGAACGAAAGGGGCAAGAGCGTTTGGTTACTTTGCGCTTTTCAAAGTGACCCGCTGTAAGAGCGGAACCCTAAGTGGCCGTTACCGCAGCAACGGATATGTACACCTCACAACATAAAAGCCGCCGTTACCAAAGCAACGGATATGTACACCACCAAAACAAAAAAACCCGCTAACCGTCACCAGTCCAGCGAGCTCCTTTTTTTGCAAAACACTCAGAGAGCCACACCCTGCTCATCCATCTTGCGCCGCAAGCTCAACGGACGCATGTCAGTCCAGGTCTCCTCGATGTAAGCCAGGCACTCCTTTTTCAACCCGCTCTTGCCCACGGTACGCCAGCCTTGCGGCACAGCTTTGTAGTCGGGCCAGATCGAGTATTGCTCTTCGTGGTTGACCACGACCTGAAAGAGGATGTCCTCGCGGTCGAATACTGAAGTCATGCTGTTTCTCCGTCAGTGTAGGGTGGGCCGCACGCTGCGTGCAGCCGCGATGTAGAAGGAACGTTCCGGCCCCCGGAAAATTTAAAGCCCGGTGGTTGCAGCGGCCAATGCCCGGCCGAAAATCTCGGCGACACGGTCGATTTCCGCGGCGGTAATCACCAGCGGCGGCAGGAAACGCACCACCGCGCCATGGCGGCCACCCAGCTCCAGGATCAAGCCACGCTTGAGGCATTCGCGCTGCACCAGCGGCGCCAAACGCGCAAAGGCAGGCGGATGCCCCAACGCGTCCAGCGCCCCCGTCGGGTCGACCAGTTCGACGCCAAGCATCAAGCCACGACCGCGAATGTCACCCAGTTGCGGGAAGTCGCGCTGCAGGATGCGCAAGTGTTCGCTCAAGCGCTCGCCCATGGCGGTGGCGTGTTCGCACACTTTGTGTTCAACCAGGTAACGCATCACCGCAGAACCGGCAGCCATGGCCATCTGATTGCCACGGAACGTCCCGGCATGGGCGCCCGGCAACCAGGTGTCGAGCCAGTCTCGATACACCACCACCGCCAACGGCAGACTGCCGCCGATGGCCTTGGACATCACCACCACGTCCGGAATGATCCCCGCATGCTCGAAGGCGAACATCTTGCCGGTGCGGGCGAAACCGCTCTGAATCTCGTCGACGATCAACGCGACGCCAGCCTTCTCGGTAATCCGGCGCAACCCACGCAACCAGTCCAGATCGGCCGGGATCACCCCGCCCTCGCCCTGCACAACTTCAACGATCACCGCCGCCGGCAATAGCACGCCGGCTTCCGGGTCGTTCAACAGGTTTTCCAGATAACTCAAGTTGGCCTTGACCCCTTGCGCGCCGCCCAAACCAAAGGGGCAACGGTAATCGTAAGGGTACGGCATGAACTGCACGCCATTGCCGAGCAAAGCGCCCAGCGGCTTTTTCGGCCCCAGACTGCCCATCAGGCTCAACGCGCCCTGGCTCATGCCGTGGTAACCGCCCTGGAACGACAAAACGGTGCTGCGACCGGTGGCGGTGCGCACCAGTTTCAGCGCCGCTTCTACGGCATCGGTGCCGGTGGGACCGCAGAACTGGATCTTCGCTTGCGCGGCCAATGCTGGCGGCAACAAGCCGAACAGGTCCTGTACGAACCGGTCCTTGACCGGCGTCGTCAGGTCAAGCGTATGCAGAGGCAACTCGTCAGTCAGCACTTGCTGGATGGCTTCGATCACCACCGGATGGTTATGCCCCAACGCAAGGGTACCGGCGCCCGCCAGGCAGTCGATGAACGTGCGACCTTCGACGTCTTCGACATGAATGCCCTTGGCGCGCTTGAGGGCCAGTGGAATGCGTCGCGGGTAGCTGCGGGCGTTGGATTCCTGTTGGCTCTGACGGGCCAGTAACGGCGATTCGGCGAACTGATAAAGCGACTCGGTCGGGGCGACCCGGGCCGGCTGATCTTCGATAAGACTGGTAGCGACTGACATCTCTCGACCCCTCAATAAGGTTTTCCTGTTGTGGAAACGCATCAGGGACTCAAGGATTTAGACCTTCGACAAGGCTTTGTGCATAGGGATGACGGGGAGACCCGCCACTGTCAGAGGTTCGGCCTGCGGCTGGTAGCCCAGGCGCCGATAAAAGGCTTCGCCGGTTCGCGTGCTGTTCAGTCGCGACTGGCGCAGCCCCTGATTGATCAGCCAGCCCTCGAGATCGCGCACCAACGCTTGGCCGACCCCGCGACGAAACCACTCCGGCATCACATAGCAGAACGCAACCTGCCCCTGATTCGACGCCATCGCCACCCCCACCGGTTTGTCGTGCAGCAGGGCGAGGTTGAGGTACAGCTGTTGATCCGAGAGCCAAAGCTGGATGTTTTCGTGGGTTTGATTTTGCGTCCAGGTCGCAACGACTTGCGGCTGATTACGATGGTCGAGGGCGCAACCGACCCGAATGGAGCGCTCGATGATGCGGTTGATAATACCGGCATCGGCCGGAGTCGCCTTGCAGGTATGTATGGGTTCGTCCATGGCGCCGTAACCTCAATCCATTGAGTGTCAGGGAACGATAGTTGTACGAGAGCCGGACGACCAATGCAGAGACGTTACATTTGATGTAGCGCCCGCGGGAGCGGCGGTGCGACGATTCGACTTGCCCGCGATGGCGTCCTGGCAGGCGATATTGATGCTGAATCTGCCGACCTCATCGCTGGCAAGCCAGCTCCCACAGGTAATGTGTCGTGCCCGGTTGATGCGGCCAACACAAGACCTGTGGTGTTTGGTCAGACCGGTTGCAACGGCATGCTCAATTCAACCCGCAACCCATCCGGGCGGCTGTCGAAATGCAACGTACAACCACAGCGCTGGACGATGGCCTGGACAATTGCCAGGCCGAGACCGCAACCGGTACTTTGACCGTTGCGCCAGAATCGCTGGGTCAGGTGTTGCACGTCATCCTCGGCAATGCCCGGCCCATGATCGCGGACCACGAACTGCACACGGTTGCCGCTGGTTTGCAGGCTGAGCTCAACCTCACCTTCGCCGGGCGTATGGCGCAAGGCGTTGTCCAGCAAGTTGCGCAGCGCGGCAATCGACAGCACCGCAGGCATTTGTACCGGCGCCTGGGAAACCCTGGCGGGCAATTGCAATTTAATGCGCTGGCGATCACCGCCGGCGGCGTCCTGAATCGCCAGTTTTGCCACCTGCTCAGCGCTGCATTGCACACCGTCGTCAAACGACAAACTGCCCTCGACCCGGGCCAGCAACAACAATTGTTCAAGCGTGCGGTGCAGACGGTCGGCGCCCTCCTCGGCCCGGGCCAGGGACTGATCCCGAGCCGCGCCATCGGTCATGCGCGCCACCTGCAGATGGGTCTTGATCGCGGTCAGCGGGCTGCGCAATTCATGGGCCGCGTCACCGGTCAGCCGGCGCTCGCGCTCGATGGTCTTGCCGATGCGCTGGAACAGCTGGTTCTGCGTATCGAGCAGTGGTTGCAGTTCGCTGGGTAACGGCTGAACCTGCAAAGGTTCCAGGGAGTCGGCGCTGCGACGCATCAAGGCATCGCGCATGCGATTGAGCGGCGCCAGTCCCTGGCCGATCCCCAGCCACAACAGGCACAGGCAACCCAGCAGCGCCACACCCACCGGCACCGAAGCGGCCAGCAGGATCGACATGTTCAACGCTTCCCGTTCAATTTGCCGATCCGCGGTGGTGATCCGCAGATCGCCTCGCGCCAGGGTAAAACTGCGCCACGGTGCGCCGTCGATCATCTGATCGTGGAAGCCCATTTTTTCGGCTTCCAGGGTCTGGCCAGGGTCCGTGTGACTGCGGGCGAGGATTTCCCCACGCAGCGAGCTGACCTGGCACGCCATGCCACCGGGAATGCTCAGCTGTTCGGCACTGAAATGCGTGCCCTCGCCCTTGCTCGGCAATGGCGGCAATTGCTCCATCAGCCCGGCGACCATCCGCGCCGAAGCCACCAGGCGCTGGTCGAGGGAGAACATCATCTGGTTGCGCAAGTCGCTGAGCATCCAGGCCGCGGCCAGCGCCCAGATCAGCGCAAACGCGGCGCCGAGCGTCAGGCTCAGGCGCAAACGCAAACTCATCACTTCGATTGATCTCCCCCGTCGGCCGGCCCCAGGCGATAGCCCAGACCGCGCACTGTTTCAACGATGCCTTTACCCAGTTTGCTGCGCAGGTGATGGATATGCACGTTGAGGGCGTTGCTTTCCAGTTCGTCGTTGAAGCCGTAGACGCTGTCCTTGAGTTGCTCGGTGGACAACACCCGGCCACGGTTATGCAGCAGAGCCTGCAACAGCGACTGTTCGCGACGCGAGAGGTCCACTGGACGACCGGCGAGCGTGGTTTCGCGGCTGCTCGGGTCGTAGGTCAGGGCGCCGTGTTCGATCAGATTGACACTACGCCCTGCCACCCGCCGCAACAGCGTATGCAGGCGCGCGGCCAGTTCGCGCAGGTCGAAAGGCTTGAGCAAATAGTCGTCGGCGCCGGCCTGCAGACCGTCGACGCGGTCAATGACCGAGTCCCTGGCCGTGAGGATCAACACCGGTAGCTCCAGACCGTTGTGGCGCAATTGCTGAAGTAACTTCAGGCCGTCTTCATCGGGCAAACCGAGATCGAGCACCATCACGTCGAACTCCGCCACCTTGAGCATCGCCCGGGCTGCAGACGCGGTGGCCACGTGCTCAACGGTCAGGCCCTGGGCGGTCAGGCCGGCGACGATGCCGCTGGCGATCAACTCATCGTCTTCGCAAACCAGTACGTGCATAAGAGCCTCGTGTAAATAAAGCGGATTAGGCCGGCGACCGATTAAGCGGACATTATGCCGCAAGTGCCATTGCCACAAGGCTGCCAAGGTTAATCATCGGTTAATCGTCGCCACCCATTGTGCTGCTCACTTGCAAAAGATAAGGCTTTTCCATGCGCCATCTGTTCCTACTCGTCGCCCTGTTGTTCTCCGGCCTGACCCAGGCCGGCACTGATCCGTTTGCAACCAAGCCCGAGTTTCTGCCGGTCGACAAAGCGTTTGTCTTTACCTCGCAGCGCCTTGAGTCCGGCGAAACCCAATTGTTCTGGCAGATCGCCGACGGCTATTACCTGTATCAGAAGCGGCTGAAGTTCGACGGTTTACCGATCGGGCAGCAACCTGCATTACCGCAGGGCGAAGCGCACAGCGACGAGTTTTTCGGTGATCAGCAAGTCTATCGCCAGGGTCTGGAGTTGAAGATTCCTGCCGGTGCCACCGGCCAGGTCAAGGTCGGGTTCCAGGGCTGTGCCGACGCAGGTTTGTGTTATCCGCCACAAACCCAGGTCGTGGATCTGGGTAACAGCGACGCCGCCGTTGCAACTGACGAAGCGCCGGACCAGGCATTGGCCAGCGGCCTGCAAAAGCAGGCATTGGGTTGGAGCTTGCTGGTGTTTTTCGGCCTCGGACTGTTGCTGGCGTTTACCCCCTGCTCGCTGCCGATGTTGCCGATTCTGGCGGGTTTGATCGTCGGCAGCGGCGCCTCGACCAAGCGCGGTTTTGCCCTCGCAGGCAGTTATGTGGTGAGCATGGCATTGGTCTACGCAGCGATGGGCGTGCTGGCGGCGCTGTTGGGGGCGAATCTGCAGGCACTGTTGCAAAATCCTTGGCTACTGGGCAGCTTCGCGGCGATTTTCGTATTGTTGGCGTTACCGATGTTCGGCTTCTTCGAACTGCAATTGCCGGTGGCGGTTCGTGATCGGCTGGAAAATGTCTCGCGCAATCAGCGCGGCGGCAGCCTGGTCGGCGCCGGTGTGCTGGGGGCTTTGTCTGGCCTGTTGGTGGGGCCGTGCATGACCGCGCCGCTGGCCGGCGCCCTGCTCTACATCGCGCAAAGTGGCAACGCGTTGCACGGCGGGCTGATCCTGTTTGCCCTGGGCATTGGCATTGGCATGCCGCTGCTGTTGCTGGTGACGGTCGGCAATCGCTTCATGCCCAAGCCTGGCGCCTGGATGAACCTGGTCAAAGGCATTTTCGGTTTCCTGTTCCTCGCCACTGCGCTGCTGATGCTGCGTCCGGTGCTGGATGAGTCCCTGTGGCTCGGTTTGTGTGGCGCGTTGCTGGTGATTGCGGCCTACAGCGCCTGGAAGCAATCGGACGGCTTCGGTCGCGTGGCGCATCTGTTCGGTGCTACTTCGTTGTTGCTGGGCATGTGGGGAGGCTTGTTGATGATCGGCGCAGCAGGCGGCAGCGATGATTTGTTCAAACCATTGCAGGTTTTCCGCGCTTCGAACTCGGCCGTTGCGGCTGTCCCGGTCGGTCACGACGCCTTCACTACCGTCAAGGACCCGCAAGCCCTGCAACGGGAACTCGACGCGGCGCAAGCGCAGGGCCAATGGGTACTGCTCGATTACTACGCCGACTGGTGCGTGGCGTGCAAGGTCATGGAAAAACAAGTGTTCGGTAAAACCAGCGTGCTTGAAGCCTTGAGCGATGTGCGCTTGCTCCGGCTGGACGTCACCGCCGACAATGCCGCCAGCCGTGAATTACTCGGTCGCTACAAAGTACCGGGGCCGCCGAGCCTGTTGTGGATCGGTGCCGACGGCGTTGAGCGTCGCAGCCAACGCATCACCGGCGAGGTCGATGCCGACACGTTCCTGAAACGCTGGACCACCACCCGAGACGCTCGCTAATGCTGACTTTCACCCTCGGCACCTTTGCAATCGCGCTGAACCACCTGCTGCTGATCAGTGCCTTGGCACTGGCGACCTTTGTCGGTTGGCGAGTGGCCAAACGTGGGGGCGAGAACCCAGAGTCGGCGCTGTTCAGTCTGTTCCTGATCGGCATGCTCGCGGCGCGGGTCGGTTTCGTCGCCGTTTACTGGAACCACTATCGCAGTGATCCCTGGCAGATCATCGACCTGCGCGACGGCGGTTTCCTCGCTTGGCCGGGGGTGATCGCGCTGGTGCTTGCCACCCTGTACCGAGGCTGGCGTCGACCGGGTTTGCGCCGCCCTTTGGGCTTTGGTGTCGCCAGCGGCCTGGCGTTCTGGCTATTGGCGACCTTCTCCCTGGCGATCTACGAGCAAGGCACGCGCTTGCCGGAAATCGCCTTGCGTAATGCCGCCGGTGAAACGGTGCAACTGGCCGACTACAAGGGCGGCCCGCTGGTGATCAATCTGTGGGCCACCTGGTGTCCGCCATGCCGCCGGGAAATGCCGGTGCTGGAGAACGCTCAACAGCAACGCCCGGACCTGACGTTCCTGTTCGTCAATCAGGCCGAAAGCATGCAAAGCGTCGCAACGTTCCTGGAAACCCAAGGCCTCAGTCTGTCCAATGTATTGTTCGACGGCAGTGGTCGCCTGGGTCAGGCCGTCGGCTCAATGGCATTGCCAACTACGCTGTTCTACAGCCCCGACGGTCGCTTGCTGGGCAGCCATCTGGGTGAACTGTCGCAGGCCAGCCTGGCCCGCGCCCTGGAAAACTTCGATTCCGTACCTGCCACCTCTTCAAGGAAACTGCCATGCCCCGCCTCCGCCATCTGCTGACCCTGAGCCTCGGTGCCGTCCTGCTGCACTTGCCATGGGTGCAGGCCGAAGAGTTGCCCGAGGCGATCAAAAAGATCGAAGCCAAAGGCGCGAAGATCGTCGGCCAGTTCGATGCCCCTGATGGCTTGCGCGGGTACGCCGCGCAATACCAGAACCGAGGCATGGCGCTGTACCTGACGCCGGATGGCAAACACGTGCTGCTGGGCAATCTGTATGACGCCCAAGGCAATGACCTGAGCAGCGCACCGTTGCAGAAACTGGTGTACGCGCCAATGGCCAAGGAAGTCTGGGGCAAGATGGAAGCGAGCAACTGGATTGCCGATGGCAGCAAGGATGCGCCGCGTATCGTCTACATGTTCAGTGACCCGAACTGCCCTTACTGCAGCATGTTCTGGGAACAGGCGCGGCCATGGGTCAAGGCCGGCAAAGTGCAGCTGCGTCACATCATGGTCGGCATCATCCGCGAAGACAGCCCCGGTAAATCCGCCGCCCTGCTCGCCGCCAAGGACCCGCAAAAAGCGTTGCAAGACCACGAATCCGCCGGCAAGGCCAGTACGCTTAAAGCCCTCAAGGAAGTACCACCGGCAATTGCAGCGAAACTGGCGGCCAACATGCAGTTGATGGAAGACCTGGAGCTGCAAGCCACTCCGGCCATTTTCTACATGGACAGCAAGGGTGAACTGCAACAGCAGCAAGGTGCGCCGTCGCCGGACAAACTGGCGAAGATTCTCGGGCCTAAATAGTGTTCTGATTTTGATCGTTCCCACGCTCCGCGCGGGAATGCAGCTCGGGACGCTTCGCGCCCTTCCAGAGCCGGACGCAGAGCGTCCGAAGAGGCATTCCCACGCAGAGCGTGGGAACGATCTCAAACGCAGAGCGTGGGAACGATCTCAAACCAACTAATTTCTTTGAGCCAAAAACTCGAGCAACGCCTCAGTGACAAACTGCGGATTCTCCAGATTGGAAATATGCCCCGCCTCCGGCACCAGCACACAGGGACAACCGATCAGCTCGGCCATTTCCTGCGCTTCGCTTGGTGGACGCGGCTTGTCCTGATCGCCACACAATACAAGCGTACTCGCCGCGTCCAGTTCGCCCAGACGCGGCAACAGATCATCACGCGCGAACGTAATCCGGCCCATCGGTACGATGCTTTCACGCAGACGTTGCGCTGGCAATGCAGCGAGTTTGGCGCGGAACGCCTGATACAACGCCGACTGCGGATCGATGCCCGGACGGAAGAAAATCGGTACCACGATGTCCAGCAACTGCGGTGCAATCACGCCGCTTTGTTCGATCATGTCGAACAACGAAAAATAGTACTGGCGGGTCGGTTCCGGCTCGACACCGACATAGGTGTCCATCAACACCAGGCCATTGAGCCGCTGCGGTGCCGACAACGCCAGGCGTACGCCCCACATGCCGCCGACCGACAGGCCGATCAGGGTCACACGAGCGATATTCAAATAATCGAGCAATGCCAAGGCCTGGCGCGCCACATCGTCCAGCGATGCCGTGCCAGCAGGCAGCGCCCCCGATTCACCGTGACCCCACAGGTCCAGCGCGATGACTCGATACTGTTGTGACAGCGCCGCGATCTGCGGCGCCCACATGGTCTGGTCCCACAGATAACTGCCGGCCAGCAGGACTGCCGGGCCTGAGCCTTGATCAATGTAATGGAGGGGTTGGCCGTCTAGGGTTACGAAAGGCATCGTGTCTGCGCCAGTAAAAATGGAACAGCAAGACTGCGCGGCTGGCAGGTTGCAGTCAATCGCACCAATGTATGTATTCCTGCTGACGCCATCGCTGGCAAGCCAGTTCCCACAGGGTTCTGAGTCGAACATGGATTTTGTGCACGACATCAATCACTGTGGGAGCTGGCTTGCCAGCGATGGCGTCAGCCCAGGCACTAAAGAATCAAAGCCCCTCCAGCTGCGTCAGCAGATCATTCAGCCGATCCACCTTGTCCTCGGTGATCTCACTGGCCGCCAGCCCGTCGATGTAACCGGCCAGTTCTTCCACCGTGCTGCATTCGAACATCGCCCGCAACGGTACATCCCTTTGCAGGGTTTTCTGCACCCGCGAGGCGATCTGCGTGGCCAGCAGCGAATGCCCGCCCAACTCGAAGAAATTGTCGCGAACACCGACCTTCTCCACCTTCAATACCTCGGCCCAGATAGCGGCCAGGGTCTGCTCAAGCTCATTGCGCGGCGCCTGGTAATCCTGGCTTTGCAACTGACCGATTTCCAGCACCGGCAGCGCCTTGCGGTCCAGTTTGCCGTTGGCGTTGAGCGGCATTTTGTCCAGCCACAGCCAGTGCAGCGGCACCATGTATTCCGGCAGTTCGGCGCGCAGGCGCTGCTTGATGCGTTCCAGGCATTCGGCTGGATTGAGCGTTGAATCGGCAGGCACCAGATAGCCGACCAGATGCTTGCCATTCGCACCTTCCTGCACACCGACCGCCGCGTCGCGTACTTGCGGCTGTTCATGCAGGCGCGCTTCGATTTCACCCAACTCGATGCGGTAACCGCGAATTTTCACCTGGTGATCGATGCGCCCGACGTATTCCAGCACGCCGTCGCTGCGACGCCGAGCCAGGTCGCCGGTGCGATACAAACGCTCGCCCGGTGCGCCAAACGGGTTGGGCACGAACACCTGCGCGGTGCGCAGCGGATCGCTGACGTAACCGCGTCCGACGCCGGTGCCAGCGACGCACAACTCGCCCACCGCGCCCAGCGGTACCAGTTCCAGTGCGCCGTCGAGCAGGTACAAGCGGTTGTTGTCGGTCGGCGAGCCGATCGGCAAATAGCTGCCGCGGGTGGAGGCAGTGTCCACGCGGAAAAACGCCACGTCATCCGAGCACTCCGCCGGGCCGTAGGCATTCACCAGGCCGATGGCCGGGTAACGCTGCAACCATTGATGCGCCAGTTCAGGCGGCATCGCTTCCCCGGTCGGCAGCATCCAGCGCAAGCCATCGAGGCTCATCCGCTCCTGAGCGAGCATGCCCTGGATCAACGACGGCACGCTTTCCAGCACAGTGATGCCCTGGGCCTGCACGTGGGCCAGCAAGCCTTGCGGATCGTGGGCGATGCTGTTCGGCACGATGTCCACCCGAGCACCGAACAACGGCGCAGCGAGAAACTGCCAGACTGAAATGTCGAAGCTTTGCGAAGCCGTCTGCGCGATCACGTCGGACTCGCTCAGGTCCAGATACGGCACCTTGCTCAACTGGTTGTTGAGCATGCCGCGCTGTTCGACCATCACCCCCTTGGGCAAACCGGTGGAACCGGAGGTGTAGATCACGTAGGCCAGGTTGTCCGGGGCGCTGTAGATACCCGGATTGCCCAACGCAACATCGCTCGCCTGCACCTGTTCCCAGACCAGCAATCGAGGCCGATTGGCACAGCTGAATTCTTCCAGCAGCCCAAGCGCTTGCTCGCGACAGGCCTGCGTGCACACCAGCAATGGCGTACGGCTCAGATCGATGATGCGGCTCAGGCGCTGGCTCGGCAGCCCCGGGTCCAGCGGCAGATAACCCGCCCCGGCCTTGAAGCTACCGATGATCATGCCCAGCAGATCGAGGTTGCGCTCGGCCAGCAAGGCCACCGGTTGATCCAGCCCGACACCGGACGCTATCAGCGCATGACCGAGCCGGTTGGCGCGCTGATTCAACTCGGCGTAACTGTGCTGCTCATTCAGGCAACTGGCGGCGATCCGCTGCGGATGCGCGGCCACTTGCGCTTCGAACAAGGCGACATAGCTTTGCTCCAGCGGGTAATGGTGCTCGCTCTGGTTGCAGGCGTGGATCAGAAACGCCTGCTCCTCGGCTCCCAGCAACGGCAGATCGGCCATGTCACCGTGGAAGCCTTCGACCAACGCCAGCAACAATCGCTTGAACTCACCGAGCATGCGCTCGACGGTGTTTTCATCGAAGTAGCGCTGGTCATAGGACAGGTGCAAGCCCAGGTCGTCACCCGGATAGCACACCGCCGTGAGCGGGAAGTTGGTGTGGGTGCGACCCGAATCGGAAGTGGCGTTGAGGCTCTGCGCACTGTCCAGCACCGAGGTTTCCACCGGAGCGTTTTCGAACACGAACAGGCTGTCGAACAGCGGCTGGCCCTTGGGCAATTCGCTTTGTTCCTGGATATTCACCAACGGCAGGTATTCGTACTCGCGCAGTTGCATGTTGCTGTCGAGCAAGTCGCTGAGCCATTGGCGCACGCTGCAACGCCGATCGTCCTGAGGCATTTTTACCCGCAGCGCGATGCTGTTGATGAACAGGCCGACAGTGCGTTGCATCTCTGGCATCTGCACCGGTCGCCCGGCCACCGTGACACCGAACAACACGTCACGATCACCGCTCAAGCGCCGCAGCACCAAAGCCCACGCTGCCTGGGCAAACGTGTTGATGGTCAGTTGATGGGCCTGCGCCAGTTCACGCAATCGTGCACCGTCACGGGCGTCGAGTTTGGTGTAGCGGTCGCCGACGAGCATGCCGCCGCTGTCGCCGGCATGCTCGCGCAAAAACGGCCGGTCGCTCGGGATCGGCGTCGTGCGTTCAAAGCCTTGCAGGTTGGTTTTCCACCACTGCCGCGCTTCGGCCAGGCTCTGGCGTTGCAGCCAGCCGATGTAATCGCGGTAACGCGGCGGCACCGCCAGTTGCGCATCCCGGCCCTCGCCGAAGGCACTGTAGATTTCGAAGAAATCGTTCATCAACAGCGAGCGGCACCAGGCATCGATGAGGATGTGATGGTTGCTCATCATGAACCAGTAGCGCGCCGCCCCTACACGAATCAGGCGCAAGTGGAACGGTGCCTGGTTGAGCAGATCGAAGCCGGCCTCACGCTCGGTCTTGAGCAATGTCTGCAGCTTCGGTTCCTGCTCGGCCTCAAGGATAGCGCTCCAGTCGAGGTACTCGATCGGCGTAGTGCCCGGTTTGTGGATGACCTGCAGCATGTCTTCGCCGACGTTCCAGCAGAACGACGCGCGCAAGGCTTCGTGACGAGCGATGACCGCTTGCCAGGCCTGGGTGAAACGCTGCGGATCAAGTTCGCTGTTGATGCGATAGCGATCCTGCATGTAGTACAGGCCGGTACCCGGTTCCAGCAAGGTGTGCAGCAGCATGCCTTCCTGCATCGGGGTCAGTGGGTAGACATCCTCGATCACCGCCGCCGGAACCGGTAGCGCATCCAGTTGCGTCTGGTTGAGCCGGGCCAGCGGGAAGTCCGACGGCGTCAGGCCGCCGACGTCATCACGCAGGCAATGCTCGATCAGGCTTTGCAATTCGCCAAGGTAGGCATCCGCCAGATCGCCAATGGTCTGCGGATCGTGGCGGTCGGCGCTGAAGGTCCAGCGCAATACCAGTTCCCCACCGTAGACCTGACCGTCGACGCTCAACTCGCTGGGCAACGGTGCATTGGCATCGTGGGCCGCGCCGATGGTTTCATCCAGTGGATGGAACAGCGCATCGGCAGCAAAGCTCTGGTCGAACTGCCCCAGGTAGTTGAAGGTGACCGGCGCCACTGGCAACGCGGCCATGCTGCGGCGACTCTGGTCGTCGGCGAGATATCGCAGCACGCCATAACCCAGGCCTTTGTGCGGCACGGCGCGCAGTTGCTCCTTGATCGCCTTGATCGAAGCGCCCTGCCCTGCAGCCTCTTCAATGTTCGACGGGGTCAGGCGCAGCGGATAAGCACTGGTGAACCAGCCGACAGTGCGAGTCAGGTCAATCTCGTCGAACAGCGTTTCGCGGCCATGGCCTTCCAGCTGAATCAACGCCGAGGCGTGACCGCTCCAACGGCACAGCACACGGGCCAATGCGGTCAGCAGCAGGTCGTTGACCTGGGTGCGATAAGCGCTTGGCGCCTGTTGCAGCAGTTGCCGGGTGCGTTCGCTGTCGAGGCGCACGCTGACGGTTTGCGCGTGACGATTTTGCCGACCACCCTCGGGACGATCACACGGCAAATCGGCGCTCGGCCCCGCCAGTTGCGCCTGCCACCAGCCCAGCTCTTCGCGCAGGGATTCGCTGCCGGCATAGGCCTGCAAGCGTGCGGCCCAGTCCTTGAACGCACTGGTTTTGGCCGGCAGTTTCAGCGACTGCCGGGCATCGAGCTGGCGATACACGGTTTGCAGATCGTCGAGCAGCACACGCCAGGAAACACCATCGACCACCAAGTGGTGAATCGCGATGAACAGCCGTTGCTGGCCCTCGGGACCATCGACCAGCAGCACGCGCATCAGCGGTCCTTCTTCGAGGTCGAGGCTGCGCTGGGCGTCGGCGAACAGCGCGGCGCATTTGTCCATGGAGGCAACGCGCACCTGCCACAGCACCGGCGTATCGGCCATCGTCTGATGTTCAGCATGCCACTGGCCAGCCACCTTGCTGAAGCGCAGGCGCAGGGCATCGTGTTGCTCGATCACTGCCAGCAACGCCTGCTCCAGGCGATGGGGTTCCAGCGGTGCGGTCGGTTGCAGCAGCAACGCCTGGTTCCAGTGTTGGCGCTGTGGAATATCGGTGTCGAAGAACCAGTGCTGGATCGGCGTCAGGCGCGACTCGCCGCTGAGCAAGCCTTGTTCGGCGGTGACCTGCTCGGTGCGGGTCGCCACGGCGGCGAGGGTCTGCACAGTCTGATGCTGGAACAGATCACGCGGGCTGAAATGAATGCCCTGCTGCCGCGCGCGGCTGACCACCTGGATCGACAGGATCGAGTCGCCGCCCAGTTCGAAGAAGTTGTCGTTGAGCCCAACCTGTTCGACGTTCAGCACTTCGCACCAGATCTGCGCCAGCGTGCCTTCCAGTTCGTTGCCCGGCGCCACGTACTGCTGACGGTTCAGCTCCGGGTCCGGTGCCGGCAATGCGCGGCGGTCAAGTTTGCCGTTGGCGGTCAGCGGCATGCTGGCCAGCAGAATCAGGTGCGTGGGTACCATGTAATCCGGTAGTTGCGACTTGAGATGCGCCTTGAGCGCTTCGCGCAGTTCGGCCTGTTGCGCTTCGCCAAGCTCTGCGACTTCGCTCACCAGATAACCAACCAGTTGCTTGCCACTCGGTGCATCCAGCGCCAACACCACGGCTTCACGGACCGACGGATGTTCCAGCAGGCGGGTTTCGATTTCACCCAGTTCGATGCGGAAACCACGGATTTTTACCTGATGGTCAATCCGTCCCAGGTACTCCACCAAACCATCCGCGCGCTGGCGCACCAGATCGCCGGTGCGATAAATGCGCCCGCCGTTGTCGGCGAACGGGTCAGCCACAAAGCGTTCAGCGGTCATGCCCGGGCGCTGGTGATAACCCTGGGCCAGGCCCGCGCCACCAACGTACAACTCACCAGTCGCGCCTTGCGGCACCAATGCCAGATCGGCGTCGAGGATGTACGCCACGCGATCACCGATGACGCTGCCGATCGGCACGCTGCCCAGACCTTCTTCCAACACTTGCGGGGCCAGACTGGCCAGCGGCATGACCACGGTTTCCGTCGGGCCGTAGGCATTGAAGAACGCGCTCGGTTTGAACGCTGCGCGAATGCGCGCCAGGTGCTCACCGGTCAGGGCTTCACCGCCAGTGATGATCATGCGCACCGGCAGCGTCTCGTTGCGGGTCGCCAGCCACTGCGCCAACTGGCTGCCGTAGCTCGGGGTGAAACCGAGGACATTGATGCGATGGGTGCGGATCAGCGCGCAGATTTCTTCGGCATCCCATTGGCCCTGCGCCCGCAGAACCACTTGCGCGCCACTCAACAACGGCACCAGCAAACGCTCGGTCGCAGCGTCGAAGTTGATCGAATAGAAATGCAGTTCACAATCGTCGGGGCGCATGGCAAAGCGCTCGATCACTGCACGGCAGTGCATGGCGATTTCACCGTGGGGCACCACCACGCCTTTCGGTTTGCCGGTGGAGCCCGAAGTGTAGATCAGGTACGCCTGATGTTGCGCCAGGCTGATAAACGGCAACTCGGTAACGGGATAATCAGCCAGGCTTGCCGCATCTTCTTCCACGCACCAGCGGCCGACCGTCGACGGCAATTCGCCCAAGGCTTTGAACATTGCCGCATCGCTCAAGAGCAGGCCGACGCCGCTGTCTTCGATCATGTAATGCAATCGATCGAGCGGGTATTCCGGGTCCAGCGGCACATAGGCGCCACCGGCCTTGAGGATCGCCAGCAGGCCGACGACCATCTCCAGCGAACGCGCCAATGCCAGGCCCACGCGCACCTGCGGCCCGACGCCGCGCTCGCGCAGCATCCACGCCAGGCGATTGGATCGGCTGTCGAGTTCGGCATAGCTCAAGGTTTGCCCGGCGAACGTCAGTGCCGGGGCATTGGGGCGGGCACACGCCTGCGCGCTGAACAGCTGATGGATGCACTGGTCCAGACGATGTTCGCCCGGTTCGACGCCAAGGCTATCGAGCAGCCTGGTTTGTTCCGCGGCCTCCAGCAGCGGCAGTTCACTGAGTCGCTGTTGCGGATCGGCAATCAACGCTTCGAGCAGGTTGCGCCAATGCCCGGCCATGCGCGCAATCCGCGGCTCGTCGAACAGATCGGTGCTGTAGGTCAGGCAGCAACCCAGGCGATGGTCGAGGTCAGTGACTTCCAGGTTGAGGTCGAACTTGGTCGCGCGGGCATCGTTGGCCAGGTACTCGACGGTCATGCCGGCCAGGCGACGACTCTGCTGGAATTCCCAGCGCTGCACGTTGCACATCACTTGGAACAGGGGGTTATAGGCGGCGCTTCGCGGCGGTTGCAAGGCTTCCACCAGATGATCGAACGGCAAGTCCTGATGGGACTGGCCTTCGATGACCGTGTGGCGAACCTGCTCGAACAACTCGCCCACGGACATCTGCCCGTCGAGCTGGCAACGCAGTACCTGGGTGTTGAGGAACGCGCCAATCAGCCCTTCGCTTTCCGGACGAATCCGGTTGGCCACCGGAGCGCCGATGCGCAAATCGGTCTGGCCGCTGTAGCGGTACAACAGCGTGGCCAGGGCGGCAGTCATGGTCATGAACAGGGTCAGACCGTTTTGCGCATTGAAGGCGCGGACCCGGGCCGCGAGGTCGTCGCTCAGGTCGAAACGGTACAACTCACCTTGATGGCTTTGCACCGGTGGACGCGGACGGTCGGCGGGCAATTCCAGCAGCGGATGTTCACGACCCAGTTGCGTTGTCCAGTAGTCGAGCTGGCGCTGACGCTCACCGGACTCCAGCCACTGCCGCTGCCACACGCTGTAATCGAGGTACTGCACCGGCAGCGGCGCCAGCGGGGATTCGCGGTCATCGACGAACGCTTCGTAAAGCGCGCTCAATTCGCGGGCAAAAATGTCCATCGCCCAACCTTCGGTGACGATGTGGTGCAAGGTCAGTACGAAGTAGTGCTCCTGCTCGGCAGTCTTGACCAGGCAGGCGCGCAGCAGCGGTCCGCTTTCCAGATCGAACGGCTTGTGCGCTTGCGCCTCGGCCAGCTGCTGGACTTGCCACTCGCGCGCCTCGGCCTCCAGCGCAGTGAAATCCTTGCAGTCCATGCGCACGCCCGTCTCGACATGCACCTGCTGATGCGGCACGCCATCGACGCTCGGGAATGTCGTGCGCAAGGTTTCGTGGCGCAGGATCAGCGCTTGCAAGGCCGCTTCGAAGCGCCCGACATCCAGCACCCCGCGCAGTCTTGCCATGCCGCCGACGTTGTAGGCCGGACTGTCCGGCTCCATCTGCCAGAGGAACCACATGCGCTGCTGGGAATAGGACAGCGGCACCGGTTGGCTGCGGTCGACTGTCTCGATGGGTGGCTGTTTGTTGGTGCTGCCACTGGCCTGGATCAGGCGCACCTGCTCGGCAAATGCGCCCAGTTCGCTGTTCTCGAACAGCGCACGCAACGGCAACTCGATGTCGCAGGCCTGACGGGTGCGGGCAATGATTTGCGTGGCCAGCAGCGAGTGGCCGCCGAGGGCGAAGAAGTCGTCGCGCAGGCCGACTTGCGCCAGACCCAGCACTTCGCGCCAGATGCCGGCGAGCTGTTGCTGCAGTTCAGTCACGGGTTCGACGTGTTCGCGAACCTGCCACTGCGGTTCCGGCAGAGCGCGTCGGTCGAGTTTGCCGCTCGGGCCGAGGGGCATTTCAGTCAGGCGCATCAGTTGCGCTGGAACCATGTATTCGGGCAGTTCAGCCGCCAAGGCATTTTTCAGGCGGGCGGTTTGCGCATCGATGGCTTCGGTGGGATCCGTCGTGGTGTAGTAAGCGATCAGTTGTCCGCCGGCCGAAGTTTCGCGCACCAACACGACAGTTTGAGCCACGCCATCCTGGGCAAGCAGTCGCGCTTCGATTTCTTGCGGTTCGACGCGGAAGCCGCGCAACTTGAGCTGCTGATCGAGGCGACCGAGGTATTCGATCACGCCGTCGCCAGTCCAGCGTGCACGATCACCGGTGCGATACAGACGGGTGCCCTGCTCGCCCAATGGATCGACGACAAAGCGCTCAGCAGTCAACCCAGGACGGCCCAGATAGCCTCGCGCCAAACCAATGCCACTGATGCACAACTCACCCGGCACGCCGGCCGGAACAGGGTTGAGTTGGCTGTCGAGTACGCGGCAAATCACGTTGGCCAATGGCCGGCCAATCGGCGAGCGTTCGCCATCGGCGCTGGAGCACTGCCAATGGGTGACGTTGATCGCGGTTTCGGTCGGACCGTAGCGGTTGTGCAATTGTACGGCTGGCAGTTGCGCCAGCACGCGGTTGCGCAGCTCCGCTGGCAAGGCTTCGCCGCCGGAGAATACGCGTCGCAGGCGGGTACATTGCGCGCTGAGCGGTTCATCGATGAACAGTGAAAGCAGCGGCGGCACGAAGTGCAGCGTGGTCACGCCGTACGTCTGCACAAGCTGCGCGATACGGTGCGGGTCGCGGTGTTCGCCAGGGCTGGCGATCAGCAGCCGGGCGCCGCTGATCAGCGGCCAGAAGCACTCCCACACCGACACGTCGAAACTGATCGGCGCCTTTTGCATCAGCACGTCGCTGTCGTTCAGGCGATAGGTGTTCTGCATCCATTGCAGGCGTTCGGCGAGCGCCGCGTGGGTGTTGCCGACACCTTTGGGCTGGCCAGTGGAGCCGGAGGTGTAAATCACGTACGCGAGGTTGTCGCCGTGCAGGTGCAAACCCGGCGCGTGGCTCGGCCAGCGCTCCAGATGCAGGGCATCCATGGCGATCACGCTGACGCCGTCAGGCGCCGGCAAGTGCTCCAACAATTGAGTCTGCGTCAGCAGCAATTGCACGCCGCTGTCGCCGAGCATGTAGGCCAGGCGTTCGGCGGGGTAATCCGGGTCCAGCGGCACATAGGCGCCGCCAGCCTTGATGATCGCCAGCAGGCCGATCAGCAGTTGCGGCGAACGCTCGCAGGCGATGGCCACGCAGACATCCGGCCCCACGCCTTTGTCACGCAGGTAATGGGCCAGGCGATTGGCCTGGGTGTGCAGTTCAGCGAAGTCCATTTGGCCGCCTTCCCACAGCAGCGCGGTGCGTTCCGGCGTCTGGCGTGCCTGTTCGTTGAGCAGTTCCGGCAGCCATTGGCTGGCGGGCGTGCACGGTGCAACGGACCAGTCGGCCTGCTGCTCGTGCTCAGTAACGGTCAGCAGTTGCAGGTCGCCGATGGCGGTTTGCGGTTGAGCACAGATGGCGCGCAACAGGTGATTGAAATGCTCGGACAGCCGTTCGATGGTCGTCGCATCGAACAGCTCGCTGGCGTAATCGAACGAGAGGCTCAAGCGGCCGTTACGATCTTCCTCACTGTGCAATTGCAGATCGAACTTGGCTTGGCGGCTATGCCACGGCAACTCTTCAGCGAGCAACCCCGGGAGGCGCTTCAAGGCGCTGAGGTCGCGCTGCTGGTGGTTGAACATGACCTGGAACAAGCCTTGTTCACGGGCCTGCGGGAAGGCTTCGAGCAGTTGTTCGAACGGCAAGTCCTGATGCGCTTGCGCACCCATTGCCGCGTGCCGGGTTTGCGCCAGCAGTTCGGTGAAGGGCATCCGCGAATCCAGTTCGGCGCGCAGTACCTGGGTGTTGATGAAGAAACCGATCAGGCCCTGGGTTTCCAGGCGCGGGCGGTTGGCGTTCGGTACGCCGATGCGGATATCACGCTGGCCGCTGTAGCGATGCAACAGGCTTTGCAGCGCGGCCAGCAACAGCATGAAGGTGGTCGATTCATGGGCCTGCGCGGTCTGGCGAATCGCGTCGCTCAGGGCGACGTCCAAACGCACGGTGTGGCGGGTGGCGCTGTGCAGTTGTTGGGCCGAGCGCGGATGGTCGGTGGCCAGGTTCAGGGTAGGATGTTCATCGCCCAACTGCTCTTTCCAGTAGGCCAATTGACGCTCGCCCTCGCCTTGCGCCAGCCATTGCCGCTGCCAGTTGCCGAAGTCGGCGTATTGGGCTGGCAACGGCGCGAGCGTTGCTTGCTGCCCCTGACAGGCCGCCGGGTACAACCGTGCGAACTCGTCGATCAACACGTTCAGCGACCAACCGTCGGCGATGATGTGATGCATCGTCAGCAACAGCTGATGATCTTCGTCGTCAAGGCGCACCAGCGTCACCCAGAACAATGGGCCTTTCTCCAGATCGAACTGAGTCCGCGCTTCGTCTTCGCGGATCTGCTGCGCACGGGCTTCACGCTCGGCCAGCGGCAGATCGCTGATGTCGATCAGTTGCAGATTGAACTCACCGGCCGCAACGACTTGTTGCAGTGCCACGCCGTCGCGCTCGAAGAAGCGTGTACGCAGGGATTCATGGCGTTCGATCAACTGCTGGAAACTGGCGCACAAGGCGTCTTGATTCAACTCGCCACGCAGGCGCAGGGCGCCGGGAATGTTGTAGGCGCAGCTCACGGGGTCGAGTTGCCAGGTGATCCACAGACGGTTTTGCGCCAGGGATTGCGGCATCGGTTGATGGCGCGACAGCACAGTGATTGTGCTTTGGGCAAGGCCACCGTCCTGTTGCTGGCGAGCCAGCGCAGCGGCGAATGCGCCGAGGGTCGGTGCTTCGAACAGCTGGCGCAGGTTCAACTCCAGCCCCAGTTCCTCGCGCAGACGCGCCACCACCTGAGTGGCCGCAATGGAGTTGCCACCGAGCAGGAAGAAGTGATCGTCGGCGCTCACTGGCTCGACCTGTAATTGTTCGCACCAGATCCGGCCTATCAGGCTTTGCAGCTCAGAGCCCGATTGAGGATTGCCTGCGCTTTCGGTCGTGGCTGACGGGAACACGGCATAGCTGCCGAGGCTGCCATCCGCCAGGCGATTGCGGCACGCCGAGCGCTGCAATTTGCCGCTGGAAGTCTTGGGCAGTGCGCCCGGATTGAGCAGCACCACCACGCTGGGTGCTTGCTGACAGGCCTCGGCAACAGCCTGGCGAATCGCTTTGATCAGCGCTTCGGGCGGGAGGATTTTTTGCACGCTGCGACTGATTTCCGCGGCGATGCCGATGCCTTCCTGTCCGTCCACACTGACGGCGAACGCAGCAACGCGCCCTTTGCGTACGACCTCCACTTCACGCTCGACGGTCTGTTCGATGTCCTGCGGATAAAGATTGTGACCGCGCACGATCAGCATGTCTTTCAGGCGGCCGGTGATGAACAGCTCACCGCCGCGCATGAAACCCAGGTCACCGCTGCGCAGCCAGGTACGACCGGCATGCTGGACGAACGTCTTGGCCGAGGCTTCGGGGTTGCGCCAGTATCCGTGGGCGATGCTCGGGCCGGCAACCCAGACTTCGCCGACGGCATTGTCGGCCAGTTCAGTGTGCGACGCTGGATCGACAATCAACACCGCGTGATCCGGCTGAGCGATGCCGCAGCTCATGATCGCACTGCCCTCGCCCGGCTCGGCGCGGTTCTGCGTCAGGGCCTGATCGTCCACGCGCAGGTTGCCGATGCCATGGCCGCGCGGCGTACCGGCGACGAACAGCGTGGCTTCAGCCAGACCATAAGAAGCCATGAAGTTGTCTGCCGTGAAACCGCAGCCGGCAAACTTTTCGGCAAAGTGCTCCAGAGTGTCGAGGCGGATCGGTTCGGAACCGGAATACGCCACGCGCCAACGGCTCAGGTCGAGGCGCTCCAGCGCCGAATCACTGACTCGCTCGCTGCACAGGCGATAGGCAAAGTCCGGCCCGCCGCTGATGGTGCCACCATATTCACTGATCGCTTCGAGCCAGCGTAGCGGCCGGCCGAGGAAGTACGCCGGCGACATCAGCACGCATTCTACGCCGCTGAAAATCGGTTGCAGCAGGCCGCCGATCAGCCCCATGTCGTGGTACAGCGGCAGCCAGCTGACGATCACGTCATCGGGGTTGAGGTCGATCCCGAAACCGTGGCGGATCAGCAACTCATTGGCCACCAGATTGCCGTGGCTGACTTGCACGCCTTTGGGCAGCGCGGTGGAGCCGGAGGTGTATTGCAGGAATGCGATGTGAGCGTCTTGCAGACCCGGTGCCTGCCAACGCTCGGCCATGGCGCTGTCAAGGGTATCGACACACAGCAACGGCGGCGCGCCTTCGATTTGCAGCAACGCATCACACAGGTCGGCGCTGGTCAGCAACAGGCGCGGCTCGGCGTCGCTGATGATCGACAGCAAACGCTCCTGATGATGACGCTTGGCAGACTCTGGCGGATAAGCCGGCACTGCAATCACGCCGGCATACAGGCAACCGAAAAACGCCGCGACGTAATCCGGGCCACTGGGAAACAGCAACACCGCACGGTCGCCAAAATCCGCCTCGGCCTGTAAAGCACCGGCAATGATTCGCGCCCGTTGATCCAGCTCGCGATAACTGAGCACCACAGCCTGATCCCGGGTTTCGGCGAGAAAACGCAAGGCCACACGGTCCGGCGTCAGGGCCGCGCGGCGCTGAAGGGCGTGGGCCAGTGTGCTGGGGAGTTCGAACGCGTCGGTCATGAGCTTTCCTGCCTGAATTCGGCTTGCAAATGGAATCGGTTTTTCTGTCGTCACGCCCCATTCAAGGGCGCGCAGGGCGCGGTCTTTGCCGACCGCGCAAGGCATTGGGCATACGGTTGTGCCAGGGCAACTGCCCGGAGCCATTCACCAATGAGGACGGATGACATCTGGAAATAATTAGTCGGCAGGCGTTAGCGCCAACCAGGCCGGGAGGCGGCAAGCGTGCGTCAGCGTGTCGCAGTTCGCACTCTGCACCTTTGAGGAGCATTAGTTCTCTTTCTCAATTGACAATCATTATCATTCAACATAATTTGTCGCTCGATGTGTAGGGCGGCCACGGACTTCTTGCCGTCCCACTAACCTTTTGGCAGCAGGGTGATTTCCATGACGGAACAAGTCTCCACAAGCAGGTGCGACTCGCCGCTACTTCAGGCATTCGTCGACAATCGACTGATTCTGGTCAAGATTGCAGCCCGCATCACCGGCTGCCGATCACGCGCTGAGGACGTGGTGCAGGACGCGTTTTTCCGGCTGCAATCCGCACCGCAGATCACGTCGTCGTTCAAGGCCCAGCTCAGCTATCTGTTCCAGATCGTGCGCAACCTGGCGATTGATCACTACCGTAAACAGGCACTGGAGCAAAAGTATTCCGGGCCTGAAGAGGAAGGTCTGAACGTGGTGATCCAGGGAGCTTCGCCGGAAACGTCGCACATCAATTTCTCGACCCTGGAAAACATCGCCGACGCACTGACAGAGCTGCCGAGCCGCACCCGCTACGCTTTCGAGATGTATCGCTTGCACGGCGTGCCACAGAAAGACATCGCCAAGGAACTCGGCGTCTCGCCAACCCTGGTGAACTTCATGATTCGCGATGCACTGGTGCACTGCCGCAAGGTCTCGGGCAGTCGGGCGGATACCTTTGCTCGTCGTTAAGATCTGAAATTTGCGTCACCCCAATCGCTAGCAAGCTAGCTCCTACATTGATCTCTGGTGTTCACGAAAACCATGTACACCAAAGTTCCATTGTGGGAGCTAGCCTGCTAGCGATGACGGACTCAAGATCAGAACAAGCCTTGAGCCCTCCCCTTCACACCAACCCACACCGCTCGAAAAACCGCTCACGCCCCAACACCATCAACGCGGCACGCTTGTGCGGGAAGTCGAACTCTTTCTCGCGGTAAAACCGCTGATCCTGCATGTAGCCGATCATCCTGGCGTTGTCGGCCCGGGGCTCGGCGACCACTCGCTGCGTACGCGGATCATCAAGAAAAAGGTAATGCACCAACGCCGATAACCAGCTCGCCACCTTGTGCGGGCCACGGTGATTCTCCTCGCCCACCAGCATGTGGATGCCACGGTCATAATCGTTGGCATCGTAGAACGGTGCGATGCGATCTTCCTTGGCCCAATAGGCTTCGTAATAGGCAAACGGTTGATCGTCGAAACAACCGATCAGCGTCAGGGTGTGGGGGTCGGCCTGGAGTTTGCTCAGGTACTCGCGATGCTGTTCGAGGCTGCCCTCCTCCTGCCAAAAACTCGCCACTCGCGCGCTGTTCTGCCACCGATTGAAACGCGCCAGATCGACATCGATGTCCACGGTGCGCAGGGAAATCCACATGCCCAGGCGCACATCGAATCGTCGGTAAACCTCGCCTCGTGGCTTGCCCGGCCGCAAAGGGTGACGCTTGCCGCCACTGATGACCATTTGCTGGGGATAGCTGTTGGTCAATTGCACCCGCCACGGCTGTGGCAACTGCCAGAACAGCGTGCGCTCACAACGGTATTGATTGGCCGTGTCCGTGGTGACCAGCAAACCACTGAGCAATGCCTCGGCCGGGGCTTCATCGAGATGCCAGGTCAGGCGCTGGCAGGCCGGATCCCGGGCGAACAGCCAATAACAGGCCGCCCACAGAGCCGCTACATCCGGTTGGCCGCAGCCTTCCTCCCGCTGCAGCTGCAGCTGCAGCTCAGGATCGCGAGTCAGGCGCAGCTGGACCAGCGGTTGGCCGTCAAGGCTGAGGCTCAGGCGGTTTTCGGTTTCATCGGCTACAAGTCGACTGCCCGAAGGTAAAACCAGGGCGGTCAGGTCATTCTGATTGGACATGGGTCGGGCTCACGCTAATGGTCGACAGTTCAACAATGTGACGTCAGCCGCGGCGGAAAATTTAAGAGAAGTCGCTCAAGGGTTGATCTCAAGCAACGCGCTCAGTTACCGGAAACGGGCACCACCGCAATCTTGTACGGATCGAAAATCTTCAGCATCTGGCCATTGTCCCGCAGCCCTTGCAGCAACTTGCCGAACGCTTCGCCACTGATGGGCGCTGCCGGGCGCAGGATGGCGTAATGGTGATAGATCTGATCGATGCGATCGGACACCAGCAACTCATTGGCCACATTCAGATTGCGCAAAAAATAGTCGTTGAGATAGGAACGCGTGACCAGCGCGATGTCGGCCCGCCCGCGCAAGACCATCAACAGGTTGCTGTCATGGGAGTAGGTCAACGTGGCGTTATGGTTTTTGGCGAGATACTGGGGCTCGGCAATAAAGTTGGCGAATTCGTAGTGGTAACCACTGAACAGTGCCAGGCGCTTGCCGGTCAGGTCTGCAAAATAGTCTTGCTGGCGAATCGCACGCCCCTCGGGCTGACGTTGTGCGACGAAAATCTCCGCGTCTTCCAGGCCCATGTCGACATCGGTGTGGGGAATGTCTTTCCAGCCCCAGGCGGGGTTTTCGAAGATCGCCATGTCGATCCGCCCTTGCTTGAAGTCACCAAAGCGCCGAGGAATGGAAGTGGGAACCAGGACGAACTGATAGTCACTCTGCAGGGCGTTCAAGGCCTCGACCAGTTGCGGCAGCAAGCCGGTATCGGCGCCGGACTCGGGGCGCACGGTGTACGGAGGAAAATGCGCGGCACCGATTCGCACCAATTGCGCGGCCTGGGACGGCAGCATCCATAACGCCACAAGCACCGTCAGCAAAAGCCGCGAAGCTGTCCGAATTGGCGAAGACATCAAGACAAGCCACTCCCCAAAAGTACTGCATCAATGCATTCAAGCTAGGCGGTTTCGCCCAGTTAGCCAGTTTCCCGCCAACCTACAAAGCAAATCATTTTTCCTCAAGTACCAGAATCAGTGCTTCGTCGGCCAGTTGATCCAGGCTCATGCTGCCATCGGCGCGAAACCAGGTGGTTGTCCAGGACAGCGCCCCGGTCAGAAAACGTCGTGTGATGAACACATCACCCCGGATAAAACCGGCGCTTTTGGCTTCACCCAATACCTGCAACCAGATGTCTTCATAGATGTCGCGCAATGCCAACACCTTGGCCTGCCCCTCCTCAGACAGCGACCGCCATTCATAGACCAATACCGCCATGGCCTCGCCACTGCCGCCCATGATCGACTGCAATTCACAACGGATCAGCGCCAGAACGCGCTCGCGCACATTGCCGGCCTCGGCAATGGCGGCACGCATCAACGCGGTGTTGTAACGAATGGTCTCCTCCATCACCGCGCGCAGGATGTCATCCTTGCTTTTGAAGTGATGAAAAATGCTGCCCGACTGAATGCCTACCGCACCGGCCAGATCGCGCACGGTGGTGCGCTCGTAACCTTTATTGCGAAACAGGTGAGCCGCCACTTGCAGCAACTTGCCACGGGCACTGTCCGGATCGGTCAACTGGCCGTTGTCGACCAATTCGCGCATGACTCCAAGGGCTCTTTGCTCATCCACCCGATCTCTCCTACAGTCGTGATCACCGCTAAAACAGCGGGGTTGCGCGGGCAATTTAAGCTGACGGCCCGAACCAAGCAAGCGCTCGGGCAGAAGATATTTTTCGTGATTTACAAACCAAGCGCTTGCTTGGTAGTCTCGATGCACTCTGTTGGAGGTGGTTATGGAATTGACTGCGCCAAAAACGATTCGCATTGGCTGCGCCAGCGCATTCTGGGGCGATACCTCGACCGCGGCCGCGCAACTGGTGAATGGCGGACGTCTGGACTATCTGGTTTTCGACTACTTGGCCGAGATCACCCTGTCGATCATGGCCGGCGCGCGCATGAAAGACCCCTTGAGCGGTTACGCGGGCGATTTCATCGAGGTCCTCAGCCCCCTGCTCCCACAACTTGCCGAGCAAAATATCCGGGTCATCAGCAATGCCGGCGGGATCAACCCGCAAGCCTGTGCCGCCGCCCTGCAAGCAGCCTGCGACAAGGCCGGCGTTTCATTGAAGATCGCCGTGCTGCTGGGCGATGACCTGCAACCGCAACTCAAACGATTGAACACCCTGGGCATCCATGAAATGTTCAGCGGAGCGCCATTGCCACCGATGTGCGTGTCGACCAACGCCTACCTCGGCGCACCGGGCATCGTCGAAGCCCTGCGCCTGGGAGCGGACATCGTGATCACCGGGCGCGTGGTCGACAGCGCGGTGGTCAGTGCCGCGCTGGTGCATGAGTTCGGCTGGTCGTGGCACGATTACGACAAGCTGGCCCAGGCCGCACTGGCCGGGCACATCATCGAATGCGGCGCCCAGTGCACGGGCGGCAACTTCACCGACTGGCGCGATGTGCCCGATTACGAGCACATCGGTTTCCCCATCGTCGAAGTCAGCGCCGACGGCCAGTTTGTTGTCAGCAAACCCGAAGGTTCCGGTGGTCTGGTCACGCCGCTGACAGTGGGCGAGCAGATGCTCTATGAAATCGGCGATCCGCGCGCGTATCTGCTGCCGGATGTGGTCTGCGACTTCACTCAGGTCAAATTGCACCAGCAGGGCAAGAACGCCGTGCAGGTGCACGGTGCGAAAGGCTTGCCGCCTACCGATCAGTACAAGGTCAGCGCCACGTATCCGGATGGTTTCCGATGCACCGCCAGTTGCCTGATCGCAGGTATCGATGCGGTGGACAAGGCCCGGCGCGTCAGTGAAGCCATCATCAACAAGACCTCGGAAATATTCACTCAACGCGGCTGGCGTCCCTTCAGTGAGGTGAACGTCGAACTGCTCGGCAGCGAGGCGACCTACGGTCCCCACGGCCAGCGCTCAGACAGCCGCGAAGTGGTGATCAAACTCGCGGTGCGTCATCCGAACAAACAGGCGTTGATCGTGTTCTCCCGGGAAATCGCCCAGGCCGCCACCGGAATGGCGCCCGGGCTGACCGGCATCGTCGGCGGCCGGCCCACGGTCTATCCGCTGATCCGACTGTTCTCGTTCCTGATCGACAAAAGCGTCTGCACACTGGAAATTGATTTCATGGGCCAGCGCCACCCGTGTGTCCTGCCCGCCCTCGATGCGCTCGACAGCGCCGAACTGCCCACAGTGCTCGACCCACCGAAACCCACTGGTCTGGCCGACGCCAGCGTGGCGCTGGTCAAACTCGCGGTGGCGCGCTCCGGCGACAAGGGTAATCACAGCAACATCGGCGTGATGGCCCGCGATCCCGAGTACCTACCGTGGATCGCCGAGGCGCTGACGCCGGAGGTCGTTGTCGACTGGATGAGCCATGTTCTCGACCCGGTACTGGGTCGCGTCGAGCGCTGGTACTTACCAGCCACGCACAGCCTGAACTTCCTGCTGGAAAACGCCCTCGGTGGCGGTGGCGTCGCCAGCCTGCGCATCGATCCGCAAGGCAAGGCCTTCGCCCAGCAACTGCTGGAGATCCAGATTCCGGTGCCGCAGCGCATCGCCGACCAGGTCAACTAGAGGACAACCGCCATGGCCTACGATTCGATTTTCAAAGCCGATCTGTTTGCCGGCCAAAACATCATCGTCACCGGCGGCGGCAGTGGCATTGGTCGCTGCACCGCCCACGAACTGGCGGCCCTCGGCGCGCATGTGCTGCTGGTGGGGCGCAAGGCGGACAAACTCAAAGCGGTCACCAGCGAGATTATCGACGACGGCGGCAAGGCCGACTGGAGCACCTGCGACATTCGCGAAGAAGAAGCCGTGACGCATCTGGTCAGCGAACTGATCCGTAAACACGGGCCGATTCACGGTCTGGTCAACAATGCCGGAGGGCAGTACCCGTCGCCACTGGCCTCGATCAATCAGAAAGGTTTCGAAACGGTGATGCGCACCAATCTGGTGGGCGGTTTCCTGATGGCCCGTGAAGTGTTCAACCAATCCATGAGCAAACACGGCGGGGCGATCGTCAACATGCTCGCTGACATGTGGGGCGGCATGCCGGGCATGGGGCATTCGGGGGCGGCGCGGTCGGGTATGGACAACCTGACCAAGACAGCCGCATTCGAGTGGGGATACGCCGGGGTGCGGGTCAATGCCGTGGCGCCAGGCTGGATTGCTTCCAGTGGCATGGACACCTACGAAGGTGCGTTCAAGGCAGTGATCCCGACTTTGCGCGAACACGTGCCGCTCAAGCGTATCGGTACTGAATCGGAAGTCAGCGCGGCGATTGTTTTCCTGCTCAGCCCTGCCGCAGCCTTCATCAGCGGCAGCACCTTACGCATCGACGGCGCCGCCAGCCTTGGCGGACGGGCATGGCCGATTCACAAGGCGACGAACAGCGAATCCTATAACGGCTTCCACCGCGCCTACCTTCCCGACGTCCTCAAGGACAAGGAATAACCCATGCCGGTGATCCAGTCGCAACTCGATCCCGACAGCGAACAGTTCGCGCAAAACCGTGCGGCGATGCTCAGCGCGGTCGAACAGGTCCAAACCCTCGAACAGAACCTGCTGGACAAGGCGGCCGAAGCCAAAGCCAAATTCGACAAGCGCGGTCAACTGTTGCCCCGTGAACGCCTCAATCTGCTCCTCGACCCCGGCGCGCCGTTCCTCGAACTGGCAAGCCTGGCCGGCTATAAACTGCACGATGACAAGGACGGCAGTTCGGCCGGCGGCGGCTTGATCGCCGGCATTGGTTATGTGTCCGGTGTGCGGGTGCTGGTGGTGGCGAACAACAGCGCCATCAAGGGCGGGACCATTTCCCCCAGCGGCTTGAAAAAATCCCTGCGCCTGCAACAGATCGCCATGGAAAACAAACTGCCGGTGATCACCCTGGCCGAAAGCGGCGGCGCCAATCTCAACTACGCGGCAGAGATTTTCGTCGAAGGTGCGCGCAGCTTCGCCAACCAGGCGCGGATGTCGGCCATGGGCCTGCCGCAGATCACCGTGGTGCATGGCTCTGCCACGGCGGGCGGCGCTTATCAGCCTGGATTGTCGGACTACGTGGTGGTGGTGCGCGGCAAGGCCAAACTGTTCCTTGCCGGGCCTCCGCTGCTGAAAGCGGCCACCGGGGAAATCGCCACAGACGAAGAGCTGGGTGGCGCCGAGATGCACGCACAAACGGCCGGCACCGCAGAATACCTGGCAGAAAACGATGCCGATGGCGTGCGTCAGGTGCGCGAAATTGTCGCCATGCTGCCGTGGAACCAACAACTGCAATGGTCACCCGAACTCCGCTGGGAAGAGCCGCTCTACCCGATCGACGAACTGTTGGGACTGATCCCGGATGACCCGAAGAAACCTTACGACGTGCGTGAGATCATCGCCCGCATCGCCGACGGCTCGAACTTCCTCGAGTTCAAGGCCGAATACGATCAGCAGACCGTCTGCGGACAGCTGAAAATCCAGGGCCGCGCCTGCGGCTTCATCGGCAACAACGGCCCGATCACACCCAAGGGTGCAAGCAAGGCGGCGCAGTTCATCCAGCTCTGCGACCAGAGCCAGACCCCCTTGCTGTTCTTTCATAACACCACCGGGTTCATGGTCGGCACCGAATCGGAGCAGCAAGGTGTGATCAAGCATGGCGCCAAGATGATTCAGGCAGTGGCCAATGCCCGTGTGCCCAAGCTGACCATCGTGGTCGGCGGTTCCTACGGCGCCGGCAACTATGCGATGTGCGGGCGCGGCCTGGACCCGCGCTTCATCTTCGCCTGGCCCAACAGCCGTACCGCGGTGATGGGCGGCGCGCAGGCGGGCAAAGTGCTGCGCATCGTCACCGAGGCCAAACAGGCCAAGGACGGGCTGGTACCTGATCCGAAAATGCTCGACATGCTCGAGCAGGTCACGGCGCAGAAACTCGACAGCCAAGCCACGGCGCTCTACGGCAGTGCCAACCTGTGGGACGACGGTTTGATCGACCCGCGCGATACCCGGACTCTGCTGGGTTACTTGCTGGATATCTGTCAGGAGGCCCGGGTGCGGCCGCTGCAAGCCAACAGTTTTGGTGTAGCCCGTTTGTGATTGATCGTTCCCACGCTCCGCGTGGGAATGCAGCCCGGGACGCTCTGCGTCCCAAAAGCGGACGCAGAGCGTCCATAGAGGCGTTACCACGCAGACGGTTCGACGCCTCGACGTGGAAACGATCATGGATCAGAGGAGAACAATAAAAATGATCTTCACCCAGGAACACGAAGCACTGCGCCGCACCGTTCGCCAATTCGTCGAACACGAGATCAACCCCCATGTCGAGGAATGGGAAAAAGCCGGGCGTTTTCCGATCCATGAGATATTTCGCAAGGCGGGCGACCTCGGTCTGCTGGGCATTTCCAAACCGGAAAAATTCGGCGGCATGGGCCTGGACTACAGCTATTCGATTGTCGCTGCCGAAGAGTTCGGCACCATTCATTGCGGCGGCATTCCGATGTCCATCGGCGTGCAGACCGACATGTGCACCCCGGCCCTCGCCCGCTTCGGCTCCGATGAACTGCGAGACCAGTTCCTGCGCCCGGCCATCAGCGGCGAGCAGGTCGGTTGCATTGGCGTCTCCGAAGTCGGTGCCGGTTCCGATGTGGCCGGGTTGAAAACCACCGCGCGCAAGGACGGCGACGACTACGTGATCAACGGCAGCAAGATGTGGATCACCAACTCGCCAAGCGCCGATTTCATCTGTTTGTTGGCCAACACTTCGGACGACAAACCGCACATCAACAAGTCACTGATCATGGTGCCGATGAACACGCCAGGTATCAGCCTGAGCTCGCACCTGGACAAACTCGGCATGCGCAGTTCGGAAACCGCCCAAGTGTTTTTCGACAACGTGCGCGTGCCGCAGCGCAACCGCATCGGCCATGAAGGCGCGGGGTTCATGATGCAGATGCTGCAGTTCCAGGAGGAACGCCTGTTCGGCGCGGCCAACATGATCAAAGGCCTGGAGTACTGCATCGACAGCACCATCGAGTACTGCAAGGAGCGCAAGACTTTCGGCAATGCGTTGATCGACAACCAGGTCATTCACTTCCGCCTGGCTGAACTGCAAACCGAAATCGAATGCCTGCGTGCGTTGGTCTATCAGGCCACCGAACAGTACATCAAAGGCCAGGACGTCACGCGTCTGGCGTCGATGGCCAAACTCAAGGCCGGTCGGCTGGGCCGCGAGGTCAGCGACAGTTGCCTGCAATACTGGGGTGGCATGGGTTTCATGTGGGACAACCCGGTGGCCCGCGCTTATCGCGATGTGCGCCTGGTGTCGATTGGCGGCGGTGCCGACGAAATCATGCTGGGCATCATCTGCAAACTCATGGGCATCCTGCCGGGGAAAAAGAAATGAGCACCCTGCCCGATTGCCAGACGCTGCTGCTGGAACTGCACAACGGCGTGCTGCACGTCACCCTCAACCGCCCGCAAAGCCGCAATGCCATGAGCTTGCAGATGGTTGCCGAACTGCGCGCGGTGCTGGCGGCGATTCATGACGACCGCACCGTTCGTGCATTGGTCATCGGCGGTGCCGGCGGCCACTTCTGTGCCGGTGGCGACATCAAGGACATGGCCAACGCCCGTACCCAGGGTAGCAGCGCGCACCGCGATTTGAACCGGGTGTTCGGTGCGCTGCTGCAAGAAGTGCAACACGCACCGCAAGTGGTCATTTGCGTATTGCAAGGCGCTGTGCTTGGCGGTGGTTTTGGGCTGGCCTGTGTCAGCGACATCGCCATAACCGAGCATTCGGCGCAATTTGGCCTGCCAGAAACCAGCCTTGGCCTGCTGCCGGCGCAAATCGCACCGTTCGTGGTCCAGCGCATCGGCCTGACCCAGGCCCGGCGCCTGGCACTGACGGCGGCGCGCTTCGATGGCACCCAAGCGCGGCGGATGGGCCTGGTGCACTTTGTCGAGCACGATCCGCAAGCCTTGGCCGAGCGTCTCGATGAGGTGCTGGCGCATGTACTTTGCTGCGCACCGCAAGCCAATGCTGCAACCAAAAAACTGCTGCTGGCCAGTGCCGGACAACCTTCGGACGCGCTGCTCGACCAAGCCGCCGAGTGGTTCAGCGAAGCGGTGACCGGGGCCGAGGGCGTCGAGGGAACCATGGCCTTTGTGCAAAAACGCAAACCGGGGTGGGCCTCCTGAAAAGCATCGCTGGCAAGCCAGCTCCCACAGGGACCTGTGTCGCACACACAACCTGTGAAAGCTGCCACAGGAATCTGTGTCGCACACACAACCTGTGGGAGCTGGCTTGCCAGCGATGAGGCCCGAACAAGCACTGCAAACTCAAGAGAGCTATCCCATGCCCGGATTCAGCAAAATCCTCATCGCCAACCGCGGTGAAATCGCCTGCCGCATCCAACGCACCGCCCAGGCGCTGGGTTATCGCACCGTCGCCGTGTTCAGCGATGCCGATGCCGATGCACTGCACGTAGAAATGGCTGACGAAGCCGTCAACATCGGTCCGGCCCCGGTGCAACAATCATATTTGAATATCCCGGCAATCATCGACGCCGCCCGGCGCACCGGCAGCGATGCCATCCATCCCGGCTACGGTTTCCTCTCGGAGAACGCTGGATTCGCCCTCGCCTGCCGGGAGGCCGGCATCACCTTCATCGGTCCCAGCCCTGAAGCGATTGAATTGATGGGCAGCAAACGCCTGTCGAAAATCGCCATGAGCGAAGCGGGTGTGCCCTGCATCAAAGGCTATCAAGGTGCCGCTCAGGATGACGCGACCCTGAGTCGCGAAGCCGAACGCATTGGTTATCCGTTGATGATCAAAGCCAGCGCCGGCGGTGGCGGGCGGGGCATGCGCCTTGTGCATGACAGCAGGGTTTTGCTGGAGCAGATCCGCACGGCACGCTCTGAAGCGTTGAACGGTTTTGGCAACGGTGAACTGATTCTGGAACAGGCGTTGATCGAGCCACGCCATGTCGAGGTGCAGTTGTTCGGCGACCAGCATGGCAACCTGATCTATCTCGGTGAACGGGACTGCTCGATCCAGCGTCGCCATCAGAAGGTCATCGAGGAAGCCCCTTGCCCGGTAATGACTGACGTATTGCGCCAGGCCATGGGAGAAGCGGCGCTCAAGGCCGGGCGGGCCGTGAATTACGTCGGCGCCGGCACGGTGGAGTTCCTGCTAGATGCACGGGGGCAGTTTTACTTTCTGGAAATGAACACCCGCCTGCAAGTAGAACATCCAGTGACGGAGTTGATCACCGGGCTTGATCTGGTGGCCTGGCAACTGAACATTGCCGATGGCCAACCGCTGCCATTGCGTCAGGAGCAAGTACAACTCACCGGCCACGCCATGGAAGTGCGTTTGTATGCTGAAGACCCCGCCCAAGGCTTCCTCCCGCAAACCGGACGCATTGCGGGGTGGGAACCCGCTTTGCGCGACGGCGTGCGGGTCGACCACGGCCTGATCGAGAGTCAGAACATCAGCCCCTTCTATGACCCGATGCTGGGCAAAATCATTGCTTACGGCGCCACCCGCGAAGAGGCCCGGCGCAAGCTGCTGCGGGCGGTGCAGGACAGCGTCCTGCTGGGCATGCAAAGCAATCAGCGCCTGCTCGCCAGCCTGTTGCAACATCCGGCATTCATCGCTGGAGAATTCAGCACTGGATTGATCGCCCAAGCGTTTGCCGATCATCCGTGCCTGCAACCCTTTGCGCCCAACCCTGAGCAATTGGCAATCGCCGCCGCCCTGCTCTATCAGGCCTCGGCCGGGACGCACCGTGCCTCATTGGCCGGGTGGCGCAATAACGCCAGCGTGCCGCTGCACTATCGCCTCGGCCTGGAGGATCAGCAATGGTCGGTGGTGTTGAACGCCGGACCGGGAGAGATCTACCGGATTGAAGCCGTCGGCCACAGTCTTGAGGTGAAGCTCATTCACAGCGACGGACACTGGGCCACGCTGGAAATCGACGGGATCCGTCAACGCCATGCCTATCGCCTTGAGGGCAAACAACTGTGCCTGTTCACCCGCCCCGGCAGCTTGGCGCTGGAGGACCGAACCCAGGCCCGGGTCAGCAGCCAGGCCAACGTCAGTTCAGGCACCCTCAAGGCGCCGATGGACGGCGCGATCGTCGACGTGCTGGTCAGCGAGGGCAGCGCCGTCAGCAAAGGCCAGCTTTTGGTCGTGCTCGAGGCGATGAAAATGGAGCATCCGCTCAAATCCGGCATCGACGGCGTGCTCAAGCGCTTGCAGGTTCGGGTCGGCGACCAAGTGAAAAACCGCCAGATTCTGTTGGAGGTCGAATAAGCCGCTAGGCGGAACCGCCGGGTTTGGCTACGCTCAAAGGCTATCAGGACGCGGATACCAGGAACCCTGCGATGCCTCATTGGCTGGTCATTGATTTGGAAGCCACCACCGACGAGGGTGGCTGGCCCGTTACAGAAATGGAAATCATCGAAATCGGTGCCACCCTGGTGGATCGCAAGGGACGTGAACTGGATCATTTCCAGCGATTTGTCCGCCCAACGCGCCGACCGTTGCTCACACCATTTTGCCGGGACCTGACGCACATCACCCAAGCCAACATCGATACCGCGCAACCCTTGGGCGATGTCTGGCCCTTGTTCGAGCGTTGGCTCGGCCAACATCACAGCCGCCTCGAAGGCTGGGCCAGTTGGGGCGATTACGATCGCAAGCAATTGCTGCAGGAATGGCAGCGCCTGCAACTCGACAGCGTCTTGAGTCGCATCCAGCACATGAATCTCAAACAACGCTTTGCCAAAGCCCGACGGCTGGAACGTCCGCTGGGCCTCAATGGCGCCTTGCAACTGGCCGGTCTGCAATTTACCGGTCAGCAGCATCGGGCGCTGGAAGACGCTCGCAATACCGCACGACTGCTACCACTGGTTCTACCGCTTTAGACAGGTGACGCCAACAAAGGCCTTGTGCATACTGGCCGGCCATTTTTAGCCCTTTTCGAGGAATCGCCCATGTTTAAAGTCAACGAGTACTTCGACGGCACCGTCAAGTCGATCGCCTTTGGCACCGCTGACGGTCCGGCGACCATCGGCGTCATGGCTCCGGGCGAATACGAATTCGGCACTGCCCAGCGTGAAGTCATGCACGTGGTGTCCGGTGCCCTGACCGTCAAGCTGCCAGACAGCAACGACTGGGAAACCTTCGCCGCCGGCAGCCAGTTCAACGTGCCTGCCAATAGCAAGTTCCAGCTGAAAGTGGCCGTCGACACCGCTTACCTGTGCGAATACCACGGCTGATCCCCTGGGTTTCACAGCGCAAAAAAAATGCCCGCATCCAAGGACGCGGGCATTTTTTTATTCAACGATTTTATTCAAGGATGGTCACCGGCATGCCGACTTCCAGCCGGCCATTACCGTCGTTGACCAGATTTTGCCCGAACATCGCGCCATCCGCTTCGGACCGATATTTTTGCAAAGTGGCGAACGGTTCGCGATCGGCGTTGCGTTCGCCGGTCTGAGGGTCGATGGTGGTCAGGATGCAACGTGAACACGGCTTGACGACACGGAATTCGACTTCACCAATGCGAATACGCTTCCAGCCATCTTCGGCAAACGCATCAGCGCCTTCGATCACCAGATTCGGGCGAAATCTCAGCATTTCCATAGGCCGCCCGACTTTTTCCGACAGATCGTCCAGCGACGCCTGCCCGATCAACAACAACGGAAAGCCATCCGCGAACGCAACCTGATCGTCATCCTTGCCATATCCGGCCTGGGTGGTTCTGGCACGGTCGAGTGGCACTTGCACCAGGCGTGTCGGTTTACCGATAAATTCACTGACCCAGGCACCTGCGGCGTCACCGGCATCGGGCACACGCAGCGTATCGCGCCAGATGGTCACACCGCGCAGTTCGGCTTCGCTGGCGGGCAAGGCGATATCAATCGGCGCATGGCCCGGGGCACTGAGGGTCAAGCCGCCAGCAGCATTCCACAACGCCGACAGCTGACTCATTTTCGCCACCGCTCGCTGGGTCAGGAAACGCCCGCTGGCCTCGTCCACCAGCATCCAGCGTCGATCCCCGTCGAGGCCAAGCTTGTCGAGACCGATCTGTTGCAGGATTTCGCCCTTGCCGGATTTCAACGGATAACGATAAAGCGCACTCAGACGCAGCATGACCAGCTCCCTGATGGACCAAAAACGCCACCCTATACGAGCTTGATCGCCGAATCAAAGGCTGACTCAACGCCAGCCTCATGTGCGAAGGTCAGGCTGGAACGGCGTCGAGCATCAGGCGCTGGCGCACCACGTCGACGAGTTTGTCCGGCTGGAACTTGGAGAGGAAGTTGTCACAGCCGACCTTCTTGACCATCGAATCATTGAAACTGCCGGACAACGACGTGTGCAGCACAACATACAGACCGCGCAAGCGCGGGTCATTGCGAATTTCCGTGGTCAGGCGATAACCGTCCATTTCCGGCATCTCCGCATCGGTAAAGACCATCAGCAGTTTGTCGGTCATGTTCACACCCGTATCGGCCCAGGCCTTGAGCATGTTCAGCGCCTTCAAACCGTCGCTGGCGATGTGCATTTTCACCCCTAGCTGACCCAACGTGTCGCGCAGTTGCGCCAGCGCCACATTGGAGTCATCCACCAGCAGTACTTCACGACCACGGGCGCGCTCCAGCACCGGATCATCAAGCTTGTCGCGGGACACCTTGGCGTTATAAGGGACGATTTCGGCCAGGACCTTTTCGACATCAATGATTTCCACCAATTGGTCGTCGACCTTACTGATGGCAGTCAGGTAATGCTGGCGACCGGCGCTGGTCGGCGGCGGCAAAATCGCTTCCCAGTTCATGTTGACGATGCGATCCACACCTCCAACCAGGAATGCCTGCACCGAGCGGTTGTACTCAGTGACGATGATCGTGCTGCCAGGGCCGGGCACCAGTGGACGCATGCCGATCGCCTGGGACAGGTCGATCACTGGCAGAGTCTGGCCACGCAGGTTGACCACACCGCACACAAACGGATGCCGCTGGGGCATCAACGTCAACTTTGGCAATTGCAGGACTTCTTGCACTTTGAACACGTTAATTGCGAACAATTGCCGCCCGGCAAGCCGGAACATCAGAATTTCCAGGCGATTCTCACCCACCAGTTGCGTACGTTGGTCTACCGTATCGAGAATGCCGGCCATCAATCACTCCTGGGCTTGTACTGATGAAATCACTAATAGAGGGTTATCGGCTGTATTTGCCGGACCTTGACCCTGTTCAAAATGCCGCGTCCAAACATTGATGTCACATTAACATCATGCTTTACTGGCGTTGTATTTTCATCTGCTACATTTCCCAGGCGCGACAATAGTTTACGCGTCAGGTTCCGTTGCGTAAGGGATTCCCCTAGCAACAATCAGGTGCAACCTGATATTCGCGATATCCAATAGCCATTAATGTGACGCCATTCTCATTGCATGAACGGAGTCAGGCTTTTGTGTGCGATCGCAAGTAAGTGGCCAGCTACCCTTTTGACTTCTCCAGCCTGCTCTCCTGCCGGCCAGAGCGCGATCTCACGACGACCCGGTTACACCGGGGCGACAATCGTCCTCGTCGACACACACGACATCCCCTCATTTGACATGACGTTGTGGAGATAAGCATGCCGAACAATCGCACAGAATGGGCAAAGCGGGTCCCGGAGTTTCTTGTCGAAGCCGAAACCCTCCTGGCCAAAACCGAAGAATGCCTCAGTCACCTGCAACTGATCAGCAATGACAAGGACGCCATCGACTGCTTGCTCAGCACCCTTCTCAAGCTCGCCAGCAAGGCCGATGCCCTCGCACTGGCGGCCGTTTCAGAGTTTTCGTTGCACATCCACGGCTTGCTCAATCATGCGCAGCATCACATGGATCTGCACGACGAAGCCCTGGCCGCACTCAAGGACTGCCTGACGTTGATCGCCTGGCAACTTGAGTTGATCGATCAGAAGACCGGCCAACTCAGTCTCGACGAAAGCGAACAGACGACCCTGATCGAAGCGTTCGCCTTCCAGGTCGGTCAGCAGCATTTCCAGCCTGCGGTTAATTCCAGACCGTTTACACTCATTTCCTATATGGAACGCCAGGCTTGAATGCCATCAATAGAGCGCAGCTCCATGTGTTTGTGGCCAACGGTGCTATATAACCTGGCCAAGTACAGGTCGTAATTGAACATTACGTACCCATTAACGACATCTTCGAACAAACCATTATTCCTGCGTTTTTCCTGCCAGCTCGTCCAGAGCGTCGCTTGGCGCAAATGGATCCAAACCCCTATGTTCAAGGGGAACCGGTGACAGCAGCGACCACACATTTCCCAACATGGAACTACCGTACAAAACGGACTGTTTCCTGACTTCCTGGACATATAACCCAAGCGCGACCAACGGTATGTTCGGTGTTATTATGGCGCCCATTAGTTGACGTCAATTAATGGCGATGTGATTGTGGGTGACTGCAACGACCAAGTTCCATCCTGGATTTCTCATTCAGATAGTACGTCCCGTTGAAGTCCATGCATGACACTACAAAACAGAGATCCGTCAGCCATGACCGGTCTGCCCGCAGCGAACCTCCATTGGCTCCATCCGCTATGTACGCCAGTTTCAAGTCAATCACCATGTGGCCACCCTCACGAGAAAACGCTCGCCGGTTCACGCTATTGCTATGTGCCAGCTCGACGCTCGGCAGTCTGCTCATCTACGGCCTGTCCACTCGCCTGCCCCTCGGCCTGCTGATACTGGATATCGCGGCACTTGGCTGTGTCTGGGTGCAATATCGCCTGTCGCGCAAGTCGATCAAGTTTCAACCGCAAGAACTCGCCGACCGACTCCTGCAAGTTCAGGAGAACGAGCGCCATCGCCTGAGTCGGGAGCTGCATGACGACATCGGCCAATTGCTGACTGCTGCAAAACTGCAAAGTGACTGGCTCAAACGCCGAATGCCGGAAGAGCTTCAGGGGCAATGTGCGGTACTTTGCGACACGCTGGAGGAGACGCTCGCCAAAGTGCGCGACGTATCTGCCATCCTCAATCCTCGGCAACTGACCAGCCTGGGCCTCGAAGCCAGTCTGCGCGCGCATTTACTCAAGACGCTGGC
The DNA here is from genome assembly GCF_001427125.1 of Pseudomonas sp. Root562. Lineage (GTDB taxonomy): Bacteria > Pseudomonadota > Gammaproteobacteria > Pseudomonadales > Pseudomonadaceae > Aquipseudomonas. Next base: position 58,299 of record NZ_LMGK01000025.1, read on the forward strand.
CAACTCCCCGGTGCATTGGAGCCTGGAATGCCATCAACGCCTGACCGGCATACCGGAAGAAATGGCCGTCGCGGCATTTCGCATTACCCAGGAAGCCGTCACCAATATGCTGCGACATGCCGAGGCAAAGAATCTGCTGGTGTGTCTTAAACGCTTGCCCCAGGGATTGAGCTTGTTGATCAGTGATGACGGCCAAGGTTTTGCGCCTGCCATTGATCCGGGCCGCGAGGGGCAGCGCGGAATGGCTGGAATGTCGGAGCGGATCAGCCAGCTGGGCGGTACATTGACCGTTACCAGCGAGCCTGGCAAAGGCACGCAAATCCAAGCACTCTTCCCCTGGGCGCCCCGTGCGCTTGAGCGGGCCAGTACGAATAAGGTTATGCATTGACTTGTCACTTACTTCTGGTGGATGACCACTCGCTGATCAGGGCTGGCGTGCGCGCCCTGGTGCTGGACCTTCCTGGCTACGACGTCATTGGCGAGGCCAATGACGGCTCACAATTGCTCGCGATGGTCGAACACCTGTCCCCGGATATCGTCCTGCTGGATATTTCCATGAAGCAGACCGGCGGCCTTGAAGCCTTGCAGCAACTCAAAAGGATTCGCCCGCAAAGCAAGGTGCTGATCTTGTCGATGCACACTGACCCCGCGCTGATCATGCAGGCGCTCGAATCCGGGGCCCACGGCTATTTACTCAAAGACACGACGGCTACTGAACTGGAGCATGCGCTGGAAGCCTTGCGTAACAATGAACGCTACCTCAGCCCGGCGATCGCCCATACCGTGATCAACCAGGCACTGACCCGCAACCAGAAACACCCGGCCCCGGCAGACTCGCACAACCTGACAGCCCGCCAACTGGAAATCCTGCGCCTGATCGTTCGCGGGAAATCCACTCGGGAAATTGCCAACGGCTTGGGCTTGAGCGTCAAGACGGTCGAGACCCACCGCTCGCAAATCATGAAGCGCCTGCAGATCTACGATGTGGCTGGCCTGGTGTTGTTTGCCGTGCGCGAACAAATCATCAGTCTGGACGATTGACGACCTCATTTACGCTCAACAATGGAGAGTCGACCGGCAGATGCACTCGCAATGCTCCCGGCTGCGCGCAGAAGCGCAGATTGTCACCCTCCAGCGGTTCGCCATCGAGGTTGATGTACAACCCCTCAGCCACCTTGATCTCGACCCACGGCAGTCGGGCGCGGACAAACATGCTATCGATGCCGAATCCATCCGTCAGCAAGCTTTTCAAGGTCCCGACCACTTCCTGTGGCGCTGGCAAAATGCTGATATCGAGCAGTCCATCGTCCGCCAGGGCTTGCGGGCATAATTCATGTCCGCCGCCAGCCTGCCGGCCATTGCCGATGCCCAGGGCCAGCAGCTCTCCGCTCCAATGAAAGTCCGGCCCCTGCAGTTCACCGTAAGCGGCGTGCAGCTCACTGAACCGTGACAAACCGGTGAACAGATAGGCCGCACCACCGAGCACCTTTTTCAGGTCCTCGGAAGTATTGGCTGTGACCTGACTGCCGAATCCCCCCGTAGCCATGTTGAGAAAGACTTGCCCACCGACCTCCCCCAGATCGATGGAACTCGCAGCGACGTCCAGTAGATCCAGAGCCAGCGCAGGTTCCAGAGGAACGCCAGCGGCGCGCGCAAAGTCATTGGCCGTTCCAAGAGGCATCAGCACCAGGCTTGCCTGCGTCGACTGCGCGGCCATGGCCTCGGCAATATCACGCAAGGTGCCGTCGCCCCCGCCCGCAACGATTTTCGGGTAACCCGCGGCCAGTGCCTCTTCCACCAGGCGCTGCGCATCGCCAGCTTCCCAGGTCAATCGAACGGCGAGCTCCCAACCCTGTTCACGCCTGGCTTCAACAGCAGCGCGCACATCCTCGTTGAGCGCCTGCTTGCCATGCAGAATCAACAGCGCCTTGCGTTCGCTCATGGTGTTCACTCCCGGAATTGAATGGCGTATGGAAGATGTTGACCTCCTTGCCCCCACTAAAAGTTGCACGCTGACGATCTTTTTCCAGACGGGCGCCCTAGAAGCCCTGCAAGACGGGATTTTTCCCACAAAACCTTAGGAATCCGCTCAATTGACCAATACCTGTGATTGGTACACCTTGGTGTCTACGGATTTCACTCAGCAGCAGGACAAACACAAGGACGTGCCATGCAAAACCATGACATCAGGCTTCCAGTGATGCCGGTCGTGCCCACCGCTGCACAACGCACTGATCATCTGACGGATTTCGCAAGCAGCAAAAAACCCAAGGGAGAAGTCGATATGGAACCTCGCGTCATCGAGCTGGAGACACACCTGAAATACATTCGCAAGGACATGGAAGAAGTGCGCAATGACGTCAGGTCAATAAAACACAGACTCGCCTATTCCGCGGGCGGAACGGCGGTGGTCCTGGGACTGCTTGGCTGGATCGCCAACAGTCGCTTCGATCAGCTTGTCACACTGCTGCTGGCTCATTAAGCCACCCAAACGCAAAACCCGGTTTCGTCAACCGGGCTTGCGAGCTTTCATTGCCGCGAGAATCAAATCAATACTTCACTCAACGGAATGAAACTAACGCTATCACCTGCGACCAACGTGCGCCCTTCCATGACTTCAACCAGTCCATCAGCCCAGGCGGCACTGCGCAGCACGCCAGAGCTCTGATTTTTGTAGATGATCGCCCGACCGTTCTCAAGGCGACCACGCAAGTATTCGCGTCGATTGCCTGCAATGGGCCAGTCAAACCCGCATTGCACTTGCATGTTCAACGGCGCGACATCCTTGACGCCCAGACGACGCAAAAGATAAGGCCTGGTCAACAAGGCGAAGGTCACGAGCGTCGACGCCGGGTTACCCGGCAGACCGATGACCGGAACACCACGAAAATGTCCGAATGTCAGCGGCTTGCCCGGCTTGATAGCGAGCTTCCACAAACTCAACTCACCCTCTTCCCGCAAGGCAATGCCCAGAAAATCGGCCTCCCCCACCGATACACCGCCGGTCGAGAGAATCAAATCGACATCTTTCAGTTCGCCGAGTCGCGCGCGCGTGGTGACAAGATCGTCTGGAAGAATACCGGCATCGACCACTTCACAACCCAAACGCTGCAGCCAACTGCAGAGCAGCACACGGTTACTGTTATAGATCTGCCCTGGGCCTAATGCTTGACCTGGCTCAATCAACTCGTCGCCAGTGGACAGAACCGCGACGCGGATCTTGCGAACCACGTCCAGCTCAGCACAACCCAACGACGCAGCCAAACCTTGCTCGATCGGCCCCAGGCGCGTACCCGCTGGCAAAACCAGTTCTCCGACAGTCGTTTCCTGGCCCTGTGGTCGAATGTTTTGCCCGGGCTTCATGACTTCGGTAAACGCTACTCGCTCGTCCGACTGGACTTCAGCGTTTTCCTGCATCTCGACACAATCGGCGCCGGCGGGAACAGGCGCCCCGGTGAATATCCGGGCACAGGTGCCTGGCTGCAAGGGCTCGGGAACCTTGCCTGCAAAAATTTTCTGGCTGACAACCAGCGGTTCTCCGGTCCAGTCAGCAATACGCAGCGCATAGCCATCCATGGCACTGTTCGGCCATGGCGGGAGATCCAGCGTCGACAGCAGATCATCCGCCAACACACGACCCTGAACCTGAGCCAACGGCAAGCGTTCACGTTGAAGAATTCTCGTGGCGTCCGCCATTTCCAGTAACCGCGCCAGTGCTGCCTCAACGGGCATCAGACTACCGGTCTTGCCCGGCTTACCCACGGGATTCACAAGGGGCTGCCTGTTTCAAATGAGTGACGAAGTTGCATGGGCGATGGCGTGAATCCAACTGCTCGCCAAGAATGCCGTCCCAACCGGTACGCACCGCATTGGTCGAACCAGGCAAGCAGCAGACCAGCGTGCCATTCGCCAGGCCAGCCAAGGCGCGGGACTGGACCGTAGACGTGCCGATGTCCGCCACGGAGATCTGGCGGAACAGTTCACCGAACCCATCAACTTGTTTATCGAGCAGGCAGCTCACCGCTTCCGGAGTACTGTCGCGACCGGTGAAACCGGTGCCGCCAGTGATCAGCACGACCTGCACGACCTCGTCGGCAATCCAGTTGGCGACTTGCGCACGAATTTTGTAGAGATCATCTTTGAGCAGTACACGGCACGCCAGGTTATGGCCGGCCGCCGTCAAACGGTCGACAAACACCTGACCTGATGTATCGGTTTCCAGGGTACGGGTGTCGCTGACCGTCAACACCGCAATGTTCAGCGGCGCGAAAGGTACATCAGCCTTGGCTTTCATAGGCTCGTCCAGTTGTAGGAGAAACAGCCCGGTGTTATATCACAGCGCCCCCTTTTTTCGCCGCCCCCCTGGAGAACTGCCATGACTTCGATTGCACAATTGCCGTCCTGCTCCATTCTGCTCCTGGCAGGCGGGCGCGGCCAACGCATGGGCGGACAGGACAAAGGGTTACTGGAATGGCACGGCGAGCCGCTGATCGCGCATTTGCATCGCAAGACGCGCCCCCTGAGCGATGACCTGATCATTTCCTGCAATCGCAACATGGATAAGTATGCCGCCTACGCCGACCAGTTGGTTCATGACGACGAAGTCGACTTCCCTGGGCCGCTGGCCGGCATTCGTGCCGGCTTGAAAGCAGCCCGCCATTCGCATTTATTGGTCTTGCCATGTGACGTTCCCCGCATCGATGCTGCCCTGCTTGCCAGCATGCGTGAAACCGCCAGCCTGCATCCCGACAAACCGTTGATGTTGCGCCATGACGAACACTGGGAACCGTTGCTGTGCGTCATCCCCGTAGCCCTTCGCGCAGACTTTGAAAGTGCCTGGCAAGAGGGCGAACGAAGCCCGGGGCGATTGATGCGCAAGTTGGGCGCTACTGCCCTGCAGTGCCCCGATAACGACCCTCGCCTGGCCAACCTCAACACGCCGGACCTGTTAAGCACGCACGACACTGTGTCAGACTGACACTACCCAAGGAACTTGCAGGCGCCGTTCACGTCTCAAGCTCAGGTAACCTAAAGAATTCATTTCGGAGACACACCATGACTCAACGGACCCTGGCCACTTTCATGCTCGCACTGGGCCTCGCCACCCTCGCCGGTTGCGCATCGCCTACAGTGATCACCTTGAATGACGGTCGCGAAATCCAGGCCGTCGACACGCCACAATATGACGATGATTCGGGCTTCTACGAATTTGAACAGCTGGATGGCAAACAGACCCGCATCAACAAGGATCAGGTTCGTACCGTTAAAGAGCTGTAATCTTCGCGGTGAATACCGGATAAAAAAATGCCCCGACCAATCGGGGCATTTTTTTGTCTGTTTCATGAGTACCGAAGGGCTATGGATTCGGCTCGTTGTTCAGTTTATCGACCCGGGCCAACGCTTGTGTGGCTTCGGTGATGCATTTCTTGTCATCGTTGGCCGCCCGGGCTGCTTCAGCGCTTGCCTGCATCCGCTTGATTTCCATGGTGGTGTTTTCGGATGTGGCTGGCAGGCTCGTTACTTTGTCCTTGAGCTCCTGAAGCTTGATGGCGCAAAGGTCATTGTCAGCGGCGAAAACGGGAGAGGCCAGCATTGCAGCGCAAATGAACATTCCAGCAAAAACGGTACGTTTCATGAGTATCTCCAGGATTGGACAGTCCCGGGATTGCGTGTCGCAGCTCCGGGATCATTGATCGCCACATTTGTGGTGCATGATCAAATGACTGCAAACCCGGGTGAAAATTCTATTTCAGTTCCGGGATCACCATTGCAGGGTGATCGAGCTCTCGAATTCCCGGTCCTCTCCACTGACCGGATCGACAAACTTCAGCCCTTGCGCCAGTAGCTTCAAAGGATTGGCGTAGTCATCTTCCACGTCCTTGAGTACCTGGGGATAAAACGGATCGTTACAGATGCTGGCGCCCAAAGCTGTCATGTGGACCCGTAACTGGTGCTTCTTGCCCGTCACCGGATAGAGCCCATAACGCCACAGATCGCCATTTTTTTCCCTGACCTCCACCGCCGTCTCGGTGTTGCTGATGCCCGGACCTTCCTGCATGCGGAAAAACGGTTCGCCATCAATCAGTCGGCTTTTATGGATCAGCGGAAAAGACAGATCAGGTAATGCCCGGGCAATGGCTTCGTAGCGTTTTTCGATCTGCCGTGTTGGAAACAGGGACTGATACGCCGAACGACTTTGCGGGTTGGCGGAAAACAGCACCAGGCCAGCGGTATGGCGGTCGATGCGATGCAGGGGCACCAGATGGGGATTATCGAGACGGCGGATCAGCCGTCTCAGCAATGTCTGCTCCACGTATTCCCCGGCCGGGGTCACGGGAAGAAAATGCGGTTTGTCCGCCACGACCAGATGCTCATCCGCGTACAGGATCGACTCCGTCACGGGGATGGTTTTTTCGTCTGGCACTTCGCGAAAATAGTGAATCCGTAAACCTTCCTTGTACGGCAGATCAACGGCGATCGGCACTCCGTGCCCATCGAGAACGCGGCCTCGCGCAACCCTGTCCAGCCACTGATCACGACTGATGGCGCTGAAATGCTCGCACAGGCATTCGATTACGGTCCGCCACGGGCCAGGTGGCAAATAGAGCGTGCTGGCCTGGCTGTGTGCGGCAGAAAAAGATGAAGTGGACATACGAACGTTCTAACCCTCAATGCAGAACGGCATTATCCAACAGCAACGGGGGCGAACCTAGCAGAGATTCTTCAGGCTGGAATCTGCCTGCGCGCCGCTGCCTCGGTGTACTCCTTCAGCCAGCGCAGTACATCGACCGCCTCCCAACGCCCCGGATCGTAGAGCGCATACAACAAGCCCTGATAGCCCACCACATCCAGTTGCCGGTGATAGCCAGCACGCTGGAACAAGGCTTCGATTTCTGCAAAACAGGTATTGAAGTGGACCTTGTTGAACGGAGTTTTTCCCTCCGTTACCAGACCGTCCAGACGCAACTCGAGGACCGCCTCACGTACCACGTCCACCGACATCAGGTTGACGCTGCTTTTCAATTGCTCGACATTGACCACGATTCTTCCCTCTCACGCCCGCACCCGCACGCTTCAGCCGATAACCGGCGGCGGCAAGGCTGCATTGCGAATAACTGTATGCGCATACAGTATCCGAATACCATCCTTCAAGCCAAGAGGATCAATCGCAAAGTTCGACAGGCGGGAACGTCGTGCAGGGAAAATTTCTACCGCAAAAATGCCACCACATCATCGGCACTGAAGGGCCAACCCAGTTCAGCCCCTGTATCGACCCGGCGCAACACCGGAATGCGCAGGCTGTAAGCCGCAAACCAGGTTTCGTCGTCGGCAATATCCACCAGTTCCACCAGCAGACCACGCTCGACGAATTCCATCAGCATGGCTTCGGCCACTTCACAGAGATGGCACCCCAGGGTGCCGAACAACTGACATTCAGGAAGCATGAGGGCTCAACCGAAGAAATTAAGTGACCATTCTAGGCCTGCCCTGAAAAACCGTCGAGCCATTGTAATATCTGGCCTGTAGCCAGGGACCGCTACCGCCTCCGGCTCGATTTCCAGCCCTGGCCGAAGGCGGTGGAAGGGTCAATCCTGACTGACAGCACCGATCTTGTGCACCGACAAATCCGCGCCGTAGTACTCCTCTTCCTGACTCAGTCGCAAACCGTGGAACGCCTTGATCGTGCCGTACACGGCAAAGCCGCCGGCCAACGCCACCATCACACCTGACGCGGTACCGATCAACTGGCTGATCAGGCTAACGCCCCCCAGCCCACCCAATTCGCTCTGGCCGAAGATGCCGCAGGCGATCCCGCCCCACACACCGCACAAGCCATGCAACGGCCAGACCCCCAATACATCGTCGATATGCCATTTGCTTTGCGCGGCGGTAAAACACCAGACAAACAGTGCCCCGGCGACGGCGCCGGTCACGAGTGCTCCCACCGGATGCATGAGGTCGGAACCGGCGCAGATCGCCACCAGCCCAGCCAATGGGCCGTTGTGCAGAAAGCCGGGATCGTTGCGGCCGACAATCAGGGCCGCCATTGTGCCCCCGACCATGGCCATCAGGGAGTTGATCGCCACCAGCCCGCTGACCCCCTGCAAGGTTTGCGCACTCATCACGTTGAAACCGAACCAGCCGACAATGAGAATCCACGAACCCAATGCCAGGAACGGAATACTCGACGGTGCGAACGCCACCAACCGCCCTTCGCGATAGCGCCCATTGCGTGGCCCCAGCAACAACACCGCGGCCAGTGCCAGCCAGCCGCCCATGGCATGGACGACAACAGAACCGGCAAAGTCGTGGAAACCGGCGCCGAAATGCGCCAGCAGCCAGGCTTGCAAACCAAAATTGCCATTCCAGACGATGCCTTCAAAGAAGGGATAAATGAACGCCACGATGAGTGCCGTCGCACACAGTTGCGGCACGAATCTCGCCCGTTCGGCGATACCTCCGGAAATGATTGCCGGGATCGCCGCGGCGAAAGTCAGCAAAAAGAAAAACTTCACCAGAGCGTATCCATGATCGGCATTGATCACCGCCGCCGGTTGCATAAAGGTGACACCGTAGGAGATCCAATAGCCTATAAAGAAGTAAGCCAACGTTGAAATCGCAAAGTCACTGAGGATTTTCGACAATGCGTTGACCTGGTTTTTTTGTCGGACCGTTCCGACTTCGAGGAAGGCGAACCCGGCGTGCATGGCCAGAACCATGACGGCGCCGATCAGAATGAACAACGTGTTGGAACTATGGACCAGGCTGTCCACAGCGCTTTGCATATTTTCCATGGATTTGGCAGACCTTAAGGCTGAAAAAAGCACCAAAGCAGTTCGCGCGGGCAATCCATGCACCAAGTTGTGACCTATCAAAACGACTAGCTCACTCCCGATGAACCGCTTTGAGGCACAGGGTTCGTCAAGTCCGATCGGGGCCGGACAAATCGCGCGGGTTTCGATTGTTTGAGTTATGGTTTCAGGCAAACCTTGCCCAGCAACAGCGCATCCGGACAGGCCGGCGCACCACGACACAGCAAAAGTTGTACCAGTCATTTGTACTGAACCTTCGCGCAAGGCTCATACTCGAACGTTTCAGAAAGCCACTTATGGAGATCACCAATGGCCAGCATCAAGGCAAAGACTGCTCAAGAAATCCTGATGAGCGATTTTCAGACACTGGTCAGCGACACCGAACGGTTGCTCGAGCACACCGCGTCTCTGGCCGGTGATCAGGCGGATGAGCTGCGAGACCAGATCCACGACAGTCTTCTGCGGGCACGGGAAACCTTGAAACTGACTGAAGACTCCCTGCGCGAGCGCGGCAAAGCTGCCGTCACCGCCACTGAAGATTATGTCCAGGCCAACCCTTGGCAATCGGTCGGGATTGCCGCCGGCGTGGGTTTCCTGATTGGCCTTCTGGCGACACGGCGCTGATTATGGCGATCGGTGACCCCGTCTCGCCCGAGACCAGCCCAAGTTCCTCATCGCGGCGCCTGGGTGCTGCATTCCTTGGCTTGCTGCACAGTCACGTCGAACTGTTTGGCATCGAGTTGCAAGAGCAGAAGGCCCGCACCGTAAGCTTGCTGCTGTTTGCAGGCCTCGCGTTGGTATTTGCCTTGCTGTTGCTCGTGGGGCTATCAACGCTGGTGCTGATTCTGTTCTGGGACACCTATCGTCTGGCGGCGATTATCGGGCTCTGCGTGTTCTATACCCTGGCAGCGATCTTCTGCGGCATGCGCTTGAGAGCGGCCATCTTCGATGAATCCTCGCCCTTCCATGGCACCCTGGAAGAACTGGCCAATGATCGGGAGCGTCTGCTGCCATGAACCTGCCTGAACTTCCAAGAAACAGTTCGCGTACGGAAATGCGCAAGGCGCTGATCCGCCTGCGCATGGAAATGCATCGCCAGGAAATCCGCCATGAATCGGGCCAACTGCTGCAGCCCCTGCAGCGTGTTCGCGGCATGACGCAAAATTTGCAGGACGGTTTCGGTATCAAGCACGCTCCACTGTGGGGTGTGGCCGCCGTCACCTTGCTTGGTTTTCTGACCGGCAAGGGCGCAAAACATGGCGGTGGCATCAGCAGCCTGACTCGGCTGGTTCGACTGGGCACCACCCTGGGACCTCTGGTCAAGCTGGTCATGCAAGGCTCCTCGCGCAAACAGTAGCGGCCACGCTGTTGTTTGTACGCAGCAAAAACACGCGGGATGAACCTCTTCATCGAGGGGGTCATCCCGCGTGCCACTTGCAGGTCGCAGTGTGAACCGGGAAGCTAGGCTCATCAGTCACCTGACGGAGAGAACCAGCCTTGGATTGGCATACCCTGCTTACCCGCGAACGCCTTGGGAAGCCGCTGCATAGCCCGCAAGAGCTCGGCCGCAGCCCTTTTCACAAAGACCATGACCGGATCATTTTCTCAGGTGCGTTCCGCCGCCTCGGACGCAAGACCCAGGTTCATCCGGTGTCCAGCAACGACCACATTCACACCCGCCTGACGCACTCGCTGGAAGTCAGTTGCGTCGGCCGATCGCTGGGGATGCGCGTCGGCGAAACCATTCGCAACGCCCTGCCAGACTGGTGCGACCCCAGCGACCTGGGAATGGTCGTTCAATCGGCCTGCCTGGCCCATGACATCGGCAACCCACCGTTTGGCCACTCTGGCGAAGATGCGATTCGCCACTGGTTCCAACAAGCCGCTGGCCGGGGCTGGCTGGACGCGATGAGCGAAGCCGAGCGCAATGACTTCCTCAATTTCGAAGGCAACGCCCAAGGCTTTCGGGTACTGACTCAACTGGAGTACCACCAGTTCGATGGCGGCACGCGATTGACCTACGCCACGCTCGGCACTTACCTGAAATACCCATGGACGGCCAAGCACGCCGATTCGCTGGGTTACAAAAAGCACAAATTCGGCTGCTATCAAAGCGAGCTGCCGCTCCTGGAGCAGATTGCCCAGAAGCTTGGCCTGCCACAACTTGAAGACCAGCGCTGGGCGCGCCACCCGCTGGTGTACCTGATGGAAGCCGCCGATGACATCTGCTACGCGCTGATCGATCTGGAAGACGGCCTGGAAATGGAGTTGCTGGAATACGCCGAAGTCGAGTCCCTGTTATTGGACCTGGTGGGTGACGATTTGCCGGAAACCTATCGCCAGCTCGGCCCCAGGGATTCACGTCGGCGCAAACTGGCGATTTTGCGTGGCAAGGCCATCGAGCACCTGACCAATGCCGCTGCCCGCGCCTTCGTCGAGCAGCAGCACACCTTGCTGGCCGGAACGCTCCCCGGGGATCTGGTGGAGCACATGCACGGCCCTGCCAAGCGTTGCGTCCTGAATGCAAAAGACATGGCGCGCAAAAAAATCTTCCAGGACAAACGCAAGACCTTGCACGAGATCGGTGCCTACACCACGTTGGAAATTTTGCTCAACGCCTTTTGCGGTGCGGCACTGGAGCAGCATGACGGTCGCACGCCATCCTTCAAGAGTCGGCGGATTCTCGACCTGCTGGGCAACAACGCGCCCGACCCGCATGGCCCTTTACACACCTCGTTTCTACGAATGATCGACTTCATCGCCGGCATGACCGACAGCTACGCCAGCGATATGGCGCTGGAGATGACCGGACGCTCCAGTCACTGAGCCAGATCGGCCATTACGTCATTCGTAATGGCCGATTAACCGCGGATAACTCAAGAGCATTCAACGTTCGCGGAATATCCCTACAGCCAATGTCGAGTGAACTGATCGATTGTTCAGAGTTGTCAGGAAACAATCACGACTATTTTTGTACAACATCATAAGCGTGGTAAAGATGATAAAGGACAATCTGCGCATCTTGCTGGTGGAAGACCATCCGTTTCAGCTCAGGGCAACACAATATTTATTAGAAAGTTTTGGTTTTACCCGACTGATTACAACCGATTGTGCCCAAGGTGCGTTTCAGGAAATGAACCGCGCCGAGCAGCCGTTCGATATTTTATTGTGTGACCAATGTCTGCCGGACATGCCTGGAATCGAGCTGGTCAAACTGGCCAGCGAGCTTGGAATGATCAGGCAAGCAATCCTGCTGAGCAGCCTGACGTCCGCAGAACTGGATGGCATAGAAAACTCGGCAAATATTCACGACCTTCCTTTACTTGGTTACTTGATAAAACCATTGAAACAATCTGAATTTATACAACTATTGACCTTGACATAACCATTGAAAGCCAATTTAAAACAGTCAAAAAAAGCAGTAAAAGCCCCGAAGTAAACTCCCTGCCAAACACAAACATACAAAGTAACTTTTATTCAACCTCATCAAAAACCTAGTTACCACGTAAGGCTATTCTTTATCACTTGTAGGAACTTTCCTATATTGCAGGTACAGCCGCAGCTGTTTGTACGTCACCTCGACTATCTGAGCTAAGGTGCGCGCTTTATTGAGCTCGCATGGGATTTGATTATGAACTCCGTTTTTATCGTCGACGATCACCCTGTCATCCGACTTGCCGTTCGCATGCTGCTGGAACACGAAGGTTTTAAAGTCGTTGGCGAAACCGATAACGGGGTCGACGCCATGCAAATGGTTCGCGAGTGCATGCCTGATCTGGTCATTCTCGATATCAGCATTCCCAAACTTGACGGGCTGGAAGTACTTGCCCGCTTCAACGCCATGAGCACTCCGCTGAAAACACTGGTTTTAACTGCACAATGCCCGACCCTTTTCGGTATTCGTTGCATGCAATCCGGGGCCTCGGGCTATGTATGCAAACAGGAAGAACTCAGTGAATTGGTCAGCGCGATAAAAGCGGTATTGTCGGGTTACAACTATTTCCCGAGCGAGGCGCTGAACCCTGTACGAAGTGATGATATTCGCTGGGCCGAACTGGAACTATTCAAGTCAGTCAACGACCGTGAGCTGATGGTATTGCAACTTTTTGCACAAGGCCGCACCAACAAGGAAATCGCCAAAGGCATGTTCCTGAGCAACAAGACTGTCAGCACTTACAAGAAACGTCTTATGCAAAAGCTCAAAGCCAAATCCCTGGTCGAACTCATCGAAATGGCGAAGCGCAACGCTTTGGTGTGAGAAAAACCATGCCCAGCCGCCTGACGGATTACCTGATACTGATGATCGCAGGCTTGTGCCTGAGCACTTCATTGTTCGCGGCACAGGGCGCTGAAAACTATGCCCTGTTGAGTCGCTCCACGGCCGGCACCCTGGAAATCCGGCTGGATGCCACGCAACGGCAATGGCTCGAGCATAAACGCGAGCTGGTCCTTGGAACGTCAGCACCGGATTATCCACCCTTCGACCTGACACTCAGCGGCCAGGATTATGAAGGTTTCACTGCCGATTACGCAGGCATCCTTGGCACTGTCACCGGCTTGCCGGTCAGGGTTCAACGCTTTGCGACCAGAAATGCTGCCATCGAGGCACTGGAAAGCGGCAAGATTGACCTTCTGGGAACTGCCAACGGGTTTGAAGCCCACAATGACAACATTGTCCTTTCCGCACCCTATGCCGTGGATCAACCGGTACTGGTGACACGCGAAGGTGAAACCAGGTCGTTGACCGATGGCCTCGCCGGCATGCGATTGAGCATGGTCTATCACTACTTGCCGCAGGAAGAAGTCAAAGCGCTTTATCCGAAGGCAATCATCACGTCCTATCCGTCCTACCAGAATGCGATCAACGCCGTGGCCTTCGACCAGGCCGATGTGTTTCTGGGCGATACCATTTCAACCCATTACATGATCAACAAGGGCTACCTGAACAACATCCGCATGGCCAACTTCGGCAAACACGAAGCCCACGGTTTCAGTTTCGCGGTGAACAAAAACAATCCACAACTGCTCGGCATCATCAATGCGATGCTGATGGCGGTTCCTGTAAGCATCCGGGAAGACATCGCCAAACGCTGGAGTGCCGGCAGCGACATTCTGCTCACCGATCACAAACTGGAACTCAGTTACAGCGAGGAGCGCTGGCTGGCACAACATCCAGTCGTGCGGGTGGTGGTCAACGAAGCTTTCGCGCCACTGACGTTTTTTGATAGCGCCGGCAATTTTCGTGGCGTGGCCGCGGACTTGCTCGAGCTGATCCGCTTGCGTACCGGGTTGCGCTTCGACATTCAGCGCAGCCGCAGTGACAGCGACATGATCGAACGGATCAAGCACAACCAGGCCGACCTGATCGCCGCCCTGCTCCCCAGTGCGCAGCGCGACACCCTGCTGAACTTCAGCCGCCCGTACCTGCAAAACTCCTACGTCTTGCTGACACGCAAGGCCCCGGACAGCCCGCTCAATCTTGAACAGCTCGAAGGCAAACGCCTGGCTGTCGCCCAAGGCAACCCGGTGGTGGAGTATCTGCGCAAGGATTTTCCCGGGATAAAACTCATTGAAACGCCCGATACATTCAGCGCCGTAGAGATGCTGGCCGAAGGTTTGGCCGAAGGTGCGGTCAACTCGTTGGTGATCGCCAACTACTTCATTTCATCGCGTCTGTTCGAGCGCTCGCTGCAGATCAGTACCACCATCGGCACCGAGCAGGCAGCCTTTTCCCTGGCAACCGGCCGCGAGGCCAAGGAGCTCAATGACATCCTCAACAAGGCATTGCTGAGCATCGCCCCGGAAGAACTGGGCATCATCAACAGCCGCTGGCGAGGGTATTCGGAGTCCACGCAAAACACCTGGCGAACCTTGCACCGGCTCTTCTACCAAATCGTCATAGGTGCCGGTGTATTGCTGATGATTTCCGTGGCCTGGAACGCGTACATGCGGCGCCAGATCAACCAGCGCAAGGCGGCCGAGCGAGCCCTGAACGATCAGTTCGAATTCATGCGTTCACTGGTCAACGGTACGCCTCACCCGATTTACGTACGCGACCGCCAGGGCTTGCTGCAAAGTTGCAATGACAGTTATCTGCAAGCGTTCTGCGCAAAACGCGAAGACGTCATCGGTAAAAGCGTGATTCAGGGCTCGATGAGCAATGCGTTCGAAGCCCTGGAGTATCAGGCCGATTACCAGCGTGTCGTGACCGAAGGCACGCCGCTGATTCTCGACCGTGCGCTGCACATCGGCGGCCGGCGATTGACGATCTATCACTGGATTCTTCCGTATCGGGATTCAAGTGGTGAGGTTCAAGGCATCATCGGTGGCTGGATCGATATCAGCGAACGGCGACAACTGTTCGATGATCTGCGCTTGGCGAAAGAACGCGCCGATGAAGCCAATCGGGCCAAGAGCACATTCCTGGCGACCATGAGCCATGAGATCCGCACCCCCATGAATGCAGTGATCGGCATGCTCGAGCTGACGCTCAAGCGCATTGAACACAACCATCCCGATCGCTCGGCAATCGATGTGGCGTATCACTCGGCCAAAGACCTGCTGGAGTTGATCGGAGACATACTCGACATTGCACGCATCGAATCCGGGCACCTGAGCCTGAGCCCTGAACGCGTCAATCCTGAAGAGATCGTGGCGTCGGTGGTGCGTATCTTCGATGGGCTTGCCCGGCAGAAAGCGCTCGAACTGCTGCTGGAATTCGAATCGGCCGATCCGCCCATGGATGTTCTGCTCGATCCTCTGCGCTTCAAACAGGTGCTGTCCAACCTGGTCAGCAACGCCATCAAGTTTACCGAGCAAGGCCAGGTCAGGATTGTCGTCCGACTGCAGCACGCCACCGAACCCGATCAGGTGGACATGATGTTACAGGTCGAAGACAGCGGCATCGGAATCAGTGAAGAGGATCAACTGCGCCTGTTCGCGCCTTTCGCTCAGGCCGATGCCACCGGCCAGTCAGGCAGAGGTGGTGCCGGGCTTGGCCTGGTGATCAGCCGCAGCCTGTGCGAAATGATGGGTGGCCAACTGCAATTGAGCAGTCAGCCCGGGACAGGAACCAACGTGCGAATGTTGCTGCGCCTGCCCATGCTGCCGCGCGAGCCGCAGGTGGAAAAAATTGAAACCCCGCTCGCTACCGCCATTGCTCCGTTGCACGTCCTTGTGGTCGACGATCACGCCGCCAACCGCTTGCTCATGTGTCAGCAACTGGAGTTTCTGGGCCATCGTTTCCGCGTTGCGGCGGATGGTCAGGCAGCATTCGAGGCGTGGAAAAACGACAGGTTCGATCTGGTGATCGCCGATTGCAACATGCCGGTCATGAATGGCTACGCGTTGGCGCGCGCCATTCGCCGTCACGAACAACACCTGCAATTGCCACCCTGCACCGTGCTGGGTTTTACCGCCAACGCGCAGCCCGAAGAAGTGCAACGCTGCAAACAGGCCGGTATGGATGACTGCCTGTTCAAGCCCCTGACGCTGACCGCCCTGAGTCAATGGGTCAACGGCCTGGCACCTGCTCTTGTAACACCGGCCTTCAGCCTGCGCGCGTTGCAACAGTTGACCGGAGGCAATCCGCAGCTCAATCAGCGGTTGCTGGCCGAGTTGCTCAACAGTAACCGTCTGGATCGCCAGGCATTGAAGACGCTGTCGGGGTCAACCGAATCGCAACCATTTCTGGACATTGCCCACAAAATCAAAGGCGCCGCGCGAATCGTGCAGGCCTGCCGACTGATCGACTGTTGCGAGGCGCTCGAAGCCGCCTGCCGTGAACGCTTGCTGCGCGAAAAAGTGACCGAGCGCTGCACGGAACTGGAGCACGCGATGCTCGAACTGGAGCAGGCATTGCTGCTGCAAATCGACAAAACGGACCAAGGCGAAATGCCAGAGGCTTAACTATGCTTGGACGCTGAGCAGTGTGTTAACCATCATGGAGTAACTTGCATGCCCAGCCCACTGCGCCCGAATCAACGTCGGTTTCCGTTGCACGTGCATATCAGCGTGATGTTCACCTTTTTGCTTTTGCTGACCGGGGTGGTGCTGGGTGTTTTCAACTATCACCAAACCACGCAGATCATCCTGTCCAGCAGCGAGAGGCTTTTCAATCGAATTGAGCAGGACGTGCGCGTGGACCTGCACGCGACCTACGAACCGATTCGGCATTTGCTCAGCCTGCTGGTGCACGCGCCTGCAGTCCAGGCTCCCGATCTGCAACAGCGCCTGGCGTTACTCCCGCCGTTCAGCCAGTCACTCCAGGACAATCCCGACCTCGCCTCGTTGTACCTGGGCTACGACAACGGTGACTTCTTCATGGTGCGGCCGCTGCGCTCCGCGCCTCTGAAAGCCCTGCTCAAAGCCCCGGATACAGCGGCATTCCAGGTATGGAGCATCGAACATGACGCTAACGGCCAGGTTCATTCCCAATCACTTTTTTTCGATAAAGACCTGATGTTGATCAGTCGCCTGGACAATCCCGGCGATAATTACGATCCACGCAGCCGTGCCTGGTTCTCCAGCGCCAGCCACGACAACGATCAGATCACCACCGAGCCCTACATTTTTTTCTCCACCCGCGAAATTGGCACTACGCTGGCCCGGCGCGGCGGTGAGAATGTGGTGATGGGCGCCGACCTGACCCTGGCCGCACTCAGCGCTACCCTGGCCAGGCATGTGGTGACGCCGGCTACCGAAATCGTGCTGTTCGATGGTCAGGGCAATGCCATTGCCTACCCCGACAGCAGTCGATTGATCATCGACGATCAGTCCGCCCGCCTGATCAAGGCGGCCGACCTGAACCCCAGTCTTGGCGCATTGCTCAACAACCCGACGCAGGGCAACCGCCTGAGTGCCGCCGGTCGCAACTGGATCGTGGCCCGCAGCAGCATGCAGGAGGGTGGCCCCCAAGGGCTGCAACTGGCAATGCTGGTGCCGGAAGATGAATTGCTCGTTGACGCCTACCGCATGCGCTGGCAAGGCGCGCTGATTACGCTGGCGACCTTGTTGCTGTGCCTGCCGCTTGGCTGGCTGACGTCGAGAATCCTGGTCAAACCCCTGCGTGCACTGGTGCAGGAAGCGGACGCGATACGCAGTTTCGATTTCAACTTTCCGCTGTCCCGGCGATCCCCGGTGCTGGAGATTGACCAACTGAGCGTGTCGATGGCGCGCATGAAAGACACGCTGGCGAGCTTTTTTCAGATCACCGACAGCCTGAGCGCCGAGACCCGCTTTGCGCCGCTGCTGGAACGGGTGTTGTTCGAAACGGTAAAAATCGGCCAGGCCCAGGCCGGCCTGATTTACCTGCGCGAAGGCGACGGGGACCGCATGGAACCCCATGGCCTGGTGATTAACGACGTCGCTCAGCCCCTGTCATCCTTCGACATCCAGGCGCATGAACTGCAAGACGTGCAAAGCCCGACATGGCTGCGGCAGCTGTCGGGCGCCAACAACGTCGTGACCAACCTGGGCTTCGAACAGGCAGGGGACCTGCAGAAAGTACTGCTGGCAATGGCCTGCCCGCGAGTCCATCTGATTGGCATCCGCTTGCACAATCGCCACAACGAAACCGTGGGGCTGCTGGTGTTTTTGCTGGCCGATAGCGGCGAGCGCAGTGATCTGGAGAAACTGCGTCCGGATCGCATAGCGTTTCTTCAGGCCGTGTCTGGCGCGGCCGCGGTGAGTATCGAGAGTCAGCGACTGCAAGTCAGGCAAAAACAGTTGCTGGACGCTTTCATCAAACTGCTGGCCGGTGCGATTGACGCGAAAAGCCCCTACACCGGTGGCCATTGCCAGCGCGTGCCAGCACTGACCCTGATGCTCGCCGAGGCTGCAGCGGCCAGCCAGGCCCCGGAGTTCGCCAGCTACCAACCCACGGACGATGAATGGGAGGCGCTGCACATCGCCGCCTGGCTACACGATTGCGGCAAGATCACCACCCCGGAATACGTCGTCGATAAAGCCACGAAACTGGAAACCCTGAACGACCGTATCCACGAAATCCGCACTCGCGTCGAAGTGCTCAAGCGCGATGTCTGGATCGGTTATTGGCGAGGCATTGCCCAGGGTGGCGACGAACAACAACTGGCGCCGCTACGTGATACAGCGCTGACGGCGCTCGATGAGGATTTTGCGTTCATCGCGCGTTGCAATCTCGGTGGCGAAGCCATGGCCGAAGCCGATCTGCAACGCCTGCACAGCATCGCTCAACGCACCTGGACCCGAACCCTGGATGACCGCTTGGGAGTTTCATGGGAAGAAAACCGGCGTCAGGCCCGCACCCCGGCGGCGACTCTGCCGGTCATTGAATCACTGCTGGCCGACAAACCCGAGCATCTGTTCGAACGCCCGGCAGTTGAACTGATAGCGCCGGACAATCCCTCGGGTTTCAAGCTCAATGTGCCACCCTTCAAGTACAACCGCGGCGAACTCTACAACCTGAGCATTACCCGCGGCACCCTGACGAACGAAGAGCGATACATCATCAACCATCACATGGTGCAGACCATCCTGATGCTCAACCACCTGCCTTTCCCGGAACACCTGCGCAACGTTCCGGAAATCGCCGGTGGTCATCACGAAAAAATGGACGGCACCGGTTATCCGAAACGGCTCAAACGCGAGGAAATGAGCCTGCCGGCGCGAATGATGGCGATTGCCGATATTTTCGAAGCACTGACCGCCGCCGACCGCCCCTACAAGAAAGCCAAGTCCTTGAGCGAAGCGCTGGGCATCATGGCATTCATGTGCCGGGACGCCCACATCGACCCGCAACTGTTTGGACTGTTCATCAACGCGCGCATCTATCTGCTCTACGCCGAACGCTTTCTCGACCCTCAACAGATCGATGCGGTGGACGTGCAAGGCCTGCTGATCAAGGCAGGCCTGAAGGGGTGATCAGCAATCGGTCAGGCGCAGGAAAATCGCGGCCAACTGCTCGATTCCGGCCTGATCCTGTGCCGTGAAACGCGAAAGTTTCGGGCTGTCGAGGTCAAGCACGCCGATCAGTCGGCCATCCTTGATCAGCGGCACCACCAGTTCACTGTTTGATGCACTGTCACAAGCGATGTGCCCTGGGAAGGCGTGCACGTCTTCGACCAGTTGCGTCTGCAAGGTCGCAGCCGCCGTTCCGCATACTCCACGGCCAAACGGGATACGCACACAAGCGATCTGCCCTTGAAACGGGCCCAGCACCAGTTCTTCGTTGCGATTGAGGTAGAAGCCCGCCCAGTTCAGGTCATCGAGCTGATTGAACAGAAACGCCGAAAATTGCGCGGCGTTGGCGATGAAATCCCGCTCGTCCGCCAGCAACGATTCGAGCTGCGCGTGCAGCATGCCGTAACCTTCGAGGCCCTGGCCGCTTTTTTGTAAATCGATCATGCCTTGTGCTCCAACAGTTTCAGCCCAACCCAATAGCGGGCAAATTGATACGCGCAACGACCGTTGCGATTGCCGCGTCCCGTGGCCCAACGCACGGCGAGGATGTCCAGCGCTTCGTCCCGTTGCCACTTGAGGCCGGCCTTGTCCGCCAGTTGGCCGATCCAGTGTTCGACGACGTTGAGATAGTGCTCTTGGGTAAACGGATAAAACGACAGCCACAGACCGAAGCGATCCGACAGCGCGATCTTGTCTTCCACCGCTTCGCTGGGGTGCAGTTCGCCGTCGACGCGTTTCCAGTTTTCGTTATCGCTTTCTTTCTCCGGCACCAGGTGGCGACGGTTCGAAGTGGCGTACAGCAATACATTGTCCGGCGCTTGTTCGAGCGAACCGTCGAGCACGCTCTTGAGCACGCGGTAGTCACCCTCGCCCGACTCGAACGACAAGTCATCGCAGAACAGCACGAAACGTTGCGGCAATTTGGCGATCTGTTCGACCACTCGCGGCAAGTCGGCCAGGTGATCGCGTTCAATCTCGATCAGGCGCAATCCACCCTTGGCATGCTCGGCCAGCAAGGCACGCACCAGCGACGACTTGCCGGTACCGCGCGAACCCCAAAGCAACGCGTGGTTGGCCGGCATGCCATCGAGGAACTGCCGGGTATTGCGTCCCAGTTGCTCCAGTTGCCGGTCAACGCCGATCAGGTCGGACAGGCGCATGTCGAGGCTGACTTGCAGTGGCAGCAGAAACCCGCTTCGTCCCTCGCGCTGCCAGCGCGCTGCCAGGCAATGGGACCAGTCTATGGCTTGCCGAGGTGCGGGCAGCAACGGTTCGATTCGAGCCAGAACGGCGTCGGCACGT
Source organism: Pseudomonas sp. Root562 (assembly GCF_001427125.1). GTDB lineage: Bacteria > Pseudomonadota > Gammaproteobacteria > Pseudomonadales > Pseudomonadaceae > Aquipseudomonas. The sequence continues at coordinate 79,355 of NZ_LMGK01000025.1, forward strand.
TCAAGAAAAGCATTCAATCGGGAGTCCACGTCTTTTCCTCGGGCACGTTCACGGTAATGATGGTGATACATCGACGAAACTTAGCGTTCAATGAGCGATCACCCCGGTACACGGGGTCGCGAGAACATCGGTATACATGCATGATCGACTATGCTTGAGCAGCGAAGGGAAACGGAAGTGGTTCAGCACCCCATGGATATCAAGTTCACCAACCGGCTGTCCTACAAGCAAGCCCGGCTTACCGTGCTGGTTGGTTTCATTTTGGGCATGCTGCTCAGCCTGCTGCAAATAGGCATCGATTATGCCAGTGAAGACGCCTCCATCAACCGCGAAATACTGTCTTTGCTGGAAATCAGCCACAACCCCGCCTCGCGCATCGCCTATAACATCGACGCCGAACTCGCTCAGGAACTGACACTGGGCCTGCTGCGTTCTCCGGCAATCATCGGAGCCAGACTGATCGATAACAACGGCAACGTGCTGGCCGACGTCAAGCGCCCCGGCCAGCAAAGTGGCTATCGCATGATCAGCGACCTGTTGTTCGGCGCCGAACGACAGTTCGAAGACCGCCTCTATCTGGACCACCTGCCCAACGAATCCCTTGGCACACTAAAACTGGACGTCGACACTTATTCGTTCGGCTATCGCTTCCTGCGTCGGGCCGAGGTGACGCTGCTCAACGGCTTCGCCCGCAGCCTGATCCTGACCGGCATTCTGCTGACACTGTTCTATGTAATGTTGACCAAACCTCTGGTGCGGCTGATTCACGAACTCAGTAGCCGGGATTCACGCAGCGGGGAACCCACGCCTCTGGAATGTCCGGCAGGGCACGCCAACGATGAAATCGGCGTGCTGGTGAAAGTCGCCAACCAACAATTCGAGAACGTCACCACTGAAATCCAGCAGCGGCGCAACGCCGAAAACCGCCTGACCGATTACCTCGGCCAACTGGAAAACATCGTCTCGGCGCGCACAGCGGAGCTCAAGGCAATCAACACCCGGCTCAGTCAGTCCAATCAGGAACTGGAACTGGCTCGCAGTACGGCGCTGGACATGGCCGAAGCACGCTCGGTATTCCTGGCCAACATGAGCCACGAAATCCGTACGCCGCTCAATGGTCTGTTGGGCATGATTGCGCTATCGCTCGATGGGCCATTGACTGCCGAACAACAGCAACAGCTGTCGATTGCTCACGACTCGGGCAAAGTTCTGGTGGAATTGCTCAACGATATTCTCGATCTGTCGAAGTTCGATGCCGGTCAGCTTGAACTTGAAAACATCCCGTTTGACCTTGGCTCATTGGTCGAAGACACGGCCAACCTGTTGTCGCAAAACGCCGCACCAAGTGTCGAGCTGACTTGCCTGATCGACCCACACTTCCCGGCGCTGGTGCTCGGCGATCCGACGCGGGTCAGGCAAATCGTCAGCAACCTGCTCTCCAACGCCCTCAAATTTACCCGTTTCGGCAGGGTCGACGTCCGTCTGTCGAGCATCGGCGACGGCGATGGCGTACGAATCGAGGTTTGTGACACCGGCATCGGTATTCCCCAGGATGCCCAGGTCAAAATCTTCCAGCCCTTCACCCAGGCCGGCGCCGGTATTACCCGGCAGTTCGGCGGCACCGGGTTGGGGCTGGCCCTGACCTACAACCTCTGTGAAGCGATGCACGGGCGCCTGACCATCAGCTCAGAAGCAGGTTTCGGCAGTCAGTTCTGCGCAGAATTGCCGTTGCCTCGCCACACGCGAGCCCTGCCGCCGCTGCCATTGCAGGGCAAGGTCGTCGCCATTACCGCCGCAAGCAGTGGCTTGGCGGAACTGCTGGGCAGCCTGCTGCCGGGTTGGGGGCTGGAATATCAGCAACGCGCCATTGATGAATCCCTTCTAGGTTTGAATCCTGATGTGCTGATCACCGATTGCCCCGAATGCCTGTTCAACCTGCGCCCGACTTTCAGTGCGCCAATTCTGCTGGTGACCGCTTACGGCAATTTCATGCCCGGAGAGCAAGTCAACGCCCTCGCCCCCTTGCAGCAGCAAGCGCGGCCCCTGGCACGCAACGCTCTGCACCAGACCTTGCGACGAATCCTGCAACCGCAAATCAGCACCGTCAGCGATACGCCGGTGGATATCCTCAGCCCGCAGCGCCGGGCACGGGTGCTGTTGGTCGAGGACAACCCGGTCAATCAATTGGTGGCCAAAGGCATGCTCGGCAAACTCGGCTGCGACGTAACCGTCGCCGCTCACGGAGCCGAGGCGCTCGACCGGCTGGAGAATGATGAATTCGATCTGGTGCTGATGGACTGCAACATGCCAGTGATGGACGGCTATGAAGCCAGTCGGCAAATCCGTCGTAGCGGACGATGGCCGGAACTGCCGATCGTCGCCCTGACCGCCAACGCCATGTCGGAGGAACGCGAACGATGCCGCGCGGCGGGCATGAGCGACTACCTGGCCAAACCCTTCCGCCGCGAAGAACTGGCCTCACTGCTGGACCTGTGGGTTCCCGTTACGACAGAGCCCTGATCTGCCCCAAAAGATGGTCCAGCCCCTGGCGCAAATCATTCAGGCGATTGAGGTCCACGCCGCTGTCGCATAACAACCGAGCCTTGAGCGGTCCGACTTGATCGCGCAATGCCGTACCGGCGGGCGACAGGCTCAGGTGCACCTCGCGCTCATCGCGCGCCGAGCGTTGGCGCTGAACCAGTTGCAGTTGCTCCAATCGCTTGAGCAACGGCGTCAGCGTGCCGGAATCCAGCGCCAGACGCTCGCCCAATGCCTTGACGGTCGGTTGCTCCGGGGCGGTCTCTTGCCATTCCCACAACACCAGCATGGCCAGGTACTGCGGGTACGTCAGCCCCAGTTGATCGAGCATCGGCTTGTAGGCACGAATCACCGCGCGGGAAGCGGCGTACAGCTTGAAGCACAGCTGACTGTCGAGATTCAGGGAATCGACTGACACGCTGTTCATTTGAGCAGGGCTTCGATCTCGCGGCTCAGATCCTGCGGCTTGGTGGCAGGGGCAAAACGCTTGACCAACTGGCCGTCCTTGCCGATCAGGAACTTGGTGAAATTCCATTTGATGCCTTGGGAGCCGAGCACGCCGGGCGCACGCTGCTTCAACTGTACGAACAGCGGATGGGCACCCGCGCCGTTGACTTCAATCTTTTTGAACAGCGGGAAACTGACACCGTAGTTCAGCTCGCAAAACTCACTGATCGCGCCTTCGTTACCGGGCTCTTGCTTGCCGAATTGATTGCAGGGAAAGCCGAGCACCACCAGGCCTTGATCCTTGTAGGTCTGCCACAGTTCCTCGAGGCCTTTGTACTGCGGCGTGAAACCGCACTTGCTGGCCGTGTTGACCACCAGCACGGCCTTGCCAGCGAAATCCGCCAGAGTCTTTTGCTCGCCCTTGATCGTGGTGCAAGGAATGTTCAGCAGATTGTCGCTCATGATTTGCGCTCTGGAAGAGATGAGGGATACAAAATAGAGTGCAATTGAATTGTGTGCAATTTAAATTACCGGACGCCACGCTACTGTAGGAGCAAGGCTTGCCCGCGATGGCGTTCTTGAGATCGCCATCGCGGGCAAGCCTTGCTCCTACGGATAAGTGTTATCCCCGTGGTACCAGGTCCAGGCACACCGAGTTGATGCAGTACCGCAGCCCGGTCGGCGGTGGTCCGTCAGGAAACACGTGGCCCAGGTGCGCATCGCATTTGGCGCAGACCACTTCAGTGCGGATCATGCCGTGGCTGACATCGCGGATTTCCGTCATGGCACTGTCGCCGATCGGCGCATAAAAACTTGGCCAGCCGCAGCCGGAATCGAATTTGGTTGTGGAATCGAACAACGGCTCGTTACAGCAGATGCAGTGGTAGATACCGTCGACCTTGCTGTCGTTGTATTTGCCGGAAAACGGCCGCTCCGTGCCCTTGAGCCGGCATACGTTGTACTGCTCCGGATCGAGCATGGCTTTCCATTCTTCCAGGGTTTTTTCCAACTTTTCCATCATCACACCTCGGCGGCTGAAAAAGCCCGATCTGTACCTTTTCCACGGATCGGGCGGCACGTATGATTGCGCCTCGTCAAACGCCAGTCTGGCAGCCAGACCACGCGCATTCAAACAGATTTATGGGTGCAGCCTCCAAGGCGTCAGGCCTGTGTGATTACGCAGGATTCCCAGTACGGTTGTTCATACGCCGCCTGGATCGTTCATTTTCGGGAACACATCGCCATGCAGGTCAGCAAATCGAACAAGCTCGCCAACGTCTGCTACGACATTCGCGGCCCAGTGCTCAAGCACGCCAAACGCCTGGAAGAGGAAGGCCATCGCATCCTCAAGCTGAACATCGGCAACCCGGCGCCCTTTGGTTTCGAAGCGCCGGATGAAATTCTCCAGGACGTCATCCGCAACTTGCCGACCGCCCAGGGCTACAGCGACTCCAAAGGCCTGTTCAGCGCGCGCAAAGCCGTGATGCAGTACTACCAGCAAAAGCAGGTGGAAGGCGTCGGCATCGAAGACATTTACCTGGGTAACGGCGTTTCCGAGCTCATCGTGATGTCGATGCAGGCCCTGCTCAACAACGGCGATGAAGTGCTGGTGCCGGCTCCCGACTATCCGCTGTGGACTGCCGCCGTGAGCCTGTCGGGCGGCAACCCGGTGCATTATCTGTGTGACGAGCAGGCCAACTGGTGGCCGGACCTGGCCGACATCAAGGCCAAGATCACCCCGAACACCAAAGCCCTGGTGATCATCAACCCGAACAACCCGACCGGTGCGGTGTACTCCAGGGAAGTCCTGCTGGGCATGCTGGAACTGGCCCGCCAGCACAACCTGGTGGTGTTCTCCGACGAGATCTACGACAAGATCCTCTACGACGATGCCGTGCACATCTGCACTGCTTCCCTGGCGCCGGACTTGCTGTGCCTGACCTTCAACGGCCTGTCCAAGTCCTACCGCGTAGCCGGTTTCCGCTCTGGCTGGATCGCCATTTCCGGGCCGAAACACCATGCCCAGAGCTACATCGAAGGCATCGACATGCTGGCCAACATGCGCTTGTGTGCCAACGTGCCGAGCCAGCACGCGATCCAGACCGCGTTGGGTGGCTATCAGAGCATCAACGACCTGGTGCTGCCACCGGGTCGTCTGTTGGAGCAGCGCAACCGCACATGGGAACTGCTCAACGACATCCCGGGCGTGAGTTGCGTCAAGCCGATGGGCGCTCTGTATGCCTTCCCGCGGATCGACCCAAAAGTCTGCCCGATCCACAACGACGAAAAATTCGTCCTCGACCTGCTGCTCTCCGAGAAGCTGTTGGTGGTTCAGGGCACTGCGTTCAACTGGCCGTGGCCGGACCACTTCCGCGTCGTGACCCTGCCTCGCGTCGATGACCTGGACATGGCCATCGGCCGCATCGGCAATTTCCTCAAGTCCTATCGGCAGTAAATGACCGGTTTACCGTGCGACGGCGCTTGCAGAGTCGCACGGTGATTCATTCAGCAACATATGTTTGCACCCAGTCGAGCACTGACACTTCTAGCCTTGATCAATACTGCGCTGCCTGCTCCGGTCCAACGCCGACGGGGCAAATGAGACCTGCCGGCCTACAAACACTTCCTGCATCAATGTCGGAAATGCCCTGCAAGCAGCTAAGCTTTTACCGTAGGACACAGTTTGAAATAGTCACCCGGTTGAATACCCCGGTGCAGCACCTTATATACCCCGCAGTACGCTACATTTTTAGCATAAGGAGATTTCTACAACCATGATGCGCATCCTGCTGTTTTTGGCCACTAACCTGGCGGTCGTGCTGATTGCCAGCATCACCCTGAGCCTTTTCGGCTTCAACGGGTTCATGGCGGCCAACGGGGTTGATCTCAACCTCAATCAGCTGCTGATTTTCTGTGCGGTCTTTGGTTTCGCCGGTTCCCTGTTCTCGCTGTTCATCTCCAAGTGGATGGCGAAGATGAGCACCAGCACCCAGATCATCACCCAGCCACGCACGCGTCACGAGCAATGGCTGCTGCAAACAGTCGAGCAACTGTCCCGCGAAGCCGGGATCAAGATGCCCGAAGTCGGGATTTTCCCGGCCTACGAGGCGAACGCCTTCGCTACCGGCTGGAACAAGAACGATGCACTGGTGGCGGTCAGCCAGGGCTTGCTCGAACGTTTTTCGCCGGATGAAGTGAAAGCCGTTCTCGCCCACGAAATCGGCCACGTGGCTAACGGCGACATGGTCACACTTGCGTTGATCCAGGGCGTCGTGAACACCTTCGTGATGTTCTTCGCGCGGATCATCGGCAACTTTGTCGACAAGGTGATCTTCAAGAATGAAGAAGGCCAGGGTATTGCCTACTACGTGGCAACCATCTTCGCCGAACTGGTTCTGGGCATCCTGGCCAGTGCCATCGTCATGTGGTTCTCGCGCAAACGCGAATTCCGCGCTGACGAAGCCGGCGCCAACCTGGCCGGCACCGCCGCGATGATCGGCGCCCTGCAACGCCTGCGCGCCGAACAAGGCCTGCCGGTGCACATGCCCGACACCCTGAACGCCTTCGGCATCAACGGTGGCATCAAACAGGGCTTCGCCCGCATGTTCATGAGCCACCCGCCTCTGGAAGAGCGTATCGACGCTCTGGCTCGTCGTCGGGGCTAAGTGGCAACGCAATAAACAGGAAGGCCCGCAGAGATGCGGGCCTTTTTTTGTCTGCTGATTGATGCGGTTTTCTTCAGGGCCTCTTCGCGGGCAAGCCTCGCCCCTACTGAAGATCCACCCCTTGCAGGAGCGAGCCTCGCCCGCGAAAGGGCCAGTACAGACAACACACCTTTTATTGAATGGAAACCCGGTACACCCGCTCTTCAAGCCGAGTAACACCCGCCTCCAGAAATTTCCCGCTCTCACTCAGCACATCCTGATCTTCCAGGATCTTCAGCGCCCACGAATCGCCAAACAGCCGCTGCACTTCATCATCGACAACGGCAAACGGCGGGCCAGGCATCTGCGTCTGGTCATAGTCCAGAGTGATCAGTAGACCCCGGGACTCTTTGGGCAATATCCGCTTCAAATGATCCGCATATTCCTCACGCATTGCCTGGGGTAACGCGATCAATGCGGCACGGTCATAGAGCGCAGAACAATCGGCCACGTCGCCGGCAGTCAGCGCAAAGAAATCACCGCACCACAACTCTATCGAACCTGCCCGATAAACCTTGAAAGGCCCTTGCTCGCTGACGGCAGGATCAAAGCCGTGTTCGCTGAAGAAATCCTCCACGGCCTTCTCCGACAATTCGATCCCCAGAACCTCATGCCCCTGATGGGCAAGCCAAAGCAGGTCCAGACTTTTTCCGCACAAGGGAACCAGCACACGAGCCCCCTCCTCCAGCCCTAACGACGGCCAGAACCGTTGCAGATACGGGTTCACCCGCGGCAGATGAAAGCCGATCTGATTTGCCGCCCACTTCTTGTGCCAAAACTCCGGCTGCATAGATAACCCCGAAAATTCGATCAAAACACCCTAAAACTTATATTAGATTTAGATCAATGATCTGATTGAAGATGGCGCCATCTTACTCTCTGGAGCTTAAACATGTTCCCCAGCCTGTACATCTCCCATGGCTCCCCGATGCTAGCCCTGGAACCCGGCGCCAGTGGGCCGGCCCTCGCTCGCCTGGCAGCTGAAATGCCGAAGCCAAAAGCCATCGTGATTGTTTCTGCACACTGGGAAAGCAACGAGCTGCTGGTCGGCGGCAATCCGCAACCTGACACCTGGCACGATTTCGGTGGTTTCCCCAAAGCCCTGTTCGAAGTGCAATACCCGGCGCCTGGGGACCCCCAACTGGCCGCCGAAGTTGTCGAGCAGTTGAAGGCCAGCGACCTTCCGGCACGCATCGATCCCCAGCGCCCCTTCGACCATGGCGTATGGGTACCTTTGTCGTTGATGTATCCACAGGCGGACATCCCGATCGTTCAGGTGTCGCTGCCCACCCGTGGCGGCCCTGCCCTGCAAACCCGCGTCGGCCATGCCCTGTCCAGCCTGCGCGAGCACGGCGTATTGCTGATCGGCTCCGGCAGCATTACCCACAACCTGCGGGAACTGGATTGGCATGCCGGCTCGGAAAGCGTTGAACCCTGGGCACAAGCGTTCCGCGACTGGATGATCGAGAAACTTGCCGCCAACGATGAGGCCGCGCTGCATGACTATCGCGCGCAGGCACCGCATGCCGTACGCAACCATCCGAGCGATGAGCACTTGCTGCCGCTGTACTTTGCCCGCAGTGCCGGAGGTGATTTCAGTGTTGCGCACAAGGGATTCACCATGGGGGCGCTGGGCATGGACATCTATCGCTTCGGCTGACCTGCGATCTTTTTCAAAGGCAAAAAAATCCCCGAACCAGTCGGGGATTTTTCATGTTCGATCAATCAGCCCAAAGGCGGATCAATCTTCGCGATAGCGACGCAGCTTCAACTGCTTACCGGCAACGCGAGTGTCCTTCAGTTTGGTCAGCAACTTCTCCAGACCATCTTCCGGCAGCTCGACGAGGCTGAAGCTGTCACGCACCTGAATGCGACCGATCGCTTCACGCGCCAGGCCACCTTCGTTGAGGATGGCGCCCAGCAGGTTCTTGGCAGCGATACCGTCACGCGCACCCAGCGCGGTACGGCAACGGGCACGACCTTCACCCAATGGCATCGGAGCGCGACGCTCACGATCACCACGCTCAGGACGATCACCGGAACGCTCCGGACGATCGCCACGTGGCGCGTTGTTCGGCACCAGTGGACGCTCTTTCTCGATAGCGGCCAGGTTCAGCGCTTGACCGTTGGTAGCCTTGCGCAGCAGGGCTGCGGCCAGGGCACGCGGGCTGCAACCGATGTCGGCGGTCAGGCGATCGAGCAGATCACCGTGGGTCGATTCGGCATCAGCCACCAGCGGCGACAGGCTGTTGGTCAGTTTCTTGATGCGCGCATCCAGAACGGCTTGAGCGTCCGGCAGGCGAACTTCAGCAACTTTCTGACCGGTTACACGCTCGATCACTTGCAGCATGCGGCGCTCACGTGGAGTCACCAGCAGCAGTGCACGACCTTCGCGACCGGCACGGCCGGTACGGCCGATACGGTGAACGTAGGATTCCGGATCGTACGGCATGTCAACGTTGAATACGTGAGTGATGCGCGGAACGTCCAGGCCACGGGCAGCAACGTCGGTCGCCACAACGATGTCCAGGCGGCCATCTTTGAGGGAGTCGATCACGCGCTCACGCTGGTTCTGGGCGATGTCACCGTTCAGCGCAGCGGCTTTGTAGCCTTTGGCTTCCAGGGCACTGGCCAAGTCCAGGGTCGCTTGCTTGGTGCGCACAAACATGATCAGGGCGTCGAAATCTTCCACTTCCAGCAAGCTGAGAACGGCAGAAGTCTTCTGGTCAGCGTGAACCAACAGGTGAGCCTGTTCGATCGCGGTAACGGTCTGGGTCTTGCTCTGGATCTTCACGTGCTTCGGATCGCGCAGGTGGCGCTCAGCGATGGCACGGATCGATTGCGGCAGGGTGGCCGAGAACAATACGGTCTGACGGGTTTCCGGCATGGCCTTGAAGATAACTTCCAGGTCATCCATGAAGCCCAGTTTGAGCATTTCGTCTGCTTCGTCGAGAACCAGGTGGTTCACGGTCGCCAGAACTTTTTCGTCGCGACGCAGGTGGTCGCACAGACGGCCCGGTGTGGCGACAACGATCTGTGCGCCATTACGGATTGCTTTCAATTGTGGGCCCATCGGCGCGCCGCCGTAGACAGCCACAACAGTTACGCCCGGCATTTGCTTGGCGTAGGTTTCGAAAGCGGTTGCAACTTGTAGCGCCAACTCACGAGTTGGGGCCAGGATCAGAGCTTGCGGCTCGCGCTTGGACGGATCAATGCGGTGCAGGATAGGCAGGGCAAAGGCAGCGGTTTTACCGGTACCGGTTTGCGCCTGACCAATCATATCGTGACCGGCGAGAATGATCGGGATCGACTGCTGCTGAATGGCCGAAGGCTCTTCATAGCCGGTAGCGACTACTGCAGCGACAATATTGGGATGAAGTTCAAGAGCGGCGAAGCCGCCGATTTCCTGGGTCATGGGTCTGCCTCTAAGTGCATCCGCAAAGACCCATGCTCCAAAGCTGCGCATGCCGTGTTGAGACTCAAGAGTCGCCCTGGCAGCTTTGTCGGCGGGGATTTGCGAAAACGAATGAATGAAAAGAATCGTCAAGGGAGAGTCCGTAGTACGGACGTGCAGCCGAAGCTGACTTCGGGGAATTGCTCTACCTAAACGCGGCCCGGCTAAAGGCCGGCGCGCACTATACCGGAATTTGCCGAAAAAGGGAGCTTTTTTTATCGCAAAACTCCCGCATACGGCGTTCTGTCACAGGCTTTGCGGATAATCGTGCAAGCGTCTATTTTTCAAAGGCCCGGCCCAGCGGGCGATGGCGCTAAAACGGTTCATCTTGAAGACCCGGACCGCCGGTCTGACTCCCCTTCCCGCCCGAGGATATGCACCATGAAAGAGCTCGACACCCGCCGTGTGAGCCGTGAAAAGCGCGGTCATGTCCTGTTGATCGGCCTGGATCGGGTAGCCAAGCGCAATGCTTTCGACCTTGACCTGCTCAACGAGCTGAGCCTTGCCTATGGTGAGTTCGAAGCGGACAGCGATGCGCGGGTTGCGGTGGTATTCGGTCACGGCGAGCACTTCACCGCCGGGCTGGATCTGGTCAACGCCAGCGCTGCGCTGACCGAAGGCTGGCAGGCTCCGCCTGGCGGCTGCGATCCGTGGGGCGTATTTGCCGGCCCCCGGGTCAGCAAACCGGTAATCGTCGCCGCGCAGGGTTACTGCCTGACCATCGGCATCGAGTTGATGCTGGCCGCCGATATCAACCTGTGCGCCAGCAACACGCGCTTCGCGCAAATGGAAGTGCAGCGCGGGATCTTCCCTTTCGGCGGCGCCACATTGCGCCTGCATCAGGTCGCCGGTTGGGGCAATGCAATGCGCTGGATGCTGACCGGCGACGAGTTCGATGCTCACGATGCGCTGCACTTGGGCCTGGTACAGGAAGTGATGGCCAGCGAGGATTTGTTGCCAAGGGCCATTGAACTGGCTGAACGGATTGCGCGGCAGGCACCTCTGGGTGTGCAGGCGACGTTGATGTCGGCGCGACAGGCGCGTTACGAAGGGGAAACCGCCGCTGCGCACGGGTTGCCGGCGCAGGTGAAAAAGTTGCTGAGCAGCGAGGATGCCCAGGAGGGGGTGCGGTCGCTGGTGGAGCGGCGGCCCGGCATCTTCAAAGGCTGCTGAGATTTGCGTCGAAATAAAGATCGCTATCGCGGGCAAGCCTTGCTCCTACAGGTTTTGTTTCATCCGCAAGGACACGAAAACTGTGGGAGCATGGCTTGCCCGCGATGAGGCCCTCACGGGCACCGAATCATGTCGCCGGGCGAATCGCCTTGATCAACGACTGCAACGAATACCCCAACCGCGGCGCCAGCCCTTCGGCCCGGGATACCAGGCCTTCCATATCCAGCTCCTGATCCAGGTCCGACGGCACGATCAGAATCACATTGCCCTCCTTCACCGGCAGTTCCCAGTAATGCCGATGATAGAGCCCGCGCAGCAACGCGGCGCCCAACGGCTTGCCGTCATCGGTGGCCCATTGATTGATCACCAGCCAGCCACCCGGGTTGAGGCGTTTCTGGCAGTTTTCCAGGAAAGTCCACGCCAAGTGCCCGGCTCCCGGGCCTACGTCGGTGTAAAGATCAACAAAAATCAGGTCCGCGGGCTCGGCGGTGTCGAGCAACTCCAGCGCATCACCCACACGGATGTAAAGACGCGGATCGTCATCCAGCCCCAAATATTCGATGGCCAGGCGCGGCACATCCGGGCGCAACTCAATGGCTTCGACGTCGTCCAGCGGCAGGAATTTGAGGCAAGCCTGGGTCAACGTGCCTGCACCGAGGCCGAGGAACAATGCCGATTCCGGCTGTTCGTGGCACAGCGCGCCAATCAGCATCGCCCGGGTGTAGTCATACTCGAGCCAGCTCGGGTCGGCGGTGAACACGCAGCTTTGCTCGATGGCATCGCCGAATTCGAGAAAACGGTAATCAGCCACTTCCAGCACACGAATCACACCAAATTCGTCCTGCACCTCGGCGAGCAAATGCTCGACGCGCTCCTCAGTCATTTCGTCTCCCGATCGTTGCCGGGCCTGGCAACGCAACACACCGCAACATGAAGCGGCAAAGGCGCGATTGTCCGCGAAGCGACGGGAACAGGTCACGCACTAATTGCTGATAACATGGACGCCCGAGCGTAAAACACTAGAGATGATGATGAGCCAACCCTGGAGCCCTGACAGCTGGCGCGCCTTGCCGATCCAGCAACAACCTCAATATCCCGACGCTGCGCATTTGCAGCAGGTCGAGCAAACGCTGGCCAGCTATCCACCGCTGGTGTTTGCCGGCGAAGCGCGGGAATTGCGTCGTCAGTTTGCCGAAGTGACCCAGGGCCGCGCGTTTCTGTTGCAGGGCGGCGATTGCGCCGAAAGCTTCGCCGAGTTCTCCGCCGCAAAAATTCGCGATACGTTCAAAGTGTTGCTGCAAATGGCAATTGTCATGACCTTCGCGGCCGGTTGCCCGGTGGTCAAGGTTGGACGCATGGCCGGGCAATTCGCCAAACCGCGTTCAGCCAACGACGAGACCATCGACGGCATCACCCTGCCGGCCTACCGTGGCGACATCGTCAACGGCATCGGTTTCGACGAAAAAAGCCGTGTGCCGGACCCGGAACGCCTGCTCCAGTCCTATCACCAGTCCACCGCCACCCTGAACCTTTTGCGCGCCTTCGCCCAGGGCGGGTTTGCCGATCTGCATCAGGTGCACAAGTGGAACCTGGACTTCATCGCCAATTCGGCCCTGGCGGAAAAGTACAGCCATCTCGCCGACCGCATCGATGAAACCCTGGCCTTCATGCGTGCCTGCGGCATGGACAGCTCGCCGCAACTGCGCGAAACCAGCTTCTTCACCGCCCACGAAGCGCTGCTGCTGAACTACGAAGAAGCCTTCGTGCGGCGCGACAGCCTGACCAACGATTACTACGATTGCTCGGCGCACATGCTGTGGATCGGCGACCGCACCCGCCAGCTCGACGGCGCCCACGTCGAATTCCTGCGCGGAGTGAACAACCCGATCGGGGTCAAAGTCGGCCCGAGCATGAATCCTGACGACCTGATCCGCCTGATCGATGTGCTTAACCCGGACAACGACCCCGGTCGCCTGAACCTGATCGCCCGGATGGGCGCGAACAAGGTCGGCGATCACTTGCCGCAGCTGATTCGTGCGGTGCAGCGTGAAGGCAAGCAAGTACTGTGGAGTTCCGACCCGATGCACGGCAACACCATCAAGGCCAGCAGCGGCTACAAGACCCGCGACTTTGCGCAGATTCTGGGTGAGGTGAAGCAGTTCTTCCAGGTGCACGAGGCGGAAGGTTCCTACGCCGGTGGTATCCACATCGAGATGACCGGGCAGAATGTCACCGAGTGCATCGGTGGCGCGCGGCCGATTACCGAAGATGGGTTGTCGGATCGATATCACACCCACTGCGACCCGCGGATGAATGCCGATCAGTCGCTGGAACTGGCGTTTTTGATTGCAGAGACCTTGAAGCAAGTTAGGCGGTGAGTCATTAAATCTTTGATTGCCTGACAGGCAGCCATCGCGGGCAAGTTGAATCGTCGCACCGCCGCTCCCACAGGGATAGCGTTGTACACATAATTTGTGAATGGCGCGGTCATTGTGGGAGCTGGCTTGCCAGCGATGGCGTCAGCTCAGTCACCCTCAATCTGCGCTAATGCCACCCGCAACCGATCCGCACTCGCCCTTGGGCAATTCAACTGCACCCGCTCCAGCCCCAACCAGTCCGCAATCCGCCGCAGATTCACCGCCAACGCCAGCATCCCTTCGTCATCCAGCCCCGCCTCTTCCTCATGCACCGCATGCACTGCCAGCCGCCCTGCCGCCCGTTCGGCGCGCAAATCGACTCGCGCGGCAATCCGCTCGTTGTGCAAAAACGGCAAGACGTAATAGCCGTAGACCCGTTTTTCCTGCGGCGTGTAAATCTCCAGCCGATAGCGAAAATCGAACAGACGCTCGGTGCGGCTGCGCTCCCAGATCAGCGAATCGAACGGTGAAAGCAGTGCACTGGCCTCGACCCTGCGCGGCACCTTGGGCTCGGGCAGGCAATAGGCCGGTTGCTTCCAGCCCTGGACTTCGCAGGTGAGCAACTCGCCCGCCTCGACCAATTCAGCCAGACGCGGGCGGCTGTCGCCGGGGTTCAGGCGGAAGTAGTCGCGCAAGTCTTTCTCGGTGCCCACGCCCAAGGCTGTCGCGGCATGCACCAGCAAGCCACGCTGGGCCTCGGCTTCAGTGAGCAACGGCAGCGCCAGAACCTGTGAAGGAATGACTCGCTCCGGCAAGTCATAAAGCCGCTCGAATCCGCGCCGGCCAGCCACGGTCACTTCGCCGGCGGCAAACAACCATTCCAGCGCGTGCTTTTCCGCACTCCAGTCCCACCATGGCCCGGCCCGTTCCTGTCGGGTCGACAGGCTGCCGGCGCCCAACGCGCCCAGTTCTTCAACCGAGGCCAATACCCGGCGAATGGTGTCTTGCTGTTCACGACCGAAACGCGCCAGTTGTTGATAAATGTCTTCGCCACGCGTGGCACGCTGCATGCGCCAGCGCATCAGCGGGTACATCGACATCGGCAGTAACGACGCTTCGTGGCCCCAATATTCAAACAGCGTGCGACGTCGCCCCGAACTCCAGGCAGCCTGGTCGAGCAAGTCAGAAGAATAGGAACCCAGACGGGAAAACAGCGGCAGGTAGTGCGAGCGCACCACGGCGTTGACCGAATCGATTTGCAGGAGACCCAGCCGTTCGATCAGGCGGTTGAGCTGGGCAGACTTGATCGCCGCTGGCGGCTGGCGCCCGTTGAATCCTTGGGCGGCCAGTGCCAGACGCCGAGCCTGTTTGAGGGTAAAGGACAACGTTGCGGGCATGAGCATCTCCTTGTCTGCTCGCAACCTACCTCACCGGTAAGGGGTTTGTGTAGCGTCGTTCTCATCATTTATTGATCGGGTTCATTTATGCATCGGGTCGTTCCAGAACGGCTTGATCGACTCGTGCTCGACATCCGCCCGGCTCATGCCAATGTCCTTCAATGCCTCGTCGCTCAGGCTTGCCAGCAGTTCGCGCTCACGATGCAACTCGTACCAGCGGCTGATCTTGTGCAGCAGATCGGATATCAGGTGAACCGAATGGTGTTCTGTGCCTTGGAACTCATGTTGACCTTTCATCTTGTTGCCCTCCGTTTGGATGGCTCCAGTCTCGCGCCGGGTCTAAGATCAATCCAACAAATGTTTCTGATGGCAATCATCTCGGAGATTGATGTATGTCGAGCTACCCGACGATCGATACCGAAGTGTTGCGCACCTTTGTCGCGATTGCCGACCAGGGCGGCTTTACCCGCGCCGGTGAATTGGTCCATCGCACCCAGTCGGCCGTCAGCATGCAGATGAAACGGCTGGAGGAAGACGTGCTGCAGCGCCAGTTGTTCCAGCGCGACGGCCGTCAAGTGCGGCTCACCGCCGAGGGCCAGGTGCTGCTGGGGTATGCGCGGCGCATCCTCAAGTTGCACAGCGAAGTCTTCAACACCCTGCGCGAGCCAGACATGATCGGCACCGTGCGCATTGGTACGCCAGACGATTATGTGATGCGTTTCCTCCCGGGCATCCTGCGGCGGTTTGCCCAGTCCTATCCGCTGATCCAGATCGAAGTGCATTGCGAATCATCAAAACAATTGCTGATGCGCCAGGACCTGGACCTGTCCATCGTCACCCGCGAACCGGGCAGCGAAATCGGCCAGTTATTGCGCAAGGAGCGTTTTGTCTGGGCCGAAGCGCAATGCTACAGCGCCCACGAACAAACGCCGCTGCCGCTGGCCATGTTCAACAGCGATTGCTTCTGCCGCCTGTGGGCCTGCAACGCCCTCGATGCCCAAGGCCGCGATTACCGCGTGGCGTACAACAGCGACAGTCTGTCGGCGATCATGGCGGTGGTCAGTGCCGGCCTGGCGGTCACCGCGCAGCTGGAAAGCCTGATCACCGCGGACATGCGCATCCTCGGTGAAGCTGAAGACCTGCCGTTGCTGCCCGAGGCCAGCATCATGCTCGTGCGTAATCTGCACAATCCGTCGCCGATCACCGAATGCCTGGCCGAACACATCGTCGAAGGCTTCAAACTTTAAAGGCGAGCATCACCGCACAAAGCACCAGGAAACCGCAGAACAGCGCGCGCAACAGGCGCTCCGGCATGGCGTGAGCAATCTTCACGCCCCAACTGATGCTCATCAGTCCACCGATTGCCAGCGGTACGCCCACCCACCAGTCCACTTGATGATGCACGGCATAGGTCACCAGAGTGACGCCGGTGCTTGGCAATGCGAGCGCCAACGACAAACCCTGCGCGACCACTTGAGTGGTGCCAAACAGGCTGGTCAGCACGGGCGTTGCCACCACTGCCCCGCCCACGCCGAACAACCCGCCCATGGTGCCGGATGCCGCACCGAGCACACCCAGCCAGGGCCATCCATAGTTCATCTGTGAAGAGGCCGGTGCGCTGGCGAGGAACATGCGCATCAAGTTGTAGGCCGAAAGCGCGATCAGAAAAGCGACGAAGCCAATACGCATGGTTTGCGCATCTATCCCCACCGCCCAGATCGAGCCGATCCAGGCGAAGCAGAACCCCATCGAGGCCAGCGGCAGCGCGTGATGCAACTCGATCCTGTTGCGTTGGTGATAACGCCACAACGCCAGCATCACGTTCGGTACCACCATCACCAGCGCAGTCCCTTGGGCGATCTGTTGATCGAGCCCGAATAAAACGCCCAGCAGCGGAATGGCGATCAAGCCACCTCCGATGCCAAATATTCCGCCGAGCGTACCCAAGGCAGCGCCAAAGGCCAAATACATCAAAAACTCAATCACAGGCGTTTTCCTCCTACGTCAGGCGATTCATCCTACGCAGTTGGTTCTGGCGCGGAAACGCACAGCAACGCACAATGGCTGTGCCAACTTCGCATAAGCGTTACAGACGATGAATCCCGATCAATTGACCGAGCAACTGGGCTTGTTTCTGGATGTACTGGAAACCGGCAGCTTTTCCGCGGCCTCGCGCCGTCATCCGTTGACCCCATCGGCCGTCGCGCGACGCATTGATAGCCTGGAAAACGCTGTCGGCAGCCAATTGTTCATTCGCAGCACCCACGCGGTCCGTGCAACGCCGGCCGGCCTGGCGTTTGCCGAACGGGCGCGGCGGATCGTCGCCGAGTTACGCCTGGCCCGCGCCGAAGCTGTGTCCCTGAGCAGCGCTCCAGAAGGCTTGATTCGGGTGGATGCGCCTGCCGCGTTCGGGCGTCGGCATCTGGCGCCGGTCATTGCTGACTTCCTGATGCTGTATCCCGGCCTTGATGTGCAATTGCACCTGATCGACAGTTTCGTCGACATGCAGGGCTTGAACCTGGGCAAGGTCGATCTGGTATTGCGTGCCGGACAGATGGCCGACACGCGATTGGTGGCCACACCGCTGGCGAGCATGGTGCGCATCGCCTGCGCCAGCCCTGACTATCTGAAACGACGTGGCGTGCCCAATGATCCGGCACAATTGATTGAACACGACGGTCTTGACTGGGACGGCCTGGCGCCACCTTTTGCCTGGCGCTTCGAACGTGAAGGCCAAATGCATTTGCATCGCCCCTCGCGCATCCGCATGAGCGCCAACAATGCCGAAGCCCTGGTCTGCGGTGCGCTCGCCGGGCTGGGTATCGCGCATTTGCCGACATGGCTGGCCAGTGAGTATCTGTTGCGCGGGGAACTGGTGCCGCTGTTCTGCGACAATGGCCTGCCCAAACCGGAGAGTTCGGGAATCTATGCCTTGCGCCTGCAACAACAATCCAGTTCGCGCAGCCGATTGCTGCTGGAATACCTGAAAACCCGCTTCAGCCCCATCCCCCCCTGGGATCTGGTCCTGCAAACCCACCTGGACCACCACTCGTCCTGAATTATCTGGCGCATTAAAGATTTGCCCGCTAGATTCATGATGATCACCGATCAAAGGCTTCGAAATGACCACCGAGCGCGACACCCCGGACAACTGCGACGACCTGCTGCTGGACAACCAGGCCTGCTTCGCCTTGCACTCCACCTCACTGATGTTGACCAAGGTCTACAAGCCCTTGCTGCAGGCGTTGGGCCTGACTTATCCGCAGTACCTGGCGATGATGGTGTTGTGGGAAAAGGACGGCTTGACCGTGGGCGAAATCAGCACGCGCCTGCTGACTGATCCCGGCTCGCTCACCCCGCTGCTCAAACGCCTGGAAGCCGAAGGTGTGCTCAGCCGCACCCGCAGCCGCGAAGACGAACGCGTGGTGATCATCGAACTCACCGAAAAAGGTCGCGCCCTGCGTGACAAGGCCCGTGGCATTCCTCAATGCATCCTCGGCGCCAGCGGCATGACCCTTGAGCGATTGCAGAAACTGCAGGCGGAACTGCAAGCGCTGCGTCGTCACTTGCAAGACAGTCTGTAACTCTTTCTACCAGCGCACATCCCTGTAGGAGTGAGCCTGCTCGCGATAGCGGCTCGACATTCGCATGAGTGTCGACTGACTCACCGCCATCGCGAGCAGGCTCACTCCTACAGTTGTTTTGCGTTGAAGCGAAAATCCAGTTCGCTCCGCACCCCTGAAAACTCCCCTTCCACAGCTCTAGTTCAAGCCTTTCAAGCGAAGACCATCATCAGGTTTTTAAATTTCCCGGTTTTTTTTCCAAAATTTATCTTGCGCACTAAACATTAGCGCGATACATTCACCTCGCACTTACTTAACGCGCAAACATTTAGCGCAAACAATCAAACCCGAACGAGGCTTTCACCATGCAAACTCTCTACACCGCAGTTGCAACTTCCACCGGTGGCCGTGACGGTCGTGCTGTTTCCAGCGACAACATTCTCGACGTCAAACTGGCTACCCCGAAAGAACTCGGCGGTGCTGGCGGTGCGGCGACCAACCCTGAACAGCTGTTCGCAGCCGGCTACTCCGCCTGCTTCATCGGCGCCCTGAAATTCGTTGCCAGCCAGAGCAAGCGCAGCATCCCGAGCGATGCGTCGATCACCGCCCACGTCGGTATCGGCCAGATTCCTGGCGGTTTCGGTCTGGACATCGACCTGCACATCAGCTTGCCGGGCCTTGAACAAGCCGACGCGCAAGCCCTGGTCGATGCTGCCCACCAGGTTTGCCCGTACTCCAATGCCACCCGCGGCAATGTCGAAGTACGTCTGCACGTCACCGTCTAATCACTGACCCACTCAGGCCCGAACAGGAAATGAACATGAACACTTTCAGCAAAGTCTTGACCGGTACCCTTCTCGCTCTGTCGATCAACAACGCGTTCGCCGGTGATGTCGAGCACAACACCCAGGCATTCCTCGACGTGTTGAATGCCGGCACCGGCAAGCCGATCGAGCAAATGACGCCTGCACAAGCCCGCGCCGTGCTAGTGGGTGCGCAGGCCGGGGTCAAGCTGACGCTGCCAAAAGCCGATGTCAGCCAGAAGACCATTCAGGTCGACGGCCAACCGCTGAGCCTGACTATCGTCCGGCCGGCCGGGGTCAAGGGCGAGCTGCCAGTGTTCATGTTCTTCCACGGCGGTGGCTGGGTACTGGGAGATTTCCCGACCCACGAACGACTGGTTCGTGACCTGGTTGTCGGTTCGGGCGCAGCGGCGGTCTTCGTCAACTACACGCCGTCGCCGGAAGCGCATTACCCGGTGGCGATCAACCAGGCGTACGCCGCGACCAAATGGGTAGCTGAACACGGTAAAGAGATCAACGTCGATGGCAAACGCCTGGCCGTGGCCGGCAACAGCGTCGGTGGCAACATGGCGGCCGTGGTTGCGCTGATGGCAAAAGACAAAGGCACGCCAGCGATCAAGTTCCAGGTATTGCTGTGGCCGGTGACCGATGCCAACTTCGAGACGGCATCCTACAACCAGTTTGCCGAAGGGCACTTCCTCAGCAAAAACATGATGAAGTGGTTCTGGGACAACTACACCACCGACGCCAAGCAGCGTAACGAGATCTATGCCTCGCCGTTGCGGGCTACCCCTGCGCAACTCAAGGGTCTGCCACCGGCGCTGGTGCAAACGGCGCAAGCGGATGTGCTGCGCGACGAAGGTGAAGCCTACGCCCGCAAACTCGATGAGGCCGGTGTACCTGTAACTTCGGTTCGCTACAACGGCATGATCCACGACTACGGTTTGCTCAACGTGGTGAGCCAGGTTCCAGCGGTTCGTTCGGCAATGTTGCAGGCTTCGCAGGAACTCAAGGAACACCTGAAGAAATAACTGCCCTGCAGGAGCCAGGCTTGCCGGCGAAAGCGAGCTCAAGTACGCCTTCGCCGGCAAGCCTGGCTTCTACGGGTTCAGTGTCAGCTTGAACAGGATCCACAGGCACAAAAAAGCCCGACTCCAAGGTCTGATTCAGTTCACTCAAGGACGAACACTGGACCGTGGCGAGGGAGCTTGCTCCCGCTGGGGCGCGAAGCGGCCCTGAAAGGGACTGCTGCGCAGCCCATCGCGAGCAGGCTCGCTCCTACAGCAGAACTGGATGTTTCATCCAGGCACAAAAAAGCCCGACTCAATGGTCGGGCTTTTTCATTCCTCAAGCAGTGCTTATTTAGCACGGCCTTTGTAGGAACCGCCTTCGCGGGTATCGATCTCGATCATGTCGCCGATTTCGATGAAGTCAGCAACCGACAGCTCGGTACCGTTCTTCAGTTTGGCAGGCTTCATTACCTTGCCGGAAGTGTCGCCGCGAGCGGAACCTTCGGTGTAGTCGATCTGACGCACGATGGTGGTCGGCAGCTCTACGGATACCAGACGGTCTTCGAAGAACACGGCTTCGCAAACGTCGGTCATGCCTTCTTCGATGAACGGCAGAACGCTTTCGATGTCTTCAGCGTTCAGCTCGTACATGGTGTAGTCAGTGGTGTCCATGAACGTGTAGGTGTCGCCGCTGATGAAGGACAGGGTCGCTTCTTTGCGGTCGAGGATCACGTCGTCCAGTTTGTCGTCAGCGCTGTAAACGATCTCGGTCTTGTAACCGGTCAGCAGGTTTTTCAGCTTGGTCTTCATGATCGCGCTGTTACGACCCGACTTGGTGAATTCAGCTTTCTGAACCAGCCAAGGATCGTTTTCGAGACGGATCACGGTACCGGGTTTCAGTTCTTTACCAGTTTTCATTGCGAATATCCGAATTTGGATGGGATTTACAAAAATCTAGGCCGCGTATCATATCCAATTTCCATAAAACTGTACCAGCGCCGTGGCAAGATCGGCCTGCAAGGCTTGTTCCAGACACCATGACTCGGCGTGTTTTTCCAGCTCCGGCCAGTGTTTACGAGTGGATTGCCAGTGGTCGGTCATTTTTTCGCCGGCGTTCCACGCCCGCCAAAGACCGCTGATCGCCTCCCGAGCAGGTTCCGACAGCCCTTTCACATACAACGACAGAAAGGCTTCGAGCTTGTCCAGGTGGACATCTTCTTCCTGCTGATAGATATGCCAGAGCAGAGGCCGACCCGCCCATTGCGCGCGGACGAAGGAATCTTCACCACGCACGGCGTTGAAATCACAACTCCACAGCAACAGGTCATATTGATCCTGGCGGACAAACGGCAGCACCTGCACGGTCACGGCCTCACGCACGTGCAACGCGCCGGCCTGCAAATCATTCACGCCCAGCCAGCGTTCTACATCGCCGAGGATCCGCCCTTCCGGCACCAGCAGATGAGTGGCCGTCGAATCACTGGCCAGCGCATCCAGCCAACTGGCAAGCCCGGCATTTTCATAGGCGAACAACGACATCAGCTGCGCACCGGCTGCACACTCGACACCCAAGCCCTGCAGAAAGGTGCGCCGAGCCTCGGGATCCTGCTGAAACCGCCAACGTCGTTCGAGCAATCCGTTTTCACGCAACAAGCCGCCCGTGCCTTTCTGGAATCCCGGAAAGAAGAAGAATTTCTGTACGTGCTTGTACTTCACCGAAGGCAAGCCGTGACAGCCGACCACCCAATCCTCGGCACTCAGGTAATCGAGGTTCATCCACAACGGTGTTTTTTGGCGCTCGGCCATCGCTTCCATATAGGCAGCGGGCAACTGGCAGGCGAATGCGGCTATCACCACATCCGCCGCTTCTGTCGGCAGCCACTCGGCGGGCCACTGCCGCACCTCGACACCTTGCTGCCACTGCTGCGCAACATGGATATCGATCTCGGGGCACATGCGCTCAAAGGCACGCAGGTCGTCGACCCATAAACGCACCGCCAGCGAATGCTCGGCCACCAACTGCCGAGCCAGGCGCCAGGTCACACCGATGTCGCCGTAGTTATCGACCACGGTGCAAAAAATATCCCAGCGGGGTTTCATTTCAGGCATTCCAGGTTCCCGTTGGCAAAAGCCGCGATTGTCCGCATAAATTACCCTGCGCAGAAGAGCCGACGACGATTAATCTTCGTGCGACAATCGGCACTCGCCCGCGCCCCACCGCCAGGAGGCAGTCATGCCCTACCGTACCAATCCGCGCCGCTCGTTGCCGATCCAGCTCAATGCCTTGCAATTGACCGGCAGTATCGCCCTCGGTCTGTGGCTGGGCTTTCTCGCCATCGCGCTGACCTGCTGGCTCGCCTCGCGCCTGTTTTTCAGCGAGCAATTGGCCCCGGTGGCCCAAGCGGTACAGCAAATGGCCAACCCGCCGGTGGTGCAACAGGTTCCGGATATCCCACCACAGAGTCCGCTGTTCGAGCAGTATGAACAGAACCTGCGCAAGGACGAACAGGCGCAACGACTCGATCAGGCGCGCAGCAGCAACCGCAATCTGTCGAACGCCAAATGTCAGTTCTGGCTGCAACAGGACCAGACGGCACCCAGCGAAAAAAGCCGCGCCAATGTCCTGCAATTCTGCGATTGATCATGAACAAACAAACTGTCCACCAACTGATTCTCGACAAGCTGCGAGTCGATCTCGACATCGCTGAACGGGCCGCACAGACCGCTTACGAAACCGCGACCCATGAAGAAAACATCGCCGAGAACAAATACGACACGTTGGGGCTCGAGGCGTCATATCTGGCAGCCGGGCAGGCCAGGCGTGTGGAGGAAATTCGCCAGTCACTGGCGTTGTGTCAAAACCTGGTGCTGCGTGCGTATGACGAGCGACGCGGCATTGAAGTCGGCGCCCTGCTGGGTCTGGAAGACGAAAAAGGTCGAGAGCAATGGCTGTTTCTGGCGCCTGATGCGGCGGGTCTGAAGGTCGATCTGGTGGGGCAGTTGATTACTGTCATCACCCCGCGCTCACCGCTGGGCAAAAGCCTGCTGGGCAAGTTCGAAGGTGATGAAGTGGAGATTCTGGTGGCGGGCACTCGGCAACAGTTCGCTGTTACCGAGGTCGTATAAACAGGCTTAGTGAACCGGCAGTTCGACGCCGTCGAACAGTTCTTCCAGTTCTTGCTTGTTGTGGCACTGGATGGCTTTGGCCATGACTTCGCGGGTCAGGTGCGGGGCGAACTTCTCGATGAAGTCGCACATGAAACCACGCAGGAAGGTGCCGCGACGGAAGCCGATCTTGGTGATGCTGGATTCGAACAATTCGCTGGCATCGAGCACCACCAGGTCGCTGTCGAGTTTGGTGTCGACGGCCATTTTCGCCACGATACCCACACCCAGGCCCAGGCGAACGTAGGTCTTGATCACGTCGGCGTCGGCAGCGGTGAACACCACTTTCGGCGTCAGGCCGCGATGGCTGAAGGCTTCGTCGAGCTTCGAACGGCCAGTGAAACCGAACACGTAAGTCACGATCGGGTATTCAGCGAGGGCTTCGAGGGTCAGCTTCGACAGCTTGGTCAGTGGGTGGCCCTGAGGCACGACCACGCAGCGGTTCCAGCGGTAGCACGGCATCATGACCAAATCACCGAACAGCTCGAGCGCTTCGGTGGCGATGGCGAAATCCACGGTGCCATCAGCGGCCATTTCGGCGATCTGCATCGGCGAACCCTGGTGCATGTGCAAGGCAACGTCCGGGTACTGCTTGATGAAATTACTGATCACCGGCGGCAACGCATAACGCGCCTGGGTGTGGGTGGTGGCGATCGACAGGGTGCCCTTTTTCTCGTTGGAGAATTCCTGAGCGATCTGCTTGATGCTTTCAACCTTGCGCAGGATTTCGCCAGCGGTGGTGATGATCCGCTCACCGGCCGGGGTGACGCGGGTCAGGTGCTTGCCACTGCGGGCGAACACTTCGACGCCCAATTCGTCTTCCAGCAGGCGGATCTGTTTGCTGATGCCCGGTTGCGAGGTGTAAAGGCTTTGGGCTGTAGCGGAAACGTTGAGGTCGTGGTGCGCCACTTCCCAGATGTAGCGCAGTTGTTGAAGCTTCATATGAATCCCTCAAAGCAGTTGGACGCCACGGGCATCAGCGACGGTATATAACTATATTAATGGTTTGAAGAATAAATCTAGAACTTTTTTATCAAAGTCCTGCTATTCGCAGCCTAGCGATCCCCTTGGCGACGGCGTTGCACCAGCGGCACCAGATAAACCGGCACTTTGGCCAACTGCAACACCCGCGCCGCGGTGCGGCCCAATGGCGTTTCCGCACCAGCCCCGTGGCTGTGACTACCTACGATCAGCAAATCCACAGAGAGTTTCTGCGCCTGGTCGAGAATCACCTGCGACGGATCGCCCTGCAGCACCCGTACTGCCTGGATTCTTTTCAGGTCCAACTCACCCTCGCCGCCCAACTCCTCACGAAAGCTATCCAGCACCCGCTGCTCGATACTCGCAATGACCGTGTTCAAGCCCTGGCTGTGAAACTCGTTCAACGCTTGCTCGTCGAGGTAGCTCTGAAGCACCGATTCGGCAAACAGGCCCATGGGTTCCACCGCGTGCACTACGTACAAGTCGGCATCGAATGTCCGAGCCAATTCCAGGGCGTGTTGCATCACCACGGGGGCGTACAGGCCGAGGTCAGTGGCATACAGCATCGAACGGATCATATGACCTCCTCGAATGCCAACATGGCGG
The DNA here is from genome assembly GCF_001427125.1 of Pseudomonas sp. Root562. GTDB lineage: Bacteria > Pseudomonadota > Gammaproteobacteria > Pseudomonadales > Pseudomonadaceae > Aquipseudomonas. The sequence goes on from NZ_LMGK01000025.1 coordinate 104,553, forward strand.
AGATTGATTCAGCTTAGCAGCGCCTTGGCGAGTACGACGTCCGGTGTAACGCGTTGAACGGCAGGCTTAAATCTTTTGTTCGTTGCTTATGCCATGTGGCACATGACCGGTGGCGACGACTTCACGGGCCAGCTCGCAGTGACCGGCCTGATCATCGAAAAACACATCCGCGGCAAAGGCTTCGAGGAATGCCGACTTGGTCAGGCCACCGAGGAACAGCGACTCGTCCAGACGAATATCCCATTCGCGCAATGTGCGAATCACCCGTTCATGGGCCGGCGCCGAACGTGCGGTCACCAGCGCCGTGCGGATGGGGCATTCGCCATCCGGGAACTCGCGCTGCAACAAATTGAGAGCGGCGAGGAAGCCCTTGAACGGCCCGCCGCGCAAAGGCTGGCGCGCCGCTTCGCGTTCACTGGCCTGAAATGCCTCCAGACCACCGGCCTGGTAAACGCGCTCCGACTCATCGGAAAACAGCACCGCATCGCCGTCAAACGCGATGCGCAGTTCGTCGCTGGCCGCGCGGCTGGCACCGCCGGACAAAATGGTTGCCGCGGCGAAACCCGCGTCCAGCGCACTGCGCACGTCTTCGGCGTGAGTCGAAAGAAACAGATCGCAGCCAAACGCCTTGAGGTATGGGTAAGGACTGCGCCCGCCAACGAATGCCGCGCGGGAGATCGCCAGCCCGTAGTGATGAATCGAATTGAATACCCGCAGACCGGTATCGGCGCTGTTGCGCGACACCAGGACCACCTCGACCCGGGCACGTCCAAGGCTGGCGTTGAGATTCAGGAGTTTTTGCACCAAGGGAAACGCGTCACCGGGCTCGAGGATTTCGTCTTCGTGTTCGATCTGATATTGCCGGTAAGCTTCGACGCCGCTCGACAGGTAGACCTTGTGGCTGTCACTCAGGTCGAACAATGCGCGCGACGAAATCGCCAGCACCAGTTTGTCGTCAATTACGTTTGGCATCCCCTTCCCCCATTGCCTTGATCAACTCAAGTATTACGTCGATCGATAAAACTCAAGCTGCGATACAACGCCTCGATTCGTGGCAGTTCACATCCCGCCGCTTTGGCCGCGGCCAGTGGCCGGGCATAGATAGCCTGTAGCTCCAGCGGTCGCTTGTGCAGAAAATCGTGATACATGCTCGGCCAGTAGTCAGGCATTTTCTCGGTCATCAGGAACAGGTGCTCGGCGTAACCCGCTGGCACCTCGTGACCACAGGCGATTGCGCCCTGCACCACCTCGGCCATCAGCGCCTTGATCATTTCCCGGCTGTCGGCATCGGCCATCAAGGGTGTGGTGCTGGCCCCGAGCAACACCGACAGACCGTTGTAAGGGATATTCCAGACCAGTTTTTGCCAACGTGCCTGATGCAGGTTCGCCATGGCCTGAGAGTCGATGCCCGCGGCCTGGAACAAGCCGACACCTTCTTCGACGATCGCAATCCGCGCCGATTCATCGGCGGGGCCGCTGTGGTAGCCGACATGCACGGCACCGAGCGCCTGATGGGTAATGACGCCCGGCCCTTCCCGATGAACGCAGATATAGCAAAGCCCACCCAGCAGATGCAGCGAGTCAGGAAGCAGTTCGCGCAGGCTGTCTTCGACATCCAGGCCATTCTGCAACAACAGGACCTTTGCATTCGGTGCGGCGGCTTGCAGGATCGCCGGTGCCAGATCCGCGTTGCTGGTGGTCTTGGCGCCGACCAGCAACCAGTCGCACGGTGGCATGTCTTCTGCGCTCGAATAGGCCTTGACCGGATTCAATGTCAGCGCACCATGGGCTGCATGGTTCACCAGCAACCCGCGTTCGGCCACCACGGAAAACTCGCTGCGCAGCAGAAAATGCACATCGAAACCGGCTCGCGCCAGCATCACCCCGTAGAAACCACCGATTGCACCGGTTCCGATCATACCGATGGTCGGTTTCGCAACTGTCCCTATCATGGCAACTCCTCTGCTGTTCGACTCAGCGCCTGACGTATCGCCCGATTGAGTTCGGTGCCGGTCAGGCGCGAATGCAATGCCCCGAAGAATTCACCGTCGCGTACCACGAACAGCGCCGGCAAATGAAAAACCTGATATCGCTCGACCACCCCGCCATTGTTCCCGGCATCGATCCAGCACAGGCGATCGACTGCCAGATCGAGTGACGGCAATTGCTCGCGGGCGAAACGGCAACTGGAACAGCCGACACTGGTGAAAATCACCAGCGACACACCGTTCATCGTCAGCAGCCGTTGGTCGGCGTCGAAATCGGTCAGTTCCGATTCGACCACTATACTGGGAGAAACAATGTCAGATGGCCGACACATGGAGTCCGTGTTCATGGGACGATTCATTCCTCATCCTGACGATGTACCCGTGGAATTAACGTTGCTCAAACCCGAGTGTATTTCGCGACGACAGCTGCACACTATCAGCCTCGGGGGCATGGCATGCAATTATCACCGCGCGTGGCGCCACGGCACGGCGCTCGAAGTGCGCATGCCGACGCTCAATCCCGACCTGCGTTTTCCGGGCTATGTAGCCTGGTGCCTGCGACGAAAACATGGCTATCTGGTTGGCATTGCCTTCGTCGACGAACAGACGCTGTTCAGTGCCCGAATGGGTGAGCAGGTGTGCCAGATCGAGCGTTATTGCCGCCAGCACGATCCCCACAATGACCTGCAGGAAGTTCAGGCACTGGCGCTCGAGTGGGTCCAGGAACACGCCGACGAGTTCTCTCACGAAACGGTTCGCAAGGCATTTGCACAGCCTGTACTGGATTAAAGCGCTGCCAGCCCATTGTCTAGCCACGGTGTAACGCGCTAAGGTTCGGCTCCCCGACGCGCTTAATTTGCTGTGCTCCGCCGCGCGGGTTCGCTGGCGGCCGGCACCCGTGACCTGACGAGTAAACGATGGCTGATTTACCGATCAACGACCTAAACGTCGCCTCCAACGAGACACTGATCACCCCCGATCAGCTCAAGCGCGATATTCCCCTGAGCGACGCTGCGTTGCGCACCGTGACCAAGGGCCGCGAAGTCATTCGCAATATTCTCGATGGCACCGACCATCGCCTGTTCGTCGTCATCGGGCCTTGCTCGATCCACGACATCAAGGCAGCCCACGAATACGCCGAGCGCCTGAAGGTTCTCGCCGCAGAAGTGTCCGATACCCTGTATCTGGTCATGCGTGTGTATTTCGAGAAGCCACGCACCACCGTCGGCTGGAAAGGCTTGATCAACGATCCGTATCTGGACGACTCGTTCAAGATCCAGGACGGGCTGCACATCGGTCGTCAACTGCTGCTGGACCTGGCCGAAATGGGCTTGCCAACCGCCACCGAAGCCCTCGATCCGATCTCCCCGCAATATCTGCAGGACCTGATCAGCTGGTCGGCCATCGGCGCGCGCACCACCGAATCGCAGACTCACCGTGAAATGGCCTCCGGCCTGTCCTCGGCTGTCGGCTTCAAGAACGGCACCGATGGCGGCCTGACCGTGGCGATCAACGCCCTGCAATCGGTTTCCAGCCCGCACCGCTTCCTGGGGATCAACCAGGAAGGTGGCGTGTCGATCGTGACCACCAAGGGCAACGCCTACGGTCACGTCGTGCTGCGCGGCGGCAACGGCAAGCCTAACTACGACTCGGTCAGCGTCGCTCTGTGCGAGCAAGCGCTGAACAAAGCGAAGATCAAGCCGAACATCATGGTCGATTGCAGCCACGCCAACTCCAACAAGGATCCGGCCCTGCAACCGCTGGTGATGGAGAACGTCGCCAACCAGATCCTCGAAGGCAACCAGTCGATCATCGGCCTGATGGTCGAAAGCCACCTGAACTGGGGTTGCCAGGCTATCCCGAAAGACCTCGCCGACCTGCAATACGGTGTGTCGATCACCGATGCCTGCATCGACTGGACAGCGACCGAAAACACCTTGCGCAGCATGCATGCCAAGCTCAAGGACGTGCTGCCGAAACGCAAACGCACCTGATCGCCATTTGCGGCAGACAAAAAAACGCCGGGCTGAACCCGGCGTTTTTTTATGCATTCGTTTTGTTGAAGGTCACTGGCTCAGCTTGGCCGCATGCCGCTGGTGACGCTCCATGTAGCGTTCGACGTAGGAACACGACGGGATAACCGTGTAGCCCATCTCTTCGGCGTACTGCAACGCCTGCTCGGTCAGTGCCGCTGCAATACCCCGACCACGCAGTGCGTTAGGCACGAACGTGCGATAGATATCCAGGGTCTGTTTCCCCAGATCCATATAAGTCAGGTAGGCACGATGACCGTCCACATTGGTCTCGAACTGATGACCAGCCTGGTCATGGTGGATGGACAACGCCTCGCTCATCACTACTCCTCGCGGGTCTTGGATTCCGACCCCTACCTTACCGATGTTTTTCCGGCGAAGGAACATCTACGCCACCCCGTGCCTGAATGGACACCGAGAAGAGCTACACCGATCTCGCGCAACCGAGCACGTACAAATAGTAGGCACCATTGGCAGAAATGCTCAAGGTACGCTCGTCATCATGCAGGTTGGCAGGTGCCGCTCCGGGTCACGCAGGACGGGCTCGACCGAAGATCACCAAGGTCGCAAGCCTGAACATTGCCGGATATTGAGACTTAAGACGAGCGCCCGTTGTTAAAGTCACCTGAATAAGGAGAAAGATATTGAGAGGCGCCACGCAGAATTCGAACAAAAGTGTAGACAGTCCATCTAGCCAGACTTTAGCCAAGACTGGAAAAAGAGCCTCGAACCTCGGGAACTTTTCTTCGCCGGCTCGCTCAGCTCGGGCCTTCTAGCTGGATATTTTTTATACAGCGCAGTTAAAAGTTGCTCGAAAAAGAATCAACGCCTACAATTTTTTAGGCTTCTTGCGTCACGTCAGTTTTACTTACTACAACTTATGGGTAGTATGTACGCCGGCTATTTCCTCACTCTGAGGAGACAGCTACTTAATAGAAAGTCCTTGAAGGGGAACACGATGAACAACGTTCTGAAATTCTCTGCTCTGGCTCTGGCCGCAGTTCTGGCTACCGGTTGCAGCAGCGCATCGAAAGAAACCGAAGCACGTCTGACCGCTACTGAAGACGCAGCTGCTCGCTCCCAGGCTCGTGCAGACGAAGCTTACCGTAAAGCTGATGAAGCTCTGGCTGCTGCTCAAAAAGCACAACAGACTGCTGACGAAGCTAACGAGCGTGCTCTGCGCATGCTGGAAAAAGCTAGCCGCAAGTAATAGTCCTTCGGGATTGTTATCAAGCCGACCCATTTTTGGGTCGGCTTTTTTATTGCCCGGCTTTTGATGCAGGCATAAAAAAACCCGTCGATGCGAGCAACATCGACGGGCTCCTTTCAAGCATTACTGCAGCGGGTCGAGGGGTGCGCTCGATACCATCGGAGCGGCCGTGCTCGGTACGCCGATTTCCACCGGCAGACCATCTTCGGCTGCCACTACATCACGTACCACATCCCAATTCATGCGCAGATTATTGGTGATGTCTTCACGCTTGAGCATCGCATTGATCACAGCCGTGTGCTTGTCGACCACCGACGGATTGCCCTTGTCGTCCAGTGGTGTGTGCGCTTCCAGGTAAACCTTGCCGCCACTCACGCCGAACTTGTAGGAGTCGTTGATGATCCGCACCGACGTCCCGACTGGCACCATGCCGGCCATTTCCAGCACGTTGTTGTTGAACATGCGGAAGCAGCCGTGGCTGGTGCGCATGCCGATGCCGAATTTCTTGTTCGAACCGTGGATCAGGTAGCCCGGGGTGCCCAGGGTGAACTTGAACGGCCCCAGCGGGTTGTCCGGGCCGGCCGGCACCACATTCGGCAACGGGTCGCCGTCGGCGGCGTGCTCGGCCTTGATCGATGCTGGAGGCGTCCAGGTCGGGTTTGGCGTCTTGGCGATGATGCTGGTGTGGGCAATCGGCGAGCCCCAGCCTTCACGACCGATTCCCAGCGGGAAGGTGTAGACCACGTTCCGGCCTTTCGGGAAGTAGTAGAGGCGGTACTCGGCGAGGTTGATGACGATGCCTTCACGCGGCCCCGGCGGCAGAATGAAGCGGGTCGGCAGCACGATTTCGGTGCCGGCGCCCGGCAGCCATGGGTCCACGCCCGGGTTGGCCGCGACCATTTCCGTGTAGCCCAGGTCGTAGGTGGTGCCAAGGTCGGCGAAGGTATCTTCGTATTTGGCCTTGATCACTTGCACCTGGCCGACGATGTCTTCCCCAGGCGGTGGTAGTGGCAGCTCCAATGCTGCGACGGGGCCCGCTACACAGAGAGCGGCAAGTGTCAGGCAGCGGGTGACGGCAGGAAAGCGCGGCAACATCCGGAAAATCCTTCGCATGATCAACAGAGGGTATAAGAACGCGATTGTACACCGCTGTCTGTTATTTCGGGGAGGTTGCCTGATTGCTGGCGATGGTCTCAACGATGATGTGCCCTGTCGGGATGAAAGTGGAGTCTGGACGTTTTTGCGAGCAGGCTGGCTCCTACAGTTGGATTGGCGGCAGTTGGTAGAGATTGGTCGGCTGTGAGGCCCCCATCGCTGGCAAGCCAGCTCCCACAGGGTCTTGTGGTACTCACATCAAAAAGCAACAGCACAACGCCACACAAGCGCCGTTGCTTTTAACCACTCTAGGTCGAGCGTTAGCTCGCCTGCCGTTGCTTTTAACCACTCCAGGCCGAGCGTTAGCTCGCCTGCCGCTTTTGATTCACCCGCCCCCTCGGCAGGCTGAGTGGAGGCGTTCATCCTGGGGGTGGGCGCGCAGCGCCGTGCGGCGTAGCCGCACACATCGAGAGGAGGTCGTCGCGAAGCAGACCGGAGGCGATGCCCCCGGATGAATGCCGGAGTTTTTGGTTACTTTTTTTAGGCGTTTGTAAAAAAAGTGACTCGCCGTAAGGGCGAAACCCTAAGCCGCCGTTACCGCAGAAATGGATATGTACACCGTCAAGACGCGATGTCAGATCAAAGCTCAAACCGCAACTCAGGCCAGATCGGCGAAGTCCCGCGTTTTTGCGATTCGAGAATGGCGCGGCACAGCGAACACAGGCGCTGATCCTGGAACACCCGACGATCAACACTCGACCAACGAGGCTGCGCCGGCAACAGGCTGCCGCACAAGGTCCGGTCCGCCGAGCCGCCCAACTCCAGTTGCCGTGTCACAAGATGTACCCGTACTTCCTGGCAGGCGAACAGATCCAGCTGTTCGTCAGGCTCGATCAGTTGATAGGCAAATAGTGACCAGGCAGGACGCGGCATCGGGGGCTCCAAATCGGGGGCGCCACCTTAGCCGAAAGCCTGCCGCTAGAAAAGTGTCATAACAGCGGTTTTAGGGTAGGCCAGACATTTTCCAGCAACTTGTCCTGAGCCCCGGCCGCCGGGTGTATGCCATCGGCCTGCATCAGGTCGGGATGACCGCCCACGCCTTCGAGAAAAAACGGCACCAGCGGGATTTTCTTCTCGTCGGCCAGGTTGCTGTAGACATCAGCGAAAGCCTTGGTGTAACGCGCGCCATAATTGGGTGGCAACTGCATGCCGAGCAACAGCACCTTGGCACCGCTGGCGCGGGAGCTGTCGATCATCGAAGCAAGATTTTGTTGCAATTGTGTTGGGAGCAGTCCACGCAGTCCGTCATTGCCGCCCAATTCGAGGATCACCAACTCCGGCTTATGCTCTGCAAGCAGCGCCGGCAGCCGCGCCTGGCCACCGGCACTGGTGTCGCCGCTGATGGACGCATTGACCACTTTATCGTCAAAACCTTCGCGCTTGAGCCGCTGCTCAAGCAACGACACCCACCCCAGCCGGGTATCCAGCCCGAAACCGGCGCTGATACTATCGCCAACGATCAGGACAGTACCCGCCGCTGCGTTCTGGGCCATGCACATCAAGGCCAGGCCAGCACTCAAAAACCACACACGCATCGGATTCTCCATGGGCGCAAGCATACTCACCGCGAAGAACCTCAGCAAAGTGGTTCCCAGCGCGGAAGGTGAACTGACTATCCTGCACGAACTCAGCCTGGAACTGAACAAGGGCGACAGCCTGGCCATCGTTGGCGCGTCCGGTTCCGGCAAATCCACCCTTCTGGGCCTGCTCGCCGGCCTCGACCTGCCGAGCAGCGGCGAAGTCACACTCGCCGGCCAAGGCCTGAGCAATCTGGATGAAGACCAGCGCGCACGAATTCGCGCCGAGCATGTCGGTTTTGTTTTTCAGTCCTTCCAGTTGCTCGACAGCCTCAATGCCCTGGAAAACGTCATGCTGCCGCTGGAACTCGATGGCCGCAAGGACGCCCGTGGCCGCGCCACCGAGCTGCTGCAACGGGTCGGCCTGGGCCAACGCCTGACCCACTCGCCCCGCCAGCTCTCCGGCGGCGAACAGCAGCGCGTGGCAATTGCCCGGGCGTTTGCCGCCGAGCCCGATGTGCTCTTCGCCGACGAGCCAACCGGCAATCTCGACAGCCACACTGGTGAGCGCATCAGCGATCTGTTGTTCGAACTCAACAAGGAACGCGGCACGACGCTGGTGCTGGTGACCCACGATGAACGCCTGGCACATCGCTGCCGGCGCCTGATCCGTCTTGAAGCCGGCCTGCTGGTCGCCCCTCTGGAGCCTTGATGGCACGTCTGCCGCTGTTGCGCCTGTTCAGCCTCGCCATCCGCCAACTGCTGCGCGACGCTCGCGCCGGTGAATTGCGGGTATTGTTTTTCGCGTTATTGGTGGCCGTGGCCGCGAGTACTGCCATTGGTTATTTCGGCGCTCGCCTGAACGGTGCCATGATGCTGCGCGCCACCGAATTCCTCGGGGCCGATCTGGTGCTGGAAGGCAGCTCCGAAGCGCGCCCGGAACAAATCAGAAGCGGCACCGAGCTGGGTCTGCAACATGCGCAAGTGGTGGAGTTTTCCAGCGTCATCGCCACCGACAACGGCATTCAACTGTCCAGCATCAAGGCTGCCGACGATCTCTATCCACTGCGCGGCGAACTGAAAAGCGCCCCCGCCCCTTTCGCCCCGGAAGCACCCGGAGGGAGACCGAAACCCGGCGAAGCCTGGGTCGAAGCCCGATTGCTGACAGCGCTGAACCTGAAGATCGGCGACAGCATCGATGTGGGCATGAAAACCCTGACACTGGCGCGCGTGTTGACCTACGAACCGGACCGTGCGGGCAACTTCTACAGTTTGACGCCGCGCGTGCTGATCAATCTCAACGACCTTGCCGCCACCGGCGTCGTGCAACCCGGCAGCCGGGTCAGTTACCGCGAGCTCTGGCGCGGGAACGCCGAGACGCTGGAGCTCTATCGTCAATTGATCAAACCCGGCCTGGCCGCCAATCAGCGCATCCAGGATGCGCGCGATGGCAACCGGCAGATTGGCGGCGCACTGGGCAAGGCCGAGCGTTATTTGAACATGGCCAGTCTGGTCGCGGTGCTGCTGGCCGGTGTCGCCGTGGCGCTGTCGGCAACGCGCTTCGCCACTCGCCGCTTCGATGCCAGTGCGCTGTTGCGCTGCCTTGGTTTGTCCCGCCGGGAAACCCTGGTGCTGTTCAGTCTGCAACTGGCCGTCCTCGGCCTGCTCGCCAGCATCACCGGCGCGGTCATCGGCTGGCTTGCGCAACTTGGCCTGTTCGCCCTGCTGCACGACTTGTTGCCGACCGATGTGCCGCCCGGCGGCCTGTTTCCGGCCTTCGCCGGAATCGGCACAGGTTTGGTTGCACTGGCCGGGTTTGCCTTGCCGCCACTGGCTGCACTGGGTCGGGTACCACCGCTGCGGGTGTTGCGGCGGGACATGCTGCCGATCCCGTCGAGTTCCTGGATGGTCTACGGCGCTGCATTGGGCGCCCTCGGCCTGATCATGTGGCGCCTGAGCCTGGACCTTCTGCTGACCTTCGCCCTGCTCGGTGGTGGCGTCGTTGCGGCGCTGGTGCTGGGTGGCTTGTTGTTGCTGCTGCTGAAAAGTCTGCGGCGAATGCTGGCCCGTGCGTCTTTGCCGTGGCGGCTGGGGCTGGGTCAATTGTTGCGCCATCCTCTGGCGGCGGCGGGACAATCACTGGCATTCGGCCTGATCCTGCTGTCGATGGCGTTGATTGCGCTGCTGCGCGGTGAATTGCTCGATACCTGGCAGAACCAGTTGCCGAAAAATGCACCGAACTACTTTGCGCTGAACATTCTGCCGGGGGATAAACAGGCCTTCGCCGATCGCCTGATGGAGTTGTCGGCGCAATCGGCGCCGCTGTATCCGGTGGTACCGGGACGCCTGATCAGCATCAACGGCGAGCCAGTGCAGCAGATCGTCACCAAGGAGTCCGCAGGTGACCGGGCGATCCAGCGGGACTTGAGCCTGACCTGGGCGGCGGACTTGCCAGCGGGCAACAAACTCACTGCCGGCAACTGGTGGCCCGAGCAGGCGCCGGATGACATTCCCGGCGTCTCGGTGGAGGGCAAGGTCGCCGAGAGCCTGAAGCTCAAGCTCGGCGACCATCTGATCTTCACCGTCGGCGGGGTCAATCGCGAGGCCAAAGTCACCAGTCTGCGGGAGATCAACTGGGATAACTTCCAGCCGAACTTCTTCATGATCTTCCAGCCCGGGACCTTGAAGGACCTGCCGGCAACTTACCTGACCAGCTTCTACCTCGCATCGGGTCATGACCAGCAGATCGTCGATCTGTCCCGAGCCTTTCCGGCGGTGACCATTTTGCAAGTCGAGGCGCTGTTGGCGCAGCTGCGCAGCATCCTCGCCCAGGTCACCCTGGCGGTGGAGTACGTGCTGTTATTCGTGCTGGCAGCGGGGATGGCGGTGTTGTTTTCCGGCCTGCAAGCGACACTGGACGAGCGCATTCGTCAGGGCGCTTTATTGCGGGCGCTGGGTGCAGAGCGGCAATTGCTGGTCAAGGCGCGGCGAATCGAGTTCGGTTTGCTGGGCGCAGTCAGCGGCTTGCTGGCAGCGCTGGGCTCGGAAGTCGTGAGCCTGGTGCTTTACCGATATGCGTTCGACCTGCCCTGGCATCCGCATCCGTGGCTGCTGGTGTTGCCATTGATCGGTGCTGTGCTGATCGGCGGCGCCGGTGTATTCGGCACTCGCCGCGCCTTGAATGCCAGCCCGCTGACAGTTTTGCGCGAGGGTTGATAAACTCAAGCGCTCTTAATCACAAGAAGTCGCCATGAGCCGCTACCGCCCTCCCCGAACCGCCGGCACCGCGCTGATCACCCCCGAAGGTGAAGCGCGGATGCGTGCCGAGTTTCATGAGCTTTGGCATGTCCGTAGGCCGCAAGTCACGCAGTCTGTCAGCGAAGCGGCGGCACAGGGCGATCGCTCGGAAAACGCTGAATACACCTACGGCAAAAAGATGCTGCGGGAAATCGACAGTCGCGTGCGGTTTCTCACTAAACGCCTGGAAGCGCTCAAGGTCGTCAGTGAAAAGCCCAGCGACCCGAACAAAGTCTATTTCGGTGCGTGGGTCACCATCGAGGACGAGGACGGCAAAGAGTCCCGTTATCGCATCGTCGGGCCGGATGAGCTGGACTTGAAACAGGGCCTGATCAGCATCGATTCACCGCTGGCCCGCGCCTTGATCGGCAAGGCTCTGGACGCCGAAGTGCGAGTCCAGACGCCTACCGGCGAACAATGTGTGTACATCGTTTCGATCGACTATCCGTAAGCCGTAGCGCTCGGCATTCAGCGACGGGTAATCAGCCCTTGCCGGGCGACACGGGTCAGTTGCCTGATGACTTCGGGGGCGTCTTCGAGGTTTGGCGATTGAATCACCGCCAGATCAAAACTGTCGCTGGCAAAACGGGCGAGGGATTCGCCGTCGTCGACGAACTGGATCAGGAACGCAGCGGGACCGCCGTTACGACGTGGCCAACCATCGAGATAACGCAGGAGCGTCGGCTGATGCTTGCCGCCAAGCAGGATTTTTGGATTGCGCTGGGTGAGGTGTGCCGTGATCGGCGCGGGACGTACTACAGGGTTTAGTGCATTCATCGTGTCGTGTCTCTGCCTCAAAAGTCTGCATGGCAGGTGAGAGGCAACACCGAACCAGCGCTTTAGCGGTATTTCGAAGCCTGTTTCAAGCTTCTATCGGCAACTGAATGAGTCACCTGGCGCCCCGCAAGTAGCTGTTTAAATCGGCGCATGGGCAGCATCCTAGAGAAGCTGACCGGACAGTGTCAAGAATGACGCGTAACAAAAAAAGGCCCGCACAATGCTCATTGTGCGGGCCTTTGCCTTGAGCCAGAGCGGTCAGCCGGCGATGGCGCGGTCTGCCGAGAGCTTGCCGGCGCCTTCGATCAGTACCGCGATGCTGCCACCGAGCAGTGCGAGAGCGAACTCATAACCGTTGTTGGCCATGAACAAGCCGTTGCTGATATGCACCGAGAAGATCGCCACCAGGGAAAGGAAGGTCAGGCCCAGCGCGGCCGGCCGCACCAGCAAGCCGATGATCAACGCCAGCCCGGCGAAGAACTCGGTACCACCTGCCAGCGTCGCCATCAGGTAGCCTGGCGTCAGGCCGATGCTTTCCATGTACTGCGCGGTGCCGGCCAGACCGTAGCCACCAAATGCCCCGAACAGTTTCTGCGAGCCGTGGGCAGCGAAGATGATGCCGACGATAATTCGCAGAACGGTCAGGCCGTAGCCAGCGCGGGTAAACAGTACCTTGTTGATCAGTGTGCTCATGCTGTGTCATCCATTGTGAGAGTGAGTTGGTTGGCCGCCATATTAATCAGTAAATCTCATGTTAAAAGCGCAAAATATCCACCTTAACAATCAGTTTATTCGATCACTTACGAAGGGCAACCTTCTGCCCCTGGGGCTCCAACGACTCCCGCTCCCGATCGAACGCCAGGTAATACTTGTTCACGCTATTAACATAGCTGACAGGTCCCATTCCCACCTGCTCCATGGCAACGCGCTCGACCTGGAAAAACCACTGGTTCGGATTCAGGCCTCGACGCCGTGCCTCGGCACGCATTCCTTGCACCCGCTCCGGTCCGATGTTGTAGGCCGCCAGCACGAAGGCCATTCGCTCGCGTTCGTTGAGCTTGGGGCTGGCGAAAAACTTGCGACGAATCATCGCCAGATACTTGGCCCCGGCCTGCACATTGGCATCAAGATCCTGAATATTGTTGACCCCCACCCGCTGGGCCGCGGAAGGCGTGATCTGCATCAGCCCGGTCGGCGCACCGCCACTGCGCGCCGTCGGCTTCAGGCCTGACTCCTTGAACGCCAGCGCCGCCAGGTTCAACCAGTCCATGTTTTGCGCATCGGCATGCTTTTGCAGCACTGGTCGCAGCTTTTCCAGACGTTGTCGGTCAGCCTTGGCCAGTGGGTAGTGAACCTGGTACAGGCGCCGATAGATGCGCAGGAAGGCCGCATCCTGATCCGACGGCTTTTTGTAACCGGTGAGAAAGCGATCAATGCTGGCGCGCAGCATCGAAGCATCGCGACGCACGAACCAGAACTCTTCGCCCGGCTCGCTGATGAGCACCTGTCGATCCAGGCGCAGTTTCGGCAGGATCTTGCCCCAGCGTTCGGCGATTGGCTGCTCAACGATGGTCAGATGAAAGATCCCGCCCTGGACCATTTCCAGCACGTCTTCGACCGCCAGGCTGGGATCGACCCATTCGATGTTGACCGCTGGCAATTTATGCAGCGCGAGCTTTTGGTTGATCTGGCTGATGGCATCCCCGGCGGCGCTGCCCGTTGGCAACGCCAGGGTTTTACCTGACAACTGTTCAAGTCGGGTGTAGCGGCGCTCACCCTTGATGCCCACCAGCACCAAGGGAATGTTCCTGGCCACCGGTTCACTGCTGCTGACGGCGAACCCCGGTTGCAAATCGAGCAATTCTCCAGGCGCAACCAGATCGCCCTCCCCGCGCTGCAACGCGCCGAGCAGTTGATCCTTGGCTTTGGGAATGATCTTGAGGCTGATTTCCTGGCCGTCACGGGCGTGACCATTGAGGTATTGCTCAAAGGCGCGCAAGCGATGGTATTCGACGCCGATGGCCTGGCCCTGGACTTCACCGGAGCTGTTGCGACTCTGGTTGACCAACACCCGCAGCACTCGACTGCTGCGAATTTCCGTCAAGTCTCGGACCTTGGTCGCCGGCACGGCTTGCAGGGGGCCGGGCAGACGCGCGACCGCCGACATCGGCAGCAGCAGCGAACAACACAGCAATAGCAAAACCGAGGGACGAATCATCCACTCTCCGGAAAGAATTCGGGCTGATCACATGAGTGTTTTCATGAAATCAAACGAAAAAACTGAGCGCCTGAGCGCTGGCAAAGTGCGGAAGACTGGCACAGTGATGGCAACCTTGACCACCCCGCCCGGTCCCGCGGCTCAAAAGACAGCTATAACTCGTTGTAGTTCTTGGTTTTTCTTATAAATCTACAGCTCTGATATGCTTTCCGGCCTTTGGTCCGAGGTAGCACCATGCAACTCATCGATATCGGCGTCAACCTGACCAACCCCAGTTTTGCCGACAAACACCAGGCGGTACTCGACCGCGCCTATGCCGCTGGCGTATGCCAATTGGTGTTGACCGGTACCAGTGTCGAAGGCAGCGAGCAAGCGCTCGAACTCTGCGGGCAACTGGATGACAGCGCGCAACGGCTGTTCGCCACCGCTGGTATTCACCCGCACTCGGCCAGCGACTGGAATGCCGACAGCGCCCGACGCCTGCGCAGCCTGCTTAAAGAGCCGAACGTGGTCGCCGTGGGTGAATGCGGACTGGATTTCAACCGCGATTTCTCGCCACGGCCACAACAGGAAAAAGTCCTGGAAGAACATCTGGCGATGGCCGTTGAACTGCAATTGCCGGTGTTCCTGCACGAGCGGGATGCCAGCCAGCGTCTGCTGGAAATCCTGCGCGACTACCGCGACCAACTGCCCGCCGCCGTGGTGCATTGCTTCACCGGCGAAAAGTCTGCGCTGTTCAGCTACCTCGATCTGGATTTGCACATCGGCATGACTGGCTGGATCTGCGATGAGCGCCGGGGCACGCACCTGCACCCATTGGTCAAGGAAATCAAGCGCGGACGCCTGATGCTGGAAAGCGACGCGCCGTACCTGCTGCCACGCAGCCTGCGACCGAAGCCGAAAAATGGCCGCAACGAACCGGCGTACCTGACCGAGGTGTTGCGCGAGGTGGCATTGCATCGGGCCGAAACCGAGGAAGATCTGGCGGCGCACACGACCGCCTGCGCACGGGCGTTTTTCCGATTGCCGTCAGTTCCTCAGTAGCCACAGGTAAAGCGGTGCCCAGTTGACTCATGTCAACTTTCGAAGCTCTGCATAGCGGCACAATAATGGCACCTTGCCAATGCTGTTTCCGCTATCAGAGAAGACCTACATGGGTACCTGGCTTAGCAATATCTCGCTGAAATACAAATTCTGGGCGGTGAACGCCGTCGCCTTCGTTACCACCCTGCTGCTGGTGCTGTACGCCGTGCAGCTCGAGCAACAGGCACGCCAGCACGCCGCGCAGGAATCGGCTCAGGCACAGGCGCGATTACTGGCTGCCTGGCCGGTCGGGCAAGCGCTGCCCAAAGCCGAAAACCTGCTGACGTTCACTCGCGGGCAAGCCCCCTCGCTCAATGACCAACCGCTGCCGAAGCTGACGGATGCCAAGGGCTGGGTCGAGATCAATCGCATGCCGTTGTTCGGTGACAATCTGCTGATGGGTGCCGAGGTGTTCACGCGCGCGGACGGCCAGCACGTAGCAGTGCTTGCCCATGGGCCGAGCCTGAGCCAGGTGTTCGGCGAGCGATTCGCCCACTACGCGGTGGCGGTGTTCGTGTTGATGCTGGTCATGCTCGGAGCCTCGCAGCTGTTGATCCGCTTCCTGCTCAGCCAACTCAACACCTTGAAGGACGTGATGCTTCACGTGGAAAAAACCGGTGATTTGTCGGCCCGGGTTCCACTGGCCTGCAACGACGAAGTCGGGCAGATGGCAAACGCCTTCAATGCCATGCAGGCCGGTTATCAGCGGGTGGTCATCACCGTCGCCAGCACAGCGCAGCAGCTGGATGAGGGCGCCGCACGCCTGGCTTCAAGCATGAACGAAGTGCAGCACGGCATGCTCGGCCAGCAAAGTGAAACCGATCAAGCCGCCACCGCCATCAACGAAATGACCGCAACGGTCTACCACATCGCCCAACACGCCGGCGCCACACGCGACTTGTCGCAATCGGCCGACACCCTGGCCGGCAGTGGGCAAGCAGTGGTCATGCGCGTACAAAAGTCGATAGCCGGGCTGTCCACCGGCGTGCAGCAAACCGCCGAGATGATTCAGCGGCTGGCCGAGGACAGCCAGAAAATCAACGGCGTGGTCAACGTGATTCACAGCATTGCCGAGCAGACCAATCTGCTGGCATTGAACGCGGCCATCGAAGCAGCCCGGGCAGGCGAAATGGGCCGTGGCTTTGCGGTGGTCGCCGATGAAGTGCGCAACCTGGCCAAGCGTGTGCAGGCTTCGACAGATGAAATCACCGTGATGGTGTCAGCGTTGCAGGCCGGGACACGGGACGCCGTGGACTTCATGCAGGAGAGCTCGTTCAAGGCCGACGATTGCGTGCAACAGGCGCAGGAGGCCGGCGCCGCCCTGGTGCAGATTACCGGTGCGGTGGCGCAGATGCGTGAAAGCAATACGCAGATTGCTGTGGCAGCCGAGCAGCAGAGTCAGGTGGCGGAAGAGATGAACCGGGCGGTGGTGAGCATCCGCGATGTCACCGAAAACACCGTGCGGCAGACCGTCGGGTCGGCAACCACCAGTCATGAACTGGCGGCGCTGGCAGGAGAATTGAGCAAGGCCATCGGGCAATTGAAACTTTAAAAGCTCGCAGCCTGCGGCCGCTGCGGTGCAAGCGATCCTTTTTGCCCATGACGCCTATCACGGCCATAGCCAACCTCGATTCGCCGCCCGCTCGGGCCGGGCCTATTCTTCAATCATGTGTTCAACATGGATCGAGGATTAGCATCATGGGCAAACGTCACCCCAACCTTCCCGCCTGGCAATGGCGTGCCTACCCGAACAATCACCAGCACCCGGCCAACCTGGTGCTGCACCTGATTGCCGTGCCGCTGTTCATCGTGGCGTTTCTGTTGATCGTCTGCGGCGTGTTCAGCCTGAATCTGGCGAACCTTGCCATTGGCATCATCGGGGTGATCGCTGCACTCGGCCTGCAACGCCATGGCCACAGCCTCGAAGCACAAGCCTCCGAGCCGTTCAGCGACCGAAAAGACGCTGTGTCGCGCCTGATGGTCGAGCAGTTCCTGACCTTCCCGCGATTTTTCCTCAGCGGCGGCTGGTGGCGCGCCTGGCGTGAACGCCACCGCCGTCACTGATCAGGCGAACACCGTCACCGTTTGCCGGCTCATGGCAATCAATCGACCTTGCGCGTCCCACATCTTCGCGGCGGCATGCCCGTAACCGTTGGCGGCATATTCGGTTTCGACCAGGTACTTGCACCAGTCCAGGGTGCTCAGCTCCAGCAGAGGTTGGACGAATTCGATAGTCCAGGTCAGCGTGCTGCCCATGGCCGGTTTGTTCAAGAAAGGCATCACCGCCGGCGGCCAGGCGTCCACCAGTGCCAGAATGTGCGATTCAGTGATCGCCTCTTCCTTCACGTCACCACGCAAGCGCACCCAGCCCCCCATCTGACGCGATGTGCTGCCGCTGAACGGCAGCCCGCCGACACTCCAGCGCATCGCCAGATGGCGCATGAATTCCGGGATGACGCCTTCGATGAAAGGCAGCTCCTGGCACTCCTCCCAATGCTTCATCTCGGGTGCTGGCTCGGCCTGTACCGACACTTCAGACGGACGCGAGGCGCCGAAACTGCCCTGAATCAACGTCACCACCTGCCCCTTCTGCATTACGCGGCCCAGCACCTGGCTGACGGCTTTGCCTTCGCGCAGCACGTCGACTTCAAAACTGACGGCGACTTCCGGTTCGACCGGGCCAACGAAGGTGATCGCCAACGATCGCACGGGCCGGTCCGCCGGAACTTTTGCGCGCATGGCTTCGTACTGCAAAGCGGCCACCAAACCACCGAAACTGGCACGTCCCTGAGCCCACCCGGCCGGGATGGTGAGCTCAAACGGTTGGCGGCGGACGGCGTCGAGCAAATCGCAAAAGCGCATGGAAACCTCAGGATCGGGAAAAGGATGCAGGGATCTTAACCAGCCGGCGAAGGCTGTACAGCGCACATTCCGGCCAAATTGACTGACAGATGGGCCGCACAAGCCCCCCGTATAATCCCAAGCCTTGTAGGAGCGAGGCTTGCCGGCGATGGCGTCCGGTGGATCGCTATCGCGAGCAAGCTTTGCTCCTACAGGGGGAAGTGACTGATTTCAGGATTTGAAGCAGTCCGCGCTGAGCTTGTCCAGCACTCGGTCGGCGCGCTGTTCGGCCTGGGCCATGGCGGTGTGCCAACCGGCGACGCAGGGGCGCAAATCCGTTTCCTGCTCGGCCATGGCCAGCCAT
Organism: Pseudomonas sp. Root562; assembly: GCF_001427125.1. Lineage (GTDB taxonomy): Bacteria > Pseudomonadota > Gammaproteobacteria > Pseudomonadales > Pseudomonadaceae > Aquipseudomonas. The sequence continues at coordinate 123,036 of NZ_LMGK01000025.1, forward strand.
TGCACGCAGTCGTGCCAATCGCCCAATGCGCCCTGAGCCGACTTCAACCGGGGCATGGCCGCTTTCGGCAAGCGATCCAGTTCGGGGTAAGCGTCGATGCCGTAACGCACACGCTTGATCAACAAGCGCAGGCGATGGCGGTCATGGGCGGGATCGTGCAGGGCCTGGTCGAGTTTTTTCCATTGCTTGCCCAGGCGTTTCTCGATGCGCTTGCCCAAGCCCTTGAGCAAGCCCTGACGTTGAGAGGCCCGCAGAAAGCGCGGAAAGGCATCAAGGATGACCAGCAACTGCGCCAGTTCGGCACTGCTCGCAATGGCCGGATAAGCGTCGGCCATCTGCGCCAACCGCCGCTGCGCAGCGTCGGGTTGACCGTGCTGGAGCAAATACGCCGCCAGCACTTCGCGATCACGCCAGGGGGTGGTCAGGTCGCCCACGGCCGAAGCCGCTGTTTCCAGTTGCTCAACGCCGGGCAGTCCGCGCAACGGCCGCAAAAGGCTGCGCAAACGGCGCACGGTAGTGCGCAAGTCGTGCAAGGCCTCAGGGTCAGTCCGGGCAGTCAAACGCGCCTGGCAGGCCAGTAGACGCACTTCCAGGCCCAGAACATGGGCCACCAATCGATCAACCATTGCCGACATCGCTTGCTCCCTGACTCGCCTGCCCTCGTGGACTTACATCATGCCTCAACGGCCGGCACGTGACTCACGAATATAGAAGCGTGCCTTCTCGGCTTTTTTCGCACAGCCTTCGAACCCTTCGAATTGTTGCTGGGTTTTGGCCGCGGTCAACAATGACAAGGCCTTGGAGTAGCTGACGGTCCCGGCGAAACCTTCAGCCTTGGCCAGGTCCAGTTCATGCCAGGCGGCATCGAGGTTGCTGCCGCAGCTGTCGCGATAAGCAGTTTTACCGGCGCAACCGGCCAGTGCCAGGGCAATCAGTGGCACACAAATCCAGGCTTTCATCACATACACCTCAGAGATAGGAAAACAGTCATGCAGGTAGGACGGTCTGGCACGTGAAAAGTGCCGTTCATCGCCAGCGCAAACTATAGCGCGGGCAAGAATAATCATCTGCCGCCCTGGAGTGTCGAAAAAACGACGCGTTCGCCGCACCGTGCGACCTTGCCGATTGAAGCGCGCCCCCCGATGGGTGCATTGTTGAACCATTCAAACGAGGGCGATTCATGAAAAAGCGTGTCGCACTGGTGTTGGGCTCGGGTGGAGCCCGGGGTTATGCGCATATCGGCGTGATCCAGGAAATCGAACGGCGCGGTTACGATATCGCCTGTATCGCTGGTTGCTCGATGGGAGCGGTGGTCGGCGGGATCTATGCCGCCGGCAAGCTCGATGATTATCGCGACTGGATCGAAAGCCTGGATTACCTCGATGTTTTGCGTCTGGTGGATGTCAGTTTTCGCCTGGGGGCGATCCGCGGGGAAAAGGTCTTTGGGCAGATCCGCAAGATCGTCGGCGAGATCAATATCGAAGACTTGCGCATTCCCTACACGGCAGTGGCCACCGACCTGACGAACCAGCAGGAAATCTGGTTCCAGGAAGGCTGCCTGCACCAGGCCATGCGCGCCTCGGCGGCGATTCCCAGTCTGTTTACCCCGGTGATGCAAGGCAATCGCATGTTGGTGGATGGCGGCATTCTCAACCCGCTGCCGATTGTGCCGGTGGTATCGAGCCATTGTGATTTGATCATCGCGGTCAATCTCAACTCCACCAACCAGCGTCATTACCAGTTGCCGGTGATCGAGCGCCCTGCCGCTTTCAAGAGCCGGTTCAACAGCCTGCTCAATTCACTGGGTTCGAAAATGCCGTTCCGGCGCAAGCAAGCCGAACAATTGCTGTTGCTGGAGAAGGAAGCGTTGATGGCCGAGGCCGCAGAGATCAATCCCTGGATCGAATCTGCCGAACCCGAAGCCCAGCAACCCGCCGCAGCGCCTGAACGTGACGGCGCGCCGAAGTCCGCCACCGGATCATTCATCATCGACAACGTCGGCCCGGCGTCTTTGCTGGACTTGATCAACCAGAGTTTCGAGGTCATGCAGACGTCGTTGGCGCAGTACAAGATTGCCGGCTATCCACCGGACATTCTGATCAACGTACCGAAGCGGGTGTGCCGGTTTTTCGAGTTCTACAAGGCACCGGAATTGATCGCGCTGGGGCGGGAGATTGCGCGCGATACGCTGGACCGATATGAAAGCGAGCGGGATTCCTGAGGTTCTCGAGTGCCGGTGACGGCCCCATCGCTGGCAAGCCAGCTCCCACAGTTATCAAGGTGATCACAGATTTTGTGAACGAAACCAATCCTGTCGTCGATCGTTCCCAAGCTCCGCGTGGGAATGCATCCCGTGACGCTCCGCGTCGCTTCCAAAAGCGGAACGCGGAGCGTCCCTGGCGGCGTTCCCACGCAGAGCGTGGGAACGATCAGGCAACGACACCAATCCTGTGGGAGCTGGCTTGCCAGCGATGAGGCCTGCTCAGGCAACACAAAACTACAGACTGCCGTCACTCAACAACCGATACCCCACCCCCGCCTCGGTCACGATGAATCGCGGTTGAGTCGGGTCGTCCGCCAGTTTCTGCCGCAAATGCCCGACCACGATCCGCAAGTAATGGCTGTCTTCGGTATGGGTCGGCCCCCAGATATCCTTGAGCAATTGCTGTTGGGTGATGACTCGCCCGGGATGCCGAGCCAGTTGCGCGAGCACCGCGTATTCCTTGCGGGTCAGTGCCACTTCGGCGCCTTCGAGCAGAACCCGGCGATAGGCCAGATCCACCGTCAGCGGGCCGAAGGTCAGTGCCGCTTGCTGGGCTTCCCCTACCGGTGCCTGGCGCAACAGCGCACGAATTCGCGCCAGGAACTCCTGAATGCCGAAGGGTTTGGTCACGTAGTCATTGGCGCCGCCATCCAGCGCCTGGACTTTCTGCCCTTCGCCGGCGCGCACCGAAAGCACTAATACCGGCACCGTCGACCACTCGCGAAACTCGCGCAAAACCTGCTGGCCGTCCATGTCTGGCAAACCGAGGTCGAGCACCAGCAGGTCCGGCTTGTTCAGTGCTGCCTGCGCCAACCCTTCGGTCCCGTTGCTGGCTTCCAACACTTTGTAGCCCTGGGAGACGAGACTGATACGCAGGAATTTGCGGATTTGCGGTTCGTCGTCGATGACCAGGATGGTCGCGGTCTGGCTCATGAATTCACATCAATACAAATAAGTGGCAAGAGAGTAGCGCAAGCACGATCAGGCTTCACAGTCGGCTGTTAATTTTCAAAGGCCGGCTGAGCCTGCAAGGGCAAGTGCAAGGTGATGCAGGTGCCGCGCCCTTCAATGCCATCGGCAACGCTGATTCGTCCGCCATGGGCGCCCACCATGCCCTGGCAAATCGCCAGGCCCAGACCGGTGCCCTGCCCGCCTCGATCGCCGCGTGCAGCGGTGTAGAACATGTCGAAAATCTTTTCCCGATCTTCCTCCGGAATTCCCGGACCTTCGTCACTGACCGAGAAAAACAGCTCGTTGTCGTCCACTCCGGCGCGCAATTGCAAACGTCCGTGGGGCGGTGAAAAGCGCGCGGCGTTCTCCATCACGTTGATCAGCGCCTGCTCGATCAGCGCGGCATGCACGTAAAGCAGCGGCAACTGCGCCGGCACATCAGTGCTGACTTGCAGCGGTGCGAGGACCGCACGCAAGCGGCTGAGCGAACTGCCGACGATGTCGGCCGGCGATACCCAGTCCCGCGCCAGTTTCAACGCGCCGTGACCGAGTCGGGTCATGTCCAGCAGATTCTGAATGTAGCGGTCGAGCCGTTCGGCTTCATCGCGGGTGCCTTCAAGCAATTCCCGGCGATCTTCCAGCGGGATCGCTTCGCCGAGCGCCAGCAGACTGTCGATACTGCCGCGCATGGAGGTCAGCGGCGTACGCAAATCGTGGGACACCGACGCCAGCAAGGCACTGCGCAGTTGCTCGGTTTCGCCGTGCAACCGCGCCGCTTCCAGATCATCCGCCAATTGCGCACGCGCCAGCGCCTGTGCCAGCGGCTGGCTCAGCGCAGTCAACAACCGGCGACGCTGGCCGCTGAGGGTCTGGCCTTCTTTTGCGCAGACACCCAGCAACGCCAGCGGCCCATCCTCTACCGACAACGGCCACCACCACCAACGCCCGAACGGCAACGTTCCGGTGCCCGCGCCAGCAGGCTGATCGTGTTGCCACGCCCAGTCGGCGGCAGCGCGCTCGGCTTCGGTGAATTCCAGCGGACCACCGGTTTCGACTTTCCAGCCACTCGGGCCGTCGCGATTGAGCAGGCACAACTGCAAATCGCTCCAGCCATTGAGGTGCTGAGCGGCAGCGCTGACCACCGCTTGGCGGTCAGTCGCGGCGGTCAGTTTGCGCGACAGGTCGAGCAGCTCAGTGGTTTCTTCCTGGGTGTCGCGCAGCGCCTGCAGTTGTCGCCGCTGGCGCGCTGCGAGGTTGCCGGTGAGGGCCGCCATCAACAGGAAAAACAGCAAGGTCAGCACGTCTTCTTCGCGCTGGATGCTGAAGGAAAAGTTCGGTGGGATGAACAGAAAGTCGTAGGTCAGGAACGACAGCGCCGCACAGACCAGCGCCGGGCCGAGACTGCTGCGCACCGCCACCAGAAGCACTGCCGCAAGGAACACCAGCGAGATGTTCGGCAACGGCAAAACGCTCGCGACCGCCCAGGCCAAGGCAGTGGCCGACACCGTCGCCACAATGGCCAGGGCATAGTCGAACCACACCAGCGCCTGCATTGAACGCTGACGTGGCTGATGCTGCTCGTGATCGCTGTCGATAACGTTGATTTCCAGCCCGCGGGCATGGCGCAACAACCGCGCCGCCAAGCCGCCACCGAACAGGCGCCGGCGCAAACGTGGCCGCGACTGGCCGACCAATACCAGACTGGCGCGGCGTTCGGCGGCATGCTGGATCAGGGTTTTCGCCACCTCACCGGCGCGCAACAGCACTACTTCCCCGCCCAAGCGTTCAGCCAGTTGCTGGGCACTTTGCAGGCGCAGGCGTGATTGCTCGTCGCGCACGCTGCCGTTGTCCACATGCACCAGGCTCCACGGCAGATGCCGACGCTGGGCGACGCGGCTGGCGTGACGGACCAGCCGTTCCGCCTGGGCATCGCCATCGACACCCACCAACAGCCGACCACGCACCGTCGGCGCCGCTTGCCCCATCTGCCGATAACCCTGGGTCAAGTCGTTATCGACCTGGGCGGCGGCCGTTTGCATCGCCAATTCGCGCAGGGCTGTCAGGTTGGTCTGGGTAAAAAACGCATCGATGGCCGCCCTCGCCTGCTCCGGCACGTAGACCTTGCCATCGCGCAGGCGCTCCAGCAGTTCACGTGGCGGCAGGTCGATCAGCAATAGCTCGAAGGCTTCTTGCAGGACCCAATCCGGGAGGGTTTCGCGCACCTGCACACCGGTGATACCGCGCACCTGATCGTTGAGGCTTTCCAGGTGCTGGACGTTGACGGTGGTGAACACGTCGATACCGGCGGCGAGCAATTCCTGAATGTCTTGCCAGCGTTTTTCGTGACGGCTGCCGGGGGCATTGGTGTGGGCCAACTCATCCACCAACACCAGTTTGGGTTTGGCGGCCAGCAACCCATCGAGATCCATTTCCTCGAGCATCACGCCACGGTATTCCGAACGCACCAAAGGCTGCTGCGGCAAGCCGCCCAGCAGCGCTTCGGTTTCGGCCCGACCGTGGGTTTCGACCACACCGGCAATCACTTTCACACCCTGGCGCAGTTGGGTGTGGGCCGCTTGCAGCATGGCGTAGGTTTTGCCAACACCGGGCGCGGCGCCGAGGAATACCTTGAGCCGGCCACGGCCATCGCGGGGCAGGTCTGCTAACAGCGCGTCGGCGCGGCCGGAGTTGCTCATGTGTGGATCTCTCTAATGATCGTTCCCACGCTCTGCGTGGGGATGCAGCCCGGGGCGCTCTGCGTCCCCAAAAGCGGACGCAGAGCGTCCATTGATGCATTCCCACGCAGAGCGTGGGAATGATCATCTTCTACAGGCTTTCCAGCGCCCGATTCAACTCAAGCACATTCACCACCGGCGGACCTACCAGCGGTTGCTCGATGTGCGCGTCCAGCAGGTTTTGCAGGGTCGCGACCGGCAGGTTGCGCGCCGCCGCGACACGCGCCAGTTGATAGGCAATCGCGGCCGGTGGCAAGTGTGGATCGAGCCCGCTGCCGGACGTGGTGAGCATGGCCAACGGCACCGGACCCTGGCCGGGCACCAGCAGCTTGTTGGCATCGTCGATCACGCGAGTGGCCAGGGCCGGGTTGCTCGGCGCCAGGTTGCTCGCACCGCTCGACACCGTGGCAAAGGCAGCGGCCGATGGCCGTGGGTGGAACCAGGCGTCGCCGATAAAATCCTGGGCGATCAGCGACGAGCCACGGACCTTGCCGTCGGCATCGCGCAACAGGCTGCCATTGGCCTGATCCGGGAAAGCCACCTGGGCGACACCGGTAACCACCAAGGGATAGGCGACGCCGGTGATCAGGGTCATCAAGACCAACAGGCTCAGGGCCGGGCGTATCATTGTGGACATGTCAAAATCCTCGAATTCTCTGAAAACAACACTTCACCTGTGGCGAGGGAGCTTGCTCCCGCTCGGCTGCAAAGCAGTCGTAAATCGGGTAAGTGTGATGTGCATGATCAAATGCGGTGACTGGGTCGGGGCTGCTTCGCAGCCAGCGGGAGCAAGCTCCCTCGCCACAAAAAGCCCCTTTCCAGCCACCCGCTACCCGCTAAACCAAATGCAACGCCGTCAACAACATGTCGATGAGTTTGATGCCCACGAACGGCACCAGAATCCCGCCCAGCCCGTAGATCAGCAGATTGCGCCGCAGCAGCGCCGCCGCACTGGCTGCCTGCACGCGCACACCGCGCAACGCCAATGGAATCAGCACCACGATGATCAACGCGTTGAACACGATGGCCGAGAGAATCGCGCTCTGCGGACTGCTCAAGTGCATGACGTTCAGCACGCCCAATTGCGGGTAGATCGCCGCAAACAGCGCCGGCAAAATCGCGAAGTACTTGGCCACGTCGTTGGCAATCGAGAACGTGGTCAGCGCGCCGCGGGTCACCAGCAATTCCTTACCGATCTGCACCACGTCCAGCAGCTTGGTCGGGTCGCTGTCGAGATCGACCATGTTGGCCGCTTCGCGCGCCGCTTGCGTGCCGTCGTTCATCGCCATGCCGACATCCGCCTGGGCCAGGGCCGGGGCGTCGTTGGCACCGTCGCCGCACATGGCGACCAGGCGACCGTCGTTTTGCTCATGACGAATACGCGCCAGTTTTTTCTCCGGGGTGGCTTCGGCCAGCACGTCGTCCACACCCGCTTCAGCAGCGATGGCGGCAGCGGTCAGCGGGTTGTCGCCGGTGACCATGACGGTGCGAATCCCCAGCTTGCGCAACTCGGCGAAACGCTCGCGAATGCCGGGCTTGACCACGTCCTTGAGGTGGATCGCACCGAGCAATTTGCCGTCGACGCAGACCAGCAACGGCGTGCCACCGCTCTGGGCGATCTTGTCGATTTCCCGCGACAGCGCCGGTGCCAGGTCAGCACGTTTCATACCGATGAAGGTCAGCAGCGAATCCACCGCGCCTTTGCGGTAAACGCGGCCGTGATAGTCGACACCGGACAACCGCGTCTCGGCGCTGAATGGCACCGCGGTCAGCAACTCGGCAGCAGGCTCCGCTTGTGGCTGAGAGCCGCGCAGGAACTCGACGATGGATTTGCCCTCGGCCGTGTCATCGGCCAGGGATGCGAACAACGCTCCTTCGGCCAGCTCCTGGCTACTCACGCCTAGGGCCGCAACCACTGCCGTGCAACGACGGTTACCGAAGGTGATGGTGCCGGTCTTGTCCAGCAACAGCACGTGCACGTCCCCCGCCGCTTCCACGGCGCGCCCGGATTTGGCGATCACGTTCAGGCGCACCAGGCGGTCCATACCGGCAATGCCGATGGCCGACAGCAGACCGCCGATGGTGGTCGGAATCAGCGTGACCAACAGCGCCACCAGGAACACCAGCGGCAGGCTGCCGTTGGCAAAGTGGGCGAACGGTTGCAGGGTGACCACCACCAACAGGAAGATCAGGGTCAGGCCGATCAGCAGGATGTCCAGCGCCACTTCGTTCGGGGTTTTCTGGCGCTTGGCGCCTTCAACCAGGGCGATCATCCGATCCAGCGTCGACTCGCCGGGGTTGGCGGTGATCTTCACCAGCAGCCAGTCAGATACCAGCCGCGTGTTGCCGGTGACGGCCGAGCGGTCGCCACCGGACTCGCGAATCACCGGCGCCGACTCACCGGTGATCGCCGCTTCGTTCACTGCCGCGATGCCTTCGATCACCTCGCCGTCACCGGGAATCATCTCCCCCGCTTCGACGCGTACCACATCGCCTTGGCGCAGGCTGGCGGCGGGCACCACCTGGAAGCTGCCATTGCTGGTTTTACGCCGGGCGCTCAAGCCTTCGCTGCCGGCCTTGAGGCTGTCGGCGCGAGCCTTGCCGCGACCTTCGGCCAGGGCCTCGGCAAAGTTGGCGAACAACACGGTGAACCACAGCCACACGGCAATTTGCGCAGCGACGAAGGTCGGCACCGCCGCGTCTGGAATGAAGCACAACACGGTGGTGAGGATCGCGGTCAGTTCGACCACCAACATCACTGGCGCACGTTGCAATTGCCGTGGGTCGAGCTTGACGAAGGCTTGCACCAGCGCCGGGCGCCAGAGGGCCGAGATCGCGGTTTTCGGTGCTTCGGCCGACTGGGTCGGTGATGCAGGTTTTGAAGCTGGAACATGCATATTCATGATGGATTCCTTAGAAGCCCATACTCAGGTGTTCAGCAATAGGCCCCAGTGCCAGGGTCGGCAGAAAGGTCAAACCACCCACCAGCAAAATGGTCACGGTCAACAGAGTCACGAACAGCGGGCCATGGGTCGGGAAACTGTTCTGGCCGATGGGTGCGGTTTTCTTCAGCGCCAGGCTGCCGGCCAATGCCAGCACCGGAAGGATGTAGCCGAAGCGACCGATCAACATGCCCAGGCCCAGCATCAGGTTGTGGAACGGGGTGTTGGCGCCGAAGCCACCGAACGCCGAACCGTTGTTGGCACTGGCCGAGGTGTAGGCGTAGAGCAACTGACTGAAACCGTGGGCGCCGGGGTTGCTCACCGAGGCCACCGGACCTGGCAGGCTGGCGGCAATCGCGCCGAGCACCAGCACGCCGATCGGCATGACCATCAAGGTCACCACCAACAGCTGCACTTCCCTGGCTTGCAGTTTCTTGCCGAGGTATTCCGGGGTGCGACCAATCATCAGGCCGGCGAGGAACACCGCGATCAGCACGTTGAGCAACATGCCGTAGAGCCCGGCACCAACGCCGCCGAAGATCACTTCGCCGACCATCATGTTGACCAGCGCCACCATCCCGCTCAGCGGGTTGAGGCTGTCGTGCATGCCGTTGACCGAACCGTTGGATGCCGCGGTGGTGGTCACCGACCACAGCACGGTGGCGGTGGTGCCGAAGCGCGCTTCCTTGCCTTCCAGCGGCGCGGTCTGTTCGACGGCAACGTTGTTCAAGCTCGGGTTCGGTTGGTATTCCGCCCACATTGAAGTCGCGCCGCCAATCAGGAACAGCGCCAGCATGCAGGCGATGATCGCGCGGCTCTGACGCAAGTCCTTCACGTAATGGCCGAACGTGAACACCAGGGCGACCGGGATCAGAATGATCGAGGCCATTTCAAACAGGTTGCTCCACGCCGTCGGGTTCTCGAACGGATGCGCCGAGTTGACGCCGAAGAAGCCACCCCCGTTGGTGCCCAACTGCTTGATCGCAATCTGGCTGGCGGCCGGGCCGAGCGGGATCACTTGATCAACGCCCTGCATCGTCACCGCGTTCACGTATTGCGCGAAAGTTTGCGGCACGCCTTGCCACACCAGGTACAACGCCAACAGCAGGCACAGCGGCAGCAAGCCGTAGAGCGTGGCGCGGGTCATGTCGACCCAGAAATTACCCAGCGATGCAGTGGACTTGCGACCGATGCCGCGGCACAGCGCAACCAGCACCGCCAGACCGGTGGCGGCACTCACGAAGTTCTGCACGGTGAGGCCGACCATCTGGCTCAGGTAGCTCAGCGATGCTTCACCGCTGTAGGCCTGCCAGTTGGTGTTGGTCATGAAGCTGACGGCGGTGTTGAACGCCAGTGTCCACTCCTGGCCCGGCAGGTTCTGCGGGTTGAGTGGCAAGTGATCCTGAAACAGCAAAATCGCGAACAGCAGCAGGAAACCCGCAAGGTTGAACGCCAGCAAGGCCAGGGCGTATTTCTTCCAGCTCTGCTCGGAATGCGGATCGACACCCGCCACGCGATAGCAACCGCGCTCCACCGGCCCGAGCACCGGCGTCAGCCACGTGCGCTGGCCTTCCATCACCTTGTAATAGAAGCGCCCCAGAAACGGCGCCGGAACCAATACCACCGCGAAAAACGCAAGGATCAGCCAATAGTCATAACTGTGCATAGCCGCTCCTAGTTCCGGTCCGCGCGCAACAGCGCAACCAACAGATAAATGAACAGCCCCACTGCCAACAGCAGTGACACTCCGTCCAGAACGCTCATGGAAGTTCTCCGTGTTACGGCGCATTGCCGCGTGTGGAGTCATTGTCGAGAGGGAGGGTGTAAAGGCGCGAGATCGAGGGTTGGGGCGGGGGATAAAGAATGTGTAAAGAGTGGGTTTATGCTGGGGTTACAGCTATCTGGACTTGTCCGCGAAGGCGGAATAATGGCTGACATGGCAAAAACAGATCACTGCTTCTATTGCACTCCCCCACTCATGCCGACAAGCTATGCATCTCTGTGTCATAGGCTCACTGAAAAGGCTTGTCTACATGCGTATCCTCATCACCGGCGGTGCCGGTTTCATCGGTTCTGCTCTGATTCGCGAGTTGATTTGCCACTCCAGTCATGAAGTCATCAACCTGGACAAGCTGACATACGCTGGAAATCTCGAATCCTTGACCAGCATTGCCAACGACACTCGCTATGAATTCGTCCAGGCTGATGTCATTGATCAGGCTGCCGTCAGTGCCGTGTTAGAACGTTTCCAGCCGCATGCAATCATGCATCTGGCTGCCGAATCCCATGTCGATCGATCCATTGACGGCCCCGCGGACTTCATCCAGACCAATGTCGTCGGCACCTACAGTCTTCTGGAAGCGGCCCGAGCCTACTGGCATACCCTTGCCGAGCCAGAAAAGAGCGCCTTCCGGTTCCATCACATTTCCACCGACGAGGTCTATGGCGATTTACATGGGGTTGATGACCTGTTTACGGAAACGACACCCTACGCGCCAAGCTCGCCGTACTCCGCCAGCAAAGCTGCTTCCGACCATCTGGTCCGCGCCTGGCATCGCACCTATGGCCTGCCGGTCATACTGACCAATTGCTCGAATAACTACGGCCCCTTTCATTTCCCCGAGAAATTGATTCCGCTGGTGATACTCAATGCCTTGGCGGGCAAGCCATTGCCGGTGTATGGCAACGGCCTCCAAGTACGCGATTGGTTGTTCGTAGAAGATCATGCCCGGGCGCTGATAAAGGTCGTTATCGAAGGCAAGGTCGGCGAGACTTACAACATTGGCGGCCACAATGAGCAAAAAAATATCGATGTAGTGCGTGCAATCTGCGGCTTGCTTGAAGAACTGGCACCGCAAAAGCCTGAGGGTATCAAGCACTATGCAGACCTGATTGCTTTCGTGCAGGACCGTCCCGGGCACGACCTGCGCTACGCAATCGATGCGAGCAAAATTGAAAAAGAATTAGGCTGGGTACCGGAAGAAACTTTCGAAACCGGCCTGCGCAAAACCGTTCAGTGGTATCTGGATAACCTGGAATGGTGCCGTCGTGTTCAAGATGGCAGTTATCAAGGTGAACGCCTGGGTGCCATCAATACAAAGGAATTGCTCGCATGACGAAGGGTATCGTTTTAGCAGGAGGCTCTGGAACGCGCCTTCATCCGATCACACTTGGAATATCCAAACAACTGTTGCCAGTCTACGACAAGCCGATGATCTACTATCCGATCTCGGTGCTGATGCTGGCCGGTATCAAGGACATTCTGCTGATTTCCACCCCCCACGATTTACCTCAATACCGCAACTTGCTGGGTGATGGTAGTCAGTTTGGGGTGAACTTCAGCTACGCCGAGCAGCCATCACCGGATGGCCTGGCCCAAGCGTTTATAATTGGCGAAGAGTTTATCGGCGATGATCCGGTGTGCCTGATCCTTGGCGATAACATTTTTCATGGTTCGTATTTCGGCGGAAAACTACAAACCGCAGCCAAACGTTCTTCAGGCGCTACAGTTTTCGGTTACTGGGTCAAAGACCCCGAGCGCTTCGGCGTAATTGATTTCGACGGCGAAGGCCGTGCCTTGTCGATAGAAGAAAAGCCCCAGAATCCGAAATCCAACTATGCGGTGACCGGGCTGTATTTTTACGACAACGACGTGATCGAGATCGCCAAGGCAGTCAAACCTTCGCCTCGCGGCGAGTTGGAAATTACCGACATCAACAATGCCTATCTCGAACGGGGTGATCTACAGGTTGAACGCTTTGGGCGTGGTTTCGCCTGGCTCGATACCGGCACGCATGACAGCTTGCTCGAAGCCTCTCAGTACGTGCAGACCATTGAACACCGCCAAGGCTTGAAGATTGCCTGCCTTGAAGAGATCGCTTATCAAAATAACTGGATCAACCGCGAACACCTGCTGGAGCGCTCCCGCTATTTCGGCAAGACTGGTTATGGTCAGTACCTCGCCAAATTGGCCGGGGAAAAATAATGAATCTAATTGAACCCGTTCTGCGAATCCGCTGAGCTTTTTCCATGAAAGTTCTAATCAGCGGCCAACAGGGTCAGATCTCGCTTGAGTTACAGCGTCGGCTGGGGGGGGTCGGCGAGTTGATCGTACCTGGCCGCGATCAGCTCGATCTGACCAAACCCGATCAAATTCGCCAAACGGTGCAGGATGTTCGCCCCGATCTGATCATCAATGCGGCGGCGTATACCTCGGTGGATCTGGCTGAAAACGAGCCGGAAACAGCCTATGCCATCAACGCGGTCGCCCCCGGTATCTTTGCCGAACAAGCGCTGGCGCTCGGTATCCCGCTGATTCACTACTCCACCGATTACGTATTCGACGGTACGAAAATCGGCACCTATGACGAAAACGACACGCCCAACCCGCTCGGGGTCTACGGCAAAAGCAAACTGGCGGGCGAACGGGCCATCACCGAGGTGCAATGCAAACACTTGATTCTGCGCAGCAGTTGGGTCTACTCGACCCATGGCCGGAACTTTTTGCTGACGATGCAACGCTTGCTGCAAGAGAAGGCAGAATTGGCAGTTGTCGCGGATCAGATTGGTGCGCCTACCTGGGCGGGGACAGTCGCCAATAGTACGCGGGCATTGATCGAACGCTGGCAATCGGGCGAACCCACTCCCTGGGGTACCTATCACCTGACTGCTCAGGGTAAAACATCCTGGTTTGGCTTCGCCGAGGCCATCGGTGAAGCGTTACGACAGCAAGGAAAGCCCTGCGCAAATCTACTGCCTATCCCCTCCAGCGACTATCCAACCCCTGCCACCCGCCCAATCAACTCATGCCTGGATTGCAATCGCCTGCAACGGGACTGGGGTGTCAGCCAACCCGACTGGCAAACCGCGCTGCGCGAGTGTCTCGCCGAACAAAACTGAGCGGGAACCACGAACCCGCCGACCAGCATCGCAATCGGCTTACTTCATGCTGACGACGGATAATCTCAGGAGCCGCTGCACGCTGCTCCGACAAGGATGTGCGATGCCTACGCCACATCAGGCATAGAATGGAACCACTGCGAAAATGTATCGCTCAAAGTGTTATGCACGCCCGGTTGGCGAAACCTCGCCAACCAGCCTGCTTTCAAGGAGATTCCTATGCCCTGGTATGCCTGGTTGATTCTGGTGGTTGCCATCGGCTCTATCGTTGGCGGTTTGATGATGTTGCGTGACACCGCCAACAAGGTCGAGCTGACCGATGAACAACGTAAACGCGTAGCTGAACGCAACGCGGAAGCGGACGCCAAGGATGCGCAGGACCGCTAACAAACAACTGTGGCGAGGGAGCTTGCTCCCGCTGGGTCGCGCAGCGGCCCTTGAGGTCCCTCGCACATTTTTTTGCGCCCGCTGCGCGGTCGAGCGGGAGCAAGCTCCCTCGCCACAAAAGCGTTTCTATTTCTCCCAATCGGCCTTGGCAATGTGCAACCCGTGCAGACCTTTGTAGGCGGCACGCTCGGGCTGACTCCAGCCCTCCAGCAATGAATCCTCCAGGCGGTAAATTTCCACACCCAGCGGTCGGCAGACGCTCAATGGATCCTGCGCGTCCGGCCCCCACATCGCCAATGACAAATCTCCGCCCGGGCAAGTCGAGAGTGCGCACAGCAGATCGATTTCGGCAAAGAACTCCAGATAATCCCCCTTCTGCGCCGGACAGGCTTTCATGAAATACATGTCGTCGTGGTTCAGGCCCGTGCACTGGAAAATATTCAGCACATCATGCACATCGAATTCGGTCAGGCCGTGGGGCAATATCGCCCGGGTCAGGTTGGAGTGACAGTGATGATGGAAGTCTTCACCGGTGAGCATTTTGTTCACATAGGGATCACATCGAGTGCCGAGCAAATCATGCAGGCGACCGCCGTGTTCGTCGATTCCATAGCCGGCCAGGCTGTCATCGGTGATGGTCACCAGCGGCCGCAGAAACGGCAGGTTCGACCACAACCGGTCGTGGGTGCTGACATGGGCGCCTTGCAGCTGTCGGGTACGTGACGCCCACAAACGTTCACGGGGATCGTGAGCGTTCCAGACGTTGAAATCGCCGACTTGCGGACCAACAGGCGTCGTGACCCTGAACACGTGTCCGGCCGGAACGTTCCAGGCGCGGCCGGTGCGAATCGGCACTTCGAATGACTCGATCAGCGTGCGTGCATCCTTGGCATCGCGCACCCGTTCATAGAACGGCTTGTCCACCTGCAAAGCCGAGCCTTTGCTGACTTGATAGGCCGCCGGATAGTCTTTGTACATGCCAATCTCCCTCGATCAGTGACGTTACGGTGCAGTCAGCGTAATCACTATTCGTGCCAGTTCTTCAACGCGTTCGAACCAAGATCAACGCATCTGCATGCTTTTTAGAAGTAGAAGTACAGTCACCATGTAATTTTCATTGGTTAATATGGCGACCTTGATGTGGAGATATCAGATGCGTTACTCGCATGACCATAAAGCCCAGACCCACCAACGCATCATCAAAGAAGCTTCGGAACGCTTTCGCCGCGACGGTATCGGCGCCACTGGCCTGCAACCGCTAATGAAGGCGCTGGGCCTGACTCACGGAGGCTTTTATTCGCACTTCAAGTCCAAGGACGAACTGGTGGAAAAGGCGCTGCAAGAGGCGGGCAAACAAGTGGATGGGTTATGTGCCCAGATATTCGCCGAGGATCGCCCGCTGGAGGTGTTCATCAATACCTATTTGTCCGAATGGCATCAGACGTCACCCCATGAAGGCTGCCCGCTGCTGACCATGTCGTCGGAACTCGGCCTGCGCGGGCAACCGAGCCCCACTTCCGACGTGGTGCTCAATGCGCGACTTGAGCAGATACAGAACACGCTTGCCGGTGAAAACACGGTAGAGCGCAGCATCGTCATCATGTCGACACTGGTGGGTGCTTTGTTGCTATCGCGCAGTGTCGAGAATCCCGAGCTGGCCCAGCAGATTCTCGACGTCACGCGAACCCACTTGAACCAGTCCGAGACCTAACCGTTCCAGCGTTTGAACAACACGCTGGCATTCACGCCACCAAAGCCAAAGCCATTGGACAATGCGTACTCGATGGTCATCGGCCTGGCTTGACCGTGAACAATGTCCACGCCCTGGGTAGCAGGGTCCGGGTTATCGAAATTCAGCGTCGCCGGTACAACCTGATCCCTGATCGCCAGCAATGTGAAGATCGCTTCAATCCCCCCCGCCGCACCGAGCAAATGCCCGGTTGCCGATTTGGTTGATGTCACCGCGATCTTGTTATCCGCGCCAAACAACGACTTGATCGCCGCCAACTCTCCGAGGTCGCCAACCGGCGTTGAGGTCGCGTGGGCATTGAGGTGCTGAACCTGCTCCGGCGAAATACCGGCCTGAGCCAATGCCAACGACATCGCACGACGCGCTCCGCTGCCATCTTCCGGGCCTGCAGTCAGGTGATAGGCATCGGCACTGGTGCCGTACCCGACCAACTCAGCCAGTGGCTTGGCGCCACGGGCCAAGGCGTGTTCCAGCGACTCGATCACCAACAAACCCGAGCCCTCGCCCATGACAAAGCCATCGCGCCCACTGTCGAACGGCCGCGAAGCACGCTCCGGGGTGTCGTTGTAGCCACTGGACAGAGCGCGAGCCGCTGCAAATCCGGCAAGACTGACCCGGTCGATCGCGGCCTCGGCGCCACCACACACGGCGATATCCGCCTCACCGGTACGAATCAATCGCGCCGCATCACCAATCGCCTGAACCCCGGCCGCACACGCCGTCACCGGTGCACCCAGCGGACCTTTGAAGCCGTGTTGAATCGACACATGCCCCGCCGCCAAATTAACCAGAAACGACGGAATGGTGAACGGCGACAAACGCCGCGGGCCACGACTGTCGGTGGTGCGCACCGCATCGGCTATCGCGCCGAAACCACCTACGCCTGAACCGATAATGGTCGCGGTACGCTCCTGGTCGCCAGCAGACTGCGCCTGCCAACCGGCCTGCTCCAACGCCTGACGCGCCGCTTCCATGGCAAACAGGATAAAGCGGTCCATCTTCTTCTGTTCTTTGGGCGGCGTCGCCAGATCCGGGTCGAACCCCGCTTCAGCATCGTCCGCCACAGTGGGCACCGAACCGCCGACCTTCGCCGGCAGATCCGCAACCACCTCTTCCGGCAAGTTGCGCAACCCGGAACGCCCGGCCAACAGGCGAGACCATACCGCTTCAACCCCGCTACCCAACGGAGAAACCAGTCCCATCCCCGTAACAACCACTCGACGATTACTCATACCGCAAATACCTCATGCCGATTGATGGCGCTTCACTTGTAACGTGCAGCAGCCTGGCTTTTGGAAAGGTTCGGAGCCATGACCAGTCGTGCCGCGACAAAGGCATTCCACTCGGCGGCATCCGGCAACGAAGGAATAGTGACCAACTCGCCCTGGTCCAGGCCCGACAACGCCGCGTCGACCATCTCGCCCGCCTCCATGACCATCTCTGCCGGAATCTGGGTCGCATCGATACCGGAGCGTTCCCAGATTTCGGTACGCGTCACACCCGGCAGCACGGCCTGGACCTTGACCCCGGTGCCATCAAGCTCGGCGTTCAAGGATTGGGTCAGACTCAGAACATACGCCTTACTGGCGCTGTAGGTCGCATTGAAACGCTCAGGGAACAGCGCCACCACCGATGCAATGTTGATAATGGTCCCGCGACCGGCCTTGGCAAAACTCGCCGCCGCCGCCGATGCCAAGCGAGTGACTGCTGTAACGTTCAGTTGAATCATTCGCTCCAACTGATCGGTGTCGGCATTGGCCAACAACCCATCCGCTGCCACGCCGGCATTGTTCAGCAACAAGCTGATGCTGGAGTCGCTGCGCAGACGCTGCTCAAGCTTGAGCACGTCATCCTTTTGCGTCAGATCCGCTTTCAGCACTTCCACTTGCACGCCAAATTCAGCACGCAACGCGTTCGCCGCTTCGTCCAGCCGTTGCTGATCACGAGCGACCAACAACAAATCAAAACCACGCGCCGCCAGACGCTGCGCGTAGACCGCGCCGATGCCGGAAGAAGCGCCAGTGACGAGGGCCGTGCCTTGGGATTGAGTAGAGGTCATGACTATGCTCCAGGGAAATGCTTGAAGGGAAAGCCAAGCGCCTGAGGCTCAGGACGCTTCGACAGAAATCGCATTAATTATAGGCATAATTTAAATGGCATATGATAGCCATAATTTAAACGACGCCGACAAAAGGCAAAACCTCGCAGCATGCGCCAGAAAGAAAAGGGGCCGATCAATGACCGGCCCCTGGCGCTGACTTACAAGCTTAGTTCACCTCAAGCTTCTCGCGATTTTTATCCAGAATGGCTTTGCCGATCCCCTTCACCTCGAGCAACTCATCAATGGACGCGAAAGGCCCATTCGTTTCCCGATACGCAACAATTGCCTTGGCCTTAGCTTCTCCCACACCCGCCAGCTCACGCTGCAAAGTCGGGGCATCGGCAGCATTGAGGTCGATCTTGGCCGACTGCGTCGAAGAGGAAACCTCTTGCATCAACGGAGCGCTACTCGCTTGCGACTCCACGGCCGGCGCAGCAATAGTGGCGACAGAGGCGCTGGTGAGAAGGGCAAAAACCAGAGAAGAGAAATAGCCGGTACGCATAAATGAAGCTCCATGACATCGATTGGGAAAGCAGCTTTTCCGAAGCTGCCTCCTAAACTTAGGCGATGGCTGGAGCCTGTCAAAAATGTGTCCGTTACAGGATGTGAAACAAACCCTGAATCAAGCGGAACAACAGTAACCGATCCGTGAACCCACCCCGCAGTTCATTCCCGATGCGGTGCTCTGATGTGTCTCTGGAGCCAGCACGTCATGATGCGACCCGACGCTAAAGTCGAAAAAGTGTACCTCTATCCCAAGCCCGTGGACTTTCGAAAATCCATCGACGGCCTACGCTGAACTGCTTCGAGGCGGTAAGCAGTTGGCATGGCACCGATATTCCACGCAGGTATCGACCACGCGATTGTTGGCCCTCACCACACCTAAGTATCGCGCGGATAAATGGTGTCCTGTAGGGCGAACAAACTGCGGCTTTCGAGGGGTTCAAGACTGATCGACCCATTGGCAACGTCCACTATACGGAGACAAAATTAATACATGCTTTGGAGCCTTGTTGAAATTTACGGCGATGGCACGCTCTGTGCATTTATAGCTGGAGTGAATACTTCGTTATCCTCATAAGTTTGATGCCTGTACAACGCCATATCCTTCGCCCATTCCGGAGTAATTTTTTTAGCGGCGGTATTGCCTTTAACCGTAATATTTTTTGCTAACTTCGATACATAAAGCTGAGCCGAAAAGCCAGCTGCATTACCTTCAAAGTGATTATTTGAAATCGCTACATCTTGTCCATTCTCAACCGCTACCGCAAACCCAGCATTTCCAGTTATCACATTATACTTCACGAGAACATTTCCAATATAACCACCCACATCCTTGGCTGACATATATATTCCGGAAGTAATACCATTCAATATTGTATTTCGCTGAATATCCAGACCATTTACATGATTAGCTAGAACCCATATACCGTAGCAACTACCAGCATATATTAGATTACCCGAAATCCTGCCATCAATCATTACATCGTACACCGTGATTCCATCACCAGTAGTACCATTTCCGGGATACAATATTCTATTATTGGTGATCTGTATATTTTTCCCACCAGCAATGATAGCGAGATAGCTATTTTTCATCAATACATTATCTGATATCAGAACTTTGTTACCGCCATTTATAAAAATGCCGCCATGAAATCCAACAAACCTATTTCGTAATATTCCCCCACGCACAAAAACATTGTCCAACTCCGAAACTCTTAACAACTCATCTTTCTTTCGAGTAGAAAGCTTTATTGCCCCTGCAGCATATAATTGACTGCTTTCGAATTCATTATCAACTATATTGAAAAGCACGGACCTTCGCTTTTTCTTGGCAATATCACTTAAACCAACAAACCAAAAACGTGGGCGCTGGCCCCAAGGAATTTCAGATACTGTGAAGCTGGGATCAAAGGCAACGTCTATTTTCACGCGATTGTTTTTGAGAGTCAGTGCACCTCCGTTTAGCCGAATAATATTTCCACCATCTATATCATTTTGCACTTCCAATTCAGAAACAAGAACGGAAACACCACGCATATCCAAGGTCGCATTTTTTTCAACAATGAACCTACCAAAGCCTTTAATATGAAGCCGCCCTTGCCCCGTTATTTTAAGCTTTCCCGAAACACGTACCGGCGCACTAATCGTTAAACCCTCCTTTGGTATAACAATAGCATTGACTGAGGAAGTATAATTTTTCGGCGAATCTATAATTAGAGCCCCCCCTGCTTGTACCACTCCTGACAATAGGAGCAAACACACAACGGATAAACAAAAACGCATAAATATTTAACACCACCAATTGAGACAAAATCATTCAGCAACGTTTTCGATTTTCAAATAGTCGCTTCGCCGTCGGCACAAATGCATTTCAAGCCGAACTGAGTCAATTATGCGACATTTTTGTTGCCAATTTCCATTTAGAGGCACGCCGCCTTCCGGCGAAGCTATCTCTAGCGGTTTGTATTCCTCCCATCCGCAGCAAAACACTTCCACAACGCCCAACGTCATCATCGCAACGACTTTTGATAGCCCTGATAGCGATTATTGTACGACCTCGCGCAAATGCGCTTGGCAGGGCCACAGCGCAATCACCGCCCGGTCACCCTGATCGGGATGGTGATAATTCGTTCGGCTCGTACGGTACCATGAACCAAGCGGCCGGCGCCGGCGGTGGCAGGCATTGAACAATCACCGGCTGAGCTCAGGTCGAGGAGGGATGACGCCGCAGATCGGAAGTGGCAAGGCGACCCCGCAGACGATCCTGGCCTTTTTTAGCATTGGTCAAAGTCTCGTGGTGATTTGGTCTCTGGCCATCAGACGCTGCTCGAGTACCAGATGCTTATCCTGCTCGGTCTTTACGCCACTGCGCCGACCATGGCCAGTTGATTGAGGGTCTCGGTGTGTAATCGCGATTGCTCGGCCAATTGAGAGCCGCGTATTACCAGTCCTGAACCTGCCAAGCACTGATTGCGCCGAGTAATACCCGTGAAAGCGCTCCGGCTCCCCTCGACATCGTCGGGCTCAGGACACATCCCTGAAGAAAACGTGACCGCCCAGCCTCGGCGCTTGCTCCGCCTTCGCAGCCCAGGTCGGCGGCGTGTTCCTCGTGATCGCGCAATAATGCGTGGTGCCTCCAGTCGGATCTGGAACCTTGCCATCGGTGACTTGGTTAGCCACGACTCGACAATGTGCCAGCTCACGGAACAAGATCTGTTTCAATTCGATCAGAAACTGGTAGTTCGGGTCTTTCTTGTGCCAGCAGGTGAACTGATACGGCTTCTGACAGACTCCTGCATAGCCTTCGCCCACCATGAGTTGGATTACCGTCATCCACGCGATTGCTGATTGTCCAGGCGACTGCAATCTGGCCAAGGAGGCCTTCGCCGCGCGCTTCTCCCCAAATGATTCTGGAAGGCACGTCGCGATCTATATCGTTAACGGACATAAATTTCCTCCGGGCAAAAAAACTTCTACTCCATGGCGGCAAAGGTTTGTTGTGCTGGTACGATGTTCGGCGCTCAAACATGGCGTGTTACTTAAACGGATTACTTCCCAACAATGACTGTTCTATCTGATGCACCGCTGCTGGCTACTGACAAACGACTCAGCCACCCGAAGTACCGTCCCGACATTGATGGACTGCGTGCTATAGCAGTCCTGTCTGTCGTGGCGTTCCACGCATTTCCGTCACTGATACAAGGTGGTTTTGTTGGCGTCGATGTATTTTTCGTAATCTCCGGATTCCTGATCTCAAGCATAATTTTCGGAAGCCTCGAAAGAAACAGCTTCAGCTTTTATGAGTTCTACAGTCGACGAGTCAGCCGGATCTTCCCTGCGCTACTGTTAGTGCTTGCCGGAACTTGGGCACTCGGATGGTTCATTCTCCTTGCTGACGAATACATGCAACTAGGGAAACACATAGCCGGCGGCTCTGCGTTCATATCAAATTACGTTCTACGCGCCGAGGCTGGTTACTTTGATAATAGCGCCGACACGAAACCGCTACTGCATTTGTGGTCACTCGGCATTGAAGAGCAATTTTATCTACTGTGGCCACTGATGCTTTGGGCTGCCTATAAATTAAGAATTAACGCCCTAGCATTAATAATCACTGTTGGTGGCGCGTCATTTGCTTTGAATGTGATGGGCGTCGTGACAGATCCGGTTGCGACATTCTATTCACCGCAAACAAGATTTTGGGAGCTTCTTATAGGATCACTTTTGGCATATGTGTCAATGTATAAGAACCAAATATTCTACAGATGGCGGAGCATCGACGGGCCGGTCATTCGGAATACTCAATCTGCATCCGGCCTCGTATGCCTCGTCATCGCGTTTTCCCTCACCACGAAAAGCAACCAGTTTCCAGGGTGGTGGGCGCTTCTGCCTTCCATCGGTGCAGCTCTTATCATAGCTGCTGGGCCTTATGCCTGGTTCAACAAAGCGGTGTTATCCAGTCGGTTACTAGTTTGGATCGGGCTTATTAGCTTTCCCCTGTATCTGTGGCACTGGCCGCTCCTATCGTTCATCCATATTATGGAAGGCGGCGAAGCCTCAACCATCACATTAGTTGTTACAGTATTCATCGCAATAGCCTTGGCGTGGTTAACCTACGTATTTATAGAAAGGCCACTGCGTCAATTTCAACACAACAATGTTAAGGTCTTCACACTTACCGCATTGATGCTTATTTGCTGTATAGCAGGGTACGTGACCTATAAAACCGAGGGCTTGGAGTTTCGTTTAAAAGACCGAGTGGAGTTCGCTGAGTATTTTGAAAATTCTCCTCCGGCTCGAAAATACTTCGAAAAACTAGAGTTAACCAAAAATTTTCGCGGCGAGTGCAACTTTTATAACGTATCCGAGTACCTGAATGGTAGATCGACGAATGTGCCTGTTCCCGAAATTGACAGTAATTGTTATACAAAAAATCTACCGAAAAGCAAAACCCTGTTTATTTGGGGCGACTCGCATGCTCAGCAATTATATTCAGGACTGCGAAAAGAATTACCAAAAACATGGGAGATCCTACAAGTGGCAACCTCAGGCTGCCCAGCTTCTCCAGACGCTACGCAGCCTTCTACTACAGATTATTGCGCCCAATCAAATTGGTTCGCTTTAAAGCAGATAAAAAATCTCCGACCTGATGTTGTCATCATTGGCCAGAACGAGAAACACGACGAAATCAAGCTGCGCCGTATATTCATGATCTTGAAAGACGCAGGGGTTGAACGAGTTATATTTACTGGCCCAACACCACACTGGACCGTGGATTTACCTAAAACCATAATGAAAACACTTTGGGTTAGCACACCGAGATTTACGCGCCAAGGTCTAGACATGGCTGTCATTGAGCGCAATGCCGAACTTAGGAAAAACCTAGCCAACTCAGGCGCGATATACGCGGACATCATTAACGTATTTTGCAATAGCGAAGGCTGTATGACGTATCTCGGAGACGATATTAAAACGGGTATTACCAGTTGGGATTATGGTCATCTAACTCCAATTGCATCTGAGTATTTAGCCAAAAAATTTCTTGTAGGACTTGTTACGGGAGAGCCTGCGGCTATAGATTAAACCAAAGGGTCACCAGCGCATCACAGCGAGCAGACTACCTATGTTTTTTTGGCCTAACTATAAAGCCCGGATAACCGGGCTACTCTTTTGCTGATAGGGTCATATCCGTTCTCCAGAGCGCAAAAACGTTGAATTGTTTGCCGGCGTTCGGAAACTAATGAGTTGCTGCTCGGGTATTTGCATGTCTGCCGACAGTTATTCAGAATTGCAGCAAGATCGGGATTTTCCAAGAGGAAATTTTCAGCTTTTCCAGCGGGTCTCTGCCTCTTGCGGCGCCATAAAGGTGATACAACGAAAGTCGTCTTCAGCGACCTTTCATTGATTTGGATATTCATCCGGATCTTATGGGCTACCGAACACCGAATCGACATATAATTGTGTGGCATCGGAGAACGGTATAAATGGCATTTGACCACACTAAAAAGTGTGTGATGTCAGAACAATGCTAGTGGTAATCGTCTCGGCGCTTACCGTTGCGGCGCACCAGATAGTCTGTACAGTTGCGATAAAAAACCTAAAATTTTCCGGATATGACTGAAGATTCGCCTTCGTTCCGCGACTACCCACACTACCCGGCGAGACTCTCACATAGCCGTTAACACTTCTAGCATTAGGCGGCACTGCTGTAGCGATTGATACGATATAAAGCTCGCCTGGGGCGCACACGCTGACCAGTGTCGATGCGGTACACCCTGCCGGCATGGTTGCACCGCTATAGACATTACCTACTGCCACCGCTGTGCCATTGGTAGCCAACAGCTGCCTGGTCGAAACCGCGAGGGTCAACTGTCGCGGAGCGACGTAAAATGCCATTTTGGAATGATGCACCAACATGCGTGAGGCGGGTTTCCCACGCGACGAGCACGCACACTGGCGGAGTGCTTGCCTTCTTGAGCTACAAAGAACGCTCCGACTCTAAAGCTGTAGCGATAAAACTTGGACTCGGGATCGCGTTGAACTCTGGCAAGCGTGCTTGTCGAGTCAGCGACAAAGTATGTCCCGCAAGACTTGCACTACACGTTCTTGCTGCTGGACCGATAAACCTACCCACAGCGGCAGTCGCAGCAAGCGCTCCGATAGGCCCACCGTGATATCCATGGAGCCATGGACACGGCCGTAGCGCCGCCCGGCCGGCGAGGAGTGCAGGGGCACGTAATGGAAGACCGAATTGATTCCCTCTCGCTTAAGGCCATCGAGCACCGGTTGTCGAGGCACGTCTGCGGGCAGCAGCACGTAGTACATGTGTGCGTTGTGCTGACAGTCGGCGGGTACGATAGGGCGGCGTAGCACCCCGCTGGTTTCCAACGGCGCGAGCAATTCGTGATACCGCTGCCAGATGGCAAGCCGCAACTGCGTGATGTGTTCGGCCTCTTCCAACTGCGCCCAGAGAAACGCGGCAGTCAGGTCTCCTGGAAGGAATGACGACCCGACTTCCTGCCAAGTGTATTTGTCGACCTCGCCGCGGAAAAAACGACTACGGTCGGTGCCTTTTTCGCGGATGATTTCTGCGCGCAACACATACGAAGGATCATTGACGAGCAATGCGCCGCCCTCGCCCGAAATGACGTTCTTGGTCTCATGGAAGCTGAAGGCGCCAAAGTCCCCGATACTGCCCAGAGCCCGGCCCTTGTAAGCGGCCATGACACCCTGTGCTGCATCCTCGACCACCTTCAGGTTGTGATGCTTGGCAATCTCCATGATCGTATCCATCTCGCAACTCACACCCGCATAATGAACCGGCACGATTGCCTTGGTGCGTGGCGTGATGGCGGCCTCGATCAGCGTCTCATCCAGGTTCAGGGTATCCGGACGGATATCGACGAACACGGGAACGCCGCCGCGCAAAACAAAGGCATTGGCTGTAGAAACGAATGTGAACGAGGGCATGATGACCTCATCGCCCGGCTGGATGTCCAACAACAATGCAGACATTTCCAGCGCTGCCGTACACGAGTGCGTCAGCAAGGCTTTGCTCGCACCGGTATGTTCGGTCAACCACTCATGGCACCGCTTGGTGAACGGGCCATCGCCGGCGAGAACATTGCCGAACTTGGCTTCAGCGATGTAATAAAGTTCTTTCCCCGTCATGTAGGGGCGATTGAACTGGATCTTTTTGTCTTCCACCGTTTGAGCCTTCGCACGCAAAATTAGTCGGGTCGAACTAAACATCACTTCGTTATGGAAAGTGGGGGCATCCACTCTATTTCCGGGCGACAAGCAGCCTGGAAGCACCGACCGGAAAACTCACTCCGACCTTGATGAGTAAACACTCCAGCCACATCACGAAACCAAACAGCACATTGAGCGCCTTGGGTACCGCTAATTCGGCGGTCTCGCTCGTATCGCCCCGCTGTTGCTTCTTGGCGCCGCGTGAAATCATCATCGCTGGCAGCAGTAACGAGACGAACGATGTGCTGCGCACGACGGAAAACCCCGCCTCTTCCACCTTGCGATGCAGATCGGCGGCTTCGTAGCGCCGCACGTGGCAGGAATATTCATCCACCTGGCTCCATAGCCACTGATGCTGGGGTACGGTCAACAGCATGATTCCCCCGGGCTTCAGGGCACGGTGCATCTGCTGGAGCACCACAGCATCCGCCTCGATGTGCTCGATGACATCGAACGCGCCAATCGCTTCGAACTCGTCGACGTAAGGGATATCGCGCGCATCCATTTGCACGAACTCCGCACCAGGCAAACGCGAGGAGGCAAACTTCAGCCCGGTCGAGAACATCTCGCTGCCAAGCAACCTGGCCTTCGGAAACGCCACGGAAACCCGACTCAGAACGAAGCCAGTACCGCATCCGATTTCCAGAAATGAACGCATGCGCGGCGCATATTTCGTCAGCGCCCATGTAATCAACCTGGCACGCGCCCGAAACCAGAAATGGCCGCTTTCAAGATGCGCGTAGGTCTCGTAGAAGTCGGCCTTGAAGCCCTCCTGCTTGTCCTCGAGTTCTGGCGCAAACGCGGCAAAACCGTTCTTTCGAGCCACCTGATGTCCACACCGGACGCATATCCATTGCTCCGAGACGTACTGCGTCTCGCATTCAGAACAGATCTTCACACCTGATTCCCATCCGGTTGGTCATGACGAAAGACGAATAGCTTGAAAACAACGAACAAGAAACCTCCTACAACGAAAATGGCGGCGGCCTGGACCCACTGATGAGGATATCCCAGCTTGTCGACGAACACCGTCAGCAAGGCCAGGTTGAGCAAATAGCCGGCTGCGTGCGCCAGGCCGAAACGCCATGCCGTCCCCACGACGTTGCCGCGATGCTCGAACGCCCAGTTACGGTTGCCCAGGAAGCTGATGCAGATGCCAAGTACGTACAGGAAGCTCATGGCCAGCTTGAATGGGATGCCCACCCACGTCAATGCCAGGTAGGTCGCATAACCGATGGCATTGCAGGCGACGCCGACGACTGCGTAGCGGAGAATTGGCCTGATCACGGGCCGCCAGCGCTGCATTGGAATCACTCATCTCCCCAGACGGCAATTCCGAAACCCGTCTTGCCATAGCCGTTGCCGTTATAAAGCATGTAGCGTCGACCAGCATGATCGAAGACGTACGGGTAACAGATCATCTCCGAATCCCAACCCGATTCCGATACGTCGATTCCCACCTGCTCATCGTGTCGCGTCCATTTCACGCCATCGGACGAGGTCGCGTAGCGGATCCGGTAGGTGGGGCAGTCCTTCGTGGCCCGGGAGCAGAACCACATCCGGTACATGTCCGCATCCTTGAGCACGCGCGGCACACCCAGGGCGTACTCGTGTTCGTCGCGGAACTCGATGGCAACCTTGCCGTCACGCTCCCACTCGATCCCGTCGGAAGACTCGGCATACTCGAGATGATAGAAGTGCTTCGCTTCCGAAGGGCCTTGCTCCCATCGCACACAGGAGGTGAACCAGGCCCTGAATCGTCCGGCCTCGAACTGCACCTCGGGGGTGGCGACGAAGTGAGGAAGATCGCGGGTGCGGTCGATGACGGGGCCGCGGAACAACCTCTCGAAGCGGTGGGTGGCCTCGTTCCATTCGGCCAGGCCAATGGAATTGCGGATCTTCACCGTTACGCCCAGGTTGATCCCGGTGTAGTACAGCAGCTTGCGGCCGCCGACGTTGACGATCGAATTGGGCAAGGCGCCACTGTCGTCGAAACATCCGAGGTCGCCTGGCTCGAGGACCGGATCCGGATGGACGCGCAAGACCTTGGTCGGGTCCCGCATGTCGATCTCGAGGAAGCCGCCGTGTCCGCGATTATTCTTGTCGCGCGATGAAAAATAGATGCGATACAGGTCGCCGTTCACCTGCTCCGCAATGGGAATCATCGCGTGAGAATACAACCAATCGCTCTGCCCTTCTGCGCAGAATATCTTTCCTAGTTTTTTCCACATGGGATTTTTTCACGCCAATTATGAGGTTCTTCAGATGTTCCTGACGCGAGTACTCGGCACGCGCGACCGTTCGGTGGCTTGTCCGATGTACACGCCTTCGGCAGCAGCATCTCCAAGAATCAGAGCGCCGGCGCCGATGATGCATTTCTCGCCAATGGTAACGTGATCGCGAAGTGTTGCGTTGACGCCGAGAAAACAACTTTCCCCGATCGTTACACGGCCGGATACGACGATGTGCGAGGCCAGGAAACAGTGGTCCTCGATTTGAGAATGATGTCCGACGTGATTGCCGCTCCACATGGTCACGTTGTTGCCGATGCGCACAAAGGGCTGAACGGTATTATCTTCCAGGATGAAGCAATTCTCGCCGATGTCCTCTGTCAGCACCGTGGCTCGAGAACTTATGTAGCTGACCATTTCGTAGCCCAGCCCCTTGACTGCCAGATATTTTTCCTTACGGATCTGGTTGAGCTTGGAATAGCCAAGCGCGACGAAAAAGACATACCGGTCTGGCGGGTAGATCTGAGTGACTTCATCGAATGCCACCACCGGAAATCCCATGAAACTCTTATCGGCCGGCATAAAGGCGGGATCAACAGCAAACGCTTCGACCTGATAGCCCGAGTCGTTGGAAAAATAATAGAGTGCGAGCTCAGCGGCGTCGGTGAGACCAAAAATAATGAGTTTTTTCATTCAATGCTCCGCGTCTTAGCCTGACGGTAGACGTTCCGGACGATAGTGTAGGGTCTCTGTTTGACCTCGGAATAGATCTTGGCGAGATAGATCCCGACCACGCCTACGAATGCGATGATCAGGCCACCGAGCAGCCAGATCGAAGCCATCAGCGACGTATAGCCGCTAGGTGGGTTCGCCAGTAGCAGCCAGTTGACGAAGAGAAAACTCGTGTAGGCGGCCGACAGCAGAAAGATCGCGCAGCCCACGCCGAAGATTCCCACCAGCGGTGCACTGCTGAAGGCAGTGATCGAATTGACCAGTTGCGCTACCTTCTTTCCCAGCGTGTAGGTCGTCTCGTCACGACTGTGCTTGACGATGGACTGCGCACGCTGATCGAAGCCAGTGATGACCCACAG
This sequence comes from Pseudomonas sp. Root562, assembly GCF_001427125.1. GTDB lineage: Bacteria > Pseudomonadota > Gammaproteobacteria > Pseudomonadales > Pseudomonadaceae > Aquipseudomonas. The sequence goes on from NZ_LMGK01000025.1 coordinate 152,144, forward strand.
ACCCGCCATGAACAACTCGCGTTCGTCGTGCTGAATCAACGCGTCCACATAGCGGCGCGACATCAGTCTGGCGACAACTATATTGTCGGGCATATCAAGCCCGCTGAGGAAACGGAAAAGTTTGTAGAACACATGTCCGGTCCAGCGCTCAAAGTGCCTGCCTTTTCGCTGCTGTTGGACCCCGTAGACCACATCGACCTTTTCACGCTCCATCTGCTCACTGAACGAGAGCAACCATGCAGGATCTTCTTCCAGGTCGCTATCGAGCAGGAAGACACGTTCCCCTCGGGCATGTTGCAGGCCCGTCATCATGGCTTTGTGGTGGCCGAAGTTGCGTGAGAGATCAACGACCACCACGTGGTGATCGGCTTCGCTCAACTGGACGGCCAGTTCCAGGCTTGAATCGGGCGAGCCGTCGTTGACCAGTACGATCTCGTAATCATCTCCGACCATTTGTTGTGCAGCCTGGCTTGCACGGAGATGGAATTGCTCGATGAACCTGGCCGAGCTGTAAAGCGTGGCGACGATGGACAGCTTCATGCTTTGACATGCCTCATGTAACGGCGCGCGTCCTTGCCGCAATTGAACAGCAGATCCAGGACGGTGACGCCATGGGTAAATTCCCCCCAGAGTTGCGGATACTCGGGAAAGCCGGCGTAATCGAACCATTGCAGCGCAATATCGGCTTTGTCGAACAGCGGCGCCTCGATGTAATCCTTTGCCGCCGGCCCCGACAGATAATGCGTCGCACCGGCCTGCTGACAAAGGTCTACCAGGCGCGCAGTCCGGGTTTTGTCGCCGGCAGACGTATAGTCCCAACAATTCGTAATGCGGGTTTCAATACCAATATATCGGCAAATCGCTTCCATGAACTTACGATTCATCGGCGACAGCCCCGTATGGGTCTCCATCAGATAGAGCGGCTCGAGCCACTGTGCGACCTCATCGAAGAAAGGCGCTCGCCGATAGTTGCTCTGCAACGTTTTCCAGTGCTTCACCTGCCAGCCATCTACCAACGCTACATCACGAATGCGGCGATGAATACTCTGGCCTACCGGAATAGATAACCATTGCACTCCCTGAGGAGTCTTGATTTGGTTGCGATTACGCCAGTCATGTTTCGTGAACTGCATATCGTCATAAATGATAAATTCATCCACAGCCGAAATAAGATCAAAATATCCTTTCCATGGGATGTAGTTAGATTGCAATATGGCAACTTTCTTCACTTTCAAGTCCAAGCGCACCGACGCGCGTTATTAGCCCGCACTTTATCTCATGTCATAGAGTGGCCAAGCTCACCTTGCCACCCGTCTAAGTTCTATTAAGGCTCCAAGCGCCGTTGTTGATAAATCCAATCAACGATTTCCCCGTCAGGCGCATATCCACTGACCGTGTCACGTAGCAACTGACGAACACGTGCGTAATCATCCCTGTCGACAGCGCTCAGCAACTCGCTCAGCTTAGCCTTGAGGACCTCCCAACCAATATGATCTTCATTTGCAGTCATAATCATTGGATGTTGTGTAGCGGCTACGTTATCGCCAATCAACAACTCTTCGTACAGCTTCTCGCCCGGGCGCAAACCGGAAAACTCAATGTGGATATCACCATGTGGGTTTCTTTCTGACCGCACACTCAATCCCGACAAATGAATCATTTTCTCCGCCAAGTCCACAATTTTTACCGGCTCGCCCATATCTAGCACAAAGACATCCCCACCCTGCCCCATGGAACCCGCCTGAATGACCAATTGAGCGGCTTCGGGAATAGTCATAAAGTAGCGGGTGATCTTCGGATGCGTAACGGTCAGCGGCCCCCCTGACTTTATCTGCTTATGAAAAAGTGGGATCACCGAACCTGAGGATCCCAATACGTTACCAAACCGGACCATAGTGAAGCGGGTTTTATTGACTTGAGATATGGACGATTGATCACCGAATAATACAGGGGCTTTCTCACGACTGAGCGCCTGAAGAGTCATCTCTGCGAGCCGCTTGGTACTTCCCATGACATTGGTTGGTCGCACAGCCTTATCCGTGGAAATGAGGACAAAGTTAGCAACGCCTGCTTGCAAAGCCGCTTGTGCAGTATTTAAAGTACCAATGACATTATTGAGAACGCCCTCGGCGATATTGTGCTCAACCATCGGGACATGTTTGTAGGCTGCGGCATGGTAAACCGTATCGACATGCCAAGCTTTCATTACATCTAGCAACTTTCTCTCGTCTCGAACAGAGCCAAGAATAGGGAGCAGGTTTACAGAAAGGGACTCACGGGAGATTCTCTGTTCAAGTTCAGAAAAAATACTATAAAGATTAAATTCGCTATGCTCGAACAACAACAATGTGGTTGGTCGTAATTCGAGAATTTGGCGACATAATTCAGAGCCTATTGAACCACCAGCTCCTGTGACCATTACAGACTGACGGGTTACGCAATGCTCAAGCAGATCTCCTTGGGCAGGCACAGCATCCCTGCCCAGCAAATCGGCGATATCCACCTCCTGGATATCATCGACCTTAACCCGGCCACTAGCCAAATCCATAAATCCCGGGACACTACGCACGTGCAAAGGAAACCGCTCTAGGAAAGTGAGTATTTCTCGACGCCGCCCTCGATTGGCGGACGGAATCGCCAAGAGAATTTCTTGAGCACCGGTAGTGTCTATCATTTGCTGAATATGTTTAGGTTTGAATACTTGCAAGCCCGCAATGACGCGACTGGCAATATTGCTGTCATCGTCTATGAATGCTACTGGTCGCATGACTCGCCCCATGCGCAACGCAGCGACCAATTGGTTACCTGCTGCTCCGGCACCATAGATTGCGACCCTTGGTAATCCATTGTCAGCATTTGCAAACGGAACATGTTGAGCTGCGATAAACCAATCACCAGAAAAATACTGCCGCATAGCGATTCGCAATCCGCCAATCATCACTAGGCTTAGCCACCAATAATTGAAAATAATTGATCGCGGTACAATTGTTTGATGATTACTGTACCAATATACAAAGACACCAAGAATAAGCGCCGACAGAGTGACTGCCTTTACAATTGCTATAAGCGCGTCATTACCGACATAGCGCATAACAGCTCGGTACATGCCAAACCGAATAAAAAGAGGAATAGCTACGATAGGCGCACTTATAAATAGCCAAAGATGCTGTTGAAAAGGGCTATCCAGCTCATCTATACCGAGGCGTACGATAAATGCCATCCATAACGATAACCAGACCAGAAACACATCTACTGTTACCTGCAGAACCCGCTTGCAGCGTCGAGGAAGGCTCAACAAAAAAATTCTGATCTTATCCATAAACCTATCGAACACCCCTTTCAAGCTCTTGAACCGAAAAAACCATGCCTTCAGACTCAAAAATGAAACACCCAGGTACGAAATGGTACAGCTCGGAACCTGAATCCTTCTGTTTCCATCTACAAGTCTTTGTATGGTTCTCATGATACATTGGTTCAGGCAAAAATCCTGCAAAACCCTCCATCTAGATAAAATGTCTTCCACCAGATGCCTGAAGCCTTGAAGCAATGCTTTTTCGTCCTTCTCCCTCCTTTATGAAGCTGACTGCACCTTAGCGGATACTCCCGAGCCTCTGGTACTCCTCCCCCATCATCGCCCCCCCCCCCCCCCCCCCCCCCCCCCCCCCCCCGCATCACTCTGATTTGAGCCCTGGTAACATCCAACCCTTCACTCACCGCCGACAGGTAGCGCCCCCCCCCCCCTGGCAAAGCTAGAGTCTTTCATGTGGTTCGTCCACGGCCCACGCCTATCCTTTTGAATGATTAATACACGAAAAATGCTATGGATCTGCGTGATTGCTGCTAGCCTTCCTGCGCAAAAAATGCGGGCAACGCCTCTCAACGCCACAATTTTGGAAAGCGCCGAGCAAAGGTGGTTATAATTCACGTCACACTCGTACGGGGGCACATTCGATGTCGGAAAAAACAAGCTTGCAGAAAAGTTGGCATTGACCGCTTTCGAGATCTACGCCCCCCATGCACCAGCGGTTGCCCTTGATGAAAAAGATGCATCTCGTAAATAATTGTGGCAAAGAGATTTACAAAGGCTCTGCCATGGAGAGTTTGAACCCGTGCCTTCTATGAGCGCTGAAATCAGGTCCAGAGAAGCGTGCTCGCGCCGCCATAAGAGGCTTATCGTACAAGCGTCGAGGGTTACAAACCCAGCAGCAATCCGATGGGTGGAAGGTCAAAGGACGGTGTCGACTTCTCTACCAACGAAGGCGGGCATCGCTTGTGATCCGGCATTGAATTTGATTTTGTCCTCAAGACAGCATGGCGCCGATAAATTGTCAGCAGAAAGCCGGCTAGATCCTTGAGATGATGATATGCAGAAAATTAACGGCCCCCGCGAGTGTCAAGAAAAAATTATCATGATTCGATCCGCTATTGTTTACCGTCGGGTTGAACGAGAGAAACACCGATTATTGAGTTGTATAATTCATCATGCAAGACAACCGGTATCGCATGTATACACGTTAAACCTTCCTTTTTTTCAATAGCGGTATTGCAATGACTTTGAAAACACTGTGTGTATTCGGCACGCGCCCTGAGGCAATCAAAATGGCTCCCTTGGCGCTGAGCCTCGCAGCCGACGAAAGATTCGAAGCCAAAGTGTGCGTGACCGGTCAGCATCGGCAGATGCTCGATCAAGTATTGGATCTGTTCCAGATTACTCCCGACTTCGATCTCAACATTATGAAGCCGGGCCAGGACCTGACCGACGTCACGACGGCAATCCTGCATGGAATGAAAAAGATCTTTGCTGAGTTTAAACCAGATATTGTCTTGGTACATGGTGACACGGCGACGACTTTCGCAACAGCAATGGCGGCATACTATCAGCAAATACCGGTAGCCCATGTTGAGGCAGGGCTGCGAACAGGTAACATGTATTCGCCTTGGCCAGAAGAAGCAAACCGCAAACTGACAGGAGCGCTTGCCGCGCTACACTTTGCCCCCACCGATACCTCCAGACAGAATCTAATCAATGAAGGAGTGGATGTATCTTCAATTCACGTAACGGGAAACACTGTAATAGACGCCTTGCTTGACGTGGTCGAAAGGGTCGAGAGCGATTCGAATTTACAGCAAATGTTCCATGAACAATTCTCGTTCATAAGTGAAGGCAAGCGAGTGATCCTTGTTACTGGCCACCGGCGTGAAAGCTTCGGCGATGGATTCGACAACATTTGCAAAGCGCTGGCTAACATTGCAAAAACCTTTCCAGACGTCGAGATTGTCTATCCTGTGCACCTGAACCCCAATGTGCGGGAACCCGTGAACCGCCTTCTGGCGGGCATTGAAAATATTCACCTGATCGAACCGCTGGACTATCTACCTTTCGTGTATCTAATGCATCGCTCTTACCTCATCCTAAGTGACTCGGGCGGCATTCAAGAAGAAGCACCTTCACTCGGCAAACCCGTTCTAGTGATGCGTGATACAACCGAACGACCGGAAGCAGTCGAGGCCGGTACTGTAAAACTGGTAGGCACCGGAGTCGATGCAATCACAAGTAACCTGACCCGCCTACTGACTGACCCGAAAGCATATGAGCAGATGAGCTATGCTCACAATCCCTACGGCGATGGCAAGGCCTGCGCTCGCATTCTCGAAGTTCTTTCCAAAATTCAATAAGGTCCACATATGAGTTTTGAAACTGTTTCCGTGGTTGGCCTAGGCTACATTGGCCTTCCTACTGCTGCTGTTTTTGCCGCACGCAAGAAAAAAGTTATTGGCGTCGACGTGAATCCGCACGCGGTGTCCACGATCAATCGCGGCGATATTCACATTATTGAGCCAGATCTGGATATCGTTGTCCGAGCAGCTGTAACTGAGGGGTATTTGCGCGCGACCACCACACCCGAATCGGCAGATGCCTTCCTGATCGCTGTTCCGACGCCATTCAAAGGCGACCATGAACCGGACTTGTCTTACATCGAGTCGGCGAGCAAAGCCATCGCCCCAGTATTGAAGAAAGGCGACTTGGTAATTCTCGAGTCGACTTCACCTGTAGGTGCAACCGAACAAATGTCTGAGTGGTTGGCCGAAGCGCGACCGGACCTGAGTTTCCCGCAAACTCACGGCGAACTTTCTGATATTCGCATTGCGCATTGCCCGGAGCGCGTTCTACCCGGTCACGTATTACGTGAGCTGATCGAAAATGATCGGATCATTGGTGGCATGACCGCCAAATGCTCGGATGCTGCAATGCACCTTTATAAAACATTTGTTGAAGGTGAATGCATCATCACGGATGCGCGAACTGCGGAAATGTGCAAGCTCACCGAAAACAGCTTCCGCGATGTGAACATCGCTTTTGCAAATGAACTATCGATCATTTGCGACAAGCTTGATATTAACGTATGGGAGTTGATCCGCCTTGCGAATCACCACCCACGAGTCAACATATTGCAACCGGGACCTGGCGTTGGCGGGCACTGCATCGCGGTTGACCCTTGGTTTATCGTGAGCCGGACACCTGATGAAGCGCGCTTGATACGAGCCGCGCGCGAGGTCAATGACAGCAAGCCACAATGGGTACTCGATCAAGTCCAGCTTGCAATTGGCAAATTTTTGCAGGAACACCCGGCTAAAACAGCCAAAGACGTCACTGTCGCCTGCCTAGGCTTGGCATTTAAACCAGACATTGACGATCTGCGCGAAAGCCCTTCACTCGAGATCACCTTAAAAATAGCAGAAGTTCATCCAGGGAGTGTTCTAGCAGTTGAACCAAATATCGAATGCCTCCCAGCTCGTTTGAAAGAAGCCGTAAAACTCAGCGATGTCGATCAGGCTTTGACGACGGCCGACGTGGTGGTTCTGCTCGTCGATCACAGTGCATTCAAGGGAATCCCGAAAGACCGCTTGTCCTCAGTAAAAGTTATTGATACCCGCGGAATTTGGACCTAAATGTTGACCTAATGTACGAGAGCCGGATGGGATCCCACCGGCTCTTTTACCTTGAGGCGACGTTGATTTTTGTCAATTGATCGTATGCTCGATTAGTCTTGATGAGGTATAAGAGGTTCTTGCATGGTCAATTTGCTAATTCAAGTTCTGACACTTATAAGTGGTCTTGTGGTTAACTTCGTTATCCCTGGGCTTTATGGACTGGAAGCATATGGCGCCTTTATTAAGGCCAACGTACTAGTATTTTTATTTCAGAAGCTTCTTGATATAGTCAACGAACAACTTATTGCGAGCATAGAAGCCAAATACATACTCGTAACTTCACTATTCATGGCATTGTTGATATTTGTATTATTTAGCATAATCAGCCTCGTAGAGGATATCGGCAATAAATATTTGCTTGGTGTAATGCTATTAAGCTCGGCATGCTTGCTTTCATTATTCGGACTACGCTTGCAGCGCTGGATCGTTGGGTATCTTGTAATTTTTTTAATAGTATTCTTTACCCTTCTTATTATCACCAACCAGAAAATTGCAAACCTGAGCATTGTAGAAATACTGTTACTCACCAATCTTATACCATGTCTGTACTCCATTGCCGTGCTGATTACCCACGGAGCAAAAATCCCTGTCGGCAAGCTTCTGCTGTCTACCTGCCACCAAGTACTTCTGTTATTACCCAGAATGATCACCATCACGTTGGTTTTCAATCTTTTCACGAACATACTCCCCTACATTTTATCTAAAAGCCTGCCTATTCGAGACCTTGGACTCTTCCGCGTGATAGTTTCGATCATTCAATCAGCTACGAGCTTATTCCCGATAAATGTGAGGGCCGTATTTGTCTCGTTCGTGTCCGGTGGCGAACGACAAGAGCAGTATAGAAAAATCATGTCAATTTCGCTGTTGTATTTTGCGCTGGTTGGCTTGTTTGGTTATGCACTAGGATGGATGTTTCCACAATATTCTGGTTACTTTGCGTTACTCCCTTGTTTGCCAGTCCTATACTGGGCAGTAGTTAGTGAGCGATATCTCGTCGCAACAGGTCTTCATCGCAAGGTAATAGTAGCAAACTTGGTCACTGGAATATTCGCCGTGGCGGGAATGATCCTGTTCGTTAAAGGGCTAAAACAGGCAGAGATTTTTTACACGGTCGGCTTTTCTGCTTATTTACTGATTTTGCACTTGCTATGTAAACCAGGAATTCGTTTATCTGTTGTATTCTGGGTGTCGATACTTTCGCCGATAGCCGTAATTATGAAGAATGTTAGTTTGATCTGGGGCACACTCTACATGTGCTCACTTTTGTTCATTGCTGTAGTAGTTCTCCGGCTTCGCCCGGCGGACTTGCGCACGCTGCGGTTTTAATAGGGAGAGATTAATAATGAATGCTGTAAAACTCTATAGAATTGGGAACTGGTTTCATAAACGCGGAGTGCCAATCGTACCTGGCCTCATTCGAAATTTAATCTTTCTCTTTTTTAACTCCTATATCCCAGTTTCCGCGAACATAGGAAAAGGTTCTATTTTTGCCTATGGCGCTATAGGCGTTGTGGTTCATGCGAACGCTAAAATCGGAACTAATTGCGTTTTGGGACAGGGTATTACAATCGGGGCAGCGGAAGGCTATGTTACTAGTGAGATTAATAAATGCCCCGTGATCGGAGATAACTGTTACATCGGTGCGGGAGCGAAGATTATTGGTGACATCAAAATCGGTGACAACTGCCAAATTGGAGCGTCAGCAGTCGTTCTTAAAGACGTACCTTCTAACTCAATTATAGTTGGCATTCCAGCCCGAGTTGTCGGACAAACACCTTTGGATTACAGAGCAATACGACCGTAATTCCGTGCAGGCATGATGGAGGTGAAAACAATGAGGCAATGCCATTATGCCGAGCCTTGCACCTCTATCATCTAAGTAAAAGACTGTAATACCCCTTAACTTTCCTATCCTAAATTTCAAAAGATCCTGTCTCAGGTCGGTAGTATAGAGGAACGAACAGAGCCGAGCTTTATCAGCTCGACTCTTAACACCTGTTACTCCAACTACACCTGATGTAGAGATAGAGTTAATCTGCGAGAGCTTCCTTCATGACTTCGATCAAGACTTCGCATGTCTTGTCGATCTCTAAAGAGGTAAGGGTCGGGTGAACCATGAACATCAAGCTGGTTTCCCCTAACTCCCGGGCAACAGGGAGACGTACCACAGGTCGCCAAGCTGTATTGTCGAAGGCTTTTTCCAGATAAACCTCTGAGCACGAACCAGAGAAACACGGAACTCCACGCGCGGCGATCTCATTAAGGACTCGATCCCGACTCCAATCAGACTTCAAAGCATGGGGTTCGACAAACACATAGCACTTGTATGCTGCGTGAGTATAATCTTCTGAAATATGTGGTACTCGCAAACCGATCGATTGTTCCGCGGCAGCCCAAATTTTACGAGCGTTGGCCAATCGGACTTCCTGCCAGTGCTTCATGCGGCGCAGTTGGATTCGACCCAACACACCCTGCACTTCCAACATACGCCAGTTGGTGCCGAAGCTCTCATGCAGCCAACGAAAACCGGGAGCATGTTCTCGCTCGTAGACAGCTTCCCAACTCTTGCCATGATCCTTGTAGGACCACATCGCTGCCCACAAACTGTGATCGTTAGTTGTGACCATCCCACCTTCACCACCAGTGGTCATGATCTTGTCTTGGCAGAACGACCAAGCCCCAACATGGCCAATGGAGCCGACTGAACGGCCTTTGTATGTCGCGCCATGGGCCTGAGCACAATCCTCTATCACCTTGAGGTCATGCTCTTGGGCTAGAGCCATGATCGGGTCCATATCACAGGGCCAACCCGCAAGATGAACACAAACAATAGCCCGAGTACGAGACGTTAATACAGCAGCAATTGTCTGCGCTGTAATATTCTGCGAGTCGCGGTCTACATCTGCAAACACCGGAATCGCTCCGGCATTGACGATACTAGAAACAGATGCAAGAAAAGTCCTTGAGGTGACGATGACCTCGTCCCCCGCTCCGATTCCCAATGCCTGAAATGCAAGATCCAAGGCAACTGTGCCGTTTGCCAGGGCTATAGCGTGACGAGTACCAGTCCACGCAGCGAATTCTTTCTCAAATTCGCGACACTCCTGCCCCGTCCAGTAATTGACTTTGTTGGAAAGAATAACGTCACGAACTGCATTGGCTTCCTCTTCGGAGAAAGAAGGCCAGGGAGAAAAATGAGAGTTCAACACAGCTTATTTCCATTGATTTCAAAATTAAAATTATGAAACGCTATTCATTCACATCCGGCTCAGCCAAATATCTTTTTATGGCCGCAGCCTTACTCAAACTCAACGTACTTTAGCAGGTACGCCGATAACGACTACCCCGTCAGCTACATGGCTCACAACCGACGCCCCAGCACCGACGACGACTTCACAACCGATTCTGATTAATTGCTTAACACTAGCGCCTATTCCGATCCAGCTTCGGTCGCCCACACTGACAGAACCTGCCAGTCTGGCTCCTGGGCTCACATGTACAGCCTCCCCTAACTGGCAATCATGGTCAACACTGCAGCCTGTGTTGAGGATCGCTCCGAGACCTATCTTCGCGTCGGCATTGACCACAGCTGCAGCGAAAACGACAGAGCCAACACCAATGGTAGCGTATCGGCTAACGAACGCCATTGGATGAATCAATGATACAACAGGAGCGGCAGCGCTCATCAGGGTCACGAGCTTATCGTTACGAACCTTATTATCGCCAATTGCCACGATCACACCGTCGTACTCCAGGAGTCGAGCGAGCATGGCCTTCGAATCTCCTACGACTGACCAATGCCCATTTTCGCTACGGGCAGGCCAAGCGTCATCAAAAAACTCCACCAGATCCCATCCGCAGCAATGGGCGGTGTCAGCAACGACTTTCCCGTGCCCACTGGCACCAAGCACTGCCAGTTTCTTCATGGCTTGTTACCAGTAAACTTGGACATAGTAACTTCGCCATCCGCGCTGATCCCTTCTCTGACCACCACTTTTTTAAGTGTCATGAGAATAATCTTGATGTCTAGCCAAAAGGACTGGTTATCAACATACCAGACATCCAATTTAAATTTTTCGTCCCAAGATAATGCATTTCGCCCATTGACCTGCGCCCAACCAGTGACACCGGGGCGAAGGTTATGACGGCGAAACTGCTCCGGACTATATAAAGGCAGATACTCCATTAACAATGGGCGCGGCCCGACGAGGCTCATTTCACCTTTGAGTACGTTCCACAACTCTGGAAGCTCATCAAGGCTGCAGGCCCGGAGGAAGCTTCCGAACGGGGTCATACGCTCCGCATCCGCAAGGGGGTTGCCTTGGGCATCGAATGCATCTCGCATAGTACGGAACTTAACCATCTCAAAGGGTTTGCCGCCATAGCCAGGACGGATTTGCTTGAAAAGCACTGGCGAGCCAAGTTTTTGACGAATATTCCATGCAACGATTGCCATAACCGGCGCCAAAATAATAAGTGCTAACAATGAAGCAGTGATATCGAAGAACCGTTTGAACATTTGAAGACCTGAGTGCCTGATGGATGAGAGCGAATGAACCGTCGTCTACGCCTGCTCTTTTGACTTTTAAACAATGACCAGCGCAAAGCTTAGGTACCAAATATATCTCATGACCTCGTGAAAGGGGTGGTACCTCTGGCACAAACAATACAACAAATGTGAAGCCTGATCAGTGGAACCAGCCGCGAGCAACCCGCGACTTATTTAAGCAGAGTTCAAGGAGCGCAAACGACTCCGGATGCGACTGCAGGCGGTGAGACTGAACCCCATAATCACCGCACCGCCCCTTCGAGCCAATCAACAAATTGATCAGCCAATATTCTGCGATCAAAATGATTGATAGCAAGCTGACGCCCCTTCAGCCCCTTCAATTTAAGCGCCTCACGATCGTTAGCAGCATGCTCTAAAGCGTCTGCGAATGCTTTAGGATTTTCAGGGGGCACCACATAGCCACAGTCGTTAGTCCTGATCAGCTCGGCAAGCCAGCCTGGATAATTATTCAACACTGGAAGACCGGAAGCGATATAGTCGAAAAATTTATTAGGCGACGTCCCATAATAAAATGCAGGAACATTTGCCAAAATTTGGAGACCAATATCAGCGGAAGCCATTAGTCCAGACAATCGTTCTTTATTGACTGGATCGTGAAAAATAACGTTGTCCAAATTCAACGCCCGCGCGCGCTCTACCAAGGCAGGTTTCAATTTGCCCTGTCCTACTAAAACTAACCGTATATCGTCTCGCCCACGAGACTTGAGCTCAAGAGCAGTGTCGAGCACGGCATCCAGCTTATTAGCTACTCCGTGAGTGCCTGTAAATACTGCCACCAGCTGACTTTGGCTCACACCCTCTGGTAGCCAAGGATCTGTTGGAATATTGAAAATATCCAAATCACATCCATTCGGAACCATGGCAATTTTTTCTCGAAGCACCCCTCGATGTGAAATCCCCTCCACAATTCCAGGAGAAAGCCCAATAAGTCTGTGAGCCGAGCGATAGCTTATCCATTCCAGAGCTGACAGCGCGCCAAGAATCAGAGGGTTACGAATAACTCCCATTGCTTTCGGCAATTCTGGCCAAAGATCCCTTACCTCGAAAATAAAGGGCTTATTACGAAACCAACGAGCGAAAATGCCTGGAATTCCGGCGGTTAATGGAGTGGTTGTAGCGAATACCAGATCGTATTTTTCGGTCAACGCTATCCCAATACTTCGTATTGCAAATTTCATAAAACTAATAGTGCGTTTAAAGAGGCCGTGACTATTGGAATACGCGAGATCAAGCTCAATAACCCTAATACCAGCCACCATGCCAGTGCGTTTGCCAGAAACGAAATCAGTACTCAGCCCGGTTTGTCCACCACTATAACTACCACAAACCACGGTCACTTGATGCCCCCTGGCGATCAGCCTTTGAGCCATCTCATACGATCTCGTCCCTACCGCCCCCTTTGGTGTGGAGAAGTGTTGGTGAAAATAAAGAACTCTCATATTTGATCCTGAATATCCACTTTAGCAATTATTAAAGTGTTTGCTTTTTGAGTCATGATGAGCCGCGCACCGACTTGTTTATCTAGATAACGTGTCGAGTAAAAAGATTCACTCGTACTTACGGGTGCGTCACATTTTAAAAAGACACCTGGAGCAACTACAGTGCCCAAATCGGAGATGATCGGAGCCGTGGTTAAATTATAAGCTACCGACCAATCGTCATCATCTGGCCCTTGATCAGAGATCAAAATGCTTCCCCCCGAAAACTGCAACTTTCGGACAAAGGCCTGTCCTTTGAGGTTACTTACTCGCGCAGAGACTGAAACAAGCTCATGATTTTCAGTCGTTTCAAGATCAGTGCCCGGCCATTCTAGATATAGGAAACGGCTCAGCCGGTCAACGAATCGACCTTCTGAGAGAAAGGGAACGTTGTGAGCAGGCGCTTCATCAAAGTATTCAATGAGCAAGGGATCATCCGGATTGTAGCTGTAGGAACCTGAGTCGCGAAATACATTCACACCACGCACCCACAAATCAAGGTGTAAAAAATCCTGTTGCTGTGGTCGAAACTTGTTATTGGGGTACTTGAAGAAAGCCCTGTAAGACGACATCGATACTACCAGCATGCCGAACTCTCTAAATTGCAAAAAGCGTTCAGCTTTCATCTGGACAAATTTTGGCTCAAAACCAAAGCAATAAACATTACTGCAAGCTGCATCAAAAATATGATTAATTGGCAGCGAAAACACCGCTCCCATAAAAACGACAGAAGGTGAAAAATCATCAAACGATGTAAATTGAACTGCATGTAGCGATCCATCATTATGCCCAATATTCGGGGCTCTTCCGGAAACAGGATCTACCAGCGTAGAAAGAAATGCATGCATGTTTTTCACACAATTCAACTTATCCTTGGACCGCCAATAACCGATATTTAGCGCCTCATCAATTACTTTTGACAAAGACAATATATCGCAGACCGCGCGATGATAATTAACCGAATACATAGCAAAAGAACCATCGCGCTGGATTAGCCTCGCCATTACCCGATCAATACGCCTTAAATTTTTGGCATTTTCCTTTGGTGTCGCAACATTAATGCCGTAGTGCTTTAGAAAGTTAAAGCTAAAATAAAGGAACAGGCTTTCAGTCAAACTATGATTATTATCCTGCGCCAGCGAGTAATCGATCGTTAATTTCACTCGCTCATAGGAAGCTTGCATCAACGCCAATAACCCCTTGGCAGGACGACTGTTAAAGTGAGTCTCATAAATGAATGTACTCACCATCAGGTGCAACCCGCGAATGGAGACCTCCTGACCGCAAGCCCAATTGACGCCCATGAAATAACCGTTTTCGGCAACCCATGAACCCAATAGATCTTCACTCCTGTCCAAGTACATTCGACGTTTGTCTTCGTCGGTCGACACTGCGGCTGCGATCGCTAATTGAGTTACCCATTTAAACCTCGAGAGATCCCAGCAGAGCTTCACATCGGCCCCCGGACTCTCATTCAGTTTCACACGCGAAAAATGCTCATCCTTTGAACTGGCGTAACTTACCTTATGCCATTCGGGTGCCTTTCCCTCGAACGTCCGATCATCTTCAAAGCGACGAAACCAACCGCATGTGACCTCATTCGCACGCTCCAATACGGATGCTTGCAGTGTGAGGTCAATCGAGGGACGGGAACGGGCGTCTTCGTGTACCCAGAATCCCACATCAGTAGGTACAGCAACTACAGGCAATGCCTGTTCGTAGTATTTATTGCGAAGACGCAAGCGATGCCGGATCACCCGAAGTATATTGATCAACCCCAAACGCTTAATCAATAAAATCTTCAATAACAACCGTCGACAACCGATATACTTCATCAATAGAGATGACATTACGCTTATTCCGTTCGAATAAAAGCTTGGAACTCACGAAGCCAGACTTCTAGACCTAATGGATTGAAGATCTCTCGATACCAAACATTTCGATCACCGCTACAATAAGCTGCATACTTTTCCTCTAATTTAACTCTATCAATAAGATCATATTTATAGATCAATGCAGAGGAAGAAAAATACGACTCAACTGCCGGTTTAAGCTCGGCCCTCAACCATTCATCCTGAGGACTAGTGAATCCTTGCTTATCTTTGCGCCAAGTAATACTTTTGGGCAATAGCGCTTCATATGCGGTTCGAAGAAGATATTTAGTCCAACCTTTGCACAGCTTTAAGTTAGCTGGTGCGTTCAGCATAAACTCGACCAGTCTATAATCCAGAAATGGTAAGCGAATCTCACGACCAAACGCCATTGACATCCTGTCTTCATAGTGAGTTAGATACGGTACGGAGTATTTTTTATAATCGAGCCATTGGCGGTCTTCTAATGATCTCCCTATAGCACCAATGGGGGCTTTTTTGAAGTGACTGATTACTTTTTCAGACATAATCGTGGTACTGCTAACCCCTTTTCCTTCCAAATATCGCTTCGCCTCTGCAAAACCGAATTGATTCAGCACTGTACCGGTGCGAGCAAAAGACAATAGGACCTTTAGGGCAGTGAAGTATTTCCTGTCTTTAACGAGATGTTTAATATAAAAACCCAAATACTTCTTGTATCCACAAAGTATTTCATCTGCCCCCTGCCCACTCAGAATAACTTTTACACCGAGCTCTCTGGCTTGGGACATCAATAAATAAAATGCGACATTGGACAAACTTCCTAGTGGGGCATCGTTATGCCACGTAGCCTTGTGCATTAAAGCTAGAGTTTCATCTGCAGACCAACCCAGATCTACTTTTGAAACATCAAGGTCAAAGTGATCAGCAACGATATCGATAAAAGGAGATTCATCCCCTTTTTTTCCAGGAGAAACTGCGGAAAGCACAAAAAAATTACTATGACCTAGCTGGCTTCTTACAGCTTGGCAAATTAGAGATGAATCAAGCCCCCCGGAAAGGGTAACACCAACTGGAACATCAGCCCTCAACCTTAGCTTCACCGCATCTTCGAAAAGCTCGCGAAATTTAGCTTCAGGATTCTGATAATAAGACTTGTCGAATGCACTAAAAGGCGTCCAATAAGACGAACTGGATATATTGATCTCTTTTTTCTTGAGATCCAAAACCGCGTATTCACCGGACTCGAGACTGTTAATCCCCTCAAAAAAAGTTGCTGTCGTGTCATCTTGAACTGACTGCTCAATATATTTACCTACAACTCCTAAGTTTAAGTTAAATTTGCCACCACTAAGCACCAGCAACGTTTTAATTTCAGAAGCGAAATATAAGTTCCCATCAACAACAGTATGGTACAGCGGTTTTACTCCCGCGCGATCACGACTAAGTAAAAGTGTCTGTTTATTTGTGTCAAGGAGCGCGATCGACCACATACCATTAAACTCTGCCAGCGCTTCTGCGTAATTGCCACCTGACAATGCCTCCAGAATCACTTCAGTGTCTGTTCCGCTCCGAAGATTATTCATCTTCTTCGCTAACGCAATCTCTTTATAATTGTAAACTTCGCCATTGAAGACAATTTCACTCTCAAGATTAGATGAACTCATTGGCTGACGCCCATTATCTGAGAGATCTAGGATCGAAAGTCGTTGGTGAGCCAACACGACTGTTACATCGTTTAACTCATAAACCTTATGACCATTCATATCCGGGCCTCTGTGAGCTTGCACGCTCTGGGCCTCTTCAATTCGAGCTAATAATTGCTGACGATTTGTAGACTTATTATAGATCACAGCACCAAAAAGACCGCACACGTAAACCCCCTATAAATCAATGCTCTTCCGTCGAACTTTCAAGAAACGGATAAAAATTATTTTGATGCTGCAGTATGGCAAGCGAAGCTACTTCGATTCAACTTCCGCCGTTGATTAGTTGCACCTGAAACGACACCGCAACTAATTGCAAAATTTACGTAAGCAAAAATACTAAACTCGGTAAACAAGAAAAACATCGAAGCTATGCAGTAGACGGCGTAACAATAGATAACTGGATTGCTATTTTCCTTGATGAGTTTTAATGCATCCAAGAAAAACCCTGCCAAATAGTAGGCGAATGCAACGACAAAAGGAATGCCGTAGTAGATCGCTAGATTTGCAGGTGTAAAGTGAAGATTTCTATGAAGCCCCGAAGCATCCTCGAAACCTTCCACTTTGAAAGCAAATCCAAGCCCAGCGCCAAAAAAATACTCTAGAGGAGTATGAACTGCAGCGATCGCACCGCGGAGCTCCTCAATACGGCCACCACTCAACAGGTTTATAATTCCCGATGAATCGCTGGGCAGGTTCGTATTACTCTTGAGAAAAATCGCTGCAAGCGTATCCAGGTTCAACACTGTCATCAAACAAATAAAACAGAATATAGCAATTAAAGAGATCCACCATGGCAAAGTCATTTTTTTATATCTATAACAAATTAACAACACTAAAAACCCAGCCAGATATACCCCTCGCTTGCCAGAAACAACTAATATAAGCATGTAACTAATCTGCGAAAAAATATTCCCTGATGCTAGTAGCCACGCCAAACCAAAAATTGAGTCGATACTCGAGAACGCAGGATAAAGAGGGATTAGATAACGACTTATCAGCAAACTGCACAGAACCACAACTACCGTCACCCAGCCGGTTGCTTTCAACCAAAAACGAACAGTCCGGGACGAACCAAATTTTTCTAAATTTATATAATTACGAATAAAAATAACTACAGTGAGAAAAAGGACGGGCCGAAGAAAGTCAGTGAGGATATCTGGAATACTACGGCCACCATAGTTGGTCATCAGTGCAGTCCCTATCACCAAAAGGAACAATACCAGTTCAATTGGGCGGACTTTTATTCTGTCTGCTCTAAGTAAAAAAAGCATGCCGCATGCCAGCATGACTGCGAGATTAAAAAGCAAGAAAGGTACGAAAGTATTAGCAATAAATGCGAGCCTTAGCGGATTTAAAAGCAAAAAACCACAACCGGCGATTATCGCACCTATTGCCAGTCCGGTTGAGATTCGCTGCTCGATCATTCCATTTTCCTATCATTTGACAAACTAACACAGATCCTCGCACCCAACTGTTCATCTGTTGCTTGTGCAAAATTAGCCATTTTCTTTGCTTCTAGACATGCGTTGAAAATCTTAAAAGCCATCCGATTACCATTGCTGCCAAATCAAAAATTTATAAACATGCCTGCTAACACGCGGGCCCAGGATCTTCATCCAAGCTTGCGCGCCGCAAGCATGGCGGGATCAGCCCGATCTGTACAGCTTAAAACTGAGATTTCCGACAACAGTAATCTTCACTTACCTGCTTTCCTCACAGCAAGAATCTGAGCCCCTACCAATCTGGCCGATTTTCGGATCTGCTGCATTGCCCGCCTTATTAATACGAGCAATCGGTCGGCCACCCCCCCTATCGCCTTTGGAATAGCGGGAAAGCATACCTGCACCGACTTGGTTTCCCGCCCTAGCAAGGCATCAAGCTATTATATATTACGGTACGTCCTTCCTGCACCCCTAACATCCACCAAAACCCACGCGCGCAACACTGGTAAAAAATTAGCCAACCAATGCCAACACGGGACTGCTGTCTGCCCCCGATAGTCGAACGCGACCTCCGTCAGCTTCTGCGTTGCGGGCAAGACTTCTGTAGGACTTTTCGCTTATCCTTGTAATCTTTATACTTGATGGCAAAATGCGCATTCAGTACGATTGCCCACAACGCTGTATCCTTTGAAAAAAGTGATTTCGTTCAAACCAATAGACCGCAGCGGGATCGAGGTCTGTTTTACGCTCCAAATTTAAGGTAGATCTGATCAGTGAACAACCACTCGCCCGTCACTCCAAGCAAGCCCATAAATGAAGTCGATCTCGTAGATCTTATTCGCATTTTATGGCAGCAAAAAATGTTGATAATCTTGACCGCCATAATTTTTGCCGTCGTAGCCTCACTCTACGCTTACTTCAGCAAGCCAGCTTATGTAGCCAGGATCAATCTGCAGGCGCCACTATCTAGTGATGTTGCCGTTCTCAATTACTCTGGCATCAAGCAATTTGTGCCTGATGAAGTTTATATTCTGTTCACCCGCGAACTTCAGTCAGACAAAGTACGAATTGATCTCTATAAAGATGTATATCTGCCGTCAAAATCTGAAACTTCATCTGCTGCCTTCAGTTCCGCTGCTGAGCTTTCCAATCATATTACTGTAAGTGGTGTCGCTCCTGGTCGATTTACTATCACCGCGCAAGGGTCAACCCCTGAAGAGCTACCAATGTATCTTGAAGGCCTTTTAAAAACAGCTAGCGATAGCACAAAACAAAAGGTTCTCAAGAATCTGTCTTTTGAAGCTGAATCAGCTGCCCAGCGTTATGAGCAGCTAATTGCAGCAAGCAGGGAAGTTACGAAAACAAAGCGTTTGGACGAGATCTCTCGACTGCAGGATTCGTTACGCATAGCAGAAAGTCTCAATATCGAAAAGCCCTCCTCTTCTTTAACGGCTAATGACCCAGAAGATCTTGCCTACCTTAGAGGAACCCTCGCATTAAAAGCAGAGATAAATAGCCTACAACACCGCACCAATGACGATCCTTACATTAAAAAATTTCGTGAATCAGTTTTCCAGAAAGAGTTTTTCAGCTCGATTAATGTAAAACCAACAGAGTTCTCCGTGTATTCACAAGAAGGGCCGATCGAGTCCTTGGGCCCAATTAAACCAAGGAGCTCCATGGTTATCGCCATAGGAATTATTTTTGGTGCACTAGTAGGCGTGGTTATCGCATTGATTCGTTGCTTTGCCCGCAAACAGCAGCCCCTAACTTGACTTAATCGACGTTAGTTTTTTACCTCCAGCATGATTTGACGGTTTTGCATCCGTGTCATGTTGGAGGTCTAAGCCCCTTCGAGAACAACGCTCGTTAATGTAAGCTGAACCGGACCTTAGGATCGGCAGTTGGAGTTATTATTGCTCATATTGACGAACCCTGATTTGCTACACGGGAGAGAGACTCGCTCAGTCTTCCAGCCCCTCTGCCTCCATACAAACTTCCAGATCAACTGACTCAACC
The DNA here is from genome assembly GCF_001427125.1 of Pseudomonas sp. Root562. Taxonomy (GTDB): domain Bacteria; phylum Pseudomonadota; class Gammaproteobacteria; order Pseudomonadales; family Pseudomonadaceae; genus Aquipseudomonas. The sequence continues at coordinate 172,205 of NZ_LMGK01000025.1, forward strand.
TGATTGCGTGAACACCAGAACTGTGCCGCCAACTACGTACACATTTAGCGTATGAGTTACGCTAGTTTGAAGCGTGACCAAGCGTCTACCTGTGCTCCCCAGACTGCACCTCTATAATGCATCACGATAATTTTACATCGAGTCCAAATTAAGACTCACCTAGAGCGAATGTTGAGCATTTAAAGCCAAGCTTCTGAAATGAACTTCATAAAACACACCAGCTCATTGATCGCCTTTTTTTTTCGTCAGCTTTTCTATGAAACGCGTTAAAACTCAGAACAATTTTACTCTCAGCCATCCGTTATCCTTGTAACGATAATCCAATATCCGAAAACTTCCCTCCGGATTGATTATTTTGCAGGATTTCTTGTCCGGCCCGTTTTTTTGCAATTCAAGCGGTACGTATTTTTGTCCGGAAAATGCTTTTATTGACGCTTCAAGATATTGGAAATTTACTAAGGGAACATTCTGGGGATTGCTTTTCAAATAACCAACTACAAACTCCATACGCTGAAGTACTGAGCGACAGCCATTAGCCACCATTGGATAATTATATTGATAGGAAAATAATGGGGCTGTCATTTTAGGAACTGAGTAAGGCAACTTAGCAGCAAGATCACTATCCTGAATAATTGTAGACATTGGATCATCGGTGGCAGCTTCATACTCTTCGATCGAATTGAATTGTAATCCGCGAAAGAAATTATACTCCATCGCACTAAAGCTGAAGCCATAAGCCTTAAATGTCAGGTATAAAATGAGTGAAACTGACACAAAGCACACTGCATTCGCCCACTTGATCGAATGACATCTCAGAAAGTCCAGAAAAATCACAATCCCAACGCCAGCAATTAAGCCGGTAGAATAGTCAAGATAGTTTTTATAGGAGAGCATAACCCCTGAAATCATATGCAAGTTGCATATGAAAAATATCGAGATGGCAACATACAGTTGCGCATGCACCTGTTTACTTTTTTTGAAAGCTTCCGGACTCAAAATAGCCCTTTCCACCAACAAAAAGAAAAACATGAGTCCTGCTGAAACAGGAAATACTGGCACATGGGTTTTTATATACCCTTGAGGTATACCCGTGATGAATACATCTTTAGACAAAAACAAAAAATCAAAAACAATGAATCCAATTGAAACGACCAGATAAGATATTATACAGATTATACCAACCCTTAAAAAATCTAAACTCCGTTCAATAAATTTTGAATACAGCAGTATTAAACCGCTAACAAGAAAATATGCATACGGAACACCCACATAAAAATAAAGAAGCGGCACTACTGCAAACAAAAAACTAATTTTTCTGGTCTTCAAATATCCAGCGACGGCCAACACAACAAAAAAATATGATAGTTGCGGCTCTGGTGTGCGCAAGGCTGACTGATAGTATTCCCAACCATACCCTAAAATCCCGTACTCCCTGGTAAAACCCGATAGCAACGGATTGCCGAAATTAAAAAGAATAGGGGAAAATAAAATCACAACCCCATAGATCAATGCTTGACTACTTTCAACTTTCAAGTACCGGAGTATAAAAAAAATCAAAGAAAAAGTTACAGGAGTCAACAAACAGTCAAATATTATATTTATCTCCCCTCCACTGAACCCTAGATTTTGTAGTGCGTATACGATTCCGCCTGAAGTCCAATATCCTGGAATACTTAATGAGCCATGCGCCCCCTGATAACTAAGATAGGTTTCTTCATCCCATGCGTTTACATAAATAAAATTTACCGACTCGAAATATGCATAAATCATTGGAAAAACGTAAGATAAATACGCTAAAACGACAATCGATATGCTGAAAATTAAACCTAACGATGATGTTTTCGATATTTTTTTTATCATTGCTACAAACATAGAGCGTGAGTTCCGTAATAACTATCCAACTTTAACTTCCATTTGTAACAGGTTGCTCTACAAAAGCACTGACATCAAGACCTCAAGTCCAACACCAAACACCCACCTTAGTCTAAAGTTTCAATGGATCATCTGCCAGTATTAGTCTACCAAACTATCAACTCACTGCCCGGCGCCTAACTGGTCGCTTCTTTTTCGTTTGTGAGATAACACCTCTACACTTGAGCTGTACCTCAGCGTGAAATATAAATTGTGCAACCTCTTGAAGGGATAAGTTCAGCTATTTCAGTTGCCACTACGACCTGCACGATTAAGTAATAAACCTATCAACGGCCCAATTACTAGACCAATTAGCAATGAACCGATAGTAACACCAGCCAATGGTAACCGCGGCGCGACCCATCCGAAAAATGCCAGGGTAACGGGCTGCTGATTTTCCAGAACGAATACCAATACGGCAACGACGAGCAATAAAAGGATTAGCCCGAGGAGTAAACGCTTGAGATTACTCACGAGTTATCTCCATTGCCTGCTACAACTATCAATTCCCTTCCTCCTCATCCTCGTTGACACGATCCCTGAGCTCCTTCCCCGGCTTAAAATGCGGAACAAACTTGCCATCCAGGCTAACCGACTGACCAGTTTTCGGATTCCGACCTACCCGCGGTGCGCGGTAGTGCAGGGAGAAGCTGCCGAACCCACGGATCTCGATCCGATCACCGGTGGCCAGGCATTGGGACATTTGTTCGAGCATGGTCTTGATGGCCAGCTCGACATCCTTGGATGAGAGCAGCCCTTGATGGGTGACAATTCGTTCGATCAACTCCGACTTCGTCATATTTTTCCCTTCTTTTTCAAGCAGCTAGGAAAATCGCTCCAGAGGTTTTAGCACGCCCGCATCAATTTGAACAGCCCGAGTTTTGACATATCTTCCAGCACAAGAAGGTGGCGGTTCTGAGTGTCACTACGCCGATCCTGATTGGCGACGTTACCTGCAGATGACCAGCATGGTTCGTGTCAGGTAGCCTGCCGGATTGAAGCCGAATGGGAATTCATCCTCTTCCTTTGCATCGTCTGACCGGGTGACGACTTTATAGCCGGCGCCCTTGCACTCCTTGGCTGCGCGCTTTTGGCATTTCTCCCAGCCCGAGCCCAATCCCGAACAATCAACCTCTATGCCGCTGACACCTCGTACCGCATGGGTCTTGGCATTAGTGGTACAACCCGCCAGTGTCAGTAAAGCTATTGCGACGATGAGCTTGTTCATTCACTTCCTTATGCCAGGCATGCCGCCCTGGCTTGGTTCGCTTGAGCGTAAGACTAGCTGCAAATAAGCGGTTGATCCTGTTAAAGAAAGAGACAGTTTTGCGGGGGTGTTGGTTTCGTGGGTTTGCTGATCGTGCGCGCATGTTGGAAGGACCGCCGCCTTCGGCAGCGCCTACGGGGGAGAAGCTACAAATTCCGGGCATAAAAAAGGGCGACCGAAGTCGCCCTTTTTTACAGAAAGTCAGAACTTAGTTCTGTTTTTCCATTTGTGCACGCAACAGGTCGCCCAGAGTGGTAGGACCAGCAGCCATGTCAGCAGCAGGCTTGTCTTTCAAGCTCTGGATTGCTTCTTTCTCTTCAGCATCGTCTTTCGACTTGATCGAGAGCTGGATTACGCGGCTCTTGCGATCAACACTGATGATCTTGGCTTCTACTTCCTGGCCTTCTTTCAGAACGTTGCGCGCGTCTTCAACGCGGTCACGGCTGATTTCGGAGGCTTTCAGAGTCGCTTCGATATCGTCGGCCAGGGTGATGATGGCGCCTTTGGCGTCAACTTCTTTCACGATGCCCTTAACGATTGCGCCTTTGTCGTTCTCTTGAACGTACTCGGAGAACGGATCGCTTTCCAGTTGCTTGATGCCCAGGGAGATGCGCTCACGCTCTGGGTCAACCGACAGGATAACGGTGTCCAGCTCGTCGCCCTTCTTGAAACGGCGTACGGCTTCTTCGCCCACTTCGTTCCAGGAGATGTCGGACAGGTGAACCAGACCGTCGATGCCGCCGTCCAGACCAATGAAGATACCGAAATCGGTGATCGACTTGATGGTGCCGGAGATTTTATCGCCCTTGTTGAACTGGCCAGAGAAATCTTCCCATGGGTTAGATTTGCACTGCTTGATGCCCAGGGAGATACGACGACGCTCTTCGTCGATGTCCAGAACCATGACTTCCACTTCGTCGCCGACTTGTACGACTTTCGAAGGGTGGATGTTCTTGTTGGTCCAGTCCATTTCGGAAACGTGTACCAGACCTTCAACGCCTTCTTCCAGCTCAGCGAAGCAGCCGTAGTCGGTCAGGTTGGTTACACGAGCGGTAACGCGAGTGCTTTCTGGGTAACGGGCTTTGATAGCAACCCATGGATCTTCGCCCAGTTGCTTCAGGCCCAGGGAAACACGATTGCGCTCGCGATCGTACTTCAGAACCTTGACATCGATCTCGTCGCCAACGTTGACGATTTCGGAAGGATGCTTGATGCGCTTCCAAGCCATGTCGGTAATGTGCAGCAGGCCATCGACGCCACCCAGATCGACGAATGCGCCGTAATCGGTGAGGTTCTTGACGATACCTTTGACTTGTTGGCCTTCCTGCAGGGATTCCAGCAGAGCTTCGCGCTCGGCGGAGTTCTCGGCTTCCAGGACGCTGCGACGGGAAACGACAACGTTGTTGCGCTTCTGGTCCAGCTTGATGACCTTGAATTCCAGCTCTTTGCCTTCCAGGTGCGTGGTGTCGCGCACTGGACGGACGTCAACCAGAGAACCTGGCAGGAACGCACGGATGCCGTTAACGTCGACAGTGAAGCCGCCTTTAACCTTACCGTTGATAACGCCCTTGACCACTTCTTCGGCTGCGAAGGCTGCTTCCAGAACAATCCAGCATTCAGCGCGCTTGGCTTTTTCACGGGACAGCTTGGTTTCACCAAAGCCGTCTTCAACCGAGTCCAGCGCAACGTGAACTTCGTCACCGACGTTGATAGTCAGGTCGCCAGCGTCGTTGTAGAACTGCTCAAGCGGGATGAGTGCTTCAGACTTCAGGCCAGCGTGAACGGTTACCCAGCGAGCTTGGTAATCGATATCAACGATAACACCGGTGATGATGGAGCCTGCCTGAAGGTTCAGGGTTTTTAGGCTTTCTTCAAAGAGTTCCGCAAAGCTTTCGCTCATTTTAATTCCTGTTGATGAGGGCGAAGAATACGCCCATCTCCACACCCCAGACGGTGTGGGTTAGTTTCATTTAGAAGAAGCGCCCCAGGACTATGACTGGTCCCCTGCGGCCTTCTTGGTCACCCGGCGATATCGCGAATGGCGATCTCGCTCATGATGCGTTCCAGCACCTGGTCGATGGACAATTCCGTGGAATCCAGCTGTATGGCGTCAGCCGCCGGCTTGAGCGGGGCTACCGCTCGCTGGGTGTCACGCTCATCGCGTGCACGTATCTCATCTAGCAGACTCGACAGACTAACACCATCGACTTTGCCCTTCAACTGCAAGTATCGACGGCGCGCACGCTCCTCGGCACTGGCGGTCAGGAAAATCTTCAGCGGCGCGTCCGGAAAAACCACCGTCCCCATGTCCCGGCCATCGGCCACCAGGCCCGGCGCTTCCTGAAATGCACGCTGGCGCTGCAGCAGCGCCTCGCGTACGGCGGGCAATGCAGCCACTTGGGAGGCTCCGGAGCCGACGCTTTCCGTGCGGATCACATCGCTGACTTCGTCGCCTTCCAGGATGATGCGTTGCAGCTGACCTTCGGTCGCCGCGATGAACTGCACATCCAGATGAGCGGCAAGTTTTTTCAGCAATTCTTCGTTGGTCAGGTCAACGCCGTGGTTATGCGCGGCGAATGCCAGCAGCCGATACAGCGCACCGGAATCCAGCAGGTTCCAGCCCAGACGCTTGGCCAGGATCCCGGCGACCGTACCTTTGCCGGAGCCGCTCGGCCCATCGATGGTGATGACCGGTGCAATTTTGATCACGACTGAGCCTCTTGGGCAACGCGGATACCGACCTGTGCGCACAACGCCAGGAAGTTCGGGAACGACGTCGCGACGTTAGCGCAATCATGGATGCGGATCGGTGCCGTAGCGCGCAGCGATGCAACGCTGAATGCCATGGCGATCCGGTGATCGCCGTGACCATGCACTTCGCCGCCGCCGATCGAGCCGCCGTCGATAATGATGCCGTCCGGCGTTGGCTCACACTTGACGCCCAGCGCCAGCAGGCCATCGGCCATGACCTGGATACGGTCCGACTCCTTGACCCGCAGCTCTTCGGCGCCAGTCAGCACAGTACGGCCTTCGGCGCAGGCAGCTGCCACGAACAGGACCGGGAATTCGTCGATAGCCAACGGAACCAACTCTTCAGGAATCTCGATACCCTTGAGTTTAGCCGCCCGTACGCGCAAATCCGCTACCGGCTCGCCACCCACTTCACGCTGGTTTTCCAGGGTGATGTCGGCGCCCATCAGGCGCAGGATGTCGATCACACCGGTACGGGTCGGGTTGATGCCGACGTGTTCAAGTACCAGCTCAGAACCTTCAGCGATCGATGCAGCCACCAGGAAGAACGCCGACGACGAGATGTCGCCCGGTACTTCAATGTGGGTCGCGGTCAGCTTGCTGCCGGACTCGACGGAGGCGGTCGCGCCATTGACGGTGACCGGGTAGCCGAAGCCGCGCAACATACGCTCGGTGTGATCGCGGGTCGGTGCCGGTTCGGTGACGGTGGTCTTGCCTTCGGCATACAGGCCCGCCAGCAGCAGGCAGGATTTCACCTGGGCACTGGCCATTGGCATGGTGTAAGTCAGGCCCTTGAGCTTGTTGCCACCACGGATGACCATCGGCGGACGGCCTTCAGCGGCGGTTTCGATCACGGCGCCCATTTCGCGCAGCGGATTGGCCACGCGATTCATCGGGCGCTTGGACAGCGAAGCATCGCCGGTCAGGGTGCTGTCGAAGTCCTGCGCGGCCAGCAGGCCGGACAACAGGCGCATCGAAGTACCGGAGTTGCCCAGGTAGATCGGGCCAGGCGCGGGTTTCAGGCCATGCAGGCCGACACCGTGAATGGTCACACGACCGTGGTGCGGGCCTTCGATGACCACGCCCATGTCACGGAACGCCTGCAAGGTCGCCAGGGCGTCTTCGCCCTCAAGGAAGCCTTCGACTTCGGTGACGCCTTCGGCCAGGGAGCCGAGCATGATCGAACGGTGGGAAATCGATTTGTCACCTGGTACGCGAATCCGACCGGACAGGCGGCCACCAGGTTGAGCCAGGAAAATCAGATCGTTGGAATTCATAGCGTCCACATAGGCCCGACGGGCCAGGATTTTACTGAAATGCTCGCGGGCAACCCGGGCGCGAGTGAAAACGCCCAACAATTGGTGCCCATCCCCTGCATCGACCGCGTCGCGCAAGGCGTCGAGGTCGCTGCGAAATGTATCGAGTGTGCGCAGGACAGCTTCGCGGTTGGCGAGGAAGATGTCGTGCCACATGACCGGGTCGCTTCCGGCGATTCTCGTGAAATCGCGGAAACCGCCCGCAGCGTAACGGAAGATCTCAAGATTTTCATTGCGCTTGGCCAACGAATCGACCAAACCGAAGGCCAACAGGTGCGGCAGGTGACTGGTCGCCGCCAGGACTTCGTCGTGGCGCTCGACCTGCATGTGCTCGACATCGGCGCCCAATTCGCGCCACAGTCGATCGACCACGGCCAAAGCTTGCGGATCGGTCTGCTCCAGCGGCGTCAGGATCACCTTGTGGCGACGGAACAGCTCAGCATTGGAGGCCTCCACCCCGCTCTGCTCGGAGCCGGCGATCGGATGTCCCGGCACGAAGCGCGACGGCATGCCGCCGAACGCTTCTGTGGCGGCACGTACGACGTTGCCCTTGGCGCTGCCGACATCGGTCAGAACCGCTTGCCCCAAGTCCATGCTGGCCAAACGGCCAAGCATTTTCTCCATGGCGAGGATCGGGATGGCGAGCTGGATCACGTCGGCACCTTGGCAAGCAACGGCCAGGTCTTCTTCGCAGCGATCCACCACACCCAGTTCAACCGCCAGCTTGCGCGACTGCGGATCGAGATCGACCCCGACCACTTCGCGGCACACGCCACTTTCGCGCAAACCCTTGGCAAACGAACCGCCGATCAACCCCAGACCGACTACCACCAGGCGCCCGATCATAGGTTCAGCAGATTGCAGTGCAGTGACATCAACCACGAGCCAGAACCTTGGTCAGCGCCTCAAGGAAGCGGCTGTTTTCTGCCGGCAGACCGATGGTCACACGCAGGTGGTTCGGCATGCCGTAGTTGGCCACCGGACGCACGATCACGCCTTCGCGCAGCAAGCCCTGGAACACCGGGGCCGCGACTTGACCGAGATCGACGCAAATGAAGTTGCCTTTGGAAGGAATCCAGCTCAGCCCCAGCTCCCGGAAACCCGCTTGCAGTTGCTGCATGCCGGCTTCGTTCAGGCGGCGGCTTTCAGCCAGGTAGTCCTGGTCTTTCAACGCCGCGCAAGCCGCGGCCAGAGCCAGGCTGTTGACGTTGAATGGCTGGCGCACACGGTTCAGCACATCGGCCACCACGGCGCTGGACAAACCATAACCGACGCGCAGCGATGCCAGGCCGTAGGCCTTGGAGAACGTACGCGAGACCAGCAGGTTCGGATAAGCCGCGAGGAAATCCAGACCGTCCGGCAGGTCGCTGCCCTCGGCGTATTCGATGTAGGCCTCGTCCAGCACGACCAATACGTGCTCCGGGACATCCTGCAGGAATTCGTCCAGCGCCTCGGCGTCGAACCAGGTGCCGGTCGGGTTGTTCGGGTTGGCGATGAACACCACGCGGGTGTTGGCATCGATGGCCGCCAGCATGGCCGGCAGGTCATGCCCCCATTCCTTGGCCGGAACGACCTTGGCCTGGGCACCCACCGCCTGAGTGGCAATCGGGTAGACCGCGAACGCGTGCTCGCTGAACACGGCGTTGAGGCCCGGCGCCAGGTAGGCGCGCGCCACCAGCTCAAGAATGTCGTTGGAACCGTTGCCCAGCGTTACCTGGTTCAGCTCGACGCGGCACTGCTCGGCCAGCAGGGACTTGAGCGCAAAACCGTTGCCATCCGGATAGCGGGTCAGCTCGGCCAATGCATCACGGATGGCTGCCAACGCCTTGGGGCTCGCGCCCAGCGGGTTTTCATTGCTCGCCAGTTTGACGATGCTGGCCGGATCGAGGTCCAGCTCGCGCGCCAGTTCGTCCACGGGTTTGCCCGGAACATAAGGCGAAAGTTGTTGCACGCCCGGCTGTGCCAGAGCGAGGAAATTGCCACTCATTGCTACCGCCCCTTAGAGAACTGCTTTCGGGTAGGAACCCAGCACTTTGAGTGCCACTGCTTCCTGACTGATCTTTTCCAGCACACCTTTTACCAGCGGATCGCGGTGGTGGCCGACAAAGTCGATGAAGAACACGTAGGTCCATTTACCGCTGCGCGACGGACGGGTCTCGATGCGCGTCAGATCGATGCCGTTATCGTGGAACGGCACCAGCAATTCATGCAGCGCGCCCGGCTTGTTGCTCATGGACACGATGATCGAGGTTTTGTCGTCGCCGGTCGGCGGCACTTCCTGATTACCGATCATGAGGAAGCGCGTGGAGTTGTCCGGACGGTCCTCGATCTTCTCGGCCAAACGGGTCAACCCGTAGAGACCGGCCGCCATGTCGCCGGCAATCGCCGCCGAGTTCCACTCGCCTTTGACCCGCTTGGCCGCTTCGGCGTTGCTGGACACTGCCACGCGCTCGACATTCGGGTAATGGGCGTCCAGCCACTTGCGGCACTGGGCCAGGGACTGGGCGTGGGAGTAGATACGGCTGATGCTGTCGGTCTTGGTGTTTTCACCAACCAACAGGTGATGGTGAATGCGCAGCTCGACTTCACCGCAGATCACCATGTCGTGTTCGAGGAAGCTGTCGAGGGTGTGGTTGACCGCGCCTTCGGTGGAGTTTTCCACCGGGACCACGCCAAAGTTCACCGCACCGGCCGCCACTTCACGGAACACTTCGTCGATCGCCGCCATCGGCTTGCTGATCACGGCATGGCCGAAGTGTTTCATCGCTGCCGCTTGGGTGAAGGTGCCTTCAGGGCCGAGGTAAGCCACTTTCAGTGGCTGCTCCAGCGCCAGGCAAGAAGACATGATTTCGCGGAACAGCCGCGCCATCTCTTCGTTGCCCAGCGGCCCCTGGTTGCGTTCCATGACACGCTTGAGCACCTGAGCTTCGCGCTCGGGACGATAGAACACCGGCACTTCGCCTTCGGCCAGCGAGGCCATCTTTACTCGCGCGACTTCCTGGGCGCAGCGCGCGCGCTCACTGATCAGCTCCAGGACTTTTTCGTCCAGAGCATCAATGCGCAGGCGCAGTGCCTTGAGTTCTTGCTCAGACATCAGCCGTGTTCCTTCTCGAACTCTGCCATGTACGAAACCAGCGCGTTGATCGCGTTGATGTCGACGGCGTTATAGATGGAGGCACGCATGCCGCCCACGGAACGGTGCCCTTTGAGGTTCAGCAGGCCGCGTTCGTCGGCGCCGGCCAGGAACGGCTTGTCCAGACGATCGTCAGCCAGGCGGAACGGCACGTTCATCCACGAGCGGTCCGAGTGATTGATCGGGTTGCTGTACAGACCGCTGGCATCAATGAAGTCGTAGAGCGTGCGCTTTTTCACTTCATTGAGCTTGCCGATGGCTTCGACACCGCCCTGCTCTTTCAGCCACTCGAACACCAGGCCGGACAAGTACCAGGCCAGGGTTGGCGGCGTGTTGTACATCGAGCCGTTATCGGCCGCGACCTTGTAGTTGAGCATGGTCGGGCACAGCGAACGGGCGTGACCCAGCAGGTCTTCGCGCACGATGTTGACGACGATGCCGCTCGGGCCGATGTTTTTCTGCGCGCCGGCGTAGATCATGCCGAAACGGGAAACATCCACCGGACGCGACAGGATGTCCGAGGACATGTCGGCCACCAGCGGAACATCACCGGTTTCCGGAATCCATTGGAATTCCAGGCCGCCGATGGTTTCGTTCGGTGCGTAGTGAACGTAGGCCGCGTCTTTCGACAGCTTCCATTCGTTCTGGCCGGGGATGGCGAAGTAATCGTAAGGCTTGGCGGTTGCGGCGACGTTGACGTGACCATAGCGCGAAGCTTCTTCGATGGCTTTCTGCGACCAGATACCGGTGTCGATATAGTCGGCAGAGCCGTTTTCCGGCAACAGGTTCAGCGGAATCTGCGCAAATTGCTGGCTGGCGCCGCCTTGCAGGAACAGCACTTTATAGTTCGAGGGGATATTCAGCAGATCACGCAGATCCTGCTCTGCCTTGGTGGCAATGGACACGAACTCATCGCTGCGATGGCTCATTTCCATGACCGACAGGCCCTTGCCGTGCCAATCGAGAAGTTCACCCTGGGCGCGCTTCAGGACAGCTTCGGGAAGCGCCGCAGGACCGGCACAGAAGTTATAGGCTCTCTTGCTCACATCCAATCTCGCTCTGATCTGGTGGTCACTTGAATCTTTTGGTCTGCGAATGATCGTTCCCACGCTCTGCGTGGGAATGCCGCTGGGGACGCTCCGCGTCCCATGACGCAGAGCGTCATTGGATGCATTCCCACGCAGAGCGTGGGAACGCTCATTACGCGGAGCGTGGGAACGATCATTCGCAGTGTTGCAGATTTTCATACCGGACAAACAACAAGGGGGCGAATTCTCATCCGCCCCCTGTTTACCCGCTTATTCCTGTGGTTCTTCGTCAGCGGCGGCGTCGAGCTGCTGGTCTTCGGCGACATCATTGATTACGACGTCACCTTCGAACACTGCACCCTCTTCACCTTCCAGCTCTTCGCCCTCGACTTCCGAAGGCTCCTGAACCCGTTCCAGGCCGACCAGTGTTTCGTCATTGGCCAGTTTGATCAGGGTCACGCCCTGAGTGTTACGGCCCAGGCTGGAGACTTCGTCGACGCGAGTACGCACCAGCGTGCCCTGGTCGGAAATCAGCATGATTTCCTCGCCATCGAGCACCTGCACCGCGCCGACCAGACGGCCGTTACGCTCGTTGCTGACCATGGCGATTACGCCCTGACCGCCACGCTTGTATTCAGGGAACTCGGTGATAGCGGTGCGCTTGCCATAACCACGCGCCGAAGCGGTGAGGATCTGGCTGCCTTCTTCCGGGATCAACATGGAAATCAGCTTCTGACCTTCCGGCAGACGCATGCCGCGCACACCGCGGGCGGTACGGCCCATGGCGCGAACGTCGGATTCCTTGAAGCGCGTCACTTTGCCGCCGTCGGAGAACAGCATGACTTCGCGCTCGCCATCGGTGATGGCGGCACTGATCAATACGTCGCCTTCATCCAGTTCCAGGGCGATCAGGCCGACGCTGCGCTGACGGCTGAAGGATTCCAGCGGGGTCTTCTTCACGGTGCCGTTGGCGGTGGCCATGAAGATGTAGTGGCCTTCGGTGTATTCCTCGACCGGCAGCATGGTGGTGATGTATTCACCGTCATCCAGCGGCAGCAGGTTGACCAGCGGACGACCACGGGCGGCGCGGGACGCTTCTGGGATTTCGTAGGTTTTCAGCCAGTACACCTTGCCCTTGCTGGAGAACAGCAGCAGCGTGGTGTGACTGTTGGCAACCAGCAGGTGAGCGATGTAGTCCTCATCCTTGACGCCAGTCGCCGACTTGCCTTTACCGCCACGACGCTGGGCCTGGTACGCAGCCAATGGCTGGGTCTTGGCGTAGCCACCGTGGGAAATGGTCACGACGCGATCTTCTTCCGGGATCATGTCACCCAGGGTCAGGTCGAGACGTGCATCGAGAATCTCGGTGCGGCGCACGTCGCCGTATTCGGCACGGATCACTTCCAGCTCTTCGCGAATCACTTCCATCAGGCGCGTGGCGCTGTTGAGGATGCGGATCAGCTCGCCGATCTGGTTGAGGATCTCTTGATACTCGGCCAGCAGCTTCTCGTGTTCCAGACCGGTCAGGCGGTGCAGACGCAGTTCCAGAATGGCTTGCGCCTGTTCTGGCGAGAGGAAGTACTTGCCTTCACGCAGGCCGTATTGCGGATCGAGGTTTTCCGGACGGCACGAATCGGCGCCGGCACGCTCGACCATCGCCACTACCGCCGAGGATTCCCAAGGGGTGCTGACCAGCGCTTCCTTGGCTTCCGACGGCGTTGGCGAAGCCTTGATCAGGGCGATGACCGGGTCGATGTTCGACAGGGCGACCGCTTGACCTTCGAGTATGTGACCACGTTCGCGCGCCTTGCGCAGTTCGAACACGGTACGGCGGGTCACCACTTCGCGACGGTGACGAACGAAGGCTTCCAGCAGGTCCTTGAGGTTGAGGATCCGCGGACGGCCGTCGATCAGCGCGACGATGTTGATACCGAACACCGCTTGCAGCTGGGTCTGGGCGTAGAGGTTGTTGAGGATGACCTCAGGCACTTCGCCGCGACGCAACTCGATCACGACGCGCATACCGTCCTTGTCGGACTCGTCGCGCAGTTCGGTGATGCCTTCGAGCTTCTTCTCTTTTACCAGCTCGGCGATCTTCTCGATCAGACGCGCCTTGTTCAGCTGGTAAGGGAGTTCGGTGATGACGATCTGCTGGCGGCCACCGACCTTGTCGATGTCTTCGATCATCGAACGGGCACGCATGTAAATGCGCCCGCGACCGGTGCGGTAGGCCTCGATGATGCCGGCGCGACCGTTGATGATCGCCGCGGTCGGGAAGTCCGGACCGGGGATGTATTGCATCAGCTCGTCGACGGTCAGCTCAGGGTTGTCGATGAGCGCCAGGCAACCGTCGATGACTTCACCGAGGTTGTGTGGCGGGATGTTGGTCGCCATGCCCACGGCGATACCGCTGGAGCCGTTGACCAACAGGTTGGGAATACGGGTCGGCATGACCGCCGGGATCATTTCGGTGCCGTCGTAGTTCGGCACCCAGTCCACGGTTTCCTTGTGCAGGTCAGCCAGCAGCTCGTGTGCCAGCTTGGTCATGCGCACTTCGGTGTATCGCATGGCCGCGGCGTTGTCGCCGTCCACCGAACCGAAGTTGCCCTGGCCGTCTACCAGCAGGTAGCGCAGGGAGAATGGCTGCGCCATCCGAACGATGGTGTCGTACACCGCGGTATCACCGTGCGGGTGATACTTACCGATCACGTCACCGACAACACGGGCAGATTTCTTGTACGGCTTGTTGAAGTCGTTGCCCAGCTCGCTCATCGCGAACAGCACACGCCGGTGCACGGGCTTCAAGCCATCGCGCGCATCCGGCAGTGCCCGCCCGACAATTACGCTCATCGCGTAGTCGAGGTAGGACTGCTTCAGCTCGTCTTCGATATTGACCGGGAGGATTTCTTTGGCCAGTTCGCCCATGAGAAGCCTGATTCCTTTTTCTGGTGAAACTTCGTCATATCCATATGGGACCAACGAAGCTCGCCGCTGCCGGCTGAGTGCCATGCACCGACTTACGACAAATCAACGAGTTATGCCACGGATCTGCGCAGTAAAGGTCACCCCGCGGGGCAACCCTGGAAACCGCCGGATGTTATCACAAGAGCCGCCACGCACCTATCCCCCAGATGCGCATGGAGAGTAGTTAGTTGACCGATGACAGGCTGAAAGCGGACGAGAGAGGCTTAGAGCTTCTTTGTATGCAGATTTGAGGCCTGGCTTGCGGTTGTTTATTGACTTTTAAGGCCCCATCGCTGGCAAGCCAGCTCCCACAGGATTAATGGCGGGCGCAAACCCTGTGGGAGCTGGCTTGCCAGCGATGGCGACCTTTCAGGCACAACAATCCTTTAATGCAGGCGCTTGCGGCACATCAGCTGCGCTATTTTCGCGGTATCCGGGCGTTCGACGATGCCTTTTTCAGTGACGATGGCGTCGATCAGATCCGCCGGGGTCACGTCGAATACCGGGTTGAACGCATCCACTCCCGCGCCGAGGCGCTTGCCGCCGACTTCCAGCAGTTCACGACCGTCACGCTCTTCAAGCGGAATGTCATCACCACTGGCCAAATGCATGTCGATGGTCGAACTCGGCGCCACCACCATGAAGCGCACGCCGTGGTGCATGGCATTGACCGCCAGTTGATAAGTACCGATTTTGTTGGCCACGTCACCGTTGGCGGTGATCCGGTCGGCGCCGACGATGACCCAGGTAGGCCCCTTGGTCTTCATGATGTGGGCCGCGGCGGAATCGACATTCAGGGTTACGGGAATGCCCTCGTTGGCCAGCTCCCACGCGGTCAACCGCGAACCTTGCAGCCAGGGACGGGTTTCGTCGACATACACACGCTCGACCATGCCTTCGATGAACGCACCGCGAATCACCCCCAGCGCGGTGCCGAAGCCGCCGGTGGCCAGCGCGCCGGTATTGCAGTGGGTCAGGATCGCCTGGGCATTGCCCTGGTGTTTGCGGATCAGGTCCACGCCCAGTTGCGCCATGGTCAGGTTGGCTTCGCGATCACTTTCGTGAATGGCGATCGCCTCGGCTTCCAGCGCCACCAGCGGGTCGGCATTTTCTTTCAGGCGATCAAGCCGATCGTGCATGCGGCCCAGCGCCCAGAACAGGTTTACGCCAGTGGGACGGGCGTCGGAGAGCAGTGCGAAATCCTCTTCCAGCGCCGCATACCAGTCGCCGCCTTCGGCAATCCGGGTGCGGGCCGCCAGCACGATGCCATAGGCGGCGCTGATGCCGATCGCCGGCGCACCGCGCACCACCCTGGTACGAATGGCTTCGGCCACGCCGGCCGCGCTGGTATAGGCGATCCAGGTTTCCTCGAACGGCAAAACACGCTGATCAAGCAGATAGAGGGCGCCATCACGCCAATCGATGGCCTTCACCTTCTCCGCAGCCAACAGTCGATCGCGCATCCCACACCCCGCACTCATGAACACAAAAGCCGCCGATTATAGCGATCCCCCCGCGAAGACGCTCGGGTATACTTCGCCATCCTTTACAAAAGCACTGGACCTTCGATGCCGAACACTGCCGCTGCGCTCGACCTGTTGTTGCTGCCGACCTGGCTGGTACCCGTCGAACCTGCCGGCGTTGTCCTCAAGGATCATGCCCTGGGCATCCGCGACGGGCGCATCGTTTTTATCGGCCCACGCACAATTGCACTGAAGCTTGATGCACGCGAAGTCCGCGAGTTGCCGGGCATGTTGCTCAGCCCGGGCCTGATCAACGCCCACGGGCACGCGGCAATGACTTTGTTCCGCGGTATGGCCGATGACTTGCCGTTGATGACCTGGCTGGAAAACCACATCTGGCCCGCCGAGGCCAAATGGGTCGATGAAGCATTCGTACGCGATGGCACCGATCTGGCTATCGCCGAACAGCTCAAAGGTGGCGTCACCTGCTTCTCTGACATGTACTTCTTCCCGAAGGTTGCCAGCGAGTGCGTCCACAACAGCGGTATTCGTGCGCAAATCGCGATTCCGATCCTCGACTTCCCGATCCCCGGCGCCAGCAGCGCGGACGAAGCCATTCGTCAGGGCATCGAACTGTTTGGCGATCTCAAGCATCACGATCGCATCAAAATCACCTTCGGCCCCCATGCACCCTACACCGTGGGCGATGAAAACCTGGAAAAAATCCGCGTGATCGCCGAAGAGCTCGACGCGTCGATCCACATGCACGTGCATGAAACCGCCTTCGAAGTGCAGCAAGCGCTCGAACAGCGCGGCGAACGCCCCTTGGCCCGTCTCGCTCGCCTGGGCTTGCTGGGGCCGCGCTTCCAGGCCGTTCACATGACCCAGATCAGCGAAGAAGACCTGGCGCTGCTGGTAGAAAGCAACACCCATGTGATTCATTGCCCGGAGTCGAACCTGAAACTGGCCAGCGGTTTTTGCCCGGTGGAGCGTTTGTGGCAGGCCGGGGTCAATGTTGCCGTGGGCACCGACGGCGCCGCCAGCAATAATGACCTCGACCTGCTGGGCGAAACCCGCACCGCTGCGCTGCTGGCCAAGGCCGTCGCCGGTTCGGCCACCGCGCTGGACGCTCATCGCGCCCTGCGCATGGCCACGCTCAATGGCGCCCGCGCCCTGGGGATCGAAGCCGACACCGGCTCGCTGGAAGTCGGCAAAGCCGCGGACATCGTCGCGTTCGATCTCTCCGGCCTGGCCCAGCAACCGATCTATGACCCGGTTTCACAGCTTATATATGCCACCGGCCGGGACTGCGTGAAACATGTCTGGGTCGCCGGCAAGCAACTGCTCGACGACCGTCGCCTGACACGCCTGGATGAACAGCAACTGGTCACCACTGCCAAGGCCTGGGGCCAACGCATCAGCGGCCGTACCGAATCGTAAGCACCCCGGACTCAACCCCGAGGCAACAGGATTTTTCAAGTTTTAGAGGACTTAACCCATGAGCAACGTCGACTACGCCGAAATCGCCAAATTCGAAGCCCTGGCCCATCGCTGGTGGGACCGCGAAAGCGAATTCAAACCTCTGCACGACATCAACCCGTTGCGGGTCAACTGGATTGACGAACGCGTCAGCCTGGCCGGCAAGAAAGTCCTCGACGTCGGTTGCGGCGGCGGCATTCTCAGCGAAGCCATGGCTCAACGCGGCGCCACCGTGATGGGTATCGACATGGGCGAAGCGCCGCTGGCGGTCGCGCAGTTGCATCAACTGGAATCCGGCGTGAGCGTCGAATACCGGCAGATCACCGCCGAAGCCCTGGCCGAAGAAATGCCGGAACAGTTCGATGTGGTCACGTGCCTTGAAATGCTCGAGCACGTGCCGGACCCGTCTTCGGTGATCCGCGCCTGCTTCCGCATGGTCAAGCCGGGGGGCCAGGTGTTTTTCTCCACCATCAACCGCAACCCGAAGGCGTACCTGTTCGCCATCGTCGGCGCCGAATACATCATGAAGCTGCTGCCGCGCGGCACCCACGACTTCAAGAAATTCATTCGCCCATCCGAGCTGGGTGCCTGGAGCCGCATGGCCGGGCTGACCGTCAAGGACATCATCGGCCTGACGTACAACCCGCTGACCAAGCATTACAAACTGGCGTCCGACGTGGACGTCAATTACATGATCCAGACCCTGCGCGAGGAGTAAGCCGATGCGTATCAGAGCAGTTCTTTTCGACATGGACGGCACCCTGCTCGACACGGCGCCGGACTTCATTGCGATCTGCCAGGCGATGCGTGCCGACCGTGGCTTGCCACCGATCAACGATAAACACATCCGCGACGAGATCTCCGGCGGCGCCAAGGCGATGGTCGCGGTAACGTTCTCGATGGACCCGGAATCGCCGGGTTTCGAGGCGTTGCGTCTGGAGTTCCTGGAGCGCTACCTCGTCGGATGTGCGGTGCACAGCAAACTGTTCGATGGCATGGGCGAACTGCTCGCGGACATCGAGAAGGCCAACCTGATCTGGGGCGTGGTCACCAACAAGCCGCTGCGCTTCGCCGAACCGATCATGCAACAACTGGGGCTGGCCGAACGCTCGGCCTTGCTGATCTGCCCGGACCATGTGAAGAACAGCAAACCGGACCCGGAACCGTTGATCCTGGCCTGCAAGATGCTCGACCTGGATCCGGCCAGCGTGCTGTTCGTGGGCGATGACCTGCGCGATATCGAATCGGGTCGCGATGCCGGGACCAAGACTGCGGCAGTGACGTTCGGCTATATCCACCCGGACGACAACCCGCGGCACTGGGGAGCGGATGTGGTGGTCGATCATCCACTGGAGTTGCGCAAGGTGCTTGATAGCGCTTTGTGTAGCTGCTGAGTAGAGATGTTTTTGTGGCGAGGGAGCTTGCTCCCGCTGGGCTGCGAAGCGGCCTTTTAATCTGCCACTGCAATCTATCAGGCACACTGAATTTGCAGGTTTTACGACTGCTTCGCAGCCGAGCGAGAGCAAGCTCCCTCGCCACAGGTTCAGTGCCGGCCTTATTGTTGAATTGTCGTGAGGTTTTTTATGTTCGATTATTCCGCCCGCCCCGACTTGCTCAAGGATCGGGTCATTCTGGTCACCGGCGCTGGCCGTGGCATCGGCGCTGCCGCCGCTAAAACCTATGCGGCTCACGGCGCAACCGTGCTGTTGCTGGGCAAGACCGAAGCCAACCTGACACAGGTCTACGACGAAATCGAAGCCGCAGGTCACCCGCAACCGGCGGTGATTCCGTTCAATCTGGAAACCGCCCTGCCCCATCAATACGATGAGCTGGCGGCGATGATCGAGACCGAATTCGGTCACCTCGACGGCCTGCTGCACAACGCATCGATCATTGGCCCGCGCACGCCGATTGAACAACTGTCAGGCGAAAACTTCATGCGGGTCATGCAAGTCAACGTCAACGCCATGTTCATGCTCACAAGCACATTGTTGCCGCTGCTCAAGCTGTCCAAGGACGCCTCGGTGGTATTCACGTCCAGCAGCGTTGGACGCAAGGGCCGCGCGTACTGGGGCGCCTATGGCGTTTCCAAGTTTGCCACTGAAGGCTTGATGCAAACCCTGGCAGACGAAGTCGACACCGTGGCGCCCGTGCGCTCCAACAGCATCAACCCGGGCGCCACCCGCACGAGCATGCGCGCCCAGGCCTATCCGGGAGAAAATCCACTCAACAATCCGACGCCCGAGGAGATCATGCCGGTCTACCTGTATTTGATGGGTCCGGACAGCACAGGCATCAACGGGCAAGCTTTTAACGCCCAGTAATGCCGTACGTCGCTTTTGTGCCGCGGCGAATTTCCGTCGCGGCACCGAGGCCGAAGTGAAACTCCAGTCAAACTTATGTCAGCGCATGCACCACAACCGTTCTTAAATCTTCTAAACATTTGATTTATAAGGCCTTATCAACACCCCCTGATTTGGCACGACTTTCGCTCTGCACTTGCTCACATACGCCGTGTGAACGCGAACCGGGCGGAGCTGGAGTCGACAGACTCCAAATCTTCTACAAAGCCGATTAAACTTGTACGAAATGTCCTACGGGGCTGACGGACCAGTACTGACGCGCAGCCTAAAGCCGCTCTCACCCAGCTTGTAAGACACAGCCTTACTGCTCAAGGGCGCACGCCATATGAAATCACCTTCCCAGACCAACGCAATTGACTTCGATAGCGCCAAATTGCAGCGCCTGGGTTTTGGTCAGCAGCAACCCTCTCCAGAAAGACCTGCCAGCCTTGCGAAACTGCGCCAGCAATTGAGCTTGCAACTGCAAACCAGTCTTGAACCCCAACGCATTCTCGGCCTGTTCTTTGTTGAAGTTCAGCGCCTGGTCCCGCTGGATGCCTTGAGCTACGAGCACAAGAGCAGCGACCTGCGCCTTGAGTTTGGTCAACGCGGCCACCACTCGATCAGCTACAGCCTCAGCCATGAGGGTGAACATCTGGGTGAATTGGTGTTTCGCCGCAACCAGCGCTTCAGCGAGCAGGAACAGGGCAACCTGGAATCGCTGCTGGCGACGTTGCTGTATCCGATGCGCAATACCCTGCTGTACCGCGCAGCCACTCAAAGCGCGTTACGCGACCCGTTGACCGGCACCGGCAACCGCATCGCGATGGATCAGACCCTGCAGCGGGAAATCGATCTGTCACGGCGCCATCTACAACCGTTGTCGTTGTTGATGCTGGACATCGATCATTTCAAGCAGATCAACGATACCCATGGTCATAGTGCGGGTGATGACGTGCTCAAGGCAGTTGCTGCTTCGATCAAACATCAGTTGCGCAACGTCGACATGGTGTTTCGTTTCGGCGGCGAGGAGTTTTTGATTCTGCTGTCGAACACCAGCCGGGAAGCTGCTGCCCTGGTCGGTGAACGCCTGCGGTTTGCCGCTCAGAGCGAGGAATACATCGCCGATGGGCGCTCGATTCAACTGACTGTAAGCCTCGGTTGCTCGACCCTGCTGCCTGGCGAGTCTGCCGAAAGCCTGGTGCGACGGGCTGATAATGCGCTGTATGTGGCCAAGCGCGAGGGGCGTAATCGGTTGGCGATGGCAGGCTGAGCCGTTGCTCGCTGCACAAAAGACTGTGGGAGCCAGCAAGCTGGCTCCCACAGTTCTACAGCGGCTTCTCGGGATCAGCTTTCGGCCAATTCCAGTCGCTCACGGATTACCGGTGCCTTCTCTGCGTGCTCAAGCTGCATGCAGCGCTCCAGGAACAGGTACATGTAGTCGTAGCTCTTGCACACTGCCTGACGCAGCTCCACCTGCAGGGCTTTGCTCGGATTCATCCCCGCCAGGGTGCAAATGATTTCCAACGCTTCCCAAGGATGGGCATCGTCGTACTGGGCATGCATTTTCAGCCACTTCATCGCACGCTTGCGCTCTTCCTCAGGGAAAGAAGCGGCGTACACGCCGTTGGAGCAAACCACCGCCGACCACTCGCCGGTCGCACCTTCAATGGCATAGTTGGTGGCGGCAATGGCAACGATCAGCGAATCCGAAGAACTGGTGTGCCAGCACCAATGGCTGAGAGCGTGAAGTTCCGGGGCAACCTGTTGTGCCTGCAGATCTTCCAGGCTGACGCCGTGTGCACGGCTCCAGTTCACCCAATAATCGGCGTGGTTCAATTCGACTCGAATGTTACGCATCAGCCAGCGACGCGCCATGTCTTCGCCCGGATGGCGGGCAAATCGGGTCTTGGTCAGGTTTTGGGCCATGTATAACGCGAACTGTTCGACCACGGGCCAACCACCGATCAGGTATTGGCGCATGGTCTTCGCACTGAGTTTGTTATCTCGCATGCGTTGATACAGTTCGTGTTCGACCACCCGGCGCTTGCTCTCGCTGCAGTCCTTGATCAGGCGCTGAGCCCATTCAGGGTAACTCGCAGCTTCCATGAGCGGTCCGGTTCGGTTGAATGTGTCGATCACTGTCGAGCTCCTTTTGATTGTGATTATTAGATCAGCGAGAGATTTCAACGGAACGTGCCAGGGGCCTTGAACAACAAAGGCTGAGGCCTGGCCGGACGACTCTGGAGACTATCGCAGGTAAACAACTGCGGGCGTTCAATGACATACCCTTGAGCATAATCTACACCAATCTCCAGCAAAGCCTGTTCGATCTGAGTCGTTTCGACAAACTCGGCAATTGTGCGCTTACCCATGACATGCCCGATGTGGTTGATCACCTCGACCATGGCGCGGTTAATCGGGTCGTCCAGCATGTCCTTTACGAAACTCCCGTCAATCTTCAGGAAGTCTACAGGCAAATGTTTCAGATACGCGAATGAGGACATACCGGCGCAAAAATCGTCGAGCGAAAACAGACAACCTAAGCCTTTGAGTTCATTGATGAATCTGATTGCACTGCCAAGATTTGAAATGGCGCTGGTTTCGGTGATTTCAAAACAAATCATTTCAGCGGGAATTGAATACGTCACGAACTGTTCGCGCAGGAAGTCGAGAAACGCCTCATCTCCGATGGTTGTGCCTGACAGATTGATCGCACACATGGCCAGCGGCCCGCAATGCGGCTCGGCCCGGCATTGGGCAATGATCTTGAATACGTTCTGTACGACCCAGCGATCGATCGAACTCATCAGGCCGTAACGTTCCGCCGCCGGAATAAAGCTGTCGGGCAGAATCATGCGCCCGGCTTCATCATGCAGACGCAGCAGAATCTCTATGTGCCCGCCGCCCGAGTCGACGCCCAGGGGCGCGATTTCCTGTGCGTACAGACAGAAGCGGTCCTCTTCCAGCGCCATGTGCAGGCGCTGCACCCAGGCCATTTCGCCGAAGCGCAGGGACAATTCCGAATCATCGGGGTGATAGACCTGAACCCGATTGCGGCCCTTCTCCTTGGCCATGTAGCACGCCATGTCGGCAGCGCGCAGCGAGGCTTCAAGCGTGGTCGGATTCTGCGAAACGTGCACCAGACCGATACTCACGGTGGTCACGAATGGCCGGCCCTTCCAGACGAAGTGCAAATTCTGCACGGTCTGGCGCAGCGACTCGGCGATTTTCTCCGCGGCCTCTGGCCCGCAGTTTTCCAGCAGGATGCCGAACTCGTCCCCCCCCAGCCGGGCCAGGGTATCGCCTTCACGCAAACCCGATTGCAGCAGCGCGCAGATGTGCCGCAGCAACTCGTCACCCGCGGCGTGGCCGCAGGTATCGTTGACCAGTTTGAACTGGTCCAGATCGAGAAACATCAAGGCATGCCGCCCTGATTGGCGCGTCAGGTTATGCAGCGCCTGCTCCAGGCGATATTCGAATTCACGGCGATTGGCGAGGCCGGTCAAGGCGTCATGAGTCGCCTGCCAGGACAGATTGGCGATGTATTGCCGCTCCTGAGTCATGTCGTGCAACACCAGCACCGTGCCGCTGACCTTGCCGGCATTGCTGATCGGCGCCCCCACCAGCGTCACCGAAACCGTGCTGCCATCGAGGCGTTGAATCAGTTTTGAATGCTCGCTGCCACCGCTGAGTTGCCCACTGAGAATATGTTCGATCAAGGTAAAACCATCGGACTGGGCGTTTTCATCCAATAGATTGAACAACGCCGCGAGCGGCAATCCTGCGGCCTGCTCGGCCTTCCAGTGAGTCAACGCCTCGGCGGCCGGATTCATGTAGGCGATGGCGCCATCCACATCCGTGGTAATCACCCCGTCGCCAATCGATTGCAGGGTGATTTGCGCCCGGTCCTTTTCCAGCTGCAAGGCATCGGCAAATTCATGGCGCTGCTTGAGCAGTTTGTGAGTACGCATCAACGCCAGCACGATCAAGCCCAGGGCGGTAGCGAGGTTGGTCAGCAGCAACAAGCGAAGAATCATCCGCGAGCCTTCGCCCAGCGCGTCACTGAAGGCTTTCGCCGCCGGTGTCACTTCATCATTGATGGCAAAGATCTGCGCCTTCCAGCGCTGGATGTCCGCCGCCGAAGTCGGGTGGGCGGTGATGTGCTGGTGCATCTCACGTGCAACGTCGTCGAGCTTGACCAAATAGTCGTCACCCACCGTCCACAGGTCGATGGCTTTCTCCAGATAACTGAAATGACGGAAATTGAGGTACAGCCAGATCAGACTGGAGACGTCGTCCGGGTGGTTACCGCCCTTGAGAATGGCCAGCCGCGCTGCTTCGATATCGGGCGGTTGCTGATCCAGCGCCACGCGCAATTCATGCCCGCCCTGAGGAACGGAAATGGCCTGCTGATACTTGCGGAAAATGTCCTGATCGCCGTTGTCGGCATAGAGATTGAGGTAATAGATGGCGTCTTTCTGGCCCTTGGACCAAAGGCTTTCGCCGGCAACATAGCCGCGAACCGCCGACAGCACGTACAGGCTAACGCCGCCCAACAAGGCTTGGAACAGCACAACGGCGATAAAAGGCCAGACGATGCCCAACAGCCGTGGCGATCCGAGTGTCCGCGTTTGATTCATGTGTTCCCTTGTAATAGCACTGCTTGACCGTCATCCGGACGAATTCGCTGTAGCTAGACTAGGGTGAGTTCAAGGTTCCGGCAAGCGGAGGATCAGCCTCGGTCACTCTAAACACTGCCATAAATATGTACAGCCACAGCAGATTTCGAGATCGATTTACTGGGCACTCGAGAATTCCCCTACGTGTTGTTGCGGGAATTGATTTCACGAGGAGTGCCACATGACATCGACACCTTTAGCTAAACCCGACACACCGGCTGCCAAAGAAGTTCGTGCCCGACAAGAGTTGGGACTGGATGACGGTCCGGATATCGATTATTTCATTGCCCGCCCTACAGCTCAGGATCAACAACGCTTCAAGACCTTGCAACGCAACGCCCCCACGCTTGCACAGTCTCTGACCATCAACCAGTACAAGACAAAACTCATCAATGCTCAAATCGTCGATACCGTTAA
This sequence comes from Pseudomonas sp. Root562, assembly GCF_001427125.1. Classification (GTDB taxonomy): domain Bacteria; phylum Pseudomonadota; class Gammaproteobacteria; order Pseudomonadales; family Pseudomonadaceae; genus Aquipseudomonas. Next base: position 196,958 of record NZ_LMGK01000025.1, read on the forward strand.
AACCTTTATCAGCAGTGAATCGTCGCTGATCCGTCATTTGGGCGGCGATGTACTGCGTCTGGCCTCCGAAGAGCAATTGCGTACAACGCCCTCGGTAATTCTCCAGGAAATCTTGAGCGCGCCCCGAACACAGGAACTTGCAGACCAACTGCTGAAGAAACTCAAGTGGTATGGCGCGCACCCCGGCGAACAGACGTCGACGTCCGTACGCAATCAACTGATTTGCAAAGCCATATGCCTCTATTTTCAGGAGTCGTCGGCTGACGACTCGCAAGTACTCGCCGGCTTCCGCTGGCAAGATCCGGCACGTTGGGGCAAAAGCTACCAGAGCCTGCGCAGCGAATTCGAACAGCACTTGCTGCACACCCGGCGGCTCACCAATATCAAGGATGCGATATTACTGGCGCGCGTGTACCAGACCCGCCTCTCGAAGGACTTCGCTGTGCGCGACATCCCGCCCGACCTTCCCTACAAAAGTTCGGTGGTGTGGGTGAACTTCATGCACGGCGTGCTGCTGGCAGATGAACTCGGCCTGAATCGATCGCAAACCCTGTCCTTTCAACAGCTCGTCGACCTGCCCCTGTCCCGGAGCGCCGACGCCTCGTCCGAACAACTTGAGCAGATTACCCGACTGAGGATGGGACCGGCACTGGAATGGGCGATCTGCTGTGGCATCGTTCAATCGCGCGCAAACTCGGATTACGACGAGAACGATATGACGCGGGCGACGGCCGCCCTGGAAAGCCACAGCGAGAGCCTGAACAAAGCTGTCATGACCCTCGATTTGCCACCCCCTGAAAGGCTGAAAATGGCCAAGCAGGCGAAAGATGATGTGTTTGGCGAAGCAATGTTCGAATCGGACGGGCGCAAGTTGTTGCGCGATGATCCACCAAGCAGCCTGGGCTCCAAGGATATGCCCTCGTTGAACCTGCCAGGCGATGCATTCCTCGATGTCTATGCCGATGGTCAGCTCGATGACGGCAGAAAATTTTTTGTCACCCAATCCGATGGCAAGACACGAACCAGTCTCTGGATCAAAATCGACGACATGCGAACCGTGCATCATGAGCCGTTTCGCAAAGACCACAGGGGCATCGAAAGGCCTGTGCTAACCCGATACGGGGGCAAGACGCTGCCTGATATCAACCAGCAGTTTGCAACGGACTTTGCACACTACCTCTCGAAAATCAGGACGGCCTATCAGACTCTGATCGCCAGTCTGCTGACCTCGCTGCCACTGGCCGACCGCCAGGCCCTCGTAGAAGGTGACGTCCGCCTGCTGAGCCTGCACCTGGAGCAGGCACGCATCGAAACAAGCGGCGATATCCGGCCACGAAAAGGTTTCGTTCTACAGGTGACCCACAATCATGAAATCACCTATTACGAACTGATACCCAGCGCCGGCATGATTCGTCGCAGAGACCACTTGAGGTTTTCAACCGTCGAAGGCGTCCGCACCACGTACCCCTTGCACGCCTCAATTCCTGGACAAACATACTCTGCTGAAATCAGCACCTCGCTGCTTCTTGACTGGTCTGCGCACTTGAACGGCACCAGGCCCGCTGAGAAGGCGTATTACATAGCGATCCTCGGCGTGGTCGGTGACGTGCCTGCCACCGCCAATACCGAAGGAACGGCACAGGCCATCACCCGTTTGAATGCAGTGGCCCAATACATTGCAACAAACTTTCTGTACGTCGATGAAAACCAATTACGTGCCCAGGCACGTGGCATGACAACATTCGACACTATCAGGGCCAGGAACGAACAACGGCGCAATACTTTCGTAGAGATTGCCAAAGCGTTTGTACCCTTCTGGGGCAGTATTGACGATCTTCTGTCAGGCCAGATACTCACAGGCGTGATCGGACTCGCCATGGACCTGGCTTCTTTCGTCAGTCCCATCGGAAAATTCATGGCGGGGTCGGTGCGTTTGATCAGGGCCGCGACCACAGCCTCGCGCATGGCCGTCAAAGCAAGTCTGCCTTCCTTTTCAACCTTGACCCGAAAATTGCTGGTCGCGTCGCTGCGCAACCTGAACCCGTTGGACGGGGTTCCGTCATTGCTCAAGGCAATCGGCAGCGGTACGTGGAAAGGGCTGTATACGGCGGGCCGCTTTGGTGTCAGTGGACTGAGAAAACTGGCAGGAAACACCGACAGCTACCGACTGGTTCACAACCTGCCCCAAGCAACCGACCCCGGGCGCTGGAAACCTCTGACATCGAGTGATCGACTGGCAACGATCGACGGTGTCGATGATGTACTCGTGCGCAACACCAGCCCGTCGGACCTGACCCGATTCCACCCGGTCGACCCGGTAACGTCATTGCCCTATGGTCCCCGCCTGCACAATCACAGCGACAACCTCATACATGGCCGGTCAACCTTCAAAACGTTAGCCCCCACCGATACGCACACGCTGGTAGAACTTCCGGAGCAAGCCCGTATCCGTGAAGTACTCGAAGTCGATGGTCGTACCACTCTGTTCGTGGATGACATCCCCTATCGACTGGACAACGACCAACTGCGTCGTGCCGACTTGATCGATGACCAGGCGATGTTCAAATCCTTGCCTTGCCGGGTACGCCGCCATCCGGGTGCCGATGTCTGCAAGACCACATTCGTCACCGTCGATCCGGCACCGACGCCGGCCATTGGCAGTTTCGACGAGACTAAAGGCTGGGCGCCGTGGTTCGGAGACAGTATCTATACGCCGGCCACTGCGGATCGGGCGATGTTGCTTAAAACCCTGAAGTCTAAAAGATCGCTCCCGGCTACGGTGGAGTTCCAGAAAGGGATCTATGGCAGGATCAAGGTAGACATCCCCTACGGCAAACAGGGTCAGTTCGACACCTTCGAAGCCGGTGCCATCATCATCCCGGCGATAGACGAATCCAAGCGCTACGTGTTTACCCGCCTGGATGCCGGACACTTTTATGTCGCCGAACTGGCACAAGGTCAAAACCTGACGGACAAACTGAATCTCAGGAAAGCTTCGAGATTGCCGGAAGATCTCAATCAAGAACTGCTCACGGTCTACACCGGTTCATTGAATGCCAACAATGTGGCAAGGATTCACGGCACGCCGGCAGTGGAGCGAGCGTTGCAAACCATGGAAGAGATTGCCATTCCGATTGGCGGCCACGTGAACCCGCCGGACACGCTCAAGCTGCTCAAAGTCGATACCAGTCCAGGCGAAGCGGTGCTGTTCGATCACTCGACCCGAATGATTGTCACGCAGTTGTCCAAAGGGGCAACCAGTTGGTCGCGAAGCAAGGTCGCATCAGAAGATTTCCGGAAAAGAACCGTGGAAATCTTCGATACATTGTTCCTTGAGCCGAGCACCGTGCTGAACAATGCCGACAGCGCATTGAATATCAAGAAAACGATGATGAAGCTGCACAAGCTTATCCCTTACAACCAGCGTTCATTCAATCCCAGAAACATCGCCTACGCGGAAGTCGTCACTGCCACCGGGAAGCGCGAGGTCTATGTCAGTGTTTCGGGGGCGCAGGGGGCGACCGGGCATCTGCCTTTGTTCAAACAGAATCTTGGCGCAGATCAGATCAGGGTCGGTGAAACGACTTACTTCAATGTCGATATGAATCAGGAATTTCCCAACACATCACTGCTCGTGTCGAATGAAGGAAAACTGCTCGCTGTGCCGGCAACCATAAACGAAATTGATAACTATCACCCGGCACTGACGCGCAGGCCCACATCACTGGACAGTGAAAGCAAGTTGATCAGCGCCATTCGCGAAAAATACCCCGATGCCGGATCGATCGAAACCGTGAACGTCGCTACCACCATGCCACCTTGCGAATCGTGTTCGGTGGTGGTCAAGGAGTTCGGTTTCGACGGCGGTGAAAATGCTTTGAACGTCCTGTGGAACTGATCTAGTGCTGCTGCAAATGCCCATACAACTTGGCATACAAGCCGCCGTCGGCAATCAACTGCTGGTGATCGCCATCCTCGGCAATCTGCCCACCGTCGAACACCAGCACACGGTCTGCCTGTTTTACCGCCGATAGCCGGTGGGCAATGATCAGCGTGGTGCGGTTGCTGAGGAACCGCGCCAATGCCTGGTGCAGGTTGTATTCGGTGGCGGCGTCCAGCGCTGAGGTGGCTTCGTCCAGAATGACCACTTTCGGTTCAGCCAGGACCATCCGCGCGATGGCCAGGCGCTGGCGCTGACCGCCGGACAAACGCACGCCGGACCGCCCGACAATGCTGTCCAGGCCGTTGGGCAGTTCATGGATGGTGGCGTGCAATTGGGCGATTTCCAAGGCCTGCCAGCAGGCCTCGTCGCTGCGTTCGCGGCCCATGGTCAGGTTGGCGCGCACGGTGTCATTGAACAACGCCGGATGCTGCAGGACCACCGCGACGTTTTCCCGCACCGTTTCCAGGCCGATTTCCTGCTGGGTCGAGCCGCCGAAGCGAATGGTCCCGGCCAGCGGCGTGTACAGGCCCAGCAACAACTGCACCAGCGTGCTCTTGCCGCCACCGCTGGCACCGACGATGGCCACTTTTTCACCGGGGGCGATAGACAGGTTCATCTGGTTCAACACCAGCTCGTCGCCATAACCGAAACTCAAGCCCTGCACCTCGATACCGACAGTTTCGCGTCCGGTGAACGGGTCGACGCCCTTGGGGTATTGCGGCTCATCGGCGCGCGACAGCAGCTCGTTGATGCGCGACAGCGCACCGCCCGCCGCGTAGAAGGCGTATTGCAGGTTCAGCAGTTGTTCGACCGGACCGATCATGAACCACAAGTAGCTGAACACCGCGAGCATCTGGCCGATCGACAGGTCGGAAAACAGCACCGTGAGCATGGCGGCGGCGCGAAAGATATCGATGCCGAACTGGAACAACAGACCGCTGGCCCGGTTCGAGGCGTCGGTTTTCCATTGGGAATTGACCGCGTAATCGCGAACTTCCCTGGCCCGCAGCCCCAATCGACCGAGGAAAAAGCCCTGACGGTTGCCGGCGCGCACTTCCTGGATGGCATCCAGGGTTTCGGTCAGCGCCTGGGTGAATCGCGAGGTGCTGTCGTTCTCGAGTTTCTTCAGGTGTTTGACCCGTTTGCCCAACTGCACCGTGGCGTAGATCACCAACGGGTTGAACAGCAAAATCAACAACGCCAGTTTCCAATGCATCCACATCAGAATCCCGGCGGTGCCGACCAGGGTCAGCATGGCCACGAGGAAGCGGCTGAGGGTTTCGCCGACAAATTTGTCCACCGTGTCCAGGTCGGTGACCAGATGAGTGGTGACGGTGCCACTGCCCAGGCTTTCGTATTCACCCAGTGAAATACGCTTGAGGCGTTCGATCAGGCGGATGCGAATGCGGTAGACGATGTCTTTGGCCAGGGCAGCGAACAACCGCGCCTGAAGCACGTTGAACAGCAACGCCGCGCAACGCAGGGCCAGAGTCACCACCAGCATCAGGCCAATGTAACCGGCGGCTTTTTGCCAAACCTCAGGCAGCGCGAGGTTCATGATTTTCAGCGCCGCATCGCCGTGCCCCAACAGCACTTCATCGACCAGCAACGGCAGCAGCAACGGGATCGGCACACTGCACAGCGTCGCCAGTACGGCAACGCCGTTGGCGATCCAGAGCGATTTCTTGTGATGAAGCGCCAGACGACGGATTTCCGCCCAGCTCAAGCGGTCGACACGTTTAGCGGTTACGGCTTCGTCGGGCAGGTCATGCACAGGCAGCGCGCTCCAGCCAGCGGCCGAGCAGCGGGGACAAAACGCTCAAAGGCTGATAGCCATTGGTCAGCAACGCCAATTGCCCGTTTCGCTCAGCCAGCAACGTGGGGAAACCGGCGATGCCCAGGTCCTGGACCCAGGTGAAGTCGGCAGCCGTCGCGGCATGCGTATCGGCACGATCAAACGCTGCTGCGAATTCGATACGCGGCAGACCGGCCTGTTCTGCCAGCTCCACCAGGACACTGGCGCGCGTGACATCGCGACCTTCAGCATAAAAGGCATGTTGAATCAGGCCGAGCAGTTTCCAGGCACAATCCGGCGCCAGGTTGCGAGCCGTCACCAGCGCACGGCAGGCAGGTTCGGTGTCGTAGACAAAACCGTCAGGCAACGCGCCCTCACGCTTGAACGGCTGGCCGGTAGCCTCGGTGACCGCCTGCCAGTGCTCAAGGATATAGCGCCGGGTGGTCGGTTCCAGCGCGGCGCCACTGCCGGTGCGCAAACCGCCCACTACCAGATGCACCTCCACTCCGGCGGCCGCCGCCTGCTCTACCAATGCGTTTGCAACCGGAGCAAAGCCCCAGCACCAGGAGCACATCGGGTCCATCACATAGAGCAGGCGCGCAGACATGGTTCAGGCCTCGGAAGATGATGCTTGCTTGTAGTTGTAGCCGATCGGGTGAGGCATGTTGCGGGCCTTGGCCAGTTCGATCTGCTTTTGCCGATCGATGGCGCTGCGCCGGGTTTTCTCGCTCAGTTTGTCCCAGCAATGCGGGCAGCTGATACCGGCTACGTAGTGCTCGGAGGCGCGATCCTCGATGCTGACCGGCGTGCGACAGGCATGACATTGATCGTAATCACCTTCGCTCAGGTCATGGCGAACGGTCACGCGGTTATCGAACACAAAGCAGTCACCCTGCCACTTGGTTTCTTCCTGTGGCACCTCTTCGAGGTACTTCAGGATGCCACCCTTGAGGTGATAGACCTCATCGAAGCCTTCGCTGAGCATGTAGCTCGAAGCCTTTTCGCAGCGAATGCCGCCGGTACAGAACATGGCGACCTTCTTGTGCACGGCCGGGTCGAAGTTGGCTTTGATGTAGTCGGGGAATTCGCGAAAACTGGTGGTTTTCGGATCGATGGCGCCTTCGAAGGTGCCGATCGAGACTTCGTAATCGTTGCGCGTGTCGATGAGCAGCACTTCGGGATCGCTGATCAGTGCGTTCCAGTCCTGCGGATCAACGTAGGTGCCGACCTTTTTGTTCGGGTCCACGCCTTCGACGCCGAGGGTGACGATTTCTTTCTTGAGTTTGACTTTGGTGCGGTAGAACGGCTGTTCGTCGCAGTACGACTCTTTGTGGTCGATGTCGTCCATGCGCGGGTCGTTCTTGAGCCAGGCCATCAGCCCGTCGATGCCTTCGCGGCTACCGGACACGGTACCGTTGATGCCTTCTTCGGCGATCAGCAGAGTGCCTTTGATGCCGTTGTCGACCATTGCCTTGAGCAGTGGCTCGCGCAGGTCGACGTAATCTTCCAGGGTGACGAACTTATACAGTGCCGCCACGACAATCTGTTGTGTCATGGATGAATCTCCAGGTGGCTACCCTCGTAAGGGGTGAACCGGATGCGAAAAAAAACGCGCCGGGTGAGCGGCGCGTTGGGCATTCTAACAAAAAACCGTGCTGTTTAGGACGACGATGTGGCGAAGGAGCTTGCTCCTGCTCGGCTGCGAAGCAGTCGTAATGCTGGCGACTGCACTCTTTCAGACAAAACGCCGTTGCAGGTTCCGGGACTGCTTCGCAGTCCAGCGGGAGCAAGCTCCCTCGCCACAGTTCTTCAGCCCATCACATCAATGGCTGCCGCCAGCACAGGTCGGCGAGGCCGGCGCCGCGTCGATCTGTGCCCATTCTTCAGGCGTGTAGGTATGCAGCGCCAACGCATGGAACTCGCCCATCAGCTCGCCGAGCGTGCCGTAGACTTTCTGGTGGCGCTTGACCCGGTTCAGCCCTTCGAATTGCTGGCTGACAACTACAGCCTTGAAGTGCGTCTGTAACCCGCGACTGTGCATGTGGCTTTCATCGAGCACCTGCAGATGCTGGGGCTGAAGCAGTCCCAACGTCGATTCGATGCGTTGTTGCATGGTCATACAGAACTCCGCTTAAGGCTTGGCCTTGGCTGGCGCAGCGGCGCCTTTGGGCTCCAGCTCGGCAGTCATGTCGGCCAGCAGTTTGTTGACGACAGGTACCGCGCTTTCCAGCTTGGCCTGGGTCATCTGGGCCGATTGCTGGGTCAGTTGCGGCATTTTTTCCAGGACTTTCTTGCCCAATGGCGATTTGTAGAAGGCCACCAGGTCCTTGAGTTCCGACTCAGTGAAGTTGGTGGTGTAGAGCTTGACCATGTCCGGCTTCAGCTTGTTCCAGCCAATGGCCTGGTCCAGGGCGGCGTTGGCCTTGGCCTGGTAGGTTTCCAGTACCGCTTTTTTCGAGTCCGGGGCTTTGGTTTGCTGGAAGCGTTGAGCAAACATTTGCTGCACTTGCATGTACACCGGAGTGCCCAATTTGTCAGCATGCGCCAGGGTCAGGAAGGCCTCGGCACTGGCGTTGTGGCTGGCGGTGTCGGCAAAAACCTGGCCGCTGGCACAAACCAATGCAACCGCGGTACAGATGGCACGAAGACGAGTCATCGAGTTTCCTTTTCTAGCAGGCGAGGTAAAACCCCAAGGACGTCCATTCTGCGCCTAAAAAACGCTGTCACTCAACCCCAAGCCTTGTCGCGCCTGATTTAGAGGGGTTCAATGGTTGCAAGCGAGACAGATGGAACCCCGGCCGGCGATCACGGCCTAAACTGCGCAATCAGACTTACAGGAGTGTGACCGATGAGCCGTATCGAAACCGACAGCCTTGGCCAGGTTGAAGTCCCGGAGGAGGCCTACTGGGGCGCACAGACACAACGCTCGCTGGTCAACTTTGCCATTGGCAACGAACAGATGCCGCTGGCCGTGCTGCACGGTCTGGCGCTGATCAAGAAAGCGGCGGCACGGGTCAACGACCGCAACGGCGACTTGCCCGCCGACATCGCCCGGCTGATCGAACAAGCGGCGGATGAGGTACTCGCCGGCCAGCATGACGATCAGTTTCCGCTGGTGGTGTGGCAAACCGGCAGCGGCACCCAGAGCAACATGAACGTCAATGAGGTGATTGCGGGCCGGGCCAACGAACTGGCGGGCAATCCACGCGGCGGCAAATCGCCGGTGCACCCCAACGATCACGTCAATCGCTCCCAGAGTTCCAACGACTGCTTCCCCACCGCCATGCACATCGCCACCGTGCAGGCCGTGCAGCACCATTTGCTGCCGGCGATCAGTGAACTGTCGGGCGGGCTGGCTGAACTGTCAGCGCGTCACATGAAGCTGGTGAAAACCGGGCGCACGCACATGATGGATGCCACACCGATCACCTTCGGCCAGGAAGTTTCGGCTTTTATAGCGCAACTCGATTACGCCGAGCGGGCCATTCGCAGCGCGCTGCCGGCGGTGTGTGAACTGGCCCAGGGCGGTACGGCGGTCGGTACCGGGCTGAACTCACCGCACGGTTTCGGTGAAGCCATCGCTGCTGAACTGGCGGCGCTTTCCGGCCTGCCGTTCGTTACCGCACCGAACAAATTCGCCGCCCTGGCCGGGCACGAGCCGCTGACGACCTTGTCCGGGGCACTGAAAACCCTCGCCGTGACGTTGATGAAGATCGCCAACGACTTGCGCCTGCTCGGTTCCGGACCGCGTGCCGGTTTTGCCGAAGTGAAGCTACCGGCCAACGAGCCGGGCAGCTCGATCATGCCCGGCAAGGTCAACCCGACCCAGTGCGAAGCGCTGTCGATGCTTGCCTGTCAGGTGTTGGGCAACGACGTTGCCATCGGATTTGCCGCGAGTCAGGGTCACTTGCAATTGAACGTGTTCAAACCGGTGATCATTCACAACCTGCTGCAATCGATCCGCTTGCTCGGCGATGGCTGCAGCAACTTCCAGCAGCATTGCATAGCAGGCCTTGAGCCGGATGCCGAGAAAATGGCAGAACACCTTGAGCAAGGCTTGATGCTGGTGACGGCGCTGAACCCGCACATCGGTTATGACAAATCGGCGGAAATTGCCAAGAAGGCTTACGCAGAAGGGTTGACCTTGCGCGAGGCGGCACTGGAATTGGGGTATCTGACCGATGAAGAGTTTGATGCGTGGGTAAGGCCGGAGAATATGCTGGAGGCCGGGGCCAAGGGCTGAGATTGGTAGCGCCTGCAAGTCCGTCATCGCGGGCAAGCCTGCTCCCACAGGGTTTTGTGTCGTTCACTGATATTGTGATCGCCTTGATCCTGTGGGAGCGTGGCTTGCCCGCGATGAACGATAACGCGGTCTAACCGGCCGCCATCCGCATTTTCCGCGCCTTCAGCCCGGCAATCAACGAAGGCCCCAACGCCACCAGCGCCGAACCCAGCACGACCAATACCGCCCCGCCATACCCCAGACCATTGATGGTCTCGGCATGCACATAGTCCGGCCACCACCAGGCGGCCAGGGCAACCGCCGCAAACGTCACCAACGGTGTAATCGCCAGCGTGGCACTGACCCGCGATGCTTCCCAATGCGCCAGTGCTTCGGCAAACGCGCCGTAGGCAATCAGGGTGTTCATGCAGCATGCCAGCAGCAACCAGCCTTGCAACGGGCTCAATTGCAGTGCTTCGAGTGGATGCACCCACGGCGTCAGCAACAGCCCGCAAAACAGATAGATCACCATCATCACCTGCAACGAATTCCACACCGTCAGCAATTGCTTTTGGCCCAGGGCATAAAAGGTCCAGACCGTGGACGCCAACAGCACCAGCAACACACCGGCGGTGTAATCGCTCAGCGACGTGAGCAACTCAGAGAGACGCTGATTGAAAAACAGCACGAAGCCAATCAGCAGCACGAGCAAGCCAATGCCCTGCCCCAGGCTGAAACGCTCCTTGAAGACAAACAGGCTGGCGATCAACAACATGATCGGCCCCATCTGCACCACCAGTTGCGCGGTGCCGGGGCTGAGCAGGTTGAGCCCCATCAGATACAGCACGTAGTTGCCCACCAGCCCCAGTACCGCCATCAACACCAGCCAGCCGCCGCGTGGCCCGAGCACTTTGCGGCTCGGCAGGCGTTTGGTGGCCGCCAGATACAGGAACAGGCAGCTGCCGGACACCATCAAGCGAAACCAGGTGACCGTCACCGGGTCCATCACCAGCAAGACCTGCTTGAGTTTGATGGGAAGGATTCCCCACAGCAACGCAGTCAGCAGGGCCAGAAACAAACCGTAGACCCAGCGACCCGATGAAATGTGCATGCAAACCCCGAAACCCGATGACAAGTAACCGGCATTCTAGGCGCACCGGCGCGCAGTACACAGGCACAGTTGGCGTCTGGCCGCGAATGAAACTGTGCAGGTCGCAACGCTTGATTGACGAACTGCCGCTGATCGGATCGATAGGCGCCGCAAGTGGTTCTTGCATAAGCTGATTGGATCCACAGGACACTTTCAGGAGATTCGCCATGTATGGCATGCGCGCCCAGGACAACGCTCCCGGCCTGCACTTTCGCAGTGATCGGTTATGTCGAGTGAATGGGGAGTTGTATTTCAGCACCCGGGAAAACACCCTCGAGGGGCCATTTGCCAATGTCGAGGCGGCTGCGCGGGAGATTCATGCTTATATAGAGCGGATGAAAAATATGGCGACGAATGGATAAACCGAGTCGCCTTCATCGCCAGCAGGCTAGCTCCCACAGGATCTGTGTCGCCCATCAGATCCTGTGGGAGCTAGCCTGCTGGCGATAGCTATTTAACAGTCATGACAAAATCCGAGGCGTTTACCGAACCGCCTCAAACAACCCGGTCGCCCCCATCCCGCCACCCACGCACATGGTCACCACGCCGTAACGCAGATTGCGCCGCTGCAACTCGCGAACGATGTGCCCGACCTGACGCGAACCGGTCATGCCAAACGGGTGGCCGATGGAGATTGAGCCGCCGTTGACGTTGTACTTGTCGTTCTCGATCTCCAGCCGATTGCGCGCGTAAAGGCATTGCGAGGCAAACGCTTCGTTGAGTTCCCACAGGTCAATGTCGGCCATCTGCAAGCCCTTGGCCTTGAGCAGTTTCGGCACCGAAAACACCGGGCCGATGCCCATTTCATCCGGTTCGCAGCCGGCCACGGCGAATCCTCGGAAAAACGCTTTTGGCTTCAAGCCAAGCGCCAGGGCTTTCTCCAGGCTCATCACCAACGTCATGGACGCGCCGTCCGACAATTGCGACGAGTTGCCCGCCGTCACCGAACCATCTTCAGCGAAAACCGGATTCAATCCGGCCAGGCTTTGCAGCGTAGTGTCGGGACGGTTGCAGTCATCGCGGTCGACGACACCGTCGAGAATCTGCACCTGCCCGGTGGCTTTGTCTTCAACGCGATACTTCACCGCCATCGGCACGATTTCATCATCGAACAACCCGGCAGCCTGTGCCTGGGCGGTGCGTTGCTGACTTTGCAGGGCGTACAGATCCTGCTCTTCACGGCTGACGTTGTAGCGGCGGGCGACGATTTCGGCGGTCTGGCCCATCGGGAAATAAATACCCGGCACCTGTTCCTTGAGCAGCGGGTTGATCAGGTTATCGGTGTTGACGCTTTTCATGGTCAGGCTGATCGACTCGACCCCACCGGCGACGATGATGTCGCTGCAACCGGAAGCGATCTGGTTGGCAGCGATGGCAATCGCCTGCAAGCCTGACGAGCAGAAGCGATTCAAGGTCATGCCGGCGGTACCGATGCCCAGACGCGACAACACCGCGACGTTGCGCCCGATGTTGTAACCCTGGGCGCCTTCATTGGAGCCGGCGCCGACGATGCAATCCTCGACGCTGGCCGGGTCGATGCCGGTGCGTGCCAGCAAGGCATTGACGCAGTGCGCTGCCATGTCGTCCGGACGGGTCTGGTTGAACTTGCCGCGAAAGGATTTGGCCAGGCCGGTCCGCACGCTGTCGACGATCACCACTTCACGCATGGCATTACCTCATTGTTGTTGTCGGTTGAGAGTGGCCCGAGCATAAGCCCACCCAATTACCAACCGCGACAATCATTCACCCCGCGTATGCGCAACCATCGCCTCACTTCTTGCCCTTGTTGGTCTTCCTGGCGTGTTTATCGGATTTCCTGAACGCGTCTTCCAGTGCCTGATTGATCGTGCGCAACACCTTGACCCGTGCCCAGCGCTTGTCGTTGGCTTCAATCAACGTCCACGGCGAGATTTCGGTGCTGGTGCGGTCGACCATGTCGCCGACAGCGGCGCGATAGTCGTCCCACTTTTCCCGATTGCGCCAGTCATCCTCGGTGATCTTGAAACGCTTGAAAGGAATTTCTTCGCGCTCCTGAAAGCGTTCCATTTGAGTCTGTTTGTCGATGGCCAGCCAGAACTTGACGACGACCACCCCGGCATCGCCAATCTGTTCTTCGAAATCGTTGATTTCACTGTAGGCGCGCAACCAGTCCGCCGGGCTGCAAAAACCCTCGATACGTTCCACCAGCACCCGGCCATACCATGAGCGGTCGAACACGGTGAATTTGCCCCGTGCCGGCAGGTGTCGCCAGAAGCGCCACAGGTATGGCTGTGCACGCTCTTCTTCAGTGGGCGCGGCAATCGGCACGATGTTGTATTGACGTGGATCGAGCGCCGCCGCCACTCGCCTGATCGCCCCGCCCTTGCCCGCTGCGTCGTTGCCTTCGAACACCGCGACCAGGGCGTGCCGGCGCATGCGTTTGTCCCGCATCAACCCGGAAAGCCGCGCCTGCTCGGTCACCAACTGTTCCTCGTAATCATCTTTTTCCAGGTGCAGGGTCAGGTCCAGGCTGTCGAGCAGGTTGACTTGATCGACACTGGGCAACACCGGCGCAGCGCTGACTTTGTCCGGATGGATCTGCGGCCGCTGCAAGGCACCTCGCAGGCTTTCGAGCAGAATCTTGCCCACTACCAGGCTGCGATAGCGTGCATCCATACCAGCGATGACGTGCCACGGCGCATAGTCACGGCTGGTGCGACGCAGGACACGCTCACCGAACTTGACGAAACGGTCGTAGGTCTGCGATTGCTGCCAGTCCAGTGGGCTGATGCGCCAACTGTGCAAGGGATCGTCGGCCAACGCCTTGAGGCGCGCCTTCATCTGTTTCTTGGAGAGGTGGAACCAGAATTTGACGATCACTGCGCCTTCATCGCAGAGCATCTTTTCCAGGCGCTCGGCGCCATTGATGGCTTGATCCAGGCGCGGGTCCTTGAACTCGCCATGTACCCTGCCCTGCAGCATCTGGCTGTACCAATTGCCGAAGAAAACCCCCATGCGCCCCTTGGCCGGCAGCATCCGCCAATAGCGCCACGCCGGGGGCCGTGCCAGTTCTTCATCGGTTTGCTGATCGAACGTGCGGACCTCGATCAAGCGCGGGTCCATCCACTCGTTGAGCAATTTGACCGTCTCGCCCTTACCGGCGCCTTCGATGCCGTTGATCAGGATGATCACCGGAAAACGTTTTTGCTGCTGAAGCTCGAATTGCGCTTCGAGCAAGGCTTCGCGCAGCGCCGGCACTTCGGCGTCGTAGGTTTCTTTGTCGATGGCGTGGTCGATTTCAGCGGATTCGAACATGAACGGCTCCCTTGCAGATTTGAGCAAGACTAGCGGATGGACCTCTCTTGCGTGAGACAAATCCAATTTTCGCAGCCGCGAGAAACCTGTGGCGAGGGAGCTTGCTTGCGCTGGACAGCGAAGCAGCCGCCAAAAACATTGGCGGCTGCTTCGCACCCGAGCGGGAGCAAGCTCCCTCGCCACAAAGGCGTAGCAAGCTCCCTCGCCACAAAGGCGGATCAAGCGCCACGCCCGTGATCGGCTAGAATGGCCACCTTGCCGTTGCCGAGCCTGCCATGAAACCTGTATTGCCCCACGCCCAGCTCGACTGGGATGATCAAGGTCGTCCGTATTCGCGTGTGTTCGACGATGTGTATTTCTCCGATCAGTCGGGGCTGGACGAAACCCGCTACGTGTTCATCGAACAGAATCGTCTGGCAGAACGTTTTGCCGCGTTGCCACCCGGTGGCCGGTTGGTGATTGGCGAAACGGGGTTTGGTACCGGGCTGAATTTTCTCTGTGCCTGGCAGGTGTTCGAGCAACATGCGGCGCCCGATGCGCGGCTGCATTTTGTCAGCGTCGAAAAATATCCATTGAGCCTCGCCGACCTGCAACGCGCCCTGGCACTGTGGCCGCAGCTCAAGGTATTTGCCGATCAACTGCTGGCGCAGTACGTGGCCATCCATCAAGGCTTTCAGCGCCTGACACTGGCCAACGGCCGGGTCACGCTGACCTTGCTGATCGGCGATGCACTGGAGCAACTGCCGCAACTGGACGGGCCAATCGACGCCTGGTTTCTCGACGGTTTTGCCCCGGCGAAAAACCCTGACATGTGGACCGCCGAACTGTTCGTCGAACTGGCACGACTGGCTGCTCCCGGCTCGACCATCAGTACCTTCACCAGTACCGGTTGGGTTCGGCGACTGCTGAACGCCGCGGGCTTCAAGATGAAACGCACGCCGGGCATCGGCCATAAATGGGAAATCCTGCGTGGAGAATTCCTCGGGTGGCCGCAGGAGGTTGCTGCGCCAATCCCGGCCAAACCCTGGTTTGCCCGCCCTGCACCGCTGACGGGTGAACGCCGGGCACTGGTGATCGGCGCCGGGCTGGCCGGTTGCGCCAGCGCCGCCAGTCTTGCAGCGCGAGGCTGGCAAGTGAGCGTGCTGGAGCGCCACGCCGACATTGCCCAGGAGGCCTCCGGCAATCCACAGGGTGTGCTTTACCTGAAGTTATCGGCGCACGGCACCGCGCTGTCGCAAATGATCGTCAGCGGTTTCGGCTACACCCGACGACTGCTGGAGCACTTGCAACGTGGCACTGACTGGGACGATTGCGGCGTGCTGCAACTGGCGTTCAATGCCAGGGAAGCCGAACGACAGGCGCAATTGGCCGAGGCGTTTCCCGCAGACCTGCTGCACCTGATCGATCAGCCCCAGGCCCAGGCGCTGGCGGGGATCGGTCTGGCGCACGGCGGCATGTACTTTCCCGAAGGTGGCTGGGTGCATCCTCCGGCGCTGTGCCAATCGCAGGTTGCACAGCACAACATTCAAATACTGACACACCACGATGCCGTGCAACTGCGCAAGGTCGACGGCCAGTGGCAAGCGTGGGACGGCGAGCGATTGCTCGCCAGCGCCCCCGTGGTCGTGCTGGCCGGTGCCGCCGAGATTCAACGCTTCGCCGAAAGCGCAGAATTGCCGCTCAAACGCATTCGCGGGCAAATCACCCGCCTGGCGCAAACCCCGCAAAGCCAGGCCTTGAGCACGGTGGTATGTGCCGAAGGCTATGTCGCCCCCGCGCGCCATGGCGAACATACCCTCGGCGCCAGTTTCGATTTCAAGAGCGACGACCTGACTCCGACCATCGCCGAACACCAGGGCAACCTGGCCATGCTCGAAGAGATTTCCCACGATCTGGTCACGCGACTGGAAGCCGACACGCTTGCCCCGGAAAGCCTCCAGGGTCGGGCGGCGTTTCGCTGCACCAGCCCCGACTACCTGCCGATTGTCGGCCCGTTGGCCGACAGTCAGGCTTTCGCCCAGGCCTATGCGGCACTCGCCAAGGATGCCCGGCAAGTGCCGGACATCGAATGCCCATGGCTCGACGGCTTGTACGTCAACAGCGGTCACGGCTCACGTGGTTTGATCACCGCGCCGCTGTCCGGCGAATTGCTCGCCGCCTGGCTGGATAACGAACCGCTGCCTCTACCCAGGGCGGTGGCCGAAGCCTGCCACCCGAACCGTTTTGCCTTGCGCCGATTGATTCGCGGCAAGGCCTGAGACGCTCAATCGAGGATAAAACAGGTTTTCGTCTCGTCCGCCGCCAGCGCCTGCGTGGTCAGTTCCTCCAGCAACGTGGTCTCGGCCTGCTGCAACTGATCCATGATGCCATCGACATGGGCGCGATAGCGCGTGCCCAGCGTCGCCTCGCCTTCGAAGGCCGCCTGCATTCGCACGTGAAAGGGTGCGGCGAGGCGATTCAAACGTTGAGCGTGATGCTTACGCAAGAAGTCGACCCAGAATGAACGCGTGCTCAGATCCCGCAGCAACGCCGGTGACAATAATGCCGTGGTCACTCGGGCGTAAGCAGTGTCCAGGTTTGCCTGCGTCACACCGCTGAGCGATGCGTAACGCATATGCCGAGGTTGGCCGACCAGCTCCAGCCGCTCGGCCAAACCGGTTCGGTAGGCCAATTCCACTTCCACGGGATCAAGCCTGGGGTTGGCCCGCGCATGTTCCTCGGCAATCCCGGCTAGGGTGTCCTGGCAGAACAAAGCTCGCCCAAGGCTCAACAGTCGAGCGGCTTCATCGTGAGCATTGGCAGACGCCTTCACCACCTTGTCGATTTCGACCGCCACTTCAAGGTGACTGAAAATCAATGCCGCGGAATCCGTACAGTTGGCCTTCACCGCCAGCGCCAACAACCGCTCGCGCAACGCCGAATCAGCGGCTGTCGCGTCAATGACGTTCCATACCCGACGAGTCATGTCTTCATGCACAAAACGGCTGTCCGCCGAGTTCCCCACCTCGGCCAGCAACTGGAAGAGTCCCGGCGACGCAGGCTCATTCTTCAGCGCCAGCCATGTGCGGTTGCGCCGGGTGTAATCAGCTTCCCGTGAATCGGGCATCCAGAAGTCCCTGGCGACCTGTTCACTGGTCACCTTGGCATCGTCCGCCATGAACCCCATGCCGATACCGGTCCTGTCACGGTAAGACTGCAGTTTCGCGCGACTGGCTGCGGACAAGGGGTTGTATCGCAGGTTGATGAATTGGGCGAAGCGTTGCGGCACATCAAAGAGCCAGTCCGGCATCTCTCGAATCTGGTTACCGCGCAAGTCGACTCTGTTGAGGTACGGCAAGCGGTCAAATCCCGCAGGCAGTTCGGTGGCGTGTGTGTCGCTGAGAATCAAGGCCTGCAGGTTGGCCATTTGGCTGACATCCAGCGTGGCTCCCAGACGGTTGCCGCTGAGCGAAAGCGTGCGCAACGTGCGCATGTCGGCCAGTTTGCGCAACGTGTGCTCCGTCAGCGCCACTTGATTGCCGTTCAGGCTCAAATGCTGAAGGTCGGGCATATGCGACAGTATTTCAGGCAACCGCGTCAGCCGATTGCGGTCCAGCTCCAGGGTGACCAACCCTTTGAACGGCCTCAGGAAATAGGCCAACTCATCGCCTGCTTCCATGTCCGTGATAGCGAGGCTGCGTACATGCGCAACGTCCTGTTCGGTCAGCGTCGGCATCTGGCCGACCGGGTTGCGCTGAAGATTGAGCGCTGTGTAGGGCTGATCCTGCGGCCATCTCGGCGGCGCGACCCGGCGCCAGCAGTTTTCGATGGCATCGGCCACCTGACGACGACTGACTCGCAGGTCGTTGAGTTGCCCGGGCAACTTCTTCATTTGTTCGTCATCGGCGCACCAGTTGCGCAGGACCTCGCGCAGTTGCTTGAGCTGCTGCTCGAGCACCTTGATGCGGTTTACCCGCAACGCCTGGGTGCTGCCCGCCGCGTCGAGAAAAGACGAAACCTGGGCATCGCTGAAATACGGATAGAGCTTTCTGACTTTGCGAATCAAGGCTTGTGCATAGACGTTTGCCGCAGGCGGGTCAGCCTGTACGCAGCTGGAAAAATGTTGCGCCAGCTCTGTGCGTTCATTGCGCAGCATCCGTGCGGTGCGTAGCGGATCCCGTGATGTTGCCACCAACAGACGGGTCTGCAACCGTGAAACATCCTGCGCCTCGATCCCGGACAAGCCCATGCGGGTGCGCTGGGTTTGCGGCAATGCGCGATAAATCGAATCGAGCAGGCGCTCGCTGCTACGTGTAGTGAGCGTGGTGCCAGTGCCTTGGCTGACTTGATAGCCCGAAGCCGTCTTGACGATCACGCCCTTCGCGGGTGCAGTGGCCTGGCCAACGCTGTCGAGCAAGGTGCCGGTGCTTGATCCCTGGCGTACTTCCAGGCGAAACCCGTCGTCCCAGCCTTGCAGTCGATCCATGAACCTGAGCGCCAGGTTGTCGGTATCGTCATTGGCCAGAGACGGCAGGCGAAACCCGGTGAGGGCACGATCCTGCCTGATCGAAAACTGTGCCTCACTGACCTGTTGCGCCAGATCCAGCCCCAGGATCCTGCGCTCACGAAGAAGGCTACGGTCTCTGCCAGAGGCATTGCTCAACAGCTCCTCGGCCACGCGCACCGGAAGGTCGGTAACCTGGTCGCACAACGTTGCAACGTCGTCAGTGGCAATGCCATCGTAGGTTTTATACAGCTGCTCCATCAGGGGCCGGCGATTGCCTTTCAGCGCCGTGCCGATTTTTTGCGCCAGCAGCGCGGGTTTGGACTCTGTCGTGGCACCGATGATGCCTTCGACTTCCTTGGAAGACAGGCTGTTGATCACGGTCTCCAGCAACTTTCCTGACTTCAGCTCGGACTCGCTGACAGGCACGCGGTTGGCCTCATCAACCGTCGCCGATTGCGGGTGGCGCGAGACGAACTGCTGTTTATCGTCGACGACCTCGATGAATCGTTCCTTGGGCCAACCGGGCAATGTCGGCAACGTATGCAGTTGTTCCTGCAAATGGGCTGTGCCGGAGAATTCTCCACGCTCCATTCGCCTGATCAGCAGATTGATACCCTGATTCAATTTGAACCGCTCGATGCAGTCCTTGATCCGTGCCGGCAAGGGCAGGTTTGCTTCGTGCAATTGGTGCACAAGCGCCGGTGACAGGTCGGTGATGGCGCCAATGCTCACGATGTCGCTGTGGCTCAGCCCGGTCTGGCCAGGGCTGAGCCGTTTGAGCGCATAACCGCTTGGCCATTCGTATACGTGTTCATGGATATGGCGCCAGCCTCCTTCGACGTGACGTACGAGAGTGAGCTGAAAAGCATCCTGGCGCACGGGATGGTCGACGCGCCACGCTTTCGTCGCAGGATCTTGCGAGACGCGATACGGCGCCCCATCCATGAGGATCAACGTGCGCTGGCCGTCCTTGTAGAGGCCGTTCGAATCAGGTCGCAGTGTCGCTGCCGGTGGCGTTGCCTGTTTGTAGGCCTTCAGGTCGGGTTTCCATAACCTTGGTTCGCCATGACGACCGGTTACCGCCTCAAAACCGTCGAAAAAGGTCGCCTGTTCGCCTACGATTCGACTGAATGCAGACGTCACCACCTTGCCGCCCACCACAAACGCGGCCATCTGCGCGACGTTTTCCACGACGTTGAGTAAATGCGACAAGGCCTCGGTGCGCTGACCGTGCGTCCAGTCCTGCACCCCTTCATACACCTCGCCGGCAATGTCGACGATGGCCGCCGCGGCCATCAACTCCCCGAGTACAGGAACGAAGAACGACGCTGCGTTGAGCAGGACCAGGCTCGCCTCCATCAGCGTTTTACGTGTTTTCTCCCGTTGTTGTTCATCGACCGATTCTGTCGGCACCGCCAACACTTGCGCATCCTGCTGGGTCTTTTCGATGAAAGCACTGAAGAGAAAATCCGAAGGACAGGTCGCTGGCGTGGCCGCCAAAGGACCTAATGCCTTGTCCTTGTCAAAAGCGGTAAAGAACTTCGTCTTATCGTGACCGCAAAGGTATTGCCTGGCGAACACCGCTCGGTAGCTTTTGGTTTGCAACTTGAGTGTCAGGTAAACCTTGAACTCGTCCAGCGAGGCGTATTCATACAGCGGTCGACGGGGCTCGTTCGGCATGTAGACGATGCATTTCGCCTGTGCGTGGGTATCGATCGACTGATTGCTGAACACCAGCGCACCCGAGATGCAAACGTCATGAATCATCAAGCCCTGCCACATCACCGGTACGCCATCGAACAGCGCGTTTCGGATGCTTGCCACCGGAACATCTTGCGTGATCACGCTGTTCAGGAGGGCATGAGCTGCGGCGCTGATGTCCTTTTTCATGTAGGCGATGTGCACGGCGACCTGCATATCGAGCAATTTCAGGCGCCGAATGTCAGCAGCCGAAGCCGCTGAGTTGGCCGCACTGCCACCCAGGGTTCTGGGGGGAAGCGCCAATGCTTGGTCAATGTGTTGCTGGTAACGGCCACCGAGGTCCAGTTCGCGGCACAACGTGGCGAAGTGCGCAGGGGTGATGACTGTTGCTGTCTGAGGCTTGCCATTGATGCGAATCAACGATTCTTTGGAAAATCCATTCGTGCCAGCTTCGCCGAGGGTGAAGTTCTCCATGGCGGCGTGGAGCAGGCTGCGGGATTGGGTGGTGACGGTACCAGTCCAATCGACGGGGAACATGCTTGTCGAAGTAATCGAAGTGGTGCTGACCTCCAGCGTATCGCGCTCGACATCGAACTCGACTGTCCACTTGGCTTTGAGCAAGTCGGTCAATTGTTCCATGCAGAACACATCCAGCGGCTTCAGCCTGTCGAGCGCCTCGCGCGCCCGGGTGTGGCAAACATGGGCCTGCTCAAAGGCTGTTTTCAGCGCTTGCGCCTGGGCCAGGTCGGCGTTGGCCAGCCAGTCCGGAATGGACCTTTGCAAGACCTCGGCCTTGTCCAGGTCAGCGGTGTGTTCCACCAGTGCGTCCAGCCGATGCGCCGGGGTAAATGTCACGGCAGGAGGGTTTGTTTTCGGGAGTGTTGGCAGCATGTGCAATGTCCTTATTGCATTCAGATGCGTTCAGCCTACGGCGCTCAACGGGCAAATGATAATTCGAATATCAGGGCTGATCCCGTGGCGTCCGAGCAAGTATTCCTATGCTTCGTAGCAATATCTACTGCCCCTGGCACAAGCCGTTTCAGGTAGGAGCCATTCGTCCGACAGCCGCCACTTATAACGTATCGATCTAAAACTACTGAAATCCGAGCGGGTCAGTTTCTGAGTACCCGCTGTTTTGGCGCGGTAGCGTTTCACCCTCCCCAACGGAAAAACCGGTAAGGAATTTATGTGCGGATTAGCTGGCGAGTTACGTTTTGACAATCAACCTGCAGACCTTGCAGCCGTAGAGCGAATCACCCATCACCTGGCACCACGCGGTCCTGATGCCTGGGGTTTCCATAGCCAAGGGCCGATTGCCCTGGGCCACAGACGCCTGAAAATCATGGACCTGTCGGACGGCTCTGCGCAGCCGATGATCGACAACCAACTGGGCTTGTCCCTGGCCTTCAACGGCGCCATCTACAACTACCCGGAATTGCGTGCGGAGCTGGAAGGCCTTGGTTATGCCTTCTATTCCGGTGGCGACACCGAAGTGCTGCTCAAGGGCTTCCACGCCTGGGGTGAGGCTCTGCTGCCGAAACTCAACGGCATGTTTGCCTTTGCCATCTGGGAGCGCGATGCGCAACGCCTGTTCATTGCCCGCGATCGCCTTGGCGTGAAACCGTTGTATCTGTCGCGCACCGGCCAGCGCCTGCGCTTTGCCTCGGCATTGCCGGCGCTGCTCAAGGGGGGCGACATCAACCCGATCCTTGACCCGGTGGCGCTCAATCATTACTTGAATTTCCATGCGGTGGTCCCGGCGCCGCGCACGTTGCTGGCTGGCATCGAAAAACTGCCACCGGCCAGCTGGATGCGCATCGAACCCGATGGCAGCACCGAGCAGAAAACCTGGTGGACCTTGCCCTACGGCCCACACGCCGATGAGATGAGTCTGACACTCGAAGACTGGCGCGATCGCGTGCTCGACAGCACCCGCGAGGCGGTAGCGATTCGCCAACGGGCAGCGGTGGATGTTGGCGTGCTGCTTTCGGGTGGAGTCGACTCGAGCATGCTAGTGGGCTTGTTGCGTGAAGTCGGGGTAGAAAACCTGTCGACGTTTTCCATCGGTTTCCAGGATGCCGGAGGCGAACGCGGTGACGAATTCCAGTATTCGGACCTGATCGCCAAGCACTACGGCACCCAGCATCATCAACTGCGCATCGACGAAAAAGAGATCATCGAGCAACTGCCCGCCGCGTTCCGCGCGATGAGCGAGCCGATGGTCAGCCACGATTGCATCGCCTTCTACCTGCTGTCCCGGGAAGTGGCCAAGCATTGCAAAGTGGTGCAAAGCGGCCAGGGCGCCGACGAACTGTTCGCCGGTTATCACTGGTATCCACAGGTGGATGGCGCCAGCGATCCATACGCCGCTTATCGCGAGGCGTTTTTCGATCGCAGTTACGACGA
Source organism: Pseudomonas sp. Root562 (assembly GCF_001427125.1). Lineage (GTDB taxonomy): Bacteria > Pseudomonadota > Gammaproteobacteria > Pseudomonadales > Pseudomonadaceae > Aquipseudomonas. The sequence goes on from NZ_LMGK01000025.1 coordinate 219,955, forward strand.
CTACGCCGCCACCGTGCAGCCGAAATGGCTGACGGCGAACGACGCTGCCGGCGACTTCGTGAAGCAACATTTCGCACAACCTGGCGCCGACGCGGCCGTCGACAAAGCCCTGCGTCTGGACAGCACGGTGATGCTGGTGGACGACCCGGTCAAGCGCGTCGACAACATGACCATGGCCTGGGGTCTGGAAGCGCGTACGCCGTTTCTCGACTATCGCCTGGTGGAGTTGTCGGCTCGCGTACCGGGCAAATTCAAACTGCCGGACGGTGGCAAACAGGTGCTCAAGGAAGCCGCGCGGTTGGTGATCCCCAGTGAAGTGATCGACCGCAAGAAAGGCTACTTCCCGGTGCCGGGTCTCAAGCATTTGCAAGGTGACACGCTGGAATGGGTGCGCGAACTGTTGCTCGATCCCAGCCAGGATCGCGGCCTGTTCAACCCGGCCATGCTCGACCGCCTGCTGACCGACCCGCAAGGGCAACTGACCCCGCTGCGCGGCTCCAAACTGTGGCAACTGGCGGCCCTGAACCTGTGGCTCAGTGAACAAGGAATCTGATCGATGAAACCTCACGCCACGGCTTTCAGCCAACGCTTGTTACGCGGTCAGGCGCCCTCCTACGAACGCTTGCAGGCGCGCCTGGCCGAAGACGGCAGCGCACTGGGCGGCGAGCCGATTGCCGTGCATTGCGGCTGGGGTCGCCTGTTGATCGGCCATACCTTTGCCGATCCGGCCAGCCTCGCCAAAGAACTGCTCAACGAACAGCCCGGCGAGCGCGACATTGCCCTGTACGTTGCCGCCCCCCAGCAAATATTGGGGTTGGAACCGACCCAGTTGTTCCTCGACCCGTCCGACACCTTGCGCCTGTGGTTCAGTGACTACCGTCAGGCCACCCGGGTGTTTCGCGGTTTTCGCATCCGCCGTGCGCAGACCGAAGCCGACTGGAATGCGATCAATCAGCTGTATCAGTCACGCGGCATGTTGCCCGTCGATCCGACCTTGCTGACCCCACGGCATGACGGCGGGCCGGTGTATTGGCTGGCTGAAGATGACGACAGCGGCGCGGTGATCGGCAGCGTGATGGGGCTCAATCATCACACGGCTTTCAACGATCCGGAAAACGGCAGCAGCCTTTGGTGCCTGGCGGTCGATCCGCGCTGTTCGCGGCCTGGCGTCGGTGAGGTGCTGGTGCGGCATTTGATCGAACACTTCATGAGCCGTGGGCTGAGTTATCTCGATTTGTCGGTATTGCACGACAATCGCCAGGCGAAAAGCCTCTACGCCAAGCTCGGTTTTCGCAACCTGTCGACCTTCGCCATCAAGCGCAAGAACGGCATCAACCAGCCGCTGTTTCTCGGGCCGGGGCCAGAGGTGGCCTTCAATCCGTATGCGCGGATCATTGTCGAGGAAGCGCATCGCCGCGGCATCGATGTGCAAGTGGATGACGCCGATGCCGGGATGTTCACCCTCAGCCACGGCGGGCGTCGGGTTCGCTGCCGGGAATCGCTCAGCGACCTGACCAGTGCCATCAGCATGAGCCTGTGCCAGGACAAAAGCCTGACTCACAAAGTGCTCAAGGCTGCCGGCTTGAACTTGCCGGCTCAGCAACTGGCGGGCAATGCCGATGACAACCTGGCGTTCCTCGACGAACACCATCGAGTGGTGGTCAAGCCGTTGGACGGCGAACAGGGCCAGGGCGTGGCGGTGGATTTGCAGAGCATCGAGGACGTCCAGCAAGCCATCGAGTCAGCGCGCCAGTTCGACAATCGTGTGTTGTTGGAAAGCTTCCATGAGGGTCTTGATCTGCGCATCCTGGTGATCGGCTTTGAAGTGGTGGCGGCGGCCATTCGCAGACCGGCGGAAGTGGTGGGCGATGGACAACATTCCATCGGCGAATTGATCGAAGCCCAGAGCCGACGCCGTCAAGCGGCTACCGACGGCGAAAGCAAAATCCCCCTCGACCAGGAAACCCAACGCACGTTGAATGCTGCCGGTTACGACTACAGCAACATCCTGCCGGCGGGCGAACATCTGTTCGTGCGGCGTACGGCAAATCTGCACACCGGCGGCATTCTCGAGGACGTCACCGCGATTCTGCACCCGACCCTGGTGGACGCTGCCGTACGAGCCGCCCGGGCGCTGGATATTCCGGTGGTCGGCCTGGATCTGCTGGTGACCGCCGCCGATCAGCCTGACTACGTATTTATCGAAGCCAATGAACGCGCCGGGCTGGCCAACCATGAGCCGCAACCGACGGCCGAGCGCTTTGTGGATTTGTTGTTTCCGCATAGTCAGCCGGCAGTCTAGACCTCGTTCATGATCGATCCCACGCTCTGCGTGGGAATGCAGCCCGGGACGCTCTGCGTCCCGAAGAGCCGAACGCAGAGCGTCCGTTGAGGCATTCCCACGCAGAGCGTGGGAATGATCAGTGCTCACCCCATCAGGAGTTTCCATGACCATCAAATACCCAGAACCCGACCTGACGTACCTGCAAAAAGTCCTGCTGGAAATGCTCGCCATTCCCAGCCCCACCGGGTTCACCGACACCATCGTGCGCTACGTCGCCGAACGCCTGGAAGAGCTGGGCATTCCCTTCGAAATGACTCGACGCGGCACCATCCGCGCGACCCTCAAGGGCAAGAAAAACAGCCCCGACCGCGCCGTATCCGCGCACCTGGACACCATCGGCGCGGCGGTACGGGCCATCAAGGATAACGGTCGCCTGACCCTGGCCCCGGTCGGGTGCTGGTCCAGCCGTTTTGCCGAAGGCAGCCGGGTCAGCCTGTTCACCGACAACGGCGTGATTCGCGGTAGCGTGTTGCCCTTGATGGCATCCGGGCACGCCTTCAATACGGCCGTGGATGAAATGCCGATCAGTTGGGATCACGTCGAACTGCGCCTCGACGCCTACTGCGCGACGCGTGCCGATTGTGATTCGCTGGGCATCAGCGTCGGCGATTTCGTCGCCTTCGACCCATTGCCGGAATTCACCGAAAGCGGTCACATCAGCGCCCGCCACCTCGATGACAAGGCCGGGGTAGCGGCGCTGCTGGCGGCGTTGAAAGCCATCGTCGACAGCGGTGAAGAATTGCTGATCGACTGTCATCCGCTGTTCACCATCACCGAAGAGACCGGCAGCGGCGCGGCGGCGGCATTGCCGTGGGACGTCAGCGAATTTGTCGGCATCGACATCGCACCGGTCGCCCCGGGCCAGCACTCCAGCGAACACACCGTGAGCATCGCGATGCAGGATTCGGGCGGACCTTACGACTACCATTTGTCACGACATCTGCTGCGCCTGGCCAGCGATAACGACTTGCCCGTACGCCGTGACCTGTTCCGCTATTACTTCAGCGATGCGCACTCGGCAGTCACCGCGGGGCATGACATCCGCACCGCCCTGCTCGCCTTCGGCTGCGACGCGACCCATGGCTACGAACGCACCCACATCGACAGCCTTGCGGCCCTGAGTCGCCTGCTCGGTGCCTACATCCTCAGCCCACCGGTCTTCGCCACCGATGCCCAACCCGCCACGGGGTCACTTGACCGCTTCAGTCATCAGATCGAGCACGACACCCAGATGGAAAGCGATACGCGGGTGCCGTCAGTGGACAGCCTGGTGGGACAGCGCAACGACAATTAGCGATCCTGCAGCAGCTCCTGCTGGTGATGTGTTGCCAACCGCCGTAGCATCGCGCCATTGATTGATCCGAGGTGCCTATGCTGATCCCCCACGACCAACTTGAAGTCGACACCCTCACCCGCCTGATCGAGGATTTCGTGACCCGTGACGGCACCGACAATGGTGATGACACGCCCCTGGAGACCCGCGTATTGCGGGTCCGCCAGGCATTGACCAAGGGCCAGGCGCTGATCGTCTTCGACCCGGAAAGCGAGCAATGCCAGCTCATGCTCAAGCACGACGTGCCCAAACATCTATTCGACTGATTTTTTCTGTTTGGGCAGCTTGCGCTTGATGCGCTCGTAAACCTCCGAGCGATGCACATTGACCTCTCTCGGCGCTTCGACACCGAAACGCACGTTATTGCCGTTGACGGCGACGACGCGTATGGAAATGTTGTCGCCGATGGAAATCAATTCGCCCACTACGCGGCTGAGTACAAGCATGGCCTTGGTCCTTTCAGGTTTACCGAACCTTGAAGATGCCCGGCGCAGGCTTGGCCTTCAAGGCAGTAGCGGCAATCCAGACTGAACCTACAGCCAGCGGCCAACACACTGACGGAAACGTCTTACAGTGCAGCGCAAAGCAAGGCCCGTTTCAGGAGGCGGAAAATCGCGGGCCGAACAGGATGATGCTGGCGCCAATCACGCATAACGCCACCCCGAGCCAGTCCGAGCCCAGCGGACGAATCCGTTCAACCACCGCCAGCCAGCCGATCGAGGCGATGATGTAGATGCCACCGTAGGCGGCATAGGCACGACCGGCATAGGTCGATTCAATGCGGGTCAGCAACAGGGCGAACAACGTCAGGCTGAGCAGCGCCGGCACGATCCACCAGACGCTTTTACCCTGGCGCAACCACATCCAGAAGGCGAAGCAACCGGCGATTTCGAACAGCGCGGCCAGGAAGAACCACAGATAGTTGAGCATGCGAACGTCTCATGAGAGTGGCCGATGGCGGCCACCCTAACGATGCCATCGCTCGCCGGCAAGTTCAGCCTGCGGTTTGCTTGGCCTTGGCGCGCATCTTGTCAGCCATCAGCGTCATTTCGTTGTAGAGCAATTGCGGGTTCTTCTGCTTCAGTGCCCAGGCCATACGACCCTGCTCGTGGGGCAGAATCATGAATTCGCCGGCACCGACTTGCTGATAGATGTAGTCGGCGATGTCAGCGGCGCTGATCGGCGAACTTTCCAGCAACTTGCCAACCTGGGCTTTCATGGCCGGGGTCGGACCACGGAAAGAGTCCAGCAAGTTGGTCTGGAAGAATGACGGACATACCACGTGCACGCCGACTTCCTGTTGAGCCAGTTCGATCAGCAGACTCTCGGACAATGCCACCACACCCGCCTTCGCCACGTTGTAGTTGCTCATGGCCGGGCCTTGCATCAACGCTGCCATCGACGCGATGTTGATGATCTTGCCTTTGCTTTTTTCCAGCAGTGGCAGGAATGCCTTGCAGCCCTTTACCACACCCATGAGGTTTATCGCGATCTGCCAGTCCCAGTCCTCGAGGGACAGTTCGCTGAAGAACCCACCCGACGCCACGCCTGCGTTGTTGACAATGACATCGATGCCACCGAGTTTCTCTTCGCAAGCCTGGGCGAACGCGGTCAGCTGGCTGTAATCGCGGACATCGCAACGCTGGATGAAACCGTCGCCGCCCGCTTCGCGTACCTGTTTCAGGGTTTCCTGCAGGCCGGGCTCACTGACGTCCGACAAGGCCAGCTGCCAGCCTTCACGCGCCCAGCGCAGCGCGATTTCGCGACCCAGGCCAGAGCCTGCACCAGTGATCATCATGCGATTTTGCATAGCAAACAGCCTTGTTGTTCCGGGGAAGATGCGTCGAGTGTAGCGAAGGATATTGCGCGACCCACGCTCCATCAGATTGCTGAATGGCATGAGCAAACCGTCGGAAGGGCTGCATCAACTAACTAAAAAGAATTGGAATTGGCTTTGTTTCGAAAAACAGCAAAAAAACTTGGAATTTTCTTTCAAGCGCCATGGTCGGAAGTTTTAAGCGGCTCGAATTAATGGCATTCCCGCTGACTGATAACGGCAAAGTCATTCCTGAACTCTTACAGCAAGGAAACAGACATGGGCACAATTCTACTCATCATTCTGATTTTGTTACTGATCGGTGGTCTGCCGGTCTTCCCGCACTCCAGAAGTTGGGGTTATGGCCCGTCCGGTATCATCGGCGTGGTGTTGGTGGTGATACTTATTCTGTTGTTACTCGGCAAGATATGACGATTTAATCGGCAAAAAAAAGAGGCCTTTTCCAAGGCCTCTTTTTTATTGCGTCAGCGTTTAGTCCGGCGTGCCGTCCACCACACCAGCCGTGTTATCGATCAGGCTTTTGGTCGCTGTCTGCAGGAACGCTTCCAGCTTGGTCTTCAACTCGGCGGTGCGTGGTGCATCCGGTATAACCTCGGCGCGCGGTTTGGCGCCCAGTTCGTACTGATACATCTTCGGCGCCATGTCCTTGTCCTTCGGCAATACCAGAATCTGGTCAGCCGTGATGATGGCCGTGGTCTGTTCACTGCCGGACGGCTTGATCACGCCAAAACCGGTGTCACCTTCAGGCAGGTTGAGCAGGTCGCGGCCCCAGCACTGATGACGCACTTCGCCACCCAGACGCCCCATGATGGTCGGTACGATGTCGATTTGCGTACCCACTGTGTGGCTCAGCGTGCCGAACTTTTCCTGGATGCCAGGGGCAATCAGCAGCATCGGTACGTTGAAGCGCCCCAGGTCCATCTCGGTGATCTGCCGCTCGTTGCCAAACCCGTGGTCGCCAACGACGACGAACAGGGTTTCCTTGAAGTACGGCTCTTTGCGCGCCTGCTCAAAGAACTGACCCAACGCCCAGTCCGAGTAACGCATGGCGGTCAGGTGCTCGTTCAGGCTGCCACGATCAGTAACGGGTTCGACCGGCAATGGCGTTGGCAAGGCGTAAGGGGTGTGGTTGGACAGGGTTTGCAGCAACGCATAGAACGGCTTCTTGTCCTTGCCGTCCCGGGCTTTCAGCTCAACCAGACCACGGTCGAACATGTCCTGGTCAGACACGCCCCACGTCGGATCGGAGAACACCGGGTTGACGAAGTCGTTACGCCCGATGAAGTTGGTCATGCCCTGGTTGCTGAAGAACCCTGACTGGTTATCCCAGGCGAAGTCACCGTTGTAGACATAAACGTCGTCGTAGTCACGAGCGCTGAGCAACTGCGGCAAGCCCGACAACTTGTGGCTGCCTTCCGGGGTCTGCATCAGGTATTCGAAACCCGGCAGGTTGGGGAAGCACGCCATGGTGGCAAACATGCCCTGGTGAGTGTGGGTACCGTTGGAGAAGAAGCGGTCGAACAACAGGCCTTCCTTCGACAATTTGTCGAGGTAAGGCGTGATGTTGCCCGGGGCGCCCAAGGCACCCACCGAATGACCGGCCATGCTTTCCATCAGGATCACGACGACGTTCTTGATCGGCAGGGTCTTGTCGGTTGGCGGCGTGTAATCACGACGTACGGCGGCGGTTTCGCCATCCACCAGTTTGTCGTCCTTCATCACCAGCATGTCGCGCACGGTCTGCTGCGCCATGGGTTGCGGCAACGTGGCTTTCCAGATGTTGTCGCGATCCTCGGACATGCGGCTCTTCGCCGCCGCCACCAGGGAAAGCGTGCCGTTGAGGCCCAATTGGTTGGCGAAGTTGGAATCGGTGGTGTACACATCGCCCCAGCGCATCGGCGGACCTTGGCGCAAGGTGCCACGGGCTGCGACCACGCAGATCAGCAGGCAGACCACGAAGACCATGAGGCGTGCGTACCAAGGTGCAACCTGGCGCGTACTGATGCTGCCGCCGCTGAACGGGCCACGAGGCCGGGTCGCCCGGTCCGCGCCCTTGAACGCCAGGCTCAGGAGCCAGGTGCCAACGGCCCAGGCCAACAGGTAGCGAACCACCGGAAAACCATACCAGAGCATGCTCATCACGGTTTTCGGGTCTTCCTTCACGTACTGGAAGACCAGGCCGTTGAGGCGCTGGTGGAACTCTCGGTAGAAGTCCATCTCCATCAGGCCCAGGAACAACGCAATGCTGGACGCAATGGTCAGCCATAGGCGAAAGAACCCGCGTGCAGCCATGGCCCGCGCACTGAACAGCGCCAGGATCAACGGGATACTGAGGTAGACCACCAGCCGCAGGTCGAAACGCAGACCGTTGGAGAACGCTTCGACAAAGGTCGAGGCCGGTGTATCGAGGATCATTTCGCGGTTGTAGACCAGCAGCGCAAGGCGCAATGCGGAAAACATCACCATCATCACCAAGGCACACAGCAGCGTGTAGGCCAGATGCGATTTGACGGTCGGTTGCAGCAGGCGACTCGAAGCTCGCTGCTGACTCAGGGCGTCCGGGATTGCCATGTCGTTTTAGGACCCATTGGAAGTTGAAGTTTCAAAGTACAGCGGCGCCTTGCCCTCTTTTGGCCAATTCCTGGCTCCGGGGCTTGCGCGGTGCGCAAATGTTGCACGATCAACGGCGGCAATGCCATTGATTACTCTTCTGTCATTTCGACGCGGGCGAATTGTCTTGGAGGCGTTGTGAAAATTTTGTGCAACGCATATCTGGAAACACAATAAAGGTTTCGAGCTGAATGCAGGCTGCAATGGCGACTGACGGGCTAATGACGTATTTCCTGTAGGAGCACAGCTTGCTGGGGATGGCGGAGTGTCAGGCATCATGGATATTGAACGCGCCGCCGTCATCGCCGGCAAGCCGTGCTCCTACAGGTGTTGAGGTGGCCGCCGTTTTTGGGCTCGGCGCCCCCCCCTGCAGATCGGCGACAGCAAGCGCCGCGTTTTACTTCTCGGCGCGGGCCTTGAGATTTTTCAGTGTATTGAACGGCGCATCCACCACAAACTTGTTGGCAACCATCGAAGGAATACTGCCACCCGGTTCAGTGTGAACCTGATAAGTCACTTCGATCTGATCGCCCTTGGGAACGAACTTCCAGAAGCCATCGATCTTGCTGACCCGCACAAACCCCTTTTCTTCGGGAAGGTACTTGGGCACGCCTTCCAATTTGCGGGTCAGGCTGCCATCGGCACCTTCGATGGTGGTGACATGCAACACCGAGTCACGCGGGGTCACCGGCCATGGCGTATTGAATTGGGTGTAGGTCCAGCTCTGATCGCCTTCGTGCTTGAGCAACTTCTGGCTCTTGCACTCGTGAATCCAGGCACAGGCACCCGGTACGTCTTCCTGCAGCGCGCGCAACTTGGCCATTGTGGTCTTCATCAGGGTCACACCCTGGTAGGCCTTGTAGTCGGAACCCGCCACTTCACTCAGGGAGACCTTGATGCCGTCTTCGTTCTTGGCGACTTTCCAATCTTCGGCCTGTGCAACCGAGGTGGCCAATACAGCCGTCAAACCACACAGCACAGCGATACGATGCAGCGAACCCATAATGTTATTCCTTATTGTTGAAATTCCGTTCGTTGACACATTACGCCGCCGTCATCTGCTCCCACCAGCCAATCAGCCTGACCGCTTCCTCACTGCTGCTGCCACACACCTCAACGTCGGCCTCGAAGGCCGAACACACGGCCGGGCGCTCCGGTTTGCCGAAAATATTGCACAGATTGTCGGCAGACAATTGCAGGCAGCGCTCACCGGCGGCTTTGCCTTGAGGCATTCCGGGAATCGGCGAACTGATGGAAGGGGCAATGCAACAAGCGCCACAGCCCTCACGGCATTTCATGACGACAAGCACCTCACGACGAGCAATGTATAAAAGGACGGCGCACAGAGTAACCGCTAAAACAGTTGTTTTAAATTACCCGTCCATGGGTTTTTACCCGAACGGAGGCGTGACCGCCCAGTCTCCGACAAAGCGTCTGCCCTGCGGGTTGCGAATAGAGTCGACTTATCGCTTGAACTCAAACTCCAGCGCCGCGCCGTCGACTTCATGGCGTACTTCATTACGCAATTGCAACTGCATTTCGTTACTGATCAAACGACCGTTGAGCTGGAACTGGCTGCTTTTGTCACCGAACATTTGTGGTAACACAGGTTCGCGCTTAGGCAACGGCACAGTGCCGACGGGATCAAGCTCCTCAACCATATCCTTGGGCAGGCTTAGATCCAGGTTGGCTGAAGGAAGTTGGGTTTTCACCACTTCACTGGCCTGTTTCGACTTGGATGCAATCGGCGGGCGCTTTTTCACCGCCGCCGTTTTCTTCTGGACCGGTGCAGTTTTTTTCGCGGGCGCCGCTTTTTTCGTTGAAGTGCTCGCTGCCGGCTTTTCTTGAACAGAAGCGGCCAGAACGAATACCGGCTGAGCGCTGATGAACAGGCAGATCAACAAACAGGTGGTAGAAAAAATCGATTTCATGGATCCAACGGCGCACATCGCGCAATCGACAGCGGGGCCATATGCTCTCCTGTTGCAGGCGCCATGACAAGCGTGGGCAGGATTAACCTGCCCGCCACATCAAAAGCCGCCGGCCATCTCCTGGCAAAGCTGTGTGGCCAGCATGCCCAGGGTCATCAATGCGCGCTCGGCCTCGCGGTTCCACGGGATCCCGCAGTTGAGACGGATACAGTGATTGAATTGCTCGGTGTTACTGAAAATCAGCCCCGGCGCGATGCTGATGCCTTGCTGCAACGCACGCACGTGCAATTCCTGGGTGTTGACCCGCCCTGGCAGACTCACCCACAAAATGAAGCCGCCCGTCGGCCGCGTCATTTGCGTGCCCTCGGGGAAGTGCTGCTGCACCGCGAGCTGGAAGGCGCTGAGGTTCTTGCGGTACTCCTGGCGGATGTAGCGCAAATGGCGGTCGTAACCGCCATTTTCCAGATAAGCGGCAATGCCCATCTGCGTGACGCTGCAGGCCGAGTGGGTGCTGAACGTCTGCAACCGCTGAATTTCCTGTTGGTACTTGCCAGCGATCATCCAGCCAATGCGCACGCCCGGTGACAGGGTCTTGGAGAAACTCGAACAGTAGATCACCCGATCCAGGCGGTCATAGGCCTTGAGGGATTTGGTGCGCCCCTGTTCGAACATCAATTCGCCGTAGATATCATCCTCGACAATCTGGATATCGAAGTCCGACGCCAGGCGCAGCAGCTGCTTCTGCCGCTCCTCGGGCATGGTGCCACCGAGCGGATTACTCAGGCGGGTGGTCAGTACCAGGGCCTTGATCGACCATTGGTTGGCCGCCAGTTGCAGGGCCTCGAGACTCATGCCGGTGGACGGGTCGCTAGGGATTTCGATGACTTTGAGGCCCAGCAGGTCGGCCAATTGCAACAGACCGTAGTAAGTCGGTGACTCGGCGGCAATCAGATCGCCGGGCCGGGTCAGCACCCGCAGAGACATCTGCAAGGCGTCAACGCAACCGTGGGTGATAACCACTTCCGAAGGATCGACCACCACACCGGCATCGCGCATGCGGATTGCCACCTGTCGGCGTAACGGTTCGAAACCGGGACTGAACATGTAGCTGAACGCGCGAGGACTATGGAATCGGGTGACTTTGGCCAATTGCTGATGCAGTGCCCGTACCGGCAGATAATCGACACTCGGCACGGCGGCGCCCAAAGGGAACACACCTTCGCGGCGCGATTCGACCAACACCTGCTGGATGATACTGCTGCGCGTAACCAGACCCGGACGCTCGACCCGGGCGATATCCGGGGTTGGCGCGGTCAGGGCCGGCGTCTGGTGCACGTAGTAACCGGACTGCGGTCGGGCGCGGATCAGGCCCTGATCCTCGAGATTGGCGTACGCCTGCAAAACCGTGGCATGGCTGACATTGAGCTGCGAGCTCATCTTGCGCACCGAAGGCACGCGCTCGCCGGGTTGATAGACACCACGGCGGATGTCTTCTGCCAGCTGTTGAGCAATACGTTGGTAGAGCAAGAGATTGGTCATGACGCAGCACTCGATTTCACGGGCATTTTATTCTTGTGTGAAACAATACCGGAACAGTTTGGAAGTGTACTGGGACAGTTGTCACAATAGTCGACAGTACAGTGCAGTGTCAGCAAAAACTGTACTGTTTTTGCGGGGTATCTGGCAGGCGTAAAAAAACCCGGCGCTGTCTGGCAGGCCGGGCTTTCCAGTAACGCAACCCTTTAGCGGGCGGCGCCGAGCTGGCCCTTTTCGTCGGAGAACACAATTTCCACCCTGCGGTTCTGCGCACGGCCCCTTTCGGAGGCGTTCGCATCTACCGGGTATTCATCGCCATAACCTTCGACTTTGATCCGTTTGTCATCGATGCCCAGGTCCATCAACACATCAGCGACCGATTGCGCACGGTCACGGGACAGCTTGAGGTTTTCCTGTTTGCCGCCGGTACTGTCGGCATAGCCTTCGATGCGCACGACGCGTTTTGGGTTGAGCTGCAGGAACTGCACGATCTTCAACACTACGCGGTTGGCGGAGCTCTTCAGCTCTGCCTGACCGGTATCGAACAGCACATCGCCCAGGGTCATCACCAGGCCACGGTCAGTCTGCGTCGTGGCCAAGGCCACGATCTGCTCTTCAAGCCATTTGCCCTGCTGCTGCACACTGAGCAGCTTGGATTCGCGCAAGGCCAATTGCAGACGCTGACGCTCCAGTTCGAGCTTGGCTGCACGCTCTTCGTTAAGCACCTGATTGGTGTGCTCGCGGGCAATTTCGCTGTAGCGCTGGCTCAGATACGCGTAATGCACCACGTCAGAACCACTGCCCCAGTAAGTGGACAGACGGTCGGCACGTGCCAGGGATTCACCGGCACGAATCACATCCTTGGGCGCGATTCGCAGCACATTGGAGTCTTCCTTGACCTTCTGGAAATCGCTACCGGCCTGCTGCAACGCCGCATCGCTGTGCTGACCGGCGCAACCGTAGAGGCTCGCGCATCCAGCCAGAATCAAACCACCGAGCACTGTTGACTTGAGGTTCATTGGGCATCTCCCAACTGCTTGCGCAGACGAGTGATGCGGGTGTTGAGTACGTCCAACTGTTCCTCGCTCTTGAGGGTCAAGACCCGAGCCTCAGCCAGACGCGCATCCAGCTCGGCCTGCTCGGCCCGCATCCGCGCATTCTTGTAGGACTGGTCGTCCATGCTGCCCTTGGCTCGCTTGAACTTGTCTTGCGCCAGTTTCATTTCCGGCACGTCGTCGGCCGTTGCGCCCACAGCCTTGGCTTGTTCAAGCGCCTGTTCGGTGAGGCGCATTTGTTCATTCGGCGCCGGATCGGCTGCACAACCCGCCAGAGCCAGAATGGCCAGGGCAGCGAAAAGAGGTCGAATACTCACTAAAAATCCCTACAGTTTTGGGGCGCTGACAGGTTGTTTCTGCCGTTGAGAACGTTGAGCGTTCCAGCGCTCGATATTGCGCAACAGCACAGCCTCCGTCAGCCCGGACGCGGGCAATTCTGTCATCTTTTTGGCCAGCTGTCCGCGCAACCAGGGATCGTTGCATGCCGAGTTATGGGAAACCGCCAGAAACAGCCCGGGTCTGTCGACCGGTTGCGCTCGGCCGATCAGGTCGTTGGCCATGCCCAATGTCTGCGCCATCGCCATGCCGGAGTAACGTCCGGCCAGGACAAATTCCACCTCGCCCAGCAGTAGTTTCTGAAAGGCCTGAGTCAAATTGGCTGTGCGGGTAAGCGTCAATTTCTGCTCGGCAAATGTGCCAAAAGCCTGGGTCAAGCGAGACTTTTCCGACAAAGCGCCAGGATGACCTTGCAGGTCCTGCACGTCGTTGTAGACCAGTGGCGAATCTTTGCGGGTCCAGACCAGATAATCGTTTTCCAGCAAGGGTGGATGAATGTAATCCAGGGACTCCAGTTCACTGACTGTCAATGGAGCGTCGGCCAGCATATCCATGCGACCACTGCGAACTTCATCCAGCGCCTGTGAACGTTTGCCGGCGTAAAGCACCTCGACCTTGATGCCCAACTCCCCTGCCACTTGCTGCAAAAGATCGACACTTGCGCCGATCAGATGCTTGGGGTTTTCCGGGTCTTGCCACAGATACGGCGGCGCATCGGGGCTACCGGTCACAACCAGGCGCTCGCACTTGCCTGCTGCTACGGACAGCGTGGGCAACAGCGCCAAACCCAGCAAACTCCACGCGAGACGCAGATCCATGGCAATGCACTCCGGTTAAGACCGTTTATATCCTGTAGGAGCGAGCCCGCTCGCGATGGTCTCAAATGCACCGCGTGTATCCAGGATCGCCACGTCATCGTTGACGTCCATCGCGACGGTGCGACGATTCGACAGGCTCGCTTCTACAGGGCGAAAATACAAAAAAAAAGCCCGACCAAACGGTCGGGCTCTTTATAAGTGAAGCGGCCGGATTAGACCAGCTTCTCCAGCTCAGGAATGGCTTCGAACAAGTCCGCCACCAAGCCGTAATCGGCCACCTGGAAGATCGGCGCTTCTTCGTCCTTGTTGATCGCAACGATCACTTTGGAGTCTTTCATGCCGGCCAGGTGCTGGATCGCGCCGGAGATACCGACGGCGATGTACAGCTGTGGCGCAACGATCTTGCCGGTCTGGCCGACCTGCATGTCGTTGGGTACGAAACCTGCGTCGACCGCGGCGCGCGAAGCACCAACGGCAGCGCCCAGCTTGTCGGCCAGGGCGTACAGGTGTTTGAAGTTGTCGCCGTTCTGCATGCCGCGGCCGCCGGAAACGACGATCTTGGCAGCGGTCAGTTCCGGACGATCGGACTTGGCCAGTTCTTCGCCGACGAAGCTGGAGATGCCAGCGTCGTGWGCAGCRSCAACGGATTCAACCGAAGCGGTTCGATTTCGCCACCTTGTGGGGTATGGCG
>NZ_LMGK01000025.1:234483-485461 GCF_001427125.1 Pseudomonas sp. Root562
AGCAACGGTGTTCAGCGTGGCCGGGGCCAGCACTTTGTTGTCCTGCTGGTCGGTTGAATAGTCAGCAATAACCAGGATCGTCATTCAGATCACCTTCGCTTCGTTTTTCAGTTTCTCGACCAGTTCAGCCACCGACTTGACCTTGATACCCGCGCTGCGTGCAGCAGGCGCTTCGACTTTCAGGGTCTTGTTGGTGGAGGCGGTGGAAACGCCCAAAGCGTCCGGAGTCAGCGTCTCGAGAGGCTTCTTCTTGGCTTTCATGATGTTTGGCAGGGACGCRTARCGCGGCTCGTTCAAACGCAGGTCGGTGGTGACGATCGCTGGCAGTTTCAGGGAAACMGTCTGCGCGCCGCCGTCGATTTCGCGAGTCACGGCAACTGTGTCGCCGCTGATTTCGACTTTCGAAGCGAACGTGCCCTGACCGTAGCCGCTCAATGCAGCGAGCATCTGGCCAGTCTGGTTGTTGTCGCTGTCGATCGCTTGCTTGCCAAGGATCACCAGCTGAGGCTGTTCCTTGTCGACAACCGCTTTCAACAGTTTGGCAACAGCCAGGGAAGTCAGATCTTCGGCGGATTCGACGAGGATGGCACGGTCGGCACCCAGAGCCAGCGCGGTGCGCAGTTGCTCCTGAGCGGTGGACGGGCCGACGGAGACGACGACGATTTCAGTCGCAACACCCTTCTCTTTCAGGCGTACGGCTTCTTCSACGGCGATCTCGCAGAATGGGATTGCAGCACCTGGCCGTCATCNGACGAGGATGGCACGGTCGGCACCCAGAGCCAGCGCGGTGCGCAGTTGCTCCTGAGCGGTGGACGGGCCGACGGAGACGACGACGATTTCAGTCGCAACGCGCCCTTCTTTTATAGAGAGTTCTTTCAGGCGTACGGCTTCTTCCACTGCGATTTCGCAGAACGGGTTCATCGACATCTTGACGTTGGCAAGATCGACGCCGGAATTGTCCGCCTTGACGCGAACTTTCACGTTGTAGTCGACCACGCGCTTGATGGCTACGAGGACTTTCATGACAGTCTCCAATTGTAAAAATTGCCCCGGCAGCTCAGGTGGCGTGCGAGGTCATGCATATCAGCGTTCGCCCAGTTGCCCGATGACGCCGCGCGCCTTCAATTCGGCAAGGCGCTCATCGTCCAGTCCCAACTGACGCTTGAGGACTTCATCGGTGTGTTCACCCAGCATCGGTGCCGGGCGCAGATACTCCACCGGCGTGCCGGACAACTTGATGGGGCTGCCCACCGTAACGAAATCCGCCTTTAGCGGATGGGGGATGTTCACCAGCATATTGCGCGCCTTCACCTGCGGCTCATCCAGCGCCTGGGCAATGCTGTTGATCACGCCTATTGGCACGCCTTGCGGGTGAATACGCCGCACCCATTCATCGGCGGTGGCAGCGAGAAAGTGTCGTGCAAGAATCTCGATGATTGCCTCCCGATTCGTCACTCTGTCCGCATTGCGCGCAAAGCGAGGGTCTGAGGAAAGGTCCGCCAGACCGATAGCCTCGCACAATGCAACGAACTGGGAGTCGTTACCGCAGGCAATAACGAAATCCTGATCACTGGCGCGGAATACCTGATAGGGCACGATGTTGGCGTGGGCATTACCGTAACGGCCTGGTGATTTACCGGATGCCAGGTAGTTTTGACTCTGGTTGCACAGCGTGGCGACCTGAACGTCGAGCAGCGCCATATCGACGTGCTGACCGACGCCGGTTTTTTCGCGACTGAGCAATGCAGCCTGAATAGCGACCGTCGAGTAAAGCCCTGTCATCAGGTCAGAGAACGCCACGCCAACTTTCTGCGGCCCGCCACCGGGTAGGTCATCACGCTCCCCGGTAATACTCATCAACCCGCCGATCCCCTGGATGATGAAATCATAACCAGGCTCCGCAGCCCGAGGCCCGGTCTGCCCGAAGCCGGTCACCGAGCAATACACCAGCCGCGGATTGAGCTGGGACAAAGAGGCATAATCCAACCCGTATTTGGCCAACGAGCCGGCTTTATAGTTTTCAATCAACACATCGCAGGAAGCAACCAGCGCGCGCACCAATTCCTGGCCTTCGGCGCTCGCCAGGTTCAGCGCCACCGACAACTTGCCACGGTTGGTCGATTGGTAATAGGAGGCTTCGTTTGTAATCTCATCGTTCTGGCCCTTCATCCATGGTGGCCCCCAACCACGAGTGTCGTCACCCGCTCCCGGTCGTTCAATCTTGATGACTTCGGCTCCCAGGTCGGCCAGGGTCTGGCCACACCAGGGACCGGCCAGCACACGGCTCAAATCGAGCACGCGGTATCCAGTCAAAGCACCCATCTCATACCACCTTTGTTTGTAGACATTCGCCATGGCACAGCGACAGGCCGAGGGTCGCACGTCGGCGTAGCCAAGGGCCCGGCCGGTAACGAGGATCCCCGGTTAATTCGGTCATGCGCTGCAGGATGGTCAGCAAGCGCTTGCTGCCGACACTGTCGCCCCATGCCAACGGTCCCTGCGGATAGCCCAGCCCCCGGCGAACACCTTCATCCAGGTCTTCGACGCTGGCGATGCGCTGTTGGACGATATCGCCTGCCAGGTTGACGATCATTGCCAGTACACGTTGGGCGACGAAACCGACACTGTCGTTGATCACGCTCACGCCTACGCCATCGCGAGCGAGCAATGCATGCGCGGCATTGCGCATGTCGACTTGGGTTGCCGGGTTCAACATCAACGTGCGGTAGCGAGCGCTGTCTAGCAACGGGTCGATGCACACCGTGCGGGTCGGGTCAGTGTCAAAGTGTTCCACGGCACCGGTCGCGTCCAAACCGTAGGGCGCCAGCAAGCAGAGTGCTTCGCTGGACGGTGTGGCGCCCTGCTCTACCTCCGCGCCTAACTTCTCAAGCAAAGCAGTCAGATTGGCACGATCGACCTCGTTCTCGGTACCCAACCACACCGGCGGTAGAGTCTCCACGACTGGCACTGACTGCGCCGGGGGGGCATCAACCATTTGCCCGTTGGCGTATCGGTAAAAACCACGCCCAACCTTGCGACCGACATAACCAGCCTCAAGCATCTGACGCGTCAGCGCTGCCGGGCGATATCGAGGCTCCTGGTAAAACTGGTTGTAGATAGACTCGATCACCGGATGCGAGACATCCAGGGCCGTAAGGTCAAACAACTCCAACGGCCCCATGCGAAAACCCAGTCCTTCACGCAGGATTCGGTCGATTTCGGCGGGCTCAGTCACGCCCTCCTTGAGGATTTGCAACGCCTCGGTGCTGTAGGCTCGTCCCGCGTGGTTGATGATGAAACCAGGTGTGTCCTTGGCCCGAATTCCACGATGGCCCATGCGCGATGCCAACGCCTGCAGGCGATCACCTACTTGCGGATCACTGGCCAGCCCGTCGATGACCTCAACGACTTTCATAAGTGGCACCGGGTTAAAGAAATGAAACCCGGCGACACGCTCAGGGCGCCGACATTCCCGCGCGATGCTGGTCACGGACAGCGATGAGGTATTGGTTGCCAGAATGCAATCGTCACCGACGACTGCTTCAAGTTGTGCGAGCAAGGCTTGCTTGGCATCAAGGCGCTCGATAATCGCTTCGACGACCAGGTCGACATCCTTTAGCTCGGTCATATCGGTCGCTACACGCAGGCGGTCGAGTGCGGCCTGTGCATCCGCGGCGAGGACCTTGCCCTTGCCCACCAGTTTTTCCAGGGTCTGTTCCAGGTTATCCCGAGCCGACTGGGCAGCGCCTTCGCGGTTATCAAACAGCAGGACCTCAATACCAGCCTGGGCTGCAATCTGGGCAATGCCGGTGCCCATGATGCCAGCCCCCACAACCGCCATATGGTTGATCTCGCGTGTCATGAATCACTCTCCCGAGAAGGTGGCTTTACGTTTTTCAAGGAAGGCACTGGCACCCTCTTTCTGATCCCTGGAATCGAACAGCAACTGAAACGCCTTGCGCTCTAACGCCAGCGCGCTGTCCAGGGGCAAGTCAGCACCCAGCAACATCACCTCCTTGATCTGTGCGACAGCCAGCGGCGGCAAGGCGGCTATTTCAGCAGCCAGTTCAAGTGCTCGCGGTACTGTGCGTTCGTCACTCACCACTTCGCTGACCATGCCTATGGCAAACGCTTCGGGGGCTGGGACCAAACAGCCCGTCAGCGCGATACGCATCGCCTGGAATTTGCCGACGGCACGAATCAGGCGCTGAGTGCCACCCGCTCCCGGCATGAGGCCAAGCTTGACCTCCGGTTGACCGAAGCGCGCCGATTGTCCGGCAACGATGATGTCGCAGTGCATCGCCAATTCGCAGCCGCCTCCCAAGGCGAAACCATTCACCGCTGCGATCACAGGTTTAGGGCAACGAGCGATGGCCTCCCACAAGTACTCCGTGTGGCGGCGATACATCTCGATAGGGCTGGCCTCGGCGAACTCGCGGATGTCGGCCCCGGCGACAAAGCACAGTTCACCACCGGTGAGGACGATCGCGCGCACCTGCTCATTGCTGGTCAAAGAGCGAAAGATTGCTGCCAGCTGTTCGCGAACTGCGCTGTTGAGCGCGTTCCTGGCCTCGGGCCGCTGGATCTGTACGACAGCGACGGCATCATCGCGAATGTGTAAATCCACTACAGCGTTGAGTCGGGAGTCCATAGCTACCTCTTATTTGTATTTCGCTATGCGAAACTGAATACCGTAATTTCGATCAATCATAGATACGCTTCTAAATCGCTGTAAACAGGAAAACCAATAAATCTGTTTTAGTCCTTTGTTTACAGGTATTTATGCCTTAGAAATAAATAGATTGGTTTTTTCTAAGGCAGCAAATACAATTTCGCCTAGCGAAACCGTATTTTATTTTCTTGCATTTCTTGAAAGCGAGGTTCTACCATGGGTCGCAACAAGGCAGATCAGCAGGCCGTGGGCCAGTCCAAAGGAACAGATGAAATCGGCTTGTTGAAGATGGGCATGCTCGATCCCGCCAGTGCGCTGAGCGAAGACGAAAGCGGTGGCCAGTTCGTAACGGCGTTAGCTCGCGGGCTTGAATTGATGAGGTGTTTCACCCCGCGCGAAAACGTACTCGGCAATCAGGATCTGGCGCGAATGACCGGGCTGCCGAAACCGACCGTGACGCGTCTGACCAATACGCTGATGCGGTTGGGCTGCCTCAAACGTGAGGTGCATTCAGGCAAGTATCAGTTGGACGTGGGTGTATTGGGTTTCGGTTACGCCATGTTGTCGAATCTGGCGATCCGCACGGTGGCTCATCCTTTGATGGAAGAGTTGGCCAATCACGCTCAGGCCGCCGTCGCCATGGCCGCCCGCGATCGCCTGCAGATGGTGTACCTGGATGTAGTCCAGGGCCAGGGCAACATGACCATGCGTCGTCAGATCGGCAGTTATTTGCCCCTGGCACAAAGTTCGGTGGGTCGCGCCTGCCTTGCTGCAATGCCGGAAACCGAGCGGGAATTTCTGCTCGATCACATTCGCCAGCGCGAATCTGAGCAGTGGCCAGCCATTCGTAAGGGGCTGGACAAAGCGTTCAGGGATTTCGCCGACTACGGCTTCTGCCTGTCGATCGGTGAGTGGCACCGCGACGTCAACTCCGTTGCGGTGCCATTGCTGCACCCGCAGTACGGGTTACTGACCTTCAACTGCGGTGGACCGAGCTTTCAGCTTCCCCGTGAACAGCTCATGGACGATATCGGGCCTCGCCTGATCAACATGGTCAATAACATTGGCGCCGCTGCTCGCTGACGCAACGGAGTAACGGCGCTCTAACAAAACGGCTCGCTTGCGAGCCTCAGGAGCGTACATGATCCGTGATACCGAAACCCTGCAGATTCTGTTGGATTCCCTTCGTCAGTTCGTCAGCGAAGTGCTGATTCCCCGGGAAAATGAGGTAGCTGACACAGACGCAATACCCCAGGACATCGTCGGGCAGATGCGGGAAATGGGACTGTTTGGCCTGACGCTTCCGGAAGAGTTTGGTGGCTTGGGTGTCACGATGGAGGAAGAGGTCAATATTGCCTTCGAACTGGGCCGTACTTCGCCGGCGTTTCGCTCCTACATCGGGACCAATAACGGGATCGGCTCCATCGGTATCCTCTTGGATGGCACTGACGAGCAGAAGCATCACTACCTGCCAAAACTGGCCAGCGGCGAGTTGCTCAGTTCCTTCTGCCTGACTGAGCCAGATGCTGGCTCAGACGCCGCGTCACTCAAAACCACCGCCATGCGCGACGGCGACAGCTACATTCTCAATGGCACCAAGCGCTTCATCACCAATGCCCCGCACGCCGGGATCTATACGGTGATGGCGCGAACCAACCCTGAGATCAAGGGCGCCGCCGGCATCAGCGCGTTTATTGTCGAGCGCGGCACACCCGGTGTTTCCCTGGGCAAGCCTGACCACAAAATGGGTCACAAGGGGGCACACACCTGCGACGTCATATTCGAGAATGCACGTGTCCCGGCCAGCCAACTGATTGGAGGTGTCGAAGGCGTAGGCTTCAAGACCGCCATGAAAGTGCTCGACAAGGGGCGCCTGCATATTGCAGCCCTGAGTATTGGTGCTGCAGAGCGAATGCTCGACGATGCCTTGCGCTACGCCATGGAGCGCAAACAGTTCGGCAAACCGATTGCCGAGTTTCAACTGATCCAGGCCATGCTCGCTGACAGCAAGGCTGAAATCTATGCGAGTCGTTGCATGGTGCTGGATGCTGCACGCAAGCGTGACGATGGACGTAACGTCAGCACTGAAGCCTCCTGCGCCAAGATGTTCTCCACTGAAATGTGCGGTCGGGTCGCCGACCGCTGCGTGCAGATTCATGGTGGCGCCGGCTATGTGAGCGAATACGCCATCGAGCGCTTCTATCGGGATGTTCGTCTATTCCGCATTTACGAAGGCACGACCCAGATCCAGCAAATCGTTATCGCGCGCAACATGATTCGCGACGCTCAAAGCTGAGGTCACGGGCTTTCCATTTCTGGTTCAAGTGCCCTCCTCCAATAAATACAAAAAGGTATCACCATGGACGCTGCAGCTCAGGCGAGCGTGACTTCGCACGCCAAAACCAGTACCTGGGTGCTGGTATTCATCTTCTGTTTTCTTGGATTGCTGATCGACGGTGCCGATCTGATGCTGCTTTCCTACAGCCTCAGCAGTCTGAAGGCCGAGTTCGGCCTGAGCAACGTTGAGGCCGGCAGTCTGGGAAGTTTCACCTTGGCCGGGATGGCCATTGGTGGCATCTACGGTGGCTGGGCCTGTGATCGTTTCGGTCGGGTGAAAACAGTGGTCTGGAGTATCACGCTGTTTTCCGTAGGCACGGCGGTCCTGGGCCTTACGCATAGTTATTGGCAATTCGCGATCACCCGTTTCGTGGCCTCCCTGGGGATCGGGGCACTGTATGTGGCTTGCAATACGCTGATGTCGGAATACGTGCCCACCCGCTACCGCACGACAGTACTCGGTACCCTGCAGGCGGGCTGGTCCGTGGGCTATATCGTTGCGACGCTGCTGGCGGGCTGGATACTGCCTAGCCACGGTTGGCGCTGGCTTTTCTACATCGCGATTATCCCGGTGATCCTGGCTGTGGTGATGCAGCATTTCGTGCCTGAACCACAGGCCTGGATCAACGCTCAGTCCGCACGCGCCAGGAACAAACTCACCGGTACCCAAAGCCTGCTCTCCAAAAAGCGCGAAAGCATGTACAAGCTGATTTTCAGTGATCCACAAGCTAGCAGGATGTTTATTTTCTGGGCTCTGACGGCCGGCTTTTTGCAGTTCGGCTACTACGGTGTGAACAACTGGATGCCGACGTACCTGGAAAGCGAATTGGGCCTGAATCTCAAATCCATGACCGGCTATATGGTCGGCACCTACACCGCCATGATCCTCGGAAAAGTTCTCGCTGGCCTGGCCGCTGATCGTATCGGACGTCGTACCGTATTCGCCTTTGGCGCCCTGGGGACTGCGATATTCCTGCCCGTGATCGTGCTTTTCCAAAGCCCGGAAAACATCTTGTGGATGCTGGTGGTGTTCGGCTTTTTGTACGGCATTCCATACGGTGTAAATGCCACGTACATGACCGAAAGCTTCGAGGCCAAGTTTCGCGGGTCCGCCGTCGGCGGTGCCTACAATATCGGGCGCCTGGGCGCAGCGATTGCGCCGGCCGCAATCGGGTTCCTCGCCTCCCATGGTTCGATCGGCGTGGGCTTCCTGGTGATGGGCGCGGCCTACTTCATCTGTGGCGTTATTCCGGCGCTGTTTATCAGGGATAAGCAGTTTGACCCGCAAAAGCAGTAGAGCTTTGTAAGCCCTGCAGGTTTGCATTGCGTGGCATCGCAGTGGCAAAAAAAACCGGCGCATTTCGCGCCGGTATCGCACTTAGAAGGGATAAGGCTGGTTGGAGGGTTCAACCGTGACCCACTTGACCTCGGTAAACTCCTCGATGACTGCGCTGCCATCGAAACGTCCGTAGCCGCTTTTTTTCATTCCACCGTAAGGGGCCTGCGGCTCGTTTTGCACGGTGGCGCCATTGATGTGTACGCAGCCAGCATCCAGTCGGCCCGCTAACTCCAATGCCCGTGTCACATCGCGACTGAAGATTGAAGAGGAAAGTCCGTAGGCGGTGTCGTTGGCGACCTCGAGCGCTTGCTCGGCACCCTTCACCCGTACGATCGTTGTAACGGGACCAAAGGTCTCTTCGTCGTAAATCGACATCTCACGGGTAACCCGATCGACCAGTGTCGGGCCCATCAGAGCATTTTCCGCCAGGCCGCCAGCCACGATGACAGCGCCCTTGCCGATGGCGTCGTCGAGTAAATGATTGATCCGTTGTACCGAGCCTTGGCCGATCATCGGGCCTATCACGCAACTTGGCGACGTCGATGGAACGCCCGTTTCCAGCGACTTTACGCGTTCTGCAAAACGAGAAACGAATTGCTCGGCAACCGCTTCATCGACCACGAAACGCTCGGTCGACATGCAGATTTGACCCTGATAAAGGAAGGCTCCGAAAACGGCCGCGTTGACTGCTCCGTCGATATCCGCATCGTCCAGAACAACAAAAGGTGCTTTACCGCCCAGTTCCAGGAGACAGCGCTTGAGATGACTGGCGCACGTCTGGGCGATCATGCGGCCGACCTTGGTCGAACCGGTGAAATTCACTCGACGCACAACGTCATGAGCGACCAGTGCTTCAGTCACCGCAGACGCGTCTTCTGGCGCGCTGATCAGAAAGTTCAATACCCCCGCCGGCAAACCGGCATCGTAAAAGGCTTCGGCCAGCAACGCATGCGTACGTGGACTGCTTTCAGAACCCTTGAAGATCACCGTATTGCCACACGCCAGTGGGTAGGCAATAGCCCGTGCGCCAAGAATGACCGGCCCGTTCCAAGGCACGATACTCAGTACGGCGCCCACCGGTTGGCGCAACGTCATCGACAGTGCGCCGGGCTTGTCGGTAGGTATGGTTTCGCCTTTGATTTGTGTGGTCAGGGCTGCAGCTTCACGCAGCAGGTTGGCCGATGCTCCCACGTTGAATTGTGCCCAGAGTTGCGAAGCGCCAATCTCCTCGGCCATGACCGAGCAGAACTGCGCCATTTTCGATTCCAGGGCATCGGCTGCCGCAAGCAGTATGCGCCGGCGTTCGGTTGGGCCGGTTTTTGACCATGTTTGAAAAGCGCGTTGGGAAGACTCGGCAGCACGGATGGCGTCCTCGACGCTGCAGGCTGCACCTACACTCACGGTCGCGGCACTGAGCGGATCGATGCGCAGGAAAGTCTTGCCATTGGAGGCGTCGAGCTTTTGATTGTCTATTACGATTTGAACGGTCATTGCTGGTTCCTTGGCAGATCGAAAAAGTTAGACCGAAGCAGGGACTGGCATACGGAGAATCGGTTTGATGGTGATACCGCGCTCGCTATCGGCCATCGCCTGGTTCACCTCATCGAACTCATAAAACTTGCATAGCTTGTCGAAGGGGAATCGGCCCTGCAGGAACAGATCAACCAGCTTCGGAATAAAGGCATTGGCAACGACATCGCCTTGCACGATGCCCATGATGCGTTTGCCGGGAATCATCACGTCGTTGATATTGAAGGCGACCTCAGTACCCATTTTGGTAGCGCCGACAATGCCACAGGTGCCAAGCGTGGTGACCGAGTCGATCGCCTGGCGCAACACCTCGGAGCGACCAGAGCATTCAAGGCTGTAATTGACACCGCCCTGGGTGATGGCCTGAATGCGTTGAACCGGATCCTCTTCGCGACTATTGATGACATGGGTCGCTCCCAGTTCGAGCGCCAGTTCCAGCCGACTCGCAGTGACGTCCACAGCAATGATGGTCGTGGCGCCAGCGACCTTCGCCGCCATTACCGCCGCCAGCCCGACCGCGCCTGCACCAAAGGCGGCGAAGCTCGATCCTGCCTCAACCCTGAGTGCATTGAGCACTGATCCTGCGCCCGTCTGAATACCACAACCCAGCGGCCCCAAGAGTTCCAGTGGTGCCTGCTTTGGGACTTTGACGACGTTGCGCTCATTGGCGATCGTGTAAGTGGAAAACGAGGATTGGCCAAAGAAATGGTCGTGGATGGCATGGTCGCTGCCACATGCGCAAGCGGAGGTGGTGCCATCTAGTCGGCCACCACCAAAGTTCAACGGGTGCATGTGTGTGCAGTGTGCCGGGTGGCCCGTTTCGCAAGGCAGGCAAAGACCGCACGACATGTACGTCATGACCACGTGATCACCCGGTTGTACCGTCGTCACGGCAGAACCGACGGCATCGACGACACCGGCACCTTCATGACCGAGAATAATGGGCAGAGGAGTGGGAAACAGCTGATCACGCACCACCATGTCAGTGTGGCAAACACCTGTAGCGACCACACGCACGCGCACTTCGGTTGGCCGAGGAGCCTCGAGCAAGACATCCTCAATTTGCAAAGGGGCTCCCGAGGTGCGCAATACTGCGGCACGGATGTTCATCGATTGTGCATCAGTCCGGGACATCGTTGTCTCCTTGAAGTGGTTCGTCGACGTCGAGTGAATGTCGGTTGGTCAAGCAGACTGCAACGCACGCGGGCGTTGGCTGCGATGGGTTGCTTGTTCGCTGGCGGCCGGACGCAGGCTGAAATTGAATGTCATCTCGGCGAAGCGCCCTGCCACACCCATGGCGGCGGCTCGTTCCTCGTCTTCCACAAAGCGAACTTCACCGATCAATCCGTCACGCGTCGCATAGGCGAAGTCGTCCCACAGGTACTTGTCATTCGACAGATTGATCTGGGTGGTCAGATGTTCATGCCCAGGGGCAGAAATGAAAAAGTGGATATGCGCGGGTCGCTGACCGTGGCGGCCCAAGTGATCGAGGCATTCCTGAGTCGGGCCGGCTGGATCGCAACCGTAGCCCGAAGGCACGATGCTGCGAGCCCGGTAGCAACCATTGGCGTCGGTGAGAATCCGGCGACGCAAGTTGAATTCAGACTGGCTCTTGTCGAAGTACGAATAGTTGCCCTGGGTGTTGGCTTGCCACAAATCCACGGTGGCCCCAGCGATCGGCTGGCCGTTCAGGTCGGTTACACGCCCTTCCAGAAACATCACCGTTGCTGTGCCATCCTCGGTCCCATCATCCATTCGAGTCTGGTACTCACATAGTGGGGCACCGGCGACATACAACGGGCCTTCGATTGTCCGTGGGGTGCCACCGGTACGACCCGCTTCGGCGTCCCTGGCATCGGCCAGCAGATCAAGGAAGTGTTCGATGCCAAGCCCGGCGACCAGCAAACCTGCTTCGTTTTTGGCGCCCAGGCGGTTGACGTAGTCCACGGCCCCCCAGAATTCATCGTCGCTGATCTGCAGATCTTCGATCACGCGGGCGACTTCCTGCAGCAACCGAAAGACGATCTGCTTGTGGCGCGGATCGCCTGCATTGTTGTCCAGCCCAGAGGCTTCTCGGAAGAATTGCTGCAATTGCGGCAGTTGAGAAATTTTCACTGTCATTTCGATTCACCTGATCTTATTGGTATCCACCCACGAAGAGAGCCGCTCGGTGTTCCCTCCGTGCGTGTCGGTTCAAATCATTAGGCGACCGCTCGCCAGCCCAACTGGGCACGGGCCTCTTGAAGGTCGGACTGCATGTCGTGATTCCACAGCCAGTCGAAACGCTCGGCGAGGGTTTTGCTCAGCAGTTGTTCGTCATTGGCCACCGCTGGATCACGCATTTCATACAGCTCACCGGCTTCCCAGGAGGTACGCTGCACACGGCAGGCACGGGGGCGACGGATGGCGTCGTAGGCTTCGAGCACCGCCTGTGGCTGGCTGTCCAGGACCTGTGGATCGGCCAACAATCGCGCCAGAAGCCAGGCGTCTTCCAGGCCTTGACCTGCGCCGGCGCCCTGGTGTGGCAACATCGCATGCGCAGCATCGCCGATCAGACCCACGCGGCCGTGCACGTAACCTGGCAACTCATCGAGTTCATGCAGCGCCCAAAGGGTGGGGGATGGAATGCATTCGAGCAGAACCCGAGCAGCGTCTCCCCAATGGTTGAAGGCAGAGAGCATTTCTTCCTGGCTGGCATTGCGTACCCACGGAGCATCACTTGGCCAGGTTGGATCAGGACGACTGCGATCGGAAATGAAGGCAACAACGTTGATAAGCCGGCCTTGTTTGACGGGGAACGTGAGGATATGAGCATCAAGCCCCAGGTACATCTGCGGGACGTCGATCAAGTGTTCATCGACACCCCGGGCCCGGTAGGCCGCGCGCAGTTGTTGGCTGTCGATCATCCCGCGATAGGCGCAGGTACCACTGAAACGCGGCGCCACCAGGGGTTGGCCAAGACCGTTGAGCACATGATCACGAATCGATGATTTGATACCGTCCGCGGCGATCAACAGGTCGCAGCGATGCTCGGTGCCATCGGTGAACACGACGCGAGCCTGTTCGGCATCCTGCTCCACGCTGACGGCGCGCTTGCCGAATTGAGCGATTCCCTCCGGCAACTGGCTAGCCAGCGCATCGAGGAAGTCAGCACGGTGTACCGATGACTGCCCTACCCCTTCGGCCAGGCTTGCGCCCAGATAACCGGCATCTTCACCACGACGCCATTCGAACCAGATGTCCTGCCAGGGATCCTGCGTCTGGTCGGCAATCTTGCGGTAGGGTTCGGCAATACCCAGGCCCGCAATGGCACGAACGGCGTTGGCGCCGAACGAGACACCCGCTCCGACCTCGCCAAAGGCAGGCGCCGACTCGAATAATTGCACGTCGAGGTGGGAATGACGGCAAAGGTCCAAGGCCAGAGCCACGCCGGCGATACCGCCGCCAACAATGCCGATTTGCAGTTTGGATTGAGAAGTACGCATAGCTAGTTACCCATGAGGCTGATTGTTATTGGAGTAAGCAAATCATCGCCATCCGAGCGCTATTGATAAATACCGCAACTCCCATACATTCCATCATGGGTGTGAATATTACTCGTCAGGTCGAACAGTCATCGGCCGACGAGCCCTCCCGGGGCTCGTCTTTTGCTGCAAGGGTTAATGCGCCGGTTGCCGGGATAAAGCAGCCTGACGGCCTGGAGCGTTCTGAATCAGAAACACCAGAATGGCGATGCCCCCTACCAATCCTGGTATGGCGAAGATAAGAAAGCTGGCCTGCAGCGGCAGAGATGAAGCGTGCAGTGCCCCACCCAGCAGCGGACCGATGATGGCTCCGGTTCGCCCGACACCCATTGCCCAGCCAAGCCCGGTAGACCTTATATGCGCGGGGTAATACTGCACGGTGCAAGCGTTGGCCAGGATTTGCGTACCAATGGTGCAGGCCCCGGCGATGGCGATAAGAAGATAAAGAACGGGTAACGGCGCCTTGAGCGCCAACAGGCTCAGGGCTAACGCTCCACAACTGAAAAACGCGACCAAGACCTTGGCGATTCCAATGCGGTCCCCCAGCCACCCACCGGCCACTGCGCCAATAATCGCGCCGACGTTTAGTGCCAGCAGAAACGCCAGGCTGGAGTTCAATCCATAGCCTGCGGCCGTCATCAGTTTCGGCAGCCAGGAACTCAGTGCGTAAACCATCAACAAACAACAGAAAAACGCCAGCCACAGCATGAAAGTGTTCACCTTGCGCCCGTCCTGGAACAGCTGCGCAATCGACACTTTCGTACCTTTGGCGACCATCTGGTTCAACTGGTCATTAGGAGTGGGTACGTAAGACGGCTCGGCTTGTGCCAATAGATTTTGAGCCTTCACGGACTGTCCGGTGCGCAGTAGAAAATCCATCGACTCCGGCAGTTGGCGTATTAAAAAAGGCAAGGCCAACAGAGGTATAAGCGCTACATAGAACACGGCTTGCCATCCCCATTGCGGGATGAGCACCATGCCCAGGCCCGCCGATAGCATTCCGCCCAACGAGTAGCCGCTGAACATGATCGCCACCAGGGTGCTGCGGGATTTCTTCGGCGCGTATTCGTTCATCAACGCCACAACGTTGGGCATCACCCCGCCGATCCCAAGACCGGCAATGAACCGGCATAACGCAAACGCCTCAGGGCTCTGCGCCAAGCCGTTGATCGCCGTGACCCCGCTGAAGATCGCGACGCACATCATGATGGTTTTACGTCGACCTATACGGTCGGACAGTGAACCGAAAAACAACGCCCCCAGCATCATGCCCACCAGCGCGCAGCTGCCCAACGCACCCGCCTGCAACGAACTGAGGCCCCACTCGGACATCAATGAAGGCAGTACGACCCCATAGATGACCAGATCGTAACCGTCGAAAATGATGATCAGCGCGCACCAGAACAGTACGCGCGCATGGAAGGCATTGAACCGTGCCCCGTCAATCAGGGCTGACACATCTATCGTACGCATGGCTTCGCTCTTCTTGTCATTGTTATAGAGCCGGAGGATCTGACGCCTCCGGTTATTGCACGTGCCTAAGGGTCAAATGCAGATGCGCTCATACCCGGGCATGGACTCGATCATGGGCAAACCCACAACCGGGATAAATGCAGCCAGGCGAATACTGATTATTTCGACCGTGAATAAAGCTCATCGGCGTACGCATCTGAAACCAATATGCGAACTGGTGGTATCCGGGGCTTGGGGTGAACGGGCGGGCGCGCGGTAGCGCCGGCAGTAATCCGGGGCGCAAAGATGGGAACCACCTTTGAGCACCCTCATGTTTTTCTCGCCACCGCCTTTGGCACAGCAGGAAGGCTTACCGCTACCCTGCCCGGGATTGTTGAATGGCGTGATTGTCCATTCCCAGACATTACCGATCATGTCCTGCAGCCCGTAACCATTGGCAGGAAATGCGCCCACTGGCGAGGTCCGGTCGTAACCATCCAGAGCAAGGTTGCGCCAGGGAAAATCCCCCTGCCAGATGTTGGCCATGTGGCGTCCATCCGGAACAAGTTGATCGCCCCAGACAAACTCGCTGCCTGTTCGCCCTCCCCAAGCGGCAAATTCCCATTGCGCTTCGGTGGGCAGTTCGCAACCCACCCACTGGGCATAAGCATGCGCATCTTCGAGGCCAACATGGACCACCGGATGTTGGTCGAGACCTTGCAGGTTCGAGTCGGGCCCCAGCGGGTGGCGCCAGTCGGCGCCCGGAACCAATGACCACCAACGGCTCACATCGTCCAGTTGAACCGGGCCGTCGGGCGGCATGAATACCAGCGATGCCGGCTGCAACAGGTCCGGTGCGACGCCGGGATAGTCTTCTGAAGCCAGACACCGTTCTGCTTGAGTCACATAACCTGTGCTGGCGATAAACGCAGCGAACATGGCGTTGGTGACGGGAGTGGCATGCATGAAAAATCCAGTGATCTCCTCCCAGCGCACGGGGCTTTCTTCAGGGTAGTGATCTTGAGATCCCATCAGAAATCGGCCCTCAGGGATTCTGATCAGGGCCGCCCCGTTGCGATCAACCAGGCCGGCGTCAACGTGATTGTTCATCTGCCGTCTCGTAATGCTTGATTTCATTGCCGAATCGAATTTTTGTGGCGAGTTCGGTATCCCATTCGATCCCGTTGCGGGCCTGGCATTGTTGCCATTGGTTCAACAGCGAGCGAGTGACCTGTGGCTGTTGAGCCGCAAGATTGTGTAACTCGGTGGGATCTTTCCGGATGTCGAACAGCTCCCATTGACCTGTGCCCCAAGGCGCATTGCTGAAGGTCATTTTCCAGTTCCCCTGAAGCAGCGAGACCCGCCCAAACAACTCAGTGCACTGGACTTCATCTGCAGGATGTACGCTGGCCTGGTTCTTCTTTAGAAAGCCCAGTGCCGAGCTTCCCTGCATTTTCGTAACGCTCGCATCTTCAGTGGAGGGATGGTTGATCTGTGCAAGCTCCAGAAACGTAGGGGCGATGTCTTTGACGCTCATGTAGGTATCGGAAATTTCTCCGTGACGCATGCCTGGCCCCTTGATGAACGCAGCAGTACGAATGCCTCCCTCATAGGTGAATGCCTTGTACATTCTGAAAGGTGTTGAACTCACTCGCGCCCAGTTGGGACCGTAGCCGCTGAATGACCCGGGCTTGCCAATATTGTTGAGCGAGTTGTCGAAGTGTTCGGCAATCCATTTGCCATTGTTTGGCGTTACGTCTTCGGGGTTGCTTCCTTCCGCGCCGTTATCGGAAAAAAACACGAACACAGTGTTGTCATACTGCCCGGTGTCTTTCAGGTGTTTGACCAGGCGTCCGATGTTGTCGTCAAGATTGGTGATCATGCCGGCATAAATTTCCATCCGGCGAGCTTCCAGTTGTTGTTCTTTGGTCGAGAGCTTCTCCCAGCCAGGCCAGACATCGGGTCCCGGGTTGATCTGCACATCACCGGCAATCAGGCCCTTGGCCTTCATCCGCTCAAGTCGGGCCTGCGCGATGGAGGCATACCCTTTATCGTAAAACCCACGATATCGCTCTTGATAGGCCGCCGGGACTTGTAATGGCCAGTGGGGAGCGGTGTAAGCCAAATAAGCAAAAAACGGTTTACCGCTGTTACCTGAACCGATTTGTTTGATTGCAGTAGAAGTGAAGTAATCAGACGAGTAACCGAAATCCTTCGGCAGTTCTATTTCTTGGCCGTTGAGTCGATAGGTGGCCTTGGGATTCTTGTCCGTTGTTCCGCCTTGGGTGAAGTGATCGGCCGATCCTTCGATGAGGGCAAAGGACTGGTCGAATCCCCGCGCAACGGGACTCAGCTCAGGGGTTCTGCCCAAATGCCATTTACCAACCATCATTGTCCGGTAGCCATTGGCCTGCAGCAGTTTGGGAAAAGCGACCACCCGATCGGTCAGGTAGCCCTCATAACCGCGCTTGCCCTTTTGCTCAGGCAGTACCAGTTCAGCCATGGTGCCGACACCTGCGATGTGGTTGTCGGTTCCGCTCATCAACATGGAGCGCGTTGGGGAGCAAGTAGGCGCCGTGTGGTAATTACTCAGGATTACGCCCTGATTGGCTATAGCGTCCAGGTTAGGCGTTTTGATCTCACTACCGAAGGCACTCAGGTCGGAATACCCCATGTCATCGGCAACAATCAGAACGATGTTGGGCCGCTGGCCTTTGTCGATTGGGGCGGCGTTACTTGCAGGAGCAGCGAGAAGGCTCATGCCACCCGCCAGAGCCAGTGAGCAGATTAGATTGGGTTTAAATACTTCACGCATTGCATCTCTCCATTATTATTTTTTTGACCGGGGCAGTCTGCGCACCCGTCAAAATACAAACTGGGTGTATACCCCGAAATAATCTGAATTTTTACCGCCAATATCCTCCAGTGCTTGCCCCGCCTGCACGTGCGTATACATGGCATGCACAGTAGTGAAGCGATTAAGTCGCCAATCGAGAATAAAGTTGGTATTGGTGGCCACATGCCGCGCATCACCTTGAGCAGGCGCGTAAGGAGCGCTGGTCGGCAAATAATAAATACCGTCGCTGGTGCTCTCGCGCATCAAGTAGTCAACATTGACTTCAGCTTTGACATTCGGGGAAAACTTTAAAGAAAGTACAACAGGTGCAATATTGATCATGTTGATGGCGGTGAACCAATTTGCATCAGTGAACACCAGCCCGGAGGCAAGTGCAGGAGCCACGAAGTCGCCCAATGTGTTGTCCTTGGGATCATCATCGCCACTGAACGCGTTTGCCCGAAACCCAAGTCGAGGCGAATACTTAATGTCGTTGAAGGTATACCCGGCCTGAGACATCACTCCCCAGGCGCGAATGCTTTTCCCGGCGCTGCTACCGCCTTGTAAAACGGCTTCGACGTCATAATCCCATTGCGACTGCTGGCCGTAGAAACGTGCGCCGTAGCTGTTGCGTCGTTCGCTGCCGGAGCTACTGGTATAGGTCGCCCTGTCGCGCCCGAAGGTATAGGTGTAGAGGTCGACCTGGCCGCCTGCCGGGCTCCATACATTGGTGCCATACAGTCCGGAAAAGTCTTGGGTCTTGTCACGCTGATCATCGAATTCCAACGGATCAATCTGCGTAGGGCTGACGGAAAATAACTCCCAACGCGACTTGCTCGGCGTGGACCAGGTTAACTTGGCGCCGTCATAGGTATAGCGAACATTGGCCCCTTCGCGCAGGCCGACCAGGCGGACGCTGCCAAGTGGCATCACGAATCGGCCGGCACGCAGTTGAACGGTACCGTAAGCAGGGTCACCGGAGGTCAGCTCGACAAACCCTTGCTGAATGTCTGTCTTGTCTCGATTGAAACGACTGACGCGTTCTGCCTGAAACTCGCGGTTATCGCCAAGTTCAGCAAACACCCGCAAGCCATTACTCAAGTTGAGATCAGCACTGATTCTCAAGCGTTGCTGGAGCATGCTGTTGGGGTTACTCGCTCCTCCAACCCCTAATAATGCATGTTCATAATCCTGGTATTGGTAGCGAATCTCGCCACCTATAGACAGGTAATCATTGGCATTATCCGAAAGAGGGATATAACGAATGCGGCCGAGGAAATCCGATTCACGTATTTCAGGATCGGCGAGATAGATGGGGTTGTCTCCCCATGGAATACTGGCGGCGGGCGGAAGAACCAAGTTATCAGCGTGCGCAACTGACGCAGAGGCTGCTGCCAGCAAGCAAGGGAATGAGCAGTTAGCAAACGCTCTTGTATTTTTGTGCATGCCAAGCCTTTATTATTTTTGTTATTGCATTTTTTGGATGTCCGCGTCCTTTCATTCAGCCAATGTGAATTTCACTCTGTGCTCCTGCTGGATTGATAATGGCCAAGCCTTCTGCTGTGATAAATGCAGCGAGTCGAATACCAGCTATTTCGAACGTGAATAAAGATCGAGGCCGAGCAGAAGCCCCGTATATCTCGCGATGGACGCGGCCGTGTGGCACTTGTTAGGCTTTGGAGTCTTGCAGCGGCGATTTCAGAGCGGTGCAGACCCAATAATGGGCAAAGATCTATCGCCCTCATGAGCGCACAATCTGCACGAGGCGTTATGGAATTACGTGAGCTTGACCTCAATCTTCTGCTGGTATTCAACCAACTGCTGGTTGACCGGCGGGTATCGACCGCGGCGGATAATCTCGATCTGACCCAGCCCGCCGTCAGCAACGCGTTGAAACGCTTGCGTGTCACCTTGAACGACGAGCTTTTCGTGCGCACTTATCAGGGAATGGAGCCCACGCCTTATGCTCGGCAGTTGGCCGAACCCGTCGCACTGGCCATTCAGACCTTACGCGACGCACTGAGCCGACAGGACACGTTCGACCCGCTCAACAGCAATCGCCGATTTACCATGGCAATGACCGATATTGGCGAAATCTACTTCATGCCACGGCTGATGGACGCGCTGGCTGAACGCGCGCCGGGCTGCTCGATCAGCACGCTGCGCAACACATCCGATACCCTGGCTGAAGGGTTGCAAAACGGGGCGATCGACCTCGCCGTTGGATTACTGCCACACCTGCAAGCCGGATTTTTTCAGCAGCGCCTGTTTCACCATCGCTACGTCTGCATGTGCCGTAAGGATCACCCCGCTACCCGGGAGCCGTTAACGCTTGAGCGTTTTTGCAGTTATGAGCACGTTCGCGTGGTAGCGGCGAACACAGGACACGGCGAAGTCGATACGTTTCTGGCGCGGGCCGGTATCGAGCGCAACATTCGCCTGGAAGTCCCCCATTTCGTTGCGGTTGGCCACATCCTTCAACGCACAAACTTAGTGGCGACAGTGCCTGAACGATTCGCCAGCAGTTGCGAACAACCCTTTGGCCTCGCGGTTCTACCGACGCCTGTGGAACTGCCGAACATCGAAATCAACCTGTTCTGGCACGCACGCTATAACAAAGACCCCGCCAATCGTTGGCTTCGCCAACTGATGTTCGAGTTGTTTTCGGATTAAACCACCTGAACAAGTACCGCTACGACGCCAAGGCAGGATTCTTCAACGCCTCGACATGAATGTTCAATACTGATGCCGGCGCTCATTCCATGCTTGAACCTCAAACAAAAAAAATAATGAGGAGATGGCAATGGCACACCCAGACATCCGAAACCTTGTGATTTCAGACGGCCCTGCCGCGGCGCTTTACCAACCCGGACGTATTGGCACCTTGCAGTTGCGCAATCGCTTCGTGCAAGCACCGATCTTCACTCAGTTCGCCAGCACCTTCGGTGAGGTTGACGATAAGCTCATCGAATACCATAGAGCCCGCGCCCGAGGCGGCGTTGGTCTGATCATCACCGAGAATACCTCTATCGATTGGGAGGTCGGGCGCACTGCGGGTCACCCGATGCGAATCGACCATGACAGGTTCATTGGCGCACTCAGCAACCTGGTCGACGCGGTCCACGGTGAAGGCGCGAAGATTGCAGTACAGCTGCACCATACCGGCCGCCAGAACTCCCAAAGCAACACAGAGCGTAACGAGCCACCACTGGCACCGACAGCCGGTATCACCAGCGCATTCGGTACCCCACCGCGTGCAATCGAAGAACATGAAATACCAGAACTGATCGATAAGTATGTCCAGGGCGCCCGACGTGCGGTGGCCGCTGGCTTCGATGCCGTTGAGCTGCACGGCGCACATGGCTATCTGCTCGGCCAGTTTCTCTCCCCTTTCACAAACAAACGCACCGACCGCTGGGGCGGCTCCCTGGAAAACCGTGCCCGTTTCGCCCTCGAAGTCGTGCGTGGGATCCGCGAACAGGTCGGTGCGGATTATCCGATCCTGTATCGGCTTAGCGTCATGGAACCTTACGAGGGCGGTCTCTCACTGGAAGATGGCCTGGCCTTTTGCGAAATGCTCGAGCCTTACGTTGACGCCCTTGATGTCAGTGCCGGGAACTACGACACCGCGATGACGTTGCTGCCGATGGTCCCGCCAGGATCATTAGTCAACTACGCCAAGCTGGTGAAACAGCGTGTCTCCATCCCGGTGATCGGTGTCGGTCGACTCACCTGGTTGTTTGACGAGATGGCACAAGCGGTGTCTGACGGCGAACTCGACTTTGTGGCCCTGGGTCGATCGGGCCTGGCGGACCCCGAAACAGTCAACAAGACACGGCGCGGGCAACCACAAAGTGTCCGCCGCTGCCTGGCGGTCAATGAATGCATCTCGCGGTGGATGTTCAACGGCAAAGGCACCCAGTGCGTGATCAATCCGACCCTCGGACAGGAACGTCGCGCAAGTGATGCTCGCCGCCCTGCTTCCAGACAGGAGCGAGTATTGATTGTCGGTGGCGGACCGGCCGGTTGTGAGGCCGCGATACTGGCTGCCGAGCGTGGCCATAGTGTGAGATTGGTCGAGAGAGCGGATCGTATCGGCGGCCAGCTCCATGCGTGGGCAGCCGCGAGCCCGTTTCGCATGGAGGTCAAGAACATGATTGCGTTTTACCAGAGCGAACTCGAACGCGTAGGCGTCGACGTTCATCTCAATACCGATGCAGCTGACTTGGACCTGAGCCCATGGGACACCGTACTGCTTGCGACCGGTACCGTTGCGCAGGATCACGGCCCGGATGTGGCCGATATGCTGGCAAGCGCCAATTTGCCTGTTGCGAACGAGGTCACCGTATTTGGTGAAACCGAGGCGGCAATGTTCGCTGCCCTGTGGCTGGCGGAGCAAGGCAAAAAGGTCAGCCTTGTTTCACCCGCCGATAGCGTGGGCATCGATACCAATGATATGCAGCGCGAGCATCTCGCCGGCCTTCTCAAGAATCTGGACGTATCGATCAATACAGCAGCAGAGTTGCCTGATGATGGTTACGTGGTAATGGCGACTGCCCGCGCGCCTTCAACAGTTCTGGAGGAGTGCGTCGATGACATTCGCGTTCACACCATCGGAACAAGATCCCGTGGTGGGCGGATGTATGAGGCGACCCAATCCGGTTTCTGGGCGGCGGCGAAAATAGGAGAACTGTCATGAATGTTCGTGCAATTGAACACGTCGGCATTACCGTTCCCGATATGGAAGCGGCAACCCGATTCTTCGTCGAGGCCTTTGGTGCCGAGAAGCTTTACGACATGCTCGACGCGCCTCTGGGAGGGCCTGAGGTAGAAGCGGGACTCGGCATTCCGCCCGGTGCCGTGATTGCCTCAATCCGGATGCTGCGTCTGGGCAACGGCCCCAACCTGGAGCTGTTTTCTTACACTGGCGTCCAGCAGTTGCAGCCGATCGTTCCGAGCGACTTTGGTATTCAGCACATCTGCATCTACGTTGACGATATCGATGCCGCTGCCAATCGCCTTGAGAAAGCCGGCGGCATTCTGCTCAGCCGACCCGGCGACCTTCCGGGTGGTGACGCCGGATCAGGTAATCGCTACGTGTACACCCGCACCCCTTGGGGAAGCACGATTGAATTGGTGACTTACCCCTCATCGCAAGCCTATGAGCGTCACACTCACCTGCGCCGCTGGCGACCGGACTTGACCGGG
The DNA here is from genome assembly GCF_001427125.1 of Pseudomonas sp. Root562. Classification (GTDB taxonomy): domain Bacteria; phylum Pseudomonadota; class Gammaproteobacteria; order Pseudomonadales; family Pseudomonadaceae; genus Aquipseudomonas. Next base: position 257,382 of record NZ_LMGK01000025.1, read on the forward strand.
CCGGGGGACCACGAAATCCAGGCGCAGTAAGAAACGGCTTGCTAGACGAGCGGTGGAAATTCCCCCGATCGATGGCAAGCCTGTTTTGCGTACAAATTTGAAGGATGTGTTAATTTTTATATCTGTGTTCTCGATGCCTTTAACGCTCAAAAGCCGCTAAGTACTGATAAAAACTCCACAGCCAATACATATAAAAAGGGAGTTGTGATGAGTGCCATCCTGCTAACGCCAGAAAAAATGCTGGACGTTATCCCTGGTGAAGTAACGATCAAGGGAACCGTTGAGACTGCACCTGATAATGGCGTGTCGATTCGGAGCTACCGCTTTGACAAAACCGAAGTCAGCATCCCGTGCATGCGCGATTACGAGCTGGTGAGATGGAAATCGGGCACCTCAAATTTGGGCTTCCACGATGGCAAGCAATGGCAAAAATGGTCCGTTGGCGATAACGACGTCACCATTTTGACCCGAGGTGAATCATCCAGGTGGTACTGGATGAACGATATCGAAGTCAGTCATATCTACATTTCACAAGCCATGATGACCAAAGTCGCCAATGAAGTCTTTCAACAGGATGTTGACGGCGTTTTCGTCGACCACTGCCCGCTCGTCAACGACGCGAAGCTCTCCACACTCATGGCGACCTATGAAATGGAGTGCCTGAGTGGCGAACCGGGGAGCAGCATCTTCGCCCAGACGCTGGAAATACAGATGTGCATCCATCTGCTGCGTCAGTACGTGCGGTGTGACCTCAGAGACAGCGATCAAGCGTCTCGCCTGACAAACCTCAAGCGCGACCAGCTTCAGCAATACATCGATTCACATCTGTCCTGCCCCATTTCGGTCAAGGACATGGCCGCCATCGTCGACCTGAGCCCGTCGTACTTTGTAAGAGTATTCGGGGCTGTATACGGGGTCTCTCCTCATCAGTACGTTCAGTCGCGCCGCTTGAAAAAGGCCGAGCGGATCCTGTCGACGGTTCGCGACATTCCGTTGAAGGCGGTGGCCATGGATTGTGGATTCTCGGACCAAAGCCATATGACCCGACTGTTTCAAGAAAAACTGTTCATGACGCCCAAACAGTATCGCGAGAAAAACGCCTCCAGGCTTTTTTGCTCATCGGCCTTGCAGTAACGAAACAGCGCGGCGGCCAATCAACCAGACTCCATCCCGGAATGTTGGCCTTTTCAGCTAGCCTGCTGCCCAATACCGAACATCATTGGCTGTGATCTCATGCCCGGAAAAAAGCCCGGGCAACTCTGCCTTGAGAAAGTCCACCCAGGTCCTCACCTTTGCATCCAGAAAACGCTTGGAAGGATAGAGTGCGTAGACGTTCCGCTCCCTGAGCCGGTGCTCCCCCAGCAGGCGCAGCAACGTGCCCTCGCGCAGCGACCGGGTCGCGGTGTAGAACGGCAACAGGCTGATGCCCATCCCGGCCTCCGAAGCATTGACCATCGCCTCGGGTACATTGCTCTGAAAGGTGTTGCCGGGCACCACTGAGTGCTCGCCCTGCTTGTCACGGAACGCCCACTCATCGCCGTACAATGGGTCAAGCATGCGCAGGCAGCTATGTTGATTCAGTTGTTCCGGGTGAGTGGGCAGGCCTCGACGCGCAATGTACGCAGGCGATGCGCAAAGCATGCTGAAAATACGCCCTACCGTTTGGGCAACGAATTGTGAATCCTCCAACTCCTGGGCAATGGAGATGACCACGTCGTGTCCGTCTTCAAGGGGGTCGGGGTTGCGCTGTGACAAGGTCAATTCAACCACTACGTCCGGGTAAAGCTCGCAGTAGCGAGCAATCAGTGGCGTCATCAAAACACCCAACCCGTTCAAACAATGCAAACGCAAGCGGCCGCTGGGCTTGAGGTGAGCGCCACGCGCTTCCGCGGTGGCCTCGGCCATGTCGTCCAGAATTTGCCGCGCCCGCAGCAAAAAGCGTTCACCCGCTTCGGTCAGACTCAAACGGCGGGTGGTGCGCTGCAGCAGGCGTGCCTGCACGTGCTGCTCAAGATCAGCCACTAGCCGAGACACTTGTGCCGTGGAAAAGTCCAGCGCCTGTGCGGCGGTGGTAAAGCTGCCTGCATCGGCTACACGCACAAATACACGCAGGCTGTTAAGCAAGTCCATGAACCCTCCCATGGCAACGACTGTTGCATCTGATGTAACGCTGCATCAAGCACAGCCCTCTTTATCCGTATCTGCAGAGGAATAAAATTGACTCATCAAACAACGACGGAGAACAAAGCATGAAGACTTTATTGAGCGTACTGCTGGCCCTGACCACAACTGCCGTAATGGCCGCCGAGAGCAAACCGGCCCCGGCACCTCAAACCCTGGATATCGCCAAGGTCATCTCGGTAACCGATACCTCGACTGCATGCGACGTCGTGCCGGCGACGATGGTCTACATCGACCACCAGGGTGAAAGCCATACAGTGACCTACCAGGTGATGGGCATGTGCTCGGGCGTTTGAGATACCGGGACGCCCCCTTGTTCAGACCGCTATCCGGGTTGCCTGCAGTGCCAACTCATGCAAACTGGCCAAACGCTGCATAACGCGCTCGACCACTTCCAACCTGGCGACCGCACCACTGCGTAACTCCCCCATCGACTGCAACGCGACCTCGGCCTTGTCCAGGCCCAAACGCGTTGAATCGGTAAGCTGCTCAAGTCCCTGACGGGCATCCTCTGCGGATTTTTCAAGACCAGTGGCGATCTGCCTAATCTGCGCACTGGAGTCCGCTGCCTGACGCGATAGATTGCGTACCTCGTCCGCCACCACTGCGAAACCGCGCCCATGATCACCTGCCCGTGCGGCCTCGATCGCGGCATTGAGCGCCAGCAAATTGGTCTGTCGGGCGATGTCTTGAATGCTGCCGACAATCGCACCGATGCGTACCGACTGGCTGCCCAGCTCATCGAACACCTGATCCAGGCGCTGCAGATACTGGTCGAGATCCCCCAGCACGGCAGCCGAAGACTGCATGCTCACGGCACTGGCCTGTACCCGTTCGCCCGCGCCACGTGCCAATTGGTTGGCAAAGCGCATGTCTTCTTCAGTTTGCAGTACCACTTGAATCAAGTGTTCAAGTGCCACTTTCACTTGAGCGCCCGGCCAAACGGGCTCGGCCACTGGCAACGACGCTAGCGGGACCGGAGTACTGGACATCACCGGGTCCGGTTCTGGCTGAACAAGCACTTCAACCACCCGCACTGGCTGACGGTGATAAAGCACCGCCGCCGCCAGCAGCAACAGGTCGATGATGCCGGCAAACATCAGGTTCGTTCCGTTGTCGGCAGCGAGCAGCACCACTGCGCTGCCAGCTGCACCCAGAGCCAATCGCGCCCAGATTTTATTGTTCATACTCGTCTCCAGGTCACTCACAGCAACGTCCAGGTGTAGCTCAGGATCAGCCGGTTCTCATCGATATCGCTGCGGTAATTGGAGCGCGCCATGGCATTGCGTACCCGCACGCCAAGCCCCGCGAAAGTGCCGCTCTGCACGACATAACCGAGGTCAACGTCGCGCTCGCGGTCCTTGCCTTCGAAGCCCTTGCCGGTGTCGACGTTGTTGCCGGTGATGTAGCGCACGGTGCTGGTCAAGCCCGGCACGCCGAGGGCGGCGAAGTCGTAGTCATAGCGCGCCTGCCAGGAGCGCTCGTCGGTGGAGGCGAATTCATAGGTCGGCACTTCGTTGCCCAGTGGCGAGATGTTGGCGAATACACGAGGAAACGCGCTTTCACCGTAGATACCCTGGTAGCCGATGTAGAAGGTATGGCCGCCGTGCTTGGCCGACAGCAGGGAGAAAAACGCCTGGTTGTCGATATTGCCCAACAGCTTCTTGCCATCCTCCCTTGCGCCGAAATAGCCGAGGTTGGCGCCCAGGGTCCAACTGCCCAAGGGCTCACTGTGTTTCAGACCCAGGAAGCCTTGATGGTAGATATCTTCCAGTTGCCCGTACCAGGCACTGACGCTGGTGCGCTTTTCATTGAAGGCATAGTCGCCGCCGCCGTAGTTGAAGGCGTCACTGCTGACCTGGCGCTGGGGCACGTAGCCGAGCATGGCCTGCATCTTCTCGTCGCCACCCTCATTGCGCAGGTGCGTTGAGCTCAGATGGCCGCCTTGCAGCGTCAGGCCATTGACCTCGGCGGAAGTGATGCTCGCCCCCTGGTAACTGGGCGGCAGCAGACGGATGTCACTGAAAACCAGCACCGGCAAGTTGGGTTGCAGCTCGCCGACGCGCAGTTCGGTCTTCGAGTAGCGAAGCTTCAACGTTCCTTCCAGGCGACTGTATTCACCGGCCGCGCGGCCATCGCCGTGCACCGGCAACAGGCCCGTGTTCACGCGGTCCGGACTGCTGTCGAGCTTGAGCCCAAGCGAGCCGATGACATCGACGCCGACACCGATCGGCCCCGGTGTGTATCCGGACTTGGCATTGAGGATAAATCCCTGGGCCCACTCCTCGGCCTTCGACTGTCGGTTAGCGCCGACAATGTCCGAGTAGTCGCGGCTGAAGTAGTAATTGCGTGCCTGTAGGGTAACGCTGGCATCATTGATAAAACCGCTTTCGGCGGCCATCAGTTGACTGGAAATACCCGCGGCGACAGCCATGGACAGCAGCGTTTGGGTTGCATGAATGGTTGGCTTCATCGATGTGCTCTTATTTTTGTTATGTACGAGGCAAGGCGTGGCGGCAGCACTGTTGCGCGCCATGTAAAGCACTGTTACGCAGAGTGCAAATCGAGGGTATTGAGACCGTAAGCACAGCAATATCCGCTTTGCGCATATCGCTATCCGCTTTGTGCAAAGGGTGATATCGCCAGAGAAACGCTTCATGGCTTTGGCTTATGGGCCTTGCAGTAAGGCGCGTCCGCCAGCGAATCTGGTTCCGGGGTTCTTCGGATGGCCCCCGCATTGTTGCGGCAGTGGCAGGCATGACACTATGCAAGCGATTGAATCTTCATCGCACCGCAAGGACCTGTCAGTACGTGAAACTCCATCAAATCAGGGCACTGGTCGCCATCCACCAAACCGGGAGCATCAGCGAGGCCTCGCAGATCCTGCACGTCACTCAACCCGCCATCAGCCGATCGATCAAGGATCTGGAGAGCGAGTTGGGCCTGGCTCTACTCCAGCGCTCCCACAGGGGGATGTCGCTCACTGACGAAGGCCGTCGCATCATTCGCCATGCACAGCTGACCGTCGAGAGCATGCGACGGCTGCAACTGGAGGCTGAAAACATCAAGGATATGCAGGTCGGTGAAGTCACCATCGGCGTCACGTCCCTGACTTCAGTGCTCAAAGGACTTGGCGAATGCATCGCCGGTTTCCAGGCCAAGAATCCGCGTGTACGTATCCGCCTGGTGAATCTGCGCCCCAACCAGATGCTACAGCGACTTAGGGACGGTACCCTGGATTTCGCCATTACTTCGCAGCAGCATACACAGAGGCTAAACCTGGATTGGGAAGCGCTGAGCCGCATGCGGGGTCTGGTGGTCTGTCGAAAAAACAATCCGCTTCGCCACTCTCATTCGCTGCGTCAGTTGCAGTTTGCGAACTGGATCAGCCTCGATGCTATCGACGATCACTCGTCGCAGTTTTATCAAATGTTTGAAGACAACGAGATACCTCCGCCGCAGCGGATAACCGAGTGTTCATCAGTCTTGTTGGCCCTTGATCTGTTACATCACGCCGATGCGTTCATGACGCTCAGTGAAGCCGGAATGGAAAACACATTACCCAAAGGACTCAATGAAGACCTGATGCAGGTCATGATCGAAGAAAGCATCCCTGAGTACCCCATCTATCTGGTCTGCATTGATCGCCACGCGCTGACCACAACGGCACGAGACCTTTACTACGCAATCAGAACCGTGCTCTCGAAGAACCAGCCTATGGATGCGTCACGCTAGAGCGCAGTGGCAAGCGAGAAACTTAAGAAAAACGCAACGATATGCCCAACGGTTAAGTCAGTCCCTGTTTCTAGGTACCCACCACCCTATCTTCAAGAGCATCGAGCCAAACCCGGTATTTGCCGCCCGAGTTGTTTGCCAGGACGCCTGCATCGCTGTCGTCAAACAGTGCGTGTAATCGATTATCGGGCGAAACCGCACCGATCTGGCGCCGAGTTTCACGGGGGCGGCTAAAGGTTATAACCAACGGTTAATCATCGAAGAAAAGCGCAAGTGCGCAGTGACAGTGTTTGCCGGATATTCGGCCTACAACAAAACTGTCACAGGAAATATCGATGACTACTCTGCAAGCGCCCCCTCTCCCCCGCGCCACCGCGCCATCCGTAATCGGGTCCAGGAAAGCCACCGTCGCCTGCGCTCTAGGCAATGCCCTGGAAATGTATGACTTCACGATTTACAGCTTCTTTGCCGTGGTGATCGCAAAGAACTTCTTTCCTGCACAGTCGGCCATGGCATCGCTACTGATGTCGCTAGCCACCTTTGGCGTCGGCTTCCTCATGCGGCCGGTGGGGGCTCTTGTAATTGGTCGCTTTGCCGACCGCCGTGGCCGCAAGGCCGCTTTGAGCCTCACGATCAGTTTGATGACTTTCGGCACAGCGATGATTGCCTTCGCGCCCTCCTATCAGCACATCGGCCTGTTCGGCACCTTGATGCTGGTGGCTGGCCGGCTCCTGCAGGGCTTTTCGGCAGGTGGGGAAATAGGGACTGCATCGGTGTATCTGATGGAGTCCAGCGCTACGGCAAATCGCTGTCGCAATGTGAGTTGGCAGGCCGCCAGTCAAGGCTACGCCGCCCTGGTTGGGGCCGGTCTGGGTTTACTGCTCAACAGCACCTTGAGCGTAGATGACCTTGAAAGCTGGGGGTGGCGTATCCCTTTTATGCTGGGGCTGCTCATCGGACCGCTTGGCTGGTACATCCGTCGCTGCCTGCCAGAAACCCATGAAGCCGAACCGGCCAAACGCGATGGTCGACTACGCGATCACATTGACGTGCGTCACACCCTATTGGCAATCGGCCTTATGGCCAGCGCCACCATCGCCATATACCTGTTCATTTTCTATTTGCCCGCGTACCTGACTGTCACCCTGGGTTACCCGCAACGCAGCGCCTTGGCTATCGCCTGTGTGGCAAGTGCCTGTCTGGCTGTCATCACGCCGCTGGCAGGACGCTTTGCCGATCGCCACGGCCTGCGCAAGAAACTGCTGGCCTGGACGATCACCCTGCCGGTGCTACTGGCGTGGCCAGCTTTCTACTTGCTCAGTTTGAGCACTGATTTGTTCGTAGCGATGCTGGTCGTCGCGATTCTGGTACTGCCTGGCTGTATCGGTTCAGGAGCCTTCTTCGCTCTGATCATGGAAGCCTTTCCGAAAAATCGCCGCGCCCTGGGTACCGCTGTCAGCTACAGCTTTGGCGTCACCTTGTTCGGCGGTTTCTCACCGCTGATTGCCACCTGGCTCACGGCCGCCCTGGATAACCCCCAGGCGCCGGCACTGTACCTGCTCGTCGGCGGCGCCATCAGCCTGGCGTGCCTGGCCGTATTCCCCGAAAACCCTGGTCGGGAGTGACCTGATGAATGCACTGACCCAAAACCAAACCCTGCCCCTTGCCGAACTGGACCTGGACGCTTTTATCCAGTTGCGCCGGAACATCCACCAGAACCCTGAACTGGGCGCGCATACACCGCTGACCGCCGAGTTGGTGGCCAGCAAGCTCGAGAGCTGGGGCTACGAAGTGCATCGCGGTGTCGGCGGACATGGCGTGGTCGGCGTACTGCGTCGAGGCAGCGGCACTCGTCGCTTGGGCTTGCGTGCCGACATGGATGCCCTGCCTATGCAGGAGAAAAACGGCTTCGCCCATGCCAGCCGGATCGAGGGCCGCATGCACGCCTGCGGCCACGACGGCCACACGGCCATCCTGCTGGCAGCCGCATGGCGAATCGCTCAGTCATCCGACTTCAATGGCACGCTCAACCTGATTTTCCAACCTGACGAGGAAGGTCTGGGTGGAGCCAAGGCCATGATGGACGACGGGCTCTTCCAACGTTTTCCTTGTGACGCGATCTTTGCCTTGCACAACTTGCCGGGAATACCGCTGGACACCGCTGTGGTCCAGGCCGGCCCGACCATGGCCTCTTCGGAATGCGTGCGCGTGTTGATCAAAGGTCGCGGCGGTCATGGTGCGATGCCCGAGCGCGCCGTCGATCCGGTACCGGTGCTGGCCAGCATGATCAACGCGATCCAGACGGTGAAGTCGCGCAATCTCTGCGTTGATGAACACGCCGTGATCAGCATTGGCATGGTCGAAGCCGGCAGTGTCTACAACATCATTCCCGACACGGCATCGATGTTGATCAGCGTGCGTACCGATACAGCGCAGACGGAAGGCAAAATCAATCAGCGCCTGGCGGAAATCGCCCAAGGTCATGAACTCACATTCGGCGTCAAAATCGATCTTGAAATCACGCAACTGGCGCCAGCACTGGTCAATACCGTGACGGAAACCGAGATGCTTCGCCAAAGCCTGACGCCGCTGTTCACGCCCGGCCACTTGTTGCCGCAGGCGGCGAAGATCATGGCGACAGAAGACTTCGCGTGGATGCTGACTGAGGTCCCCGGTTGCTACTTCTTCCTGGGCAACGGTGAAGGCGAGTTTCATGGCTGCTCAGTGCATAACCCCCACTACGACTTCAATGACGAGCTGATTCGCATCGGTTCCGACTGCTGGCTGAAACTGGTGGGAGATTATCTCAACTGACGCTGCAGGCATGGATGGCGTTTCATCGATATTTGATGACTTTGAAAGGCTCGCACCACTAAACCAACAACCCAAAATTTGTACGACCCCAGCAAGCCGCTTGCGGCCTGCTGGACAAGTCGGGCCACGCCCTGCCCGCGCAATATCTTCATAACGATTACTCGGCGACTTTCTTCTGATCTGCCCTAAAAACAACAACAGGCAAAGTCTATGTATCGCAAAAGTAATTTGGCGTTTTTCACCGCCGGCTCGCTGGCGGCCGCGGTTTCTACTTCTCAGGCCCATGCCCAGGAACGAGGGTTTCTGGAGGACAGTTCACTGACACTTAATACCCGACACTGGTATTCACACGAAGTCGGCCACAAGGCCACATATTTCAAACTGCAAACACCAGACGGTGTACGCAAGCTGCGTGACCGTACTGCCTGGCTGCAAGGCGTCAGGCTCGACTTCGTCTCCGGTTTTACTCAAGGGCCGGTGAAGTTCGGGCTGGATCTTTCGACCTTCTCGGCAGTTGCGCTGGAGCGCAGCCGGACAGCGGCGGCAGGCGGTAGTAATCGAATGTTGGTGGACAAGGAAGGCGATGTGGTCGATGACTGGAGCAAACTCGGTATTGCAGCGCTGAAGTTCAAGTTCGCTGACACGCTACTCAAGGTGGGCAGGCAGCAAGTCAGGACACCGATGATGTCCTACACCGACACCCGTACGTTGCCTTCAACGTTCAATGGCGTGTCTCTGGAAAGTCATGACGTGGAAGGGTTTACGATCAAGTCGGGCTACTTCGACAAAGGCTCGCCGCGTACCGGGGCCGGAAGCCGGGATTTAACTCCTACTTACGGCTCGCCCCTGGTCACCAGTGACTTTAACGCTTACGCCGGGGCCGACTACTTGTCGAACGCAGGCTGGCGCGGCAGCGCTTATGTCTCTAGATTCGACGATATCTGGGATCGTGAGTATCTGGGGTTGGGCATGAAAACCCACTGGGGACCGGTTAACGTCGATGTGCAATTGGATGCCTATAACACCCAGTCCAGTGGTCGCGAAATCGGTGGCAATATCGACCAGCAGGCTTACGGCCTCAGTATCACGCCTCAGTGGCGCAACCACTCGCTGAAGATCGGCCTGCAGCAAATCAAGGGCGACGAATATTTCGATTATCCTTTCGAATCCAATGCCATCAACCTGCCCAATACCATGATGTCGTTCTTCAACGGCCCCAATGAGCGCTCAATTGGGGTGTTCTACAACAACGATTGGGTCGCTTATGGTTTGCCTGGTCTCAAGACTACGCTGTGGTACATCAAGGGCATGGGCATCGACGGCAGTCATTACGACGGTGGGCCGAACGGCATCTACAACTCGGTACTCAAGCAACGGGGTGAAAGCCACTATGAAGTAGGCGCCAATGCCAGCTACACAGTGCAATCAGGCACCTTCAAGAACATCAGCCTGATCACGAGTTATTCCACCCACCGAGCCACTGAATATCAACTGGAAGGTAATCTCGATGAGTTCAGGCTTATCGTCAACGTACCGATAAAAGTGTTCTAAGCCAACCCTTGGCATGTTGCCCGATGAACGGGTGAAACGACCGCAAGGCCCACAATCGGCCTTGCGGTCTATTCACCTGGCGGTTTATTCGACGTGTTCGAACTCAGCCTTTTAAAAACAACTTGGTTGATATCCGGAACCAGATTTGTATGTTGATCGGGTGGCTGTTTACGAACGTAAAGTAAGGCGGGTCTGCCCTTGGACGAAACATCGAATGTCGCACGCTGGTCGACGCTGGGCGATTCAGACGGTTAGAACACTAAGTACAATTGCTTTGTAGCTGAGGTCTCCGTGTAGCCAGAGTTCTTGCATGAAGGCTGGCATCTCACCCCATGGTAACGCTGGGTGATGCACGACAGTCTTAAGTCTAGCGCGTGGCGGCACCAGCTTATATAAATGCCCCCGCCACCGGGCAGGATTTTCTCCTTCACGGAGCCCTCTCACTTTCGCAGCATCAAGCACTATTTCCATTCGGTTACGCAGACGGGAAGCAGTCGCAGGTTTGATCTGCCAAATAGGGGTGAGTACTTTTAAAATATGCTCTGTTGTGATGTCTTCAGTATTCAGCGTTGCCAGCACTGGATACGCGTACGTGGTCAGAGTGTTTTCCCACTGTTGGGCATGCTTAGCACTCTTCCAACCATTTCGTTGAGCAGCGATGTACTCCAACGCAATACATTTGAAAGTAATAGCTCGAGATTGATCCGTTAGCATCGCCTTGGCCAACGCCAGGCGTGTTGCTTCACGCTCAGCCAAAGGATCCACACCCTTTTGAACTAATTGCCGCTGAGCGAACGCTTCGTTCCGGGCATCCCTCAGCTTAACGTCAGGAACCCCCCCTAACCCCATCTCTCGGCGTTTACCTCCCACCTGAAATCTCAAAACCCAAGATTTTTTCCCGCTAGCTTTGACCACCAAGCGCAACCCATCACCATCCTCATAAGTACCGGGTATCGATAGGTGTTCGATTTGTTTTATGTTGAGCTTACCCATGTTTTTTGCCCCTCTCCAACAGCTTCTGAGCGCTAGTTCTGTTCCCCCACTTGTTCCCCCATTTGTCGTTGGATTGGAATGTATCGCAATGGATTTCGCTGGACTTAAATCGCCACGAAACCCTTGCCACGCGGGGCTTTCCTCGATTTTGACGGATTTTTACAGACGCTACACGAACGGACATCAGCCCATACTTCAGCCCATCGACCAGTCCTTAAATTTCATCGCCCATCCAAACTTTTCGCATCACCAGGCGTCCTTTTCTTATAACTTCCCATCGGCTGGCTTCAGCCAAGGACTGGCAATGACATTTTTCATTTTTCTTCTGGCCTGCGCAGCAGCAGCAAGCACCGGCGTCATGTTCAAGCCGGGTGCATGGTACGAAGCGCTGAACAAACCTGGCTTCACCCCGCCCAACTGGGCGTTCCCGCTTGCCTGGACAACTATTTACCTGTTGCTGGCCTGGGCCGGTTACCGCTTGAGCCTGATCCCGGGCAGCCAGACAGTCCTGGCGTTGTGGGCGGCACAGATTGCATTGAACACACTGTGGACGCCGGTTTTCTTTGGCGCGCATCAGGTGTTGGCGGCGATGGTGATTCTGCTGGTGCTATGGTTGGTAGTGGCGGCGATGGTGGTGTTGGCGCTGCAGCTCGATGTAATTACGGGGTTGATCCTGTTTCCGTATCTGGCATGGCTGTGCGTCGCGGCCGCGTTGAATTTTTCGATTTTGATCAAGAATCGCTGATGCCCCATCAAACCGCCTCGACGAGGAGGCTCAATCTGGGTAGATAAAAAAAGGCGCTCCGAAGAGCGCCTTGTTCTTGGCTATCAATTGAGTTGTTTCATATCCGCGTTACCCGAACCATCTATGTTGATGCGCTTAGGCTTTGCCTCTTCCGGCACAACTCGCAACAGATCAATACTCAATAGCCCGTTGGACAACGATGCACTTTTGACCTCTATGTGATCCGCCAAACGGAAGGACAGTCTAAATGCACGCTGCGCGATTCCCTGATGAAGGTAAATCGCTTCCTTATCGCTTTCTCGCTTGCCACCAGCGATGGTCAAAACCTCCTTCTCGACTTGTATCTCAAAATCCTCCTCCGTCAGACCCGCCGCCGCTATGACGATTCGATAATGATCGTCACCATGCTTTTCGACGTTGTGTGGAGGATAGGTAGTCGATGCCGCCTCGCTGCGAAGCGCGGATTCAAAAAGGTCGTTGAAACGATCAAAGCCTACCGACTGACGAAACAGTGGGGCCAACGAAAAAGTAGTAGCCATAGCTAAATCTCCTGAGTTTTCTCCAAGTGATTTATGACGCGGCCCGGTTTCGGCACCGCGTAAAAAATATATAGCGATGCCGGAAATACGATTCAAGAGGTTCAAAAATAATTTTTTGTTCTCAAGAAACAATGCAAAAAAATGCGATCTTCTAACTGTTGCGCTTTGCTGAAAACGCATTTCACTGGACTACTTCGTACGCCTTGAATGCAAGTCAGCAAAGCAATCCCGCCGTAGAAACTGGCCACAGAGCATGAGGTACACGTAAAGCCTTTTTCATGAGAACCCATGTGCTACGACGGTTCACCGCTGTCGCGTCGAAGGCGGCTGGCGTTCACCCTCTCGTCACGCGCCTTTGCTGGTTGCGGCAGGCGCGGCGCTGTTGCTGGGTGGCGCCCTGTTACCGTCCCGCGGGGCTGCGCAGCACTTCCTTTTAGGGCCGCTTCGCGCCCCAGCGGGACGGTGCGGCGACCCGACAAGCTCCCTCGCCACGGGTGTTTGTCCTTGAGAAAACAGCATTGCGCTCAAACACAACTCGATTACAACGTATATGAAATACCGACCTGTACCGTTCTTGGGGCTCCCGGATAGGCGTAAACGTTGCCGAACGCCCCTTCCTCATAGTCTTCATCCGTCAGGTTCTTCACATCCAGGTTGAGCCTGACCTTTTCATTGATTTTGTAATAGCTGAGCAGGTCGACGACGGTATAGCTGCCCATCGTGAAAGCCGTGTTGGCTGTCTGCCCTGCGCGCTCATCGACGTACTTCAGACCCGTGCCCAGCCCCAGGCCCTTGAGTGCGCCATCCTGAAACTCGTAGACGTTGAGCAGGCTGAAGCTATTCTGCGGAATGTTCATCAGTCGGGTGCCGGACTTGATGACGTTGTCCTTGGTCACCTCGGCATCGACATAGGCATAACCGCCAATCATCCGCCATTGCGGAGTCAGGTTACCGGCCACGTTGAGGTCGAACCCACGGCTGCGCACCTCGCCTGCCGCCACGCTGAACGTCGAGTCCAGCGGATCGGTGGTGAGCACATTGCGCTTTTCAATCTGGTAGATCGCCGCCTCGACGCTCAATTGGCTGTCCAGCGCATCCCACTTGATCCCAAGTTCATAGGACTTGCCCTTCTCCGGATCAAACCCTCCGCCCTGGCGACTGGCTCCGGTATTGGGCTTGAACGAACGCGCCGTGTTGGCGTACAGCGCCACGGTCTCGGTCAGATCATAGGTGAAACCCAGGCGCGGGGTGACTGCATTGTCGCTGGCCTCCCAGCTCCTGCCGCCCGGGACAAACGTTTGGTAGTCATGCTCGAAGCGCTCGAAACGCGCGCCGGCCAACAGTTTCAATCGCTCGGTCAAGGCCACCTGATCCTGAACGAAAGCGGCGTAGGTCTTGAGGTTTTCCTTGTCATCCGTCGGTGTTCGGGTCAGGGCTGGGCGAGGCTGACCATACACTGGATCGAAGATGTCGATCGGGTAGGCACTCACCGCCCCGCTGGAGCGCTGAATGATCGACGTGTAGTCGTAGTCCTCGTACTCGACCCCGGTCAACAAGGTGTGATCGAAACCGCCGGCGGTGAAGTGGCCGGTGAGGTTGAGTTGGGTGTCCTTGTCGGTCCACTCCAGCTTGCGGTAATTGAAGTTGCGTCCCAGCGTGCGACCGTCTGCGGCGACGCCGTTGGCCTCGACGGCATTCCCCTGCAACGTGCCATCAAGCCATTGGAACCCGCCTCCCAACGTCCAGTTGTCACTCAACAGATGCTCGAACCGCAGTTGCGCCATGTTGTTGTCGTTGTGCAATTTGCCAACGTCTTTTTCGCCGAAAAAAGTGTCGCGAGACGCGGTGCCGACCTGGTTGGGATATCGCGTCAGGCCACGATCAAGCGGATGATTGTTGCGCATGAAATCGCCTTCGAAGATCACCTTGGTCTCATCGGTGACCTGCCAGCTCAGCACCGGCGTCACGCCATAGCGTTCGGTTTCAACATGATCACGAAAGGTATCACCGCCCTCACCCACCACATTCAGGCGATAGGCCAGGCGGCCTTCTTCGTCCAGCGGGCCGGAGGCATCCAGCGTGCCGCGCTGCATTCCCTGGTCGTCGAGTTGACTGCCCAGCGTGACGGTGGGCTCGGCCAGAGGTTGCTTGGAAATGACGTTGAAAGTGCCACCTGGATCGCCTCGACCATAGAGCATGGTCGCCGGCCCTCGCAGCACCTCAAGCCGCTCGATGGTATTCGCATCGGGCATATTCGGGTAACCACGGTTGATGGGAAATCCGTTGCGATAGAACTCGCCGGTGGTGAATCCACGCACAGTGAAGGTGGTCAGGCCCTGGCCACCGAAATTGTTCGCCCGCCCCACACCGCCGGCGTAATCGAGCGCGTCCTGCAAACGAGTGGCACTGATGTCCTCCACGACATCCTTGGGCACCACGGTGATCGACTGCGGTGTCTCATGGATCGACGTGTCGGTGCGCGTGGCACTGGCCGAGCGCGTCGCACGGTATCCATCCACCGGCCCCAACGCCGTTTCAAAGTCAGCGCTGCCAACGATGTCGGTCGCTTGCAACTCCAGACCGGGCTGATGGGTAGTCGCTTGTTCCGCCCAAGAGGAAGCGGAAAACGCCTGTAGCATGCAGATAGAAACCAGGGTACGACGCATTTAAGGAGCCTTGATAAACCAGCCAAATGGGGTGGCATACGTGCCAACAAATTGCGGCGCATGGTATATCAATTTTTTAGCGTTTGATACGTATTCGCATTTATATCTTTGTTTGGTGCTGTCTGATCAGGGTTTTCAGAGCTTGCGGATGACCTGCCGTCACACTACGTACTTGCAAAGTGGGTCGAGGTTTGTGGAACGGAACGGGAAAGCAAAGTGTCATTCCTTATAGACACATTGAGTTCGCCCATCCCGCTGAGATTGAGAGGTCATCTTCATGAACAACATCATCTACATCGTTGGCGCAGTTGTGATCGTCTTGGTGATCCTGTCGTTTGTCGGTCTTGTCTAGCTGCGCTTGGTAGACATTCCATCTCGTGAAGCGCCGGACATTCAGGCTTTGTGTCTTGCGCTTTTTTGCGATTCGATGCGCATCCCAATAATCTCGCAATGGCCGAAAAACAACGCCCCGGCAAATACCGTAATGTTGTTCACTCAGGGACAAACACTGAACTTGTAGCGAGGGAGCTAGCTCCCGCTCCGGCGCGAAGCGGCCCTAAAAGGGGCTGCTGCGCACTCCAGCAGGACGGTGCGGCGATCCGACAAATCCTCGCCACAGTTTGCTAACGGTGTACATGCATGCAGCCAGGTTTTATTTCGATACCACGACACCCGCCGGTTTCCAGCTGCCTTCACCCGCCGGCAGGACTGAAGGCGGTGTTTCTTTAGGCCAATAGAGGCGCATCACCAGATAAATCGGACCGTTGGGCGCTGGCAGCCAGTTGCTTTCGAGCGCCTTGCCGGGCGAGTTTTTCTGTATATAGAGCGTCAGCGACCCATCGGCATTCTTTTTCATGCCGGGCAGCATCGGCGAGTTCAACAGATAACGGTCGATCGGGTTTTTGATCAACAGCTGTGTTTTACCGTCATACATCGTCACCGACCAAAAGGCATTCACTGGCGGCAGTTGCCCCGCCGGGAACGTGAGCTTGTAGTCATGTTTGCTGCCGTCCAGTGGCTCGCCGGTCATGGTTGTGCGCGTAATGGGATAAGTGGCTTCCACTGAATCGTTCCCGTAGATGCCCCCCTTGGCGGCGCCTGCCCGCTTCAACCAGTCGCCGTTATAAAAATGGCGATCGCCAAAGTACGAGCCAATGCCCCAGCCGTTGACATTCTTGAGTCCGCCGGCCAACCACTTGTCGACCTTTTCGTTGCCCTCCTTCATGCCGAGCAGGACTGCGGCCTTATGCTCGAGCGAAAGCTCCTTGAACTCAAAACTTTTGCCCGGACCGATGCCGATTCGCGCGATTCGAGTCCGGATGCCCTTGTCTTCCGGCGTTACCGGCACGTACTGCAACGCGGTATCAAGATACTCAAAGAAGTTCTCTTTGATCCCTGTCGTGCTGATTGAAGTGAAATTGATGACGGGTGATGCAGGCGGTGCCGGCTGTTTCAAAAATGCCGACAGCGGCTGGACTTTATAGCCCGACTGCACATTGACCACATTCGGCATGTCCTTGGGGTTGAAGAGTTGGGTCCGGTAGCCCGCCAACGTGAAGGGGGTAGTCGAATAGAAGACTTTGTTGATGCCTGGCGGGGTGGTGCCCTTCCAGTCAGGTCCGACAACCATGTAGTTACCCGGACCATTACCCGTGGTGCGGCTGCCGATGTAACCGTAGTTGTAGGTATTGCCGTCAATCAATTGAACCGAGTAGTAACGCCTCTTCTCCACGGCCGGAACCGTGAGAACCATGGGCTCGGTGCGCAAATCCATCCAGAGGAATGAATAAGGGGTATCACTGTTGGGGGTGACAATAGCCGTGTCCTGGTAAGTGAAGACCCGGGGTTCACTCTTGATCTGGTTGAAAGGAGCCTTGAACTGCGGACTGCTTTTGTCCACGGCGTATTCATACATCACCGCGTGGTTCATCACGATGGGCAGCCCATAGATAAAGGCTTCTTCGGCAATGGCTTTCGTTTCGGCCAGGCTGGGTGCCGCAATGCCCTTGGCTGCATCGGCGGTCTCGGCTTGGGTCACAGGATCATTCTTGCTGGAACAGCCCGCTAAAAAAGCTACCGAAGCGGCAGCGATGGCGATCCATTTCATGCGGGTTGAATATTCCGATTTCATCATTCGTCGCTCCCGACCAACATCAACTTTGCCCTGGATGTCTTGATCAGATACGCAAATGTAGAGACACCCGCCGGTTTACTGCCGCGTTTGAGCGTAGGTCATTTAGCAGCCTCCTGCTATCAGGCGTCGGGCAGAGAACCTGAACATGGGATTGCCACACACAAAAACGCCGCTCAAAGAGCGGCGTTTTTTGTAGGGAACCAAAGACCAGACTCACCTGTGTTCAGGGAGTCTCTGGCGTTTCAGTTCCAGGGACGGTCACCCTTTTCGTCCTTGATGCGGGTCGGCAAGCCCATTACATCCAGCGCCTTGAGGAACGGCTCAGCCGGCAGCTCTTCGACGTTGGCCATGCGCTGCACGTCCCACTCGCCGCGGGCGACCAACAGGGCTGCAGCGACAGGCGGCACGCCAGCGGTGTAGGAAATGCCTTGGCTGTCGGTTTCTGCGAAGGCTTCCTCGTGGTCGGCGACGTTGTAGATGAACACTTCGCGCGGCTGGCCATCCTTGGTGCCCTTGACCAGATCGCCGATGCAGGTCTTGCCGGTGTAGCCCGGCGCCAGCGAACTCGGGTCAGGCAGCACGGCCTTGACCACTTTCAGCGGCACGACTTCCAGGCCTTCGGCGGTCTTGACCGGTTGCTCGGACAGCAGGCCGAGGTTCCTGAGGACGGTGAACACGTTGATGTAGTGCTCGCCGAAGCTCATCCAGAAACGCACGTTCGGCACGTCGAGGTTCTTCGACAGCGAGTGCACCTCATCGTGACCGGTCAGGTACAGGTTCTGCGAGCCTACGACCGGCAGGTCGTCGGTGCGCTTGACTTCGAACATGGTGTTGCTGGTCCACTGGCTGTTCTGCCAGCTCCACACCTGCCCGGTGAATTCGCGGAAATTGATTTCCGGATCGAAATTGGTGGCGAAATATTTGCCATGGGAGCCGGCATTGACGTCGAGAATGTCGATCGAATCAATGCGGTCGAAATACTGTTGTTGCGCCAGCGCTGCATAGGCGTTGACCACACCCGGGTCGAAACCCACGCCGAGAATGGCGGTGATGTTCTTCTCTTGGCATTCTTCGAGGTGGTTCCACTCGTAGTTGCCATACCACGGCGGCGTCTCGCAGATTTTGCCCGGTTCTTCGTGAATGGCGGTGTCGAGGTAAGCCACGCCGGTATCGATGCAGGCACGCAGCACCGACATGTTGAGGAAGGAAGAACCGACGTTGATGACAATCTGTGATCCGGTTTCGCGGATCAGCGTCTTGGTCGCTTCCACATCCATGGCGTTCAGCGCGAAGGCCTGGATTTCGGCGGGCACTTTGAGACTGCCCTTGGCCTTGACGCTTTCGATGATGGCCTGGCATTTGGAGATGTTGCGCGACGCGATAGCAATACGACCGAGTTCATCGTTGTGCTGCGCGCACTTGTGGGCCACCACCTTGGCGACACCTCCTGCACCAATGATAAGAACGTTCTTTTTCAATTGCTTGAGCTCTCCTTCAAATTGTCCGCTTTACGAAAGGCTGGACAGGTAGTCTTCATAACCAAATTCGCGAACCACTTCGACTGTACCGTCGAGTTGTTTCACTACGATGGACGGCATTTTCAGGCCGTTGAACCAGTTTTTCTTGACCATGGTGTAACCCGCGGTATCGATGAACGACAGTCGATCGCCGATGGCCAGCGGACGCTCGAACTGGTACTCGCCAAAGATGTCGCCGGCCAGGCAGGACTTGCCGCACACCATGTAGGTGTGATCACCCTCGCTCGGTGCCAGTTTGGCGTTGAGGCGATAGATCAGCAGGTCGAGCAGGTGAGCTTCGATGGAACTGTCCACCACCGCCAGGTGCTTGCCGTTGTACAGGGTGTCGAGCACGGTCACTTCCAGCGAAGCACTGTTGGTGATCGCCGCTTCGCCCGGCTCCAGGTAGACCTGCACGCCGTACTTTTGCGAAAAGGCCTTGAGCCGCGCGCAGAATGCATCCAGCGCATAGCCTTCGCCGGTGAAATGAATGCCACCACCCAGGCTGACCCAGCTGACCTTGTGCAACAGCGGACCGAAGCGCTCTTCGATAGTGCCGAGCATCTGGTCGAACAGGCCGAAGTCGCCGTTCTCGCAGTTGTTGTGGAACATGAAGCCGGAGATCTGCTCGATCACGCCTTCGATCTTCACCGGGTCCCACTCGCCCAGACGGCTGAACGGACGCGCGGGATCGGCCAGCAGATAGTCGGAGCTGCTCACTTGCGGGTTGACCCGCAGGCCGCGGGTCTTGCCTTGCGAGCGTTCGGCAAAGCGCTGCAGCTGGCTGATCGAGTTGAAGATGATCTTGTCGCAGTTATCGAGCATCTCCTCGATCTCATCATCGGCCCAGGCCACGCTGTAGGCGTGGGTTTCACCGACGAACTTGTCGCGACCGAGCTTGAGCTCGTACAGCGACGAAGACGTGGTGCCGTCCATGTATTGCTGCATCAGGTCGAACACCGACCAGGTGGCAAAACACTTGAGTGCCAGCAAGGCTTTGGCCCCGGAATGCTCGCGCACGTAGGCAATCTTCTGCATGTTGAGCAGAAGCTTTTGTTTATCGATGAGGTAGTACGGTGTCTTGATCATTTCGAGGCCTCCGGCAAGGCCAGCCAAAAAAGGATGCGCATTGTGCCTTCACTGGCCGCATATCGAAAGAGCAGTGAGCAAAAGCTGCCTTTAACGGTCATTCGGTGAACGAGGTTCATGGCGCACTCTCGC
The DNA here is from genome assembly GCF_001427125.1 of Pseudomonas sp. Root562. GTDB lineage: Bacteria > Pseudomonadota > Gammaproteobacteria > Pseudomonadales > Pseudomonadaceae > Aquipseudomonas. The sequence continues at coordinate 277,478 of NZ_LMGK01000025.1, forward strand.
CGCTGAAATTGACAGGGCCCCTGGTGTTGACCGGCCTGTTCCCTGGCCCGCTGTAACTGTCGGTGGTTTCCGTCAGATGTAGGGGTGACACCCGCTGATATGCCAGTAAATACCGATAACTCCAGCATTTTGCAGGGTCCCGCCCGGCATTTCGCACACCCATAATTGGCTTACAACAATAAAGGGACTCACCCTGAGGTACGTAAGCCATGTACAAGGACCATATCGTCAAGGCCCGCATGACTGACAGCGCGCTATTCATGGGCGCAGTCGCAGCGGTCATCTTCATTATCACGCTGGTCTGCGGTGTCGGTGAAAGCCGGCTGTCCAATTTAATGGGGCCGATCGTCCTCGACTTGCAAGCACCTCTGGCGCGAGACATCGCGGTGGGCGGCACCTTCACCCTCACCGTTGTACTGAATCTGTTCATCCTTGGCCGGTTTCCGTTGCGGGCGCAGATCATTACGGTCTGGTGCGAACTGCTGGTGCTGTTCCTTTTATTCTTCGATACCTTCAATCTTTCCTACAGTTTCATCGCCACCAAAGTGGGTTTCATGATTACCCAAGGGGTATTCACCACGGTCTACGTGTCGGCGATTTCCATTGCCATTGCTTTTGTCCTGGCATTGTTGGGCGCTACAGCCCGCTTGTCTTCCAACGGCTTCGCCATCGCCATCGCGAGTTTCTACACCTCGTTTTTCCGCGGCGTTCCGCTGCTGATCCAGATCTATCTCATTTATCTGGGCATTCCACAGCTTGGTTATGTGGTGGGTGCCGTCCCGGCAGGGATTCTGGCGCTCTCGCTGTGCTATGGCGCCTATATGACGGAGATCTTCCGCGCGGGTATCAGCAGTATCTCGCGGGGACAGTGGGAAGCCTCCCGGGCGATTGGCCTGAACCCGTTTCAAACGATGACCCGGGTGATTCTCCCGCAGTCCATGCGCCTGATCATCCCGCCGACCGGCAACCAGTTCATCTCGATGCTCAAGGACAGTTCGCTGGTCTCGGTGATCGGCGTCTGGGAGCTGATGTTCCTGGCACGAACCCAGGGCCGCGCCGAGTTCCGTCACCTGGAAATGCTCATCACCGCAGCAGTGCTCTACTGGCTGCTTTCGATCGTGCTGGAAACCGTCCAGGCCCGCCTGGAAAAGCACTTCAATCGCGCCCACCGCTGAATCAGGAGCATCAGGATGAATCAGCCGTCAGCTTCCGCCGTCATTGCCCCATATCCCGCTGTATCGATTCACGAGATGCATAAATGGTATGGCGATTTTCATGTGCTCAAGGGCATCGACCTGCACATTGCCAGCGGCGAGATCGTGGTCGTGTGCGGACCGTCGGGTTCGGGCAAGTCGACACTGATTCGCTGCCTGAACCTGCTCGAAGACTTCCAGAAAGGCCAGGTGTTCATCGACGGCGTCGAGTTGACCCGCAATGCCACCTGTGTGGCGAACATCCGGCGCCAGGTCGGTATGGTCTTCCAGCAATTCAATCTGTTCCCGCACATGACGGTGCTGGAGAACCTCATGCTCGGACCGCGTCTGGTGAGCAAGCTCAGTCAGTCCGAGGCGCGCGAACTGGCTTGCGAATACCTTGATCGGGTGCGGATCGGCAACCAGGCGGACAAATACCCCGGCCAACTTTCGGGCGGGCAGCAGCAACGCGTTGCCATCGCCCGCGCCCTTTGCATGCGACCACGCATCATGTTGTTCGACGAACCCACCTCCGCGCTGGACCCGGAAATGGTCAAGGAAGTGCTGGATGTGATGGGTGAACTGGCCCACGACGGCATCACGATGGTGTGCGTCACCCACGAAATGGGCTTTGCCCGACGGGTTGCCGACCGAGTCATCTTCATGGATCAGGGCTGCATCCTCGAGCAAGCCAAACCCACCGAGTTTTTTGAGAACCCGCAGCACGAACGCACCCGGGAATTTCTCTCACAGATTCTCAGCCACTGAGAAGCATCGTCGTACCGACAAAAACAACAAAAAACGCACTCAAGCTACCTGGAGGCTTACATGATCTCGATTACACGCTTGTTCACCGCCGCCGCTGTCACCACCGCCGTTACGCTCAGCGCAGGCGCCGCCTGGGCAGGCTCGACCCTCGATCGCATCCATGAAACCAAGGTGATCAAAGTGGCCACCGCGGCAAACTGGCCACCGCAGTCGTTCCTGGGACCGGACAATAAACTGCAAGGTTTCGATATCGATGTCGCCACTGAAATCGGTCGACGGCTGGGAAGCAAGATCGATTTCGTGACCCCCGAATACGGGATCATCACCGCAGGTCGCTGGTCGAATCGCTGGGACTTGTCGGTCGGTTCGATGACGCCCACCACCGAGCGTTCCCGAGTCCTCGACTTCCCCGCAATCTATTACTACACGCCCTATGTATTCGCAGTGCACAAGGATGCGGCCGGAACGAAAGCGGCGGATTTGAACGATAAGGTTATCGGCGTCGAAGCCGGCACGACTTCGGAGGACTACATCAATCATCGGCTCAAGATCGACGCCGCCGATGTGCCGGCGTACACCTACGACGTCACCCCTGGCGAGGTGAAGACATACGGTGACAGCATGGGCCCACTCGATGACCTGCGCATGGGCAACGGAGTCAGGATCAACGCCACCCTGTCCGCCCTTCCTACCGTTGTCGCTGCCGTCAAAAATGGCTATCCCATCGTCAGAGTGGAAGGCAAACCCGCTTACTACGAACCGTTGGCCATCGCCGTGGATAAAGGCGATGAAGCATTCAACAGCGTACTGACCAAGACCGTTGCAGACATGAAAGCCGATGGCACGCTCAAGCAACTGTCTGAAAAATGGTACGGCGCCGATCTCACCAAAGTGCAATAAATTCCACAGGCAATAAGCCGAAGTACTGCAGGCGCCCGTCCTCGACGCGGCGCGCTGCATGTCTGCGCCGCGAAAAAGGACAACCGACCCCATGCACACCTATAACAACAACTACTACACCGCCACCATGAACGCTACGACTCAGCGCGCGGCGCTGTCGGCCAACGTCCAGGCCGATGTCTGCATCATCGGCGCAGGTCTGGCGGGGCTGAGTACTGCCTGGGAACTGATATCGCGGGGGCAGTCCGTCGTGCTGATCGAGGCCGGTCGTGTTGCCTGGGGGGCATCGGGGCGTAACGGCGGCTTCGTCCTTCAGGGCTGGTCCGAAGGCTTGTCATCCATCGAGCGACGCTGTGGAAAATCGACAGCCGCTGCGTTGTTCAAACTTTCCCTCGAAGGTGTCGACACGGTCCGCGAGATGATCGCCCGCCACCAACTGCCCGGCTGCGCACCAACACCAGGAAAACTGAGTGTGGTGCGTTACGAGGATGGCGATAACCTCAAGCGTCTGCGCGACAAAATGGCCACGGATTTTGACTTCCACCTCGACTACCTCGACCGCCAGGCCGTGCGTGAAAAGTTGAAGACCGAACGATATTTCCAAGCCCTGCGCGATAACCACGGGTTTCACTTTCATCCGTTGAACTACTGCCTGGGTCTTGCCCGACTCATCGAAGGCCACGGCGGCAAGATTCATGAACACTCGCCCATGGTCCGGGTCGAGAGCCGCAATGGACGACATCGAGTCGTCACCGACAAGGGCACCGTCGATTGCGCCAACTTGGTGTATTGCTGTGGCGGTTACGGTGGTTCTGAGTTCGGCAAGCTGCGCCGCGCCTTTCTGCCGATCGCCACCTACGCGGTGCTGACCGAACATTTGGGCGAGCGTCTGGCCGATTCGGTTAGCACCACCGATGCCGTGGGCGATAATCGCCGGGCCTCGGACTATTATCGAATCGTCGAGGGTGACCGCCTGCTCTGGGGAGGGCGTATCACCACCCGGAACCTGCAGGATGAAAAGCGCCTGGGGCAGTTGCTGACCGACGACATTCTTGACGTGTACCCGCAATTGCGCGGCATCAAGATCGAAAAAGCCTGGTCCGGGCTGATGGGCTATGCAAGGCACAAAATGCCGCACATCGGCCCGCTCGGGAAAGGGCTATGGGCATGTACATCATTTGGTGGCCATGGTATGAACACCGCCCCTATCGGCGGCCGCGTCATTGCAGAAGCCATTTGCGGCGAGACCGATCGCTACCGCTTGTTCGATGCCTATGGGCTGGAGTGGAACGGCGGCCCGCTCGGCCCGGCAGCGGCGCAGACGGTATATGCAGGCCTGAAGATAATGGATATGTTCCAGGAGTCACGCTCTCAACGCAGGGCGACTCATAAACATTGAATCCGAGCGAGATCACGTTCATGGATGTGCAGCACGGCGGTCCACTGTTCAACCTGACTGAAAAGGACCGGCAATTGCTGGGCCTGCTGCAGGCCAATGCCCGCGAGCCCACCGCTTCGTTGGCACGCAAACTCGAGGTCTCTCGCTCTTCTGTCCAGGAGCGCATCAGCCGTCTGGAAAAGGCCGGCGTGATCACTGGCTACAGCGTGCGCATCGACCAGAACAGGCTCCAGCAGACCATCAACTGTTTCACCATGACCTCCTGCACCAACAAGAGCTATACCGATGTCATGACCTCACTGCGCAAGATGGATTCGGTGCAGGCCGTGTATGCGGTGTCGGGCGAGTCCGACTTCATCATTCATATCGCCACGCCGACCCTGAGCGAACTCAACGCAGAGCTCACCCGGATCAACATGATCAAAGGGGTTGCGCACACCGCCTCGCATATCGTGATGGAAACCAAGTTCAGCCGGAAATTGACGGTGTAGAGCGCTGTCGATAGCTGGCTTGCGGGCAGCTAATACAACACGCCTTCATACGTTCATTGCAACCAAACGTCATGCGCATCGGTCGACATCCAATAGCCAGATAATGAGCGCTGGCGTATGGAGGTCTTCAAATGATTGGAGTCATTGTCCCGGTGCACAATGAAGAGCGGCACTTGAACCAATGCATCGAGTCATTGCTGGAGGCGGCGTTGCATCGGGGCCTTGATGATGAAGAAGTAAAGATCCTGATCGTTCTGGATGACTGCACGGACACATCACTGCACATCGCCCGGTCGTATGACGTGATGACATTGTCCTGCACCCATCGCAACGTCGGAAAAGCGCGGGCTCACGGCGCCGAGCACTTGTTGGGGGTGGACGCACGATGGCTGGCGTTCACTGATGCCGATACGGTAGTGCCCGAAGCCTGGCTGACTGACCAGATAAGGTTCAACGCGGATGCCGTGTGTGGCCTGGTTGAAGTCAGCGACTGGTCCGAACACCCAAGCCGAGTGCGCGAACGCTACCACGCCAACTACCACACCATGGACGGCCACCGGCATATACACGGGGCGAATCTTGGTGTTTCCTCGGCGGCTTATCGCAGAGCTGGCGGCTTCCAGGCCTTGGCCGCCCACGAAGATGTGCAACTGGTCTCGGATCTTGAGCGCAGCGGTGCAAACATCATGTGGACAGCCAGCAACCGGGTAACCACCAGCGCACGGAAAAACTGTCGTTGTCGTGAAGGCTTTGGCGACTATCTGAAGTCGTTGGCCCTGTAATTATTCGCAGGTTTCGGCGAGATCAATCGAGGCGGGGTTGCGGCTCCAGTATTCCAGTAAAAAATCAGCTTCCTCATGACGCACCAGACGATGCAGCTGCAGATTTTGCGCAAGCGCTGCATGGACGTCTCGGCCGTCCTGTGAGCATCCTTCAAACGGATGCAGCCAATGACACGCCAGCACCCCGCCCTGCGCATCGAGACTGAGCAACGTGCGCTCGATCACCTGACGCCAGGCCCTGGCATCGAGAAAGTAGCCGACTTCACTCAAGACGATCAGGTCAAACGTACCGTCGGGCCAGTCTTCGGGAATGCGTGCCTGCTCGACCCGGACATGGGGCAAGTGACTCAGCCGACGACGGGCAAGCGTCACCGCCTTGTCGATGATGTCCTGGCACAGCAGCGATTCACTGCGCTCGGCCAGCAGCGCACTGAATTCCCCGTTGGCGCAGGCGGGCTCGTAAACGCGCTGATAACGCTGGCGCGGCAGGCTCGCCAGCATCAGTTCGCGTTTGCGTTTTTCGTACCAGCGGGTGCGGAACGACCAGGGGTCATCACTGGCGTTGAACAGTTGCTGAAAATAATCAGGCGAAACGCTCATAGAAACACCAGTTCAAAGGGCTGCAAAAGTCGCTCAATGGTTTCTTGATCAAGGACTGCCGAGGACCGGCCTTCGGTACTGACTTGAGAAACGTGGGCGTTGATCGCCTGGCGTTTTTTCTCCACGAGCTGCGCATCAAGCATCAACTTGCGAGCACGCGCCCAGGGAATTCTCGGATCCTGTGGCCGTGCCCAGTGCCACGCCCAGACCGGCACCTCGATCAAACAGGCTTGGCGCTGTGATGTTGCGAACGCCACGGCCCTGCCGGTCGCTTCATGATCGCAGTGCCCGTCCGACTGCCAGGTAGTCACCACCTGATCGCCAGGTTCAATCAGCGTCAGCAGCCGTTCGACCAACTGCGCCTCCCGCCCCGCCACCGCGCTATCCGGCAGCCCCAATCGTTGCCAGTTCAATGCTTTGGTGTCGAGCCCCAATCGCTCGAGGGCGTGCTGACTTTCCAGCGGGCGCTGTTGACGCAATCGAGAGGCAGTCCATTGCCGCGAACCGGGGTGACTGGCTTCGCCATCGGTGACTGCAACCATCACCACATCGGCCACTCTGCCTTTCATGCCGGCCAGAATGCCTGCGCAGCCAAGGATTTCGTCGTCAGGGTGTGGAGCCACTACAACCACACGCCGCCCCTCGGGGATCAGTTGTTGATAAGTGATGGTCTGCACCTGAGCCAGCAACGGGCAGGCCTGCCACTCAGCCAGCGTGGTCCCCCTGCCCCGAATGAGGTTTTCTGCCTGAGCGGCCGCTTCACCCCTCACAACAGCCACCCATCAGCCGGTTTCGCAGCGACCAGTTCACCAAGCACCGCGAGGTCTTTCTGCGCATGGCTTTGTCGGACGAACACCGGCAGGTCGGCCGCGAGCCTGGCAAAGTGCGGGTTGCGACAAAACGGTGTGGCACCCAGTGCACGCCCTACATGTTCAAGCACCAGACTGACCGTCAGTTCCACCTGGGCACGTAATCGCCGGACAGGCAGCTGCGCCGATTGCCCGGGGTTGGCATCGATCCACATCGCCGTATCTTTCAAGCAGGCCGAAGCACTGCACAGCGCCGCATCGACAGCGCCCAGGTGTGCGGCGGCATGTGCGTCGTGCCAGGGCTGGCGACAGTGTTCACGAAGGTAACCGGCAAGCGCACACGCCGCGCCGTACCAACAGGCGGCGATCCCTCCCCCGCCCTGCCAGAAACCCGGTCGATCCACATACTGGCCGGGCATGCCGACACATCGGCCCAAGGCACCCTTGAACGCAACATCGACGCTGGCCGTATTGCTCATGCCAACCGCCTGCCAGGCATCGGCCTCAATGCTGATCGTCGATTGCCGCAAATCCACGGCGACCAGTTGTGGTCGATGCTGCTCATCCCACGTCGTCAGTAAAGCCCAATCAAGCATTTGCGCACCGGAACACCAGGCTTTACGCCCGTGCAAATACACTTGGTCTCGCTGGCGATCCATGATGTTGACCCGGGCAAAGTGCGGCTCGGCAGCCCAGGTGCCCCAAAAGCCGCGGGCGTTAAGTTCGTCGGGGTCAAGCTCTGTCATGATCGCCAGTGCATCGGTATGTCCTTCGTACAACTTGGCCAGCGCCAGATCGCTGGCGGACACGGCCGCCAGCGTCCGCCATCGTTCCAGCGTCCGGCCTTGGCCGGGCATAGGCAAGGAGGCGAATCCGCTACCGATGAATTCCTGCATCAACTTTTGCAGCGCACTTTGCGCATCAGCGTTCACGGACCGGGCGGCGAATCTGGCCAACAGGTTTTCGAAGTGTGCGGCGTTGTTCATGACCGACGTTCCCAGGTAGTGACTCAATAGGCAGGTGCTTGTGCTACGAGCGAAATGCAGCAGCTGAATGCGCGTTGACGAGCTCTTGATGTTCAGAGGCAGGTGGCTGGCAGGAGTTCATTGAACCTTCAGGTGTTGGCTAACGGCATGCGTGAACGGATTCAATCAGCCGATGCGAGTAACGTTTTGAGTTCCAACGCATTGCCCAGCGCTGCACCGCTGGCGGTATTGTCGAACAGGCAGTAAACGCTCACGCCTTTGGCAGCGGCAGCCCGCAGTGTGTGTGCAAGGCTATTCAGACAGGTTGGAGCGTAAGCACTGAAGTAGATACGCGGCGAGCCATGCAGACGCCAATACTGCACGTCCAGTGTGCCCATCGGAGACACGTCAGTGCTGATCCTCGAGGGGTCAACGGCTGCCTGACTCACCCCGTATGCCATCAGCAAGGCGCCAGCCTCCACCCAGGACGGGTGCCGTGGTTCCAGAACCACGGGGCCTGAGTACTGCGCTCTCAGTGCCGTCAAAAACACCTCTACGACTGCTTCGTCAAACGCCAGTGACGGCGGCAGCTGTACCAACAGGCAACCCAGCTTTTTGCCCAATCCGCAGCATTGACCCAGGAACTCTTCGAGCAACGGTTCACTATTCGCCAAGCGCAGTTCGTGGGTGATTTGCTTGGGAATCTTTACGCTGAAGCGAAACCCTGCCGGCACCGACTCGGCCCAGCGCACGTAAGTCTGATGCCGGTGCGGTCGGTAAAACGAGCTGTTGATTTCAACGCAATTGAACTGTGCGCTGTAGCGTTGCAGATGGGTGCCTTGCGCAGGAAATTGCGGTGCATGTTCGCGCCCGACATTCCAGCCTGCGCATCCTATGTAAATCGATTGAGGGTTCAAAGGATCTCCCTCTCTGCTTCCTGCATGAAAACCTCGATGGTGCAGTGATCAATCCCGAACGGGGTGAATTTTGCGAGACTAACGCGTAGCCAGCAGCACCGACTCAGTAGCTTCCATGATGGACACTCGACGAGAGCTGTATGAACTGATCTACAGGCTCGGTACCCCACGGTCAGCGAAACCCACTCCCGGTTCAATCGACTCCGTCAACGGCTCAACGGGAGCACCCGGAATCAGTATGACTTTGCGGCAGTCTTCCTGGCGCTTGTCGAAAATCTCGTATCCCTGGGCGACTAGCTCCAAGGACATGCGGTGAGTAATGATTTCTTCAGGACGCAAATGACCCAGCTCGATATATTCCAGCAACACCAACCCCGTCGTTCAAAACGCCAGACCCACAATTGGTAAGCTCGCGAACAGGATATTTACGACTGCTCAAATCCGGATGTCCTGAATCGTCGTTCATCAGGCTTCAACCCTGTTCGCCACTCATCAGGCGACGATGAAAGTGCGGCAGCCATTGCAAAGCGTATTCAGTTGCCTGGGTTTGCACCTCACAGCGAGAACCGATAAACCGATGCTCGTGGCTGAACAGACAATGCTCTGCACCGGTCTGAAAAGCCCAGGCAAAGCAGATAGTGCCCGCGGGTATGCCGTCAACATCCTCCGGCCCGAGAATGCCGGTGGTGGCCACAGCGACATTGGCGGTACTGTCTCGCAGAGCGCCCAGCGCCATTTCCCTGGCAACTTCCACGCTGGTCAGATTGAACGTTTCGATAGTGCGCGGGCTGACATGCAACACGCGCTGCTTGGCCTGTGGTGAATACACCACATAACCGCACTCAATGAATTCGCCGCTGCCTTCAACTTCCGACAACAGCGTCACGATCTTGCCGGCAGTACAGGATTCGGCCGTTGTCAGCACCAGAGCGTTATCGCGCAAGTATTCAACGGTATCGTCAGCGATGGGCATGAGCAGCACTCACGAAATGATTGATCGGTTGATATGTGAAGGCGCCGAAGACTCCAGGAAAACCCTCAGTGATAGTCTTCGCCGGCGACTGCACGCAGATACGCCTGGTCGGCCTTTCTGCGCAAGTCCCGCCATTCGGCCCAGTTGACTATACCCAGACGATCCATCTCATCGGACCGACGCAGCAGTTCTTCATGGTAGGCATCAGGACAATCCATGCGTAGCCGCTTGTTTTCCAGCGCGCGATGCCAGGCATCGAGTGCGCGCAATTTCAATTCCTGAGCCGGCGACAGCAAATCTTTGAAGGCATTCATTTCACTAGCCCATGGCAGATGTTTCCTGGTGGAGCCCGGACACTCGCGATTGGTTCACACCATCTGACGATGTCGGTTGCAAGGAAAATGGGAGGCCGTTACCGACCTCCCGCTGTTGAGACAATCAGGACGTCCCCAGTCCACTGGAAAGATCCGCCGGTGTGCCGGACGTGCGGGATGCCTGCATATCCGGCCTGGCTTCCACGTCCGTTTGCTCAGTGGTTTTAGTGACGGTGTCACGCACCGCTTCATAGCCTTCCTGCGCTTGCTTCTTCACTTTGTCGACCAGGCCTGCACTGGTACGTCCCAGGTAGCGCTGCTCGGTCGCGGTGGTCGGCAAGGCAGCACCGATCATTGCGCCCAGGGCGATGCCTGCCGCCGCCACCATCAGCGGTTGCTCCTTGAGCAGCTGACTGAACTGCTGACCTATCACCTGAGTGTTACGCGTCACGCGGTCACTTACGTCGTGCACGGCGTGGCTTAAGTGGTCAGTGGCGGCGCCGACGTTGTCAGTCATGTGGACAGCCTTGTCTTTCAACGAACGATAACCTTCCTTCAAGGTATCGGTGGTCTGGTGCACATGCTCACGGGCGCTGTCGAAGCCTTCCGCTATATCATCGGCCCAATCACCCAGCTGATCCGGCCCGGTGCGATAGCTTGGGCGCGGTACTGGCGGACGGTTCTGGCTCATCATCAACCAGAGCAAGCCCACCGATGTCAGCACCGCGGGAACCGGATTGTTGCGCACACTGGTACCGAGGTTGCTGAGGAATGTCGAGCCATTGTCCTGCATCATGCCCCACGCCTGATCGATCATCTGTCCGGGGGTGAACTTGCTTTCCAGGCGGTCGACGATGTTGCCGATACTCGCGCGCTGCGCGTCAATCTCGCGTTCTATCTGTTCGGGGCTCTTTTCCGATTCCAGCTCCAATTCGCTTTTCATGAAACTTTCCTCCGCAGCGCTTCCTGATCTTTATTCAGAGCGTCCAGTGTCCGGTCAGGCTTGAAGTGGGACGGCTCGAATTGTTTTTTCCCAGACTGCAACATGGCGAAGCCGATGATCATCACCACCACGCCAACAATCAGCGCGGCCAACCACGGTGCCATGAACAGGCTCAGGCCGTAGACGCCTGCCATCAGCAAAATGATGAATCCCGCCAACAGCACGATCGCGCCCCCCGCTACGCCGGCGATGCCGGCCTTGAGGGTTGTCAGGCTGGCCTGGAGTTCGGCTTTGGCCAGCGCGAGTTCCTTGGTGAACAACGCGGGCACTTCGCGGGACAACTGCCTGAGCAAGCCGACAACCGATGCGTCATCAGCCTGGGTAACCGGTCTTACGCCCGGCAAATCTGATTCATCTCTGTTCATCACAGTTCTCCTTTGACGTTTGGCGAAGCGGTTGGCGATGCCGCAGCAAAGTCCGATGGATGGTCGTGCACATCCGCCGAAGCCGGCGTGATGCCCGTGGCAAGTCCCGGTGCCGGGTCGGTATGGGGGGGAGATGTTTCATAGGGGCGCTGGGCGCCAAAACCACCGGTTGGAGGCGTTGACGTGCCTGTTGCAGGATCGTGCCCGGCGTGCACGGTCATGGCCGCAGAACTGCCTGCCTTGAGAAACCGTGACAGGCCAAAACCCAACGCAATGCTGCCGGCAATGAACAGCGCGGGATTACTGCGAGCCAGCTCAGCGCCGTCATGCAGAAGCTGCTCGGCACTTTTGCCGCGCAGGTTTCCCGCCAGTCCGCTCATGGACTCCGCCATGTCGGTGAGATAATCGGACATGCCGAGCGTGTCTTTATCCTCCAGCTCGGAAACGAAGCTTTTCGCTCCCTGAGCCAAGGCGTCGATCTGGTCAGCCGCCGTGTCACGGTATTGCCCGAACTGTGCATCGGCTTGTTGCCTTACATCGCCGAGCGCCTCGGTGACGTCCTCCTTTAAATGTTGAAACCCTTGCTGCGGATTACCGTTCCCTGGATTGCCCGTATCGGTGCCAGTCCTGCTGTCTGAAGTGTTCATGTCGTCCCTCGCCTTCTGAATCGAAAACGTGTCATGGGGACTACGCAGCTGTATTGCCCTGAGCCCCTCATAGCAGAGGACGGAAGAGCTCAGTTGGGAGTTCAACGCGGATGATGAGCGTGATGCAGAATTTATCGGACGAGGGCAATACCACTCACTGCCCGTCGCTCTCCAAGCCCGTCAAATCCAGCGAATGACTTTGCAGATAGCGGCCGACCGCATCGTCTATTGTTGGAAAAAACGCCGCCTCCCCCAGCAAGGTGTAGAGGCCGAACCGCTTGAGCTTGTCCTTGACCGGGTCTTTCATCTCGGCCACGCACAATTTGATGCCCGCGGTGCGCAGGGTTTCGTCCAGTTCGGCGAGCATGTCGGCCGAGGTGACATCCACGCTGGTGATGGGTTCCGCGGCGATGACCAACCAGCGCACCGGCGTTGGCGAGGCCGCCAGGGCGTCGATGACCCGGTCGTGGAACAATTCGGCGTTGGCGAAAAACAATGATGCATCCCAGCGAAACAGCACCAGGCCAGGAATAAGGGTCGCGTCGGGATAGCGCTGGGTATCGTGAAAACCCTTGACCCCTTGGGTGCGTCCGAGCACGGCGGAGTAAGGCCGCCAGCCGTCCCACAGAAATTCAATGACCGCGATCACGATGGCCAGGCCAATGCCTTCGATCGCACCGAACACGGCCACACCGACGGTGCAGACGATCGACAACCAGAACTCCCAACGCTGAATGCGGTAGATGCGCAACAGGTCAGTGACTTCGATCAGGCCGATGGCCGATGCGATGACCACCGCTGCCAGGGCGCTGTTGGGCAAGTCACGCAGCAGGTCGGGGGCAAACACCAGCAACAACGCAACGGCCACAGCCCCGACAACACCGGTCACTTGGGTTTTCGCCCCGGCGGCTTCGGCCACGGGTGTGCGCGACGAACTGCTGCTGATCGCAAACCCCTGGAAGAAACCGGCGGCCAGATTGGCGACACCCAGGCCGACCATTTCCTGGTTCGGATCCACGTAGGTGCGGGTCCGCGCCGCGTAAACGCGGGACAGTACGCTGGTGTCGGCGAATGAAACCAGGGCCACGGCGCAGCCGCCGATCAGCACCGGGACAATATCGGCGCGGGTGATCCAGGGAATGGCGAAACCCGGCAGGCCTTGCGGGAGAGAGCCGAGGACCGAGACCCCGGCGTTTGCCGCAAGGTCCAGAACCGCGACGACGACGGTCGCGGCCACCACGGCAATCAAGATGCCGGGCACGCGTTTGTATCCCTTGAGCAGCAGGATGACGACCAGCGTCGCAGCACCGACCGCAAAAGTGACCCAATTGGTTTTACCATCGATGATCGCGGTCACGATCGCCCAAAGACTTCTCAGCGGTCCCTCGGCCTCGATTTTGAAGCCGAAGAGTTTGGGCAGTTGGCTGATCAAGACCGTCAGGGCGATCCCGTTCATGTAACCGTAGCGAATCGGTTTGGACAGAAGCTCGGTCACGAACCCCAGACGGGCGATACCCGCCAGTACACACACAGCCCCCGAGACGATAGCCATGGCCGCCGCCAGCGCGATGGCCCGTTGCGGGTCGCCCCCCGACAACGGCAAGACAACCGCGAGAATGACAGCCGCCAGCGATGAATCGGGACCCAGCACCAGAATCCGGCTGGGGCCGAACAGCGCATACGCCAGCAGCGGAACGATGGTCGCATACAGGCCATAAATGCCCGGCACCCCCGATGCCACCGCGTAGGCGATACCTACAGGCACCAACATGGTGGTCAACACCAGGCCGGCGACGAGGTCGTGGCGCAACCAGGCCATATGGTAGCCGCGCAATGTGCGCAGCCCGGGAAACCAGCGGCTCCAGCCAGACTGATCGCTGCCTGCGTCCCGACGTGCAATCCGACCCGGTTCCGGGTCGGGCGACGAAGCATCCGAATGGCTCATAGGACATTGGCCCTTCTGTGTGAGTCGCAGGTTCGCTGCCGTTAACGGTCAATACTTTTCCGGGATGCGTTTGAGCGGATAGTCAGGTTCCCGATAGTCACCGGGCTTCTGCCGTTTAGGCAATACGACCTTGTCGCGGGGCACGTCTTTGTAAGGGATGCGACTGAGCAAATCGCTGATAATGTTGAGCCGCGCCCGACGCTTGTCATTTGAATCGGCCACCAGCCACGGCGCATGATCGGTGTCGGTCGCTTCGAACATGGCGTCACGGGCTCGCGAGTAGTCATACCAGCGGCTGTATGACTTGAGATCCATCGGTGTCAGTTTCCAGATTTTTCGCCCGTCCTTGATCCGCGCTTCGAGCCGACGCGTCTGTTCCTGCGGACTGACTTCCAGCCAATACTTGAGCAGGATGACCCCGGAGTCGACGATCGCACGCTCTACATGAGGGACAGACTTGAGAAACGTCTCCACTTGTTCTTCGGTACAGAAGTTCATTACGCGCTCGACGCCCGCACGGTTGTACCAACTGCGATCGAAGATCACCACCTCGCCTGCCGCCGGCAGATGTGGCAAGTAGCGCTGGATATACATCTGGCTTTTTTCCCGCTCGGTTGGCGCAGGCAGCGCCATCACCCGAAAGACCCGCGGGCTGACCCGCTCGGTGATTGCCTTGATCGTCCCGCCCTTGCCCGCGCCGTCACGCCCTTCGAACACTATGCAGATCTTGACGCCTTTCTCTTTGACCCATTCCTGCAACTTGACCAGCTCGACGTGCAAGTGGCGCAATTGCTCCAGATAGTCCTTGTTCGTCAACTTTTGGGGTTCAGCAGAAACTTTAAGGGCTTTTTTCTTATCTTTTGCCATGACCAAACCTCAAAAATGCCAATGACGGATGTATTGGCAGCGGTTGCTGAAGAGTCGACGCTTCATCTGACGGCGTGAGTCTAGTCCAAGGTCAAACGCCCGGCATGGCGAGGCAGGTGAAAATCGTTCCCCCTATCAATTTCCCGTGGTTTGCCGAATTTGACGAGGGGTAAACCCGGTCAACGCCTTGAACTGGCGGGTGAAAGCACTGTGGTCGGTATAGCCGCACTGCAAGGCGACCTCGGTGATCGGCATATCGGTGTGAAGTAGACGATGCGCGTGTTCCAGGCGGACTTTCTGGATCATCTGTCGCGGCGTCAGGTGGAACACGCGCTTGCAGTAGCGCTCCAGTTGCGCCACCGAAATGCCGGCGATTCGCGTCAGCTCGCCAAGGCTGACTCGACGGTGGAAATGCAGGCGGATGTGTTCGTCCACTGCCGCCAGGCGCTGATACGCCGGATGGGTGTCGCTGGCCGATTGCAGGTCGACTGAAATGCCCACCAGGCCCATGATTTCGCCACTGCGGTTGTACAGCGGGCGTTTATGCGTAAGGCACCAACCGGGCTCGCGGCTGCCATACAGATGCAGCTCCAGTTGGTCTTCCAGGACAAACCCCTGCTCCAGTACCCGGCGATCCTGTTCGGTATAGCCAGGCCCCAATTGCGCGGGAAAGACCTCGGCGCTGGTTCTGCCCAGCAACGGTTGCAGGTGCTTGAGGCCGCAACGCTGCACCAGCGTCTGGTTGGCCATGACGTAGCGGGCCTGAACATCCTTGATGAAGATCGCGGCGTTGGGAATGACGTCCAGCATCGGTAGCACAAGCGCTACGCCTGCCAACAATTGCTCCATGGTTTCGGGACGTTGCTCCTCGTTCCCCTGGCACAGGATCGCAAAGGCGTTCTTCGTCATGAGTCTCACTCTCCCACGGTCCGGATCGACGAAAGCCAAACAGATTGCCCCAAGGCCGGGGCAGTGTCGAGACGGGATCCGGGCCTGGGATCAGCCACCGGCATTGTGCTGATTTCGTCATCGCGACCTGCACAAACCATCAATCGCAGCCGTTCCGGCACGTTCAATCTATCGCCATTGCTGCCCTCGGCGCCCCACGACAACAGCGTTATCAGTGACATCACAGCCGCTCTCCCGTTTGGCGCATCGATCCAGACTTCTCTCTGAACCGGCACCTGGTGCCTCTCAAATTGGACGGTTTATGAAACAGGTTCACATCATCGATTCCCACACCGGCGGCGAACCGACTCGTCTGGTGATGAAAGGCTTTCCGCAGCTGCCAGGCCGCACCATGGTCGAGAAACGCGATGCCCTGCGCGACCAGCATGACCATTGGCGCAGGGCTTGCCTGCTGGAGCCTCGAGGCAACGATGTACTGGTCGGCGCGCTGTACTGCGAACCGGTATCGGCGGATGCCACCTGCGGGGTGATTTTCTTCAACAACGCCGGCTATCTCGGCATGTGCGGTCACGGCACCATCGGCTTGGTCAACTCGTTGCAGCATCTGGGTCTGATCGGCCCTGGCGAGCACAAGATCGACACGCCGGTCGGCCCGGTCAGCGCCACGCTGCATGCAGACGGCAACGTCACGTTGCGCAATGTCCCCGCTTACCGCTATCGCCAGCAGGTGCCGGTCGAGGTACCGGGCCATGGACGTGTCTTTGGCGATATCGCTTGGGGCGGCAACTGGTTTTTCCTGGTGTCCGACCACGGCAAGACATTGCAAATGGACAACGTCGACGCCCTGACTGAATACACCTGGGCGATGCTCAAGGCACTCGAAGCCCAAGGCATTTATGGCGAAGACGGCGCGCTCATCGACCATGTCGAATTGTTTGCCGACGACGATCAGGCCGACAGCCGCAACTTCGTGATGTGCTCCGGCAAAGCCTACGACCGCTCGCCGTGCGGCACCGGCACCAGCGCCAAACTCGCTTGCCTGGCGGCTGACGGCAAACTGGCCGCCGGTGAGCGCTGGGTCCAGGCCAGCATCACCGCCAGCCAGTTTGTCGGCAGCTTCGAATGGGAAGGTGAACGCATCCGCCCTTCCATCACCGGCCGTGCCTACATGACTGCCGATGCCACGCTGCTGATCGACGAACAGGATCCCTTTGCGTGGGGCATTTAAGCCCCTCGGCGGCGCCCACACCCTCAACCGACCTGAATAAACGCTGCAAGGAGTTACCACAATGAGCGACAACATCTTCACCGGCTGCATTCCTGCACTGATGACCCCGTGCACCGCCGATCGCAAACCGGACTTTGACGCGCTGGTGGCCAAGGGTCGCGAACTGATCGACATCGGCATGAGCGCCGTCGTGTACTGCGGCTCCATGGGGGACTGGCCGTTGCTGACCGAAGCCGAGCGTCAGGAAGGCGTGGCACGTCTGGTTGCCGCCGGCATACCAACCATTGTCGGTACCGGTGCGGTCAACAGCCGTGAAGCGGTGTCCCACGCGGCACACGCTGCCAAAGTCGGCGCCCATGGCCTGATGGTCATTCCTCGCGTGCTGTCCCGTGGTGCTTCGGCAACCGCGCAAAAAGCTCACTTTGCCGCCATTCTCAAGGCTGCCCCGGGGTTGCCGGCAGTGATCTACAACAGCCCTTACTACGGCTTCGCCACCCGTGCGGACCTGTTCTTCGAACTGCGTCGCGAGTACCCGAACCTGATCGGCTTCAAGGAGTTCGGCGGTGCCGCCGACCTGCGCTACGCCGCTGAGCACATCACCTCCAGGGACGACGATGTCACCTTGATGGTCGGGGTCGACACCCAAGTGGTGCATGGCTTCGTCAACTGCAACGCCACCGGCGCCATCACCGGCATCGGCAATGCACTGCCGCGCGAAGTGCTGCAACTGGTGGCCCTGAGCAAACAAGCTGCCAAAGGTGACGCCAAAGCTCGCCGGCAGGCTCGGGAACTGGAAGCGGCAATGACAGTGCTGTCGTCCTTCGACGAGGGTTGTGACCTGGTGCTGTATTACAAACACCTGATGGTGCTTAACGGTGACAGGGAATACGCCCTGCATTTCAACGAAACCGATGTGCTCAGCGATGCCCAGCGCCGTTACGCCGAAAACCAGTACGCCTTGTTCCGCCAGTGGTACGAGCACTGGTCGGCCGAGCAGAACGTCGCCTGACGCTCCGCTTTTGTTTCCGTCCTCTGCTATTTTCAGGAAATGCCATGACGCTCACAGGCAACATGCTGAACGGCCAGCACGCCACGACGGGTCGCCACGAAGCGATTCGGGCGATCAATCCAGCTACCGACCTGGCGCAGGATGCTATCCACTCCACTGCAAACGATCGGCACGACATAACCGTCATCGGTGCCGGGATCATCGGCGTCGCCTGCGCGCTGCAATTGGCGCGTCAAGGATTGCGGGTGGTGGTCCTCGATCAGCAGGAGCCCGGCCACGGCGCCTCGTTCGGCAATGCCGGGCATCTGGCGACCGAACAGGTGTTTCCCATCGCCGAACTGTCCATTGTCAAACGCTTGCCCGCCATGCTCTTGGACCCGATGGGGCCGCTGCGCCTGGACTGGAAGTACATGCCGCGAGCGCTGCCGTGGTTTGCCCGGCTGTTGATGAACCTGCGCCCGGCGCCTTTCCAGCGCACGGTGGCCGGCATCCGCGCGCTCAATGAGAGCAGCCTTGGCGCGTGGCAACGCCTGTTGCAGGCGATCGTGCGGCCTGACTTGCTCAAAGAAGATGGTTCGTTACTGGTATTTGAGCGCCCGGATTCGCAACCGGCGATCGAAGCGCTACAGGCACGCCTGCGCCAGCAGCAGGTGCCGGTCGAGCGCTGGCAGGCCACTGCCGTACGCGATGCCGCGCCGCAACTGAGCGAGCACATTCAGGGGGGATTGTTCTTTGAGCGCACCGGGCATTTCCTCGACCCTTATCGCGTCGTCTGTGAACTGGTACACGCCGCCAAGACCTGCGGTGTGCATTTCCTCAAGCGACGGGTGCAAGGCGGACATCTGGACGCAGGCGGTGTATCGCTGGTCACCGATCAAGCCCTGGTCAGCAGTCGGCGAATCCTGATCGCCTGCGGTGCCCATTCAGCGAAACTCACCCACGCTTTGACCGGCAAAAAGGTGCCGTTGGACACCGAGCGTGGCTATCACTTGATGCTGCCGCATGAGCACGAACGGTTGCCGTTCGCCGTCACCTCGCTGGAGCGCAAGTTCATCATGACGCCCATGACTGACGGACTGCGGCTGGCAGGCAGCGTCGAGTTCGCCGGTCTCGAGAGCCCGCCGAGCATGCAGCGCGCATGGCAGTTGCACCGTCTCAGCAAGGGCCTGTTCCGTCGTGACCTGAACGCAGACGCCGCCACGCCCTGGATGGGATTTCGCCCTTCCCTGCCGGACTCTCTGCCGATCATCGACAGCGCGTGCGACGGCAAGGTATTGCTCGCCTTCGGCCACCAGCACCTGGGTTTGACGCAGGCGGCGGTCACGGCCGAAATGATCGCTCAATTGGTTTCGCCAACGAGTGCTTCGCACAGCCTTGGATTACCAACGGTGGAGGCATACAGGCTGGAGCGTTTTTGAGCATCAATCGTCGATCGGACAGCCGCCTCATTGCAAAGGCGAAAACTTCGCCGGCAGGTAAATCGTCGAGCACATGTCGCGCAGTTGAGGGCCGGAGTTTTCCGGTGGCCAGACGCCGTCGGCTACGGATTGGGTGCGCACTTGCAGGCGTTGTTCCAGTGTCGTCCAGGGCCAGATGTGCAAGTAACGCGGCAGCGAGCCGTCGGTGGCGTAAAACGCCGCGTAAACCGGTGAATACTGTTCGGCGGTTCGAGCTTCGATGGCTTTGCGCCAACCGTCCAGCGTGGGTTGCAGGCCGCTGCTGATCAGGTCATACACGCGCAGTTCGTAGAAAGGGCCGTGTCGGCCTGCGACCAGGGGCTCAAGAAAGGGAAACAGCGTGTAGTTTTCAATGCGCAAATCGGTGATGAACGGGCTGATTCCAAAGACGTCGCCAGCCAGCAGGAACCGCTCGCGCTCCGCCTGCCTATGGCATTCGTCCGCAAACCCGCGCAACACGGCGATCTGGTTCAGCTTGCCCAGTTCCGAAGCCCAACATCCCATCAGCGTTCCACCGACTTCAGGCTGTGCCAACCCGAGTTCGATGCGCGCCAGGGCGTCCGCCACCGTGCGTACGCGCACCGTAAAAGTGATCAATTCAAAAAAAACCATAACCCACTCCGACAATTTGCCCCAGCCTATGACAGCGCCTGCAACAAGGATATTGACGCGCCTCCCATTCGATGACGGCTTTTGCCGCAGTGGCCTAGGTAATAGCCTTATCACCAGGATGGTGAACAGTGAGCCACACTCCTCTCGTCTCACGACCAAGTGATAATGAATCCCATGAAGGGTCTGCTACGCTTTTTTATCCGGAAATGGAGTCGCACAATGAACCCGAAAAACTGTTGCGCACGGCGCATGCGGGGTGAGCTTTGAAAGGCAAAATGCTGGGTGTCGCCCTGACGCTCATCGTTGTGGGCGCTGCGTCCTATGGGCTTAACCGATGGGAGCGGGTCGAGAACCAGCGCCAGGCAGCGGTGTGCAAGGCAAACCAGGAGCATCTGAAAAACCTCGAAACCCAAGTCCGGGCCATGACTGCCGGTTTATCCGTGGAAGCCTATGCCGAGGCTGAAAAAGCCGAGGCCGGCAAACTGGTTCGCGCCCTGGATACCGCCCGCAATGAAGCGGAGGTCAACGCGGTGATCGACGAGCATTCCGCCGCCATCGAGAAGCAGATCGTTGCCGAGGATGCCGAGGTTAAATCCCGCGGCGAGCAACCGTTCTTGGGCCAGGAGCTGAAAAAACAGCGCATTACCACGGACATCAAGCAAGAACTCATACGCGCCGAGAAAGCCGTCGCCGATGCCTGTGACGAGTAGGCCATTACCGCTGGTCAGCTAACCAGCACGTTCCCACTCCCCGCCCTTCCAAAACTGTACATCCCTTCAATGGAAGACTCGAATCATGAAGCGTAAAGCCGCTGTGTTTCTGCTTGCGAGCTTGATGTCGACTAGTTCGCTGTTCGCCTTCGCTGCCTACGAGACTGCTACCGACCCCGCTGTTCCGCCTGCCGCCCTACCGGGCCTGAACCAGGGTAAAGCGGCTCAATCCAACGAGGACAAGGCCGACAAAAAAGGCGAAGAGGCGTCAGGCTCCAACTCCGGAGCGGATACGAGTGCCGCAGAAAAAGACGCCGCGACATCCAGCGGCTCGCCAGATGAAGTCAAAGAACCGAAGCAGTAACAGGATTTGAAGATGCGCTCGGAATGGGTATTCCGAGCGTGGCTTTTGCTTCCCCGCCTTGCCGACGCCTCGGCTCCTGCCGCAAAAAAAGCAAATTCCCATGTGCTCCCTTCGTACATATCTACGTCGCAGTGTTCACTGCCCGTATCCATATGTCTGGAGTTCGTTCGATGCCCTCGCCCAAAACCTTCCCCGCTGCGCTGTTGGGGCTGGCCCTCGTTTGTCCGGCCATGGCCCAAGGCTTGGAGTTGGGGCAAGTGTTGATCGGGGCTGAGGATCAAAGTGGCCAAGACCTAGAGATCGAACAGGCCAAGGCCCGTCTGGCAGAAGTCCCCGGTGGCAGCAATGTGGTCGACATGCGCCGCCCCCTGCAAGGCCGCGTGGCCAGTAACCAGGATGTGCTGGCCTACCAGCCGGGGATTTACGCCCAGTCTGCGGGCAACGAAGGGGTGAAGATTTCGATCCGCGGATCGGGGATCAACCGGGCTCCGGGCGCCCACGCTTCAGGGTTGTACGCCATGCTCGACGGTCTGCCGCTGACGGGCCCTGGCGGCACGCCCTATGAGTTGCTGGAGCCGCTGTGGCTCGATCATGTGGAAGTGCTGCGCGGTGCCAACGGGTTCGACAGGGGTGCACTGGCGCTGGGTGGCGCCATCGATTACGTCAGCCACACCGGTTACGACGCACCGAAGTTGCAAGTGCGCTACGCGACCGGCAGCCACGGTTATCAGCAGCGACAGGTCAGCTCCGGGCAGGTCTTGGGTGACTTCGATTACTACGTGTCGTTGACCGGCGCCAATGCCGATGGTTATCAGGATCACACCGCCAGCGACAGTCAGGGCGTGATTGCCAACTTCGGTTATCGCTTCAACCCGAACCTGGAAACCCGCTTTTACCTGCGCTATCGCCAGACCGACAACGACCTTGCCGGACGAGTGACCAAGCACTCCATCGAACACAACCCACGGGCCGCCAACCCCGCCTATGTGACGCGCGACGACCGCCGTGAGCAGCCCGGCAGCACCTTTATCGGCAACAAGACCACCTACTACATCGACGACGATTCGAGCATCCAGACCGGCCTTGTCTACCACGACTACCCCATGGACTTGCGTGAAGGACCCAATCGCCTGAAGGTTGCGTACACCGACGTCAGCGGCACGTTCGACTATAAGCGTCGCGATACGCTTTGGGGCCTGCAAAGCCAAAGCACGCTGGGCTTGCGCGTGACCAAGCACCTGCCCAATGCCGGCGCCAGCGAACAGGTGCGCATTCCCACCGGCAACACCGCTGGCTATGCGCCGGGCACGCACATTCGCGATTTCACCTATCAGGGTTCGGACACCGTGTTGCATCTGGGCAATGATCTGGAGATCGCCGACGACCTGTGGCTGACCACCGGCCTTGCTGCCATCTATACCCGCAGGGAAAGCGCAGTCACCTACCCGCAAACCGGCGGCAAGACCAGCCTGAGCGATTGGGACTACGCTCCGCGCGTGGGTCTGCGCTATCAACTGACGCCCGATCTGCAGCTTTTCGGCAACCTCAGCCGCTCGGTTGAAGCGCCGCACCCCTGGTCGCTGATCTACAGTTCCAACGTGCGCTTCCCGGCAGGCACCGGCCCGGCCACGGGTGCCCAGCGCGATCCGATCGAGCTGCAAAACCAGACCGCTACCACCCTGGAAATCGGCGGCCGCGGTGACAGCTCGCTGGGGCAATGGAGCCTGTCCTGGTATTACGCCCAGGTGCACAACGAATTGCTCTCGGTGTTGCCGGACGCCAATGCCACCACGCCCTATGAACTCAACGCCAGCCCTACCGTGCACCAGGGAGTGGAAGCCGGCCTGACGAGCAGCCTGTGGTCGCCGGACAGCGGTGGCCAACTGACCCTGCGCCAAAGCTATACCTTCAGTGATTTCCACTACCGCGACGACGAGCGTTTCGGCGACAACCGCCTGCCGGGCCTGCCGATGCATTACTACCAGGGTGAACTGCGCTTCGACTGGCCGCTAGGTTTCTTCGCAGCAGTCAACACTCAATGGGCGTCCAAGGTTGCGGTTGACTACGCCAACAGCTTCTACGCCGATCCCTACGCCATATTCGGTGCAACCCTGGGTTACAACGCGCCCAAGGGCGACTGGCAGACATGGCTGGACATGCGCAACCTGACCGACAAGCACTACGCCGCGACCGTCACCCCGGGCTACGACGACAAAGGGCTCGACGCGGCGCGATCCACGCCTGGTGAAGGCATGGCGATGTATGTCGGGGTGTCGTGGAGCCTGCTTTGAGGCTTTGGCAAAGAGCAATCGGGCAGCCGGTGAATGGAGCGATGGAAAACGGCCGCTAAGCTACCTTCTAATCGGGTTTATTGAGCAGATTGCCTTTGACGTTGAATCGATGCTGTTCAACTCAAACCACCCTGATCCGGGTCAATCCAAGCCGTTCAGCCTGCGCCAGGATTTCTTTCGGAGTCGCGTCCGCTGAAGGCATCAGCAGGCTGTTCTCGCCATCTCCGAAATGCAGCTGCAAAAGATGCATTGTCGCCTCCTGTACGGAGAGTTGAGGTTGCTTGAGTTCGAGCTCGACCTCACGAGATTCGCCGTTGAACAGGTATTGCAGTGTGTAGAGGTGCATGGGTGGATTCCAAAATGAAAGAAGTACAACCGATGCCGCTGTCTTCAGGGCAGCAGCAGTGCTTCATGGACTTCGATTGAAGGAACAGCCCCCGCCACTCGCTGACTACTTAGCCAACGTCTGGTTTTGTTCACATCGAATATTTGCCCTTGCTCCATCAGCATCATGATGAGCTCATCCGACACGCGATAGCGACCACACTCTGGACAGTCCCGCTCTTCCCAGGGGCCAAGACATTGAATGCGCTGCGCAGTACCGACACATATAAGACAGTTCATCGCGATCACCATGGTCTGCTCAGACGGTCGCGAGATGATCGCGATCGTGCAGAAGACACCGCTCGAGTGTTGAGAAACAGGTGATGGGTCGACAGGTAAACGCCTGGCAGAGTTCGATGACATGTCGCTTACAGTACAAACAGGTCGTATACACCGCTCAACGACTGCGCCTGGAAGCGGCGCCCCATGATCGGCTCCCGTTCGTTTAAAGGGCTCGCCCACATTCTCAAAAACGTGTCGTGAAAATCATTGGCATGCATCATTCAAATTCTCATCACACGATTGACATCGTTGCCTCGGTCAACCATATAATTGCCAAAAGCAAATATATGGAGCTTCCATGTCCGCCACCATTTTTGAGCGCGCCGAAACGGTACGCCGCTTTAACAGGTTCTACACCCGCCAGATCGGCGCCCTGCAAGAACACTTGCTCAAGGCCGAATTTTCCCTGACCGAGGCGCGTATCCTTTTCGAATTGGGCGCCAGTGCCGGCCTGAAGAGTTCAGACCTGTGTCAGATGCTCGGCCTGGACGCCGGTTACGTCAGCCGAGTCATCGGCGGATTCGAGAAAAAAGGCTTGATCGGCAAGACGCGTTCGACAAGCGATGCCCGAGCCTCTCAGATCCAGCTTACCGAGCCAGGTCGCACCGTGCTGGCCTCGCTGGAGCACGCCGCTCGTGAGGAAGTCGTGTTGATGCTGCAAGGCTTGCCTGAGCCACAGCAGGATCAATTGGCCCAAGCCATGAAACAGATACAGACGCTATTGGGCGACAGAGATCCCTCCTACCTCCTGCGCGATCCTGTAGCGGGTGACATGGGAATTGTCGTTCAGCAACAAGCTCAGCTATATGCTCGCGAATACGGTTGGAACTCGGAGTTCGAAGCGCTGGTGGCAGAAATCGTCGCCAAGTACCTTCGTGAATTCGATCAATCCTGCGAGCGATGCTGGATCGCGGAAAAAGATGGCAAGGTCGTCGGTTCGGTGTTTGTCGTCAGGCATGACGAGACGACCGCCAAACTGCGAATGCTCTACGTGGATGCGAGTGCCAGAGGCATGGGAATCGGCAATCGATTGCTGGAAGAAAGTCTCAGATTTGCACGGGATGCGGGTTACACAAAGATGATGCTCTGGACCACCAGCGTGCTTTGCGATGCGCGAAAGCTCTATCAAAAGGCAGGTTTTCAGTTGGCCGAAGAGGAACCGGTACACAGTTTCGGAAAAGACCTGGTCAGCCAGACTTGGGCTCGGGATCTGTAGTGGTCTGAGCAGTCGGGAACTCAACCGCGCACCAAGTAAGCACCTGAAGGAACCCGATCACGCAGCTTCTTGCATTTACCCGGTGGGGGCTGATGCCCCGGCGGGCGATCAGGGAACCAGATTCGGCATCTGCCCGGGGGTGGCATGTGGCCACGGGGAATTTCAAATTCAGCAGGCGCGGGCTCTGGGACGACATTAGACTGTTGGAACGCCCCTGCGGTCCCGGCTCTGCCAACTGTCGGTGCAGCCGAAACCCGATTGTCCTCTGCGTGACTCAGGTTGCCAGCGTCACGCCCGATTTCCGAAGCGGACTCCTCAACAGCCGCCATGTCCGCTACGCGGCGCCTTTGGGCTTCCTCTTCCAACCCCTTCTGTACCGCAACCACGTCCCCGGTGGCATTTGGTGGGGTACCCGATGATTGGGCCTGCTGCGCCGCCTGAATCAATTGGAAGTTGCGGTTGCGCAACTGGACGTTGTTACCCACCCGCATGTTCGAGCGCGCCGCCAAGGTTTCAGCCTGCTGGTACTGCCCTTGTTGAAGTCGCAAAACACCCAGGTAATGCAGCGTCGCGGGATTGTTCGGCTGGATGTGCAGGGCGCGCTCCAGCGTGGCGGCAGCCTGGTCCAGTTGGCCATTTTCATACTGGCGCGAGGCTGTTTCGATCAGGGTGGTCGACGCGCTGTTGCTTTGCGCGCTCGCTCGTCGCTCGGCAGCGACAGAACCGCACGACGCGAAGGCACAGAGCACCAGGATGAGACCTGACAAATGGTTATTGATTGGCATCAGGGGACTTACTCGACTGAACTCGGAAGGTACTGCCGTAAACAGCGCTGTTCGGCGCTTCCGATACAGGGCCGCTATTGACCAAGCCAAACACCGGAAGTTCCTGCTGTAACGACCGCGGCAACTGTTCTTGTTTTTTTCTCTAGCGAGTGAAAACCGCTGGCTATTTAAGTAACGGTTCCCTAGAACTTTTCTCTGTATATCGGTCTATGTGGATAGGCAGATGCGCTGATTAAGCACGCGGTCTTCAAGCGTCGCAGTCATAGGCCACACGTCCAATCTTCCATCAGAGGTTGTCTTCACTCATGAAATTCCATGTCCCACGGTTGGTGCTCTTCGGCCTGTTGGCATTTGCGGCAGTGGGCTCGGCATCCGCCACACAGTTGAAGGCCTCAGACCCCGTTTTCACAAAGCAAGCCACAGCCGTTGAGGCACCTGTCCAGGCCGCAGACAACCCTTGGCCGGCCTTGGCCAGTATGGCCGGCAAGCAACCGGCAACGTTGCTTGCCCATGACGACCGATACTGGCATGACGACCGTTGGCACGATCGTAGACACGATTGGCGCAGAGACGACTGGCGCCGGGATAACTGGCGCAGAGAGCAAGCCCGCCGAGAAGCTGAACGCCGTCGTGATTGGGAGCGCCACCAGGACCGCGCCATGCGGCACCGTTACGAGGACGGTCACCGGTACTATCGTCGCTGATGCGAAGCCTATGATTCCACGTCTTGCGTGTGGAGTTTCAACGCGGGCATCCGTACATCCGATCGGCGCCAAAGTTGTTTGCAGGGCTTAGGCGCTGGATCAACCCCAGCCTGACGAATTGCGCACGGCTCTATCAAACATTTTCTGCCTGCCTTGATGTGAGCGTCCTCAGGCGCCAGCCCCTCTCATGCTGATTGCCTGCGCCAGATACCGGGGGATGTGCCGAACTGTCGTTTGAATGCACGACTGAACGCGGCCTCGGACTCGTAGCCCACTGCAAAGCCGATTTGCGCCACATTGCCGCGACCCTCGCGTAGTTGTTGAGCCGCCACGTGCATGCGCCAGAACGTCAGGTATTGCATGGGTGGCTGTCCGACCAACGCCGTGAATCTCTCCGCGAATACCGAGCGCGACATGCCCACTTCAATCGCCAGCGCCTCTGCCGTCCAGCCCTCGGTTGGACGAGCATGGAGCAGCGCCAGCGCGCGCCCGATATGTGGATCTCGCAAGCCCGCCAGCCACCCGCGCCGTTCAGCGGGGAGGTTGGCGACATACTGGCCGACGGCTTCGACGAACAGTAATTCGGAGAGTTTGGCGATGACCGTTGCCGAGCCGACGCGCCCCGCCGCAATTTCACTGACGGCGAAACGAAATGAACTTTCAATCCAGGCACCCGAAGGCGTCGCACGGACGTCCAGTTTCAATAAGGATGGCAACGACGAAAGCAACGGACTGAACGGTGTTTCAGAGCCGAGGAAGCCGCACAACAACTGTGTGGCCTCGCCGCCCCCACCGCATTTGATTCTTGATATGCCACCGACTTGCGGCGGCTGAATGACTTCGCGCGCCGACATCGGGGCAACGCTTAGATCACTGCCAAACGTATGAACGTCATTGCGCGGTAGCAGAATGAGTTCGCCTGCCTGCACGTCGAGGGTGGCACCATCGTCGACCCGCAATTGCATGTGCCCCGCTGCGACAAAATGCGATGCAATGATGTGTCGCGGGGCCGCCAGGAACGGTTTGCAATCGTCCGCAGAGATTCTTCCGCTGAGACACCAGGGCGCAGTGAACTCTGCCTCGAGGAAGATCCCCCCGGACAGCCGAATCACACGCAGCACATCAGATAGCGCATCCAGCAATTGCCAGCCCTCCTTTCCGGAGTTTGGAGCAAGTAATCAGGCGCACTGGTCATTCGCCGCCTGAGCGGCGAGGCCTAGATTAGCACCAACGAGGACTCAGTGATCGAGACGATCCACAGACGCTACACCGATGGTCATTGACTCCCGCGTTAACCGTAATTGGCCCTATTCCAACTCGACCACGCCAGCCGGAGATCAGTATGAACGCTGCCACTACCCTGCCCCGCCCGGATTCAGGCAATGCCGCCCGTTATGCTCAACTTGTCCGCTCATCGAAGAAAGCGGAATGGCAGATCGATCGCGACTTGCTGCAGGACCGCGGCTTCGACTTCTCGCGAAAATTCTTGCCCGACGGCCTCTCGCATATCGACCGTGTGACCTTTCTCGCCGCAGACGACGCCCGCCTGCTTAGCCAGATTCAGGGCCGGACCTATGCGTATATCTTTGGCCTGGTCGAGCGTTTTATCAGTGCCAAGATGCTCGATCAGGGTCGGGCCCATGTATTTGACGATCAGCTTGCCCTCGAAGCGTTGGTTCGCTTTTCCAACGACGAGATCAAGCATCAGGAGCTGTTCCGGCGCATTGAGACGATGATGGGTACTCAATTGCCGGCAGGCTATCGCCAAGTTGCCGATCCGAACGATGTGGCGCGCGCGGTACTGGCGGCCAGCACTTGGGCGGTGCTGGCGCTGACCTGTCATATCGAGCTGTTTGTCCAGACGCACTATGTGCAAAGCATCGCCCCGCGTGAGGAGTTGTGCCCACTGTTCAAGGACGTCTTCAAATTTCACTGGAAGGATGAGAGCCGGCACGTCGTACTCGATGAACTGGAGTGGCAGGCAGAGCACGCAAAACTCTCGCTGGCCGAGCGCGACCATGCCGTGAACGACCTGATTGGGCTGGTGGCGGCGGTAGACGCCATCCTGCAGGCGCAATCGACAGCCGATGCCGACTACTTCATTGGAAATGCCTCACGATCGTTCAGTGTCGAGCAGACCGCGCAAATCAAAGCCTGCGTGCTGCGAGCCTACCGCTGGCAATACATTGTCTCGGGTGTGCAACATCCACACTTTGCACGGCTGCTTGCGCGCATGACAACGCCAACACAGATGTCCAGGATTCAGACCGCGCTGGCACCGATCATGAGCCATTGATCAATACGTTGCGACCGACCGCGTGTCGGTCGCGCGACAGTGGAATGACGTGCTGAAACATGATTGATTGAGGATGGCAGCCATGACGATTGCGATGTGGATGCTGCTTGGATTTGCGACCTGGACCCTACTATTGTTGATGGCAACCGTTGGCGTCTATCGCTGGGTCAGAATCCTGTTGTCGAATGTCCCGATCGCTTCTTTCCGGAGCGATCAGCTCGAAGGCGAGGATTGGTATCGGCGCGGGACCAGAGCTCATGCGAACTGTGTGGAAAATCTGCCGGTCTTTGGCGTCATCGTTTTCGTGATTTCAGCCCTTGGGTTGGACGGTCCTGCGGTGAGCTACTTGTCCATAATCGTCCTGATCGCTCGTGTGTGTCAGTCTCTGGTTCACGTATCCCATGTGCAAACCGATACGTTCGTCGCGGTTCGGTTTACCTTCTTTTGCATACAGTTGATCTGTTTTCTCGCACTCATTGTCATTGCCGTTTGTTACGGCGCAGGAATGCTCAAATAGAGAGATGAATTCGTACGGGGTCTGCCTTACAACATCACGCCCGGTGGTGTGCTGATTGCACAGGTCCGTTCGAAGGCGCCGGGGCGGCTATCGCCGCCACCGTCTTTCTCAGTTGAAACTGCCTTACGCTGCCGGCATCAGCTTCGCATAAGCCTGCAAATGGTGATCGTCATCGCCAAACTGACGCGCCACCATCAGCAAATGCTTGGCGTGGTGCGACAGCATGTATTCCCAAGTCAGGCCGATCCCGCCGTGCAACTGGATGCCCTGGTCGGCGACAAAACGGCTGGCGCGGCTGACGATGAATTTGGCCGCCGCCAAGACCCGGCGGCGCTCGTCACTGTCTGCCTGATCGGCCACACAGGCGGCGTACAGGGTCATCGAAGTGGCTTGGTCCAGCTCGATGCGCATATCGACCATGCGGTGCTGCAAGGCCTGGAACTTGCCGATCGGTTGGCCGAATTGCTGGCGCGTCTTCAAATAATCGAGGGTCAACGCACAGGCAGCCTCCATGCTGCCGATAGCTTCGGCACATTGCGCGGCGATGGCGCGGCCCTGCTGGTAGCGCAGCGCTGGCAACGCCTGGCCTGGTTCGCCGAGGAGCGCGGCGCTGGCGACGAACACGTCTTCGAGAAACAGATCGCAGGCCTTGCGCCCATCCACTGTATCGAAGACGCGCCGCTGCACGCCGCAGGCTTGCGGATCAAGCAGGAACAGGCTGATGCCATTTTCATCCCGCGCGCCCTCGCTGGTGCGTGCCGAAACCAGTATCAGCCCGGCGCTCTGCCCGCCGATGATCACTGACTTGCGGCCATTGAGTTTCCAGCCACCGTCTACCGGCTCGGCCAAAGTCTGCACGTCATGCAATTGGTAATGACCCTGCGGCTCATCGACCGCCACCGCCAGTTGCAGGCTGGCATCGGCGACTTGTGGCAACAATCTGGCCTTCTGCGCTTCGCTGCCCAGTTGCGCGATCAGGCCACCGGCAAAGATCACCGAGTGCAGGTAAGGCTCCAGGCACAGTCCGCGCCCCAGCTCGGTCATGATCAGCATGTTATCCACGCCGCTGCCGGCATAGCCGCCGTAGGCTTCGGCAAAGGGCACTGCGCATAATCCCAGATCGCCCAACTGCTGCATGAATGGCACGCTGAAGCCGTGCGTGCTCTGGCGATACTGTTCTCGTTGCTCGAAGCCGTAAACATCACGCACCAGGCGCCCGGCGGTTTCCTGCAGCATCAGCTGCTCTTCTGTCAGTTTGAAATCCATGATCGGGGGCGCCTTAGAGTTCTAGGATCATTTTCGCGATGATGTTTTTCTGGATTTCGTTGGCACCGCCATAGATCGAAGCCTTGCGCGCATCCAGATACTGATAGGTGGCCGCGCTGCTGTAATCGGTGTACAGCAACGGTTCGGTGCCGTAACCCAATTCATCCTCGATGAACGGCATGGCGTAGGGGCCTACGGCTTTACTGATTAACCAGGTAATCGCCTGACGAATTTCGGTGCCCCTGATCTTCAGGAACGAGCTCTCCGCGCCTGGAACTCCCCCATCGCGAACGGCCGCCAAGGTCCGCAGGCTACTGATTTCGGCGGCAATCAATTGCATCTCGACTTCGGCGATCTGTACGCGAAACAGCGGGTCATCGATCAATGGCCGGCCATCACGCCGCTCTTCACTGGCAATCTGTTTCAGACGATTGAGCAGCGCCTTGTTGTGGGCGATTCCGCCAATGCTGGTGCGTTCATGGGTCAGCAAATACTTGGCGCAGGTCCATCCCTGATTTTCCTCGCCAACCAGATTGGCCACCGGCACCCGCACATTATCGAAGAACACCTCGTTGACTTCATGCTCACCGTCAAGGGTGATGATCGGTCGTACGGTGATGCCCGGCGTCTGCATGTCGATCAACAGAAAGGAGATGCCCCGCTGCTGGCGAGCCTCGGGGTCGGTTCGTACCAGGCAGAACATCCAGTCGGCAAAATGCGCCAGAGTGGTCCAGGTTTTCTGGCCGTTGACCACATAGTGATCGCCGTCGCGCACGGCACGGGTTTTCAATGACGACAGATCAGAGCCCGCACCCGGCTCGGAATAACCCTGACACCACCAGTCGTCGCAGGTGAGAATGCGCGGCAGGAAGTGGGCTTTCTGTTCGTCCGTGCCGAACTTCATGATGACCGGAGCCACCATTTTCAGGCCGAACGATGAGACCTTCGGCGCGCCGGCGGCGAAACACTCTTCGTCGAAAATATGCTTTTGCACGTCAGTCCAGCCGGTACCACCGAACTCGACCGGCCAGCCAGGGGCCAGCCAGCCCTGGCGGTTGAGTGTGCGCATCCACTGCACTTGGTGCTCTTTGCTCAGGCGCTTGCCCTGGGCGATGCGCGCAGCGAATTCGCTGGGCAAATGGTCGCGCAACCAGGCACGAACCTCCTCGCGAAAGGCGCGTTCGTCCGCTGTGAAATCAATGTCCATCCATCCACTCCAAAAAAACCGAATGCTCAGGCACTTATTCGAATGCAGCAAAAAAACCTGTAGGAGCGAGCCTGCTCGCGATGGTCGCCGACGATGACGCTGGCGGCCTGACACCCCGTGGCGGTCTCTGGTTTTTCGCGAGCAGGCTCGCTCCTACCGGAATTACGGCAATTACTCGAAAATGATCACCGAACGCGCCAACTCGCCACGGCGCAGCTCGTCGAACGCATCGTTGATCTGCTCAAGCCGGATGCGCTGGGAAATCATTTCGTCGAGCTTGAGTTTGCCCGCCATGTAGAAGTCCACCAGCCGAGGCATGTCGACCGGGAAACGGTTCGAGCCCATCAGCGAGCCCTGGATGCGGCGTTCATGTAGCAGTTGCAGGGGGTCCAGCTCGATTTTCAGGCCGGGCTTGAGCATGCCGATCACAGTGGCAGTGCCGCCGCGAGCCAACATGGCGAACGCTTGCTCGGCGGTCTGCTTGAGGCCGATGCACTCGAAAGCGTGATGCACACCGCCACGGGTCAGCTCCATCACCTGTTTGGCCGCGTCGCCGTTTTTGCCATTGATCAAGTCGGTGGCACCAAACTGCTTGGCCAACTCCAGTTTCGAATCAAGCATGTCGATGGCAATGATGCGCCCTGCCCCGGCCAGTGCTGCGCCATTGATGGCCGCCAGACCGATCCCGCCACAACCGATCACGGCCACGGTTTCACCCGGACGCACTTTGGCGGTATTGAACACCGCGCCGGTGCCGGTGGTCACCGCGCAACCGAGCAGGGCGGCACGGTCGAGTGGCATGTCGCGACGAATCGCAACGCAGGCGT
Organism: Pseudomonas sp. Root562; assembly: GCF_001427125.1. Lineage (GTDB taxonomy): Bacteria > Pseudomonadota > Gammaproteobacteria > Pseudomonadales > Pseudomonadaceae > Aquipseudomonas. The sequence goes on from NZ_LMGK01000025.1 coordinate 310,480, forward strand.
TTTCGTGCACCAGCATCTGTTCGGCGAAGCCCGACAGGTTGACGAACTGCGGTATCGGCTTCTGCACATACGTGAGCCGCGACTCTTCATCCGCGCCGCGCTTGGTTTCTGGCGATACGCAACGTGCCAGGTGGCCAGTCACGCAATGTTCGCAATGGCCACAGAACACGGTCAGGCAGGTGACGACATGATCGCCCGGCTTGACCGAACGCACTTCGGAGCCGACCTGTTCGACCACACCGGCCGCTTCGTGGCCCAGCACCAATGGCCCCGGATACGGGAACGAACCGTCAATCACATGCAAATCCGAATGGCAGACACCAACCGCTTTGGTGCGGATCAGCACTTCACGCGGGCCCGGTTTGCTGATGCCCACTTCTTCAATGACCAGCGGAGCTCCAACCTGGTGGAATACAGCAGCTTTCATGGCAGTTCTCTCAAAAATTAATCAGGGGTTCAGGCCGGGTTTGGCGCCGTGCGCAACACGGCTTTGGCATGACTGAAGGTGCGGAAACCGTCGATACCGTGATAGGCACCCATGCCGCTCTGGCCGACGCCGCCGAACGGCAAGCCTTCGGTGCTGGCGTGACTCAATACACCATTGAGGGTCACGCCACCGGAACAGGTACGGGACAGCACTTGCGCTTCCTCGGCGGCATCGTTGCCGAAGTAATAGAGAGCCAGCGGACGTGGCCGCGCGTTGATCCAGGCAATCACTTCGGTGATGGTGTCGTAGGGTTTGATCGGCAGTAACGGGCCGAAGATTTCGTCCTGCATCACCCGTAGATCGTCGCCGGGATCGCGCAACAGGGTCGGCACGATTTTGTTGCGCGTCGCGTTGCTGAAGTCTTCAGCGCCGGCATTCAATTCGACTAGCTCGACACCGGCCTCGCGCGCTTCACTGAGGTAGCCCAGCAAGCGCTCGTAATGCCGACTGTTGATGATCGAGGTGTATTCGGGATTGTCCTTGAGCGTCGGCAGAAATCCGGCGACCACCGCTTTTGCGATGCCGATGAAGGTCTCCACCGATTCCCGTGGCACGAACACGTAATCTGGCGCGACGCACAACTGACCGGCGTTGAGCAACTTGCCGATGACAGTCTTGGCCACCGCGTCCTTGAAGTCCGCCGTGCGGGAAATAATGGTCGGCGATTTACCGCCCAGCTCCAGGGTCACCGGCACCAGATTTTCCGCCGCGGCACGCAGAACGTGCTTGCCGATGCTGGTGGCGCCGGTGAACAACAGATGGTCGAAAGGCTGGCCGCAAAACGCCTGGCCAACGTCGGCACCGCCCAGCACCACCGCCACTTCGTCTTCGGCGTAGACCGAACGAATCAGGCGCGCGATCAGGGCCGATGTCTTTGGGGTGAATTCCGAGGGTTTGATCATCACCCGATTGCCGGCGGCAAGGGCGCCGGCTAGACCACTGAACACCATGTAGCCAGGGACGTTCCATGCCGTCACGATGCCCACCACGCCGAGCGGCTGGTATTGAACCCAGGCTTCACCGGCTCGGGCCTGCCGTTGCTGCGGGCGCATCCACTCGGCCAGTTCGGCCTGGGTCTGTTTGAGGGTCGCCAGTGGCGAAAGCACTTCACTGCCTTTGGAGAAACCGGGGCTGCGATGGCCGAAATCCGCCGTCAGCGCGTCGATGATTTCCCGTTCGTGATTGACCAGCAGACCGATCGCCCGCTCAAGCAACTCACAGCGTTGCTCGACACTCCAGGGTTCGCAGGCCAGGAAGGCCGCCCTCTGTTTTTCCAGCACCGTGCGGATGTCCGTGCTCGTCCAACTCTCGATGGCGCTCATCACTACCTCTCTTGTTGTTGTCTGGACGCCACCGCGATTGCGCAGCATTGCGTCGGGTTCACTGCATGGTTGACCATCGGTCGCGCCACGCCGCCACCCGGATCAGGTGGGTGGCGTTTCAAGTGGTGTGGTTCAGGCCAGAATGCCCATGGCCTTGGCGCTGTTGATGGCCTGGGTGCGACGACAGGCGCCGAGCTTGACGTTGATGTTCTTGGCGTGGGTCTTGACGGTATTCACCGAAATGAACAGGCGATGGCCGACCTCGCGCACCGACATGCCCTCGGCAAGCAACTTGAGCACTGACACTTCGCGGGGTGTCAGACCGTCCTGATAATCCGGCATGCGTGCCACGGCGGGGACGTCAATGTCGGTCCCCTGATCGCGAAATCCATTGCGGTTTCTCTGCAACTCGATCGGGCCCTGGTAGCAGGCGCTGTCGATCCTGCCCCAATGCATGCGTCGCTCGGCTTCACACAACAGCTGCTGCGCCTGTTCCTGGTCATGCCTGCGCGAAGCGATCTCGGACAGCAACAGATAGGCATTGAGCACAAATGGCGCGCAACAATCGCGGACCTGCATCAGTCCCGCCTGCACCACTTGCTCGGCTTCATCGGCGCGGCCTTGCTGTAACAGCAACTCGCCTTGCAGGAACAGCAGCCGCCCGAGCAGTGGATAGGGCTGGGTTCTGCTGCCCGTCAGTTGCGCAAGTTCAGTGCGCAAGAGCGAATGCGCCAGCGCCGATTTTCCCTGAAGCAACAGCAACCGGACTCGATCTGTGTTCACCAGCACCTCGGCTTCGCGACTGCCCTGGCGCCTTGCAAGCTCCAGCGAGTGTTCCAGCAACACCTGGGCTTCGTTGAGTTCTCCGGTCTGCATGTCGATCCGTGCGAGGGTGCAATGACACAACAACACTGACAGCCAGTCCTGCACGGTCAGGTATCGCAGCGCTGCGTGGCAATGCAGGCGCGCCTGTTCGACGTTGCCGCGCAGGGTGTGCAGGGTGCCGTACAACGCCTGCCAGTTAGCCAGCAGGCGTTGATTGCGCTTGCGATCGGGCAGCGGGCAAAAACGCCCCAGCCGTTGCAGGCACTCCTCGGCCTCGTCCAGTCGACCACTGAACAGCAGCGCCTTGGCGCACAAATAGATCAGCCGCGAGCTGCTTTGCAGCAATTGCGGTTCGATACGCTCGCGCCAATCAATAAAGCGGTCCAGATGCCGTTCGCTGAGGATCCAGCTCAGCCACAAGCGCTCCATGTAGCTTGCGGCCACTTCTGGCTGATCAGCACTGAGTGCTTGCTCGACCGCATCGTCGACCTGCCCCAGTACGCCCAGCAACTGACAGGCGCGCAAGCGCAACCGATTCAACGGCACGCCGCTCAACCTGTCTTGCAGCGCCTGCGACACGGCAGGCAACAACCGGAACCAACCGGGTTGGTGGTCGATCGGGACAAAAAAAACCTGGGCGTCGAGCAGACTTCTGAAGACCCTGGCGCCCTGCTGTTCTTCCCAGAGTTGCTGGCAGAGATCGGCGCTGGCCTTGGCCAAATGAGCCAGTCCGTAGAGGACTTCGCGCTGTTCGTCGTTCAGACGCGCCAGCAGTTCACGCTCGAGGTAGGCGCCGAGCAACGCAGACGGCAGCAGACGAACACCGGCGCACCACCCCGCCGTTTGATGCCACAGTTTTTCCCTGGACCTGATGTCCGCGGTCGGCATGAGCACACTGACCAGCGACTCGAATTCATCAGGCCGCAACGCCAATTGCCGGGCATCCAGCTCCAGCAATTGCCCGCCGAGCATCAGCTGCGGCAAGTTCCATTCGGGGCGTTGGCGGCAGGTGACCAGCACCTGCAAGCCCGGATTTCGCAGGGACAGGAGTTGGTCGAACCAGTGATTGAGGTTTGCCGGCATTTGCGCTGGCAAGTCATCGAAGACCAGGCGAAGTGTTGGATTTTCGCTGCCTGGACTGGCCCTATCACTGGTAGGCAAGCTCCCACAGTTGATCGCATTTCCCTGTGGGAGCTGGCTTGCCAGCGATGACGGTTGAGCAGTCAGCAGGTCCCTTGAGTCGAGCAACGCCAGCAAGGCATCAGGCACCGTTTCGGGCGCCAAGCCCAGCTGACCGGCCAGCATCTTGCTCAAACCTTCCAGTGTTTGCGGCAAGCCACCCAGGCTCATCCATACCGCCTCACCGCGCAAATACTCGCGCAGCAATGCTGTTTTCCCATAACCGGCAGGCGCGCAAAGCAGTTGCAAGCGACACTGCTCGCGCTTGAGTACGTCGCACAGATGCGGCCGTGGCACAAACATGGCGGACCTCGCTGATGGTGTGAGGATGCCATCATTGGGCGAGCCGACTGTTTGCGCGCCACCCGCATCAGGTGGGGCCTGCCTGAAAGCACAACGCCCTGCGAACAGGGCGTTGGATTCAAGCCAGGGCCCGACGTCAGCGAATGCCGGCGTTACGCAGCGCCGATGGGGTGAAGTCGGTCATTTTCGCGGTCATGCCATAGGTCGTTGCATGTTTGGCCTGATTGGTCATGGCCAATACGTTGTAGCGACCCGCGATCAGGTCATAGATCCCGAGCATGGCGAAGTTGGAAGCGCCGCGCTCGTAGTCATTGATCGCATAGCCTTCGGCAACTCGCCACAGCTGTCCGCGACCATCGTAGTGATCGACCTCGGCAAGCTGCCAGGTGTCTTCGTCGAAGTACATGTCACGCTTGGCATATACATGGCGCTGGCCCGGTTTCAACGTGGCCTCGACATGCCACACGCGGTGCAACTCATAACGGGTCAGGTCCTGATTGATGTGCCCCGGCTTGATGATGTCGTCGTACTTCACTTTCGGCGACTGCAAGCGATAGTTGTTGTACGGGATGTACAGCTCCTTTTTGCCCACCAGCTTCCAGTCATAACGATCCGGCGCGCCGTTCATCATGTCGGTGTTGTCGGCGGTACGCATGCCGTCGGAGCCATTGCCCGGCCCGTCGTAAGCCACTTGCGGCGCACGGCGTACGCGGCGCTGTCCGGCGTTGTAGACCCATGCCAGGCGCGGTTCCTTGACCTGATCGATGGTCTCGTGGATCAGGATCACACTGCCGGCCATGCGCGAAGGTGCGGTGATTTCCTGTTTGTAGTAGTACAGAACGTTGTCACCTTCCCCACCTTCGACCCCTTCCATCAGCTGCGGGAATGCCAGCTTGTCGTCGTACTCGACGATCGAGTACGACCCGTTGGCCTGCGGTGCAGCCTGAGCCGCCTGCCGCTCCATGTTGCCGCCGCGATAGCGGTTGGTGTGGTTCCAGTAAACCTCGACGCCATTCTTTGGAATCGGGAACGGGTAGTAACGGGTTTGCGTGAAGTTCTGCAGGCCATTACCGTCAGGTGTCAGCTCGGTGGTCACCGCGCTCTTTTTCGCAATGTCGTAAATGTTCTGCGGTGACGCCGCGGTGCGCTGAGTCTTGTACACCGGGATCCTGTAGCTGTCCGGATAGCGTTTGAACATCGCCAGTTGGCCCGGCGTCAGCTTGTCCTTGTACTGGTCGGCGTTGGCCGCGGTAATCACCATTAGTGGCTTGTCACCAGCGAAAGGATCGCCGAGAAAGCCATTCTCGAGTGCCGCCGCACCGGGCTTCAAACCACCGGCCCAGGCCGGAATGCTACCGTTGGCGTTACCTTCTTTCTGTGCGCCCAACGGTGTCAGCGTGGTGCCCAACTGGGCGGCTTCCTGGGGCGAAACGGCGGCCATTACAGCACTGGCCAGCAACGACAGACTCAGTGCGCCGGCGCGCAGAATAAAACGTGCGTTCATGTTCAGTTTCCTCTGGCAGGGTTGCATCAGAAATTCACGCCGAAGCTGAGCGCAACGTAGTCGCGATCGACGTTGGTATTGAAATCGCCACCGAAGTAATTGGTGTAACTGAGGCTGGCGTTGTAGGTGTTCAGGTAATCGGCATCTACCCCGACACTGACCGCTTTGGACCCTTCATCGAAGTTCGGACCGTAGCCGGACACGTCATGGGACCAGGCCAGGTTCGGCGACAGGTTGATGCCGGCGATCACGTTCTGGTAATCGAGCTTGCCGCGCAGGCGATAGCCCCAACTGTTGCTGGTATAGAAACCATCGTCGTTGCATTCCTGCGCCGGGTTACTGGCAGTCGGCGTGCCGGCGGCAGTGCCCAGGCAAGTAGCCGGTCCCGCCGCACCTTGCAGTTCGCCACTGCCAAAGGCCGGGCTGCGACCGAAACGCAGGTCGGAACCGTCGGCCTTGCCCAGGCCGTTGATATGGTTGTAACCGACCTCACCCACCACAGTCAGGCGACTGGCACCGAGTACCTGGTCGAAGAACTGGGTCGCGGTGACCTGGGCCTGGGTCACTGGCATGCGCTTGTAGCCGTTGACCTCGGCGCCCAGATTGCGGCCGGCAAAACCGGTAGTGATCAGCGGCGAAGTTGCACCGAACGTCGCCGCAGACAGCAAATCAGCCGTGTTCAGTTGCAACGGCATGTTCGGCCGGTAGCTGACTTCGCCACCCAGCGATACGCCTGAAACGTTGGTCTGGAAGCTCAAGCCGTAAAGGCGAATGTCTTCCGGATAGTCGACGAAATAACGGACACTGCGCGCCGAAGTCACACCGCCAGCGGCACTGCTCATCTGATTGATGCTCAGGTAAGGGTTGCGGCTGTGGTAGTTCATTGCGTAGGCACCGAACTCGGTGTCGTTCGCCTCCGGCACGTACCAGCGCAGGGCCAGGCCATACTGTCCGCTGTCGCGCGCATCGTTATCTTTCAAACGTGGAATAAAGGCGTCGTCGGTCCCTGCCGCGACGGCAGCCAGACCGCCGGTGTTGCGTGCCGCACCCGGTGGCAAATCCAGCCCGGCAACCACCAGGCGGTCGTTACAACCTTGCGGTACGCCGTCATTGCCGAAGAACGTGCCGCAGTTGTCGACCACCGACTTGTCCCACTCCAGCTGATAAAACGCTTCGGCGGTAATGTTATCGGCCAGCCCCTGGGACACGTAGAGCAAGTTGACCGGAATCAGGCCTTCCTTCACTTCCGCGCCCGGACGACGCAGGGCTGCGACGTCGATCGGGTTGATGCTGTTGATCGAGTTGCCGATAAATGTACTTTCGCCCCAGCTCACCACTTGTTTGCCCAAGCGAACGTTGCCGACCTGATCACCGATGTTGTAGTTGTGGTAGACGAAGCTGTCGAGGAACATCGCCCCGGACGATTTCGCCGCGCGATCACGTCCCGAGTCGTTGATGTCATAGAACGGACGGCTCTCGTCCATCAGTTCAAAGTCATACCAATATTTGCCACGCACGAATGCGCCGCTGTCTGCGTACTTGAGCTCCAGGTCGTGCACGCCTTTGAAGATCTTCGAGAAGGTCTCCCCTTTCTTGAAGTTCAGGCGGTTGTCATCGGTCGTCCGCGACGAGGACTCGCCGCCAGTGACACCTTGGGAGTTGAAGTTGGAAATGAACTGCTTGTCCGGGTCGGCCGTCGACCAACTGGCCCCTACCGACAGCGACGAGTCGAACGTCCCTTGAATCTCCCCGATGTTGAAATCCACAGCATGAGCCTGATTGCTCGCGCAGGTGGCAACCATCACAGCGACGGCCAGCAGACTTGGCTGAAAGACTCCGCGCATTGTTGTTTTTGTCATGCGGTTTCCCCGATTAAGGATGACGTGGTGAGAGCCCATGCTAGCGAGGCTCCCGGGATGCCCTCACACCCGAATGGGTGATTTGAAGGACGTGTTTTTTTGCACTTTTCATTGCCGCGTAACGACCCGTTTCGAGATGCGCTCGACGGGCGTTACGCCTGGTGACACTTACCCGGTGAAAGTCGGGGAGCGCTTTTCGATGAACGCCGTTACCGCCTCCCGGTGATCGGCCGTCTGGTGCGACAGCACCTGGAAGGTCGCCGACATTTCCAGCAGCGTGTCGAGTCGCGTATGCAAGGCTTCGCGCAACAACCGTTTGGCCAGACGCACGGCGTGGGGTGGGTTGGCAGCGATCGCCGCGGCAATTTCCCTGGCGTTGTCCAACAGTTGCCCGGCCGGGACGACGCGGGACACCAGGTTCCATTGCTCGGCCTGGCGGGCATCGATCGTTTGCCCGGTCAGGGTCAGTTCGGTGGCCCGCGACAAGCCGATGATGCGCGGCAACAACCACGCACCGCCGTCGCCGGGAATGATCCCGAGCTTGACGAAGCTTTCAGCAAACCTGGCCTGCTCGGATGCCACGCGGATGTCGCACATGCAGGCCAGATCGAGGCCTGCACCAATGGCGGCGCCGTTGACCGCGGCGATGACTGGCACTTCCAGATTGAACAGCGCCAGTGGCAGTCGTTGAATGCCGGTGCGGTACTCCTGACGCAACTGCATGCCCGACATCTGCGCGTATCGATCCATGTCGCGAACGTTGCCGCCGGAGCAAAACGCGCTGCCTGCGCCCGTGATGATGACCGCGCGCACACTGCTGTCGCGCTCGATCCGTTCGATGGCTTCGAGGAACTCGGGAACAGCGCTATTGCCCGTCAAAGGGTTGCGGCGCTCGGGGTCGTTCATCGTCAGGGTGACGACATGCCCCTGTTGTTCGTACTTCAGAAACTCACTCATGGGGTGTCCTCAAGCAGTTTGTGACGGGGTAACAGTGCGCACGAATTCACTGGCGGTAACCTTCGGTTTCTCCAGCAATGCCTGGCCGACGATGTTGTTCCACCAGGTCTCCGAACCTTCGCTGACCCGCCATTGGTGCAGGCGCCGAGTGAACAGTTGCAGATCCAGCTCTTCGGTCACGCCGATAGCGCCGAACAATGCATGGGCAATGGCGGTCACCTGTGGAACGGCCATGCTGGTGCGGGCCTTGGCGATGGCCGCGGGAATCAAATCGGGCACCGGACGGTCGCCTGCAAAGGCCAGTTCGGCAGCAATTCGGGAAGCGGCCACCTGCTCCGCCATGACGCTGAGCTGATGCTGGACCGCCTGGAATTTGCCGATGGCCTTGCCGAACTGGATCCGGTCATTGCAGTACTCAAGCGTCATGCCGAGCACCTTCTCCATCGCGCCGGCAATGGACGCTGCATGGATGGCAGCGTTAAACAGGCGAGCCTCTTGTCCCTTGCTTCCAAGAGACACGCCGCCGGCGTCCTGCGGCCAATACAGCGTGGCGCACTGGCTGCCATGCACACCGTCGGGCTCGCGCCGTGCCTGACTGCAGTCAAGCAACAACAACTCGCCCTGCAGGTTCACCAAGGCAAAATCGGCAAGGGTGCCGTAGGCCAGGCGCGGTACGCACAAGCCATCATCGGCCTGCCGGAAAGCCGCGCCCGCCAGGGTCAACATGCCGCTCGGCGGTGCATGCGGGCAGTCACGCATCAGTGCCCGTGCGGCAATGCTTTGGGCTACCGGAAGCGGCAGTGCATGACGGCCGAAAGCGAGGAAAATCGGGAACAACGACTCCAGTGTCAGCCCCGCGCCATCCGCCACTTCCGGGGTCAACAACTCGAGAAACCCGCCGTTCTCCAATGCGCTCCATAGCGCCGTGGCGCGGTCGCCGTTTTCAACCGCGCGAACCAGCGCCGGGGTGCACAAGTCAGTCAGTATTTTCTCAATGGCTTCAGTGAACATGACGATGTTTCCTATTCGATATCAGCGCAGGCCAAGGCCACGGGCAATCATGCCGCGCAGGATTTCCCGGGTGCCGCCGCGCAACGAAAAAGTCGGCGCGACCTGGTTCAGGTAGGCGACGGTGCGGTACAGCTCATCGTCAATCGGAGCATCCGGATTCGCGCTGATGGCTGCGGCAATAGCGGCCGGAATCGATTGTTCGAATTCGGTACCGATGTCCTTGACCAACGCCGCTTCCACCACCGGACTCTGCCCTTGGGCGAGCAATGACGTCAGCGCCACCGATAAATTGCGCAGGCTGGTCAGTTGCGTAAGGAAACCGCCGAGCAACGCTGTCTCGGCGACGCTGGCACCGTTGCGGCGCAGGGTCTCTGCCCACAGGTCGAGCAGCACCACGCTGGAATAGAAGCGCTCCGGCCCGCTGCGCTCGAACGCCAGTTCGGCATTGACCTGTTTCCAGCCACTGCCCTCCTCGCCCACCAGCGCGTCCTCACCCAGCAGCACATCGTCGAACGCCACTTCGGAAAAATGCGCATCCCCGGCGAGGTCAACAATGGGCCGTACGCTGATGCCCGGTTGCTTGAGATCGATGATGAATTGCGACAGCCCGTTATGGCGGTCTTCCGGCGAACCGCTGGTGCGCACCAAAGCGATCATGTAATCGGCATGGTGGGCATTGGTGGTCCAGATCTTGCGACCGCTCAGGCGCCACCCGCCTTCGCAACGGCTGGCCCGACTGCGCACACTGGCCAGGTCGGAGCCTGAGTTGGGTTCGCTCATGCCGATGCAGAAAAACGCTTGTCCGGCACAGATGCGCGGCAGGTAAAAATCTTTCTGTGCGTTGCTGCCGAACTTCAGGATCAACGGCCCGCTCTGGCGGTCAGCGATCCAGTGCGCCGCCACCGGGGCACCGGCCGACAGCAACTCTTCGACCAACACAAAGCGGCTGAAGGCATCGAGCCCGGCGCCACCGTAGGATTCGGGCAAGGTCAGACCGACCCAGCCACGCTGTGCCAGTTTGCGACTGAAAGCGGCGTCGAAACCGGTCCAGCTGCGTGCCCGCACATCGGCCGCAACCATTGGCAAGTGCTCGGCCAGAAAGCTTTTGACTTCGGCCCGAAAGGCCTGCGCGTGGTCGGGCAACGCGGTCAAGCGGAAGGCGTCGAGCAGGCTGCTCACTGGGCACCCCCGTTGACTTTACCGTACAGCGTCACCACGCACGCCCCACCCAGACCGAGGTTATGCGCCATGGCCAGGCGTGCGCCCTCGACCTGTCGCTGATCGGCGTTGCCGCGCAATTGCTGGGTCAACTCGTAGCACTGTGCCAGACCGGTGGCGCCCAGTGGGTGGCCCTTGGAAAGCAGGCCACCGGATGGGTTGACGACAATTTGTCCGCCGTAGGTATTGTCGCCGTCCATGACGAATTTTTCCGCGCCGCCTTCGGGGCAAAACCCCAGCGACTCGTAGCAGATCACTTCGTTCTGGGCGAAGCAGTCGTGCAGCTCGCAGACGTCGATGTCTTGTGGTCCGACGCCCGCCTTTTCGTACACCTGGCCGACGGCGGCATGGGTCATGTGCGTGCCGACCCAATCGAGCATTGACGGTTCTTCGAAGTTGAAGGATTGCGGCGTGTCCGTGGTCATCGCCTGGGCGACGATTTCCACGTCACGACGCAAGCCATGCTTTTTCGCGAAACGTTCGGAGACCAGAATCGCCGCCGCGCCACCGCAGGTCGGCGGACATGCCATCAGACGGGTCATGACGCCTGGCAGGATTACCGGGTCGTTCATCACGTCTTCGACACTGAGCACCTTGCGAAACAAAGCGAGCGGGTTGTTGGCGGCATGACGGCTGGCCTTGGCGCGTACCGCGGCGAAGGTTTCCATCTTGCAGCCGTATTTGTCCATGTACTCGCGCCCGGCACCGCCAAAGGTACGGATGGCCTGCGGCATGCCCTCCATATCGGCGGTCAGGCCACGCAGAATCGGCAGGAAACGCTCGCGGGTCGGCGGGCGGTCGTCCCAATGGGATTTCAAAGCGCCGGCCTGCATTTGTTCGAAGCCGACCGCCAGCACGCAATCGGCAGAACCGGATTCAATGGCCTTGCGCGCCAGGAACAGCGCAGTGGAGCCGGTCGAGCAATTGTTGTTGACGTTGACCACCGGAATCCCGGTCATGCCGATTTCGTACAGCACGGTCTGACCGCAGGTGGAGTCGCCATAGACGTAACCGGCGTAAGCCTCCTGGATCAGGCTGTAATCGATCGCCGCATCGACCAGGGCGAGACGTATCGCTTCGGCCCCCATCTGCACGTAGGTCGGGCTGTCGCTGGGCTTGCGGAACGGGATCATGCCGACGCCGGCAACCAGTACTTTTTCGCTCATGGTGTCACCTGGAAGAATGAGGGGGAAAGGATCACAACTGGCGCGCGATGAGTTCGCGCAGCACTTCGCTGGTGCCACCGAAAACCCGGGTCACGCGCATGTCGACGAAGGCGCGGGCGATCGGGTACTCCATCATGTAGCCGTAACCTCCATGCAACTGGACCATGTCGTCGATGCACTTCCACAGGGTTTCAGTGGCCAGGAGCTTGGCGATGGCCGACTCCTGGACCGTGAGGCGACGACGCATGTGTTCGCCGATGTAGTGATCGATGGTCAGGCGCACGGCCGTGGCCTGGGCCTTGATGTCGGCGAGCTTGAATTTGGTGTTCTGGAAGTCCCAGACGGTCTGGTTGAACGCCTTGCGATCCTTCACGTACTCGATGGTCTGTTCCAGCAGGCGTTCGAGTTTGGCGGCGCTGTACAACGCGATCACCAGGCGCTCCTGCGGCAGCTCTTCCATCAGGTGCATGAAGCCTTTGTTTTCCTCACCGAGCAGGTTGCCCACCGGCACGCGCACGTTGTCGAAGAACAGCTCGGCGGTGTCGGCGGCATGCTGGCCGACCTTTTCCAGCTTGCGCCCGCGACGGAAACCTTCGCGGTCGCACTCGACCATGATCAGGCTGCAGCCCTTGGCGCCGGCACTCGGATCGGTCTTGCAGACGACCACCACCATGTCGCAGGTCAGGCCGTTGCTGATGAAGGTCTTGCTGCCATTGATCACCCATTCGTCGCCGTCACGCACGGCGGTGGTGCGGATCGCCTTGAGGTCCGAACCGGTGCCCGGTTCAGTCATCGCCACGGCCAGAACGGTTTCGCCGGTGCAGATTTTCGGCAGCCATTTGTGTTTCTGCTCTTCGGTGCCCAGACGCACGATATAGGGCGCGACGATGTCCGAATGCACACCCAGGCTCCAGCCCGAAACCCCGGCGCGGTACAGCTCTTCGATCAACACCGCAGAGTGACCGAAGTCACCGCCGCCACCGCCGTATTCGGTCGGCACGGTGAGGCACAGCAGATTGTGGCGGCCAGCCTTGAGCCAGGTTTCCCGGTCAACCTGCCCGGCCTCGTCCCACTGAGCCTGTTTGGGCAAGCATTCACGTTCGAAAAAACGCCGCGCAGTTTCACGCAGCATTTCGTGGTCTTCACGGTAGACGGTACGGTTGATATGCATCGGGCTCTCCAGTGGGTTGCCAGGCAAGGCTTGCGCCTGGTTCGTGAGTCCACTGTATTGACGCGGGCGGGTGGTGCAGCCACCCGGATCGGGTAGCGATTGCGCGATGACTGGAGAAGCGAAATTCACGCAACAACGCAATACCCTGTGGGAGCCAGCTCGCTCCCACAGGGGTTCAGGGTGTGGTTATTTGCGCAGTTCTCGCTTGAGCACTTTGCCCGCAGCCGACAGCGGCAGTTCGGCGCGGAATTCGACGGTTTTCGGGCATTTGTAGGGCGCGATGAACTCGCGGCAGTATCGGCGCAATTGTTCTTCGTCGACCTGCGCATCAGGCTTGCGCACCACGACCGCGTGCACCGCCTCACCCCATTGTTCATGGGGAATGCCGATCACCGCGCACAGCGCCACGGCCGGGTGCCGGGCCAGGACGTTTTCGACTTCCGCCGAGTAAACATTTTCGCCGCCGCTGACGATCATGTCCTTGAGGCGGTCGACTATGAACAGGTAGCCCTGTTCGTCCATGTATGCGGCGTCACCGGTGTACAACCATCCGTCACGCAATGCCTTGGCGGTTTCTTCGGGTCTGTTCCAATAGCCCTGCATGATGTTCGGCCCACGCACGATGATCTCGCCGACCGTGCCACGCGCAACCTCCCGGCCTTGCGGATCGACGATCTTCACATAGACCCCCAACCCGCCACGCCCGACCGAGCGCGACAAACCACGCTTGCGCGCGTCCGGCGTGTGGTTCCAGGGCAGATTGCTCGACACCACCGGGCACGCTTCAGTCAGCCCGTAAGAATGGGAAAGTTCGATATCCGGAAGTCTGGCCAACACGTGCTCGACCATTTCACCGGCGCTGGGAGACGCGCCGTAGGTCAGTCGCCTCAAGCTGCTGAGGTCACGCCGAGCAAAGTCTGGATGGGCCAGCAGCGCGAGAATCATGGTCGGCACCAGCAGCGTTTCGGTGATCTGTTCACGCTCGATCACCTGCAGCACTTCACCCGCGTCGAAACTCGCCACCAGCACATGGCTTTCACCGGCCAGCAACTGAATCAGCGCCCGCGCCATGCCGGCGACATGGAACAGCGGCGCCACATGCAACAGTCGACCGTCACGGATTGGCGGCATGTCAACCATGCGCGGCATGCATGCCGACCACAGGTTCAGGTGCGATTGCATGACGCCCTTGGGAAACCCGGTGGTACCGCCGGTGTACATGATGCAGGCAAGGTCTTCACCCCCGCGTCCGGCATCTTCGACCGGTGCCGCCTGTGCCAGCAGTTGCTCGAAACCGAGCATGCCCACCGGCACCTGGCCCTCCCCGGCGTAGATGAAGCGCGGCGCGTGGCGGGCGCTCTTGCGGATGTTCTCGGCCAACGCGGCGAAGTGCTCATCGACGATCAGAATCCCGGTCGCACAATCGTCCAGCGAAAAGACGATCTCCGGCACACTCCAGCGCGTGTTGATCGGGTTGAGCACGCCACCGCCCCACCAGACGCCCATGATGTACTCCAGATAACGGTCGCTGTTGAGTGCCAGCATGCCAACCCGGTCACCCGCTTGCATTCCCAGCTGTTGCAAGGCGCCCGCCAGGCGAGCCACGCGCTCACCAAACTGGCGGTAGGTCTGACGCCGATCACCGAATACCGTCGCAAGCTGATGCGGATTTTGCTGCAGGGTGCGTTGCAGGCATTGGGTCATGTACATGGTGTCTGGCCTTTCCAGGTGGTGAAGACGCCATTGGCACGCAGGACCAGACGCTCGCCGACCTTCAACAGGCAGCAGGCGCTTAAAAACGTGCCGCTGCTCTTGAGCACTTGCACATGCGCCTCGAGCCAGTCGCCTTCGCGCACCGGGCCGAGGTAATCGACATTCAGATTGACCGTCACCGCCACCGACTGCGACACCGAATGGCGCCGCAAAATCACGCCGAACGCGCTGTCAGCGACGGTGGCGAGGAAGCCGCCGTGGGCGATGCGCACGTAATTGAGGTGCTGCGGTTCCAGACGCACCGCCAGGATCGGCAGCACTTCATGCAAATAAAATTCGCCACAGCTGCGCAGGAACCCCGAGCGTTGTTCCAGCGCGGTGAAGCCCTCGGGGATCGTCGCCATCAGCTCACCCCTCGATCCTTGCCAGCCCAAAACGGCTCACGCAGATCGCGCTTGAGCACTTTGCCGGCACCGGACAGCGGCAACGCGGCGCGGAACTCGACCGATTTCGGCGTCTTGTAGCCGGCGATCTGCCGTCGGCAATGTTCGATAATCTCTGTGCCAGGCACTTCGTGATCGGGCTTGAGCACGATTACTGCGTGCACCGCTTCGCCCCATTGCGCGCAGGGAATGCCGATCACTGCACAGGCGGCGACGGCCGGATGACTGGAAATCGCGCTCTCGACCTCACCGGAGTAAACGTTCTCGCCACCGCTGACGATCATGTCCTTGAAGCGGTCGACGATGTAGATGTAACCGTCGTCGTCCATGTAAGCGCCGTCGCCGGTGTGCATCCAGCCGCCACGCAAAGCCTTGGCGGTTTCCTCGGGTTTGTTCCAGTAACCGAGCATGATGTTCGGGCCACGCACCAACACTTCGCCCACCGTACCGCGCGGCACTTCGTTGTCATGTTCGTCGACGATGCGCACGGTCACGCCCAGCCCGGGGCGCCCCGCCGAACGCAGTCGGCCATTGGCGATACCTTCGGGGCCGTGATTTTCCGGACCGTTCGCTGAGATCGGCGGCGCGGCTTCAGTCATGCCGTAACCCTGGGTGAACTCGACATTCGGCAAGGCCTTGAGGGCCAGTTCCAGCAACGGCACGGCTATCGGCGACGCACCGTAGGTCAGGCTGCGCAGGCAACTGAGGTCATGGCGAGAGAATTGCGGGTGCATGATCAAGGCCTGGATCATGGTCGGCACGATCAGAATGTCAGTGATGCGCTCGCGCTCGATGGTTTGCATCACGTTCAGCGGGTCGAAGGCGGGGACGAAAATGCTCGGCAACCCCAGCAACGAGATCAGGATCACCCGCGACAGCGCTGCAAGGTGGAACATCGGCGCGATGTGCAGGGTCAGTGCATCGGCCGGCACCGGAACATCGGCGGCACGCGCGACGGCGGCGGTCCACAGGTTCATGTGTGACTGCATCACGCCCTTTGGCAGGCCGGTGGTGCCGCCGGTGTACATGATGCTCGCCAGGTCGTCGCCGCCACGAAAGGCATCGTCCACCGGCTCGGCATCGGCAATCAGCTGCTCGTAGGACAACATGCCGTCAGGCGTCGGGCCTTCGCCGATATGGATCAGCAGTGGCCGCACCCTGGCGCTGCCGGCAATGCTTTGGGCCATCGCCAGGAATGTGTCGTCGATCATCAGGATCCGCGTGTCGCAGTCGTCCAGCGAATAGACGATTTCCGCCACGCTCCAGCGAATGTTGACCGGGTTGACCACGCCACCGCCCCACCAGGTGGCCAGGTAATACTCGAGAAAGCGGTCTGAGTTCAGACCGAGCAGGCCCACACGGTCGCCGGTGTGCATGCCCAGTTGCTGCAAGGCGCCAGCCAGGCGAGCGACGCGCTCGGCCAACTGTGCGTAGGTGTGGCGCCGGTCACGAAAGACCGTGGCGAGGGCATGAGGGCGTTGCTGCAAGACACGGTGCAGTCCTTGGGTCAGATACATGGTCGTTTCCTGTGAATTATTGTTGTCAGGCCGGGACGAATGCGAGGGTGAAGAACGCCGTCAGGCGCCGGTGTATTTGGGGGCGCGCTGTTCGTTGCTGGCCGCACGCCCTTCGGCGTGGTCCTTGCTATCGCGCAATAGCCCCCAATGAAGATGAGCCAGGGTGACGAAGTCGCGGGGGGATAAATGCGCGGTCTGCAGCGCCAGACGCTTGATCGACTGCACCGCCAGCGGACCGTTGGCAGCGATTGATTCGGCCAGGGTCAAGGCCGCCGACAGCAGTTGCTCCCGGGGCAGCAGGTCGACGATCAGGCCGATGCGCAAGGCTTCCTGCGCGCTGATCGGCTCGCCGGTCAGGGCCATTTTCATCGCGTGGGCGGCGGGCACCGCCCGCAGCAGGTACTGCACACCACCCGCGGCCGGAATGCTCGCATCGCGCACTTCGGGCAAACCGAAAGTGGCGCCGTGCGCAGCAAGACGCAGATCACATTGCAATGCCAGTTCAAGACCGCCCCCGAGGCAAGCACCATTGACCGCCGCAATCAGTGGCTTCCAGACCTCAAGATCAGTGAGATCGAACAAACGTGTGTAACCACCCTCTTCGGCTTCGGTCTCGCGGCTCTTCATGGCGCTGGCGATGTGACCGACTGTCGACAGCGACGACTCCTTCTGGCTCGCACCGCAGCAAAACGCGCGATCTCCGGCACCGGTGAGCACGATGACCCGCACCTGCTCATCATCCTGGCAAGCCACCAGTGTCTTGCGCAGGTGCATCAGCTCGCTGACGGTCAGTGCGTTGTTCGACGGTTGCGCATCGAGCGTGATCAGCGCCACGTGATCGATGATCTTGAACTGAATGGCCATGGACTAACCTCTTCGTTGTTTTTATGGGTGGGAGGTCAGGCCTTGAAGCCCAGGCCAAGCGCATGCAGACGCTCGATGGCGAGGTTGTCGAAACCCCAGTCACGCAGCGCATCGTGCCCGTGTTCGCCGCGTTGCGGCGCCGTTCGTGGCGGGGCCGAGGGCGTGCCGAGAAAACGCGGGGCCGGCACTGGCTGGACCACGCCGTCAACCTCAATGAAGCTGCCACGGGCCACGCTGTGCGGGTGTTCGGCGGCTTCGGCCAGGCCCAGCACCGGCACCACGCAGGCGTCGCTGCGGGCAAACGCTTCGGCCCAATCTGCCCGGGTACGGCTGAGGAAAGCTGCGGTAAACGCCTCACGCAAGCGCGGCCAACCGGCGCGATCGTGCTGCCTCGGCAGATCGGCGTTTGCCAGCCCGAGAATCTCCAGCATTTCGGCGTAGAAGCGCGCCTCGATCGGCCCGATCGACATGTGCTGGCCGTCGAGGGTTTGGTAGGTGTCGTACCAGGGCGCACCGCCATCGAGCAGGTTGCTGCCACGCTGCTCGGTCCAAT
This sequence comes from Pseudomonas sp. Root562, assembly GCF_001427125.1. Taxonomy (GTDB): domain Bacteria; phylum Pseudomonadota; class Gammaproteobacteria; order Pseudomonadales; family Pseudomonadaceae; genus Aquipseudomonas. The sequence goes on from NZ_LMGK01000025.1 coordinate 328,572, forward strand.
GACCGCCGGCCAACAGGCCCCAGATCACCGAGCCCAACTGCGCCGCGCCTTCGGTCATGGCGGCATCGACCACCTGTCCCGCCCCGCCACGCTGCACGTTAACCAGCGCCGCCAGCACGCCCATGGCCAGCAGCATGCCGCCACCGCCGTAATCGCCGACCAGGTTCAAGGGCGGCACTGGTCGACCACCGGCCGGACCAATGGTGGACAGCACGCCCGACAACGCGATGTAGTTCAGGTCGTGGCCGGCGCGGTCGGCCATCGGCCCGGTCTGGCCCCAACCGGTCATGCGTGCGTAAACCAACTGCGGGTTACGCGCCAACACCACCTCCGGGCCCAGGCCCAGGCGCTCCATGGTGCCGGGACGGAAACCTTCGATCAGCACGTCGGCGCGCTCGATCAGCTCCAGCGCGGCGGCGACACTTTCCGGGCGTTTCAGATCCAGAGTGACCGAGCGGCGGTTGCGGCCGGTGATGTCAGCGCGCTTGCCTTCAAATTTCGGCCCCAGGTCGCTGGCCTTGACCGGACGGTCGATACGCACCACGTCGGCGCCCATGTCCGCCAGCAGCATGGTGCCGAAAGGCGCCGGGCCGATGGCCTCAAATTCAACTACTCGAATGCCGCTCAGTACGCCCATTGCCGCCGCTCCTTGTTCTGACGGAGCGCCAGTCAGCACCCCTATTTTGTGCCATCCAGTAAATCAATCCGTTATCCGGGGACCACCACCCGCATCGGGTGGCGAATGCCAAACACAGGGTCATGACTGCCCGGTGGTGCGTTACACTCCTGTGGATTCAATGCAATCCCATAACAAAAAAAGATTCGGACAGCCCCATGGACAAACCCCGCAAGTCCAATGCCCTGGACACGCCCGCCCGCCTGGTCTTGAATCCGACTCAGTCGCCGATCGTCAGCACCAAACTGATTCCGCCGCGCAGTGCCGGACGCCTGATTTCCCGCGAGCGCCTGCAAGATCAGATGCTCAAGGCCCGCCGCCAGCGCTGCATCGTGCTCAAGGGGCCGGCAGGCTGCGGCAAGACCTCGACGTTGATTGCCTGGCGTCAGGCGCTGCTGCCGCTGGGCTTCGATGTGGCCTGGTTGACCCTGTCGGCCGACGACAACGAATTGACCCGTTTCCTCGACTATTTGCTGGCCAGCCTCGGACAGGTTGACCCTGTGCTTGTTCACGAGGCCACCCAGCTGGAAGGTCGCGGGATCGACAGCGAAGCGGTGGAACGTACGGTCATCACCCTGGTGCGCAGCATTGCCAGCCGTTCGCGGGAATTGGTGCTGGTGCTCGATGACCTGCACCATTTGACCGATGTCGGCATTCACCAGGCCTTGCAATGGCTGATCGACTACGCCCCGGCCAATCTGCATCTGGCCCTGGTATCGCGCAGTGCCGTGCCGTTGTCGCTGGCGCGGTTGCGCAGCCAGGAACTGGTGCTGGACCTGAACCTGCGGGATTTGCGCTTCACGGCCACCGAATCGGAACAGTTTCTCAAGGCACAACTGGGCGATATCAGCACCCAGGAGGCCAAGCGCATGCATGAGCTGACCGACGGTTGGGTGGCCGGGCTGCAACTGCTCGCGGTCAGTCGCAAGAAAAACCGCTCGCTCGTCACGTCCATCGACCAGACACAAATGCGCGATGACCAGGCGTTCGCGAAGTTCTTTGAAGTCGAGGTGTTGTCCCACCTGTCGCCGACCGATCTCGACTTGATGTTGCTGATGGCGGTCTGCAACCGCTTTTGCGCCTCATTGTGCGCCGCCCTCAGCGGCAACCCGGAAGCGGTGCGCGAGGCCAACGCCTTGCTGGCGCGACTGGAACGGGACAACCTGTTCCTGATTCCGGTAGACAGTGCCGCGCCGGAAACCTGGTATCGCCTGCACCCGCTGCTGCGCGAAACCCTGCTCAAGTATTTCGATTCGCGCAGCCCGGCCGAACAACAGGCGGTGCACGCCCGCGCATGGGCCTGGTTTCGTGATCACCAGCATCTGGATGAGGCGGTGCACCATGCGGTGATGGCCGGCGCCCCGGATGCCGCCGCCGACCTGGTGCAGCAACATGCTGAAGCGCTGTATGCCCATGGCGACCTGCGGATGTTGATCGAACTGGTTCGCCTGCTGCCTGTCGAGCAAGTGCAGGCGCGGGTGAAACTGCGCATTCTCAAGGCGCGGATGCAACTCTATGCCAGGGATTTCGTGGCCTGCGCCAATAGCCTTGATCAGTTGTTCCTCGACGTGCCCGAAGCTGACGTCCACGATCGATTCATGATCGCGATCCTGCGGGCCTCACTGGCGCTGCAACGGGATGACACCGATGCGGCGATGACCGTCCTGCCGCAATTGCTCGATCCGCCACCAGGCAGCAACAGTGTCGCCCTTGGCTCATGCGCCAACATCCTTTCCTGGCTCTACATGCACCGGGGTGAATACGAGAAGGCGCGTCAGGTGCAACTCGAGCGCCCCCTGCTGCTGATCAATGGCGAACCGCTGCTGGGCACCACCGCCGGCAGCCTTCAGGGCCGCTGCATGATTGGCTTGAGCCATGCCCTCGAAGGCCAGATGAAGCAGGCCGAGCGGGTGTATCGGGATGTGATGCATGAGGCCGCACACTGTGGCAAGGCCGGCGCCGATGCAACCTACCTCTCCGCCGCGTTGCTGGGTGAGGTGCTGTACGAAACCAATGACGTCGATGCTGCCTTCAAGCTCTTGTCGGGATGGGTCGATATTCTCGAGCGGATTTCCATTCCGGATTCGGTGTTGCGTGTGTTGCAGGTGCTGTGGAACGTGCAATGGCTGGCGGGCAATCATCAGGAAGCCCTGGCTTATGTCGAACGGCTCGATGAGTACGCCATCAAACTCGGTCTGGAACGCCTGCAAGCCTACTGCCTGACCTGGCAGGTGCGATGGCTGATGATTCTCGGAGAGCACTCGCAGGCCCGGACCAAACTGGCGCGCCTTGAAGCCATCGATGCACGCCACCCGGATGCCGGGCACAGTGCACTCAAGGAAATCCACATCCTGGCCGAGAATGCGCGGGCGCGCTGGCAAATTCAGCAGGGCGACCTGGACGGTGCGTTGAAACGCATCGAGCAACTGATCGAAACCTGTGAACGGCACCGCCGTCAGTTGGGCACCGTTCGCCTGTTGGTGTTGAGCGCAGTGATCGAGTCTCAGCGCGGCAATACCGATGCCGCCCGTGATCACGTCATGGAAGCACTGCGCCGCGGTCAACGCTTCGGCCTGTTGCGCAGCTTGCTCGACGCCCACCCCGATGCGTTGATGCTGATCTCGGACATCGCCAGCAAAGAAACCCTGGACCCACTGCTTGCCTTTTACGTCGAGCGCCTGCAGGCGGCGCAGGTCACTGCGCCCGCCGTGCCAGGCGACAAACCCTCCCCGCCCCCGACAAACAAGCCTCTCACCAGCGGCATGGAGCCCCTGAGCGAACGGGAAATCGAAGTGGTGCGCTTGCTCGCCCAGGCCCTGCCCAACAAAAAAATCGCCCGTGCTCTGGGGCTGTCTCCGGAAACCGTGAAATGGCACCTGAGCCATATCTACAGCAAACTCGGGGTCAACAGCCGCGACGAAGCGGTGGCGCGGGTGCGGGATCTCGAATCCCAGGAAAATGCCGCAAGCCGACACTGAATCCTGCAGGAGCGAGCCGGCTCCGGGCGGCGTTCCGACGATGGGCGTGAACGATGACCCGCCATGCCTGAATGATCGCGATGTCCGGGCGTTATTCGCGAGCTGGCTCGCTCCTACAGGGGCTTGGGCTGCTTTCTGATTTTCCTCCCGCCACCCACCTCGGGTGGCGTTCCGGCCAGCCCCCGACCCTATCGTAACCCTCAGTTCAAAGGCGCAGCTCGCGCCTTGCATCAGCGCCCGGCCCAGGCCGGGCCCGTGATCATTGAGGAGTCTTGCGTGCATATCGCCCGAACCGTTTTCCGCGACGACCATGAGATGTTTCGCACCACCGTGCGGCGTTTTTTCGAGCGCGAATGCCTGCCGCGCCAGGCAGCCTGGGACAAGGCCGGTCAGGTCGACCGGGAAACCTGGCTCAAGGCCGGGCGCGAAGGCTTGCTGGGCATCACCCTGCCCCCCGAGTACGGTGGAGGCGGCGGGGATTTCGGCCACTGTGCAGTGTTCAACGAAGAGTTCGCCCGGGCTGGCGTGAGCGGTGCTTACTTCAGCATGCACTCCGACGTCATTGCTCCTTATATCAATCGTTGCGGCAACGAAGAACAGAAACAGAAATGGCTGCCGGGCATTTGCTCCGGCGAGACCATCCTGGCGATCGCCATGACCGAACCCGGCACCGGCAGCGACCTCAAGGCTGTGCGTACCACCGCCGTGCGCGACGGTGACGAATACGTCATCAATGGCAGCAAGACCTTTATCAGCAACGGCCTGACCGCCGATCTGGTGATTGTCGTGTGCAAGACCGATCCGTCCGCGGGCGCCAAGGGCATCAGCCTGATCGCCGTGGAAGCCAGCCGTGCCGGCTTCAAGCGCGGGCGCAAGCTGGAGAAGGTCGGCCAGGCTGCAGCCGATACCGCCGAGCTGTTCTTCGACAATGTCCGCGTGCCAGTGGGCAATCGCCTTGGTGAAGAAGGCCTGGGCTTCACCTATCTGATGGGTGAACTGCCGCAGGAGCGGTTCTCCATCGCCGTGTCCGCTGCCGCCAAGCTCGAGCGCCTGCTGGAGCAAACGCTCGAGTACGTGAAGGACCGCAAAGCGTTCAACCAGACCGTATGGGACTTCCAGAACAGCAAGTTCAAACTCGCCGACATCAAGGCCCAGGCCACCGCCATGCGCGTGATGGTCGACTACTACCTGGGCGAGCACATGCGCCGGCGCCTGACCCTCGAAGAAGCGGCGATCGCCAAGCTCTACACCACCGAAACCCTGTGGAAATGCATCGACGACATGGTCCAGCTGCATGGCGGCTACGGCTACATGATGGAGTACCCGATCGCCCGAGCGTTCGTCGACTGCCGCGTCAATCGCATCTACGGCGGAACCAGCGAAGTCATGCGCGAACTGATTGCGCGCAAGCTCTGATCCTCAAAAACAAAAAAAGGAAATACACGATGAGCCATAAGGTATTCGTTGCTGGCGTCGGCATGATCCAGTTCAAGAAACCGGGGACCAACGAGCCCTACGATGTCATGGGTGAACAGGCGATCCGCCAGGCCCTGGCTGACTCGGGCGTGGACTTCGCTGACATCCAGCAGGCCTACGCCGGCTACGTCTACGGCGATTCCACCTGCGGTCAGAAAGCCTTGTACCGCGTGGGCATGACCGGCATCCCGCTGATTAACGTCAACAACAACTGCGCCACCGGTTCCAGCGCCCTGTTCCTCGCCCGTCAGGCCGTGGCCAGCGGCGCCGTGGACTGCGCCCTGGCGTTTGGTTTCGAACACATGAACCCGGGCGCGTTGAAATCTGCCTGGCCCGATCGCGCACCGGCCACTGAGCGTGCCTTGGTGTTGGCCAACGAACTGATCGGCATGCCTGACCTGCCCAATGCCATCCGCCAGTTCGGCGGCGCCGGCTACGCGCACATGCAAAAGTACGGCACCCGACTGGAAACCTTCGCCAAGATCCGCGCCAAGGCCAGCCGTCATGCGGCCAATAACCCGCTGGCGGTGTTCCGCAACGTGGTGAGCGCCGAAGAAGTCATGGCCGCGCCGATGCTGTGGGAAGGCGTGATGACCCGCCTGATGGCCTGCCCGCCGACCTGTGGCGCTGCTGCCGCCATCGTGGTGTCCGAGGCCTTCGCGAAAAAACACGGCCTGCGCACCGACGTGTTGATGGCCGGCCAGGCCCTGACCACTGACCTGCCGAGCACCTACGACACCAAGGACATGATCCGCGTGGTCGGTTTCGACATGACGCGCATGGCTGCCGACATCGCCTACAACCAGGCCGGTATTGGCCCGCAAGACATCGACGTGATCGAGTTGCACGACTGCTTCGCGCAGAACGAATTGCTGACCTACGAAGGCCTGGGCCTGTGTGCCGAAGGCGCAGGCGAGCAATTGGTCAACGACGGCGACAACACCTACGGCGGCAAATGGGTCACCAACCCGTCCGGTGGCTTGCTCTCCAAAGGACATCCGCTGGGCGCCACCGGCCTGGCCCAGTGCTACGAACTGACCCATCAACTGCGCGGTACCGCCGAGCAACGTCAGGTGCAGAACGCGCGAATTGCGGTGCAGCACAACCTCGGCCTGGGCGGCGCCTGCGTGGTGACCGTGTACCAGAAGAACTGACACGGCCGGCAATCCAGGGAGACATTTCGATGATCGACAAGAAACACATCGGCAGACAACTGCCCACCTTCCTCGTCAACGCCGAAGCAGGTCAATTGCGCTTCTTCGCCAAGGCCACCGGGGAAACCAACCCGATCTACTTCGACGAGCAAGCTGCACGTGATGCCGGCCACCCCAACCTGCCACTGCCGCCGACCTTTCTGTTCTCGCTGGAGTTCCAGATTCCGTCGAACGCCTGGCGTGACGAACTGGGCATCGTCACCGCGCGCATCCTGCACGGTGAAGAATCCTTCCGCTACCACCATATGGCCTACGCCGGCGACACGTTGCGCTTCGAGGTGCGCATCGCCGACATCTACGACAAGAAAGGCGGTGCCCTGGAATTCGTGGTGCGCGAAACCCGAGTCACCAATCAGCACGGTGAGCACGTCGCGGATCTGCGCAGCGTGCTCGTGCAGCGCAACAGCTGAAGCGGAGAACACTGATGAACGCCATAAGCCTGGAAAAAATCAACATCGGCGACACCCTGCCGCCACTGGCCCTCCCACCGATCAACCGCACCACCCTGGCTCTGTTTGCCGGTGCGTCGGGTGATTACAACGCCATTCACATCGACACCGATTACGCGCGCCGGGCGGGCATGCCCGATGTGTTCGCCCACGGCATGTTGTCGATGGCCTACCTCGGTCGCCTGCTGACCCAATGGGTCGACCAGCGCCAGTTGCGCGAGTTCGGCGTGCGCTTTCTTGGCATCACCCACCTGGGTCACCAGATCACCTGCAGCGGCACTGTCGTCGACCGCTTCGAGGTCGAGGGCGAGCAACGGATCAAGGTCGAAGTGCGCACCACCAATCAATACGGCGAGACCAAGATCGTTGGCGACGCCGTGATCGCTCTCTAAACAAAACCGATAACTGAGGAGCAACACCCCATGGCAAAACTCGAAGGCAAAGTTGCACTGGTCACCGGCTCCGGTCGTGGCATCGGCCAGCAAATCGCCCTGAAACTGGCGAGCGAAGGCGCGCGCATCGTGATCAACGACCTGGACGCCGATCCGGCCCACGAGACCGCTGAAATAATCCGCAAACTGGGTGGCGAAGCTGCCGTGTGCCACGGCAACGTCAGCGCCCCGGACTTCGGCGACCGCTACGTCAAGACCGCAATGGACAACTTCGGCGCCATCGACATCATCGTCAACAACGCCGGCTACACCTGGGACGACGTGATCCAGAAGATGACGGACGAGCAGTGGTACGCGATCCTCGATTGCCACATGACCGCGCCGTTCCGCATCCTGCGTGCCGCCTACCCGATCATCAAGGCGCAAGCCCAGGCCGATGCGGCAGCCGAGCGTGAAGTGTTCCGCAAAGTGGTGAACATCTCCTCGGTTTCGGCCCTCAAAGGCAACGCCGGGCAGATGAACTACTCCTCGGCCAAGGCCGGTGTCCTCGGCATGACCCGAGCGCTGGCGCGTGAATGGGGCCGTTTCAAAGTCAACGTCAATGCCGTTGCATTCGGTTTCATCGAAACCCGCATGACCAGCGCCGATGCCCATGCCGGTGCGACTGTGAGCATCGAAGGTCGTGACATTCGTGTCGGCATCAGCCCGGAGGCGGCCAAGTCGTTCAGTCAGCGCAACCCATTGGGTCGCCCGGGCACCGTGAAAGAGGCAGCCGACGCCGTGTACCTGTTCTGCTCGCCGGAGTCGAACTACATCACCGCGCAAACCATCGCTGTGGCCGGCGATCTGCAATAACCGTAACTGCACTTGTAGGAGCGAGCCTGCTCGCGATGGTCGTCAACGATAACGCTGGCTGCCTGGCACCCCGCGATGTCGCGGACATTTTCGCGAGCGGGCGCGCTCCTACAGGGACGCAGAAACGCAGGATCACACCATGAACATGACTGAAAGCAATATCCGCCTGGCCGCCATCAAACTGATCTCGCGCAATGGCTACGGTTCGATGAGTCTGCGTCAGCTTGCCAGCGAAGCAGGCATCAATGCCTCCACTCTGTACCTCTACTACAAAGGCAAAAACGAACTGCTGCTGGAGCTGATCCTCGAGTATTTCCAGGGAGTGTCCCGGGAGTGGGCGCGGCGTCGGCCGAAAAAGGCAGCGAGCGCCGATGTGAAATTGCTCGCCTTCATCGCCTGCCACGTACGCTATCATCTGGAACATCAGGACGAGGCGATGCTCGGCAATCTGGAGTTGCGCAGTCTCCCCGAAGAGGATCTGGAGCAGGTCCGCCAAGCCCGGCGCCAGTATTTGAAAGCCTTGCAGGAACTACTAGAACAAGGGGTCAAGGAAGGTTCACTGAGCTGCGCCGAACCCAAGTTGATGGCGCGCACCCTGTTCAACATGCTGACCCATGCTTGCGTCTGGTACCGCACCGATGGCCGCTGGGACATCGATGCCGTCATCCGCCATTACTCGGTACTGGTAATGAAAATGCTCGGCGCCGCAACCATCCCGTCGCCTCGGGCGCCTGTGCCGCAAGCCATAATCACCCGCCGTGCCATGCCTGTGGAGGTGCGTCCATGAGCGATCTGATGCAGCCCTTTTCCATGACCGGCAAGACGGTGCTGGTGGCCGACGCCACCACTCGACTGGGCGCGCATTTCGCCCGGCTGATCAGCCGTGCCGGAGCGCGTGTGGCCCTCGGTGGGCAACACCCGGCGCAGTTGGAGCAACTGGCAGCGGATTTGCGCTGGGAAGGGGGCGAAGTCTTGATCATCAGCCTCGACAATGCCCGCCGGCCGAGTATCGAAGCCGCCCTGGACACCGTCCAGCAACGCTTTGGCAGCGTCGATGTGCTGATCAACAACAGCGCCGAGCGCGAACATGTAGCCTTGAACAATCACATCGTCCATTGCACCAGCCTGCACATGATCAGGGCCGAACGCGGAGGCAGCATCGTCAATATCGATCCGCCACCGCAGCCCATCAGCGAGCCTAACCCGTGCCTGCGCCCCAACAGCAGCCTGATCCGCATGAGCCGCGCCATGGCCCAGTCACTCACACCACACCGCATACGCATCAACGTCATAGCCCCAGGCCGAGACAAGGACGCCGGACTGCAGGAGCTCAATGGCCCCATGCTGTTGCTGGCCAGCGGCGCCGGGGCGAGCGTGACCGGTGCCGTGCTGCACATCGATAACCCGGGGCTCTGAGCGCGCTTTTCTTGTGGGAGCAACTGTCTTCCCCATGCCACTCGTCACCGCCTTCGCGAGCAAGCCCGCTCCCACAGTGGTTTGTGATGCACACAGATTTCGTGAGCGACTCACACCCTGTGGGAGCTGGCTTGCCAGCGATGGCGGCCTTGAAGACACCCATGATTTTGCGCCTGAACCCATTCCTCTGTGGGCGGGCTTGCTCGCGAAAGCGCCGGCACATCCAGCATTAGTGGCGACTGATACTCCGCCTTCGCGGGCAAGCCCGCCCCCACAGGGTAATGGGTCTGGCCGGACGTTCAGAGCTGGCTGTCAGGCCGTCATCGCTGGCAAGCCAGCTCCCACAGGAATCGCATTCCGACAGGAGGAATGCGTAATTGCCGCAGCCAGGTCGGCTACCAGGCCCCCTCGGTTGCTGTGGCGGGCCCACGGAGCAGGACCGGAGCGAGGGCATGCCGAGCCTAGGCGAGGCACCGAACGAAAGGGGCAAGGGCGTTTGGTTACTTTGCGCCGGGCGGCGTTCCGCTTTTCAAAGTAACCCGCTGTAAAAGCGGAATCATAAGTCGCCGTTACCGCAGCAACGGATATGTCCACCAGCAAAACATCGCAACCCTGTAGCCGGCCACCTGATACGGGTGGCGCGATCCTTTTGACGACGCTTGAAGATCGGGCCCGGTCGCTGTTCGCGACGCCCGTCAACAAGGAGCCAGTCAGATGACTCGCATAAAAAAGTGGCTGCCGAAACTCGCCCTGCTGGCGACAACGGTCATGGCATTGTCGGCAACCGCCGGGGCTGCCGACAAACCCAACATTCTGGTGATTTTCGGTGATGACATCGGCCAGACCAACATCAGTGCCTATTCCATGGGCGTGGTCGGGTACAAGACGCCGAACATCGACCGCATTGCCCATGAAGGCATGATGTTCACCGACTACTACGCGGAGAACAGCTGCACCGCCGGACGCTCGTCGTTCATTACCGGCCAGTCACCACTGCGCACCGGCCTGACCAAGGTTGGCGTGCCGGGCGCCCCGATCGGTATCCAGAAGCGTGACCTCACCATCGCCCAGGCGCTCAAGTCCCAAGGCTACGCCACCGGGCAGTTCGGCAAGAACCACTTGGGCGACAAAGACGAATTCCTGCCGACCAATCACGGTTTCGACGAGTTCTTCGGCAACCTTTACCACCTCAACGCCGAAGAGGAACCCGAGCGTCCTTATTGGCCCAAGGATGACCCGGACTTCGTCAAATCCAGGACACCCCGTGGTGTGATCCATAGTTTTGCCGACGGCAAGATCGAGGACACCGGTGCCCTCACCTCAAAACGTATGGAAACCATCGACGACGAAACCACCGCCGCAGCACAGGCGTTCATCGAGAAACAAGCGAAGGCCGACAAGCCGTTCTTCGTCTGGATGAACACCACGCGCATGCACCTGTTCACCCACGTGCGCGAGTCGATGAAGGGCCAGAGCGGCATGCCCGGCAACGACTATGCCGACGGTATGCTCGAACATGACGGTGATGTCGGAAAACTGCTGAAAACCCTCGACGACCTGAAAATCGCCGACAACACCATCGTCGTCTACACCACCGACAACGGTCCCAACCAGTTCTCCTGGCCGGACGCGGCGACCACGCCGTTCCGCAACGAGAAGAACTCCAACTGGGAAGGCGCTTACCGTGTGCCGGCGATCATTCGCTGGCCGGGCAAGATCAAGGCCGGCGAAGTGTCCAACGAAATGTTCTCGGGCATGGACTGGTTCCCGACGCTGCTGGCTGCGGCTGGCGAAGCCGATGTAAAAAACAAGCTGCTCAAAGGTTGGGCACCGACTTCCGGCGGTACCAACTTCAAAGTGCACCTGGACGGCTTCAACCAATTGCCCTACCTGACCGGGCAACAGCCTAAAGGCGAGCGCCGGGAGTTCTACTATTTCAACGACGATGGCGTGCTGGTCTCGATGCGTTACGACAACTGGAAAGTGGTCTTCGCCGAGCAACGCGATCCCGGTGGATTCACGGTCTGGAGCAGCCCGTTCGTGCCGTTGCGCGTGCCGAAACTGTTCAATCTGCGGATGGACCCCTATGAGCGGGCGGACATCGTGTCTGACCAGTATTACGACTGGACCGTGAAAAACTCCTACCTGCTGGCAGCGGGAGTGGCCAAGGCCGCAAGGTTCCTGCAGACCTTCATCGAGTACCCGCCCAGCCAGAAACCGGCCAGCTTCAGCATCGACCAGATTCGCGCGGTGGTCGACGCGAAAATCGAAGAGAAAGCCAAAGCACAAGCCAAGCCATGAGCAAAGGCCGCCGTCGACCTGGCGGTCGGCGGCGGCCTTTTGCTGCGGCTATACGTGGGGGACCCACCTCTGCTGGGTGCCCCATGCCTCTGCCTATGAGTAAACGCAGTGCCTTGCCCTGCAACCAGCAAGTTATCTGTCAGTAGCCACCACCTCCAGTCGATGATGTGTAGGCAAATCTCCGCTGAATGGCCCTTGTATAGGTATAGGGGGTATACCTATGATTCGATCAATACGGATCGAGGGTTATCCAATGGGTCATATCGCAGCCAACAAAGACGATCTTCTCAAACGCGTCAAACGCATCGCCGGACAAATTCAGGCCGTTGAGCGGGCTCTGGAATCTGATCTCGATTGCGCCAGGACGCTGCACCTTGTCGCCGCCACCCGCGGAGCCATCAACGGGCTGATGGAAGAAATCATTGAAGACCACGCCCGGGAGCACGTCGCGAACCCGGCACTCAGTGAAGAGGCGCGTAACAAGGGCGTCGAAGAGCTTCTTGAAGCGATTCGCCGTTACTCCAAGTGAAGAACGCAGGTACAGGCTCATGAGCAGCACCCACATTAATCACGCGCACGACCACGTGTTCCTTGGCTCAGCGCACGACGAAAATGCCAAGCGCACGCTTTGGGTCGTGGCGCTGACGGTGGTGATGATGGTTGGCGAGATCATCGCTGGCTACATCACAGGTTCGATGGCGTTACTCGCCGATGGCTTTCACATGGCCACCCATGCCGGCGCCTTGGGCATCGCGGCGCTCGCTTACGGATACGCCAGACGTCACGCTACCAGCCAGCGTTACAGCTTCGGCACGGGAAAAGTCGGAGACCTGGGCGGGTTCGCCTCGGCACTGATTCTCGGCATGGTAGCCCTGACCATAGGCGTTGAATCTGTGTTGCGCCTGTTGCAGCCAACGCAAGTTCAGTTCGGCACCGCTACGCTCATTGCAATAGTCGGTTTGATCGTCAACGTCATCAGTGCCCTGCTCCTGGGCCACGGACACAGCCATGACCATGACCATGACCATGACCATGACCACCACGATGATCATGCCCCTCACGGAAACGACAACAACCTGAAATCGGCCTACCTCCACGTCATCGCCGACGCGCTGACGTCGGTTCTGGCCATTGCTGCGCTGCTCGCGGGCCGGTATCTCGGCTGGGTGTGGCTGGACCCGGTCATGGGCATCGTCGGCGCCATCGTTATTGCGCGTTGGGCATGGACCTTGATGGGTGATACCGCAGGCGTATTGCTGGATCAGACAGATGCGCACGTTGCCGAGGAAATCCGCGAACGGGTTGAAAGCCCGGGGGATGCCACCATCACGGACCTGCACGTGTGGCGAATTGGGCCACAAGCCCACGCGGCCATCGTCAGCGTTCTGGGTAATGCCACTGCGAACGCCGACAGCATTCGTGAAAGACTCAAGCCGGTTCACGAAGTCAGGCATCTGACGGTCGAGTTTCGTCCGGTCTGATTGCACAGCGCCCTTCCATTGTCTCCCAAGGAAACTCCAATGCCCCCAGGCAAACGTGAATTGGCGCGGGTCGAACGCCAATTGATAACCACGCTCACCGACGCGTGCGAAACAGCCAAGGGTGAAATCAAAGGTTTTACCTGGCTCACCCACACCGCCGATTTGAACAAGCTGATTGAAACACTGAGGATCACTTGGGTGTTCGAAACCCAGGCCGATAAAAAACTCGCTGAGGTCAACGCAAAGGCGCGCATCTTCGAGCTGACGGCCATGGCGTTGAACGAGGCAAACATCGACCTGACGCCATCAGACCTCACTGTCCGCTTCGATTCTGAGGAGGAATGTCAACGCACTCATCATGGCGACTGGCAGAAGCGTCTGGCTAAAGGTAATTGACGATGGCAAAAGAAATCGAAAACCCTTGCATCTCGGTGTGCCAGTTGAGCGGCGAACTGTGTGTGAGTTGTGGAAGAAGCAAGGAGGACATCAGGAAGTGGAAACGCATGAAGCGGCCGGAAAAAATGGCCGCAGTGCAAAGGGCGAAAGTGCGCTTGAAGGGGCTGAAGAAGGCGCACGGATAAGCTCAACCGGAACCCCGCCAATGCGCAGAGGTCACTACCAATGATGGCCTCGCAACCGATCCCGAAACCTCGGGCCGACTTCAATGAAGAGCGAAGCTGCATTTCACACACTTTAGGGTGCGCCGGATAACATTCAGCGCATTCGGTTCCTGCCGGCGGCAGGGGTCGAACGCTGAGTCCATCCAATGCTCCCTTTTCGGAGTACGGAAATGACTCAATCATCGCGATTCATCCTGTCGTTGTTCTTCGCCCTTGCATCTCTGGCATCCGTCAGTCTCTTGAACAATGCAGGAGCGGCCACTGCCGAAGACTTGAACACCGATTCTCGACAAGCGTTGCAAACGCTCTACAAGGCCAACCCATTTTCCGAAACCATTTCGAAAAAGGCCAAAGCCATACTGGTCTTCCCGAAAATCATCAAGGCCGGACTTGTGTTTGGCGGCAGCTACGGCGAAGGCGTGCTGATGAAAGGCAACCAGGTCCAGGACTATTACAACTCGGTCAGCGGCTCGTGGGGACTACAGGCAGGCGCCCAATCGTACGGATATGTGGTTTTCCTGATGACCGACAAAGCGGTGAAATACATCGCAGACACAAAGGGTTGGGAGATCGGCGTAGGGCCTACGGTCGTGGTAGTCGATGAAGGGGTATCAAAGAACCTCTCCAGCTCGACACTCAAGGACGATGCCTACGCGTTCATCTTCGACCAGCAAGGTTTGATGGCCGGGATCAGCATCGAAGGTACGAAGATTTCCCTCATCAAGCGTTGAACTGGCTGTTCTCACGAAGCCGTGCAGATGTGCGGCTTCGTTAGTTCTAAGCCAATAATTCGGCAATCCACCGGGCCTGTCGGGCGACGTCCTCGACCTTCTCCTCGGGTACGGTTTGTCGCGCGCTGGCGAAGCTGCCAAGTGTCTTGTGCTTCTGCCGCAGCATTCGTTGCCACTTGCCAAGAAACGCCGGGCTGCGCTGCTGCATTTGCAACGGACCGAAGTACAGCTCCTCGGGGGTATACAGCACCCGCTCGGCACGTTCGGCGACGATGATTTCGTAATAGAAGCGGTTTTCTCGCAACACCTCTTCACTGAGGATGCAATAGCCATTGTCCATCAGCCATTGACGCAACGGCTGCTCGCCACCGTTGGGTTGCAGGATCAGCCGTTCCTGACCGCTCAGGCGTGCCCTGCCGGCGTCGAGGATGTCGCGGATCGTCTCGCCGCCCATGCCGCAAATGCTCACCGCCGTAATCCCGTCTTCCGGCTCGATTGCCGACAGGCCATCGGCCAGACGCACAGTGATCTGCAGATCCTGACCATTCTCACGTACGGTGCGTTCAGCCGCACGGAACGGCGTCAAGGCCACTTCGCCGGCCACCGCCATCGCGATGACGCCACGACGCAGCAGCGCGACCGGCAGGTAACCGTGATCCGAGCCGATATCGGCCAGTCGCGCACCTACCGGCACCTGCGCTGCCACGCGCTCCAGGCGCGTGGACAATGTCTGTTCGTTCAAAAGCAGCCCTTTTCACTTCCAGCGATGCTTCAGGCCGCAACCGGCCGGTTTCCAATACGTCGTTACTCAGCTCTCAGCAGACACCGATGAGTCCTGGCTGGACTCGGCCGCCAATTTCAACCGGTCGGCCTTACTGATGTACTTAGGCTTTTTCGGTGCCAATTTGGCACTGGCCTTTTTCGCCTTTTCCTTGAACAACTGCTGTAGTTTCTTTTGACGATTCATGTTTTTTACTCGGCGATTCTTGGGCAACTGAGCGTCACTTTAACAAACGTACCGGACGGCAGGGAAACCCAGTGAGCCATTTGCAGGCTCACGTGCGTGTGCCCTCGCCCAAACGGTCGTTAATCGTAGAATGGCTCGACCAGGGTCCGGCTGCCGACAAAAAAGCTGTCGGCCACCAGTCGCAATGGCTGGAGGTCCAGATCACTGCCTTTGTCGCCTATCAACTGTTGGAAGTGTCGATACACCGCCGCGTACTCGCCCTCCTCCGATACCGCTCGGGGCACGCCGTCGATGCTCAACAGCGCGCCACCGTTATCCAGTCGCAGGACGCCTTCGGCGCAGCGGATCTCGATGCTCCAGAGCTCATCATGACCGTGATCGAAATCGAATTCCGCGCGGACGTCGAGGTGACGTGCATCGGACATCTTGATCGAAGCGGCAATCGGTGACTGGCAGTTGTCGGGGACGCGCAGCTCGGCGGACTCGACAAACAGCGGCAGCGCCAGCAGATGGGTGACAATCGACAAGGCGTTGATGCCCGGATCAAAGACGCCCAGACCGCCGGGTTGCCAGATCCACGCTTGGCCGGGGTGCCACTTGCGCACGTCTTCCTTCCAGTCGATCTGCACGCTTTGCAGGGTGCGTGTGGCCAGCCAGTCACGGGCGGCTTCAATGCCGGGCGCGTAGCGGGAATGCCAGGCGAACAAACCGCTGACGCCTTGCTCGGCGACCTGGCCAACCAACGCCATTGCTTCACCCAACGTGGCGCACGGCGGCTTTTCCACCAGCACGTGTTTACCCGCGGCCAGCGCTTGTTGAACCAGGGCGAATCGCCCTTGCGGTGGAGTACAGAACGCAATCGCATCGACGTGCGGGCCGTTTTCCAGCAGTTCGCCCAGCGACCGAAAATTCTCTACTCCAGCGCAGGGTTGGCCTTGCGTGGCGACAGACACCAACTGGAACGCGGGGTTGGCGGTGATGGCTGGAACGTGTTGATCCTGAGCAATCTTGCCGTAGCCCACCAGACCGAGACGGATTGGATGCATCAATGACTCCTGATTTTTTCGTGTTGTTTTGATCAGCGAACTGGCGAGATTACGTTTGAATCACAAGGAAGTCATTGACGACGTGTTGGCGGTTCAAAGCGACCTATCCTCAAAGATCTGTTGCATGGCGCATCGAAGCAGTCGCTCTGTATCACTGTGTATCTGAATCCCGTCACGATACACAGGCTTTCACCTGATCAGCGATTCGACACAGGCCAGATACGTCAGCGCATTCAAATGCAAGCAAGGTTTGAAGGGGCTCAGCCAGAACCCTTGGCCAATGGCTTGCAACGGAGACATCACGATGAAGATGGCACTGCAGAACAACACCCATGGCAAAATCCGCCGTCGACTGGTGGGTTCGTCGATCCTCGCATTCACCTTGCTTGGCGCTTTCGGTGTGGCCTACGGGCAAACAACCACCAGCGGACAACCCGCTGCAGCCAGTGCCGGCACCCGCTATTCGGCACCTTCTCCCTTCGGCCCGCTCAAGCATGTCAACGCCGGCTTGCTGAGCGTGGCGTATGCCGAAACGGGTCCGGCCGATGGCCCGGTGGTGATTCTTCTGCACGGCTGGCCGTACGACATTCACAGCTATGACGACGTCGCTCCGCTGCTCGCAGCCAAGGGTTATCGGGTGCTGATGCCGTATGCGCGGGGTTACGGCGATACGCATTTCCTGTCGGATAAAACGCTACGCAACGGCCAGCCCGCTGCCCTCGCCAGTGATGTCATCGACTTCATGGATGCGCTGAACATCAAGCAAGCGGTGCTCGGTGGCTACGATTGGGGTGCACGCTCGGCTGACATCGTCTCGGCGCTGTGGCCGGAACGGGTCAAGGCACTGGTTTCGGTCAGCGGCTATCTGATCGGTAACCAGGCGGCCGGCAAGAACCCCTTGCCGCCCAAGGCCGAGCTGCAATGGTGGTATCAGTTTTATTTCGCCACCGACCGTGGCCGCGCGGGTTACGAGAAAAACACCCATGACTTCGCCAAGTTGATCTGGCAGTTGGCTTCGCCGAAATGGGCGTTCGACGACGCCACCTTCGATCGCAGCGCCAAAGCGCTGGAAAACCCGGACCATGTCGATATCACCGTGTTCAACTACCGCTGGCGCCTGGGTCTGGTGCAAGGTGAAAGCCGATACGAAGCGTTGGAGCAGAAACTCGCCACGGCGCCTTCCATCAGCGTACCGACCATCACGCTCGAGGGCGACGCCAACGGCGCACCGCACCCAAATCCAGAGGACTACGCCAAACGCTTTACCGGCAAATACGAATTCCGCCTGATCAACGGCGGTATCGGCCACAACCTGCCGCAGGAAGATCCAAAAGCGTTCGCCAAGGCTGTGATTGACGCAGATCACCTCTGACGGCAATCCGAAACGCGCAGAGGCCGTGGCTTCTGCGCGGTTTCACGGCTCTTCACGGCCAGGATTCTCTCGATCTCGCTCGTACTGCCGCGCAAGGGCAAACGCAGGCAGCCAGGACTCGCGACGAATGGTCCAGAGTTCGTAGGTGGGCTTCAGTTGGTTCGGAGCATCGAATGCCCCCAGGCTCACCTCGACTTCATCGCCGCTGCGACCGAAAACGGACGAACCACAGCGCGGGCAGAAATGCCGTCCGGCGTAGTCGCGGGTTTCCCCCTCGATACTCACCGCATCCGCAGGAAAAATCGCCGACGCCTGAAACAACGCGCCGCTGTGCTTGCGGCAGTCAAGGCAATGACAAATACCCACCCGGTACGGCAGCCCCGACGCCACAATCCTTACGTTGCCGCAAAGGCAACCACCAGTGAAACGCTGCATGCCGTGCCTCCTGTGAAATAAAGCCTTGCAAGCCGCTGAATCCAGGCCAACGCCCTACTTTGAGGAGACACTACAGAGATGAATATGTTGCAGAGACAATCATCCAGGACTCGCACCTCATTGGCCGAGTGATTGAAGCTGGATGTGGAAAAATGGCAGGGGCGGCTGGATTCGAACCAACGCATGGCAGGATCAAAACCTGCTGCCTTACCGCTTGGCGACGCCCCTGTAGCTGTTGCTGCGAGTGCCTGGCACTCGTTTTTGACTTCGCAGCTTGCAAGCCCTGGGAGAGCCCCTGCGAAAGTGCGCGAAATTTAACAACTTTCGTTACGTCTGGGAAGCCCTTCTTAACATTTATTTGATTTAAAACAGCCAGTTACTGGCGTATCAAGTGGCGCGAACAGCCTTGCGACGAGGCGATACGTGGTTCCTGGCCGATATCTGGGGTGAAACAAGAAGGCGACAGATCCGACAATGCGCTCCCTGGGTGTTCTCATAAACTGAACATAAGCTTCTCAATTATTCATTTTTTCAAACAACCACCAACGTTTACCTTGGCGCCAGGTTTGAAAGGCACAGCAGCCTGAATCGCCCCTTTTTCGTTTGACTCGAGGTAGCTCCCATGTCTGAACAATCCCTGGCAGTGCACGCCCCTTTCGATGGCGCTATCGTCGGTCACGTGGTGGTCTCCACCGAGGCCGATGTCGAGCGGGCACTGAGTGTTGCCCATGGCATTTTCCGCGACCGCAGCCAGTGGTTGTCCAAGCCTCGGCGGATTGAAATCCTGCAACGTGCCGCCCAATTGATCGGTGCGCGCAAGGTGGCGATTGCCACCCAGGCGGCCAGCGAAGGCGGCAAGCCGCTGAAGGATTCGATCACCGAAGTCGAGCGCGGCATCGACGGCATCCTCAATTGCATCGAGGTGCTGCGCACCGAAGGCGGCCATGTGATCCCGATGGGGCTGAACGCCACCTCGGCCAACCGGGTGGCCTTCACCCAGTACGAACCGATCGGCGTGGTTGCGGCCGTCTCGGCATTCAACCATCCGTTCAACCTGATCGTGCATCAAGTGGTCCCGGCCATTGCCGTCAGTGCGCCCGTGGTCGTCAAGCCCGCGGCCAACACGCCGCTGAGCTGCCGGACATTGCTCGATATCCTGACCGAAGCCGGCCTCCCCGAAGGTTGGGCGCAGATGGTGCTGCCGACTGACAACGCGATCACCGGCAAACTGGTGGCTGACCCACGGGTGGGTTTCTTCAGCTTCATCGGCTCGGCGGCGGTGGGCTGGATGTTGCGTTCGACCCTCGCTCCGGGAACCCGCTGCGCGCTGGAGCACGGCGGCGTGGCGCCAGTGATTCTCGCGGCGGATGCCGACCTCGACGATGCCCTGCCGCGCATTGCCCGTGGCGGCTTCTGGCACGCGGGACAGGCTTGCGTGAGCGTGCAGCGGATTTTCTGCCATCGCAGCATCGCCGAACAGGTTGCCGTGCGACTGGGCCAATCGGGCGACGCGATGGTCGTGGGAGATCCGACCGATATCACCACCGATGTCGGCCCGCTGATCGCCGAGCGTGAAGTGAACCGTGTCAGCCAATGGGTGAACGACGCCGTTGCCGGTGGCGCCCGTTTGATCTCAGGTGGCCGCGCACTCGGCAACAACTGCTACGCGCCCACTGTCTTGCTCAATCCGTCCATCAATTCGAACGTGATGCAGAAAGAAGTCTTCGGCCCGGTGGTGGCGGTGTACGCCTACGACGACCTGGCCGATGCGATCCAGCTGGCCAACGCCCTGCCCTATGCCTTCCAGGCGGCGGTATTCACCCGCGATCTGGACACCGCCATGCAGTGCTATCAGGACCTCGACGCCACGGCGGTGATGGTCAACGAAAACACCCTGTTCCGCGTCGACTGGATGCCGTTCGCCGGCGCGCGCCTGTCCGGCCATGGCGTGGGCGGTATTCCTCACACCATGAAAGAAATGCAGGTCGAGAAAATGATGGTCTGGCGTTCCCGGGCGGTGCGTGGATAAACGGCTTGATCGGCTTCGATCTCGTGCGCTAGGTTCTATTGCAAATACAGGAGCTGACCCATGCGCATCGCCTTGCTGTCCGACATCCACCTGTCCGTCAACGCGATACCGTTTCCCGACGTGCAGGCCGATGTCGTCGTGCTCGCCGGGGACATCTCGCGGCCCGCTGCTGCCATAGAGTGGGCCAGGGCATGTCCTGTTCCGATTGTGTACGTGGCCGGCAATCACGAGTTTTACGGCAGTGACCTGATCTCGACCCATGAACAGTTGCGCACGTTGACGCAAGGCACACAGATCCACGTGCTGGAGCGCTCGGAATACATCCACCAAGGTGTGCGATTCCTGGGATGTACGTTGTGGTCCGACTATCGGCTTTACGATGACGCGCAAGAACGGGCGCATGGCATTGATCTGGCGACAGCGTTGGTGCGGGACTTCAGCCGCATCAGAATCTCGCCCGATTTCGCAGACCTGTTCAGCCCGGCGGTGTCGCAGTTGATTTTTCTGCAGACCGTTGCCTGGTTGGATGACTGTTTCACCCGCGACAGCACCACGCCCACGGTGGTGATTTCTCACTTCGCCCCGACTCGGGCAAGCATCAGCCCGATGTTTGCCGAGTCGCCGATCAATTCGAGTTTTGTCTCCGACCTTGAGCAGCGGATCAAGGCGTGGCAACCGGCCCTTTGGCTGCATGGACATACCCATGGCAGCTTTGATTATCGGGTGGGCGATACCCGCGTTGTGTGCAATGCCCGGGGCTATGCGAAAGAAGGGGTCAATGAGAACCCGGAATTTGATCAGGCGTTGGTCATCGAGCTGCCAGTCTGAATCACTTGCAGCACGCCCTCGCCCGGCCGCTTTTCATACCAAAGCGTTAGTTTCAAACACCCATGTCTGGTGGTCAGTGCCCTGCTTGGCCGATAAATTTTCCACAGCCGTGGAAACGTACTCGGGCCTTGCAGGTGCCCCCTCCTCCAGAACCTACATGAGTAATGACGATGACTGACGAGACAAACGGAACCACACGTCGTGGCTTGATCACCACCGGCGCCATGGCTGCGGCCCTGGCGGTGACCCTGCCTGCGCTGGCAGCGCAGCAGACACAGGGATCGGCAACCGCCGCTGCGCCGGGCAAAAGCGACGGTCATGCCAGTGGCTCGGGGATGCTCACCGTCAAGGACGGTACGCAGATTTTCTACAAGGACTGGGGCAGCGGCCAACCGATCGTGTTCCACCACGGCTGGCCACTGTCCAGCGACGACTGGGATGCGCAAATGCTGTTTTTCCTCAGCAAGGGCTTCCGTGTCATCGCCCACGATCGCCGTGGTCACGGTCGGTCCTCTCAGACCGCTGTCGGCAACGAAATGGACACCTACGCCGCCGACGTCGCTGAACTGATGGCGCACCTGAACATCAGGAATGCCGTGCACATCGGTCACTCCACCGGAGGCGGTGAAGTGGCCCGTTACGTGGCGCGCCATGGCCGTGGTCGCGTGGCCAAAGCGGTATTGATCGGCGCGGTACCACCGATCATGCTGCGCACTGCGAAAAATCCGGGCGGCATTCCAATGGACGTCTTCGATGGCTTGCGCAAAGCCGTGGCGGAAAATCGCACGCAATTTTATCGCGAGTTTCCGAGTGGGCCGTTCTATGGGTTCAATCGCCCCGGCGCAAAACTGTCCGAAGCGATCGTCGACAACTGGTGGCGCCAGGGTATGAATGGCGGGGTCAAGGCGCAGTACGATTGCATCAAGGCCTTTTCGGAAACCGACTTCACCGACGACCTGAAAAACATCGAGGTGCCGACCCTGGTGTTGCACGGTGAAGACGACCAGATCGTACCGATAGCCGACTCGGCGCACCTGTCGATCAAACTGCTGCGCCACGGCACGCTGAAAACCTACCCCGGCCTGCCCCATGGCATGTGCACGACCCATGGCGACGTGATCAACGCCGACCTTCTGGCGTTCATCAAGGCTTGATGCCCTTGGGCTGCGGCAGCATCGCAAGAGCCGGATCATGCTGAACGTCATGTCCGGCTCCCCGCGCGTCAGGGCAAAGTGCCTGGCGCTTTGGGCAACTACCTTCGCGATATTCATCGTCGATACCCTCACGGAACTGGATATCGCAGTGGCAGTGCTTTATGTCCTGGTCATCATGATGGCCATGGGCACATGCTCGATCCGCGGGCTGCGTCGGGTTGCACTGATCTGTGCGCTGCTGACGGCTGCCGCGTTCTTTTTTTCTCACCTCGATCATCCGTTCAGTGCCGCGCTGGCCCGTTGCGTTGTCAGTCTGACGGCCATTGGTATTGCCACCTGGCTGGCATTGAAAAATCGTCGCACCCGCGATGAACTTCAGGAGCAATTCAGTTTGCTGGCCCATACCCATGATGTCGAAGCGCGGCTGCATCGCGCGCAAATCGAACTCGCCCATATATGCCGAATCACCACGATGGGCGAGCTGTCAGCGTCGATTGCCCACGAAGTGAATCAGCCCCTGGCCGCGATAGCTTCCAGTGCCGAAGCGGCCCAGCGCTGGCTCGACCGCCCGAGTCCCGATCTCAAGGAAGCCGGCGCCGCCATCGCCAGGGCGGCCAGTAATGCGCGTCGAGCAGCCGAGGTCATCAAGCGTATTCGTGATCTGACTCGCAAAAGCGATTCGCTCTACGAAGAACTCGATCTGCAATCGGTAGTAACCGATTCGCTGGCCCTGCTTGACCGGGAAATCCAGAGCCATAAGGTGCGAGTGGCTTGCTCGTTTGCATCCCCGTCGCTTTGGGTGTCGGGCGATCGAATCCAGCTACAGCAGGTAGTGATCAACCTGATCATGAACAGTCTGCAGGCCATGAACGGCCACAAGAGTTCACCCCGAGAGCTGCACGTGCGAACTTATCGGCAAGAGAGTCATGCAGTGGTGGAGGTGCAGGATAACGGCCCGGGAATTGATCAACATCATCTCGCGCTGCTGTTCGATGCGTTTTTCACCACCAAGGAAAATGGCATGGGGATCGGCCTGTCAATCTGCCGCTCTATCATCGAGTTGCACGGTGGATGCATCCGGGCAGACAGTCAGCCCAACCTGGGCGCGACCTTCTCGTTCTCCCTGCCGGTTTCCCCAGCCAACGGCCAACCATCGAATTAACACCGAGCTGATCGTCCATTAATCTGCCAACCGTGCTGTCCGGCGCGCAGCACTTCGACCTTTGGTTGGGAACGATCACGCTAAAGCCCTACGGTTCTATACCTGCGTATGGTATCGAGCGCGGTGCGTCGATATGCACACTCTTTCTCCAGGCGATCCGTCGCTTTCGCAGCGAACAATCGGCATTGGCCAACGATTTTTTTTGACCCAGGCAATCGGAGAATGAGCATGACAACGCATCTGGATTACCCATCCCAAAAGGCTGGCGCACATCAGACAGGCAATGGTCAGCAGCAGCCAGGCTTGCTTGACACCGAACTGGTTCCTTCGCGCTATGCCGTGCGGGTCGGCGAGATTGACGTGCTGGTGATCAGCGATGGTGTCCTGCCACTGCCGACCTCGACGATGTCTACCAATGCCGACCCCGCCGCCCGCGCCGCCTGGTTCAAGGACATGTTCCTCGGGCCGGACGCGTTCGACTGGGCGCTGAACGTGCTGGTGATCCGCAGCGGCGACCAGACCATACTCGTCGACGCAGGCCTCGGCGGGCAGTTCCCAGGGTTTCCAAGGGCCGGGCAATTTCCCAAGCGCCTGCAGGCCGCCGGCATCGATCTTGGATCCGTGACCGATGTGGTGATTACCCACATGCACATGGACCACATCGGCGGCCTGCTCGTCGACGACGTGAAGAACAAGTTGCGGCCAGACGTGCGCATCCACGTGTCGGCGACTGAAGTCGCTTTCTGGGAGACACCTGATTTCACCCACACCGACATGCCGGCGCCGGTGCCGGACGTGCTGCGCGCCACCGCCAACCAATTCATCAACGATTACCGCAGCAACGTGCGAACTTTCGAAGACCAATACGAGGTGGCCCCGGGCGTCGTCGCCAAAGTCACCGGTGGCCACACCCCGGGGCACTGCGTGGTCTACGTGAACTCCGGTGGCGAACGCTTGACCTTCGCCGGCGACGCCCTGTTTCCGGTGGCCTTCGAGCACCCCGACTGGCACAACGGCTTTGAACATGACCCCGAGGAATCGGTTCGCGTTCGGGTTCGACTGATGCAGGAAGCGGCGGCGAGCGGTGAACTGTTTGTCGCCACGCACCTGCCGTTCCCTTCCGTTGGCCGCGTAGCCATCGACGGCAAAGCGTTTCGCTGGGTAGCGGCGTTCTGGGATTACTGACCGTTTGCTGGTGCATCCGGCCTCTACAATCAAATAGAGGCCGGACGGTAAGCCTGATCCCGTCTAAGCTGAACGATACACATCTGAGCCTCTTCACAGGGGAAGCGCGATGACGGGTAAACACACGCACCACTGCTCGTCATGGCTGCTGCCTTGCCTGCTCGCCATCAACCTGGCGCTCACCGCCGGATGTTCGAGCAAAACCGCCACGGCTCGCTATTCGTCCGCAACCATCGGTTCGGCCTGCTATGCCAAAGCCCTTCCCACTGTCGGCGAGGGTGGCCTGGCCTGGGGCGACACCCTGAACATGGCTCGCCAGAAATCGATGAGCAATTGCGCACGCTATGCGGGACGATCCGGTGGTACGCCAAGTACCTGCCAAGTGGTGCTGGCGGAATGCAAGCATTGATAAATCGGATGTTTCGTTTCTGCGCCGCTTTTGCATTTCTGTGCGACAGATCCCACTTAGGGGGCTCCCGTTTCACACGCTCGCGGTGTTAGTTTGGGAACGTTTCTGATTAAACGATCAGATATTTCCCACACACTGCCTGCAAAGGAATGCCCCCAGCAATGGACTTTTCACTCAAGCACCTGGCCGCGACCACACTGATGATCGCCAGCCTGTCGACGTTCACCTCCGCTGCCCACGCCAACATCACACCGCAACAGAGTGCGATCATTCTCAAGGCTTTCAATGATGCCTCGGTCAAGGATTTCCGGCAGTTCCTTGGCAGCCTGGCCAAGAGCGATATCGCCAAGGCCGACAATCTCGGACCTGCTATCAGCGCCTTCCTGAACAACAAGGCACTGACGGCTGAGCAACAGAACGAAATCCATCGTTTGCTTGGCCTTTATGCGCGGGTGAAATACGGCAGCGCGGCGACCGAAACCTTGAAGGAACTGGTGGCCATCCCGACCGTACGCGTCGACGGTGTGGAACAACATGACAACCCTGAATTCATCAAGATCGCCGATAAGATCAAAGGTCTTGCCCAGGCGTTCAACCTGAACTTCCGCAACATCGACAACCGCGTTTATGAAATCTCCCTGGAAGGCAATGGCGATGAAGTCGTGGGCATTCATGCCCATGCCGACGTGGTGCCGGTGACCCCGGAGAACTGGGTCTTGCAGGATGGTACCCGCCTCGACCCGTTCAAGGTCACGCTGATCGGCGACCGCATGTATGGCCGTGGCACCGAAGATGACAAGAACGGCATCGTAGTGGCGATGTACGCGATGAAGATCATCAAGGAAGAGAAACTGCCGCTGGCGAGAAACTTCAAGCTGCTGGTCGACACCACCGAAGAAACCACGGGCGATGCCATCCCCTACTATTTCGAACGCAACCCGACGCCCAACTACAACCTGGCGCTGGATGGCGGCTATCCGGTAGTGATCGCCGAAAAAGGCTACGGCACGGTCATGGCCAGCTTCGCCAAGCGTTCCGGCCAAGGCAAAGGTGCCGAAATCACCGCCATGACCGGCGGCCTGGCCACCAACCAGATTCCATCGACATCGGTCGCCACGCTGGTGACCGACCAGCCCGCGGAACTGGCCACCAGCCTGCAAAAGGCCGGCAGTGAATATGCCCAGCGCAATGGTGGCAACTTCGAGGTCGCCGCCAAGGTTGTTGGCAAGGACGTCAAACTAACGGTTACCGGCGTGTCTGCGCACTCCTCCGAGCCCGAATCCGGAGTCAATCCGGTGGCGAGGATGCTCGATTTCATCAACGGCCTCGACGGCAAGGTTGCGCTCAAGCACAACCACATCACTGACGCCGCTCGCTACGCGGCCGACAACTGGGGCCTGGATTACCTGGGTGGCAAATTGGCGGTCGGGTTTTCCGATGAGTTCATGGGGCCGCTGACCACTTCCCTGACCTATGTCGGTGAGGATGAAAAAGCGTTCAAACTGGCGGTCAACCTGCGCGTGCCGAAAGGCAAATCCCCGCAAGTGCTTAAATCGGAAATCGCCGGGAAGCTCGACGCCTGGAGCAAGAAAAGCAACATCGCTGTGGCCTTCGACTACTCGATCGCCGAACCGATGTATCGCAACCCTGAAGGGGAATGGGTCAAGGCCCTGCTCGCCGTGGCCAGTGAAAACCTTGGCATGGAACACAAGTTCGGTACCTCCGCTGGCGCCACCTCGGTGCATGAACTGCCCAACGGTGTGCAATTCGGCCTGGCAATGCCAGACGTCAAATACACCGGCCACAACGATAACGAATTCAAGACTACCGAGCAGTTTTTGCTCGACTTGCAGATCGTCACCGAAATGATGGGCCGTATCGGTCAGTTGCCGAAACTCTGATGCACCTTCGGACCCGCCGTTCTGGCGGGTCCATTTTGCGCACCACCGCGCAAGATCTCAGAATATTGTTGCGCAAGGCATGGCAAATTCCGGCTGACTGCTACGATTAAAAAGCGCCAACGAATTGAGGTCTGCCGCCTGCCAGGTCGGTATTGACCTCGCTGAACTTGATCCACTCATTCCAGGCCTGCCCGACCCCAGGGAGGGAGCAATGCGTATTCCATTGTTTTACGCGATGTCGGCATTGCTGCTTTTAAGCGCAGGTCCTTGCCTGGCGCAAGCGACGCAGACAACCGCACCGGCCCCGGCAAACGCTGCCGACACCGCGCCCGTAAAAGAGGCGGTGTTCAATCAAGAACAACTGGATCAAATGCTGGCGCCTATTGCGCTTTATCCTGATCCCTTGCTGGCGCAGGTGCTGATGGCGACCACCTACCCTGGCGAAGTCGCCGAGGCCGTCACTTGGTCCAAGGCTCACCCGGATGCCAAGGGCGATGATGCGGTCAAACAAGTTGCGAACCAGACCTGGGACCCGAGCGTGCAGGCCTTGGTCGCCTTTCCGCAGGTGCTGGCCACGCTGGGCCAGGACCCTGTCTGGGTACAACGCCTGGGTGATGCCTTCCTGGCGCAGCCCGACGATGTGATGAACGGCGTGCAACGCCTGCGTCGTCAAGCCCAGGCGGCGGGCAACCTGCAGAGCAACCAGTATCAGAACGTCACGGTTCAAGCGCCTGCGCCCGCACCCGCCTCTGCCCCAGCCCCGGCCCCGGCCAGCAGCACGTCCACCATCATCATTCAGCCTGCCGATCCACAGGTCGTGTACGTGCCCACGTATAACCCGACAACCACTTACGGCACCTGGGCCTATCCAGCGTCGCCTCCCGTGTACTACCCGCCACCACCGGCCTATTACCCCGGTTCGGCATTGATGGCTGGACTGGCGTTCGGCACCGGTGTGGCGATCATCGGTTCGTTGTGGGGTGATTGCGACTGGAACGACAACGACATCGACATCGATGTCGACCGCTATAACAACATCAATCGCAATAACCAGATCACCAATAACAAGTGGCAACACAACGCCGTTCACCGCGATGGGGTGCCTTACCGGGACAGCCGCAGCCGTGAACAATACGGCCGCCAACTGAGCGGTGCGAATCAGCGTGATGCCTATCGAGGCGACAACGCGCAACGCGCCCAGGCACGTGAAAAAGCCCGTAGCTCAATGGACAGACACGGTATCGAACGCCCCGCCACCAGCAATCGCGAAGCCCGCGATCAAGCCCGCCGAGCCCAGTCGGACAACATAGCCGGCAACCGCACGCAGTCCGGCGCAGACCGACCAAGAACGTCTGACAGAGCCCAGAACACCGCCAGGAATACTCGGGAGAATCAACAGCCCCGTAGAGACGCCGGCCAGGTCAATCAGCGTTCACAAGACCGTTCACAAGTGCGCCAGACGGCGCAGAACAGACCGGCCGCCAGTGCAGGCAGTGCCCGCAACAACGCATTTGCCGGCGCACGTTCACCGTCTCAGAGCAATGTACAAGCGGCTCGTGGCCGAGCCAGCCAGGCATCTGCCATGCGCCCCAGCGCGGCGCGGTCTGCCGGCCACCAGATCAGTCGGCCATCCGCACCAGCGCGTCAAAGGGGGGGCCGCCGTTGAAAAACCATCGTCGCGTAAAGGCCTTCATGGGCTTGTTGCCACATGTCCTGGCAATCACCACCGGCGTTGTCTGGTCGTGCATGGCTATGGCACAGCAAGCGTTTCCTACACCCGAAAAAGCCGCGCAAGCATTCGTCGAAGCACTGGGCACGGAACACGCCGATCAGGCGCGCCTGACAGAACTGCTCGGTGACGACTGGCGCAGTTACATCCCGCGTGAAGGCGTACAACGCAGTGACGTGGATGCGTTCCTCAAGCAGTATCACGAGCAACACAGCATTGAAAAAACCAACGAGCGCAAGGCGCACCTGGCCGTTGGCAGAGATCACTGGACGCTGCCTATTCCCATGATCAAGAACGCCAAGGGTTGGCATTTCGATCTCAAGGCTGGCAGCGGGGAAATCCGCGCACGCCGAATCGGCCGCAACGAACTGGCCGCCGTGCAATCGGTGCTGACGTACCACGACGCCCAGATGGACTACGCCTCAGTCGATCACGATGGTGATGGCGCCCTCGAATACGCGCAGAAGATCTTCAGCACTCCCGGCCAGCACGACGGCCTCTATTGGGATGACGACGACAGCGGCCAGATCAGCCCGCTGGGGCCGTTGTTCGGCAAAACCATTGCCGGCGAAGACTGGCACGGCTACAACTTCCGCATCCTCGATGGCCAAGGCCCCTCCGCACCGGGTGGCGCCTACAGTTATCTCATTGGCGACAAGATGAGCCGAGGCTTTGCCCTGATTGCCTGGCCGGCGAAATACGATGACACCGGGGTCATGAGTTTCATGATCAGCCATGATGGCCAGGTGTTTGAAAAGGACCTCGGACCCGGGGGCGAGAAATTGGCAAGAGCGATGAAGCGCTTTGATCCGGATGACAGCTGGAAGGAAGTGACCGACGATCAGGAGCAGATCGGATCCACCGCTGCTCAAGGCCTCCACTAGCGTCCTAGAGCCTCCAACACATCTACTTACAAATGAGTGGCTCGCTGAAATCCTGATCGCCTACTACAACTGATAGGTTATCGCGCTTTATTGGGCCAAGAGATGCCTAGCCTTATATGCGCATCAAACTTCCCGGTGTCCCTGCCGTCGGTGCTTATTTCGCACTGGTGTGCATCTTTGCGACCGCATGGTTCCTCAACCCTGCCAGTACTCATTCTTCTTTTGCCCTGATGAAACCGGCGATGGCGGTGGCCAATCAGGTCGCCAAACCCATCTACACCAGCCGTTTTGCCTCGTCCGGGCTGGTCGACTTCGTGCATTCCTCGGCCGTCACCGCTTTGCCTGACGGCAGCCTGATGACCGCCTGGTTCGCCGGCTCGCGCGAAGGCGCAGCCGATGTAGAGGTGCGTTCCGCCCGTTTCGACGCGAAAACCGGTGAGTGGGGTGCAGAGCAAGTCTTGGCCACACGCCATTCAACCCAACAAGGCACCCAACGCTATATTCGTAAACTGGGCAATCCGGTGATCGCCCTGGCGCCGGATAATCGTCTGTGGCTGTTCTATGTCTCCGTATCCATGGGCGGTTGGGCCGGCAGCGCGGTCAACGTGATGGTGTCTGACGACTTTGGCAGACAGTGGTCCGCTCCGCGCCAACTGATCACGTCGCCCTTCTTGAACATCAGCACGCTGGTCCGCTCGGCGCCGGTATTTCATGCCGACGGCTCGATCGGTTTGCCGGTCTATCACGAGTTCCTGGGCAAGTTTGCCGAATACCTCTACCTGAGCGCAGACGGCGATGTAATCGACAAATACCGCATCAGCCACGGCAAGAATTCATTGCAGCCGACGGTGGTCCCGCTCGATGGACAGCGCGGTATCGCCTTGTTGCGATATGCCGGCAACACCCATCACCGTGTACTCGCCACCCGCACTGAAGATGCCGGACAAACCTGGAGTGAGCCTTATCCGCTCGACCCATCGAACCCCAACTCTTCGCTGGCGGCCGTGGCGACACCCGAGCACGGCTTGCTGGTAGCACTCAATGACCTGCAGGAGGGTCGTTTCAAGCTGAGTCTGTATGGTACCGATGCCAAGATGGACGACTGGCGCTCGTTGCGCGACCTGGACAAATCACCTGACCCAGCGGGGGCTCCGTTTTCGCCGCAGGCCTACAAGGAAATCATCGGCAAGGAATTTCGCGGTTCCAGCGGCGCTCTGCGCCAACCGTTGGAGGCCAAGTTCCTGAGCAATCTCGACACCCGTGTCTGTTCCCCCCTGGGATGCGAGTTTGAATACGAATACCCCTATTTCATCCGCAGTCCCGACGGTATGTATCACTTGGTCTACTCCTGGAACAACACCTTCATCAAGCACGTTACTTTCAACGATGCGTGGCTGTCCGAGCGTCTCAAATGATCAATCTCTGGCAAGCCCACGTCAGTTTCGCGATGATCATTTTTCTGTTGTTGCCATCGTTCGGTTTAAACCGCCATGGGCGGATCGCCCTGCTGGTGGCCTTGTTGGCCGCCAGTTTCATCCCGCTGGACGGGCTGTCACTGGCCGTGTACTTGCGCAGCCACATCGATGACCTGGCGATCACCACATTGGTATTCATGGCATGGGGCTGCTTGCGCCGGCTCGACATACTGCCGCCTACGCAGCAGAACAAGACCGGCGTATTGATCCTGTTCGCGGTGTTGGGGCTGGTGCTGTATCCGGCGACACTGGGGCTCAGTGATCTGGACCCTTACCGTTTCGGCTACAGCCCGCGACCGATGCTGGTTTTCTTCGCGCTGCTCACACTGGGCCTGTATTACCTGCGCAACCCTCTGGCCGTGGCGATGCTGGCCAGCGCAACCCTGGCCTTCATCGCCGGGATAAAACCTTCGCAAAACTACTGGGACTACCTGGTTGATCCGCTGCTGGGTCTGTACTGCTGCGCTGCACTTGTGCTGCTTTTCACGCGCGGACTGTATGGCCGCCTGAACAAGTGGCGAGTTCCGGCACGCAACGTATCCCGGTCTCATTAAGCTTCGACGACATTATTAACAGGGGAACATGGATGGGTTGGCTGCAATCGAGACGTCTGCACTACTGGCTGGGCGCCACAGCGATACTGTTTGCGCTGTTTGCCCTGCTACGGGTGATGTTCTTTTCCGGCTTCTCCGGGTTCGACGCCAAAGCGCTGTCCGGCGACGATGCCGTCCTTGAAACCTTGGGCATCGGCTTTCGCTTCGATCTGCGCCTGGCCATCCTGGTGATGCTGCCGCTGGCCCTGCTGGCCTGGATTCCGCGCTGGAACCTCATCGGCAGTCGCCTGCTGCGCTGGGTCGCACGCCTGTACATTGTGCTGGCGCTGGGTGCCCTGCTGCTGGTCTACATCATCGATTTCGGGCACTACGCGTACCTTGGCATGCGAATCAATGCCACCGTTCTGCGCTTTATCGAAGACGCACAAATCTCCCGTGACATGGTCTGGCAAACCTATCCGGTGGTGTGGATTACCCTGGGCTGGCTCGTCACGCTGGCACTGGTGACACTGGCCCTGGTTCGTCTGGAACGCGTGACGCTGGACCGCGACCGCAAATCGATCCACCCGCTCTCTGCCACATGGGGCGGTGCGGTGATGGTGGTGTTGGTATTGCTGGGCATTCTGGGCCGTGTCGAGAACATGAACCTGGAAAACCCCGTCCCGCTGCGCTGGAGCGATGCCTTTTTCTCGGGCAACAACCAGATCGCCGCCCTGGGGCTGAATCCGGTGATTTTCCTCTATGACACGGTCAAGGTTGGACAGTCCCGCTATGACGAAGCGCAGGTGCGTGAACACTATTCGGTCATGGCCAACTACCTGGGGGTCGATCAGCCTGACCCGCAATCGCTGAATTTCGTCCGCCACCAGGCGCCTCAGCCCTACAAGGTAGCGGGGTCACGACCGCCAAACGTGATGTTCGTCATGCTTGAGTCCCTGGGCACCAGCGCGGTCGGTGCCTATGGCAACCCGATCAATCCGACCCCCAACATCGATCGCCTGGCCACCCAGAGCTGGTTCTTCAAACACTTCTACGTGCCGGTGACCGGCACCGCCAAAACCGTTTGGGCCAGCATTACCGGGGTGCCTGACGTCACGCGTCAGGAAACCGCGACACGCAACCCGTTGATCACCAGGCAGCACTCAGTGATCAACGCCTTCACCGACTACGAGAAGATCTACACCATCGGCGGCAACTCCGGCTGGGCCAATATGAATGCCTTGATTCGCCAGAGCATCGACGGTGTTCGCCTGTTTGAGGAGCGTGACTGGAAATCGCCGGTGGTGGACGTCTGGGGCATTTCCGATCTGGACCTGTTCAAGGAAACCGACCGGATCCTGCAAGCGCTGCCCAAGGACAAACCGTTTTTCGCTTATGTACAGACGGCCGGTAACCATCGTCCTTTCACCATTCCCAAAAGCAATGATGGATTCGAGGTCAAGCACCCTACCCTCGAAGAAGTCCAGGCCGCTGGCTCGCGCAGTGTCGAGCAATACAACGCCGTGCGCCTGCTGGACTTCAACATCGGACGCCTGATGGAAATCGCCAAAGCCGGCGGTTACTACGACAACACCATTTTCGTGCTGTTTGGCGACCACAACACCCGTATCGCGCAGATCCCTTACCTGGCCCCCGCTTATGAGCAGTTGGGTCTGGAAAGCAACGCCGTGCCCATGATCATCCACGCCCCGGGTCTGCTCGGCTCGCGCAAGGTCGAGGAAGCGGTGGGCCTGGTGGACTTGCTGCCGACCGTGGCAGGCATGGCCGGTCTTGAGTTCCGCAACGGCGGCATGGGGCGTGACATCCAGCAGCCGGCGCCCGAAGGTGAGCGTGTGGTACCACTGGTATTGCGTGAGGGAACGTTCCCGTTGATTGCTGGCGTAACTCAACATTACATGGTGCAAATGGAACACGACGGCAGCTCGCCAACACTCCACGACCTGGCCTCGATGACCCCCACGGACAACGTCGCCGAACAGAATCCGGAAGAATTCAAACGCCTGGTGCAGCTGACCCGCGGCATGCATGAAACCTCGCGCTTGATGCTCTTTCAAAACGTGCGGGAGTAACCCTCCAAACCCTGTGGGAGGGGGCAAGCCCGCTCCCACAGTGGCTTTATGCCACGCACAAAAAACCGCTGCAAACGCTTACAATCCCGCCTTTTGACCGTAAACAGAAAGGCAGCAAGGCTATGGCGCTCGACCCACCCACGATGTTGACCCTCTCGATTGCCCTGGCAGCGGCCGCCGCGCTGTACCTGGCTGTCGAGTGGCGGAGCATCCGGGAGCCCTCGCTGCTGTTCTGGAGCGCAGGCTTCGCGACAATCACTGTGGGCTCGACCCTCGCCTTGCTGCGTGGCATAGGGCTGTTGCTGGTCGGCATCTGGTTCGCCAACGGACTGTTGGTGGTAGCTCACTGGTTTTTCCTGCTGGGTGTGGCGCGCTTTACCCAGGCGCGCCTGTCCCGTGCCTGGTATTTGATGTTCGTCGTCTGGCTGGCGCTGCTGTTGTTGCCGGATGAG
Organism: Pseudomonas sp. Root562; assembly: GCF_001427125.1. Lineage (GTDB taxonomy): Bacteria > Pseudomonadota > Gammaproteobacteria > Pseudomonadales > Pseudomonadaceae > Aquipseudomonas. Next base: position 362,812 of record NZ_LMGK01000025.1, read on the forward strand.
CCGTCGTGGTCAAAGATCATGTTGCTGGCCAATTCACTGCTGGTCGCCCAGCTCTCGCTCCGGGCCAGTTTCCTGTTGCGCCCCCACGGCAAGTCATTGAGTGTGGGGGCAGGTCAGCTGCGGTATGTGCTGCTGGGTCATGGCCTGTTCTATCTCATCAAATCAATGACGGCGGTGGTACCGGGCACGCTGATAGATCTCGCGGCTTTTCGTGGCGAGATCATTCAGATCTCCCTGGTCGAGGGCGTGATGGCAATCATGCTGATCGCGCTGTCGATGACCGGAACCGAGCGATACCGGCGTGAGAAGCACATCTCCAGTCTGGCCGAACGCGACCCGCTGACCGCTTTGTACAATCGCCGCGCCCTGGAGGTGCGGGCTCCGCGCCTGTTACGCGACGTTTCCAGCGCTCGACCAGGCGCCCTGCTGCTGATCGATATCGACAACTTCAAACCGGTCAACGACCTGTTTGGCCACACCGCTGGCGACAAACTGCTGGTTGCACTGAGCGAGATGATCCGTTCGGTAGTGCCCGAAGACGCCCTTGCAGCACGGCTGGGCGGTGACGAGTTCCTCATCCTGTTCAACAACGCCTCCAACGAACGAATCGTGGCGATGGGCAATGCGTTGCGTGAGCAGTTCCACAGCGCGGCGGTGCAGTCATTCAGCACGCCGCAAGCCGTGACCCTGAGCATCGGCGCCAGTCTGTTCGACCAGCCGCCGAGCAGTCTGGCGGCATTGATCGAGCAAGGCGACGCCGCACTTTACGAATCCAAGCGTGGTGGACGCGACAGTATCCGTCTGGTGGATCGGACGCTGGCAAGTCCTGGAGTTGTGCGTTGATGAGTGTTTGCACTGGCCTGGGTGGCCATCCCGCAAAATCTGCACGGCTGAGAACTTGCGAAAAGCGACAGTAGGCTAAGCTTAGGATCAGCTTATTGCCCACGATGCTCGCGGCGGCAGTTGTTGGAATTTCTGGAGAGCGTCTGCAACAGCTATCTCAGACAGTTTCAGACAATGCGCAGGATTGCCGTGATGACCGAGCCATTCCTCAGTTTTGACGAACTCAAGCGTGCTGCCCTTTCCGGCGAGATCGATACCGTGCTGGTGTGCATGGTCGACATGCAGGGACGGCTGGTGGGCAAGCGATTCCAGGTCGAATTCTTCATCGACAGTGGCCATGAAGAAACCCACTGCTGCAACTACCTGCTGGCCGACGACATCGACATGGAGCCGGTGCCAGGTTACGCCGCTGCCAGTTGGAGCAAAGGCTACGGCGACTTTGTCCTCAAACCCGACATGCGTACCTTGCGCAAAGTGCCGTGGCTGGAATGCACGGCGCTGGTGCTGTGCGATGTGCTCGACCATCACCACCGGCAAGACTTGCCCCACAGCCCAAGGGCGATTCTGAAAAAACAGATCGAGCGCCTGCGTGAGCGCGGCTATGTCGGCATGTTCGCTTCCGAGCTTGAGTTCTACCTGTTCGATGAAAGTTACGAGGCCATCCACAAGCGCAACTACCACAAGCCAAAAACCGCCGGGCATTACATCGAGGATTACAACATCCTGCAGACCACCCGTGAAGAGCCGGTGCTTCGGGCGATTCGCAAGCATCTGCAAGCCTCGGGCATTCCCGTGGAAAACTCCAAGGGTGAATGGGGGCCTGGCCAGGAAGAGATCAACATCCGCTACGCCGACGCCATGACCATGGCCGACAATCACGTCATCATCAAACACGCCTGCAAAGAGATCGCCCAGTTGCAGGGCAAGGCGATAACGTTCATGGCCAAATGGCGTTATGACGCCGCTGGCTCCAGCAGCCACATCCATAATTCGCTGTGGGACAAGAACGGCAAAAAACCGCTGTTCTACGACCCCAAGGCCGAGTTCGGCATGTCCAAGCTGATGCGTTCATGGGTGGCCGGGCAGCTCAAGTACGCCAATGACATCACCTGTTTTCTCGCGCCGTACATCAACTCCTACAAGCGCTTTCAGGCCGGCACCTTCGCCCCGACCCGCGCGGTATGGAGCCGCGACAACCGCACCGCCGGTTTCCGCCTATGCGCCGAAAGCAGCAAATCGATCCGCATCGAATGCCGCATCGGCGGCGCCGACCTCAACCCATATCTGGCCTTCGCCGCACTGATCGCCGCGGGGCTGGCCGGAATCGACGAAAAACTCACCCTCGATCCTCCTTTCGAGGGCGATGCCTACGTCGATGAACAGCTGCCTGAGGTTTCCAAAACCCTGCGTGAAGCCAGTGCCGCACTGAAGGGCTCGAGCATGTTGCGCGAAGCGTTCGGTGATGAGGTGGTCGAGCATTACGTGCACACCGCCGAATGGGAACAGAAAGAGTACGACCGGCGGATCACCGACTGGGAACTGCAGCGCGGTTTCGAGCGCTATTGAGATCGACATGACTTCGACTATTGAACTCGTTTCACCGGTCGATGGCCGGGTTTACGCTGAACGCCAAGCTGTCGATGCGGAACAGCTCGAGCAGGCACTGGCGGCAGCCGCAATCGCCCAGGCGAAGTGGAAACGTCGGCCACTGAACGAACGTGCGGCTTTTTGCAGTGCTGCGGTGGACGCAATGCTGGCCATGAAAGACCAGATCGTCCCGGAACTGGCCTGGCAAATGGGCCGACCGGTACGCTTCGGCGCGGGAGAACTGCGCGGTTTCGAAGAACGTGCGCGGCATATGATCGCCATTGCGCCGCAGGCCCTGGCAGCGGTCGAACCTGCGCCGATCAGCGGTTTTCGCCGCCGTATCAACCGGGAGCCTCTGGGCACGGTGCTGGTGGTCGCACCGTGGAATTATCCGTACCTGACCGCGGTGAATACGGTCATCCCGGCGCTGATGGCGGGCAACGCCGTCATCCTCAAACATGCCTCGCAAACCCTGCTGGTCGGTGAACGGTTCGCCGAGGCTTTCCGCCGCGCCAATCTGCCAGAAGGCGTGTTCCAGAACCTCTTGCTCGATCATGCCCAGACCGCCGCAATCATTGCTTCTGCACGTGTGCAACAGGTGAATTTCACCGGCTCGGTGGACGCAGGCAAGGCCATGGAAAGCGCCGCCAGCGGAAGGTTTCTCGGCATGGGCCTGGAACTCGGCGGCAAAGACCCCGCCTACGTCCGGGCAGACGCCAATCTTGAGCATGCCGTGGAAAACCTGGTGGACGGCAGCTTTTTCAACTCCGGACAGAGTTGCTGCGCGGTGGAGCGCATCTACGTCGATCAATCAATTTACTCAGCGTTTGTCGAGCGCTTCGTGCAGTTGACCCGCCAATACGTACTGGGCAATCCGCTGGACGAGGCCACCACCCTCGGTCCACTGGTGACACCCGGCGCGGCGTTTTTTGTCCGTGGCCAGATCGCCGAGGCCGTGGCCCAGGGTGCAAAGGCGTTGATCGATCCGCAGGCCTTTACCGCCGATGTGCCGGGCAGCGCCTACCTCGCGCCGCAGGTGTTGGTCGATGTCACCCATCAGATGTCGGTCATGCGTGATGAAAGTTTCGGTCCGGTGGTCGGCATCATGCCGGTGGCCAGCGATGACGAAGCGATTGCCTGGATGAATGACAGTGAGTTCGGCCTCAGCGCGTCGATCTGGACCCGCGATCTCGCCGCGGCCGAACACCTGGGCGATGCCATCGACACGGGCACTGTGTTCATGAATCGCTGCGATTACCTGGACCCCGCCCTGGCCTGGACCGGGGTGAAGAACAGTGGGCGCGGCGTGACCCTGTCGCGCTTGGGCTATGAACACCTGACCCGCGCCAAATCCTTCCATTTGCGCCACGAGATCTGAGCCATGAGCCTGACTGGAAACTGGAACTACCCCACCAGCATTCGCTTCGGTGTCGGCCGCATCAGCGAGCTGGCCGAAGTCTGTCGCAGCCAGGGCATCGAGCGACCGCTGCTGGTCACCGACAGTGGCCTGGGGCGGGCGCCGATCACTACTGCCGCGCTGGATGCCTTACGCGACGCCGGGCTGGGCGCTGCGCTTTTTTGCGACCTCAAGCCCAACCCGGTCGAAGCGAATCTGGCCGGCGGGCTCGATGCCTGGCGCGCGGGCAACCATGACGGTGTAGTCGCCTTTGGCGGCGGCAGCGGCCTGGACATGGGCAAGCTGATTGCGTTCATGAGCGGTCAAACGCGCCCAGTCTGGGATTTCGAGGACATCGGCGACTACTGGACCCGCGCCGATGAAAGCCGGATTGCCCCGGTCATCGCGGTGCCGACCACCGCTGGCACGGGCTCCGAAGTGGGTCGTGCGGCGGTGATCATCGACGATCGCAGCCACACCAAGCGCATCATCTTTCACCCGAAAATGATGCCACGCGTGGTCATCAGTGACCCGGCCCTGACCGTCGGCATGCCGGCCAAAGTCACTGCCGGCACCGGCATGGATGCATTGGCGCACTGCCTCGAGTCGTACTGCGCGCCCGGTTTTCACCCGATGGCCGATGGCATTGCAGTGGAAGGCATGCGCCTGGTGGCGAACGCTCTGGTGCGCGCCGTGCACATGCCTTCCGATCTGGATGCACGGGGGCAGATGCTGGCCGCGGCAGCGATGGGCGCCACGGCGTTCCAGAAAGGGCTTGGCGGGATGCACGCCCTCGCCCATCCAATCGGCGCTCTTTACGATACTCACCACGGCATGACCAATGCGACGCTGATGCCGTATGTGTTGAAGTTCAATCGCCCGGCCATCGAGGAGCGCATCTCGCGCCTGGCGGCTTACCTGCACCTGCCCTCCCCGGGGTTCGACAGCTTCATGGCCTTCGTCCTCAAACTGCGCAAGGACATTGCCGTCCCGCACACGCTGTTTGAGCTGGGCGTGGACGACAAGCAGGCCGGGCTTATTGCAGACATGGCCGTTGTCGACCCTTCGGCGGGCGGTAATCCGTTGCCGCTGACACGGGACGGCGCGTCACAGATTTTCGCAGCGGCATATCACGGCCGTCTGTAGGAGCGAGCCTGCTCGCTCCTACAGAAAACCAGGTCGAGCCTACGGCGGCTCAGTTCGGCCTGTCTCAAAACCTGAAGGGGCACACGACATGAACCCAGCAAGCCAGCCCGGCACCGAGGCGCCGCACGACGATGACATCAAGGTGCTGCACAGCATGGGCTATGCCCAGCAGCTCTCGCGACGGATGGGCGTTTTCTCCAACTTTGCGATTTCCTTTTCGATCATCTGCATTCTCTCCGGCGGCATCAACTCACTCGCCCAGGGCACCTCGGGCGCGGGCGGTGCCTCGATCGGCATCGGCTGGCCGATCGGCTGCCTGATTTCCGGGGTGTTCGCCCTCGCCATGGCGCAGATTTCCTCGGCCTACCCCACCGCAGGCGGCCTGTATCACTGGGGCTCGATTCTCGGCAACCGCTTCACCGGCTGGCTCACGGCCTGGTTCAACCTGTTGGGTCTGGTGACGGTGCTCGGCGCGATCAACGTCGGCACTTATTACTTTTTCTTCGGCGCCTTCGGTCCGGCACTGGGCATGGAGGACACCACCACGACCCGGGTGATTTTCCTGGCGATCCTCACCGGCCTCCAGGCTTTGTGCAATCACTTGGGAATCGGCTTGACCGCGAGACTTACCGACTTCTCCGGCTACCTGATTTTCGCCACCGCACTGGCGCTGACCATCGTCTGCCTGATTTCGGCGCCCAGTTACGAATTCGCCCGGCTGGTGACGTTCGGCAACTATTCCGGCGAGGCTGGCGGCAACGTCTGGCCATCGGTGTCCAATGGCTGGGTGTTCATGCTCGGCCTGCTGTTGCCGATCTACACCATCACCGGCTACGACGCCTCCGCGCACACTTCCGAAGAGACCCGCAATGCTGCCCTGTCTGTTCCAAGAGGCATGGTCATGTCGGTGGTCTGGTCGCTGTTGTTCGGTTGGGTGATGCTCAGCTCATTCGTGCTGATGCTGCCGAATCTGGACGAGGCGGCGAGCAAAGGCTGGGGCGTGTTTTTCTGGGCCATGGACACTCAAGTCAACCCGACTTTGAAGCTTGCGTTGTACGTGGCGATCTTCATCTCGCAGGTGCTCTGCGGCTTGGCCACGGTGACCTCGGTTTCGCGGATGATCTTCGCCTTTTCCCGCGACGGTGGCCTGCCTTTCTCCAAAGCCCTGTCCTCAGTCTCGCCGACCTTTCGTAGTCCGGTAGCCGCCATATGGACCGGGGCGACGCTCGCCGTATTGTTCGACTGGGGTTCATCGGTGATTTCGGTCGGTGAGACACCGGTCTACACCATCGTTGTGTCCTGCACGGTGATCTTCCTGTTCTTCTCGTTCATCATTCCCATCGTGCTGGGCCTGTTTGCCTACGGCACCTCGAAATGGCCAACCATGGGGCCATGGAACATGGGGCGCTTCTGGTACACGGTGTTCGCCTTGCTGTCGGTGCTTTCGATGGTGATCATTTTTGTCATCGGCATTCAGCCACCCAACGATTGGGCGCTGTACATCACCATCGGTTTCCTGGTGCTGACGGCCATCGTCTGGTTCGGCTTTGAGGCCCGACGCTTTCAAGGGCCGCCGGTGGGGGATGTCATCCTCAAGCGCCAGGCAGAAATCGCCGCGGCTGAAGCGGCGTTGAACAGGCAATCAAAAAGCTGATGCCACAATCGCTTGTACGTCGAGTTGCCCGGTCAGCGCTGCTGCTGTTTTGCGTCGGCGCTCCCTGCGCTGCGTTCGCCTGCCCGGCCGGGCAATATCAGGTCTGCGTGGTCGCTTGTTTTTGTGCCCCGGGCGCCGAGGGGGAGCTAGGGACTGTCTTCGAAAACATGAACCAGATGGCGGCCGCCGGGCTGGAGAACTGGATCGTGCAATCGCGCGATACCGCCGCCATGGGTGACGTGCAGACTATCCCGCTGAATATCCGGGCGCAGCTCGAACCCTACTACGACCTTCAGGTGCTTGATGCCGTCCGCTATAAAGTCGGCGACGACGTAGAGCTGAATGCCGCACACACCATGCTGCAGAATCCCGATATAAACGCCGTCACGCTCGTGGACATCATCGTCTTTCGCAGCGCCGACGATGCGCAGAACAATGTCGCGCTGTGGGCTCATGAACTAAAGCATGTGCAGCAATATCAGCAATGGGGTGTTCACGAGTTTGCCAGTCGTTACACCCGTGATTACAACGCCGTCGAAGCGCCTGCCTACGAGATTCAAACCCGCGTAAGCCGAGACCTGCGAACCGGCACAACACCAACGGAGTCTGCGCGCTCACCTTGAACGGCCAGCGACGTCCATCGGAAACCTGCCGAGGTTTCTCGAACTCGCGCACATGCGCCGCTTCCAATGGGTATATCACTGGAGGCGTGCGCCATGAACGATGAAGACCGAGACACCGCAGACCACGAGGATGAATCGACACCCCCCGCGGCACCCGAGACGGCGGAACAGGAAGACGAGGCGTTGCGTCGAAAAATTGATGAGATTGAACGCAAAGTGGCGGACGGCAACTGATCGATCAGCCCGCCGTTTCCTCGAGTAGATGGTCAACCACCGCTTGCAGGCTGCGCTGTGAGTCAGGCTCCTGGGCGCTGGCCTTGGCGTGGCAAGCCAGCTGACGCGTGGCGCTGTTGCCATAGAGCAACAGTGCTTTGGCCTGCTCGAATATCTGCGGCTCGCCGATCTGCTCGGCCGTTTCGGCAAACAGCATTTGTGCCCGTTGCAACCACTGGCCGGCACTCAGCGCTGTGCCTTCGGCATCGACAACAAAGCGCCCCTGCGATCCGTGTCGTTTGGCCTGCCAGCGGTTCTCCTCAAGCAGCCAACGAGATATTGCATCATGGCAGGCGCCGGGGTTGGCGCAGGTAATGGCGAACGCCACCATCACCCGGAACAGATTCGCCAACAGCAACGCATCATCGAGACGCGAGCAAGCATCGGTCATGCGCAACTCCAGCGTCGGGTAGCGGCTCGCCGGGCGCAACCCCCACCAACCATTGCCACCCTGTTCAATCGCGCCAATGCGCTGCATTAGTGCCAAATAACGCTGATATTCACGCTCGTTCTCGAAGTGCTCCGGGATGCCCATGCGTGGCCAGCCGTCGCAGACCACCTGCCGATAACTCATGAAACCGCTGGCAGCCCCCTGCCAAAACGGTGAAGAACAACTGAGCATGAGCAACAGCGGCAACCACGGGCTCACTTCGTTCATCACGGCAATCCGGTCGATGCCTTCGGGGATTTCAACATGCACGTGCAAGCCACACAGGACGCTGCGTTGCGCCACCGTTTGATATTCGGCAAACAGCTGAGCGAAGTGCGGCAACGGGGTGGCGCGCTGATCGCGCCAAAACGCCAAGGGATGAGAGCCTGCGCAGAGCAACCCCAATCCGTGGCCGCTCAGTGCCCGGTTCAGGCGCGTGCGAACACCGTGGAGATAGTCAGCCGCCTCGGCGGTCGAGGTGAAGATCGGCGACGCCACTTCAATTTGGCCCTGGAACATTTCATAGGCAAACCCTTTGCCGACGGCTTCCCGGCATTCGACCAGCAGCGGGTGAGCGGGCTCGGCAAGCATCTGCCGGGTGGTCAGGTCAGTGAGGAAGTATTCTTCTTCAATGCCGAAACGTGGCCCGCGCTTCATGTCGACAGTTCCGCTCAGTGCCGACGGGTCACGGTCAATGCCACGACGGCGATGCGCTCCACGCGTTCATAACCGGGTTTGAGCAGCTCCTCGCCAAACACGTCCGGGTCCAGTTCTCGATAGGTCCAGCCGACGGCATGATCGGTCAGCAACGACTGGATGGCTTCGAGAAACGGATCTTGCCCGTCAACCATCGCCACACCGGTGTACAGCAACAAACTGCCGCCCTTGTGCAGTCGCGGCAACGATTCACGAACAATGCGCAGCGACAAGGCTTCGCCCAGGGCGCCGCCGCCATGGCGATAGGCGCGTTGCTGGCTGTCGTTCATGTAAGGCGGATTGGCAATGATCAAGTCGAACTCACCTTCAACGCTGCCGAGGATATCGCTCTGGTACACGCTGACATTGTCGACCCCGGCCAGCTCGGCATTGACGGCCGACAAGCGCAGCGCTCGCGGGTTGATGTCCACCGCCAACACCTCGGCCTGCGGATGAGCGCGAGCAATCACCAACGCGCCGACCCCGGCCCCGCAACCAATGTCCACGGCCCGGCGCACAGGCTCGAAACGCTGCTGCAAATGCGCGTCGATCAATTGCGCAAAACGGTAGCTGTCCGGGCCGAAAAATACCGCGTCGGCTTGCGTGGTCGGGTAAGCCGAATGGGCATACAACCCACCCTCGAGGCTGGACCAACGCACAGTGCTGCGCCACAGCGGGCCTTCCCGCTCAACGATCTCCGCTTGCTCCAGCCCTGCCAGGACGTCTCGTGGAAACAGGGTGTGATCAAACGGCATCGACCAGCCGAAGACATCCCGCAGGTTTTTCGCCAGCGGCGGAGAAAAGCGTTGATATACGCGCTCATGGGTCAACGGCGTTGGGGTGATGAAGCGATAGTCTTCACTGAGCAAATGTCTGCCCAGCTCAAGCAGGGCTCGATCGGCAATTTGTTGTTTCGACATGCAGGTCTCTCCTAGGCTCAGCGCAAGCGGGCTACCGAATCGATAAAACGCCGGGTAGCGTAGAGCCCCGCCGGACGAAAATGCCGCTGGGCCGAGAGCCAAGGGATCAGGGTTTGAAGCTGTTGCTGCGGCGACTTATCACTCAGGGCACTGCGCAACGCGACGAGTTCCGGGTCGTGCGCTTCGCTTGCCTCGCAGGCGTCACCGTTGGCTTGGTCCCGGGGTATCGGCCTGGGCCGCTGCGCGTCCTGCCAGTTGCCGGCAATCCAGTCGCGCAGCAATTGTTTTTCATAACCACTGAACACCCCGAACATGGCGGCCGTGTTGCCTTCGATCAGGCGCCAGAACCGGCTGTCTTGCGGCGACTGGTTGCGCTTGATCCAGCCCTTGCGCTGCAAGGCATCGAGAAACTCGCCGATCTGGCCCGGCGTCGCCAGCCACTGATTGACGGTCTTGCCTTCAATCTGACAAAAGTCGGAGTGCATATGCTGGCCAAAACAGCGTTTACGCTCGAGCATGGCAACCACTTCCTGTTGCAAATCGAACCCGGCAATCACCGACGTCGAGCCAATGCCCAAATCATTCAAGCGATAGCCCACGGCGACACGCCGGAAGAACTCGTCGCGGCCCTCGTCCATGGGCAACAATTCCAGCAATGACTGCACAGCCTTGTGGCCATGGCCGCTGCTGGAATTGTCGATGGTCACATGCAACGTGAAGTAATACGGATCGATGCCCAACTCGCGCAATTCATAAGCGCTGATCAGCAGGTGCAACGGCAATTGCTCATAGCCGAGGTTGTAGCCGATGACTTCCGGCATGAACGCCGTGCTGCATTGTCCCAGTGCCAATTGAATCGTGCCTTGCAGGAAACACTCATCCGACAGCCCCTGTTTATCGCCGCAGTCGTGGGCGGCCAGCAGATTGCGGTAGATCACTACATGATTTTGCCGAGGATCCCCCCTGCCAAGTTCTTCCAGATACGTGTTCAGCAATCCGTCGTAACGCACGTCTTGCCAATGATCCAGCACACCGGCCAGCCAAGCGCCGTCGACCTCTTTGGTCGGTGCTACGCATTGCAGGAAATACAAGGCATGAGCCTTGTTTGAAAAATATCGGCGCGCCCCACCCTGCTTGCGCTCTTCGAGGTAAGCGGCATAGTCCCGCGCCACTGCCGAGCACCGCTCTTGTGCCCACGATGGCAACTGCTCCGTCGTTTCGGGCAGGTCACAAGGCAATTCGGCGGCGCGGGCCAGTTGCTGGCGCAGGAAAATCTCTGCCTGCTGCCTGGCATCAGGCGCATTGGTGTAGAGCAGTTCGTACAACGCTCGATAGCGCCCGGCGGCGACGGGGCCTGAAAGCGCTGAAGGTGAGCTGGACAAGGGTTCGAACAAAGTCATGGGCATTTCTCTCCTGGGCAGTGCATTTGGCTGTGCCCCTGACATCAGGTGCCGACAACACGAAACGCTCGCTCGTTGAATAGAAGATTTAGCCCTGAACGGAAAATTCAATCGGCTTGCAGGAGAGCGGGACCGGTGGCATGTGCCGCACAAAAAGCCCGGTTCACAAACCTGCGCTGTTCACTTGAGGACGATCACACGTGGCGAGGGAGCTTGCTCCCGCTGGGGCGCGAAGCGGCCCTAAAAGGGACTGCTGCGCAGCGGGACGGTTCGGCGATCCGACAAGCTCCCTCGTCACGGGTGTTCGTCCTCATGTGAACAGCATCAGGTTCATAGACCGGGCTCCTGTCGTCAGCGCCTGTCGTCCGACAGCGGGGATTGCTCATCCGCTTCGGGAACGTCCCTGGGCGGCTCGTTCCAATCCTCCGGCCGCTGGTCCTCTTCGCGGTCAGGCTGTGTCAGCGGATCGTACTTGCCCGGGTCGTTTGGATTGGGCAGCGAATCGTCGCTGCCAGGCTCAGGTTTGGAAGGAACAGAGCCTTGCGGCTTGTTCGGGTCTTGCATGTTTTCCTGGAAACTCGAATCGCTGGTCATAACCCACCTCACAACAGAGGTCCGGACTTTCCGGGCCGTACTCTTGTGAGATCGGCAAAGGGAACGACGTGCGATCGAGTGGACGAGCGGCCTGCTCCGGGCTGCGCTACATCTCTGCCGCCAGCAACTTGACCAAGGCCGCCGCCGGCATTTCCCGCGCCAACGGCGCGCCCTGCCCGGCCCATTGCACGGCGAATTCGCTATTGGCCTTGGCGGCTGCCGCCGCGTTGAGCGCCTTGTTGGCGTCGTAGGCAATCGGATAATCGGGCAAGGCCGGGGCATTGGCCTCGAGGCTGGTGAAATTGCGATTGACCATGCCCCGGGCAGGTCGGCCGGAGATGACGCTGGTGACTCGAGTCAAATGGGCGCGAGGGCTTTTGAGGGCTTCGCGATAGGCAACGTTGGCCGAGGATTCGGGACACAGGATGAACGCCGTACCCAATTGCGCGGCACCGGCGCCCAGTTGCATGACCGCGGTGATCCCCGCGCCGTCCATAATCCCGCCCGCAGCGATCACTGGTAGCCGGCAGGCCTCGGTCAGCACGCGTACCAAGGCGAATGTGCCCATCTCGCTGTCCAGTTGCGGATCGAACACCCCTCGATGCCCGCCGGCTTCATAACCTTGAGCCACCAGCGCGTGCACCCCGGCGCGCTCCGCGACTTGCGCTTCGGCCAGACTGGTCACAGAACACAAGAGCACGATGCCGGCGTCCTTGAGCGCATCGATGGCCGGTTGCGCCGGCAAGCCGAAATGGAAACTGACCACCGCCGGTTTTTCTTCCAGGAGCATGTTCAGCATGCCAGGGTCTTCGACGAACGAGGTGTAGATCTCGCGCAGTGCCGTTGGCGCAGCGACATCGAACTCAGCGAAGAACGGTGCGAGAAACTTCAGCCACTGCGCTTCACGCGCAGCGTCATGAATGGCCGGTGCGTGACAGAACAGATTCACGTTAAAGGGTTTGTCGGTCAGTGCAGCCGTCTCACGCAACATGGCCCGGGCCTGTTCGACATTGCTTGCCCCGATGCCGATAGAGCCGAGCCCACCGGCATTCGACACCGCCGCGGCGAGTTTGGGCGTGGAGACGCCGACCATCGGCGACTGAATGATCGGCAATTCAATGTTCAACAGTGACAACAGAGGATTGGACATGGCGGCACCTGAATGTGATGAGTGAACGCGAACCCTAGAGCTCGCCGGTCAAAAACTGCGCGCGCCCCCCTCCGAACGACCAATCCGCATCGCTGTTTTCCACCAGCGAGACGATCAGATCGTCCGGAGAAAGGTCGCAATCGACTTGCAGTCGTTCGGCCAGCAAGCGGTAAAACGTGACTTTCTGCGCCTGCGTGCGCGGCCGTGAAATCACCGTCAACAACACCACGTTGGCCGAGCGCGGGTACCCCAATCCGGTGTCATGCAGGATCAGTTCTTGCGCACTGTGTTGCGTGACGCTTTGGTAGCGATCACTGAACGGCACATCGAACGCCTCGACCATGGCCTGGTGTGCCGCATCCAGCAACGTGCGCAACTGTTGATCGTTGCGCCCGCGGATAATGTCGAACTTGAGCATTGGCATTTCGATTCACCCTGGTAAAAAAATGGGAGCGAAGAGCTCGCCCCCCGGGACAAAAGAATGGCGTACAAGCCCGCGCCAGCACGCCTTCCAAACCCGAAAGCGTCAAAGTCTATTTGGAGGTGGGCATGGCAAACTCGGCGCCCTTGGCAATGCTGTTCGGCCAGCGCTGCATCACCGATTTCTGCTTGGTGTAAAACCGCACGCCTTCTTCGCCATACGCGTGCATGTCACCGAACAGCGAACGCTTCCAGCCACCGAAACCGTGCCAGGCCATCGGCACCGGAATCGGTACGTTGATGCCGACCATGCCCACCTGAATGCGGGTGGCGAACTCACGGGCGATGTGGCCGTCACGGGTATAGCAAGCGGTGCCGTTGCCGAATTCATGGGCATTGACCAGGTCCACCGCCTCGGCAAAGTCCTTGACGCGCATGCACGCCAGCACCGGGCCGAAGATTTCCTCTTTATAGATTTTCATTTCGGGGGTGACATGGTCGAAAATCGTGCCGCCCAGCCAGAAGCCTTCGGCACAATCGGCACCGGCCTGCGAGCCATCGAAGCCACGGCCGTCGACCAGCATTTCGGCGCCTTCGGCAATGCCCTGTTCGATGTAACCGGTGATGCGCTGCAAGGCGGCAGCCGACACGATCGGCCCCATTTCAGCCGCCAGGTTCATGCCTTCCAGAATCTTCAAGTTGCGGGTGCGTTCCACCAGTTTCGGCATGACCTTGTCGGCCACATCGCCGACAAACACCGCTACCGAAATCGCCATGCAGCGCTCGCCGGCCGAACCGAAGGCTGCGCCAATCAGCGCATCGACCACCTGATCGATATCGGCGTCGGGCATCACCACCATGTGGTTCTTCGCCCCGCCCAAAGCCTGCACACGCTTGCCATGACGGGCGCCGGTTTCGTAGATGTAGTTGGCAATCGGCGTGGAGCCGACGAAGCTCACGGCTTGGACTTGCGGGTGATCAAGCAGCGCATCCACGGCTTCTTTATCGCCTTGCACCACGTTGAACACGCCGTCGGGCAACCCGGCTTCCTTGAACAGTTCAGCAATCAGCAGCGAGGGCGAAGGGTCGATCGGGCTCGGCTTGAGCACGAAGGTGTTGCCGCAAGCGATGGCCACCGGGAACATCCACATCGGCACCATCACCGGGAAATTGAACGGCGTGACACCGGCCACCACGCCCAGGGCCTGGCGCACGGTCCAGTTGTCGATGTTGGTGGAGACTTGCTCGGTATAGTCGCCCTTGAGCAGTTGCGGAATGCCGCAGGCGAACTCAACCACTTCGATACCGCGCGTGACTTCGCCTTGGGCATCGGTGAACACCTTGCCGTGCTCCGCGGTAATCATCCGCGCCAGGGTGTCACGGTGCTCGTTGAGCAGCGCCAGAAACTTGAACATGATGCGCGCACGACGCAGCGGCGGCGTCGCCGACCAGGCGGGAAACGCCGCCGCGGCTGACTGAACCGCTGCGTCGACTTCAGAAACATTGGCCAGGGCCACATGGCCGACCACCGCACCGGTGGCCGGATTGGTGACGTTCTGCGCGCGCCCGGAAGTACCCGGCACTGCGCGGCCGTGAATGTAATGTGCGATGTCTACTGGCTGGTTGTTCATGGCGGGTGTCCCCTGCTGGTGGATAAGAGCCATCTCTTTTTGTTGTTCTGCAAAGTGCCAGGCGCAGCGTGTGTGCGGCTGGTAGAGCCAAAGTAGGCCAGCCGCTGGATCATGTAAAATGATGATTAATGATCTTGTGGATCAGAAATGGTGAACGTAGATTCGCAGCGTTTGCGGGGGATGAGCGCTTGCCTCTGTGCATTAAACATTCGCTGAACACGCGTGTTTAAAGCCGTAGGCAGTTACTGGATGAGAGCTACAAAACCTTGCGTCATTGCCTACGGGTACGCCAGAATCCGCCGGCTTGTGCGCCCTGGGTCCGCTCGGTAACTTGATTCGCGTCACTGCTCATCAGTGATCGGGTTTAGTCGCTCGATGGTTTCACGAGGCGCATCTGCTTCCAGATAGTCAGGTCATTTCATGCCTGCACTTCATGGTAGCTGTGCGCAGGGCGCCTTCGGGCGCGCCGGATTCGTGACTCCCCGGTCGACTAACCTGCGTACAGCTGCCACCCTTGTTTAGTCGCAAGTCGGTGACGGCTCCATAATTCTGGAGTCCGAAATGATCAAACCTACGCCGAACCCGCCAGACACCGATCCAACCTCCCCGTACGAACCCGACTCAACAAAACTCAACGAAGCCGCCGAACGCGCCCTCGACTTCCACTTCCCCTCGACCGCCGACATCAAAGCCACACCTCGCACCGTCAGCACATTGTTCACCGTCGACCCCGAAGTCACCACCGAAACCCTGATGGTGTACCTGGTGGAAACACTGGCCTCGGTCGATGTCATGGTCCACCAATTAGTCGATCATCTGGAGGGCGGAGATCGCAATGCCCTGCTGGGCATTTCCAACAGCGTGATGCTGGCAGAGATCACCGCGAACCGAGTGCTGGACCAAATCGACCCACCGGAATAACACAAGCCCAACTGACAACCAGGTCGGCTGTCAGGCCGCCTCGCTTTGGCTTTGGCTTTGGCTTTTCTTGCCCCATCGAGAGGCCGAGCGCAGGTTCTGCGCAGTGGGCAACCCGGCAAGGATGCCGGGTTAGCCGCCCCCGGCCATGGATGGCCGATGGCGGCGGGCCCACGGAGCAGGACCGGARGAGCGTTTGGTTACTTTGCGCCGGGCGACGTTCCGCTCCTCAAAGTGACCCGCTGTAAGAGCGGAACCCTAAGCAGCCGTTACCGCAGCAATGGATATGTACACCAGCAACACATCTAGCGCCCGCCATAAAGCAATCGCCAGCAGGCTGGCTCCCACAGTGAATCGCGTACATCCGCAAAATCACGGCGACAGAAGGGCGCCATCGCTGGCAAGCCAGCTCCCACAGGGGACGTGCCCGCACGGGAGATCCTGTATGGTCATTACCGCAGCAACGGATATGCACTCAATCAAAAATCCCCGTCGCCCAAAACAAACAATCGCCAGCAGGCTGGCTCCTACAGTAAACCTCGCACACCCGCAAAATCACATCGACAGGCCGACCGCCATCGCTGGCAAGCCAGCTCCTACAGTCAACCGCGCACACCCGCGAAATCACATTGACAGGCGGACCACCATCGCTGGCAAGCCAGCTCCCACAGGGGCCGTGCCCGCACGGGAGATGCAGAAAAACAAAGCTCAACTGCCAATCAGGTCGGCTGTCAGGCCGCCTCGCTTTGGCTTTGGCTTTGGCTTTGGCTTTGGCTTTGGCTTTTCTTGCCCCATCGAGAGGCCGAGTGCAGGTTCTGCGCAGTGGGCAACCCGGCAAGGATGCCGGGTTAGCCGCCCCCGGCCATGGATGGCCGATGGCGGCGGGCCCACGGAGCAGGACCGGAGCGAGGGCATGCCGAGCCTAAGCGAGGCACCGAACGAAAGGGGCAAGAGCGTTTGGTTACTTTGCGCTCCTCAAAGTGACCCGCTGTAAGAGCGGAACCATAAGCAGCCGTTACCGCAGCAATGGATATGTACACCAGCAACACATCTAGCGCCTGCCATAAAGCAATCGCCAGCAGGCTAGCTCCCACAGTAAACCGCGCACACCCGCAAAATCACATCGACAGGCAGACCGCCATCGCTGGCAAGCCAGCTCCCACAGGGGACTTGCTCACACGGGAGATCCTAGATGGCCGTTACCGCAGCAATGGATAAGTACACCAGCAAGACATCTAGCGCCTGCCATAAAGCAATCGCCAGCAGGCCAGCTCCCACAGTAAATCGCGCACACCCGCAAAATCACATCGACAGGCAGACCGCCATCGCTGGCAAGCCAGCTCCCACAGGGGCTGTGCCCGCACGGGAGATCCTAGATGGCCATTACCGCAGCAACGGATATGTACTCAATCAAAAATCCCCGTCGCCCAAAACAAAGCAATCGCCAGCAGGCTAGCTCCCACAGTAAACCGCGCACACCCGCAAAAATCACATCGGCAGATAGACCGCCATCGCTGGCAAGCCAGCGCCCACAGGGATCGACGACACCCGCAACGGTCAGATCAATCATCAACCCGCACGTTTGTGCAAATACTTCGCCCGCTCCGACAAACGCCGCTGCCAATCCTCAGCCAGCCCCGGCGCAGCCGCCAACGCCAGCAAATCATCAATCACCGGCCGATGCGACAACTGCACCTGCCAGAACTCATCAATGGAAAACCGCGCCGAGTGCCGCTCAAGCAACTCGATCCGGTCCCCCGCCTCAAACCCACCCGGCTGAATGACCCGGTAATACCACCCAGTGATGCGCTCCCTGGCGACAAACATCGACATGTGCTCAGCATCAAACCGGTGATTGATCTTCCAACAAGGGCTGCGCGGTTGCGACACCTGCAACACCGCGCTGCCGACCTGGAACACATCTCCGATGTGCACGCTGACCTCACACAGCCCGAGTGCAGAGAGGTTTTCCCCGAGACTGCCCGCCTTCAACTCAGAGGCACTGCCAGGGAAAGCTTCAGCCAAGCGCGCATAGTGTTGCGCCGCATACTGATGAACGGCTTTTTCCGGACCGCCGTGCACGCGGCTGTCACCATGCTGATCGCCGACAATCCCTTGTCTCTCTACACGCACTGGCCCTTCACGGCGTTGCTTGTAGATGCCGGTTTGCTGGCCTTCGGGCTGCAAGACAGCCAAGCCTCCTGCGAAGACATGTTCAATGTTTGAAGTCAGTTTCATCGGCGGACTGCGCTCGTTTCATAACGTTTCGAGCACTTTACTAATTCGCTGAAATGCTCGTAAAGTGATCATTAAATATGTCCACAATCACTTTATATGATGGGTGGTAACGATCATGGAAATGCGCCAACTGAAGATTTTCTGCGCCGTGGCTGAACTGGGGAGTTTCACCGCCGCGGCTGTGCAGGTGAATACGGTGCAATCCAATGTCACCATGCGCGTCAAAGAGCTGGAAGCAGAGCTCAATCGCGAGCTGTTCATCCGCAAGAAGTCCGGCGTGGTGCTGACCTCGGCGGGCGAAACTTTCCTGGGTTACGCCCGCCGCATTCTGCAACTGACCGAGGAAAGCCGCAGCGCATTGATGGACACCGGCAGCCCGACAGGCTTGCTACGGTTGGGCTCGATGGAGACCACCGCGGCCATCCGCTTGCCGCAAGTGTTGACCAAGTACCGCGAACAGTTTCCCGACGTGCAGTTATCGCTGCTGACGGGCACCACGGTGGAGTTGATCAAGGCGATCGAAGCGCATCGGCTCGATGGCGCGTTTGTCGGCGGCTTTCATCAGAATTCGGCGCTGGCCCAGGAAGAGGTGTTCACCGAAGAACTGGTGCTGGTCAGCAGCAATCAGTTTGAAACCCTGCCCGCCCTCATCGAAAAAATGCCTCAGCAAACCGTGCTGGTGTTTCGCACCGGGTGCTTCTATCGCTCGACGCTGGAGAACTGGTTTTATCAGGTCGGCCTGGTGCCGAACCAGATCATGGAACTGGGTACGCTCGACGGCATCCTGTCGTGCGTCGCCGCGGGAATGGGCGTAACCCTGTTGCCCAAGTCCATCGCAGAAAATTGCAGCGTGCGCCATGCGATCCGCTGCCACACACTGCCAGCGGAATTCGCCAATGTCTCCACGGTGTTCATTCGCCGTAACGACACGATGATCACCTCGGCGATGAGTGCCTTCATCGGCTTGGCACAACAACAGATCGCCCGGCCGGCGGTGGCGTGAATCAAAACCTGTAGGAGCGAGCCTGCTCGCGATAGCGCGGGGTCAGTCAACGGTGATGTTGGATTTGCCATCGTCATCGCCAGCAGGCTGGCTCCCACAGGGGATCTGCGCTGCACACAAATTTTGTGCCTGGCAAAAATCCAGTGTAGGAGCGAGCCTGCTCGCGAAGGCTTTGCGTCAGTCAGCGGTGATGTTGAATCTGCTACTGCCAGCCGAGTGTCCTTCTCGGCTCCTGCAAGAACCGCCCGGTGGCGGCATGGTCGGTGACGGCAAGCTCGGCGACCGGTAGCCGCTCCAAACCCCGTGCCAACTCCGCCACGCGCTCCGCCGCCGGCACAACGCTGTGGATCTTGCCCACGCCCTGCCCTGCATACAGCGAAAGCTTCTCGGCCATCCTTGGCTTGTCGATGGCCCGGGCGCCGCCGCCGATGAAACGCAACAGGTTCCATTTATCCCGATTGGGAATCACTCGATGGGGTGTGCCGTAGGTCCAGCCAAATGAGTAACCGGTACGGTACTCGGTGTCGTCCGTGGTCGCCTCGACGATTTTCTGTTTGTACAGCGGATGGGCATTGGATTCATCGGTGGCGATGAACGCGGTGCCCACCACCACCCCGCTTGCACCCAGCGACATCAGCGCCCGGACATCGTCACCCTGGGCGATGCCGCCCGCCGCCAGAACCGGCCGGCCTTCGCAAACCGCAAGGATCGAGGTCAACAACGGCATGATGCCGATCGTGCCGCGATTGAGATGCCCGCCACTCTCACTGCCCTGGGCGATGATGATGTCCGCACCCTGGGCAATGGCGATGTTGGCCAGTTCCACCGACCCCGCTTGCACCATCACGATCAGCCCGGCGTCCTTGGCCCGGGGGATCATGTCGGCGGCATACTTCTCGGCATAAAACAGCGACAACAGTTTGGGCTTTTCCTGGAGGATCACCTGGAACTGCGCTTCGAACACATCCGGGCCACCGAATTGCGGCACCAGGTTCACGCCGAAAGGTTGGTCAGTCAGGGCACGGGTTTCCTGTATCCAGCGACGCAAGGTCAGTGGCGGCAGACGCAAGCCGCCAAGGACCCCCATGCCTCCCGCATTGGCCACGGCAGCTACCAGTTGCGGCCCGGAAATGGCCGCCATGCCGCCGAGGAAGATCGGGTACTGAACGCCGCAGAGCCGGGTAATGGCGTTACCGGCAAAATCAAGTCTGTCCTGGTTCATGACTCACAGCTCCACATGTTTGCCCAGCATCCGCTTGAGCGTGTTGTTCTTCAGGAGAAAGTGATTTTTGACCGCGCCGAAAATGTGCAGCGCCAGCCCGGCGAGGAACGCCGAGGCACCGATATTGAACAGCACATCGACCACATGCTTGAGTGACTCATTGACCGGCAGGATGCTCGGAATCCACCACCCAGCCGGCAATTCCACCACTTCACCGGCTGCGCATCGTGACGCCCAGACCGCAATCGGCAGCAGCACCATCGCCAGGGCGAGCGACACCGCCACCGAGCGACTGATGATCACTTCGATAGGATTCGGTGTGCCCACCGGCAGTGGATGGTACGAAGTGATCCGCGCCCAGAATCGATAGATCGAGACGAGGAACAGCACCAGGCCCACCAGGTTTTGCAGCCTGCCGAGTTGCAGTTGCAGGGCTTCGCTGGCGGCGATATTGATCAACAGTTGCAGGCCGAAGATCGCCAGCAGGGAAAACGCCACGACCCAGTGCAAGGCCACGGTGATGGGTGAAAATCTCAAGCCATTGTCTCTAAGTTGCATGGCTGACTCCTTTTGCAGAGGTCGCAAATCAGGAAGGGAAAAGTCGCCGCGACGATCTCAGTGATTGACCGCCTGGGCGGCCCCGAGCCCGGTCTGGGCACGGATCAACTGGTCGTCGAAACGCTCGCGCTCAAGCACTGCACCGTGACTGCGGTCGGTAATGGAGCCCAGCCAGGTGAACAGGAACGCCACGTTCATCGAGATGATCGCCGGGTAGTCGTAGGGAAAGATCGCTTCGGCATTGCCCAGCACCTTGACCCACACCGCCGGCGAGAGCACGACCAGCCCGACCGCGCTCACCAAACCAGCGACCCCGCCGATCAGCGCACCGCGGGTAGTCAGTCCTTTCCAGTACATAGAGAGCACCAGAATCGGGAAGTTGACCGACGCGGCCACGCCAAACGTCAGCGCCACGAGGAACGCGATGTTCTGGTCCTTGAACAGAATCCCCAGCACCACCGCGACGATACCGATGCCCACCGAAGCGATACGCGACACGCGACGCTCGTCGCTGGCATCGGCTTTGCCCTTGCGGACCACCATCACATACAGGTCATGGGAAATCGCCGATGTGCCCGCCATGGTCAGCCCGGACACCACCGCCAGAATCGTTGCGAACGCCACGGCGGAAATGAAGCCAAGCAACAGATCGCCACCCACGGCTTTGGCCAGGTGCATCACCGGCATGTTGCCGCCGCCGATCAATTTACCCGCCAGATTGCCGCCTTCGTAGAAGGCCGGATCCTGTCCGACGATGACAATGGCAGCCAACCCCAGCACCGCGACAATCAGGTAGAAAAAGCCAATGAACCCCGTGGCGACGAACACCGATTTGCGCGCCTGCTTGGCGTCCGGCACGGTAAAGAAGCGCATGAGGATGTGCGGCAGCCCGGCCGTGCCGAACACCAATCCCAATGCCAGCGAAATCAACGACAGCGGATCGGCCACCAGTTTGCTCGGCAGCAGAATCCGTTCGCCATCGTGGTGCGCGGCCACGGCTTTTTCGAACAGCAGATCGAAGGAAAAGCCGAACTTGCTCAGCGCCAGAAAGGCCAACAGCGTGCCGCCTACCAGCAACAACCCGGCCTTGATGATCTGCACCCAGGTCGTCGCAACCATGCCACCAAACGTCACATACACCGCCATCAACAGGCCGACGGCAATCACTGCATAGTTGTAAGGCAGGCCGAACAACAGCTGAATCAGCTGCCCTGCCCCCACCATCTGCACCACCAGATAAAAGCACACCACCGTCAGCGAGCCGAAAGCGGTCAGAGTGCGGATGCGGTTTTGGTCGAGACGAAACGAGGCGATGTCGGAAATGGTGATACGCCCCAGATTGCGGATGCGCTCGGCGAACAGAAACAACAACAGTGGCCAGGCGACAAAGAAGCTGATCGAATACAGCACACCGTCGAAGCCGTTGAAGAAGATCATGCTGGTGACCCCCAGCAACGCCGCCGCCGACATGTAGTCACCGGCCAGTGCCAGGCCATTCTGGAAACCGCTGATACCACCGCCGGCGGTGTAGAAATCGTCCATGGATTTGGTCTTGGACGCGGCCCAATAGGTGATGCCCAGGGTCGTCACGACGAAGACCAGGAACATGCTGATCGCCGTGATGTTGATCGGTTGTTTTTCGACGTTCTGGATGACTTCGCCGGCCATGGCGCGCGCGGCGAATACGCACAACAGAACCGGAAGGATGAGGTTCACAAGCAGGCGTTTCATACGATGGCCCCCGCGCGGATTTCTGCAGTCAGGTCATCGAATTCACCGTTGGCACGATGAATATAGAGCCCGGTAAACAACCAGGCCCCAACGATGAACACCGCGCCCAAAGGCCAACCGATGCTGATGATGCTGGTGGCGGAAACCTTCGTCGCTAATAGTTGGGGTGCGAAAGCGGCGACGAGGATGAACGTGAAGTACGGGACAAGGGTTGCGGCGGTCAGGCAGGTGACGAACCGTCGCTGCCGTGAGACCAAATCCTTGTACCGGGGGTGGTTGCGAATTCTGGCTGACTCGGTTGCATGATTCACGTTGACTCCGTGTAGCAGTGGTTGCGTTATTGTTGTTCCACAGCCTCAGATTCAGACTCGATCCGCCACTGGCTGCGGTATCTGTGCCCCTTCAACCTATGCCTGGCAGGTGATCATGTAAAATGATCATTAATGATTCCGTTGATCGTTTTTGGTGAATCTAAAGGGTCGTTTCACTTGTCTTCCATGGACCTCGTCTCTAATCTCCTTGTAGCGTTAGCCATAGCAATGGCTATTACTTTTTGAGATAGGTGATGTCGATGGATGTAGCGGATCTCAAGGTGGTGGACGCGGTGGCGCGCCACGGCAGCATGAACAAGGCCGCCTCCGAACTGAACACCGTGCAGTCGAATGTTTCTTCGAGGATTCGCTCGCTGGAAGACGAGCTCGGGGTTGCGTTGTTCCAGCGCAGCGCCAAAGGCGTGCAGGTGACGCCCGCCGGCCGCCGCATCCTGCCTTTTGCCGCGCGCTTATCGAAATTGCTGACCGACGCCTCCAGCGCTGCCCGCGATGACGGCCATCCCAAAGGCGTGATGGAAATCGGCACGCTGGAAACCACCCTCGCACTGCGTTTGCCACAGCTGATCGCCCGGTTCGCCAAGGCCTATCCCGAGGTCCGCCCGGTGGTGCGCACCGGCACCACGTGCAGCCTGATCCAGGACGTCCTCGACTGTAAGCTGGAGGGGGCGTTCGTGGTCGGGCCAGTCAATCACCCGGAACTGCACACTGAAGTCGCCTTTCGCGAAGAACTGGTGCTGATCACTTCACCAACGATGCTGCGCATCGACGATGTCGCCTTGGTCGAGAACCTCAAGACCGTGGTATTTCGCCTTGGCTGCTCCTATCGGCAACGCCTGGACACGCTGCTGACCCAGCTCGGCGTGCTGGCGCCCGAGCCGCTGGAATTCGGCTCGATCGAAGCCATCATTGCCTGCGTTTCCGCCGGCGTCGGCATCACGCTCTTGCCCAGAGGCGTCATCGCCGACGCGGCGCGCGCGGGGTTGGTGACGGTGCATGAACTGCCCGCGGAACTGGCTCACGTGGAGACAGTGTTCGTGCGGCGCATCGACGGCTATTTTTCCAGTGCGCTGGCGACCTTTCTGCAAAGCGTGCATGTAGAGGGCGTCACTCCCGCGCTATAAAACCGGGCATCGCAGTCAAACGGGTTTTCACCCAGCCGTTGACGGCGGCGCACAACACCAGCAGCGCGGCGGTCAGCAAAAACACCTGGTGCAAGCCAAAATGCGCGCCGATCTGGCCACCGATCAATGGCCCGATCACCTGCCCGGAAAACTGCGCCGATTGCAGGTACCCGAGAATTTTGCCGGTGTTGTGTTCCGCCACCGAATGGCGGATCAGCTTGGCAATGGCCGGCAGCAGCCCGGCAATGCTCATGCCCATGAGCCCCCGTAACACCGCCAGTTGCCACCATTGCGTGACGTACGCTTGAGGGACCATCAGCAGGCCAGTCAGCAGCAAGCAGCCAATGATCACATTCCAGCTGCCGACCCGGTCGGCCAGTGCCCCCAGCCTGGCGGCGGTCAAGATACTGCCCAGCGCCGAACAGGCCATCACCACACCAGCAATCCGCGCCTGCTCATCCAGGGCGACGCCAAGGTGACCAATGTAAACGGTGATGATCGGCTCGATCGACATGTTGGCCAGCAACACCATCATCGCGGTCAGCAACAGTGCGCCGATGACAGGCCATCGGGAACGTTCATCCGGTGCCTGATTGTTGTCGACTCGTCGAGCACCATCCCGAGCCCGATTGAAGTCCTCGCGGATGAGCGCGATGGTGGTGACCGCCGCCAGCGCAATCATCGCGCCACCGACGAAAAACGTGCCGCGAATGCCTACCCATTGCGGCAGGAATCCGCCCACCAGCGGCCCGATCAAATTACCGGACAACGCCCCTGTCGACAGCACGCCCAAGGCCCAACCGGCCTTTTCCCTCGGCACCTGGGAACCGATCATGACAATAGAGGCTGACGCATAGCCGCCGATCAGCCCGGCGACCAGTCGCAGTACCACCAGATCGGTGACGTCCCGCGCCAGCCCGATCAGCGACATAACGATGGCCATGCCGATGGCCGCTCGCACCAGCATTGGCTTGCGCCCGAAACGATCGGCCAGCCGCCCCCACAGCGGCGCGGTAATCGCCGTGCCAAAGAACGTTGCGCCGAACGCCACGGCGGACCATTGCACCACATCGGCCTGGCTGGTCACGCCCAGTTGTTGCACATAGAGCGGCAGGAACGGCAACAGCATGCTCAGGCTCACCAGCGTGGTGAACGAACCGAACACACAAACGGCAAGATTGCGACGCCAATAAAGTCGATTGCGCTCGGCATAATTCATTTCACCAGAGGCTCCGCTGTCGGACGCTGGAAAGCCGCCAGCACATCGATCACGAAGGCCAGCAACATGGCCGACGTGCCGATGAGAAACAGCAGACTGTAATTGCCGCCACTGGAGGAAAACAGGAACGACAGGCCATAAGCGGCGACGGCCTGGAACAGCGCAAATCCGACCGTGGCGGTTTGCCAGGCTGACGTCTGTCGAGCCGGATGATGGGCGAGAATTTCATGCACGCGGCCCAGTACCAACGGCACGGTTCCGGTGACAAAGGCGCCGACGATGACACTGGAAGCCATCAGCCAGACACTGCCAACCCCGAAAGCCGGGACTGCGACGCAAACGGCCTCGATGATGAACGACACTCGCAATGCGCGACCGAAGCCGACCCGATCCGCCAGCAGCCCGGCCAACAACGGCCCGACAGTCGCGCCGATGCCGAACAGCACCCAGTATTGCGCACCGGTTTGCAGCCCCTGGCCCAGGCCGCGAGCGACGAAATCCACCAGGAAAATCATGTGCGGCACCCAACCGGCAGCGTTGAGTGCGTATTCGGCATACAGCGCCTTGAGCGTGCCGTTAGCGGCAAAGTGACGCGGATGTGAGGTGCCGCTGACCGGGGCATCCGCGGTCGGCCATCCCCACCAGGCCAGCACTGTCAGCAACAGGGAGATCAGGCCGAGGCCGAGCCAGGTCTGTTCAAGACCCTGCTGCAACAACAATGGCACCAGCGTCCCCGAAGCCGCGATTCCGACGCCTACGCCCATGAAGATCAGGCCACCGGCCAGGCCTCGGCGGGATGGCGGAACGTGGGCCAGGACCGTTGGCGCGGCGAGGACCATCAAGGCCCCGCCGGCAACGCCCGAAAGAAAACGCCAGGCAAAAAACCAGGCGAAAGACACCGGCCAGGCGCAGGCAAAAAACGCGATGCTTGCCAGTAGCATCATCGCCCGCAGGGTGAATCGGGTTGAGGTTTTCGCCGCCAGTGAGCGGCCGAAAATCGCTCCCGCCAGGTAGCCGGCAAGGTTCGCCGCCCCCAGGTAGGCCGCCCGGGAAGCGTCGAACCAATGCGCCCCGACCAGCGCTGGCAGCAACGGCGTGTAGGCAAATCGCGCCAGGCCGATCCCCACGAGGCTGGCCGAAAAACCGGCCACCGTTCCGCGCCAGACGCTGGCGGGTGGTGACGCGATACCGGTCGTGATTGACTTCACAGTGTTCATCGTCTGGCCCTCTTTCTTCAGTTGGGCCGACTGTACGCGCGCGCAAGATATCTCAATAAACGAATTAAACAGGTAGCCGTTATCTTTATTAAAGATAAGGCAGACACGCGCTCCGTTAGTTACACCGTGTATCAACAGTAATTCCGCAACCACCCTATATCTTCACCCTCGGGCTTTTTTACAGTGGCCGATGCACTGCGTTCTTTCCCTCCACGAGCGAAACTCCATGCCCCACGACTTGAATCATCTTGATGCCGCGCTGGCTGCCTACCCACGGGTGACTTTGCTCGAAGGCCCGACACCGATCCAGAAACTGACCCGCCTGAGCCAGTTGCCCGAACTCAATGGGTGCAACGTCTACGTCAAACGCGACGACCTCACCGGCCTCGGCGGTGGCGGCAACAAGTTGCGCAAACTGGAGTTTCTACTGGGGCAAGCCCTGGCCGAAAACGCCGATACGCTGGTGACCTGGGGTGGTTTTCAATCCAATCATGCGCGGCTGACCGCCGCGGTCGCCGCACGCCATGGCCTGGCATGCGAACTGATTCTGACGCCGTCAGCCGTGCGCACCGATAACGATTTCTGCCACAACGGCAATGTTCTGCTGGACGATCTGTTTGGCGCCAGCGTGCACCGACTGGCGCGGGGCGTGACCGCGGATGCCTACGCCGCCGAGTTGGTGACAAAGCTCAGGGAATTGGGGAAAAAGCCCTTTGTCATGCCATTGGGCGGGTCCAGTCCCCGGGGCGCCCTGGGTTACGCCGCATGCGCAGCCGAGATCCTGCATCAGGCTGACGCACTGGACCTGCGGTTCGAACGGATCATCGTGCCCAATGGCAGTGCCGGAACCCACTCGGGCTTGCTGGCTGGCATGACGCTCGCCCGCTCGGCAACGCAGATTACCGGTTACTCGGTATTGGCAGACGAACAACAAGCGCTGGCCACGACGCTTGAAAAAACCCGGCAGACCTTGCACCTGCTCGATCCCGCCGCCGCGCTGGTTGAAAGCGCCATCAACGTCGACGGCAGCCACCGTGGCGACGCCTACGGCGCACCCACCGAAGCGATGCTTGAAGCTGTGCGCCTGCTGGCGTCCAAAGAAGGCTTGCTCACCGATCCCGTTTACGGCGGTAAGGCGTTCGCCGGACTGCTGGCCGCTATTCGCCGAGGTGAATTCCCGCAGGGCAGTAACCTGTTGTTTGTCATGACTGGCGGCTTGCCCGGGCTGTTTGCCTATCGAAGCGCGTTCGTCTGACTTGGCACTTCACCAGGCATAAAAAAACCTCCCCGGGCACAAACCCGGGGAGGTTTTTTTACAGCTGTGTCGAGTGATCAGCCTTGGGCCTTGCTCATCTTGGTGAACAGTTCGGTCGGTACTTTCTTGCCGTTGGAGGTGTATTGATTGGTGCGGAACTTGTAGACCTCGCCTTCGGAGAGGAAACCGTCGTTGTTGGTGTCCATCGCCTTGAATTCTTCACCACCTTGCGGGGCTACGGTCAGCAGTTCCTTGAGCGAAACGCGGCCATCGTGATCGGTGTCGGTACGGGCGAACGAGGCGTCGCCGCATTTGCCTTCACCACACTTGCCTTCGCCAGCCTTGGTCACTTTCGCGCCAGCTTCGTCGGCACCGCATTTGCCTTCACCACATTTGCCTTCACTGGTTTTTTCCGCCGAGGCCAGCTGATACCCCTGAGGCAGAGCGTCTGCAGCGAATGCGGTCGATGCCAGATTCATGCTGCCGGCCAGTGCAACAGCGATCAGGCCAATACGGGATTTGTTCGACATACGGGACATGGTGATTCTCCGGATACTGTGTGCGGCCAGGCCGCTAAGGTCATTGCCACTAAGGGCGATAAGCCGTGGTGCGAGGCGCATCTGCTTTCTCGCTAAGGCAGGGCTATTTGACTGCAACCGTGTATCCAGGATGTATCGGCTTGCAGGGCATTTGTAAGCCAGTCTCCGAACAAGGGCTGCGGATACACAGCGATACACTTGCCCAGGCACTGTTTTACCCAATCACGTTCGCAAACACCGATTGGTCGACGTTGGCGCCGGACAGAATCACGCCGACCCGTTTTCCCTGCATCGATTCACGCTCCTGCATGAGCGCCGCCAGGGCCGCTGCGCCCGCCCCTTCGGCGAGGTTGTGGGTGTCGGTGTAATACACCCGCATGGCCTCGGCAATCTGCTGATCATTGACCGACACGATCCGCGCCGCGCCTTGGGCGTAAACAGCAAAGGCTTCAGCAATGGGTTTGCGCACCGCCAGGCCGTCGGCAAAGGTATCGGCCGAGGCGGTTTCGCATATTGCTCCCGTGTCGAACGATAACTTCGCGGCGGCAGCTTCGCTGGACACCACGCCCACCACTTCAGTCTTCAAACCCAGCGCATCACGGGCGGCGATCACTGCGCAAATCCCCGAACCACAGCCGATCGGCACGTAGACGCTATCCAGGTCCGGCGCAGCCTTGAACAGCTCCAGCGCATAGGTGGCCACGCCTTTGACCAGCTCAGGATGGAACGGCGGCACCAGGTACAGGCCTTGGGCTTGCGCCAGGCGTGCAGCCTCTTCACGGGCTTCATCGAAATCGCGGCCATACTCCACCACTTCGCCGCCGAAGCCGCGCATGGCGTTGTTCTTTTCCAGTGAATTGCCTTGCGGCACGACGATCAAGGCGCGCAATCCCACCGCACCTGCCGCCAGTGCCAGGCTTTGTCCATGATTGCCTCGGGTGGCGCTGACGATGCCCTGCACATCGGGATGCTCGCGTTTAAGCCAATGCATGAAGGTAATGCCACCGCGCACCTTGAACGCACCGGTCGGCGTGTGGTTTTCATGCTTGACCCACACCGTGCAACCCAACCGTTGCGCCAGCAAGGGCCAAGGGTATTGGGCAGTGGCAGGCATGACCTGATAAACACGTTGGGCCGCTTGTTCGATGTCGTCGCGAGTCAGTCTGTGCATGAGTTGCTCCCCTGAGGTTTTGCCCAGTGTAGATACGCCGCCCTCTACCGGCTTTCAGAAAACTGACCTGCCTTTTCTACCCGCGGTTGATTAGTATGGTTTTCATGAGCCATCGAAACCGCCAACCGTCACCCCCACCGCCTGAACCGGTCCGCCGTGTCGAAGTCGGGCCGTGGCTGATCGAATTGCTCCCCGGCTGCGCCTACGCGACCCGCTATGTCGCGCCTCAATCGGCGATTGGCTTTGCCTACGACAGCCAGCGAGGCGTGCACGCAATCGGCAGCGACCGGGTACTGCCCTTCAATGCCGTGCCTAACGGCCTGGCGTTTGTACCTGCCGGGTGTGACGTTTTATCCGAATCCCCAAGGGGCGGCGAGTACCTGCGAGTGCTGCGCACTGACGGTATCGCGCTGGCGGGCGACCGTGCCTTCAACAACCGCATCGACCCGCAAGCCACGAACCTCGCCCTGCGACTGCGCAGCGCCTTGTTGCGGGCATCCGTGGAGGATGACTGGGAGGCCTGGGCGCTCGCCTTGGCGCAAAGGACGACGGCTAACACCAAATGCGCAACCCCGAGCGCTGACGCGATAACCGGCAACCGCCTGCGTTTGCTCGATGAGTTCATTGACGCTGGCCTCGATGGCCCGCTGGGAGTTCAGGCAATGGCGCAATTGCTGGGCTTGTCCGAAGGCTACTTCATGCGGGCATTCAAACGTGCCACCGGCAAGAGCCCGCACAGTTACCTGATCGACCGACGTCTCGCCAAAGCCCGCGCCCTGATGCGCGACTCGACCGCCACGCTGACGGAAATCGCCTACCGTTGCGGTTTCAACTCCCAGGCGCACATGGCGACCCTGTTCAGGCAACGCCTGGGTGTGAGTCCGGCGCAGCTGCGCAGAAACTCGCAATTTAGTTAGCACCTGATTCTCTCGCGGTTCACCAGCTCTCCCTGACTAAACCTGCGCGCTGGACACCTGTGTCTGCGCTGCCATGAAAATGCGTCGCTCTGTCATTTTCATAAGCTTTGGCAGTTGATTTTTTTCTTGTCGATTGCTGGCGACACCCTCTTTTGCGCGTCATGCAAACACCGCAATTGCCACCGGGATGAACTACTCTGCAAAAACAAATCCGCAGATCGAAGAAACAGTCCGCAAGGTCGAAACCACCGCAGTGCTGGTGGCACCAACCGACCATTCTTCGGGACCCGGCATCCCTGATCGCATTACTCGGAGTACGCTCCGTGGGAATCAAACAGCCCCTGCTTGCTCTGCTGTTGCTCACCTTGCTGTTTGGTGGCTGTACGACCCCCAACGCCCCTCACATACCCAGTCAAGCCTTGCCTGCAAGCGACTCGCCATTCGGGCGGTCTATCCAGGCCCAGGCAGCCCCGCATCAAGGCCAGTCGGGCTTTCGCTTGCTATCCGATAGCGCTGAAGCGTTCAGCGCCCGCGCCGAACTGATTCGCAACGCTCAACGCAGCCTCGATTTGCAGTACTACATCGTTCACGACGGCATCAGCACGCGGATACTGGTGAGCGAACTGCTCGACGCCGCCGACCGCGGAGTCCGCGTGCGGATACTGCTCGATGACACCACCAGCGATGACCTGGACCGAATTATCGCGTCGCTGGCTGCGCACCCCAAGATTCAGATCCGGGTATTCAATCCGCTGCACCTGGGCCGCAGCACCGTTGTGACGCGAACGATGGGCCGGCTGTTCAACCTGTCGCAACAACACCGGCGCATGCACAACAAATTGTGGGTGGTGGACAACAGCGTGGCCATCGTCGGGGGGCGCAACCTGGGGGACGAGTATTTCGATGCCGAACCCAACAAGAATTTCACCGACATCGACATGCTCAGTGTCGGCCCGGTTGCAGAACAACTGGGACATAGTTTTGACCAGTACTGGAACAGTGCCCTGAGCAAGCCGATCGAGCAGTTCCTCTGGACCATGCCGACAACCAAGGACCTTAAGAATACGCGGACCCGGCTGGACGAATCCCTGGAGGAAACGCGCATCCAGAATCACGCGCTCTACCAACAATTGATGAGCTACACCACCCACCCTCGCCTGCATGTCTGGCGCAGGGAACTGATCTGGGCCTGGAACATTGCGATGTGGGATGCACCGAGTAAGGTCTTGTCGGAAGGCGAACCACCCCCGTATTTGCTTTTGACTACTCAGTTGGCACCCGAGCTGAACGGGGTCACCAAGGAACTGATCATGGTTTCAGCCTACATGGTGCCTGGCCAACCCGGGGTGGTGTACTTGACCAGTCGTGCCGACGCCGGCGTGTCGATCAGCTTGCTGACCAACTCACTGGAAGCCACCGATGTACCCGCTGCACACGGTGGTTACGCGCCTTATCGCAAAACCTTGCTCAAGCATGGTGTGCAGTTGTTCGAATTGCGCCGCCAGTCCGGCGACAATGGCAACAGCGACAGCGGACCGCGCCTGTTCCACAGCGGATCCTCCAATAGTTCCGACTCCAGCCTGCATACCAAGGCGATGATTTTCGACCAGCAGAAAGCGTTCATCGGCTCGTTCAATTTCGACTCGCGCTCAATACTGTGGAACACCGAAGTCGGGGTGTTGGTGGATAATCCGCAACTTGCCGGACGGGTGCGCGAACTGGCCCTGGAAGGTATGTCACCGCCCCTCAGCTATCATGTCCTGCTGGAAAAGAACCAGTTGGTCTGGGTTACCGAGGACAACGGCAAACCGCATACATTGACCACGGAGCCAGGGAGTTGGTGGCGACGCTTCAATTCGTGGCTGAGCAGCGCGATTGGGCTGGAGAAGATGTTATAGCTGACTTTCAGCACCGGGATTGATCATGCACATGTGGATGAGGGGCACGGCTCTGTTGATCAGCCGATGGATAATGGCCGCGGGTATCAGCCTTTTCGCCATCGTCACTGAAGGGCAAGTTCTGCCCACACCTCAAGTCACTCAAGAGATAAAAGGCTTGCTGGATTTTGTCGAGCACAGTGAGTGTCAGTTTGTGCGCAACGGAAACCAATACCCAGGTCCCCGGGCTCGGGCGCATCTGCAGAAGAAGCTGGATTTTCTCGAAGACAAGAACAAGGTGCACAGCGCAGAAGACTTCATCGAGCTTGCTGCCACTAAAAGCAGTATGAGTGGCCGCGCCTATGAGGTGCGATGTTCAGATGTCGTGGAACCGGCCAGCACCTGGTTGAAGAGAGAGCTGCAGAGGCAACGGCAACTCAAGAAGGGCAGCAACTGATTTTCTCACGGTGCTACATCTCTTCTCCTGCTTCAAAGAGACGCTTGACCGTCCGCTTTTGGCCCAGAGTGTGTAAAAACGCAATGGCTGTGGTGCAGTAATCGGTAGCTCTTCACTGCACTGAAGACTTGTAGGGCCTCAACCAAGCCAAATTGGTGTTACTGGTTTTGCTTGGGGTTTTAGCCCCCGGAGCACATGCCAGATGCACTATCAGGCCGCTAA
Organism: Pseudomonas sp. Root562; assembly: GCF_001427125.1. GTDB lineage: Bacteria > Pseudomonadota > Gammaproteobacteria > Pseudomonadales > Pseudomonadaceae > Aquipseudomonas. The sequence continues at coordinate 395,572 of NZ_LMGK01000025.1, forward strand.
AAAGGCCTCAGGCCTTCATCGCCGCCATCAAGGCATCGCTGCCCAACAGCCGCAACACGCGTTTGAGGTTATAGGCGAGCACATGCAGGCTCATCTCGGTACTCACTCGGCCTAGGGTTCTGGTAAGGAAATGCGTGGCGCCCATCCAGGACTTCAATGTGCCGAAGGGATGCTCAACCGTTTGGCGCCGGATGCGCATCATTTCTGGCGCTTGATCAAGGCGACTTTGCATCGCCTCGAGTACTGATTCATGCTCCCAGCGGCTAACTCGCCGCTCAGAACTGGGCGTGCACTGCTGCTTCAACGTGCAACTCTTACAGTGTGAGCTCCAGTAACGATGGAACTTCAGCCCTTTCTCAACGTGTGAAAAACGCCAGATCAAGCTTTGCCCAGCAGGGCATCGATACTCGTTCGTTGATGCGTCATAGATGAAATCATCTTTGCCGAAACGGCCAGCCGCTGTCGCTCCCGAGGTCACCGTCTTGGGTACGAAAACGGTGACTCCAGCCTCATGGCACGCGAGAATTTCTTCACCCTTGAAATACCCTCTGTCTGCGACTGCCGACAGTTCTTCGACACCCATGGCCGCTCGGGCATGCATGGCCATAGAACTCAGTTGGTCTCGATCAACACCATCATTCGTTACTTCGTGCGCAACTATCAGGTGGTGCTTCGCATCGACCGCCGTTTGAACGTTGTAGCCGACCATTCCGGTTCCGCGCGTTTTCATTGATCGAGCATCAGGATCGGTTAGCGAGATCTGTTTATCCGGTGTTTGGTTTAGCTGTACCTCGATTTCCTTGAGTTCCTGCATCTTGGCTTTTAAGGCCGCGATCTTGTCATGGAGCCGTTCGGCTTAGACCTGGGCAACGGAAGGCTCGCGACGGTCTGCGGTATCGAGTGCTGTCAGATAGCGATTGATACTGGACTCAATTTCCTCCATTCGCCGCTTAAGCTTGGCGCTGGTGAAGTTCCGATCCCGATTGTTGACCGCCTTGAACTTGCTGCCGTCGATGGCAACGAGCGCTTCCGAGAACAATCCCAGTTGCTGGCACAGACACTCGACACTCCAGCTAATGGTCTGAGAAAGTACCGATCACACCCGCCACAGTGCTCGCGAAGGATTTCATGCCATGGATTGCCCCCCCACACTTTACACCAGCCGCCTGATCCTCACGCCGCTTCAACTGACTGATGCGGCGGCGGTGCAGCAGTTGTTCCCCCAATGGGAGGTCGTCCGATATCTGGACAGCCGCGTCCCATGGCCATATCCGCAGGATGGCGGGCTGGTTTACGTGCGCGATATGGCTCTACCCGCCATGGCCGCGGGACGAGAGTGGCACTGGATGATTCGCACGCTCGCTCAACCTGAGCGCAGCATCGGTAGCATCAGCCTGTATGACCAGCCTGGCAACCACAGAGGCTTCTGGCTCGCCCCGCAGTATCAGGGGAACGGCTACATGCGCGAAGCCTGCAAGGTCATCAACGCCTACTGGTTCGAAACATTATTGCGCCCGGTCATGCAGGTGCCCAAGGCCGTCGCCAACCACGCTTCGCGCAAGGTGTCCCAACATGAAGGCATGCGCATGATCGAGACACGGGAAGGACGTTTCGTCTCCGGGGCCATGCAGGTTGAAGTATGGGAGATGACGCGAAGCGAGTGGCTCGCCGCAAGGACTGAATCTTGACCTGGTTTTCTGTCAATGCGAGCTACAGGCCCCTATCGGCCCAGACTGTGTAAAAACTCTCACGAGGGCTCGACTGGTTAAAAACGACCAAAAAATTGCGAGCCTATGTAAATTTCAGGTCTGTTGACCCCACGCGCTTTTCTAGATTGACATAGGAGCGCGCACTTCGATTTTTGGTCGGCGTTTTTACACACTCTGGGCCGAAAGCCGCCCGCTTCGAATGCCATCTCCTGTCCGTTCTCGGCTAAGCGCTTTCGTCCAGGTAAAGCGACAGCGCCTCACTCAGGGCTTCAAATGTTTTGGCAATCCGCCCGACGTTGCGCAGGTCATTGTGCATGGCAATCCAAACATCAACGTCGAAGCCGAAGCTGTCAGGCAAAACCCGGATCAGTCCATAGGTCGCTGCGACGGTGGCTGGACATAAGCCAAACCCAAGGCCGTTTCTCAGCGCAGCGAGTTGAGCAAGGTGGTTGTCGGTGGCAATAGAGAACGGCTGGTCTGCCTCACACAGTCCCGCCTCGATCAGCCGACGCCTGTCGGCGGAGCGTCGGTCGGGGCCAATCAGCGGCGCACGACGCACGGCCTCGAGACTTGCAGGTTCGCCATAGCGTTCAAGGCATTGGGCACTTGCGTAGAGGCCGACTCGCAGAGCACCAGCACGTCGCACGACGACTTCGGCTTCTCTGGGCCGCACGAGCCGCACAGCGATGTCTGACTCCTGTCGGGCAAGGTTCTCCAGCGAATCGTTGATACTGATTTCGAGCTTCAACGTTGAGTGCCTGTAATGAAACTCGCGCAGCAAACCGGGTAGTACCTCAACGCCCAAAAAGGCGCTGCTAGTGAGCCTGACAGTGCCGCACGATACGTCCGTTTCAGCACTGGCCATGCGATTGAACGCCTCGGCAGCCATCGCCATGGATTCGACATGGTGAACAAGCCCACGTGCCGAAGCAGTAGGCACCAGGCCAGCGCAGGTTCGGGTGAACAGCTTCACCCCCAGACCCGCTTCAAGGCTTTCCAGGCGTCGACGAGCCGTTGCCTGCGCAATGCCCAGCAATCTGGAGGCGCCTGACAGGCTGCCACTGCGCAACACTGCCAGGAATACTCGCTGACTTTCCCATTCAAGGCCGCTCATCTATTTCGTACCAACGGTTGCTCCGTTTATTGTCTTCTGCCGGGTTTGAGGAACGTGGATGATGCACGTCTCTTTCGTAACGCAGCAGTATAAGGAGCAATACCATGGGTTTCACCGGTCAATGCCGATGCGGACAAGTCCATCTTCAACTGCAGATTGAAGCACTTGCACCGTTGTACGCATGCCATTGCCTTGACTGCCAGCGCTGGAGCGGCAGTGCTTTTGCCTTGCATATGCTCTGTGCCGCTCAGGCTATCGAGATCTCGGGAAGCACAACGACGTACATCCATACTGCACAAGGACATACCTCTACGCAGTACGCCTGCAGTACGTGTTTCACCCGCCTGTTCAATGAGACTGACGCCGCCCCGGGCATGCGTGTCCTGCGTGCCGGCGTACTCCACGGCGCAGACCGTTTGACGCCCTTGGCACACATTTGGGTCAAGCGTAAGCAGCCGTGGATTTCGCTGCCAGAAGGCGTAGCGCAGTGGCCGGAAAGCCCAACTCCCGAAGAATTCGCAGTGGCCATCAGCGAACAGGCACCAATTGCTGCACTTTAAGTAACGGGTTAACGACCGAACGTAAGGGGGGGCAGGCATCTTTAAGGCCCACCCTCCTCCGACCCAGCAGCCACCTGCGAGCACAGAGCTCGCCTTTCAATCGAGCAATCTTGTCATTTGCCAAGGCTTAGGGCAGGGTCGATACCACTGATATCTCTGCCAAAGGAGTCACTCCATGTCAAAGCTATATCCCAGTATCGATCCCGAAGGGCTGGTCGAGTACTCAGTGGTCTACACCGACCGCTCGCTCAATCACATGTCGCAGTCGTTTCAAGGCGTGATGAAGAACATCTCCACGACCCTGAAACAGGTCTACAACGCCGAGGCGGTTGCGGTGGTCCCGGGTAGCGGCACATTCGGCATGGAAGCGGTAGCGCGACAGTTTGCCAGCGGCCAACCATGCCTGGTGATACGCAACGGCTGGTTCAGTTATCGCTGGAGCCAGATCCTCGAGATGGGCAGCATTCCGGCGGCCACCACGGTGCTCAAAGCCCGACCGGTCGAGACGGGTCGCCAGGCAGCCTACGCCCCGCCCCCTCTGGACGAAGTGCTGGCGGCCATCGCGGCGCAGAAGCCACAGGTGGTCTTCGCCCCCCACGTTGAAACCTCATCCGGGATTATCCTGCCCGACGAATACATTCGCGCCGTTGGTGACGCCGTGCATGCGGTAGGTGGCCTGTTGGTGCTCGACTGCATCGCCTCAGGCACGATTTGGGTGGATATGCACAAATGCGCAGTCGACTTGCTGATCAGCGCACCGCAGAAAGGCTGGAGCGCCTCCCCTTGCTGCGCGCTGGTGATGCTCAGTTCTCTGGCCCTCGAGCGCATCGAGCAGACGCAGAGCAGCAGCTTCGCCTGCGACCTGAAAAAGTGGCTGCAGATCATGCAGGCTTACGAACAGGGCGGACATGCCTACCATGCAACCATGCCCAGCGATTCCCTGGCGCGGTTCAACGAAGTGATGAAAGAGATGCAAGCCTACGGATTCGACAAAGTCCGCGACGAACAACAGGCGCTGGGTGATCGGGTGCGCGCCATGTTGACTGGCAAAGGCATCAAGAGCGTGGCCGCAGCCGGCTTTCAGGCCCCTGGTGTGGTGGTGAGTTACACCGATGATGCCGACATCAAGAGCGGCAAGAAATTTGCCGCCCACGGCCTGCAGATTGCCGCCGGCGTGCCGTTGCAATGCGACGAGCCGGCCGACTTCCAGACCTTCCGCATCGGTCTGTTCGGACTCGAAAAGCTGCACAATATCGAGCGCACGGTCAGCACCCTTGAGCAGGCGCTGGACGAGGTGATGGCTCACTAAGCCCTTATCTTCAATTGCCCCCGCCGAGGGTCGTAATGCTGTTCACTTAAGCGAACATTAGCATCCTGTGGCGAGGGAGCTCGCTCCCGCTGGGCTGCGCAGCAGTCCCTTTTAGGGCCGCTTCGCGCCCCGGCGGGACGGTGCGGCGATCCGACAAGCTCCCTCGCCACGGGTGTTCGTCCTTAAGTGAACAGCATTACCGCTAAGCAGTTTGAGAAAACGAAACTGGCTTCAAGGCCACAAACCTCTTGATGCGCTGGCAGCAGCCATGCCAACGGAATGGTCTAAACCATCATGTTCGTCAGTCATAAAGGCTGCCCCCTCAATGTGGTAGACCGTCGGTTCTGCCGAAAAATATTCCTCCAAGCCCATCATGAACAGCCGATGGTCTTCGCTCGCTTCGAAGCCCGGCGTGTGATCTTCAAGTGATTGCCATCTCACGATCAGGTTGAACCGCTCAGGGCTTTCGATTCCCTGCGCGAGCAAGTGGCCGCCGTAACCTTTGGCGCGGCGGAGCAAAGGTGCGACGTCGGCAAATGCACGTCGGAACATTTCAATGCGTTCCTTGTGAACGGGGAGCAGAGCGATCTCATAGATCATGGTGTTCCTCTCAATTGACTTGAACGATTAAAAAACATGCGTTTACGCGATAAGCGATGGCTCGACTGCAATCGCAATTTTTCCTCGAATACCGTTGTTCGGACTTTCCAGCCGAGCATGGGCGAGCGCAATGTCCGCAAGCGAATAGACAGCGCCAACGTGTGGCCGCAGCTGGCCGCGCGCAATCAATGCGCTCAACTCATCCAGCTTGCCGCGGTTTTGCCGGGTAAAAACGAAGTGATAACTCGCATTCTTGCCCCACGCCTGAACGAGATTTTGTGGCTGTGCTATGTCCACGATCGAGACGACACGGCCAAGTTGAGCGAGCACGTCGGGGCTGCGGGACAATGTGTTGCCGCCGATGGTGTCGAAAACAACATCAACGCCGTGGCCGCCTGTTTCCCGCATGACGGCGTCAACATAATCTTCTTTTTCGTAGTCGATGATCACATCGGCACCCAAGCTGCGGGCGAACTCAGCGTTTGCTGCGCGTACGGTTGTGAACACTCTTGCTCCCATGGCTTTCGCCAGCTGGATCGCGATATGACCGACGCCTCCGGCGCCGCCGTGTACAAGAATGCTTTCACCGACTCTGAGCGCGGCACGCACGACCAGCGCTTCCCACACCGTCCCGCCAACCAAGGTCAGGCTTGCGGCCTCAAGATGGCTCAGCGTGGGTGGCTTCTTCGCGACAATGCTTTCGGCAGCGAGGTGGTACTCGGCATAGCTGCCTGGCCCATCAAATATCTGCGGGGTGTACCAGACTTCGTCTCCTGGAACGAAGGTCGTCACGCCCGGCCCAACGTCTTCGACAACGCCAGATACGTCGTGCCCGGTAATGGCCGGCAGTTGCACCAGGTCGGGATAGTCGCCACGTCGAACCTGGTAATCCAACGGATTGATGGAGGTTGCGTGTACCCGCACCAGGACTTGCCCCGCGCGCGGCACAGGCTTGGGCACCTCGCAGAGTTCAAACGCTTCAGGACCGCCAAATGCTTTAAGTATCATCGCTTTCATAATGAATCCTCGTATCGACAAAATGGGATATCGAGATATCTCGATATGCTACGGTAAAAAAATTACAGATCTTTCCCTATGATCTCGGCAAGCGCATTGATGGTTGCTTCATTTCGTTTGTAATAGGTCCACTGGCCTATTCGCCTGACTTCGACCAGGCCAACACGCTGCAACGTGGCAAGGTAACCGGACACCGTTGACTGCGACAGCCCGATGCCTTCTTGAATACTGCTGACGCACACTCCGACCGTGAGAACGTCACCTTCATCCTGTGGAGGGAAGTTCTTTACGGGATCCTTCAAACCTTTCAGGATTTCAAGACGCGTAGGGTTTGAGAGGGCTTTGAATATTTCGATCAATTCCATAAACCCGAGGATATCGAGATTTATCGATATGTCAATATGAGAATTCAGACAATTCTGTGCTTTTAATTGCAACCGTCCCAAAAAGCAGGCTTCGGAGGCTGGTGTGCGTGGGACCTCCCCCCTTTGGCTAGAGGAAGTTCCCCCCAGAACGCGGCAGGCTTTCCTGTTCTGTGGCCTTCGAAGTGTCTTCCACAACCAATGGTGTCACGGCCGACCGGACCAGCAGTCCGCCGTCAATGTTGAACTCACTGCCGGTGACGGGACGTGCCATCTCGGCGCTTACTCAGCCCAGATGTTGGCTAAAGCCAGGAATGGCCGCTTAACTAGAGGCATCGACGTGTAACCGAGTGACCAACTTGCTGCGCACGGATTCGCCCTTTCCAACCTCCACGGAAAAGCAGCCCATGAAATCAATCCGCTCCCTTCCCTGCGTCATTGCCCTCGCCTCACTCTTCTCGACGGTTTGCCTGACGGCCCATGCCGACGACATACCGTTGGGCAGCAATTCCATGCAAGGCCATATTGTTTCCCGTGTACTGGCCGTTGATCCCGCCAACCACCAGGTCACCATCGAAGGACGTGACAAGAGTCCGGTGCCCATCCAACTCACAGACCAGGCCAAGAACCTGCACAATCTGAAAGTCGGCGACACGGTCGACATCCATGTGGTTCGCTCGGTGGCGTATGTGCTCGATACCGATGTGGGCGGCACACCCGGCGTTAGCAAGGAATCGATGACCATCCGCGCCACCAAGGACAATCCCAATCCCGGCGGTGAAGCGGTTCGCGAGGTCAAGGTCACGTCCAAGATCACCCGCATTGACTTGAAACAGCATGAGGTGACCTTGCTTCCGCCAGAGGGCGAAGCGACTGTCCTGAAAGTCGAAGATCCGAAGCTTCAGGAAAGAATGAAGAAGCTTCAGGTGGGGCAGACAATCGATGCCATCTATACCGAAGTCATGACGGTCAAAACCTCACGCTGATTGCGTTTGCCGATAACGTGGCCTCGAACAACAGGACTTGAGTTCGATATGACAGATCTGTTCAACGCAATCGGCCTTGGGTTATTGGCACTGCTGCCACTGACGAACCCGCCTACGACAGTTGCGCTGTTTCTCGCCTTGAGTAAAGGGTTGAGTCACAAGGAAAAAAACACCCAGGCTTTTCTGACGTCGTTCTATGTTTTTCTGATCATGGCAGTGACCTACTACGTAGGCGCGTTTGTCATGGACGCGTTTAACATCTCCATCCCGGGCTTGCGTATGGCCGGTGGCGGAATTCTTATCATCATGGGCTTGAAGATGTTGTTTCCGCCGACTGTTGCCCCCTCTTCCTTGAGCAACGGCCCACAGGAACAACCGAACTTTGCCTTTATCCCGCTGGCCATGCCGAGTACCGCCGGGCCTGGCACCATTGCGATGATCATCAGCTCCGCCGCCACGATCAAAAACAGTACCTTGTTTCCTGCCTGGGTCTTGGTGGTCGCCCCACCGCTGATTTTCCTGTTCACCGCACTCATACTTTGGGTATGCCTGCGGGGTTCGGGAATCATCATGAAAATCATGGGACAGTCAGGCATTGATGCCATATCACGGCTGATGGGTTTTCTTCTCGTGTGCATGGGCGCGCAATTCGCCATTAATGGTTCAGTGGAAATCATCCAGACCATCATCGACAGCAATGCTCATCTGTTCCAGCATTCGTAACGGACAACTCAAGTACAACGGTTACTCCAGCAGCAAACGCGATGAATAGAGCTACGCTTGACTGCAATGGAAGGACTTTGGGCAATCCTTCAAAGGGCAGCGGAGCCAAAAGACATGGGTATTGAACAGGATGTTTATCCTGCGACCACCGTTCTGGTGGTCGATGACACGCCAGACAACTTGATGTTGATGGCCGATCTGCTCAAGGACAAATATCGGGTCAAGGCCGCCAACAGCGGCGAAACGGCGTTGCGCATACTGCAAAACAATCCACTGCCGGACCTGATCCTGCTCGACATCATGATGCCGGGGCTGTCCGGTCATGAGGTCGCACGCAAGCTGCAGCAAGACGCACGCACCCGCGACATCCCGATCATTTTCCTCACGGCACTGGCGTCATTGGAAAACGAAATCCACGGCCTGGAGTTGGGCGCGGTTGACTACATCACCAAGCCCATCAGTCCACCATTGGTCCTGGCTCGGGTGCAGACCCAACTGAAGATCAAGGCTGCGGCTGACTTCCTTCGCGACCAGAATGAATTCCTCGAACAGGAGGTCCAGCGCCGCACTCGCGAGGTGGTGGCCATTCAGGATGTCACTATCCACGCCATGGCTTCGCTGGCCGAAACCCGCGACAACGAGACGGGCAACCATATCCGCCGCACCCAACACTACGTCAGGCTGCTGGCTGAATTGCTGCGCGATCATCCGCGTTTCAATCCAGTGCTCAACGATGACAGCATCCGCCAGTTGTTCAGGTCGGCGCCGCTGCACGATATCGGCAAGATCGGCATTCCTGATCACATCCTGCTCAAACCGGGGCGGTTCACTGCGGATGAATTTGAAATCATGAAGACCCACACCACGTTGGGCCGCGACGCTATTCAGCGTGCCGAGGACCAGTTGGGGCTTTCAGTGGACTTTCTGCGCGTGGCCAAGGAAATCGCCTACAGCCACCAGGAAAAGTGGGACGGCAGCGGCTATCCGCAGGGATTGGTCGGCGAAGAAATTCCAGTCAGTGCCCGGTTGATGGCGGTGGCGGACGTTTATGACGCGTTGATCAGTCGTCGTGTATACAAGGCCGGAATGCCGCACGAGCAGGCCGTGGAGATCATTCGTCAGGGGCGCGCGAGCCACTTCGATCCTGACGTGTGCGATGCCTTCCTTGCCAATGCCGAGCAGTTCCATGCCATTGCCGAGCGGTTTACGGACAGCGATCAGGACATGACCAGGCTGGCCGACCTGCAACGCCTTTCGCAAAAGCCCTGAGCGGTGAACACGTCGGTTTTTCATTAACGGGAATTGCCATGACCAGAGTGCTCGCGCTGCTGGAACGTCTGCCGCTTCGCATCAAATTGATCCTCGGCTTCGGGACATTAGGGGCGCTGGTTCTGATACTCGGCGTGCAAAGCCTGCGTGCCCAAGACTTGTTGAAAGCCGATATGCAGAGGCTGTACCGGCAAGAGTTGGCGGGCATCGAACCGCTGCAGGAAGCGAGAGTGCTGATGCCGCATCTCGTACAGGGATTGCAGCATGCCGTCGATGGCGGCAATGAAGTTGTTCGTAGCAAGGGCGTCACGCAATTTCGCGAGTCTCGGCAACATCTGCAAGAAGCGCTGCTGCAAATCCAACCGACCCTCTGGCGCCAGGAGAACCAGGAGCGGTTCGCCACATTCGAGATTTTGCTGAAGCGTTTACTGCACGACGGTGAGACCGCACTGGAACTGGCGAGTGCCGGGGATCAAGTGCAAGCCACTCGACTGATCAATAGTGTCGTGTTCCAAAGCCTGGATGAGCGCGCAGACGACTTGCTCAAACAAGTGGCGAGCGTCAAACAGGCCTCCATTCATGACACGGCCAAACAGATCGCCGAATCCGCCGGGCGCAGTACCCGGCTCACTTATGTGTTGCTGTTCGGTGGCCTGGCACTGGCGTGGTTGATGGGTTGGTTGATCAGCCGCTCGATTCGCCTGCCTCTCTACCAGGTTCGCGCCGCCGTAGACGAACTGACCGCCGGCCACCTGGATGGGACGATCCCCCACACCGATCTGCAAAATGAAACGGGGGATCTGGCGCGTGCCATCGCGACGCTGCAAACCGAGTCGCAACAATTGGAGCGCCAACGCTGGGTCAAGGCGCAAACCGAGCAGTTGCAGGCCGATTTGCCGCAAGCGGAAACGCCACGCGAGCTGACACAGGTCTTTTTGCGGCATATGGCGAGCATGTTGGGTGTATGCCGGGGCGTGCTCTATAGCGTGCAAGAGCAGGATGAAAGCCTGCAACTGATTGGCAGCTACGCGACCGATCCTGATTACCCGCCGGCGCCGACGGTGATGATGGGAGCCGGCCTGTTGGGGCAATGCGCGCTGGATCGGGCGCCGCGTGAATTGCAGGGACTTGGCCAGTCGCTGGGACGCTTGCATTCGCAGTTGGGTGAAGTGCCGGCCAGCTATCTGCTGGTTCAGCCGGTATTACGCGGTGAACGTTTGCTCGGCGTGCTCGAACTGGCAGGTCATCAACCGCTGGGGCCTCGTGAACAGGCGTTATTACAGGAGGCCATGCCGCGCCTCGCCGGTGCCATGGCGGTGATGGAACGTAATCTGGCGGTGCAATCCTTGTTGATCGAAACTCGTCGCCAGGCTGATGAAATGGGTGAGCAGGCCTTGCGCCTGGAGCTGCAATCGCAGGAACTGGAAAAGCAACAGAGCGCCTTGCGCGCCACCAAGGCCTGGTATCGGGCGATCCTCGAGGCCGCGCCGGACGGCATGATCGTCATCAATGCCGAAGGCGCAATCCTGATGACCAATCCGCAATTGGACACGCTGTTCGGTTATGCCCCGGGCGAGTTGGTGGGCGAGTCCATCGAGCGCCTGGTGCCTGAAGCCGCACGCGGGCGGCATGTGAGTTTGCGCGATGGCTTCATTGCCCATGGCAGCACCCGGCAGATGGGCGCCAAGCTGGAGGATCTCATGGGCCTTCGCAAGGACGGCAACCTGTTTTCCGTAGAGATCGGCCTGTCGCACTTGCCGCTGCTGGAAGGTCGTGGCACGTGCATATGCGCTTCGGTTCGCGATGTCAGCGAGCGTCGGCAAATGCAAGCGGCGCTCAAGTCCAGCGAAACGCAGTTGCGTGCGGTATTGGACAGCAGCCCGGTGGCCATGCTGATCCGTGACGATGAGGGGCGCCTGAGTTACTGCAACCCGGAGCTGGAGGGCCTGTTTGGCGTCGACCGCGAGCAATTGGGCGAAATGGATGAAAGTCAGTTCTGGTGCGATGCGCAAGCACGCGGGCGCTTCCTGGACGCCGCCGCCAGGGGCGCGGTTTTGAACTTCGAGGCCAGTCTGCAGCGCGATGGAGGAGAACGTTTCGAGGTCTTGCTCTCGGCTGTTCCTTTGACGCTGGGTGAGCGCCGCATCAGCGCCAGTTGGTATTACGACATCACCGATCGCAAGGCCGCCGAGGCACATGTGCAGCACGCCCGGGAAATCGCCGAAGAGGCGACACGGGCCAAGAGTGAATTCCTCGCCAACATGAGCCATGAGATCCGCACACCGATGAACGCCATTATCGGCATGAGTCATCTGGCCCTGCGCACCGATCTGGACAACCGGCAACGCAACTACATTGTGAAGGTGCATCGCTCGGCGGAAAGCCTGCTGGGGATCATCAACGACATCCTCGATTTCTCCAAGATCGAGGCTGGCAGGATGGACCTGGAACTCATTCCATTCCGCCTCGAAGACGTGCTGGAGAACTTCACCAACGTGGTGGGCCTGAAGGCCGAGGACAAAGGCCTGGAGCTGCTCTACAGCACGGTCGCCGATTTGCCGACCGCGCTGATTGGCGACCCGTTGCGCCTCGGCCAAGTCCTGGCCAACCTGGGCAACAACGCGACGAAGTTCACTGAACAGGGTGAAATTGTGTTGGGCATCGAGCGCCTGGGAACTGCCGAGGGCAAGGTCGAACTGCACTTCTGGGTGCGCGACACCGGTATCGGCATGAGCGAAGAGCAATGCCAGCGAATTTTTCAGTCGTTCATGCAGGCCGACAGTTCTACAACGCGCAAGTACGGCGGCACAGGCCTGGGCCTGGCGATTTCCAAGCGTCTGGTGGAAATGATGGAGGGACGTATCTGGGTCGAGAGCGCACTGGGCAGCGGTTCGACGTTTCACTTTTGCGTACGTCTGGGCGTACAGGCAAATGCCCCTGCGCGACGGATGTTCACCGCCGATGAATTGCTGGGTATCCGCGTGTTGGTGGTCGATGACAACGCCAGTGCCCGGGAGATTCTTTCGGGCATGGCGCACAGCTTCGGTGTCGAAGTGGACGTCGCCGAAAGTGGTCGCATGGCCCTGCGCATGCTGGCGCAGGCCGAGAAGAATTCGTTGCCCTTCGATGTCGTTCTGATGGACTGGCGGATGCCGGGCATGGATGGCGTCGAGACGGTCCGCCAGATGCGTTCGGCCAATCTGGCGCGTACACCGTCAGTCATCATGGTCACGGCACTCGACCGCGAGGAGTTGCTTGAACAGGCCAGGCGCGAGCACGTGCAACTGCCGGTGGTACTGACCAAACCGGTCACTCCCTCCACCTTGCTCGAAGCCATAGGCAGCGTGTTCGGCAAACTGCCGCAAACCGGCACACGCGCCAGTGAACGCAGCGAGCAGAGCGCTGACAATATCGCACGCTTGAAAGGCGCGCGGCTGCTGTTGGTGGAGGACAATGAGCTGAACCGGGAGCTGGCGTGCGACTTGTTGCAAGAGGCCGGCATAACGCTGGAACTGGCTTTTGATGGTCAACAGGCACTTGATCTGCTGGCACGCGACAGCGATTTCGACGGTGTGCTGATGGACTGCCAGATGCCGGTAATGGACGGCTATACCGCGACCCGCCGGATTCGTCAGCAGTCGCACCTGGCCGCACTACCGATCATCGCCATGACCGCCGACGCCATGACCGGAGACCGCGAACGCGCCCTCGCCTGCGGCATGAATGACCACCTGACCAAGCCATTGGACGTCGAGGCCATGTTCGCCACGTTGGCCGGCTGGATCAAACCAAGGCGCGGTCGTCGAGGCCGGGAGCAGGAGGTGAACGATCCCGAAACATCCGAACAGTTGCCCGCTGAGCTTGAAGGTATCGATCAGGTCGCAGGATTAGCCGCCTGTTCAGGCAAGCGCGCCCTTTACCTGCGGCTATTGCGCACATTCCATGCAGCCCAGATCAGCTTTGTCGAGCAGTTCCAGGCAGCCCTCGCCGACACCGATCCGGCCGCGGCCATGCGCGCGGCTCATACCCTGCGCGGTTGCGCCGGCAACATTGGGGCCAAGGCTTTAGCGCAGACCGCTGCGCAGTTGGAGCAAGCCTGCCGGGCTGGCGAAACGAGTAGTGTCGTGCAGAGCCATTTGGCTGAGGTGCAACAATGCTTGATGCCGGTGTTGAACGCGCTTGCTCGTCTTGGCGCAGCCAGTCCACCGATTGCGCAGCAGGCGTCTCAACCCTCAACGGAGCTCAAGCAGCAGCTCACTCGGCTCGGGCAATTATTGGCTGAGAGCGACACCGCCGCCTTTGAAGCGCTCGAGGAGATCCGTCGGTTGGCGCTCGATGTCGCACTGGCCAAGCGCCTGAGCCGGGTGGCGCATGAGCTTGAACGCTTTGACTTTGACCGGGCCTTGGCGTTGTTGCAAAGCGAAGTCAAACTATCCATCGATGACAGTCAGCTGGGGAGTTTTGGGGGAAGCCAACTTTAATTTGGAAAACATCTCGCGGGAGTAACCACCATGTTCCTCGCTCAAGAAAACCTGATAGCCCTGGCTTTTGCCGGGTTCTTTTGCACAGCCGCGTGCGCACAAACGCCAGCAGATACCAACCCGCCGCCGGCGATTCTGCCCCTGGAATCCGAAACAGCACCCGAACTGATTGCCTACCCCCCGCTTGCCGAGCCGCTCGCACGTGGTGTTGTGATCATCCAGTATCGAGCGGCGCACGCCAGGATTATGCCGGTCTTTGGTAAAGCGGCGGCTGATGTATCGCCTCGGCTGAGTCATCTGCACGTGACCGTCGACGACTGGAAAGGTACATGGGCGCACACCAGTGAAGACCCGATCATTCTGGTTGGGCTTACGCCCGGGCCTCACAAGGTTCTGCTCGAGGTCGCCGATCCGACGCACAGGGTCCTGACCAGTACGACGGTGAATTTTACCGTCCCGCCGAAGAAACCGTAGCGGTCAGGGCCGGGCTGCCGGCCCTGATGCTCAACCCTGCTTCAAGGCGCCGTCGAATGCCGGTGTCAACCCCGACAACGCCAGCTTGCGAACGAAATCGCCGAGTCGCTGTTGCTTGTAGGCGTCCACGTCGAGGTCTCGGTAATCATAGAAACCCTGACCATCGCGCAAGCCATTGCGGCCGTTTTGCATGTTGTCGGCGATCACCTGTGGCGACTCGAAACGCGGTGCCAGCGCCCCGCTCAGATAACGCGAGGCATAGTAGAGAATATCGCCGCCGCCCCAGTCGATGAACTCCAACAGCCCGAGTACCGAGAAGCGCAAGCCAAAACCGACACGCACTGCGGTGTCGATATCCTCTGCGCTGGCCACGCCCTCTTCCACCATCCGTGCAGCTTCGTTCATCGCCAGCGCCTGGATGCGCGGCACGATGTAGCCGGCCACCGGATTGCACACCACGGGCACCTTGCCAATGCGCTTGAGCAATTGCAGCAGGCGTTCGACCATCTGCGGGCAGGTCGCTGCGCTGCGGCTGACTTCCACCAGCGGCATCAAGTAGGCCGGGTTCAACCAGTGCGCGTTCACAAAGCGTTGTGGCTGACAGACCATTTCGCTCAACTCGGTGACCAGAAAGGTCGAGGTCGTAGACGCGATGATGGCCGACGCCGGAACATGCTCGCTGACCCAGGCGAAGGTCTGCTGCTTGACCGCGATGACTTCCGGCACGGCTTCGAACACCAGGTCGCACAGGCGCAATGTCGCTGCGGCCCCGGACCGGCATTGCAACTTCAATCGGCAAAGCGCGATGTCCGCCTGCTCCGGTTGGAGCACGCCCAGGCGTACCAGCGTTTGCAGTTCCCCGCGGATATTGTTGCGTACACGCTCGAAGTAAACGTGACGCTCTGCCTCGGCGCGATCCTTGATATCGATGAGGGTGACCGGCAGGCCCGCATGAATGAACGCCAGGGCAATGCCCTCGCCCATCCGCCCGGCACCGACCACGCTGACATGCGGCAACGGGGCGTTCATCAGTTAAAACCCTTGGTCAGCAGTTCGGTCATTTGCACCCGGTCAAGCTTGGCCAGACCGAGATTTTCCAGGGTGCGGCCCTCGGCGTAAAGATCACGCTCGGCAACCACCGAGGCAATGCTCAGCAAGCCCCGCGCCACCGGGGTCGGCACACCGGCCCAGCGCCCCACGGACACCAGGAAAGACAGGCCCAGGCGAGTGTCTTCGAGCATGTAGCGGTGTTTCTGCAGGTCGATGTCTTCGCGCCAGTCGCAGCTGTCGGTCAGCTTGCCGTGGGCGCCGCGACCGTACATCCACTCGTCGCCTTCGTGGGTGTTGTAGTGGTCGGCCAAGGGGAAATGCGGCGCGCCATAAGTCAGGGCTTCGCGTACGGCCATGCGTTCGGCGTCGAGCTGGTTGGTCACGCGGCGAATCGACGGTTGGGTGCCTTCGTTGTGAATGTCCCAGGCTTCGAAGTGCTCCAGAGGACCGGCGTTCATCATGATCAACGGCGGGTGGATGATGGGACCGGCGTTCATCAACGCGCCGCTGAGGGCGTCTTCGATCGGCTCCACGCTCGGGTAGGCCTCACGCAATACCGCGAAGGCATGCCCGGACAGATTGCTCGGGAATACGCCGGTCGGCAGGCGCGTGGCGTAGCCACTGATCACCAGGTCACTGGCGCCATGCTTGCGCACCAGGTACGGCAGCGTACCGGTTTCGGCGAAGGCGACTTTGCTTTGGTTGCCCGCTTCGGCCATGGCCTTGGCGAACACGTAGCTGCCGAACGTGCCCGGTGGCAAAAACACCACCTGACCGTCGTGCAGGTGTGGCGCTACATGTTTGGCCAGGTCTTCGTGGGAGGTCGACGGCAGCGGAATAATCACCAGTTGCGCATCGCCCAGGGCTTCGGCCAGGTCATCGGTCAACGACAGCTTGTCGCCCTGCTTTCCCACGGATAACTGGCGAGTGCCCCGATAGTCCTTGATGGTCAGGCTGCCAATGCCCTGCAATTCCTTGAGCGCGGCGCTGTCACGACGCCACAGGCGGGTTTGATGTCCCTTTTCAGCCATTTCAACAGCAGCGGCGTAACAGCCATGTCCACCACCCAGCACCGTAATATTCATCGAGTCACTCCTCTTGTAAGTGACTCGATGCTATCGAGCCGGGCTGCCGCGCACTTACCCGATTGCGCAGCCGCGTTACGGATTGCGCAGAAGTCTCAATGCTTGCGTCGCCGCAGGGTGTCCGACGGCAAGCAGCCGTAGCGATGCCGATAGGCCGTGGAAAAGTGCCCGAAACTGTTGATGCCGTGGCGCAACAGGATATCGGTGACGGTTTCACCGTCCCGGCCCTGCTTCAGCGATTCATGGATCACCGCCAGGCGCCGGTCACGGATGTACTCCACCGGCGCTTGCTGCAGAAACTGCCTGAAGCCGTTTTGCAAGGTGCGCACCGAAACGCCACACAGCTCGCTCAGGGTGGCCAGGCTGATCGGTGCATCGAGGTGCGCCTCGATGTAGTCCCGGGCCTTCTTCACGTGATGCGGCAGCGGCGCACGCTGGTCGAGCAAAAGGTCCGCGGAGTAGTTGTGCGGTAACTGTGTCAGCAGCAATTGCATCAGGTATTCGGACAGCCCGCTGGCGAGGCGCGAACCGTCCACGCCATCGCCGTAGAGCCGGCAGATGTAGTCCAGCGTGTGATAGAGACTGACGACGCCGGCGCCCAGCGGGTCGACGCTGACATCGAAGATCACCGGCTGCCGCAGGCTGCGGCCGAGCAAGCGTTGCAGTTGGGTCTCCAGGGCATCTCGGTCGATGCGCAGGATCAGGTTGCGGCATTGCCCATCGGTGACGATGCGGCTTTGCGCGAACGGCGAGGACACGCTCAGGTAGCCCGACTGCATCGCCGCGCTGCGCCGGCCGTGGGCCACTTCGCAATGGCCCTGCAAGGTAATGCGAAACAGGTATTGATCGGCAATGTCGCCGATGGTGATTTCCACCGGCGCGCCATAGCGCAAGTCGAGCAGCGCCGAATCACCGAAGAACACGCCGTTGAGCCGGGTCTGGATCGGCGCGTCACGCAGCACATTGAAGCTGTGCGGGCACAGGTAGTGGCTGACCTTGTCCTTGATCTCACGGTAATCGGCCGAGCTGAGCAGGCTGTGCCGTTCCAGCAGGTGTACGTCATTCAACATCGAGGATCCTCCTGACCTGGAGCGCCAAGGCCCCGCTCCCGTCGAAAGGAGCGAGGCCGAGGCGCCGATCATGGACTATGACCGATCACGCGTGAGCCGGATATTCCCGGGCATAGCTTTCACGGAATCGACGGCAACCACGCCACAGCAGAAGCACGGTCAACGCCGACGCGCCGGCGATGACCAAGGACATCGACGAACCCACCGCCGCCGGCGAACCGAAGTAGCGGTCGGTCAACAGAGCCACCAGCGTAGTGCCCAAACCCAACCCCAACAGATTGCTGATCAGCAGGAAAACTGCCGAGACCTGTGCCCGCACCTGATTCGGTGCGAGGATCTGCATGGCCGCCGTGGACGCCGGCATCGGGAACGAGGCGAAGAACATCGCCGGCACCAACAGCGCGACCGACAGCCACAGTTGATCGACTTGCGGGAACAGCACGGCCGGTACCGCCATGCCGAGGGCGCCGATGACGCCGGTGCGCATGGCGGCGTCCTGGTGCCCCTTCTTGGCCAGATAGTCGGTGAGCCATCCGCCGAACAGCACGCCGGCGGTGTTGGCCAGCAACAGTACGGTGCCGAGCATGTAGCCCGCCTCCATGGGCGACAGACCGAACTTGCGGATGTACAACGCCGGGCTCCAGCTCATCATGCAGAACAGCACCATGGCGTAGAACGAAAAGCCCAGGTAATGGCAGGTGAACGTTGCACGGTGGCGCCCGAGGAAACGCAAGCCATCGCTCAGCGCGACCTTCTTTGCCCGCCCCTGCGCATCGACCTGCAGGCCTTTGCGCGCCGGGTCGCGCACGGTGAGCCAGATCAGCAGGCCGACCAGGATGCCGGGCAGACCGACAATGAAGAACGCCAACTGCCAGGCTTTCATCGCGCCGAGAAAGGCCACCTCGATGGTGTTCATGTCCTTGAGCATCGCGATCACATAGCCGCCGACCAGGAAGGCCAGGCCGCCACCAACGAACGAGCCGATCGAGTAGATACCCACTGCGCGGCCGAGCTTCTCCTTGGGGAACATGTCGCTGAACATCGAGTATGCCGAAGGCGATAGCGCAGCTTCGCCGACACCCACGCCGATACGCGCGAGAAACATGTGCAGAAAATTCTTGCTCAGGCCGCAGGCGGCCGTCGCCAGGCTCCAGAACACCACGCCAATGGCGATGATTTTCGGCCGCGAGAAGCGGTCAGCCAGATAAGCAATGGGCATGCCCATGAACGCGTAGAACAATGAAAACGCCAACCCGTGCAGCAAGCTGAACTGGGTGTCGCTGATTTGCAGATCGGCTTTGATCGGTTCGATCATCAACGCCAGGATCTGCCGATCCACAAATGAAAAGATGTAGGCGATCATGCACAAGCCGACCACGTACCACTCGTAAAGGTAAGTCTTCTTCTGCTGCAGGACCGCGTTATCGACCTGGATATTCACTAGTGTTTGCTCCTTTTGGAATCCGCTCATGCGCGCAGCGCACCGGGTGACGCTGCACGGCGCAGCGACTGGGAAGTTGCGGGGCAGATGTAAAGGATGAGGGGTTCGATCATGGTCAGTCCTCTTATTGTTATAGGGTCAATCTCTGGGTGAACCGGGTTTACCAGAACTTCCAGGTGTAGGTCGTGGCGACACGGAATTCGTTGTAGTCGTAGCCGTATTTCTGCTTCACATCGATGTTACGCAAATCCAGTGCCAGGCCTTGCAGCGCGCCGCTCTGCACCACGTAGTTGAGTCCCAGGAAACGCTCGCTTTCTTCGTTGTCGCTGAGGTTGCCACCACGGTCCCAGTTGGTGCCCTTGGTGTAGCGAGTGAAGAACTTCAAGCCCGGCATGCCCATTCCGGCAAAGTCATAGCTGTAGCGCGCCGACCAGGACTTTTCGTCCGGACGCACAAAGCCCAGCGACGACCAGTGCACGAGGTAGGGTTGCGGGATATAGCCGTTCATCGTCGGGAACACGCTGTCACCGAGCATGCGCTGGTAACTGACGCCAAACATGTGCGCGCCCTTGAGCAAACTGAACAGTGCACCATAGGAACGGTTGTCGATTTCACCGTTCAGCGCACTGCCATCTTCATTGTTATTGAAGTAGCGCAAGTCGGTTTTCAGTTTGTAGCCGTTGCCCAGATCAGCCATATGCATCAGGCCGAAGTAGTGTTGCTGATAAATATCGTGCAACACGCCATAGAAGTAACTGGCTTGCAGGTTTTTGCTGATGTCGTAAGTGGCGCCGCCGAAATCCAGGCCGTCACTGTCGAGGTTATCGGTGGAGCCGTACTTGTACAGTTTCTCGTGGTTGGATGACTCACGTGTCACCGCAGACCAGAAACGGCCTCCGGTCAGCGTCAACTTGTCGATCTCCCTGGACTCAACCACGGCCCCTTGATAGATGGTGTCCAACTGCCGACTGGGGTCATCGAACGCCACCGGCAATTGCGGGCGAAGGTCACCCACCTTCAACTCGGTCTTGCTGTAGCGCATTTTCAAGGTTGCACCGGCGCGACTGTAGTCACCGGCCGTCTGCTGGTCGCTCACACTGTAGGGCAGCGAACCGTCGTTGCCAGACGAATCCAGGCGCAGGGCGTATTGCGCATCCACATCGAGGCCGATGGCCAGCGCCGTGTCGGTGTAACCGGAAGTGAATTGCGCATCGAAGCCCTGCGACCAACTGTGCACTTCGGAATCCGCGGCATTGTGATTGGTGTAGTTACGGTGCAAGTAGAAGTTACGGGTATCCACTTTGAAATGACTGTCATCAATGACATCGGCCTGTGCCGCCAAAGGCGCACAGATCATCCCCAGCACGCCGGCCATACCGAGCCCGCGGCAAGATTGCTTTACCTGATGCATCTAACATCTCCACATCTGTATGTGCTCGGGGCACTGTATTTATAGGAGCAGTGTCAAACTAAAAGTCGCCAGAAGCAGTTACCGGCAGATGCCTGTCACATACCGGCGGTTTGCAGGGGAGATGTACGGGACGTTTGAATCGAGCATTGCCAGGCCTCTTGTTGTTATGGGTAAAACGCCAGGCGGACTCATGGAAAGGTCCGCTGCGACGACACGCCTCTTGTCTGTGCAAGGTAAGTCAGTCATCACCGCAGCGGTATTAAGACGAACAGCATCCGAAGGGGGGAAATCTCCAACCCGGGTAAAGATTTCCCTTACAAAAGCAGCCGCAGATCCTGCGCACGACTGGATTGCGGCTGTTCAATGAAGAGCTGGATCAGGCCGTGAAACCACCGTCCGCGACGATGTCTGCGCCAGTGACGAAGGAGGCTTCAGGCCCTGCGAGGAAAGCGACAACACTGGCAATTTCGTGGGATTGACCGTAGCGCCCCACCGCGATGCCAGGTTTCACGATGTCGCTCACCGGGCCGCCATCCGGGTTCATGTCGGTGTCTGTCGGGCCTGGGTGAACGGTGTTGACCGTGATGCCTTTAGGTCCCAGATCACGCACGAGGCTGCGATTGAAACCGCTGATTGCGCCTTTGGTCAGGGTGTAGAGGGATGCCGTAGGGAACGCGGCATAACGGGTCATGGATGAGCCGATGTGGATAATCCGGCCGCCGTCTTTCATGTAGCGAACTGCTTCCTGAGTGGCGATAAAAACGCCAGTGACATTGACGGCGATCATGCGCTGGTAGGTTTCAAACTCGATGTCCTCGATCGGACCACCGAGCGCAAGGCCGGCGTTGTTCACCAGAATGTCGATACCACCCAATGCTTCTACGGTTTGCGCAACGGCTGCACGCACGGCAGCGGGCTCGCCGGCATCAGCGAAAATGGCAATGGCGCGTCCACCATCAGCGTTAATGGCCTTTACGACTTCTTCAGCCTTAGCAGGCGAGGCACTGTAGGTTAGCGCAACCCGTGCGCCGTCAGCGGCAAGACGCTTGGCAATCGCAGCGCCAATCGAACGGGAACCACCGGTCACCAAGGCGACTTTTCCAGCAAGCGGGAGTGTTTGGGTCGTCATGAACATTTCACTCTTGAGTTAGGGTGAAATCATCATGGCTTGCTGAAGATGAATTGATTAGCGTGCAATGATTAGCATCATTTTCAAGTATTAGTATCAGGTGACCCATGGAAACCCTGGCCAATCTCGAATGTTTCGTCCGTAGTGCAGAGTCCGGCAGCTTCTCCGCTACCGCACGCCAACTCGCGCTGACCCCCGCCGCCGTCAGTCGCAATGTGGCGATGCTCGAGCGAAACATCGGTGTGAGATTGTTTCATCGTTCGACACGCAAGCTGACGCTGACCGAAGCCGGAGAGCATTTTCTGACAAGCATTGGCGGCAACCTGGACGCGTTGCAAAACGCCATCAGCTCGATTGCCGCGGACCACGGTGAGCCCGCCGGGCTGTTGAAAGTGAGCATGCCCCCCACCTTTGGCATCAGCCACGTTCTGCCACTGCTACCAGAGTTTTTGGCCCGGTATCCGTTGGTTCGCCCGGAATGGCATTTCGAGAACAGGCAGGTAGACCTGATCGCCGAGGGGTTTGACGTGGCCATTGGTGCAGGCTTTGAACTGGCTCAAGGCGTCATCTCGCGCCGACTTTCTGCGGCTCATGTCATCGCGGTTGCATCACCGCAATACATGCGTGGAAAAACCTCACCCCCCCATCCAGGCGCACTCGAAGACTTGAATGGAATCGTAATGCGCTCCGGCCGCACCGGTCGTGTCAGGCAGTGGACCCTGCGCGACAAGCAAGGCGCAGAAATGACCGCCCGTCTCAAGGAGACCATTGTCGTCAACGACCCGGCGGCGATGCGCGAGGCCGCATTGCTGGGGTTGGGCGTCTGCTTCCTCGCAGTCCCGGATGTGCTGAGCTGGATCGAGCGCGGCGACCTGGTGCGACTGCTACCGGATTGGTACGCCGACGCGGGAACCATTTCGATGTACTTCGCCACTCGCGCCCTGATGCCAGCCAAGACAAGAGTGTTCATCGACTTCGTCAGTGAGGTGTTCGAACAGCGACAGCTGGCGCGAATGTTTTCAGCAAGCGAGGGCTGAATGTAAAAAGCCGATGCTGCTGCAGGAGCGAGCCTGCTCGCGATGGGCATCAACGAAGACGCGCCTCGTCTGGAAGATCGCGAGGATTTGGGAACATCTGGCAGAGATGGGCTGGCAGCCAGGCAGCCATCGCGGGCAAGCCATGCTCCTACAGCTTTTGGGGCTGGCGGAAGATTTTGTGCTCGGCTCCCAAGCCTTGTGAGAGCGGGCTCGCTCCTGGCGGCGTTCCGACGAAAGCAGGGTATCAGTCACAGAAGTGCTGAATGTGCCGGCGCCATCGCTGGCAAGCCAGCTCCCACAGTGGATCCCGGTGTGATCGGGATTTTCGACCACAGTAGATCCCCTGTGGGAGCGGGCTTGCCCGCGATGGTCGTCAACGATGACGCGCTCTGCCTGAATGAACGCGCTGTCTTCAGGCCCATCGCCAGCAGGCTGGCTCCTACAAGGATTGGCGCAGCAGTCCTGCTTTTTGTCAGTTGGACAAAGCCGTCATATTGGCCCGCGCTGCATGGAGTTTTTTATAGCTGTCGATCAGCCGCTGGTGCCGGTCGAGGCCTTCGAGTTTCATGCTCGTCGGCGTCAAGCCATAGAAGCGCACGGTGCTCTCTACCGAACCGATGGCCGCGTCCATCCGCTCGTTGCCGAACATGCGGCGGAAGTTGGCTTCGTAGTCTTCCAGTTCCAGGTCTTCGTCCAGCTTCATCTCCAGCACCACGTTCACGGCCTGGTAGAACAAGCCGCGCTCGACCGTGTTGTCGTTGTATTGCAGGAACATTTCCACCGCTTCTTTCGCTTCTTCGTATTTCTGCAGAGCGAGATAAATCAGCAGTTTCAACTCCAGAATCGTCAACTGGCCCCAGGCGGTGTTGTCGTCGAATTCGATACCGATCAGCGTGGTGATATCGGTGTAGTCATCCAGCTCGCTGTCTTCCAGTCGCTTGACCAGTGATTTCAGGCCGGCCTTGTCGAGGCTGTGCAGGTTCAGAATGTCGGCACGGAAGAACAGGGCTTTGTTGGTGTTGTCCCAAATCAGATCGTCGAGCGGATAAATTTCCGAGTAGTCCGGTACCAGAATGCGGCAGGCAGTTGCACCGATGTGCTCATACACCGCCATATACGCTTGCTTGCCCATGTTTTCGAGAATGCCGAACAGTGTTGCGGCCTCCTCGGCATTGGAGTTTTCACCCTGGCCCGAGAAGTCCCACTCCACAAATTCGTAGTCCGACTGGGCACTAAAGAAACGCCACGACACCACACCGCTGGAATCGATGAAGTGCTCGACAAAGTTGTTCGGCTCAGTCACCGCATGGCCTTCAAACGTCGGCTGGGGCAAATCGTTCAGGCCTTCGAAGCTGCGGCCCTGCAGCAGTTCCGTCAGGCTGCGTTCCAGCGCTACTTCCAGGCTCGGGTGCGCGCCGAACGAAGCGAACACGCCGCCGGTGCGCGGGTTCATCAAGGTGACGCACATCACCGGGAATTCGCCACCCAGTGACGCATCCTTGACCAGCACCGGGAAGCCCTGCTCTTCCAGCGCCTGAATGCCAGCGAGGATCCCCGGGTACTTCGCCAGCACCTCGGCAGGCACGTCCGGCAGGGCAAACTCGCCTTCGATGATTTCGCGCTTGACCGCGCGCTCGAAGATTTCCGACAGGCACTGCACCTGCGCCTCGGCCAAGGTGTTGCCGGCACTCATGCCGTTGCTCAGGTACAGGTTTTCGATCAGGTTGGACGGGAAATACACCACTTCGCCGTCCGACTGACGTACAAACGGCAGCGAAACGATGCCACGTTCTTCATTGCCCGAGTTGGTGTCGTACAGGTGCGAACCACGCAACTCGCCATCGCGGTTGTAGATCTTCAGGCAATAGTCGTCGAGAATCTCGCTCGGCAGTTCATCTTTAGGGCCAGGCTGAAACCAGCGCTCGTCCGGGTAATGCACAAACGCCGCGTTGGCGAGTTCTTCTCCCCAGAACTGGTCGTTGTAGAAGAAATTGCAGTTCAAGCGCTCGATGAATTCGCCCAACGCCGACGCCAATGCGCCTTCCTTGGTCGCGCCCTTGCCGTTGGTAAAACACATCGGCGAGTGCGCATCGCGGATATGCAACGACCACACATTGGGCACGATATTGCGCCACGAAGCGATTTCGATCTTCATCCCCAGGCCGGCCAGAATGCCCGACATGTTGGCGATGGTTTGCTCCAGCGGCAGGTCCTTGCCGACGATGTAGGTGCCCGCCTCCGACATGGAAGCAGGCATCAACAACGCCTGGGCATCGGCGTCCAGGTTCTCCACTTCTTCAATCACGAACTCTGGCCCGGCTTGCACCACCTTCTTCACCGTGCAACGGTCGATGGAGCGCAAAATGCCCTGGCGGTCCTTGTCGGAGATGTCGGCCGGCAACTCGACCTGAATCTTGAAGATCTGGTTGTAGCGGTTTTCCGGGTCGACAATATTGTTCTGGGACAGGCGGATATTGTCGGTGGGAATGTTGCGGGTCTGGCAGTACAACTTCACAAAGTAAGCCGCACACAACGCCGACGAAGCCAGGAAGTAATCGAATGGACCCGGTGCCGAACCATCGCCCTTGTAGCGGATGGGTTGGTCGGCAACCACGGTGAAGTCATCGAACTTGGCTTCAAGTCGAAGGTTGTCGAGAAAGTTGACCTTGATTTCCATGCGGGATTACCAGAATACGAGCTAAACGAATGGCGGCCATTATCCGGCTTTTCAGCTGCAAGTCTTGTGCTTTTCAGTCATGGCCGCTGAGCGGGAGAGACCGCTGGCGAATTCGTTGCCGACACCGCCCGCGCGCAGGCGGACGGCGAATGTGCGCTGGCAGGTGATCATCAAACCGAAGTTTGCACCTCCACAGCCTCCCGGCCTTTGAACGCCAGGGAGAAGAAGAAAAAGATCACCAATGCAAAACCTGCCGGGAACAACCAGATGTGCTTCCAGTCATGGCCGCCCGCTGTCGTGGCGTAGTGATCGGTCACCTGCCCCGCCACCCAGAAACCGATCAGCATGCCCAGACCGTAAGTCGCCAACGTAATCAAGCCTTGGGCCGAACTCCTGAAACGTTCCGAGGCCTTGGCGTCGGTGTAGATCTGGCCCGAAACGAAGAAGAAGTCGTAACAGATGCCGTGCAAAGCGATGCCGGTGAACAGCATGAAGGCCAGGTCGCCGTTATTGCCGTAGGCAAACAGCAGATAGCGCAAGGCCCACGCCAGCATGCCCACCAACAGCGCGAGCTTGATCCCGAAGCGATGGATGAACAGCGGCAGAAGCAGCATGAACAACACTTCGGAGACTTGCCCGATGGCCATTTTCGCCGTGGGATTGGTCACGCCGATTTCCGCCAGGAACGGGTTGGCGTTCTGGTAGTAAAACGCCAGTGGAATGCAGATCAGGATCGAGGCGATGAAAAATACCAGGTAGCTGCGATCCTTGAGCAAACCCAGCGCGTCCAGCCCGAGCATTTGCTTGAGGCCGACACGCCCCGCTTCTGGCTGCAATGGCGCGGTACGCGGCAAGGTGAAGCTGTAGAGCCCCAACAGCAGCGAAGCGATCGCCGACATCAAGAACGTATTGCGCAACCCGCCAGACGAAATCGCCGCTTGCGAGTCCCAGGCGAACACAAAACTGATCACCACACCGGCGACGATCCAGCCGATTGTGCCCCACACGCGAATGCGCGAAAACTCCAGGGCCGGGTCGCTCATCTGGCGGAAAGCCACCGAGTTCACCAGCGCCAGGGTCGGCATGTAAATCATCATGTAGGCCAGCACAAACGGGTAGAACGTGCTGAAGTCAGACGCTTGATACAGCTGATAGAGCAATACCGCGCCGACCAGGTGCAACACCGCGAGGATGCGCTCGGCATTGAAGAAACGGTCGGCAATCAGGCCGATCACAAAAGGCGCGATGATCGCGCCCCAGGACTGGGTCGAAAACGCCATTCCGATCTGCCCGCCACTGGCGCCCAGATTGCTGGCAAGGAATGTACCGAGGGTGACGAACCAGCCACCCCAGATAAAGAACTGCAGGAACATCATTGCGCTCAGTCGCGCGGTCATCAACGTCATAACAGTCACCGTCTTATTGTTGTTTTTTACCAGCAAGGGACCTGCATCAGGCGTCGGGCAACCCCAGCAAACGCCGATTGAAACGCTCATCAGCAGACACCCCGGCGAAGTCGTCGAAGGCTTTGCGCGTCCTGGTGATCATGTGTCGCTCGATGAACGCTGCACCTTCAGCGGCACCCTGCGCGGAATCCTTCAGGCAGCATTCCCACTCCAGCACGGCCCAACCGTCGAAGTCGTATTGGGTCAATTTGCTGAAGATCGATCTGAAATCGATCTGGCCGTCGCCCAACGAGCGGAAGCGCCCCGGCCGCTCGACCCAGCCTTGATAACCGCCATAGACACCCGAACGGGCATCGGGGCGGAACTCGGCGTCCTTGACGTGGAACATGCGGATGCGCTCGTGGTAGCGGTCGATGAACCCCAGGTAATCCATTTGCTGCAGCAACAGATGGCTCGGGTCGTAGAGGATGGCGGCGCGGGGATGGTGATCGACCGCCTCGAGAAAACGCTCGAACGAAGCGCCGTCATGCAGGTCTTCGCCGGGGTGGATTTCGTAGCACAGGTCGACCCCGGCGGCTTCGAAGCAGTCGAGGATCGGCAGCCAGCGCTTGGCCAGTTCGGCGAAACCTTGCTCGACCAAACCGGCCGGACGCTGTGGCCACGGGTACATGTATGGCCACAGCAACGCACCGGAAAACGTCGCGTGAGCCTTCAAGCCCAGACGTTGACTGGCGCGCGCGGCCAGTTTCAACTGGTCGATGGCCCATGCAGTGCGCGCCTCGGGCTGCCCACGCAAATGCTGTGGCGCGAAATCATCGAACAGCGTATCGAACGCCGGATGCACTGCCACCAATTGCCCTTGCAGATGGGTCGACAGCTCACTGATTTCGACACCCGCGTCGGCGCACACGGCTTTCAATTCGTCGCAGTAGCTCTGGCTTTCGGCAGCGCGTGCGAGGTCGATGAACTGCGTCCCCAACGTCGGCAACTGAATGCCTTTGTAACCCTGGGAGGCCGCCCATCGGGCGATGTTGGCCAAGGTATCGAACGGGGCCTCGGCGGACATGAACTGCGCAAGGAAAATCCCCGGGCCGCGCATGCCGGATGAAGATTGAGAAAGGTCGGTCATGGAGGTCTCCAGCGTCATGGGGTACAGACCAGTTCGGTCCACTTGGCGTCGCCGCGATGGTTGGCGATGACGGTTTCAATGAACGCCATGCCACGCAGGCCGACGTCGATACCGGGCACGCCCGGCGCGTCATGCCCGGCAACCTCACCTCGAATCGCATTGGCAAAATCGCTGTACAGATTGGCCATGGCTTCGAGATAGCCTTCGGGATGGCCAGCGGGCAGGCGCATGCGCTGGCTGGCGGCTGCGCACAACCACGCCTGGCCGACCCCGGAACGCAGGATGCGCAACGGCTGATCGAGTGCTCGGTGGATCAGGCTGGCCGGTTCCTCCTGCCGCCACTCCAACCCGCCCTTGTCGCCGTAGACACGGATCTTCAACGGGTTCTCTTCGCCCGCGCAGACCTGGCTGGCAATCAGCACGCCACTGGCGCCATCGGCCATCTTGAACAGCATCGAGGCATCGTCGTCCAACTGTCGGCCGTCAATATGGATACCCAGCATTGCGCACAGCTGCTCAATGGGTTGATCCGCGACAAATTCGGCCAGGGAAAACGCGTGGGTGCCGATATCACCGATGCATCCACCCAAACCGGACTGCTCAGGCAGATCACGCCAGGCGGCCTGCTTGTTGCCCTGCCCGGCGACGTCCAGGCTCAGCCAGCCTTGGGGATACTCGACAATCACTTTCCGCACGGCGCCGATCACACCACTGCGCACCATGTCCCGCGCTTGCCAGACCATGGGATAACCCAGATAAGTGTGGGCCAGGCCGTACAAACGATCGCTGCGCTCGACCACCGTTTTGAGGGTGAGCAGTTCGGCCAGATTCAACGCTGCGGGTTTTTCACTGAATACATGAAACCCCGCGCTCAGCGCCTCGCTGGCAACCGGCGCGTGCAGATGATTGGGGGTGACGATCACCACCAGTTCCATGCGTTGTTCCATTGGCAAGGCACGTTCGGCTTCGAGCATTTGGCGCCAGTCGCTGTAGCAGCGTGACGCCGCCAAGCCCAGCGCTGCGCCGGTGCCTTGATTGTTTTCGGCGTCGCGGCTGAACGCGCCACACACCAGTTCAAAGCGCCCATCGAGCCCGGCGGCCTGACGGTGGGCCTTGGCGATGAAGGCACCTTCGCCACCGCCGACAAATCCCATTCTTATTTTTGGCACGACAGCGGTCATTGCATTTTTTCTCTATCTGGACTGGAAACCGGCCATGATGTAACCGGTTACATCGTGGCGGAAATTTAGGCTCAGTTCAGTGACCTGTCAAACCCCGGTTAAAACTTTACGAACATTTCAGCCCATGACCGACCTGCGGTAAGCTCGCCGGCCGCGCTGTTTGAAAACGAGGTGGTCTTGTCCAATATCCGCGAAGTAGCCCGGTTGGCCGGTGTCTCGGTGGCCACGGTGTCCCGCACACTGAAGTCGCCCGAGCGCGTGCTCCCCGAAACCCGCGACAAGGTCAATGCCGCCGTGGAACAGGCCGGTTACCGTCCGAACCTGATGGCGGTGCAGTTTCGTTCGCGCAGGACCGGCAATCTGGTGATTCTGGTGCCGGCCATCGCCAACACCTTCTTCGCCCGGGTCATCAGCGGTGCGCAACAGGCTGCTCAGGCCGCAAACTATCGTTTGCTACTGTGCGACACCCAGGGGCGGGAGGAAATCGAACGGGAATTCGCCGAACTGGTGTACAACCACCAGGCCGATGGCGTGATCCAGCTGCGTGCCTACGACCCGTTCGAGGCGCCCTTCCCCAACGCCGAACTGCCGCCCATCGTCAACGCCTGCGAAGTCATCCAGGGCGGTCGCCATCCAACGATCAGCCTCGACAACCGCGCCGCCGCCAAGGCCATGACTGAACATTTGATCGCACTCGGCCACCGCCGCATCGGCCTGATCAAAGGCCCGAAAAGCAGCCCGCTGACCCGCGATCGCGTGGCGGGTTATCAGGCTGCCTTGGATCAGGCGGGCATTGCCTCCGATCCTGCCTTGATCTGCCACGGTGATTTCAGCCTCAAAGCCGGCTATGACGGCGCGGCAGCGATGCTGAAACTGGCCGATCGTCCCACGGCGTTGTTTTGCGAAAATGACGAGATGGCCATCGGTGCGCTCAAGCACATCAAGCAACAAGGCCTGCGCGTGCCAGAGGATGTTTCGTTGGTGGGGTTCGACGATATCCCTTTCGCGGCTTACTGCGACCCGCCGCTGACGACCATCGCCCAACCGGCGGAAATGTTCGGCCGGACAGCCGTCGAAATGTTGATCGCGCTGATCGAGAAAAAACCGCTGGCACAGCGGCATGTGGTGTTGCCATTTGAGTTGACGTTGCGCAGCAGCACAGCGGCGCGAACCTGATCCCCGGCGGGAGCGTACCTGCTAGCGGTGCCTCACAGACATTCCTGGGCAGCGCGTTCAAGCCGGGAAGGACCGAACGTCGACGCCAGCAAAGCGCGCTCGTACAGGAACACTTTGCCTTTGTAGGCCTCGAGAACGTCGTCGGCAGCCACCTTGCTCGAGACCACGATTCGGTAACTGCGCTGAGTTTCCGAAACGGTGGTGTGCAGTGCACCTTCATGCAGTTTTGGCAGAACGCACTCTGCGTATTCTTCAGGTGCTTTTTTCGTCTGCAATGTCAGCGTCGGGTCGTTTGGCGTGGAGGCACAACCCGACAACAGCACAAATGCGACAAGGGCCAGTGGAGTTAAAATCTTCATCGCGCCGGTTCCGTTAAAAGCGTTTGAGTTGGGCGCAATTTTCACTGTTTGCTGCAGGCAACAGAACTTGTGATCAATGATGGTCACTATTACTCGAACGAATAGTCGGCGTTAGCGGCCTCATGCCACCTGCGCCTCACTGTTCGAGTTTATCGACCACCGTCCCGCGCTTGCCCTTGAAAGCGTCGCGCCGTGCAGCGCGTTCTTCGATGTAGGCTGGCGCGGGCTCGCTGATCAGCGTTTCACGACTCAGCAACTCGCCGCAATGGGCACACAACGGCCCGAGTCCCGCAGGCTGGCCGCAGACCCGGTGGATATGACGCACGGCCAGCCCCTCGTCCGGGGATTTGCACCAGGTCTCGCCCCAGGCACGCAACGCCAGGACCACCGAGTAAAACGCCTCGCCCTTGGCAGTGAGGTGGTACTCGTAGCGCGGCGGCCGCTCGCTGTAGGCGCGGCGCTCAACCATCCCGTCAGCCTCCAGGCTTTTAAGACGCGCCGCGACCATCTGCGGCGTGCCGCCCGTCTGCACTTGAATCTCGTCATAACGATGATTGCGCATGAACAACTCGCGCAAAACCAGCACGGTCCAGCGATCGCCGACGATGTCCTCGGCCCGTGCAATCGGGCACAACGTTTCAGGACTATTCTTCTTTACCGCCATACGGGCTTGCCTCTTTCCTAGTTACTATGATTATCATACTAACAACATGCCAAGGCAATCCCATGGCATGGGTCAGTCTAAATTCCTGGAGTATCTGTCATGTCCAACGCAGCCTACCCGCTTGATCGGACCGCTTACCTGCTGGTCGACCCCTACAATGATTTCCTGTCCGAAGGCGGCAAGATCTTCCCCTTGCTCGAGCCCATCGCCAAGCAGGTCGGCTTGCTCGATAACCTGCGCAGCCTCGACCGCACCGTCCGCGCCCTCGACATTCCGGTGGTCATCGTACCGCACCGTCGCTGGGAACACGGCGACTACGAAAACTGGGATCACCCCAGCCCCACCCAATGCAAGATCCAGCACATGCATCACTTCGCACGTGGCGAATGGGGTGGCGAATGGCATCCCGATTTCGCGCCGCAGGAAGGCGACATCATCGTCCAGGAGCATTGGGGTTCCAGCGGTTTTGCCAATACCGACCTGGATTTTCGGCTCAAACAGAAAGGCATCACTCACGTGATCATCGTCGGCCTCCTCGCCAACACCTGCATTGAGGCCACTGCCCGTTACGCCCAGGAACTCGGCTATCACGTCACCCTGGTGCGCGATGCCACTGCTGCCTTCAAACCGGAAATGATGCACGCCGCCCATGAACTGAATGGCCCGACGTATGCCCATTCGATTGTGACGACCGAGCAACTGATCGCCACCCTCAAGCCGTGAGCCAAACATGAAACTGACCGGAAACCTGTTGATCGGCGCCAGCGAAGTCCCCGCCAGTGCCGGGACCATGAAAGCGCTCAACCCAGCGACCAATCTGCTCATCGAGCCGGACTTCGCCTTCGGTGGCGTCAACGAAGTGGACATGGCGGCCAATCTGGCCGACGAAGCGTTCGACCACTACAGCCATACTTCACTGACTGAACGCGCGGCGTTCCTCGAGCGCATCGCCGCTAACCTCGATGCGCTCGCCCAGCCCTTGGCGGCGCGGGCCGCACTGGAAACCGGCCTGCCCGAGGCGCAACTCCAGGGCGAAGCGGCGAAGGCTGCCACCCAGTTCCGTCAGTTCGCCGAAGTGGTGCGCAAAGGTCGCTTCCTGCAACTGGCCATCGATCCGGCGCAGCCTGATCGCCAGCCAAGGCCGCGCATGGATCATCGCCTGCAGAAAATCGCCATCGGCCCGGTGGCCATTTTTGGTGCGAGCAACTTTCCCATCAGCTACTCGGTAGCCGGTGGCGATACTGCTTCAGCGCTCGCGGCCGGCGCGACGGTGATCGTCAAGGCGCACAACGCGCATCCTGGTGCCTCGGAGATTCAAGCGTTGGCCATTCGCAAAGCCGTGCAGGACAGCGGTTTGCCCGAAGGCGTGTTCTCCATGGTGCGTGGCGGCGGAAATGCCATCGGCGAGGCGCTGGTCGACCATCCATTGATCAAGGCCGTGACCTTCACCGGTTCGGAACAGGGTGGCATGGCGCTGTACCGCCGCGCACAGCTACGCCCTGAGCCCATCCCGGTGTT
Organism: Pseudomonas sp. Root562; assembly: GCF_001427125.1. Taxonomy (GTDB): domain Bacteria; phylum Pseudomonadota; class Gammaproteobacteria; order Pseudomonadales; family Pseudomonadaceae; genus Aquipseudomonas. The sequence goes on from NZ_LMGK01000025.1 coordinate 428,509, forward strand.
TACCGAGATGACCAGCGTCAACCCGACGTTCATCCTGCCCCAGGCCTTGGCCGTGCGCGGCGCGCAGATCGGTGACGGATTTGTCGAGCGCATGCTGGTCAACGTCGGGCAAGCCTGCCTCAAGCCGGCGATCCTGATTGCCATCGAAGGCGCCGGGTTCGAAGCCATGCGTGCCGCCATGATCAAACGTGTGGCTGACGCACCAGCGCGTCCGATGCTGACGCCGGGCATTCACGCGTCCTACCTCCGCGGTCTGGACCACCTGCAAAACGCTGGCGCTCAACCTGTCGCTGAAGGCACGGCGGCGGCGGCAGACCTGGATGGCCAGTCGGCCTTGCTTGAAGTGGACGGCGATCGCTTCCTCAGCGAATCGGCCCTGGCACACGAAGTGTTCGGTCCGGCAGCGTTGTTGGTGAAGGTCAAGGATCAGGCGCAAATGCTCGCGGTAGCGCTTGCACTGCGCGGCCAACTCAGCGCGGCAATGCATTTGGAGGAAGAAGACTTTGAACTGGCCCGGCGATTGCTGCCGATCCTCGAGCGTCGTACCGGGCGAATCGTGGTCAACGCTTTCGCCCATCCGCAGGAGGTGTCGTACGCCACCATTCACGGCGGACCGTTTCCGGCATCGTCAGACAGCCGTTTCACCTCGGTGGGCATGACCTCGATCGAGCGTTTTTTGCGTCCGTTGTCCTATCAGGGCTTCCCTGACGCGCTACTGCCCGAGGTCTTGCGTGACAGCAACCCCTTCGGCGTGCCGCGCAGCGTGGACGGTCAGTAAACAGAAATCCGGCGCGACGCAACCGCAAGACTATGCCGGGCTTTTCTGCAAGGCATGCACCTGATTGCGACCGTTGCGCTTGGCTTCATACAGTCCGTCATCGGCGCGGGTCACCAGGCTTTCAAGATTGTCGTCGGGCTGTGCGAAGGCGACACCGAAAGACGCGGTGATCGTGTCCAGCACAGTATCGGTGCCACGCGCCTTGATCCGCAGGGATTGCACTTTCAGGCGCAGGTGTTCGGCGAAGGCATGGGCGGCGGCCAGATCGGCGCAGCCCTCGAGCACGACACAGAACTCCTCGCCGCCGTAACGTCCTGCGAATGCATTGGCGGGCAGCGCGCCGCGCAACACTTGCCCGACATGCTGCAACACGCGGTCGCCCAATGGGTGACCGTACTGATCGTTGAATTGCTTGAAATGGTCGATGTCGAGCATGACCAGCGCCACCGCCCGGGAGGCCTTGCCCAGTGCCTGCTGCAGCAAACGGGTAAACGCCGTGCGATTGAGCAGTTCGGTCAGACCATCGACGGTGGCGGCCCGTTGGGCGCGCTCCAGTTTGTCGCGCAGGGTCTTGATTTCGTTTTGCGCCGACTGCAACTGGCCGAGGAAGTGCTCCTGCTGGCTTTGCATCACGCGGGTGCTCTGCTGCAGCTCATTGAGAATGCCCGGCAAGCGGTCGCTGACCGGTTCGTCGAGCATTTCAAGGCACTGCCCCAAGCGGTTCTGGAAGTTCTGACTGCCCTGCACGCTACGCGAAATGTCGCGCTCCATCCCGTCGACCAGACTGATGACCTGGTGCTGCTCGGCGCGGGCGTCTTCCAGCTCGTCACGAATGATGTATTCGCGAAACAGCCGGGTGGCGGATTCTGGCGGGCAACCGTCGAAGTCCCGCACAACCCTGTCCAGGTGCCGGTTGAGCTCCGGATCCAGCCCCTTGCTATAGGTGTACCAGAGCGCGTAATGCACAGGATTGGGCGGAATGTTGTGGCGAACCATCAGGGGCACGGCTTGCTTGAGCAACGCTGCGGCCTCGCGGGAGTCTTCCGGATAAAGCGCTAGAACATTCGCACGCGATTCTGATTGGCTCATGGCATCACTGTAGTTATTAATCGATGGCATTCAGACGACGCGCAGAGCATACCGATACCCCTGGCAAACGGCTATCCCGCTTTGGTTTGGAAGTGACTTTGAAATGGCCATTCCTAGCGACTATTCATGCCGATACACAAGAAATGAACAGTCTTTTTCATGAAAAGATGTCACAATGACATTACACCACTGCCATACACACTCGGTAGTCACCAAAAACATCGGCAGCATGAGGAAACGCCATGTCCATGAAAGCGCTGTTCATCTACTGGCCATTGCTGTCAATCGCCACCGCCTTCGTATTCTGTCGCCTGATCCACAAGGCCAAACTGGCTGATCGGGCAATGCAGGCACAACAACGGCGGGACTTGGCGCCCCGCGAACGAAATACCGAGGTTCAGGTTACACACAGTGACCATGCCTCGGCTCGCCTGGCGGCGTGATCCGCTGGCGTTACAGAATTGCGCATAAAAAAACCGGCCTGTTCAGGCCGGTTTTTTTATTCACTCAACAACACTTCGGTCCAGCCTTGCTCCCGTAACGGGCCTCCTGGCGTTCGCGGAAGAACGCCTCGTAGTCCATCAACGGCTGGTCCGGGTGCTTGGTTTGCATGTGCTCGACGTAGTTATCGTAGTCGGGCATGCCCACCATCAGGCGCGCGGCCTGACCGAGGTATTTGCCGAGACGACTCAGGTCATTGAACATGATCAGGCATCCGGCAGCGCTTGATACGGCGCTTCTTTATCCGTGCGCTCTTTGGTACCCCAGGCGGCAACGCCGACCTTGAGCGCAAAGAACAGGATGCTGAACACCACGAACAGGAACAGCGCGGTCAGCGTTGCATTGGTGTAGGCGTTGAAGATCACGTGCTGCATCTGGTCGATGCTTTTCGCTGGCGCCAATACCTGACCGTTGGCCAAGGCATCGCTGTACTTCTTGGCCAAGGCCAGGAAGCCGACTGCCGGGTTAGCGTCGAACAACTTGATGAAGCCCGCCGTCGTGGTGCAGATCAGCAGCCAAACGGCTGGCAGCAACGTGACCCAGACGTAACGCTGGCGCTTCATCTTGATCAGCACCACGGTGCCGAGCATCAGCGCAATACCGGCCAGCATCTGGTTGGAAATACCGAACAACGGCCACAAGGTGTTGATGCCACCCAGCGGGTCGATCACGCCTTGATACAGCAGATAACCCCACATCGCCACGCAACCGGCAGTTGCAACCAGGTTGGCGGTCCAGGATTCGGTACGTTTGAGGGCCGGAACGAACGAGCCGAGCAAGTCTTGCAGCATGAAACGACCGGCACGGGTACCGGCGTCTACCGCCGTGAGGATGAACAGCGCCTCGAACAGGATCGCGAAGTGGTACCAGAACGCCATGGTGTTTTCACCCGGCAGCACGCTGTGCAGGATCTGCGCGATACCGACGGCCAGGGTTGGTGCACCGCCGGCACGGGCCAGGATGGTGGTTTCACCGATGTCATGGGCCACCGCTTGCAGCGCTTCCGGGGTGATTGCAAAGCCCCAACTGCTGATGGTTTGCGCGACGGTTACAGCATCGGCGCCGACGACGGCGGCCGGGCTGTTCATCGCGAAGTACACACCCGGATCGATCACCGAAGCGGCGACCATGGCCATGATTGCCACGAAGGACTCCATCAGCATGCCGCCGTAGCCGATGTAGCGGGCATGACCTTCACTGGCCAGCAGCTTCGGCGTGGTGCCGGAAGCAATCAACGAGTGGAAGCCGGATACCGCGCCACAGGCGATGGTAATGAACAGGAACGGGAACAGACCGCCCTTCCACACTGGACCGGTACCGTCGACGAACTGGGTCAGCGCCGGCATTCTCAGCTCCGGCATGGTCACCAGAATACCGATGGCCAGGGCAACGATGGTGCCGATTTTCAGGAAGGTCGACAGGTAGTCGCGCGGCGCCAGGATCAGCCATACCGGCAACACTGCCGCGACAAAACCGTAGCCGATCAGCATCCAGGTGATCTGGATTCCCGTGAAGGTAAAGGCCTTGGCCCACACCGGGTCAGCGGCGATCTCGCCACCAAGCCAGATCGAACCCAGCAGCAACAGCACGCCGATGATCGAGATCTCACCGATGCGGCCCGGGCGGATGTAGCGCATGTAAATGCCCATGAACATCGCGATCGGGATGGTCGCCATCACCGTGAAAATGCCCCACGGGCTCTCGGCCAGGGCTTTGACCACGATCAGCGCCAACACGGCGAGGATGATGATCATGATCAGGAAGCAGCCGAACAGCGCGATGGTGCCGGGGATGCGGCCCATTTCCTCTCGGACCATGTCACCCAGAGAGCGACCGTTGCGGCGGGTGGACATGAACAGGACCATGAAGTCCTGAACGGCACCGGCCAGCACCACGCCGGCGATCAGCCACAGCGTGCCGGGCAGATAGCCCATCTGCGCCGCCAACACCGGACCGACCAGCGGCCCCGCGCCGGCAATCGCCGCGAAGTGGTGACCAAAAAGCACGTGTTTATTGGTCGGCACATAGTCCAGACCATCGTTATTGAGTACGGCGGGAGTGGCGCGATTGGGGTCCAGTTGCATCACTTTGTTGGCGATGAACAGACCGTAATAGCGGTAAGCAACGAGATAGATGGCAACGGCTGCGACTACGATCCACAGGGCGTTGATCGCTTCGCCGCGGCGCAAGGCCACGACACTCAGCGCAATCGCTCCCAGGACAGCCACGGCAAACCAGGCAAGGTGTTTAGCCAGACGGGGCATAGCGTGTCTCCTGCCACAGCCAGTGAACTGCGGCGGTAATTTTTATAATTGTGTCCGCTGTGCGGAGCTGGCCCAATATCCGCGCATGCCGTCCACAAATAAATCCGCGTTACTACGTACGCGGCCTCTACGTAGTTCTACGTAGAACATGCTGATGCAACCCCCTGCAGGAGCGAAGCTTGCTCCTACAGGACTTGGGCCATCAGTCATTCCGTCCTGCAACGCTACTGGCCAGGCGTATGTTTGGCATATGATCCCGAGCCTTCGCGCGCAGGAGTCAGCATGCAACTCAAACACAAGATCGTCGCCCTCGGGATTCTGCCGCTGGTGCTGGCCATTGCCGTCATCTGCGCGCTGGTGATTTCCCTGAACCGGCAACTGGGTGATCAACAGGCTCAGTTGATCGAAGACAGCATTCTGGCCAGCAAACGCGCCGAACTGAAAAACTACGTGGAAATGGCGAAAAGCCTCATCGAGCCGCTTTACGATGACGGCCACGGTGACGCCCAGGCCCAGCAAAAAGTGCTCGAAGAGCTGCGCAAGCTCAGCTTTGGCATCAACGGCTACTTCTTCGTCTACGACCACGAGGGCCGCAGCCTGATGCACGCGCGGCAGTCGGAGCTGGTCGGCAAATACCTGTGGGACATGAAAGACCCCCATGGCCTGCCCGTCATCCAGGCCTTGCTCAAAAGCGCGCAATCGGGTGAAGGCTTTCAACGCTATGCCTGGAACAAACCTTCCTCGGGTCAAGTGACCGACAAACTTGCCTACGTCGTGATGCTCGATCGCTGGGGCTGGATGCTCGGCACCGGCATCTACCTCGAAGACGTCGAGCGTGCCACTCAACAGGCGCGCGACGAAGTGGCCATGGGCATTCGCAAGACCATGATGGCGATCGCCGTGGTCGCCCTCGTTGCGGTGCTATTCGTGTTCGCCACGGGCATGACGCTCAATGTCAGTGAACACCGTCTGGCGGACAAGAAATTGCAGCGCCTGACCCAGCGCATCGTCAGCCTCCAGGAGGAAGAGCGCTCACGGGTGTCCCGCGAGCTGCACGACGGCATCAGTCAGGTGCTGGTTTCGATCAAGTTTCAGTTCGAACTGGCCAGCCATCTGCTGGAGAACGCTCAGGCGCACGACAAAGGCCTGGGCACGTTAAGAAACGCCACTGAACGATTGGGCGAGGCGATTGGCGAGGTGCGCAGCCTGTCCCACGACCTGCGTTCATCCTTGCTCGATACGCTTGGCCTGTCCGCCGCAATCGGCCAACTGGCCGCTGAGTTCGCGCAACGCAGTGGTCTCACGGTGAGCTACGACGACAATGAGTTCGACTGCCAATTGGTGGATGGCGCCGACGTCGCGCTGTTTCGCATCGTGCAGGAAGGCCTGACCAATATCGAACGTCATGCCGGGGCAAAAAACGTTGCCATTACCCTGCGCGGCTGTGAACAATCCGTTCGGTTGACCGTGGTCGACGACGGCGTAGGTTTCAACGTCGCTCAGGTCGAACGCCGTCACACCGGCATCGGCCTGCGCAACATCCGTGAACGCGTCGAACATTTTGGTGGGCGCTTCGAACTGATCTCGACCTCGGGACGCAGCGAATTGGATGTCCTGCTGCCGATGCAACTGCCCACCGGCAAACGCTGATGCCCCTCAAAACAAAAGTGAGCCTCGCATGAACCTGCCCTCCCCTATCCGCGTCGCCCTGGTCGACGATCACTCCCTGGTCCGCGACGGCATCAAGGCGCTACTGGCCGTCATGTCGCCCCTGGAATTGGTTGGCGAGGCGGAAAACGGCGCACAGGCCATCGAAATGGTCGGCCGCTGCCGGCCGGACTTGCTGTTGGTCGACATCAGCCTGCCCGACATGAACGGCCTGGAGCTGACCCGCGTGTTGCGCAGCCAGTATCCGTCGCTCAAGGTGCTGGTGCTGAGCATGTACAACAACTACGAATACGTCAGTGAGTCAGTGCGCTCCGGCGCCAGTGGCTATGTGCTGAAGAACGCGCCGTCCCGGGAAATCATCGCCGCCATCGAAGCCATCACCAGCGGCGGAACCTTCTACAGCGCCGAAATCGCCCAGCGCTTGATCGCCGACAAGAACACCGACAACGAGCTGACGCCGAGGGAAAGCCAGGTGCTCGCCAAAATGGCCCAGGGTTTGAACAACAAGGAAATGGCCCGGGAACTGGACATCAGCGTGCGCACGGTGGAAACCCATCGGCTGAGCATTCGCCGCAAACTCAACATCGACAAGCCTGCGGCGCTGGTCAAATACGCCCTCGATCACGGACTGATTTCCCGCTGACCCCACAGCCACTCAGCTTCCCGCACCACCGTGGGCTTCTTCAAAGAAGTAGTCTTTCCAGCTGTCCGCCTTGTTTTTCAGCACACCCAACGCCTGCAGTTTCTCGGCATAGACCGCCGTGCGCTGCGGCGTAATCGTGAAGTCGATCTCGGGATCGTTGACGATTTTCTCAACCAGTGGCAGCGGCAATTTCGATTGCTCAACCCGAATGTAAGTCGCGGCCGCCGCCGACTTGTCGGCCTTGATGATTTGTTCCGCCTCGGCCAATGCGTCGTAGAACGCCTTGTAGGTTTTCGGGTTTTCGTCGTGGAATTTTTCAGTGGTGTAAAGCACGTTGAACGTAGCCTGGCCACCCAGCACGTCGTAGGAACTCAGCACCTTGTGCACGTTGGGACTTTGCAATGCCTGATACTGGAACGGCGGACTGGAAAAATGAGAGGTGATTTCCGAGCCGCCCGCGATCAGTGCTGACGTCGCATCCGGGTGCGCGAGGCTGATAGAGATATCGTCGAACTTCTTGTAATGCTCATCGCCAAACACCTTGGCCGTTTCGATCTGCAACGTGCGCGACTGGAACCCGACACCCGCGGCCGGCACTGCGATCCGGTCCTTTTCAGTGAAATCCTTGAGGTTCTTCACCTGCGGATTATTGGTCAGCAGGTAATTGGGCATTGAACCCAGCGACGCAATCGCCTTGACGTTCTGCTTGCCCTTGGTCCGATCCCAGATCGTCAGCATCGGTGGCACACCTGCTGATACAACGTCCAGCGCACCGGCCAACAACGCCTCATTCATCGCCGTGGCACCGGAAATACTGTTCCAGTCGACCACAATATCCAGGCCCTGCGCCTTGCCCTGCTTCTCGATAAGCTGCTGGTCGCGCACCACATCCAGAATCAGGTAACCGATGCCGAACTGCTGGGCAATGCTGATCTTGCCTTCAGCCTGCGCACCCGGGCTGAGCAATACACCCACCGCCGCTACGGATGCCGCCAACAACGTCAACGCCGAATGCTTGAAACGACTCACCATGAAAACCTCAGGAATGAATAAAAGGAACGCGCCAAGTCACTCGCTACTCACGCGCGCCTGCGCAAATGACTTGAGACCGGGCTCAGAGTTTGGCAATCGAGACTTCGGTGGATTTCACGAAGGCAATGACTTCGCTGCCGACCTTCAATTCAAGGTCACGCACCGAACGGGTGGTAATCACGGAAGTGACAATGCCGGACGCCGTCTGAACGTCGATTTCAGAGACCACTTCGCCTACGAGGATCTCCTTGATGACACCCTTGAACTGGTTACGCACGTTGATCGCTTTGATGGTCATGATGAGGCTTCCTGTCTGATGTCGAGCCCTTCCGCATGGATGGGCAGGCACTCAAAGTGCACTGCCTGCGACGACAACAAAAGGAATATATAATTATCTAGTTATTCTTTTAAGGAATATAAACTAAATCTGAGATGTGCTGTTTTGTCTACTGGCGAGGGGCACGACCGACAGTTATGCCGGTCGGCATTCAGTATTCCTCAAGCCAGGCTTGGCTCGGCTTTACCGTTGCTTATGCGCTGCTCATCCTGCAGCACATCCAGCGTGGTGAGAAATAGGTCGTGACTCATGATGCCGGTGCACACCGTTGAGAGCATCTCACTCCCCGTATCGTCCGTAAGGGTGACCTTCTCACTCCAGGTATTCAAATCGACTGAGGATAGCGTCGACGTTGCTACCTGACGCCCTTCAACTTTCAGAAAGTCGCGTGCCACAACAATTGTCTGGGTGTCCACATTCAGGAAATCGCCGGCAATGCGTTTGCGCCAGACCTGTCCGGTAGGCACATATTTGAAAGTTACCGGAGCGTTAGAATCAAGCATGTTCATCACAACCGGCAGTCGTTCTCGGACATGTAGTTCGCGCACCAATTGCTGAAAATCCTGAAACCCTTTGAGCGATTCGATAACCCGATGAAATGGCTCACTCGCGCTGCGCCGGTACGCCAGATTAGTAATCAGCCCAGTGAATGCAGCTTGCCCGGAGGCGAACAGGTAGAGGTCTTCTATTTCAGAAAACGCCGTGTATTGTTGCTGCTTCCCCGTGAGAGCAACAATGCCGTGCTCATAAACCTCATAATGGGTCCCACGCAGTTTTTTCTGCCAAACATATAGTCCGAACAGGACCGCGGAAATGACGACTAGCAAGCCACTGACAGAATAGATCAGCAACTGTGGACTGGAACCACGGCTGGTGTTCGCCCCGGAACTGGCCGCCGGCAGTATGGTGCCCAGATACAACACAAATCCTGCCAGGCACAACATGACAATTCCAAACAACAGCATGAAAACCGGAAAGCCTTGGGCATGCCGGAAGGTGGAGATTAGCTGACCTGTTACTGATGGAGCGGGTATAGATGATTGCTGCATGGAATGTACTTCCCTAGTAGTTTATTTTCAAACAAAGCGTTATGGTTATTTCAACTGCTTTGTGTTAATCCATTAATAGATTTTTTAGTACAACCTCCTTCGATTTAATTTAAATACTCTTCGAACATCGTTCAATATGTGCGCTCCGAAGTTTTGGCCTCTCCTGGAAAGGAGTCTCCAAGGGAAGAACTCAAGTAATGGAAAAGTTTGATCTATTCCCTTTAGAAAAATACTATATTCCATCTCCGGAATCTGATAGATAGGAAAAATCACTCCCTTTCCCACTACACTTAACCCAATTGTTTCGTCACTCAAAAAAAGCTCGAATAAATTACCAGTATCTACCCCATTACTTAGAACAAAATCATTCAATACAACTGGATCAAAAATAACGATCCCGGGCTCGAATATTTCAATTTTCGCTATGCTTTTCATCCACAACCTCCTGCCGACGAAAAACTGATGAGTACAACTCCCTTCAATTTAACTCAAAAAAACTCTCCAAGAACTCGTTAAAACTTGCCCACTGGGGCTTGAGCTTCCCCAGCTTGAAATCAACCAATGAATCACCAAGAGAAAGTTCAACCACTTCGCCAGTTAGCTTATTATAAAAAAACCCACTCTCACCCTCAAAGCTATCCAACGGAAGGTACTCTAAAGGTACTCCAAGCGTTTCATGGGTTCGTTTCAGCGCCAAATCAAAGTTAGTATTTTTGGAAAACCAACAAATTTGATATATCTCTTTGCCGCGACTCATAAAAGTCGGCCCATCCTCAACATGAAGATAAAACTGACCGAAATCGCTAGACGCATCAACATTTATTTTCTTTAACTCTATTTCATAGTCAGCGCTGACGTCATCATACCACCAGCCTTGCTGCTTACAATAATCCATTATTTTTTTCGAAATCATATATTCACCCGCAACTTACAGATCCTCTAGAACGCCCAGAGTTTCGATTATTAATTTCCGATTGCGCTCGCCCCTTCCAATAAGCCTCTCGATCTCCATTGAACAAGTCTCTGTCTACAGGATTAATCGGGTGTTGACCAGGCAGATGAGGATGAAGGGCATTAGTTTTACCAAATTTTTGGTGGGTATCAGCAGACAGCTCGAACAGAGAACCCAAGCCATCTTGTTTCGAATGGTGTAAATTAAGTTGTGAGTAACTACCATTCTTTACCACGAACGGACTCTTCCCTTCCGACGCCAAATCGAGGTTAGTTCTGACGCCATTTCGAGTATTCACAGGCAGATCCCAATCGATAACTTGCTGATAAACCGTATGGACGCTCCCGGAAGGTGCTGTGAATGTAGACGGTGAGAAATATCCGGTCAACCCGAAAGGGTCTATCCATCCGGTAGAGTTGGCAGCATATCGGTAAAGATTAAACCCACCCAACAACCCAATCGGATCCTGCGTAACAAACCGCCCCACCTCCGGATCGTAATACCGAAACGTGTTGTAGTGCAGCCCCGTCTCATCGTCGAAATACTGCCCCTGAAACCGCAGGTTCTGCTCGACTTCATTGACCGTCAGCTTCTCAACCGCTCCCCAAGCCTTGTACGTCGCCTGCCAGACAATGCTCCCGTCCGCGTCAGTCATCTCCAGCGGCGTACCAATCTGGTCGGTATGGAAGTAGTAAAGCTGCTGCGCTTCACCTACAGGCTGCTCTGCCCCGGCGTTTCCTCGCGCAACATGCGCAAGCCTTGCCACAGGAAATGCTTCTGCTCGGTGACGCCATCGACCTCTGACACCTTGGCAACCCGCCGCCCAAGGCTGTCGTAACGATACGCACCGGTACTTTCCAGCTTGCCGTTGACCATCGTCTCAGCTTTGACGAGGCGGTTTTCGCAGTCATACGTGAACGTCTGCAGCCGGTTCATCCCGCTGCGTTTCTCAATNGCCCAAGGCTGTCGTACCGATATGCACCGGTACTTTCCAGCTTGCCGTTGACCATCGTCTCAGCTTTGACGAGGCGGTTTTCGCAGTCATACGTGAACGTCTGCAGCCGGTTCATCCCGCTGCGTTTCTCAATCAGGTTGCCCCACGCATCGTAGGCATATTCCTGATCTCGCCAGCGCTTGAGACGGTTGTCTTTGACGTGGTCGAACTGGCTGGTGTTGAAGTTCAGCCGGTTCGCCGCGGCGTCGTAGCGGAACTCTTCGTTGTCGATCAGTTGTCCGGTGTACCGATACTAACCGGTACTTTCCAGCCTGCTATTAACCAATGTCTCGGCCCGAGACAACCGATTCTGACCATCATACATTCGGCATCGCCTAACTAAAAATCATCCCACGGTGCGTACCGATAATCATCATCTATCTTTTTAAAGGTAAGACCATCGATTTGTTTATCAACACATTCATTAAAGAAGCGAGCAGAGCATACAACCTCATGAATTTCTTCAAAATAGAACAAATCAGACTCAACACTATCTAAAACAACAAGCTTATCAATACGCTCATAATTTGAACTACTCAAATCGAGAGCGCCTGACTTCACATTACTATCCAGCACAAAAGAGGAACTATCCAGATCCATAGCTCTCAGTCTTTCGACAACAGCGAAGAAAAAATATGACTTATCTTGCTTAGCCATACCCTGAGTAAAAAGTTCAACTGGCCTGCTAACGTACTTGCACTCGAAAGCATCGCAGACAGCCAAAAATTTTCGGACGCCAAAAAATGATCTGGCAACCAATCTGCCGTCAATTGGGGAGTATCAGCCATTGCTTGATAGCAGGCACTCAAAGCACCTTGCGCTGGATTTTCGGAGGGATAATGAAAGGTTGGCAAATCGGGAGTCCAACTCAAATCAAAAAAGTATGGCGCCCCCTCACCATCCGGCTCATAACCAATGATATATAAACCCTTCATTTTTCCACCTCTAAAGTAACCGACCAGTTATGGCATCAAGTTTAAATAGCCCGCCTTCTAGACCCTGAGAAGCCCACGCTTGAACATTTTTCACACCAAGCGCCAGATCTATATCTGGTCAAGCTATTTAGGTTATTGTTAAGTTTCACCAACTTGTTTTTTACAGCTTCAGTGTACTGACCGTGATTCGACCAGTGCCCCGGCATGCCAGTAGTTTTGGCTAGATCTTTTGATCCAGGTAGAAAAATCCCATTGGACGCCCCATCCGGATCCCAACCAATTTTTTTCAGCCTACCAAACATATTTTTGAACTGAGTGCTTTTTATTAGCTCTTCGGGTATCAAATGGTGATTTGCCATTCCATCCCCGGCGCTTGCTCCCATGTTGTTACCCAATTTCGTAGAGCACCAACCCAACGGATCGACCCAGTTATTAGGGCTTGGCGCATAAGAGTAAAAATTCATGCCTCCTGATAAAGAAATCGGATCCTGCGTAACAAACCGCCCCACCTCCGGATCGTAATACCGAAACGTGTTGTAGTGCAGCCCCGTCTCGTCGTCGAAATACTGCCCCTGAAACCGCAGGTGATCGTAATACCGAAACGTGTTGTAGTGCAGCCCCGTCTCGTCGTCGAAATACTGCCCCTGAAACCGCAGGTTCTGCTCGACGGCATTGACCGTCAGCTTTTCAACCGAGCCCCACGCCTTGTACGTCGCCTGCCAGACAAGGCTCCCGTCCGCGTCAGTCATCTCCAGCGGCGTACCGATCTGGTCGGTGTGGAAGTAGTAAAGCTTCTGTTCCTCACCCTCGGCCTGATCCACCCGCGCCAACGGCGCATAACTACCCGGCTCGTAAATGTACAGGCTGCTCTGCCCCGGCGTTTCCTCGCGCAACCAGCCGATTCTCACAGTCATAAACAAACGTCTGCAGCGTGCCCATCCCGCTGCGTTTCTCAATCAGGTTGCCCCACGCATCGTAGGCATATTCCTGATCTCGCCAGCGCTTGAGACGGTTGTCCTTGACGTGGTCGAATTGGCTGGTGTTGAAGTTCAGCCGGTTCGCCGCGGCGTCGTAGCGGAACTCTTCGCTGTCGATCAGTTGGCCCGTGTCACGGCTGTGCAACTGGCCGTTGGCTTCGTATTCGTACTTGATCTCGCCGCGCAGTTTGTCGAGGGTACGGGTCAACTCGCCAGCCGGGTCGTACTGGTGACGGCGGTGGATCGGGTTGTAGGCGTGTTCGACCAACAGCGCAGGTTGGATGCCTGGATTGTGAATTAGCGGAATTCTTCGCTGTCGAGCAACTGGCCGGTGTCGCGGCTGTGCAGTTGGCCGTTGGCTTCRTATTCGTACTTGATCTCGCCRCGCAGTTTGTCGAGGGTGCGGGTCAACTCGCCAGCCGGGTCGTACTGGTGACGGCGGTGGATCGGGTTGTAGGCGTGTTCGACCAACAGCGCAGGTTGGATGCCTGGATTGTGAATTTGCGAGAGCTTTTCTGCCGGCAAGGTAGAGGCGAATTGCCAGGCTTTGCGGCCCATGGCGTCGTAGCCAAAGCAACTGGTGAGCGCGCCCTGGGTGCGCAGGACTTCGCGGTGCAGGTCGTCGCGCTCGATGTCGCTGATGAGCTGGCCGTCGAGGTTGAGTTGGTGCAGGTGGCCACTGCCGTAGTACAGGTGATTGAGGTGTTGGCCGGTNGGCAACATCAGCGTAGTGAGGTTGCTCAGTGGGTCGTATTCGTAGGACAAGGCGCCTTGTGCCGTGGTCTCCTGGATCAGCCGCCCGAGCAGGTCGTAGGAGAATTCGAGGGTTTCTTCGCTGACGCCGAGTTGCTTGCCCTGCGCGGTCGGCAAACGTTGGATCGACAGCAGGCGATCGCCGTCGTCATACGCATAATCCTGCCTCGCGTCGGCATTGAGYTTGGCCAGCAGCCGGCCAATGCTGTCGCGCTCGAATTCGGTGCGGCGTTGTGGCCGCTCGCCGCGTTCGCCGTAGCCGGTTTCGTCGACCTGGGTCAGATGCCCGCCCAGGTTGTAGCTGAAGCGCCGGGTCAGGTTGTCGATSCGTTTTTCTTCGATCAGCCGGTCGGACGCATCGCACCCATCCATTTAGCCCGAGTAAGGATAAGNAATGCTGTCGCGCTCGAATTCGGTGCGGCGTTGTGGCCGCTCGCCGCGTTCGCCGTAGCCGGTTTCGTCGACCTGGGTCAGATGCCCGCCCAGGTTGTAGCTGAAGCGCCGGGTCAGGTTGTCGATSCGTTTTTCTTCGATCAGCCGGTCGGACGCATCGTAGGCGAACTGGTACGCCGCGTTGTTTTCGTTGATCAACGCGGTCAGGCGAATCGCCGCGTCGTATTCGTAGCGGATGCGCTGGCCCTTGGCGTCCTGGCGGCTGCTCGGCAGTCCCCGGGCGGTGCGTAGCAGACGCGTGGTCTGGCCTTTGCCGTCGGTGTGCGTCAGCACCTGGCCGAGGGCGTTGTAGGTGAACGATTCGCCGCTGCCGTCCGGGTGATGGATGCGCAGCACTTCGCCGTCGGGTTTGCGTTCCAGCGTGGTGGTCTGACCCAGCGCGTCGGTGACGGCGACCAGGTGCTGGCGCTCGTCGAAGCGGTATGTGGTGGTTTTACCCGAGCAATCCTGGAAGCGCTCGACCTGGGCCAGGGTGTTCCACCACAGGNACGGCGACCAGGTGCTGGCGCTCGTCGAAGCGGTATGTGGTGGTTTTACCCGAGCAATCCTGGAAGCGCTCGACCTGGGCCAGGGTGTTCCACCACAGGTATTTGGACTTGTGGGTCGCGTCGATGATGGTGTGTGGCAGGCCATCGTCGCCGTTCAGGTATTCGGTGGTGTGGCCGAGGGCGTCGACTTCGGCGATGAGGTTGCCTTTGTCGTCGTAGCGGGCCTGCCATGTGCTGCCGTCGGGGTAGTC
Source organism: Pseudomonas sp. Root562 (assembly GCF_001427125.1). Classification (GTDB taxonomy): domain Bacteria; phylum Pseudomonadota; class Gammaproteobacteria; order Pseudomonadales; family Pseudomonadaceae; genus Aquipseudomonas. Next base: position 443,673 of record NZ_LMGK01000025.1, read on the forward strand.
CACCTGGGTGATCAGCGGGGTCAGGTGGTGATAGCGGTATTTGATCGTGCGCCCGAGCGGGTCGCTCTCTTCAAGCAGGCGTGAGTATTCGTCGTACTTGAGCGTGAGTCTGTTGCCATCCGGCAGTGTCAGGCCAGTCATGTTGCCGCTGTCATCGATATCGATGGCGTAGTGTTCGCCGCCGAAGTCGCGGCTGGCGGTGACGCGATGATCGGCGTTGTAATGAAGCTCGGCTTCGCGCCCGAGCACATCGGTGACCCACGTAATACGGGCCTGTCTGTCGTAACGGAACAGGTAACGTTCGCCATCGCTGGTCCAGTGCTCCACCACGCGCCGCTGGCCATCGATGTGTTCCCAGCGGTAGTTGCAGGTCAGGCCGAGGGCATTGCTGTGACTGACCATCACACCGTCGGCATAGCTGAAACGGCGTACTGAATCACCGTTGCGATTGATCACTTCATTGAGCTGGCCGTGCTTGTCGTAACGGTACTGCACCAGCGTTTCAACGGCCTCGTTGGCGACTACACGCCTGACATCGGTGAGGCGACCCAGCGGGTTGTCGTAATGCAGGTGCACCCGCACGCCACCAGTGGCGCTGATGTCGGTGAGCGTACCTTCAGCGGTGCGAGTGAAATGCAGGAAATGGCCCAGGGCATTTTCAATGCGTTGCAGCGCCACGGGGATGTTGTCGTCTTCGACTTCGCCGAAGTAAAAAAAGGTGTTGTCGAGGGTTTGCAGTAGGTAGTGCCCACCTTCGGTGCGGACCAGATGCACCTGCTCATGGGGGTTGTAGATGCGCTCCCCTGGCTGCACGTCCACGAACGGAACGCTGCGCCCCTGATTGTCGGTGAGATAGACAAAAGCGCCACTGCGACGCAGGCTCTGCTCCCAGGGCAGGACCCATCCTTTGCCAAGTACGCTGTCGACACCCAGGTCGCTTGCATAGAACCGCGACCATTGAATAGGCATCAGGCCCGGCAGGCTGAAGTCGGTTTCGTCGGTGATGACCTTGCGGCCGGTAGTCGCGTCGACCGGGTTGCCGATCAAGCCACCCACCGCGCGCTCGATGGCAGGGCCCACGACGTAACGCGACGCCACCTCACCGGCGACAAATCCGGCGGTGAATTTCAGGACGCAGGGCATGACGGCTTTCATGCCAGCCTGGGTCCCGGCCTTGATCAATTGGGCGATACCGCCCGCCGCGCCGGCAACCGCCATCAGAATGTCGACCGTGGTCCGCAGCCACCCGGGAATTTCATCGTCCACCGGCAGGTAGCGGTAGGTTCCGCCACCGATGAAAACATTGTCCGAACCGCTGGAGAGGGTAGCACCGCAGGTCAACTTGTCGCCCTTGCGAGCAGCCGCCGTACCGTTGATGAAGACGTTGGTTGAACCTTCGGCGACCTTCACCGGGCCTGGATGCTTATCGCAGGCGCCGGTGCTTTTCTCCACATGGGCTGCCTTGCGGCTGTTGATGAAGACGTTGGGCGACGCGGTGACAATGGTCCCCGCGGGTGAAGAAAACATACTGCCTATCTTTTCTCCGGCCGCGGTGAGCAGGCTACCTCCGACGCCTGCCAGTAAACCTGCCAACAATGCCACGCCAAACCCACAGGTAAACGTCGCGATCGCCACCGTAGCGATCAACGCTATGCCAAGTGCTGCGCCGATGAGAAACCCGCCCAATGCACTGGTGTGCGACAGTTCATCACCAAACCTTGCGGCTTCGAACATGACCGTTACTCCTGAGCGCTGGAGTCGGTCACGGAGTCGCCCGGCAGGCGAGGCTGAAAGCTCGCCAGCAGGTCCACCCAGTTCTGGTTCTGCTCACTGCTGAAATCAGCCTGGGCGGTAGTGGAAAAGATTATCGCGCGTCCCGGTGAAATCAGAAACGCTGCCTGACGCTGGTAGAACGGTCGGCCATCGGTCATGTAATACGCATCGATCTGCACGCCGTCGATCGGCGCCGAAGTCGACAGCGCTACGGCTTTTTTGCCCAGTAGCGTATAGCCGCGCAGCTTGGACGCGAGCATCTTGATCTGACGTTCGACGTAGGCTTTGAGCGCCTCGCCGGGCAGCAAAGTATCGCGGGAAATGGTGATGCTCAATGGTGCGGGAATGCTTGCCCCCAGCACAAACATGTTTACGGTTCGATCCTGGAAACCCTGTGGCAACGCAATGCTGCCTTCCTGCAACTCATAATCCATGTGATGTAAATTCCTGAATTCAAAAAAAGGGTATTTCAGCTGGCCGCGAGGTCATCGAGCATGCCGTCAAAATCAACCAGCCAGAGACTGAGCGCGGGTCTTGCCGGATCAATCTCGCAACCGATACTCAGCCATTGCATATCTTCACGTCCAACGACCGGCACAAGCGCACCCACCAGGCGCGCGTGTCGATCGGCATGGCCGCTCTTGAAATGCAGATCCGCCGACTTCGCCGTACTACCGGCCACGATGACATCGCGCTGGCGAATGATGCGCACGTCCGGGTGTTCCTTGCGAAACGCCTGCACCGAGGCATCGAACAGTTGCTCCAGGGTCTGCCCCTGTTGCACATCACGTCGCTTGATCGTCAGGCTGACCGGTTCGCCTTCGTGCTCGACAGTGGTCTGGATCTCGCGGAATTGAAAACCCGTCGGAAATGCCAGATTGAATCCCGCGAAACTGAAGCTGCTGGGCGTGTCTTTCAGCGCCACCACAGGCGCGGGTTCCGGCTCGGGCTCAGGCTGGACGGGGACCGCGTTCTGCTGGGCGAGCCGTTCAGCTTCCTCTTGCGCAATACGCTTTTCGGAAATGCGATCGTAGAGGCTGGTTCTGATCATCGCGCCGCTACCTCAGTCATTGACCCTGACCTCGGAACCGGTGATCTGGGTCGTGCCGGTACTGACCGTGTTGATCGTCTTGCCTTTGATCTCGATGCCGTCCGGCGTGAGAATGATGCTGCTCTCCCCCACCTGAAGAATGATGTGTTGCTTGGCGTTGACCTGGATGAACTGGTTATCGACCTGAATCGTCAGCGAGCCTTCCTGGACATTCATCACCGTGTCTTTCTTGATCGTTTCAGTGTGCGTGCCACCGACCGTGATCGTGCGGTTGCTGCCGACACTGTGGGTCTCGTCGACCTCGATCTCGGTGTCCATGTTGCGCTCGGCATGCATGATGATCTGCTCGGCACCGGCCTTGTCTTCGAAGCGGAAGAAGTTCGCCGTACCGCCGTCACCTTTCATTGACCGGGTCAAAAAACCACTCTGGGTCTTGTTCGCCGGCAGCGACCAAGGCGGTGTGTTCTGGCTGTTGTAGAGACTGCCCATGACCAGCGGGCGGTCGGGGTCTCCATCAAGGAAAGACACGACTACCTCGTCGCCGACCCGAGGGATCAAGACACTGCCGAAACCGCCACTGGCGCCGGACTGTGCGACACGGACCCAGCAGGAACTCTTGTCGTTGAACTCGCCGTAGCGGTCCCAGTGAAACTGTACTTTCACCCGGCCCAGTTCATCGGTATAGATTTCCTCGCCAGGTGGGCCGACAACAATGGCGGTTTGCGGGCCGGAAATCGTTGGCGTCAGCGTGTCGAGCTGCGGTCGGAACTTGATTTTCTTGCGTACGCAATCAAACTTGTTGGCATAACCCGCCTGCCCGCCGGACAGGTAATTATTACTGCCCCAGTGCTCGATGCACGTCAGCAAGAATTGTCGATCCTCGACTGAGCCATTATCGTGTTCGTAATGCTGCGTGAGTTCGAACGTATAGCCCGGGCGCATCGCACGGCAATTGCTCCTTCCCGAAAATCCCTTGCCCCTGAGCTCCAAAGCCTCGATACGATTGCGCACCAACACTTCGCCATCGTCATAGTTTGCATGGGTGTACTGGCCCATGAAATCGTAAATCTCGTAGGCCGGTACATCGCCCTGCTGATTGAGACTGTTCATGCTGACCGGCAGGCGGTTTCGAGGCTGACGGTAATCGAACGTCTGGACCGCTATCTTGCTCGACTGCAATTCCCTTACCGCATTCCAGTGAGTGATTGAATCCGCCGACTCTGTGATGGACGCCGTGTGAAATCGCACTTGTGGCTGCTCTGGCAGCGCAGGCAACTGGGTTGAATCATCCATGATGATCAGCGTGTGACTGTCGGCAGCATGTTCGTAGTAATAGAACAGCCCTTCGTGCTCCAGCAGGCGCATGACGAAATGCCGATCACTTTCCCGATACTGAGTGATATAGCTATGGGGTTTGAGCGTACGGTTGATACGAAATTCGAACTTGGCCAGCCCTTCATAACGACTGAACACTTGGGTGATCACTTGTTCGACGGTTTGGTCCTGGAATATCTGCGAGTCGAACCGCTGTTCAAGCAAACTGAGCCAGGAGCCAATCAGCGCGAAATACCGACACATCCCACCGTCGCTGCCATTACTGCCAAAACGCAGTACATGCCCGTTGATGTAACGACTTGCGCCAGTCGCCAGTTCGATCTCTATCGTCGCCGACTGCCCCATGGCGGATTTGAGTTTTACGCTGGCATCATCGGACAGAAGGTCCAAATGGAAACCAAACTCCATCGACAGGCCTTCGTGTCCGGTGAAAGACTCAAGCAAGAGCTCCTGACCACTTTTGAGCGGCATGGTCAGTTTGAACAGGCGCCGGTTCTGTGCGGTAAACAGGGATGAAAGGTCCATTGTCATGTGCAACTCCTGGAATCAATATTCGGGCAACCACCGCATTAACGTTCTGATCGTCAGGAACCTGTCGACTGGCGCAGGGAACCCAACCATTTGAATAACCTACCCAGCCACCAGCGGCTGCGGGCTTCGCGTATTTCGTCGATTTGCATGAAGGTGTAGGGGGTGGGCATTTTGCGCTCACGGATACGGAGGGTGCGGAGACCGCGGATGCCATGACGTACGTAGAAAAGAAGAATTACAGAAAGCACCGTGCAGGCTACCACCACAAACATGCCGCCCGTTTCTGCACCCACCGACTTTAGAAACATACTGCCTGTGAGCGTCGATACACCGGAAATTAATCCAAGGTTATAATTCCTGGAATTCACAATTCTTTTAGGTCGAGGCGCGACTCTATTGCCTACGCATTCGAAAGGAAAGAACGATGCCTTACTATAAAGAATCACCAAAAACATCATAAGCACTATAGTGATCGGTGCTATCCCAATAGCTACAGATCTAGGATCTCCCTTGTCAAAATAATCTGAGACAATCAAGTACGCCAGACTACCAGCAATATAAGGAAAAATACATATCGCAACTGACAACACCGTCGCCAATAACAAAATATATCTCTCACAGCAATAAATTAGATATAGGCTAAAACCAAAACCAACCACAACAATAAAAAAATACCACCACCAAAAATACTTCAAGTTTGAGGGTCCAAAAGCACCAAAAAAGGCCACTCCAATAAACATTAGAAAAATTTGTTTTTTTATATTCTTTGCATCAATCATGACCATTTCACTCGACTCCGCGCCACATCACGTCGAAGAACGCAGGGAAGTTAACCACTTAAACAACCTACTCAACCACCAGCGCCTGCGAGCTTCACGTATTTCGTCAATTTCCATGAAGGTATAGGGTGCAGGCATATTTCGTTCTTGGATGTGAAGCGTGCGCAGACCTCGAATACTGTGACGTGACAAAATCGAAATAGCTATTGAACATCCAGTGCAGATTACGACTGCTAGTACATTGCTTGTCTGCGCATCAACTGACTTGAAAAATATTCCGCTTGTGAGCACAGCCGCACCCACTACCAATCCAACACTATGACTTTTATTGCTCTGCCCCTTACCCCGCGCGGCAACTCTATTCCCTTTGCACTCGAAAGGAAAAAAAACCGTCTTCCCATAGAGTATTGTGGCAACCGTTAAAAACACTGTTAGCGCTGGTGACAAGCCCACCAGTGCAGCAAGCAAACTGTTCCCACCTAAGACTCTCGAAGCAGATAGATATGCCACCGTACAGGCTAGGTAAGTAAAGATACCGACCACCAGCAAAAACAGTGACGACAGATACAACACAAATCGTTCACAGCTATAAATTACGTACAAAACAAAACCTAGCAGTGCAACTATAAAAAATAGATATACCCACCAGAAATAGCTCAAATTTGAGGGACCAAAGGCACCAAATAGAGCAGCAGAAAAAAAGACAATCCACCCACCCTTCTTTAAATTTTGCGAATCAATCATGAGACTGACGCGAAGAAAGCAACCATTTAAATAATCTCCCCAACCACCAACGACTGCGGGCTTCGCGTATTTCATCGATTCTCATGAAGGTGTACGGAGTAGGCATTGTATGCTCCCGGAGTCGCAGCGCGCGAAGACCTTGGATTGTATGCCGACAGTAAAGTATTAAAGCTATACAACCAGATGTACCGACTAAAACCCCAAGCGCACCACCATTTAATGAACCTATTAATTTCAACACTCCCCCCCCTGTTAGAGTAAGAAGCCCTGCCAGAAAACCTGCACTATACTTCTCTCGGCTCTCGACCTTAAAAGCCACTTTATTGCCTTCAAGTCTAAAGCTTGATAAATGACTTCTACCATAAGCAGCAATCGCTACCGCCAAAGAAATCAAAATCAAGGGCGACAGTCCAATAGCGATCGATTTAAAACTCCCCTCTCCAAAAAAATCCGAGACAACCAAATACAAAACACTAGAAAACAAAAAACCCATTATGCCGACACCAGTGAAAAATATCATCACAACAAAAAACACATATCGCTCACAAGCCCCAACCAAAAAAAGAGTTATGAGCAAGAAAAAAACCACTACAACACAATATATAGACCAATAATATGGCACTCCTGGCGGACCAAACATACCAAAAAACACAACCATAAGAAAAACAACCCACGGACCAGTTTTCACCGTATCTACAGCAGGATCAAAAAGCATGATCAATCAACTTATTTATTGAACCACCAATCTTTTTATCAGCGCCGGACTTACCCATATAATATTGAACTGCCAGACCAGCACCCCAACCAACCAACAACACTATTACCAATGGAGCTGCAACCAGCGAAGACCCCATAAAAAAACTCACTAATACACCACTGGCGAACGCCGCTACGTTAGTAGGCTGGCTATATGCAGACTCCCTATAAAACTCTTCCATTGAAGTCGAACTTGTATAATCCAGATAAGCCTGCGGCCCAATGGCTAGCGCCACACCCACCGTATTACCCGTCATGAATTTTAGTCCGCCTGCCGCTCCTCCGGCATGCAACATTGCACGCTTACTCAGTGCAGTTTTTGTTCCATAAGCCGGAAGATTAGCAACTTGCCCTCCAACCCGACCGAGCACCTTGTAACTTTGTGCCTGAGCAGTAATCGGCACCTCGAAGTGCAACTGCCCTGCAACCCGAATCAGTTTTATCCTGCCTTTGAAGGCTTTCTTAGCCGAGATCGAGTTCGCTGTGCCCCGACTATTGGCCCACTTGATCAGTTTTTTCTTGTCGGCCGCGGAGAGATCCAGCAAGTCTACAACCGACTTCGACTTGGAAAATGCAGCTACGCTGGTGCCTGCACTGACCAACGTGCCAGGCAAGTTGGCTGGAGAAAACAACAAAGAGCCTATCTCCGGGATGGCCGCTGCGGTTTTCTGTAATTCTTGCAGCGCTTCGACGGAAACGTCCTTCGCCGAAGACAAATTCCTGATTAACGAGCGCAGTAACTGCAAGGACTCTTGCGCCTCACTCGGCGACATTTCCAATTCGGGCGAAGCCAGTTCATGGGCAAGAAACATCGCCGCGTTGTAATCACTGGTCGCGTAGTAACCGGCAAAATTTGGTGGTGCAGGAATAGCCCGCGAGGCAAGCTCGCTGGGAAACGGAAGACTACCGCCGCCAATCAATCCAGCTTGTGAGCGCGTTCCACGAGGATTAGCCACTGTGCAAGGTAAAAATCTTTCATCCATGTTCCTTCTCCTGTTACCGCCTTCCCGAAAAAGACTTTCGGCAGAACCAGCTACGCGCTACAACAACTGACTAACACTTCATGAGCCATGCTCATTCGTACTAACGCTCAATAAAAAACTGCAGTTGCGCCCGACTTCCTGAATTACGCTGCGACTAACGCCCTGTCGGAAAGTGCCGTAAGAATCTAAGAAAATTGAACTACGTCACACTTTTCAGGAGCGATCCGAGCACGTGCGAAAGGAAACACCCATGTAATACACAGTGTCAAGCCGGTATTTTTTGCCAAGGGACTACTCGCCGAAATGCTGGCACGACAATCTCGCTTCAGAATCGCTTATTCATTGGACACGGCAAAGCGTCAAACTAATCACATCAGCTGAACCGCTTCACCTTTTTTAAAATATTTTCGATTAAAAATTGGATCCACAACCCCTCTGAAACCATTGAATTGACTGGCTTTCGGAACTGTCTGACAGACACATCCAGCAAATAGTGGCAAGAAGGCATCATTGCGGTGTGTAACAAAAACGAGAAAAAATCCGCCGCCGAATGAACTTTTCGATACGACGTGTTGCCATACACGGCGTTACTGGCAACTCAATATCCATATGCCAGCATCACACTCCCGGTTGGTTCCGGCAGTGTGTTTTTTTGATGACCGACATCAGCAATTACCTCTCGTGGACGGATGTCCATGGGAAATCAAACCACTCGACATGCACCGGTTTTTTTAAGCCAGGGAGGCGTGGAGTGTTCAAGGACGATGTACCGATGACTCAAGCGTTTTTTGATGTTGAAGCATTGATCAAGCTGCGAAGCCAGACCCGGGCCATTTCCGATGCGCTGAAGGCGCAGGCCGCGGATTATCTGGCGACCCTGGCTTTGCTGATTCGTCCGCAGACGTTTTTCGGTGAGTACCTGCAGGGTGCGCAACGCAGCAGCGGGCGCGAGACCCAGCACCATTTCAAGGAGCTCAAGGAGCTCTACGACCGCATCGGCTCGGCCGCTCCGTTCCATCTGGTCAATGAGCTCGAAGTCCCCCTCAACCTGCTCAGTACCACCCCGCAATTGTTTGCGCTGGAGTACGACAAGGTGCTGAGCGCAAACGGTCAAAGCATTCGCATCACCAGCCCCGTGCGCTGGGTGGTCGGCTTCAGTTCGTTCGACCTGGCCCGTTTCCGCGCCATCATCAAAGACCCCAATCGCAGCAGCGCCGAGTTGTACCGCTTCGTGGTGCATTACCTGGTGCTGTTCTACTGCCTGAGCAAGTCGCCCGGCATCAGCCGCCTGCTCGAAGGCTTGCGCTTTCCCGTCACGTTCGAACGCTTGAAGGAATTCGGCGACCTGCCCTTCTGCGTGATCAGCTCGCCGGTTCGCTCGCAGTTGCCCGACGAGGCCGTGATCCGCAGCAGCACCCAGATCGCCGGCAACACCAGCTTCGAAGAGTTGGTGGGCTTTGAAAACATCATGGACATGAACGATGAAATCCGTCAGCGCCTGCTGCTGACGATCGAAGGAATGTAACGCGCTCGGCCACCCATTGAACCGACACGCACACGACTTGCAGCGAATTGTTCGCACAGGAGATCACGATGGCGAAGAAGGAAAGTACCCAGCACAAACTCGACCGCGTCCGCGCGCCTCGGGTCCATATCACCTATGACGTGGATATCGGTGACGCTCAGGAAAAGAAAGAGCTGCCCTTTGTCGTCGGTGTGCTGGGCGATTTCTCCGGCAACCCGCTGGAGCCGCTGCCGAAACTCAAGGACCGCAAGTTCATTTTCATCGACCGCGACAATTTCAACGGTGTGCTCAAGGGCATCAAGCCGCGCCTGACCTACCGCGTCGACAACACGCTGGCGAAAAACGGTACACAACTGGGCGTCGAGCTCAACTTCAACGCCCTTGAAGATTTCGAACCGCAGAACGTGGTCAAGCAGGTCGAGCCGCTGCGCAAGCTGCTGGACGTGCGCAACAAGCTGGCGGACCTGCGCAACAAGATGGGCGGTAACGACAAGCTCGAAGAGCTGTTGATGGACGTGCTGCAGAACACCGAGAAGTTGAAAACCCTGGGCAAGGAATTCGGTCGCGAAGCCGCCGTTCCAGCCACCGACGGCAAAGCGTAGGAGCCTGACGATGAACGACAAGCAAACCGTGACTCAACAGGACAGCGAACTGGTTGAAGTGGAAAACTTCACCGCGCAATCCTCGCTGCTCGACAGCATCATTTCGCAAAGCCGCGTGGCCCGCTCCGAGACCGAGCGCACCCGAACCCGCGACCTGATTGGCGAGTTGGTCAACCAGATCCTTGAAGGCGAAATGACGCCGAGCAAGGACCTGATCGCCGTGCTCGATGCGCGTATCGCCGAGATCGACGCGATGCTTTCCGAGCAGATGAACGAGATCATGCACGCGAGTGAATTCCAGCAGCTGGAAGCGTCCTGGCGCGGCCTGAAGTATCAGGTCGACCAGACCGAAACCAGCACCACGCTGAAGATTCACTTGCTCAACGCGTCGAAGAAAGACCTGGTGCGCGATCTCAAGGCCGCTTCCGAATTCGACCAGAGCGCGCTGTTCAAGAAGATCTACGAAGAAGAGTACGGCACCTTCGGTGGTGCACCGTTCGGCATGCTGCTGGGTGACTACGAGTTCAACCGCAGCCCGGAAGACATGTACCTGCTCGAAGAGATTTCCCACGTCGCCGCAGCCGCCCACGCGCCTTTCATCTCGGCAGCCTCGCCTGAGCTGTTCGGCTGGGATTCGTTTACCGACATGTCCGGCCCACGGGATCTGGCGAAGATTTTCGACACCGTCGAATACGCCAAGTGGAAGTCGTTCCGCGCCTCCGAAGACTCGCGCTATGTCGGCCTGACCCTGCCCCACGTGCTCGGTCGCCTGCCGTATGGCCCGGATACCACTCCGGTCGAGGAATTCAACTTCGTCGAAAGCGTCGACGGACGCGACCACAACAAGTACCTGTGGATGAACGCCGCCTACGCACTGGGCACTCGGGTCACCGATGCGTTCTCCCGTTACGGCTGGTGCGTGGCAATTCGTGGTGTCGAGGGTGGTGGTCTGGTTGAAGGTTTGCCGACCCACACATTCAAGACCGATGACGGTGAAATCGCCCTCAAGTGCCCCACCGAGATCGCCATCACCGACCGCCGCGAGAAAGAGCTGTCGGACCTCGGTTTCATTCCGCTGGTGCACTGCAAAGGCACCGACTACGCCGCGTTCTTCGGCACCCAGTCGGCGCAGAAACAGAAGCAGTACAACACCGATATCGCCAACGCCAACGCCCGGCTTTCCGCGCAATTGCAGTACATCTTCGCCACTTCGCGCATCGCGCATTACATGAAGGCGATCATGCGCGACAAGATCGGCAGCTTCGCCTCGCGCAAGGACGTCGAACTGTTCCTCAACAAGTGGCTTTCCAGCTACGTGTTGCTGGACGACACCGCGAGCCAGGAAGCCAAGGCCAAGTTCCCGTTGCGCGAAGCGCGTGCCGAAGTGTTCGAGGTGCCGGGCAAGCCGGGCGTCTACAAGGCTGTGACGTACCTGCGCCCGCACTATCAACTGGACGAACTGACTGCATCGTTGCGTCTGGTTGCTGAATTGCCGCAATCGACCCGCGGCTGATCGAACACTTTGCCAGGAAGGCGATATGACGAGTCAACACAAGCTGTTGCCATCACTGCTGGACCGATTGCTGGACGATCGTCCGCATCAGTCCATCGAAGCGTCATCGCAACGCTTGTGTTCGCTGGCCGATTACAAGGCCAGCATCGTTCGCGACCTGGAGATTCTGGTCAACACTCGCCAGTCCCTGGTCGCCAGCGAGCTGGACGGTTTCGTCAATCTGGGCGGCACCATCCTCGACTACGGCATGCCGGACTTCACCAGTCGCAGCGTGCTTGATCCGAAAGATCGCCTGTTGATCCAGCGGCAGCTGGAGAAGGCGATCACGGTCGGCGACCGGCGCTTTCGCAGCGTAAAAGTCCAGTTGCTCGCACAACAGACCGGCCAACGCATGCTGACCTTTCGCGTGGACGCGGTCCTGCGCCTGCAAGACATCACCCGTCAGGTGTCCTTCGACGCGGTGCTGCAGGTCAACACCCAGGAATACAAAGTGCAGAACCTCAACTGATGCTCGACGATCTGCTGCCCTATTACGAAAAGGAACTGTCGCACCTGCGCTTTTTGGGCCAGGAGTTTGCGAGCCAGTATCCGAAAATCGCTTCGCGGTTGCTCATCGAGGGCGATAACTGCGAAGACCCGCACACCGAGCGCTTGATCGAAGCGTTCTCGTTTCTCTCTGCGCGGGTGCACAAAAAACTCGACGATGAGCTGCCGGAAATCGTCGAATCGTTTCTCGAAGTGCTGTACCCGCATTACCTGCGCCCTACCCCGTCGATGTCGATCGTCGAGTTCAACCTGGGCAAACAGGAAAAGGTCACCGAAGCGTTCCGTGTGCCCCGGCATACCGAGCTCAGTGCCAACCCGATCGATGGCGTGGTGTGTAAATTCCGCACCTGCTACCCGGTCGAGCTGTGGCCAATAGCCGTGCAGCAGGCGTCGTTCATCGAGATGGAGCGCTCGGCATTCAACGGCCACAGCGCCGACCTGGTCGCCCGCTTGCGCATCGGCCTGACAGCGACCTCCGATGTGATGTTCGGCAAGATGGAACTCGACAGCCTGCGGTTTTTCCTCGACGGCGAAAGCACGTTGATGCTGCAACTGTACGAGCTGCTGTTCAACAACCTGGCCAAGGCCACGTTGAGCTTCGAGGATCAGGGGCGCAGCCGCGAGGTGGTCTTGCCGGCCAACGCGCTGAAAGCTGTCGGTTACGGTCTGGACGAAGGGTTGGTGGATTACTCGGAGCGCTCGTTCCTCGGTTATCGCTTGCTGCACGAATACTTCACCTTCCCCGACAAGTTCATGTTCTTCGACCTGTCTGGGTTCGCGCGCATTCTGGCGGGCAAGGAGATCGAGAAAGTCGAGGTCAACTTCTACTTTTCCGACTACGACCTCAGCGATCGCCTGGCGCGTCTGACGCAAAATATCGGGCGCAATAACTTCAAGCTCAACTGCACGCCGATCATCAACCTGTTTCGCCAGCAGGCCGAGCCAATCAAGTTGACCCACGCTCAGCACGAGTACGCGGTGACGCCGGATGTGCGCCTGCAAAGCTCGGCCGAAGTGGTGTCGATTGATCGCGTACGGCGCGTGCGCAAGGTCGGCGGTATCGATCAGGTTGGCACTTGCCATCCGTTTTTCGAACCCCGTGGCGATCAAGGTCCCGGCCAAAGTTTCTGGATTGCCCGGCGCCGCGCGGTGCAGTCCGGCCAGCGCGATGGCTCGAACGTGTTTATCCGGGTGGTGGATCGCGAATTGGGTTTGCTGGAGGCCAATAACGATACGTTGAGCATCCGCCTGACCTGCAGCAACCGCGACTTGCCCCTGATGCTGCCTTTCGGTGGCGAGCGCGGCGATTTCAATATCCCCGGCAACTCGGTGATCAAGGACATCCGCTGCCTGCGCAAACCCACCGCCACTGCCCGTGTACCGCTGGGCAACGGGGTGATCTGGCGACTGATTTCGCACCTGTCGCTGAACCACATGTCACTGGTGTCCCGTGGCCGCGAAGTGCTGCTGGAGCTGCTGTCGCTCTACAACTACCGCAACGTGTCGGCGATCCGCAAACAGATCAACGGCATCGTCTCGGTGAGCAGCGAACCGGTCGTTGCACGCATCGGTCACCCACGGCCGAACTTCGTGCGCGGTGTCGGTATCACCCTCAATTTCGATGAAAGCCAATACACCGGCAGCGGTGTGTTTTTGTTCGGCATGGTGCTCGACCACTTCTTTGGTCAGTACTGCTCCATGAACAGTTTTACCCAATTAACCCTTCGCACCTTGCAGCGCGAAAAGAGAGTCGTCCAATGGCCACCGCGAACCGGCGATCAACCTCTGGTCTGATTGACCAGGCACGGGCTGAGCCGCACCGATTCGAGTTTTTCCAATTGGTGCGCTTGCTTCGCCTGCATTACAGCAGAACCGGGCGCATGGACCTGCAAACCCGTCCGCACGAAGACCCTTTGCGTTTTCGCTCGCAGCTGTCGCTCAACTTCCCGGCCAGTGAAGTCAGCGACTTGCAGTTTGAGCGCGAAGGCAAGGTGTCCGTGGCTGGCCTGCCGCTGTCCGAGGTGCAAGTCACCTTCATGGGACTGGTGGGGCCGTCGGGTGTGTTGCCGCGCCCATACACCGAGCTGTTGATCGAGCGACACATCCAGTATCGGGATGATGCAGCGCACGCCTTCCTCGACATCTTTTCGCACCGCATGACCACGCTGTTTTACGAGGCCTGGCAAAAGTACAAGTTTTACATCGAGTACGAACGCAACGGCAGCTCGGATTTCGACCGCTATCTGCTCAACCTGGTGGGCTTCGGCCCGGAGGCGCAGAAACAGAAATTCGACAAACAAGGCTCGCCCCTGCGCCGCGAACTGTTCAGCTATTTCTCCGGCCTGTTCGCCCAGAAACCACGCAATGCGTTGAACCTGGAAGTGATGCTCAGCTTCTATTTTTCGCTGCCGTTCAAGGTCAAGCCGTTCGCCGGTCGCTGGCTGAAGCTCGATGCCAGCCAATGCACGCAACTGGGCCGCAAGAACGCCGTGCTAGGGCAAAGCGCGGTCGCCGGTAACCGGGTCTGGGATTACCAGTCGTGCGTGCGCATCGAAACCGCACCACTGGAACTGGCCGACTATCAACGCTTGCAGCCAGGCGCCGTCGACTACCAGAAATTGCTCGAACTGGTGCGTTTCTATGTCGGTGCGGAACTCGACTTCCAACTGGCGCCCAAGCTCAAGACCCAAGCCGTACCCGTCGCCCGCCTCGGTCGCCAGGGCAACGTCTCGCTGGGCCGGCTCGGCTGGCTCAAACGACCAGGCGTCGACGTGGAACCCTCCCGTTGCGCGCTCTTCCACATTCCTTTTGATGGGGTCTCCCTGTGAACCTGAAGTCCCTGTTCGCCAAGCTGAACGACACCAGCCGCACCGCCACCGAAAGCGCCGCAGCGCTTTGTCTGTCGGAACACCACTACGACGTTGAAGTCGAGCATCTGTTGTTGCAGTTGCTCGACAGCAGCGATAACGACCTGCCGGCGATCCTGCGTCATTACGATGTGGTGCCCGAGCGCTTGCAGGCGCAATTGGTGACGGCACTGGGGACTTTCAAAAAAGGCAATTCTCGCACCCCGGCACTGTCCCCGCACCTGACTCGCATGATCGAGCAGGCGTGGGTCCTGGCGTCCATCGAGTTCGGCCAGGCACAGATCCGCACCGGTCATCTGCTGCAGGCCTTGCTCGATGACGACGAGCTGCGCCGGGTGGTGATCGCGGGTGCGGCCGAGCTGGAGAAGATCAACGCCGACGATCTGCGCGTGAATCTCAACGCGTTGGTAGAAGGCAGCGCCGAGTCGCAACAGGCCAAACCACTGGACACCACTGGCGGTGTGAGCAGCAGCCCGGTTAAAGGCAACGGCAAGACGCCGGCCCTCGATCAGTACACCATCAATCTCACGCAAAGCGCTCGCGAAGGCCGGATCGACCCGGTGCTGGGCCGGGAGTTCGAAGTGCGGCAGATGGTCGACATCCTGACCCGCCGCCGCCAGAACAATCCGATCCTGACCGGTGAAGCCGGCGTCGGCAAAACCGCCGTGGTCGAAGGCCTGGCGCTGCGCATCATTCAAGGTGACGTGCCGTCGGTACTCAAAGGCGTTGCCATCCACACCCTCGACCTGGGCTTGTTGCAGGCCGGAGCCGGCGTGAAAGGCGAGTTCGAAAACCGCCTCAAGTCGGTCATCGAAGAAACCAAGCGCAGCCTGCATCCGATCATTCTGTTCATCGACGAAGCCCACACCCTGATCGGTTCGGGCGGTCAGGCCGGGCAGAACGATGCCGCCAACCTGCTCAAGCCAGCCCTGGCTCGCGGCGAACTGCGCACCATCGCGGCGACCACCTGGGCCGAGTACAAGAAGTACTTCGAGAAGGATGCCGCCCTCGCCCGCCGTTTCCAGGTGGTGAAGGTCGAAGAGCCGGACGAAGACAAGGCGATCCACATGCTGCGCGGCTTGCTGGCGAAGATGCAGGAGCACCACAACGTCACGGTGATGGACGAAGCACTGGTGCAGGCCGTGCGCCTGTCCAATCGCTACATCACCGGGCGCCAGTTGCCGGACAAAGCCGTCAGTGTGCTGGACACCGCTTGCGCACGGGTTGCCTTGGGGCAATCGGCGCAGCCGGGACCGCTGGAAGACTGCAAGCGTCAGATCGACAACTTGCAGGCGGAAATTTCGGTCCTGGAGCAGGAAGCCGCCAAAGGCAGCGACCACGCCCGACGCCTGACCGCCCTCAATGCCGAGTTGCAGAGTGAGCAGCAGACCCGCGACGCCCTCGAACAACAATGGCAACGCGAGCTGCAACTGGTGGAGCAACTCGGTGCCCTCAGCCACCCCGAGAATCAATCACCCGATGCCATTGAGATTGCCGCCGTACGCGCCGAACTGGCCAGCGTCCAGGGCGAGCAACCGCTGGTGCATGCCCTGGTGGATGGCGGCACGATCGGTGAAGTGATTTCCGGCTGGACCGGCATTCCCCTGGGCAAGATGCTGCGCGACGAAATCGAAACCGTGCAGCGCCTGCCTGCACTGCTGGCTGAGCGGGTACTCGGACAAGACCACGCGCTGCATGAAATCGGCAAGCGCATCAAGATTTCCCGCGCCCGCATGGAAGACCCGAACAAACCGATCGGCGTGTTCCTGTTGCTCGGCCCGAGCGGCGTCGGCAAGACCGAAACCGCAATGGCGCTGGCGGATACCTTGTACGGCGGTGAGCGTAACGTCATCACTATCAATATGTCCGAGTACCAGGAAGCCCACACGGTTTCCAGCCTCAAGGGCTCGCCGCCGGGTTATGTCGGTTATGGCGAGGGTGGTGTGTTGACCGAAGCCGTGCGGCGCAAGCCGTACAGCGTGGTGCTGCTCGATGAAGTGGAAAAGGCCCACCCGGACGTGCTCGAACTGTTTTTCCAGGTGTTCGACAAAGGCGTGCTGGATGACGGTGAGGGTCGCGAGATCAACTTCCGCAATACCGTGATCATCCTCACGTCCAACACCGGCACCGACCGCATCATGCAGTGGTGCCTCAATGCCCAGCCGCAACCGACGCCCGAAGCCATCGTCGAAGGGCTGCGTGACGAGCTGAATCAGGTATTCAAGCCAGCCTTCCTCGGCCGCCTGACCATCGTCCCGTACTACCCGGTCAAGGACGCGATTCTGGAGCGCATCGTCGCGCTCAAGCTGGAGCGCATTCGCCAGCGCTTCGAGCGCAATCATCAGGCCGTCCTGAGCTATGACGAGGCGCTGGTCAAAGCCATTGCCTCGCGCTGCACGGAAGTGGACAGCGGCGCCCGCAACATCGACAACATTTTGTCCAAGACCCTGATGCCGGAACTCGCGCAGCGGGTACTGGAGCGCATGGCGCAGGACAAACCGATCCAGAGTTTGAACATCGAGTTGGGCAGCGACGGCGACTTCGCCTATCGCCTGTGCTGATCGAGCATTTACAGGTAGCGGTCATGGATAACAGACAAACAGGGAAGCAGCCCGCGAAAACGGCATTGGCTAAATGCCTGACGGCGGTGGCGGTGATGCTGGCGCTGACGGCGTGTGGCGTCACCGACCGGGTCAGCAAGCGGGTCGACGACACGTGGGCCGGCGACATGCTGTTCGATGACAGCGAAAAAGTCATCCTGACGTCCGACGGCGGCAACCAGCTCAACCCCGACGCCTCCGGCAAACCGCTTTCGGTGGTGCTGCGGGTCTACCAGCTGACTTCTCTGGAGCGCTTTTCATCGGTTGACGCGGATTCGTTGTGGGACGACCCGCAAAAAGCCCTCGGCAATACCCTGATCGAGAACCGTGAAATCACTTTGCTGCCGGGTATGGGTCAGGTCGACAAGTGGCCACTGAACAAAGCCGCAGGTTATGTCGGCGTCGCGGCTTTTTTCCGCTCGGAGGAAAACAGCCGCTGGAAGGTCGCGTTTGACGCCAATTCGTTGCGCAAGGACGGCATCTGGTTCTCTTCCGATGGCCTGCGGGTGCTGGTGGACAACAACACGGTGTCCGCCGTCAGCGGCGTCGACGTGCTGAACAAACCCAAGACCGAAGAGCAGCTCGCCAAGGCCTACACCCTGCCCGACCAGCAGGTCCAGCCGACGCTGGCCGAACGGGTTCAGGACGTCGTGATCGAAAAGGCCCAGGACAAAGCGGCCAGTTCCGCGCAAAAAGCGCTGGACTCGAAATTGAATTCATTTTTGGAAGGCGCTCAATGAGTAAGCAAAGCCGGGTGATGTGGTCCGAAGGCATGTTCCTTTTGCCACAACATTTCCAGTATCAGGATGAGTTCCACCAGCATCAGCTGGCGCAGGCGACGCTGCGCAATACGCCCTTTCACTGGGGCGTGCAGTTGCTGGAAGTGGACGAGGAAGCCCTCGCCACCGGTTCCTTGCAGCTCAAACGGCTGAAGCTGGTGTTTCCCGACGGCAGCCTGTTCGACGCGCCGCAGCATGATCCGCTGCCCGCGGCCCGTGACTTGAAAGACCTGCTCAAGGGAAACGACCTGAAGGTCTACGCCGCGCTGAAACTGCCAGAGCCCTTCGGCCTGAATTACGTTGAAGACGGCCAGGAACAAAAGACCGGACGACGCTTTCGCAAGCAGTTCGACACCCTGCCGGACCTCAACGAA
Organism: Pseudomonas sp. Root562; assembly: GCF_001427125.1. Classification (GTDB taxonomy): domain Bacteria; phylum Pseudomonadota; class Gammaproteobacteria; order Pseudomonadales; family Pseudomonadaceae; genus Aquipseudomonas. Next base: position 462,431 of record NZ_LMGK01000025.1, read on the forward strand.
GGCGACCTGGAAAACGAAATCACCAGCCTGCGCCTGAACGTGGTGATGCTGATCGACGGCGACAACCTTGATGGCTACACCTGGTGCCCGATTGCCCGGCTGTCACGCAACAACATCGGCGGCTTTAACCTCGACGGGCATTTTGTGCACCCGACGCTGCACCTGGGCACCCACGACACCCTGGTCGGGCTGGGCAAGCGTTTGCTCGGTGCATTGCAATCCAAGAGCAAGGCGTTGTCCGGTCGCCGTCGCGAGCGCGCGGACCAGATCGCCGAGTTCGGTTCCAGCGACGTGACCCTGTTCTGGCTGCTGAACACGGTGAACCGCGCCCACCCGAGCCTGGCGCATTTGCTCGCGCACCCGCGTTTGCATCCCGAACGTTTGTACCTGTTCCTGGCCGAACTCGCCGGCGGCCTGTTGACGTTTTCGCTGGATACGCAGCTCAACGACATTCCCGAGTACGACCACCACGACCCGGCGGCCTCGCTGGTCAAGCTCGACGAAATGATTCGCGTGCTGCTCGACAACGTCGTGCCGAACCAGTGCGTGGTGATCAACCTGACGCAGACCAAGCCCTCGTACTGGCAAGGGCAGTTGCACGATCCACGGCTGGCAGAGGCGGATTTCTACATTTCCGTGCATGCCGACATGCCAGGCGCAAGCCTGTTGGAACTGGTGCCGCGGGCGTTCAAGGTCGGCTCGCCGGAGGACATCGAAGTGGTGGTCAACAGCGCCATGCCGGGCGTCACGCTCAACCACTCGACGCGCCTGCCCAATGCGATCCCGGTGCGACTGGACAATCACTATTTCTCCATCGAGCCCCATGGCCGGGTCTACGAACGCATGATGAGTGCCCAGGCCATTTCTTTCTATGCGCCCAGCGCGTTCACCAACCTCAAGCTTGAACTGATGGCGGTACTCAAATGACCGAAGCCGTACTGCAAGGCGCCGTTGCGGCTGCCAGCGAAAAACCGACGCTCAAAGACCTGGTGCAGGATTTCATCAGCATGGCGCTGATCGTGCGCAAGGGTCGGCAAGTGACCTCGGTCAGCGCCTTTGAAGCGAGCGTCGACGCTTTCTTCAAGACACTGGAGCGTGAAGCGCGCAGTGCCGACTACAGCGTTGAACAGGTCAAAGACACCCAGTACGCGCTGTGTGCGTTCCTCGATGAAAGCGTGCTGCGCTCCGGCGACAACGAGTTGCGCCGCCACTTTGAATTGCAGCCGTTGCAATTCCGCTACTTCGGCGTGCACCTGGCCGGTGAAGGTTTCTTCGAAAAAATCGATTCGTTGCGCGGCGACGTCAAACAGAACCTCGATGTACTCGAGGTTTACCACCTGTGCCTGGCATTGGGTTTCGAAGGCAAATTCAGCATCGGGCAAAAGGACCAATTGCGTTACCTGGCCAATACCCTGGGCCAGGACATCGCGCGGTTTCGCAAGACGCCCAAGGCACTCTCGCCCGACTGGGCACTGCCAGACCAGGTTTCGCAGATGCTGCGTCATGAAGTTCCGCTTTGGCTCTACCTGGCGCTGATTGCGCTGGTCTGCGCAGGTGTTTACCTGACGCTGGACTGGCTGCTGGGCAAAGAAGTCGCCGCGCTGTCCGAACAAATCAGCCAGCTGTTCAGTGCCTGAGCACAGGTCAGGTAACCGAGTCAGGAAGACATGAAGACATTATTGCGTTTGTTGAAAAGTTTTTGGTTTCTCATCCCCGTCCTGTGGCTGATCAGCCTGGCGGTCAGCTGGTTCGTGGCCCCGCGGGTGAGTTGGCTGCGCGGTTATGCGCTGGAGACGATGGCGATCGTCAGCGCCGTTTACCTGCTGATCATTGTGCTGCGTCAGTACAAGCGTATCCGGGCTGAACACAACCTCGAAAACCTGGTGCAGATCGAAGTCGACCGGTCGCTCAATTCCACCGGTGAGTTCCGAGATCAGCAAGTGCTGCGCGAGCGGCTCAAGCACGCCATCGCCATGCTGCGCGCTGATCGTTCGGCTGGCGGCGGCGGTTCGTCGGCGCTTTACGATTTGCCGTGGTACCTGGTCATCGGCATGTCGGCCGCGGGCAAGACCTCATTGCTGACCCGCTCGGGGCTGTCGGCGAACATTGCCAGCAGTGCCAACGACACCGAAAGCGGTACGCAACACTGCGATTGGTATTTCAGCCCTGAGGCCGTGATGATCGATACGGCCGGCCGTTATCTGCGGGACGACCCGTCGGCCAGCGAATTCGCCGCTTTCCTGCGCATGCTGAAAAAACAACGCAGCAAGGCCGCGGTCAATGGTCTGGTGTTGGTGGTGAGCCTGCCGGAACTACTGGCGTGCAGTGCTGCCGAGCGCAACGAGCTCGCCGCACAACTGGTCTCGCGCATCGAGGAATACAACGATTGCCTGGAGGCCAACCCGCCGATTTACCTGATGCTGAGCAAGACTGATCAGCTGCCGGGGTTCAGCCAGGCGTTTGAAGGCCTGGACCTGAACGAACGGCAACAACCGCTGGGCATGACCTTCGGTTTGTCGGAGATCCGCAACCAGGGCCTGCGTCCGGTGCTGGATGCCAAGCTGGCCAACCTGCACAGCCATATCCGTCGCCACGTCGATGCCCAGATGATTGCGTTGGGCGCCGATGCCAATAGCGCGCTGCTGAACTTCCCCAACTATTTCGCCGAGCTGTCGGGCGTGCTCGAGCAATTTCTCCAGCATTTCGCCGAAACCCGTCGCAGTGGTGCGCCACTGTTGCTGCGCGGTCTCTATTTCACCAGTGCCCTGCAGACCGACCAGCAACTGAGCCAGGTGTATGAAGATGATCTGGCTGAGTCGTTCGCCTTGCAGCCCGCCCCCGAGCACGACAAACAGGCGCAAGGCAGCAGCCGGAAAATCAGCGACCGCAGCTACTTCATCACCGATACGTTCCGTCGGGTGATTTTCCCGGATCGCGATTTGACCCTCTACCAGTCGCGATTCGGCAAGAACAAGTCCACCAGCCCTGCCCTGCTGGGTCTGGCGGTACTGGCGGGACTCGCGTTCATCGGCTGGCAGACCCTGTCGTTCCAGAACAACCGTCAGTGGCTGGCGACACTGCGCGAGCAACTGACCGAACTGCAACAATCGCCGGACAGTACGCGGCTGCTCGCGTCGGGCCACGGCCTGGAACTGCTGCGCGAGCAACTCACCGCCATCGAGAAGCACCGAGCCAAAGGCGTGCCGCTGCAACTCGGCGCCGGCCTGTACCGGGGTGACGATGTCTACCGCGTTGCACAAACCGCCTACTTGCAGCAACTGCGCACTCAGGCGCTGGAACCGATCACCCTGCAATTGCAATTGCAGATGCGCGCGTTCAATGAGTTTGCAAAAACCATGGACCCGCAGAACAACTTTGCCCCTGCGACTTCCAAAACCGGCTCAGCCAAAGCCCGTGCGCAGGGGCAGAAACTGCCGACCCGCCTGAACAACCTGCCGCGCAGCACCGGTGATGTCGCCGGCCGCCTCAATGGCGCCGCCCGGGGTATTGCAAACAAGGCTCGCGGCGAAGCCCTGACAGCGCTGCGCAACCCTGCCACAGCGAGCGATGCCGCTGAACTGTCGGCGACTACCGGCGGGCTTTCACTGTCCGAAGAAATGTTGGGACGGCTGGATGAGCGCCAGGTTGCGTCGATCATCGAGTCTTACAACGCACTCAAGCTCTACCTGATGCTGACCCAACCCGCCACGCATCCGGATCCCGAATTCGTGAGTGCTGCATTACCGGTCGCCTGGGCCAACACGGCCAGCAGCGACAACGCGGTCAGCAGCGCGGTGATCCAGGACAACGCGCCGGTGTATGTGCAGCTGCTCAAGACCGGTCAGGCGCCGACCTTGTCACGCAATGAACAGCTCATCAGTGAGACCCGCAACAGCCTGAAGTCCTTCATGATTTCCAGTTCGCTGGTAGACCGCGAATACCTGCGCCTGCAATTGGAATCCAGTCGCCAGTTCCCGGCGGTCGGCTTGAGCGATCTGGTGCCCTTGCCAGGCCGACAGTTGCTCTACGGCACAGAAGCGGTGCCGGCGATTTTCACCCGTCAGGGCTGGGAGCAATTCGTCAAGCCGGAGCTGATCAAACTGGTGTCGGGCAATCTGCAGAATGAATCGGACTGGGTGCTCGACGGCGAAGGCGCCGACAGCATCGTGCAGAAAGCCAATTTCATCCGTGAGTTCATGACGCGCTACAAGCGCGACTACACACAGGCCTGGTACACCCTGATCGACAGCGTCGGCGTTCGCCATTTCACTGACATGGCCAATGCAACCCAACAACTGTCACTGCTCAGCGATGTGCAGAATTCGCCGGTGAAAATTCTCCTGGCGGCGGTCAACGACAACACCCAGTGGGATGTCCCTGCCTCGCGGGAAACCCTGCCAGCAGGCATCAAGCCTGACGACGGATTCTGGAGCAGCGTCAGCGGTATTCTCGATGGCAAGAATGCCTCGCCAAGCACGCTGATATCGCCTTTGCCGGCGGTTGACGACGGCAGTCTGGCGAAACGCTTCGAGCCTGTGTCACGTGTGTTTGCCGTGCAAAACGCCGAAGGCGCCGACAGTACGATCATGGATCGATACCTGGCGGCCTTGCGCAAACTCAAGGTGCGGATGAACAACATCCAGCGCTCCCAGGACGTCGGCAAAAGCAGCAAGCAGCTGATCAGCGAAACCCTCGAAGGGCTGCCAAGCGAAGTGACCAACGTGCGCAACTACGTCGAGACCACTGTCGACACCAGTCAGGGCGGCCTGTCCACTGCGTTGCAGGGTTTGTTCAGCCTGCCGATCCAGTTTGCCTGGGAAACCCTGCGCGACCCGGCCGGCCAACAGATTGCCAAAGCCTGGGCACAGCAGATTGCCAAGCCATGGGAACAGGTGATGGCCCACCGTTATCCGATTGCCGCCGGCAGCCGCAACGAAGCATCGGTCAAGGACCTGCAGCGTTTTGTCGATCCGGAATCCGGGCTGCTGCCGAACTTCAAGCGTAACGAGATTGGCAACCTTTCCGGTGGCGAAGGCCTGGGAATGGGCAGCGACAGCAAGGCAGCGCCGCTGGTCAACCCGAACATGGTCAACAGCATCGACAAGGCCAGCTCGTTGGGCCAGGTGATCGCCAGTCTGTCGGACCGCGACAACGGCTTCGAAATCATGCTCGAACCCTCTGCCAACCTGACCGACATCATCTTCACCCTCGATGGCCAGGTGCAGCACTACCGGAACGGCAAGACCAGCTGGAGCCGCTTCTCATGGCCGGGCACGACCACCACGCCCGGCGCACGCCTGGATGTGGTGACCCTGACCGGCGAGCGCATCACGGTGTTCGATTACCCGGGCCGTTGGGGCCTGCTGCGCATGAACGACAGCGCAAGGGTCAGCGATCTCGACGGTATCCAGCAACGTTTCAGCTGGAACACCAACAGCGGCCCGGTCAGCCTCGCCGTGCGCAACTACGGCGGCGTCAAGTTGACGGACCTGGCCAACGTCAAAGCCTTGAGTGCGCTCAACGCCAAAGAAGGTCGTCCGTTGTGAGCAGCCGAACCTTGAATCAGGGATCCGGCCAATGATCGGCTGCTTCGGAAAAGTCCCCGCGAGCCCGGACTTCGTCAGCCTGCAAGGCGCAGGCGATGACGTCTGCGAATTCGACGGCTGGTTGCAAGGCGCTCTCGCCGCCTTGCAACACCGCGAGGACTGGCGCGAACTGTTCGATGCGTTGCCGGTATGTTTTTTCAGCTATCGCGCACGCAGCGGTAACTGGTTGCTGGGCGGGCTGATCAGTTCCAAGGATTCGAGCGGACGCCGCTATCCGTTTTTCATTTTCCAGACGCTCAAGGCCAGCGAGGCCGAGCCTTTGGTCAATCCGTTCACCCTCGGCGAACTGTTCAGCGGACAGATCAGGCCCTTGTTGCACATGGCCGTCCAGGGTGAAAGCACGTCGGTGCTGTTCGAACGCATCAAGGCCTTGCGTCCATTGCAAGGACAGGACTTCGAGTTGTTCCGGCGCGTGCATGACAAGTTTCTGGTGAATTTCAATCTGCGCGATATCAGTACCGCGCTCGAAGGTGCCTACCCGGAGTTCGTCAGCAATGCCGTGTTGACCCGGCTTCTGGCCTTCAGACGGCACCTGGCTGACGCGACACCTATCGGCATCGCCCTGCCCTTGCCCGCGGAAAGAGGCCTGAAGAATCCGACCGCCGACTTATGGGTCACATGGCTGACGCAAATGTCCCATGAACGCACAGCGCCGCAGGTCAGTCTGCTGGCCGACGACTTCATGCGCCCCAGGCTGATCTGTTTTGCCTCACGCCACACCAGCGATGCCTATCGCGTGCTGACAGGTATCAGTGAGCGTTCGCAAAGCTACGACGTACTGGCCTCTTTCGATGCCTTCGACGAGCACCACCGCAAACACGCCTTTCCCGAAATCGACCGCCCACTGGGTGACGTTATCGACCGTTTTGTCGATGCCCTGGATTCGAAGTCCGTATGAACAAGATCAAATATTACTTCCTGCGCTATCAACCCTACATTCTCGGGGTGTGCTTTTTCCTCACGATCTTCGTGGTGTGGGGCATCGGGCGTGCGTTTGATTTCAGTTCGCTCAACAGTCTGCTGACGGGCATTGGCGTGTTCCTGTTGCTGTCGGCCGGCTATGTGCTGCTGCTTTACCGAGGCGTGTCCCGACATCACAACCTCGAAGGATTGCTGCGCGAGGATGCCGATCAGGCCGTGCTGAATGCGAGCCCGGCCGATCGCGAAGAAGTGAGCCAGTTGCGCGAAAGACTGCTGCAAAGCATCGAACGTTTGAACAGCAACAAGCCTCGGGGCAGCAATGCCAAAGATGCACTGTATGCCCTGCCCTGGTACTTGGTGGTCGGGCAGCCAGCAGCGGGCAAAAGCACCATGCTCTACCAGTCGGGGCTCAATTTTCCCTACGCCGAGCGTGAGGGCGTGCGCGTCGCCGGTCTGGGTGGCACACGCAATTGCGACTGGTTCTTCAGCTCCGAAGCGGTCCTTCTGGACACGGCCGGTCGCTACATGAACAACCAGGAAGAGGCCGGCAAATGGCGGGCCTTCCTTCAATTACTGCGCCAGCATCGGCAACGCCGGCCACTCAATGGCCTGATCGTCACCGTCAGCATCCACGACATCCTGCAATCCTCGCTGGAAGACCAGGAACGTATCGCCAAGCGCCTGCGTGAACGCATTCAGGAAACCCATGCCCTGCTGGAAGTGCGGCTGCCGGTTTACCTGGTGTTTACCAAGTGCGACCTGGTGCCGGGTTTCGCGCCCTTCTATCGCCAGCTGGACGAAACCGCGCGCGGCGAAGTCATGGGCAAGACCTTTTCCCACAAGGGCTACGAGCAGGCTGATTGGGGTCAGCGCTTCGGCGTCGCGATGGACGAGCTGATCGGCTACTGGCAACAAGTGGCGAGCCAGCAACTGGTGACGCAGGACATCCAGATCACCCGCCAGGATTCGGCGGTGTACCGCTTCCCGCTGGAGCTGGCGGCACTCAAGCCACGGCTGCAGCTGTTCGTCGATGCGTTGTTGCGCGCCAACCCTTATCAAAATGCAGAGCTGCTGCGTGGCTTTTATTTCACCAGTGCCCTCGATGCCGACCAACCGGAAATGGGCGGACACGCGCGCCAGGTGACCGAGCGATTCTCGCTTGAACAGGATCTGGAGATCGCCAACGGCAACGCGCAACCACGACCGTTGTTCATCAACAGTCTGTTCCGCAAAGTCATCATTCCCGATCAACACCTGGTGGCGCTGTACACCACCAATCACCGCGAGCGTCGGCGCAAAGCGGCATGGATCGGTGGTGCCGGTCTGGTCGCGGTGCTGCTGTGCAGCCTGTTGAGCTGGTCGTACGTCAATAACCGCGACACCCTGCAAAGCATCTCGGCAGAGCTGACCCAGGCCAGTGCCGACGATCACTCGGCCAGCGGGCAGTACACCGATTGGCAAACCCTCGATCGCCTGCGTTTGTGGACCGCACATTACTATGCGCAGCATCACGACGATGGCGTGCCACTGCGCCTGCGCCTGGGGCTATACCAAGGCCACAAGGTAGAGCCAGTGGTACGCGGCCAGTATTTCAATCGGCTGGAAACCGTGATGCTCAAACCCACGGCCGACAACCTGACGCGCTCGTTGTATCTGCTGACCACGCTCAAGGTCTATCAGCGCAACGCCAAAGAGCTGATGCCGGTGACTGGCGTGGACAGCGTCGAGTCGAAAGCGTTGCCCAATGACAACAGGGCGCAGTCCATCGCCGCATTCGGCAAATCGACGCTGGACACCTACGTCATGTTGTCGCGCGCACAACGAGACAAGGCCGACCCTGGGTTCCTGAAAGCGAAAATTCCGGATTACTGGTATCCGGCGATTGCCCGCCAGGTTGGCAGTGCCGCCGTCGCCACCTCGAATCAGGACTATGAGTTCGCCAGCCGGCAGATCAATTTCTACAGCGATCAGATTCACGAGCCGGACGTGCCACGGATCCTCGACAACGCGTTCCTGATCTCCAGCTCACGCAACTACATCAACAGCTTGCTCACCCAGTCGTTGCGCTCGATCGAGACCATCACGCTGGAGTCGGACACCTTGTTCGCCTTTGCCCGCGCCGACTTCCAGAGCCTGAAGACCGAGGGTCAAAGCCAGCTCAGCGCGATCGCCGGCAAGCTTCTGAGCACACCCAACATCGGCAAAATCATTATCGCCGGGCACGCCGATCAACTCGGCGACCCACAAGGCAACCTGCAGGTATCCAAGCAGCGGGCACAAACCATCAAGACCTACCTGGTGGGCAAAGGCGTTCCCGGCGAGCTGGTGGAAGCCGTCGGCGAAGGCAGCACCAAACCGTTGGTCAGGTGCGATATGCAGCAGCCAAGGGCTCAGCTGATTCAGTGCCTGGAGCCTAACCGGCGGGTAGAAATCGAAGTACGGGCACTCAATTGAGACGCCACGTGCAATGAAGAAAAACCGCTACCCGGGCCAATCCCGGGCTGGCGTAACACACCTCTCTTGATCGTTTCAAAGAGGTTTAAACGAAGGGCTGTGATCTGTTTGCAGGTGACAACCTTTAAATGAAGGTAAGGAGAAACTAAAAATGGCATTTGACGCATACATCCAGATCGACGGCATTCCTGGTGAAGTACTGGACGACAAACACAAGGATTGGATCGAAGTGCTCGGCTACGAGTACGGCGCAACCCAGGCCACCTCCGCGACGGCCAGTTCGTCGGGCGGTGCTTCGTCTGAGCGTGTAGCGCTGAGCGACTTCAGCATCCGCAAAGCCGTGGACAAGGCTTCTGCCAAGCTGTTCGAAGCCTGCTGCAAAGGCACGCACATCGCCAAGATCCAACTGAATGTGAACCGCGCTGGTGGTGACAAGGTGACCTACCTGACCATCAACCTGGAAGAAGTCGTGGTGTCTTCGGTCAAAGCGGTCGCCGGTGGCAGCCAGAACGGCGAAGACAAAGCGGTTGGCGACCTGCCGATCGAAGAAATCAGCTTCAACTTCGCTCGCATCAAGACCACCTACACCCAGCAGAGCCGTGCCGATGGCCAGGGCGGCGGTAACGTCACCGGTGGTTGGGATCGCACTGCCAACAAGGTTTTCGCATAAAACCGTGGCAATGACGGGCCGCCCCGGCGGCTCGTTTTCAGCACCGTGCCTGCCTGGCGGGTACGGTGTTCTTTTATTTTGATCAGAGTTTCCTATGTCTGAATTTCTCAACGACCTTTCGCTGGCCGAACTGACCGCGCCCATCAATCAGGGGAGCGGCGAAGACATGAGCTTTTCCGCCTTGTTCGATCAGGTGAAAGAAGCGCGGCGAGCAGACCCCGATTATTTGACCCAGGGTGACTGGCAAACCGATCTGAAGTCATCTGACTGGGATCTGACCATCACCCTGGCTGCCCAAGGCCTGGCTCGACAGAGCAAGGACCTGATGCTTGTCGCCTGGCTCAGCGAAGGCCTGGCGCACAAACACCATTTCAACGGCATCACGTTTGGCCTGACGCTGGCCGAACGCATTCTGGATAATTTCTGGGGCGATCTCTTTCCGTCCCTCGAAGATGGCGTCGATGAGCGCGCTGCCCGCCTGTCGTGGATGAAGACGACCCTCGCCGATGTCGTCGGCGGACTGCCCATCACCCAAGGCCAGCAGTACGGTTTGCTTCGTTATGACGAATCCAGGCACGTTGAGAACCTGGCCCTGCAAAGCCCTCAGGCGATGCGCGCCGCCCTTGACGAAGGCAAGATCAACGCTGAGGTGTTCCAGCGCTCGGTGGTGCTGACTGACTCGGATCACTTGCGCCGCAAGGCCAGCGAAATTGCCGCCAGCCTGAACGCGTGCCAGCAATTGCAGAGCACCGCTGATCGTCTGTTCGGCCCTGAAGCGCCGAGTTTTGCCGGGCTCATGGACGTGCTGTCCCGCGCAGGCCAATTGGCCGAAAAACTGCTCAAGGACCGGGGTATCGAGTTGAACCCGCCCCCTGCCGCTCCCACGCCGACCGTCTCCGATAGCGCGGGCGCACAACCCACAGGAGCTGCAATGACCCAGACCCAGCAAGACATTCCAGTCACACCGTTGCGTACCACACCTCAATCCCGCGACGAGGCGTTCACCCTGCTGGCGGGTATCGCGCAGTTCTTCAAGCAGACCGAGCCGCAGAGCCCCGTCCCTTACCTGATCGAACGCGCGATCAAATGGGGCAACATGCCGCTCGAAGGATGGCTGAACGATGTGATCAAGGACAGCAATGTCGTGGACAACATTCGCGACGTACTGGGGACCAAGGAAGCGAAGTCCTGATTTGGCCTGCACGGCCGTTCAGATAGACGCAAAAACACCAGGCAAAAAAAATCCCGGGCAGCTGATGGACGCCCGGGACTTAAAAATGCATAAACCGTGGTGGTGAACGCGGCGCGGATATTACGCAATGTTTCGCGCTGTAACAAGATATTTTATTTAACCAGCCAGTTACTAAAGTTTATAAGCCCTTAAATATCCTGATATTTTTTAAGGTTAACCTCGAAACCTCTTTAACTATAGAAACCAGCGGTACTCCCTTGCACTGATGTCGCTCAGAAACGCGAGGTGATCCTGACGCTTGTTCTCGCAATACACATCGACAAACTCTGCGCCCAATCCTTCGCGCAATGGCGAGTGATTCTGCATCGACTGCACGGCCTCGAGCATTTCCAGCGGGAAATCGATGCCACTGCTGCGGTCTTCGTTCAGCGGTGCAATCGGCTCGCACTCCCCTTCCAGCCCCTGCTCCAGCCCCACCAGAATGGCTGCAAGCACCAGGTATGGATTGGCATCGGCACCGGCCAGGCGGTGTTCGATCCGCAGGTTTTTCGCGTCGGAGTCCGGCACCCGCAGGCAGGCATCACGGTCTTCAAAGCCCCAGCTGGCGCGCGAAGCGACGTTCACCGTAGCGCTCAGACGACGCAAGGCATTGTGGTTCGGTGCGAAGATCGGCATGCAGTGCGGCAACACATCCAGGCAACCGGCCACGGCATGGCGCAACGCGCGCTGTCCGTTCGCCGCCAACAGATTATTGCCGGCCTTGTCGTAGAGGCTCACATGCACATGCATGCCGCTGCCCGGATGTTGCAAGTACGGTTTGGCCATGAAACTGGCGCGGTAGTTGTGCTTGAGCGCCACGCCACGGGTACTGCGGCAAAACAGGGCGGCCCAGTCGGCGGCGCGCAGCCCGTCATCGCAGTGGCCGAAATTGATTTCAAACTGACCTGGCCCCAGTTCGGCGGTGATCACCGTGGCATCGATACCTTGCGCCCGCGCGCTCTCGACCATTTCGTCGAGCACCGGGGCGAAACGCGACAGGCGTTCGATGTGCATGTTCGGCTGATCATCGGCATCGCCGGTCAACGGATCGCGGGCGAACTGCGGCAAACCCTCACGCAACTGGCTGTCGAACAGATAGAACTCCAACTCGAACGCCACCACCGGGAAAATGCCTTTGCGTTTGAGCCGGTCCAGCACCTGCGCCAACACTTCGCGCGGTTCGAAGACGATCGGCTTTTCGGTGCCGTCGGAGGTGATCAGCATTTGCCCCAGCGGTTGTTTTTCCCAGCCCACCAACTTGAGCGTGCCAGGCACCAGGCGACGCAGCGCGTCCGGGTCGCCGTCGTTGAAGCAGTAGTCGCCGATCTTGAACAACCCGCCCTGGGTCCCAAGCAACACGCAGTTTTGCGGCAACTTGAGCGCGCTGCCAGCGGCGACTTTTTCGAGCATTTCTATCGGGTAGCGCTTGCCGTAGAAATGCCCCGGGATGTCCAGGGAAATCAGGTCGACGTAGCGCACATCGGGGTAGCGCTGACGAAACCCACGCACTTCGGCCAGCAGTTCAGAGCACACAGCATCCATCATTCTGTTCCTTGTCGTTTTTATCAGGTGTAAACCCAAAGTACGCGGGTGAGTTGGTCTGACAGGTTGCCGTAACGGCAATGGGCATGACTGGCGAGTTGAAAGCTGTCACCGGCGTGCAGGGTCACCGGCTCATCGTTATCCAGCCACAACGTCAACGCGCCTTCGAGGACATAGCCGCCCTGCTCCGAGCTGTCTTTCATGTGTCGGTCGCCGCTGCTCGCGCCGGGCTCCAGCCGGCTTTCCAGCATCGAAAAGGACGCGCGCATTTTCGGTGAAACCATGATGTCGGTGATGCCATCGGCGTAATACAGCGTGCGACGTTCATCCGGCCGGGTCACCCAGGGCAAGGCCATGGGTTTGGGCAAGCTGTAGAAATAGGTGGTTGGCACGCCGAGGGTTTCGCTGATGGCCGTCAGGTCGGCCACCGTGGGGCGGGATAAGCCGCGCTCGACCTGCGACAGAAAACCCACCGACCGGCCAATCTTGTCCGCCAGTTCCTTGAGGGTGTATTTCTTGTGTTTGCGCAGGTCCTGAATCAGGATCGCCAGCGCCGATATTTCTTCCTGCATGTCCATCTATAGATTTCCCTCGTTTCAAATGCTGTCGCGCAGCCGATACCAGGCTTTGCCGATGGCTTCCAGGGGCGCGGCCATGTATTTGCCACCGGGAAAGCTGCCGTTGGTCAAACCCTGATACAACGCCAGTTCCTCCTGCCGGCCCAGTATCGCATCGGACACCGCCCGCGCCCCGGCCAGGGTCGGCAACACACCGTGCCCGGAGTAGCCCTGCATCCAATAGAGGTCACCGCGCCGGCCGATGTCGGGCGTGCGCTTGAGCGTCAGGTCGATATGACCGCCCCAGGCGAACGCCAGCTCAACGCCTTTCAATTGAGGAAACACGCGCTCCAGACATGGCCGGGTAGCACCGGCGATGTCCTTTGGCATGCCGCCCAGATAGGTGCAGCCGCCGCCGAACAGCAGCCGGTTATCCGGGGTGCGACGGAAGTAATCGAGCACGAACTGATTGTCGGTGACGCAGACATTGCTCGGAAGCAACGCCGTGGCCTGTTCTTCGCTCAGTTCAGCGGTGGCCACCTGGTAAGTACCGACAGGCAGCACACAACTCGAGAGTTGCGGGTCGAGCCGATCCAGGTAGGCATTGCAGGCCAACACCAGAACATCGGCACGGATCCGGCCGCGCTCGGTGGTCACCACGTACCCGCCCGCCTCCTCACGATATTCGAGTGCCTTGCTGTGTTCATGAATCACCCCACCGGCGCGCTCGATCGCAGCGGCCAGCCCAAGCGCCAGCTTCAGCGGATTCAAGTGCCCGCCTTCGGGATCAAACAGACCCGCCTGATAGCGCTCGCTGGCAACCCAGTCGGGCAACTGCTCACGGGGGATGAATTGCAAGCCGTCGTGGCCCCATTTGTGACTGGACTCGTGCTGCCATTCGGTGAGCAGGCGCACCCGTCTCGGCATCACCGAGGTCCACAGGTGTCCGGGCCGATAGTCACAATCGAACCCATGCCGCGCAGGCAGTTCACGCAACTCCCGCGCCGCCCAGCGCATGCCCTCCCACATCTGCCGCGCGCGCTCGTAACCCAGCGCAGCTTCCAGCGGTGGCATGTCGCACGACCAGCCGAGAATCGCCTGACCACCGTTGCGCCCCGATGCGGCCCACGCCACGCGACTGGCCTCAAGCACAATCACACGCTTGCCCGCCAGGGCAAGACGCAATGCGCTGTGCAGGCCACTGAAACCGGCGCCGATAATCACCACCTCAGCGGATTGCTCGCCTTCAAGAGCCGGTCGAATGGGCAACTGATCTGCGCAGGTATGGGCGTAATAGCTGGCGATGTGTTGGGTGGACTGCTGAAACATACCGGCTCCATGAAATTTTATAGTTGTAATTTCATGAAAAAGTACACGATTAATTTCATGCCGGCAATGGCTCGATTTGGGCAAAAAAAAATCCCACCCAGGAAAACCCAGGCAGGATTCAGTTCAAATTCAAGCCATCAGGCAATCGGAATCAAAGGATCCGCCGCCGCCCAAGCCACCTCACGATCCGCCACCGGCGGGTAAATCCAAACCGTGTTGATCTGCGTCTTGAGCTCCTTGCCCTCCTGCCCCGTCAGCTTGACCTGACGATCCCAGCCCTCGGTATAAACCGCCCCCCACGCCCCCAGATCCAGACAAGTCACGTATTTGGGCTGGCGATACGGCGTCGGGTCCACCCCCAGTATCTGCGCCGCGACGTTATTGCCGGCATGACGGCCCAGCACAATGGCATGCTGGCACGTCATCAACGCGTGGTTGCCGATGTCATCGGTGGCCGCATAGGCAACGTCGCCGGTGGCGTAGATGTCATCCTGACCAATGACTTTCAGGTGCGCATCGACATGCAGGCGGCCCAGATGATCGCGCTCTGCGGGGATTTGCTCGGTCAGCGAACTGGCGCGCACACCGGTGGTCCAGACCACGGTCTTGGCCTCGATGCGCTGGCCATCGGACAAGGTCACGCCGTTTTCATCGACAGCGACAACCGAAGCATTCAGATGCCATTGCACCCCGGTATGAACACTGGCTTCAGCGATTTTCTCGGCGATCTGCGGCCCCATGGAACCGCCGACCTTATTGCCACGGTCAACGATGATCACGTTGATGTCCGCTCGATCACCCAGGATGGCACGCAGGCGAGTGGGCATTTCAGTAGCCGTTTCGATGCCGGTGAAACCGCCGCCGGCCACCACGACGGTGTTGCGTGCCTGGCTTTCTGGCTGGTCGACCAGGGACTTGAGGTGGTTTTCCAGGCGCACGGCCTGCTCGATCTGATCGACATCGAAGGCATGCTCAACCACACCCGAAGTGCCGGGCAATGCCAGGCGGCTGCCGGTGGCCAGAACGAGTTTGTCGTAGATGCAGACCTGTTTTTCACCCGCTGCGTCGATGTAGCCCACACGTTTTTGCGCGACGTCGATGGTCTCGGCGGCGCCCTTGATGAACTTCACGCCGACGACATCGAACAATTCGCCGAGGGGAGCAGCCAGTTGATGGGCGTTCGGTTCGTAGAAGCGAGGGCGCACGCGCAATTCGGCCTGGGGAGCCAGCACGGTCACTTCAAAGTCTTCGTGGCCGTGAATGTCGAACAGGCGCGTGGCGCTCAAAGCGGTCCACATGCCACCGAAACCTGCGCCGATTACCAAAATGTGCTGTTTCATTCATCACTCCAGGGACAATTAGATTTGTTGAAGGATCAGGAGTCGATGGTCACGTTTCTCGTAAACGCGGCGCATGGCTTTCGACCTGACAACGGCGACTCTATTTGTCCGAGTTGAATGCCGCAACAATTTTTTCGAGATGGTTCCAATCAATCAAATCGATACACCGATAAAACTCCTTTAAACCAACAGTTTCAGAGGCCTGTCGATGCCAATGAGGAGGCAGTGGTTCGTTGTAAGGCAGGGAATCAGCTGTTAATATTTGCGACAAATTTAGTCGGAGATCGAGATGTCTCTATACAGCGCAGGTGTTGAGTACGGGATTCACTGCCTGATTTTTCTGGTGGGCAATCGCGGCGATACGCGTGAAGCGAGCGTGCGCGACCTTGCGGAACTGCAAGGCGTGCCTCTGGACTACCTGGCAAAAATCTTCACCAAACTGGCCAAGGCAAAACTGGTGGTCGCCACCGAGGGTGTGCGTGGCGGCTTCAAGTTGGCCCGGCCCGCCGACGAGATCTCGCTGCTGGATATCGTCAACGCCATCGATGGGCGCAAGGCCATTTTCGATTGCCGGGAGATTCGCGGTCGCTGTGCGCTTTTTGAGGGTGAAGCCCCCGACTGGGCACTTGAAGGGCACTGCTCGGTGCACGCTGCAATGATGACCGCGCAAAAGCGCATGGAAGACGCCCTCGCCCAGCAAACCATTCTGGATATCGCCAGAAAGGTTGGGCGCAAAGCGCCGGCCGAGTTCAATTCGCAGGTAGACGACTGGATGAATGATCGCCGTGAAAAGAAAGGCTCAGCGAGTGCCCAGGCAGGCGACGATCAACTCATCCAGGTCACTGACATCGGCGACTGAAGGCTACAGGCAGTCACGCACTGCCTGGCGCAATGCGCCGGATTTCGCCCAGGGTGGCCCTTGATACAAGGACACCCGGCTACCGTCCTTGAATTTCACGATGTCCAGAACCTCGTCGGCGGTAATGATGCTGGGTGCGGTAATCCGGTAGCCATTGGAAATCGACGACTGCGTGGTGTTGGAAACTTCTTGCTGCCAAATCGGCAATACGCACCCGGCGAGGACCTTGGGTGTTTTTTCACTGTACTTACTGACATTCGGCTCCCCAGGCACCACCGACGCCGGTAACGAACATCCCCCCAACAACGCCAATACCACAGCCGCCCCCCACAACATCCGCCTCTGCATAAAGCATCCTTATCCTGAAAACATGAAATGTAGCCTGTCCCCGCACCGACAGCCATTTGCTATCGGCTGATTTGCTGCGCCGCGCCTTAGCCATCGGACTTGTGTTCGCCAGGGTCGGGGTATGAACGCTCGTTCAGATATGTCATCCAGCGCTCGTAGGCTTCATGCTGCCATCGCGTGACCCGCTCCCATTCCGGACCGCTGAGTTGGTGGCCGGAAATGAGATTCATCATTTCGCTGGTGGCCGCATCCAGATCGGCGATCAGCTCGTGGGCATGCGCCCGGAAGTCATCGGTTGCCGTCATTTGCCCTGTCCCCGCCCTGAGGAAAATCGCTACTTCACTACGACAACGAATTTTTCCGATCGCGCAAATTTCCCGACCAAAGGAAGCCGCTCGGGGCATGACAAACACAACGCCCCGTCACGCTAATGGGTCTAAAATTTCGTAGCACAGCGTTTCAGGAGAACATCATGTGGCTTAACGAGAGCGAACAAGCGCTTCGGCGTGATCTGCAAGGGCTTGCATCAGATCTGCGATGGTCGGCGGTAGAACTTTTACGCATCGCCGAGCAATTACGCCTGACCGGCAACGATGTCGATGCAGAGGCCGTCAAGCGCCTGTGCGACCTGTTCCAGGGCGATGAACAACGATTGTCTGGCTATGCCGAGGAAGTGAAGGCCAAGATCATCACCCGCAACAAGGCTGAATAAAAGTAGCCGTTACCGGGCAAACGCCCCGACACAATAAAAAGCCCCGGCGTGCCGGGGCTTTTGCGTACGCTTGATCAGCTTACTGGCTGTTCGCTTTTTTGTTCGACTTTGATCGGTAGCCGGGAAGTGACGCCGCAAACGCCAATGCTTCTTCTCGGCTGGCAAATGACCCAAGACGATCACCTTTGGTGCAAACCCGCCATGGGCCGTTGTTTACGCTAAGTACGTCGTAACCGTTCATGTGCATCTTGTTCAACATCGGAACACTCATGGTCACCTCCATCTCGACAATGAATCCAAGGTCAACACACTTACCTTACACCCACCTCTGGACGTCATGACGACCAGACGTCGATTTAGCCGCTTGCCAAAACAACGGCACTTTTCGGGTCACACACCGCTCAGAACAACAACAAGAGAAGGCAAAAGCGGCCCGATCATTGCAGTTTTGTTACAATTTCATGACAGCAGTTGGTCTGGAACCCATGAAAGTACGCGCGACAGTCATTTGCGAGCTGGAAAGACACATCTTGCTGGTGCGCAAACCAAGGTGTCGCTGGACGCTGCCTGGGGGAAAAGTCGAACCCGGTGAAACCACTGCTGCCGCGGCGTTGCGAGAATTGCAGGAAGAAACCGGGATAGATGCCGATGACATGCTGTACCTGATGGAACTGGAAACCGAGAGTACCCGGCACCACGTCTTCGAGGCCTCAGTGCCGGGCTACCCCGCAGCCCGGCCACTCAATGAAATCTTCGATTGCATCTGGTACCCGCTGGATGCCGTGCAGAACCTCAACACCAGCGAAGCCACGCGAAGGATCGTCAAAGCGTTTCAGCGTCGCCTCTAACTCGTGTCTTCTCAGCCCTGATCGCCACCGCCCACTGGCATGACCATGCCGGTGATATAAGACGCTTCATCGCTGGCCAGAAACAAAATCGCGCCTGCTTGCTCATCCAGCGTGCCGTAACGCTTCATCAAACTGCTATCGAGTGTCTGGTCGACGATCTGCTGATACCAGACCTTTTCCTGCGGGCTCTGCTCGGCGCTGTTGCGCGGAATCACCCGCGGTGGCGCTTCGGTGCCGCCCGGCGCAGTGGCATTGACCCGAACGCCGCGCCCGGCGGTTTCGAACGCCAGGCAGGCGGTCAGTGCATTCACGCCGCCCTTCGCCGCGCCGTATGGCACGCGATTGATGCTGCGGGTGGCGATGGACGAAACGTTGACGATCGCACCGCTGCCCTGCCCCAGCATGAACGGCAATGCGGCATGGCAGCACCACAACGTCGGAAACAGCGAACGGCGAACCTCGGCTTCGATCTGCGACGCTTCGTAATGCTCAAAAGGCTTGGCCCAGATTGTCCCGCCTACATTGTTGATCAGCACATCCAGGCGCCCGAAACGCTCGACGGCGGTCTGCATCACCCGGTTGCACTCATCGTATTGTTCGAGGTCGGCCGTCAGCGCCAGGACCTGGCTGCTAGGCGCCAATTGTTGCTGCAACTCGAACACCAGTTCGGAACGGTCGACCAGTATCAGCTTCGCCCCTTCCGCCGCCATGCGCTCGGCCACGCGCTTACCAATGCCCTGCGCGGCACCGGTAATCAGCGCGACTTTTTCGTGAAATCTGTTCATGTTTACCTCATCGGTCGGTGCCGAACTCATAGCGAGCAGGCCCGCTCCTGCATGGATGGGTTGTCGAAGCAGTTACCCGCGCAAGTCTCACGCCGCGCTGGCGGCAAATTTTTCGTAGTAGAAGTTCACCGGCGCGATGCCTTGCTCGCGGATGAACTGGCTGACCGCCTCGACCATCGGCGGCGGACCGCACAGGTAGACATCGACATCACCCTCGTTCAGATGCTTGGGCTCGATGTGCTGGGTCACGTAGCCCTTGAGCGGATGTTGGCTCTCGGGGCTGGCGACGCAGGCGCTGAAGGTGAAGTTGGGGATGCGTGCGGCAAAGGCTTCCAGGCGGTCGAGTTCCACCAGGTCGAAATCGTGGGTCACGCCATAGATCAGATGCAACGGATGATCACTGCCCTGCTCGGCGATTCTCTCCAGCATCGCAGTGAATGGCGCCAGCCCGGTGCCACCGGCCAGTAACAGCAGCGGACGACGGATATCGCGCAGGTAGAAACCGCCCAGAGGCCCTGCCAGGCTCATGCTGTCGCCCGCCTTGGCGATGCCGGTGAGGAAGCTGCTCATCAGCCCGCCCGGCACGTTGCGGATCAGGAAACTGACCTCGCCATCGCGCTGTAACGAACTGAACGAATAGGCCCGCGTCTGTTCGCTGCCGGGAATGCCCAGGTTCACGTACTGCCCCGGCAGGAACGCCAGTTTGCTCAATGACTCGCCCTTGATCGACAGCGCGATGGTGCTGTCGGACAGCTGGCGTACGGCGCTGATGGTCGCGTCGTAACTGGCCTGACGGGTGCGGCAGACCTCCGATGACGTCGGCACCCGCACCACGCAATCACTCTGGGCGCGCATCTGGCACGTCAGGACAAAGCCTTGCTCGGCTTCTTCAGGGCTGAGGGCGTCTTCGATGTATTCCTCACCCAAATCGTATTGCCCGGCTTCGGCAAAACACTTGCAGGTGCCGCAAGCGCCGTCGCGGCAGTCCAGCGGGATATTGATGCCTTGGCGGTACGCTGCATCGGCCACGGTTTCGCCAACGTTGGCGTCGATGAATCGAGTGACGCCGTCTTCAAAATTGAACGCGATGGAATGGGTCATGACGGCAGTCTCACAAGTGGTAAACATCGATGACCTGGCGAACGTAGTCGTTCTTCAGGATCACTTTCTTGGCCTTGATCAACGGGTTTTCACCCCGCACATCGAGGGTGTAGAAACTGCTGCCGAAATAGCTGTCGACGGTCTTGTAGCGAAAGCTCAGGGTGTGCCAGTTGAAGCGCACCTTGCACAGTCCGTCGGCTTGTTCGAGCAGCTCGATGTTGCTGATGTTGTGGGAGGTACGGGTGTCCGGCACGCTGGCACTGGAACGCTCGGTCTTGATGCGGAAGATGCGATCTTCAAGGCCCGTGCGGTTGCCGTACCAGATCAGCGAGATTTCCCGCTGCGGATCTTCGGTCAGCTCATCGTTATCGTCCCAGGACGGCATCCAGTAGGTCGCGTCGGGGGCATACATTTCAAGCCATTCGTCCCACTGGCGGTCGTCGAGGTAGCGTGCTTCGCGATAGAGAAAATCACGCACCGTTTCATAGGAAATGGTCATTGCACGTCCTCCACGGCGATCAGTTTCGACTGCTCGGCAGCCAGGGCCTTGAGCATGGTCTGCTGCCAGTACTTGTGTTGCAGCACGAACAGGCCTTCGTCCTCGGTGCGTACGCCGCTGAGCAGCGGATGCAGGTCGATTTCCTTTGCCGCCTCGTCGGCGCCTTCGATCCAGTGCTCGGCGCCCCGGGACATGTCGTTCCAGGTGGTGACGCTGCCCTGGTAGCTGGTCTGGCAGGAGCGGAACTCCTCGAGATCGTCCGGCGTGGCCATGCCGCTGACGTTGAAGAAGTCTTCGTACTGACGAATCCGGCTCGAACGGGCGTGGTCGCTCTCGCCCTTCGGCGCGATGCAGTAAATGGTGATTTCCGTGCGGTTGACCGAGATCGGCCGGGCAATGCGGATCTGCGAGCTGAACTGGTCCATCAGGTAGACGTTGGGGTACAGGCACAGGTTGCGCGAGTTCTCGATCATCCAGTCAGCGCGCGCCTTGCCGAAGTCTTGCGCCAGCTCGTCGCGACGCTCGTACAGCGGACGGTCCTCGGGGTTGGCCCAACGGGTCCAGAGCAACATGTGGCCCTTGTCGAAGGAATAGAAACCACCGCCCTGCTTGGCCCAGCTGCCGGCGCTCATGGTCGGGTTTTCGTCACCGGCCTCGCGCTGCTTGCGCTGGTTCTGGGTGGCCGCGTAGTTCCAGTGCACCGAGCTGACGTGATAGCCATCGGCACCGTTTTCGGCGGTGAGTTTCCAGTTGCCTTCGTAGATGTAGCTCGAAGAACCGCGCAGCACTTCCAGGCCGTCGGCGGACTGGTCGACGATCATGTCGATGATCTTCGCCGACTCGCCCAGATGCTCCACCAGCGGCAGCACATCGGCCTTGAGGCTGCCGAACAGGAAACCGCGATAGGACTCGAAACGTGCGACTTTGGTCAGGTCGTGGGAGCCTTCGCAGTTGAAGCTCGACGGGTAGCCGGCGTTGGCCGGATCCTTGACTTTGAGCAGCTTGCCGGAGTTGTTGAAGGTCCAGCCATGGAACGGGCAAGTGTAGGAGCTTTTGTTGCCGGACTTGTGCCGGCACAGCGTCGCGCCACGGTGGCTGCAGGCGTTGATGAAGGCGTTGAGTACACCGTCCTTGTTGCGCGCGATGAAGATCGACTGGCGCCCCATGGTGGTGGTGTAGAAATCGTTGATATTGGGGATCTGGCTTTCGTGGGCCAGATACAGCCAGTTGCCTTCGAAGATGTGTTCCATCTCCAGATCGAACAACCGGGGATCGGTGAACATCTCGCGTTTGCAGCGATAGAGGCCCTGCTCGGGATCGTCTTCAAGCAGGGAATGCAAATATTCGGGTCGCAGGGTCATGGCCGCCGCCTCCATTGTTATTGTTCAGGCAGGGCCATGCTAGGACGGGGCAATGGGGTGGACTATCCGCTGGATGCAGATCTTTATCCGTTTTGTGCAGTTGGGGGCGCGACGTCAATTCTGTGGCGAGGGAGCTTGCTCCCGCTGGGTCGCGCAGCGGCCCCAAAACCTGCAACGTCGCTGAACCAGAAAAACCGCGACCTTCGRATTTGCGWCTGCTTCGCAGCCGAGCGCGAGCAAGCTCCCTCGCCACACATTATCGGGTGAACTCAATGCCGGCGTTTGAGGGTATCGGAGGGCAATTCACCGAACTGCTTGCGATAGCTGTCGNGCGAGCAAGCTCCCTCGCCACACATTATCGGGTGAACTCAATGCCGGCGTTTGAGGGTATCGGAGGGCAATTCACCGAACTGCTTGCGATAGCTGTCGGAGAACCGTCCCAGGTGCAGGAAGCAGACCATTATCCGTTTTGTGCAGTTGCAGGCGCGACGTCACTCCTGTGGCGAGGGAGCTTGCTCCCGCTGGGTCGCGCAGCGGCCCCAAAACCTGCAACGTCGCTGAACCAGAAAAACCGCGACCTTGCGACTGCTTCGCAGCCGAGCGCGAGCAAGCTCCCTCGCCACACATTATCGGGTGAACTCAATGCCGGCGTTTGAGGGTATCGGAGGGCAATTCACCGAACTGCTTGCGATAGCTGTCGCAGAACCGTCCCAGAAGCAGGAAGCAGACCATTATCCGTTTTGTGCAGTTGGTAGCGCGACGTCACTCCTGTGGCGAGGGAGCTTGCTCCCGCTGGGTCGCGCAGCGGCCCCAAAACCTGCAACGTCGCTGAACCAGAAAAACCGCGACCTTCGAATTTGCGACTGCT
>NZ_LMGK01000025.1:485472-522689 GCF_001427125.1 Pseudomonas sp. Root562
GACCTTCGAATTTGCGACTGCTTCGCAGCCGAGCGCGAGCAAGCTCCCTCGCCACACATTATCGGGTGAACTCAATGCCGGCGTTTGAGGGTATCGGAAGGCAATTCACCGCACTGCTTGCGATAGCTGTCGGAGAACCGTCCCAAGTGCAGGAAGCAGACCATTATCCGTTTTGTGCAGTTTCAGGCGCGACTTCGACCTGTGGCGAGGGAGCTTGCTCCCGCTGGGTCGCGCAGCGGCCCCAAAACCTGCAACNNNAGACCATTATCCGTTTTGTGCAGTTTCAGGCGCGACTTCGACCTGTGGCGAGGGAGCTTGCTCCCGCTGGGTCGCGCAGCGGCCCCAAAACCTGCAACGTCGCTGAACCAGAARAACCGCGWCCTTCGAATTTGCGACTGCTTCGCAGCCGAGCGCGAGCAAGCTCCCTCGCCACACATTATCGGGTGAACTCAATGCCGGCGTTTGAGGGTATCGGAAGGCAATTCACCGAACTGCTTGCGATAGCTGTCACAGAACCGTCCCAGGTGCAGGAAGCAGACCATTATCCGTTTTGTGCAGTTTCAGGCGCGACTTCGACCTGTGGCGAGGGAGCTTGCTCCCGCTGGGTCGCGCAGCGGCCCCAAAACCTGCAACTTCGCTGAACCAGAAAAACCGCAACCACCGAATTTGCGACTGCTTCGCCGCCGAGCGCGAGCAAGCTCCCTCGCCGCACATTATCGGGTGAACTCAATGCCGGCGTTTGAGGGTATCGGAAGGCAATTCACCGAACTGCTTGCGATAGCTGTCGGAGAACCGTCCCAGGTGCAGGAAGCCATAGTCCATCGCCACTTCCGTCACATTGCGCACGTTGCAGGTCGGGTCGCTCAGGCAGGCGTTGATGCGCTCCAGGCGTTTCTGGCGCAGGTAGTTTTTCGGCGTGACGCCGGCATTGCGCTCGAACAGGCCATACAGCGAGCGCAAGCTCATGTGCGCCTGGCGCGCCAGTTCTTCGCTGTCGATGTCGCGCTTGAGGTTACTGGCGATGTAATCGGCAATGGCCTCGAACGTAGCCGTCTGTGAGCCCAGTTCAAGGCGGCAGACGTTGGTTTTCATCAGACTGAGCATCTTGCTGACGATGATCTGTGTGTAATGCTCTTGCACCCTGGGAATCTGCTCGGTGGACTCGGCCTCCTGGCAGATCATTGCCAGCAGGTTGACGAAACCTTCCAGTTCATTGAGCTGATAACGGTTCTCCACAAACCGCACGCCCTGCCCCGGATAGCGCCAGCGCTGCTCGTCACAGACCGACTCAAACAAGCGGGTCGGAATTTTGAGAATGAATTTTTCGCAATCGGCGGAATACGTCAGGTCGACAGGATCGTCAGGGTTGATCAGCAGCAATTCGCCGGGGGCAAAGTAATGCTCCTGGCCATGTCCACGCCACAGGCAGTTGCCGCGCAGCAGCACTTGCAGGTGATAAATGCTGTCCAGCGCACCGGACGTCACTCGCACACTGGCACCGTAACTGATACGGCACAGGTCGAGGCTGGCGAACTTGCGATGGTCCAGGCTGGCCAGCGGACTGCCAGCACGAGGCATGAGAATGCAATGATTACCGACGTGCTGATTGACGTAGCCCGAGACCGCATAAGGGTCGGCATGGTCGAAGACTCTGCTGCGCTGACTCAACAGTTGAGCTTGCATCATCGGGTCACTCTCGTTGTTGTTATATGTTGCGGTAATCCATTCTAGTACCGAACCCCCTGCAGGAGCGAGCAGGCTTGCTCCTACAGGGGGCGACGCGATCAGTCCTCGAGTGCGCGAACCCGCTCGTGACGCTGTTGCTCTTCAGGCTGGGCAGACGATTGCAGGGTGAAATCGAACTCGATTTCGGCAAAACGACCGCTGACACCGTAGGCCGCCGCGCGCTGCTGATCGTCGCTGAAGGTGATCTTGGCGATCAGCTCGTCTCGGGTGGCGTAGGCGAAATCGTCATGCAGGTACTTCTCGCCATCCAGGTTGATCTGGGTGGTCAGGTGGCGATGATCCGGCGCGGAAATGAAGAAGTGCACGTGCGCCGGACGCTGGCCATGACGGCCCAGTTGATCGAGCAATTGCTGGGTTGGACCGTCCGGTGGGCAACCGTAGCCCGACGGCACGATGCTGCGAAAGCGATAGCGGCCATCGGCGTCGGTGACGATGCGGCGACGCAGGTTGAATTCCGATTGGGTCGGGTCGAAGTACGAGTAGGTGCCACCGGTATTGGCGTGCCAGACGTCCACCACGGCACCGGCCAGCGGTTCGCCCGCCGTGTTGAACACGCGGCCTTGCATGAACAGGGTCACACCCGGATCGACGCCGTCATCCAGACGCGCTTCGCCTTGCGACAACGGTGCACCCGCCACGTACAGCGGGCCTTCGATGGTGCGCGGCGTGCCGCCGGATTTACCGGCCTGCTCGTCTTCGGCGTCCATCAACAGATCGAGGTAGTGTTCCAGGCCAAGCCCGGCCACCACCAGCCCGGCCTCTTGACGAGCACCCAGCACGTTCAGGTAATTGACCGCTTTCCAGAATTCTTCCGGGGTCACAGCGAGGTCTTCGATGATGTTCACCGAGTCACGCAGGATGCGGTAGATCAGCGCTTTGGTCCGTGGATTACCGGCATCGTTGTGCAGGCCGCTGGCCTCTTCGAGAAATTTCTGGACTTCGGCAGTGTGGGAGATCTTGACGTTCATTTTTGCAGGTTCCTCATCTTGTAATTATTAGGGTAGCGCGCTGAACAGGCTGGGCTCAGCGGTCATCGTCACGAATGGAAGAAGGATGCCGGCACATCGCGTCGATTTCGATGGCCATGTACGGGAACAGCGGCAGTTGCATCAGCAGGTCGTGCAATTCCTGAACGCTGTCGACATCGAATACGCTGTAATTGGCATAGTGCCCGGCGATGCGCCACAGGTGACGCCACTTGCCTTGATCTTGCAGGCGCAGCGCCAGGGCTTTCTCGTCAGCCTTCAATTTGGCCGCTGCTTCGGGGTTCATGTCGACCGGCAGGTTCACGGTCATTTTTACGTGGAACAGCATAATGCTCTCCTCAGGCTTGATGAATGGCGGTGGAGGTCTTGTCGCGGCGGAAATACGCCAGGCGTTCTTCATCCAGGCTCAGGCCCAGACCCGGGGTGTTCGGCACGTGGAGTTCGAAATCGCGGTAGACCAGCGGTTCGCTGAGAATGTCTTCAGTCAACAGCAACGGGCCGAACAGTTCAGTGTCCCACGCCAGTTTGTTCAAGGTGACGAAGGCGTGGGCCGACGCCATGGTGCCCAAACCACCTTCAAGCATGGTGCCGCCGTACAGGGCAATTCCCGCCGCTTCGGCGATAGAGGCAGTGCGCAATACGGCGCGCGGGCCACCATTCTTGGCGATCTTCAGGGCGAACACCGAAGCCGCGCCTTCGCGAGCCAGGTTGAACGCATCTTCCACGCACTCGATGGACTCGTCGGCCATGATCGGTGCCGGGCTCATGGCATTCAGGCGCGCCATGCCGGCACGGTTGTTGCGCGAGATCGGCTGTTCGATCAGGTCGATGCCATTGGTCCCCAGAATGCGGCAGGCACGCAACGCAACGGCTTCGTCCCACGCCTGATTGACGTCGACCCGCACACTGGCGCGGTCGCCCAGGGCTTTTTTGATAGCGATTACGTGGGCCAGATCGCGGTTGACCTCACCGGCGCCGATCTTCAGTTTGAAGATGCGGTGGCGGCGCAGATCGAGCATTTTTTCCGCTTCGGCGATGTCTTTTTCGGTGTCGCCACTGGCCAGGGTCCAGGCCACCGGCAGCGCATCACGCACACGGCCACCGAGCAGTTCACTGACCGGCAGCCCCAGGCGTTTACCCTGGGCATCGAGCAATGCGGTTTCAATCCCGGATTTAGCGAAGGTGTTGCCACGGATGCTGCGCTCCAGGCGCAACATGGCGGCGTTGACGTTGCCGCTGTCCTGGCCGATCAACAACGGTGCGAAGTGTTTGTCGATGTTGGTCTTGATGCTGTCCGGGCTTTCGTTGCCGTAGGCCAGACCACCGATGGTGGTGGATTCGCCGATGCCTTCGATGCCGTCGGCGCAACGTACACGAATGATCACCAGGGTCTGGTTCTGCATGGTGTGCATCGCCAGCTTGTGCGGGCGGATGGTCGGCAGATCGACGATGATCGTCTCGATCGATTCAATGGCGGTTGCTAGCATTTCAATACCCGTCAGGTTCTTGGAGTTCTGGAATCGATTCTCGTACGGCTTTTTTCTGGTTGCCAATATAGAATTGGTCTGACTTGATACCTTATAGGTATGAGAACAACTGACACCGGGAGGCTTCATGGAACTGCGGCACCTGCGCTATTTCCAGGTCTTGGCGCAAACCCTCAACTTCACCCGTGCCGCCGAACTGCTGCACATCGCCCAGCCACCGCTGAGCCGGCAGATCCAGCAGCTGGAAGATGAACTGGGGGTGATCCTGCTTGAACGCGGCCGCCCGTTGAAGCTGACCGACGCCGGGCGTTTTTTCCATGAGCACAGCAGCGCCCTGCTCGAGCAACTGAACAAGATTTGCGACAACACCCGTCGCATCGGGCTGGGGGAAAAAACCTGGCTGGGCATTGGTTTCGCGCCGTCGACGCTCTACGGCGTGCTCCCGGAACTGATCCGCCGTTTGCGCAGTGGAGAGCCGCTGGAGCTGGAGTTGGGGCTTTCGGAAATGACCACCCTACAACAGGTGCAAGCCCTCAAATCCGGACGCATCGACATCGGCTTCGGGCGCATCCGCATCGACGACCCGGCCATCGTACAGACCGTGCTGACCGAGGATCGCCTGGTGGCCGCCCTGCCCGCCGGGCATCCATTGCTGGCTGGCCCCATCAGCCTGCGCGACCTGGCCCGGGAACCCTTCGTGCTTTACCCCGGCAACCCGCGCCCCAGCTATGCCGATCACGTCATTGCGTTGTTCGAGTCCTACGGGGTCAGCATCCACGTGGCGCAATGGACCAACGAGCTGCAAACGGCGATCGGTCTGGTGGGGGCCGGGATCGGGGTCACGCTGGTGCCGGCCTCGGTGCAATTGCTGCACCGCGACGACATCGGATTCACGCCATTACTGGAAGACAACGCAACCTCGCCGATCATTCTCAGTCGGCGGGTGGGTGATGTGTCGCCCGGGTTGAGCCATTGCTTGCGGATGATTGACGAACTGCTGCCGCGAAGCTGAACTCAGCCGGCAAACGCCCGGCGCCCGGCGCTCATCTCGGTTCGCAACTCGCCAATCAGGTCGGAGATGGCGCGCACGCTGGTCAGTTGCTCGGTCGAAACGCCGTCGATCAGCAACTTGACGTCCCCGGAAATGGGTTCGAAAACCTCGATGCGCAACAATCCCAGGGTTTCCGTGCACTCGCAGGTCAGCGGTTCGAAACCGGACTCGACTATGTTGCAAAGTACTGAAATAGGAACCATGGCCGGTGCCTCGGCGACAGTTGAGTGGGTTGGATCCGTCTGAGCATAGATCGGCTTTGCCCGTTTTGCGCCAGCGAAAAGCGTTAAATACCTCTCACTTTGAACAAATTCTTCAATGAGGATTGTCCTTCCAGATCCAGTTCCAGACACCCGGCAGTTCAACCGGCTGCGCACTGTCGCGCAACGTACGCGCCATCGCCGCTCGTTGCAGCGCCGCTGTGTCGTCGTAGAACGGCTGGCTTGCGGTCCTGACGCCAGTCGCCCGGGCGCTGTCGAGCAAAATCTGCAGGTATTCACGGGTATGCCGGGCGGTGTAGCGATTGAGGTCATGGAAGGTCACCACGACCGGAATCACCCCGTCCACCACTGGCAGTTCACCACGGGCGATGCGCTCGCGTACTTCAGACATTGAACGCAGCATGTGCGAGCGGCGCCGCGGGCTGGCATTGAAGCCCCAGATCTTGCCGTCATTGGCACTCAGGTCGGTCAGCAACACCTGCAAGCCATGCTGCTGGTAGGCAGCGAAAGTGCGCTTGTCGTAACTCCAGAATGGCGGGCGAACCAGCGTGGGAGGCGTACCACTGATTGCGGCGATATCAGCACTGCCATCGGTGAGCGCTTGATCCAGTTCCTGCGCATCCAGAGAGCGATGATTGGTATGCGATGGCGTGGCGGTGTGGAAGGCCAGGATGTGCCCGGCATCGCGTTCGCGGTGCATGATTGCACGGCCGATCTCGCTGCCGCCCGCCCTTGATGCCCGGGTCTGCACGAAGAACACCGCCTTGATGCCCGGTTGCAGCGGATTGACTGCCAGACTGTCGAGCACGGTTTCAGTGGGGTTCCAGAAGCTCGATGCGGAAGGACCGTCATCGAAGGTCAGCAGGAAACGAATCGGTGGTTGCGCACGCAGCCGCTGTTCGGTTTGCGCGGTCATTTCGATGGGAGCCGCGATACAGCCCAGCAGACTGACGGCCATCGTGCATGTCATGAGTAGCTTGAACCAGTGTTTCATGTTTTGCCTTTGGCCAGACCCGTGCGGTCAACACGTCAAACGGCAAAATTCCTTCGCCCGTTCATCCATCTTCGGCCCGCAGGATACTGCGGGCCGAGCTTGGATAAGGGTACACAGTGTTTGGTTCCGGGGCTCGTTTACTGTGCCAGCGAACTTCGCCAAAAAGCCTCGTTCCTGGAATTTTTGTCCCAAACCAGGCAATGAGGCGGCTAAGCTGAAATCTCCTGCCGGAGGGTTCTACGATGTGCGGACGCTTGTCGCAATACCGGGGCATTCACGATTTCGTGGCGGTGCTGAGCATTCCCGACGCGCTGATCAATCACGTCGGCGATCAGCCTCTGGCGCGCTACAACGCGGCGCCTACCACCCAATTGGCGCTGCTGCATCGGGAGGATGACGGCCTGCATGCCGATTCACAGCGCTGGGGTTGGCGCCCGCACTGGGCCAGAGATCGGGCCGCGCCGATCAATGCGCGGGTCGAGAAAGTCGCCCACGGCCCGTTCTTCCGGGCGATCTGGCCTCACCGCGCAATCTGCCCGGTCGACAACTGGTTCGAATGGGTCGATGCCGGGGATGGCACGCGGCAGCCCTGGCTGATTCGACGACGTGATGGAGGACCGATCTTCTGTGCAGCCATCGGTCAATTCCCGGTGGGCGACGCACCGCCCAGAGAAGACGACGGCTTTGTCATCATTACCGCCGACAGCGCCGGCGGCATGCTCGATATCCATGACCGTCGGCCGGTGGTGTTTTCGGCAAAACTGGCGCAGGAGTGGCTGGACCCGGCCACACCTCGGGAGCGCGCGGAGCAAATGGTACTTCTGCAAGGTGAACCCAGTGACGTATTCAACTGGCACAAGGTCGACAAAGCGGTTGGCAATACCAGAAACCAGGGCTCGGATTTAATCGCTGAAGTGACCTGAGCCTGTCAATAACAACAATGATGCCTGCATAAACGTTAGTTATTACGGAAAATACAGATGCAAGTTGCATCTTGACTGTTTCTATTAACTAATATCGCAGTTGGCGTATTACCGCTGGTCTGACCAGAGCGTCGCTTTGCATACATTTTTTGTCGCTACCGCTACTATCCGCGCCGTATTTCCAGCTACGCCATCAGCTGACCAGAGAGTCAGCCCTTAAGGAAATCCCCTTACACTCAAGCCTTGCAGAGAACTAAATTGCGCGACGATTTTACAAATAATCATGTCGTGGGTCTGGCGTGTGTTTATCTTACAAAGACAGAACACTACCAACTCGACTGTTTTATCGGGCAATACATACAGACCCGTAACTTGCGTTCAATTCCCAATATCAACGAGGTCCTGAGTTCAACCCTCAAGAGCTACCCGGGCAAGCACCCGGTGATGGTTAACGAACTGAACGCCTGGATCGACAAGACATTGGGTTTTCGGGCCGCTCATCCCGACTTCATGCCGTCGGACGACGCCTGATTCCCGCGCTTGCAACCTTCGTATTAGCAGAGACTCAGTGAGTCTCTTTCATTTCGTGCCGTCCCTGTAGAGCAGCTTGCAGCAGCTCTACAGGGACGTATTTCGGTCAGGGTTTCAACGGGATTTCGATATCGCGATCCGACAGTTCGCGACTGTCGTCATGCTTCCAGGTCTTTTCCGATTTTCTCTGTTGCTCAAGCTCCTCTTCTGTCGGCTCATCCATGTCGTCGTCCGGGTCCGGACGCTTGGGGTCGTTCGCCATGTTCACCTCTCTTCCTGAAGGGATTGTTCGTCAGTTTTAAGCGTAGAACACATTCCTTTGCCCGGTTCACAGCCACCAGCGCAGCAAAAAGAAGAAGCCCATGCTCAACAACATGCTGAGCAAAGTGTTGCGGGTGTAGAGCACCAGGCCGACCGCCACCAATGAGCTGATCAGGTACGGGTTGTCCCATTGCAGGTTCAATTGCTTCTCGGGCATGAACACAATCGGCCCACAAATGGCGGTCAACATCCCGGGCACGGCGAAGCCGAGAAACTGCCGGGCATTACTGCTCAGGCGCACCGGCAGCCGCGGTTCGAGAAAGACGTAACGATTGAGAAACACCAGCACGCCCATGCCGATAATCACCGCCCAGACCATCATGTGCGTGCTCCCTGAAATTTATTGCAGATAAACCCGGCAGTCATGCCTGCCAGTCCCGACAGCACCAGTGCCGAGCCCCACTGCCAATAGCTGAACAGCACCGAGCAGAACAGCGAAACAGCCACGCAGACCACGGTTGGCACGTTGCGAACCACCGGGGTGATCAACGCAATGAACGTGGCGGCGATGGAGAAATCCAGCCCGATGTGTTCCAGGCCGGGAATGCTGCTGCCCAACACAATCCCGGCAAGAGTGAAGAGGTTCCAGGCAATGTAGAACGTCAGGCCGACACCCAAGGCGTACCAGCGGTCGAACTGCTGTTTGTCGTGCTGGCTGGTCAAGGCAAACAATTCGTCGGTGAGCAGGAACCCCAAGCCCACTCGCCAGCGACCCGGCAAGGGCGAAATCACCGAGCGCATGCTCATCCCGTACAGCAAATGCTGGGAAGTCAGCAACAGCGTGGTCAGCAGGATGGAAAAGACCCCGGCACCGCCCTTGAGCATGCCGATGGCCACCAGTTGCGCGGCGCCGGCAAATACGATGCTCGACAGCCCCTGCCCTTGCAGGGGCGTGAGATTGGCTTCGATGGCCATGGAGCCAGCCAACAAACCCCAGGGCGCGGTGGCCAGGGACAACGGCATGATCGCTGCCGCGCCACGAAGAAACGCGCTTCGCGGCAAGTGTGATTTGAACATAACGCTCTTAACCAGAAGAAAAGACATGCGACTTTGCCAGCAGTCGCGGCCGATGGCTCGAACAATCTTGCGCATTGCTACGAACCTGTTGCGCCCGAGTACCATAGAGCGATTGCCTGACACCTTCGAGAGTCGACATGCATTACCGAATCGCCGCCGATGGATTGGTGCTGTTTCACCTGGCGTTCATTGTGTTCGTCTTGTTCGGCGGGTTGTTGCTGCTCAAGTGGCGCCGTCTGATCTGGTGGCACCTGCCTTGCGTCGCGTGGGGTATCGCGGTGGAGTTGTTCCACCTGCCCTGCCCGTTGACGCGCTGGGAAAACCTGATGCGCCACGCCGCCGGGCAAAGCGGTTATGGCGCCGGTTTCATAGAGCATTATGTGTGGCCGCTGATTTATCCGAGCGGCCTGACCCCGGCGATTCAACTGGGGCTGGCGGGTCTGGTACTGCTGGTCAACGTGCTGGTCTATAGTCAGGTGATCAAACGGCGTTTCGCTTGAAAGAGCTTCACCGAAGCCACCGTGCCTGGTGGCGGTGGCGAGCAAGCGCAGACAGCGTCAGGTCCGGACTTCAATTGGCGATGACGCTCATGTTGCGGCCACTGGCCTTGGCCACATACAAGGCCTTGTCGGCAGCACCGATCAAGTCATCGGTAGCGCTTTGGGAAACCGCGTCGTAGCCACAGACTCCGACACTGACCGTCACCACGCCTTCGGGGCTCTCACTGTGCTCCAGGCCGCTGGCAAGCACCGCGCCACGGATTTTTTCCGCCAGCAAAAATGCCCCGACGTAATCGGTCCCGGGCAACACCACGGCAAACTCTTCACCACCGAAACGCGCCGCCAGATCACCGGGGCGCTTGATGGTATCGACGATGATCGCACTGATCTTGCGCAAGCACTCGTCGCCGGCCAAGTGACCGTAGCGATCATTGAAAGCCTTGAAATAATCGACATCGATCATCAACAGCGCGAGACCGGTCTGGTTGCGTCGGGCACGCCCGGCTTCGGCCTGAATGAACAGATCGAACTGACGCCGGTTGGCCAGCCCGGTGAGCGCGTCTTCCAGCGCCAACAGTTCCAGGTTGCGATTGACCTCCAGCAACTTGTCCTGGGCGCCGAGCAGTTCGGCCTGGATGCGATTTTGCTGTTTCATCAACTTGATCAGGCGATAACCCAGCACTCCCAGAAATGCCAGCAGCAACGAGACGATGGCGGCGCTGAGCAGCGACTCCTTGCGCCAGCTGGTCAACACTTCGTCTTTGTTCAACGCGGTAAAGACGATCAGCGGATAGCCTTCGACCCGACGATAGCCCGTCACTCGCTCGACGCCGTCGATGACCGATGTAATTGTCGCCGTTCCCGAACTGCTGACGGGCAGCAGTTGGGTGAACAGCGGACTCTTGCTCAGACTGGTACCGATGTCTGCGTCATGGAACGGTCTGCGCACGATAATGCTGGCATCGTCGGCGATCAGGCTGATCACACCGTTGCTGCCGATGTCGATGCTGTCGTACAGCTGCAGGAAGTGACTGAGATAAATGGTTGCCAGCGCTACGCCGGCGAAGCTGCCGTCAGGATGGTTGATCCGCCGCGACACGGTCAGGATCCATTCACCGCTGGAACGGCTCTTGATCGATGGGCCGATGTGTGGGCCGCGATCGGGATGGTCGCGATGGTAAATGAAGTATTCACGGTCGGAATTGTTGGCCACGCCCACTTCCGCGCCGTTTGAGTTGGCAATCCATTGCCCGGTTTCGTCATACACGAACAGGCCGTGAATCTGACTCAGTTCACTGCGCTGGGCACTGAGCAGGCGCTGCAAGCGACTGATCCGGCCGGCATCGAAGCCATCATTTTCGAGGCGATCGACCAAGGTAAACAGCAGCGTATCCGCCTGTTTGATCGTCGAACGCGCCTGCGAGGCCAGGGTCTGCGCAAGGTTGGACATCGCCACTTCCTTGTCGCGCAGATGGTACTGGCGAGAGCTCCAGGCCTCCCAGATGACAATCACCACCATCGACAGGCACACCGCAACCAGCAGCGTCACCGCGGAGCGAATCTTCAGTCGGGCAATGCCAGGCCGGCTGTTTTCGATACGATCGTAAATGGACGGAT
This sequence comes from Pseudomonas sp. Root562, assembly GCF_001427125.1. Lineage (GTDB taxonomy): Bacteria > Pseudomonadota > Gammaproteobacteria > Pseudomonadales > Pseudomonadaceae > Aquipseudomonas. The sequence continues at coordinate 496,867 of NZ_LMGK01000025.1, forward strand.
GCCCCATGCCGCTCGCTCCTTGATTATTGGAAATACCGAGGCTTCCTGCTCGATGTCTTCCCACTATGCCTTCCCCGGGATAGCCACACCATCGGGGTTAGCCTGATGTTCGCTTGACTGCCTCCAGCCACGCCGGATCCAGGCGCGGCTGCTCGGGATCAATGCCCAGCACTTGCATCCGCGCCGCGTGTTGCTGCATCTCCCGATTCAATGCGCCATGGTCGCTGGAATTGCCGTCCAGCTCGTGCATCTGGCTCAAGCCCAGATGATAGAACCGTAGCAGTTTCATAGCCGTCGGATCGCCCGCCTCCACGGCGGCTGTGACGTGGTGCATGACATTGGTGACGCTCATCAAGCTGCGCTTGAGTTGCCAACTATAGACCGCGGGCGCCATCCACTCCTGGGTCCAGAACACTTTGCGCATCAGTGCCGCCATCAGCAACACCGCGGCAAACACACCGCCGATGTTGAACCGCAGGTTGTCGCCGCCAGGTTCGCCGAACAACGCCACCGCCGCCGTCGAGAGCACCATCGCCAGCGCCACGAAGACTACGGCGATGATCAACGTGCTGCGCCGTGTCTGTTGACGGTAGGTTTGGGCGTCCATCGGCTGGATTTCGAACATGGCGTCGGGATTCCTTTTCTTCGGTGGTAAAAAGATTCTGCGTCAAAAAGACTGCGGGGCATTATCGCCTCTGCGAGGGATTTAGCTATGCTGGGGCTCCTTTTCATCTTTTCATCGTCAAACGGGGACATGGCGAGACCACGAAGTTCGTGCCATCTTCTTTCATGGATACACACTATTCGGATGCCATTCGTTGTTTCTGTGGGAATGACATCGTTTTAAGGATCATTGAATGACCCAACGACAAGTAATCAACGCCTCGGTCAGCCCGAAAGGCAGCCTGGAAACACTCTCCCAGCGGGAAGTCCAGCAACTGAGCGAAGCCGGATCCGGCAGTACCTACAACATCTTCCGCCAATGCGCCCTGGCCATCCTCAACACCGGCGCCCACGTCGACAACGCCAAGACCATCCTCGAAGCCTACAAGGACTTCGAAATCCGCATTCACCAACAGGACCGCGGCGTGCGCCTGGAATTGCTGAACGCCCCCGCCGATGCTTTCGTCGACGGCGAAATGATCGCCAGCACCCGTGAAATGCTGTTCAGCGCCCTGCGCGACATCGTCTACACCGAAAACGAACTCGACAGCCAACGCATCGACCTGAGCACCTCCCAGGGTATCAGCGACTACGTCTTCCACCTGCTGCGCAACGCCCGCACCCTGCGCCCCGGAGTCGAGCCGAAGATCGTGGTGTGCTGGGGCGGCCACTCGATCAACACCGAAGAATACAAATACACCAAGAAAGTCGGCCATGAACTGGGCCTGCGCAGCCTCGACGTCTGCACCGGTTGTGGCCCTGGCGTGATGAAAGGCCCGATGAAAGGCGCCACCATCGCCCACGCGAAACAGCGTATCCATGGCGGTCGTTACCTTGGCCTGACCGAACCGGGGATCATCGCCGCCGAGGCGCCGAACCCGATCGTCAACGAACTGGTGATCCTGCCAGACATCGAAAAACGCCTGGAAGCCTTCGTCCGCGTCGGCCACGGCATCATCATCTTCCCGGGCGGTGCCGGTACGGCGGAAGAATTTCTCTACCTGCTCGGCATCCTGATGCACCCGGACAACGCAGGCCTGCCCTTCCCGGTCATCCTCACCGGGCCTAAACACGCCGCACCGTACCTGGAGCAACTCGACGCCTTCGTCGGCGCCACCCTCGGTGAGGACGCCAAGCAGCATTATCAGATCATCATCGATGACCCGGCAGAAGTCGCCCGGCAGATGACTCTGGGCCTCAAAGCGGTCAAGCAGTTCCGCCGCGAGCGTAACGACGCGTTCCACTTCAACTGGTTGCTGAAAATCGACGAAGGCTTCCAGCGCCCGTTCGACCCAACCCACGAAAACATGGCCAACCTCAAACTGAGCCGCGACCTGCCAGCCCACGAACTGGCTGCCAACCTGCGCCGCGCGTTCTCAGGCATCGTCGCCGGCAACGTCAAGGACAAGGGCATTCGCCTGATCGAACAACACGGCCCCTACCAGATCCGCGGTGACGCCGCGATCATGCAGCCGCTGGACCTGCTGCTCAAAGCCTTCGTTGCCCAACACCGGATGAAACTCCCGGGTGGCGCGGCTTATGTGCCGTGTTATCGCGTGGTTGCCTGACTCAAGCAATAGACCCAAGCCGAAGCCTTGGCTTCGGCTTGTTGTCTTTGTGGCCACAGAACGCCTGAATGCAATGCCGGGTCGGCCACTCCTCCTGTAGGAGCAAGGCTTGCCCGCGATGACGTAGTATCAGTCGACATCACTGTGGGTTGTCCCACCGTCATCGCGGGCAAGCCTTGCTCCTACAAGGGCGATACGGCAAAAAGCTTCACCGTTGCCCAAAAATGCACAACCGACGAAGAACAAGAGAATCGATTCATGGACCACGTCAACCACATCCTGATCGTTGATGATGACCGCGAAATTCGCGAACTGGTGGGCAACTACCTGAAAAAGAACGGCCTGCGCACCACCATGGTCGCCGACGGCCGGCACATGCGCAGCTTCCTCGAAACCAATCAGGTCGACCTGATCGTCCTCGATATCATGCTGCCCGGCGATGGCGGCCTGGTCCTGTGCCGCGAGCTGCGCTCAGGCAAACACAAAGCCACGCCCATCCTGATGCTCACTGCGCGCAATGACGAGACCGACCGCATACTCGGCCTGGAAATGGGCGCCGACGACTACCTGACCAAACCCTTCGCCGCCCGGGAACTGCTGGCCAGGATCAACGCTGTTCTGCGCCGTACCCGGATGCTGCCACCCAACCTATTAGTCACTGAAACCGGCCGCCTGCTCGGTTTCGGCCGCTGGCGCCTGGATACCACCGCCCGTCACCTGTTGGATGAAGACGATACCCTGGTCGCCCTCAGTGGCGCCGAGTACCGATTGCTTCGCGTGTTCCTCGATCACCCACAACGGGTGCTGAGCCGAGATCAACTGCTCAACCTGACCCAGGGCCGCGACGCCGACCTGTTCGACCGTTCCATCGACTTGCTGGTCAGCCGCTTGCGCCAGCGACTCAAGGACGATTCACGGGAGTCGACCTACATCAAGACGGTACGCAGCGAGGGCTATGTTTTTTCCTACCCGGTGGAAATGCTCGATGCGCAGGTATAAGCGTTAACCGAAGGTTTTGTATCCGTTTGTATAAGATACTTCCCGGGATACGTAAAAGCCGATTTCGAGCGTTTCAGGCACACATCAGCGATACACCCCGGCGTTTAACTGTGAACACCAGATAGCACGAGCTACTGACCCCCTCACACTTAAGCGCACGGAGAATTACCCATGATCAACTTCTCGAAAGTTTCGTCCCTGGCACTCGGCCTCGCATTGGTGGGCGGTCTTGGTCTGTCGAACCTGGCATCGGCGAATACGTCGAATACCGTTTCCCACAGCCAGATCCAGTCGCTACTGGCAGAAGGCGGTTCGGACCGGTTGCAACAAAATCGCGTGGCCGAAGGGGGTTCTGACCGGCTGATCCAGAACCGCGTGGCCGAAGGTGGCTCTGATCGCCTGATCCAGAACCGCGTGGCCGAAGGGGGTGCCGATCGCCTGATCCAGAACCGCGTAGCCGAAGGGGGTGCCGATCGCCTGCAAGAACTGCGCGAACGCGTCGCCTCGATCCCGAGCAACGCCGTGCGCGGTGGCGTAATCGTCGCCGAAAATCGCGCCGAGTTCGGCTCCAAGTATCAGCGCTACTGATCGCGACTGACCTGACAACACAGTCCCTGTGGGAGCTAGCGCCCACAGGGCTGCCGCATCATCGCCGAAAGATCATTGTTCTCGATAACGACTATGCGTCAGGGTGTTTTCTCATCGCGATGCTCCAGCACTACAGTGGCCACATCTTCTCCCCACACTCTGGAGCAACACCATGAAAAGCATCATCGGTCTTGGATTCGCCCTCTCGGTTCTCGGCGCTACTTCCGCCATCGCCGCCCCACACGCGACTGCGCCAGCCGTTGCAGCAGCCAAAGTCAGCCAACCGGCCACGCTGAACGTGAACACCGTCGGCGTTGACCAGAAAGACAACCAGGCGAGCAAGCTCTATGTCGCAGAGAACCGCCCCGAGTTCGGCTCCAAATATCAGCGTTATTGATCAACGGCCTTGGGCTGCTTGAAACAGGAAACCCCGCCAAACAAGCGGGGTTTCTTCATTTGTGGTGTGTGGTGTGTGTGGTGTGGCGAGCNGTTATTGATCAACGGCCTTGGGCTGCTTGAAACAGGAAACCCCGCCAAACAAGCGGGGTTTCTTCATTTGTGGTGTGTGGTGTGTGTGGTGTGGCGAGCGAGCTTGCTCGCGCTGGGCTGCGCAGCGGCCCCCAGGKTTTTGTGAGCGCTACGCACTCAAGCGCGAGCAAGCTCGCTCGCCACAACGTCATCCCCGAAAGACAACTGGCGAGCAAGCTCTATGTCCCCTGAGTTCCGCTCCAATTATCAGCGTTATTGATCAACGGCCTTGGGCTGCTTGAAACAGGAAACCCCGCCAAACAAGCGGGGTTTCTTCATTTGTGGTGTGTGGTGTGTGTGGTGTGGCGAGCAAGCTCTATGTCCCCTGAGTTCCGCTCCAATTATCAGCGTTATTNTCGCGCTGGGCTGCGCAGCGGCCCCAGGTTTTTGTGAGCGCTACGCACTCAAGCGCGAGCAAGCTCGCTCGCCACAACTTCATTCCCCGAAAGACAACAGGCGAGCAAGCTCTATGTCCCTGAATTCGGCTCCAAATATCAGCGTTATTGATCAACGGCCTTGGGCTGCTTGAAACGGGAAACTCCGCCAAACAAGCGGGGTTTCTTCATTTGTGGTGTGTGGTGTGTGGTGTGTGGTGTGGTGTGGCGAGCGAACTTGCTCGCGCTGGGCTGCGCAGCGGCCCCAGGTTTTTGTGAGCGCTACGCACTCAAGCGCGAGCAAGCTCGCTCGCCACAACTTCATTCCCCGAAAGACAACAAGGAAACCCCGCCAAACAAGCGGGGTTTCTTCATTTGTGGTGTGTGGTGTGTGTGGTGTGGCGAGCGAGCTTGCTCGCGCTGGGCTGCGCAGCGGCCCCAGGTTTTTGTGAGCGCTACGCACTCAAGCGCGAGCAAGCTCGCTCGCCACAACTTCATTCCCCGAAAGACAACTGGCGAGCAAGCTCTATGTCCCCTGAGTTCGGCTCCAAATATCAGCGTTATTGATCAACGGCCTTGGGCTGCTTGAAACAGGAAACTCCGCCAAACAAGCGGGGTTTCTGCATTTGTGCGGTGGTTCGGTGTGGTGTGGCGAGCGAGCTTGCTCGCGCTGGGCGCGCAGCGGCCCCAGGTTTTTGTGAGCGCTACGCACTCAAGCGCGAGCAAGCTCGCTCGCCACAACGTCATTCCCCGAGCATTTGCGATGTCACCAGACGAGCGGCTAGGGCCTTGGCCTGGCTTGCGACGTCAGTGACCGCCGTACTTTCCCACCACATCCCGCGCAATGGCGGCCCCATGGCGAACAACCGATCGGAAGTCCGCCCTTCGGCGTCCAGCAGCGCACCGTCTGCTTCGGCGGCAATTCCCAGCGCCAATGGCCCGGGCCGAATCAGCCCACGTGCCAGCAATTGCTGGGGCAATGGCCGCGCGACCCGTCGCCAGTCGTACTCGATGCCACTGGAGTTGATCAACGCCGCGCCACTGACGACAACCGTTTGCGCTTCACCTCTGCGACGAATACGAATGCTCACGCCACCGTTCGCAGCAGGCTCCAGCCCTTTGAACGATGCGGCTTGAATCCGCAACCGCCCTTCCCCGTGCAAGCGCTCCACCAGTTCGGCGCTCAGGGGTGGCGAGCGGTGGTGATGGCTTTCCCACCATGGTCGCACGTGGCGGACAAACTGTCGGCGCTGCACATCGGTCGCCTGATTCCACAAGCGACCGATATGCGCGCGCACCGTATCCAGCGGCGCTTGCCAGTCGATGCCCTGGGCGATGGCTTCGCGGCAATGTCGACGCAGTTCGCGCATCAACTGGCGAGGTGTGCGGATACTGTGGTCCTGCGCGAGAAAATCCACCCAGGCCGGTGGTTGCCGCCGCACGTGGGGCAGCAAGCCGTGACGGGAAAACACCTCGATCGGCCCGCGATGCCCGGCCTGTTCCAACGACACCACGGCATCGACCATGGTCAGGCCAGAGCCGATGATCAGCACTGTCGACTGTGGATCGAGCTGCTGCATCGCAGCCACATCCCACGGATCGAGCGCCGCCGCATTCAAGCCACTGGATTGGGTTTGCGGTGTGCGCGCGGCGGGGAACATTCCGGTGGCGAGCACCGCGAAAGAGCCCTGCAAGCGCTGGCCGTCGCTCAAATGCAAGCGCACCGATTGCACATCGGTTTGCAGATCCACCACCTCGGCGCGCACATGTTCGACCGTCGAACCGTGCAGAGCGCCCACCACCTGCGCCTCGGCCAGACGCTGCTGCACATACAGGCCGAATATGCCGCGCGGCGGGAACAATTCACTGATCGGCACAGACTGCTCTTCCGATTCCGGCCAGCCACCGGCGGCAATGTATTCGGTCAGCCATTGGGTCAGGTCATCGGCGTTGTCCGGGTCGACACTCATGCGCGCGGCGTTGCCGTTGAGCGTATGGCCCAGCTCCACAGCGCTGTAGGCCTCGCCGCGGCCAAGTTCGGCGCGCGGTTCGATCACCAGCAAGTTGCGCTTGCCCGGCAGACGCAACAACTGCGCCGCCAACATCGCGCCGCTGAGGCCACCACCGATGATCAGGATGTCCGCGTGACGGATGGCGTCGGGCGCCTGTCCGCTTTGGGTTTCACTCATGCCGTTCTCACTGTTCCCTGTTTACCTGAGTAGACATCATGCAATTCGCCTTGACCAGCAACTCGCTGACGCCACTGGACTGGCTCAAATCACCACGTTACGCACGAACCGCACCGCCACCGAACCATCGTTGCGATAGGAATGCGGCTGGTTACTGGAGAACATGAAAAACTCACCAGCGGCGATCGTGTGCGGTACATCGCCCACCATCACGGTGAGGCAACCTTCGAAGACGTAGAACTGCTCGCTCCAGCCATCGGCATCCGGCTCCGACGGATAATGCTCGCCCGGTTCAAGGCGCCATTCCCACAGTTCGACTTCTCGGGTGGCATTGGCCTTGGCCAGCAATACGGCCTTGCTGCCAGGGATCGTACCGGCCCAGGCCAGTTCGTTGATGCGGCTATGGTCGCGGGCATCGGGCGCCTGGATCAGATCGCTGAACGCCACGTCCAACGCCTCGGCCACACGGTCGAGCGTGGTCAGGCTGACGTTCTTTTCACCGGCTTCGATAGCCACCAGCATGCGGCGGCTGACACCGGACTTTTCCGCCAAAGCACTCTGGCTCATGTCGGCGGCATGACGCAGACGTCGGACGTTCTGGCTGACGTGCTGGAGGACCGAAGCCCGTTGAGTGGAATCTTTGTGCACTATATTGCTCACTTGATGGTGTTGCGCAGTATACTGCCCAACTTCCGGCGCATTGTGCGTCCCCCTCAGGTAGCACGCAAGATCATGACGTCGGCGAACACCTCTCAGAATTCCTCCCGCTTCCTTCGGCTCAGCAAGGCCGAATGCGTACTGGTGTTGATCACCATGGTCTGGGGCGGGACCTTTTTGCTGGTCCAGCATGCGATGACCGTCAGCGGTCCGATGTTTTTCGTCGGCCTGCGCTTTGCCGCTGCCGCCATCATCGTCGCCTTGTTCTCCTGGCGCAGCCTGCGACAACTTACTTTGTTCGAACTCAAGGCCGGCGCCTTTATCGGCGTGGCAATCATGCTCGGTTACGGCTTGCAGACCGTTGGCTTGCAGAGTATTCCCAGCAGCCAGTCGGCGTTCATTACTGCGCTTTACGTGCCTTTTGTACCATTGCTGCAATGGCTGGTGCTGGGCCGTCGACCGGGGCTGATGCCGAGCATCGGGATCATGTTGGCGTTTACCGGATTGATGCTGCTGTCGGGGCCTTCCGGCGCTGAGCTGAATTTCAGCCCCGGTGAAATTGCCACATTGATCAGCGCGATTGCCATTGCGGCGGAGATCATTCTGATCAGCAACTTTGCCGGCCAGGTCGATGTTAAACGCGTGACGGTAGTGCAACTGGCAGTCACTTCCCTGCTGTCGTTCCTGATGGTGGTGCCGACCCAGGAACATATTCCGGACTTCTCCTGGCTACTGCTGTGCAGCGCCTTGGGGTTGGGCGCGGCAAGTGCGGCGATCCAGGTGGCGATGAACTGGGCACAGAAGAGCGTTTCGCCGACCCGCGCCACGTTGATTTATGCCGGCGAGCCGGTGTGGGCCGGGATTGTCGGCCGCATTGCCGGGGAACGTTTGCCGGCAATTGCACTGCTGGGAGCCGGGTTGATTGTGGCGGCGGTGATTGTCAGTGAGTTGAAGACCAAGGGTAAGGCGGCTGTTGAAATCGAGGACGATCTGGACCGCGAAGCGGAGCATTGATCGTTCCCACGCTTTGCGTGGGAATGCAGCCCGGGACGCTCCGCGTCCCTTTACAGCCGGACTCGGAGCGTCCATTGAGGCACTCCCACGCAAAGCGTGGGAACGATCGGCAAAGCTGTTGCTTGAAACCATGTGAAACAGGCTTTTTCCGTCTACCTTGTAGGATTCTGCGACAGCTTGGCGTTTGGTGATCCGGGAGCTGGCACGTATGATGCTTCACAAACTTCCGCAGATTAGAAGCCTATGTCCCTGATAGTTCTACTGCTTCTGCCTTTCATGGGCAGCTGTCTGGCAGCAGTGCTGCCACACAATGCGCGTAATACCGAATCGCTGCTGGCTGGCCTGGTTGCCCTGATCGGCACCGTCCAGGTCGCCCTCCTGTACCCGCAAATCGCCGATGGCGGCGTGATCCGTGAAGAATTCTTCTGGCTGCCGAGCCTGGGGCTGAATTTCGTCCTGCGCATGGACGGTTTTGCCTGGCTGTTTTCGATGCTGGTGCTGGGCATCGGCGCGCTGGTGTCGCTGTACGCCCGTTACTACATGTCGCCGGATGATCCGGTGCCACGGTTCTTCGCGTTTTTCCTGGCGTTCATGGGGGCCATGCTGGGGCTGGTGATCTCGGGCAACCTGATCCAGATGGTATTTTTCTGGGAGCTGACCAGCCTCTTTTCGTTCCTGTTGATCGGCTACTGGCACCACCGCGCCGATGCGCGGCGTGGCGCCTACATGGCGTTGATGGTCACCGGCGCCGGCGGATTGTGCCTGCTGGCGGGGGTCATGTTGCTCGGCCATGTGGTCGGCAGCTACGACCTGGACAAGGTCCTGGCCGCCGGCGAGCTGATTCGCGCACATGCCCTCTACCCTATCCTGCTCCCCCTGATCCTGATCGGCGCACTGAGCAAAAGTGCGCAGTTCCCCTTCCACTTCTGGCTGCCCCACGCCATGGCGGCGCCGACACCGGTGTCGGCCTATCTGCACTCGGCGACCATGGTCAAGGCCGGTGTGTTTCTGCTGGCGCGGCTCTGGCCTTCGCTGTCCGGCAGTGAAGAATGGTTCTACATCGTCAGCGGCGCCGGGGCCTGCACCCTGTTGCTCGGTGCCTACTGCGCGATGTTCCAGAACGACCTCAAGGGTCTGCTGGCCTATTCGACCATCAGCCACCTGGGCCTGATCACCCTGCTGCTCGGCCTGAACAGCCCGCTGGCCGCCGTCGCCGCGGTGTTCCACATTCTCAACCACGCCACGTTCAAGGCCTCATTGTTCATGGCCGCCGGGATCATCGACCACGAAAGCGGCACCCGCGACATTCGTAAACTCAGCGGCCTGGTCAAACTGATTCCGTTTACCGCAACCCTGGCCATGGTCGCCAGCGCCTCCATGGCCGGCGTGCCATTGCTCAACGGCTTTCTCTCGAAGGAAATGTTCTTCGCCGAAACCGTGTTCATCAACGCCACGGCCTGGGTCGAAGCGACGTTGCCGATCGTCGCGACCATCGCCGGGACCTTCAGCGTCGCCTACTCCCTGCGCTTCACCGTGGATGTGTTCTTCGGCCCGCCCGCCACCGATTTGCCCCACACCCCGCATGAGCCGCCGCGCTGGATGCGCGCGCCGGTCGAGCTGCTAGTGTTCACTTGCCTGGTGGTCGGGATCTTCCCCGCGCAAGTGGTCGGCCCGTTGCTGGCGGCGGCGGCGCAGCCGGTGGTTGGCGGTCAATTGCCGGAGTACAGCTTGGCCATCTGGCATGGCCTGAACGCGCCGATGATCATGAGCCTGATCGCCATGTCCTGTGGTGTGCTGCTCTACCTGCTGTTGCGCAACCAGCTCAAGCGCGGTCGCTTCAGCCATCCGCCGCTGGTGGGTCGATTGAACGGCAAGCGCCTGTTCGAACTGACGCTGGTGCTCAAGATGCACATGGCCCGGCGCCTGGAACGGCGCATCAGCACCAAGCGACTGCAAACCCAATTGTTCCTGATGGTGCTGGCCGCCGTGTTGGCCGGGTTGATACCGATGCTGCACAGCAGCTTGAGCTGGGGCGACCGGCCGAAGATTCCGGGTTCGATCGTATTCGTCATCCTCTGGTTGCTGGCGATTGCCTGCGCGCTTGGCGCGGCGTATCAGGCCAAGTATCACCGGCTTGCGGCCCTGACCATGGTCAGTGTCTGCGGTCTGATGACCTGTGTGACTTTCGTCTGGTTCTCGGCGCCGGACCTGGCCCTGACACAACTGGTGGTCGAAGTGGTGACCACGGTGCTGATCCTGCTGGGCCTGCGCTGGTTGCCGCGACGGATCGAAGAGGTTTCGCCACTGCCGAGCAGCCTGCGCAAGGCGCGCATCCGGCGTATCCGTGACCTGTTGCTGTCGATCGTGGTCGGCGGCGGCATGGCGTTGCTGTCGTACGCGATGCTGACGCGCCAGACACCCAACGACATTTCTTCGTTCTACCTCAGCCGAGCCTTGCCCGAAGGTGGCGGCAGCAACGTGGTCAACGTCATGCTGGTGGACTTCCGCGGCTTCGATACCCTCGGCGAAATCACCGTACTGGCGGCTGTGGCGCTGACGGTGTTCGCCCTGCTGCGGCGGTTCCGCCCACCGAAAGAAAGCCTGCAATTGCCCGCCCAACAGCGTTTGCTCGCGCCTGACGTGGTCACCGACCTGGTCAACCCGCGTCATGCCAGCGACACCGCGCTCGGCTTCATGATGGTGCCGGCGGTGCTGGTGCGCCTGTTGCTGCCGATTGCGCTGGTGGTGTCGTTCTACCTGTTCATGCGTGGGCACAACCAACCGGGCGGCGGCTTTGTTGCCGGGCTGGTGATGTCGGTGGCGTTCATCCTGCAATACATGGTTGCCGGTACCCAGTGGGTCGAGGCGCAAATGAGCCTGCGGCCGCTGCGCTGGATGAGCGTCGGCCTGCTGTTCGCCACACTCACCGGTCTCGGTGCGATGGTGGTCGGCTATCCGTTCCTGACCACGCATACCTGGCATTTCGACCTGCCGCTACTGGGCGATATTCACCTCGCCAGCGCACTGTTCTTCGACGTTGGCGTGTATGCGGTGGTGGTCGGTTCGACGCTGTTGATCCTCACAGCGCTGGCGCACCAATCGGTCCGCGGTCACAAAACCGCGGCCCAGCCGAAACCCGTCGCCATCAAGGAGGCCGTCTGATGGAAGAAGTCATCGCAATCGCCATCGGCGTCCTGGCCGCGTCCGGCGTCTGGTTGATCCTGCGTCCACGGACGTTCCAGGTGGTCATGGGTCTGTGCCTGCTGTCCTACGGCGTCAACCTGTTCATCTTCAGCATGGGCAGCCTGTTCATCGGCAAAGAGCCGATCATCAAGGACGGCGTACCGCAGGACCTGCTGCACTACACCGATCCATTGCCGCAAGCGCTGGTGCTGACGGCGATTGTCATCAGTTTCGCCATGACCGCGCTGTTTCTGGTGGTTTTGCTGGCCTCCCGGGGCCTGACCGGCACCGACCATGTGGATGGCCGGGAGCCTAAAGAATGAATGCAATGACGCACCTGATCGCCGCGCCCATCCTGCTACCGCTGCTGACCGCCGCGATCATGCTGATGCTCGGCGAGAAACATCGCCCGCTCAAAGCCAAAATCAATCTGTTTTCCAGCCTGCTCGGACTCGGCATCTCCGTTCTGCTGCTGCAATGGACGCAAACCACTGACGTGCCCGGCTCCATCGGCGTGTACCTGCCGGGTAACTGGCAAGTGCCGTTCGGCCTGGTGCTGGTGGTCGATCGTCTGTCTGCGTTGATGCTGGTGCTCACCGGGATCATCGGCGTCTGCGCCCTGCTGTTCGCCATGGCGCGCTGGGACAGCGCCGGCTCGAGCTTCCACGCGCTGTTCCAGATTCAGTTGATGGGCTTGTATGGCGCGTTCCTCACGGCGGACCTGTTCAACCTGTTCGTGTTCTTCGAGGTGCTGTTGGCCGCTTCTTATGGCCTGATGCTGCATGGGTCGGGTCGGGCGCGTGTGTCTTCGGGGTTGCATTACATCTCGATCAACCTATTGGCCTCGACCCTGTTCCTGATCGGTGCAGCGCTGATCTACGGTGTCACCGGTACCCTGAACATGGCGGACCTGGCACTGAAAATCCCGCTGGTACCGCAAGCCGATCGCGGACTGCTGCATGCCGGCGCGGGGATTCTGGCGGTAGCGTTCCTGGCCAAGGCCGGCATGTGGCCGTTGAACTTCTGGCTGGTGCCGGCGTATTCATCGGCGAGCGCGCCGGTCGCCGCGATGTTTGCGATCATGACCAAGGTCGGCATCTATACCCTGCTGCGCCTGTGGACGCTGCTGTTTTCCGGACAGGCCGGAGCGTCGGCGTACTTCGGTGGTGACTGGCTGATCTACGGCGGCATGGCAACCATCATTTGCGCAGCGGTGGCGATCATTGCCGCGCAGCGCCTGGAACGCATGGCCAGCCTGAGCATTCTGGTGTCGGCGGGGATTCTGCTGTCGGCCATTGGCTTCGCCCAGCCCAACCTGATTGGCGCGGCATTGTTTTATCTGGTCAGTTCGACCCTGGCCTTGAGCGCGCTGTTCCTGCTGGCCGAGTTGATCGAACGTTCGCGCTCGGCCAACGAAATCCCGCTGGAGGATGAAAACGAGATGCTGCCGCGGCCGCTGGAATCGCTGCATCCGGCCAAAGGCATCAACCTCGACGACGACCGCAAAGCCGTGGTCGGCCAAGTGATTCCATGGACCATGGCATTTCTCGGCCTGAGCTTCATCGCCTGCGCCTTGCTGATCATCGGCATGCCGCCGCTGTCCGGGTTCATCGGTAAACTGAGCCTGCTCAGCGCCCTGCTCAATCCCATGGGTTTGGGCAATGGCAGTGGAGCGCCGATCTCGAATGCCGCATGGGGTTTGCTGGCATTGCTGATTCTTTCCGGGCTGGCCTCGCTGCTGGCTTTTTCGCGGCTGGGCATCCAGCGTTTCTGGACCCCGGCAGAACGGCCATCGCCCGTGCTGCGGCGCTTGGAGTGCGTGCCGATTTTCGCCCTGCTGGGGTTGAGCATTGCGCTGACCTTCCAGGCCGAGCCGCTGTTGCGTTATACCCAGGCAGCCGCCCACGCCTTGAACAACCCGCAGCAATACGTGATGGCCGTGCTCGGCACCCGCGCGGTGCCAGGTCCGCAAGCCAGGGCTGCGCTGCTGGAGGTTCAACCATGAAGCGTCTGTTTCCTGCGCCGTGGTTGTCACTGGCCCTGTGGCTGTTGTGGCTGGCGCTGAACCTGTCGATGAGCCCCGGCAACCTGCTGCTGGGCGCCGTGCTTGGGGTCTGTGCGCCACTGATGATGCGCAAGTTGCGCCCGCTGCCGATCCGCATTCGCCGACCGGGGGTGATCCTGCGCCTGTTCCTGGTGGTGGGCCGTGATGTGCTGGTGTCCAACCTGGCCGTGGCCTGGGGCGTGCTGACTGCCGGCCGCCGTCCGCCCCGCTCACGCTTCGTGAAAGTGCCGCTGGACCTGCGCGATGCCAATGGCCTGGCCGCGCTGTCAATGATCTGCACCGTGGTGCCCGGCACAGTCTGGTCGGAACTGGCGCTGGACCGCAGCATTTTGTTGCTGCACGTTTTCGATCTGGATGACGAAGCGCAGTTCATTGAACACTTCAAGGTGACTTACGAGCGCCCGCTGATGGAGATCTTCGAATGAGTCCCCTGCTGTCGAACGCGATTTTGCTCAGCCTGTTCCTGTTTTCCGTGGCGATGATCCTTACGCTTATCCGCCTGTTCAAAGGTCCATCAGCCCAGGATCGGGTTCTGGCGCTGGATTATCTGTACATCATCGCGATGCTGATGATGCTGACCCTGGGCATTCGCTATGCCAGTGACACGTATTTTGAAGCGGCGCTGTTGATCGCGCTGTTTGGCTTCGTCGGCTCGTTTGCCCTGGCGAAATTCCTGCTGCGCGGCGAGGTGATCGAATGAACGCAGAACTGTCTCTCTGGGTGGAAATTCCGGTGGCTATCCTGCTGGTGCTCGGCGGCCTGTTCGCGCTGATTGGCGCCACGGGATTACTGCGCATGAAGGACTACTTCCAGCGCATGCATCCGCCGGCCCTGGCTTCGACGTTGGGCGCATGGTGCGTGGCCTTGGCTTCGATCATCTACTTTTCGGCGTTGAAGTCCACGCCGGTGCTGCATGCCTGGCTGATCCCGATCCTGCTGGCGATCACCGTACCGGTCACGACATTGTTACTGGCGCGGGCGGCACTCTTTCGCAAGCGCATGGCTGGGGATGATGTGCCGGCCGAGGTTTCGAGTCGGCGTACGGAAAACACATAGGAGCGAGCCTACAGGTTGGCTGTTTAGATCCAGGCCACCGCCAACAGCCCGCCTCCCAACACCACACATAACGGCGAGTAAACCCAGGTATCCCACCGGGCAAACCTGGAACCTTTTATCTCCTTGAAAAAACCCACCAGCTCCGAATCGCCAATGGCCCGGGCGAACAGCAACAGCGCAACTGCACTGATGACCCACTGCAACACTTGATGGTGCACCTGCGGCAACCACCAGCCGACTCGCAAACACACCAACAGGGCTATCACCATCAAGGCTGCCGCCACCATTAGCGTGAGCCAGCCTCGCGGCTTGAAGGCCGGGCGCATTGGCTTGCCGCCTTCCTGAGGCACTTGAGGAACGGCCGCCACCGACGCCCATTCGCCGCCGAACGCCCAATAAACGTGTACCAGAGCAATCACCGCAAATATCGTCACCAGCCATTGAGCCAACGCAAAGGTCATGGTTGAAGATCCTTGAAAGGGATTTGGTCAAATCATCCTAGCCGGCTTTTCTTGATGTGCACGACCGCTGGTACGCAAGCTGATAAACGAGGGGGCAACACGCAACTTTCAAAAAGCTTTGCGAACAAGCCCACGTCCACTTCAGATCCAGGTCGACGCAATTTCTGGTCCCCTGAAACCAATGTGGGAGCGGGCTTGTTCGCGAAGGCGGTTGCGGACTCACACTTTATTTGAGCTCGGCAGACACCTTGTCCGCCACCTCCTTCGGCACCCACGCTTTCCACACGTCGGGATGCTTCTTCATGAAATCCTCGGCCGCCTGACGCGGCGCTGTGTGTTTTTCGCTCATTTCAGCCAGGGCTTTGTTCAACGGTTCGATCGGAAAATCAACCTTGGCGAAGAACTCGGCAATCTGCGGGTATTGCTTCTGGAACGGCGTGGACACGCCAATGGACAGCTTGGAGGGCAGCGAGCGGGTCGGTTGCGGATTGGGGTTATCGGCGTCAGTCAGGGTCTTCCAGGCTTCGGCGTCGAATGGCGGCTCTTCCAGCTGGATCAGTTTGAAACGACCGAGCAGCGGCGTCGGTGACCAGTAATAGAACAGCACCGGTTTGCCCCGGCGAATCGAAGAACTGATTTCGGCGTCCAGCGCCGCCCCCGAACCGCTGCGGAAGTTCACATAGCTGTCGTCCAACCCATAGGCCTTGAGCTTCTGCTTGTTGACCACTTCCGACGTCCAGCCAATCGGGCTGTTGAGGAAGCGCCCCTTGTTCGGGGTTTCCGGGTCCTTGAACACGTCCTTGTACCTGGGCAGGTCGCTGACACTGCGCAAGTCCGGCGCCATCGGCTTGATGCCCTTGGCCGGATCACCCTTGATCACGTATTCCGGCACCCACCAGCCTTCGGTGGCCCCTTTGACCGTATCGCCGAGGCTCGCGACCTTGCCCTCGGCCTCGGCCTTGACCCACACCGGACTGCGCCCGGCCCACTCTTCGCCAATCACCTGGATGTCATTGTTGGCCAGGGCGGTTTCCAGGGTAATGGTCGTACCCGGCAAGGTGTCGGTCGGCAGTCCATACCCCTTCTCGACAATGATCCGCAGAATGTCGGTAATCAGGCTGCCGCTTTCCCAGTTCAGGTCGGCGAAATGTATAGGCGCCTGAGCGGCCAGTACCGGAACGGGTGATGTCATCAAACCGCAAGTGGCCAGGAGCGCAGCCAGCAACCGTCGAAAACCTTTCATGCTTTTGCACCTCGCGCTGTTCACAGCAATCGCAGGATGGGGCAGAAGACCGCAAAGCCTCTGAATAATCAGTCAACTGACTGTAGTAGAGGTTCCTGCTTTCGAGGGGCATGGATCAATTTTCGGAAGTTTCCTGCAAGCGCGCCAGTTCTCTTCTGACCATGCTGGCGTACTCCGCCGGCCGCAGCGCGTAGATCTGTGACGCCACCCAATTCAGCCAGGCGCCCTGCAGCACAGCTTTGTGCTCAAACAATCGCAAGGCTTCAGCTTGTGCGCCAGCCTGGTTCTGTTGGTGAAAGTCGGCGCGGTTCCGGGTCATTACTCGCTGGCCTTGAACGTCACCAGTTCGCCCTTGCGCCATTTGGCTGCCTTGGCGGTTACCGCTTTGAGGGTTTTGGTCAGGCCTTCCTGCAACTGCTGGTGGGCGGCAAACACCGTGACCACGCTATGACCTTCCTTGAACAGAATGGCCTGACCATCGGCGGTGGTGACAAAGGCATAGTCGCCCAGGCCATAGACCGTCAGTTTGATTTCGCGAAACTTGACTTCCAGCTTGCCGCCTTCACGGCTGGGCAACACCGATGCGCTGAAATGATCGCCGACCTTGAGCTTGAGTCCGGGTTTGTCGTCCACCACCAATGCTGATTCGGTATCGATCTCGGCCACATAAATGCCTTCGGCACTCTGTTCGGTGATGTAGACGAAACGTGACTGGAACAGTTTTACCAGCTTCGCGCGCAAATCACCCAGAACGAACAACGCATGCATATCAAGATTACTTACTGCCAAGGAAACATCCCCACATCTAAAAATGATGCCGCACGCGGAAAAGGCGCACAGCCGAAAAAGGCGGCAATGCCGAAAATGCAACCGAAAGACCCGGGTTGAAAGCCTGAACGAGTAGAGGACTCATCCATCACGAGACTTGAGCAGACTACTGGAACATCGCTCGTGTCGCCTTGCCTGGCATTCGTCAAAGGTTGAAGGAAAACGCCTTTCTTACAGCCAGAGAAATACGGACTATCAACTTCAGGGAAAAAACTCTTAAAAAAAAGCACTTTTCTGACATATCGCCAGCCGAAAATTGCTTTAGATAACCATCAATCACCCACCAGTGATGCCGATTCTAGAGCAGCGATGCTCATTGAGACTACCCATAACGACGTACATACGTCGGCAAAACAACGAAAAGGACTTCATATGTGCACACTGACACACTTCGCCCACCCACAGATTCCCAGCACCGGTACCTCTTCAAGCCCGTATCCGGCGGCGTTGCCGCACTGTGATGCTCATCGAGCACCCAGGTTTCAGGTGATCCTGGCCGGGAATGCGTTCTTCCATATAAAAGAAATTTCCACGGGGCATGTAAGAGGTTTCCGTGGCGATCATAACGAAGCTTGCGCCCTCGCCCGCGCGCTTGAGACGCCCACTTGACTCCCTTTGCCGCACCGCAGCCTTCAAACGTTTCGTCGTGCCGGCGACTTAACTCAGCCGCCGGCCCGCAACTGCTGCCATACTGCCGAACCCATTAAACGCGTCCCGCCAAAGAGGACGACGTTGAACATAACAATATATTTCCAAGGGAAGGCTGCTACGTGACGGAATTTGATATCGGTGAGTTTTTTATCCGGGGCGAAGCCAGAGAAGTTGAGGGCGAGTTTCAGGCAGTGATTGTCATGCGTGCCAAGCCACCGCAAAAAGCCGTGACCTATCACCAGGTCGAAAAAGATCGCTGGTTCAAAACCCCTGAAGTCGCCGCCATCGCTGCGCAGGAGTCCGCTCGGGAACTGAAGGCTGCCGTCGACGCCGGTGCATTGAAAGCCTGATAGCCGGTTTTATGCCGTCTATGCTCATTGCTGCGTTTGAACATCGCTTTCGAACTTACTGGAGCGCGGCTTGCTCAGAGTTAATGGAGCCGAAGCTCAGTGCTCGTACGCGACCGATTATCAGCAAGGAGATGAAGATGGAATCACCGACCCACGACTTGAAAGGTTTGTTCGACCAGCTCGGCCTGGACTCCACCCAGAAAGCTATCGACGATTTCATTGCCAGCCATTCGCCGCTGCCCGATGACAAGAAGCTCATTGATGCCGAGTTCTGGACACCGCAGCAGGCCAGTTTCCTCAAAGAACAACTGCGCGAAGACGCCGACTGGGCGCGGGTGGTCGACGACCTCAACCTGCGCATGCACCAGGTTCACTAGCGGCATGGGTGCTGGCTGCCACGGGCTCGGCTTTCTACTGTGCCAACCAGGCAGCCTTGCACGCCTGCGCTTGCACTAGCGCGGTTTTTCCGGCCTGTAACCCAGGCGCAAACCACCCCAATGCCGCCCCTTGAGCATGATCGGCACTGACAGGTCATGCATCAGCTCACCGGTGTCACGGGTGTAGGTTTGTAGCAACACTGGTTGCTGATGGCTGCCACAGCGGATCCCCGTGCGGTCAGCAAATTTGCGTTTGGTTCGGTTGTGCAGGGTATCGACCTCGGCATCGCCTGTCAGTGGCTGGCTGAAAACCGCGTTGTGGGTCGGCACGTAGCCCTGCTGAGTGCAGGCGATGGCGAACACCAGTCCTTCATGACGCGGCAACAACGGTTCCTGAATACTTGGCAAGACCTGATCGGTGTAGCGGTCGAAACGAGTCTGGAATTTCGCCGGACTGGTGTTGGGGATCGCCTGATAATTTCGATCGAACAGGTCATCGACGCTTATCCGGCCTGCATCAATGTCCGCTTCGAAACGCGCGGCAATCTGGCTGGCACCCTCCCGGGCCAGGTCATAGATGCGCTGGTGATAGTCATCCAGACCCACTTCAGCCAGGCGTTCGCTGATGGTTTCGGCCTGGCCTTCCATCTGTACCGCGGCCTCGGCGAGGCGCCGGGTCTGCTGGTCGCTGATCGCCAGGTCGCTGCGCATCTGTTCAATGGCGTGAAACAAGCTATCGAGTTGCTCGCGATTGGTGTCGGCGCCGCGGGCGATTTCCCCAACCTGATTCTCGACGCTGGCGGCCAGGCGGGCGATGTTTTCCAGTTGCTGACCGGTGTGCTCGACCTGCTCGACACCGCTGTCCAGGTCGCTGGACAGCTGACGGATCTGTTCCACCACCTGGGCGGTGCGTTGCCGGATATCGGCCACCATTTCGCCGACCTCTCCAGTCGCCGCTGCTGTTCGCGCAGCGAGCCCGCGCACCTCGTCGGCGACCACCGCGAAACCACGGCCGTGCTCTCCAGCCCTTGCCGCTTCGATTGCAGCGTTCAACGCCAGCAGGTTGGTCTGGCTGGCGATGGACTGAATCACCAGGGTAACGCGCTGGATATCATCGCTGCGCAGGCTCAAGGCTTCGATCAATTCACGACTGCTGTTGGCGCGCTGGCTGAGCTGATGCATGCGCGCAATCGACTCGATCAACTCGGCGCGCCCTGCTGCACCACTCTGATGAGCCTCACTGGCAGCACTCAACGCCTCTCGACTGAGCATCGACGTGGCTTGTTCGGTAGCGATCATGACCTCAGCGTTACTGACGATTTGTGCGGCAGCGCCGAGTTGCGATTGCAGCTTGTCGGCCAACTGCTTGACCGAAAAGGCCACGCCAGCGGCTGACAGCGCATTGTGACTGGTGGTGTAGGAGAGATCGCGAGTCAGCGTGGAAATGGCACTGGCTGTATCAAGGGGCGCGGCTTGGGGCGTTGCGCGTGAACGCAGGCGAGGCAGCCAGATGATCAGCACAGCCAACGGCAGCCCAAGGTAAAGCGACCATCCTGCCAATGTCATGCCACACAGCAACAAGATCAGGGCGATGCTTTGCAGGGTCGGTGCGAACCAGCGGTTTTTCGGCAGAAATACTGGTGCAGGCACGGCCGCAACCAGAGACTCGTCTCTCGTCATCGTTGTCACCCCAAACATCTTCTAATTGTTGTCTTCGCATTAAACGCCACTATAGGGCCATTATCTATGAGCCTTTAGTCGTGGACGTTGCAGTAGATCAATAGACGTGAGGGATTTCTGTAGACGTCGAAAAGCAAGATCGCAGCCTTCTGCAGCGCCTGCTCGGGTTCACTTGAACCTGTAGGCGCTGCAGAAGGCTGCGATCTTTTCAAAGGCAGCCCGATTTAATGGGCTACCCCGCAGAATCAGGCCTGACGCTGGTGCTTGTCGATTTGCTCGTGACGCTCTTGAGCTTCGATGCAGTACTTGGTGGTCGGACTGATCAGCAGACGCTTGAGGCCGATTGCCTCGCCGCTGTCGTCGCACCAGCCGAAGCTGTCTTCCTTGATGCGTTCAAGGGCTTGTTCCAACTGAGGCAGCATGCGCTGGTCGCGATCGATCGCGTTCACCAGCCAGGTACGCTCTTCTTCGACGGAAGCCGCGTCAGCCGGATCGGCCGGAGTATCCAGGCTTTCAATGGCGATGCGGTTCTGTTCGATGCGCTCATGGGTTTCGACTTTCATGTTCTGCAACAGCTCAGTGAAAAAAGCGTGTTGCTCGGCGTTCATGTAGTCATCCGCCGGCATGGCCAGCAACTTGTCCTTTGTCATTGATATCTCTATAAAAAAACGTGCATTAAGGCGAATTAGGGAGCGTTCCGGCAGACCGGTACAGGTCTTCGGAAAGGCGCCGTTTATACCAAGCGCCACCCGGCACTCAATTTACGAGGGGCGGCAGTCTAAGGCCGAGTCGAGGCCTCAGCAACTGAAAAGACAGCGAATTTGTCCGACAAAGCCACGAAAATGCTCTATGGCAGGCATCGAGGTGGCTATCGGAGTGCGTTTATAGCAAGAAATTCAATCCAGCACAGGTATATAGAAGATAAACGGCTGCGTTTGCCTGTCCCTGAAGCGCAGACAAGGTGCGCGCCCGAACGGGTCCGCGTTGAATCGCCACATAAACGAACGCCATCGCGAGATGGCTCGCGATGGCGCGGTACAGCACCGACAAGGATGGGATTACATTAACAAGGCGATCAGGATGATGATCGGGATCGGTACGCCGAGAAAGAACAGCAGTAATGAACGCATGATGATGCTCCTGATTTAACGATTCGTAGTGGTGGTTACATAGTCGTCGGCTTCCAGGTACACAACGGCATCCCGGCGACGACCACCGAACGTTGCAGCCAGGCTGGCAAAGAATGCACCCGCCAACAGCGCGACAAACATCCAAAGAGTGCTCCAGGCCGCGACCTTGGCAGCGGTGTCTGCCGCCTCTTGCGCGGCCTGCTTGGCATCGGCCACCGCTTTTTGCGTGCGGGCGTAGACTTCATCGACACGACGCTCCGCGTCGGCCTGAGTCAGGTTGGTCCGCTGTGCGACCAATTGCGCCAGGTAGGTACGGTCTTCGGCAGACAGTTGCCCGTCGCTCAAGGAGCGCACGAAGATGCGGGTCACGGTGCCACGGGCGGCATCATCACTGACGGCAGCCGGACGATCATCGCGAAACAGACTGTCGATGTAATAACCGTATTGATCACTGTTGGTGTTGGCAGCCGCCGTGCCCGCCGCTTGCGTGGCAGCACTGGCGGCGCCACCGACGACTTGCGCCCCGGCTTGCACGCCACCACTGACCACACTGCTGACCGAACCGGCCACCAGCGTTGCAGTCACCAGCGTCGCCACGCACCAGGCCAGAAAACCGTGGGCAGTATCGCGGAAGTAAACTTCATCGGTGTGCATGAAGGCCCACTTCACCCGCAGCCGACCGGCGATGTACCCACCGAGCCCTGACGCCACGATTTGCGTGAAGGCCAACCAGACAATCGTCGAAACGCCAAGGGTCTTGGCGCTCACACCTTCATTGGCCCACGGCGAAACCGCGGAGAACCCGAGGCCAAAACCGAGCAGCACGAGGATCAGCGACAACGCCGCGGCAGCGGCGGCCCCGGCGAAAATCGCCCCCCATGACACACCCGAAAGCGTGCTCGCCTCATCTACGGCAGGATAGAAACCATCAGAGGATCTATTCATTGTTTTGTCGCTCCAGGCAGAAAAATGGTGTTACAACTCTCGAAATAGCAATTGCAGACACCGTGCCAGCCGCGCACCTGGAATAAATCCTTATTTTTCAACGTGATAAAAAGTTTGAACTTCGCAGCTTCTTGCAATATGCAACGAAGGGGCAGACTCAGCGGGTTTTATGCATTGAAGCGTCCATGAACTTTTATTTAGAAAGCCTGCGATCATTTCTTGGCAAAATGCTGCACAACGTTGTGAACATTTCATCAGGCCAGCCCCATGACCCGCATCTTGACCATTGAAGACGACGCCGTGACCGCCCGTGAAATCGTCGCTGAATTGAGCAGCCACGGCCTCGACGTCGACTGGGTCGACAACGGCCGTGAAGGGCTTGAACGAGCGGTCAGCGGCAACTATGACCTGATCACCCTCGACCGCATGCTGCCCGAACTCGACGGCCTGGCGATTGTGACCACGCTACGATCCATGGGTGTGGCCACACCGATCCTGATGATCAGCGCCCTTTCCGACGTCGATGAGCGCGTGCGCGGTTTGCGCGCCGGCGGCGATGACTACCTGACCAAACCCTTCGCCACCGATGAGATGGCTGCCCGGGTCGAAGTCCTGCTGCGTCGGCAGAACACCGGCACCGCCCAGGCCACCACGTTACGGGTAGCGGATCTGGAACTGAACCTGATCAGCCACGAAGCCAGCCGCGACGGGCAATTGCTCACGCTGTTGCCCACCGAATACAAACTGCTGGAATTCCTCATGCGCAACACTGGGCAGATCCTGTCGCGGATGATGATTTTCGAAGAAGTCTGGGGTTATCACTTCGACCCCGGCACCAACCTGATCGACGTACACATTGGCCGCTTGCGCAAAAAGATCGACCCACCTGGCAATGTCCCCTTGATTCGAACCGTGCGAGGCTCGGGTTATGTCATTGCCGAACCCGTCTAAAGGCTGGCGCTCTTCCAGCAGTCGCTTGCTCGCGCTCTACAGTGCGCTGTTCGTGGTCTGGAGCGGCATTCTCATGGGCGTCATGTACTTCGAGGTATCCGCCTACCTCGACAACCTGGCCAAGCATTCGCTGATGCAGCGTCAGCATCTGTTTTCGCGATTCCAGGGCGAACAACTGGTGGACGCGCTCGCCGTCAGCATGACCTTCGATATCCGCGGCATCGACGGTTATGGCCTGTTCGATCAGCAGCACCGATATCTGAGCGGCGCCCTGGACCACATCCCCCGTGGCCTGCCGCTGGACGGCAAGATCCACATGCTCAGCGATTGCGCCGACTCCGACGACCCGACGCTGCCCAATGACAGCTGCGATGCCGTGGCGACCCAGACCCGCGACGGCCTGTTGCTGGTGCTGGTGCGTGACAACGGTTCGCTGTTTGCCGTCACCCGGATCATTCTGCACGCGCTGTTCTGGGGTGTGACCCTGACCATCCTGCCGGGCATCGTCGGTTGGCATTTGTTGCGTCGCCGCCCGCTTCGGCGGATCCGCGCGATTCAGGCCAGCGCCGAAGCCATCGTCGCCGGCGACCTCACCCGACGCTTGCCGCTGTCCAATCGCCGGGATGAACTGGACATGCTTGCGGCCATCGTCAACGCCATGCTCGAACGCATCGAGCGCCTGATGCATGAGGTCAAAGGCGTGTGCGACAATATCGCCCATGACCTGCGCACGCCACTTACGCGCTTGCGCGCGCAGCTTTACCGCATGCAACAACAAGCCGGTGAAGGTACGCCGCAAGCGGCGCAACTGGATCTGGTGCTGGGCGAAGCCGACACGCTGATGGCGCGGTTTCGTGGCCTGCTGCGGATTTCCGAACTGGAGGATCGCCAGCGCCGCTCCGGCTTCGTGCAACTGGACCCGGTGTCGTTGTTGCGAGAGTTGCATGAGTTTTATCTGCCCTTGGCAGAGGACGACGGCCTGACGTTCGAGCTGCAACTGCCTGAATCGTTGCCGCCACTCAATGGCGACCGCGCCTTGCTGTTCGAAGCGCTGGCCAACCTGTTGAGCAACTCGATCAAATTCACCCCGCCCGGCGGCCAGGTGATTTTGCGCGGGATCAATCATGACGGACATACCCGCATCGAAGTGCTCGATTCCGGGCCGGGCATTCCCGAAGCCGAACGCGAAGCCGTGTTCCAGCGTTTTTATCGCGCCGAAGCGGGCAATCTGAAAAGCGGTTTCGGCCTGGGCCTGTCGATCGTCGCAGCCATCGCAAGCCTGCATGGGTTTGCGCTGGAGGTGGGTAACAGTGAACTGGGTGGAGCGCGGCTGGTGCTCGATTGTCGGGAGAGTTTGATTACCCCCTCATGATCGTTCCCACGCTCCGCTTGGCAATACAGCCACATGATCGTTCCCACGCTCCGCTTGGCAATACAGCCACATGATCGTTCCCACGCTCCGCGTGGCAATGCACCCTCATGATCGTTCCCACGCTCCGCGTGGGAATGCAGCCTGGGACGCTCCGCGGCCCTTTCGGAAGCCTGGAACGCGGAGCGTCCCTTGAAGCATTCCCACGCAGAGCGTGGGAACGATCGACGAGTCAAGCCGGGTAATTGGCTCGCAGGGCCTCAAGCCCTCCCTGATAAATCCCGGTGAACAGCGCCACCACCTCCTCATCACTCACACCCACCGGTTCGAAGCGACCAGACCAGGTCACCCGCGCGCCCTGNGCGTGGGAATGCAGCCTGGGACGCTCCGCGTCCCTTTCGGAAGCTGGAACGCGGAGCGTCCCTTGAAGCATTCCCACGCAGAGCGTGGGAACGATCGACGAGTCAAGCCCGGTAATTGGCCCGCAGGGCCTCAAGCCCGCCCTGATAAATCCCGGTGAACAGCGCCACCACYTCCTCATCACTCACACCCACCGGTTCGAAGCGACCAGACCAGGTCACCCGCGCGCCCTGATCGTTCCCACGCTCYGCGTGGGAATRCAGCCTGGGACGCTCCGCGTCCCTTTCGGAAGCTGGAACGCGGAGCGTCCCTTGAAGCATTCCCACGCAGAGCGTGGGAACGATCGACGAGTCAAGCCGGGTAATTGGCCCGCAGGCGTCCCTTGAAGCATTCCCACGCAGAGCGTGGGAACGATCGACGAGTCAAGCCGGGTAATTGGCCCGCAGGGCCTCAAGCCCTCCCTGATAAATCCCGGTGAACAGCACCACCACTTCCTCATCACTCACACCCACCGGTTCGAAGCGACCAGACCAGGTCACCCGCGCGCCCTGATCGTTCCCACGCTCTGCGTGGGAATGCAGCCTGGGACGCTCC
>NZ_LMGK01000025.1:522744-694470 GCF_001427125.1 Pseudomonas sp. Root562
CCCACGCAGAGCGTGGGAACGATCGACGAGTCAAGCCGGGTAATTGGCCCGCAGGGCCTCAAGCCCGCCCTGATAAATCCCGGTGAACAGCGCCACCACTTCCTCGTCACTCACACCCACCGGTTCAAAGCGACCAAACCAGGTCACCCGCGCGCTCTGATCGTTCCCACGCTCTGCGTGGGAATGCAGCCTGGGACGCTCCGCGTCCCTTTCGGAAGCTGGAACGCGGAGCGTCCCTTGAAGCATTCCCACGCAGAGCGTGGGAACGATCGACGAGTCAAGCCGGGTAATTGGCCCGCAGGGCCTCAAGCCCTCCCTGATAAATCCCGGTGAACAGCGCCACCACCTCCTCATCACTCACACCCACCGGTTCGAAGCGACCAGACCAGGTCACCCGCGCGCCCTGATCGTTCCCACGCTCCGCGTGGGAATGCAACCTGGGACGCTCCGCGGCCCTTTCGGAAGCTGGAACGCGGAGCGTCCCTTAAAGCATTCCCACGCAGAGCGTGGGAACGATCGACGAGTCAAGCCGGGTAATTGGCCCGCAGGGCCTCAAGCCCGCCCTGATAAATCCCGGTGAACAGCGCCACCACNTTCCCACGCAGAGCGTGGGAACGATCGACGAGTCAAGCCGGGTAATTGGCCCGCAGGGCCTCAAGCCCGCCCTGATAAATCCCGGTGAACAGCGCCACCACCTCCTCATCACTCACACCCACCGGTTCAAATCGACCGGACCAGGTCACCCGCGCGCCCTGCCCTTGCGCTTCAACCTTGATCGTCGCCAGATAGTCAGTGGCCGGAAACGGTGCCTGCAAGATCGAGTAGCTGTAAGTCCTCGCGACGTTGTCGAACGCTTGCAGGCGCTCGACCACTACTGCGCCGTCCGCCGTTTGCAGGCTGCGCACGCGCCCGCCTTCGCTCAGCTCGCTCTGGGGAATGAACGGCAGCCAGTCCGGCAGCGAGTTGAAACCACCGATCAATTGCCAGACCTGATCGGCCGAAGCCGGGATGTCGATGAATGCTGATGCAGTTGCCATGTAAAGCTCTCTCTCAATGAATAAAGTCAGATAGCCATGCTGTCGACGACACCGCCGTCGACTCGCAGGGCCGCGCCGGTGGTGGCCGAGGATAACGGCGAAGCGATGTACGCCACCAGATTGGCGACTTCCTCGACATGCGCCACGCGCTGGATGATCGAGGTTGGCCGCGCGGTGCGCACAAAGGCGTCGGCTTCCTCCTGCAAGCTGCGGCCGGATTGGGCCATGGCATCCTTGAGCATCAGCTCCACGCCGTCGGTCAACGTCGGGCCTGGCAGAATCGCATTCACCGTCACCCCAGTGCCCGCCAGCCGTTTGGCAAGCCCGTGGGAGACCGCCAGGTTGGCGCTTTTGGTCACGCCATAGTTGAGCATGTCAGCCGGAATCGCGATCCCGGATTCCGAAGACAGGAAAATCACCCGCCCCCAGCCTTGCTTGACCATGTCCGGGACGTAATGCCGTGACAGGCGCACACCGGAGATCACGTTGATCTCATAGAAGCGCGTCCACTCGCTGTCGGGGGTCTCAAAGAAGTCCACCGCGTTGAAGATCCCGAGGTTGTTTACCAGGATGTCGGCACGTGGTTCGGCGGCAAACAGTTTCTCGGCGCCTTCGGCGGTGCCCAGGTCCGCGGTCAACCCGCGCAACTGTGCATTCGGCACGCTCTGGCGAATGCTTGCCAAAGCCTGCTCGACCTTGGCCGACTCGCGGCCGATCACCACCACCGTGGCGCCGGATTCGGCCAGCGCCCGGCTGATGCCCAGGCCGATGCCCGCGGTGCTGCCGCTGACAATCGCCAGTTTTCCACTCAAATCGATTTTCATTTTCAGGCTCCAATGATTGGCAACGGGGCGCGCTCGGACACCAGTTTTGCGTCGCGCATCGCTTGCCAGAAGGCTGCAGGAATCACCGCCGACAACGCGGCCACATCTTCGGCGATTCGCTCTGGTCGGCTGGCACCTGGAATAACCGCCGCCACAGCCGGGTTGGCCAACGAGAACTGCAACGCCGCCGCTTTGATGTCGACACCATGGGCCGCGGCAATACGCTTGATCTGCTCGACCTTGCTGACGATGGCCGGGCTGGCCTTCTGATACTCGAAGTGCGCGCCACCGGCGAGGATGCCCGAACTGTAAGGGCCGCCGACCACGATTTCGACGTTCTGTGCCAGGGCGGCGTCCATCAAGCGTTGCAATGCGCGGTCATGGTCGAGAAGAGTGTAGCGACCCGCCAGCAGAAAACCGTCCGGCTGCGCTTCGCTCAGATCAAGGGTCAATTCGCACGGCTCGACCTTGTTCACGCCCAGGCCCCAACCTTTGATTACGCCTTCTTCGCGCAAGCGGGTCAGCACTTTGAAAGCACCGGTGCGGGCCTGGTTGAAGTATTCCAACCATTGATCGCCGTAGAAATCCTGAGCGATGTCATGCACCCAGACGATGTCCAGGCGATCGGTTTGCAGGCGCTTGAGGCTATCTTCAATGGAGCGCAGGGTCGCGTCGGCGCTGTAGTCGTTGACGATCTTGTTCGGGCGACCGTGCTCGAACACCCCGCTCTTCTCGCCCAGATCGCGGGCCGCAGCGTCTTCGACTTCATCGAGAATCACTCGGCCGACCTTGCTGCTGAGCACATAGTCGTCGCGGTTGTAGTGCGACAGTGCGGCGCCGAGGCGGATTTCCGACAGGCCCGAGCCGTAGAACGGCGCGGTGTCGAAGTAACGCACGCCGGCATCCCAGGCGGCGTGAACGGTGGCTTGCGCTTCTTCTTCAGCAATGGCGCGGAACATGTTGCCCAGTGGTGCAGTACCGAAGCCCAGCGCGCCGGGCAGTTTGTCTTTCAAGCTCATGATTCAATCCTCATCGTTTCAGTGGCCAGTGTTTGACCGTTGAGCAGATCCTAGATTGCGGCGTTCGGACCGTCCAAGACATAATGTGCAGCACTTGAGTCCCCAGAGGTCTGACATGATCGACATCCGCCAATTGCGCTACTTCGTTGCCGTCGCCGAAGAAGAACACGTTGGTCGCGCCGCCGAGCGCCTGCATATTTCCCAATCGCCCCTCAGCCGGCAGATCGCCCAGCTCGAAGAGCGCCTGGGCCTGACCTTGTTCGAGCGTAGCCAGCAACGCATCCGCCTGACCCGCGACGGCCAGACGTTCCTCGCCGAAACCCGCGCCCTGCTGACCCACGCCAATCGCTTGGAATCCCTGGGCAAACGCCTGGGGCGCGGCGAAGAAGGCGGCTTGTGCATCGGCTACATCGAAAACGCCATGCACGCCGGTGTGCTGCCCAATGCCCTGCGCGTGCTGCGGGTCGACCGGCCGAACGTACATGTCGCGCTGTACAACCTGAGTTCCGCCGAACAACTCGAAGGCCTGCGTCAGCGTAGTCTGGATATCGCCCTGGTCAGCGAGCCGCCGACCGATGACGACCCGGACTTGCTGGGTTTTCAGGTTCTGGACGATCCGATGCTGCTGGCCTTGCCCGAAGATCATCCGCTGGCGCAGCAATCGACACTGACGGCCGCCGACCTCGCCGATAAGGAATGGATCGGCGTTCAACATCGGCAGAATGCCAATGGCCACGACGACTTCGTCAGCGCCTGCATCCGCGCCGGTTTCACCCCGGACATTCGCATGCAAGCGACCGAGCCGTTCACCGCATTGGGTTTGGTGGCCTCGGGGCTGGGCATCGCGATGATTCAGAAAGGCTTGAGCCGCAACGCACCGCCGGGCGTGGTGCTGCGGGATGTGCCGTGGATCGCCTACACCACACCGCTGTGGGCCGCATGGCACCGGATCAATTTGCGGCCGTTGGTGGAGACATTCAGGAAAGTCCTGACACACCCGGCCGACTGATCACACACCCGTCCTGTAGGAGCACAGCTTGCTGGCGATGGCGATTTCAAAGGCGCCATCGCCAGCAAGCTGTGCTCCTACAATTGATTGATGTCGTGTTGAAGATCCGTGTGGGAGCGAGCCTGCTCGCGATAACGGTGCCTGTTCAGGCACATGTTTAATGGTTGTCAGCGAAACTTGATGAAAGCTACAACACCTTGCGTCATTGCCTACGGGTACGCCAGAATCCGCCGGCTTGTGCGCCTTGGGGCAGGACTCTATCGTTTGCCGGTCGCTGAAAAAAACAGCGATCGGGTTTGGTAGCCCGGTATATCCAGTCGCACTGCGCCATCATTTGCAGGGTATTTCTCCGCACTGCATTTTTATGGCGGCCATGCGCAGGGCGTCTTCGGACGCGCCGGGTTCCTGGGTGTTACCGGTCTACCAATCTGCGTATGGCTGCCACCCATCGTTTGGTAGCGAAGGGTGATGGCTCCTAATCTACAACCCAGGAGTTCCATCATGATCAAACCAACCCCCAACCCGCCAGAATCAGACCCGGCCTCGCCCTACGAAAGCCCTGATTCCAAGCAATTCCACGAAGCGGCCGCCAACATCATGGCCACGCCCCGCACACCCACCACGATGTTCACCATCAACCCCGACATCGACACCGAAACCCTGCTGGCCCACGCCTGCGAATCACTGGCCTCGGCCAGCGTCATGACCAACGATCTGGCTGGTTTTCTGGAAGGCTCGCATCGCAACACGCTGCTGGGCATTGCTCAGGTCATCATGCTGGGCGAGTTGGCGGTGAATCGGGCACTGGATCGACTCGATCCGCCTGAGTAAACGATGAGCCGGCAGGAGCGAGCCTGCTCGCGATGCGGTCAACACATTGAGCATTCCTGTGACTGACACACCGCTATCGCGAGCAGGCTCACTCCTACAGGTGATGGGTGTCGTACGTAACACTTGTGTTTGCTCCTACAATTCCTCGGTAGTCCTCCCCACATCCCTACAGTTTTACCTATCAGTTCTGATAGTTCCCAATGGTCGCAATACCACCAATACTGAATGCCAGCAATGCAGGCCTTCGGAGTTCCTCACATGGCGTTGCCCCACGAAACCGTACTCTGCCAGTATCGCTACGATGCCCTCGACCGCTTAGTCGGCCAAACTCCCGCGGCCACACCAGAGCACCAGCGTTTCTACAACCAAAGCCGCCTTGCAACCGAAATTCAAGGAGCGATGCGCCATTCCATCTTCCAACAGGGCGACCTGCTGCTGGCGCAACAGCGAAATAGCGTCGGTGTAATCGACACCTCGTTATTGGCAACCGACCAGCAGCGGTCAGTACTGCACACCTGCAAAGTCAATCAACAACGAAATCCCATTGCTTATTCGCCTTATGGGCACCGTCCTGCTGAAAATGGATTGCTGAGTTTGTTGGGTTTCAACGGTGAGCGGCGTAACCCAGTGACCGGGCATTATCTTTTGGGTAATGGGTATCGGGCATTCAATCCGGTGCTGATGCGGTTTAACAGTCCGGACAGTTTGAGTCCGTTTCGGGAAGGTGGAGTGAATCCATACGCATATTGCCAAGGCGCTCCTGTGAACCAGACAGATCCGACAGGACATGCCACTTCACTTGGATGGGGGTGGGTACGCAATAGCATCGTCAGGCGAGTGCCCCGCCCAACTCCCTGGCCCGGATTTGATCCAACGATGTTGCCGGATGCACCTCCCCCGCGATTGAATCGTGCCGTGGCGGCAGTAGAGCCCATACTAGCTGTTCCCCCAGTTTCAGAAGTTGCATCTCTCAACGTGACGAATACCCTTCAACTGCACACAGTCGATAATGGACGTGAGTTTATAGGGGCTCTCGAATCCGCTTCCCGATCGCCGGATAGGCGTGCTCAACTGAATCCAGCGATGAGAGTTGCACTTGGCAATATGGGCGAGTCGTCGTTAACCGCGGTCCGTCTTCCAACGCCGACTGAAGAAGCCGCTCGAACAATAGCGTTAAGTGGCAACTCCAATCGACATACCCCTGCCTTCGAAACGCATAGGCGCACCCATCAGCAAATGGAGGGAAGAGCGCTACGGGAAAACCGTCCAGATAGAATTCTTCGCGAGATTCGTGACATTCCTTGATCTTGGGAATGGTCACTGACTCAAGACTCCTCGAAAGTCCGCTGTGGATCGCATTGAATGAACCTGCTCCGGCTGGACCGGTGAAACGCCCAGCATATTGAGTATCCCCGGTGCCTGGCTCACCGCCATTGCGAGCAGGCTCACTCCTACAGGTGATGGGTGTCGTATGCAAGACTTGTGTTTGCTCCCACATATTCTTCGGCAGTTCTTCCCACATCCCTACAATTTCACCTATCAGTTCTGATAGTTCCCAATAGTTGCGATACCAGCAATACTGAATGCCAGCACTGCAGGCCTTCGGAGTTCCTCACATGACGTTACCCCACGAAACCGTACTCTGCCAGTATCGCTACGATGCCCTCGATCGCTTAGTCGGCCAAATTCCCGCGACTACACCAGAGCACCAGCGTTTCTACAACCAAAGCCGCCTTGCAACCGAAATTCAAGGAACGATGCGCCATTCCATCTTCCAACAGGGCGACCTGCTGCTGGCACAACAGCGAAGTAGCGACGTCGCAATCGACACCTCGTTATTGGCGACCGACCAGCAACGGTCAGTACTGCACACCTGCAAAGACAATCAACAGCGCAAAGCCATGGCGTATTCCCCTTATGGATACCGTGCTATTGAAAATGGACTATTGAGTTTACTGGGATTCAATGGCGAACGGCAGGATCCGGTGACCGGGCACTATTTGTTGGGGAATGGGTATCGAACTTTTAATCCAGCACTAATGCGCTTTAATAGCCCGGATAGTTTCAGCCCGTTTGGCAAGGGTGGCTTAAACGCCTATGGATATTGTCTTGGAGACCCAATCAACGGCCATGACCCGTCGGGACATATACCTAAGTTTCCAAAAATACTGTCCCGGAAATTTAACACTCCAGATTATTTGGATGAAGCGGATAAAATAATCAAAAAAAATGACAACCTTAATCACGAGTTAATGAATAAAACTTTCCTCAGGGACTACCGAACCGCTCTAAACACCCCACCCCTTCCACGCTATGAAATTAAAAAACCTTCGGACATAGCTGCTAATTTAACCATAGATCAACTTGATTCTCTTCCGCCCTACTTGCAAGGAGTTGTATATAGTAAAAAAGCCCGAGAGCTACTTCCTCTATACGAGTATCTTTCATCAGCCCCCCAATACTCGAACACGATCACACTCAGTCACAGAAGCTTTGGTATTGTAAACAAAGCAATAAAAGAAAAAACCCAGCTTCCTGAAGAAATTCGTGGAATCAACTTCATGAATATCGATGCTTACCTAAAAAAATTACAATCAATCAAAAACCCTAAACACTATAGAAATATCGCCAAAGCAGAAGCCCTAAAAGAGAAATACAACAAATCTGTTAACTTAAGAAAATGAAAAAGCCTTAACGACAAATCAAACTCAGGAACATTTCGCACCATCTCATTTTCAGGATAGTGACAGACTGAATAATAGTTCAGGCAGTAGCAGCTGGAGCGCAGCAAGATCCGAAGTTTCAGCGCTCCTGATTCACCCGCACATCGCTAGCGCTTTGCTGCTTTACTAAAAGGATCCGAAACCTCTGAGCCTGCTCTAATGAACCGCAACGACCTGCGCCGCGTGGACATGAACCTTCTGGTGATCTTCGAAACGCTGATGTTCGAGAAGAACCTGACCCGGGCCGGGGAGAAGCTGTTTCTCGGCCAGCCTGCCGTCAGTGCGGCGCTGGCGCGGTTGCGGGATTTGTTTGATGACCCGTTGCTGGTGCGCAACGGGCGGATCCTCGAGGCGACGCCACGGGCGTTGGCGATTCTCAAGGAGTTGCAGCCGGCGATGGATACCATTTCCGGCGCGGTGAGCCGGGCCAAGGATTTTGATCCGTCCATCAGCCGCGATGTGTTTCGCATCGGCCTGTCCGATGATGCCGAGTTTGGCCTGTTTCCGCCGCTGCTCAAGCAGATCCGCGAGGAAGCGCAGAACGTTGTAGTGGTGGTGCGGCGGGTCAATTATCTGTTGATGTCGTCGATGCTGGCCAGCGGTGAAATCTCCGTGGGCATCAGTTACACCACCGAGTTGCCGGCCAATGCCAAGCGCAAGAAATTGCGCGACCTGAGCGTCAAGGTTTTGCGTGGTGACAATCGACCCGGCCCGCTGACACTGGATGAATTCTGCGAGCGTCCCCATGCGCTGGTGTCGTTTTCCGGGGACTTGAGCGGCGCCATCGACAATGACCTGGCGCGTATCGGCCGTTCGCGTCGAGTGGTATTGGCGGTGCCGCAGTTTTCCGGCCTGCGGGCCTTGCTGGCAGGCACCGACATGCTGGCTTCGGTGCCCGATTATGCGGCGGCGGCGCTGATTGAAGGCAGCGACCAGCTGCGGGCCGATGACCCGCCGTTCGATATCAACTTGTCGGAACTGTCGATGGTCTGGAACGGCGTCAGCGATAACGATCCGGCAGAACGTTGGTTGCGCTCGCGTATTGCGCAACACATGTCGGCTCCACCGTCGACGCATTGAGCGAATTGAAGTTCGGATCAGTCTCGCGCAGGTACACCGGCAGGTCGGTCATCGGCGGCATGGCGGGAATTTCAAAGTACATCTGGATCACCCAGCCCCGATGATAGCTGGCGTGGTTGACCACGTGCATGAGCATCGCGCCGGCACTCATCGTGCCGCTTTCACCGGAAAGGAAGGTGAACCGCATGGGTTTGTCCAGCGAGGCATCGGACTGTCGGGCGCTCCAGTCGCAGTACCAGTGATCAACGTTTTGTTGTGCCAGACGCAGGTCGGGTAATGCCGGATAGACCAGATCATGGGACGTCTTGAAGCTGTGCCCTCGGCCTTCCAGATGAGCCTGCCAGAGACAATCCACCACATAGATGTGGTTGAGCGTGCCAATCATGTTCTTGAAGATTCCGGCGCGTTCCTTTTCGACTTCGCCCGGGGGCAGTTGCGCCAGATTGTCGAACAGTCGTTGGTTGGCCCATTGTTTGTAATCGGCAAGCATGCGGGCAGTGCGTACATTGATCATCGAAATTCTCCGATGGCGAATAGCGCATCTCTCAAGGATAGCGCTAACCACGCATAGTGGCGCAGGCGCTGATCATCGGTACGGCCGTTATCGCGTCAGCGCATCCAGCACCCGCTCGGCCAGTGCCAGGCAACTGGTGAGGCCCGGTGATTCAATGCCGAACAGATTGACCAGACCGGCCACCCCATGCTCGACCGGACCGCTGATGCGAAAGTCGGCGGCCGGCTCGCCCGGGCCACTGATTTTCGGGCGAATGCCGCTGTAGGCCGGTTGCAGGCTGTTATCCGGCAAGCCCGGCCAATAACGCCGAATTGCCGCATAAAAACCGTCGGCCCGTGCGGGGTCGACACGGTAATCCTGCGCATCGACCCATTCCACATCCGGCCCGAATCGCGCCTGGCCGCCCAGGTCGAGGGTCATGTGCACCCCCAACCCGGCGCTCTCCGGTGCCGGATACACCAGATGCCGAAATGGTGCGCGGCCACTGAAGCTGAAATAGCTGCCCTTGCACAACCAGGCTGGCGGAATATGCTGCGCAGGCAGGCCGGCAATACGGCTCGCCACTTCAGGCGCAGACAAACCGGCGCAATTGATCAACTCGCGGCAGCTCAGGGTCATCGGCTCGCTACCACCTACGTGCAGTTCAAACCCCTGGTCGATACAGCGTGCCGACAGCAGCGGCGAGTGCAAGGCCAGCGACCCGCCGCAGGCTACGAGATCGCCCTGCAATGCCAGCATCAACCCATGGGAATCGATAATCCCGGTGGACGGCGACCACAGCGCGGCGACGCAGGACAGAGCTGGCTCAAGCTGCTGCGCCTGAGCGGCGTCCAGCCATTGCAGATCATCAACACCGTTGCGCAGCCCCTGCTCCAGTAACCCCTGCAAGGCCGAACGCTGCGCGTCATCGGTGGCGACGATCAGTTTGCCGAGGCGCTGATGGCTGATGCCGCGTTCATCGCAATAGGCGTAGAGGCGATGCTTGCCCTCCACGCACAACTGCGCCTTGAGGCTGCCGCTGGGGTAGTAGATGCCGGCGTGGATCACTTCGGAGTTGCGCGAACTGATGCCCGTACCGATGCCCTCGCCAGCCTCGAGCACGATCACCTCGCGCCCGCTCAAGGCCAATGCCCAGGCCACTGCCAGCCCGACCACCCCGGCCCCGACCACCACACAATCGATATCGACGCTGCCCTGCCCTGCGCTCATGTCAAACCAACCCTCGCTCGCGGTAATCGATCAGGCTGGAGAATATCGCCAGGAGCATGGCCATGACCACGAAGAAGATCAGCACCAGGAAATACGAGCCGGTGAACTGCACGATCAAGCCGATCAGGATCGGCACGATCACCCCGGCCATGTTGCCGCAGAAATTCATGGTGCCGGCCAGCACACCGGTTTTCGACGTGCCGCCGAGGATCGACGGAATGCACCAGTACATGCCGCACCAGCGAATGAAAAACATCGCCACACAGAGCAGGCCAATGGCTTGAGTCGCGTCAGCGGTGTAAGCGGTGCCGAGCATGCACAGGGCTGCGACCAGCGCCGAGCCGCTGAACATGCTGCGCATCACCAGGTTCGGCGACGCGCCGCTGGATTTCCATTTATCCCCCAGGTAACCGCCAACCAGTTCGCCGACAAAACCGCACATGAAGATCAGGAAGGTCGCGCCGCCCATGCCGGAAATGTTCAGGCCGTGGGTCTGGTGCAGATAGCTCGGCATCCAGGTCAGCAGACCATAGAACACGCTGAGAATGCAGCAGTAACCGGCGAACATCGCCAGCACCGAGCGGTCCTTGAGCAGTTCCTTGAAGCCGATGCTGGTGACCGCGCCGGGCTGGCTGACCGTGGCGTTGCCCTCGGTGATGTGCTTGAGCTCGGCGGCGTTGACACCGGGGTGTTCGCTGGGATGGTTGCGGATGTACTTCCAGGCCAGCACACCGGCGAGCATGGTGCCGACGCCGGCAATCACGAAGGCGATGCGCCAGGAATCGAACCAGCCGATCAGCCCGGCAATGATGATTGCGCCGAAAGCACTGCCCAAAGGCGCACCGCCGTCGACCAGCACTGCGCCGCGCCCGCGTTCGTTGGGGGTCAGCCAGGCGCCGTTGAGCTTGGCCCCGGCGGGCATGATTGGCGACTCGGCGACACCGAGACCCATGCGGGTGATCATCAGGGTGATCCAGTTGTGCGCACCGGCCGCCAGGGCCTGGAATGCACCCCAGGCAACAGTCGCGACGACGATCACACGACGGGTGTGAAAGCGGTCGAGCAGCATGCCGCCGGGAATTTGCATCAACGCGTAGGACCAGAAAAACGCACTGAGCATCAGGCCTTCAAGGGCCGGCGGGATCTGGAATTCACTGGAAATCAGCGGCAAGGCCACCGACAGCGAGGCACGGTCGATGTAGTTGATGGCGGTTAACAACAACATGATGAGGAAGATTCGCCAACGTACGTTTGTGGCGCGTTCGGTTGCGTTCGCGGCTGGCAACGCCAGGCTTTCGGCACTTGGATTGTTCATGTGGGGGCTCTTATTGTTGTGGAAACAAGCGGCCTGATGCCTGCCAGTCAACCCTCCCTGTAGGAGCGAGCCTGCTCGCGATGGCGCAGTACGAGCCAACATCAATGTTGATTGCACTTGCGCTATCGCGAGCAGGCTCACTCCTGCAGGTATTGCGTTTTGACTGACGGTTTCAGGCAAGCGGCCCCACTCTAATCACGCCCCCGCGTGCTGAATAATGATGGGATCTGATTGGGGGATCACCGAATGTCATCCCCCAGCAGCGATCAGAAAGTCCCCGGATAGCTGCCGCCGTCCAGTAACAGGTTCTGCCCGGTCAGAAAACCGGATTGCGCACCGCAAATGAATGCGCAATACGCGCCGAATTCATCAGGTTGGCCGAAGCGCTGGGCGGGAACGTTTTTGCGCCGTTGCTCGGCGACGCTTTCGACACTGGTGCCGTTGGCCTCGGCGGCGGCATTGAGGGTCTTGTGCAAGCGCTCGGTCTCGAATGGCCCGGGCAGCAGATTGTTGACGGTGACGTTGTTGCCCGCCAATCGAGCCTGACGCGCCAGCCCGGCGATAAAACCGGTGAGGCCGCTACGGGCACCGTTGGACAGCCCCAGCACATCAATCGGCGCCTTCACCGCGCCGGAGGTGATGTTGACGATGCGCCCGAAACCGCGCTCGGCCATGCCATCGACGCAGGCCTTGATCAGCTCGATGGGCGTGAGCATGTTGGCATCCAGCGCCTTGAGCCAGTCTTCGCGCTGCCAGTCGCGGAAGTCACCGGGCGGTGGGCCACCGGCGTTGTTGACCAGAATATCCACCTGCGGACAGGCCGCCAGCACTTGCGCGCGCACGCCCGGCTGGCTGATGTCCCCGGCCACGGTGCGGACTTCGATGGCCGGTGCCAATTGGCGCAAGTGCACGGCCGCCGCCTGCAAGGTTTCATCTCCCCGGGCGTTGATCACCAGGTTCACGCCTTCCTTTGCCAAGGCCCGTGCACACGCCAGACCCAAGCCTTTGCTGGCGGCGCAGACAATCGCCCAGCGCCCCGAAATACCCAAATCCATGTCGATGCTCCTCGCGATTCAAAAGCCCTAAGTTACCACCGCCCAGCGGCTATCCGGGGGATGACAAAGGGTGATCGCAGTATCAAGCCTTTTCATTATCGGCTGCCCACGCGGCTGATTACTGTTGCGCAACCAACAAGAAACCGGAGACACCCATGAACCCGTTCCAGTTTTACTTCCCCACGACCTTGAAAAGCGGCAACGGCCTGGTGCGTCAGGCCGGTGCGCTGCTCAAACCCCATGTCCGAGAAAAACTGCTGGTGGTCACCGACAATGGACTGATGGCGTCGGGCGTGCTGGATGCGTTTTTTGCTTCGCTGACGGACAGTGAAATCGCCTATGAAGTGTTTGCCGGCGTCGAACCCAACCCCACTACCGATGTGCTCGAGCGCGCCGTAGGGTTCCTGAAGAACCACGAGTGCGATGCGGTGATCGGCGTGGGTGGCGGCAGCAGCATTGACACCGCCAAGGGTGTCGCGGCCATGGCCACCAACCCCGGCAACATCCTCGACTACGAGGGCTACGACAAACTGCTGCATCCTCCGTTGCCGATTTTCGCCATCCCCACCACCTCGGGCACCGGTAGCGAATGCACGGCATCGACGGTGTTCACCAACACCCGGACCCTGTTCAAAACGGTGATCATCAGCCCCGCACTGTTCCCGAAACTGGCGATTCTCGATGCCGAACTGACCCTCAAGCTGCCGCCGTCTATCACTGCCGCCACCGGCATGGACGCCCTGACCCACGCCATCGAATCCTACGTGTCGAAGCAGGCCAACCCGATCAGCCAGGCTTTGGCGCTGCAAGCGATCAAGATGATCTGCACATACCTGCCGAAAGCGTTTTTCACAGGCTCCGACCTGCACGCCCGGGAGCAGATGTTGCTCGGTTCTTTTCTCGCCGGCGTGGCGTTCGCCCAATCGAAACTCGGCAACGTGCATGCGATCTCCCACACCTTCGGCGGCGTGTTCAACATTCCCCATGGCATCGCCAACGCCACGCTGTTGCCCTACGTCATCGAATACAACCTGCCAGCCTGCCCTGAATTGTTCCGCGAGATCGCCCTGGCCATGGGCGAAAACGTCGACGGCCTGAGCCCTGCCCGCGCCGGGCACAAAGTCGTGGAACACGTGATGGCACTGAACGAGGCCATCGGCATTCCCGACAACATCAAGGACCTGGGCGTGGACCTGGACTACATGCCGCAAATGGTCAGCGATTCGATGCGCAGCGGCAACGTGCTGGTCAATCCACGTTTGACGACCGCTGCCGACGTCGAGCGAATCATCAGCAATGCCTTCCACGGCCTTCATACCTGAGAGACGACCAGCATGTTTTATGAAATGCGCACCTACACGATCCAAATCGGAAAAATGCAGACCTACCTCAAACACTTCGAGGACAACGGTCTGCCGGTGATCTCCCGCTACACCACGCTGGTGGGCTGGTGGTACACCGAAATCGGCGAGCTGAACCAGGTGATCCACATCTGGGCCTACGAGAGCCTGGATGAGCGCATCAAGAAGCGCGCCGAGCTGTACCAGGACCCGGACTGGCTCGAAGGTTTCGTGCCGATCGCCT
Source organism: Pseudomonas sp. Root562 (assembly GCF_001427125.1). Lineage (GTDB taxonomy): Bacteria > Pseudomonadota > Gammaproteobacteria > Pseudomonadales > Pseudomonadaceae > Aquipseudomonas. The sequence continues at coordinate 536,945 of NZ_LMGK01000025.1, forward strand.
TCCCGATGCTGGAAAAGATGGAATCGAAACTGCTGATGCCAGCGCAGTTCTCGCCGATCAAATAATCCCTGTTCGAGCTCGAAAGACAATCAAACAACCTGTGGGAGCTGGCTTGCCAGCGATGAGGGAGTATCAGTCGACATCGTTGTTGTCTGACACACCGCTATCGCTGGCAAGCCAGCTCCCACAGGGGACTTTGGTGGACTGTTGAACTGCCCAAACCCAAGGACAACCCCATGTGCGACCACAACACCAACAACACCGCCGCCGACCGTTCTCCCGACATTAAAGCCCTGCTCGAAGGCCTGCCGACCAACTGGGGCAAGTGGGGCCCGGACGATGAAGTCGGCGCCCTGAACTACCTGCAAAGCGCCGAGATCCTCCGTGGCATCGCCACTGTGCGCCAAGGCAAGACCTTCACCCTGCAAGTGCAAATCGGTCACCCCAAAGGCGAGCCACTGTGGCCCGGCCGTCGTCCATCGATGCGGGTCAACGTGCTCGACAAGGGGCACTTTCTCGCGGGTAAAACTCACTTCGACGGTCACGTCGAATATGCCGACGACGTGATCTTCATGCACCTGCAAGGCTCGACCCAATACGACGCGCTGGGCCATGTCTGGCATGACAACAAACTGTGGAACGGCTACGACGCCATGAGCACCATCGGCGGCATGGACAAGGCCAGCATCCTGCCGATTGCCGAACGCGGCATCGTCGGCCGTGCGGTGTTGATCGACATGGCCCGCCATCGCGGCAAAGCGGTGCTGGACAAGGGTGAAACCTTCAATCACCACGACCTGCTGGCCGCCGCGAAAGCTCAGGGCATCGAGATCCACAAGCGCGACATCCTGATCATCCGTACTGGCTGGATCGGATCGTTTTACGCGCGCGAGCCGCAAGAGTTTTACAAGGATTTCGCCGAGCCGGGCCTGACCTTCAGCCGCGAGCTGGTGGAATGGTTTCACCAGATGGAAATCCCCAACCTGGTCACCGATACCATGGCCAACGAAGTGGCGGTCGACCCGACTTCAGGTGTGTTGATTCCGCTGCACAACGCCTTGATGCGCAACCTAGGCGTGACCTTTACCGAAGTGGCGATGCTCGATGCGCTGGCCGACGATTGCGCGGCAGACGGCCAGTGGCAGTTTCTCTACACCGCTGCACCGTTGAAAATCGTCGGTGGCACCGGGGCGCCGGTGAACCCGATCGTGATCAAGTAACCAGATCCTGCTTGAGTTCATTGATCAGCAGGGTCGCCGCCGGAGACAAATCGGCGCCGGCCCGGCTGATCACCCCATAGGGTTCGATCAGGGCGCGCAACGACACCGGCAGTTTCACCAGCAACTCGAACTGCTCGCAGAACTCGGCCACTTCCACCGGGATCACCGCGAGCAAGGTTGGATCTTGTTGCACCAGCAAAATGGTGGCGAAGGTGGACGAAGTCTCCAGTGGGTAACGGGGAATTTCCAGCCCCGCCTCATTGAGTTCACGCTCCAGGGCCTGGCGCATGGGCATGTCCTTGGGGTAGACCACCCAGCGGTAATCGCTGAGCTGCGATAATTGCAGGGATTGGGCACTGGCCAGTGGATGACGCTGGCTGGCAACCACTGCCAGGGGCTCTTCGCTGAGTTCGATGCAATCGTAAGCGTCCGAGCGCTGGCCGACGCTGGTGCGGCAGATCGCCAGGTCCAACCGCCCCTGATCGAGCAATCCGAGCAAGGTCGCACTGGTGTTTTCCACCAGTTCAACGGACAACTCCGGTTGTTTGAGGCGCAGCTCGGTCAAGGCTCGGGTCAGCAATGGCACCGCGCCCATGATCACCCCGACCGAGAGTCGCCCGCCCTGCCCCTGCATGATGCTGAGCATTTCCTCACGCAAGTGTTCGACATCGCTGTAGATCAGCCGCGCATAACGAATCATGCAGCGCCCCATTTCATTGGCCACAAGACCTTTGGGCTGACGCTCGAACAACGGCATGCCAAGCAACGATTCGACCTCATGCAAGGCCTTGGTGGCGCCGGACTGGGAAATGGAGATCTGCTCGGCGGCCTTGTGCAGGGAGCCGCGATCATCCAGCGCGATCAGCAACCGCAGTTGTTTCAGACGCAGACGTGAAGCGATGCTGCCAAGGGAGGGAACCATGTCGGTAGGTGCTCGTTTCAAGGGCCGGATCCGTGAAGTGCCGCGCCGGCGAATACCGGCGCGGGCCGGTATTCAAATCAGCGAAGCCCTGCTCCACTGGCCATTGACCAGTCGATTGAGGCCCAACGGGTTATGGTTTTGCAACGCCTCGGGCAGGTACTCATCAGGATAGTTCTGGTAGCAGACCGGGCGCAGGAAGCGATCGATGGCCAAGCTGCCGACGGAGGTTCCGCGTGCATCGGAAGTCGCCGGGTACGGTCCGCCATGGACCATCGCATCGCTGACTTCGACGCCGGTCGGGTAGCCATTGAGCAGCAAGCGTCCGACCTTGTCTTCGAGCACGGGCAACAGGTCGCTATAGCGCTCAAGGTCCGCCGGCTCGGCGATCAGGGTGGCGGTCAGCTGACCGTGCAGGCTGTCGAGTACAGCGCGCAGTTGCTGCGAATCGTCCACCTCCACCAGCACCGTCGCCGGGCCGAAGATCTCTTCCTGCAACAACGGATCGCCCTCGAGCAACAGTTGCACATCGGCCTTGAACAACTGCGGTTGCGCCTGGCGGTCGCCTTGCGGTTGACCGGCCAGGTGATCGACCTGGGCATGCCCATCGAGGTGTTTGAGCCCGGCACTGTAGCTGTTCAGCGCTCCGGCATTGAGCATGGTCTGGGCCGGTTGGTCGCCCATGTGCTGGGCAAAGTGTTGCTGAAACTCGCTGAACTGCGCTGAACGCAGGCCAATGATCAGACCGGGGCTGGTGCAGAATTGACCACAGCCCAGATTGACCGAAGCCGTCAGCTCTGCGGCGATTTTGTCGCCCCGAGTGCTCAAGGCGTGAGGCAGCAGGATCACCGGATTGATGCTCGACATCTCGGCGAACACCGGTATCGGCTGCGGCCGCGCGGCCGCCAGATCGGACAACGCCCGGCCACCCTTCAGCGACCCGGTAAACCCCACGGCCTTGATTCCTTCGGCCTTGACCAGCGCCTGTCCGACACCGGCGCCGTAAATCATGTTGAATACCCCCGACGGCATACCCGTGCGCTGCGCCGCGCGAACGATGGCGCTGGCCACGCAATCGGCGGTTGCCATGTGCCCGCTGTGGGCCTTGAACACGACCGGGCACCCGGCGGCCAGCGCCGACGCGGTATCACCACCGGCAGTGGAAAAGGCCAAGGGGAAATTGCTGGCACCGAACACTGCGACGGGGCCGACACCGATGCGGTATTGGCGAATATCCGCTCGCGGTAGAGGTAGCCGTTCAGGCAACGCCTGATCAATCCGCGCACCGAGGAAATCCCCTCGCTTGAGCACTTGTGCAAACAGTCGCAACTGACCGCTGGTGCGGCCGCGCTCACCCCGAATCCGGCCTTCGGGCAGCGCCGTTTCCCGGCAGACCAGTGCAATGAACTCCTCGCCCAGCCCATCGATCTCGTCGGCGATCGCCTCAAGAAAATCCGCACGACGCCCCGGCGGCAATTGACGAAACGGAGCAAAGGCACGGGTCGCGGCAACAACGGCCAGAGCGACTTCCTGCTCAGTGGCCTGATGAAAAACATAAGGCAATGCCTGACCGCTACTGGCGTCGACACTGTGCAGCGTCTCGCGGCCCAGGGCACTGCGTTGCCCATCAATGAACTGCTGGCCGAGAATATCGGACATCAAAAACTCCCTCGCCTGGTTTCGGCAGGCGAACACTCGAATTGAAGGAATGCGCCGACCGGCGCAGTGCCCACTCTAGGGGTCGGGATCAGGGGCGAACAAATGACAACAACGGGCCGGGGGATGAGCATTTGTCATCCCCCGGCCCGTCAGTCGCCTCAGCGAATCGCTACCGGGTTGATGTTGACCTGGGTCGAGCCTTTGTAGAGCGGCTGGCCGAGCACGAACATGAACGTCCAGGCCTTGTCCCGAACCAGCGCACGGCTGTCGATCAGTTCCAGGTTGTAGATGCCGTTCTTGGCCAGCATGAACTGGTTGACCGGGAACTCCTGGCCATCAGTGCCGGGGTAGATTTCCGAAGCCCAGGTGTCACCACCGAAAGCGACGATCTGTTTGTCCGCCAGCCATTTCGCCGCGGCCATGCCGATGCCCGGTTCCACTGCGAGGAATTTTTCGTTGTCCTTGCCCAGCAGTTCCAGCCAACCGGTGTTGAACAGCACCACGTCACCCTTCTCGATGCTGATGCCTTGCCGGTGCAGGGCCTTCTGAATATCGGCAACGGTGAATTCGGTTTTTTCCGGCACGATGGCGCGGCCGTAGATTGCGGTCATGTCCAGCACCACACCACGGGTGACAATCGGCGGGACTTTCTCGATACCGAGTTTCTGCACCCCTTCCACGGTCACGAAGTCCGCCGCGCGATTGCCGTTGTAGTAGACGTTGTCGATGCCAATGTGGCCGATGCCGTTGAGCTGGGTGCCCACACCGGTCCAGCCCACCACCAATTCATCGTTGAAGGTGAATTTGTTCGGCCCCATGGTGGTGCCGCCCGCTTCGCCCGGCTGGACATTGGTCAGGTGGAAACTGCGGTGACGGAACGCCGGCAGGTTCTTGTCGATGGGCACGGCCAGCGGATAAGTCTTGCCTGTCTTGATCAACTTGGCAGCGTTGAGCACCGAATCGGCGTCAAGCAGGTTCAGTGCACCGATTTCATCGTTGGCACCAAACTTGGACGGATACCATTTTTCGCCCTCGGCGGCGTGGGCGGCGTTGAGGGTGAACAGGAGGGCAAATGGCAAAGCCAGGCGCTTGAGCATGTTGGAGTCCTTGTCTGTTTTTGATGGACCCCACGGTACTCAGCGGTTTTGTGCAGAAACAGCCAGCCCTCGACAATACATTTGTTCTGGATTTTCACGAGTGCTTGCATCGATATCTGCACAAACAGTCGGCAGTGCTAGAGTGGAACCGGTGGGTCAACTGACATAAAACCCTGAAATCCTGACAGTCGACCAATTGCGATAACGCTTAGAACGTTTGCGAATTATGATTATTCCATCTCGCTGATACAGAAACCTATGAACATCGCAAACCCTCCAGCCGCCCGCGAAATCCAATCCGATTCACCGCGTTTGATCGTCTTCCTCGCCTACCCCGAAATGGGCCTGCTGGACCTGACCGGCGCACAAACCGTATTTTGGGCGGCCTCGCGCTATCTCAACAGCAGCAACTTGCCGGGTTACAAACTGCAAACCGCCAGCCTCACCGGTGGCCTGATCCAGACTGCCGAAGGCCTGGCCGTCGACACTGTGCCATTGAGCGCTTTCACCGAGCACTCGATCGACACGCTGATCGTGCCTGGCGCGCCGGTGATTATCACGGCCATGAACAATTCACTGGAGGTCGTCGAGTGGCTCAAGGTCGCCTCGACCAAAGTCAGGCGCACCGCCTCGGTGTGCAGTGGCACGTTCCTGCTGGCCGAAGCCGGATTGCTCGACGGTCGTCGTGCCGCCACCCATTGGGCGATGTGCGGCATGCTCAAGGAGCGACACCCGTCGATCGAAGTCGACAACGATGCGATCTTTGTCCAGCAGGGTTCAGTCTGGACTTCTGCCGGGGTCAGTGCCGGCATCGACCTGGCCCTGGCGCTGGTCGAAGAAGATTGCGGCCGCGAACTGGCGTTGCTGGTAGCGCGGGAAATGGTGGTGTTCCTCAAGCGCCCTGGTGGTCAGGCCCAGTACAGCCAACTGCTGCAATCGCAAACCAGCGAAGGCGCCGCCTTCGACGACCTGCACCTGTGGATCACGCAAAACCTGGCCGGTGAAAACCTCACCATCGACCGGCTCGCCCAACAAGTGCAGATGAGCCCACGCAACTTCGCCCGGGTCTACAAACTCAAGACCGGCCGCACCCCGGCCAAAGCTGTGGAAGTGCTGCGGGTCGAAGCCGCCAGGCGCCTGCTGGAAGAATCCGAGCGCAACATCGATCAGATTTCCCGACTGTGCGGCTTTGGTGACGAAGAACGCATGCGCCTGACTTTCCAGCGCAACCTGGGGGTTTCGCCACGGGACTATCGCAACCGGTTTTCCCGTTGAATCAACGGCCAATTGCATCCGCAGGGAACTCCAGAGGGCCCTCGTGCATCCTAAATGGTGTGGTACTTTCTTTATGCTCCACGCTTTCGGAGGACACCGTCATGCGACGTTTGTTGATCATTTCTTCCCTGGTACTTTGTTTGCCCTTCGGTTCAGCCATGGCCAAAGTGGATGCAGGTGATGTTGCCACTTCGGCCGGTGTTTCCGCTTCGCTGTACTCGACGTTCAAGGATGACAAAATGATGATTCCCGCCCGTGACGACGCGTCCAGCTTCGTCGCCAGTGGCGGTGCGATTCGTGGCGTTTATCTGGAGCAGGTGTTGCAGCGGATCCGCCAGGAAAACCCCGGTCTCAATGCCAGCGATGAAGACTTGGCGCGAGCCATTCTTGTCCAGCAAGGCGTTGCTGCCGATCACTGAAGACGACCAACCTCAGCGGTGGGGCTCGTGACACCCGGATTGCGTTTCCAGCCCTGCCTTGCTGTCGATTGACCGCCACCTGCTCCACTTGACCGGGCAGTATTCAGCGATAGCGCGGCGCCGATTCTGAATTTCCGAACAGCCCGCTCAACACCTGGCGTTGAGTTTCATGACGGTCCCACTGCGCCCCGTCGTGCAGGCCCGGGATGGTCACCACTTCTCCATTCGCCAACCCAACCAGTGCTGCATCAACCATGTCCTCGGCAGACATGACGATTTCCTGCGGCAGGTTTTCCACCGGGTTGCCCGCTTCACTCCAGAACTCGGTTGCGGTGGCGCCCGGCAGCACGGCCTGGATGCGCACGCCTTTGTCGGCCAGTTCCCGATGCATCGACTGGCTCAAACCCAGCACAAACGCCTTGGTTCCACCGTAAACGCCATTGAGAATTTCCGGAGCGATGGCAACGATCGAAGAAATGTTGATCACCGTGCCGGTGCCGCGCGCGACGAAGCCAGGCACCACGGCATAAGCCAGGCGCATCAACGCGGTGACATTGAGGGAGATCATGTCTTCCATTTCATCCACCGGGCTGGCGAGCAGCGGCATAACCGCGCCGACGCCGGCATTGTTGACCAGCAAGGTGATGCTGGCATCGTTGCGCAGGATGTCTTCTACCCGTCGCACATCGGCCTTGTCCTTGAGGTCGGCGGCGACCACTTCCACGGTGCGACCGGTCTGGTCGCTCAGATGCCGGGCCAGGGCGTTGAGCTTGCCCTGGCTACGGGCCACCAGAATCAAGTCATAACCCTGGCGAGCGAGGCGGTCGGCGTACACAGCGCCAATGCCCGACGATGCACCGGTGATCAATGCAGTACCTTTGGATGAGAGCGCCATAATCGGTTTCCTTCACGGTTGGGCGAGACGTTCGCCGGTTGTGTACCGTTATAAATCCGCTCGCCGGTGTCGCAAATGACGTTTAAAGTACGTTTTTCGGACATCGCCGTTTGAGGGCAGATCAATGATTACCGTGGCGTTCGTGGTTTTCGACGGCTTCCAGTCCATGGCGCTGGCGGCGATGCCGGTGTTCGAATACGCCAACTTCAGCGCTGGCGAAACGCTGTACGACGTGCGTGTGCTGTCTGAAGGGGGTCGCTTGTTGCGGGCCTCCGGCGGCTTGTGTGTCGGCACCGAGGCATTCGATGAGCGTGTGTTCGATACGGTGATCGTGGTCGGTGGCGATGCGATTCTCGAACAGGCGCCCGAAGCGGTGCTCGATTACCTGCGGGCTGGCGTCAAGACCGCGCGACGCACGGCGTCGATCTGTTCCGGGGCTTTCGTCCTGGCCCAGGCCGGTTTGCTGGAGGGAAAGCGGGCAACCACTCATTGGGCCTATGCGCGACAACTGCAAGAGCGTTTTGCGGGGATCAACGTCGAGGCTGACCGGATCTACGTGATCGACGGTTCGATCTGGACTTCAGCCGGCATGACCGCCGGTATCGACCTGGCGCTGGCCATGGTCGAAAAAGATCACGGCGCCGACCTCGCCCGTTCAGTGGCGCAAAAACTGGTGATGTACCACCGTCGCGCGGGTGGCCAGTCGCAACATTCGGCGCTGCTGGAACTGGAGCCGAAATCCGATCGCATTCAGAGCGTGTTGACCTATGCCCGGGAACACCTCGACCAAGTGCTTTCGGTGGAGCAACTGGCTGAGGTGGCACGCCTGAGCCCACGGCAGTTCAGCCGGGCATTTCGCGCGGAAACCGGCCAGTCACCGGCCAAGGCCATCGAAAACCTGCGCCTGGAAACGGCACGGCAGATGCTCGAACGCGGGCGCCTGAGCCTTGACCAGATCGCCCTGGCAACCGGCTTCAGCGACCGCCGCCGCATGCGCGAAGCGTTCTTGCGAACATTCGGGCAGCCGCCGCAGGTGATACGGCGCAGCGCGCGATCCGAGATGTCAATGTAGGAGCGAACCGCCGACCGGCGTCAATCCTGGCGGCCGCCATCGCTGGCAAGCCAGCTCCCACAGGGGCTTTATGCCAAGCACAAAAACTGCGGAGACTTCAAATACTGTGGGAGCGTGGCTTGCCCGCGATGACGTCGGCACATTCACCATCCACGCTGCCTGACACACCACCATCGCTGGCAAGCCAGCTCCCACAGGGGTCTGATGTCGATTACAAAGGCTGTAAGCGAATCAAATTGTCGGCGCTTGCCTGCGCCACAACCAAATCATAATCAGCTAACGTCGCATGATCCGTCTCGATCGGCACGTCATGCGTCGCCGTCACAATCAACAAACCCGCCCCCGCCGCCTGCGCGGCGAGGATCCCCACCGTGGCATCTTCGAACACCAGGCATTGAGTGATGTCCACCCCCAGCCGTGTCGCCGCGAGTCGATAACCGCTCGGGTCGGGTTTGCCGAGGCTGACGTCTTCGGCGGTGATCATCACGTCCGGCTCGGGAATCCCTGCCGCTGCCATTCGCCGCAACGCCAGCGTCCTCGGCGCCGAGGTGACGATGGCCCATTGATGGGCCGGCAGCGATTTGAGGAACGCCGCCGCGCCAGGCACCTCGGCAACCCCTTCGACATCTTCGATTTCCGCCTGGGTAATCCACGCCGCTTCAGCCTCGGCATCCACACCGGGCAATCCCAGACGCGTGATGGTGTCGATGGCACGGGCACCGTGAATGGTCGGCAGGAAGGTTTCGACATCGACACCGTGGCGCAAGGCCCAAGTGGTCCAGACGCGTTCGGCGGCGGCAATCGAGGTGAGGATGGTGCCGTCCATGTCGAACAGGAAGGCACGGTAAGGGACGTTGAAAACAGACGTGGGCACGGGCAAAGGGTCCTTCCTATCTCAGCGGACATTTGCGCCAATTTACACGATCCCCACAGGAACTGGCGCAGGCTGCGATCTTTTGATCCTGAAAAAGCAGAATCAAAAGATCGCAGCCTGCCCCAGCCCCTACAAGGCAGGGCGTGATTTCAAGGCCCCTTGCACACAATCGAGCAGTTGCCCCAACGCCCAGGGTTTCTTGATGAATGTCACCTCATGCCGGACGCCGGAGCTTTCCGGGGTTTCATAGCCGGACATGATCATGATCGGTTTGTCCGGCCAGCGATCGCCAAACTGATTGGCCAGGTCTGCACCATTGAGTTTGCCGGGCATGGTGATGTCCGTGAGCAACAACCTGACCTGCGCGGCATGCTGCTCCAGATACGCCGCAGCCGCATCGGCACTGATCTGCGGTTCCACCACAAAGCCTTCGTCCTGCAGAATTTCGCAGAGAAATTCCAGGATCAACGGGTCGTCCTCAACCACCAGGATCAACCCCTCAGGAAGATATCCGCCCGCTGTCGTTACTCGACTCATGACCTTGCTGCTCCCTGATTGCACCTATGATTTCGCGGGCTTGAATCCGCTACCTACAAGTAGGAGCAGCGGACTCGGCGGAAATTCATTTTTGATACAGTCAGGCGACGAATTCATGCTTCCTGCAGGCGCTGAGCCCGCTCGCGATGGCGCTGTGTCAGCCATTACAGGTTGACTGATACACCGCCATCGCGAGCAAGCTCAGCTCCTACAGGGGCACGGGATTTTTGGGATTACTGTGACATGACGTCCTTTTTCATGGCGTCTTTGGACATGGCGTCTTTTTTCATGCCGTCCTTGCTCATGGAATCCCTGGACATCGTGTCTTTCTTCATCGCGTCCTTGGACATTGAATCTTTCTTCATCGCGTCTTTGGACATTGCATCCTTGGACATCGAATCCTTGCTCATGCTGTCTTTGCTCATGGTGTCAGCAGCAAAAACACTGGCGGCGCCGACGGCCAGGCACAAAGACAGAACAACGGTGGTCAGCTTTTTCATGATGAAACTCCTTGAAGCACAGGTTTGATGGGTAGGTTGCGGGGGTTCATCAGCTGCCACCGAACCAGTTGTAGCCCTGGTCTTCCCAGTAGCCGCCGCTGTAGGTGTTGCTGACGAAAATCGCCTGAATGTGTTTGGGGTTCTTGTAGCCAAGCTTGGTGGGCATGCGCAGCTTCATCGGGAAGCCGTATTCGCGCGGCAGCACCGCGCCGTCGTACGTCAGCGCCAACAGGGTTTGCGCATGCAGTGCGGTGGCCATGTCGATGCTGGTGTAGTAGTCGTCGGCGCATTTGAAGCCGACGTATTTGGCGTCGGTGTCGGCGCCGATGCGCTTGAGGAAGTCGCTGAAGCGTACGCCACCCCAACGGCCGATCGCGCTCCAGCCTTCAACGCAGATGTGCCGGGTGATCTGCTCGGTCTGGGCCATGGCGCGCAGCTCTTCGAGGCGCCAGCTGCGCTTGTCGGCGACCCGTCCGGTGACTTCCAGACGATAGCTCTCCTCCTCCACCGTCGGTGCTTCGTCGATGCCGTAGAACGCATTGAACGGAAATGGCCGGGTGATCATCGACGCCGGATAGGTCGGGGCCATGGCGTTGGGGTTGAACAGCCAGCCCTGCACCCGGTCGTTGAAGCGCGACATCGATGACAACGCCGTCTCGACGCCGTCGTTGTCGGTGATGTTGCAACCCGACAACATCGCCACGCCACCAAGGGTCAGGCCACGCAAGAGGAACGAGCGACGCGAGCGGTCTTCAATCTGTGGTGCAAGGATTTTGCGGGCATCCGCGAGGATCGAAGCCTCATCCAGCCCGGGGACCTGAATACGCTTTTTCATACGTGCTCCTTGCGGCCAACGATCATGGCCAACAGCGTTTTAGGTACCAGCGCGACCATCACCAGATGCACCGCAACGAATGCCACTAACAGCGCCATGGCGAAGAAATGCACACGGCGCGCCCCTTCGTAACCCCACAGCAATTCACGCAGCAGCGGGAACTGCACCGACTTCCACAACACCAGCCCGGAGAGCACCAGCAGGGTGATGTCGATAATCACGAACAAATACGCAAACCGTTGCACCTGGTTGTAATGACTGAGGTCGGCATGCCCGAGTTTTCCGCGCAGTGCCGCCGACAAGTCGCGCAGCACACCATTGGGCGAAACCGGGAAAAAGCGCCGTTTCAAGCGACCACTGAAGACATTGATGAGCAGGTAGACGAGGCCGTTGATCGCCAGGAACCACATCGCCGCGAAGTGCCACTGAAGCGCCCCACCGAGCCAGCCGCCGAGGGTGATCGACGTGGGAAAACTGAAATCGTAGAGCGGCGAGGCGTTGTAGATGCGCCAACCACTGGTGACCATCACCAACACCGCCAGGGCGTTGAGCCAATGGGTCAGGCGCAGCCAGCGTGGATGACTGGCCTTGGGTGAGGCAGATGACTGCGACATGTCCGGCTCCCGATGTGGTTGTTCGTTGGAGCCGAGTATGGGAGCCGGAAGATCGCCAAATCCTCACGCAAAGTTAAATTTAATGTGATAACTGCTCACTCACAGCCACCCAAAACCCTGTAGGAGCGAGCCTGCTCGCGATGGCATCAAGTCAGCCGACATTGATGTTGAATCTGAAACCGTTATCGCGAGCAGGCTCGCTCCTACAGGGGGCGGTGGTAGCCCGCCGAACGCGCAACTATGGTTAAATGCCGCCCCCCGCAACTTGCCGACCCAGACCCATGAACGCAGACGCCCTCTCCATCCTCCACGACCACTTGCTGACGGCACTGGCCACGCCTCCCGCCGAAACCCGGCGGCTGTTCCACGGCCGTGGCCGCTGCTGGCCGGGGCTGGAGCAGGTGACCGTGGACTGGCTGCAAGGCGTGGTGCTGGTGGCACTGTTCAAGGAGCCGGAAGCGGCGCAACTGGAGGACTTGAAGCAACGGCTGATGGCAATCACCCAATCACCGCAGTGGACACAATCCGGGGCGCACACGTTGTTGCTGCAGCACCGCTACCTGCTGCAAAGCACCACCGAATGGCTACTGGGCGATGTCATCGAAGAAATGACCATCACCGAAGGTGGCTTGAAGTACCGGGTGGACCTGGGCCGCAAGCAGAACACCGGGCTGTTCCTCGACATGCGCTATGGCCGCGATTGGGTACGGGCCAATGCCGGCGGCAAACGCATACTGAACCTGTTCGCCTACACCTGCGGCTTCTCGGTGGCGGCCATCGAAGGCGGTGCGACGCACGTGGTCAACCTCGACATGTCCAGCCCGGCGCTGAGCCGTGGCCGCGACAATCACCGGCTCAATGGCCATGACCTGAGCCAGGTGACGTTCCTCGGCCACGACCTGTTCAAGTCCTGGGGCAAGGTGATCGGCAAAGGCCCGTACGACCTGGTGATCATCGACCCGCCGTCGTTCCAGAAAGGCAGTTTCCTGCTGACCAAGGATTATCAGCGGGTGCTGCGCCGATTGCCGGAACTGCTGACTGAAAACGGCACGGTGCTGGCCTGCATGAACGACCCGGCATTCGGTGCCGATTTCCTCATCGACGGCGTGACGCGCGAGGCGCCGAGCCTGCGCTTTGAACAACGCCTGGAGAACCCGCCGGAGTTTCCCGATGCGGATGTTGAGGCTGGGTTGAAGGCGTTAGTGTTTAAGTTGGATGAATAAACGCGGTACTGCGACACCGCTTCTCTTTCATTACTTGCCAAACAGCCTTTTTACAAACGACGACTTCTTGTTCTCTCTGTGAGTCGGTGGCAGCGCCGCAGCGACAGCGCCCCGGAAGGCTCGTCGAGTTGGGCTCGACTGTTGCTTACTCTTCAATTGGGCTTCTTTGTCATGAGCTTCTTTTGCACGGATTTCGTGGGCCTCCAACCCTGAAGCCTCCATTTTGAAGATGATATTGACGCCTTCATTGTCACCCAAAAGGCCTTTGGCAGCTTCCCAGACACCTTGTTCTTTCAAATAGACAATCAAGCCTTTGAAGTTCGATTTGTAGGTATTTACAAGCTGCGAGTACTCCTCGGGCGAGCTAATTGAACCTATCCTGAGCGTCGAATCGAAAGACGGGCTTTCAGGAATAGGGACATAGCTCACTGAGCTTTGTCGCGGGGCAATCTCACGAATCATCGCTTCCGCGTCAATTGAAGATTCGGGTTTATAGTGGCCGGAGTGGTTGTTAATGATGAGTTTTGAAGGGTCCTGCTCGTCAATCTTCAACAAACCGGCAAACTCTGGCAACCCCATGCCGGGTTGAATACCCATGTGCTGAAAATACATGTTCGCAAAAAGACGAAGCTTACGGTCCTGATCACGAAACATGGCAATCGCGTGCCCGTCCGTGGAGGGTGTAAACACGGAACGTTCCTGCTCGTATACTTTCAGCCCTCGACCATAAACCGCCCCGGTACTCTTGAACTCACTTTTGTGCTCATCCCACGTTAGCTCTTCGAACCACCCCGTACCAATGCTCTTCGCGAGAGCGTTGACGATGTCGGTAATAAAAATGCCCACCGGAATTTTTATCGTGCCTTGCCAGTCGTAAAAGCCGAGAGGATTATTTCCGACTATCTTATAAACATTGAGGCCATCCACCGTCCCCGCTGGATCCGGACTTAGCCACCGCTGCAACCACGGGGCGTAATACCGATGCCCGTAGTAATACAACCCTGTCGCATCCCGCTCCTTGCCCGAATAACGAATAGTCTTGTACTTCGCCACTAGCGCACTTCTCCCCGCCCAGCACGCCGTACCGCCAAAGGGGTAATAGTGTTCCTGGGTCAGCAATCCTGCCTGTTCATCCAGCTCCAAAGTGCTGGAGCCGAGGTGATCGCTGACGCTGTATCGCAACTGGTCTCTGTGCGCGCCTTCGGGCCAGTGCAGCACCCGTACATTGCTGCGTCCAGCTTCGACGCTGATCACGTGATGCTCTTCACCCTCGGCTTGGCGGTGGATTTCCAGGCCGGGAAGGTAACGCGCCTCGCAGCGCTGGGTGCGGCCACTGCGGCGCGCGAATCCGGTTTTGCGCACACGATGACCCGGGCGGTCATAGTCGTAGCATTCGTAGTCATCAGGTTCGGCTTCGCGTTTGACCAACGTCACGCGGCTCAGTTGGTTGCGACTGCCCCAAACCATCGCCTGGCCGCGTTGCAGCTCATGTTGATTACCACCGGCATCGAAACCCAAAGCGATGTCCGGCTCGCCCGGCAATGAACCGTCGTCCCGTTGCGCGATACTGCGGTTGCTGCGCGCCGAGGTAAACATCGAGAACCCGGGGGCGTCGCTGTGGTGGCGGGTGATCAAGTTGCCGCCGCGGTCGTAGTCGAAACGCTGGCAGTAGTTGCGTCGTTGAGTGGGATCCAGTGGTGTAGGCAACAGCGCTGGCAACGCAGGTCCATGGCTGGGCTGGCTGACTTCCCAGCCTCGGGCTTCGACCAGTTGATACAGAGTATCGTAACGGTAGCGACTGATCGGCTCGATACGCTGACTGTTGAAATGGCTCACCGGCCGGGATCTGTCTTCCAGTTCGACAATATTGTTTCCCGCATCGTGGCGATAGTTCAGGTCCTGCAGCGGTTTTTGATTGGCGATCCCCGCCACCAACCTGACCAACCGTCCATCATCGGCCGCGTACTCGACGTGAGTCACCACCCCGTTACCGGCGATTTCGCTTTCGACCTGATCCTGGGCGTTGTAGCGGATGCCACTGACCAGACATTGCGCTGCACTCGCTTCGCCGGCCATTTGCAACCAGACCTCACTCAACTGGCCTGCCACGTCGTAAGTAAAACTGCGAACGTTGCCCATCGCATCGACCTGTCGCTTGAGTTCACCTGCCGGATTGAAAGCCTGACGAGTGATGAACGATTGCGCTTCCAGATATTCGTCCCGGGCATCAAGCTCCAACGGCCAGTCGGGGGGTTCCAGTTCAAGGAGCAAGCGTTGCTCTTCAATCAGCACTGCACCGGCAAGCCCGTAGCCCGCCAACCGTTGTGTGCCTGCCGGATGGTCATGGCGAATCAACTGACCGCACTGGTTTTGCACGGCGTACCCGAGCTCTGCGCCGCCATAGCTCAAGCGTTCCACCACACGCGAATCGTCGCCGGCAGTTTGCTCAGTGACGCAAATCGGGCGTCGCTGATCATCAAACTCAGTGTGACGCTGACTGCCCCGTGCATCCCAGAATGAACAGAGTGAACCACCCTGATCCAACAAGCTCAACTGCCAACCCGCATCGACGCTGTCCGCCAGCAATGGCCGACCGCTCAAACCATAGATCGTCGCCAGGTTCGGCTTTGGCGCCGCGTCCCACAAACGCGGGTCCCATGATTCAACCAAGCGCCCCGCTACATCGAAGCGTTGCCGGGTGATACGTGGATCGCTGACTGGGCTGTCGGGATGACGGCAAAAACCCACGCTGCGGATTGCCAGCGTGCGCGGATCGATGACCGACAGGGTCGGCGTGGCGAAGTGGTGATGAGCGTTCACGGCATCGAAAGTCCTTCGCACTGGTCGAGGAAAGACTGAGCCTTTTTTGATTAGATCGATACTGTAAAAAGTAACAGGTAAGCGCGTGTAAATCGCTATCGCGGATTTAGCACCAAAGCGAACAACTCCCCATGCCCGTTCACATTGAGCTTGTGATAAAGGTTGCGCCGATGCACCTTCACTGTCTCGGGTGAAATGCCCATCTGCTGGGCGATGGCCTTGCTGGAGAAGCCCTGGAGGATCAGCCGCGCGGTTTCGATCTCGCGCACTGACAGGCGCGCATCGAAGCGATCGAGCAGCGTTGCCAGATCTCCGGCCACGGCCTCGGCGACTGGTCCTTCCGGCGGCAGCAATCGCAGGTGTCGGCGCATGGCGGCCAGCACCCAGTCGCGCACGCACAACAGACGGCCCTGCTCTTCGAGGCTGAAGCGTGTCGAGCGCCCGAGAGAAAGGCCCAGCACCGCGCCATCGACGTTGACCATGAACTGCAACTCGTCGCCGCCGACCACCGAGCGGAAGTAGCTCAAGTAATACTCGCTGTGTTGGAACTGGTCCGGGGCCACCGATTCGAGGCTGTGCAAGCCGTCGGCAATGCCGGCACAGGCCGCTTGATAGAACGGGTCGAGCAAGTACATGCCGGCGCTGTAATCTGCCAGGTCTTCGTGCTCCTCGCCGCTGCCTTTGGCGTCGAAATCAATGAGCAGGCGCGGTACCCGACCCGGCCTCATCACCGCGACCAGGGCGTTGTCCAGCGGCACCAGCAGGCGCAGGGTGTCGACCAGCGCACGCCAGAACCCTTCCTCGCCCAACGTGGCAAACACGCGCGCCAGCCCTTGGTGCAGCGGCAACTCTTTCAACAACGCGTCCACGCCCTACCCCTTTCGAGTAACCCATGATGGGAATGGGTAACGGCCAGCCCCGTCGATACCCTGCAAGCTCCTGAACATCACCGGCCGCAGCAGGCCAGGAGTGCCGCATCATGAGTGGTCATCGCTCGTATTTCAATCTGGGGTTTGGCGCCTGTCTGGCGGTTTCGCTGTCGGCGGTGGCGGCCGAGGCCCCAACCGTTCACGTCTACAACTGGTATGACTACATCGGCCCGAACACCCTGCATGACTTCAAGCGTGACACCGGTATCCAGCCCGTCTACGACACCTTCGACAGCGCCGAAGTGCTCGAAGGCAAACTGTTGACCAGCCGCAGTGGCTACGACGTGGTGGTGGCCAGCAACTTCAGCCTGCCAACGCTGATCAAGGCCGGTGCCCTGGCGCCGCTGCCCCGCGCTGATATGCCTGATTTCAAGAACATGGACAGCGACCTGCTGGCGAAACTGGCCCACAACGATCCGGGTAACCAGTACGCCGTGCCGTATCTGTGGGGCACCAACGGCATCGGCTACAACATCGACAAAGTGCGGGCGGTACTTGGCGACAAAGCGCCGGTGGATTCCTGGGACCTGGTGTTCAAGGAAGAAAACCTGGCCAAACTCGGCGAATGCGGCGTGGCGATGCTCGACTCGCCGTCGGAAATGCTCCCGGTCGCCCTGCACTACCTTGGCCTGCCGCCCAACAGCACCAACCCCGAGGATTACAAGAAGGCCGAAGCGTTGCTGCTCAAACTGCGCCCGCATATCGCCTACTTCAATTCGTCGAAATTCATCAGTGATCTGTCCAACGGCAACATCTGTGTTGCGGTCGGTTGGTCCGGCGCGATGCTGGAAGCCAAGGCGACCGCCGAGCAAGCCGGCAACGGCGTGAAGATCGCCTACAGCTTGCCCAAGGAAGGCGCGCCGGTGTGGTTCGACACGCTGGTGTTGCTCAAGGACGCGCCGCATCCACAACAAGGGTTGGCTTTCATCGATTACCTGATACGCGCCGAGGTCATCGCCCCGGTCAGCAATCACCTCAACTACCCCAATGGCAACCGCAATGCCACGGCGCTGGTGGCTGAGGCGACCCGCAACAACCCTGCGGTCTACCCGTCAGCCGCAGCCCTGGCCACTTTGTTCACTCTGCAACCTTTGCCGCCGGCTACCGAACGGGTACGGACGCGGATCTGGAGCAAGGTCAAGAACGGTCAATAACCCACGCCCCACCTTTCCACCCGCGACTTCTGAAGATGAGAAAACCGATGAAACCACGTGCCCGCGACCTGAACATTCGATTCGGCCAACTGCAACCCGGCCCGCTCAACGCCATTACCGACGTGCCCGGTGTACGGGTCGGCCACAGCAATGTGCGAGGACGCACCGCCAAGGGTCGCGACATCCTCACCGGGGTAACCGTGATTGAACCGCGTGCCGGTTCCACCAGCCAGCAACCGTGTTTCGCCGGGGTCCATGTGCTCAATGGCAATGGCGACGCCACGGGGCTTGAATGGATCCGCGAGGCCGGTTTGCTGACCAGCCCGATCGCCTTCACCAACACCCATAGCCTGGGCGTGGTGCGCGATGCGCTGATCGCCGTGGACCGTGAGCAGCAACCGGACGACGGCAGGCTCTACTGGAACATGCCGGTGGTGCTGGAAACCTATGACGGTTTGCTCAACGACATCAACGGCTTTCACGTGAAACCCGAGCACGTCGCCGAAGCCGTGCGCAGTGCCAAGAGCGGCCCTGTGACAGAAGGCAATGTCGGCGGTGGCAGCGGCATGATCTGCCACGAATTCAAGGGGGGCATCGGCACCGCCTCGCGGCGCCTGAGCGATGCCCAGGGTGGCTGGACGGTGGGTGCCATCGTGCAGGCCAACCACGGCATCCGGCAGGAATTGCGCGTCGATGGCTACCCGGTCGGGCGCTACATGGATCAGGTCGACTCGCCGTTTCTCAAGGCCGCGTTGCCGCATCCGGGCATGGGTTCTATCGTCGTCTGCCTGGCCACCGATGCGCCGTTGCTGCCGCACCAGTGCACTCGGCTGGCGCAGCGTGCCAGCCTCGGCCTTGCCCGCACCGGCGGCGGCAATGAAGACCACAGTGGCGACATCTTCATCGCCTTCGCCACCGGCAACCAGCACGTGCCCCCGGCGGCGTACGAGCGTAAAAAAGCCGCCACCACTGATGGTCTGTGCATGGTCAACAACGACCACATCAGCGAGCTGTTCCTGGCCGCGACCGAAGCCGTGGAAGAAGCCATCATCAATGCCGTACTGGCCGCCGAAACCGCCGAAGGCAATGGTCACGCGGTGCCGGGGCTGGATGCCGAAACGTTGCTGCAAGCACTGCGTCGGGCCGGGTGGCCGGGGGACGCGACTAGTGGTACTTGAGTGAAACACTTGGTCTTTCTAGGATGAACTTACGCAGCCGCTTGTTTGCTCAACAAGCCGTTGCGTAAGCGGTGAGTGCACTGAACCCCTACAAGCTCACTGCTTGCTTCATGCGCATCTTGAGCCTCAATGGCTCTACTTCCTCCCCATCAAAGAGCTTTGAGGCTCTTTTTTTACCTCCAGAATCACCACTTTACCCTGTGGGAGCTGGCTTGCCAGCGATGGCGGTGAGTCAGTCAATGAATGTGTCGGCCGATACTCAGTCATCGCTGGCAAGCCAGCTCCCACTGTGGATCCCGGTGTGATCGGGATTTTTGACCAATAAAGATCCCCTGTAGGAGCAAAGCTTGCTCGCGATGGCGATCTCAAGGACGCCATCGCCGGCAAGCCGTGCTCCTACAGGTGTTGGAGTGCAACTGGCAGAGATTGGTCGGCCGTCAGGACGCCATCGCTGGCAAGCCAGCTCCCACAGAGTGCTATGTCATGCCTGGAGAGCTCGATCAGACCAGGCGAAGCCGTGGACCGCTGGCAGGCACTGCGTCGTCGCCCAACCGCTCACGCACGAACGCATTGGCCTTGAACGTCAGCTGATCCAGATGCCGGTCGCGCTGTTTTTCCGCATCGACCATCGCCCGCTTGCCGTGTTTTTGCAGCAAATACGTATGAATCTGCCGCACCTCCAGCGAGCTGTAGATCGGTGCCACATCCAGCAGCGCCATCAAGCCGTCGCTGCCATGGTCACGGGTGTTCATCAGTACCTGGGTCGCGCGCACGCCTATCACCTGAAAACCCATCGCTTCGAAGTACGGCACCTTGGCCACCGCGCAGGTCAGTTCGGCGTGCGGATAACGGCCGACCATTTCCCGCAGCATCCGGCGCGCAATGCCCTGGCGCCGATGTTCGGCCTGGACCGCCATGTACGCCACGCTGCAGGCGTCGGGATCATCCTTGACCGGCAAGTACAGCAAGAAGCCGATGACTTGGTCTGGATCGTCAAGATCGGTGGCGACGATCAACTCCACATCAATGCCCTTCGCGCCGTTCAACGCTTCCAGATACAGGTGCACCTCGTAGCCGATCGCGTACTGATAGACGTTGTACAGCAGGTTGCTCGGCGGTATCGCGACCATGCTGATGTCGGTCAGGTTGTCGACCACCATCTGCAGGATTTGGCTGTTGATGTGCTCGGGGCACGACGTTTTGAAGTGCGTGATCTGGGGCATTGCGGGGGGTGGCTCCGGGGCGGTGTGCAGCGTTCGATGCGGGTGGACATCTTAACCCGTTCCGCGCCATTTCTGGATTCATGAACTAAGCGCATGAGTCTATAGCCGAAAACCGCATAAACCTTTTCCTGAATCCGATGGTCACTCTTGTTGATGTGAACTGCAAAAGTACCGCAGTGCACTGCACTCGCAAATTACGCAAAGGAATAGACCTGATGACGATTTCCCGACGTACATTTCTGATTGTGGGTGCAGTGACGGCGGCGAGCGTGGCACTGCCGCCGTTCATTTCTGCGCAGGCATCCGCCGCCAATGCCGCGCGGCCGGTCAAAGCCTCCGTGAAGTTCTGGGTCAATGACCAACAACGCAACCTCGACCTGGACACCCGTACGACCCTGCTCGATGCCCTGCGGGAAAACCTGCATCTGACCGGCAGCAAAAAAGGCTGCGACCACGGCCAATGTGGCGCCTGCACGGTGATCGCCGATGGCCGGCGGATCAATTCGTGCCTGACATTGGCTGTCATGCACGAAGGCTCGAAGATCACCACCATCGAAGGCCTCGGCACGCCGCAAAAGCTGCACCCCATGCAAGCCGCGTTCATCAAGCACGACGGCTACCAATGCGGATACTGCACGCCGGGGCAGATCTGTTCCGCCGTCGCGGTGCTGGGAGAAATTCGTGACGGCATTCCCAGTCACGCCAGCCCCAGCCTCACCAAACCACCCCAGCTGATCGCCAGTGAAATCCAGGAACGCATGAGCGGCAACATCTGTCGCTGCGGGGCGTACTCCAACATCATCGAGGCGATCACGGAAGTCGCGGAGGCCAGCGCATGAGACCCTTTACCTACTTGCGCGCCAAATCCCCGGCTCAAGCGGCATTGCTGGCAGCCCAGGTCAGTAACGCGCGGTTCATCGCCGGTGGCACCAATCTGCTGGATCTGATGAAACTGGACATCGAAACCCCCACGCATCTGATCGATGTCAACGATGTCGGCCTCGACCGCATCGAAGTCACGGCAGAGGGTGGCTTGCGCATCGGAGCACTGGTGAGGAACACCGATCTCGCCGCCCATCCGCGGGTGCGCGAAGATTACGGCTTGCTTGCCCGCGCCCTGCTCGCCGGCGCTTCGGGGCAACTGCGCAATGTCGCCACCACTGGCGGCAACCTGTTGCAACGCACACGCTGTCCGTACTTCTACGACACGCATCAGGCCTGCAACAAGCGCCAGCCCGGCAGCGGCTGCGCGGCCATCGACGGCTTCAGCCGGCAACTGGGCATCATTGGTGTCAGCAAGGCCTGCATCGCCACCCATCCCAGCGACATGGCCGTGGCCATGCGCGCGCTCGATGCCGAGGTCGAGACGGTGAGACCCGACGGCACTATCCGCGTCATTCCCCTGGCCGATTTGCATCGATTGCCCGGCACCACACCGAACATCGAAACCACGCTGATGGCCAATGAATTGATCACCGCTGTCACCCTGCCAGCGCCGATCGGCGGCACCCACATTTATCACAAGGTAAGGGACCGGTCGTCCTACGCGTTTGCGCTCGTTTCTGTTGGCGCGATCATCCAGAGCAACGGCAGCGGACGCGTCGCCCTGGGTGGCGTGGCGCACAAGCCGTGGCGTGTCGAGAGCGCGGAGTCGGTCATGCCCCAAGGCGCGAAAGCATTCACCGAAAAGCTGCTCGCCGGCGCCACACCCACCCACGAAAACGCCTTCAAGCTGACCCTGGTCGAGCGCACGCTCGCTGCGGTGATGGCCCAAGCGAAGGAGCACGCATGAAATTCGACACGCCCGCCACCAGCAACCCGATCGACCAGATGAAGGTCATCGGCAAAGCCACTACGCGCATCGAAGGCCCACTGAAAACCACTGGCCAGGCACCCTACGCCTACGAGCATCACACCGCCGTGCCGAATCAGGCGTATGGCGTGGTGGTCGGTTCGGCCATCGCCAAGGGCCGTATCGCCTCGATGGACCTCGAGGTTGCCCAAGCGGCGCCGGGAGTGTTGGCCATTGTCACGGCGGCCAACGCCGGCAAGCTCGGCAAAGGCAAATACAACACTGCCAAATTACTCGGTGGGCCTGAAATCGAGCACTACCACCAGGCCGTCGCGTTGGTCGTGGCGCAGACCTTCGAACAGGCCCGGGCTGCCGCCGAATTGGTCAAGGTCGACTATGTGCGAGCCAAGGGCGTGTTCGATCTTGCGGCAACCCGCGATTCGGCCAAACAGACCAAGGAAATGCCCGATACCGTGCATGGCGATTTCGAGGGGGCTTTCGCCGCCGCGCCGGTGCAACTGGACGCCACTTACACCACCCCCGATCAGGCCCACGCCATGATGGAACCTTTCGCCTCGATGGCTGCGTGGGACGGCGACAAACTGACCGTATGGACCTCCAATCAGATGATTGACTGGTCCGTGACCGATCTGGCCACCACCCTCGGCATACCGAAAAAAAATGTACGGTTGATCTCGCCGTACATCGGCGGCGGTTTCGGCGGCAAGCTGTTTATCCGCTGCGACGCGGTGTTGGCGGCGCTCGGTGCGCGACTGGCCGGCCGGCCGGTGAAAGTCGCGCTCGCGCGGCCACTGATGTTCAACAATTCCACACACCGCCCCGCCACCATTCAGCGCATCCGCATTGGCGCCACAGCTGACGGCAAGATCACCGCCATGGCCCACGAAGGCTGGTCCGGTGACTTGCCGGGCGGCAAGGTCGAGCGCGCTTCGCAGCCGAGTCAATTGCTGTATGCCGGGGAAAACCGCCGGGTGTCCATGCGTTTGTCGACCCTCAACCTGCCGGAGGGCAACGCCATGCGCGCACCCGGCGAAGCGCCGGGAATGATGGCGTTGGAAATCGCCATGGACGAAATGGCGGAAAAGCTCAAGATCGACCCGGTCGAGTTTCGCATTTTCAATGATACCCAGGTCGACCCGGTGAACACGCAACGGTCCTTCTCGCAGCGCCGCTTGATCGAATGCCTGCGTACGGGGACCGAGCGTTTCGGCTGGAGCAGTCGTCAGGCGCAGCCGGGCGCGCAACGCGAGGGCCGTTGGTTGATCGGCCAGGGCATGGCCGTCGCCTTTCGCAACAACCTGCTGGTGAAGTCCGGAGCCCGGGTTCGCCTGAATGATCAAGGCATCGTCACCGTCGAAACCGACATGACCGATATCGGCACCGGCAGCTACACGATCATTGCCCAGACCGCGGCAGAAATGATGGGTGTCACCCTCGACAAAGTGCTGGTGCGCCTCGGCGATTCGAGCTTTCCGGTGTCGGCCGGGTCCGGTGGCCAGTTCGGTGGCAACTGTTCGACGTCAGGGGTCTACGCGGCGTGCGTAAAACTTCGCGCAGCCGTTGCGCAACGCCTGGGCATGAAACCGGACGAGGCGACATTCGCCGATGGCGAAGTCAGTACCGGCGATAGACGTGTGCCGCTTCAAGAGGCCGCGCGAGGCGGAGAACTGGTGGCCGAGGATTCGATCGAGTTTGCCGAGCTGAGTAAAATATTCCAGCAGTCGACGTTCGGCGCGCACTTCGTTGAAGTCGCCGTCGACAGTGCCACCGGCGAAACCCGCGTGCGGAGAATGCTCGCGGTCTGTGCTGCCGGGCGCATCCTCAACCCGACTTCGGCACGCAGCCAGGTGATCGGTGCGATGACCATGGGCGTCGGTGCGGCATTGATGGAAGAACTGGCGGTCGACAAGCGCCTGGGCTTTTTCGTCAACCATGACCTGGCCGGATACGAAGTGCCGGTGCACGCCGACATCCCGCATCAGGAAGTGATTTTCCTCGAGGAGGACGATCCGGTTTCATCGCCGATGAAAGCCAAGGGCGTGGGTGAACTGGGCATCTGCGGAGTCAGCGCAGCCATCGCCAATGCGGTGTACAACGCGACGGGGATTCGCGTCCGGGACTACCCGATCACCCTCGACAAGATGCTCGACAAACTGCCGCCGATGATTTGAGCGCTGCATTTTTACAATAACGCAGCGGTCACCTTTCCTGTAGGAGCCGGCTTGCTGGCGATAGCGGCTTGACATTCAACATCTGTGTTGACTGATACACCGCCATCGCCAGCAAGCCGGCTCCTACACTCCCACAGTCAGTTGCAGCGAAGAACATCAGAAGTCGTAAGTCATCTCCACCGACGCCACCCGCTCCTGCCCGTAATAGCAACCGAACGAGTAGTTGCAGTCCGACACGTACTCGCGGTCGAAGATGTTCTGCACGTTCAGGCGAGTTTGCAAACCACGCAGGCTTGGGTCGAGTTTGCCCATGTCATAGCTGACGGTAGCGTCATAGACGACCCAGGACGGTACGTCGAACGAGTTGGCCGCATCCCCCGGCTTGCGTCCGGTGTAGCGCGCGCCGGCGCCAAAGGTCAGGCCATTGAGGGTGGCCTGGGTGAAGTGATAGTCGATCCACATCGACGCTGAAACCGGCGATTGGGCTTCGTTGCGGTGGCCTTCGTTGCCCCAGGTGTCCTTGGTGTAGAACGAGTCCATGTAGCTGGCGGCGGCCAGGATATCGACGTTGTCGACGCTGGATTTGACTTCCAGTTCGACGCCGCGCGAACGCATCTCTCCGCCCTGGGACATGTACTCCGGATAGTCATCATCGCCGGTCAGCACGTTCTTCTGTTTGATCTCATACACCGATGCGGTGATCAGGGTCTGCTCGAACGGCTGGTACTTCACACCCACTTCGTATTGCTGACCCTCGGTCGGCTCAAAGGCCTTGCCGCCACGCTCAGGCGCCCCGGTGCCTATTGTCGGCAGGAACGACTCGGAATAGCTGACATAGGGCGCCAGGCCGAAATCAGTGACATAGGTCAGGCCGACACGCCCGGTGAACTTGTTGTCGCGTTTGGATTCACGGGTCGACGCCAGCAAATCCTTGTTGTCGATTTCCGCCCAGTCCTGGCGGCCACCGATGGTCAGGATCCACTGGTCCAGTTTGATCTGGTCCTGCAGATACACACCCGTCTGGCGCAAGGTGTTGTCCCATTGGGTGGTGAGCGTTGGCGTCACGCTGCTGGTGTCGTAGTTGTTCTTGCCATACAGGTTGACCGGCAACACGTTGTTGGCGTTGTAGCCGTCGTACTTGCGGGTGAAATGCCGATAGTCCACCCCCGCCAGCGTAGTGTGCTCCAGGGCACCGGTGTTGAATGTGTATTCGAGGTTGTTATCGACGGTCCAAGCGATGTTGTGCTGGTGCCAGTCGACCTTGGCGCGGTTGGCCCGGGTGTAATCGGTCACGCCGGCATCAGTGACGAAACTGCGCAGGTAAAAGCCCTTGTAGCGGTCGCGCACGTCGGTGTAACGCGCCGTGGAGCGGTATTTCAGGTCTTCGCTGAAGTTGTGGCTGAAGTCATATCCGAAGATGTACTGGTCACGTTTGTAATCGTTGAAGTCAGTGTCACCGGAGAAAAAGTCGCGATTGATTTTCTCGCCGTCAGGGCCGCGGTTGAGCGAACCGATCCGTGGCAGCGACTGATAATCGGGCACGCCGTCATCGCGCTGGACCTGCGCCAGCACCGTCAGGAAGGTGTCCTCGGTTGGCGCCCAGGTCAGGCTCGGCGCCAGCAGCATGCGTTCACTGCTGTTGTGCTCGACTTGTTCGCCACCCTTGTTGGCGACGCCAATCAGGCGATAGGTGAACTGTTTCTGTTCGTCGATCGGGCCGCTGGTGTCGAAGGCACCGTTGACCCGGTCGTAACTGCCCGCCCCCAGTTTGATCTGGCTGCGCTGCTCGGTGGTCGGACGCTTGGAGACCATGTTGATCAGCCCGCCGGGCTGGTTCTGCCCATAGAGTACCGACGACGGCCCCTTGAGCACTTCGATGCGCTCCAGGGTATAGGGATCGATCTGCGGCGCGCCGCCGAGGCTGCCGGCGTAAGGGATGTATGCACCATCGAAGTACAGCGGCGTCGGTGCGAAACCCCGGCTGGTGATTTCATCGGCAATCGAGTTGCGGTCGGTGTAACCGCCCGTGTTCACCCCCGGCGTGTAGCGCAATGCCTGGGTCAGGTTGCGGGCGCCCTGGGCTTCGACCTGGTCGGCGGTGACCACGTTGATGGTCTGCGGGATTTCCAGAATCGGCGTGTCCGTCTTGGTGCCCGTGGCACTGCGGGTCGCGACGAAGCCGTCCACTGGGCCGTAAGCGGACTCCACCACAGCGCCGGAAATGCTGGTGGCCCCCAGTTGCAGCGCCGCGCCATCACCCACCAACGGCAATAGCGAATAGCTGCCGTTGTCGTGACGCACAGCCTGCAATTTGCTCCCGACGAGCAACTGACTCAGCCCCGCCTCCACCGAATAACGCCCTTGCAGCCCCGCGGTGCTCTGACCAGTGGCAGAGGCCGGCTCGAACGACACGGTCACCCCGGCGGTGCCGGCAAACTGGGTCAATGCCGCGCCCAGCGGACCTGGCGGGATATCGAATTCGGCTTCAGTGCTGGTTTGCGCCCACGCTGGTTGTGCCACGATCGCCATGCCCAACGGGACGACCAGCGCCATACCGAGCAATGCGGCATGCACGGCGCGACTCAAGGGTCTGACAATTGGCTCAATTGCAGAAATGCTCAATGGGGAATTGCGAGGGGTCATGCAGTTTCCTTTCGCCCGTGTGGCAGTCAATGGCAGCGTCTAAATGCGCCTCTAACTACCAAGTCGAACGAGAATCAAAATCAATAACCCCTCCGGCAAGTTTTTTTCGGTTAATCACTCAGACCGGCTCCACACTGGCCCAGTAACGGCTGAACCGGCGAATGCGCACGGGCAAGGTCGACGTCAGGTTGTCCAGAATGGTATCGGTACTGGTCAGATGAAAAGCGCCAGAGATACGCAGTGCCGCCACCGCCGGATCACATCCCAAGTGGCCCGGACGATAGCGCTGCAGTTCGCGGACGAAGTCTTCCAGGCGCCAGTCATTGACGACCAGCATGTCGCGGGTCCAGGCATCGGATTGCGCGCTAGCTCGCTGCACGGCGTCGACGGCATCGCGGCGAAAGCTCACCTGCTGACCGGCGTCGACGCGTACCGCCGGGCCGGACAAAACCGCGCTGCGCACTTCGACCGCATGTTCCTGCACAC
This sequence comes from Pseudomonas sp. Root562, assembly GCF_001427125.1. Taxonomy (GTDB): domain Bacteria; phylum Pseudomonadota; class Gammaproteobacteria; order Pseudomonadales; family Pseudomonadaceae; genus Aquipseudomonas. The sequence goes on from NZ_LMGK01000025.1 coordinate 564,501, forward strand.
TGACCAGTGTTTGCGCTGTGTCATGCCGCACGACAAAACGGGTGCCCAGTGCGCGGATGCTGCCTTCGGCGGTATGAACCACAAAAGGCCGCGCCGATGCGTCACGCGCTGTCTCGATCTGGATTTCGCCTTGCAGCAAACGGACTTCACGCAAGTGGGCGCTGTAGCGGATGTCCACGGCCGTCGCCGTGTTGAGTTGCAACTGGCTGCCATCGTCCAGTTGCACCCGACGACGTTCACCGGTACCGGTGCGCTGGTCGGCCATCAAGGTTGGCAGCGGCGTGGTATTCCAGGCCAGTGTCCCGGCGCCGCCCGCCATCAACAGAATCGACAACACCTTGAGCACGTCCCGGCGTTTGGCCCGGGCGCTGGCCAGGGTCGGGCGAGCGACAGCGGGAGATAGCTGCCCGAGCTTGTCCTGCAATCGTGCGAGGCGCTCCCACGCCTGCACATGACGAGGATCACGCTCGAGCCAGCGCCGATGCGCTTCGCGCAAGCCATCGTCCGGCCCCTCGCCGCGCAAGTCGACATACCAGCGCGCAGCGGCTTCGAGGGTGGCGAAATCCAGCGGTTGTGCACGGGCCACGGTTCAGTCCTCGATCAGCAACAGGCAATGCGTCAGGGCGCGGACTGCGTGTTTCTTCACCGTGGTCACCGAGACATTAAGACGTCGACCGATCTCGACATAGCTCAGGCCATCGAGCTGGGCCAGCAGGAAAATCTCTCGAGTGCGCTCACCCAGACCGTCGAGCAAACGGTCGATTTCCATCAGGGTTTCGATGATCAGCGAACGGGTTTCCGGGGAAACCGCCACCGGCTCCGGGATGTTGGCCAGGGTTTCAAGATATGCCTGCTCCAGCGCCCGGCGACGGAACATGTCGATCATCAGGCTACGGGCGATGGTGCTCAGGTAGGCGCGCGGCTCGCGTAGCTCCTGGGTCTTGCGTTGGGTGAGCACACGAATGAAGGTGTCCTGGGCCAGATCTGCCGCGCTGTGGTTGCAGCCGAGCCGCTTGCGCAACCAGCCACACAACCAACTGTGGTGATCCTCATAAAGCGTATGCACGGCGTGTTGCAGCGAGTGGTCGGCGGAGGACATGAAAAAGGCCCGATACAGATTTATTTGATAATGACTCTCATTTTCTTCCAGGCCGACACGCTTTGGCAAGACCTCCCACGTTTGGTGAAACTCACCCCACTTCAGCGCTCGGGGGCAACTATCCGGAAACGAATGTAAATGTCATTGGAAACAACGCTGTCTGCCCATTCACCCGCACCGATCTTGAAGTCACTGCGTTTGAGCGTTAACTCGCCATCAAAAATGCCAACGGCACTTTCCGCTTTCAGCAGCACCGGCACTTCCACCTCTCGAGTGAGCCCCCGTAGAGTAAGTCTGCCGGCGATCAAATAACGGTTGCTGCCGAGGTCTTTGACCCGAGTCGACTCAAAGATTGCCTTCGGATAAGTCGCCGTGTCGAACCAGGCAGGCTTTGGAAGTTCAGTCCTGGCATCACTGTCATCCACTTCAATACTGTCGAGGTCAATGGTCAACTTCGCATGTGCATCCTGGGGATGAGTTGTATCGAAATCGAGGACCCCGACGAACTTGCTGAAGGTGCCATACACCCGTGACCCCATTTGGTTGTAAGTGAAACTGAGGGTACTGGCCGTGGGATTCACGTCGGTGTATTCGACTGCATGGGCGCAAGGAAACGCACCGAACAAAAGCACGGAGGCCAATGCAATAAAACGTGATGCTCGAGAGCTCATGGGACTTTCCGGGGTGCGGGTAAGCTGACAGTAGGTGGACTAAAGCAAAGAACCACCGTTTATGCCACCGCAAAAAACGGGCTGCCTCAAAGGCAGCCCGTTTCAGAATGTCACATTGATGCCTACCACTGATAAGTCGCGCTCGCCTGCACTGTGCGTTGTGCCCCATACCAGCACCAGGAGTAGGAATAGCAGGAAGCCACATACTCTTTGTTGGCAAGGTTACTGGCGTTCAAGGCCAGGCGCAGATTGTCCTTGAGGCTGTTGAGGTGCGGGATGTCGTAGTGCAACGAAGCATCGAACAGCGTGTAGCCCGGCACCTTCAACGTGTTGGCCGTGTCACCCCAGGATGAACCGACGTAACGGGCACCGGCGCCGACGCCGAAACCTTTGGCGACGCCATCGTGGAAGGTGTAATCAGCCCAGGCCGAAGCCGTGTGACGCGGTACGCCATAGGTAGTGGTGCCTTTGGCGGGCACGGCCGGGCCGACGGCGATGTCGGTCAACGGTGCGTAGCTGACGGTACTGTTGGACTGGGTAATCCGGTTATCCAGATAGGCGTAGGCGGCCGTGATGTCCAGGTTGTCGTTGAGGCTGGCCTTGCCTTCGAGTTCGAAACCACGGGAGCGCACTTCACCGGTCTGTTCCTGACAGCGACCGGTTCCGCAGATGTGGGTCGGGTCCGGGTCAAGTGTCGGCACGTTGCTCTGGCGCAGGTCGAAGACCGAAGCGGTGATGAAACTGTTGCTGCCCGGCGGCTGGTACTTGATGCCCACTTCGTACTGCTTGCCTTCGGTGGGTTCGAACACCGAACCGCCGTAGCCGGTGCCTGATTGCGGCTCGAACGATTCCGAGTAGCTGGCATATGGCGAGATGCCATTGTCGAACAGGTACACCACGCCCAGGCGACCGGTGAAGGCTTCGCTTTGCAGCGAGGTCTTGGTCTTGGCGTTGGTACGCAGGTTGGTGGTGCTGTTGTTATTGTCGGCCCAGTCGTAGCGACCGCCCAACAGCAACACCCATTTGTCCCACTTCAATTGCTCTTGCAGGTACAGGCCTTTTTGCTCGTTGCGTTGCGTGGCGTCAGAGGTGAACGCCGGTGTGGTGACTGGCGCACCGTACACCGGGTCAAAAATATCCAGGGTCGGCCCGGTGCCGAAACCGGACTTGGTGTGGGTGCTGGTGTTCTGGTAATCGGCGCCGAACAGCACCGTGTGCTGCACCGCGCCGGTGTCGAATCTGGCCTGCAACTGGTTGTCCACGGTCCAGGAATCGAGGTTCACATCTGTGGCAATGGTCGAGCGATTGGACGTACGGTAATCGGCCCGCAGATTGCTGTTGTAGATGCTGCGGTAATCGCCTTCGCTTTGCAGGTAACGCAGATTCTGGCGCACGGTCCACACGTCGTTGATGTGGTGTTCGAACAGGTAGCCAAGAGAGAAATACTCCCGGTCACTCTTCTCGAAATCCTCTTCACCGTCGTAGAAATCGACGTCGATGCTGCGCCCCAACGGGCTGTGCAACACCGAGCCCCAGGCCGGCACCGAGCCGTACGAGGCGGCTTTCGGATCTTTCTGGAAGTGCCCGAGCAACGTCAGCGAAGTGTCATCGCTTGGACGCCAGGTGAAAGCCGACGACAGCGCCTGACGCTGGGTCTCAGTGTGTTCGAGCTGGCCGTCGGCCTCGTCGTACAGGCCGGCAACGCGATAGGAGTAAACGCCCTGATCATCCAGCGGGCCCGTGGTGTCGAAGGTCGTACGTTTTTTGTTGAAGGTGCCGTACTCGATGCCGATCTCGTGGAACGGCGTATCCAGCGGACGCTTGCTCACCATGTTGAGCACGCCGCTGGGGCTGGCCTGCCCATAGAGCACCGAAGAAGGACCGCGCAGCACCTCTACCCGCTCCAGATCGAAGGCATCCTTTTGCGGTGAAGCATCCCGGCTGCCGGGCATGCGCAAGCCGTCCAGATAAGTGGCCGGGGAGAAGCCACGAATGGTCATCTGATCCAGACGCGAAGCCGTGGAGCCGCGGGTTTCCGGCACCACCGCAGCGGTGTAGCGCAAAATCTGATTGAGGCTCTCGGCGCCTTGCGCGCGCATTTGATCCTTGGTCACCACGGAAATCGATTGCGGTGTCTCGATCAACGCCGTGTCGGTTTTGGTCCCTGACAACGCGCGGGTTGCGACGTAGCCTGCCACCGGGCCGGTAGGGCTTTCACTTTGCCAGGCACCGTTGATATCGGTGGCGCCCAACATCAGCGTACCGGCCACTGGCTCGGGGGTCGGCTCGATGCGATAACGCGTGGCCGACAGCGCGATGGCGCTCAGGCCGCTGCCCTGCAGCAATCGGCTAAGCGCCTGCGGCGCACTGAATTGACCGCTCAGGCCAGCGCTGGTTTTACCGCGCGTCAACGCCGGGTCGAACGCCAGCGTCAGGTCGGCTTGCTCGGCGAAACTGTTCAGCGCCTGGCCCAAATCCCCGGCCGGGATGGCGAAACTGCGCACTGCGCTGGTTGCGGTTTCGGGCGATGTTGGTTCAGCGGCGTGCAGGGGCACCGCGACAAAAGCCATCGCGACCGACAGCGCCAAGGGATGCAAGGGACGAGCAAAGCGTGACATGGAAAGTCCTGTGAAATGGGGAGCGTTACTATCCATGACGGCCATGTCGAAAAAACGGACAACGAATACGAGTGATTTGCATTAAAAATGTAAGAGCGAGCCTGCTCGCGATGAGAGCCGTGTCAGCCAAAAGGATGATTGCTGACACTCCACAATCGCGAGCAGGCTCGCTCCTGCATTGATTTTGGCGAACTACAGCGGCTTGACCACCACTAACAGATCCGTGAAGTACTCCACCTTGATCGGCAGGTTGTCCGCCAATGTCGCCAGTGCCGCGTCGGTATCGTCGAGGCGGAACACCCCGGAAACGCGCATGCCCTGCAACGCTTGCGTATCGAAACGCACCAGTCCGCGACGGTAACCGGCGAGGGCCTGAAGCACCTCGCTCACCGGCCGATCGTCGACCTTGAGCAAACCGCGAGTCCAGGCATCCGGCTCAGCGTTGCCAATGGCTTGTGGTGCTTGCGCCTGCCCGTCCTTGAGCCGCGTCTGCTGCCCCGCCATGACTTTGATCGCCTCGGCACCATTGGCTTTGGCTGCGACCACCGACTCCAGAACCGTGACCACGGTGGCGCCATCGTCCGTGCGACGAACCAGGTAACGCGTACCCAGCGCGGTCGCCGTGCCTTGTTCGGTGCGCACCACGAACGGCCGCTTGGCGTCCTTGGCCACCTCCACCCACATCTCCCCGGTGAGCAACTCGACCACCCGTTGCTGGCCGTCGAATTTCACGTCCAGCGCCGAATGGCTGTTGAGTTGCACCCGGCTGCCGTCGGCCAACGCCACCTCCCGCCGTTCGCCCACGTCGGTGCGCTGGTCGGCAAACCACAGGGGCCAGTTCTCCAGGCTGAACCACCCACAGAACAGCACGCTCAACAGACCGAACACCTGAGCGCCACGGGTTGTGGCTTTCGGACGCGGTTGCGCAAAGGCCTGCTTGAGTGCAACCCGCGCCGGTGCCGCCGGCAACTCATCCAGGCTCGACCACAATGCCCGCATGCGTGTGTGCGCCAGTTCGTGGCGCGGGTCGGCCTTGCACCAGGCATCGAACGCCTCGCAGTCGCGATCAGTGACTGCTTCGTCGTGCAGCAACGCAAGCCAGTGCGCGGCCTCGACGATCATTTTCTCGGTAGGTTTATCGAGGCTCGTCACGCGGGCGAATCCTCGGTGTACAAGGCGTTGTAGCAATGCACCAACACACTCGCGACGTAATTTTTCACGGTACTGGCCGACACCTTCAGTTCGATGGCGATTTCGCTGTAGGTCAGGCCGTCCAGGCGGCTAAGCAGAAAAGCTTCGCGGGTCTTGGTCGGCAACCCGGCGAGCATGGCGGAAATTTTTTCCAGCGCATCAAGCGCCGCGTGCACCGCCGCCGGATCGGGCATGCCGGCGTCTTGAGCCTGCAACGCCAACGCCTCAAGGTACGCCTGCTCGATCCGTCGGCGCCGCGCGCCATCGATCAGCAAGCGCCCCGCCATCGTCGCCAGAAAGGCCCGGGGTTCCTTGATGGACTGCGGTTCGGCAAGGGTCAGCACCCGAATGAAGGCATCGTGCGCGAGGTCCGCCGCCCGTTGCGAGCAGCCCAGTTTTTTCCGCAGCCAGCCATGCAACCATGAATGATGATTGCTGTAGAGCTCAGTGAAAGTCTGCTGACGACGCGCAAGATCGTCGCCGGCCACGGAAAAATCGCGCATACGAAAAAATTTCTCAAATAAGAAAAATTACCAATAGCGCGAACGATGACAGCAAATCTTCACCAGAGCAAGCGACGTGGTGATCAACCTTTGGCGTCAGGCGAGTCGGCCTCCTGCACCCACGCCCGTTGCAACAACTCGATGACCTCCGCGTCCGACGTCTGGGAAAAATCCACGTACCAGTGCCCAATCGATGTGAACCAGTCCGGAAACAATGGGCACACCAGTTCATCCACTTCCCTGCGCAGCGCCTCGGCCGTTTCAACCGGCGCCACCGGAACGGCCACCACGATGCGCGACGGCGCCTGCAATCGAACCGCCTGCACCGCCGCCCGCATCGAAGCGCCAGTCGCCAGGCCGTCGTCGATCAGGATCACCACCTGGTCCTTGAGATGCACCGGCGCACGCGATCCCCGATAGACCTGCTCTCGACGCCGCAGTTCGCGGCTCTCGCGGTCGACCACGGCCTGGAAAGCAGCCCTGTCGATGGGATGAAAGTGCAGTGCTTCTTCATTGCGAATCTGAATGCCGCCACTGGCAATCGCGCCCATGGCGTACTCCGGACGGGACGGCACGCCGAGTTTGCGCACCAGCATCAAGTCGAGGCGAACACCCAGCGCCCTGGCCACTTCATAGGCCACCGGCACACCGCCACGGGGCAAGGCGAGAATGATGACATCAGGCCGATGGGCGTAATGCAGCAACGGCTCCACCAACCGCCGCCCTGCGGCTGCTCGATCCTGCAGGATGGAATGGGACAAGGGGCTCATTGGAAAACCTCCCCAGGCGATCGCGCCTGCCGGTGACTTCCCCCACCCCTGATTGTCGGTGCGATGATGGCCGTCATCAAGACCTCCCTGCGTACCGCCGATCCCCTGCAGGCGAGCCTCCTCACGATGGGGCCAGCCCAGTCAACCGTGACGCTTGAGGGTTATTTCCCTACATGCCTGGCAAGAAAATCCCCGACCAACCGCGCAATTTCCCCGGGTTTTTCATCCAGTGCAAAATGACCGGCCTCCAGCACATGAATGTCCGCGGCCGGGAGATCCCGTCGATAGGCCTCGGTTTCGGCAACGTCAAAAGACGGATCAAACTTGCCCCACACTACCAGCGTCGGTGGTTGGTGCTCGCGTAGCCAGGCTTGCCACTTCGGATAGCTGGCCACATTGTTGCGGTAGTCATAGAACAGATCACTTTGGATATCCGCTTGTCCTGGCTGATTCAGGAAGTTGTATTCGTCGGTCCACAAATCCGGGTTGAAAACTTCTATCGCAGGATTGGCACCGACGTGCCGCTGCCGGGTGGTCGCCAACGAGAAAAAGCTCGCTCGCAACCCCGCCTCGTTCGGGGCTCGATTGGCCCAGAACTCACGCCGTTTCTGCCACAGCGGCCCGAGCCCATCCTCGTGTGCAACCGCATTCTGGATAATCAGTGCCTGCAGGCGTTCGGGATGGGCGAGCATCATTCGGAATCCAACCGGGCCGCCGTAGTCCTGCACATACAGCGCATATTTGTTCAGGCCCAGTGCTTCGGTGAAATGCTCCATAACACTGGCCAGATGATCGAAGGTATAAACAAACAACTTCGCATCCGGGGCATCGCTGTGACCAAACCCAGGATAGTCCGGCGCCACCAGGTGGTAGTGCTGCGCCAACCGTGACAGCAGCGGGTCATACATGCGCGAAGAACTGGGAAAGCCGTGCAGCAGCAACAAAGTTGGCGCATCCGGCCGCCCGGCTTCACGATAGAAAATCGACAGGTCATCAACCTTGATACTGCGGTAGGCAACCGTCATATGCTCCACCGAAGGGCTGGCCGGTTCGGCAGCGTGGGCGACATTGGAAAGCGACAGGCCCATGGCACAACCGAGGGCCAGGGCAGGCAGCCATTTATTCATGGGAAAACTCCGATTCAAGGTGCAAAAGTGACCTGGGTAAACAGTGCCACCTCGATGTATCCACCCCGTACCGGATTTGTAATGATCTGTATTTTCACCGCCGATCTTACATAGCGATACACAGGCCCTGCCGCCCTGCTACACCAACCGCTCAATCTTCTGATGCTGCCACACCAATTTGTAATACAGCGTTTGCAACGCCAGCATCCCCAGATACGCCACCGGAAACGCCATCCAAACCCCTGGCAAGCCGAACCGCGCGTCCAGCAAATACGCCACCGGCAGTTGCACACCCACCACGCACACAATCGAAATCGCCACCGGCACCATCACCGTGCCGCTGGCGCGCATGATGCCGCCGATGATTGCCTGGAAGCCGAACACCAACAGGCTCCAGAGCATGATGTGCAACAGGTGTTCAGCCATATTCAGCGTCGTTTCTTCCGTGAGGAACGACGCCAGCAACCAACTCGACAACACGTACCCGAGCACGATCAAGCCGCCCGTCAGGCACACATTGATCATCAATCCGGTCTTCAGAATTGGCCCGATGCGTTCGATGCGCCCTGCCCCGATCGCCTGCGCGCCAAGGATCGACGCCGTGATCGCAATCGACAGCGCCGGGAACTGCACGTAATTGACGATCTGCGTCACCGCGCCATAAGCCGCCGTCGCCTGGGAACCGTGCTGGTTCACCAGCGCCAGGATCACCAGCTCCGACAGCGACAACACCACCATCTGCAACCCGGTGGGCAAACCGATGCGCAACACCTTGCCGAGAATCCCCCAATCGAGCTTCATCGACGCAAAAAACTCGCGGTCCGGCGCCAACGGATGGCCCCGACGAATCAAGCGCCATGCCAGCCACCCCATCGCCACCAGGTTACCCGCCAACCCGGCAAACGCCGCACTTTGAATCCCCAGCGGCGGCAACCCCAACCACCCGCGAATCAACGCCGGCGTCAGCGCCAGGCCAATAACGGTCGACACCACCAGCGCCAACAACGGCGACATCGTATCGCTCACCCCGCGCAACAACTGCGTGAACAACACAAACACCAGCATCGTCGGCATGAACCACAACATCACATGGGCATACGCCACCGCATCGTCCAGCACGTCCGCCGGCGTCCCCAACCCCACCAGCGAAGACCGCGCAAACACACTCCCCACCACCGCCGCCACCAAGCCGATCAACACCCCCAACATCAACGTCGCCCCGGCGATGGCCTTGACCAGATGCACCTCACGCGCGCCCCACGCTTGTCCGATCAAAACCCCCGCACCCGCGCCCAAACCAATGACCAGGGCAATAAAGAAGAACACGATGGGAAACATCCCCGACACCGCCGCCAGCGCCTGCGTGCCGAGCATCTGGCCGATGTAGATGCTGTTGACGGTGCCGGACATGGATTGCAGGAAATTCGACAGCACCATGGGCGCGAGGAAAAGCAGGTAGGTTTTCCAGAGCGGATGTTGGGCGGCAGTGGCAGTTTGCATGGGGTGGAGGTCCATCTCGACGGCGTGAGGGCTGATGAAGGATAGCTTCGGTGAGTTATGAGCGAGGGGCAACGTACATTTTGGGGGACGTGTTTAGTTTTGTAGGGAAGTGATGTGAAAGATCCGAGAATGCGGCGACTTTGGTCCTACATGAAGTTCGGAATGCCTCACCTACCCTGCCGATCTCGTGAGGCTTATAGTCGGTGCCGTCGCCCCAAATGGCGATTCGGGTTTGGCGACCTGATCGATTGGAATGCAAAGGCTCTGTGCTTTAATGCAGTCGCTTTTGCATGCCCGCAAAGCTGTCTTTATGGCAGCTGTGCGCGGGAGACCTTCGGGTCTGCCGGATTCCGATCCCGGTTCGCCAACCTGCGTACAGCTGTCACCCATTCGTTTGGCGACGATTGAGGGACAGTCAACCTTTGCCTTGATCGGAGTTTCACTATGGAAAGATACATGCCCCTCACCGGACTTGACCTGATTCCGCCCTCCCTGCTCATTGATACCGAAGCCCCGCTCGACGTCCTGCAAGCCATGGCGGATTACCGCATTCGCACAGTCACTCAGGTATTGGAGAACATCGCCTTTCGCGCCGAGATTGGTTGCGACACGGTGGTGTTGTCGGACTTTTCCAAACTGCTGGCCATTCCGTTGCGCGATGGTTGTGATTTGATGGATGTGGTTGGGCGACGATTGCGGGCGCAAGCGGCGCAGTAAATAAAATCGGGCGCTCTCGGCGCCCGACTTTTCGCAGGATCAAAATAGGGTTATTCGTCAGCTCACTCCAACAACGCAACCAATCGCGGTTCAATCGACCCCTTTTCCACCTCAAGCAACGCCAACGTCACCGGCAACCTGAACCGCCGCGGCCCCGCGCTGCCTGGATTGAGGTACAGCCGTTCACTGCGCCATTCGATGAGCGGTTTATGAGAATGCCCGGTAATCACCAGCCTCGTGCCTTCATCAAGCAAGGCAGGCACATCGGCAACGTCGTGGACCAGCAAGGTCTGCCAGCCCTCGACGTCGAAACCCAGGTGATCAACGAGTTGCTCCGCCCACGGTGCGCCCAAGTCATTGTTCCCGCGCACCACATGCAACGGCGCAATGGCTGCCAGTTGCTCAAGAATTTCCGGCTTGCCGATGTCGCCCGCGTGAATGATCAACCCACTGCCCTGCAAAGCCATCAGAGCTTCGGGACGGAGCAGGCCGTGGGTATCGGAAATAACGCCAACTTTCATGCAAGGCTCCAAGTCAGGCTCAAGGATGATCTTCAACAGAAACGGCCAGGAGCTGCCGCTCGAGTAATTTTAAAAGTCCATCCGATAGTTCTTCATCATTTCTGATTCTGGCGGATCAACCGAGTACCCATGTGCGACTGGTTGAAGAACGCCGCCTCATAGCAGCCAATCACTGAAGAAGGTACCCTCGCACCCAAGCCCCCAAGATACTCATAATCACACGATGAAACGTATCTTCAACCACCTGAGTGACTGGCATCGTTTTGATCCTCCGGGATGGGCAGAAAGCGGCCAAGAGGAAACCTTCGAAAGCGTCTAGAAAATTAGAGGTGATTCGCGGCAATACCGCATTCCTGTGAGGAATGCCCCCATAAAAAACACGCATTTTATTTAAAGCGTCGGATGTTCTAGCGTGTTCCATTCTGCATATGGAGATGTCGCTATGAATGACCCGAGACTGCGCCTTTACGTTGACTCTCAATTCACCAGCCCCTACGCGCTGTCATGCTTTGTGGCACTTAGAGAAAAGGGAATTGAGTTCGAAATGAGTACCTTGAACCTGGCAACACTGGAGAACCAGACCAGTGATTATGCCCGTCTTTCGTTGACTCAGAGAGTGCCCACCCTCGTGCATGGTGACTTTGCGTTGTCGGAATCATCGGCAATCACTGAGTACCTGGAAGATGTGTTCCCCCAAACATCTGTTTACCCACAGCCCCCGCAACAGCGTGCCGCGGCGAGACAAATTCAAGCGTGGCTACGCAGTGATTTGCTACCCATCCGCCAGGAGCGCTCAACGCTGGTTATATTCTATGGCCAAAAATACGGACCTTTGTCCGCATCGGCTGAATCTGCCAAGCAAAAGTTGCTTGATGTCGCTCAATCGCTGCTTACCGATAGCCCGAACTACATCTTTGGCCAATGGTCGATCGCCGATGTTGATCTGGCATTGATGCTGAACCGATTGATTCTTAATGGGGACACCGTACCGGCTCAACTGGAGGATTACGCCCAGCGCCAATGGCAGCGCCCGACAGTGCAAGAGTGGATCAAGCTGCAACGACCTCCAATGTAGCCGCACGCAAATTGCTGATAATGGCCGAATTCTGCCGCTGCTGAGCAGCAGTTATGGGGCGAAAGCAGCCTCTTGAAACCGAGCGCGACGTACAAGTCACGCCCGGACACGTCAGGTCCCCTTCGCGATTAAGCGCCTATTAGCACACCAGAGTCGCCTGCCCGCCAGACGTTGTCGACCGTCACCCGCTGGATGCCCTATCCCGCGCCGAGCCTGACCAACTCAACGGCGTAGCGGTATTCATGAGGCAATGGCGTGCCGGGTCGTTCTTCAGCACAGGCTGCGCCTTCATAACCGCATCCAGGTGTGCCCTGTCACCCTCGAAGGTCACTCGGGGATTGCTGACAGAATGAGTGGTATCGACGTGCCCAAGGCACCGAACAACGCCGCAACGATGGAGATTTAGCCAGGCAAGTCAGTACCCCACACCACGAACACCGCCCGAAGCACGGATGGATTCGCCCGTCACCCAACGCGAATCTTCAGATGCCAGAAACACGGCCAATGGTGCGATGTCCTCAGGTTCCCCAAAGCGTCCCAACGGTGTTCCAGCCAACAGCTTTTCTCCGAACTCTCCTGCAAAGTTGCCATCGGTAGCCGGGGTGTTCGTATGGCCTGGCAGAATCGAGTTGACCCTGATACCGCGTGCGCCCAACTCCCTGGCCAGTGCGAAGGTCAAGGTATCGATTGCACCTTTAGTAGCCGAGTAGACGCTCGATGCCAGATAGGGGTCGGTACTGAGGATCGAGCTGATATTGATGATGCTACCGTTCGACCCCAGCAGTTTGACGGCCTCACGCACTGCCAGCAGATAGCCCAGCACATTCAGGTTGAATTGCTTATGGAAGGCATCTTCGGTCAGGTCATCGATCATCTCGAACACAGCCACACCGGCATTGTTGACCAGGATATCCAGAGTGCCGTAGTTCTCACGGACCGTTTCAAACAGGCGCACCACATCGGTCGCCTGACTCATGTCTGCCTGCACGGCTAGCGCTGCTCCGCCATTAGCCTCAATCCCGGCAACCACAGCATCGGCATCCGCCTGGCTGGTGGCGTAATTGATGATGACCGTTGCGCCCTGCGCCGCCAAAGCCTTGGCAATCCCGGCGCCGATGCCCTTGGATGCGCCGGTGACAACCGCTATTTTTCCTTCGAGTTTCATGACTTGCCCTTTTGAAGTTACGTGACAGGTGGCTGCGTCGCGCTTGGGTCATGAAAGACTGCAAGGCAACGCGCCGCTTGCCATCAGTATTCAGGCAGCGAGGACGCCGACGTTTGCCGGTTAATCGCACATGCTTGCCTATCCTTCTCACTGGGCTTGCCATGGCCCGGGATATGGCTCACGGTGGACAGCATGGAACAATCAATGGCAGAACTGCGCTGCATCGTGATGCGTGCGCAAGACAAGTGGACCGAGACCGGGTTACCCCGCGTGGCGATGGTGCGTGCCGAGGCCTGTGCGAGTCAGGTCTATCAACCGATGCTGCACCTGGTTCTGCAGGGCACTAAGACCTTGTCGATTGGGGAAAAAGTTTCCAGGTATTCTGCAGGCCGGTATTTTCTGGTGCCTTTGGACGTGCCCGCCACAGGACAGGTTCACGCAGACACAGTTGAGCAGCCCTATCTGGCGGTCAGCCTGACGCTGGATCCGGATGTGATCGCCACGCTTTTGATGGACGAAGGCAAAACGCCAAGGCCATTGCAGGATGCCTGTTTTGAAGGCGTTCTCGCGCCTGCGCAAATGATCGATGCGTGGCTGCGCATGATGCGGCTCATGGATCACCCTCACGAAGCGGCGATCCTGGCGCCGATGATCGAACGGGAGATTCTGTTCCGCGCCTTGCAGGGACCGTTGGGTGGCATTCTGCGTGACGTCGCGCGGCCGGATGGGCGGTTGACGCAGATCCGCCGCGTCACCCAGTGGATTCGAGACCACTACACCGAGCCGTTTCGGGTAGAGCCGCTGGCACGCATGGCGGACATGAGCGTTGCCGCCTTCTACCGGCACTTCAAATCAGTAACGGCCATGACACCGATCCAGTATCAGAAACGCCTGCGCTTGCTCCGGGCGCGGTGGTTGCTGCTGTTCGACACGCTGGACGCGACATCAATCGCCTATGCCGTTGGATATGAAAGCGCTTCGCAATTCAACCGTGAATATGCAAGATTGTTTGGCCTGCCTCCTGCGCGGGATGCGGCGAGATTCAAGTCTCCCCTCCCCGCCGCAGGCTGATGGCACTCGGGTGAGTCGCCTCAAAAATCCGAGATCGACGTCCCTTCGATACTCTCGGCAAACCCGCTACCAAAGACGTTGGCGGGGGTAGCGAATCCCGACAGACGTTCACCTTCCAATACCCGCCGCGCCGCTTCCACTGCGGCCAGTGGCGTGTAGGAATAGCCGTTCACGGTTTCGATTACAGAGCGGGCGATTACGCCGTCAACGCCAATGACCTCAACCACTGCTCGGGCGCGATACGCCTCCCTTTCCTCGGGCGTCGGGCCATCGGGCAGTTGCGACAGATCGCCTTCTGGAAACGCGTCGCCTGAAATGTGCACGAACATCGCGATGTTCGGGACGCCTGTCGAGTGCCAACCTGTCACCAGATCACCAAACGACAGAGGCGCACACAGGACCGGGCCATCACCGAAATCGAAGTGACGCGGCGTTGCATCAGGTGTCGCGACCAGTTCTCCGTCGACCCTCGCCATTATCCCCGCCCCCATGATTTCGCTGACGCTCAGGGCCGAGCCACGGGACATCGAACCTGGGACCTGAAGCGCGATGCTCAGCGCAAAGGGCTGTTCGACACGCCTGGCGACATGCACCGCCAGTGAGTCGGTCGGTACGACGTCCCACCCCACACCCGGCAAGAGCATGACGTGATGCGAAACGGCATCTGCGCCCAGACGCTCGGCCAGCCGATAGACGTTGATCTCCGCCGTGATGTCCAGATAGTCGACCCCGGCCTTGATGCAGGCGCGCATCAACGCCTCTGCGGTGTGCGCAAAGGGTCCGGCGAAATTGAGCAGGACAGAGATACCAGACAGCGAGCCCGCCGCGTCCGCGTCGGCATCGAACACCCGAAACGGCACATCCAGTTGCGTTGCGAGGGCCGCAAGACGCAGGTGATTACGCCCGGCAATTTCGAAGCGCAGGCCCAGCGCCTTCGCCCGTTCAGCGGCCATGCGACCGGTATAGCCGGTGGCGCCGTATATCAGCAGTGTGCTCATTGGACGTGCTGCCATTTTTTATAAACGAATTCGAGGCTGTATCCGTCCGGGTCCAGCACGTTGGCGGCGTAGTAATCCGGGTCGTAGTGCAGACGTGCGCCTGGCGCGCCGTTGTCGACAGCGCCCTCTTTCATGGCTGCGGCGTAGGCGGCGTCCACCGCAGCCTTACTTTTGGCGACGAACCCCACATGGGCGGCACGGCCTTCAACGATCCCTTCGCGTAGCCAGAAAAACACCCGGCCATTTGCGCCGAAGCCTTTGAGGTCGGGATGCCCCGGCGGGCCATCCTTGCCGTCGTAGTCCAGTCGCGCAGTGATGTCCAACGGGGTCAACGCCGCTTCGTAGAAACGGATGGAACGGGTGATGTCGCTTACCGACAAAAAGACATGATCCAGCATGGAGTAATCCTCAGATGTTGTAGCCGCCAGCGACCTCGATGGTCTGGGCATTGATCCAGCCGCCGTCCTGCGACAGCAACGTGGCAATCACTCGCGCAACGTCCTCCGCTTCGCCTACTCTGCCCAGCGCAGTCTGCGCCGCCAGCAAAGCCTCGAATTCTTTGTTCAGGCCGCCGCCAAGTTCGGTACGGATCGCGCCGGGTGACACGGCGTTGGCCCGAATCCGTCGTTCGCCAAACTCCTTGGCCATGTAACGCGTGAGCACTTCGAGCCCGCCCTTGAACGCTGCGTAAGGCGCGACACCCGCCGTGGCGACGCGAGTGGTCGCGCTGGTAAGGTTGACGATACTCGCACCGTCCGCCAGCAACGGCAGCAAGGTCTGTGTGAGGAAGAACGGGCCTTTGAGATGAACGTTGAACAAGCCATCAAACTGCGCTTCGCTGACGGTGGCCAAAGGGTTGAACAGACCATATCCGGCATTGTTGACCAAGCCACTGAGGGTGGTGAGGCCCCAGGTCTCGCGCAAGGCAAGTGTCACTGACTCGCGAAACTCGGAGAAGCTTGCGACATCAGACACATCGAGCTTGAGCGCAACCGCCTTGCCTCCCGCATGCTCGATGCCCTCCACGACGCGAGCCGCCTCCTCTGGATGACGGTTGTAGGTCAGGATGACGCCCATGCCCCGCCGAGCAATATGCTCGGCGGCACAGGCACCAATGCCGCGACTCCCGCCCGTAGTGACGATGACGCTCATGTGCTGTTCCTCAGTGCTTGGAATGAGGACCCAGCGTACTGATCTCCCCAGTGCAGAACGCACCCGTTCCTGCTCGAAACCTGCCTGTTTCTGCTTTTTACTTGCAGCGCATCAGCTTCTGCCCTCAGCATGGCCGGCATGGACAATCAACTGAACGAACTCAGGTCTCTCGCGGCCAAGGCTGAAAACCGGCGCACCGAAACCGGTATTCCCCGCGTGGCCATGGTCAAGGGCAAGATTCCCGAGCACATGCTCGCGGCGGTCTATGACCCGATGATCAACGTGATTCTGCAAGGCAGCAAATGCATGACCGTGGGCGACCGCACGCTGCGATATGACCCCGCGACTTACTTCGTGATGTCCATCAACCTGCCCGCCGTCGGCTCGGTGCACCCCGCCGAAACCGGGGAGCCGTATCTTGCCGTCAGCCTGACGCTCGATCCGACGGTGTTATCCAACCTGTTCGCCGACCTGCCCAAACCTGCCAATCGAGTCGACGCCTACTCAGGGTTTTCGGTCGCATCGATGACCACTGAACTCATGGACGCCTGGGTTCGAATGTTGAGACTCATGGGTGACGCCGATGCCATCGCCGCGCTGGCCCCGGTTTACGAGCGGGAAATCATTTTCCGTGTGCTCCAGGGCCCCCTTGGCTGGATGCTGCGAGAGATCGCAGCGCCCGACAGCGCGATGGCCCGTGTGAACCTTGCGGTGCAGTGGATCCGCCAGGACTTCGCCCAGCCCATAGGGGTCGAGCGCCTGGCCGAGCGAGCGTCGATGAGCGTCTCGGCGTTTCACCGCCACTTCAAGGCCGTGACCAACCTGAGCCCGTTGCAGTACCAAAAGCGCGTGCGCCTGCTCCAGGCCAGAACACTGATGGTGGCGAATGCGAAGAGTGTCATGGCTGCTGCTTTCGAAGTTGGTTATGAAAGCGCGACGCAGTTCAGCCGGGATTATGCAAAGGTGTTTGGGCTTCCCCCCTCGCAGGATGCGAGCAGAATCCATGGGCAAGCGAGAGTGATAGCAGGTAATTGAGCGGCATACCGCAGGTAGCCGTGACTGGCAACTATCGGCCAAAAAGCGGACGTTCGACTGATCAGATCAAGGTGGTTAAGCTGGTGTCTTTTCCAGCGACAGGGACGAACGCATGACAGTGGCCTATCAGGGAAGCTGCCTTTGCACAGCAATCAGTTATGAGCTACTGACTACGCCAAAAGCAGTGAGCCATTGTCACTGTAATCAATGCCGCAAAGGTCACGGTGCAGCATTCGCTTCGTATGGTAGCGTGCCCCGTAGCGCACTACGGATACTCAACGGCGCTGGCCACATCACTAAGTATTCTTCATCAGAATCGGTGCTACGCGAGTTCTGCGCGCAATGTGGTTCAACTTTGTTTTGGTCACGCTCTCAAGGCGAATCTTCCGATTGGGTTTCGATAGCACTGGGCACACTCGACACCCCCTTCACGCCTCAGAAGCAAAAACACGTTCATGTCGTCTCTAGAGTTCACTGGTATACACCCTCCAACTCATCGCCTCAGATGGATTGACCGCAATAGGTCGATTTCGATTGGACTCAGCGCATATGCCACGCCAATCGCCTGCCCCCAACTTTTCGTTCGCGCTGAACCCTGGCTCAACTGTGCGCAACAACAAAGTGCCCTTTCATTCCTTGGCAATCTCCGGTGCCAGCAACCACTCAGCACTGTCGTTCCAGACGTCCATATGGGTGATTTTGCCATCGCGCACTTCGAAGCGGTCCAGATAACGATTGCCCGAAAAGCGGCGGCCATCCGGCCATTCGCCAAACAGTGTGCCATTGGAATACACCACGGTATGGTCGCCCCGGTCCATCCAGTCGAAGTTTCCCATGGCTTTCTTGACCCAGGCGTAGCGTGAGCCATTGAACGCCGTGATCGCCAGCGGATCGGGCATGGCCCGGCCGCCGGTGAAGGTGATCTTTACATCGGCACTCATGAACGTCGCCGCCCGGACGGGATCCGGGGCCATGGAAGCCTCGAGAAAATTGCTAACAATCTGTACATCCTTATTCATTTCAGACATCGCTAAAACTCCTGACTCTAGGAATACCCGGTTGATTCGGACGCCTTTGCATGGTGCAAGCCGCCTTCTTTTGGCGCGAAAAACTCTGCCAGCCCCTGCAAAACCACCCTATTTCAAGGGCTGCTGCGACTGGCATCCTACTTGCTAGCAATAATTATGCAACTGCTAGCAATCAGGAGAATCAACTATGGCCACCCGGCTTCCAAACCTGCAACGTCTGCTGTTTCCCGTGGCTGCGGCAGTCACGCTCAACATGGCTCTTTTCGGTGGCGCGCAAGCGTCCGAGCCGCCGATCAAAGTCGGTCTGGTAGCCGCGCTTTCGGGCCAGTCGGCCAAATCCGGCGAAGCCCTGACTCGGGGCTTGACCATGGCCATCAATGAGGTCAACGCCAGCGGCGGCGTGCTGGGGCGTCCGCTGGAGCTGGTGCGTCGTGACGACGAAAGCAACCCGTCCAAGGGCATCCTCGCCGCTCGCGAACTGGTCCAGCGGGAAAAGGTCGCGGTGCTGTTTGGCGGTCTTGATACACCGGTTTCCCTGGCCATCGTGCCGCTGGTCAACCAGATGAAAGTACCGTTCATGGGCATCTGGGCCGCCGGTACGAAAATCACCGAGAACGGCGCAGCCGATAACTACGTGTTCCGGGTTTCCGCCGTCGATGAACTGGTGGATGAGGCACTGGTGAAGTACGGCGTCGACAACGGCATGAAGAAGCCGGGGATGATCCTCATCAACAATCCATGGGGCGAGTCCAACGAGGCTGGATTCAAGCGCGCCCTGGAAAAACGCGGCATGCCCAACGCTGGTGTCGAGCGTATCCAGGACAGCGATCTCGACGTAGTGCCGCAACTGACCCGATTGAAAAACGCCGGTGCGGACACCCTGCTGCTGGTCGGTAACGTCAGTCCCTCGGCACAGGTGGTCAAGTCCCTGGACCGCATGGGCTGGGACGTGCCGGTCGTTTCTCACTGGGGGCCGGCCGGTGGTCGCTTTGGCGAATTGGCGGGGCCGAACGCCTCTCGCGTGCATTTCATCCAGACCTACGTGTTCACCGAGAACAATGGCGCCAAGGGCGATGCCTTGTTGGCTGCGTTGAAAACGGCATACCCGCAGATCAAGACGCTGGCTGACGTCACGCCGGCAGTGGGCATTGCCAATGCCTACGACGCGCTGCATCTCACCGCCCAGGCCATTGAAAAAGCCGGCAGCACCGAGGGCAAGGCCGTACGCGACGGGTTCTACGCCATCAACGAATACGATGGTTTGATCAAGCACTACAAGCAACCGTTTACCCCATCCAAGCATGACGCGCTGGGGCCGGACGACTATCTGTTCACCCACGTCGTCAACGACCAGATCGTGCCGCTCAAGCCTGAGGAGTAAGCCATGTTCACCGCCGCCATCATCACCGGCCTCGGCCTCGGCAGCATGTACGCGTTGCTGGCGTTGGGTTTTCACCTGACCTACGTCGTCTCGCGCACCGTCAACTTTGCCCAAGGCAGCGCCATGATGGTCGGCGCCGTGCTGGGCTACACCCTCTGCATCAACTGGGGCTGGTCGCTGTGGCTGGCCCTGCCGCTGACGCTGATCCTCTGCGGGCTGTACGGCCTGGTGATCGAACGCTGGCTGGTACGGCCCTTCCACAGTCGCGGCTCACAGGCCTGGCTGATGGCAACGGTGGCGGGAGGCATCCTGGTGGATAACCTGGCGCTGTTTACTTTCGGCAAGGAGCCGCGCCAATTTGAAAGCAGCCTGGTCAATCTGAACATCGAGCTGTTTGGCAGCAACGTGGGCGCACTGCAATTGCTGATTCCGCTGGCAGGCGCGGCCATTGCCCTGGCGCTGTATCTGGTGCGGCGTTACACCCGGCTGGGCAAGGTACTGGAAGCCTGCGTGCAGAATCCCCGCGCGGCGATGCTGATGGGGATCAACGTCAATCGCGTGGTCGCCATCGCCTTTGCTGTCTCCACGGTATTCGCCGGCGTGGCGGGTTTATTGATTGCGCCGCTGTTCAGCGTCAATGCGGAAATGGGCATGTTGTTTGGCCTCAAGGCGTTCGCGGTGGCCATTCTCGGCGGCATCACCAGCGCGGGCGGTGTGTTCACGGCGGGGCTGCTGTTCGGCCTGACTGAAGCATTGATCACGTTGTATTTCGGCTCCGCCTTCACCCAGATATTCACGTTTGCGCTGGTCATTGTCGCACTGGCGATTCGTCCCAACGGTCTGTTCGGCAGCCAGGCACTGGTGAAAGTATGAAGAACTTCAACCCCCTGGCCGCACCGGTCTTCATTGCCCTGCTCGCGATCGTCTGCGGCGTGCTGGCGTTCACGCTGGACAGCTACTCGCTGCTGGTTTTCACCCTCTGCGCCCTGGCGGCGGTGGTCGGTGTGGGCCTCAATATCCTGATCGGCCTCAGTGGGCAGATATCCTTCGGGCATATCGCCTTCTACGCCATCGGTGCCTATGTATCGGCACTGCTGACACTGGCGGGCTGGCCGTTGTGGCTGGCCCTGCCCACGGCCGGTGCGGTAGCCGGACTGGTCGGCGCGCTGTTGGCGATTCCCGCTCTTCGGGTCAGCGGCCCGTACTTGGCGATGATCACCATCGCCTTCAGTTTTGTGGTGCATCACAGCCTGATCGAATGGCGGGACGTGACGGGCGGCTCCAACGGCTTGATGGGTATCCCGCTGCCGGAATTCGCCGGCCTTGATCCGGCGACTGTCCTCGCCCTGTTGGCCGGTGCGTTGATGATAGGCGCCCTGCTGTTTTACCAGCGCCTGAGCCACAGCAGTTGGGGCAAGGCCATGCGCGCGGTGAAAGCCTCGGAGATTGCCGCCCGCTCACTGGGCTTCAATCCGGTCATCAGCAAAACCCTGGCGTTTGCCTTGTCGGCGGCATTGACCGGGCTGGCGGGTGGCTTGCTCGCGCCATTGCTGATGTTCATCAACCCTGAATCCTTCCCGTTCTCCCAATCCATTCTGTTTGTCCTGGCCGTGATCGTCGGCGGCAGCGGCATGCTGTTCGGACCGTTGATTGGCGCACTGCTGATCGTGCTGGTGCCGGAACTGCTGTCCGACTTTGCCGAGTACCGCCTGCTGATCTTTTCCGTGCTCCTGCTATTGGTGCTCTGGATCGCGCCCAACGGCCTGCTCGGCGCCCTCGCCCGACGCTGGATCAAACCGCCTCGCTTGCTGCCACCGACGCGCATCGATCAGCAACGCATCGCCGCGCATTTGCGCAGTCGTGGCCCGTCTTCAGGCTTGCGGGTCAGTGACATAGGCATTCGCTTCGGCGGCGTGCAGGCCGCGCAGCATGTCAGCCTGCATGCACCTGCCGGCAGCATCACCAGCATCATCGGCCCCAACGGCGCGGGTAAAACCACCGTGCTCAACATGATCAGCGGGTTCTATGTGCCGGACAGCGGCCAGATCGAATTGCAACAGCCATTGGCGGGCCTGCCGGCCTGGAAAAGCGCCCGGGCCGGCATCGCCCGCACCTATCAGACCACCCTGCTGTTCGGCGAAATGTCGGTGCTGGACAATCTGCTGGTCGCGATGCAGAAGGGTCGCCTGGGCCTGCCGTTCAGCCTTGCCACCGACGAGCAGCGAAGCCTGGCGCTGGATCTGCTGGCACTGGTGGGCTACCGCGGCGAGGTGAACATTGCCGCCGAGGACTTGCCCCATGTGGATCGCCGCCTGGTGGAAATCGCCCGCGCACTGGCCACCGCGCCTGCGGTCCTGTTGCTGGATGAACCGGCAGCGGGTCTGAGCCGCCGCGACACCGATGATCTGGCCGTTCTGCTGCGCAAGCTGGCGGATTTTGGCCTCACGGTGATTCTGGTCGAGCACGACATGGCGCTGGTCATGTCGGTGTCCGAGCACCTGTTGGTGCTCGACGCGGGCAAGCCTATCGCCGCAGGTCCGCCGGCTGAAATCCGCCGTAACCAGCAGGTGATCGCCGCGTACCTGGGCGGCACCGAGTATCAGGCCACGCCGCGCGAACAGGCCTGGAATGGCAGCCGCGATGCGCGCCTGTTCGTCAAGGACCTGGTCATCGACTATGGCGCGTCAGCGGTGGTCGACAAGGTCAACCTGCTGGTCAATCCCGGCGAGCTGGTGGCGATTCTCGGCGCCAACGGCGCGGGCAAATCGAGCATCCTGCAATGCCTGGCCGGCCTGCATCGCGCCAGCAGCGGCAGCATCCTGCTGGATAACGAAAACATCGAACAGGCCAACGCCAGCACCGTCGCGGCAAAAGGCCTGGCGCTGGTACCCGAAGGCCGCCAGGTATTCCCTTACCTGAGTGTGCGCGACAACCTGTTGCTGGGTGGGTATTCACGCCGCGAAGCCTTCGACGCCGACGCGGAAATCGAGGCCATCCTCAAGCGCTTCCCGCGCCTTCGAGACCGCATCGACAACCCGGCCGGGCTGCTTTCCGGTGGCGAACAACAAATGGTCGCGGTGGGTCGCGGCCTGATGGCCAAGCCAAAAGTCCTGTTGCTGGATGAACCTTCACTGGGCTTGTCGCCGGCCATGATCGGCGAGCTGTACGACGCACTGGCCGCACTGCGCGACGAAGGCGTGACCATCCTGCTGGTGGATCAAATGGCCAACCTGGCCCTTCAGGTGGCGGATCGCGCCTATGTGCTGGAAACCGGGAGCATTGTCAAAGCCGCCAGCGCCGCAGAGTTGCGCGACGATCAGGCGTTGGCTGCCGCTTACCTGGGTGAAGGAGCCGTCGCATGAGCGCCTTGAAAATCATCAATGCCCGACTGCCTGACGAGCGCGCCAATAGCGAGATTCATGTCGAGAACGGCTACTTCGTCGCCGCCTTCAGTAAGGACACACGCCATTGGCAAACCCTTGACCTGCAGGGCCAATTGATGATGCCGGGCCTGATCGAAACCCACTTGCATCTGGACAAGGCCTGCATCATGCAACGCTGCCAGCTGCATGAAGGCACGCTGGCTGAGGCCGTGGCGCAAACCCGGGCAGCAAAAGCCGAATTCACTGAAGACGATGTCTATCGGCGCGGTGCCCGGGTAATGGACAAGGCGATTGTCCAAGGCACGACGCATATCCGGACCCATGTCGAGCTGGACCCGCAGATTGGCCTGACCGGGTTCAATGCCATTCGCCGCTTGCAAGCCGATTATGCCTGGGCCATCAGCCTGGAAATCTGCGTGTTCCCCCAGGAGGGTTTGCTGAACAATCCGGGGACTGAAGCGCTGCTGTGCCAGGCACTGGAAAGCGGCGCCACCGTACTCGGCGGCTGTCCCTATATGGACAGTGACCCGAACGGGCAGATCCAGCGCCTGTTCGAACTGGCGGTGCGCTACGACTGCGACCTGGACCTGCACCTGGATTTCGACCTGAATCCCGAAGGCATGACCGTCATGGAGGTGGCACGCTGCACGCAGCTGCATGGCTGGGGCGGACGCGTCACCGTCGGCCACGCGACCAAGCTGTCGACCTTGCCCCGGGAACCCCTGACGGTGCTTGGCCTGCACCTGGCGCAAGCGGGCGTGCAGGTGACTTGCCTGCCCAGCACCGATCTGTTCCTGATGGGTCGCGAGGCGTTTCACAACAAACCCAGAGGACTGGCGCCACTGGCGCATCTGCACGCTTGCGGCGTGACCTGTTCGGTGTCCACCAACAACATCGGCAACCCGTTCACGCCCTATGGCGACGCGTCGTTGATCCGCCAGGCCAACCTGTTCGCCAACGTCAGCCAGATGGGCACGGCGGCGCAACTGCGGCAATGCCTGGCGTGGGTATCCAGCGAGGCGGCGCGTATGCTGAGGTTGTCCGATTACGGCCTGCTGCCAGGCTGCCGCGCCGATTTCATTGTGTTCGACGCGCCCTCGCCGGCGGCGGTCATCGCTGAAATATGCGCACCGGTCATGGGCTTCAAGGGAGGGCTTCAGACGTTCAGCCGGCCGGCGGGAACGTTGCTGAAGCCGAGTGCTTAATCGATCAACGCCTGCTTGAGGTTGAATTCCTCGGGCACGCTTTCTTCCAGGGCCAACTGCCCTTCCAGTTCATCCAGGTGTTCGAGCATGACGGCGACGGCTCTTTCATTGTCGCCATTTTCCAGCGCGGTAATGATCTCCTGATGTTCATCCGAGGCGCAGGATGGCACGTCATTGCGCTGGTACAGCGCGACGATCAATGAACTGCGCACCATCAGGTTGGCGAGGATATCGCTCAGCACGGCATTGCCACTGATCTCGCCGAGCAGCAGGTGAAACTCGCTCAGCTCGCGGACGATGGCACGTCGATCGGTGTCGTTGGTGGCTTTGCGTTCGTTGTTCATGTGCCGGGCGATGCGCTGCCGGTGTTTGCGCATCCCTGCCGGGGTGATGGCCTCGACCATCGCCCGCTCGATGGCGCGACGCGCGCTGAAGATATCCCGCGCTTCCTTTGCCGTCGGCTGAGCAACCATGGCGCCGCGATTGGCTTCGATGGTCACCACCTTTTGCATCGCCAGCCGCTGCAACGCCACCTGCACATGATTGCGGTTGGCCTGCAGGGTTTCGACAATGTGTGCTTCTACCAATCGAGTGCCAGGCGGCAGGCGATGCTGGGCGATAGCCTTGAACAGCGCATCGACGATGCGTTGCACTTCAAGCTGTTTGGCGGTGACAGTGCTCAAGCCCATCCATTCCTCTGTTGTCCAGAAAGCCTCAGGCCAATACGCAAGGCTGCGGATGGCGGGCAATCGGCGGCATTATCCGCCAGCGGCATGAACCCGGCAAATGCCCCGCTCACGACTCAGCCCGCCTGACCCAGGCCCGCGCCCTCGCCCCGTGGGTCATGCATGGCTCTGCGCAGGCCATCGGCATCGATGGCGATGATCCCGGCGTGGCCGGTCATGGGGCTGCGGGCCGGGATGATTTCCACCTCATGCCCCAGCATCCCAAGGCCCTCAATCGTGTTAGCCGCCATGTCGCCTTCCAGCTTGAGATTGTCCGTGCTGTCGAAAAAACTGCGCCCCAACAAAAAGCGCGGGGTTTGCAGGGCCTGGTCAATGGGCTGCTGATAGTCGATCAGTTGGGTCGCCAGGACCATCTGGGTCTGCGGTTGACCATCGCCCCCCTGGGTGCCGAAGAACCAGCGTCGGCCATCGTCAGCCAGATAGCAGGACGGATTGAGCGTGTGCGCCGGACGCTTGCCGGGAGCCCAGCCATTGACGTGCCCGGGATTCGCGTTGAAGCCGGCAGCGCGGTTCTGCCACAGCACGCCGGTGTCACCCAGAACGCAGCCCGAGCCGAAGTCATGAAACAGGCTCTGGATCAGGCAGGCTGTACGCCCCTGGGCATCGGTCGCGGCCATCCAGACTGTATCGGCCGGGCGCCCCGGCTCAGTCCAGGGTGCAGCACGCTGGTCGTCGATGGCATCGGCATAGGCTTGAATCTGCACGCTTTCGAGACTGGCGGCAAAATCCCAGGGCTTGCTCAGCGGATCGCACAACTGCGCATTGCGCCGCAGCAACCCCTGCTTGATGGCTTCGACCAGATAGTGATAGTACAGCGCGCTGCCGTTGCCGACTTGCGCCAGCGGCTTGTGTTGCAGCGCAGCCATGGCCTGCAACGTGTAAAGGCCTTGGCACGGCGGCGCGACATTGTAGAGTCGTCCATCGCGGTATCGCACGGAAATCGGTGCGACTTCAGGGGCGCGGGTCGCGGCCAGATCGGCAGCGGTCAAGCCGCACCCAAGGCGATCGAACGCAGCCCCGAAAGCCTCAGCCAGTTCGCCGTGGTAGAAATCCTCGACGCCGTGTTTCGCCAGATGGCGAAGGGTGTTGGCGAGCTCGGGCTGGCGCAGGTTATCGCCCTCGCGCAGCCAGCGCCCGTCGGTCTTGCACAGGTGATGCAGGTCCGGCAATTGCTCGATCAGCGGCTGGCGCAGGGTTTGCCAGAACAATTGCGATTGCGAAACCACGACACCGGCATCGGCCACGCTCGCTGCGTCTACCAACAGATCAGCCCAGCCCAGCCTGGAGCCCCACTCATGACGACTGATGTCTGCTGCGGTCTTCCAGCTCGCCATCGCGCCCGCGGTGCTGGCCACCGAAGCCGGACCTCGCACGGTGATGGATCCGCCCTCAGGCAAACGCTGCCCGGCCTGGCCGATCCCCACGATGGTGCGCACCTTGCTGTCGTGGATCATCCACAGGGCATCGCCACCCAGACCGGTCATGTGCGGGAAAACCGCTGCAAGCATGGCACTGGCGGCCAGCATCGCATCGATGGCCGTTCCGCCCGCCTCCAGAACCCGCATGCCGGTGGCGCTGGCATCGGCATGGGGCGTACAGATCACGGCACGACTGGAGGTAGCGATCATGGTTCAAGGCCTCTTTTTTGCTAGCTATCGATATGAATATTGTTAGCAAAGCAAGATGTATGCCTTTTACCCTGCGGCAGACGGGGTGGCGTCCAGCGTCAAACCCTTTTGAACGTCAACCAGGCCCCCCAAAACAAGCTATTGAAGAGATCCGGCGTCGTTCAACAGTTTTTGAACCGCCACCTCGGAAATGCAGTTTTCTGCGCCTTAGTTTTTCTCGGCACTGACCTGGCCGGTATACTTGGGCAGATTAATTTCCACATCAGCTTTTTGTTGCAGGCCTAGTTCCATAAGGCGGCCGATATGGTGTTGGGCGGCAGGGCGTCGAACAGAGTTGAGAAAAGCGGGCCATTCCTTCCCGACGTCTTCATTTGAAGGGAGGGAAGCTACATTCACCAGTTCCTTGATCTCGCCCAGAGATTGCTTGTCGAAGGTGGCGATACGGCGGGCCAGAGCATCGACGAAGCTGTTCAGCTCGTTTTCGGGAAAGCTGCGGTTTACGTAACCATAACGCTCGGCCAGCTTGCCGTCGATGTCGTTACCGCTTAGCAGGACCTCTAATGCACGGCCGCGGCCGATAAGACGTGGCAGGCGCGCCATTGGGCCTCCGCCTGGGACAAAGCCGGCGCCAATTTCAAATTGGGAAAGCACTGCCTTGTCGCTGGCAAAACGCATATCGCTGGCCAAGGCCAGTTCACTGCCCACGCCAGAGGCGCGGCCGTTGATCATCGCGATGGAAACCACTGGGGACTTACTCAGGCGTACCAACATGTCCGGAAGGGGCGGCAGGCCGGTCTTCCCGTTGGGCATTTCCAGGGTCCGCTCCAGAGGCTCGGCGAAGTCGTAGTGGGTTAGGAAAAAGCCAGGCACCTTGCTTTCAAAAACCACCACCTTGAGTTTGGTGTCGTTTTCTATCGCGCTGACCACCTTCTCGAACTGCAAGGTAGAATCCGGACCATATATGTTGAAAGGCGGGTTGTTGATCTGCACTCGCCAGTATTCCGGACTGATCTTGTCAATGAGAAACTGGTTGGGGGAGGAACTGGCGGATTTTGGGGGACTGGTAGCAGGGTCGGCGGCAAGGGCTTGACCAACTATGGTACTCCCGCCCAACAGCATGCTAAAGGCGAGAGTGGCGCTTACGATACGTCGTGATTTCATAATGGTGGAACTCCAATTTTATGGAATGAACAACGATGAATTGACCTGATTTCTGTTCAGGACCACGAGCACCGGTTGATGCTCGAATTAGCAGTACCGTTTTGGCAAATATAGGCGCGATGTGGTCATGTTTATGTGCAACTTGGTGATACCCCCTTCTGCCGGCCAGCCAACATCGCCGGTTTTTTATGGAAAGTTGAACTTGGCTGTGCTTCAGGAGAACGATGGGGTCACTATATTTATGATGATCATCAAGATAAACGGACGATCTGAAATATCAGTTAATACATGGCGTAACTAATCAGCTAAAACTTCAGGAGGGATGGGCTATCGAATCCGAAGTGTCGATTGGGGAATTGCCTAAGCGCTGCTGTTCTGCTCAGTGCAGCTGCCCCAATTCATAGAAAGCTGCCTGTGATGTGTGTCTACGAGTGTAGTGCGGTTCACGGAGCTTGCTCGACAGGCTGCATTTGATCTTCAAGGCGAGGCGGCTATGCAGTGCATAACGCAGACCAAGGGGGAAACCGCTCCGGTGCACGCCTTTGGATAGGCCATGCTCATCTGTACCAATGCTCGTGGTTTAGGGCGTTAAGCCGAAATCGCTAACGTACGAAACGCCTGAACGATTTAGCCAATCTGTTGCATCGACCGGTTGAATCCACAGCCAAAAGTAGTCGCTCGGAGGTGTCAGATAAATCAGGGAAGAGTCAACCAAAAACGCCTTGGGTGGCTCAGGCAAATCGGGCGTCATCTGGCCTGATGCGACGGATAAATACCGGCAAGCCGCGCTATCACGACCCCCACGTAAAAGACGCCTGAAAATTCTTCGACCATCACCAGTGAGCGGGCATGGTTGGTGATCGGGATAATATCCCCGTAACCGGTGGTCGTGAGCGTCGTGAAGCTGAAATAGATCAGTTTGAAGAAAGTGCCGGGCTGTCTGAAATCGAAGTTGCCAGGGCCGAATGAGCCAGCGGCGGAAATCTCGACCAGGGCATAGATGAAGGACCAAACGAAGGCCAGCATGATGTAGCCCGCAAGTGCGCCATGCAGCTTGTCCGCTGTAATCGGCCCGCGCTTGAGAAGGTAGCGCAGTACCCCGCTGAACGAAACCGTAAGAGACACCGCATAGGTTATCCCTGCAAGTTCAAGAGTCGAGATACTCTCGGTCCACAAGGCCGCCCATTGAAGGCCAATCCCGAGCAACGCCAGGCACAGTTTGAGGATGAATCCGGGTCGGGTCTGCCGGGTGGCGAAAGCGCCCACGAGCAGCACAGCCGAAAACAGAATGCCGAGCAACATGCGAGCAATCAGCCCCTCCTCAAGAAAGGGGAACAGGAGGATCAATCCCAGTAAAAGCAGCAACAGATAAGTGCAGGGCCCTAGCCCTATTACCATCTGAGCTAAATCCGCGTCGGATTCGGCTTTATCTTGCGGGCTTGTCATACCAGATTCCCAGAGGTTGAAGTAACGCACGTGACCTGACAAGACCAAGCGCGACGGGGTCCAGTTGTGCATGATAGCCCCAGAAACACAACTGACTTGTCCAATGCCCGCGCAAGCCTCATGCAAGGGGGGATTCCCTCATCCCTACCCCCTTGCGCCCTAGCTGCTTGACACCATACATGGCCTGATCCGCTGCTTTAAGTAATGCGTCGAGAGATTGCCCATGAACAGGACACAGCGAAACTCCGACGCTGCACGACACTGAAAGCTCCCCCGCACTTGTCGCGACTGTCTGGGCGATGGTGTCAAATACCCTCGCCGCTTGCGACTCAGCGCTCTGGGGGTCAGAAAGATTGGAGATCAGCATCACAAATTCGTCGCCGCCGTATCGGGCAGCCGTGTCACATGACCGGGTGGCTTGAAGCATGCGGCGTGCAACCGCTTGCAAAACCTGGTCGCCGACTTCATGACCGTACTTGTCGTTGACCTCCTTGAAATGATCCAAGTCGATCAAAAGCACAGCGAACGGAATCCCTTTCACTTCCCAATCCGAGATGGCCTGGGCAAAACGCTCAGCGAACAGGTAACGGTTAGGCAGTTGCGTGAGTACATCATGGGTTGCCAGATAGGCTGAGCGTTCGTGCTCAACTTCGGCTCTTTCTATCGCCTTGAAATGCGTGATCAATACCATCGGCATCAGCACCAGAGCGCCGGCGAGTACCAAAAGAATCATCAACATTTCTTCAGTAAGGACATCCCCGAAACGAAGTTGCCGGTCGAATACCAGCGTCATGGGCTGCGATGTACTGCGGATCTCGACACGGTCGTTCAATTGCGGCAAAAACAGGCGATCAAGGAAGCCAGCCTGTTGAACGTGCGTGGAAAAAACATCGCTTTCAGAACCGGCTGCGGTCTTCAGCACGGCAGTTATATGAACCAGTGGGTCGACGTTAGCGTGATTGACGGCATCAAGAAGAGAGCCCGTCTTGATCAACAGCAATGACACCATAGTGCTACCAAAAAAATTGGGGCTGGGGCTCGTTCGCTCTTGGTCAGGCCGGTTGACTAACTGCATCAGAATGTAAGCACTACCGCCCTCGTACATGGAAAAAACGGGAGAAACCACGGGTTTCTGGCTGCTTTGGGCGCGTGCCAGCGCGTAGGAAAGGTAAGCGACCGTTTCTAACCTCACCCCGTAAATCGAACTGGATTCAGGGAGCAAGGGGTACATAAACAAAACGGGCCAGGTCTCTTTGAGGAAGGCCTGAGGTTGGCTTGGCTGCCCAGTGAGACTTGGGAAATCCTTGAGCTCAAAGTCTGGGCGCCATGTGCGCCGCAACAGATCCTCAAAGGCGGATTGCTCGGCGACAGGCACGGAGCGGGCTGCCTCGAGCATGTAGATATGCGGGTAGGCCGACAATACGACTGCCGCATATCGGGACGTCGCTTCGGTATCACTCTGGTCTACGGCTTGCAGGAATGCAGAGAAGCCCGAGAGCACAGCTTCATTGGTATCAAGCTGATTGCGCACAATCCCAGAGATGTTTTGCACGTACTCGGAAAAATACGTTTCCCTTCGCTGAGTCTCGGACTTCAGCAATAGTAACGCCGAAAAAACCACCAGACCGACCGCTAAAAAAATAAAGCCCATCAGCGAGTTGCGCCGCTTTGTCCATATCATCCTGATCTTCCGATTTCGCGGTGCGTCCAAATTACTGTCACGCTCTACAAGCATTCAGCCTTCAGCGAAACAACTTGTATTTTTCCATGCCCCTGACTGTAGCGTCTCGTTTCGTCAGGTGAAAATTTTGATCACGTGGGCAAGCGCCTAAACCACGGTCATGGATTGTCGCTCCGTAAGAACCTCCAGCAACTGCTTGTGGTTAAGCCGCTGACACTCGTCCCGAACTTCCTCTCGAATTTGATAGGTCGTCTTCAAGCGACGTTTTTCTTCGTTGTCATAGATGTTGAAACCGATGGCGCAGTCTCACAATAGAAGCGCATTCCATCACGCGTCGATCCAGTCTCTGTCGGGATTGCAGGGACAACAACGAATCTGGAAATCATCTTCAGGCCCTCTCCTAACACACCCTAAGGTTTAGCGGCTATTTGCCAGCACGACAAGTGACTGGCGAGTGTTTCCGATGACAAGCACCGCGGCCTGAGAGCGGTTCGCATCGCACATAAAGTCGGCTATCCAGGCTGCGACAGGCAAAAAAACGCCCACAAGCAGCCGCTGGACACACTAGTGGCTAATCGGTAACGTCGACCCTCGATACTGAATTTATCCCGTAGTTGAGTCGTCAGGCGTATTGGTTGGAGACGTTGCAATGACAACAATCGATAGGAAATTCCGATTCGAAGCAAAGCTTCTCCGCCCGGCAAAGCCTGGTAATGATACGTCCTGGGCGTTCCTGATATTGCCAGCAGACGCGAGTGAACAGCTTCCAAGGCGAGGAAGAACGACAGTTGAAGGCACAATCAATGGGCACCCCTTCCAGGCAACCCTTGAGCCTGATGGTC
Organism: Pseudomonas sp. Root562; assembly: GCF_001427125.1. Classification (GTDB taxonomy): domain Bacteria; phylum Pseudomonadota; class Gammaproteobacteria; order Pseudomonadales; family Pseudomonadaceae; genus Aquipseudomonas. Next base: position 596,215 of record NZ_LMGK01000025.1, read on the forward strand.
AACTGAGCCATTGGCTGCCGGTCGGCAGAGAGCTACTCGAAGCCGCAGGCGCAGCTGTGGGGGACGTCGTTACGCTGGAGCTAGCCTCTGTGAAGAAGGAACCCGAGCCTGACATACCGGCAGATTTTCAAGAGGCACTCGCAGCTACTCCTGAGGCGCTTAAAGTCTGGAACAATACGACGACCATCGCACGAGTAGACTGGATACACTGGATCACTTCAGCCAAGCAACTCAAGACCCGCGCGAAACGAATCGGTGATGCCTGCGATATGCTCGCCAGCGGCAAGAAGCACGTTTGCTGTTTCGACCCGTCCGGTTACTACAGTAAGGCCTTCCGTGCGCCCGAGGCGGATAATTCTTGAATGGGGCATTACGTTGCATCGCCAGCAAAGGAGGCAAGAAAAACTGATCAATTTTGTGCGCTGCATTCCTTGCTAGGAAGCAGCGCCAGGGAACACTCGAGCTTCGGTTCGAACCCTTTTATGACCAGAATCCTTTATGCAGTAGGCTGACCTTGCGCTGGCCCTTGGTAAATACTTCGCGACACGGCAACGCAAGCGGCATCGAATTGGGGCATTTCTGAACGACAGCCTGCACGCTGGCAGCCCATGTTCGGGTTTGGGTTACAAAACCTCGAACAATCCCGCCGCCCCCATCCCGCCACCCACACACATCGTTATCACTACGAACTTCACCCCCCGCCGCTTTCCTTCCAGCAACGCGTGCCCAACCATTCGCGCGCCGCTCATGCCGTAGGGATGCCCAATGGAAATTGCGCCGCCATTGACGTTCAGTTTCGCCGGATCGATCCCCAACTGTTGTGCGCAATACAACACTTGGCAGGCAAACGCCTCGTTCAATTCCCACAAGCCGATATCGTCCACCTTCAACCCGTGCTGACGGAGCAGCTTGGGCACTGCCAGTACGGGGCCGATACCCATCTCTTCTGGCGCCAGTCCGGCGACTGCGATCCCTCGATACAGGCCCAAGGGTGCAATGCCTGATCGCGCAGCCACTGCCCCCTCAAGTAAAACGCAGGCGCTGGCGCCGTCGGACAACTGACTGGCATTGCCGGCCGTGACACTACCGCCCTTCACTATCGGCTTGAGTCCTTGCAGATCGCTGAGTTGGGTTGTCGGCCTGTTGCCTTCATCCTGGACAAGCGTGACATCCTGATAGCTCACCGCCCCGCTCTCCTTGTCAACGACTCGCTTGCGTGCCTTGACCGGAACAATTTCGTCGGCGAAAACACCAGCTTCCTGCGCCGCCGCGGTGCGTTGTTGAGACTCAAGCGCATAGGCGTCCTGCGCTTCCCGACTGATGCCATACCGGCGCGCAACGAGTTCGGCCGTTTGTAGCATTGGCATGTACGCATGCTCGCTCATGCGCAGCACGTTGGCATCGAACGCCTCGCTCGCCATTTGATTGTGAGCATTCTGCACCAGGCTGATCTGCTCTTGCCCGGCACCAACGGTCACCTGCATGCCGTCGACGATGATCTGCTTGGCGGCGATGGCAATGGCCATCAGGCCCGATGCGCACTGGCGGTCAATCGTCTGCCCACTGACCGAAATGGGCAAGCCTGCGGCCAGGGCCGACAAACGCGCCGGGTTGATGGCCGCAGTGCCGCTCTGCATGGCCGTACCCAGCACCAGGTCTTCGATCTGACCCGGCTCGATGCCAGCACGCTCGACTGCTGCGCGAATGGCAACGGCCGTCATACTGGGCGTCTTGAGGTCATTGAATGCGCCACGCATCGCCTTGGCGATCGGTGTGCGAGCGGTGGAAACAATCACGGCGTCTTTCATGGTTCAAGTTCCTTGTTCGATGAGGGCTGGCAGTCGCTGACCAGCTCACTCAGTGCCAGGCGCAGCCGTTCGGGAATCGGCGCCGGGCGGCGTTGAAGACGGTCAACAAACACATGCACGAAACGCCCGGTCGCACAGGCCAGTGCCTGGCCTTCACGGAACACCGCAAGTTGATAATGCACAGAGCTGTTACCCAGTCTGCTGACCGCCAGTGCCACCTCGATGGGCTCGGGGAACGCAACCGGCGCGTGGTAATCGCAGCCGGAGCTCACCACCAGGCCGATCACCGGACCTGCGTGGATATCCAGCCCTCCCTGCTGGATCAGGACGCTGTTCACGGCAGTGTCGAAGAAACCGTAAAAGACGACATTGTTGACGTGTCCATACACGTCGTTGTCGTGCCAACGGGTGTTGATCGTTGTGAAGTGCCGATAGCCGGCACGCTGCCTGAGGTCGGTCATCAATATGCCGCTTCATAAATGGCCAACGCGTCGGCTTCGGTGAGTGTGCGCGGGTTGTTCACGAGCAGACGCTGCTGTTGCATCCGCACTCGCAAGGTGGCGGGCCGGGCTGGCTGACGGCAATCAAGAACGACAAGGTCAAGGCCATTGTGGCGTTCGAGCCGGGTAGCAGCTTCGTCTTCCCGCAGGGTGAACTGCCGGCGCCGATTCCCAGTGCGTTCGACACGGTGCAAGGCGCGGCGGTGCCAATGGAACAATTCATGGCACTGACGCGCATTCCGATCCTGATCCTCTACGGCGACAACATCCCGGAACAGGCCGTCGACCTGCCCGCCCAGGACAGTTGGCGCGCCCGCCTGAAGATGGCCCGGCTATGGCGTGATGCGGTCAATCGGCATGGGGGCGACGTGCGACTGATCCATTTGCCGGAGATTGGCATCAACGGCAATACCCATTTCCCCATGTCGGATTTGAACAACGTGCAGATCGCCGACCTGGTGTCGCAATTCCTCAAAGAAAAACAGCTGGATTAACCCCTCTCCCTATTGCACTGCCGCCCTTATTATTACTCAGGAGCCTCACGTGAAAAACACCCTTCTCAAAGCCACGCTCATGTCGGCGCTGGTCGGTCTCTCTGCGGGCGAAGCTGGCGCTGCGGACTACAAAAAGAACCCGTTCACCCTGGCGTACGACGGCGCCCTGACCCGCAACGAACCGGGCAAGGTCAACATCCACCCGGTCAGCTACAAGCTCAATGGCCTGGACATCGCTGCCAACGTTTACACCCCGGCCAACTACGATGCGAAGAAGGTCTACCCGACCGTTGTGGTCGCGCATCCGAACGGCGGCGTCAAAGAGCAGGTCGCCGGTCTGTACGCCCAGCGCCTGGCCGAACAGGGCTACATCACGATCACCGCCGATGCGGCCTACCAGGGCGCAAGTGGCGGACAGCCTCGCAGCATCGACAAGCCGGCGTATCGCATCGAAGACATCCACGGCATGGCAGACTTCATCAGCCAATATGCGGGCGTCGATAGCACGCGCCTGGGCTTGCTTGGCATCTGTGGCGGTGGCGGTTACTCGCTGGCCGCGGCGCAAACCGACAAGCGCTTCAAATCGCTGGCGACGGTGAGCATGTTCAACTCGGGACGCGTGCGCCGCAACGGCTATAACGACTCGCAACTGGACAGCATCCAGCAACGCCTGCAACAAGCGTCGGCTGCCCGCGCGCAGGAAGCCGCCGGTGGCGCGGTGCTGTATTCGGGTGATGCCAACCTCACCGATGAGCAGATCGCCAAGCTGCCCTTCGAACTGTATCGCCAAGGCTACGAGTACTACTGGAAGACCCATGCGCATCCGAATTCGACCTTCAAATACACCACGAGCAGCCTGCTGGACCTGATGCGTTTTGACGCGACCAATCAGATCGAGCTGATCAATCAGCCATTGCTGATGATCGCCGGCAGCAAGGCTGACAGCCTGTACATGAGCCAGGATGCATTTCCCAAGGCCACCGGCACCCAGGACAAGGAATTGTTCATCATCGACGGCGCCACCCACATCGAAACCTACTGGGTCCCACGTTATGTCGACGCGGCCATTGGCAAACTGACAGCGTTCTACGCACGAACCCTTTGACAGGCTCTTCGGGGGTCGCGCATCCAGCCGGAACCTGCTTAGATGGCATAATCACGCGCTGCCCCATGAGAGGCTCTCATCAATGTCCCGCGCCAATCTCAACGATCTGCAAGCCTTCGTGGTCATCGCCCGCGAAGGCAGCTTCACCCGCGCGGCGGCGCAGCTGGGCGTCTCGCAATCCGCGCTGAGCCACACCATGCGTGCGCTCGAAACCCGGCTTGGGGTTCGTCTGCTGACGCGAACCACACGCAGCGTCTCCCCTACCGAAGCCGGGCAACGCCTGTATCAAAGCATGGCACCGCGCTTTGACGAGATCGAGCTTGAACTGGCCGCGGTCAGCGAGTTTCGCGATACCCCGGCAGGCAATGTGCGGATCTCCGCCTCCGAACATGCGGCGAACAATATTCTTTGGCCCAAGTTGATGAAGGTCCTGCCCGACTACCCGGACATCAAGGTCGAAATCACCGTCGACTACGCCCTCTCCGACATCGTCGCGCAGCGCTATGACGCCGGCGTGCGGCTGGGGGACCAGGTAGCCAAGGACATGATCGCCGTGCCTATCGGTCCGCCGTTACGCATCGCCGTCGTAGGATCCCCCGAGTATTTCAAACACAGACCCATTCCCAGGGAACCAGGAGATCTGGCCGCTCAAAACTGCATCAATCTACGCCTGCCCACCCACGGGAGCCTGATGCAATGGGATTTTGAAAAGGACGGACACGAACTCAAGGCGCGCGTCGAGGGACAGTGGACGTTCAACAGCAGCGTGCCGATCCTGCGTGCGGCTGTGGCGGGATGCGGCTTGGGGTTCCTGCCAGAAGATATGGTCGCCAAAGAGCTGGCTGACGGAAGCCTGGTGCGAGTGTTGGAAGATTGGTGCCAGCCCTTTGCCGGTTACCATCTCTATTACCCCAATCGCCGTGAACACTCATCAGCGTTTGGCGTTGTAGTTGAAGCGTTGCTCTACAAGCGCTGAGTCATCGACCTTCAAGCCGTCTCAATTTTACCAACGGTGTTTGTCACTTTGACCTGAGCGCCTGACATCCCGGATGCTAACTGCTGGAATGCACTTCAAGCGCAGGTCGCAAGACACAATTGCTCGGGCAACAACTCCGAAGGCCATCCGCCCGAACAATTGAACGCTTCCAGACACAGAGTCCGGTTGTCCTCGGACCAGCAGACAAAGACGCCCCGCGGACTCAGGGCGGCATGATTGAATGTCCAGCACCGCTCCTTCACTTCATTTGCCCATCGCCCCTCTAGCGAATACTCAATGATCGAGTAAAAGCCAGCATTGGTTTTCTCTCGCGCAATCACTCGAAACATTCGGTTATCAGACCTGGCTAATGCCGAGCCTATTTCCTCACCGGCAAACAGGTGAGAGAGCGCGAAAATCTCAATCTGGTCGAGGGGCATCTGAGTCAATTCATTTAGTCAGCGCGCATGGACTGCGTAGCCGAATGACAGCCGACTTCAAGATTTATCTCCAAGATCGTAAGCCCGGGCGATCAGTTCGGCCACTTCATCACGGCGTACGGTCGAACCCTTACTCGAGTCAGGTACCACCGTTGTGACACGACCTTGCGCAACCAAAAACCTGGCAGCTTCAACCCACTCAGCCCGGGTGACCGGTTTGCTCGCTTCGAACGCCGGTCCACTTTTCATCCAGCCATTGGAAACCACAATCCGGGCTTGATCAAACAATGGGGAATCCGTCGGCATATCCGTGAAGCCAGCGCGTGTGTCGACCTTCATCTCACCGGCCAACGTCATCTGCAACGTGTTGGCTAACTCGCCTCGGGTAATGGCACGGGCCGGCTCAAAGGCGTTTGCTTCGTTACAGGTCATCAGCCCGCGGAAAACTACTGCCCGCACCGCATCGGAGGCCTGATTGGCCGGGATGTCGGCGGGTACGTTTTTTTGCGCAGGTCTCAATCTCGCATCAACCGGCGTGACATCCAGACTCACGCCCTGTGCGGTGTAGTTGGTCAATGAGTCATAAGTCTTGCTGTGTGCAACAAAACCCGGGGCCTTGGTGAAATCAAACCGGTACCCGTAATGGTATCCATTGGCAGGATTGTATCGAGTCATCAGCCCCGATTGACGGGTAGCTGTGTTGTCCGCCAGACCATACAGCACCGCCCGGCGCATCGCCGCCACTGCCGATAGGTCTGTAATCAATTGGTTACCCACCAGATACTCATCGCCCGGCTTGATGACCTCCTTGCCTTCAGCCGGTAAGACTGCATTTGTCGAAAGGTTGTAATGATCGCCGTTGCCCAGCATCGCGAGCTGCACGTTATGCAATTCAGTGCCATAGACGCCGAACCGCTTGGTCGCATGGCTGGCATCCATCACCGTCAAATAACCCTCGCCAATGACCTCGATCCGACCGTCAGGCTTCACCCACATGGCGGTGTTGGTATCTAACCCGAAACCCTTGCCGCGTGGGTCGTCGACCAGATAACTGGCCATGCGCGCGGTTCGCCCGGTACTGGTTTCTTCGAGTTGATCCAGGTGCTGATCGATTATCCCGGCCTTGAACAGGCCAGAGCCCTTGAGCAATGCCGCACCACGCTGCCCGGAAGACTTCGCTACACCGAAGTCCAGCGTGTCCATGACAACCCCGTAAGCCGTCGGCATCTTTGCGCCGAGAATACTCGCCCCCGCGCTCGTGCCACCAATGACTCCGCCCCGCTCATACACTTTGCGCACGGCTTGCATCGCCAGCGAATCACTGCCATCAGCGTTAAACAACGCTTTGGCAATTCGCGCTTGATCGCCACCCACAAACCACACGGCACTTGCCTCAGTGATCGGCCTGACGGCTTCGGGATCATTCATTGTTTGTGCGTAATTTTTGCTGTCGATCGACGCAATCGTGACGTGAGAAGCCGGCACACCCAACGCCACCAGCTCGGATTGAAAGCGCTTACTTGAACCCAGGCTTGCACTGGCAGTGGGGAAAATCACAATCCTCGCCGCACCAGACCCGCCCGCCAGATCCACGAATTTGTGATACACGGGCAAATTGCTGGCCCTCAGCATGCCCCCTACCGCCAGTAAATGGCCATCCGCGAGCACCGACGTCGCTGAAGAAGCGATAGCCAACGCGACCAAAACCCTGCCCTTTCTCACTTTGCTCATCCGCATTTGCTCTTTTTGTGGGGAGAACATCACTGGCTTCACAACCGACCATTACAGCGCCGACCTGTAAATTTTTCTTTCAGATTCATTACATATGAAAGTTTATACGCCGCATTTTTTGGCTGATCAAGGGCTTTGATCAGCGCTTAAAAAACCGGTTTCAGGCCACAAAATCTAATTTAATCGTTTTATTTCAATGATTTGTAGAATCTACAAGATCAGTTTTTTTCCACGCATAGTGATTTTATTATTTTCTTGTTTTACATTGTATGAAAATAACTGTTTCATTGCCGTCATGGTGACTCCCGATTCAAGTCAAGCGCCATACGTGCTCGTCGACCCGTTCTACTTACCCTGATACCCGCTATAAGGAGTCGTACAATGAAAACAATCACACTTCTCGGCGCTGTGGCGTTGGCCGCCATGAGCGCATTCGCGATGGCAGAGGAACAGCCGCTGCGCATCGGTATCGAAGCGGCCTATCCACCCTTTGCGTCCAAGACAGCAAACGGCGCGATCTCCGGTTTCGACTACGACATCGGCAATGCGCTGTGCGAGAAAATGGCGGTCAAATGTGTATGGACTGAGCAGCAGTTCGACGGATTGATTCCGTCCCTCAAGGTACGCAAGATCGACGCAATCCTGTCCTCCATGTCGATAACCCCCGATCGGCTTAAATCGGTCGATTTCAGCAAAAAGTACTATCACACCCCCGGCAAGCTGGCGATGAAGGCCGGTACCGTTATCAACGACCCGCTTGTAGACCTGAAAGGCAAGCGAGTGGGCGTTCAGCGAGCGTCTACCTACGATCGCTATGCCAGTGACAAATTCGCCGCAGCGGGTATTGAAGTCGTGCGCTACGGCTCCCAGGGTGAAGCGTTCCTGGACCTGGCATCCGGACGCCTGGACGCCACCCTTGCCGACATCGTCAACATCGATGAAGGTTTCATCAAAACCGATGCAGGCAAGGGTTTCGCATTGGTAGGCCCGGACTTCACCGATAAGAAATACTTCGGTAACGGCGCGGGTATTGCGGTACGCAAAGGCGATTCTGCAACCGCTGAAAAACTGAACGCCGCCATCGACGCCGTTCGCGCAGACGGTACCTATCAGAAGATTCAGAACAAGTACTTCAGCTACGACATCTACGGCGGCTGATCACTTGCGCAGGAGTCGTGTTTCAGCGACTCCTGCCTGCCTTTTTCAGGAACTCTCCATGCAACACATTGAGCACTTGCTACCCTGGGGCAGCCCGGGTATCGAACGACGTCTGTCGGTTTTTCGTTTTGGTAGCGGCCCTCGCAAAGCCTACATTCAGGCGTCGCTGCACGCGGATGAATTGCCGGGCATGCGCGTAGCGGTCGAGCTGAAAAAGCGCTTGCGCGAGTTGGAGCAAGAAGGTCGGCTGAACGCAACGATTGAACTGGTTCCGGTAGCCAATCCCATCGGGTTGTCACAGATGTTTCAAGCCACTCATCAGGGGCGATTCGACTTTGCCAGCGGCAAAAATTTCAATCGGGATTTCCCCTCACTCGGGGAACCGGTGGCTGCTCGGGTTACCGGGCGCCTGGGCGGACAGGCCAAGGATAATGTGGCAGTCATTCGAGCAGCCATGCACGAAGCGCTGAACGAACTGCCTCAAGCGACCTCAGCGCTTGAAGGGTTGCAACGCCTTTTGTTGACTCACGCTTGTGATGCCGATGTAGTGCTTGATCTGCATTGCGACTTCGAGTCAATTCTTCTGCTTTATAGCCTGCCGCAGCTTTGGGACTCACTTGAGCCATTGGCAAACCGACTCGGCGCCGGCGCGGCTTTACTGGCCGAAGCGGCCGGCGGCGATTCCTTTGACGAAGCATGCTCCACCCCTTGGCTCCAGTTGGCCAGGCAATTTCCAGACGCATCCATTCCGATGGCTTGCATGGCAACGACCATAGAACTGGGCGGTATGGCGGACACCGGTCACGTCGCTGCCCAAGCCCATGCAGAAGCCATTCTGGCGTACCTGGGCGACCTGAAGATGATCAGCGGCGAATGGCCATATGTCCCCCCCTCCTACTGTGAAGCCACGCCATTTGCAGGGGCGCAATATGCTTATGCACCACACGCCGGGGTCGTTTCATTCCTGGAACCGTTGGGTGCACGAGTAAACAAAGGGGACGCGCTCTTTGAAGTCTTCGATCCAATCACTGACCTTCATACACGGGTTTGCGCTACTACCAACGGCGTGCTCTACGCCCGTGAGCGCCTGCGATTTGCCCAACCCGGCCTGTGGCTGGCCAAGGTCACAGGCAGCGACCCCATTCGTCATGGCCGACTCTTGACCGATTGAGGCGGCACTCCCGTGATTTCGCTCGCTTCAGATACACTGGGGCAACTGATCGATAGGCCGACCCAACTTATGCTTCAAACTCCTCGCAATGCCACCGTTTATACAGCGCCCATCATGCGCAACCTCGCCGAGGCTGTGCCGGATTTGCAACCGTCACTGCGCAAGGTGGCTGACTTCATCCTGCGTCATCCACTGAAGGCCGCAACCCTGACCATCGAAGAGCTGGCCCAGGAGTCTTTGACTTCGCCGGCAGCAGTCAATCGACTTGCTCGGGCGATAGGCCTGAAGGGCTACACGCAATTAAAGGTCGAGTTGGTCGCTACGTTGCAAGACATGGTTTCGCCCGTCGACAAGTTGCGCAATGAAATGGCCCACCGGCCCTTGGGGGAATTCGGTTTGACCGAGCAACTTCAAATCGCAACCAGTAACCTGAGCACGACCAACACCAACAATTCCTCAGAAGTGTTCGAAGCCTTTGTCAGTGCACTCATCCAGGCGCGTAAAATCTACATCCTTGGTTTTGGAAACAGTGCCTACATGGCAGGACTTGCCGCCTCCAACCTGATTCCCTTTATTGCCGATGCGCAGGCAATCAGTATGGAAGGTGGCAACGAGAACGCAGCCTATCGATTGGCATCCATCACGCCCGCCGACGTCCTTCTGGCGATCTCGCTGCCCCGTTACTCCCAAGACACACTGCAATTAGCGAGATTTGCCAAAGAACGGGGAGCCTCGGTGCTAGCCATCACCGACTCGCCAGCATCGCCTTTGGCCAACATCGCGCATCACGCACTGTTTGCTGCGGCGAATCATCCAGTACTCATCAGCTCAAACTCGGCTGTTTTGGCGTTGATCGAGGGCTTGGTTGCCGCCGTCATGACGCGAAATAAGGAAGCAGTCAGGCTCTCTGCCGAGCTGACTGAAAGCGTGCTGTCCTACCTGCATGTTTCTGCCAATAGCAAGCCAAGCTCGAAGAGAAAGCCGCTCAGCCGTTAACACCTGTGAGAAATGGCCGTCGCGGCACAATTGACGCTCAACAATGTAACTTCAGTGGCGAAAGCTCGGCGAGTGAATTGGTCGCAATAGAGACGACAGTCAGGATCGGGTCGTTTGTGCGCAATTGCATGGACTTTAATGCACTAGCAGTAAATCCGAGCACCTGCTGCCCTTCCCTCACATTTCTACCTGAGTTCCCAATTCAATCACTCTGTTCAGTGGCAATTTGAAATACTTCAAATTGCTGTTGGCGTTCTTCAACAGAAACGCGAACAGGCTCTCTCTCCAGCGCGCCATACCAATGCGCTTGGTGGGGATCACCGTCTCCCGGCTGAGGAAATAGGTCGTGCGCATCGGGCTGAAATCCAGCTCATTCAAGTGACAGAGACTCAAGGCCAAGGGTACATCAGGCTCTTCCATAAAACCGAAGTGGAGACTGACACGGAAGAACCCTTCGCCATAGGCTTCTACCTCAAAGCGTCGATCAGCGGGTACCCGAGGGCTGTCTTCGGACACTACGGTGAGCAACACCACCTGCTCGTGCAGCACTTGGTTATGCAGCAGGTTGTGCAAGAGTGCATGGGGAACCGCATCGGCCCTGGCCGTCAGAAAAACCGCGGTGCCTTGCACCCGATGCGGAGGCTGTGAACGGATGCTGCTGATAAACAACGGCAGAGGTAGCGCGGTCTCGTCCAGACGCTCGACGATGATCTTTCGCCCCCGCTTCCAAGTGGTCATCAAGATGAACAGGCCGATACCGGCAATGACCGGGAACGCGCCCCCCTGGAATATTTTCGGCGCATTGGCCGCGAAGTACAGGCTATCGACCAGCAGAAAGCCGAGCAGCATCGGGATGGCCAGCCAACGTGGCGTTTTCCAGAGGAGCAGCACGACAGCCGAAGACAGAATGGTGGTGATCAACATGGTGCCCGTCACAGCGACCCCATAGGCAGCTGCCAATGCACTGGACGACTCGAAACCGATCACCAGCAGCACCACACCAACCATCAACGCCCAGTTAACCGTGCCGATGTAGATCTGCCCCTGCTCCTGGCTTGAGGTGTGCTGGATAAACATCCGAGGGACGTAGCCTAGCTGGATGGCCTGGCGCGTCAGGGAGAAAGCACCGGAGATCACGGCTTGAGAAGCGATAATGGTCGCCAGTGTCGAAAGCGCGACCATCGGCAGCAGTGCCCAGCTCGGCGCGAGCAGATAGAACGGATTGCGTACAGCCTCCGGACTCTCAAGGATCAGGGCACCCTGGCCAAAATAATTGAGCACCAGCCCTGGCAACACCAGAAGGAACCAGGCACGGGAAATCGGCTTGCGGCCAAAGTGGCCCATGTCGGCATACAGTGCCTCTGCACCGGTCAAAGCCAGCACCACGGCACCCAAAATCGCAACGCCGATGCCTGGGTGAACCATGAAAAACTGCACGCCCCAAGCAGGATTGAGGGCTTGTAGCACTTCCGGGCGTTGCAAAATCCCGTAGATTCCAAGTGCACCCAACACCACAAACCACAGCACCATCACTGGGCCAAAGAGGATGCCGATACGCGCCGTTCCATGCTTCTGGATCAGGAACAGTGCCACCAGCACGATCACCGACAAGGGCACCACCCAGTGCTCTATTCCGTCAAACGCCAGCTGAAGCCCCTCAACCGCAGAAAGCACCGAAATTGCCGGGGTAATCATGCTATCCCCGTAAAACAGTGCTGCCCCGAACAGACCGAGCAGAACCAGCACCTTACTCATGCGCGGAATCGGCGCTGCCGCACGGCGAGCCAAGGCGGTCAACGCCATAATGCCGCCTTCGCCCTGGTTGTCTGCTCGCAGAATGAATAACACGTATTTGATCGAGACGACCCAGATCAGCGACCAAAAGATCAACGACAGAATGCCTAGCACGCCGTCGTGATTGACCTGAACACCGTAGTGACCGGAAAACACTTCCTTAAGCGTATAAAGGGGGCTGGTGCCGATGTCTCCGTAAACGACGCCGACAGCCGCGACGAGCATGCCCACGCCTGACGTTTTGGTTGAAGAGTTTTCGTGTGCAAGGGTCGCTGTTTCACTCAAGGCGGCATCTCTCAGTTAACAGGGAATAACTGCACGCCATCCTTGGGCAATACACTTTTCCACGGCCCTTGAAAAAGCCAGGCTCATGGACGTTATAAAAAACGCCGCCAGTATCGTTGCGGGCAGAAATGCTGACCGTAAAGAAAGCGTAAAAAAGTTGCAGCACCACAGCAGGAATCTGGCTTTATGCGCTCCCGGTTCGCGGAACAAAACCATCGCGTAGGGTTCATTTTCTCAATGGCAGATGTCACGCCGCGTCGAGGAAATCCATGCAGTGGCTAGGCCGGTGAATTTCTTCAGTTGATCGCGGTACGCTGATTGCCGTTGCCCCACAGACCAGATGTCCACTCAAACTAAATGAGGAAGTACGGGGATGCGAATTATCGGGTTCATGGCGGTTGTGGCGCTCTTCGGTGCGACCTGCGTGGTTGCCCAAGGTGTTCACCAGGAACCCCGGCAAACCAAGGCGGACATCACGACCGACTACGCTGACGGGTTTTCCGGTGGCCCCGATTATTGGGACGTCGCAAACCTCTCAAGCGGCGAAACTCTCAACGTGCGCAGCGAGCCCGGTGTCGGCAAGCAGATCGTCGGCGCGCTAATGATCGGCGACCGAGTACGCAACCTGGGCTGCAAACCGGTGGGTTCCAGTCGTTGGTGCCAAATCGAGGCTGGCCTCAAGCAGAAGTTTACCGGTTGGGTAAACGGCAGGTATCTGCGCGAAGCCGCCGGCCCACCATAAGGTGCCACTTCCAGCAGCGCTGCCACGGGCTCGCTGCCTTGCGCGACAACGCTCGGTCAGTCGAGCAGCGTTTTGCTCTTCGTCATAGTCAGGCTCAACAGTACCGAAACCAATATGATGCCGCCGACGGTCGCCAGCGACCATTGGATCGGCACGTGCCACCACGGCGCGACCAGCATCTTGCCGCCGATGAACACCAGTACGATGGCCAGGCCATATTTGAGCAAGTGGAAGCGGTAGGCCAGGTCGGCAAGCAGAAAATACAGTGCGCGCAACCCCATGATGGCGAAGATATTGGAGGTGAATATGATGAAGGGGTCGGTGGTGACAGCGAAGATAGCCGGGATGCTATCGACCGCGAAGACCAGGTCGCTGGCCTCGATCAGTACCAGCACCAGGAACATCGGCGTCGCCCAGCGCAGGCCGTTCTGGCGTACGAAGAAGCGCTCGCCATGAAAGCCATCGGTGATGCGAAGATGGCTACGCAGCCAGCGCAGCAAGGGGTTCTTTTCGAGGTCTGGCTGCTGGTTGGCGAAGATCAGCATCTTGATGCCGGTGATGATGAGGAAAGCACCAAAGACATAGAGTAGCCAGGCAAACTCCCGCACCAGCCAGACACCGGCGAAAATCATACCGGCGCGCATGATGATGGCGCCGAGCACGCCATAGAGCAGGACGCGGCGTTGCAGCTCTGGCGGCACGGCGAAGTAGCCGAAAATCATCACGAAAACGAACATGTTGTCGATCGACAGCGACTGCTCGATCAGGTAGCCCGTCAGGAATTCGAGCGTTGTACGCTGGGCGATTTCGGCGCCGAACATGCTGCGCAGATACCACCAGAGCAGGACGGCGAAGACCAGCGCCAGACTGATCCAGGCGATGACCCAGGCCAGCGCTTCGCGCACCGAAACACGATGCGCCTTGCGCCCGCCGAAGACGAACAGATCGAGGGCCAGCATGGCAAGGACGAATACGATGAAGGCGGCCCACATCCAGGGTTGGCCGACGCTGATGGCGGTCATTGACTGTCTCCGCATGAAGCAGCAATAGGCTGGAGGAGTCATGCTAACGAGCCTGTTACATCAGCAAAAATCGTTTATTCATTGCCAATAGTTCGTTTTTTACGAAGTGTTGATTCAGGTGCTGAACTGCCGGCAATCGCATTGGTTGTGCTCCATGGTCAAGGCGGGTGGCATGGCCCGCGGTTCCAGCAGCCCCGTTTACTGCGCGGCCGTGATGAAAAGGTCTGCTATATCCTTCACCAGCCCTGGCAACTGGCAAGCCGGTGATGCAGGCGTATATTGATAGTGTCGATCCAGGTAGTGAGGCGATAAAAGATCGCCAATGGTGGGACAAGCGAAAGTGCTGGGGGCGCTAGCCAACAACCCAGAACGTTTGGAGGTGTCACATGAGGCAGTATCAACGACTCTTTCTGATCGCAGGTCCGACCATGCGTCATTCGCCGGCGATGGAGCGGGCAATCGCACTGGCCGACGCCACAGGCGCAGCGCTGCACATCGCGGTGTTCATCGAAGACTTCGACCTTATGCGGTTAATGAGCAACAGTGAACAACTTCGCGAGAGTTGCCGGCAGGAGAACCTGCAGTGGTTGGAGGATGAAGCCGGACTCATGCGCAGGAAGGGCATCAATGTGACCACCGAAGTTGCATTGACCCGTGACCCGCTGCAACAGATCCTTGAGCATGTGGCTGAAATGCAGCCGGACCTGACTATCAAGGACGTACATCATGAATCGGCGCTCAAACGCGTATTCGTCACGCCTTTGGATTGGCAGTTGTTGCGCGAATGTCCCACGCCCATACATCTGGTCAGCGAAGTCAGGTGTCCGCTTCCTCGGGTGATTGTGGCAGCGGTTGACCCATCGCATCCAGAGGGTCAGATCAGCGGAATCAACGACAGTGTCATTCAGGCGGCGAACGAATTGGCGACGCAGTGTGACGCTGAATTGCACCTGCTGTATGCCTATGAACTGACACACACACATTTCTCTGATGCAGGTGCTGGCGCCGTGACGATGCCAGGCTTCAGCAACGACGTGCGCCGGTCACTAGAAAAATGCTTCATTGCCTTGGCGGCGCGCCACGGCGTGCCACCTGAGCGACAACACTTCATTGCAGGACCGCCAACCAAAGCAATGGCCGACTTTGCCACTCATACTCGAGCGGATGTCTTCGTGATGGGAAATACCCATCACAAAGGCGTGGACAAGCTGGTTGGCAGTACCACGGAGCATGTTCTATATCAGGTGCCTTGCAGCGTTTTGGCCATCAAGGGAGAAACGGATGCCTGAAGAAAAAACCGCCACTATCGCAGCCGGCTGTTGGTGTCGATGTGGTTTTGACCCAAGCTGCTGACTTCAGCTGACCCTTGGGCGGTCTCCAGCAAGACACGCAGATCGAGCCTTCAGCGGCCGCTGCTGAGTCGGGAGATGGGCCAGCGATAGCGCGGCGTGCGGACAATTCGCGCCTTTGGTTTAGGCCCTGGCGCTGCATCGCTGTGAGCGTCGATAACCAGGAACCTGCGTCGCTTCGGCAGACTCGGCCGGTCGTTTGGCGACGTACGGCAACTCACCTTTTAGCGTCCACTGCCGATAAGTTGGTGTGCAAATGAGTTGTTCTCACCGACTGCCGGGAATTTATGCCTAACGATCTCCCCACTATTTCTTGTTCCCCAACCAATCGTTCAAGCGTGGCCCTGACCCGCGCTTCGCTGTTCAAGTTTGTTGGTCTTTTGGCAGGCGTGTTTTTGCTCGCGTGCGGCTCGCTTGTTTATCTTGCGCAAAAACTGGATGGCGCGGAGGAAGTCAAGAGTGCGTTCTACACCAGGAAGGCCGTGCAATCGTTGGAAAATTCGCTGCGCTCTACCGTCAAGGATTACGCATTCTGGGGCGATGCTTACAAGCACTTGCACACTGAAGTAGACACCGACTGGGCGTATGTACGACAAAATATCGGCACCACTCTTTACACGGACTTCGGATTCCGCGGCTTGTTTGTCGTCAATGATCTCAATCGCACCGTTTATTCCGTGGTCGACGGGGAGAAGGTGTCAGTTGAAGCAGAACAATGGCTCGAGCAGTCCATCGACGCGATTCTCGACAAGGCCCGCGAGGGAGCCGAATCCGAAACGCCTACCACTACGTTCGTCAATATCGGAGGGATACCCGCCCTGATCGCTGCAGCAGCGATTACCCCGGGAACCGATCCGACGGTTAAAACTGATGACAGATCGGCGTCGGTGCTGATTTTCGTGGATCCGTTGGACAGCGCCAAACTTGCAGCGATGGGTCGGGACTTCGGAGTGGAAGGCCTGCACTTGGCCACTGCCGATGATATTCACTCGCAATCTGTGTACCCCTTGGGTGAAACCGGCGCCGCAGGCAGTCTGCACTGGAGCCCGCACAGGCCAGGTCTGCAATTGCTCGCGCTCGGGCTGCCCCTTGTGGGGATCGCTGCGCTGTTGGTGTGCCTGATGACGTGGGTCATCTTGCGTCGAACCACCGCCGCTGCGCAGGCACTTGATGCCAGCTATTTATCGCTGCAATGCAGTCAGGCCGACCTCGCCACCAGTGAGGCGCGCTTTCGCGATGTCGTAGAGGCCAGCTCGGACTGGGTCTGGGAAATGGACGGTGGCTGGCACTTCACTTATCTGTCAGAGCGGTTTGAAGAGGTCACAGGCCTTTCCCGGGAGGCATGGATTGGTGCGGCGATGGATGATCTGTTGCGCACTGAGCTAGGCACAGTCTCTCAGTGGCTCAGTATTCCGAATCGTCGGCCGGACATCAGCGTGCAGTGTCGTTACCTGGATACAAATGGCCAGGAACGAATCACCCGTCTATCAGCGCGAGCAATGGCGGGAGGAGGATTCCGGGGAACGGCAACCGACGTTACGGAGGAAGTCAAAGCTCGCCGTCGAATCGAATTCCTCTCACAGCATGACGCCCTGACCGGCCTGCCCAACAGGACCCGTCTCCAAGAGTTTCTGGATGGCAAACTCAAAGCTGTGCCGACGGTGGAACAACCCTTGGTCATGCTCAGCCTGGACCTTGATCGATTCAAACCGGTCAATGACCTGCTAGGACATGCAGCAGGCGATCTGGTGCTCAATCAGGTCTCGAGCCGTTTGGCAGAATGCGTTCGCCACGGAGACCTTGTCGCCCGAATTGGTGGGGACGAGTTTGTTCTGATACTCACCGATGTCGGGTCCCAGGAGGAAGTCGAGACGCTTTGTCGCCGTCTGATCGAGTCCGTCGAGGAACCGATAGAGGTCAGTGAACAAGAGGTGTTTGTCAGCGCCAGTATTGGCATTGCCATGGCACCCAACGACGCATGCGAGGCGAGCGAGTTGCTACGTTATGCCGATATCGCGTTATACGAAGCAAAGGCCGGGGGACGTAACACCTGGCGTTTTTATGCGGGAGACATGAACGCCAGAATTATTGAGCGGCGTCGTCTGGAAAGTGATCTGCGCTTCGCGATCAGGAATGGAGAACTTCGACTGCATTTCCAGCCGCGCTATCGGATCTCGGACGGAGAGATGGTCGGCGCCGAAGCGCTGGTACGGTGGCAACACCCTGAGCGCGGGTTGATAGCGCCGGATACTTTTATTCTCATTGCTGAAGAGTCCGGGCTGATTCTTTCCTTGAGCGACTGGGTCATCGACACGGCCTGCCGTTGCGCCGCAGGGTGGCCGGAACATTTGTTTGTATCGGTCAACCTTTCACCTAGCGAATTCAAGCGAGGCAACTTGGTGGAACGCGTGCAGAAAGCGCTGCACGACTCCGCAATCGACCCTACCCGGGTGGAGTTGGAGATCACTGAAAACGTCATGCTCGAAGATGCCACCGGCGCACTGGAACTCATGCGTACATTGAAGCGCCTGGGCGTGCGAATAGCCATGGACGACTTCGGCACGGGTTATTCATCACTGAGTTATTTGCGCACATTCCCCTTCGACGGCCTGAAGATAGACCGCAGTTTTCTGAGCAAACTGGTAGAAACAGATGATCAGTCCATCATCCAGGCGATCGTGGGATTGGGCCGCGCGTTATCGCTCACCGTGACGGCAGAAGGGATAGAAACCGCCGAGCACTTGAAGTTGCTCAAAGCGGTATCGTGCGATGAAGGCCAGGGCTTTTTTCTGAGTCGGCCTCTTGAAGCCGACGACTTCAACGTGTTGGTGAAGGCCAGAAAAAGTACAGGCTCCCCGAGCAGGGTTTGAAGCGCGGCCCTGCGTCGGCGAGCTCGCTCCTTCAGGGTTCGTCGTGCTCAGGGCTTGCTCATTTTTCTGCCTTGCGTGGATCATCATGGCTATCGATGTATTCAAGCCCCAGCGGCCCCGTGCCGTAAACCTGCGAGATGTACTCTCCTGACTTCGCCCAATGAAAGTGCGGCGTATTGGCCGGCAATATCACGACGCTTCCGGGGCCATAAGCAACCAGTTTGTCCGGATCAAAAACAGTGCCAAAGCCGATATAGAACACCCCGGACATGACGGTATAGATACGATCTTCAGGATGGGTATGGGGCATCAACCGGGTGCCATTCGGCACTTTGACTCGCACCACGTAAGGTGCCGGCTTACTGGGGTCGCCAGCCACGACAGCGAGTTTCACTTCTTTCGGGAATGCGGGAAAACTGCGCCATTCCACCTCTTCATTGTGTAACGCAGCCACTTTATCGAGTGGCAATGGTTGTGCCTGAATAAAAGGCGCGCCTGCGCTTGCGACAAAAAGTGCCGCCAGAGAAGCCGTTTTGAGAATGCTCTGAATCATGAGATACACCTTGGCGATGCAGTGGACATATCGACGGGCTGACTCTATTCGTGATTGGCATTGCTGATAATGGCGCGGCCGCGCAATACAGATGATCCACGATGTAATCAATGTGCCGACGAAACCGCGTTTGCCAGGGCGCGCCTCAACATCATGCTCAGCGTAGTCACGCCGTACGCCCTATCAATACTGTCGATGTTCACCATCACGGCAATGAAGTTCTCTTAAAAAATCCGCGGCGTAACATTGGCTCCATACCAACCAAATACACCCCCGGAGCACACGATCATGAAACGCCAAACCATCCTCAGCATCGCTTTCTCGGTTTTCGCAGTTAACGCATTTGCCGCGACTTCTGTTCAACCCGTCGTCGCTGAAGGCGGCTCGGATCGNCGCCAAACCATCCTCAGCATCGCTTTCTCGGTTTTCGCAGTTAACGCATTTGCCGCGACTTCTGTTCAACCCGTCGTCGCTGAAGGCGGCTCGGATCGTCTGATCGAAAGCCGTGTGGCTGAAGGTGGCGCTGATCGCCTGCTGGAAAAACGCAATGCTGTAGCGGCTGATGGTTCGGATCGTTTGAAAGGTAATGAAGTCGCCGCCNAGCCGTGTGGCTGAAGGTGGCGCTGATCGCCTGCTGGAAAAACGCAATGCTGTAGCGGCTGATGGTTCGGATCGTTTGAAAGGTAATGAAGTCGCCGCCAATGGCTCCGACCGCCTGCAAGGCAACACCGTCGCCGCTGACGGTTCCGACCGCCTGAAAGGCAACGAAGTCGCTGCCGATGGCTCCGACCGCCTGAAAGGCAATGAAGTCGCTGCCGATGGTTCCGACCGCCTGCAAGGCAACACCGTTGCCTGAAAGTTGAATCGCTTCCCCGCAACACCTCGAAAAGCCCGGCCTGATCAGCCGGGCTTTTTCGTGCGTGCTTCCACAAGGAATGACACGGCAGCGTAGTCATCAACGACCGATCAAAGCACTCGACAACAACGTCTCCAGCCCCATCGGCTTGGCGAAGTAATACCCCTGGGCCTGCCCCGCGCCTATTTCGCGCAGCAGATCCAACGTGGCTTGATCCTCGACGCCTTCGGCCACCACGCTCAGGCCCAGCGATTCGGCCATGCGCACGATGGCCCGGACGATTGCACGACTGCGGGGGCTGGTGGTCAGCTCAAGGATGAACGACTTGTCGATTTTCAAGCCGCTGAATTGGTACTGATGCACGTAGCTCAGGGATGAAAAACCTGCACCGAAGTCATCGAGCACCACCGACATGCCGTTGTCGGCCAATTGCTGCATGGTCTGTTGGGCAATCGCCGGCTCAGCCACCAACGCCCCCTCGGTCAACTCCAGGCAGATCCGTGAAGGTGAGACCCCGTGCAGCGCCAACAGGGCAAGTACATCATTGGCGAAATCCGGGCGCGTCATGCTGTAGCTGGAACAATTGACGTGCACCGCAGGCCAGTTGGCATGCTCGGGCCGGGCAAGGATCGCGGCGATGCTGGCCAGCATGTACAGGTCCAGTCGGCCGATCAGGCGCAACCCTTCTACATCCGGCAAGAACTCGCCCGGTGCGATCACCCGGCCGCCCGGCTGATGCCAGCGGATCAGCGCCTCAAGGGCCAGCAGTTCGCCGCTTTCGACGCTGACAATCGGCTGGAAATACGGGAGCAATTCGTCGGTACGCTTGAGGGCGTTGCGCAAGGCCCCTTCCCGCTCCATCTGGTCCGACACTTCGCGGCGCACTTCCTGGTTGAACACCGCGTAGCTGTCACGCCCGGCACTCTTGACCCGGTACATCGCCGCATCGGCATCGCGCAGCAAGTCGGCTGGCTCGTTGTGGTACTGCTTGTCGGCGCTGACAATTCCGATACTGCAGGACGAAAAAACTTCATGGCCATTGATGAAAAACGGCAAGTCAAACGCCAGCAGAATCCGCTCGGCGATTTCAATCACCGCGTCCAGCGACGCCTCGGGCGCGAGCACCGAAAACTCATCGCCGCCCAGACGCGCCAGCATGTCGGTTTCGCGCAGGCAGCCGCGCAGACGGTGAGCGGCTTGCATCAACAGCAAGTCGCCAAAATGATGGCCGAGACTGTCGTTGACCATCTTGAAGCGGTCGAGATCGATGAACATCACCGCCAGGTGTCCGCCTTCGCTGCCGAACCGCGACCAGGCCAGATTGAGGCGCTGTTGCAGGTAGGTGCGATTCGGAAGCCCGGTCAGCGCATCGTGGGAGTTTTCGTGTTGCAGTTTGGCATTGGCATGATCGAGCTCGCGGGTGCGGTTCTGCACCCGGGCTTCGAGTTTGAGGTTGGCGGCATGGATCGCTTCGGCGGCGGTGCGGCGCGACAACGCCGTGTCGATGTGGCGGGACACGAACGTCAGCAGTTCCTGGTCGCGCAGCGTGTAGCACACTTGCGAGGTATAGCTTTGCACCGCCAGCACGCCGCGCACGACGTCGCCATCGAACAATGGAATGCCCAGCCAGGAATAGGACCGGACGGACTCCCGGGCCAATTCGATTTCACCGTTTTCGGCCAGTCGTTCAGCCTCGCCAACGTCAATCAGGCAAGGCCGACGTTGGCGAATCACATACTCGGTGAGGCCCCGGCGACCTCGCCGTGCCGCCGGGCAAATGGTCTGCCGCTCATCCACATAATAGGGAAAGGTCACTTCGCTGGTGGCGTCGTCGAACAGCGCAATATAGAAATTCTGCGCGAACAGCAGGTCACCGACGATGCCATGCAGGGTTTGGAACAACTCGGCCATGTCGCCTGGCTGGCTCGACAGTTCGGCGATCTGGAACAATGCGCTCTGTAGATGCTCGGCGCGCTCGCGTTCCGCCACTTCCTGGCGCAAGGCGTCGTTGAGCGCCGAAAGCTCCAGGGTACGGCGCATCACCGTCTGCTCCAGGTCCTCGCGGTGCAGAATCCGGTCCAGTGCCATGGCCACGTGTCGCGCCACCACCAGAAACAGCGCGCGATCTTCAGCGCTGTAGATGCGGGAGACATCGTAGACCTGCATCGCCAGCATGCCGAACACGTCATCCGAGGCGTTTTTCAACGGTGCGCCCATCCAGAACTCGGGACGATCACCCACACAGTAGAAACGCTTTTCTGACTGAGCCGCGAGGATCCCGGCGGCGTCGATCAGCAACGGCTGGCCAGAGGTCAACACTTGGCCGGTCAACGACAGGCGCGCGGGATCAAGGTATTCGTAGTGCGAAGACTCCACGGCATCAACATCGATGATGTCGACGTAATACGGATAATCGATCTTGCCACTGTGCGGGTCATACAACGCGAGATAGAAGTTCTCGGCGTCGATCAGACTGGCCAGCAGTTTGTGCACCCCCACCAGAAACACGGAACGGTCGCGGGTTGAACTGGCCAGGTAAGTGATTTCATACAACACACGCTGAGTAATCTGCGCACGGGCAAGGGTGTTGGTCTGTAGCTGAACGCCCAGACGCAGGGCAAACTCGGCGAGTGCCGGATCCGCGGCCTCGGTTTGCGGCGCGAGTAGCCAGCCCAACACACTTTCGCCTCTACCGGTCGGCCAGCAATGCAACTGCCGGGCCTGGCAAAAGGCTTCAAACGCTTGATGCTCGATGTTTGAGGGCCACTGCTGCTGCGGGTTGCCTTGGCCGACCCAATGCAGCTGTTCACCGGCGCGGTAAAACACCCATGCGGTGGTGTGGCTCCAGTTACACGCCGGGCCGAGCAACTGCTCAAGCGAGTCGTCACGGCCAACGCCGGCCATACCGACCCGATCCGGATTGTCGTTTGATTGAGGTGAAGCTGTTTCGCAATCGAACGATTGCCGTGGGGAGTCGGTCAATCCGGCAAAACTCATCAGCGCTCCCTGAGCCAAAAACTGGCGATACTGACCAACTGCTAGCAAAGTGCCAGTTATCTTCCCATTTAAAGCTTACAGTGTTTTTTTTCAACAACTTTATTGGTTTGAATGACGACCGTGAGACGGGCAGCCAGTTATTCGCGATTTGTTGAACAGAACAACCGTGCGACGCAACTCAACAACTATGCCCTACCCCCAACGCTTCCGCCATGCGAACCAGGTCGGCAAAGGACCGCGCGTGCATCTTTTTCATGGCATGGGAGCGGTGGATCTTGATGGTGATTTCGCTCAGATTCATCTCACCAGCGATCTGCTTGTTCATCAGGCCTCTTACGGCAAGGGCCATGACTTCTTTTTCCCGGACCGTCAGTGACTGGTAGTCGGCATGCAGGTTCGAAGATTGCCGTTCGAGTTCCCGGCGCTTGATATCGGTTTGCAGCGCAGACGATACCGCGTCGAGCAGGTCCTGTTCACGAAACGGTTTTGCCAGAAAATCCACGGCCCCTGCTTTCATCGCCTTGACCGACATCTCGATATCGCCATGGCCCGTGATGAAAATAATCGGGATCGCGGAGTTTGACTCAACCAGTTGACGCTGGAAATCCAGGCCACTATTGCCTTGCAGGCGCACATCGAGGACCAGGCAACTGGCGCTCGCGGTCTTTGGCTGAAGGAGAAACTCCGTGGTTGAAGCGAAGGTTTCGACACGGATGCCGGCAGAGCGCAATAGATTGCTCAATGCATCGCGAATGGAGGCGTCGTCATCGACCACGTACACAATAGAACCATTGCTTTGCGGCTCACTGGAGGGTGCGCTCATGCATGGAACTCTTCGGAAAATTGAGGAAAAAAAAGTGTAGCACAGCCTGATTGGGTGTCTGGGATGCCTTTCCTGCCAAGTGCCAGCAGCACAGCCAGGCACTTGAAGCTATGCAATAAAACGCGGCTGCAACGCTGAAATCAACGAGAAAAAAACCCGTGGCGAACGCAGTAGCGCGTCGACCTGGGTACTGTAACTTTTCCCGCGAGTGCACCAACTGCAAAAGTGTTCGCAGTTATTGGAGAAAATCCGGTAATGGCGTTCACCGACTCTCGAGCGCGCGCGACTGACGATTTCATCGCTGGAATATTCGCAATGTTCCCGCAGTACCCAGACGGGTTTGCCGCTGGCGAAACTGTCCAGATCAGTCACCTCGATCGGCCCCGGTTTGATTGAACTGCTGTACCCGGCGTAATGGGCGACACAGCCGCCTCCAAGGTAGATCCCATGATGGACGTAAAACCGGCGCGGACTGATCAGATGCGAGCCCACTGGCACTTGGCTCAGTGACCGTTCGATGTTTATCAGCGGTTCGGCGCACAGGTAGTTCTGTAACAGGCGAGCATCTGACACCCGGTTGAAAACGGCGGTTATCAGCGCCACTGCTTGCAATGCTTTTGCACGCAGAAATGAACACTTTTCGATGACATTGGCTATTGAGCTTTTCACGATAAAGTTCTCCGCAACCCTTGAGGCTCAATATATCGCCGGGGTTGCGGAGCTTCATTTGTACCTGCGATTAGTTCGTTCGAACCATTAATATGCCTCACTTAAACTTAAGTATTAAGTCAGCCCTGCAGCACCGGCAGCGTGAACTGGACAGTGGCCCCGCCAGGCTGGTTGGCACCTGCCCATAAACGCCCGCCATGGGCTTCGATGATCGAGCGACAGATCGACAAACCCAACCCCAGGCCAGTCGGCTTGGTGGTATAGAACGAGGTGAATACCTGGTCGGTGTTGTCCACGGGAAATCCCGGGCCTGAATCACTGACGCTGACCCGCAAATAGCCGGCATCGCCCGGCACCACGCTGATCTGCAATTGCCGCTCGCCTTCCTTGGTACTGCGCATGGCTTCCAGGGCATTCATGATCAGGTTCAGCAGCACTTGTTGCAGCTCGACACGATCGCCTTCAACCAGTGGCAGTCCATCGGTGAGCTGGGTCTGCAATACAGTGCCACTTTTCATGATCTGGCTACGGGTAAAGCCGATCATTTCGCCAATGGCCGCGTTGATGTCCACCGGCCCTTTCTGCGGCGGCGCCTTGCGGATGTGCCCGCGGATCCGCCCCAGCACATCCGCAGCCCGGTTGGCATCCTCGATCAGGCGGCTGAGCACATGACGGACTTCGTCGAGTTCGGGTGGCTGGATATTCAACCAGCGCTGCGCGGCATTGGCGTTGAGGATGGCGGCAGCAATCGGCTGGTTGACTTCGTGAGCGATCGACGCCACGAGCTGGCCCATGGTCGCGACGCGGTTGGCGTGGGACAACTCGGTCTGCACCTCACGATAGCGTCGTTCGCTTTCGCGGATTTTTTCTTCCGCCTGCTTGCGCTCGCTCAGGTCCAGCACGAAAGCCACGCCTTCCTTGCTGTCCGCTTCAAACATGGCCAGCCCCACAATGACTGGCAGTCGACTGCCATCCTTTTTGAAGTATTCCTTTTCGAAGGGTTGGGCGTGGCCGGTTTGTACCGCCTCCAGCATGGAGCGCTCGCTGGCTTCGCGATATTCCGGCACCGTCATCTCACGCCAGCTCATGCGGCCCGAGACAAGATCCTCGCGAGTGAAGCCCAGCATGCGCAGGAACGCATCATTGGCCTCGACGATGTCGCCCTCGGCGTTCCATACGACAATGCCAATGATGTTGGCGTCCACCAGACGCCGGATTTTTGCCTCGCGCTCTGCGACCTCGCGGTACAAACGGGCATTTTCCAGCGAGATCGCCGCCTGCGACGCCACCAGTTTGAGCACGGCGATCCGGTCGGGGCTGAACACCCTGGCGGTCAGATTGTTTTCGAGGTAGAGCGCCCCCACCAACTTGGCCTGGATCATCAGGGGCAGGCAGAGAATCGACCGTGCGCACTGCTGACGAATGTAGGGGTCGGTAGCAAACATCGCCTCGGCCGCGGCATCGTCGAGCACAACACTCTCGCGGGTGCGCAACACATGATAGAGAACAGACTCCGGCAACAACTGCGCGCTGACCGGTGAATCGCTCAATTGCGTTGTATTGTCGCTGGTGACTTGTGCTGCTATGCGCAGCTCTGCCCCTTCCGTCAGGATCAACAACCCCCGTTCGGCACCGGCCTGTTCGATGGCGGTGAACATGACCGTATCGATGAGTTTTTCCAGCATGATTTCACCCGACAGGGCCTGGGACACCTTGAGTACCGTGGCAAGGTCCAGGTGTTCGACCGCCGCGGCCATGGTGGTGGTCGGGCCGAGCCTGTGTTCTTCGGATCTCAGCGAGGGATACTTTGCGTCAAGCTGCCGCACCTTGCCATCGGCGCCCCAACGTAAATAGCCGTAGCGGGCGTCCTGCAGATAGGCATGGGCAATCCTGACCAGACCGCGCTTGGCGTAGAAGCGTGATGCAAGTTCGCTGGCAAGCGCCTCTATATGGACAAAGCCGGTCTCCTGTGCCTGGTGAATCGCTTGCT
The DNA here is from genome assembly GCF_001427125.1 of Pseudomonas sp. Root562. Classification (GTDB taxonomy): domain Bacteria; phylum Pseudomonadota; class Gammaproteobacteria; order Pseudomonadales; family Pseudomonadaceae; genus Aquipseudomonas. The sequence goes on from NZ_LMGK01000025.1 coordinate 622,544, forward strand.
CGTACAACAATTCGGCATCAACCACACGCCCCTCGATTCGGGCAATTTCAGCACCGACCAAAGTTGCCCTGCTGGCAAAGTTTTCCGGGCACTGTTCCGCCCAGGTCTGCAGTTGCCGACAGTCAGCCGCCATGGCGAGCAGATGTTCCGCTTGCTCGCTCACCGGGGTGCCATCGCAGCAGGCTGCACGGGCCAGTGCATCATAGAAATAAAACTCGGCTTCCTCGAAGAACGCCTGACAAACCCAGAGTAACCGCTGCGCCTTGGCGGCGGCTTTCATGGCCGCTTCAGGTTCATCGGCGAGGTAGCGAGCCTGCAGTTTGCGGACCCAGTACAAGCACTCAGCCAATACCAGATCCGGGCTACTGGACAAGTGGGCTTCGGTGCCTTGCTCATTCAACTCGCCTTCATCAAGACGACCGAAGGTAGGCGTCAGGCCTCTCAACATCCGGATCAGCTTCAATTGTGTGACGATAAAATCAACCACCAAACCGAAGCGCACCTTCCTGGCGTAAGCCAGCCCCTGTTCAGACTCACCTTGCACCTCGGACAACGGCTCGCCGGCGAAGAGCAAGTCGGCAGTGAGATTGTTGCCGGCATAGGCGCCATAGGGCAGATCACCGATACGGTTCGCCGCCACAAACGAACGGCGCAGCAGGTCGCGGCATTGCTTTACGGGTTTCATCCAGCGCACAGCGAAACACGAGAAGCACAGATAGGTACTGGCCTCGAATCGAGTCAGGCCGCGCTGTTCAACCAGGTCGCAACCCAACTGACCGAATCGAAAGCCTATCTGGTAGTCGCCGAACCGCCGACCGGCGACCCTGAACACGTTGGCGTAGAGCACACACGACGCATCGCAGTTACCCCACTCGAGGCTCAGACTGACCGCCTTGCAAATCAGCAGGTCCGTCAGGTTCGCATCGGTCTGTAAGGCAGGCGCGAAGAGTTTGCCCAGTGCATTGACTGTCACAAGGGACGTCGGATCAGTCATCAACGGCAGATCGATAAGTTCCTCGATTGCCCGATCCCCCAGCAACGACCCGATGTGGTCATACTCACGCCGCACTTCATCGTCACTCGGATGTGCCGACCACTTGATACCCACATGCTGCAGGTAAGCGAGACAGACAGCGACCGCAGCATCGCTGCGGTCCAGAAGCAGGTAGACGTCCATTTGCAGACAAGCAACGCTGGCTCGCTCTGTCACCGTTATGGCGCGCGCCGAAAGCGCCGTCAGACGTTCGTTCGCGATAGCGAGTTGACCGGTCAGGAGTTCGCATTCGGCCCTGTTCAACTCCAGTGCAAAGATCAGCCCATGCCGGCGCGCCCAGCAGTCTTCACCCGATAATTTCACACCCATGCTCAGATAATTAAGCGCGGAAGCGTATGCAGTCGAAGCCTTGGCACGCTGGCCGGCAATCAGGTTGAACTCGGCCAATTGCTCCCGCTCGCCCCGCTCAGCGAGCAGCGACGCGCCGAGATTAAGCTGACCGACGATTTCAAAGATTGACGCTTCCAGATCCTCCGCAGGCGTCTGCGACGCCAGCAGCCGGCCGATTCTCAGGTGGGCCTGGGCGCGTGAATCCTTGGGGATCAGTGAATAAGCGGCTTCATGGATGCGGTCATGGACAAAACCATAGGCATCGTCCAGCCGTTCGACCAGCTCCTGGCGAATCGCCTCCCACAACACGGTACGAACCTGCGCCTTGGGTACGCCCATGGCAGTCGAAAGCGCGGTGATGCCGGCAACGTGCCCCAGACAGGCAAGTTGCTGCAACGCCTGCTGTGTCTCGGCCTTCAAGCGGGAGAGTTTATCGACCATAAGGTCGACGATGTTCTCGGTATAACCCTTGGCATGGATACGATCCGGATCCCAGCACCAGCGCCGCGCCTCATGATCGAACGTCAGCAGTTGCTCCTCGGCGAGCGCTTGCAAAAACTGGATCACGAAGAAGGGATTGCCGGCGGTTTTGTCCAATACCAACTGCGCCAGAGGCTCGATACGCGCCACCTCGGCATGCAGCGCCTCGGCGATCAACTGTTCGATGTGCGACTTGGCCAAGGGCGCCAGGGTGATTTCATCGACCCGACCGCCCGCATTGCGAATGGCCCTGAGTTTGCTCGACAGCGGGTGCGTGCCATCCACTTCGTTGCTGCGATAGGCGCCTACCAGCATCAGGTGGCGCACATCCGGACTGGTCAGCAGGTCTTCCAGCAGATCGAGTGTCGCCGCATCGAGCCACTGCAAATCGTCGAGAAACAGGGCGAGCGGGTGTTCGGCCCGGGCAAAAACGCCGATAAAGCGCCGGAACACCAGAAGGAAACGCCGCTGCGCCTGTTGCGGGTCCAGGGCCGGGACCAGTGGCGGCTCGCCGAGGATCAGCTTGAGTTCCGGGATGAGGTCGGTCATGAGCCGCGCATTGGCATCCAGCGCCTGTTGCAAGGCCTCACGCCAGTTCGCCAACTCCGTATCGTTCTTGCCCAGCAGCGAGCGCACCAGGCTTTGAAACGCCTGCACCAGCGTCGAATAGGGGACGTCGCGCCGGTACTGATCGAACTTGCCGGAGGCGAAGATCCCACGCGGCGGTACCAGCACTTTGTGCAATTCGTTGACCACCGACGACTTGCCGATGCCGGAATAGCCGGTGACCAGCACCAGCTCCGGCGCACCGTTTTCAATGATTCGGCCGAACGCGGCAACCAGCTTGTCAACCTCCCGCTCGCGCCCGTACAGTTTCTCGGGAATCAGCAAGCGGTCGCAGGTGCCGTGTTCGCTCAGGGTAAATGCATTGATCTGGCGCTGTTGCTGCCAGTCGGCCAGGCATCTGCGCAGGTCATGCTCAACGCCCGCCGCCGTCTGATAGCGATCCTCGGCGGTTTTGGCGAGCAGTTTCATGACGAGGTCGGACAGTGCTTCGGGAACGCTTTCAACGCGCGAGCTCGGTGGCAGCGGTTTCTTCGCGATGTGGCAATGCACCCACTCGATCGGGTCGGTGGCGGTGAACGGCAGCGAGCCGGTCAGCATCTGGTACAGGGTGACGCCGAAGGAATAGAGATCGCTGCGCGAATCGATCGAGCGATTCATCCGGCCGGTCTGCTCAGGCGCCATGTAGGCGAGCGTACCGGCGATGGTCTCCGGCGCGTGCCGCTCGCGGGGCAGCCGTGACGCAAGACCGAATCCGGTGAGCCGGGCCTGCCCGTCGGCACAGTTCACCAGGATATGACTGGGCTTGATGTCTTTATGCACAAGTCCACGCTGATGAAGCTTGCCCAGGACCACTGCAATGCCAATGGCGTGATGCAAAAAGCTGGTGATGTCCATGGGCGCCTCCAGCAACCGAACCAGCGGCTCGCCACCGGGGTCTTCGAGCACCAGTTGCATCTGCCCGGCTTCACGCAGCATTTCAAGCGGCCGTACCGCCCAACTGCCTTCCAGCTCATCCTTTAATGCAAATTCATGGGCGAGACGGCCAAGACAGGCCGGCAGCGGCTGTTCGGCAGCGGGACGCACCACCAGAACGTGGCTTTCACCGCCGGCACTGGAGCGTAATTCCCGACAGAAGATACGCTCACCATCGTCCCAAAGAATTTGCATGTTGTTATCCATCGCAGAGGGAACAAAAGTCGTGTTTTGCCTGGCATTTGCCGTCGGATCAGCCATCCGGAAGCGTCGCGCCGCTTCAGATTAGCTGTTTATTGGCACGCGCCAAGTACGCATGCTCGCCATATGAGCAATTGAACACCGCCCACGATGTCATTGAATGGTCGGTGGTACATCAACACTTAGATCTTAGCGACCTATACATAGATATACTTTTCCCCCTTTCAGTACCGCGTATCGTGTAGTAACGACAGGCGCATTCACGAGCCAGACCACATGACGCAAAACACCCCGATGCGCACTGCAACCACCATTGCCATCGTCGATGATGACGATTCCGTCCGCGGTGCCCTGGAAAGCCTGGTGCGATCCAGTGGCTACAAAACCCGAACCTATTGCAGCGCCCTGGAGTTCCTCGACGCCAACGCCACCACTGAAACAGATTGCCTGGTTTCCGACATCCAGATGCCGGGGATGAGCGGCGTGGAGATGCTTGAGCGTCTCATCGCGACGGGTTACCACATCCCTACAATTTTAATCACTGCCTATCCAGGAGCGGCTCCGCCCCTGGGCTCCCATTCCCCAGAGCTGATTGCCTGCCTGCCCAAACCCTGCGACGCCGACAGGTTGCTCAACTGCATCGAAGCCGCCCTCCTCCAGCGTCACTGAAACACGCGCATCAATGACTGTGCGCTTTGGCATAGCGCGCCAGTATGATCTTGATACCCACCAGCATCGGCGCAGCCACGACAAACAGCAGTGCCACGTAGAAAAATGCCGTATCAAAGGCAATCACCGCGGCTTGCCTTGACACCACCTTCTCCAGCAGGCTGGTTGCCGCACGCCCGGCGGCCGCTGGATCCATGCCCTTGCCGGCCAGCATCGCCGTGGTGTTGGTCAGCCGCTCAATGAGCGCGTGCCCACCCGGGGTGACGTTGGCGCCAAGGACGACGCCGTTACTGGCGACGTGGTGCTCGATCAAGGTTTGCAGCCCGGCGACGCCCATCAGGCCGCCCAATTGCCGCCCGGTATTGAATAGGCCGATGCCACAGGCAAGGTTGCGACTGTTGAGGTCGCTGAAGGCGATCAACGTGATCGACAGGAACAGAAAGCCCAACCCCAGGCCACGCAACAGAATGGCCGTCATCATGTCGTCGGCACCGCTCTCGCTGGTGGAACCGGAAAGCATCCACATGCTTGCCATGATCAGCAGGATGCCAAAGGGCACGGTCGCAACGGGTGGAACGTCGCGGAATGTGAAGAGCCAGGCTGCAATCAACAGCGAGCCGATGAAAAAACCACCGCTGGGCAGCAACAGCAGACCGGCATCGGTGGGGGTGAAAGCGAGTACCGATAAAGCGAACGCCGGAATCAGGAAAGCGCTGCCGAACAATGCAGCGCCAGCGACGAAACTGACTATAAAGGCAAAGCTGAAATCACTGGATTTGAACACCGTAAAGTCGAACAGCCCTCGCTCCCCGGCCAGGATCTGTTGACCTAGAAAAGCCAGCAGAGCGGTGGTGCCGAGCATGGTCAGCAGCAGAATGCGCGGTTCTTCGAACCAGTCCCAGCGACTGCCCTGACTGAGCACGTAGGTAAAACAGAACAACGAGGCAGAGACCAATAACACACCAGGCAAGTCGAAGGGCCGTGATCGGGTATTGGCGGGCACGGGATGGTCGGCGAGGAGCAATAGTCCGGTCGCGGCCAGCGCCAGCGGCACAACGCTGAAGAAAATCCAGGTCCATGCCTGGCTGTCGATCAACCACCCTTGCAGAGCTGGCGCGAGGGTGGCGGACGCAACCACTGCGCCCATCGCAAACAAGGCTTGCAGGAACGGTTGCAGCGAGCGCGAATACGCGCGAAAAATGATCACCTGCCCCGCCACCAACAGTGCACCTCCCGCGAAGCCCTGGATGATGCGCAGCGCGATCAGCAGGTCCAGCCGTGCGGTGATGGCAGCCACGCAGCACGCCACTCCCATGGCCAGGGTGGCGCCGATGAGCACATTTCGCGCCGTGAAACGCTGCATCATCCAAGGGGCGGTCATGAATCCGATGAGCTTGAGCGCCACATAGCCGACATCCAGCCAGGCGAACTCATCAGGCGTGGCATAGGTGTCGCCAATGATGTCGCTGCGCCCCAACGCCAGAACGGTACTGGCAATCGCTTCGGTCAATGTTGCCAGCACAATGCCCAACATGAGCAACGCACCGGTCCGGGTTCTGTACCGGGCAGGCGTGTTCATGAGCCAGCCCCTTGCGTCACCTCCACCCGCGCCGACAGTCCGGGCACGATGCGTCCCGGCAATGGATTCTTGGCCAGGCGGATCTTCACCGGAACGCGCTGTACTACGCGCACAAAGTTGCCGGTCGCGTTGTCTGGCGGCAGCAAGCTGAACGCTGCACCACTGCCCGGTGCAAAACTATCAACCACGCCGTCCAGCGCCGTATCGCGATAGCCATCGACCGTGATCCGTACGGGCTGGCCAGGCTGGATGTGTGCGAGTTGGGTTTCCTTGAAGTTGGCCACGACCCACACATCGTTGACCGGTACGATATCTAGCAAGGAAACCCCCGGTGTAGCGAACCGCCCGACACGCACCTGGCGGTTACCGACGACACCATCCACGGGTGCATGCACCACGGTGTGGTCTAGATCGATCTGCGCGAGATCACGGGCGGCTTGCGCTTGCGAAACAGCGGCCACGGCTGCCTCTCTTTGCGCCACGAAAACCGCAATCCGTTGCTGTTGCGCCTCGACCGTTGCCGAAGCAGCCGAGACTGAGGCTGCGGCTCTGGATTGCGCGGTGCCTGTTTCATCGACCAAAGCCTGGCTGACCGCGTTGCTGACGATCAGTTTGCGGCTGCGATCATGGGTTTTATTGGCCAGGTTCATCTCAGCAGAGGCCGAGCGTTTTTGCGCTTGCGCCTGCCTGATCAGCGCATTTTGCAGCTGAATCTGTGCATCGACATGGTTCAGGCGCGCCTGCGCAGCGTTGAGATTGGCCACGGCTTGGGCAAGTTTGGCCCGATAGTCGCGATCATCGATGCGGAACAACACATCGCCGGCCCGGACGGCCTGGTTGTCTTCGACCTCCAGCGCCGTGACATAACCCGCGACCTTGGCGGCAAGCGAAGTGACGTCGCCGCGGACATAGGCGTTATCGGTGGAGGTCACGCCGCTGGAAAAAGCCATTGCGCCCCAGGCCGCGACAACCGCCACCGCGCTCGCGCACAGCACCAGGCCAAGGGTTTTGCGTTTGCTGCGTCGCATTGCCACGACCGGGCCTGTGGCGCCAGCACCGGTGGCAATGGCGGCTTTGTCCTGGAGCGATTTCATTTTGCGTTCCTGTTCAGTACCCATCGCTGCAGCGGATAAGGGCGGCAGTAACCTGCCACCCGGTTGTCGAGTGTCCGGCTCACTTTTTGATCGGTGTCACCAGCGGCATATCACCGCTGTCGACCACGAACACCGCCAACAGGCGCGCAGGTTCGGTGTCGCTGGCGTTGGCGCTGACTTCGTGCACGGAACCCGGCTCTTCTACGAAATTTTCGCCGACACGGTAGATCTTTTCAGGCTCGCCTTTGATCTTGATGCGGAACGAGCCCTCGAGGACCGTGGCATAGATGAATGCGGTTTTCGGATGGGTGTGGGCTGGCGATGCGGCGCCTGGCCCATACTCGACCATCACACCTTTCATGCTCTTGCCGGGGATGTTGGGAATGGGACGGTCGAACACGACGGTCACCTTGCCGGGGGGTGGCTCAGCGGCCGAAACCGACGCTGCACCGATCGACAGCGTTGCAAAGACAGCGGCTAACAGCAGACGAGTAACCATGGTGATTGCTCCTTCGTGGATGCGAAAGTGATGATGCGCAGGGTTATCGGGTCGAGGACTGAGCGAGCCAGTCTTCGAAGCGGATGGCGCCCAGGCGTGCGTTCTTGCCGGCGGTCAGCGATTGGTCGTCGAGCACGGAGCCGAAGTAACGTGCGTTCACGTCCGCAACGACCTTGCGGTTGTCCTGGGTGGCCCGCAGGAAGCGCCTGACCAGTTCGTCGATCGGTAAGGCTTCGGGACCTGCGACTTCGACCGTGCCATTGACCGGTGCCGCCAGCACCACGTCGGCCAGCGCCGCCACAACGTCATCAGACGCCATTGGCTGAATCAGCGCCGGCGATGCGTAAATCGCGTCACCGACGGCGAACGATTGGGCAATGCCGCCGACGAACTCGAAGAACTGCGTGGCCCGCAGCAGCGTGTAAGGAATGCCGGACGCCTTGATCAGTTTTTCTTGCGCGACCTTGGCCCGGAAGTAACCGTTATCGGGCAACCGATCAGTGCCGACAATCGACAACGCGACATGATGGCGAACCCCGGCAGCCGCTTCGGCGGCCAGCAGGTTGCGGCTCGAGGTTTCGAAGAAATCGAGAACGGCCTGGTCTTCCCACGACGGTGCGTTCGCCACGTCCACCACGACATCAGCACCATCCATCGCTTCGGCCAGGCCTTCGCGGGTGATGCTGTTCACGCCTGTGCTCGGGCTGGCGGCGAGCACGTCATGCCCGCGTTCCTGAAGGATGTTCACAAGTTTCGATCCGATGAGGCCGGAGCCTCCGATGACGACGATCTTCATGGGTTTTCTCCATTTGTCGACTGCAACCGTTGCGTCGGTGTGGAACAAGAATGCCTGGGCATCCGGACCGAGTCCTTGCGCCGGCCTTGGCTTTGTCTTGGCGAATCCTTGGATTTATGTCCAAAGCGGCTGTCCAACCGCCCGGATCGCAGACGGTGCAGCGGCTTTTGAGCTGCCGTATCATTAACGTTCAATCGACAATCGCCTGGGACACGGAGTCGAAGGCGCTGCGCCAGGGGAAGCTCACGTTGCAGTTCGCATTTGATGATTTCGTGCTCAATCAGGATCGCCGGGAACTGACTTTGCGCGGGCAGGCCGTCGCTGTCGGCCCGCAGGTCTTCGATCTATTGCTGCTGTTCGTCAGCAACCCCGATCGCGTGGTCAGCAAGGACGAGTTGCTCGAAGGGGTGTGGAGCGGGCGGATCGTTTCGGAGTCGACGATCACCAGCCACATCAACGCGGTGCGCAAGGCTATCGGCGATACCGGCGAAGAACAGCGTCTGGTGCGCACGATTGCCCGCAAGGGTTACCGTTTCGTCGGACAGGTCAGGGTCGACGACAGCGGACAAGCGCCACCAGCCGACCTTGATCGACAGCCCGTGCCCCCCAGGCAAGCATCCCCTGCTGTTCTCGCCCTGCCGGACAAACCCTCGATTACGGTCCTGCCTTTCCATAACCTGAGCGGCGATCCGGAGCAGGAATACTTTGCTGACGGCGTCGTGGAAGACATCATCGCCGCGCTGTCGCGTATCCGCTGGCTGTTCGTCATCGCGCGCAACTCCAGCTTCACCTACAAGGGCCGGTCAGTGGACGCTCAGGGTGTAGGCCAGGAATTGGGAGTGCGTTATGTGCTTGAAGGCAGCGTGCGCAAATGCGCAAACAAGGTGCGCATCACCGGACAGCTGATCGACGCGACAAGCGGGACGCATATCTGGGCGGAGCGCTTCGAAGGTTTGCTCGACGACATCTTCGAGTTGCAGGATCGCATCACCGAAAGCGTGGTCGGCGCCATCGCGCCGCAACTGGAACAGGCAGAAATCGAGCGCGCCAAACGCAAGCCGACGGAAAGCCTGGGCGCCTACGATTACTATTTGCGCGCCATGGCCAATCTGCACAGCGGCAGCCGCGAAGCCATCGAGCAGGCGTTGCCGATGTTCTACACAGCGATCGAGCTCGACCCGGAATTTTCCTCGGCCTATGGCATGGCCGCCTGGTGCCACTTCTGGCGCAAGCTCAATGGCTGGATGGCCGATAGACCTGGCGAGATCGCCGAGGGCATTCGCCTGGCGCGCCTGGCGGTGGCTCTGGGCCGCGATGATGCGGTTGCATTGACCCGTGGCGGCCATGCACTGGCCCACCTCGCGGGTGAAGTGGACAGCGGCATCGCCCTGCTGGACAGGGCCAGGCTGCTCAATCCCAATCTGGCACCCGCCTGGTACCTGGGCGGCATCCTGCGCGCATTGCACGGTGAAACAGACATGGCCATCAAGGATTTGAGCCATGCCGTGCGCTTGAGTCCGCTGGATCCGGAAATGTTCAGAATGCAAGTCGGGATGGCGCTCGCGAATTTCTTCGCCGGTCAATTCGATGCCGCCGCCCACTGGGCGGAAAAGGCACTGGGCAACCTGCCCAGCCTGCTTCCCGCCGCGGCGCTGCTGGCGGCCAGCCATGCCTTCGGCGACCGAATGGATAAGGCGACACTGGCGATGCAACGCCTGCGTGAGCAGGACCCAACGTTGCGCCTGTGCAACCTCCAGGACTGGCTGCCGATCCAGCGGCCTGTGGATCTCGCGCTGTTCGCCGACGGACTGCGGTTGGCGGGCATGCCGGAGTGACAGACAGCCCTTAGGCCGCTGGTCGCATGCCACTTGATCTATAGATTCATAATGCCTAATTTTGTGTCTATGGACTCAAACAGGTAACGAACATGGCCGTCGCCGCGCAAGCGCAATCGTTCAGCAAAAACCAGTGCGTCACCGGGCTGCGTGCCGCCGTGAGCATTTTGGACAAATGGCAGGCCAGCAGCGAGCAGGCGTGTCACATTCTGCGCATTTCCCGCAGCACCTACACCCGCGCACGGCAGCGTGACCCTGACTGGTCAGTGGCGCTGGATGCAGACCAGATGCAGCGCATCAGTTTTGTGCTGAACATTCACGCCACCCTGCGCCTGGTGTTCGATAACCCCGAGAACGTCTACGGTTTCCCGTCGATGGCCAATGACAACGAGTTTTTCAATGGCCGCAGCCCGCTGGAGATCATGGCCCAGGGCGACATGATTTCGTTGTACGAAACCTTCCGGCGCATTGATGTGCTGCGTGGCGCGCAGTGGTGAAGGTGGCTGAGCTGCCGGTGTTTGCCGGCAAGCCGTTGCAGGCGTATCGGCTGGTCAACTCGAAGTTTCCGCCGATTGCCTTGTTCGAAGACGTGGCTGACGCGGACGAGTTCGACGTGCTGTTCGAGATTCAGGCGCTGGTCAATCCCCGACTGAAGAATGAAGTGGGTCAACTGGAGCTGATTCCACGAAGTGAAATTCCGTTCGGCATCCCCGGGTGTTCCTATGCGACGGCGCCGTTTACTCACGTCAATCCGGCCGGTTCGCGGTTCAGTGATGGCAGCTTTGGGGTGTTGTACCTTGCCGACTCGATGGAAACCGCGCTGGCCGAGGTGCGGTATCACCAGAGCCTGTACTGGTCGAAAGTGCCAAGCCTGAACTATGAACGCTTTGTGTTTCGCGGGCTGACCTGCACTTTTGGTGATGCGGGAATGAAGGACGCGGCCACCCTGCCGACCCATGACCCGATCTATGCGCCGGACGACTACAGCCAGTCACGAGTGCTGGGCCGGGAAATCAGGAAGGCTCGCTGCCCCGGGCTGCGCTATCACTCGGTGCGTCTGCCGGGCAGCTTGTGCTGGGCATTGATGACGCCCAAACCTGTGTCGTCGATCATCCAGAGCGCCCATTACGAGATGGTCTGGAACGGCCAGATCACCAGCGTCAGCCAGATCAGCGAGGCTTGAGGCGGCGTTCCTTGCCTGTCGATCGGGCAGCTCAATGGCAGCAACGCTGGCCGACCCGGCAGAAACACGATGCCGATATCTCCACATCGGCACGGGCCATGGCCAGATCGAGGCGGATCTTTGCAGCCGCCGCTTCTGCCTCGCGCCCCAGGCGCGTCAGGCATTCGACATAACCATGCAGGCTCCAGACGTTGTCCAGATGCCAGGATGCCCGGCTGAGTGTGTTATCCAGTCCCAGATCGGCGCGATAGGCCTGCAAGGCTTCTTCTACCCTGCCCTGCTCAAGCAACAGGGCGCCAAGCGCGTGGCGTACCGGTTGCATCCAGCCCCAAGGCTCGTCGTACGGCAAGTGATCGTCCAGCGCTTGCGCCTCGCGCAGGTGGGCGAAGGCCTCGTCCACATGACCTTTGCGGTACTCGATTTCCCCGCGCAACATGCCCCCGGCCACGGCCAGGATGTCGTTGCAGGTGTTGTTGAACAGGTAGCGAGTGTCCGGCACCCGTGCCCAGGCTTCGAGGAAGTGCTGCTGTTCGGCTTCAGCGGCAGCGACCTGCCCGCACGCCGCGTGCGCCACGCCTTTGGCGTAATGCAGCATGGCGGTGGTCACGCAGTACAACGCCGGATCGTGGGGTAACGGCGTTGCGAGAATGTCCTGCCATTTGCCGAAGCGGATCTGCACGTGCAGCTTCATCGAAACGAAGCCTTCCAGCCAGTCGGCCATGGGCGGTTGCTCAACGCGCAGCAGTTCTTCCTTGATCGTCGCGCTCATCTGTTCGGCAGCGTCCAGCGCCGGTTGATACTGGCCGAGAAACATCGCTGCATAGAGTTTGAAGTGGTAGTTGTGGCATCGGTACAGGGTGTAGAAATTGAGCGGGCCTTCTTGCGCCAGGTATTGGCTGTCGACCTCGATCGCGCGGCTGTTGGTGATCATCGCGCCACGGTAATCGCCGCACAGCACGTCGATGTGCGACGGCATGTGGCGCAAATGACCGGCGTCCGGCACCAGGTCCCGCAGCATGTCGCCGGCGCGCAGTGCCCGTTCCGGGTACGGCGACATTTCCATGGTATGCACATACATATGCAGCACGCCGGGGTGCGGTGTCTCACCCTTCGGAGTCATGCGCTGCAGCGCCTGCTCCAGCACGGCCACAGTTTCCAGCGTGTCGGCGCCGGGGGCCGGGGTGCCGGTTTTCAGGTCCCAGAGTTGCCAGGGCGTGCGGTCGATCAACGCTTCAGCGAACAGTGCCGTGACATCCGGATCGTCGGGAAAGGCTTGGTAGACCTCACGCATGGCGGCGGCGTAAGCATCGTTCCAGGTGAGGAGTTCGTCGAGGGTCGTGGCCTGCTCGGACTGATAGCGTTGCTGCAGTGCGCGAATCAGCGCCTGTTCCACCGCCGTTGCGCCGTCCAGGTGCACCAATGCAATTTGCGTCGCCAACCGGGCCTGGGCCACGGCCTCCTTGAGTTCCTGCTCGATGAAAGCATCCCAACGCTTGTTGTAGTTGGGGCCGCTGGCATAGGCGATCCCCCAGTAAGCCATCGCACATTCGCGGTCATGTTCGAGGGCTTTGTGAAAGCAGCGGATGGCCTCGTCGTGGTTGTAGCCGTAGCACCACATCAGGCCGCGGTCGAACCAGAGCTGGGCTTGTGGCGAACTCGTTGTCACCGGGCGGCTGTAGGTGCCCAAATCGTAGTAGTCATGCATCGGTTTACCCTCCCGATCAGAGCGTGAAACCCGCGAAGAAACAGGATACCCCCACGCTTGTGCCCAGGCAGTGCAGCCGACGACAGGTCAGGCCGCATCATCACCCCCACGGGAGGTAGCTCGTTCGCTCTATCAATGTCGTCGATGTCCACCATCACTTCAATGAAGTTCTCTTAAAAACTGCGCGGCGTAACATCAGCTCCATACCAACCAACAACACCCCGGAGCACACGATCATGAAACGCCAAACCATCCTCAGCATCGCTTTCTCGGTTTTCGCAGTTAACGCATTTGCCCTCGGATCGACTGATCGAAAGCCGTGTGGCTGAAGGGGGTTCGGATCGTTTGATCCAGAATCGTGTCGCTGAAGGCGGCTCTGATCGCCTGATCGAAAACCGCGTCGCTGCCGATGGTTCGGATCGCTTGAAAGGTAACGAAGTAGCCGCCGATGGCTCGGATCGTCTGCAAGGCAACACCGTCGCTGCCGATGGTTCCGACCGCCTGAAAGGTAACGAAGTAGCCGCCGATGGCTCGGATCGTCTGCAAGGCAACACCGTTGCATAATCAATCGCTACATCGCGGTACCCAGCAAAAAGCCCGGCCTGATCAGCCGGGCTTTTTCGTGTGCGGCATCATGCGACCGATGGGAACTTCTTGCGGTACGCCGCCGGCAACAAGCCCACGCGCTGGCGCAAGAGCCTGCGGAACGAGTTTCCATCTTCGTAGCCGACGGCGTAGGTGATGCTGTCCAGGATCATGCGGGTGGATTCCAGCAACTGGGTGGTGATGCGCGGCCTGTTCCGTGCAGCGAAAGGTACGGTGCCACCCGGCGAATTTGCCCGCGAACTGGGGTTGTCGGAACAGTCGATGCAAATGCCTTCGTGGCTGACGGAGTGGTCACAAAGTTGCGACGGCATAAGCCTTCATCTGCGGGACGAAGAGGCGCCGCGTGCTCGACAGGCACAGGCCGTAGAATGACAGTCGCGGGGGTGCACTTTATCCTGTCGCTCCATCCACTGCCCGGAGACACCTGTGCCCCCCTTGACTGCCCGCGAGGTTTACCAGCAATTGCGCGACGCTGCCCTGGGCCTGCGCTCGCTCCAGCGTCTTGATGAACAATCTGAGCCTGGCATGGTGCAGGTCGATATCGATGGCTGGCGTTTGCGCCTTGATATCGACGCTGGTCGCCTGCGCCACTGCCTCGGCTGCCAGAGTGCGGACGGGCGGATTTTCGATGGAGGGCAACGTTTCGGCACCGATCCGGTGAGCTTGCTCAGCACCTGGGAACTGGCGCAGATCGAGCAGTTATTGGCTGCGGCTGTAACAGATTGATTACACCATTGAGCTTCGTACCAACGTCTGTGCTGTGATACATAAGACCTGATGCGCATCCCATGCCCAAGAGGTTTGCTTATGTTCCACTGCCCACGCTTGCCGCAACTGCTGAGCGGCGCCCTGCTCGGCTTGGTCGCCGCAGCTGCTCACGCTGCCCCTTCCCCTGCCCCCGATGCCCTGCAACCGTTACTGGCAACCATCAATGAGCGCCTGAATATTGCCGATCAGGTGGCGCTGACCAAGTGGGACAGTGGCAAGCCAATCCAGGATACAGCCCGCGAAGCGCAAGTCATTGCCAACGCCCGCAAGCAGGCGGTTCAGCAAAAACTTGACCCGGACGAAGCGGCCGAATTGGTTGCGGCGCAGATAGAAGCCAACAAACTGGTGCAGTATGGGCTGCTCGCTGTCTGGCAAGCCGCCCGCAAGGCACCCGACGTGCCACGGCCCGACCTGAGTCAAATCCGGCCAAAACTGGATATGCTGCAAGTCCGCCTGTTGCAGCAATACGCCGATTTCATGCCCTATCGCGTCGACCCGGAATGCCCTAACTGGCTGGCCGAACAACGCGCCAGCCTGATCAAGGATGCCCTGCATGGCCAGGCATTGATTCGCGCAACCGGTGAGTTGTGCGTGACGGATCAATGACCGTATCCATTGACTGCGTCGATAGTCACCATTGATTCAATGAAGTTCTCTTAAAAACTGCACGGCGTAACATTGGCTCCATACCAACCAACAACACCCCGGAGCACACGATCATGAAACGCCAAACCATCCTCAGCATCGCTTTCTCGGTTTTCGCAATCAACGCATTTGCCGCGACCTCTGTTCAACCTGTAGTCGCTGAAGGCGGCTCGGATCGACTGATTGAAAATCGTGTGGCTGAAGGGGGTTCGGATCGTCTGATCCAGAATCGTGTCGCAGAAGGCGGTTCCGATCGCCTGATCGAAAACCGCGTCGCCGCCGATGGTTCGGATCGCCTGCAAGGCAACACCGTCGCTGCCGATGGCTCCGACCGCCTGCAAGGCAACACCGTCGCTGCCGATGGCTCCGACCGCCTGCAAGGCAACACCGTCGCTGCCGATGGTTCCGACCGCCTGAATGGCAACACCGTCGCCTAAATAAATAGCTACACCGCAACAGCCAAAAAAGCCCGGCCTGATCAGCCGGGCTTTTTCGTGCACGTTGAAAAAGGGACTTTCGCCCATGGCAATTTCCTGCACGAGATCGAGCCCCATCCCATACAAAACAAGGATCAGGCTGATATTCAAAACGAGCGGTAACCGTTGAAATATCGGTTTGGGAACTCAGCCGGGAGACACGCTTTCAACCACCCATCATGCTGCAGTTGACCCTGAACCCCCTGCTCAACCAGAATGCCGGAGGTAGCGCTGATGTAGCTACAAATTAATAATGAGGTTACTGCCATGGGTGCATTACTGAAAACGACTGACGTGCGTTGCCGTATTGATGAGGATTTGAAAGCACGAGCTACCGAAGTTTTGAGTGCGTGCGGCTTGAGCATCAGTGACGCCATGCGTCTTTTTCTTCGTCAGGTTGTCGCGACTCAGGGACTACCGTTTGAAGTTCGCGTCCCTTCCGAGAAAACGGCTCGCGCCATGATGGAAGCACGCGAAATTCGTCAGCGGTTCGACTCGATAGACGAAATGCTGAGGGATGTTGATGGCGAAACCGGAGAAAAAACAAAAACGCGCTGAACTGCCAAAGCAGTGTGCACAGACCTCGGAGTTCAAGAAGTCGTGGGAACGCTACAAGCGTGCCGGCCGACGCAATATGAATGAGGTTCGTCAGGTAATGGTCATGCTTTTCTTGGGAGAGCCGTTACCAGCAAACTACCTTGATCACGCGTTGTCGGGAGATTGGAGCGGTTTTCGAGAATGCCATATGGGTGGTGACTTCTTGCTGATCTATCAGCACACACGCCCCGACCTGCTCACATTTGTCGACCTCGGCAGTCACTCCGAACTGTTCAAATAACGCCGAACACCAGCAAAAAACACCAAGCCTCGATTGATTCGGGGCTTTTTCGTGGGCGGTTTTTAAGCGAACCTATGCCTCCTTTCTGCGGATCTCTCCCATGAGCAAGACCGAAGCGCTGGCCAAAATCATGCTCGGCCCCGTGTTGCTGATGCAGGGTGCGTACACGCGGCGGGTTACGCCGAAACTGCCCGAAGCCGAGGGGGAGCGCCAGGGTATGGCGGGCAGTGGTGAGGTCCTGCGCCTGTTGATTCTGGGCGACAGTGCCGCCGCGGGTGTCGGGGCGTCGACCCAGGCCGAGGCCTTGAGCGGGCAACTGGTCAGTCGCTTGGCCAGGGATTACCAGGTGAGATGGAGCCTCTGGGCACGTTCGGGTCTGGACTCGCAGGCGTTACTTGAAATGCTTGAGCAGCAGCCACCGCAGGTCTTTGATGTAGTGCTGCTGTCGATTGGGGTCAACGATGTCACCAGTACACTGACGGTTGATCAGTGGATCGCCCGGCAACAACAGTTATTGGCTGTGCTGCGCGGCCGATTCGCAGCCAGGCAGATCGTGATGTCCCCTGTCCCGCCCATGCATCTGTTTCCTGCGCTGCCGCAACCGCTGCGCTGGTATCTGGGCAATCGGGCGGCGCGTTTCAATACACGCCTGGCGCAACTGGCAAGCCGCGAAGATCACTGTACGATGCTGACAACCGACCTGGCCCCCGTGGCCGGTTCGATGGCGCGGGATGGTTTCCATCCGGGGCCGGCCATCTACAGCTTCTGGGCAGATGACGCCGCGCAGGTCATTGCCCGCCAACTGGGTAAACCCGCATCAGGCAAGCTTTGAACAACAACAAAAAAACAGGAGTTGAATATGTCTGAACTGCAACTGCACCCCAAAGCCGCGGAGTCCTTGAGCCTGTGGCACGCGATGATCCGCACTGGCGATTTGAAATCCTTGCCGACGTTGCTGGATCCGCAAGCGGTGTTCCGTTCACCGATGGCGCACACACCGTATCCGGGCGCGCCGGTGGTATCGATGATCCTGAACACGGTGTCCCAGGTGTTCGAAGACTTTACCTATCACCGTGAACTGGCGACCGCCGACGGCTTGAATGTCATCCTCGAGTTCAGCGCCAGGGTCGGCGAGAAACAGCTCAAGGGCATCGACATGATCCGCTTCAACGAGCAGGGGAAAATCGTCGATTTCGAAGTGATGGTTCGTCCGCTCAGCGGCTTGCAGGCACTGGGTGAAGAAATGGGCCGACGCCTCGGTGCCTATCTGGCCGCCAGCAAGGCCTGATCGCTGCGCAACACCGGTCGGGCCTTGGGCACCACCTGCAACTCGACCGGCTCACAGAGAAACGCACTGCAGCGCGAACGTAACCAGCGCTGGCCTGAATCCGCGTGCGCTGCTGCGCGCCAGACCATCGACAACTCATGTACCGGCAGGTGCAGCGGTGCCGGCTCAGCCCGCATGCCCGCCACCGATGCCATCGCCTTGGCCACGTAATCCGGCACGATGGCCAGCATGTCGCTTTGCGCCAGCAACCCCGGCAACGCACTGAACTGTGCAACGGTCAACACCACCTTGCGCTGTCGGCCCAGCAGGCTCAGGGCGTGGTCGGTATCATCCGTGGCATTGCCCATGGACGACACCACGACATGCGGGCGCCGACAGAACTCGTCCAGGGCCAACGGTCCAGGCCGAGTGTCAAAACGCAGCAGCGTCGGGCGAATCTGCCGCAGCCCCTTGCGTCGCGCACTGGCCGGCAGGTCGAGGGTATGGCTGATGCCCATGGAGATGTCGCCGTTCACCAGCCTCTGCGACATCTGCTGTTGATCGACCCGAAGCATGATCAATTTGATGTTCGGTGCCTCGATACGCAGCTGGCGCAACAGCCGTGGCAGCAACGCATATTCGACATCGTCGGACAGTCCGATGTGAAACGTCGTATCGCTGGTGCGTGGATCGAACGACTGGCAACGGCTCAACGCAGCGGCGATGCCGTCCAGCGCCGGCGCCAGGTTGGCAAAGATTTCCTCGGCCCGCGCAGTCGGCTCCATCACCCGCCCGCAACGAATGAACAGCGGGTCATCGAACAACACGCGCAAACGGCCCAGGGCACCGCTGATGGTGGGTTGCCCAAGGAACAGCTTTTCGCCGACGCGACTGACATTTCGCTCATGCATCATCGTTTCGAAAACCACCAGCAGGTTGATGTCCGCACGACGCAGGTCATTTCTGTTCATGAGGTTCGCTACCCGGCACACGGCCATTGAGTTCGGGAAGGTGCCTGTACAGGTTATGAGTGTGGTGGCGGAACGTCTGTCGTACATGGGGACAAAACGATCATGCATTAGGTGAGTGTGCTGATACTTCGGTATAGCGCCCTGTAAAAAGCGCATTTAAATGAATGACTTGCCTATGCCCAATATAAGCGCCACATGACGCCGTGGCAGGTTTCACGGGTTTTTTGTCCTAACGTGTGGCACGCCCGTGCTTCTAGGATACTGAACCGATTTTCCGCCCCAGCCCGAACAAGAAACCGAGGCGCGCATGATCGAAACGCCCACACAAAAGCCTGCCCCTGAGCGCACGCCGCCCTTTGCAAAAGGAACCTGCAGCAAGATGCTGTTCAACACAGGCCAAAGGACCTCTCGTCTCTTGCTCGGTCTCAGTCTCAAGCCGCTGGAAGCACCCCTGGTGTGGCTGATGGGGTTGATCGTGGCGTCCTGCATATTGATCAACACCGAAACCCGCACCGACCTGACCACCACCACGCTGTATATCGCGCTGTTGTTGATGGCGATCAACCTGCTGTCGATCAGCGCAGTGATCGTTGTTGCGTTGTTTTGCATGTTGGTGCTGACGACGATGTGCTTGTATCAGGGCGGGTTTCAACACTGGGAAACCGTCACTGATTTGCTGCACAGCCTGGCTGTACTGGCGGCCATTGTCTATCTGGCGCTTCGCAGCAAACGGGTCTCCGACATCCTGCGCCACAAGGAAGTCTATATGGTCGGTGCCCAGCGCCTGACCCAGACCGCTTGCTTTGGCTTTCGCGCCGACCTCGGCAGAATGGGCTGGTCGGAACAGGCGGCACGGATCCTCGAATACCCAACGGGCACACCGCCCTCGGTGGCGTTGTTCCTGGAGCGAACCCACCCCGATGACCTGCCGCTGGTACTGGCCGGTTTCGACAAGGCTGCGCGTCATGAAACCCTGATCGAGGTCAAACACCGCCTGCTGATGCCCGATGGTCGAATCAAGCATCTGCATTTGTTCGCCACCCCGCTCTTCACCCGAAAAGGCTGCTTCGAGTATCTGGGCGCACTGATGGACGTGACTGCCAGCAAACAAGCCGAAGAGGCGCTGTGCCGCGCCCAGACCGAATTGGCGCACGTCACCCGCGTGACCACCCTGGGCGAATTGGCGGCGTCCATTGCCCATGAAGTCAATCAGCCGTTGGCGGCGATCACCAGCAGTGCCGAGGCCTGCCGCAATTGGCTGAGCCGGCCGCACCCCGATGTACTCGAAGCGCGTCAGTCACTCGAACGCATCATCGCCAGTTCGAGCCGCGCGAGTGAAATCACCCGTCGGGTCAGGGCGCTGTCGCGCAAGTGCGACCCGTTGCGCCAGAACGAATCGCTCAACGACATCGTCAGCGAAACCCTGAGCCTGGTGCGCTGCGAACTGGCGCATCACAAGATCAATCCGAAAATCGAACTGAACGCATTCGGCGGCCAGGTCAGTGCCGACCGCGTGCAGCTGCAGCAAGTCATCATCAACCTGATCATCAACGCCTGCCAGGCCATGGAGGCAGTCAGTCCTTGCGAACGGGTGCTTTGCATCCGCACCTGGGTCAAACACAACGAAGTGTTGCTGGAAGTAGCCGATCAAGGCCCGGGCATACCTGCCGACATCTTGCCGCAGTTGTTCACGCCCTTCTTCACCACCAAGGCAAACGGCCTGGGCATGGGCCTTGCCATTTGCCGTTCGATCATTGATTTCCACGAAGGGCGAATCTGGGCCACCAGCGCAACCGGCCAGGGCAGTTCGTTCCTGTTTGCCCTGCCGATACGCGTCGCCAACGATCAGGGTTTCGCTGCGGCCATTTAATACACAGGTATGAGTGCCGTCTGTCGGACTGACAATTAATGTAGCGTCCCTCGCCAGGAACACAGCCCCGGCGGTTGCGCGTCCACCCCTTGGGAATCAGCAATGAACGAACAACATCCACTCAACAAAATTACCCCAAACGAGTCCATGGTTTTCATCGTTGACGACGATGCGCCGCTGCGCGAATCCCTCGGCAGTCTGTTGCGATCGATCGGCCTGCGGGTCGCGTTGTTCGGTTCGGTTGCCGAGTTCATGAAGTACCAGCGACCGGACACGGTCAGTTGCCTGGTGCTGGACGTAAGGTTACAAGGCAGCAGTGGCCTGGACTTTCAAAACGAACTGGCCACTGCCGGCATCAACGTGCCCATTGTGTTCATCACCGGCCATGGCGATATCGCCATGACGGTGCGCGCGATGAAAGCCGGCGCGGTGGATTTTCTGACCAAGCCGTTTCGCGAGCAGGATCTGATCGACGCCGTGTGCGCCGCACACAGCCGGGATAAACAACGTCGCGAGTCCGAGCGCCATGCCGATGAACTACGGGCGCGCCACCAAACCCTCACCGCCCGGGAACAAACGGTTATGGCGCTGGCCGCCTCGGGCTTGATGAACAAACAGATTGCCGGGGAAATCGGCTTGAGCGAAATCACCGTGAAGATCCATCGCGGCCAGGCCATGCGCAAAATGGGTGCGCGGTCCTTTGCCGATCTGGTGCGCATGTCTGAGGTGATCTCGGCCCAGCCCGCAATCAGGTGACTATACCCACGTATGCTGTGCGTCCTTTCGGGACAGCGTATCTTGCAGTGATGGCGCAGAGCCTTTTCAGTGTTCTGCGTTACCAGGCAGGACACCACTATGTGTAATGAGGCAATGATTGCCGTTGTCGATAACGATGAATCCGTTCGAATGGCATTAGACAGTTTATTGCGATCCAGTGGTTATCGGGTTCGTACGTACGGGGGAGCAAAGGAGTTTCTTTTTTCCGAGGATCTTTTAGTGACGTTCTGTTTGATCTCCGACATACAAATGCCGGAAATGGACGGCATCAGCATGTATGAGCAACTGGCGGCCCGAGGCATCCATATACCGGTGATTTTCATAACGGGAAACCCTTATGCACAGCGGCCTCCCGGCCTCGGCGCGAAGAAACCGATTGCCTTTTTCCCCAAGCCTTTTTCCACCGACAAGTTGCTCGCCTGTATCGAAACAGTCCTCAACCGACGCAACTAACTTCAGCCGGTTAATACCTTGGTATAGCCCACTCATACTTACTCATACTCGCGCTGACCCAATGTAGCAGTGTCAGATTCAAACCGCTCGAATACCATCTGCTGCAGATCAAGCCGAACCGTCTGCGCCGCGTTTTTTTTACCACTACGCGAATGATTGGCCACAGCGGTAGTGCTTACATCGCAACAACTTTCTCCCTCGATTGTTCTTCAGGAGCAAAACAATGAAACAGCAAATTTTGATTATCGGTGCAGGTTTCGGTGGTGTATGGAGCGCATTGAGCGCTGCCCGTCTGCTGGACAAGCACGATCGAAATGACATCGAAATCACCGTGCTGGCTCCTCAAGCTGAACTGCGGATCCGCCCGCGCTTCTACGAGCCCGATGTACACACCATGAAAGCACCGCTGAACGATCTGTTCGATGCCGTGGGCGTGAAATTCGTTCAGGGTTCGGCCGAGGTGATCGACGAGAAAAACAAACAGGTTGGCTACACCAACGTCGCCGGTGTCCAGGGCAAGTTGAGCTACGACCGCCTGGTGCTGGCTGCCGGCAGCAAGCTGATGCGTCCGCCGCTCGAAGGCCTGGAGCATGCGTTCGATGTCGATGAAATCGAATCCGCCACCGAACTGGAAGCGCACATCAAGGCGCTGAAGGACCAGCCGGCCAGTGCTGCGCGCAATA
The DNA here is from genome assembly GCF_001427125.1 of Pseudomonas sp. Root562. GTDB lineage: Bacteria > Pseudomonadota > Gammaproteobacteria > Pseudomonadales > Pseudomonadaceae > Aquipseudomonas. The sequence continues at coordinate 644,862 of NZ_LMGK01000025.1, forward strand.
CCGTAGTGGTGATCGGCGGTGGTTTCACCGGTATCGAAACCGCCACTGAAATGCCGGCACGCCTGCGTGCCGCGCTGGGTGATGACGCCGACATCCGTGTGGTCGTTCTCGAACGCGCCCCGCAAATCGGTGCCGCTCTTGGCGACGGCATTCGCCCATCCATCGTCGAGGCGTCGGAACATCTGGGCATCGAATGGCTGGTCGGCGCCACCACGGCCTCGGTCGATGCAAACGGTGTGACCCTCACCGATGGCCGTCGCATCGAGTCCAACACAGTGATCTGGACCGTGGGTTTCCGCGCCCACTCGCTGACCGAGCAAGTGCAAGGCACCCGCGATCATCAGGGTCGTCTGCATGTGGATCAGAACCTGAAAGTGCGCGGGCACGCCGATGTCTTCGCCAGTGGTGACGTGGCCTATGCCGCCACCGATGATCAGGGCAATTTCGCCGCCATGTCCTGCCAGCACGCGATTGCTTTGGGTCGCTACGCCGGCAACAACGTCGCCGCCGAACTGCTGGGCGTGGAACCGATGGCCTACAGCCAACCCAAGTACGTCACTTGCCTGGACCTGGGCACCTGGGGTGCGGTGTTCACCGAGGGCTGGGATCGCCAGGTGAAATTGGTGAAACAGGAAGCCAAGGAACTCAAGACCCAGATCAACTCCGTGTGGATCTACCCGCCGGCGGCAGATCGTGCCACCGCGCTGGCCGCGGCTGATCCATTGATTCCAGTGGCCTGACGCCAAGCCGCAGGTGATCGATATGTATGCTTTTTTCGAAGATCCGTATCGGGTACTGAGGCTGTCCCATGTACTGCTGATCGGTGGGTTGTTCGCGCTGCTCATCGGTGCCGTTCTGGCTTACGGCTATGACGCGTATCTGTCATTGCCCGGCCTGGTGATGGCCCATGCCTTGACGATACTCGGTCCGACAGCCATCAAGCTGGGTTATGTCATGCGCTTGCTGTCTTTCAATCGGCTGCGACAAAACCCGCTGACAACGCTGCAGGGTTTCACCGGGTGAAGTGAAGTTAAACGCCCGTATCCCGGCCAGCCCACTCCTTGCTGGACCGGGACATTTCCCAAGCGCCCGCCACTGGTTTTTCTGGCGGGCGTTTTTTATCACGTCAGCTCTACCGCAATTCCCGATGAACATTTGCTCCAAAGGACAACTGAACAGCCCATTTCAGTAGTGCTTTTGCACAACAACACCAACGCCCCTCACTAAGAGTTTGCCCGGCATCACCGATGCCCTGCGAGTTGCCGTTCGATAGCAAAAACCCGGAAGAACAAATGTCTATCATTAAACGTTGCAAGAAACTTTTTTTTTCAGATGCCTTGGCCTGGCTGGCTGCCATTGCGGTCGGCAGCATGATCTTTATTACCAACTCTTACCTTGAGCTGGATGTTGCGCCGACACTGTTCTACATCACGCTGGTGTTCATGTCGGCGAACTTCTTTCCTGTTCCGGTTTTCCTCGCCGTCGCTTTCGGTTGCGTAGCCATCCTGAGCGCCACCTTCGTCGTCGAAGAAGGCTACCGCGATCACCGGATGATCGCCGGGTTCGTGCGTTGCCTGATCGCACTGACCACCATCACCTTGCTGGCGCTGCGCAGCAAGCGCGCGACCGAGACGTTGCGTCGCAAAGAAGCGTTCTTTCTGGGTGCAGAAAAACTCAGTCACACCGGCAGTGTCGGTTTTGCCATCGATGACGAGGTGATCGTGTCGTGGTCGGATGAAGCCTCGCGCATTTTCGAGTACCCACTGGGCGAAACGCCAACGCTGGCGATGGCCCGCGAGCGCACACATCCTGATGACCTGGCGATTTTCGACAGTGTCCTGGAACAGGCTGCCCGCCAGAAAAGCCTGATTGAAGTGGAGCACCGGCTGGTCATGCCCGATGGCCGGATCAAGCATGTGCAGATGATCGCCAACCCACTGTTCAAGCATGGCAGGCGCATTGAGTACGTCGGTGCCTTGATGGATGTGACCGGGTCAAGACACTCCGAAGAAGCGCTGTTGCACACCCAGGCCAAACTCGCTCACGTGACGCGGGTGACCTCCATGGGTGAATTGGCCGCGTCCATTGCCCATGAGATCAACCAACCGTTGGCGGCGGTGATCACCAGCGGTGAATCCTGCAAGCGCTGGATCAACCGCCCCGAGCCGAACCTCGAAGAAGCTCGCCGCTCACTGGACCGGATCATTCAGAATTCAGCCAGGGTGTCCGATGTCATCACCTGCATTCGGGCGCTGTCGCGCCAGAGTGAAGTGCAGCGCCAGACCGAAGTGTTCGACGAAATCGTCAGTGACTCACTGACGCTCATGCAACATGACATCTGCAATCATCAGGTTCGTCCACTCGCACAGCTGGGTGCCCCCGGCGCGCACATCCACGGTGACCGGATACAACTGCAGCAAGTGATCATCAATCTGATCATCAATGCCTGCCAGGCCATGGCCAATGTGCATGACCGGGCACGAACGCTGCGGATTCAAACGTCGGTCCAGGATAACGAAGCGCTGCTTGAAATCGCCGATTCCGGCACCGGCATTGCCGAAGACATTCTGCCATCGCTGTTCGATCCGTTCTTCACCACCAAACCCACCGGCCTGGGGATGGGCCTCTCGATTTGCCGCTCGATCATTGAATTTCATGGTGGGCGCATCTGGGTGTCCAGCGAAGTGGGAGTGGGCACGCAGTTTCTGTTTGCGATTCCGCTGACGTCCCCGAATCACGATGAATAACCTTCATCCACACATGCCGCCATGCGGTGCTTTGGAGAACTCGCTGTGTCTATCAATGAAACAAGCCCGCATCCTGATCATGCCCAACCGCGCACCATCGTGTTCGTGGCCTACCCGCAAATGGGTCTGCTGGACCTGACCGGTGCCCAGACAGTGTTCTGGGTGGCCAACAAAGCCATGACTGAACGCGGGCTCCCCGGCTATGCGCTGCATACCGCCAGTCTCACCGGTGGCGAAATCCAGTCGGCCGAAGGCCTGGTGGTGCAAAGCCGGAAGCTGAGCGAGTTTGACGATAACCCGGTCGATACCCTGATCGTCCCCGGCTCCCCGAGCATTCGCCAGATCCTTGCCGAAAGTACGGCGCTGGTGGACTGGCTGCGCCAGGCTTCAGCCACGGCCACGCGCACGGCGTCGGTGTGCAGCGGCACATTCTTGCTGGCCCAGGCCGGTTTGCTCGATGGCCGGCGGGCCGCGACCCATTGGGTGATGGCCGAATGGTTCGAGCGCCTGTACCCCCAGGTCGAACTGGATCAGGAAGCGATCTTCGTGCAGCAACAGTCGGTGTGGACCTCCGCCGGCATCAGTGCCGGGATCGATCTGGCCTTGGCGCTCGTGGAGGCTGACGGGGGGCGCGAAGTCGCGATGCAGGTCGCCCGACACATGGTGGTGTATTACCGCCGACCAGACAATCAGGAGCACTGGGGCGCATTGCTGCAATCGCAATTCCAATGCTGACGCCCATACCCAGGTATGACGACTGTAGCCCCATGTGCTACGCCACTGTCTTGAGGTAGGAGTGTTGTCAGGCGTGTATCGATTTACGCTGGGCACCTTGAATGAATCAACTCATCGCGCCGACGCGCTGACCCGGGGACGGTTGTCATGAACGCACTGCAAAAGCTGTACATCGTCAGTCATCCGCTGCGCATCAGTCGCTATGGTGCGCATACGTCGCTGTCCACTTGCGAGCGAGTGGAGATCATCGACGCGTTGACGCAAACCCTCAACACCACGCTGGGCATTCTTGCGCAGCTCAAACGGGGTCAGCAGACAGTACGAAACGTCAGCTTCCTGCCGGTGCAACAGCTGTTCCATCGCTTGGTACGCGTCAACGCCGATTACGCCGAATTCCTTGCCGACGGCATCACCGACCTCGGCGGATACGTTGAAACCGCGGCGCTCTACAGCCTGAATGACAGTCGTGAATCACAGTGTTTTGCCGACTGCCTGACCGGGATTTGTCAGGGTACGCGCCGCCTGCGAGCCTTTGATGCCTTGCTGCGCGACTGCTGCGACAGCGCTATCGAAAACAAGGACACCGCCAGCAAACGATTCTTTGAAGAGTGCGCACGGCACAACGCGCGTTTCCTGTCGCTGCTCGAGGACAACCTGGCCCGGGAACAGCCGTACTGAGAACGCTGCTGTATTTATCTAAAATCAACCAACAAACATACCCAAGTATACTATTCCGCTTTTTTTGAGCGCGTATCTTGCAAGTATGGCGGGCGCCACTTAGCGCCACTCGCAATGACGCAAGGTTTCCACATGTTCAACTCAGCTATTATTTCAGTTGTTGATGATGACGAACTAATTCTTATCTCGCTGGACAGTTTATTGCGTTCTTACGGTTACACGGTAAACACCTACAACAGCGCCTACGCGTTTCTTGAATCCAGCGGCCCCGAGCAGACCGACTGCCTGATCTCCGACATTCAGATGCCCGGTATGTGCGGGGTACAGCTGTACGAAACGCTGGCGGCCAGAAACACCCATATCCCCACGCTTTTCATTACCGGAAAGCCTGGCCTGCCACCGCAGTTCAGCGCCAGCGTGCGAAAACCCGAAGGATATTTTGCCAAGCCTTTCAATACCGATGCATTGCTGGCGTGTATCGACAGGGTGCTTAAGCGCCAGGTTCGATGCTGACCGCCTGATCAATAATTCTTAACACCTTGGTATAACAAACTCAGACTCAAGCAGGCACTTTTTTGCCGTTTGCAAAGCTGCGCTGCAACACCGAAACAAATAACATTTTCATTATCAGTTTCTGTTTATTTAAAACTTTGATTCTTCCTGCCCAACTAAAACCTCAACGTGAAGAACCGTGACATGCCAAAAAACAAACTGACCTCGATCAACGGCGCTCCCGTCGTCGACAACTTCAATATCCAGACCGCCGGCCCTCGCGGCCCAGCATTGCTGCAGGACGTCTGGCTGTTGGAAAAACTCGCCCACTTCGACCGCGAAGTCATTCCCGAGCGACGTATGCACGCCAAAGGTTCCGGCGCCTACGGCACCTTCACCGTAACCCACGACATCACGCGCTACACCAAGGCCCGGCTGTTTTCGCAGGTGGGCAAACAAACGCCGATCTTTACCCGCTTCTCGACGGTTGCCGGTGAGCGCGGCGCGGCGGATGCCGAACGCGACATTCGTGGTTTTGCCCTGAAGTTCTACACCGACCAAGGCAACTGGGATTTGGTCGGCAACAACACCCCGGTGTTTTTCTTTCGCGACCCATTGCGCTTCCCGGACCTCAACCATGCGGTCAAGCGCGACCCGCGCACCGGCATGCGCAATGCGCAAAGCAACTGGGATTTCTGGACGTCATTGCCCGAAGCCTTGCATCAGGTGACCATCGTCATGAGCCAGCGTGGCATTCCGCGCAGCTACCGGCACATGCATGGTTTCGGCAGCCATACGTTCAGCCTGATCAACGCCAACAACGAACGGCATTGGGTCAAGTTCACCTTCAAATCCCAACAAGGCATCGACAACCTGAGTGACGAACAGGCTCAGGACCTGATCGGCCGCGACCGCGAAAGCCACCACCGTGACCTGTTCGACAGCATTGAAGCGGGCGACTTTCCACGCTGGACGTTCTACATCCAGGTCATGACCGAGGACCAGGCCCATGATCACGGCGTCAACCCGTTCGACCTGACCAAGGTCTGGCCGCACAAAGACTACCCGTTGATCGAGGTGGGTTACTTCGAGCTCAACCGCAACCCGGAAAACGTCTTCGCCGAAGTCGAACAAGCCGCGTTCTCGCCGTCGAACGTCGTACCCGGCATCGGCTTCTCACCCGACCGGATGCTGCAAGCGCGGTTGTTTGCCTACGGCGATGCCGCGCGTTATCGCCTGGGGGTCAATCACCACCAGATCCCGGTCAACGCCGCCCGTTGCCCGGTGCACAGCTTTCATCGCGACGGCGCCATGCGCGTGGACGGTAACTACGGCGGTCAATTGGCGTACGTACCCAATAGCGATGGTCAATGGGCCGATCAACCGGACTGGCGCGAACCGCCGCTGAAGATTTCCGGCGCTGCCGGGCATTGGGATCATCGCGTGGACGAAGATCACTTCGAACAGCCCGGCAACCTGTTCCGTCTGATGTCCGAGTCGGAGAAACAAGCGCTGTTCGACAACACCGCGCGCTCGCTCAGTGGCGTCTCTCAGGAAGTGCAGCAACGGCATATCGCCCATTGCACCCTGGCCGATCCGTTTTATGGCGCCGGGGTTTCCCGAGCATTGGCCGAACTCGACCGGTAAAGCCCAGACCCTGCAGGAGCGAGCCTGCTCGCGATTGCGGAGTGTCAGTCACTTTAAAGGTGACTGGTACACGGCAATCGCGAGCAGGCTCGCTCCTGCAGGTTTATCGCTACAGTTGAAGATATCGACCCAGAGACCGGGCTTCGGCGTGTACGCAAACGGAGCGTTGATGGCATCATCCCCCGTCAGATCGACAGAGGAAGCGTCCTGATGCACTCCAAATCAATGCCGGCGTGCGCCGATGTGCGCCCGTGCCAGCCGCCCGGAATCACCCAATGACGGCCATCGTTCGGCCAAGGCCGATGCTGATTTCCCTGGGTCTGTTGTTGCTGCTGGTGTTCTGGTTGTCGCTGGCTCTCGGGCCGGTCAGCCTGCCGTTGGGCGATACCTTGCTTGCCGGCCTGCGTCTGCTTGGCCTGCCAGTGAATGGCGGTGACACGCAACAGGCGCAGCTGATCCTCGGTCAGATCCGCCTGCCACGCAGCTTGCTCGGCATCGCGGTCGGTTCGGTACTGGCGTTGTCGGGCGTGGCGATGCAGGGGTTGTTCCGCAACCCATTGGCGGACCCGGGCCTGGTGGGAGTGTCTGGCGGTGCGGCGCTCGGCGCGGCTTTCGCCATCGTTGGTGGCAGCATGCTGGGTGGTTTGTCACCGGCCATCGAACCGTATCTGCTGTCGATATGCGCTTTCGCCGGTGGCTTGATCGTCACGGCGGTGGTGTATCGCTTCGGCCGCAGCAATGGCCAGACCAACGTCGCCACCATGTTGTTGGCGGGGGTGGCGATGACCGCCATGGCCGGTGCAGGTGTCGGCTTGTTCACTTACCTGGCCGACGACGCCACGCTACGCACCCTGACCTTCTGGAACCTGGGCAGCCTCAACGGCGCCAGTTACCCGCGCTTGTGGCCGTTGCTGATCGTTGCAGTGGGCGTGGCGTTGTGGCTGCCACGGCGCGCGGCAGCACTCAATGCGATGTTGCTCGGCGAATCGGAAGCCCGGCACCTGGGTTTCAATGTCGAGCGAATCAAACTCGAACTGGTGCTGTGCACGGCGCTGGGTGTGGGTGCCGCCGTGGCGGCGGCAGGCCTGATCGGTTTTATCGGCCTGGTGGTGCCGCACCTGATGCGCCTGCTGGTCGGCCCGGATCATCGGGTTTTGTTACCGGCCTCGTTGCTGGCCGGTGCCAGCCTGCTGTTGTTGGCCGATCTGGTCGCCCGACTGCTGCTGGCGCCAGCCGAATTGCCGATCGGTATCGTCACGGCGCTCATCGGCGCGCCCTTCTTCCTTTACCTGCTGGTGCGAGGGCGTGCCTGATGCTGCGGGCAAACAATTTGCTGGTCCGACGCGGCAGCCGCACCGTGCTGGCCGACATCGATATCGACTTGCGTCCGGGTCAAGTACTTGGCGTATTGGGGCCTAACGGCGCGGGCAAAAGCACCCTGCTCGGCGCCCTTTGCGATGAGTTGCCGATCAGCGCAGGCACGGTCAGCCTTGACGGGCGCAAACTCGCTGACTGGCCGGGCCAGGAGCGGGCCAGACGCCTGGCCGTGTTGCCGCAGAGTTCGAGCCTGAACTTCGCTTTCTCGGTCAATGAAGTGGTGGGCATGGGCCGTCTGCCCCATGCCAGCGGACGTGTGCGCGATGCGCAAATTGTCGCCGAAGCCCTGAGTGCCGCCGACGCCTTGCACCTGGCCGGGCGCAGTTATCTGGCGTTGTCCGGTGGCGAGCGCCAGCGTGTGCATCTGGCACGGGTGCTCGCGCAACTGTGGCCGGGCGCCGAGGGGCAGATTCTGTTACTCGACGAGCCGACCTCGATGCTCGACCCGCTGCACCAGCACACCATCCTGCAAGCGGTGCGCGATTTTGCCGGACGCGGTGCGGCGGTGCTGGTGATCCTGCACGATCTCAACCTGGCGGCACGTTATTGCGATCAATTGCTGCTGTTGCAAGACGGTCGTCCACACGCCTGCGGCCCACCGGATGAAGTATTGACCGCTCAAGCGCTGGAAGCGGTGTACGGGCTGCAAGTGCTGATTCACCGACACCCGGAACGCGGCCACCCTTTGATTATCGCGCGCTGATTCCCCGGTGTGCGAAAGGCCATGTCTGATGAGGAAAACCGATGCGCATTCTGCTGTTATGCCTGGTCAGTCTGCTGGCTGCCTGCCAATCCAATTCCGTCACTGCCCCACCCGCGCCGATCGCCCCGCAAGGTCGCGATCACGCTGACCACCGGGTGATCCGTGAACTCGCCACCGGCCGCACCCTCACCCCGCAAGCGCTGGTCGAACGCCTGGCGGCTGCGCCACGGGTGCTGGTCGGTGAACAACACGACAATCCTGATCACCATGCCCTGCAACTGTGGCTGCTGCGCCAACTGGCGGCGCGGCGTCCGCAAGGCAGTCTGCTGATGGAAATGCTCAACCCCGATCAACAGGCGAAAGTCGACGCCGCGCAGGCCGATACCCGCGCCGGTCAGCCACCGGCCAATGTCTATCAGGCGCTTTCCTGGCAAGCCAATTGGGATTGGAGTGTTTACGGTGCCGTGGTGACTTACGCCCTAAGCCAGCCCTACCCGCTGCTGTCGGCCAACCTTGACCGCGCGCAGATCATGCAGATTTACCAACAGCGACCGACGCTCAGCGGCGAAGCGTCCACCACGCAACAGGTACAAGCGACCTTGCTGGAGGACATCCGGGAATCCCATTGCGGCCTTCTGCCCGAATCACAGATGCCGGCAATGCTGGCGGTACAGCAACAGCGTGACCGTCACATGGCAGAACGCCTGTCAACGGCACCGACGCCTGCACTGTTACTGGCCGGCGCGTTTCATGTACGCAAGGATCTCGGTGTGCCATTGCACCTCAAAGACCTCGGTGCCGGCAAAGGTAACGCGGTGCTGGTGCTGGCCGAAGCAGGCAAGACCGTGACAGCAGAAAGCGCGGATTATGTGTGGTACACCGCCGCGCAACCGGAGCAGGATCACTGCGCGAGCTTGCGTGGCGGCACGTCATCGACAATGCAGCGATAACGTGCCGCGTAAAGTTGTAGAGAGTTTGATTAGTCCATCACCTGGAAGGATCTTTTCGACCGTGCGCCAGGAAAACCTCACAGGCCCAACCGAAACTGCTTCGGCGTAATCCCGAACCGCTTGCGAAACGCCCGAATGAAATTACTCGGTTGCCGATACCCAAGCCGTTCGGCAATCCGCTCGATGGGCTGGTCCCCCGCCGTCAGCCAATGCCGTGCCAACTCCAGACTGTCACCGCGAACGTGCTGTGAAGCTTCAGTCTGCCAGTGGCGCAACATGCTCTGATGCAAAAACGGATTAGCCCCCAGCAATGGTTCATCGAGACTGGCCAGCGGCAGGCTCAGGCACGGATGGGCTCCGCGCTTCACGTCAACCCCGACACCGCGCAACCACTCGCCAGCCGCCTGCTCGGACGTCAGGGTCACTGCGCAAAAAACCTCACCCGGAGCCCGCCCCAGTCGTCGGGCGATGTTGCGCACCAGGCTCAACGTCGCCGCATCCAGCCCAAAAAAATGTGGTAGCCGGTAAACGCTGCGCAAGTGCAGGTGGGCCTGCCCATCGACTTGCTCAAGTTGCGCCTGAACATAATTGGTCACTCGGGGCAGAAACTCGGTGAAGCACAGCAGACTGGCGCGCAGGGTCGCGGCGGAATCGAGCAGAATGTTCAAGCCTTGCAGGGTGGTGGTGGCCATGCCGTTAACCAGTTCACAGCCGAATGTTGCGCTTGCACCCAGCCGCTCGCATTCACTCCACAACTCCTCGACCAGGTGCGCCGGCACCTGTGAACCTTGCTCGTCCAGTAACGAAAGGCAGATACCGGCCCGCTTGAGCAACTGATCACGACACAGCCCTGACTGCTGGGCGTGACTGAGGATGGTGCGGGTGAAGGCGCTGGAAATGAACGGTTGACTGGTCATGGCACGCTACAACGAAAGACAGGCGTGTACTTATGCCAGCCTCTGTGATATCGATCCAATGCATTAAAAGTATCTACGCAATGCAGGAGACGCATGATGGATCTACGCCAGCTTCGCCATCTGGTTGCACTGGCCGACTACCGCAACTTTGGTCGCGCAGCCGAGGCGATCAACCTTAGCCAGCCGGCCTTCAGTCGCAGCATCCAGACCCTCGAACGGGACCTCGATTGCCTGTTGGTGGAACGCAGCAGTCGCGAATTCCGTCTGACCGGTCAAGGCGAACTGGTGCTGCAACATGCTCGCCGCTTGCTCGCCGGCAGTCAGGCCCTGCACAACGAACTCACCCAGTACAACGGCCTGACCGGCGGCGAGTTGCGTTTCGGTTGCGGCCCCTATCCGGCTCAATTATTGGTACCCGAAGCCCTGGCAGAATTTATCCAGGCCCATCCGGCGATCCGCATCAGCTTCCATCAGGGCGATTGGCAACAACTGGCGTTGTGGTTGCGTGAGCAACAGATCGAATTCCTGGTGGCCGATGCGCGCTATTTCACCGGTGATCCGCAATACCACGTGCAACTGTTGCGACCGCGGCGCGGGCGTTTTTTCTGTCGTATCGGTCATCCCCTGGCCAAGCGCAAAAACCTGTCCTTGCGCGCCCTGCTCGATTACGCCGTCGTGGGCACCCGCATTCCGCCGATGATCCGCAAAATCCTCGCCGATGCCCAGGGCGAGCCGGACTTCAATCCGACCGTCGAATGCGCTCAATTCGATGCCATCTGCCGCGTGGTGAGACGCTCCGATGCGGTAGGCATCGCTACCATGGAAGCGCTCGCCGAACAGGTCGAACAAGGGTTGATACAGCTTCTGGAATTTGTCGATGCGCCCAGTGATGACCCTGGACTGCTTCTGCATTACGGCATCGTCAGTCGCGTCGGCTATTCCCTGACACCCGCAGCGCTGGCAATGATGGAGGCGATAGTGCGGGTCGATGAGCGTTTGCTGGCCGCGACCTCGATGTAAACCCGGTGGGAGCCAGCAGGCTCGCTCCTACAGGATTTCGGGGCGCGGCATCAGGCCCGGCGTGCCAATGCTTGCACCGAACGAGGTTCACCCAGAGCCCGCAGCAGGCAATGCATCGCTTCCTCACGACTGCGCTCGAAGCGATAGCGCGCTTCGATGTACAGCGCCAGTTTCAACTCCACCGGCTCCTCAAACGGCAACGGCACATGTTGCAACCCCAATGCACCGGCAACCCGGCTCGGCAGGCTCATGCCGAACGGTTGCCGGTCGGCCATCACTTTCGCCGCCAGCGTGCTTTGGGTGCTTACCGCCAGTGTACGGCGCAACCCCTTCAGGCCGAGTTGCAAATCCACCGGGCTGAGCCCGTCGCGGCGGCTGGAAATCTGGATCTGCGGTTGCTGCAAATAGGCTTGCAAGGTACTCGGCGGCTCCTTCAACGCGGCGCCGTAAGCGAACACATAACGATCGGCGGGCAATACCTGTTTATGCAAGCCGGCCAACCCGGCCAGGGGTTGGTCGAGGTCGATCAGGATGTCCAGTTTGCCGCTCGACAGTTCCTGCAAGGCATCGCGTCGACGTGGCTGGAAGTAGCGGACCTGCCAGTCGGCGTGGGGCGATTCGAGCAAGGCATCGAGCAAAACCGGTTGCAGGCAATCCAGGCAACTGATGCGCAACAGCGGATTGTTCTGCCGTGCGGCGGGAATCATCCGCAAGCCGTCGCGCAGGGATTCCAATGCAGCGCGCACGTAATCGGCCAGGCGATGGGCGACCAGCGTCGGGGTCACGCCCAGGCGACTCTTGATGAACAGCGGGTCGCCGCATAACTCGCGCAGGCGGCGCAATGCGTTGCTCATGGCCGGTTGCGACAGGCACATCACTTCGGCGGCACGGGTGACACTGCGCTGCTGGTAGATTGCATCGAAGGCGAGCAGCAGGTTCAGGTCGAGCTGGCGTAAATCAAGCATGGTCTTGCTCCGGCAAATCGCTTAACGTCGCGCAGCCTAACCAGTGTTTCGCCAGACGCCGTGAGCCCTACATGACAAAAAGCGATCAGGCATCGTGCAAGCAACCTTTGCCCAATGCGTTCTATGCCCCGACGTTGCTGCCGGCCATCGAGGAGTTGCTGGCCCGCGGGGTTGCCCGCGACCGTATCGAAGCGCTGTTCCGGCGCAGCCTGTTCGAGTTGCGCACGCCGTTCATGCGCGTGCCGCTCTTCCTGTCGCGGCGTTTCTGGGAGTTTGCCCAGCAACAGACCGGCGACCCGTTGATCGGTCTGGCGGCAGGCCGGCGCTTTGTTTCCACCGCCACCAATGGTCTGACGTACCTGTTCGACGTGGCCGCGACGCTGGACAGCGCGTGCCAGTATTTCGTGCGCTTCTTCCCGTTTTTCAATGGGCACTTCGAGGCACGGATTGTGCGCGGCGAACACGATGTACAGCTGCAATTGCTCGAACGTGGCAGCGTCAGGATCAGTGCGCCGAGCGCCGATTACATCCTCATCAGCCTGTGCAGCATGCTGCGGCGCAAATTTTTGGCCAGCGGCCTTGAACGCGACCCGATCCTTGGCGTCGATCTGGCGTGTGCCTGCACGAACAGCCCTGAACTGCATGAGCAGGCGTTCCGCGTACCGGTAGGCTGGGGGGCACCACAGCATGGGATCCGTCTCGATTCCGAGCTGTTCGTCACGGCGCTGACACCTGGCAATCATGAACTGGAAAACACCCTGATCGATTTGCTGGAGCAAACCCGTCGCAACAGCGAGCCGACCTTGCTGGAGCAAGTGAGCGATCACCTGATCGCCGACCTCGCCAATGCCAACTGGCAACAGTTCTGCAGTGCTCGGCATTTGCTTGAGCGCACGGCGGCAAGACGCTTGAAGGCGTTGGGCTGGAGTTTTTCAGAATTGCTGGATGAGTATCGCCGCTGCCGGGCCGAGGACTATTTGCAGGGCGCGGACCTGGAACTGGTGGAGATTTCCGACCGACTCGGTTACAGCGATGTGCAGAGTTTCAACCGTGCCTGTCTGCGCTGGTTCGGGTGTGCGCCGGGGGTGTATCGGGCCAAGTGGGCGCAGCCGTCAGTTCTGGGTTGAATGAACTGGCCCCATCGCGAGCAGGCTCGCTCCCACAGGGTTATCGGGTGTACACAACACCTGAGTTAAACCCGATGGGCAAGCCCGCGATGAGGCCAGACCAAACACTACAAATCCTACTGCCCCACCGCCAAGCTGGTAGCCGCCTGCTCCGGCGTCACAATGCTGTTCAGATCGATATGCTTCCACTCGGGCTTGGCCCCCAGCCGCGCATTGAACCGATAGTTGAACGTGAACTCATCGCCGGTCGCCACGCTCAGCGGCTTGCCATACACCGCCTCCACGCCCGCCAGGTCGTAACCCATCAACTGCAACAAGGTCGGGAAAATGTTGTAGTGACTCGAACGATCCTTGTTGGCGGCCAGTTGCGCCTGCCAATCGAGGGTTTTCAAACCGCTGCCCTGGATCACCACCAGCGGAACCAGCCCTTCCTCTTCCACCGGGTCGCCACCGCAATGGGTGTTCAAGCCGGGATTGCCCCGTTCATGCAAATCCTGTCCGTGATCGGAGGTGTAGATCAGCAGCGCGTTGTTCAAGTTGGCCTGGGCAAACACCCGTGAGAAAAACTCGCCGACGTTCCACAACAAGGTGTTTTTGTAAGCATTGCGATACAGCAACCAGTCATCCGGCTGGCCGTTAAAGCCATTGCGTTCACCGGTGTCGGCCACTTCGGTGAACTGTCCGCGAGGCAATGTCGGGCGGTAGGCCATGTACGCGTCCGGGTATTTATCGTGCACCGGGAAATGCGCGCCGACCTTGTTCATCACCACCAACTGCGGCTTGTCGTCGTTGAGCAGTTCGATCAGTTTCGCCGCTGCGGCCATGTCGCGCTCGCGCACACTGGTCTGGTCGAATTGCACGAATTCATCGATGTCTTTTTTCTCGGCATCGTTCATCAGATTCTGCAGATTGCCGCCGGTGCGCTGGGCGTCGATGTAGACCGTACGCAAACCAGCGATTTTCGCGTACTGCCAAATCGACGGCAGCGTGCTGTTGATGCGTATGTAATCGGCGCGGGTTCCGCCATAACGCAAGGTGATGTTGGTGTCGGCGCTGCAGTTGGCGATCGCGGCTGCGTAGCCGTAGTTGAAGATGTCGACCCCGGGGCGCGGCTGCTTGAGGTTGCTGTGCACGCCAAACGGCGCGTTGATGTCCAGGTAATTGCCGGAAATGCTCTCGTCGATGATCAGCACAATGTCGTGGTTCACCGCTTGATCGACGCGCGCCAGGCTCACCGGTTCGCGCGGGCCAACGGTGTTGTGCAGGGATTCATAGGCAAACAGGTTCAAGTAAGCCAGAGGCGTGTACATCTGTGGCAGACCCCGTGCGCCCTCGCCCGCGCGCACGAACAGCACCGCGCTGAGCAGCAGCACCCCCATCAACGGTGCCGCCACCAACACCGTCCCGGGAACAGGCCAGCGCCGACGTGGCTTCAAACCGATACCGAGCAGCAGCGGCAAACCACCCAGCACACCACTGATGATCGCATCGCGGTACTGGATGAGCGCTTCCTGGATAAAACCACCGGAATACACCATCGAGACAAAGCTGCTGTATGTCAGGTAATCCGCAGTGACCTGCGTATACACATCAAAGAATAGCGCCGAGGCAAAGAGGCCGAGAGCGAACAAATATCGAATAATTGTTTGTCGAATATAAGCCGACATGAACAGTGCAACTGTCAATACAACGAACATTCCCGCGAACAGAACTAATGGATAACTGATTCCGATCGCACTGATACGCCCAAAGTAATAGTCGTAATGGGTGATCAAATAGACAGCTATGAGTAGTTCTTTGAGATATCGAATCATTGTCTTTCCGGTCTGCATTCACGCCGAAGGTCAATAAGTAGTCGGCCATTTTTTGACACTAGCACCGGGCCATCAAAGCGCAAGAAATGACGTAAAAGAGATGAAAGCGTCAAAAAAAAATCGTCTCAAATCTGACACACTCAAGTGCCTACAAGCCTTGTAATTCAAGCCTTACGACCGTTTATCGCTTTCCTTGAATTAGTTTCCGTCGCTCAAATTCGCGGTAAACCCAACTGCCACAAGCCTTTGATGGCAATTGGCCCCCCAAAACTGGGGATGTCTTACTCTTTTAACATGTCATTTTGCTGACACGCTTTTCCAAGGCTGGGCTATACCCCTTTTGACAGTCTCATTTCTGATCTTTCCACCGTCTTACGAGGCACGCCAATATGGACGTGAGCGTATTTGGTACGGGCTATGTTGGCCTGATACAAGCAGCGGCACTGGCCGATGTCGGACATCGCGTCTTATGTGTCGACATTGATCCCAATAAGATCAAGCAACTTCAACAAGCCGTACCGCCGATCAGTGAACCGGGACTTTCCGGAACGCTGGAAGAAAACATCAAGGCCGGCCGGTTGCTGTTCTCCACCCAGGCCAGCGACGCGGTCGAGCACGCCGAGCTGATCTTCATCGCCGTCGGCACGCCCGCCGATGAAGACGGTTCCGCCGACCTCAGCCATGTGCTGAACGTGGCCCGGCAGATTGCCAACCACATGGAAGCTGACCGCACCCTGATCATCAAGTCCACGGTGCCGGTCGGCACCGCTGACCAGGTCGCTGCCACTGCCCGCACTGAACTGCAACGCAGGGACAAGGGTGCGCTGACGGTGCGGGTGGTTTCCAACCCCGAGTTTCTCAAGGAAGGCAGTGCGTTGGCCGACTGCATGCGTCCGGACCGGATTATCGTCGGCACCGACGATGACGAGGCCCGCAATCAGATGAGCGAGCTGTACGCGCCCTTCTGCCGCAACCGTGAAAAGCTGATGTTCATGGACAACCGCAGTGCCGAACTGACCAAGTACGCGGCCAACGCAATGCTCGCCACCCGCATCAGTTTCATGAACGAACTGGCCAACCTCACCGAATTGCTCGGCGCCGACATCGAAGCGGTGCGCAAGGGTATCGGTTCGGACCCACGCATCGGCTACCACTTCATTTATCCCGGTTGCGGCTTCGGCGGTTCGTGCTTCCCCAAGGATTTGCGCGCCCTGCTGCATACCGCCGAACACAATGGCATGCCGCTGCGACTGTTGCGCAGCGTCACCGACGTCAATGACAGCCAGCGGCACATTCTGTTCGGCAAACTCAAGGCGCAGTTCCCGCAGGGGCTGGCCGGCAAGTCCATCGCGATCTGGGGCCTGGCGTTCAAACCCAATACCGATGACATGCGCGAAGCTCCGAGCCGCTATCTGATGGAAGCCTTGTGGGCCGAAGGCGCCAGCGTGCAGGCCTATGATCCGGAAGCCATGTCCGAATGCCGGCGCATTTATGGCTATCGCAACGACCTGCACCTGTGTGCTACCCGCGACGACACTCTGGAAGATGCCGATGCGCTGGTGATCTGCACCGAGTGGAAGAACTTCCGTGTGGTCGACTTCGACCTGTTGGCGAGCAAGCTGCGTTCGCGGGTGATCATCGACGGACGCAATCTGTATAACCCCGAACACGTCGCGGCGGCCGGCTTGCACTACAGCGGTATCGGCCTGCGTCACGTCGTACCCGAGGCGCCGCGTCCATGAAGATTCTCGTGACCGGAGCCGCCGGCTTCATTGGTGCCCATTGTGTGTTGCGGCTATTGCGCGACGGGCATCAGGTATCCGGGCTCGATAACTTCAACGATTATTACGACCCGCAACTCAAGCACGACCGCGTGCAATGGGTGCAGGAGCAGGTCGGCCCTTTCCAGCTCTCTACGGTTGACCTGGCCGATGTCGCGGCCATCGAGTCACTGTTCGCCGAGGAACAACCCGAGGTGGTGATTCACCTCGCGGCCCAGGCCGGCGTGCGCTACTCGCTGGAAAATCCGCGGGCCTACCTCGACAGCAATCTGAACGGTTTCCTCAATATTCTCGAAAGCTGCCGCCGGCACCCGGTCAAGCATTTGATCTACGCCTCATCCAGCTCGGTGTACGGCGCCAACCAGCACACCCCGTATTCGGTGCAGGACGGCGTCAATCACCCACTGTCGCTGTACGCCGCGACCAAGAAAGCCAACGAACTGATGGCCCACAGTTACAGCCATCTGTTCGGCATTCCCTGCACCGGTCTGCGCTTCTTCACCGTGTACGGTCCCTGGGGTCGGCCGGACATGTCGCCGATTCAGTTCGCCCAGGCGATTGCCCAAGGGCAACCCTTGAAGCTGTTCAACTACGGCGAGCATCAGCGCGATTTCACCTACATCGACGACATCATCGAAAGCATCGCCCGGCTGATCGACCGCGCACCGCAAGCCAACGCCGCCTGGGACCGCGAACAACCGGACCCGGCCAGCAGCATGGCGCCATGGCGGATCTACAACATCGGCGGCCAGCACCCGGTGGAGCTCAAGGACTACCTGGCATTGCTGGAAAAACACCTGGGGCAAAAAGCCCTGGTCGAGTTGCTGCCACTGCAGCCCGGCGATGTTCTCAACACCTGCGCCGACGCCAGCGACCTGGCCCGCGCCACCGGTTTCCAGCCCCGTATCGAGCTGGATGAGGGACTCGGGCGTTTCATCGCCTGGTTTCGCGACTACTACCCACTGCCTGTTGCCCCTGCGCCGCTCGCGGCTGAATTCCAGCGGAGGAATGCTCAATGACTGGACATGAACAAGGAGTACCGCTCCAACAGATGCGCCGTGACAAGCGCCTTGACCCCGAGCACCGAATGCGCCTCGACGCGGCTATTCACATGCAGGGTCGAGGTTGGGTGACGGGGCGTGACGGTGGTCGGCCATGGACGTTGTCGCGTACCAACCGGGTGTTCGCCTGTTTCGGCGCGTTGGTGATCCTGGTGCTGATCTCGCCAATGCTGTTGGTATTGGCGCTCGCCATCAAGTTCACCAGCCCCGGGCCGGTGATGTTCGTGCAAAAACGCACCGGTTACCGCGGCCGTCTGTTTGGCATGTACAAATTTCGCACCATGGTCGCCAATGCCGAGGAGCTCAAAGAGTCGCTGCGCCACCTGAACAAACACGGTGCCGACGCCATCGACTTCAAGATCGACAAGGACCCGCGGATCACCGGCATCGGTGGTTTCCTGCGCCGTACCAGCCTCGACGAACTGCCAAACCTGATCAATGTGGTGACCGGCGACATGCGCCTGGTAGGCCCACGGCCAACCTCGTTCAACGCCTATCGCTACAAGGACAATCATCTCGCGCGCCTGAGCATCTACCCCGGCATGACCGGTCTGTGGCAGATCTCCGGGCGCAGCAATATCGACTTCGACCAGCGCGTTGAGTTGGATCTCAGCTATATCGCCGAGCAGAGCCTGCTGCTTGATCTGAAGATTCTGTTGAAAACCCCCTTCAAAGTATTCAGCGGCCACGGAGCAAGCTAATGGACGGTTCAACTGCTAAAAGCCTCAGCATCGCCAACCCCAGCGAGTCCAACCTGACGTCGGCCGTGCTGGATCAGGATCTGCGCATCCTGCTCCTGACCGCGGCCAACCCCGGTGCGGGCACCACCACCAGTGCCCTGGCGCTGGCCAGCCAACTGGCGCAAATGAGCAGCGGCCAAGTGCTGCTGGTCGACGCCAGCCAGTCCGCGACCAACCTCACCCAACAACTGGGGCTGAGCAAGGAGCGCGGCTTTCGCGACCTGCTCTTCAACGAGCAAAGTCCGCCGCTGTTGCAGGACTGTGTGGTCAACGTGTCGAGCCTGCCCTTCCACGTGCTGCCGTTCGGGCGCTTCGCCCGGGGCAGTGAACACCTGACACCGGAGCGCCTGAGCCCGTTGCTCGATCAGCTCGGCAGTCAGTACCGCTTCGTGGTGATCGACGGTGACGCGGTGTATTCGGCCGCCGACACGCTGGTCATCAGTACCCAGGTGGACGGCGTGATCATGGTCGTGCGCTCGGAAGATACACGCTGGGAAGTGGCGCAGGCGGCGGTTCAACGCCTGACCCAGGCCGGGGCGAAACTGGTCGGCAGTGTGTTCAACCGACGCAAGTACTACATGCCCAAGTGGCTGTACAAAAACCTGTAAGCCCTCGCAAAAAGGATGACGCCATGAACGCCAAGATGCTTGTCCTGCTGTTGCTGCCGCTTGCAGGTTGCACCAGCACTTCCGAAACCCAGAACATGCCGGTCAATATTCTTACCGCCTCACCGGCCAACGCCCAGGCCACCGACATGCCCAAGATCGAACAGACCTTGCGCCCACAGGACGTGCTGGACGTGATCTTCCACATCAGCACCAGCGGCTCGGATGCCTACCGCATTCAGTCCGGTGACCAGATCGGTCTTAACTTCACCGCTGCCAGTCAGCTCAACGGCAATCAACTGGTGCTGCCCGATGGCACCATCGAACTGCCGGGCGCCAACACCTCGGTGAAAATCGCCGGGCTTTCGTCCGAAGAAGCACGCCAGGAAATCCAGCGTGCCTACCAGCGCAAACAACTGTTCCAGCCCAACCGCAACCAACTGACCGTGCAGGTCATCAGCCCGCTGAGCAACGAGTCGAACCTCAAGAGCGCGTTGAACCACCCGGCCACCGGCATGAGCCGCGAGATCACCGTGGGTACCGACGGTTATGCGAGTTTCCCGGAAATCGGCGCCGTGCCGCTGCAAGGCATGACCGTCAACCAACTGGAAGACTTCCTCAACAAGAGGTACGCACAACTGCCGGGCCGGATGACGGTCGACGTGCTGCTCAAGTCCACCGCAGGTAACGAAATCTATGTGCTCGGTGAAGTCGGCCAGCCAGGTTCCTACCCGATCCGCCGTCCAGTCTCGGTGCTTGAAGCCCTGACCCTGGCCCGTGGTTCGAACGTCAAGGCGCGCCTCGATTCGGTGGTGATCATGCGTCGCAACGGCAATCAGGTCCAGGCCCGCCGTTACGACGTGGAAAAAGCCCTGTCCGGCGATGCCTCACAGATCGCCTACCTGCAACCGGACGACATGCTCTATGTGCCCAAGACCAAACTGGCGAGCGCCGGTGAGCTCGCACGGCAACTGGCGGACGTGGTGCTGTTCCAGGGTGTGGGCTTCAGCTTCGGCTACCGCGTCGACAACAAAGACAGTGATGACTAACTTACTCTCAGGTGACCCGACATGAATCCAAAGGAAAACTACCTGCACGAGTTCTTCAGGATCTTCTTCGCCAACAAACAACTGGTGAAGCGCGTATTCCTGGTCTTTGCAGTGATCGCACTGGTACTGCCGCTGTTGCTCAAACAGAGCTTCGATATCACCGCCCAGGTGATCGTGCAGTCGAAAAAACTTTCCCAGGGTGACGCCACTACGTCGCTGACCCAGGAAAACGCGCAATTCATCCCACCGTCACTGGCCGACATGGAAACCGAGAGCAATATCCTGCGCTCGCCGGCCCTGATCCGTCAGACCATCAGCGAGTTGCGCGACAAGGGTGAATACACCCCGCCTCCGGGCATGCTCAATAAACTGTTGGCGCAACCGTTCAAGAAATATGTCAGCACGCCGCTGCGTGAAAACGTGGTCAACCCGCTGAAGTCGGCGCTGGGCATGGAAACCGATCCGGTGCGCGACACCGCGCTCGATTCCCTGACCCAAGAGGCTATCGATAGTCTGAAGATCGAAACCCTGCCGGGCTCCAACGTGATCTCGATCATCTACAGCTTTCCTGACCCGACCCAGGGCACCAAGTTTGTCGCGACGCTGCTGCAAAACTACCTGGTGAGCCGTCAGGCCTTGCAATCGATCGACCTGCCACAGAGCTTCTACGAAACCAAGAAGACCCAATACCAGGTGCGCCTCAACGGTTTGGAAGACGAGCGGCAGACCTTGCTCGGCGCGGTCGGCTCGTCCGATCCCAAGGAAGAGATCACCTTCCGCCTCAACGCCATCAACACCGAAGAGCAAGCGCTCAACCTGTACCGCGATCGCCTGCTGCAAAGCCAACGCTGGCTCGACTACCTGAAAACCAGCCTGGCCGCCGCCAAGGACTCCAAGCTCAACGACTACACCTTCCCCTACACCTTCACCACCACCGTGGACAACGTGGCGTTCGAGGATCGCGAGATCAAGCAGATGGGTGAGGCGCTGACCAGCCAGGTCAGCCGCTACATGAACGACCTGGCGATCTTCCAGCCCGGCAGTGAACCGATGCTGCTGACCCGCGAGCAAATCGCCCGCACCCGCCAGCAGTTCCTCAAAGTGGTGAGCAACCGGATTCAGGAACGTACCAACGACCTGGCGATTGTCAGCTCGGTGATCGACCAGAAAACCGCACGCATTGCCGAGTTCAAGAACCGCATCCGCCAGTTGCAGGAAACCCAGAGCAAGTTGCGGCAGAAGGACACCGAGATCGACGCTCTGCACGCGGCCTTCTCCACCTACGCCCAGCGCTTTGCCGAGAGCAGCACTGCTCGTTCGCTGGACAACGACCTGTCCAACGCCCGAGTGCTCAGCCCACCGTTCGAACCGACCGAGGCGGCGTTCCCCAAACCGCTGCTGATCATTCCGTTCGGCTTGTTCACCGGGCTGTTGCTGGCGATTGCCTTCGTCTACGTACGTGAGTTCTTCGATCATCGCTTCAAGCATCCAGCGCAGATCACCCACGAACTGGGCCTGCCGGTACTGCTGGTGATCAACGATCAGAACGTGGAGCCAGGCAATCCGCACAGAAACTGGAGCGTACCGAGCTTCGTCCATTGGGTGCGCAATTGAACATGTCCCTGCCCTCTGACCACAGCAAGCCATCACTGCCGATCATTCATTTGCTCAGCAGTGGCGGCTTCTATGGGGCCGAGCGCATGCTGCTCGATCATTGCCTGGCGACGCCGGGGCAACACCAGGTGCTGTTTCTCGATGCACCGTACGAGTTGCTTGCCCGGTTTCGCGAGGCGGGGGTCGACTGCCGCGGTTGCACCGGTCTTGGGGCGTTGCTTGCGCATTTGCGTGAGCGACGGGCCGAGCGGCCGCTGATCAACACGCACAATTTCAAGGGTCTGTTGTACGGTTGGGTGGGCGCAACCTTGTTGCGCCTGCCGCTGGTGATCACTCAGCACGGCTTCACCCCGCGCAGTCGCAAGCAGAAGTTCTACACCTGGCTGAGCCTGCAACTGTGCCGGACCGCATCGGTCAATCGCGTGGTCTGTGTCGCCGAAAGCATTGCCGCACTGCACCGTCAGGCCAGTGTCTGTGCCGAGAAGCTGCAAGTGATCCCCAACGGCTTGCCCGCCGTCAACGATCTGCAACCGCACAACGCCCAACGGCCACGCTGGCTGGCCGGTTACGTCGGCCGGCTGAGCAGTGAAAAAGGCCCGGACCTGTTCCTCGATGCGCTGATTCCGCTGTGCCAGCAGTACCCGCAACTGGACGCCGTGATGCTCGGCGACGGCCCGGAACGGGACAGCCTGTTGGCGCGCATCAACGACGCGGGTTTGCAGGAGCGCATCACGCTGCCGGGGTACCAGAACGACATGCGTGCGTGGTGGCGACAACTCGATGCGCTGGTCATCAGCTCGCGCACCGAGGGCACGCCGATGATTCTGCTCGAAGCCATGCAAGCCGGGGTGCCGGTGGTTGCATTTGGTGTCGGCGGGATTCCCGATGTGCTGGAAGACCGGCACAACGGCCTGCTGGCAACACCCGCCGACAGTGCCGCCCTCGCCCGGCAGATCGGTACCCTGCTGCGTGACCCGGCACTGGCCCGCAAGCTGCTCGACAACGCACGACGCACACAATTGGATCGCTACGACCTCAAGGCCTTGGCCGAACGCTGGTCGCAGCTTTATATCCGTACTGCACGGGAGGCACGCGCGTGATTTTTCCACTCTCGATCGTCAGTTTTTTCGGTCTGGTCTGCCTCGCTTTGCTGGCCAGCCCTTATCCATTTCTGGCGCCGGGAGCGGTGTTGGGCCTGGTGGGCGTTGCCGTGCTGTTCCGCAAGCCCGCCTGGGGCCTGTTGGGCATTGCGGCGCTGGTGCCGCTCGAAGGGTTCTTCAAGGACAGCGCGCTGTCCGGCACCAAGCTGATCGGCGCGTCGCTGGCGCTGATCCTGATGTTGCAACTGGCCTTGCACCACATTCCATCCGAGCGCTTGCGCAGCAACATCTGGCGCTTGCTGATCGGCTTCATGGCGCTGTATCTGCTGAGTATGCTGACCACCGATGACCTGGGCATGTCGCTGGGGCACCTGCGGGAAATCAGCGTCGGGCTCATTCTGTTCGTGATCACGCTGTTGATCGGCCGTGAATTGAATCTGGATCTGTTCGCCAGGCTGGTGACCCTCAGTGTCACCCTCACCTGCGCGCTGGCGATGTTTTCCAGCAAGTATCAGGATCAGGGCCGCGCCGCCGGTCTGCTGGAAGACCCGAACGCCTTTGCGATGTTGATCGCGTTTGCCGTGCCGCTGGCCTTGTTGCTGATGATCCGCAGCCCGCAAATGTTGCAACGCCTGTTCTGGCTGGGCTGCTTCATCCTGCTGCTGGGCGGCATGACCAAGACCGAGTCCCGTTCAGGCCTGGTGGTGTTGTTTCTCAGCCTGATGATCGGTGCGTGGCACTATCGTGCGCAGCTGCCACGCATTCGCCCGCGTCACCTGGGTTTTGCCATGCTGGGGCTGGCCATCGTGATTCCGTTGGCCATCTACGCGATGCCCGCCGGTTATGTCGCGCGCATCCAGTCTCTGAGCATCCTCAGTTCCGGGGCCAAGGCGCAGGACGAATCTCTCGGGCGCCGCGCCTCGTACATCGTCGTCGGCAGCCAGATGATCCGCGAAAATCCGTTGCTGGGTACCGGCCCCGGAACCTTCCCGCTGCACTACGCCACCACCGGTTACGCCAAGGCGTTCTCCGCCAACCGCAAAGTCGGCGATCTGTACCGCCGTGCTCACAACACCTATCTGGAGATCTTCAGCGAATTGGGGATTCCCGCCGGCCTGTTGTTCGTCGGCATGCTCGCCCTCGGGTTCTACAACTTGATGCGCGCCCGTCGCGCCTGGATGCAGCGGCGCAACTGGCAGCAGGCCGACCTGATGACCCACCTGGGCATGAGTTTCCTGTCATTGACGCTGTTCTTGATGTTCCTCAGTGCCCCGAATCAAAAGTACGTCTGGATCATGCTTGCCCTGACCAGCGTCCTGCGTCTGAAAGCCGAAGAAAGTCCAATCCTGGAGGCCAAGGCATGAGCCGCATCAGTATCGTCATCCCGATGTACAACGAAGCCCGGCATATCGCCCGGACCCTGCTGGCAGCGCAACGTGCCGCCAACGTTGCAGACCTGGAATGCGAGTTGATCGTGGTCGACAACGGCTCACAGGATCAGGGTCCGGAGATCGCCCGGCAGTTCGGCGCACACGTGCTGGTCGTTCCGGGTGTGCTGATCGGTGCCCTGCGCAACCGCGGCACAGAGGTTGCCACGGGGGAATGGCTGGCCTTCCTCGATGCCGATATCGAAATGCCTGAAGATTGGCTCACCCATCTGCTGAAACTCGAGGACGCCGGTGTCGCCGATGTGTTTAGCCTGGACTTGCACACCCCGGCGCAGGCGCCCTGGTACGCCACCGCCTGGCAACGGCGCACCCTGCGTCCTTCGCGCCATACCGTGCAATCGGTGGACTGGCTGACCAGCGCCAACCTGCTGATGCGCCGCGAGTGGTTCGACAAGGTCGGCGGCTTCAACGAGACCCTGCGCACGGGCGAGGACAAGGACTTCACCTTGCGTCAGGCCGCCAAGGGCGCGCGGCTGACATCGATCAACGAAAACGTCGCGCTGCACTGGGGTTACGAAATGAACTGGCGCGAATGGATGGGCAAGGAAATGTGGCGCCAGGGCAGCCATCTGCAACTGCTGCGCACCCATGGCCTGAGCCTGCGACTGCTGCGCTTCCCACTGCTGTCGCTGGGTGCCTGGCTACTGGACTTTTTGGCGATATCCGCCTTGCTCGACGGCTTTCCTCACCATGCATTGATCATGGTGCTGCTGACCACAGTACCCGCGCTGGTACTGAGTGTGCGTCAGACCGTGAAACACCGTAATCCGTGCCTGACGGTGCAACTGTGGGGCCTGCACTGGGTGCGCCTGCACCTGGCCGGCGCCGCGTTCATTCTCAGTCTTTGTCATTGGAATGCCAGGAGGCCCGCCCGTGGCTGAATTCATTTTCTGGTTGTGCCTGTTGTTGCCGGTCTACGCCTACCTCGGTTACCCATTGCTGCTGACCCTGCTCGCGCCGCTCTTCGCCGCACGCCGGCATGGTCCGGCGGCGCCAATGGACGTGAGCATCGTGATTGCCGCGCACAACGAGGCGCGGCACATCGAAGAAAAACTGCGCACCGTGCTGGCCCAGGATTATCAGGCGCGTTCGCTGCAAATCATTCTGGCCAGCGATGGTTCCACCGACGACACCGTGGCCTGCGCGCGCAAGGTCGCCGATCCGCGTATTACCGTGCTCGACCTGCCCCGCCAGGGCAAGGCCGCGACGCTCAATGCCGGCGCAGCGCTGAGCCGTGGCGAGATTCTGGTGTTCACCGATGCCGACAATCAATGGTCCCACGACACGCTGGGCCACTTGCTCGCACCACTGGCCGACCCTCAGGTAGGCGCGTGTGCCGGGCACATGCTGATCCCCGTGACCGGCAAAGGCCTGAGCATCGGCGACAGTCTGTATCGTCATTACGAAGGCTGGCTGCGCTACGTGGAAAACCGTACCGGTTGCATGGTCTCCGCTGACGGCGCCCTGCTCGCGCTGCGTCGTGAGTTGTTCCAGAACGTGCCGGCGGAGGTCAATGACGACTTCTTTATCAGCACCTGCGCGCCGGTGGCGTTCAAGCGGATCATCTACGTGCCCGAAGCCCGAGTGATCGACACCGGCGTCGATGAGGCGGACAAGCAATTCCGCCGTCGCCAGCGGGTCACCGTGGGTGGATTGCAGAGCCTGGCCCAGCGTCGCGAACTGCTCAACCCGCTGAAGCATGGCTTGTATGCGATTGCCCTGATCAGCCACAAATTGATCCGCCGCCTGGCGCCGATCCTGTTGTTGCCACTGCTGTTGAGCAATTTCTGGCTGTGGGACGACCACGTTTTCTATCGTTGGACCCTGGTTGCGCAATTGCTCGGATACACCGCGGCCATCATCGGCTTGCTCGACTCGCAGCATCGCTTGCCCAAACCCTTTCGCCTCGCCGCATTCCTCCTGGTGACCCTTGCCGGGATGAGCATCGGTCTGTGGCAGTTCCTGCGCGGTCAGCGTTATGCGCAATGGAACCCCGAGCAAAATCGATGAGAGGCACGTGCCATGGCGATCAAACAATTACTAAAACGCACCAGCGGCTGGCTCTACCTCAACTCCTCGGTGGGGCGCCAGCAATTGCAGGGTGCCGGCGTGATCCTGATGCTGCATCGGGTGCTGGCCAACGACAGCGCCGCCAACCTGCCCCACCGCAATGAACTGTGCGTCGGGCCGCAGGCTTTCGAGCACCTGCTGGCCTGGCTGAAAAA
This sequence comes from Pseudomonas sp. Root562, assembly GCF_001427125.1. GTDB lineage: Bacteria > Pseudomonadota > Gammaproteobacteria > Pseudomonadales > Pseudomonadaceae > Aquipseudomonas. Next base: position 671,657 of record NZ_LMGK01000025.1, read on the forward strand.
ACACTTCGATTGCGTGCCGTTGATGGAGATCCTGCAACCGGGCAGCCTGCGGTCCGAGCGGCCGAGAGTGGCGCTGACCTTCGATGACGGCTGGCGCGACAACGCGGTGAACGCGTTCCCGCTGCTGCACAAATACCAAGTGCCAGCGAGTATCTTCCTGTCCACGGACTTCATCGGCAGCCGCCAGCGTTTCTGGTGGGAAAGCATCGGCGAAACCCTGTGGAACAGCCACGGTGAAAAAGCCCGCATGCACCTGATCGAATGTTTGCAGCAACTGGGTCGGCCACTGCCGGTGCTGTGTGATGACCCGGACGTGCAACGGCGCAGCCTGGCATTGCTGCACTTTCTGCAGAACCTGAAAACCCTGTCTCCTCGCGACCTCAATCGCCTGACCGACGAGTGTCCGCAAGAGTCGTTGCCGCAAGCGCTCGACTGGCAACAGGTGCGTTCGCTGGAAGCCAGCGGCCTGATCCGTTTCGGTCCCCATGGCGCCAGTCACGCGATCCTCACCGGCCTCGACGACCAAACCCTGGACGAAGAACTGACCCGCAGTCGCCAGGCATTGCTCAACGGCTGCAACCGGCCGTTGCCGGTCTACTGCTATCCCAACGGCGACAATGACGAACGGGTGCGGCAACACGTGGCCGACCATGACTTCCCGTTTGCCCTGGGCACCGGCACCGGAATCTACCGGGGCGTCAGCGATCCGCTGGCCCTGCCGCGTTTCGGCGTCAGTCAGCGCACCGCGCGCAACCCGGATTTGTTGTCCTGGCGCATTTACCGTGGGGCTCGCCCATGAGTCGCAGCCATTATCTCAAACACCTGGCGCTGAGCATGGGCACCAAACTGGCGATGATCGGTTTGCGCCTGCTGCGCAATGTGTTGCTGGCGCGGATTCTCGGGCCGAGCGAGCGCGGCCTGTTCGCCTTGCTCAGCACCCTGCCGGACCTGATCAGCGCCGCCACCAGTGGTGGGCTGAATTCGGCGGTGGGTTACCAGGCGGCCAAGCAACGGCCGATGGGCTTGTTGCTCAGCCAGGTATTGGTGTTCGGTTGTCTGCTCGCCGGTTTGTTGACCTTGCTGGTGGTGGCGCTGACCCGTGAGTTCGGCAGCGAACTGGACATCACCACGCAACTCGGCCTGCTGGCCTGGCTGTTGCTGCTCGCGGTGCCGCTGACCGTGCTCAAGAGCGGGCTGCTGACGTTGCACAACGCCTCGGGCGGCGTGGTGGCGTTCAACGTCCTGCGCCTGATCGAGTCGCTGGCACCGCTGCTGCTGTTTCTGGCGTTGTTCTGGATGTGGAAAAGCGCCGCGCTGGAAGCGGCACTGATCAGTTGGCTGGCGGGCATCAGCCTGGTGGTGCTGGTGGGCTGGCTGTGGCTCAAGCGCAATCAACCGCTGACCCTGCAATGGGACCGCGCCAGCCAGAACGAACTGCTGCGCTTCAGCGCCCGCAGCCATCCGGACCTGCTGTTCCAGCAAGTGATTTTGCGCTCTGACTATTTGTTCATCGGCGCCTTGCTCGGCAGCACCGCGCTCGGTCATTACGCCATGGCCAGCGCCGCCGCCGAGTTGCTGCTGATCGTCCCGGAAGCGGTGACCACGCCGTTGATGAAACGCCTGCTGCAACAGGAAGAAGGCATTGAGAAAGTCACGCCCTTGGCCCTGCGCCTGACGGCCACGGTGATGCTCGGCGCATGCCTGACCATGGCGGTGATCGGCGAATGGCTGATCGTCACCCTGTTCGGCGTTGCCTATCAGCCGGCTTATCCCGCCTTGCTCGCGCTGCTGCCGGGGCTGCTGGGCTTGTGCTACGCGAGCATCCTGCGCCTGGATTTGCTGGGCAAGGATCGTCCCGGTTCGATTTCACTGCTGATGGGCCTCGGGGCTTTGCTCAACCTGGCGTTGAACCTGGTGCTGATCCCCGCCTACGGCATCGTCGGCGCTGCCGCGGCGTCGTCCATCGCCTACCTGGCGGTGACCATCGCCTTGCTGGTGATGTATTGCCGCCTGAGCCATGTGCCGTTGTGGCAAGTTCTGATCATCCTGCCCAGCGACGTCGCCCCGATGCTGCAAATCCTGCAACGGAAGTCGGCATGAGATATTTTGCCCTGGCGGTGAGTCTGGGTCTGTCGCTCGACGCTTATGCCGGGCCGATGCGCTGGGCCGACATTCGTGACGGCAGCCTGTACCTGCAAGCAGATCGTCCCGATAACGTGACCGTGCGCTGGGTCCCGGCGTGGCAGGCGGATGCCAACGAAGAACGCCTTTACCTGCTCGATGGCAAAGGTCGTCTGGCGGGCGAGCGACTGATTGCCGCCACTGAAACCCGCGGCACCCAGAGCTGGCCGCTGTTGCCCGGCGCCAGCAGTTATCGACTGGAGATCCCCGGCTACAGCTTCCGTCGCTACAAAGTCGAACATGACGAGCGCACGGTGGCATTGTTCACCCCGGCCAAAGTGCATTTCAGCGCCGAAACCCGTGATGGCGACGAGCTGTTTTTCAAGGTGGCGGCTGGCGAGCAAGCCGTGCTGGCAGGCAAGTTCCACGGCGGCGTCGGCGCTCTGCAAGCGCAACGTGTCGGCGACGGCAAACAATTGTCGCTGGCACTCAAACCCTACCGTGCCTACTGGCAATTCGATCAGGTCGCCTTGCCCGTGGCCGACACCGAACAGGTCTGGCGACTGCGCCTGCAAGGCAGCGGTAAGGCAGCGTTCTGGCTCGATGGTACGGCCAACCTGTTCGCGCAGAATCCGCAGCAGCTCAAACCGGTGCGTGAGGACGACGGTGAAACCCGGCTGACCGTGCACAAGGACGTGCTCGGCAACACACCGAACCTGGGTATCGCCCTGCCCTACGTGATGCCGCCGCCATCCAGTTATGCGGTGCTCGACGCCATCAAGCCCCAGGCCGGCGCTTACTACAGTTTCGTCGACATCACGGCCAAACAGCCGCATTACGAAGACGCGTTCCGCCGGCTGTATCAGGATCGCTTCGGCATTACCCAGGACATCACCCTGCTCGCCGGCAGTCAGCGCCAGGCCGATCTGCGCGCCGACACCACCAGCAACGCCGGCCTCCACGCCTGGCTCGCCGCGACCCGCGCACTCGGCGGCAAAGGCACCCATTACATCGGTTTTGCCGATGAGCCGAACCTCAACTACCCGGACTACGCCAGCTATCAAAGCATTTTCACCAGCATGGCCCGTCAGGTGCGCAGTAATCCGGACAACGCCAAGGCTGGCGTGCGCATCGCCATGCCGGCCAGTTCGCGGCTGGTCAACGGCCCGTTCGCCGACAACGCCGCCGAAAAGCGTGGTATCGACTGGGCCAGACGCCTGCTGAAGGAGTCCGGCGATCAGATCGATGCCCTGGCTTGGCACGAGTGGATGATTCGCGATCTGCTGGCCACCCGGGTTTATCGCGACAGCGTGCGTCGCGCCGCCGACCTTGTCGGGCTCGATGCCGACGGCCGGCCCCGCAAGGCCTTGCTGCTGGACCAGACCAACCTGTCCAGCGGATCAAGCCTGAGCCCTTATGATCAGGAAACCCACTTCACCTCGTTGTGGTGGACTTCAGTGGTGATCAACGCGTCCCAGGACGGTTTGCTGGAGATGCTCAACTGGTTCCAGGCCGCCGACGAGCCTGAATACCCCAAGGGCATGTTGCGCATGCTGGGCGACGACCATTTCGAACTCAAACCGGTCGCCCTCGCCCAGCAGTTCATCGGCCAGCATTGGCTGCAGCGTGTGGTGCGCCTGGAAAACAACGCGTTCGAGGTCGATGTGCTGGCCATGGCCGACGACCTCAAACGCAGCTTGCTGGGGGTCAACAAAGGCTCGCGCTTGCAGCATGTCAGCCTCAATGGCGCGGCATGCCCACTAGCCGCTGGCTCATTGCGCTACTTCGGCGCGGACAACCGCAGCCGCGACGCACCGTTCAAATGCACCGACGGTCGCGTGAGCTTCGAGCTGCCAGGGCAAACCCTTTTCACCTTGAGCTGGAACGCTTCATGACTGTCGCTCGATTGCCTGGCCGCGCCGGCATTTTGCCGTGCGCTGGTTTACTCCACTTGCGGGACTGTCCGCCAGGAGCCAATAACATGAGTGCATTGCAGAAGCTCAGCCAACACATCAGACAAAAAGGCCTGCGTGCCACTGTTAAAAAAGTGTGGAGACTGTTTGTGTTTTCCCATCAGGAACTGCTGTGGATGGAGCGCGACCTGGTCAGCCCCATTCCACCTTACAAACTCAAATCCTATCCGCCGCTGCAAGTGGTCAGCATTACCCCGGAAAACGCCGTGGCTTTCACTCGCTATTTCGGCGACCGCGTGGAAACCATGGCCGAGCTGGCCCGCGAAGGTCACACCGGGCAGATGCATCTGGATGAAAAGGGTGACGCCGTGGCGTTTATCTGGGGTGCCGTACGCAACTACCACGACCGCCACTACTACGGATGCTGGTTTCCGGTCAAAGAGGGCGAGTTCTTCGAATTTGGTGGTGAACTGAGCCGGGGCTACTGGGGTACGTCGCTGTCGATGGACCTGCAAACCGAGCTGTGGAAAGCCATGCATGCCCAAGGCTGCGACAAGGTGGTGGACGTGTGCGAGTGGAGCAACGTCCCGGCCCTGAAGCTGCACATTCGCACCGGCTACCAGGAACAGGGGCGCATCATGAACATTTATAAACTGTTTGGTCGCTGGCGTTTTTACCGTGAAACCCGCTACACCGGCTCGCGCCTGGATGCCTTGCGCAAACCGGAACGTTCACCTTCCCCTGCTTCGGTGGCCTGAGCCTATGACCGTGCGATTTGAATGGCGTACTTCGCTGTGCGCCGCAGACTTTCCCGCTGCGGCCTATGAAGCGCTGCGCCTGCGAGTGATGGACCACACACCGTTCAACGCACTGGCCTGGATGGCTGCGTCGCAACAGGCCCTGACGGCTGGCGAACGGCTGCATGTTTTGCTCGGCTGGCAGGCCGATGAACTGGTGCTGTGTCTACCCTTGGTCGCATCCGTCGAACGGTTCGGCGGCTTGCCGTTTCGGGTATTGCATCACTTGGGCTTTCCCCTGGCCGATCGCCTTGCGCTGTTGGCGACCGTGGATGCCGAAGGCCTGCGCAAGGCGTTGACCGAGATTCGTCGGTGCTTGCCCCATGCCCTGCTGCAACTCAATGAACTGGCCGGCGAAGACCATGCACTGAGGTCATGGTTCGCGCGCAGCTCGACCGCCGAGCGCCGCCTCGGTTGTCGGGTGCCAGTGCATTTGATCACCGATGCCGATCGCCAGGAAGTTTCCGGCGACCCGCGCTACAAACTGCGCCGGGCACGCAAGCGTATTGCCGCCTGTGGCGCACAGGTCCGCCGTATTACCCCCGATGCAACGACCATGGGGCCGCTGCTCAAGGCCATCGCCGAGGTGGAAGCGGTGAGCTGGAAAGGTGATGAAGGCGTGGGCATTTTTGCCGATGAACGTCGCCGCCAATGGATGGAAAAAGCCTTCACCGCCCTCGCCGCCCAAGGTCTGGTGCGCGTGGTGACACTGGAACTGGACGGGCGTTGCATCAGCTATCGCCTCGGCTTGCTGGAACAGGGTCGGTTGTACGACTACAACCTCGCTTTCCTGCCGCAATATGCCGATCTGGGCAGCGGTCGGGTGCTGCTCGAAGAATGGATCCGCTGGGGACTGGACGATAACTGGTACTGGATCGATGCGTCGCGGGTCAGCCTGGAAAACTCCAGTCATCAACTGCATGAACGCATGACCGGGCACATGGAACACTGGCGCTGGAGCTTTTACTCCTGGCGCCCGAGCGGGTTGGTGCTGGGCCTGGGGTTGCGTGTCTGGCAGCAAGTCAAACCCCTGATGCAGCAGTGGCGGGCGAAACGAAGGACCGCGGCCAGCAGCCCTGCCCCGGTCACCGCACCGGTGGTCAAGGCGCCGGCTTGCACCGAAAAACTCATGGAGGGCGAACATGCCACAGCAAGTCATAGTCAACGCTGACGACTTCGGCCTCAGCGCCTGCGAAAACGCAGTGATCCTGGGCGCATTCCAGGCCGGGGTCATCAGTTCCGCGACCGCCATGGCCAACATGCCGGCCTTCGAAGCGGCGTGTGTCCTGGCCCAGCATCCGTTGCTGGCAGGGCGCATCGGCCTGCACTTCAACCTGACCTACGGCCGCCCATTGAGCCGACGCATTCTCTCGCGCAGGACCTTCTGTGACAGTGCCGGCGTGTTCGACCTCAACCTGTCGCGCACGCGCCTGTGGCTAGGGCGTCAGGATCGCCTGGCGGTCGAGGAAGAGCTCGAGGCCCAATGGCAACGTTGCCTGGATAACGACGTGCGCCCCAGTCACCTGGACTCCCATCAACACGTGCACAACATCTGGCCCATCGGCGAGATCGTTGCGCGTTTCGCGGCCCGGCAAGGCGTGCCCGTGCGGCTGGCGCGCAACCTGGGGCAAAACCTCAGCCTGCCCAAACGCCTGTTCAAACAATTGCTCAACCACCGCTTGAACAGCCTGGCCGGTGCAACCGCCGACTACGTCTGCACCCCGGTGGATCTGCGCAACGCTGCGCCACCCAGCGAAGGCTTGCTGGAAATTGTCGCCCACCCCAATCAGCTCGGCGCCGATTTCGGCGATGCCTATCTGGATCAGGGGGAGTCATTGAGCGTCCTGCTCGAACAACGCCTGCCCGGGGTACCCAGGGTGGCATACAGCGAAGCTTGCAACTGTCCGTCAATACCTTCATCCAACACACGGCCAACCTGGCCAAGGAGGGCTTCATGAGCCTGATCCAGCAACTGCGCGAACGAATCAAACAAAAAGGCTTGAGCCGCACGTTCAGCACTCTGTGGAAACGCTATGTGTTTTTCCACTGGGAGTTGTTGTGGATGGAGCGCGACCTGGTCAGCCCCGTACCGCCGCACAAGTTGCGTCCTTACTCCGGGGTGCGCCAGGTCATCATCACCCCGGAAAACGCCACGGCGTTTGCCAAGCATTTCGGTGACCGCGTGCAAACCATGGCCGAACTCGCCGCCGAAGGTCACACCGGGCACATGTACGTGGACGAAGACGGTCATGCCATAGGCTTTATCTGGGGCAGCACGCGTGATTACCACGACCGCCACTATTACGGTTGCTGGTTTCCGGTCAAACCCGGTGAGTTCTTCGAGTTTGGCGGGGAAATGATCCGCGCCTATTTCGGCAGCAGCCTGTCCGTGGACGTCCAGATCGCGCTGTGGGAAGCGATGGCGGCGCAAGGCTGCAACAAGGTGGTGGATGTGTGCGAAACCCACAACATCCCCGCGCTGAAACTGCACATCCGCATGGGCTATCAGGAACAGGGGCGAGTCACCCATGTCTACGGCCTCTTTGGCCGCTGGCGCTTCTTCCGCGAAACCCGCTACAGCGGCTCGCGCCTCGACCCGTTGCGCAAACCGGGCCGGCCAGTGGTGACGGCAGCGGCTCAGGCTTGACCGAATGACCCGATGGGGCCGCTACGGCTCCATCGGCGGTTAGGCCCGCCCACACGAATTACCGAAAAAACTCAGGCAAGCGCGGAAATGTCTGACTGCTCATCCGTATCCATTTGGATACATTCGAGCGATGAATTATCTTGTCCAGCAAACCGGCATTTTCGCCGCATGGCATACCTCCGTTCGCGATATGCGGGCAAAGGTTGCAATAGCCCGTCGCATTGATCGAGCCGCCGCGGGCAACCTTGGCGATATCAAGGCAGTGGGTAATGGCATCTCCGAAATGCGCGTGGACGTTGGTGCCGGGTACCGCATTTACTTCACGATGAGAAACGGTGTCGTCATCATCCTGTTGGCTGGGGGTGACAAATCAACTCAAACCGCTGATATAAGACACGCAAAAAAATTGGCAAAGGAGGTTTAACCATGAGCCAGACTTTGACTGACTTCGATATGACCACACTGCTCGACAGCGATGAAGCCATCAGTGAGTACCTCTCCCAAGTGCTGGCTGAAGGTGACAACGAGGAGTTTCTTCGAGCAATTGGCTACGTGGTAAAAGCCCGCGGCATGACACAAATAGCCAAAGACGCCGGGATGGGGCGCGAAAGCCTGTACAAGGCTTTCGCGCCAGGGGCGAAACCACGTTTCGATACGGTGTTAAAAGTCATTCATGCGCTGGGCATTGAGCTTTGCGCGCAACCGGGGCATGTCGCCGTGACCACGGCGGCTCAGGCTTGACCTGAAGCCTTGCGCCAACGGCGTCGCTTCATTCGCGAGCATGCGGCCACCTCAAAACCTGTAGGAGCACGGCTTGCCGGCGATGGCGTCAGTCCAGGTGCCCCGCCCTTCAGCGTTTCACCGCAACCATCGTAAAACACATCGGCAACTGCGCTTCTTGTTGCTGATAGAGGTCATAAAGCTCTTCGCGGTTGGAATGCGGGTATTCCTTGAAGTGGTTGATCTGCAGTCCGGCAGCAATGGCACCATTGAGGATGTCGCCCAGGGTGTGAACGAACCAGTAGGACGGGGATGCCGGTTGCTCGACTTTGCCTTCATAGACGATCGGCTCGTTTTGCACGAAAGGCTCCCGGCGAAAATACGAGGAACTCAAGGCAAAGGGATCGGCTGAGTCGGGATCGAACATTTCCAGAAACGGATGGGTTTCGTAGATTATCAAGGCCCCGCCCGGCTTGAGGGTTTGCGCCGCATGTTGGAAGAATTCGGCTATGTCCGGCATCCAGTTCAAGACGCCGATGGTGATCAGGGCTACGTCGAAGCGCCCCTTCAGTTGCAGCGGCAAATGATGAATGTCAGCTTTGATGAACTCAGGCTCGTGGGGCGAGCGTGTCGCCAGTTCTCGCGCCTGGCCGAGAAACGCTGCGGACTGATCGACCCCTGTAACATGCCTCGCCCCCAAGGCGAAAAGGGAAAGGCTTTCGCGGCCGTTGTTGCAGCCCAGTTGCACCACTTCCTTGCCATCAATACCGACTTCCGTCAGCACACCGGTCAGAGTCTCATCAAGGCAGGTAAAGTCCGCGTGCGCCACGGCGATCCAATGTTGCTGCCATTCGGCAGATTCCTTGTGATGGCGAGCGGAGTCATTCCAGGCATCGCGGTTGCTGGCGATGGCTTGTTCTTTTGTCGGCATTTCCATTGCACACTCCAGAATCGGGTCAATGATTGACGGCCCGAGTCTAGATCATCTCGGTTTAAAGCCTCTTCGTGGCTTTGTTGCGATCTTGTAAACAGGCAACGCCGACGCCCGCCCACGGGAGCGCTATAGTTAATGACCTCGGGGGAAATGCGGATTAACCGATTTCGCAGGTGCTGCCATGAACAAGACCGGACACACGCTGTTGCTTGCCCTTTGCCTGACTGCCACCGGCGTCGCGCTGGCGGACGACAGCCTGATGCAAACTGACCAATCGAACACTGAATTCCACTATTACGGGGCTGACCAGCCTTTCGCCCACCCCGCCCCACCTTCACTGAGCACCGTGCCGCCGGGCGCGTACATCCCGACTTCACCCCAGACCTTCATTCCGGTGTCCAGCGAGCACGTGTTTTCCGACTCGCAGTTGCCGACGGTAGCGGACGCCACCGTGCGCGTGTTCATCCGCACCTACGATGCGGCTCGCGGTGTCTACGTCAATCATGAAGTGATCGACCCGACCTGCATGCTGGCTTGCCTGAGCGCTCCGGGTCCGTCCTTGTAACCCGGCGGCTTCTGCCTACCACTGCCGTTTGTCCGGACGCGCGAGGCCGAGCTTTTCGATCCGGTAGCGCAACATGTCGCGGCTCAGGCCCAGCAGTCGCGCGGACTTGGTGACGTTCCAGTCGGTCTTGTCGAGCATCTTGCGCACCATGTCACGCTCGACCTCCGGCAGGTTCATCGATTCGGTGCCGTTGTAGGTCGGGCGTGGTTCGCTGGGCGGCAGTTCATGCTGAAACATCGCCGGCTCGTCCACCAGGCTCATGCAGACGTTCAATTGATGCGCGGCGATGGTGTCGCTTTGCGCCAGCAACACGGTTTGTTCCAGCATGTTGCGCAGCTCACGCACATTGCCCGGCCAGGTGTAATTGAGCAGCAGCTCTTCGGCCTGGTCGCTGAAATGCAGGTTCGGCTTGCCGTAGCGCTTGCCATGGGCAGCCAGAAAGTGTCGGGCCAGCAACAGGATATCTTCGCCACGGGCGTACAGGCGCGGCACCTTGATCGAAATGATGCGCAGGCGGAAAAACAGGTCGCGGCGGAATTTGCCCTGTTGAACCATTTGTTCGAGGTTGCAGTTGGTAGCGCTGATCACCCGCAGATCGACCTTGCGTTCCTTCACCGAACCGACCCGGCGGATGGTCCGGTCTTCGAGCAGCTTCAACAGCTTGGCCTGCAGGATCAGGTCCATCTCGCCGATTTCATCGAGAAACAATGTCCCGCCATCGGCCGCTTCCACCAGCCCCAGCCGACGATCCTTGGCATCGGTAAAGGCGCCTTTCTCGTGCCCGAACAGCTCGGACTCCACCAGGTTGGAGGGGATCGACGCGCAGTTGAATTCAATGAACGGGCCTTTGTTGCGTGGGCCGTCGAAATGCAGTGCCCGGGCGACCAACTCTTTGCCGGTACCGGTTTCGCCTTCCACCAGCACCGGCGGCAGGTCGCTGTTGGCCATGCGTCGCTCGGCGTCGAGCAACTGGGCGATGGTGCCCTTGAGGTAGACCATGGGCGCGGACTCACCGATCAGCGCCTGAACCCCGGATTTCTGCGCCTCGCGCTCCTGATAGAACGACAGCGTGCGCTCCATCCGGTCGGTGGCCAGGGCCTTGTCCAGCAACAGCTTGAGTTCGGGCAAAGCCACCGGTTTGGTGACGTAGTGGAAAGCCCCCTCTTTCATCGCCACCACGGCGTCTTCGACATTGCCGTAGCCTGTCATCATGATCACTTTCATATCCGGCGCGCTGATGCGCAGCTTCTGGATCAAGCCGTGACCGCTCATGCCTGGCAACGAATTGTCGGTGAGCACCACGTCCGGTGCGAACGTCTTCAATTGCTCAAGTGCGTCTTCGGCCGAGTGGCAGACCGTTACCTCGAAGTCCTTGCGCTCCAGGTAGGTCTGAATATTCTCGGCAAGCAGCTCATCATCCTCGACCAGCAGTATGCTGTGTTCCATATTCCCCTCCCGTTGCCACTTTGAAATTGAGACAAACGCGGGTTCCTTCCTGCTCCTGGCTAGTCAGTTCGACCGAGCCTTGGAAACGCTCCATTATTCTTTTGACCAGGGCCAGGCCCACGCCCAGCCCCCCTTGTTTGGTGGTGAAGAATGGCTTGAAGACCATTTGCTGCTGTTGTTTGCTCATGCCCTTGCCGGTGTCATTGAGGATCATGCTCACCTGATCGTCTGACGCTTGCTCAATCTCAATGCTCAACACGCCACCCTTGGGCATGGCTTCCAGGGCGTTGGCGAACAGGCTATTGAGAATTTGTGTAAGCAGCACCTGTTGGCTGAGGACCGGGGGGACTGTCGTCGGGACGAAACGCACCTCGACGTTCGAGCGTTTGATCTGCGGTTCGAACGCATTCAAGGTGTCATCGATGGCCAACACCAGGTCCACGTTTTCAAAGTCGTCGTTGACCGGTCGCAACGACACCAGCAATTCGCGCACCCAGCGCGACATGCGGTCGACCTGGTTGATGATGTCGCCGATATTCTTCTGCGCAGTCTGGCTGGCGATTTCCTGGGCCAGTTCGGCACTGGAACGAATATTCGCCAAGGGATTGCGCAGACTGTGCGCCACTGCCGAAGACATTTCGCCGAGGGCGACAAAGGTTTCATTGGCCACCAATTGCTTTTGCTGACTCTGCAACAACATCGCTGCACGGCGCACGATCCAGAACAGGCCCAGATAAATGACCGCCCCGCCGAGCAATGTCGCCAGCCAGATCGCCTTGAACCCGCGCTGGATGCGTTCAACCAGATCCACCGGTTCCTTGTAGATCTCCACCATGGCGATCACTTTGCTTTTGTCGGCATTGAACATCGGAATGTAATTTTCGATGAACAGGTATTGGGGTTCACGCAACAGACGCTGTTCGGGACGTTCCTCATCGATTTCGTGGTAGCTGGTGGACACTGCTTCTTTCATTTCGAAGGACTCGTCCAGTTCCTCGTCATCTTCGATGCGCACACCGATCAGCTCCGGGTTGGTTGACCAGACCACGGTGCGATCCAGCGCATACACCGTCGCCAGCAGTATGCCCGGCAGGTGTTCCACATGATCGAGAAACTCAATGCGCGCAGCGGCACGGGTTACAGGATCGACATCGGGGTAGGCGTTTTCTTGCCGTGGGTCGAGCATCTCGCCCATGGTCCGGTTGGGAGAAATTGAAGCATGGCGAATTTCCGCATCGCCAATCGCCTGAATGAACTGCGCAGTCAGCATCGAATCGCGCTCGATACTCTCCTCAACCACGAAGCGCGTAGAGACGTAACCGAGCCCCAATGCCACGGCGGCAATAATGAGAAAGCTCGCCAGGGAAAACCAGCGCACCAGATTGAAGGGCGGACGCCAATCCTTACCCTCTGCCGCTGCCGGTACTGTCGGGACAGCTGCATTTTGTTCTTCCAGTGTCTGCATGGGACTGTCCTGGTCGCGGGTTACAAGCCTTTTCAGCCGTGTTTCGAATCAGTGTAGGTGGCATTGATCGCAATGCCCGGGCAATGAATCTATTTCGCCACTATTGCACCTGCGCTTTGTCTGGAACCGCGATGGAATGTTGATGTTCGGGTGCTTCGTTACCAGCAGCCAACGCGCTGGACGGCGGATGCTGGCGATCGGTTTCTTCCTGCAAAAACGTGATGATCGACTGCGCGGCACGTTCGTCCATGCGCAGGTTGGGCATCGGGATTTGGTCGAAGCGCTCGAACAGCTCCATGGCAATCGGGTCCTTTTCCGCCAGCATGCGGTCCGGTTCGCGGATCCAGCGACTGAGCCAGGCAGGATCACGCTGACGGGTCACGCCGATCAGATCCGGACCGATGCTGCGCAAGCCGATGCCCTGACCGTCTATTGGCCCCAGGCTGTGGCAAGACGCGCAGCGGGTGCGGAACAATTCCTCGCCGCTGCTCGGTGGGCGGATCTCGGGAGCGTTGGCGTAATTTTGCTCAACGCTCGGTTGCTTCCAGTTCTGCAGGGTATTGGCCAATTGATCGGCCAGAATCCACGGGTTTTCGAATGGCGACGCCTTCATCCAGCGCCCCGTGGACTGGTTGCCGACAATCAGGCTCAGGTTGTGGTCCTTGCTGCGCCCGTTGTCGACGCCTTCGATGAACAACCCGAGTTTCTGCCGCAGCTCGGTGACGTCGGCGAACTCACCGGTGAGAAACTGCCAGCCCGGACCGACCTGGAAGCGTTGCGCATAGGCCTTGAGCACTGCGGGCGTATCACTCAAGGGATCAATGCTGATGGAGTAGAAAAAAACGTCTTTGCCGACCCGGTCGCCGAGCAACTTCTGCACTTGACGCAGCCTGGCGGTTTCCAGTGGGCAGGAGTCGCTGCACGAAGTGAAGATGAAATTGATCACCACCACTTTGCCCTTGATCAGGTCATCGAAAAACCGCACCTGCCGACCGTCCTGATTGGTCAGCAGGGTGTTGGGGAAATAGTCGCCACCCCACGGAGTGGCGCTATCGGCGACTGCGGTTTCTGTTGCCGGTGCGGGTGTCGGTGGCACCGGTTTGGCGACCAGCAACTGGCTGGCCAGCAAACAGGCCGACAACAGCAGCACAAGGTGCATGCCCAAGGCGCGCGAGCGTGGTGTATGGCGTCTCATGTCGACACCCTCCCGGTTCATGGCTGGACCGTCACTTTCGGACCGAAGCCGTCACCGGTGGGGAGGCGCTCTTTTTTGTCCATCACCAACCACCTCGAAATATGTGAAGGGGGTGATGGAGCATGTGCAAGGAGCTCGCCATCTTGTAACTGATTTATACAAAAGCATTAACCAGCGACAAAACAATGGCTTATCAACATCAATCTGCCATGTTCGGGGGAAAAATTGGGGAATGGCACCCGCTAACGGGGAAAGTTGCCCCCGTTTTCAGGGGATTAGCTTGAACGAAAGACGCACGCGCGTGCCTTCGCCTTCACGGCTATCGAGCGCCACCGTACCGCCAAAGCGCTCCATGATTCGCTTGACCAGCACCAGCCCGACCCCCAGCCCACCTTGCTTGGTGGTGAAAAAAGGTCGGAAAGCCAAGCGCCGTTGCTCTTCGTTCATGCCTTTGCCGGTGTCGCCGATGGTCACGCACACACTTTGGGAAGCACTCGGTTCCAGGCTGATCGTCAGCGTACCGCCTTCGTCCATGGCCTCCAGCGCATTGGCCAGCAAACTGTTGAGAATCTGGGTCAGCTGCACGTGTTGACTCAAGACCATCGGCGTCTCTTTGGGGGTAAACACCACCGTGACCCGGCCCCTGGCGATCTGCTGCTCGAACGCGTTCAGGCTGTCGTGCAGCACAGCGACCAGGTTGACCGGTTCGGCTTCGTCGTTGAGCGGCCGCAAGGATTGCAGCAACTCCCGGACCCACTTCGACATGCGATCGACCTGGCCGATGATGTCGTTGATGTTCTTGTGCGCCGGACCGCTGTCGAACTCCAGCGCCAACTCGGCGCTTGAACGAATGGTCGCCAAAGGGTTGCGCAGACTGTGGGCCACTGCCGAGGACATCTCGCCCAGCGCCACGTAGGTTTCGTTGGTGATCAGTTGCTTTTGTTGCGTCGCCAGCAAAATCGCCGCCCGCCGCACGATCCAGTAAAGACCCAGGTAGATCAACCCACCGCCCAACGCCGTCGCCAGCCAGATCAAGACCAGGCCACGTTCCATGCGGCTGATCAGATCCTTGGGCTCCTTGTAGATCTCGACCATCGCAGTGACGTTTTTGCCTTCGGCGTCAAACAGCGGAATGTAGTTTTCGATGAAGATGTATTCCGGCGGTGTGACGAACTTCTGTTCCATGCGGCCATGGTCGACATCATGGTAACTGGCCGATACCGGTGTCTTCGAGGCGAAGGCCTGATCCAGATCCTCATCGACATGAATCGTGGTGCCCATCAGCGCCGGGTTGGTCGACCAGATAATCATCCGGTCAGGCGCATAGATGTTCGCCAGGATCACGTCCGGCAAATGCTCGATGTGGTCGAGGAACTCGCCCCGGGCATTGGCACGGGCCATCGGATCGACGTCAGGGAAATCCCGATCTTTGCGCGGGTCGAGCAACTCGCCCATGGTCCGCACGTTGGGGATTGAAACGTGGCGGACTTCGGCGGCGGCGATCGCCTGAATGAACTGAGATGTCAGCAACGCATCGCGCTGCACGCTTTCGGTAATCACGAACTTGGTGGACACCGAGCCCAACGCCACCGCTACTGTGCCGATCACCGCCATGCTGATGAGCGAAAACCAACGCAGCAGGTTGAACGGCTGTTTGCGCGAGCTCAAGCGCATGTCGGCCTGGTCGGTGGTCAGTGTCTTGGCAAGCGTGGTCATCAATATTGTTCCCGCAAAAGCCCCTATAGGTTTATAGCCCACTGCTGGCAGATTGCCCGGCTGCAACCTGTTCTCCCCCTGCTCCGTTGCCCCCATCTACCCCCAATCCTGGGGAAAGAGGCCCGTTCCCCTCCGCAGGCAAATGCAGCTTGTCGCCAGGCGAACGCCTGTGCACCGGGCCTCTCATAGCCGTTTTTCGCGATTGGCATGGGAGTTGCCGAAGTCCTCCCAACTGACCCATATCCAAGGGGCAGGTACTCTGATAGAGGGATTACACATGCACCCTTTACTGTCCAAAACCGCGATCGCTCTGATCGTCAGTGCTATGGCCCAAGGCGTCGCCCAGGCTGCACTGTTCGCTGTAGACCCTGGCCCCTACACACCCGCCACCGGAGGTTTCGCCTCCTGGTACCAAGACAGTCACGGTCGAACCCTCGACCTTTGCCTGTCAAAGGCTGTCAGTTCCAGGGTTCCCAGCGCACCCGGTGCGCCGTCCTACATGTGTGTTTTGAATCCAACTCCCGGGGTTTTCGACGACACCCAACCCATCGTTTTCCCGAGCAACTTTCCCGATGAAACGTTCTGGTTCACCGGCGACGGCGCCATCGTCGATGCTGCCCGCGGCATCGACCTGACCTACGTCAGCGCCGTCGAAGCAGCCTTCGCCGCCGAAGAACCGAAGGAAGGTGATCAGGTCAGTTTCGGTCGTATCCGTATTCGGGTCGACGTGCCCACGGCGGGCGTCTACACCATCACCCACCCCTACGGCGTCGACATCTTCGACGTTCCCGCGGGCGGGACCCGCGCCATCAACATGACCCGGGACATCGGTATCGGTACACCGAAAACCTATGACGGCGCGCTCAAAAGTGACATTGGCCCGTTCCTGCGCAGCGTCAACGGCCCCTACACCGAGACCAACCCGGTCACCGGTGCTGCCGAGCAGTTCGTTGGCGATCCAAACCTCGCAGAAGCCTTTACCGGCAGTCCGTTCAACACCAACTACATTCGCATCGAGGGCCCGAACGGCCTGGACTTGCGGACAACGGTGATGGCCATTTCCGGCAAACTGTCGACAGTGACCCGCCCCACTCCGCTGATCGCCGAGCGCAGTACCTACTCTCGCAAGGCAGGTGAAAGCGCACCCGTGGCGCAACAAGACGTTTTCGTGTTGGCACCGCCGCCACCGGCCACCGTGAAGCTGGACAGCAACAGCCCGGTACTGAACCTCACCGAGGCTGACACCACCGGCCACTGGTACGCCCAGTCCGCCGCCAACCCGACGTTGCCGAGCAACCTGGTGGTGACGGCTGACAACCATCTGGCCATTCCCACCAGCACCCCAACCTCCATCTCCATGCCGCTGACCGACCTGGTGGTGATCTCACGGGCCGAGTACAGCCTGAACAGCGGACAGATCACTGTCGTGGCCTCGACCAGCGATGAAACCTCGCCTCCGGTCCTCACCGTCACTACCGGTACCGGGGTCGCCATCGGCGCCCTCAGTGGCGATGGCGCAGAGAAATCCCTGTCGACCGGCATCTCGCCGATTCCACCGGCCAAGGTTCACGTGGCGTCATCCAATGGCGGCAGCGACACCGAAGAAGTGGTCATCGTGCAATGAACGCTCTCATGCCCAGACCCGCATCAGGAGGCATCATGAACAAGTGGCCACGCTTTGCGCTCAACGCGCTCGGGCTGACTCTTTCGCTGACCGGCAGTGCGTTCGCGCAACTCGCTGCGGTCGATCCCGGTCCCTACACCTTTGCCACGGGGAAATTCCCCATGTGGTATCAGGACAACAATTCACTGTCGCTGGAACTGTGCCAGTCGCGGGCCACCAGCTCGCGCTCGCCGGGCGTTCCTGGCGCACCTTCCTACATGTGCATCCTGAATCCGGAACCCGGGGTTTATGACGATACCTTGCCGATGGTATTCCCCGACAACTGGCCACCGGAAACCTTCTGGTTCCTCGCCGAAACCACCATCCCCGATGTCGGCGGCTATGGCGTCGACGCCTACGTGGCCGGGATCGAAGCGGCATTCGCCGCGGAAAACCCTGTCGACGGTGACCAGGCAAGCTTCGCCCGCATTCGCCTGCGGATAAACGTACCGGTGGCAGGCACCTACACCATCACCCACCCGTACGGCGTGGAAACGGTCAACGTCACCACACCCGGCCGTCGTGCCATCAACATCACCCGCGACATCGGCATCGGCGCACCAGGCAATTTCAGTGGAGCTCTGAACGGTGAGGTCGGCCCGTTCCTGCGCAGCGTCAACGGTCCCTACACCGAAGTGAACCCGGACACGGGCGCCATCGAGACGTTCGTCGGTGACCCGAACCTTACCGAAGCGGTCACCGGCAGCCCCAACAACACCAACTTCCTGCGCGTCCAGGGCCCGCCCGGGACCATTCAGACCACGCTTTTTACCGTGTCCGGCAAAGTCCTCGACAGCCGTGCACAGACCCTTGCGGAAATCGGACGCGCGACTTACCGCCGCACTTCTACAGGACCGGGCACCAGCAGTACCCGGGTCGAGGTGTTCGGCAAATCGGCGAACAATTCGAGCCTGTGCTTCCGCGAAACCGTGGCTCTGGTTCCCGGACCACCACCATCGCCGTGCCTCACCAGCATGCTTGGCGACAATACCGGCCAGTTCTTTGGCCACCGCCTGACCGGCAGCACCGTACCGCCTGTGGTCGTGCTCACCGCGACCGACCCGACCGGCACCACCCGGCCGACAGCGGTCTCGAGCAAAGTCACTGACGTGGTGAAAGTACAAACCGCTCGCTACAACTGGAGTAACCACAGCCTGCTGATCGAAGCCATCTCGTCAGACGAAGTGGTGGTGCCGGACATGGTTGCCCAGGGCTACGGACGGTTAACCAAGTCAGGCACCCTGCAACGCCTGACCATCGCCGACCTGCCTCAGCCTCCGGCCAGCGTGACCATCAAATCGGCCTCAGGTGGCAGCGATGTCGAGCCGGTCGTCGTGGTCGGCACCGCGCCGGACACCGGTGAAAACCAGGCACCGCTTTCTGTCGCCGACAGTGGCAGCACCAGTTTCGGCGTGCCGATCACCCTCAGCCTGCTGACCAACGACAGCGACCCGGATGGCAACACACCGCTGAGCATCACCGCGTTGACCCAACCGGCTGCCGGCCAGGGCAGCGTGGTGTTGAACGGTTCCACCGCGGTGGTCTACACCCCGCCAGCCGTGGTCAATGCACCGTTGACCACAACGTTCACCTACAAGGCTCAAGATGCCAAGGGCCTGGCCTCGACCGCTGCGGCGACCGTGACCATCACCGTGGCGCCGAACCAGCCTCCGGTGGCCGTCGCCGACAGCATCGCGACCCTGGGTGTGTCGATTCCGATCAACGTGCTGGCCAACGACACCGATCCGGAAGGCAACGTGCCGCTCGCAATCGCCAGCTTCACCCAACCACCGGCGGATCGCGGCTCGGTGACCAGCAACGGTACCGTCCTGACCTATAACCCACCGGCGACGGTCACCACGGCGTTCACTACGACCTTCAGCTACATCGCCCGGGACAGCTTCGGTGCCCAGTCGACGTCACCGGCAACGGTCACGGTGCAGGTCTCGCCACGTCCTGCCGCGGAAACTTTCGCGGTCACGGCAGCCACGGTGACAGCCCGTTCCAACAATCGCTTCAACTGGGACTTCACGGGGACTTCGTCGGTGACCACTGGCAACACCATCACCATCCAGGTGACCACGCCGACCGGGCTGGTAACCCTGGGTAGCACCACGGTGCCGCTGACCGGACGCTGGCGCCTGACCGTCAGCAACTCGACCACGGTGATTCCGTCGGCGAGCCCGACAGCCACCATCACCTCGTCCCAAGGCACCGTGCGAACCGTCAACGTCACTGTGCAGTAAGCGCTCGCCCCACCGGCCGCTGCGGCGGGTGGGGCAAGCCCTCAACCAAAGGACTGCATCATGAAAACGCCGACCGCCGCCCTGCTCTGCCTGCTTCTGCTCTGCAGCAGCGCGGGCGTGCGCGCCGACGATTTGCTGGAAAACGACGACCTGGCACCCGCTGCCGATCTCGGCGAGCTGCCGCCCCCGGTGGGCCAGCAAGCGTTGATCGACCAGAACGGCCAGGCCAACGTCGCATTGCTGCAACAGCACGGCCAGTCGCTGCTCGGCCAGATCGTGCAGTCAGGCAGCAATCAGGAGGCGTTCATCCTGCAACAAGGCAGCGACCTGATGGCATTGATCAACCAGCAAGGTTCCGGCAACGCCGCATCGATTACCCAGACCGGCAGCCACAACCGTGCGCAGATTTCCCAGAACGGCAACAACAACGACGCCAACATCGTCCAGGCCGGCACGGGTCAGCAAAGCGCTGTGACCCAGGCAGGCAATGGCATGAGCGTATCGGTCACTCAATTTCGCTAAAGCACTGCACCACTTGGAGGTTTCAAAATGTTCAAACTGACGCCCCTCACAGCCGCCATACTGGTCATTGTCAGTGCCCAGGCAATGGCCGATGACAGCCTGTCGATACAAGACCAGGCCGGTACCGCCAACATCGCCGATGTGAAACAGAGCAATGCTCCGTTCAGTACCGTCACCCAGCAGCAAGTTGGCCAAGGCAACGATGCGGCCGCCGTGCAAGACACGGCCACCAGCACCATTACCCAAACCCAGGTCGGCGACTACAACGCCGGGTACGCAGAACAACTGTTCGAGAACAACAGCACCATCACACAAACCCAGACCGGCAGCTTCAACATCAGCCATGCCAGCCAGTCGATCGGGGTCGGCAATGGCGAAGCACTGCAACAGCAGGAAGGCTCCGGCAACTTCTCGTTCGTCTATCAGGACAGTCAGGAAAACACCTCCGGGCAAACCTACCAGTACGGCGACGGCAACGAAGCCAACATCGAGCAGATCCAGTTAGGCATGGCCAACAACGCGGTCATCATCCAGTACGGCACCACCAACTACGCGACCGCCGAACAGATCGGCCACATGAACGGCCAGATCAACATCAATCAGGCCGGCAGCTCCAACTATGCCTATGGCGATCAGCGCTATGGTGAAGGCGGCAATCTGACCATCAACCAGTACGGCGACGGCAACGGCTCCGAAGTCTGGCAAGACACTCAGGTCAACGCCCAGGCCACCATCAACCAATATGGCGGCGCCAACGAAACCATCGTCGATCAGAGCTTTGGCGAAAACAACGTCGCCACCGTGCTGCAGGTCGGCGACCTCAACGCCATCTACGCCGATCAGTTCGAGTCACTCGGTTCCACTGTCGCGCTCTATCAACAGGGCACCGGCAACGTGCACTTCACCTACCAGAGCGGCGACAGCCATGTGCTCAATGCCACGTCGGTGGGCAGCGACAACAAGGTCTATGCCAGCAACTGGAAAGGCCCGCAATCGGGCGGCCAGTTCGGCAGCAACCAGCGCGCCACCGTCAACCAGGCCGGCAGCGGCAACGTCGCCAACTTCACCCAGGACGGCGTCGGCCACGTCATGACCACCAACCAGACCGGGACCGGCAACAAAACCACGGTCAGCCAGGCCGACTCCTACAACGAGTTGTACTTCGATCAAAACGGCAGCGACAACATCCTGATCTCCGACCAGCGCGGCACCACCAACCTGGCCCAGGGCAGCACCAACGGCACCGGCAACAGCACCGAGTTCAACCAGGAAGGCACCGGCAACCAGGCATACACCGCCCAGCTGTACGGCGACGACAACATGATCACCATCAAACAGGCCGACACCCTGAACGTGGCTTACGTCACCCAGGGCGGCACCGGCAACATCGCCAGTGTCGATCAGAGCGGCATGACGCAAACGGCCACCGTGCAACAGTTTGGCTCGGCCAACCAGGCAACAGTGTTGCAGCAGTAATCGCGCGGCGTGAAAAACCGCGGCCTTCAGGGGAGGGTCGCGGTTTGATGTTTGATATCTGCTTGAACTGACCCCGGAAGCGGCTTCGATTGCGACGTTTAACGCCTGATTGTGAAGTAACGATGTTTAAGACTTTCAGCTTCGCCCCAGAATGCGGATTCATCGGGATTTTTGACTGCATTGATTTCGGCCAGATAAAGCTTAGCTGAATCGACGCTCGGGAGATTAGCCGGTGAAGTTGCAGGATCAAATTTTCCGAGAGCCGCTTTATAAAGCTTAGGATAGGAAAACGTAAAGCCGCGGGCGTCGGGTTCTTTTATATAATTTAGCAACTTAAGGCGATCATTTTGACTGGCCGGCATTCCCGTCATTTTTTCAACAAGTTCACTTCGTCTGCCTGCGCTGCTCAGATCATCGAGATACTTTCTGTTGTGATAACCATCAGCAGAGCCCAGCTTGTCGAGATATTTGATCTTGTCACGAGCCTTGACAGCGTCTAATGCCGACACGTCAGGTTTTAAATCGTATGTGTTGAAAAGCATATAAACAGTTTTTGTCCTTGCTACTTCCTTTGCTTCTTCTACCCTCGCTGCTATTTTGGCTGTTGCGCGATTCTTCCAAATGCCTGCTAGTTTTTTAACTCTTGATATAATTAATAGTGGGTGATGTCCATCCTGGTCATACCGATTAATCGGGTCCCCCAAACAATACGCATAGGGATTAATGCCCCCCTTGCCAAACGGACTCAAACTGTCCGGACTGTTGAAGCGCATCAACACGGGGTTAAACGCCCGGTAGCCATTACCTAATAAATAATGCCCAGTCACCGGCTCAGGTCGTTCGCCGTTGAAACCCAGCAAGCAGGTCAAAGCGTTTTCGGCACGGTGGCCGTATGCGGTGTAGACACTGGGATGAGGAGGCTGATTGCCCTTGAGACGGTGCAGCACTGAGCGCTGCAGATCGGTGCTCAACAGCGTAGTGTCGCGGTCATCGCCCTGTCGTGCCTGCTGCGCCAACAGCTGGTCGTCGTACTGGACGATGGAACGGTGCAATTCGCCTTGTATCTCGGTGGCCAGCCGAGTTTTGCAGTAGAAGCGCTGGTGTGCGGGTTCACCACCTTGCCGGCACCGCGCGCAGNCAGCGTAGTGTCGCGGTCATCGCCCTGTCGTGCCTGCTGCGCCAACAGCTGGTCGTCGTACTGGACGATGGAACGGTGCAATTCGCCTTGTATCTCGGTGGCCAGCCGAGTTTTGCAGTAGAAGCGCTGGTGTGCGGGTTCATCCGATTGGCTGTGGCTGGTCAGACGATCCAGAGGATCGTAGCGATATTGGACGTACAGCGCGGGTTGACGGGTAGACATGTGCGAGCTCCGGTTTTTCGAGGTCTGC
>NZ_LMGK01000025.1:694518-714173 GCF_001427125.1 Pseudomonas sp. Root562
ATCACTGCGGATCGAGGTTATCCAGTGCCCGATTTACCGCCAGTTCTCCCAGCATGATGATCTGTGCGATCCCCAGCAGGGCATTGCGCTGCGGGCCTTCCACGAAACCGGCGAGGTCACTGGCCATGACACTGGCCGAGGCCAGGGATTCACAGGCATGGGCCAACAGCGTTTCGGTATTGATATCCGGGACGATGGTGAACATGGCGCTGGGTTGGTGAGTGGGGGGCGGGGCTTTCGGTGGGTTGAGATGATAGTCCAGCGCCCGGTCGGCGGCTTCGTGGAGTTTTTTGGAGTTGGGGGAATCGTAGGGCGAAACGGTGTCGGTTTCAGGGGGATTGGGGGTGGGTTTGATCATGGTGGAGCTCCTGTAGAAATTGGAACCACCAAAACCTGTCGCTAAACAAGTAAGGGTGGCGACTGTACGAAGGTTAGCGAACCGGGGTACAGGAGAACCCGGCAGACCCGAAGGTCTCCGACGCACAGCCGCCATAATCAAACTGCATAGATTGGATCGTATGCAATCGAGACTGGAGTGCTGAAGCCCCTGTAACTGTTCGGATCGCTAAACCCGGTCGCTGAATTGGCAGCGACACGGAAACGATAGGGACAAGGGGCAAAGCGCACAAGCCGGCGGATTCTGGCGTAGTTGTAGGTAACGACGCAAGACTGTGTAGCCTTAGAGAACCAGTGCTGAATGCTTTTAAACATGGCGTTCAGTTCTGCACATCAACACCTGAATACGAGCTGAGCACATCTAAGGCCTCGCAACTGTGCGGCGACGACAACATGATCACCATCAAACGGGCCGACACCATGAACATCGCTTACGTCACCCAGGGCGGCACCGGCAACATCGCCAGTGTCGATCGGAGCGGCATGACGCAAACGGCCACCGTGCAACAGTTTGGCTCGGCCAACCAGGCAACTGTGTTGCAGCAATAATCGCGCGGCGTGATAAACCGCAGCTCTCGGGGGAGGGTCGCGGTTTGTTGTTTGATATCAGCTTGTAACTGACTCCGAAAGTGACTCTTCTTGCAATGTTTAACGCTTGATTTTGAAGTTTTCATCTCTAATACGATCAGCTTTGGCCCTAAAATCGAATCCATTGTAATTTTTGAGTGCTTGGATTTCGTTATAATAAAGCTTAGCTGAATCGGGGCTCGGGCGATTACTCGGTGAAGTTGCAGGATCAAATTTTCCGTAAGCCGCGTCAATAAGCTTAAAATAGGAAAACGTAAAGCCGCGCTTGTCGGGTTTCTTTATATAATTCAGCAACTTAAGGCGATCATTTTGGCTGGCCGGTATTCCCGTCATTTTTTCAACAAGTTCACTTTGTCTGCGTGCGCTGCTCAGATCATCGAGATACTTTCTGTTGTGATAGACCTCATCAGAGCTCAGCTTATAGAGATAATTTATCTTGTCACGAGCCTTGACAGCTTCCAATGGCAACACGTCTTTCTTTAATGAGTAGTCAGTACCATGCAGCCTGATAGTTTGTGTCGCTGCTACTTCCTCTGCTTCTACTGCCCTCTTTGCTATTGTGGCTTTTGCGCGATTCTTCCAAATGCGTGCTCCTATCACAAAAGATAGTGAGAGATGTCCATCCTGGTCATACCGATTAATTGGGTCCCCCAAACAATACGCATAGGGATTAATGCCCCCCTTGCCAAACGGACTCCAACTGTCCGGACTGTTGAAGCGCATCAACACAGGGTTAAACGCCCGGTAGCCATTACCTAATAAATAATGCCCGGTCACCGGCTCAGGTCGTTCGCCGTTGAAGCCCAGCAGGCAGGGCAAGCCGCTTTGGGCATGGTGGCCGTATGCGGTGTAGACATTGGGATGAAGAGGCTGACTGGCCTTGAGACGGTGCAGCACTGAGCGCTGCAAATCGGTGTTCAACAGCGTAGTGTCGCGGTCATCGCCCTGTCGTGCCTGCTGCGCCAACAGCTGGTCGTCGTACTGGACGATGGAACGGTGCAATTCGCCTTGTATCTCGGTNCAGCGTAGTGTCGCGGTCATCGCCCTGTCGTGCCTGCTGCGCCAACAGCTGGTCGTCGTACTGGACGATGGAACGGTGCAATTCGCCTTGTATCTCGGTTGCGAGCCGACTTTTGCAGTAGAAGCGCTGGTGTGCGGGTTCATTCGATTGACTGTGGCTGGTCAGACGATCCAGAGGATCGTAGCGATATTGGACGTACAGCGCGGGTTGACGGGTAGACATGTGCGAGCTCCGGTTTTTCGAGGTCTGCGCGTTTGAGTATCTASATGCCTGTCTTGGTTGGGAACTAGCAGAACTGATAGGTGTGCATTGAGTAGGATGACGCCAGCAGCCTGATCTTCTGCCTGCGTAGCGTGAAAACCACGGCTCCTGYTGTGGCTGGTCAGACGATCCAGAGGATCGTAGCGATATTGGACGTACAGCGCGGGTTGACGGGTAGACATGTGCGAGCTCCGGTTTTTCGAGGTCTGCGCGTTTGAGTATCTAGATGCCTGTCTTGGTTGGGAACTAGCAGAACTGATAGGTGTGCATTGGGTGGGATGACGCCAGCAGCCTGATCTTCTGCCTTCGTAGCGTGAAAACCACGGCTCCTGTTGTGGGGGGCCGCGGTTTTTTTCATCTGCGCATCGTCAACTGCTCAGGTCRTCACTGCGGATCGAGGTTATCCAGTGCCCGATTTACCGCCAGTTCTCCCAGCATGATGATCTGTGCGATCCCCAGCAGGGCATTGCGCTGCGGGCCTTCNCACTGCGGATCGAGGTTATCCAGTGCCCGATTTACCGCCAGTTCTCCCAGCATGATGATCTGTGCGATCCCCAGCAGGGCATTGCGCTGCGGGCCTTCGACGAACCCGGCAAGGTCACTGGCCATGACACTGGCCGAGGCCAGGGATTCACAGGCATGGGCCAACAGCGTTTCGGTGTTGATATCCGGGACGATGGTGAACATGGTGCTGGGTTGATGAGTTGGGGACGGGGCTTTCGGTGGGTTGAGGTGGTAGTCCAACGCCCGGTCGGCGGCTTCGTGGAGTTTTTTGGAGTTGGGGGAATCGTAGGGCGAAACGGTGTCGGTTTCAGGGGGATTTGGGGTGGGCTTGAACATGGTAAAACTCCTTGATCAATGGAGCCGCCATACATCGCTGCTAAACGAAAAGGTGGCGGCTGTACGCGGGTTAGCAGACCAGGGATCAAGGAACCCGGCGCACCGAAGTGCCCCACGCACAGCCACCATGACGCAGACTTGCCTGCAC
Source organism: Pseudomonas sp. Root562 (assembly GCF_001427125.1). Classification (GTDB taxonomy): domain Bacteria; phylum Pseudomonadota; class Gammaproteobacteria; order Pseudomonadales; family Pseudomonadaceae; genus Aquipseudomonas. The sequence continues at coordinate 697,773 of NZ_LMGK01000025.1, forward strand.
TCCGAGTGTGCAGACTGATCAAAGGGTGACACTGGCGAGCCTTGAAATTTACCGAGCTGCTAAACCCGATCGCTGGAAAAGTAGCGACACGAGAACGATAGAGACAAGGGCCAAGGCGCACAAGCCGGCGGATTCTGGCGTAGTTGTAGGTAACGACGCAAGGCAACGTAGCTTTCAGGAAGCAATCTTGAACGCTTTTAAACATGCCGTAGGGATTGGTTGGCTGTCAGGCCGCTATCGCTGGCAAGCCAAGCTCCCACAGGTTTTGTGGTCTATGCCGATTCAGCAGACGAAAACATCCATTGTAGGAGTGAGCCTGCTCGCGATGGTCGTTAACGATGACGCGGGCTATCTGAATGTCCGTATCGCCCAATCGTTTTTCGCGAGCAGGCTCGCTCCTGCAGGGATCGGGCACATCTGGTAGAGATTGGTCGGCTGGCAGGCCAAGCTCCCACAGGTTTTGTGGTCTATGGGATTTCAGCAAACGAAACCAACCTGTGTAGGAGTGAGCCTGCTCGCGATGGTCGTTAACGATGACGCGGGCTATCTGAATGTCCGTGTCGCCCATCGTTTTTCGCGAGCAGGCTCGCTCCTGCAGGGATCGGGTACATCTGTTAGGGATTGGTTGGCTGGCAGGCCGCTATCGCTGGCAAGCCAGCTCCCACAGGTTTGGTGTAGGGATGGCTGTAAAAGCGCAACCATGAGCCGCCGTTGCCGCAGCGACAGATATTCAACCAATCACCACTCACCTTCACCCGCTCAACTCCAGCCCCTGTGAGAGCAAGCCCCCACAGGGACCAAAGCAAATTCAACGCCGGGTAATCACCACCTCCAGATATTCACTCGGCACCACCAAAGACCTGTCCCCCGCCCGATTCGAACGATTGATCAGTTCCGTCAGGTCGTTTTCCAGCCCCTTGGCACCGTCCGGTGGCAATGCTGCGAATGCCTTGTGCACCGGGCCGTACCACATACGGAAGGTGTCGATGAAATGCGCCGCGCTGCGATAGCGGAAATTGAAGGTCTTGCGCGTCACCTGAACCAGGAAGTTGCGCTCGTCGAAGTGTGTGTGCAGCCAGGCTTCGGTGCCCCACTGCGAAGGCGGTTGCGCGCCCGGTGGTGGAGGCATGTGCCGGCCGAGGGTCTTGAACATCTGGCCGACGAAACCTTCCGGCGTCCAGTTGGCCAGACCGATCCGGCCACCGGGCCGACAGACCCGCGCCAGCTCCGAGGCGGCTTGGGCCTGATCCGGGGTAAACATCACGCCGAAGGTTGAAAGCACGGCATCGAAACTGCCATCGTCAAACGGCAGCGCTTCGGCATCGGCCACCTGGAAGGTGACGTTCAGGCGTTCCGCCCGGGCGCGATCTTCGCCGCGTTCGAGCAATGCGGCCACATAGTCAGTGGAGGTGACCTGACAACCGCGCCGCGCGGCAGCCAGCGTCGCGTTGCCGTTACCGGCCGCGACATCGAGCACTTGCTCATCGCACAACAGATCACAGGCTTCGGCCAGTTGCTCGCCGACGATCTGCAAAGTCGTGCCGATGACGGCGTAGTCACCACTGGCCCAGGCGGCCATCTGGCGGTTTTTCAAGGCAGTAAGATCAATGGGTGTACTCATGGAGACGATCTCTGGGTTGGAACACAGATCAACTACCGGCGCGTTATTCCGCCGTGGTGGGATCGATGATGTTCATGACCTGGGAAACGCGATTGGCCGGGAAACCACTCAGCCGTGCATGCTCCTGGATCTGTTCTTCGCTTGGTGCGATGTACACGCAGTAGAGCTTGTCACCGGTGACATAACTCTGCAGCCACTGCACCTGCGGCACATCGCGCAAGGCCCTGCAGGACTTTTGCGAAGCGGCTTTCAAATCCCTTTCTGACAGTGTTCCAGCACCTGGAATCTCGCGTTCTATGACGAACTTAGGCATGGCAACCTCTCATTCTTGTTATTGATGACAGAGCCGGGCTGACCCTGTGCGTCAACTATCGCGCTGCCGGCCTCCGGCGTCCTGTCCGATCGTCGGCCAACCTTGGCCGATCGTCCGGCGGTTTCACAAGTCGCTGCGGCAGGCTCACAATCGAGAACATCGGTCCGCACGGGAAGGTCATCATGGATGCCCTGTCACAGACCCTGCGTGTCGTCCGTCTGGTCGGCGCCATTTTCATCAATGCCCGGTTCACTGCACCGTGGTGCTATCAATCACCGAGGGCCGATACGGCGGCACCGTTTCTGGAGCCAAACGCCGAGCGGGTGGTGATCTTCCATCTGATCACCGAGGGCGAGTGTTATGTCGAACTGGGGGATGATCCGCCCCTGCAGCTGAGCGCTGGCGATGTCGTGGTGTTCCCCCAGGGCGATGCCCATCGCATGAGCTCGCAACCAGGATTGACGCCGGCCAGCGGGACGCGGCTGGACAAGGTGCTGGCGCGACGACCACGGCAACTGAGCTACGGTGGCGGCGGCGCGGTCACGCGTCTGGTCTGTGGTTATCTGGCGTGCGATACGCGGTTGGCGGGCATGTTGCTGACTGGGTTGCCATCCGTGGTGCGGGTCAATGTGCGCGGTTCGAATGCCGGGGTCTGGCTGGAATCTTCGGTGCGCTATGCCTTGGCCGAAGCCCGCTCGCCGCGGCCTGGCGGTGAAGGCGTATTGGCCAAACTGGCCGAAGTGTTGTTCATCGAAGTCCTGCGCCTGTACATGCATGAGCACGGCAAGGCCCGCACCGGGTGGCTGGCCGGGGTCAGCGACCGGATCGTCGGCGCCGCACTCAATGCCTTGCACAAAAAGCCCTGCCACACCTGGACCCTGGAGGAACTGGCACGAACGGCCGGCACCTCCCGATCCGTGCTGGCGGAGCGCTTCCAACAATTGGTCGGGGTGTCGCCGATGCAGTACCTGACGCAATGGCGCATGTTGCTCGCAGCCAACCTGTTACGCAGCAGTAACAGTTCCTTGATGCGCATCGCCGAAGAAGTGGGTTACCAGACCGACACGGCGTTCAGTCGGGCATTTCGTCGAGAGTATGGAGCGCCGCCAGCGGCGTGGCGGCGCAGTCAGGAGAATCGCTCGGTGACCCACGGCACAATGCATGTGAGCCATTGAACGGCAGGATCAAACGGCTGGAGCGCTAGCCTTGGCGTCGGCCTTGGCCTCTTCCAGCAGCTGCTGGATCATCTGCTCCTGGGTGTCATACCGACCTTCACCGAAGTGGGTGAAACGCACCTGGCCCTTGGCATCGATCAGGTAGTGGGCAGGCCAGTACTGGTTGTCGAAGTTGCGCCAGATCGCGTAGTTGTTGTCGATTGCCACCGGGTAGGTGATGCCGTACTCCTTCACCTTGTCCTTGACGTTGTCGATGATCCGTTCGAAGCCGTACTCAGGCGTGTGCACGCCGATCACCACCAGTCCGTCCTTTTCGTACTTCTTCGCCCAGTCTTTGACGTACGGCAGGGTGTGCTTGCAGTTGATGCAGTCGAAGGTCCAGAAGTCCACCAATACCACTTTGCCTTTGAGCGATTCGTTGGTCAGGGCTGGCGAATTGAGCCATTGCACAGCGCCGTTCAGCGAGGGCATGGGGCCCTGGGCATTATCCAAGGAATCGGCCTTGACCTTGCTGACGAAGTAGTCGACGACCTTGGGCACGGTTTCGAGCACGCCTTTTTCGACGCGGCTGACACCTTCGGACGAGGTATTGGCCAACAGCACGCTATCAGCGCCAGTGGAGATCACCGCCGCCCCGGCCAATACGGCGACACCGGCACCACGACGCAACCAGCCAGTGACCGGGATCGATGGTTTCAGGCGATTGACCAGGCCGCGACCGGCGAAGATCAGGACGCCCAGCGACAATGCACTGCCGAGGCCGTAGGCCACCAACAACAGACTGGTGCCGGCGTTCGCGCCTTGCAGCATGGCGCCAGTGAGGATCACCCCGAGGATCGGCCCGGCGCAGGGCGCCCAGAGCAGACCGGTGGCGACCCCGATCATCAGCGAGCCCAGCGGACCGGAAACCTTCCGGCTGTCGGGGTCCAGGCGATTGCCCAGCAACACGAACGGTCGTGCCAGCCAGTCGCCGACCCGGGCGGAAATCAGCGACAGGGCAAACAGCACCATCACGATCAGGGCCACATGGCGGCCGGCATTACTGGCCTGAATGACCCACTCGCTGCTGACCACCGCCAGGCTGGCGACCAGGGCAAATGTCACGGCCATGCCGCCGAGCGTCAGCAGGATCGAGGAGCGGGTGCGGTCGGCGCCCGCGAACAGGAACGGCACGACTGGCAGAATGCACGGGCTGAGGACGGTCAATATGCCGCCCAGGAAAGCGATGAGAAACATGGGATCACCTATTACGAATCAGAGGGCGACATACATCCCCTGTGGAAGCTGATTGCCAGCTCCCACAGTGGAACGGTGGTGTTCGGGCTTCAGCTGTTCTGGCTTTCCTGTTGCTTGCCCTGTGGCGTGTGGCTATAACCGTTTTCGGCAACCACCTGAGCTTGCGGCGTGCGGTTGTAGCCATCCTCGGCGAGGAACCCCTCACCGCCCTTCTGCGCCACCGGCGTCAGCTGAAAGCACGTGCTGCTGCCGCAGGCACTTTGTTCAACAGCGGCATTGGCGTGGGCCGCGGCGCCGGCGACGGAAAAGGCAATGGCGGTCAAGAATCGGCTGACGTTGTTCATGGTGTTGTTCCTCGTTTCAAATGGGCTGGGCAATGGCTGATCGCAGGACTCAGTTATCCGAGCCGCAGTTATCGGAAATCTTGCGGTAGTCCACGACGTGGGTTTTGCTCTGGGAATCGAGGTAGGTCAGTTGCGCATCCACCACACCGCAAGAAGGCGTGGCGTCCTGTTTCAGCGATACGACTTTCTGAATGTCCAGGTGTGTACCGTAGGTGTACGGTTTAGCGCTGACATCGGATTCGGCACGGGCCGACAAGGTGCAGATGTTCAGGGCGGCAAACAGGCAAGCGGCGTAGACGGCTTTGGTGTTCATGGCGGTTTTCCTCAAGGTTCGATAGGGTCAATCGTTTGTTGGCTAGAGGCCGTTAGGCTTGCCTCGATGGAACCTATTAAAAGCTCGCGAGGTATCCCGTATGTGTCGGGAACAGGCGCGGATAAATCGGTAAGTATCTGAGCCGGCGCGGGATACAGAGCGATACAAAACCCCGGAAAATCGCTTTTTTACGTCTGTGTGTATCCACCGACAAGCCAGATACACTGCAATACAAACCCCTGCGGGCGAGCAGGAAAAGGCTCGGTAGACTGTGCGGCATTCACCCCTTACAGAGGCAAGTCCCCATGGAGCACGTCGATCACATTCTCATCGTTGATGATGACCGCGAGATCCGCGAACTGGTGGGCAACTACCTGAAGAAGAATGGCCTGCGCACCACCGTCGTCGCCGATGGCCGGCAGATGCGGACTTTTCTCGAGTCCACACCGGTGGACCTGATCGTGCTCGACATCATGATGCCGGGCGACGATGGCCTGATGCTCTGCCGCGAACTGCGCTCGGGAAAACACAAGGCCACGCCGGTGTTGATGCTCACCGCCCGCAACGATGAAACCGACCGCATCATCGGCCTTGAGATGGGCGCCGACGACTATCTGGTCAAGCCGTTCGCCGCCCGCGAATTGCTGGCGCGGATCAACGCGGTGTTGCGCCGCACACGGATGCTGCCACCCAACCTGGTGGTCACCGAAAGCAGCCGCCTGCTGGCCTTCGGGCGCTGGCAGCTGGACACCTCGGCCCGTCATCTGCTGGACGGCGACGGCACCATGGTCGCCTTGAGCGGTGCCGAATACCGCCTGCTGCGGGTGTTCCTCGATCATCCGCAGCGGGTACTCAACCGCGACCAGTTGCTCAACCTGACCCAGGGCCGTGACGCCGATCTGTTCGATCGTTCCATCGACCTGCTGGTGAGCCGCCTGCGCCAACGCTTGCTGGACGATGCCCGCGAACCGGCCTACATCAAGACCGTGCGCAGCGAGGGCTATGTATTTTCGCTGCCGGTGGAAATCGTCGGTGCGCCAGCATGAAGCTGTCGATGGGCTGGCCTCGCACCCTGGCTTCGCGGCTGTCGCTGATCTTCCTGATCGGCCTGATCCTCGCCCAGGCGCTGTCCTTTGGTGCGCAGTATTACGAGCGCTACGAAAGCGCAAAAAACACCATGCTCGGCAACCTGGAAACCGACGTCTCGACTTCCGTCGCCATCCTTGACCGCTTGCCCGCCCATGAGCGCGCCGGATGGCTCAAGCAACTGGATCGACGCAATTACCGCTATCTGCTGGATGAAGGCTCGCCCGGTACCTCCATGGACATGAACATGCCCGAGGCGCCCATCGCGATGACTTCGATCAAGGATGCCATCGGCATGGAGTATCCCATGACCGTAACCGACATTCCCGGCCCGCAGAAACGCTTTCAGGTCCACCTGAAACTGTCGGATGGCAGCCCGCTGACCATCGACGTGCGGCCTTCAATGGTGCCGCTGTCGCCCTGGCTGCCCATCGTGCTGCTCGGCCAACTGGCATTGATGCTCGCCTGCACCTGGCTGGCCGTGCGCATCGCCATCCGCCCCCTTACCCGCCTTGCCGAGGCCGTGGACACCCTCGATCCCAACACCCATCCGGTGCTGCTGGACGAGAAAGGCCCGACCGAAGTGGCCCATGCCGCCAGGGCTTTCAATGCCATGCAGGCGCGCATCGCCGCCTACCTGAAGGAGCGCATGCAGCTGTTGGCCGCGATTTCCCATGACCTGCAAACGCCGATCACCCGGATGAAACTGCGCGCCGAGTTCATGGATGACTGCGTCGAAAAAGACAAACTGTGGAACGACCTCAGCGAAATGGAGCATCTGGTGCGCGAAGGCGTGGCCTATGCCCGCAGCGTTCATGGCGCCACCGAAGAGAGTCGTCGCACCGACCTGGACTCGTTCCTCGACAGCCTGGTGTTCGACTATCAGGACGTGGGCAAGCAAGTGCAGTTGCACGGCAAGAGCACAACGGTCATCGACACCCGCCCCCACGCCTTGCGCCGGGTACTGGTGAACCTCACCGACAACGCCCTGAAGTTCGCCGGCGCCGCCGAATTGCTGGTCGAAAAAAACGCCGACGGCAGCGTCTCGGTGAAAGTCATGGACCGTGGCCCAGGCATCGCTGAAGCAGAACTGGCCCAGGTCATGGAACCGTTCTACCGCGTGGAAAACTCACGCAACCGCAGCACCGGCGGTACCGGGCTGGGTCTGGCGATCGCCCAGCAATTGGCGTTGGCGATCGGAGGATCGCTGACCTTGAGCAATCGCGAGGGTGGCGGCTTGTGTGCCGAGCTCAAGTTGCGGGGTTGATTGCCCAACACCGATGAAAACCCTGTAAAGCCGCTGAATGCATATACGCTTAGTAAAACCTCAGCGACAGGGATACCGAGTGATGGATGACAACAGAAGGCCGATCAGCGCGCGCTCCACCGGTTGGGCCAAGCACATCACCAACGCGCTGGTGAAAAGAGACATCTCACCGAACCAGATCTCCGTCACCAGCATCGTCTTTGCACTCGTCGGCGCCATTGCGCTGAACATCGATAACGGTGTAGCCGGATCAATCTGCTGCGCCATCGCCATTCAATTGCGCCTGCTGTGCAATCTGTTCGACGGGATGGTGGCCATCGAAGGCGGCAAGCAATCCCCGATTGGCAGCCTGTACAACGAGTTTCCCGACCGTATCGCCGACAGTCTGCTGATCGTCGGGCTGGGTTACGCAATCTGGCAGCCGGAACTCGGCTGGTTCGCCGCCCTCGCCGCCGCGTTGACGGCGTATGTCCGGGTATTCGGTGGTGCCATCGGCCTGCAGCAGAATTTCATGGGACCGCTGGCCAAGCAGCACCGAATGGCTGTGATGACGGTCGGCCTTGTGCTCAATGCTGTCGAATTCCACCTTTACGCCAGCCACTACGTGCTGCTGCTGACACTGATCATCATTGCCATCGGCTCCGCTGCCACCTGCATCACCCGCACCCTGGCAATCTCCAGACAACTGAAGGAGGCCGGCCATGTGGATCAGTAATGCCCTGATCGCGGTACTCAGACTGCTGATCGGCGTCACCGCCCGCTGGGAAGGCCCGCCGGACCTCACCCGCCAGCGCATCTACTTCGCCAACCACAGCAGCCACATGGACACCCTGGCAATCATGGCCGCCCTGCCCCCCGAAGCGCGGGTCAATGTGAAACCGGTCGCTGCGGCGGATTACTGGGGCAAAAACCGGTTTCTTTCCTACATCTCCCAACAAGGCTTGAATGCGGTCCTGATCGAGCGCAACCCTGCACCCGGCACCAATGTGCTGGAGCCGATTTTCGATGTCGTACGGGCCGGTCACTCGATCATCATTTTTCCCGAAGGCACCCGCTCCAGCCAGGCCTTGCCGGGGCCATTCAAATCAGGAATCTACCGGCTCAGCGAAACCTTCCCCGATGTCGACCTGGTGCCCATTTACCTGGAAAACCTGCATCGCTCCATGCCCAAGGGCAAGCACGTGCCCCTGCCGATCATCTGCACCATCCGTATCGGCAATCCGCTTCCAAGGATTGCTGGCGAAGACAAACAGCTGTTTCTGGAGCGGGCGCGTGACGCCATCGTGAGGCTGTCGAAATGAGTCTTGAGCAAAAATTCCTGTGGTTCTTTTTCGCGATCGCCTGCTTGTTGGCGCTCGCTTCGGTGATCGGTCGAGTGCTGGCCAGGCGTGCCACGAGCGAAGGCGCAATCTCCACCATCGAAAACCTCAACCAGCGCGTGAACGCCTGGTGGGGGATGGTGATCATCTTCTTCGTTTCCTGGTTATTGGGGCCGAATGCGACGGTGGTGCTGTTCGGCTTCATTTCCCTGTTCGCCCTCAGGGAGTTCATCACCCTGACCCCGACGACACTGGGCGACCACAACGCGCTGTTCTCGGCGTTTTTTATCTTGATACCCCTGCAATACCTGCTGATCGGCAGCCACTGGTACTCGATGTTCACGCTGTTGATTCCGGTGTATGCCTTTCTGTTGTTGCCGGCGATCGCGGTGTTGAGCCAGGACACCGAGGCGTTTCTGGAAAGAACAGCCAAGATCCAGTGGGGCGTGATGATCTGCGTTTACTGCATCAGCCACGCGCCGGCCCTTTTGTTGCTGGACCTGCAAGGGTTCACCGGCCAGAACGCGCTGCTGTTGTTCTATCTGGTGTTCGTCGTGCAGTTGAGTGATGTGCTGCAGTACGTCTTCGGCAAGCTGTTGGGCAAGCACAAAGTCGCGCCGTTGGTCAGCCCTTCGAAAACCGTGGAAGGGCTGGTAGGTGGCGGGCTGTCCGCCACGCTGATCGGCGGCTGCATGTTCTGGATGACGCCGTTCAACTTCTGGCAGTCGCTGTTGATGTCGCTGGTGATCGTGGTCATGGGTTTTCTCGGTGGCCTGGTCATGTCTGCGATCAAACGCAGCCTCAGCGCCAAGGACTGGGGCACCATGATCAAGGGGCACGGCGGCATGCTCGATCGCATGGACTCGATCTGCTTCGCCGCGCCGATCTTCTTTCACCTGACCCGGTACTTCTTTTCCGTGCTGTAAACCGATGACAACCACGGCTTGTCGGTCAGATGACAAACCGCGCCACCAGCGCATTCAGATCCACCGCCAATCGCGACAGCTCATGGGTCGCGGTGCTGGTCTGGTTGGCACCGGCGGCGGACTGCGAAGCCAGATCGCGAATGTTCACCAGGTTGCGATCGACTTCGCGGGACACCTGCGCCTGCTCCTCCGAGGCACTGGCGATGACCAGATTGCGCTCATTGATCAGGTGGATCGACTGGGTGATCTGCTCCAGCGCCACACCGGCGGCGCGAGCCAACTCCAGAGTGCTTTGGGTGCGATGATTGCTTTGCTGCATCGATGCCACGGCTTCGCCGGTGCCGTTCTGGATGCCGGCGACCATCTTCTCGATCTCCTGGGTCGATTGCGCCGTGCGATGGGCCAGCGCCCGAACTTCGTCCGCCACGACAGCAAACCCCCGCCCTGCTTCGCCGGCACGGGCCGCTTCGATGGCCGCGTTGAGCGCCAACAGATTGGTTTGCTCGGCGATGGCACGGATCACATCCAGCACCTTGCCGATATCACGCCCCTGGGCCGCCAGACCTTCAATCATCAGCGAGGTGTTGTGCACGTCGTGGGTCATGGTCTGGATGGCATCGACGGTTTCCACCACACGGTCACGGCCTTCACGGGCGGCCTGGGTCGATTGATTCGATGCTTCGGAGGTCGACACCGCGTTACGCGCCACTTCTTCCACGGCGGCGGTCATTTCGTTGACGGCGGTGGCGGCCTGTTCGATTTCATTGTTCTGTTGTTGCAAACCACGGGATGCGTCTTGAGTCACCGCGCTGAGTTCTTCGGCGGCCGTGCCCAGTTGTGTGGCGGAACCGGCAATCTGTTCGATGGTTTTGCGCAGGCTGGCCTGCATCGTGGCCAGGGCGCCGAGCAACCGCGCCGGTTCGTCCTTGCCATCGACCTCGATGGTCTTCGTCAGGTTACCTTCGGCAATGGTCTGTGCGGCCAGTACGGCGCGGTTCAACGGCGTGACGATGCTGCGGGTCAACAGCCAGGCCAACAGCACGGTCAGTAACGACGCGATTACCGCTACTGCGACGATGCCGGTAATGGCACTGTCGTAATTGTCCCCGGCTACGGTCGATGCCTGCTTGGCATCGGCGTTATTGAGCGCCACCAATTTGTTCAACTGCTCGCCCATCTGATCGGTACCGTCCTTGATCCGCGTATTGATCAGCGCGCGCATTTCATCGAGTTTGTTCTGCCGCGACAGCTCCATCATCTGGTTCTGGGCTTGCATGTAGTTGTTAAGCGTGGCCTCGAACGTCTTGTACAGCTGCGCTTCTTCGGCACCGGCCGGCAGCGCGGCGTAACTGGCTTGCGCACTGCGCAGCTTGTCGATCAGCACGTTGATGCGCGTCTGGGCTTCCTGCAACGCCGCTGGATCGCGGTTGACCAAAATCCGGAACGACAAAATGCGCATGCGCAGGACGTTTTCGGTCATGTTGCCGAGAAAACCGACGCTGGGCAGTTGCGTCGCCTCCATGTCGACGGAGGCCTGGCGGATAACCGTCATGCGGTTCACCGCGAACACACCGAGCACGATGACCAGCAAGGCAATGAAGGCAAAACCCAGGAAAGCGCGAGGCGCGATATTCAGCTGACGCAAGGACATAGGACGACTCTCGGGAAAGTGTGGCGGCGAGCATCCTTGCGTGATCACTGAAATGGCGGGCATGGGCGCACGCTTCTTCAGACAGGCGCCATTGTTGTAATGAATTCATGTACGCCTGTTGGTTGTATCGGCCAGGCTTGAGGATTATTGCGGGGGGTTCAGCAAATAAATTTCAAAGAGTCAGTACTGTTTCAGCGGTGAGACACCTGGCACGCAAGTACCCATTTTCACGCAGCACCCCCCCCCCCTGTAGGAGCGAGCCTGCTCGCGATAGCGGTGAGTCAGTCACATCATTTCTGATTGAAAGACCGCCATCGCGAGCAGGCTCGCTCCTACAGGGGATGTGTGGTGGTTTGGAGATTGGCGCCGGTCAGAGGTTCACGCCCACCACGGATTGTTCATGCAACTGCTGCAACAACGCCAGGCCGTTATCAAAGAACTCTGATGAGCCGGTCATTCCCGCCTCGTCCGCCAATGCCTGCAACTGCGCCCGTCCGGTCAGCCCGGGAAATTCCTCGATGCGCTGCAACAGTCGAAACGCCAACGGGCTCAACCCGGAGAATTTCACGCTGAAATCCGGGTCTCGACGAACCAACAGCAACGTCGGCTGATCCGGCGCCACATCGGGCTGGAAATCCGGTCCCACCCTCTGCACCGGCCAGGCATACGCCAGTGGCCACGCCAGGGGTGAAACCTGCAACGGACGATCCAGCAACGACTCGCTATCGCCGGATGACAGTGGCTCAGCTTCGGACTGTTGCAGCGCCATCTCAACCCACTCGTAGTGCGCAAGTTCCACCATGAACGGCGGCCACGCCCCACTGGCCAATGCCTCAGGCTCTGACGCGAGAAACTCGACGAACTCTTGCGCGATCTCACCGAATTTCGGCGTGTGGGCACGGTAGTCGCGCAGGAAGATTCGCACCAGCGCCCGCCACTGTTGGTCACCGAGGATCTTCACCAGCACCGGGAAAGTACCGCTGATCAGCGACGACAGGTTGGCGAACACCAGATCGCGATAAACCTGCGCCCGTGCCGGGTCCATCTCGGGGGGTGGCGCGCAGTGGTCGGGGTCGCGCAGGTACAGGCCCATGCTGTTTTGCTGTTGGTGCAGCGAACGCTTAGCCACGGTTCACCTCCTCGGCCTGTAAACGGCGGATGGTGTCCAGTTCGGCAACCAGTTCGGAAAACGCCGGGAAGTTGAAGTCCCGTTCCAGCAGCGTCGGTTGCGCACCGAAACGTGCATAGGCCTCGGCCAGCAGCGACCAGACCGCAGGTTTGACCGAGGCGCCATGGGTGTCGATTTTCAAGGTGTCGGACTCATCGAAGTGCCCGGCGATGTGCATGGCCACCACACGATTGGCATCAATGCCGGCCAGGAAGGTACGCGGATCGAAGCCGTGGTTGATCGAATTGACGTAGACGTTGTTGACGTCCAGCAACAGGTCGCAATCGGCTTCGCGCAGCACGGCGTTGGTGAACGTGACTTCATCCATGTCCTGCTGCGGCGCGGCGTAGTACGAGACGTTTTCCACAGCCAGGCGTCGACCGAGAATGTCCTGGGTCTGGCGGATGCGCGCAGCGACGTGATGCACCGCCTCTTCGGTAAACGGCAGCGGCAACAGGTCATAAAGATGACCGTCATCGCTGCAGTAACTCAGGTGCTCGCTGTACAGCGGCACGTTGTAGTGATCGAGAAAAACCCGCACCTCTTGCAGAAACCCGACATCCAGCGGCGACGGCCCACCCAGCGACAGCGACAAGCCGTGACAGGACAACGGATAACGCTCGGCCAGGCCTCGCAACGCCGCGCCATGGGCGCCGCCGATACCGATCCAGTTTTCCGGAGCGACTTCAAGAAAGTCGAAATGACCGGCTGGGGCAGCCTGAAGGTCTTTCATTAAACCGCGACGCAAGCCGAGCCCGGCGCTGGCCTTGGCGGAAGTGAGGGGGGTCTGCATGGTGTCGATCTCAGGTTGTCGTTACGGACTCACAGTTAACCGAAACGCTGTATCGGCTCTGTGTCGTGCGCCGACGGAAAACGGCAGGACTTGTATCGTCAGCAGGCCTGTACACACTGTGGTACAGGCCCGCCGCCCGGCATTACGCCAGGTCGTACTTCTCGCGCACCAGATGACCGATGCCGATGCGATCCAGCACGTCCATCGGGCACAGGAACGTCACGCGCACGGTGCCCGGCAAGCGACTGATATCGATGGAACCGGTAATGGTGGCGCGGTTGAGCACTTCGTCATAAGGCAGGCCGGTGACGGAAGCGGCGCGCTGCAAACCGTTCTCCACCGCAAGGTTGAGGTTTTCGCCGCTACCGATGAAGGTGATCGGACCGCTCTGCTCGATCTCCTGCTGGCCCCAACGTTCACCCAACGCCCGGACGTTGGCCTGCTGTTCGGCGTTCATTGGTCGCGCCATCGGCGGCAGGTCATCGAGGTTTTGCAGAAGGATCGGCCCATCCAGGGTCAGGTTCTTCACCACCTGCACCACCACTTCGGTTTCCCCGGAGCAATCGGTGGCATGCCCGGCGATCTCGCCATTGCCCTGCTGAGCGTGCATGTCCCCCATGTACACCCCGGCACCCGGCACTTTCACCGGGCAGATCAACACGCAGCCTTCGCGGATCGAATTGGTGTCCATGTGGCCGTCGGTCTTGGCCGCGTGCAGTTCTTCGCGGGTCATGCCGAAACGGTGCGGTGCATTGATCAGGTATTGGCCGAAATCCGCGCAGTTGTGCGAATCGGGAATGTCACGGGACGGCATCGTGCCGATGTTGCCGAGGAACGGCCGCATGTGCGCCGCGACGCCCGGAATATCGGCACGGGCCAGGGACAGGATCGAGTGCTGCGCAGCGAACTCCGGCAGTGCCGACATTTCGCTGGCGTTGCCGGCCAGTTGATTGGCGATGTCCTGATTGACCGTGAGGCTGACCTGGTTCTGCGCATCGAACACGATTACATAGCCGTGGCTGAAGCGAAACGCGCTGACTTCAGCGCCGCAGTTGTTGCAACGAATCGCGTCTTCGCCAATGCCATCGACATGGCTGGCCGGGTGTTCGGTGCCGCATTTGGAGCAGAATTTGGCGACGAACGGATCGCCGTTGTAGCGCCCCTCAACGAACTTCATCACGCCGGAGGATGTAGCCAGCGACGTCACGCGCATGCTTTTGATCTTGATCGCCACGGCATCGCCGATCTGTGCACCGACGATGGCGACCGGTTGTGTCACTTCATGGCCACCCTCGAAGGCCGGCGTGATCATCGGTCCCCAACAGCCCGGCGGCGTGCCGGTGATCAGGGTGCCACCGTCAGCCAGCGGCCCGAGCATCGGCTGGCTCGGGCCGATAATGCCGTTGGTGTAGTGATCGACCCGCAGGCGATCGACCGGTGTGGCGTTGAGATTGGATTCAGGCACACGTGTTGTCATTGTGGTCCCCTTGACCGCATCAGGCGCGGAACAGAGTCAGGAGCGAACGGCCGCCGGTGAATGCGGCCAGGGAAAGTGGCTCAACAGTTCAGCGCAGGTTTGTATCTGGTCTGTGTTCGGTGGGGGTCTGCAATTGCGCGAGACTGTATCGAGAGGCCGTTTGGATACAGTGGGATACATGAGATCGCCGCAAAACCCTGTGGGAGCGGGCTTGCCCGCGATGAGGCCGGCACCTATTGCATTTTCGGCGGCTGACACACCGCTATCGCGGGCAAGCCCGCTCCCACAGGGTTCAGGGCAAAGCCATGGAGCACTTTCGTCGCTCCAACCCGCGGTATACGGCCTGCGAACTAAACTTAATGCACCACAGGACCTGCTTGATGTCCTGTTCATTCCCACGACCACCGCCCGGACCAACAACGCTTCCGGACTGTGATCCTGTCAAAGGAGCACACGTGATGGACGAGGCCAGACTCAACGATTTCATGGGCAAACTGGTGAATGACATGGGTGGCGCGGCGATGCTCGCCAACGTCATTCTCGGCGAAGAGCTGGGCCTGTACCGGGCCATGGCCGACAGCCAGCCGATCAGCCCCGAAACCCTCGCCGACAAGACCGGCTGCAACCCCCGCCTGGTGCGCGAATGGCTCAGCGCCCATGCCGCCTCCGGCTATATGGAACACAGCGACGGCCAATTCCGCCTGCCTGAGGAACAGGCTTTGGCCCTGGCCATAGAAGACTCGACGGTCTACATCGCTGGCGGCATCGGCGTGGTCGCGTCGTTTTTTCATGACAAGGACAAACTGATCAAAGCGATGCGCGGTGACGGCGCCCTGCCCTGGGGCGATCACCATCCGTGCATGTTCAGCGGCACCGAACGGTTCTTCCGTCCCGGCTATAAAGCTCACCTGATCGCCGAATGGCTGCCGGCCCTTGAAGGCGTTGTGGCCAAACTGGAGCAAGGCGCCAAAGTCGCGGACGTCGGTTGCGGCCATGGCGCGTCGACGGTGATCATGGCTCAGGCGTTTCCGAATTCGCGATTCGTCGGCTTCGACTACCACGCGCCCTCCGTGACCGTGGCCACCCAGCGCGCCGAAGAAGGCGGCGTGTCCGGCCGCGCGCGGTTCTTCCAGGGCACGGCGAAAAGCTACCCCGGCGACGACTACGACCTGATCTGCTACTTCGACTGCCTGCATGACATGGGTGACCCCGTAGGCGCGGCGAAGCACGCCTATCAGTCATTGAAACCGGACGGCACGGTGCTGCTGGTAGAGCCGTTCGCCAATGACGCGCTCGATGACAACATCAACCCGGTCGGCCGGTTGTTCTATGCAGCCTCGACCTTTATCTGCACTCCCAACTCATTGTCCCAGGAGGTCGGGCTCGGGCTCGGTGCGCAAGCGGGTGAAGCGCGGTTGCGCAAGGTCTTCACCGAGGCCGGGTTCTCGAGTTTCCGTCGGGCTACGCAAACGCCGTTCAACCTGATTCTGGAGGCGCGCAAGTAATCTTTGCAGGAGTGAGCTTGCTCATGAGAGTGCGTCAGGTACATTGATCTCAGCTGACCCACCTTCGCGAGCATGCTCGCTCCTTGTATGTTGACCCTGAGTCCAAAGAGAGAGGTTACGCTCAAGGACTCATACAACAGCAAGTGCGTTTCTGGGGGGAGGCCGATCGCTCCTGAAGGCAGGATTTGCTCCTGACCTTGTCTGTAG
>NZ_LMGK01000026.1 GCF_001427125.1 Pseudomonas sp. Root562
AGCATTGGAACCACCTGATCCCATCCCGAACTCAGAAGTGAAACGATGCATCGCCGATGGTAGTGTGGGGTTTCCCCATGTGAGAGTAGGTCATCGTCAAGACTAAATTCCGAAACCCCAATTGCGAAAGCAGTTGGGGTTTTGTTTTGCCTGGCGAAAAGTACCCGGGGAAATGCATGTCCGTTACAAGTTAAATAAAGTTACACGAAAGTGACTTAGCAGTTTTGGTATGGTGCAGCTCGTTTTTTACGGACTGTTTCCAAGCTTAGGGATCGGTATCTTTTTTCACAGAGTTGCTTGAGAAATGCCCGGCCCCATCCCGATCAAAGACCACGAAAAAGAATCCCGTCTGGTCAACAAAAGACTGATGGCTTGTGCTTTTTTCGTCGTCGCGATTACCTGTGCATTGGTGGTGCGTTTGTACGTGCTGCAGGTCGTCGAATTCGACTATCACTCCACGATTTCGGAGAACAATCGCGTCCATGTCCTGCCGATCACGCCTACCCGTGGCTTGATCTATGACCGCAATGGCGTGGTGCTCGCGGACAATCGGCCCAGCTACAACCTGACCATCACCCGCGAACGCGCTACCGACGTCAATGAAGAGCTGGATGAGGTGGTCAACCTTCTGCATTTGCCCGCTGAAGACCGCACGCTGTTCGACAAGGCGTTGAAACAAGCACGCCACCCGTTCGTGCCCGTAACGCTGTTCTATGAGTTGAGCGAGGAGCAGATCGCGGTGCTCGCGGTCAACGAGTTCCGCTTACCGGGCCTGGATGTCGAGCCGCAGTTCGTTCGACACTACCCGCTCGGCGAGCACTTCGCTCATTCGGTTGGCTACGTAGGACGTATCAACGAGAAAGAATCCAAGGCGCTGGATACGGTTGAGTATCGCGGCACCCAATCCATCGGCAAGACCGGGATCGAAAAATTCTACGAGTCGCAGCTGCACGGCCATGTCGGTTACGAGGAAGTCGAAACCAATGCCCAGGGTCGTGTCCTGCGCGTGCTCAAGCACACCGATCCGGTTCCCGGGGAAAACATTGTCCTGAGTCTCGACGTCAAGCTCCAGGAAGCCGCGGAACAAGCCTTGGGTGATCGCCGCGGCTCAGTCGTCGCACTGGATCCTTCGACCGGCGAAGTGTTGGCCATGGTCAGTAATCCAAGTTTCGATCCGAACCTGTTCGTCACCGGTATCAGCGCCAAGGAATACTCGACGCTGCGTGACTCGATCGACCGGCCGCTGTTCAACCGAGTGCTGCGCGGCCTCTACGCACCGGGCTCGACCATCAAGCCTGAAGTCGCGATTGCCGGACTCGACGCCGGCGTTGTCACGCCACAGACCCGAGTCTTTGATCCGGGTTACTACCAGCTCCCGGATTTCGATCACAAGTACCGCAACTGGAACCACAGCGGCGACGGTTGGGTGGATATGGACGCGGCGATCATGCGTTCCAACGACACCTACTTCTATGACCTGGCGCACAAGCTGGGCATCGATCGTTTGCACGACTACATGGCAATGTTTGGCCTGGGTGAGAAAGTTTCCCTGGATATGTACGAAGAGTCGTCAGGGTTGATGCCATCCCAGGCCTGGAAGCGCGCCACGCGCCGTCAGCCTTGGTTCCCGGGGGAGACGGTCATCCTCGGTATCGGCCAGGGATACATGCAGGTCACACCGCTGCAGTTGGCCCAGGCGACGGCGCTGATCGCCAACAAAGGGGTGTGGAACCGACCGCATCTGGCGATGACCGTGGACGGTGTTGCACCGGTGGACGAGCACCCGATGCCAAACATTCTGCTCAAGGACCCCCGTGACTGGGAGCAGGTAAACCACGGTATGCAGATGGTCATGCACGACTCGCGCGGAATTGCACGCGCCGCAGCGGCAGGCGCGCAGTATCGCATCGCCGGCAAAAGCGGCACCGCGCAAGTGGTGGCGATCAAGCAGGGCGAGCGCTATAACCGCGAGAAGACCCGTGAGCGCAACCGCGACAATGCCTTGTTCGTCGGGTTCGCCCCGGCAGAACACCCGAAGATCGTAATTTCGGTCATGATCGAAAACGGTGAAGCCGGTGGCCGGGTTGCAGGACCTGTGGTGCGGCAGATCATGGACGCATGGCTGCTCGATCAGGACGGTCATCTCAAGCCGCAATACGCTACACCCGGTAAAGCTCCCGGCGATCCCCACGTGTGAAGTTGTGCCAGCTGGCGGAACACAAGCGCCCTACGGCACTTGCCATTGCCCTGACGTTAACGTAAAGATTGCTCCAGGGCGCCGATGTTTGAAGGCGCAGGGCGGATGACCCGGAGCGCTTGATGACGCTAATAAAAACAAACTCCCCCAAACTGCATCGCGAAGCCCGGCTGGCCAGGGAAAAGCTGCATCTGGAAGGCGAAGTGCCGGACGGCGTCCTGCGGGCGGAAATCGATGCTTCGTGGCGGCGCAGTCTCAGCCATGGTGTGCATTTCAATGCCAAGCATGAACTGGCACTGGAATCGAGCACGAGCGTGGACGTGTTGCTGGCGAGCAATCGCTTGCTGATCGACGCTGCACTGCCGGCCATCGATTATCTGGCCGAGCGTCAGGGCAAGGATGGCTTGATCATCCTGGCCAATTCCGATGCCACCATTCTTGCTGTCGAAGGGCGCGCCGACCGCCTCAAGGGCAGCGGCCTGCAGGACATTACCCTCGGTGCCTGCTGGAGTGAAGCCGCCCGGGGCACCAATGCCCTCGGCACTGCGCTGGTGGAAGCCCGGCCAACCCTGATCGATTGCGGCGAACATTACCTGGATCGCCTCAGTGACTTTTCCTGCACTTCGGTGCCCATTCATTGTCCGCAGGGTGACATCCTCGGCGTCCTTGATCTGACCCGCGAAGGCCCGCTCGGCCGCGCCCACGACAGCACCGCGTTGCTGGCCATGGCTGTCAGCCAGATCGAGAGCCGGGTGTTCAACGCCAGTTATCCGGACGAAATCGTCCTGGCATTCCACAGCCGTCGGCAATACCTCGAATCCCCTTGGCAGGGCCTGTTGGCAGTGAGCCTCGGCGGACAGATCCTTGCGGTCAGCGCGCAAGCCTGCCAGTTGTTGCATGCCGAGCGTTCGGCACTGGTAGGCCGACGTTGCGAAGAGTTTCTTGGTGTCGATGGCCTGCAATTGCTGGCACGCCTGCATCAAGGTGGCGCCGGCAGCCTGCAAACCGCCAAAGGCGAATTTTTCTACAAGACCCTGCGTGCGCCGCAACGCACGATCAATGTCAGCACTCCACCGCGTAGCGTGGCCAAAACCGCTAAAGCCCAACCCCAACCCGATCTCCAGTCTTTGGCTGGCAGCAATGCCCGCTACGCCCGCGCTTTGCGCATGGCCCGACAAGGCCTGGCCAACGAGCTGCCGGTGTTGCTGCTGGGCGAAACCGGCACGGGTAAGGAAGTCATCGCCCGCGCCCTGCACATGGCCGGTGCCCGTTGCGACAAACCCTTCGTCGCGGTGAATTGTGCGGCCATCCCCGAAGGTCTGATCGAGTCCGAACTGTTCGGCTATCGCGAAGGCGCGTTTACCGGCTCGCGTCGTGGCGGCATGGTCGGTCGCTTGCAACAGGCCCATGGCGGTACGTTGTTTCTCGATGAAATCGGCGACATGCCGCTGGCCTTGCAGGCTCGGTTATTGCGGGTACTGCAAGACCGCAAGGTGGCGCCGTTGGGCGCTGGCGAAGAACAGGACATCGACATCGCGCTGATCTGCGCCACTCACCGTGACCTCAAGCGCCTGGTAGAGGAAAAGCACTTTCGCGAAGATTTGTTTTACCGGGTCAACGGCATCAGCGTCATGCTCCCCGCTTTGCGCGAGCGCGAGGATTTCGCAGGGCTGGTCAGTCGCATGTTGAGCAAACTCGATGCGCCTGACGTCGTCCTGCATGACGATCTGGACCGCGTGCTCGCCGGATACCACTGGCCGGGTAACATCCGTCAGCTGGAGATGGTTCTGCGCACCGCGCTGGCCATGCGCGAGCCGGGAGAAACAGTGCTGACCCTCGACCACCTGCCCGACAGCATGCTCGATGAATTGACCGCGACTGAACGTCCGCAAGTCGGCAGTATTCGGGAAAACGAACTGGAGATGATCCGCCAGTCCCTGGACAGCCATCAGGGCAACGTCTCGGCCGCCGCTGACGCCTTGGGTATCAGCCGCGCGACCCTTTATCGCAAACTCAAACAGTTGCGCTCGTGATGCAGCGCCTGATCGTTCGGCTGATCGACAGCCAGAACCCCGAGGCCCTGCAAGCGGCGTTGCGTTGGCTCTACAGCTTCGTGCGTCCCCATCGACTGGCGATTGCCGGGCTACTGGGCTTGTCGGTGTGCGCCTCGGCGCTGGTACTGGTGCAGCCCTGGTTGACCAAGCTGCTGATCGACGATGGTTTGCTGGCACGCGACTTCCCGATGCTGGTGCTCATCGCCGGGTTGATGATCGTCGCCGGATTGCTCGGTACGGCACTGTCGGGCATCAATCGCTACCTGCACACGCGGTTGTCCGGGCGCATGCTGTTTGCCCTGCGCGATGACCTGTATCGGCATTTGCAGACCCTGTCGCCGAGCTTCTACGGCCAGCGACGCATCGGCGATCTGATGTCTCGTCTTGATGGTGACGTGGCGGAGATTCAGCGCTTTGCCGTGGACTCGCTGTTCTCGGCGGTGTCCAGCGTGATCGGGCTGGCGGTGGCGGTGGCGATGCTGCTGACCTTGTCCTGGAAACTCTCGTTGCTGGCGTTGGTGCTGATTCCCCTCGATGTGCTCTGGCTACGCTGGATGCGGCGCAAGGTCGAGCGCGATGTACGGCAGTTGCGCGAACGCTCGGCGGATATGTCGTCGTTCATGGTCGAGACGTTGCCGGTGATGAAATTCATCCAGTCCGCCGGTCAGCAGCAACGTGAAGCGAGACGTCTGGAGACGCTGGGGCAGGGCTACATGAGCCAGTTGCTGCGCCTGCAAGTCACCGAGTTTTTCACCCAGGCCGTGCCGGGTACGTTGACCTCGCTGTCCCGCGCCTGTGCGTTTCTGATTGGCGGCTATTGGGTGGTGCAGGGCACCTGGCAACTCGGTGCGCTGATCGCGTTTTCGACGTATCTGGGCATGGCCGTCGGGCCCGTGCAAAGTTTGCTGGGACTGTATGTGGCGATTCAACGGATGACCGTCAGTCTTGGTCGGGTGATGGAACTGCGAGGTGAAGAGCCGACCGTGTTCACCCCGGCTGCACCGAAGCCGATGCCTGCTTCTGGCGAGCTGCGTTTCGAGGATGTGCACTTCAGCCATCCCGGTCGGCAGACTACGTTGTGCGGAATCGAGGCGCATATTCCCTACGGTTTGAAAGTTGCCCTGAGTGGTGGCTCCGGGGCCGGCAAATCGACCCTGATCGACCTGCTGCAGCGGCACCATGATCCGCAGTCGGGCCGTGTGCTGTTGGGCGAAGTCGATCTGCGTGAACTGGACCTGTTCCAACTGCGGCGACGCATCGCCGTGGTCAGTCAGGACATCGTACTGTTTCGTGGCAGCCTGGCCGACAACCTCGCTTACGCGGTGCCGGATGCCAGTCGCGAAGCGATTGCCGAAGTGGCTCGGTTGGCGCAGCTCGACAGTCTGATCGCGTCCTTGCCCGAAGGTCTGGACAGTCCGCTGGGTGAGCGCGGCCAGCAATTGTCCGGGGGCCAGAAACAACGCATCGCGATTGCCCGCGCGCTGTTGCAGGACCCTCTGATCCTGGTACTCGATGAAGCCACTTGCGCGGTGGATGAAGCCACCGAACGTGAAGTGATCGAGGCCATCGACCGCTTGTTTGCCGGGCGCACGCGCATCTTGATCAGCCATCGTCCCTCAACCCTGGCCGATGCCGATTTGCGCTTTGAATTGCAAGACGGCGTGCTGGTTTCGAAAGCGGTGCTGCATGAAGCCTGAGCCTTATGAAAACTGAGTTGCGTATCGGTGTGGTGGACAGCGGACACTCGGCAGCGCAGCGGGTGCAGGTCGTGGCCGGGCGCAGGTTTTCACTGGTCGAGGACGGCCTGGCCGAAAGCGACTTGCGCGAAGATCCCTTGGGCCACGGCAGCGCAGTGATCGAAGCCATTGGGCGACGCGCACCGTCGGCGCAGTTCTGCGTGGCGCAGGTGTTCGATCAGCGCGGCGTCACCAGTGCCTTGCAGATCGCCTCGGCGATTGACTGGCTGGTGACGCAGGACGTGCGCCTGATCAATCTGAGCCTCGGCTTGCGTCAGGATCGCAGCCTGTTGCGGGCGGCCTGTGCCGCAGCGGTAGCGCGTGGCGTGCTGCTTTGCGCATCCAGCCCGGCCCAGGGCGAAGGCGTGTATCCGGCGAATTACCCACAGGTGCTGCGAGTGACCGGCGATGCCCGCTGCGCCGAACTCGAATGGTCGTGGCTCAACAGCGCCCAGGCGGATTTCGCCGCGTGTGTCCACGGCACTTATCCGGGGCAGTCGGGGGCCAGTCTAGGTTGCGCGGCATTGAGCGGACACATCGCCGGATTCCTGGTGGAACAGCCCGGGGCGAGCAATGCACAAATCATCGAGTGGCTGCGGCAGAACGCTCGTTATCGCGGACCGGAAAGGCGCTTCTGAGCATGGCGATGATTGTCGTTTTGGGTGCCGGGCCTGCGGGTGCGGCGGTGGCGCTGGGATTACGGCGGCTGGGTCATGCCGTCACGCTGGTCAGTGAGTGGCGTCGGTTTGCGGCGCTCGAAGGTGTGTCTGTGCGGGTTCTCGACGCCTTGCGCGGCGCGGGGTTGCATCAAGCGCTGGCGAATGCTGCGTTGCCGTCACAACGGCAAGTGAACTGGAACGGTCGGCAACACGCGCAGAACATCGAGTTTTTGCTGGATCGTCCAAGCTTCGATCGCGGCCTGCGCGAAGACTTGCGTACCGCCGGTGTTTCGCTGATCGAAGGCCGGGTAATGGGCGTCCAGACGTCACCGTCCAGGCATTGCATCCAGATCGAAGGACAGGAGGCGTTGAGCGCCGATTTTCTGGTGGATGCCCGCGGGCGTCAGGCGCCCGCCCTTGGCAAGGGGATGCGCGGGCCGGAGACGGTCAGCCTGCTCAATCGCTGGCAAGGCTCGCCCGGCAAGACCGCCAGCGCCGTGGAAAGCCTGGCGGACGGTTGGGCGTGGATGGCGCGACGGGCCGACGGTCAGTGTTATTGGCAATGGACGGTGGACGTCACCAGTGCCGAGTTGCCAGGCAAAGCGATGTTGCTCGAATACTGCCGACAGCGGCGCCGGGCATCGGCGGTGGCTCGAGCATTTTTCGCCGATCAGGTTGAAGTCGATTTGCAGCTGCATGCCCGCAGCAGCACCGCGATCCTCAGCCCGCAGGTGTGTGGCGAAAACTGGATTCGCGTGGGGGATGCGGCGATGGCAGTGGACCCGCTGTCGGGCAACGGCATCTTCCAGTCCCTGTCGTCAGCGTTGCAGGCGCCGGCGGTGATCAACACGTTGCTGCACAAACCCGAGCGCGCGGCGCTGGCCAAGCGTTTTCACCAGCAGCGCGTGGAACAGTTGTTTTTGCGCTTTGCGCGGATTGGCCGGGACTTCTATGCCGATGAGCAGCGTTGGTCCGATCAGCCATTCTGGCAGGCGCGGCAGCAATGGCCGGATGCCGAGGTGGCCCATGCCGAGGCGGATTTCGCTGCGCTGAGGATTGAGCGGGCGCCGGTGTTGTGTGATGGCTTTGTCGATGAAGCCGAGGTGGTGATTACAGCGGATCAGCCGTTGGGGATCTGGCATGTGCAGGGCGTTGAACTGGCGCCGTTGGTGCGGCGATTGAAGCAAGGCGAACCTGCAGAGCAAGTGTTGGCGGGGTTGACGGTGGAGCAGGGGCGGGTGGTTCGGGGGTGGCTGTTGACTCAAGGGTACAAACCTTGAGTTTGATCGTTCCCACGCTCTGCGTGTGAACGCCGTCAGGGACGCTCCGCGTTCCACTTCAGAAGGTGACGCAGAGTGTCACAGGATGCATTTTCACGCAGAGCGTGGGAACGATCAGTGGGTCACGGGTGCCACAAATTACAACTTGATCAACACCGACTTCAGCTCGGTGTAATGCTCAATCGCCGCATACCCCATCTCACGCCCGACCCCCGACATTTTGTAGCCACCAAACGGCAGTGCCGGGTCCAGGGCGCTGTGGCAGTTGACCCACACTGAACCGGACTTGATCCGCGGAATCATCCGGTGCACCGCTGCCAGATCATTGGACCAGATGCTTGCGCCCAGTCCATAAGGGCTGTCATTGGCCATGCGCAGTGCATCGGCTTCGTCGTCGAAGGGAATCGCCACCAGTACCGGGCCGAAGATTTCTTCCTGCACCAACGAGTGCTTCTGATCGACGTCGACAATCACCGTCGGTTTGACGAAAAAGCCCGGCCCGAATTGCTCACCACCGCAGGCGATGGTGGCGCCGCTTTCCCGGCCTTTTTCGATATAGCCGTAGACGCGCTCCTGTTGACGTGCCGAAATCAGCGGCCCCATCTCAACGCTCGGGTCCAGGCCATTGCCGAGCTTCATGGCATTGGCGATACCGGCGATGTCGGCCACCACATTGTCGAAATGCTTGCGCTGCACATACAGGCGCGAGCCAGCGCAGCAGACCTGTCCCTGATTGAAGAAAATTGCGCTGGCAGCACCGGCTGCGGCGGTTTTCAGGTCGGCGTCGGCCATGACGATGGTCGGTGATTTTCCGCCCAGTTCCAGCGTCACCCGGGTCATCGAGTCCATGGCGATCTTGCCAATCTGCTTGCCCACGGCGGTCGAGCCGGTGAAGGTCAGTTTGTCCACCAGCGGGTTATGGGTCAGGGCGGAACCTGCGGTGATGCCGGTGCCGGTGACGACGTTGAACACGCCTTCCGGATAGCCCGCTTCCAACACCAGTTCGGCGAGTTTCAGTGCGGTCAGTGGGGTTTCATCCGCAGGTTTGAGCACCACGGTGCAACCGGTGGCCAGGGCCGGGCCGAGTTTCCAGCAGGCCAGCAGCAGCGGGAAATTCCAGGCGACGATGGCACCGACCACGCCCACCGCTTCACGACGGATGAAGCTGTGAAACTGGTCGTTGGGCATCAACGGTGCCGACACGTCGACTGTCGAGCCTTCGATCTTGGTCGCCCAACCGGCCATGTAGCGCAGGAAGTCGATGGCCAGTTGCACGTCCATCACTTGGGCGACGGCGGCGCTTTTGCCGTTGTTCAGGCATTCCAGCTGCGCCAGCAGTTCGGCGTCGCGCTGCATCAGGTCGGCGAGTTTCCATAGCAGGTTCTGTCGCTCACGGGGGCGGGTGCGGGTCCAGGCGGAATCATCGAATGCCTGGCGGGCGGTGAGTACGGCGCGGTCGACATCGTCTGCGGTGGCTCGCGGCACCACGCACAGCACCTCGCCGGTGGCCGGGTTGTGCAACGGCATGGTCTGGCCGTCGGCGGCTGCGACCCAGTCACCGCCGATGAGCATGCGCGGGGCACGCTGGATGAATGCCGAAGTGGCTGGAAGCAGGTTTGGAAGCGACATGATGAAACCTCGTCTTGTTCGTTGTGACGAGGTCTTTCGCAATGGCTGTGCCAGTTGTGATTTTTTGGCCCGAAGGCCCTGTTTGTCGGGGCGTCACAGATTCTCTGCGGATCATCCCGTGATCGATAAACGTCGCAAATTGCGACGAACTGAGAATCTCATCTCCTCTGTAGGAGCGAGCCTGCTCGCGAAAAACGTCCAGGCAACCAGTGCAGCCAGACACCCAACGTTATCGTACGTCCATCGCAAGCCGGCTCGCTCCTACAAAGGCTGCAGCTATGCTTGTCTCAGGTTGCAACAGCTGTCGCGAAATAGAACGTGCCCGCCGTTGATATGCCCGTCGAAAATCCAGGTAGATTATGGCAAGTCATTGATTCAAAGAGTTATTCATAAGCTGGCACGCTCCGTGTATTGCTCATCGCAGACGTTTCTCTTGCCTCCGTCAGCGGCTCGCCGCCGACGGCAGAAACCATAAAAAACGATAAGCCACAAAAATAAGAAAGCACCGTGCGAGGTTAGACGTTGATGAAGAGAAGACTCCGATCAGGCATGAGCGCCGGCCTGCTGGCCGTGGCCGCTTGCATAGCCCTGCATTCGCCCTACAGCCTGGCAGCCCGCGACGCCCAGACCATCCTCAAGGAAACGTGTCAGGGCTGTCACACCCCTGAAGCCAATAACGCCCTGAGCCGTATCAGCCACCAGCGCAAGACGCCGGAAGGCTGGCTGATGAGCATCGCCCGCATGCAGACCATGCACGGTTTGCAGATCAGCGATGAAGATCGCCGCACGCTGGTCAAGTACCTTGCCGACACTCAGGGGCTGGCGCCGAGCGAAACCGACGGCGTGCGTTATGCCATGGAGCGCCGGCTCAACACCGTCGAGCAGTTCGACGATCAGACCAGCCAAATGTGCGGCCGCTGCCACTCCGGTGCGCGGGTCGCGCTGCAGCGGCGTCCGGCCCAGGAATGGGAGCGATTGGTGAACTTCCACCTTGGCCAATGGCCGTCCCTGGAATATCAGGCGCTGTCCCGCGACCGCGACTGGTTCGATCTCGCCCGCAAAGAAATGGTGCCGTTGTTGGCCAAGCGTTATCCGCTGGACAACCCGGCCTGGAAAAAATGGCAGAGCAGCGCGCCGAAGAGCGAGGCGCTGGCAGGCGACTGGAGCTTCAGCGGCCACTTGCCGGGCAAAGGCGAGCTGGCCGGTGTCATGAGCGTGACTGCTGACGGCAGCGACACCTTCAAGGTCAGCGTCAAAGGCCAGTACGCCGACGGCACGCCGTTCAATGGCGACGGCAGTGCGATTCTCTACACCGGCTATGAATGGCGCGGCAATGTCAGCATCGACGGCGTGACCATGCGCCAGGTATTCGCCGCCCAAGGCAATGCCATGCAGGGCCGGATGTTCGAGGCCGAGCACGATGAGCGTGGTCTGGACTTCGTCGCTGCGAAACAGGGTTCCCAGCGTTTGCTGGCGGTGCAACCGGGCTACGTGAAGGCCGGCAGCGAAACCGAAGTGACCCTGATCGGCAGCGGTCTTTCCGGAAAACCGAACTTCGGCAAAGGCGTGGAAGTGGTCGAAGTCGTCTCGCAGAGCCCGGAGCAGATCAAGGTCAAGCTCAAGGCCGCCGCCAATGCCCAGCCGGGCCTGCGCGTGGTCACCGTCGGCACATTGAAAGGCCCGAGCCTGTCGGTCTACAGCAAGATCGATCAGGTCAAGGTCATACCGGAATTCTCGGTGGCGCGGATCGGTGATGGCGGTGGTTCGACGCCGAAAGTCCAGGGCCGTTTCGATGCCGAAGCCTGGGGCAAGGGCACTGACGGCAAGCCATATCGCATCGGCGTGTTCCCGGCGCAGTGGAAGGTCGAGGCCTTCGACGATCGCGCCAAGGAAGACGAAGACGTCAAGTTCGCCGGCACCATGCAGGCCGACACTGGCGTATTCACACCGGGCGACGCCGGGCCGAACCCTGCGCGCAAAATGTCCACCAACAATGCCGGCAACCTCAAGGTGATCGCCGCCGTCGATGACGCAGGGAAATCCCTGACCGGCGAAGGCCACATGATCGTCACCGTGCAACGCTGGAACAATCCACCCATTCCTTGAGCTGACTGAACGCAAGCGTTTACAGACACTTTTCGGAATGACCGCAAGCCCCGTACCCCGGGGCCTGCACAGGAGGTTGCAATGGGCGCTATCTTGAATCTGGTCGAGCGTAATCTGCACGAAGTGCACGTCGATGCCGACCGCATGCTGTTTCATATTCCCAGCAGTTCGCTGTTCGCCAGCGATGAACTGACAGGCACCATCATCGATACTTTGCGTGGACCGGGGTGTTCTTCGGACGACCTGATCCAGCGTCTGGCTGCGCGCTTCAACGGTGAAGAAATCACCGAAACCCTACGCGAGCTGATGGCCCTGGAACTGGTCAGCGACGGCTCACCGCTGACCCCGGACATCGCCACCAAACGCGTCGAGCGCACGGCGATCAATACCGTGGTGCTCAACGTCAACACCGGCTGCAACCTGAGTTGCACCTACTGCTACAAGGAAGATCTCGACAAGCCGTCAGCCGGCAAGAAAATGGACGTCGAAACCGCGATTGCCTCGGTGGAAATGCTGCTGCGCGAATCGCCGGACGAAGAGCGTTTCACCGTAGTCTTCTTCGGCGGCGAACCGCTGAGCAATCGCAAGCTGATCGAGTACATGGTCGATTATTGTGAGAAACGATTTGCCGAGGCCGGCAAGTTCGTCGAGTTCGTGATGACCACCAACGCCACGCTGCTCACCGAAGAGACCGTCGACTATCTGAATGCGCACCGGTTCGGTCTGTCGGTCAGCATCGACGGGCCGAAAACCGTGCACGACCGCAATCGCATTACCGTCGGCGGGCAGGGCACTTATGATGTGGTGCGGCGCAAGGCCGAGATGCTGCTGTCGCGCTACAACAGCCGTCCGGTGGGGGCGCGCGTGACCTTGACCACGGGCGTCACCGACGTCGAAACCATCTGGGATCACCTGTTCAATGAACTGGGTTTTGCCGAGGTTGGTTTTGCCCCGGTCACCTCAGGCGACATCAGTACGTTCAACCTGACCAGCGATGAACTGATCGAAGTCTTCGCCAACATGAAGAAGCTCGGTCGGCGTTATCTGGAAGCGGCGCTTGAGCACCGCAACATCGGCTTCTCCAACCTGCACCAACTGATCACCGACATCCATGAAGGCCACAAAAAAGCCCTGCCATGCGGCGCGGGCCTGAAGATGCTGGCGGTCGATCACAAGGGTGAGCTGAACCTGTGCCACCGCTTTACCGGTTCGAGCCTGCCGACCTTCGGCAACGTCCACAGCGGCGTGAAGCAGGTGGAGTTGAACGACTTCCTGTCGCAACGCCTGGACCGTACCAACACCGGCTGCGAAGACTGCCAGATTCGCAATCTGTGCTCCGGCGGTTGCTACCACGAGAGCTACGCCCGTTACGGCGATCCGACTCACCCGACCTATCACTATTGCGAACTGATGCGTGACTGGGTCGACTTCGGCATCGAGGTCTACACCCGGATCATGGCTCACAACCCTGCGTTCATCAGCAGCTACATCACTCCGCGCAAGGCTCACTGATATGAAACATCTCAAGGCAATCAATAACAAAGCGTTGAAGCTGGATCAGGCCGCGGATGAAAACCGCATCGAAGAAGTGGTGGCGATGAGCTCCGTGGCGGGCTGCGCTTCGACCACTGACCCAGGTTGGGAAATCGATGCGTTCGGCGGTGTGTCGTCGCTGTGCCAGCCGATGGAGGCAGACCTTTATGGCTGCTCCGACCCATGCTGGTGGCCGGCGCAGGTGCCGGACATGATGAGCACTTACCCGGACTGGAACAAGGATGCCCAAGCGTCCAACGACAACTGGCGCAACCTCGGCACTGTCTTTCCGAAAGACAAGTGATCGGACATCAGAAGGATTCCAGCATGCGTAATATCAAAGCCTGCGGCCTGGCCGCGTTCGCCGTTATGAGCAGCCTTTCGGTCAATGTTCTGGCCGAGGAAAATACCGCGTTGCAAGACGGTCACGAGTATATGTTGACCACCAACTACCCCAACAACCTGCACGTGATTGACCTGGCTACCGACACACTGTTCAAGACCTGCAAGATGCCTGACGCCTTCGGACCCGGCACCGTGCAGTTGTCGCCGGATCGCAAGATCGCCTACGTGCTGAACAATCATTACGCGGATGTCTACGGCGTTGAGCTGGACAGCTGCAAACAGGTGTTCCACGCCAGCATCACCCAGAAGCCGGGCGAGAAAGCCAAGTCGATGTTCGCTTTCACGGTCAGCCACGACGGGAAAGAGCTGTACACCGTTGCCAACCCGACGCTGAGGATGAACGACCGCTACGAAGTGCAGCAGCCTCGGCTCGATGTGTACAAGACCGACGGCGGCATGGACGCCAAGCCTGTGCGCAGTTTCCCGGCGCCGCGGCAGCTGACCATCATGCAGAGCGGTGATGACGGCACGCTGTATGTGGCGGGGGCGGACGTCTACAAGGTCAATGTGCAAACCGGCAAGTTCGACGTGCTGATCCCGAGTCGTCACTGGAAACGCGCGAACTACAGCGCGCCGGACGTGCTCTACGTGTGGAACCAGCAGACCTACCGGCATGATTTTTCGCTGCTGTACACCGCCGCAAAGTTCAAGGACAAGAAGCAGGACCCGGCCACCGCCGAATACCTGTATGGCCTGTTCAGCGTCGACCTGAAAACCGGCAAGACCGAAACCACCGACTTCGGGCCATTGACCGAAATCTACTTCAGCGGCATGCGCTCGCCGAAAGACCCGAACCTGATGTTCGGCGTGCTCAATCGCCTGGCCAAGTACGACATCAAGGAGAAGAAAATGCTCCAGGCCGCGACGCTCGATCACTCCTACTACTGCATTTCCTTCAACAAGGATGGCAGCAAGATTTACCTGGCAGGGACCTTCAACGATGTGGCGATCTTCGATGCCGACAGCCTGAAACAGACGGGAAGCATCAAGTTGCCGGGTGGGGATATGGCGATTACCACGGCGCAGATTTTTGTCCGGTAATTGCGCTGCCTGATCTGGCGTCATCGCAGGCAAGCCCGCTCCCACAGGGTTCAGCGGTGTTCACACGATTGTGACCACACCACTGTGGGAGCTGGCTTGCCAGCGATGAGGCCCTCAAGAACAACAGAGAATCAAACCCCCGGCACCGGACACCCCAAATCCCCCTCCTGACACTTCAGGTAGGTCTTGAATGTCTCGACCCGCGCCTTGGTCAACTCCGTCACGCAGTTGCTGTAGATCAGCGGATAAACACTCCCGCCTTCCACACCAGACGCCGAAAACTTGCACTCGGCATCGCGGAACGCAATCCACGAACGTTGCGCGCCCAACAGCAGTTTCTTGCGGTCGGGGTCGCCTTTCAGGCGGCCAGTGATTTGCTGGTAAAGCGCATTCAACTCCTTGTCAGCCGTCGCATGCTGCTGCGACGCACACTGGTTCATCGTCGCCTGATCGGTGGCGTTGTCGCAGTTCACGGCGGCATGGGTCAGGGTGGCGAACATCAAGGACGTCAGTGCCAGGAAAAAGCGTACGAACATGGAAAAAATCTCGCGGTGGCGATGAAAGTAGGGGGCAGTGTAGCGAAGCCTGCGTCGCTGTCAGGTGCACGATTACGACAGTTGATCTGCTTGCATACAACTTTCAGGCTGGACATGTGGTCTTAGAAGCCTACTGTTGTTCAGTACAGGAGGTGACGTATGAAACCAGTACCCAATAGTTTTGAGCGCAAAATCACGCTTAAATCGCCGCGCTCCCATGTATGGCGCGCATTGGTCGATGCCGAGGCCTTCGGGCAATGGTTCGGCGTGGCGCTTGAAGGCAGGCGCTTCATTGCCGGCGAGTGGACGCAGGGGCAGGTGACGTATCCCGGTTACGAGCATGTGCTGTGGAATGTACTGGTCGAGCGGGTCGAGCCGCAGCAATTGTTTTCCTTCCGCTGGCATCCTTATGCGGTGAATCCGAAGATCGACTACTCGCAGGAACCCACCACGCTGGTGAAATTCGAATTGCAAGACTTTGAGGACGGCACGCTGCTCAAGGTTTCCGAGTCGGGGTTCGCGCACATTCCCGACGTACGCCAGAAGGAGGCGTATTACATGGATAGCCGTGGCTGGGAGGAGCAGTTGAGCAGACTCGAACAGTTTCTGGCCGAGAACGCCAAGGCCCGTGAGCGAGAAGGTGACTGACGGCCATGCGTTCAACCCGAATATTTACGGCTGCGAAGCGTGATGCCTTAGGGCCCCAAGGGTTTTCGGAAGGGGTGCTATGGCGAATGTCTTACACGCCGTAACAACTATGTCGTCTATTGCGGATTGGATCCGATGCGTATTCTGGCCCCATCCACTGAAGCACAAGGAGTGCTCAGGATCATGGATGATCGGCCATTTGCAAGGATTGCTCACGACAGGGAGTCGTAATGGTCTTGGAAGAACCCGCTTCGGCGGGTTTTTTTATGGGCGATCGAAAAGTCTGGCTGCGGGATGATTCGTCCCGCAGCCATTGTTTATTGCCGATTGAGCTTCGCCGCTGCGCGTTCGGTGATCTCCCTGCGCAGTTTCAACGAGGCCGCTGCGCGTTTTCGGGCTTCTTCCAGCACACCGGCTGGCGCAGCTTCCGGGCTCCCAGCTGCGAATGGCGGGGCCGGGGCATATTCCAGTTGCAATTGCACCAGCTCGGCGGTGTCCTGATCGAACAGCTCTGCCGCCAGGGTCAAGGCAAAATCGATGCCGGCGGTGATACCGCCACCGGTCAGCAGGTTGCCATCTCGCACCACCCGGTCCTTCACCGCAATCGCCCCCAGCGGCGTCAACAATTCGTGATAGGCCCAGTGCGTGGTGGCGCGTTTGCCTTTGAGTAAACCGGCCGCGCCGAGCACCAGTGCGCCCGTGCAGACCGACGTCACATAACGCGCATTTGCGGCCTGCGCCTTGATGAAGGCGAGCGTTTGCACATCTTCCATCAGCGGACCGACGCCGCTGCCACCGGGGACACAGATAACATCCAGCGCCGGGCATTCGTCGAAGGTGACGGTCGGTTTCAGCAGCAGGCCGGTGCTGGCGGTGATGGGCATCAAGTCCTTCCAGATCAGATGCACTTTAACGTCCGGCAACGAGGCCAGCACGTCGTAAGGGCCGGTGAGGTCGAGTTGTTGCACCTGTGGAAACAACAGAAAACCGATCTGCAAAGTCATGGTGTTTTTCTCCTGAAGTGGCTGGACGACTTCACTGTAGGCGCCTAGGATTTGGCGCATACGCCAATCCCCCCACGAATTACGCCAAAATGCCGAAAACCATTCACGTACTCGCGTTCGCCAATGTGCAGTTGCTCGATGTCACCGGACCGTTGCAGGTGTTTGCCTCGGCCAACGACATCGCCCGTCAGCAAGGCTTGCCAGCACCGTATGCGCCGACGGTGATTGCCAGCGGCGGCGGGGCGGTGATGTCTTCGGCGGGGCTGGCATTGTTGGCCGAGCCGTTACCGGGACAGGGCAGTGACACCTTGATCATCGCGGGTGGTTGGGGGGTGTACGCAGCGGCGCAGGATCAGCCCTTGGTGACCTGGGTACGCGAGCATTCAGCAGGCTGCCGACGAGTGGCCTCGGTGTGCACCGGGGCATTCCTGCTGGCGGCCAGTGGTTGGCTGGATGGCCGTCGCGTGGTCACCCACTGGACCCGATGCGAACAGCTGGCGCAGCAGCATCCGCAATTGCGGGTCGAGCCCAATCCGATTTTCATCAACGACGGCCCGGTCTGGACCTCGGCCGGGGTGACCGCCGGCATCGATCTGGCATTGGCAATGGTGGAAGCCGACCTGGGCCGTAACATGGCCCTGGAAGTTGCCCGGCAATTGGTGGTCTTTCTCAAGCGCCCCGGTGGCCAATCGCAATTCAGCGTGACCCTGTCCCTGCAGAAAGAAGACAGCCGATTCGACGAACTTCATGCCTGGATCAGCGAAAACCTCGGCAAAGATCTTGGCATTCCCACCCTGGCACTCCAGGCGGGCATGAGCGAGCGCAGCTTCGTCCGTCATTACCGCGCCGAGACCGGCCAGACCCCGGCCCGGGCCATTGAACTGATCCGGGTCGAAACCGCGCGCCGATTGCTCAGCGATACCGGCGTACCGGTCAAACGGGTCGCCGCACAATGCGGGTTCGGCAGCGAAGAAACCTTGCGCCGTAGTTTTCTGCGGGCGATGGGGGTTACGCCGCAGGCTTATCGTGAGCGGTTCTCGGTCAGTGTCTAGTCGCCTGTTTCCACTTCCGTCACCTGATTGAAATACTTCGCCCGATCCGGCGTAAACGTCACCACCATTTTCGTACGTGAGCAGGTCAACGTCCGCTCTTCGCCCAAATCCACATCCAGATCTTCCCCACGCAAGCCCTGCCACTGCGCGAGGTATTTGAGTGAACCGTATTTTTCGAGTTTTTTCAGGCTGCGGCTGACGCCACCTTTCCAGCCCAGCACCGGCAGTTCGCCGGCGAGGCATTGTTGGGCCAGGTCGGGGAAGCGGGCGGCTCGCTGGCGGCCGACTTCCCAGCATTTGATCAGGCCCTTGTCGGAGGCGTCCCACAGTTGGTCGCGATTGAGGCCGGTTCGAAGGGGCAGGTCGATGCTGCGATGGATGCGTTGGGACATTCTGGTTCCTTGAATTCGGGGATGTTGGACAGCTCCGCTGTACCCGCTGATTCGGAATGTTAGGTGGGGTTGTTGCGGCTGGCAACAGGGTATTTCCAGCGATTTCGTTTAAAAAATGTAGGGCATGGGCATTCGACAAACCTGAGGCGAAGCGTCCATTGACCGCCGGTTCAACACCCCGTTCAAGGTTGCCAAAAACTCTTCTCGCCACTCAATTTTCGATCGAGAAAACACGCAGCGCTGATCAATGCCAGGTGCGTTAGCGCTTGCGGCGTATTGCCCATGTGCCGCCCGTGGCTGTCGAACTCTTCGGCGTACAGTCCCAACGGGTTGGCATAACGCAGCAGTTGCTCGAACTCCAGATGGGCCTTTTCCAAGCGTCCGGCGCGGGCCAGGCATTCAACGTACCAAAAGGAACAGGCAGCGAACGCGCCTTCTGTGCCCGGCAGGCCATCGATGTGGGTGTGTTCGTTGTGATAGCGGTAAACCATGCCGTCGCGCACCAGGTTTTTTTCAATGGCATCGAGGGTCGCCAGCCAGCGCGGGTCCTTGGCACTGACAAAGCGCACCAAGGGCATCAATAACATTGATCCGTCGAGGCCGGTGCCGCCGATGTGCTGGACGAAATGCCCGTGCTCTTCGCTCCAGAAGTTGTCCCAGATGTCGGCGTAAATGGCTTGGCGGGTTTGGTCCCAACGGGCGAACGGGGCCGGCAGCGAACGTTTCGAGGCGAGACGGATCGCCCGGTCCAGCGCCACCCAGCACATCAGGCGCGAATGCAGAAAGTGATGTTGCTCGCCGCGCATTTCCCAGATGCCGACGTCTTCCTGGTTCCATGTTTCGCAAACCTGATCGACCACTTCCACAGCGTGCTTCCAGCCTTCGTGGGAAATGGCTTCGCCGTACTTGTTGACGAGGTACACCGCATCCATCAGCTCGCCGAAGATGTCGAGTTGTACCTGGGCGTAGGCCAGGTTGCCGATGCGCACCGGTGTCGCCCCGCCATGACCGGACAGGTGCGTGAGTTCGATTTCCGGCAGTTCCTGACGACCATCGATGCCATACAGAATATTGAGTTTCATCGGCCGGCCGCGGCAGTCACTGACCCGTCCGCGCAACCAGCGCATGTAGGCATTGGCCTCTTCGACGAAGCCCAAACGCATGAAGGCATACACGGTGAAGGAGGCATCACGGATCCAGGTGTAGCGATAGTCCCAGTTGCGTTCGCCGCCAGTGGTTTCCGGTAGGCCGAAAGTTGCAGCGGCGAGGATGGCGCCATGTTTGCGCGAGGTCAGCAGCTTCATCGCCAGGGCTGAACGGTTGACCATTTCCCGCCAGCGACCGCGGTAGTTGGACTGGCCGATCCAGTCGCGCCAGAACTTCAAGGTACGTTGCAGGCAAAGTTGCGTAGCGCCTTCCTTGAAGCGCGGATCGTCGACGGCGCCGAGCAGGAATTCGGCTGTCTGGTCCTGTTCGAGGGTGAATTCGGCGACGGCCGCATGGGCCGCTATGTGTAACGCCTGATCCGCAGCGAGGCGCAGGGAAGGTTGATCGGTGGCTTCGAAAATCACCGTTTTTTTATCGAGACGGGCACGGGTCGTGGCGCGGGCATAGTCGTGTCGCACGGCGCAGCACATATGAAAAGTTGCCTTGCCGCTGACCACCCGTACCCGGCGCATGAGCAGCGGCAGGTCGTCCTCGCTGTCACCGATGGGCAGCAGGTCGGTGACTTCGACCACGGCGCGATCGCTGAGCCAGCGGGTTTGCAATACGTTGGTGTCCGGCAGGTAGATTTGCTCGCGACGGGCATCGGGCAAGTCCGGGGACAGCTGGAATATCCCGGCCTCGGGGCTGTCCAGCAGTGCGCAGAAGATCGATGGGCTGTCGAATTCCGGCCAGCAGAAAAAATCCACGCTGCCCTTGTCATTGACCAATGCGGCACTGCGCATGTCGCCGATAATACCGTGGGCGTCGATGGGGCTTTGGCTTTCGGGGTGATCGGCCATTGTCGCGAAACTCCGGGAACCTGGGACTTAATCAGCTGACTGGCGGGCACCCGTGAGAGTTCATGCCGAGCCCGAAATCATCTTCACCCAAGCCACTAGGCCTGTCCCCGTCAGATCTGATATCGACCACTGTGGCGATGCCACTCCAGACTGCCCGCCACCCAACTTTTCACCCCTGCCAGATAACGCTGCAGTTGCGGGTTTTGATCCGTCAGCAGCGCTTGTTCGGCGCTTTCATACAGGCGCATCACATCGTCATGAATAGTTGCACTGAGCTGCATGGCTTTTTCGATTGAGCAGCCCTGTTCCGCCATCAACAGCCGCGGCAGATTGAAGTCGCCTACTTCAGCCAGGCTTTCCTTGGGCGCCGAAAACAGATCGTTGGCGATGATGGTTGCGCTGGCGGCCAGCGTCGTGACCCGCCGCACGGCCGGAGCGCAATAAACATTGGCCGGCAGCTCATAGCCACCGATGATGTCGATCAGCGACATGCAGGGCAGAAAACTGTTGGTCTGGCGCTGAGCCAGGTATTCCCAGAGGGCAGGCGTCACGCCGTTGATACGCCAGGCGGCTTCGGCAGTCATCGTGACGAACATGGCGATGATTTCATGACGGACCCGGGCGATTTGCGCGGGTGTGGCGAATTCGCCGACCCGCCCCATGTATGCGCGCAGGCCTACCAGCACGGGATCGCTGTCCAGTGCCTTTTCCAGATCAGTGCGAAAACCTTCGGTCAGGTGTGCAGGTTCAAGTGCAGCGAGTGCAATGGATAAACGCGAGCCAACGAGTGCCGGTACCGACCCGGTGCTTTCGTCATCGCAGTAATAGTCATCGACGGCAAATAATGCGGCGATGCATTGGGCCGATAGCAGCAGACGATCCGGATCGTCGGTGTCGGTATGGCACAACATGGCGAACCTGCCGAATCCTGAGGCACGGATCTTGTGCTGCTGGCCAGCGAAAATACCGGTTTTATCGATCCAGCTCATAAGCCGTTCATCGACTTCTGCGGCGAGTGCCTCATCGATTCTGACAGGCATCGGGCAATACAGCGGCGGTACCTGCCAGCGCGGCTTTGGCCGGCGGCTCGGTGTGAAGCTCACGGCACTCTCTTGCCAATGTCGCACGCCGTCGAGGCCAAACCGTTCAAATATCCGGTGAAACCACGCGGTAAACATCTGCGGCGTGGCGTGGAGGGCATCGGGGATTTTCGACAGCTCAAGCCATTGCCAATCCTGCGCTTCTTCAGGATTGGCAACAGGATCGATATCGCAGATGCCAGCAAATACATGGTCGTATTCGTGCTCGATCAACTGGTTCGAGACTGATTCGTGATAGAGCAGCGTCGAGACCTTCAACAGCTTGCAGGACAGGCCCATTTCTTCATGCAACCGTCGTTGTGCTGCCGCAAGCGTTCGTTCACCGTGACGCGGATGGCCACAACAGGTGTTGGTCCAAAGGCCTGCCGAGTGGTATTTGCCCTGTGCGCGCTGTTGCAGTAACAGACGTGCGTCGCGATCGAAAATAAACACGGAAAAGGCGCGGTGACGCAGTCCTTTTTGATGGACCTGCATCTTGGGGGCGAAGCCGGTCTGGCGGTCTTTTGGGCTGACCAGAATCAGTAACTCTTCCATAGCAAGACTCCTGTGTGTCTTCGCTACCGGACGTTACTGCGGACCAGAATGCTAGTGAACTTCAGACGTGACGCGTGGTGGATGGAAAATCTAGTTCAGTTTGATGGGTGCCGCAAGGGCGGCCCGATCCTGGCCAATGCGCTGGTGAAAGGGGCTTCACATTCAACCAACAATTCCACGCTTTCGCGCCATTGCGCCTTATGGCAATTTGCACGGCCACTGACGAGAGCTGCATCCATGACCAACCCCTATCGCGAATTGTTCAAAGCCCCCGGCGCCCGGGCCTTCGTGCTGGCCGGGATGATCGCGCGCATGCCGATTTCCATGACGGGCATCGGCCTGATCACCATGCTCTCGCAGTTGCAGGGTGGCTACGGGTTGGCCGGCGCGGTGGCGGCGACGTTTGCGTTGGCCACGGCGTTTTGTGCGCCGCAGGTATCGCGGCTGGTGGACCGTTTTGGCCAGCGGCGGATTCTGCCGGTGTCGGCATTGATCGGTGGTGGGGCGTTGTTGCTGGTGTTGCTGTGTACGCGCTTGCAGGCGCCGAACTGGACCTTGTTTGTGTTCGCTGCGATAGCCGGCTGCATGCCGAGCATGTCGGCGATGGTGCGGGCGCGCTGGACCGAGTTGTATCGCGGTCAGCCGCAACTGCAAACCGCCTATGCCCTGGAGTCGGTGCTGGACGAAGTCTGCTTCATCGTCGGGCCACCGTTGTCGGTGGGGTTGTGCGTGGTGGCGTTTCCCGAGGCGGGGCCGTTGGCCGCGTTGTTGATGCTGGCGATCGGCGTCACCGCATTTGTATTGCAGCGCCGCACTGAGCCGCCGGTGCATCCCCATGAAAAACATCATGCGGCGTCGATCATCCGCAGCGCCGATATCCAGTTGCTGATGGTGTTGATGGTCGCCATGGGCACCATTGTCGGCGTGGTGGACGTGGTCAGCGTGGCTTTCGCGCAACAGCAGGGGCAACCGGCGGCGGCGAGCATTGTGCTGTCGGTGTACGCCATTGGTTCCTGCATGGCTGGTTTGGCCTTCGGTGCGTTGCGTTCGAAAGTGCCGTTGCCGCGTTTGTTTCTTTACGGCGGGGTTGCCACGGCGGTGACGACGTTGCCGCTGTTGCTGGCGGTAAACATTCTCGGCTTGTCATTGGCGGTGTTCGTTGCCGGGCTGTTTTTTGCCCCGACCTTGATTGTCGCCATGGCGCTGGTGGAGCAGATCGTGCCGCCGGCCAAGCTCACCGAAGGCCTGACCTGGCTGGTCACCGGGCTGAGTATCGGCGTGGCGATCGGTGCGGCGGGTTCGGGCTGGATGGTCGATGCATTCGGCGCCAGAAGCGGGTTCTGGCTGGCGATTGCGGCGGGTGCGGTGGTGTTCGGCGCTGCGGTACAGAGTTATCGCCACCTGAAAGGTTGACCCTGTGGGAGCGGAAAGGTCCGCTCCCGGATCTGCATCTTGTTCAAACCATCACGCGCCAAAGCCACCGTCGATGGTCAGGCTCGCGCCGGTGATGTAACCCGCCTCAGGACCCACCAGGTAGGCAACGAAACTGGCAATCTCTTCAACCGTGCCGTAACGACCGACCGCCATCAGCGGGATCAGGCTATCGGCGAAGTCGCCGCTGGCCGGGTTCATGTCGGTGTCGACCGGGCCTGGTTGCACGTTGTTGACGGTGATGCCTTTCGGGCCGAGGTCACGGGCCAGGCCTTTGGTCAGGCCAACCAACGCCGACTTGCTCATGGCATACGGGCCGCCACCGGCGAAGGGCATGCGATCGGCGTTGGTGCTGCCGATGTTGATGATCCGACCACCTTCGCTCATGTGTCTGGCAGCGGCCTGAGTGGCGATGAACACGCTGCGCACGTTGATGGCCAGGGTCTGGTCGAAATCTTCAAGTTTGAAATCTTCCAATGGAGCCACGGCCAGCACGCCGGCGTTGTTGACCAGGATATCCAGGCGACCAAAAGTTTCCACCGTCACATTCACGGCGTTACGAATGGCTTCGGCGTCGGCGCTGTCGGCCTTGATGGCGAGTGCTTTGCCGCCGTCCGCGATGATGCCATTTTGTAGTTCTTCAGCCTTGGCGGTGGAACTGACATAGGTGAAGGCTACCGTCGCGCCTTGCGCGGCCAGGCGTTTGACGATGGCGGCACCGATGCCGCGGGAACCGCCCTGGATCAAAGCCACTTTGCCGCTGAGGTTCTGCGTAGTCATTTCGTTCTCCAAAGTCCCCAGGCGAGATGCCGGGTTGATGGAGCCTAGTATCGATTGAGGATTACCCTCTGAGTAGACCGCAATTGAGATAGTCTGTGTAAACCAAAAGTTTATAGTGGCGCCTATGGAAACCTTCAGCAGTATCGAATGCTTTGTGCGCAGCGCCGAAGTCGGCAGCTTCGCCGAAGCCGCGCGCCGCCTGAGCCTGACGCCTGCGGCGGTGGGCAAGAGCGTGGCCAAGCTGGAAGCACGGCTGGGCGTGCGGTTGTTTCAGCGCAGTACCCGCAGCCTGACGCTGACCGAGGCCGGTCATTTGTTTCTGAGTGAGGTGAGCGCCAGTCTGCACACCATCCAGAATGCGGTGGCCAACCTCGCCAGCGCCGAGGGACGTCCGGCCGGAACGCTGAAGGTCAGCATGGGCACGGTGTTCGGACGTTTGTACATCGTGCCGTTGCTGGGGGAATTTTTGCGGCGTTATCCGGCGATCAATCCTGACTGGCATTTCGATAACCGCCAGGTGGATCTGATCGGTCAGGGTTTCGATGCGGCGATTGGTGGCGGATTCGAACTGCCTCAAGGCGTGGTGGCGCGCAAACTGACGCCGGCCCATCGGGTGTTGGTGGCGAGCACCGATTACCTGGCCAAGCGTGCAGCCATTGTCGAACCCGACGATCTCGGGCAACACGACGGCATTCTGATTCGTTCGCCGCAGACGGGGCGCGTGCGTTCCTGGCAATTGACCAGCCGCACTCAGCAACACAGTCCGCTGACCCTCAAGGCGCGCATGACCATGAGTGATTCGGAAGCCGCCTGTGCCACGGCGACCCAAGGCCTCGGCATTGCGCTGGTGAGCATGCCATTCGCCGTGGGCTATCTGGAGGCCGGAACCTTGCAGCGGGTTTTGCCGGACTGGTATGTCGATGACGGCAATATCTCGATCTATTACGCCGAGCACAAACTGTTGCCGGGCAAGACCCGGGCGTTTGTCGATTTCATTATTGAGCAGTTTGCAGAGCGGGGATTGGCGGGGCGGTTCAGTGCGCTTTGAGCATGGCGGTCGACCGAGGCGCGACAGGGGCGGCCAGTCAGCATGATTGCGACAATTGAGAACGATCAATCATTCGAACACTGGCAAAGGTGGATTCGTTTCGTGCCTGGTCGAATGCGGTCAGTGGTTTGGACGATGGCGGCTGCATCGTCTCCCGTGATGGCGGTTTGCGGCTCATGTCGCTAGCGGTACGCTCTTCACTGGGGGGCACACCAAAGTACTCGCGATAGCACTTGGAAAAGTGCGGCGTGGAGACGAAACCGCAGACATACGCCAACTCAATGATCGACATCGATGTTTGCTTGAGCAGTTGCCGCGCCCGAACAAGACGTAACCTCAGGTAGTAGCGTGACGGCGTACAGTGCAGGTATTTCTGAAATAGCCGTTCCAGCTGTCGACGTGATAAAGCCACATATTCTGCAAGATTATCCAGCTCGATCGGCTCTTCGAGATTGGCTTCCATCAACGCTACGATCTCCTGCAGCTTGGGTTGATGAGTGCCCAGCACATGCCTGAGCGGAACGCGCTGGTGGTCTTGTTCGTCGCGTATCCGCTCGTAAACAAACATCTCGGAAATGGCAGCAGATAATTCACGACCATGATCGCGACCGATCAGGTGCAACATCATGTCGAGTGGCGCTGTTCCCCCGGAGCTAGTGAGCCGGTTTCGGTCCAGGGTGAAGAGACTTGCACTGATGCTCACGCGTGGAAAAGCCTCCTGCATGGCGGCCAGAAATTCCCAATGCACGCTGCACTCGTAGCCGTCGAGAAGCCCGGCTTTTGCGAGTGCCCAGCTTCCGGTGCACACGCCACCTAATCGTCTGGATTGACGTGCCAAGGCTTGCAGCCAGGTAACGTGTTCGCGGGTAATCACGCTTTGGATGCCGATACCACCGCACACGATGACCGTGTCCGCGACGCAGGGATTGTTCCATGAAGCATCCGGCGTGATCGACACACCGTCACTGGCCCAGACAGGCGCTCCATCGGAGCTGAATGTATGCCAGCGATACAGCTCTCGCCCCGACAAC
Organism: Pseudomonas sp. Root562; assembly: GCF_001427125.1. Lineage (GTDB taxonomy): Bacteria > Pseudomonadota > Gammaproteobacteria > Pseudomonadales > Pseudomonadaceae > Aquipseudomonas. The sequence goes on from NZ_LMGK01000026.1 coordinate 26,203, forward strand.
TGATTGGCCATGCGCAATGGCTCGACCGCGGATGCCAAGGAAATCAGGGTGAATTGATCCAGCAGCAGAAAACCGACGGATTGAGTCGTACCGTCGGGCACGGTGGGCTTCGATGACATCGGGGGCATTTCCTGGCAGGGATCGGTTGCGGTCTGAGCGGCTGGAACGAGTAATACCGCCACGCTTGGCGTGGGCGGTATTACCATTTACGCGTGTACCTTTGTGGTTTATCCCACCGAGGTCACGCTCGCAGCCTGGGCGGGGTGACGCGACGTCAACAGGCCGATAAGGGAAATCGCCAACGCCAGTCCGATGGTTGAACTGACTTCGGTGCGGTGCTCCGGGGTGATCATCATGACGGCCAGCGCTGCGCAGATGAACACAATGACCAGCCAGGTCAGCCATGGAAACAGCCACATGCGAAAGGTCAGCTCGATGTTCTGCCGACGCAACATTCGGCGCATGCGCAGCTGCGACACCGCAATGGCCAGGTACACCAGCAAGGCAATCGCACCGGAGCTGGCGAGCAGAAAGTTGAACAGCCCGGCGGGCATGAAGTAGCTCCACACAGTGATCAATGCGCCCAGCAGGGTGCTGGCAATGACTGCTGCACGCGGCACGCCTTCCGAGGAGGTTGCCTTCAGCGCTTTCGGCGCGTCTCCACGGCGGCCCAGCGAATACAGCATGCGCGAAGCAATGTAGATCGAGGAGTTCATGCAACTGGCCACGGCGATCAGGACCACCACGTCCACCATGAACTTGGCGTGGGGAATGTTCATGATTTCCAGTGCGCGCTGGTAGGAACCTACTTGGGCGAGCTGTGGATCGTTCCAGGGCACCACGGAGATGACGACGAAAATCGATAGCAGGTAAAACACCCCGATGCGCCAGATCACCGAACGCGTGGCCTTGGCAATGTTCTGCGCCGGATTATTGGATTCGGCGGCAGCGATGGTGACCGCCTCGGTCCCAATGAAACTGAACATGATCGTGATGAAGGCACCTACCACCGCCGACAGGCCGTTAGGGGCAAACCCGCCGTGTTCGGCCATCAGGCCGCTCAAGCCGCTGACCTCTCGGTCGGGAACCCAACCCATCAACACGGCAAAACCCACGCCGATGAAACCAATGATCGCCACCACCTTGGCCATGGCAAACCAGAATTCGAATTCGCCGTATTTGGAAACGCTGAACAGATTGGTAATCACTAAAGCAATGATCGACACCAAAGCGAACAACCAGGAATCAATCTGAGGGAACCACTGGTTCAACACGTGGCCTGCGGCCAACGCTTCGATAGGGATCACCAGCACCCAGAACCACCAATACAGCCAACCGATAGTGAAGCCAGCCCAGCGACCTATCGCTTGATCGGCATAAGTGGAGAACGAGCCTGTGTCCGGGTTGGCTACCGCCATTTCGCCGAGCATGCGCATGACCAGAACGACGAGCAGACCGGAGAACAGATAGGCCAGCAGGACTGCCGGGCCAGCCGCTGCAATAGCGTGTCCTGAGCCAACGAATAAACCGGCGCCGATAATCCCGGCGATGGATAGCATTGTTACGTGACGAGGCTTGAAGCCCTGCGCCAATTGGCCATTGGAATCCTTTGAGCTCGGGCTAATCATTGGTTTATTTTTCTCTGCTGATCGACATTTAAGCGTGTTGATAACAGTGACGAACCATCATTCGTCGACTGCTGTGCGCCCATTTAAAGCGGCACCGTTCAAACGCTGCTGTTCTTATCAAACCCATCATCGTGATGTGGTTTTTGAGATGAAAAGACGCGTCACCTTACCCGGCTTGTCCGACGATTCAGTTGCCTGTCCGCGTCGCCTCCTGGCCTGATATCGACACGCGAGGGTTCAGCGTTCATGCCTGGTACCGATAGGTCACGGAATGGCCGGGTGCGATGGCTTCGTTTTGACGAGGATTCTGTCAGGGCAGTGCGCAGGGGGGAGTGTGGTTCAGTGCGGTTTGAGTCAGGCTCAAGACCGAGGTGCTGCCATCGCGGGCAAGCCATGTTCCCACAGATTCAGTGGGAGCCGGGCTTGTCGGCGATGAACGATAACGCGATCTAGCGCATGAACTTCTGCGCCCAGCCAATGATGTTCTTCGGTCGTGGCGTCGCATACGTGCGCACTTTTGACGTCGACAACCGCAAACGCACCAACGACTCGGCAATGGTCACCGCCGCCGTTACGCCATCCACCACCGGCACCCCGGTACGCTGGCGAATCTGCTCGTCGAGCCCGGCCATGCCGCCGCAGCCCAGGCAGATGACTTCCGCTTTGTCCTGAGTCACTGCCAACTCCGCTTGATGCACGATGGCCTCCAGTGCGCGTTGCGGCTCGTGCTCCAGTTCCAGCACCGCCAACCCACTGGCCCGCACCGACGCGCAGCGATCCCCGAGACCCGAGAGTTTCAGGCGATCCTCGATCAGCGGCACCGTGCGATCGAGGGTGGTCACCACCGAGTACGCATGACCGAGAAACATCGCGGTACTCGCCGCGGCATCGGTGATGTCCACCACCGGGACGTTGAGCAGCTCCTGCAAGCCTTCGCGACCGTGTTCGCCGTATCCGGCCTGGATCACCGCATCGAATGGCTGATCGTAGGACATCACCCGGTCCATGACGGCGATGGCGGCCAGGTAGCTTTCGAAATTGCCTTCGATGGAGTCGGCACCGAAGAAAGGCGTCAGGCCAACGATCTCCGTGCCGGGCGCGGCCACCGCCTGGGCAGAGCGGGCGATGGCCTGGGTGATGGATTCGGTGGTGTTGACGTTGACCACGAGAATTCGCATGGGAGCTCCTTATAGCGGGTGGTTTCGCGGCCCGACGCTGGCAGGCCGCGATGGAGTCAGTGGCTGGCGTTGTCGACCGCGATGGCTTCGCCGCTGATGTCGGCGTAGTGCGGTTGGCGTTTGGCGATGATCAGGTAAAGCAACCCTGCAATCGCAGCGCCGATCAGCCAGGAGAATGGCGACACCAAATGAAAGCCCGGTACCAGCGCCAGGACGATGGCGATCAACGCCGCGGGAATGAACGCCGCCACGGCGCGCAAATTGACCCCACGGCTGTAGTAATAAGCGCCGTTCGGGTCCTCGCTGTACAACTGCGGCACGTTGATCCGGCCTTTTCGTAGCAGCCAGTAGTCGACCATGATCACGCCATACAGCGGACCCAGCAGGGCGCCGAGGCCAGAGAGGAAGTACACGATCACCAGCGGGCTGTTATAGAGGTTCCACGGCAGGATCAGCACGGCGATGGCCGCGCTGATGAGGCCGGCACGACGGAACGTCAGGTACTTCGGCGCCAGATTACTGAGCACGAACGCCGGGGCAACGAAGTTGGCCATGATATTCACCGCCACGGTGACGATCAGGAATGCCAGGCAGCCGAGGACCAGGAAGAACGTGTTGGGGATCGAGGCGATAATCTCTGTAGGACTTTCAATGATGTGGCCATTGATCTGAAATTGAGCGCCGCACAGCAGGACAGTAATGGCGGCGAACACCAGAATATTGACCGGCAGGCCCCAGAAATTTCCGACCTTGATGGTTTTGCGACACGGCGACGAACGGGCGAAGTCGCAGAAGTTCAGGATCAGCGTGCCGTAGATCGCCAGCCACAGCGCACCACCGGCAAAGATGTTGCGCCACATCTCGCCACCGCTCAGCGGTTCGCGAATTGACCAGGCGATGGTTGCGTCGGCCTGAACGTACATCCAGCCGGCGAGGGCGGCGACGGTCAGCAGAATCACCGGTCCGGCAAACGCCTCATAGCGCCGCACCATTTCCATGCCGTAGGCGAGGATCGCCAACTGCACGAACCAGATCGCCACGAAGCAGACCCAGCCCAGGGTCGACAGGCCGAGAATCGAGTCGTGGTCGTAGTCGGCGAAGCCGGGGTGGATCGCCGTCAGCAAGACGCGAAAGACCACCGAGGCCAGGTACGTCTGAATGCCGAACCAGGCGATGGCGATGACCGCGCGGATCAACGCAGGAATTTGCGCCCCGTGTATGCCGAAGCTGATCCGGCTGATGACCGGAAACGGCACACCGGTTTTCTGGCCCATGTAGCCAGACAGGTTCATGAAGAAATACACCAGCGCTGCGCCGATCCCCAGGGACAGGAGAATCTGCCAAGCGCCAAGGCCTAACGCATAAAGACCGATAGCAAACGAGTAGTTGGCGATGTTGTGCACGTCGTTGGTCCACAACGCGAAGATGCTGTAGCGACCCCAGCGCCGGCCTTCGGCTTTGGTCGGCGCGAGATCTTTGTTGTGCAGGCGAGGACTGAGCACCACAGAGGAATCAAGGAACTGATCGACAGCGGTTGGTGGGGTGTGGGAGGAGGGCAGATCCAGCGCAAGTTTGTTGTTTGAAAGACTTGTAGGCATTCCGGCAGGCTCCTGATGCTCGACGCCGCGATGACTGTGCATGAGCGCATGGCTCGACAAATCTTCGTCGCGGTGTAGCGAATATCATTGGTTACGGGGCATCTGCAGCCTGTACGGGATAGGGCGCTTCAGGCTTGCGGATCTAAAGTGTGTGTATGTTTTGAATGTATTGTATACAAAACATGCATGCACTTAAGCGAGATCCATGCCAGCCTTACGTTCTATGAACTCCGTTGTTCATTTCGTTTTGTTATGGCTTTTCGCCAAGTCACTGAAAAATCGTCGATATAAATTGACCGTTTGAACAGGTATTTATTTCAGGAAGGGAATTTCTGCGCAGGGCTGACGCCGTCATGCACCAGCAGAAATGTAACTTTAGGGGGCGTTTAAAAGAAAAGTGCACACATAAATGGCACCGATGGTGACATTCGTGTGTACACATTTGTTGAGAGGGTCATGCGTCCTGTAGGAGCGAGCCTGCTCGGGATGAACCCGAGAACGCATCGGGGTATCAGTCACCCCGCGTTATCGTTGACGACCATCGTCGGAACGCCGCCCGGAGCAGGCTCGCTCCTACAGTGGTTTATGTGTTGGATTTGCTGATGATGTTGCCGGCATGCAGCCCGCATTCTTTCTGGGTGGCTTCTTCCCACCACCAGCGGCCTTCGCGCTCGTGCTGGTTCGGCAGCACCGGACGAGTGCAGGGCTCGCAGCCGATACTGATGAAGCCGCGTTCATGCAGGCTGTTGTAGGGCAATTCCAGCATGCGGATGTAACCCCAGATTTCTTCGCTGGACATTTGTGCCAGCGGGTTGAATTTGTACAAGGTGCGTTCCGGGGTGGAGAACGCGGTGTCGATCTCCATCACCGCAACAGCGCTGCGGGTACCGGGGCTCTGGTCGCGACGCTGGCCGGTGGCCCAGGCTTTCACGCCGGAGAGTTTACGACGCAGCGGCTCGATCTTGCGGATGCCACAGCATTCGCCATGACCGTCCTTGTAGAAACTGAACAGGCCTTTTTCTTTCACGAACGGTTCGAGCCTGGTGTAGTCCGGTGACACCAGTTCGATGTCGATCTTGTAGTGCTCGCGCACCTGATCGATGAAACGGTACGTCTCGGGATGCAGGCGGCCGGTGTCGAGGCTGAACACCTTGACGTTCTTGTTCAGCTTCCAGGCCATGTCCACCAGCACCACATCCTCGGCACCGCTGAAAGATATCCACAAGTCATCGCCGAACTCGGCGAACGCGAGTTTCAGGATGTCCTGGGCGGATTTGTTGGCATAGGTCGTGGCGAGTTCCACGACGTCGAACGTTGGGCTCATCAGGGCGGCTTCCTACAGGTCGGTGGCGCTGGGCGCTCTATATGGGGCCGATGGTAACAAAAAGCGGCGTCGGTCGGGGCGTCCTCTGCGTTGCGCGGTGGGGGCGGAATCGCTAGAGTTCGGCAGTCTTTTAGCTCGCTCGACCAATAAACAATACAAATGGGAGTGTCTTGTGGAAATTGCCTGTCTGGATCTTGAAGGTGTGCTGGTTCCGGAAATCTGGATCGCCTTCGCCGAAAAAACCGGGATCGAATCCCTCAGGGCCACCACTCGGGACATTCCCGACTATGACGTGCTGATGAAACAGCGCCTGCGGATTCTCGACGAGCACGGCCTGAAGCTTTCGGATATTCAGGAAGTGATCGCCACCCTCAAGCCGCTGGACGGCGCCATCGAGTTCGTCGATTGGCTGCGCGAACGCTTTCAGGTGGTGATCCTGTCGGACACCTTCTACGAATTCTCCCAACCGCTGATGCGTCAGTTGGGCTTTCCGACCTTGCTCTGCCATCGTCTGATCACCGATGACAGTGGGCGGGTGACGAGCTATCAGTTGCGTCAGAAAGATCCCAAGCGTCAGTCAGTCCTGGCGTTCAAGAGCCTTTACTACCGAGTGATTGCGGCGGGGGATTCCTACAACGACACCACGATGCTGGGCGAAGCGGATGCGGGGATTCTGTTCCACGCGCCGGATAACGTCATTGCAGAGTTCCCGCAGTTCCCGGCGGTGCATACGTTTGAGGAACTGAAGCAGGAGTTCATCAAGGCTTCCAACCGTACCTTGAGTTTGTAAACATCACCTGTGGCGAGGGAGCTTGCTCCCGCTCGGCTGCGCAGCAATCGCAACCCGGTCATGCCTTCTATCTGACTGTGGGCGGTGTCTGGTTTGGGGGTGCTTCGCACCCCAGCGGGAGCAAGCTCCCTCGCCACAAAAGGCTATAGGTTCTGCAGGGTATCGAGCAGGACCTTCACCTTGGTGATCGATTCCTGATACTCGGCCTGCCACTCGGAGTCCGCGACGATTCCGCCACCGCCCCAGCAACACACCTGCCCATCCTTGACCAACAGGCTGCGAATGGCGATGGAACTGTCCATTTCACCGCGCACGTCCAGGTACAGCAAAGAACCGCAATACAGCCCGCGCCGGGTGGGCTCCAGCTCATCGATGATCTGCATCGCACGGATTTTCGGCGCGCCGGTAATCGAACCACCAGGGAAGCTGCCGGCGATCAGGTCCAGCGCATCGCGATCATCCGCCAATTCTCCGGTCACGCTGCTCACCAGGTGATGCACGTTCGGGTAGCTTTCCAGGCTGAACAGTTCCGGCACCGAGACCGAACCGGTGCGGCAGGTGCGGCCCAGGTCGTTGCGCAGCAAATCGACGATCATCAGGTTCTCTGCGCGGTCCTTGGGGCTGGCCAGCAGTTCGGCAGCGTTTGCCGCATCTTCGGCGGGCGTCAGGCCGCGCGGGCGTGTGCCTTTGATGGGGCGGGTTTCGACATGGCCCTTGCTGACTTTGACGAACCGCTCCGGTGACAGGCTGAGCACGGCGCCACCGTCGGGCAGGCTCTGGAACCCGGAAAAGGGTGTCGGGCACGCCAGCCGCAATGCGTTATAGGCCGCCCATGGATCACCCGCGCAAGGCGCGCGAAAACGCTGGGCGAAGTTGACTTGATAGCAGTCGCCGGCCTGGATGTATTGCTCAATACGCTCGATGGCCTGGCGATACTGATCGGCACTCAGATCGGCATTCATCGGCGATTGCAATTTGAATGGCAGGACTGTTTCGCCGGCGGGGTGGCTGAACAGCTGGATCAGGCGCTGACGTTCGCTGTCGGCCAATGTCGGGTGGAACACCAGCTGGCTGGTCATCTGCTGGTGATCGCTGATCAGCGCCCAGTCGTATAAACCGAAACGCGCGTCCGGCAATTGCAGGTCGTCCCGTGCCTGGCTGGGGAGATTCTCCAGATGGCGGCCGAAGTCATAGCTGAGGTAGCCGATCAGGCCACCGGCGAACGGCAGCTCATGGGGAACCTGTGCTTCACCCAGTCGTGTCAGATTGTCGCGAAGGCGTTGCAGGAAATCGCCGCCATTTTCGTCAGGCGAAACCGTGAGTTGTTCCAGCGGCCAGGCGCTGAGCAAGTCGAAGCGGCCACGGTCGGCGTTGGGGCGGCCGCTGTCGAGCAGCACGGCGCCAGGGGCATGACGAATGGCCGCGAAGTACTCGGCGGGGTTGGCGCGATAGGGCAGCGGGTGTACGGAGCAGGTCAGCATGGGCGGGTTGGATCAGCCATCGAGGCGGGGTGGCGATTGTAGTCCCCTCGGGGATTTGCTCCTAGAGGGATGTCGGGGATTGGCAGGTTGAGTGCTTTCGTCGATCGTTCCCACGCTCTGCGTGGGAATGCAGCCCGGGACGCTCCGCGTCCCAAAGCGGACGCAGAGCGTCCATTGAGGCATTCCCACGCAGAGCGTGGGAACGATCAGATCAGGATCAGCCCTCGACCGGCGGAATATGCCCAAACATCTCCTGCACGTACGCCACCCGCTCTTCGACGGTTTCAGTCGCGCCGCGGGCCTTCAACTCTTCCAGTCGTGCCTCGACGGCATGAGTACGCAACGTCAGCCCGCAATCGTTGGCAATCTGAATGTTCAGGCCCGGCCGGGCATTGAGCTCCAGAATCAGCGGGCCCTTTTCCTGGTCCAGCACCATGTCGACACCGATGTAACCCAGCCCACACAATTCATAGCAACCGGCGGCGAGCTTCATGAAACCGTCCCAGTAGGGCAGTTGCACGCCATCCACCGCGTTGGTGGTGTCCGGGTGCTTGGCGATGATGTTGTTCAGCCAGGTGCCGCGCAGGGTCAAGCCGGTGGCGAGGTCGACGCCGACGCCGATGGCACCCTGGTGCAGGTTGGCCTTGCCGCCGGACTGACGGGTCGGCAGGCGCAGCATGGCCATCACCGGGTAACCCATCAGCACGATAATGCGGATATCCGGCACGCCTTCGTAGCTGATGCTCTTGAAAATCTGGTCCGGGATCACCCGGTATTCGATCAGCGCCCGGTCACGGTGGCCACCCAGCGAATACAGACCGGTGAGGATGCTGGAGATATGGTGCTCAAGCTCTTCGTGGGCAACGATCTTGCCCGACACCGTGCGATAGCGACCCTCGAAACGGTCGGCTACCACGATGATGCCATCGCCGCCGGCACCCTGGGCCGGTTTGATCACGAAGTCGTTGCGCCCACCGATGATCTCGCCGAGCTTGTCGATTTCCTTCTCCGTGGAGATCACGCCATACAGTTCCGGCACATGGATGCCGGCGGCGATGGCGCGCTCCTTGGTGATGATCTTGTCATCGACGATCGGGTACAGGCTGCGCTTGTTGTACTTGAGCACGTAGTCGGCGTTACGCCGATTGATGCCCATGATGCCCCGGGCTTCCAGGGCCTTCCAGGTTTTCCAGAAGCCGAACATCAAGCGTCAGCCTTTTTCAGGAAAGCCTTGAAACGCACCAGTTCGGTCAGGCGATACCCGCGATAGCGACCCATCGCCAGCATGAAGCCCACCAGAATCAGCAGGACCGCCGGGAAGGTGAACACGAAGTACACCAGTTCCGGCACGCTCATGATCAGGTGCGCCAGGGAGGCGGCGAACAGGGTGCCGATCGCCACTTTCATGGCATGGCCACCGCCGCGCTCTTCCCAGGTGATCGACAGGCGTTCGATGGTCATGGTCAGAATCACCATCGGGAACAGTGCAACCGAAAGCCCGCGTTCCAGACCGAGTTTGTGGCTGAACAAACTGATGGCTGCGATCAACACCACGACAAAGGTCAGCACTACCGAAAGCCTTGGCAGCATTTGCAGCTTGAGGTGTTCGAGGTAGGAGCGTAGCGACAGCCCCAGCGCCGTGATGATGGTAAACAGCACGATGCCGAAGCCGAGCTGGGTTTCGCGGAAGGCCAGGGCAATCAGCACCGGCGTGAACGTGCCCAGTGTCTGGATGCCGATCAGGTTGCGCAGGACCAGGATCACCAGCACGCCAATCGGGATCATCACCATGATCATGAACGTCTGCTGGGTTTGCAGCGGCAGGCCGTACAGCGAGTATTCGAGGAAGTTGGCGTCGGTGTTTTCATCCGTCAGCTTGGCCAGGCGAATGGCGTTCATTTCGCTGTTGTTCATGCTGAAAGTGACAGTGGCTTTCTTGCCGCCATCGACAGTGATCAGGTTTTCATCGCCGGTCCACCACAGCAGGCGGTCGGTCGGCAGACCCTGTTCGCCGGTCTCCGGGTTGAAATACAGCCAGTCGGTGCCGTTGAAGCTGCGCAACCAGAGTTCCGGTGTCTGTGGTTGGTCGGCCACCAGACGGACGGTGTGGACCTTTTCCACCGGGACGTGGGCGATGGACAACAGCAGTTCGACGATCTTCGCCTTGTGCGCCGGGGTCGGGTCGCCGGCCAGGAGCATCTTGGCGTTGTCGTCGTTGCTGTTGTTGACCCGCTTGATGGCTTCGCTGATGAAGGTCTCGACGTCGGCCGAATGCTGGCGGATCGGCGCGAGCAAGGCTTCGGCAGCGATTTTTTCAGGGCCTTCGATGGCGATGCTGTCGCGGAAGGTCGGGCCTTTGATCTTGGCTTTTTCAGCGGTGTAGCGCTTGGTCAGCACCAAGCGGTAATACAGCGTCTGGTTGCCCTTGGCCCGGCGCGCCGACCAGGTCACCTTGCGGTTGCCGTCAACGCGGTTCACGGCCACGCCGTAGTTGTTGGAGATGAAGCTCTCGTTGAGGCTGACATAGTCACGGCTCAGCGGCGGCACGAACATCTGGATCTTGACCGGGTCCTTGGCACTGGCGACGAACTCGACCTTGGCGTCGATGTTCCACAAGTCGTCGGTGGCGTCCTCGGTGACGGGAATGCCGAGCACGAAGATCTGATAGGCCGTAACTGAAATGCCCAACACCACCAGGATGGCGATCAGCATTTTCAGATGAAGGGTAAGAGAGCGCATTGGAATTACTCTGCGGTATGAGCGTCGGTAGCGCAGGCGGGTTTGCCGGCAGCGTATTTAAGACTGGGGTCGACCAGCGCATCGAAGCGTTTGAGCGCTTCGGAGCCGATCAGGAGCGGGTATTGGAAGGCACTTCGGTCCGTTAGGTTCACTTCGATACTGCGTAAAGCCGAGCCCATGCAGATATCCAGCTCGATCACCGGACGGGCGGTGTACTTCTTGCCTTCTTCAGGATCGTAGTCACCGGCTCGGCGCTTGATCTTGCTGACACGGGCCAGCGGTCGTTCGATCGGGTGTGAATGGGCGGCATCGATGGCCAGGTAGAAGCGCACCCAGGATTCACCGTTGCGCTTGAAGCGCTTGATGTCGCGGGCACTCAGGGAGGCGGTCTTCGCCCCGGTGTCGAGTTTGGCGGCCACTTCCAGGTCGATACCGCCCAGGGAAGCGTACTCATTGAGGCCGTACACAGTCTTTTCCCCCGCCGCGGCAAAACCCGGCAGGCAAAGAATAAAAAGGAGGGTGGAAAAGGGTTTGAGTCTCATAAATCCTGGTGCGCAGCGGGCCGTACTTCGATTCAAGACCCTGGCATTGCTGCGCAAGCTCCTTCGTATGCCTATCAGTGTTTTATGACAGACCGTGCAGATGTGACAAACAAATGCGGGCGGCATTCTAGCACGGTGGTTTGTTGGCGCCAGCGCTGGCCGGTGGCTATAAACAGAGGGCGCCGCATTGTTGATCGTTCCGACGCTCTGCGTGGAAACGCATCCAGTGACGCTCCGCGTCAGGACTCGAGCCCGGCGTCGCTGGGGAACTCGGAGCGTTCCAGGCGGCATTCCTGCGCAGAGCGCAGGAACGATCATAAAACAAAGCGGTTATTAGACGATTGTCGACAATATCTATTTATCCTTTGACTAAGCCCTGCGTATTCGTTAGTTTTTGCGGCATTGGCTTTCAAGGTGTCGACAATATGTTGGATCAACTCGATCCCCCGGTTTCTACCCAAGACGATTCGGAGACGCTTTCCGAGAACGTCTTCCGCCGTATCCAGGCGGCCATCGTCAAGGGCGAAATCGCTCCGGGCAGCAAAATCTCCGAGCCGGAGCTGGCCCGTACCTATGGCATCAGCCGAGGCCCGCTGCGCGAGGCTATCCACCGCCTGGAAGGCCAGCGCCTGCTGGTGCGCGTGCCGCACGTCGGCGCACGGGTGGTGTCGCTCAACCATGCCGAGTTGATCGAGCTTTACGAAATTCGCGAGTCCCTCGAAGGCATGGCCTGTCGTCTGGCGGCCGAGCGCATGAGCGTCGAAGAAATCGACGAGCTGCGTCGCGTCCTCGAAACCCACGAGCGCGATGAGGCATTCCAGGCCGGCCGCGGTTACTACCAGCAGGAAGGCGATTTCGACTTCCACTACCGGATCATCCAGGGCAGCGGCAACCGCACCTTGACGCAAATGCTTTGCGGCGAGCTGTATCAACTGGTGCGTATGTACCGCATCCAGTTTTCCACCACGCCCAATCGCCCGCACCAGGCCTTTGCCGAACACCACCGAATTCTCGATGCCATCGCCGACCGTGACGGTGAGCTGGCCGAGTTGTTGATGCGCCGCCACATCGGCGCCTCCAAACGCAACATCGCCCGTCATTACCAGGACGGCGTTAACCCGACAGCCAAACGAGGTGAGTCATGAGTTCCAACAAGAGCACTCCAGGCCAGCGTTTCCGCGATGCGGTCGCCAGCGAGCATCCATTGCAAGTGGTCGGCGCCATCAATGCCAACCACGCGTTGCTGGCCAAGCGCGCCGGTTTCAAGGCGATCTACCTCTCCGGTGGCGGGGTGGCTGCTGGCTCCCTCGGTGTTCCGGACCTGGGCATCACCGGCCTGGATGACGTGCTGACCGACGTGCGCCGCATCACGGATGTCTGCGACTTGCCGCTGCTGGTGGACGTGGACACCGGTTTCGGTTCCTCGGCCTTCAACGTCGCCCGTACCGTGAAGTCGATGATCAAGTTCGGCGCGGCGGCGATTCACATCGAAGACCAGGTCGGCGCCAAGCGTTGTGGTCACCGTCCTAATAAAGAGATCGTGAGCCAGCAGGAAATGGTTGACCGTATCAAAGCCGCCGTCGATGCCCGCACCGATGACAGCTTTGTGATCATGGCCCGAACCGACGCCCTGGCGGTGGAAGGCCTGGAGTCTGCCCTGGATCGCGCCGCCGCGTGCATCGAGGCCGGTGCCGACATGGTCTTCCCGGAAGCCATCACTGAACTTGAGATGTACAAGTTGTTCGCCAACCGCGTGAAAGCACCGATCCTGGCCAACATCACCGAATTCGGCGCGACACCGCTGTACACCACCGAACAACTGGCCGCTGCCGACGTTTCGCTGGTGCTGTACCCGCTGTCGGCTTTCCGTGCCATGAACAAGGCGGCAGAAAACGTCTACACCGCGATCCGCCGCGACGGCACGCAACAGAACGTCATCGACACCATGCAGACTCGCATGGAGCTTTACGATCGCATCGACTACCACACCTTCGAGCAGAAGCTCGATGCGTTGTTTGCGGCGAAGAAGTAAAGAACGCCCTGTAGGAGCGAAGCTTGCTCGCGATGGACGCCAATGTTGACGCGGGAAGCCTGATACCCCGCATCGCGAGCAGGCTCGCTCCTACAGGAAGCGAGATAAGTTTTCTCTGACAAATTCAAGAATATTGGAGACAGAAATGGCCGAAGCAAAAGTACTCAGTGGCGCCGGGCTCCGTGGCCAGGTTGCCGGGCAAACCGCACTGTCCACCGTGGGCCAGTCGGGTGCCGGTCTGACCTATCGTGGTTATGACGTTCGTGAACTGGCGGCTGACGCACAGTTCGAAGAAGTCGCTTACCTGCTGCTGTACGGCGAACTGCCGAATAAGGCGCAGCTGAGCGCCTACATCGCCAAGCTGAGCAAGCTGCGCGACCTGCCGCAAGCGCTGAAAGAAGTGCTCGAGCGCATCCCCGCCGACGCCCACCCGATGGACGTGATGCGTACCGGTTGCTCGTTCCTGGGCAACCTCGAGCCGGAGAACAATTTCTCCGAGCAACACGACAAGACCGACCGACTGCTGGCGGCATTCCCGGCGATCATGACCTACTGGTATCGCTTCAGCCACGAAGGCAAGCGCATCGATTGCGTGAGCGACGAACAGTCCATCGGCGGCCACTTCCTGCACCTGCTGCACGGCAAGAAGCCAAGCGAGCTGCACGTCAAGGTGATGAACGTTTCGCTGATCCTCTACGCCGAGCACGAGTTCAACGCCTCGACCTTCACCGCACGGGTTTGCGCCTCCACCTTGTCGGACCTGTATTCGTGCATTACCGCGGCCATCGGTTCGCTACGCGGCCCGCTGCACGGCGGTGCCAACGAAGCGGCGATGGAAATGATCGAGCGCTTCTCGTCGCCGGAAGAGGCGGTCGAGGGCACCCTCGGCATGCTGGCGCGCAAGGACAAGATCATGGGCTTCGGTCACGCGATCTATAAGGACAACGATCCGCGCAACGAGGTGATCAAGGGCTGGTCGAAAAAACTCGCCGACGAAGTGGGCGACAAGGTGTTGTTCCCGGTGTCCGAGGCCATCGACGCCACCATGTGGGAACAGAAGAAGCTGTTCCCGAACGCCGACTTCTACCATGCCTCGGCGTACCACTTCATGGGCATTCCAACCAAGTTGTTCACTCCGATTTTCGTCTGCTCGCGCCTGACCGGCTGGGCGGCCCACGTGTACGAACAACGCGCCAACAACCGCATCATCCGCCCGAGCGCCGAGTACACCGGCGTCGAACAGCGCAAGTTCGTGCCAATCGAACAACGCTGAATGGTGGAGGCTGTTGCAGGGATCTGGATACAGCGTAGATCCCTGTGGGAGCGGGCTTGCCCGCGATGACGGAGTCACATTCGACACATGTGTCGGCTGACCCACCGCAATCGCGGGCAAGCCCGCTCCCACAGTGGATTGTGTTGATTTCGAATCCGGCGCCAGCCCCACCCTTTGTATTTACCGTGACCGAGTCCTGACGATGAACACGAAATTCCGCAAATCGCTGCCCGGCAGCAAACTGGATTACTTCGACGTCCGCGCGGCAGTCGAGGCCATTGCTCCCGGCGCCTACGACACCCTGCCTTACACCTCTCGAGTGCTGGCGGAAAACCTTGTGCGTCGCTGCGATCCGGCCACGCTCACCGAATCGCTCAAGCAATTCATCGAACGCAAGCGCGACCTCGATTTCCCGTGGTTCCCGGCCCGTGTGGTGTGCCACGACATCCTCGGCCAGACCGCCCTGGTCGACCTCGCCGGCCTGCGTGACGCCATCGCCCTGCAAGGCGGCGACCCGGCGCAAGTCAATCCGGTGGTGCCGACGCAACTGATCGTCGACCACTCCCTGGCCGTCGAACGTGGTGGCTTCGATCCAGAGGCGTTCGAGAAGAACCGCGCCATCGAAGACCGTCGCAACGAAGACCGTTTCCACTTCATCAACTGGACCAAGAAGGCGTTCAAGAACGTCGACGTGATCCCGCCGGGCAACGGCATCATGCACCAGATCAACCTGGAGAAAATGTCTCCGGTGATCCAGGTGCGTGACGGCGTTGCGTTCCCTGATACCTGCGTCGGCACTGACAGCCACACCCCGCATGTCGATGCGCTGGGCGTGATCGCCATCGGTGTCGGTGGCCTCGAAGCCGAGAGCGTGATGCTCGGCCGCGCATCGTGGATGCGTCTGCCGGAAAGCGTTGGCGTCGAACTCACGGGCAAACTGCAACCGGGCATCACCGCGACCGATATGGTGCTGGCGCTGACCGAGTTCCTGCGCAAGCAAAAAGTGGTCGGTGCCTGGCTGGAGTTCTTCGGTGAAGGCGCTTCCGCGCTGACCCTCGGCGACCGCGCGACCATCTCCAACATGGCCCCGGAGTACGGCGCCACGGCGGCGATGTTCTACATCGACCAGCAGACCATCGACTACCTCAAACTCACCGGTCGTGAAGACGAGCAGGTGCAGTTGGTCGAGAACTACGCCAAGACCACCGGCCTGTGGGCCGACAGCCTCAAAGGCGCGCAATATGAGCGCGGCCTGACTTTCGACCTGTCCTCAGTGGTGCGCAACATGGCCGGCCCGAGCAACCCGCACGCCCGGGTGGCGGTGTCGGACCTGGCCGCCAAAGGCATCTCCGGTAAATGGGAGGATGTGCCAGGCCAGATGCCGGACGGCGCGGTGATCATCGCCGCCATCACCAGCTGCACCAACACCAGTAACCCGCGCAACGTGATCGCCGCTGGCCTGCTGGCGCGCAACGCCAACAAGCTCGGTTTGACCCGCAAGCCGTGGGTCAAGTCGTCCCTGGCGCCGGGTTCGAAAACCGTGGCCCTGTACCTCGACGAAGCCGGTCTGACCGAGGAGCTGGAACAACTCGGGTTTGGCGTCGTGGCCTTCGCTTGCACCACCTGCAACGGTATGTCCGGTGCACTGGACCCGGTGATCCAGCAAGAGATCATCGATCGCGATCTGTACGCCACGGCAGTGTTGTCCGGCAACCGTAACTTCGACGGTCGGATTCACCCGTACGCCAAGCAGGCATTTCTCGCTTCGCCGCCGTTGGTGGTTGCGTATGCGATTGCCGGCACCATCCGTTTCGACATCGAGAAGGACGTGCTGGGCGTGGTCGACGGCAAGGAAATCCGCCTCAAGGATATCTGGCCGAGCGACGAAGAAATCGACGCCGTGGTGAAAGCCTCGGTGAAGCCGGAACAGTTCCGTCAGGTCTACATCCCGATGTTCGCCATCCACGAAGACACCGGCCCGAAAGTCGCGCCGTTGTACGAGTGGCGCGAAATGAGCACCTACATCCGTCGTCCGCCGTACTGGGAAGGCGCACTGGCCGGCGCGCGTCCGCTCAAGGGCATGCGTCCGCTGGCGGTGCTGCCGGACAACATCACCACCGATCACCTGTCGCCTTCCAACGCCATCATGCTCGACAGCGCCGCCGGCGAATACCTGGCAAAAATGGGCCTGCCGGAGGAGGACTTCAACTCTTACGCAACGCACCGTGGCGACCACCTGACCGCGCAGCGGGCCACGTTCGCCAACCCGAAACTGTTCAACGAAATGGTTGTGGAAAACGGCAAGGTCAAGCAGGGGTCGCTGGCCCGCGTCGAGCCGGAAGGCAAGGTGATGCGCATGTGGGAAGCGATTGAAACCTACATGGATCGCAAGCAGCCGCTGATCATCATTGCCGGTGCCGACTACGGTCAGGGTTCGTCCCGTGACTGGGCGGCGAAGGGCGTGCGCCTGGCCGGTGTCGAAGCGATTGCCGCCGAAGGTTTCGAGCGCATCCACCGCACCAATCTGGTGGGCATGGGCGTGTTGCCGCTGGAGTTCAAGCCTGGCACCAACCGCCACACCCTGGCCATCGACGGCAGCGAAACCTATGACGTGATTGGCGATCGCACGCCACGCGCCGAGCTGACGCTGGTGATCCATCGCAAGAATGGCGAGCGCGTCGATGTGCCGGTGACTTGCCGTCTGGACACCGCCGAAGAAGTGTCGATCTACGAGGCGGGCGGCGTGTTGCAACGCTTCGCCCAGGACTTCCTCGAAGAGTCGGCAGTAGCCGTCTAACACAGGCTGTACCGACACGGGACTTTGAGTCCCGTGTCCGTTTTCAAGCTAAGGAGTAAGCAACACCATGGCTCATGCACCGCAAATCAAGATTCCCGCGACCTACATGCGCGGCGGCACCAGCAAAGGCGTGTTTTTCAGCCTGAAGGATTTGCCTGAAGCGGCCCAGGTTCCAGGCCCGGCCCGCGATGCGTTGCTGCTGCGGGTGATCGGCAGCCCCGACCCGTACGACAAGCAAATCGACGGCATGGGCGGCGCCACCTCCAGCACCAGCAAAACCGTGATCCTGTCGAAAAGCACCAAGGCTGATCACGATGTCGACTACCTGTTCGGTCAAGTCTCCATCGACAAGCCATTCGTGGACTGGAGCGGCAACTGCGGCAACCTGTCGGCAGCGGTCGGTTCGTTCGCGGTCAGCAACGGTCTGGTCGATGCCAGCCGCATTCCGCACAACGGCGTTGCCGTGGTTCGCGTATGGCAGGCCAACATCGGCAAGACCATCATCGCTCATGTGCCGATCACCGATGGTGAAGTGCAGGAAACCGGCGATTTCGAACTCGACGGCGTGACCTTTCCGGCGGCGGAAGTGCAGATCGAATTCCTCGATCCGGCAGCGGACGAAGAGGGCGCTGGCGGTTCGATGTTCCCTACCGGCAACCTGGTGGACGACCTCGAAGTACCCGGTGTAGGTACGTTCAAGGCGACCATGATCAACGCCGGCATCCCGACGATTTTCGTCAACGCCGAAGACATCGGCTACAAGGGCACCGAGCTGCAAGGCGCGATCAACGGTGATCCGAAAGCCTTGCTGATGTTCGAAACCATCCGCGCTTATGGCGCATTGCGCATGGGCCTGATCGCCAACGTCGACGAAGCGGCCAAGCGGCAGCACACGCCGAAAGTGGCCTTCGTGGCCAAGCCGGCGGACTATGTTTCGTCCAGCGGCAAAGCGATTGCGGCAGGCGATGTCGATCTGTTGGTGCGTGCGCTGTCCATGGGCAAACTGCACCACGCAATGATGGGCACGGCGGCAGTCGCCATTGGCACGGCGGCAGCGATTACCGGCACCCTGGTTAACCTCGCGGCGGGCGGTATCGAACGCAACGCGGTGCGCTTCGGTCATCCGTCGGGCACCTTGCGTGTCGGCGCCGAAGCCAGCCAGGTCAACGGTGAATGGACGGTGAACAAAGCGATCATGAGCCGCAGTGCGCGGGTGTTGATGGAAGGGTTTGTCCGTATTCCCGGCGATTCGTTCTAACTCACACATACCCTGTAGGAGCCGAGCTTGCTCGCGATGAGGCCATAACATTCAACATCAGTGTTGCCTGATGCACCGCTATCGCGAGCAAGCTTGGCTCCTACAGAGGTTCACGTTTCGACAAAAAGAAAAGTCAGCCCTGAACCGACGTCCCATCAACGAACCACCGCTAGAGTGAATCGAACATGAGTGCCAACGTCGACCTGAACAACCGCCCTGAGTACGACAAGGTCCTGCAGGACATTGCCGATTACGTTCTCGACTACAAGATCGAATCCGAAGAAGCGCTGGATACCGCCCGCAACTGCCTGATCGACACCTTGGGTTGCGGTCTGCTGGCCTTGCGTTTTCCCGAGTGCACCAAGCATCTGGGGCCTGTGGTTGAAGGCACCGTCGTGCCGTTCGGTGCCCGTGTGCCGGGCACCAGTTATCGGCTCGATCCGGTGAAGGCGGCGTGGGATATCGGCTGCATCGTGCGCTGGCTCGATTACAACGACACCTGGCTTGCGGCGGAATGGGGGCATCCGTCGGACAACCTCGGCGGGATTCTTGCGGTGGCTGACCATTTATCACAAAAGCGCCTGGCCAATGGCGAAGCGCCGCTGACCGTACGCACTGTGCTTGAATCGATGATCCTGGCCCACGAGATTCAAGGCGTAATCGCCCTGGAAAACTCATTCAACCGTGTCGGTCTCGATCACGTCATTCTGGTGAAAGTCGCCTCCACCGCGGTCACCGCCAAATTGATGGGGGCCAATCGCGAACAGTTGTTGTCGGCGTTGTCACACGCCTTTGCCGACGGCCAGGCACTGCGTACCTACCGGCATGCGCCGAATGCCGGTTCGCGTAAATCCTGGGCGGCGGGTGATGCGTCGAGTCGCGGCGTACGCCTGGCAGACATGGCGATGCGCGGCGAGATGGGCATTCCAGGCGTCCTGAGTGCCAGGCAGTGGGGTTTTTACGACGTTTTGTTCAGCCACACCAATAGCGATCTGGCGCTCAAGCCTGAGGAAAAACGGGCCTTCAGTTTCTCGCGGGCGTACGGCAGTTATGTGATGGAAAACGTGTTGTTCAAGATCAGTTTCCCCGCCGAGTTCCATGCGCAAACGGCGTGTGAAGCAGCCGTCACCTTGCATCCGCAGGTGCGCAATCGCCTGCACGAAATCGACAGGATCGTGATCACCACCCAGGAATCGGCGATTCGCATCATTTCCAAGGTCGGCCCGCTGGCCAACGCCGCTGACCGCGATCATTGCATCCAGTACATGACCGCTGTGCCGTTGGCCTTCGGCAAGCTGGTGGCCGAGTATTACGAAGACGATTTCCACAAGGCACATCCGATCATCGATGTGTTGCGCGACAAGATGGTGATCGTTGAGGAACCGCGTTTCACCCGTGAATACCTGGAGGCCGACAAGCGCTCCATTGCCAACGCGGTCCAGGTGTTTTTCAAGGATGGTTCAAGCACGGAGAACGTCGTGGTGGAGTACCCGATCGGCCATCGTCGGCGCCGGGTCGAAGGCATTCCGTTGCTGGAGGACAAGTTCAGGGCGAACTTGCTGACACGGTTCAGCGGGCAGCGCAGTGAAGAGATTTTTCAGTTGTGCAAGGAACAGGCGCGGCTTGAGGCGACGCCCGTCAATCGGTTTGTGGATTTGTTTGTGATCTAGGAGGCCGCGTTATCGTTCAATCGCCAGCAGGCTGGCTCCCACAGTGTTTTTGTGTTCACCGCAGTACCAATGTGGGAGCCAGCCAGCTGGCGATGAGGCCGGAGCAGGCAACCGAGAGTTACTTGAACCGCCGCTCGACGCCTTTCTCCACGAGAATCTTCGCGGAGATTTCTTCCACCGAAAAATGCGTGGAATTGATGTGCGGGATGTTCTCGCGGCGAAACAGGTTTTCCACTTCGCGTACTTCGAACTCGCACTGAGCGTAGCTCGAATAACGGCTGTTGGGCTTGCGCTCGTTGCGGATGGCGGTGAGGCGGTCCGGGTCGATGGTCAGGCCGAACAGCTTGTGTTGGTGGGCGCGCAGGGCGGACGGCAGTTGCAGGCGCTCCATGTCGTCTTCGGTCAGCGGGTAGTTGGCCGCGCGGATGCCGAATTGCATCGCCATGTACAGGCACGTCGGCGTCTTACCACATCGCGACACGCCCACTAGTATCAGGTCGGCCTTGTCGTAATAGTGCGTGCGGGCGCCGTCGTCGTTGTCGAGGGCGAAGTTAACGGCCTCGATACGCTCCATGTAATTGGTGTTGGCGCCGATGGAGTGGGACTTGCCCACGGTGTAGGAAGAATGCTCGGTCAGTTCCTGTTCAAGCGGCGCCAGGAACGTCGAGAAAATGTCGATCATGAAACCATTGGAAGTCGCGAGGATCTCACGAATGTCCTGATTGACGATGGTGTCGAAGATAATCGGACGAAAGCCGTCGGTTTCGGCGGCTTTGTTGATTTGTTGTACCATGGCCCGCGCTTTGTCCACGTTGTCGATGTACGGCCGCGTGACTTTGCTGAAGGTAATGTTTTCGAACTGCGCCAGGAGGCTCTGGCCGAGGGTTTCGGCGGTAATGCCCGTGCCATCGGAGATAAAGAAAGCAGATCGTTTCATTTGCACCTTGGGCCTTAAGCTAGTGACGAATCTTGGATATGATAGGCGCGATTTGCCGGCCACCGTTGGCCCGCATTCTCACTTATTTTCCAGGTCCAGGCCATATAGCCGGCAAATGCTCACTTAAGCAGCCGGTTTCTGAGCTTTTCCAACACAGTTAGTGGAGAGATCACCTTGGTAGAGTACGTAGTTTCCCTCGATAAGCTCGGCGTCCATGATGTAGAGCATGTGGGGGGCAAGAACGCATCCCTGGGCGAGATGATCAGCAACCTTGCTGGTGCCGGCGTATCGGTGCCCGGTGGCTTCGCCACGACCGCTCAGGCATATCGTGATTTCCTGGAACTGAGCGGCCTGAACCAGCAGATTCATGATGCGCTCGATGCCCTGGACGTCGACGACGTGAACGCCCTGGCCAAGACCGGCGCCCAGATCCGTCAATGGATCATGGAAGCCGAATTCCCTGAGAAGCTGAACGCCGAAATC
The DNA here is from genome assembly GCF_001427125.1 of Pseudomonas sp. Root562. Classification (GTDB taxonomy): domain Bacteria; phylum Pseudomonadota; class Gammaproteobacteria; order Pseudomonadales; family Pseudomonadaceae; genus Aquipseudomonas. Next base: position 47,933 of record NZ_LMGK01000026.1, read on the forward strand.
CGCACCGCGTTCGCCACGCTGTCCGCCGGCAACCCTGACATGGCCGTGGCCGTGCGTTCTTCGGCTACCGCCGAAGACTTGCCGGACGCGTCCTTCGCCGGCCAGCAGGAAACCTTCCTGAACATCCGTGGTGTCGAAAACGTCATTCGCGCCGCCAAAGAGGTGTTCGCTTCGCTGTTCAACGACCGTGCCATTTCCTACCGCGTACACCAGGGCTTCGACCACAAACTGGTCGCCCTGTCGGCCGGCGTGCAGCGCATGGTCCGCTCGGAAACCGGCACCGCCGGCGTGATGTTCACCCTCGATACCGAGTCAGGCTTCCGTGACGTGGTCTTCATCACCGGCGCCTACGGCCTGGGTGAAACCGTGGTGCAAGGCGCAGTGAACCCGGATGAGTTCTACGTTCACAAAGGCACGCTGGCCGCCGGTCGTCCGGCGATCCTGCGCCGCAACCTGGGCAGCAAGGCCATCAAGATGATCTACGGCGACGAGGCCAAGGCCGGTCGTTCGGTCAAGACCGTCGATGTCGACAAGGCTGACCGCGCACGTTTCTGCCTGACCGACGCTGAAGTCAGCGAGCTGGCCAAGCAAGCGATGATCATCGAGAAGCACTACCAGTGCCCGATGGACATCGAATGGGCCAAGGATGGTGACGACGGCAAGCTGTACATCGTGCAGGCCCGTCCGGAAACCGTGAAGAGCCGCACCCAGGCCAACGTCATGGAGCGTTACCTGCTGAAAGAAACCGGCACCGTGCTGGTTGAGGGCCGTGCCATCGGTCAGCGCATCGGCGCCGGCAAGGTCCGCATCATCAAGGACGTGTCCGAGATGGACAAGGTCCAGCCAGGCGACGTACTGGTGTCCGACATGACCGACCCGGACTGGGAACCGGTCATGAAGCGCGCCAGCGCCATCGTCACCAACCGTGGCGGCCGTACCTGCCACGCGGCGATCATCGCCCGTGAGCTGGGCATCCCGGCCGTGGTGGGTTGCGGCAACGCCACCCAGCTGTTGAAAGACGGCCAGGGCGTAACCGTTTCCTGCGCGGAAGGCGATACCGGCTTCATCTTCGAAGGCGAACTGGGCTTCGACATCAAGAAAAACTCCGTGGACGCCATGCCGGAGCTGCCGTTCAAGATCATGATGAACGTCGGCAACCCTGACCGCGCCTTCGACTTCGCACAACTGCCGAACGCCGGTGTAGGCCTGGCCCGCCTGGAGTTCATCATCAACCGCATGATCGGCGTGCACCCCAAGGCACTGCTGAATTACGACGGCCTGCCTGCAGACATCAAGGAAAGCGTCGACAAGCGTATCGCTGGCTACAACGATCCGGTCGGCTTCTACGTCGAGAAACTGGTCGAAGGCATCAGCACACTGGCCGCTGCGTTCTATCCAAAGAAAGTCATCGTGCGTCTCTCGGACTTCAAGTCCAACGAATACGCCAACCTGATCGGCGGCAAGCTCTACGAGCCTGAAGAAGAGAACCCGATGCTGGGCTTCCGTGGCGCCTCGCGTTACATCAGCGAATCGTTCCGTGACTGCTTCGAACTCGAATGCCGCGCTCTCAAGCGTGTGCGCAACGAGATGGGCCTGACCAACGTCGAGATCATGGTGCCGTTCGTCCGCACCCTGGGCGAAGCGAGCCAGGTGGTTGACCTGCTGGCGGAAAACGGCTTGGCCCGTGGCGACAACGGTCTGCGCGTGATCATGATGTGCGAGTTGCCGTCCAACGCCATCCTGGCTGAAGAATTCCTTGAATTCTTCGACGGTTTCTCCATCGGCTCCAACGACCTGACCCAGCTGACCCTGGGCCTGGACCGTGACTCCGGGATCATCGCGCACTTGTTCGACGAGCGTAACCCTGCGGTCAAGAAGCTGCTGGCCAATGCCATTGCTGCGTGCAACAAGGCCGGCAAATACATCGGCATCTGCGGTCAGGGGCCTTCGGACCATCCAGACCTGGCCAAGTGGCTGATGGAGCAGGGTATTGAAAGCGTTTCGTTGAACCCGGACTCCGTGCTGGAAACCTGGTTCTTCCTGGCGGAAGGTCAAGCTTCGGCCTGATCCTGTGTAAACGGACCGCTCACTGTAGGAGCAGGGCTTGCCCGCGATGGCGTCTTCAAAATCGCCATCGTCAGCAAGCTGTGCCCCTGCAAGGGGCGGTCTTTTTGAGATTCAAGTAGGGCGGGCTCCATATGGATGCCGCCCTTTTTTGTGCAAGAGATTATGCAAAGCAGCAGCAACCTATTTCCTGTCGCCCTGATCAGCGCCGAACGGCGTGGCGATCTGAGCGAAGACGTGTATCGCTTGAAGCCGGCCAACAGCCCGGACCCGAGTGTCGAGCTGGCTGTCACCCGTTTGGGCATGGCCGATGAGCCTGCCGTACGCGGCGTGCCGGTCATCCTGTTGCATGGCAGTTTTTCCAATCGACGCTTCTGGTTCTCCCCCAAAGGCCTGGGGCTGGGTGCTCATCTGGCGCGCCTGGGCTTCGATGTGTGGATCGCGGAAATGCGCGGTCACGGCCTGTCCCGGCGCAACCAGGACTATCGCAAGAATCGCGTCGCTGACTATGCGCGTTACGATCTGCCCGCGATTGGCGCGTTCGTGCGTGAGCAAAGCGGTCAGGTTCCGCACTGGATCGGCCATTCGCTGGGGGGCATTACCCTGGCGGCGGCGTTGGGCGGTGAATACATCGGCGAGCCGGTGGTGGCCTCCGCTGCGTTTTTTGGCACCCAGGTCAGCCGTACCTACTGGCCGCTGAAGATTCCACCCGTGGAGTGGGGCGGGCGCTTCATTCTCAAGCGCTTTGCTCAGTTGTCCGGTTCACGACTCAAGCGCGGCCCGGAGGACGAGCCAATTGGCCTGGCCCTGGAAAGCATGCGCTGGTATGGCTTGTTCGGGCGCTTCGGCGACGCCGACAAGGACTGGTGGGCCGGGCTCGCCGAGGTGAAGCTGCCGGTGCTTGTGGTAAGCGCGGCGGGGGATCATCAGGATCCGGCCTGGGCATGCCGCAAGCTGTTCGACCAAGTGGGTTGCGAACACAAGCAATTCATCAATCTGGGGCGCGAGCAGGGCTTCGGCGACAATTTCGGTCACGTCGAAATGCTGGTCAGCAAAGCTGCACAGGTTGAAGTCTGGCCATTGGTGGCTCGCTGGCTGGCGGATCAGCAAACGCCGCTGCTCGGTGAAAAAGCGGTTCTGGCCACGGCAATCTAAGCTGGACGCTCTATCAAGGGCATTTCGCTCTGATCGGCTTGCGGCTAAGATATGACGGATTGAGCTGTTCTGGTCATTTTCGATGACTGATTCATCAGTGATGTTCGTGCTGTCTCCCTTATTACAGGAGTTTCTCGATGAACCATTACCTCACGCCTGACCTGTGCGACGCCTACCCGGAGCTGGTGCAGGTGCTGGAACCGATGTTCAGCAATTTCGGCGGCCGCGATTCCTTCGGCGGCGAAATCGTGACCATCAAGTGCTTCGAAGACAACTCTCTGGTCAAGGAGCAAGCCGAACTCAAGGGCAACGGCAAGGTGCTGGTGGTCGATGGAGGCGGTTCCCTGCGTCGCGCGCTACTGGGCGACATGATCGCCGAGAAAGCCGCCAAAAATGGCTGGGAAGGCCTGGTGATCTACGGTTGCATTCGTGACGTCGACGTCATCGCCCAAACCGATCTGGGGGTGCAGGCCCTGGCCAGCCACCCGATGAAGACCGACAAGCGCGGTCTCGGCGACCTCAACGTGGCCGTGACTTTCGCTGGCGTGACCTTCCATCCCGGCCACTACATCTATGCGGATAACAACGGCGTGATCATCTCGCCCAGCCCGCTGAAAATGCCTGAGTAAAATCCCCGATTGACTGAAGGAGTGCGGATGTTCGAGGAAGAAAACGCGCAATGGGGGCTGGTCCACGCCCTGGTGCTGGACGGTAAAGGCGGCGCGCGTTCGATAGCCCGGACTGAACTTGATGAATTGCAGCTGCAGGCTCATGAAAGCCTGTGGCTGCATTGGGATCGCAGTCACCCGCAAACCCAGACATGGTTGCGCAAATCCAGCGGTTTGAGTGAATTCAGCTGTGATCTGCTGCTGGAAGAGAATACTCGTCCGCGCCTTCTACAGCTTTCCGACAGCGAACTGCTGCTATTTTTGCGTGGAGTCAACCTCAATCCGGGGGCTGAGCCTGAAGACATGGTCTCGGTACGGATCTTCGGTTCTGCGAAGCGGGTCATTTCCTTGCGTTTGCGGCCGCTGCGCGCCACCGAAGAACTGCTGGTGCAACTGGAGCTGGGCAAGGGACCGAAAACCGCCTCCGAGCTGATTCTCTACATGGCGCAGTACCTGACCAACAAGGTGCAGGATCTGGTCAGTTGCCTCTCGGAAGTGGTCGATGAGGAAGAAGAAAAGCTCGATACCGACGAACGGTATACACCGGAGCACGGAGCGATCTTGCAGATCCGTCGCCGGGCCGCTGCGTTGAAGCGCTTTCTCGCTCCGCAGAGGGATATTTTTGCTCAGCTGACACGGCTCAAGTTGCCCTGGTTTGTCGAGGATGATGGCGATTACTGGAACGAATTGAACAACAGCCTGACCCGCTATCTTGAAGAGCTCGAATTGACCCGAGAGCGCGTGGGGCTTGTGTTGGAGGCCGAAGACCGGCGATTGAGCGTGCGCATGAATCGCACGATGTATCGCTTCGGCGTCATCACCGGGATCTTTTTGCCGATGAGTTTTTTGACCGGGCTTTTGGGCATCAACGTCGGCGGCATTCCATTTTCCGCGAGCCCGTATGGTTTCCTGATCGCGTGCCTGTTGGTGGTTTCGGTGGCGTTGGGGCAGTGGTGGTTATACCGACGTTTGCGCTGGGTCTGATGGAGAGCCATGTGACCCGAGCAAATTTCACCGCGTCTTTCACAGACATCACGAGAGGTGCGTATGCACGATCCGTTTGAACAGTCTTTGCGTGACATGCTCAAGGCCTCGCCGTCGACCCGGGACGACGATGCATGCCTGGGGCGCGTACTGAAAACCGCCAACCGCCAGGTCGGCGCCGGTGATCTGTTCAGCCTGCTGGGCCGTTGGTTGCCCGCGCTGATGATCGCCCTGAATAACGGATCGGCCCACATCGCGCCGGTGTCCCGTCTTCGTAAACCTACCGCTCGCACTGCTGATAAGGCTGATTGAATATGGAACTTGATCTCTGGACACAGAGCCTCGTCACTGCAATGACTGCGTTATGGACCAAGATTGCCAACTTCATTCCGAACCTGTTCGGCGCACTGGTTGTGCTGCTGTTGGGCTTTGTCGTGGCCAAGTTGCTGGACACGCTGCTTTCGAAGTTGCTCGCCAAGCTCGGCCTGGATCGCCTGATGGGCGGCACCGGTCTGACCAAGCTGCTGTCCCGCGCCGGGCTGCAAGTACCGATCTCCACATTGATCGGAAAAATCGTCTATTGGTTCGTTCTGCTGATTTTTCTGGTTTCTGCCGCAGAATCCCTTGGACTTGAGAGAGTTTCAGCTACGCTGGATATGCTAGCGCTGTATTTGCCTAAGGTATTCGGCGCCGCGCTGGTGTTGCTGGTGGGTGTATTACTGGCGCAACTGGCCAATGGGCTGGTGCGTGGAGCGGCAGAAGGCGTAGGACTGGACTACGCTTCCGGGTTGGGGCGAATTGCCCAGGGCCTGGTGATCATCATCAGCATCTCGGTGGCGATCAGTCAGTTGGAGGTCAAGACTGACCTGCTCAATCACGTGATCGTGATCGTTTTGATTACCGTTGGTCTGGCAGTTGCGCTGGCCATGGGTTTGGGAAGTCGGGAAATTGCGGGTCAGATTCTTGCGGGAATCTATGTGCGTGAGTTGTATGAGGTTGGGCAACAAGTGCGAGTTGGAGAGGTCGAAGGGCAGATCGAAGAGATCGGCACGGTTAAAACCACATTGCTGACCGATGAGGGTGAGCTAGTCTCTCTTTCCAATCGGATCCTGCTTGAGCAGCATGTGAGTAGCCGCTAACCCGGCAAACCCTGCTAATGTATGCCGCCGCAAAATGCCGCCTGATGCTGGCTGCGGCGGACATTGACCTGACTGTCGGCCCGACTTGTTTTGAATAAAGCCCAATCGCTATCCATGCGCTACGACCCCCGCGAGCTCTCTGATGAGGAGTTGGTCGCGCGCTCGCATTCCGAGCTGTTTCACGTAACGCGCGCCTATGAAGAATTGATGCGGCGTTACCAACGAACATTATTTAACGTCTGTGCACGATATCTCGGGAACGATCGCGACGCAGACGATGTCTGTCAGGAAGTCATGTTGAAGGTGCTGTACGGCCTGAAGAACTTCGAAGGCAAATCCAAGTTCAAGACATGGCTGTATAGCATCACGTACAACGAGTGCATTACGCAGTATCGGAAGGAACGGCGAAAGCGTCGCTTGATGGACGCATTGAGTCTGGACCCCCTCGAAGAAGCGTCTGAAGAAAAGGCGCCGAAACCCGAGGAGAAGGGTGGACTTGATCGCTGGCTGGTGTATGTGAATCCGATTGACCGTGAAATTCTGGTGCTACGATTTGTCGCAGAGCTGGAGTTTCAGGAGATCGCAGACATCATGCATATGGGCTTGAGTGCAACAAAAATGCGGTACAAACGCGCTCTAGATAAATTGCGTGAGAAATTTGCAGGCATTGCTGAAACTTAGTTCGGCGCAAATATCTCTTACGTGTAGGCAAGTTCTGATAGACTTGCCGCCGAGTTGTCCCCCGGTTTGCGGGACTGCTTCACAATCACCAGATGGGGATTTAACGGATGAAACTGAAAAACACCTTGGGCTTGGCCATTGGTTCTCTTATTGCCGCCACTTCGTTCGGCGCTCTGGCACAGGGCCAAGGCGCAGTTGAAATCGAAGGCTTCGCAAAGAAAGAGTACTTTGACAGCACTCGCAACTTCAAAAACGACGGCAACCTGTTCGGTGGTTCGGTTGGTTACTTCCTGACCGACGACGTTGAACTGCGTCTGGCCTACGACGAAGTGCATAACGTACGTGCCGACGACGGCAAGAACGTGAAGGGCGCCAACACCGCTCTGGACGCTCTGTACCACTTCAACAACCCAGGCGACATGCTGCGTCCTTACGTCTCGGCCGGTTTCTCCGACCAGAGCATCGACCAGAACGGTTCGAACGGTCGTGACCGTTCCACCTTCGCCAACGTTGGTGGCGGCGCCAAGCTGTACTTCACCGACAACTTCTACGCCCGTGCCGGCGTTGAAGCTCAGTACAACATCGACCAGGGCAACACCGAGTGGGCTCCTAGCGTCGGTATCGGTGTGAACTTCGGTGGCGGCTCCAAGCCTGCTGCTGCTCCAGTTCCAGCACCAGCTGAAGTTTGCTCCGACAGCGACAACGATGGCGTTTGCGACAACGTTGACAAGTGCCCTGACACCCCAGCCAACGTAACTGTTGACGCTGATGGCTGCCCAGCAGTTGCTGAAGTTGTTCGTGTTGAGCTGGACGTGAAATTCGACTTCGACAAGTCGGTAGTCAAGCCAAACAGCTACGGCGACATCAAGAACCTGGCTGACTTCATGAAGCAGTACCCATCCACCACCACTACTGTTGAAGGTCACACTGACTCCGTCGGTCCTGACGCTTACAACCAGAAACTGTCCGAGCGTCGTGCAAACGCCGTTAAGCAAGTTCTGACCAACCAGTACGGTGTTGAATCGTCCCGCGTTCAGTCTGTTGGCTACGGCGAATCCCGCCCAGTTGCTGACAACAAGACTGAAGATGGTCGCGCTGTAAACCGTCGCGTAGAAGCGCAGGTTGAAGCTCAAGCTAAGTAATTAGCCCGCAGCTGCGAGAAAAGCCCGGCTCAGGCCGGGCTTTTCTTTGTCTGCGATTTGGTCGGAGCGGAGTAAGTCGGGGGATTCAGGCCAGTCCATCGGCTGTGATCGCGGGGAAATCACAGTGTTGCACGGCACGGGCCGCCACGCTGCCGATCACCAGGATCGCCGGGCTCTTCAGTTCGAAACGACGGGCGTCAGACTCCATTGCCGCCAGATCACTGCGGCATTCGCGCTGATGGGGCAACGACGCGTTTTCAATCATTGCCACTGGCGTGTTTACCGCCATGCCTCCGGCCAGCAGTTGCTGGCGAATTTCACTGAGCTTGGCCACACCCATGTAAATCACCAGCGTCGTACCGCCCTGGGCCAGTGCCTGCCAGTTCAGGCTGCTGCCGTCCTGGGTATGCGCGGTGACCAGTGTCACCCCGCGCGCTACACCGCGTAGCGTCAACGGGATATCGCATTGCGTGGCGCCAGCGAGCCCGGCCGTGATGCCGTTGACCAGTTCCACCTCAACCCCGCGCTCACGCAGCCACTGCGCTTCTTCACCGCCGCGTCCGAAAATGCACGGATCACCCCCCTTGAGTCGCACCACGCATTTACCCTGACGCGCGTAACGCAGCATCAAGCGATGAATGAACGCTTGCGGCGTGGACCGGCATCCGCCGCGTTTACCCACGGGAATGATTCGCGCCTGCTGGCAATGTTCGAGGACCGCGGCATTCACCAGGTCATCGATCAGCACCACATCCGCTTCCCTCAGTGCCCTTGCAGCCTTGAGAGTCAACAGTTCCGGATCACCCGGGCCCGCGCCCACCAGCCAGACTTTTGCGCTCATCGTGTGTTCCTCAGTTGAAATCAGCCATGAAATACCGCAAACAACAGCACCAGATTCGCCAGCAGCGACATCAGCGCCAACGACCGCCACACCTTCAGCGGTTCGCGTTCCAGCAGCGGGCGAGGGCGCACATTCAAGCTGTGCCGCTCGCCTTGTTCGATCAGCAGCAGCCATTCCTCCGCCGTTTCAAAACGTTGACCAGGATCGGCGGCAACCGCGCGTTCCAGGCTTTGTGTCATCCATTCCGGCAGATCGGGGCGATAGCGGCTGGCGCTGACTGGCCTGCCGAACCGTGGTCGTTGGAACGCTTCGATTTCGCCATAGGGAAAATGCCCGGTCAGCAGATAAAACAACGTCACGCCGACCGCATACAGGTCCTGTTGCGGTGTCGGCGGTTCGCCGCGAAATGCTTCCGGCGCAATGAAACTGGGCGTTCCGGGAAGAGCAGCGGGCTGGTCTTCAGACAGGCCGGGACAGAAGGCGAGGCCGAAGTCCAGCAAGCGCAGTTCGCCGTCGTCACTGAGCAGCAGGTTTTCCGGTTTGATATCGCGGTGGAAAATCTGCCGTCGGTGCAACATTCCGAGCGCTTTGAGCAGGCGTTCAGCCAGGTCCTGCCACTGAGCCAGCGGCAGCGGTCCGGTCTGCGAATGCAGTTGCGCCAGGGTCGTCCCGGAGTATTCGCGCATCACGTAGTACAAATGCTGACGCTGGCTGGCGGCATGCACCTCAGGAAAATGCCGACCGGCCACGCGTTTGAGAAACCATTCCTCCGACAGCAAGGCTTGCCCGGCCTGGTGATCGTCGTGCAGATGGCCGGGCAAGGTTTTCAACAGCCACGGTTGTTGCTGGCTGTCACGCACGCGATAAAGCAACGACTGCTGGCTCTGGCCAAGTATCCCTTCCACTTGCCAGCCTTCGAATTGCTGTCCAGGCTTCAGCGGTGGCGGCAGGGGCCATTGCTGCAGGTGAATCAAGGCATCACCGATACTGCTTTCACCGAGGCCATCGACTCGCACCAGCAGGGCACTGGCGTTGTCTTGGCTGCCGGCCAGATGCGCTGCATGAACCAGCGTCTGCGCAGCGCTATCGAGGTCCGGCTGATCACGCAGGATCGCAGCAATGGTGGTGTCGCCCAGGACCGCCCAGATCCCATCGCTGAGCAGCACGAAGCTCTCATCGAGGCGCAATTCACCGTCTAGGAAATCCAGCACCAGGTGTTGATCCAGTCCAAGTGCCCGCTTGAGCACATGCTGCATGCCCGGCTGATCCCAGACGTGATCCTCGCTGATGCGCTGCAATTGATCGGCGTGCCAGCGATACACCCGGCAATCACCGACGTGAGCCAGGGTAAATCGCCTGCCACGCAGCACCAGGGCGCTCACAGTGGTCAATAGCGGTTGTCCGCCACCGTTGGCCTGCAGCCAGCGGTTTTGCGCCAGCAGCAGGCGATCAAGGGCTTGTGCGACGCCCCAGGTTTCCGGGGTGGCGTAGTAGTCCAGCGCCAGCGCCTGCAATGTCGATCGGGCGGCCAGGCCACCATCGGCGCACTGGCTGACGCCGTCGGCGATGGCGAACAGGTAGCCCTTGCTCGCCGCCAGTGCCGGGGCGGGCGTGACCAGACGCAAGGCGTCCTGATTCTCTTCGCGAGGGCCGGTGGCGCTGGCTTCAGCGAAGCTCAATTGCAGGCTCATTTAAGACCTCAAACCCGCGCAGCGGTCACGGCTGCCGAACCCCAGGTGGTTCTCCAGCGACGTTTCACGCCGTGCAGGCCAAACCACGCGAGCACCGCCAGACTGGCGAACAGCCACAGTGCCAGCTGGTAACTGCCGGTGCTTTGTTTGATTGCGCCCATGCCTGCTGCCAAGGCAAAACCACCGATGCCGCCAGCCATGCCGATCAGACCGGTCATAACCCCGATTTCGCGGCGAAAACGCTGAGGGACCAACTGGAAAACCGCACCGTTGCCTGCACCCAGGCCAAGCATGGTGCAGACGAAAAGCGCCAGGGCGGCATAGGAGCTTGGCAAGTTGAAGCCGACGGCCGCAATGCAGATCGCCGCCACGGTGTACATCCCCAGCAAGGTGCGGATGCCGCCGAAGCGATCCGCCAGAGCACCGCCCAGCGGACGCATCAGACTGCCACCGAATACGCAGGCGGCGGTGTAGTAACCCGCGGTGACCGGGTTCAGGCCGTATTGGTCGTTGAAGTAGCCGGGCAGTGCGCTGGCCAGGCCGATGAAACCGCCGAAGGTCACGCTGTAGAAGAACATGAACCACCAGCTGTCGCGGTCGCCCAGGGCTTTGAAGTAATCGGCCATTGACTTGGCTTTGGGCCGTTCAGGGGCATTCTTGGCCAGCCAGGCGAACACGATCAGTGTCAGGATCAACGGGATCAGCGCGAAGCCGAACACGTTGCTCCAGCCAAACGCCGCTGCCAGCACCGGCGCAATCAGCGCGGCAAGGACGGTGCCCGAGTTGCCCGCACCCGCGATGCCCATGGCTTTGCCCTGGTGCTGCGGCGGGTACCATTGCGACGCCAGAGGCAGGGCCACGGCGAAGGACGCGCCCGCCATGCCGAGGAACAGTCCCAGCAGCAGCGCTTGCTCGTAACTGTGGATGCCGAGTTTCCAGGCACCGAACAGGGCGCAGATGACGATGACTTGCCCGATCAGGCCGGCAGTTTTGGGAGACAGGCGATCAGCCAGCATGCCCATTACAAACCGCAGTACGGCACCGGCCAGAATCGGCGTAGCGACGACAAGCCCGCGCTGTTGAGTGGTCAGGTGCAAGTCACCGGCGATCTGCACTGCCAGGGGGCCGAGCAGGTACCAGACCATGAAGCTCAGGTCGAAGTAGAGGAACGCCGCGAACAGGGTTGGGGTATGGCCGGATTTCCAGAAGCTTGAATTCATCGCGCACCTCAGCTGATAGGAGTCTCGAACGGGAGCCAAAACAAAAAAACGCCGCCACCTGATTCGCCGGGAGGCAAATACGGTGAGCGACGTCTTTGTCGTAGATTGGGCAACCGCCGTTGGTTACCTGTGGGATTTACTTAGCGAGATCTGTGCCAACAGTTCGTTTTTGTGGCGAGGGAGCTTGCTCCCGCTCGGCGTTGAAGCCGTCTTGAATCCTGTGATCGAGTTGTGCCTGATTCACTGAAGTTGCAGGTTTTGGGGCCGCCGCTACGCAGCCCAGCGGGAGCAAGCTCCCTCGCCACGGTGATCGTGTCAGCCGAGCAGTTCACTCATCGCGATAATCTGCTCCGCCACCTGAATCAGCTTCTGCTGGCGGCTCATGGCCTGGCGGCGCATCAGGGTGTAGGCCTCTTCCTCGTTGCAGTCCTTCATTTTCATCAGCAGCCCTTTGGCCAGTTCGATGCGCTTGCGCTCGGCCAGTTGCTGATCGCGGGCGTGCAGTTGGGCGCGCAGGGCCTGGTCACTTTCGAAGCGGGCCATGGCCACATCCAGAATCGGCTGCAAGCGTTGGGCATGGATGCCCTCGACGATGTAGGCGCTGACCCCGGACTTGATCGCCTGGCGCATCACGCCGGGGTCGTGCTCGTCGGTAAACATCACGATGGGGCGTGGCTGGTCCCGGCTGACGAGCACCACTTGTTCCATGACATCGCGGCTCGGTGACTCGGTATCGATCAGAATCACGTCCGGACGCACCGTTTCGACGCGTTCAGGCAGGTCGATGGTCAGGCCTGACTCGTCGATGACCTCGAAGCCGGCTTCGGTGAGGGCCGCTTTCAGGCGTCCGACTTTTTTCGCGGTATCGTTGATCAGCAGGATACGCAACATGTTCGCAGTCTCCTGTCAGCAGTTGGCGAGTCGGGGCGAGTTGTCGCTCATGGCGTGCAGTTTGAAGCTGCGCGCATAGCCGGCGGGGTCCGAACCGTTCCAGACCTTGCCATCGATCAACTGGCTGCTACGCATCTCTTTGCCCAGCGATGCGACACCGACGGCGCTGGCGGCCTCACGGTACAAGTCCAGTTGCTGAACCTGACGGGCTACCGCGAGGTAATCCGGGTCATCGCGCAACAGCCCCCAGCGACGGAACTGGGTCATGAACCACATGCCATCGGACAGATACGGCAAGTTCACTTCACCGTCACCATGAAAGCGCATGGCGTGCGGGTCGTGCCAACGATTGCCCAGGCCGTCGTCGTAGTCGCCCAGCAGACGCGGTTCGATGCATGCCAGTGGGGCGTCGAGGTACTGTGGCGCGCTGAGCAATTGCGCAGTGCTGCGGCGGTTTTCGAGACTGTCTTCGATAAAACGACTGGCTTCCAGGATGGCCATCACCAGTGCCCGGGCGGTGTTGGGGTATTGCTCGACGAAGGCGCGGGTGCAGCCTAGGACTTTTTCCGGATGATCGGGCCAGATCGTCTGGGTGGTCGCCAGGGTAAAACCGAGGTCCTGTTGCACGGCGCTGGCGGACCAGGGCTCGCCGACGCAGAAACCGTCGATGCGTCCCGCCTGCAGGTGCGCGACCATTTGCGGCGGTGGTACCACCACACTGTCGACCTCCAGCAACGGATGAATGCCCTGGCTGGCGAGCCAGTAATACAGCCACATGGCATGGGTGCCAGTGGGAAAGGTCTGGGCGAACGTCAATTTTGGGCGAGTTTGGTGCACGTGCCGGTGAAGTGCCTCAGGACCGGTCACGCCAAGGCCCTGCAAGCCATGGGAGAGATTGATGCTCTGGCCGTTCTGGTTCAGGCCCATGAGCACGGCCATGTCGGTCGCTGCCACGCCGCCGATACCCAGGTGCACGGCGTAGATCAAACCGTACAGGCTATGGGCGGCATCGAGTTCACCGCTCACCAGTTTGTCCCGCAGGTTGGCCCACGACGACTGGCGCTTGAGGTTCAGGGTCAAGCCGTAAGGTTGGGCGAAGCCCTGAGTCGCGGCGACAACCACCGAGGCGCAGTCGCTCAAGGCCATGAAGCCGAGGTTGATTTCGGTCTTTTCCGGGGCATCGCTGCCATTGACCCAGGCCAGAGGGCCGGCTGATGGTTCGTTCATCGATTTCGCACCTTCAAAAAAAACGTCGTCCCAGACCTGGTACCCGTAAGGCCGCGTGACGACGTCGTTGTCCTTGCACGCATTCCGCCGTTGGCCTGCGTGCTGATGCTTCGATGGGTGCAAGGCATATGCCATCCCGGGATTCACGGCAAAGAGATCGCCCGCCAACCTCAACCCCGGCTATAATCGCCGCCTCATTTCGCCGCCAATCGAGTCAAATCCGCCCATGTACACCCTGGCCCGTCAGCTGTTGTTCAAACTTTCCCCGGAAACCTCCCACGATCTGTCCCTGGACCTGATCGGCGCGGGCGGACGTTTGGGCCTTAACGGCTTGCTGTGCAAGGCACCGGCGAAGATGCCGGTCAACGTCATGGGCCTGGATTTTCCGAATCCGGTGGGGCTGGCCGCCGGCCTGGACAAAAACGGCGCGGCCATTGACGGTTTCGCCCAATTGGGTTTCGGTTTTGTCGAAATAGGCACCATAACCCCGCGTCCGCAACCGGGTAATCCGAAACCACGGATTTTCCGATTGCCGGAAGCCGAGGCCATCATCAACCGCATGGGCTTCAACAACCTTGGCGTCGATCACCTGTTGGCCCGTGTGGCAGCCGCCAAGTACAAGGGCGTGCTGGGCATCAACATCGGCAAGAACTTCGATACCCCGGTCGAGCGCGCGGTTGACGATTATCTGATTTGCCTGGACAAGGTCTATGCCCACGCCAGCTACGTGACGGTCAACGTCAGCTCGCCGAACACACCGGGCCTGCGCAGCCTGCAATTCGGCGATTCGCTCAAGCAACTGTTGGCCGACCTTGCCACGCGTCGCGCTGAACTGGCGCTGCGTCACGGCAAACACGTGCCGCTGGCCATCAAGATCGCCCCGGACATGACTGACGAAGAAACTGCGCAGGTTGCGCAAGCGTTGATCGAAACCGGAATGGACGCGGTCATCGCCACCAATACCACCTTGAGCCGTGTCGGCGTCGAGGGCATGGAGCATGGTGACGAGGCGGGCGGCCTGTCCGGTGCACCGGTTCGCGACAAGAGCACCCACACCGTGAAGGTGTTGGCGGCGGAGTTGGGGGGCCGCCTGCCGATCATTGCTGCCGGTGGCATCACTGAAGGCAAACATGCGGCAGAGAAGATCACTGCCGGTGCGAGCCTGGTGCAGATCTACTCCGGCTTCATCTATAAAGGCCCGGCGCTGATTCGTGAATCCGTAGACGCAATCGCTGCCCTGCGCTGAAGGCTCAAGGGAGCTTTTGTGGCGAGGGAGCTTGCTCCCGCTGCGAAGCAGCCCAAAGCACCCGCTTCGGTAAGTCAAATTGATTGAGAACACCGGGTTTACGATTGCTTCGCAACCGGGCGGGAGCAAGCTCCCTCGCCACAAAAACAGGTTGTCCTTGTTTTGGAGCAGGCATAAAAAAGGGCCCCTTCAAAGGAGCCCCTGGGCCGCAGCCCGCCGTCCGGATGGGACGTGCGTGGTTAATTCAGTACAAAATCAGATTGTCGTGTCGGAGTGTTGTGCCCTGTAATTAGCCGACGGCGTGAAGTTCGTTGAGTCTGTGGATTCCCGCAGTGCCGGTCATACCGTCCCAGTTGTCGCCGCGTCCTTCTCGCCAGCCGTTAATCCAGGCTTGACGTACCGACGGTAGAGTAAATGGGCAAAGCTCACGGGATTTGCCACCAACGCCATATTGATATCCGCGCAAAAATGCTCTTTCCAACGGATCACGCTTAAGTCTTCTCATAGGGTGTTGCCCTCACTTGTTGACTGTATTTATCGCGTCGACCTCAATTGAGGTCTGGCAGAAAAACTCTGCCGTTGGGGGCTCGTTGCCGGCGTGACGAGCCAAGGTGTTGGCGCCATTGCGGTGCCAACCTGAGTTGAGTTCTAACCAATGCGTCACATCGAGGGAATGATCGTTTTGTCATAAGGACGTAACTGTTCATGTGCTATGGCCATAAGTAACCGCATGTTAGCTGGGTATTTTTCAGGTAAACCCCGGTATGATCGGCCCCGCACAGCATGATCAGGTTAATCCTTTGGTGAGAATGCCTCCCGTTGCCGGGAAGGACTATTCGACGAAGGGTCGACTTATGTCATTTTGTTGCATCAACTTTTTTATCTGTCCTTGCATCTAAGCTCATTTAACCCGGGCAGCAGGGGTGGAACGGCACACCTTCGTGCCACGCGGGCGCTCTTCGAGAAAAGCGCCTGATTGAAAACCGGTCCGGCAATGCGTTGTCGGGCCACTCAGCCAAAGGCTCCGAATTCTCATGTCCGATCGTTTCGAACTCTTCCTCACTTGCCCAAAAGGCCTTGAAGGCCTGCTCATCGAGGAAGCCGTCGGGCTTGGCCTTGAGGAAGCACGTGAGCACACCTCTGCCGTGCGCGGCATGGCCACCATGGAAACCGCTTATCGCCTGTGCCTGTGGTCGCGCCTGGCCAACCGGGTATTGCTGGTGCTCAAGCGTTTCCCGATGAAAGACGCCGAGGACCTCTACCACGGCGTGCTCGACATCGAGTGGCAAGACCACATGCTCAATGACGGCACCCTGGCTGTCGAATTCAGTGGTCACGGCTCGGGCATCGACAACACCCACTTCGGTGCCTTGAAGGTCAAGGATGCCATCGTCGACAAACTGCGCACCCCGCAGGGCGACCGTCCATCCATCGACAAACTCAACCCGGACCTGCGCATTCACCTGCGCCTGGATCGCGGCGAAGCGATCCTTTCCCTCGACCTCTCCGGCCACAGCCTGCACCAGCGCGGCTATCGCCTGCAGCAAGGCGCGGCGCCGCTGAAGGAAAACCTCGCGGCCGCCATCCTGATCCGTTCCGGCTGGCCACGTATCGCAGCGCAAGGTGGCGCACTGGCTGACCCGATGTGCGGTGTCGGTACCTTTCTGGTGGAAGCGGCGATGATCGCTGCTGACATCGCGCCGAACCTGCGTCGCGAGCAGTGGGGATTCACCGCCTGGCTGGGTCACGTACCGGCGCTGTGGAAAAAGCTCCATGAAGAGGCGTCCGAACGCGCCGCTGCCGGTCTGGCCAAGCCACCGTTGTGGATTCGCGGTTACGAAGCCGACCCGCGTCTGATTCAGCCGGGCCGCAACAACGTCGAGCGTGCCGGCCTCAGCGAGTGGATCAAGATCTATCAGGGCGAAGTCGCGACTTTCGAGCCGCGTCCGGATCAAAACCAGAAAGGCCTGGTGATCTGCAACCCTCCATACGGCGAGCGACTGGGCGACGAGGCGAGCCTGCTCTACCTTTACCAGAACCTCGGCGAGCGTCTGCGTCAGGCCTGTCTGAACTGGGAAGCCGCCGTCTTTACCGGCGCGCCGGATCTGGGCAAGCGCATGGGCATCCGCAGCCACAAGCAGTATTCGTTCTGGAACGGCGCCTTGCCGTGCAAGCTGCTGTTGATCAAGGTGCTGCCCGACCAGTTCGTCACAGGCGAGCGTCGTACCCCGGAACAGCGTCAGGCCGAACGGGAGCAAGCGGCCTATGACGAGGCGCCGAGCGAGCCGCAAGAGCGCAAGTACAACAAAAACGGCAACCCGATCAAACCCGTGCCGGCGCCGGCCCCGGTGGTCGAGCAGCCGCGCCTGAGCGAAGGCGGGCAGATGTTTGCCAACCGCCTGCAAAAAAACCTCAAGGCCTTGGGCAAGTGGGTCAAGCGCGAAGGCATCGACTGCTATCGCGTGTACGATGCCGACATGCCGGAATATTCCATGGCCATCGACCTGTATCACGATTGGGTCCACGTCCAGGAATACGCCGCGCCGAAATCCATCGATCCGGAAAAAGCCTCGGCGCGGATGTTCGATGCCCTGGCCGCCATTCCGCAGGCTTTGAACATCGACAAGAGCCGCGTGGTGGTCAAACGCCGCGAGCGTCAGAGTGGCACCAAGCAATATGAACGCCAGGCGGCTCAGGGGAAGTTCGTCGAGGTCAACGAAGGTGGCGTGAAGCTGTTGGTCAACCTCACCGATTACCTGGATACCGGCCTGTTCCTCGACCACCGTCCTATGCGCATGCGCATTCAGAAAGAGGCGGCCGGCAAGCGCTTCCTCAATCTGTTCTGCTACACCGCCACGGCCAGCGTGCACGCGGCCAAGGGCGGTGCACGCAGCACCACCAGCGTCGACCTGTCGAAAACCTATCTTGACTGGGCGCGTCGCAATCTGTCGCTGAACGGTTTTTCCGACAAGAACCGTCTGGAGCAGGGCGATGTAATGGCCTGGCTGGACGCCTGTCGTGACGAATACGATCTGATCTTCATTGACCCGCCGACATTCTCCAACTCCAAGCGCATGGAAGGGATTTTCGACGTGCAACGCGATCAGGTGCAGTTGATCGATCTGGCGATGGCTCGGCTGGCGCCGGGCGGGGTGTTGTACTTCTCCAACAACTTCCGCAAGTTCGAGCTGGAGCCCAACCTCAGCGAGCGCTACGCGGTCGAAGAGATTACCGCCCAGACCATCGATCCGGATTTTTCCCGCAACGCCAAGATTCACCGCGCCTGGAAAATCACGGCCCGTTGATATCTGAAGGGGTTGGATCCA
This sequence comes from Pseudomonas sp. Root562, assembly GCF_001427125.1. GTDB lineage: Bacteria > Pseudomonadota > Gammaproteobacteria > Pseudomonadales > Pseudomonadaceae > Aquipseudomonas. Next base: position 66,208 of record NZ_LMGK01000026.1, read on the forward strand.
CAGAGCCTTGATTTTAAAAGGCTCTGTGGATTCTTTCTGTACTGGTCAAATTAGTGGCTAATAGCTATAACTCAACTCAGGGCCAAAGGGCTTTCCCGCACCTGGCGTTTTGAGTTGCGTTTATGTCGTTGCACGCCGTGCGCCCAAAAATCCTGGGTTTTATCAGCGAAGATGTCTCGGCCTGGCTGGTCGCGCTTCTGGTTTTGCTTGTCGGCGGGATTCTCACGGGCTTGCTGGCATGGTCGACCCTCAATCTGTTTCACCAGCAATTGCGGCAACGCTTCCAACTGCTGGCCAGTGAGCGTTATAGCCGTATCGAAGAACGCTTCCAAGATCAGGAGCAGCGCCTCGATGGCCTGCGCCGGTTCTTCGCCAACTCCGATTCGGTCTCCCGAGAGGAGTTCAACGGCTATACCCTTCCGTTATTGCATCGGACCCAGGCGTATTCGTTTGCGCAACGGGTGAGCCGTGACGAACGTGCGGCGTTCGAACGCCGTGTTCGTGATGAAGGCTTGAGCAGTTTTGCTTTTCGCGAGCTCAACGCCGACGGCCAGTTGCAACTGGCTGGCGAGCGGGACGAGTACGTGGTGGTGCTGTTCAGCCAGACGCAAAGCAAACTCGGTGCGCCGCTCGGTTACGATTTGCTGGCCCAGCCGTTGCGTCGTGCCACATTGCAGCGAGCGGACCAGAGTGGCCAGATGGCCGTCTCGCAACCGATGCATCTGGTGAGTATCGAGCCGGCGTATGCGCGGGGCGTGCTGCTGGTCGCTCCGGTCATGTCGGGCAACAGTCCGACGACGACCAAACCATTCGGTTATGTCATGGCCGTGATCAGCATGCGCCAATTGCTGGCGGACGGCTTGCCGGAAGCGGGGCGTGACTATCTGTCAGTGCGCATCCTCGATCTGTCCATCGATGATCAGCATGAAGTGCTGTATGAATCGCCAAACACAGCGGCCGTCAGCGAGTTGTCGGCGACCCGGCTGTTGCGAATGGCCGATCATGATTACCAGGTCGACATCCAGCCCAGCGAAGCGTTTCTCAAGGCCAACCACTCATCGGTGACCACGCTGGTGGTGCTCGGTGGTTCGCTCAGCATGCTGCTCAGTGCCTTGCTATACGTACTGGTCAGCCAGCGGCAGCGAGCGCTGAAGATGGTTGAGCAAAGGACCGAAGAGTTGCGCGCTCGGGAGCAGGAACTGCGTGGCACCCACGGCCAGTTGCGCGGCGTGCTGAACGCGGCGACCCAGGTGGCGATCATCGCCACGGATTTGCGGGGCGTGATCAGCACCTTTAACGCCGGAGCCGAACAGATGCTCGGCTACACCGCCGCCGAAGTGGTTGGGCACATGACCCTGGAAAACCTGCACTTGCCCCGGGAACTGGCGGCACGCTCGGCAGAACTTAGCGCACGTTTCGGCAAACCGGTCCCGACCTGCCATGCAATGTTGGTCGAGGGCGGCGAAGGCACCGGGCACGAGGCGCGGGAATGGACGCTGGTGCGGGGGGACGGCAGCCATTTGATCGTCAACATGCTGGCGACTCCGGTGCTTGATGAGCAAGGCCTGTGGGTCGGCCATCTGGCGGTGTGCATCGATATCACCGAACGCAAACGCGTGCATGAAGCCCTCGCAGCGCGGGACTTGTTATTGAAGAAGCTCAGTGCCCATGTGCCCGGCGGCATCTATCAATTCAAGATGGAATTCGACGGACGCTTCAGCGTCATCTATGCCAGCGATGGCATTCGTGAAATCTACGAGCTCGAACCGGACGTTTTGCTACTCAATGCCGAAGCGATCTTCACGCGCATCCATCCCCAGGACACCACCCGTGTGCGCGCCTCCATTCGCGCTTCGGCGGACACCCTCAGCCCTTGGCGCGAGGAGTATCGCGTGCAGCTGCCACAGCGCGGTTTGCGCTGGGTACGCGGCGAGGCGACGCCGGAAGAGCTGCCCGGCGGCGGCGTGCTCTGGCATGGCTACATCTCGGATATTTCCGACATGAAGCGGGTGGAAGAAGAGCTGCGGGCGCTGTCGATCACCGACTCCCTCACCGGTATTCACAACCGGCGCTATTTCCAGGAGCGTCTGACCACCGAAATGGCCCGGGTCGAGCGTGGTAGCGGCGAACTGTCGGTGATCATGCTCGACATTGACCACTTCAAGCGCATCAATGACCAGCATGGGCATGCCGTGGGTGATCGGGTGTTGCAGATCGTCTGCGAGCGCATTGGCAATCGGCTGCGCCGCACGGATGTATTTTGTCGATTGGGTGGCGAAGAGTTCATGGTGCTGTGCCCGGGCATTAACGGTGAGCACGCGCATGTACTGGCCCTGGAGCTGTGGCAAGGCTTGCGCAGTTCGCCGATCGACGAGGTCGGGGTCGTCACTGCGAGTTTCGGGATTGCCAGTTGGCGAGTCGGCGAGGGCGCGGACGCGCTGCTGTTAAGGGCGGACTCGGGGGTGTATGCGGCGAAGCAGGCGGGCAGGGACCGGGTGCAGGGCGAGACGAATTGATATGCGCTGTACGCATACCCTGTCGGAGCCAAGCTTGCTCGCGATGGCGGTCTGTCAGTCACATTCATGTTGAATGTGCTGCCGCTATCGCGAGCAGGTTTTGCTCCTACAGGGAATCTCTGCAGCCTCTGCAGCCGATTAGAGCGCCGAAGCGGTCTGCGCCAGTTTCGGCTGGCGGTACAAGTCCAGCAGCACTTGGTCGAGCACCGATGATGCACCGAATGGCGCCTTGTCGTTGAGGATCGCCACGACGGCCCAGGTGTTGCCGTTGACGTCTCGGCTGAAACCGGCGATGGCGCGCACGGTGTTCAGGGTGCCGGTCTTGACGTGGGCTTCGCCGCGCATCGCGGTGGTCTTCAGGCGCTTGCGCATGGTGCCGTCGGTGCCGGCAATCGGCATCGAGCTGATGTACTCGGCGGCGTAAGGGCTGCGCCAGGCGGCCTGCAGCATCGAAGCCATTTCCCGGGCGCTGACGCGTTCGAAACGGGACAGTCCGGAACCGTTCTCCATCACCAGGTGCGGCGCGGTAATGCCTTTCTTCGCCAGCCACTGGCGTACGACCCGCTGTGCCGCCTTGGCATCGTCACCGTCGGCATCGGTACGGTATTTCTGCCCCAGGCTCAGGAACAGCTGCTGGGCCATGGTGTTGTTACTGTATTTGTTGATATCGCGGATGATTTCCGCCAGATCCGGCGAAAATGCCCGCGCCAGCACTTTGGCGTCTTTCGGCGTTGGCGCCAGCACATCCTTGCCCTGGATGCTGCCGCCCAGTTCTTTCCAGATCGCTCGCACGGCACCGGCCGTGTAAGTCGCGTGATCAAGCAGCGACAAGTAAGTCTGTGAACTGCAACCTTCGCCCAGCTGGCCGCCGACGGTCACCGTCACGCTGCCATCGGCCTGGGGCACCGGGTTGTAGCGCACACCGCCGGTACATTGCTTGGAGTTGAGAGCCTTGACCTGATTGTCGATGCGAATGCTGGCAATGGGTGGTTCCACCGAAACCAGCACCTTGCCCGAGTCATTGCGCGCGACAAAGCGCAAGGCCTTGAGGTTGACCAGCAACGCATCGGGTTTGACCAGGAACGGCTTGTTCTCGTCATTGCCGTCGTCATTGAATTCGGGCAATTGCGGTTGCACGAAGAAATTCTTGTCCAGCACCAGATCGCCGGTGACCTGGGTCACGCCGTTGGCGCGCAAGTCACGCATCAACAGCCAGAGTTTTTCCATGTTCAGCTTCGGATCACCACCACCCTTGAGGTAGAGATTGCCATTGAGGATACCTCCACTGAGGGTGCCGTCGGTGTAGAACTCGGTTTTCCACTGATGGTTCGGGCCGAGCATTTCCAGGGCCGCGTAAGTGGTCACCAGCTTCATGGTCGACGCCGGGTTGACCGATACGTCGGCGTTGAAAATAGTCGGAGTGCCCGGGCCGTTGAGCGGAATCATCACCAGCGACAGGGCGTTGTCCTGCAGCTTGCTGGCCTTGAGGGCTTTTTGGACGTTGGGAGACAAAGAGGTGTTGATCGGGTCAGCGCAAACAGGAAGGGCCAGGGGAAGCAACAGGCCGGCCAGCAATAAAGGACGTAACGATTTGATCATGTGAAATAGAACCCTGCAGCCGAGGGGAAAAAAAACGAGGGCATGAAGATAAATTCCCCCAGTGGTCATGAAAGTGTCGGCATTATGCCCCAAGGCGTCACGGCTTGTGCCGTGCCTTGACCATCCAATCGGCTATTTTTTTACCGGCGGTAGCCCTTGCGGCCCACTGAGTCGGGCAATCGGCGGCTTAAACTGCTAAAGTGCCGGCCGTTATTACTTAAGAGGATTGTTCCAATGGCGACTAACCGTTCCCAGCGTCTGCGCAAAAAACTGTGCGTCGATGAATTTCAAGAGCTGGGTTTCGAACTGAACCTGGATTTCAAAGAAGATTTGGCTGATGAAGCCATTGATGCTTTCCTCGACGCGTTCCTCAAAGAAGCCATGGAAGCCAACGGTCTGGGCTATGTTGGCGGCGACGACTACGGTCTGGTTTGCCTGCAGAAGCGTGGCTCGGTCAGCGCTGAACAGCGCGCCGCCGTTGAAGCCTGGCTCAAAGGCCGCACCGAGCTGACCAGCGTTGAAGTCAGCCCGCTGCTGGACGTCTGGTATCCGGAAAAGCCGATCAATCCGGTAGCTTGATGTTCTGAAAACGGCGACCCGAGGGTCGCCGTTTTTTTATACCTGTTTTTTGTGCGCACATGGCTTGATGAACCGTTCGCTGTAGGAGCGAGGCTTGCCCGCGAAAGCGCCCTCAAACCTTGCGCCAGTTCAGAATCAGCAGCGTCACGACCCCCGCCACAATCCCCCAGAATGCCGAACCAATGGAAAACAGCGTCAGCCCCGACGCCGTGACCATGAAGGTAATCAGCGCCGCCTCACGTTCCTTCACTTCGCTCATGGCAATGCTCAAGCCATTGATGATCGAGCCGAACAACGCCAGCGCGGCTATCGACAACACCAGTTCCTTTGGCAGCGCCGCAAACAGCGCTGCCAGTGTCGCGCCGAATACCCCGGCAATCCCGTAGAAAATTCCGCACCAGACAGCGGCGGTGTAGCGCTTGGTGCGATCCTCGTGGGCATGCGGCCCGGTGCAGATGGCCGCGCTGATCGCCGCCAGGTTGATGCCGTGGGAGCCGAACGGCGCCAGCAGCAGCGAAGCGATACCGGTGGTGGTAATCAGCGGCGAGGCCGGTACGTTGTAGCCGTCGGCGCGTAGTACGGCGATACCGGGCATGTTTTGCGAGGTCATCGCCACCACGAACAGCGGAATGCCGATGCTGATCGTTGCGGCCAGGGAGAAGTGCGGGGTGGTCCAGACCGGCGTGGCCACTTCCAGGTGGAAACCGCTGAAATCCAGCAGCCCCATGAACCCGGACAACGCTGTACCGATCAACAGCGCGGCCAGTACCGCGTAACGCGGTGACAGGCGCTTGACCAGCAGATAAGTGGCAAACATGCCCAGGACCAGCGCCGTGCGATGCTGGGCGGCGACGAAGATCTCGCTGCCGATCTTGAACAGGATGCCCGCCAGCAGCGCGGCCGCCAAAGAAGCCGGAATCTTTTTGACCAGGCGTTCGAAGCTGCCGGTGAGACCGCAAATCGTCACCAGCACGGCACAGGTTATATAGGCGCCGATGGCTTCGCCGTAGGACACGCCGCCCAGGCTGGTGATCAGCAGGGCGGCGCCCGGGGTCGACCAGGCAATCGTGATGGGCGTGCGATAGCGCAAGGACAGGCCGATCGAGCACACTGCCATGCCAATCGAGATCGCCCAGATCCACGACGAAATCTGCCCGCTGGTCAGGCCGGCCGCTTGCCCGGCCTGGAACATCAGCACCAGTGAACTGGTATAGCCAGTCATCATCGCGATGAACCCGGCGACGATGGCCGATGGTGACGTATCGGCCAAGGGGCGTAGCTGAGTGTGCGTGGCGTCGGTCATGACGATGGTGTTCCTTGGTTCAGAGGACTATGTCCGAGGCCACCCGGTCCCTGTAGGAGCCGAGCTTGCTCGCGATGACGGCGTGTCAGTCGACAGTGTTTTCGAAAATGAAATCGCTATCGCGAGCAAGCTTTGCTCCTACGGGGGCGTGTGCGGGCTGCGGATTCTGTGATCAAGCCTAAACTCAAACGTAATGGATCGTTGCGATACAGCGGATGTGACAAACAGCCGTACAGTCGTGTTGCCACCATCCATTGTGTACAATCGCAGTGTTTTTTACGCGATACTTGCCAGCGACCCACTGTGCCGTATTACAGTCACGGTCAATTCGCCGCAGTTCTTCCGACTCGAGTGCCCATGAACGAACAGTTGCAACCCCTAAAGAAACAACCGCGAGCAGGCAAAGCCGGCCGTAGCGGTACCCAGGACGATATTGTCTACGCGCATATCTTCGAGGCCATCCTCGAACAGCGCCTGGCGCCCGGCACCAAGTTGAGCGAAGAAGCGCTGGGGGAAATTTTCGGGGTCAGCCGCACCATCATTCGCCGCGCCTTGTCGCGCCTGGCCCATGAAAGCGTGGTGCTGTTGCGTCCGAACCGCGGTGCCGTGGTCGCCAGCCCGAGTGTCGAAGAGGCTCGGCAGGTGTTCATGGCCCGCCGTCTGGTGGAGCGAGCGATTACGGAATTGGCGGTCCAGCACGCCACCGCCGAGCAGATCGCCGAGTTGCGCCAAATGGTCAACGACGAACGCGACAGTTTTTCCCGTGGCGATCGTGGTGCGGGTATCCGTCTGTCGGGTGAGTTCCACCTGAAACTGGCCGAAGCGGCGAAAAACGCGCCGTTGATCAGTTTCCAGCGCAGCCTCGTGTCGCAGACCTCGCTGATCATTGCCCAGTATGAAAGCGGCAACCGTTCCCACTGCTCTTATGACGAGCACACCCAGTTGATCGACGCCATCGAAGCGCGCAATGGTGAACTGGCGGTAGACCTGATGATGCATCACATGGATCACATCGACAGCAAGCTCAACCTCGATGAGGAAAGTGCTTCGGATGACCTGCATGCGGTGTTCTCGCACTTGTTGCAGACCAAGAAGCCAGGGCGATCGACTGCCAAGCTCTGACTTCCTGATACTGATCGTTCCCACGCTCTGCGTGGGAATGCCTCAATGGACGCTTCGCGTCCGCTTCGGCAGGAACGCGGAGCGTCCCGGGCTGCATTCCCACGCGGAGCGTGGGAACGATCAAATCGCTGGCAAGCCAGCTCCCACAGGGACCGAGCTGAATTGGATCGTTGGATTGGATCGTTCCCATGCTCTGCGTGGGAATGCCTCTAGGGACGCTCCGCGTCCAGTGACGCGGAGCGTCACGGGCTGCGTTCCCACGCAGAGCGTGGGAACGATCATGCACGCAATGCCTTAGCGCTGATGCACCAGATTCCCCGCCGCATAGGTCTGCAACACCGTCCGGTCATCCCCCAGCGTCATCAACACAAACAACGTTTCGGCGATGTTATTGGCCTGCTTCAGGCGATAGCCCAGCAGCGGCGTGGCGTTGTAGTCGAGCACCAGGAAGTCGGCGTCGGTACCCGGTTGCAGATTGCCGATCTTGTCTTCCAGGCGCAATGCGCGGGCACCGCCGAGGGTGGCCAGGTACAGCGACTTGAACGGGCTCAGGCGCGCACCTTGCAGTTGCATGACCTTGTAGGCCTCGTTGAGGGTTTGCAGCAGCGAGAAACTGGTGCCGCCGCCGACATCGGTGCCGATGCCGACATTGAGTTTGTGCTTCTCGGCCATCGGCAGATTGAACAGGCCGCTACCGAGGAAGAAGTTCGAAGTCGGGCAGAACGAGATGGCCGAACCGGTTTCCGCCAGGCGCGCGCACTCTTCATCGCACAGGTGCACGCCGTGGGCGAACACCGAGCGTTCACCGAGCAATTGGTAGTGATCGTAGACGTCCAGGTAGCCCTTGCGCTCCGGGAACAGCGCCTTGACCCACTCGATTTCCTTGAGGTTTTCGCTGATGTGGGTCTGCATGTACAGATCCGGGTATTCGCTCAGCAACTGGCCGGCCAGGGTCAGTTGTTCCGGGGTGCTGGTCGGGGCGAAGCGTGGAGTCACGGCGTAGTGCAGGCGACCCTTGCCGTGCCAGCGCTCGATCAACGCTTTGCTTTCGAGGTAGCTCGATTCAGCGGTATCGGTCAGGTAGTCCGGGGCGTTGCGGTCCATCATCACCTTGCCGGCGATCATCCGCAGGTCGAGCTGCTCGGCCGCTTCAAAGAACGAGTTCACCGATTGCGGATGTACGCTGCCGAAAACCAGTGCCGTCGTGGTGCCGTTGCGCAGCAATTCCTTGATGAAAATGTCCGCGACTTCGTCGGCATGGGCCTTGTCGGCGAACTGGCTTTCGCACGGGAAGGTGTAAGTGTTGAGCCAGTCCAGCAATTGTTCACCGTAGGCACCGACCATGCCGGTTTGTGGCAGGTGGATGTGGGTGTCGATAAAGCCGGGGGTAATCAACGCGTCCTGATAATGGGTGATTTCGATGTCTGCCGGCAGCGTCGGCAGCAAATCACTGGCGTGGCCAAGTGCGCTGATTTTGCCGTTATCAACCACCAGCAAGCCGTCCTCGAAATATTCATACGAGGCTTCGATGCCAACGATGGCAGGGTCGGCGATGCTGTGCAGGATGGCGGCGCGGTAGGCTTTGCGAGTCAGTGGCATGAGCGTTCTCAATGGGAGGCTTGGCTGCGGCGTGACGCAGGCAGCAGTTTGGCAATCGATCCGGCGCTGGCGGTGTGCTGGCCGAAGTTCGCGTTGTAAGTGGCGATGATCTCGCCGGCGATGGAGATGGCGATTTCCACAGGCAACTTGCCTTTGACTTCGCCGATGCCCATCGGGCAGCGCATGCGTTGCACGACGCTGCTGTCGAAGCCGCGATCACGCAGACGATGTTCGAACTTGACCCGTTTGGTCTTCGAACCGATCAGGCCGAAGTAGGCGAAATCGTTGCGCTTGAGAATCGCGGCGGTGAGTTCGAGGTCGAGCTGGTGATTGTGGGTCATGACGATGCAGTAGCTGCCGGCGGGCAGGTCGTCGATTTCATCCACCGGTTCTTCGGCAACGATCTTGCGAACGCCGTGGGGGATCTGCTCGGGAAACTCATCGTCGCGTGAGTCGATCCAGCGCACGCGGCAGGGCAGGCTGGAGAGCAATGGCACCAGCGCCCGGCCGACGTGGCCGGCGCCGAACACAGCGATTTGCGCTTGCACCTGGCCCATCGGTTCAAACAGCAAAACGGTGGCACCGCCGCAGCACTGACCAAGGCTGGCACCGAGGCTGAAACGCTCCAGATGCGTATCCTGCTTGCCGCTGGCGAGCATCTCGCGAGCGATCTGCATGGCCTTGTATTCCAGGTGCCCGCCACCGATGGTGTCGAAGGCCTGACGGGCGCTGATGACCATCTTCGAGCCGGCATTGCGCGGAGTCGAGCCGAGCTCTTCGATGATCGTCACCAACACGCAGGGCTCACCCTGGTTTTGCAGGTCGGCGAGGGCGTCGATCCAGTTGTACATGTTTCACCTCGACATCTGTCTGTCAGATCGTTCCCACGCTCCGCGTGGGAATGCATCACTGGACGCTCCGCGTCCGCTGTTCAGGATGCGACGCGGAGCGTCGCCGGCTGCATTCCCACGCAGAGCGTGGGAACGATCATCAGAGCGAAGCCAGTTCGGTTTCAGCCTCAACAGCCTTCGCCGCCTTCAACTGGCGCATCTGCTCGCAACCCCACAACACCCGTTCCGGCGTCGCCGGAGCGTCGATCTTCGGTTGATGCTTGTAGTCACCCAGGCTCGCCACGGCGTCTTTGATCGCACACCACGCGGCGATGCCGAGCATGAACGGCGGCTCACCCACGGCCTTGGAATGGAACACCGTGTCTTCCGGGTTCTTGCGGTTTTCCACCAGCTTCACCCGCAGGTCCAGCGGCATGTCCGCCACGGCCGGGATCTTGTAACTGGCCGGGCCGTTGGTCATCAGCTTGCCCTTGTTGTTCCACACCAGCTCTTCCATGGTCAGCCAACCCATGCCCTGGATGAAACCACCCTCGACCTGACCAATGTCGATGGCCGGGTTCAACGACGCGCCGACGTCGTGGAGGATGTCGGTGCGCAGCATCTTGTATTCGCCGGTGAGGGTGTCCACCAGCACTTCGCAGCACGCCGCACCGAAGGCGAAGTAGTAGAACGGACGGCCACGGGCCTGGCTGCGGTCATAGTAGATTTTCGGCGTCTTGTAGAAGCCGGTGCTCGATAGAGATACCTGGGCGAAATAGGCCTGCTGTATCAACGCTTCGAAAGTCAGGATGTGGTCGCGAACCCGCACGTGGCCGTTGTGGAATTCGACGTCCTCTTCGCTGACCTTGTATTGGCGGGCGGCGAATTCCACCAGGCGCTGCTTGATGGTTTCGGCGGCGTTCTGCGCGGCTTTGCCGTTCAGGTCGGCGCCACTGGACGCTGCGGTCGGCGAGGTGTTCGGTACCTTGTCAGTGTTGGTCGCAGTGATTTGCACGCGGTCCATTTCCACCTGGAACACTTCGGCCACGACCTGCGCGACCTTGGTGTTCAAGCCCTGGCCCATTTCGGTGCCACCGTGGTTCAAATGGATGCTTCCGTCGGTGTAGACGTGCACCAGGGCGCCGGCCTGGTTGAGGAAGCTGGCGGTGAAGGAAATGCCGAATTTCACCGGAGTCAGCGCCAGGCCTTTCTTCAGGATCGGACTGTTGGCGTTGTAGCGACGGATCGCTTCGCGGCGCTCGGCGTACTGACTGCTTTCTTCCAGTTCGGCGGTCATTTCCTCGAGCATGTTGTGCTCTACGGTCTGGTAGTAATGGGTAACGTTGCGCTCGGTCTTGCCGTAGTAGTTGGCTTTGCGCACGGCCAGCGGATCGAGGGCCAGATGCCGGGCGATGGCGTCCATCACTTCTTCGATGGCGACCATGCCTTGCGGGCCGCCGAAACCACGGTAAGCAGTGTTCGACGCGGTATTGGTCTTGCAGCGGTGACCGTTGATGGTCGCATCGCCCAGGTAATACGAGTTGTCGGAGTGGAACATCGCGCGGTCGACGATCGAGGCCGACAGATCTGGCGAGCAACCGCAGTTGCCGGCCAGTTCCAGGGCGATGCCGTGCAGGCGGCCGGTGCTGTCGAAGCCGACGTCGTACTCGACATAGAACGGGTGACGCTTGCCGGTCATCAGCATGTCTTCGACGCGCGGCAGGCGCATCTTGGTCGGCTGGCCGGTCAGGTGCGCGATCACCGCGCACAGGCACGCCGGGCTCGCCGCCTGGGTTTCCTTGCCGCCGAAACCACCGCCCATGCGGCGCATGTCGACGACGATCTTGTTCATCGACACGTCCAGCACTTCAGCCACCAGCTTCTGCACTTCGGTGGGGTTTTGCGTGGAGCAGTAGACGATCATGCCGCCGTCTTCGGTTGGCATCACCGAAGAGATCTGGGTTTCCAGATAGAAATGCTCCTGGCCGCCGATGTGCAGCGTGCCCTGGATGCGATGTTCGGCGGTGGCCAGCGCCGTGGCTGAATCGCCGCGCTGATGGGTGTGGCTGTCGAGCACGAAGTGGCGTTTGCGCAGGGCTTCGACCACGTCAAGCACGGGTTCCAGGTCTTCGTATTCGATGATTGCGGCCATCGCTGCCTTGCGGGCGGTTTCCAGATCCTTGGCGGCCACGGCCAGCACCGGCTGCCCGACGAACTGCACGTCATCAATGGCCAGGAGCGGATCACCGGGCAACAGTGGGCCGATGTCTTTCAGGCCTGGTACGTCTTCGTGGGTGATGGCGATGCGCACGCCCTCGAAGGCGTAGCAAGGCTGGGTGTCGATGCTGATGATCTTCGCGTGGGCGCGGTCCGACAGGCGCGCGTAAACGTGCAACTGGTTGGGAAACTCCAGGCGATCATCGATGTACTGCGCTTCACCGGACACATGCTTGGCCGCGCTGTCGTGCTTGACGCTGCGACCGACACCGGTGGTCAGGTCCTTGGCGAACAGTTCAGCCAGTTCGGCCTGGGTCTTCTCTACGGCGTGATGATTAGACATAAGCGGTCACCCGAGTCTCGATGTGCGGTGTTTGCAGTTCGATGAAGTATTTGCGCAGCAGGTTTTGCGCGCTGAGCAGGCGATATTCCTTGCTGGCGCGAAAATCCGAGAGCGGCGTGAAATCTTCGGCCAGTGCGGTGCAGGCGCGTTCGATGGTGGCATGGTTGAACGGCGAGCCGAGCAGCGCCGCTTCACAGGCTGCGGCACGTTTCGGAATGGCCGCCATGCCGCCGAACGCGACGCGTGCTTGCGCGACGATGCCGTTTTCCAGGCGAATGTTGAAGGCGGCGCACACGGCAGAGATGTCGTCGTCCAGGCGCTTGGAGACTTTGTAGGCGCGGAACAGATTCTCGACGCTGGCGCGGGGCACGATGATCTTCTCGATGAACTCGCTTTCCTGGCGCGCGGTCACGCGGTAATCGATGAAGTAGTCCTCCAGCGCCAGGGTACGGCGGGTTTCGCCTTTGCACAGAACGATTTGCGCGCCGAGGGCGATCAACAGCGGAGGCGAATCGCCGATGGGCGAGGCATTGCCGATGTTGCCGCCCAGCGTGCCCTGGTTGCGGATCTGCAAGGACGCGAAACGCTGCAGCAGTTCGCCGAAATCCGGGTATTCAGCCTTCAAGGCTTCATAGCAATCGGAGAGGGCGGTGGCGGCACCGATTTCCAGGCGGTCGTCGAAACGCTCGATGCGCTTCATTTCGGCGACGTTGCCGACATAGATCATCACCGGCAGGGTGCGGTGGAACTGCGTGACTTCCAGCGCCAAGTCCGTACCGCCGGCCAGCAAGCGGGCCTGCGGGTAAGCGTCGTAGAGATCGGCCAGGTCGGCCACGGTCAGCGGCACCAGGCAGCGTTTGTCGCCGCTGTTGAGTTCGCCGATGTCGGTCGGTGCGATGGCTTTCAAGCGGGCAATGGTGTCCGCTTCACGCGCATCGAACTGATCCGGTTGTTTACCGCAGCAGGATTGTTCGGCGGCTTCGAGAATCGGCCGATAGCCGGTGCAACGGCAGAGGTTGCCGGCCAGGGCTTCGTGGGCTTTGTGGGAATCGGGCGCTTCGCTGTTCTTTTGCAGGGCGAACAACGACATCACGAAGCCCGGTGTGCAGAAGCCGCACTGTGAGCCGTGGCACTCGACCATGGCTTTCTGCACGCTGTGCAGTTCACCTTTGTGCTTGAGGTCTTCAACGCTGATGAGTTGTTTGCCATGCAGTGACGAAACGAAAGTCAGGCATGAGTTGAGGCTGCGATAACGGATGTGTTCGCGACCGGTGTCATCCGTCTGCAATTCGCCGACCACCACGGTGCACGCGCCGCAGTCACCGCTGGCGCAGCCTTCTTTGGTGCCGGGCTTGCCCACATGGTCGCGCAAATAGTTGAGCACGGTCAGGTTCGGGTCCAGGGCGTGCTCGCTACGGAGTTCCTGGTTTAGTAAAAACTGGATCACGGAAGGCCTCGCAGACTCATTATTGTTGTTAACCGATGTGACCGAATTTAGCAGGTCTGACTTTTCGGTCAATGATTTTCTGACTTAAAGGTCAGGAAAATGCATTTTGTCGACTCACAACTGTTTCTTCATTATTGACCCTCGCAGGCCAGCCTGCTTTTTGCTTGAATCGTGCCAAAACCCCCGCCAGGGCTGTGCGCCATGACGTATCAATTGCGCTACACTGCGCCGCTTGTGCAGATCGAACAGTTTGAAGGACAACCATGACGTTCAAGGCGCCGGACAGCCTCGCCGAGCAAATCGCTCACCACCTCGCCGAACGCATCATTCGCGGCGAAATGAAGCCCGGAGAGCGCATCCAGGAACAGAAGGTCACGCTGGCACTCAATGTCAGCCGCGGCTCGGTCCGTGAGGCCTTGCTGATCCTTGAGCGTCGCCACCTGATTGCGATCCTGCCGCGACGTGGCGCCCACGTGACCGAGCTCACCGCGCACAAGGTACGGAGCCTGTGCACGCTGATGGGCGAGATGTACATCCTGCTCGCCAATGCCGTGGCCACCGGCTGGAAAGTCCAGGCCGACCTGGCGCCGTTCGTGCAGATTCAGCAGCGGCTTACCGCCAGCTACGAACGCCAGGACATCCATACCTTCGTCGATGAAAGCTTCAATGTGATGCGCGCCACGTATTCGTTCGCCAACAATCCGTATTTGCAGGAAACCGTCGAGAATCTGCAGCCGGCCATGAGCCGTGCCTATTTCCTTGCCCTGGATCAGCGCAAGGCCTCGATGAGCGAATATCTGGAGCTGTTCGAGCGTCTGCTCGCGGCAGTGATTGCCCGGGACTACGCGCAGATCCGCGAAGTGCTGATCGCCTACGGCCAGCGCAGCTGCGATCTGGTGATCTCCGCCCTGACGGACGCCTGATCTTGCGGCTCAAGTGCATCAAGCTGGCGGGGTTCAAATCCTTCGTCGATCCGACCACGGTGAACTTCCCCAGCAACATGGCGGCGGTGGTCGGACCCAATGGTTGCGGCAAGTCGAACATCATCGACGCCGTGCGTTGGGTCATGGGCGAGAGTTCGGCCAAGAACCTGCGTGGCGAGTCGATGACCGACGTCATCTTCAACGGCTCCACCAGCCGCAAGCCGGTGAGCCAGGCGAGCATCGAGCTGGTGTTCGATAACTCCGACGGTACATTGCTCGGCGAATACGCCGCTTATGCGGAAATTTCCATTCGTCGCAAAGTGACCCGCGACAGCCAGACCACCTATTACCTCAACGGCACCAAATGCCGTCGCCGCGACATCACTGACATCTTCCTCGGCACCGGCCTCGGCCCGCGCAGCTACTCGATCATCGAGCAGGGGATGATCTCCAAGCTGATCGAGTCCAAGCCCGAAGACCTGCGAAACTTCATCGAAGAAGCCGCGGGCATTTCCAAGTACAAGGAGCGCCGGCGCGAGACCGAAAACCGCATCCGCCGCACCCACGAAAACCTCGAACGCCTGACTGACCTGCGTGAAGAGCTGACGCGTCAGCTGGAACGCTTGCACCGCCAGGCCGAGGCGGCCAAGAAATATCAGGAATGCAAAAGCGAGGAGCGTCAGCTCAAGGCGCAGTTGTCGGCACTGCGCTGGCAGGACTTGAACGATCAGGTCGGTCAGCGCGAAGCGATCATCGGTACCCAGGAAATCAGTTTCGAAGCCTTGGTGGCCGAGCAGCGCAACGCCGATGCCAGCATCGAGCGCTTGCGCGATGGTCATCACGAGCTCTCTGAACGCTTCAATCTGGTGCAAGGACGCTTCTATTCGGTCGGCGGCGACATCGCTCGGGTCGAGCAGAGCATTCAGCATGGACAACAGCGCCTGCGTCAGTTGCAGGACGACTTGAAAGAAGCCGAGCGCGCGCGGCTGGAAACCGAATCTCACCTGGGGCACGACCGCACGTTGCTGTTGACCCTCGGCGAAGAGCTCGACATGCTCACGCCGGAACAGGAAGTCACCAGCGCCGCCGCCGAAGAGGCCGCCGCTGCACTGGAAGAATCCGAAACGACCATGCACGGCTGGCAGGAGCAGTGGGACACGTTCAATCTCAGCGCTGCCGAACCGCGCCGTCAGGCTGAAGTGCAGCAGTCGCGGATTCAGCAACTGGAAACCAGTCTGGAGCGCTTGGCAGATCGTCAGAAACGTCTTGGCGAAGAACGCGCGTTGCTCTCGGCAGACCCGGAAGACGCAGCGATCATGGCGCTCAGCGAACAGCTCGCTGAATCCGAGGCGACCCTCGAGGATTTGCAGACCAGCGAAGAAGCCCAGGTCGAAAAACTCGAGCAACTGCGTCAGCACTTGCAACAAACGCTGACGGCGCAGCAACAGGCCCAGGGCGACCTGCAGCGGCTCAATGGGCGTCTGGCGTCGCTGGAAGCCTTGCAACAAGCCGCGCTCGATCCCGGCACCGGCACCGCCGAATGGCTGCGTGAGCAGCACCTCGCGGATCGCCCGCGTCTGGCCGAAGGCCTGAAGGTCGAAGCAGGTTGGGAGCTTGCGGTGGAAACCGTCCTGGGCGCCGACTTGCAGGCCGTGCTGGTAGACGACTTCAATGATTTTGATCTGGCCGGGTTTGCCCAGGGCGATTTGCGCTTGCTCAGCCCCGCTGGCGACGGCGTGCGGGTGCCGGGCAGCCTGCTCGACAAGGTCGAGGCACAGATTGATCTGTCGCCTTGGTTGGGGCAGGTCAAACCGGTTGAAAATCTTGAGCAGGCGCTGACCTTGCGCGGGCAGTTGGGCGTGGGCCAAAGCCTGATCAGTCGCGACGGTTTCTGGGTTGGCCGGCATTTCCTGCGGGTACGCCGGGCCAGCGAAGCAGAAAGCGGTGTGTTGGCCCGTGGCCAGGAAATCCAAGCGCTTGGCCTTGAGCGTGAAGAGCGCGAAGCCGCCGTCGAAAACCTCGAAAGCCAGTTGCAAAACCTGCGCGCGCAACAGCGCCAGCAGGAAAACGGCCGTGAACATTTGCGCCGTTTGCTGCAAGACGAAGCCCGTCAGCAGGGTGAATTGAAAGCCCAATTGTCGGCCGGTAAGGCCAAGGCCGAACAGTTGAGCCTGCGCCGCACTCGCCTCGATGAAGAGCTCATTGAGCTGGACGAACAGCGTGCGTTGGAACACGAAAACATCGGCGAAGCGCGTCTGCAGTTGCAGGAAGCTCTGGACAGCATGGCGCTGGACACCGAGCAGCGCGAATTACTGCTGGCCCAGCGCGACAGTCTGCGCGAACGCCTTGACCGGGTGCGCCAGGAAGCGCGGCAGCACAAGGATCACGCCCATCAACTGGCGGTGCGGTTGGGCTCGCTGAAGGCTCAGCACGATTCGACGCGACAGGCGCTCGAACGCCTGGAAATGCAGTCTGAACGCCTGACCGAAAAGCGCGAGCAATTGAGCCTCAATCTGGAGGAGGGCGAAGCACCGCTGGAAGAGCTGCGTTTGAAACTTGAGGAATTGCTCGACAAACGCATGACCGTCGACGAAGAGCTCAAGACCGCACAGATCGCCTTGGAAGATGCCGATCGTGAACTGCGTGATGCGGAAAAACGCCGCAACCAGGCTGAGCAGCAATCACAGCTGATCCGCGGTCAACTCGAACAGCAACGCATGGAATGGCAGGCGTTGACCGTGCGCCGCAAGGCTTTGCAGGATCAGTTGCTGGAGGACGGCTACGATCTGCACGGCGTACTCGCCACGCTGACAGCCGAAGCCAGCGAGAAAGCTGCCGAGGAAGAGCTCGAACGCATTGCGGCGCGGATTGCGCGCCTCGGTGCGATCAACCTGGCGGCCATCGACGAATACCAGCAACAATCGGAGCGTAAACGTTATCTGGATGCCCAGGACGCCGATCTGGTGGAAGCACTGGAGACCCTGGAAAACGTGATTCGCAAGATCGACAAGGAAACCCGAAACCGTTTCAAGGATACCTTTGATCAGATCAATGGCGGTTTACAGGCGCTTTTCCCAAAAGTTTTCGGTGGCGGTCGCGCGTATTTGGAACTGACGGGCGAAGATCTACTCGATACAGGGGTAACGATCATGGCGCAGCCGCCAGGAAAGAAGAACAGCACCATCCATTTGCTCTCCGGTGGCGAAAAGGCCCTGACCGCATTGGCTCTGGTTTTTGCGATCTTCAAGTTGAACCCGGCGCCGTTCTGCATGCTCGATGAAGTTGACGCGCCATTGGATGACGCTAACGTTGGACGCTATGCAAGGCTGGTCAAGGAGATGTCGCAAACGGTGCAATTCATCTATATCACCCACAACAAGATCGCCATGGAAATGGCCGAACAACTGATGGGGGTGACGATGCATGAGCCCGGTTGTTCGCGTCTGGTGGCCGTGGATGTCGAGGAGGCGATGGCAATGGTGGATGCCTGAGTTGTATCTGTAAGACAGGTACTACAGGGTTATCGGACTTTTTTGCTTGCGTTGACTTGCTGGCTAATCGACATATTCGCGCAAGCCACAGTGACAGACGGTGTAAAGTTGCCTTTGGTCGTGCTAGTTTAATGTCAATTTTTCGTATACGTGGGCAAAACGCCTGTCAGAACATAGAGTTGGCGCCACGTTTTAAAGCGGTTTGCAGCTTGTAAACCCCTTATTTTTCAGCATTTTTTATAGAGGCACGGGATTACATGGAAATCGGTCTGCGCGAGTGGCTGATCGTCATCGGCATTATTGTCATTGCCGGTATTCTTTTTGATGGCTGGCGCCGGATGCGCGGCGGCAAGGGAAAATTGAAATTCCGTCTTGATCGAAGTCTGTCCAATCTTCCGGACGAAGACACCAGCGCCGAGTTGTTGGGTCCGCCCCGTGTGCTGGATTCCCACAAGGAACCGCAACTGGACGAACACGACTTGCCTTCGGTGAGCATGCCGGCACGTGAACCACGTGAGTCGGGCTCCAAACGCGGCAAGCGTAGTCATGGCGAGCCGGCTCAGGGCGACATGAACCTCAGCCTGGATCTGGACGGCGGACCGAGCTTCAGCAGTCGTGACGACGATTTTCCGGATGACACCAAACCCTCTCCATCGGTCAGCGAGAAAGAGCAGCCCCAGGCTGAAGAAGTGCTGGTGATCAGTGTCATTTGCCGCGACGCAGCAGGTTTCAAAGGACCGGCGTTGTTGCAGAACATCCTCGAAAGCGGCCTGCGTTTTGGCGAGATGGACATCTTCCATCGTCACGAAAGCATGGCGGGCAACGGCGAGGTGCTGTTCTCCATGGCCAACGCGGTCAAGCCAGGTGTTTTCGATCTGGACGACATCGACCACTTCAGCACTCCGGCGGTAAGCTTCTTCCTCGGATTGCCAGGCCCGCGTCATCCCAAGCAAGCCTTTGACGTGATGGTGGCTGCAGCGCGCAAACTGTCGCAAGAGCTGAACGGCGAATTGAAAGACGATCAGCGCAGCGTGCTGACCGCCCAGACGATCGAGCATTATCGTCAGCGTATCGTCGAGTTCGAGCGCCGCGCCCTGACCCAGAAGCGCTGATATTGAATGGACGGGGCAGGCTTCTGTGACACAGGAGCTTGTTGTGGCGAGGGAGCAAGCTCCCTCGTCACAATGTCCATAGCCTTGAGCTACTGTATTTAGAAAATTGAGCAGCCTCGGCTGCTCTTTTGCTTTATGAGAGAACACCCATGACTGCCGCCAAAAACCGCATTCTAGAGCTGCGTACCGAGCTGGATCAGCACAACTATCGCTATCACGTGCTGGACGAGCCGAGCATTCCGGACGCCGAGTACGATCGGTTGTTTCACGAGCTCAAGGACCTGGAAGCCGCTCATCCAGAGCTGGTGACCAGTGACTCGCCAACCCAGCGAGTGGGCAGCGCGGCGTTGTCGGCATTCACTCAGGTGCGCCATGAAGTGCCGATGCTCAGCCTTGGCAACGCGTTCGAAGAAACCGACATGCGCGAGTTCGATCGACGGGTCACCGAGGGTCTGGATCTGCCGGTTGGCGATCTGTTCGGTGGCGGCGCGGCGGTGGAGTACAGCTGCGAACCCAAACTCGATGGCCTGGCGGTCAGTCTCCTGTATCAGGACGGCGTACTGGTGCGTGGCGCCACGCGCGGCGATGGCACCACTGGCGAAGACATCAGTGTCAACGTGCGCACTGTGCGCAACATTCCGCTGAAGTTGCACGGCACTGGGTGGCCGGCGACGCTGGAAGTGCGTGGTGAAGTGTTCATGTCCAAGGCCGGGTTCGAGCGGCTTAACGCCACGCAACTGGAGGTGGGCGGCAAGACGTTCGCCAACCCGCGCAACGCGGCGGCGGGCAGTCTGCGACAGCTGGATTCGAAAATCACCGCCAACCGGCCACTGGAGTTCTGCTGCTACGGCATTGGCCAGGTGTCGGCGGACATTGCTGATACACACATCGGCAATCTGCAACAGCTCAAGGTCTGGGGCTTGCCGATCAGTCATGAGCTGAAGCGGGCGAACGGGATCGATGAGTGCCTGGCGTATTACCGCGATATCGGTGAGCGTCGCAATGCGTTGCCTTATGAAATCGACGGTGTGGTGTTCAAGGTCAATAGCATCGCTTCACAGCGGGAACTGGGTTTCCGCGCCCGCGAACCGCGCTGGGCCATCGCCCATAAATTCCCGGCCATGGAAGAACTCACCGAGTTGCTCGACGTGGAATTCCAGGTCGGTCGTACCGGCGCCGTGACGCCGGTGGCGCGACTGAAACCGGTCAAGGTTGCCGGCGTCACCGTCGCCAACGCGACGCTGCACAACATGGATGAAGTGGCGCGCCTGGGGTTGATGATCGGTGATACGGTGATCATCCGCCGAGCGGGTGATGTGATTCCGCAAGTGGTGCAGGTAGTGCTCGAACGCCGTCCGGATAACGCCCGGCCGGTGCAGATTCCCGAGCAATGCCCGGTCTGTGGTTCCCACGTCGAGCGTACGCAACTGGTCAAGCGCAGCAAGGGCCGCGAGACGGTCAGCGAAGGCGCGGTGTACCGCTGCGTCGGTCGACTGGCCTGTGGCGCGCAACTCAAGCAGGCGATCATCCACTTCGTCTCGCGACGGGCGATGGACATCGAGGGTTTGGGCGACAAGAGTGTCGAGCAACTGGTGGACGAAGGGTTGGTCAGTTCACCGGCCGATCTGTATGCCCTGAAGTTCGACGACATCGTCGATCTGGAAGGCTTTGCCGAGGTGTCGAGCAACAAACTGCTCAGTGCCATCACCGACAGCAAGACGCCGGGGCTGGCGCGGTTCATCTATGCCCTCGGGATTCCCGATGTCGGCGAAGAGACGGCCAAGGTCCTGGCGCGTTCCCTCGGTTCGTTGGAGCGGGTGCAGCAGGCATTGCCACAAGTGCTCACGTATTTACCGGATGTCGGGCTGGAAGTGGCCCACGAGATCCACAGCTTCTTCGAGGATGCCCATAACCGGCAAGTGATCACAGCTTTGCTCAAGCACGGGCTGCAGATCCAGGATCAGGGCGAACTCGGCGCCGAGTTCGCCGCCAGCACCACCCTGGGCGGTTTCCTCGACAAGCTGCACATTCCTTCGGTGGGGCCGGGCGGGGCGCAGAAACTGGCCGAGAAATTCGGCTCGCTGCAAGCGGTCATCGGTGCCGATTGGCTGGATATGCGTCAGGCGTTGCCGGAGAAGCAGGCCAATTCGGTTCGGGAGTTTTTTACCATCGAGGAAAATCGTCGACTCGCCGAAGCGGCTGAAAAACAGCTGGCCGATTTCGGCATGCACTGGCGCAGCGAAAAGAAAATCGTCGAAGGCCTGCCATTGGCTGGGCAAACCTGGGTGCTCACCGGCTCGCTGGAGCTGATGAGTCGCGATGTGGCCAAGGACAAACTCGAAAGCCTTGGTGCCAAGGTGGCGGGTTCCGTGTCCGCCAAGACCCATTGCGTAGTGGCGGGGCCGGGCGCCGGTTCGAAGTTGACCAAGGCCAATGAGCTGGGCTTGAAGGTGCTGGATGAAGAGGCGTTTGTTGAAACATTGCGCGGGTTCGGCAAGGTGGACTGAGCAGCAATATAAACTGTAGGGGCCGTCCCGCCGCCGCGCTGTGATCGTTCCCACGCTCCGCGTGGGAATGCCCCAACGGACGCTCCGCGTTCGGGCGCTGAAGGGGGCGCGGAGCGTCCTGGCCTGAGTTCCCACGCAGAGCGCGGGAACGATCCAGTGTCCGCAATGATCTAGTCTTGGCAAGCCCCAGGGAGAGATCGCCATGTACCGCTTCTTCGAACAGCTCAGCTCACGCATCGCGGCGCCCTTCATGGGGGAGAGTTCGCGCAACAGCAAGATCTGGCCGTGTCGATGCGGGCAGTCGCTGTTCTTTCGCAATAGCCAGTGCCTGGCCTGTTCGGCGGCGCTGGGCTATCAGCCGCAGGAGAGCCGTCTGTCATCGTTGCAGCCCGGCGATCAGCCGGATAGCTGGTGGCTTGATGCCGATCCCGCAGCCGGTTTGTTTCGTCGTTGCGCCAACCTTGATTCCCCGGCAGCGTGCAATTGGCTGCTGCCTGCCAATGACCACGATGTGTTGTGCATCGCGTGTAGCCTGAATCGCACCATTCCCGATTTATCGATAGCCGAAAACCATGAGCGCTGGCGCAAGATGGAAACCGCCAAGCGGCGGCTGGTCGCGCAATTGGTCAGCCTGGGGTTGCAGGTGATACCCAAGACGGTCGATGAAGAAACCGGTCTGGCCTTCGATTTCATTGGCGTCGACCTCGAAGGCAAGTCGCCCACCACCGGTCACGCCAATGGCCTGATCACCCTCGACATCGAAGAAGCTGACGATGCTCATCGCGAGCAGATGCGGGTACAGCTACACGAACCCTATCGCACATTGCTCGGGCATTTTCGTCACGAAGTCGGGCATTACTACTGGGACCGTCTGATCGCCAATAGTGATTGGCTGCAAGCGTTCCGCGGCTTGTTCGGTGATGAGCGTGCCAGCTACACCGACGCCCTTGAACGACATTATCAGCAGGGCGCACCGCTTGATTGGCAGCAATCCTGCGTCAGTGCCTATGCCACCATGCATCCTTGGGAGGACTGGGCTGAAACCTGGGCGCATTACCTGCACATGATGGATGCAGTCGATACGGCACTGGGGTTCGGCATGAGTGCGCGGGAAATGGACCTCGATTATCAGCCGTTTCCGATCGATACCCTTTACGATCCGCAGCATCCCGGTGGGGCGGCGTTTCTCTCTTTCGTCAATGCCTGGATCGAACTGGCCGGCATGCTCAATGAACTGTCGCGCAGCATGGGCCAGCCGGATTTTTACCCTTTCGTGCTGCCGCCGACGGTGATCGCCAAGCTGCACTTCATTCATCTGGTCATCCAGGGCGAGGGCGGCAGGGCGGACGAAGTGGTGCAGGACCTGTAGAGCGAGCAGGCTCGCGCCTGCATAAGCCGATTTTCACCATTCGCGCATGTCTTTGACCGGCCTCATATTTTTAATCCGCCGCAACGGTTGTAACTTCGTCTGAGATAGGTACAATGGCGCGGCTCGCCGTCAGGTGAGCGTCGTTATGGTGACCCCATCGGTCCCCCCGCAACGATTACCCGTGAACCTGGTCAGATCCGGAAGGAAGCAGCCACAGCGGGAACATTGTGTGCCGGGGTGTGGCTGGTGGGGTTGCCTCCATAACGCAGCGCGAATCCTCTGTCGCGTTATCATGTTCAAATACTTTCACTGTGCTGCCATGGATTTTGTCCATAGCGGTTTTTTGTCGTTTTCGATTTGGCTGACGCTGTAAAAACATCAGATGATTTGCATCATACTGCGCCATGATCGATCACCTTGCCTTGCAATATGCGATGCATCTCGTAGAATCGCCGCCGGAAACCGGCACTTGGTGACCGGTTCCCGGAAGATCGATCAAGACAACAAAGCCGACATGGCGTCTACTCACAGGGTTGCGTGAGTCCTTTAGCAGCGCTGATATTGCGCGAATGATCCGCGCTAATTTGCTGCTCCACCGCCGCCAATGTAAGCAACAGCGAGTCTGACTCATGGATGAGAAGTACCGCAGGGCCGTGGATGCCGCCGCGATTTTTTCCGAGACCGATCTGACCGGCCGGATAACCCACGTCAACGACCAATTTTGCGCCATTTCCGGGTATAGCCGGGAAGAACTGCTGGGGCAAAATCATCGGCTGCTCAATTCCGGCACCCATTCGACCGAGTTTTTCGCCGGCATGTGGCGCACCATCGCCATGGGCAATGTGTGGAAAGGCGAAATCTGCAATCGCGCCAAAAATGGCAGCCTGTATTGGGTAGAAAGCACGATGGTGCCGGTCCTCGATGAAGACACCGGTCGGGTCGAGCGTTATTTGTCGATCCGCTTCGATATCAGCGAGAAGCGCCAACTGCTGCATACCCTGCAATGGCGGGTCGGGCACGATGTGTTGACGGGACTGCCCAATCGCGCGTTTCTGTCGGACCTGCTTGATCAGGCGCTGGAGTTTTCGCGACAGGAAAACACTCCGCTGGCGGTGTGCATGCTCGACCTCGACGGTTTCAAGGCTGTCAACGATGGTTACGGGCATGCCAGCGGCGATCTTTTGCTGGTCGAAGTGGCCAAACGATTGCGCGGTATCGTCCGTGCCGAAGATGTCGTGGCGCGGCTGGCGGGTGACGAGTTTGTCCTGGTGTTGCGTTACGTGCGCGATCTGCCGGAGTTGAATGCGGCATTGAATCGGGTCCTGGGCACGATCTCGGCGCCATACACATTGCGCGGTAAGGAAATCAATGTGTATGCCAGTATCGGCGTCACGCTCTATCCCCATGACAATGCCGATGCCGAAACCCTGTTGCGTCATGCCGATCAAGCCATGTACGTGGCCAAGCAAAGCGGGCGCAAGCGTTTTCATTTGTTCGATGTGTCCCGGGATCGGGAGGTCAAGGCTACTCACCAGACCGTCGAGCGGGTGCGCCAGGCACTGATCAATCATGAATTACGTCTGCACTTCCAGCCCAAGGTCAACATGCGACGCGGCGAGGTTGTCGGCTTCGAGGCATTGCTGCGCTGGCAGCACCCGCAAAACGGCATGATGACTGCCAGGGAGTTTTTGCCTTTGGTCGAGGAAACGGATCTGATCGTCGACATTGGTGAGTGGGTGATGGATCAGGTGCTGTTGCAGCTGGAGGTCTGGCAGCTGCAGGGGTATGACTGGCCGGTCAGCGTGAACATCGCGGCGCGGCATTTCCAGCGCGCGGATTTTGTCGGCCGGCTTGAAAGCGCGTTGGCCCGGCATGGGCGAGTGCCTGCGCAGAGACTGGATCTGGAAATCGTCGAGTCGGTGGCCATCGAGAATATTCAGCACGTCAGCGCCTGCTTGCAGGCCTGTCAGGCGCTGGGCGTGCAGTTTTCGTTGGGTGATTTCGGCACCGGTTTCTCATCCTTCAGCTACCTCAAACGGTTGCACACACAAACGATCAAGATCGATAAATCGTTTGTCAGGGATATCCTGCATGACGGTGACGATCTGGCTCTGACCACTGCAGTAATCAGCCTGGCGAAGGCATTTGGCCGACAGGTGATTGCCGAGGGGCTGGAAAGTGTCGAACACGGTGAGTTACTGCTGCGGCTGGGGTGCGAGGTGGCGCAGGGGTATTTCATTGCGCGCCCCATGCCGGCCACCGACGTGCCGGGCTGGGTGGCAGGCTACGTCGCACCGTCGCAATGGCGGGCGCTGGCGCCTGCCGGCTAAGGCTAGCCTCCGATATAAAGCCGAATGATGTCATCGATTTCCCCGGACATTTTCATCCGCACCAACGTGCGCAGAATTCGCTGCACCGGCACGTCCGGGTCGTTGCGTACGTAGCAGCCGACACGCTGCTCCTGCAATACCGCCACACTCAGTAATTGTTGCTGTGGCAGCAGGCGCTGGTTGAACCAGTCCAGCGTCCATTGGTTGCTGACCGCGTAGCGGTTGCGTCCGGCCTGGAGTTTCTCCAGCACCTGTTCCTGATTGCGCGCGTCATCGCGGTGCAGGCGCTTTGCGTCGAACAGCGGTTGCAAAGTCGGGTAGCTATAGCCCAGAACCGTACCGATCGATTGTGGCGACAGACTCGCCGCGATGACCGGATCGGGTTGGGCGGGGCGGCTGATCAGCAGGTCAGGTTGCGACCAGAGTGGAATGCTCCAGATGTAGTCGCCGGATTGATTGGGTAACCACGATTGTGCGGCATAGCAGCGGACATCGACCTCGCCGTGTTCCATGGCGTTTTGCACCCGGCCCCGGGGCAATACAACAAACCTGGCCGGTACGCCGACCTGGGTCGCAAGGCTGAGCATCACGTCATAAAGAATGCCTTGTGTGGGCCGGCCGTGCTCAAGCTGCACCATCGGCATCGCCCAGCTGTCGGGCACCACAAAGCGCAACGGCGCGTCCGCAGCCGCACTGTCCAGGCTGATCAACAGCAGTGCCCCCAAGGCCAACCGCATAAACGCTCCAACAATCACCGCAAATTGCAGCTTAACCAGATTAGACGAGCGCACCGGATGCATTTTTGCCCTTGCTCCGCTAGCATTAGCCGCTTCTGCTTCCTTCGCTGCGACGGTTTTCGATGAGTTATCAGGTTCTTGCACGTAAATGGCGTCCGCGCTCGTTCCGCGAAATGGTCGGCCAGACCCATGTGCTCAAGGCTCTGATCAATGCCTTGGACAGCCAGCGGCTGCACCACGCCTACTTGTTCACCGGTACGCGCGGGGTCGGCAAGACCACCATCGCGCGGATCATCGCCAAATGCCTGAACTGTGAAACAGGTATTACTTCATCGCCGTGTGGCGAGTGTTCGGTGTGCCGGGAGATCGATGAGGGCCGGTTTGTGGACCTGATCGAGATCGACGCCGCGAGCCGGACCAAGGTCGAGGATACACGCGAACTGCTCGACAACGTGCAGTACGCCCCAAGCCGCGGGCGCTTCAAGGTCTACCTGATCGACGAAGTGCACATGCTCTCCAGCCATTCCTTCAATGCGCTGCTCAAAACCCTTGAAGAGCCGCCACCCTACGTCAAGTTCATCCTGGCCACCACCGACCCGCAGAAACTTCCTGCAACGATTCTTTCGCGGTGCCTGCAGTTCTCCCTGAAGAACATGACCCCGGAACGGGTGGTCGAGCATTTGACCCACGTGCTCAGTGTCGAAAACGTGCCGTTCGAAGACGACGCGTTGTGGTTGCTGGGGCGTGCCGCCGATGGTTCGATGCGCGACGCCATGAGCCTGACCGACCAGGCGATTGCCTTCGGCGAGGGCAAGGTCATGGCCGCCGATGTGCGGGCGATGCTTGGAACTCTCGATCATGGTCAGGTCTACGACGTCCTGCATGCGTTGATCGAAGGTGACGCCAAGGCCTTGCTCGAAGCGGTCCGCCACTTGGCCGAACAAGGCCCGGACTGGAGTGGCGTGCTGTCGGAAATTCTCAATGTGCTGCACCGTGTCGCCATCGCCCAGGCCCTGCCCGAAGGCGTCGACAATGGTCACGGCGACCGTGACCGGGTACTGGCTTTGGCGCAGGCGCTGCCGGCTGAGGATGTGCAGTTCTACTATCAGATGGGCCTGATCGGCCGCCGCGATTTGCCGCTGGCGCCGGATCCCCGCGGCGGGTTTGAAATGGTGCTGCTGCGGATGCTCGCGTTCCGACCGGCAGACACTGCGGATGCCCCGAGGCAACCGCTAAAGCCAGTGGGGATCAGCCAGGCCACAGTTGATTCCGCAGATTCAGTGGCTGCCGCGCCGGTTGTTGCGCCGGTAGTCGCTGCTGCAGTGGCACCGACACCCGTTGCGCCCATCGCACCAGCTGCGGCTGCGGTTGTGGCTCCGGCACCAGCACCAGAGCCCGAACTTGAGCCGGTTGCATCGGTTGTCGAGCCTGAGCCTGCGGTCGATGCGGCCGTGGTCGAAGATGTGGTCGATCTGCCGTGGAACGATCCGGTCGAGCCTGCTCCGGCTCAGCAGCCAGCGGTCGAGCCTGTACTGGAAACCACCAGCGAACAGCCCGAGTTGCCACCGATGCCGTTGCCGACGCCTGACAGTGTGGTGCCGGATGCGCCTGAATGGGCCGCTACGCCAATTCCGGAACCATCTGTGGCAGAGGTCGATGCCGCGACGCCTGGCATGGACATCGACGACGAGCCGCCGCTCGATGAGGACTACATCGAGCCGGACATGGATTCGGCTTACAGTTATCTCGACGAACTGGCCAGCGAGCATGCCGCCGAGCCCGCACCGGAACCCGAACCTGAGCCCGCAGCGGCACCGGCCACAGGCCTTGCCCTGCAGTGGCTGGAGCTGTTCCCGAAGCTGGCGATCTCCGGCATGACCGGCAGCATCGCTGCTAACTGCACGCTGATCGCCGTGGATGGCGACAACTGGCTGTTGCACCTGGACCCGGCTCACAGTGCCTTGTTCAATGCCACGCAACAGCGCCGGCTCAACGATGCCCTGAACCAGTATCACGGGCGCACCCTGACCCTGACCATGGAACTGATCAAGCCCGAGCAGGAAACCCCGGCCCAGGCGGCGTCCCGTCGTCGTGCCGACCGTCAGCGCGAGGCCGAGGAGTCGATCCACGGTGATCCGTTCATCCAGCAAATGATGCAGCAGTTCGGTGCAGTGATCCGTAACGATACTATTGAACCTGTCGAAGCTCTGGTCAGTCAGGGCTAATAACTGAGGGCGTTCGGCCGTCAGGGCCGGGCGCTGTTTTTATCCAAGTACTTTTGAGGTGATTCCCATGATGAAAGGTGGCATGGCCGGCCTGATGAAGCAGGCACAGCAGATGCAGGAAAAAATGGCCAAGATGCAGGAAGAGCTGGCCAACGCCGAAGTCACCGGTAAAGCCGGTGGCGATATGGTCACCGTGGTGATGACCGGTCGTCATGACGTCAAGCGCGTGACCATTGACCCAAGCATGGTCGAAGGCCTGAGCGAAGACGATCGCGAGATGCTGGAGGCGGTGTTCGCCGCAGCCGTCAACGATGCGGTGCGCAAGATCGAAGCCAACAGCCAGGACAAGATGTCCGGCATGACCGCAGGCATGCAACTGCCGCCGGGCATGAAGCTGCCGTTCTGATTCGCCTTTGGGCGATAGATGAGCTACAAAAAATGCCAGGCATCACGCCTGGCATTTTTGTTTTCGGCTTGTTTTCATGAGGTGTCTGGCAGGACTTCATCGCGGCAGAACTGAGATACATCGAACGCCATACCCGCACAAAGGTCTGCTCCCTATATCCCCCAACTCATTGATCAAAGGAGACGCTGACATGTCCGATCCCATGACGCTCAACCAACGTATCGTCCTGGCCTCACGCCCGGTAGGCGCACCGACGCCGGAAAACTTCCGTCTGGAGCGTGTCGCGCTGCCCGAGCTTGCCGACGGTCAGGTACTGCTCAAGACCCTTTACCTTTCGCTGGACCCTTACATGCGCGGACGCATGAGCGACGCTCCGTCCTACGCCGCCCCCGTGGAAATCGGCGACGTGATGACCGGTGGCGCTGTCAGCCGGGTCGAGCGCTCGCTCAATCCCAAGTTTCAGGAAGGCGATCTGGTGGTTGGCGCCACGGGTTGGCAAAGTCACAGCATCAATGACGGTCGCGGCATCATTCCAGTCCCGAACGGCTTGCCGAGCCCATCCATGGCCCTGGGGGTGTTGGGTATGCCCGGCATGACTGCTTACATGGGCTTGATGGATATCGGGCAGCCCAAGGCCGGTGAAACCCTGGTGGTTGCGGCGGCTTCCGGCGCGGTGGGGTCGGTGGTTGGCCAGGTGGCGAAGATCAAAGGCCTGCGCGTGGTCGGCGTGGCTGGCGGGGCGGACAAATGCCGCTATGTGGTCGAGGAGTTGGGCTTCGATGCCTGCATCGACCACAAGAGCGCGAGTTTCGCCGATGAACTGGCCCAGGCGTGTCCCGATGGCATCGATATCTACTACGAAAATGTCGGTGGCAAGGTGTTCGATGCTGTGGTGCCGTTGCTCAATCCCAAGGCGCGGATTCCGCTGTGTGGCCTGATTGCCTCGTACAATGCCAGCGAAGCGCCGAGCGGGCCGGATCGTCTGCCGCTGTTGCAACGTACGCTGCTGACCAAGCGCGTACGCATTCAGGGTTTTATCGTGTTCGACGACTATGGCGATCGGCAGCCGGAATTCATCAGTGCGATGGCGCCGTGGGTGCGTGATGGCAAGGTGAAATTCCGTGAAGACGTAGTCGACGGCCTGGAGAACGCACCGCAAGCGTTCATCGGTCTGCTGGAAGGACGCAACTTCGGCAAACTGGTGGTGCGCGTTGCACAGAGCGCGTAATTGACAACGTGATTTGACGCTAATCAGAGGCGCGGGTATAAACCGCGTCTCGTTGTTTTGTCGGACTTTTTCCTCATGAGCTTCAGCCCTTTGATTCGCCAACTGATCGACGCCCTGCGAATTTTGCCAGGCGTAGGTCAGAAAACCGCCCAGCGCATGGCGTTGCAGTTGCTCGAACGTGATCGCAGTGGCGGATCGCGATTGGCGCTGGCCTTGAGTCAGGCCATGGAAGGGGTCGGTCATTGCCGTTTGTGCCGCACACTGACCGAGGATGACCTCTGTCCGCAATGCGCCGATGCCCGCCGCGACGATACGCTGCTGTGCGTCGTGGAAGGGCCGATGGATGTCTACGCCGTGGAACAGACCGGTTTCCGCGGCCGCTACTTTGTACTCAAGGGGCATCTGTCGCCCCTTGATGGCCTGGGGCCGGAAGCCATCGGCATTCCGCAGTTGATGGCGCGGATCGAAGAGGCTGGCAGCTTTACCGAAGTCATTCTCGCGACCAATCCGACGGTAGAAGGCGAAGCCACGGCCCACTACATCGCACAGTTGCTCAGCAGCAAAGGCCTGATCGCCTCGCGTATCGCCCATGGCGTACCGCTGGGTGGCGAGCTGGAATTGGTGGATGGCGGGACGCTGGCGCATTCGTTTGCGGGGCGTAAGCCCATTGTCTTTTAGCGGCTCAAGCGACGTCTTCGCGGGCTAGCCGTGATCCTCCAGGACAAAACCGGTAGGAGCGAGGCTTGCCCGCGAAAGCCGCGCCCAGATCTCCCTGATATACACAATCCTGTTGAAAACCAAGCAAGCGCTCGGTTAACTTCGCTGAACCCTTCAGTGGAGTTCGCCGATGTCTGCCTTTGAGGAATACTTCGACCCCAGCCACCAATTGGTCCGCGACAGCGTCAGACGTTTCGTCGAGCGCGAGATTCTTCCGGACATCGACCAGTGGGAAGAAGCCGAAAGCTTTCCCCGTGAGCTTTATCTGAAGGCTGGCACGGCCGGGATTCTCGGCATTGGATACCCTGAGCGTTACGGTGGCAGTCACGAGGGCGACCTGTTCGCCAAGGTCGCCGCCAGCGAGGAACTGATGCGTTGCGGCTCCGGTGGCCTGGTGGCGGGGCTCGGTTCTCTGGACATCGGCCTGCCGCCCATACTCAAGTGGGCCACACCTGAAATCCGTGACCGAGTGGTGCCGCAGGTACTGGCCGGGGAAAAGATCAGCGCCTTGGCTGTCACCGAACCCGGCGGCGGTTCCGACGTCGCCAATCTGCAAACCCGCGCCGTGCGTGAGGGTGATGTTTACCGGGTCAGCGGCAGCAAAACCTTCATTACCAGCGGCGTCCGTGCCGATTACTACACCGTGGCCGTGCGTACCGGCGCGCCGGGTTTCGCCGGTATCAGCCTGTTGCTGATCGAGAAGGGCACTCCCGGTTTCACTGTGGGGCGGCAGTTGAAGAAAATGGGCTGGTGGGCGTCAGACACGGCCGAACTGTTCTTCGATGATTGCCGTGTACCTGTAGGCAATCTGATCGGCGCCGAGAACATGGGCTTCGCCTGCATCATGGGCAACTTTCAGAGTGAACGCCTGGCACTGGCCCTGATGGCCAACATGACCGCGCAACTGGCGCTCGAGGAAAGTCTGAAGTGGGCGCGGGCGCGTGAGGCTTTCGGCAAACCGATCGGCAAGTTCCAGGTGATCAAGCACCGCCTCGCCGAGATGGCCACACAGCTTGAGGTTTCACGCGAGTTCACCTACCGGCAAGCAGCGAAAATGGCGGTGGGGCAGAGTGTGATCAAGGAGATTTCCATGGCCAAAAACTTTGCGACGGATACGGCGGACCGGATCGTCAGCGATGCCGTGCAGATTCTGGGCGGGTTGGGCTACATGCGCGAAAGCCTGGTGGAGCGGCTGTATCGGGATAACCGGATTCTGTCGATTGGCGGCGGGACGCGCGAAGTGATGAACGAGATCATCAGCAAGCAGATGGGGTTATAGGCGGTCGTGTGGCCGATGACGCCATCGCTGGCAAGCCAGCTCCCACAGTGGTTTATGCCGTACAGACATCCTGTGCATGACGGTGAAACCTGTGGGAGCTGGCTTGCCAGCGATAGCGGTCTGACAGCCGCCGGTTATTTATCCGTCAGCGCAAACTGCGTCAGGCAGAAGGTCGGGATGCCCATGTCCTGCAATCGCTGCGAGCCACCCAGCTCTGGCAGATCAATGATCGCCGCCGCTTCATGCACCCGCGCACCCATGCGTCGAATCAGGTTCGCAGCGGCGATCAGGGTGCCGCCAGTGGCAATCAGGTCATCGAACATCACCACCGAATCGCCTTCGCACAGGCTGTCGGCGTGTACTTCGAGAAACGCTTCGCCGTATTCGGTCGCGTAGCCCTCGGCCAATACGTCGGCAGGCAGCTTGCCTTGCTTGCGGAACAGCACCAGCGGCTTGTTCAGCTGGTAGGCCAGCACCGAACCGATCAGGAAACCCCGGGCATCCATCGCGCCAATGTGGGTGAAATCGGCCTCGACGTAACGATGGGCGAAGCTGTCCATCACCAGGCGCAGCGCCGTGGGCGACTGGAACAGCGGGGTGATGTCACGAAAGATCACGCCCGGCTTGGGAAAGTCGATCACGGGGCGGATGAGGGATTTGATGTCGAAGGAGTCGAAGACCATCGTCGGGTGTCCTGGCAGGCTGCAAACGACGCAGTATAACGGCGGCTGAACCGTTCCGCTCAGCCGCAACCGCTTGTTTCAGCTTTCCAGTGAACCGCCGGCCAGGGCGCACAGCTGGATCGGGTCGAGGATGCGGATTTCCTTGCCCTCGGCGGCAATCAGTTCGTTCTGCTGGAAACGCGTGAACACCCGTGACACGGTTTCCACCGCCAGACCCAGATAGTTGCCGATTTCGTTGCGCGACATGCTCAGGCGGAACTGGTTGGCCGAGAAGCCCCGGGCGCGGAAACGTGCTGACAGGTTGACCAGGAACGTGGCAATGCGTTCGTCGGCGGTTTTTTTCGACAACAGCAACATCATCTGTTGATCGTCACGAATCTCGCGGCTCATCACACGCATCAATTGACGACGCAATTGCGGCAGTTGCAGGGCCAGTTCGTCGAGGCGCTCGAAGGGGATTTCACACACCGATGTGGTTTCCAGTGCCTGCGCCGATACCGGGTGTTTTTCGGTGTCCATGCCCGACAGGCCGACCAGTTCGCTCGGCAGGTGGAAACCGGTGAGCTGTTCTTCGCCGGCATCACTGAGGTTGAAGGTCTTGAGGGCTCCGGAGCGGACCGCGTAAACGGAGTCGAAAGTGTCGCCCTGACGGAACAGAAACTCGCCTTTTTTCAGTGGGCGTCCACGTTTGACGATTTCGTCCAACGCGTCCATATCTTCCAGATTCAGCGATAGCGGCAAACACAGCGGGGCCAGGCTGCAATCCTTGCAGTGGGCCTGGGTATGAGCGCGCAACTTAACTGGCTCGGACATTTCTTCAATCCTTGTGGGAAAACACACATAAGACGTAAGGGTAACTCACCCAAGGACATTGAGGCCAGTACGTGGCGGTTATGTCGCAGCGATTAGATCACTCTGGAAAACCGTTGGCGGCTGTGTTGTTCCAGGTAGGCATCGAACACCATGCACACCGAGCGAACCAGCAAGCGCCCGGCTGGCAACACGGTAATTGCGTCGCTGTCGAACGCGATCAGGCCGTCTTGGGCCATGCGCTGCAACTGCGGCCACAGTTCGCCGAAATAGCCCTGAAAATCGATATTGAAGGCCTGTTCGATCTGGGCAAACTCCAGGCTGAAGTTACAGATCAATTGTTGTATCACTGCACGGCGCAAGCGGTCGTCGGCGTTGCACAACAGGCCGCGGCTGGTGGCCAGTTGCGAAGAGGCCAGGGCGTTCTGGTATTGATTCAGGTCGCTACTGTTCTGGCAGTACAAGTCGCCGATCTGGCTGATCGCTGAGACGCCGAGACCGATCAAATCGCAATGGCCGTGGGTGGTGTAGCCCTGGAAATTGCGTTGCAGGGTCGATTCTTCCTGGGCGATCGCCAGTTCATCGTCGGGCAGTGCAAAGTGGTCCATGCCGATGTAACGGTAACCGGCGGCGGTCAATTGCTCGATGGTGCGCTGGAGCATTTCCAGTTTCTTGGCTGGCGTCGGCAGTTCATTACCGTTGATTCGCCGTTGCGGCATGAACCGTTCCGGCAGGTGCGCGTAGTTGAATACCGAGAGCCGGTCCGGTTGCAGGCTGATGACTTCCTCGACGGTGCGGGCGAAGTTTTCCGGTGTCTGCTTCGGCAAACCATAGATCAGGTCGATGTTGATCGAGCGAAACTGCAGGGTCCGGGCGGCGTCGATCACCGCGCGGGTTTCCTCCAGGCTTTGCAGGCGATTGACGGCGCGCTGCACGGCGGGGTCGAGATCTTGCAGGCCGATGCTGACCCGATTGAAGCCCAGCTCGCGCAACAACCCCATGGTCGACCAATCTGCCTCGCGGGGATCGATTTCGATGCCGTAGTCGCCGGTATCATCGTCGAGCAGATTGAAGTGTTTGCGCAGGTGCGCCATCAATTGACGCAGCTCGTCATGGCTGAGAAAGGTTGGCGTGCCGCCACCGAAGTGCAGTTGCTCGACTTTTTGCGCCGGGTCGAGGTGGCAGGCGATCAGTTGGATTTCCTGCTCCAGGCGCTGCAAGTAGGGCAGTGCCCGGCCACGATCCTTGGTGATGACCTTGTTGCAGGCGCAGTAGTAGCAAATGTTCGCGCAGAACGGTACGTGCACATACAGCGACAACGGGCGCAGCGCCTTGCGGCTGTCGCGCAGGGCGTGGAACAGGTCGAAAGTGCCGATCTTGCTGTGGAATTGCACGGCAGTCGGATAGGAGGTATAGCGCGGTCCCGCCAGGTCATAACGGCGGATCAGATCGGTGTCCCAACGAATGGCGTCGAGCATCATGCGGGCATTCCCCCGGATAGTCTGGCAGTGCCGGCCAGTCTAGGGGCGGTGGTGTTGATGCATCTTGATTTGCATCAAGGATATCCGGGCTCCGATCGTTTTTGTGGCGAGGGAGCTTGCTCCCGCTGGACTGCGCAGCGGTCCCATTTTTTGGGCCGCTTCGCGCCCCAGCGGGAGCAAGCTCCCTCGCCACAATCAGTGCCCCATGAGCCAATGCTGGTGCGGTCCCGGCAAGGTCCAGATACCAAACAGCATGACCAGCAGCCCACCGGCCATGCGTATGCTGCGCTTGCGCAACAACGCGGTCACCCGTTCAGCCGCCAGCCCGGTGGCCAGCAGCACCGGCCACGTTCCCAGCCCGAATGCCAGCATCAATAAGGCACTGTCCAGGGCATTGCCCTGACTGGCCGACCACAGCAAGGTGCTGTAAACCAGGCCGCACGGCAGCCAGCCCCAGAGCGCGCCCAGCAGCAGCGCACGGGGAAGGCTCGACACCGGCAGCAGTGTGTTGGCAATCGGCTGGATATGCCGCCAGAGGCCACGACCGAGACTTTCAATGCGCGTCAGGCCGCTCCACCAGCCCGCCAGGTACAAACCCATCGCAATCAGCAACAACCCGGCAAGGAGTCGCAGGAACATTGCCGCCGGGCTGTTGGCCACGGCCCAGCCGGCCAGGCCGATCAACAGTCCTGCGGTGGCGTAGCTGAGGATTCGTCCAAGGTTGTAGGCCAGCAGCAGGCGAAAGCGACGACTGCGTTGTTCCTTGGGAATCGCCAGGGTCAGCGCGCCCATCAGGCCGCCGCACATGCCCAGGCAATGGCCACCACCGAGCAGACCGAGAATCAGAGCAGACACCAACAGTGGCGCCAATTCAAGCATGGGGCGGAGCCTTGTCGTCGGGTTTGGCCGGATGGCCGCTGGCCTCGTCGACCGCAGCGGTGTGATTCGGGTCCTGGTCATCGAACAGGATGCTGTGGGCCGGGCCGTCGAGGTCGTCGTACTGACCGCTGTCGACCGCCCAGAAGAAAATGTACACAGCGATGGCCACGATCAGCAGTGCGGCCGGGATCATCACGTAGAGAGCTGGCATCTGGACTCCATGCCCGCGCGGCTCAGGCCGGCAGCGGGCGGGTTTCTGGCGTGGCGTCGGCACCTTGTACACCCGGCAGGCGAGTGAGGCGCAGCGCATTGAGCACCACGGTCAACGAACTGATCGACATGCCGACGGCAGCCCACACTGGCGTAATCCAGCCGAGGGCGGCGAACGGCAACATGAGGCCATTGTACAACCCGGCCCACAACAGGTTCTCGATGATTACCCGTCGGGTGCGCCGTGCCAGGCTGAAGGCTTGCACCAAGGCATCGAGGCGATTGGACAGCAGCACCGCATCGGCGCTGGTTTTTGCCAGGTCAGTGGCCGAACCCATGGCGACGCTGATGTCCGCCGCCGCCAGCACGGGTACATCGTTGACGCCATCGCCGAGCATCAGCACTTTGCGGCCGTCCCTGTGCAATTGTTGCAGGACTTGCAGTTTGTCGTCCGGACGCAAGCCGCCTCGGGCTTCATCGATGCCGAGTTCGGCAGCCACGCTGGCAACCATCGGCGAGCTGTCGCCGGACAACAGCAAGGTGCGCCAGCCACGGGCCTTGCATGCCGTCAGCAGGGCAGCGGCATCGGCGCGCAGCCGGTCGTCGAGGACAAACCAGGCCAACGGCCCGTGACGGTTACCGAGCAACAACCATTGGCCGGCTTCGTCGGGCATCACTGGCACGCCAACGCCGCTGAGTTCGCAGACAAAACCGGGGTGGCCGATCCGCAATCGTTGATCGCCGACCACGCCTTCCAGGCCAAGCCCCGGCGTGCTGTGGACTTCTTCAGCGGCCAACGGTGCGCGGCCAAACGCACGGGCGATCGGGTGTTCAGAGCGGTTTTCCAGTGCGGCGGCGAGCGCCAGGCACTGGTCGCTGTCGAGGTCGCCGAGCGGGCGAATCGAACGCAGAGTCAGACGTCCTTCGGTGAGGGTGCCGGTCTTGTCGAATATCACCGTATCGATCTGGTTCAAGCCTTCCAGAACGTGACCACGGGTCAGCAGCAAGCCGAGTTTGTGCAAGGTGCCGGTCGCTGCGGTAAGGGCGGTCGGCGTGGCCAGGGACAACGCGCAAGGGCAGGTCGCGACCAGCATCGCCAGCACGATCCAGAACGCCCGCGACGAATCCAGTTCCCACCACAGCAGGCCGATGGCCGCTGCCGCGATCAGCGACAGCAACAGGAACCATTGCGCGGCGCGGTCGGCAATTTCCGCCAGGCGCGGTTTTTCCGCTTGCGCCCGATCAAGCAAACGCACGATGGCAGAGAGCCGGGTGTCCTGGCCGAGCGCCTGGACTTCGACGGTCAGTGCGCCTTCAACGTTAAGGGTGCCAGCGGTGACTGCATCGCCCGGGGTGCGGGCCTGCGGCAGGTATTCTCCGGTCAACAGCGACTCATCGACACTCGACTGGCCGTCGAGGATCCTGCCATCGGCGGGCAGCACAGCGCCTGGATGCACCAGCACCTGATCGCCCACTTGCAGTTCACTCAACAGGATCCGTTCGCTCTGGCCGTCAGCGCTTAGCCGCAAACACGAAGCGGGCAGCAAATTGACCAGTTGTGCAGTGGCGGCGGCCGTGCGTTCGCGGGCGCGTCGTTCAAGATAGCGCCCGGCCAGCAGGAACAGCGCGAACATGCCGACCGCATCGAAATACAGCTCTCCGACGCCGGTGATCGAGGTCCAGATCCCGGCGATGTAGGCGCTGCCAATTGCCAGCGACACTGAAACGTCCATGGTCAGGTGACGGGTGCGCAGGTCACGCATGGCGCCCTTGAAGAATGGCGCGCAGCTGTAGAACACGATGGGGGTGGTGAGGAACAGCGCGACCCAGCGCAGGATGGTGTGCAGTTCGGGGCTGAGGTCGATGTTGAATTCAGGCCAGGTGGCCATGGTTGCCATCATCGCCTGGAACCACAGCAGCCCGGCGACGCCAAGTTGGCGCAAAGCCAGGCGATTTTCACTGGCCAGTTGTTCGCTGGCGCGGTCGGCCTGATAAGGGTGGGCGACGTAACCGATGTAGCGCAGTTGGCTGAGTATTTTGCTCAGCGGCAGTTGAGCGTCGGCCCAGCGCACGTGCAGCCGATGGTTCGACAGATTCAAACGGGCTTCATCCACGCCGGGCAATGTGCGCAGGTGTTTCTCGATCAGCCAGCCGCAGGCCGCGCAGCTGATGCCTTCCATCAGCAGTGTGGTTTCGGCGAGTTCGCCTTGGTGGCGCACGAACGGTTGCTGCACATCGGCGCGGTCATACAACGCCAGTTCGTCCACCAACTGCACCGGCAAGGCTTCGGGGTTGGCCGAGGCTTCGCTGCGATGCTGGTAATAGCTTTCCAATCCGCCGGCGACGATGGCTTCGGCCACCGCCTGGCAACCCGGGCAGCAGAACTCGCGTGGCTCCCCGAGCACGATGGCGGTGAAGCGGCTGCCGGGCGGGACGGGCAGGGCGCAGTGGTAGCAGGGAAGTGGAGTGGTCATGTGTGTTGCCATGAAAACCATTGTGGCGAGGGAGCTTGCTCCCGCTCGGCTGCGTAGCAGTCGCAAATCGGCGAACTCGCTGAGACTGAAAGGACCGGTCTGCAGGTTTTGGGCGCGCTTCGCGCCCCAGCGGGAGCAAGCTCCCTCGCCACATTTGATCGCATTCGCAGGTTATTACTTCTTCAGGTCTTCCGCGCCCTGCAGGGGCTCGTCCCCGAGCAGCAGGTCCTTGTCATGGCTGACCAGTTCTTCTTCGAACATGCGCCAGATATGGTCGTCTTGGCTGCCCAGCAATTCGACAAAGCGGCGACCATCGATCTTGTCGCTCAACTGGCCGATGTAACGGCCCTGTTCGGTTTCGCTGCGGGTGAGGGTGATTTTGCGGTCTTTTTCCGGCTGGGTCGGCGAGATCAGGTTCAGCTCCAGGGTCTTGGGCTGGCTGTTGCCGCTCAGGCGCAGGTCGACTTCGCCGGTCACGTCATCCAGATGCACGCTGGCGCGCATCAACAGGGTTTGCGCCAATAATTCGCGATCCAGAGAGCGGTTGATGCCTTTGCCGGCTTCGTAATAGTTGTCGTTGACCAGGTTGTCCGGGTTGTTCACCGCAATGGTCACCATGGACAAGGTCAAGGCCACCGAGCAGGCCAGGATCCCGATGATGATCCATGGCCAGAGGTGCTTGTACCAGGGACTTGCGGCGTTTGCTGCGGACATGATCACTTCTCTCAACGAATTTGTGGGCCGATGAATCGGCTCTTGGCTTCAACGTGGATGCTGGCGTCATCGGCATCCTTGAGGATGAATTTCACCTCATTGGTGCTCGATGGCAGGTGTTCCGGCGCCACGGACAACTCGGCCGGCTGGCTGATGATGTCACCGGCCGCAACTTTGATCTCGCGTCGGCCTTGCAGCTTGAGATCCGGCAGGCCGGTGGCTTCAAGCACATACGTGTGGTCGCGCTGATCCTTGTTCATGATTTTCAGGCTGTAGACGTTTTCGATCCGGCCCTCGGCGTTCTCGCGGTACAGAACCCGGTCCTTGCTGACGTCGAAGCCCACCAGCGAGCGCATGAAGAACGCGGTCACCAGCAAGCTGATCATCGCCAGCAACACCACGGCATAGCCGATCAGGCGCGGACGCAGTTTATGGGTTTTCTGCCCGGACAGGTTGTGTTCGGTGGTGTAGCTGATCAAGCCGCGCGGGTATTCCATTTTGTCCATGATGGCGTCGCAGGCATCGATGCAGGCGGCACAACCGATGCATTCGATTTGCAGGCCGTCGCGGATGTCGATGCCGGTCGGGCAGACCTGAACGCACATGGTGCAGTCGATGCAATCACCCAGGCCCTGAGCCTTGTAATCGATCCCTTTCTTGCGCGGGCCACGGCTTTCGCCACGGCGCGGGTCGTAGGAAACGATCAGCGTGTCCTTGTCGAACATCACGCTCTGGAAACGCGCGTACGGACACATGTAAATGCACACTTGCTCACGCAGCCAACCGGCATTGCCGTAGGTGGCAAGGGTGAAGAAGGCTACCCAGAAATACGACCAGCCATCGGCCTCGCCGGTGAAGAAATCGATCACCAGTTCGCGGATCGGCGAGAAGTAGCCGACGAAGGTCATGCCAGTGACAAAGCCGATGAGCAGCCACAGGGTGTGCTTGCTGAATTTGCGCAGGAATTTGTTGGCGCCCATCGGCGCCTTGTCGAGCTTGATGCGCTGGTTACGGTCACCCTCGGTGACCTTTTCACACCACATGAAGATCCACGTCCACACACTTTGCGGACAGGTATAACCACACCAGACCCGGCCGGCATACACCGTGATAAAGAACAGGCCGAACGCGGCAATGATCAACATGCCAGACAGCAGGATGAAATCCTGAGGCCAGAAGGTCGCGCCGAAAATGAAGAATTTGCGTTCGGGCAGGTTCCACCAGACAGCCTGATGGCCACCCCAATTGAGCCAGACCGTACCGAAATACAACAGGAACAAAACGGCACCGCCGGCCATGCGCAGATTGCGGAACAGTCCGGTGAAGGCGCGGGTGTAGATCTTTTCTCGAGAGGCGTAGAGATCGACGCTGTTGTTCGCGTTCTTCGCGGGTGGAGTGACGTCGTGTACCGGAATCTGGTTGCTCATCATTGCATCCCACGGCAGTGGACAAATGCCTCGGTCAGTACGTGCCGACCGCGGTCAAAAAGAGGTGTTGCAGTGGCGCAATGATACGCCTGTCGCTCTAGCCCAAGGGTGCGACCTTTGGTCACGTTGGGAGAAATTAATCGATGGTGTAATGACTTGAATCAATTGACTTGTGAATTATGGACGGATTTGCGGCCGTTGGCGCTCAATCGGCCCATGGGTTTATCAACTGCACGCCACTGAACTGAAAATCACCGACATTGCGGGTAACCACGGTCAAACCATGAATCAGCGCAGTCGCTGCAATCAACGAGTCTGCTTCGTTTGCGCGATCCGGAACGTCCAAACTGGCACATCGAAGGGCCACGGCAGCATCGATCGGCAGAATGCGGGCATCGAATGCCGGTAAGACATGACGCTTGAGCCAGGTGCGCAATATCTTTCCCTGAACGGCATCGCGACGCTCCATGCGGAGCACTCCGGTCTCCAGCTCCTTGAGGGTAATGGCTGAAATGAACATGCGTGAAGCGATAATGCCTTTGGCCCAGGCGACGACATTTGCGTCAGCCTGGGGTTTGCGAAGTTCGGAAATCACGTTGGTGTCGAGCAGGTACATCAAGACAAATCCACAGGGCGATGAGTGATCACGGCACGCTCGGTTTCGAACTCGATATCTGCCGCTTCAGGCATGACCAGGAGTTCGACGATGTCGGCGTTGATGCCAGTGAGTTTTTGGTAGTCCTCAATGCTTAGCAGCACATGCGCCGGTTTGCCTCTGTCAGTGATGAAAACCGGCCCCTGGCGGGTGGCTTTTTTGGCACCACTTGTGTCCTGGTTGAATTCGCGGCTGGAAATGGTGGTGATGGCCATCATGTATGACCCTCCTGAATAAACTAATGTAGAAACGTTACTACTATGCTGAGTGCCACGCAACCTTGATGTGGGAAACACGTTGGCGACTCAAAAAAAAGGCCCTGTCAGATGACAGGGCCTTTTCGTTGCATCAAGCGTTTCCCTTATTGGGCGTCCGCCGCTGGAGCCTTCTCTCCATGAGAGAGGCTATACACGTAAGCGGCCAGCAGATGAACCTTGTCGTTGCCTTGCATCGCGTCTTGCGCAGGCATCTGGCCCTGACGGCCGTAACGGATGGTCTGCTGCAATTGAGCGAAGCTCGAGCCGTAGATGAACGCGCCCGGGTGAGTCAGGTCAGGCGCGCCCATGGCCGGAGTGCCTTTGCCTTGCGGGCCGTGGCACGCCACGCAGTTGGCGGCGAACAGCTTCTGGCCGGCAACCGGGTCAGCCTTGGCGCCTTCCGGCAGCTTGCGGCCATCGAGGTTGGTCAGGACAAACGCCGCCACATCGGCAACGCCTTGCTCGCCAATCACTTCAGCCCACGCCGGCATGACTGCGTGACGGCCACCCATGATGGTGGTCTTGATCGTTTCCGGCTCGCCGCCCCAGCGCCAGTCGGCGTCGGTCAGGTTCGGGAAGCCGTAGGCGCCCTTGGCGTCGGAACCGTGGCAAACCGAGCAGTTGGAGGCAAACAGGCGGCCACCCATCTTCAGGGCTTGTGGGTCCTTGGCCACTTCTTCGATTGGCATGGAAGCGAACTTGGCGAAGATCGGGCCAAACTTGGCATCCGACTTGGCCATTTCCTTTTCCCACTCGTGAACGCCGGTCCAGCCGGTCTGGCCGTTGGCGAAAGCGGTCTGCTTCTCGTTGTCCAGGTAGTTGTAACCCGGCAGCAGGCCTTTC
The DNA here is from genome assembly GCF_001427125.1 of Pseudomonas sp. Root562. GTDB lineage: Bacteria > Pseudomonadota > Gammaproteobacteria > Pseudomonadales > Pseudomonadaceae > Aquipseudomonas. The sequence goes on from NZ_LMGK01000026.1 coordinate 108,520, forward strand.
CAGTTGCCCAGGCCCGGGTACAGTACCAGGTAGCCGAGGGCGAAAATGATGGTGGCCACGAACAGCATGAACCACCATTTCGGCAACGGGTTGTCGTACTCCTCGATACCGTCGAAGGAGTGCCCAACCGTCTCTTCGGTGGACTCGGTGCGCTGGCCCTTGCGGGTCGACAGCAGCAGCCAGGTCAGGGAAAAGATCGTACCGAGACTGAGGACTGTGACGTACAGACTCCAGAATGTAGTCATTCTTTGTTACTCCTAGAAGCTTGCTCGACGTGCTTGATGGCTTCGGGATCATCCGCAAAAGGCAGCAAGGTCGCGTCTTCAAACTCTGACTTGCGCTTGGGGCTGAATACCCACAACGCCAGACCGATGAAGGCCACCATCACAACGACGGTGCCCAGGCCACGAATCATCCCGATATCCATTTAGATCACCGTTTGCTTTTGATGATGGTGCCCAGGCCTTGCAGATAGGCCACCAGCGCGTCCATTTCGGTTTTGCCCTTCACAGCATCCTTGGCGCCGGCGATGTCTTCGTCGGTGTAAGGGACGCCGAGCGTGCGCAAGACTTCCATTTTCTTGGCGGTGTCTTTGCCGTCGAGCTTGTTTTCCACGAGGAACGGGTAGGCCGGCATTTTCGATTCCGGCACCACGTTGCGCGGGTTGTACAGGTGCGCACGCTGCCAGTCATCGGAGTAACGGCCGCCGACGCGGGCCAGGTCCGGACCGGTACGCTTGGAACCCCACAGGAACGGGTGGTCCCAAACGCTTTCACCGGCGACCGAGTAGTGGCCGTAGCGTTCGGTTTCAGCACGGAACGGGCGGATCATCTGCGAGTGGCAGCCGACACAACCGTTGGCGATGTAAACGTCCCGGCCTTCCAGTTCAAGGGCAGTGCGGGGCTTCATGCCCTCGACCGGCTTGTTGGTGACATCCTGGAAAAACAGCGGAACGATCTGGGTCAGGCCGCCGACACTGACGGCGATAACCATGAAGAAGGCCAGCAGGCCAATATTCTTCTCGACTGCTTCATGCTTCATCAGTGAGCTCCAACTACAGCAATCTGTTCGGCGGCTTCAGCTTCAGCCGGATTCGAGGCGCGTACGGTACGGAATACGTTGTAGGCCATGAACAGCATGCCGGTGGCGAAGAACGCACCGCCCAATGCGCGAACGATGAAGCCAGGGTGGCTGGCTTGCAGCGCTTCGACGAACGAATAGGTGAGGGTGCCGTCATCGTTGATTGCACGCCACATCAGGCCCTGGGTGATGCCGTTGACCCACATCGAAGCGATGTACAGAACGGTACCGATGGTGGCGAGCCAGAAGTGCGTGTTGATCAGGCCGGTGCTGTGCATCTGCGCACGACCGAACAGTTTCGGGATCATGTGGTAGATCGCGCCGATCGAGATCATCGCAACCCAACCCAAAGCGCCGGCATGTACGTGGCCGATGGTCCAGTCGGTGTAGTGCGACAGCGAGTTCACGGTCTTGATCGCCATCATCGGACCTTCGAAGGTCGACATGCCGTAGAACGCCAGGGAAACGACCAGGAAACGCAGGATCGGATCGGTGCGCAGCTTATGCCAGGCGCCCGACAGGGTCATCATGCCGTTGATCATGCCGCCCCAGCTCGGAGCCAGCAGGATGATCGACATCGCCATGCCCAGGGACTGCGCCCAGTCCGGCAGGGCGGTGTAGTGCAGGTGGTGCGGACCGGCCCAGATGTACAGGGTGATCAGCGCCCAGAAGTGCACGATGGACAAACGATAGGAGTAGATCGGACGTTCGGCCTGTTTTGGCACGAAGTAGTACATCATCCCCAGGAAACCGGTGGTCAGGAAGAAGCCCACGGCGTTGTGGCCGTACCACCACTGGATCATCGCGTCGGTCGCACCCGAGTAGGCCGAGTACGACTTGAACAGGCTGACCGGCAGCGACATGTGGTTGACGATGTGCAGCATCGCGGTCACGACGATGAACGCGCCGTAGAACCAGTTACCCACATAGATGTGCTTGGTCTTGCGCTTGACGATGGTGCCGAAGAACACCAGGCCGTAGGTGACCCAGACAATGGCCAGCAGAATAGCCAGGGGCCATTCCAGTTCCGCGTATTCCTTGGTGGTGGTCAAACCCATCGGCAAGGTAATGATCGCGCCGACAATCACCGCTTGCCATCCCCAGAAGGTGAAGGCTGCGAGGCTGTCGGAAATCAGTCGCGTTTGGCAGGTTCGCTGCACGACGTAATAGGAAGTGGCAAACAGTGCACATCCACCGAAGGCGAAAATCACCAGGTTGGTGTGCAACGGGCGCAGGCGTCCAAAGCTCGTCCAGGCCAGACCGAAGTTCAACTCCGGCCAAACCAGTTGCGAGGCGATGAAGACACCGAGCCCCATGCCAAGGATCCCCCAGACCACCGTCATGATGGCGAACTGGCGGACTACCTTATAGTTATAAGCAGTCGGACTGATTGCTGTGCTCATTCTAAGGTTCCACGGTTTGGGTGTTTTATTAGGATTAAAAATCGGCCGCAAGTATGTAGAAAGCAGGGGGTCATTGCAACGCGCCATGACCTGGGTCAATGCTTTCAAATGCTGATTCTGCGGCCTTTCCATGCGCCGCGTAAGGACAAAATTGCCCATGGGCAAAATGTCTCGGCGGACTCGAGAGGCGAGGGGGGCAGGTCGGATGTTACGAGGTGTGTTCAAACACAGCGTTGAGTGATCGCAGGCAATTGGCGCGACAGCCGGTAACTACCAGCCTTTGCGGCCTGTCAGTCAGCCGATTCGTAGAACACATCGTTTAAGGGTCGACCTGGAGCTGGCACCGGCCAGTCCGCATCGGGAGAGCTTAGACCCGAATCCGGGGATCCGAAAGGAAGACTGGAGGGGGGTGCGACAAAAAGAAGCAGCTACAAGCCGCAAGCTACAAGCTCCAGGTTAGAGCCCGTGCCTGCGGTTTTTGCTTATGCCTTCACTTGCCGCCTGTAGCTTGAAGCTTGCCGCTCAACTGCTTGTCACCTCTGGAAAGGCTGTACACGTAAGCCGCGAGCAGTTGCACTTTATCGTTGCCGAGCAGTTCATTTTGCGCTGGCATGTGGCCCTGGCGGCCATGCCGAATCGTTTGTTCAAGCTGGGTCAGGCTGGTGCCGTAGATGAAACCGGTCGGGTGTGTCAGGTTCGGCGCTCCCATGGCTTCGGTGCCTTGCCCGTTTGCTCCGTGACAGGCTACGCACGTGGTGTTGAACGCCTGCTGTCCGGCCTGCAGGTCTGCCTTGGTGTCGGCGGGCAATGGCAGGCTGGCCAGTTCATGACGAACGTACGCAGCGACGTTTTTCACGCCATCCTCACCCAATATTTCCCCCCAGGCCGGCATGGCCGCCATGCGACCGCCCATGATGGTGGTCTTGATGGTGTCGGCGTTGCCGCCCCAGCGCCAATCACTGTCCGCCAGATTGGGGAAGCCGAACGCGCCCTTGGCATCCGAGCCATGGCACACCGAGCAATTGGAGGCAAACAAGCGTCCGCCCATTTTCAGCGCTTGCGGATCGTTGGCCACTTCTTCCACTGGCATCGCGGCGAATTTGGCGAAGATCGGCGCGAACTTCGCGTCCGCCTTGTCCATCTCCTTTTCCCATTCGTGCACGCCGGTCCAGCCGTTTTCGTAACCGGGCAGGATGCCTTTCCAGTTGCCCAGACCCGGATAAAGGATCAGGTAGCCGACGGCAAACACCAGCGTGCCGGCGAACAGCATGAACCACCATTGCGGCAACGGATTGTCGTACTCCTCGATGCCGTCGAAGCTGTGGCCCATGGTCTGGTCGACGCTGCCTTTGGTTTCGCCCTTGCGGGTGCCGATCAGCAACCAGGTCAGGCCGATCAGGCTGCCGATGGTCAGTACGCAGATCCACGTACTCCAGAAAGTGGTCATGGCCGGGTACTCCTTGTTTCGATTTCGTCGGTGATGTCGGGTTGCGGTTCGTCGGCGAACGGCAGCAGGCGCGCCTCGGCGAATTCCGTTTTGCGCTTGCTGCTGAATACCCAAAGGGTCAGGCCGAGGAAGGCTACGAAGACCACGACCGTGCCCAGTCCGCGGATCATTCCAGTACTCAATTCAACGACCATGGCTCACCTCTTGCTCTTGATCGCAGTGCCGAGCACTTGCAGGTAGGCGACCAGCGCATCCATTTCACTCTTGCCTTTGAGCGAGGCAACGGCGCCGCTGATGTCCTCGTCGGTGTACGGCACACCCAGGGTGCGCATGGTCTTGAGCTTGGTTTCGGTGTGGTTGCTGTCGAGTTGATTGGCCACCAGCCACGGGTAGGCGGGCATTTTCGATTCCGGCACCACGTTGCGCGGGTTGTACAAGTGCGCGCGGTGCCAGTCATCCGAGTAACGCGCGCCGACCCGCGCCAGATCCGGACCGGTACGTTTCGAGCCCCAGAGGAACGGGTGGTCCCAAACGCTTTCACCGGCCACTGAATAGTGGCCGTAGCGTTCGGTTTCGGCGCGGAACGGGCGGATCATTTGCGAGTGGCAGCCGACGCAGCCTTCGCGGATGTAGATGTCGCGACCTTCCAGTTGCAGCGCGGTGTAGGGCTTCATGCCTTCCACCGGTTTATTGGTCACGTCCTGGAAGAACAGCGGGACGATCTGGGTCAGGCCACCGATGCTCACGGCGAGCACCATCAACAGCATCAGCAGGCCGACGTTTTTCTCGATTGTTTCGTGTTTCATGGTGGACTCCTCAAGCCATCTGCGCGGCAGCGGCGACGTCGGCAGGCTGCGAAGCCCGTACGGTGCGCCAGGTGTTGTAAGCCATCAGGAACATGCCGCTGAGGAAAATCGCGCCACCCACCAGTCGTACGACAAAGCCTGGATGGCTGGCCGCCAGGGTCTCGACGAAGGAGTAAGTCAGCGTGCCGTCCTCGTTGACCGCGCGCCACATCAGGCCTTGGGCGATGCCGTTGACCCACATCGAGGCGATGTACAAAACGGTGCCGATAGTGGCGAGCCAGAAGTGCGCGTTGATCAGGCCGATGCTGTGCATTTGCTCGCGGCCGAAGACTTTCGGGATCATGTGGTACAGCGCGCCGATGGAAATCATCGCCACCCAGCCGAGCGCGCCGGCGTGTACGTGGCCAATGGTCCAGTCGGTGTAGTGGGAGAGGGCGTTGACGGTCTTGATCGCCATCATCGGCCCTTCGAAGGTCGACATGCCGTAGAACGCCAGGGACACCACGAGGAAACGCAGGATCGGGTCGCTGCGCAACTTATGCCAGGCGCCCGACAACGTCATCATGCCGTTGATCATCCCGCCCCAGCTCGGTGCCAGCAGCACCAGCGACATCACCATGCCCAACGACTGCGCCCAGTCCGGCAGCGCGGTGTAATGCAGGTGATGCGGGCCGGCCCAGATGTACAGGGTGATCAGCGCCCAGAAGTGCACGATCGACAGGCGATAGGAATACACCGGGCGCTCGGCCTGTTTGGGCACGAAGTAATACATCATGCCGAGGAACCCGGCGGTGAGGAAAAAGCCTACGGCGTTGTGTCCGTACCACCATTGCACCATCGCGTCGGTAGCACCGGCGTACACCGAGTAGGACTTGGTGAAGCTCACCGGCAACTCAAGGTTGTTGACGATGTGCAAAATCGCCACGGTGATGATGAACCCGCCGAAGAACCAGTTGCCGACGTAGATATGTTTGGTCTTGCGCTTCATCACGGTGCCGAAGAACACAATTGCGTAGGCGACCCAGACGATGGTGATGAGGATGTCGATCGGCCATTCCAGCTCGGCGTATTCCTTGGAGCTGGTGTAACCCAACGGCAAGCTGATGGCTGCCAACAGGATCACCAGTTGCCAGCCCCAGAAACAGAACGCGGCGATTTTCGGCGCAAACAGCTGGGTCTGGCAGGTGCGTTGCACCGAATAGAACGAACTGGCGAACAGGGCGCAGCCGCCGAAAGCGAAGATCACTGCGTTAGTGTGCAGCGGGCGCAGGCGGCCGAAACTGGTCCAGGGTAAATCGAAGTTGAGTTCGGGCCAGACCAATTGGGCGGCGAGAAAAACCCCGAGCCCCATGCCGACGATGCCCCACACCACCGTCATAATGGCGAATTGGCGGACCACCTTGTAGTTGTAGGCGGTACTGATAGAAGTGTTCATGGTTCCCCATCCACGGTTCAGCCGAAGTGAGCGCGCAGCGCACCCTTCGGCCGGAGTTATAGGCAGACTAAAAGCGAGGCAAGCATGACCAAAGGGCACAAGGCCGGTATTGACGGGGATCAATGGGCGCAATGTGTGCGCGATCATGGATGGCTGTGGGATGTCGCTTCAGGCACCTCTTCGGCGACCTTGATTCTCGCCCACGGCGCCGGTGCGCCGATGGACAGCGACTGGATGACCGACATGGCTGCACGGCTCGCGGCGCAAGGCGTCAATGTGCTGCGTTTCGAGTTTCCGTACATGGCGCAGCGGCGTATCGATGGCGGTAAGCGTCCACCCAACCCGGCGCCGAAATTGCTGGAATGCTGGCGCGAGGTCTATGCCGAAGTGCGACGCCATGTCACCGGGACTCTGGCCATTGGTGGCAAGTCGATGGGCGGGCGTATGGCCAGTTTGCTGGCTGACGAGTTGGCTGCCGATGCACTGGTATGCCTGGGTTATCCGTTCTACGCGGTGGGTAAACCGGAGAAACCGCGGGTCGAGCATTTGGCGGCGCTGAAAACGCGGACGTTGATCGTGCAGGGAGAGCGGGATGCGTTGGGTAACCGTGAAGCCGTCGAAGGGTATGCCTTGTCACCCAGTATCGAAGTGTTCTGGCTGGTGGCGGGGGATCACGATCTGAAGCCGTTGAAAGCTTCGGGGTTTACCCATGAGCAGCATTTGTCGGCTGCGGCGGGGCGGGTGGCTGCGTTTCTTCAGTAAACGGTAGGTTGCCTATATAGCCTCTTTGCGCGCGCGGCTATTGCTACAGGTCGTCCAGTTCGGGAAAGACAATCTTTGGATGATCGTTCCCACGCTCCGCGTGGGAATGCCTCTTGTGACGCTCTGCGTCACGCTTTGGAACGCAGAGCGTCCCGGGCTGCATTCCCACGCAGAGCGGGGGAACGATCAGTGCACACCCATCAGCGGTTGAACCGCTCCACCAACGAGTATTGCGTGTTGGCGGTTTTGGATGATCGTTCCCACGCTCCGCGTGGGAACGCCTCTTGTGACGCTCTGCGTCACGCTTTGGAACGCAGAGCGTCCCGGCTGCATTCCCACGCAGAGCGTGGGAACGATCAANGGTTGAACCGCTCCACCAACGAGTATTGCGTGTTGGCGGTTTTGGATGATCGTTCCCACGCTCCGCGTGGGAACGCCTCTTGTGACGCTCTGCGTCACGCTTTGGAACGCAGAGCGTCCCGGCTGCATTCCCACGCAGAGCGGGGGAACGATCAATGCACACCCATCAGCGATTGAACCGCTCCACCAACGAGTATTGCGTGTTGGCGGTTTTGGATGATCGTTCCCACGCTCCGCGTGGGAACGCCTCTTGTGACGCTCTGCGTCAGGCTTTGGAACGCAGAGCGTCCCGGCTGCATTCCCACGCAGAGCGGGGGAACGATCAATGCACACCCTTCAGCGATTGAACCGCTCCACCAACGAGTATTGCGTATTCGCGGTTTTGGTCAGCTCTTCACTCAACAACGCCGAGTTCTGAGCCTGTTCCGAGGTCTGGTCTGCCAGGTCAGAGATGTTGCTGATGTTGCGGCTGATTTCTTCGGCCACGGCACTTTGCTCTTCCGTGGCGGCAGCGATCTGAGTGGTCATGTCGGTGATGTTGGCCACCGCTTCGCTGATCCCCACCAGTGCCTGATCGGCTTCCAGCACCCGCGCCACGCCTTCTTCGGCCTGGCGATGCCCGGCTTCCATGGTCTGTACGGCAGTGCCTGCGGTTTGCTGCAGCTTGGCGATCAGCGCATGAATCTGCCCGGTGGATTCGCTGGTACGTTGCGCCAACTGACGCACTTCGTCGGCGACCACTGCAAAACCACGACCCATCTCGCCGGCCCGCGCCGCTTCGATGGCGGCGTTCAGCGCCAGCAGGTTGGTCTGGTCGGCGATCCCTTTGATCACGTCGACCACGCCACCGATTTCGTCGCTGTCCTTGGCCAGTTGGGTCACGGTCAGGCCGGTTTCCCCAACCACCACCGACAGGCGCTGAATGGCTTCGCGGGTTTCCCCGGCGATGTCGCGCCCGCGCCCGGTCAGGCGATTGGCTTCCTGGGTGGCATCGGCGGTGCGCTGCACATGGCTGGCGACTTCCTGGGTGGTTGCGGCCATTTGATTGACGGCGGTGGCGACTTGCTCGGTTTCGACGCGCTGACGTTCCAGGCCGGTGGAGCTGCTGTGGGCCAGGGCGTCGGACTGCCTGGCCTGATCGGTCAGGTGTTCGGCCGTATCCTGCAGGCGAGTCAGGCAGGTTTTCAAGCGTGCTTCCTGGCTGAGGATCGACATCTCAAGGCGCGCCTGGGCGCCGCGGCTGTCGGTGTACATCTGCGCGATCAACGGGTCGGACGTGGTCTGCTCGGCCAGGCGCAACAAACGCTTGATGCCACGCTGCTGCCAGCTCAGGCCCATCAGGCCCAACGGCACCGAGAGCGCGGCGGCGAGGGCGAAACCCCACTGCGAGGTCAGGGTGGCACCAATCATGAAACTCAACTGGCTGACCAGAATGAACGGCAACCAGTCTTGTAGAACCGGCAACCATTTATCGCTGGAAGGAATCGCCGACTTGCCCTGGTTGATGCGTTGGTAGAGCGCTTCGGCGCGGCGGATCTGTTCGGCGGTGGGCTTGACCCGCACCGACTCGTAACCGATCACCTGATTGCCTTCGAAGATCGGTGTCACGTAGGCGTTGACCCAATAGTGATCACCGCTCTTGCAGCGATTCTTGACAATACCCATCCATGGCAAGCCTTGTTTCAGTGTCGCCCACATGTGCGAGAACACCGCGGCCGGGACGTCGGGGTGACGCACCAGGTTATGCGGCGCACGGATCAGTTCTTCACGAGAAAACCCGCTGATCTCGACGAAGTCGTCGTTGCAGTAGGTGATCATGCCTTTGGCATCGGTGGTGGAAATCAACCGTTGCTGGGCCGGGAAGGTCCGTTCGCGTTGTGTAATTGGCTGGTTGTTACGCATGGCTTTTTTAATCCGCAAGGCTTTCAAGTGCTGTATCGGCATCGCCAGCGAATGGTTGAGCTTATTTTTCAATTATCAGCGGTCCGTTGCAAAATGACCCTTGCGTCAGCCGGCGAGCATCGGATAGGTGAACAAGCCGAAATGCAGGGCATTCAGGCCAAAATGCGTGGCGAGGGCGGCGGCCAGTCCGCCGAAGCGGTAGGCCAGGCCGTAGCCGATTCCGGCCAGGCTCGCCAACAGTACCCATTGCCATCCGGCTCCCGCATGCGCCAAGCCAAACACCAGCGAGGCGAGCAACAGGGCGAGGTTTTCCCCCTGAGCCAGGTTCTTGAAATATCGGCTCAAGCCGCCCTGGATATAGCCGCGGAACAGCGCTTCCTCGACCAGCGTCACCAGCAGAAGATTGTTGAGCAGCCATAGCCAGGCAGCGTCTGGCCATTTCGGCGCCCAGGCAATGACGCCCAGCAACAGTGCGCCGCCCAGTGCAAGCACGGCACTCAGGGCCAGCGCGACTGGCGTGGCATACAGGAATAGCCGCAGTGAACGCCGACCGACAATCCACGGACAGACCAGCAATAGCCAGAAACCGATCAGGGGTTTATCCAGATTCAGGTACATGGAAAACCGCACGGCATCGTCGGTGAAACGCTGCGGGTCGATCACCCGACCGTTATGGAAGCCCGGCAACCAGTGCATCGCCAATGCCAGCGCCAGGAAGATGAACAGACCGTGGCCGAGATAGCGGCCGAACGGCAGCTTCGTTTGACGAACGGCGAAACCGGCGATCAGTAACAAGCCGACGGAAATCCCGACAAGCCAGCCGAGACGGCCATAGGCCAGGGCCATGCCATAGCCGAGGGAGAGCAGGGCCAGAAAAGTCCATGGCAGGGCGAACATTGAAAATCCTTTTATCTGAAATTTAAGGGGGCCTGAACCCGCCCCCTGTGGAAGCGAGCCTGCTCACGTAGCGGAGTGTCGTTCAAGATCAGCGGCAAATGGTACACCGTCATCGCGAGCAGGCTCGCTAGCCCATTGATTTTAATGACCCAAACAGAAACACCGCCATCAAGGCGGTGTTGCTGTCAGCGCAGGGGCTACGACGCAATCAACTGCCGCAACACGTAATGCAGAATTCCTCCCGACTTGAAGTACTCCACTTCATTAAGCGTATCGATCCGGCACAGTACCTCGATCCTTTCACTGGTGCCGTTTTCACGGTTGATCACCAGGGTCAGGTTCATTCTCGGCGTCAGCTCAACATTGCTCAGGCCGAGAATATCCAGGGTTTCAGTGCCTCGCAGATTCAGGCTCTTGCGGTTTTGATCGAGCTTGAACTGCAGCGGCAACACCCCCATGCCCACCAGATTGGAGCGGTGAATCCGCTCGAAACTCTCGGCGATGACCGCTTTGACCCCCAGCAGATTGGTGCCCTTGGCCGCCCAGTCACGGCTCGAGCCGGTGCCATATTCTTGCCCTGCGATTACCACCAGCGGCGTCCCCGCGGCTTGATAACGCATGGCCGCATCGTAGATCGCCAACTTCTCTGCGGTGGGGATGTAGAGGGTGTTGCCACCTTCTTCACCACCCAGCATTTCATTGCGAATACGGATGTTGGCGAAGGTGCCGCGCATCATCACTTCATGATTGCCGCGGCGCGAACCGTAGGAGTTGAAGTCCCGTGGCTCCACGCCTTTTTCCCGCAGGTAGCGGCCCGCCGGGCTGTCAGCCTTGATGTTGCCGGCCGGGGAAATGTGGTCGGTGGTCACCGAGTCGCCGAGCAGCGCAAGCACGCGCGCGCCGTTGACGTCCTTCACCACTGGCGGCGGTCCGCCGATGTCATCGAAGAACGGCGGGTGCTGGATATAAGTCGAATCGTCCTGCCAGACGTAGGTCGCCGCTTGCGGCACTTCAATGGCTTGCCACTGTTCATCGCCAGCAAAGACTTCGGCGTACTCCTTGTGGAACATGGCGGTGTTGACCTGCTCCACCGCGTCGGCGATTTCCTGTGTACTTGGCCAAATGTCCCGCAGATAAACCAGATTGCCGCTCTGGTCTTCGCCCAAGGGTTCGCGGCTGAGGTCGATGCGCACGGTGCCGGCCAGTGCATAAGCGACCACCAGTGGCGGCGAGGCCAGCCAGTTGGTTTTCACCAGCGGATGGACCCGGCCTTCGAAGTTACGGTTGCCCGACAGCACCGAGGCTACGGTCAGGTCGGCTTTCTGGATGGCTTTTTCGATCGGTTCCGGCAACGGGCCAGAGTTGCCGATGCAAGTGGTGCAGCCATAGCCCACCAGAGCGAAACCCAGTTCATCGAGGTACTGCGTCAGGCCGGCAGCCTTGTAATAGTCGGTGACCACTTTCGAGCCGGGGGCAAGCGAGCTTTTCACCCAGGGCTTGCGGCGCAGGCCTTTTTCCACGGCTTTTTTCGCCACCAGACCGGCAGCCATCATCACGCTCGGGTTGGAGGTGTTGGTGCAGGAGGTGATCGCGGCAATCACCACCGCGCCGTTTTTCAGCCGCACCGTTTGCCCTTCAAAGTCGTAGTCCACTTCACCGGCCAGATCGGCGTTACCCACCGCCACACCGCCGCCGCCCTCGCTTTCCAGGCGACCTTCTTCCTTGCTGGTAGGTTTTATTTGCAGGCCGAGGAAGTCGCTGAACGCTTGCGCGACATTCGGCAGTGAAACCCGGTCTTGTGGGCGTTTTGGTCCGGCGAGGCTGGCTTCGACACTGGCCATGTCCAGCGCCAGGCTGTCGGTGAACACCGGTTCCTTGCCCGGCAGGCGCCACAACCCTTGCGCCTTGCTGTAGGCCTCGACCAGTTTTACGGTCTCAATCGGGCGCCCGGACAGGCGCAGGTATTCCAGCGTCACGTCGTCCACCGGGAAGAAGCCGCAAGTGGCGCCGTACTCCGGGGCCATGTTGGCAATGGTCGCGCGGTCGGCCAGCGGCAGGTCGGCGAGGCCGTCACCGTAGAACTCGACGAATTTCCCCACAACACCTTTCTTGCGCAGCATCTGGGTCACGGTCAGCACCAGGTCAGTGGCGGTGATGCCTTCCTTGAGTTTGCCGGTGAGTTTGAAGCCAATCACTTCCGGGATCAGCATCGACACCGGTTGCCCGAGCATCGCCGCTTCCGCTTCAATGCCGCCTACCCCCCAGCCGAGGACGCCGAGGCCGTTGATCATGGTGGTGTGGGAGTCGGTGCCCACCAGCGTATCCGGGAAGGCGTACGTGCGGCCGTCCTCGTCTTTGGTCCAGACGGTGCGTCCCAGGTATTCCAGGTTGACCTGGTGACAAATGCCGGTGCCCGGCGGCACCACGCTAAAGTTATCAAAGGCGCTTTGGCCCCAGCGCAGGAACGCGTAGCGCTCGCCGTTGCGTTGCATTTCGATATCGACGTTTTGTTCGAAAGCGCTGCTGGTGGCGAATTTGTCGACCATCACCGAATGGTCGATCACCAGGTCGACGGGGGAGAGCGGGTTGATCCGCTGCGGATCGCCACCGGCCTTGGCCATCGCCGCGCGCATGGCGGCCAGGTCGACCACCGCAGGTACACCGGTGAAGTCTTGCATCAGCACGCGCGCCGGGCGGTACTGGATTTCGCGGTCGGAACGGCGCTCCTTGAGCCAGGCGGCAATCGCCTTGAGATCGGCGCCGGTCACGGTTTTTTCATCTTCCCAGCGCAGCAGGTTTTCCAGCAGCACTTTCAACGACATGGGCAGCTTGTCCAGATCACCCAGGCTTTTGGCGGCATCGGGCAGGCTGAAATAGTGGTAGGTCTTGTCGTCGACTTGCAGGGTTTTCAAAGTCTTCAGGCTATCGAGGGACGGCATTACGATCACTCCTTTAAGTCCGCACGGCTGCAGACTGAGGGGACGGGCAGAGCATTAAACCTAGCCCTGTTTCAAGTAGCTGGCTAATAACTGGACTCTATGGACAGACCCCAGGTTCCGATCTCGGCTATCATGCGCCGGTTTTCGTGACAGGCTTTGCTGCAGAGCAAGCCTGGGCATCGCGCAGTGGTTGAATGTCTCGCCATCTGCCCAGGAGTAAGAATGAACACCCTATTCATGCATTGCCGGCCGGGCTTCGAAGGCGAAGTCTGTTCGGAGATTTCCGACCTTGCCGCACAACTGAACGTGGCCGGTTATGCCAAGGCCAAGGCTGCCAGCGCTTGCGCCGAATTTGTCTGTACCGAAGAAGACGGCGCCGAGCGCCTGATGCGTGGTCAGCGTTTTGAACGACTGATCTTCCCGCGCCAATGGGCGCGGGGTATTTTCATTGATCTGCCGGAAACCGACCGCATCAGCGTAATCCTCGCACACATGGCGGATTTTCCCGTGTGCGGCAGCCTTTGGCTGGAAATGGTCGATACCAACGATGGCAAGGAACTGTCGAACTTCTGCAAAAAGTTCGAAGTGCATTTGCGCAAAGCGCTGATGGCGGCTGGCAAACTGGTAGATGATGCCAATAAACCGCGCCTGCTACTGACGTTCAAGAGCGGGCGTGAAGTGTTCGTCGGCCTGGCCGAGTCGAATAATTCGGCGATGTGGCCGATGGGCATTCCGCGTCTGAAGTTCCCTCGCGAGGCGCCGAGCCGTTCGACCTTGAAGCTGGAGGAGGCCTGGCACCACTTTATCCCGCGTGATCAGTGGGACGAACGCTTGCACAGTGACATGACTGGCGTCGACCTCGGTGCCGCACCGGGTGGCTGGACCTGGCAACTGGTCAACCGCGGCATGCTGGTGACCGCGATCGACAACGGGCCGATGGCCGAAAGCCTGATGGACACCGGCCTGGTGCAGCACTTGATGGCCGACGGTTTCACCTTCAAGCCCAAGCAACCGGTGGACTGGATGGTCTGCGACATCGTCGAGAAACCGGCGCGCAACGCCGCGATGCTCGAGGAGTGGATCGGCGAGGGGCATTGCCGCGAAGCAGTGGTCAACCTCAAGCTGCCGATGAAACAGCGCTATGCCGAGGTGAAGCGCCTGCTGGAGCGGATTGCCGATGGCTTCAAGGCCCGGGGCATCAAGGTCGAGATCGGCTGCAAGCAGCTGTACCACGACCGTGAAGAAGTGACCTGTCATTTGCGTCGGATCGACGTGAAGAAACCCAAGTCCCGCTGAAACCCTGTGAATTGATCGTTCCCACGCTCCGCGTGGGAACGCATCCCGTGACGCTCTGCGTCACATCCGGAAGCGGAACGCAGAGCGTCCCCGGCGGCATTCCCACGCGGAGCGTGGGAACGATCAGGCAGGGGGGGGGGCGGCGTTCTGCCACAGATGACGTCAAGCTCGGCAATGCGCGACAATGCCGGCAAGTTTCAGGAGTTGATCATGAGTGAAATGCTTGATACGCCGGTTGACGGCACCCTCGACGCCACCGGCCTCAACTGTCCGGAACCGGTGATGATGCTGCACCAGCACATCCGTGACCTGGTCCCCGGCGGTTTGCTCAAGGTGATCGCCACCGATCCGTCGACTCGTCGCGATATTCCCAAGTTCTGCGTGTTTCTCGACCACGAACTGGTGGGCCAACATGAAGATGCAGGGACTTACCTGTACTGGATTCGCAAAAAGTCCGTTTGACGGACAAAAAAAAGACCTGCAAAAGCAGGTCTTTTTTTGGGTTATCAGCCCACCGAGCGGCTGATGCGAATGCGTTTGCGCGCACTGCGGGTCAGCCGTATCGACAGCATCAATGCCGCACAACTCAAACCGGCGATCAGGCCTTCCCACAGCCCGCTCGGGCCGCTGGCCGGGCCGAGCCAATCGGTCAGCCCCAGCACATACCCAACCGGCAGCCCGATGCCCCAATAGGCGAACAACGTCAGGATCATCGTCACCCGCGTGTCCTGGTAGCCACGCAGCGCTCCGGCGCAGATCACCTGAATGGCATCCGAGAACTGATACAGCGCGGCGTAGACGATCAGCATCGACGCAATCTGGATCACTGCCTTGTCGGGCGTGTAGATCGAAGCGATAGGTTCGCGCAGGCAGAGGATCAGTGTCGCCGAAAATGCAGCGAACACCAGCGCTGCACCGAGCCCGACTTTCGCCGCGAACCGCGCCTGCCACGGGTTGCCTGCGCCCAATGCCTGGCCGACCCGCACGGTTACTGCCATGCCCAGCGAGTAAGGAATCATGAACAGTAGCGAGCTGATGTTCAGGGCGATCTGGTGGCCGGCCACGACGGTGGAGCCGAGGCTACCGATCAACAGGGCGATGACCGCGAAGATGCTCGACTCGGCGAAGACTGCGATACCGATTGGCAGGCCAATGCCGACCAGGCGCTTGATCACCGCCCATTGCGGGCGATCGAAGCGCACCAATACGCGAGTACGCGCATAGAACGGCGCCCAGAAAGTCCAGCCGGCCATGCTCAGCGCCATGAACCACATCACGATGCCGCTGGCCCAGCCGCAACCGACGCCACCCAGGGCCGGGGCGCCGAAATGGCCGTAGATCAGCGCATAGTTCAGCGGGATATTCAGTAACAGGCCGCACAAGCCAATGACCATGCTCGGACGTGTCCGGCCCATGCCGTCGCTGTAGCAGCGCAGCACATAATAAAAGGCCATGCCCGGCAAGCCGAAAGCGATGCCATGCAGGTAACCCATGCTGGGTTCGATCAACTGTGCATCGACTTTCATCCAGTGCAGGATCGGCTCGGCCGCGAGCAACAGACCACTGCCGATCAACCCGACACACAGTGCGAGCCACAATGCCTGGCGTACCAGAGGACCAATCTGGTCAAACTGCCCGGCGCCAAAACGTTGCGCGACCTTGGGAGTGGTGGCCAGCAGAACGCCGGACATCAGCAGGTAGACCGGAATCCAGATCGAGTTGCCCAGCGCCACCGAGGCCAGATCCCGCGGGCTGACGCGGCCGGCCATCACCGCATCGACAAAGCCCATGGCGGTGGTGGCCAATTGCGCGACCATGATCGGCATAGCCAGGCTGAGCAAGCCTTTGAGCTCCATGCGTACGGGAGTCGTCCGCGCAGGAGCCGCGGCGACAGTGTTTTCAATGACAGGGTTCAATAGCGAAGCGTCCAAAAGGGTTTTGATGCACAGGCGCGCATTCTACGCGTTGACGCAGCGGTCAGGAAAAGACCAGTGTTAGGGATTTGTAAACACTTGCCAGCAGCGTGCTAGGCGCGATGTGCCATCTACGCCTACACTGCCGATCCGCCAAAGGAGCCTGCCATGCTGATTGTTGCCGACGAAAACATCCCCCTGCTCGATGCCTTCTTCGAAGGTTTCGGTGAAATCCGCCGGGTGCCGGGTCGATCCATTGACCGCGCCACCGTCGAACAGGCCGACGTGCTGCTGGTGCGCTCAGTGACCAACGTCAACCGCGCGTTGCTCGACGGCAGCAAAGTGCGCTTTGTCGGCACCTGCACCATCGGCACCGATCACCTGGACCTCGATTACTTCCGGCAGGCCAGTATCACCTGGTCCAGTGCGCCGGGTTGCAACGCCCGGGGCGTGGTCGACTATGTGCTCGGCAGCTTGTTGACCCTGGCCGAAATCGAAGGCGTCGATCTGACGCAGCGCACCTACGGCGTAGTCGGGGCCGGCGAAGTGGGCGGGCGATTGGTCAAGGTCCTGCAGGGGCTGGGCTGGAAGGTGCTGGTCTGCGACCCGCCACGTCAAGCTGTTGAAGGTGGTGATTACGTCAGTCTCGAGGACATCATCGCGCAGTGCGACGTGATCAGCCTGCACACACCGCTAACCAAGCAAGGCCCGCAGTCGACCTGGCATCTGTTTGATAAAAAACGCTTGAACCAGCTCAAGCCCGGTGCCTGGCTGATCAATGCCAGTCGTGGTCCGGTGGTCAACAATGCTGCCTTGCGCGATGTGTTGCTGGAGCGCGAAGACCTGCAGGCGGTGCTGGATGTCTGGGAAGGGGAGCCGGAAGTCGATGTGGCGCTGGCCGAGCTTTGCGTTCTGGCAACGCCGCACATTGCCGGCTATAGCCTTGATGGCAAGCAGCGCGGTACCGCGCAAATCTACCAGGCGTACTGCGATTTCCTCGGGCAACCGGCCCAGGTCCGCTTGAGTGATTTGTTGCCGGCGCCGTGGTTGTCGCAAGTGACCTTGAACGCGCAAAGCGATCCGGCCTGGGCATTGGCGATGTTGTGCCGTGGCGTGTACGACCCGCGCCGCGACGATGCGGATTTTCGCCGCAGCCTTGTAGGCAGCGTGAGCGAGCAGCGTGCGGCATTCGATTTGTTACGCAAGAATTATCCGTCGCGTCGTGAGATCGATGGCTTGCAGGTGCGGATCGAAGGGGATGCGCCGGTACTGCGGCAGATTGTGGCGGCGTTGGGCGCGACAATTATTTAAAGATCATCACTGTAGAGCTGCCACAACAGGCAGGCATAAAAAACCCGGCCAACCAGGGCCGGGTCAAGAAGACGGTGGCTATATCACTTTTTTTCGGCAGGCTTGACCAATCGCTTGTCCAGATCGCGGCAAGCTTTCTGGATCATGTCTTCAGTGATCGGTACTTCGCGGCCCTGTTCATCGATAATCGAGCAACCCAGAGACTGGTCTGGCTGCGTGCGGATCACTTGAATCTTGTCATCGCTGCTGTTTTGCAAGGACATGGCCTGTCTCCTCATCAGGTTGTGTACCCACTCTAAAACCGCCAGGTGACCAGGCTGTGACATCTCCCTGCGATCACTCCCGGACGGCAATATCAGTCCACCAGAAATATCGTGGTGTTGCCACCCGAACTTTAGACCGATAGCGTCTAGCCCCTAGTCTTGATGGACATAATTAACCTGACTCATTGTGATTTACCAAGTTCCACCCCATTGATCGGTGTAAGTTGCTTTTCTCAGTTGCTCTCGCCTGGATGATGCCGATGCTCACTGTTCGCCACCGCCGTGCCATTCGTCTGGCCAGCCGTTTCATCGCGCCCTATCGCTGGCATGCATTGGGTGCCTTGCTGGCGTTGGTCGTCACGGCGGGCATTACCCTGTCCATGGGGCAGGGCATACGCATGCTGGTGGATCAGGGCTTCATGACCCAGTCACCGCATTTGCTCAACCAGTCCATCGGCGTGTTCATGCTGCTGGTATTGGGGCTGGCGGTCGGCACCTTCGCCCGGTTTTATCTGGTGTCGTGGATCGGCGAGCGCTGTGTCGCCGATATTCGCCGGCAGGTTTTCAACCATTTGATCTATCTGCATCCAGGGTTTTATGAAAACAACCGCAGCTCGGAAATTCAATCGCGACTGACTGCCGATACCACACTGCTGCAATCGGTGATCGGCTCTTCGCTGTCGATGTTCCTGCGGAACCTGTTGATGGTCATCGGCGGGATCGTCCTGCTGTTCATTACCAATCCCAAACTCACCAGCATCGTTGTCGTCGCCTTGCCATTGGTGATTGCGCCGATCCTGATTTTTGGCCGACGCGTGCGCAACCTGTCGCGCTTGAGCCAGGACCGCATCGCCGATATCGGCAGTTATGTCTCCGAGACCCTCAGCCAGATCAAAACCGTGCAGGCCTACAACCACCAGGCCCAGGACCAGCAGCGGTTTGCCGTAACCGTGGAAGACGCATTCAACACCGCGCGCAGACGCATCTTTCAGCGGGCCTGGCTGATTACCCTGGTCATCGTCCTGGTTCTGGGTGCAGTCGGGGTCATGCTCTGGGTCGGCGGCATGGACGTGATTGCCGGGCGCATTTCTGCGGGGGAGCTGGCGGCGTTCGTTTTTTACAGCCTGATCGTTGGCAGTGCATTCGGCACCTTGAGCGAAGTGATTGGCGAATTGCAACGTGCGGCCGGCGCAGCTGAGCGGATCGCCGAATTGTTGCGCTCGGAAAATATCATCCGGCCACCGACGACTGGTCTAGTGGCCTTGCCCGCGCGGGTGAAGGGCGAGCTGGTGCTTGAGGATGTGCGTTTTTCCTACCCGTCGCGTCCCGAAAGCTATGCGGTCGATGGCTTGAGCCTGAGCATCCGCTCGGGCGAAACCCTGGCATTGGTCGGGCCTTCGGGGGCAGGCAAGTCGACCGTGTATGACTTGCTGCTGCGCTTCTACGACCCCTCCGAGGGACGCATCCTGCTTGATGGCACTGAATTGACCCGGTTCGATCCTTTGGATTTGCGTCGTTGTTTCGCCCTGGTCTCGCAGTCCCCAGCACTGTTTTTCGGCAGCATCGAAGAGAACATCCGCTACGGCAATCCGACGGCGACGCTTGCCGAGGTCCAGGAGGCGGCAAAAATCGCCTACGCCCACGACTTTATCGAAGCCATGCCCAACGGTTACCAGACGCATCTGGGCGATGGCGGCCTCGGCTTGTCCGGCGGCCAGCGCCAGCGTCTGGCGATCGCCCGGGCGCTGCTGGTGGACGCGCCGATCCTCTTGCTTGACGAAGCCACCAGCGCCCTCGATGCGCAAAGCGAGCATCTGATCCAGCAAGCCCTGCCGAGCCTGATGAAAAACCGCACGACCCTGGTCATCGCCCATCGGCTGGCCACGGTAAAAAACGCCGACCGTATCGCCGTGATGGACCAAGGGAAAGTGGTGGCGGTGGGCACGCATCAAGAACTCATTGCCAGCAATGCGCTGTATGCGCGGTTGGCGGCGTTGCAGTTCAGTGATGGCCAGGCAGAACTCGAACTTCCCCCGGTAAGAGCCGTCGAGTGAAGCAAGGCTGCGATCTTTTGATCTTGATTTAACAAAAATGCCCGCATCAATCGATGCGGGCATTTTTGTGTCCCAAGGAGAAGCACGGATCAAAAGATCGCAGCCTCGCCAGCTCCAACAGGGCTATTACTGATCGTCGAAATAACGCTCATGCCAATCCACGATCGGCTGTGGCGAGTTGAGTTTCTGGCCGTAGATCACCGAGTACGACAACACGTTTTGCACGTACTGGCGGGTTTCGTCGAACGGAATGCTTTCCACCCACACGTCGAAGCTCAGGTGGTCGGCACCGCGCAGCCACTGACGAACACGCCCGGGGCCGGCGTTATAGGCGGCGGAGGCGAGGACGCGGTTGCCGTTGAACTGGCTGTGCACCTGGCTCAGGTAGGCGGCACCGAGCTGAATATTTTTGTCCGGGTCGAACAGCTGCTGCGGCGACGCGTACGGAATGCTGAACTTGCGTGCGGTTTCCTTGGCCGTGGCGGGCATCAACTGCATCAGGCCCGACGCGCCGACGCCGGAACGGGCGTCTTCCATGAAGGCACTTTCCTGACGGGTGATGGCGAATGCCCAGCTTGGATGTAAGCCGCGATTCTTCGCTTCACGTACCAGCGTGTTGCGGTGGGCCATCGGGAATCGTATATCCAGATCGTCCCAATACTGCGCTTGGCTGATCGTGCGAATGGCCGGGAAATACCATTTGAGGTCGTAGGCCAGCTTGGCCTGGGCAACCATTTCGTCGCGGTTGAAGTGGCGACTGACGTGGTACCACTCACGACGACCGTCGACAATTTGCCCGCGAGCATGAAATTCCAGAGCACGGCGTATACCGGGGGTGTTGCGAACCTTGTTGATCAGCGCCTGGCTCATCACCAGCGGTTTGTTGTTCAACGAATAGGCGGATTGCGAACGATCTGCCGCGAGAAATCCATAGAAGTCACGTTCGCGAGCAAGATTTTTGTAGAGGTTTTGCGGTTCTGGGCTTTGCGGTTGTGCCAGCTCCAGGCTACGGGCCTGCCAGTAACGCCAGCGGTTAGTGGTGGCGAGGTCCTGGGGCAGGCGGCGGGTCAACTGATAGGCGTCGTCCCAGCGGGCCAGGCGCAACAACAGGCGCATACGCCATTCGGACACGGTGTTGTCGCGCAGTTCCGGGTCGTACCTGGTCATCATGTCCAGCGCGCGGCTGTCGAAGCGTTTGGCGAGGGTCAATCCGATTTCCCGGGCGATCGCGACTTTTTCATCCCGGGAGAAATGCATGCTGCTGGCATACCCGTCGAGCAGGTTCATGGCCCTGTCCGGGTCCTGGCGGGCGAGACGGCGCAGGCCGAGGCTGACCACATCGGACATCGGTTCGTCAGCTGGCGTGAAGCGTGATGGCTGATTCAACAATTCCGGGTTTTGCGCCACATCGATCAGCAAGCGGCCGCGAGGGGCGAGGGTGGTGAGGCCGTTCACCAGGCTGGTGGCCAGTGGATAGTTGCGCGCCTGAGCGGCGAGCTTGGTGCGTTCCCAACGTTTCTGTTCGGTTAACTGGCCGTCGGCGGCCCACATGCCGAACAGCGCATCACACGCCGCCGGTTGCGATTTCCCGGACAGCCACAGCTTGTTGGCGTTGGCGTAACCCTCGGACTTGAGGTTGTGGCTGATTTGATACTGCGCATTCAGGCAGTCCAACTCAGTGAAGTTGAGCTTGGGGTCGTAATACTTGATGAAAGTCGCCCAATCACCCCGTTCGGCCAGCCAGCGCAACCAGCGCAGTTTCATCCAGTTGGCCTGCGGCAGGTCGCCATGCTCGGCGAGAAATTTTTCGATCTCGGCGTTGCTCGCGGTTTTCAGACGTGCGGTCAGCTCATCGTAGGCGAGATAGGGTTCCAGCGGATAATCGGCCAAGGCCTGGCTGTAACGGAAATACGGGCCGCTATCGCCCTTGGCCAGGGCGCGTTTGGCTTCATCGTAATACTGGCGTTGGGTGGAGAGGTCTACGGCCTGGGCGGATTGAACGGCAGCGGCAGACAGTAAAAAACACGACAAAAAATTGAAAAGGCGACTGCGCATGAGACGTCCGGACAGATAAACCATGACAAGAGTGCTGGCGATGCTCGCACTGAATTATCCGTAGCTTAGCCTTTTGCCAGCAGCGGGTGAAAGCTTTGCGGACCTGTCTGCATCAGTTCGCAACATTTGTTGTGCAGAGTGCTTCGACAGTGAAATTGCCGGCCTTCTGAAGCCTCGATTCAGGTAGAATGCGCGCCCGGTTTTTGGAGAAGCTCATGACCCTGCTCAAATTCAGCGATGTGTCCCTTGCTTTCGGCGCTATGCCGTTGTTGGACAAGGTGTCCTGGCAGATCGCCCGTGGAGAGCGGGTGTGCATCATCGGCCGCAACGGCACTGGCAAGTCCAGCATGATGAAGCTCGTCAAGGGCGACCAGAAGCCCGATGATGGCTCGGTTTGGCGCGCACCCGGCCTCAAGATTGGTGAATTGCCGCAAGAATTGCCAGTAGCCGACGAGCGGACCGTGTTCGATGTGGTAGCCGAAGGCCTGGACGGTGTCGGTGCCTTGCTGGCCGAGTATCACCACCTGAGCCAGAACATCGTCACCGATGCCGACCTGGACAAGCTGATGCACGTCCAGCACGACCTCGAAGCCCGCGATGGCTGGCGTTTGCAGACGCTGGTCGACAGCACGCTGAGCCGCCTGCAGCTACCGGCAGACAAGACCCTGGCCGAGTTGTCCGGTGGTTGGCGCCGCCGCGTCCTGCTGGCCCAGGCCCTGGTTTCCGAACCGGATCTGCTGCTGCTCGATGAGCCAACCAACCACCTGGACATCGGTGCGATCGCCTGGCTCGAAGAGGCGCTGAAGGATTTTCAGGGCGCCGTGCTGTTCATCACGCACGACCGTTCCTTCCTGCAAAACCTCGCTACCCGTATCCTCGAACTGGATCGTGGCGGCCTGATCGACTGGAACGGCGACTACGCCAGTTTCCTCGTGCATAAAGAAGCCGAGCTGGCCGCCGAGGCCACTGCCAATGCGCTGTTCGACAAACGCCTGGCTCAGGAAGAGGTGTGGATCCGCCAAGGCATCAAGGCTCGCCGGACCCGTAACGAGGGCCGCGTGCGTGCCTTGAAAGCGTTGCGCGTCGAGCGCAGCGAACGTCGCGAGCGCACCGGCAAGGCCAATATCCAGCTGGAAACCGCCGACAAATCCGGCAAGCAGGTGATGGTGCTCGAGAACGTGAGCTTTGCTCATCCGGGCGGACCGTTCCTGATCAAGGATTTCTCCATGGTGTTGCAGCGCGGCGACCGTATCGGCCTGCTCGGCGCCAACGGTACCGGCAAGACCACGCTGCTCAAGCTGATGCTCAGCGGTCTGCAACCTACCAGTGGCAAGGTGGAAGAGGGCACGAAGATCGACGTCGCCTACTTCGACCAGTTGCGCCACCAGCTGGATCTGGAAAAGACCGTGATCGATAACGTCGCCGAAGGTCGCGATTTCATCGATATCGACGGCCAGAGTCGTCACGTGCTGAGCTATCTCGGCGACTTCCTGTTCAGCCCGCAGCGTGCCCGCACGCCGGTCAAGGCGCTGTCCGGTGGCGAGCGTGCCCGTCTGTTGCTGGCCAAGCTGTTCAGCAAACCGGCGAACCTGCTGGTACTCGACGAACCGACGAACGACCTCGACGTCGAAACCCTTGAACTGCTGGAAGAGGTCTTGCTGACCTTCAATGGCACCGTGCTGATGGTCAGCCACGACCGGGCATTCCTCGACAACGTAGTCACCAGCACCCTGGTCTTCGAGGGCGAAGGCAAGGTTCGTGAGTACGTCGGTGGTTACCAGGACTGGCTGCGTCAGGGCGGCTCGCCGCGCCTGCTGGGCGTGACCGAGAGCAAGTCTGGCAAGGCCGACTTGAACTCCGCGGTGGTCAAGGCTGAGCCCGCGCCAGTGGTGGCAGCGGTCGAAGCACCAGCGAAGAAAAAACTCAGCTACAAGTTGCAGCGCGAGTTGGAAGCGTTGCCGGGCCAGATCGATGCCATGGAGCAGCAGATTGCTGCTGTTGAAGCCCAGATGGCGGATGCCGGGTTCTATCTGCGGCCGGCGGCTGAAACCGCGGCGGTGATCGCTCAGTTGGCGCAGTTGCAGGCTGAGCTCGACGTGATGGTCGAGCGCTGGGCCGAACTGGATGCCTGATTGATCGTGTAATAAAAAAGCCCGACCTCGGTAACGCGAGTGTCGGGCTTTTCATATGCCATTGAATTGAATCAGTTTCCTGTCTGGGCGAGCTATCAGGATTTGCTTTGCAGGCGCACTGCAAGCACATCGCAAGGCGCGCCGTGGAGCACGTCATTGGCAGTGGACCCCAGCAGCAATGCAAGGCCATGTCGGCCATGGCTGCCCACCACGATCATGTCGCATCCTTGTTCCTTGGCCAGATGGTGAATTTCCTGGCGTGGCTGGCCGTAGGTCAGATGGCTGTACTCCCGGGAAAGCTCCGGATACTTGACGATCAGCCGCTCCAGACGTTCCTTGGCCTGATCGAACTGCTGTTGTTGCAGTTGTGACAGGTCCATCGGCACATCACCGCCGAAGGCCATGGCCATCGGTTCGACGATATGCACCAGGGACAGCTTCGCACCGTTGCTCACCGACAGCTCGCGAGCGCGGTGGATTACAGGGTCGCACTCTTCGGTTAGATCTACAGCGACCAGAATATGGTTGTAGGGCATGAGGTGCTCCTCCTGAGGGATGCAATATTGGTAAGTATGGCTGGTTTCAAGCGCAGTGGTTCCAAAGTGGCTCAATGCGCTCATTCAAAATCGGGAGTACAGATATGACGGTCTGGATAGTGGTGTCAATCCTGCTGGTGGTACTCAGCCCTCTGGCATGGTTGCGACCATCACGTCATCAAAGCGGTCGGATGGCCCTGCGCATGGAGGCGCGGCGCATCGGCCTGGCCATGCAACTGGCGCCCCAGGAGTGGCCGCACTGGCTCGCTCAGGAACCGCCGAACCCCTGTGCCCAGTACCATCGACCGCGGCGCGGCAGTCAGCCAGCCTGCTGGAGTTATTGGCAGAAAACGCCGGGGGTGTGGGTGAACCAGTGGCAGGAGCTCTGTGAAGATCCTGCGTTGCTGATTCATTTCGAAAAGTTGCCAGGTAACGTTTTCAAGATCGAAGCCGACAAACAAATGATCACTTTGTATTGGGGCGAGAAGGGCGAAACCGAAGTTTTGCAACAAATCGATGCGACCCTCAAGGCGCTCGCCTGACCCCAGGCCCCCGCAGGAGCGATGAGGCAATAAAAAGCCCGACAACATCATCGGGCGGGGGTGGCCAGGCAGGCCGGTAATTTGGTTTGCGCAGATCTTACGCTGGGTATTCACCGCAGCGTTCAAAAATTTTCTATCGAGTCCCGCCAGCGTAGCTTGTTAAACAGAGGCTGCGGCGAATTAGGGCGACTTTTCTAATGATTGATTCTATGAATGGCAGCACATGCACCCGCGTGTTAGAGAGCTTCATCTTACAGAAATGACCGCAAAGTCGAGTTTCAACCCGCATTTTGGGCGATTGACAATTGTCGGAAATTCCGTGAAGGTGGCGTACCCAAATCAAACGGGCGTATGAATTGAGCGTTTGTATTTCAGATCGCTCCTACAGAATCCCGACTATCGCGTTGGCGGGTGTGCCGGGGGAATGGGCGTAGCATCGACGTTTAACGTCCCTGCCGAGCCATTCGCCTGCGTCCGACGTGTACTGTTCAGCTTCCATATCGTGGAGATCAGTTGATGATTTACGAAGGTAAAGCCATCACGGTTAAGGCTCTTGAAAGTGGCATCGTCGAATTGAAATTCGACCTCAAGGGTGAGTCCGTCAACAAGTTCAACCGTCTAACCCTGAACGAACTGCGTCAGGCCGTAGACACCATCAAGGCAGATGCTTCGATCAAGGGTGTGATCGTCAGCAGTGGCAAGGACGTTTTCATCGTCGGCGCCGACATCACCGAATTTGTCGACAACTTCAAGCTGCCGGATGCAGAGCTTGTTGCAGGCAACCTCGAAGCCAACAAGATTTTCAGCGATTTCGAAGACCTCAACGTCCCGACAGTGGTTGCCATCAACGGCATCGCATTGGGTGGTGGTCTGGAAATGTGCCTGGCGGCGGACTACCGCGTCATGTCGACCAAGGCCAAGATCGGTCTGCCGGAAGTCAAGCTGGGCATCTACCCGGGCTTCGGCGGCACTGTGCGTCTGCCGCGCCTGATCGGTGCCGACAACGCCATCGAGTGGATTGCCGCTGGCAAGGAAAACCGTCCGGAAGACGCGCTCAAAGTCGGCGCAGTGGACGCAGTAGTTGCCCCTGAGAAGCTGCAGGAAGCCGCACTTGAAATGATCAAGCGCGCCATTTCCGGCGAGTTCGACTACAAGGCCAAGCGCCAGCCGAAGCTTGAAAAGCTCAAGCTGAACGCCATTGAACAAATGATGGCTTTCGAAACCGCCAAAGGTTTCGTGGCAGGTCAAGCCGGCCCGAACTACCCGGCGCCGGTTGAGGCGATCAAGACTATCCAGAAAGCCGCGAACTTCGGTCGCGAAAAGGCGCTGGAAGTCGAGGCTGCTGGTTTCGTCAAACTGGCCAAGACCTCTGCCGCGCAGAGCTTGATCGGTCTGTTCCTGAACGATCAGGAACTGAAGAAAAAGGCCAAGGCCTACGACGAAATCGCCAAGGACGTGAAGCAGGCCGCCGTTCTGGGCGCCGGCATCATGGGTGGCGGTATCGCCTATCAATCGGCGTCCAAAGGCACGCCGATCCTGATGAAAGACATCAACGAAGCCGGGATCGAGCAAGGTCTGGCCGAAGCCGCCAAGCTGCTGGTTGGCCGTGTTGATAAAGGCCGCATGACCGCCGCGAAAATGGCTGAAGTGCTCAACGGCATCCGTCCAACCCTGTCTTACGGCGACTTCGGTCACGTGGATCTGGTGGTGGAAGCGGTTGTCGAGAACCCTAAAGTCAAGCAAGCCGTTCTGGCGGAAGTTGAAGACAAGGTCAAAGAGGACACCATCCTCGCCTCGAACACGTCGACCATTTCCATCACCTTGCTGGCCAAAGCCCTCAAGCGCCCGGAAAACTTCGTCGGCATGCACTTCTTCAACCCGGTGCACATGATGCCGCTGGTTGAAGTGATCCGTGGCGAGAAGTCCAGCGAGCTGGCTGTTGCCACCACCGTTGCCTACGCCAAGAAAATGGGCAAGAACCCGATCGTCGTCAATGACTGCCCGGGCTTCCTGGTCAACCGTGTACTGTTCCCGTACTTCGGCGGTTTCGCCAAGCTGGTCAGCGCAGGTGTGGACTTCGTGCGTATCGACAAAGTCATGGAAAAATTCGGTTGGCCAATGGGCCCGGCGTACCTGATGGACGTGGTTGGCATCGACACTGGCCACCACGGTCGCGACGTCATGGCTGAAGGCTTCCCGGACCGCATGAAAGACGACCGTCGCTCGGCCGTTGACGTGCTCTACGAAGCCAAGCGCCTGGGCCAGAAGAACGGCAAGGGCTTCTACGCCTACGAGACCGACAAGAAGGGCAAGCAGAAGAAGGTGGCCGACCCGTCGGTGCTGGAAGTGCTCAAGCCAATCGTTTTCGAACAGCGTGAAGTCACCGACGAAGACATCATCAACTGGATGATGATCCCGTTGTGCCTGGAAACCGTGCGTTGCCTGGAAGACGGCATTGTCGAAACCGCCGCCGAAGCCGACATGGGTCTGGTCTACGGTATTGGTTTCCCTCCATTCCGTGGCGGTGCATTGCGCTACATCGACTCGATCGGTGTTGCACAGTTCGTAGCCCTGGCTGACCAGTACGCTGATTTGGGCGCGCTGTACCACCCGACCGCGAAGCTGCGCGAAATGGCCAAAAACGGCCAGAGCTTCTTCGGTTAAGCGCCCCCAACTAGAGTGAGAGTGAACTTATGAGCTTGAATCCTAGAGACGTCGTGATTGTCGACTTCGGTCGTACTCCGATGGGCCGCTCCAAGGGCGGCATGCACCGTAACACCCGCGCCGAAGACAT
Organism: Pseudomonas sp. Root562; assembly: GCF_001427125.1. Classification (GTDB taxonomy): domain Bacteria; phylum Pseudomonadota; class Gammaproteobacteria; order Pseudomonadales; family Pseudomonadaceae; genus Aquipseudomonas. Next base: position 136,447 of record NZ_LMGK01000026.1, read on the forward strand.
GTCGGCGCACCTGATCAGCAAACTGCTGGAACGTAACGTCAAGGTTGACCCGAGCGAAGTCGAAGACGTGATCTGGGGCTGTGTGAACCAGACGCTGGAGCAGGGCTGGAACATCGCGCGCATGGCGTCGCTGATGACCCAGATCCCGCACACGTCGGCCGGCCAGACGGTCAGCCGTCTGTGTGGTTCGTCGATGAGCGCGCTGCACACCGCCGCGCAAGCGATCATGACCGGCAATGGTGACGTGTTCGTCGTCGGCGGCGTCGAGCACATGGGCCACGTGAGCATGATGCACGGTGTCGATCCGAACCCGCACATGTCGCTGTACGCGGCGAAAGCCTCGGGCATGATGGGCCTGACCGCTGAAATGCTGGGCAAAATGCACGGCATCACTCGCGAGCAACAGGACGCTTTCGGCGTGCGCTCCCACCAACTCGCCCATAAGGCGACCGTGGAAGGCAAGTTCAAAGACGAAATCATCCCGATGCAGGGCTACGACGAGAACGGTTTCCTGAAAACCTTCGACTACGACGAAACCATTCGTCCGGAAACCACCCTGGAAAGCCTGGCGGCTCTCAAGCCAGCGTTCAATCCGAAGGGCGGCACCGTGACAGCCGGTACTTCGTCGCAGATCACCGACGGTGCCTCGTGCATGATCGTGATGTCGGCGCAACGTGCTCAGGACCTGGGCATTCAGCCTTTGGCTGTGATTCGTTCGATGGCAGTGGCAGGTGTGGACCCGGCGATCATGGGCTATGGTCCAGTACCGGCCACACAGAAAGCACTGAAGCGCGCGGGCCTTGGCATCAACGATATCGACTTCTTCGAGCTCAACGAAGCTTTCGCCGCACAGGCCTTGCCAGTGTTGAAAGATCTGAAAGTGCTCGACAAGATGAACGAGAAGGTTAACCTGCACGGCGGCGCGATCGCCCTGGGTCACCCGTTTGGTTGCTCCGGTGCGCGTATCTCCGGCACTTTGCTCAACGTGATGAAGCAAAATGGCGGCAACCTCGGGGTCGCCACCATGTGCATTGGTCTCGGCCAAGGCATCTCCACCGTCTTCGAACGCGTTTAAGCGTCTCGTTGATGGAAGCCGGGGCCAAGTGCCCCGGTTTTTGTTTTTCCGGATTTATTTTGTTTTTATTTTGAAAAAATTTGAGTGAGGGCCAAAGCATGCCGATACAACCAGGGCTCTACCAACATTACAAAGGTCCGCAGTACCGCGTTTTCAGTGTTGCGCGGCATTCGGAAACCGAAGAAGAAGTGGTCTTCTACCAAGCCCTGTATGGCGATTACGGCTTTTGGGTGCGTCCCTTGAGCATGTTCCTGGAGTCCGTCGAGGTTGACGGCGAACAGGTGCCACGCTTTGCTTTGGTGCAGGCCGAAGAAAGCCTTTTTACCAAGCCATAAGCTGAGTGCGCGCAAAACCCTGCGCTTGACCTCACCTTGTTGCCACTATATATAGCGGTGCCGCGTCAGGCGCCAACCGCCTTTCACTTCTCGAATTCAGGAATTTTCTGATCCATGGGCAAATCGCTGGTCATTGTGGAATCCCCGGCTAAGGCCAAGACCATCAACAAGTATTTGGGCAACGAATACGTGGTGAAGTCGAGTATCGGCCATATCCGAGACCTGCCCACCAGCGGTTCGGCTAGCGCCAGCAAAGAGCCCGCCGCCAAGCGCGGCAAGGCTGCTGCGGGCGAAGCGCCGGCCTTGTCGCCCAAAGAAAAGGCGCGCAAGCAGCTGGTTGCCCGCATGGGGGTCGATCCCGAGCATGGCTGGAAAGCCAAGTACGAGATCCTTCCGGGCAAGGAAAAGGTCATCGAAGAGCTGCGCAGGCTCGCCAAGGATGCTGACACCATCTATCTCGCAACCGACTTGGATCGCGAGGGGGAAGCCATTGCCTGGCACCTGCGCGAAGCCATCGGTGGTGACGACAGCCGCTACAAGCGTGTGGTGTTCAACGAAATCACCAAGAAGGCGATTCAGGAAGCTTTCTCCCAGCCGGGTGAACTCGACATCGACCGTGTCAACGCCCAGCAGGCGCGTCGTTTCCTCGATCGCGTCGTGGGTTACATGGTTTCGCCGCTGCTGTGGGCCAAGATCGCCCGTGGTCTGTCGGCCGGTCGTGTGCAATCGGTTGCGGTGAAACTGGTGGTTGAGCGTGAGCGCGAGATCCGTGCGTTCATCCCGGAAGAGTACTGGGAAGTTCACGCCGACCTCGGCACCGCCAAAGGCGCCACTGTGCGTTTCGACGTCGCTCGCGAAAAGGGCGAAGCCTTCAAGCCGCTCAACGAAGCCCAGGCCATGGCCGCGCTTGAGAAGCTCAAGGCGTCCAGCTACAGCATCGTCAAGCGCGAAGACAAGCCGACCAGCAGCAAGCCGTCGGCACCGTTCATCACGTCCACCCTGCAGCAGGCCGCAAGCAACCGGCTGGGCTTCGGCGTGAAGAAAACCATGATGATGGCCCAGCGTCTGTACGAAGCCGGCTACATCACTTACATGCGTACCGACTCCACCAACCTGTCGACCGATGCCGTGGCGATGGCGCGGACCTACATTGAAGGTGAGTTCGGCAAGAAGTATCTGCCGGAAACTCCGAACGTCTACAGCAGCAAGGAAGGCGCGCAAGAGGCTCACGAAGCGATTCGTCCATCTGACGCCAATACCGAGCCAAGCAAGCTGTCGGGCATGGAGCGTGACGCTGAGCGTCTCTACGAGCTGATCTGGCGCCAGTTCCTCGCTTGCCAGATGCTCCCGGCGCAGTACCTGTCGACCACCGTGACTGTCGGGGCTGGCGATTTCGAATTGCGCGCCAAGGGCCGTATTCTCAAGTTCGACGGTTACACCCGCGTCATGCCACAAATCGCCAAGCCTGGTGATGACGATGTGCTGCCGGACATGGCCCAGGGCGATGCGATGAAGCTGATCAAGCTTGATCCGACCCAGCACTTCACCAAGCCACCGGCGCGTTACTCGGAAGCCAGCCTGGTTAAAGAAATGGAAAAACGCGGCATCGGTCGTCCTTCGACCTACGCTGCGATCATTTCGACCATCCAGGACCGCGGCTACGTGGCGCTGCACAACCGTCGCTTCTACTCGGAAAAGATGGGTGACATCGTCACCGAGCGTCTGGCCGAGAGCTTCTCCAACCTGATGGACTACGGCTTCACCGCCGGCATGGAAGAGCATCTCGATGACGTGGCCCAGGGCGAACGCGACTGGAAAAACGTGCTCGACGAGTTCTACGGCGACTTCAAGAAAAAACTCGAAGTGGCTGAAAGTCCGGAAAGCGGCATGCGTGCCAACCAGCCGGTGATGACTGACATTCCGTGCACCACCTGCGGCCGTCCGATGCAGATTCGTACCGCGTCGACCGGTGTATTCCTCGGTTGCTCGGGCTACAGCCTGCCGCCGAAAGAGCGCTGCAAGGCCACCGTCAACCTGGTGCCGGGCGACGAAATCGCTGCGGACGACGAGGGTGAGTCGGAATCGCTGGTCCTGCGCGGCAAGCATCGCTGCCCGATCTGCAGCACCGCGATGGATGCCTATCTGCTCGATGAAAAGCGCAAGTTGCACATCTGCGGTAACAACCCGGACTGCGATGGTTACGAAATCGAAGAGGGTACTTATCGCATCAAGGGTTACGAAGGCCCGAGCCTGGAATGCGACAAATGCGGCAGTGAGATGCAACTCAAGACTGGCCGTTTCGGCAAGTTCTTCGGTTGCACCAACCCGACCTGCAAGAACACTCGCAAGCTGCTGAAGAGTGGTGATGCGGCGCCGCCGAAGATGGATCCGGTGAAGATGCCTGAGCTGAAATGCGAAAAGGTCAACGACACCTACATCCTGCGCGACGGTGCTTCCGGGTTGTTCCTGGCGGCCAGTCAGTTCCCGAAAAACCGCGAGACCCGTGCCCCTCTGGTCATGGAAATCATCCCGCACAAGGATGAGATCGATCCGAAGTACCACTTCCTGTGCGAAGCGCCGAAGAAAGACCCGGACGGTCTGCCAGCGGTAATCCGCTACAGCCGCAAGACCAAGGAGCAATACGTCCAGACCGAAGTCGACGGCAAACCGACGGGCTGGAAAGCGTTCTACGACGGCGGCAAGTGGAAAGTCGAAGACAAGCGTCCGACTGCGAAGGCGTAAATCGTCGGGTACTGAAAAGGCCGCATGACAAACCTCGGGTTTTTCATGCGGCCTTTTTGTTTTGTGCTTGCGGTCGGATCGAGTGATCCACGACACTGTCCGACCTGCATCAAGCAATTATTTCGTTGTGGAGGCTGCCGTCATGGCCCACGAACTCTATACCCGTACCAACCAGAAAATTTACTTCGCCGGCCTGTCGCTGGAAGCTCTCGCCAAGGCAGAAGAGGGACGAGCGATGAACTCCCTGGCGCTGATTCAGGCCGGACGCGAATCGGCGCTGTTTCACTTGTATGGGGCGCTGTTGGGGTTGTGTCATGAGATTGCCGGTTTCTATCGCTTGCCTCAAGCCAATGCGTCCCGGGCCGAGTCGTTGCTGACTCGTGAAGTGCTGGACAGCATTGCCATCCCGGAAATGGCCGAGATGGTTGAACTGGCCAACAACCCGGAAACCTGGTTGGCCAAGCTGCTGGCGGCCCACGCGGCGCTGTTTCAACCCCCGCGTGCACCGCACAAGCCTAAAGGCGACGTGACTCAGCCTTTGATCCTGGCGGTAAATCTCGATGAAGAGCAAGCGCCTCAAGAGCTGAGTCGTGAGGAGTTGGAGAGCTGGCGTCAGAATCTGAAGGGGTTGGCGATCCGCTTTCGTGAAGGCCTGAACGAGTGCTGACAGAAACAGTTTCGGGATGGCATCTGGTCAAGATCCCGAGCGAAGCATGGCCGATGCCTATATAATCCCCGCCTTTCGTGGAGAACAAACCTTTATGCCAACGTCCTTTCTAGAAATTGTTGAGTTACCAGACGGCCGTATCGAGCTGCGAAGGGCTGAGGACGAGGGTTCTCTGGTTACTTTGGATTTCTCCGAGGATGCCAAGGCGTTCCTGCAAGGCCAGCATGTAGAAGTTGCCAAGGCGATGTTGAGTGTTGGCGTGCAGATGGCTGGACGCCTGGTGGAAGGTGAATTCGACAAGGAAGAGGGTTCGCGGGTCCTTCATTGATCCCGTCTGTCGGTTTTTCACATTTCGATTCATATCGGCTTCTCTGTCTTTGGAGAAGCCCGGCGCGGCCCGAGTGGGCGCCACTTTCCAGTTAACCCAGTCGAATATTCAAACTTTGCGCATCCCCGGTTCGAGCAGCGCTGATCAACTGATGCCGCGACGCTGAACTCAGTGGGTTCAACCAACTGACAACCGTATGACTGCGACCAAGGCGAAGGGCCTCGCAGGTCAGCTGCTGGGCGCTCTGTGTGCCACGTGGTTGCAACAGCAGAATGCGTTCGCGATTAAGTCCGGCATCCCGTAACCAGGCCTGGGTCAGGCTGGCAGGCGGGGCAATCAGTGTGAGCCAGCGGGCATCCTGTTCCTCGCTCAGCTCCCTGAGAATCGGCGCCAGAAGGTTCAGGCAGTTCCCGGCAGCACCACGCAGAGACAATTCACTGAAGACTTCAGGGTCGGTGCTCCACGGCGACTCGACCACTTCCTTCAGTATTGGCTCCAGCGGCGGCGCCATGAACGCTTCGAACAGCAGAGGCAGTTGGGCTTGCTGTGGTGTGTGTGGGAACTGCATAAAGCCTCCTTTAGCGGCGAATGACGCCAACACTCAAGCCTTCGATCACCAGTTCCTGATCTTTAAGGTTCACTTCGATAGGCGCAAATTCCGGGTTTTCTGCAATCAGCCAGACCTTGCTGCCATCGCGCTTGAAGCGTTTGACGGTCACTTCGTCACCGATCCGCGCAACCACGATCTGGCCGTTGCGGGCTTCGCGAGTGGTATGGACCGCCAGCAAGTCGCCGTCGAAAATGCCGACGTCTTTCATGCTCATGCCATGAACCCGCAGCAGATAATCAGCCCGGGGGTGGAAGAACGCCGGGTTGATGTTGCAGGATTCTTCGACGTGCTGTTGGGCAAGGATTGGCGCTCCGGCTGCAACCCGGCCAATGATTGGCAGGGTGGAATCGTCGGCCTTGGCTTCGAAACCGGGAATGCGAATGCCGCGGGAAGCACCGGGGGTCATCTCGATAGCGCCTTTGCGAGCCAGCGCCTTGAGGTGTTCTTCCGCCGCGTTGGGCGATTTGAAACCCAGCTCCTGAGCGATTTCCGCGCGGGTTGGCGGGTAGCCGTTGTCTTCAAGGCAGCGTTTGATGAAGGCCAGAATCTCGGCTTGGCGTGGCGTCAGCTTTAGCATATTGATCGCTCTGTCTTTTTATACAGTGACTGGGATTATATACAGTGAAACGGTCTTGGCAATGCCCCTTTTTTTACTGCCCGCCAGACGGTCGATAAGCCAATGGATTGAAGCTTTGCCTTTGTATGGTTAAATATCTGACTGACCGTTCCCAAAACGGACTGCCAGGCTTGACAAGGCACAGGCTGAAACGTATGTTTCAAACAAGTGTTTGTCAGGCGGAGTAGCCATGGCCCAGTCGGAAACCGTTGAACGCATCCTTGATGCTGCCGAGCAGTTGTTCGCGGAAAAAGGTTTCGCTGAAACCTCGTTGCGTCTGATCACCAGCAAGGCCGGTGTCAATCTGGCGGCGGTGAACTATCACTTCGGATCGAAGAAGGCGCTGATCCAAGCGGTTTTCTCGCGATTCCTCGGGCCGTTCTGCATCAGTCTCGATAAAGAGCTTGAGCGTCGTCAGGCCAAGCCTGAAAACAAGCCGACGCTCGAAGAACTCCTGGAAATCCTCGTCGAGCAAGCGCTGGTGGTCCAGCCTCGCAGCGGTAACGATCTATCCATCTTCATGCGTTTGCTGGGTCTGGCGTTCAGTCAGAGCCAGGGGCATTTGCGTCGCTACCTGGAAGACATGTACGGCAAGGTGTTCCGCCGTTACATGATGCTGGTCAATGAAGCTGCGCCGCGTATCCCACCGATCGAGCTGTTCTGGCGCGTGCACTTCATGCTGGGTGCGGCAGCCTTCAGCATGTCCGGGATCAAGGCCTTGCGCGCCATTGCCGAGACCGATTTTGGTGTGAACACCTCCATCGAGCAGGTCATGCGCCTGATGGTGCCGTTCCTCGCCGCCGGCATGCGTGCCGAATCAGGTGTCACCGACACCGCCATGGCTACCGCACAATTGCGTCCGCGCAGCAAATCGACACCGGTTGCCGCCAAGGTTTGACCGCTTACGGGTGGGCGCGGCTGCTTACATCCGCTAAGCTAGCCGCCCATGCCGACTCTCGTTCTGCTCCCGCTGCCAAATAATGTCGCCGATCAACCGGGCACTGCCTGCGGTGGCGATTTGGCGCGAGCCGGGTTTATCGTTATCAAGGAATCTCTATGACTGCTGGCCTGCAAGGCTCGTTGATGGTGGACGTCGCCGGTACCTGGCTGACGGCTGAAGATCGCCAACTGTTGCGTCAACCCGAAGTGGGTGGCCTGATCATTTTTGCCCGCAACATCGAGCATCCGCGCCAGGTGCGGGAACTGAGCGCAGCGATTCGTGCCGTTCGTCCTGACCTGCTTTTGGCGGTGGATCAGGAGGGCGGACGAGTTCAGCGACTGCGTCAGGGATTCGTTCGGTTGCCCGCCATGCGTGCGATCGCCGATAACCCGAATGCCGAATTCCTGGCCGAACAGTGCGGCTGGATCATGGCCACCGAAGTCCTTGCCGTTGGCCTGGACTTGAGCTTTGCACCGGTGCTGGACCTTGATTACCAGCGCAGTGCAGTGGTGGGTACACGTTCGTTCGAAAGTGATCCCGAGCGTGCAGCGCTGTTGGCTGGCGCGTTCATTCGCGGTATGAACAGCGCCGGCATGGCGGCCACCGGCAAGCATTTCCCTGGCCACGGTTGGGCTGAGGCGGATTCCCATGTCGCGATTCCGAACGATGAACGCAGTCTTGACGACATCCGTGCCAACGACCTGGTGCCGTTCGCCAGATTGAGCAAGCAATTGGCCGCTGTCATGCCCGCGCACGTGATTTACCCGCAAGTCGATTCCCAGCCTGCGGGCTTCTCCCGTCGCTGGTTGCAGGACATCCTGCGCGGTGAGTTGCAGTTCGATGGTGTGATTTTCAGCGACGACCTGTCCATGGCTGGCGCCCATGTGGTGGGCGATGCTGCGAGTCGCATTGAGGCGGCGCTGACGGCGGGTTGCGACATGGGCCTGGTATGCAACGATCGTGCTGCGGCCGAGTTGGCCCTGAGTGCCGCGCAAAGGCTGAAGGTCAAGCCCTCCGCACGCATCGCTCGGATGCGCGGGCAATCGTTCGCGAGCACTGAATATCGTCAGGACCCACGCTGGCTGGCAGCCGTCGGAGCGCTCAGAGAAGCTCAATTGATTGAATGACGACTGAATCGAATAGCCCACCATCGCTAGCGGGCTCGCTCCCACATTTTGATTTTTGCTTGGCTTTGATATTGAAGCCGACATGAATCACTGTTGGCGCGAACCTTCTCGCGAAGAGAGGGAGTTGAGCTGCTGAAAATCTCAGCGCTTCTCCAGCTTATCCGGCAACGGCGCAAACAACGCTTCGATATCATCGCTCTGCAGTTTCCAGTCCCCAGCCTGACGCCCGTCCAGCACCCCCGCCGCAAGGTCGGATTTTTCCTTCTGCAGGTGCTGAATTTTCTCTTCGACCGTGCCGCGTGCAATCAGCTTGTAGACGAAAACCGGCTTTTCCTGGCCGATACGATAGGCGCGGTCAGTTGCCTGATTTTCCGTCGCCGGGTTCCACCACGGATCGTAATGAATCACGGTGTCCGCTTCCGTCAGGTTCAAGCCGACCCCACCTGCTTTCAAGCTGATCAGAAAAATCTGACGCTTGCCGCTTTGAAAATCTTTCACGGGTGTACGTCGGTCGCGGGTCTGGCCCGTCAATAACGCATAGTCCACCCCGCGTTTTTTCAGTTCGTCTTCGATGAGCGACAACATTGAAGTGAACTGCGAGAACAGCAGAATCCTTCGGCCTTCCTCAAACAATTCTTCGAGCATTTCCATCAGGCTGTCGAGCTTGCCTGACGTGCTGCCGCGCGTCGGTAGGGTGGCGTCGTTGACCAGGCGCAAATCACAGCACACCTGGCGCAGCTTCAACAGCGCCTCAAGAATGATGATCTGGCTGCGAGCCACGCCTTTGCGGGTGATCTCGTCGCGGACTTTCTTGTCCATGGCCAGGCGCATGGTTTCGTACATGTCGCGCTGGGCTTCGTTGAGTTCGACCCAGTGGATGATTTCGGTTTTCGGCGGCAGCTCGGTAGCAACCTGTTCCTTGGTTCGGCGTAACAGGAAAGGTTTGATCCGACCGTTGAGGTGCTGAAGTCTTACTTCGCTGGTGCGCTTTTCAATCGGCACTCGATAATCACGATTGAAACTTTTCACGTCGCCGAGCCAGCCTGGCAACAGGAAGTGAAACAGTGACCACAGCTCACCCAAGTGGTTTTCCAGAGGCGTGCCGCTCAGGCACAAGCGCTGACGGGCGTTCAGTTCCCGGGCCGCTTGTGCAGCCTTGCTGTTCGGGTTCTTGATGTATTGCGCTTCGTCCAGCACCAGTACATGCAGCGGCTGTGCGGCTAGACGTTCAACATCCTTGGGCAGCAGGGCGTAGGTGGTCAGGATCAGGTCGTAATCCGCCAGATGCTCGAAATGCTTTTTGCGGCTGGCGCCATACAAAGCCAGGACCTTGAGCTGCGGCGTAAAGTGCGCCGCCTCGTCGAGCCAGTTGGGAATCAGGCTGGTTGGCATCACCACCATGCACGGGCGGTCGAGGCGACCGGCAATTTTTTCGGTGAGCACATGCGCCAGGGTTTGCAGGGTTTTACCCAGGCCCATGTCGTCGGCGAGAATCCCGCCAACCTCCAGCTGCCGCAGCGATTGCATCCAGCTCAAGCCTTCAAGCTGATAGGGGCGCAACGTTGCGTTCAGGCCTTCGGGGACGGTGGCGGTGTAATCCTTGATGTCGCGCAGACGCTGGGCAAAGGTGCGGATCTGCTCGCCACCTTCCCAGAGCAGGGGCAGGTCCTCCAGCGGATTCAGGCGCGTGGCGTCGGCCTTGCTCAGGCGTAAGGTGGTTTCGCCCGGCTCTTGCAGATAGAACTCGCCGAGCGTTGCCAGCACCGGTTTCAAGCGACCGAAAGGCAGGGCGACTTGCAGGGGGCCGTACTCGGAATTCGGCCGGTTTGGAATGTTCACCAGGATCAGTTCGTCGTCACGACGCCGAGCCAGACGTTCCGGGTTGAGAAGCTCGGTGTGCGAGCGCATCAGGTTCAGCAGGATGGGCAGCAGGCTCAGTCGCTCGCCGTTGACGATGATGCCCAGTTCCAGATCGAACCAGTCCCGTTCCGGTGTTTGCTCGACCGTGGCGTACCAGTCATCCACGGCCGTCAGGTCGAAGCCGAAGTCCTCGTTGATCTGCAGCTCCCAGCCCTGGGTTCGAAGCTTGGGCAGATCGTTGAGGGTGAAGGTCAGCCAGGCGCTGTCATTGACCATCTCGAACAGCTCGCCGGCGCTTTCCGGCAGGGCCTTGCTCTGCCGGGTGGCGATTTTGAAACCGAGGATCCGTAGCTGTTCACGGTAGGACTGTTCCACTTCCGGCTGACGTTTTATCCGTAGCGTCTGTGTTTCCTGGCGAATCAGGATGTCAGTGTTTTTCTGCCCGCTAACGTATTCGTCCAGATAGCTGAAAGACAGCGCAGCGCGATGTTGGATGTAGCGCTGCATCCGTCCATTGCGCGGCTCGAAGGCACTGAACTCTATGCTCGCCAGCCACAGGCGCGGCACTGGCTGCACGTTGTCCACCATGACTTGCGGCGGGGCCTTGGGGCTACGGTTTTCCAGCACGGCTTGAAGTTTTTCCAGGAGTTCGGCGTCTTTGGCGGCAGCGGGGTAGGCGAGGGTCTCCTGTACTTGCAGCAGTACCGCAGCGCAGTGTTTGCAGTTGCTGTGAACCGGACAGGAGCAAATGGCATCGACCATCAGCAGGGTGCCTTTGGCCGACTCACGCAGGCGAATGGTCTGACGGTAAACGTTACCGCCAGAGCCTTCGCAAGCCGCGATGATGGTGGCGTCGCCGGCTTCGACGATCCTGACGCGATTTTCCAGTGCGTAGCGGCGGCCACGCTCCAGGCTCTGTTCCTTGAATCGGCTGACCCAGGAAGGTGCCAGGGGTTTGCTCAGGGTCGCGGACATGAGGACTTCAATCAGTCAGGGACGACTTCAGGGGCTTCCCGCGGGGCGGGCGCCGTCAATGAAGTGATCTTGATCAGCAGGCCGAGGTGGCCGGCGTCGAGGAAGTTCAGTTGGCCATTTTTGGTATGACTTTCCTGTTTCAGGCGTTCGCTGGCGGTCACCAGGCCATCGGCGTTGAACTGATTGACCCAGAAGTCGGCGTCAACATCGGTGAAGCGCCCCAGTTTTAGATCGAGGGTGCCTTCGATAGGGAACTGACCGAACTGCTCCTTGCCATCGCTGATCGCCACCTTGACCGGTGTTTCTCCCAGCGTCTGCTGCCATGCTTTATGCATCAGGACGCTGTAGTCGTTACTGGCGGTGAGCTTTTCCACTTCTGGATTGAGGCTCGGCGTGCGAAAGCTGTCAGGGTCGATGCGCTTGGCGCCGGCATCCCAGTCTTCCGGTGCGGCACGGCTGACAATCGCCGGCACGGCGTTTTGACGGACCAGAATCATTTCGACCTGATACAGGTCATCGGCAAACGCCGTAGGTGCGACCAAAGTCATCAGCAGGGTCAGTGAGCGAAACAGGCGCATGCGGCGTCCTTCAAGCAGTTTTCGGAATGAGGCGCTCGAACAGCGCCTCTACAGTATTAAAGCGCTCTTCCGGGCGCTCCATCGGAACCTGGAACTTGAACATCGTGGCTCCTTCGAACTTGTAGCGTTTTGGCTGGCTCTGGATCAGTTTGATCAGGGTCAGCGGGTCCACCGGCGTTTGTGTCGCGAATTCAATGCGCCCCCCTTGTGGGCCGCCATCGACTTTCTTGATGCCCAACAACTCGGCCTGCAATTTCAGGGCGGTGATGCGCATCAGGTTCTTGGTGGGTTCCGGCAGCAAGCCGAAACGATCGATCATTTCCACCTGCAAATCCTTGAGACCTTCCTCGTCGGTGGCCGAGGCAATGCGCTTGTAGAGAATCAGGCGGGCGTGAACGTCCGGCAGATAGTCTTCGGGAATCAACGCCGGTACGCGCAAGTTGACTTCCGGGCCACCACCCAAAGGTTGATCGAGGTTCGGCTGCTCGCCCTTGCGGATCGACTTCACCGCGCGTTCGAGCATTTCCATGTACAGCGTGAAACCGACTGCCTGGATCTGCCCGCTTTGTCCGTCGCCGAGCAGTTCGCCGGCGCCACGGATCTCCAGGTCGTTGGTGGCGAGCACGAAGCCTGCGCCGAGGTCTTGGGTGTTGGCAATCGCTTCCAGGCGCTTTTCCGCGTCCGCGGTGATTTGCTGGCGCGGCGGCGTCAGCAGGTAGGCGTACGCCTGGTGGTGACTGCGACCGACCCGGCCGCGCAACTGGTGCAGTTGGGCCAGGCCGAACTTGTCGGCACGCTCGATGATGATGGTGTTGGCGCTCGGCACGTCGATGCCGGTCTCGATGATGGTCGAGGCGATCAGCACGTTGAAGCGCTTGTGGTAGAAGTCGCTCATCACCTGTTCGAGTTCGCGTTCGCGCATCTGCCCGTGACCGATGCCGATCCTTGCTTCCGGCACCAGCTCAGCCAGTTCGGCGGCGCATTTTTCAATGGTTTTCACGTCGTTGTGCAGGTAATAGACCTGGCCGCCACGCAGCAGCTCACGCAGCAGGGCTTCTTTGACCGTGCTCTTGTTCTGCTCCATGACAAACGTTCGCACCGACAGGCGTCGGGCCGGTGGCGTGGCAATGATCGACAGGTCGCGCATGCCCGATACCGCCATGTTCAGCGTGCGCGGAATCGGCGTGGCGGTCAGCGTGAGAATGTCGACTTCGCTGCGCAGGGCCTTGAGCTGTTCTTTCTGGCGCACACCGAATCGGTGTTCCTCGTCGATGATCACCAGCCCCAGGTTTTTGATTTTTACATCGTCGGACAGCAGCTTGTGTGTGCCGATGACGATGTCGATCTTGCCTTCGGCGAGATCCGCCACTGCCGCGTTCACTTCCTTGGCCGACTTGAAGCGGCTCATGACTTCCACGGTCACCGGCCAGTCGGCGAAGCGGTCGCGGAAGCTGTTGTAATGCTGTTGGGCGAGCAGGGTGGTCGGCACCAGAATCGCTACCTGGCGACCGCCATGCACGGCGATGAACGCGGCGCGCATCGCCACTTCGGTCTTGCCGAAACCCACGTCACCGCAGACCAGTCGGTCCATCGGTTTTGGCGCGAGCATGTCTTCGCGCACGGCTTCGATGGTGGTTTGCTGGTCGGGGGTTTCTTCGAAAGGGAAACCGGCGCTGAAGGTGGCGTAATCGGCTTTTGGGTCAGCAAAGGCATAGCCTTCGCGGGCGGCACGGCGGGCATAGATGTCGAGCAGCTCGGCTGCGACATCGCGTACTTGCTCGGCAGCCTTGCGCTTGGCTTTCTGCCAGGTCTCGGAGCCGAGGCGATGCAGCGGGGCGAGGGCGTCGTCGCTGCCGGTGTAGCGGGCGATCAAGTGCAGGTTGGCCACCGGCACGTAGAGCTTGGCGCCCTCGGCGTACTCCAGAGCGAGGAATTCGGCGGCCTGGCTGTCGATTTCCAGTGTCGCGAGCCCGAGATAGCGCCCGACGCCGTGGTCGATATGCACTACAGGGGCGCCTTCACGCAGCTCGGTGAGGTTCTTGATGACGGCGTCGTTGTTGGCGTCGGCGCGCTTTTCGCGGCGCCGACGCTGCATCACGCGCTGACCGAACAGCGGGCTTTCGGCCACCAGCGCCAAGGCTGGATCGTCCAGCAACAAACCTTCATCCAGCGGTGCGATGGTGATTGCCAGGCGTTCTTTACCGGCGACGAAGTCCGGCCAGCTGTCGACGGTTTTTGGTCGCAGCTTCAGACGCTCAAGCAGTTCCAGCAGCACTTCGCGACGGCCGGCGGATTCCGCGGTAAACAGCACGCGGCCCGGGAACTGATCGAGGAAGCCCGCCAGTGCCGCCAGCGGTTGGGTAGCCTTGGCTTCGATCGCCAGGTTCGGCAACTCCCGGGCGGGAAAGCGTTCGCGGCCAGCGCCGCTTTCTACATCCTGTTGACTGGCCACTACGCGCGGCCAGTTTTTCAGGCGTGCGAAGCAATCTTCAACCGGCAGGAACAGTTCAGCGGGCGGTAATAAAGGACGGGACGGGTCGACGCGGCGTTCTTCATAGCGATTGCGCACGTCGTTCCAGAAGTTCTCCGCGGCTTGTTCGATGCCGGGCAGCGAGAACACTTGCGTGTCCTGGGGCAGGTAATCGAACAGGGTCGAGGTTTCTTCAAAAAACAGTGGCAGGTAGTACTCGATGCCGGCGGGAGTGATGCCGCTGCTCAGGTCCTGGAAGATCGGGCAGCGCCGGAAATCGACATCGAAGCGTTCGCGAAAGCGCGCCTTGAAGCGTGTGACCGCTTCTTTTTGCAGCGGGAATTCCTTGGCCGGCAGCAGCTTGACCGAATCGACCTTGTCGATGGAGCGTTGGTTTTCCGGGTCAAAGGTGCGCAGGGTTTCGATTTCATCGTCGAACAGGTCGATGCGATACGGCAGTTTGCTGCCCATCGGGAACAAATCGATCAGCGAACCGCGCACGGTGAATTCGCCGTGTTCGTACACCGTATCGACATAGCGATAACCGCTGGCTTCAAGCCGGGTGCGCATTTGCTCGACGTCAAGCTTTTGCCCGACATCCAGCACCAGGCTGCTGCCCAGCAGGAAGGTGGTCGGCGCCAGGCGATGCAGGGCCGTGGTGATCGGCACCACCAACACGCCATGGCTCAATTCCGGAAGCCGGTACAGGCTGGCGATGCGCTGGGAAATGATGTCCTGGTGCGGCGAGAACAGATCGTAGGGCAACGTTTCCCAATCGGGGAAATGCAGCACAGGTAAATCCGGGGCGAAGAACCCCAGCTCCTGTTCCAGTCGTTCGGCACTTTGGCTGTCGGCTGTAAGCAGCAGGGTGAAGCGCTTGGCAGCGCTGGCGGCCTCGGCAATGGCCAGGCTCAGGGCGGCACCGGGCAGATTGCCCCAGTGCTGTTTACCTGCCGCGGCAGGGAGAAGCGGTAGACGCAGAACGGGCACGGAAGGTTGAGCTCCAAGCGTTGCGACAAAGTCGGTAATTGTAGCGGCCCGGAGTGCCGCCTGTCAGTTGCAGACTGTGTCTATTACGCAGGTTTGGTGAAATGTAGTGGTAAAGACAAAATACCGTGGTTTTTTAACGGAAAAATCCAATTATGTAGTGGTAAAACGTCAGGGTGTTACGGAGGGTTACGGACAAGGTAACGATATCTCCAAAAAATTGACTCTTCTGAAAGCCCCGGTTTTACTGGGCTTTAGCGCTGCGCAATTTTTTTGAACAGGAAAATGTTACGGGTCGCACGACAGGCGCGCATTGCTACACGCGTCACTCGGCGGCATAATGTAGCCCCTTTTTTCTGCCCCTACATGTGGAAGGTTCCCGTGACTCAGAAGCCCGACCAGTGTCTTGGTGAATGGATCGACCGTGAAGCACTCGCAGAAGCGATGATTCCGCTTATCGGTCAGCTCTACCGCAATAACAACGTGGTGAGCTCGATCTATGGCCGCAGCCTGATCAATCGTTCAGTCATTGCGATTCTCAAAGCTCACCGCTTTGCTCGTCACCGTCAGTCCGACGATTCCGAGCTGTCCGTCCACGAAACATTCCCGCTGATCAAAGCGATGAGCGAGCTCAAGCTCGGCGCCGCTTCGGTTGACCTGGGCAAGCTGGCGGCCAAATTCAAGGCCGAAGGCAAAGACCGTACTGCCGAGCAGTTCGTTCGTGAAGAACTGGCTGACGTGGTTGGCCAGCAGAACGCTTCCGCCCGCAAAGGCACTGACGTTGTCCTGTACGGCTTCGGTCGTATCGGCCGTCTGCTGGCGCGCATCCTGATCGAGAAAACCGGTGGTGGCGACGGCCTGCGCCTGCGCGCCATCGTTGTCCGCAAGGGCGCCGAGAACGATCTGGTCAAGCGTGCCAGCCTGCTGCGTCGTGACTCGGTTCATGGCCCGTTCGATGGCACCATCACCATTGATGAAGCCAACAACACCATCACCGCCAACGGCAACCTGATCCAGGTTATCTACGCCAAGAGCCCGGCCGAAGTCGACTACACCCAGTACGGCATCGAAAACGCGCTGATCGTCGACAACACCGGTGTATGGCGTGACGCCGATGGCCTGGGCCAGCACCTGGCCTGCCCGGGCGCTGCCCGCGTGATCCTCACCGCACCTGGCAAGGGCGCGCTGAAGAACATCGTGCACGGCATCAACCATGGCGACATCACCCCTGATGACAAGATCATCTCGGCGGCTTCCTGCACCACCAACGCCATCGTGCCGGTGCTCAAGGCAGTCAACGACAAGTTTGGCATCGTCAATGGCCACGTCGAAACCGTTCACTCGTTCACCAACGACCAGAACCTGATCGACAACTTCCACAAGGGCAGCCGTCGTGGCCGCGCCGCGCCGCTGAACATGGTTATCACCGAGACCGGTGCTGCCACAGCGGCTGCCAAGGCATTGCCAGTGTTGAAGGGCAAGCTGACCGGTAACGCGATTCGCGTTCCTACGCCAAACGTGTCGATGGCGATCCTGAACCTGAATCTGGAAAAAGCCACCACGCGCGAAGAGATCAACGAATACCTGCGCCAGATGGCCATGCATTCGGATCTGCACAAGCAGATCGACTACGTCAGCTCTCAGGAAGTGGTTTCCACCGACTTCGTTGGCTCTCGCCACGCAGGCGTTGTGGACGCTGAAGCGACCATCACCCAAGACAACCGCGTTGTACTGTACGTTTGGTACGACAACGAATTCGGTTACAGCTGCCAGGTGGTTCGCGTGATGGAAGACATGGCCGGTGTAAACCCGCCAGCATTTCCGCGCTAAGCTTTAGCTGCAGATGAAAACGCCCCGGCTTTGGTCGGGGCGTTTTTGTTTGTGCAGTGTCTGGAAGGGCAGGCAGGGCAGCCCTTGCAGGGACATGCATAATGATGGGCTCTGGCGCGGTGTCAGGGGATGTCTTCGGGAGTGTCGGGCTTGTTGACAGGTTGGCATTGGGTGCATCTGCTGTTGTTCGGGGCATTAGCGGGCTGCGGTCATGGCGACGCCATGGAAAGCTTTGGCGGCCAGGCCATGGGTAGCTCGTATTCGATCAAATACGTTCGTCACGTCGGTATTCCCGCTCCGGCAGAGGTGCGGGTCGAAGTCGAAAAGATCCTGGCCGAAGTGGATCGGCAAATGTCGACTTACCGAAGCGACTCCGATATCGAACGCTTCAACCGGTTGCCCGTCGACAGTTGTCAGAAAATGCCCGCGCCGGTTCTCGAATTGGTTCGCGTCGGCGAGCAGCTGTCAGAGCAAAGTGAAGGTTCGTTCGATTTGACCGTGGAGCCGCTGCTCAATCTCTGGGGCTTCGGCCCTCAGGCTCGCGAGGAAAAAGTCCCAACCGCCCAAGCGCTTGCCGAAGTGCGGCAGCGCGTGGGATATGCCCATCTGCGTATCGACGGCGACCAGTTGTGCAAGGACGCCGCCGTCGAGGTCGACTTCAACAGCATCGCCGCCGGTTATGCGGTGGACACGATTGCCGCACGACTCGAGGCGATGGGCATCCACGACTATCTCGCCGAGGTCACGGGTGAACTCAAGGCCTCCGGCAACAAGGCCGACGGTTCGCCATGGCGCATCGCACTGGAAGAACCACGAGATAATCAGCAGGTGGTGGAGCGCATTGTCTCCATCGACGGTTACGGCCTGTCCACTTCCGGCGACTACCGCCATTATTTCGAGCAGGATGGAAAGCGTTATTCCCACACCTTCGATGCCCGCACCGGTACACCGGTCGCACACACACTGGCGTCGGTCACAGTGATTCATCCTTCGGCGTTGATGGCCGATGGCTTATCGACGCTGTTGTTGATACTCGGCCCGGAGCGCGGTTGGGATTACGCGGAAAAACACGATATCGGCGCATTTTTTGTGATCCGTGCCGATACAGGTTTCGTCACACGTACCAGTCACGCTTTTGAACGCATCAACGCTGGAAAAACCGAATGACTGCGGCGCTTCAAGCACTGAAAAGTGGCGTTGTAGTGCAGGCAAAACTAGCCTACGACGCGACCAAGGGTTAATGTGCGCGGCGTTGACGCTTCTATAGACTGTGTCCGGGTTCTGCACTGGCCCCAAATTGTTCCTTCATGCCACAGATTGGCGTGATTTAGCCGCAGGTGCCGATGGCGCCACGGCCTGTTCTGAGGAGTACGCATGGCTGTCTACAACTACGACGTGGTGGTGTTGGGTTCCGGCCCGGCGGGAGAAGGCGCGGCAATGAACGCCGCCAAAGCAGGGCGCAAGGTGGCGATGGTTGATAGCCGTCGCCAGGTCGGCGGCAACTGCACTCACTTGGGCACCATCCCGTCCAAGGCACTGCGTCACTCGGTCCGGCAGATCATGCAGTTCAACACCAACCCGATGTTCCGGGCCATTGGTGAGCCGCGCTGGTTCTCGTTCCCGGACGTGCTGAAAAGCGCCGAAAAAGTCATCTCCAAACAAGTCGCCTCGCGCACCGGCTACTACGCCCGTAATCGCGTCGACGTGTTCTTCGGCACCGGCAGCTTCGCCGACGAGCAAACCATCGAAGTGGTCTGCGCCAATGGCGTGGTCGAGAAACTGGTGGCCAAGCACATCATCATCGCCACCGGCTCGCGTCCGTATCGCCCGGCGGACATCGATTTCCACCACCCGCGTATCTACGATAGCGACACCATCCTCAGCCTCGGCCACACCCCGCGCAAACTCATCGTTTATGGCGCCGGCGTGATCGGTTGCGAATACGCCTCGATCTTCAGTGGTCTGGGTGTATTGGTTGAACTGGTGGACAACCGTGGCCAGTTGTTGAGCTTCCTCGACTCGGAAATTTCCCAGGCGTTGAGCTACCACTTCAGCAACAACAACATCACGGTTCGCCACAACGAAGACTACGACCGCGTCGAAGGCGTGGACAACGGCGTGATCCTGCACCTCAAGTCCGGCAAGAAGATCAAGGCCGATGCCCTGCTCTGGTGCAACGGCCGTACTGGCAATACTGATCAGCTCGGTCTGGAAAACATCGGCGTGAAGGTCAATGGCCGTGGCCAGATCGAAGTCGACGAAAATTACCGCACCGGCATCCAGAACATTTATGGCGCCGGTGACGTGATCGGCTGGCCGAGCCTGGCCAGTGCCGCTCATGACCAGGGCCGTTCCGCCGCGGGCAGTATCGTCGACAATGGCAGCTGGCGTTTCGTCAACGACGTGCCGACCGGCATCTACACCATTCCGGAGATCAGCTCGATCGGCAAGAACGAGCAAGAACTGACCCAGGCCAAGGTGCCGTACGAAGTGGGCAAGGCGTTTTTCAAGAGCATGGCGCGTGCGCAGATCGCCGGCGAGCCGCAAGGCATGCTGAAGATCCTGTTCCACCGCGAAACCCTGGAAGTGCTGGGCGTGCACTGCTTCGGTTATCAGGCCTCGGAGATCGTGCACATCGGCCAGGCGATCATGAACCAGCCGGGCGAACTCAATACCCTGAAGTATTTCGTCAACACCACGTTCAACTACCCGACCATGGCCGAAGCCTATCGGGTCGCGGCGTACGATGGCCTCAACCGGCTTTTTTGAGCGGCTCCGGCCGGTGGCCTGAGCCGGCCGGGGAGACCGATTTCAGCAATTCTCGAGCGTGGCAGTGGCCAAACCGGGAAAGTCTGTAATCAGGCTGTCAACGCCGAAGTCGGCGAGTCTGCGCATCAGCGCGGGCTCGTTGACTGTCCATACCGACACATGCAGCCCCTGGCGCTGCGCCTTTTGCAGGCGTTCCGGCGTGCACAGGGTCCAGTTCAGCGCCAGAATCTCGCAGCCATAGCTTGCCGCGACCTTCAACGGGTCGAGCCAGGCGTACTCGGCCACCAGGCCACGGGAAACGTCCGGCACCAGGTCCAGCGCGGCCTTGAGCACTTCACGGGAGCTTGAGGTGATTGTCACCTTGTCCAGCAAACCATGACGTTGCGCCATTTCGCGGATCGCCAGAACGGTGGTCGCGGCGCGGGTGCGTGAGGCGCTTTTGACTTCCAGTTGCCAATGCTCGAAATCGCATTTTTCGAACAGCTCTTCCAGGGTCGGGATCGGGCACGGCTTGATCCAGCCAGGGCCACCCTTGCGCGCGTCATACGTCACCAGTTCGGCGGCCGTGTGCTCGGCGACCTTGCCGCGCCGGTCGGTGGTGCGTTTGAGCGTCGGGTCGTGGATGACCATCAACTCGCCGTCCTTGGACAGGTGCAAGTCCAGTTCGCAGCGGCGCACGCCGTGCTTGAGACATTCCTGAAAACTGGTCAGGGTATTTTCCGGTGCTTCGCCCTTGGCGCCGCGATGGCCGTAGATGAGGGTCACGGTTCTTCCTTAAATTAATTGCCTGATTCGAGTTGTTCGCGGGCCAGGCGTCTTTCCTGGGCCTGCTTTTGCAAGATATGCCGGGCCAACAGTTGCCGCTGGGCGTCGGTCAGGTGTTCGAATTCGGTGCCGACGTCAAAACCATCGCCCTTGCGGTCGCAATGAGTGACCCGAGCGCGCAGCAACAAACCCAAGGCTTGTGGCATCAGTACCAGCTTGACCGACAGGCGAGAGCCGGCGGCGATTGGCGTGGGGTGCTGGAAGTCGATGCCACCCTCGGAGATGATCACCGGCTGCGGTTCGCCAATTTGCCCGAGCACCGTCAGGGCGATGACCTGGCTCAGCAAATCGATGCGTTTGTTCTGGGACTTCAGGAACGCGGCAATGTTGCGGTCGCGCTCATTGATCTGGCGCAACAGGTGCTGCGACTCGAATTCGCTCAGGTGCAATTCGCTGAGCAGGTTGAAGAGTGGGGAAGCATCCTGCAACACTTCCTGGCCTGTGGCTTCGGTAGCGGACAGGGGCCGAATTTCCAGTGCGATCGTGTCCTCGATACGGTAGTATTCGCGGCGATCTTCTTCATCTAATGTCGACATGGCGAACCCATGGTAGCGGCGGTGGTCTGAGTGTAAAGCTGGTTATCGACCCCCGCCACAAGGACGTTCCTTTTCCCTCCGAACAAGCCCCGACATGTTCAGACCTCTCTTCGTATTTATCGGCACGCGTTACACCCGTGCAAAGCGTCGCAATCATTTTGTGTCATTCATTTCCCTGACTTCGATGATCGGGCTCGCCCTCGGCGTGGTCGTGATGATCGTCGTGCTGTCGGTCATGAACGGCTTCGATCATGAGATGCGCACCCGCGTGCTGGGCATGGTGCCCCACGCGACCATCGAATCCGGTGAAGCCATCAGCGACTGGCAAAGCCTGGCCGCCAAGGTCAAGCAGAACCCGCAGGTGACGGCCGTAGCGCCATTTACACAAATGCAGGGTTTGCTGACCAACAACGGCAAGGTCTCGAAAGTACTGCTCAATGCCATTGACCCGGCGCTGGAGCGTCAGGTGTCGATCATCGATCACTTCATGCAGCAGGGCAAACTCGACGACCTGGTGCCAGGCGAGTTCGGCATTGTCATCGGTGACAAGGCCGCGGCGAAACTCGGTGCGGCGGTTGGCGACAAGCTGACGTTCGTGGCGCCCGAAGTCACGGTGACCCCGGCCGGGATGTTCCCGCGCATGAAGCGCTTTACCGTGGTGGGCATCTTCCACGTTGGCGCGGGCGAACTCGATGGTTACCTGGGCATCACCAACCTTCAGGACCTGGCGCGCTTGCATCGCTGGAAACCGGATCAGGTCCAGGGCCTGCGCCTGAAGTTCGATGATCTGTTCCAGGCACCGCGTACCGCGTGGAATATTGCCCGGGAGCTCGGCGAGGATCATTTCTACGCCCGCGACTGGACGCGCACCCACGGCAACCTGTATCAGGCGATCCGCATGGAAAAAGCCATGATCGGCCTGTTGCTGCTGCTGATCGTTGCCGTCGCCGCTTTCAACATCATTTCCACCCTGGTGATGGTGGTGAACGACAAGAAGGGCGACATCGCGATCCTTCGCACGCTGGGTGCCACGCCGGGCACGATCATGCGCACTTTCATGGTGCAAGGCACGGTCATCGGCGTGGTCGGCACGGCGATCGGCGCGGTGGTCGGGATCTTCGCCGCGTTGAACGTCAGTGCCGCGATCTCCGCCCTCGAAGGCTTGATCGGGCACAAGTTTCTCAACGCCGACGTGTACTTCATTGATTACCTGCCGTCGCAGGTGCAGAGCCAGGACGTTGTGATGGTCTGCTCTGCGGCGTTGGTCCTGAGTTTTCTCGCCACCCTGTATCCAGCCTGGCGTGCCGCGCGCACCCAGCCTGCGGAGGCGCTACGTTATGAGTGAGTCGGGCATGAGTGAAAAAGCAATCTTGAGCTGCCGCAGCCTGGGCAAGTCCTACGAGGAAGGCCCGGAGTCGGTTGAGGTACTGGCCGGTCTGCAACTGGAGTTGCACCCGGGTGAGCGTGTAGCGATTGTCGGCAAGTCGGGTTCGGGCAAGAGTACCTTGCTCAATTTGTTGGGTGGTCTGGATACGCCGTCAACGGGCAGCGTCTGGCTCGACGGTGAAGAACTCTCGGCGCTGAGCGAGAAGAAGCGCGGTTTGCTGCGTAACCGCGCGCTTGGCTTTGTGTACCAGTTTCACCACTTGCTCCCGGAATTCACCGCGCTGGAAAACGTCTGCATGCCGCTGCTGATCGGCAAGACTGCGATCCCCGAAGCGCGCCAGCGTGCCACGGCGTTGCTGGAGCGGGTAGGGCTGGGGCATCGCCTGGAGCACAAACCGGCCGAGTTGTCCGGTGGCGAGCGGCAGCGCGTGGCGATTGCCCGGGCTCTGGTGAACAATCCGGGTCTGGTGATGCTCGATGAGCCGACCGGCAACCTCGATTCACACACCGCCGAAGGCATTCAGGATTTGATGCTGGAACTCAGCACCTCGATGCGCACAGCGTTCCTGGTGGTGACCCACGACATGAACCTCGCCCGCCAGATGGACCGCGTCCTGCACTTGCAGGAAGGTTGCCTGACGCCCATCTGACGGATTGAAACCCGAGGCCTGAACAGGCCTCGGGTCTTTTATTTTTATACGGTGCCCCAGCGAATGTTCAGACCGTTATCGATCTTTATCGGCACGCGCTATACCCGCGCCAAGCGCCGCAATCGCTTCGTTTCCTTCATCTCGATGACTTCGATGATCGGCCTCGCCCTGGGGGTGCTGGCGATGATCGTGGTGCTGTCGGTGATGAACGGCTTCCAGCGTGAAATGAGCTCGCGCATCCTCGGCATGGTGCCGCACGCCACCATCGTCGGTGTAAACCCGATCGATGATTGGCAGCCGGTCGCGGCGGCGGCGATGAAAAACCCGGAAGTGACCGCAGCCGTGCCGTTCACCGAGATGGAAGGCATGCTGTCCTACAAGGGCACGATGCAGCCGATCCAGGTCAGCGGTGTCGATCCGGCGCTGGAAGGTCAGGTGTCGATCGTCGCCAAGCACATCGTCCAGGGGCGTCTCGATGCGTTGAAGCCGGGTGAGTTCGGCGTCGTGATCGGCGAGATCACGGCGCGGCGCTTTCGCCTGAACGTCGGCGACAAAATCACCCTGATCGTTCCGGAAGTCAGCACTGCACCGGGTGGGATTACTCCGCGCATGCAGCGTCTGAACGTGGTCGGTGTGTTCAAGGTCGGCGCCGAGCTGGATGGCTCGATGGCGCTTATCCACCTTGCCGATGCTGCGCAGATGCAGCATTGGGAGCCGAACCAGGTACAAAGCGTGCGTCTGGCGGTGAAGGATTTGTACGCTGCGCCAAAAGTCTCGGGCGATATCGCCACCGGGCTCGGTGCCGCCTACAAGGCCGATGACTGGACCCACACCCAGGGCAGCCTGTTCAGCGCGATGAAAATGGAAAAAACCATGATCGGCCTGCTGTTGCTGATGATCGTTGCGGTGGCGGCATTCAACATCATCGCCACCCTGATCATGGTGGTGAACGACAAGGGCGCGGACATCGCGATCCTGCGCACCATCGGTGCCACGCCACGGCAGATCATGGCGATCTTCATGGTGCAGGGCACGGTTATCGGTATCGTCGGCACCCTGATTGGCGGTGTGCTCGGCGTGATCGCGGCGTTGAACGTCAGCGAGATGGTGGGCTGGGTAGAGCGGGTAACCGGGCAGCACATCTTCAGTTCCGATGTGTACTTCGTCAGCAACTTGCCGTCCGAGTTGCAAGGTGCTGATGTTGCGTTGATCTGCACCGCGGGGTTTGTCCTGAGCTTCCTGGCCACGGTTTACCCGGCGTGGCGAGCGGCGAAGATCGAGCCGGCGCATGCGTTGCGGTATTCATAAGGATTACCAGTGCAAGCGACGCTCCGGCAGGAGCGTCGCTTGCTGCAAAAGTGTTGCTCAATCAGATTGCTGTTGGCCACTCGCTAATATAAACATCCATGTTGGCAACACCCTCAATTGATTCGTTGATGTTTTTAACAGTAAACGAGCATGTCGCTTTAAAACGTTTACGCACTTGATCCAGTTCCAGTGTCATTGAACCCTCTATGGCACCGAACGACGTCCACTGACTTTCCTTTCTTTCTTGATAGACCAGGCTTGTTATCATTGGCCCAGGAATCGTGTGGGTGCCACTACGAATGTTTGGATTCAAGCCGAAATAAAACAACTGGGCATGCGGGGACGTGGCCTTGTTTTGCGCGGCGGTCAGTATCAACGCGCCTCCAGCAATGATCGTGATGCGAGGTCTGTCGTCTGCGAAAGCACCTCGGTTGCCAAGTTGTGCGTTAAAGTCACTGGCGAGCATTGTCTGAGCTACCAGTGTTGCGGTTGTTTTTTCTTCCATGGTTTTATTCTCGCAATAGGTATTCGTGAACTCTTGGTAAGGAGTGAAAAAACTATATAGCGAGGATGATTTAATGAGGAGCTATCGAGTGGAGTTGTTTGTAATGAACTATGTGTTGGCTGTGCGCAGGCACTATGCGCGCTTGTTGAACTGAATTATGAATGAAGTCGATTGTTGCCTGGATGTGCAGGAGATTTCACCCCCGTGCGCATGGACAATTGACTGGGTAATTGCCAGACCCAGTCCTGCGTGTTCACTGTCGTCTTTTCGCCGCGCTGGATCCGCACGATAGAAACGATCGAACAAGCGTGGAAGCAGGGTATCGGGAATACGATCACCGGTGTTTTCAAAACGTAGAATCGAACTGTCAGCCGAGTCGACGATAACCACTCGGATCTGACCGTCTGGCGGTGTAAAACGTAGCGCATTGTCCAGTAGGTTGGAGAATGCCCTGCGCAGCATATTGCGATCCCCCATTATGAGGGCGCGGCCTTCGCGACTTAAACTGATCTGCGCGTCTTCGGCCAACGGCGCAAAAAAATCCAGCAAGAAATCGACTTCGTCGGCCAATTCCAACGGTTCGCACTGGGGCATCAGCAGGCCATGATCGGCTTTCGCCAGATACAACATGTCATTGACCAGTTGCGCCATCCATTGCAGTTCTTCGAGGTTGCTGTGCAGTGCTTCTCGATAATCTTCGATGGGCCGGGGGCGGGTGAGGGTGACTTGAGTGTGAGTCAACAGGTTCGACAGTGGAGTGCGCAGTTCATGGGCGATGTCAGCGGAGAACGCCGATAGCCGCTGAAAGGCGTCGTCGAGGCGCCCGAGCATGGCGTTGAAGTGGTGGGCCAGTTCCGCCAGTTCCGGCGGCATGTTCGCTTCGGGCAGGCGTGCGTTGAGCGATTGTGCCGAAACACCCTTGGCGACCGCACTCATGCGCCGCAACGGCCGCAAACCGCTTTGTGCGGCCCAGGCGCCGAGTAGTGCAGTGGCGAGGGCCGATAGACCCACCGTCAGCCAGATCAGGTGCTGCATGCGTTGCAGGAAATGCTGGTGGTGAGTGATGTCCAGCAACAGAGTCAACTGCGGCGAGTCGGGCTTGTCGGTAAATAGTGGCGCATTCAGGACGCGGTAATCGGTGCCGTCGTTGTTGATTGTCGACAGCCCCGATTGTTGCGGGAGATTGTCGGGCAGGCTTGCCGAACTGTCGTACCAGCGCTTGCCATCGCTTCCGGTGATGCGCAGTGACAGGTCAGCCTGGCGGCTCAACTCATCGGCCAGTTTGATTTTGCTGTCACTCGATTGAATTTCGTGTAGCGCGCGGCGCAGGCCAATTAGCTTGCCATCCAGCAATTGCTGGTCGAGTTCAATGAAGTGCGTTTCGCTGGCACGACTGAACAACACCCCGGCGAACAGCGAAACCACAGCCGTGCATGCCGCGAACAACAACGCCAGACGACTGCTCAAGGATAGTCGACGCATCAGGCAGGGCGCTCCTCGAGCACATAACCCATGCCGCGCACGGTGTGGATGAGTTTGTTGGGGAATTCATCGTCGACCTTCAGGCGTAATCGGCGGATCGCCACCTCGATGACATTGGTGTCACTGTCGAAATTCATGTCCCAGACCTGGGAAGCGATCAGCGATTTGGGCAGGACTTCACCCTGGCGACGCAGGAGCATTTCCAGCAGGGCGAACTCCTTGGCCGTCAGATCGATGCGCTGGCCGTTGCGTTCTACCCGACGGCGTATCAGGTCCAGGCGCAGATCGGCCAGTTGCAGGCTGGTTTCCTGGGGCGATGCGCTGCCACGGCGCAACAGGCTGCGTACCCGTGCCAACAGTTCGGAGAAAGCGAAGGGCTTCACCAGATAGTCGTCGGCGCCCAGCTCCAGGCCATGGACCCGGTCTTCCACCGCATCCCGCGCGGTCAGGAACAGGACCGGTGTATCAAGACCCGCACTGCGCACGGCTTGCAAAATCTGCCAGCCATCGCGACCTGGCAGCATCACGTCGAGAATCAACAAGGCGTAATCGCCGCTCAATGCCAATTGCTGGCCTGTGTTGCCGTCGGCCACCAGTTCGGTGTTGAACCCGGCTTCGGCCAGGCCTTGGCGCAGGTAGTGGCCGGTTTTCGGTTGGTCTTCGACGATCAGCAGTTTCATGGGTGGCTCGGGTCAATTGAGAAGGCTTTATACCGTGGGCGTCAACGGCGCGGGCCCACCTGACAAAGTTGTAATCTGGCTGTCAGGTTGCGGGCAGTGATCGCCGTTTAGAGTTTTGCACAGGCTGAACCTTACCTGGTTGGAGTATGACTATGTTTTTGCGCAAAACGCTGGCGGCAGTCGCGGGTTTGATGGCGCTGACTTCGCCCGCATGGGCTGCGCCGGCGCACCCTTACGATTTTGGCCAGCCGGCCTCTGCCGCCAAGGCGACCCGTAGCATTGAAGTGGTAATGGGTGACATGTCGTTCACCCCCGGGAACATTGCGATCAAATCTGGCGAGACCGTGCGTTTCGTGCTGGTGAATAAAGGCCAATTGCTGCACGAATTCAACCTGGGTGACGCGTCGATGCATGCCAAGCACCAGCAGGAAATGGTGCAAATGCAGCAAAGTGGCATGTTCACGCCTACTGGGGTGAAAGAAATGGACCACGGTGCAATGGCCAGTATGGATCACAGTTCGATGGGACATGACATGAAGGGCGGCATGAAACACGACGATCCCAACAGTGTGTTGGTGGAGCCGGGGAAAACAGCCGAACTGACCTGGACCTTCAACAAGGCCACTCACCTCGAATTTGCCTGCAATATCCCCGGTCATTACCAGGCCGGCATGGTCGGCAAATTGACTGTCAGTCAGTAAGCACTCAAAGGCGCAAGCAAAGGCTGATAGAATCCGCTGATTCTTCAGTCAGGTTTCCGCCATGCATCCCGCAGCCGAACACTCGCCGCTGGGTAAATCCAGCGAATACATCGCCACTTACACGCCGTCCTTGCTGTTCCCGATCCCGCGTACCGCGAAGTGGGCCGAACTCGGCTTGACGGCTGAAACCTTGCCTTACAAAGGCGTCGACTTCTGGAACTGTTTCGAGCTGTCGTGGTTGTTGCCCTCGGGTAAACCCGTGGTGGCGATCGGTGAGTTCAGTATTCCGGCGGATTCGCCGAACATCATCGAGTCGAAATCCTTCAAGCTCTATCTCAACTCGTTGAACCAGACGCCGTTCGCCGACACCGCAACCCTCGAAGCGACGCTGGTCAAAGACCTGTCGGCCGCTGCCGGCAAACCGGTTGGCGTGCGCGTTCGCAGTCTCAAGGATGTCGAAGCCGAAGGCGTCGTGGCGCTGCCCGGCGTGTGCATCGACGAACTGGATATCAGCGTCAGCAACTACGAGCATCCGCGCCCGGAACTGCTGCGGTGTGATGACTCGCGCACTGTTGAAGAGAGCGTGCACAGCCATTTGCTCAAATCCAATTGCCCGGTCACCAGCCAGCCGGATTGGGGCAGCGTGGTGGTGGATTACCGTGGCGCGGCGCTGGATCACGCGAGTTTGCTTGAATACATCGTCAGCTTCCGCCAGCACTCGGACTTCCACGAACAGTGCGTAGAGCGCATTTTCCTCGATCTGCAGCGCTTGCTGAAGCCGGAAAAACTGACGGTGTATGCGCGTTATGTGCGCCGTGGCGGGCTGGACATCAACCCGTACCGCAGCACTGAAGAGGTTCAATTGCCGAACCATCGCCTGGTCCGTCAGTAACGAAACCCTGTAGGAGTGAGCCTGCTCGCGATAGCGGTATGTCAGACACCATTGATGTCGACTGACACGCCGTCATCGCGAGCAGGCTCGCTGCTACAGTGGACTGCATTTCAGGCAGCAGACATTAAAAAGCCCCGCTATCGCTAGCGGGGCTTTTTGCGTTTGGCGGGTCAGATCCCCATGTTGGCCAGGGCCTGGCCGATATTGCGCAAGGTGCCGGCAAGGGTAGGGTGTTCGAGTTCGAAGCGATCGATGGCCAGGTTGACACCGTCGGCGAGGCTGGCGTCCTGGGTCTTGGTCTCGAGTTCGAGCTTGAGTTCGATCTGTTGCATCAGTTCGTGCAGGTTTTCGCGCTCGGATTCGGACAGCGGAGGATTCTGTTCCAATTGCTCGCGCAGGGCATTGAGCTGTTCTTGCAGTTCGCGGGCAGGCATGGCGTTCTTCCTTCTCTCAAATGGCACTGGCATAGACCGCAGCGATGCGCCAAAGGTCTATGGCTGACCTTAAGATTAATCCACTCCTGCGTAACCTGCATGCTTCATAGGGTCGCAATCAGGGCTTTTCGCCTTTGAGCCGGCGCAAGCTGATATCTGCCAGGCAGGTGTCGAGTTCACCGAGATGATCGATCACCGAATGCACCCCCAGGCTAAACAGTTGCAGGGTCGCCTTGCCGCGCCTGATATCCCGTTCCTGCTGGGACAGGGCTTGCCATTGTGCGGGTGACAAGCCGCAGAGCGAACCGCAGGACGCCAGCCCGATGGTCCACAATCCGGCATTCAGCCCCGATTGCAGAAGACGCGGTTCGCCACTGACCAGCACGCAGCCGTCCAGTCTCTCGACATTCAGTGCCATCAATGCTCGCCAGCAGGCATCTGGAGCCGGCCAGGGGTTGTTTGTTGCAGAGTGTTGCGAAGATTTGATCCATGCCGGCAACGCAATCGCCAGGGATCGGCTGATGGCCGGCGAAAGCTCATCAAGCCATGCGCACGGTATTTGTTGGCGCTGCAAACTGTGCAGGCTTTCGAGGGCGCCCGGAGTGGCTTCGGTGTGCTCGACTGAATGACTGCCGTTCAGACGCGTATGAGCGCCGAAATCCACCAGGCAACCACTGAGCCCGAACAGCACGGCCGTCAGGTTTGGCGCAGATTGAGGCTTGGTTTCGGCGTGCGGCATGTCGACGACCCTGAAATAGCCTCGAGGCTAGCGGGCAGCGATGACAGTTGAGTGACACGGAGGTGAATCGATGACAGCCACACGAATCCCGAGCGCACCCAAGGGGGATGCTGCCTAAAGTAGCCTTTACATCTTATACTAGCGGTCTTTGCGCCCGGCTCAGTCCTAGGCGACGGTACAATCCAAGGAGTTTTTATATGCGCTGGAGCAACCATTTCGCTCAGCTTTGTGTGTGTGCCAGCGCGTTGCTGGTTCCGTTCGTTGCCCAGGCAGCGTCGGAAGACGACCCTTGGGAAAGCATCAACCGTCCGATCTACAAATTCAACGACGTGCTCGACACTTATGCCCTGAAGCCTTTGGCCCAGGGGTACCAGTTCGTGACGCCTCAGTTCCTTGAAGACGGCATCCACAACATGTTCCGCAACGTCGGTGAAGTGACCAACCTCGCCAACGATATCTTGCAGGCCAAACCTGCGGCGGCCGGTGTCGACACCGCTCGTTTGATCTTCAACACCACTTTCGGCCTTCTCGGTTTCTTCGACGTCGGTACCAAGATGGGCCTGCAACGCAACGACGAAGACTTCGGCCAGACGCTCGGTTACTGGGGTGTCGGCAGTGGTCCATACGTGATGCTGCCGCTGCTGGGGCCGAGCACATTGCGTGATGCGCCGTCGAAGTATGTCGACGGTTACACCGGCCCGTACCGCTATATCAACGATGTGCCGGTGCGTAACTCGATCTTCGGTCTGAACATCGTCGATACTCGCGCGAACCTGTTGTCGTCCGAGAAGCTGATCACGGGTGACAAGTACACCTTCATTCGTAATGCGTACTTGCAGAACCGTGAATTCAAGGTGAAAGACGGTCAGGTTGAAGACGATTTTTGATCTTTACCGGTTAAGACAGAAGGCGGCCATCGAGCCGCCTTCTGCGTTTTTGAGCGACTGCGGTCCTTACATTGAGTTTCGGTTCTGGCGGTTTTTATAACTCCCGGTGATTTGACATGGATGGATGTCAAGCGACCATCGGCGTGAGCTTGAAACGCCTCGCGGATGGGAGTACCGTCTGCGCCTTAGAAGGGCACCTCTGGTGTACATGCGAATAGGGCGAATGCTCGAAAACAGTGCAACAGAGAGGCTAGAAGCGAATCCAGTAGTGTGAGCCGGGCTAAAATCCGAGCCGCTACGCCAACCTAATTCTGGCGCCGTTTGCCCACATGCCAAAAACCAGTGCCACGCTGCTGATAATCGATGATGACGAAGTAGTGCGCGCGAGCCTCGCCGCCTATTTGGAAGACAGTGGTTTCAGCGTCTTGCAGGCCAGCAATGGCCAGCAGGGTCTTCAGGTATTCGAGCAAGACAAGCCCGACTTGGTCATCTGCGATCTGCGCATGCCACAGATGGGCGGACTCGAACTCATTCGCCAGGTCACCGAACTCGCGCCGCAGACGCCAGTGATCGTTGTATCCGGTGCCGGTGTGATGAACGATGCGGTCGAGGCTTTGCGCCTCGGTGCGGCGGATTACCTGATCAAGCCTCTCGAAGATCTGGCCGTGCTCGAGCACTCTGTGCGTCGAGCCCTGGATCGAGCGCGTCTGCTGCTGGAAAACCAGCGCTACCGCGAGAAGCTGGAGAAGGCCAACCGCGAACTCGCCGCCAGCCTTAACCTGCTCCAGGAAGACCAGAACGCCGGTCGCCAGGTACAGATGAACATGCTGCCGGTCAGCCCCTGGACCATTGACGAGTTCAAGTTCGCCCACCAGATCATCCCGTCTCTGTATCTGTCGGGTGATTTTGTCGACTATTTCCGGGTGGACGAGCGTCGAGTCGCGTTCTATCTGGCCGACGTTTCCGGTCATGGCGCCTCTTCAGCCTTCGTTACGGTGTTGCTGAAGTTCATGACCACGCGCCTGCTGTTCGAATCGAAGCGCAGCGGCACATTGCCGGAATTCAAGCCTTCAGAAGTTCTTGGTCATATCAACCGGGGGCTGATCAGTTGTAAGCTGGGTAAGCACGTCACAATGGTCGGTGGAGTCATCGACGAGGAGACAGGTTTGTTGACCTATAGCATCGGCGGTCATTTGCCGTTGCCAGTGTTGTACACACCCGACAGTGTTCGTTATCTGGAAGGGCGTGGTTTGCCGGTTGGCCTCTTCAACGAGGCCACCTACGAAGACCACGTGCTGGAACTGCCGCCGACGTTCAGCCTGACGCTGATGTCTGATGGCATTCTGGACCTTTTGCCAGAACCCACACTCAAAGAAAAAGAAGCTGCGTTGCCCCAACGGGTCAAGGCAGCGGGCGGCAGCCTGGATGGTCTGCGGCAGGTTTTTGGATTGGCCACGCTAGGGGAGATGCCGGATGATATCGCCCTGTTGGTGTTGAGCAGGAATCTTCAATGAGTACCGGTAGAATCCAGTTCGCCGAGCAGGACGGCACCTTTGTCCTGAAGTTCGTCGGTGAAGTTCGCCTGACCCTGTGTTCGGCGTTGGATGCGACTATTGATCGGATCTTCACGGCGTTGAACTTCAACGCCATCGTGATCGACCTGACCGAAACCCGCAGCATCGACAGCACCACCCTGGGCCTTTTGGCCAAGCTGTCGATCCTTTCGCGGCAAAAGGTCGGCCTGCTGCCGACCGTCGTCACCACCCACGAAGACATTACCCGTCTTTTGCAATCCATGGGCTTCGAGCAGGTGTTCAACATCGTTGACAAGCCTGTGCCGTGCCCGGAATGCCTGGATGACCTGCCAGATCAGGATCAGTCTGAAGAAGTGGTGCGTATCAAAGTGCTCGAAGCGCACAAGATCCTCATGGGCCTGAACGATTCCAACCGTGAAGCGTTCCATGACCTGGTGAATGCGCTGGAGCGGCACTGATTCCATGTAAACCTTTAGAACACCGCTGAACTGTGGCGAGGGAGCTTGCTCCCGCTCGGTTGCGCAGCAGCCGTAAAACCTTCGACTATTGTATGCCTGATGCTACTCGGTTGTGGCCTTTGGGGCCGCTTCGCAGCCCAGCGGGAGCAAGCTCCCTCGCCACACATCTCATTTGCCACAGCACCATAAAAAAGGGCGAACCCACCAGGGTTCGCCCTTTTTTGCATTACGCCAACTCAGATCACAGCTTGGCTTGCAGCAGTGCCTCGAGTTTTTCCTGGTCACGAGCAAACTGACGAATGCCCTCAGCCAGTTTTTCGGTCGCCATGGCGTCTTCGTTGGACAGCCAGCGGAACTGTGCTTCGTTGAGGTTCAGGCGTGCTTCACCGGCGTGACCCGGCGCCAGTTTGCGCTCCAGCTTGCCGGTGTCCGCCGCCAGCTTGTCGATCAGGTCCGGGCTGATGGTCAGACGATCGCAGCCGGCCAGTTGTTCGATCTGGCTCAGGTTGCGGAAGCTGGCGCCCATGACCACGGTTTTGTAGTCATTGGCCTTGTAGTAGTTGTAGATACGCGTCACCGATTGCACGCCCGGATCATCCGCGCCGGTGAACTCGTTACCGGTGGCTTTCTTGTACCAGTCGTAGATGCGGCCCACGAACGGCGAAATCAGGAACACCCCGGCGTCGGCACAAGCCGCGGCCTGGGCGAAAGAGAACAGCAGGGTCAGGTTGGTCTGGATGCCTTCCTTTTCCAGGATCTCGGCAGCGCGGATGCCTTCCCAGGTGGAGGCGATCTTGATCAGCACGCGGTCGCGGCCAATGCCGGCCTTTTCGTACAGTTCGATCAGGCGGTGCGCACGCTTGAGCACGGCATCGGTGTCGAACGACAGGCGTGCATCCACTTCGGTGGAAATACGGCCCGGAATGACCTTGAGGATTTCTTGCCCCACCGCGACGCCGAATCGGTCGCTGGCCAGGCCTACATCGCCCTTGCAGTCATTGACGCAAGCGTTCAGCAGTTCGGCATAAGCGGGGATGGCCGCAGCCTTGAGCAGCAGGGAAGGGTTGGTGGTGGCGTCTACCGGCTTAACGCGAGCGATCGCTTCGAAGTCGCCGGTGTCGGCAACCACGGTGGTCATTTGTTTGAGTTGTTCCAGCTTGGAAGTCATGGGCGTGCTCTGTCCTGTGGGTCTGATGACATTACCCGAGCGCTGACAGCCACTCAAGGGTGTGTACGTGTATCGATGGCCCCTGCGGCAACAACCAGACAACGATTGTTTTAAAGGCGGGGCGAGGTATCGATGAATACGATGCCAAAACAGCTCACAGGTTCAAAGCAACCGACCTGCGAACAGACCGGTCGCGATTGCACGGTGGCTACTCGGCGTTCAGGTGGGTTTCGACTGTGATTTTCGCCGGTTTGGGTTGGCCGTCGGAGGTCAGCAGGCCGAAATTCTTCTCCCGGTCATTGCTGCCCGATTCAGTGTTTCTCCATTCGTAGATGGAGGTCAGCGGGATATTCAGCCGTTTCACATCGGCAATGAACGAAGCGATTTTGCTGGCTTGTCCTTCAGCACCACCATTGGAAGTGAGCGCCGAAACACCCCATTCACTGATGACGCCCGGCAAATGGAAGTTTTGCTGGATAAACGTCTGTGCGTTGCTGATCTGGGTGCTCGTCATGCCATAGGGGTGGTAGGAGATGGCATTCAGGCATTTCGGGTATTCGCTGACGATGCGGTTCAGCGCGACCGTCGAGGCGGAGCCCGCAGTCGGTGGGCGGGCGAAGCCGAAGCCGACCCGTGGCGCCGATTGCGGTTTGTCTTGCAGCGACTTGCACATGGCGCTCATGAACGGCACGAATGTCGTGTCGAAATTGCGTGTCGGCCAATAGGTCTCAAGATCGGGTTCATTCCAGATTTCAATCGCCACCAGCTGCGTGCTGTAGGAGGTTTCCAGTCTCGACACCGTGTTGGCAAACGATTCGCCAGCCGTTGTCAGCTCACTGATATTGCCTGTCGCGGCCATCAACGGCTTGATGGCGCGTACGGTGAGCAAAACCGGCAGGCCAGCGGACCTGGCCGCCGCAAAGGCATCGCTGACCTGTTTCTGATAGGCCGCAGCAGTCAGGCTGTCGCTCCATACACCGAAGCGTACAAAGCTGAACCCCGCTGCTTTGATCTGCGCGGCGTCGGCAGCGGAAAAGCTCTGGATCTTGACCTGCACACCAATGGTCTTGGTAGGCAGGTTAGGGAACAGTTCGCTGGCTTGAACCTGAGTCGTTGCACCCAGCGCGATCAGGCTTAGCGCGCCGAGTCGTTTGAGATGTGCTGATTTCATGTCTGCTCTCCTGATGAGAAGTGACAACTTCGAATAGATATCTCTTTACTCATGTTTCGATAATGAAGCAGGTATGAAGTGCGTGAATGTTATTTTTTGTCGGAAATCTATCAGCTGAAAATCACAGTTATTTTTAGTCCGCTAATTGTGGTTGGGTGCCTTTTAAGTGCTGTGGTACTTAATGCTTCGGTACTAACAGGTGAATCTATTTCTGAGTTCAGGAAGATTCGTGGGGTTCATTAAAACCCTCGCGACATGTTGGCCGTTTGACATTACTCGGGAAAGTAAAATCTTGTTCAAAAAGATCCTGGTCGTCTGCGTGGGCAATATATGCCGAAGTCCGACAGCAGAGCTTTTGCTGCGTGACGCGCTGGCCTCTACAACGATCGCAGTGGCCTCCGCAGGGCTGTCCGCAAGGGTGGGCGAGTCCATGGAAGCGTCAGCCCGGCAGATTCTCGAAGACCGTGGGCACTGTGCCGAAGCCTTCAAGGCGCGGCAATTGACGCCCGACATCGTCAATGAGTCAGACCTGATTCTGGTCATGGAAAAACAGCATGTAAAACAAGTATTGAATATTGCCTCTCACGCCAGAGGCAAAGTCTTTCTGCTCGGTAAATGGCAGAGCGAGCGCGAAATACAAGATCCATATCGTCAAGGCAAGGCCGCTTTTATTCATGCCCATGCATTGATTGAAGATGCTGTTAGCTCATGGGCGCAACGCCTCGCGCGTTGATGAATATTCTTCAGATCAATGAATGGTAAGAACAGACTTATGCAGTTACCGTCCGTAATCGGCACCCGCGACAACGATCAAGACAGCATTGATCTTCTCGGTATATTTGGCAGTTTGATCGATCAGAAATGGTTGATCGGCGCGCTCACCGGAGCCTTTATGGTGACCGGCGTTGCCTATGCGGTTTTGGCGACACCGGTGTACCTGGCGAACGCGCTGGTGCAGGTCGAGCCGAAGAAGAACGACATGCTCGGGTTTTCCGATCTCAACAGCATGCTCGGCGGGCAATCGCCCTCGGTGACCGAAATCGGCATCATCAAGTCCCGCGCGGTGATCGGCAAAACGGTCGATGACCTGCGCCTGGATATCGATGTCACCCCCAATACCTTCCCGGTCATCGGCGGTTTTCTTGCCCGACGTTATCGCGGCGAAACCGAGTTCAGTGTCGCGGCCCCGCGTTTCGGTCTCAACAGCTACGCCTGGGGTGGTGAGCGACTGGAGATCAGCCGGCTCAATCTGCCAAAAGAACTGCTCGGCAAGAAACTCACGCTGGTCGCCGGTGAGCAGCAACGGTTCCAGTTGTTCGATGAAAACGACAACCTGCTGGTCGACGGCGTCGCTGGCCAAGCGTTCAAACAGGACGACGTGGAAGGCTTGATCGCTCAGCTGTCGGCAAACCCCGGCACGCGTTTCGAAGTAGTGCGCAATCCGCGGATCGTGACCATTCAGGGTTACCAGGATGCGCTGGATATTTCCGAGCAAGGCAAGGAATCGGGAATCATCCGTTTGGCCCTGGCCAGCACCGATGCGGCCGAGGCCGTGAAAATCCTCAACAAGATCTCTTCGTTGTATGTGCAGCAGAACGTGCAACGCACCTCGGCTGAAGCGGCGCAGAGCCTGGAGTTCCTGCAAGGCCAATTGCCGCAGGTCAAGCGTGATCTGGCCAAGGCCAGCGAGGCACTCAACGGTTATCAAACCCGTGGCAAGACGGTCAATATTTCCCTCGAAACCCAATCGGTGCTGGAACAGGTTGTCAGCCTCGACACGCGGATCTCCGAACTGAAAATGCAACAGGCGGAGCTGGACCGCAAGTTCACCAAACAGCATCCAGCGTACCGCGCGCTGATGACCCAGCTCGGCGAGCTGACCCAGCAACAGAAGGCACTGGAGAGCAAGGCCCAGGACCTGCCCGCCACGCAACAGGAATTGCTCAACCTGACCCGCGATGTGGAAGTGGCGTCGCAGATTTATACGCAACTGCTGAACAAATCCCAGGAACTGGACATTGTCCGGGCGGGGGCGGTGGGCAACGTGCGGTTGATCGACACTGCGGATGTCGACATGACCAATCCGGTCAAGCCGCGCAAACCCTTGATCGTGCTGATTGCAACCTTCCTTGGCGCCTTCTTCGGGGTGGCGCTGGTGTTGCTGCGAAAATCCTTGAGTCGAGGACTGGAAGGGCCGGAAGCCATCGAACAACTCGGCCTGCCGGTTTACGCGTCGATTCCCTACAGCGCATTGCAGCAGGAAGAGGACAGCAAAAAAGGTCGTGCCCGGGACGGCGTGGACAAACCGGCCTACCTGCTGGCCCTGCGCAACCCGACGGATCTGTCGATCGAGTCGATTCGCAGCTTGCGTACCTGCCTGCATTTTGCCGGGCTCGATTCGACCAACAACCGCATCATGATTTCCGGCCCGAGCCCGCAGGTCGGCAAGACGTTCGTGTCCTCCAACCTCGCAGCGGTGATGGCGCAAAGCGGACAGCGCGTGGTGCTGATCGATGCCGACATGCGCAAAGGTCATTTGCACAAAACCCTGAACACACCGATCACCAATGGTTTGTCGGACCTGCTGGTCAAGCGCTGCAGCATCGAGCAGGCGATCAACAAAGTCGAAGTCGACAACCTGCATTTCATCAGTCGTGGCCAGGTCCCGCCCAATCCTTCCGAGCTGTTGATGCACGCCAACTTTCGCGAACTGCTGGCGCAACTCAGCGAGCTTTACGACCTGGTGATCATCGATACGCCGCCGCTGTTGGCCGTGACCGATGCGGCGATTGTCGGTCGTGAAGCGGGCATCAGCCTGATTGTCACGCGCTTCGGGGTGAACCCGGCCAAAGAAATCGAACTGACGATTCGCCGCTTCGCGCAGAACGGCATCGAGTTGAAAGGTGCGGTGTTCAACGGCGTCGAAAAACGTGCGGCCAGCTATTACGGCAACGGCGGTTACGGCTACTACAGCTACGAATACGCGTCCGACAAGTCCTGAGTTTTGACGATTGTCCTTTCATGTTTGAAGTGGGTGAACTGTGAAAAAAATACTGCACGTGGCAGAGACGATCAAAGGTGGCGTCGCGACCGTTATCCGCACAATTTCGGCTTCGCCGGACGATGACGTCGCGAACTACGAACTGGTGTATCTGGTCCCGCAGGATCAGGAAAAAGAACTGCACGGCATCCAAGCGCAGCAGATCCGCACCTTCGCCCGCTCCGGGCGCAATGTGCCGTCGTTGCTGCGCTTCGCCTGGCGTCTGACCCAGGTGATGCTCAAGGAAAAGCCCGATGTGGTGCATTTGCACAGCACGTTTTCCGGGGTGATCGGCCGGTGTGTCTGCGTGCTGTTGCGACCTTGGCGCAAGCCGAAAATCGTCTACTGCCCGCATGCGTTTTCGTTCCTGATGGAAAGCTCGCCGATCAAGCAGAAGGTCTATGCCTCGATCGAGCGGATGTTGCAGAAAGTCACCGACGTGATCATTTGCGTCAGCCAGTACGAGCTGGACAAAGCCGCGCGGTTTGGCATCGAGCGCAAACGCATGAAGCTGATCTACAACGGCATTCACCGCAAGGATGACGCGCCGAAAACCAGCAGCCCCGAGCCGATTCACTTGCTCTTCGTCGGCCGCCTCGACTATCAGAAAGGCTTCGATGTGTTGCTCAAGGCCTTCGCCAAGGTGCAGCGCAACGACTTGAAACTGACGGTGGTTGGCAGTGCGGTCAATGAGGATTCGGTCGAGTGTCCGCCGATGGACGCCGTTGAATACCTGCCTTGGGTCACGCCGAACGAAGTGCAGGTGCTGTATCAGAAAGCCGATGCGCTGATTGTGCCCAGTCGTTGGGAAGGCTTCGCCATGGTGCCGCTGGAAGGCATG
Organism: Pseudomonas sp. Root562; assembly: GCF_001427125.1. GTDB lineage: Bacteria > Pseudomonadota > Gammaproteobacteria > Pseudomonadales > Pseudomonadaceae > Aquipseudomonas. Next base: position 175,594 of record NZ_LMGK01000026.1, read on the forward strand.
GCCATGGGCTTGCCGGTGATCGCCAGCAATTGCACGTCGCTGCCCGAGCTCGTCACTGATGAGGTGTCCGGCTACGTCTTTCCCAGCGGCGACCACCACGCGTTGGCCGATGTGCTGAAGAAAATCCAGAAACCGCGCTTGCTCGACCTTGGCAGCGAAGGGCGCAGCATCGTGCGCGAGCGTTTCAGCGCCGCCTTGATGATTCGCCAGACCTACGACCTGTATCGCGCTCCCTCTTTTTAAGTAGAACTCAAGCATATGAACGTAACGATTTTGCATGGCTACAGTGCGTCCAACTCCGGTGACGGGCTGCTCGTCGATTTGGCCATTGAGTTGGTGCAGCGAAACTTCGGCGAAGACACTTCGATCAGCGTGGTGGCCTCCGATCCACAGTCCTTCAGCTACTTGCCACACCCGCGTTTTGAGGCCCCGGTGATGGCGGCCAAAGGCTTGGGTCGGGTCAAGCAAGCGGTGTTCCTCAACCAGTCCTACGCAGGCCTGGCGGATCTGTTGAAAAAAACCGACCTGATCGTCGGTGTCGGCGGCGGCTACATGCGCTCCAAAAGTGCCTTCGAACACATCAAGCTGAAACTGGGGCACGCCAGGCAACTGGAAACGGCAATCCTCAGCAAAGTGCCGTCGGTTTACCTGCCGCAAAGCATTGGGCCGTTCCACGGCGAGAGCCGCAGGATCGTCGAGCATTACGCCAGCGCCGACGCGGTGTTCGTGCGGGACAATCGCTCCTCGGCGATCTTTGATGCTTACGAAAATGTCTACCGTGCGCCGGACCTGGCAGTCCAGTCCCTGGCGAGCAAAATCCTCGCGCAACCCAAGTTCACCCGTTGCGCATCGTCGCCAGCAACGGTGTGCGTGGTGCTGCGCAAGCCGCCGGAGTGGAGCAAGGAAAAGAAGCTCGCCTATGTGGCCAACCTGAAGTTGCTGCTGCAGCGCCTGAAGAACAAAAGCAAGGTGGTGTGCGCCGTGCAAAGCGCGGTACGCGGCAACGATGACGGCGCGTTTTATCGCGAGTTGGGCATTACCGAAGACCTGCTGCCATTGAAGGCGACACTGGCCAAATACCAGCCGGACCTGGTGATTTCCGTGCGTCTGCACGGCGCCATCGAATCGCTGCTTTCCGGCGTCCCGGCGTACCACATCAGCTACGAGCGCAAAGGCTTCGGCGCCTATCAGGACATGGGCGTGGAAGACTGGGTGATCAATGGCGGCGACATCGATGTCGATACCATCATCAACACGGTCTACGCACCGAATGCACTGTCGAATTTCGGCAAACGCCTGACCGATACCTGCCGCGAGATCGAAGCGAAAACCGTGGCCATGGACGAGATCATCAAAGGTATCGTTCGATGATATTTCGGCTGTTGCTTCGCGGCGGGGCATTAGGCGCGAAGTTTTTGCTGGTGTTGGCCATCACCCATTACCTGGGTTATGAGGCACTGGGCTTTTACGGCGTGGTGGTCGCGGCGTCGTTGATCGCCTCGAAGTTCTACAGCGTCGGGTTCAGTTCCGAGATCAATCGATTGATCAGCGTGGGTGGGACGTCGCGGCGGGTGGTCGACAAGGTTTTGCTGTTGTATCTGGCGGTGGGGTTGCTGCTGTCGGTGGTGACAGTGCTGGTTTACTCGCTGTTCCAGGCCGTCGAGGCGACGACTGCGCTGATCCTCTGTGTGACGCTGGTACTGCTCACCGAACACCTGTCCTTCGAAATCAATTCCTTCGTGTTTTCCGCGCAGAAAGCCACGGCGGGTGCGTTGCTGTTTTTCGTCAAGACCGGTCTGTGGGCGGTGCTGGCGGTGGGCGGGATGATGCTTGGCTGGGTGTCCGGCATCGCCAGTGTGTTGTGGCTTTGGGTGGCGGCGAACGTGTTGGTGATCGTCGCCGGTTATCTGATTGTGGTGAACGTGCACAAAGGCCGGGTCAGTGGCACGCTGGCCACCGCAACCGTGTGGAAGGCCGGGCTGCCGTTCTATCTTGGCACAGGCTTGATCGCGCTCAGCCAGTATGCCGAGCGCTTTCTGATCATCGATCTGGAGCCCTACGCCAGCCTCGGTAAATACGTATACGCCTGGTCGGCGGCCAACACCTTGCAAGCGCTGTCCTACGCGGTGGTGGCAGTGGTGGGTATTCCGGTGCTCGCCAAGCGGTTTCAGGCGGACCAACAGCCGTTCACGGTCAGGCAATTGTTCGTCAACAAATGGGTGATGCGCTCGCTGGTGGTGTCTGCCGCGGTGGCGGTGCTGATTTATCTGTTCTTCAATGTTCTGCTCGATTATGTCGGCGCGGCGGTTCCGCGACCGGACAACGCAATCCTCGGCGTGCTGATTTTTTCCTTTGCCTTGCGCGCTATCGGCGACATCGTCTGGGGTGGGTTGATCGCCTCGAAAAACAGTCGGGTGTCATTGGCGAGCGCATTCATATGCCTGCTGGTTTCAGTGCCGGTCAGCTACCTGCTGATCAAGCACTATTCGATCTACGGCGCCGCCTGGGGCAACGTTTTCGCAATCATTGTGCAGCTCGGGGTCATTGCGCTGTTGACCCGCATGACCGGCGCAAAAAAGGCAGCACTGTCATGGGCCTGAAGCTGCCGTGCATCGAGTTCCGCGGCAAGAAGCTCGACTCATCGATTTCCTTCCTGATTCTGTTTACCGGGTTGTTCCTGTCGGTGGCCATGCCGATGTTGGTCCCACGCGCTCCCGGCCCTGATGCCATGACCTTGTGGTCGTCCTACGCGCGAGCCGACAACTGCAATTTCTGGAACCCGTTCTCGCCGGATCGCTCTTCCTATGAGTGTTCGGCATTCCTGTTGCGGCCCACCGGGATCAACCTGACCAATGCCTGGGCCTACGGCATGTTCTGCAATTTTTTGCTCACGGCGATTCCGGTGGTGGTGTTTCGCCGCATGCCGTTGGCGATTTTCGGAACTCTGTGTCTGTGGGGCATTGTCCGTTCGTTTTTCCTGGAGAACCTGACCAAGGAAATCATCGTGTCGGTGGCGGTGTTGAGCATTCTGCTCAGTTCGTTGACGCGCAAATATCGCGGCGGGTTTTTCCTCTCGGCAGTGATCTACGGCGTGCTGATCCGGCCTTACTGGATTCTGTTTTCACTGTCCTGGGTCGGCGTCTGCGTGATGAAGAAATACGTCTCGCGCTTCACCTTCTTCCTGATGCTGTTTCTGTTCTACCTGGCGGTCGCCATGGCGATCCAGGTCGCGCTCGGCTTTCCGGTGTCGTCGATTCGCGCCAGCAACAACGAACTGCGCACGGCGGGGGAGGAGGGTTCCAAGTCGTTGATCGTTTCGTGGCTCAGCGGCAGCGACTTCGTTTCCCAGGCCCTGGACTCGATGATCATCTTTTTTCGGTTGTCGTTCCCCGTGGAGCTGATTTTGCTGTCGGGGCCGGGCCAGGTGATCTTCGTGGCGTTGATGATCATGACCGCGTTGCTGCTGTTCAAGGTCATCACCTCGACCGATTACAAGGGTGCGCCGATCCAGACCAAGCCTAAGGAACTGATCGCGATTCCGCTGGCATTCCTGCTGGTTCAAGGCCTGTTCGAGCCGGACTTCGGCTCCTTTGCCCGGCACTTCTCGATGGTGGTGCCTGTGTTGTTCGTGGGCCTGGGATTGATGTTGCGGGCAAACAAACCGGTACAGGTTGAATCACGCGTTCTGAATTGAGGCTTGTTTTATGTCGAGCAAGAAAAAGTCCCTGGAGATCGAAACCCTGCGCGGTCTGGCGTGCCTGCTGCTGGTGCTCTATCACGTCATCGGCCCGCTGGGCGGCGGCTTGAAGATCGACCTGGGCTCGCCGTTCCGGGTGATCGCCGACTCCATGGTGTATGTGCGCATGCCGCTGTTCACCTTCATCTCGGGCTACATCTATTCCATCTACAAAATCCGCGGCAATGACTTTTCCGCATTCTTCAGCGGCAAGGTTCGACGGTTGATCGTGCCGCTGTTTTGCGTAGGCATACCGTTCTCGGTGTTGCAGGCGGTTGGCCCGGGCGTGAACAAGGATGTCGGCGTGATCGACGCGTTGTTGTCGTTCTGGGTACCGATCAACCACTTCTGGTTCCTGCAGGCGGTGTTCATCATTTTCATGTTTGTCGGCCTGCTGGAGTGGCGTGGGCTGTTGCGCACCGCGACGCGCTTGAATCTGCTGTTCGCCTTTGCGGCGGTGGTGTTTTTGCTGCCGCCATTCACGCTCGACGCGTTCGGCATCAACGGCGCGATCTATCTGCTACCGTTTTTTGTGGCGGGGATGATCGGCCAGGAAAATGTCAGCGCGTTGAAGCAGCGGTTCAAGGTGATTGGCCCGCTGGTGTTCGTGATGATCACGCTAACGCTGCTGTACGTGGCGGCGGTCGATCGGGAGTTGATCGTCGACCGTCGCAGCCTGATCGGTTTGACGGTGGGTTGCGTGTCCTGCATGGCGCTGCTGGCGAGTGACCTGCGTTCGAAGGCACTGACCTGGCTGGGCGGCTATTCCTATGCGATCTTCCTGTTCCATGTTTTGTTTGCGGCGACATCGCGGTTTGTCCTGGGGCGGTTGGGTGTGAAGGATGAGAGTCTGCTGGTGTTCGGCGGCGTGACTTGTGGTTTGCTGGGACCGGTGGTGCTTTCGATGATTTTCAGTCGATTCAACTTCACCTCCGTGCTGTTTCTGGGTGAGCGTGCTGCGACAAAAAAGCCTGCGGCGAGCATCGCTCCGGTGGCGCAGACCCAATGATTGTCCGAGGGAAGGAAGCAATGCATGTTGGCAGTTGATGACATTCAGCCCGTTGCTGCGTCGGTGATTGAGGTTGGCGACGCGCGCGAGCGGTTTGCTCAGTGGCGTGAAGGTAAGGCTGGCCAGGTACTGTCGATCTCGGTGATCGGCGACAGCTACAGCGCCGGGCAGGATTTTTATCTGAACAAACTGGTGCAGCGCGTGGCCGGGGAGGTTGGTTTTGCCGGCCCCGGCTATGTCGGCTTCAACCACGGCGCGGCGCTGGGTGGCACGCATTTCAAATACACCCGCAGCAGCGAAAAGTACTTCGGCGGGGATTGGCAAGTGTCCGGCCTCGGCCAAGCCAGTCCCGACAGCCGCACGGTAATGGGCCGCCCCGGCGCATGGCTGCAGATCGATGCCAGCCCGACGCCGGCCATCAGCACCGCCGTGACTCAGGCGAAATTGCTTTACCTGGGCAACGGCGAGCCCAACGAGATCCGCTACCGCTGGACCCCGTCGCAAGACTGGCAACCCTTGACACTCGCCGGCTCAGGGGTTCAGGAGGTGCCGCTGCCCGGCGTATCGCAGGCGCCGGACTGGGCGTTCCGGCTGGAAGTGGTGACGGGCGCGCCAACCCTGTTCGGCCTGTGGATGAGCAACGATCTGGGCGGCGTGCGGGTTTCCAAGCTGGCCGCCTCCGGCGCCGCATCCGGGGACTTCTACCACAGCGATAGCCACTGGCAGACGCAGTGGAAGGCGGCGGTGTCGAGCATTCCTGCGGACATTTACCTGATCATGCTCGGTGGCAACGATCAAGGCTTCGGCGTCAAACCCGAGCAGTATCTGAAGAACGTTCAAGGGCTGGTGGGGATGGTGCGCCAGATCCAGCCGAAGGCGAGCATCAACCTGATCCTGCGTCAGGACACCACACGCTCCAGTGCTTACCCGATGTCGGCGTATGCGCAGGTGTTGCAGCCCTGGGCGCAGGCGGAGCATCTGGGTTATCTCGATTTGCAGTGCGCGTTCGGACCCGACGTCAAACGCTATGCCGCCGCCATGATCGGCCCGGACAAGATTCATCCGGTCCCTGCCACGGGTGGGCGGGTGATTGCCGATTACTTCTATCGCTGGATGGTGGGCGGGCAGGACCGTTGCGACGCGTCGCTTTGACTGCTGTTGCCACAGAACTGCAGGAGCGAGCCTGCTCGCGAAAAACTCAATAACACCGTAGTTCTTCAGGATGCGCGCGTTATCGTTGACGACCATCGCGAGCAGGCTCGCTCCTACAGGAGAGCTGTTTCGAAGTGCTGCAAATGACTCAGCAGTTCTGCCGTTTTGAGCGGCATCAATTGCGTGGCGCAGCGGGTTTCCACATTGATGATGATGGCCGGTTCGTTGCAGCAAATGCGCACCCGGAACCTCCAGTCGCTGAAAATCACTTTCAAGCCATCGCGGTCGTCGACTTCCAGAGCCTGTTCGCCATACAGCTTTTTCAAGTGGGCGAGGAGGGGATAGGGGTTGCGTATCGGCCGGCGAATGTCTCCGGACGAGGGAAACATGCCGATCCGTTCCACCAGCAGCGTGCTGCCCAACCAGGGCTCATTGGCGCTGGGTAATGGCTGATGGCGCGACAACCAGGTCATCACGCCGAGGTTGCCCACCTCCAGTTCATTGTCTGCCGAGTGTTTTGCGTTGTTCATGATGGCTTGCCTGAATGAAGAGTGGGCGTGTGGTTGGTGTGGAGCGTTGGATCGGCTTGGGCCAGGTCAGAGACCCTTGAGGTACACGTTGTCGTAGCAAAAATTGGTCGCTTCGAGATAGCCCTCCGCGCCGCCGCAATCGAAGCGCATGCCTTTGAACTTGTAGGCCAGCACGCAGCCGTTCTGGGCCTGCTTCATCAATGCGTCGGTGATCTGGATCTCGCCACCTTTGCCGGGTTGGGTGTCGGCGATGAGGTCGAAGATATCCGGCGTCAGAATGTAGCGGCCGATGATCGCCAGATTGGACGGGGCGTCTTGCGGGCTGGGTTTTTCCACCATGTTGTTGACCCGGTAGATGCCTTCGGAGATCAGCTCGCCAGCAATTACGCCGTACTTGTGAGTCTGGTCGCGCGGCACTTCCTGAATGGCCACGATTGAGCAGCGGAATTTTTTGTAGAGCTGGATCATCTGCGTGAGCACGCCGTCACCTTGCAGGTTCAGGCACAGATCATCGGCCAGCACCACCGCGAAGGGCTCATCGCCGATCAATGGGCGGCCGCTGAGAATCGCGTGGCCCAGGCCTTTCATTTCGACCTGACGGGTATAGGAGAAGGTGCAGGTGTCGATGAGTTCGCGGGTGCCCGCGAGGAACTTCTCTTTCTCGGTGCCACGAATCTGGTGCTCCAGTTCATAGCTGATGTCGAAGTGGTCTTCCAGTGCACGCTTGCCCCGCCCGGTGACGATTGCCATGTGTTGCAGGCCGGCGTCCCGGGCTTCTTCAACGGCGTACTCGATCAACGGCTTGTTGACGATCGGCAGCATTTCCTTGGGCATGGCTTTGGTTGCCGGCAAGAAACGCGTGCCATAGCCGGCAGCGGGGAACAAACATTTACGAATCATAAAAGTATCCTGGACAGTCACGGCACATCGTCAACGAGTGCGCGCAATAACGAGTGATTGCAAGTTTCAATGAGTATTGAAGGTGTACTTTAATACCCGAGTCAGGTTGTTAATGGCAATTAGTGGTAGTGGCAGAATGCGCCAATGTTATGAGATGTCGGATAGATACTTGTTAGTTATTTTTAGTCGGTATCTGTTGATAGTGAGGAAGGCGTTGGAGTGCTAATAAGTACCGGGCAATACAGTTTGACCTGCAAAAATATTTATTGCCAGTCGTTGAACTAAATTTGTTTTAGGTTGTTGTCGCCCTGTTTGTGTGGTTCACGACACATCTTCAATACACGGGGCTTGACACGCTATTGAGTACTTTCCTCTCTATGGACCGCACTATGAAAATTCTGGTAACGGGTGGAGCCGGATATATCGGCTCGCACACCACACTCGCGCTGCTTGAAGCAGGCTATGAAGTTGTAGTGCTGGATAATCTTTGCAATAGCAGTGATGCGGCGCTGCATGCGGTTGAAGCCATTTGCGGCAAAAGTGCGTTGATGATTCGCGGCGATGTGTGCGACAGGGCTTTGCTGGATCGGATTTTTCGAGAGCATGCCATTGATGCAGTGCTGCACTTTGCCGGGCTCAAGGCGGTGGGCGAGAGCGTGCGCAAGCCGCTTGAGTACTATGAGACCAACGTCAGCGGCAGCATTACGCTGTGTCAGGCGATGGCTGCTGCCGGGGTGTTCCGCCTGGTGTTCAGTTCATCGGCCACAGTCTATGGCGCGCCGGATCAGATGCCGATTCGCGAGGATTTCCCCACGGGCAATCCGACCAATCCCTACGGCCAATCGAAGCTGATCGTCGAGAATGTGCTGCGCGACCTGAGCCTGGCGGAGCCGCGCTGGAGCATCGCGCTGTTGCGCTATTTCAATCCAATCGGCGCGCATGACAGCGGGCAGATGGGTGAAGACCCTAATGGCATTCCCAATAACCTGGTGCCTTACATCAGCCAGGTCGCGGTCGGCAGTCTGCAAGAGCTGTCGATCTTCGGTGACGATTACCCGACGATCGACGGCACTGGCGTGCGTGACTACATCCATGTCGTAGACCTTGCGGACGGGCATCTCAAGGCATTGCAGTCCATCGCCGGGCGTACCGGCATTCATACCTGGAACCTCGGTACGGGCGATGGCTACAGCGTGATGCAAGTGCTGCGGGCTTTCGAGCAAGCGAGTGGGCAGTCGGTGCCGTATCGCGTGATGCCGCGTCGTTCGGGCGATGTTGCCCAGAGCTGGGCTGATCCGTCCAAGGCCGCGAAAGAGTTGGGCTGGAAAGCAACACGCAACTTGCAGCAAATGATGACCGACACCTGGCGCTGGCAATCGAATCATCCCAAGGGTTATCTCGGATGATGTCGTTTTGGCTCAATGTTATTTCCAGTCAGGTTGTTAGATAACGTCGGGAAAATACACTGGAAATGCCTTTTGCATATCCGTAGATATAAACCTGCCGTTTGACGTTTATCAGTCAGGAGTGACTGTGAATGAATGACGGATCTTGTTCGCACTTTTTGCGACTTGAACTCTACCACCTCTAACGGAACGCCCGGTGTTAATCGGGTTGAATGTTAGAAAGGAGTTGATATGAGAAAAGTGATGGCAGTTGCCCTGTTGACGATGTTGAGCAACTGGGCTGCCGCAGCTGAAGCGCCGCTGACTGCGGTGACCAATGTAGTTGGCAGTGTAGCGGCTTCTCAAGCCCCTGCAGCTAGTACTGCAATGGTTGCCAGTGCAATAGCGGCGTCAAACAGCGGTGGCAGTGCCAACGGCGGTACCACCGGTACGACCGGTACCACAGGTACCACCGGCACGCACAACTAACAGAAGTTTTGTTAGTGCAGTACAGGGTCGCCCGACGCAAGTCGGGTGACTTCTTTTTTAGATTCGCCCTTGAATAGCGTAGTGCCATTATGACTCGTAGTTTTTCTCTTTTAATGTTGGCAAGTCTCGCTTTACAAGGTTGCATGTTTTCCCCCGGCCAATACCTGAGCACCAGTGATATCACCCGCCAAGGGGCCAGTGAAAGCAGCAGGGTCGAGCTGATCCCGATTACCCCCAAGCTCATATCCACCACCCGCGCCACGCAAAAGCGTGAGTCGCTGCCGGCAGAGCTGTTGGCGACTCCGGCCGAGTACCGCATCGGTAACAACGATGTCTTGTACATCACGGTCTGGGATCACCCTGAACTGACAGCCCCGTCCGGCGCGCAACAACAGATCGATGCCAACGGACGGCTGGTGCGCGCCGACGGCACGCTGTATTACCCCTTCATCAAAGAAGTCCAGGCTGCCGGGCGTACGATCCAGCAACTGCGCGCAGACATCGAACAACGGCTGTCGGCGTTTATCGCCGAGCCGCAGGTAGATGTCGCAGTGCTGCGATTCGCCAGCCAGAAAGTCGTGGTCACCGGCGCCGTGACCAAGGGTGGCCCGCAAGCGATTTCCACCAACCCGCTGAGCGTGGTCGAGGCCCTCGGTTCCGCTGGAATCGATACCAACAACGCTGACTTGTCCGGCCTGACGCTGACGCGCAACGGGCGGGTGTACCCGCTCAATCTCGACTCGCTCAACCAGCAGGACTCCGAGTTGCAGGGCGTCTATCTCAAGGGTGGTGATCAGTTGTATCTGCCGTACAACGACAACAAGCGCATCTACGTCATGGGCGAGGTCAACCAGCCGCGCGCGTTGAGCTTCAAGACCGCCACCATGAACCTGTCCGATGTCCTCGGCTCGGTTGGCGGCTTGAGTCAGACCACTTCCAACGGCAACGCGGTCTACGTCATCCGCGGCGTTGAAAACCTCGACGTGGAGCCGGCGAAGATCTACCAGTTGAACGCTCAATCGCCGACCGCCATGGCGCTCGCCACGCACTTCGAAGTGCGCCCTCAGGACGTTGTCTATGTCGGGCCTGCCAACGTGACTCGCTGGAACCGCTTCATCAGCCAATTGGTGCCATCGGCGTCGATTGTCGGTACGGGTGCTTCCGCTGCGAAGAACTGGAGCGAATACAGTAACAACAGCAAATAAGGTCGCCGACAGTGAACACGTTGAAAGTTGGCGTCTGCCTGAGCGCGGCCCTGTTGTTGTGTGGCTGCAACCCGTTGATGAACGCTTCGTTGAACAACCTCAAATCGGCGGTGATCGGACCGGATGAGGTGGACGTGACCCCGGCCCAGGTGGCCGAGGTCAACTATCCGCAGATCAAACTGACCACGCCGTCCGGCTCCGGGGTATTGGCGCTGGTGCGCGAGCGTGAAGACCTGCAGTTCTGGGTCGCCTCCGGCAAACAAGTGCTGCTGCTGCGCAATGGTCTTGCCGTGCGCAGCATTGGCCTGGGCCAGGAGGGTGATCTGGACGGCACGCGTCTGCCGGATACCTCACCGTTCAAGCAAGGCCTTCATCAAGTCGCCGATGGCTACACCTCCCGGCGCTGGATCGATCTCTACAAGGGCCAGGAAGTGGGAGTGATCGTTAATAGCCGCTTCTCCCGAAAGTCCATGGACACCCTGACCATTCTCAACAAGGAATACAGCGTGCTGCGTGTCGATGAGCAGATTGATGCCCCGGCCATCGGTCTGCGGGCGACCAATCGTTATTGGGTCGATCCCGTCGACGGTTTCATTGTGCAGAGCGAGCAACAGCTGACGGCGCAGTTGCGCGTCAGGATCGTGCAGCTGACCCCCAACCGCAGGCATGTCCCGTGAAGCGCTTGAGAACGCTATCGGCGTGTTTACTGTTAATCACCAGCGTGAGCCAGGCCGCTGTCACGGTCACGGGTGACGTCGCCAACCCCGGGCCGGTCGAGCTCTCGGCAGGCGGGCGTTTGCTCGATGTGATCAACGTGGCCGTGCCCAATGCCGAAGGTTATTGGCTGGCGGGTGTGTTGTTGCGTCAGTCGTTGCTGCAAGAGCAGGCGCGGCTCAAGGCGGGCGTGTTGTTTGATCTGGACGTTTTGCAGCGCATGGCTTCGCTCTTCGACAAACCAGGCCGTGCAGCGCTGGCAGTGCGTTTGTCCGAGCAAGTGCGGCAGATGCCGGTCACCGGGCGACAGATCGCCAATCTGGATCCGGTCGCAGTGGAAGTCGGCTTCGCGCGCAACATTCGTCTCGACGATGGCGATCGCCTGATTTACCCGAAACGTGTCGATGAAGTCGAAGTGCTCGGTGCTGTCGCTGAAACCTGCCACTTGCCATATCAGCCGTTACTGGAGGCTCGCGAGTATCTGCAAGGTTGCACGCCGCTGGACGATGCCGAGGCCGATTACCTGTGGCTGATTCAGCCCGACGGCGTGGTCCGGCGGGTGGGTATTGCGCACTGGAATCGCGAGAGCGGGCACTTTCCCGTTGCCGGCAGCAAGATTCTGGTGCCGGTCAAAAACGATGACCTTGATCCGCCTGTCCCTGAACTGAATCAGCAGTTGGCCGAATTCATTGCCACGCAGCTGGCTGAGGTGGTTCGTTGAATTTACGTTTTGCAGCCGTATTGTTATTGCCGTGTGGTCTGGCCCATGCAGAACCACGTATTACTCAGAATGATTTTGGTGGCGCTGGTTTGTTGCAAACGCCGACCGCGCGGATGTTGCCGGCCGGTGAGTTGAGCGTGAATGCCAACCGTACCGATCCCTATAGCCGATACAGCGTGTCGCTTCAGCCGTTCGAATGGCTGGAAGGTTCGTTCCGCTATACCGCCATCACCAACCGCCCTTACGGCCCCGACTCGCTGAGTGGCAGCCAGAGCTATAAGGACAAGGCGGTCGATATCAAGGCCCGACTGTGGGAAGAGAGCCATTGGGCGCCGGAAGTGGCGCTGGGCTTTCGAGACATCGGTGGTACCGGTCTGTTCTCCAGTGAGTTTGTGGTTGCCAACAAACGCTATGACGATTTCGATTTCAGCGCCGGCATTGCCTGGGGTTACCTGGGCAATCGAGGCGACTTCGATAACCCGCTGGGCGAGCTCGCTGACCGCTTCAATACCCGGCCCGACAGCGAAGGTACCGGCGACGTCAACGCCGGGTCGTACTTTCGCGGCAAGCCTTCTTTGTTCGGCGGTGTGAGTTATCAGACGCCATGGGATCGGCTCAGTCTGAAACTGGAATACGAAGGCAACGATTACAAGCACGAACCCAAGGACAACGAAATCAAGCAGGATTCGCCGATCAACCTCGGTGCGGTGTTCAAACTGACCGACTCGATCGACGTCAGTGCTGCGTGGGAGCGCGGCAACACCGCGATGTTTGGCGTCACCTTCCACACCAATTTCGTCAGCCGCAAGGCGCCGGCGAAGACCTTCGATCCGCCGGCTGAACCGCTACCGGCGAAGGCGCCGAGTACGCAAATGCAGCAGGTCGATTGGGCCGATGTGTCAAGGCGCCTGCAGCAAAACGCCGGCTACAAGGTTGAGCGCATCAGCCAGCGCGGGTCGGAATTGTTCGTCTATGGCGAACAGCAGCGTTATTTCCATTCCGCCAAAGCGGTTGGCCGGGCGAGCCGGATTCTGGACAACAGCGTCAACGACGACATCGACTGGTTCACCGTGGTGAACAAGCGCTACGACCTGCCGCTGGAAGAGACCAGCGTGCCTCGGCAAACCTTCCGTGAGGTGATCAACAACGAGGAGCCATTGCAATCGCTGCATCGCACCACCGAGATCAACCCGGCGATGCCGCACAACGAAAAAACCCTCTACACCGAAGCCCTTCAACCATTCAGCTATGGCGTCGGGCTGGGCTTCAAGCAGAACGTCGGCGGTCCTGATGGCTTGCTCTATCAATTCAGTGCCGACGCGGACGCCGAATACCGCTTCAACCGCAACACTTGGTGGAGCGGTTTGCTCAGTGCCAATCTGGCGAACAACTTTGACAAGTTCACCTATGACGCTCCCAGCGACTTGCCCCGTGTGCGCACGGACTTGCGCCAGTACCTGACGACTTCCGAAGTGACCATGCCGTTGTTCCAGGTCAGTCACGCCGAACAGTTGGACAAAGATTTGTACGGCATGGTCTACGGCGGCTATCTGGAATCAATGTTCGCCGGGGTAGGTGGCGAGGTGCTGTTTCGCCCGACCGGCGAGCGCTGGTCGCTGGGCGCGGACTTGAACTACGTGCGTCAGCGCGAATTCGACCAGGGCTTTGGGCTGCGAGATTATTCGATCGTCACCGGGCACATCACCGGCTACACCGACTTGCCGTTCGATACGCTCGCGGCAGTCAGTGTCGGGCGTTATCTGGCCGGTGACTGGGGCGGCACGCTGGATATCTCGAAGGAGTTTTCCAATGGTGTGCGATTTGGCGCCTGGGCAACGATTACGACTGCTACTGGCGCCGAATATGGCGAAGGTAGCTTTGACAAAGGCATCTATCTGTCGATCCCGTTCGACGAACTGATGAGCATGTCGACCATGCGTCGCGCCAACCTCGTCTGGTCGCCACTGACCCGGGACGGCGGTGCACGACTCAATCGCAGCTTTCAGTTGCACTCCATGACCGACAGCCGTGACGACGACATGTTCTATCGCAACTTCGAGAAGATCACTGAGTAACACCTGGCTCGTACCTCGAAGCTGCAGGGGCGAGCCTGCTGGCGATGGCGTCAGCAACATCCAGCTTCAATGCTGACTGACCCGACGCCATCGCCAGCAGGCTGGCTCCTAAACTGCTCATTGCCGTACCCGATACCCAAATCACCCCCGATACCCTGTGGCAGCAAGCTTGCTGGCGATGACGTCAGCCCAGTCGACACAACCTTGCCTGCCACGCCATCGCTTCCACGAATTGCGCCCACAAAAAAAGGGGACTTGCGTCCCCTTGCGGTGTTGCGCTGTGCAACGCTAATCCGTCAGTAGATGTCCTTCGACAGCAACGTGAACGGCGTCTTCACCAGGATCTTCAGGTCCAGCCACAACGACCAGTTGTTGATGTACTTGAGGTCGATCTCGACACGCTTCTGCATCTTGTCGAGGGTATCGGTCTCGCCTCGGCAACCGTTGATCTGCGCCAGGCCGGTGATGCCCGGTTTGATTCGATGGCGCGCCATGTAAGCGAGGATTTTCCCGGAGTAGTAGTTGTTGTGCGCGACGGCGTGCGGCCGTGGACCCACCAACGCCATATGCCCTTGCAGCACATTGAACAATTGCGGCAGTTCATCCAGCGAAGTGCGGCGGATGAAGCGGCCAACGGCGGTGATACGCGAGTCGTTGCGGCTGGCCTGCTTGACCTCTTTGTCATCGTGGACGCGCATCGAGCGGAACTTCCAGACCTGAATCACCTTGCCGTTCCAGCCATGTCGGTCTTGCTTGAAGAACACCGGGCCGGGCGAGTTGAGTTTCACGGCCAGTGCGATGACCAGCAAAACCGGGCTCAACAGGATGATGGCCAGCAGCGCCACGCTTTTTTCCACCAGGCTTTTGCTCAGTGCAGCGGTCGGCCGGCTGGTCAGCGGGCTTTCGTTCAGGTAAATCGCCGGCAGACCGTCCACGACCTTCACCGAGTGATTGAGCAGCGTCAGACTGTTCAAGTCCGGGACCCAGACCACGTCAACGTTGGCACCGAGCAAATCGAGGTACATGGCTTCGATTTTGGCAGCTTCGGACAAGGGCAGGGTGATGTATAGGCGACGAATGTCATGGGCTTTGATCAGGTCTAGCAGATCTTCTTGAGCACCGACGACGCGCGGCGCGCCCGGCTCCAGCGATGGCACGCTGCCGTTGCTGACCAAGCCCACCAGTGGCAGGTTTTCCAGAAGACTCAGCTTGTTTGCCAGCCCCAGTGCCAGTTCGCCAGTGCCGACGATCAGGGTCTTGTGCTCGCTTTTGCGCGAACGCTGGTAGTACTTCGAAAACGCATGCAGGGGCGCATACAGCAATGCCTGGCCGAGGAAACCGTACACTGCCCAGCCAAGAATCACTTCCCGTGAAAACAGCGCATCGGCTTTGCAGATGAATGCAATGCAGGCCAGCGCAGCCATGGTCATGGACCAGCCCATGAACAGGCGTCCCAGCCCCGTCAGGTAGTTGTCTCTTTTTCGATATACACCGCTGAACGTGTAAGCCGGAACCGAGGCAAGTACCGCCAGCGTTGCGCACATTCGGTAGTAGAACTCGACCGAGCCAGTATGTCGCTCAGCAAGTATGAACAGCAGTGAAACAACAAAGCCCTGTGCCAATGCCCATTGGCCCCAAAAGGTAAGTCCCTTGAGGCCGGTGTTTCGATTGATACGAAGAGAAAGATCCATACGAATATCCCCAAAAGACGTCCATTCAGGTTTCGACAGTTGAAATCCGAGTTGTTAATAGACTTTTTATTGTTGTTGTAGCGAGTGTCCTGAGGTAACAACGCCGATATGCGGAACTGTCGTCAGTCAATAGACTAAGTTATTGACGGGGATGCTGTCTGACGAGTTCTAACAAGGTGGCAGGGTGCCAACTTTTATTAAGGGCAAATAGTCGAACGTTAGAAATGGTCGATCAGCAGGGGGTGAATATTTGATGTTGTATTGGGTATTGTAGGAGGGGTGGAGGCAGGCGGGTTTGAATAGAGTTTTCAAGCGGGGAAAACAAACAAAGTGCTATTTTTATTGTTGTTGTCGCACTGTTGACGTTTGTGTTGTTTGTCCGGATCAGGCGTTCAGCACACCACTTCCTGGATCAGGCAGTAGCCGCGGTTTCTCACCGCACGAAACAACCGCTCACCATTGCTGGCACTTTTGAATTTATCTTGCAGTCGACTGAGGCACATCTCCAGGCCGCGGTATTGCTCCGGTTCCCTGCCGATACTGAGGATCAGCTCATCTCGACTGACAACGCGCTCTTCATGGTTCAGCATTTTCCTGACGAGTGCAGTTTCCAGTCCGGTCAGGTTTATCTCGATACCCGCTTTAACCAGCGCACCTTGATCATCGTCGAGTTGCCAGACTTCGCTGCAAGGTGCGTGACCTTCTATCGCTTGTGCGGTGTTACTGGCTTCCGCAATCATTGCCGGCTTGCCGTGAAAAGGATTTTCCGATTGCGCTGCCAGCCATTCAGATTCAAGGGTGGCCAATATTCTCTGCGTATCGTGTTCGATACTTTGCGCAACTTTTTTCCTTGTCACGCTTGGGTAAGTGAACTCCATCAGCACCGGGGCAGTAGAGGACGAGGCAACACCTTCAACAAACATTTGTGCCTGGGAGGTTCCGAATGAGTTGAAACGCTCACTGGACAGAATGCTCTCCAATTCGCGTTGCGACGTAGTGCTGTGGGTTACGACGACGAAATATTTTCTTGGGAGGGGTGTACTAATTTCCATGTCTCTCTCCTGAAGTACGCACCAAATTTGGCAAAAAATGATCGGCAGGGGAGTAGAGACTCCCACGGAAGTAATCGAAAAGGCAGGGTTTGGGCGCAAAAATGGCCCTCGATAGGTTCCACGCGATCTGCTATAGAATGACTTCTTATTGTTATGGTTCAGTGTTGCCACGGTCATGGAGTCGATAAATTGGCATGAAGTATAAAATACAAATCAAACAATGAAACCGATATCTTTGTATAGTTGAAAAAACATTCCCTTAGATGATGTCAAAAAGCCTTTGAATTGCTGGCTCAGACAGTCGATATCAACCCTCTCATCAGGCGGTAGCCGTACCCCCGAATGCTCTGGATGGCGTTTGTACCGTACACGTCTTTGATTTTTCCGCGCAAGCGACTGATTGATTTTTCCAGTGCTCTGGGGTCGTAGAAATTGGTATTCAGACCCATGATGCCGGCGATTTCATCGTGACTTAGTATGTGGTTGCTGGTTTGCGCAAATGCTTCCAGAATCTTCATTTCTGCAAATGAAATATCCAGTTTTTTGTCGGAGCCCAATAAGCAGATGCGGGTGGGGTCCAATATCAGATTGATATCCCTTTGCCATTCCTCACTGCTGAAAAAATCGGCAAGTAACTCGGCGCCTTCTTCAGACAGGGTATTGAACTTGAGACAAAAGTCGGCCCCGGCAAGATAATATTTCATCTTGTTGAAGGTGCCGCGGCCTGTGATGACCGCACATATGATCGGTTTCAAGTGGGTAGTGCGCAGGCTTTCCACCAGCGCAAGGCTTTCCTCGAGAGCCTGGGGGCTATCGATGATGATGAAGATGGCTCGATACGAACCTAAGTACTCGTTTTTCTTATACGAAAGTGTGTACGAACTGGCATCCAGTGCCATATCGGCCTGCACATGCCTTGCGATTAGCGCTCTAAAATGTTCAGCCACGCCACGCGTTCGACCCAGCGTGAGAACACCGGGTTCGTCGTTTGTCTGGCGCAGGCTTCTAGTCGCTAAGTTCCCTGTAAGCATCATGCATTGACTCGAATAGGTGCTGACATCGGGATGTTAAAGCACCGGTTCTCATCTGTGACTGACAATTGGTAACATTCAAGCGAATTTTAGACGTGGCTCTCGAGTTTTCTAACAATAATTAAGCTTTTCAAGCTTTTAGTTGATTTTCTCGGCGGGGTGAACTAGTGAAAATCCCTCGTTAGATGGTGGCAATATGGAATTGTGCCATTACTTTGAGTCTCTGGCGATGGTTTTTTAATGTCTTTTTGCCACTGTTTGTACGCTGAGTTCGTGATTTACAGAATTTAGTCCTTTTGTGCAGAAATATAAATAGTGTGCGGTGGGTCACGTTTTATTGATAGCGAGCGCGCTACGAGCTCAATGTCGAAATCCATTTTCGATTAATTATTCAGTCGGACGATTATTAACAAGCCTTGAGTGTGTTGTTTGATAAGACCTATTCTCCGTCGCTGGGTCGGGTAAAGGCTGTCAATTTGCCAGTTACGTTTGGTCCAGTTGCTCAATACCTGAAAAGTAGTTAACGGGGCGCGCTACCAGGGCGGTCTGACGGAGGAATAATGGAGTTCTTGACCCTTTTAAAGGTGTTGGTTTTAGGTGCGGTAGAAGGCCTTACGGAGTTTTTGCCCATATCCAGTACGGGGCATCAGATTATTGTTGCAGATTTATTGGAGTTTGGCGGTGAGCGCGCCATGGCCTTCAATATCATTATTCAGCTGGGTGCCATTCTTGCCGTTGTCTGGGAGTTTCGTCCCAGGATTTTCGATATCGTCAAAGGCTTGCCGACCCAGCGCAATGCACAACGCTTTACCCTCAACCTGCTGATCGGTTTCCTTCCGGCAGTTGTTCTGGGTGTGTTGTTCGCCGACAAGATCCATGAATACCTGTTCAATCCGATAACCGTGGCTGTCGCATTGGTCGTGGGTGGCATTGTCATGTTGTGGGCTGAACAACGGGATCATGTAGTGCAGGTCGAGCACGTGGACGATATGCGCTGGTCAGATGCGCTGAAGGTGGGTTTCGCACAATGCCTGGCGATGGTACCGGGGACTTCCCGCTCCGGATCGACCATCATCGGTGGCTTGCTGTTTGGCCTGTCACGCAAGGCCGCTACCGAATACTCGTTCTTCCTGGCGATGCCAACCATGGTCGGCGCCGCGGTGTACTCGGGCTACAAGTACCGCGACCTGTTCCAGAACAGCGATCTGCCGGTTTTCGCCCTGGGTTTTGTAACCGCATTCTTTTTCGCGATGATCGCTGTGCGCGGCCTGCTCAAGTTCATTGCGAACCACAGTTATGCCGCATTTGCGTGGTACCGGATCGCCTTTGGATTGCTGATTCTGGCAACCTGGATATTCGGCTGGGTTAACTGGACAGCGGCTGCAGCAGTGGGCTGACAGCAATACCAGGCGGTTCATACCGCCTGGTTTTTATCACCGGGGTTATCGCCCTTCAAGCAATCCAGCGGCTTGATCCAGCAGTGCCAAAGGCTCCTTGGTCTTGTGAATGTCCACCGACAACAACTGCCGAAACTTGCGTGCTCCCGGAAAACCGCTGCCCAGACCCAGCACATGTCGGGTGATGTGGTGCATCGAGCCGCCCGCATCGATGTGCGCAGCAATGTAAGGGCGCAACTGCGCCAAGGCTTCGGCACGCGTGATCACCGGCGCTGTGCTGCCGAACAATTGCTGATCCACCTCAGCCATCAGATACGGGTTGTGATACGCCTCGCGGCCCAGCATCACACCGTCGAATGTCTGCAAATGTTCATGGCAGGCATCCAGCGTCTTGATCCCACCATTGAGAATAATCTCCAACTGCGGAAAATCCGCTTTCAGCCGCGCCGCTACGTCGTAACGCAACGGCGGAATGTCACGGTTCTCCTTCGGCGACAAACCTTCGAGAATCGCAATCCGCGCATGCACGGTAAAACTGGTACAACCGGCATCTCGCACCGTACCGACGAAGTCACACAGTTGTTCGTAACTGTCGCGACCGTTGATGCCGATACGATGCTTGACCGTTACCGGAATCGACACCGCATCACGCATCGCCTTCACGCAATCGGCCACCAATTGCGGATGCCCCATCAGGCACGCGCCGATCATATTGTTCTGCACCCGATCACTCGGGCAGCCGACATTCAGATTCACCTCATCGTAACCATGCTCCTGGGCCATCCGCGCACATGCCGCCAAATCCAGCGGAACACTGCCACCCAACTGCAACGCGAGCGGGTGCTCAGCTTCGTCATGCCGCAGAAAACGCTCGTGATCACCATTGAGCAAAGCACCGGTGGTGACCATTTCGGTGTAGAGCAGGGCATTTTTCGACAACAAGCGCAGGAAAAAACGGCAATGGCGGTCAGTCCAATCCATCATCGGGGCCACGCTGAAGCGGCGAGAAAGCGAGGCGGGTGCAGCAGTGTTTACGGACATGGAGATCTTGAGTCGGTGAGGCTGGGAGATCGGGGAGTTTATCAGGATTGGGCTAATAGGGCTTGGACGTGTCTAGCGCCGGTTGAATCCACACCATATTGCTGATCTTCTGTTCACCCCGTCGCTGCAAAATCAGCGACAAGGGTGTGGAAGCCCCACAAATCCAAGCGCACATGGCGTCTTGAATTTAAGCAGGCGTTTTTCATGTGAGGCCTATTTTGTTTTGGCGTTGGAAAATAGATCTGTCCCCTTTTTTGCACGCATGATCCGGAAAACAAGGAAACCGGCCACGGCGAATGCGCTATTCAGAGCAACCATCGGGAAGGCTGTATTGTCCTGTAGATGGCTCAGCAGCAAGCCAGAAACAGTCGCGCCGGCCATCTGGGAAAAACCGATAAAGCCCGCTGCCAGCCCGGCGCGAGTCGGATTGGGAATCACTGCGCCAGCAACCGAACCCGGCAAGACCATGCCCGAACCCAGCGTCAACAGCATCTGCGGCAGCATCAGGCCGGCCACCGACGGGCCGATGAGTTCATGCAGTATCAGCCCCGAACCGGCGCCAACCGCGACCAGGCTTGTACCGATGGCAACGATTTTTTCCGGGCCGTACTTCATGATGGTGCGGTTGGTGAAGATCGCGCCGGCAATCAACCCCGAAACGATGCCGCCGAAAACCAGCCCATATTGGGTTGGACTCAAGCCGAGTTGCCCAACCAGTACGCGGGAAGAGCCGGCAATAAAGCTGAACATTGCGCCGTAGGTGCAGGCGATGGCGATGGCGAAGCTTCGCAGGGATGAGTCTTTGAGCAGCAAGGCATAGTTACCCAGCAGCGTCTTCAGCCTTCCCGCCTGCGCGTCGGGCTGCAGATTGGTCTCCTTGAAAAATAGTGACCCCGCGAGAGCCGCACCGCCAAACAATACGGTTGCGAACGAGACCGCGCGCCAGCCACCGGCATGGGTGGCAATCAGCCCGCCTAGCACCGGTGAGAGCATAATCGCGCTGAGCATCCCAATCACCGTAATGGCCATGACCGGGCCGGCTTTTTCCTTCCAGACATCGCGCACGACGCTACGTGCTACCACCAGCGCAACACAGGCTCCCAAACCCTGCAGCGCACGGCCCGCAATGAACTCGGGCATGCTTTGGGCAAACGCCATCCACAGGGAGGCGAGCACGTAAGTGGTAACGCCGACGAGCAGCATAGGTCGGCGACCGATGCGGTCTGACAGCGGGCCGAAGAAAAGTTGGCCGAGACCAAAGGCAGCAACAAATACCGATAATGCCGTCAAGGAGGAACCTGGCACGGCGCCGAGCCCTGCTTCAAGGTCGCGCAGGCTGGGAATCAGCATCTGGGTGGAAATCTCCCCCAGTGCGCAGAGCCCGATCAAGAGTGCAAGCAATACGCTGGAACGGCTGGGAAGGTTCATGATTTTTATCCAAGGCTGTAATGGAAGGATGCGCACCCAACTCCGTTGGGGTTCAAGGGCTGACATTCGAGGCGCAACAACACCAAGGTGACAGCGGGGCAAGGCCTGGGATCGATGTCTGAATTCATGGTCGGAATCTCTCGGGGTGCTGCTGCGCAGCCGTGTCGCAGCGGCAAATTAAGCAATCATGAGGCTCTCCCTGTCTGTGCGGGATTATGGGCATAATAAATTCCAGCTGTAAATATGACGCGTGTAATATCTTCATTCGCTGCCAGAGCGAGGGCGTTTTCACTAGCCCTGAACGGTACCGGGGT
This sequence comes from Pseudomonas sp. Root562, assembly GCF_001427125.1. GTDB lineage: Bacteria > Pseudomonadota > Gammaproteobacteria > Pseudomonadales > Pseudomonadaceae > Aquipseudomonas. The sequence goes on from NZ_LMGK01000026.1 coordinate 197,464, forward strand.
GAGCGATGAACGGGGCGTTTGAGGAAGGGAGAAAAGGGGACAGCTTTATTATCACGCGGACTGAACTGGAAGCATTTTAATCCTCGCTTCGTCGGCACCTGCTATTGGAGGCACAGGCGCAGGCAGATCAATCAGTGTGTATAGATAACTCACAACCAGCGCGGGAATCCCACGACTCGCCATTTCGAGAAGCAAGCACTTTATTGGCGATACGGAATACAGAGAGAAGGGCCTGTTCTGCTGCTTCTGCCTCACCTGGAGAGTGAGAGAGCACCTGACGATTGATCGATGCAGAACGGTGGAATGATTTCCGCCGTTCTGCACGCGGGATGAGGCTTAGACGATTCTCAAGCCTTCAAAAGGATTCCAGCCTTGTGAGCCTTTGACCTGTTTCAGGTAGTAGGCGTAGTTGGCGCTCAGCCCGTACATCAGTGCAAAGACGACATTCAGGCCGGTGTTAACGGCTTTGGGTCCTTCGTCGTAACCCAGCAGAGTGAATATCAGTGTCAGGACGAAGGAGGTGGCGATGATAATCGCGATGATTGCCAGGTTCTTTTTCCACAGTCCAAGCACGAAAAGATAGATAGGCCCGAAGAAAAAAGCGATGAAGTTCAGGTTGATCAGAATACGCTTGCGCGCCGGCAATTGTTTGAAAGCCGATTTGAACTCAGGGCTTTTGGGGGCTCCGTACTGATCGAAGAAAGCGAATCTTTCTTGCCATTTCGGACTGGCGTTGTAGGTTTGCAATTCATCCGTGCTGCTCATTGTCTGTCCTTTTTTGAGGGTTTTGCTCGGTCGAGGCATCGACCGAAAGATCATTCGGTGCGCTTGTCAACGCGTCTTGCAGGCGACCGGACTGCTACCGGTGCGGGCCAAGTTTCAAGCATGTAACTGGATTTAACAAGCCATGACAAAGTGCACTAGCGCGCAGTTTGTCACGGCTTGGAGAATTTACAGGGACAGGCACATGGTCATTTGCCTTCAGGTACCGCCAACCACTGTCCCAGCACTTTCTGGTAATTACCCGTTACCTTGGCCAGATGCAGCCACTGGTCCACATAGGATTTCCAGGTGATGTCATCCCGGGGCAACAGGTAGGCTTTCTCGCCATATTGCATGTACTGCGTCGGGTTCACCGCGCAGAGTCCCGGCTTGAGTTTCTGTTGATAGAGCGCTTCGGACGTGTCGGTGATCATCACGTCGGCCTTGTTGTCCAGCAGCTCCTGAAAGATGGTGACGTTATCGTGCAACTTCAGTTGCGCCTTGGGCAGGAAGGCGTGCACGAAGGCTTCGTTGGTGCCGCCGGCGGGTTCGACGAGGCGTACCGATGGCTGGTTGATCTGGTCGATGGTCTGGTACTTCGCCTGGTTTTCACAGCGCACCAGCGGGATCTTGCCGTCGACGTCGAGGGTGGTGCTGAAGAAGGCTTTTTTCTGCCGTTCGAGGGTGACGGAGATGCCGCCCATGCCGATATCGCATTTGCCGGCGAGCATGTCGGGCATCAGGGTTTTCCAGGTGGTTTGCACCCACTCGACCTTGACGCCGAGGCTGTCAGCGAGAGAGCGGGCCATGGCGATGTCGATGCCGGAGTATTCGCCGTCCTCGGCTTTGAAGGTATAGGGCTTGTAATCGCCGGTGGTGCAAACCCGCAGTTGGCCTTGTTGGATGACGCTGTCCAGATGTGAAGGGACTTGCTGTGCCTGAACACCAAACGACAGGGCGAACAGCCCACCGAGCATCCATGTGCTTTTGTTGTTTTTCATTGTTATCGGGCTTTCTGATTGAGTGACTTGGAGGAGGGAGTGTAGTGAAAACTGTGCGCGACTCAAAAAACGGGCGAACGTTACAGCTCGCCCACTTGCGGGCTCAACGTGCCGAGCCACGCCACCAACCCCACAATCAACACCGCTGCGAAGAGCTCCACTCTCACGCTGCAGCGAAGCGCATTCGCCGCTACGCGATACTGCCCCTCTCGCAATGATTGTTGCAGTAACGGTCCCAGGTGAAAGCGGTTAAGCGAGGCCAGGACGAGCATACCGGCGAACAATGCGACTTTGATCAGCAGCAAAACCCCGTAGGTGCTCAGGAGTACTTCGTCGATGCTGGGTCCGGCGATGTAGAGGTAGTTCACAACGCCGGTGACGGTGATGACAATCACAATCAGCGCCCCCACGGGCTCAAACCGGGTGATGGCACGAGCCAGCAGGCGGATGTGGTTTTCCGATTGCAGGCTGTTGCTGCGTGACATCCAGAAAAACGCGACCAATGCGCCCAGCCAGGCACCCGCGGCCAGCAAGTGCAGAATGTCTGCGGTGAAATGCCAGATGCCTTCATCCATGGCGCCATGTCCGCTCCAGGCCACAGAGGCGAGGGCGATCGCACCAGCAATAGCCGCCATCCACAAGCCAGGGGCAGGTGCGCGGGTGTTGAACAACATCGCTAAAGTGGCGATGAACAACGCCGTGATCCGAATCATCCAGGCCATCCCGGCGTCCATTTCAAGCACCATCATTTCAATGTGCGGGCGCAGTTCGCCAAGGTTGGATTCCCCGCTCATGGTGCTGACCATCAGCAGCATGCCAATGACGGATAGCGCCCCCCCGATAATGGCCGCCCCCGCCAATAGCGATCGAAATGGCAGCACGGCCCCCGAAATCCGTTCCGGCCCCCTGAGGCTGTACAACCCGAACAGCGCGACGCCAAACAGCAGCATCAAATCCACGTACAACAAAAAGCGCAGAACGATGTTGGCCGAGTCGCTCATCTATCACTTCACTTTGAATGAAACGTTGCCGGTGATCGGGTGGGTGTCTGACGATACGGCGCGCCACTCTACTTTATAGGTGCCGGCAGGCAGGGGTGACAGCGGAGTAATGAGCATGGTTTTCGGGTCGCTGCCGCCACTGACTTTGGCTTTCATGGGCATGGGCGAGTGGGCCATGCCGGGCATTTCGGTCATGACCAGTTTTGCACCGGAAAACTGTTTGACCAGGTTTTCCGAAAAGTGCAGTTCGATGATGCCCGGCGCCGCACCGATGGCACCTTCGGCGGGGCTGGACGACAGCAACTTCGGATGGGCTAGAACCAAAGTGCTCAGCAGCAGCCCGGCTGACAGCAAGACAGTGACAGCGGTGGTTTTGATGATGTGCATGCAAGGCCTCTTGCCGCTTAATGCGGCTGGTTATGATTGTTGGTATAGGGGTTCAGAACCACAGGCGCACGCCGAGAACCAGCCGCGCCTCGCTGCGGTCCTCGCCTTCGGCTGCGGCGTAATCGGCGGTTTTGCCGTAGGTGCGGTTCCAGGTCACGCCAATGTAGGGCGCAAATTCCCGGCGAATTTCGTAGCGCAGGCGCAGGCCCGCTTCGCTGTTGGACAGGCCGGAGCCAATTCCTCGTTGCGGGTCGTTCTTGCCATAGAAGTTGAGCTCTGCGGTCGGTTGCAGGATGAGTCGGTTGGTCAGCAGGATGTCGTAGTCGCCCTCCAGCCGCGCGGCGCTCTGACCGCCTTCGCCGATGAACGCCGTGGCCTCGGCTTCGAAGTTGTACAGCGCCATGCCTTGCACACCAAGCGCTGCCCAGGTTTGCGGGGCGCCGGGTTTGAAGTCCTGGCGGACACCGCTGACCACGTCCCACCATGGACTGATCGCGTGGCCCCACAGCGCCTGGATTTCAGCATCTTCGGTCTTGCCGTTGGTGCGTTCGCCTTCGGAGCGCAGCCACAGACGATCGATGTCGCCGCCGATCCAGCCGGACAAATCCCAGGCCAGGGTGCTGCCGTCGTCGGCGTCCTGCCATTCAAGTTTGTCGGCGAGGAAGAATGAATTCAGCGCGGTGTCATGTATGGCATGGCCGCTATGGCTGCTGAAGACGGCAGCACGGTCGGCGTCGGTCAGGGCCGGGATCGGCGTACGACTTTCGGTCGGGGCTGCTGGTTGCATCTGGCCTTCGTCCATGGTTTGCAGCTCGCCATGGTCCATGGAGTTCATCTGGCTGTGATCCATGCCCTGCATGTCGTCTGTCGCGGCAATCACCGGAGAAAGCGGCAGGCCAGCGCAGATGATGCCCGCGGCGATGGAGGAAATTCTGATCATGGTTGGCACCTCATTCTTCCACGCGAACTTCACGGAACATGCCCATTTCCATGTGGAACAGGAGATGGCAGTGATAGGCCCAGCGCCCGAGCGCATCGGCGGTTACCCGGTAGCTGCGGCGTGTACCCGGTGGCATGTCGATGGTGTGTTTGCGCACCATGAAGTCGCCGTTCTCGTCTTCGAGATCGCTCCACATTCCGTGCAGGTGAATGGGGTGGGTCATCATGGTGTCGTTGACCAGCACCACGCGAATGCGCTCGCCATACTTGAGCCGCAAGGGCTCGGCGTCGGAGAATTTCACGCCATTGAATGACCAGGAAAACTTCTCCATGTGCCCGGTGAGATGCAATTCGATCGTGCGTCCGGGATCGCGGCCGTCGGGGTCTTCGAAGGTACTGCGCAGGTCGGCGTAGGTCAGGACGCGGCGGCCGTTGTTGCGCAGGCCCAGGCCGGGGTCGTCGAGTTTGGGTGAGGTGGACATGGCTTGCATGTCCACCAGCGGGTTGTCGTTTTCCGAGTCGGGATGGGACTGCATCCCGGGCATGGCCATCTGGCTGTGGTCCATGCCGGCCATGCTGCCGTGATCCATCCCGCCCATACCCATGTCCTCCATGCTGACCAAGGGGCGCGGATCCAGCGGTGGCACCGGCGCGGACAGGCCAGGCTTGATCGCAAGGCTGCCGCGGGCGTAGCCGGTGCGGTCCATCGATTGAGCGAACACGGTATGGACGGCATCAATCGGCTCGACGATCACGTCGAAGGTCTCCGCCACGGCGATGCGAAATTCGTCGACGGCCACGGGTTTGACATGCAGGCCATCGGCCGCGACAACGGTCATTTTCAGGCCAGGAATGCGCACGTCGAAGTAGCTCATGGCCGAGCCGTTGATGAAGCGCAGCCGCAGTTTTTCCCCGGGACGGAACACACCGGTCCAATTTCCGTCCGGCGCCTGTCCGTTCATCAAGTAGGTGTAAGTGGCGCCGCTGACGTCGGCCAGGTCGGTGGGATTCATCTTCATTTCAGCCCACATCTTGCGATCGGCAACGGTCGCGCCCCAACCGTTGGTGCTGACGTCGTCGATGAAATCGCCCACGGTGCGCTTGTGGTAGTTGTAGTAGTCGGATTGCTTTTTCAGTGTCTTCATCAGACTGGCCGGGTCTTCGTCGGTCCAATCGGTGAGCATCACCACGTAATCGCGGTCGTACTGGAAAGGTTCCGGTTCCCTGGCGTCGATCACCAACGGGCCGTAGACGCCGGATTGCTCCTGCAATCCCGAATGACTGTGGTACCAGTAGGTGCCGTTTTGCCGGACTTTAAATTGGTAGACATACAGCCCGCCGGGGTCGATACCCTTGAAGCTCAGCCCCGGCACGCCGTCCATGTTGGCTGGCAATAAAATGCCATGCCAGTGAATGGAAGTGCTGTCCTTGAGTGCGTTCTTCACCCGCAAGGTAACCGTATCGCCTTCGCGCCAGCGCAGGAGAGGGCCGGGAAGGCTGCCGTTGATTGTCATCGCAGTGCGCGGATTGCCGGTGAAGTTGACCGGGGTTTCACCGATCAATAGCTCGAAATCGCTGCCGGTCAGCACTTGCGGTTCACCGGGGCTGGTGATCGCCCAGACGGGCGGGCGCCATAATCCAAGACCGCCCAGCAGTCCGCCTGCGGCAAGTCCTTTGACGAAGGTGCGTCGTGAAGTGTTGGAGTGCATGCCGATTGTCCCGTCCGTCAGCCTGGTGAACATATCTACGAGGCTAACGGACGGTGCCTTTCAGCTGGCTGAGGCGAAGATTACAGTTTTGTCAGGTAGGTGATGATTACTGGCGCTTGGTAGGTTTGTCGGACGAGGCCACAGTGCCGCCGCCGCAGTTTATGTAAGAAGATGACTTCAGCCAGCGCTGATCCGGGTAGTAGGAAAACAGCAGTTGCCCGTCTTTCATCGAGTCGATCAACCGATGAGCAATCGCCGGCCGAACTGCCGGGCAACCGAGGCTTCTGCCAATCCGGCCGTTCGCCCTTGCCAGGACTGGACTGACGTACGGCGCGCCATGAATGACGATTGCCCGGTCATAGGCGTTATCGTTGAACCCTGGTTCCAGGCCTTCCATGCGCAATGAATAGCCGTTCTGGCCGCGATAGCTTTCCTGGGTACGGAACAGGCCGAGGCTGGTGGCGAAGCTTTCGTTCTGGTTGGAAAACTGGGTGGCCATGTTTTCGCCGCTGTTGCGGCCATGGGCGACAAGCTCGTGGAACAGCAATTTGCGCTTTTTCAGATCGAACACCCACAGACGTTGTTCGGTCGAAGGCAGGGAGTAATCGATCACTGCTAGTCTCTGTGCCGCAGCTGCGCCTTGAGCGCGAGTGCATTGGGTGGCACGGACCGCCAGGGCAATGACCTTGGCATTGGCATTTGGAGCAGCTTTGGCCAGCGCGACTTCAAGCGAATCGGCGTAGGCTGTTGGAAGGTAAGCCGACGTCAACAGCAGCGCTGTGTATAGAAAGCCAAAGCGGTGTAGCGTCATAAAAATGTCTCATCAGGAATATTTCGAGTCTAGCAGCGAGTTGGACGCTAGCCCTTTGATTACGGGAGATTAAGGATTATCCATGGGTCAATTAACAAGGTTATTCGTCATAAGCCGTGCACTTTTTATGGTCTTTCTGATCAGCGGCACTGCGTTGGCAGAAACTTCGCCGATCATGCCGGTAACTCCGCCAACCAGTCCGCTGGCCGCCGCGCCCGACGATGTCGTCGGTCAGTCGATCCAGGCAGCGCTGGAACCACTGCAATCTTCATTCCCGCCGCTCCTCACTTCACGCAAACATCAGCGATTGGATGTCGGCCGTGTAGTGATGGATTTTTATTCCCATCGCAACTTCCGTGCCGCCTGGACTGACGGCCGTGACTTCTCCCAATTGCTCAAGAGCCTGAACGAAACAGAAATCGATGGCTTGGTCCCGACGGATTTCCATGTAGCGGAATTGGCTCAGGCGCAACTGGCGATCCAGACTACCGCACCGACACCGGCCCAGTCGGCCGCTTTTGATCTTGCGGCTACCCGCACTTACATCACCGCGCTGCTCCAGTTGCGTCGTGGCAAGGTCGATCCGGCGCGGCTGGATTTTCACTGGAACTTCGACCCGGTCGGGGTTGATCCCCGTGAGGATGTGAATAGTTTCTTCACCGCCCTGAACGATCACGATGTGGCACGCGCATTTGCTCAAGCGCCACCGCAAGAGGCGGTTTATCGCAGCATGCGGGTGGCCTTGGCGCAGTTGCGCCAGGTCAGGGATTCCGGCGGCTGGCCAAAAGTGACTGAAGGGCAATCTCTCAAACCTGGTATGGACGGCGTGGCGGTGATGCAATTGCGTTCCCGATTGGCGGCGGGTGGCTATCTGGAGCCGCACAACGGCAAACGCACTGATTACGACGACAAAGTCATCGCAGCAGTGAAGAAGTATCAAATTGAGCAGTATCTGGGCGCGGATGGCGTAGCGGGGGCGGCCACTCTGGCGGCGTTGAACGTGCCTGTGGAAGCGCGGATCGATCAGGTCCGGGTGAACATGGAGCGGGCGCGGTGGTTGCTGTACAAACTCCAGGGTACTTTTGTCGTCGTTGATATTGCCGGTTACAAGGTCGCGCTGTATCGCGATGGTCAACCGATCTGGCGCTCCCGGGTGCAAGTCGGCAAGCCATTTCGCAGCACGCCGGTGTTCCAGTCGGAAATTACCTATGTGACGTTCAACCCCACGTGGACCGTGCCACCAACGATTCTGGTCAAGGATATGCTGCCCAAGATTCAACAGAATCCTGGCTATCTGGCCGCGAACCGAATCAGAGCGCTTGACCGGGAAGGCAATGTACTCGATCCGTCGGGCATCGATTGGTACAACGCACGCGGCATCACCTTGCGTCAGGATGCTGGTCCGGAAAATTCCTTGGGCCAGGTGGTGATTCGCTTCCCCAACGATTACGCCATTTATTTGCATGACACGCCGCACCGCGAGTTGTTTGCCAAGTCCATGCGCGCTACCAGTTCCGGCTGTATTCGGGTGGAGAATCCGTTGCAACTGGTCGAATTGCTGTTCAACGATCCGGTGCGCTGGAACAGCGAAGGTATTAAAAAGCAGTTGGCCAACGGCAAGACCGAAAACATCAAGCTGCCAGTCAAGGTGCCGGTGTTGCTGGCTTACTGGACGGTGGACTTGAGTAACGATGGGCGAGTGACGTTCAAGCCTGACGTCTATGGTTATGACTCTCCAGTCTTGCGCCGGTTGAACATGCCGACGGAGTTGCCCGTACTGGACTTGCAGAAGGCGACAACTTCTTTGGTGGTGACGGGGAAAAACAACTAAGGGCGGGATAGCTCGCTGACGATAAATGCAGCCCTGCGGGAGCAGCGTCAGGCGTCATACGCTGTCAGACGAATGTGTCGTGCGACGCAAGGGAACCTCTGGCCAAGCGGTTCCCATTTTTGCTTTGCAAACCCGTAGACTTGGCGCCCGGAACCAAGGGATATGGGCCTGGACTCATGACTTGCCCTTTTCAGGACGCGCTTTTGCCCATTCACCTCGACGACCAGCACCACGCCCCCGGCGATGCATTGAAGCGCCTGCCCTTGCGCAAGGCTGCGGTGCTGTTCATCGCCACGGTGTGTCTTTGCCTGTGTGCCTTGCTTTATCTGCAACTGGAGCAGTCCCGGCGACACGACCTGAATCAGGCTCAAGTGGCATCGTCGAACCTCACGCGTGCCATGGCACAACAGGCCGAAGATACCATCATGAAGGCCGATCTGGTCCTGACCAGCCTGGTGGACTGGATTCAACTCGACGGCTCCAGCCCGGCGTTCAAGTCACGATTACAGAAAACCTTTGTCCGACGGGTGCAGTCGCTGGATCAGTTGCACGGCATCCTGTTGTTTGATCAAAAAGGCCAGTGGATCGTCAGCTCATTCGAGAATCTGCCCCGGGGTCCCGGTGTGGCGGATCGCGAATACTTCAGGTTTCACCAGCAGAATGTCTCGTCCGTGGCGCACATCGGCGCGGCCATTCGCAGTCGCGAAAACGGGGAGTGGATCATCCCGATTTCCAAGCGGGTGAACGGCAGGAACGGCGAGTTCCAGGGCGTTTTGCTGGCAGGGATCAAAATGTCTTACTTCGACCAGTTTTTCAGAAGCTTCAGCATCGACGAAGAAGGCTCGATGTTCATTGCGTTGACCGATGGCACGCTTCTGGCGCGCCGTCCGTTCGTGGAGGCACAGATCGGCACGTCGCTGGCCAAGGGCGAAATCTTTCAGAACCTGTTGCCACGGGCGACCTCTGGCAACGCGATGTTCCCTTCGTTGGTGGATGGGATCGTGCGGTTACATGGCTATCGACAGCTACACGCTTATCCGTTGGTGGTTTCGGCGGCATCGTCCAGGGAAGCGATTCTGGCGGGGTGGTACGACACAGCGTTTCGCTCCAGCTTCATCGTCGCGCTGGTGATGCTGGGGGTCGGACTGTTTGGCTGGATGTTTATCCGTCAGGTTCGGGTCGGCGAGCGAGTCGAAGCGGATTTGCGCAGGGCTCAGCAAGCCCTGGAATTGATCGCCACCCACGACAGCCTTACGGGTCTGGCCAACCGCCGCTTGTTCGAACGAGCGCTGGATATCGAGTTCGGCCGCGGCGCACGCCAGCACACTGCGCTAAGCCTGATCATGCTCGACATCGATTTTTTCAAGCGCTACAACGACACTTATGGTCATGTGGTCGGTGACCATTGCCTCGCTCAAGTCGCGCACGCCGTGAAAGGTTGTTGCCATCGCAAGGCTGATCTTGCGGTGCGTTACGGCGGGGAAGAGTTCGCCGTGCTGCTCCCTGATACTGACATCCATGGTGCCATGACCATTGCCGAGCAGATCCGCCGCAGCGTCATGGACAAGAACATCAGCCACGCCGGGTCGCCTACCGGTTTTGTAACGGTCAGTCTCGGCTGTTACTCGTTCATGCCGACGGGCCGCGACAGCATGGAAGTGTTTATCCAGCGGGCTGACGCTGCGCTCTATCAGGCCAAACATTCGGGGCGTAATCGTTCGGCGGTGCTGTCGATGGAGGGCGGTGTGGAGGCGCTGATGCGTTCGGATCGGTGAAGGTGCTTTATTGGCTTGTTTCATGTATGCAACACATCTTCCAGCCGACTGTCTGCCTGTCAAATGTCGTGCATTTGATCGTCTAGAGTTGCGTTAGCCCTGCCGAAACGGTCAGGGCCCCCTTCGCATGGACGATCGCCAACATGTTGATAACCCAAGCATTGACAGCCGTTGCCTTGACCCTTGCAGCCTCCGCTATCTTCCCGCTGGTCAGTCACGCGCAATCGAAAATTACATCTGCAGAAGCTCACGCTATTGGCGTTGATGCCTACATTTATTTCTATCCGCTGTTGAGTATGGATATCACCCGAAAGCAGTTCACCAACATCGAGCCGGGCAAGGAATTCGGTAAGGGCCCGATGAACATGTTTGTGAACGTGCCGGAGTATCCACCGGCAAATTTCAAAGGGGTGGTGCGTTCGAATTTCGACACCTTGTATTCCATCGCCTGGCTCGACTTGACCAAAGAGCCGTTGGTCATCGCCACGCCGAATACTGACGGGCGCTTTTACTTGTTGCCGATGCTCGACATGTGGACCGATGTATTCGCTTCACCGGGCTGGCGCACCACGGGAACCGACGCCGCGCAGTTTCTGGTGACGCCACCGGGCTGGACCGGCACGGTGCCTGCCGGTTTAAACCATTTGCCGGCAACCACGCCTTTTGTCTGGGTCATCGGCCGCACCAAAACCGACGGCGCAGCGGATTACGCGGAGGTGCACAAGATCCAGGCTGGCTACACCGTGACGCCGTTGTCGCGGTTGGGCAAGAGCGCTGAACCGGTCAGCATCAAGATCGATCCGGCTGTGGATATGAAGACCCCGCCGAAGATCCAGGTCGACACGATGTCGGCAGCCACCTACTTCGCCTATGCCGGTGAATTGCTGAAAATGCATCCCGCCCACAGCACTGATCAGCCGATGCTGGCACAAATGAAACGTATCGGCTTCGAGCCCGGTAAAACGTTTAACCTGGATGCAATGGACCCGGACGTCAAAGCGGCGTTAGAGACGGTGCCCGAAGAGGCACAGGCGCTGATGAAATGGAAATTGGAAACCCTGGCACGAGTAGCTAACGGCTGGTCGATGAACACTGACACCATGGGCGTCTACGGCAACTACTACTTGAAACGGGCGATAGTTGCCCAACAGGGGCTCGGCGCCAATTTGCCCGAAGATGCGATTTATCCTCTGAACATCGGTGATGCCAACGGTAAGCCCCTCGATGGCGTGAACAAGTACGTGATGCATTTCGCCAAGGGTGAGGCGCCTCCGGTGAACGCATTCTGGTCGATCACTCTCTACGATTCTGAAGGCTTCCAGGTCGGCAATGGCCTCAATCGCTTTGCTGTTAGTAGCTGGATGCCTTTCAAAACCAATGAAGATGGCTCACTGGATATCTACTTCCAGAACGAAAGCCCCGGCAAAGATCTTGAGGCCAATTGGCTACCGGCCCCCAAAGGCCCATTTAACCTGACCATGCGCCTGTACGGGCCAAAGGCCGAAGCGCTGAACGGCAAATGGAACCCGCCCCCGGTCAAACAGATGTGAAATACGAGCAATGGAAAAGCAGCCGATGAAGGACGGTCATCGGCTGCGTTTGTTTGTTCAGCTGCCTGTCCCGCCGCCGGCACCACCGGTTCCACCACCTGCAGAGCCGGTCCCTCCACCCGCGCCTGAGCCGCTACCACTACCACTTCCTGCACTGCCGCTCGAGGAGCCGGTAGCGCCGCCGTCACCGGCGTTGCCACCCGAGGGCGCTGAGGGGGTGTTATCAGGTGGCATGACCGGGCCGCTGGTGGCACCGGATTTGGTGTTGGTTGCATCGGGGCTGTCGGTAGATTCCGCAAAGGTGTGCACGGACATCGCGGACAACAATCCGGCCAGTAACAACGAAGTCATTTTGATGTTCAACATGGTTACGTCTCCACAAAAGTGAGTCGGTTCCTGATGTTGGTGTGGACGGCGGCAGGGTTGGTGCCGGTAGGGTGACGAGCGGCGCAGCCTGTGCCTTGTTGGCGCTGGAATGCGTACAAATCCCTTGCAAATCAGCGGGCCGACGCAACCACTGGCAAGTTCCTGCGGTCACAGCCAGGACAGCCAGGAAATGGAGCGTTGGTCATGAAAAAACTGCGGATCGCGACGTTCAACGTCAACGGTATGCGCGCACGGCTGCCAAACCTGCTTGCCTGGCTCGAACGCGAACGTCCAGACATCGCCTGTTTACAGGAACTCAAATCAGCTGACAGCGCATTCCCCGCAGCGGAGCTTGAAGCCATTGGTTATGGTGCGATCTGGCAAGGGCAAGCCTCGTGGAATGGGGTAGCGATTTTGGCGCGCGATGCGCAACCGCTGGAAAGCCGCCGGGGGTTGCCGGGCGACGACAGCGACAGTCACAGCCGCTACCTGGAAGCTGCCGTGCATGGAATTCTGGTGGGTTGCCTGTACCTGCCCAACGGCAATCCACAGCCGGGGCCGAAGTTCGATTACAAACTGGCGTGGTTCGAGCGCCTGATCCGCCACGCGCAGACGCTGCAAAGCAGTGAGCATCCGGTGGTGCTGGCCGGCGACTACAACGTGGTCCCGACCGATCTGGATATCTACAATCCGCGCTCGTGGCTCAAGGATGCGCTGCTGCAACCCGAGAGCCGAGCGTGTTTTCAGCGTCTGCTGGATCAGGGCTGGACCGACGCCATCCGGCATTTGTACCCGCAGGAACGGGTCTACACCTTCTGGGATTATTTTCGTCAGCATTGGCAGACGAATTCCGGTTTGCGCATTGATCATCTGCTCCTTAATCCGGCCCTGAGTCCTTACCTGGAGGAGGCTGGCGTCGATGCCTGGGTCCGAAATGAACCCCATGCCAGTGACCATGCGCCAACCTGGATTCAACTGGGTACGCGCAAGCGTCATTGATTTGTCCCGCCAGCCGATTGGTTAAATCAATTGTCGTGCGCAGTGGTTCGTCCCTTATACCTGGCGGCCATTGGCGGAATGATCCGCCGCTTGCGTGCATAAGGACTGAACGATGAGCGAACCACGCCTGACCAATCGTGCGCTGTATTTGCAACGGCTGGGCTTCGATACCCCCCCGGCGCCGACCCTGGAGACCTTGCGTCAGCTTCAATTGCGCCACACCGGGGCTTTCCCGTTTGAAAACCTGACGACCTTGTCCGGCGAGCCGGTGCTCATCGATCTTGGGTCGATCGAGCAAAAAGTCTTGCATCAGGGACGCGGCGGTTACTGTTACGAACTCAATTATCTGTACCTGACCTTGCTGCAGGAACTGGGTTTCGAAGTGCGTGGCATCAGTGGTCGCGTGGTCATGGGCCAGCCCGAAGGCGCATGGACGGCGCGCACCCATCGCTTGAGCCTGGTGACGCTGGATGGCGTGCGTTACATCACCGATGTCGGTTTCGGCGGCATGGTGCCCACCGCGCCGCTGCTGCTCGACAGTCCCGCCGAGCAACCCACGCCACACGAACCCTATCGCATCGAACAGCACGCTGACGGCTACACGCTTCGTGCCAAGGTCGGCGACGAGTGGCGGGCGATGTACATCTTCGATCTGCAGCGTCAGGAAGATATCGATTATTGCGTCGGCAATTGGTACGTCTCGACCCATCCGCAATCACCCTTCGCCCGTCAGCTGATGGTGGCGCGGACCGGGGAGGGTTGGCGCCGCACCCTCAATAACGGCAGCTTTGCGATCCATCGCATCGGCCACGAAAGCGAGCGTCGGCAGATGGCCGACTTGCAGGACCTGCTTGGCGTGCTGGAAGGCGAGTTGGGTATTCGGGTGCCAACCCAGGCGACGTTAATGCGCACACTCGAACAGCTTATCAAGCTGCAATAGCGCCATTATCGTGTGCACAAGAAAGGGGCAGATTGCATCAATCTGCCCGTTTTTGTTTATTGGCCAGGGTCTAGGGCCGAGCGTCGGGCTCCATCACGCGATGAATTTCGTTGAGGGCCTCGAGCAGTTTTTTCTCCAGGCTTTTCAATTCCGTGGCCGTGATGCCCGGTTTTAAATGTCCAGTCGTATTCGTTTCAGCCGTTTTGCTCGAATCGGTGAGCAAAGCCCGTCGCAGGATGTTGTTGATTACGGTCTGGTAGCCGTAGCCCTCATCTTCTGCCAACGCGCGTGCGGCCTTGATGACCACGTCATCAAGCATGATGGTGATGCGGGTTTTGCCTTTGCCCGAGGCAACTGCCCCGCGCTTGGCATCGCTAAAATCGTATTCGTCTTTCATGGTTCAAGCCTCCAGATACTGGCGCCGCTCGTTTTTGCTGGCGAGGCGCGCAGAAATGATTCGAACGAAATTCGGATCACGATAGGTGTATGCAACGACCAATAAACGCCCTTTGCCATCCAGCCCAATGGTGATCCAGCGCTGTTCGTCATGGTGGTCGTCCTGCAATGTCAGAGCGCGCTCGTCATGGAAAACCGGTTCAGCCTCGGCGAGGCTGATGCCTTGGTGCTTGAGCTTGTTGGCTGCGTTCTTTGCCTTGTGGTACTGAATTTCGAATGACTTCATTATGCATACTTTATATGTATATGGAAGGAGGCGGTGTCGACCGATCGTCGCCATGCATTCAAAAGACTAGTGGGCGCAGGAGAATGGCTCGGCTGGATGTATTTCAAGGAATTAGGAGAGGCAGGAGCGCGGTGGCACACAGTCTGCATGACTGCTCGTTCATATTTTGACGGGCAAGTTGTATACAACTCTATAGACATTTGTCCTGAGTCTTGCATACAGTGTGCGCATAACAAAAACCAGGGAACCCCCTAACATGAAAACGCCCCATGTTTCACACCAACGGCCCGAAGACGAAAACCTCGGGATCGGCGCGAATATGGCTTACGGCCTGCAACATGTTCTGACCATGTACGGTGGCATCGTCGCGGTGCCTTTGATCATCGGCCAGGCTGCCGGGCTGTCGCCGGCGGACATCGGTTTGTTGATTGCTGCTTCATTGTTCGCGGGGGGGCTGGCCACGTTGCTGCAAACCCTGGGTCTGCCGTTTTTCGGTTGTCAGTTGCCGCTGGTACAGGGTGTTTCGTTCTCGGGTGTCGCGACCATGGTGGCGATTGTCAGCAGCGGCGGCGAGGGCGGGTTTCAATCGATTCTGGGCGCGGTGATAGCGGCGTCCCTGATTGGATTGCTGATAACGCCGGTGTTCTCACGAATCACCAAGTTTTTCCCGCCCCTGGTCACGGGCATTGTGATCACCACCATCGGCCTGACGTTGATGCCGGTGGCCGCACGCTGGGCCATGGGCGGTAACAGCCATTCCCCAGAGTTCGGCAGTATGGCCAACATCGGCCTGGCCGCAATGACGCTGGTGCTGGTGCTGTTGCTGAGCAAGATCGGCAGCGCGACCATCTCCCGTCTCTCGATCCTGCTGGCAATGGTTATCGGTACGGTGGTCGCGGTGTTCCTGGGCATGGCGGATTTCTCATCCGTCAGCGAGGGTCCGATGTTCGGCTTCCCGACCCCGTTCCATTTCGGCATGCCGACCTTCCACTTCGCGGCGATCCTGTCGATGTGCATCGTGGTCATGGTGACCTTGGTGGAAACCTCGGCGGATATCCTGGCTGTCGGTGAAATTATCGACACCAAGGTCGACTCCAAGCGTCTGGGCAATGGCCTGCGCGCTGACATGCTGTCGAGCATGATCGCGCCTATCTTCGGCTCTTTCACCCAAAGCGCCTTCGCCCAGAACGTCGGGCTGGTGGCGGTGACGGGAATCAAAAGTCGCTACGTGGTGGCCACAGGCGGCCTGTTCCTGGTGATCCTTGGCCTGTTGCCGTTCATGGGGCGGGTCATCGCCGCCGTGCCGACGTCTGTCCTGGGGGGCGCCGGTATTGTGCTGTTCGGCACCGTGGCAGCCAGCGGCATTCGTACACTGTCCAAAGTCGATTACCGCAACAACGTCAACCTGATCATCGTCGCCACTTCCATCGGCTTCGGCATGATCCCGATCGCTGCACCGAACTTCTACGACCACTTCCCAAGCTGGTTCGCCACGATCTTCCATTCGGGCATCAGCTCTTCGGCGATCATGGCGATCGTACTCAACCTGACCTTCAACCACCTTACTGCCGGTAACTCCGATCAGCAGTCGGTATTTGCAGCGGGTACTGAGCGGGTTCTGCGTTATCAGGATCTGGCGGCGCTGCGTGAGGGTGATTACTTCAGCGACGGCAAACTGCACGACTGTGATGGCAAGGAGATTCCGGTGGTCGAGGCGGACCACGGGCATGGCGAGCCACGGGCAACGCTTGCGAAAGCCAGTGAGCATGTCTGACGGTTGAGTGAATGAAAAAAGGCCGATCTGTTGAATGACAGATCGGCCTTTTCATTGTCGGTTTCTATTGCCCGCTTTGCGTCCAGCGCCCCATCAACGTATTCGACGGCAGTTGTTCATCCAAGAGCTTTCTCGCCGTTTCCACTCCGGCCACCGGCAGCCCTTCAGGGTTCAACAAGCCGATTTGCACCAGCACGCTGGCTTGGTCCCAGTAGATATGCTCGTGGTAGAGCTTGTCCCCTCGAAACTTGATCACCCCCAACATCGGAATCTCGACGTACTTTCCGGTCGGAGCCACGTTGGGCAGCATCCAGTCGATTTCGCTGCTGTGGGTGAAGCACATGATGAATTCATCGACGATCTGCAATGCGCCAATGGTGCGCGAGATAGGGATGAGCTTCATGTCCGCTGGATTGCCGTGGACAAAATGGTGTTGGTAGAAACGGCTGAGTTCCTTGGCGCCGACGCCGCCGGTCATGGTGGGAATATGGTTGACGTAGGGCTCGGCGACCATGGTCGCCATTGTGGCAGGTACGTCGCGGGTCTCGAACTCGTGGCGGATGTGTTCGTCCCACAGGGCCGACAGATTGAAGTGTGGGCCGATCTCGCGCTTGAGAGCGGCGATGCTGCGTTCATGGGCCATCAGCGAGGACGGCTTGTCGTAGTGTGAGCTGCCGGCCCGGGCGAAAGCGTGGTCGACGCCTGGGTACACGTAGACTTCGGCTTTGGCATTGGCTGCCAGGTGCTGGCTGATTTGGGCGCGGGCACTGGCGTCGCAATAGCCATCGTTTTCGGCAAAATGCAGGACCAGCCGGCCCTTGAGGTTTTCCGATTCGTGCAGCAGGTGCTCGATACCCATGCCGTAGTAGCCGACGGCACAGGCCACGTCGGTGCGCGTTGCAGTCAGCCAGGCCAGTTTGCCCCCCATGCAGAAGCCGACATAACCCAGGCCCGTGTCTTCGACTTCAGGCAGTGCGCGCAGGGTGTTGAAACTGGCGTCGATGTCATTGACGGCCTTGTCCACGTCCAGGCGCTGGAACAGGTCGATGGCCACGGCGAAATCCGCTTCGGTGTAGCCCAGGTCAACGTCCGGTTGCAGGCGCCAGAACAGGTCTGGCACCAACGCCACATAGCCTTCCTCGGCATAGAAATCGGCCACTGCGCGCATGTTGGCGTTGATCCCGAAAATCTCCTGGCCGATTACCACGCCGGGGCCTTTGCCGCTGGCCGGCAAGGCCAGGTAACCGCTGAACGTGGCGCAGCTGTCCGTTGCCCGGATCTCAATCATCTTGCCCATGTCATCTACCTCATTCGGTTATCAGGAGTTATTGGCTGTCACGGTGTTGTTGGAACCACGCGCGCGGCGACACGCCACGGTCTGGTCCGAGAATCGAAAAGCCGCCGTCCACCGGTACATCGACACCGGTCATCCAACCGGCACCGGTGCTGCATAGAAAGGCCACGACGCTAGCTATCTCATGGCCGCGACCGATGCGGCCGAGCGGGTGAAAAGGTGCCCCGACCCGATCGGCCAGCTGCGGGTCGTTGTCGCTCAGTTCGGCGACGCTGGGCGACCAGGTCCAGGCAGGTGACACACTCAGCACCCGGATTTGTTCCGGAGCCAGGGTCATTGCCAGGTTTTTTGTCAGTTGCAGGATGCCGGCTTTGGAGGCGGGGTAGAGCGCGCGCCCGGCCGCGCCGAACTTGCCACCGGTGCTGCCGATGTTGATCACCACGCCACCGCTGGGCAGATGCACGGCGGCCTTCTGGGTAAAGATCGCCGCCGACACCAGATTGACGTTCAGGGTTTTCAGCCACTGTGCGCGGTTCGAGGCCAGGCCTTGATCGGCGTACAGGCAAGCGTTATTGACCAGTATGTCGAGCCGGCCGAAACGGGCCAGCGTGGCCGCGATGCACGCGTCGATGTCCTCGTCGCGCTCCACATCACATGCCGAAAATCCGCAATCGAGTTCCTGCGCCAGTGCCTGGCCACTGTCGGCGTTGCGCCCCACCAGCATCACCCGTGCACCCTCGGTCGACAGCTGCCGAGCAATGTCCAGGCCCAGACCCTGGGTGCTGCCGGTCACAATCGCCACTTTGCCTTCGAGCATCATGACAAGTCCTCCAGAGCTTCATTGACCTGACGGATTCGGGCGATCAGCGCCATGCTCGCCAGCGATGCCGCGTGTGCGCCGCTGTCTGCGCTGGCGCAGGCATCCGCTGCGACCGTCACCTCGAAACCGCAATCCACCGCATGGCGCACCGTACTTTCCACCACCGAGTGGGTCGCCACGCCGGCTATCAAAAGGTGCGAGGGATTGAATTGGCGCACCACGGTTTCAAGCGGCGAGCCATAAAACGCATTGATCCGCTGATGGGTGACAACGAACTCACGGCGGCTGTTGAGGGGGGCCAGAGCGCCGAGGAATTCCGCGCCCCAACTGCCTTCCCGGACGGCGCCAAGGGTGGCGACCGTGCGCAATATCGGCGCGTTCTGGATCAGGTCGGCGTAGTCCGGTCGGAACGCCACACGCACGTGAACGATTGGCCAGCCCTTGGCGCGTGCGCCGGCGAGCAGTCGGCCGGCAGCGTCGAGCAGCTCAGCACGCACGCCGTCATCGGCGCCCAGCCCGACCTGAATCTTGCCTTCGGGATGCAATACGTCGTTCTGATAATGCAGGGCGATCAGCATCGGCGCGTTCATCACACGAATACCTCAAGATTGGCGAACACATCGTTGCAGTTGATGAGGTCCACGCGCTTGAGCTGGATCTGCCAGCCGCCGCTTTCCCGGGCGGCCAATTTATAGGTGTAGCGACCGGCGAGCTGGCGTTGCTCCAGACGCCATTCGCTGTACTGGAAGCTGGCGCTGACCACCAGCAGGCCCTGGGCATCTAGACCTTCAACCATCACGTTGCCGACCAGGTGCGCGGTTTGCGTCTGCGGTTGCTGCGACCAATTGCGGGCGTTTTCCACGCGGCGGATCCGCACCTCGCGCAGCATGCGGTTTTCCCAGAACAGCGAGATATGGTCGAACGGGTTGGCTTGCTCGTGCTTGTGCGGCACCCAGTACATGCCGGTGTCGGTGAACAGCTTGTCCCACTCCCAGAAACGCCGCTCATCGAGCAGACGTGCCTCTTGGTAAAGAAACTGTTCGAGCTGGCGCAGGGTTTCGACGGGAACCTGGGCGGGAGTCAACTGGCGGGTGTCGACGTCGATTCGGCGGTCAAGCAGCATGGGTGCTCTCCTTGGCGATCAGGGTGGCGGTCATGAACTGTTTCCAGGCGGCGAACTGGTTGCGCATCGGCAGTTCGCTGGTGCCGTTGGTGGACACTGCTCCGTCTTCCAGCGGCTTATCGGTGCCCGCGTAGCGGTGCATGCTGATCCACTCGCCACCGCGGGTCATGTTGCCTTCCTGACAGCGGGCATAGACTTCGACGTCGTCGGGCATCACGTTGGAGGAGGGCGAGTTGATGACGTTGGCGTAGGTCAGCGCGCGGTCGAACACGGCATCCGGAGCACCCTTGCAGCGGAAGGTCTGGATCTCGACCATGGTCTGGTCCACGGCGATGGGGCGGATGACCCGGAATTGCATGAACACCGTGTGCGGCGATCCGCTGCCGTAAATCACCGTGTTGTGGCGGTTCATGCCCAGAATTTCCTTGGCGCGCTGCTCGCCGTAGGCTTGGCTCAGGCATTCGAAGTGAGCGCGGGAGACCTCGTCGCGCTCGGCGGCGGCCGGGTCGAAGATCGCTTCCATGTAGCCGTGGCCGTTGTGGTAGGCGCGCAGTTCGAGTTTTTCCCAGAAGTCGTAGGGTTCGCCGTTGCCGTCCATGATCAGCAACTCGAAGGGCATTTCACCGATGGCTTCGGCTTCGCCACGCGCCGCGTCTACCGACGATTCGTGGGTCACGCGGGCATGCATGGTGTCGTGCAGGTTCTCGTAGAACACCTTCCAGTTGGAACGCTGCTGAACACGGAAGATGCCGCCTGCGACCTCGACTTCACCGATCGGTGAGCGGTCACAGAGGTTGTCGATGGAGGTGATGACGCCGCCCAGGAAAGATTTCAAGTCCGGTCCGAACGCTGCCTGGCTGGCGAACACGAAGCCGCGATAGGTCTCGACGCGGGCAACGCTGACCATGGAAAAATCCGGGTGCTTGGGGTCGTAGCAAGTGCCTTCGAATCCACTTTTGAGCGGTGCCGACAAATGTTGGCCGTCGAGTTTGAAGGTCCAGGCGTGGTACGGGCAGCGGAAGAATTTGCCGACACTGCCGTCACCGTCGGCGACCAGTTTGGCGCCCTTGTGCGGGCAGCGGTTGTACAGCACGCTGACTTGCTGGTTGGCGCCGCGCACCATGATCACGTCCTGATCGCCGATGCGCGTGGTGTGGTAATCGCCGGGGTTTTTCACCTGACTTTCATGGCCAACGTAGATCCAGGCGTTGCCGTAGATGCGCTCCATTTCCAGCTTGAACAGGGTCGGATCGGTGTAGACGCTCTTGTGTACGCTGTCCTCGCGAATCAAGGCAGCAATTTGCTCGTTGGTCGGTATCACGGGATGTCCTCGGCTTGTCACAGATC
Source organism: Pseudomonas sp. Root562 (assembly GCF_001427125.1). Lineage (GTDB taxonomy): Bacteria > Pseudomonadota > Gammaproteobacteria > Pseudomonadales > Pseudomonadaceae > Aquipseudomonas. The sequence continues at coordinate 218,575 of NZ_LMGK01000026.1, forward strand.
GAGCACCAGCAGCGCGCTGCTGGCACGGGAGACACAGGTGCAGAAACTGCCGGTGGCGCGTTCGCGCTCCGACAGGCAGATGTCACGGTGGTCGGGCTGACCGTCGATGACCTGGGCGACGCACACCCCGCAGTCACCTCGTCGGCAATCGAACATCGGATCCAGGCCGGCCTGGAGCATGGCGTCCAGCACGCTTTGCCCGGCGGCCACCTGCAGGTTCACGCCGCTTTCGCGCAGGTGCACTTCAAAGCCTTGATCGCCGGCCATTTCCAAAGCGCCGCTGAACAGTTCGTAGTGCAGGTGATCTTCTGCCCAGCCCTGTTCGCGAGCGCAGGCCAGCACGCTGTTGAGCAGCGCAGTGGGGCCGCAGATATAGAGGTGCAGGCCGGGTCTTGGCGCGGCAAGGATCGCGGCGGCAGGCAAGCGCTTTTGCGGGTCGCCGCCGCTGATCCAGCAATGGTGGTCGAGGCAGGCGCGAGCTTCTGGCAGATAGGCCATCTGCGTTTCGTCGCGACCGGCGTAATGCAGGGTGAAGGACTTGCCCGCTGCTTGCAGTGACCGGGCCATGCTGAGCATCGGCGTGATACCGATGCCCCCGGCGATCAGCAGGGCATGCTCGGTGGCTTCACACAATGGGAAGTGGTTGCGTGGCGCCTCGGCCAGCAGTTCATCGCCGACCTTGAGCGAGTGCACCCAACGCGATCCACCTGTGCTCGACTCTTCGAGCTGAACGGCGATTTCGTAGTGTGCACCATCGGGCAGGTTGACCAGCGAATAGGCTCGGCGTTGAGCGCGACTGCCAGGGACATGCAACTCAAGGTGCGCCCCGGCGGTGAAGCCGGGCAAAGGCTGGGCGTTGCTGGACACCAGCAGCACGCGGCGGATTCTTGGGGTCAGAGGCTCGATCTGTTGGACCCTGAGCGAGAGGCTGGACATACGCAATTCCTGTCTGAATTCGTAGCCACTGTATGAAGCCTCAGAGGGTCAAAAAAGCCGCAAACGGCAAACCGGTATCCACTTCTGGCGAGAGTGATTGTTGCAGGAGCGAGGCCCGCTCCTACCGGTTCAGGAACTCAAGTAAAACCCGCAAGTGTTCACCCTCAGCCTTCGCCAGATCGTCCAGCACTGCAAAGTGATGACACCCTGCAAGCTCGACCAGGCTCACGGCCTGCCCGGCCTCGCGACAGGCACTGGCGTACTCGCGGGAATGGCGTATCAACTCCGGCAACTCATCTGCGCCCACGGTCAGCAGCAGCGGTGCGCCATCGCCGATCAGCCTTTGCGGGCTATAGCGCTGGATGTCTTCGTCGCTCAGTTGCAGCTTGTCGTTCAGCCAGCAACGGCTGATGGGTTCCAGCTCCATCAGGCCGCTGATCGGCATGGCCAGGGTCACCAGCGGATGCCGGCGATGCAACGCAGTCAGGTGGCCACCCGCCGAGTGCCCGCACAGCACCACCTGCTGGCCGATGTTGAAAAATTCGCGATGCGCCAACAGGTAGTCCAGAGCCTTGCCGATCTGGCCGACGATGGTGCCCATGCTTGCCTCGGGCGCCAGGGTGTACTCCAGCAACCCGACATTGCAGCCGGCCTCGATCAGGCCTTCTGCGATAAAGGCGTAGTCTTCCTTGTCCGAGGCCTGCCAGTAACCGCCGTGAATGAACAGCAGTGTCGGCGCCCCGGCATTCGCCTGGGCGTACCAGTCGAATCGCTCGCGTATGGCATCGCCATACGCCAGGTCACGCTGCCAGGCATGGCGCTTGTAGGTCTGGGCACTGCGTTGACGAAAGCCCTGCATGATCTGTGGAAAATTACCCACGGCGGCGACGTTGTTGTAAGCCTGATCGAGGTCCATGTCCGCTCACACTCCCAGGTAGCGTTGTGACAGTTCGGGTTGCGCCGCCAGTTCCAGCGGTGTGCCGTCCCAGACCTGTCGTCCCTTCTCGATGATGTGATGACGGTCGACCACCCGCGCCATTTCCTTGAGGTTCTTGTCGATCACCAGAATCGTCTCGCCCTCGGCCTTGAGGGTGGCCAGGCAACTCCAGATCTGCTCGCGAATGATCGGTGCCAGGCCTTCAGTGGCTTCGTCGAGAATCAGCAGGTTGGGGTTGGTCAACAACGCGCGGCCGACTACCAGCATCTGCTGCTCGCCGCCCGACAGGGTGCGTGACAGTTGGTCCTGGCGCTCCAGCAAGCGCGGGAACAGTTCATAGACCCGCGCCAGATCCCACTTGCCCCGCGTAGCGGTGGCCAGCAGATTTTCCCGCACGCTCAAGGTTCCGAACGCGCGGCGACCCTCCGGCACCAGGCCCAGGCCGGCCTTGGCGATGCGATAGGGCGCAGCTCCACGCATTTCCGTGCCGTTGATGCGGATGCTGCCGGCACTGGGCTTGAGCAATCCCATGATCGACTTGACCGTGGTGGTCTTGCCCATGCCGTTGCGGCCGATCAGCGACACCACCTGGCCCTGCTCGATGCTCAGGTGCATGTCGAACAACACCTGGCTCAAGCCGTAGCCCGCTTTCAAACCTTGAACCTCAAGCATGTTCTTCTCCCAGGTAAGCGGCCCGTACTTGCGGGTCATTGCGCACTTGCTCGACGCTGCCGGTCAGCACCGTCTGGCCATACACCAGCACCGTGATGCGGTCGGCGAGGGCGAATACCGCGTCCATGTCGTGTTCGACCAGCAGGATCGCGTACCGGCCCTTGAGGCTGTGCAGCAGCTCAGTCATGCGCGCAGATTCGTCGGCCCCCATCCCGGCCATCGGTTCATCAAGCAATAGCACCGAAGCTTCCTGGGCCAGTGCGAGTGCGATCTCCAGTTGCCGCCGTTCGCCGTGGGACAGTTCGTGGACCGGGTCTTGCGCGCGAAGACCCAGGCCCACCTGTTGCAAGTAGCCCTGCGCCGGTTCCAGCAGGCGGGTGTCGCGGCTCAGCGGACGCCACATGCCGAACGCCTTGCCGTCGCGGGCAGCGATGGCCAGGGCGACGTTTTCCAGCAGGGTGAACTCGGTATACAGCTGGCTGACCTGGAAGGCCCGCGCCAATCCCAGGCGCGGCCGCTGCCAGGCCGGCACGCGGGTAATGTCCTGGCCATTGAGGTGAATCTGGCCCTGGTCGGGAAAAATCTCCCCGGCGATCTGCGCGATCAGCGTGGATTTACCGGCGCCGTTGGGGCCAATGATGGCGTGCAACTCGCCCTTGGCCAGTTCAAGGCTGGCGCCGTTAGTGGCCTTCACCGCGCCGAAGGCCTTGTGCAGATCATGAATCGATAGTTGTGCGCTCATGGGCGTGCCTCCACAGCGGCGTTCGGTTTGATGGCAACTCTCTTCGGTTTGCGCTGCAACAGACTCAGCAGCAATCCGTAGACGCCTTTCTTGCCGAACAGCACCACCAGCAAAAGCAGAGGCCCGAAGATCAGCATCCAGTGCTCGGTCCACTGGCTCAGCACCTGTTCAAGTCCCAGGTAAGTGGCCGCGCCCAGCAGTGGGCCGAGCAGGGTGCCGACGCCACCGAGGATCACCATTGCCATCAGCTCGCCGGACTTGTGCCAGGCGCCCATGTCGGGGCTCACGAATAACGCGTAGTTAGCCCACAAAATCCCCGCCAGGCCACCGCCGGTGCCGGCGATCACAAACGCCGTCAGGCGATAGCGCAAGGGTTTGAGGCCCAGGCTGACGCTGCGCCGCTCGCTTTGCTTGAGCCCGCGCAACACAAAACCGAAACGTGAATTGACCAGTCGCCGGCACAGCAGCAACCAGCCGGCCAGCAAGGCCACGCACAGGTAGTAGAAGTGGTTGGCGTCACCCAGATCCAGCGCGCCGAAGGTATTGCGCTCGTTAAGCAGAATGCCGTCGTCGCCGCCGTACAACGACAGCGAACCGAGCACGAAGTAGAGCATCTGGCCGAACGCCAGTGTGATCATGATGAACTGCACGCCACTGGTGCGCAGCGACAGATAACCCACCAGCAGCGAGAGCAGCGCGCAGACCAGTAAGGCCAGGGGCCACACCACCAGCGCACTGTTGCTGCCTTCCCAGCCCCACAACGGCATGCCTTGCGAAGTATGAAAAGCAACGATGCCAACAATGTAACCGCCCAGGCCGAAGAACGCGGCATGGCCGAAGCTGACCATGGCGCCGTAGCCGATCAGCAGGTCCAGGCTGATGGCCGCCATGCCGTAGATGGCAAGGCGGGTGAAGAAGCTGACCAGGTAAGGTTCGTGCAACCAGTGAGCCAGCAGCGGCATGCAGGCGAATGTCGCCAGGCACGCGAGGTCGATGATGAGGCGTGGTGACATAGCGTTCTCCTCAGGCGCGGGCCGGCAGCAGGCCGCGTGGGCGCACCAGCAGCACCAGGGCCATGACGATGTAGGCGCTGGCGGAAATCAGCCCGGCGCTCAGGGTGCCGCTGGTTTCGCTGGGTAACAGCTGGTCCAGCAGCGGCGGAATGTAGGCACGGCCGAGGCTGTCGACCATGCCGATCAGTAACGCCCCCACCAACGCACCGCGCACCGAGCCGACACCGCCGACGACGATGACCACGAAGGTGGTGATCAGGATCTTTTCACCCATGCCGATTTCCACCGACAGAAGCGGTGCGGCCATGAAACCGGCCAGGCCGCACAGTACGCAGCCGAATACGAACACCAGGGTGTACAGCCGGGCGATGTTGACGCCCAGCGCGCCGACCATTTCGTGGTCGTCGGCACCGGCGCGAATCAGCATGCCCAGGCGCGTGTGGTTGATCAGCAGCCACATGCCGACAGCCACTACCAGCCCTGCGGCGATGAACAGCAGCCGGCTGACCGGGTACATCAGCCCCGGCAGCACTTCGACAAAACTTGAATACCACTCGGGTGTGGGCATCGCCGGTGGGCTGCGGCCGAAGATCAGGGTCAGCAGTTCGTTGCTGAAAAACACCACGGCCAATGTCGCCAGTACCTGATCCAGGTGATCGCGATTGTAGAGGCGGCGCATGATCGAAGTTTCGATCAGCGCACCGTAACAGGCCGAGCCGATCAGCGCGGCCAGGCCACCCAGCCAGAACGAGCCGGTGGCCATGGCGGTGTAGGCAGCACAGAACGCGCCGACCATATAGAAAGCACCGTGGGCCAGATTGATCACGCCCATGATGCCGAAAATCAGGGTCAGGCCTGAGGCCAGCAAAAACAGCAAGGCGCTGTATTGCAGGCCGTTGAGAATCTGTTCGAGCAATAACATGACTGCGTTCCTCACGAAAACGCCCCGCAGCTGTGCTGCAGGGCGAGGACAGGGCTCAGGTGCCGGTCAGATCGAGCATTGAGCGGCGTAGCTGTCGACGTGGCGGGTCGCCAGGGTCCTGATCGGCACTTCCACCAGCTTGCCGTCGGCACCGGCCTGCACTTGCAGCAGGTACCAGTCGATCACCGGGTGCTGGTTCTGGGCGAAGCTGAAGTCACCGCGAATGGAATCGAACTGGACGTTCTTCATCGCCGCGCGGAAAGCCGGCTGGTCTTTCAGATTGCCCTGGGAAGTTTTCAGGGCGGCGCCGATCAGCCGTGCCGTGTCGTAGGTCTGGGCGGCATACACCGTCGGGGCGCGCTTGTATTTCTCGGTGAAGGCCTTGACGAAGGCCTGGTTGGCCGGGTTGTCCGATTGCGGGTTCCAGAGGGTGACGACGTTGGTGCCCTTGGCCACATCGCCAACGGCGGCGAGCATGCGTTCATCCATGGAGAACACTGGCACCACCATCGGGATTTGCGCCGACAGGCCCGAGCCGCCGTATTGCTTGGCGAAGTTGATGCCGCCACCACCCGGATGAAACTGGAAGATCGCATCCGGTGTCAGTGCACGCACGCGCGCCAGTTCCACCGAAAAATCCAGCTGGTTGAGCTTGGTGTAGATCTCGGTCACTTCGCCCTTGAAGGTGCGCTTGAAGCCGGCCAAAGCGTCCCGACCGCCCTGATAGTTGGGCGCCAGAATCACCATCTTCTTGTAGCCCAGCTCGTTGGCAGCGACACCGGCCATTTCGTGCGGGGTGTCGTTCTGGTAGGAGCCGACGAAGTAATTGGCCATGCATTTTTCACCGGCCAGGGTCGAGGGCGCAGTGTTGTTGCTGACGTAGAAGGCGTCCTTGGTGGCGGTGTTGATCACGGCCGCCAGCACGTTGGAAAAAATCACCCCGGTATACAGCGAAATGCCGTCCAGGCTCATGCGGTCGGCGATCTGCTTGGCCTTGGCCGGTTGCAGGCCGTCATCTTCCACGATGAGTTGCACCGGCACGCCGCCGAGCTTGCCGCCTTCCTGATCGATCGCCAGCTGGAAGCCGTCTCGCGAGTCTTCGCCCAGGTAGCCGGCGGGGGTGGAGAGGGTGGTGATGAAGCCGATTCGGACAGGCTCCACGGCCTGGGCAGCCGTCGCTGCGCAGAGGGAGGTTGCCAGACATGCACGCAATACCAGGTTTTTCATGAGGCGGCCTATGAAGTAGGTCGTGCCAACGCACGGTAGATGTCGATGAGGGCAGTGATTCGGTGTTCGGTCGGGCCGATTGATTGTTGTTATGGGTGCTGCGTCAGCTGTTGCTCTCGGTGAACTTCTCCAGGTAAAGACGGCTGTGGTCCAGGCCGTGGTGCTGGCGCCAGTCCTTGATCGACTCGACCATCGGCGGCGGGCCGCACAGGTACAGGTCAAATGGCTGGTCACGCAGTTCGGCCAATTCGAGGTGTTCGGCGATGTAACCGGTCTTGCCCGGCCAGTCGGGGGCGGGGTTGCTGACCACCGGCGTAAAACGGAATCCCGGGATTCGTGCGGTATAGGCTTCGATGCGCGAAACCTCGCACAGGTCCGCGGCCTCGCGCACGCCGTAGTACAGGTGCACCGGGTGGCCGCAGCCTTGCTGCGCGGCGATCTGATCGAGCATCCCGAGGAATGCCGACAACCCGGTGCCGCCGGCTACCATCACCAGTGGCCGGTCGACATGGCGCAAGTAGAAGGCACCCAGCGGCGCCTCCATGTGAATCACGTCGCCGACCTGGCAGCGATCGCGCACGTAGTCGGTCATCACGCCGCTGGGCAGCAGTCGGATGAGGAACTGCAAGTTGCTGCTGCCCGGCGCGCAGGCAAAGGAATACGAGCGCCGATGTTCGGTACCCGGTACTTTCAGGCGAGCGTACTGTCCCGGCAGATAGTCCAGCGCCGCGCCCGCTGCGCCGACTTCCACATGCACGATGGCGGTGGTCGGGGAGACTTGCCGCACCTCGCTCACAGTGCCATGCAGGTTGCTCGGGCCGTTGCTGCCGCAGAGGCTGGAATCGAAATCGAAATAGAAAGCCGCGTCCGACTGCACGCGCGTCTGGCAGGTCAGCATTTTGCGCTCTGCCAGGTCGCTGGCGGACAAGGCTTCATCGTCCACATAATCCTGGGTGTACTGCCCGGATTCACAGCGGCCCTGGCAGGTCGCGCAAACCCCTTCGCGGCAGTCCAACGGAATCTTGATTCCACTGCGCAGGGCCGCGTCGAGCAGGATTTCATTGTTCTGCACGTTGCAGAAGAGTGTTTTGCCGTCGGCGAAACTGAAGGCGACCTTGTACGTCATGAGCGTTAATCCGCAGGGTTCAGAGATGGTAGAAATCGAGCACGGAGTTGATCGTGTCGTTGAGCAGAACCACATGTTTGCGGGCGATTTTCCAGCTCTCGCCGTCGGGGCGCAGACGATACGTGGCGTGGCCGAAGAACTGTTCGGCGGTCTGCATGCGGTAGTAGAGGGTGTTCCAGTTGACGCGCACTTCCAGCTCATCGTCCTGCAGCGACGCGATGCGCACATTGCTGATCAGGTGCAGGGTGCGCGGCATCGGGATGGTCGACGCCGCCTTGCCGGTGCGAATACGGAACACCCGGTCTTCCAGGCCGCCCCGGTTGGGGTAATAGATCAGCGACATGCCTTTTTTCGGGTCGGTGGTGTAGACATGTTCCGAATCCCATTGCGGCAGATGGAATTCGCTGTCGTCGCTGAACATGGCCAGGTAGGTGTCCCAGTCCTGGGCATCGCAGGCTTCGGCTTTACGGTAAAGAAATTGCTCGACGCGGTATTGCAGTTGCGAATTCATCTTCACACCTCACGCAGTTTCAACGGTTGTTGTTCGGCAGCCTTGCGCGCCAGGCCCTCAAGCAAAAAGCGCTGCCAGTTGGCGTGCTGATTGACGTACAGGCCTTCATGGGTGAATTCGGTGCCGGTCAGTGCCGGTGCGATGCCAATGGTCTCGCTGTTGCGAGTCGGGCCTTCGACCCACTTGCCCTGGCCGCGGGAAATATCGCTCCAGCGCTCCAGGCGCGCCTGGAAACCACGCTGGGCTTCACGGAACTCCACCAGGTCGTCGGGGGTGCCCATGCCGGACACATTGAAGAAGTCTTCGAACTGACGAATGCGGTTTTCCCGATCCGCATCCGACTCGCCGACGACGCCCAGGCAGAAGCTGTTGATTTCTGTCTTGTTCCAGGCCAGCGGGCGGATGATCCGCAGCTGCGAGCTGATCTGGTCGAGGAAGAACATGCTCGGGTAGACGTTGAGGTTGCGCAGGCGGTGCATCATCCACTCGGCCTTGCCCTGGCCGTGTTCCTGGATCAGGCGCGGCATGATGCTGGCATAACCCGGGCGCACGGCCGGGTTGGGCATGTCGCTGAACAGCACGCTGTGGCCATTGTGGAAGGCGAACCAGCCGTCATCGGTTTCCTTGTCGCCTGCGCCCAACTTGCTGTAGTCCAGGGTGTCGCTCGCGGTCAGGCCTTTCTCGGCATTGACCTGTTGGCGGTGCTGAACGGTGGCTACGTAGTTGTAGTGAACGGTGCTGACGTGATAGCCGTCCAGGCCGTTCTCGTTCTGCAGTTTCCAGTTACCGTCGTAGGTGTAGGCCGACTTGCCCGGCAGGACTTCGAGCTGACCGGTCGGCGACTGCGCCACCATCATGTCGAAGAACACCTTGGCGTCACCGAGGAAGTCTTCCAGGGTATCGGTGCCCTCTACGTTGAGGCTGACGAACACAAAGCCGTTGTAGCTTTCGATACGGGCTTTTTTCAGGCCGCGGGTGGCCTTGTCGAAACCTTCGGGATACTCGCCCGGCGCCTTGACCTTCACCAGGCGCCCGTCGCTTTTGTAGCACCAGGCATGGAAGGGGCAGGTGAAGGTTGACTGGTTGCCCTTGCCGACGCGGGTGAGGGTGGTGCCGCGGTGCTGGCAGGCGTTGATCAGGGCGTTGAGGCGACCCTCACCGTCACGGGTAATGATCAGTGGCTGGCGACCGGCCCGCATCGTCATGAAGTCATGGTTATTGGCGATCTCGCTTTCGTGACAGGCATAGATCCAGTTCTTCTCGAAAATCAGTTCCATTTCCAGATCGAACAATTCCGGATCGGTAAACATATCGCGGGCAATGCGATAAACACCGTCTTGCGGGCGGAAGTCCAGGCAACTTTCGATATAACTTTTCCACTGTTCGACACTTCGTGCAGTTGTCATTTCCCAGTCCTCGGCCAATGGGCTAATTCGTGCCTTCATTTAATGACGGGGTGGCCGGCAGGGTCTATCCGCTTATTAGTGGAAACCCATCCGGAAAATAAGCCCTGATACGCAGCTGTTGACGATAAATCCCCGTAAACACGGGCTTTCATCGCGATCGCTGGCTGAGCAAACGGCTATTTGTCGTTCAGTAACGGGATAGCCGCTGATGAACTTGTTACGGCTTAATTTCAATCGAAGCACCACCAGAGTGTCTCGCTTCAGGTCACTAAAACTGCCATTGCTCATGGCCCTGGGTTCTGTACCCGAAGTGCCTTCTATTCATGTGTTGCTATATAAGCGGCAGGGGGAAGAAATAATATGTTGCATAAAGCGTGGTTAGTTCGGGGGGTTCAAACAGTTGGCTTGTTGACGCCATTGTTGGCACAGGCAGATGTAGTCAGTGACAGCAAGCTGACGTTGGGTACCCGCAACTTTTACCTTGATCGGGATTACAAGGAGAACAACCCGCCCCATTCGCGAGTGGGCAGTTGGACCCAGGGTTTCGACCTGCGTTTTGCCTCCGGCTATACCGATGGCCCGCTGCAGTTCGGCCTCGATGCAGAGGCGCAGTATGCCTTTCGACTGGACGGCGGTGGCGGGCGTGGCGATGACACCATCATCCCGTACAGCCAGAGTCGTCAGGAGCAGGCCGATGAATATGGCCGTGGCGGTGTGACGCTGAAAATGCGCTATTCAAAAACCGAACTGAAAGTCGGTGAGTTGCGGCCGTTTCTGCCAGTGGTGATCATTGACGACTCGCGCCAGTTGGTCACGACCTATCGCGGCGCCTTGCTCGAGTCCAAGGAAGTCGATCGTCTGACATTGACCGCCGGACGCCTGACGGAAATCGGCGCGCGTAACTCCTCCAATTACGAAAAACTGTACCTGCAGACCGGCTCCGGCGTGCGCCACGGCAGCGACGGTCTGAACCTCGCCGGCGCCAGTTATGCCTTGACGCCCTCAGTGACCGGCACCTACTTCTACGCGCAACTGCAAGACATCTATCAACAGCACTATCTGGGTATCACTCACCTGGCGGATCTGGGTGACGGTTATGGGCTGAAGACCGACTTGCGTTACTTCAATAACAACGAAGATGGCGAGGCCCTGTACGGAAACATTGATAACAGCTCCTACGGTGCCATGACCTCGCTCAAAAAGGGCGGCCATCGATTCGGCGTGGGCTACCAGCGCATGCTCGGCGACAGCAACTTTCCGACTTTGGGTGGTTATGTACCCCAGCCGTTTCTGGTGAACTGGTCGCGGGTAGGGTTCATCAAGCCCAACGAAAAATCCTGGCAGCTGCGTTATGACTTCGATTTCGCCGCCCTCGGCGTACCGGGCCTGAACTTCATGACCCGTTACTTCAAGGGTACTTCGGTGGACCGTGGCGACAACCTCAGCCAGGCAGCGGAGCAGGAGCGTAACCTGGTGCTGTCTTATGTGGTGCAAAGCGGTCCGCTCAAGGGCGTGGGTGTGGAAGCCGGCAATGTTGTCGCCAAATTCAGCCACGGCAATGACTGGGTGGAGAACCGTCTGATCACTACTTACACCTGGAAATTTTGGTAACGTCCTGCCCTCAAATCGAACGCGGTTGTGCGCTGAAGTGACGCCTTGGGTAGCGCATTACCCTTGGCGTCGACCTTTATCGGCACTGTTGCCGTGTGCATCAACGACGCGCAACGCGTTCAATATCCAGATTGTTTCCGATTACTAGCCAAAAAATGCGGATATCGCTTGTTCGCGCCGGCTGGGCACAGCCCTTGCAAATCCAATGAGAATACGCGCCGAAGAGCGTGTCGATGTCCATTGCCGTGGGTGTACTGAAATGACTGAACCAAATGTTGCCCAGTTTCGAGATATCCGCATAGATCGCTACGACCTGGCCGGTGCCCGCGCATGGATGGCCGGCATTTGCGGGCCACATGAGTTGCAGACCAGCCAGCCGAACCGGATTCAATTTCACCACAAGGCCAATGTGTTCAAATCCATGTCCACGACCTTGGGCCGGATGGAATACGGCACCGACGTGACCATCGGCGTCGAAGATGCCGAACACCTCAATTGCTACAGCCTCAGCCTGCCGATTCGTGGCGAGCAAGAGTTGCTCAAGGACGGTCGCCGGTTGTACTCCAATCAGGACCAGGGCCTGATCGTCACCCCCCACGAAACCCAGTCACTGACCATGGCCGGTGACTGCCACAAGATCTCCGTGGTGATTACCCGCATGGCCATGCGACAGACCCTGGAAGGCATGCTGCAGCGCCCGTTGGAAATGCCGCTGAAGTTCGAGCCGGTGATGGACGCGGTCAACGGCGCCTCTGCCTCCTGGTGGCGGCTGGCCCGTTACTACATCGATGAACTTGAGCGCGGCCAGGATCTGTTCAATCAGGTGTTCTTCACCCGCGATATCGAAAGCGCGCTGATCAAGGGCCTGATCCTTTCGCAGCCCAACAACTACAGTGCTGAACTGCGTGACCAATTGGGCGCCAAGTTGCCGTACTACTTGATACGCGCCAAGGATTTCATCGAAAGCAACGCCCGCGAAGACATGCACCTGGAGGACATCGAGGCGGCAGCAGGCGTGTCCCGCTTCAAACTGTTCGAAGGCTTTCGCAAACACTTCGGCGTCTCGCCCATGGCTTACCTGAAAAAGTATCGCCTCGGCGCGGTGCGCCAGGAAATCCTCGAAGACGCCTCGGTGCGCAACATTTCGGTGATCGCAATGTGTTGGGGGTTCTCGCATCTGGGTCGGTTCGCCAGCGAATACCGCAAGCTGTTCAACGAAACGCCGAGCGCCACCTTGCAACGCAGCGAAGCCCGTCGCAACCGGTCGCTTTGAAATGACGACTTTACACGCCGCCACCGCCAACAGCGTGGGCCTGAACTTGTCGCTGATGTGCCGCGAGCCGGTTTTCACCAGCCGTTCGGCGCAGGAAACCCAGCGTTTGATGGGGCAAGCGCTGGTGGAGCATGAGCTGGATTGGCCACGGGGCGGTGTCGACACGGCGTTCTATCGCGGCCAGGTCGCCAGCTGCGAACTGTATGCGTTGCGCTACGGTGGCCAGGTGGAGATCCGCCCGCGGCCTTTCGAAGATTTCGTGCTGGTACAGATGCCACTGCGCGGCAGTGCCACCCTTGAGTCCGACGGCATGGGCTATGGCGTCAGCCCCGGAGAAGTGGCGATTCTGTTCCCGCGTGAACACGCACGTGTGGTGTGGGAGGAGGGCTGTGAGCAACTGATCCTCAAATTGCCACGGGCATTGCTCGACGCCAGCCAGAACGCGCTGGCCGACGATTTGCCATCGGACTTCACGCTGGCGCCGGTCAGCCGCCTGCAACGGCCCCTGGCGATGCGCTGGTTTCGACTGGTCAGCGAATTGCTGGAGCATCTACCCGATGGCGAAGCGAGCGCTACGCCTTCGCGCTGGTTGCAGCATCTGGAGCAGAGCCTGCCGCTGTTTCTGCTCAGCCATTGTGGTATTACACAGCAAGAATCCTCGTCGCCGCGCCAGCCCACACGCCAACTGCAGAAAATCGAAGCGTGTATGCGCGAGCACCTTGCCCAGGGCATTACGCTGGCAGAATTGGCGGTTGCCGTCGGGGTAAGCATTCGCAGCTTAAATACCTTGTGCCAGCGCGAATACGGTCAAAGCCCTATGGACCGCTTGCGCGGATTACGCCTGGAAGCCGCTCGGGAGTACTTGCTGGCGAGGCCCTATTCCAGCGTGACTGAGGTGGCGCTGGAATTTGGCTTTGGCCATGTGGGGCGGTTTGCCAATTACTATCGGCAGCGGTTTGGAGAGTTGCCAAAGCAGACGATGAAGTCTCAGGCATGAGCAGGAAACGCGAGCACAAAAAAACCCGCCATAAGGCGGGTTTTTTTGATGGCTGGAGATTTTGATCTCCGAACCTTGTCTGGCTCCACGACCTGGACTCGAACCAGGGACCCAGTGATTAACAGTCACTTGCTCTACCAACTGAGCTATCGCGGAATGGCGCCTATGTTACTGATTCAAAAAGAGAAGTCAAGCGCCCGATAATAACTTCCGCGATTCATGGGGACGGACGGTGGTTTATCGGTGATTGGCGGTTACCAGAATCACTGGCGGGGTCTACCATGGCTGCCCGGAAGTGGTTACACGCGCTGCCGGCCATTCGCCGAAAAGGTACGCGCCATGTCTCGTTTGACCTCCACAACGCCTCGAAACCACGAGGTGCCTGCATGAGCATCACCCAGATCAGTCTGCCCAAAGGGGTTGGTCCGCACGCCGAAAAACTCTTCGACGCAATTACCCAGGCCAGCACCTCTGATGAGTTGAATCGCGCCGGTGGCAAGGCTGAAGGGTTCGTCCTGGGCCTGGAAAGCACCAAGGCGATCAAGAGCCAGGTTGCCGAAGCGCTTTACGTCGCCTATGACGACGCCGCCAGCCAGCGCGCGACCGAGTTGGCCTAGCCGCCGAATGTGATCGTGCCAAGCATCAGTTTGGCATACAGCGCCGTGGCGCCCAGTTGCACCAGCCACAAGGCCAGACCGCCGAGAAATACGCCGGCAGCGACTTGCATCACCAGGTTGTTGCCGCGTTGTTTGGCCGGGGCGCGAGGGATGAAGCGATCCAGGTCATCCAGGTCATCGCGGTCAGCACGCAGGTTGTCGTTTTTCATATCGGCTCTCATAAGACATCTCAGGTACAAACGCAAAAAAAACCTGTAGATACTCTGTTCACGGTCAAGCTTTCGCGAGATGTTTTTCGCTAAAAAGCTTGGCCGTATTAAATTCTTCTCCGGAACGCATGCACGCCCA